>NZ_CP048209.1:6360000-6743310 GCF_010119935.1 Paenibacillus lycopersici | reverse complement strand
GCTTCGCGACGAAGAAGAACCTCGTCTTCGCGAGCGGCGACCTGCCGGACATTTTCTACGCGGCCGATCTGACGCCTGCGGAGCAGGTGACGTACGGCACCCAAGGCGTGCTCGTACCGCTGGAGAAGTACATCGACGAAGGCTACGCGCCGAACCTGAAGAAGATTTTCGACGAGCATCCGGACATCCGCAAGTCGTTCACGACGCCGGACGGCCACATCTACGCGCTGCCGAATATCGATCTGTCCGCCGTCTGGTACCGCGGTCCGATGTGGTACAACGGCAAGTTCCTGAAAGCGCTGAACGCGACGGAGCCGAAGACGACCGAGGAGCTGTACGCGTACTTGAAGCGCGTGAAGACGGAAGATCCGAACGGCAACGGCAAAGCGGACGAAATCCCGCTCACGTCGGTGAAGCTGGACGATCTGCGCATGTACTTCCTCGGCTTCTGGGGCATTTACAACGAGCAATATTATGCGGATAAGGACGGCAAGGTTCACTACACGCCGCAAGAAGAGGGCTATAAAGGCTATCTGACGTTCTTGAACCGTCTGTGGAAAGAGGATCTGCTCGACCACGAGACGTTCTCGCAGACGGGCGACCAGAAGAAAGCCAAAGGCACGAACAACCAGGTCGCGCTGTTCAACGACTGGTTCCCGTACTTCACGCTGGGCGGTGAGCCAAGCGGCGACAACCCGCTGATGACGCCGGTAAGCAGCGAAATCGCCGGCACGCCGGTATACGGCAAGCATCCGGGCATTTCAACCAACGGCACCTTCGCCATCTCCAGCTCCAATCCGGCGCCGGAAGCGACGATGCGTTGGGTGGACTACCTGTACAGCTACGACGGCGCGACGCTGTTCGGACAAGGACCGGAGAACGTCCTGTGGAAATACAAGAACAAAGACACGCATGAGAAGGAATGGCTCCCGGTCAAGGACGGCAAGGATCGCGAGGAAGTGCGCGGCACGCTGACGCCGAACTACGGCATCGTGACGCCGGGCATGAGCTCGGCCGAATTGACCAAAGGCTTGAAGAGCGACTTTGACGAATGGCTGGATAAGGAGAATGCGGCGAAGCTGACGCCGATCGCCAAGGCGCCGTTCCCGAACGTGTATCTGACGAACGACCAGCAGACGGAAGCGACGACGCTGCTGTCCGACCTGAGCACGTACGTGACGCAGATGGAAGCCAGATTCGTCACCGGCCAAGAGCCGCTGTCCAACTGGGACAAGTATGTCTCGCAGCTGAAGAAAATGGGCAGCGACCGGATCGTCGAGCTGTACCAAGGCGCGTACGACACGTGGAACGCGAACAAGTAAGCGCCGGCGATCGGAAGAGGCCATAAGGCAGAACGGCTGCCGCCGTCCATGCCGGCGCGGTGCGTAACCGTCCGCGCAAGGCCAGCTTCGGACGCAGGCTGAACAAGCTTGAACAAGCAAATAGCCAACCGTATCCGGCCGTGCTGCCGGGGGTTGGCTATTGCTATTATTCGTCGTCGGTTTCGGACAGGTGACGGGCTTGCTCGTTCTCGGAGAACAGCTTGCGGTATTGCCCCGGCGTATACCCGGTTTCCTTCTTGAACTTGCGGGTGAAGTTGGGTGTGTCCTGGTAGCCGACGCGCATGATGATGTCCTTGAGCGGGTCGCTGGTCGTCCGCAGCTGGACGATGACCTGTTCGAGCCGCTTCTGCCAGATGTATTGAATGAAGTTCAGCCCGATCTTCTCCTTGAAGGAGCGGCTGACATGCGAAGGCGAGACGCTGAACGTGAACGCGACGGACTCGAGGCTCAAGGAATGATCCGCGTAATGCTCGTCGATATAGGCCGAGATGCGGTCCGTCAGGGACTGCTCTTCCTTCTGGACGTTCTGTTCCACTTGTCCGCAGATGCGGGAGGCCAGCGTCAGGAAGCTGCGCTCCAGCTCGTCCAGCGAATTGCCGTAGATCGCGGCGGGGGCGAAGTCCTGCGCGGCGCCGTGGAGGCCGAGCTCGGATGCGGTCCGCAGCATCGTATTGAGCAGATCGAAGCAGATGCAGCGCGTGAGCAGGGCGGACGGCCGCGATGCGTGCAAATTACGCATCGCCGATTCGATAATCTGGGCGGCGACGTCGAAGCTGCCTTGCTTTAAGCTCTGCGAGAGCTTCATGAGCGCGTTGCCCGGAATCCAATCCGCTTGATTCGGCGCATCGGACAGCTTCTCGAAGTAGGTCACGGAGCCGGGTTCGACGGAGGCCCGGTGTTCGAAGGCCGAGCAGGCCTCGATGAAGGACTGGTTCAGCTGGTCCGGGCTCCCGTAGCAGGTGCCGACGCCGATCGACGGAATGTCTTCCGTGACATCGAGCAGCGAAGCCCGAACGGCCTCGACGATCTCGCGGAGACGGTCGAACGCGGGCTGCCGCCCGTCCGAATCGAAGCTGACGATCAGCGCCAACTGGTCCAGCTGCGGAAGCTCGACGCCGTAACCGATGGCATGCAGCTCGGGGAACTCGATCTGGTTCAGCAGCTGAATCAGCTCCTGCCGTTCCTCCCGTTCGTTCGGCGTCCCGGCGTTCGCGCCCGATCCGATGACGGCGGCGAAATGGTGCGCGCGGTCGAAGCGTAGCTCGAACGTCCGCTGCAGCTCGGGCGACAGGCTCTGGACATTGCCGTATTTCAGCACCATCGACAAGAAGTGGTTGCGGGCGAAGGGCTCCTGCAGGTCGATGCGCGAGCTGTACGCCTGCAGCGCCGACCGAATCCGGTCCAGCTCGTTGCCGGAGGCCGCCGCGGCGCCCTGCGGCCGCTCCCCGCCCGAACTGGAGGCGGCGAACTCCACCAGATTGGAGATCGGCCGATACTGCATTCTCGCGAGCAGGAGCGCGGCCGCCGCCCCGACGAGCACGGTGATGCAGAACAGCAGGATCATGAAGCTCCGCACATGCAGCACGCTGCTGAAGAACTGCGAGCTTGGCATCGCGGTAACGTACGTCCAGCCGTTCGTGTCCGATTTGACCGATACGACGGAATGCGGCTTTCCGTTGATCGTCCGTTCGCTGATGCCGGCCGGCAGCTCGATCAACGATTTCGCTCCCGAGCCGGACAAGGCTTCGCCTTGGCGGTTATCGACAAGGATATGGCCGGCACTATCGAGAATATAGGTAAGGCCTTGATAATTGCCGAGGACGGAACCGATCAGATCGGAGAGCTCGGATTCCTTGATCAGGTACATGACCGTGCCATGCGGCGTCGGATTGTTCGGCGTGATGGGAACGAGATAGGCCAGCATGCGCTGCAGCATCGACGTCGACGTTTTCGAGGCGATCTCGGGACGCATGGACGGGAACTTGACCGTGTTCAGATCCTCGAACAGCTTGTCCTTCGGCCAATTCTGGAAGTTGAAGGCTTTCGCGAACACGTCGAGATCATAGAGTCCTTGGCTGGAGTAGATCTTCCCGTCCTTGTGGAAGTAGAGCAGAATCTCGTCGATGATCGAGCTGGTCGACTTGTATTGATCCAGGCTCTGGATCGCCTCGCCGCTGAAGATCGGGTCGTGGACGCGGTAGGGAGTAAGCCGCTTATCGTAGGAAATACGGGAAGCGATCTCGCTGAGCTCCTTGATCCGGCCGTCGACGATGACCTTCGCTTGCGTCAGCTGATCCAATCGGGACTGCTCGATCTCGGTACGCAGATTGGCGACGGCGTTCTGGTAGATGAAGACCGTCATCAGAATCAAGGGGATAAGCAGAATGAACAAGTAGGAAGAAATGTATTTCAAGAAGAGTTTGGATTTGAAGTCATTCTTAAGCAAACACGCTGCCCCCTGCCATGCTATCGTCGTTAGTTTATCCAATCATATCAATTTTTTATTTTTTTGCACATAGCGGCTCGGCCGCTGGCGAAACGGAGGAGAGACACATGGACAGAAGCGGAGTGCCGGAACCGAGAATCGCGTACGCGCCGAAACATTATCGATGCCGGCGCGCGCAGGGACCGCTCGAGCTGGACGGCCGCGTCGACAAGCCGTTCTGGGCGGCGGCGGAATGGACGGAGGAGTTCGTCGATATCGAGGGCGATCTTCGTCCCCTGCCGGCCAAGCGGACGCGGGTTAAGATGCTGTGGGACGACGAGTATTTCTACTTCGCGGCGGAGCTGATCGAGGATCAGATTTGGGCGACGCTGACGGAGCGCGACTCGGTCATCTTCTACGATAACGATTTTGAAATCTTCATCGATCCCGACGGCGACAGCCACCACTACTACGAGTTCGAGATCAACGCCCTGAATACGGTATGGGATTTGCTGCTGGTCAAGCCTTACCGGGACGGCGGCCCGCCGGTGAACGGCTGGGACATCGCCGGCCTCAAGACGGCCGTTCATATCGAGGGCGAGCTGAACAACCCTGCCGCGGACAACCGCAAATGGAGTCTAGAAGCGGCGATGCCGTGGGCGAGCCTGAAGGAATGCGCGCCCGGCTGCCGTCCGCCGGCAGCCGGCGAGTTCTGGCGCGTCAACTTCTCGCGCGTTGAATGGCAGGTTGAAGTGCAGGACGGCAAATACCGCAAAGCGATCAATCCGGAGACGGGCAAGCCGTTTCCCGAGGAGAACTGGGTATGGTCGCCGATGGGGCTGATCAATATGCATTATCCCGAGCTGTGGGGCTATGTCGTATTCGCGGACGAGGCCGGCGAGCCTTCGGCGGCGTTCGAGCTGCCGGCGGACGAGCGGATCAAGTGGGAGCTGCGCAAGCTCTACTACCGCGAACGCAATTACAATGAAGCGCACGGCGCCTTCACGAGCGACGCCGCTCTGCTGAGGGGCGGCGACGCATGGACGATCGAGCCGGTGATCGAGACGACCAGCGGCCTGTTCCAGATCAAGGCCCCGTCCGCCGACGGGCAAGCCGTCTTCTGCATCCGCGAAGACGGGAAACTATGGAGGGAGTGAGCCGAGTGACCATGTCGACGCCGATATTCTCGCTGGACCAAGCGACGATGGAGCGAATCGAGCGCAAATTCGGGATGAAGCGGCAGCTGGCCGAAGCGAGGCAGCAGGAGCTGTTCGGGATTTTCCGGGACGAGACGCTGAGCGAAGAAGAAACGTGGGCCTTGAAGTACTTGTTCGCGTATATGCCGGTCAACGACATGGCGGACTACGACGGGGAATTGTTCCTGCGGCATGTCCGCCAGACGCTGAAGATCCGCAGGGAAGTGCCGTGGGGAACGCGCGTGCCGGACCATCTCTTCCTGCATTTCGTGCTGCCTTACCGCGTCAATACGGAGAATATCGAAGACTCGCGCGGCATCTTGTACGACGAGCTGGCGAAGCGGACGGCAAGCTTGTCGATGGCGGAGGCCATCCTGGAGACCAACTATTGGTGCCAGGAGAAAGCGACGTACATCGGCAGCGATCTGCGTACGCTCTCGCCGCTCTCCATGATTCGGAACGCGCGCGGGCGCTGCGGCGAAGAGTCGACGCTGGCCGTTGCCGCGCTTCGCAGCATCGGCATCCCCGCCCGCCAAGTGTATACGCCGCGCTGGGCGCATTGCGACGACAACCATGCATGGGTGGAAGCCTGGGCCGACGGAGAATGGCATTACATCGGGGCCTGCGAGCCGGAAGCCCGTCTCGACCAGGGCTGGTTCACGCCGCCCGCTCGCCGGGCCATGCTGGTCAACACGCGGATATTCGCCGAATATTCGGGTCCCGAGGACATTACCCTCGCGCATGAATGGTTCACGGAAATCAATCTGCTCGATAACTACGCGCGGACCCGCACGATCCGGGCGGTGGTGACGGACGCGCAGGGCGCGCCCGTCGCCGGGGCGGAGGTGCGCTTCGAGCTGTATAACATGGCCGAGCTGTTCCCGATCGCGATCGTTCGCACGGACGACGAGGGACAAGCCGGCTTCAAGACCGGCCTCGGCGACTTGGTCGTCCGCGCGGTGAAGGACGGCCAGTGGGCCGAAACGAAAATATCGGTGCAGGATTGCGATACGATCGCGCTCGTCTTGCGGGAATCCGAGCAGCCGTCCGGCAGCGTCGACTTCGACATGGTGCCGCCGCCGGAACGCGAGGGCGAAGCGCTTGAGGCGCTGCCGGAGGCGAAGATCCAGCGGCATAACGGCCGGCTGGAGGAAGGGACGGCATGCCGGGCGGCCTACGAAGGCCGTTTCCTCGGCGAGGAAGACGCCGCCGCGCTGGCCGCCGAGACGGGATTGCCGCAGGAGCGGGTATGGGCCGTCCTGCAGCATGCGCGGGGCAACGGCCGGGAAATCGCGGCCTTCCTGCGGGAGCAGTCCGGCGCCTTCGGCGAATGGCCGCTCCGCCTGCTCGAGACGATGAACGCCAAGGACCTGATCGATACGTTCCGGCCCGCGCTGGAGGATCATTTGACCGGGGCGCTGGCGATGCGCGGCGAACTGGACGAGGACGTCTTCGTCCGTTACGTGCTCTGCCCGCGCGTGCTGCACGAGATGATCGTGCCGTACCGGCAAGCGCTGCGGGAAGCGTTCACGGCAGAGGAAGCCGCGCTGTTCCGCGCCGAGCCGCGGTCGCTGGCGCATCATCTGCGGCAGAACTACGGCGTCTGGTCCGACCTGCCGAACCTGACGGGCCGGGGCAATCCGGTCGGCACCTATCGGCTGAAGCTTGGCGACCCGCAGTCGCTGGACATTCTGTTCGTCGCGATCTGCCGCAGCCTGGGCATTCCGGCGCGTCTGCATCCGAGCGAGCAGCGCGCGCAATTCTTGCGTCAAGGCGTCTGGCTGGGCGCCGCGGTCGCGGAAGACGCCGCGCATGGGCGCAAGCCCGACGCGCGCGGGCTGCTGCGGCTCGTCAAGGACGCCGCCGCTTCGCAGGACGCGCCGGCCGCGTCCTATGCGGAGAACTTCACCTTCGCCCGGCTGGAGAACGGCGTCTACAAGACGCTGGTCTACCCGGACGGCAAGAAGGATGTCTACGACGAGCCGTTCGAGACGGAGCCGGGCGAGTACCGGCTGACGACGGGCATTCGTCTGAAGGACGGCACGGTGCGCGCGCGCTTGACGTATTTCCGCGTCCGGGCCGGTGAAGCGACGGAAGTGCCGCTGACGTTCCGGGAGACGACGATCGATATCCCGGTGCTCGGCCATTTCGACCGCGCGCGGGCGATAACGCGGCTGGACGGCGCGCCGGCGTCGCTGGCGGAGCTTCTTGGGACGGAAGGCGCGATTGCCGCCTGGATCGAGCCGGAGCGGGAGCCGACGAAGCATCTGTTCCGCGAGCTGGGCGAGCTGGCCGAGCCGCTGAACGGGCTGGGCGTCCCGATCGTCCTGCTCATCGGCGATGCGGAGCGAACCGCGTCCTTCGATCCGGCGGACTATCCGAAGCTGCCGGCACGGACGGTATTCGTGCGGGATGCAGATCCGGCCGCCCTGCCGGATCTGATCGTCCGAACGTCCGCGGCCGAGGCGGGCTTCCCGCATTTGTTCGTCCTGGACAGCCGGGATCGCATCCGGTACACCGCTTCGGGGTACAAAATCAGAACCGGCGCGGAAGCGCTGCAAACATTGACAGGCATAATGCCAGCCAGATAAAGCAGGGGAGTGGGAGTCATGGCAAATTCATATTTCAAGGTCGGTTATGTAAGCGATTCGGCGCTGCCCGACATGACGAGGGAAGATCTGCAGAAGCTGACGCATATCAACGTGGCGTTCGGTCATGTCCGCGAGGACGAAATCGTGACGGGACATCTGAAGCAGGTCGAGGCGATTCATGCGATCAAGCGCGAGCGCCCGGAGCTGAAAGTGATCCTGTCCGTCGGGGGCTGGAGCGCGGGCGGCTTCTCGGAAGCGGCTTCGACCGAAGAAGGCAGGCAGAGGATGGCGGCTTCGGCCGCTCGGGTCGTGCGGACGCTGCCTTTCGACGGGATCGACCTGGATTGGGAATATCCGTGCTACGGCGAAGCGGAGATTGCCTCCAGTCCCGCGGATAAGCAGAATTTCACGCTGCTGCTGGCGGCGATTCGCGAAGCGCTGGACACGCAAGGCGCTGCGGACGGGCGTTACTATATGCTGACGATCGCGGCAGGGGCGGACCAGTATTACGTGGATGGCACGGAGATGGACAAGGCGCAGCAGTATCTCGACTACGTGCAATTGATGACGTACGACATGCGCGGCGGCTTCCAGGTGCTGACCGGCCATCATTCCAATCTGTACGCGCCGACCGGCGATCTGTTCCGCATCAGCACGGACGCTTCCGTTCGTCTGTTCGTGAACGCCGGCGTGCCGAAGCATAAGCTTGTCATCGGTGCCGCTTTCTATTCCCGGCAATGGAACGGCGTCCCGAACCGCAATCAAGGCCTTCACCAGATGGCGGCAAGCACGGGCGGCTACGGCCCGTCCTTCACCGATCTGGATGCCGAGTATATCGATAAGAACGGCTTCGTTCGCTATTGGGACAACGAGGCATGCGCGCCGTACCTGTTCAACGGATCAAGCTTCATCTCATACGAGGACGAGCAGTCGATCCGCTGCAAGTGCGAGTATGTAATGAACGAAGGGCTCGCGGGCGTCATGTTCTGGGAATACAGCTGCGACCGGACGCATCGCCTGCTGGACGCGATTCATCAAGGGCTCGTGAAGTAATCGGAAATTCCGGCCCCATAACAAAACGGCCTTCATCCTGATATTCAGAATGAAGGCCGTTTTGCCGTTCTTGCCGAGGGCAGATGAGCATGCAGAGCAGACAGAGCATGCAGAGCAGACGGCAGGCGGGAACGGGCGCTTAGAAATCGAAGTTGTCGGGATCCGGGCCGACGCGGCGATCCTCGTTCAGCGCATCGATGCGGGCCATGTCCTCGCCCGTCAGCTCGAAATCGTAGACGGCCGCGTTCTCGCCGATGCGATGCGGCTTCGTCGATTTCGGGATCGTGACCACGCCGTGCTGGAGATCCCAGCGGAGGATGATCTGCGCAACGGACTTGCCGTGCTTGGCCGCCAGTTCCAGCAGCGTCTCGTTGTCGAGCAGTCCGCCCTGCATGAGCGGCGACCAGGCTTCGAGCTGAATGCCCTGCGCCTTCGTATACTCGCGCAGCGCTTGCTGGGACAGGCGAGGGTGGAACTCTACTTGGTCCACCATCGGTTTGATCTCCGCGTCCTTCATCAGCTCTTCCAGATGATGAACGTGGAAATTGCTGACCCCGATCGCGCGGACGCGTCCCGCTTGGTAGAGCGACTCCAGCGCGCGCCACGTTTCTTTGAACTTGCCCTCGACCGGCCAGTGGATGAGATACAGGTCTAAGCTGTCCAGGCCGAGTCTGTTCAAGCTGGCTTCGTAGGCGGCCAGCGTCGACTCGTAGCCTTGGTCCGCATTCCACACCTTCGACGTGACGAACAGCTCGTCGCGGCGCAGGCCGTTCTCTTCCAGCGCTTCGTGGATCGCTTGCCCGACCCCTTGCTCGTTGCCGTAAACCGCGGCCGTATCGATGCTGCGGTAACCTTGGGCGATGGCGGATTTCACCGCCTGCGCCACTTCGTCTCCGTCTTGAACCTTCCATACGCCCAAGCCGAGTCCCGGCATGCGCACGCCGTTATGAAGCAATACCGTATCTTGTAAGTTGTTCATCATGTGAATCTTCCTCTCTCCATATACGTGATTTGAATGCGGATGGATTTAGCAAGCTTGCGCGTGCGTTTGCCGCTGCGCGTCCGCGGAAGCCTGCTGCTTCCGGTCCCGGCGCTCCAGCCGGTTGGCCCAGGCCGTCAGCGCGACCGCCGCGGCAACCATGACGGCGCCGACCCATGCTGTGTCTGCGAGTCCCAGGCGTTCCGCGACGATCCCGCCCAGATAGGCGCCGATGGCGATGCCTGCGTTGAACGCGGCGATATTGAGGGCGGACGCGACGTCCTTCGCCCCCGGCGCGAAGCGTTCGGCCAGGATGACGACGTACACCTGCAGGCCGGGCACGTTCATGAAGGCGAATAGGCCCATGAAGAAGATCGTGATCAACCCGGCGACCGGATAAGGCGCGGCGAACGACAGCACGATAAGAACGGCGGCTTGCAGGGCGAACATGACGAGCAGCGCCCTTGCCGGATTACGGTTCGCGGCTTTGCCTCCGATTAGGTTGCCTAATGCGATGGCGATTCCATACATCAGCAGGATGACGGCGACCGTGCTTTCCCGAAAGCCCGTCACGTCGTGCAGCAGCGGCGACAGGTAGGTGAAGACGACGAACGTTCCGCCGTATCCCAATGCCGTCATGGCCAGAACAAGCAGCAGACGTCCGTTCGCGATCAGCTTCGCTTGATCGCCGAGCCGGACGGGGCTGCCCCGGCGCAGCGCGGCCGGCACGAGCAGCCAGTTGGCCAGGAACGCGGCGGCGCCGATCGCGGCGATGGCGAAGAAGGCCGCCCGCCAGCCGAGCTGCTGGCCGATGAAAGTGCCGATCGGCACGCCGGTCACGGTCGCCACGGTCAGGCCCGAGAACATGATGGAGATGGCGCTTGCCCTCCGGTTCTCCGGCACGAGATCGGCCGCCAGCGTGGAGCCGATGGACATGAAGATGCCGTGCGAGAGCGCCGAGACGATGCGCGCGGCCAGCAGGACGGTGATGCTGCCGGCCGTCGCCGCGAGCAGATTGCCCGCGATGAATACGAGCATGATGGCGAGCAGCAGCGTTTTGCGCGGCACCCGCGAAGTCAGCGACGTGAGAACAGGCGCGCCGACGGTGACGCCGAGCGCATAGAGCGTGACCGTCAAGCCGGCCGTTGTCAGTGATTTATGGAAATCCGCCGCGATCAGCGGCAGCAGCCCGACGCTGATGAATTCCGTCGTTCCGATCGCGAAGGCGCTGATCGCCAAAGCCAATAATGCGGTTGTACTGCTTCGATTGCCAACTGTCATGCCATTCACTCCCCCGTTATTGCGTTACCCGGCCGGTGAATGCTATTATACGAGCTACGGTTCGAAGTGAATAGTACGTACTTATTAGTGATATAGTCACCAAAAAGTAATGATTGCGAAACTACTGGAGGGAACAGTCGTGCCGAAAGAAGGAACGGCCAGGAAGAAGTACAATATCTCGGTCGAGGCGACTCTCGAGGTCATCGGCGGCAAGTGGAAATGCGTCATTCTGTGCCACCTGACGCATGGCAAGCGGCGGACGAGCGACCTGAAGCGGCTGATGCCCGGGATTACGCAGAAGATGCTCATCCAGCAGCTGCGGGAGCTGGAGGACGACGGCATCGTCAACCGCAACGTGTATAATCAGGTGCCGCCGAAGGTCGAATACGAGCTAAGCCCATACGGCTGGAGCTTGAAATCGGTGCTCGATCTGCTGTGCGACTGGGGCGAGAAGCATATTATTAAGGAGTATGGCGATAAGTCGGCGGTGCTGGAGGATAACATTCTCAATCAGTAACGGCCTTGCATGACGCTCCTTCCATAAGCGGGGGAGCGAGCGCAGGGCCGGTTCGGCGCGGCAGCCGCAAGCATTGCGAATACAGGGGCGGACGGAGGGCGTTCGCTCCTTCTTGGCTTGTCCGGACAGCGGCAGCCGATTCGCGTTTGACAAGCATGGCAGAGGTCAATATAATACCCATAGGGGTATAAGTATTTAATGAATGGAGCGATATCGATATGGCTTTTAAAATACCGCGGGAAATTACGCCGCAGGAAGTGGAAGCCCGCCTGAGTCAGGGGGAGCGGCTGTACATGGTCGATGTCCGGGAGCCGGATGAATGGGCGGCCGGCCATGTCGCGGGCGCCGTGCACTTGCCGCTCAGCCAGCTGGCCGGCCGCAGGCATGAGCTGGAGCCCGGGCGCGAGCTCATCGTCATGTGCCGCGGCGGCGGCCGCAGCGGTCTGGCATGCGAATTGCTGAGCGAGCACGGCTTTCGGGTCGTGAACATGAAGGGCGGGCTCATCGCTTGGACGGGCGAGCTGGTGTAGGAAGCGGGCCGCCTCTGGCCGGGCGGTGGATCCGGCTTGGCAATAAGGCGAAACGAAGGAGGAACGATAGCGATGAATACGGCGATTGACGTCTTGTTTGTCCTGATTATAATCTGGTTCGGATATTCCCGGTTTGGTCCGGCAAGGGGCCTGCGGACGCTGAAGGCGGCGGATTTCCGTCGAGCCGCCGAGGATACGGCGGCCAGCCTGCTCATCGACGTCCGCGAACCGGCGGAATACCGGAGCGGCCGCATTGCGGGGGCGCTGAACGTTCCGCTCTCCCAGCTCGGGCGGCGGATGAACGAACTGCCGCAGGACCGGGACATTCTGCTCTATTGCAGAAGCGGAATGCGGAGCAAGCAGGCGGCCCGGATGCTGCGGAAGCGCGGCTTTACCCGGCTTAGCCAGCTGCAGGGCGGGATCGGCGCTTGGAGCGAGCCGCTGGACAAGCCCGGTTTCTGATCATCGACAGCACAGCCATTCAACAGCCATTTGCCGATTGCGGCAGATGGCTGTTTATTTATTCGCGGTTAAGAATAAGTCATGGCCGCGGCAGACTCAAAGCGCGCACGTTGCTGTTAATTCCCCGTTTACAGCGCATGATTATCAGCGGATTATCGTATAATCATGAATAAAAGAGAACATACATGAACATTCAGGGATTGATAACATGAACAAAACGGCATATAATTGAAATAAAAACGACCTATTCAGGAGGAAACATGCATGATGCAAGATACATCCAACATCTTCGCCGAGGAGCGCAGGGAGCAGATTCTCGCGCTGCTCGAGCAGGAGAAACGCGTGCTGGCGAAGGATTTGGCGGAGAAGTTTCAAATCTCGATCGATTCCATCCGCCGCGACCTGTCGCTGATGGAGAAGCAGGGGCTGCTTAAGAAGACGCATGGCGGAGCGATTGCTTCCAGGAAGGTCCGGCAGGTTCCGCCGCCGCCGGAACTGCGCTACGGAGAAGCTTCGCCGCAAGGGAATGCGGTCGCGAAGCTGGCCGTCTCTTACTTGCGGGCAAGCGACACCGTCTTCATCGGCAGCGGCGCCCTTGCGTACGTGCTGCTCAAGCATTTGCCAGAGCGCCTGCCGCTCACGATCGTGACGAACAGCATTCGGGTGGCCGACGCGCTGCGCGGGCGGGAAGAGATCGAAACGTACTTGATCGGCGGACGCGTCAAGCCGTCAGGCAATATTACCGACGTCATCGCGAACGAGTTCATCCGCCAGTTCAAGTTCGATATCAGTTTCATGACCGGCGGCGGCATCTCGGAACAGGGCGTATTCGTATCCACGCCGGAGGTGGCGGCGTTCTTGCGCGCGGTGTCCGCGGCGTCTCGCCGGCGAATCGGCATCAGCACGCACCGCACGCTCGGCAATGACGCGTTCGCGAGAGCCGGGCAAGTCGAGGATCTGGATGTGCTCATCACGGACTGGGAAGCCGATCCCGAAGCGGTCGAGCGCATTCAGGCGCTGGGCGTCAAGGTCATCGCGGCGCAGAAGGACGAAGATCATGAGAGCCTATAGAACGGAGCGATCGACATGCAGGAATTTCGCGGATTAGGCTTGGGCGCGGGAAGCGGCGGCGGGCCCGGAGGCGGCGGCAACCGATGGCGCATGCGGGAGCTTGCCCAGAACGAGCATTTCGACTGGGCGGTCTTCCGGCGCGCTCTTCGCGCATTCATTCCCTATTGGCCGTATACCATTATCGTGACCGTCGTCATTCTGGCGTCATCGCTCGGCGGCGTACTGCCGGCGTGGCTGACGCAGCGGATTATCGACGACGGCATCCAGCAGCATCGCATGTCCATTATCGTGAAATATACGCTGGCTCTTATTCTTATTTCCATCGGGACGGGCCTGCTCGGGGTATTGCAGACATGGCTCAGCAACTTGATCGCCCAGAACGTCATGGCGGACTACCGGATCGCGCTGTTTCGCCATCTGCAGCGCCAGACGGTCGGCTTCTTCGCTTCCCGGCAGGCGGGCGATCTCGTCTCGCGGGTAACGAACGACGTCACCGCCATCCAGAGCGTCGTGACGACGACGCTCGTGGGCTTCGTCAGCAACCTGCTGAATATCGTGGCCACGCTGTTCCTCATGTTCAGCATGAACTGGCGGCTCGCCATCCTGGCCGTGATCGTCGTGCCGGGCTTCGTCATTCCGACGCAGCGCGTCGGCAAGTCGCGGCAGAAGCTGCAGGGCCAAATCCAGAATTATCTGTCCAAAATGACCGTGCAGCTCAGCGAGTCGCTGGGCGTCAGCGGGGCGCTGCTCATTCGCATCTTCAACCGGCAGGGCGCCGAAGAGAAGGAGTTCGCCGAATCGAACCGCACGCTGCGCGATCTGCAGGTGCGCCAGGCGCTAATCGGCCGCTGGCTGTTCATGTGGCTCAATATGTTCTCGTCGATCGGTCCGGCGCTGCTCTGGATGTACGGCGGCTGGCTGGTGCTGCGGGGCGAGATCGGCCTTGGCGTCATCGTGGCGTTCACCGCGCTGCTCTCCCGCCTGTACGGGCCGCTCAGCCAGCTGGCGCAGCTCCACGTCAGCATCCTGTCTTCCGTAGCGCTGTTCCGGCGCATCTACGCCATTATGGACGAGGTGCCGGAGGTGCAGGACGGCACGCAGACGATTCCGGACAACAGCGTAGAGGGACGGCTCCGGCTCGAGCATGTGTCGTTCGCTTATCTGCCCGACAGCCGGGAAGCGCAGCGAAGCGCCGGCGCGGCCGGAGGTTCGCCTGGCAGCGCAGCCGCCAAGGCAACCGGCGGCATGATTGCGACTGCTGCCGCCCATGCAGCTGCCGGACCTCATGAACCGTCCGTCCGGGCCGAGACCCGCTGGGCGCTGCAGGATATCGACCTTGCCATCGAGCCCGGACAGACGGTGGCGCTCGTCGGACCGAGCGGCGCGGGCAAGACGACGCTGCTTAATCTGATCCCGCGCTTCTCCGACCCGGCGGCCGGCCGGGTCTATCTGGACGGCATGGATACGCAGAGCCTGACGCTGCATGCGCTGCGGGCCCAGATGGGGCTCGTTCCGCAGGATCCGTTCTTCTTCCATGACACGGTCGCGAACAATTTGCGCCTGGCCAAGGAGACGGCGACGGATGCCGAGATGGAAGCGGCCTGCCGGGCGGCGCAGATTCACGATACGATCGCCGCGCTGCCGGACGGGTACGATACGGTCGTCGGCGAGCGCGGGTACCGGCTGTCCGGCGGCGAACGGCAGCGCCTCGCCATCGCGCGCGTTCTGCTGCAGGGACCGAAGATCGTCCTGCTCGACGAAGCGACGAGCGCGCTCGATACCGTGATCGAACGCAAGATCCAGGATGCGCTTGCCGTCCTGCTTGAAGGCCGGACGGCGCTCGTCATCGCGCACCGGCTGTCCACGATTCTGAAGGCCGACAAGATCGTCGTCATGCAGAAGGGCCGCATCGCCGCCGTCGGTACCCATGCGGAGCTGGTCGAAAGCGATCCGCTGTACAAGGAGTTGTACGAAACCCAGTTCCATATCGAGAACGAGCCGCATCCGGGGATTTCGGAACGGGAAAGCGGTCATACGGACGTTTGATTGACGCGTTATCCACGAGAAGATAGGGCTGACCCCAAAGTACGTTAAAGGACAACATGAAACAGTTGAATCGCAAAGACCCAAGAGGGCAGACCTGGCGCTGCATCATCATGGGTCTTTTTGCATCGACCGCTGCCATCTGGAGCGGATCGTGAGCAGTCGAAAGCCGCCCGACCTACAAGCTTACTTGCGGTCAGCTTCGAAGCAGGAACCTTCGGCATCCTCGGTTGCCCTTCAGTTGCCCCAAATCACGCTCCGGCTCATGCATCCTCCGGAAATCGGACAAGAGATCCTTTATTTGTTCGCATGTATCGATTTATTGCACGCTGCCGGACAGGAGATGCGCTATTTCTGCCGAAAACCGGTTTGTTGCTGCATGCCGGGGCCCATAACGCATCTGATGTCCGATCGCTTCCTCGAACACGCCGATTTTGATCAAATAGCGGATCGTCTGTCCGCCTGCCTATGTCTGTACGTGGAGGAGGTACGCGTCTGACGATGCAGGTTGCCTTAGCGGTAACGTTGTCAGCCGTGGGCCGCCTCTACCCAACCATCTTTTCAACAGCCTGCGGATCGGGTGAAGAAACCGATTCTTAAGAAGGGGCTTCCCACAGTCATCTAACGATGACATATGGGACAGCCCCAGGGGAGACGGGGACAAGAAGGAATGAAGGAATGATTCCGCAGCGGCAGGGTAAAATAACGGCAATCGCAACGCATCATAATCCCGGCCAAAAGTTAACGTTGACGTTAACGTCAAAAAAATTTATGCTTGAATTACCGAAACGCCGGTACACGAGAACAGGGGGCCTACCGTGGATAATTTGAAGATTGACGACGTAGCCAAAGCGTGCGGTCTGACGAAACGATCCATCCGTTATTACGAGGAGATCGGACTCATTCCGCCGCCGGAACGCAGTGAAGGCGGCATTCGGATTTATACCCGCGGCCATATCGAGCGGTTGCGGCAGATCATCAACGCGCGCGACGTGCTTGGTTTCTCGCTGCAGGAGATTTTGGAATTCGTCTCGGTTCGCGAGAGCCTGGACGAACAGAAGGAGAAGTACTGGAAGACCGAAGAGGCGGAAGCGAAGCTGGCGCAGCTTCGCGATATCGAGGCCACGGTCGGGAAGCAGCTCGAGATGGTGGAGCAGAAGCTGGCCAAGATGCTCGAATTCCGCGCGGAAATGGAACGCATTCAGAAACGCGTTACGGAGGGCATCGCCCGTCTAACGCAAGAAAAGGAGTCCTAATTTTCATGCAATCATCAGCTAGCAAACCTCAAAGCGCGGCCGCCGGGTCGCAGCAAGCGAACAAGGTAAGCATGTTCAGCCAGCCCATCGGCGTATGGGCGGTCGTATTCGCCAGCATCATCGCGTTCATGGGGCTCGGCCTCGTCGATCCGATCCTGCCGGCGATTGCCACGAAGCTTCACGCGTCAAGCAGCGACGTGACGCTGCTGTTCACGAGCTATAATGCGGTCATGGCCATCGCCATGCTCATCACGGGCGTCGTTTCGTCCCGCATCGGCATGAAATGGACGCTCCTTACGGGGATTGTCTTCATCGCCGTCTTCGCCGCGCTGGGCGGCATGTCCAACAGCATCTGGGGGCTTGTCTGGCTCCGCGGCGGCTGGGGGCTCGGCAACGCCATGTTCGTCGCCACGGCGCTCGCCGCGATCGTGTCGATGTCCAAGACGGGCGTCGCCAAGTCGATCATTCTGTTCGAAGTGGCCGTCGGCCTCGGCATATCCGTCGGTCCGCTGCTCGGCGGCGAGCTGGGCTCCATCTCCTGGCGGGGACCGTTCTTCGGCGTAGCGGGCCTTATGGTCCTTGCATTCCTGCTGCTTACGATCCTGATGCCGAAACGCGCCAAGCTGGCGCCGGCCGGCCAACCCTCGGCGGTCAAGAAGAAAGGGTCGCTCGCCGATCCGTTTCGCGCGCTGAAGTTCCGCGCGCTGCGCACGTTCGGCATCGCGGCGGCGCTTTATAATTTTGGCTTCTTCACCTTGCTCGTATACGCGGCGCTTGTCCTGGGCCATCTCGGTCTCGACGAGCACCAGCTCGGTTACGTCTTCCTGGGCTGGGGCCTGATGCTCGCCTTCACCTCCGTCTTCATGGCGCCGAAGCTGCAGAAGCGGTTCGGCACGCTGCCGTCCATGGTCGTGCAATTGCTGCTGTTCGCGGCGACGCTGTTCGTCATGGCCGTCTGGACGACGGACAAAGCGGTCATCATCGTCATGGTTGTCTTGGCCGGCGCCTTCCTCGGCAACAATAACACGCTCATCACGACGGCGGTCATGAACGCCGCGCCGGTGGAGCGCCCGACCGCTTCGGCGGCCTACAGCTTCCTGCGCTTCATCGGCGGCGCGATCGCGCCGTACCTGGCCGGCAAGCTGGCCGAATGGTTCAACCCGCATATGCCGTTCATCGTCGGCGGCGCGTTCGTCGTCATCGCGGCTTTGTACCTGCTGGTCAATACGAAGCATCTGAAGCATGTCGACGATGCCGAAAGCGCGCATTAATCATCCCGTGCGCGAAACGAAAAGCACGGCGTAAACGACAGGGCTTAATACTTGCTATGACATGAACTCACGCCGTCCGGGCCATCCGAACGGCGTGAGTTTTCGTAGGCTTCTTCCCGCGATAAGCGGGAAGGAGCCTTTTGTTTATCTGCAGACCGGTCTGGTCCTATGCTACGATACTCCATGGGAGGAGATGCCTGAATGGCTGGAATGAAGAAAAGCTGGTGGCTGCTCGTCATCGTCTCGCTTGGCGTTATCGCGCCCTTCGCGGCGCCGTATTTGACGTTCGATGCGGCCAACAGCCGCGTGAACGTCGCGCAAGGCAGCATGCAGTTTCCGCTGCTGCTGGCGCATATACTATTCGCGCTGGCGGCGCTGCTAGCGGGATTCGTTCAGTTTATCCCGCGGATACGGGAAGAACGGCCGCGGATGCACCGCTTATGCGGCAGGATTTACGTCGTCAGCGTTATCGTGAGCGCCCTGCTGGCGCTGCCGCTCGTCGGCTATATGGACAACTTCGCGAAGGCGACGGGCTTCGCTGCGCTGGCGCTCATCTGGCTGTTCACGACCTGGAAAGGCTACCGCGCGGCCATACGACGGGACTATGCCGCCCATCGCGCATGGATGATCCGCAGCTTCGGCATTACGCTGGTCGCCGTCAGCGGGCGCCTGCTCGTCCCGGTACTGCTGCTGACGTACGCAGCGCAGCATGGATTCTCGCTCCCGGCCGGCAGGGAGGGCATGGTGGAGGACGTGCTGAACGTGAACATCTGGGCGGGGCTGATCGTAAACATGATGATCGTCGAGTGGGCGGTACTCAAGCCGAAGCGAACGTGAAGGGTTGCGGCAGCCACGGACGCGTCGAATGCTTCCGGCTCCGGACATACGTCCGCAACCTTTTGTCGGGCGTAGCCGTCAATCCATATTATAGGCGCTGGGTCGGCTTGCCTGACATAGGCCTCTCCCCGCCGCTGAAGGAGCGAATAGAAGTGGCTAAACGGTCTTTACTCGCGATGATGGTCACGCTGCTGCTGGTTCTGCCGATCGTGCCGGCCGGGCAAGCGGAGGCGGCGCGGACGTACGACGGAATAAGCGGCGCGGAGCAGAAGCGCGGCATGGCGTTCCTTAACGATATGCGCAGCCATATGGGCTTGGCGGAGCTGACGCTCGATCCCGCCCTGACCAAGGCGGCAATCGATCATGCGCGTTACGCGGACGAGCACTACACGTTGAAATCGGCGAACCGTTCGGCCGAAGCCTCGGGGATGAAGGATTACACGGGGACGACGCCGTCCGGCCGCGCAGCCGCCGCGGGCTACAAGGAAGCGGGCATGGACATACAAGAAACGGTATATATGGATGAGCGGCCTTACGACATGTTCGATCTGGGCCAGCATATGCGGGACCTGTCGCTGGTACATGAGCGGCGCGTCATCATTACGAATCCCGACACGGCGGCGGGCGGACCGCTGCAAGTGGCGCTCTACCCGTACGACGGGATGGAAGGCGCGATGATCGAAACGGATGGCTTCATGGACCCTAAGCAGCCGCTGGCGGGCGAAGGAATGACGATTACCGTCCATGCCAACCGGTCCGACGTTTCGGGAATGACCGCTACGCTGCAGCGCCGGGCAGGCAGCCGGACGATCGATATTCCGCTGCAGGTGACGTCCACGGACGGGGACGGTGCCTACGAACTGAAGGCGCAGCGTCTGCTGCGTCAGGACGCGGTATACACGGCGCATGTTTCCTTCCGGACCGGCGGCGAAACCGTGGAACGGACCTGGACGTTCAAGACCTGGTCGTTCCAGGTCGATATGGTGATTGACGACATGCCGCTCTTAAGCGGCGGCAATTCGGTCCGCCTTGATCCGTCCGGCCGCGTCTTCGTGCCGATCCGGTTCCTGTCGGAACGGTTCGGAGCGGACGTGGGCTGGGACAAGGCGGCGCAGACGATTACGATCCGCCAAGCCGGACTGGACATACGGATGACGATCGGTGCCGGCACCGCCTACGTGAACGGGAAAGCCGTCGCGCTGGAAAGCCCGCCGAAGCTGGAGGTGTACACCACCGTCGTTCCGCTGCGATTCATCGCCGAGGCGTTCGGCTACGAGGTGAATTACCGGGAGCGGGAGCATTCGGTCGAGATCTGGACCGGATTCACGGACCAAGCCCGGCCGCCTGCGGCAGCCAGCTAGCGGGAAGCGCCGCCGAAGGGAGTTTCAATGGCTCCCGGCCGTCGGCGCCCCGATCGTCGCAGCCGCCTGCAGGCGGATCCTGCCGATCCGTGCTAAGATGAGCGGAGATGCCGCTGCGTGGAGAGTGCGAGGCGCACGCGGTCAGGGAGGATGAAATCATGTACTCATATATCGATCAACGCTACGAGGGCGTTAATTTCAGCGGCCGCGAGCTGCGCGACGGCGAGCTCGTCCGCTGCGCGTTCGAGCGCTGCACGTTTGCCGGCGCCTCGATGGAGGAAATCGCGACGAGCGGCTGCCGTTTCGTCGACTGCAATTTCTCGGGCGCGCTGCTGAACGCTTCGACGCATGCGGAGTCGGCTTTCCTGAACTGCAATTTCACGGATGCGAATCTCTTCGTCGCGGTCTTCAACGGCTGCAAGATGATGGGCTCGGACTTCTCCAAAGCGCAGCTCGACGGTCTTACCGCCGCGGGCGGCGACTGGTCGTACACGAACTTGCGGCATGCGAGGCTGCCGAAGCAGGACCTGCGGGGCATTTGCCTGCGCGAGGCCGACCTGTCGGGCGCGAACCTGGAGAAGGCGGATCTGCGGGGCAGCGACTTGACGCGCGTCAACCTGTCGCAGGCGAAGCTGAAAGGCGCCGACCTGCGCGGCGCCTTGATGGAGGGCGTCAACTGGCCGTCCGTCGATGTGAAAGGCGTGCGGATGGACGCCGCCCAAGCCGTCCTGTTCCTGCGTGCCCATGGCGCGAAAGTGGACTAGCGCGGCGATTTTGATTGGCTGCCGTTTTGTCGTACTATAGAGGTGAGTACGCATAGAAGGAAGGATGACCGTCGATGAGCGATTTCCTGCAAGCGCTGCTGGCGCAAGAAGAAGAGCTGCAATTTGAATCCTTTACGAACGAAGACGCCTACGAGCTGGGCTGCATCATCGTCAAGCATGCGAGAGACGTGCTCGGCAAGGGGATCGCGGTCCATATCGAGAACGACGAGTATCCGCTGTTCACGCACTATATGACGGGTACCTCGAAGGATAATATGTATTGGGTCAATACGAAGAAGAACGTCGTCAACCGTTACGGCCACAGCTCGCTCTACGTCGGCGAGATGTACAAGGCGCAGGGCACGACGTTCAAAGAGGGCTCCGGCCTGTCGCTCGACGAATATCAGGGCGAGGGCGGCTCGTTCCCGATCATCGTGCGCGGCCGGGGCAAAGCCGGCACGGTGACGGTATCGGGGCTGACCGGCGAGGAGGACCATCAGGTTGCCGTCGACGGCTTGCGCACCTACTTGACCCGTTAACGGGCTGCGGGAGAGGGGGACGAACATGGCAATACAGGAAGCCAGGCAGCCGATTCGCGCCGTCATAACGGGCGTCACGGGCATGGTCGGGGAAGGCGTGCTGCATGAATGCCTGCGGCATCCGGACGTGGAGCGGGTGCTTGTCCTCGGCCGGAAACCGAGCGGAATCGCGCATCCGAAGCTGCGCGAAATCGTGCATGCGGATTTCTACGATCTGACGCCGGTCACCGCGGAGCTGACGGGCTATAGCGCCTGCTATTTCTGCCTCGGCGTCTCGTCGGTCGGCATGAGCGAGGCGGATTATGCGCGCGTGACGCATGATCTGACGCTGCACGCCGCGGAGCTGCTGGCCCGCCTGAACCCGGACATGGTATTCTGCTACGTCTCGGGCTCGGGCACGGACAGCACGGAACGGGGCCGCAGCATGTGGGCGCGGGTGAAAGGGAAGACCGAGAACGTGCTGCTGCGGCTGCCGTTCAAGCGGGCGTACATGTTCCGTCCCGGCTATATTCATCCGACGAAAGGACTTCGCAACACGCATCGGTATTACCGGGCGTTCATGTGGCTGTATCCGGTTCTGCGGACGCTTCTCCCTGGCGGCGTCATCACGCTGCGCGAGCTCGGGCTGGCGATGATTCATGCCGCGCGCGCGGCGTACGGGCCGTCGATACTCGGGAGCAAGGAAATCCGCGAGCTCGCCCGCATGGACGGCTAGCAAGGCAATCGCAGGCCCGGCCGCTCGCGCAGAGCAAGCCGGGCCTACTTGTGGAGAGCGGTGTTCCTCGGCAACCGCGGCGCCGCGAATCGGCGGCTCGGTTCGGGCCTGCAAATAGAGTAAAATAAAGATAAAAATGGCGAATTTATGCCGGGTTAGGAGCGCACCTGCATGAAACCAATTACGATTCTGATCGCGGACGACGAGACGGAAATCGCCGATCTGGTCGCGCTGCATCTCTCGAAGGAAGGCTATCGCTGCATCAAGGCGGCATCCGGCCCCGAGGCCGTTCAGGCGATTCAATCGCAGCCGGTCGACCTCGCGATTCTCGATATCATGATGCCGGGCTTCGACGGCCATGAGGTGACCCGGCAGATCCGGGAGCATTCCGCGATGCCGATCATTTTCCTCAGCGCCAAGACGAGCGATCTCGACAAAATCACGGGCCTCGTCATCGGCGCCGACGATTACATGACGAAGCCGTTCAACCCGATGGAGCTGGTCGCCCGCGTCAACGCCCAGCTGCGGCGCGCGCTGCAGTTCAGCCAGCAGGCGGCCGGGAGCGCGCCGGTGCTGGAGATCGCCGGCCTCGTCATCGACCCCGACCGGCATACGGTGACCAAGTACGGCAGCCCCGTCGAGCTGACGCCGAAGGAATTCGACATCCTCTATCTGCTGGCGAGCAGCCCGAAGAAAGTATTCAGCGGCGAGCTGCTGTTCGAACGCGTCTGGGGCGAGGCGTATTTCGAGAGCGGCAATACCGTCATGGTGCATATCCGGACGCTGCGCAAGAAGCTGGGAGACGACAAGAACAAATGGATCAAGACCGTTTGGGGCGTCGGGTATACGTTCAATGGATAGACTGGGCATCAGCTTCCGCTCCAAAATGCTGCTGCTGCTCGGGCTCAGCCTGCTGCTGTCCGGCATCATTCTGTTCTTAATTTATCGGGCGCTGGAATCCTATTACTTGTCCCATATCCGGTTCGCGAATGATCCGCTGTTCCAATTGCGGCAGTTCATCGCGAACGTCGGCGATTTCAAATTCGCCCTGCTGATGATGATTCCGCTCACCATCCTGCTTTTCTATCTATTCACGAAGCCGTACGCGGCTTATTTCAAGGAAATATCGCGGGGCATTAACCGGCTGGCCAAAGGCGACTTCAGCGGTCATGTCGACATTCCCTCCCAGGATGAATTCGGCCGCATCGCCGACGACATCAATCTGGCGAGCGATAAGCTGCAGGAAGCGGTGGAGCGGGGCGACTTCGCGGAGACCAGCAAGCATCAGCTCGTGCTCAACCTGGCGCATGATTTGCGGACGCCGCTCACGTCGGTGCTGGGCTATTTGGATTATATTTTGCGGGATGAGAGCATGCCCCAAGAGCAAGCCCGCCACTATGCGGGAATCGCCTACACCAAGTCCCGGCGGCTGGAGCGGCTGATCGAGGAGCTGTTCGAGGTCACGCGCGTGAATTACGGCATGACGCCGCTCCATATGTCTAACCTGGACTTGAGCGAGCTGCTCGTGCAGATGAACGAGGAGCTGTTCCCGCTCTTCGAGAGCGGAGGATTGACGGTTCGCATGCACGTCGAGCCGCATGTCCGGCTGCAGGGCGACGGCGAGCTGCTGGCCCGCGTGTTCGAGAATCTGCTGACCAATGCCGTCCGCTACGGCGCCGACGGGCAGTATATCGATGTCTACTGCGCCTTGGAGGGCGAGGAGGCGGTCGTGCAGGTCGTCAACTACGGCGACTCCATTCCGGCGGAGCAGCTGCCGCATCTGTTCGAGATGTTCTATACCGGCGACAAGGCGCGAAGCCATTCGCACGGCGGCACCGGCATCGGGCTGTTCATCGTCCGCAATATCGTGGAGCGCCACAACGGCACGATTACGGCGCAGAGCGACATCGTCCGCACCAGCTTCGAGGTGAGGCTGCCGCTGCGGAGCGCGAAGCCCGTTCCGGCCGAGGGGCCAAGCGCCGGCATTGCCAAATAAACACGGGCCGCATCCGTTATCGAAACCATCGCTGCATGGCGGATTGACGGGAGAGGCGGTCTGATGTATGATTAGAACGATCATTCGATCTATTGTTCGCGAAGGAGGTGAAGATTCGAAATGTTCGAGCGTTACAACAAAGTGCAGCAGGCGGTGCTCGAGACGACCCTGCATCTGATCATCGACAAGGAGCTGCAGGCAACGTCCATGTCGCTCATCGCCAAGAATTCCGGCGTGTCGACGGGCAATATCTATCATTACTTCAGCAGCAAGGAAGACATTATCAACGAATTGTACAAAGCGATCGTGCTGTTCAACGGCGAGTTCGTCACCCGGGACATGAACCCTGCAGACAGCGTGCAGGCGCGGTTCCGGAAGGCATGGAGGAACGTCATCGAGCTTGGCAAACGGTACCCGAACGGATTCCGGTTCATTGAGCAGTATTCGTTCTCGCCGTATATCTATGACGATTCCAAGCTGGAGGCGTACAAGGGCGGCTGGTGCGGACCGCTCGCGAAGCTGTACGAAGAGGCAATCGGGCAAGGCTTGTTCATCGAGTTGGAGCCTCGCATGATGGTTCAAATGCATTACGGGGCGATCGTCTATTTGTTGAAAGGCCATTTGCAGCAATACATGGAATTGACGGACGACGCGGCGGAACAAACGATTCTCGCCTGTTGGAACGCAGTCAGCAAGGAGAAAGGTTGGAACGCTTGAGTTCGGCCTGCTTCTTTTGCGTCGATTAGATCGAACGTTCGATATATTTGATAGCGCGGCGGTAACGCTGCCGTTGTACCTGGCATTCGCCGCATCGCCGCGGTACGTATTGTCGAAGCGGCATGCAGTAAGCAGTGAGAAGGAAGCAGGAAGCAGCGAAGAAGTGTAATCGGAATAGAACGAACGTTCAGTCCGCGCTGCGGGCAAGCGAATGAACGATTAGAACCTGGAGGGATACACATGGAGAAGAAGACGATTTTCATTACGGGAACGAGCTCGGGGCTTGGCAAACGGACCGCGATTCATTTTGCGAAGCTCGGGTGGAACGTCGCCGCGACGATGCGCACGCCGGAGAAGGAGCAGGAGCTTACCGCGTACGAGAACATTAAACTGTTCAAGCTGGACGTCACGAACTTGGCGGAGGTCGACGCTGCCGCGAAGGAGGCGATCGCGGCTTTCGGCAGGATCGACGTCGTCGTCAACAATGCGGGCATGGGCTCGTACGGGGCGCTTGAGCTGGCGGCGGAAGACACGATCGATTGGCAGTTCGCGGTCAATACCCGCGGTCCGATCAACGTCATCCGCAAGTTTCTGCCGCACTTCAGAGCCGCAGGCGGCGGCATGTTCATTAACATCAGCTCGTTCATGGGGCTTACGACGGCACTCCCGCTCGGCTCGCTGTACAATATGTCCAAGTTCGCGCTGGAAGGCTTGACGGAAGGTCTCTATTACGAGCTCAAGCCGCTGAACATCGAGCTTCGCCTAATTGAACAAGGCGGTTCGTCCGGCACTAATTTCGTGAACAGCATTCGATGGAACAAAGACGAGAACATTACGGTTTATGACAAGCACATGGATAAGATCACCGCCATGATGACGAGCCGCGACGAGAGCCATCTGGACGATCCGCAAATCATCGTGGACGCCATCGCGGCGCAAGCGACCGGGGCAAGCGTTCAATTCCGGACCGTGGTCGGCGAAGCGGGCAAGAGCCTGCTGGCGATGCGGAATTCGGTGCCCATCGAGCAGTACCTGGCCACGATCGCGAAGAACTACGACTGATCCTCGCGCGCGCTCAGGCTCGAATTTAAGAAAAAGTTTATCCTTCCGCCGCTTCTTCTTTAGTTGTTTCCCTTACACTGGCCTGAGTTAATGGCGAGAAGGGATTGGGGCGCATGAAGAAGACGCAGTTGGCAGGTCTCATCGTGCTGGGATTGATCGCCGTGCAAGTCGCGCGGTACGCCGATGCGCGGAACGATCGCGAGGAGGCGGCACCGCTCCCGGAGACGGAGACGCATACGGTGCAGGCAGGGCCAAACCAGCCGTATCAAGGGAACTTGGTGCTCGTCGATCAGGAGCATCCCGTCAAGGAGGCGGGGCGGCTGACCGATATCGTCAATCTGTACGATCATCCGGAGCTGACGAAGGGCTACGGCTTGATGGATACGACGGTGAACCTTTCGCGGCGCGTGGCGGAGAAGTGGGAGGTGCTCGTGGAGGCGGCGAGCGGGGACGGCATCCGGCATTTCGTGATCAACAGCGGGTACCGGAACGAACGGGAGCAGGAGAAGCTGTACGAGCAGAAGGGCGCGGACTATGCGCTTCCGCCGGGGTACAGCGAGCATAATCTGGGCCTCTCCATGGACATCGGCTCGACCGAGACGGAGATGAGCAAGGCGCCGGAGGGCAAATGGCTGAGCAAGAACGCCTGGAAGTACGGCTTCATTCTTCGTTATCCGAAGGACAAGACGGACATCACCGGCATTCAGTTCGAGCCGTGGCATTTTCGCTACGTCGGGCTGCCGCACAGCAAATTGATGCATGATCATCAATGGACGCTGGAAGAGTATCTCGAGGCCTTGAAGGCGCATGGGACGATGACGGCGGCCTATCAAGGAATTGCCTATACGGTAGCGTATTATCCGGCGTCGCCGACCGGGAAGACGTTAATCCGGGTCCCCGATAAGGGAGCGTATACCGTATCCGGCAACAATGGCGACGGGATCATCGTGACGACGCAGACCGAAGGCGGTCAATGAAACAAGGAATTCCGCTGGAGGAACGAGAATGACTACGTAAGAAGGTCATCGATTCCCGGGGAGGCGGTTTAATTGATAAAAGCGATCGTATTCGATTTCGACGGGTTGATCTACGATACCGAGGTGCCGGAATACAAGGCGCACCGCGAGCTTTTCGCGGAGCATGGGCAGGAGCTGGAGCTGAGCGTCTGGGGGCAGTGCGTCGGCACGAACGACAGCGGCTTTAATCCGTACGACCATCTGGAGGCCTGCCTGGGCAAGCCGGTCGACCGGGACGACTTGCGCGGGCGGTTCCGAACGAAGTTCGACAGGCTGCTGGCGCAGGAGGCGATCCGGCCGGGCGTGGAGGATTACTTGCAAGCGGCGCAGGCGCTCGGACTGCGGATCGGGCTTGCCTCGAGCTCTGGCCGGGATTGGGTGATGGGGCATATCGCGAAGCTGAACGTGCTGCCGTATTTCGAATGCATCCGGGTACGCGAGAATGTGCGGCTGGTGAAGCCCGATCCCGAGCTGTACGCGCAGGTGATCCGCGAGTTCGGCATCGAGCCGCACGAGGCGGTGGCATTCGAGGATTCGCCGAACGGCGCGCGGGCGGCCAAGGCGGCCGGCATGCGCTGCGTCACGGTGCCCAACGACGTCACGCGCCATCTGGTCTTCGACGAGTACGATCTGCAGCTCCGGTCGCTTGCGGATATGAGCCTGGAGGCGCTGCTTCGGCGCTTGGAAGCATAAGGCTCTTCAGGAGGACGCCGCTCCGGGCCGACGAGTGGCATAAGGCGGAGCGGCCCGCGCCATTGCACGGATGAAGCGGCCGCAGGAAGCGGCGCGCCCGCGCGGGAGGCGGATCTTGCCGCCTTGCATTAGAGGATCTCCAAGCCCGCCCGCGGTCGGGCGAACGATCCGATCCCCTTCAGGCAGACATGCGCCGGCCCGGCGCCGGTGTCGGCTTGGAGGGGGTTTTTGGCGTGTCGATGGGACCGGATGCGGTCACGAAAAAAGTAATCATTGTGCAGGAAGGGCGCGTGTAATAGAATGATGGGCATGAAGAGGCAATCCGCAGCCTCGTATTCAGAGAGCTTGAGCGCTTCAAAGGAGAGGTGAACGTGGCCAAGGTGTTATCCAAGTCGGTGCCGGTCAGCGCGACCGTGTTTCCGATTTTATTCGCCATCAGCATCGTGCATTTATTGAACGACACGATGCAATCGACCGTGTCGGCGCTGTTTCCGGTACTGCGCGATTCGATGCATTTAAGCTACAAACAGATCGGGTTTATCGCGTTCGCGATGAACGTTACGGCGGCGGTCATTCAGCCGCTCGTCGGCATGTATGCCGACCGCCGCGCAAGGCCGTATATTTTGCCCGTCGGGGTATGCTTCACGCTGGTCGGCGTCGTCGCGCTCGCGCTTGCGCCCCATTACGCCTACGTCGTCATCGCCGTCATGCTGATGGGGATCGGGTCGGCGATCTTCCATCCCGAGTCGTCGCGCGTCGCGTACATGGCGGCGGGCGGGAAGCGCGGGCTGGCGCAGTCGATCTTCCAGGTGGGCGGCAACATCGGCGGCGCGCTCGGACCGATCATGAGCGCCGCGATCTTCGTTCCGCTCGGGCAGATCAGCGTCCTCTGGTTCGTCATCGCCGCCTGCGCCGCGATCGTCATCCAGAGCTACGTCGCCCGCTGGTACGGCCAGAACGCGCTGCAGCCGCGCCCGGCCGGGTCCAAGCCGAAAGCGGCCTCCGGCGAGAAGAAGGACCGCGCCCCAGGCGGCTTGTCCCGCAACCAAGTGATCTGGGCGATCACCGTCCTCGTCTTTCTCGTCTTTACGAAGCATATTTATATGTCGAGCTTGTCCAGCTATTACAGCTTTTATTTGATCGATCATTACGGCGTGTCGGTACAGCATTCGCAGCTGTTCCTGTTCTCGTTCCTGGCGGCGTCCGCGGCGGGCACGTTCTTCGGCGGACCGCTTGCGGACCGGTACGGTCGCCGCAACATCATCTGGTTCTCGATCCTGGGAACGGCGCCGTTCTCGATGCTGCTGCCGTACGGCAACCTGCTCTGGACGAGCTTGATGTGCATCTGCGCGGGCTTCGTCCTGTCGTCGGCGTTCTCGATCATCGTCGTGTTCGCGCAGGAGCTGATGCCGGGCAAGGTCGGCCTCGTCTCGGGCCTGTTCTTCGGCCTGGCGTTCGGCATCGGCGGCCTCGGTTCGGCCGTGCTCGGCTGGATCGCCGATGCGACGAGCATCGATTTCATGATGAAGCTGTGCGCCTACTTGCCGCTGCTCGGCATCCTGGCCGTCGCGCTGCCGAAGGACGAACAGGTGCGCGCGTAGAGGCCTGACAGCCGATTCATGCAAGCTTCGAGCGTAATCGAAAACAACCGTATAAGCGTAGAAGAAGAGAGCGTGCCCGGAGATCGACTTCGAGGCGCGCTCTCTTCTTGTCGGGCCGGCTGCGCGGCGAGTCTAACGGTCCGCGGCCCGAAGCTGCCAGAGGCACGAATCCCGCGCGGTCACAGCGTCTGGCCGCTGTCGACCGTAAGCAGCTGCCCCGTCATCGCCTCCTGCTCCAGCGCGGCGCAGATCAGCTGCGCGACGTCCTCCGGCGATGCGATGCGCTGCAGCAGCAGGTTCGGGGCGAGCCGGTTCATCTGCGCCTCCCGGCCGGCCCACCATCGGGTCGCGACCGCTCCGGGCACGACGCCGTTCACGCGGATATCCGGGGATAGGGCGCGGGCGAGCGACTTTGTCAGCCCGTGGACGGCCGCCTTCGAGACGGCGTACGGCAGCGAGGAGCCGAGCCCGGTTTGGCCCGAAATGCTGCCGACGTTGACGATGGCGCCCTGCCCGGCCTGCTTCATCCAGGGCGCGGCCGCCCGGGCGCAGCGGAACATGCCCTTCACGTTCACGTCGAGCAGCGAATCCCACACGTCCTCCGTCACCGCTTCGAGGTCGTCCATGGCGATATGATGCGTGATGCTCGCGTTGTTCACGAGCAGCTGCACGCCGCCGAAGGCATCGACGGTCTGCCGGACCATGGCGCGCACGTCTTCGTCCCGGGCGACGTCGGCCCGGACGGCAATGGCTTCGCCGCCTTGCCCGCGGATCTGCCGTACGGTGTCTTCCGCGTCTTCCCGCGAGCGGGAATAATTGACGCAGACGCGGGCGCCCTTGCCGGCGAGCAACAGGCTGACCGCTCTCCCGATTCCGGTTCCCCCGCCCGTGACGATCGCCGTTCTATTCTTCAATTCCATAGGCTCAGCTCCTTTATGGTTGCCGGTTTCCGGCGTTTGCGGCCACCTGGTGCCATTGTACCCTTGGAGGGCGTATTTGTATAATTGAATATATTGAAGGGGTCGTTCAAAAATATTGAATCGGCTATCGCTGCCATCGGAGGTGTCTGCGTTCATGGATTTGAAAGCATTCAAAACGTTCCATGCCGTCGTGCGGCACGGGAGCTTCGTTCGGGCGGCGGAAGCGCTTAATTACGCCCAGTCGACCGTTACCATGCAAGTACAGAAGCTCGAAGCGGACTGCGGCGTCCAACTGATCGAACGGGGCGGCAAAACCGTCCGGCTGACGGAGGCCGGACGGCTGTTCCACGAGCAGAGCCTGGATATCGTCCAGCGGGCGGAGAGCATGCAGCGCGGCTTGTCCAGCCTGCAGCTCGGCGCAGCGGGGCATATTCGGCTCGGAGCGACGGAACCGGCGGCGAGCAGCCGGCTTCCGGCCCTCGTGGAGCGGTTCATGGCGGAGCACCCGCATGTGCGCCTCTCGATCGACGTCGGCAGTACGCCGGTCCTGAGCGAGAAGCTGCTCGGCGGCGAGCTGGATATGGCCGTATGCTCGGCCCCGGGCTTGGCGCCGGAGCTGTATTTCGAACCGCTGTACCAGGAGCCGTTCGTCGTCGCGCTGCCGGCGGGTCATCCGCTGGCGGAGCAGGCCGTCATCGCGCCGGGAGATCTGCGGAAGCACCGGCTGCTGATCACGTCGCCGACATGTCCTTACCGCAAGAAGCTGGAAGCCGTTCTGCAGGAGACCGGCCAGCCGCAGGCGGATACGATGGAGATCGGCAGCATGACGGCGATCCGCTCTTATGTCGCGCAGGGGCTTGGCATCGCGCTTGTGCCGCGGATTATCGCGGAAGCGCCGGATGCCCGCACGGTCATGCGGCCGCTGGCTAGCGAAGGCCTGATCGCGATGACGATCGGCCTGCTGTTCCGGGCGGCCTCCTTTCCTCCGGGGATGGCTTGTGCCAAGCTGTATAAGGCGATGCAGACGGCGTGGACGCCCGAGTCCGCCGTCTTGGGCGCGTTTGATCAATAACACGGCCTTTAACTAGCACGAACAGCACGAAGAAGCGCTCCGCCCTAGTGGGAGGAAGCGCTTCTTTCGTTTCGCCGACGAGGCGGCGCGGCCGCTTGCGATGCTCCGCTTATATCCGCTTCAGCAGCAGATAGACGAAATACGGCGCGCCGATCAACGCGACTACGATGCCTGCCGGGATGCCGTCGGCGGTGCCGACATTGCGCCCGATCGTATCGGCCAGCACGAGCAGCCATCCGCCGATCAGGACGGCGACGGGGATGAACAGTTGATTGCGCGGCCCGACCAGCGCCTTCGCGATATGCGGCGCCATCAGGCCGACGAAGGCGATGCCCCCCGTCACGGAGACGGCGGACGCCGCCAGCGCGACGGCGGCGAGCAGCAGCACGAGGCGCTCTCTGGACAGGGAGACGCCTACGCCGACGGCGACGGCATCGTCCAGCGCCAGCAGGTTGAGCTTGTTGGCCTTGTACAGCACGAACGGGATGAGGACGATCAGCCAAGGAACGACCGCCCAGATGAAGGGCCAGTCGGTTCCCCAGACGCTGCCGGCGTTCCATTTCGAGATGAAGTCCACTTTCTCCCGGTCGGTCGATGAGATCAGGACGATCTGCACGCCCGAGAGCGCCATCGAGAAGCCGACGCCGGTCAGGACGAGCCGGACGGGCTGCAGGCCGGCATGCCGCTTGTAGGCGAACAGGTAGATGAGCGCGGACGTCAGCAGCGCGCCGCCGAAGGCGACCATCGGCAGCACGTAGGCGAACGTCGTCGAATCGATCGGCATGAACAGGAAGAACAGCGAGACGCCGACGCCCGCGCCGGCGTTGATGCCGATAATGCCGGGATCGGCCAGGTCGTTGCGCGTCACGCTTTGCAGGATGGAACCGGACAGCGCCAGCGCCATGCCAGCCAGGAGCGTGATGCAGATGCGCGGCAGCCGGATGTCGAACAGGACGAAATGCTCTTTGAAATTGCCGTGCCCGAACAGCGTCGGGAACAGGCGGCCATAGGAGAGCTTGGCATAGCCTAGGCCCATGCCGCCGAATACGGTTAACAGAATCAGCGCGGTCAAGGCCAGCAGGATCAACCGCTGCTTGCGGATCAGTTCGGGACGAATCATCGGATCAGCTTGCCTCCTCTGCGCATGATGAACAAGAAGAAGGGCAGTCCGACCACGGCGACGATCGCGGCGACCGGCGTTTCATACGGCGCGTTGAGCGTACGGGCGAGCGTATCGGCCATCAGCATGAACGAAGCGCCCGCAATGGCCGACATCGGCACGACGAAGCGGTAGTCCGTGCCGACGATCGCCCGCACGATATGCGGGATCATCAGCCCTAGGAACGTCAGGTTCCCGACAAGCGATACGGAAGCGCCGGCAAGCAGGACGGTGACGAGGAACAGCGCCGCCTTGATGAACGCGGTCCGCTGGCCGAGGCCGACGGCGACGTCTTCGTTCAAGCTGAGAATGGTCAATTGCTTCGACAGGGCGAGCGCCGCCAGAATGCCGACCGCAATGAACGGCACGATGACCTGCAGTTGTTCCCATGACGCGCCGATCAGGCCGCCGGCCGTCCACATGGAGACGTTCTTGGAAATTTTGAACGCCAGGCCGATCCCTTCGGCGGCGGCGTACAGAAACGCCGAAATCGCCGAGCCGGCAAGCACGATCCGCAGCGGAGAGAAGCCGCCTTTCTTCGCGGCTCCGACGCCGAGCACGAGCAGCGAGCCGGCAGCGGCGCCGATGAAGCAAGCAACCGTAATCCAGAAATAATTCGCCGCGGGCACGAGCGCGATCGTTAAAGCCAGTGCCGCGTTAGCGCCGGCTGTCAGGCCCAGCAGGCCGGGATCGGCAAGCGGGTTGCGCGTCATGCCCTGCATGGCCGCACCGGACACGGCAAGCGCCGCCCCGACGAAGATGGCCGCGATTTCGCGCGGCAATCGGATATCGCGGAGAATGTCGAGGCTCTCGCCCGGCCGGTTCGTCGTGATCGCCAGCCACACGTCCCGGACGGACGTGTGGGCGGCGCCGAGCACCATGGAGACGAAGAACATCGCGGCGAAGAACAGGATGCCTGCCGTCAGCTTGTAAGCAAAAGGGATAGGGCGCGCGGTCCTTGTACCTTCAGCCATCGTCTTATTGCCCCAGGAAGCTCTTCTTGAGGAACTCGAGCTGGAAGTCCAGCGTGTTGGCGTCGTTGAAATAGAACTCGTCGCCGCTGACCTCGAACACGTGGCCGTTTTTCACCGCCGGGATGTTCTTGTACGTGTCCGTCTTCTGGAACGAGGTGTCGCTGCCGCTGATATTGCTCAGGATGACGTAATCGCCCGCGAATTGCGGCAGCACTTCCGTCGACAGCGCGAAGTATCCGTCCTTCAGCGCATTGTCCTTCACCTTCTGCGGCATGTTCAAGCCCATCGCCTGGTACAGAATTTCGGTGCCGCGGCCCCAGCTGTCGCCGTAGACGTACAGCTGCTTGTCGAAGCTCTCGATGACGGACACCGTGGCTTTCTCGCCGATCTTGGCTTTGATTTCCTTGCCGGCCTCGGCCGCGCGCGCCTTGAAGTCGTCGATCCAGGCTTGCGCTTCTTTCTCTTTGTTCACCAGCTTCCCGAGCTCGAGGAATTGCGTCAAGTAATCGACTTTGTTGTAGGTGTACATGACCGTCGGCGCGATTTCCTTCAGCTTGTCGAGGTTTTTAATGCCGTCCAGACCGATGATCAGGTCGGGGTTCAGCTCGATGATTTTCTCCAGATCCTCGTCGGACACTTCCTTCGCATCCTTCAGCTTATCGGCAAAACGGGGGTTCTTCATCGACCAGGCGTCCGCGCCGACGACGTTCACGCCCAACTGGATCATATCGCCCGCATACGAAGAGAGGACGACGACGCGCTGCGGATTGGCGGGCACTTCGATAGGACCGCTCTCGGATTGGTACGTAATCGTGCCGCTTGCCGCTGCCGTATCGGCCGCGGCGTTATCGGACGCAGCCGCGCTGTTGTTCGAGGCTGCATTGCCGGCAGCGTTATCGGCGGATTGGTTACCGGCCGCGGCATTGTTGGACGTGCTGGCGGAGTTGGAGTTGCCGCACGCGCCAAGGATGAGGATAAGGGCTACGAGAGCCGGGAATAAAGCCTTTCTCATGATTATAAAGCTCCTTTGATCATAGTAGTGTGATGCCGGCAGAACGCCGAGTGCAAGTGATAACAATTATCACTATTTCCGTATACAACGATAGAGCCGATGAGAATGATTGTCAATATCAACTTGTAAAAGAGCGCGCGGCACTGTATATTTAAACTTATTGAGAATCGTTATCAGTGAGATGGGGAGGGATCGGCTGCAATGAAAGAAACGGATTTATTCGATATTACGATTATCGGTGGCGGCCCGGCGGGACTGTACTCGGCCTTCTATAGCGGACTGCGGGACATGAAGACGAAGATTATCGAGTTCCAGCCGCAGCTCGGCGGCAAGGTGCATGTCTATCCGGAGAAAATGATATGGGACATCGGCGGGCTTACGCCCATTCCCGGCGCGAAGCTGATCGAGCAGCTGGTGGAGCAGGGACTGACGTTCAATCCCGAGGTGGCGTTGAACGAGAAGGTCGAGTCGATTGCCCGCAACGAGGAAGGGATCTTCGAGCTGCACACGGCTTCCGGCGCGGTGCATTTCTCCAAGACCGTCATCGTCGCGGTCGGCAGCGGCATCCTCAATCCGACGAAGCTGGATATCGAAGGCGCGGAGCGGTTCGAGGTCGGCAATTTGCACTATACGGTCAAGTCGCTGCGCACCTTCAAGGATAAAACCGTCCTCGTGTCGGGCGGCGGCAACTCCGCCGTCGACTGGGCGAACGAGCTGGAGCCGATCGCCAAGCAGGTCATCGTCGTGTACCGCAAAGGCGGGCTGAACGGACATGAGGCGCAGGTGCAGCAGCTCATGAACAGCTCCGCGCAGGTCATTTTCCATTCCTCGATTACGAAGCTGATCGCGAGCAGCGACCACGAGACGATCGAGCGCGTCGAATTGACGAACCATCAGACGGGCGAGGTGACGTCTTACGAGGCGGACGAAATCGTCATTAACCACGGCTACGACCGCGATTCGACGCTGCTGCAGTCGAGCGAGCTGAATATCGAGATGCTGGAAGACTTCTACGTGTCCGGCAGCGTCGGCAGCGAGTCCTCCGTGCCGGGACTGTACGCGGCGGGCGACATTCTGATGCATGACGGCAAGCTGCATCTGATCGCCGGCGCCTTCCAGGATGCCGCGAACGCCGTCAACCGGGCGAAGCAGTTCATCCAGCCGGAAGCCGAGAAGTACGCCATGGTGTCCTCGCATAACGACCGGTTCAAGGAGCGCAATCGCGAGCTGGTCAAACAGCTGATGAAATAAGGCGCCGGCGGCGGAACGAGGCCGGGCAGGCTTGAAGCCGGCACCTCCCGATGTGCCGCCCGACGCCTGGCCGAACCGCGCCTAGAACGCTTTGAACGCGACGAAGAGGGAACCGGCCATGACGACGATGCCGCCCGCCTTGCACATGAAATAATAGAAATCGCTCGGCTCGGGGTTCTCGTACATGAGCCGCTGCGGAGAGAGACGGAACGTCCAGGTTTGGAAGGCTTCGTACCGGAAGGCGCACCAGCCGTAGACCAGCAGGGCGAGCGCGAGATACAGAAACGCGGGCATGCCTCGTTTGAAGTGATAGTCCGGATAAGCCGCGATGACGAGCGCCGAAGGCGGGAAGTCTTCTTCTCCTTCCTGCTTGATCCGTTCGCCGTTGGCGTACATCTGAACATCGCTGACGAGATTGCCTTCGTCATCATAGCTTAAGAGCAAGCCGCCGCTGCCGCTGCCCTCGACCTTATAGGCATGGCCGTTCGGATACGCGACGCGGAATCGGGCCGTATAGGGGACGCTCTTGTCCGCGATGGAATAGGACTGTCCGCCGACGAGGACCGTGCGATGCAGCTCGTCGTCGATTCGGACTTGGACGGGGCCGCCCGTGCTGCTATGATAGGTGACGAGATGATCGTTCTCGCCGTCGAACGCGTACGCGTTCTCGTAGAGGTAGAAGACGCGTTCCGTGAAATATGGCTTCGACAGGATGCCCGTCAAGACGGACACGAGCAGCACCGAGGCGAAGAATACGAAGCTTGGCGTTCGTATGGCTTTCATAATGGCTGTCCGGGCAGGCATGCGCGTTCATCCTTTCTTCTATGATCCCTTTTACGACAGAATTAGAGAGGAAGTTGCATGCGATTATGCAGGGCTATAACGTGCTGATGATCTATAACAGGAACAAGGACCGGCTGCTGATGTGCAAACGGCTGAAGGACCCGTACAAAGGATTGAACAATCTGGTCGGCGGCAAGATCGAGCCGGGCGAATCGGGGATCGACGCGGCTTACCGGGAGCTGTTCGAGGAGACAGGCATCCGCAGGGAACAGATTGCGCTGCGCCACCTGATGGACTTCAAATACTATTATCAAGACTGCTATGTCGAGGTGTACGCCGGCAAGCTGAGAGGCGAAGCCGAAATCGCGGGGGACGAGAACGAGCTGTATTGGTCCGGGTTGGAGCATGATTTCTTCGATATGGCCCTGTTCGCGGGAGAAGGCAATATCGGACATATGATCGAACAAGCGAACATGAGCGGCGTATTGGACGACTAGCAGATGCAGTCTCTGCCGCACCGTGCCGATAAATAAAGCCTGCAAGCGCGCCTGGGAACGGATGGACGAACGATCCTTCTCCACAGGCGGCTTGCAGGCTTGTTGGCGTTAACGGCGCGGCGCCAGTCGCTTAATAGCCGTCGGTTTTGTGTCCCGAATGCTCCGCGATTTCCGCGCCTTCGCGCAGCGATGCCGATCCGAGATGCGACGTATCGACCTTCGCGTTCGCCAAGCCTTCGGCGACCCGCTTGCCGTAGTCCGGATCGGCCTGCGCGAAATAGCCGATCATGCGCTCGCCGATTTGCGGCTGGCATATTTTCAAGGCGTCGACCAGGTTGGAGATCAGCTCGTCGCGCTCCCAATCCTCGAGTTTCCGGTACGTTTCGCCGGCTTGCTTGAAGTCGTTCGGACGCTCCAGCTTCTGGCGGACGAGCTTCGCGTTATAGGCCGGTTGATGCTCCTTGCCGGACGGCGCCGCTTCCTTCAAGCCGCCGAGCGAGGACGGCTCGTAGTTCACGTGCGGGCTCTGTCCGCTCGCGCGGTCGACGACGATGGCCATCTGCCCGTCGCGCTGGTTCGTGGCCACCGGCGCATGGGGCGCGTTGACCGGCAATTGCAAGTAGTTCGTGCCGACCCGGTACCGCTGCGTATCGGAATAGGAGAACGTCCGGCCCTGCAGCAGCTTGTCGTCGGAGAAATCGAGGCCGTCCACGAGCACGCCGGTTCCGAACGCCGCCTGCTCCACTTCGGCGAAGTAGTTCTCGGGATTGCGGTCCAGCACCATTTTGCCGACGGGGAGGAACGGGAATTTGTCTTCGTCCCACAGCTTCGTCGGGTCGAGCGGATCGTAGTCCAGCTCCGCATGCTCGTCATCGGACATCAGCTGCACCCGCAGCTCCCACTCCGGATAGTCCCCGCGTTCGATCGCCTCGTACAAATCCTGCGTGGCATGGCTGGTGTTCATCCCCTGGATGGCGTCCGCTTCGTTCTGCAGCAGGTTCTTGATGCCGTGCTTCAGCGGCTCCCAGTGGTATTTGACCAGCATCGCCTCGCCGTCCTTATTGACCCACTTGTATGTATTGACGCCCGAGCCTTGCATTTGCCGGTAATTGGCCGGAATGCCCCAAGGCGAGAACAGAAACGTCACCATATGCGTCGCTTCCGGCGAGCAGGACAAGAAGTCGAACATCCGCTCCGGATTGGACAGGTTCGTGACGGGATCGACCTTGAACGCATGCACCATGTCGGGGAATTTCAGCGGATCGCGAATGAAGAAAATTTTCAGGTTGTTGCCGACGAGGTCCCAGTTGCCGTCCTCGGTGTAGAACTTGACGGCGAAGCCGCGCGGGTCGCGGAGCGTCTCCGGCGAATGGGCGCCGTTCGTGACGGTCGAGAACCGGACGAACACCGGCGTTCGTTTGCCCGCTTCCTGGAACAGCTTCGCCCGCGTGTATTTCGAGACGGGCTCGTCGCCCGCTCTGCCATAGCTTTCGAAATACCCGTAAGCGCCGGCGCCGCGGGCATGGACGACGCGCTCCGGCACGCGCTCCCGGTCGAAGTGGGAGATTTTCTCGATAAAATGGTAATTCTCCAGCGTTGACGGACCGCGGCTGCCGATCGTGCGGATGTTTTGGTTATCCGTGATGGGGTGGCCTTGCCGGTTCGTCAGCGTCATATCGTCGTTATTGTTCGTTGCCATCGGAATGCTGCCGCCTTTCGATTGATTTTGCCAGCCATTAGGGTGCGCATCGCGGTGGAAATTATTCCGGAATCCGGCAGCCGGGACATGCTTGCGGCAGGATCGCCGAGCCTGCCTCCCGAATGTTGAAAGGATGCGGCGGGCGATGCGTTCCGCAAGACGGTATTCGATCAAGGGCGGATTATTACGAGGGGGCTTATAGCATGCGAAAGGATGGCAGATTGATACTGGTGGAGGGACTGTGCGGCACCGGCAAATCGACGTTAGCGGAACGATTGCAGCGCCATCTCGCGGGACAAGGGATCTTATCCGAGTTCTATGACGAAGGCGCGGCGGGGCATCCGGCGAGTCTGAATTGGCACGCTTTCTTCCGGGAGGAGGAGTACAGGACATTGCTGGAGCGATATCCGGACATGGCCGACGCTATCCGTTCGCGGGCCATACAGGACGGGAACCGTTATCTGGTTCCTTATCGCGAGGTCGAAGCATTCGAGGCGTCGCCGGCGTTATATGCCGAGCTGAAGGCCCGCGAGCTGTGCTGGACGGATTCGCCTGCCGCCACGCCGGCGGAGTTCACGCATGCGATCCAGGGGCAATGGGCGCGCTTCGCGGCGCTTGCGGCCGCCTCGGAGCGCGTATATGTGCTCGAGGCGGTGTTCCTGCAGCATCAGATTCATGATTTGCGCGGCCATTACGAAGCCGACGACGGCCAGATCGAAGCGCATATCCGCGGTATTGCCGGGCGGATTGCCGCCCTGCATCCGCTGCTGATTTATTTGTCCCAGCCAAGCGTACGGGAGCAGCAGACATGGATTTCCGGAATCCGCTCCAAGCCCCATGTCGCCGCGGAAGCCAATATCCGGCGCATGGAGAACCGCAAGCGGATCGAGCTGAGCCTGCTGGATACGCTACCGTTCCCGGCTTATACAATCGAGAGCGCGGATCGGGATTGGGATGATGTCTATCGCAGGGCGGTGGAGGCGGTTGGCAGGCATATCGGGTGAGCGGATATTGGAGCGGAGAAGGCAGGCAGGGCAGGTAATGCAAGCAAAGCGGTAAGACAGACAAGGCGGGTAAGGCATACCTGGCAGGCAAGGCAGGAGGCATGCGGGAGGCGCAAGCCGCCGCCATACAACACAAAACGGCAGCCCAGGACACGTATGCGGTCCATGGGCTGCCGTTATTCGCTGCGCCTGCGGGCGCTTGCCCGGCTGCGTTATTGCTGCCTCTGCTGCTGCGGTTCGGCGGTGGCGCCGGCGAGCTGCAGTGCCGCCTCCCGCGCCGACGGCGCGAGCGTGATCGCCGAGATGACGGAGACGCCGTCCGCTCCGGCCGCCATGATTGGCGCGGCATTGTCCGGCGCGATGCCGCCGATGGCGACAAGCGGCGCGCCGATGCCTGCCGCGCGCAGCTCCTCGAGCAGCCGCGTGCCCTGCGGCGCTTTGGCGTCGGGCTTCGAGCCGGTCGGATAGATCGGCCCGATGCCCAAGTAATCGGCGCCGTCCGCCAGCGCCTGCCGCGCTTCGCCTGGCGTATGCGCAGATACGCCGACGATGGCGCCCGGGCCGATCCGCGCCCGGATCGCGGCGGCGGGATCGTCGTCCTGGCCGACATGGATACCGTCGGCTTTCACCGTGACGGCCAGGCTGATGTCGTCGTTGACGATGAACGGGATGCCGTGTTCCCGGCAGACCGCTTGCAGCCGCTTCGCCAGCGCCAGCTTCGCTTCGCCGGCCAGCGCGCCGCCGCCTTTCTCGCGGAACTGGAAGCAGGTGACGCCGCCGGCGATCGCCTCGCGCAGCAGCTCGGCCGGGTCCATGCCGGCGGGTACGTTCGTACTGCCCATGATCAGGTAGACGCGCATCGCGCGGCGTATGGCGGCTTCGCGGCTCTCGCGAGGGTCGCCATACGCCTGCTTGCGGCGGCTGTCATCGTTATCGGACATGCGGCTCACCCCGCCGTCTGCGCTGGTACGCAAAATGGTTCGTCGGCCCGTGTCCGCCGCCGATGCCGAGCCCGTCCTCGATCGCCGCTTGAATGAACTGCTTGGCCGTCTGCATCGCTTCGGCGACGGTCTTGCCCCGGGCAAGCTCCGCGGTGATCGCCGCGGAGTACGTGCAGCCCGTCCCGTGCGTATGCCGGGTATCGACCCGCTTGCTTTCGAGGTAGGCGAACGATCTGCCGTCGTAGAGCAAATCGACCATCGGCTCTTCGGGCGCGCCGTGGCCGCCTTTGATCAGCGCGTACCGCGAGCCCATCTCCACGATCCGCTTGGCGGCAAGCTCCCGCTCCTGCATGGATGCGATCCGCATGCCCGTCAGCATTTCGGCTTCGGGAATGTTCGGCGTCGTGACGAGCGCGAGCGGCAGCAGCCGCGCGATAAGCGCATCGACCGCTTCCCGCAGCAGCAGCTGCGAGCCGCCCTTGGCGACCATGACGGGATCGATGACGAGCTTGCGCCATCCGTAGCGCTCGACCTTCTCCGCCACCGTGCGGATGATGTCCGAGCTGAACAGCATGCCGGTCTTCACCGCGTCGGGCTGCAGGTCCGCGCCGAGCGCGTCCAGCTGCGCGGCGACGGCTGCGGGCTCCATCGGGTAGACGCCGTGGACGCCGAGCGTGTTCTGCGCGGTGACGGCGGTCAGGGCGGACATGCCGTACACGCCGAGCTCCTGAAACGTCTTCAGGTCGGCTTGGATGCCTGCGCCGCCGCCGCTGTCGGAGCCCGCGATCGTCAATGCTTTATGAATGATAGTCATGTTGTGGTAATCCTCCTTCTCCGCAGCCGCTGCGCAGACATTAGGCCAGTCTAGCGATCGCGGCTTTCGCCTTCAGCGTGTCCGGCGTGACCAGCGCGAGCTGGTTCAGGAATTCGATCTGGAAGCTGCCGGGCCCCCGGCCTTCCGTCGCCGCATAGGCGAGCTCCGCCGCGACGCCGTAGAACGCAAGCGCTTCGGCGGCCGCTTCGAGACGAGCCCCCGCATCTCCGGCCACGGCCAGGAAAGCGCCGACGACCGAGCCGAGCAGGCAGCCGGTGCCGGTCACCTGCGTCAAGATCGGATGGCCGTTGCTGACGACGAACGTCGTCTCGCCGTCCGTGACGACGTCGTCTTTGCCGGTGATCACGACGAGGCAGCCGAGCTTCTTCGCCGCACGAACGGCCAGCGCGGCGACATCGCCTTCGCCCGCGCCGGCGTCGACGCCTTTGATCGACCAGCTCTCGCCGACGACGTTCGCCACTTCGGCGACGTTGCCGCGCAGCGCGGTCAGCTTCACTTCGCGCACGATTCGCTGCGCCGCTTCCGTCCGGTACGGCGTCGCGCCGGCGCCGACGGGGTCGAAGACGACCGGAACGCCGTGCGCGTTCGCCGATTTGCCGGCCAGCAGGATGGATTGGACGACGGATGCGTCCAGCGTTCCCATGTTCAGCAGGACGGCGCCGGAGATTTTCGCGACATCCGCGACTTCTTCATGGGCGTAGGCCATGATCGGAGAAGCGCCCATGGCGAGCAGGCCGTTGGCGGTGAAGCCCGTCACGACCCAGTTGGTGATGTTGTGCACGAGCGGATTGCGCGCGCGGACAAGATCGAGATAAGACATGGATGATTCCTCCTTAGTCGGTTACGTTCATATACGCGTCGCCGGCGTTCACGTCGGACGACAGCAGCTTGTTGTCGCTCAGCCACGTCTTCACGCGGTCCCAGGAAGCGGGATCCTGCGAGCCGAAGGGCTGATCCTTGTCCGTCATCAGCGGCAGCAGAATTTGCAAGCTCTGCTTCTCGATGTCGGCATCGAGCGGGGAGCTCTTGTCTTCGTGCGCGAGCAGCGCCGCCAGCGCTTCGTCCGGATGATCCGCGACGTACCGCTGTCCTTCGGCGGCCGCGGCCACGAATTTGGCGAACACGTCCTGCTTCGCCTTCAGTCCGTCGTCGCTTGCGGCCAGCACGAGCTCGTAGTAGTCCGGCACGCCGTACGCGGCAGGATCGAGCGACGTGACGGGATGGCCTTCTTTATCAAGGAGCAGCTGCTCATGGTTGATGAATCCGCCGATGATGGCGTCCACTTTGCCCGTCGCGATGGACGGGATCAGGTCGTAGCCGACATCGACCATGCTCGCTTTGTCCGGATCGCCGCCGTCCTGCTTGATCATCGTGCGGGCCATGGCCTCGTACAGCGGGATGGAGGAGAAGCCGACCGTTTTGCCGGCCAGATCCTTCGGCGACCTGATGCCGCCGTCCGCCGGCACCATCAGGTGGTTGAGCGGATGGCGTACGATCGCGGCGATCGACTTCACGGGAATGTTCTCGCCGCGTGCCATCAGCACCTGCGGCTGGTACGTAAGCGCGAGATCGATTTTGCCGGCGGCGACGAGCTTGAGCGCATCGTTCGTGTCGGCAGGCATCTGGATGTCGACGTCGAGCCCTTCCTTGGCGAAATAGCCCTGATCCTGCGCGGCGTACAGGAACGAGTGCACCGCGTTGGGATACCAGTCCAGCATGAGCGATACTTTCTGCGGCGGCGCTTCGCCGGCGGCATTGCCGCCGCTGCCGGCGTTCGCCGCCGAATTCGGGGCATCCGATGAGTTCGGGTTCGATGAACCGCAGCCGCCGAGCGCGAACAATGAAGCGGCAAGCACGGCTGCAAACAATGATTTCTTGGTCATGAGTAATCCGTCCTTCTCTTTCGAAGCGTTAGGTGTTCGATGAATGCGATAATCAGGAAGAAAACGACGCCGAGCGCGGACAGCAGGAATACCGACGCGAACATCGCGTCCGTCTTCAGGCTGCTCGACATGCGGCGGCTGAAATAACCGAGCCCTTCGCTGCCGCCGAGCCACTCGCCGATCGTCGCGCCGACGACGCTGTAGACGACCGACAGCTTGAGGCCGGAGAAGAACGACGGCAGCGCGAGCGGGACCTGCACCTTGCGGAAAATCGCCCAGCGGCTCGCGCCCATCGTCTGCAGCAGCTCCCGGTAGCCGGCGTCGCCTTTGCCGAGCCCGTCGTACGTGCTGACGACGATCGGGAAGAACGCGGTCAGGAAGACGACGGCGACCTTGCTCCAAATCGTGTACCCGAACCACATGATGAAGACCGGCGACAGCGCGATGAGCGGAACGGTCTGGCTGACGATGACGAACGGGTACAGCGCCTTGTTCAGCGTGCGGTACATATGCATCAGCACCGCGAGCAGCGTGCCGACGCAGACGGACAGCAGGAAGCCGAGCGCGGATTCCGACACCGTGGCGGCCAGATGCCGGCCGAACAGCAGGCTTGCGTCTTCGCCGAGCGCATGGGCGACGGACGTGGGGGCGGGCAGAATGAAGAACGGCACCCAGCCGAGCCGGACGCTGCATTCCCAGCCGCCGAGCACGGCGAGGAGCAGCAGGACGAACAGCCCGTATTGTCCGATCAGCGTATTAATGAGCGATTGGCGATTGCGCATCGAAGAGCTGCTCCAATTCCTGCCTGAGCGCGACGCACTCGGGCGTGTATTTCATGCCGCTCTCGCGCGGGCGCGGCAGCGGCACCTGCAGCTCGCGCATCGGTTCGCCGCTGCCGGCGGCCGGCATCACGTAGATGCGGTCGCTCAGCAGGATGGCCTCCTCGAGATCGTGCGTGATGAACAGGACGCTCTTGTCCAGGCCGTCCCACAGCCCGAGCAGCCAGCGGTGCAGGTCTCGCTTGGTCATGGCGTCGAGCGCGCCGAACGGCTCGTCGAGCAGGAGAAGCGGCCGCCCGGTCATCAGCGTGCGCAGAAAAGCGACGCGCTGCCGCATGCCCCCGGACAGCTCGGCCGGGTAGGCGTTCTCGCGGCCTTCGAGCCCGAACAGCCGAAGCAGCTTCCGGACTTCGGCGGCGCCGTCCGCCGCCCGTCCCTGCTTGGTCAACTCCAGCGGCAGCAGGCAGTTGTCCATCACCGTGCGCCACGGCAGCAGCAGATCCCGCTGCGGCATATAGCCGACCTTGCCCAGTCGCTCGGGCGCGGGCTCGCCATAGAGCGTGATTTCGCCGCGGATAGGCTCGAGCAGACCGGCGATGAGCTTGAACAGGGTGCTCTTGCCGGAACCGCTGGCGCCGATGACGGAGACGAACTCGCCTTCGCGTACGTTCAGCGACAGGCCGGAGAACAGGCGGGCGCCGCCGTCGCGGCCGTTGCCGAAAGCGAACGCGGCGTCTTGAAGCGATAATACGGGCGCCATGCGCGCACCTCCTTCGGACAACAAACAACAAACGAAAAACCCGCCCCAGCTTCCGGCGGAAGATGGACGGGCTCCGGTATATCGAACGCATCGCGGCGTTTCATACGGTATCCATCCACTTCCCTACGCTGGCATCACCCAGATCAGGTTCCAAGGGTCCGCGAATCGGTTTCGCGTCTCAGTCATCAGACTCCCCTAGTGAATATACGGGTATTCGATTACTTTCAACTATATCACAACGGCGGGAGCAGGGAAACCGTCCGTTGCCGCGTTATCGGCAGGATATCGCCGTCCCGGCCGCCACCCGAGGCGGTTGAACGGCGGTTCCGGTCAGACCGGGCGCTTATCGAAGTAGACGGAGCCTTCCGGCTGCGACACGTTCCCGCTGGCGTTCAGCGATCACGCATGCAGGTTTACTGAATGCGTTCCAATTCCAGCGTAATCGTCTCGATCATGTTCACGAACGACGTCAGCTCCTGCGAGCTGGCCGCCTGGTCGCGCGCCAGCGTGGACGTGCGCTCGGCGTCGCGCATGACCTCGCCGATGACGCTCGTGATCTCCTGCAGCTTCTGCCGCACGGTGACAAGGGACTCCTTGGAATGGGTGGCGAGCTTGCGGATTTCGTTCGCGACGACGCCGAAGCCGCGACCATGATCGGCCGCGTGCGCCGCTTCGATCGCCGCGTTGATGCCGAGCAGCTGGCTCTGGTCGGAAATCTCCTGCAGGAGCGAGCCGATGCTGTCGATCTCGCCGATCTTGGCTTGCAGCTCGCGTACCTTGACGTTCGCCTGGTCCTGGATATCCGCCGTATGGGTGGCCGAATCGGCGACGGACTGGCTGCTGCTGCTCAGCTCGACCATCATGGCCGAGAGCTCCTGAACGATGCGGCTGATCGTCGTCAGCGCATGCTGCTTCTCGTCCGAGAGCGCCTGGATTTTGTCTTTCTCGTCCTTCTCGTACGCTTCGAGCACGAGCTGCGAATCGAGGTTGAACATTTTGGACAGCGCCAGAATGATCGTCATCCACGAATCGGGAGCAATGTGCTGGAACTGCTGCACGGCCGATTCCAGATAGAGCATGTACGTGCCCAGATACCAATCGGTCGTCAGGCCGATCCGGGAATGGATGCTGCCGATCACGATGCGGCGTTCGATGAAGGCCTCGTCGATCTTGCCGTCTGCCAGGGACAGGAAGTACCAGCGCTGCGTTTCCTTGAGCCGTTCGAGCGTGCTGTTCTTGTCGATAATGGCCTTGAGCTCCGGAATGGCGATGACCCGGTCGTACAGCTGATCGACGACTTGGTCCGTAATCTGTTCGAACATCGGCCGGATGCTCTTCAGGAACGCCAGGTCCTCCTCCGTAATGCCGATATACTGCAGTTGTTTCTTGCGTTGCTCATTCACTTGGATCATGGCTGCGAAATCTCCCCTGGTCTGTAAGGTTAGTAAGCTTGCTAATTCATTTCGACAGACACCTTCATTTTCCTTTTCCTGTCTGTCGTCTGCTGTCGATTTTCATAACATTGGCCATCATTGCGCTCCGGCGGCGCGCCGAATCCGGCAAATGTCACCGTTTATTCGCAAACGAAGTGATCTCGATCACATGACGGAGCGGCGGGGCGGCTTACAATGAAGACAAATCCAAGCAAGAAGAAAGCGGGGCGTTCCTATGTTAAGCCAACAAGCGATCGCGATCATCAAATCCACGGTACCGGTGCTGGAGGTTCACGGCACGACGATAACGAAGCGGTTCTACGAGCGGCTGTTCCAAAGCCATCCGGAATTGCTGAATATATTCAACCACGCCAATCAGAAGCAGGGCAGACAACAGACGGCGCTGGCCAACGCGGTCTACGCGGCGGCGATTCACATCGAGAAGCTGGACGCGATCCTGCCGGTCGTGCGCGGCATCGCGCACAAGCACCGCAGCCTTGGCGTCAAGCCGGAGCATTATCCGATCGTCGGCGAGCATTTGCTGGGCGCGATCAAGGACGTGCTGGGCGATGCCGCGACGGACGAAATCCTCGGCGCATGGGCGGAAGCGTACGGCATCATCGCGGATGCGTTCATCGGGGTGGAGGCGGAACTGTATCAGGCGGCCGAGTCGCAGCGCGGCGGCTGGGCGGGCGACCGTCCGTTCCGGGTGGCGAGGAAAGTGCGGGAGAGCGAAGTCATTACGTCGTTCTACCTGGAGCCCGCGGACGGCAAGCCGATCGCCGCGTTCGAGCCTGGGCAGTACATCAGCGTCAAGCTGGAAATTCCGGGCGAGGCGAATACCCATATCCGGCAATACAGCTTGTCGGGAGCGCCGGGCGAACCGTACTACCGGATTTCGGTGAAGCGGGAAGATGCGGCGGAGGGACGGCCTGCGGGCCGGGTATCGGTGTACTTGCACGAGCAAGCGGAGGAAGGCAGCGTACTGCAGCTTTCCGCGCCGGCAGGCGATTTCACGCTGGATGCGCGGGATGAGCGTCCAGTCGTGCTGATCAGCGGAGGCGTCGGTCTGACGCCGCTCGTCAGCATGCTGCATGTGCTGGCGGAGAAGCAGCCGAACCGCAAAGTCGCGTTCATCCATGCCGCCAGGAACGGCGGCGTCCATGCGCTCCGCGGCGAGGTCGAGCGCATCGTGAACGAGCGGCCGAATTTCTCGGCCCACTGGATCTATGCCGATCCGACGGACGAAGACCGGTCGGCGGGGGCCTGCCACAAGGAGGGCCGTCTCGATCTGCCTTGGCTGAAGCAGGTCGCCGGAACGCCGGATGCGAGCTTCTACTTCTGCGGTCCGCAGCCTTTCATGCGGACGGTGAATCGGGCGCTCAAGGATTGGGGCGTCTCGGCGGCGGATATCCGGTTCGAATTCTTCGGCCCGGCGGGAGCGCTGGACTAGAGGCAACTTAAATTAACGCTTGGCGATTGAGCGCTGGCGGCCCGGCGGCCCCGCAAGCGGTCCGCGCCCTGGCGGCCCGGCTCTGCCGGCCTCATGGCGCATAGGCCGCACCGGCTTCGGCGGACGAGGAGGCGGTCAGCACTCGCTCCGCTGCGCGCGCAGCAGCCGGTTGACGGTCTCGCGCCGCAGGCCGACCAGCTGGCCGATCTCGTCCTGGGTCAGCACGTCCGTCAGCGGCGCTTCGCCGATGTAGAGGCGGAACCACGCCTGCAGCTTGCGCAGCTTGTCGGCGGGCGTCACTTGCGAGAGCTGGTCGATGCGCTGCTGCATCATGCGCAGCTTGTCCTGCAGCAGCAGCGCGATGTCCCGGCAGCGCGCGGGATCTTCCTCCAGCTGCCGGTACCACTCCGGCGCGGGGACGGCTTCGACGTCCGATGCGGTCAAGGCGACGGCCGTGCCGAAATACGGATTCGGGCTGATCAGCGAATGATGGGGGATGGTTTCGCCCGGCGTAATGATATTGACGATCAGCGGCGTGCCGTCCTCGTGGAAGCGCATGATTTTGAGCAGGCCGCTGCGCACGTGGAAGAGCGGGCCGGATTCTCCTTGGCGGAACAAAGTCTCGCCTTTGTTGATCTGCATGGGAAAGCTCCTTTGTCAGCAATTCGTTGGCCTCAGTATATCAGAACCGGCAGGAGATGGCAGGCGTCCGGCGAATCGGTATGAGGTGCAGGATACAGGACAAGGGGATGAGTCGAATGGAAGAATTGCTGGTGCGGAGCAGCCGGCTGGCCGTTACGGTCAAGCATCCGGACGAAGTGGGCGGGGCGAGGTTCGACCGGACGGGCTTCGTCACGGAAGTGACGCTGGACGGGCGCCATACGTTCTGCGCATACGAGATTCCGGGCATCTGGGATCCGTCGAAGGGAGCCGGACTGTGCGGCGAGTTCAGCAATCATCAGGCGCTCGGCTATGACGAAGCGAAGCCCGGAGAGTGGTTTCCGAAGATTGGCGTCGGTCTGGTGCGCCGCGAATCGGACAAGGGATACGAGTTCATGAAGCCGTACGAGGTCAAGCCGTACCGAGTCGAGATCGTCCAGGAGGACGACAGCGTGCTGCGGTTTACGTCGCTGCCGGAAGAGTGTCTCGGCTACGCGGTGCGGTACGTCAAGCGGATGAAGGCAGAAGGCAACACGCTGCGCGTCGACTATGAATTGTTCAACGCCGGCAGCCGTCCGATCGCGACCAACGAATACGCACATAATTTCGTCTGCTTCGACAATGCGACGGTCGGGCCGGATTACGAGCTGACGTTTGACGGCGAACGGTCTTCCTCCTTCAACGTGCTTGTCGGCGACATCCGGTCGGAGGCGGAGCGGGTGGAGTGGAACAGCGTGCCGGCAAAGGATTTTTACGGCCGGCTGTACCCCGGGAGCGAAGGCGGCGTCATGCCGGACGGCTGGACGCTGCGTCACCGTCCTTCCGGCTTGCGCATGAGCGAGACCTGCGGCTTCGCGCCCGAGCTCATCGCCGTATGGGGCATGGCGCATAATGTTTCGCCGGAGGTATTCGCTCCCGTCCGCATCGCGCCGGGCGAGACGGCGGCTTGGTCGCGCCTGTACCGGTTCGAAGGCTGAACCGGCGAGGGAATCGATTCCGTGCAATGCTCGGAGCAGCGCATAAACAGGGCTTGAACGGCGGGCGCATCGCGCCGCTGTCGGAAGATATTTCCGGCAGCGGCGGCGGTGCGCTTTTATTTTCTCTGCTATTTTCGACAAATTTTTCTTGTTCCCATTAACCAAATTCAGGTATGTTTAATGAGAATTGAATGATACCGGAGGTGCTTCACGCAACCATGTCAGCCGCAAAGCCCGAACAAACCCGATCATCCGTTAGTTATTTTCATTCCATTGCGTTCCGAATCTCGTCGATTGCCGGCACTTGCTTCTTGATCATATGCATCTTGCTTACGACGCTGTCGTACCGGCAGCAGAAGGCGCGGGTCGCGGACGAGCTCGTCGCGCTCGAAGGCATGTTCCACTCGCCGTTGATGCTCGAGATCGATGCGATCGAGACGTCGAAGGTGGAGCTGAAGAAGAATTGGGAAGCGTACAAATCGGTTCCGGCCGTGATGCAGCTGCAGGCGGAGATGGACCGCGCGATCGCCTCCGACCTGGTAGAGAACGCGTATCTGTTCTATCCCGATTGGATCGAGGAGGACGGCAAGCCGGCGCTGCTGAACCTGCTGTCCAACGCCAACCTGTACGAGGACGAGAAGCCCGCTGCCCCGTACGTTCCGCAGGCTGAGCTGCGCAAGGCGCTGCTGGAATCGGAGACGGCCGGCGTCGGCAGCACGGGCACCTACGAAGACGATATGGGCAAGTGGATCAGCGTCGTCAGCTCGATCAAGGACAAGCACGGCGAACTGGTCGCTTACGCGGGGATCGACTTTAATCACGCCTTCATCTCGAAGATGCTCGAGAAGGATCTGTACCGCAGCTCGCTGTACGGCTTGCTGGCGGCGCTTGCGGGGCTGGCCGTCATCGCGCTCACCGTGCGGCTGTACCTGCGGCCGCTCCACCGCATTAACGCGAGGGTGGAGGCGGCTGCGGACGGCGATCTCTCCGGCTCGCTCGCGCTCGGCACGCGCAGCGAGATCGGCCTGCTCGGGCAGCATTTCGATCATATGATCGGCAATTTGCGGGCGCTGATCGCGCATATCGCGGAGTCGTCGCAGCGGGTGACGAGCGCGTCGGAGACGCTGCAGGCGGGCGCGCATACGTCGGCGCAGTCCGCGCGCTCGATCACCGGCGCGATGGAACAGCTGTCCGGCCGCGCGGCCCGGCAGCATCACGGCACGCAAGAGAGCAGCCGGGCCATGGAGGAAATGGCCGCCGGCATCGGCCGGGTGGCGGAATCGGCCGGCTCCGCGTCGGATGCGTCCGGCATTGCCCGGCAGCGGGCCGACGAAGGCAATGCGCAGATGCAGAGCAGCATGGCGCAAATCGCGGGCGTGGTCACGACGGTCAAGCAGGCGGTCGGGGCGATGGAGCGCCTGCGCGCCATGTCGGAGGAGATCGGCTCCGTGACGCTGATGATTTCGTCGGTTACGCAGCAGACGAACCTGCTGGCGCTGAACGCATCGATCGAAGCGGTGCGGGCAGGCGAGCACGGCAGAGGCTTCGCCGTCGTATCCGGCGAAATCCGCAAGCTGGCGGAACAGTCCAAGCTGTCGGCCGAACGGATCTCCGACTTGATCGAGCGCGTCCAGCTGGAGACGCAGTCGGCGGTGTCGGCGATCGACCACGGCCTGGGCGAGGTAACGGCGATGGAGCGCGCGGCCGTGCAGACGGACGGCGCGTTCCGCGACCTGTCCGGCTCCGTGCAGCAGGTCGCCGACCAGATGCTGGACGTCTACTCGGTGTCCGAGCAGATGTCGGCGAGCGCGCAGCAGGTCTCGGCGTCCATCACCGAGCTGGCGGAGCTGTCGCGGCAGACGACGGAGCTGGCCGAGACGATCTCGGCGGCGGCCGGGGATCAGCAGGAGACCATGTCGCAAGTATCCCGGACGGCGGACGAGCTCGGCGGGATTTCGGGCGAGCTGCGGCAGGCGGTTGCCAGGTTCAAGGTGTAAGCGGTTGTTGAGTTCTGCGTGTTCTGCCGTCGTGGCGAGCGCGTGGCCAATGCGAGCATGAAGAAGGCGCCGGATCGTTGGATCCGGCGCCTTCTTCGGATTGTAGAGAACCCCCCAATTCGGCTATCGGGTGCATAAGCGCACCGGGATGATTCGAGCAGGCTCGCGACAACTTGAGCCCTGGAGCGCGGACAGATCCGGCAGCCGCTTCGCCGGCGTGGACTGCACTGCACGTACCGTTTTGACCGAGCCGCCTTCATGACGGCTCGGTCGCAGTACGTCCGGTGAAAGGGAGGGGGCGGACAGGAGATTCGTTATTCCCTTCATGATCGCGTCTTTTCGTGTGATGGCGGACAGGGGATTCGTTATATCCGCCGCTGAGCATGTTTTCAAATGCCCATTCGGGACATTAACGGATCCTGCGTCCGATCGCTCGCCCCGATAGTCTGATTGCGTCCGATTAACGGATCTTCTGTCCGCCAGACCTGGAGGAGGCCGATTCTTTCAACACCTGCGGCGTCGAAACTTTCTCGCCTTCTTGCAGGCGGGCCGCCTAGATGCCGGCCCGCCTTGCCGCTGTCAGTGCACGCCGGCAAGCTTATCCGGATTGACGACGATATAGATGGTCGCAATTCGGTCCTGCTCGATCCCGAACGTGAAGACGCTGCTTGCGCTCCCGCGCTCGAACGTAACGAGGCCGGGCTGCCCGCCCACGAGCGCGAGCCTGTAGGAGAAGCCGGGATCCAGCTTCTTCAACACGCCCGCGAAGAAGCTGACAATGCGCGCTGCGCCGGCGATCGGCCTGACGGCCGCGGACACTTTGCCGCCGCCGTCGGAGACGAGGGTCGCGTCGAGCGAGATCACGTTCAGCAGCTTGCCGACATCGCCGCTTGCCAGCGCCGCGGTGAACTGCTCCACCAGCTTCCGCTGGGCGGGCAGCTCCGCCGCCGGGCGCAAGGCCTGCTCGGCTTCGTCTCCCGGGTGGATGCTGCGCTTCGCGCGGTGGAAGATCTGGCGGCAGTTCTGACTGCTCTTGCCCGTGATCTCGGCAATCGCCTCATAGTCGAATTGCAGCGCCTCCCGCAGCAGGAACACGGTACGCTCCGTCCAGGACAGCTGCTGGAGCAGCAGCAGGTAAGCCGTCGAGACCGATTCCTGCCGGACGTACGCCTGGTAGGGGTCGCCGTCGCCGCCCGGCAGGTCCGCGACGATCGGCTCGGGCAGCCAGGGGCCAACGTAGACCTCGCGCTGTTTCTGCGCGGAGCGGAGCCGGTCCAGGCAGCGATTCGTGGCGATTTTGCACAGATAGGCTTTCGGGTTCGCGATATGGCCGGCGTCGACGCCCTGCAGGGCGAGGAACGCTTCCTGGACGATATCTTCGGCGTCCATAACGCTCCCGAGCATCCGGTAAGCGAGCGTGAAGAGAAGCGGCTTGTAAGACGCGTACGACTCTTCCGTAAACAGTGTGTTCGTCATCCGTTCTGATGCGCCTCCTTGTCGATGCTTACGTCGCGGCACGTCCGCGATGTTAGACCGGAATCGCCGCATCGGCAGCCGTCGGTTTGCGGATCAAGCCGGCCTTCGCGTCCTTGAGCAATTGGGCGACGGCCCGCTCCGCGCTCGCTGCCGCCGCGTCGGCGAGCATCTCGTCATGGCTCGCCCAGTCGCCGGCGACGTACAGGCCGCGGATTTCCGGCACGGCAGGCCCGGGGCTCGGATCCCGGCGGGCGATATGCGGGTAATCGTGCACGACCGTGATGCTCGGCAGGAATTGCTTGGCGGCGGTCAGCTGCTCCCAGCCGGGATGCAGCATATCCATCGTCCGCGTGAGCAGCTCCTCGTCGGCCTGCGGGCTCTGCTCGCCGGGAGCGTTGTACTTGATCAGATGCGTCACGATCGTTCCGTTGTCGCTCAGCTTCGCCGCCCGCGAATGGTTCGAGAAGAAGAGCGGCTGATCGAGCCCCATGACCAGATCGCGCCCCGGCGTCGGCAGGCGGCGAAGCGCAAGATCGAGGCAGGCCGCCGTTATCGGGCGGGCATCCTCCGTCCAGCGGCTCAGGGCGGTATTCGCCGCGCCCGCGACGAGACGGAAGCTGTCGCCCGGCGGCAGCGTACTGATGACGCTGTCCGCCGGGATCAGCTCGCCGCTGCCCGTCGACACGCCTCGAACGGCGCCGTTCTCATGCACGATAGCCTCTGCGCTTGCACGGGTTCTGATCGCAACGCCGCTTCGAACCGCCAGCGCCTGCAGCTGATCGATCAACGACTGCCAGCCGCCGTCCAAGTAGCGCACGCCGTCCTTCAGCGCCAGGCGCACCTGCCGCAGCACGGCCCGGGCCAGCTGATAATCGATGTCCCGGCCGTATGTCGCCGTCCGGCACAGGGAGTAGAACATATGGCGCGCCATGGGGTCGCGCACTTCCGCTTCGGCCCATTGCCGAAGCGAGACGTTGCCGAGCGCCGAGGGCTCGGCGGATCCGAGACGCATCAGCAGGCGCCCAAGCTCTATTTTACCCGAGAATCGGAACAGCTTGGAAGTCAACAGCCGGAACGGGTCGGCCGGCAGCGGGGCGAGCCCGTTCTTCCAGAGCGCCTCGCCTGCCGTCGAAGGCGTGCCTCCGTCCAGCTTAACCCCCAGCCGCTGCAAGTTTGCATAAGCAGCTCCCCCGCGATATAGCGCATGGCCCCCGAGATTCAGGCGCGCGCCGTTCTTATGAACCGAGATCCCCCGCCCTCCCGTATGCGCCGATCTTTCCAAAAGCACGACTTGCCTGCCGGCCTGCGCCGCTCCGATGGCCGCCAGAAGCCCCGCCAGTCCTCCGCCAATCACTACCGTTCCCGCTTGATGCATGGGAAACCGCCTCCTCGTATGCTGAAGTTACCTATAAGACGGGGAAGGTCCCGCGGCTGTGACAGACGGAGAGAAAAAAGGCGTCCCGCTCATTGCGGTTTGTCAAATATAACGCATGCCGTACTATTTCGCGGGTCGGCCCATATGATGAAGGGAAGCCTTTGGGCCGGGCACGCGGGATGCCGGTTCGGGGGCTTTTGGCGTCCTGCGGCAGGAATGGCTGCGCTCGAGGCGACAGAACGCCGAAAGGCCGCGCAGGCTAATGCCTGCGCGGCCTGGCAGCGAGCCATTCGTTCAGCGTTCCGGCCACGACCGCCTGCGGTCGCGCGTCAGGCCGCCGCGTTACTCTTCCTCGTCGGGAATGACCCTGACGGAAGCTTCGGCTTGTTTCGGCCCGGCATTGTCCGCTTCGCCGGTTACCGGGCTCGGAATGACGATTTCCTCGTCCGTGTCCGGCGTCCGGAACGGAACGCGCACGACGATCTCGGCTCCGATCGGGAAGACGTCCGTGACGTACACGAAGCGGAGCAGCGGCGCATGGAACCGGAAATGAATCAGGTCGACATTGCCGACGTTCCGGACCGTGATGGTGAAGAACACCGTTTCGCCGGCGTGCACGACCGGGCGGTCGACCGTTTCGTCGATCGTGAACGCCGGATTCGTGAACGTGACGACGGACGCCGACGCCTGCTCGAACGGCGTCTCGTTCGAGAAGGCCGTCGAGGTGCTGACGAAGGTCGTGCCGCCGACCGCATCGGGCGGAATCCGGAACGGTCTGACGAACGAGCGGGTTTCGCCCGGCGCAAGCGACGGAAACGCCGCGCTCAATGCCGTCCGGTCCTCGAATACGCGCACGTTGGTCAGCGTGAACGGCGACACGTTCGTGACGGTGACGGTGAAGTAGACGACGCTCCCGGGCTCCGCCACGGGCCGGTCGACGACCTCGGCGAGCCGCAGGAAGAAATGCGGCAGTCCGATGGTGACGTCCGCTTCGCTTGTCACGGGATCGGCCTGTGGCGACGTCGCGACGACGCGGTTATGGACCACAGTGCCCTGCGGGGTTCCCGGCGGCACGGCGTAGGGGAACGAGACGACGCCCGATTCGCCCGCCGCCAGCGCGGGAATGCGCAGTCTCGCGCCCGTCAGCGAATCGGCGACGATGATATCGGATGCCGTTGCTCCGCCGATATTGGTGACGCGCACGGTATAGATGACGGTGCTGCCCGGCTCGGCGATATTGCCGTCCGGCAGCTTCTCGGCCGTCAGCACGGTGCCCGCGAGCTCGACATAGACGACGACTTCCGCTTCGGCGCTCAACGGACCCGATTGGTCCGATCTGCAGGTAAACTCGTTGCGGATCACGGTGCCGTCCGGCACGGCAGGCACCGTGAACGGCAGATCGCGCTCGACGGTCTCCCCGCCGAGCAATACCGGAATCGTCTCCGCGTAGCCGAGCGTCGCGTCCGAGAGCAGCACGTTCGTCTGGGTCGCGGCCGACACGTTCGTCACGGACAACCGGTAGACGACGATCTCTCCCGTCATGGCGACGCCGCGGTCCGGCGTCTTCGCAATGGCAAGCGTCGTGCCGGCAACCGTTACGCTGGCTTCGACCTCGATCGTCCCGGCCTCCGGCGACGCGGCAATCAGCCGGTTGAGAATGACGGAGCCGGACAGCGTGCCGGGCGGCACCTCGTAAGTGACGGTTCGCGTCAGGATTTCTCCGACCGCAAGACCCGGTATAACCTCGTCGATGCCGATCAGCGAGTCCGTGATCCGGAACGGTCCGAGCGCAACGTTGCCCAGGTTGCCCAGCGTGATCCGGTACGCGATCGTCTCGCCCGGCGCCGCGCTCTGCCGGTCAAGAACCTTGGACACGCCCAGCTGCGGCGCGGGAAGCACAGTGACTTCCGCGCTTGCTTCCACGGGGCCGGTCTGGTCGGACACGGCCGTCGCGGTGTTGAAGTACCTTTTCGGCGGCGTCTCGAGCGGTATGAGGAACGGGAACGCGATCGGCACGCTCGCTCCGGGCGCAATGCCGGCAACCGTCTGATCCAGCGCGAGAACGGGGTCCGCGATGCGGACGTTGGTTAATGGGACCGATCCCGTGTTGACGGCGGTAATCGTGAACGTGACGGTCGTGCCCGGCCGCGCTTCCGCCTGATCGACCTCCTTGAACAGCGCCAGCGCAGGCACGGCAATGACCTCGACGACGACGCCGACCGTCAACGGCGGCAGCTGATCGGTCGCGACGGTCGCGATGTTGACGATCGTGGAGCCGATCGGCGCGTCTTCGGGGACGATGAACGGGAAGTCGGCCGTCACGGAGGCGCCCTGCTCGATCAGATCGACGGTCGTGTCGATGCCGAGCAGCTCATCCGTTATGCGCGCGTGCGTCAGGTTCGTCGTGCCGGTATTCTCGATAATCAGCGTGAACGTGACCAGCTCGCCCGGGCGGGCTTGCGTCTTGTCGGCGAGCTTGCGGAAGATCAGCGCGGGTACCCCGGCAACCAGAATGACGGCGTCCGCGTTGACCGGACCCGGCAGGTCGGCGGCCGTCGCGGTCACGACGTTGCGGAACGGGCCGTCCGGCGTGCCCGCCGGGATCGTGAACGGGAAGGACTGCTCGAACGTCTCGAGGATGTCCAGCAGCGGGATCGTGAAGCGAATGCCGAGCAGCGGATCGTCCACGAGCACGTTGGTCAGCGGAAGCGTTCCGGTATTGGTCGCTTCGATGGTATAAGTCACCCCCTCCCCCGGCGCGGCCGTCGCCCGGTCGGGGAATTTCAGCAGGCCGAGCGAGGCGACCGGCGTGCAGGCGCAGGCGACGATCGGCGTCTGGAAGAAAATGTCCCGCGACGGCGCGGTATAGTCCACCGTGCTGGAGGAAGCGGCCAAATGGGCAGGCTCCGTGAAGCGGACATACGTCTGTCCGTCGACATTGGTGTGCAGCTCGCTGCCGTTGGCGAACCGGTTGGACTGCAGCTCGTAGGCGAGCGAAATTGTCGTCGTGCCCGTGCTCGACAGGAGCCCCGGCGGCATGACGCCGAAATCGATGACGATCGCGCCATCGGCGCTGACGGTGCCGTCGTCGACGTCCGGCAGGAGCGGCGCCTTGGCGTAGACCGTGAAATCCGGATCGGCCGGGTCGACGATATCCGGCTGATTCGGCGATTTGAGCAGCAGCCCGTCGCGGATGCCCCGAATCCGGATGGAGCCGGGCGCGTAGGCGAACAAGGCCGTGTTGATCTGATCGTGAAGGACGACGCGGCTGCCCGCGGACAACCGGAAAATATCCTGCACGAGCGCGTTCAGCAAATCCGCGATTTGGGACTCGGGATCGCTCGTATCGGCTTCCCGGAAGAAGGATGGGGCGGAAACCCAGCTTTCCAGCAGCTGAATGACATTCTGCCTCGTGTACGGTCCGGGCGTCTGCGCGTCGATATTGATGCCGAGCGCGTAGAAGGACGCGTTGCCGTCGGCGGGATCCTTGAGCCTGGCGGAGACGGCACCGGCCCGGGCCGCGGCGAGCGCGATTTCCTCGAAGGTGGACGAGCGGTTGGAAATTTCGCCGACCAAGGTGGGCAGCGTCTGCCGGAGCTCGGTGAAGTAGCGCCATGCGATGCCGGGGGGGACCGGGAAGAACTGGGCGTCGGTATCGCCGGGCGCCGCGAGCGCATTCGGGAACGCCGGGTTAACGGAACGGTTCGCCTGACCGTCGGTGATCAGGATAACGTCCCGTCTCAGGATGTCGTCCGACTGGGCGAAGCCCGGCGTCTTGAACAACCGGTAGGCGGCCTGGATGCCTGCCTCCGTATTGGTGTCCTCCGAATAGGGAATGGCCCAGACCATATTCTGCAGAATGGAATTGTTCGCGTACCCGGCGTCGTTCATGCTGTAAGCCAATTCCGTCGGGGTCAACGGAATCCCGCTTGCAACGGATTTGATCTGGTTGTTGTTGTAGACGGCGTCGGCCGGGTCGTAGACGGACGCGATATAGTTGGACAGCACCGTGTCGGGCAGCGGATTTCCGGCATCGTCGTAAATGTCGCCGTATCTGATTTTGTAATAATTGTAGAAGTTGTACAGGCTCAGCTGGGCGCTGGCGGCGAGCGGGACGGATTGGGCCTCGAACGCCGTCAGGTCCGTGGCGCTGACGAAGGTTTGATTGCGGTAGCCGAGAATTTGGCCGATGTAATAGCCCGGCAAGGAGGAGCCGCGCTTCCAGGTGAACAGGGTGCCGAGGTAGTCGTACGCGAAGCCCGTCTGCGGCGCCTGGTTCGGAAGGAACGGCGCGCGGCCGTACGGCACGATCGTCACCGTGGTGTCGCGATTGACCGCCCACATCCGGATAATGGTCGAGATGATGGCCCGCTTCGCCTGCACGAATTTGGTGCTGGAATTGGTCATCATGCTCGAGGTCACGTCCAGCACGAACACGACGTCCAGCGGATGGTTCGGATAATACTGGAAGACCGCCGTCTTCGCGTCGATGTCCAGCGTGACGGTGGCCGTGCAGTCGCATTCTTCGGATTCTTCCAGCGTCGCGCCTTTGGAAATGCGAATCAGGTCGTTATAGGTCACGAAACCGCCCGCTCCATCGTTCAAACCGGCATCGAACAACAAGGACAGGCCCGAGCCGATCCAATAGCCGGGTTGCGCCGGATCGTCGGTCGGACGCACATTAACCATGTCATCACCCCTCTATCACAAGCTTCATAGTTAATCTATGTAAGGGCGAAAGCTGCCATGATCTGAATCGAATGGGTTTCGAACGGCGTATGGCCTGGCGTCTCGATTCGTTCACGTCGCATTGCCGGCCGTCCGGATCGGCGTGAGCGCGAACAGGGAGGCGGGCTCGTCCGCCGTCCGGATGACGATCGGCCTGAGCGGGCCAGAGAAGCGAAGCGTCACCGCGCTTCCTTCCGCGGCGCGCATGAAATCCCGCATATAGCTGCCGTTGAAGGTGATCGTCAGGGCACTGCCTTGCAAGGCTTGCACGGGCACCTGCTCCACGACGTCGCCGACGCCTTCCGTCCGCGCGGCGAGCGTCATCGACGAGCCGTCCGTGGCGAGCGTCACCGCGCGGGTTTCCCCGGCAAGCGCGGCGGTCCGCTCCAGCATGCGAAGGAAATCCGCCGCCGCCACGGTGACGGATGTCCCGCACTCCGGGTCGGAGAAGCGGCCGAGCGGCGGGTAGGCGCCTTCCAGCAGCGGGAGCTGCAGCCGCATGCCCGCCGTCTGAAACTGTACGCTGCTCGCCCCGAGCATCATGGCGGTGCTGCCTTCCTCCGTCAGCAGAGCGGCGAAATCCAGCCATGGTTTGGCCGGAATGACCGCCGCGCGGGCGGCGGGAGAGACCTCCCCGGAGCGGACCCATGCGATGCGCTGGGAGGAGAGGCGTACGCCGTCCGTGGCCGTCAAGGCAATGCCGTCGGAACGGACGCTGCAGCTAATGCCGGTTAGCACGGGGCGGGCATCGGAGCTTGCGGCCGCGAAGGCCAGCCGCCGAATCAGCGGCTTCAGCCGGGCGTTGGCGAATTCGAACGTCTGCGCCTGCCGCGGGGCAGCACTGTCCGGATAGTGTTCGGCTCCAGAGCCGCTTATCCGGTACAGCGCATTCCCTGCGCGGATCGCCAGCGTCGGGCCAGGGACGGTCTCGAGCATTACGCTGCCCGGCGGCAAGCAGCGGATGACGGGAACAAGGCAGCGCGAAGGAATGAGGATTCGCCCGTTCCGGTGAATGACGGCTTCGCCGGAAGCTTCGTCCAGCCGGGCCTCGACCGCAACGCCGCCGTTTCCGCTCTGAAGGGCGAAGCCGTCCGCCTCTGCGCGCAGGAGAATGTCGCCAGGGCCGGCTGCGGCCGGCTTGGCGGACAACGCGGGAGCCAGCCGCTGGAGCGCTGCGTGAAGGGCGGCTTGCGGCAGTTCGGCGCGCATCCCTCAGCCCTCCCCGGGCGGAGGCGCCGCCTGCAGATAGCCGCGGATGATCTCGCGCAGCAGCTCCGATTTGGAACAGCCCTGCCGCTCGCACAGCGCATCAAACTCGGCCCAGGACGCCTCCGGCAGCGTCAGGGATACCTTCCTCGTTACGCCGATCGCTTTGCGGCCCGCACCTTCGCGCGGGCCGCCTTTCGTAAACAGCATCGACAGCTGTCCTTCCCGGCCGGGATCGCCGAGCTTCAGGTTTTTGGACGACATATCGGGGCCTCCCTCGTTTGGAATTGTTCAATTGAATTAGGTAACCAAATTCAAAATTAATATACCATAACCATACCATGTCGTGCTTCGTTTGGCAAAACCTTCCCGCGCCCTTGTGTTCCCGGTTGAATTTTGGGAGAATGAACAGGACTGTAATTTTAGAAGCATGGCATGCGAAAAGAGGATCTGGAAATGAACAAGCCTTCCATATACGGATTGACGCTCGCGCAGCTGATCGTATGGCTGCAGGAGCATGGACATAAGAAATCGAGAGCGCTGCAGGCGTGGGACTGGCTGTACCGGAAGCGGGTGACGTCGTTCGAAGCGATGACGGACGTCAACGCCGAATGCCTCGCCTTGCTCGCGGAGCATTTCGCCATTGAAACGCTGGCCGAGCATACGAAGCAGGAATCGTCGGACGGCACGGTTAAATTCCTGTTCAGGCTGCAGGACGGCAACTTGATCGAAACGGTGCTTATGCGGCATAAATTCGGCTTGTCCGTCTGCGTGACGACGCAGGTCGGCTGCAATATCGGCTGCAGCTTCTGCGCCAGCGGGCTGCTCAGCAAGAGCCGGGACTTGTCAGCGGGCGAGATCTCGGAGCAGATCATGAAGGTGCAGCTGTACCTCGATGCTGCGGGCCAAGGCGAGCATGTCAGCCACGTCGTCGTCATGGGCATCGGCGAGCCGTTCGACAATTTCGAGAACCTCGTCGACTTCCTCGACGTGATCAAGGATCATAAGGGCCTGGCGATCGGGGCGAAGCACATCACCGTCTCGACCAGCGGCCTCGCGGACAAAATCGTCGCCTTCACCGACCGCGGCCTCGGCGTGAATCTCGCGATCTCGCTGCATGCGCCGAACAACGAGCTGCGCACGCGGATCATGAAGATCAACCGGGCGATTCCGATCGAGAAGCTGATGGACGCCATCGACTATTACATCAGCAAGAACAAGCGGCGCATTACGCTGGAGTATATTTTGCTGCGGGACGTGAACGACCGGGAGGAGCACGCGATCGAGCTGGCGGAGCTGATCGGAGACCGCCGTCCGAACGTCAACGTGAATCTCATTCCGTACAATCCCGTCGACGAGCACAGCCAGTATCAGCGGAGCGAGCAGTCGGCGATCCGCGGGTTCTACGACGCGCTGAAGAAGCGGAACGTCAGCGTCAGCGTCCGTCTGGAGCACGGCACGGACATCGACGCGGCCTGCGGCCAGCTGCGGAGCAAGCAGATGAAGGCGTCCGGCTGACGGGCCGCCGTTCAAACAGGAGAAGGGGCGGGTCGGAGGCGGCGGAGTTAGTCATTGCGGCAAGCCGCGCGCGGCCAAGAACTTGTAAACGGTACGGCCTCCGGTGGCTGTAGTCGGCGGGCGAAGGCAGCCGGACGGCAATCGTAAGGCAATCGTAAGGCAAGCGAAGGCACCTTATAAGGGCACCTTGCAATCAAGGTGCTTTTTTGCCGTCTGCTCTTATAGGGGCGATGGTTTTGGTCAATCCTATACAGGATGGAGCAATATTGACGTGGATCACGGACAAATGGCCTGAAATAAGGTAAAATAGAGTTATCTTATTGAAACGGGAGCGGGTAGTATGGCGAATGAACAAGTGATTTTGACCAAAGAAGGCTTCGATAAGCTGCAGGAGGAGCTGGACGATCTCAAGTACGTCAAACGCAAGGAGCTGGCGGCGCGGATCAAGCTGGCGATCAGCTACGGGGACTTGAAGGAGAACAGCGAGTACCATTCGGCGAAGGAAGATCAGGCGTTCATGGAGACGCGCATCATGGTGCTCGAGAAGATGCTCGCCACCGCGCGCGTCGTGGAAGGCGGCAATGCGGACAGCGTGGAGATCGGCGCTTCGGTCGTGCTGCACGACGTGGAGTTCGACGAGCGGATTCAGTACCAAATCGTAGCACCGGCCGAAGCGAACGTGGCGGAAAATAAAATTTCGTACGAGAGCCCGCTCGGCAAAGAGCTGATCGGCAAAAGCATCGGCGACCTCGTAAGCGTCAATGCGCCGATGGGCGTCATCGAGTACAAGCTGCTTGAAATCAAATAGGATGCCGATTGCGTCAACGGTTCACCGGGCGCGCGCTGCCTGTTCCTCATCGCGGAGGAGCGGGCGGCGCGCGCCCGTTCTATGTCGAGGGGATTTCATTTCTTTCCCGTCGCGGCTCCGCCTCATTCGGGTTTCGTCTGCCCGATTCGGATTCGTCTGCCAATCGGAGCTCCTTGGCTAATCAAAGCTTGACGGATAAGGGAAGCGCCCGAAGCCCCCCTGAATACTTTCGACCCTGGCTTCTCCCGAGGCTCGCTTCCGTTTCTCTTCCGGTTCCCTCGCGGCAGGCCCGTCCGTGTCCGGCTCTTTTCTTACGCTTACTCCTCTTACTCGTTCGCCATTCTTATCATTCTCTTCGTCTTCGCCACTGTCTCCGATATCACGATCTTCTTCGGATCTGTTACCCGTTCATCCTCCCGTATCCTCGTCCTCTGTCTCCGCCCCTTCGATTACTTGTCCGTACTCTGTCTCCGCCGCATTCTTTCCCAATCGTCCGGTTTTCTCTTCTCGTTTCATCCTTTCCATCTGTATTTTGCGATCATTTTCACGTTCATTCGCTCAAACCTGACATGCCCTCCCTCTTTTTCGCCATCGTTTACCCCCATTCTTCATCTTCCGACAATCCGCTTCGTCCCCTCGTGAAAATATGTATCCATGACTTGCAGTAATATGTTATATTGAATATGACTAATGAGGACGGGAGAAGATAGACGGATGAACATCGAACGGGAGCCGTTATATATACGGATCCAGAACCATTTTAAGGATGCGATCCGCGCGGGTAGGCTGCGGGAGGGCGAGAAGATCCCATCGGAAAAGATGCTGCTGGAGCAGTTCGACGTCAGCCGGATTACGGTTGCCAATGCGCTCGGAGAGCTGGCGCGGGAAGGGTGGATTAACCGCATACCGGGCCGGGGAACCTACGTGAAAGGGGTGCCGGACAGCGGCGAGAACGCTGCGGAAGCCGGCTTTGCAGAGCTTGTGCCGGCGGAACCGGAGCGAGAACGGGAGCCGATGCCGCAAGCGGCGCCCGCCCGGGGCGTTCGGCCGAGAATCGGGCTCGTCGTTCCGTTCATCGGCGATTACTTCGCCATTCGCCTGCTGTCCGGTCTGCAGGACGCGGTGCACCAGGCGGGCTACTCGCTGCTCGCGATGTTCACGTTCAATGACAAGGAACGGGAACGGGAGTTGATTCGCGAGCTGCGGGATACGGTGGAAGGACTCGTCATTTTCCCCGCGGACGCGGCCGTGTACAATGAGGAGATCATTGCGCTGCGAATGAACGGCTACCCGTTCGTGCTCATCGACCGGTACATGCCCGGCGTCGAGACGAATGCGGTGCATACGGACGGGGCGCTCGCCTCTAGACTGGCCGTCGACCATCTGTGGGAGCTGGGACACCGGAATATCGCGATCTGCACGGATACGCCGGTCTCGACGGTGTCGGTCGACGAGCGGATCAACGGGTATATGAACGCGCTGAAGGCGAAGGGCGCCTTGATCAATCCGGCGTTGATACTGACGGATTTCAGCATGGCGCAGGCGGAAGCCGATCCCGGGCACCGGCTCGCCAGAACGATCAGGGAGCGCGCGGCGACGGCCTACATCGCGCTGAACAGCACGCTTGCCCTGCATATCGCCGCTCTTGCCAAGTCGGCAGGCCTCGAGGTGCCGAGGGATATGTCCATCGTGTCGTTCGACAACCCGAGCCGGGGGCTGCTGGAGGAGCCCGGCACGTATACGTATGTCGATCAGAACGAAAGCGGCCTTGGCCGCAAAGCCGGCGATTTGATGCTGGAGGTCTTGCGCGCGAAGGCGAAAGGGGAGGCGCTCTACCGCCGGATCGTGCTCGTGCCGGAGCTGGTGGCGAGGGAGACGACGGCGGCGGTCCCGATAGTCGAATAAGAGTCGTTCGAAGATGCACTCGGGCAGGAGTGCGTTTTTATTTTCAGAAAACAATTGATCTATTAGACATATATAATATAATATTATGACATATACAACTTGGTTAAGGGATGGTGACACTACTTAATGCCGCATACACCGATTAAAATGGATCTCCTCCGCAGAACGCTGCATGGGATCGAGTCGCGTATCTATACGAAGGTTGCGTCGCTCGCCATGACGGCCTACGCCACGAAGGAACCGGTCGTCTTCGCGGAACGCAAGTCCGGCGAACGCTTGGAACTGCAGCCTGGAGACCAATGGGGCGAACGCTGGGACTGCGCCTGGTTCCATTTCAGCGGCCGGGTACCGGAATCCGCGGCAGGGCAGAAAGTCGTGCTGCTGCTCGACGTGAACGGCGAGCTATGTATTTTCGATGAGGAAGGAACGCCGCTGCAAGGCTTGACGAATGTCAATTCGGAGTTCGACTTGACGCTCGGGCTGCCGGGCAAGCGCGTCTTCGGAGTCGCGGACAGCGCCGCGGGCGGAGAAGTCATTGATCTGTGGGGCGATGCCGGCAATAACGACCTGTTCGGCTACTTCCGCAGCGGGACGGTGAAGGAAGCGGACATCGCGATCTGCCACGAGGAGATTCGTCAGCTGTATTACGACTACGAAGTGCTGCTCGATTACGTCGAGCATATCGAAGACAAGTCGGCGCGGACGGCGCGCATTACGCAAGCGCTGTACGACGTCCACCTGCTGCTGCGCTATCCGTCGGACGAGACGGTCGCCGATGCGCGCCGTCTGCTGGGGGCGGAGCTGGCGAAACGGGGCGGCGACCCGACGATGACGGCGAGCGCGATCGGCCACGCCCATATCGACCTGGCTTGGCTGTGGCCGATCCGGGAAACGTACCGCAAGGGCGCCCGGACGTTCGCGACCGCGCTCCGCATGATGGAGAAGTACCCGGACTACGTGTTCGGCGCGAGCCAGCCGCAGCTGTATCAATGGGTGAAGGAGCAGCATCCGAAGCTGTACGCGCAGATTAAGCAGCGCGTGGCGGAAGGCCGCTGGGAAGTGCAGGGCGCGATGTGGGTCGAGCCGGATTCCAACATCGCCGGCGGCGAAGCGCTCGTCCGTCAAATCCTGCTCGGCAAGCGTTTCTTCAAGGAGGAGTTCGGACTGGACATGCGCATGCTGTGGGTGCCGGATATTTTCGGCTACACCGCCAGCCTGCCGCAATTGCTGAAGCTGTCCGGCGTCGACTATGTCATGACGCAGAAGCTGTCGTGGAGCATCCACAACGACCATCCGCATCATACGTTCTTCTGGGAAGGGATCGACGGCAGCCGCGTGCTGACGCACCTGCCGCCGGAGGATACGTACAACGGCCCGGCGCTGCCGCGGTCGATTCTGAAAGCGGAACGGGATTATTACGATAAGAACGTCTCCGACCACTGTCTCGTCGTCTTCGGCATCGGGGACGGCGGCGGCGGCCCGGGCGAGGAGCATCTGGAACGGCTGGCGCGGGTGAAGAACCTGCAAGGCCTCATTCCCGTGAAACAGGAGCCGGCCATCGACTTCTTCGAGAAGCTGAACGCGAACCGGAGCCGGTACAAGACGTGGAAAGGCGAGCTGTATCTGGAGAAGCATCAGGGCACGCTGACGAGCCAGGCGCGCAACAAGCGCTTCAACCGCAAGCTGGAGAAGGCGCTGCGCGAGCTGGAATTCGCGGCGTCGCTCGCTTTTGCGGCCGGCACGGGGGGCTATCCGGCGGAGGAGCTGGACCGGATCTGGAAGGAAGTGCTGCTCTACCAGTTCCACGATATTTTGCCGGGCTCGTCGATTACGCGCGTGTTCGACGAATCGCTGGCGCGGTACGAGGCGCTGCTCGGACGCGTGAACGAGCTGACGGCGAAAGCCTACGAAGAAGCGGCGTCGGCGATTGGCGCATCCGGTTCGGAGCGCACGGCAGTGCTGTTCAACTCGCTGCCGTGGGCGCGCAAGGAATGGCTGGACGCGGGGGGCGGCGCCTGGCGCGAGGTCGACGTGCCGGCCATGGGCTACGCCGTGGTGGACGCGGCGCCGGAAGCGCTCCCGGCCTTCGAGCTGCAAGCGTCGGGCGACAGCCTGGAGAACGAGCTGGTCCGCGTGACGTTCCTGTCCGACGGCAGCATCGGCTCCGTCTTCGACAAGGCGCTCGGCCGCGAAGTGCTGGCTCCGGGCGAGCGCGCCAACGTGCTGGCGGTGTACAAGGACGACGGCGACGCGTGGGACTTCCCGGAAGATTACGCGGCTGCGGGCTTCGAGCAGATGAAGCTGACCGCCGTGAATGCGTTACTCGAAGGACCGCAAGCGGTCGTGGAGCAGCGGTACGCGTACGGCAAGTCGACGCTGACTCAGCGCATCTCGCTGACGGCGGGCGGCAAGCAGCTGACATTCGCGACGAACGCGGACTGGCAGGAAGACGGCCGCATGCTGCGCGCGATCTTCCCGCTGAACGTATACACGGACGCGGCGGCCTGCGAAATCCAGTTCGGCCACTTGAAGCGTCCGACGCATCGCAACACGATGTGGGACTACGCGAAGGACGAGATCGCGGCGCATCAATGGATCGATCTGTCGCAGCCGGACTTCGGCGCCGCGATCCTGAACGACTGCAAATACGGATACAGCGCGAACGGGCACACGATCAGCGTCCACCTGCTGCGCAGCCCGTCGTTCCCGGATCCGGTATGCGACCGCGCGGAGCATCAGTTCAATTATGCGCTGCTGCCGCATGAAGGAGACTTCATCGCCGCCGAGGTGTACAAGGCGGGTTACGCATTCAACACGCCGATTGCCGTCGTCGAAGCGGCCGGCTCGCGTTCCGGCACGTTGCCGGCGGATCGCTTCACGGCGATCGCGCTCGAAGGCGACGGCGTCATGATCGAAGCGGTGAAGAAGGCGGAAGACGAGGATGCGCTGATCGTGCGCTTGTATGAAACGTCGGGCGGCAATGCATCGGTTCGGCTGCGCGTCAACCTGCCGCATGCGTCGGTCTCGCTGGCCGACCTGATGGAGCAGAAGACGGAAACGCTGTCCGCGCAGGCGGTAGAGAGCGGCTACGGACTGCAGTTTGCGCCGTTCGAGATCAAGACGGTGAAGATCATGCTGTAATATTAATGTTGCGAGCGGTGCTCGTTTGGCTCCGGCCCCCAAGGGGGCGGGGGCCTTATTTGCGTTTTGGGCGCGGTGGGAGTGTGAGGTAGGGAGGGGGGCTGTGAGGAAAAGCTGCCTACGGGCAGGAATTTCGAGGCTGTAGCGGGTGGAATGGGCAAAAAAGCTGTCGTGGGCAGGAATTCTGGGCTGGGGTGAGCGGGAAAGGTGGAAAAGCTGCCTGTGGGCAGAAATTCGGAGCCGTGGAGGGCAGAAAGGGTAGGAAAGTTGCTTTTTGGACAGAAATTCGGAGCCGTGGAGGGCAGAAAGGGTAGGAAAGTTGCTTTTTGGGCAGGAATTCGGAGCCGTGGAGGGCAGAAAGGGCGGGAAAGTTGCTTTTTGGGCAGAAATTCGGAGCCGTGGAGGGCAGAAAGGGTAGGAAAGTTGCTTTTTGGGCAGGAATTCGGAGCCGTGGAGGGCAGAAAGGGTAGGAAAGTTGCTTTTTGGGCAGGAATTCGGAGCCGTGGAGGGCAGAAAGGGCGGGAAAGTTGCTTTTTGGGCAGGAATTCGGAACCGTGGAGGGCAGAAAGGGCGGGAAAGTTGCTTTTTGGGCAGGAATTCGGGGCCGTGGAAACAGAAAGAGCGATAAAGTTGCTTTTTAAGCAGGAGCTTGGGGCATAGCGGGCGGGGTATACATAGCCCCGCTCGAGTGCGCAGGCCGAGCGTCCGGCGATCGGATGGGGTATACTGGGTGCATAGATGGAATGAGCGCGAAGGAGATTGGCGGCATATGGCGTTGGAGGAACAAGGGCAAGGCAATGATTTTGGAGATTTCGGGCTTGGCGAGGACATTGTGCGCGCCGTCGGCAGCCTTGGCTACGAGCAGCCGACCCCGGTGCAGCGGGAAGTGATTCCGCAGGTGCTGGCGCATCGGGATTGCGCCGTCCGCGCCCAGACGGGGAGCGGGAAGACGGCGGCGTTCGGCATTCCGGTCTGCGAACTGATCGATTGGGCGGAGAACCGCCCGCAGGCGCTCGTCCTGACGCCGACGCGGGAGCTGGCCGGGCAGGTGAAGGAGGACTTCATCAACATCGGCCGGTTCAAGCGAATCAAGGCGGTCGCCATCTACGGACAGCAGCCGTTCGCCGCGCAGAAAACCGAGCTGAAGCAGAAGGTCCATGTCGTCGCGGGCACGCCGGGCCGCGTGCTGGATCATATCCGGCGCGGCACGCTGAACGCGGAGCGGATTCGTTTTCTCGTCATCGACGAGGCCGACGAGATGCTGAACCGCGGGTTCATCGAGCAGGTGGAGGCGATCATCGAGGCGCTGCCGAAGGAGCGGGTGACGCTGCTGTTCTCCGCGACGCTGCCGGAGGACGTGGACCGGCTGTGCCGGACGCATTTGCGCCGGCCGCTCCATATCGAGATCGCGTCGCAAGGCGTGGCGGTCGAGCGGATCGCGCACAAGCTCTACAGCGTGGCGGATGCGGATAAGCCGGCGCTGCTCAAGGCGGTGACGGTGACGGAGAATCCGGACAGCTGCATCGTCTTCTGCTCGACGAAGGAGGCCGTCGACGAGGTTTGCCGCGAGCTGCGCCGCAGCGGGTATCCGTGCGATAAAATCCACGGCGGCATGGAGCAGGACGACCGGTTCGAGGCGATGCACGCTTTTCGGCGAAGGGAGTTCCGGTATCTCGTGGCGACGGACCTGGCGGCGCGAGGCATCGATATCGAGCATGTCACGCATGTCGTCAATTTCGACCTGCCGATGGACAGCGAGAAGTTCGTGCACCGCATCGGGCGCACGGCTCGCGCGGGTCTGACCGGCGAAGCGATCACGTTCGCGGCGCCGCAGGAGGAACGGCGGCTTGCGGAGATCGAACGGTACCTCGGCTTCGGGCTGCCCCGATGCGAAGCGCCGTCAGCCGCAGCCGTCGAAGCCGCGCGCGGCGCCTTCGAGCGGAAGCTGGGGATGAACGAGGCGCCGCGGCCGGACAAGCGGGAGCTGCTCAGCGAGAACATCATGAAGCTGTATTTCAACGGGGGCAAGAAAAAGAAACTGCGCGCCGTCGATTTCGTCGGCACGATCGCCAAGCTGGAGGGCATGACGGCGGCGGACATCGGAATCATCGCCATGCAGGACAACGCGACGTTCGTGGATATTCTGAACGGCAAAGGCCCGCTCGTCCTGCGCGCCATGAAGACGACGACGATCAAAGGCAAGCTGTTGAAGGTACATGAAGCGAAGAAGTGATGAAGGCAACCGGATATAGAAGCGGCCGAAATACGGGCATCGGGTTGTACGTCGTCAGCGAGGCGAAGAGCGTCATCCCTGTACGGCGCGGCAGCACCAAGACGAACGATCTCCTCATACACATACGAGCAGCAAGCGGCCTGTACTGCGATGTCGAGGTTACTGCGGCGGGCACGACGCTGTCGAATGCGCGGCATGGCCGCGGCTAAGGCGAGATCGCCCGCTCCGCAGCGGCATTACCGCTGCGCCGCCTGCATCTCCCGCAGCGCCTTGTGAATCCAGATCGCCGCCTGCGCGCCGTCGCCCATGGCAATGGCGGCCTGCTCGGAATGGTAGGCGATATCGCCGGCAGCCCACATACCCTGCACGCTCGTCATTCGGGTGCGCGGATCGGTCCACACATGCCGATTCTCGTGCAGGCGCGCGCCAAGCTGCTCGGCCAGCCGCGAGCGGACCTCGTTGCCGCCGAAGGCGACGAATGCCCGCTCGGCCGACATTGTCGTGCCGTCGGTAAGGACGACGCCCGTCAGCATGCAGCCGTCCTCGACGACGAGGGACTGCACCGGCGCGGCCAGATGCGGAATGCCGGCGGTATCCAGCTGCTCCGCAAGCTCCGGGCTGAGGGGATGCGTCGCTGTCTCCTGGCGCACATAGTACAGCCGGTCCGTCCAGGCCCGCAGCGTCAGCGCCATGCGCGCGCCGACGTCGCCCGCGCCGAGAACGAGCGTCCGGCGGCCTTTGATTTCATAGCCGTCGCAGTCCGGGCATACGTAGACGCTGATACCTAGGCAGGCGCGCAGCCCGGGCCAATCCGGAAGGCGGTCCATGACGCCCGTGGACAGCAGCACCGTGCGCGCCGCGTAATTCTCGCCGCCGGCGCCTTGCAGGCGAAAGCCGCCCTGCGCGAGCGGCCCGGCCTCCGCGACGGTGTCGCGCTTTATGGCGATGCCGTACGTTTGGAGCTGTTGGCGCCCCGCCTGCCGGAGCGTCTCGCCGGACACGCCGTCCGGATAGCCGAGCAGGTTGCGGTAGCTGCGGCATAAGCCGGAACGGCCGTCCTCGGAATCGATGACGAGCACGCTGTGCGCGGCATACCGCCCGAGCTGAATCGCCGCTTGCAGGCCGGCAAGGCCGCCGCCGACAATGATGCAGTCATAAGTCATGAAGCAGGCTCCTTTATCTGATGGAAGATACATGTAGTTTGGCGCAGACGGTCCGTTCTATGTATGTCGGCGGTATGTCGGCGCAGTCGGGCGGGGCAACCGGGTTTGTACGGGAAGGACAGCGCCGCTTCCACGGCGAACAAGAATTAGGAGCATTCGAAACTTGGAGGCATGAGCAACGATGATCATACTGCAAGAAGGCGCGTTGACGATTTTCGAAAGCGCCCTCTACAAAACAACCTCTACCGTCATCCAGACGGAAGACGCCGTGCTGGTCGTCGACCCGTGCTGGCTGCCCGGCGAGGTGGAGGAAATCCGGCGGTACGCGAATGAAGCGGCCGCTGGCGGCAAGCACAAATATGTGCTTTTCACGCACTCGGACTTTGACCATATTCTCGGATACGGCGCTTTTCCGGATGCGGAAATCATCGCGTCAGCCGCGTTGGCGGGCAAAAGCGAAGAAGCGCGGGCGGCCGTCGTGGAGCAAATTCGCGCGTTCGACGATGATTATTATCTGGAGCGGAACTACACGATGCGTTATCCGAGCGTTACGCATGCGGTCGCCCATGACGGACAGCAGCTGGCGCTCGGGGCATCGGAATCGCTGCGGCTGACCTTCTACTTATCGCCTGGCCATAATGACGACGGCCTCTTCACGGTCGTTGAGCCTCTCGGTCTGCTGCTGGCAGGCGATTACTGGTCGGATGTGGAATTCCCATACATCTATCACAGCAGCACGCTCTACGAGACTTCGCTCGTCAAGCTCGATACGATGCTGTCGCGACATAACGTGATGCGGCTCATTCCCGGTCATGGCGCGTCTACGACCGACCGCGCGGAAATCATGCGGCGCCAAATCGCAAGCTTGGCATACATCGCGGCGATGCGGACGGCCGTCCGGGCAGCCGACCAGCAGGCGGTCGACGAACTGATCGAGGGCTGCCGATACCCGCGCAATATGCGAAAATTCCATCGGGCGAACCAGACGTTGTTCGAGCGCGAGCTGGGCGTTGGGCAGCAGGAAGGCTAGAAAGGCGGGCGCGATGGGATCGGGGAGAACGGCGGGGCAAGGTTGAAAAATGAGGTTGACAGCCATCGCGCGCCGTCGCATCGCGCGCGGGGAGCTGCGCGTGAGTGCCGAAATGATTGCTGGAGCTCTTTCCGTCCCTTGAAGGCGGAAGAAGCTTCCGCTCGCTTCATGCCCGCACGGCTCAGCGCGTTGGGCGGTTTGACCGAGTTATTGTGAAAGCGGATACATTATAACCGAGACGATGACGGAATACGAGCGCGGGATGCGATCGGCCGGCTGCATGCTGCATGACGCGCAACGCTTCCGAACGGAGGGATTGGATTGAGAAGGTTAACGGTCGAAGGGGCGTACCGGGTCGAAGCGAACGGCAATCGCACGCTGGGGCATATCCGGATCTCGCATGCGGACAAGCGGCTGCTGCTGATGCGCTGGACCGACGAGATCGCCGGCGTCCAAGGGGCGAACCATTATCTGCTTGGCTTCCCGGCCTTCTCCCTGGAGGCGTACAAAGGCTGGCTCCCGGCCATCGCCGGGCTGCTCGGCGATTTCGATTCTACGGGCGTAGGGCAATAGAGACCTGCCCGGCAGCGAGCAGCCCAAAAAGCCGTCGATGGTACGACGGCTTTTTGGGCTGGTATTCAGACGCGCCCGGCTGAGGCTTACGCGCGCAGCTTGGCGAGATCGAACTGCGGGACGAGCCCTTCCTTCATCGCGCGGCCGAGCAGCGATTCGATCGCCGCGTAGCCGCTGGCGCCGAGATTGGCGCTGAATTCGTTGACATAGAGCGCGATGTGCTGCTTCGCGACGTCGGGGGACATTTCCTGCGCGTGCTCCATCACGTAGGCATGGGACTTTTCCGGATGGGCCCAGGCGTATTCGACGGATGCGCGGATCCAGTTCGTCAGCGAAGCGGCGTCCAGGGAGCGGCGGGCGATAATGGCGCCGAGCGGTATCGGCAGGCCGGTATCGGACTCCCACCAGCTGCCGAGGTCGGTTTGCAGGCTCAGCCCGTAGTTCTGGTACGTGAAGCGGGCTTCGTGAATGACGAGTCCGGCGTCGATCGCGCCGTCCCGCACAGCGGGCATGATTTCATGGAACGGCATGACGACGATGTCGAGATTGCCGCCCGGAATGTTTTGCGCCGCCCAGAGGCGGAAGAGCAGGTAGGCAGTCGACCGCTCGCTTGGCACGGCAACGCGTTTGCCCGCAAGCTCGGCGGGGCCGGCGATGCGGTCCTTGGTCAGCACGAGCGGGCCGCAGCCGCGCCCTAGCGCGCCGCCGCTTGGCAGCAGGGCGTAGTCGTCAAGCACCCATGGCAGGGCGGCGTACGAAATCTTGAGCACTTCCGGCCCTTCGCCGGCAGCGGCCCAATTGTTCGTGATGTCGATATCGGCATAGGTCACTTCGAATTCCGGCGCGCCGGGCACGAGGCCGTGGACGAGCGCGTGGAAGACGAACGTATCGTTCGGACAAGGGGAAAATGCGATTTTCATCGGATCAGAGCACCTCTTTCAAAATCTGACTTGCGCGTTCCAGCGCCTGCAGCGCCTCGCCGATCCGCCAAGCGGCCCGGTCGCGCGGGCCGACGGCGTTGGAGATCGCCCGCAGTTCCAGCGCGGGCAGGCCGAATTGCTTCGCGGCCGTCGCCACGCCGAAGCCTTCCATGGCTTCGGCCGCTGCGCCCGGCACGCGCCGTTCATGCTCCGCGGCGGTGGCGGCCGTGCCCGTCGCGGTTGTAACGGTGAGCACAGGTCCCGTGCTTACCGGCAGTCCGGCCGCGGCGATGCCTGCGGCCAAGGCGCCCGCGAGGCGGGCGTCGACCCCGATGCGGGACGAGCCGAAGCCGAGCTCGTCCACGCTGAGGAAGCCGTCTTGCGACTCGGCGCCGAGGTCGGCGGCGATGATCTCGCCGGCCACGACGAGCGAGCCGACGGCCGCGCGGCCCGGGAAGCCGCCGGCGATGCCGGCGCTGATGACGAGCGCGTAGCCCGCATCGGATCCGGCATCGGGCACGGCGGAAGAAGCGAGCCCGGCGGCTTCCAAGCCGGAGAACTCCGCGCTGCCCAGTGGCCCTTCCTCGGCCGGGCGGCCGCCCGCGTCCTCGGCGGTGCCTGCGGCGACAGCGGTGCCTGCGGCGATTGTGGCATCGGCGCCGGCTTCGATGCCGATGCCGGCCGCTCGCCCGCCCGCCGCCAGTGCAAGCGCGGTGCCCGCAGCGGCGGCCGCCGGGCCTGCGCCCGCAGCAACGGCATGGAACCGTCCGTCGCCGCCAAGCCCGCGCAGCACGGCATCGCGTTCCGCTTCGACCGCGGTGACGATCAGCACGCGTCCGCGAATCATTGGTTGCTTATCATCCATGATGAAGTCTCCTTACTTGGAAAGAAATGGTGAAGGACAAGAGCTATGAATAGGCCTGCGGGCTTTACGTCGGCTTCCAAGCCGGAGAACGCTATAGAATAGCGAGTAACTATACTACTTGTACTTTATTATTGTAGCGTTGTCCGGAAAGACATTCAACTTCAGCCTGTCCGGCCCGCAGCGCGCGGGCGGAGCTGTCTCGCGCGCCGCTTGGCTGGTAGTTTTGGAGAAAAGCCGCTTAACTATTCGGACGGCTACTCGTCGGCCATGCGGACATCGAAGCCGGCTTCGAAATTCAAGCCGGCCGAGTCGGCGTTCCTTTGGCCTGAATCGGGCAGACTAGCGAGAGATGCGAAGGGAAGGTGGCATATAATGAAAGCATTGGTTTTCCGCCGATTCGGCGGACCGGAGGTGCTGGCGGTGGAGGAGGTCGCCGATCCGGTGCTTGCGCCCGGAACCGTCAAAGTGCGCATGCGGGCCATCGGGCTCAATTACGCCGACGTGTATCGGCGCCGCGGCAATTATCACCTGGCCGGCGAACCGCCTTATATTCTCGGCTACGAGGGAGCCGGAGTCGTAGAAGAGGCGGCGCCTGACGTGCAGGGGGTGCAAGCCGGCGATCGCGTCGGCTTCGCGGATGTGCCGCACGCGAACGCGGAGCTTGTGATCGCCCCCGCGGACAAGCTCGTGCCGCTGCCGGACGGCATCAGCTTCGAGACCGCGGCCGCAATTCTGCTGCAAGGACTGACCGCCCATTACTTGACGAACGACAGCTATGCCGTTCGTCCGGGCGACCGGGTGCTCGTTCATGCCGCTGCCGGCGGCGTCGGGCAGCTGCTCATTCAGCTGTGCAAAGCCAAAGGAGCTGCGGTGCTCGGCTTGACGTCGAGCCAGGCGAAGCGCTCGTCCGCCTTGACTGCCGGCGCGGACGAGGTGCTGATGTACGGCGGCGGCTGGGTCGATGCCTGCCTGCGCTGGTCGGCGGACCGGGAGGGCGGCGTTCACGGCATGGACGTGGCCTATGATTCCGTCGGCGTTACGCTGCCGGACAGCTTCAAAGCGGTGCGTACGCGGGGAACGGTCGTATTCTACGGGATGGCCGGTGGCGATCCGCCATTGATCGATCCGCGGATGCTGATGGATACGAGCAAGACGCTCACCGGCGGCGATCTGTGGAATCACGTCACGACGGCGGAAGATCGGCTGCGGCGGTCGCAAGCCTTGTTCGATGAAATATTGGCGGGAAGGCTGCGGCTGGAGGCGCCCCGGCTCTATCCGCTTGCGGTCGGCGCGGACGCGCACCGGTTCATCGAGAGCCGTCAGAGCACGGGCAAGATATTGCTGATGCCGTAACCGTTTTGAGCGCAGCGGCGCGGCTATGGTACAATGGGACGAAATCAACTACAAGCACAGGGGTGGATGCAAGCGTGAGCGAGCAAATCAACATGATCGAGCTGGTGGAGCACATTGCCGGCGCGACGAAAGCGGACGCCAAACTGATCGAGCAGGTGCTGAAGCATGAGCAGACGTTCATCAACAGCGCGCAGGAGGACAAGAACGGAGAGGTCAACATCGACAGCGACGAGCTGGTCGACTACATCTTGGGCCGTCCGGGCTTGAAGACCGACGAGCTCACCGTGGAGCGCATATTGGATGCGGAAATGGATTACTTGATGGACAAAGGCATCGCGGGCTACATTGACTAATCTCGGCATCGCGAATCGAACGGGGAGGGCGGCGGATATTCGCTGCCCTTTTTTTTTGCGTTGCGCCGCCAAGAAGAGATGCGCGCCGAGGGCGCGTCAATGAGCTCTTCCTGTCGATGATTGGCGGATTCCGGCCGTCTATCGGGAATGCGAAAAATAAAGTTGTCCATTCGCGGATTGCGACATTTTACACCCTTGTTTCCCTGCATGAAAGCGCTACAATTATAGTCATCCAAGCCTAGGAGGTGAGTACGATGAGCCATGAGGAAGAGGTTGTCGAGGTGAACGCCGAGGACGCTTCGGACGAACTCGAAGCCGCTGAAGAAATCGCTGAAGCGGAGGAGGAAGCAGCCGCTGAGGAAGTCGCCGAAGCGGGGGAAGAAGCAGCCGCTGAAGAAATCGCTGAAGCGGAGGAGGAAGCAGCCGCCGATGAAACCGGCGATGCTGTCGAGGAAGCCGAACAATCCGATGAAGAGGAGGAAGTCGAGGACGCTGCCGACGATGCAGCGGAAGACGAAGCGTAATCATGAATAATTCCGATCCGCATATAAGATGAGGGCTTTCCGTTGTCCGGAGGACGCGGGGGGCCCTTATTTCGGTTGCGGCGGTTTGCCGTCGGCGCGTTCGCAGTGGCTTGGCTTGCATGAGGAGAGGCCTGACTTGATGCTGCTTCCGGGAACGAATGGGAAAAAGCTTGGCGGTTCGTTATAATGAGAACGATATCATGATGACGATACGCCTGAAAATCATTCCAAAGCGATCGAGGTGCAGCTTTGTGTATCCGGCTATGATGACGTGGGACATGCCCACGCTGCTTATTATGTTCCTGCTAGGGCTGGTCGCTTCGACATTCGGCGCCGTAGTCGGCCTTGGCGGCGGCGTTATTATCGTGCCGGCGCTGCTGCTGCTCGGCCCTTCCATGCTCGGCATGGACATCGATACGACGCTGGCGGTCGGCGTATCGCTCGGCTCGTTGGCGTTCACGTCGCTGGCGTCCGCGCTGACGTTCGTGAAGGAAGGCAAAGTAGACTTGCGCAGCGCACTCTTCTTCTCGCTGTCGAGCGGTCCGATGTCGCTTGTCGGGGCGAGCATGACCGCGCTGTTCGATCCGGATGACTTCCGCAAAGCATTCGGTTATTTCATGCTGTTCATGGTCGTGCTGCTGTTGTTTCGCAGCCGGATCAAACCCTATCAGGGTCAATGGAGGTATGTGCGGACGTATGCCGACGCTGCCGCGGGCTTACAGCGGGAGTACGGCTTCAGCGCGCTGCCGGCGCTGCTGATCGGCGGGGCGGTCGGGCTTATCTCCGGGCTGCTCGGCATCGGCGGCGGCGTGCTGCTCATTCCCGCGATGCTGCTGCTTTTCCGGTTTCCGCCGCATATCGCCTCCGCCACGTCGATGGCGGTGATCTTCGTATCGGCGTTGTTCGGCAGCGGCATGCATTTGATCCGCGGCGAATGGGACTGGCTCCTCGTGCTGGCGCTGGCGCCGGGTTCGCTGCTTGGCGGCTGGCTGGGGGCCCGCGTCTCGCGGCGCATCGGCAGCACGGCGCTTATTCGCATTATGTGCGCCGCGCTGCTGCTGTTCGCGGGGCGGATGATCATCACCTAGAAGGAGGCGGGGGCAGAGTGACGGCGACCATGATCGGGCTGCAGCAGCTGGCCCCGTATGTACGGTATGTCCACTACAACGAGGGCGATGCGCATTATCGCGTGCCGCGCCGCGTGATCTACGACTACGAGTTTATTTATCTTACGCGCGGAAGCGCGCTGTTTACGCTCGGGGACGAGGAAATGCTGCTGAAAGCGGGCGATCTGCATGTTATTCCTCCCCTCACGGTAAATGCGTGCCGAGTGCCCGAGGGCGGCTCGTTCGCCTATTACGCCTGCCATTTCGATCTGGTCTACATGGGGCGCGAGCTGGATTTTCCGGACGACATCTATGTCCGGGTGGATTATGCGAATTTGCCTGAAGTGCCCGTGCAGGAGGAGCTGCTGGAGCGCCCCGTGCAGAAGCTGACGGATATCGAGCTTCCTTCGTTCTACGCGACGGCCGATTCGGCCAAGTTCGGCGAGCGCTTCGCCGACTTGCTCGCCTTGTTCGGCCGCAAGCCGTTCGGGTTCGAGGCCCGGATGCGCGCCTGCCTGCTCGATATTATCGGACATGTGCTCGAGGAGACGCATACGGTAGAAGGGATTCGCCGCGATAGCCCGCATAAGCCGATGATTACGGAAATGATCGCGATGATGCACGGCGCCGATTTGCGTGCGGAGGTCGACCTGGAGCCGGTAGTCGGCCGTTACGGCATGACGCTGAAATACGCGCGGACGCTGTTCAAGCAGTCGACGGGCCTGTCCTGGTCGCGCTACTTGACCCGGCTTCGCATGGAACGGGCGAAAATGCTGCTGCGTCAAGGCATTCTCTCCGTCGGCGAGGTCGCCGAGCAGTGCGGCTATGAGGATCTGCATTATTTCAGTCGTCTATTCAAGAAGCTGGAGGGGCTGCCGCCGCGGGCGTACGCGGATTCGCTGCGCAGCTCCGAGCAGGCGCATGCGTAAGGCGCAGCGAGAGAAGCATACGAGCATGCTGAGGCTGGCCGCCCGGCGGGGCGATGGCGCCCGCCGGGAGCCGTCATGCGCCGTTGCGCCGCGCCCGGAGCCGCGGATATCGGGCGAGCTTTCGCCGTTTGTGCAAATAATCGCGCCTGCGCTCCAAATACAGCGCCGCCGCCGCTGCATTAGGATGAAGGCAGCAGTTATTATCGAGGCGCTGGAGGGCGAGGCCAATGACGAAGCCGTATGAGGTCGCGGTTTACTATTTTCCGAATTATCACGTGGATCCACGCAATGAAGCCTGGCACGGCGAAGGCTGGACGGAATGGGAGCTAGTGAAGCGGGCAACGCCCCGTTTCGAAGGCCACGATCAGCCGAAGGTGCCGCTCTGGGGCTATACGGACGAGGCGGACCCTGCCGCGATGGCGCAGAAAATCGACGCCGCGGCGGATCATGGCGTGGACGCGTTCCTGTTCGACTGGTACTGGTACGAGGACGGACCGTACTTGGAGCGCGCGCTGGACGAAGGCTTCCTCGGCGCTCCCAACAATGAGCGGCTTAAATTCGCGCTCATGTGGGCGAACCATGATTGGATCGACATTCATCCGGCACCGCGCAACGGGCCATTCAATACGCTGGCCGCCGGCACCGTGAGCCGCGAGGCGTTCGCGAAGGCGACGGATCATATGATTGCCGCGTATTTCAACCGCCCGAATTATTGGCGGATCGACGGCGAGCTGTATTTCTCCGTGTACGAGCTGATGAGCCTGGTGAAAGGGCTCGGCGGCATCGAGGAGACGCGCGCGGCGCTGGATGACTTCCGCGAGCGCGTCCGTGCGGCGGGCCTAGGCGAGCTGCATGTGAACGCCGTCGTCTGGGGCGTGCAGATCCTGCCGGGCGAGCAGAGAATAACGAACGGCAATGAGATGCTGGCCGCCCTTGGGGTCGACAGCATCAGTTCGTACGTCTGGATCCACCATCAAGCGCTGCCGGTATTCCCGGAGACGCCGTATGCCGATATCGCCTCGAAATCGGCGGAGGATTGGGAGAAGTTCTCCCGCGAGTACGAGCTGCCGTATTTGCCGAACGTGACGATGGGCTGGGATTCCTCGCCGCGAACCGTGCAGTCGGACCGTTACGACGACCTCGGCTACCCCTACATGGGCATGCTTGCAGGGAACGCGCCGGAGCAATTCCGGTTGTCGCTCGAGCGGATGAGGGCGTTCCTGGAGCGGGACCTCAACGGGATCCGCGCGTTCACGGTGAATGCATGGAACGAATGGACGGAAGGCAGTTACCTGGAGCCGGATACGAAGCATGGCCTTGCTTACCTGGAGGCGATCAAGCGCGTATTCGGGGCTTAGGCGAAGGTTTCCGTGCGTATTCGGAGTGTAAGTGAAAGGCTCTGCGCGAATGGCGGCAGAGCCTTGTTTCATTCCTGCGGCGCAGCGGCTTATTGCGAGCCGATCTCGGTGAAAATCTGGAACTGCACGCCGAACTTGTCCGTCACGATTCCGTAAGCCGGGCTGAAGTGCGTCTCCTGGATCGGCAGGCCGATCGTGCCGCCTTCGGACAGCGCGTTGAAGTAACGCTCGGCCTGCGCCGCGTCGTTCATGGAGACGCAAATCGTGACTTGCGTGCCGGATGTATGCTCTTGGCCGGGGAACGCGTCGGAGAACATAACCGCGGACTCTCCGATCTGAATCGACGCGTGACCGATCAGGTTCTTGGCGAAGTCCGGGAGCGGGAACTCGGGATTGGCGGGCATATCGCCGAACGTCTGCTTGAAGAGGGGCACGGCATCAAGCGCTTGTACGTAGAAATCGATCGCTTCTTGCGCATTGCCGTTCATGACAAGGTAGGGAATCAAACGAACCGTCATTCATAATCTCTCCTTCGCTCATCGTAATAGGTTTGCGGGGCCAGGAAGCTTTATCCATTATAGCCGTATACCCATTATATATAATCGAACATGCGTTCGCAATAGAGGGGCGAAAAAACCTCCCGAAGGAGGTCGAGGGCGTGCCGCTGGCGGAGCGGCGTGCCTGATCACTGCGCGGAGCCGGCGGGCGACTTCCGCGCACGGCCGACCAGCGTCGCGAACAGGACGATCGCGCCGACGTCAAGCGCCGCGATCAGGATGCCCATCGGCACGGCCGTATCGCTGCCGGCAATGCCGACGAACGGAGCCACGACGGAGCCGAAGACGAAGGACATGAGCCCCTGCAGCGCCGAAGCGCTTCCCGCCGCATGGCCTTGGTTGCGCATGGCGAGCGAGAAGCCCATGGTAGTAACGATCCCGACGCTCGCGACGACGAAGAACAGCGGCGGCAGCACGAAGCCGAGCGGCGCATCGGCGAGCAGCATGGCGAGCAGCGTCACGCCGCCGGCCGCCGCCAGGCAAAGCCCGGTTACGAGCAGCTTCGTTTCTTTGATGCGGCCGGCGAGGCGGCCCGAGATCTGGCTCGCGCAGATGATGCCGAGCCCGTTAACGGCGAAGCAGAGGCTGAACGTTTGCGGCGACACGCCGTATACGTCCTGCAGCACGAACGGCGAGCCCGAGATGTAGGCGAACATGGCCGCCATGACGAAGCCCTGCGCCAGCGCGTAGCCCATGAATACGCGGTCCGTCAGCAGGCCGCGGAACGTCTTCAGCGTATTCGCGATGCCGCCTTTGGATCTGCGGGCCGCGGGCAGCGTCTCGGGCAATCCGAGCAGCACGGCGATGAACATGACGAGTCCGATCGCCCCGAGCACGACGAATACCCCGTGCCAGTCCGTGAAGCGGAGCAGCTGACCGCCGACGATCGGCGCGGCTATCGGCGCGATGCCGTTGACCAGCATAAGCAGCGAGAAGAACTTCGTCAGCTCCGTGCCGCTGTATAAATCGCGGACGATGGCACGCGAGATGACGATGCCCGCCGAGCCGGCAAGCCCTTGAATGAAGCGCAGCGCGATGAACGTTCCGATGCTCGGCACCATGGCGCAGAGCAGCGAGGCGACGGTGTAGAGCAGCAGGCCGATCAGCAGCGGTCCGCGCCGGCCGCGAACGTCGCTGATCGGCCCGGCGAACAGCTGGCCGAGCGCGAGACCGATCATGCAGGCCGTCAAACTGAGCTGGGCGAGCGACGTGCTCGTATGCAGGTCGTCCGCCAGCTTCGGCAGCGCCGGCAAATACATATCGAGCGAGAGCGGGCCGAAGGCGCTCAGCGAGCCGAGCACGCCTGCCGTCCAGAGCCGTCTGGAACGGGGCATGGCCGCGGATAATTCAGTTGGGGAAGACATGAGGATAATTCCTTTCCATACCCGTGAAATCATGGGAATTGCCCGATTTCACCGGGTTCTGTGCAAAGCTGTAATCATTATAGTTACGCGTCCGGCGGACTGTCAACGAACGGCTTCTTCCCTCCGAACGGACTGCGTTTTGGCGAAATACGGCCTTCCGAAGGTATAGTTTCGCCGAATCAAGGCAGCCGCGGTGCAACGACAAAGACGCATCTCCGCAGGGAGATGCGCCAGCATGTAGAGAAACCCTTGTGTGATGACACGGAATGGCTCGTAAAACTTGAACGGCAGACCTCGGGCAGTTCTGGCGGCCGCATCCCCATTCCCCAGCTTAGACGGCCGTAGCTGTTTGGATCACATGGCTTAATGAGGCCCGGTAGAGCCAGCCCTACTTGGCCGTCAAGTTCGCCGGAAGCTTCACGGCGTACAGGGTGCCGCCGGAGCGGATATAGACCATATTGCCGGATTTCAGCGTCGGACCGAAATCGCGCGAGGGGGTCTTGACGGTGAATGCGGGCTTGAACGTCGCAAAATCGTACGCGTCCAGCGTGCCGTCGGCGCGGGCGACGAAGAGGCCGTTGCCGTACAAGTCGGTCTGCACCGGCTGAACGCCGTTCGGGAATCCGCTTATCTGGCCGTTCGCGAGCTTGAGCACCGAAATGCCGCCCGTGTTGACATTCTGATAGAGCAGCCGTCCGCCATGCACGCTGTACATCGGCTGCAACGTCTTGTTGTCCGGCGCGGCCCAGCGCTGAACCGGCTTGCCGCCCTGGACGTAGGCGTCAAAGTCGTATTTGGCCACGGCTTGATCCTGATACACGTAGAGATCGCTGCCATCGAGGAAGGCGGAACCGTTCGCGCCGCCGAACGAGTAGAGACCCGGCGTTGCCGGCGTCGCCGTCCAGCTGTATTCGCGCGTGCCTTTGAGAGCGCCCGTTCTCAAACCGAGCACGGCGATGCTCAAGCTTTTGCGGATGGGGTCGTCGGAGCCGGTCATGTAATTGTCCACGACGGAGTAGATCAAACCGTTCTTCACGGCGAGCGGCGCGGACTGGTGGAATCGGTTCCACAGCTGCTTGCCGGTCGCTTTGTCATAGGCGTTGATCTGCAGCGACGACAGCGCGCCCTGCACCAGGTAGGTTCGCAGGACGACGCCGTCCGCTTCCGTTATGCCGCCCAGCCCGGCTTCGTACATGCCTTCGGTTTCGGCGGTCTTCCAGCGCAGCTTGCCGGATGCGCGGTCCAGCGCGTAGAGCGTTAAATTCTGCGTGACATAGATCGTGTCGCCGACAGGGGAGATGCCGATCGCGTTGTTCGCATTGTCCGCATGGATGGCCGCCGTCCATTTCTTGCCGCCGTTCGTGCCGACCGCGAAAATCGAGCCGTCCTTCGTCAGGCCGTAAACGATGCCTTGATCATAGGTCAGCAAAGGCTGGAGGCTCTCGCCGTAAGTCCAGAGCTTCCGCCCGCTTGCGCCGTCGTAAGCGGCAAGCTTGCCGCCTGCCGCCAGCGCGAACACCCGGCCTTCCTCGGCGACCGCTCTCGTCTCGCTCATGCCGTTAACCTCGAATTTGGCCAACGGCACGCTCCACGACGGTTTCGCGGCCGGGGCGGCCACCGTTCCGAATAACGGCGTGGAGCTGCTTACGACGGCTTTCTCCGCGTGCGCGACAGCTCCGCGATCCGGCAGCGCGGCCATGCATATTGACGCCGTCATGCCGAACGCGGCGATTGTTTTCAGAGCCGTCCAACGTTTCTTGTACATATGAGGCACCATCCGTTCCCGATAAGTTGTCTCCCTGGATTCATGCCGCGATTGGTCATCAAGCCGGGATGTCCTTCAAACGTTGCCCATTGGGATAAGGTTGCGGATGATGAGAAAATTTGACAGCGCCGCTATTATCGGTAGCTCGAGGGGAAGGCCTGGCTCCCCTTCGCTCACTGTTCGCGCAGGATCCGCTCGATCGCCTCCGCCGGCAGCGGCCGGTAGTACAGGTAGCCCTGTACGGCATGGCAGCGGTTCGCCCGCAGAAAATCAAGCTGCTCCGCCGTTTCGACGCCCTCGGCGACGATCGATAGATTCATATGGCTGGCCATGAGCAGCATGGCGAGAATGATTGCCTCGTCCTTCGGTTCCTTGCGAATGCCGTTCACGAACGAACGGTCGATTTTGATCTTGTCGACGGGCAGCCGTTTCAGATAATTGAGGGAGGAATACTGGGTGCCGAAATCGTCGATGGAAATCGTAATCCCGAGGTCGCGCAGCTCCTGCAGCGTGTCCGCGTTGCCTTCCATCATGGCGGTGTTCTCCGTAATCTCCAGCTCCAGGCAGGAGGGGGAAAGGCCGTTCTCGGCGAGTATGGCCTTGACCTGCCCGGCCAGCAGATCGTGCCGGCTGAACTGACGCGCGGACAGGTTGACCGCGATGCGCACGGGCGGAAGCCCCGCGTCCTGCCAGGCTTTATTCTGCCGGCAGGCGTCGCGCAGCACCCGTTCGCCGATCAGTTCCATGAGGCCGCTCTCCTCGGCGATGGGGATGAAGTCCGACGGCGAAATGACGCCGCGCTTCGGATGCGTCCAGCGGAGCAGCGCTTCCATGCCGACGATCCGGCCGCTTCCGATCTCGATTTGCGGCTGGTAATGGAGCTGGAATTCATCGCTGTCGAGCGCGCGGCGCAGGCTGTTCTTGAGATAGATTTTATGTTCCGAATCCGCCATCAGCGTATCGTCGTAGATCCGGTAATTGTTCTTGCCCTCCGCCTTGGCCTGGTACATGGCGGCATCCGCGTACTTCATCAATTCGGCGGCGTCCGCGCTGTGCTCGGGGAAGAGCGTGATGCCGATGCTGGCCGTTACGTAATGCTCCGTTTCCTGGAGAAGAAACGGCTGTTGGAACAGTTGAATGATCTGCCGGGCAGCTTCACGCACATGCGCGGCATCCTTGATCGAAGGAAGGATGATCGTGAATTCATCTCCGCCGATGCGGGAGAACAGCTCGTCGCGCTTCAACAGCTCGGACAGCCGGACGGCGACTTCCCGCAGCAAGTGGTCGCCGCTCGCATGACCGAACGTGTCGTTGATCAGCTTGAACTGATCCAGGTCGAGGAACAGCAGGGCGAACGAACGGCCGCGGGTGCCGGCAAGCGAAATCATCTCCTCCAGCCGCTCCTGGAAATACACCCGGTTGTACAGGCCTGTCACCGCATCCCGGTACGCAACCCGCTTCAACTGACGTTCGCTGTTCTCCAGCAGCGCGTTTTGCAGCCGCAGCTCGTCCTCCGCCGCGACCAGCTCTTCATAGGTCGCTTCCAGCTGCTGATGGGCCTCGATGAGATGGACGGTGCGTTCCTTGACCATCGCCTCCAGCTTCCGCCGTTTCGTCAGCAGCATATAGACGAGGACATCAAGTAAAACGAGCACGAGCAGGCAGCCCGCCCCGGTCAGCTCCACGCGCGAGCCGGCTGCGGCATTCTTGGCCGTCCCGGGCAGCGCGGCGAATTCCCAGTGCTGGTCGGCCACCATGATGGATGTCTGAACCGGCGAGCGGCCGAACAGCGCCTTGTCGCCGACGATCGGCTTGCCGTCCGCCTTGATCGCGAAGTCGATGCGGCCATCGTTCTGAAGCAGTCCGGCTTCGTTCAGAATCGAACGCAAATCGAGGACGACGGAGACGAAGCCCCAGAAGCGCCCGTCCTTGAAAACGGATTGGCGGGAGACGAGGCCCTGGCCGCCCTGCGTCAGCTCGATCGGGCCGAGCAGCGTCTGGCTGTTAATGGTCTTCGTGCGCTCCGCGTTGGCGCGTATGTCGGGATCGCTGCTCGTGAACAAGTTTAAGCCGAGGAGCGGCTTGTTCGATTCGAGCGGATAGACGAAGGAGGCGATCCCGTTCGGGTAGACGGACAGATTTCGGATGCCGTCCATGCTGCCGATGAAGCTTGATGCGAACGTGAAGAAGCCGGCGCTGCTCAAGGCTTGGCCGCTCTTCAGCACGGTCGTGACATAGGCCTTAAGACCGTCGGCCAGCAGGAGCCGGCGTTCCAGCGTCAGCTTGAGCGACGAGGCGCGGGCGTTCAGCGAGGCGGCGGTGTCTTGCCGGACTTCTCTATGCAAAATACGGCTATAGGAGGCGGTAACCTGCCATAAGCCCCCGCCGACGATAAGCGTGATGACGGCCAATGTAAGCCATATCCGGCGGTAGGGCGAATAGCGGGCGTTTCCTTCTTCTGACCAAACCTGCATAGCAAGACTCTCCTTTTACCTACCGGAAGGGATTGGAAAAGACCGTTGTACGTATCTATTTCGATATATATCGACAATATCCTCCAAAAGTCTGATATCCTTGGCGTGAAAATGACCGTTTCGGCTGCGGCAAGCGGAGGAGCCGGGACGCCTGGCAGGGGTTCTTCGGGAGTAGGCTCCGTTATCCCCAAGAAGGCCCGCGCGAGGGTCGACTTCGGCTCCGGTTCCCCGTATACTTACGGGTAAATGATTCTACGGATTGCCCGAAAGGCGGGGCATGCGCATGAGAGGAGCTGCAAGACGATATGGATACGTCCGCCGAAGAACGGCCGCAAGTCGACGCACGAGAAGAAGAGGCACGCCAAGCGCGGCTAACGAGCGCGGAAAATAAGATCGTGCAAGCCGATCAAACGGAACGAGCGGCTGAAGCGGAAGATGCGGAAGAAGCGGAGCGCATGCGCCGCGAACGCTATTCCAGGCAAATGCTGTTTGCGCCGATCGGCGAGAGCGGGCAGCGCAAGATCGAGGCGGCGCATGTAGCGGTCGTCGGCATGGGGGCGCTCGGCACCGTCATCGCCAACCATCTCGCCAGGGCCGGCGTGGGCCGGCTGCGCCTGATCGACCGGGATTACGTCGAGCGGAGCAATCTGCAGCGGCAAATGCTGTACGACGAGGAAGACGTGATGCAGCTGCGGCCCAAGGTGATCGCGGCGGAGCGCAGGCTGAAGCTGATCAACGGCGATGTCCGCATCGAACCGGTCGTGTCGCATGTCACGGCCGCGAACGCCGAGCAGCTGCTCGAAGGCGTTGATCTGGTGGTGGACGGCACGGACAACTTCGGCACTCGCCTGCTCGTGAACGATGTCTGCTTCAAGCACGGCATTCCGTTCATCTATGGCGGATCCATCAGCTCGAACGGCATGACGGCGGTGTTCGTCCCCGGCGAGACGTCCTGCCTGCGCTGCCTGATCGGCGCCGGCGACGGCGCGGGAGACACCTGCGACACGACGGGCGTCATCTCGCCGATCGTGGACATCGTCGCATCGCTGCAGGCGGCGGAAGCGTTGAAGCTGCTCGTCGGCGACCATGCCGCCCGCCGCCGGGGGCTGTTAACGCTCGACATCTGGCGGAACAGCACGATGGAGATGAAGCTGCCGTCACCGGGCGCCGCCTGCCCGACCTGCGGGCTCAAGCAGTATCCGTCGCTGCAGGCGGAAGGCGCCGCGCTGCCCGTTACGCTGTGCGGCCGGGAGACGGTGCAGATCAGCGGGCCGCGCGGACTGGATTTGGCGCTTGTGAAGGAGAAGCTGAGCCGCTCGTGCGAGGTGACGGCGAATCCGTATTTGCTGCGCGCGGGGCTTCCGGAAGGGGAGCGGCTCGTTATATTCCCCGACGGCCGCGTGCTCGTCCAGGGGACGGAAGATCTGTCGCGGGCGCAGTCGCTGTACGACCGGTATATCGGGTCGTAACGATTTTTTATCGAACGGGTGTATATTCATCCCGGCGGCCGTGTATAATAACTGATGCAGACGGCCGCCGCGCTTTCACCCCCTTGAATTATGGAGGAATTAAAAAAGATTTGTAAAAGCTTGTAAGCCGATTGCATTTCAAAAATGGATATGATAATATGGCCTTAGTCATAAAAACACCTGAATTCACATATTGAAAAGGGTTGTCATTTTGTGAATGGTACCTTTTTCAATGTGTGATTTTTTTATTTCGCAAACACGAATAAAAAGTACATGTTAATTTAATTTTGGAGGTAATTCCACATGCAACAAGGTACAGTTAAATGGTTTAACGCAGAGAAAGGTTTCGGCTTCATCGAAGTTGAAGGCGGCAACGACGTATTCGTACACTTCTCCGCAATCGTAGGCGAAGGCTTCAAAACGCTTGACGAAGGCCAACGCGTTGAGTTCAACGTTGTTCAAGGCAACCGTGGACCACAAGCAGAAAACGTTGTAAAACTGTAAGGTTTACCGTTTTCGTACGAACAGCCCTGCGCATCATGCGCAGGGCTGTTTTGTTGTGTTCGGAACTTGCCTGGGTTGTGAACCTTCAATAATACCGAGTCAGCTCGGTCGGAATATTATGCCGCATGAAATAGGTATCGATCGATTCTTCTTCCTCGGGCCGCTCGTTATAGAGCAGGAGTTGAACGGCAAATTCATTCGCTTCCGTCTCGTAGCGCCCCGCGACGAAGAAGGAGCTCTCGTCCAGGAAGAAGCGGCTGATGCCCCGGTGGAGCTGATCATGCCCAAGCTCATGCGCGCAAACGACTCGCTGCCATACGTCGGACAAATTCTGGTTGATCGCAATAAATCTGCGGCGCAGCGTACGAAGATAGTACCCCCGGCAGCTGCAGGGAAGGTCGAGGATCTGCACCGTTACCTTCATTTGAGCCGCCAGCTTGAAAGGATCGGTCGTTCCGTGCTTGCGAACGAGTTTGCGTACGAGTTGCTCGATGTTCATTCCATTCCCCCAAATCAGCTTTCCGAATCCCGTTTGGGCCGCTTGTTCATCCGCTTGGCATCCCAGAACATGCTCTCCATGTAGCCAAGCACGCGCGCCTTCTCCTCGGCCGTGAGCGGCACGCCGTCGAACATGACCTCCTGCTGATTCAGAAACGTTTTGAAGTCCTTCACATCCTTGCGGGTCGCAAAATCGGGAATCGCCTGGGCGCCGGCAGCCTCCAGCGAGACCGGGTTATCGGATCTTCCGAGCAAATAGTCGACCGTCGTATGCAGCACATCCGCAAGATCGCGCAGCATCTCATTATTCGGGCTGCTGTAGCCCGTCTCGTAATTCGAGATCGTCGTCTTCTTCGCGTTCACGAGCTCCGCTAATTGTTCCTGCGTATAATGCATCGCTTTACGCCGCTGTTTCAACCGCTCCATCAACACGCATACCGACCACCTGTTCGCATATAAGTTCAAGTATATTGTACTACATGACGGAGCATTTGCAACCCTTGCTTTTACAAAAAACAACAATCAATGGATCCAAATTTTTCATGCAATATTGATTGACATCCCATATTATTGGATTTATGCTTGAACTCCCGTCCGATTTCGCTGGATACCAGCCTGCATTCTTCCGATTTGGCATTAAATCGCTTGGGGGAAGTGGCCGAGGCAGGACAGTCCTAATGGCGGGTGGGTTTTTTGCAACCGAAAGTCCAAGTAACTCAAACTACTGGTGATTGGATCAAATCAGGAGATCAGGGAGGTTTTAACAATGGCGGACCAAGGACGAACGGCGCTTCTTGCAAGCGTATCGCAAGCGGAGAAGGCCCGGGTGAAACAGTTGTTGAAGGAGTTGGCGCAGACGAAGCGATTCATCGCCGCATTCGAGGAAGAGGCGGAGCGGCTGGGCGCCGAGCAGCTGGAGCAGTACGAGCGGTGCAAGCGCGAGGTGAAGCTGATCGAGCGGGCGATCCCGGCCATTCCGGACGACGAAGTCCGGCGTATTGTGGACTATCGTTTCGTGAAAGGCCATTCCTATACGGCAACCGTGCGATTCTTCGGCGGCTGCATGAGCGACCGGACGGTCGAGCGCAAGCTGAACGAAGGCATTGCCTTCGTGGCAAGGATGCTGCGGATGTGGAGGAATTGAGCGCCGACGGACCTTGCCGGCAGCTTGTCGGTAAGATGACCGTCAACTGTCGGACAGGCCCGGCTATAGTTAAGATATGGGAACAAGCGTTCGATATAGAAGGGAGGATGCCGACCGGATCGGAACGCCAAGCAAGCGCAAGCTGCGGCAGCGCACTGTGGGGATATGCGCGGCTGGACAGTCAACTATTGCTGGGCACAGCCCTGCATCGGCAGGGACTATTCTTTTGTTAGGGGATGGGAGTTATATATGGATCAATCCGGGAATTTCTCTATCATTGAATTTCTTTACGGCGAGGGAGATGCAGTCAGGGCGATTATGAACGCGCTTATGTTTTTTGTCCTTTTGGATTGGCTGACAGGCGTATGCGCAGCCAGGAAAGATTCGGCGAACGTTGGCAAATACGGAATGGACGGCATTTTCCGAACGTTTTTTATTTTGCTGCTGCCTGCCGGCGGACACTTGCTGGATCAGGCGCTTGGGCAATCCGGCGTTATTTTCGGGGCGCTGTCGGTCGGAACGCTCTATCTTATTCTCCAAAGCATGACGGCCAACGGGCTGCGTGCCGGCTGGGGGGACTATTTCCCCGAATGGTTGATCGGCCCGATCATGCAATGGGTCAAGAGCGAGCTGGAAGCCAAAATTCAAAGAGCGACCGGTAGAAGCGGCGGCGACAACGAGGGATCTAAGAATGGATAAGGCGGCATGATGATTCTGCAGCGCGCGCATACCGGCATGAACCGTCTCCTCCCGGCATAGCATGTACCGATGGCCATCGTCGGAACGTCGAGTCCCTCGTTTGAACGAGGACTGGCTGCGGTTAATAACGGAATAATGCGCTGCGGTGGGCGCGAGATGCCGGGAGGAAGGTCCATGTCGCTTCAAAAAGGTTTTTTCCGGGTTTGCCTGGGGATCATCGCGCTGCTGCTCATCGTGTATTTGACCGCGAAGATCAGCTTTATTTTCAAACCTTTGCTGACCATATTCAATATTCTGATCGTGCCGTTCATGCTGGCGGGCTTCTGCTATTACCTGCTTCGTCCGGTCGTGAGCGCTATGGTGAAGCGGCGGGTCAATAAAATGGCTGCCATTCTGCTGATTTACTTGTTCGCCGCGGCTTTGCTCGCCGTGTTCGTCAGCGTCGTCTGGCCGACGCTGCAGACGCAGCTGGAGAACTTCGTGAAGGGCGCGCCGCAGCTGATCGCGGAGTTCAAGGACCAGCTCAACCAGCTGCAGAGCAGCCGCTGGTTCTCGTCGTTCGCGGTCGATGAGGCGGCGTTGTCGACGAAGCTCTCCGACTACTTGAACCAGGCCATTACGGCGGCGTCCAACTATGTATCGAACGTCGTATCGGCCGTGACGAATTTCATAATCATTATCGCGACCGTGCCGATCATCCTGTACTACATGCTGAAGGGCAGCGGTCATATTTCGTCGTCCATTCTGGCCGTCGTTCCGCGGCGCTTCCGGAAGGAGGGGGCCGAGGCGCTCCGGGAAATCGACGATGCGCTAAGCGGCTTCATCGTCGGGCGCGTCATCATTACATGCCTGCTTGCCGTCATGCTCTACATCGGGTTTCTGGCCATTGGGCTTCCGTATTCGCTGCTGCTGGCGATCGTCGCGTTCTTCTTCAATATCATTCCGTACATCGGGCAGTTTCTGGGAGCGATTCCGACCATTATCGTAGCGTTCACCGTATCGCCGACGATGGTGGTCTGGGTGGTTGTCGTGACGGTGGTTGCGCAGCTGGTCGAGAGCAATGTGCTGTCGCCGAGCATTTACGGCAGGCGGCTCGATATTCATCCGCTGACGACGATCGTGCTCCTGCTGGTGGCCGGCGACATCGCGGGCATTCTCGGCGTCATTCTGGCGATTCCGGCCTATATGGTCGTCAAAATCATTGTCGTTCACGTCTATCGGCGGTTTCTGGCGGACCGCGTGGAAGATTTGGTAGATTGATGAAAATGGCTATGTCCAAGCCCCGATTGCTGGTACAATGGAGGAACGAATGTTCTCATGGAAAGCGGGGCGGTCGCGATGAATCCGACGATCCGGCTGTCGGTGCGCGCGCTGGTGGAATATGCGCATCGAAGCGGCGATATTGAATCCGGCTTCCGGACAGCGGCTGCGCTGACGGACGGGACGAAGGCGCATCAGCGCGTACAGAAGCAATACGGCGAGCAAGACGAGAAGGAAGTGTACGTCAGCGCGGAGATGGTCATGGACGATCTCCTTTTTGCCGTGGACGGGCGCTGCGACGGGCTGCTGGCGGACGAGGCGAACGGCGGCTTCGTCGTCGACGAGATCAAGTCCACTTCCGGACGGCTGCCGGAGAGCGTGGACGAGACGTACCCCGTCCACTGGGCGCAGGCCAAGTGTTACGCGTACATGATCGCGAAGGATCGGGAGCAGGATGCCGTCACCGTGCAGTTGACGTACGTGCAGGCGCAGAGCGAGGCAGAGCGGCGGTTTCGCCAGCGGTGGACGCGGGCGGAGCTGGAGCGGTTTCTGACCGAGATGGTACGCGCCTACTACCCGTGCGCGGTGCAGCAGGTCCGGCACGGGGAAGCGCGGGATCGGAGCATCAAGGAGCTGCCTTTTCCGTTCGCGGCGTACCGCGAGGGGCAGCGCAAGCTTGCCGGCGCGGTATACAAGAGCATTGCCGGCAAGCGGAAGCTGTTCGCGAAGGCGCCGACGGGCATCGGCAAGACGATGTCGACGATTTTCCCCGCGGTCAAGGCAATCGGCGAAGGACTGCTGCAGCGCGTCCTCTACTTAACGGCGAAGACGAGCGCCCGCGCGTCGGCAGAGCAAGCGTTCGCCATGCTGCAGGCGAAGGGGCTCCGGCTCCAGGCCGTAACGTTGACCGCCAAGGAGAAAATATGCTTCCAGGAGGAAGTCCGCTGCAGCAAAGAGCATTGTCCGTACGCGGACGGATATTACGACCGGATCAACGAGGCGCTGCTCGATTTGCGCGCCCATGAAACGCTCATCACGCGCGAGGTCGTCGAGGTCTATGCCCGCAAGCATCGGGTATGCCCGTTCGAGTTCTCGCTGGATGCCGCTTACGGGGCGGATGCGATCGTCTGCGACTATAACTACGTATTCGATCCCCGCGTCAACTTGAAGCGGATGTTCGACGAGCAGAAGCGCAGAACGGCGGTGCTCGTCGACGAGGCGCATAATCTGGTCGACCGGGCGCGGGACATGTACTCCGCCGAGCTGCATAAGAGCGCCTTCCTGGCCGTGCAGCGCGCCTATAAGGGCGTGCATGCCGGCGTGCACGGCGCTGCCAAGGCCGTCAACGATCATTTGCTCGCGCAGCGCAAACGGATCGGCGACCGCCAGCGGGAATCCGTCCGCGAGCTGCCGGAGGAGCTGGCCGCGCTGGCGGAAGCGTTCGTCGTCCAGGCCGAGCGCGCGCTGCTGGATGGGGGAGCGGGAGGCGGCCGCAGCCCGGCGGTTCCGGGCGTGCAGGCGGGCGCAGAAGCCGGCTATGCGAGCGAAGAGGGCTTGTTCGCGCTGGCGGGAAGCGACGAGTCCGGCGGTCAGTCGGCGACAAGCGGCCGCGGCTCCGGCGGCCTCGCGCTGGCCAGTGCGGCCACGGACGGTAGTGGCTCCGGCGGCCTGGCATCAGCTAGCGCAGCCACGAACGACCGTGACCCCGGCAAACTCGCATCGGCCTACGCAGCGACGAGCGACCATGGCTCCGGCAGCCCCGCATCAGCTAGCGCAGCCGCAAGGGACCGCGCCTCCAGCAGCCTGGCAGCGGTTGAAGCCGGCCAGAGCGACCGGGATTCCGGCAGCTTATCGCCGGCCAGTGCGGCCCCGGGCGGCCACGTCATCGGCGATCTCGTGCCTGCCGATGCCGCATCGGGCGGCCGCGGCGGCACGGCCCCCGGCACTCCGGAGCTGCTGGAGCTCTATTTCGCCTGCCAGAACTTCGTGCGAGCGGCCAAGCTTTACGACGAACGGTACGTCACGTACACGGAATGCGAGCGAAGCGAAGTGCGGGTCAAGCTGTTCTGCCTCGACCCGTCGCATTTGCTGCGCACGATGGGCAAAGGCTACCGCTCGACGGTGTTTTTCTCGGCGACGCTGACGCCGCTCTCCTATTACATGGACATGCTGGGCAGCGACGGCGAAGCGGACTATTCCGTCGTCATTCCGTCGCCGTTCTCGCGCGAGCAGCTGGAGGTGTACGTCAGCCCGATGTCCACCCGGTACCAGGACCGGGAGCGGACGAAGGAGCCGATCGTGTCGCTGCTCAGCCGGGTGACGGCGCAGCACCGGGGCAACTATCTCTTGTTCTTCCCCTCCTATGCTTATATGGAGGATGCCTGCGAGCGATTCGCCGCGCAGCGGCAGGAGCGGACGGATGCGGACGACATGAGAATCATCGTGCAAAGCGCGCGTATGTCCGAGGAAGAGCGGGAGCGGTTTCTGGCCGCCTTCCAAAGCGGGGCCGGGGAGCGGGTGATCGGCTTTGCGGTCATGGGCGGCATTTTCGCGGAAGGGATCGATCTGGTCGGAGACCGGCTGACGGGCGTCGCCGTGGTCGGCGTCGGCCTGCCGCAGGTCGGGTTCGAACGGGACATTATGAAGACGTACTTCGACGAGACGGGGAGGGGCGGATTCGAATACGCGTTCCAATTCCCCGGCATGAACAAGGTGCTGCAGGCGGGAGGCCGGCTGATTCGTTCCGAGCAGGACCGGGGCGTGCTGCTGCTGATCGACGACCGCTACCTGCAGCCCTCGTACCGGCGGCTGCTGCCTCCGGAGTGGCTGGACTATACGCTGCTGTAAGCGGAGCGGCGCCGGGAACGAACCGGCGGCGGCAATGACGAGCGGGAGCGGGTGCAGCCTTCGGATATGATTCACGGCCACTTTCGCCTATTCGCGAAAGGCGGGCGCGATGTCCGGCTTAATTTGAAGGCGGCTATTGAACGAAGCGGGGTTTTGCCCAATAATGAAGCTATCAAGCGTCCGGGCGGCAGAGGGACAACGGCGGCACGGCGGGCGCGGCGAAGGAGTTGAACAGCCATGAAGGTTGTCGTGGTTTCCGATACGCACATGACGCGTATGGCCAAGAAGCTGCCGGATCGGCTGATTCGGGAGCTGGCGAACGCCGACGCGATTCTGCATGCCGGCGATTGGATGACGATGGCGGTGTGGGATATGCTTCGCGCGTACGCGGAGACGGACGGCGTGGCGGGCAATAACGACGGTTCGGACATCGCGTCGAAATTCGGGCACCGCAAAATCGTAACGTTCGGCGGCGTGCGCATCGGCATCGTGCACGGCCATACCGGGATGGGCAAACGCGCGGACACGGAGACGAACGCGTTCAAGTCGTTCTCCGCCGGCAGCGTCGACGTCATCGTCTTCGGTCATTCCCATGTGCCCGTGAAGCGAGAGCGGGACGGGGTGCTGATGTTCAATCCGGGGTCGGCGGCGGACAAACGCCGGCAGCCGAAGTATTCCTTCGGCATATTCACGATAACGGGAGGCCGGCTGGTTCAGGCGGAACATATCTACTATGACGACAAAAGCTGAAGATACGATTAAAGCCGGAACAACGATCAAGCTGCGCAACGTCGGGATTTTCGCCCACGTCGACGCAGGCAAGACGACGACGACCGAGCAGATGCTCTACCAGAGCGGGCATATCCGCGCGCTTGGCAGCGTGGATGCAGGTACGGCGCAGACCGATTGGATGGACGTGGAGCGGGAGCGGGGCATCTCGGTGCGCGCGGCGGTAACGCGATTCGCGTGGCAGGACACGCCGATCAACCTGGTGGACACGCCGGGGCATGTCGATTTTCTGTCCGAGGTGGAGCGCTCGCTGCGCGTCATGGACGGGGCGGTGCTGATCGTCTCGGCGGTGGAAGGCGTGCAGGCGCAGACGGAAATTATTTGGCAGGCGCTGCGGGAGCTGGGCATTCCGACGATCATCTACGTGAATAAAATGGACCGGATCGGCGCGGACGCGAAGCGGGTGCTCGCGGAACTGCATCGGCTCTTGTCGCCCGGCGCGGTGCCGATTGCCGCGCCGATCGGCGCGGAGGCGGATTTCGCCGGATCGGTTAATCTGCTGGACGCGTCGGAGATGGCGGGCCATCCGTGGGCGGAGCCGGAACGGCAGCGGCTGCTGGAAGCGGCGGCGGAGCAGGACGAGGCGCTGCTTGAAGCGTATCTGGACGGCCAGCCGCTGGACGAGCGGGCCGCGGCAGCCGCGCTCGTGGCCGGCGCGCACCGCGGGGCGCTGTTCCCGGTGCTGTTCGGCTCATCGAACCGCGGCATCGGCGTGAAAGAGCTGATGAACGCGATACTCGCGTATTTGCCGGCTCCGTCCGGATCGGAGGAGGCGCCGGCGGCAGGCGTCGTGTTCAAGATGGAACGCGACCCCGTCATGGGCAAAATCGCGTACGTCCGTCTCTACCAAGGCCGGATTCGCAACCGCGATACGGTGCATAACCACACGCGGGACACGCAGGACAAAGTAACGCAGATCCGCCGGGTGCACGGACAGAAATCGGAGGACATCGGCGTGCTTGCGGCAGGCGACATCGCCGCCGTGTACGGCCTCAGCCGCGCGCGCATCGGCGACGTGCTCGGCTCGCCGGAGGGCGTGCCGGGCGAGAAGCGGCTGGCGGTGCCGCTGCTGACCGTGCAGGTGCAGTGGGGCAGCGAGGCGGACTATCCCGCGGTCGTCGCGGCGTTCCAGGAGCTGGCGGACGAGGATCCGCAGCTTGATTTGCAATGGCTGCAGGACGAGCGCGAGCTGCATTTGAAGGTGATGGGGCCGATCCAGATGGAGGTGCTGACGTCCATCCTGCTGACCCGGTTCAAGCTGGCGGTCAGCTTCGGCGCGCCGTCGGTCATCTACAAGGAGACGCCGGCCGCGGCGGGCGAAGGGTTCGTGGCGTATCTGGCGCCGAAACCGTGCTGGGCGATCCTGCGGTTCGTCATCGAGCCGGGCGAGCGGGGCAGCGGCCTCGTCTACAAGTCGAACGTGCGGAACGAGCGGCTGTTGGACAGCTATCAGAACGAGGTCGCGCGGCGCGTGCCGGAAGCGCTGCAGCAAGGGCTGCGGAACTGGGAGGTCACGGACCTGTCCGTGACGCTCGTCGAAGGCGAGCACCATGTCTGGCATACCCATCCGCTCGACTTCGTCATCGCGACGCCGATGGGCATCATGAACGGGCTGGCGAACGTCGGCACGAAGCTGCTGGAGCCCATGCTGCGTTTCCGGCTGTCGGTGCCGGAGGAATACGGCGGCAAGCTCATGAACGAGCTGGTCGTCATGCGCGGGGAGTTCGAAGCGCCGGTGCTGCGCCAGGAGCGGATGGAGATCGAAGGGCTGCTGCCCGTCGCGACGACGCTGGACTTCCCGGCGCGGCTCGGCGCCATGACGAAAGGGCGCGGCGCGCTCACGACGTTCTTCGCCGGCTACCGCGAATGCCCGCCGAACGTCGACGTTTCGCGAGTGCGGCGGGGCGTCAATCCGCTGGACGAGGCGAAGTATATCCTGGCCATGCGGAATGCGCTGAGCGGATAGGGCGAACCGGGGCGGAGCGCGCGTGATAGGCATACGCGCCGGGCAGGCAGTCTGGCATGCCCGCCGGGGCTGGGCGGCCTGGGATCCGCGCCGGAGCCGTGCAGCCGGCATGCCCGCCGGAGCCGTGCGGCCAGTCATACGCGCCGGAGCCGTGCGGCCGGACATGCCCGCCGGAGCCGTGCGGCCTGGGATGCCCGCCGGAGCCGTGCGGCCTGGGATGCCCGCCGGAGCTGGGCGGCCTGGGATGCCCGTCGGAGCCGTGTGGCCTGGGATGCCCGCCGGGGCTGCAAGGGATTCGGACAGAGGATCCGTTATTGACTCGAAATCGGGGCATATTGGGGGAGAGACGGACAGAGGATCCGTTATTGCCGTCGGACAGAGCCGAAAACCCGCCTCGCGGGCAAAATAGCGGAACGACGGTCCGCGAGCTAGTCCAAAATCAATAGTAATCGGTCTATAGCGGATCTCCTGTCCATGGGCTTGTTTTCGACGTTCGCGCCGGGCGCATAGCCGCAACATGGTCGCTCATTCCGTGGCGGGTCGTGCCTGTGCGGGCGTCGCTTCCTGCCCGGATCGGCGGCTGAACATACGAAGGGCGCGGCGGGAATATCCGCCGCGCCCTTAGCCTGCGTGATGATCATCACCAGGCAGAGCCATCGACGCTTGGTCGATGGCCTGTTGCATATAGCCCTGCAAAGCTCGGCGCCCCTAGCGGCACGCACAACATCCCGTCTACCCCTTCACGCCGCTGCTCACCGCCGCTCATGCGGTTCGCTCCTTTATTTTCGAATGAAATGCGTCGCGCCCGAGGCCTCTTCGCCGCGCGCCTTGGCGTACAGGTCCAGAATCTTCTCGCGCGGAATGACGCCGGCTCTCGCTGCCCATTGCTCGTATAGCTCGCGGAGCTCCTTCGCCTTCTCCGGGAGGGCGGCCGCCAGATCGCGCTGTTCCGTACGGTCCGCTTCGATATCGTACAGCTCCCACGCATCCGGATAATTCCGCACCAGCTTCCATCTGCCGACCCGGACGGCGCCGTTGCCCTCGTGTTCCCAGAACAGCGGACGGCGATCGCGGTCATCCGATGCGAAGAGCGGGACAAGGCTCTCGCCTTCCAGCGGCAGAATGTCGCGTCCGCGATACGTTTGCGGGTAAGGGGCGCCGGTTGCTTCGAGCACCGTCGCCATGATGTCCGTCAGCTGCCCCGGGGAATGGCGGATGCCGCCTTGCTCATGAATGCCCGCCGGCCAGTGCGCGATGAGCGGCGTCGAAATGCCGCCTTCGTGCACCCAGTGCTTATACAGCCGAAACGGCGCATTCGATAAATTCGCCCAGGCGACGCCGTAGCTTTGATAGGTGCGCTGCGAACCCGGCAGCACGCCCGGGCCGTTGCCGTACGCGATCGGGCTTCCGTCCTTCGCCTTCTCCAGCAGGCTTCTGCGCTTCTTCAGGAACGCGGTGAACGGCTCGTCGAGCTCTTCCGCGCAGCCGCCGTTGTCCGCAAGGAACAGAATCAGCGTATTGTCCAATTGACCCGTCTCCTCGAGCGCCCGCACGATGCGCCCGATGCCCTGATCCATCCGGTCGATCTGCGCCGCGTAGACCTCCATCCGGCGCAGCCGCCATTCCTTATCTTCCGCGTTCTCCCAGGCCGGCTGGGAAGGATCGCGTTCGGACAGCGCCCAGGAGGCGTCCACGAGTCCGAGCTCGACCAAGCGCTGCAATCGTTGCTCGCGGAGAACGTCCCAGCCTTCGTCGAAGCGGCCTTTGTATTTCGCGATATCTTCTTCAGGCGCGTGCAGCGGCCAATGCGGCGCGGTGTACGCGACATACTGGAAGAACGGCCGATCCGGCCCGGCGGCCGCGTGCTCGCGGATATTGCGCGCCGCATCGTCGCTGATCGCGTCCGTCAGATAGAAGTCCTCGGCCAGCGCTTCGTGCTCCGCGTTATCGTTGTCCCGGGTCAGCGTGACCGGCTGGAAGTAATCCGCCGCTCCCGTGATGATGCCGTAATAGCGGTCGAATCCGCGCTGCCTGGGCCACGTATCGTTCGGGTTGAAAATATCGGTCGCGACATGCCACTTGCCGCTCATGTATGTACGGTAGCCGTGGTCCTTCAGCGCTTCGGCGATCGTCACGCAGCGCTCGTTCAGGTTGCCGGCGTACCCTTCGGGGCCGTCGTCGTCCACGAGAATGCCGACGCCCGTCTGATGCGGATGCAGGCCGGTCAAGAGCGAGGCGCGCGTGGGGCTGCAGCGGGCCGTATTGTAGAACTGCGAGAACCGCAAGCCGTGCGCGGCCAGGCGGTTCAGATTGGGCGTATCGACTTCGCCGCCGTAGCAGCCGATGTCCGAGTACCCCATGTCGTCGTTCAAAATCAATAGCACGTTCGGTTGTGAACTCATTTCGTTTCCTCCTTGTTTCATGCATAGAAAAAAAGAGGCTCCCGGCGCATGGCGTCTGCCATGCGAGGGAACCTCCAGTTGTCCGGACGGTCGTAATATGCGGTTATCGTGAAGCGCGTTATTCGCATGGAGATATAATACCGAGTAATTCAGTGCGAAATATTGCGTTTACTATATCCCTAGCGATGCCGCTTCGTCAACCGTTCCTGCAATAAAATTACAAAAAATTATAGTATTGACAGAAGCGGAAGCCATCCGCTATCTTATTATTAATCCGATTGGAGTTATCGGAATTATACGAACAAGCCAACGCTGACCAGACCGCTGGAAGCCAGGGAACCCTTTCCCTGGCCTTTTTTTGCCTTATACCAGAATAACGGAGGGATGTAACATGGCAGTGACGGTAACGGGAACAAAGGAATGGAAGGTCGAACGGATCGCGGGACGCCTCGGCGCCCAGGTGTCGGGGGCCCGCCTCTCAGGGGAGTTGGACGACGCTTCGTTCGAAGCGATTTACGAGCTGCTGCTCGCGCATAAGGTGCTTTTCTTCCGCGGCCAGCAGCATTTGACCAACGAGGAGCAGGAGCAGTTCGCGAAGCGATTCGGCAATCCCGTCGCGCATCCGACAGTACCGGCCATCGCAGGCACGGACTATACGCTGGAGCTCGACTCCGACAAGGGCGACCGCGCGAACTCGTGGCATACGGACGTCACGTTCCAGGCTGCCTATCCCAAGATCTCGATCCTGCGCGGCGTCTCCATCCCCGAGTCGGGCGGAGACACCGTATGGGCCGATACGCATGCCGCCTACCATACGCTGCCGGTCGAATTGAAGCAATTCGCCGAGCGGCTGTGGGCCATCCACTCCAACGACTACGATTACGTGAACCAGCGGTACGTATGGAGCGAGAACGGCAGGAAGCATTTCGAAGAGGTGTTCACGTCCAAGGTGTACGAGACCGAGCATCCGCTCGTGCACGTGCATCCGGAGACGGGGGAGAAGCACCTGCTCCTGGGCCATTTCTTCAAGCGCTTCATCGGCTACAACACTGCGGATTCCGAAGATCTGTACCGTCTGTTCCAGCGGCATATTACGCAATTGGAAAACACGGTTCGCTGGAGATGGCAGGCAGGCGACGTCGTCATCTGGGACAATCGCGCCACGCAGCATTACGCGGTGAACGATTACGGAAGCGCCAAGCGCGTCGTGCGCCGCGTGACGATCGACGGGGAAATTCCGGTCAGTTTGAGCGAACGCCGAAGCGTGACGCGCGAGGTCGGGAAGAAGAAATAAACGAACGGCGGGCCGAAACAGGGGATGCTTCCCCGAATTCGGCCCGCCGTTCGTTTATCGCTGCTCTCATGAATGGCTGCAAACGCGGGAATCGCGCATGCAGCGACGATGGTTATACTTTCGCAAGCTTGCTCGGATTGTTGATTTTGTACGGAACGGGATGCTTCGTCAGCTTCTTGGCGACGACCTTCGCTTCGAACGTGATCGTATCGCCGACCTCCAGCTCGAGCTTCTTAAGCGTGTTGCTGTGGCTGGACCATGCGTCGCCGAGCTCGAGCTCCGGCTCCGTGATCGCGACGTTCCCGTAAATAACGACCTCGTCGTCCTCCTCGGCGAAATGGTTCGGCACCGTGGCGAACTCCTTGACCGTCGCGGTCATCTTCACCTTCTCCTCCGGGAGCTGCGGCTTGGCCGATTTCTTCTTGGCCGGCTTCTCCTTGGCGGCTTCGGGCGGCGCTTTCTCCGCGGAAGGCTCGTCCGCCGTCGCCGCTTGCGCGCGGTCCGGGGCTTCCTCCTGGTGGCCGACGGCGGCGGCGGCTGGCGCGCTGTCCTTCGCAGCCGGAGCTTTCGCCTGAACGTCCGCTTCGGTACCGGAGCCCCCGGCACCCGCTGCCGCCGAAGCCGGCTCATCCTGCTGCGCGTCCGCCTCCGCCTCCGCCGTCTCCGGCGCATCGGCCGGGCGCTGCCGCTGGCCGTAGTTGGACGCCTGCATTTCCTTGAGGAGCGCCGGATGAATCAGGTGGCGCTGCTTGTTCCCGAACTCGATGACGGCCGTCATGAAATCGACGAAGCCGACGATGGCGCAGGGCATGGCGCTGCCGCCGCGTTTGTAGACGAACGCCTTGGACTTGACCGCCTTGTCGGACAGCAGGCCCCACTGCTTGCATTGCTCGATCAACGCGTCTTCGTCCGCGAAAGCGCTGAATGCGCCCGGCTCGATCGTAAATGTATGCTCCATCCGTTTGCCCTGCCTTTCCAATGCCATAGTTAGCTTCAGTGTATCATGTTTCGTCCCGAATGCGAATGTCGGATGCGGAACGGGATACGGCCGAGCGGAGGGGAAAGGAGGCGGCTCAGGCGGTGTCCGCGGCGCGTCCGGCGGCTCGCTCGCCGAGCCGAGAAGAACGGTCCCGGAGGCCTTCTTGAAGGCTCCCGGGCCGCGGCATGCAAAGACGACGCCGGCGGGGTCATGCGCTGCGCCGCTTGCCGGCCGCGCTCGCCGCCGACCCGATTCCGTCACTTATAGAAGCCCTGCTCTTCCGCGTAGCGTCCCCAGTGCGGCCGCCGCCCGTCGACGTCCTCGATGCCGTAGTCGTCGGACAAGCCCCACGAAGAGAAGATGCGGCCCGATTTGCTCATCAGATCGGGGTCCGCCGCCAGCGCCGCGATGCCGCGACCGACGAAGAACGGCGTCTCCGACTGGAGAAAATGCGGATCCTGCGCCCCCGCGTCCCGCCAATTCGCTTCGGTTACGCCGAAATGGGCCAGCATTTCCTCCGAACGGAGAAAGCCCGGCGTTACCGCGACGGCGGCGACGCCGTGCGGCCGCAGCTCCGCCGCCTGCGATTCGGCCAGATGGATAACGGACGTCTTCGCCAGGCTGTAAGGCAGGTTGCCGCGATACTTGTAATCGATGCCGTCCGTAATTTCCACGATCAGCCCCGAGCCGCGGCGGATCATGAGCGGAGCGCCGTAATAGCTCGTAATCATATGCGAGTGCACGGCCCGTCGCTGCATGAGCAGCGCCTTGTCCAGCGAGCCTTCCCAGAACGGCTTGCCCCATTCCGTCAGCGATTCGCCGCCCCAGACGTCGTTGACCAGGATGTCGAGCCGTCCGTCCTGCTCCTCCGCTACGCGCGCGAACAATGCCTGCACCTCCTCGGGCACGGTATGGTCGACGCGGACCGCGATGCCGCGGCCGCCCGACTCCGTCACGAGCTCCGCCGTCTCCTCGATCGTCTCCGGGCGGCCGATATCCGACGGGTTGCCGCGCACGCTGCGGCCCGTCGCGTAGACGGTTGCGCCCGCGGCGCCCAGCATGGCGGCAATCGCGCGCCCGGCTCCTCTCGTTGCTCCCGCCACAACGGCGATTTGTCCTGTCAATGGTTTCATTAGTCATCCTCCTTTTGGAATAAGGCCGGCATAAGTCTGCATGGCGCGCTCGGCAGCCATAAATCCACGAACGCTATCAGTATAGCCTGCAAACATGACAGCTATTGTCTTATTCAAATGCTACAATCGAAGATAGAAGGAGGCGGAGAACGATGCGCGCGGATCGGTTGATGGCGGTGCTGGCCCTGCTGCAGGCGCACGGCAAATTATCGGCGAAGGAAATGGCGGAGAAGCTGGAGGTGTCCGAGCGGACCGTTCATCGGGACACGCAGGCGCTGAGCGTCGCGGGCATTCCCGTGTACGCGGACCGGGGCAGCGGAGGCGGCTGGTCGCTGCCCGAAGGTTACCGCAGCCGGCTGACGGGTCTGACGACGGCGGAAATTTCGTCGCTGCTCTTCCCGCGGGACGTCGTCCGGGACCTCGGGCTGGAGGGCGGCGCGCGAACGGCGGCAAGCAAGCTGCTCGCGTCGCTGCCGCCTAGGACCCGCCGCGACGCGGAGCTCGTCCGCGAACGGCTGCATATCGACGGCGCGGGCTGGCGCGATGCGGGACCGCGCGATGCCGGCGCCTCGCTGGCCGTCGTGCAGGAGGCGGTATGGGCGGCTCGGAAGCTGCGCATGACTTACCGCCCGCCCGGAGGCGAGGAAGCCAAGGACAAGCTCATCCGGCCGCTCGGGCTCGTCTTCAAGACGGGCACTTGGTACGTCATGGCGCTCGCCGATACGGAAGACGAGCTGCGTACGTACCGGATTTCGCGAATGGAGGAGGCGCGGCTGACGGCCGAATCGTTCGAGCGTCCGGCGGCGTTCGACCTCGCTTCCGCCTGGGAGCAGTCGCTTGCCTCGTTTCGCGACCGGCTGCCCCGATACGAGGCGAAGGTGCTCGTAGCCGCGGACGTGTGGAGCCGCTTCGTCCGCGAGCGGTTCGTGACGGTCGGCGGGCATGCCGACGGCGGCGAGGGCTGGATCGAGGCCGAAGCGGAATTTCATACGCCCGATGCGGCTTGCGGCGTTATCCTTGCGTACGGGAGGCATGTCAAGGCGCTCGCGCCGCAGGAGCTGCGCGAGCGGATCGCCGGGGAGGCCCGGGCTATGTCCGCCATGTATGCGGGGGACGAGGAATGACCGAGGCGCGCGGCCGGCAAGGCTTAAGCCGGCGAAGGAACGGCAGCCGCATGCGCGAACGGGCGAAAGCGGATGGACGCGGAACGGCCCGAAGAGACCCGCGGTATTCGCCGCGTTTCGCTTCGGGCCGTTCTGATGCCGCGCAATGGAGAGCCGCGGCGGTGCAGCGCAAATGTCGCGCATTGCCGCGTAAATGCCGAGCAGTGGAGCGCCGAGCCGGGCAATGCCGCGCGATGCAGAGCAAATGCAGCGCAGTGCCGGGGCGATGGATTAATAGGCGCGTTCGTACTGCCGCGGAATCAATTCGCCGGCCGTCTTGCCGCCGACGGCCTGAATCGCATGCAGCGCCCAATAGGGATCGCGCAGCATACCGCGGGCGACGGCGACCATGTCCGCGTCGCCGTGAGCGATCGTGGCGTCGGCGAGCTTGGCATCGTCGAGCATGCCGACGGCGATGACCGGCACGCCGAGCGCCTGCTTCAGCTCGCGCGCAAGCGGAACCTGGTAGCCGGGATAGAAATCCGGCTTCCGGCTGCCGATCGGCGCTTCGCCGCCGCTCGAGACGTGGAACAGATCGACGCCGGCATCCCGGTAGCGCCGGAAAATATCGATGCCATAGGCGAGGTCGTACCCGCCGTCGGCGTATTCCGCCGCGGATACGCGGATAATGAGCGGCATATCGGCGGGCATGACGCTCTTGACCGCCTGGATGACCTGCGCGCCGAACAGCGCGCGATCCTGCCCGTACTCGTCCGTGCGGTTGTTGATGATCGGCGAGTGGAACTGGTGGATCAGGTAGCCGTGCGCGCCGTGGAGCTCGATCGTGTCGACGCCGGCTTCGACCGCGCGGCGGGCGGCTTCCCGATACTTGACGACCATGCCGCGGACTTCCTCCGTGCTCAGCGCGCGCGGCTTGCGGTAGGCGTCGCTGAACGCGATATCGGACGGTCCGACCGGCTCGGCGGCATGCTCGGCCTTGCGTCCGGCATGGGCGATCTGAATGCCGATCTTCGCGCCGTGCTTGCGCACCTCCGAGATGATCCGGCGATAGGCCGGGATATGGTCGTCGGACCACAGGCCGAGGCAGTAATCGGTAATGCGGCCGTTCGGCTCGACGTCCGTCATTTCCATAATAATCAGGCCCGCGCCGCCGATGGCGCGGGTGACGTAGTGGACATAATGCCATTCGTTCGGGATTCCGTCTTTCGCTTCGACGGCATATTGGCACATCGGAGCCATGACGATCCGATTGCGCAGCGACAAGCTTTTGAGCGCATAGGGGGTATCCAGGTGATTACGGGTCAAATTTCTCCACTCCTTCGAGGTAAGGTTGACAGCCTTCCGTACGATTATAAGCTTTTCACTTACTTAATGAAAGTAAATTTCGTTTGAAAATCGGCGGAACGGGCAATCGGCCGCGGAATCCGGTATAATAGAATCATCTTACGAATGAGCGGCAGGGATCAATAGGATGCAAAATCAATCGACGGCCATCGGCCGGCCAGCGCTGCTGGAAGAGGCCGGGACATTCATCGAACAATTCGGCAGCGAGCTCGGCGTTCCGCGCGAGGAGACGGACGCGAGGCTGAAGCGGATCGCGGACGAGCTGGAGGCGACCGGTACCTATACGCATACGGACGCGGAGCTGGCGTACGGCGCCAAGCTGGCGTGGCGCAACAGCAACCGCTGCGTCGGACGGCTGTTCTGGGAGTCGCTGACCGTTCAGGACGCGCGGGCGGCACGGACGGAAGAAGAGATTGCGGACGCGATCTTTCGCCATATCGAATATGCCACGAACGGGGGCAAACTATTACCCGCGATTACGATTTTTGCACCGTCGGCGGATGCGGAACGGCCGCGGGTCCGGATCTGGAACGAGCAGCTGATCCGGTACGCGGGCTATCGGCAGGCGGACGGCTCGATCGTCGGCGACCCGGTGTCGGAGGAGCTGACGCGGATGTGCGAAGCGCTGGGCTGGCGCGGGGAGGGCACGGCCTTCGACGTGCTGCCGATCGTCGTGCAGATCGGCGGCCGCGAGCCGCGCTGGTTCGACGTGCCGCGGGGCCTCGTGCTGGAGGTGCCGCTCGCGCATCCGGATTTGCCCGCGTTCGCGCGGCTGGGGCTGAAATGGTACGCCGTGCCGTTCGTCTCCGGCATGCGGCTGGAGATCGGCGGCCTGCATTACACGGCGGCGCCGTTCAACGGGTGGTATATGGGAACGGAGATCGGGGCGCGCAATTTGGCGGATGCTTCGCGCTATGACATGCTGCCGAAGCTGGCGGCGCTGATGGGGCTGGACACGGCGAGGGAATCGACGCTATGGCGCGACAGGGCGCTCGTGGAGCTGAACGTGGCGGTGCTGCATTCGTTCAAGACGCAGGGCGTCACGATCGTCGACCATCACACCGCGACCAGGCAATTCGCCCTGTTCGCGGAGAAGGAGCGGCAGAACGGCCGGACGCCGACGGGACGCTGGTCCTGGCTCATTCCGCCGTTGTCGCCGGCGACGACGGGCGTCTTCCATACGCGCTATGACGATACGGAGAAGAAACCGAATTATTTCTACCAGCAGACGCCGTGGGGCGACAATAGCAGACAATAACGGAACATCTCACGCTCCAGCGGCCGTAGTCCCGAACGGATGGACGGCACGCGGCAAGGACGTAGAAGGGCAGGCACCGCTATGAAATCGGATTTGAATCGTTACGTATTGGACGATACCGACCGGAAGGATAACAAGACCGCGTCGCTGCTGGTCGCCGTCTCCTGGATCATCGCCATCGGCGGGATTTTACGCGCCCTGTATATGCTCAGCAGCGCGGATAGCCGGGGGTTCTGGATGACGCTGTTCGTATCGCTTGCGGCAGGCGCCTTCATCCGAGGCATGGCGGAAATCATCCGCCTGCTGCAAGCGCTCGTTCAGAAACCGGCCGGCTGAACGAGATTGACCCCCGGGGACTAGTCGGACCCCGGATGAGCCGAGCGCAAAGGCGCCTCCATCGATAGCCGATCGCTATCCGTGAAGGCGCCTTTCGCATTCGGGCCCGGAGCCTGTCGGGTGCTGCTCCTTAGCCGAACGGCGGCCTGGCGGGGGCAGGATCATGACCTGCGGCTTTCAATCTTGGCAAGCCTCCTTATACGAAGCCTATTCTGGGTAAAATAGAATATAGCGGAGCTGCATGAAGCCCGTTTGCAGCGGCGGGGGGCGGATGAATTGGCAATCGATGGCGCATTTTGGGAACATTCGGTACATGCGGAGCCCCCATCTGTGGTACGATAGGGAATGCCGGTTGTGGAGACGGAATCGTTTATACAGGGTGCATAGACAAAATGAGGTGGACATATTGGCAGGTTTCGAACAATTAGGAATTGCGAAGGAAAGGGCGCTGTCGCTGCGGAACGAGGGCATTACGGAAGCGACGCCGATTCAGGAGAGCGCGATTCCGGTCATTATGCAAGGCAGCGACGTGATTTGCCAGGCGCAGACGGGAACGGGGAAGACGCTGGCGTTCCTGCTGCCGATGCTGGAGAAGACGCGGGCGGACCGCGAGGACGTGCAGGGGCTGATTCTGACGCCGACGCGGGAGCTCGCGCTGCAGATCACGACGGAGCTGAAGAAGCGGCTGGAGGGCAAGGAAGAATTCAGCGTGCTCGCGGTGTACGGCGGACAGGACGTGGAGTCGCAGCTGCGCAAGCTGAAGCGCGGCGTACAGCTCGTCGTGGCGACGCCGGGAAGGCTGCTGGACCATATCCGCAGAGGGGCGATCAAGCTCGGCGCGGTCAAAATGCTCGTCCTCGACGAAGCGGATCAAATGCTGCATATGGGCTTCCTGACCGAGGTCGAGGAAATTCTGACCCAGATGCCTTACCGCAAGCAGACGATGCTGTTCTCGGCGACGATGCCGGCAGGCGTCCGCTCGCTCGCGCAGCGGTTCATGATCGAACCGAAGGACATTACGGTGCGCGCGCCGCAGGTGACGGTCAAGGCGATCCGCCAGCTGACCGTCGAGGTGGGCGCGCAGAACAAGCAGGAGCAGATGAAGCGGCTGCTGGAGGAGCACAACCCGTATTTGGGCGTGATCTTCTGCCGGACGAAGAAGCGCGCGAGCGCGCTGAACGATTATTTGCAGGAGAACGGATTCAACAGCGCCGAGCTGCACGGCGACTTGTCGCAGGCGAAGCGGGAGCAGGTCATGAAGCGGTTCCGCGATGCGAAGCTGCATCTGCTCGTCGCGACGGACGTGGCGGCGCGCGGGCTTGATGTCGAAGGCGTCACGCATGTGTTCAATTACGACATTCCCGAGAACGCGGAAGGCTACATCCACCGCATCGGCCGGACGGGCCGCGCGGGCGAAGCGGGGCTGGCGATAACGCTCGTCTCGCCGCATGACCGTCTGGAGCTGGCTGCCATCGAGAAAGGCATCCAGATGTCCATTCCGCGCGAGGGCCGGGCCGGCGCAGCGCCTGCGCGCGAACCGCGCGAGCGCGGCGGCGATAAGCGCGAACGCGGCGAGAAGCCGACGGGCGGCCGCTCGGGCGGCGAGCGCAGAGGCGCCGGCCGGCACGGTGCCGGCGCAGGGCGCGGCGCGCAAGGCGGCCGCGGCGGGCGTTCCGCCGCGGGCGGCGGCAAGGCGGCCGGCGGCGGGGCATACGCGGCCGCGGCCAAACGCGGCTCCGGCACGGATGAGCCGCCGCAATGGGGCGCCGCTGCGCGGCGCGCGGAAGCGCCTGCTCGCGGGCGCTCGCGCTACAGCTCGCCGGCGGGCGAAGCGGCCGGCGAACGCGGCACCGCCGCACGCGGCCGCGGCGCGGGCGCATCGCGCGGCGAAGCGGGAGCGCGCGGCGGAGCAGGCCGCGCCGGCGCGCCGCAGTTCCCGGGCAGCGGCTCGGGCCGCGGCGGAGCCGGCCGCGAAGCCGAGTACGGCTCGCGCGGCGGCGGCGAATCCCGCGGCCGCGGCCCGTCTTCTCCGCGCGGCGGAGCGGGCCGCGCTGCCGGAGGCCGCAGCGCTTCCGGCGGCGGCGCCAAAGGCGGCCGCCCAGGCGGCAAGCAAGGCCCGGGCGGCAGACCGCAGCGGACTAGGTCGCGCTAATCAGGTTTAAGAAGGCAAGGCAGCAGAAGAACGACGTGCTGCCTTGCCTTTTTTATTTGCGTATGGCGCCCGTTTCAGCCGGCTGCCCGAAGCAGCCGCCGAGGGAGAAGACGGCGATCTCGGGGGAACAGCCGATCCGAAGCGGGATTTTCACGGTTCCTAGTCCGCGGTGAATGAAGAAGCGTTCGCTTCCGTTCATGATTTTCAGCCCCGTGTGGAAATGCCGATAGGCCCCGATCGTCCGGTTCATCACCCGGATCTGTCCGCCGTGGGTATGGCCGGTCAGCAGCAAGTCGAACGGAATCCGATGGCGGCTTATGTAGTGGATGATACTTGGCGAATGCGCCAGCAGGATGACCGCGTCGTGGCGCTGAACGTCTTCGGCGCTCCGCGTCATCCGTTCATTGCCGTAAACGGAGTTGTCGAATCCGTACACCAGCACCCGTTTACCGGCGTGTTCGACGGTTACTCCGCGGTTGTCGAGGACGGCGACATGCCGATGCCGGAGCTGCGAGAGGATCGAATCGTATTCCGCCTGGGCGTACGATTTCTTCCGGAATCCGTCCATTCCTTCGCGTTCGTAGTTGCCCGGCACGAAGAAAATACGCGGGCATTGGATCTTCTGAATTTCCTTCATTATTTTCGGCAGCTGCCCCTTCCTGGAAGCAAGGTCCCCGGTAATCATCACGAGGTCGGGGTTTAACCGGTTGACCTTCCTGACCAGCGAACCGTTGATGAACCGGATTCGCCCGTGAAGGTCGGATAACTGAACGACGGTCAAGCCGCCGGCGTTCTTGCTCCCGATGCGGTAATAAGAGTATCGCACCCATAAGGTATGCAAGGCTCCTAGGGAGGCGAGACCAGCAAGCGCTGCGATTATGATCATTCCGGCGATCCTTTCTCCCGGCAAGCCGCTGACAGTCGGCATTCAGAGGGCGGCTTGCTTTTGTGCTATACTGCTCATTAACGAATGCGAAGATTGTTCGCTTTCAGGTGTAACACGGCTGATGAGGGAGTGCAACGACTATGGAGAACCGTCAAGGGAATTCGCCGCAGGCCGGCGTCGAATTGGTCAAGCCGTCCGAGGCGCATGAAGCGGCCTACAAAGCGTTCTACAACGAATGGATCGCCAGCGGCGAAAATATCGTGCCGTGGGTGGTCGGCATCGATCCGACCGATTTCCCCGCGTATGTACGGTTTCTGCGGGAAGCCGAGACAACGGCGCCGAAGGGCGCCGTGACCCATTCGACGTACTGGCTCATGGACACGTCCGGCGCGATCGTCGGCGCCGCGAACATCCGGCACCGGCTGAACCGGAAGCTGGAGGAGGGCGGCGGGCATATCGGCTACGGCGTCATCCCTTCGCAGCGGCGGAAGGGCTATGCGAAGGCGATTCTCGCCCGGGCGCTGGAGGTGACGGATCGTCTCGGCATCCGCGACGTGCTTGTCATCTGCGACCGCGGCAACATTGGCTCGGAGCGGACGATTCGGGGCGGCGGGGGGCAATTCCATTCCGAGGTCGCCGAGGAGAACGGCAATATCGTCAGACGGTTCTGGATTCATCGCGAGCCGTAGCACCGACACGCCGAAAGAGCGGCAGGTAAGAGCGTATCGGCATCTTTCCGCGCGGAAGCCCATCATTCCACTAAGGAGCGATCCATGACATGGCGAAACTGACCCCATACATTTACAGCGACAATGCCCGCGAGCAGGCGGCTTTCTATGCGAAAGCGCTTGGCGGGGAAATCGTGAGCGTTCAGACGTTCGGCGACATGCCGGGCGGCGGCGCGGAGGAGCGCGACCGCGTTATGCATTTGATTTTGCAGGCGGCAGGCCTGACATTCTATATGGCCGACGCCGGTCCGGTACAGCGCGGGGGCGGACTCGACCTGACTTTGGAATACGAGCGCATCGAGGATGCCGAACGGGCCTTCAACGGCCTTGCCGCCGGAGGCGAGGTGCTCATGCCGTTCGCCCGCATGTTCTGGGGCAGCATGTTCGGCCGGCTCGTCGATCCGTACGGCGTTCGCTGGCAGGTATCGACGATGCAGCCGACGCAGTAATTCATAGAGCGGGAGCCCCGGGGCATGTATGGCCCGGGGCTCCCGCTTTCTTGTTTCATTGGCACGGCGTTTCCGTGCGGCGTTGTTACACCGGGCTATTGCCCCGCAAATGCCACTCAATCAACGTCCGCGATCTTCCAGACGCCGTCTTCCTGCGCGAATGTAATGCCGGGCGTGCCCGTCTTGCTGCCGTTCGGGTCGAACAGATAGTTGACATTGACGTAGGCCAGCAGCGCGCCGCCGGGGCGGTCCTCGAAGGTCACGGAGCGGATGCCCGTAATCAGCCGCTGGCCGATGGCCGCGAAGGACGGCGCGGGCGTGCCGTTCTTCGCGAACATCCCGCCGAGCGCCTTGGCGTCGCGGCCGTTCAGCGCGTTGACATAGCCGTTCAACAGCTTCACGGCGGCCAGCTTCTTCACATCGCCCGCGTACGGCCGCTCATCCAACAGCTGCGGCTTGAAGACGAGCAGCGCGCCGCGCACGCTCTGCGTCCACGTCACCTGGAAGCCGAAGGCCTCTCCCGTTGCGCGCAGCGGCAGGTAGGTATGGCCGTTCGCGATCACCGGCTTGGCGTTTGCTCCGGTCAGCTGCTTGCCGTTCACCCACAGCGACGGCGCGGCGCCGCTCGCCGAGCCGACTGAGAGCTTCTCGGGCAGCGTGGAGACGATGGCGGCTTTATGCGCGGCGTCCCATCTCACATTCCAGCCGAACGCTTCCGCCAGCGCGCGCATCGGCAGCAGCATGGCGCCGTTCGAGACGATCGGCGCGAGCGCCGGATCGCTCACGGTCACGCCGTTGATCGACAGCTGGGCGGCGGCCGGCGGAGCGATCGTCACGCTGCGCATGGTCGTGCTCCCGCCGGTACTGACGTCGAACTCATAGGCGCCGGGCGTTATCGGTTTGAAGGTGCCGTCGATCGCTTCGCCGTAGGCCGGCATCGTGAATTGAAAATCGTACCGCGCTTCCGAGTACGGCGCGGCATAGACGAGCAGCGCTCTTTTGGACGGATAATCCACGCCCTTCGTCGTCCTATAGCCGCCGGACGAGCCGGGGGTCTCGACGAAGACCCGAATCATGCCTTGCTGCGATGACGCATCGCTGCCCGTAATGCGGATCGTCTGACCGATGGCCGGCTTGCGCGTGCTGATGTCCGACTGCGGGGACATCGCGAGCAAGGCGCCGAGCTCGCTGATGGCCGTGGCGTCCTGAGCGATGTACCCGTCTCCGCCGACAGAAATGAGGGCGTGTTGACCGTCCTTGAACTGCAGCAATACCGTCGAGCCGTCGGATAGCAAGACATCGAAACTGGTCGCGAAGAACGAATCTTCGCCGATCAATTGTTCCGTAGACGGCTTCGCTTTCCCGAGCAGCCGGTTCACGATCGCCGCCGCCTTCGCGATGTCGGCCTTATCCGCTTCTCGCGAGCCGAACAGCGGCACGTATGCCATGTCGGCCTGCTGCATCTGAACCCGCTGAACCGCCGCCGCCTGAATGGCTGCCGGCTGAGCTGAGGCTGTCGTCGCGGCGGCTGTATCGCTCCCGGCCCCCGGTGCACTCGCTGCCGCTGCCGCGCGTTGGACCCCGGCAACCCCGGCGGGAACTCCGGCAGCGAGCAGCGCCGCCAAACCGAGCATGTAGAAACGTTTTATTTTCATCGATCGTCGCCTCCGTTTCACGTTCGCTTGCGTTACTTTGCAACCTACTAGACTGTCTGCGGCGCCAAAAGGTTACAGCCGCGGGGAGAAAATGATGCCGGACGAATAATATAGCTGCCCGATCCGGTTTCGTATTGAAATAAATGGCAGCATGCTTTATATTAATACCTAGATATACGATACATAGATATTCGATGTATGGATTGGAGGGCGTTATGAAAATCAACAAAGAGTTGTTGAAAGGCAGTACGGTCATCCTGATCATGAAGCTGCTGGAGAACAAGGATATGTACGGCTACGAGATGGCGAAGCGGATCGAGCTTCAGTCCGACGGGCTGTTCACCTTCAAGGAAGGGACGCTGTATCCGATTCTGCACACGCTGGAGGTCGAGCGGCTAGTGGAGGCGTATTGGGGCGAGGAAGGCGGACGGAAACGCAAATACTACCGGCTGACCCAGGACGGCCAGAAGGCGCTCATCGAGAAGGAGCGGGAATGGACCTTGTTCAGCTCGGCCGTCAACCGGATTATCGGGGAGGGACGGGCGTGATGAAGGACATCGGACGGCATGCGGACGTTCGCCGTTACCTGGACAGGCTGTGCGCGCAGATCAAGTCCACATCCGTGCACGAAGAGATTCGCATGGAAATGCAGAGCCATTTGGAGGAATTGATCGCCGAGCAAATCGAACGCGGAAAGCCCGAGGACGAAGCCGTGCAAGAGGCGATTCTGCACATGGGCGATCCCGATGAGGTCGGCAGACAGCTCCACCAGGCGCATAAGCCGCGGACGGAGTGGGGCGTAATCGCACTGGCGCTGTGCATGGTTCTGCTGGGGCTGGTGACGTCGCTCTCGGTGAAAGCCGCGCTGGACTGGCAGCTTGCGATCGGTCGCAAGCTGGTTTTCGTCGCAATGGGCGCTGCCGTCATGGGCGGCTTGTACTTCGTCGATTACCGCAAACTGCTGCGTTTATCGGGCTTTCTGTACGCCGGCACGCTGCTGCTGATGGCGGCCGCCCAGTGGCGCGGCGGCTTCGGCTTTGGCCTGGAGATCAACGGCGTCAGGCAGTATCTGACGATCGGAACGTTCGCGTTCAATATATGCGCGGCCGCTCCGTACTTGCTGATCGCCGCCGTTGCCGGCATGCTGCATAACGAGCGGACGCGCCCGGCGTCAGGCCGGAAGGAAGCCGCCGTGAGGCTTCTCCGAGGCGGGGCGCTCTACGCTGCGCTGCCGGTTTATTTATTCGCCTCGGCGCCGGCGCTAGGCTATTTGATCACCTACCTGCTGGGACTTACGGTGCTGCTGCTGCTGCATGGCCGGTGGAGGCTGCTGTTGACCGGGCTCGGGTTCATTGCGCTGGCTGCGCTCTATGCGCGGCAAAGCTTCAATTCGGATTTATTCGCGATGGCATGGCAGCGCCATATCGCTTTCCTTCATCGGGACGCGGATACCGCGTATCATACGGTGCAGTCGCTGAAAGCCATTCACGCCGGCGGCATGTGGGGTCATGGCTTCGGGGCGTCCTTGAAGACGCTGCCGTATATATCGGGCGAGATGGCGTTCTCCTATCTCGTCTACAGCCTCGGCTGGGTGTTCGGCGCGGCCGTCTGCGCCCTGGTGCTGCTGTTCGTGAGCAGCATGATCCGCATGGGCATGAAGCTGCCTGACGGATATGGCCGGAGTCTGATCATCGGCCTGTCGCTCGTGTTCGGCATTCAATACGCGTGGAACGTGCTCATGTGCTTCGGCATGTTTCCGATACTCGGGGGTATGCAGATGCCGATTCTGAATTGGAGCGCGAACGTCGTCGTGGAGCTCGGCTCGCTCGGATTGATGCTGGGCGCTTACCGGCGCAAGGACATGCTGGGCGGGGCTCATTCATCGGCCTTGGCGGAACCCGGCGTGCGCTTATGACGTAGACGGAACGTCATGCCAAACGACAATTTTCCTAGGTGTATCGTACAACTCTCTATCCCGGACGTTCCTGAATTGTGATACGCTTACATTTAGGTTAATCTAGGCTGGACGTTCCGCTGACGCGGAACTGCTCGCCTATGCGTACAAGGAGGCGAAGGAATTGTCGAAGTATCGCGTTGCATTCATCGGCTGCGGCAACCGGGCCAAGCCCCATGCCGCGGCCGTGCAAACGGACAGCCGCTGCGAGGTGGTCGCGCTGTCCGATCTTAATCTGGAGGCGGCCCAGGCTTTTAACGACCACTACGGCTTTCAGGCGGAGGTTTATGCGGATTATGCCGCCATGCTGGCGGACGTCAAGCCGGATATCGTCATCTCCTGCCTGTGGACCCCGCTGCATTTGCAAATGTTCCAAGCCTGCGCGGCGGCCGGCGTCAAAGCCGTTCATTCCGAGAAACCGATGGCGCCGACCTGGGGCGACTGCCTGGAGATGGCCCGGATTGCCGGCGAGACGGGCTGCCAGCTGACATTCTGCCACCAGCGCCGTTTCGCGGAGGGCAATCGGCTCATCCGGCAGTGGCTGAAGGAAGGGCGGATCGGCAAGCTGCTCCGCATGGATCTCTATTCGCCGCCGAACCTGCTGGATTGCGGCACGCATACGTTCGACCAGGCGCTCAGCTTCAACGAGGAAATCGGTGTCAAATGGGTGCTCGGCGCCGTCGACGGCACGAATCATCTGAACTGGTTCAACGTCCCTGCGGAGAGCATGGCCGTCGGCACGCTCGTCTTCGAGAACGGCGTCCGCGCCAACATTCAGACCGGCGGCCCGGATCAGGATATGCATACCGGCATTCGTCTGACCGGCACCGGCGGCTTTATCGAAGTGAACTGGGACGGCGGGATCGGCGAGGTCAGATCGTATGACGACCCGTCATGGAAACCGGTCGTGGCCGACAGTCCCGAAAGCATCCAAATGACCGGCGTTATCGAGGATATCGTCGGCAGCCTTGCCGCAGGGCGGGAGCCGGAGCTGTCGTACCGCCGAGCGCTCCGCGCCAGCGAGATCATATACGCATTCTACGAATCGGTCCGCCGCCATGCGCGCATCGAGCTGCCGCTTGCCGGGCTGACCGACAATCCATTCATTCAATTATTGGAAGCAGGCCATTTTGCGCCCGCGGCCGGACAGGGAGCGTGATCGGCATGTCGAATCCGAAGCTGGGCTTGATCGGCATCATCGGCGAAGAGATGAAGGCGGATTTCTGGGGAGCGGCTGCCAAGGCGGCGGCGATCGGCTATCAAGGCATCGAAGGCGTGGAGCATTATCTGCTGCAGGGCGACGTGCAAAGCAATCTGAAGCGGTACCGCGAGCTGGGCATGGAGACGATCACGCTGAGCGCGAGCCGCGAATCGCTGCAGGAAGGGCTGGATAAGCTGGTCGCCAATGCCGTAACGCTGGGGGCTCCGCATGTGACGGTGTGGTGGGATCCCTGCGACAGCAAGGAGGATCTGCTGCGCGGCATCGAGGCGTACAATCGGGCCGGCACGAGACTGGCGGCGGAAGGCGTCAAGCTGTGCTACCACAACCACGCGCATGAATTCAAGACGGCGTGGAACGGCGTATGCGCGATGGATATTCTGGCCGAGTATACGGATCCGCAAGCGGTCTTCTTCGAAATGGACATCGCCTGGATTACGATGGGCGGGGTCGATCCCGTAACCATCTTGAACAAAATGGCCGGGCGCGTGCCCGCGATCCACGTGAAGGACGTGACGACGGCCGACGAGCCGGACCAATGGACCGCCGTCGGCACCGGCATCGTCCGCATCGCGCCTTCGATCCTGAAGGCCCGCGAGATCGGCGTGGAGTGGATGGTCGTGGAGCAGGACCGTCTGCGCAACCTGACGCCGTTCGAGACGATCACGGCCAGCTATTTGAACTTGAAAGAAGCGGGGCTGCTCGGCTAACCGCGGCAGCAAGCGAGGAGGTTCTGCCAGGGTCTGCCCGGGGGCAGGCCCTTCTTTTGTTAAGGGATCGATGGGGACCTCACCTAATGGCTCGGTCAGGTTGAGCCGCAATTCTCGGGCGGTTCCGACGGTGCTTCCCGCGGCGCCGCGCCGGCTGCCGTCAGGCGGCGGTTCGTTCGGCATGTTTGCCGAAGCCGGTTTGATCCATCGGCTTTTTGGCCGGCGAGGCAGCGGCGCGATCGTCGAAAGCGATGAAGCGGCATGAAGCGATTATGAAGCGATATGACGCGGACAGGAGATGCGTTATTGACCGGTTTTCATCGTTTTTTCGTGAGCTCGCGGACAGGAAAGACGTTATTTGGCCCGAAATGCATACATTCGATGCTTCCCGGAGGCAATAACGGATCCTGTGTCCGACCGCCGGTCCAAAACGCCGATTTCAATCCAAATAACGGATCCTGCGTCCGGCTGCTTGCGGAGGTTGTTTGGTTCGGGCTTTGCGATTTGAAGATTCGACTATTTGCTCGACACCCAGAGGGGTTGCCCAAGGGCAGACCGTCCGGCTGCCGAGGATCCTGCGAAATCCTGCCCGAGGGCAGGATTTCGCAGCTCCGCGCCGAGGAACCCGAATATACTGAAACCCGCGCGTTTCATAGGAAACGTGCGGGTTTCTTTTTAGCGCAGGCTTCCCAAGGCCCTGTCGCGACCGCCAGCAGGTGCCGGGTGGCCGGGTGGTGGCCAAGAGGCCAGACTCCGCCTTAATTGGCAGCGCCTGCAATCTGGCGGATCGTGATCCGTTCGAAGGCAGCCGAGCCGAATTGGGCGAACAAGCGCAGATGCCCGCCGGCTCCGTCGATCCGGGAGACAAGCGTCCGGCTGCCGTTAATGCACAGGTCGATCCAGCCCTGCTTCACGACCGCCTCGACGGAGAACGTTTCCGTGAGCCCAGCCACCTGATAGATGGAAGACGATTCGTCCTCCTGCAGCGAGCGCGCGTGGATGCGGTGGATGCCGGCTTTGCGCGCCGACGGTTCGAATCGGACGTCGTAGCCGTCGACGAATTCGTCCGAGCCCGATACGGAGAAGCCGACATACATGCTCGGATAGCGCGGGGTGACGTCGAAGGACAGCACGTAATCCGTTCCCGGTTCGCCGAGGCATTGCGCGGCGAAGCCGTTGAAGTCGTCCAGCTCGCATGTGCCGAGATCCCGTACCGCTGCGGCGGCTTCTCTCAGCTCGGGCACGAATGCCAGCCCCAGCGTTCCGTCCGCATGCTGTACCAGCTCGCGGAAAACCAATTCACCGGCGTATGCCGTCGGCGACGTCAGGAAGCCTGCGGCGATGCGCCGTCCTTCCGGGAACGGCGCCGTCTTGGGTACATGCCACTGCACGCAGTCGAGCGCGTCCGATTCCGGCCGCAGCCACGGTCCTTCCAGCGTGCTCGCGTACCGGTAGCGGGCTAATCCGTCGTTGCTGAAGATCAGATAGTACCAGCCGTTCCACTCGAAGCAATCCGAGCACTCCGGCTCGCCGTTGTAGCCGGGTACGATGAACGGCCCGGCTTCCCGCCAATCGGTCACATTGTCCGAGACGAGATGGACGAGGCAGCCCCGCGGCCTGACGTTGTCCGCCAGACTGGTCGTCACGAGCATATGATACAGCCCTTGCCCGTCCTGGAACACATGCGGATCGCGAACGGAAGAGAGCGTGTACCGTTCGGGCAGCCGGATGTCGGCGTCGGTCTTCGTGAAGCGGATGCCGTCGTCGCTCACCGCGTACGTCAGACGAGCGGGGGAGCCGTCGACCGCGCGGACGGCATAGAAGCCGTAGTAGACGCCGTCCTTCAGGAAGACGGAGCCGGTGCAAATCGAACCTTCGCCTTCGTCCGTGATGCCGATCGCGATGGGATGATGCTCCCAGGCGCGCAAATCCTTCGTCGCGATCTGCGCCCATTGATGGGCGCCCAAGCCCCACTTGCTGGCATGCCCGCGCCGGTCGTAGAGATAGTAGAGCCGGAACGTCGTCCCGTCGAAGAACGGCATGCAGTCGCCGACGCCCGTATTGAAGCCGCGCGGCCGCCAATATTGAACGGTTGCCGGTTCCTCGCCCAAGTAGCGGTCCATCAGCTCCGGACGGAGCGGCTCCGGCTCGATGGCTTCCGGCCAGAAGGCGACGTTCCCGGCGGTGAGCCCACCCTGAACGGTGGCTCCCTCGAACGCGACCGCGCCCATCGGCCAGTCCTCGTCGACCAGGATGCCGTCCACGTACAACCGGACGGCATGCCCTGCATAGCACAGCACGACGTCGTGATTCGCATGGCCGATGCGCGCCCAAGGAATGCCGAGCGCAAGCGGCTTGTCTCTGGCGTCCGTATGCACTTCGGCGATCAGCGCCGGCGCTTCCATTCCGGCCAGCGAGCCCGTGTAGATGCGCACGCCGGTGCCGCCGGCTGCTTCAACGACGACTAAATTCTCCTCCGCCTCCGCCGCGGCGGAAGTCTCGAGCCCGATCGAGAATTGCCGCATGCGTCCCCAATTCAAGTCCTGCGGCGAATCGCTCCGTCCATCAATAACTACGGACGGCGGTAGTGATGCTCTGTTCATGGCTGCTGCACTCCGTTCTTCTTGGTATGGTCGTCAAGCAGCGGGAATAGCTCCCGATTCCGCTCATATAACTGCTTATAGAGCTCGTACAGTGACGCGTACTTCCCGCGGTTGCCCGCGTTCGGGCGGATCGGCGTTTCACCGATGCGCACCGCATGCTTGCACGCTTCCTCCACGCCTGGATAAAGCCCGGCGCCGACTCCCGCCATGATTGCCGCTCCGACGCAGGCCTGCTCCTTCATCGTGCTCGTATAGACGTCGGTATCGAGCATGTCGGCGATGATCTGCTTCCACAGCCCGCTCTTGGCGCCGCCGCCGGACAGAATCAGTCTATCCGTCTGCACCCCCAGCGATCGGAAAATCTCCAGGCTGTCGCGCATGGAGAAGCCGACGCCCTCCAGGACGGCGCGCACGAGATGGCCGGTTCCGTGACGGAGCGTGAGGCCGGCGAACATTCCTTTGGCATGCGGGTCCATATGCGGCGTGCGGTCCCCGGCCAGGTAGGGGAGGAAGAGCAGGTTCTCGCTTCCGGCCGGAACGGAGGCGGCCAATTCGTCGAGCGGCCCGTAATCGGCGCGGCCGAGCACTTGGCCGGCCAGCCACTTCAGCGACAGGCCCGCGCTCATCGAAGCGCCGAGCAAGTACCACATGCCGGGGACGGCGTGAACGTAGGTATGCGTGCGCAGCAAGCCGTCGTAGACGGGCCGGTTCACCGGCGTGAAGAGCTGGCCGCCGGTGCCGATCGTGCAGGAGACGGTGCCCTCGGCGACGATCCCGTTCCCGACGGCCTGCATCGCCTGATCCGCGCCGCCGAAGACGACGGTCGTTCCCGCTTTCAGTCCGGTCTCCGCGGCCGCAGCCGTCGTGACGGCGCCGCAAGCCTCCCACGGCTCGCCGGTTTCCGGGAACAGCCCCGGGTCGATGCCGACCTTCGCCAGCAGCGCCGCCGACCAGGCCTTATCCGCCACGCAGTAGGCCGATGTGCTTGACGCGTCGGTCGTGTCCGCGCCGACGTGCCCCGTCAGCCGGTAGCGTACGTAATCCTTGGGCAGCATCACCTTGCGGATTCGGCGGAACGTATCCGGCTCATGCTCGCGCAGCCACATCAGCGAGAGCAGCTGGAAGCCGGTCGCGGCCGGGTTCTGAATCAGCTCTCCCAGCTCTTCCGGCGCGAACAGCCTCTCCAGCTCCAGCTTCTGCGCAATGGAGCGCTGGTCGCACCAAATAATCGCAGGCCTGACCGGTCGATTGTCCGCACCCAGCGCGACGAGACCGTGCATTTGGCCCGAGAACCCGACACCGGCGACTTCTCCCGGATCGACGCCCGATTCGCCGATCGCGGCGGCTGACGTCCGGCCGGCCAGCGCCCACCAGACGTCGGGGTCCTGTTCCGCGAAGCCGGGGGAAGGGATGCTCATGTCGTAATCCAACTGCGAGAAGCCGAGCATACGGCCCGCCTCGTCCATCAGCAAGCTCTTGATGCTGGAGGTTCCGATATCGATACCCATGAATGCCGCCATCCGGCCAGCTCCTCTCGCAATTCCAGTAAGCGTTTACTTTATGCATCATTACTATAAATCCATTAATTGATTTAATCAAGTAATAACTTGCGAAACCGCACCGGCCGGGACAAAAAAAACCGCTCTGCTTAGCAAAGCAGAACGGAAGGTCTTGCAAGCAAATGGTCGATGGCAGTCGTCGCGGCTCCGATCAGCATATCGTCTGACGCCAGCGATGCGAGCTCGATTGTCAGCCGGCTGGATACGTCCGGCAGCGCCTGCTCGCGGATGACGGCCTTGACCGTCTCGAGCAGCAGCACCCCGGCGGACGACAGCTCGTCGCCGAGAATGATCCGGTCCGGGTCGAAGGCGTTCACGATACTGACGAGGCCGAAGCCCAGGAACCACGCGGCTCTGCGCACGGCTTCCTCCGTGACGGGCTCGCGCCGGCGCAGCTCCTGCCATACCGTCCCTAGCGCGGACGGCTCCTTGCCCAGCTTCTTCAGCAGCGCAGTCGTCGAGCAGTACAGCTCCAGGCATCCCCGATGGCCGCATTCGCACAGCGGCCCGTTATAGTCGATGCTCATATGGCCGATTTCGCCCGCCATGCCGAGCGCGCCGCGGAATAGCTTGCCGTCGGCGACGATGCCCGCGCCGACCCCTTGTCCGGCGGCCACGTATACCATGACGCCGCGGTCCCGTTGGGGCTCGGCGAACCACCAATGGGCGAGCGCGCCGGCTTTCGCGTCATGCTCGATGCAGACCGGGAGTTGGAATTGCTGCGCCAGCTCCTCCTGCAGATTGATTTTCTCCCAGCCCGGGAACGCCGTCATTAAGGCGATCCGTCCCTCGCCGCGGAAGAGCGGCCCCGGCGTCGCGATGCCGATCGCCTTCACGGTGTCTTCGTGGGACCGGATCGTTTCCGCGATCAGCGCCTTCATTTTGGCGAATGCGGCTTCCGGCCCTTCGCTGTTGCGGATCGGAATTTGCTTGTTCGCATATTCTTGGCCGCCTAGATCATAGAGCGCCACCGAAATAAACGTACGCGCCAGACGGATGCCTACGACCTTATACGGCTCGCAGTTCAGCTTGATGCCGATGGAGCGACGGCCCTTCTTCCCTTCGATGACGCCGGTCTCGACGACGAGCCCCCACTGAATCAGTTCCCCTACGATATTCGTAATCGTCGACTGGTTCAGCCCGGAATCCTGCGTCAATTCGGCTCTGGAGCAGACGCCCCGCTTGCGCATGAGACGAATGAGGAGCGAACGGTTCATCTCCAGCACGTCCTCCAGATTTTTTCCTTTCTTGGCGTTGGCGGGTGTCGGTTTCACGATAAAATCCTTCTCTCATTCATGCATGATCGAATCAAGTCATAGCTACATGCATCATACGTGATAATCCGGGGGGAAGCAAGATTGGCAGCAGCTGCCGGGCTGCATGGATCGGCTGCCGCGGCGCGGCAATCGCCGGGAAAAACAGCTATCTTTTGGCGCACGGCAACTCTATGATAGGAGTAGACATGCAGTCCAATTAAGCGAGAGAGGACGGATGATATGCAGCAGCTTGATCAACAGGTCGTTCTGCGCAACGGCGTGCCGATGCCATCGCTCGGTTTCGGGGTATGGCAGCTTCAGGACGGCCGCGAGGTTAGCGAAGCCGTTCGGACGGCGCTCGAGGTCGGGTACCGCTCCTTCGACACTGCGTCCTTCTACGGTAACGAGACCGGCGTCGGAAAGGCCATTAAGGAGAGCGGCATTGCGCGGGAGGATATTTTCGTCACGACGAAAGTATGGAATCAGGATCACGGCTACGAGCAGACGCTCCGGGCATTCGAAGCGAGCCGCAGGAAGCTGGGCTTGGACGTCATCGACCTGTATTTGGTCCATTGGCCGGTTAAAGGGAAGTACGCGGAAACGTGGCGGGCGCTGGAGCACTTGTACCGGGAAGGCTATGCAAGGGCGATCGGCGTGAGCAACTTCCAGACGTATCATCTGGATCATCTGCTGGAGACGTGCAGCATCGTGCCGATGGTGAATCAGGTGGAATTCCACCCGCTGCTGGCGCAAAAGGAACTGCGCGCCTACTGCGCGGAGCATGGCATACAGCCGGAGGCATGGGGGCCGCTCATGTCGGGTCGACTCGGCCGGGCGCAAGTAGCGGAGATGGCGGCGAAATACGGGAAGACGCCGGCGCAAATCGTGCTGCGTTGGGATATTCAGCACGGCGTGGTTACCATTCCGAAGAGCGCGAACCGGAGCCGCATGATCGAGAACGCGGGCATCTTCGATTTCGCGCTGTCGGACGAGGATATGGCAGCGCTCGACGCGATGAACCGGAACCGTCGGTTCGGGGCGGATCCGGACAATTTTAATTTCTAGCCGGCATAGCGCATATGCAAGGAAGGAGAATGAAAGATGAACATGACAATTGACCGGAGGGGAGCATCCAAAGTCGCCGTTATCGACGGCGAAGGGATCGTGATTGCCGACGTGCAGGACGCACTGGATCTGATGGCTTCCGCGAGATATAACGGCGATGCCCATAAGCTGCTGATTCGTAAAGCGAATATAACGGAGGATTTCTTCGAGCTGCGGACGAAACTGGCCGGGGACATTCTGCAGAAGTTTACCAACTACGAGGTCAAGCTCGCCGTCGTTGGCGATTTCAGCGGTTACGACAGCAAGAGCCTGCGGGATTTCATCTATGAGTGCAACCAAGGCAGCCGCTTCTTCTTCCTCTCCGATGAGACGGAAGCGCTGGACGCGCTGCACGCTGCGGATTAACGAGGTTGGGCGGCAGCGCGCCAACGGCCGCTTGACGCGGCCGTTGGCAAGTTGCGGAGTACGGATGGTCGTCCGTTGCCGGCTTGGCAGTATGGACAGGTGACCTGTCCGGCATTATTTTGTGCCGCTTTGAACAAGCCGCCGTGTTGCCGGCCGGGCGGCCGGTATGTCCGTACGAGGAAACGGACAGGAGATTCGCTATTGGCCGGCTTTTGGCGATTTTCGCTGGGCTTCCGGACAGACGATCCGTTATTTGGTGCCGGATGCGGGTTTTCGGTACAGGATGAGGTCGATAGCGGATCCTCTGTCCGAGCGCTCATCCAAACCTGTGATTCGGGTGAATAGCTACGGATCCTCTGTCCGTCCTTTGTCCTTATTCGCGCCCTCGGCTAGCACAGGCGGCCCCGAGGACCGCAGCCGTCGAGGCCCCGGTATCCGGCGTCGGTTCGCGGCAATGGGCGTGCGCGTACAAGCTGACGCAGCATAGTAATAGTTACTTGGTCTTGTCAAGGCTCGCTCCACACGTTTGAAGACCGCCGATTGCCGGCATCTTGCCCGTTGCGGTACAGTCTCGGCAGCGTCTCCGCGCCCGGGATCGGCGGCAGCGCCTCGCGCCGGCGCCGCCTATTGCTCCTCCAGCTTCAGCAGACTCTTCTCGAACGTATAGGCAATATGCAGCTCATGCACCGGCGAGCCGTCCTTCGCGCTCGATTCGTAAATCGTGAGCACGCCCGTCGGGCTGGTCGGCATTTCGGTCAGCGTCACGGTAAATGCGAACGCTCCCCACTCCGGGGCCCCCTTGCCGGCCGTGACATGGCCTTCCGCCAGCACGTTATGTCCGTCTTCCAGCGAGTAGCTGAACGCCGCTTCGAAGACGCGCGCGTCGCCTTTCACCGTGAAACTTTTGCCGACGACCGCGTCCGGCGCCGGTTCATATACCCGGAAAGCCTCGTTGGAGGAGACGATTTTCGGCTGCCCGCCTTCGGCAGCCGAGCCCGCGGCCGCACCTGAATTTGTACCTGCGCCCGTGTTTGAATTCGAACCCGTATTGGTTTGCGTATTCGTATCCGCGTTTGTTCCCGTATCGCCATTCGGCGTATCGGCGGAATCCTTCACTGTCCCGTCATTCCCCGCATGCGTTCCGCTGCCGCCTTGATTCCCGGACGGTGCCGTGCCGGGGGCATTGGCGACGTTGCCGCTATTCCCCGAACATCCCGCGAGTACGGCGGCAGCCAGCACGAGCATGACGGCGACAACCATGAGCGAGCGAATTGTTTTCATCCTGTTTCGACCTGCCTTTCATTTCGTCGGATCGTGCTTCTTGGCGCGCGTCGAAGCGATTAAGAACGCTCGAGCGCGCTGCAGGCGAGCTTGCCTGCGCGCTTGTAATTAGTATACGCTGGAAATAAAGCTATGAAACACCAATGGTGCCATGGAGAGTGATAGCCAGCATGTTTGAGTGGAAACTTTCAATCGCTATATCGGCAACAACGAACGGGGCGAAATCGACTATCAGTGGCCGGCCGCCAAGTTCCCCGTGATCAGCATCCGCACGAGCGCGGGCAGAGGCAAACCGAAGATCGCCTTCGGCCTCATCGCGCTGGGCGATATCGCCGTTGGCCTGGTGGCCGGCGGCGCGGTAGCGGTCGGCATCCTGTCGTTCGGCGCGGTTGCTCTCGGCGGCATGCTCGCCCTGGGCGCCGTCGCGCTCTCGAGCGGGCTGTCCGCAGGCGCCGTCGCCATTGGCGACCTCGCCCTAGGCGCGGTAGCGATCGGCGAATCCGCGCTCGGCGCCGTCGCGATCGGCGAGAACGCCCTGGGCGCCGTGGCGATCGGCGAGCATGTGCTCGGCGCGGTAGCGATCGGCGAACGCGTCTACGGCCTCGTCGCGATCGGCGAACACGGCTTCGGGCTCGTGCCGATCGTCGGCGATTTCATCCGCTGGATCGCGAACCGGTTCTAGCGGCGAGCGGGCGGACGGGAGCGAGGAGGCCGGCGGAGCCCATTTCGCCTGCCTGCTCTCGCCTGCCCCGAAGTCCCCGCCCTAGGATACGCGGCCGCAGCGCCCGCCGGATGCTCGCCCGCGACGAGCGAAAGCGGGGTCGCTGCGCTTGCGCGGCTTCTTTCGCCCGGATAGCGCCTATGCTACAATAAGGGACAGCATATGTGTACAGAGGAAGGTGTAGTATGGATTCCGTCAAGATATTGGGCGTCCCGTTCTCGACCATGACGCTTCCGGATACAGTGAAACTGATTCAGGACAAACTCGCAGTCGAGCGTTCATCGTCCCGGCCATTCCACCTGATTACGGCCAATCCCGAGATTGTGATGGCGGCCATGCAGCAGCCCGAGCTGCGGCAGATCGTCGAGGCGGCCGACCTCATCACGCCGGACGGCATCGGCGTCGTGCTGGCGGCGAAGTGGCAGGGCGCTCATATTCCCGAGCGCGTGACCGGGTACGATATGCTGATCCGCCTGCTGGAGGGCGCGTCGTCGCGCGGCTTCTCGCTGTACGTCGTCGGCGCCGACGAGGAGACGAACGCGAAGGCGGCAGCCATTATCAAGGACAAGTACCCCGGCGTGGACATCGTCGGGCGGCATAACGGCTACTTCAAGGGCGAGCAGGAAGCGGCCCTCGTCGCCGACATCGAACGGAAGCAGCCCGATCTGCTCATCGTGGCGCTCGGCGCGCCGAATGCCGAGAAATGGATCTACAAGCATAAGAGCCGCTTGAAGGCGAAGGTCGCCTTCGGCGTCGGCGGCAGCCTCGATGTCATCGCGGGCAAGGTGAAGCGCGCGCCCGTCATCTGGCAGAAGCTGAACGTCGAGTGGCTGTACCGGCTTCTGAAGCAGCCTTCGCGCTGGCGCCGTCAGCTGGTGCTTCCGAAGTTCGCGCTTACCGTTCTGACGACGAAGCGCCGCTGAACGTTGCAGGACGGGAGCGGAATTTGAAGGCTCGACGAAGCAGCCCGATACCGGGAGGAGCTTCGGATTGACCATCGCAGAAAGGACATTCCGCCATTGCCGGAATGTCCTTTCTGCGTAGTAAGCGGCAGCCCGGCCGTCTCGTCAATCATACGGCCGCCGGAGCAGCTTTCCGTACCGTACTCGGCCGTTACGCCGTAAACGCGCTAAGGCGGCATTACGCGCATCAGCCGGCCGTTACGCCGACGAACATAACAAAGTCCGCCGGCGCATAACCGGCGGACTTTACTTTTATTTGCTTTCATAACCACGGGGCGAGAAACGCTACGCGGTCGTCGGCGGAACGAATGTCCGCGCCGCGAATTCGGTATCGAGCATGAAGAACGCATTGCTGTCCGTATCGATCCGCTTCAATTTGTTGATGATGCTGTCGAACATCGCTTCTTCCTCGACCTGCTCGTCGATGAACCATTTCAGAAACTGGATCGTCGCATGCTCGCGGTCGTTCATGGCCAGGTCGGACAGGTGGTAAATGCGCTTGGTGACCTCTTGCTCGTGATGATAGGCTTGCTCGAACGCATCAAGAACGGAGCTATAGTCATTGTTCGGTGTGCCCATGCCGGCAAGCGTGACGCGCTTCCCGCGGTCGTTGAGATACTTGTACATTTTCATGGCGTGGAAACGTTCTTCTTCGGCTTGTACGATGAAGAAGTTAGCAAAGCCGTCCAGGCTCTCCCCCGAACAATAAGCGGCAATCGCCAAGTAAACGTGCGCGGAATAAAACTCGAAATTCATCTGCTCGATCAAAGCCTCGCTGAGCGTATCGTTCATCATCGGCCGCACCTCCCTTTTCCTTCATTAGTGAGCTGGTAAACGTAAAGAGAAGAAGTCTGCCCTACCCGGTCGGATAACGGCGGCTTCTTCTCCTATCGTACCATACTATTCCTTATTAGCCTATCCGATGCTTCAGCTTCGCATACAGCACTTCCGCGGTCGGAGCGACGACGATTTCTGTTTTGCCGATCAATACCATGCACTGCTTGGAGCAGAGCTTGCAATTGCCGAGGCAGTCCTTCTTCTTCTGCTTCAAATCGGGAAACTCCTGCTTTAACGACTTGAACACGGATTTGGAGCCATGCTTGAAGTTGCGGCAGCAGTATTTGATTTTCTTCATGCGTCCGGAACCTACCTCTCGTAGACAAGATGCGATGCTTGAATTTCACCCAGCTATAATGATAGTGATTCTCATTATCGGTGTCAACGGGTAATCGGCCGAATGCCCAAATCTTTACTTCGCCCGTTCGCTGGCTTATGATGTGAACAGCAGAAAGCTAACATCATGAAAAGGAGGCTGCGGCACGACATGAGCACAAGCGGACAACAGCGTTCCAACATCAGACCGGGCCTTACGGTCGACATCGTGTTGAAGAAGGATCAGCCGACAGGGCGGCTTACCCGCGGCGTCGTGAAGGATATTCTGACCAATTCCCCGAATCATCCCCACGGCATCAAGGTTCGCCTGCAGAGCGGCGACGTGGGCAGGGTCAAGGCCGTCATAACCGAATAACGGTTGGCGCAATCATGGAGATAACCGAAGGGAGCAAGCACGATGATCTTCAGCGATTTGAACAATTGGGAGAAAGAAAAGCATACGTTCCCGGCAGGCGTCCGCCGGGCGATCGAGCGGCTGCAAAGCATGGAGCTGGACGCGCTTCCGGCCGGGCGGCACGAGATGGACGAAGCGGGCATGTTCCTGTTGATCAATGAGCCGGAGACGCGGCCTTGGCAGGAGGTGCGGCCGGAGACGCATCTCGCGCACACGGATGTTCAGCTCTTGCTGAGCGGCCGCGAACAGATGCGCGTCGCCAAGCTGTCCGAGGACCAGCTTATCGTGGACAATCGCTACGATGCGCAGGATATCGCGTTCTACGGCGAAGTCTATAACGAGAACATCGTCAATCTGGTGCCCGGCGACTTCGTCGTGCTGTTCCCGACGGACATCCACCGGCCGAACTGCTCCGTGGAAGAAGACTTGCCGATCCGCAAGGCGGTCGTGAAGATTCACCGCGACGCGCTTGTCTGAAGCTTCGGCAGGGAAGAAGGGATGACGACGTTTGCAACGGCGGCGCAAAATAGGTAGGATAAGAGAGAAAATGTCGAAAATAGAACGTCCATAGCTGCCGTTCAAAAGGAGTGCGTCAGGATGAGCTTTCTTCCGCAATCATTCTCGCTCGGGCATGTGGCGTCGATTGCCGTCACGCTGCTCTCCGGCGTTGCGGTGATGTTTCTGCGGCTTCGCGCCAGCAATCGTCCGACGACGATGCGCAAAATCATCATTCCGCCGCTGGGGATGTCCACCGGTTTTCTTATGTTCGTCGTGCCCGAAACGCATGTGCCGCTGACGTGGGCGCTCGTCGCGTTTGCCGCCGGCGCTACCGTATTCGCTTATCCGCTCATCCGCACCTCCAAGCTGGAGCGGGTCGGCGAGGAGATCGTGCTGAAACGGTCCAAGATGTTCATCTTCATCCTGCTCGGCCTGCTCATCATACGTCTGCTCGTGCACGACGCGGTAGAGAGCAAGGTGTCGATTCCGCAGACGGGAGCGCTGTTCTTCGTGCTGGCGTTCGGCATGATCGTTGTGTGGCGCATCGCGATGCTGCGTGAATTCATCGGCTTGAAGCGCGTAAAGCAAGAGGAATACGGTTGACAGCCTGAATGTCAGCTGTTATTCTAACCACATAAATTGTATGCAATTAAATTGTGTGGGAAGATGACTGGAAAGCAACGAGAAAGAGGGGACATGACATGGAGAAGAACGTGCAGCTGGAGCTCGATAATCAGCTTTGTTTCGCCCTCTATGCCTGCGCCCGCGAGGTAACGAAGCTGTATCGCCCGTTCCTGGACGAGCTCGGCATTACGTATACGCAGTACGTCACGCTGCTCGCCCTGTGGGAGAAGGACGAAGTGTCCGTGAAGGAGCTTGGCCGCCGGCTGTATCTGGATTCCGGCACGCTGACGCCTCTGCTTAAGAAGCTGGAAGGGATGAAGCTGCTGCGCCGGGAACGCGATCCGCAGGACGAACGGAGCGTCGTCGTCCGGCTGACGGACGAAGGGCGGGCGCTGAAGGAACGCGCGGCCGCCATACCGGAGCGCGTGTTCTGCCAGACGAGCTTGTCCCCCGCGGATATAACCGCCTTGCGGGAACAGCTGCGGCGGCTGACGGCCGAGGTGCATGCCGGTTCCTGCGAACCGACGGATCGTTGACGAATTGCACGATAATCATCCAATCGAACGAACAGCGGTTGTTCCGTCTCTGACGGGGCAGCCGCTTTTTGCGTGTTCATTGATTCGTAGGATTGCGGCGGTGTCTCAGCCCTACTGCCAGCGTGCTGCCCGATGCGATCGTTAGCCCGGCCGCGGCTGCGGCGGCCGGGCAGCCGGCGAAGCGGAACGAAGACGGCCCGCCCAATCTAGGGGAATGTGATAGGGGATATGGAATATGGGAGAAAGGGTCTATGAAACTACGGACATATGCCGTTTCCGGATATTGGATGCGGACATAAAGTAAAGGAGCGTTGACCAAGGGGAAGATGACATGGGCAAATTGACAAGCCGACATTCGCGCAAGGGAAGGAGCTGCCTTCCCCGGCGTTGTAAACGAAACGGCGATTCAAAGCAGTGCAAGAAAAAGCGGAAAACGACAACAACCCCTTTATTTTCGGAGCAGGTGTTTCTTGATGTGATGACAACGGACGATTTTGTCGCGCTGCCGGCGCAGGATACGGCCAATAAGAGCGTCTATTCGTATTCGGTCGTCAACAAAGGAAGCGAGCCCGTCGTCGCGCAAGTCGAGATAGGGCCGAATGGCGAGGATTATTTGGTCGACGTCGAAGAAATCGTTCCGGACGGAGGCATGGCCGTCGTCGTGCCGGTCAAGTTTCAACGCTATACCCGGCTGCTGGTGAAGTCGTTGATCGAAGGCAGGCCGACAGAAGTGAAGGTGTATTTTCAATCGCAGCGGGTCACATGAAGTTTGGGGGCGAGCTTGCGGCGTAACGAACGATATGAAAACTGAAAGGAGAGTGATGAACGATGCCGAACTTCGCGGCTTTTAACCCGAACCCGGACAAATTGCGCACCCTCATATTCGGTCAGGATGCGACGCTGACGCCGCAGCCGGTAGCAACGGATACGGACGGTCATATACTGAATATTATTATGGACGGTACGCTCAGCAATGTCTCGATTTCGGGCGGAACAGTGTCGGTTGGCACAATCGACAACCTGCTGAACGGCACGATCACGAGCGTGATGGGAGCGACGATCACGGCGGGCACGTTGACGAACCTGCTGAACGGTACGATTACGAGCGTGCTTGGCGCGACGATTACGGCAGGAACGCTGACGAACCTGCTGGACGGAACGTTGACGAGCGTGCTTGGCGCGACGATCACGGCAGGAACATTGACGAACCTGCTGGATGGTACGATCACGAGCGTGATGGGGGCGACGATCACGGCCGGTACGGTGGCTATCTCCGGCGGTACGGTAACGGTAGGAACGATCGATAACCTGCTCAACGGCACAATCACGAGCGTGCTTGGGGCGACGATCACGGCAGGAACGCTGACGAACTTGCTGGACGGAACGTTGACGAGCGTGCTCGGAGCGACGATTACGGCAGGAACGCTGACGAACCTGCTGGACGGAACATTGACTAGCGTGCTCGGGGCGACGATCACGGCAGGAACATTGACGAACTTGCTGGACGGAACGTTGACGAGCGTGCTTGGGGCGACGATCACGGCAGGAACGCTGACGAACCTGCTGGACGGTACGATCACGAGCGTGATGGGGGCGACGATCACGGCCGGTACGGTGGCCATCTCCGGCGGCACGGTAACGGTAGGAACGATCGATAACCTGCTCAACGGCACAATCACGAGCGTGCTCGGCGCGACGATCACGGCAGGAACGCTGACGAACCTGCTGGACGGAACGTTGACTAGCGTGCTTGGCGCGACAATCACGGCGGGCACATTGACGAACTTGCTGGACGGAACGTTGACGAGCGTGCTTGGCGCGACGATCACGGCAGGAACGCTGACGAACCTGCTGGACGGAACGATCACGAGCGTGCTCGGAGCGACGATCACGGCCGGTACGTTAAGCAGCGTCACCTCGATTTCGCAAAAGAGCTTCGTCGAACAAGCGAACACTTCGCTCGTGACGACCGATGCGTTCACCTCGCTTAATCCGGTGACGACGAGCGTGCTCGGCGCCTATTCCTTCTTCGTCTATAATCGCGGCCCGGGCACGAACAGCGCCGACGCCAGCGTGGAGATCAGCGCCGACGGCACGAACTGGTACACCGATGTCGACACGTCGACGGGCATTGCTTCCGGCAGCGTCGATGTGCTTGTGCCGCAGCGGTTCCTGAAGTACACAAGGCTGTCCTACCGGTCTTCGGCCGCGGGCAGCCCGACGACGATCGATGTTTATTTTAACGGGCAAGGCACTTAAATTAGGAGCGTGATTCCATGCTGCTCGGCATTCATATTCTGGCTTGCAACGAAGAGGACGTCCTGGGCCGCTGTCTCGGAAGCGTGCAGGGCCTTGCCGACGAGATCGTCGTCATCGACACGGGGTCCGCCGACGGCACGATCGGCATTGCGCAAGCTTTCGGGGCCAGAGTCGTGCGAGCGGCATGGGTAGACGATTTCGCGGCGGCGCGCAATGCGGGGCTGGATGCGGCGCGAACGATCTGGGTGCTCGTGCTGGACGCAGATGAATGGCTGGATGCCGGGGAGAGTCGCTCCGGCCTTCGCCGTCTCTTGCGCGAAGCGGAGGAGGACGGCTTGTCGGTCGTGATTGAGAACCGCTATGGCCGTCAAGAACACGAGGCGCTGTCGCATGAGGCGCTGCGGCTGTTCCGGGCGGATTGCGGCTTGCGCTATACCGGCGTCATTCATGAGCAGCTTGTCCGTCCCGGCGCTCGGCCCGGCTCGGTCGAGGGGCCGCCGAGCGGACTTCGCTTCCGGCATGACGGCTATTTGCCGGAAACGATGGCACGCAAAGCGAAGGCCGTCCGCAATCTGCGCCTGATCGGCAAAGCGCTGGGCCAGGAGCCGGACAATCCGTTCCAGCTCTACAATAAGGGCGTTGCGCTCTGCCAATTGAACAAGCCAAAGGATGCCGAAGCGGCATTTGCTTTGGCTTGTTTGTTTGCGCCCGCGGACGCGCCGTACCGGGCGTCGCTCGTTCGCGACCGGGCCAAAGCGCTGCTGGCGCTGGGCGAAGCCGACGGAGCGGCGGCGCTGCTGCACCGCGAAGCCGACCGTTACGCCGATTATCCGGACGTACAGCTGGCGTACGGCGACAGCCTGATGGCGCAGCGGCGCGCGCTTGATGCGCGCGCCGCCTACGAGGCGGCGCTGCGCGCCGGCGCTGCTCCGCGCGGCGCCGTAAGGGAGGCGGGCGCGGGATCGTTCCGCGCCCGCTGCGGGCTCGCGGCCGCGGAAGCCGCGCTTGGCCGCGGCGAGCAGGCGCTGCGCTTGTACGCGGCGGCGGCCGCGGAAGCGCCGCGTTACGGGCCTGCCTTGGCCGGCTGGGCAGAGCAGCTGCAGGCCGCGGGCATGGGCGATGAAGCCATTCGCGACGCGCTGGCTTCGGCCCTGGGCTTCGCTGCGCCGGGCGATGCGGTTTCCGCGAAGGCGGGCCTAGCAGCGCCGGCGGATGCGGCGCTGCTGGCCCGGGTGCTCGGCGGCATCGGCGCGCATGCCGCCGCGCTGGGGTTATGGCGCGAAGCCGGGCCCCTCGCGCCGGACGATGCGCGCGCCTGCGCGGCAAGCCTTGCCGCCGCGCAGGGAGCGGACGCCGCCCGGGCGCTGCTGCTGGAGGCGCTCGGGCGAGGCGGGGCAGCCGGGGCGGGCGCGATAGAGGGTGCGGCGTCGGACAGAGCGTACGTTGCGGGCACCGCAGAGGGGCCGTCCTCGGGCGCTGCGCCTGAGGGGAGCGCGATAGAGAACGCGTCGCCGTGCAGAGCGTACGGCGCGGGCACCGCAGAGGGACCGGACTCGGGCGCTGCGCCTGAGAACATCGTGCCGGCTTCCGCAGCTCCGAGCGCTTCGCCTGTCAATTCCGCCGCCATCCAAGTGCCGGCGCTGGATCCCGCCCACGCCGCCCGGCTTGGCCTGGACGCCGCGCTGTACGGCTGGGAAGCGGGCTTGCCGCCGGGCGGGGAGCTGCTCGAGGCGCTGTCCGGCGCATCCGGGGAGCTGGCGGAGCTGCTGGCTGCCGTCGAGCGTTGTGCCGCACCTTCCCTGCCGGCTCGTTCTCCTCGCGTGGCGGGCGTGGACGCAGCGCTTCCGGGCTGGACGTCGTTCGTCGGGCTGCTGCTGGCGCGGGCGCTGGAGCTGGGATTGTTGTCGCTGGCCCGCCGGTTGAGCCAGGCGGCTCCGCCGTTTGAAGCGGCGTACGCGATGGAGCTCTACCGCCACGGCTATGCCCAGGCGGCGGCCGGCCGGCTGCTGCAGGCGATGGAAGAACGGCCGCTGCTGGCGGAGGAGAATTTTGCTTTCGGCGAGCTGCTGCTGCTCAAGGGTTTGTACAGCGAGGCGCTGGCGATGTTCGAAGCGGCGATCGGTGACGAGGCGCTGCAGGAGCGCGCCCGGCTAGGCGCCGCCTTCTGCGCGCTTGCGCTTGCCAAGGAGGCGCTGCAGCCATGGGTGGAGCATGCATCTGCCGCGTACAGCGGCGGCTGGCCGCTCGCGGACGTCGAGCAGCTGCAGCTGGCGATGCAGCAGCTGGAAGCGATGGGCTGGCGGACGTCTTGGACCGCCGCGCAAAGGAGGCGCATGAACATTGGCGAAACGGCCGATTTGGATTACGCTCTGCATGATCGTCAAGAATGAGGCGGCCGATCTGCCGCGCTGTCTCCGCAGCGTGCAGGGCATCGCCGACCAAATCGTCGTCGTCGACACCGGCTCCACGGACGGCACGGTAGAGATTGCCCGGAAATTCGGCGCGTCGGTCGTGCGCAGCGAGTGGACGGGGGATTTTGCCGGGGCGCGGAATGCAGGGCTGCTGCACGCGGAGGGCGAGTGGATTCTCTTCCTCGACGCCGACGAGGAGCTGGATGCCGGGACGCGGGGGCAGCTGCGGGAATTGGCGCTTCACAGCGAGATCACGGGCTATTTTCTGAACGTGTGGAACTATTCCGGCGACGGCGGCGACGGGGCGACGATCAATCCCGTGCTGCGCATGTTCCGCAACGACCGGCGTTACCGGTTCGAGGGGAGAATCCACGAGCAGATCGCGGCGCCGATTATGCGGCATACGCCGGAGGCGCGGTTCCATCTCAGCGACGTGATCATCCATCACTACGGCTACCGGCGCGAAGTCGTAGCGGCCAAAGACAAAGTGCGCCGCAACCGCACGCTGCTGGAGCAGGCGATCCGGGAAGAGCCGGAGAATCGGTTTCATTGGTATAACCTGGGGGTGGAATATTTTCGGGCGGGCGAGGTGGAGTCGGCGTTGAGGGCGTTCCGGCAGGCGCGGGAGGGCATCGATTATGCGTCGGTCAGCTACGCGCATCTCATTGTGAAGCATGAAACGAGCTGCCTCCAGGTGCTCCGCAGATGGGAGGAAGCGCTGCATACCGCCGTTGAAGGGCTGAGGTGGTACGGGGATTATCCGGACCTGTGGCATGCCAAGGGCGTAAGCCTCGCCGCGCTGGGGGCCAGACGGCAAGCCGCGGAAGCGTTCGCCGCCGCGCTTGCAATCGGCAAGGCGCCCGCGCTCTACCATACGGAAGACGGCATGGGAACGTACCAGTCCGCTTATTGGCTCGGCCTGATGCACGAGGCGGAGCTGGATTTCGAGACGGCCGCTCATTGGTACGCCGAAGCCGTGCGGTATAAAGGCAGCCTGCTCGCGCCGCTCGTCCGGCTGTGCCGCATGATGAAGGTCGCCGCGCCGCCCGGGCGGCTGGCGGAGTTCGCGTCGGCGCGTTTCACGTTCGAGTCGCCGCAGGCGGCAGGCAAACTCGCAGCCATTATGCTGGACTGCGGCTGTTACGAGGCGTTGGCGTCATGGGTGGGAGAATGGCTGGTTCGAGCAGGGGACGAAGAGCGTGCAATGCTGCAGCTTTGGTCGGACCTGGCGCGTGCAGGGGCGCGCTTGGCCGCCGGAGCGTTGAATGACCGGGAAGACGGCGGCGATGCGGCTTTGGGTGAAGAGGGGCAGCAGGACGGAGCGGCCAATGTCGCGGATTTGAGTGAAGCGATGCGGCAGAGCGGTGCGGTCAACGTCGCGGCTTTGGATGAAGCGGGGCAGCAAGGCGGTACAGCCAACGGTGCGGCCTTGAGTGAGGAGGGGCAGCAGGACGGCGCGGTCAATGCCACTGCTTTGGATGAAGCGTCGCGGCTGGAGCGCGCGGCCAACGGTTCAGCCCCGGATGGAGAGACACAAACGGCTGGCGCGGGCAGCGCTCCGGTCAACGCCGGCAAAGCCGCAGGCGCGCAGCTGCCCGCTTCGTCCGCAGCGGAATCCCGCATGAGCGCGCTCCTTCAAGCGGAGCGCTGGTTGGCCGCCGGGGACGAAGACGCTTATCCGCCTGCGGCATGGGAATGGCTGCCGCTGCTGCTTGCGGGGAGCTCGGATCGCGCAGAACAGCGGGTGCGGGGCGCCATCGGCGCGCTGCTGGATGGACGTCCTGCTGCGGACGCGGCCGATACAGCGTCGGCGCGTGAAGGCGTGCGGACAGGCGCGAAGGCGCTGATCGCGCTGGCCGACAGGCATTTGGCCGTCGTGCAGCAGGCGGCCGGCCGTGCGCCGGGCGTGCAAAGCTTGCGGCTTGCGCTGCCGGGCTTCGGCAAGGGGTGAGCGAGGCGATGGAGGGCGAGCGTGATCGAATGGCCGGAATGGATGATAGGAATAGTGCCGGCGCAGGCAGCTGCAGCGCTGGCCATGGCGGCGGGGATCGTAGCTGCGGCGGAAGCGGAGGCAGCGGAAGCGACAGCGGAGACAGCCTTGACGCTGCCACTGTCGGCCGCTTCAACGGAGAACGCAGCAGCGGAGGCAGCCCTAGCATTGGCGGCAATAGCTCCGACGACGGCGGCGGTTACGACGGTTATAACGGCACAAGGCTTCCGGTGTCGCTGTGCATGATCGTGCGGAACGAAAGCCGTTTTCTGGCGGAATGCCTGCGCTCGGCGGCGCCTTTTGTCGCGGAGATGATCGTCGTCGATACGGGCTCGACCGACGATACGGCTGCGATTGCGTCGGCATGGGGAGCGGCGGTCATTCACGCGGCATGGGAGGACGACTTCGCGGGTGCGCGAAATCTCTCGCTCGCGGCGGCGGCGCAGCCGTGGATTCTCGTGCTGGACGCGGACGAACGGCTGGTTGTCGGCGATGCGGCCGCCTGGCAGGCCTCGCTGGACGAAGCCTCCAAATGGGGCTACTTCGTCAAGGTGAACAGCTATGTCGGGAACGGCGCAAGCGAAGAGGCGGTTACGGACGCGGTGTGCCGCCTGTTTCGCAGGGACGGGCGGATCCGTTTCCGCGGCCTTGTGCATGAGGAAACGGCGACCACCATCGGCGAGGCGTTCGGCGGCGAGGCCATCGGCTATGCGAAAGGCGTGGAAATTTGGCATGAGGGCTATCGCGACGAGGTTATTGCGGAGCGGGACAAGTTCGCGCGCAACAGGCGGCTGCTGGATCGGGCGCTCGCCGCCGCTCCGGACGATCCGTCGCTGCGGTACGCGGCAGGGGCGGAGCTGTTCGCATCCGGCGAATACGGCGCTGCGCTCGCATGGCTCGAGCCGCTGGCGCGGATGGAGCAAGACCCCGGCTACGGATCCGACGTTGCGCTGAAGGTCATCCATGCCTGTCGCGCAGTAGGGCGATTGCGGGATGCGGAACAGTATGCGTCGATGGCCGCGCGCCGGTATGCGGATTTCGCCGATGCGCATGAAGCGCGGGGTGAGGTGCTGCTCGCGCTTGACGAGCCGCTGCTTGCGCTGCGGAGCGCGGAAGCGGCTTTGGCGGCCGGCCCGGCCCCGGCATGCTATTCCACGGCCGCTGGTGCAGGGACGTATCGGGCGCACGTCCTGGCGGGGGCCGCGCTGGAGCGGTTGTACCGGTTTCGCGAAGCGGCGGAAGCATACCGCGCGGCCATGGCGCAGCGGTCCGATTATGCGCCGGCATGGCAGCGGCTGCTCCTATTGGGGAAGCTTGACGAGTCGCTGCGGCCCCTGTGGCCGAAGCCAGCGGCTGTCGGTCCGTTCGGAGGCGATGCGGTAGAAGCGGGCAGGACATCCACGCTCCGGGATGCGGGGGCCGGCGCCGTTACGGGGGCCGAGGGCTGCCCGTGCGCATGCGCTAGCGGCATGGCAAGTGCCGGCGAGAGAACAGGCGCAAGATTGCAAGCGGCGCTGCAAGCCGCGCTTGCGGCCGGCGGAGCAGGCCAGTCCCCGCCTGCGGCAGGGCAGCACCGCCTGACGGCCGGCTGGGCGGCGGCCGCCCGCGGCGAATGGCTTGCGGCGGCGGCCGGTTTCGCCGCCGCGCAGACGGCGGGCGCGCGCCCCTGGCAATGTCGTGCCGCCGCCGCCGGACTTGCCGCGGCCGGAGCGGCGTTGGCGCGTGCCGCGGGCGCGGATCTGCCCGCGCTGTACAGCGAAACAGCCCTGCCGCTCATTCTCGGCACGGCTGTTAATCCGCCTGCATAGGCAGCGCGAAGGGCGCATCTGTCAACCCGTTCCTGCCGCTCATCGTCGGCAGCGGGGGCCTCGCCCATCTCCGGCCCTATGCGCCGCGAGCGACAGGGATGCCGGACAAGGCCAAGCTTTATTTCCCGCCCAACGCCGCCCAGGCCCATGCTCACCCGGCGCTCAAAGCCCGTTCCATGCAGGCTGCTCTCCCAGCAATTTTAACCGCTGTCTTGTCCAACGCCGCCTGCCCGGATCTCAAAGCCCGTTCCTTGCAAACTGCTCCTCCAACAATGCCGCCCAGCGTCTTTTCCAACGTTGAAGGTCAAACGCCGCCGCCGTGCTGCAAGCATTATCGCCATAACGCTTTCGCAGATCCGCATCCTCGAGAAGCTCCCTTACGGCGGCATGGAGCGCATCCGCCGTCGGCGCGACGAGCCTGCCGTTGAACCCGTCCGTAATGAGATCGTTCAAGCCGCCGACGTTCGAGGCGACGATCGCTTTGCCGCAGCTCATCGCTTCCAGGCAGGAGAGGGAGGTACCCTCCGAATAGACCGTCGGAATGACGACGACATCGGCGGCCCGGTACGCCTCCCGTATCGTCCGGAACGAATACGTATGGTGCAGAATCCGCTTGCGGATGGGCTCCGCAAGGGTATCGCGCCACAGGCGAAAAGCGACCGCGACCGGCGTCTGCTCAACGAGCTCGCCCGCGAATTCCACCGTCAGCTCGGGAAACTCGGCCAGCAGCGGGTCCGTCAGGAGCATCATCGGCACAATGCCGCGTTCGAAGCTAATCCGTCTCGGGAAGAGCACCCGCAGAGCGCTCCGTTCCGTGTCCGCGGCCAACGGTTCGGCAATCGGCTCTGGCGTTGTCACCGCATCCGACGTTCCTGCGCCTTCCGCAACCGGCTCATTCGCGTCATGCCTCGGCGTCTGTGCCGTATCCATTCCGGCATTCGCCTCCGGCTCCTCCGGGAGCCCCGCGACAAACCATGCCGTATCCACCGCGTTCGGCAGCAGCACGAGCTTCTCCGGGTCGTCAAACGTGCACACCGAGCGGCAGTACGTCTGAAAATGCGAGTCCACCGTAACGATCCGGTCAAGCCCGTCGACGGCGAGTTGAATCATGTAGGCGACGCCGCTTTTGACCTTGTCGCCGAAATCCGGCCAATCCCAGTTGATGCCATGGCAAATGCCGATGCTGCCGGGCTTGTAGGCGATAGGATGCCAGATGCAGCTGGCATAGACGATCAAGCCCTCGGCATCCGCCGCCATGCGCTCGAAAGCGCCCGCGATGTCGCTCAGCTCGTACGGATAGCCCCGAACGCGGGTGCCTTCGTATACGGTGTCGAAGCTGTGGTAGAAGGAGAGCTGATGGACCACGGGCTGCCAGCCCTTCTCGTGAATAAGCGCGCACAAATCGTGCATATAGCGCTCCAGTCCGCCGCCGAACGGCCGGGAGAAGCCCGCTTGCTCCGAGTAGCCGTTCAAGTAGCTGTGCGTGAGTATCGTCACCGTTCTCATGACTCGCCCGCCTCCTCGTCCTCCTGCCAGCGAACGAGCGCGGGGTTCGGGTCCAGAATCGACGCATAGTGGGCGAGACTGCCCCATTTGCCGTCCGGGTCGATCGCCAGATAGCGGTCGTGCTTGATCCGCCGCTCGGCCTCGTCGCCGGCCCAGCCATAGTGCTTCACCCGCAGCCCGGACTGAAAGCCCGGCAGAGCCGTGCAGGTGAGCGGCAGCCGCGGCACGTGATGGTTCCAGTCCGGATAGACGTACGAGTAGAGGGGCAAATAGCGGACAAGCATCATCGTATGGCGCTTATGCAGCTGCCATAATTCGTCCTCCCGGTAGTACGCGAGCGAGCCCCAGAAATCGAACATGCGAAAAGCGACCCAGTCGTAGCGGTCCTGGTCGATCAGCGCGCGGATATGCGACTTCGCCTTCCGTTCGAAAAACTCGTCCGCATCGATCGACAGCAGCCAGTCGGGCTGCGTTTGGACGGCCGTCTGCCAGAGCAGCTGCCGCAGCCGTCCTTCCTGGCCGAACAGCGGCTGCCGCAGCTGCACGAGCCGGATGACCTTCGGGAACGAGCGGCAGATGTCCGGCGTCGCGTCTTCGCTGGCATCGTCCACGATGACGATTTCATCCACGAAGCCGGACAAGTCGGCCAGCGCGGCCTCGAGGTAGCGGCCGGCTTCATTGCGTACCTGCATCATGGCCGTCAGCTTGTTGCCGGCGGATTTGCGCAGCGGCGACAGTGCGCTCACGTGAATTCCCCCTCTGCCAGTCTCTTCGCTTTCGCGCGCATGGAAGCAAGCTCGGCAATCGCCGTCAACGGCTCCGTGCCCGTCATGGCTGCTTGAAGCAGCGCGCGCACGGCATCATGCAGGCGGCCTTCGAGCGCAAGAGCGCGCCCCTCCAGCAAATGCCGCCGCAGCCGTTCCTTCACCGTGAGCGGCGGAGGCAGGAGGGCAAGCGCGGCTCCCGGACGGGCGCTTCGCTCATAGGCCTCCAGCAGAAGCGCGCGGGCGCGTTCATGAACGGCGCTGACGGAGGCGCCGGAGCGCGCGTTCATCGCCGGGGCGGCGAGGCGGCTTCCCGCCAACGGGCTTGGGCTTCCAACCGTTTCGCTGCCGGATGCAGGAGCAGCATCGGCACCGGCCGGAGCGCGCGGCGCATCGTCCGCTTCGCTCGCCGATGCATGCTTCTGCAGCACGCGCTCCAGCAGCCTTGCCGCCTGCCGCCAATCGTCGTTCGCCCGATACAGCAGCGACGCGGCCATATCCGTTTCGCCTTCGGTCCACCGATCGCGCATTTCCGTATAGGCCGCGCGTTCTTCCTCGGTCGCCGCGCTGATGCCGTAGGTGGCAATCGCATCCTCCGCTCTCCCTTGCAGCAGCCGGATGACGGAGAGGAAGCGGTAATAAGTTGCCACGGGCCCTTCCTCGCCGTTCAGAACGGCAAGGTGGAACGCGTCCAGTGTCCACCGTTCGGCTTGCTCGCCTTCTCCCAGCAGGTAATGGTAGACGGCCTGGAAGAAGAATTGCATCGCCGAAGGGCGCAGCGCCTGCAGCTGCTCCGCCCGGAAATCCGTCCTCCGCCGCAGCTGCAGTTTGGCCAGCGCTTCAATGGGTTTCCCGGCGACGGCATCGCTGGCCGCCGCGTCGGCGAGCAGATCGGAGGCCGTGTCCAGACCGTCCTGGAGAAAGACGTTTCCACGCCGGAACCATTGCTCGAAATAGAATGTTTCGGAAGCCGTCGCGACCATCGTCGCCATTGCGCACAGCGCGTCGCGGCAGCTCGTATAGCCCGGCCCGCCGTTCTCGTGCTCGGCCGGCAGGAGCGCGATCAGCGCAGCCGGGCCGCGGCCGGCGATTTCGTACAACCAGCAAGGATGCGTGACGATGACCGCCGTTCGTTCCCAAGGCCATTCGTCCAGCGCGTCCAACGCGATCGCGCCGTAGTGCTGCGGCGCGCCGGCCAGGGCGCCGGCGTTCGCGACGAACCGGACGGAGCGGCCCCGTCCGATCCGTTCGATCAAGCTTCCGTAAGGAAACGCCTCCCACGCGCAGTGGGGAAATATAACGACCGTGTCCATCTGTTCCGCCTCACTCCCGCCGTCCGGCGCAGGCCGCTCGGTTCAGCCGGCGCAGGCCGATATCTTCACCATTGTATGGGCGGGCGCAGGGTAACATTCCTCGAGGCGGCGAAGGGGATGCGGTCTTGCGCCGATGATGAGCAGGAGCTATGGATCGAAGCATACGCCGAAAACGGTTTTATCGACTATGGGCATGAACTGGGCGAGCCGGACGGATGGCAAAGCAAACGGCCTTGAGGGTGGCTGTACCCGCAAGGCCGTTTCGTATGTCGCGGTGAATCCCGCATGTATGATTAGTTTGCTTTGCCCGCTTCGATCTCGATCGTGAATTTCACTTCGTCGCCGATCAGGACGCCGCCCGTTTCGAGAACGGCATTGTACGTCAGCCCGAATTCGCTGCGTTTGATGGCGCCTTTGCCGCTGAAGCCGACTTTCTCGTTGCCCCATGGGTCTTTGCCGCTGCCCTCGTACGTAACCTGGAACGTCTCCGTGCGCGTCAGGCCGTGAAGCGTCAGGTCGCCGGTAACGTCGTATTCGCCGTCGCCCGTTTTGACGATGGACTTCGATTGGAACGTCAGCGCCGGATACTTCTCGATATCGAAGAAATCGCCCGTGCGGAGGTGGTTGTCGCGGTCCGCATTGCGCGTATCGATGCTGGCAAGCGCTACGTTGAACTGAATGCTGGCCGTCGTCAGATCGTTCGGATCCGCTTCGATTTCCGCGCTGAACTCGTGGAACGAGCCTTTCACTTTCGCGATCATCATGTGTTTAATCGTGAAATCTACGCTGCTGTGCGTTGCATCGACGAGCCATTTGGACTTGGACATGTGAAAACCTCCGTTTATTTAGTTACATTAAGTAATAAACTTTACTATATAAAGTGAGTATACATGGGGATATTTACCTTTGTCAATGTCCCATTTGTTAGGATTTCGTTAGCATCGTTCGCCGAATCCGTTGACAGGGATTGCCTTCAAGGGGTATAGTCGTACCAGGAAATCCACTAGGGGCGCCCATACGGGCTGAGATAAGGCGAATGCCTTGGTCCCTTCGAACCTGATCTGGGTCATGCCAGCGTAGGAAAGTGGGAATGTACGTGCGACTTGAGCTTTGGGGCATCGAAGGGCGGCGGTTACTCTGCCCGATCGATATGCGCAAGCTCCGCCCGCCGCCGGAGGATCCGTAAGGTTCCTTGCAGCGGCGGGCAGCCGACCGAGACATTTTGCCGCTCCTTCGCCGGAGCGGTTTTTTTGTTTTGCGGCGCTTGTCGCCGCGGGGCAGCAGGAACGCGCTTCGGCTGGATGCGGTAAGAATCGCGCTCGTTGCCGGCGGATGCATGATGCACGGCGGTTGTATGCTTGCACGCCGCCGCGAGTGTCCGCATGCGGCTATGCCGCACTGCCGGAGCCGCAGAGTCGTCTTGTCGGCGGTCATGTGCCGCCGCACTGCCAATTGGCCGTGCCGCCGGATGCTGCCGTGCAGTTCGAACGACTGCATCGCGCTGCCGCGGTCATGCCGGACTCTTCGCGCATTCCGTTCCTGCTCTCCTCGTCGGGCGCCTCCTAGTGGTTATTTTCGGCTTGTGCCGCGCAGCTTCCGGGCAGCCGTTGAACCGGCCTGCGCGAAGCGCGAGGCGCAACGCCCATAACTCTGAGGAGGTTTTGCGAAATGGCGATTATGACGACCCCGCTGCCGGGGAGCCGCAAAGTGTATGTGGAGGGCGGCCGCAGCGATATCCGCGTGCCGATGAGAGAGATCGGGCTTTCGCCGACGACGGGCAGGAACGGAGCGGAGGCCAACGCGCCGCTGCGCGTGTACGATGCAAGCGGCCCTTATACGGACCCGGCCTGTCGGACGGACGTGACGCAAGGGCTTCCCGCTCTGCGGGCGGCGTGGATCGCGGAGCGCGGCGACGTCGAAGCCTACGAAGGACGGACGATCGTGGCGCTGGATAACGGCTACCACAGCGAGGAGACGGCGGCGAAGAAGGGCGCGGCGCTCTTCCCCGGCTTGAAGCGTCAGCCGCTGCGGGCGCGGGTAGGCCGCAACGTGACGCAGCTGCACTACGCAAGGCAGGGCATCGTGACGCCGGAGATGGCGTTCATCGCGATCCGCGAAGGGATGGATCCCGAGTTCGTCCGCCGCGAGGTGGCCGAGGGACGGGCGATCATTCCCGCGAACATCAACCATCCGGAGAGCGAGCCGATGATTATCGGGCGGCATTTTCACGTTAAAATCAACGCCAATATCGGCAATTCCGCCGTCGCCTCCTCCATTGAGGAAGAGGTCGAGAAGATGACGTGGGCGACCCGCTGGGGCGCGGACACGATCATGGACCTGTCCACCGGCAAAAACATTCACACGACCCGCGAATGGATCATCCGCAACTCTCCCGTTCCCGTCGGCACGGTGCCGATCTATCAGGCGCTCGAGAAGGTGGACGGCAAGGCGGAAGATCTGACATGGGAAGTGTACCGCGACACGCTGATCGAGCAGGCGGAGCAGGGCGTGGATTATTTTACGATCCATGCGGGCGTGCTGCTGCGCTACATTCCGCTGACGGCCAAGCGCGTGACGGGCATCGTCTCCAGGGGCGGTTCGATCATGGCGGCGTGGTGTCTGGCGCATCACAAGGAGAACTTCCTGTATACGCATTTCGATGAAATCTGCGAAATCATGAAGAAGTACGACGTGGCGTTCTCGCTCGGCGACGGTCTGCGCCCGGGCTCCATCGCCGACGCCAACGACGAGGCGCAGTTCGGGGAGCTGGAGACGCTCGGCGAGCTGACGCATATCGCTTGGAAGCACGACGTGCAGGTGATGATCGAAGGTCCGGGCCATGTGCCGATGCATCTCATCAAGGAAAACATGGACCGGCAGCTCGAGGTGTGCAAAGAGGCGCCGTTCTACACGCTGGGGCCGCTGACGACGGACATCGCGCCGGGCTACGACCACATCACGTCGGCGATCGGGGCCGCGATGATCGGCTGGTTCGGTACGGCGATGCTGTGCTACGTGACGCCGAAGGAGCATCTGGGCTTGCCGAACAAGGAGGATGTGAAGGAAGGCGTCATTACGTACAAAATCGCCGCCCACGCCGCCGACCTGGCCAAAGGGCATCCGCGGGCGAAGCTGCGGGACGACGCGCTGTCGAAAGCGCGGTTCGAGTTCCGCTGGCAGGATCAGTTCCATCTGTCGCTCGACCCCGAGCGGGCGATGGCGTATCACGACGAGACGTTGCCGGCGGAAGCGGCGAAATCGGCGCATTTCTGCTCGATGTGCGGCCCGAAATTTTGCAGCATGCGCATTACACAGGATATCCGCGACTACGCGGCGGCGAACGGGCTGGAGACGCAGGAAGCGATCGAGGCGGGGATGAAAGAGCAGGCGAACGCTTTTCGGGTCGGCGGGGGTTCGATTTATTCGTAAATAGCCGGATGCCCGGGCGTTAGCCGGTCAAATTGAACGGAGCGAGGGAGAGGGGAAGCATGGAGAGGAAGAACTGGCGCGACTTCAAGCTGTACGCGATCACGGCGGCGAATTATCACCCCGGGCGCAGCATGCTGGATGTCATGGAGCAGGCGATTCTCGGCGGGGCCGACATCGTCCAGCTGCGGAGCAAGGACGCTTCGAAAGAAGAGATTCTGGAGGACGCCCGGGCGCTGCGCGAATTAACGAATCAATACGGCGTGCCGCTCATTATTAACGATCATATCGACATCGCAATCGCGGTAGGGGCGGACGGGGCGCATTTCGGCCAGGACGATCTGCCGCTTGCCGAAGCAAGGCGGATGCTCGGGCCGGATGCGATCATCGGCATCTCGACGCACAGCCTGGAGCAGGCGCTCGCGGCCGAGCGGGGCGGCGCGGACTATATCGGCGTCGGTCCGGTCTACCCGACGGGCACGAAGCCGGGCAGAACGGCGGTGACGACCGCCTACGTCCGCGAGGCGGCGGAACATGTGCGCATTCCGTGGGTCGCCATCGGCGGCATCGCGCTTGGCAACGTGGACGAAGTGCTCGCGGCGGGGGCGACGCGGATTTGCGCGGTGTCCGCCATCGTGGGCAGCGCGAGCCCTGCGGATACATGCCGCTCGTTCCGGGCGCGGATCGATGCGGCTGCGGCTGCGGGAGCGCCTCGGGATGACGGCCGGCTGTATCAGGCGGCTGCCGTTGAAGAAGCGGCGGAAACGCAGGGCGGCATTGGCGGCGAAGCCGCAGCGGGCGAGCTCGGCAGCGCCGCAAGCGCGGGGGGCCGGGGGGCGGCTGGCGACGAAGCGGCAGCAATCGATCAGGCCGGCGAGCCCGGGCCGTTCGAGCTGACCTTGAACGGACGCCGCGAGCTGACGACCGCGCAGTCCGTGGAAGAATTGGTCGCTTCGCTCGGCTTGGAGGGCCGGAGCATGGTCGTCGAATTGAATGGCGAGATCATCGCCCGCGAGTCGTGGGCGGCGGCCCGGCTTGCGGACGGCGCCGTGGTGGAGCTGGTTCATTTTGTCGGGGGAGGCTAAGGGGATGACGGGAATTGAAAATATGGCATTTAACGGCGGTGACGAGCTGGTCATCGGCGGGAGGAAGCTGCGCTCCCGATTCTTTCTCGGCACGGGCCGTTTTCCGAGTCCGTTCGTGTTCCGGCAGGCGCTGACGGCGTCTGATGCGGAGGTGGTGACGTTCGCGGTGCGGCGCGTTAACCTGGACTATACCGAGGACGATGCGATCCTGCAGCATTTGGACGGAGGCAGCTATCAGTTCCTGCCGAACACCTCCGGCGCGAGCAATGCCGACGAGGCGGTGCGGATCGCGAGGCTCGCCAAGGCGGCGGGACTGAGCGACTGGATCAAGGTCGAAATCAGCGCCAATCCGCGGACGCTCCTGCCTGACCCGATCGAGACGCTGCGGGCGACCGAGCGGCTCGTGAAAGAAGGATTCGTCGTATTGCCGTACACGTCGGACGATCCGATTCTGTGCAAAAGGCTGGAGGAAGCCGGCGCGGCCGCCGTCATGCCCGGCGGCGCGCCGATCGGCACGGGGCTGGGCCTGCTGAACCCGTATAACCTCGGGCTGATCGTCGAAGAGGCGGGCGTGCCGATCATCGTGGATGCGGGTATCGGCTCCGCCGCCGACATCGTCCAGGCGATGGAGCTGGGCGCTTCCGGCATTCTGGCGAATACGCCGGTGGCGAAGGCGCAGGACCCTGTAGGCATGGCCTATGCGATGCGGCTTGCCGTCGAGTCCGGGCGGCTGTCATACCTGTCCGGCCGGATCGCGATGCGCCGCTATGCGTCGGCGAGCAGCGCGGAAGAAGGCGTCTCGGCGCCGTTCGGCGCCGCCGAGCCTGCGCGTGCCGGCTTGACCGGAAGCAGGGGGGCCGGTGCCGTCGCGCCGCGGGCGGAGAGCGAAACGCCATGAGCCGGCATATCGTTATCCTGGGCGGTGGCATCATCGGCCTGTCCTGCGCGTTCGAGGCCGCGCTCGCCGGAGACGCAGTGACCGTCGTCGAGCCGGGGCGCGTCGGCGGGCAGGCGTCCGGCGCCGCGGCCGGCATGCTTGCGCCTTTCACGGAGAACGCCGAACAGCCGGACGCGTTCTTCCGGCTGTGCCTGGACAGCCTGCACCGCTATCCCGAATGGGTGCGCGCGGTGGAAGAGGTGTCCGGCCTATCGGCGGAGCTCGTCGCCAGCGGCTGCTTGACGGTGGCGCTGCACGAGGCGGATTTGCAGCCGCTGCAGGCACGGCTTGCGTGGCAGCAGCGGTTCGGGGCGTCCTCGGAGCTGGTCGGCCCTGAGCGGCTGCGCACGCTGGAACCGCGGCTGCATCCGGGCATCGCCGGGGCGCTCTATTGCCCCGTGGAGTCGCATGTGCACGCGCCGAAGCTGGTCGCCGCGCTGGAAGCGGCGTGCCGCAGGCTCGGCGTGCGGCTGCTTGAGCACGCGGGCGAGATTACGCCGCTGCGCGGCTCGGGCGGCTCGGGCGGCTTGGACGGCGATGGCGCGGTCGCGGCCGCCGTGGAGACGGGCGCGCATGGCCGCATCAGCGGCGACGCGCTCGTCGTCTGCGCCGGCGCGTGGGCGAACGCGTACGCGGAGCTGTGCGGGTTCCCGATCCCGGTTCACCCGATCCGGGGGCAGATTTGCGCCTTTGATTTGGCAGGCTCCGCGGCGGGCGGCGCTGCGGGAGCGGGAGAGCCCGAGCGCGTGCGGCACATGGTGTTCTCCAGCCAGGCCTACTGGGTGCAAAAGCAGGACGGCCGCCTTATTTGCGGCGCCTCCGAGGATGCGGCCGGCTATGACACGTCCGTTACGGAACGCGGCATCGCCCGGCTGACCCGCTGGACGCCGCGGGTGTTTCCGTTTCTGGACGGGCGTAACCCCGTCATGAAGTGGGCCGGCCTCCGTCCGGCGACGCGCGACGGCTGGCCGCTCATCGGCGCGGTGCCCGGCAGCCCGAACGTGCTGATCGCCGCCGGCCACTACCGCAACGGCATCCTGCTCAGCCCGGCGACCGCTGCCATGGCCGTCCGCCTGCTTAGCGGCGAGGAACCGCCCGTGGCGGGGGCGGCGGCAAGCTTCGCGCCGGACCGCTTCGCGGGAAGGCCGGGCGTGCCCGCGTTTCATTAAGCATCGCGTGAAACGTTCCGCGGGCTGCCGCGATCGTGCGTGGGCCGTGAGACGTTTGGGCGGGCTGCCGGAATCGTGCGAGGGCCGTAAGATGTTTGGGCGGGCTGCCGCGGTCGTGCGAGTCCCCGTGAGGCGTTCGAGCGGGCTGCCGCGATCGTGCGAGTCCCCGTGAAGCGTTTGGGGCGGGCTGCCGCGATCGTGCGAGTCCCCGCGAAGCGTTCGGGCGGGCTGCCGCGATCGTGCGAGTCCCCCGAAGCGTTTGGGCGGGCTGCCGCGGTCGTACGAAGCCCCGCGAAGCGTCTGAGCGGGCTGCCGCGATCGTGCGAGTCCCCCGAAGCGTTTGGGCGGGCTGCCGCGATCGTGCGAGTCCCCGCGAAGCGTTTGGGCGGGCTGCCGCGGTCGTGCGAGTCCCCGCGAAGCGTTTGGGGCGGGCTGCCGCGATCGTGCGAGTCCCCGCGAAGCGTTTGGGGCGGGCTGCCGCGATCGTGCGAAGCCCCGCGAAGCGTCTGGGCGGGCTGCCGCGATCGTGCGAGTCCCCGCGAGGCGTCTGAGCGGGCTGCCGCGATCGTGCGAGTCCCCGCGAGGCGTTTGGGCGGCAGACAGGCTGACGGCGCGGATTTTACGGGTAGCCCAAAGCGGATAATGAGCGCCCTGGCCCGGGAACTGCACCCGGCGCGGGAATCGGCGAGAAACGCCGAAAGAGTCGTATCCGGTGCAGCACAAGGTCTGGCAATCGGCAAAAAAACGGCCCTCTCCCGATCAAGCGCGGCTTGATCGAAGAGGGCCGTTTTTGGTAGGCTGCACCTGACATCTGCCGCCTGTCAGCATACGCTAAAAGTTACGTTATTGCGCAGCTGGCTTGCTGCTAGCGAATCGTATACACCTTAATCGGGCAAACGAAAGGTTTGAACAACTCTAACGAATCCAGCGTGCTTTATCGAGGTGAAATCCACCTGCCAGCGGGCTCAATAGGCCGAATAGCGATACTGGGGTTCGTTACAGTGCGGCAAGCAGCTTACAGCGGCGAATAGCGTGTATTGAGTTCGCTAGCGTCGTTCATGACTTTGTTCAAAAGGCGTTTGTCCGGAGCTCGCTGGTTTGTTCCTCTAGTATACTTTCAGGAGCGCTCTACCAAGTCGCCGCGTCCGCAGCACAGCGCCTCGCAAGCAGCCGAGCAGGCAGTTGCCAGCAGCAGCGCGGCCCAGCGCCAGCGAACAGGCGTCGCGCCTGCAGCACAAGCAGCAAGCGCCGTCGCCTAAGCCCGGCCGCTGTGCAGCCGCTGTGCAGCCGCTGTGCGGCCCAGCGGCTATCCATCTCGCCGCACAGGCGTCGCCCGCCGCACAGGCAGCAAGCGCGGTCGCCTAAGTCCGGCCGCTGTGCCGCCGCAACCCGGCCTAGCGGCTATCCGCAGCGCGGCCCAGCGCCAGCGCACAGGCGTCGCGCCTGCAGCACAGGCAGCAAGCGCCGCCGCCCCGCCCGGCCGCTATCCTCCTCGCCGCCTCGGCGCAGACCCAGCGCCCCAGCGCCTCATGGACCTCGCCGCCAAGGCGCCTCACGCTCAAAACATCCTAGCTCACGTCCTGCGTCCGCTTCTGGCTGAACTGGCTCTCGTACAGGTCGGCGTAGAAGCCGCCCGCGGCGAGCAGTTCTTCATGCGAGCCTTGCTCGATGACCGTGCCGTGGTTCATGACGAGGATCAGGTCCGCGTCGCGAATCGTCGACAAGCGGTGCGCGATGACGAAGCTCGTGCGGCCTTCCATCAGCTCGCTCATGGCGCGCTGGATATGGATCTCGGTCCGCGTATCGACGCTGCTCGTCGCTTCGTCGAGAATGAGGATCGCCGGGTCCGCCAGGATGGCGCGGGCGATCGTCAGCAATTGCTTCTGCCCTTGCGAGATGTTCGATGCCTCTTCGTTCAGCACCGTATCGTAGCCCTCGGGCAGCGTCCGGATGAAATGGTCCGCGTATGCCGCGCGGGCTGCCGCGACCACGTCCTCTTCCGTCGCGCCTTCGCGGCCGTACGCGATGTTGTCGCGGATCGTCCCGTTGAACAGCCACGTATCCTGCAGCACCATGCCGAACAGGCTGCGCAGGTCGCCGCGCTTGAGCTCCGTGATCGGCGTGCCGTCGATCGTGATGCTGCCGCCGTTCAGCTCGTAGAAGCGCATGAGCAGATTGATCAGCGTCGTTTTGCCGGCGCCGGTCGGTCCGACGATGGCGATCATCTGGCCGGAATGCACATGAATGTCCATATCCTCGATCAGCGGCGTATCGTCCTTATAGCGGAACTGCACATGGTTGAAGCTGACGTCGCCGCGCACCTTCATGCCGTCGTCGCTGGCCGCGAGCGCGACCGGTCTCGCCGCTTCCGGTACTTCCTCTTCCTCGTCCAGCAATTCGAAAATCCGTTCGGCCGACGCGATCGTCGACTGAATGATATTGGCGATTTGCGCCGTCTGGGTGATCGGCATCGCGAACTGGCGCGAGTAGGAGATGAACGCCTGCACGTCGCCGATCGTGATGCGGCTGTGCAGGACGAGAATGCCGCCCGCCACGCTGACAAGCACGTAGCCGATGTTGCCGATGAAGCCCATGATCGGCATGATCATGCCGGAGACGAACTGCGCGCGCCAGCCGGATTCGTACAGCTGCTCGTTCACGTCGTTGAATTTGCCGATCGATTTCTTCTCGTGGCCGAACGCCTTCACGATGTTGTGGCCGGTGTACATCTCTTCGACATGGCCGTTGAGCTCGCCGAGCGCCTTCTGCTGGCCTTTAAAATACAGCTGCGACCGCTTCGCGATCATCTTGATCGCGATGACGCTGAGCGGCAGCGTCACGATCGTGATCAGCGTCATGATCCAGCTGATCGTCAGCATCATGACGATAACGCCGATGAGCGTGACGAACGCGGTAATGAACTGCGTCAAGCTCTGCTGCAGCGTGCCGCTGATGTTGTCCACGTCGTTGACGGCGCGGCTCAGAATTTCCCCGTGCGTACGGGAATCGAAGAACTTGAGCGGCAGCTTCTCGAGCTTGTCGTTCACGTCCTTGCGCAGGCCGTAAACGGTTTTCTGCGCCACGCTCGCCATGACGTACTGCTGAATGAAGCTGAACAGGGCGCTGATCATATAGAGCACGCCCAGCACGGCGAGAATTTCCCAAATGTAATGAAAATCGATCTTCGCGTCCGCCTGCCCATTGAAGCGGGCCATGATGCCTTCGAACAGCTTCGTCGTCGCTTTGCCCATGATTTTGGGGCCGACGATGGAGAATAGCGTGCTGAGCACGGCCGTCAGCAGGACGATGAGCAGCGCGAAACGATGCGGACGCAGGTAGCCGATCAAGCGGCGAAGCGTGCCCTTGAAATCCTTCGCTTTCTGCACGGGCATGCCCATGCCGCCCGGACCGCCGCGGCCCGGTCCGAAGCCGAAGCCGCCCGGCGGAGGTCCTCCCGGACGCTGGCCGCCTGGGCCGCCTGCGGGACGTTGCTGTTGGTCACTCATGCGATCTCCTCCTCTGACAGCTGTGACGTCACGATTTCGCGGTAAACGGTCGACGATTGCAGCAGCTCGCGGTGCGTGCCGATCGCGGACACTTGGCCGTCGTCGAGCACGATGATCCGGTCGGCGTCCATGACGGTGCTGACCCGCTGCGCCACGATCAATACGGTGGCGTCGGTCGTCTCGCTGCGCAGCGCCGCGCGGAGCTTCGCGTCGGTCTTGAAGTCGAGCGCCGAGAAGCTGTCGTCGAACAGGTAGATCGACGGTTTGCGGACGAGCGCGCGGGCGATGGACAAGCGCTGCTTCTGTCCGCCGGAGACGTTCGTGCCGCCCTGCGCGATCGGCGATTCGAAGCCGTCCTTCATCTCGGAGACGAAATCGTACGCCTGCGCCACGACGGCGGCATGGCGGATATCCTCGTCCGAGGCGTCATCCTTGCCGAAACGGATGTTCTCCGCGATCGTGCCCGTGAAGAGCACGGCCTTCTGCGGCACGAGGCCGATGCCCGCGCGCAGCTCTTCCTGCGTCATCTCGCGGATATCCACGCCGCCCACGGTGATGCTGCCGTCCGTGACGTCGTAGAAGCGCGGAATCAGGTTGATCAGCGTCGATTTGCCGGAGCCGGTACCGCCGATGATCGCCGTTACTTCCCCGCGGCCCGCGGTGAAGGAAATGTTCGACAGCGCCGGCATTTCGGCGCCCGGGTAGTGGAAGGAGACATTATTGAACGCGAGCTCTCCGCGCGCGTCCGCACGCTGCGCCGCCCGGCCGGCCGGATCGTTAATATCCGGCACCATGTTCAGCACCTCGTTGATCCGCGAAGCGGAAGCCGATGCCCGCGGAATCATGACGAACATCATGGAGGCGAAGATCAGCGCGAACATGATCTGCCACGCGTATTGGATGAAGGCCATCAAATCGCCGACGGCCATGTGGCCGTGATCGATGCGCAGCCCGCCGAACCAGACGATGAACAAGCTGGCGAAGTTCAGGACGAGCATCATGATCGGCATCAAGGATGCCATGATGCGGTTGACCTTGATGGCCGTGTTCGTCAAATCCAGGTTGGCGTCGTTGAAGCGGGCTTGCTCATGCTTCGTCCGGTTGAAGGAACGGATGACGCGGATGCCGGTCAGGTTCTCGCGCAGGACGAGGTTCAGCTTGTCGATCTTGACCTGCATCACCTTGAACAGCGGCACGCCGCGGCTGACGACGGTCAGGATGACGAGCGCGAGAATCGGCACGATGACGATAATGATGAGCGAGAGATGGGCGTCCTTGTAGAGCGCCATAATAATCCCGCCGAAGCACATCATCGGCGCCGCGACCATGACGCGCATCATCATCATGAGCACCTGCTGTACTTGCGTGATGTCGTTGGTCGTCCGCGTAATGAGCGAGGCGGTGCCGATTTTATCGAATTCGTGCAAGGAATACTTCTCGACGTGCGCGAAGACGCGGCTGCGCAGGTCGCGGCCGAAGCCGCCGGACGACTTGGCGGACAGGTAGCTCGCTCCGATGGAGCAGAGGCCGCCGGCGAGCGCGATGAACAGCATGAAGCCGCCGATTTTCCAAATATACGGATTGTCGCCCTTGACGACGCCGTTGTCGACGATGTCGGACAGCAGCGTCGGCAGGTACAGATCCGACAACGACTGGAGAAATACGAACAACAGGACGAAAAAAACGATCAAGCGGTACGGTCTCAGCATGCGAAGCAGTTTCAGCATAAAATCTCATTCACCTTCTTCGGGAGTAGTGGGGGGATTCCAGCCGGGCCTGCACCAAGGGCCGCCCCTGGATTCCGTGTCGTCGTCCGCGCCGCGGAAGAACGCGCCGACTTCGTTCAGCAATTCGATCAGCAGATGCGCCCGGTCGGAGCCGAGATGCGCGACGAGCGCTTTCATGCGCTCCTGCATGGCCTCCTGCGCCTGCCCGGTGAGCCGGTCGCCTTCCTCCGTCAGCGTGATGCGGACGGCCCGGCGGTCGCTCGGATCGGCGTTGCGCTGCAGCAGCCCTTTGGCCACAAGCAGATTGACGCTCTGCGTAATCGTCGGGGAGGCGACGTTCAGCATGCTGCTGAGCTCGGAAGCCTTGACCCCGGCAGGATTGCCTTCGGTCGCCCGGCGGATGCAGAACAGCGTCATCGTTTCGCCCGGCGTGCAGTTCTCGATCGGGCTGCGGCTGTTCCACGGCAGCTGGCGGAGCCGGCGCAGCGCGCGTACGAGCTCGAGCGCGGCCGGAGGGGGATGCTCGCGTTCATCGGCGCGAGCAGGATCATGGTCGTCTTGCATGAGTGCGATGCTCCTTTTTTAATTTCATTAGCTAACCTAAGTATATAATCGCCGGACGGAAAGTCAAGATCCTTCTTAGGATGGCACGGGAAGAAGTTTGCTATTTATATATAAGGCGAAAATTGTGTATGATAGTAGGATAAGAAATTCCTGTTGGGAAAGGTTGGTCGTTATGGAGAATAAGGCATCATCCTCTAACTTTATCAAAAACATCGTGAGCGACGACCTGCAGTCCGGCAAGGTCAGCGAGGTCGTTACGCGGTTTCCGCCGGAGCCGAACGGATACCTGCATATCGGCCATGCCAAGTCGATCTGCCTCAACTTCGAGCTGGCCGACGAGTTCAACGGCAAAACCAATTTGCGCTTCGACGATACGAACCCGGCGAAAGAAGATACGGAGTATGTCGAATCGATTCAGGAGGACGTCCGCTGGCTCGGCTTCGAGTGGGACGACCTGCGCTTCGCCTCCGATTATTTCGAAGAGCTGTACGACCGCGCCGTGCTGCTGATCAAGAAAGGCAAAGCGTTCGTCTGCGACCTGTCCGCCGAGCAAATGCGCGAGATGCGCGGAACGCTGACGCAGCCCGGGCAGAACAGTCCGTACCGCGACCGCGGCGTCGAAGAGAACCTCGACTTGTTCGCGCGCATGCGGGCCGGCGAGTTCAAGGACGGCGAACGCATCCTGCGCGCCAAAATCGACATGGCTTCGCCGAACATTAACCTGCGCGACCCTGCGCTGTACCGCATCGCGCACGCCCATCATCACCGGACCGGCGACGCGTGGCGCATCTACCCGATGTACGACTACGCGCATCCGATCAGCGATGCCATCGAAGGCGTGACGCATTCCGTCTGCACGCTGGAATTCGAGGCTCACCGTCCGCTGTACGATTGGGTCATCGAAGAATGCGAGATGGAAGCGAAGCCGCGCCAATACGAATTCGCGCGTCTGAACGTGACGAACACGATCATGAGCAAGCGCTACCTGAAAATGCTCGTCGACCAAGGCGTCGTCGAGAGCTGGGACGATCCGCGCATGCCGACGATCAGCGGCCTGCGCCGCAAAGGCTACACGCCGGAAGCGCTCCGCGCGTTCTGCCGCGAGATCGGCGTTGCCCGCGCATACAGCGTCGTCGACGAACGGATGCTGGAGTTCTTCATCCGCGAAGACCTGAAGCTGAAGGCGCCGCGCACGATGGCCGTCCTGCAGCCGCTCAAGGTCGTCATCACCAACTACCCGGAAGGGCAAGTGGAGCTGCTGGAGGCCGAGAACAATGCGGAGAACGAAGCGATGGGCACGCGTCAAATCCCGTTCTCGCGCGAAATCTACATCGAGCAGGACGACTTCATGGAGAATCCGCCGAACAAATATTTCCGCCTCTTCCCGGGCAATGAAGTGCGTCTGAAGAACGCGTATTTCATCAAGTGCGAAGAAGCGATCAAGGACGCGGACGGCAATGTCGTCGAACTGCGCTGCACGTACGACCCCGAGACGAAGAGCGGCACCGGCTTCACCGGCCGCAAAGTCAAAGGCACGATTCACTGGGTCGAGGCGACGCGGGCGGTTCCGGCCGAATTCCGCCTGTTCGAGCCGCTGCTCCTCGACGAGGAGGAGGGCGCGGACAAGGAGTTCCTGGAACGCATTAACCCGAATTCGCTGACGACGCTGCAAGGCTTCGTCGAGCCGAACATGAAGGAAGCGCAAGGACAGGACAAGTTCCAGTTCTTCCGCCACGGCTACTTCAATGTCGATCCGAAGCATACGAGCGCGGGGCGCGTCGTATTCAACCGGATCGTGTCGCTGAAGAGCTCGTTCGATCCGAAGGCTTGACCGTCGTCAGCCCTCTTCTCCAAGAGGGCGCTATGCAAGGTGACTTAATCGTGATGCAATGCACGACGCAATAATGTAGAAGAAGTCTCCAAGACTGCGGCAAGCGCGGTTGCGGAGGCTTCTTCGCGTTTGGTTCTCATTCCTCGCGCCGGATCTTGCCCGCGGTTCATAGCACGGGCTTGTCCAGCAGCGGCTCCAGCCGCACGAGGGTACCGGCGCGGCCGGAAGCCCGGCCGGCTTTCTCCGACTCCGAATACAGTACGAAAGCGTCGTCGGCCGTCCAGCTCACATAGGCGGGCGGCTCCGCGTCCTTGAAGACGCGGCGGACCTCGCCCGTGCACAGATTGATCAGATCGATGGCGCTTCCCGCCTCGTCCCTGCGGGTCTGGTTGACGAGCACGGCCCACGAGCCGTAAGGGGAAGGGGAGATTTGCCGGACCGCGTTCAACCCCGGATAGCCGTAGGAAGCGGTTTCGCCCGTAACCAAGTATGTGACGCTCAGTTTGCCAGGCTCGGCCTGGTTGATCAAGTACGGATACGAGACGGCGGCGATCTGAGAGAAGGGAGCGATCTCCGTCTCCGTGCCGCGGGAGACGTCCACTTCCATAATGCGGTCGGCGCGGCGGATGAACAGCTCCTTGCTCAGTCCCCAGCCGATGACGGAATAGCCGCCGGCCAGGATGGGCCGCTCCTCGCCCGTATCGAGGTTTTTGCGCCACATGAAGCCGTTATAGCCGCGGTCGTACGCCGCATTGCGATTGGAGAAGAAGATCAGCGTACGGCCGTCCGGACTGATGGCCGGGTTCGCGCCCCAGACGGGCGAAGCGGAGTCCTCCAGGATGTCGCCCTCTACGTCCTGAAGCTTGTATATGCCGCTTTCATCCTCCAGCAGCTTCTCGATCCGCGCCGACGCGACGTCGACCGCATACAGATTGCTGTCGATTTCCGCGACGAATTCCTTGTCGTGACCGGGCCAGGGCTGAATCGCCGCGCCGTTGCCGACGCTGCCGAGAAGCATCGTTCCGCGGCCGGTTTCCATGGCGTCTATCGTAAGCTCCAGCGGCTTCCCGTTCAACGAGAGGGCGAGCCTTCTATGCGTAACCGGCGGAGCATGGCCATAGACGTTCGTATCTATCGACCCGTCCGAAGAAGAATTCGCGGTTTGCGAGCCGGCACGCTGTTCCGCCGGGTCTTGCGCCGCTGCGCCCGCAGAAGCAGGGGAGGCTTGCATGTTCCGCCGCTCGCCCGGCAGCACGGCTATCAGCGCCGACGCGATGATGATGCAGGCAGCGGCGAATTGCCAGGTTCGGTTCATAATGATCCTCCTCGATTACGGCTCGTCCACAAGCATAGCATGGCGAATGCACGCAAGCTGTCGAGGCTTGTCTTCTTCGGAAATTTTACTGTTTTGCGCCAGGGAAGCCGGCCCGTACTTGCCAAAAAGCCGGACGATGCCCGTCCGGCTTCAAGGAGTTGCAGTCGTTAACCGTTAATGCCACTTCACGACGTCTTCGTAAGGGAGGAAGGAGCGTTCTCCCGGCGTCTCCGCCGCCCGGCCGTAAGGCATTTGGGCGACGAGCGACCAGTTGTCCGGGATCTCCCACTCGCGCCTCACTTGGTCATCGATGATCGGATTATAGTGCTGCAGCGAAGCGGCGAGGCCTTGGTCGGTCAAGCCGAGCCAGACGGCATACTGCAGAATGGCCGATCCTTGCTGCGACCAATGGTGAAAATGCATCTGGTACGACGGCGGCGATTTCTCCTGCGTCGTCCTGACCGCGGCCTCGTCCTCGAAGAACAGCACCGTGCCGGCGCCGGCGCGGAACCCGTTCATGCGCTCCTGCGTCGGGCCGAATTTCTCGGCCGGCACATGGGCCCGAAGCGTCTCCGTCACGATGTCCCACAGCCGTTCATGCTGCCCGCCGGTCAACACGACGAGCCGGCCGCTCTGCATATTGAAGGCCGACGGCGCGTGCAGCGCAAGCCGGACGACGTTCTCGATCTGCGAACGCGGTACCTCCGGCGTATTGGTCAATTTGCGAATGGATCGGCGTCCTTTAACGATATCTTCCCATGTCATGCGCATCGTCCTCTCTTGTTGGTTCGGTTCATGTAAGGGCTGCTGCTTCCCGCGAAGCCGCCAATCGTTCCCTGCCGCGAAAGCGATGCTGCGCCGCTGCATGATCGCATGTTGCCTTGGCAAGCGGCTAATCGGTTGGCGATGGCCGGCTATGTGTATCCTTCCCTATTTGGCCCGATTTTTCCTGTTCGCGGCTGGATGTTTGCAGGCGCGCTCTTTCCCAATGCAATCCGCTCGTCTTATACTGGGAGAAAAGGCAGCTTCGACAGGATGAAACGATGGATGAACAGGAGGATGAACATGCGGGCAGAAGAGGTGACCGGCGTCGTTCTGGCCGGCGGACAGAGCACGCGCATGGGAAGGGACAAGGCGCTGCTGCCGATCGCGGGCAAGCCGCTGGTGCGGCATTTGGCGGAACGGATGGCGGCGCTGGGCATTCGGCGCCTGATCGTCGCCTGCGGCACGGAAGCGCGGGGCCGGGAGTACGGAGCGCTGCTGCAAGGGCTTGCGGGCGCGGACGAGATCGTGACCGCGGCAGACGCGTACCCGGGAAGCGGACCGCTCGCCGGTCTTCACGCGGCGCTCGGCGCCGTGCCGGAGCGCGGCTATGCCTTCGTCATGGCATGCGACATGCCGACGGTATCGGTTGGGCTGTTCGCGCGGCTGCTGCAGGCGGCCGAGGGCGGCGGAGCGCAGTCCGGGGCCGAAGCCGAAGGTTTCGGACTGGCGGATGCAAGCCTGCGGCCGTCCATCGGCGCCGGCGGGCCAATGGACGGCGAAGCGGCAGGACAAGCTGCAAGCGCAGCGGAGCAAGGCGCCATCCCGCAAGTCGTGCTAACGCCGGGTCAACCGTTCCATGCGCTCTATCATGCAAGCGCGGTTCATGTGCTGGCGCGGCGGCTGGAACAAGGCGATCTGCGGCTCATGTCGCTCCTGGGCGAGCTGCGAACGACGGTAATCGCCTTGAGCGAAGCGGAGGAAGCGGCTTTCGTCAATTTGAATACGCCCGAGCTGTACGAACGGTTCGAGCGGCGCGGCGAATAGGAACGCCGGTTCATGTACAGGGGGGCCGGCCGAGGCTCCGGCTGGCGGATTGCCGATAACGTACATCCAATAGCGAGCATCGGGTGCTTCGCCGATCCGCCGAGGACCGAGGCTCCCATCGCGCGTGGTGCGACGTTAAATGCTGCAAGCCGGTCAAGACCAGTGCGGCGGCGAGGGATTGGTTTTCTTCGCGGCCGCCTCCGTTCGAAACCCGCTCATAACGACGAAGGTCGGCCGGTCTGGCAACCGGACGAACAGGGACTTGGCCGCGAAGTATGCACGGACGCCAAAGCCGCGCTGCGCCTGTATGCGGCGGGGCCGCGAGCCCGGGAAGCGCCTAAGCCCGAACCCGTAAGCGGGAGGGAGGTTGCCGCGCTTCTTTCGCGCTTCTTTCGTATTTTGTCGAATGTTGCCATTGACACTGCGATCGATCGCATTATAATAAGGGGTAATTAACGAGTCGGATTTCTTCCTGCGTCCAATTATTAAATAAAATTAAATAATTGAATTAAGAAATGAGATTAAGAAACAATATTAAGTAATTCCTGAGCAAGTCATTCGTGCGACATCGAAAGGGGCGAGCGCGTGAAGTCATTTCTGCCAAACGACATAAAAGACGAGAACCGCAAAATCATCTTCGATATCCTGCTGCAGCATCCCGAGCTGGCCAAGGTGGAAATTACGGAGAAGACGGCCATGAGCTTCGTGACCGTGAGCAAGATCGTCAATTACTTCGAGCAGATCGGCCTGCTGACGGCGACGGGCGAGAGCCGCGAGGGCGCCGGCGGGCTCGGGCGGAAGCGGACGGTATACCGCTTCAACGGGAACAGCTACGTGACGATCGGCATTCAGACGATCGGCAAGCGAATGAAAGCGCTGCTCGTCAACCTGTACGGCAGGATCGTCGATTCCTATGCGATCGACACGCCGATCGCGTTCCACGGCGAGCAATTCGCGGCGGTCTTCGACGAAATCGTGGAACGGATGCGGAAGAAGGCCGAGGAGATCGGCGGCACCATCGTAGGCATCGGCATCGGGGTGGACGGCGCGATCAACCGCCGCAAGAAGACGATCCGCATGCATACCGCCGATCGCAGGGAGGAAGATTATCCCTACGAACCGATCATCGATAATCTTACGCAGCGCGCACGGCTGCCCGTATTGATCGAGAACGACGTGAACGCCTCGATCCTGGCGGAATTCCGCAACCTGGAGAACGCCGAGGAGCCCGTCAACGATCTCATTCATATCTCGGTCGGCGACGGCGTCGGCGCGGGCATCATTCTGAACAAAGAGCTGCACCGGGGCTTCAACGCGAGCGCGGGCGAGCTGGAATACATGTGCTTCGATCCGGACTACCGGAAGACGCCGTCCTCCGTCGGCTGGCTCGAAAGCAAGCTCGGCATCGAGACGCTACACGGCAGCTACGATCTGGCTTCGGCAGAAGGACGCGACGCTTGCGCGGAATACGTGGCCCGTCATCTCGCGCTCGTCATTACGAATATGATCAGCATTCTCGATATCAACCGCGTCGTGATCAGCGGCAAGACCGTGGCGCTGTTCCCGGATCGCCTATTGACGCGAACCGCCGAATACGTAACGCAGTACACCGATTGGGATCCGAAGATTTCGGTGAGCGATTCGTCGGACTCGGCGGCGATCGGCGCGGCGATTCTGATCCTGCAGCAGGAAATGATTCATGTCCTCGCGGACTAACGCATGCCGAGCGAATACCGGCCTCATACGAATTTGAAGGGAAGTGACCATCCGTGATACGCATATTCGAAACCGAAGCGGAGCTGGCCCGTGCGATTGCAGACGAAATGCTTCGCAACCTGACGCATGAAGCGGACCCGGTCTTCTGTCTCGCTTCCGGCAGCACGCCGCAGAAGAGCTACCGCGAATTCGCGGACGCCGTCGACCCGGCGGGCCCGATCAAGTCGCTTCGCATCGTCAGCCTGGACGAATGGGTCGGCATCGGCCGCGGCTCCGAGGGAAGCTGCTTTCAAATGATGAACGCGGACCTGTTCTCGCTCTTGCCGCTCGACGAGTCCCGTATCGTATTCTACGACGGGACGAAAGCGGATCTGAAGGCGGAATGCGAGCGAATCGACCGCTTCATCGAACGGCATCCCATCACGTTCAGTTTGATGGGCGTGGGCATGAACGGCCACATCGGCCTGAACGAGCCGGGCTGCCCGGTGTTGAACAACAGCAGCGTCGTGGAGCTGGCGGAAACGACCCGCGTCGTCGGCCAGAAATATTTCAAGGCGGGCGCGAAGCTGGAGCAGGGCATTACGCTCGGCCTCGGCCAAATCTCGGCAAGCAAGCGGGTCGTCGTCGCGATTACGGGCGAACACAAGGCCGCGATCGTCCGCGAAATCTTCGGCAATCCGCAGGCGAAGCTGCCGGCGCAGGAGCTGCTCGGCTTCGAGCATATCGATTTCTTCCTCGACGGGGCGGCGGCGAAATATTTGGACGGCAATAAGAATTAAGGAGCAGCAAGCATGAATGAATCTGTGATCGGCGTGGATATTGGAGGTACGAACGTCAGAGTCGGGCTCGTGAACGACAAGCTGGAGCTCGTTCGCAAGGCAACGGCGCTCACGGACAGCTTCGGCAGCGCCGACGAGCTGTTCGCGGGAATTCGCGACATGATCGGTACCGTCGATCCCGGGCATGCGGCAAGCAAGATCGGCATCGCGATGCCCGTGCCTTGGAAACGCGGCACGACGCATATCGTGGACGCCGTCAACATCCCCTATTTGGAAAACGTGCCCGTTGCGGCGATCGCATCGCAGTTTCCGGGCTGCGGCGTTTATTTCGAGAACGACGTGAACGTGATCGCTGCTCTGGAAGCGGAGCAAGGCGCTTCGAGGGACAGCGACCATTCGATTTATATTACCGTAAGCACCGGAATTGGAAGCGGCATCATCCTTCATCGCGAGGTGCTTCACGGCGCGCACGGCTATGCCGGCGAGATCGGCAGTATGATTATTTCCGACAAAGACAACAATCATGCTTCCTTGTACTGCGGCACGCTGGAATCGCTTTGCAGCGGCAAGGCGCTGGAAGAAGAGAGCAAGCGGCTGTTCGGCGAAGACGCGACGACGATGACGCTGTTCGAGCGCTATCATCGGCAGGACGAGCGGGCGGTCGCGGTAATCGGGCTGTGGGTCGAGTATTTCTCGCGGGCGATCGCCTCGCTGATGCAGACGCTCGACCCTGACGTATTCGTCCTGGGCGGCTCCGTGATCGACAACAACCTATGGCTGATCGACAACGTGCTGGAGAATACCAGGAGCAAGGTAATGGATCATCTCAAAGCGGGCATCCGCATCGTCAGTCCCGCGTTCGGCGGCGACGCCGGCGTTATCGGAGCCGGGTATTCGGCCTGGAAGCAAGCCAATCAAATCGCAAGGCGACAAACCGTTTAAAGGAGACAACCACCCATGAAAAAAATGAAAATCGCGCTTATCGGCGCAGGCAGCGTATCGTTCGCCCTTGGCGCATTGCAGGATATCGTGCTTTCCCCGCGTTTGAAATCCCAGGCGGAGCTTGAGATCGCGCTGATGGATATCGATGCCGACAACGTTGGCCGCACGTACCGTTATGCGAAGGAAATGTTCGATTCCTTCTCCCATCCGGCGGCGATCTGGCAAACGACGGATCTCGAGCAAGCGCTCACGGGAGCGGACTTCGCCATCGTCGCGATCGAAGTGAACCGCTACTTCTACTGGTCGCAGGATTTCCACGTGCCGCGCCTGTACGGCAGCAAGCAAATCTACGGCGAGAACGGCGGCCCGGGCTCGATGTTTCACACGCTTCGCAACCTCGGCCCGATGCTGGAAATCGCCCGCATGATGGAGAAGGTATGCCCGGACGCCTGGTTCATCAACTACACGAACCCGGAAGCGAAGCTCGTGGAAGCGATCTCCAAGCTGACGTCGATTCGGATCGTCGGCCTGTGCCACGGTCTCGACATGGGCGTGCACCAGCTGTGCGACTTCCTGGAGATGAAGGAAGAGGAGATCGGCTTCGAAGGCGGCGGCTTGAACCACTTCGGCTTCTTCACGAAGATCTGGGACAAGAAAAACGGCGAGGACCTGTATCCGCGCTTCCGCGAGCAGGAGAAGAAGGCGAACCGTCTGGCGCAGTTCGACCATATCGCCCTGTCCAGAGCGATGTTCCAAATTTATGGCTATTATCCGTATCCGGGAACGAATCACTGCGGAGAATATGTATCGTACGCGGCTGATTTCTACGCCGGCCTATCGCTGCAATACCGCTACGATCCGATGCGCGAGCAGCTGTGGCAGGAAGGCTCGAGAACGCCGGATTTCGTCTACGCCGCGAACGGCGGAAGCTTGGATAAAGGGCTGTTCGAGAACGTCCAAACGCAAGATTCGTGGGTAGAGCAAGCGTATACCTTCAATAAAGACAAGGTATGCCCGAGCATGGAGTACGCGATTCCGATCATCGAAGCGGTTTTCTTCGACGACGAGATCCACATCAACGCCGTGAATCTGCCGAATAACGGCGCCATCAAAGGGCTGCCGGACGACATGGTCGTCGAGACGCAAGCGGTCGCGAACGGACAAGGCGTCTTCCTGAAGCCGATGACCGTGGAGCTGCCGACGGCCGTGATCGGAACGATCCACGTTCAAGGCATGATCCACCGCCTGCTGCTGGAAGCGTTCCAGGAGAACTCGAAAAACAAATTGCTGCAGGCGATTCTGCTCGATCCGCAAGCGCCGACGTATTATCAGGCCTGCAAGATGATCGACGAGATGTGCGAGCTGCAGAAGGATATTCTGCCTGCGCTGGAATGGAAATAATCCGATGAACGACAATCAATTGCAGCAGCTGCTTCAAGCGATGACGCTGGAGGAGAAGATCGGCCAGCTGACGCAAATCACAGGCGAGCTGTACGTCGGGAAAGTCGATGCGGAGATGGTCGAGACCGGGCCGGAATACGCCAGCCATGTGCTTGGCGACGGCACGCTCTATACGATCGGCAGCGTTATCGGCGCCTCCAGCGCCAAGTTTACGAATCTCATTCAATCCGAATATTTGAAGCAATCCCGGCTGAAGATTCCGCTCTTGTTCATGCACGACGCGATTCACGGCTACAAGACGATTTTCCCGATTCCGCTCGGGCTGTCCTGCAGCTGGGACGAGAACGTGCTGGAGACGGCCGCTGCCGTGACCGCATCGGAGCTCCGGGCATCCGGCATACACGTCAACTTCTCGCCGATGGTCGATCTCGTGCGCGACGCGAGATGGGGCCGGGTGATGGAATCGTTCGGCGAGGATCATCTCTTGTCCGGCAATCTCGGACGGGCGATGATCAAGGGCTATCAGAAGATTCAGGAGGGACGCATCTCGGCGGCCGGCGTCGCGGCGTGCTTGAAGCACTTCGCGGCGTACGGCGCCGGCATCGGCGGCAAGGACTACTACGCCGTCGACATGTCGCTCCGCGAATTCTTCGATTATTACGGCAAGCCTTACGAGATTGCGCTGCAAGAGCAGCCGAAATTCGTCATGAGCTCGTTCAATTCGTTCAACGGCACGCCGGTGACCGCAAGCAAGCGCATGATGAAGGACGTGCTCCGCGACCGGTACGGGTTCGACGAGCTGGTCATCTCGGACTGGGGCGCGGTGGCGGAGTTGCAGAAGCACCGCGTGGCGCACGACGGCAGGGAAGCGGCGGAGCTCGCGATGAACGCGGGCATCGACATCGAGATGGTGTCGACGCTGTATCTGGAGCATTTCGAGACGGTTCTCGCGCAGCATCCTGCGCTGCTGGCCGACATCGACGCGGCCGTTATGAAGGTGCTGCGGCTGAAGAACGAGCTCGGCCTGTTCGAGAATCCGTACGCGAGCGAGGAAGAGGAGCCATCCGTCATCCTGAACGCGGATTTCCTCGCGGCTGCCGAGGACGCGGCGCGCAAGAGCTGCGTGCTGCTCAAGAACGACGGCGATGCGCTGCCGCTGCGCGCGGCGCATAAGCGCATCCTGCTCGTCGGACCGTTCGCCGGCACGAAGGAGCTGCTCGGCAATTGGGCGTGCAAAGGCAGCTTCGACGACGTCGTCTCGCTGGCGGACGGCTTGAAGCAAGCCGACCCGTCGCTGACGGTCGACGTGTGCGAGACGCTGGCGGATTGCCCCGCGGATGTGCTTGAGCGCAGCGATTATATCATCGCTTCGATCGGCGAGTCGTGGACGCTCAGCGGCGAAGGCCACAGCAGCGTCGACATCGGACTGGAAGCCAGCCAGCAGGCGCTGGTGCGGGCCGTGAAAGCGACCGGCAAGCCATACGCCTGCGTCTGCTTCGCCGGTCGTCCGCTGGCGCTGCAGGACATTGCGGACGACATGCCGGCACTGCTCTGGTGCTGGTATCCGGGCACGCGGGCGGGCGCGGCGATCGCGTCGCTGCTGACCGGCCAAGCGACGCCTTCGGGCAAGCTGACGATGTCGTTCCCGCGGCATTCGGCGCAGAACCCGATCCATTACAACGAGTACAGCTCGGGCCGGCCCGCCAACGCGTCGAGCTACAGCAGCCGATATCAGGACTGCGAGCTCGGCCCGCTGTTCCCGTTCGGGCACGGACTGACGTATGCCGGCGCGACATATGCGGACTTCGACATATCGAGCGACGTCATTACGGCCGACAAGCCGGTCAGCGTGTCCTTCACGATTCACAATCCAAGCGGTTACGCCTATCCGGAAATCGCGATTCTCTATATCGAAGACGTCGTCTCCCGGTCGGTTCGCCCGGTCCGCGAGATGAAAGCTTATCAAGTTATTTCCGTACCCGCTCACGGCTCCGTCCGCGCGACGCTGACCGTGACGCTGGAAGACCTGCACTACCTCGATGCCGAGCTGCGGCGGACGATCGAGCCCGGCGCTTTCCGGCTCTATATTAACGATCCGCGGCAGCCGGTATTCACCATCACGCACTAGCGCATCGCCCGAAAGGAGGAAAACGCATGCACCTCAAGTTCATCGACCGGCTCAAAGCGCAGTGGCAGCTGCAGGCCATGGTCTGGCCCGGGATTCTGCTGATGATCGTCTTCTCGTTCATTCCGATGTTCGGTCTGATCATCGCTTTCCAGGATTACTCGCCGCTGGACGGCTTCATGAACTCGGAATTCGTCGGACTCGACAACTTCAAAGCCTTCCTTGGCGACAGCGACTTCTATAACGTGCTCACCAATACGCTCGGCATCAGCGTGCTGAAGCTGCTCATCGGTTTTCCGCTGGAAATCGTACTGGCGATCATGATCAACGAGCTGCGGACGGGCCTGTTCAAGAAATTCACGCAAACCGTCTCGTACTTGCCGCACTTCCTGTCGTGGGTCATCCTGGGCGGCATGTTCATCACGTGGCTGAGCTCGGCGGGATTGGTCAACAGCCTGCTGATGGCGCTTCATCTGACGGACAGCCCGATCCCGTTCCTGACGAACGCGAACGGCTACTGGTGGGTGGCGACGCTCTCCGACATCTGGAAAGAAGTCGGCTGGGGCACGATTCTGTACTTGGCCGCGATGGCGGGCATCGACCCTTCGCTGTATGAAGCGGCGCGCGTCGACGGCGCCAAGAAGCTGAAGCAGATCCGCTACATTACGCTGCCGGGCATCAGTCATATCATCGTGCTGATGTTCGTCCTTCGCGTCGGCTCGGTACTGGGCTCGAACCTGGAGCAGGCATTGGTGCTGCAGAACGGTTCCAACATTCACCGCAGCGAAGTCATCGACCTGTACGTGTATCATCTGGGCTTGACCCAAGGAGACTTCTCGTTCGCGACCGCGGTCGGCATCTTCTCGTCGGTGGTGTCGGTCATCCTGCTGCTCGGGGCCAACTTCCTGACGAAGCGTGTGAACGACAGTTCAATCTTCTAGAAAGGAGCTAGACTATGCCTTTAGCACGGGGAGAAAGATGGTTCCATATTTTCAACGTGATCTTCATGTGCGTCTTCATCGCGGTGATCGTCTTCCCGTTGATCAACGTCGTCGCGCTGTCGCTCAATGACGGCTACGACGCGATGAAGGGCGGCATTTACCTCTACCCGAGGAAATTCACGCTCGTCAACTACGAGACGATCCTGAAGGATACCACGATCTACCGGGCGCTCGGCGTTACGGTCATGAAGACGCTGATCGGCGTCGCCGGCCACTTGATCATTACGGGCATGGCGGCTTACGCGATGAGCAAGTCGAACCTGATCGGCCGCAAGCTGTTCATTCGGCTCGGCATCATCTCGATGTTCTTCTACGGCGGCTTGATTCCGACCTTCCTGGTCATCAAATCGCTCGGCATGGCGAACAATTTCCTGGTGTACATCATTCCGGTGCTGTACAGCTTCTACGATATGATCATCCTGATGAACTTCTTCCGGGGTTTGCCGGAGTCCATCGAGGAATCGGCGAAAATCGACGGCGCGAGCGTGTTCCAGATTTTCTTCAAAATCGTCATGCCCCTGTCGCTCCCGGTATTCGCGACGATCGCGCTGTTCCACGGCGTGTACCAATGGAATGATTTCTTCGTGGCCAAGCTGTATGTCACGGACAAGTCGCTCTACCCGATTCAGTATTACTTGTACCAGCTGCTGACCAGCACGGGAGCCGCCAACGCTTCCAAGGCCGGTGTCTATATTTCTAAAGCGTTCACGACGCAGTCGCTTCAGCAGGCAACGATGATCATCACGACGCTGCCGATCATGGTCGTATACCCGTTCCTTCAGAAATATTTCATCAGCGGCATGCTGGTCGGCGGGGTCAAAGAGTAATGCATCCAGGCATCACGAAAGGGGAAGCAACATGAAAAAGACAGCAACCGTAGCAACGCTCATCGTCAGCGCCCTCGTATTCACCGCTTGCGGCAGCAAGGGCGGCGGAGGCAATCTGGCCGATGCAAGCTTCAAGGTCGACGAGGCGACGCCAAGCTGGAAGACCGACAAATCGACGGCGAATCTCGACTGGTACATCAACTTCGACTGGTTCGCGCAGACATGGGGCAGCGATACGGCGACCAAGTTCATCACGGAGGATACGGGCGTCAACGTCACGTACCAGAACGGCACGGACGACAAGCTCAATACGATGATGGCTTCCGGCGATCTGCCGGACATCATCACGATCGACGGCACGAGCCCGCTGATCAAGGACGCAAGCAAATTCGCGATTCCGCTGGACGAGCTGGCGAAGAAGTACGATCCGTATTTCCTCTCTTCGGCGGCCAAGCCGGAGACGCTGAAGTTCTTCACGCAGGAAGACGGCCATATCTACGGCTACCCGAACTTCTCCAATACGACATCGGACTATGAGAAGGGCGGCATCTACGGCAACCAGGCGTTCATGGTGCGCAAAGACATCTACGAGCAGATCGGAAGCCCGGACATGACGACGCCGGAAGGCTTCACGGCCGCTTTGCAAGCGGTTCAAAAGCTGAATCTGAAGGACGAGCTGGGCAAGCCGGTCGTGCCGTTCGGCACGGAGAACTTCGGCGAAGGCTCGGAGAAGAACGGCGTGTTCGACCGTACGCTCCAGGATTTCCTCGGCGTGCCGATGCTGACCGAAGACGGCAAGTACTACGATCGTCTGACGGACCCGGATTTCCAGAAGTGGCTGAAGGTCATCGTGCAGGCCCGCCAAGCCGGCTTGACGGACAAAGACATGGTCACCATGACGAAGGATGACAAGGATGCGCATTTGACGAACGGCAGCTACTTCGTGTTCTTCGCCAACGACATTATCGGCGAGACGGACCCGATGACGCTGTGGGACAGCGAGCATCCGGATAAGGCATACATCGCCATCGACGGGCCGAAATCGACGATGGGCCGCAAGACGGCGCTGCCTGGCACGTCGATCGAAGGCTGGACGCAGACGTTCATCTCGAAGAGCGCCAAGAACCCGCAGAAGGCGATGGAGCTCGTCACGTACCTCGTCAGCGAATACGGCGACACGGTCATGAACTTCGGCCGCGAAGGCGAGACGTATACGATGAAGGACGGCAAGCCGGTGCTGAACCCGGATCTGCTGCAGCTGAAGCAGACCGACCCGGCGGGCTTCGAGAAGAAAGTCGGCTTGACGACGCATCTGTGGCTGCAGGACAGCGCGCTGCTGTCGCGTCAAATGGGCATCGACCAATTCCCGAAATATTTGCAGCAGGCGAAGCAGTGGACGGTGCCGTATACGGTGCCGCAGTTCGAACTGGCGAGCCTCGACGTCTACCTGTCGCGCGAATCCGCGCGCAACGTGGAGAAGATCAACCAGGAGTGGGCGCAGACGATCGCGAAGATTCTGAACGCCAAGTCCGACGCGGACGTGGATCAAGCGATGGCCGCGTTCGTCAAGTACCGTCAGGACAACGGGTACGACAAGCTGGTTGAAGAACGCAACAAGCAGATCGAATCGAACCAGAAGAAGCTCGACTAGCAGCGGATAGACGCGAAGCGCGGATCGCAGCGTGATGGCGCGGCACGCTTTCGCGGCACTGAACAGCCTTATGCCGGCATATTTTGCCGGCATAAGGCTGTTTGTTCGTGGATGAGCCGGGCGGCTGGCGAGGCTTTTCTGTTATAATTCGTTCCAAAAGGAGGCGCGTGGCATGAAGGAAACGGAAACGGCGGTTGACGCGGCGGCGTACGCGGACAAGCTGGAGGCGCTGCTTCGCAGGCATGCGAATGCCGGGCAGGCGGCCGCGATGAAGGCGTACATGCGGGATCAGTTTGAATTTCTGGGCATTCGCACCCCTGAGCGCAATGCGCTGATGCGGGCATTCATGAAGGAGCATGGCGTACCGTCCGGGGCGGAGCTGGAGGCGACGGTCCGGCGGCTGTGGGCGCTGCCCGAGCGGGAGTTCCCGTACGCGGCGATGACGCTGTTGGAGAAGCGGAAGAAGGAGCTCGGCCCGGCGCAGATCGAGCTGCTGGAATTTCTGGTCACGACCCAGGCCTGGTGGGATACGGTCGACTTGTTGGCGAGCCACCTGGCGGGCGCGTTGTTCAGCAAGCATCCCGAGCTCGTGCCGGCGTATACGGAGAAATGGATCGCCGCGGACAGCCTGTGGCTGCGCCGCAGCGCGCTGTTGTTTCAGCTCGGCTACAAGGGGCGCACCGATGCGGAGCTGCTGTTCGCGCTCATTCGGCGCACGGCGCACGAGAGCGACTTCTTCATGCGCAAGGCGATCGGCTGGGCGCTCCGGGAATACGGCAAAACCGACCCGGCGGCGGTGCGCGCCTTCGTCCGCGACACGGAGCTGTCGCCGCTCAGCGTGCGCGAGGCATTGAAGCATATCGGTGCGGAGTAGGGAGCGCGTGGGGCACGGTTGAGCGGGCTGGGGGAACTGGAGGAGTTGGGCGAGTGGGGATGGGATGTTCGCCGGAAAAGCTGCATGGCGGCAGGAATTGGGCGTGCGATGGGGGCATGTGGCCCGGAAAGTTGCCATGGCGGCAGGAATTGGGCGTGTGATGGGGGCATGTGGCCCGGAAAGTTGCCATGGCAGCAGGAATTGGGCGTGCAGTGGGGGCATGTGGCCCGGAAAGCTGCTATGGCAGCAGGAATTGGGCGTGCGATAGGGGCATGTGGCCCGGAAAGCTGCCATGGCAGCAGGAATTGGGCGTGTGATAGGGGCGTGAGGCCCGGAAAGCTGCCATGGTGGCAAGAATTGGGCGTGTGATGGGGGCGTGACGCCCGGAAAGTTGCCATGGCAGCAGGAATTGGGGCGTGCGATAGGGGCGTGAGGCCCGGAAAGCTGCCATGGTGGCAGAATTATCGCTAAATTTGTGTGCGCACGCTGGAAAAAGCTGCCCAAAGGCAGGAACTCGGCGCTCAACTGTCCTCGACCGCCTAAAAAGCTGCCCAAAGGCAGAAATCCGGCGCCAGAGTGCCAAAGCGTTTTGAGCTCATGCAGACACCCTGGAGCAGCCCGCCCATACGCGCTGCGACTTCGCAGAATGGGCATTGACGGCGGCCGCGTTCCATGCTATTCTTAATTCCAATAAAATAGGTAGGAATTATAGGAATAAGGTGGTGCCGATGATGAATCATCCTATAACGATCAAGAGCGGCGGGCTCGAGTTGGCAGGCGTGCTGCAATATCCCGCCTTGGAAGCCGGAGAGAAGCGCGCGGCGAAATATCCGCTCGTCATCATTTGCCATGGTTTTATCGGCAATCGGATGGGGACGGACCGGCTGTTCGTGGAGGCGGCCGAGCGCTTGACCCAAAGCGGGTATCTGGTGCTGCGTTTCGACCATGGCGGCTGCGGCGAAAGCTCCGGCGACTACGGAAGCGGCGGTCTGGATGAGCTGATCGCCCAGACCCGAACGGTCATCGACTATGCGTCGAGCCTGGACTTGGTGGACTCGGAGCGGCTGATTCTCCTGGGCCACAGCCTCGGCGGCGCGGTCGCGGTGCTTACGGCGGCGCGGGATTCGCGCGTGAAGTCGCTCGTCCTGTGGGCGCCCGTCGCGCATCCGTACATGGATATTCGCAATATCATCGGCACTAAGGCGATCGAGGAAATTGATACCGTCGGCAGAACCGATCATAAGCATTACCAGTTCACGAAGCGGTTCACCGACTCCCTTGCGCAATACCAGCCGTTAACGGAGACGCGCGGGTACGGCGGCGACGTGCTGATCGTGCACGGCACGGCCGACACGGTCATCCCGGTAGACTACTGCTTCCTGTATCAGAAAATGTTCTGGCTCCGCAAAGAGGGCAACTGCGACAAGGAAATCATTCTGCAAGGCGACCATACCTTCTCCAGCAAAGAATCGCGCGACGCGCTGCTCGATATCTCGCTCCGCTGGATCGATGCCATCGGCAAGCGCCGCAACGATTGGAGTCTCTGGACCATATAGCGTGATGGGGCTTCGCGGCCGTTTATACCCATAATGGGTATAGGCGGCCTTTTGTCATGCCGCTGCAACATTTTCGGTAACTTTTTTCGTCTTGTAGGGTAAGACTAATAAGTGACATTATCGAAATGAGTGGTGGCATAGATGCGAAAAATATTGTTGGCTCTGCTGATGCTGTCGGTCGGCTTGGCGGGTGGCTGCGGATCGGCGGGCGACCGGGAAGGGACGAATGCCGGCAATTCATCGGCGCAGCCGCCCGGGCAATCGGGCAACGCCGGCAATACGCCGGCCGTGCAGCCGGGCAACGCCGGCAACGCGCCGACGGAGCCGCCCGGGCAATCGGGCAACGCCGGCAATCCGCCGGCCGAGCAGCCGGGCAACGCCGGCAACGCGCCGACGGAACAACCCGGGCAGCCGGGCAATGCCGGCAACGCGCCGACGGAACAACCCGGGCAGCCGGGCAATGCCGGCAACGCGCCGACGGAGCCGCCCGCGCAACCGGGCAATGCCGGCAATACGCCCGCAACTCCGCCGGCAACGCCGACAACGGCAGAGCTCGTCGCGCAGAAGCTGAGCAAGATGACGCTGGACGAGAAGCTTGGCGAGATGATCATCGCCGGGCTGGACGGCACTTCGGCCAGCGCGCAGACGAAGGCGATGATTCAGGAGCAGCACATCGGCGGTTTTATTTTCTATAAGAACAACATAACGACGCCCGCAAGCGTCGCCGCTTACGTCAATCAGCTCAAAGCGTGGAACAAGGCAAACTCTTCGCCGCTGCTCATCACGGTCGACCAGGAGGGCGGGCGCGTTAGCCGGCTGCCGGGGCTGCTGAAGATTCCTGCGGCGAGGGTCATCGGCGACACCGGGGATACGAAGTACGCGGCCGCCATCGACGGCGCCATGGGCCAAGCGAGCAAGCTGATGGGTTTCAACGTGGATTTTGCCCCGGTACTCGACATTAACAGCAATCCGAAGAACCCGGTCATCGGCGACCGGTCTTACGGTACGACCGCGAAGAAAGTGACGTCTATGGGGCTGGCCGCAATGGAAGCGATCCGGAAGCAAGGGGTGATTCCGGTCGTGAAGCATTTTCCGGGCCATGGAGATACGGCGGTAGACTCTCATCTGGAGCTGCCGGTCGTGAACAAGACGCTGGCCCAGCTGAAGGCTTTCGAGTGGCTGCCGTTTCAGGCGGCAATCAAGGACGGCGTCGACATGGTGATGGTCGCGCATATTTTGTTCCCGAAGATCGATGAGAATGTCCCGGCCTCGTTGTCGAAGACAATCATTACGGATGAGCTGCGCGGCGAACTGGGCTACCGGGGGGTCGTCATTTCGGACGATATGACGATGGGCGCGATCGCCAACCATTTCGGGCTGGCGGAGGCTGCGGTCACGTCGGTCAAGGCCGGAAGCGACATCATCTTGCTTGCGCACGGCTACGAGGATGCGACGACGGTGCTTAACGCCTTGAAGCAAAGCGTGCAGAAAGGTCAGCTGACGGAGAAACGCATCGACGAGAGCGTCACTCGCATTCTGACGCTCAAGCTTCATTACAAGCTGAGCGATGCTGCCGTCTCCGCGCATCCCGACGTCAGCGGCGTGAACGCGGCCATCAAGAAGGCGATCGCCGCTCACTGACGCGAACGCGCCCGCCGTTGCGGAGGAATAAATAACGCCAACCAGCGCCGCGTGGCCGGGACTCTGCAGCGTCCGCAGCGTGCTGATCGGCGGCCGCAAGCCGCCGCAATCGCAAAAAACCGCGCCGCCTCCGGAATCTTTCCGGCAAGGCGGCGCGGTTTTTTGTCATGCGGCGCGCGGGATAGGTTCGCGATTACCCTCGATTGACGCTCGGCGAAATCGACGATTCCCGAACGATCAGACGATGAGGGATGATGATCTGCTTCTGGCTCAGCGGCTCGTCCTGAACGACGCGCAGCAGCGACTGCGATGCGGTGTAGCCGAGCTGATACGTGCCGATGTCGATGGAACTGATCGGCGTCGACGCGAGCTCGCTGAGCGGAATGTTGTTGAAGCTGACGAGGCAGATGTCGCCGGGCACGCTGTAGCCGAGCTCGGTCAAGCCGCGCAGCACGCCGAAGGCGAGCAGGTCGTCGAACACGACGAGCGCGGTCGGCCGCTCCGGCAGGCTCATGAAGAACGACATGGCCCGGAAGCCGCTTTCCTGCAGCAAATCCCCCTCGATCACCCATTCCTGGCGGAATTCCAGCCGATGGTCCCGCAGCGCTTTGCGGTAGCCGGTCAGCCGGTCCTGGGAGACGACGAGATTCGGCGGACCGCTGATGAATCCGATCCGGGTATGGCCCTGCGCAATGAAATGGTTCGTCGCGTCGGCGGCGGCCTGAATATTGTTGTTGTCGATGGAGAGCACGTTCGGATACTCGTCGCTGCGTCCGATCAGGACGAACGGGAATTGATGCTCTTGGAGAAAGCCGATGATCGGATCCGACGTCCGCGAGGACAGCAGCAGGATGCCGTCGATGCGGTGGCCGAGCACGAGGCGGGATATCGTCTCGAGCTCGGTCGATTCCGACGTCACCGTCGTCAGCAGCATATCGTACCCGGCGCGGGCCGCCTGCGTGACGATCCCCCGAATCAATTCCCCGAAGAAGAAGTTCGCGAACAGCTCCTCGGCGGGCCGAGGCAGCAGAATGCCGAGCGTCTTCGTCGTCTTGGAGACAAGGCTCTTCGCCATAATATTCGGATGGTAGTCCAGCTCCGCCATGATGGCCTTCACCCGCCGCGACGTCTCCTGGCTGATGCGCGGATGATTGGACACGACGCGCGAGACCGTCGATGGCGAAACGCCGGCAATCCGCGCGACATCTTTAATCGTAACCGACATAAGGAAATTCCCCCGATGCAGTGCGGAAACGAGAAATACGCGGATGCGCAAACGTGTGCACTGCACTTGTTTATTTAGTAATCCATATCAGGTAACCATGTAATCGTCTAATTCTATTAGAGTATAGCATTGAAAAGATTTTCATGCACATTTTTAATTTATTGCGCATTCGGGCGTAAAACAGTGGATTTTAAAGCATGACGATCATTTATCGGCGTTAATGAGCTGCGCAAACGTTTTCCCATTCGAATTCGCTTGTTGTATGATGAAACCGTTGAAAAAACGCTTTCTTCTCCTTGGAATACCGCTGGAATGTGGTTGAAGTGCCTCTTCATGCCCGTTTGTTCAAACGTTTGCGCAAGCTTTAAAAGGTACAATGCATCGCGTTTGCAAGCTTTTCTAAAGGCGTGCCGAGCTGGCATTCGAGCCTTTTCATAGGATTCCGAGTATTGGATACCCTAGGCGTAGCCGGTTACAAGACGGGACAGAGGCGTTGTCGCATTGCCTGGCACTTAACTTGATCTACATGAGAGGGGTTCTTGTACAGATGAAAAAAACCGTATCCTTGCTGATGGTATTGACGCTTGCCGCTACGATGACCGCTTGCGGGGCGAAAGAGAACAACGCCGGCAACGCCAATAATGCGGGCACGACCAATAACGGCGCAGCGAACAACGGCACGAACGCCGGAGGCGAAGAGGCCGAACTGACGCCTGAACCGGGCGCTACTTTGCTCGTATGGGAAGCGAAGGAAGAACGCCCGTTCGTTGAGAAAATGATGAAGGAATTCACGGAGAAATACGGCGTGAATGTCAAAATGGAAGAAATCGGCGCCGGCGACCAGGTCGCGAAGCTGACGACGGACGGTCCTGCGGGCATCGCTGCGGACGTCGTGCTGTTCCCGCACGATAACCTGGGCAAGGCGGTTTCCGCCGGTCTCGTGCTGCCGAACGACGAGTTCGAAGACGAAGCGAAAGCGGAGAACAGCGAAATCGCGGTCAACGCGGTAACGTACGACGGCATTCTCTACGGCTATCCGCGCGCGGTCGAGACGTATGCGATGTTCTATAACAAGGACCTTATCGCGAACCCGCCGGCAACGTTCGACGAAGTGAAGGCGTTCGCCAAAACGTTCAACGACAAGAAGAACAACAAGTACGCGTTCATGTGGGATATCGGCAACTTCTACTTCAGCTATCCGTTCCTTGCAACGACGGGCGGTTATGTATACGGCAACAACGGCCAGGACAAGAACGACATCGGCCTGAACAATGATGGGGCCGTTCAGGGCGCAACGTACTTCGCATCGCTCAAGAAGGACGTGCTTCCGCTGAAGTCCGGCGACGTGACGTACGACATCAAGAAGGGCCTGTTCACGGGCGGCACGCTCGCGATGAATATCGACGGCCCGTGGGCGATCGGCGACATCAAGAAGTCCGGCATCAATTTCGGCGTCGCTCCGATTCCGAGCATCGACGGCAAACCGTCCGTTTCATTCTCCGGCGTGAAAGCGTGGTACGTCAACTCGTTCACGAAGTACCCGAATGCGGCGAAGCTGTTCGCGCGATTCGCTTCGACCAAGGAAGCGCAGCTTGACGATTTCGCGCTGACAGGCGCGATTCCGGCGAACAAAGAAGCGACGGAGGATCCGAAGATCCAAAACGACCCAACGGTCAAAGCGTTCGTCGAGCAGTTCAAGAACTCGCAGTACATGCCGTCGATTCCCGAAATGGCCAACGTATGGACGCCGATCGGCGCTGCGCTGTCCGACATCTGGAACACCGGCAAGGATCCGAAGGCGACGCTCGATAACGCGGTTAAGCAAATCCAGGACGCGAACGCGGCGGCTTCCAAATAAGGAGACCGGCAAGCGAACCGTCCGCCGTAAGCGATCGACACGATCAATAAGCGTTCAATAAGCGAAAACAAGCCATAAATAAGCGATCCATAAGCCGTCACCCGCCTCCGATTCGCAGGGGCGGGTGACGCAACGTTAATCTCGAAAACCGGAAGGGAGTTGGGGGTGGGGATGCGGAGCCATCAAAGAACTGCATCGATTTTATCCGTTATCATCATGGGCCTGGGGCAGTTGTACAACCGCCAATTCGTGAAGGGCATTCTGCTGCTTTGCGTGGAAATCATGGGCGGCTACTATTTCGTCATGCGCCTGCCGCATGCCGTCTGGGGATTGGTTACGCTCGGCGAAGTGCCGACGCATCTCGTGAAGATCGGCAAGCGCTACAAGAACGTCGTCGGCGACCATTCGGTCAATTTGCTGATCGGCGGCCTTGTCATTTTGATTTTGTTCGCCTTGTTCGTCATCGTCTATGTCATGAACGTCAGGGATGCGTACCGAACCGGCAAGCAGCGGGACGAAGGCATCGCGCCGTCATCGTTCAGAGCGTCCATGAGCTACGTGGCGGACAGACGGTTCCCGCAGCTGCTGCTGACGCTGCCGGCGATCTCCGTCTTGTTCCTTACGATTATGCCGATTCTGATGGCGGTTCTGCTCGCCTTCACGAACTATTCCGCGCCGGAGCATATTCCGCCGGCCAAGCTTGTCGATTGGGTCGGGTTCCAGACCTTCATCGATTTGCTCTCGCTTAAGACGTGGAGCCACACGTTCTACGGCGTCTTCGTCTGGACGGTCATTTGGGCGGTTATCGCCACGGTCACCACGTACTTCGGCGGCCTGCTCGTCGCGCTGCTGATCGACCAGAAGGGCATTCGCTTCAAAGGGCTGTGGCGCTCGCTCTTCATTATTCCGTACGCCATTCCGCAGCTGATCTCGCTGCTCGTCATGCGCAACCTGTTCAACGGCCAATTCGGGCCGATCAACCAATACCTCAGCTATTTCGGCCTTGGCAAGGTGCCTTGGCTGACGGATCCGACCTGGGCGAAGGTCACGGTTATTCTCGTCAACATGTGGGTCGGGATTCCGGTGTCCATGGTGCTCATTCTCGGGGTGCTGACCGCCATTCCGAAAGACATGTACGAAGCCGCCGAAGTGGACGGCGCAACGGCGTTCCAGAAGCTGCGCGTCATTACGCTGCCGTTCGTGTTCTTCGCGACGACGCCGATTCTCATTACGCAGTTCGCCGGCAACATCAACAATTTCAACGTCATCTTCCTCCTGACCAACGGCGATCCGGTCAACGGGGACTATCAATACGCGGGCAGCACGGACCTGCTCGTCACCTGGCTGTACAAGCTGACGTTGAATAACAACAAATATAATTTCGCATCGGCGATCGGCATTATCATCTTCGTCATCGTGGCTTCGCTCTCGATCTGGAGCTACCGCCGTTCGCGTTCGTTCAAAGAGGAGGATATGATCCAATGAGCATGAAGTCGAGGAAAGCGCTCCGGCTCGCCGTGTCGTATGTCATCCTGGTCATCCTTGCCGTCGCGGCGGTCTATCCGGCGGTGTGGGTGCTGTTCTCGGCCCTTCGTCCGGGCAGCTCGCTATTCAGCAAATCGTTCTTTCCGTCGCATCCGACGTTCACGCACTTCAAGGAGCTGTTCACGTCGCCGAGCTTCCAGTTCGGACGGTGGTACTGGAATACGCTGAAGATCGCGACGATGTCGATGATCCTGTCGACGCTGCTGACGACGCTCAGCATGTACGCCTTGTCGCGTTTCCGCTTCAAGGGCCGCAAGACGATACTGACGACGATGCTCGTGCTCGGCATGTTCCCGGGCTTCATGAGCATGGTGGCCATCTATATCCTGCTGCTGCAGCTCGACCTCTTGGACACGCATACGGCGCTTGTGCTCGTCTATTCATCAGGCTCGGTGCTGGGCGGCTTCATCGTCAAAGGCTTCTACGATACGATCCCGCGGAGTCTTGACGAGGCGGCGCGCATCGACGGCGCGAGCCACCTGACGATCTTCTGGCGCATCATGCTGCCGTTGTCCCGTCCGATGCTGACTTACATCGGCCTGACCACGTTCACGGCGGCCTGGGTCGATTTCATTTTCGCGCGGCTCGTGCTGCGCTCGAAGGAGAAATGGACGCTCGCCGTCGGCATGTGGGACATGGTCGCGAACTTCCAGAACAGCAACTTCACGCTGTTCGCAGCCGGCGCCGTGCTGATTGCGATTCCGATCATGATCCTGTTCGCCTTCCTGCAGAAGTTCCTGGTTCAAGGCTTGACGGCGGGGGCTTCCAAAGGATGACCAAGCCGGCGCTGGGCAAACGCTTGATTATGCGCGGTGCCGGTTGGGCGGCTGCGGCCGCGCTTCTCCTCGGCACGATGGGCTGCTTCAGCGCGGGCCGGCATGTCGAAGAGCAGATCGCGGCGGGCAGCACCGGCAAGAAAACCGCGTCCGCGGTTCAGGTCGACGAGCAGCCGGGCACCGTGTATTACGAGATATTCGTACGCTCCTTCTACGACTCGAACGGCGACGGCATCGGCGACTTGAACGGCGTGACGGCCAAGCTGGATTACTTGAAGGAGCTCGGCGTCGGCGGCATCTGGCTGATGCCGATCAATCCGTCTCCGAGCTACCACGGTTATGACGTTACCGATTATTACGGCGTCAACAAAGATTACGGCACGCTGGGCGACATGCAGAAGCTGCTCGGCGAGGCGCATAAGCGCGGTATCAAGGTCATCATGGACCTCGTGCTGAACCATACGAGCAGCGAGCATCCGTGGTTCAAGGCGGCGCTTACCGATCCGAACAGCAAGTACCGCAGCTGGTATCATATTGAGCAGAAGGACGCGCAGGTTCCGTCCGACGGCGCCGTCGGCGGAGACCCGTGGCACCCGCATGGCAGCGAGAAATATTTGGGCGTCTTCTGGGAGGGCATGCCGGACCTGAATCTGGACGAGCCGGCGGTGCGCGGCGAGCTGATCCGGATCGGCAGCTTCTGGCTGGAGCAGGGCGTCGACGGATTCCGGATGGACGCGGCCAAGCATATCTACGGGGATTTCGCTTCGACGATCGACACCGACGCGGTGAAGGCGAGGAATCTGAAGTGGTGGCAGGATTTCCGCGCCGGAATCTCCGGCACGAAGAAGAACGCCTACATCATCGGCGAGGTGTGGGATTCCCCGGCCGTCATCGCCCCGTATCTGGACAAGGCGTTCGATTCCGCCTTCAACTTCGATGCGGCGAAGAAGCTGCTTGCCGGCGCCGCTCAGGAGCAGAACCCGGACATTGCCTTCACGCTGCAGCGGATCTATGACATGTACGACAAATCGTCGGGCGGCGCGTTCCTCGATGCGCCGTTCCTCAGCAATCACGACCAGAACCGGACGATGAGCGAGCTGGATGGCAGCGTCGATCATGCCAAGATGGCGGCCGCGCTGCTCCTGACCTTGCCCGGCAATCCGTTTATCTACTACGGCGAAGAGCTCGGCATGAAGGGGATGAAGCCGGACGAGTCGATCCGCGCGCCGTTCCCCTGGTACAGGACGGCGGGGGGCGGCGAAGGCCAGACCTCCTGGGAAACCGACCTGTACAATCCGACGCCGGATAAGGTGTCGGCGGAAGCGGAAGAGGCCGATCCGAATTCACTGCTCGCCCGCTACAAGCAGCTGCTTGCCTGGCGCAGCCAGCTGCCCGTTCTGCGGGACGGAACGATCGCCGATTTCGAACAGGGCAATCCGGCGGTCGCGGCGTATTACCGCGTCACGAAAGCCGAACGGATGCTGGTCGTGCACAACCTGTCCGGCCAGAAGCAGACGGTCGATTTGACCCAAGCCTTCGAAGCCGGGCGCGGAGCGGCGGCGATCGTCCGCGCAACCGACGACGGGGCCTCGCTGAAGTCGGGCAGCTTGAAGCTGCCGCCTTACGGCACCGCGCTCGTGCAATAAATATGTGACCGGGAAAGCCGAATAGGCCGTTCCCGCCGGACGCAGTGCGCGTTTGGCGGGGACGGCTTTATTTTTTGCAAACGGAGGGAATCCTACCGTATACGGACCTGAGCGAAAGCTAACGCAAGTCAAGGAGGACGTCCATGCCTGTCATCGATGAGAATATCGTCTCCATGCTGGATCGGAATATCGAGACGATCAAGGGGAAGAACGGCACGATTATTGTGGTGGGTCCTATCCGGCTTCCGGTCAATCTGGACGGGGAGACGGTGCAGTTTCAGTGGTATTGCTGGCTTCCCTGCAGAGATCTCGTCCATAAGGAAGGCGGCTGCAAGGAGAAGGAACGGACCGAGTTTCTGATCGAGCAGCTGTCGGCTTCGAATTTGGCGGAGAAGCAGCAGTCGAGCGTGCTCGTGTACGGCGATTTCGCGAACGCCGACGATGCGCTGATTCGGATGCACAGCATCTGCCATACCGGCGATATTTTCGGCAGCAAACGCTGCGATTGCGGCTATCAGCTGCATCAATCGATGCAAATGATCGTCAAGCACGGAACGGGGGCGCTCTTCTACCTGGCCAATCACGAGGGGCGCGGAATCGGGCTGTTCAGCAAGGCGATGGCTTACCTGCTGCAGGAGAAGGGCTACGATACGGTGGAAGCGAACTTGGAGCTCGGCTTCAAAGACGATGCGCGGAGCTACGACGACACGTTGGTCGTGTTGAAGCATTTGCGAAGCAAGCCGGTCACGCTGATCACGAACAATCCGCGGAAGCTGGAGGCGCTCAAGGCGTCCGGCATGAACGTCGGCGGCCGCGTGCCGCTGTGGGGCGATATTTCGGAATTTAACCGCAAATATTTGCAGACGAAAGTAAACCGGTCGGGGCATTTGCGATAACAACGCACAAGAGCGAGAAGGGGCGGGGATGCCCGCCCCTTCTCGCTCTTGTTGTTTTATTCCCATCACAGCGTTCTATTTCAATTGCTTGTACACCGCGAAGCCGCCGGCTTCCAGCTCGATCGCCAGCGAATTCTTGTGTGCGGCCGCCCTGTGTCCCGTGAAGGCGTCCTGCCAATCGCCGCCCGCGCCGTGAATGTTCAGCTCGCGGCTCGCGGTACCGGCGTTCATGGCGATGATGAATCGCTCGCCGCCGCCGCGTCGCTCATATGCGATGGCGGCATCGTCCGCTTCCGCGTGCAGGAACGCAAAGTCCATGCCGCGCAGCGCGGCATGCTCCTTGCGCAGCGCGATGAGCGCGCGGTAGAAGCGCAGCAGGCCGCCGTTCTGCTGCCGCTCGTCCCACACCATGCACTGCCTGCAATCCGGGTCGCCCTTACCGGACATGCCGACTTCGTCCCCGTAATAGATGCACGGCGTGCCGGGATACGTGAACTGGAACAGCGCGGCCAGCTTCATGCGGCGCTCGTCGCCGCCGGCCAGCGTCAGCAGGCGCGGCGTGTCGTGGCTGTCCAGCAGGTTGAAGGCCGCCTCCGACACCTGCTGCGGATAATTAGCCAGCTGGGTGCCGATGGCGTTCGCGAAGCTGCGGCCGTCCAGCTTGCCGTAAGCGGCGTAGTCCAGGACGGCGTTCGTGAACGGGTAATTCATGACGGCGTCGAACTGGTCGCCCTGCAGCCACATCATGGAATCATGCCAAATCTCGCCCAGGATGTACGCGTCGGGATTGACCTTCTTGACCGTGTCGCGGAATTCCCGCCAGAACGCATGATCCACCTCGTTGGCGACGTCCAGCCGCCAGCCGTCGATGCCGATTTCCTCGACCCAGTAGCGGGCCACGTTCAGCAGGTATTTCTTGACGTCGGGATGCTCGGTGTTCAGCTTCGGCATGATCGGCTCGAACGCGAACGTGTCGTAGGTCGGGATGCCGTCCTCGACGCGCAGCGGCCAATCGCGGACGTGGAACCAGCCGGCGTATTCGGAATCCGCGCCTTTCTCCTTCGCGTCCAGGAAGGGGGCGAAGGTCGCGCCCGCGTGATTGAACACGGCGTCGAGCAGCACCTTGATGCCCCGCTCATGGCAGCGTTCGATGAGGCTTCGCAGCAGCTCGTTGGAACCGAAATGCGGATCGACCTTCATATAATCGCGCGTGTCGTATTTGTGATTCGTCGTCGCTTCGAACACGGGGGTGAAATAGATCGCCGTAATGCCGAGCGTCTGCAAATAATCCAGATGGTCGATGACGCCCTGCAGATCGCCGCCGAAGAAATTGCCCGGCGTCGGCTTCGCGCCCCACGGCTCGATGTGTTCCGGGTTCAAATCGGGATCGCCGTTCGCGAACCGTTCCGGGAAGATCTGATAGAACACCGCGTCCTTGACCCATGCCGGCGGCTCGAAAACATCCGCCGGGTTAATGAACGGGAAGTCGAAGAACGTCAAGCAATCGTCCGGCAGCCGGTCGGCGAAGCCGCTCTCCGTCATATACAGCTCGGTCTTGTCTTGCTTGAAACCGAAGGCGTAGCGCAGCCGTCTGAACGGCGGCTCCGCCTCGGTCTCCCAATAGTCGAACAGCGCGTCCGAGGCGAAGATGCGCATGTCGAGCGTTTGTTTCGTTTTGTCCCAGGCATACTTATCTCCGGCGATCGCCTGCACGGCGTCCATGTCGCCGCGTTTGGTGCGGACCCGCAGATGGAGCGTGGAGCGGTCGTAGGCGTAAGCCCAGTTTTGTTTCGGGCGATGGTAGATGGCTTCGAGCAGCATGGATGATTCACTCTCCTGATCGTGATGTCTTGCTGTCTTGCTGAGCATGAAGCTTGCGCCCGTTATGCAAAAAAGGTACATCCTCATCATGATCGACGAGGATGTACCTTCCGGTAGCAGGGCCTTTGTATTGCCTCTAGTATACCACGAACCAGGCCGGTTATGCATGCCGGATTTAGGCGGCGCCCCGGGGAGCCCAGAGCATGATGGCGACGCCGGCGATGCACACGGCGGCGCCGACCCAGTCGTAGACGTCCGGCGCCTTGCGGTCGACGAGCCAGCCCCAGAGCACGGCGAGCACGATAAACACGCCGCCGTAGGCGGCATAGACGCGCCCGAACGAGGGGAAACTCTGGAACGTCGGAATGACGCCGTACGCGACCAGCACGAGGCTGCCGACGAGTCCGAACCAGAGCGGGCGGGCTTCCTTGAGCCACAGCCAGACGAGGTAGCCTCCGCCGATTTCGGCGAGGCCGGCAATCAGGAAGAGCAGTATGGCGATGATCACGGACGGTGCTCCTTTCGGCGGCTAGGCATGGACATGGATGTTCAATGCAGGGTAAGTCGCACGGATCGCTTCGGCTCGCGCCTCGATTAACGCCAGGTCGAAGCGTCCGCTGAACAGCTCCGGATCGGGCTCGAACGTCACGCTCGTTCCGGTCTCGTTCGTCGTTCCGATCGTGAGCAGCGGATGCTGCGGAATGCCGTGCTTGTAGCTTTGGCGCGAAATTCGGCCTTCCCGCCGGATTTCCACTTGCAGCTGCGCGGCCATGGCGTTGACGACGGGCATGGTGATGCCTTTGGCGCCGCCGGAAACCGTGACTTCCGCGCTCCGGACGGCCAGCTGCCGCAGGTCCGTCATCACGCTGTGAAGCCAAGTGCGGTCCAAGCCGTCGAGCAGCGAGGCCGGGATGCCGCGGCCATTGTCCGCGATCGTGACGGACGCTCCGTGCAGGAACAGATGAACATCGCTGCAGTGGCCTGCTTCATGCTCCATCAGGGCGTTCTCCAACACCGCCCACAGCAGGGCGTGCGGGTCGTATCCGGCGCTGTCAGCCGCTCCGAGATAGTCGCCGGCGCGTTCGCGAGCCGTCGTCATCTCGATATAATCGCTCGTGTCGCTGAGTTCATCCGCCGCCGCCAGCAGCAGCAGGAGCGGAAGCATGCGCTGCGGCTGCACGGCGTATGTGCCGCCCCGCTCTCCCTGCCGCAGCAGATCGGCGCCGGCCATCGCCTTGACATGGTGATACAGCTGGCCGGTCGTGCCCATCTGCAGCTGTTCGACAAGGGCGCTGCCGGTCTGCGGCCTTAGGAGCAGCGAGCGCAGAATGTCCAGCCGCTGCTTATGTCCGAGCGCCGCCAAAATCTTGGCCGCCCGTTCGCTGTCGAACCGCAGCAGCTGTTCCGCGGTCCGCTCTTGCGGCTCCCACTTCAGCAGCGCATGCGCATGCTCGAAGGTGCCGGCGAAGTGAAGCGACCCGCGAGGAGCTTCCGGCCCGCTGTCGCGGGAGGGGGCGGCTGCGGTGGCGGCTGAGTCGCCGGCGCCGGTAGGGCCTTGGCCGCCAGGCAGGCTGGCAGGGCCGGGAAGGATTGTGGCGCCGGACGTTCCGGCCGCGCCAGAGAAGCTTGCCGCGCCGGATGGGCTCGGCGCGGCGGCATGCGGGTTGGCGGCGCTGCTGCTCCGCGCGTCGAGCGCCTGCTTGAGCTTCTCTTGAAGCTGCGCGAACTGCGTTTTCAATTCATCCAGCTCGGCTCCGAAATTACGCTGCTCGTTCATGTTCATCCATCGATCACCTCGATAAAGTGTTTTGAACAAAATTATCTAATTACGTAATTACATAATAACATAATAAGGAATGCATTACCAGCGTTTGGCGGGCGGCAGTGAGGGAATTTTATGTGTGGCAGCAAATCTGGGCAGGAGCCGCCTGCCCGAATTGGCAGGGCTTGCGGAGGGCGCGCGCTGGTCAATGCGGATGTCACCAAGATGTTCGAAGGGGAAGCGGGCTGTCGGATTAGCCAAAGATGGTGTCTTAGGGAGGCAGCTTCATTCGACGTCGAGCCGGGCAACTGCACGGTTCATTCGTTTGGTGGCGATGCATGAACGATCCTTATCGACCGGTAAACCCAATCGTTGCAGCTTGTTAGACTTAGTTGAAGTCGGAGGAATGTAGTGCGCTCGTACAAAACTGAGCAGTGACGAAGCGGAGCATATAGTGTGTCCAGTGCACCGCATAGACGGAACCTCAACAGAGTTAGTTGAGTAAAGAGGTACACACAGAACACTATACTGGCGAAAAACCGGTGCATTCGAGCAAAGAGGTGCACCCAGTACACTACATTGGCGGAAACCAGTGGATCCGAGCAAAGAGGTGCACCCAGTACACTACATTGGTGAAAAACAGGCGGATGTCGAGCGAAGAGTTGCACCCCGTGCACTGCATTCCGCCACCAAGCTAAGCATGGCGCAGAAGAGTCCGGTCGGCAGGCACAGCACGCGCAGCTCATGCGCGGACATGACCGTTCCGGAGCTGCTCCGCACCGTGATCGCTCCTATTCGAAAAGCTAGGCGGCAGCACGCTACAGGCATCCCTCTCTTGTTCCAGCCATAACCATTGACATCTGCCGCCCCCGCGGGTTACTATACGAGATATTGGCTAACTAACATTCGTTAGGCGAATCAATACTGCTCTTCTTTATCCCATAGGAGTGAATCATATGACCGCAATCCGATTAAAACAAGCCGCCCTGACGCTGTTCGCGGAGTCGGGCTACGACGGCGTCTCCTTGTCGGAGATCGCCAAATCCGTCGGCATCAAGACGCCGTCGATCTATGCGCATTTCGAGTCCAAAGAACAGCTGTTCCTCGAGCTGGTGGCAGACGCGGTACAAGAAGAACACGAGAAGTTCATGCTGCTGTTCAAGCAGATGGCGGATCGGCCGCCGATCGAGCGGTATTACGCGATCTTCCGCTTCTACACCGATCTCGACGAGCTGTCGAAGGGACAATCGTTCCTCAGGCGAACGATGCTCATGCCGCCCCGGAACGTGGAGGAACGGCTGCGGAGGACGTTCGCCGTCTACGAGGATGGCGTTACCGCCCCCATGACCGGGCTGCTGCGCGAATGCGCCGGCCCGGGAGCCTTCGACGACGCGCAGGTCGAACGGCTGCTGGCGCTGTTCTATGCCGCGATCGACGGGCTGCTTGTGGAACATAAGCTGTACGATACGGAGCATTATCGCCGCCGGCAGGCGCTAATATGGGAATGGCTGCAGGATTCGCTGCGGCTGGAGCGAGCGAGATAAGGAGGTTGAACGCGACATGGCATGGCTATATTTGCTGATCGCCGGCTTTCTCGAAGTTGCGTGGGCATACGGTCTGCAGGAATCGGAAGGATTCTCAAAGCTGCTGCCGAGCGTGATTACCGTTGCGCTGCTGGCGGCCAGCTTCGTGTGCTTCGCCAAAGCGATGAAGCAGATCGAGATCGGGTCGGCGTACGCGGTGTTCACGGGGATCGGAACGGTAGGCACGGTCATCGTCGGCATCATCGTACTGGATGAGCCGGTCAACGTGCTCAAGCTGCTGTTTATTGCGCTGCTCGTAGGCGGCATCGTCGGGCTGAAGGTTATCTCGGGCCGATTGGAAGCGGAAGCGAAACCGAAGGAGACGGTCTCGTCGGCGGGAGCCGAATAGATCGAAACGGCATGAAAGGGGGAATCGGCCATGGCATGGATTTTTTTGCTGATTTCCGGATTGGGAGAGGTCGGCGGCGTGACGGGCATGAAGCTGTCCAATGGATTCAAGAACTGGCGGGGCACGCTGCTCGCCCTGGCTTCCGGGTTCGTCAGCTTCTATTGTTTGTCCCGGTCGCTGCAGGATATTCCCATCAGCACGGCATACGCCATCTGGACGGGAATCGGTTCCGTCGGCAGCGTCATTCTGGGGATGCTGGCGTTCGGCGAAGCCAGGGATAAACGCAAAATGGTCTTTATCGCGATGATCATCATCGGCGCGGGCGGACTCAAAATCGTAGGCGGCACGCATTAGGCGGGCCGTCTTTTTCGTTACGGCGGCCGCCGGAAGCGATATGCGCACAGCTTTACAATCGTTACGATGTTGTTACTTTCCCGTAACTCTTTTGTAACGGACTTGGCCCGCGGCCTGTGTAAGATGAGGTTGTAAACAGCGACGTCCCTTGTCCCGACTATTACGAAGAGGTGAATACAGCATGAACGCAATAACGATGAACCCGGTTTGGAAATCTTGGGGGAAACTCGCCCTGGTCGCAGTCATTACGGCAGGCTCCGTGGCGTTCGCCGCAGGTCCCCGGGCAAACGCGGCAAGCACGGCACAGACAGTGAGCGCATCCGTTCCGGCGAGCTTGAGCGCGCAGACCGGCAGCACATATATCAATACGATCTACAGCTTGGCGAAGAAAGGCCAGATTCCGGGCTTGCAGGCCATCGCCGGCAAAACGCCGATTTCCGCGGTCCATTACAAATGGGGCGAGCCGGATACGGGCGGCGATGCGAAGGGCAACCATTACGAGTCGTACAACTTCGGCATGGGCCAAGGCGCGTTCGCATTCGGCGTGAACAAAGCGGGCGTTATCTACGACCTGCGCAACTTCGGCGAATCGGTCGACCAGTCCGTCGGCATCAAATCGCTGACGTTCGCAGCCGTCATCAAGACGCTCGGCATGCCGAAGGAAGTCCGTTTCAGCGGCACCGATAAAATCTATGTCTACCATCCGGCAGCGGCGTACGAGCTGAAGTTCGTCGGTCCGAGCAAGGTCGCCAAAGGCAAAATCGCGCACATCGACCATATCAACGTCTATTCGGCCAAAGCGGCGGCGCAATAACGCGCTCCGTTAACCCGAAAAAAAGCGCAAAACACCGTCCGCGTCCGGCAATCGCCGGCAGGACGGTGTTTTTGCATGTCAACGTATCCATGGCCCGCCTCGCGCAGCAGGAGCGCCATGGACATTGCGTGTCGGAGCGTATCCCATGGCCCGCCTCGCGCAGCAGGAGCGCCATGGACATTGCGTGTCGGAGCGTATCCCATGGCCCGCTTCACGCAGCAGGAACGCCATGGACAATGCGTGTCGGGAGCGTATCCATGGCCCGCCTCGCGCAGCATGAAACCCTGCGTTACGCCTTCACGCCGCCCATTAAGCCGAGCAGCTCCTCTGGCGGATAGGCGCCGGACAGCGCGTAGCGGTTGTTGAATACGAAGAACGGCACGCCGGTGACGCCGACTTGACGCGCCCGCTTCAGGTCGGCGTCGACCGCGTCGCCGCCTTCGCCGCGTGCAAGGCGCGCCCCGATGACGGCCGCGTCCAGGCTCAATCGTTCCGCGATGGCGAGGAGTTCGTCGAGCTGGGTTACGTCGGCGCCGTCTTCGAAATACGCCTTGAACAGCGCATCGACCGCGGCTTCCTTATGCTCATCGGGCAGCAGCGCGACGAACCGGTGCGCAAGCCGCGTGTTCGGCATCTTGCTGACGCGCTCGAATCGGAACGTCAGCCCCACGTCGGCGCCGGCTTTCGTCACATGGTCCACGACCCGCTTCAGGGAATCCGGTCCGCCCATTTTGCGCTCCATGGCTTCATCGAAGGCGCGGCCTTCCTCCGGGAGCTCGGGATCCAGCTGGAAAGCGCGATAGGTAACGGTCACAGGCTCGTCGTTCTGTTCCGCCCAGAGCTGCAGCGCGCGGGCGAGATTTTGTTTGCCGATCCGGCACCAGGGACAAGCGACATCGGAGTAAAGATCAATATGCATCTGATCGCGTCAACCTTTCGTTCTATAATGTGGCCTTCCCGGACAGGGACGGCCGAATGGCACAGCCAATGGCCGCAGGCGGCGGCCTACATCCATGCTAATGCAGATTCGGCCATCAAGCAAGGGCGAGGCGCAGGTTCGCGCATGAAAAACACCTCCCGGCCTGGCCGCAAGCCCCCGAGGGCTGCCGGCCAAGCCGGGAGGTGCATGGAATCGGGCGGCGACGCGGCTTCGTACCGTCTTCGTGTCGTCCGCAGGCTTCGCTTCAATAATAAGTCGTGTTCACGTCCGCCGTGTTGGCTTCCGGGCCGGTCGCGCACCAGTAGCCGATACGCGGATGCACGTCGAACAGCGTCAGCCGCTGTCCGTGCTTCGCGCCGGTATCGATGCCGATCTTGCCCTCGCCGAACCACAGATTCCCCGGCTGAGCCCCCAGCCTGGAGGTCGGCGTATGGCCGAAGACGACCGTTAAGCCGTCTTCGGCAGGGCGGTCCAGGAAACCTTCGCGAATCTCGGTCAGATCCGTCAACGACTGGCGGTCCAGCCCGACGCCCTGCCGAATGCCGGCGTGAACGAACAAGTATCCGTCCTCCAGCAGGTAGCGGGGAAGGCCGGAGATCCAGCTCCGCCAAGTCTTTGCCTCCGCATCGGATGAAGGCGCATCCTCCAGCCGGCGCAACAGCTTCAGTTCATGGTTGCCCGGCAGGACGCACGCGCCTTGCTGCGCGAGCGCCCGGATATAGCGCAGCGTGCCGTACGTGCCCGGATTGCCGGCATCGATGTAATCGCCGAGCAGGACGAGCCGATCGCGCGAGGGAGAATAGCCGGCGGAGGCGAGGAGCTTCTTCAAGCCGGTTTCGCAGCCGTGGATGTCGGAGATGGCGAGCAGTCGCGAGCGCAAGTTCAATTGGGAGTTCACCACCGTGTTTCTTCCTTTCGTAGGCTTCCTTTCGTATGCTTTCCTTCGTAGGCTTTCATCCTTATTCGGTCTCGGCGTACATGAACGAGGAGGCTTCGGGGACGGCGAGCCAGCGCCGGCTGCCCGGCTCGACCGGTCCGTCATGCAGGAGGTACAGGGCCTGCCCGCAATCCGACTCGATTTTGCACCGCCAATGCTTGCCTTCGAAAATACTGTTCCGAACGGTGACGGGCAGCCCGTTCAGGCGCTCATTCGTTGCCGGCGCATCGGCGTCCAGCAGCGACGCGTCCTCCGGGCGGAACATCAGCTCGGCCTGCTCGGTTCCCGACGAGCCGACGCCGCCCGGGAAACTGCCGCGGATCGGTCGCGCGCCGTTCGGCAGCAAGAGCCCGGTTCCGCCGTCCGGCAGCACGGCCGCCTTCCCTTTCAGGCTGTTGATGCCGCCGAGCAGCAAGCAGACCCAGCGGCTGGCCGGCCGGCCGTAGCATTCTTCCGGCGTGCCCATCTGGTCGATCTGGCCCGCGCGCATGATGAGCAGCCGGTCCGCCATCGCGAACGCTTCCTCCGGGTCGTGCGTCACATGGAAGACGCTCGTGCCGAGCTTGCGGAACAGCTCGGCCATCTCCGTGCGCATCTCGACGCGCAGCCGCATGTCGAGATTGGACAGCGGCTCGTCGAGCAAGAGCAGCTGCGGGCGCGTGGCGAGCGCGCGGGCGATGGCGACGCGCTGCTGCTGCCCGCCGGAGAGCTCCGGCGGCAGCCGCTTCTCAAGGCCGCCGAGCCGCAGCAAGGCCAGCAGCTCGGAGACCGTCCGGTCGATATCGGACCGGGACATTCGCTGCCTGCGCAAGCCGTAAGCGATATTCTCGAATACGGATAGATGCGGCCATAAGGCGTAATCCTGGAATACCATGTTGACGCCCCGCTTCTCCGGGGCGAGCATCGTGCGGGAAGAGGCGATCAGCTTGCCGTTCAGCAACAGTTCGCCGCCGTCCGGCTGGAGCAGCCCGGCGACGAGCTGCAGCAGCGTCGATTTGCCGCAGCCCGACGGGCCGAGCACGCTGATGATTTCGCCGGGGCGCATATCGAACGAGATGCTCCGGAGCGCTTGGTAATCGCCGTAGCTGCGGCAGAGGAAGCGGGCGGACAGGAGCGGCTTCGCCGCTGCGGACGGTTCCTCTGACGCGGGCTTCGGCGCGTCATGCGCCTTCGGCGCGGCGATCTTGACAGCTTCGGCTGCCACGGTGGACGGGCTCATGCCTTAACCTCCTTGCGTCGGAGCAGCAGCTCCGCGACGAGAATAATGAGAATGACGATCGCCGACCCGAAGACGGTCGCGGCCGAGGCGTAGCCGAACTTCAAATCCTCGAACGCCTTGTTGATCGAGACCGGGAGCGTCAGGAAATTCGGCGGGAACAGAATCGAATTGACCGCCAGGTCGAAGACGCCGGAGCCGAACGCGGCCAGCGCCGCCGACAGCAGCGCGCCGCGAATGAGCGGCACGAGAATGGCGCGGATGCGGCCGAAGAACGAGCCGCCGTATAGCTGCGCGGCGGTCAGCAGCTGCTCGGGCACCTTCGCCATCGCGCCGACCAGCAGCCGCGTAATGACGGGAATGGCTCCGGCGACGGAAGCCAGCACGAGAATCCATGGCGTGCCGTACAGCAGCAGCCCGACATGCTCCAGCCAAGGCTGGTTCCAGACGAAAATATACCCGATGCCGAGCACGACCCCCGGCACCGCAAGCGTCAGGATGGAGATCGTTTCGATCAGCCGCTTGTAGCGGAAGGCGGAATACGTAAGCACGTAAGCGACGCCGAGGCCGATCAGCAGCGCGGCCGCGGCAGCGGCGGCCGCGATGAGCAGGGAATGGCCCAGCCCCCGCAGCAGCTGCGAGCCGTCGCGGAACAAGGACGCGTAATTCTGCAGCGTCCAATTGGCCGCCTTCACGCCGCCGGAGGCGGTTTTGACGAAGGACATCCAGATATTCGTGCCGATCGGAATGCCGAAGACGAGCGCCAGGAAGAGCGCGTTGCCCGCCGTCAGCGGCAGCGAGAGCTTGCCGGCCGGCTGCGGCACGAGCCGTTCGGCGCGGCCGTTCAGGAAGTCGTACCGCGAGCGGCGCATCGCATAGAATTGCAGCACCATGGCGGCTCCGATCAGCAGCACGAGGTAGAACGACAGCACGCCGGCCATATCGAACCGGATCGGCGACGTGTAGATGGCCGAATAAATCGAATAAGGCAGCGTCGGGAACCGGTAGACGGCCGAGATCGAAGCCGGCAAGCCGAAGTCCCCGATCGTATCCATGAAGACAAGCGCCGCTCCCGCCAGCACGGCCGGCAGCAGGAGCGGGGCTTGAATCGTCCGCCACGCGGTGAACGGCGAGGCGCCGTTCAGCCGGGCGGCTTGCGAGAGCGAATCGACCTTCCATTCCATGGCGGAATAGACGCTGAGGTAGGCAAGCGGGAACTTGCTGAGCGTCATGACCGCGATCAGGCCCGCGGGACTGAAGATGAAGGCGCTGACCCCGTGCGAGCCGAACAACGAGAACGCAAGCCCCTTCGGCGCGGCGAACATGACCCAGCCCTGCGACAGAATGAACGAGGGCGTGATGAGCAGCACCCAGACCGCGGCGTCCAGCAGCCTTGCGGTCGGGAACGCCTTGGTGGCGCGAACGATGGCAAGCAGGCCGCCGAGCGCTGTCGCCAGCAGCGTCGTGCCGGACGCCAGCAGGATCGAGTTCTCGAGCGATTTCTGCCAGAGCGGCCGTTCCGTGATTTCCAGCAAAATATGCCAGTCGCCGAATTTCAGGCTGCCGAAAAAGATGCCCGGAAGCAGCACCTGAATGATGACTGCCCCGAGCGGACCCAGCACGAGAATGAACAACAGCAGCATTACCGGCCATCCGAGACGGCCGTCGGTCGTGCGGCTTGTCATTACTTCACCGACTGGTCGGAGAACCACTGCTTGATTTCGGCTTCATGATCGGCTGCCCAATCCGCCTTGGCAACGACCAGCTTCGCATTCGCTTCGCGGTCGGCCTTCGCCGTCGCGCCGGTTACGGACGGCTCGAAATAGCTCTCGTCGCCTTTGTCGATCAGCGCCTGCTGCGTCTTCGGATCGAGCAGGAATTCGACGAACGCTTTGGCCGCGTCAGCATGCTTGGTGTCCTTCTGGATAGCGGCTACGCGGACGGAAGCGGGAGCGCCGTCTTGCGGCCAGATGATTTCGATCGGCTCTCCGCCGTTCTTCATCACGTAAGCGTTGCTCTCTTGCAGCGCGGCGACTTTGATTTCGCCGCCGGACAACGCCGACACGACGTTCGGGTTCTTCGGATACACGTGCAGGCCGTTCTTGAGCAGCGAGCTGAAGTACGATTTGCCGGCGTCCATGCCTTGATCCTGGAAGAACCAGGAGACGAACGGATAGGCAGGCGCCGCGACAGCCGGGTCGGCCATGCCGATTTGTCCTTTGTACTTCGCGTCGGTGAAGTCCTTCCACGTTTTCGGAGCATCCTCCGCTTTGATCTCGTTCTTGTTGTATACGATGACGCCCGCCGCATGCGCCCCTGTCGGAAAGTACGAGTTATCCGACGGCACGAACGATTTGGCGAAATCCGTCAAGCCGGAAGCGGCAGCCGGGGTCCAGCCGGTCAACAGCTCGCCCTGCTTGTCCAGTCCTTGAATCGAAGGCATGGCGTCCATCCATACGACGTCCCAGTGCGGATTGCCTTTCTCCGCTTCGATCCGGGACATGATCTCGGCGCCGTTGCCGCTGACGATGTTGAGCTTGTAGCCGGTTTGCGCCTCGAACATCGGTTTCACGATATCGTCGAAGTCGTTCAAATACACCGTGAGCGTTCCCTTGTCAGCCGTCGTTGCATCGGCCGAAGCATTCGCCGCCGCATTTGTCGCCGTATTCGCATCTGCTGCCGCGTTGCTCGCCGCTGCCGTATCGTTCGCCGCCGCGCCATTCGTTGCCGCCGTGTTCGCTGCATTCGTGCTTGCCGCGTTGCCGCCGTTCGCCGCGCCGTTGTTCGCATCGTTGCTGGAGCCGCACGCCGTCGATACGATCGTCAGCAGCAGCAGCGTGCCCGCGATACCCATTTTGCCATTCATCCTGCTTTTCATTGATTTCTCTCCTCCGTCAGTTGGTCTATGTCCAATTTAGGGCAGAAGTATCAGACGAACGTTAACGACACGTCTAGTTTTTGTTAAGTATCATCTATGCATATTGATAAATAGATCGATGTCATCTATATTCGTGGAAAAAGCAGTGGAGGGCATGCGGCATGAACGTACAGCAATTGCGCGTATTCGTTGAGGTTTGCGGGAGCGAGACGCTGCAGGACGCGGCGGAGAAGCTCGGACTGAAGCAGCCGACGGTCAGCTTCCATCTTCGCAGGCTGGAAGAGGAGCTTGGCGTCAAGCTGTTCCACAAGCCGGCGCGCAGCTTGTTCCCGACGGAGAACGCGGCGGATCTTCTTCCGTACGCCAGGCGGATCGTCGCGCTCATGGAAGAGGTGGAATCGATGATGGAGGAGCGGAGGGACCAGGGGGAAGGCAAGCTGAAGCTGGGCGCCAGCTACACGCCGGCTACGTATTTCCTGCCGCCGCACATGGCCGCGTTCGGCAGTCTCCATCCGCGCGTGCGCATCCAGCTGAGCGTGAAGAAGGCGGACGGCCTGCTGGAGATGCTGCGCAAATACGAGATCGACGCGGCAGTCGTGTCGCTGCCTGCCGATCGTCTCGAAGGGCTGGTCATGGAGAAGCTGATGGAGGACGAGCTGAAGCTGCTGCTCTCGCCGGCCCATCCGCTTGCGCGGCGCGAGACATTGACGGCGGCCGACCTGCAGCCTCAGACGTTCCTGATCCATGAAGCCGGCTCCACCTCGCGCAAGCTGACGGACGAATGGGCGGCCGACATCGGGCTGCAGTGGAGCTCCTTCATGGAGCTGGGCGCGATCGAGACGATCAAGGAAGCGGTCAAATGCAACATCGGCGTCGGCGTGCTGCCCAAACGGAGCGTGCTGCGCGAAGCCGCGTCCGGCGAGCTGGTCATGCGGGACCTGCCGGACTATGTCAACCGCCGCCATATTTGTCTCGTCTATCGACGCGAAGAGCAAATCTCCCGGCAGGTGCGCGCGTTCATCGCGTTTTTGCTGCATGCGTGCGGCAGGGAACCGGTCGCCTAGCGTTACGCTGCGTTTCAGAAGAACGGCCGTAGGCGTAAATAACGTTACATGCACTCGTCAGCATCGCTGTATGGCGGCCGCCTCCTCCAGGTTGATTTTGAAAAACAAAGCACGGTAAACTGGGGTCGACAAGAGACGGATAAGTATAGGAGGGCGGACGAGCATGATTGAGATCGGGCTATGCGGCTGGGGCGACCATTCCGAGCTGTACCGGGAAGCGAGCGCATCGCGCGGCAAGCTGCCGATATACGCGAAGTGGTTCCGGGTCGTGGAAGTCGACAGCACGTTCTATGCGATTCAAGCGCCGCGCATCATGGAGAAGTGGGCCGGCGAAACGCCGGACGGCTTCCGGTTCGTCATCAAGGCGTACCAGGGGATGACGGGCCATGCCCGCGGGAACGGCCGCAAATACCATCCGTACGACAGCGAAACGGCGATGTTCGGGGCGTTCCTGGAAGCGATCGCGCCGATCCGGGCGGCGGGCAAACTGCTGGCCGTCTTGTTCCAGTACCCGCCCTGGTTCAGCTGCACCCGGCAGAACGTCGCCGTGCTGCGCGCCGCGAAAGCCTACATGGGCGATGTCCCGTGCGCCCTGGAGTTCCGCCACCGGAGCTGGTTCGCGGAGGACATGCGGGAGAAGACGCTCGCCTTCGCGCGGCGGGAAGGCTGGATGCATACCGTCTGCGACGAGCCGCAGGCGGGGGACGGCTCGATTCCGATCGTCGAGGCCGCGACGCACGACGCGATGACGATCGTGCGCCTGCATGGCCGCAACGCGGAGGGCTGGGTATCCGCGGGCCAGCCGAACTGGCGGGACGTGCGCTACCTGTACCGCTACAACGAGACGGAGCTGGCCGACTGGGCGGAGCGGCTGCGGCGGCTCGAGCGCTTGTCGGACGAGGTCTGCGTCCTGTTCAACAACAATTCCGGCGGCGATGCCGCGGACAACGCGCTGCAGCTGATGGCGATGCTCGGCCAGCTGCCCCCGCGCGGTTCCTTCGAGCTGCCGCCGCCGCCCGAAGAGCCGGAGCAGCTCGATCTGTTCGAACTCAAGGACGAGTAAGCTAGTGCGCCCGAAATCCTTCCCGAGAGCAGTAATTCCAGCGGAAATGCAGTAGACTTGCAAAGAACCTCACACACCTGCTGCAGAATAGTAAAAAAGTCGAGGCTAAATTGGCAAAGCTGCCATTCGGACAACTTTATCCGCTGCAGATCGACAAAAGCGTCGATAAAGTTGTCATTCGGACAGCTTTATCCACCGCAGACCGGCAGAAGTGTCAATAAAGTTGTCATTCGGGCAACTTTGTCCGCCGCGGACCGGCAAAAATGCAGGCAAAGTTGTCATTCGGACAGCTTTATCCGCTGCAGACCAGCGGAAGTGTCAATAAAGTTGTCATTCGGGCAACTTTGTCCGCCGCGGACCGGCAAAAATGCAGGCAAAGTTGTCATTCGGACAACTTTGTCCGCCGCGGACCGGCAAAAATGCAGGTAAAGCTGCCATTCGGACAGCTTTATCCGCTGCAGACCAGCGGAAATGCCCGTTTTGCGGGCGAAATCCTGCCATTCGGCAGCTTCTGGGCAGGCTGGGCTCAAGCTACTGGGCTGGGCTCCGCTTGTGCGCCGAATTCCTGCCTTGCGGCAAGCTTCGTCCGCCCGCGGCGCGGTATCTTCCTGGCACTCGAATAAAGCGCGCCGAATGGATGCAAAATAAAAAGGTAACCGCCGTTGACAGCATCAACTGTAACTGATATGATTACAGTACAAAGCGGGGTGCCTTACCATGAACAGCGAATTTACGATTGCCGTCCACAGTTTAGTTTACTTGGCTTATTTGCCGGAGCGCATGGCCCCGAGCGAAGCAATCGCCGAGAACGTCTCGACGAATCCGGCCCGCATTCGCAAAGTCATGAGCTGCCTGAAACGCGGCGGCTACGTCGACACGCGGGAGGGCGCTGGCGGCGGATACCGGTTGACGCTGGACCCGGCGGTCGTCAATTTAGCCGACATCTACCGGCTCATGGCGCAGGGCTCCGTTATTCCGAGCTGGTGCTCGGGCAATCCGGATATGGATTGCGTCGTCGGCTCCAATATGCGGGAAGTGATGAATGGCATTTTCTGCAAGGCGGAGAAGCAGTTGGAGGCGTATTTCGGCGGGATCACCATTTCCGACGTTCTGGGCCAGATCAAGGAATGCGACAACTGCTAGTCCCTAATCGGTGAGACGGGTAACACCCTTCCCATAGCTTCGAACTTATTTGTAGAGAGGATGATTTACATGGCACAAGTATTGACGAAAGACAACTTTAACCAAAGCATCGAGAGCGGCGTAACGCTCGTGGACTTCTGGGCGCCTTGGTGCGGACCTTGCAAAATGCAGCTTCCGATCGTCGAGGAGCTGTCCACCGAGCTTGCGGGCTCGGCGACGATCGGCAAAATCAACGTCGACGAAGAGCCTGAACTGGCTTCCCAATTCGGCGTTATGTCCATCCCTACGCTGATCCTGTTCAAAGACGGACAGCCTGTCGACAAAATGGTCGGCCTGCAGTCCAAGGACGCGCTCAAAAACAAAATCCAAGGCCAAATCTAAGGCCTAGCCTTTCGCAAGCCCCCGACCGATCCTTGGTGCGGGGGCTTGTTCGTTCTCCCTCTCAAGTCTAGCGAACCTGACGGCTTACTCGGCCTCCCAGAACACGCAGCCCGAATGCCCCGTCACGCTCATCCCTTCCCGCAGGTAGAAGCGCAAGGCATCCTCGTTGCGGTCGATGCAGTACAGATAAGGCTCCTTATGGCGGACCGCGAAGATATGGCGGATCGCGTGATGCAGCAGCCGCTTGCCGAGACCTCGCCCTTGAAGCTCGGGGGCGATCGCCATGAGATCGATTTCGGCGTTCTTCAACAGGCAGGCGCCCGCAAGGGATCCATGGTAGAACAGGAGGCAGCAATCCCCTTCGGCGGTTTTCGCCGTCCATTCCGCCTGGAGCCTGTCGCGCTGACCGGCGAACGGCCGGGCCGCAGGGTCATCGAACGTATGGGCCATGGCGCGATCCAACAGCGCGCACAATTCGTCCGTATGCCGGCTTTCGAACGGCCGGATTTGGATGCCGTCGAAAGCGGCATCGGCGGCAGTGGCAGCGGAGTAATTCTCGCGGCGCATCGTGAATTCATGGGTCTTGTGCCCTCTCGATGCCCACGGAAGGCCATGGAACAGCCACTCTTCGAGCTTTACGTTATGCGGCGCGTACCAGACGCTTGTGAAGGTGTTCGCTTGGCGTCTTGCGCGCGTGACAAGCGCCTGCAATTCGGTGCGGATCTCATCCGGCATGTCCTTGCGGAAGGCGACCTGAATGCGGAGGCGGCCGCTGAACAGGCAAGCGTAGAACGTGCCGAAGTTGTCGCCGCCGGCATAGTAGAGCCGGCTGATGACGCCTCCGAATTCGCCTGCTCCGTCCGCGCCTTCGAAAATCCATTTCTCGCCCTGATCGATGGAAGCGATCAGGCCGGCAGCTTGTTTCTTCTCCAAGTCCGATTGGAACGCTCTGAATTGCATAGCCGTACGCCTGCCTTCGATTGTAGTATCGTTCATGTTGTTGGAGCTTGCCTGCTGAGCCTGAATCGTCGTTCATAGCCAGGCGCTTCAGGAATGAGATGATGGGCGCGAACGACAAGCTGCGCAGCTCCCCATTCGACAATAAATCTGTATATTTTTGTCAATATTCGACACGAAGAACATAAACCCTGCTTGCCGAATGATAATATCGTCCCGGCTGCCGGCGGTCGGTCGCTACAGCCAATCGCTGCGCGAATCGAACCGTTTGCAGGTCCCGCTGCGTTATAATAAGTAAGAGAATGGTACATTCCGCGGCTTGTCATAATGGATAGCAAAGGAGGCTTGTCCGGTGCGTGAATGGCTGGCTCGTGTACGCAAAGGCTATGGCAGGAAGCTTGCGTCGCTCCATATGTGGAACGGCTGGATCGTCGTGGTGCTCGCTTTTACGGGGCTGATCTTGTTTCAAGGGACGTGGCGCGGGATTCTCGGCGAAGGACGCGTCGTTATCCGGTACGCCCATATCGTCGTCGGGATCGCGTCGCTCATCCCGGTCGTCTATTACTTGCTGCTGGCCGGCAAGCATTGGAAGCAGCTGAGAGGCAAGACGGCGCAGAAGGCCAATGTCGTCATCGTCCTTGCGCTGTTGTCCGGATGGCTGCTGTCCGGGCTGCTGCTCTGGCAGTTCAGGGCCGCGGGCCCGCGCTTGTCCGGCTTCGCGCTGCAGGCGCATGATCTGCTCACCTGGGTCGGGCTGCCGTACATCGTCTACCACTCGATCACGCGGCTCAAGTGGCTGAAGGAGCCGCACCGCCGCACCGTGAAGACCGGCCGCGCCGGCGAAGGCGTGAAGGCAGGCTCGGCAGCGGCCGCGAACGCGGGTACGGGCGGCGGCATTCACCCCGCTGCGCGGCCGGAAGCGCTCATGACGCGCAGCGCGTTCATCAAGACCGCGATCGGCGCCGGGATCGCGATCGCGGTCGGGCCGTCCTTCCTGCGCTGGCTCGGCAACCAGATGAGCGCCGGCACGAGCTACGAGGATGCGGTCGCTTCGGACGCCAACAGGCTCGTTCCGCCGCCGACGCCCTTGTCCGCTTCCAGTCCGCCGATCGGCGGCGGGAGCAGAGGCGAGTTCCGCGTCTACACGGTCACGCCGATCCCCAGCTTCGATAACGCGTCGTTCTCGTTCACGATCGACGGCCTTGTCGAGAAGAAGCTGCAGTGGGACTGGGAGCAGTTCGTGGCGCTCAAGCGCCAGGTGCAGGTCAGCGATTTTCACTGCGTTACGGGCTGGTCGGTGTACAACAATACATGGGAAGGCATCAAGCTGAGGGACTTCCTGAACATGGCCGGCGTGAAGCCGGGCGCGAAGACGGTCAAATTCTATTCGGGCGACGGCGTGTACACGGATGCGCTGACGCTGGAGCAGGCGAACATGGACGACGTCATCGTCGCCGTCATGCACGACGGGAAGCCGATTCCAAGCGATCTCGGCGGCCCGGTGCGGCTGGTCGTGCCGAAGATGTACGCCTACAAGTCCGTGAAATGGCTGAACCGGATCGAGCTGATCGACGGCGAGCACACCGGGTATTGGGAGCAGCGCGGCTACTCGAACGACGCATGGGTCTAGTGCGTTTTGGCGGGCGTAGCAGGCCGGATTTTTCCTTCGAAACGGGGTTTGACATTCACGCGGCGTAAAGGTGTAGAGTGGGGTTGTCGGGAGGTGAGCGCATGGAATATACGGTGCTAAAGCTGGGCAGGCTTGCGGGCGTCAGCACGCGGACGCTGCGGTTCTACGACGAGGTCGGCCTGCTCAAGCCGGCGCGGACGAATTCGTCCGGCTACCGGATCTACGGTCAGGCGGAGGTCGACAAGCTGCAGCAGATTTTGTTCTACCGGGAGCTTGGCGTGCAGCTGGAACAGATCAAGGCGATCGTGAACGACCCGTCCTTCGACGGCGCCGCGGCCTTGCGGCAGCACCGCGACCGGCTTCTCGATAAACGCAAACAGCTCGATGCGCTGATCGGCAACGTGGAGAAGACGATCGCATCGGCCGAAGGGAGAACGGACATGAGCGACCAAGAGAAATTCGAAGGCTTCAAGGAGCGGATGATCGACGAGAACGAGCGGAGACACGGCAAGGAAGCGCGGGAGAAATACGGCGACGAGGCCGTCGACAGGTCGAACGCCAAGCTGAAGGGAATGACGCAGGAGCAGCATGAGCGGTTGAACCGCTTGACGCAGGAAGTGAAGGACGCGCTTGCGGAAGCGTTCGAAACCGGCGATCCGGCGGGGGAGCTAGCCCAGAGGGCGGCGGACCTGCACCGGCAGTGGCTGACGTTCCATTGGGACCGCTACAGCAAGGAAGCGCATGCCAATATCGCGCAGATGTACGTGGACGACGAACGGTTCAAAGCCTATTACGACGAGAAGCAGCCGGGAACGGCGGAATTTCTGCGGGATGCGGTGCATATTTATACCGGCGCCGCAGACGGCGAATAGGAAGCGGAAGCCGCTGCAAGCAGCAAGCAGCAAGAACCAAGCAGCAAGAACCAAGCAGCAGAAGAAAGAACCAAGAAGCAAAAAGCAAGCAGCAAGCAGCAAGAAGCAAGAAGCAAGAAGCAAGAAGGGGCATCTGCGCACGGTTCTCATGACCGTCGCGGATGCCCCTTTCGCTGAATCGGGAGCGCGTTTCATGCGCGCTGCGCACAGTTCCTGCGGTCGCGCTACTTGTCCGTCTTCTTCTTCACGCTGCCGTAGTTAGTGACGGACTTGGCATCCTCCAGCGTATCGTTGACGAAGGCCATATCCTGATTCTTGGCGGCCATATGGGTCGTGCCCTTATAGTTGCCCTTATGCGTCTGGTTCTCCATGCGCGATCACCTCCAACCGATATTATGCGCCCGCGGGCGACGCGGCATGCGGGAGGATCGGTGCCGATGACGGACGCGCCCCGGCGGGATCCGGCGGTTCCATATCATAAACACCATATCATGAACGGGCTTTTATTGTTCCAAGGCTTCGGGTATAATGGCCTGAGATTGTTTAATACGGAACAGGGGTGTCTTGCAATGGCTTTGAAGGCTGGGATCGTCGGCCTGCCGAACGTGGGCAAATCGACGTTGTTTAACGCAATTACGCAAGCGGGCGCGGAGTCCGCGAACTATCCGTTCTGCACCATCGACCCGAACGTCGGCGTCGTGGAAGTGCCGGATGAGCGTTTGGATAAATTGACGGAGCTGGTCGTGCCGAACCGTACCGTGCCGACCGCGTTCGAATTCATCGATATCGCGGGCATCGTGAAAGGCGCAAGCAAGGGCGAAGGCCTCGGCAACAAATTCCTCGCCCACATCCGCGAGGTAGACGCGATCGTGCACGTCGTGCGCTGCTTCCAGGACGACAACATTACGCATGTCTCCGGCAAAGTGGATCCGATCGGCGACATCAACACGATCAACCTGGAGCTGATTCTCGCGGACATCGACTCCGTGGATCGCAAGATCGAGCGTTCCCGCAAGAACCTCAAGGGCGGCGACAAGAAAGTGGCCCAAGAAGTCGAAGCGCTGGAGAAGATCAAGGAAGCGCTGTACAACGACCAGCCGGCGCGCAGCATCGACCTCTCCGAGGAGGAGAAAGCGATCGTGCGCGACCTGCATCTGCTGACGATGAAGCCGGTGCTGTACGCGGCGAACGTCAGCGAAGGCGAGGCGGCCAATTCGGACGGCAACAGCTACGTCGAGCTGGTGCGCGAATTCGCGAAGGCCGAAGGCGCGGAAGTGGTGCCGATCAGCGCGAAGGTGGAATCCGAGATCGCGGAGCTCGAGGGCGAAGACAAGGACATGTTCCTCGCCGAGCTCGGCTTGACGGAGTCCGGTCTGAACCGGCTGATCCGCGCGGCCTACAAGCTGCTCGGCCTCTACACGTACTTCACGGCCGGCGTGCAGGAAGTGCGCGCGTGGACGATCCGCAAAGGGATGAAGGCGCCGCAGGCGGCGGGCGTCATCCATACGGACTTCGAGCGCGGGTTCATCCGGGCCGAAGTCGTCTCGTATAACGATCTCGTCGCGGCGGGCTCCATGAACGCGGCCAAAGAGCGCGGCCAGCTTCGCCTGGAGGGCAAAGAATACGTGGTGCAGGACGGCGACGTCATGCACTTCCGTTTCAACGTATAGCTTGTCAAGGATGAAGGACTCGGGCAGCCGGGTCCTTTTCGCCGTGAAGGAACGGGCGCTGCCGCAGTCTTCCATTTCTCCAAAATTGTCACGTTTATGGTTTGCGGCGCGTTATGCTATACTGAGAAGACCAAGTGAAACGGCCGTTGCCGGGAATCATGCGAAAACTATTATAGAGGTGAATGACAGTGTTGGACCGTTTACAGGCACTCGCCGACCGGTATGAGAAGCTGAGCGAGCTGTTGTGCGATCCGGATGTGGCCGGCGATCCGAAGAAACTTCGCGACTACTCCAAGGAGCAGTCCGATTTGCAGCCCGTTTATGCGGCTTATACGGAATACAAGCAGGTCGTCGAGCAGCTCGACGACGCGAAAGCGATGCAGAACGAGAAGCTGGACGAAGACATGCGCGAAATGGTCAAGATGGAGATCGATGAGCTGGATTCGCGCAAGACGGAGCTGGAGGCCGAAATTCAAGTCTTGCTGCTCCCGAAAGACCCGAACGACGACAAGAACGTCATTGTCGAGATCCGCGGCGCGGCCGGCGGCGACGAAGCGGCCTTGTTCGCATCGGATCTGTACCGCATGTACATGAAATTCGCGGACACGCAAGGCTGGCGCGTAGAGCTGATGGAAGCGAACGAGAGCGATCTCGGCGGCTTCAAGGAGGTCATCTTCATGGTGACGGGCAAAGGCGCGTACAGCAAGCTGAAATACGAGAGCGGCGCGCATCGCGTGCAGCGCATCCCGGTTACGGAGTCGGGCGGCCGGATTCATACGTCGACGTCGACGGTAGCCGTCATGCCGGAAGTCGAAGAGGTCGAGGTCGAAATTCTGGATAAAGACATTCGCGTCGACACGTATTGCTCCAGCGGCGCGGGCGGCCAGTCCGTCAACACGACGAAATCCGCCGTGCGCGTGCTTCACGTGCCGACGGGCATCATGGCGCAGTGTCAGGACGGCAAGTCCCAGAACGAGAACAAGGCGAAGGCTCTTCAAGTGCTTCGCGCGCGGATTTCGGATATGAAACGCCAAGAGGAAGAGGCCAAATACGCCGGCGAGCGCAAAAGCAAGGTCGGCACGGGCGACCGAAGCGAACGGATCCGCACGTACAACTATCCGCAAAGCCGGGTAACGGATCACCGCATCGGCTTGACGCTGCATAAGCTCGATTCCGTGCTGAACGGCGACATGGAAGAGATCATCAACGCGCTGACGCTGACGGCGCAGACGGAATTGATGGAACGCGAGAACTTGGCGTAATATCGCTGCTAAACGATTGAGATCAACGGGAGCTGCCTTGGGAGCGGACGCCGGCATGGCGTTCGGCGATTCCCTTGGCACGCTCCCGTTTTTGGCGCATTCCGGCTGCGCGATCGATGCAGCGCGGCCCGGGAAGAGCGAATGGAAGGGGCGGGAAGGATGGCGGAGCAGAAGGATCGGGCCGCGGATATGGCCGGGCGGCCTGCGGGCGGAACGGGCGGCGGCGAAGGCGTGCGTCAGGAGGAACAAGACGGGCTCGCGGAGCGTGCGGGCGGCGGCGGTGTGAACAACGCCGAAGCGGCGGAAGCGAAAGCGGAGCGCCTGGATGGCGGCGTGAACGGCGCTGAAGAGCCGGAAGTGCCGGCGGATCACGCAAGCGATGCAAGCGGCGATAGAGCGGGCCTGCAAGCGGAGCTTGCGGACAGCGCGGGAGAAGGAATGCGGGCGGTGTCCGAAGCCGACGCGATCGGCGGGGAATTGGCCGCGCTGCTGAACGAGGAGGGGACAGGCGTGTCGCTGCTCGTTCCGATGACGATCGCGGACGTATGCCTGAAGGCGACTGCGATGCTGCGCGAGCGCGGCATCGCGGAGCCGCGCAGCAATGCGGAGCTGCTGCTCCTGCACGTGCTGGAGCTGGAGCGCGCGGAGCTGCTGCGCGATTGGCGGGAACCGTTCCCGCCGCAGCGATATCGGCGGTGGCGGGAGCTGTTGGCGCGCAAGGCGGCCGGCGAGCCCGTGCAGTATTTGATCGGCGAGCAGTGGTTCTACGGCATGCCGTTCGCGGTGACGCCGGCGGTGCTTATCCCGCGGCCGGAGACGGAGCTGCTCGTGGAGGCCGTGCTGGAAGCGGCCGACCGGCTGTGGCCGGAAGCCGCGGGGGCTGCGGATGCTGTGCCGGCCGCCCGGCTGGGCGGCAAGCTCGCGGATGCCGGGCCTGGCGGAGCGGGCGGGGAAGCCCGGAACGGCGGCCTGGATGCCGCGGCCGAAGACGGCGGAGCGCCTGGCGGCTACGGTTCGGGCGTTGCCGGGCCGCAGCTTGACGCGGCCGCCAAGGGCGGTGCTGCCGTGCCGACGGTCGTCGATGTCGGCACGGGCAGCGGGGCCATCGGCGTGACGCTGGCGGCGCTGCGTCCGCGATGGCGGGTGTGCGCGTCCGACCTGTCGCCGGACGCGCTGGCGGTCGCCCGCGCGAACGCGGCGCGCCATGGGGCGGCGGCGCGCATGACGTTCGTGCAGGGCGACCTGCTCGGGCCGTTCGCGCAGCCGCGGCCCGGCATCGGCGTCGACGCGGCCGGGGGCGTAGCCGGCCTGCGCATCGACGTGCTCGTCTCGAACCCGCCGTACATACCGGCGGGCGACATTGCCGGCCTGCAGCCGGAGGTGCGCGACCACGAGCCGCGTCTGGCGCTCGACGGCGGCGACGACGGCTTGACGCCATACCGGCGCATGGCCGAGCAGCTCATGCAGCTGTCCGCGCTGCCGCGCATCGTCGGCTTCGAGCTCGGCATCGGCCAGGCGGAAGCCGTCGCGGACCTGCTCCGCGGCATCGGCGCGTGGCGCGAAATTCGCATCATTCCCGATTACGCGGGTATCGACCGCCACGTCTTGGCAATCGAATAACGGCATCGAGCCGTAGGGCCGGGCCTGCATATGCCGGCTTTGCAGCTTGACGGCAGGACAAGGAGCGTTCCGAGCGGAACGCTCCTTCAGCAAGTAGAGAAACCCATGGATGATGACACGGAATGGCTCGAAAAACTAGAACGGCAGTCCTCGGGCTTCTGGCGACCGCCTTCCCATTCCCCAGCTTAGACAGCTGCAGCCGTTTGGATCACATCGCTTCAGGAGAGATTGGCGGCAGCACTGTCTTCGAAAGCATTGCATCCGGACCGGAGATCCGCTATCGGCTCCTTTTCATGGCTTTTTTGTATGCTCGTGGACATACGATCCTTTATTTCGCCAAAAAAGCAGAATTGCGATGCGCTCTGGAGACAATAACGAATCCGGTGTCCGTTCGCCAGCCCCAATATGCCGATTTCAACCCAATAACGGATTCTGTGTCCGTTGCCCATGAAGACGATCTAGTCGGCATGGCAACGCCGAAGAATCGAGTACTTTCTCCACAGCCTGAAGGAGCGTTCCGAGCGGAACGCTCCTTGTTCAGTTTGCGGAGCGCCTGGCATCCTGTTCTACATTCGACATGCCAGTCATGGCGACCGGCATCGCCGAAACAGTGGCGTTCCGGTCATTTCGTCCTATTTCGTCCTATTGCGACACTGCCAGCCACGCTTCGCGGCGTCCTCTCCTAGTGCTCCGTTCCGCTCCGTTAGTTCCTCCGGCCGATACTTGATTCGGGCTATGCTCCCATTCCATCCGAAATATGGGTGAATTGTAACGATCGTGTAACGCAAGGGGTAGTACCATGGCAGGGTATGCGTGGTAATTAAACGATTATTTGCAAGACCGACGTTCCAGGACGGAAAGCGGGATACGGTCCGCTCCAGGGACGCCGTCCTTGCAAATGATACTAAGGAGAGGTCAAGAACCAGATGAAGACGATTCGATTCAGGCACAGCGTACTGCTGCTGCTCGCGTTGCTGCTGACGCTCGGCAATGCGTTTACCGCAGCGGCGGCAAGCTCCTACACCGTCAGCTCGTCGGCGACGATGCCCGACGGCAGCAAGACGATTAATCTGAACACGGTTACCGAGGTGGATCAGAACGATTATGCCTCCATGCTCGGGAGCGGAATTACATTCACGCTCGAAACTGCCGATCACCAGCAAGTTGGCGCGCCGATTAAGCGGGCTATCGGCGACAGCTATTCGCCGAACGGCACCGTATATGAAATTCCGGCGGATGCCCTGACGTTCGCGGGCTTGCAGCCAGGAACGGCCTATACGCTCAAAGCAGCCTATGACGGCGCCGACGGCGTCCGCACGCAGGAGCAGACGGTGAGCACGCCGGCTGCCGGCTACGGCTTCATGGTCGAGCACACGCCTCATGGCGGAGCGGGCGCTGCGCCGGCTGCCGACAATACCGTTCGCTCGGACGATGATCTCGTCACGGTCACGGTCCTCGACGGTTCCGGCAGCCCGATCGCCAATAAAGCGGTCGGCGTGCAAGTCGAACGATACGGCGGCTTTATTCCGGCGACAACCGATGCGAACGGCAAAATCGTGCTCGTCGGACCGAATGGCGTCGCGCCGGCGGTTTCCGAGCCGGTGATTATGATCGCGGTCGATCCGAATACGCCGTCTTATGCGGTGGGCACCGTATACTTTCAGGATCGTCTCGACGAACGTTTCCCGAACGGGCAAGTCATCGAGATGCGTTACCTGGATAAGAACAGCCATCTGATCACGAATTCCTCCAGCCGCCAATCGTACGACGGCTATGGCTACACGGACCGGTACTTCACTCAGGGCGTAGACGTGCTTATTTCGACGAACGTCATGCTGTCTTTCCAGAACATCGTGAAGCCGGAAGACGGCAATGAAGCGTACGTCTTCAACGCCGGCGCCGAAGAATTGGCGCCGACGGCCGGCTATCAGCGCAAAACGATCGTCATGGACGGCGGCGCTTACAGCCGCGTGAAGCTCGATTACAGCTGGGAAGGCCAGCCTGTTGCGGCGAAGAACGTGAACTTCGTCGGGCTGAACGGATCGCTGAAAACGAGCCGCGAGGATGCGTACGGCAATGCGTTCCTATCCGACATCGAATCGATCTACGTGCCGAAAGGCAAGGCATACGGTTATTTGACCGTGCTGAACCTCCCGTCCAGCGATCAAGTCGCGGTGAATCGTGAATTGACCGCAACCGGATCCGAGCATTCGCTGGGCGGCGCGCTGAGCGCGGCAGATTTCGCCGCGGTGAAATTCACGACCGCGTACAAAACGGTCAGCGGGCAGTCGGCCATCCGGCTCGCCTATATGAACGGGCATATGAATTACGTGGACGTGAGCACGGCGCTGAACGCAGGCTCGAAATTGTACATCGCGAAGAATCAGCAAGTATACAAGCTGAACGCCGCGCTGAACGAGAACGGCGACGACGCGATCGTCGAATCCTTCTTTACGCCGACGGCCGACAGCTATGCATACGCGTCGGGCGCGTCGCTGCAATCGACGGTGAAAGCCTACGCGCTGCCAAGCAATGACGGCCAGAAGGAAGAGCGCAGCCGGCTCGTTCTGGGCGAATCCGTGCAATTCGTGCTGGATACGCTGGACAATCTGGGCGAGCTGGCCGACGTGAACGGTTCCGTCACGGCCGACATTTCCAAAGACGGCGTTCCGATCCTGAAGGATCAAAATATGTACTGGAGCTTGCCGGAAGATAAATCGAAGGTGCATCGCATTTACGGTCTGGATTATCAGCCTGCCGAGTCCGGCTCCTACGGCGTGACGTTCAAGCTGACCAGAGGCGAGAACATAGTCGAGCTCGGAAGCGCCGCGTTCAACGTAAGCGCGAAGCATGAGCTGGATGTTGAAGTCCGCGATCAATCCGGCACCTTGCTTGATTTGGTCAACAAGCCGTACCTGACGCAGGAGCAGGCGCAGAAATTGACGTTCACGGTGCGCGAGCATGTGACGGGCAAGACGGGGGCGCCGGTGGAAGGCGTATCGGTCAGCCAGTACGGCAACGCGCTTCCGGGCAAAACCAACGCGGCGGGAACGCTGACGATCGAGAATCAGGTCTATGGAACGCTGACCTTCAGCGCTCCGGGCTATCTGAGCAAGACCGTCCAGCTGCTCGTCATCGATCCCGAGCACCAAGCGGTCGTTCGCGTATCGGGACTGGATAAGGCTGAAGCCGATGCGGGACTGCAGACGCCGGGCGGCGTTCCGATGCAGAATGCCTACGTGTACGCGACCGTCAAGGACGGCGCCGGCAACGTAAGCAGACAGCAATATTACTTGAACGGGGATCAAACGGTGAGTTACATGGCCGTGCCTTCGCCGTCCGTCGTATCGGTGGACTATATCCGCCGCACGCAGGTGCATGATGGCGCGGCAGGTTCTCCGTTCGGTTACTATATGGTCGGTTCTTTGCATACGGAGCCGGGCAAAGACTACCGTCTCGCGCTTGACGCCAGACAGCCGCTGCAGCAAATCTCGACGGTGCAGCTGGCGGAGCAGATGGACGAAGTGTCTATCGCCCGTACCGGCTTGGCCGGCCAGCAATATTTGCCGTATCTGATCGATGATAACAACGCGGATCAGAATCGTTTCTACGCGAACAAAGGAACGTATGATATCGTGGCCAAGCGTCCGGGCGGCGGCGTGATCTACCTGCAAGGCGTGAAGATCGATTCCGATACCTTCGCCTTGAACGTGCCGAACGATCCGGGCTCGCTCGCGCAGATCAAGGTGTCGGGTACGAGCGGCATTACGCGAATCGATTACGTGAACGAGCAGAACACCTCCCTGGGCGTGAATACGGGGTACGGGTATAACGGCAGCAACAGCCTGGTTTACGTAACGCCGGGGAATATGGTCGTGAAGGTGAGCAGCCTGATCGACAATAGCGATATGGAAATTTCCTACGGCGTCTATATTCCGAAGACCGAATTGGCGGCGGGAGCCCGCAAGGATATCGCGGTCGCGACCGTTGCGGGTCTGGGCGTTTTCGGACTGGGCAAGGACGGGAAAGTGACGGTCACGGAGTCGCAGCCATTCGTGAAGCTGGGCATGGTTACGGGCGAAGGCGACCCGATCGATTACCTGAGCCAGCACCGCTTCTATGTGTTTAACAACGGCTCGATGGATTACGGCGATAGCGTGCGCGTAACCGCCTCGAATATCGCGGTGAAGAACGGCCAGGGCGAAGAGGTTGCCGATCTGAGCGATCTTACCGGGCTGCCGCAATGGATCTATGTCGGCGAGAACGGCGATTACACGATCGAGGGAAGCGTGACGGTCGGCGGCAAGACTTACGCGATCAACCAAACGGTCTCGGTCAATATCGTGGCGGATGCCGCGAATTCGGGAACGGACGAGCCGGGCACGGATATTCCGGGTACGGACATCGGCGGCGGTACCGGCAGCAATGGTAACAACAACGGCAATAACAGTGGCAATACAGGCAACACAGGCAATACAGGCAACACAGGCAATACAGGCAATACAGGCAATACAGGCAACACAGGCAATACAGGCAATACAGGCAATACAGGCAATACAGGCAATACAGGTACCGGCTCCACCGGCATTTCCGCCGGCGACGCGAATCAAGGCATCCAGGATCTGATTCGCGTCGCTGCGGATTCCGGCAAAGCTTCCAAAGCCGCGGAATTAATCGCGAATACGCTGCCGGCTATCAAAGCGGTTCAAGACAGCAAGGCGGCGGAGAAGTCGCTTCAGGACATTTCCACTACGCTGGCTTCGACAGCCGAGCTGCTGGGCTCCATGACGAGCGAGCAGGATAAAGGGAAAGTCGCCGCAGCCATCAGCCGGATGGTAAGCGATACGCAGTACGCGTTCGAGCAAGTTGCGGATGGTCCGAAAGCGCTCGAGCTGGCGAAATCCTTGATCAAGGATACGGGCGCCGTGCTTGAGCAGCTGAAGAACGCCGATCCGGCGCTTGTCGGCGCGCTGCAGGATTCGCTTGTCGAGCTGGGCAAGAAGGCGCTCCAGAAGGCGTCGACGGTCACGTTGGACAATAGCAGCGTCAAAGTCGACAACAACACGCTGGTTGCGGCTCTGGACGCCAAGTCGGTAACCGAGCAGCTGGAGACGGCGAAGAAAGCGCTGGAAGACACGATGAAAGACATGGCTCAAGTCGTCGGCGCCGACAAGGCAGCCAAGCTGAATACCGTTATCACGATCAACATTCCGAAGACAGGCGACGACGTTACCAAACTGTCTGCCGATCTGCCGTCCGAAATCGTGAAGGCCGTGCAGGACAGCGGCCTGTCCGGGCTGAAACTGACGATGAACAACGTCGGCTTCACGATCGAGCCGGATACGTTCGGAACGGTAGCGAACGGTCAAACGATCAATCTCGCGGCTGAGGTCGTCGAGAACCTGACGGTAACCGCGCCATCATCCGCCGAACAGCTGGCGAAGATTCCGGTCATGGAATTCAAAGCTTCGATCGACGGTCAGAAGGTTGAATCGTTCCACAAACCGATTCCGGTCAGCTTCGATGTGTCGGCGATCGATACGTCCAAGTATACGCCGGCCGATCTGGCAAACCTGAGCGTGTACCTGCTGAACGAACATACGCTTTCGTGGGAACCGGTCGGCGGCGTATATGATCCGATCACGAGAACGGTACAAGTGAACCGCGGTCATTTCAGTACGTACACGGTCATGAAATCCAATCTCAAATTCAAGGACGTGCCGGCAAGCTATTGGGCTGCCGAGGCGATCAACGGCTTGCTCGGCAAAGGCATTCTCGATGCAACGGCGAGCTTCGACCCGAGCGCCAAAGTAACCCGCGAACAATTTACGGCCTGGATCTCCCGGGCATACGGCTTGGACGGCACGGGGCTGAAACTGAGCTTCGCCGACGTCGCCGCGGACAATCCGTACTACGCCGAGATTGCCGCCGCGTACAAGCAAGGGCTGATTCAAGGCCGGACGGCTGCGAAGTTCGATCCGAAGGCCGAAATCTCCCGTCAGGAAATCGCCGTGCTGCTGTCCAGAGCGCTGACGGCGTACAATGGCAAGCAACTGGCCGGCGATAGCAAGCAGCTGCTGGGCAGCTTCAAGGATAACGCGGCGATCGCCGCCTGGGCGAAGGACAGCGTCGCGTTGTTGAAAGAACTGAAGCTGGCCGAAGGCTATGAGGACAACTCGTACCAGCCGCGCCGGCAGACGACGAAAGCGGAAGCGGCCGCGCTCGTCTACCGCATTTATACGATGAAGTAGAATAGGCAAGCGGTCGGACAGATCGGCCCAATAATAGGGAGACTCCTTGCGAGTCTTCCTCAGATTGTAGAGAAACCCGCGTTTTTTTAAAACGTTGGGTTTCTTTTTCGTATTCGATGCGGGCCAGGGGCTTCTGAGGGACGGTTACTGCGGCATCCGCGAAGCTTCGCTCTCTGGTCTCTTTTCGTCTGCGGTACAATCGCATGCCGGATTTGCTGAGCCGTTTTTTACGCAACAATCCGAGGAGAAACGTATTAGCTGCTTCGAGCAGACTCGTGACAACCCGCGCTCTGGAACACGAACAGCTCCTGTTGCCGTTTCGCCGGCGCGGCATGGATGGCCGTAACCGTTTGGAACGGCTTCATGACGGTGGGTTCACGGTATGTCCCTCGAAGCAAGGAAGTGGACAGGAGATCTGTTATTTGCTTCATAATCGCGTTTTTTCGTATGCTGGCGGACAGGAGATCCGCTATATCGGCTGATTAACCTGTTTTCGATGTCATTCGGGGACATTAACGAATCCTGTGTCCGTTCACTACCCGAATAGCCCGATTTCCCCAAAATAGCGGAACCTCTGTCCGCCGGTCTTGGAGAGAGGGACCTTTCCTTTCAATCCATGCGGCATATGCGGCGTCTAACTTTCTCGACAGCCTGGGGGGACTCCTTGAGAGTCTCCCTATTTTGCATAGACGGCGTTTTGCGAGAATCATAGGTTTAGAGAGGCGTATCGCCGGACATAATGGGAATATTATCGTTCCGGAACGCAAGCGGCCGCACCGACGGGTGCCACAAAGGAGCTTGTGTCAAATGATCCGCACTTATTCCCGTTTTCCTTATCGTCCGGTGTATGGCTACGTGCTGCTGATCGCGGCAATTCTTCTGATGAGCTGGGAGAACCAGCGCGCCGACGCGGCAATCGCCGGCGGCAGCATTCCGGCGGAGTCGATCCGTCTGCGCATTCTCGCCAATTCCGACAGCGCGCTCGACCAGCTGGTGAAACGCCAGGTGCGCGACGCGATCGTCGATGAAATGAATACATGGGTGGCCGGTCCGCAAACGATCGAGGAAGCCCGGAGCACGATCGTCGCGCATATGGGCGATATCGATGCGATAATCGCCGCCAAGCTGAGCGAACGCAGCTTCACGTATGGCTATAAGGCGGAACTGGGCAGTGTCCCGTTCCCCACCAAAATATACGGTACGGAAGTGTATCCCGCAGGCAACTACGAAGCGCTCCGCGTCACGCTCGGCGCCGGAGCCGGACAAAACTGGTGGTGCGTGCTGTTCCCGCCGCTCTGCTTCGTGGACGCGGTAAGCGGCGAAGCTTCGACGCCGGCGACGGCGGCAGTCACGACCGCGGCGGCCAAAGCGGACGACGCGCAGAAGGACGGCGCAAACGATAGCGTCAAGCAAGATGCCGGCGCGAAGACAGGCAGCGCTAAGGCAGACGCGGTGCAAGCGAAGGCGGACAACAACGGCCAAGCGCAGCAAGCCGACGCCGGCTCCAACGACGGAACGAAGCAGCCGGAAGTGAAGTTCTTCCTGTGGGAGCTGCTCAAATCGATTTTCAGCTTCTTCAAGCATCTGTTCTAAAACAAAAAGCTCAAGCGCCTCGGAAGCGCTTGAGCTTTTGTCTGTTATTCTAGCTGCGGGCATGCCTTATGCCGCCGCTTTCTCCCCTTCGGGCCGCTTGCTTGGCTGCGGCTTCAGCTTCGGCAGGAACAGGGCAACCGGAAGCGCGGCGATCGCGATGATCGAAGCGATCAGGTAGACGTCGTCGACGCTCATCGTGAAGGACATGAACGTAATATGCGTTTTGTCCGTCGCGCCGGCTTTGGCGAAATCCGCCGCGTGATGGGCAGCCCGCGAGGACAGCAAGGACGTGAACACCGCGATCGCGAACGAGCCGAGCACGTTGCGAACCCAGTTGTTCAGCGACGAAGCATGGCCGCTGAACTGCTTCGGCACGGCTTCCATGCCCGCGTTGCTCGCAGGCATCATCGCGAACGAAATGCCGACGTTCCGGATGATCATGCAGAAGATGATGTACCGGTGCGAGATGTCGATGCTGAGCCAGCTGAGCGGCAGCGTGCCGAGCGACATGAGGACGATGCCGATGCAGAGCAGGGCGCGCGGGCCGATTTTGGTATACAGTTTGCCGACGACCGGCATCATGAACGCCATCGCCAGCGAGGCGGGCAGCAGAATCAAGCCGGTGTCGAGCGGCGTGACGGACTGGATGTTCTGCAGGAACACCGGCGTCAGGAAGGTGCCGGAATACAGGCTGATCGTAATAATGCTCGAGATGAGCAGCGCGATGCTGTAGCGGCTGATCTTCAGGACGCGCAGGTTGAGCAGCGGCGTGTCCGTCGTCAGCTCGCGCCAGATGAACAGCCCCAGGAACACGATGCCTGAGATGAACAAGGCGAGCGTCTGCCACGACTGCCAGCCCCATTCGTTTCCGTGGGACAAGGCGACGAGCAGGGTCGAGCTGCTGACGATGACCGTCAGGAAGCCGATCAGGTCGAATTTCTTCGGAACGTTCAACCGGTAGTAAGGAATGTACACGCTGATCAAAATGATACCGACGATCGTAATCGGCACGTTCAGCCAGAACAGCCAGTGCCACGAGACGTTGTCGAGCAGCCAGCCGCTGTACGTCGGGCCGATAGCCGGCGCGAGCATGGCCGAGGCCGCCCACAGCGAGATGGCGATGGCGATTTTCTCGCGAGGGATGACTTGGTAGACGATCGCCATCGTGATCGGCGAGATCATGCCGGTGAACGCGCCCTGCAGGATGCGGAACGCGATGAGCGACTCCACGTTCCAGGCGAGCGCGCAGCAAATGCTGGCGACCGTAAAGCCGGCCATGGCGAACAGGAAGAGCCGTTTATAGCTGAACCGTTCACCGAAATAGCCCGTTATCGGAGCGAACGTGCCCATGGCGAGCATGAAGCCCGTCAACGTCCACTGCGTCGTGCTCAGCTCCGTGTGAAAGCGTTCCGTCAGTACCGGAATCGCGATATTGATCGTGCTGACGTTGAGCGCCGATACGAAACTGCCGAAGAAGATGGCAATCATGATCGGCAAGATGCGGACTTGCCGGGGTGAAGCGGAATCTTGCATGAATGAATGCCTCCTTGTTTCCATATATGTCTCTAATGACATATATAATAGCTTTAGAAGCATAACGCGGCCGATTTCCGAAGTCAAAGCGGCGAGAGGGCTGTTGAAACGCATACATTGGGGCGGGAGCCCGGTTTTCTCCCTCATGCTGACGAAGAGAGGGCAGAAACCTAATCGGGCGCTGCGGGCGTATTCAGGGGCGCATTGGTTTCGCGAGGGGGCTCGTATGGTATAATAGGAATATATATCAGCGATCTTGCAGAAGCCGGAGAAGAGAAATTGAACTTACCAGTACGAAATACAAGCTTGTGGCGCGTGGACGGTCATGCGCCGGATGTCGAGGAATTGACCGCTGCGGCGGAGCTGCTGCGGGCGGGGGGCACCGTCGCCTTCCCGACGGAAACCGTGTACGGGCTGGGAGCCGACGCGCGCCGCACGGAGGCGGTGGAGCGAATTTTCGAGGCCAAGGGCAGGCCTTCGGACAATCCGCTCATCGTGCATATCGCGGAGCGGGGGCAGCTCGAGGCGCTGACGCTTCCGCTTGCGGCGGAGGGCGCCGGGACGCTTGCCGGGCGGCTGATGGACCGGTTCTGGCCGGGGCCGCTCACGATCGTGCTGCCGGTCAGGCCCGGCGCGGTATCGCCGCGCGTGACGGCCGGCCTCGACACGGTCGCGGTGCGGATGCCCGCGCACCCGGTCGCGCTCGCGCTCATCGCCGCGTCGGGCTGCCCGCTCGCCGCGCCGAGCGCGAACCGGTCGGGCCGCCCGAGCCCGACGCTGGCCGTCCATGTGGAGGGCGACCTCAGCGGACGCATCGACGGCATCGTCGACGGCGGCGCCGCGGGCGTCGGCCTGGAATCGACCGTCGTCGAGGTCGTCGACGGCGGCACGGTGCGGATCCTGCGCCCGGGCGGGGTCACCGCCGAGGCGCTGCAGGGCGCGGGCGCAGCGGTCCTCTATGACGCCGTCGCCGCGCCGGAAGCCGCGTCCGACGCGGCGGCCGGGCAGACGCCGCGCTCGCCCGGCATGAAGTACGCGCATTATGCGCCGCAGGGGCAGATGCAGCTGGTCAAGGGCGAGCCCGAAGCGGTCGCCGCCTGGATCGGGGCGGCCGTCCGCGCGGCGCGCGATAACGGCGAGCGGACGGGCGTGCTCGCCTTCGCCGAGCATGCCGCCCGGTACGACGCCGACTGCGTGCTCGTCGTCGGCAGCCTGGCGCGGCTCGACACCGCCGCGCACGGCTTGTATGCCTCGCTGCGCGAGTTCGATGCGCAGGGGGTGCAGCGCATCTGGGCCGAGACGTGCCCCGAGCAGGGCATCGGGCACGCGCTCATGAACCGCCTGGCCAAAGCCGCCGGCCACGCGGTCGTCCGCGTCTAACGCACGCGGGCGGCGAAATCCTGCCGGCATCCCGCCAGCGCCATCACCCGGTCATTTTCCCCGTCTTGTCCGCATATGCTTGGATGAGATGATGGACAGGGAGTGGATCGGATGGTGGAAGCGGGCATGCATGCCGGACAGCTGCTCACGCTGATTATTATTGCGCTGGCGCTCGGGATGGACGCTTTTTCGCTCGGCGTGGGCATCGGGCTCAAGGGCATTCGGCTGTTGGATATTCTCAAGCTGAGCGCATTGATCGCGCTTTTTCATATCCTCATGCCGCTGATGGGGATTTTCACGGGCAAATACGTCGGGGAGCTGCTCGGCAGCGTCGCCGCTTCGGCCGCGGGCGGTCTGCTGCTGCTGCTCGGCGGCCATATGATTTACAGCTCGCTTCGCGGCGACGCCGTCTCGTCCATCAACCACCGCAGCGCATGGGGCATGCTGATATTCGCGTTAAGCGTGAGCATCGATTCGTTCTCGGTGGGGCTGTCGCTCGGCATGTTCGCCGTGGATATGCTGCTAGCGGTGCTCCTGTTCGGGCTGGCCGGGGGTGGCATGTCCATCGCCGGGCTGCTGATCGGCCGCAAGGCCAGATCCAGCTTCGGCGAATACGGGGAAGCGATCGGCGGCGTCATTTTGTTCACTTTCGGGCTGTTGATCATTTTCTGATCTTGACCATCAACGTAGGGGGTTTTTCGCATGAAACGGATCTTGTTCGTATGCACCGGCAATACCTGCCGCTCGCCGATGGCGGAAGCGCTGCTCCGGGCGATGGCGCAGGAGCGGGGGATGTCGCTGGAGGTTCGCTCCGCGGGCGTGTCCACCGTCGACGGCCTGCCGGTCTCGGAGAACGCGCAGTCCGTGCTTCGCCGCCGGAACATCGAGCATAACAACGGCTCCGCGGCGCTGGACAGCGGCGCGATCACATGGGCCGATCTCATTCTGACGATGACCGCCGGCCATAAAAGCCATCTGCTGCAGCGTTTTCCGAGCGCCGTGGACAAGACGCACACGCTGCTGGAGTTCGCGAACCGCGACGAAGAGGCGCTGCGCCGCATAGCCGAGCTGGAGAGCCTCTACACGGAATTCCAGATGAAGCAGGCGCTCGGCGAACAGCTGACGGCCGAGGAGCGCGGCAGGCTGCTCGAGCTGGAGGCGGCCATTCCGAGCTTCGATATCGCCGATCCGTTCGGCGGCTCGCTGCGGATCTACGAGGAGAGCGCGGCCGAGATCGAAGCGGCGCTCCGCAACCTGCTCGACCGGCTGCAGCACCGCAAATAACGGGCGCATGGATTTGCGGCTTTGGATTGATTTTGCCGGCCTGATCCGGTATGATAAAAGCAATTAAAGACGGTTTCCGATGTAACTGGCGACGAAAGTGGGTACAAACCACGGTGGAGCATCGGATCATACGGCCGGTCGCCTGGGCAAAGAGCAGCGTGCGTAAGCATGCTTGCTCTTTTTTCGTCTTTTCCGGCGAAATCAGGTATACTATGACCATTGGAATTCGACATTTTCCGTCATTGCGCGGATACATTGGGAGGTATATGCAAGCATGAAAATCGCCATCGGAGCAGACCATGGGGGCTACAGCCTGAAAGAGGTCGTCGTCCCCTTCATCCAATCGCTCGGCCATGAGGTCGAGGATGTCGGCTGCGATTGCTCGCAGTCGGTAGACTACCCGGATTACGCCCTTCCGGTATGCGAGCTTGTCGCGGCGGGGAAAGCCGACCGCGGCATTCTCATTTGCGGCACGGGCATCGGCATGTCGATCGCGGCGAACAAGGTGACCGGCATTCGCTGCGCGCTCGTGCACGATATGTTCTCGGCGCAAGCGACGCGCGATCACAACGACACGAACGTGCTGGCGATGGGCGAGCGCGTGATCGGGCCCGGCATCGCGCAGGAAATCATCCGCATCTGGCTGGAAACGCCGTTTTCGAACGGGGAGCGTCACGTCGGCCGCTTGGACAAGGTGAAGCGGATCGAAGCGAAGTACGCCCAGCCGGTTCATGCGGAATAAGGAGTGGCTGCCGTGAGCGATAAGGAAACGGCCTGGCGTTCGGAACAGTTGACCAAGGACGTCGAGACGGTAGTCCGCGAGCTGGCGCAAGCCGCTGGCCTGCGCCAAGGACAATTGCTCGTCGTCGGCGTATCCACGAGCGAGGTGCTGGGCGAGCGGATCGGCACGTCCGGCACGCCGGAGACGGCGGAAGCGATTTATGCCGGGATTGAAGCGGTCCGGCGCGACATTGGGTTCCATCCCGTGTTCCAATGCTGCGAGCATTTGAACCGGGCGCTTGTAATCGAGCGCGAGGCGGCGGAGCGGTACGGCCTGGAGCTTGTGTCGGCCGTGCCGGTGCGCAAGGCGGGCGGCTCGATGGCGGCGCACGCCTACCGCGCGCTGCCGGATGCCTGCCTCGTCGAAACGGTGCAGGCGCATGCCGGCATCGATATCGGCGACACGTTCATCGGGATGCATCTGAAGCGTGTCGCCGTGCCGGTGCGGCCGTCCATCCGGTCCATCGGCTCGGCCCATCTGACGATGGCGTTCACCCGCCCGAAGCTGATCGGCGGCGAGCGGGCGGTGTACGGGCTGGAGACGCAGGCGGACGCGGCAAGCGGCAATTGCGATTAAGCTTGGCCACAAAATCAAAGCGTATGCTTCCGAAGCGATTTTGTTCTCCTCTCGGATTGCATATCCTCGAAGCTTCGCTTTCAAACAAAATCTTAGCGTATGCTTCCGAAGCGATTTTGTTCTCTTTCCCCCATCGCTCGGTCAAAGCTGCGCCACAAAATCTTAGGAGGCTGCAACAATGGAAAACCTACGCAAACAAGATCCCGAAATCCTGAAGGCCATGGGCCTGGAGCTTCAGCGCCAGCGCGACAATATCGAGCTGATCGCATCGGAGAACATCGTCTCCGAAGCGGTTCTGGAAGCCATGGGCTCCGTGCTGACGAACAAGTACGCGGAAGGCTACCCGGGCAAGCGCTACTACGGCGGCTGCGAGCACGTCGACATCGCGGAAGATATCGCGCGCAACCGCGCAAAGGAGCTGTTCGGCGCGGAGCACGCGAACGTGCAGCCGCATTCCGGCGCGCAGGCGAACATGGCCGTATACCTGGCCGCATTGAACCCTGGCGACACGGTGCTCGGCATGAACCTGGCGCATGGCGGCCACTTGACGCACGGCAGCCCGGTTAACGCTTCCGGCCTGCTGTATAACTTCGTGCCTTACGGCGTAAGCGAAGATACGTTCACGATCGACTACGCGGAAGTGCGCAAGCTGGCGTTCAAGCACCGCCCACGCATGATCGTTGCCGGCGCTTCGGCATACCCGCGCATCATCGATTTCGAAGAGCTCGGCCGGATCGCGAACGACGTAGGCGCGCTGCTCTTCGTCGACATGGCGCATATCGCCGGTTTGGTCGCCGCGGGCCTCCACCCGAGCCCGGTGCCGCATGCGCACTTCGTTACGACGACGACGCACAAAACGCTCCGCGGTCCGCGCGGCGGCATGATCCTGTGCCGCAAAGCATGGGCGCAGGCAATCGACAAAGCGGTGTTCCCGGGCTCCCAAGGCGGTCCGCTGATGCACATCATCGCGGCCAAAGCGGTTGCGTTCGGCGAAGCGTTGCAGCCTTCGTTCAAGGAATACGGCAAGAACGTCGTTGCCAACGCGCAAGCGCTGGCTGAAGCGCTGATCGCGCAAGGTATCAACATCGTATCCGGCGGCACGGACAACCACCTCATGCTGATCGATCTGCGCAACCTGAACATCACGGGGAAAGACGCGGAGCATGTGCTGGATTCCGTCCAAATCACGGTCAACAAGAACGCGATTCCGTTCGATCCGACCAGCCCGTTCGTCACGAGCGGCATCCGCATCGGCACGCCGGCGGCAACCTCGCGCGGCATGGACGTCGAAGCGATGAAGACGATCGCGGAAGTGATCGCGATGACGCTGAAGAACCCGAAAGACGAGGCCGTGCTGGCCAAAGCGCGCGGCATGGTCAGCGACCTCGTGTCGCAATACCCGCTCTACCCGGGCATCGCGTACTAATCGCAAGCTGAATTATACGCCGACGGTCAAGCCTGTTGGCCGCATTGCGCTCCTTCCGGATGCGCGGTGCGGCACAGCAGGCTTTTTTAAATGCCGGGCAGGCATAAAGCGCTTGCTGTCGAATTGGTAGTGAGGGCCGTCCGCATACGCGCGCTCGGCCGCCGGCTTCATGCGATACGACTGAATTGGAGGAGAACACAACGATGAAATTGGGAATTATCGCCGAACCGAAAGCGGAAAGCTTCGACTACGCCGCCGGCCTCGGCTTGGAGTTTCTGGAGTTCTGCATTAACGTAGGGGTACCGGCAGGGGACTTCGCGGCCGTTGTTCCCGAGCTTAAAGCGGCAAGCGCCCGCACCGGCGTCGCCGTAGGATCCATCGGCCGCTGGGGGCCGGACCGGATCGCGAAGGACGGAAGCATCATCGAAGAGGAGCTGCAAGCGTCGTACACGCTGATCGACGCCTGCCAGGAGCTGGGCTGCCCCGTATTCGTCTGCGGCGCCAACTATATCGAGGAGCGTTCGTATTTCGAGAACGTCCAGTCCGCGATCGCCTACTTCGAGAAGCTGCTTGCCTATGGCCAGGAACGCGGCGTCCGCATCGCGACCTACAACTGCCACTGGAACAGCTTTATCGTCGACGGCTCGGCATGGAAGCTGATTCACGGCCACCTGCCGGAGCTCGGCATCAAGTTCGATCCGTCCCATGCCCGCTATAACGGCCAGAATTATTTGAAGGAGATGACGGACTGGGGCCATCGCTTCCTTCACGTGCATATCAAAGGCTCGGTTATCGTGGACGGCAAACGGTTCGACGATCCGCCGGCAGGTCTCGATCAAACGGACTGGGGCACGTTCATGTCCATCCTGTACGGCGTCGGCTACGCCGGCGGCTTGAGCATCGAGCCGCACTCCAATGTATGGACGGGCGAGCTGGGCGACAAGGGCGTCCGCTTCACGGTCGACTACATGAACCGCCTGATGCTTCGCGGCTGATCGCCATTCAACAAGAAACCCCTTTAAGGCGGCTGCGGCTCTCCTTAAAGGGGTTTTGTTTATGGGGAAGAAGATTGTCCGCACGCGGATCATTTTTCCTCGAAATGACCTGTCTACGGCGAGAGGCATGGTATGATGGAGGCAATTGATTCGAAAGGGTGTGCGGTCCGTGCTGCTGGCCATTATCATTGTCATCGTCTCCATCGTCGTCGTGCTGAACCTTGCGTCCAAGCAAGGGCAGGGCGTGCGCGGCGGCCGCTCCGGGATAAGCCGTCCGTCGGCGCCGCTGCGGACGCCTCCGGCATGCCTCGGCGTGCCGGAGGGCCATCCGGCGCGACCTGCCGCGGAACGTCTCGAAGCCGCTCTGACGCCGGATTTCGAGGCCCGCGTCAAGGATCGGGTGCTGCGCCATGCACCGAGCATGCGGGAGGGCGAATGGCAGTGGCGCTGGTTCGAGCTGAAGCGGTATTTTCTTATGTGCGGCGTGCTTCGCGGCGTGCCGATGTACAGCTCGCAGGTCGACGATGTCTGGCACGAAATGCTGATGTTCACGCGGGAATACGAGCAGTTCTGCAAGCAATTCTGCGGCCAGCTCATCCATCATGCGCCGCATGAGGCGGGCGCCAAGCCGGACCGCGGCGAACGGGCGTGGTTCGATTGGATCTACGGCGAGCTCTTCCTGCCCGCGTCCGGAAGCGCGCGGCTGTGGGGAGCGTTCTACCGGACGCCGATGCCGCGCGAGCGAATGCGCGAGCTGGAGACGCGCGGCGCGGATGAGCTTCGCGCCGAACGGTTCAACGCGGGCGCGGCGGCGAAATTTCCGGACTTGGCGGCGACGATCGATTACTTGATCGGCCGCGGACGGAAACTGGCGGCCGTGCGGGATACGCGATCCGCGGACGGCGATTCCGATTGGACCTCGACCGCCATGATGACGGGCATGCTGTCGACGGTATTCTTCGCCTCCTCCTGGGGGCCGGAAGAGAGCTTCCGGTCGGAGATGGAACAGCATCAATCCGAGGAAGAGCTGCGCCAGGGCAGCGGCGGCGGATGCGGAAGTTCCTTCGCCTGCGGGGGCGGCGCCGGGGCTGATAATAACGGGTCCGACAATAACGGGGGAGACAGCGGTTCCTGCGGCGGCGACGGGTCATCCGGCGGCGGCAGCTGTTCGGGCGGCAGCGACGGCGGGTCGTCCTGCGGCTCCTCGTGCGGCGGAGGCGGCGATTAGCGCCCGCGATGCATGCCTTCTCCCCGATCAAGCGCGGCTGGCAGCGCCCTCTTCAATTGCAAGAAATCGGCGCGTTCGGGCATACTTTGCAGTAGCGATTTCACCCCATTGCGCGAAAGTGCATTATATCGCGCCGGATGCTATAATAATCAGTTGAAGAAGATCACCGGGAGGAAGAACGATGGGCACTCTTACAATTTGCGACCATCCGCTTATCCAGCATAAGCTGACGTTTATTCGCGATAAAGAAACGAAAACGAAAGACTTCCGCGAGCTCGTGGATGAAATCGCCACCATGATGGCTTACGAGATTACAAGGGATTTGCCGCTGGAGACGATCAATATCACGACGCCGGTCGTCGAAACGCCGAGCAAGGTCGTCTCCGGGCGCATGCTGGGCGTGATCCCGATTTTGCGCGCGGGCCTCGGCATGGTCGAAGGCATGCTGAAATTGATTCCGGCGGCGAAAGTGGGCCATATCGGCCTGTTCCGCAACCCTGAAACGCTGCAGCCCGTCGAATACTATGTGAACCTGCCTGCGGACGCCACGGAGCGGCTGCTCATCGTCGTCGATCCGATGCTGGCGACCGGCGGCTCGGCCAATGCGGCGATCGCTTCGCTGAAATCGCGCGGCTGCACGCAGATCAAGCTGATGTGCCTCATTGCCGCGCCGGAAGGCGTGAAGGCCGTACAGGAAGCGCATCCCGACGTCGACATCTACCTGGCCTCGCTCGACAGCCATCTGAACGATCACGGTTATATCGTGCCTGGACTTGGCGATGCCGGCGACCGCATGTTCGGAACAAAATAATGCTAGGAGTGACTCTCATTGGCGAAGTTGAAAGTAATGACCGTCTTCGGCACGCGGCCGGAAGCGGTAAAGATGGCTCCCCTCGTGCTGGAACTGCAGAAGCATCCTGAAGAAGTCGAATCGATCGTATGCGTAACGGCGCAGCATCGCCAAATGCTCGACCAAGTGCTCGAGTTTTTCAAGATCGCGCCGGACTACGATCTCAACGTCATGAAGGACCGGCAGACGCTGACCGAAACGACGGTGCGCGTGCTGGAGGGACTGGAGCCCGTGCTTCGCGAATCGAAGCCGGACATCGTGCTCGTCCATGGCGACACGCTGACCTGCTTCCTGGCCAGCTATGCGGCGTTCCTGCAGCAAATTCCCGTCGGCCACGTGGAAGCGGGTCTGCGGACGTGGAACAAGCTGTCGCCGTATCCGGAGGAGATGAACCGGCAGCTGGTCGGCGTTCTGGCGGACGTTCACTTCGCGCCGACCGATTGGTCCGCGAACAATCTTCGCAAGGAGAACAAGCCGGAGGCGGCCATTTACGTGACGGGCAACACGGCGACCGACGTGTTCCAATACACGGTGGACAAGTCCTTCACCCATCCGGTGCTCGAATGGGCGGCCGGCAAACGATTGATCTTTATGACGGCGCATCGGCGGGAGTCGCTCGGCGAGCCGCACCGCAATATTTTCCGCGCGGTCAAACGGATTGCCGACGAATTCGAGGACGTCGCGTTCGTCTACGCCGTGCATATGAATCCGGCCGTGCGTGAGCCGGCGAACGAAATTCTCGGCGGCCACCCGCGCATCAAGCTGATCGAGCCGCTTGACGTATTCGAGACGCATAATTTCTTTCCGCATGCCTATATGATCATGACCGATTCCGGCGGTATCCAAGAAGAGGCGCCTTCTTTTGGCGTGCCTACGCTCGTGCTGCGCGACACGACGGAGCGCCCGGAAGGCATCGAGGCGGGAACGCTCGAGCTGGTCGGCACCGACGAGGACGTCGTTTACGACCGCGCGAGAGCGCTGCTGACGGACGAACGGCTGTACGCCAGAATGAGCAACGCGGCCAATCCTTACGGCGACGGACAAGTCTCCATTCGGATTGTAGAGGCAATTTTGCATCATTTTGGCAGGCGCGGCGAACGGCCTGAGCCGTTCACACAACGTTCATAGGATTCGCTAATAGGCGCGCATGCTTGAGAACGCTACAGCATACAGTGCTACTGTACGGTTTGAAAGTCCGAAAACCCTAGGTAAATCAAGGGTTTTCGGCTTACCGTTCACTAAATGTTTGAATTTATATCAATTGACAAACCGGAACCCGCTTGGCTAAAATAAATAAGAGTTTTGGAGTGATTCGTGATGAATCGATCCGATAACGACAAGAATCGCAGCACAGAAAACGGCAATTTCGGCGATAATCCGTGGCGGGCCATGGGTCTGATCGGATCTGTCGGCGGTACCATCGGTGCCTGTCTCGGTCTGGGGTACTGGATCGGAGCGAAATTCGACACCGGGTACGGCGGGATCGTCGGTATGGCCGCGGGCTTCGTAGCGGCCGTCATCATGACGGTATTTCTGATTCGAACGTTTACAGGGGGCAATGCGCGATAATGGATGAGTTGTCCAGCCACCTACGAACGGTAACTCGTATTACGTTCTTATTTTTGTCTCTCTGTTTCGTAGGATGGGCCCTGTTTCCGGCAGCCAAACCGCATTTCGGCGGTTTGATTCTCGGCACCGCGGCAAGTCTTGCAAACGCCTTCCATCTTTCATGGAAAGTACAACGAGCGGGTTCATACGCTGCGGCTCAGGTCAAGCGGCGCGTGAATCTCGGCTTTTTAACGCGCGCGTGCATTGCGCTGCTCGCGTACGTCGTCGCGACGAAGTACTTTTCATTCAGCCTCTATGGGACAGTAGCCGGATTATTTACAGCTCAATTGGCAACACTTTTATTGGGATTTAAAGCCAAGAGCAAACCGGCGGCACGGCATTCTACCGATGAAAGGGGTGAAAACAACTAATGGATCATATTTTCCCTGAAGTGGAATTGGGCGGCATCAGCTTCGACCTGGCTGCCATTTTCATGATCATTCTCTCCAGTATCATCGTATTCGTGCTCGCCAGACTTGCAGTTCGGGGGGCGTCGGTAACGAATCCGACGAAGATGCAAAACTTTCTGGAGTGGGTTATTGAATTCGTTACCAACATCATCGGTACGTCGATGGACGTCAAGAAGGGCCGTCCTTACTTAACGCTCGGCATCGCGCTGATCATGTACTTGTTCGTAGCCAACTTGCTGGGTCTGCCTTTCGGGGTCATTACGAAAGTCGTGGACGTACATCAAGGCGCGCAGTTCCTGGGCATGGATTTGGTTATGCCGTCGGACCTCGCCGCTGACGAAGAAGTTCACATTGCTTGGTGGAAATCGCCGACGGCGGATGTTGCCGTTGCAGGCGCGCTAATGGCGATCGTCATCGTATTGACGCACGTCGAGGGCTTGCGCCGTAACCGCAAACATTACCTCAAGCACTATTTTGAGCCTTACATTGCCTTCTTCCCGCTGAACGTTATCAAGGAGGTTGCGAAGCCTTTGTCGCTGTCGCTTCGTCTATACGGTAACATCTTCGCGGGCGAGGTCATGATCTCCGTCATCATGGGCATGGGCTGGGTAGGTATACCCGCTCTGATCGTGTGGCAAGGGTTTAGTATTTTCGTAGGCGCGATCCAATCCTTCGTCTTCGTCATGCTGACGATGGTGTACATGTCGCAGGCCATTGTGCATGAAGAGCATTAACGCAGCAACAAGCCCGCTTAAACACGGGACAACATAAACAACTATTTCCAAACATTCGAGGAGGATTTTATCAATGGGAGCAACAGCTTTAATTGCAGCAGCAATTGTATTTGGTCTTGGAGCACTGGGTGCAGGTATCGGTAACGGTTTGATCGTAGGTCGTACGGTTGAGGGTATCTCCCGTCAGCCGGAACTTCGCGGTACGCTTCAAACGACAATGTTCATCGGGGTTGCGCTCGTAGAAGCATTGCCGATCATCTCTCTCGTACTCGCGTTCATTTTCTTCGCAAAAGCTTAAGACAATCATCGCAATCCGGCGGGGAGTGCCATTGCCTCCGCGCCTTCCTTTTGTCAGCTTTCCGCGGAAAGCCGACTAATTTCCGGAAAGGAGTGACCTGCGCGTGCATATCGAATGGTCCAATTTTTTCATTCAACTGATTGCCTTCGGCATCCTTTACTGGCTGCTTAGCCGTTATGCTTTCGGTCCGCTCTTCTCCATCATGGAACAGCGCAAGCAGTTCGTGAAAGAGCAGCTCGATAATGCGGAGAACAGCCGCAAGCAAGCGGAACAACAGTTCGAAGAGCAGAAGCAAACGCTGCAACAAGCTCGCAAAGACGCTTACGACATCCTCGAGCAAGCGAAACAAACGAGCTCGAAGCAAGCCGACGAAATCGTACAAACCGCTAAATCCGAGGCGTCCCGCCTGAAGGATGAAGCCGTTAAAGATATCGAGAGCGAGAAGAACAAAGCGATCGCGGCCCTGCGCGGCCAAGTCAGCGGCATGTCCGTCATGATCGCATCCAAAATCATCGAGAAGCAAATCGATGACAAGTCCCAAGAGCAGCTCGTTAACCAATACTTGAACGAGGTTGGAAGCAAATGAGCCGCGAGAGCGTCGTAGCTAAACGCTACGCTAAAGCACTGTTCGAGCTGGCGCAAAGCAATAACGCCGTTGCGGATGTCGAGAAACAGCTGAAAATCGTCGTCGATGCCTTGTCCGGGGATGCGCAAATCCGCAAATTCCTGGCGCTGCCGAACGTCGAGGTCAGCAAGAAAATCGATATCATCAAAGGCGCTTTGTCCGACAAAGTATCGGTTATGGTCCTGAATACGGTAGAGCTTCTGATCGTTCGCGGCCGCCAAGGCGAGATCGGCTCCGTGTATGAAGCCTATACGAAAGTAGCGGGCGATGCGCTCGGTCAGGCACACGCTACCATATATACGGCGAAATCGCTCACTGCCGAGGAAATGTCCAAAGTAGCGGCGCAGTTCGGCGAAATGATCGGCAAACGCATTATCGCGAAACAAATCGTTGAACCTGCCTTGCTCGGCGGCGTACAAGTGCGCATCGGCGACCGTCTGTACGACGGCAGCCTCTCCGGCAAGCTGGCTCGACTTGAACAAGCGTTGAAAACTCAAGCATTGTAGATAGGGGTGAACGGAATTGAGTATCAGACCTGATGAAATCAGCACGCTGATTAAACAACAGATCGAACAATTTAAATCCGAAATTCAAGTCGTTGACGTCGGTACGGTCATCCAAGTCGGTGACGGTATCGCTCGCGTGCACGGCCTTGAGAACGCGATGGCCGGCGAGCTGCTCGAATTCTCGAACGGCGTTATGGGCATGGCCCTTAACCTTGAAGAAAGCAACGTCGGTGTCGTTATCATGGGACCGTACAAGAGCATCCGCGAAGGCGACCAAGTGAAAAGAACCGGCCGTATCATGGAAGTTCCGGTAGGCGAAGCGCTGCTTGGCCGCGTCGTGAACGCACTGGGTCAGCCGGTCGACGGCAACGGACCGGTTGCGACGACGGCTACTCGTCCGATCGAATCTCCGGCACCGGGCGTCATGGCCCGTAAATCCGTATTCGAGCCGATGCAAACCGGTATCAAAGCGATCGACGCGATGATTCCGATCGGCCGCGGTCAGCGCGAGCTCATCATCGGCGACCGTCAAACGGGTAAAACGCAAATCGCGATCGACACGATCGTCAACCAAAAAGGCAACGGCGTTATCTGTATCTACGTTGCTATCGGCCAAAAGCAATCCACGGTTCGTACGGTTGTCGAATCCCTTCGCCAGCAAGGCGCGTTGGATTACACGATCGTCGTAACGGCGAGCGCTTCCGAGCCGTCCCCATTGTTGTACATCGCGCCATACACGGGCTGCTCGATGGGCGAGTACTTCATGTACAACGGCAAACACGTCCTTGTTATCTATGATGACCTTTCCAAACAAGCGGCAGCATACCGCGAGCTTTCCTTGCTGCTCCGCCGTCCTCCGGGCCGGGAAGCTTATCCGGGCGACGTATTCTACCTGCATTCCCGTTTGCTGGAGCGCGCGGCGAAGCTGAACGACGAGCTCGGCGGCGGTTCCCTGACGGCGCTGCCGTTCATCGAAACGCAAGCCGGCGATATCTCGGCTTACATCCCGACGAACGTCATCTCCATTACGGACGGTCAAATCTTCCTTGAGTCCGACCTGTTCTACTCCGGTCAGCGTCCAGCGGTTAACGTTGGTAACTCTGTATCCCGCGTAGGCTCCTCGGCGCAAATCAAGGCGATGAAGAAGGTTGCGGGCACGCTCAAGACCGACCTTGCCCAATACCGCGAATTGGCTGCCTTCGCAGCATTCGGTTCCGACCTTGACAAAGTAACGCAATCCCGTCTGAACCGCGGCGAGCGTACGCTTGAAATCCTGAAGCAAGGCGTTAACCAGCCGCTGGCCGTAGAGCGTCAAGTCGTATCCCTGTACACCGTTACCCGCGGTCATACGGACGATATTCCGGTGCAAGACGTACGTCGTTTCGAGCAAGGCCTCCTGGCTTACGTGGACGCGAACAAGCCGGAAATCTTCGCTTCGATCCGCGATACGAAAGACCTTACATCCGACAACGAAAAAGTGCTGGTCGAAGCGATCAAATCGTTCAAAAACAGCTTCTCCGTGTCGGTATAACCATAACTCTCACCTTCGAACCGCATGCTGGATGCGTGCGGTTCGAAGCAAAATTATAAGAATTTATAAGTTTCGACTTATAAACGAGCTTATAATTCTCCGGAATGAAACGCGCCTCGCCGCCATAAGGAGGCGATAGCCGTTTCATCTTGTAGCACGTAATAACCCCGGCCGAAGTGTGAAGCGGAGCTTCGTCAGGTAGGCCGGTAATAAGGTGGTGACAACGAATGGCTAAAGGTATGCGCGAAATCAAACGCTCGATCAAGAGCACGCAGAACACGAAGCAGATTACGAAGGCGATGGAGATGGTCGCTTCCGCGAAGCTGCGGAGAGCACAAGAGGCTGCCGTAGCATCACGTCCATACACCGACAAAATCCGCGAAGTGGTTGCGAGCATTGCATCGGGCGGAGGCGCGATCAAGCATCCGATGCTGCAATCCCGCGAAATCAAGCGTACGGCTTATCTGGTCGTGACGTCTGACCGCGGTTTGGCGGGCGGTTACAATGCGAACGTGCTTCGTAAAGTATGGGTAACGATTCAGGAGAAGCATAAGTCTCCTGCCGAATACGACGTGTTCGTCATCGGACGCAAAGGCCGCGACTACTTCAAACGCCGGAACATCAATCTGGCCGAGGAAGTGACGGGTCTGTCCGATTCGCCGAAGTTTTCGGATATCAAATCGTTGGCGAACGCAGCCGTTAAAGGGTTCGAGAGCGGGAAGTACGACGAATTGAACCTGGTCTACAACCAATTCCATAATGCAATGACCCAAGTGCCTGTCATCAAGCAGCTGCTCCCGCTCGATCAGTCGGAATTCTCCGGCGCGAAGGCGAGCTACGAGTATGAGCCGTCTCCCGAGAAGGTGCTCGACGTGCTTTTGCCGAAATATGCGGAAACGGTCATTTACAGCGCGGTATTGGAAGGCAAAGCGAGCGAGTTCGGCGCGCGTATGACGGCAATGGGCAACGCGACGAAGAATGCGACGAAGATGATCGGCGCGCTGACGCTCACGTACAACCGCGCTCGTCAAGCGGCGATTACGCAAGAAATCGCGGAAATCGTCGGCGGCGCGAACGCGCAGGCATAATTACACGATCGTTCCGGAGGCTTCTCCGGAACACACCATAGCGCTTAAAGTTTACGCTTCCGGGAAGGTTTCTTGCCGGAAAGCATACAGGAGGTACCAGAATGAGCAAGGGGCATGTAGTCCAGGTTACAGGTCCGGTTGTCGACATCGCGTTCGAGAACGGACATTTGCCTGAGATTCTGAATGCGATCAAAATCGAGCGTAAAGCTCAAAACCCGGGCGAAGTCGACATCAACCTGACGGTTGAAGTCGCGACTCACCTCGGCGACAACCTGGTTCGTTGCGTTGCCATGTCTTCCACGGATGGCCTTGTAAGAGGCACCGATGCCGTTGATACGGGCAACCCGATCACGGTTCCTGTAGGTCCGGCTACGCTTGGCCGCGTATTCAACGTACTCGGCGATCCGATCGACAACAACGGCGACGTTGACCGTTCGATCGCGAACCCGATCCACCGTCAAGCACCGGAATTCGAAGACCTGTCCACGCAGCAAGAGATCCTGGAAACAGGCATCAAAGTCATCGACTTGATGGCTCCTTACGCGAAGGGCGGTAAAATCGGTCTCTTCGGCGGCGCGGGCGTAGGTAAAACCGTAACGATGCAAGAGCTCATCCACAACATCGCTCAAGAGCACGGCGGTATTTCGGTATTCGCCGGCGTAGGCGAGCGTACTCGTGAAGGTAACGACCTGTACCACGAGATGAGCGATTCCGGCGTTATCGCGAAGACGGCGATGGTATTCGGTCAAATGAACGAGCCGCCGGGCGCGCGTCTTCGCGTTGCTCTGACGGGTCTGACAATGGCTGAATATTTCCGTGACGTGGAAGGCAGAGACGTTCTGCTGTTCGTCGACAACATCTTCCGTTTCACGCAAGCAGGTTCCGAAGTATCCGCATTGCTCGGCCGTATGCCTTCCGCGGTAGGTTACCAGCCAACGCTGGCAACCGAAATGGGTCAATTGCAAGAGCGGATCACGTCGACGAAGAAAGGTTCCGTTACATCCATTCAAGCGATCTACGTTCCTGCCGATGACTACACCGACCCGGCTCCTGCAACGGCGTTCGCTCACTTGGACGCAACGACGAACCTTGAGCGTAACATCGCGGCAATGGGTATCTTCCCGGCCGTTGACCCGCTCGCATCGTCTTCCCGTATCCTGACGCCGGAAATCCTTGGCGAAGAGCACTACCAAGTCGCTCAAACCGTTAAGAAAATCCTGCAGCGCTACAAAGAGCTTCTGGATATCATCGCGATCCTCGGTATGGACGAGTTGTCCGAAGAAGACAAACTCATCGTTCTGCGTGCGCGCCGTATCCAATTGTTCCTGTCGCAGCCGCTTCACGTTGCCGAAGCGTTCAACGGTATTCCGGGTATCTACGTGCCGGTTAAAGAGACGGTACGCAGCTTCAAAGAAATTCTCGAAGGCAAGCACGATAACCTTCCAGAGCCGGCATTCCATAACGTCGGAACGATCGAAGATGCAGTTGCGAAGGCGCAAAAACTCGCGCAAGAGGTTTAATTCGCGCCTTAAGCTTACGAAGTTGCGTCTTACCTCGTAGGGCGCATGGGAGGGTAAGGTCATGAGCTCCTTTTTACTGGAAATTGTAACGCCTGAGCGTAAGGTTTATGCTGAGGATGTAAATATGGTCATTGTCAAAGGCTCCGAGGGCGAGATGGGCATTCTGCCCAATCACATCCCGATGGTGACACCGTTGAGAATTGCGCCCGTTACGGTCAAGAAGAAGAACGTCGAAGAGAAAATCGCCGTCGGCGGCGGTTTTATCGAAATCCGCAAGGATAAGGTCGTTATTCTGGCCGAAAGCGCGGAGCTGCCGGGCGATATCGACCTCGCCCGCGCGGAATCGGCGAAACAGCGCGCGGAACAGCGTCTGGGCGGCAAGAACGATGGGTACGATCATCTTCGCGCCGAGCTTGCGCTGCAGCGCGCGCTGAACCGGATCGCGGTTAAATCGAACGGTTAAGCAACTATAAAGGCTGGTTCCCCATGGATCTCATCTGTGGGGAACCAGCCTTTTTTTTGGCGTTGAACGTCCGAGCAAGTGCGATGAAGCGACAGCGAGGCTAGTTGATGCTGTCGACGTATATGCTGCCGATCCACGTTCCGCTCGTCTTCAGCTCGATGCCGATGCGCTGCATGGGCGCTGGCGCGTTCGAAGGGATGGTCACGGTGATCGTATTCCAGGCATTCTTCGTCAGGCCGGAGTAGACCTGGTAGGTGCCATGCCAGGCCCAGGCATTGCTCTGGACGAACGGCTGAACCGACGCAATGGCCGCGCCGCTCGGCACCCAGACATGGAATGTTACGGTGGCCCCGGGGCTAAGGCCAGCCGGCGTATCAAGCTGTGCGTAATACGTCGCGGCGGACGTCGAGCTGACGGTCATCTTCAAGGAATGCGTACCGGCGAAGGCGCGATCCGCGCTCGAGGCTGCCGTCAGGCCGTTCGTGCCATAGAAGCTCTGCACGGAGCTCTCGAAATTGAACTTGGCCGTATCGCTGCCGGTGCTCGTGCCAGGGAAGACGACCGAGTTATGCGCGCTCTGGAAGGCCGTCGTGGCAGGGGCCAGGTTGCTCATGTTGCCGTTGCTGTCAACGCCGTTCGACGTCCAAGGCATGACGCCGGCATAGCCGTTCGTGAACGCATTGGAGAAGTCGCTTGTCAGCGTATGGCCCGTCGATCCGAGCGCCGGGCATTCGCCGACAACGACCGGGCGATCCCAGACTAGGTACCAGCTCGTAGGCGAAACATAGAACGGAATGCCCCAATACGGGTCATTCCACGGATAGTAATGCGGCGAGTAGAAGTCGATCTTGGCGAGCGGGCTGTTCACTTTCGCTTGCAGCGCGGAGTCGCTGACTTTGTTGCCGCTGGAGCCGCCTGCCGTCGCGCTGTTGTACTTCACCATGCCCATGCCGACCGTCGTCAGAATGCTGCTGTTCTGATGGATGGCGACGGCTGCCTTGGCGAAGTACGTCTGCAGACGATCCCAGGAGAGCTGTCCGGCATTGGCGTTCTCGTACACCCAGTCCGGCTCGTTCATCAAGTCGATGGACCAGAGCCAAGGGTTGTTCTTGTAGCGGTTGACGAAAGGAATGAGGTAGTTGTTGACGTAGGAGTCGATATTGGAGTCGCTGAGCAGCATGTTGCGCCAGCTTTGATAGTTTGCGTGGCTGTCCGTGAAGTGGTCGAACGACATTAGCGTTGCCATAATGTACACGCCGTGGTTTTGCGCGATCTGGAACAGGCTGTCGAGGTTGTTCCAATGCGCCGTCGTTGCGCCGGTCACTTGGCCGCTGCTGTTGATGTTGATGCCGACTTCGCCGTTGCATGTAATCCACACCCGCGTGGCATTAACGCCGTTGGCGTGCAGCGTCGCGAAATGATTGTCCCACCAAGCGTAGTCGAAGGAGCCGCCGAAGTCGTTCCAGCTGTTCCACGGCGTATTGGCGCCGTTCATGAAAATTTGCTGACCGCCGGCATAGAAGTTCGTTCCGCTGATGGTGATACGGTCTCCGTAAGCCGCATGCACGGAAGATGGAATGGCTAACGAGCCAAACAGAAGCGCAAGAGACAGGCATAGACATAACAGGCCGCTGCGTGCTTTCTTCATGATTCATCAATCTCTCCTCTCGTTAATGGGAACAAGCAAGCTTCTTCGAACCCAATCGTACGCGAGCCTCAGCCTCCTTCGGGGTGCAGCGAATATGTCAATCAATTACAATTCCATTGTTGATGAGCAGGGCTTGATTGTAAATAGAAGATTGTAATGAGTTTCAGCCGCCTGAACGGGCCACGTCCATGCGGCAGCGGGCGAAGGAAAGCGTTTGACGCCTATGGGGTCTGGCACTATACTGAACGATAATGCTTCTCATTGAAAGCAAGAAATCGATGCAGGAGGGCCCGGCACGGCCGCTTGTCCGCGGGCTGAGGAAGAGAGAGGGGCAATAGAAATGAAGAAAGCGTCGGGTTTCGAAATCATAGCGGCGCGCTGCTGGAATTTGCTGAATGAAGGGAAGCCGTTCACGCCGATTTTCACGATCGGGGTCTACGCGCTCTACCATATGAACGCATGGGGGGACGGGAGCTTCTGGGAACGGTTCGGGCTGGGGCTGCTCGCCGCGCTTCCGTTATTCGCGCTGTATTTCTATTATGATTTTCCGTTGTTCCTGCGCAATTATTTGTGGTTCCCGGTCGTTGCCGCGCTCCTGCTCTGGCGCGATACGGCGCTCGATCCGGGGCTGTATGCGCTCGGCATTGGCCTGTTCCTGTTTTTCACGATTTATTTCTGGGGAACATTCTACTACCATCTTCGGATCGGCACGTCGTGGTGGAACTTCAAGCGGTTCTGGAAGCTGGTGCTGAAGAACAGCGATTCCACGAGCGGCAATGCCCAGGAGCAGCTGCCGAAGTTTCTGCTGCTGCTCTTCGCGGTCGACACGGCGGGCGCGAAATGGGCGGGGACGCCCGGGCAGCCGGGCGATTTCGGCTGGGGGACGTACATTTGGTTCGTGCTTGGGACGGCGGTATACGCTTGGGTGCTGCACCGCTATCTTTTCGACTGGAAGCCGAAAGAGATTCCGGGGTATACGGAGCCGGTCGCCCGGCCGTCGGATGCGCCGGGCGGCAAAGTATTCGTGCTGGTCATCGACGGCATGCGGAAGGACCGGTTCGAGGAAGCGAACGCGCCGTTCCTGAAGCGATGGCGGGCGGAAGGCACGGAATATACGCAGATGGAGACCGTGTACCCTGCGCGTACGGTCGTCTGTTTCTCGTCGATGTTCACGGGCACGTACCCGCGCGAGCACGGCATAACGTCCAACATGGTGTGGAAGCTCGGCATCAAGGTGGAATCGATCTTCGACAGCCTGCGGAAAGTCGGCAAGCGCGGCCGCCTGCTCGGCATCGCCCACCTGATCGACTCCATGGGCGGCGATGTGGAGAGCGTGACGGCGGTCATGCACAACGATAAAGCGGACCGCAACATCATGGAGCGCGCGAAGCTGATCGTGGAGGAACAGCATCCGGAGCTGCTGGTCGTGCAGTTCATCGCGACCGATCAGACGGGGCACAGCATGGGGGCGCTGTACGAGGAGTACCGGCAGAAAATCGAAGAGGCGGACGTGCTGATCGCGGAATTCGCCGGCTGGCTGGCGCAGCGGGGAGACGCGGAGAACGCTACGTTCATCGTCTGCGCGGATCATGGACAGGCCGACGGTATCGGCGGACACGGGCATTTGGACGAAGGCGAGCGCTACGTGCCGTTCTTCCTGTACGGTCCGGGCGTGCGCCAGGGCGTGAAGATCGATGCGAAGCATTCGCTCGTGTCGGTCGCGCCGACGCTCAGCTATTTGCTTGGCGCGCCGCTGCCGAGCCACAGCCGCGGACCGGTGCTGACGGATGCTTTTCAATAGAGGTTGCGGGATATGAGCCGCGGAAGAAGTGGAGACATCGAGATGAAGAGGAAATTGGTTGTATTCTTGCCGGCCCATAACGAAGAACGCAGTATCGGAACCGTGATCGCCCGTATTCCCCGGGAAATCGGCGCGGGCTGGCAGGTCGAGGTGCTGGTCGTGGACGACGGCTCCGCGGACGGAACGGTGCGAGAAGCGCGGCTGGCGGGCGCCGACCATATCGTGTCGTTCGCGCGCAACCGCGGGCTCGGCGCCGCCGTGCGCGAGGGACTTGCCGGCTGCGTGCGGCTGGGCGCCGACATCGGGCTGATGATCGATGCGGACAATGAATACCCGGCCGAGGAGATTCCCGAGGTGATCGCGCCGATCCGCGCGGGCCGCGCGGACTATACGATGGGCTCGCGCTTCAAGGGGACGATCCGGGGGATGAGGCTGCACCGTCGCATCGGCAATGTTTGCTTCACCGCGCTGCAAGCGATACTGCTGCGGCGGATGATATGGGACGGGCAGTCGGGCATGCGCGGCTTCTCGCGGGAAGCGATGGAGCGCGCGGAGATTATCCACGATTATAATTACGCGCAGGTGCTGACGCTCAATCTGGTGCGCCAGGGCTTCGTGATGGAAGAAGTGCCGATCACGTACCGCGTGCGGGTGTACGGGCAGTCGTTCATCAAATTCCGGAAGTATCTCGGCCATGTGCTGCCGGCCATATGGAGAGAAATGCGGCGTCCGGCCGGACGTCGAGGCAGCGTTCGCGAAGGGAAACGCCCGGCGGCCGTTCAATTGGCGGCGGATGGGGCGTTGGCGCGGGCGTCCAAGCGGGAGACAGGATACGAGTAGAGGGAGGCGGCGTCGTTGGAAGGACGAGAGACGGAGCGTGGGCGGCGTCCGGACGGCGACGGGGACGCTGCGGCGCCGGGCCTCGCATGGCTGGCGCCGCTCGCGGCAGCCGTTCTTGTGCTGCTGTGGGCGGTCTATAGCTGGCTTCACCGCAGTCCGTATGCGGCGAGCTGGGACGAGATCGATTTCGTGCTGGCGCTGGACCGGTTCGATTTGCTGGCGATGCAGCCGCATTTCCCGGGCTATCCGTATTTTGTCCTGGGCGCGATGGCGCTTCGCCGGTTGGCGGGCGATCCCGTCCAAGCATATGAGCTGTTGAATATCGCGTTGACGGCCTCGTCGGCGGTGCCGGTCTGGCTGGTCGCGCGGCGTCGCCTGACGGGACCTTGGCCGCTGCTGGCCGCGCTGCTCGTGCTGACGGCGCCCTATTGCTGGCTGCAAGCGGTACGGCCCATGTCGGAAGCGGCCGGCAACGCCGTGCTCTGGTGGTTCCTGTGGAGCTGGGCGCGGGCGATGGAACGCCGGACCTGGAGCCGTCTGGCGCTTGCGCTGTTCCTGTTCGGCGTGCTGATGGGCGTGCGCCTCTCGTTCGTTCCGTTCGGCCTCGGGCTAGTCTGGCTGCTCGGGCTGGCGATCGCGGACTGGCGGCAGGCGGGAAAGCGCATCTGGCCGCGCCTTGCGTGCTTCGCCGCGCTGGCCTGCGGCTTCCAGCTGCTCTGGCTGGCTGGGCTTGCGCTCAGCGAAGGCGGGGCGCGCGGGTTCGTCAAGCTGGCCCTGACCTTCACGGAGGGCCACTTCAGCGAGTGGGGCGGCGGCGTCGCTTCCGCCGCCGAGCGGATGTCCTTCGCGACGCGGGCGCTGCGCTTCGCGGGCGACAATGTGCTCTGGACCGGGATGTTCGCCCGGTCCATGGCACTGTTCGCGGCGGCGTCGGGGCTGCTGCTCGCCGCCGTGCTCTCCGCGGGGGCGAGGCCGCGCCCGCCCCGCGGCAGCGCGAGCGCCGGCGCGCGCCTCGCGCCCCGGGCGGCGGCATGGCTCCGCCGCCCGGGGCTGCCGGGGGCGCTCGCCGCGCTCGCCGGCGCCTACGGCGCCTGGGCGCTGCTGGCGCAGAACATCGACAAGCCGCGCCACATCACGCCCCTCATCGGCGTGATGTGGCTGCTGCTTGCGCTGCTCTGCGCGGCAGCGCCGCCAGCGCGGCCCGCCGCGCCCCCTTCGCCGGCGGCGCCCGGCGAAGACGCTGCCGCGCAGCGGCGGCTGCCCGCGCCGGCGGAACCCGGCGCAGGCGCGAACCCGCGCGGCGAGCGCATCCGCCGCGCGCTGCGGGCGGCCGGCGCGGGCCTGGCCGCCGGCGTGATCGCGCTCCAGGCCGCGCGGGGCGGCGGGCTGGTCGCGCGGCAGGCGAGCGAGCCGCCGGCCGTCTACCAGCTCGCCGACGGCCTGCGGGAGCTGGCGGCGGCGCATCCGCATAACCGCTTCGTCGTCTACACCTGGGAAGAGACGCGCGTGCTCGATTACGTGCGCGTGCCGGTGACGAGCCGGCGGATCGAAACGTACAGCTATTTCATCGCGGACGTGCGGGCGGATCCGGGCGCGACGGTGCTGCTGACCGACCATGTGCTGAAGGGCTTCGAGGCGCAGGCCGGATCGCTGGCGGATCGCGTGAAGCCGATTGCCGCGTACAGCGGCGATCCGCTGTTCGAGCCGGTGTATCACGACATCGCGTTATATGAATGGATCGGCGGCCCCTGAGCCGCCGCCCGTCTGCCGGCGGATGGAATCGTGACACGGGATGCGCGCGGCTTTATGCCGCCCGATCGCATATCATTAGCCTATTGACACGCTAATTGAAAATGATTATCGTTGTTAGCGTGTATGTAATAGTTGAACGGTGCATGCCGATACGAAGCAAGATGACCAGGAAAAGGTGAACTGCAATCATGCGTACGATATTGAAGGGCGCCCTGCTGCTCGTTGCGATTTTCCTCGCGTTGACGCCCGCGAGCGCGAGCGCGTACTCCTATGGCGATGCCAACACGGAGGACGTGGCCGAGACGTTCAAGCTGGTCGTATCCGCGCTCGGCAAATCGCCGGCGGATTGGAAAGCCGCGGAAGCGGCACAAAAGGAAATGCGGGACGTATTCGTGTCCCACTTCGGCGAAGGCGTCGCCGCGACCTTGGACGCGAATATGCAAGCGCGCGATGCGGACGCCGTGATCGCCAATTATAAAGCGATGCTCGTCATGAACCTCAACCGCCGTTTCAGCAATGCGATTCAGAGCGTCCATGATTATACGCAGGCGAAGCTGCTGCTGGCCAAAGCGCGCGCAACGTACGAAACGCTTGCTCCCTATGCGGAATCGAAGCTGTCCAAGGCGGACCTGGACGGCTTGTCCGCCGATTTCGACGCCGCGCTGACGGCGATCGGCAATCCCGGCTTGTTCGGCGTGGGCAAGAAGGAGCCCGACGAGAAAGCGCTCCAGGATGCCGTGAACCAGGTGTACGGCGCCATGAAGCCGCTCTTTCCGTTTACCGCCGATCCGGCGGCCGCGGGCAAGGCGGGAGGCGCGGACGTTCAAACCGCCGAGCCCGACACCATCGACGGCACGGAGAAGCATGCGGCGATGGCCCGCGAGACGAAAACGAATCCCGCGATCACGGTGGGCGTCATTGCCGGCATCGTCGTCATCGGGGGCGGAGCCGTCTTCTGGGCGCGGCGCAAAGGCTGGTTTTAAGTTTTATTCGCCCCGTCCGCGGCGGCCGGCGAACAAGGTTAAGGTAAGGAGTGAGCATTCACCATGAACGTGCAGGCCTTTCTCATTATGTTTCGCGAGGCGTTCGAAGCGATTCTGATCGTCGGCATCATCATTACGTATTTGAACCGGATCGGTCAGTCCAAGTGGAACAAATTCGTCTGGCTCGGCGTTGCGCTCGCGATGGCCGCGAGTCTTGGCGTCGCCATGCTGTTCCAGAACGTGCTGGACGGGTACGCGACGATGGGCAGCAAGGATTACTTGCGGATCGGCATTCTGATCGTCTCGGCCGGCCTGCTGACGCATATGATCCTGTTCATGAGCAAGCAGAACCGCGAAATGCGAAGCAAGCTGCAGAGCAAGGTGGCGCTCATTCTTACGGCCGGGGGCGCGCTCAACATGATCGTGCACTCCTTCCTCGTTACGCTGCGCGAAGGCGTGGAAACCGTCTTCTTCTTCGCGGCGATCAGCTCCGGCGACATCTCCAAATCGCTGCAAAGCTGGGGCGCCCTTGCGGGACTGGCCGCGGCCGCGCTGCTCGGTCTCGTCGTCTTCAAGGGAAGCAAGCGGATCCAGCTCGGGACGTTCTTCAAAGTGACGAGCGTCTTCCTGATCATGATCGCGGCGGGCTTGCTCGTGCAGGCGGTCGGCGTGATGCAGGACTTGAACGTGATCGGCAGCGTCTACAAAACGCCGGGCGGCCAGGTGGCGGCGATGTACGATTTGACGTGGCTCATGCCGGAGCATCCGATCGACGAGGCGAATTATATCCGCGATACCGGGCATCATCCGGTGTTCCACGGCCAGGTCGGCGTCTTCTTCAAAGCCTTCCTCGGCTACTCGGAGGACCCGTCGCTCGAGGAATTCGTCTGCTATTGGTTGTACTATGCGTTCGTCTTCGTGCTCATTGCGAGGCAGAAGAAGGTGGCTTCGCTAGCTGCCGCGCAGGCGAAGGAGGGCGAGACGGACGCTCCTTCGCTTCCCGGCGATCCCGGCGCGCAGCCGCCGGAGCAGGCGGGCGAACAGGACGATACGGTCCGCGCCGATAATTCGACGGCCGTGTAGCGCAACGTTACGCGTCCGTATCGCATTCATTCGAGGCTCCCCTTCATGGCGAAGGGGAGCCTCTTGCGTCGTGCGCGCGTCACAAAATCGCCGCAACTTTTCGGGACGCATCCCGCATATACTTATCAGGCGGCGGCCGTTCCGATGCGGAAGGCGCCGGGCATAACCGGTTCGAAACGGCCCGGAAAGCGCTTTCCAACTCGGTCATAGACGCAAGTGGCAGCATTTGTTATAATTGTGAGGGAATTTTGTCCAAAGTTCACCGCAAGTATGGCGCCCTGTAGATCCTAACCATGGAGGCGAAAGTTGTGGAGAGGTACATCAACAATTATGTGATTGTGACGATCTTCATTCTACTCGGGATTTTGCTTCCTGTGGTCGCGCTGGCCGTTGGACGGCTGCTTCGGCCGTACAAGCCGAATGATGAGAAGAAAACGACTTACGAGAGCGGAAACGAACCCGTGGGCGAGGGACAGGTCCGTTTCAACGTGCGCTACTATCTGTTTGCGCTCATGTTTGTCGTCTTCGATGTCGAAACCGTTTTCCTATATCCGTGGGCCGTTGCGTACAAGAAGCTCGGCCTTTTTGTGCTGGTTGAAATGGCGATCTTTACGGGACTGTTATTGATCGGACTACTCTACGCCTGGAAGAAGAAGGTGCTGAAATGGAATTCAATCTAGAGTCGATTACCCCCGAAGAGAGACAAGAACTGGAACGCAACGTGTTCATGGGCACGCTGGAGCAGCTCAAGGCATGGGCGCGGAGCAACTCCTTGTGGCCGCTGACGTTCGGACTGGCCTGCTGCGCCATCGAGATGATGGGCACGGGCGCCTCGCACTACGACCTGGACCGCTTCGGCGTCATGTTCCGCACGTCGCCGCGGCAATCCGACGTCATGATCGTCGCGGGCACCGTCACGAAGAAGATGGGGCCGCTGCTTCGCCGTCTGTACGACCAGATGCCCGAGCCCAAATGGGTCATTGCGATGGGCTCCTGCGCCACCGCGGGCGGTCCGTATGTCAGATCGTACGCCGTCATGAAGGGCGTCGACCAGATCGTCCCCGTCGACGTGTACATACCGGGCTGTCCGCCTAACCCGGCGGCGCTCATCTACGGCATCAATAAGCTTCAGGAGAAAATCCGCTACGAGGCGAAAACCGGGAAGCGGGTGACGGGCCGATGAGCGACGAGAAAGAACAGAAACCGGGGTTGCCGGCCGATCCGGCGGCATCCGGGGATAACCCCGCCAGCGGCGATGCGGAGGCAAAGCCGGCAGACGGAGCCGCCGGTGCATCCGCCGTGCGGGAAGGCGGATCGGCAGCGGAAGGCAGCGCCCCCGCGCCTGCGGCGGACGGGGCCGCGCCGAGCGCCGGGGAAGCGCCCGCGGTCGATCCGGAGCGCGAAGCGAAGCTGAAGGCGGCGGCGGAAGCGCGCGCGGCCCGCGCGGCAGCCAAGGCGGCCGCCGAAGGCGGAGCGCCCGCGGCGGACGGAGCCGCAGCCGGCGCGGTCGACCCCGAGAAGGAAGCGAAGCTGAAGGCGGCGGCGGAAGCGCGCGCGGCCCGCGCGGCGGCCAAGGCGGCCGCCGAAGGCGGAGCGCCCGCGGCGGATGGAGCCGCAGCCGGCGCGGTCGACCCCGAGAAGGAAGCGAAGCTGAAGGCGGCGGCGGAAGCGCGCGCGGCCCGCGCGGCGGCCAAGGCGGCTGCCGAAGGCGAAGCGGCGGCTCCGGCCGAACCGAAGCCGCCGTCGCCGATGCAGCCGCAGCTCGATCTCGCGGTTGAGCTGATCCGCACGCTGGCGGCGGAGGATGCCGTCGTCGAAGCCTACGTCAACGAACTGGACGGCCACCGGCCGACCTTGATCATACGCGGCGATCGCCTGCTTGCGGCAGCCAAGCTGCTGAAGTCGCATGCGGCGCTGCAAATGGACTACTTGCGCAATCTGTCCGGCGTCGATTACGAGACGCATCTGGAGACGGTCTACCACCTGGTGTCCCTGCAATCCGGCCAGGAGATCGCCGTCAAAGTGAAGACGGATCGCGAGGCGCCTTCGGTGCCGTCCGTCGTTCCGGTATGGGCGACGGCCAATTGGAACGAGCGCGAGATTTACGATTTGCTCGGCGTCGATTTTCCCGGCCATCCCGATCTGCGGCGCATTATGATGCCGGACAACTGGGTCGGCTATCCGCTGCGCAAAGACTACGAACCGCTGGACCCGGAGGTGTGAGCCGTGATTCGAACCGAAGAACTGCTGCTTAACGTCGGCCCGCAGCATCCGAGCACGCACGGCGTTTTCCGCATCATCGTCAAGCTGGACGGCGAAGTGATTACGGAAGCGACGCCGGTCATGGGCTACCTGCACCGCGGCACGGAGAAGCTGGCCGAGGAATTGAACTATACGCAGATCATTCCGTACACCGACAGGATGGACTATGTATCCGCGATGACGACCAACTACGTGCTCTGCCACGCCGTCGAGAAAATGATGGGCCTCGAGGTACCGGAGAGGGCGGAATTTATGCGCCTGATCGTCATGGAGCTGCAGCGCGTCGCGAGCCATCTCGTCTGGTGGGGCACGTATTTGCTCGACATCGGGGCGATGAGCCCGTTCTTGTTCGCCTTCCGCGACCGCGAAATTATCATTAATCTGTTCAACGAGCTGTGCGGCGCGCGGTTGACCTACAATTATATGCGCGTCGGCGGCGTGAAGTGGGACGCTCCCCCCGGCTGGATCGAGCAGGTGCGCGATTTCATCCCGTACATGGAAGGCAAGCTGGACGAGTACGACAGGCTCGTCAGCGGCAACGAAATTTTCCTTGCCCGGATCAAGGGCATCGGCCGTTATGACGCCGAGACGGCGATCAACTTCGGCCTGTCGGGGGCGAACCTGCGCTCCACAGGCGTGCAATGGGATCTGCGCCGGAGCAAGCCGTACAGCCTGTACGAGCGTTTCGAATTCGACGTGCCCGTCGGACGGAACGGCGACTGCTTCGACCGGTATAACATCCGGCTGGAGGAAATCCGCCAATCGCTTCGCATCTTGAAACAGGCGGTCGAGCAATTCCCGGCTTCCGGCGACGTCATGGGCAAGGTGCCCCGCGTCATCCGGCCGCCGGCCGGCGAACTGTACGTCGGCATCGAGTCGCCGCGCGGCGAGATCGGCTGCCATATCGTCTCCAAAGGCAAGGCGGAGCCGTACCGCCTGAAATTCCGCCGTCCGTCGTTCGTCAATTTGCAAATTCTGCCGAAGCTGCTCGTCGGCGAAACGATGACGAACCTCATTACGATTCTGGGCGGCATCGATATTGTCGTCGGGGAGGTCGACTGCTGATGGGAGCTTGGCTGGACGAAACGCTGACCTGGGGCCATGCGCTCCTGTTCTTCCTGTGGGGCGTCATTCTGCTTATGGTCGTCCTCGGTTTCGTGACGTATGCCATTTTCTTCGAACGGAAAGTCATCGGCTGGATGCAGTACCGGATCGGCCCGAACCGGGTCGGCCCGTGGGGGCTGCTGCAGTCGGTGGCCGATATTTTCAAGCTGCTGATCAAGGAGGACACCATCCCCCGCAAAGCCGACCGGACGCTGTTCATCCTGGCTCCGGCGCTGGCTTACGTGCCGGCGTTCGCGGTATTGGCGGTCATCCCGTATACGCAGAAGCTCTATTTTGCCGACATCAACGTGGGATTGCTCTACTATGTGGCGTTGTCGGGCATCTCGACGATCGCGATCATCCTGGGCGGCTGGTCGTCCAACAACAAGTACGCGCTTCTCGGCGGCATGCGGTCCGCCGCGCAGATGATCAGCTACGAGGTGCCGCTCGTCATCTCGGTCGTCGGCGTCGTCATGCTGTCGGGCTCGCTGAACCTGCGCACCATCGCGGACCAGCAGGGCAGCTGGTTCTGGGAGTGGAACTTCCTCCCGCAGATCATCGGCTTCGCCGTCTTCATCATCGCGGCGGTGTCGGAGCTGAACCGGACGCCGTTCGACTTGCCCGAGGCGGAGTCCGAGCTCGTCGCCGGCTATCATGTCGAATACAGCGGCTTCCGCTTCGCGTTCTTCATGCTGACGGAGTACGTGTACGTCTACGCGATCGCCGCGCTGACGACGGTGCTCTTCCTCGGCGCCTGGCATGCGCCGTTCCCGTTCCTCGACTGGGTGCCGGGCATTATCTGGTTTCTGCTGAAGTTCTCGTCGATCGTCTTCTTCCTGTTCTGGATCAGGGCTACCCTGCCGCGGATTCGCATCGACCAGCTCATGGGGCTCGGTTGGAAGGTACTGCTGCCGGTGGCGATCCTGAACGTGTTTCTGACCGCGGTTTACATGGAGCTGTTCGTCAAGTAAGCCTGCGGCTCCCATTATATTGTCGTAAGCTTTCGAAGTGGTTTTGTTAGCTTGCCGGTTTCCCGGCAAGGGCTTCGCACAAAACTTGGAGGAGGGAGAAGGAATGAAAGGTCTCTTGAAAGGGCTTGGCGTGACGCTGCAATCCATGACCAAGAAGAAGGTAACGACCTCCTATCCCGACGTGCCCATCGTCATGCCTGACCGGTTCCGCGGCATTCAGCATTTCGAGCCGGACAAATGCATCGTGTGCAACCAGTGCGCGCGCATCTGCCCGACGGAATGCATCACGCTTACCGGCAAGGCGAATCCGGATCCCGAGAAGAAAGGGAAGGTCATCGATACGTACGACATCAATTTCGAGATTTGCATCCTTTGCGACCTCTGCACGGAGGTGTGCCCGACGGAAGCGATCGTGATGACGGGCAATTTCGAATTGGCCGCCTACAGCCGGGACGATCTGTTCAAGGACATGAAGTGGCTGGACGAGAACAACGAGCACGTCCGCCTGGACAACAACAATATCGGCGCTCCTGCTGCAGCCAAGGGAGGAGCGAAGTAACGCATGTTCAATTTCGATTTCAGCGGTGAATTCGTCGCGTTTTTCGTTTTCGCCGTCATGATTATTAGCGGCGCGGTACTGATGGTCAGCTTTACGAAAGTCGTGCATATGGTCGTTTCGCTGGCCGCGGTGTTCATCGGCGTGGCAGGGATGTTCATTTTGCTGAACGCCGAGTTTCTGGCCTTCGTGCAGGTGCTTATCTATGCCGGAGCCGTCTCGATCCTGATGATCTTCGGCATCATGATGACGAAGCACCGGGATACGGAGGCGGAGCGCCCGCGGACGCTGCAGGAGACATTGACGGCGATCGGCGCGCTGGCGCTGTTCGGCATTCTGTTCTACGCCATCCGGCAATCGGATTTTCCGGAGCCTCCGCCGGCGGACGGATCGGTCGACAATACGCTGGCCATCGGCCAGCAGCTCTTCTCCAGCTACGTCGTGCCGTTCGAACTCGTATCCGTGCTGCTTACCGTTGCGTTCATCGGCGCGATCGTGCTCGCGAAGAAGGAGGCGGACTAGATGTTATCATCCTATTTAACGATGGCGGCGATTCTCTTCTGCGTCGGTCTGTACGGGGCGCTGACCAAACGAAACGCCGTCATCGTCCTCTTGTCGATCGAGCTGATGCTGAACGCCGTCAACCTGAACCTGGTCGCATTCTCCAAATACGGCGTCGTGCCGTCGCTGACGGGCCAAATGTTCACGCTCTTCAGCATCGCGGTCGCGGCGGCCGAAGCGGCCGTCGGCATCGCCGTACTGATCGCGCTGTACCGGGCGCGCGGAACCGTCAACGTGGACGACTACGACGAGATGAGGAGGTAAGCGCGCATGGATACGACTTTTTCGCAGGCCGCCTGGCTCATTCCGCTCTTCCCGCTCGCGGCGTTCCTGCTGCTGCTGGCGTTCGGCCGTTCTTCCCGCTTGATCGGCGTCACGCTCGGCTCGGTCAGCTCGTTCGCTGGCCTCGTGCTGGCGGTGCTTGTCTTGATCGAACATATGTCGGACGGAACGAAGTATTATCAATACGCCTTTAAGTGGATCGATACGGGCAGCGTCGTGTTCAAAGCCGGTTTCGAGGTCACGAATTTGACGGCGCTCATGCTCGTCGTCGTGACCGCGGTCAGCTTCCTGGTCAACGTCTATTCGGCAGGGTACATGAAGAACGATGAACGGATTTCCGTCTTCTACGGCTACGTCGCGCTCTTCACCTTCTCCATGCTGGGGCTGGTGCTCGCGGACAACATGCTGACGCTGTATATCTTCTGGGAATTGGTCGGCGTATGCTCGTTCCTGCTCGTCGGCTTCTGGTTCAGCAAGCCGGAGGCGAAGGCCGCGGCCAAGAAGGCGTTCATCGTGACACGCATCGGGGACGCAGGCTTGCTGCTCGGCATCTTGCTGCTCTACTGGTACATGCCGGATCACGCGCTTGACTTCGTGCGGATCGGCAATGCCTTCGATGGGGGCAGCGGCGTCATCGCGGCAAGCGTAACGACGTGGATCGCCGTGCTGATCTTCGTCGGCGCGGTCGGCAAATCCGGTCAATTCCCGCTGCATGTATGGCTCCCGGACGCGATGGAAGGCCCGACGCCGATCAGCGCGCTCATCCATGCCGCGACGATGGTCGCCGCGGGCGTATACCTGGTCGCGCGGACGTTCGATATTTTCCAAGCCTCGCAGACCGCGATGGACATCGTCGCTTACATCGGCGGTTTCACCGCGATCTTCGCGGCGACCATCGGGGTGGCGCAGAACGACATCAAGCGCATTCTCGCCTATTCGACGGTCAGCCAGTTGGGCTACATGATGATGGGATTGGGATTGAACTCGATGACGGGCGGGATTTTCCACCTGTTCACGCATGCATTCTTCAAAGCGCTGCTCTTCCTTGGGGCGGGCAGCGTCATTCACGCGGTACATACCCAGAACATTCAAGAGATGGGCGGCTTGGGCTCCCGGATGAAGATCACCGCCTGGACGTTCGGCATCGGCACGCTGGCCTTGTCCGGCATTCCGCCGTTCTCGGGCTTCTGGTCGAAGGATATGATTCTGAACATCGCCTATCACGAGAAGCCGGTCTTGTTCGTCGTCGGCATCGTAGCCGCATTCTTCACGGCGTTCTACATGGCGCGGCTGTTCTTCCTCGTCTTTACCGGCAAGCCCCGGGGCCATGGGCATGTTCATGCGCATGAATCGCCGCCGTCCATGACGATTCCGCTGATCGTGCTTGCGGTACTGGCGATCGCGGCCGGCTTCGTGCAGACGCCATGGAACGATACGCTCGGCATATGGCTGACGGACGGCGCGGAGCGGGAGAACGGCGGGGGCGGCCTCGTGATGGTCATCTCCGCGGCGGTCGGACTGCTCGGCCTGTATCTGGGCTGGCTCGTCTTCGTGAAAGGCGTCATCGCGCGCGACTTCGTCTCATCGCGGGCCGCTTGGCTCGTGAAGCTGCTGGAACGAAAATATTATATCGACGAGCTGTATGAAGCGGCGCTCGTTCGTCCGCTCCGCGCGGTCGGCGGGCTGCTGAACATCATCGACGATTACATCGTGGACGGCCTGGTGCGCGCGACCGGCGGGGCGGCGGTTCTGCTCGGCAGAGGCGGCACGCGGATGCAGAACGGTCAGGTGCAAACGTACGGCCTGATTACCGTGCTCGGGCTCGTCATCCTAATCGCGGCCGTCGCCTTAAGGAGGTTCTGGTAATGCTCGCGGATCTTCCGATACTATCGCTCATTACGTTCTCGCCGCTGCTCGGTCTGCTCGTGGTGCTGTTTCTCCCGAAGCATCGCAGCCGCTGGATCAAAGTGACCGCCATTACGGCGACGCTGCTGCCGCTCTTGCTCTCGCTCTGGCTGTACGCGGACTACGACAGCGTCAAAGGCGGCAAGGCCTACGAGGAAACGGCGACCTGGATCTCGACATCGCTCGATAAAACAGCCGTCGGCGAAGTCGGTTCGTACACGCTGCAATTCCAGTACCATATGGGCGTGGACGGGTTGTCCATGCCGCTGCTGCTGCTGACGACCATCGTCGGCACGATGGCCGCGCTGGCCTCCGTGCATATCAAGAAGCGGTGGAAATCGTTCTACATCTGGTTCCTGCTGCTGGAGGTCGGCATGATCGGCGTCTTCCTGGCACGGGACGTCTTCCTGTTCTTCGTCTTCTTCGAAATGACGCTCATTCCGATGTTCTTCCTGATCGGCATCTGGGGCTATATGAACCGGGAGCAGGCGGCGAACAAGTTTCTGCTCTATAACGGCATCGGGTCCGCCATCATGCTGCTGGCGTTCGTCCTGCTCGTGGCGACGGCCGGCTTCCGCGCCGATCTGCAGCCGAACGAGCAGCAGACGCATTTGACCTTTAGCGGCAGCTATGAGGTGATCAGCTCGAACCTTGCGGACAAGGACGCTTACGTCAACATGCCGCAATTGTCGCAAGGGTCGGATAATCCGCTCTATATGTCCGACCGGATGCACTGGGTCATCTTCCTGCTGCTGCTGATCGCGTTCGGCATCAAGCTGCCGGTCTTCCCGTTCCATACGTGGATGCTGAAGGTACATGCGGAGGCGCCGCCGTCCGTGGTCATGATTCACTCCGGGGTGCTGCTAAAGATGGGGGCGTACGGCTTGCTGCGGTTCGGCGTCTTCATGTTCCCGGACGTGACGAAGGATTGGGCGACGGCGCTCGCGATATTAGGCGTCGTCAACATCCTGTACGGCGCGGTGCTCGCGCTCGTGCAGGAAGAGTTCAAGCTGGTGCTGGCCTATTCGTCCATCAGCCATATGGGTATCGTGCTGCTCGGCATCGCCTCGCTGAACGAGGTGGGACTGCACGGCGCGATCATTCAGCTCGTCTCGCACGGATTCATCTCCGCGCTGCTCTTCTTGATCGTCGGCAGCATCTACGAGCGAACGGGCTCGACGGAGCTGCGGCATCTGGGCGGGCTTGCGAGAAGCATGCCGTTCCTGAGCGGCGTGCTGCTGGCTGCCGGGATGGCGTCGCTGGGGCTGCCGGGCTTGTCCGGCTTCGTCGGCGAGTTTCTCTCGCTGCTCGGCTTGTTCGACTCCATGCGGGCGATTACGGCGATTGCCGTCGTCGGCGTCATCTTGACCGCGATCTACGTGCTCCGCAGCGTGCTCGGCATTACGTTCGGCGCGATACCGGAGCGGTTCGCGGCCGTGCGGGACGTACGGCTCGTGGAGGCGGTGCCGATGATCGCGCTGCTGGCCTTCATCGTGCTGATCGGGATTTATCCGGCCGTATTGACGGATCCGATGCGCCACGGCTTCGACGCGCTGCTGCACCAGTTATCCGATAAGGCAGGGGGGTAGGGAATATGGACGCAGCACAACAATTGCAGTCTCTCTCGTGGAGCGACGCGGCCTATCTCGCCCCGGAATGGATCTTGATCGCATTCATGATCGGGCTCGCGGTGCTGGACCTGTTCCTGCCGCGCCGCGCGATAACGGGCTGGCTGACGCTCGCCGGCCTGCTGACGTCGCTCGGATTCGTCATATGGCGATTGGCCGAGCTTGCGAACGCGGCGCCGAAGATGGATGCGAACGGACAGCTGGTCAGCGGCGTGATCCGCATTATGGGCGACAGCTACCGCATCGATTATTTCTCCAGTCTGCTCAAGATCGTGTTTCTCGCCGCGACGGCGCTCATCGTGCTGATGAGCCTCGGCTCCGTGAAACGATCCGACATTCCGGACCGGGGAGAATTCTATTACTTGCTGCTGCCGGCCGTGTGCGGCGCGATGATCATGGCTTCCTCCGGGGACATGATTACGCTGTATATCGGGCTTGAACTGCTTAGCATCACGACGTACGTGCTCGTCGGCATCCGCAAGCACGCCGTGCAGTCGACGGAGGCGGCGTTCAAATACGTCGTCACGGGCGGCATCTCTTCCGCGCTGCTGCTGTTCGGCATGTCGTATCTGTACGGCATCACCGGAGCAACGAACCTCGGCGCGATCGCCGATGGCCTCAGGGCGCATGCCATCGACTATCCGGCTATTCTGTACGTGGCCTTCTTCTTCATCATCGCAGGGCTCGGCATCAAAATCGCTGCCGCTCCGTTCCACTATTGGGCGGCGGACGTGTACCAGGGAGCGCCGACGCCGGTTACCGCGTTTCTGGCGGTTGTCTCGAAAGGCGCGGCATTCGCCGTGATTGTCCGCATCGTGTACAACTTGGCGTTCTATGCCTCTTCGCCGGGCAAACCGGTCACGAACGACGTCTTCCTCGTGCTGCTTATCGTGGCGGCCGCCGCGATGCTGGTCGGCTCGACCATGGCGCTGCGGCAGTTCAACGTCAAACGGCTGTTCGCCTTGTCGGGGGTAGCCAACGCGGGGTATATGCTCGTTCCGATCGGCCTGTCCATCAAAGGCATGCATGCCTCGGGCGTCGGCGAATTCATCTTCTATCTCGCGGTTTACTTGCTGATGACCATCGGCGCGCTCACTATTGTGGCCGTTATCGTCAAGTCGTCGGGGCAAGAGGAAATCGGCGGCTTCGCCGGGCTGTATTACAGGGCGCCCTGGACGGCGGCGGCGATGATCGTCTTCGTCCTGTCCTTGGCCGGGCTGCCGGTAACGGGCGGCTTCTTCGGGAAGCTGTTCATTCTGCTTGGCGCGGCGCAGTCCAAAGACTATTGGATCGCGGCCATCATGGTCGTGAGCAGCGTGATCTCGTACTACTTCTACTTCGGACTGGTTCGTCAAATGTTCATGCGCTCGACCAGCGACGCCATCGTGCGGGTGCCGGTCGCCAGCGGCATCGTCATCTGGCTCTGCGCGGCCGCGACGGTTGCGCTCGGCATCGTGCCGGGGCCGGTATTCGACTGGATCAACAGCCATTTATCGCTGGTGAACGATCTGATGATTCAATAGCGGCCAACCGTTCATGGTCGACCGCCGTCATGCATGAAGCCAACTTGGTGCTTGAAGCTGCCCGCGGCGGTTTCAGCGCTCGGAGCCTCCCGCCTCCCGCCTCGATCCTCATCGAGGCGGGAGGCTTTTTTGCGCTGCGCATCGGTATTGCACCGCTCGCCGGGCGTTCATACAATCTTCAAGCGTAAGAACGCGAACGCAGGCATAATAATCGGTGTGCGGGATGTTTAACCGGGACGTTTGGCCTGATTCGCAGGAATTCAAACATTTGTCAAAAGGAGTTCGGGGGGCGGGGGGCGAAAAGTTTCAGATACCAAATTGCAGGTTAAAGGCAGACTATGATGAACAACCACTATTGGAACATCATTTCCAACTTCATATTCTCCAGGCCGGACGCCGCGCGGCGCAAGGGTTGTTTCGCCATGCCCGCTGGCGGCGGGCGCGGCAGGCGGCAAGCAAGCCCGGGCAGCGCCGCAGCGGCGAAGAGAGGCGCCGGAACGGCAGATACGCCGCCGTCATCGGCGCACGGCCGCAAGCGCGCGGCTGCGACAGCGGCTGCGCCGCGCCCGGGTTGGCGCCTGCGCCGCTGGCGCCGCGCGCTGAGCGCCGGGCTCGCGGCGCTGCTGCTCGCGGGCGCCCCTGCGGAGGCGGCTTCGCTCGCCGCAGAGGCCGCTCCCGCTGCCCCGCCGCCGGCGGCGGCCCAGGGCAAGGCGGCGGACCGCGAGGCATCGCCGACGCCAGCCGCCAGCGCTGCCGCCGGCGGCAGCGATGAGCCGCAGACCTGGCTCATCAAGTGGCGCGACCCCGCGCAGGCGAAGCCCTTGCGCGGCACGCGCGTGCTCCGCCGCCTGTCGCTTCCGGCGGCGGCGGTGGACGTCGTCCGCCCGGCAGACCCCGGGGCGGACACGGCCGAGTGGCTGCTCCGGCTGCAGAACACGCCGGAGCTCGCCTACGTGGAGCCGGTCGACCGCGTGCGGATGCTGGCGGCCGAACCGGCGAGCAACGACCCGGAACTGCCGCGGCAGCCGTTCCTGGACCAGATCGGCGCGAAGGAGGCGTGGTCGAAGGTTCGCGATCAGACGGACTTGACGATCGCGCTCATCGATACCGGCGTCGATCTGGATCACCCGGACCTCAAGAACAATCTCGTGCCGGGCGTCAATCTGGTTACGCCGGGCAAGCCGCCGGAGGACGATAACGGACACGGAACCGAGGTGGCGGGCGTCATCGCGGCCGAAGGCAACAACAAGCTGGGCATCGCAGGCATTCTCTGGCATGCGCGGATCATGCCCGTCAAGGCGCTGGACGCCGACGGCTACGGGGACGAAGAACGGCTGGGCGAAGCGATTACATACGCCGTCGACCATGGCGCGCGGATTCTGGTGCTCTCCGTCGGCCTGTACCGGTATTCGCCGTATTTGAAGGACATCGCCGCTTACGCGGAATCCAAAGGCGCGCTGCTCGTGGCGGCCAGCGGCAACGACGGCGAGCTGCTCGGGAGCAAGGCGAAGGTCAAGTACCCCGCCGCGTACCCGACAGTGATGGCGGTGGCGGGCGCGACGGCGGCCGGCAAGCCGGAGCCGCGGTCCAATACCGGGCCGGAAATCGACCTCGCCGCGCCTTGGAGCGTATATACGACCGCGCTTGGCGGAGGCTATAAACAAGAGCAGGGCACGTCGATGGCGGCGCCGCAAGTCGCGGCGGCGGCCGCGCTCGTCTGGGCCGTGCATCCCGGCTACAAGCCGTATCAGATCCGGAGCCTGCTTCGCCAGTCGGCGCAGGATATCGGCAATCCGGGCTTCGATAATGCCAGCGGGTACGGACTGCTGCGAGTCGACAATGCCGTCCGCGCTACGCTGGCGGCCGACAGCTTCGAGCCGAATAACAGCCGGCAGTCGGCGAAGCTTTTTCCGCTCGATACGAAGATTGCGGCAGAGCTTGACGGGAGCGCGGACAGCGACTGGTACCGCTTCGAAGCCCCGTACGACGGGACCGTCGCCATTCAAGTGCAGAGCATTCTGGCTGCCGGGGAGACCGTTCCAACGCTGGTGCTGACGCATAGCGGGGACACGTCGGCCCAAGGCAAGCAGCAGACGAAGCTCAGCAACCAAACCGTAAGCTGGCACGTCAAGAAAGGAAGAAACGATTTCGAGGTGCGCTTCTTTAACGGCAACGTCAAGCAGAAGCTGGCGTACATGCTGACCTCCTCGTTCCAGATCGCGCCGGATGCGTACGAAATGAACGACAAGCAGTACGAGGCGTTTACGCTGCAGCCGAAGTCGCAGCAGATTACCGGCAGCTTCCATCAGACCGGCGACCAGGATTGGTATGCGGTTCACTTCGATACCGGCGGCACGCTGAAGCTGTCCGTGACGACGGATTCCGCCCGCATCGATCCGGCGCTCGCGTATCAGCGGCAGGAGCAGGGGCTGCAGGAGCTGGACGAGAACGGCGAAGGCGGAGGCGAGGCTTCGCCGCCGATCGAGGTGACGCCGGGCACGTATTACATTCGCGTGCGCAATGCGATGGCGGCGCAGGCGAGTCCCACGGCGGGGCAGTATAAGCTGACGCTGCAGTTCATTACGCGGTACGAGGATCCGAACGAGCCCAATGACAAGGCGTACGAGGCGACCGGCGTATCGCTCGGCTCCACGTACTCCGGCGTCATCGGGACGGCAGGGGACGCCGACTGGTATCAGATCCGGCTGACGTCGGCCAGCGTAGCGACGGTGCAGGTCAACGACATTCCCGCCGGCATCGCGATGAAGGCGGAATTGTTCGATAAGCGGCAGAACCCGGTAGCGTCGTTCAAGTCGTCGCCGGGCGCCGCGGAGATCGTCAAGGAACAGAAGCTGGATGCCGGGCTTTATTACATCAAGATCACGGCGAGCGCCCCCTTCGACAAGCAATATTACGAACTGCTGGTGAAGGCGGATGCGCTGGTAGCCGGATTCCGCGATATCGACGGCCATTGGGCGGAGTCGTCCATCGCGGCATTGAATAAGCAAGGCATCGTCGGCGGCAGCGGCGGTTACCGGTTCAACCCGGATGCTTCGATAACGCGCGCGGAGGCGGTCGCCATGCTCGTCAGGGCCTTTAAGCCCGCCGGAGGCGGGACTTCCGGCCGCTTCGACGACGTGCCGGCCGACAATTGGGCGTACGCGCCAATCATGAGCGCGGCAGGGGCCGGATGGATCGGCGGGTATCCCGGAGGCGGGTTCGGCCCGGCACGTCCCGTAACGCGGGAAGAGATGGCCGTCATTCTGCTGCGCGCGCTGCGCGTGCAGAGCGTGCGTCCCGCGTCCGCGGCGTTCGGCGACGTGCCGGCCGGACGTTGGTCCGCGCCCGCCGTATGGACCGCCGCGAATAAAGGCCTAATGACAGGGTATCCCGGAAACCGGTTCGAGCCGGAGCGTCCGGCCACGAGGGCCGAGTTCTCCGCCGTGCTGCTGCGGGCGCTGAACGACAAATAGAGACAGGGAGTCAATCGAATGATGGAACAAGTCGCCGAAGCCGCGGGCATGCATGCGCTAATGTCGATCGTGATCGAATTGTTTAGCATCGCGCTGGCCTGGATTGCGCTTCAAGAACTGAAATGGGACGCGATCGTGAAGCGTCCGCGCGGAACGCAGGCCCGTTTGCTGCAAATCATGCTGGCGATCGTGGCGGGTCATGGATTCGCTTCGTTCGTGCTTTCTTACTGGAACTGGTCGAGTCTGCTCAAAGGCATTGTCGAATAACAACCCGGAAACATGTTAACAATGGGTAATAGATGACGGTACGAAACGAAAAACGGCTTGCGAATGGTATGAAATGCCGCTTTTTGGCAGGTAGAAAATAACGCTTGTCGATTCTTGTAAGCTGGTGGTAAGATGTAGTTTGGGTACAAACCAGGGTACCATATATTGCCTGGATTAGAGGTTAAAGAATCTACTGCACGCGGAGGGAAACCTTAAGATGAGCAAAATAATCGTCCGCGGCGGCAAGCGACTATCCGGAACGGTCCGCGTAAGCGGTGCAAAGAACGCCGTACTGCCGATTCTCGCTGCCACGTTACTCGCAAAGGATGGCGAAAGCGTCATTCACGACGTACCTTATCTGGATGATGTCATGACAATTCAACATGTGCTTTCCGCCCTGGGCGGAAAGCTGACATATGATAACGGAACGATGCGTATTTCCGCTGCGCAACTCGCGTCGTTCGAAGCCCCGTACGAATGGGTGCGCAAAATGCGCGCTTCCTTCCTCGTCATGGGTCCTCTGCTTGCCCGGCTCGGCCGCGCCAGAATTTCCCTTCCGGGCGGCTGCGCCATCGGAACGCGTCCGATCGATCAGCACTTGAAGGGCTTTGAAGCGATGGGCGCGGAGATCGCGCTCGGCCAAGGCTTCATCGAGGCAAGAACGGATGGCAAGCTGAGAGGCGCCAAGATCTATCTCGATTTCGCCAGCGTCGGCGCGACGGAGAACATCATGATGGCCGCCGTGCTCGCAGAAGGAACGACAACGATCGAGAATGCGGCGAAAGAACCGGAAATCGTGGATTTGGCCAACTACCTGAACGCCATGGGCGCAATCGTTCGCGGCGCGGGCACGGGCATTATCCGCATTGAAGGCGTGGATTCGCTGAGCGGCGTTGCACATACCGTTATCCCTGACCGCGTAGAAGCGGGTACTTATATGATCGCTGCGGCGATGACCGGCGGAGACGTGCATATCGAAGGCGCGATCGGCGACCATCTGGCTCCCGTTATTTCGAAGCTGCAAGAGATGGGCGTCGCGATCGCCGAGACGGACACCGGCATTCGCGTCACGGCGGCGAAGAAGCTGAAATCCGTCGACGTCAAGACGCTCCCTTATCCGGGCTTCCCGACCGATATGCAGTCGCAAATGATGGCGCTGCTGATGATTTCCGAGGGCACGAGCATCGTAACGGAGACGGTATTCGAGAATCGGTTCATGCACGTCGAGGAATTTCACAAAATGAACGCCCACATTAAAGTAGACGGACGCACTGCAATCGTTTCCGGCAGCGCCAAGCTGACGGGCGCCAAAGTGACGGCGACCGATTTGCGCGCCGGCGCGGCGCTGGTGTGCGCGGCCCTGTGCGCGGACGGCGAAAGCGAAATCACCGGCATTCACCACGTGGACCGCGGTTATGTCGATATTACGGGCAAGCTGGCAGCGCTTGGCGCCGATATTCTCCGCGAGGACGATGCGGAAGCCGTTCAACCGCTGTACGTGAAGGTGCTGGAAGGCGTCGCCGCGGCGCTTGAAGAAGCGGAGCCGGCCATTGTCGCCGTACGGCCGCAGGAACCGGTCAAGCGGGAGAAGGAACTGCCCCGGATCAAAGCTCAGCCGACTTGGGCTTAATCGTTCGCAAGCACTCGCTGGCTAATGACAAAAAACCCTATTTTCGCTCCTCTTTCCGGAGAAGCGAAAATAGGGTTTTTTGCTGTGCCGCCAGAAGGCGGGCGCATTCGCTTGGCCTCGGAATATATGGTTATGCGTTTAGAGTTTGATAACCTGAGCCTGATTCCCGGTACTATCCTATCTTTTCGATTCATAGACTGTCATAGGGTCAAGTCCGAAACAGAGAATCGAAGATCCGAATACCACGGCAGTGAAAGGAGTCGCGCATGAAGCGAGCGAGATGGAAGGTAGGACGTTCGTATCGCCGCCGGTTATGGTCAAGGGGCTGGTGGCTCGGGTTTGTGTGGGGACTGCTGCTCGTGCTTCTTGTGAAGGGAGCCGTGTATATGATGAAGCCGGAGAGGCCGGAGGCGAAGGGACCGGCCGCGAACGGGGCCGTCATGCAATCGGAATCGGCTCCTGCCGAGGCGGATAATATGGAATTGCCCCGAAAGGCCGTTAACGGCGCGGATGCCGCAGAGACGGGAGAAGCGGCAGGGAAAGACGCGGCGAACGACGGCGTGCAGGCCGCCTCGGGCTCCGCGGCGGACAAGCGGGAGCAGGCAGTCAGCGCGTATGACCGCCTGCGGGTGTCCGTCTATTTGACGGAGAAGAAGCGCATCGAGAAGCTGCCGATCGAGCTGTACGTGCGCGGCGTGCTGGCCGGGGAAATGCCGGTCGATTTCGAGCCGGAGGCGCTGAAGGCGCAAGCGATCGCGGCGAGAACGTTCATTTACCGGCGGCTGCTGACGGGCGATCAGACCGGCCTGACGGAGAGCGAGAAGGCGAAGGGCGCCGACGTGGACGATACGGTCATGACGCAGGCATACGTGCCGCTTGGCGAGCTTCTCGACCGCTGGAGCGGCGCGGAGAAGGAAGTGAAGCTGCAGAAGCTGAACGAGGCGGTCGAAGCGACCAAAGGGCTGATCGTCACGTATGAGGGCGAGCCGATTCAGGCTTCCTTCTTCTCGACGAGCAACGGCTACACGGAGAACGCCTCCGACTATTGGAACGTCGACCTGCCTTATCTGCGCAGCGTGGCGAGTCCGTGGGACAAGACGCTCTCGCCGAGGTACGAAGAGCAGGTCACGCTGAAGCTGAAGGATGTCGGAAAGAAGCTTGGCGTGAAGACGGCCGAGGTCCGCGGCATGCGCGTGCTCGATACGACGGCGGGCGACCGGGTGAAGGCGGTTCGGGTCGGCGGCGAAACTTTCACCGGCAGGGAGATTCGCGAGAGGCTGTCTCTCGCATCCTCCGATTTCACGTGGTCGATCGACGGGAACGAGGTGACGTTCGCGACGAAAGGCTACGGGCACGGCGTCGGCATGAGCCAGTGGGGCGCGGACGGCATGGCCGAGAACGGCGCAACGGCGCGGGAAATCCTGGCGCATTACTATACCGGCACGAAGCTCGAGACGGCCTCCGGCATACTAGACTAGCTTCCAAGACTTGAAATCTCAAAAAATGTAAATCCCTCACGTATAAACTGCTAGGTTTCGGCAACAATGGCTAGTGAGGTGATCGAACAATGAGTGATAACAAATCAAAGTTCAATGAAGAGTCTCCTAAAAATGTAGTAGGAGGCAAAGCCGTCAAACCGTCTGCGTGGAGAAAACTGATGGCAAAGAAATGGGCAGCACCATCAGCATTTTTGGCCGCGGCAGCAATCATCGTAACCTTAATGTGGCTCTATGGGGGAGCTGGGGAAACATCGGACAAACCGGCCAGCACAACCGTAGACGCTACGCAAGGGGTAACGGATGAGCAGACGCAAGACGAAGTAACGCCGTCGGATAATGACAAAATGATCGCCAAATCGGAAGGCGAGCTTATGCAATGGCCTGCCGACAAGAGCCAGCTGGATGTCGTGGCGCCATACTACGACGTGCAGTCCAGCAGCGAGACCCGCGCAGCGGCGCTGATTCAAACGTACGACAACAAGTTCATCCCGAACATGGGGATCGACCTTGGCAAGAACGACGTGGCGTTCGACGTGAAAGCGGCGCTGAGCGGCGTGGTCACGGTAGCCGAGAAAAATCCGATCAACGGCAACGTGGTTCAAATCAAGCATGCCAACGGGCTTGTAACGGTGTACAACAGCTTGAGCAACGTTCAGGTTAAAGTCGGTCAAGACGTGAAGCAAGGCGACGTCATCGCGAAAGCGGGACGGGACGAGCTGGAGAAGGATCTCGGCGTCCACCTGCACTTCGAAGTGCGCAAGGACGGCAAGCCGATGAATCCGCAGGCGCTGATCGAAGCGGCCGCGAGCACGGAAGCACAATAATACCGGCAAGGCGGCATAGGCCGCGAAACCTTACGAAGGCAGGGATCTCCTGCCTTCTTTTTTTGCGTTTGGAGGGCCCGTTTGAAAATATTTGCAGTTCTTGGGCTTGTCACGCTTGGACACAAAGAATATCTACCCAGACCCCTCATATACTGTACCAAACTATCTCGAGTAGGGAGGCGGGAGCGTGCACGATTACATCAAAGAACGGACCATAAAAATCGGCCGTTGCATCGTCGAGACGAAGCACACGGTGCGGACGATCGCTAAAGAATTTGGCGTCTCCAAAAGCACGGTGCACAAGGATTTGACCGAGCGATTGCCGGAGATAAATCCTGATTTGGCGGACCAGGTGAAGCATATTCTGGAATACCACAAATCGATCCGGCACCTGAGGGGAGGAGAAGCGACCAAAATCAAGTATAAAAAGAGCTCCGGACGCAAGCGCGAAGTGCTTGCGGCGGCAAAATCGTAAGCGATTTTTTCTACAAAAATAGAGGATTTTCGTTGATTTCAGCGAATACTATACTAGATGAGGATTGCACTCGACTATTATTCGCGCTGGAGGACTTAAGACGTATGCTTAGCAAGGACATTGGAATTGATTTGGGAACCGCGAACGTGTCCATTCACGTAAGAGGGAAGGGCGTCGTCTTGGATGAGCCTTCGGTCGTCGCGATCGAAAGCGAAACGAAACGCGTGCTTGCCGTCGGTGAAGAAGCGCATCGGATGGTAGGACGGACCCCTGGAAACATTATTGCCATCCGACCGCTTCGGGACGGCGTCATCGCCGATTTCGAGATAACGGAAATTATGTTGAAAGCCTTCATTGATCGCGTCGGCGGCCGTTCATGGTACAGCCGCCCGCGCATTCTTATTTGCGCGCCGACGAACATCACGTCGGTCGAGCAGAAGGCGATTCGCGAAGCCGCGGAGCGCAGCGGGGCGAAGGACGTTTTCCTGGAGGAGGAACCGAAAGCGGCCGCGATCGGCGCAGGCATGGACATTTATCAGCCTAGCGGGAACATGGTCGTCGATATCGGCGGCGGCACGACGGACGTTGCCGTGCTGTCGATGGGCGACGTCGTGACGGCCTCTTCGATTAAAGTCGCGGGGGACAAGTTCGACGAGGCAATCATGAAGTATATCAAGAGCAAGTACAAGCTCTTGATCGGGGAACGGACGAGCGAAGATATCAAGATCAAGATCGGCACCGTGTACGACAACGGGTTCCGCGACGAGATCGACATCCGCGGACGCGATATGGTGACGGGCTTGCCGCTTACGGTGACGATCTATTCGGACGAGGTGCGCGAAGCGCTCTGGGAGCCGGTATCGTCGATCGTATCGGCGGCCAAGTCCGTGCTGGAGCGGACGCCGCCGGAGTTGTCGGCGGACATCATCGACCGCGGCGTCATCCTGACGGGCGGCGGCGCGCTGCTGGGCGGTTTGGACGCGCTGTTGGCCGAAGAACTGAAGGTGCCGGTGCTGATTGCCGAAGATCCGATGCACTGCGTCGTGAAAGGGACAGGCCTCCTGCTGGATCACCTGGACCGCACGCCTCGCAGGGCGGATGCGAAGCGCTAGGCTCGATCGTGAGGAATAGACGGCAACCGATGTCCGTGTAGGACGCCATAGGGGGGCGTGCCGAGGGGCATTGGCTTTGCAGAATAGGTCTTAAGACATAGCAGCTGCCTATTCACCACTGAGCCGCGTTATCCGATATATACGATAGGTTTGTAAAGTTCGGATAATCGATACGCGCCGGGAGGATGCTCCATGTTAAGAGGTTTATACACCGCTGCGTCGGGAATGATTTCGCAGCAGAACAGACATGATACCATCACGAATAATATCGCCAATATTAATACGCCGGGCTATAAGCAGAAGTACGCGGTTACCCATTCCTTCCCGGATATGCTGCTTCACTTGACGGGCTCGCAGGATATCGATAACGGCAAGTCGGTCGGAAAGCTGAACACGGGCGTATTCGCCGAGGAGAGCCTGCAGATCAACCTGCAGGGCGACCTGATGCAGACGAACCAGTTCAGCGACTTTGCCATCGTGTCGGATATCGGCGTGCCGGGCGTGAATTTCGATTCTTCCGGCAAAGCGCTGACGGCGGACGGAGAGCTGATTTTCCAGCCGCAGGCGTTCTTTACGGTGCAGAACGGCGACGGCGAAACGCGGTATACGCGAGACGGCCAGTTCAAGCTGGACGAGCAGGGCTTCCTGACGCTGCCTGACGGCTCCCGCGTGCTCGGCACGAACGGCCAGCCGTTCCGGCTTCCGGCAGGCATGACCTTCAACGAGCTGACGCTCACGGGCGACAACCGCCTTGTGAATCCGGCAACCGGCCAAAGCGCGGGGCAGCTGCTCATAACGCGAGTGGACAATCCGAACAAGCTGGTGCGCGAGGGCGACGGCAAGTTCAAGCTCGCGGAGGGCGAGACGACAGCCCGTCCGATCACCGCGGACGATGGCGTCGAGGTGCGCCAAGGCTTCGTGGAACGTTCCAACGTAGACGCGTCGCAAGCGATGGTCGACCTGATGGCGGCGTCGAGAGCGTATGAAGCGAATCAGAAAGTCATTCAATTTTACGATAAAAGCATGGATAAAGCGGTTAACGAGATCGGACGCATTTAATTTCGCGTATAGGAACGCAGGGCAGGGGCCGGTCGTACTGATGCGCATCCTTAATGCGCATCCTAGTACTGCTCGCCTATGCAGCCAAGGAGGCTAACGGAATGAACGGCTCAATGATTAGCGCAATGGCGTCCATGAACGGACTGCAGCAGAAGCTGGATATGCTGGCCGACAATATTGCGAACGTGAATACGGTCGGCTACAAGCGGAAGGTCGGTACGTTCGAAGACCTGCTGACGACGCTGAAGCAGCAGCCCGAGGCGTTCAACCAGCCCGGACGGCTGACGCCGATGGGATTCAATCAAGGCTGGGGATCGCGGCTCACCATGGTGCAGCCCGATCTCTCGCAGGGACCGTTGCAGCAGACAGACCAGCCGTTCGACGTCGCCATCGAAGGCAATGCCCTGTTCCAGGTTCAAGTCGACAACGACGGACATCTCGGCTACACGCGCGGCGGTTCGTTCCAGACGAGCTTTACCAGCAACGGCATCAACATCCTGACGACGAAAGAAGGCTATCCGGTATCGGGCATTAACGAGAAACCGATTGAAATCCCGGCCGAAATGCAAGCCGTCAGCATCGACAGCGCCGGCAATGTCATCGGTACGCTGCCGACAGGCGGCCTCATGACGCTAGGACAGCTCAAGCTTGTGCAGGTGGATAAGCCGGCGCTGCTCAATCAAGTCTCGGACAATCTATTCGCCATTGCCGACGGCATTCAGCCGAATGACGTGCTGCATGACGTAACGGCCAGTCCGGAATCGAAAATCGCCATTAAACAAGGATATTTGGAGCAATCCAACGTCGTCTTGGCCGACGAGATGACGGATTTGATCAGCGTGCAGCGGGCCTATCAGCTTAGCGCCAGAGCGTTGACGTCGAGCGATACGATGATGGGGCTCGCGAACAATTTGCGCGCATAGGAAATGAGTGAACGCTTATGGATTCAAAGAAAGAAACGGCTGCCGGCATGGAGAGCGTGACGTCCGCGGAACGCAGCCCTCTGCTCGGCGCTTCGGTTGCCGGCGATCCCGCGCGGAGAAAGGCTCAACAAGCCGAGCGGCCAGCGGCCGGAAAACAATCGAAGGCTGCCGCCCGCAAGAAGCGCCATCCCGCCGTGCGCGTCATTCGCTGGCTGCTGCTGAAGAGCATCGTGCCGATTCTATGCGTGCTCGCCGTCATTGGCGGCATGTACATCGGTTATGCGGTGCTTGGCAAACAGCCCGGGGATGAGATCTTCCAGGCAGAGACATGGAAGCATGTGTACGACCTCGTATTCGCCGATTGAGTGAGATCGGCTTGACGGCCTGCCCGGCTTGCGCCGGGCAGGTTTTTGTATTCTCTTGCCTGCCTGCGCGCGTCAGGTCGGACGCGCTCGCCTCGCCGGGACCGGGACCTGCGCCAAGAGAAAAGCCTGCGTTGCCGCCTTATGGGGCGGTTACGCAGGCTTTTTGTGCGGTGCCAACGGTTATTTGACGGATATGCGGATGGTCGCGGTCTTGCCGTTCACGGTAGCCCGGATGTTCGTCGAGCCTTTCGCGACGGCCGTGATCACGCCGTCCGCGACGGTGGCTACCCGGTTGTTGCCGGTCGTCCAGACGGCTGCCTTCGTCAGGTCTTCCGTACGTCCGCCTTCATAGGAGCCGGTCACTTTCACGGATTGCGCGTTCCCCGGCGCGAGCGCGAACGACTTGCTCGATGGGGTGACGGTTTTCAGCTTGCCGATGACGTCGATCGTAACGGAAACGGATTTGCCTTGATATTCCCCGGTCAGCTTGCCTGTGCCTTCTTTCAGCGTCTTCAAGGTGCCGTTCTTGATCGTGGCCAGCGTCTCCGGATCGATGGTCCAATTCATCTTGGAAGCCAGGGAGATGGTTTTGCCGCTCTTGTACACGCCTGTCGCCTTGAGCGTGGTGGAGCGTTCCGGACTGAAGACAAGCGATGTGTTGTCGATCGTGATCTTCGTAATTTCTTCTTCGATCGTGACGCGGATCGTCACGGATTTGCCAAGATACGTTGCCGTGAGGTTAGCGCTCGAAGCTTGAATGCCTTTCACGTTCGGCGCCTTCACGAGCAGGTTGGCCGATGAGCTCTTCCAGGTTACAAGCGAAGTGACGTCTTCTTCGTCGCCGGTGTCGTACGTCATCGTAATTGTCGGCAGCTTCGTGTCTTTGCCGATAATAACGGACAGATTGGCTTGGTCGGAAGTGAGCAGCAGCGGATGTTCATGGACATTCACGGCGAAGGAGATCGACTTGCCTTGAACGGTTGCGCTCAGCACCGCCGTTCCGGCCTTCTTCGCCGTCCATTTGTCGTCCACTTTATCGAAGACCGTCACGTTGCTGCTTGTCCAGCTCGTCAGGCTCGAGATATCCACCGAATCTCCGGCGAGCGTCGTTGCCGTTACCTTCGGAAGCGATACGTTGGCGTCGTCGACGAAGGCGTCGATGCTGTCCTTCGCGACGGACAAGGCGCTGATGGTTGGATACACCGTCACGTTGACCTGTTGGGAAACGCCCTTGTAGGTCGCCTTGATCACCGTGCTGCCTACGCCCTTCGGCGTCACGATGCCGTTGCCGTCCACTGTCGCCGCGAATACGTTGCTGGAGTTCCAAGCTGCCAAGGACGTTACGTTAACGGGATCGGCATCGGCATCCAGCACTTCGACCGTGAAGGCGATCGGCGCGGTTTTCAGCGTGATGTGCTGGTCGGCCTTCGGCGTGATGCGGAGCGCTTCGAATGCCGGCCGGACGACCACTGTCGCGCTGCTGCTTACGCCGAGGTAAGAGGCGGTAATCGTCGCGATGCCAACGCCGACAGGCGTTACGGCGCCGTCTTCGACGGTCGCGACCGCCGCGCTGCTCGTGGACCAGTTGATATCGCTCAGCACGCTGCTTGCGCCGCTGGACGTTACCGCGGTCGCCGTGAGCTGCTGGACAGGGCTGTCGAAGACGAACTCCAGCAGATCCGCGGTTGTTCCGTCCGCGCGGGTCAGCTTCAGCGACTTGTACGGCGAGGCTACGGTCAGCTTCACGGTGTCCGTTCTGCCTTTGTGCTTGGCGGTAATGGTCGTTTCCCCGGCTGCCGCCAGCGTCACTTTGCCGTCTTCGACGGTCGCGACATTCGCGTTGGAGCTGGACCAGGCCGCGTCCTCGGTAACGTCCTGATCGTCCGTGCCGCTTTTGGCCGCGATCAGGGTATAGTTCAATTTGTCGCCCAGCTGCACGTTAATCGCGGAATCGACGGCAGTGCCGGCACTCATGATCGTCACGCTGTCATATACATAATCAACGGTGACAGGCAGGGAAACTTTATAGCCTTGATAGGTCGCGCTGACCGTTGCGGTGCCTTTGGCCACCGCGGTCAGGAGACCGCTGGTTACTTTGACGACGGACGAGTTGGATGTCGTCCATGAGGCGTTCAACGTCACGTTCTTCTGGGACGTTGAACCGGAAATGGAGGCTACGACGTCGACCTGAAGCGCATCGTCCTCAATGTAAATGCGGGCCGTCGACGGGGCGTTGTCGAAGGAAATGCCTGTGACGACATCTTCCGCGTACGCAAAGCCGGCGAAAGACGAGAGCATGAAGACGATGGCCAGTAGAGCGGTAAGCCAAGGCCGGAATTTGACGGGAGCGGCGGATTTGTTCATGCGCATGCTGTTTCAATACCTCCAAAGACGTGAATTTTCTTCTTACTATGGAAGGAAACCGTTGTCGGACGTTTTCTTCCGCAGCGAGGGACGAACGCGGCATGCCGCCCGAGAAGCGGCTTCCTATTCATCTTGTCTTTATATTTAACGGTTCCGGCAGGCATAAATTGAAGGCATTGCGGGCAAACTGGCAAATTTAGTTAGGGTAAATCGGGTGGGGAGCGGCGGTTATCGCGGGTTTGACGCGGGTCGGCGAGGTTTTATTTTTTCCAGCGTAGCGTTATAATGGTTGAGAATGTCTGCAATCGAACGCCCCGGGAGATGAAGCTTCAGAGGCTTGACGCGCGCGCAACCAATCATCCGGAGACATTAGCTGTCAACCCGCCGTTCGTCGGCGGGGAACGACCCAATCCGGCAAGGAGGCGTAAGCGCAATGAATGTGCCCAATTTGCTCACTATGCTTCGGTTTGCGTTCATTCCCGTGTATGTGGCCATATTCGCTTCGGATTCCTCGAACCATATGATGTGGGCGTTCCTGATCATCGTTCTCGCGGGCGCGACGGATATCTTGGACGGATATTTGGCACGCAAGTACGGGCAGGTTACCCTGGTCGGCTCGATGCTGGATCCGCTTGCGGACAAGACGATGATGATCACCGTGATTATATCCCTGCTCGTGACGGGACATATTCCGTGGAGCGCGGGCGCGGCGATATTCATTCGGGATGCGGGCATGATCGTCGGTTCGGCGTACTTTCATTTTCGGGGCAAACGGACGGTCCCGGCCAATTGGATGGGCAAACTGACGACGATGCTGTACTATTTGGCACTCTGCTTTATCTTCTTCGAGGCTTCGTGGGCGCGTACTTATTTGTGGGGCGTCATCGTCTTCTCGTTCGTTACCTCTTTCATTTATATCGGGCTGTTCATGGCGCTGAACCGGGAAGGCAGGAAGGCGAAGCAGGACGTGCCGGCGGATGCGAACCGCGACGAGAATCCTGCGCGGCAGGCATAGCGTAAAAAGGAGATTGGCATGGGGCGCTTCTGCAAGCGGCCGCACGCACAACCTCCCTTATCTTAACCCACACGACTGCAGTTTCGTGTAGGATGGCATTATTGTGGCACAATAATAAGCAATTTATAACATGTATGACGAAAGGGAGTACGCAACATGCTCGATATTCGGCAAATCCAGGAAATCATTCCTCATCGGCCGCCGTTTCTGCTGGTCGACCGGATCCTTGAAGTAGAGGAGGGCAAGCGCGCGGTAGGGCTGAAGAACGTGACGATGAACGAACCATTCTTTACCGGTCATTTCCCGGCGTATCCGGTCATGCCGGGCGTGCTGATCGTGGAAGCGCTGGCGCAGGTCGGCACCGTGGCGATTCTGATGGTGGAAGCGAACCGCGGGAAGATCGGGTTCTTCGCCGGCATCGACAACTTCCGGTTCCGCGGGCAAGTGACGCCGGGCGACACGTTGATTCTCGAAGTCGAGATCACGCGTCTGAAAGGGCCGATCGGCAAGGGACAAGCTACCGCGAAGGTCGGCGAAAAAGTGGTGGCCGAAGGAGAGATTATGTTCGCGCTGAAGGATCCGGAATAAGCGGAGCTGAAAAGGCATTCGCCCTGCGGGAGGTTGAATTTCATCTACAAAGGCGACCACTTCGTTGTTCCGGCTCCGCACCTCCCTCCGGGCTCACTTTCAACCAAAACATATTCCGAAACCCTTGCTGCGCTTTACATAGTAGAGAAACAAAAAGAAACAAAACCATGGAGAGGATGCTGGAGATGAATCAATTGGCTGTTGAACGGTATGAGGCTTGGCTTGCCGATCCTTCTATCGACGCTGCGACGCGCGAAGAACTGGCTGCTCTTCGGGGGAACGAGAAGGAGATCGAGGATCGCTTCTATCGCGAGCTCGAATTCGGTACCGGCGGTCTTCGCGGCGTGATGGGAGCCGGAACGAACCGGTTGAACGTGTACACGGTCGGGAAAGCGACGCAAGGTCTGGCCAATTGGACGCTGGGCAAGTCGTCGCAGCCGTCCGTCGTCATCGCTCACGATTCGCGCAATAATTCGCCGGAGTTCGCTTTGGACGCCGCGCTCGTGCTGGCGGCTAACGGCGTGAAGGCTTATCTGTTCAAGTCGCTCCGTCCTACGCCGCAGTTGTCCTTCGCCGTGCGCGCGCTCGGCGCCGCGAGCGGCATCGTCATTACGGCCAGCCATAACCCGCCTGAATATAACGGTTACAAAGCCTACGGTTCCGACGGCTGCCAGCTCGTGCCGGCGGATGCGGAAGAAGTCATCGGCGCGATTCAAGCGGTGACTTCCTTCGATCAGGTGAAGCGCATCAGCCGCGAGGAAGCGGAAGCGCAAGGGCTGCTGCATTGGCTCGGCGACGAGGAAGACCGCGACTATATCCGTACGGTCGCCGCGCAAAGCTTGAACAGCGGCCTGCTCAAGGGCGGGCTCGGCAAAGACCTGACGGTCGTGTATACGCCTCTACATGGTTCGGGCAATATGCCCGTGCGCGAAGCGCTTGCCGAAGCGGGTTTATCGAATGTATATATCGTTCCGGAGCAGGAGCAGCCCGACGGTTATTTCAGCACCGTGAAATCGCCGAATCCGGAAGAGCGGGACGCTTTCGCGCTCGCGATCAAGCTGGGCCAAGAAGTGGGCGCGGACATCATCGTCGGCACCGATCCCGACTGCGACCGGATGGGCGCGGTCGTGCGCAATAACGATGGCGAATACGTCGTGCTGACGGGCAACCAGTCCGGTGCCATCATGGTCAACTATTTGCTCGGCACGCTGAAGGAACGCGGACAGCTGCCCGCGAACGGCGTCCTGGTCAAAACGATCGTGACGAGCGAAATGGGCGCCGACATCGCGGCTTCGTACGGGGTCAAGGTCGTCAATACGCTGACCGGCTTCAAGTACATCGGGGAGAAAATGACCCAGTACGAACGAAACGGCGAGCAGACCTTCCTCTTCGGCTACGAGGAAAGCTACGGCTATCTGGCCGGCACGTATGCGCGCGATAAAGACGCGGTCGTCGCGTCGCTGCTGATTTGCGAAGCGGCCGCTTACTATAAGTCGCAAGGCAAGACGTTGTACGACGTGCTGCTGGAGCTGTACGCGCAGTATGGCTTCTACTTGGAGCATCTGGAGTCCCGTACGCTGAAGGGCGTGGACGGGGTTCAGCAAATCGCGGGCATAATGCAGGATTGGCGCGCCAACCCGCCGGTCGAGGTAGCTGGCACGCGCGTAGCGCGGGTGCTTGATTATTTACCGGGCTTGGACGGCCTTCCGTCCGAGAACGTGCTGAAATATTTGCTGGAGGACGGCTCCTGGTTCTGCCTGCGTCCTTCGGGTACGGAACCCAAGATCAAAGTGTATTTCGCCGTGCGCGGCCAATCCTTGAGCAAGGCGAAGGATGCCATCGGCCTGCTGGCGAAGTCCGTTATGGAGCGCGTGGACAGCTAGGCATAAGCAGAAGCTTCCGGGCGGGGTCCGTCCCCGCCGGAAATACGTTAAGGAGTGGAAGTCGTGCGTCAGAACTGGCAGCATTGGAATCGCAGGGGCGTTGCGGTATTGTTCATCTTGGTCATTATCGGCATTATCGCGGCTCTGCCTGTAAGCGCGACGCGCTGGAAAATCGAGCGTTCGTCCAAGCAGGTCGACATTATTTTAGACTATCGCGATTTGATTCAGGTCGCGGCCTACAAGTCCCATCCGCAGCAATTCATCCAAGAGGAATTGGGCAAAATGAAAGCGGCCGGCATCGGCTCCATGGCCGTCTTCGAAATGACGCTGCAGGAGCTGAAATGGGGGGGACGCATCTCCCTGTACAGCTCGAACACGCTGAGCGATCTGCAAAGCACGCCGAACGACAAGGACGAGAACTACACGTACGTGCTGTTCAATTCCAAATCGGACGAGGACGCGCTGCGCCCTGTTATGGAAGAAACGTTTCAGCGTTGGGGCATCGCCGTATCCCCGTGGAGCTTCAAAGACAGCAACGGATTGAAGCTGGAGACGCCGCTCGAAGACGCGATGCTGAAATTGATGCCGCCTGACCCGGCCGCGATCCAAATGCTTCACGATGCCGGATTCGGCATTATCCCCCGCTTGTCGGACCGGATTCCGTATGACGCGGCCGAAGTGGACAAGATGCTGGAGATGTACCAGGCGATGGGCGTCAAGCGCATCTTGTTCGACGGCAGCTCGGTCAAGGGCTACGCGGACAATGCCGAGAAGAAGAGCCTTGCGGCGTTCGCCGACTCGCTGAACAGGCATGGAATCGGAATTACGACGATTGAGAACTCTAAGCCTCAGAACGGGCTGAGCACGCTTGCGTATCTGACCCATTATAATGTAGCTCGACTGTACTCGCTTCCGGCCAAGAGCGCGGCCGCGATGAAGCCGATCGATATCGCGGACCGGTTCCAGCTGGCGACGAAGGACCGGAGCATTCGCATGTTCTATATCCATGTCGCCGCTTCAAGCAGCTCGGTCAAGTCCATGATCACGGATCCGATGGAGAATATCTACAACTCGCTCCAAGGCCCGGACGGATTCCTGGCCAAGATGGACAAGCTTGGATTCAAGCCCGGCCCGGCCGAGCCGTTCGACTATACTTCGCCTTCATGGCAGAAGCCGCTTAAAGCGCTTGTTGCGCTTGGCGCTGTTGCTTTCATCGCGCTGCTGGTGCAAATGTTCCTGCCGGGCGTTGCGATCCCGGTGTTCCTCATCGGCCTGATCGGAAGCGCGGGACTGTACGTGCTGTCCAAATCGGTATTCGAGCAGGGGCTTGCGCTCGGAGCGGCCGTCAGCGCGCCGACATTGGCCGTCATCTGGGCGATTCGCCGCGTGCGTGCCCATACGGTCGGCAACCGCAGACCTGTCGGCGGCGCAAGCGATGCTGCCGCGGGACGCGCGTTCGGCGGTATCCGCTGGATCTTTCCGGGCATCAGCGCGGGACGCCGCTTCTTGATGGCGATCGCGATTTTCGCGACGGCTTCGCTCATTTCCTTGTGCGGCATTCCGTTCGTCGTCGGCCTGCTGAACAATATTACGTACAAGCTCGTGCTTGAACAATTCCGCGGCGTCGGCCTGCTGCACATGGCTCCGATCGCGCTGACCGCGCTGTATCTGCTGCTGTACACCGGCGATTCGGTCATCGGCAACATCAAGCGTTTCCTGAACATGCAGATCACGGTGCTGTGGGTCGCCGTTGCGGGGGTGCTTGGCGTCTTGGCCATGTATTACCTGTCCCGGACAGGCAATGAAGGCTCCGCTTCGTCGCTCGAGCTGACGTTCCGCAATTTCCTGGAGAACACGTTCGGCGTGCGGCCCCGCACGAAGGAATTCCTGCTGTCGCATCCGCTGTTCTTCGCCGGCCTGTTCGTGGCGCTTCGTTATCGCGCGGCGTGGGTATTCTTCATTGTAGGTTCGATCGGGCAGCTGTCCATGGTGGACACGTTCGCTCACATTCATACGCCGCTTCAAATTTCCTTGATCCGCGATCTGCTCGGCCTTGCGCTCGGCGCGTTGATCGGACTTGTGCTGATGGGCGTCTGGCAGGTGGTGGAAGGAGCTTGGATACGATGGGCACCGCAGTTCAAGAAGGCCAAAACCAATTTCAAATCCGGCGCGTAGTCCTATCCGGTTATTACGGCTTCCGCAACAGCGGCGACGAAGCGGTGTTGAAATCGATTCTGTTCGCGCTGGCGGAAGAAGGCAAGCGGCAAGGCGTCACGATCGTGCCGGTCGTGCTTTCGGGCGATCCGTCCTGGACGACGGAGATGTACGGCGTGGAGGCCGTGCACCGGATGAAGCTCGGCGAGGTCGTTCGCGCGCTTCGGGGCAGCCACGGCTTGATCAGCGGCGGCGGCAGCCTGCTGCAGGATGCGACGGGCGCCGCGACGATCCCGTATTATACGGGCGTCATTAAGCTGGCGCAGCTGCTCCGCAAGCCGACGTTCATCTACGCGCAGGGCATCGGCCCCGTCAATCGGCGGTGGATGGACCCGCTGATTCGCGGCGTCATGCGGCGCAGCGCGTACTTGTCCGTGCGCGACGCGGAATCCGCCGAGCTGCTCGGGCGGATGGGCGTTCCGCGCGACCGGATCGAGGTTGTGCCCGATCCGGTCATGGCGCTGCCGCTGCCGGCAGCGCAGCCGCTTGCCGGCGGCGCAGCCGCGCCGGCGGCAGCGGGGGGGGCTGTGCCGCCGCTGCCGCCGGTGGTCGGCGTGTCCTTGCGGCATTGGCGCAAGGACGGGGCCGACCTGGCGCGCGCCGCCGCCGCGCTTGGCGCGCTGGCCCGCAGCCGGGCGGTGCGGCTGCGGTTCCTCCCGTTCCACACCCCCTCGGACGCGGAAGCGTCCCGGCGGGTGATGGAACAATTGGGCGATCTCGGCGAGAGCACCGCCGAGATCGCGTCGCCGGGCGACGACCCGCAGGCGATGCTGCTGGAAGTCAGCCGGTGCGATGCGCTGTTCGGCATGCGCCTGCACGCGCTCATCTATGCGGCGAACCTGTCCGTGCCGTTGGTAGGGCTATCGTACGACCCCAAGATCGATCAGTTCTTGAACCGGCTCGGATTGAAGCCGGTCGGAACGACGGAGACGCTCGACCCGTCATCGTTTACGGCCGCGATGGGGCGGCTGCTGGACGACCCGGCCGGCTGGCGCGCGGAACATGGCGCAGCCATTGAGCGGCTGAAACGCGAAGCGCGCAACCCCGCGAAACAAATCGTTGCGAAATTGCGTTAATCTAGGTATAGAAGCTGCCGTGCAGCCGCTCCAAGGTGTTCTCGGGAACAAGGACGTATTCGTTTCGCCTCATGCACGGGCGGCACGCCGCCAGAGTAACGGCAACAGCCGTTTCACCTCGGACATGTAGTTATGCGGCCGAAAAATGAAGCGAAAGCGCTGTGAGCGAAAGAAATGACGCAAAACCATGCCCAAGCACTCGAAATAACCGTATATTTCGTGAAAATTGCTTGAAAATGAGAGTGGAGATTCTTTTTCAAACAGCGTATAATTCTATCCGGCGATAGCTATGAAAGGGAGATGGAAATGAGTCACGTCGTTCTCTATACAGCCGCATTTATAATTTCATTATGCCTTGCATTGGCGCTCACCCCGTTTGTGATCAAGCTTGCTTACAAGATCGGGGCGATCGATAAACCGAATCATCGAAAAGTTCATACGAGAATCATGCCGCGCCTTGGCGGCTTGGGAATATACGCCGCATTCATCGGCGCCTACTTCGTCATTCAACCGTTTATTCCGGAAGGGCTCTTCCGCAGCTACGATAAGAATCTCATTAACGCCATGATCGCCGGCGGCTCCATTATCGTCGTGATCGGCGTGCTGGACGACCGTTTCGAATTGTCGGCGAAAGTGAAGCTGCTCGGGCAGATCCTCGCCGCGTGCGTCGTCGTCTTCGGCTTCGGCGTCAAGATCGACTTGCTGAACATTCCGTTCGGCGAAGCGATGCAGCCCGTTGCGTCCTGGATCAGCATTCCGCTCACGATCATTTGGATCGTCGGCGTAACCAATGCCATCAACCTGATCGACGGCTTGGACGGCCTGGCGGCAGGCGTATCGGGGATTGCCATTGCCACGATTCTGATTATGGCGGCGGTTATGGGTTTCGCGCCGGTTATCTTGCTGAGCGCGCTGCTTCTTGGCGGCGTTATCGGTTTCCTGGTGTTCAACTTCCACCCGGCCAAGATTTTCATGGGCGATACCGGATCGCTCTTCCTGGGCTTCGGCCTTGCGACGCTGTCCATGCTCGGCTTCAAACAGGTGACAATGGTCTCGTTCGTGACGCCGCTGCTTATTATCGGCGTGCCGCTGTCGGATACGTTCTTCGCGATCGTGCGCCGCTGGATCAACAAGAAACCGATCTTCGCGCCGGACAAAGGCCATCTGCATCACTGCCTTCGCGAACTCGGCTTCAGTCACCGCAAGACGGTATTGATCATCTACGCGATTGCGGCGTTCTTCGGACTATGCGCGGTGCTGCAATCGACCATCGTACAGTCGGACGCGGCCAACTGGATCACGTTCGGCGTCATTCTGGTGCTGGTGTTCTTCCTCCAGATCGGCGCGGAGCTGATCGGCATCGTCGACAAGTCCCGTCGCCCGCTCATCAGCTTCCTGCAGCGTTTGCTGGTGCGGACCGAGCAATCACGCTCGAAATAATATCTTATGAGCAGTCGTTTTTGAAGCTTCGCCTCCCGTTATGGAGGCGAAGCTTTTTTAATTTCCGCCGCCATATGCACCCAGTTTTTTCATGGTTTGACTAAACTTTTGCCGGCGCATCGCCGATAACAAAGATACATCAAACTATGACATGGATTGGACTGAGTGGAGGAGGCTTATTGTGATTAAGAAATTAGGCACCTTGTTTATTTTGCTTGCTTTAGTGATTCAATTGGTACCCGCAGGCAAGGCTGAAATCGTTCGCGCCGCGTCCGGGACGACGGGGAATTTCACGTTCCCTAATGAGTATGACACAAGTGACAAGGCCCGTGTTACGACGGATGAGAAAGTAACGTTGAAAGGCACCATCAGTAATGTGGATCCCAAGTCGATTTCGTACAGCGTGTATCAGATTGTCGATCCTGCCAACGAGAACAATGTTGCCAATAAACGCGAGAACCTCACCAGCAATATTTCGGTGAGCGGGTTTAGTTTGCAAGTGTTCAATATTCAACTGTTCCCGGGCTTGAACAAAATCACGTTCAAAGGCACGATGGGCGGAGGAGAAGTAACGAATTCGATCTACATTGATTATCATAACGGCCCGATGCTGTATAATTTGACAGCTAGCCTGGACGGTAACAACTTCCCGATCGTGGAGGGCGATACAACCGTTGTTCAGTCCCAGACATCACGCGGTCGGACCAAGGCGGACATCAGTATTACAGGTAACGCGCCGAATGCGCAGCAAGTCTCGATTATCGTGAACGGAGCGAGCAAAACCTATGCGGTCAACAGCACCAATGACAATTCCTTTGCCGCAGCGCCGATTACGTTGCAACAGGGGAAGAACTTGGTGACAATTCGCATTAAGAACGGCACGCAAACGATCGAAACAACGCGCAATATCGCCTTCTATAATGGCAATGTTACGTTCTACGATGTGAATATCAATGAAGTCGATACCAACGATAATATATTGCAATCGGCTGCTCTAGAATACAGTCCAAGCTTCTCGTACGATACTGCCGCTAATAAATTGCTCATCACAGGTAGCGTTATCGTTCCGAATAGCCAATACGCAGATGTTGCGAACGGTCCGCTGAAGCCTCACCCTGATCCGCTTGATCCTTTGTCGGATATCCATTTGGCTGCATGGGTAAAAGAAGCTAGCTCCGCGTCGTATCCTGCGAACGGGCTGCTAACGCCGACGAATATTTCGATCGTTGGAAATCCGACGGTAAAGGATAGCTTTTTCATCTATTCCTTTGAGATTGATCCTACTGCTGGAGGTTCTTTTCATCTTGATCCGGAAAAGCTGTACAATTTTAAACTGCAAGCGCGTAACGAAGAGAATAAGCGTCTAAACCTCCTGACAGAGGTTGATCAATATACGGAAGGCTTGTATTTGACTCTGCATGATACGACGCAGCCTTTCGTCAGCCAGATCAATTATTTGCAAGGTTTCCAGCCGAATAATTATGCAAACCTTGAAGGGAAACCGTTAGATGGCTTGAGTATCTATGGTCTCCCGGTTGGCATTGAGCTGTTAATCGGAAATCCTTATAATGGGGCTACAGCATCCATTGGCGTTGAAATTAACACTAAACCTCTCAACGAAGGTACAGATTACGTAATTGCCGGCGATGATCCGAACTATTCTAAAAATATAAATGGAATACTTACGCCTTTCAGGCGAGTAGTGCTGCAATTCGATAGATTACCATTTGAGGGCACCCAGACAATTAAGGTAACCGTGGGATCCAACACCGGGTCCGCCAAGTTTACGATGATCTACGGACCCTACGTCAATTATAGGACAATCACGGACGGCATGACGGTGTACGATGACTCCACTTCTTCAACGAATGCCGGGGATATTGTTACTACGAAGCTGGGCAATTTCGAAGGCGAACTGCAAAATATCAATAACACGGCTGATATTTTGTATGATTCGGGAACAGCTGCGAGAACCGTTTACTTCTATGTAAATAACGTGCCGTTTCCACTGACGGAATACGGCGATGGAAATAAGGCTCATTTTATTCTGGATACTACAGTCCCTTCTACAAGTCCTGTTGTAGGTCGGACTATCATCGACGACATCTACGATGCAATGTTTAACGGCGAGAACATCATTCGCTTCGTGTTCCAGAGCGCCAACAATTCATATGAGAAAATAGTTAAAATTAATAAAGTGCCGACGAATCTACCGGTCATTCCGGCCCCGGATTTTGTAACGGAAGGGGTCTATCCGTTTACGTTCGATGCAATGGTTACCTCCCCGAAACCGATTTTGAACGATCCGAATTTTACGAAGAACGGCGGATTATATACTACGAAGGAACCGTTCATGAATGTGTACGGAACGTTCGACTTCATTGACTTAGGTACTGTACCGTCGAATATCGATCTGAGTTCGACGGACCCGAGTACTGCCGCGGCAGTCGCTGCAGCAAGAAATCAGGTCATAGCGACGATCGAAAGTAAATTGACGACGCTTGGAACGCATGCTTCAGATTACATGTTAGTAATAACAGGCGCATCGCTTGCAGAGCCAATCACTTGGGATCTTTCTCAGCCATTCCAGCTAGTGCAAGGGGATAAGGTGGTTGGTGCTTACAATCCGGATAATGTTAGCATTAGCGGCAATCTGGATGTTCGTTACGATCTTAATACGCAATCGTTCCAATTCCTGCTGAAGAATCAAGAATTGAACGCAGACGGAAGTTCCAGCGTATACTTGTTTAATGTGTACAACAGCGGCGCGACCGGCCCTAAGGCGACCTATCGCCTGGAAGTCGATCCGACAGTACTGCCATACAAAGTACTTCGTCCGTATTTGCCGGCCGAGGGTATTGTGAACAAGAACTTTATCGATGTCATCATCGATGCCAAAGGCGCGGACAAAGTGACGATTAACAAGCAAGCGGCAGAGAGGTTCAAGTATGACGCCGATAACAATCCCGATAATGGAGTCGAGTATCCGAATGCGTTTAAAGCGACCCTTTCGGGGCTAAAACCAGGCGTCAACAAAATCAGCTTTACGATTGAGAATGCATCGGACAAGGTAAGCGATTCCTTCGAGATAAAGTATGCGCCGACCAATATTCCAGGCGAACAATACTTGGACGTTATGAAGAACTCCAATAAAGTGTTTGAAGGGGCATTAACGCTGAGCTTCCCGAAGGGGACGACTCTGGTTCGCCGCGACTTCAATGATCCGAATAACTTGAAGGGGCAGGTGTTTACCGGTAACAAGCTGCTCTTCGCGATTGCCAATCCTGAGGACGGTGTTGTAGACCGTCGTGAATACGACAGCCCGCCGAAGAACTTCGACTTGATCATGCAGAACTTCGGCACGCGATTTAAAGTGTCGTTCCCGACACGGTTTTCGAAGTCCAGCCCAGTGTATTGGATCGATGGCGGTCTGGCTGACGATCTTAGTACGCCTAACTACGACCCGGTCACAATGGGTGTGGATCCATACCAATATCCGGGGAATGACTTTGGTCCGGGCGCGTCGGAAATTCCGACCTACGATCAACGTCCGCCCGAGCGTGAGCTTGTTGTATCCAAACGCGGCACGCTGACGCTGTCGTTCGATCCGAGCATCCGTAACGCGACAGGCACGATTGTGACGGTATTTCGTTACGATGTAGACAATAAGTTCTGGGTTAACATGGGCGGCGTCGTCGATACGAAGAAAAACACGATTACCGTTCCGTTTGACCAATTCGGTTATTATGTTGTCGGGAAGATGACATACTCGTTCTCCGATGTAACGGGACACCCATATGCGCGTAATTATATGGAAGCAGCATATTCCAAGGGACTTATGAATGCAGCTAACTTTGACGACTTCGGTGGAGACATGTACACGTCGCGCGGCGAATTCACGAGAATGATCGTTAAAGCGCTGGATATTCCGCTTAACTATGAACTAAGTAAGCCGCACTTCGATGATGTGCCGGCGATCGTCAATCCGGACGCGCTGTGGGATTATAGCTACATCGAGACGGCTGCAAGAGAAGGTATCATCAGAGGCACGCAGCCGCGTACATTCGAGCCGACGAAAGATCTCTCGCGTGGAGATGCAGCCGTATTCATTGCCCGCGCGCTCAACTTGAAGCTCGAGACGGATCCGGATAAGATTAATGCTCAGCTGCAGAAGACATTCAAAGATTATGCGGATATTGACTACTACGCCAGAGCCTCTGTACTCGCGATTGCCAAGAAAGGGTATATTCAAGGCTCGCCTGTAGACGCGAAGGATCCGAAGAAAGGCTACACGTACGAACCGAATTCCCGTTTGCTGCGTTCCGATGCGGCAATCATTATCGGCAAGATGCTGGCCGATCTGAAACGCCTGCCTAAACTGAACTAATTTGGATGACACAGGACTGCCTGGGAGAACCCCGGGCAGTTTTCTTTTTCCTGCATCGATTTCTAACGAATGCTAGAGTTCTCTTTACATGGGAAATGTTATCTATCGACGAAAATAGGACATACGTCATATAATAAGAACCGTGGAAGAGAAGTCGTCCTAGTACATAAGACTCATCGACAATTTCGTGGAAAACGTGTCGAGATACGCTTTAAAAAGTTTTTTAATCGACACCGCAACTTTTTCGAAACCGATGCGTTTAATTACATGAAGGTAACGACGAGAAAGCTTAACTAGCCTGTAATAGAGCATGGTATGATTTATCAAATTGCTCTTTACGCTGGTAGGTGCCCATTGTATAATGTTATAGTGGCGTTCGGACTCTACCATTTTTTTCTTGTCTACAATTGTTTACAAGATTCTGCGACAAGTTCCTACAAGGAGCCACTTCTTGCAGACATTATTTATACGAATCATGCTCAACTCGTGAAAGGGGGTGAATCGGCCAATGAGAAATACGAGCAAACCATATTCTAAACAAAACTCTCAAGAACCGAAGCAATTTAGAGGAGGAGAAAAAAAGGTTATGAAAAAAAGTTTATCCCTCGTAGTAGCAGCAGCAATGACGCTGACTACAGCGTCCGTAGCATTTGCTGACACAGCTGCACCTACTGCAACTGACCTTACATCGCAACAAAAGTTTGACGCTCTGAAAGCGCTTGGTATCTTCAGCGGCTACCCAGACGGTACTGCTGGCCTTGACAAAGAAATGACTCGCGCAGAGTTCGCGAAAGTACTTACGAAGCTCTCCCAATTGGAAGAGAACGCAGCTGCAGCATCCGTTTACAAAGACGTTCCTGCTACTCACTGGGCAGTAGGTTTCGTTGGCGCTGTAACTGAAGCTCAACTCATGAACGGTCTTGGCGCCAACAAATTCGGCCCATCCGGTCAAGTAACAATCGAGCAAATCGCAAAAGTAGCTGACCTGGTTGCAGGCGTTGAGCCAGTTGCAGACGGCGAAGTTTCCGGCGCGGTTTCCGGTTGGGCAAAAGGCTACGTTGCAGCAGCAATCAAAGCCGGCCTTCTTCCTGAGCTTCCTTCCTACCAAACAAACGCAACTCGCGATTTGCTGGTAAGCGTTACTTACGATCTGGCTGCCAATGAATTGGTATCCGTAGCTTCCACTAAAGTGGTTGACGCTACGCACATCGAAGTAACATTCTCCGACGGCGGCGTTGTTAAGAAAGAACTGACAACTGCACTGGTTGCTAACACAGCTACGAAAGTAACTGTTGAGTACAACGGCAAATCGTACGAAGTATCGGTTACGCTGACTGCTGTTCAAGCTACTAGCGCAGCGCAATCTGGCGCTAAAAAAATCACAGTTAAGTTCAACCAAGCAGTATCCGCTGCTGACCAAGCGGCTCTGACTTATGAACTTAAATCCGGTCTTACTACATTCCCTGTAACGGCAACGTTCGCAGCTGACGGTCAATCCGCAGATCTGGCGGCAGCTTATCTGCCAGCTGGCGACTTCACTTTGACGGTTAAAGGCAGCGATGCTATCAGCCTGAAGGTTGAAGCTGAAGCGGCTAAGAAGCTTGACATCACGGCTACTGCGGTACAACCAGCAGCAGGTCAAGATCTTGGTGTTAAAGTTTACAATCAATTCGGCGAAGAAATGACTGCATCCGCACAAGTTACTTCGTATAACATTACTAAAGGCAAGGCGCTTAAAGATGGCGGCACACTTGATCTTTCCAACGCAGCTGATGCGGCTGTTAATGACAGCATCATCGTAACAGCGATCTATCCAGCTGCTGGTCTTTCCGCGAACAAAACGCTGAAAGTAACTAACGGCAGCTCGGCAACTTCGATCAAGTTGGATCAAGTTCAACCACTGACAGGCGATGCACGCGTATCCGTTGGTAAAACAGGATATGTACTTCCTTTGACAATGGTTGATGGTGAAGGCCATGCTGTGAAACTCCCTGCAACAACTGCAGTGTTTGAAGCTGGAAACACTGGCAACAGCCAAAGCTATGGCGGCCTGGTGTTCTACATTAGCGATCGTAACATCATCAGCAACCTGAAAGTCGATTCCAACGGCGTTGTAACATTCGATACAAACGCAGTAGGTCAAAAAGCAGGTACTGCTTATGTTACTGTAACTAACGGCGCTACAGCTGCAAGTGCATCCACTAGCGTTGTAGTTAACGATAATGCGAAAGTTAAAACTTTCCAACTGGGCAACTCCGGCTCGCTGATCGTTAAAGGTGAGAAAGTCGTTCTTCCTTTCACGGCTGTCGATTCGTATGGCGCTGCTATCGCTGCTAAAGACGTTAGCCTGAGCAATGTTACTTTCAACGCATTCGGCAAAGAGTACAGCGTTGCTAAAGGCAACCTGAACTTGAATGCTAAAGGCGAACTGGAATTCACGTTCGGCGATACTGGCACGACAACTGTCTATGTTTACGTTGACGGTGTACTGCAAGCTAGCAGCCCTAGCATCGACGTTAAAGACGTTGCATACTTCACGGCTGTAAATGGCATCAAAGACGTTGCGACGACATACGAAGTTAACGCTTCGAACGAGTTCGACCAAGACAACATCCTTTTGGTTGATAACTATGGCCGCGTTAAAAACGTAGATAAGGGCGAGTTCAAAGTCGTAAGCGACAATAAATCCGTTGTCGATTATGTCGACATCGACGGTAAAGGTACTATGGGCCTTAAAGCAGGCACGACTACCGGTTCCGCAAAAATCACGATTACTTCGACAGGCAACGCAGACAATACTGTAGTAGACAACCGTTCGAAAGCAATTACTGAATATTCCTTTACGGTGAACGTCGTTGCTTCGAGCGATATCAAATCGTATGCAATCGACTCGATTGGTACGGTCTACGGTGAAGCGAAGCAAGCCGATGCCTCTGTTCATGCACAAGCAGTATCGCTTCTTGGTAAAACTTCGAGCGGTGCATCCGTTGCTCTGGTTTCTTCCAAACCAGACTTCGTAACGAGCTCCGACGAAGCAATCCTGAAAGTAAGCGCTGCTGACTCGGTTAACGTTGTTGGTCAAAAAGCTGGTAAAGCAACTGTAGCGGCTTACCTCAACGGTAGCAAAGTAGCTGAACAAGAAGTTACGGTTTCCGAAGATGCACCGGTTGTTAAATCGGTTGAGTTCGGTGCTGATGAGTACACTGTTGATGCTGGTAAAACAGTAACTGTTACAGTAACTGTTAAAGACCAATATGGCAAAGTAATCGCAGCTCCATTCCAAATCTTGTCCGACGATACTGCAGTTGCAAAAGCACCTGCTAACAGCCTTGTGGTTTCTGGTCTGAAACACGGCAGCGCTACGCTGACGTACACTGCTTCCAACGGAACGCAAGACACTGCTATTATCTCGGTTAACTAATCTCACACCAAAAAGCAGGCGAGGGTAAACCTCGCCTGCTTTTTATTTTACATATCATTTTAAATTCATATGCACTTCATGGGCAGTATTTATACTTATATTGTATTAAAGCCATACTTATGCGAAACTTAATCTATGGATCATTCGTCTAATAGAGTATAGATTTCAGGAGGGATGAACGTGGCACACAAGTGGGCTAAGATCGGTGTAGTGGCATTGGCAAGCTCGGCGCTGTTGTTTCAGAATGTCGATCTGTCAATTCCATCTGCTGCGGCAGCGGCAAGCACGACAACGAACTCGATTTCCAGCAAGATTGTCAAATTGAATGCATCCGCTTATTTGAGTATTAGAGATGCTCATTTGACGATGCAGAGTCAAGGGAAGGTACTCGTCTATACCGTAGACATTACGAATAACGGGAACTCTTCGCTTGATTTAATCGATTACTGGCTTCGCGTGAAGACGAAGTCGGGCAAGTCCTTCAAGACGACGGCTATTGATGCCGATAAGGACAAGAAGGATGTTCCGGCGAAATCAACGCAAACGCTGACGTACTACACCGTAGTGGATAATCAAACGAAATTGACCGATCTTACCTTCCAGGTGGTAAAGTGGGATTTCTCGACGGCCAATTATGAACGCGTACTTGGCAACGTCCAATATCCGGCCAACGGTACGGATAAGGTCGCCGCTTACCAAGCTTCGGTTATGCGTTACGCCAACAATAAGATCCGCAGCGCGGTTAAACAGTCTTACATAACAACGGATGCAACGAATGCGTACTTGGTCGTTAACTTCCTCGTGGAGAATGTCGGCTTCCAGGCGAGCGATTTGTCCAAATTGAATTTCCTCGTGCAAACGGATAGTTACTCGCAGTACAACGTTACCGTATCGGGCCTGGATCAAAACACGATTCAGCCGAATGAACGTAAAATCGTCACCTTGCGAGCCACGATTCCGCTGAGTGTTGCCGGAAAACCGCTTTCGCTCTTGGTTGCCCAGAACGACGAGGGAAGCAAGATTCAACTGCCGGTTGGCTTGTTCTCGATGCCGACCATGAAGCCGTTGGCAGCAACGGCCGCTGGCAAGTCGCAAATGGTCTACATGAACGGTTCGCCCGTTACTACGATGGCCGGGAATGTATTCGTATCTATGGGTGCGAGCAGTAAAGACGTTTCCGTCCAATTTAAGCTGACGAATACGGGAACGGCGGCCGTCGCCGATCCAAATCTGGAATATTACATCCTGACCGCATCGGGAACCAGCTATCCGATGTCCTACACGCAAGATCAGAACGCCAAGCTTCTGCCGGACATCGAGAAGAACGTGACGTTGACCGGGCAAATTCCGAAGACCGTCAATTTATCGAATGCTACGCTTGTCGCGAAATCGCAAGCGACAGAAAAGGAAAGCGCGTACATCGTAGGGAAATATGTACTGCAGAATGCGTCGGATGCTGCGGCGGTAGGCAAGCCTCAGAAGGTCTACGTGTCGGGTACGCCGGTTAATACGGTAGCGGGCAAAGTGTTCATTTCTCAGGGAACGAGCAGTAAAAACGTCTCGATGGACTTTAGGCTGACGAATATCGACAAGACCTCGATCGCCTACCCGGCGCTGGACTACTTTATCGTAACGGCTTCTGGCACCAGCTATCCGATGTCTTATGAGAAACAAGATAATGCGATGCTGGTTCCTAATATTGAGACAACCGTTGCACTTAACGGTGAAGTCCCTACGAATGTGAATTTAACGAATGCGCAGCTCGTCGTGAAATCGCATGCAACGGACAAGGAGCAGGCAAGCATTATCGGAACGTATGCGCTGCAATCCACGACCCAACAGGGCTCGCTTGGCGGTGCCTTCATCTATAATGACTTCACCGTCAAACTGAACACCGTTCAACGCGCGCCTTCAAGCGATAACGACGTACTTGTCGCTACGTTCTCGGTAACGAACAGAAGCACGGCAACCGAACAAATTCCGACACTCGGGGGATATTTCATGGTGGACGGGGTGAAGATCGGCACGGAGCAGACAGCGGCGGCAATGGATGATTCGGTCACGCTCGCGCCTGGCGCATCTGCGGATTTTGTCGTATATTCGGAAATTCCGTATACCACGGCTATCGATAAGATTACCTTCGTAAGCACTGAACCGGTTCAAGGTAAAGCGGGTAAGCAACTCTATCAATTCAGTGCCCAACAATTAAGCGATATCCCGACGCAGAAGCTGGAGAACCCGTATTCGGTCAAGAGCATCGGCAAGCGCTCGACGGTTAACGTACTCCGCACGGCAGTCTTCAACGGAACGACGAAAAATAACTTCTATGCGGAATTCGAAGCGGTGAATAATGAAATGCGTTCGGCTTCGATAGCCGCACTGGGCGGTTATATCGTCGACAAGAAAGGCATCGTTGTTCCGGTTCAATTTGCAACGGCCAAAGACAAGCTATCGCCAAGCGGAAAGGCGCTGTTAAGTGCATTCGCCTCGATTCCGAAGAGCTTCGACGTGTCGTCGTATAAGCTGATTTTGGGACAATCGATCGCGACTAGCACTAACGGCGGAACTGGAACAACAGGTACAAATGGAAACGGATCCGGCACAGACGGAAATGACACGCCGGCAACCGGTAACCCGGTACTCGTTAATATGGTATCTTATCCGCTGAGCGACTTTACGCCAGTGACAAGCTCCGATCTCGGAAACATCCAATTTGCCGGGTATACGCTGGGTCTGCACTACATTAATGCGTTCCTGAACGTTGCCGGCCAGTTCGATGTCAACGGTTTGAAAATGACGTTGGATTACAATCTCGCTAAAAATAACGACTATGAGGTTATCACCGGCGACCATAAACTATTAATCGAGTTCGTGAACCAAGATAACAATCATGTGACGTATTCCAAGCAATTCTCGCTTCTGTCAGGCGCAGCGAATGATCAAGTGCTTACGGAAACCAAAGACAGCCCGCTCACGATCGTGTTCGACAACGATTCGGAAATTCAATCCAAAATTTTGCACTACGACACCTATAAAGTCAATGTGTACGATGTGTTCCAAGATAGCAAGCTCCTGCTGGCAAGCAAAGAAATGAACTGGTTTACGACAACTCCTTAGCATCTACACGCAACGAACCTGGAAGAGCCGGCTAGCATACAGCCGGCTTTTTTCATGAAATGAGAGACGCCTGCCGATATAAGTTTAGTATGGTGCATGCAGGATGAACAAAGGCAAGGAGGATTAACCCGTGAAGATGAATGGATTTAAATTGACCCTCTCCGTCGTTGTCGTTGGCGTCGCGCTTTGGGTCGGACTGAAGCTGCCCACGATGGCGGAAGGAGACAATCCTTCCGTTACGCCAGGCTCCATTAACGATCCGGTCGTGACGAAAAGCTACATTGACCAGCAGGTGGCCGGCTTAGTGAAAGCCGAAATCGCCAAGCAAGCCGGCGGGCAATCGGATCAAGGAGGCCAAAAAGTCGAAGTGGTCACGGTGCCGGTGGGGAAGTTTCTGATCGCGGCGGATGGAGCGGAATTCATCGTTCGCGCCGGCAAAGCCGTTGTCTATAGCGCGGACAGCAACGGGATATCCGATTTAACGGACGGGGTGGATATTACGAACGGCAAACCGGTTCCGAGCAATCACCTCATCTTATTCCCGCGCGGCGGCCGGGGCGTCACGCCTGCCCCGGGTCAAACAACGGGATTGACCGTAATGGTGCGGGGCAAGTACGAGCTGCTCGTCAAGTAGCTATTTTTACCCGCATTGACAACAACTTATCCGCTTTGAACGCCGGCTATCCGCGCACAATACAAGCATCCCATTAGGAGGTGCTTACGCAATGTCGAGAAGCAATCGTAAAGTCGTTCCTGAATGCGCCCAAGCGCTGAATCAAATGAAGTATGAACTCGCGGCTGAGCTTGGCCTGATGACCGGCGGTTCCGCGGGCGGAGCCGATACGGAATTCGCATCGGAGCTTGGCGGTACCGCAAGCGCGGGCGGCGCGCACGTGAACTGGTCGCAGATCGCGACAAGGGATGCCGGCTATATCGGCGGCAACATTACTAGACGACTTGTCCAGCAAGCCGAGCAAATCTTGAAAGGTTTGTAAAGTCAAGCCCGAATTGGCCGTCATCCATTGACATCAAGCGACATATTCGGTATCATACTGTCCTAGAGAGTTCTTAATGAGACCTTTTCCTCCTTGGAAAAGGTTCATTTTTTGAAATCCGAGCTTTTCACTTGGTATCGAAACGTTCAGCGTTAGATCCCGTATGGGACGACGATTTTTCTTATAGAGTCCCAGCAAGATGAGCATGTTATGCATCATACTTAGAAATTATAAGTTGCAGGAGGTTGAGGTTTCATGTCGCTTAAAGGACGTCATTTGTTCACGTCTGAATCCGTAACGGAAGGCCATCCCGACAAGATCTGCGATCAGATCTCTGACGCGGTTTTGGATGCATTCCTGGAAGTGGACCCTTATGCGCGCGTCGCGTGCGAAGTATCCGTCGCGACGGGCTTGGTGCTCGTGATCGGCGAAATCAGCAGCCGCGCCGATTATGTCGATATACCGGCAATCGTTCGCCGCACGATCAAAGAAATCGGCTATACGCGTGCTAAATTCGGTTTCGATTCCAGCACTTGCGCAGTGCTGACATCGCTTAACGAACAATCCGCCGACATCGCGCAAGGCGTTAACGCAGCGCTTGAATCGCGCGACGGCGTAGACATTCGCCAAGAGAACGAAGACATCGGCGCTGGCGATCAAGGCTTGATGTTCGGTTTCGCATCGAACGAGACGCCTGAATTGATGCCGCTGCCGATCGCGTTGGCACACCGGATTTCCCGCCAACTATCTGAAGTGCGCAAGAACGGCACGCTGGATTACCTGCGTCCGGACGGCAAAACGCAAGTCACGATCGAATACGTCGACGGCAAACCGACGCGCGTCGATGCCATCGTCGTATCCACGCAGCATGCCGAAGAAGTGACGCTGGAGCAAATCCAGTCCGATATCCGCAAGCATGTTATCGCGCCGGTCGTTCCATCGGAATGGCTGGATGACGAAACGAAATATTTCATTAACCCGACAGGCCGCTTCGTCATCGGCGGTCCTCAGGGCGACGCCGGTCTGACAGGCCGTAAGATCATCGTCGATACGTATGGCGGCTACGCTCGTCACGGCGGCGGCGCTTTCTCCGGCAAGGATCCGACTAAAGTCGACCGTTCCGCAGCTTATGCGGCACGTTATGTGGCGAAGAACATCGTAGCCGCAGGCCTTGCGGATAAATGCGAAATTCAATTGGCTTACGCAATCGGCGTAGCGAACCCGGTTTCCATTAACGTGGATACGTACGGCACGGGCAAAGTGGACGAAGAAATGCTTGTCGAAGTCATCAAGAACAACTTCGACTTGCGTCCTGCGGGCATCATCAAGATGCTTGACCTTCGCCGTCCGATCTATGGCAAAACGGCTGCTTATGGTCACTTCGGCCGTACGGACATCGACGTTCCATGGGAACGCGTAGACAAGGCAGATAAGTTGAAATCCGACGCGCTTCGTTAATCGACAACGTGCATCGTGAAAGCCGCTCCTCTATTGGGGCGGCTTTTTTTATTGCCATGCATGTCATGCGGCAAGCCAAGAGGGCTCGAAAAGCCGGTCATTTTTAAGAGAATGTCTTCATTTCCGGCGGCTTCCAGCCGAAAAATAAGATACGAGTGTCTTTAATTAGGGAGTGGGTAATTGTGGTCCGAAATCGCAAATGGTCATCATTTATTATTGCAGCAATCGTGCTTCTTCAATTCGTTGTTGGCGGATTGGCGGTCGAACCGATGCGGGTGAAGGCGGACGCAGCCGGACCGGTCTTGACAAGCAAATCCCCTTCGGCGAGCGCGACGAACGTGAGGCCCGATACGAGCCTCTTGCTTACCTTCGATCAGAACGTGAAGAAGGGGACCGGCGGCGCGACGATCCAGATTCGCAAGCAAATCTCGAACGAGCTTGTCGAATCCTTCGATACGGCAAATAGCGGCAGAGTCGCGATCGGGACGGGCTCGAACCGCAATGTGGTGACGATTACGCCAACGAGCAGTTTTGCCCTGAATACGAGCTACTATGTAACGATCGACCCTGGCGCTTTCGTAAGCGAGAGCGATAACAGCGTATTCACCGGGTTGACGAGCGCGCTGGATTGGAGCTTCACGACGATCGCGTCCGTGGATACGACGAATCCGGTATTGGATACGAATACGCCGCTCCAACCGGCGAATAATGCTACGGTGGGCATAAGCACGGGACTAAAGATGAAGTTCAACAAGCCGGTCTTCGCGGCAAGCGGAACGATCACGGTAACGAATACGAATCCGAGGCAGTCCTGGGATTCGCAAGCGATTAACGTGAATTCGACGAATGTCAGCGGCAGTTCGACGTCAACGATTACGATCGTGCTGCCGAATTCGCTGCAAGGCAGCTCGGAATATACCGTTAGCATTCCGAATGGCGCGTTTAAAGACGCGGCTGGCAATCCTTTCATGAATGCGCCGGCATGGACGTTTAAGACTTCCGCGCCGCCGCTCGGGAGCCCGACGCTGTCGCCGCAGGACGATGCGTACGGAGTCAGCGTCTCAACGCCGCTCGTATTAAGCTTTCCAGTCAAAGTGGCGAAGAATTCAGGGTATATCTGGATCAACAAAATTGCCGACAATACAAGCGTGCAGCAGATTAACGTCGCGAGCAGCAGCGTCGTCCTTGCCAATAACGCCATAGGCGGTACGGACGTGACGATTACGCCAAGCACGTTGGATCCGAATACGGGGTTCTATGTGCTGATCGACGCGAACGCCTTCAAAGGCGCGACGGATGCGAGCCTGCTCTACCAAGGCATTTCCGACGCGCGGTATTGGAGCTTCAGCACCAATCCCGGCAACGATCAGACGCCGCCAACGCTGGTGGCGGACCAACGTAAGCCGCTCGCGACGCAGGCGACGCTGACGCCGGAATTGGAGCTGAATTTCTCGGAGCCCGTCTATCCTGGAACAGGGAATATCACGATTCGTTCCTATCCATCCGGTTCCGTCTTCGCAGCCATTCCCGTCACATCCACCAGCGTGACTGGAGGGGGAACGACCAAGATCAAGGTAGGGAACGTGAATAAAACGTACACCAACAATACGACGTACTATGTCGAGATTGGCGGACAGGCGTTCTCCGACGCAAGCGGGAATTATTATGCCGGGATCACCGGCGACAGCGGATGGCGGTTCACGGTAACCTCCGATACGGACAAGCCGACGCTCGTGCTGCAGCTGCCGGCGAATGGCGCGACGAACGTTCCTCTGCAGGGCGCCAAGCTGGAGGCGACGTTCAGCGAGCCGATTATGCTCGGTACCAATACGTCCGCGATCAAACTGAAACGAATCTCCGGCAGCACGGCCAGCATTGCGACGACGTTCGCGATAGATCCGACCAACAACCGCAAGCTGCTGATTACCGTGAACGGGACATTGACGGCGAGCACCGATTATTATGTCGAAATGGGAGCGGGCGTCGTAACCGATCTCGCGGGGAATGCGTTTGACGGCATTCTCAATCAATACCAGTGGACCTTCCGCACATCCAGCACGACGTCCGGCCCGCCGAAGGTTTCGAAGGCCGAACTCGTGGGCACGAACAAAATCAGAATGACGTTCAACGAGAACCTGAACGAGAACGTAACGCCGCTGCCGGCCAACTTCTACGTGACGGTAAACGGCGCTATGCGGGTTGTGAGCGCCGTTGCGGTGAGCGGACAATACGTCACGCTGACGCTTCAAAGCGATGTCGCTGCCGGACAGACGGTGAAAGTCTCTTATTCGGCCGGCACGGCGCCGATCCAAGACCTCTCCGGGATCGAAGCCGCCAACTTCTCGAACTTGAACGTGACGAACGTTGCGGATACGACGGCACCGTACCAAGTAAGCGGGTCGATCAACGGCAATACGGTCATCCTTACGTTCAGCGAAGAGCTGGCCTCGATCAGCACGTATGCGTATTCCCAGTTTTCGTTGAACATTAACGGTTCTTATTCGTCCGTTACAAGCATTTCGGGATCGGGCAACCTTGTCGTGCTGACCTATGGCGGGCAGGCGGCGACGATCGGCCAAACCGTGTCGGTTTCCTATTACAGCTCGTCCTCGTACGCGCTTAAGGATCTGGCGGGCAATGCGCTGGCTTCGTTCAGCGGGTTCTATATTCAGAACGGTTATGACGCGAAGGCGCCTGCGCTGCAATCGGCTACGGCATCGGGGGCGCAGATTACGCTCGGTTACGATGAGGCGCTGAATCCGTCGCTTATTCCGCCGAGAACGGCCTATGCCCTGAGCGTGAACGGCAAAAGCCGTTCCGTGTCGGGCGTAAGCGTAGGCGGAGCACAGGTGGTGCTGACGGTCTCCCCGGCGATCGCCGTCGGAGATTCCGTGCTGCTTTCTTACACCGTAGGATCGCCTGCCCTGTCGGATTTGGGCGGCAATGCCGCGCTTGCGTTCAACGGTACGGCTGTCAACACCGGCACCGGCGGCTCGTCGGCGCTGGCCCTGAACGGCATTATCGCGAAGGGCGCCAATGTGACGCTCAGCTTCTCGGCGGAGCTGAACACCGGCTATGTGCCGACAATCTCGCAGTTTGCGGTGAAAGTGAACAATGTATCGCGTCCAATATTGAACACGGCGATCAGCGGTTCGGCGGTCGTGCTGACGCTGGCCACGGCAATCAACATCGGCGATACCGTCAAAGTCAGCTACACCAACTCGGGTTACGGACCAAGATCGACAACGGGCGCAGTACCGGCGTCGTTTACGGATACGGCGGCAGCCAACCAGACGACTTGGTCGGATGGCGTGAACAGCGAGTACGAGGCGGCGGCCGGCGGCGGCCTGTCCATCAAGATTTCGGAGGCCGCGACGACGTCCGCCGTATCGCCGGCCGGCATTTCGGCCAAGCAATATGCCTTGACCTCGGAGAAAGTGACGAATGCCTATAACGCGATACGTTCGGTTAGCGGCACGGCTCCGCGTCTCGTCCTGACGATACCGGACACGGAGAATGCGGCGATCGCCGCGTTCCCGCTCGGCGCGCTGGAGGATGCAAAGAAGCTTATGTCCAATGCTTCCATCGTGGTGGCTTATAAGGCGATCACGTACGAGATCCCGCTCAGCGCGCTCAATTTCACGCAGCTGGCGCAAATGATGAATGCGGGCAGCGCGGTCGGTCAGCTGGTGATTTCCATCGATACGAATGCGAGCTCGCTGGCGTCGTCGCTGAATACGCAGCTGAGCGCCGCGAAGGCGCAGACGCTCGTCAGCCCGGTCAGCTTCCAAGTCTCCGTGACGAATAACGGTCTGACGAAGCCGGTGGAAACGTTGAACGGCTACGTGACGCGGACGATTACGACGTCCGCCAACCTGGATGGCAGGCAGGTTGCGGTCGTCTGGCTGGATCCGCAGTCGGGCAAGCTGTCGTACGTGCCGACGACCGTGCAGCAGGTCAACAATCAGTCGGTCGTGACGTTCAAGCGCAAAGGCAATAGCGTGTATGCCGTCGTGAAAGGCGCGACGAGCTTTACCGACTTGAACAACCATTGGGCGCGCAACGATATTCTATTGCTGGCCAATAAGTACATCGTGGAAGGCAGTACGCTGACGACGTTCGCGCCGAAGAAGGCGATCACGCGCGGCGAGTTCGCGATGTTTATCGCGAAAGGGCTCGGTCTGACCGGCGACCGCGCGGCAGCGGCGAAGTTCAAGGACGTGAACACGTCCACCAGCCTGGCAGCCTACATCGGCGCCGCGGCGACGGCAGGCATCGTCCAGGGGATGACGGACGGCTCCTTCAAGCCGAACAATCCGGTCACAAGGGAAGAGATGGCGACGATGATGGTTCGCGCGATCGGCGTTGCAGGCATTCAAGTGACGCTGCAAGGCTCGGCTGCCGATACGTTGAAGAAATTCAGCGACCGGGGCAAGGTTGGCACTTGGGCGCAGACGGACGTGGCCAAAGCCGTTCAAGCGGGCATCATCAATGGCCAGACGACGTCGACGTTCGGCGGCAAGAACAATGCGACGCGGGCGGAAGCGGCCGTGATGGTGAAGCGGCTGCTTGACTACGTGGGCTTCCTGGACAGCTAGCACCGATATCGAATAATAGCGCAACCAGAGCTATCCGGTCGAACAGACTCGGATAGCTTTTTTATATCAGTCGAATGATGGTGATAGGACTCTTCTATCGTCCGTAACTTTTCCAACAGTTTCATAGTCTAACTCACTAGACTTTGAGATGGGAGAGTTGCTAGAGACATGCATAACGATAACGGACAGAAGATGAATCGGGTGCCGGGAAGAAGCGGCAGACGATTGCTTATATGGACGCTGGGAGCTTCGCTGCTCGTACAGCCGATTCTAGTTGCGGTGCCTGCCTTTTCGACGGTGACGGAGGCTGCATCTGCCGATACCGTCGCTGCGGCAGCGGTGAAGCAGCTGGTCACTATGAACCAGGAGATGATCACGTCGGGCGCGAAACGCGTCGACTACAGCTGGACGAGCAAAGCCGGGGCGACGCCGTCGGCCGTGCACGTCATCGAAGTGGACTTGACGAATCCGTACGTGAAGCTTGATGTGATGAACGGCAAAGAAGGCTCGGTCTCGGGCGTCGGCTCGGTCGGGAACATGGTGAGCAAGTCCGGTGCCGTGGCGGGCGTGAACGGGGATTACTTCAATACGGCAAGCGGCAAAGGCGCGCCGATCGGCGCCGAGGTTACGGGCGGCCAGCTGGTGGCGAGCCCGTCTCAATTGACGGGCATGTACGCATTCGCGTTGACGGCCGATCGCAAACCGACGATCGATACGTACGGCTTCGAAGGGACGGTAACGGCGGCGGACGGTTCGACCTTCCCGTTGTCCGGCATCAACAAGGCCGCCTATAAGACGGAGCCGAACGACGGCTTCAGCCATGCCAATGCCATGCACATTTATACAAGCGCTTGGACCCAGACGCGGCCGGACATCACCGACAGCTCTACGACGCCGACGGAGGTGCTCGTGCAGAACGGCATCGTTACCCAATTCGCCGACAATACGATGATTGCCGGCCCCGTGCCGGCAGGCGCCTATATTTTGCGGACGCACGGCAAGGCGGCCGAATTCGCGCGCGCGCATTTGCAGGTCGGAACGAAGGTGACGGCCGCATACAATCTGATCGCGCAGTCCACCGGGCAGGCAATCGCGCCGGATGCGCTGCAGATGCTGATCGGCGGCCATACCATTCTGGTCGAGGGCGGCGCGGCGGCGAAATTCTCCCGCAATACGAGCAGCATCAGCCCGAACTCGGACCGCGCGCGCACGGCGCTGGGGTATACGAAGGACGGCACGAAGGCGCTGATCATTACCGTTGAAGACAGCGACAACAGCCAAGGCGCGACGCTTGCGGAACTGCAGCAGATCATGGTGCAGCTCGGCGTGTGGAAAGGCATGAACCTCGATGGCGGCGGCTCCACGACGATGATCTCGCGTCCGCTCGGGGAGACGGCAACGCAGCTGGCCTTCCCGACGGAATACGGCACGACGCAGCGCCAGGTCGCGAACGGCCTTGGCGTCTTCTCGGTCGCGCCCGCAGGCTCGCTGAGAGGCATTAAAGCGAGCGGCAGCAGCGTTCTGTTCATCGGCCAGCAGGCTTCGTATTCGCTCAAGGCATACGATACGTATTACAATCCGATCGATCCCGGCCAATTGCAGCCGGTATGGTCGGCCGGCACGGCGCTCGGCAGCTTCGCGGGCAGCAATTTCACGGCAACGAAAGCCGGCACGACGACGATCGCCGTCAAATCCGGTACGGTCAGCGACAAGCTCCAGGTCGAAGTGATCGGCGGCAATGCGATCGCCTCCATGTCGGTGGACGCCAGCTCGCTCGTGCTCGAGCCGGGCAAGACGATGGCGCTCCCCGTGCGCGTCACGCTGAAGGACGGCCGCAAGATGACGCTGCCGGCTTCCGCGGTGAAATGGGAATTCCGCGGGTTCACGGGCACGGTGAAGGACGGCAGTCTGACCATCGGCTCCGTAAGCTCTTCCGCGCAAGCCGGATACGCCATCGCGCGCTATGACGGTTTCTCTACGATGGCGGTGCTGACCGCAGGCGCCGATAAAAAATTCGACGATTTCGAAAGGCAGACCTATCCAATTTCGTTCCAAGGTACGAATGGTGTAGGTGGAACGGCTTCCTTCGTATCGGGACTGCCGGGCGCGAATAGTTCCGGCGTCGTACAGCTCCAGTATGATTTTACGAACGGAAGCGGAACGAAGGCCGCCTATGCCGTATTGAACGGAACGGGACGCAAAGTGGACGGAAACCCGTCCGGGATGACGATCGACGTCATGGGCGACAAGAGCCTGAACTGGATTCGCGCGGAGTTCATCGACGGCAAAGGGGCCGCGCACTTGATCACGCTTGCCAAGCAAGCGGACTGGAGCGGCTGGAAGACGCTGAAAGTCAATTTGGCCGCGGAGGGCATGACGGCGCCCGTTACGCTGAAGCGTCTCTACGTCGCCTCGCTGGAGGACGGCCAGGACGAGCGCGCGCTGACGGGCACGCTGGCGTTCGACAATATCGCGTTCCAATACCCGGCGGTTGTACCGGAGCCTGCCCGGACGCGAATCGATCTGAAGCTCGGTTCCAAGAGCGCCGTTGTCGGCGGCAAGCCGTATACGCTGGACGTGGCGCCGCTGCTGCTGGACGGGACGACCTATCTCCCGCTGCGCTTCGTGACCGAGGCCATGGGCGCGCAGATCGATTGGAATGCCGCGCTCAAGCGCGTGTCCGTGCTTCGCGGCGCACAGCTGATGGAAATGACGCTCGGAAGCAAGGACTTCGTGCTTACCGGGGTGCGCAAACAGTCCGACGTGGCGCCGATTACGCGCAGCGGACGAACGCTCGTTCCGATTCGCCTCGTGTCCGAGCAATTAGGCCTAACCGTCAATTGGGACGGCAAGCTGGGCACGATTACCGTCGAATGATATGGATGCCCGCGACTGATTATGTGATATGATAGTTTTAGTAGAACATGCAGAAAGTGGGCAAAGACAAGCATGGAATATCGCGTAGACGATATCGATCGAGTCATCAAGAATGCGGTCTCCGTCATGGAGGATAGCAAATACCAGATTTTCGAGATTTGCGAATCCGCGCGTAAGGAAATGTTTTCGCTTGGCCAAGAATTGAACCAAGTACTGGCCGAAGCCGGGGAGATCATCGATAAGGTCGACCGGCTCGAGCTGGACTACCGGAGGGCGAGAATCCGGCTGACTGAAGTCAGCCGGGACTTCGTCCGATATAAAGAAGAAGACATCAAGGCCGCTTACGAGAAGGCGACGCAGCTTCAATTGGACCTCATGATGTACCGAGAGAAGGAGACGTATCTCAAGGCGCGCCGCGACGAGCTGCAGAAGCGCGTTCGCAATGTCGAGAAGTCGATCGAGCGTGCGGAATCGATCGCTTCCAAAATCAATGTCGTGCTGGAATATTTGTCGGGGGATTTGAACCAGGTGACGCGCATTCTCGAGTCCGCCAAGAACCGGCAGCAGATCGGGCTGAAAATCATTTTGGCCCAGGAAGAGGAGCGGAAGCGGATCGCGCGGGAAATTCACGACGGTCCGGCCCAATCGCTCGCCAATATAGTGCTTAGGACGGAAATTGCGGAACGGATGCTGATGAAGCAGGAATTTCAAATTGTGCAGGACGAATTAATAGACTTGAAGAGTCAGGTGCGTTCAGGCATTGAGGAAATTCGCAAAATCATATTCAATCTTCGTCCGATGGCATTGGATGATCTGGGCCTGGTGCCGACCCTTCGCAAATATATCCAGGATTATGAAGAAAAAAGCCGAATCCGCACGAAATTCGATACGATCGGCAAAGAAATCCGGCTGCCCTCGGCCATGGAAGCCGCGATTTACCGGATGGTACAGGAAGCGTTCGGCAATGCGTTCAAACATGCGAATCCGACTTATGTCGCGCTTGAAATGACCTATCAGGTGCAAATGGTGAAAATTGTCGTGAAAGACAATGGTGCCGGGTTCCATACGAATCAATTGGAGTCCAAGGTCAAGAACAGCAATCATTTCGGATTAATCGGCATGCGGGAGCGGGCTGAACTGCTTGAAGGGAGGATGGAGATCGAATCCGCTATCAATGAAGGAACCAAGATCACGATTCATATCCCCATCAACGCGGACACTAGAAAGGAGTAATTGACGATGGAAATCAAAGCTTCTGGCGGCAAACGCAAAATCAAAGTATTGATTGCTGACGATCATCAGCTATTCCGCGAAGGGCTTAAGCGGATTCTCAATATGGAAGACGATTTGGAAGTCATCGGCGAATGCAACGACGGCATTCAAGTGCTGGAATTCTGCAATCAGAACAAGCCGGAAGTCGTGCTGATGGACATTAACATGCCGATCGAGAACGGCGTGGTGGCCACGGAACGGCTGCGCGATATTTTTCCGGAAGTGAAGGTTATCATTCTATCGATCCACGATGACGAGAGCTACGTGTTCGAGACGCTTCGCAAGGGCGCGAGCGGCTATCTCCTGAAGGACATGGAAGCGGAGGCGTTGGCCAACGCGATTCGTTCCGTCGTGAACGGCTATGCGTACATTCACCCCAAAGTAACGGGCAAGCTGATCAACCAGCTTCGCCGCATGACGTACCTCGACGAGATCGGCGCAACGTCCGGAGCGGCGGCGGCGCGCGAAACCGGCGTCAAGTTCATTCCGAGCGAAGACAATCCCCTGACGCGTCGCGAAGCCGAAGTGCTTCGCCTGATGGCGGAGGGCAAGAGCAACAAGATGATCGGCGAGTTCCTGTTCATCAGCGAGAAGACGGTCAAGAACCACGTCAGCAGCATTCTGCAAAAGATGGAAGTCGACGACCGCACGCAAGCCGTCATCCATTCCATCAAGTTCGGCTGGGTAACGCTCTAAGCAATCACATACATAATGGCACCAGAAGGGCTTCCGCATTGCTGCGGGGGCCCTTGTTCATTGCGGCAGGAGCGGGGAACGGGAGAGAGACGTAACCACTGGGCGCCGGTCGGCATATGCTGTTCACAAAAGGAGGTGGCTGCCTTTGATCGCGGCATTATTGTGGATCGTCGGATGTTACGTCTTGGCCGCCGCCGTCATCTACGCATTATCGGCCATTCGACGCCGGCAGTCGCGCAGCGTGAAGCATTACGTGCTGATCGCGGGCAATGAAGGCCAGCGGATGGAATGGTACATGCGCTCGCTGCGCCGGTTCTCGCATTTGACGGGCACGGACGTGAAAGTGACGGTAGTGGACAACGGCTCCGAGGACGATACGCTGGACATTGCGAGGGTTTTCGCCAAACGCGGGATGGATGTGCACGTGCATGCGGGCGGCAATAGCGGGGAAAACGGCCGTGTAAGCGCGCAGGTCCAAGGGCATGAGAATGAGCAGAATCGGGGCCAAGGTGAAGGGCTGGGTCAGGGCCAGGGCTCGAGGCAAGGGGAAGGACATGGACAGGGCTTGGGTCAAGGACCGGATCAAGGACAGGGCCAAGAACAAGAACAAGGTTATGGACAGGGCTCGAGGCAAGGACAAGAACGGGGTCAAAGGCAGGACCAGGACTCGAGGCAAGATCAAGGTCAGGACCGGGAACAAGGGCAGCTCAGGCTCGAGGCGGGGCGCTCCTTGAAATGGAAACGGTTATGCGCGATCTGGCAATGGCGGATTGGCGATCAGGACGGGATCGGCGGGAATGCGCAGACGTACAAGCGCAGCACGCCGGTGGAGCCGACGCATTTGCTCTGGATGCTGCAGGCCGAAGGCGTGGTATCCGCGAAGGAGCATGCCGTGCTCGTCGACTTGCGCAATCCGGATGATCTGTCGAAGCTGCCGTTCTAGGGAAGATCAAGTGAAGTGAAGTGCGGGAAGAAAGAATCGCGGCAGGGAAGAGCGTGTTCGGGCAGGGCTCGCGGATACGCAAGCGTTAATGCGTTGGATGAGATAGTCCTGTTGCGGAAGCGAAGAACGGCCTTGTGAATCGCTGAATGGAAGAGTGTGTTCGGGCAGGACCGGTGGATACGAGAGCGTTCATGCGCTGGATGATATAATTCTGCCGTTGAAACGAAGAAACCTTGTGAATCGTGGCGGTTTCTTGCCGTCCGCGCTAACCGCTGCGGAGGCGGGATTGCCTGCGGAGAAGGGGACGATGTATAATCGAAGCATACGCAAGCATAAACGAGTGAAGCACACCCGTAGCACTGCCGAAGGCAGCGAGGGGTGTGCTTTTTTGCGTTCGGCGGATATTCGGATCGGGAAGAATGGAGGGAGAAGAATGAACGTAACGGTTTATGCCGTTCGTACGCGCGAGTGTTCTTGGGCGGGCTGGTCGATTGCGCCGGAGATTGATTATGCCTATTGGCAGAGTCGGCGTTTCCGGGAGGAAGCGGGTCGGGCAGTTGAGGAGGCATGTGGAGAAATCGCCCAAGGCGGCGGGCGATGGCTGAGCGAGGTACAGAGCAAGGAACAGGGCGAGGAAGAGAGCAAGGAGCAGAGAAAGGAACAGCGCAAGGAAAAGAGCGAGAAGCAGAGCAATGAACAGTGCAAGGAACAGAGTGAGGAGCAGGGCAAGGAACAGAGCGAAGGCAGGGAGGTTGAGCAGATCGTCGCGTGGTCGGCGCCGCTTCCGCTCGGACATGCCGTACAGGCGGCGGAGCGCTGGCCGGGCGGAGCCATGTCCGCGAAGCGGATGGAACAAACGTTGTCGCGCTTGATCGGCGACGTTTGGGCGGTCGACGCCCGCCTGGGGCTGCCGGTTCCGCGGCAGCCTGGCGCACATGCGCAGCATGTGCCTCGCGGGGCCGAGCTTGGCGATGGCCCCGCACGGGCATTGGCGGCGCGCGCTGGCCGCGCCGCCGCGCTGCTGCAGGGACGAGCGCTGCACGGCAGCGAAGCGCTCGCCCTGCTCGAGGCCGCGGGCGCGGCCGGGCCGGCCGGCGCCGCGCCGGATTGGAGCGCGTGGGCTCCCGCGCTCCAGCTGGCCGCGCTGCTCGGCCGGCTGCGCCTTGGCGGCGCGGTCGCCCCGCAGCCGCAGCCTCGGCTGCTGCGGTGGCGGGCCGCGCTTGGCGCGAGGCCGCGCCCGCGGCTCCGCTGCCAGCGCTGCGGCAGCGGCACGGCGCGCATGCGCCGGACGCCATGCGCCGCGTGCGGCCGCGCATGCGCGTATTGCGAGGCGTGCCTGACCATGGGCCGCAGCAGGGAGTGCGGCCTGCTCATTCTCGGCACGCCCGCGCCCGCGGCAAGCGCCCGCGCCGCGCATACGCCGGCGAGTCCCGTGCCCGCGGCAAGCGCCCGCGCAGCGCATACGCCGGCGAGTCCCGTGCCCGCGGCAAGCGCCCGCGCAGCGCATACGCCGGCGAGTCCCGCGCCCGCGGCAAGCGCCCGCGCAGCGCATACGCCGGCGAGTCCCGCGCCCGCGGCAAGCGCCCGCGCAGCGCATACGCCGGCGAGTCCCGCGCCCGCGGCAAGCGCCCGCGCAGCGCATACGTCGGCGCTGCCCGCTCCTGCGGCAAGCGCCCGCGCAGCGCATACGCCGGCGCTGCCCGCTCTCGCGGCAAGCGCTCGCGCCGCCCGAGCGGCCAACGCTCCAGCCCCCGCAGACCTAACCAGCTGGAGCCTCAGCCCTGCCCAGACTGCGGCTGCCGAAGCGGCGCTGTCCTACATCGGCGCCTCCGAAGGCTGCAAGCCGGCGCGCCGCAGGTTTTTGCTCTGGGCGGTCACTGGCGCCGGCAAGACCGAAATGATTTTTCCGCTCATCGATGCATGCCTGGCGCGCGGAGGCCGGGCGCTCATCGCCACGCCGAGGCGGGATGTCGTGTTGGAGCTGGATCCCCGCATCCGCAAAGCGTTTCCGGACGCAAGCGTCGTCACGCTGTACGGCGGCAGCGAGCAGCGATGGGAGCAGGGCGCGATTACCCTCGCCACGACGCACCAGCTCTTTCGCTTCCGCGAAGGATTCGACCTCGTCATCGTGGACGAGATCGATGCGTTTCCCTATCATGGCGATCCGATGCTGCATTTTGCCGCGGAGCATGCGCGCACGCCAAGCGGCATGCAGGTTCTCTTGTCCGCCACCCCGCCGGCTGCGCTAAGGCGTGCCGCCGCGCTCGGCCGCCTTGCCCATGTGCGGGTACCGGTTCGCTTTCATCGGCATCCGCTGCCCGTCCCGGTTATGCTTCGCATTCCGACCGTACGGAAGCTGCTGGTCCAGCGGAACTTGCCACATCGCCTTATCCTGGCTCTTCGCCGATCCATCGCTCGCGGAGCGCAACTGTTCGTGTTCGTCCAGCAGATCCGGGATGTCGAGCCGCTTGCCGCTATGCTCAGAGCGGCTTTCCCGTCGATTACGATTGGCGGCACTTCGTCTCAGGATCCCGACCGGGCGAATAAGGTGCTTCAATTTCGAGCGCGCGATTTACGTTTGTTGGTCACGACGACTATTCTCGAACGCGGCGTTACCGTGCCGAAGAGCGACGTATTCATTCTGGACGCGGACGGCAAGCTGTTCGACGATGCATCGCTCATCCAAATGGCTGGCAGGGCAGGCAGGTCCAAGGATGATCCTGCCGGTAAAGTCTACTTTTGCGGTTCGACACGAACGCGCGCCCAACAGTCCGCAGTCGCCCAAATTCGCGGCATGAATCGGATCGCCAGACGTAAAGGCTACCTGCTCGAGAAGAGAAAGGCCGGTGAGTGAAGCGATGGTCACAGATGTCATCCTGCGAACGCTTCGGCGCATGCTTCCCTCTATAACGGCGCTGCTTGCAAAGCATACAGGCGACTGCATTATTTGCGGAAACCGACGCGGTTCCAAGCAACCCGGGCAGTTCAGTGCCTTATGCAGCCCTTGTTATCGCGCAATTCCGTGGATTTCCCGCGTTTATTGCCAGGTATGCGGGCGCCCTGAGCATTGTCCGGATTGTATTCGCCGCCAGCGTTCGGGCTTCGTGATCAACCGTTCGGCCGTACGCTATGACGCTACGATCCGGGAATGGCTGGCACTTTACAAATATCGCGGAAATGAAGCGCTCGAGCCATTGCTTGGCGCCATCTTGCACATTGCGTACCGAGGGCTTCGAGCCCAATTAACACGGAACGGACCCGGAGCCGCCTCGCTGCGCTTCGATGCAATGGTTCCCGTTCCCGTCAGCGAACTCCGGCTCCTTGAACGCGGCTTTAATCAGGCGGAACGGTTAGCCGCCCATCTAGCCGCCGCCGAAAATCTCCCGCTCTGGGATGTTCTGCGGCGAGTGCGGCATTCCGGCAAGCAAAGCAACAAGACGCGGGGCGCCAGAATGCGGGATACGCGGCATCTGTTCGCCGCCGACGTTTCCTTCATGACGTCCCGGCTGCAGCAACTGCGGGAACGAGGGTCGGCCGCGGCCGACCCTGCCGGCTGCCGGCTGCTGCTCATAGACGATATCTACACGACCGGAAGCACAGCCAACGCTTGCGCAGAGGCGTTGTTGATCGCCATGAAGAAAGCGGCGCCCGCCATGACCGTCGAAATCTACTGCCTAACGGTGGCTCGTTCGTGACGAGTTCGTTCCATTTTCCGCTTGCGTTTCGACGCGTATCTTGCATGCACCGTCCTTCATGTCCGATATGTAACGTTGGACATATAACTACGATTCAGACTGTTCTATTTAACCGGATATTTAGTTGGAACCGTGTAAAAAAAGGATGTATTTTATCAAGCAATGAGTTAATATGGAGTCACATACGGCCACCTGGAAGGGAGCTCATGAACAATGGATCTTGATAACTGTCCGCGTTGCGGAAAACTATTCGCGAAGAACTTCCGGGATGTTTGTCCGGCATGCATCAAAGCGATCGATCAAGAGTATACGCTTTGTTCGGATTATCTTCGCAAGAATAAAGGCGCAACAATAACGGATTTGGCAGATGCCACGGACGTCAGCATCAAGCAGATTACGAAATTTATCAAAGAAGGCCGGATTTCATTAATCGGTGCGCCAAACTTGATGTACCCTTGCGAAATGTGCGGCAACTTGATTCGCGAGCATAACAAATGCGAAAGCTGCAGGGCGAAGCTGCTTCAAGAAGTGGATAAAGTTAGACCGAACCCGCCGGTAAAGGAAACGAAAGAAACGACGAAAGCGCCTGCGTCCGCCGCTTCGGTATACCGTATCATGGACCGGAGTTAGCGCATATGCATCCTAAATAAGCAGCCTGAAGAAGCGAATTCTTGCGATACCGCTTCCTCGGGCTTTTTTAATTGACAGCTATTGACTATAAACAATAAGTTCAAACTGCCGATAATAGTTGTATCAGCGAATCGGTTTTTTTGAATTGTTTGGAGGGGTTAACGTGAAAATCAATCAATCACAGCGAATCGGTGCCGTGAATCCGTATCAGAAACAGAATGATCCACAGACCGAAGGCTTAAGCCGAAAACGGAAAAAGGATGAGGTTCAAATCTCCGCCGAAGCGCAAGAAATGCTTTCAACCAGCCGCGCTAACGATCCGGAACGGACCAAGCGTATCGATGAGCTCAAAGATTCCGTTAGATCGGGAACCTATCATGTGGAATCGGGCAAGATCGCGGAGAAGCTGCTGCCCTATCTAAAAAAAAATAATCAAGAATAGGTGAGTTTTCGTGGATGTCGAATCGATTATCGCAACGCTGGAGCAGCAAGCGGATGTCTATGAACAATTGCTTGCCCTGGCCAAAGAGAAAACCCCTTATCTCGTTCGTAATCAAGTCGACGCGTTGAACGAGGTCATCCAGAAGGAACGGAAGCTTCTGAAGACGGCGGAGGAGCTGGAGCAGCAGCGCATGCGCTTGTCCGGTCAATATTTCACCAGTCTCGGCATCCTGCGGTACAAGGGAGGCAAGATCAGCGAGATGATTCGGACCGTAACGTCGCCGCAAGATAAGAAGCGGCTGACAGAGCTTCATGCCTCCCTGAGCATCTCTTTGGATCAATTGCAGAAGGTCAATCAGTTGAATCAGCAGCTTGTTGAGCAGTCACTCAAATTCATTAATTATTCCGTCGATCTTCTGGTTGAGGATCCGAACGGCGATATGACCTATCAGCATCCCCTTAGCCCTGGCTATGGCAATGCTCGAACCGGGTTATTTACTACCAGAGGATAGGGGAGACATTCCGCGATGACATCTACCTTTCATTCGCTAGAAACGGCCAAACGCAGCTTGTTCGCACAGCAGACGACAATCAATACGATCGGCCACAATATCGCCAATGCGAATACGGAAGGCTACTCGCGTCAACGCGTGACGCTGACGACGAGCCGCCCGATGGAAGCTTTCGGCATGAACCGTTCGGTAGCGGCCGGCCAATTGGGTACCGGCGTTGAAGCAACGGCGATTACGCGCGTGCGCACCGCGTTCCTTGACGATCAGTATCGCAATCAGAACAAGTTCGTAGGCAGCTGGTCCGTTCAGGCGGATACGCTTAGCAAGCTGGAGGCTATCGTGAACGAGCCTTCCGACTCGGGCATTCGTTCGGTCATGGACAAATTCTATCAGGCTTGGTCCGATCTCAGCAAAGATCCCGAGAACGTGACCGGACGCAAAATCGTCCGCGAAACGGCGCTCGCGCTTACCGATGCTTTCAATCAGACGAGCAAGCAGCTGCAAGATCTGAGCGCCGATTTGACGAGCAGCATCGACGTTAAAGCGACCGAAGTGAATTCGTACCTCGATACGATTGCGTCCTTGAATACCGAAATCCGCCGGATCGAATCGCTTGGCGACGACGCTAACGATTTGCAGGATCAGCGCGACTTGCTCGTCGACAAGCTCTCCCAGATCGTGAACGTACAAGTGACCAAGACGCCCGACGGCTATACGGTTGCGATGGGCGATACGAATTTGGTGAACGGCGGCACGGCGACGCCAGTGACAAGCGCGACGCTGGAAGCGGCTTACCAGCGGGGTCAATTGAATAGCGGCGAAGTGTACGGCATGTTCGTATCGCGCGATGTGTACGTGGCCGATTACCAGAAGCAGCTAGACACCTTGGCGAACACGCTGGCGAACGGCGATATTGAAGTCACTATACCGGCCGGCTCCGTGCTGCCGGGGACGACGACGCCGCTCGCGACCGCGACGACGATGACGGTGAAAGGGATCAACGGATTGCACAAGCTCGGTTACACAATGGATGATCCGGCGACTGCGGCGACCGACTTCTTCACCTTCGACTCAAGCGCATCGGGCATAACGGCGGCCAGCATTCGGCTGAATCCCGTTATCGCTGGCGATACGAATAAAATCGCCACTTCGATGCGAACGATTAACGCTGCAGGCACGGATACCGTCGTCAAAGGCAATAATTCGCTGGCGCTGCTCATGTCCGAGCTCGGCGAAGTGAAGTTCAAATTCGACCAATCCGCTACCGGCAACGGAATTTCGGAAGCGACGATCAATAACTTCTACAGCTCGATGGTGGGGGCGCTGGGCGTTCAATCCCAGGAGGCGCAGCGGCAGTATGCGAACTCGGCCGCACAGCTGGACCAGGTGGAGAGCACACGGCAATCCGTCAGCGGCGTTTCGCTCGATGAGGAAATGTCGGATCTAGTTAAATTCCAGCATGCCTACAGCGCTGCTGCCCGTTTCATGACGACCTTCGACCAGATGCTTGAGAAACTGATAAACGGTACCGGCGTAGTCGGACGTTAGAATAGGAGCTGAGTCATAATGGCCTTACGTGTTACACCCGGCATGATGCACCTGCAGCTTTCGCGCAACCTGAACCGCAACCTGATGCAAATGAGCAGTTTGCAGGAGCAGATGGCGACCGGCCGAAAAATCAACAAGGCGTCCGACGACCCGGTAGGCATTACGTATGCCCTTCGTTACCGTGCCGAATTGTCCTCTAACAGCCAGTATCAGGAGAACGCGGATTCCGCGCATTCGTGGCTGGATTTCAACGATACGGTGTTGGGCCAAGCCGGTGACGTCATGCAGCGGATTAAGGAACTGACCGTTAATGGCTCGAACGGCACGAACCCGCAAACCGCGCTTGATGCGATCAATAACGAGCTGACGCAGCTGAAGAGCCAGCTGCTTGATATCGCCAACAGCAAGTTGAATGGCAAATATATTTTTAGCGGCCAGACGTTCGATAAGATGCCTTACAACGAGAACGACCCGAATTTTGATGCGAAGAAAGTCGTGACTGACACAGGCGACATCTCTTATGCTGTAGGAGTAGGCGTCGTGCTGCCGGTCAACTTGAGCGGGAACGAAGTTTTCGGCGGCGGCGATCCCGTAGAAGCTGATAACGTGTTTGCCGTTATCGATAACATTATCAGCAAGTTTACCCTCGGCGATCAGGCCGGAGCGGCGGCAGAGCTTACCCATGTCGACAGCAGGCTGAACAAAATATTGAATGCCCGCTCGGAAGTAGGCGCCAAGGTTAATCGCGTGGAGCTGATGCAGAACCGGCTGGACGATTTGGAAATCAACTTGACGGATATGCAGTCCAAGACAGAGGATGCAGACTACGACAAGCTGCTGATCGATGCTAAGATCAACGAAAATATTTATCAGGCCTCGTTGTCCGTAGGGGCTAAAGTCATTACGCCTACGCTTGTCGACTTTCTCCGTTAAGAGGTGAACCGCCCATGAAGCTGCCGATTATTAAGGCGGAATCGCAGAGAGGCCTTATTGGAATCGAATCACAGCGCGGTCAATTTCATATTCATTCTGAGCGGGCCGATTTGCAAATCGAAACGACGCCGACGCGAATAAGCGCGCCAACGCCGGTGCCGGAGCTGAATATAAATCAAGATCGGATGTGGGCGGCCTTTAACGGCGGGAAGCCGGTTGAATTCATGAAGCGGATCTACTCCCAGATGCCGGGGATTGCGCTGCAAGGTATCGCGCATATTGTAGAGAAAGGGAATCGGATGGGCGATCTGCGCATCAAAGAGAACCCGATACCCGATCTCGCATTTGAAGAATTGTCCGCCAAGCTGCCGCAGATCGAAGTGTTCGGTCCGGCATCCTACGATAACGTGGATATTGAATTCACGATTCCGAAGCCCGATACGCAGATCGATGTAGGGAGGGTCGATATTCAGGTGCAGACCCATAAGCCCGACATTCAATACGAACGGGGCAATGTCCGGATCTACATGCAGCAGTATCCGAAGGTGACATTTACGCCTCCGAGCATCGACATCGTCACATAAATCCATCAAACGCAGCTATAGGCGAAATCAAGCGCACTATAGCTTTTTTACATATTTCGTATCAAACGGAGGAAAAAGGATGAGACTGGAAACATCGCGGTTTGGCGAGATTGATTTGGACGAGGATCGAATTTATCATTTTGAGCATGGCATTCCGGGATTCGAGCCATTCAAACGGTTTATGCTCATTGAAGTGGCAGAACATGCGCCGTTTGCCTATCTGCAGTCACTGGATGACGGCAAGCTGGCCTTTATCGTTACGAATCCGTTTGAGTTTGTCGGCAACTACGAATTTGATTTGCCTGAGTCCGTAACGAATGAGCTGCAGCTTGCATCCGAGGAAGAAGTCGATGTCCGCGTTATCGTTTCCATTCATGGAGAGCTGGAGCAAGCGACAGCCAACTTGATTGCGCCGATCGTCCTGAACGCGAAGAAGCGGCTTGGGAAGCAGATCATACTTACTGCGGCGCCGTATACAACCAGACACCGGCTGTTCGTGCCGGCGGACGCGGAATAGAGAGGGGCGGAAATCGTGTTAGTTCTATCTCGTAAAAAAGGGCAATCGGTGGTGCTGGACGAGCAGATCGAGATCACGATCCTCGAAATTGACGGGGAGACGATCAAGCTGGGCATAACGGCCCCCCAGAACGTTCAAATCGTCCGCAAAGAGCTGCTAACGTCCGTGAAAGAATCGAATAAGGAAGCGGCGGAAGTAACGGAAGATCTTCACGGCATGATGGCCAAGCTGAAAAAAATAAAAAAGACTTCCCAATAGCTATAAAACTTCGGGACTATTCGCCGATAAATTAAGTAGTGCAGAGTCCGGACGGCCGAACGGAGCCTGCGAAGTCCACAAGGATGTGGCATATAACCCATTTCAAGGAGGAAATTCAACATGATTATCAATCACAACCTTCCAGCGGTCAACACGCACCGCAACATGACGCTGAACAGCGCCGCAGCTAGCAAGAACATGGAAAAGCTGTCTTCCGGTCTTCGCATCAACCGTGCAGCCGACGACGCAGCCGGTCTGGCAGTGTCCGAGAAAATGCGCGGACAAATCCGTGGTCTGGAGCAAGCGCAACGCAACGTACAAGACGGTATCTCGTACGTACAAACGGCTGAGGGCGCGATGAACGAAGTAAGCGCAATGCTCACTCGTATGAAAGAGCTGAACGTTCAGAAGTTGAACGGCACGTACTCCACAGATGACAAGTCGAACATTAACCTTGAGTTGAACGAGCTCGGCAGCCAAATCGACGCGATCTTCACCAATACGAAATTCAACGGCATCAGCATCACGACTGGCGCAACGATTCAAGCTGACGATGCTTCGGCTACGATCTCGATCGCGGGCATCACGACTACTGGTATTACTGGTCTGTCCAGTGGCACGTCATTGACAAACATCGAGTCTGCAATCACGGCAACTTCGACGCAACGCGCAACGCTTGGTGCGAAGCAAAACCGTCTGGAGTACACATCCAACAACCTGGGTACGACAGTCGAGAACTTGACTGCATCCGAATCCCGCATCCGCGATACGGATATGGCGAAGGAAATGGTCAACCTTACGAAGAACAACATCTTGCTGCAAGCTTCGCAAGCTATGCTCGCGCAGGCGAACTCCGCACCGCAAGGCGTTCTCTCGCTGCTCCGTTAATTGTTGTAACGATCAAGGCAGAGGTCTTAGTATATCTAAGATCTCTGCCTTTTTGTTTATAACGGGACTCGGTCAGTAGTACCAGAATGACGCGTCTAACGATATTCTTCATGATTAGAACATATAAAACTTTCCAGCAGCTATAAAACTTCGGGACTATTCGCCGATAAATTAAGTAGCGCAGGGTCCGGACGGCCGAACGGAGCCTGCGAAGTCCACAAGGATGTGGCATATAACCCATTTCAAGGAGGAAATTCAACATGATTATCAATCACAACCTTCCAGCGGTCAACACGCACCGCAACATGACGCTGAACAGCGCTGCAGCTAGCAAGAACATGGAAAAGCTATCTTCCGGTCTTCGCATCAACCGTGCAGCCGACGACGCAGCCGGTCTGGCAGTGTCCGAGAAAATGCGCGGACAAATCCGTGGTCTGGAGCAAGCGCAACGCAACGTACAAGACGGTATCTCGTACGTACAAACGGCTGAGGGCGCGATGAACGAAGTAAGCGCAATGCTCACTCGTATGAAAGAGCTGAACGTTCAGAAGTTGAACGGCACGTACTCCACAGATGACAAGTCGAACATTAACCTTGAGTTGAACGAGCTCGGCAGCCAAATCGACGCGATCTTCACCAATACGAAATTCAACGGCATCAGCATCACGACTGGAGCAACGATTCAAGCTGACGATGCTTCGGCTACGATCTCGATCGCGGGTATCGTTACGACAAGTATCACTGGTCTGAGCAGCGCTACTTCGTTGACAAACATCGAAGCTGCAATCACGGCAACTTCGACGCAGCGCGCAACGCTTGGTGCGAAGCAGAACCGTCTGGAGTACACGTCCAACAACCTGGGTACGACAGTCGAGAACTTGACTGCATCCGAGTCACGCATCCGCGATACGGATATGGCGAAGGAAATGGTCAACCTTACGAAGAACAACATCTTGCTGCAAGCTTCGCAAGCCATGCTCGCGCAAGCGAACTCCGCACCGCAAGGCGTTCTCTCGCTGCTCCGCTAATTATTGTAAGCGCCCAGGCAGAGATCTTAGCTTATCTAAGGTCTCTGCTTTTTTTTATTCATAAACTCTAAAAACCGTTTGACAATTCGACGATATATATAGTAGCAAATGCTGAAGATCGGAGTTGAGACGATGAGCATATCGGTTAATGGGAATTTAGGGGTGTCACGGGTGCAGATGCCGTCGGCAAGTCAAGGAGACGCGCAGACGGATAACAAGTCCGACCGCGAGACGGCCGTTAAACAAATCCAAACCGGCAAAGAGCTAAGAACGGCAGAGAGAGAAGGCTTGAAAATGTCAATCGGAGAAGCACAGCTCATTAAAGCGATTGACAGAGCCATTAAAGCCCTGGAAGGGCCGTCGACACGATGCGAAATGAAAATGCATGAGGCGACGAAAACCATCACCATTAAAGTGTTCAATCAGGATACAGGGGAGCTTATTCGTGAAATCCCGCCTGAGAAAACGTTGGATCTGGTTGCCAAAATGATGGAGTTCGCCGGCATTCTGATTGACGAGAGAGTATAAGGGAGGCAACAAGAATGAGGATTTCAGGCTTCGCTTCAGGTCTGGACATCGATTCGATTGTCAAACAATTGATGACCGCAAAAAAAGCGCCGCTTAATAAGCTGAATCAACAGAAGCAAACGCTGGAATGGCAGCGCGAGCAATATCGGGATATTACTTCGAAGCTAGTCGATTTCCGTAACAACAAATTGTTCAATTACGGCTTGCAAAGCGGTATAGCGGCGAAGCAAGTCAATGTTTCGGGCAATACGGCAGCCGTTAGCGCAAAAGCGAATTCAGGCGCGGTCGCAGGCACGATGTCCATTGAAGTAACGAGTCTTGCAACAGCTTCCCGATTGACAAGTACGGCCGATATCGCTACGGGGTTGGATGGTATAAAGGCTGTCGACATGAGCGAATCTCTAAGCAGTCTTAAGACGGGAGGAGAGCTCAGCTACACGGCAACAGCCGGGACGGTATCCTTCAAAATTAAAAACGGCAGCAACCCGGAAGCTACGATTACGGTGAATGAATCTGCTTCCTTATCGGATGTCGTCGCTGCGATCAACGGCAGCTCGGCGAATGTAAATGCGTTTATCGATAGCGCGACAGGCCGAATGGCGATAACATCGAAATCGACCGGCGCCGGGGATATTGCATTAACGGACACATCGGGTTTTCTTGCGAATTTTAGCCTTCCGTCATCTACAGATGCGACTACCAGAGGGAAAGACGCCGTTCTTAAGATCAATGGCATTTCAACGACGCGCAGCAGCAATGTATTTTCGGAGAACGGCGTTGAGATTACGCTTAATGCCCCAACGTTAGGAAATCCTACTTCGTTGAGCGTCGTGACGAATACGGACCAGGTCGTCGATACCATTAAATCGTTCCTTAAAGATTATAACGATGTCCTTGGCACAGTAACGAGCAAATTAAACGAAGAACGCAATTATAAATATGACCCTCTAACTTCCGACGAGCGGGAAGCGATGGATGACGATCAAATTAAACTGTGGGAGGACAAAGCGAAGAGCGGTCTCCTTCGCAATGATTCCACGCTCACGAAGCTGATGGGCGACCTGCGCCTTTCGTCCATTACGGATATTACGGTTGGCGGCCAGAAGATGGTACTGGGCGATCTCGGCATCGATTCGGGGGCGTGGGAGAACCGCGGCCAGCTTGTCATCAAAGACGAAGCCAAGCTGAGAGCGGCGATTGAAGCCGATCCGGATAAAGTGGTCAAGTTCTTTACGCAGCAAACGACATCGACGGACCCGCAAGTGAAGACATCGGCCTCCAATCCGGACAACGGCCTGTTCAACCGGTTATCGAACGTTGTCATGTCTGCGCTTGATGAATTATCGACCAGGATCGGTACATCGAAAGTCAGCTCCGACGCCAACAGCTCGTTCCTGGTCGACAGCGGATTCGGCGATCAATTGCGGATGCTGGATACGAGAATCAACGATGAGAACGATCGGTTGAACCGTTTGGAGACAAGCTACTACCAGCAGTTCACGGCAATGGAGACCGCCATGAATCGTTACCAATCTCAGGCCAGCAGTCTATTCGGAGGTTCATAAGGAGTGAACGGTATGGTATCCAACCCCTATCAGAAGTATCAGCAGCTTTCCGTCCAGACAGCATCGCCCGCACAGCTTCTTCTGATGCTATATGACGGGGCGATTCGGTTTGTGAAGCAGGGCGTGGACGCGATCGAGCAAGGCCATGTCGAGAAAGCCAACATCAGCCTGATCAAGGCTCAAAACATCGTTCATGAGCTGATGGCGGCGCTGGACTTTCAATATTCAATCTCGAACGACTTGGTGAAAGTTTACGAATATATGCTGCACCAGCTTATTCAAGCAAACGTAAAAAAAGATACGGCGCCCGCGCTGGAGGTATTATCCTTCTTAGTCGATTTAAAAGATTCCTGGATGCAGGCATCCAAGCCAGCGTCGGCAGCCAAGGAAGCGATTCATGGATAATTTATTACAGCAGGTGTTGTCGGAAACGGAATTTCTAAGCAACAACGGACAAACGGAGCATTACGAGAGGTTCGAGGCGCTTGTCGAGCTGCGGCAATCGTTGGTCGACCGGATTGCGGCGGAAGGGCCTCTATCGGCCGGCCAAAAGATGCTCGTTCAGGCAATCATGGGGCATGATCATGCGATTATGGCGCACATGGACAGATTGAAGAACGAGGCCGCGGAAGGATTAATACGGCTACAAGGCTATCAGAGACAGCGGAACGGGTACAGCCAGCCGGCGTATTATGACGGATTCATGTTTGACAAAAGGAACTGATTGAGGCGCGACGGCCCCTAACAAGGGGTGCAGGTCGCGCCGACTTTATTTTATTAGGAAGCCTGGTGAATAAGAATGCCTAGCGGCGATGCGGCGATCGACTCTCTGCTTGACGATATAATTGCCTTCTTGCCTCGCGTACTGCAGGCGTGCAGCTCCGTTTCGGACTATTTTTATGCCTCTGTTCAAGATGAGGCCTGGATGCAATTCAAAGAGCTGCTTCAAGGGTTGAACGACTTATATACCGCGGCTAATTCACTCGGCCGACAGCTTGCCGATCGCCCGGAAGATACGCTCTTGCATAAGGCGATTACGAATTTCGCCGAACGGCTTTCACTGAGCTTTACTGAATTGAACCGGCTGATGGATGAAGAAGACTATGTCCAGGCCGCGGATTGGATGAAATACGAGCTTGCGGAGCTCATCTATTCGCTTGCCATTAAGCTCGGCGGCGAGAGCGATTTGGTGGAGCGGCGATTTCAAGCCAACCTTACTTATCTCGAGCGGCGCTTTCCCCATGTGTATGAAAGGCTCCAATCCTTACAGCCTGATCGCGCTCAATATCAGCTTACTTACGCCAGCAATGCGTCTCCGAATCTCTATCTGCGCAGAAGCGACGGTACTATGATGTACTTATATAGCAATTATGAACCGGAGCACGAAGCGCGTAGATGGGTTGAGTCGATGAAGGATACGTTCGCGGGTAAGACCAACGCCATCGTCTATGGATTCGGATTCGGATACCACGTGCTTCAATTGGCGCGTAAATTTCCCAAACTTAAATTGACCATTTACGAACCGGACGAGCAGGTTCTTCTCGCCGCTATGCAAGCTGTCGATTTGGAGCCGCTATTTCAGGAACTGCATGTAGAATTGTTGGTCGTAAACTGGGACAAAGCAAACCGGCATAAATTATTTATGTACATCGCTAAGTATTTAAAAGGCGAAACCGCGCTTGCCGCCCTTCCCGCTTACGATAAAGCGGATCCGCAGCGCAAGCGGGCATTCTTCAAAGACGCGGTGACGGCGATTCAGCATCTGGAAATGTCGGAGAGGTCGTCCGCGTATTACGGCATTCAATTGTTTCAGAATCGGCTTTACAATTTGTCCTATCTGCTGCAAACTCCCTCCATTCAGGGCTTGCGGGACAAAATGAAGGGGCATACAGCCGTCATTGTCGGATCAGGCCCATCCCTTGAGAAGGATATCGGGCACTTGCGCCAGATCAGAAACCACGCATGCATCATTGCTGCGGGCACGGCTGCCCAAGCCTTGCTGCATGCCGGCATAACCCCGCATCTAGTCGTATCCGTCGATTATGGGGAGTCCAACGGTGTAGCTTTTCAACATCTCGATTTGGATCATGTCCCGTTCCTATACGCGCCACAGCTCAAGTACACGATCATGGACGGCAAGCATAAGCCGGTCTTTTTCCTGATGGAGAACGATCATACCAGCAAATATATCCTTGGTATAGAGGAAGACGATACGCTGATCGCTTCTTCGACGCCGACCGTAACCGGCCCGGCCATACAAGCGGCGATCTATATGGGGTTCGAGCAAATTGTGTTCACGGGCCAAGACATGTCCTTTCCCGGCGATCGGGTATACGCCGCAGGGGTCATGCATGAGACCGATGAAGTGAGCAAGATGAAGATTTCCTCCTCGGAGCTTGCGGTTGAAAATGTGCAAGGCGGGATGAATCGTACGAGCCCGCTCATGCAAGTGACGCGCGGGGAGATAGAGAAGCTATTGGGGGAGTACCCGAATATCCGTTTCGTGAATGCTTCGCGGCTCGGAGCGAAAATCGAGCATACAACGTATCGTCCGCTGGAAGCTGTGCTTCAGCAGTTAAAGGAAGTTCGAATTCCCTCCGATCCGCTGTGTGAGATCATGGAAGCCTGTCTTCAGCCGTTCGATGAGGATCGGAAGTCCGCCATCCTTGGTCGATTGTTGGATTTTCCGCGTCAAATCGGGTTTATCGAGGCGACGCTAATACGGATTAAGCAGCAGTTGGATAGTCTGCAAGAATTGAGCGGTACCGATCCTCACGAATGTCATCACGCAATGGTAGATATTGAGGAGATGTGGGGCGAAGTCGTTCACAATCCATTGTTCGATAACGCTATCACGCATGTCATCACCCATGATGTACGTATATTCGAGCGGGACTTGCCCGAGCTGGTTGCGGAGAAAAACGTAATTCGGAAGGCCGATATGTTCTGTCAGACGGTAGGGGCGCTTGCAGATGCGACACTGGACTGTTTGCCGCGCGTATCGGCTATCGTCAATGAGGCCATCCGTAGAGTTAGCGAGGCGGAAGGAATAAGAGCCGCCATCGCTTCAGAAAACCGTTGAAGAATTCGTTAATAGCGTTAATAATAGGAAGCAGCCAGTCTCGTTCGCCTAAACGACGACGTACTTATAATAAGGAAGCTTGGTGGATGAATATGCGCAGCGTTCATGCGGAAATAGAACCTCTACTTGATGAAATCATCGCTTTTTTGCCCCGCGTGCTGGAGGCGTGCAATTCGATTTCGGAGTATTTTTACGTCCCCGTTCAAGCGGAGGCCTGGACCCGATTCAGTGAATTGCTGCAAGGCTTGAACGATCTCTATATTGCGGCCAACTCGATCGGTCAAGAGCTTGCTGACCGCGAGGAAGATGCGCTGCTGCATAAAGTCATTACGAATTTCGCGGAGCAGCTGGCGCATACGTTTACCGAATTGAATCGGCTCATGGATGAAGAAGAGTTCATTCAGGCAGCCGATTGCATAAAATACGAGCTGGCGGAATTGATTCATGCGCTGGCCATAAAGCTCGGGGAAGACAAGGAGGGCACGGAGCGTAGATTTGCCGCCAACCTCGCGTATCTCGAGCGGCATCATCCTCAAGTGCACCATGTGCTCAAGTCGGCCCGGCCTGATTACACCCGTTATCAGCTTACCTACGCAAGCAATGGCTCGCCGAATTTGTATCTGCGTACGAGCGAAGATAAATGGATGTACTTGTACAGCAACTATGAACCGGAGCATGAAGCGGGAAGATGGCTGGATACGATGGGCGACACGCTTACCGGCAAAACCAATATTGTCGTTTACGGCTTTGGTTTCGGGTATCATTTGCTCCAAATGGCCCGGACGTTTCCGAAGCAGCAGCTGATTATATACGAGCCGGATGAACAAGTGCTGCTTGCTGCGATGCAGGCGATCGAGCTCCAGCCATTACTGGAAGCGTTAAATGTAGAGCTATTCATTGCGGGCTGGGATAAAACGACAAGACATAAAACGTTTTTTCATTTCGTTAAGTACGCGAAGGGCGATACGGCGCTTGTCTCTCTTCCGGCTTATGACCGAGTGGACCCGCAGCGCAAGCAGCAGTTTTTTGAGGACGCGCTAGCGGCTGTGCAGCATTTCGAGATGTCGGCAGTTACGTCGGCTTTTTACGGCATTCAGCTATACCAGAATCGGCTTTATAATTTGTCCTATCTGCTGAACACGCCTTCCATTCGGAACATGAAGGACAGGTTGAAGGGACATACCGCGGTTGTCGTCGGATCAGGCCCTTCCCTGGAGAAGGATATCGAGAACCTCAAGAAGATCAGGGATCACGCGTTTATAATTGCGGCCGGCACAGCCACGCAATCCTTATTGCATTTCGGCATCAAGCCGCATTTGGTCGTATCGCTCGACTTCGGCGAGTCCAATGACACGGCGTTCAAGCATCTGGATTTGGATGACGTGCCTTTCCTATATTCGCCGCAGCTTAAGTACACCATCATGGAAGGCAAAAGAAAGCCGATGCTCCTGATGCTGGAGAACGATTATACGAGCATCCATATGCTTGGCTTGGATAAGGAAGAACCTCTGTTTACTTCCTCCACGCCATCCGTAACGGGGCCGGCTATCGAAGCGGCAATCTATATGGGCTGCGAGCAAATCGTGTTGACAGGACAAGACTTGTCTTACCCTACGGAGAGCGTATACGCCGTGGGGACGATCCATGTGACGGAGGATGAGAGCAAGTCGGCGATTGCTTCCTCGAAGCTGCTGGTCGAGAATGTGCAGGGCGGGATGAATCGCACGAATAATGCCATGCAGGTGACGCTGAACGAAATAGGGAAGCTTCTCGGAAAGTATCCGATGATCAGGTTCATTAACTCCTCGCAGCTGGGGGCCAAAATCGAGAACACCGAGTATCAGCCGCTGGACGAGGTAATGAAGCAGCTGGCGGACGTGCATGTCGCATCCGAATTGCTGGCCGAGGCCATGGCGGCCCACCTTCGTCCTTTCGATGAAGCGCATAAGGCTGCGATTACGAAGCGGTTGCTGGACATGCCCCAGCAAGTCGAAACGATCGAAGCTACGTTGAAGCGAATGAAGCAGAAACTGGGCGGTCTCCAAGCGCTGAGCCGGACGAAACCGGCGAAGTGCCACAAGACGATGGTGGATATCGAAGAGATGTGGGAGACGGTTGTCCATAATAAACTGTTCGAGTATTCCATCGCATTCATTATCACGAACGACATCATCACGTATGAACGCAACCTGTCTGAGCTGGTTGAAGAGAAAAATGTAGTGCGGAAGGCAGACTTGTTCTGCCAAGTGGTAGGCAAGCTGGCAGAGGCGATTTTGGAATGCCTGCCGATGGTCGCAGCAATTGTCAATGAAGCCATTCATAGAGTTGAACGGCAAAGGCAGCCTGTTGCGGCGGAGTAAGCAGGTACGGGAATCAGGAGGTAGGCGTATGGAGCAGCCAATGACGGCCATTAATCCCATTTTGGATGATATAAGAGTGTTTCTACCCCGATTGACCGCTGCATGCGAATCGATGGCGAAGCTGCTGTACCAACAGCTAACGGATCAAACCTGGCAGCAGTTTGGCGACATTGTGGAAGGAATCGACGATCTCTACCGGACGTTGAATGCCATTCAAGCTGACATGGAGCACTCGATCGGCTTCTATGCCCTTAAGGAAGTGCTGGCGAGAACGACGGTGGCACTGAGCGAGCAATTCCAGGCGATGAATCAATGTATGGATAACGAGGACTACGTCGGGGCAAGCGACCGAATGAAGTATGAATTAATCGCGTCAATTGAACAGCTGGCTGCGTATGTAGGAGAACCGACGGCAGTCCTGGAGCATCGTTACGTGAGCAATCTGACCTATTTCAAAGCACATTATCCTCAGCTATACCTGCAATTTAGCGGTCGGCCAAGAGAGGAAGTGCAGTATCAGCTGGGATATGCGAAGAACGGCCAGCCGAATTTATATATCGAGCATGCGTCCGCCTGCCTGTACAGTCAATATGATCCCGCTCACGAAGCCCAGTGCTGGGTAGAATCGCTTGGCGACAGGAGCGGAAGCAAGTCGCATTGCATGGTGTTCGGATTCGGGTTCGGTTATCATGTGCGGGCTTATGCGGATGCGTATCCGGAGCATTGGATGTATATCTACGAGCCGGATGAGCAGGTATTCCAGTCGGCGATGTCGGTAGTGGATTTCCAGTCGGTGCTGGCTAACATGCAGGTTAAGGAGATAAGGGTAGGCGGCTCCAGGTTGGACCGAAGTCAATTATTCCACCGGTATCTCAAGTACTTGAAGGAAGAGCCCGCGACACTCGCTTTGCCGGTCTATAATCGCATCCGCGCAGCGGAGCAAGCCGAGTTTTTCACGGAAATGAAGAACGCCATCAAGAGCTTCGACAGCTTGAATGTCATGTGCGACCGGTACGGCTGGCAGTGGGTCGAGAATGAGCTGTTTAACGTCGTGAAGTGTCTGCATTCCCCTTCGATACATGAGTTGAGCGGCACAATGAAAGAACATATCGCCGTAATAGCAGGGGCGGGTCCTTCCCTTGAAGCCGACATCGAAACATTGAGGAAACTGAAGGAGCATGCGGTTATTTTTGCGGCGGGCTCGACCATTCAGTCGCTGCTGCATTTCGGCGTCCCCCCTCATATGATCGTGGCAATGGACGGTACGGATGACAATTACAATGCATTCAAACATGTGAACACGGCCGATATTCCGTTGTTGTTCAGTCCGATGGTGCATCATCGGATTATGGAGAGCCGCGTCGCCAATATGATCCATGTCTCGTTAAAGAGCGATACGGTCACGTTAAATTTATTGCAGTCGGGAGATGAAGAGCCTGTTTTCGATGCAACGGAATCCGTAACGGGTACGGCGATTCAGGCTGCAATCTATATGGGCTGCCAAGAAATCGTATTTACCGGACAGGATTTCTCCTTCCCCGGAGCAAGCGTCTATGCGCCGGGAGCGAAACACTTCTCGAAGCAGATCCTGGATTCCACCGTTGAACAGGCTGCAATGCGCATTGAGAACGTTCAGGGGGCAATGAATCCGACCAATGACTCGATGATGGCGGTATTGGAAGGCGTTGAACGCATCATTGCCAAATACCCGAATGTGCGGTTTACGAACACATCGCAATGGGGCGCCAAGATTAAGGATACGGTATGGGAGCCGCTCAGCAGTGTACTTGAACGGGTCAGAGGCACGATGCTGGAAGGGAACTCCGTCAGCAATAGAGTGTCTGCCTTGCCGCGGTATGACGAGGGGCGCTCGGCGGAGATCAGCGGTCGTCTGGATCAGCTATACGAGCAGCTGTTGGCGAACGAGCAGAGGCTGAGGAAGCTGGACAAAATATTGGCCGACCTTGCGGCGCTGAGCAGAACGAATCCGAACAAATGCGGCAAGCTGATGATGGATGTGAACCAGGAGTGGCATGCGATCGTTCACAGCCTTCCATTCCAAGCGTTGTATGTGAAGGTATTCCGCAACGAGATTATCCATATGGAACGCGATTTGCCCGATGCGGTGCAGGAGAGCAGCTTAATCAAGAGAGCGGAGCTGACTCGCGATGTTGTTCGCCCGCTGATTCAAACGCTGCTTGCCGGCACGCCGGCGCTTCAGAGAATCATTGAAGAAGCTATTCATAGAGTGAATAAGGAGAAACAGCTGTTTTCGACTACATAAGCATGTGAGCAGGGGGTTCTATGAAACCATTTGGGAAAATACTAGTCACCGGGGCCGACGGGTTCATCGGCTCTCACTTAACGGAAGCGCTCGTTCGCCAAGGCTACGACGTACGCGCGTTTGTCCTGTACAACTCGTTCAACTCCTGGGGCTGGCTGGATGAGGCCCCAGAAGACGTCCGCGGGCATTTCGAAGTATTCGCCGGGGATATTAGAGATCCCTACGGCGTTGCGGCTGCAATGAAAGGCTGCGATGCCGTGCTTCATCTGGCGGCTTTGATCGCGATTCCGTATTCCTATCATTCGCCGGACACGTACATCGACACGAATATGAAAGGAACGCTGAATGTCCTGCAGGCTGCAAGGCAGCTGGAGGTCGGCAAAGTGGTGCATACATCGACGAGCGAGGTGTATGGCACGGCACTGTACGTACCGATAGACGAGAAGCATCCACTGCAAGGCCAGTCCCCGTACTCCGCGTCCAAGATCGGGGCCGATCAATTGGCGCTCTCCTTCTATCGTTCATTCGGGCTGCCGGTCGGGGTCATTCGGCCGTTTAATACCTACGGCCCCCGTCAATCCGCGCGCGCCGTTATTCCGACGATCATTACGCAACTGGCGCAGGGCAACGACTCGATACAATTGGGCGCCGTCCAACCGACAAGGGATTTCAACTACGTCGAGGATACGGTTCGGGGCTTTATCGCCTTTCTGGAGTCGGAACGAAGCATCGGCGAAGAGATCAATATCGGAAGCAACTACGAAATATCGATCGGGGAAACCGCGCATACGATTGCCAGGCTAATGCATTCGAACGCGGCGCTCGATATGGATGCGCAGCGGATTCGTCCGGAGAAGAGCGAAGTGGAACGGCTGTGGGCGGACAACCGGAAAGCGGAAACGCTGATCGGCTGGAAGCCGGACTATGCCGGCAAAGCCGGGCTGGAAGCCGGGCTGCGGAAGACGATCGAATGGTTTACGGAGCCATCGAATATAAAGCGGTACAAAACAGGCTATACCATCTGATTCGGGCAAGCACGGAAGGAGTCGTTCTCATCATGGAAGAAGCTCGCTCATTAGGACAAGCAGTCGTGGACGTCATACGGGAGCTGTCGGGTAATACGGGAGCCGTTCTCCCGCTGCATGAGCCGGAGTTCGCCGGCAACGAATGGCTGTACGTGAAGGAGTGCCTGGATACCGGCTGGGTCTCGTCGGCCGGGCGCTTCGTGGACCGGTTGGAGGGAGAACTCGCATCCTTTACGGGATCCAAGCATGCGGTCGCCGTCGTGAACGGCACCGCCGCGCTCCACATCGCGCTGCTGTTAGCCGGCGTGCAGCCGGACGAGGAGATACTCGTTCCGTCGCTTACCTTCGTGGCGACCGCCAATGCGATCGCACACTGTCATGCAATCCCGCATTTCGTCGAGGTGTCCGCTGCTAATCTGGGACTGGATGCAGCTCGATTGGACGCGTACTTGAGCGAAATCGGCGAGCGCAGAAGCGACGGCGGGACCTATAACCGATTAACGGGCAAGCGGATTCGCGCCGTCGTCCCGATGCATACGTTCGGCCATCCCGTAGAGTTGGATAAACTGGTGGAGGTCGCGGAGCGATTCAATCTCATCATGATCGAGGATGCCGCAGAATCGCTTGGATCGCTGTACAAGGGCACTCCGACGGGGACGATCGGTCAGTTCGGCATCGTCAGCTTCAACGGCAACAAGATCATGACTACAGGCGGCGGCGGCGCGATTCTGACGCAAAATTCAGCACTGGCGGCGAAGGCGAAGCATTTGACGACAACGGCCAAGCTGCCGCATAAGTGGGCCTTCGACCATGATGCCGTCGGATACAATTACCGTATGCCGAACTTGAACGCCGCGCTCGGCTGCGCGCAGCTGGAGCGGGTTCCGGAATTTCTGATCCGGAAGCGTCAGCTGGCGAACAGGTACAGAGACCGCTTCCAGAAGCTGCCGGGTTTGAAATTTCTCGAAGAGCCGGCGTATGCGACCAGCAATTATTGGTTGAACGCGATCATAATCGAGCAGGCCGACGAGGCGGTCAGAGATGAAATACTGCGCTTGACGAACGAAGCGGGCTTCCTGGCAAGACCGGTGTGGACGCCGCTGCACGAGCTCCCGATGTATCGGGATTGCCCGCGCATGTTGCTGCCCGTTACCGAGAAGCTGCATAAGCAGCTTATTAACCTGCCTAGCGGACCTGCCGTCTTGAAAGAGGGATAGCGATGAGAGAGGACAGGTATGAGATCGGCAGCGAGTTTGCGCTGGATGCCGCGCTCCTTGCGCCCCAAGCGGATACGCTCATAGACAGGTTGCAGCCGTACCGCACCGCATTCTATAAGAACGGGAGAAGCGCCATTCGCAGCGTCCTGCGGCAAATCAAGGGCAAGCGGGCGCTGCTCCCGTCATACATATGCCAATCGGTCATCGACGCGTTCGAGCGAGAGAATTATGCGGTCATGTTCTACACCATCCGTACAGACTTCACGATGGACATGGACGAGATAATGCAGCTGCTCTCCGGCGAGGCCGATGTTTTTTTGCTGATGCATTACTATGGGACGCTTCAGAGTACGGATGATCTGCAGCAGCTCCGCGAATTATGCTCGGCAGGTGCCGTAGCCATTGTCGAGGATACCACGCACAGTCTGCTCACGAGCTTGCATACGGTCGGCGATTACTGCGTCGCCAGCTTGCGCAAATGGTTCGCCCTGCCGGACGGCGGAGTCGCGTACAGCTTGGACAACGAGCTCTCTGACGAGCCGGCGGCAGCAGAGCCTTCTTTCGCCAATGCCAGGGCGGCGGGGATGTTTCTGAAGGGACTGTACCTGGACGGCCTGAGCGAGGAGAACGAGCTCTACCGTCAATTGTTCGTCGGCGCCGAACATCGAATCGATCAAGAGCTTGAAGTTGGGGCGATCTCAACGTTCTCCAGGCAGGTACTGGACACGTTTCATGCCGGCAACGCCGCCGGCATACGCAGCGGCAACGCGGCTTATCTGGCGGAGCGCTTGAACAACCGGTTCGTGCGGCCGGCGATCGGCATGTACGGGGAGGGGGAATGCCCGTTCTTCTATCCGCTCTATGTCGTCGATCGGAATGCGTTTCGCGGCTATTTGAACCGCAACCGCATCTATTGTCCGGTGCATTGGCCGATTACGGATCGGCGGCTGCTTGCATGGAGCGCGGTCCGCGAAATTTCGGAGCATGTTATTTCGATTCCTATTGATCAGCGCTACACGCATGCCGATATGAATTATATAGCGAAGATCGTTAATGAATATGAAGAGAGCAGGGAGTGACATTGATGAAGATGAAGGCGTTCGATAATATGTGGGAGCAGATCCATAGCGAGATGGAGTGGGGGAAATATCCGACCGAGGAAGTCGTGCGGTTCGTCGCCCGTAATTTCTATCGCTTGGATCGCCCTTCGGTCAAGCTGCTCGACGCCGGATGCGGTACAGGCGCCGTCACCTGGTACATGGCACGCGAAGGATTTGCCGTCAGCGGCTTCGACGGCTCCCGAATCGCAATCGGCAAAGCGAGCGACAGGCTGGGACATGAAGGGCTTGCTGCCGATTTGCGCGTAGGCGACGCGGCGGATATCCCTTTTCCGAGCGATTATTTTGACGGAGTTGTCGACTCGGCCATGATTTATGCGAATACGACGGATGCGATCCGCGCCATTCTGAAGGAATGCTACCGGGTTCTGAAGCCCGGCGGCAAGCTGTTCTCGACGGGGCTGTTCAAGGTCGGAATGACGGGATACGGTACGGGGGAGAAGCTGGAAGAGCATACCTACAGGGAGATCACGGAAGGTGCGTTGGCACATCGCGGCACCGCGCACTTCTTTGATCGGGTTGAGCTGGTGGAGCTGTGGACGGAAGCGGGATTTAAAGGGCTGAAGATTGATTCGCTTGACCGGTCGGATCGCGGCGGTACGGTGCAGGTCGGCTTTTTCATGGTAGAAAGCGAGAAATAAACGTCAGGGAGACCGATTATGGGGCATCTCGAATGTATTGGCTTTGAAGAGCGAACGAAGTGGAATTGCATCGTGAAATCGTTCGCGGCATACGACACTTACTATCTGAACGAATACGTTTCGGCTTTCCGTCATACGAACGACGGTGAGCCGCTTTTGTTATATTACCAAGGAGACGACATGCGGCTGTGCTACGTCGTGCAGCAGAGCGATATTGCGGATACGGCCGAATTCGACGGTCACGTGCAACGGGGCGAATATTTCGATTGGTCGACGCCGTACGGCTATGGGGGCCCGTTGACGGAGGGGCAGGATCTTCGCGAGGTCGCCGATTTCTTCCGGCAGCTAATCCGTTACTGCCGGGAGCAGCGGGTCGTTTCCCAGTTTATCCGGTTTCACCCGCTGCTGCAAAACCAGTCTTTGTTCGAATCGTATTGCGATTTGCGCAGATTGAAGCACACCGTCGTAATCGATACGTCGGATCGTCAGGTGATTGCTTCAAATTTGGACGCAAAAAACCGAAATATGATAAGAAAGGCAGAAAAGAACGGGATCCAGATCAAGATCGACAACAGCGACGCCGCGAAGGCCGTCTTCGTGGAGCTGTACCGGGGGACTATGGACCGGAATCGGGCATCGGACTACTATTACTTCAATGCAGCGTTCTTCGCGGATACATTCGCGAGTCTGGAAGGGAACTGCTCGCTGTTCAGCGCATGGCTCGGGGATGAGATTGCAAGCTCCGCCATCATCATGCACAGCGCGGATAAAATGCATTATCATCTGTCGGCTTCCCGAAGAGAATATATGCACTTGGCGCCTAACAATCTGCTTCTATATACGGCTGCTTGCTGGGGGGCCGATAACGGCTTTCAAGCGTTTCATCTCGGCGGCGGCGTAGCGGCCGAAGACAGCCTGTTCGCTTTCAAGAGGTCGTTCAATAAGCAGGGCTTGGCCGATTTCTATATCGGGCGAACGATTTTCTGTGAAGACGGCTATTCGAAACTGCTGAACATTCGCGCAGCATCGGATGTCCATTTCAATCCGGCCAACCAACATATGATTCAATATCGAGCTTAATTAAGAGGGGCTGCGACAGCATGAAACAAGTATTGATTATTGCGGAGGCCGGCGTCAATCATAACGGCGACATGGATTTGGCGTATCGGCTGATTGACGTTGCGGCGGAGGCCGGCGCGGATTACGTGAAATTCCAGACGTGGAAGAGCGAGAATGTCATCTCCAAGCACGCGCCTAAGGCCGACTATCAGAAAGAAACGACCGGCGAAGACGAGTCGATGTTGGAAATGGAGAAGAAGCTGGAGTTTCCGTTCGCGAATTTCGTCCTGCTCAAGCGGTATTGCGAGCAGAAGGGCATCGGCTTCATGTCGACGCCGTTCGATATCGAGAGCGCGAAGTTTCTCTACTCCATCGGTGTCGATATGGTCAAAGTCCCGTCCGGCGAAATTACGAATTTGCCGTTCCTGGAAGTCATCGCGGAGCATGCTTGTCCCGTCATTCTCTCGACGGGCATGTGCGAGATGGAAGAAATCGAGGATGCGATTCGCATCTTGGGCAGCAAGGGCAACCGCAATCTGTCGGTACTTCATTGCAACACGCAATACCCGACGCCGATGCAGGATGTGAACCTGCGGGCGATGCGGACGATTCAAGAGCGCTTCGGCGTACAGACCGGCCTCTCCGACCATTCGCTCGGCATCGAGGTGCCGATTGCCGCGGTGGCGATGGGGGCCGAAATCATCGAGAAGCATTTTACGTTAAGCCGGGACATGGAAGGCCCCGACCACAAAGCAAGCCTGGAGCCTGCGGAGCTCTGCAGCATGGTGCAGGCGATCCGGAATATCGAGCTGGCGCTGGGAAGCGATGCCAAGCATGTGACGGCATCGGAGCGAGAGAATATCGCGGTCGCGCGCAAAAGCATCGTGGCGTCGAAGCGTATTTTATACGGCGAACCATTCACGCCCGAAAATATGACGACGAAGCGGCCGGGCACGGGCATTTCTCCGATGAAGTGGTACGAGGTGCTGGGCCGTACGGCGAAGCGGGACTTCGAAGAAGACGAGCTCATTGAACTATGACCAGACGGTATAAGCTATGCGTCATTACGGCTACCAGAGCGGAATACGGACTGCTGAGCTCGGTGATCAAGCAGATTCAGGACGATCCCGAATGCGAACTGCAGCTGATCGCAACCGGGACGCATCTGGAGCCGGAGTTCGGCCTCACCTATAAGGAAATCGAGGACGACGGGGTGCCGATCACTCGTAAGATTCCCATTTATCAAGGCGGCGAGGATGCGCAGGTGCTAACGACGATGGCCGCGGCCAGCTCCGGGATCGGACAAGCGATTGTCGAATTGGCGCCGGATATGGTCGTTCTGCTGGGCGACAGGTACGAGCTGCTGCCCATTGCTGGGGCCTGCGTCGTCCTGAGAATACCGATTGCGCATATCTCCGGGGGCGAAGTTTCCGAAGGGGCGTATGACGAGTACATTCGGCATGCGGTTTCGAAGCTCTCCTATTTGCATTTCACGTCTACCGAAGCCTATCGCGACCGCGTCATTCAGTTGGGAGAATCGCCTCGGCGGGTGTTCAACGTCGGTGACTTGGGCATTGCGAACATTAAACGGCTGAAGCGATGGACGAAAGCACAGCTTGAGCAGGATCTGGGCATCGCGATCGGGGATCGGCTATTGCAGGTGACCTTTCATCCGACGACGCTGGAGAACGATTCGGAGCGGCAGTTCGGCGAGCTGCTTGCAGCGTTGAACGAGCGTCCAGGCTATCAAATCGTGTTTACGCGGCCGAATGCCGATAGCGGCAGTGCGAGCATTAATCGGATGATCGATGCTTTCATCGCCGATAATGCGCACCGCAGCTGCGCTTTTGCCTCCCTCGGCTATGTCCGCTTTCTGAGCCTGGTATCGTACTGCGTCGCGATGGTGGGGAACTCTTCCAGCGGGGTTGTGGAAGTGCCGAGCCTCCAAGTGGGGTCGATCAACATCGGCAACCGCCAGCGCGGACGGATCTGCGCCGATACGGTCATTCACTGCAGCCCGGACAAAGACGAGATCGTAGCCGCGCTGGACCGAGTCGGCTCGGAAGCGTACAAGGAACTGGTGAGAAGCGCGGCAAATCCGTACGATTCGGACGGAACGGCCGTGCAAATCGTGCAGCGGATGAAAGCGTGTCTGGCCGACTATCAAGGGATGCACAAAACTTTTTACAGGGGAGCTCGCGATGATAGCTATTGAAAACATCTTTGTTTCTCCGCTCGCGACAATATTGGAAGCTCTTCAGATTATCGACCGCGGCTCGGTACAGATCGCGCTTGTCGTGGATGAAGAACGCCGCCTGCTGGGCACCGTGACGGACGGCGACGTTCGCAGGGGCATTCTGCGCGGCATCGGTCTTGACGCCCCCGTAGCGCAAGTGATGAATCGGGAGCCGAGAACGGCCCGGCTGGACATGGACCGGGATATGATTCTGAGCGTGATGCAATATTTGAATTTGCGTCAATTCCCCGTGCTGGACGAGGAGGGGCGCATCGTTCGGCTCGAGCTGATCGATCAATTGCATCAACGAAACAGCCGGGATAACTGGGTTGTGCTGATGGCCGGAGGGCTCGGGGCGAGACTCGGAGAGCTGACGAAGGATTGCCCGAAGCCGCTGCTGAAGGTCGGCACCAAACCGATCATGGAGGTCATTCTCGAAAGCTTTATTTCGAGCGGGTTTCATCGGTTCTACATCGCCGTCAATTATAGAGCGGATATGATTCGCGACTACTTCGGCGACGGTTCGAAATGGGGCGTGGAAATTCGTTATCTGCACGAGGGAAAGCGATTGGGTACGGCCGGCGCGCTGAGTCTGCTTCCGGAAACGGCCGGTCTGCCGGTAATTGTCATGAACGGCGACTTGCTGACCAAAGTGAATTTTCGCCAGCTGGTCGATTTCCACGTGGAGACAAAGTCCAAGGCGACCATGTGCGTACGGGAATACGAGTTCCAAATCCCGTATGGCGTCGTCCAAGTGGAGAGCCATAAACTGCGGGGAATCGAAGAGAAGCCGCTGCAGAAATTTTTTGTCAACGGCGGGATCTACGTTATCGATCCGGAGCTCGTTCAATTGATTCCGCAGGATACGTTCTACGATATGCCGACATTATTTGAAGAGGCGATTAAGCGCGAATGCAATACATCGGTATTTCCGATACGGGAGTACTGGATCGATATCGGACGCAAGGACGATTTCGACCGGGCCAACGGCGATTACATGGAGGTATTCGGATGAAAGCGCTCGTCATCGGATTCGGCTCGATCGGCCAGCGCCATGCGCGGCTCTTGCAGGCGATGCAGGCGGACACCGCCGTCGTCAGCGGCAGGGATATCGATTTCCCTGTCGCCTACCGGGAGCTGGACGAGGCGCTGGCGCAGGTGAAACCGGCCTATATCGTCATTGCCAATAAGTCGTCGGAGCATCACGGCACGCTGCTTCGGCTGATTAAGGCTGGCTGGCATGGCACAGTGCTGGTCGAGAAGCCCTTGTATCATGAAATGAAGCCGCTGCCGGATAACCACGGGCTGCGCATCGTCGTCGCTTATAATCTGCGTTTTCACCCGCTGCTGCAGAAGCTGCGCGCGGAGATTCAGCACGAACGGCTGCTCTCGGTGACCGCTTATGCCGGGCAGTATTTGCCGGATTGGCGGCCGCAGAGGGATTATCGCTTGAGCTATTCGTCAAGCCGGGACGAAGGCGGCGGCGTGCTACGGGATTTAAGCCACGAGTTGGATTACTTGAATTGGCTCTGCGGCGGGTGGAGACGTTTAACCGCATTGGGAGGACGCTTCAGCTCGCTGGAAATTACGAGCGACGATACATGCGGCATTCTGATGGAGACGGTAGGCTGTCCGCTCGTTACGCTCCAGATCAACTATACGGATCGGCCGGGCCGCAGGGAACTGCTGGCCGTGACGGATCGGCATACGTATAAGATCGATTTCTCGCAGGGACTCTTCACTAGGGACGGCACTTCGGAACCGGTGGCGACGGAGCGTGACGAAACGTATGTCGCGCAGCACGCCGCCGTACTTCATCGACAATGGGACATCCTTTGTTCGCTGCAGGAAGGACAAGACGTCTTACGGATCATCGAAGCGGTCGAGCGATCCATCAAGAACAGGGAGTGGGTTAATAATGAGTAAGCTTTGTTCCATTTGCGCCAGAGGCGGTTCCAAAGGAGTCAAAAATAAAAACATTCGCGAGATGCTGGGCAAACCGCTCATCGCGTACAGCATCGAGCAAGCACGCGAATCGGGCCTGTTCGAGCATATCGCAGTGAGCAGCGACTCGCCCGAGATTCTCGAAGCAGCCGCCAAATGGGGGGCGGATATTCTGGTCGAGCGTCCGCTCGAAATGGCATCGGATACGGCGGCGAAGCTTCCGGCCATCCGGCATTGCGTCCAGCATGCGGAAGCGGCGACGAACAAGACGTTCTCCGTGATCGTCGACTTGGACGCGACGTCTCCGCTGCGTACGACCGAGGATATCGTGAACGCGGTTAACCTGCTCGAGACGCGAGACGTGCCCAACTTGATTACAGGGGCGCCTGCTCGCCGTTCACCATATTTCAATTTGGTAGAGATGGATGGGGACGGCTTCGTGCGTCTCTCCAAGTCGTCGGATAAACCGATCGTTCGCAGACAGGACGCGCCGAAATGCTTCGATATGAACGCATCGATCTACATTTGGAAGCGGCAGTTCCTGCTGAACGACTATCCGCTGTTCCTGCCGGACACGATTCTGTATGAAATGCCGGAGGATCGGTCGGTGGATATCGACAGCGAGCTGGATTGGCGCATCGTCGAATGGATTCTTGGAAGCCGGAAGGGAGCCGCAGTATGACATACTCGTTTAAAGCTTCATTTGAACTGAACGGCAAAACGGCGCTGGTCACCGGCGCGCTTGGCATTATCGGGAGCAAGGTGTGCAGAGGACTGGCGGAGTTCGGAGCGAATGTCGTTGTCGTTGACCTGGATGAGACGGCCGCGAATACATTTGCGGCCGAATTGTCGGCGGCTTATGGCGTTCAAGCGATCGGCGTCGGCTGCAATGTGGCTGCCGAGTCCGATGTCATTGGCATGGTAGAGAGGGCCACGAGCGTCATGGGCGGCATCCATATCCTGCACAATAACGCCGGGTATAAGCCGCTGGACCGGGAGCAATACTTGGCGCCGTTCGAAGAATATACGCTGGATCAGTGGCGTGAGGTAACGGCTGTCAATATGGACGGCGTATTCCTGGTTGCCAGAGAAGTCGGCAAGCAGATGGTCAAACAAGGAAGCGGCGGCTCGATCATCCAAACTGCTTCCATCTATGGCATCATGGCGCCGGACCATCGTATTTACGAAGGATCCAGCTACCTGGATAAGCCGATGGCTTCGCCGGCAGTATATTCGGCTTCAAAAGGCGGCGTTGTCGCCTTAACCAAATATTTGGCCGCTTATTGGGCCAAGCAGGGCATCCGCGTCAATACAATCACGCCGGGCGGCGTGGAAAGCGGTCAGAACGAGGCGTTTAAACGGAATTATTCCGCACGGATTCCGTTTGGCAGAATGGCCGAGTCGGATGAGATGGTAGGAGCGGTGCTGTACCTGGCCTCCAACGCTTCCAGCTATGTGACCGGGCACAATATCGTGGTTGACGGCGGGCTTCATGCTTGGTAGAGCCAGTGCGAGCGTAAATCGAAGGGTATGCCTCGGCGATATTGCCGGGGCATCTCTTATATGCATGCAGGGTGCGCGCGGAGGAGTGAGCTAATCTGAACATCAAAGTAGCGGTTATCGGAATCGGGAACATGGGCATTCATCATTTGCGAAACTATTTGTTTCAACCCCAGGTCGAAATCGTCGGCGTTGTCGATCGCGATGCAAATTTGCTGCGTCAAGTGAAAGAGAAGTATGGCATACCGGGGTTTTCGGACGCGGAGCAAGTTATGGCACTCGTGGACGCCGTGAGCATAGCGACGCCGACCAGCACGCATTTTACGATCGCGCAGCAATTTCTTCGGCACGGCAAGCATGTATTGATCGAGAAGCCGATCACGAGCGAAGCGCATGAGGCGCGGGAGCTGATCGCGCTTGCGCGGCATAATCGGGCGGTTCTGGCTGTCGGCCATATCGAACGGTTCAATCCTGTAATGCAGGAGCTGGAGACGATTATTTCCGGCAGGAAACCGCTGTTTATCGACATTCACCGCGAGAGCCCGTACGATGCCCGTATTTTCGATACCGATGTCGTGGCGGATTTGACGATCCATGATATCGATTTGCTCCGTTATCTGCTTCAAGAGCCGATCGAGGTCAAGTCCGCTTACGGCGTTCGCGCGCACTCGGCGTCAAGCGATATTATCGTTGCGCAGATGGCGAGCAGCAGCGGAGTGCTAATTAATATTACAACGAGCCGGGCTACCGAGCAGAAGGTGAGGGAGTGGAGGCTGATTATGCGGGATCAGCTGATTGAGGCCGACCTCGTGGAGAGGAAGCTGCATATTACACGCAGTACCTCGGTCGCCATGGAAGCGATCCGCGGCGGGGCGGCAGTGCAGTACAAGCAAGAGCAGGTCATCGAGAAGGTGCTCGTTCCCAGCTACGAGCCGCTTCAAATGGAAATCGCCGACTTCCTGGACGCGATACGAACCGGTAAATCTCCGAAAGTCGATGGCAACGAAGGGCTGCATGCATTGGAAGTCGTGAAGCATATTCAAGCGTTAGTCGCTGACAAACAAATACAGAGGAGCTAGCGTATGACAATCGCGATAGCAAGGCCGAGTATAGACGAAAGAGAGATTGAGGCTGTAGTGGCGGTCATGCGTACAGGCAGTCTGGCGCAGGGGGATACGGTTGCGGAGTTCGAGAAGAAATTTGCCGCAGAGTTTGCTCACTCGCATACGGCGGCGATCACGAATGGTACGGCTGCCTTGCATATCGCGCTCCTCTCGGCTGGCGTACAACCGGGAGATCGCGTGCTGACGACGCCATTCTCATTTATTGCAACGACGAATGCGATTATTTATTGCGGTGCGGTCCCGTGCTTCGTGGATATTGACGAGTATTCCTTCAACCTCTCTCCCGAGAACCTGGAAGCATCCATCGCGAAATATCCGGATGCGAAATATTTGCTGCTCGTGCATCTGTTCGGCAATCCATGCCGCATGGATGAAATCATGAACATCGCGAACAAGCATAACATCACGGTTATCGAGGATTGTGCCCAGGCGCATGGAGCCGAATTCGACGCCCGGCCGGTGGGGACCTTCGGAATCGGCGGTACATTCAGTTTCTATCCGACGAAGAACATGACGACCGGAGAAGGCGGTATGCTGGTTTCTTCCGACGTCGCATACATTGAACGCTGCAAGAAGCTCATCAACCATGGCTCTTCCGAGCGATACGTGCATGATATAACCGGCTATAACTATCGGCTAACGAATATCGCTGCTGCGATCGGTTTGGTGCAGGCCGACAAAGTGAGGGAAATGAACCACAGAAGGAAGTTGAATGCAGCTTATTATAATGCCAACATTGCGAATGAATGGCTGCGGCTTCCGGAAGCTTCCGCTCGTGCGAACCATGTCTTTCATCAATATACAATCGTAACCGACGAACGAGACAAACTTGAAGCGTATTTAAATAAGCATGCTATCGGATACGGCATTTATTATCCGATACCGATTCATCTGCAGCGCAGCGTAATGGAGTATATGCGGCACGCCGGGCAGTCCATTGAACGGATGCCCGTAGCGGAGGCATTAAGCACTAAGGTCATCTCCATCCCGGTTCACTCGCAGCTGCCGGAAGAGGAAGTGCTCTACATTGCCGAGAAGCTGAACGGCTTCAGGCCATAATGTATCGAGAAAGGTTGGATGACGATGAGTCAAATCTACATTCACCCCACCGCAGAGGTGGACGTCAAGGCCCGGATAGGTCAAGGGACCCGGATTTGGAACTATTGCCAGGTGCGAGAGAGCGCTGTAATCGGAGACAATTGCATAATTGGCAAGGACGTATATATCGATCAGTCCGTCCTTATCGGTTCGAGGGTTAAAGTGCAGAATGGAGTGTCCGTGTATAACGGCGTCACCATTGAAGACGATGTGTTTGTCGGGCCCCATGTTTGCTTCACGAATGATCTGATCCCGAGAGCGTTCAACGACAATTGGTCCGTAACGGCAACAATTGTGCGGCGGGGCGCCTCGCTTGGCGCCAACTCCACCATCGTTTGCGGCATTACGATCGGTGAGTATGCGATGGTTGCGGCAGGGGCAGTCGTAACGAAGGACGTCCCCGCGTACGCCCTGGTAAAAGGAAATCCCGCAAGAGTAGCGGGATTTGTCGATCGGATGGGTAATCGGACCGATAACGGCTAGGCGAATTGCCGTAACCGCTGCTTTGCGGGTTCGTACCCGTGGCTGGATGCATATTGATAGTAATGCTTCGCATGGTCAAGGCTGCCCGTCGTTTCATAGTAGACAGCGAGATTGTAAGCGGCCAGGTAAGTAGACGAGCCGTTAACGATTTCCTTGGCCCCGCGCTGTCCAAGTTCCAGGCAAGTCAGATAGCTGTGTTCAATCTGTGCCAGAATGCCCTGCTGGAACGAACCGGTGTTTAGCGCGAACTCAAGATAGAGCACGGCGACGGCGAAATGAAAGTCAGGCGAGTCTTGTAAGTGGCCGGCTTCCTTTTCGACAATGTTGAAAGCTTGTTCGTATTTATGGATGTTAGTCAGAACTTCAATCCATTCAATCTTCGCTTTAATGACGTAGATCGCATTATGCTTGGAGAGCAGTTGGTAGCAGCGGGCCAGGTATGCTTCCGCTTCCGTATTGTTGCCTGCGCCTCTGTACTGCTTACCGATTTGATAGAGCAGGTAGGGATCGTTCGGACTCACCTCAAGCGCCCGATGAAGCAGCGCCAAATTCCGCTCGGATTTATCTGTCATGTAGTACCCGTCGTGGTAGAAGGAAGCGTTGATATCGTGACGCGGAAGCGACGAATCGACTTGCTCGTGAATCATGCCTGCATAACGAATGTCCCTTGGGAACAAGCGCGGGCTGTCGTCTTCGGAATAATGGATCTGCCCATCCTGGTCGAAGCGGCTGATGACTTTAAACCGGCCGATCCGGTTGCCGTTCTGCACGAAGTCCCGCATAAGCGCCCCGCAGTCCTCCGTAAAATACTCGTCCGCATCGAGTATGAGCACCCAGTCGCCGGTCGTATGTTCAATGGCATAATTTCGCGCGGCGGAGAAGTCGCCGCACCACTCAAAATCAAAGACAAGCGCTCCGTTCGATAATGCGATCTCTTTGGTGCGATCGGTCGAACCGGTATCCACGACGACAAGCTCGTCCACCATGCCGGCGACGCTTTTGAGACAGCGGTCCAAATAATTTTGTTCATTTTTGACGATCATGGCAAGTGAAATCGTGTTTGGCATAGACAAGCGTCAGCTCCATTTCGTGTACAACCTCGGCAATTCGCAAATTCGCATAATGATATATATCGGCTCGGGACGAACGAATATAGAGGGGAACGCCATTCAGTTTCCTTTATTTAAAGGAATGTATTCGCTTTCAAAAACATATTGACAAATTTGTGAAGCTTCTGTTATATTCGATTTGTGGGCCACGCTTAAGTGATCTCGCAGCTATATGAAGATGAAGGGAATGTTCTGAATGCAAGGTAAAGTTAAATGGTTCAACGCTGAGAAGGGTTATGGTTTCATCGAGACAGAGCAAGGCGGCGACGTATTTGTTCATTTCTCCGCAATCCAATCCGAAGGCTTCAAGACGCTTGAAGAAGGCCAATCGGTTGAATTCGACATCGTAGAAGGCGCTCGCGGCCCTCAAGCTGCAAACGTTCAAAAACTGTAATTATCCCGCTGTTAAGCGGCCACATCATACATGGTATGCGCGCTTAACCGAATGTGATAAGCAACAGCCCCGGGCAACCGGGGTTTTTTGTTGCTTAGGCATGCCCGGAGGCACGCGCCCCGCAGGAAAAAGGCGAAATCCGGCATCGTTTTAAAATGTTACGAAACGCAAGCCTTTATTAACACCTTAAAATAACCGATATATACGATGTAGAAATTACAGATATCAATATGAGGTGTGTAACGATGGCTGGGAAGAGCAAAGCTATATTGTTCGGAGCAGGAGATGGCGGGCTGCGCGTACATTATATGTTGAGTCAGCAGTTTGAAGTGATTGCCTTTGTCGACAATGATACATCCAAACAAGGGAGTACCCTGTTGTCTAAACCCGTTATTGCTCCTCAGGCGATTGCAAGCTTCGAGTATGACGTTATCATTATTGCTAATATTCATGGCAAAGCGGTGTACAAGCAGCTAACCGAAGACTTGCAAATCAATAAAGAAAACATTATTGACTATTATCATAATCAGATGCTGGATGAACGAATTGCTACGCTGCGTCAGGTGGCAGACGAGATCTACGAGAATGGCGTACGGGGAAACGTGGCCGAGCTTGGGGTATTCCAGGGGGAGTTCGCCAAGTATATGAACGAGTCCTTCTATGACCGTAAATTGTATTTGTTCGATACATTTAGCGGGTTTAATGAGAAGGATATCCGTATTGAACAAGCAGGCCATCACTCCGACTCAAGAACAGGCGAGTTTGAGAATACCACGGTTGAGTTAGTGATGAGCAAGATGGCGCATAAAGACAATTGTATCGTAAAGCAGGGTTATTTTCCCGAATCGGCAATCGGTGTCGAGGATACCTTCGCTTTCGTTAGTCTTGATGTTGATTTGTATGCCCCGATTCTTGAAGGGCTGAAGTATTTCTATCCGCGATTGGAAAGCGGCGGCTATATATTTGTTCACGATTATAACAGCACTCGTTATCAGGGCGTGAAGAAAGCGGTGAGGGAATACTGCAAAGAGCACGGCGCCAAGTATGTGCCGATCAGCGACTTATGCGGAAGCGCAGTTATTATGAAATAGGAAGCAGGAGCATGGAACAGCGGCAGAGGAGGTCAGGCTCATCAATGCAACCCATAAGAATGCTGCTACTGTCGGATTGGAACTTGAATCCAATGGTTCGCTTATTAGCAGAGCCCTCGCATGGAATTGCGATAGAGGCAATTGAAGGTCCTTATAATCAAGTTCACCAACTGCTTATGAATCTCAACCATCCGTCGTGGAGGGAAGGGCTGGATGCGCATCTCGTATGGACAAGTCCGGAGACGATGGTTCCATCCTTTAAGAAGGTGCTTGATTACGAGGCTGTGAATATCGGCCAAATCATGCAAGAAGTCGATGACTTCTGTGACATGTTGATCCCATCCGGTATGAACAGCCGCTTTGTATTTGTAGCCTCTTGGTCCGTTCCGCCGCATTACAGGTGGATACAGACACTTACGAATAAACATAATACAGGCCTAACTAATATTCTCATGCAAATGAATCTTCGGCTAGCCGAGCGGCTTAGTGGACATAAATCATTCATTATTCTGGATTCCACGTACTGGTATGCAGCCATCCAGAAGAAAAGCTACGATAGCAAAATGTACGCGCTTGGCAAAATCCCATTCACCAGAGATCTATTCGCATTCGTCGCCCAAGAGATGAAAGCTGTCGTCTGCGGCCTGCTCGGACAATCCAAGAAACTCATCATCTGCGATTTGGATAACACGCTATGGGGCGGCATTATTGGCGATGATGGCATGGAAAATATTAAGCTCGGCGGGATCGATCCGGTTGGAGAAAGCTTCAAGGCATTTCAACGAGAGCTGAAACGGCTTGCTAGCCGGGGGATTCTATTAGGGATATCCAGTAAGAACAATGAGCAGACCGCACTTGAAATGATTGAGCAGCATCCTGAGATGATTTTGAAGAAAGCGGATTTCTCGGCGCTGCGCATCAATTGGGAGGATAAAGCCCAGAACATTCTGGAAATTGTGAATGAACTCCATTTAGGGCTTCAATCGGTTGTATTCCTGGACGATAACCCCATCGAGCGAGACCGGATCAGACAAGCCCTTCCTGGGATTTACGTCCCTGACTTACCTGAAGATTACACGCAGTACCCTGTTTTTATCCACACGCTGAATTGTTTCGAGACCTCAAGCGTTACTGAAGAAGATCGGGACAGGGGCAAGTGGTTCCAAATCGAACAACAGCGGCAGGAAGGGAAGAGGCTGGTTGGTTCCTTGGAAGACTGGCTGAGCTCGTTGGAACTGAAGGTGAGAGTAACCAAGCTGAATGCGGCCTTGCTGCCGCGCGTGGTTCAGTTATTGAACAAAACAAACCAATTCAATATGGCGACGCGCAGGTTCACGACAGAAGATTACTGGACGTGGAGCAATCAAGCGGATCATTCCGTCTTTGTGTTTGAGGTTGAAGATAAATTCGGCACTTCGGGATATACAGGGATCCTATCTCTTTCACGAATGGAAGCCGATCAAGCCGAGATTCACGATTTTGTCATGAGCTGCCGCGTAATGGGAAAAGGCATTGAAGAAGCCATGCTGTACTATGCCTTGCTTGCGGCCGGATCAAGCCGTCTGACAGCACGCTGCATAGAAACGTCAAAGAACAAACCTTTTATTGATTTCATGAAAGAAAAGTATGTGCCGGGCAGTACAGAACGGCTGGATGCCGATCAGATTCACATGCCGAACTATATTACATTCATCGAGGAGTGATGCACAAGTGAACCGAGTAGAGCAAATTCGTACAATCGTTTCCGCAGTGATGGAGGTACCTGTCGAGCAAGTAAAGCTTGAGAGTGTCAAGAATGATTTTGAGAAATGGGATTCCCTGGGACAGTTGAATCTCATTCTGGAGATCGAATCCGTATTCGGGATATCGATTCCCATTGATCATATTGCAAATATCGATTCCGTCCAAGCCATTGTGGACATCGCCCAAGAGCTAGCCAACTAACCGGAGGCCCAGACATGAACTTGCAATTATTCGGACCATCTGCCAAGCTGCATCACATCGGTCTGGCTGTGAATCAAATTGATAGTCAGTACTTGGATCAGGAAGAGATTACGGAAGATCCGATTCAGCGCGTCAAGGTTGGCTTCGTATCGATAGCGGATGCATCGATTGAGTTAATTCAACCCCTTAATGATCAATCGCCTATTCATAACAGCCTGAAGAAAGGCAATAAATTCGTTCATCTTTGTTTCGAGGTCGATGATATCCACGAATCCTTAAGTTGTGCGGAATCACATCAATTTAAAGTCATTCAACAGCCTGTCCCTGCCGCTGCTTTCGCCAATCGGAAGATCGCTTGGGTGTACCACAGGGAATGGGGACTATTCGAATTGCTTGAAAGGGATAGGACGATATGAAAATAGTTAATTACTGCGACAGCGACTTTGAAGAGCTGGTTGCATTCTTGCAGAAGAACTGGGCGCCGAAGCATGCGATTTACGATAAAACGCTATTTGACTGGCAATACCGCATTCATGAAGATGATAACTGTCAATCGCTATTATTGAAGGAGAATGAGAGCATCATCGGCTTTCTGGGCAATATCCCAAGCGAGTATGCGGTGAACGGCGATCTGGTGAGAGGCTGCGGACTGACGATGTGGGTCATTGACGAGAAGTATAGAACCAGCGGCCTGGGAGTGATGTTATTAAGGGAAACGGAGAAGCATAATCCGGTCAGCTTGACGCTTGGATGCAACTTGCAGGTTGCGCCAATGTACCAGCGAATGGGGTACTCCTATTCCCCTTCATTGAATCGCTATGTGATCCCGCTTGATGCAGAAGGCTATATGCAGCTCCTTATGAACAAGGTGGATCAGGTCAGCATAGAGGAGTGGGCGGATAAGGTCCACAGCAGCCTGGTGGCTGCCATAAGCCCGAATGATAACATTAAGCCCGAGCAGCTTGAACGGTTATTCCACATCAGCATTTCAGGCAAGTTCTCATTCTATCAGTATCGCAGCGCTTCTTTCTGGAAATGGAGATATCTGAATAGCGAAGGCTACCGCTATGTCATATTTGGCGATCCATTGGATAGCGGGGTGGTCGTGGCACGTATTGACCGTGTATATGATCCGGCGAATGAAGAGATGCATGGTCTGAAAGTACTGCGGATGATCGAATTAATTCCGCGTTCCAGCGCAGTGTGGAGCGGCGAGGATGATCCGAGTTTCAGAAATGTAATTGCCGGCGTGCTGGCATGGGCCAAACAGAATGGCTGTGCGGCAGCTGACTTCCAAATCAGCAATAACAAGCTGGAGCATCTACTCACGCTTGCCGGGTTCAGATTGCAGAACCCTGACTTTACGCCGGATGAGAATGGTCTTGCAGGTTTATTTCAACCGTTCCGCCACCGGGTGAGCCCGATCAATTTCGTTTGGAAAATCAAGGGTGGTCAAGGGCAGGCTGCACCAATCGCTATTGACGACACCTACTTCGTAAAATCGGATTGCGATATGGACCGCCCGAATATTTGGCCGCTGCCTGCGGGATGGAATGTTTATGAATAATCTTGCCGTAATGTATCATTATATCCGGGAGCGAGAGGGCTGGAAAGGCATTTTCCCTTTGTCGCCTCGGGACTTTGCACACCAGATTGATACGCTAAGCAAAACCTATGATATTATTTCACTGGATCAGATGGATAAGCCCCGATCAAGGCCATGGTGCATCTTGACTTTCGATGACGGTACGAAGGATCAATATATCAATGCGTTTGACATCTTGAAGCGCAAAGGGGTCCCTGCTTATTTTACCGTAATGTCAGGTCCTTTAGTTTCGGGCATTATTCCTGTGTTTCACCTGGTACACACCGCTCTCTCGTTTGTATCTGATGAGGAAATCTGGGAACGGATCCGTTCGAAGCATGATACGACCGGCATAGAAGAAGCAAGCGCAACCTATTCCTACGAACAGGATAGACTGCGCAGGTATAACAAGTACATGTTGAATATCAAGTTAACGACGGAAGAAGCAACTGAAATTCTGGGGGCGGTATTTGACACCTTGTTCCCGGATAAAGCGAAATTCATTGATGATTTTTACTTGACGGAGCGGGAAATCAAGCATATGCATCGTGAAGGAATGACCATAGGGGTACACTGTCATGAGCATCTTCCATATTGCGGGGACCCTCGGCAGTTCTACGACAAGGAAATTAAGCCTTGCCGGGAGTATCTTAAAGGAGCGTTAGGGTCTTATTCCGAGTGGTACACGCCTGCCTTCGGCGGAGGTGTCCACTTCGAAGCGATGAGAGAGCAATTAACGCCAATTCTTATCGCTAACGGTTTCAAGGGTGCATTCTCAACCGTACCGAAGGAAGTGCCGCAGGAACGGGAGTTTTGGATCGATCGGATTGACTGTGCGAATTTAGGGCATTCCAGATAAACGTCCCAGGACGACGTTAAGCTCACAGGCTTTGGTCTGTTTCTATCGGCTGCCTCTACCAAATCTATTTCTATTAACCTGACAGTATTGCGGGTTCTGTGAGTATTCGAGCCACCAGTTTGGTGGCTCTTCAATTCGGAGGGGCTGAATCACCCGAAAACGCATAGACATCAATTCGACAATAGTTTTTAGATAATTCCAAAAATACTGATAATATCTTTGAGATACGCCGATATAAATGTTATACTAAGATCATGTAAAGGAGGAATGCACATGAGATACAATATTCGAGGTCAACACATCTTGGTGACAGACGCCATGCGCGATTATGTCGAGAAGAAACTGAACCGCCTGGAAAAGTATTTTGAAGCGCCAATCCCCTCCGAAACACACGTCACGATGTCCGTGACGAAAGGAAGACACGTCATAGAGGTGACGATCCCGCTGGCCAGCGTGGTCCTCAGAGCCGAAGAGCGAAGCGAAGATATGTATGCGTCCATCGATATGGTGGTGGACAAACTGGAGCGTCAAATACGCAAACATAAGACGAAAATAAATAGCAAGTTTAGAAAAGGAAGCGGCATTCGGACGATGTTCAAGGAAGACGGAGCAGCGGTCCGCGTTGCGGACGAGGAAGAGGATTACGAGCTGGTCCGCACGAAACGCTTCCTATTAAAACCGATGGACGTCGAAGAGGCGATTCTGCAAATGAATATGGTCGGCCACTCCTTCTACATGTTCGCGAATTCGGAAACGAAGGAGGTCAACGTCGTCTATAGACGCGGCGATGGCCGGTACGGTTTGCTGGAAGCGGACTAGTGCGGACTAGTTAGGAACAAGAAGATCGGGCCCTGGGCAACCAGGGCCTCTTTGCATCCCGGCGGCTGGCGGGAGAGCGGCGCGTATCCATCTTATCCCTAAGGCCGGTAACATTGCGAGAACTGCCGCAAACTGTTACAATTTATGCAAACAGGCGTAACATCGAAAGGGGAAGACCATGCTCGGACTTGTAAAAAAATTATTCGGAGACGCCAACGAACGAGAGATAAAGCGTCTTATGCGTACTGTAGAGGAGATCAACGGACTGGAGCCGCAGATCGCTCAGCTTTCGGATGAAGGCCTTCGAGAGAAGACGGTGGAATTCCGCAGCCGTCTGGAACAAGGAGAGGATATCGATGCTCTGCTCCCGGAGGCGTTCGCCGTTGTAAGAGAAGCGTCCAAGCGCGTCTTGGACAAGCGACACTACGATGTCCAGCTGATCGGCGGCATGGTGCTGCATGAAGGCCAGATCGCCGAGATGAAGACCGGCGAAGGTAAAACGCTGGTCGCTACGCTGGCAACGTATTTGAACGCTTTGCTCGGCAAAGGCGTTCACGTCGTTACCGTCAACGACTATCTCGCGATGCGCGACAGCGAGCAAATGGGCCAGTTATATAGATTTCTAGGCATGACCGTCGGCTGCAACCTGCATGGCCTCTCGCATGACGAGAAGCAGGCAGCGTATGCGTGCGACATCACATACGGAACGAACAATGAGTTCGGCTTCGACTATTTGCGCGACAACATGGTGCTGTATAAGGAACAGATGGTACAGCGTCCGCTTTATTATGCGATCATTGACGAAGTGGATTCCATTCTCGTCGACGAAGCGCGTACCCCGCTTATTATTTCCGGTCAGGCCGCGAAGTCGACGGAGATGTATTTTGCAGCGGATCGTTTCGTGCAGCGCTTGAAGGAAGAAGAGGATTTCACGGTAGACATCAAGCTGCGGACCGTCAACATGACGGAAGCGGGCGTGGAGAAAGCCGAGAAGGCGTTCGGCATCGAGAACTTGTACGATCACGCCAACGTCCTCGTCAACCACCACATTCAACAGGCGCTGAAAGCGCATGTGATCATGAAGCGCGACGTCGATTACGTCGTGCAGGATGACGAAGTCGTTATCGTCGACGAGTTCACGGGCCGTCTGATGGCGGGCCGCCGTTACAGCGACGGCTTGCACCAGGCGATCGAAGCGAAGGAACAGATCAAGGTCCAGAACGAAAGCATGACGCTGGCGACGATCACGTTCCAGAACTACTTCCGGATGTACCGCAAGCTGTCCGGCATGACCGGTACGGCGAAGACGGAGGAAGAAGAGTTCAAGAAGATTTACGGGCTTGAAGTCATTCAAGTGCCGACCAACAAGAAGAATGTCCGGGACGATATCGCGGACGTCGTGTACAAGTCGGAGAACGGCAAGTTCAAAGCGGTCGTCGAGGAGATCGTCAAGCGCCATGCGAACAAGCAGCCGGTGCTGGTCGGTACGGTATCGATCGAGAATTCGGAGAAGCTGTCCGAGATGCTGAAGAAGCGCGGCATCCAGCACAAAGTGCTGAACGCCAAATACCATGCCGAAGAAGCGGAAATCATCTCGCGCGCCGGTCAGTCGAACTCGGTCACGATCGCGACGAACATGGCCGGACGCGGTACGGATATTTTGCTGGAAGAGGGCGTCGACGCGCTCGGCGGCCTGCATATCATCGGCACGGAGCGCCATGAAAGCCGCCGGATCGATAACCAGCTTCGCGGTCGTGCTGGCCGTCAAGGCGATCCGGGCTCTTCGCAATTCTATCTGTCCCTCGAGGATGATCTCATGCGCCGTTTCGGCTCGGAGAACATCATGGGCATGATGGAACGGCTCGGCTTCGAGGAAGACCAGCCGATCGAGAGCCGACTGATCTCGCGGGCCATCGAGTCGGCGCAGAAGCGGGTGGAGGGCAACAACTTCGATCAGCGTAAAATCGTCCTCCAATACGACGACGTCATGAACCAGCAGCGGGAAATCATCTACAAGCAGCGCCGCGAGGTGCTCTTCTCCGAGAACATCCGCGAGATCGTGCTTGAAATGATCAAGCCGGTCGTCACGAAGATCGTCGAAGCGCATTGCCCGTCGGACGATATTCCGGAGAACTGGGAGCTGCAGGAAATCGTCGATTACGCGGAAGGTAATTTCCTGAACGAAGATATGATTACGAAGGATGACCTGTGGGGCAAAGAGCCGCAGGAAATCATCGATTTCCTGCTCGAGAACGTCATCGCCCTGTACAATCAGCGCGAAGAAGCCATCGGCGCGGAGACGATGCGCGAATTCGAGAAGGTCGTCGTGCTGCGCGCGGTCGACAGCAAGTGGATGGATCACATCGACGCGATGGACCAGCTGCGCCAAGGGATTCATTTGCGCGCGTATGGCGGCACCGATCCGCTGCGCGAGTATCAATTCGAAGGCTTCGAGATGTTCAAGGAAATGATCGAGCATATCCAAGAAGAAGTGACGAAGTATATCATGAAGGCGCATGTCGAGAATAACTTGGAGCGCCAGGAAGTGGCCAAGGGCCAGACGGAATCCGGCGGCAGCAGCGAGAATGCGCAGAAGCGTCCGGTTCGCAAGGACGAGCGCGTGAAGCGCAACGATCCTTGCCCGTGCGGCAGCGGCAAGAAATACAAGCAATGCCACGGACAATAAGCCTGGCCGGTGCATAACGTAGGGCAAAGAACCGAATGTTGAGGTGAAGCGACAGTCATGATAGATACAGCGGTGAAGCAAGACCTGCGCGAAGTGGCGAAGCGTCTCCAAGAACTCAGGGGGTCTCTTTGACTTAGATCTGAAGCAAGAGATGATCTTGAATTTCGAGGAGAAAATGAGCGCGCCGGACTTCTGGGATGACAACGAGCGCGCGCAAAACACCATTTCCGAGCTGAATGCGGTGAAGTCCGTCGTGGATCAATACGAACGGATGAACGCCGATCAGGAGGATCTCCAGACGATGCTGGAGCTGGCGGAAGAGGAAGACGACGAGGACATGGCCGCGGAGCTGAAGAAGAGCGTCGCCGACCTCGTCGCCAAAGTAGGCGAATTCGAACTGCAGCTGCTGCTGAACGAGCCGTACGACCGGTTGAACGCGATCCTTGAGCTGCATCCCGGCGCCGGCGGCACGGAGTCGCAGGACTGGGGCCAGATGCTGTACCGGATGTATACGCGCTGGGCCGAGAAGCACGGCTTCAAGGTCGAGCTCCTCGATTACTTGGCCGGCGACGAAGCGGGCATCAAGAGCGTCACGATTTCCGTCAAAGGCCATAACGCGTACGGTTATCTGAAAGCGGAGAAGGGCGTGCACCGGCTCGTGCGGATCTCGCCGTTCGACGCATCGGGACGCCGGCACACCTCCTTCGTCTCCTGCGACATCATGCCGGAGATCGACGACGATATCGAAATCGACATCCGCAGCGAGGATTTGAAGGTGGACACGTACCGGGCGAGCGGCGCCGGCGGCCAGCACATCAACAAGACGGAGTCGGCGATTCGGATTACGCATGTGCCGTCCGGCATCGTCGTCTCGTGCCAGACGCAGCGTTCGCAAATCCAGAACCGGGAGCGCGCGATGCAGATGCTTCGTTCCAAGCTCTACGAGCGCAAGATCGAAGAGCAGCAGAAGCAGCTCGCGGAAATTCGCGGCGAACAGTCCGATATCGCCTGGGGCAGCCAGATCCGCTCCTATGTCTTCCATCCGTACAGCATGGTGAAGGATCACCGCACCTCGGTGGAAACCGGCAACGTCGGCGCGGTCATGGACGGCGATCTGGATATGTTCATCGACGGGTACTTGCGCAGCAAGATCCGCCATGACGAGAACGCCGACTAAGCCAATTCATGGCACGGATGCATAGGCATAGCAAAGAGTTCCGACACTAAAGTGTCGGAACTCTTTTTGGCATGGAGAGAAATCCTTAGCCGTAGTAAAGGGGCAGCGCGGCAACGAACGAAATGCGTCCCGAATCTGCGAGGCGGGCAGCACGGAAAGGCAGGGCGCCGTTGCAAGCCGGCGCTCTCGGTATACGTCATACATATGCATAATGGAACGCGAATGGCGATAATCAGCGGCTGCGGCAATGCCGCGGCGACGACAAGGGAGATCGGCAAGCATGGGCAATCATTCGAAGGATAAGCATCAGCCGCAAGGCGAGCGGGGAACGGCATCTGCCGCAAGTCAGGACAATCATCGCGAAGACCGCGTCAACAAACGCAAGGCGCGGTCCGCCGGCGCCAGAAGCGAGGCGCTGCTCAGCGTCGTGCTGCTGCTGGCGGGGGCCTTCCTCATCGCGATCAGTTTCAACATGTTTCTCGTTCCGCTCGGCATCGCGTCCGGCGGCGTGTCGGGCATATCCATTCTCGTACACTATGAGACGGGCATCCCGCCCGCTTATACGCAGTGGGCGCTCAACGTGCCGTTATTCCTGCTGGGGCTGTGGCTGCTCGGCAAGCGGTTCGCGCTGAAGACGGCGCTCGGCTCCTTCGTGCTGCCCTTGTTCGTGCTGATGACGTCGCATTGGGAGCCCCCGACGGACAACGCCATGCTGGCCTCCATCTACGGCGGCATTGGCGTAGGGGCCGGGCTAGGCCTCGTCTTCCGCGGCAAGGCGTCCACGGGCGGGCTGGACTTGGCCGCACAGCTGCTGCACCGGTTCACGGGCATCAAGCTCGCGCTGGCCGTGCCGATGTTCGACGGCATCGTCATTGCGATGGCGGGCATCCTGATCGCGCCGGAGAACGCGCTCTACGCGCTGGTCGGATTGTTCGCCACGAGCAAGACGATCGATTTCGTACAGACGGGACTGGCGGTCTCCAAGGTCGCGTTTATTATTTCCGAACGGCCGGAGACCATTTCGCAGGTCGTGCTGCATGATTTGGACCGCGGGCTGACGAAGCTGGACGCGCACGGCGGCTATACGGGAGAGGCGAGAACGGTGCTGATGGTCGTCGTCGGCAGGGGCGAAGTATCGAAGCTGAAGAGCTTGGTTAAGACGGCCGATCCAAGTGCGTTCGTCATCATCAGCGACACCGCGGAAGTGCTGGGAGAAGGATTTCAGCTGCCCTAAAAACGGATGAATTTAGCGTTGTATTTATATAAATGCGAATGTATAATAATACAAAGCAAAAGCTATTTCCACGATCCTTCCGTTTGTGTACAATGAGTAACTAGGAAGGATAAGGATGGGAGAGACGTAAATGAGCACAGTGGTTAAAGCAGCGATCATCGGAGCGACCGGTTACGGCGGCGTGGAGCTGATCCGGCTTCTGGCGGGACACCCGCAAGTGGAAGTGACGTCGGTCGTATCCTCATCGAGCGCGGGCGCGCCGATCGCGGAAGGTTTTCCTCATTTGCTTGAAATTCAAACGGGCATGCTGGACGACGTAGATCCGGCGCTCATCAAGAGCAAGGCCGATGTCGTATTTCTCGCGACGCCTGCGGGCGTCGCTTCAAAAATAGCACCATCGCTTCTGGCCGAGGGCTTGAAGGTCATCGATCTGTCCGGCGACCATAGGCTTAAGGACCGCGCGGAATACGAGACTTGGTATAAGAAAGAAGCAGCGGCGCAGGAATACCTGGATCGGGCGGTGTTCGGCTTATGCGAAGTGTACGGGGACTCCGTCCGCGGCGCAGACTTGCTCTCCAATCCCGGCTGCTTCCCGACGGCGACGCTGCTCGGCCTGGTGCCTGCGGTGAAGGCCGGGATGATCGATCCGGCCTCCATTGTCATCGACGCGAAATCCGGCGTATCCGGGGCGGGACGCGGTCTGAGCCTGGGGAACCATTATGCGGAGATCAACGAGAATTTCAAAGCGTATAAGCTGAACAAGCATCAGCATATTCCGGAGATCGAGCAGGTGCTGTCGGATGCGGCGGGCAAGAAGATCGTCACGACGTTCTCGACGCATCTCGTGCCGATGACGCGGGGCATCATGAGCACGATGTACGCGACGATGAACGGCACGTACGCGAACGAGGATTTTGTCTCGCAGTACCGCAATTATTACGAAGGCCGTCATTTCGTGCGCATTCGCGCGAACGGCACCTATCCGGCGACCAAAGAAGTGGCGGGCTCCAACTATTGCGACATCGGCTTTGCGGTCGATCCGCGCACGAACCGCGTCACGATCGTATCGGTCATCGACAACCTTGTGAAGGGCGCCGCGGGCCAAGCGATCCAGAACCTCAACCTGATGATGGGCTGGGACGAGTCGCTCGGGCTCAATTTCGTACCGGTATATCCTTAAAATAGAACCCTATGCGCAGAAGGAGAAGCGATTGAACAATGGGACAGGGGAACACTTCCGCATCATTCACGGTCGTGCCGAACGGCTCGGTCACGACCCCCAAGGGCTTTAGAGCCGCCGGCCTGCACTGCGGCCTGAAGAAAACGACGCGCCACGATCTCGGCGCCATCGTATGCGACGTACCCGCCGCGGCGGCCGGCGTGTACACGACGAACGCGTTCCAGGCGGCGCCGATCGCCGTCACGCGCGCGAGCATCGGCGCAGGCGGCAAGCTGCGCGCCGTCATCGTCAACAGCGGCAACGCCAACGCGTGCACCGGCAAGCAGGGCGAAGCCGACGCGTACGAGATGCGCAGCGCGTTCGCGCAAGCGATCGGCGTGCCCGCGGAGCAGGTGGCCGTGGCATCGACGGGCGTGATCGGCGAGCTGCTGAAGATGGACCGCGTGCGCGGCGGCATCGCGGAGCTCCCTGCCCGGCTGGGCGACTCCTACGAAGCGGCGAACGACTTCTGCCAGGCGATTCTGACGACGGACCTCGTGAAGAAGGAAGCGTGCGTATCCGTCAATGTGGACGGCCGCACCGTACATATCGCGGGCGCGTCCAAAGGCAGCGGCATGATCCATCCGAACATGGCGACGATGCTCGGTTTCGTGACGACGGACGCGGCGATCGGCAGTGAAGCGCTGCACAAGCTGCTCCGCCAAGCCACGGACCTGACGTTCAACATGATTACGGTGGACGGTGATACGAGCACGAACGATATGCTCGTTGCGATGGCCAGCGGCTGTGCCGGCAATGCGGAGCTGACGGAGAGCCACGCGGACTACGCGGCGTTCGCCGAAGGCCTTCGCTACGTGTGCGAAGTGCTGGCGAAAGCGATCGCGCGCGACGGCGAAGGCGCGACGAAGCTGGTGGAAGTGCAGGTGCGCGGCGCGGCGGATGACGCGGCGGCGCAGGCGATCGCGAAGACGGTCATCGGCTCGTCGCTCGTGAAATCGGCCGTGTTCGGCGCGGACGCGAACTGGGGCCGCATTATCGCGGCGGTCGGCCGCGCGGGCGTGACGGTCAACGTAGAGACGGTCGACATCGCGCTCGGCGACATCGTCACGTTGACGCAATCGCGTCCGGTGGCGTTCGAAGAGGACGCCGCGCTGGAATATTTGAAGGGCGACACGGTCGTCATCCACGTGGATCTCCATATGGGCGAAGGTACGGCAACGGCATGGGGCTGCGACCTGACGTACGATTACGTCCGCATCAACGCGGCGTACCGTACGTAGGCGTACCGTACGTAGCGGAGGCAGCGTTGAATTTCGGTTAGAAGGGAACGGATCGATCCATGGAACAACGGTTTGTCATGAAATGCGGCGGCAGCACGCTTGCGGCGCTGCCGGCCTCCTTCTTCGAGGAGCTGCGCGACTTGCAGGCGCAGGGCGTGAAGGTGGTCATCGTGCACGGCGGCGGTCCGGCGATCTCCGAGACGCTCGGCAAGCTCGGCATCGAGAGCGAATTCGTCGGCGGCCTGCGCAAGACGAGCAATGAAGTGCTGGACGTTGTCGAGATGGTGCTGGCGGGGCGCATCAACAAGGAGATCGTCCGCCGCATCCAACAGAGCGGCGCGCGCGCGCTCGGCCTCTCCGGCGTGGACGGCGAGCTGATTCAGGCACGGCCGGTGGCGAACGCGGCCGAGATCGGCTTCGTCGGCGACGTGACGGACGTGAACGCCGCGATCATCGAAGGCGTGATGAACATGGGCTACATCCCGGTCATCGCCCCGATCGGCATCGACGCGGCGGCGCAGCGGTACAACATCAACGCGGACACGGCGGCCGGCGCGGTCGCTTCGCATCTCGGCGTGGAGCGGATGATCGTCGTCACCGACGTGCCGGGCATCATGAACGGCGAGAAGCAGGTGCTGCCGTCCGTGACGGTCGAGCAGATCGAAGCGATGATCGCAAGCGGCGAGATTTACGGCGGCATGATTCCGAAGGTGCGCGCGGCGATCGCCTGCATCCAGGGCGACGTGAAGGAAGTCGTGATCGTGAACGGCGACATGCCGGGCGTGCTCAGCAAGGCCGTACTCGAAGGCGGCATCGGCACGCGGATCGTACAGCAATAATTCATTTATTTTTATTGAGAGGGTGAACGTAAGATGAGCGAAACGAACAATGGCGCTGCAGTGAACGGGGGAAGCTCGCTGTTCCCGACATATGCCAGATATCCGATCGCGCTGGTGAAAGGCGAGGGCAGCTGGCTGTGGGACGACCAAGGCAACAAATATCTCGATTTCATGAGCGGCATTGCCGTTACGAACCTCGGCCATGCGCCGAAGCCGGTGAAGGACGCGCTCGTGAAGCAGCTCGATGAGCTGTGGCATGTCTCCAACCTGTTCCACATACCGAACCAGGAGGCGGCGGCGAAGCTGCTCACGGACAACAGCCACGCGGACCAAGTGTTCTTCTGCAGCACCGGCGCGGAAGCGAACGAGGCGGCGATCAAGCTCGCCCGCCGTTACCAGCAGAAGGTGAAGGGCAACGGCCGCTACGAGATTCTTACGTTCGCCCAATCCTTCCACGGACGTACGCTGGCGACGCTGACGGCAACCGGCCAGGAGAAAGTGAAAGAAGGCTTCCTGCCGCTGCCGGAAGGCTTCCGCTATATTCCGCTGCATGACATCGATGCGCTGGAAGCGGCGATTACCGATAAGACGGCCGCGGTCATGATCGAGACGATTCAAGCCGAAGGCGGCATTATCCCGGTCGAGCCGGCCTTCCTTCAGCACCTGGCGAAGCTTTGCAAGGAACGCGGCGTATTGCTCATCGTCGACGAGATTCAAACGGGCATGGGTCGTACCGGCAAAATGTTCGGTTTCCAGCACTACGGAATCGAACCGGATATTTTCACGCTTGCGAAAGGTCTGGGAAGCGGCTTCCCGGTCGGCGCCATGCTGGCGAAGGGCGAGCTGTCCGAGGCCTTCTCGGCGGGCAGCCACGGTTCCACGTTCGGCGGAACGCCGATCGCGACGGCCGTCGTGAAAGTGACGATCGAAACGATCCTTAAAGAGAAAGCGGCCGACCGCGCGGCAGTGACGGGCGAATACTTGATTAGCGAGCTGCGTGCCAAGCTGGCCGGCAATCCGTTCGTGAAAGAGGTTCGCGGCAGAGGCATGATTATCGGCATCGAATGCACCGGACCGGTCGCCGGAATCGTCGCGGAAGCGCAGCAGCGCGGCTTGTTCGTCATCACGGCCGGACCGAACGTCGTCCGTCTGCTGCCGAGCCTGATTATTTCGCGCGAGGAAGTCGATCAAGGCGTAAGCATCCTGACCTCGGTATTCGCAGACCAGACCGCTGCGGCGCAGTTGTAACGAGAGGAGATTCACGATGACCCCATTGTTGAAGGAAGAACTCGCGGTCAGCCTGAAAGGCCGCGATTTTATAGAGCTGTCCGATTACACGCCGGATGAAATCCGGTATCTGATCGACCTGGCGATCGACCTGAAGCGCAAGCTGAAGGATGGCGAGACGTATCATCCGCTGAAGGGCAAGACGCTCGGGATGATTTTCGAGAAATCGTCGACGCGCACGCGCGTATCGTTCGAGGTCGGCATGTACCAGCTCGGCGGCCAGGCGTTGTTCCTGAGCCGCAACGACCTGCAGATCGGCCGCGGCGAAACCGTGTCCGACACGGCGCAGACGCTGTCGCGCTACCTGGACGGCATGATGATCCGCACGTTCGCGCACCGCACCGTCATCGAACTGGCGCGCGCCGCGACGGTGCCGGTCATTAACGGCCTTACCGACCTGGCGCATCCGTGCCAGGTACTGGCCGACTACCAAGCGGTGCTGGAGCACAAGGGCCGCCTGGAAGGCGTTAAAATCGCCTACATCGGCGACGGCAACAACATGGTGCACTCGCTGCTCATCGGCGCTGCGAAGCTCGGCATGCATATGTCGGTCGCGACGCCGGAAGGCTATGAGCCGGACGAAGACGTCGTGCGCATGACCAAGGAATACGCCGCCGAGACGGGCGCGCGCATCCACGTATGCCGCGATCCGCGCGAAGCGATCGAGGGCGCGGACGTCGTCTACACGGACGTATGGGCGAGCATGGGCTTCGAGGCGGAGCAGAAGGAGCGCGAGCAGGCGTTCGCGAGCTATCAAGTGAACGAGGAGCTCGTCAGCCGCGCGAAGAGCGACTTCATCTTCATGCACTGCCTGCCGGCGCACCGCGGCGAAGAAGTCAGCGAAGGCATCATCGACGGCGATCATTCCATCATTTTCGACCAGGCGGAGAACCGGCTGCACGCGCAGAAGGCGATCATGGCCGCGATCATGGGTTAACGGAGTTAAGGCTTTGCATATAGATGTTGGTTTTTGCTTTGTAGCCTGCTTGCGGCTGGCGCCCGGATAGGTTCTGACCGTGAAGCAGGCTGCGGGCGAGGCTTGGCTCATGCCGAGACCCACGGTTTTCTGTCCCAGCTCACTCCAGGAAATCATTTAAGAAGTGCCCGGAGGGCGGGGTGAGGTGGAAAAGTGTTAACGGTCGCCTTTGTAGTCGGATTATACCCTATTTATATTTTAGGTGATCAAAAATAATCCGACTACAACAGCGATTGGAGCCCACCTCGCCCGCAGGGCATGCACTTAAAGTTTCCCGAAATTATCATCCTTTAAGGAGCGTACTTATGGCAAAGGAAAAAATCGTTCTTGCATACTCCGGCGGTCTGGATACGTCGGTTATTCTGAAATGGCTCAAAGAAACGTATGACGCCGAAATCATCGCCTTCACCGCCGACATCGGCCAGAAGGACGAGCTCGACGGCCTCGAAGCGAAAGCGCTGGCGACAGGCGCGTCGAAAGTGTACATCGACGACCTGCGCGACGAATTCGCGCAAGATTTCATCTACCCGATGTTCCAATCGGGCGCACTGTATGAAGGTCAATATCTGCTCGGCACGTCCATCGCGCGTCCGCTGATCGCGAAGCGCATGGTCGACATCGCGCGCGCGGAAGGCGCGACGGCGATCGCGCACGGCGCGACGGGCAAAGGCAACGACCAAGTGCGCTTCGAGCTGACGGCTGCCGCGCTGGCGCCGGACATCGCGGTTATCGCGCCTTGGCGCATCGAAGAATTCCGCGAGCAGTTCCCGGGCCGCGCGGAAATGATCGCCTATGCGGAGAAGCACAACATTCCGGTACAAGCATCCGCGGCGAAGCCGTACTCCATGGACCGCAACCTGCTGCACATCAGCTTCGAGAGCGGCATGCTGGAAGATCCGTGGTTCGATCCGAGCAGCGATGCGAACAAGGGCATGTACGTACTGTCCGTATCCCCTGAGGATGCGCCGGACCAAGCCGAATATGTCGAGCTGACGTTCGAGGCCGGCAACTGCACCGCCATTAACGGCGAACAGCTGAGCCCGCTGCAAGTCATGGAGAAACTCAATGAGCTGGGCGGCAAGCACGGCATCGGGCGCGTCGACATGGTCGAGAACCGCTTCGTCGGCATGAAGAGCCGCGGCGTGTACGAAACGCCGGGCGGCACGATCCTGTTCGCCGCGCACCGCAAGATGGAGTCGCTCACGATGGACCGCGACGTCATGCACTTGCGCGACTCGCTCATCGCCAAATACGCTTCGCTCGTCTACAACGGCTTCTGGTTCGCGCCCGAGCGCCTCGCGCTGCAAGCGCTCGTGCTGGAAAGCCAGAAGAACGTTACCGGCGTCGTCCGCCTGAAGCTGTACAAAGGCAATGTCATCGGCGCGGGCGTGAAGAGCCCCGTGAGCCTGTACAACCCGGACATCGCGACGATGGAAGCCGATCCGTCCAAAGCGTACGACCAAGGCGACGCAACCGGCTTCATCCGCTTGAACGCGCTGCGGTTGAAAGTGTCGTCCGGCGTAGAGCAGAACAAGAAGCAGTAAGCGAATAAGCGAAAGATGGCGGCCGGCGGTCACGCGGGCTTGCCGATAGGAAGGCCGGGAGAATAAGAGCCGGGCATTCCGCTTAAGCTGACCCGGGCCGGCGCATCATGCCGGTCCGGGTCGTTCGGCAGATAGGCATGATACGACAAAGGAGTGCACCGCGCGTGAGTAAATTATGGGGCGGCCGGTTTACGAAGAAAACCGACCAGCTGGTTGAAGAGTATACGGCATCGATTACGTTTGACAAAGAGTTGGCCGAGGAAGACATTCAAGGCAGTTTGGCGCATGTCACGATGCTGGGCAAGCAGGGCATCCTGCCGGCGGCGGACGTCGAGACGATCAAGGACGGCCTGCACCGCGTCCTGCAGCGCATCAAGCGTAACGACTTGGAGTTTGCGATTGCGGACGAAGACATTCATATGAACATCGAGAAGACGCTGATCGACGACGTTGGACCGGTCGGCGGCAAGCTGCACACGGGGCGCAGCCGCAACGACCAGGTAGCCACGGACATGCATCTGTACCTGCGCAAACGCGTCGTCGAGTTCGTGGACATGCTGCACAAGCTGCAGGAGGCGCTCGTAACGCAGGCGAAAGCCAACATCGACACGATCCTGCCGGGCTATACGCATCTGCAGCGCGCGCAGCCGATTCTGTTCGCGCATCATATGATGGCGTATGTCAGCATGTTCGGCCGCGACATCGAGCGTCTGCAGGACAGCTACAAGCGCGTGAACATGCTGCCGCTCGGCGCAGGCGCGCTGGCAGGCACGACATTCCCGATCGATCGCCATTTCGTGGCGAGTCAGCTGAAGTTCGACCGCGTGTACGAGAACAGCCTGGATGCGGTCAGCGACCGCGACTTCATCCTCGAGTTCCTGTCGCATGCATCGATCATCATGATGCACCTGTCGCGTCTCAGCGAGGAGCTGATCCTCTGGTCGAGCACGGAGTTCCACTTCGTGGAGCTGGACGATGCGTTCTGCACGGGCAGCAGCATCATGCCGCAGAAGAAGAACCCCGACGTGCCGGAGCTTGTCCGCGGGAAGACGGGCCGCGTCTACGGCAACCTCGTCGGCCTGCTGACCGTGCTGAAGTCGCTGCCGCTTGCGTACAACAAGGACATGCAGGAAGACAAGGAAGGCATGTTCGATACGGTTCGCACGCTGCAGGGCGCGCTGCAGTTGTTCGCGCCGATGATCGCGACGATGAAAGTCAACAAGGACCGGATGCGCCAGGCCGTGAACCAGGACTTCTCCAACGCGACGGACATCGCCGACTTCCTCGTCGGCAAAGGACTGCCGTTCCGTCAGGCGCATGAAGTCATCGGCAAGACGGTGCTGTACTGCATTCAGCAGGGCAAATACTTGCTCGACCTGACGCTCGACGAGTTCAAGCAATTCTCTTCGCTGTTCGACGAGCGGATCTACGCCGTGCTTCAACCGGAGAATGTGGTGAACGCCCGCAACGTCTTCGGCGGCACGGCTACGAAGCAAGTCGGCGAAGCGATCGTTCGCGCCGAGAACGAGCTGGCGGGAACGGCGGCTTGGGTCGCGGAATACGCGGAACGCAGCCGTTAATCGCATCAAGGTATCCAACAGGACAAGCCTCCTTCCGGCCGACGACATCGTCGGCATCGGGAGGAGGCTTCTTTGTCTGCGGCACAGAACTTCGCAATACTTGCTCGCTTCGCGCAACCCGGCACAGCGCGAAATTCCGCATATTGCACAACTACCATCTCCGAACAACCACTCAACAATCACTCGACGACTACTCAACAACTACTCAACAACTACTCAACAACTACTCAACAACTACTCAACAACTACTCAACAACTACTCAACAACTACTCGACAACTACTCGACAACTACTCCACAACCGCTCCACAACCGCTCACTCCGCCACGCCGTCCTCCAACAGCGGCTTTTGCTCCTCCAGGCTGCCGCCGGGCGACGTTTGCTCCGGGGCAACGGCGTACACGACGGGCTGCGCCTTATACGTATCGCGCGAGATCCGGCTGCTCGCGACGACTTTGCCGTCCACGAGCTTGGAGCGGTACGTTTCCACGATGTAGCCCGATTTGCCCGGCGTCAGGAGCTGCCGTGAACCGGGATTCAGCGTGGCCCGCGCCACTTCTTTGACCGTCGGGGCGATCGTGCGGATCGTCTTCGAGGCGATGGTGTAGCTGACATTCTTCGGCATCGTCCCGAACAGCTTCACGGTCAACCGCCGGTCCTTGACGGACGTGCGGATGACGAGCGTTTTGCCGGTCGTGTTCTTGAAGCGGAAGTTGATGGCTCCCTCCGCGAACGTCGCATCCTGGCCGAGCGGCAAATAAGAGACCGGCAGGGAGTGGTTCCGCCGCTCCACGAGCTCGAGCCCGGCCCGCAGCGCCGCATTGTACAGCGTGCTGGACACTTGGCAGATGCCGCCCCCGACCCCGTCGACGAATGCGCCGTTCAAGATGACCGGCGCTGCGCGGTAGCCGTAATGCTCGTTCGTGGCCTTGACGACCTTGCCGTAGTCGAACACGTCGCCCGGAGCTAGCACCCAGCCGTCCAGCGTACGGGCCGTCATTTCCACGTTGTACGCGCGCCCGGAGCCGCTTGTCTTGAAATCGGTCGTGAACGCGCTAATCTTGCGCTCCACGCCTTCGGCTTTCAATCGCTCGAGGGTGATGGCGGGATGAATGACCTGAAGCTCGACCTGAATGCCCAATGGCTTCAAGACTCCGCTCCAGTCCTGGCCGAGCGCCGACTCCACGGCCTTCACAGCGCTTCGGAACATCGCATCCGTATCCAGCCGATAGGCGTCTTTATGCGGCGTGTACGCGACCCGATCATCGTTCGTGATCGTCCGCTTCGCGTCGACAGGCTCTCCGGTGTCGAGAAATCCCCACTGGCTGCGCATTTGCGACTTGAACTTCGCTTGATCCCAGGTCACGGCGATGCGCAATCGATCCGGGAATCGCCAGCGGGCTTTGGCTCGTTCGAGCAAGCTGCCGCGTTCCAGCGTGTCGAGCGCGGCCTCCGCCGCCGTCGCGTCTACGGCAAGACCGAGCTCGGCCAGCGTCCAGGAATGCTGCCGGGCGTTCGAGGGTCCGCCGCTCGCCGTCAGGCGGAGCCGCTCGATCGCCGACTTCCGTTCGGCGATTGTCGCTTTGGCGTCCGCTATATTCAAGCCGTTCAGAGCAGTCGATGCGCTGCCATGAATCGCCGTCGCGCGATTCCCGGCAGCGGCGCCGCCGATCGCAAGCGCCAATTCTTTCGGTACGGCCTTCTGCGAAGCGTAGACCCATACGCCGCCCCAGCCGGCGGAGAACAGCAGCAGACAGAGCGCGAACAATGTCCACGTTAGATGGAGGACCTTGATTTTCAATGCACTCAACTCCTTGAACTATGCTTGGGCCCGATTTCGCCGGAATGCAGCGCGGCAAGCGCCGCCAGAAGACATTCAGGCCGTCGCCTTGGTAGGGGGTCGTACATGTATATGCGCAGACGGGCGGTTATTTGCCACTAGGTCCTAATCCGGCAGTAAACTTGCAGAGAGCCTTACCAACTTTGCTCACCTGCCGCAGACAGGCGAATAAGCCGATAAGCCGCCTTTCGGACAGCTTTACCCGCCGCAGCCCCAATCGACGGCTTTGTCGAAAAATATACGCCGATATGCCAGCGCGTCGTCAAAAACCTCAACATGAGAAATATGAAAAATGCAGAATTCGGGACTTTCGTAGAGGATTTGGCGTCCATATGTCGAATATACAAAAGCTGACTATCTACAGGATGTGATATTGTGATCGAGCTTCAAGATATATGGAAGACGTACGCCGACGGCACTCATGCGCTACGCGGGGTTTCCGTTCTTATAGAACGCAATGAATTCGTTTACCTGGTAGGGCCTTCCGGGGCCGGAAAATCGACCTTCATGAAATTGATCTACCGCGAGGAAGTTCCGACCAAAGGCCAAATCTCCGTCAACGGTTTCAATATCGGCAAGCTGAAGCCGCGCAAGATCCCGTACGTCCGCCGCAACATCGGCGTGATATTCCAGGATTACCGCCTGCTGCCGAAGCTGACCGTCTATGAGAACATCGCGTTCGCGATGGAAGTCATCGAAGCGCCCAAGCGCATCATCAAGAAGCGGACGATGGACGTGCTCGAACTTGTCGGCCTGCGGGGCAAGCATAACAGCCTGCCGCAGCAGCTGTCCGGCGGCGAGCAGCAGCGCGTCGCCATCGCGCGCGCCATCGTCAACAACCCTTCCGTCATCGTGGCGGACGAGCCGACAGGCAACCTCGATCCCGAAACCTCCTGGGGCATCATGAACCTGCTCGAAGAAATCAATTTCCGCGGCACCACCATCATCATGGCTACGCACAACAAGGAAATCGTCAATACGCTCCGCAAACGCGTCATCGCCATCGAGAACGGCCAGATCGTGCGCGACGAAGTGAGAGGAGAGTACGGCTATGAAAATTAGCACCATGCTGCGCCATATGCGGGAGGGCGTCAAGAACGTGGTGCGCAACGGATGGATGACCTTCGCCTCCGTGAGCTCCATCGTCATTTCGCTGTTCATTCTGGGCGTATTCCTCCTGCTGGCGCTGAACGTCAACAATGTGGCCGATCAGATCGAAAGTCAGGTTCAGATCCGCGTGTATTTGCAGCTGGACACGCCGGAAGCGAAGATTAGCGAGCTGAAGAACGCGATCGGGAATCTGCCCGAAGTGAAGAAGGTCGCGTTCGTGTCCAAGGAGCAAGGGCTGGAAGATTTGCGCGCGAGCATCGGCGCCGACGGCTCGGAGCTGCTGGAGGGGTACGACAAGACCAACAATCCGCTGCCGGATTCGTTCACGGTCGACGTGTTCGATCCGCAGAACATCGCGTACGCCGCGAAGAAGATCGACGCCATCGGCAGCGCGGACAAGACGAAGCCGATCACGAGCGTGAAGTATGGCAAGGGAACGGTCGAGACGCTGTTCAAAGTAACGAACGCCGTCCGCAATATCGGTCTTGTCATCGTCGTCGGCCTGGCCGTGACCGCGATGTTCCTGATCTCCAACACGATCAAGATGACCATTCTCGCGCGGCGCCGCGAAATCGGCATCATGAAGCTCGTCGGCGCGACGAACAACTTCATCCGCTGGCCGTTCTTCATCGAAGGCGCCTTGATCGGCTTCCTGGGATCGGCGATTACGATCGCCCTGCTGTTGTTCGGTTATTCGCGGCTCGTGGACGCCTCTCAGTTCGAGCTCGGACTCATGATGATCAAGCTCGTGACGCTGCAGGAGGCGGGATTCACCGTATCGGCGATTACGCTCGTGCTCGGCATGCTGATCGGCGTTTGGGGAAGCACGTTATCGGTTCGGAAATATTTGAAAGTGTAGGTGACAGCGAACGTGAAGAAAGGATTATTGGTCCTCGCGATCATCGTTTTGGCGGGATACATCTTTCAACCGACGCAGGGGCAGGCCTCCTCGCAGCTCGATAAGATCAATCAGGAGCTGGCGCAGGTGCGCAAGGAAATGAGCGCGGCCACCCATAATCGCAACCAGGCCGACAAGGACAAGGCGACCATTCTGGCGATGAAAGAACAGACGGCGAAGTCGGTGACCGAAATCAACACGCAGATCAATGAAGTCGGCACGCAGCTGAACGCGGTGCAATCGCAAATCGACGACAAGGAAGCGCAGGTCAAGCAGGCGGGCGCCGATCTGGAAGCGGCTCAAGACCGGCTCCAGCTGCAGGACAAGCTGCTGAAGTCGCGCATCCGTCTCATGTACACGAACGGCATCGTGTCCTATTTGGACGTGCTGCTGAGCGCGACGAGCTTCAGCGACTTCCTCGACCGCATGGACTCGCTGTCCTCCATTCTCGGACAGGACCGCGAAATTCTGGCCGGCCAGAAGGAGAATAAAGCGCTGGTCGAACAGAAGAAGCAGGAAGTCGAGCAATCGCTGGCCGAAGTGAAAACCATGTACGGCAAGCTGGCCGACTACAAAGATCTTCTGAAAGACAAGGAACAGCAGAAAGAAGTCATGGTGCAGAAATATACAAGCCAGGCGGACGATCTCGACGAGATCAGCGAGGAGCAGGAAGAGCTGCTCATCAAGCTGGCGAAGAAAGTGTCCGATCTGGAAGCGAAGAAGAAAACGATCAAAGTGTATTACAACCCCGGCGGCAAGCTGGGCATGCCGCTACAGGTGAGCTGGCGTCTCACGTCCCCGTTCGGTTATCGGACGCATCCGATATATGGCGTGCGCAGGCTGCATACCGGCATGGATATGGCGGTTCCGAAAGGAACGCCGATCTACGCGGCGGAATCCGGCGTCGTCCTTGTCGCCCAATGGTCGAACGGTTACGGCAACTGCGTCATTATCGACCATGGCGGCGGCTTATGGACGGTTTACGGCCATATTCGCGACGGCGGTATTATGGTTAAAGAGGGACAGACGGTCAAACGCGGCGAGAAGATCGCGGAGGTCGGCAGTACGGGCGATTCCACGGGCAACCACCTGCACTTCGAAGTGCGCCTGAATCAGACGGCGGTCAACCCGGCGCCATATCTCAAATAAAGAGCAGGCAAGGAACCGGCTTGCTTCATGCCTTACGGCCAACGCCGCACCCACTACAAATAATTGGGTGCGGCTTGTCATATACTAGGAAAGTTGGGTATATCGCCGTCGGCTGAACCGGTCGGCTTATGAAGGGGTGTTGACGTGCATTTCAAAGGACGAACAGTGGCGGCGTTTATTTTGCTTACGATGGCGGCTTCCGTGCTGGTTACGCTGACCGTTGCGGATCAGTTCGTTGCGATCGGAAGCGGAGGTACGGCGGCTAAAGCGGCGTCATCGGCATCGTCCGGACAATATGGGCTCAGCGAGAAGGAGCTGCGCAAACTGAATACGGTGCTCGAGCTGATCGAGACGAAATATTTCCGGGACGTGGACCGGACGGAGGTGCTGGACGGCGCGGTCAACGGCATGATGACCGCGCTCGGCGACCCGTATTCGGTCTACATGGAGAAGAGCGCGGCGAAGCAATTCTCCGAAACGATCGAAGGCTCGTTCACCGGCATCGGCGCTGGCGTGCAGATCAAGGACGGCAACATTATCGTGGAATCCGCGATCAAAGGCTCGCCTGCGGAACGGGCTGGCGTGCTGCCGAACGATGTTCTGCTGTCGGTTAACGGGGAGAAGCTGTCCGGCTTGTCCTTGAACGACGCCGTGGCGAAGATTCGCGGACCGAAGGGCTCGAAGGTGAAGCTGCTCATTCAGCGCCAGGGGATGTCCCAGCCGCTGCAATTGACGATCGTCCGCGACGATATCGACTACGAGACGGTCTATGCGCATTTGCGCGAAGACGGCATCGGGGTCATCGAGATCCGCCAGTTCTCGCTGAATACGGGCGACCGGTTCGCCGAGGAATTGGACAAACTGGAGAAGCAGCATATGAAGGCGCTCGTCATCGACGTGCGCGGCAATCCCGGCGGCGTGCTCCCGGTCGTCGTGTCCGTCGCCCAGCCGTTCGTGCCGAAAGGCGAACCGATCGTGCAGGTGGAGGACAAGAGCGGCCATCGGGAGAAGACCGTATCGAAAGGAACGGGCAAGCCGTATCCGGTCGCGGTGCTGATCAACAAAGGCAGCGCAAGCGCCTCGGAGGTGCTGGCCGGCGCGCTTAAGGAAGAAGGGCATGCCGTGCTTGTCGGCGAGACGTCGTTCGGCAAAGGCACCGTGCAGGTCAGCTACGACAAGCCGCTGGCGGACGGCAGCCTGATCAAAATGACGATCGCGAAGTGGTTGACGCCGCTCGGCAACTGGGTGCACGAGAAAGGACTGCAGCCGGACGTCGCGGTACAGCCGCCGGACTATTACACGGCCGCGCGCATGTCCAAGACGAAGACGCTGGTGCCGAACACGATCAGCGAGGATACGAAGAGCCTGCAGACGATGCTGTCGGGGCTCGGCTACAAGATTGACCGCAAGGACGGCTATTACAGCACGGCGACGGAAGACAGCGTGCGCGCTTTCCAACAGAAAGCGGGACTGCCGGCAACCGGCAGCGCGGATAAAGCGACGGCCGAGAAGATCGAGGAACAGCTGATTGCGAAGATTCGGGACGAGAAGAGCGATACGCAGCTGCAGAAAGCCGTGAGCGTTCTGCAGGGCAAGCTGGGGATGGCGAAATAACCCAGCAGGGATTGCCGGGCGCGTGTCGAATAAGAAGAAGGTTGGTATTCCGTTTGTTGGGAATACAGCCTTCTTTTTTTTCTGTTTCTTCGGAATGATTCGCGCTGCGCCGCCCGGTGGCCGGCGGCAGCCTGTTCACCTTGGTTCAAGAAAGCTTGGGGGAGTGAAGCGATTGGACGCGGCTATGGATTGGCTTCGATTAGCGGGATCGGCGGCGCTGGGGCTGCTGCTATCCCCGTTCTACTATATTGGCGTACTGCTCATCATGCTGCAGTATTTTCGCCAGACGCGGCTGGAACGCAGGCTGTTTCACGTGCGGCTTCACGCTTGGCCGAACCAGCTTGCCCGAACGATGCTCGCCGGACTTGCGGTCGGCGTCGCCATTACGCTGGTCGGGGCGTTCCTCGGCGTAACGGTCGACGGCGAAGCCGTGCTGTGGCTGTGGGGAACGGCGGTCGTTCTGCTGCTCGTACGGGTGCGTTACTTGTGCTTCGCTTACAGCGCGGGGATGCTCGGCCTGCTGCAGTGGGGGCTGGGCTGGACGTCGCTGGACGCCAGGGGAGACTGGATCGGAACCGCCGCCCGCTCGATCGGCGGGCTGGATATCCCGGGGCTGCTCGTCCTTGTCGCCCTGATGCATATCGCCGAAGGCTTGCTGGTCCGCTGGCAGGGGGCGCGGTTCGCGAGCCCGCTGTTCCTTGAAGGGAAGCGCGGCAAATTAATCGGCGGCTATATGCTGCAAGGCTATTGGCCCGTGCCGATGCTGCTACTCGTGCCGGCTGCCGCGGGCGGCGGAGGCGTGGATCTGCCTTGGCCGCTGCTGCTCGGGGACGGCGCGGCTTGGAGCCACGGCGCGACGATGATCGGCTTTCCGATGATGATCGGATTCACGGAGCTGACCAGGACGATGCTGCCGGCGGCGAAAGCCCGCAGCGCGTCAAAGGCGCTGCTGCTCTACGGCCTGATCTTAGGCGCTGCTGCTATCGCGGCCTCCTTCTGGGAGCCGGTCATGCTTGCCGCGGCGCTGTGCGCGCTGCTGCTGCACGAAGCGCTGGTTGCGGTCAGCTACTACAAGGAAGACGCGAATTCTCCGCTCTACGTGCACGATGACCGCGGCTTGCGGATCCTGGCCGTCATTCCCGGCACGCCGGCCGAAGCGATGGGGCTGCAGGCGGGAGAGATTATCCAGAAGGTCAACGGAGCGAGGGTGTTGACGAAAGAAGAGCTCCACGCGGCGCTCCATCTCAATTCCGCGTTCTGCAAATTGGAAGCGATCAATTTGGAAGGGCATGTGAAATTCGTGCAGCGCGCCAGGTTTGCGGGCGAGCATCATCAGCTCGGCGTCGTGCTGTCGCCGGACGATCATGCCGGATTCTACGCCGCCGCTTCGCCGGCATCGCTGTTCGACCTGCTTCGCAAGCGGACGGCCAAGAGCCGGAACAGCAAGGCGTCGGCGTCTTCCTCTTTATAATCCCTTACCGCAAAACTCCGGTCCATGCCGCCGACGACGACATGGACCGGGGTTTTTCTTTGCGCGTTTGCGAACAATTGCCGGTTGTGGAAAGAAGAACCGCGCATTGCAACGCCGATTGGAAAACGGTATAATGAACAAGAATGGGAACACATATTCTTATGCAAGTCCCTACTGTACAGAATTGCAAGAACCGTCTATTTTTTAGCGATATATTGGGTATACAAGCTAATAGGCGTTTTCATAGAAGACATAGGATCGGGGTGTAGCGAATTCATGGTTGAACGGCAGGAACAAGGCGGGATTTTCGCGCTCAAATCGGACTATACGCCGCAAGGCGATCAGCCGGAGGCGATCCGGCAGCTCGTGAACGGCGTAGAAGCGGGCATGATGCACCAGACGCTGCTCGGCGCGACAGGGACGGGGAAGACGTACACGATCGCCAATACGATCGCGAAGCTGAACCGGCCCACGCTTGTCATCGCGCATAACAAGACGCTGGCGGCGCAGCTTTGCAGCGAGTTCAAGGAGTTTTTCCCGGACAACGCGGTCTCCTATTTCGTCAGCTATTATGATTATTATCAGCCGGAAGCCTACATCCCTTCCTCCGATACGTTCATTGAGAAGGACTCCAGCATCAATGACGAGATCGACAAACTGCGGCACTCCGCGACAAGCTCCCTGTTCGAACGGCGGGACGTCATCATCGTCGCGAGCGTGTCCTGCATCTACGGCCTCGGTTCTCCGATCGAGTACGGGAAGCTCGTTCTGAGCCTCCGCGTCGGCATGGAGAAACCGCGCGACGCCATTCTCCACAAGCTCGTCGACATTCAATACCAGCGCAACGACATCAATTTCATCCGCGGCACGTTCCGCGTCCGGGGCGATATCGTCGAGATTTTCCCGGTTGCGGGCAGCGAGCGGGCCATTCGCGTGGAGCTGTTCGGCGACGAGATCGAGCGCATTACCGAGATCGACGTCCTGACCGGCGAGATCGTCGGCGAACGCGATCATGTCGCCATCTTCCCGGCGTCTCACTTCGTCACGCACGAAGATACGATGAAGATCGCCATTAAGAATATCGAGCGGGAGCTGGAAGAACGGCTTGCGGAGCTTCATGCGAACGGGAAGCTGCTGGAGGCGCAGCGGCTCGAGCAGCGGACGCGCTACGATCTCGAGATGATGCAGGAGATGGGCTTCTGCAGCGGAATCGAGAACTACTCGGGACCGCTCACGTTCCGCGAGCGGGGCGCGACGCCGTACACGCTGATGGACTATTTCCCCGACGATATGCTGATCGTCATCGACGAATCCCATGTTACGCTTCCGCAGATCCGCGCGATGTACAACGGCGACCGCGCGCGGAAGGAAGTGCTCGTGGAGCACGGCTTCCGGCTGCCGTCCGCCATGGACAACCGGCCGCTTCGTTTCGAGGAATTCGAGGCGAAGGTGAAGCAGGCCATTTACGTGTCGGCTACGCCGGGCCCTTACGAGCTGGAGCATTGTCCGGAAATGATCCAGCAGATCATCCGTCCGACCGGACTGGTCGATCCGATCGTCGAAGTGCGCAAGACGAAGGGGCAGATCGACGACCTGCTTGGCGAGATCCGCGACCGGATCGCCAAGGACGAGCGCGTCCTCGTCACGACGCTGACGAAGAAGATGTCGGAAGACTTGACGGACTACCTGAAGGATGTAGGCATCAAGGTGCGCTATCTGCATTCCGACATCAAGACGCTGGAGCGTCTGGCCATTCTGCGGGATTTGCGGATCGGCACGTTCCATGTGCTCGTCGGGATCAACCTGCTGCGGGAAGGCTTGGACTTGCCGGAAGTTTCGCTCGTAGCCATCCTGGATGCGGACAAGGAAGGCTTCCTTCGTTCGGAGCGCTCCCTCATTCAAACGATGGGCCGCGCGGCGCGCAACGCCGAAGGCCGGGTTATTATGTACGCGGACCGCATAACGGATTCCATGGCGACCGCTATCGGCGAGACGGAGCGCCGCCGCGCCATACAGACCGCCTATAACGAGAAGCACGGCATTACGCCGCAGACGATCCGCAAGAAAGTGCATGACGTCATCGAGGCGACGAAGGCCGCCGAAGAGAAGAGCGATTATTTGACGGGCATCGGGGCAGAGAAGATGTCGAAGAAAGAGCGCCAGGCGCTGCTGCAGCGCCTGGAAGCGGAGATGAAGGAAGCGGCCAAGAGCCTGCAGTTCGAACGCGCTGCGGAGCTTCGCGACGCGCTGCTTGAGCTTAAAGCGGAGTTGGGCCTATAGGCCGGGAGGAGAGGTAACACAGTGGCTAGTGATTCGATCGTAATCAAAGGGGCGCGAGCCCATAATCTCAAGAACATCGACGTAACGATTCCCCGCGATAAGTTCGTCGTTCTGACGGGGCTGAGCGGCTCCGGCAAGTCTTCCCTGGCTTTCGATACCATCTACGCTGAAGGGCAGCGCCGGTACGTGGAGTCGTTGTCCGCTTACGCGCGTCAATTTCTCGGCCAGATGGAGAAGCCCGACGTCGACTCCATCGACGGTCTGTCGCCGGCGATCTCCATCGACCAGAAGACGACAAGCCGCAATCCGCGTTCCACCGTCGGCACGGTAACGGAAATTTACGATTATTTGCGTCTGCTGTTCGCGCGGGTCGGCAAGCCGCATTGCCCGGAGCACGGCATCGAAATTACGTCGCAGACGGTCGAGCAGATGGTCGACCGCATCATGGAGTACCCGGAACGTACACGCCTGCAAATTCTGGCCCCGATCGTCTCGGGCCGCAAGGGCGAGCATTCCAAGCTGCTGGCGGACGTGCAGAAGCAGGGATTCGTGCGGGTTCGCGTGAACGGCGAGCTGCGCGAGCTGAGCGAGACCATCGAGCTGGAGAAGAACAAGAAGCATAACATCGAGGTCGTCGTCGACCGGATCGTCGTGAAGGACGATATTCACAGCCGTCTGGCGGATTCGCTCGAGACCGCGCTGAAGCTGTCCGGCGGTCAGGTGCTCGTGGACGTGATGGAGAAGGAAGAGCTGCTGTTCAGCTCGAACCTGGCTTGTCCGATCTGCGGCTTCAGCATCGACGAGCTGGCTCCGCGGATGTTCTCGTTCAACAGCCCGTACGGGGCATGCCCGGATTGCGACGGCTTGGGCGCCAAGATGATCGTCGACCCCGATCTGCTCGTGCAGGATCCAAGCAAGACGATCGAAGGCGGGGCCTTCGAGGCATGGGCGGGCAGCACGTCGAACTATTACCCGCAATTTCTGGAGGCGGTATGCCGGCATTTCAACATTCCGCGGAATGTTCCGGTCAGCGAGCTGACGGCGGAGCAGATGAAGAAGCTGATGTACGGCACGGGCGGCGAACGCGTTCGCTTCCGCTACGAGAACGATTTCGGCCATTCCAAGGAAGCGCTGGTGCCTTTCGAAGGCATCGTGAACAACCTGGAGCGCCGTTACCGGGATACCGGTTCGGACGGCATTCGCGAATTTATCGAGCAGTACATGAGCGCCAAGCCATGCTCCGGCTGTAAAGGCCATCGTCTGAAGAAAGAAAGCTTGGCCGTTACGATCGGCAGCAAGAACATTTCGTATGTGACGGGATTGTCCATCGGCGAAGCGGAGCGGTTCTTCAACGGCCTCGAGCTGACGGAGAAGGAGCTTCTTATCGCGCATCTGATCCTGAAGGAGATCAACAGCCGGCTGGGCTTTCTCGTGAACGTCGGCTTGGAATATTTGTCGCTGAACCGCGCGGCGGGCACGCTTTCGGGCGGAGAAGCGCAGCGGATTCGCTTGGCGACGCAGATCGGCTCGAGCTTGATGGGCGTTCTCTACATTCTCGACGAGCCGAGCATCGGTCTTCATCAGCGGGACAACGACAAGCTGATCCAGACGCTCGAGCATATGCGCGATCTCGGCAATACGCTGATCGTCGTCGAGCATGACGAGGATACGATGCTCGCCTGCGATTACATTATCGACATCGGCCCGGGCGCGGGCATTCATGGCGGCCAAGTCGTCGCCATGGGAACGCCGGAGGAAGTCATGGCGGACGAGAATTCGTTGACGGGCGCCTACTTAAGCGGACGCAAGTTCATTCCGGTTCCGTTGAAGCGCCGCGAGACGAACGGCAAGTGGCTTGAGGTGCGCGGCGCGAAGGAGAACAACTTGCGCGGCGTTAACGCGAAGTTTCCGCTTGGCGTGTTCACGGCGGTAACGGGCGTCTCGGGTTCGGGGAAGTCGACGCTTGTCAACGAAATCCTGTACAAGACGCTGGCCCGCGATCTTAACAAAGCCAAGGTTCGCCCTGGCGAGTACAAGGAGCTCCGCGGTCTGGAGCATGTCGAGAAGGTCATCGACATCGACCAATCGCCGATCGGCCGCACGCCGCGCTCCAATCCGGCGACGTACACCGGCGTGTTCGACGATATTCGGGACCTGTACGCATCGACGAACGAAGCGAAGGTGCGCGGCTACAAGAAGGGCCGCTTCAGCTTCAACGTGAAGGGCGGCCGCTGCGAATCATGCCGCGGAGACGGCATCATCAAGATCGAGATGCATTTCCTTCCCGACGTTTATGTGCCGTGCGAAGTTTGCAAAGGCAAGCGCTATAACCGCGAGACGCTGGACGTGAAGTACAAAGGCAAGAGCATCGCGGACCTGCTGGAAATGACGATCGAGGATTCCTGCGAGTTCTTCCGCAATGTGCCGCGGATTCACCGCAAGCTTCAGACGCTGCTGGACGTCGGCCTCGGTTATATGAACCTCGGTCAGCCGGCAACGACGCTGTCCGGCGGCGAAGCGCAGCGTGTCAAGCTCGCGGCGGAATTGTACCGCCGCAGCACCGGCAAGATGCTCTATATTCTCGACGAGCCGACGACCGGCTTGCATGTCGACGATATAGACCGGCTGCTTGTCGTGCTGCACCGCCTCGTCGATTCCGGAGAATCGGTGCTCGTCATCGAGCACAACCTGGACGTGATCAAGACGGCCGATTACCTCATCGACCTCGGTCCGGAAGGCGGCAACGGCGGCGGAACGATCGTGGCTACCGGTACGCCGGAAGAGGTCGTGAAAGTCGAAGGCTCGTACACCGGACGGTATTTGAAGCCGGTTCTCGAGCGCGACCGCGAACGGACAATTGCCCGGCAGGAAGAACTGGAAGGCGTTGCCGCAGGGGCCGAACATTAATCCCAGGCCTGGCAGCAAGCAGCCGGCGGGAGCAGGGGCCGACCGCAAAGGGATTGTCTCCTGACGTACGACGCCTTCCGCGCATAGCGTCTTCCGGGCATAACCACGCGCCTGGGGAGACGCGCGCAAGACGACTATAGCAAAGGGATTGCCTGCTCCGATTTCAATCGCGAGCGGGCAATCCCTTTTGTTCGTGCCGGAGCAAACGGTTAATACGGTATTCAGCACGAAAGTCCCGGGGGGCATGTCCCCCGGGACTTTCGTTTCCATCTTGATATTAACCAGCCAGTATCGTGGTCAACCGTTCTTGGAATGCCGGTACGCCGACGCGATTGACGAAGTTATGGAACGACTCGCCGGATTCGCGTCCTTCTTTGTAGAAGTGGATGAGTTGAACGAGCACGCCGCCCAGTTCGTCGCCTTTGACGCGGCCTTTCAGCGATTGGTTGAACTTCGCGCCAGGGCCAAGAATACCGCCGACGGCGATATCGAACGCATCGACCATGCCTTCAGGCGTTTTCACGAGCGCGCCCTGCAGGCCGATATCGGCAATATGCTTCTGGCCGCAAGCGTTCGGGCAGCCGATGAAGTGAATCCGGATTTTCTCGTCCAGCTGAACGTGATGATCCAGGTACTCCGCAACGCGAAGCGCGCGTTCTTTCGTCTCGACGACTGCCAGGTTGCAGAACTCGTTGCCCGTGCAGGAAACCGTACGGCTCATGAACGGCTTCGCATTCGGCGACAGACGCTGCAGCACCGGCACTTGCAGCGCCGCTTCCACTTTCTCGTCCGGAATGCCGGCGAGGATGATGTTCTGCGACATCGTCGTACGGATCTTGCCGTCACCGAACTCGTCGGCTGCATCGGCGAGCTGTTCCAGCTCCGTGGAATTCGTACGGCCGACAGGAACGTTCAAGCCGATGAAGTTCAGGCCTGCTTCCTTCTGCGGATACACGCCGTCGTAGTAGACGGCATTCCAGCCGACGACTCTGTTCGTGCCGGCGGATGGCATGTCGCCGATGATTGCCTTCAGCTTCTCGAGGAACTTCTCCGGACCCCAATCGGCGACCAGGAATTTCAAGCGGGCTTGATGACGCTTCTCGCGGTAACCGTAGTCGCGGAAGATCGTCGTTACGCCGATGGATACTTTCAGCACGTCCTCCGGACGCACGAACATGTCCAGTTCTTTCGCCATGTGAGGCTTTGCGGACAGGCCGCCGCCGACATAAGCGTGGAAGCCGATAACTTCTTCGCCGTCGATGACCTTCGAGGCCGGCACGAACGCCAGGTCGTTGATCTCGGCATTCGCGTTGTTATAGATGTTGGACGAAATGGACATTTTATATTTACGCGGCAAGTTGGAGAAGTCGCGGTTCATCAAGTAGAAATCATTGACTTGCTCGACGATTTCGCGCGTGTCCATCAGCTCGTCGCGGTCGATGCCGGCAAGCGGGTTGCCGACGATCGTGCGCGGGCAGTCGCCGCATGCTTCGTACGAATAGAGGCCGACGGCTTCCAACCGTTTGAAGATGTCGGGCATATCTTCGATTTTCAGCCAGTGGTATTGAATCGCTTGGCGCGTCGTTACGTCGATCAAGTCGCGGCCGTAGTCGCGTCCGATGGAAGCGAGCGCGCGCGCCTGAGCGGAAGTCATAATGCCCGTGTTGATCCGGATGCGCATCATGAAATAGCCGTCTCTAGGCTTCTGCTCATACACGCCGGCCCACTTGAACCGGTTCATATCGTCCTCGGGAATGGAAGCATAGCCTTCCTTGGAATACTTGTCGATAATGGTGCGGATGACGTCAAGACCGTCTTTTTCCGCTTTAACAAACTCGAATTTATTGAGCTTGGAAGGGTCGTTCATCCATACGGCTTCATATGCCATTTTTCGTTTGTCCCCTTTGTGTAATGTCGCCCGGCAGTCGGTTAATCGACAAATTCCGATGAATTTCGTATGATATCGCTACATTAGAATGTACCATAATTCATAGCATGCCACAATGAGAAGCAGGCAATGTTTTATAAGACTTTGTTATATTTAAAGACGAGTCTGATTATAATAAAACGGTCCTTCCCAGAAAAAGGTGACAAACTTGTTACGATTGTCGAATGTGACTTGCATCGCGCTCGTGATGAGGCTAACATAGATAACATAGGCTACGTGCGAAAATGAAGGAGGATCTCACATATGTTTCTTGCTGAAACCGCATCAACAGCACTCGCAAAGTTCGATCCCATGGATATTATGATGCTGCTGTTTACGATTGTAATTTTCATCGGATGGATTCGATTGCTTACGGCAAAAACAAAGAAAAACCTATTTGCGATTGGATTTACAACGGTAGCGCTGCTTGTATTCGCGTTCGCGAACTACGTTATGATCTTCAAAGTCTGGATTTCGTAAAAACCGTTTCGCACATAGATGAACGGACGGAATAATAAAGCCGCCTGCGATCTTGAACGTCAAGATCGCGGCGGCTTTTTGCATGGGCAGCGGCTTGCCGTTGGTTGCGGCGTCATTGCGTATGCGCGTAAGAAAGAAGCTCCGGCCAGCTGGCCGGAGCTTCTTCGCGTGCCTGGGGATGCGTGGTCTTATACCCACCACATTTCGCCGAGCGGCTCGCGGATCAGGATGGATTGCAGGTTTTGCACGGCTTTCGAGAAGCCTTCGTCAACGGACATCAGGCCGTCTTCGTGCTCGATGCTGACGACGTAGTCGTAGCCGACAAGACGCAGCGCGCTGATGATGTCGGACCATACCTTCATGTCGTGACCGTAGCCGACCGTGCGGAACTGCCAAGCGCGGTCAAGCATCAGCGTGTAGGACTGCATGTCCGTTACGCCGTGGCGGTTGACGTTGATCGGATCGATCGACGTGTCTTTGGCATGGAAGTGGTGGATCGCGCCGGCGCGGCCCAGGATGTGGATCGCTTGAACCGGATCGATGCCCTGCCACCACATATGGCTTGGGTCAAGATTGGCGCCGATTGCTTCGCCAGCCGCTTCGCGCAGGCGAAGGAGCGTTGCGGGCGTGTGAACGGAGAAGCCGCCGTGCAGCTCGAGTCCGATTTTCACGTTGTTTTCCGTTGCCAGCTTGCCGATTTCCGTCCAGTACGGGATTACTTTGTTCTCCCACTGCCAGTCGAGAATTTCTTGGTAATCGTTCGGCCATGGCGCTACCGGCCAGTTCGGATACTTGGCATCCTCGTGGTCGCCCGGGCAGCCGGAGAACGTGTTGACGACAGGAACGCCCAGCTTGGCAGCGAGTTGAATCGTTTTGCGGATGACGGCGTCATGCTCGCTGGCGATCGCTTTCTGCGGGTGCAGAGGGTTTCCGTGACAGCTCAGTGCGCTGATCGTCAGACCGCGTGCGTCGATCGCGTCCTTGAACGCTTTCAGCTTGCTTTCGTCGGCCAGCAGCACGTCCGGATCGCAATGTGCGTTGCCAGGGTAGCCGCCTGTGCCGATTTCGATGGCGTCAAGGCCTTTGGATGCGATGTAGTCCAACGATTCTTCAAACGACTTCTGCGCGAATAGAACGGAAAATACGCCGAGTTTCATATGTGTATAGTTACCTCCCAAAAATATGTACTGTGAGTCTGCATTCATTATAGCATGGGCAATTTCCAAGGGTAAGATTCCTTGGGTCCAATGACAAAAATGCATACATAAAGGACAAAAATGAAACCGCTTATCCTGCGGGAAAAGCTTCTATAATTATACAGTTTTAATGATTCCTACCTAAATTATATTGAATTGAACGTGTATTATTATGTACGGATGTTGAAGCGCGAGGAAAAGGGGAATCCTAGCAAAGAGGTCGGGATCTGCGGAGGAACGGGTTGAGCGGCAAAAACTATTGCAGCCCCAGCCGTTCCCTGCGCCGCGTTCGCTTTTGTTTGCGCGCCCGCTCTGGTAAACTGAAAGAAAATATGCGATTTGAAAGATAGGATGGCGGAAGTTTACATGACAATTTTGAAACGGCAAGATGTCGAGCTGCTCGCTCCCGCAGGCGATTGGGACTGCATGCGCGCGGCCGTCGCGAACGGTGCCGATGCGATCTTTTTCGGCGTGGAGAAGTTCAACGCGCGGGCGCGGGCGAACAATTTCCAGACGGACGAGCTGCCCGAGATCATGGCTTTTCTGCATAGCTACGGCGTGAAAGGGTTTCTGACCTTCAATATATTGGTGTTCGAGAACGAGCTGGAGGACGCGAAACGGCTGATCGAATCGTGTATCGGTGCCGGCGTCGACGCGGTCATCGTTCAGGATCTTGGGCTCGTGAAGCTGATCCGCGAGCTGTCGCCGGACTTCCCGATTCACGGATCCACGCAGATGACGATCACGTCGCCGGAAGCGGTGGAGTTCACGAAGCCCTTCGACATTGAGCGCGTCGTGCTTGGCCGGGAGAATAATCTGAAGCAAATCAAGACGATCGGCGAGCAGGCGAAGCTGCCGATGGAAGTGTTCGTGCACGGCGCATTGTGCGTATCCTACTCGGGACAATGCCTGACGTCCGAGATGTGGGGCGGGCGCTCCGCCAACCGCGGCGAGTGCGCGCAAGCGTGCCGGCTGCCGTACGACCTGATGGTGGACGGCGAAGTGAAGCCGATGGGCGACGTGGCGTATCTGCTCTCGCCGAAGGACCTCGCGGCCGTCGAGCTCATGCCGGAGCTGATCGAGGCGGGCGTGACGTCGTTTAAAATCGAGGGCCGCCTCAAAAGTCCCGAGTACGTGGCCAACGTCGTGAGCAAGTATCGCCGGGCGATCGACAAATATTTCGACGGCGACCGCTCCGCGCCGTCCAAGGAAGAACTGCGCGAGCTGCAGCAGAGCTTCTCGCGCGGGTTTACCCACGGCTTCCTGGAGGGCACGAACAACAAGAAGCTCGTGGAAGGCACGTTTCCGAAGAGCCGCGGCGTCTATCTCGGCCGCGTGGAACGCATCCTGCGCGATGCCGTCGTCATCCGCATCGAAGCGCCGCTGAAGCGCGGGGACGGCATCGTGTTCGACGCCGGCGATCCGACGAAGAAGGAAGAGGGCGGCCGCGTCTACGATGTGCGTCGGCAAGGCGTCAAGCTGGAAGGGGAGGCCCAGGAAGGAACCGTGCTGGAGCTCGTGCCCGGCCGCAACGATGTCGACCTGCGCCGCGTCCATGTCGGCGACCGCGTCTGGAAGACGAGCGACCCGGCCCTGGACAAGCGGCTGCGCGCCACGTTCGAGACGGATAAGCCGTACCGGGTGTTCCCGCTGAACGTGAAAGTCGAAGGCGAGGCGGGTCAACCGCTCCGCACCTGGTGGACCGACGTCCAGAAGGGCAACTCGATCGAGATCGTCTCCGAGCTGCCGCTCGAGCATGCGGAGAAGCGGCCGATGGACGAAGCGCTGCTGCGCGAGCAGTTCGGCCGGCTCGGCGGCACGGTTTATCAGCTGGAGCAGCTGGACGCGGAGCTGCGCGGCGACCTGATCGTGCCGATGCGCGAGCTGAACCGGATGCGCCGCGAGGCCGCGGATGCGCTCACGGGCGAACGTCCGAAGCCGCCTGCGTACGTGAAGCGCGACGTCGAGGTCTACGACGACGCGCATGGCGGCGCAGCCGCCGCACGCGGTGCGCTCGGCAGCGCGGCTGCACAGCGCGTGCCGGCGGATGGGCCGGCCAAGCTGACGGTGCTCTGCCGCAGCTTGCCGCAGCTGGAAGCGGCGGTGCGTTCCGAGAAAGTCGGCATGGTGTATGCCGATTTCGAGTTCATCAAGCAATTCCCCGCCGCGATGGAGCTTGCGCGGAGCGCGGGCAAGCCGATCGCCTTGGCGACGCCGCGGATCCATATGCCTGGCGAGAACGGCTATCACGCCAACATTCTCAAGTTGAAGCCGGATGCGGTGCTCGTGCGCAATACGGGCGCGCTCTTTTATTACCTGCGCGCGAAGGCGGCCCGCCCGAACGAGGCGTTCCCGCAGCTGATCGGGGACTTCTCGCTCAACGTGGCGAACCATAAGGCGTCCGATCTGTTCCTGGACGCCGGCTGCAGCCTCATTACGCCGTCGTACGACCTGAACGTGCAGCAGATGTTCGATTTGCTGCGCACCAGCGACACGTCGCGGACCGAGGTCGTCATTCACCAGCATTTGCCGATGTTCCATACGGAGCATTGCGTCTACTGTACCTTCATGAGCGAAGGGACGGACTATACGAACTGCGGGCGTCCGTGCGAGGAGCACCGCGCATCCCTGCAGGACCGGATCGGCATGGCTCACCCCGTGCGGGTCGACGAGGGCTGCCGGAACACCGTCTACAATGCGATCGAGCAGTCCGGTGCGGAATACATGGTGCAGTTCCGGGACCTGGGCGTGAAGTCGTTCCGTATTGAATTTCTGGAAGAGACGGCCGATAAAGTAGAAGAGGTCATCGAGCTGTACAGCGACGCGCTTGCGGGGCGAATCGGCGGCACGCAAGTGTGGCGCAGCCTGAAAGCCATCAATCAGCTTGGCGTGACGAGAGGGCAACTGGTAAAATAACGCATCGCCCGAGAGACCTGGAACTGGGTCTCTCTTTTTTAATAGGATTGCCATATGCCATTTATTGGGTTATAGGCCATTGAATGCTTACTTATTTCTATCATACTTCGACAGTATAGAGAGGAATTCGGGCCGCGGACGCGAATAGTAGCAACAGTTAGCGTGATGAATGAGTCGAACGGTGGATTGCAATTTCCGTGTCCGCCAGTTAATAAACGAAGCGCGGTGAGGATGCATAATGAAGCAAAACCGGAATGACGTACCGATGCAGCAACAATGGTTAGGCCAAGTAATGAACGCGGAGCAAGCGATTCTGGACGGGCAGATGCCGCCGATGGAGCAGCTTCTGGCCATTCCGGCGGAGATCCGGATGAAATCCCCTCTTCTCCTTCGCGTGGAATGCGAAATCGGTTTGCTCCACGGGCAGCTTGCGGGATCGAAGAAACGACTGGAGGCCGCGCTGCGGGGATTCGCCGCGCAGGCCGATGAATCTTCGATGCTGACGATGATGGCCATGCTCGGTCTCTTATATATTCAAGTCGGCGACAAGCATGAGTCGAAGCCGTTCTTATCCCAGCTGGAGCAGGAATGGAAGCGCAACCCGGAGAACTGCAGCGGCTTCGTTCCCTGGGCGCTGGCCCGTGCGGCCGCGAATGCGGAGGAGCTCGCCGTCCGGATGGAAGAGGCGCGCGGGCTGCTCATGGCTGCCGCGGAACGGTTCCGGGAAGAGGGAAGGCCGCTGTGGACGGGCTTCGTGCTGCTGGATGGGCTGATTTTCGATCCGCGGAACCGGTCGCATCCGGACTGGACGTTCTGGATGAACTGGCTGAAGCGCCGTACGGAGGAGGATGCGCTGACCGGAGACGTCGTGCGCGTGCTGACAAGCGCCGATCTTAACGAAAGCTTATGCGACCGGCTTCCCGTCCGCTATGCCTACCTGGCCAAAGCGGTCCTGTTGAAGAAGGCGGCCGAGCGGCTGCCGGAGGAACTGGCCGACGATATCGAGAGCGGCATCTATGCCGCGGCGGCGGCGGTCAAACGGCAGTTGAAGGAAGGCCGGCTCGACGATGCGGCGGAAGGCCTCCGGCAATTGGAACGGCAGCGGCAGATCGTCTCCACGCCCGCGATCGAGCAATTGGCCGCCGAATTGCGCGCGGCGGGCATAACCGGCAAGCATCCGGAGTCGCCGCTCATCGTCAGTCCGAGATGGCGGGTCAAGCTGTTCGGCGGAATCGCCTTCAACAAAGAAGACGGCCAGTATGCCGAGCCGGTATGGAGGCGGCGGAAAGCGGGCGAGTTATTCGTTTATCTGCTCCTGCAGCAGGGCTATAAATCGAATAAGGAGCAAGTGATCGAGCGGGTGTTCGGCGAGGGCGATCACGCGAAGCGATCCAACCAGTTATATGTCACGCTCCATGACTTGCGCTCCGCGCTGAAGGAAGCCGGGCTTCACGAGGATGCTGTCTTCGCCAAGCGCGGCGTGATCGCCATATCGGAGCAGGCGGTCGACTCGGTGGACGTCGAGACGTTCTTAACCTTGTCCCGCGTCGGCGACCAGCTCTGGACGGATGACCGGGAAGAGGCGGTGCGCCTCTTCGAGAAGGCGATTCCGCTGTACGGGGTGCTGGCGACGGAGCTTCCTTATGCCGAATGGCTGGAACGGGTGCGGGAACAGCTGATGGACAGGCAGACGGGCATGCTCAGGCGGCTCGCGGCTTACTACGGCGAGTTGAACGACGACGCGCGGGAGGAACAGCGCCTGTCGGATTGGATCGCGCTGCGGCCGGAACAAGAAGAGGCTTATGAAGCGATGATCCGGCTCTGTCTGCGCAGTTTGCGGCGCGTGGAGGCGATCGGCTGGTATCGCAGGCTTGAGCGCATTTGCAAGGAAGAGCTCGGCATCGAGCCGCGGGAAGAGGTTAAACGACTGCTATGGAGCTGAATTCAGAGCTGAAGACGGACGCGAAGTCGCAGCCCAAAGACCGCCCGAAGGCAGACCAAATCAAGAAACATCCGATTTATGAGAACGCTGCGCTGCTTAATCGCCTGCTGGCCGTCTATTTGCTGACGATGTTCGCGGGCGTCCTCATCGCGCAAGCGGAGTCGATGCTGGATTCCCACTTCGAAGCGATGTTCCCGTTCTCGCCGGTTATCGCCGGCCTGGGCGCCCTGGTGCTCGGGTTGACGCTGCTTTGCGTCTCGGCCGTGCGGCTGTTGCCGGCGTTCGGCGTATTGTCGTTCAATGGCGCGCCGGCGGCCGAGTCTGCGCAGGAGACGGGCATCCATACGGCGCTGCGCCGGCTGTATCGGCTGCCATACGAGCTCCTGTATGGCATCGTGCTGTTCGGCCTGCTGTTCTCGGCAGTCTGTCACGGCAAGGACCTCTTATACGATATGCGCTATGAGACGGACGGCCTTCAGGTACTCGGAACGGTCGTCGGCGAGCAGAGCTTGTTCATTTTCTTGGCGATCGCGCTGTTTAATTCGGTACGCCGCCTGCTCCGGCCGGTGCTCATGCGCCTGCAGCCGCTGCCGAGCGGGTTCGACGGCCGCGCCTCGTTCGCGCAGCCGCTGGTCATCACGTACGCATGCACGTTTATCGTAACCATTCTCAGTCTGCTCCAGCTTGCTTTCGTGACCGCAAGGCCGCATGAGCCGATGGATCCGTATAAATTTGGCATCATCGCATTGTTTTATTTTATAATGGGCTTAAGTTTATTCAGCTACGTAACGATGCAATTCAGACAGGAGCTGCGCGGCTTGATTCGCGGCATCCGCGGACTGGTCGGCGGCTACGGGCTTCCCCGGCACGAAGTGGCGGAAATGCTGCATGACGAAGCGGGAGAGCTGGCGATCGCCTTCAAGGAGCTGCAGAACCGGATGAATCGGGAGTACGATTCGCTGGAGCGGGAATTGAAGCTCGCCTACAACGTCCAGCAGAAGCTGCTGCCGCCGGGCGATTTGACGATCGGATCGTACCGGATCGCGGCCCGCTGCCGCTCGTACCGCGAAGTGGGCGGGGATTTCTACGACGTCGTGTCGCTCGGCCCGAGCCGATTTGCCATCATGATCGGCGACGTATCCGGCAAAGGCTTGCCGGCCGCGCTGCTCATGTCCGCGCAGCTGCTCGTCTTCCGTTCTGAAATCCGGCGCAGCGGCAGCCCTTCCGAGGTGCTGGCGCGCATGAACCGCCAGCTGTGCGAAGCGATGGGCGAGGAAGGCTCCGTGACGATCGGAGTCGGCGTCATCGATCTGACGAACAACCAGGTGCAGTATGCGAGCGCCGGGCATTTATCGCCTTACGTCGTTGCGAAGAACGGAAGGTTTCAGCCGCTTGACTGCAGCTCGCTTCCGATCGGCATCGATCCGGACGCGGCTTACGAAGAAATCACCCTGCAGCTGGAGAGCGGGGACCGGTTCCTGCTGTATACCGACGGATTGATCGAGGCCGTTAACCGCCATGGGGAGATGTACAGCTTCGAAGGCTTGGAGGCCGAGCTGTCCACCTGGAATTCGGCAGCGGACCTGGCGGAGGTCATCGACGAGTGGCTTTCCCGGGTCGACCTGGAATGCGGCCCCGGCCAAGACGACCGGACGGTCGTCGTGCTCGAGCTGGCCGGCGAGTACGGCAGCGTGCTCGCGAAGCTGAACTTGGCGTCGGGCGAGCAGGGCACGTCGTCCGTTCCGTTCGATAATCCGTTCTTGTCGCGGGAATGGTCGGTGCGCAGCCAATTGGGCGCCGAGCGGCTCATTGCCATGAAGATCGGCGACTGGATGGGAGAGCGGTGGCCGGAATGCGATATCCGGGAAGACGCGCAAAGCGCGATTTGCGAGGCGATGATTAACGCCATTGAACATGGTAACAAGCTGCAGCCGAACCAATACGTGACCGTCATCGCCCAAATCGGCGGCATGCTGGCCGTTTGCCGCGTGTACGACGAAGGCGGCGGCTTCTTCCCGCGCCTTTCCCGGGACGAGGAAGAGATGCACAAGAAGCTGGAATCGGAAGACCCGCGCGGCTGGGGGCTGGTCATGATCGATTCGCTTGCCGATTATTGGACGACGGGAAGAGACGAGAGAGGCTTTTATATCGAGCTTTATTTTATGCGCCAACCGAGAAACGCTCCCGATGGGCAGTCTATATAGCAGAGGGGATTAAGACAGTGGCAGAACAATCGTTTTCGATGCATACGCGTAAATTTCCTAGCGGCGTCGTGCTTGAGCTGAGCGGCGAGCTGACGAAATCGGCGGAGGCGACGCTGCTCGCGGGCCTTGAACAGCAGAAGGAGCTGGGCCTGGGCATTCGTTTTCTGGCGCTGGATTTGACGAAGGTGGAGTACATCAACAGCGGCGGCATGGCCGTCCTGATCCGGCTTGCCCGCATGGGAAGCAAGGCTGGCGTCCATACGTTCTCTTGGGGCGTGACGCCTCATTACGAGAAGCTGTTCCGCATGGTCGGATTGACGGAATATATGATGATTTATCCGAACGAATTCGCGGTTATTCAGCGCATCGAGGCATTAAATATTTAAGATGCGAAGCAATGCGCGAAGCAGCTAGCAAGGCGATGGAGGTATCATGTGAACGTGCAAGCGATTTACGAGAATTGGCGGCATGTCTTTAAGCTTGATCCGGACCGCGAAATCAGCGACGGGCGGCTGGAAGCCGTATGCATGTCCGGCACGGACGCGGTGATCGTCGGTGGATCGACGGGCGTGACGTTCGACAATACGGTAGACCTCATGTCCCGCATCCGGCGGTATGAAGTGCCCTGCGCGCTGGAGGTTTCAAGCGAGGAGGCGGCCGTTCCCGGCTTCGACCACTATTTCATCCCGCTCGTGCTCAACACCGATCGGGCGGAATGGCTGGCGGGCAGGCAGGTCGAAGCGCTCCGCAAATGGGGGGCTTTCATTCCATGGGAAGACACGTCGGCGGAGGGCTACTTGATTCTGAACGCGGATGCCGAAGCCGCCAAGCTGACCGGCGCCCGGTCGCCGCTGGACGCGGAGACGTTGGCGGCGCATGTCTATATGGCCGACAGGCTGATGCGGCTGCCGATCATCTACCTGGAGTACAGCGGGAAGTTCGGCGACATGGAGCTGGTGAAGCGGGCGGCAAGACTGGCTTCCGGCGCGCAAGTATTCTACGGCGGCGGCATCGACAACGCCGGCAAAGCGCGCGAAGCGGCGGCGGCGGCGCATACCGTCATCGTCGGCAACATCATCTATGAAGACTTGGAGGCGGCCTTGGCGACGGTCGCCGCGGTTGCGGAAGTGCCGTTCGGCCGATAGGCGGCAGGACGGGCGATATACGAAACGGCTTTGACGACGAATCGGGCAACAGACGGCGGTCCTTCGTTTCAATGCCGTTTTTCTTTTCCTCCAACCTCTAATTGACACATCCCGCACGGTTGTCTAGACTGGATGATAGGCGAACAAATGCGAACAAAGGAGTTTATGTTCACTATGTTGAATGAATTTAGCATCGATCAAGCTGTCAGCAAATTGAACCCGCCGCAGCGCGCAGCCGTTCAAGCGACAGAAGGGCCGCTGCTCATTATGGCGGGAGCGGGAAGCGGCAAGACGCGCGTGTTAACGCACCGCATTGCGTATTTGATGGAGAAGAGACGCGTAGCGCCGTGGAGCATCCTGGCGATTACCTTTACGAATAAAGCGGCGAGAGAAATGCAGACGCGGGTAGGCGCCCTTGTCGGTCCGTCCGCGCAAGATATTTGGGTATCCACGTTCCACTCGATGTGCGTGCGCATTTTGCGCCGGGACATCGGCCGGATCGGCTTTACGAACAGCTTCTCGATCCTGGATTCCGCCGACCAATTGTCGGTCATCCGCAATTGCATGAAGGAATTGAACATCGACACGAAGAAATTCGAACCGAAGAGCGTGCAGGCGGCGATTGGCGGCGCAAAGAACGAGCTGGTCACGCCCGAGCAGTTCGAGCTGAAGATCGGGGATTATTTCGAAGGCATCGCGGCCAAAGTGTACGCGATGTACCAGAAGAAGCTGAAGAGCAACAACTCGCTCGATTTCGACGACCTCATCATGAAGACGATCCAGCTGTTCAAGGACGAGCCGGACGTGCTGGCCTTCTATCAGAATAAATTCCGCTATATCCACGTCGACGAGTATCAAGATACGAACCGCGCGCAGTACATGCTGTGCAACATGCTTGCCGACAAGCACCACAACATTTGCGTCGTAGGCGACAGCGACCAGTCGATTTACCGTTGGCGGGGCGCGGACATTACGAATATTTTGAACTTCGAGGAAGATTATCCGGAAGCGAAGACGATCCTGCTGGAACAGAATTACCGCTCGACGGCGAATATCCTGAACGCGGCGAACGCCGTCATCAAGCTGAACAGCTCCCGCAAGGACAAGAAGCTGTGGACCGACCAGGGCGAAGGCGAAGCCATCCTGGTCTATCAAGCCGACACGGAACATGACGAAGGCTATTTCGTCACGGGACAAATTCGCCAGCAAGTGAATAAAGGGCGCAAATTTGCCGATCATGCCATATTGTACCGCACGAACGCCCAATCGCGGGTAATCGAGGAAACGCTCATCAAATCCGACATTCCGTACCAGATCGTCGGCGGCGTCAAGTTCTACGACCGCAAAGAGATCAAGGATCTGCTGGCCTACCTGCGGCTGATTTCCAATCCGGACGACGACGTCTGCTTCCAACGGATCGTCAACGTGCCGAAGCGGGGCATCGGCGACACGACGGTAACGAAGCTGCTGGAGGAAGCGGGCGTTCGCGGCGTGTCCGTCTTCGCGCTGCTGGAGCAGCTGGATTGGCTGGACGTGACGGGACGCGCCCGCACGGCGCTCCGCGAGTTCCAGGAGATGATTCATAACCTGACGCGCATGGTCGATTACTTGTCCGTGACGGAATTGACGGAGAAGGTGCTGGAGATGAGCGGCTACCGCGAGGAATTGCAGCGCGAGAATACGCTGGAATCGAAGGCGCGCCTCGAGAATATCGACGAGTTCCTCTCCGTTACCCAAGACTTCGAGAAGCGCAACGAAGATAAGTCGCTCGTATCGTTCCTGACGGATCTCGCGCTGATCGCCGACATCGACTCCATGGACGAAGACGAGCCGGAAGGCGGCGTGAAGGACGCGGTCGTGCTGATGACCATGCACAGCGCCAAAGGCCTGGAGTTCCCGATCGTCTTCATTATCGGCATGGAGGAAGGCGTCTTCCCGCACAGCCGTGCGCTGAACGACAACGACGAGCTGGAGGAAGAACGCCGTCTCGCGTACGTGGGCATTACCCGCGCCGAGAAACAGCTGTTTCTCACTTGCGCGCGGATGCGTACGCTCTTTGGGCGGACGAATGCCAATATGCCGTCGCGGTTTTTGCGCGAGGTGCCGGATGAGCTCAAGTCCGATGCTTCGCCGGCCGGTCGAAGCCGGTCGATAGGCGGAGGCGCCGGCGGCGGCTTCGGAGGCGGGCGTACAGGCAGCCCGACCGGCAACGGATTCGGTTACCGCGGCGGAGCCGCAGCGCCGCAGCGTCCGGGAGCCCCGGCAGCGAACGGCGGCAGCGGCGTGCGCGTCGTGGATCCGTCGCGTCCCGTTCTTCCGGGCAGGACCGCGGCTGCGGGCGGCGCGGCCGGCGTGAACTTCACCGTGGGCGACAAGGTTTCCCATGGCAAGTGGGGGATCGGCACGGTCGTCGACGTTCGCGGAACGGGCGACAAGCAGGAGATCCAGGTCGCATTCGCGGCGCCGACGGGCATCAGGAAGCTGCTTGCCGCGCATGCTCCGATTGAGAAGGTATAGCCATGTTTTCGATCTCCGATCGAAACGATGAATGTAAACGAGAGGGAGGACGTCCATGACGACTGCGATGGAACCGGGATCGAACGCCGATTCGGCGCAACAACTTCGCATGCGAGCGCTGATCGACCTGCTGGCGGTCCACAATTACAATTATTACTCGCTTGATCGGCCGACGATCAGCGACAAGCAGTACGACGAGCTCTATGACGAGCTCGTACGGCTCGAGCAGCAAAGCGGGCAAGCGTATCCCGATTCGCCGACGCAGCGGGTAGGCGGCGATATTTTGAAAGGCTTCGAGCCGCATCGCCATCGCGCCCGGTTGTGGAGTCTCGACAAGGCGCAGGACGCGGAAGATTTGCTGGCATGGAACGCGCGGGTAAGCAAAGCGATCGCCGATTACAACGCCAAAAATCCGGATGCGGTGCCGCTTCCCGATCCGTCCTATGCGATCGAGCTGAAGTTTGACGGCCTCACGCTGAATTTGACGTATGACGGCGGCCATCTCGTGCAGGCTTCCACGCGCGGCAACGGCGTTGTCGGGGAGGGAATTCTGGCACAGGTGAGGACGATCCGTTCCATCCCGCTCTCCATACCGTTTAAGGAAGGGCTTATTGAAGTGCAGGGCGAGGGCATCATGAACTTGTCGGTGCTGGAGGCTTACAATGCGACGGCGGCCGAGCCGCTCAAGAATGCCCGCAACGCGGCGGCCGGGGCGCTCCGCAACCAGAATCCGAGAATCACGGCGGAACGCAAGCTGAGCGCCTTCTTCTATAATGTCGGTTTTGCGGAAGGCGTATCGTTCGAGACGCATCAGCAAATGATCCGGTTTCTGAAGGACAACCGCTTCAAGGTGAACGACTACACGACCTATTGGTCGACGATCGAAGAGGTGCAGGCGGAGCTGGAGCGCGTCGAGGCAGGCCGTCACGAGCATGATTTCCTCATTGACGGCGCGGTGGTCAAATTGACCGATATGCGCACGCGCGAAACGCTGGGGTACACGGACAAGTTCCCGCGCTGGGCGGTAGCGTTCAAGTTCGAAGCCGAAGAGACGACGACGATTCTGGAGTCCGTGTCCTGGGAAGTCGGACGTACCGGCAAAATCACGCCGGTTGCGCGCGTCGAGGCCGTCGATCTCGCCGGCGTCACCGTCCAGAACTGCACGCTCAACAATATCGGCGATATCGAACGCAAAAACTTGAAGTTCGCGCTGGGCACCCCTGTGTTTATCCGCCGCTCGAACGACGTCATTCCGGAAATTCTGGGAAAGGCGGACGACGAGCCCGGGCAGGAGATCGTTGTCCCGGCGGAGTGCCCGTCCTGCGGTACGCCGCTTGAGCTCCGCGGCGCCCACCTATTCTGCGGCAACAAGCTCGGCTGCCGGCCGCAAACGATCGGGCGCATCACGCATTTCTCCTCGCGCGATGCGATGGACATCGAGTCGTTCAGCATTATGACGGCGGAGCAGCTTTTCGACGAGTGCGGCGTGCGCGATCCCGCCGACCTCTACGCGCTGTCGTACGATAGTCTCATCGGCTTGGAGCGATTCGGCGACCGTAAGGCGCGCAAGCTGCTCGAAGCGCTGGAGAAGTCGAAGGATCGCGATCTGGCGGCGTTCCTGTTCGCGCTGGGCATTCCTAATACGGGCAAAGCGACGACGAAGATGCTGGCCGATCATTTCGGCAGTCTCGCGGCGATCAGGTCCGCCGAAGTAGAGGAGCTTGTCGGTCTGCCGGACGTAGGCGGCATCGTAGCCGAGAGCATCTATAGCTATTTCCGCGACCCCGTATGGGCGGACAGCATCGACCGCATGCTGGCGCTTGGCGTCAAGGCGGAAGCCGAGCTGATCGCTCCGGCAAGAACGGACAGCATCTTCAGCGGCAAAACCGTCGTGTTGACCGGAACGCTATCCTTGATGACGCGGGACGAAGCGGCCAAGAAGCTGGAGGCGCTGGGGGCCAAAATCAGCGGCAGCGTGTCGAAGAAAACCGACTTCGTCATCGCGGGCGAAAGCGCGGGCAGCAAACTGACGAAGGCCAAGGACCTCGGCGTCACGGTTATAGAGGATGAACAGGAGCTG
>NZ_CP048209.1:6295000-6357500 GCF_010119935.1 Paenibacillus lycopersici | reverse complement strand
GGTTAAGCTACTAAGAGCGCACGGAGGATGCCTAGGCGCTAGGAGCCGAAGAAGGACGTGGCGAACGACGAAATGCCTCGGGGAGCCGTAAGCAGGCGCTGATCCGGGGATGTCCGAATGGGGAAACCCGGCTGGAGTAATGTCCAGTCACCTGTTACTGAATACATAGGTAACAAGGAGGCATACCAGGGGAACTGAAACATCTAAGTACCCTGAGGAAGAGAAAACAACAGTGATTCCGTCAGTAGCGGCGAGCGAACGCGGATTAGCCCAAACCAAGGAGCTTGCTCCTTGGGGTTGTAGGACGTCTCACATGGAGTTACAAAGGTGTTGGCTAGGCGAAGAGGTCTGGAAAGGCCCGCTACAAAAGGTAAAAGCCCTGTAGCCCAAAGTCAGCACTCTCCGAGACGGATCCTGAGTACCGCGAGACACGTGAAACCTCGTGGGAATCCGGCAGGACCATCTGCCAAGGCTAAATACTCCCTAGCGACCGATAGCGAAGCAGTACCGTGAGGGAAAGGTGAAAAGCACCGCGGAAGCGGAGTGAAACAGAACCTGAAACCGTGCGCTTACAAGAAGTCAGAGCCCAATTTAGGGGTGATGGCGTGCCTTTTGTAGAATGAACCGGCGAGTTACGTTCCCATGCAAGGTTAAGGTGAAGAGCCGGAGCCGCAGCGAAAGCGAGTCTGAATAGGGCGAATGAGTATGTGGACGTAGACCCGAAACCGTGTGATCTACCCCTGTCCAGGGTGAAGGTGCGGTAACACGCACTGGAGGCCCGAACCCACGAATGTTGAAAAATTCGGGGATGAGGTGGGGGTAGCGGAGAAATTCCAATCGAACTCGGAGATAGCTGGTTCTCCCCGAAATAGCTTTAGGGCTAGCCTCGGTGTCAAGAGTCGTGGAGGTAGAGCACTGATTGGGTGCGGGGCCCGCCAAGGGTTACCAAGTCCAGTCAAACTCCGAATGCCATGTACTTATAACCGGGAGTCAGACAGTGAGTGCTAAGATCCATTGTCAAGAGGGAAACAGCCCAGACCATCAGCTAAGGTCCCCAAGTGTGTGTTAAGTGGGAAAGGATGTGGAGTTGCAAAGACAACCAGGATGTTGGCTTAGAAGCAGCCACCATTTAAAGAGTGCGTAATAGCTCACTGGTCGAGTGACTCTGCGCCGAAAATGTAACGGGGCTAAACACACCACCGAAGCTATGGCTTGATGCGTATGCATCAGGGGTAGGGGAGCGTTGAATGTACGTTGAAGTCAGACCGTAAGGACTGGTGGAGCGCATTCAAGTGAGAATGCCGGTATGAGTAACGAAAAGACAAGTGAGAATCTTGTCCGCCGTAAGCCTAAGGGTTCCTGAGGAAGGTTCGTCCGCTCAGGGTAAGTCGGGACCTAAGGCGAGGCCGAAAGGCGTAGTCGAAGGACAACAGGTTGATATTCCTGTACCACCGTAAGCCGTTACGAGCAATGGGGTGACGCAGAAGGATAGTGACGCGGGCTGATGGATGCCCGTCCAAGCAGTGAGGCTGATGCGTAGGCAAATCCGCGCATCGTAAGGCTGGGCTGTGATGGGGAGCGAAAATTGCAGTAGCGAAGGTCATGCGTTCAAGCTGCCAAGAAAAGCCTCTAGCCAGGCGAAGGTGCCCGTACCGCAAACCGACACAGGTAGGCGAGCAGAGTATGCTAAGGCGCTCGGAAGAACTCTCGTTAAGGAACTCGGCAAAATGACCCCGTAACTTCGGGAGAAGGGGTGCCTCGGTAGGGTGAATAGCCCGAGGGGGCCGCAGTGAAAAGGCCCAAGCGACTGTTTAGCAAAAACACAGGTCTGTGCGAAGCCGTAAGGCGAAGTATACGGGCTGACGCCTGCCCGGTGCTGGAAGGTTAAGGGGAGTGGTTAGGGGCAACCCGAAGCTATGAACCGAAGCCCCAGTAAACGGCGGCCGTAACTATAACGGTCCTAAGGTAGCGAAATTCCTTGTCAGGTAAATTCTGACCCGCACGAATGGCGTAACGACTTGGGCGCTGTCTCAACGAGAGATCCGGTGAAATTTTAATACCTGTGAAGATGCAGGTTACCCGCGACAAGACGGAAAGACCCCATGGAGCTTTACTGCAGCTTGATATTGGACTTTGGTACGATCTGTACAGGATAGGTGGGAGCCTAGGAAGCCGGAGCGCCAGCTTCGGTGGAGGCATCGTTGGGATACCACCCTGATCGTATCGGAGTTCTAACCTGGTACCGTGATCCGGTACAGGGACCGTGTCAGGTGGGCAGTTTGACTGGGGCGGTCGCCTCCTAAAATGTAACGGAGGCGCCCAAAGGTTCCCTCAGAATGGTTGGAAATCATTCGTAGCGTGCAAAGGCATAAGGGAGCTTGACTGCGAGACCAACAAGTCGAGCAGGGACGAAAGTCGGGCTTAGTGATCCGGTGGTACCGCATGGAAGGGCCATCGCTCAACGGATAAAAGCTACCCTGGGGATAACAGGCTTATCTCCCCCAAGAGTCCACATCGACGGGGAGGTTTGGCACCTCGATGTCGGCTCATCGCATCCTGGGGCTGAAGTAGGTCCCAAGGGTTGGGCTGTTCGCCCATTAAAGCGGTACGCGAGCTGGGTTCAGAACGTCGTGAGACAGTTCGGTCCCTATCTGTCGTGGGCGTAGGAAATTTGAGAGGAGCTGTCCTTAGTACGAGAGGACCGGGATGGACGCACCGCTGGTGTACCAGTTGTTCCGCCAGGAGCACCGCTGGGTAGCCAAGTGCGGACGGGATAAGCGCTGAAAGCATCTAAGCGTGAAGCCCCCCTCAAGATGAGATTTCCCAGTACGTAAGACCCCTTGAAGACGACGAGGTTGATAGGTTCGAGGTGGAAGCGCAGCAATGCGTGGAGCTGACGAATACTAATCGGTCGAGGGCTTATCCAACATGCATGCTCTTCAGCTAATGAAAGACCTTCGCAAAGGTTCGTATCCAGTTTTCAGGGTGTAAAGCTCTGAGTTACATCGCGCATTCCGACAAGGAAGACGCCCGTTTGGTGGCGATGGCGAAGGGGAACCACGCGTACCCATCCCGAACACGACCGTTAAGCCCTTCAGCGCCGATGGTACTTGGACCGCAGGGTCCTGGGAGAGTAGGACGTTGCCAAGCACGATGAACCGACTGCATGATTGCAGTCGGTTTTTTGTTGTTTATTAATCGTTTGCGTACGTTTAATCATATAGTGATATACACAAGCCGAACGGAATGTTGTGGATTCGCCGCAGACCGCGTATAAATAGGCACGAACCGCCCAAGCTAGTAAGGTATCGGGGGATCAGCAATCGTTTGCCGCAAGCCGCTTGACCTTTTTGGGAAATTGCGTATAATGGAGTTAAGGTCAAAGAAAGTCAAAGTCAAGTTAACTAAAAACTTTGACGATTTCAATTTCTTGAAACGCGAGGTTTATATTGGCTGCAATGTAGTCTTTATGAACAGGCTGGCGTTCTCAGGCAAGAGAGGATTGGCGCCGCTATCATTCGGAGCGTGCCGCTTGCTTTGACCGAAAGAATGGCTTGGGCAATATAGGGAGGTTGGCGAAATGCGCAACATTTCCGATCTCATCGAGCAGTACCTCAAGCATATGCTAAAGGAAAGCCCCGGCGGTGCGGTCGAACTGCAGCGCAATGATTTGGCGGATCGCTTCTCCTGCGTTCCTTCCCAAATCAATTACGTGATCAGTACCCGCTTTACTCTGGAGAAAGGCTACTTCGTGGAGAGCAAACGCGGCGGCGGCGGTTATATCCGCATTCAACGCGTGGAGCTGCCTACGCTGTCCGTCCTTCAGGAACATCTCGTTCAGACGATCGGCGAGCAGGTAGACCAGGATACGGCGGAAGGGGTTATTTATCAGCTGGAGGAAGGGAAGCACATTTCCCGCAGAGAAGCGAATTTGCTTCGGGCGGCGATTTCCCGCGATTCCTTGGCTGTGAAGCTCCCGCTGCGCGACGAAATTCGCGCTCGGCTGCTTCGGGCAATGCTCGTTACGCTGCTCATGAAGTAGGCTGCGCAGCCTTGTAAGAGGAGGGATAGTGCGGAATGCTTTGTCAGGAATGCGAGAAGAAGCCGGCTACGCTTCATTTTACGAAGATCGTGAACGGGGAGAAGACGGAGTTTCATATTTGCGAAGCTTGCGCGCGCGAACGGGGCGAAGGTATCCCGGGAACGGCGAACGGCTTTTCCATTCACAGCTTATTGTCGGGCTTGCTCGATTTCGAGCAGGCAAACGCAATGAACGGTATCGGCGCCAATGCGCAGCAGCAGCTGCGCTGCGACAACTGCGGACTGACGTATACGCAATTCAGTAAGATGGGCCGCTTCGGCTGCAGCAACTGTTACGTACAGTTCGGCAATAAGCTGGATCCCATTCTGAAGAGAGTGCACGGCAATACGACGCATGTCGGTAAAATTCCGAAGCGCGCCGGCGAGCAGATCCAGGCGAGGCGCGAGATCGAAGCGCTGCGGCGGGATTTGCAAACGCGGATCGAGCAGGAGGATTTCGAGGATGCGGCCCAGATCAGGGACCGGATTCGCGAGCTCGAACGCAATAGCGCGGACGCCAAGGAAAGGCATGGTTAGGAAGGTGATTCATGATGTCGAAGCGGCCATACGTTGAAGAAGCGCTGAGCGACTGGATGAAAGGCAGCGGTCCTGAAGCCGACGTGGTGATCAGCAGTCGGATTCGCATCGCCCGCAATTTGACGGGCCATCCGTTTCCGATGCTTGCAACGAACCAGCAGGCGCAAGAAGTGATGGAGAAGCTCACGGCGGTCGCCGAATCGGGGAAGCTGAACGATTACGGTCCGTTCGAGACGATTCAGTTATCGGGCTTAAACGAGCTTGAACGGCGAGTCCTCGTCGAGAAGCATTTGATTAGTCCGAACTTGGCTAATGAGTCGCGCAGCGGGGCTGTCATGCTGAGTGAGAACGAAGCGGTCAGCATCATGGTGAACGAAGAGGATCATTTGCGGATCCAATGCCTGTATCCTGGCTTCCAGATCAAGGAGGCGTGGGGGCTTGCAAGCCGCATTGACGATATTTTTGAAGAAGCGACCGATTATGCGTTCGATGAACGCAGAGGCTATCTGACCAGTTGTCCGACGAATGTCGGCACGGGCATCCGCTCGTCGGTCATGATGCATCTGCCGGGGCTGGTGCTTACCCAGCAAATCAACCGCATACTATCGGCTGTGACGCAAGTCGGGTTGGCGGTGAGGGGCATCTACGGGGAAGGCAGCGAAGCGACCGGCAACCTGTTTCAAATCTCGAATCAAATTACGCTTGGGCAGTCCGAAGGGGAAATCATCGAGAATCTGCATAACGTCGCCCGCCAAATCATCGAGCATGAACGGGCCGCGAGAAACCGGCTTTTGGAAGATTCCAGAGTCCGGCTCGAGGATCGCATTCAGCGTTCTTACGGCATTCTGTCCCATGCCATGATTATGGATTCCAAGGAAGCGGCGCAGCGTCTGTCCGATGTTCGATTGGGGATCGACCTTGGCTTGATTCGGGAAGCAACGCCGCAAATCATGAACGAAATGATGGTATTAACGCAGCCCGGTTTCCTGCAGCAGGTGTTCAATGAGAAAATGTCGCCTGAACTTCGGGATATCCGGCGCGCGGAACTTATACGCAAACAGTTGCACAGTGAATCTGATCATGGGGGTGTGTGAACATGATGTTTGGAAGATTTACCGAACGGGCACAGAAGGTGCTCGCATTGGCGCAGGAAGAAGCCGTACGTCTCGGTCATAATAATATCGGAACGGAGCATATTTTGCTCGGCCTGAACCGGGAAGGGGAAGGCATTGCGGCGAAAGCGCTGATCGGTCTCGGATTGAGCCTGGAGAAGATTCAGGACGAAGTCGAGTCGCTCATCGGCCGCGGCCAGGAACAACCAACGAACATCGCGTACACGCCGCGCGCGAAGAAGGTCATCGAGCTGTCGATGGACGAAGCGCGCAAGCTGGGCCATACGTACGTCGGAACGGAGCATATTTTGCTCGGTCTGATTCGCGAAGGCGAAGGCGTTGCGGCACGCGTACTTAATAATCTCGGCATCAGCCTGAACAAGGCACGCCAGCAAGTACTGCAGCTGCTTGGCAGCAGCGAGGCGGTATCCAGCAATCACGGCGCTCCGGCGAACGTCAGCACGCCGACGCTGGATGGACTTGCGCGCGACCTGACGGCGTATGCCAAAGACGGCAATCTGGATCCGGTTATCGGCCGGAGCAAGGAAATCGAGCGCGTCATTCAAGTGCTCAGCCGCAGAACGAAGAACAATCCGGTTCTGATCGGGGAGCCCGGGGTCGGGAAGACGGCCATTGCCGAAGGTCTTGCCCAGAAGATCATCGCCGGCGAAATTCCGGAGACGCTGCGCGACAAGCGCGTCATGACGCTCGACATGGGCTCCGTCGTCGCCGGAACGAAATACCGCGGCGAATTCGAAGACCGCCTGAAGAAGATCATGGACGAAATTCGCCAAGCCGGCAACATCGTTCTGTTCATCGACGAGCTTCATACGCTGATCGGCGCAGGCGGCGCGGAAGGCGCGATCGATGCCTCGAATATTCTCAAGCCGGCGCTTGCCCGCGGAGAGCTGCAGTGCATCGGCGCCACGACGCTGGACGAATATCGCAAATATATCGAGAAGGACGCCGCGTTGGAGCGCCGCTTCCAGCCGATTACGGTCGACCAGCCGTCGCCGGAAGAAGCGATCCAAATCCTGCATGGCCTTCGCGACCGCTATGAAGCGCATCACCGGGTGAAAATCACCGACGAAGCCATCGAGCAAGCCGTCAAGCTGTCGGACCGTTATATTACGGACCGCTTCCTCCCGGACAAAGCGATCGACCTCATCGACGAGGCGAGCTCCAAAGTAAGATTGAAATCGTACACGGTACCGCCTAATCTCAAACAGCTGGAGAACCGTCTGGAGGACATCCGCAAGGAGAAAGACTCCGCCGTTCAAAGCCAGGAGTTCGAGAAAGCGGCCGCGCTTCGCGACACGGAACAGAAGATCCGCGAAGAGCTGGACGTGACGAAGAACCAATGGAAAGAGAAGCAAGGCCGCACCGATTCCGAGGTGACGCCCGAAGATATCGCGCAGGTCGTCGCAAGCTGGACCGGCATCCCGGTATCCAAGCTGGCCGAGGAAGAAACGCAGCGCCTGCTCAAGATGGAAGACATCCTGCATGACCGCGTTATCGGTCAGAGCGAGGCGGTCAAAGCGGTATCCCGCGCGATCCGCAGAGCGCGCGCAGGCTTGAAGGATCCGAAGCGCCCGATGGGCTCGTTCATCTTCCTCGGTCCGACCGGGGTCGGTAAAACCGAGCTGGCCCGCGCGCTCGCGGAAGCGATGTTCGGGGACGAGAACGCGGTCATCCGCATCGACATGTCGGAATACATGGAGAAGCATTCGACGTCCAGACTCGTCGGCGCGCCTCCGGGGTATGTCGGCTATGAAGAAGGCGGCCAGCTGACGGAGAAGGTCCGCCGCAAGCCTTACTCGGTCGTCCTGCTCGACGAAATCGAGAAGGCGCATCCGGAAGTGTTCAACATCCTGCTTCAAGTGCTCGAAGACGGCCGTCTGACGGACTCCAAGGGCCGCGTCGTCGACTTCCGCAACACGCTGATCATCATGACGTCGAACGTCGGCGCCGATCAAATCAAACGCAACTCCTCGCTTGGCTTCACCGCCGCGCAGGATGCGGGCCGCGACTTCAACATCATGAAAGAGAAAGTGCTCGCCGAGCTGAAGAAGAGCTTCCGTCCGGAGTTCCTGAACCGGATCGACGAGACGATCGTGTTCCACTCGCTGGAGCAGGAGCATATCGCGCAAATCGTCACGCTGATGTCCGACGAGCTTCGCAAACGGCTGCGCGAGCAAGAGGTCGACTTCACGCTTACGGATTCCGCGAAGGCATTCCTGGCCAAAGAAGGCTTCGACCCGCAGTACGGCGCGCGTCCGCTGCGCAGGGCGATCCAGAAGCATATCGAGGATCGTCTCTCCGAGGATTTGCTGATGGGCAAGATCTCCAAAGGCCATACGCTGCTCATCGATGAGAAGGATGGCGAGCTGACGGTCACGCATGTCGACACTGCGCCTGCCGCCGAAGAACCGGCGACCAAATAAGCCGCGTTAATAAACAAGCGTTATAAGCAAGCAAACCTTTCCCTCATCCGCTGCTTTTGCAGCGGATGAGGGTGTTTTTGTGCATGGGAAAGTGAGTCGGCGATGAATTGCGCAACATAGTAAGGAATGCGGACGGCAGCCATTTCTTTGAAGGAATTTAAGGTTTAATCGCAACGATAGAAATGGTAAACTTTGAATGATACGTCTTTTGCATAAGGAGCCGCTCATGGCAAAACTTAAAACCAAGTTCGCATGCACGGAGTGCGGCAACGAATCGCCCAAATGGATGGGAAAATGCCCGGGCTGCGGGCAATGGAATACGATGGTCGAAGAGAAGGAAACGGTCGTCAAAACGCAAGGCATTATGGGATCGCCGCTCATTCAGACGAAAGAAAAGCCGCGACCGATCATACATATAGAAAGTGGTCAGGAGAAGCGGATCGAGACAACCAATAAGGAGCTCAACCGCGTGCTGGGCGGGGGCGTCGTGCCGGGGTCGCTCATTCTGGTCGGCGGGGATCCGGGGATCGGCAAGTCGACGCTGCTGCTGCAAACGTCGCATGCGCTCGCTTCGAAACGGCTGACCGTGCTCTATATTTCCGGCGAAGAATCCGTCCGTCAGACACGGCTGCGCGCCGATCGCCTCGGCGCGTTGTCGGATACGCTGTACGTATTGTGCGAAACGAACATGGAGCAGATCAACGATGCGATCGAATCGGTCAAACCCGATTTTCTCGTCATCGACTCCATTCAGACGGTGTACGATCCGCAGGTGCAATCGGCGCCGGGGAGCGTCTCCCAGGTTCGGGAGTGCACGGCGCACTTCATGCGGGTTGCGAAGATCAAAGGCATCGCGACGGTGCTGGTCGGCCATGTTACCAAAGAAGGCGCCATCGCGGGACCGAGAATGCTGGAACATATGGTGGATTGCGTGCTCTACTTCGAAGGCGAGCGTCATCATACATACCGGCTGCTCCGGGCGGTGAAGAACCGGTTCGGCTCCACGAACGAAATCGGCATTTTCGAAATGGTGGAGGACGGCTTGCGGGAAGTGAACAACCCGTCGGAGCTGTTCTTATCGGAACGGCCGATGGGCGTCTCGGGCTCGACCGTCGTCGCCAGCATGGAAGGCACGCGCCCCGTGCTTGTCGAAATGCAGGCGCTCGTGGCGACGACGAATTTTCCTTCGCCGCGGCGGATGGCGACAGGCATCGACCATAACCGGATGACGCTCATCGTGGCGGTGCTGGAGAAGCGGATGGGCATGTTCCTGCAGACGCAGGACGCCTACCTGAACGTGGCGGGAGGCATCAGGCTCGATGAGCCGGCCGTTGATCTGGCGGCGGCGGTGAGCATCGCATCCAGCTTCAAGGATGCGCCGACAAGACCGTTCGACGTCTTCTTCGGCGAAATCGGATTAACGGGCGAGGTGCGGGCGGTTTCACGCGCGGAGCAACGGGTAAGGGAAGCGCATAAGCTCGGCTTCAAACGCGTCATTATGCCTAAAAAAAGTTTAAAAGGTTGGACCCCGCCCGCGGGGATTGAGATCATCGGCGTCGAGACGGTCGCAGAAGCGCTGTCCGCGGCATTCGCATAAAGGGGGGAAGATGATGAAAGAGACGAACCAGGCAGAAATGATCAATCAGCTTCTCCAGATGGTTGCGCCCGGAATGGCATTCCGCGAAGGGCTTGACAACGTGCTGCGGGCAAAGACGGGGGCGCTCATCGTTGTCGGCTACAGCCCCGAAGTGATGGAGGTCGTCGACGGCGGATTCTCCATCAATTGCGACTTCTCCCCGAACTACTTGTATGAGCTTGCCAAGATGGACGGCGCGATCATACTGAGCGAGGACCGCAAACGGATCTTGTACGCCAATACGCAGCTCATCCCGGACAGCTCCATTTCGTCCAGCGAGACCGGCATCCGTCACCGGACGGCGGAGCGCGTGGCCAAGCAGACGGGCAAGCTGGTCGTATCCATCTCCCAGCGGAGGAATATTATCACGCTGTATCAAGGCCAGTTCCGGTATGCGCTGAAGGAAATGGGCGTTATCCTGACGAAGGCGAACCAGGCGATTCAGACGTTGGAGAAATATAAGGTGGTGCTCGGCCAATCCTTCACGAACCTGTCGGCGCTGGAGTTCGAGGAGATGGTCACGCTGCAGGAAGTGGCGCATGTCATCAAGCGCGTGGAGATGGTCATCCGCGTTAAGATGGAAATCAAACGCTATGTCAACGAGCTTGGGACGGAAGGCCGTCTGATCAGCATGCAGATGGATGAGCTGGTCGGCGGGGTAGAAGAGGAGGCCTGGTTCCTGCTCAAGGATTACGCGAAGGAACCGACCGAGGAGCGCGTCCGCGAAATCCGCGCGAATATCCGCAAATTGACGTCCGAAGAGCTGCTCGATTTGCCGCAGATCATTAAGCTGCTGGGCTACAGCGGGTTAAGCGCCGCTTCCGAAGAGATGGTCGCTCCGCGCGGCTATCGCCTGCTAAGCCGTATTCCGCGCCTGCCGGCCGGCATCATCAATAATCTGGTCGAACGGTTCGGCACGCTGCCGCATGTCCTGATGGCCACGATCGAGGAGCTGGACGCGGTAGACGGTATCGGCGAGGTTCGCGCCCGTACGATCAAGGAAGGGCTGAAACGGATTCAAGAGCAGATGTTCATTGACAGACAAATTTAAATCCCATACAATGAGGGAATGCAGACGGGAGCTGGGCACAACTTACAATTTCACACCTTGCCGAACAAGGAGCTTCTTCAAGAAGTATTGTTCTCAAGTTTGCCCACCAATACTGCGGTTCGCGGTTTTGGGGCATAGTAAAGATGAGGTGGAGCCAAATGATCACGAAGTCGATACCGAGTCTTTTTACGGTGGCGAATTTGTTTTTAGGCATAATTGCCGTTATTCTTATTTTCCCTGACAACGCCAGACCTGAGTTGGCTGCGATGATGGTCATTATCGCAATGCTGATGGATGGCGTGGACGGTCGGGTAGCGCGCGCGCTTAACGCGCAGAGCGAGTTTGGCAAAGAATTGGATTCCCTGTCGGACGTCATCTCCTTCGGCGTGGCGCCGGCCTTCATTATGTACAGCGTTGCGTTCCAAGAGCTGAACCCGGCGCCGGCATGGATTATCACGGCACTGTTCCCGATTTGCGGCGCGCTTCGCTTGGCGCGATTCAACGTTATCTCCAGCATGCCGGGCTATTTCATCGGCCTTCCGATTCCGGCAGCGGGCGGCGTCCTTGCAACGCTTGCGTTGTTCCACAAAGATATCGCCGTTTCCGTGCTCATGGCGAGCACGCTCGTGCTCTCGTTCCTGATGGTCAGCACGATTCGTTACCCCAACTTCAAGAAGCTCGGCATTCCGAAGAACGCGATATGGGTCGTGCCCATTATCGTTGTCGTCTCGGTCGCGCTCGGGATCCTATTCCCGCATCAACTGTCCAAAATCATTTTCGTGCCGCTTGTGCTTTACGCGCTGTACGGCCTAAAAAAAAACGTTGATCGGCGCATCCCAAGCAAGAAACGGAAACGCCGGCTGGAACAACAGCTTCAGGAAGAAGCTGCGCATAACGAGCATAGCGCGTAACCGCGCGGACCTAATAAAGACCGCTTAGCGGCTCCTGCGAAGGAGCACGGTAAGCGGTCTTTGTTTCGTTGCGCAATGCAGGCGACAAGCCGCGGCGGTTGACGATGGTTAAGTTGGGTTAAAGGTTAATTAGGTTAAGTTAAACAGTCCAAGCGTGCTGCACTTGTCGGACTCCCGCTTAATGACGTCCTCCAGCTGGATATCGAGCAGATTGGCCATGGCGGACATGTAGAAGAGATTGCGGCCGAGTTCGTTCTGGATCGCTTCTTTGCAGTGCTCGCATAGCTCGCCGGTGATGTGATGATGCAGCTTCCGCTTCGCCTTCTCGAGATTGAAGTCGTCCTCGTATTGCTGCTTACGGGCATTCAATTCGATGCAGCCGCACTCGGTGACGGATTTCGCCACGGCACGATTGACGGAAGCGCCGGATTGGCCGTATTTGGACAGAACGTCCAGCAAGCTGCGATGACGCAGCAGCAATTCGGAAACCTGCTGCTGGAACTGCTCCAACGTTGGTGCGTTCATCGGTTCCACCTCATTTCAGGAATGGATTGCTTTACTTTTATTATAAGCCTCTCCGCCGATCATTTCAAAACGGATTTGCGGCTTTTGTACCGCTCGCGCCCTAAGTTAATAATTTCTAATGCAATCCCGGCCCCCATACGATTAACCCGATCACAATTGGAACATAATTGTAATGGAGGTGGATTTATATGATGAAACGAATGATTCAGGGCATCGGTGTATTGTTCGGCGGCGTTATTGGGGTACAACTATTCGGCTCCGTAAACAGCGGCTTAAGCTTTATGGCATCGTCTTCGGCGAACGGTTTTATGCAGCAATCCGGGAGTTATTACATGAGTATGGTCATTGGGGCGATCTGCGGCTTCGCGTTCGCCACCGTGCTCGCGGGACCTTTGGAGAAACGAATGCGCCAGGGCGCGGAACGGGCGTCCTCCCTGCCTACGGGAGAATTGCTTGCCGGGGGTGCGGGGCTGCTCGGCGGCCTTGCGCTTGCGGCGCTGCTGTATCCGGCGCTGTCCGGCCTGGAAGGCGCGTGGATGCTGATTCCGGTCGCGCTCACCGTCTTTCTTGGCTACGCCGGCATGCAGGTCGGCTTGAGCAAGCGGGCCGAGATCGGCGAGCGGTTAACGGCGTTCATGACGGAGCGCAGCGCGAAGCCGGTGCGGCAGGATGAGGAAAGCACCTACGAGGAACATAAGATTCTCGATACAAGCGTCATTATCGATGGACGGATCGCGGATATTTGCAAGACCGGTTTTATCGAAGGCACGCTCGTCATTCCGGAATTCGTGCTGGAGGAGCTGCAGCATATCGCGGACTCGTCCGATTTGCTCAAGCGCAACCGCGGCCGCCGGGGGCTGGACATTCTGAATAAAATTCAGAAGGAGCTCGACGTCAAAGTGTTGATCTATGAAGGCGACATGGAAGACGGCGAGGTGGACAGCAAGCTGGTGAAGCTGGCGAAGGCGCTGCACGGGAAAGTGGTCACGAACGACTTCAATCTCAACAAGGTGTGCGAGCTGCAGGGCGTGTCGGTGTTGAACATCAACGATCTCGCCAATGCCGTCAAGCCTGTCGTGCTGCCGGGCGAGGAAATCGTCGTGCAGGTCATTAAGGACGGCAAGGAACACGGACAAGGCGTCGCTTATCTGGACGACGGCACGATGATCGTTGTCGAGGGCGGCCGCGACTATATCGGAACGACGATGGAAGTGCTGGTCACGAGCGTGCTGCAGACGTCCGCGGGACGAATGATTTTCGCCAAGCCGAAGCTGTTGGAAAAAGCGCAGTAACAAGGTATGATAGTGAACGGAGGCTAATCCTGCGCCTTGGCGCGCAAGGAAAGTCGAAGTTTACGGCGGGGCGGTTGAAGGCATGGCAATTGCGGATGCAAAATGGGGCGTCGTCGTCGTGGCGGCGGGCCGCGGTACGCGGATGGGAACGGCGGAGAGCAAGCAGTATTTGATGCTGCGGGACAAGCCGATTCTCGTACATACCCTGGAAACGTTTGATTCCATGGACGAGATCGCGGATATCTGTCTGGTCGTCGGGCAGCAGGACGTCGAGCGCTGCAAGGCGTTCGTCTCGGACTATGGTCTTCATAAAGTAGCATCGGTCACGGCGGGCGGGAGCGAGCGGCAGCATTCCGTACAGCTCGGGCTGAGCGCCCTGCGCGGCGGCGTCGACTGGGTGATGGTGCACGACGGCGTAAGGCCGTTCGTGACGCCCAAGGCCGTGCGCGCCTGCATGACGACGGCGATGGCGACCGGCGCAGCGGTGCTGGCCGTACCTGTCAAGGATACAATCAAGCAAGTGAACGATAGCGGCGTCATTACGGCGACACCCGAACGGCGAAGCTTGTGGGCGATTCAAACGCCGCAGGCTTTTCGCCGTTCTTTGCTGGAACGAGGGCTGGCGCAAGCCGCGGCGGACCGCTTCGTCGGCACCGACGACGCGATGGCGGTCGAACGGCTTGGCGTACCGGTATCGGTCGCCGAAGGGGATTATACGAATATCAAAATAACGACGCCTGACGATTTGCCGTATGCGGAGTTTCTGCTGGCGAATCGGGAGCGGGAGAGAGGGACGGACGAATGATTCGAGTGGGACAAGGGTTTGACGTGCATCAGCTGGCGGAGGGGCGCCCGTGCATCATCGGCGGCGTGACGATTCCGTACGAGAAGGGGCTGCTCGGCCACTCCGACGCGGACGTGCTGCTGCATGCGGTCAGCGACGCGGTGCTGGGCGCGCTGGGCCTTGGGGATATCGGCAAGCATTTTCCGGACACGGATCCGGCGTTCAAGGATGCGGACAGCCTGAAGCTGCTGCAGCATATATGGGGACTCGTCAAGGAGCGGGGCTACAAGCTGGGCAACGTCGACGCGACGATCATTGCGCAGCGCCCCAAGATGGCGCCGTACATTCTGCAGATGGCCGACGTGATCGCAGGCGCGCTCGAGGCGGAAGAGAGCTCCCAAGTGAACGTGAAAGCGACGACGACGGAGCAGCTCGGCTTCGCCGGGCGGGGCGAAGGGATAGCGGCGCAAGCGGTTGTCTGCCTCGTGAAGGTTATGCTATGATTCTCCAATACACTTGATGACGGAAGGAGTCGACTTGTCATGTCCGATACCATCAGAGTGCGTTATGCGCCGTCGCCGACGGGGCATCTGCACATCGGGAATGCCAGAACGGCCTTATTCAATTATTTGTTCGCCCGCAGCCTAGGCGGGAAATTCATCATTCGGATCGAGGATACCGACGTCAAACGGAACGTCGCGGGCGGCGAGGAAAGCCAGCTGACGTATTTGAAATGGCTGGGCATTACGTGGGACGAGAGCGTCGATATCGGGGGCGGCTACGGCCCGTACCGTCAGACGGAGCGGCTCGACATTTATCGCGGGTATTGGCAGGATCTGATCGATCGCGGACTCGCATACAAATGCTACTGCACGGAAGAAGAGCTGGAACAGGAGCGGGAAGAACAGACGGCGCGCGGCGAAATGCCCCGCTATTCCGGCAAGCACCGCAGCCTGACGGCGGAGGAGCAAGCGGCGTTCGAAGCGGAAGGCCGCATTCCGAGCGTGCGGTTCCGCGTGCCGGACAACAAGACTTATGCGTTCAACGACATGGTCAAGGGCCAAATCAGCTTCGAGTCGGAGGGCATCGGCGACTTCGTCATCGTGAAGAAGGACGGCATTCCGACCTATAACTTCGCGGTAGCGCTCGACGACCATCTGATGGCGATCAGCCACGTGCTCCGCGGCGAGGATCATATCTCCAACACGCCGCGCCAGCTGATGATTTACGAAGCGTTCGGCTGGGAGCCGCCGATCTTCGCCCATATGACGCTGATCGTCAACGAAAGCCGCAAGAAGCTGAGCAAGCGCGACGAATCCATTATTCAGTTCATCGAGCAGTACGACAAGCTAGGCTACTTACCCGAAGCGATGTTCAATTTCATCGCGCTGCTCGGCTGGTCGCCTGAGGGCGAGCAGGAAATCTTCTCGCGCGAAGAGCTGATCGCGGCGTTCAACGCGAACCGCCTGAGCAAGAGCCCGGCCGTGTTCGATACGAACAAGCTGGCATGGATGAACAACGAATATATGAAGAAAACCGAACTGTCCCGCGTCGTGAACCTGTGCATTCCGCATCTGACGGCGGCAGGCCGCATAAGCGAGGAGCTGTCCGGGGAACAGGCGGCCTGGGTCAAGGATCTCGTGGCGCTGTACCAGGATAAGCTGCGCTCCGCCTCGGAAATCGTACCGCTGACGGAATTGTTCTTCCTGCCGGAGCCGGCGGACGAAGAAGACGCGGTCGCGGTTCTTGCCGAGGAGCAGGTGCCGACGGTGCTGGCGGCGTTCCTGGAGCAGGTTGACGCGATGGACGGACTGACGGTAGACGGCATCAAAGCCGCGATCAAATCGGTGCAGCAGTCGACGGGCTTCAAAGGCAAGCAGCTATTCATGCCGATCCGCGCCGCGCTGACGGGGCAGACGCACGGGCCCGACCTGAACGCGACGATCGTCCTGCTCGGCCGGGCGAAGGTGCAGGCGCGCTTGCAGGGCCGCTTGGGCTAGCGGAGCCGGGCTCGACAGAATCGGCTCCTTGCCGGCCGATTCCGGTTGCATGGCTTATGCATAAGCTATGCATGGCCGGCGTATGGACCGCGCCCGATCACCTATAACCGGGCGGAAGGCCACTTGTCAGTTCTAGGGCTGTGGGCTATACTTGATGTAATACGCATTTGACGTTCGTATGACTTTCGAATGAGTTGATATGAATAAGGCATGGAACAGGATCGTTTATTTCGAGCGGGAATTACAGAGATGGCGACCTTTCGAAGCGGAGCCGGGCAGTGCGGGGCTTGCATTCGATTGGCTGGAAGTCGCCGATTTCCGGAGATAGACATTGCGCCTGGGAGCCGCTTCTCCGAACTGCCGCGCGCAGGGTGGGAGATGACGACCGCGTCCTCGTTACGGACGTTAAGATCGCATGCGCCTGCCAGTCAAGCGCTGCGAAGCAGAGTGGAACCGCGTTAATACGCCTCTGCAGCCCGGTACGGGCTGCGGGGGCTTTTTTAGTTTAGCATTGTCATTCCGGGGTACCGGAAGCTTGCCGCGCCGCTCGCAGACGGGGCGAGCCGATCATCATTGGTTGGCAGAGAGGGGGCTTGACTATGCTGCGCGCGATGAAGTCCGACATTCAGGCCGTTCTCGAGAATGATCCCGCCGCACGAAATACGTTTGAAGTCGTTTTTACGTACTCGGGTCTGCATGCGATTTGGGCTCACCGGATTGCGCACGCCCTGTTCAAGCGCAAATGGTTCACGCTCGCTCGCATCATCTCGCAGACGAGCCGGTTCTTCACCGGCATCGAGATTCATCCGGGCGCGCGGATCGGGGAACGGCTGTTCATCGACCACGGCATGGGCGTCGTAATCGGCGAAACCTGCGAAATCGGCGATAACGTCGTCATCTATCAAGGCGTCACGCTGGGCGGCACGGGCAAAGAGAAGGGCAAACGGCATCCGACGATCGGCAATAACGTGGTGATCTCGTCCGGCGCCAAAGTTCTAGGCTCCTTCAAGGTTGGAGACAATGTGAATATCGGCGCGAATGCCGTTGTGCTGCGCGAGGTGCCGGAGAGCAGCACGGTCGTCGGCATCCCGGGACGGATCGTCAAGCGCAACGGCGCCCGCGTCAATGACCGGCTTAATCATGCGCAGCTCCCCGATCCCGTCATCGAGATGCTCCGCGCGATGCAGAAGGAAGTGGCCGACCTGCGGGCGGAGCTGGAGCGGGAGAAGACCAAGGAAAGATATAAACAGCCAGTAGCTGGAGGAGAAACAAGACCATGACATTGCGAATCTATAACACGCTGTCGCGCGAGAAGGAAGTTTTCCAGCCCCTTGAACCGGGCAAAGTAAACATGTATGTCTGCGGACCGACCGTGTACGACTACATTCATATCGGGAATGCGCGTCCTGCGATTTTCTTCGACGTCGTGCGCCGGTATTTGGAATCGATCGGCTATGACGTGCGTTACGTGGTCAATTTCACCGATGTCGACGATAAGCTGATCCGCAAGGCGGAGCAGCTCGGCACGACGGTGCCGGAAGTGGCCGAACGGTTCATTGCCGCGTTCAAGGAGAACATCGCGGGACTCGGCATTCACCATGCCTCCGTGAATCCGCGCGTGACGGAGAATATTCCGGAAATCATCGCCTTGATCGAGGAACTCGTTGAATCCGGCCATGCTTACGAGAACGGCGGAGACGTCTTCTACAGAACGAACACGTTCCCGGATTACGGGAAGCTCTCGCACCAGAACATGGAGGAGCTGCAGCTCGGCATCCGGATCGGGGTCGATGAGCGGAAGGAGAACGGCCAGGACTTCGTGCTGTGGAAAGCGGCGAAGCCGGGCGAGATCAAATGGGATAGCCCGTGGGGAGCGGGTCGTCCGGGCTGGCATATCGAATGCTCGGCGATGGCGCGCAAATACTTGGGCGATACGCTGGACATCCACGGCGGCGGCCATGACCTGCAGTTCCCGCATCACGAGTGCGAGATCGCGCAGTCGGAGGCGGTGACGGGCAAGCCGCTCGCCAACTACTGGATGCATAACGGATTCATCAATATCAACAACGAGAAGATGTCCAAGTCGCTCGGCAACGGGATTACGGTGCAGGAATTGCTGAGCCGTTACAAGCCGGAGGTTATTCGGTACTTCATGCTGTCCGGCCATTACCGCAGTCCGCTGAACTTCAACGATGAAACGATCGAACAAGCGGAGAACAGCGTCGAACGGATCGCGAATTCGGTGGCGAACATCAAGCACCGGCTGTCCGCGGCGGTCAGCGCGCCGGGCGAGGAATTGGCGCCGCTGCAAGCGCGGATCGACGAGATCCAGGCGCAGTTCAACGCCAAAATGGACGATGATTTCAATACGCCGGATGCGATCACGGCCGTATTCGAACTGGTCAGCGAGGCGAACCTGCACCTGCAGCGTCCGGTCGTTTCGCCGGAGGCGCTGCAGCTGCTGCTCGCGGCGTTCGAATCGTTCGACCGCGTGCTCGGCTTGCTCGCGGCGGGCGAGGAGCTGCTCGATGCGGACATCGACGCGCTGATCGCCGAGCGTACCGAAGCCCGCGCAAGCAAGAACTGGAAGCGGGCCGACGAGATCCGCGATCTGCTTGCCGCGCAGGGCATCGTGCTGGAAGATACGCCGCAAGGCATCCGATGGAAACGCAAATGACGAACGTGCATGCGGAAGGACTCCATCTTTGGTTTCACGAGCCGACGAAGCCCGTCAACTTGATGAATCCGATCGTGCTCGCCTACATCGGGGATGCCGTGTACGAGGTGCTCGTGCGGCAGTATCTCATTTCGCTGCCCAACCACAAGCCGCATCATCTGCACAGGCAGGCGACCCGGTTCGTGTCGGCCAACGCGCAGTATCTCATCTTGGAGAAATGGCGGCCGTACTTGTCGGAAGCGGAGGCGGACATCGTGCGGCGGGGCCGCAACGCGAAATCAGGCACGATGCCGAAGAACGCGGATCCCGCGCATTACAAACAAGCGACGGCGCTGGAATGCCTCGTCGGTTACTTATATTACACCAAGCGGATCGACCGTCTGCGGGAGCTGATGGCGATCGCTTTCGGCGAAACGGATGAAACGCCGGCGGAAGCCGGATCGATGAAGGAGAATCATGATGAGTGAGCGCGTGCAAGAAGATGAATCGCAAGAGTGGATAGCGGGCAAGCATCCCGTGATGGAGGCGCTGCGCTCCGGACGGGAAATCAATAAAATCTGGGTAGCGGAGCAAGCGCAGAAGAGCGCCCAGTCCATCATGCTGGAAGCGAAGAAAGCGGGACTTATCGTACAGATCGTCGATAAGCGCAAGCTGGATCAGATGGTGGAGGGGATGGCCCACCAAGGCGTCGTCGCGCAAGCTGCGGCATACCGGTACTTCGAGGTGGAGGAGCTGCTCGGCCGGGCGAAAGAAAGCGGCGAACTGCCGTTCTTCCTGCTGCTGGACGAAATCGAGGATCCCCACAACCTGGGCTCGATTCTCCGTACGGCGGAATGCACCGGCGTGCACGGCGTCATTATACCGAAGCGCCGCTCGGCTTCCTTGACGGCGACGGTGACGAAGACGTCCGCGGGCGCGGTCGAGTACGTTCCCGTGGCGCGGATTACGAATATGGCGCAAACGATCGATAAGCTGAAGGATGCGGGCGTGTGGGTAGCGGGCGCGGATGTCGGCGCGGAGCGGGACTTGTTCGCCTCCGGGATGAAATTCGACATGCCTCTCGCCATCGTCATCGGCAACGAGGCGAAAGGAATCGGCAGGCTGATCCGCGAGAAATGCGATTTTCTGATCAAGCTTCCGATGCACGGCCAATTGAATTCCTTGAACGCATCCGTCGCTGCCGGCGTGCTGATGTATGAAGTGCTGCGCCAGCGCCTCGGCAAGTAGCCGTGCGCCGGCGCGACGATGTCCTGCTCGTAGACGGCTACAACATGATCGGCGCGTGGCCGGAATTGGCGTCTCTCCGGGATAAAGGATTGGAGGACGCCCGCGACCGGCTGCTGGAGATGCTGGCGGATTATCAGGGATTTACCGGGATGACGGTCGTCGTCGTATTCGATGCGCATCAGGTGCCCGGAGTCGGGTCTACCTTCAAGCAGCACCGGTTGACGGTCGTCTATACCAAAGAGAAGGAGACCGCGGATGCCTGCATCGAGCGTCTGGCTTCGGAGCTGGCGATGCGCAGCCGCAACATTCACGTCGCCACGTCCGATCTGGTGGAACAGCATGTTGCGTTCGGCAAAGGGGCGCTCCGCATATCCGCGCGGGAACTGCTCATCGAGATCAAGCAGAACCGCAAAGCGATCGAGCAGCAGGTCGATCAGAAAGGCAAAAGCCGCAATGAACTGGACGGGAATCTGAGCATGGATATCCGAATGAAACTGGAAAATTGGCGCAGGGGCAAGAGCTAGTCGATGTCATCTTTATGTAAACTTTAAGTTAAAATAATTGACGCGTGAAACCGCTTTAGCGGAGCGAAATCCCATTTCTGCTAGATAATAAGCGTTGTTTCGGGGCGATATTCATTGACGTTTAAAGGTTACGTACTGTATACTGAGTCTATGTTTTTCTGAACGGTGATTGCTGCTAGAATGCCGATTCTAGCTTACACGATCTATTTGGTATGCATTGCGGGCCGGTATAAAAGTAGTAGCTGCTGAAGTTAGGGGCATTTATGCCTTTCGAGCCGGAGGGATTGTTCGTGAGCATCGACCTCAGAGAATGGAAAACGCTGGACTTTGACTGCAAAACGGACGAAGACGTTGTCGAGCTGGTTCGCGAAGGCGACGGCGAAGCGTTGGAGTATCTGATCAATCGATATAAAAACTTCGTCCGGGCTAAAGCGCGTTCCTATTTTCTAATCGGGGCCGACCGCGAAGATATTGTCCAAGAGGGCATGATCGGACTCTACAAAGCGATTCGCGACTTCAGGGGCGAGAAACTGGCTTCGTTCAAGGCTTTCGCCGAGCTGTGCATTACGCGGCAGATCATTACGGCGATCAAGACGGCGACGCGCCAGAAGCATATCCCGCTGAATTCTTACGTTTCGCTGGACAAGCCCATCTACGACGAAGACTCCGACCGGACGCTGCTGGACGTTATTTGCGGAACGCGGGTGTCGGATCCGGAAGAATTGATCATCAACCAGGAAGAGTTTATCGGCCTTGAAGACAAGATGTCCGAAATTCTGAGCGATCTGGAGCGCAAGGTGCTGATGCTCTATCTGGATGGCAAATCCTATCAGGAAATCGCGGTCGATCTCGACCGGCACGTGAAGTCGATCGACAATGCGCTGCAGCGCGTGAAGCGGAAGCTCGAGCGTTACCTGGAGGTTCGTGACATCGGAATTTAACCTTGTCTAATTCGGAGCCGTTACGGCTCTTTTTTATTGGGAAGGGTTTGCGGCGTTTGAAACGTCTTGTCGGTGACGATACTGGATACTGACGAAGAGGGAATTTTTCGCCTGCTTTGCGCTGTAGTGCCTCGGACCAAGACGAATAATCGCCAAGCTGATAGTGAGGTGCTGCGGCACGGTTTTCCATTGACACTCCCTATTGCTTGTGATAAAGTGTTTTGGTAGCCCTAAATAGGTCTTTTTTTATTATGGGTCAATCAGGCTAGTTTCACATACAGTGCTTCAAACTTTATCTACGCTTAGTTTGGGAGGTGTCAACAATGCGGGTAATTATTACGTTGGCTTGCACAAACTGCAAACAAAGAAACTATGCTTCCAGCAAGAACAAACGGAATCACCCTGACCGTATTGAGATGAAGAAGTTTTGCAAGTATTGCAACGAGCATACTCCTCATCGCGAAACAAGATAGGTCATTTTGGAGGTGTGAACGTGGCATTTTTAGCTAAACTGAAGCAAAGCTTCGGGTCGACGTTTTCCTTCTTCACCGACAGCTTCGCGGAATTGAAGAAAGTCCGCTGGCCAAGCCGGAAAGAATTGACTAGCTACTCGCTCGTCGTGTTTTTCACGATTATAGCTATGACGATTTACTTCTGGGTGCTTGACATCGGGATTTCCGCATTGGTCGAACTGATTGTTTAAGAAGGGGCCAAGGGTGGCTTGTTATGGAAATGATGGAGAAAAGATGGTATGTTGTTCACACCTACTCGGGTTATGAGAACAAAGTGAAGACAAACCTTGAGAAGCGTGTTGAATCGATGGGCATGGAGGATAAGATTTTCCGCGTGCTCGTTCCGATGGAAGAAGAAGTGGTGGACAAGGACGGCAAGAAGAAAACCGTCATGCGTAAAGTTTACCCCGGTTACGTCCTCGTGGAAATGATTCAAACCGACGATTCTTGGTATGTCGTTCGCAACACTCCAGGCGTCACCGGATTTGTCGGTTCGACGGGCTCTGGTTCAAAACCAACTCCGCTTTTGCCTGATGAAGTGGACCAAATTTTGAAACATATGGGCATGGAAGAACCGAAACCGAAGATCGAATTCGATCTGAAGGAAACGGTACGCGTTAAGGTCGGGCCATTCGCGAACTTTGTCGGTACGGTGGAAGAGATTCTGCTCGACAAAAGCAAGCTGAAGGTTCATGTCAACATGTTCGGGAGAGAGACTCCGGTCGAGCTCGATTACGGCCAAGTGGAGAAGGTCTAATAGGCCTGGCTTTCGCCGCGAAGATGTGATTACTACGGCAAGGAGGTGTTCACAATGGCAAAAAAGGTCATCAAGTTGGTAAAACTGCAAGTTCCAGCGGGTAAAGCGAATCCGGCTCCGCCGATCGGTCCAGCGCTTGGTCAAGCAGGTGTTAACATCATGGCGTTCTGTAAAGAGTTCAACGCTCGTACAGCTGATCAAGCGGGTCTTATCATTCCGGTTGTAATCACGGTGTTCGAGGATCGTTCGTTCACTTTCGAAACGAAAACGCCGCCGGCTGCTGTTCTTCTGCGCGTTGCTGCCAAGATCGCTAAAGGATCGGGCGAGCCGAACAAGAAGAAAGTCGCTACGGTTAAACGTTCCGTCGTTCGCGAGATCGCAGAACAAAAAATGCCGGATCTCAACGCAGCTTCTGTTGAAGCGGCTATGCGTATGGTTGAAGGTACTGCACGCAGCATGGGCGTTGTCATCGAGGACTAATTCTCGATCGGCGCATGCGCTGGACACGCTAGAGTGCGTTGTCTAACCGGCGGAACGATTCGTTCTGACGGGTGGGAGGGTCTCCAGGAACAGTTGGAGGATTTCCGCTACTACCACATAAGGAGGAGATTTCTAATGGCTAAACACGGCAAGAAGTACCAAGAAGCTGCGAAGCTGATTGACGCCGAAGCAACTTACGAGTCGTTCGAAGCGATCGAACTCGTTAAGAAAGCCGCTACTGCAAAATTCGACGAAACCGTTGAAGTTGCCGTACGTCTGGGCGTTGACCCTAAGAAACAAGACCAAGCCGTTCGTGGCGTTGTTGTACTCCCGCACGGAACTGGTAAAACAAAACGCGTGCTCGTTTTTGCGAAAGGCGACAAAGCCAAAGAAGCAGAAGCGGCAGGCGCGGATTATGTCGGCGATGCTGACGTAATCGCTAAAATCCAACAAGGCTGGTTCGAGTTCGACGTTTGCGTTGCGACTCCGGACATGATGGCTGAAGTTGGTAAGCTCGGCCGTATCCTCGGCGGTAAAGGCCTCATGCCTAACCCTAAAGCGGGTACTGTAACGTTCGACGTTACGAAGGCCGTACAAGAAATCAAGGCCGGTAAGATTGAATACCGTCTTGACCGTGCAGGTCAAATCCATGCACCGATCGGTAAAGTATCGTTCGACTCCGAGAAGCTGAACGAGAACTTGAAGACGCTGATCGATGCGCTGAACCGTGCAAAACCGGCTGCAGCCAAAGGGGTTTACCTGAAAGGCATTTCCGTTTCCTCGACGATGGGACCTGGCGCTCGTTTGAACGCTGCTTCGTTCCGCTAAGAGCTCGGACGGGAATTTGAGAATCGAATATGCATACCGAAGACAGTAGGTGCTGTGACAGGCTTAATTTCCTACCGAGGTGTTATGATAAACGTGTTTGTGCGCCCGCCTTCGGGGTGGGCGAGTAACGGACCATCATGGCCTTCGCTCTGTCTGCGGGGGCCTTTCTCATGCATCGCGGGGAAGGATTCCGCTGCAACAATCGGGATGTTGACAACATAACGGGAGGTGTACATTTTGGCAAACGCAAAAATTATTCAAGGTAAAGAGCAAGCCGTTGCGGAAATCGCCGCGAAACTTCGCGAGAGCTCCAGCACCGTTGTTGCCGATTACCGTGGTCTTAACGTTGCGCAAGTAACGGAACTTCGTAAACAATTGCGCGAAGCTAACGTCGAGTTCCAAGTACTGAAAAACTCGCTCGTTCGCCGTGCGACTGCAAACACGGAACTGACTGATTTGGATGCTGTCCTGGCTGGCCCTACGGCTATTGCTTTCTCCAAAGAGGACGCAGTTGCTCCAGCCAAAATCCTGGCGGACTTCGCTAAGAAGAACGAAGCTTTGAAACTTAAAGGCGGCGTAGTAGAAGGTCAAGTATTTAGCGCGGATCAAATCAAAGCGCTGGCAGAACTGCCATCCCGCGAAGGTTTGCTCTCCATGCTCCTCAGCGTGCTCCAAGCGCCTATGCGCAACTTCGCCCTTGCGGTTAAGGCTGTCGCGGAGAAACAAGAAGCTTAAGAATGATTGGTTTGTGGAGACCTTTGGTCGACACAGCATTCATTCAAAGAATGATTGGTTTGTGGAAACCTTTGGTCGACACAGCATTCATTCAACAAACCGGCTTGCCGGATAACAGGCAATACCAAACTAAAACAAATTATTGGAGGTTTATCTCATGAGTAAAGAGCAAATCTTGGAAGCCATCAAAGGCATGAACGTTCTTGAACTGAACGACCTGGTTAAAGCAATCGAAGAAGAATTCGGCGTAACTGCTGCAGCACCTGTAGCATTCGGCGGCGGCGCAGCTGCAGCTGTAGTCGAAGAGCAATCCGAGTTCGACGTTATCTTGAACAACGCTGGCGCTTCCAAAATCAACGTTATCAAAGTCGTTCGCGAAATCACGGGTCTTGGCCTGAAAGAAGCGAAAGATCTTGTTGACGGCGCTCCTAAGCCAATCAAAGAAAAAGTATCCAAAGAGGATGCTGAAGCTGTTAAAGCAAAACTCGAAGAAGCTGGCGCTTCCGTAGAAGTGAAGTAATAACCCGCTCTTCAGCGGCGAACCCCTTGAAGCGATCGCTTCAAGGGGTTTCCTTATGAATGGGCAGGCGCCAAGGAACAGGAGGGACGGCATGTCGGATCACTATTACGCGCAATCGCCGGGAACCAAGCATGATCGCCGGCAAATCGAAACGATGCTGCGCGGCCATCAGCTGCGGTTTGTGACGGATGCGGGCGTTTTCTCGAAGACGGGCGTCGATTTTGGCAGCCGCGTGCTGCTGGATGCGCTTGAGCTTGGCGAAAGCGACCGAATCCTGGATGTCGGTTGCGGCTACGGGCCGATGGGGATCGCGGCGGCGAAGCTTGCGCCGGGCGGTCATGTGACAATGATCGACATTAATGAACGGGCCGTGGCGCTGGCGAACGAAAATATCCGTTTGAATGGCGTGAAGAACGCGACTGCGCTGCAGAGCGATCTGTACGCAGGCGTTCAAGATCGGCGATTCGATGCGATTTTGACCAATCCCCCGATCCGGGCGGGCAAAGAAGTCGTTCACCGGGTATTCGAAGAAGGAGCAGCGCTGCTCAATGCGGGCGGTTCGATGTGGGTCGTCATTCAGAAGAAGCAAGGGGCGCCTTCCGCGGAGGCGAAATTGGAGGCCGTATTCGGGAACGTCGAGGAAGTCACGAAAGAAAAAGGATACCGAATCTTTAGGGCGATGAAAGAGCAATAGGCAAGCGGAATCAATAGTTGACTTGGCTTTCCTACTGTGGTATCATTATAAAATGTCAGCATTAAAATGGGCGCATTCTCTTTAGTTGACTAAAATGTCAAGCGTGATTTTAAGCGTATAAATGAAGCGAATTTGACGTATAATGTTTACATTTTGGGTCAAAATTACTTGGTATGAGACTTTTACGGGTTGTGCCGCGTAGAGGGTTGACTGACAGAAGCATGCTCTTTTTTCGAACTTTCGATAAGGGCTTTTCTTTATTTGAATCAGAATTTGCTGCTGCACATTCTGGTTACAGCAATGTTTGTGTATACAAGGTCATTGTTCACTTTCTGTGAAGCAGACATGAGGGGTGAGGTTAAGTTGGCAGGACAACTTGTTCAGTATGGGCGTCGCACGCGTAGAAGCTATGCCCGCATCCGCGAGGTGCTCGAAGTTCCGAACCTGATTGAAATCCAACAAAAATCGTACGAGAAGTTTTTGGATAAGGACTTGCTTGAGCTTTTCCAAGACATCTCGCCGATTCAGGATTTTACGGGTAATTTGATGCTTGAGTTCATCGACTATTCGCTTGGCGAGCCTAAGTATTCCGTCGATGAGTCGAAAGAACGCGACGTGACGTATGCAGCACCGCTTCGCGTTAAAGTGCGGCTCATTAACAAGGAAACCGGCGAAGTGAAAGAGCAAGAAGTGTTCATGGGTGATTTCCCGTTGATGACCGAGACGGGAACATTTATCATCAATGGCGCGGAACGCGTCATCGTCAGCCAATTGGTTCGTTCGCCTAGCGTTTACTTTAGCACGAAAGTGGACAAAAACGGCAAGAAAAATTATACGGCTACGGTGATTCCGAACCGCGGCGCTTGGCTGGAGCTCGAAACCGATGCGAAGGACATCATTTATGTCCGTATTGATCGTACGCGTAAAATTCCGGTAACGGTGCTTCTGCGTGCGCTTGGTTTCGGAACGGATGCCGAGATTTTGGATTTGCTGGGGCATGACGAGTATATTCGGAACACGCTCGATAAAGATAACACCGATTCCACTGAAAAAGCGCTTATCGAAATTTACGAAAGACTTCGTCCGGGCGAACCGCCGACGCTGGATAACGCGAAGAGCCTGCTCGTTGCGCGTTTCTTCGATCCGAAGCGTTACGACCTGGCGAACGTCGGCCGCTACAAAATCAACAAGAAGCTGCATATCAAGAACCGTCTGTTCAACCAGCGCTTGGCAGAGACGTTGTTCGATCCGTCGACTGGCGAAATCTTGGCGGAAGCCGGACAGATGATTGACCGCCGTTTGCTGGATGAATTGATTCCGTACTTGGAGAACAATGTCGGCTTCAAGACGTATCAAGTCGCCAATGGCGTACTGGATGCGGATAGTATACCTCTGCAAACCGTGAGCGTATTCTCGCCGCTTGACGAGACCAAAGTCATCAAAGTCATTGCCAATGGCTTGATCGACAAGTCGGTTAAGCATATCACGCCTGCAGACATCATTGCTTCCATCAACTACTTCATCGATTTGCTCCATGGCGTCGGAAGCACGGACGATATCGACCACTTGGGCAACCGCCGTTTGCGTTCCGTTGGCGAGCTCCTTCAGAACCAATTCCGGATCGGCTTGTCCCGTATGGAACGCGTCGTCCGCGAACGGATGTCGATTCAAGACGCGAATGCGATTACGCCGCAGGCGCTTATTAATATTCGTCCGGTCATTGCGTCGATCAAGGAGTTCTTCGGATCTTCTCAATTGTCGCAGTTCATGGATCAGACGAACCCGCTTGCCGAGCTGACGCATAAACGCCGTCTGTCCGCGCTCGGTCCGGGCGGTTTGACGCGTGAGCGCGCGGGCTTCGAGGTTCGGGACGTTCATAACTCTCACTATGGCCGGATGTGCCCGATCGAGACGCCGGAGGGTCCGAACATCGGTTTGATCAACTCCTTGTCGACTTTTGCTCGCATCAACGAGTATGGTTTCATCGAGGCGCCTTACCGTTGGGTAGATCCGAAGACGGGCGTCGTAACGGAGCAGATCGCTTATCTGACGGCCGATGAAGAAGATAACTACGTTATCGCGCAAGCGAACGCGAAGCTCGATGAAGAAGGCAAGTTCGTCGATGAAGCGGTTATCGTTCGTTACAATAAGCAAGCCGACAATATCTTGACCATGCCGACAGATCGCGTGGACTACATGGACGTATCGCCAAAACAAGTTGTATCCGTCGCGACGGCGCTCATTCCGTTCCTCGAGAACGATGACTCCAACCGCGCGCTCATGGGATCCAACATGCAGCGGCAAGCCGTTCCGCTTCTTATTCCGAAATCGCCGCTGGTCGGCACGGGAATGGAGCATAAGTCCGCGAAGGATTCCGGGGTATGTATCGTTTCCAAGCATGACGGCATCATCGAACGCGTATCGGCCAACGAAATTTGGCTGCGCCGCGTCGAAATGGTCGATGGCAAACCGGTTACGGGCGATTTGGTGAAACATAAGCTGCACAAGTTTATGCGTTCCAACCAAGGCACGTGCATCAACCAGCGTCCGATCTGCCAAAAAGGCGACATCGTGAAGAAAGGCGATATCCTTGCAGACGGTCCTTCCACGGAAATGGGCGAATTGGCGCTCGGCCGCAACGTTGTCGTTGCGTTCATGACGTGGGAAGGCTACAACTACGAGGATGCCATCCTGCTAAGCGAGAAGCTGGTCAAAGAAGACGTGTACACGTCCATTCATATCGAGGAATATGAATCCGAGGCGCGCGACACGAAGCTGGGGCCGGAAGAAATTACGCGCGATATTCCGAACGTGGGCGAAGAAGCGCTACGGAATCTGGATGAGCGCGGCATTATCCGCGTCGGCGCCGAAATCAGCGCAGGCGACATTCTCGTCGGCAAAGTAACGCCGAAAGGCGTTACGGAATTGACGGCGGAAGAACGTTTGCTGCATGCGATCTTCGGCGAGAAGGCGCGCGAAGTGCGCGATACGAGCTTGCGCGTACCGCATGGTACCGACGGTATCGTCGTCGACGTGAAAGTGTTCACCCGCGAGAACGGCGACGAGCTGCCTCCTGGCGTGAATCAACTCGTTCGCGCATACATCGCGCAGAAACGTAAGATTTCCGAAGGCGACAAGATGGCAGGACGCCACGGTAACAAAGGGGTCATCGCGCGTATCCTTCCGGAAGAAGATATGCCGTTTCTGCCGGACGGCACGCCGGTCGAGGTCGTTCTTAACCCGCTGGGCGTACCTTCCCGGATGAACATCGGTCAAGTGCTCGAGGTTCACCTTGGCATGGCCAGCAAGCGTCTCGGCATTCATGCCGCTACGCCGGTATTCGACGGCGCGAGCGAGTATGACGTGTTCGATACGATGGAAGAAGCAGGCATGCAGCGCAACGGCAAGACGATCCTCTACGACGGGCGCTCCGGCGAGCCGTTCGAGCGCGAGGTTACCGTCGGCGTCATGTACATGATCAAACTGGCGCACATGGTTGACGATAAAATCCATGCGCGTTCCACGGGTCCTTACTCGCTCGTTACGCAGCAGCCGTTGGGCGGTAAAGCGCAGTTCGGCGGACAGCGTTTCGGCGAGATGGAGGTTTGGGCGCTCGAAGCTTACGGTGCCGCTTATACGCTGCAAGAGATTTTGACCGTCAAATCCGACGATGTCGTCGGCCGCGTCAAAACGTATGAGTCCATCGTTAAAGGCGAGAACGTGCCGGAGCCGGGCGTACCGGAGTCGTTCAAAGTTTTGATCAAAGAGCTTCAAAGCCTGGGCATGGACGTGAAAATCCTGACCGAGAACGAAGAAGAGATCGAAATGAAAGAAATCGACGACGAGGACGACGGCGCTTCGGATAAACTGAACCTCAATCTTGAAGGTGCAGAAGTCGGCGTGGAGTAACAGCTTCCATGGCCTTGAATACATGATGCCGATTCGTCTTCACGGGCGAGTCAAGCCGGTGAGCGCCTGATACGGGCGCAATCCGGCTGAACGGCATTCAGAGCAGCAAAACACAAGTGAACCAGGACGAAGGAGGGTTGCTCCTTGTTGGACGTGAACAACTTCGAGTATATGAAGATTGGATTGGCATCTCCGGATAAAATCCGATCGTGGTCCCGCGGAGAAGTAAAGAAACCGGAAACGATTAACTACAGAACATTGAAGCCGGAGAAAGAAGGTCTTTTCTGCGAGAAGATCTTCGGACCGACGAAAGACTGGGAATGCCACTGCGGCAAGTACAAACGCGTTCGTTACAAAGGCGTCGTCTGCGATCGCTGCGGCGTCGAAGTAACGCGGGCGAAAGTGCGCCGCGAACGGATGGGACACATCGAGCTTGCGGCTCCCGTATCGCATATTTGGTATTTCAAAGGCATCCCAAGCCGGATGGGGCTTGCGCTCGACATGTCGCCCCGCTCGCTGGAAGAGATCATTTACTTCGCATCTTATGTCGTGACGGATCCGGGCGATACGCCGCTTGAGAAGAAGCAGCTGCTGTCCGAGAAGGAATACCGCAGCTACCGCGAGAAGTACGGCTACGGCTTCCAGGCGGGAATGGGCGCGGAAGCGGTCAAGAAGCTGCTGCAGGACATCGACGTTGAACGCGAGCTTGAGCAGCTGAAAGAAGATTTGCGTACGGCACAAGGCCAACGCCGTAACCGTGCGATCAAGCGTCTTGAAGTCATCGAGGCGTTCCGCAACTCCGGCAATATGCCGGAATGGATGATCCTTGACGTGCTGCCGGTCATCCCGCCGGAGCTTCGCCCGATGGTGCAATTGGACGGCGGACGTTTCGCGACGTCCGACTTGAACGATCTGTACCGCCGTGTCATTAACCGTAATAATCGTCTGAAGCGTCTGCTTGATCTGGGCGCGCCGGACATTATCGTGCAGAACGAGAAGCGGATGCTGCAAGAAGCGGTAGACGCGCTGATCGATAACGGCCGCCGCGGCCGCCCTGTAACGGGTCCGGGCAACCGTCCGCTTAAATCGCTCAGCCATATGCTGAAAGGCAAACAAGGACGTTTCCGTCAGAACTTGCTCGGTAAACGGGTCGACTATTCCGGTCGTTCCGTTATCGTCGTCGGTCCTAGCCTGAAAATGTTCCAGTGCGGTTTGCCGAAAGAAATGGCGCTCGAGCTCTTCAAGCCGTTCGTCATGAAAGAGCTGGTCAACAAGAACCTGGCGCATAACATCAAGAGCGCGAAGCGCAAAGTCGAACGCGTCAGCCCTGAAGTGTGGGATGTGCTCGAAGAAGTAATCAAGGAGCACCCGGTCCTCCTGAACCGTGCCCCGACGCTTCACAGACTCGGCATCCAGGCTTTCGAGCCGATCTTGGTCGAAGGCCGCGCCATCAAGCTTCACCCGCTCGTATGTACGGCGTATAACGCCGACTTCGACGGTGACCAAATGGCCGTTCACGTACCGCTTTCCGCGGAAGCGCAAGCTGAGGCTCGTCTGCTGATGCTGGCTTCGGGCAACATTTTGAACCCGAAAGACGGCAAGCCTGTCGTTACGCCTTCGCAGGATATGGTTCTCGGCAGCTTCTACTTGACGATGGATAACAAAGAAGGCAAAGGCAGCGGCTCCGTGTTCGCGACGGTCAACGAAGCGATTTCGTCGTACCAGCGCGGTATCGTGTCATTGCATGCGCGGATCTTCATCCCTGTCAAGGTGCTGAAGAAAACGTCCTTCACGGATGCGCAGCAAAAGGCGCTCATTTGCACGACTGTCGGCAAAGTGATTTTCAACGAAATTTTCCCGGCCGATTTCCCTTACATCAACGAACCGTCCAAGGTGAACTTGCTGCAAGGCACGCCGGATAAATATTTTGTCCATGAGAAGGGCGCGGATCTCCTTCAGTTCATGGATGGCTTGTCGCAAATCGGCGGCGTAGGCAAAGAGTACCTCGGCTTAGTTATTGCGGAATGCTTCCGTCAATACCATACGACGCGTACTTCCGTCATGCTTGACGACATTAAACAACTCGGATTCACGTATTCCACGCGCGCAGGCATCACGGTTGCCGTTGCAGACGTTGTCGTGCCGGCGGAGAAGAAGGAAATCCTGCGGGAATCCGAAGATAAAGTTAAGGTCGTTACGAATCAGTACCGCCGCGGTCTGATTACGAACGAAGAACGGTATGACCGCGTTATCGAGATCTGGAGCAAAACGAAGGATCAGATTACGGATATCCTCATGAAATCGATGGACCGCTACAACTCCATCATGCTCATGGTCGACTCCAAAGCGCGGGGCAACAAATCTCAAATCACGCAGCTCGGCGGCATGCGCGGTCTGATGGCCAACCCATCCGGCCGGATCATCGAGTTGCCGATCAAATCGAACTTCCGCGAAGGCCTGACCGTCCTCGAGTACTTCATCTCGACGCACGGCGCGCGTAAAGGTCTTGCCGATACCGCCCTGCGTACAGCGGACTCGGGTTACCTCACGCGCCGTCTCGTCGACGTTGCGCAGGATGTTATCGTTCGCGAAGACGATTGCGGTACGGACAAAGGCTTCCTGGTCAGCAAGATCCAGGACGGCAAAGAAGTCATCGAGGACCTGTACGACCGTATTGAAGGCCGCTACTCGTTCGAGACCGTACGTCATCCGAAGACGGGCGAAGTCATCCTTCATCGCAATGAGCTGATCGATTCCAACAAAGCGGAAGCGATCGTAGAAGCTGGCGTCGAAAGGTTGCAGATCCGTTCCGTACTGAGCTGCCGCGCGCGTCACGGCGTATGTAAAATCTGTTACGGACGCAATCTGGCGACAGGCAAGTTCGTGGAGATCGGGGAAGCCGTCGGCATTATCGCGGCTCAATCGATCGGCGAGCCGGGCACGCAGCTCACCATGCGTACGTTCCACACCGGCGGCGTTGCCGGCGACGACATCACGCAAGGTTTGCCGCGTATCCAGGAGCTTTTCGAGGCGCGTAATCCGAAAGGTCAAGCGATCATTTCGGAGATCGACGGTGTCATCAAAGACATCCGCGAGACGAAGGACCGCCGCGAAATCGAAGTTCAGGGCGAGGCAGAGTCCAAAGTCTATTCGGTCACTTTCGGTTCCCGCATCCGCGTAGTCAAAGGCAAGCAAATCGAAGCCGGCGACGAGCTGACGGACGGTTCGATCGACCCGAAAGACATGCTGCGCATTAAGGGCATCCGCGGCGTGCAGAACTATATCCTTCAGGAAGTTCAGCGCGTATACCGGAACCAGGGCGTAGAAATCAACGACAAGCATATCGAGGTTATGGTGAAGCAGATGCTTCGCAAAATCCGCATCATCGAGGCCGGCGATACGCCGCTCCTTCCGGGCGCGTTCGTCGACATCCACGAGTACGAAGCGGCTAACCGCGAAGCGATTCTGTCCGGTAACGAGCCGGCAGTCGCGAAGCCGGTGCTGCTCGGTATTACCAAAGCATCCCTGGAGACGGATTCCTTCCTGTCCGCAGCTTCGTTCCAAGAGACGACACGTGTCTTGACCGACGCCGCGATCAAAGGAAAAGTCGACCAACTGCTCGGTCTGAAAGAGAATGTCATCATCGGCAAGCTGATTCCTGCAGGCACGGGCATGCAGCGCTATAGAAGCGTGCATGTAGCCGGCATGGACGATGACCAGCTCGACGAGCAGCAGCTTGAGGCCGAGACGGTATCCGTCGAATCTTAATTACCGGTAAGTTTAGGCATAAGGGAGAAGAGCGACCAAGGCAACTCTACCCAAGAGCGCCCGGGTTGCTCTTCATTCCGTTATGAATAGGCGATTTACTTATTTTTCATGGTATTAACGCTTCTAGATGCTTGACATTGCCCAAGCACAGATGCTAATATGTCGTAGTGTGCCTAATCGCACAACCTCTGCACTTGTCAGTTTTGATTGACTTGGAAGGTAGGTTATTATGCGATTCGTAATAGGTAGTAAGCAAACGATGAAGATGGTGGAGCAACGCAAAGCCACGCTCGTCTATGTTGCGCAAGATGCAGATCCGCGGCTGAAGAACAATATTGTTCGGCTTTGCGAGACGATGGAAGTGCCGATTACCTGGTCCGAATCCATGAAGAGCCTCGGGGAAACCTGTGGGATCGAAGTTGGTGCGGCGATGGCAGCGGTTGTGCCGGAAATCGAATAAGAACATATCGTTTTTACCGACCCGAGAGGGAAAGTAAAAACTTTCGTTTGTTTCTTTATGAACCGCCTGGATCTGTGGGCTTAAAAAGCCAATATGTCTTGAAGCTTTACTAAGTGAGGAAGGGGGATGCAACATGCCAACAATTAACCAACTAGTTCGCAAAGGCCGTGAAGCGAAAGTCGTTAAGTCGAAATCGCCAGCCTTGCAAAGAGGATTCAATGCGCTGAAGCGTGAGGAAACGAACCAAAGCTCGCCACAAAAACGCGGGGTTTGCACACGTGTAGGTACGATGACGCCTAAGAAACCAAACTCCGCCCTGCGGAAATACGCGCGTGTACGTTTGACGAACCGCGTAGAGGTTACAGCTTACATCGGCGGCATTGGCCACAACCTTCAAGAGCACAGCGTTGTACTGGTTCGCGGCGGCCGGGTAAAAGATCTTCCGGGTGTTCGTTACCACATCGTTCGCGGCGCGCTTGATACTGCCGGCGTTAACAACCGTAAACAAGCTCGTTCCAAATACGGAACGAAACGTCCGAAAGTCAAAAAATAATGAATGGATAGCCGGCAACGGTTAACCTCATCCTAAAATGTAAAACTAGAAGAAAGGGGGACTTCCACACATGCCACGCAAAGGTCCTGTAACAAAACGTGATGTTTTGCCAGATCCGATTTACAACAGCAAGCTCGTTACTCGCCTGATCAACCGTATCATGCTCGACGGTAAACGCGGTGTAGCAGCTACGATTCTGTATGATGCGTTCAAGCTCATCAACGAACGTACAGGCAAAGATCCGATGGAAGTTTTTGAAGTAGCAATTAAGAACATCATGCCAGTGCTCGAAGTTAAAGCGCGCCGTGTCGGCGGCTCGAACTATCAAGTGCCGATCGAAGTTAAACCGGAGCGCCGTACAGCGCTTGGTCTTCGTTGGTTGGTGAACTACTCGCGTAACCGTGGTGAGAAAACGATGGAGGAGCGTCTGGCTGCCGAAATCATCGATGCTTCGAACAACACGGGCTCTTCTGTTAAGAAACGCGAAGATACGCACAAAATGGCTGAAGCGAACAAAGCTTTCGCGCACTACCGTTGGTAGGATTCGCTTAAACGAGAGGAGATCGAATTATGGCAAGAGAGTTCTCCTTGAAAAATACGCGTAATATCGGGATCATGGCGCATATTGACGCTGGTAAAACGACTACGACAGAACGGATCCTGTTCTACACAGGCCGTACCCACAAAATCGGCGAGGTGCACGAAGGTGCGGCGACGATGGACTGGATGGAGCAAGAACAAGAGCGCGGTATCACGATTACGTCCGCAGCTACGACTGCTCAATGGAATGGTCACCGCATCAATATTATCGACACCCCGGGACACGTTGACTTCACGGTCGAAGTAGAACGTTCCCTGCGCGTATTGGACGGGGCCGTTGGTGTATTTAGTGCAAAAGAAGGCGTAGAGCCGCAGTCCGAGACGGTATGGCGTCAAGCTGACCGTTACGGCGTACCGCGTATCGCATACGTCAACAAAATGGATATCATCGGCGCAGACTTCCTTAACGTTGTTAAGGATATGCGCGAGCGTCTGCAAGCGAACGCGGTTGCGATTCAGCTTCCAATCGGCGCTGAGAACGACTTTGTAGGTGTAATCGACATCGTTGAACGCGTTGCTTACAAATACAAAGACGATCTTGGCAAAGATCCGGAGAAGATCGAAATTCCTGCGGACCTTAAGGACAAGGTCGAAGAGCTTCGTTTGGAACTCGTGGAGAAAGTGGCCGAGCTTGACGAAGAGCTTACGATGAAGTATCTCGAGGGCGAAGAGCTGACGATCGAAGAAATCAAAGGCGCGCTCCGCAAAGGCGTCTGCGAAGTCAAGATCTTCCCGGTTATTTGCGGATCCTCGTACCGTAACAAAGGCGTTCAACTGATGCTTGACGCCGTCGTTGACTACTTGCCAGCTCCGATCGACGTTCCGGACATCAAGGGCCACCTTGAAGACGGCACGGAGACGACTCGTAAGTCGGCCGACGACCAGCCTTTCTCGGCATTGGCGTTCAAAATCATGACTGACCCTTATGTTGGTAAATTGACGTTCTTCCGCGTATACTCCGGCGTGCTTAGCTCAGGCTCGTACGTAGTGAACGCAACGAAAAACAAACGTGAACGGATCGGCCGTATCCTTCAAATGCATGCGAACAGCCGTCAAGAGATCAGCGAAGTTTACTCCGGTGACATCGCGGCTGCAGTAGGCTTGAAAGATACGACTACCGGCGATACGCTTTGCGACGAGAAGAACCCGGTCATCCTTGAGTCGATGAACTTCCCTGAGCCGGTTATCCAGCTCGCGGTTGAGCCTAAGACGAAAGCGGACCAAGACAAAATGGGTATCGCGCTGCAAAAACTGGCTGAGGAAGATCCTACGTTCCGTGCGCACACGGACGAAGAGACCGGCCAAACGATCATCGCAGGTATGGGCGAGCTTCACCTTGAGATCCTCGTTGACCGCATGCTTCGCGAATTCAAAGTCGAAACAAACGTTGGTAAGCCGCAAGTAGCCTACCGCGAAACGTTCAAGACGGCTGCGAAGGTCGAAGGCAAATTCGTTCGTCAATCCGGCGGACGCGGTCAATTCGGCCATTGTTGGGTTGAATTCCAGCCGCTTGAGCCAGGCCAAGGCTTTATTTTCGAGAATAAAGTCGTCGGCGGCGCGATTCCTCGTGAATACATCGCTCCAGTTCAAGCCGGTATCGAAGAATCCATGAAGAACGGCGTTCTTGCCGGCTTCCCAATGGTTGACATCAAGGCGACGGTAGTCGACGGCTCCTACCACGACGTCGACTCCTCGGAGATGGCGTTCAAAATTGCCGGATCGATGGCGCTTAAAGCAGCAAAGGACAAATGTAATCCTTGCTTGCTCGAGCCGATCATGAAAGTAGAAGTAAGCGTTCCTGAAGAGTACATGGGCGACGTAATGGGCATGCTGAGCTCCCGCCGCGGTCGCATCGAAGGTTCGGACACGAAGCATGGCGCTTTGATCGTCCGCGCTAAGGTGCCTCTGGCAGAGATGTTCGGTTACTCGACAGTTCTTCGTTCCGGTACGCAAGGCCGCGGCGTATTCTCCATGGAGCTCTCGCACTATGAAGAAGTACCGCGTTCGATTTCGGAAGAGATCATCGCTAAGTCCAAAGGCGCTTCCTAGGAGCCTTTGACCATCAAGAATGGCATAAGCTGTACCTTGGCCGAATGATGGACGTCCTCGCGGCGTTCATTCGGCCGATCACATAATTCTCTAAATATTGAGGAGGAAGAGTTCAATGGCTAAGGCTAAATTTGAACGTAATAAACCGCACGTTAACATCGGTACTATCGGTCACGTCGACCATGGTAAAACTACGCTGACTGCTGCAATCACGACTGTACTCTCCAAAAAATACGGCGGTGCAGCTATCGCATTCGACCAAATCGACAAAGCGCCGGAAGAGCGCGAGCGCGGTATCACAATCTCCACAGCACACGTTGAGTACGAGACGCCTAACCGTCACTACGCACACGTTGACTGCCCAGGCCACGCCGACTATGTTAAAAACATGATCACCGGCGCAGCACAAATGGACGGCGCTATCCTGGTTGTATCCGCAGCTGACGGCCCTATGCCGCAAACGCGTGAGCACATCCTGCTGTCCCGTCAAGTAGGCGTGCCTTACATCGTCGTTTTCCTGAACAAATGCGACATGGTTGAAGACGAAGAGCTCCTCGAGCTCGTTGAGATGGAAGTTCGCGACCTTCTTAGCGAATACGAATTCCCAGGCGACGACACGCCAATCATCCGCGGTGCAGCTCGTGAAGCGCTGCAAAACCCAGATGGTCCTTGGGCTGACAAAATCGTTGAGCTGTTCGAACAAGTCGACAGCTACATCCCGACTCCGCAACGTGACACTGAGAAACCGTTCCTTATGCCAGTCGAGGACGTATTCACAATCACGGGCCGTGGTACGGTTGCTACGGGACGCGTTGAGCGTGGCGTAGTTAAAGTATCCGACGAAGTTGAAATCATCGGTATCGCTGAAGAAACTCGCAAATGCGTAGTTACAGGCGTTGAGATGTTCCGCAAATTGCTTGACTCCGCTCAAGCCGGCGACAACATCGGCGCACTGCTTCGCGGTGTTGATCGTAAAGACATCGAGCGTGGTCAAGTTCTGGCAAAGCCAGGTTCCGTTAAACCGCACACGAACTTTACGGCTCAAATCTACGTTCTGACTAAAGAAGAGGGCGGACGTCATAAGCCTTTTTTCACGGGTTACCGTCCACAGTTCTACTTCCGTACAACTGACGTTACAGGTATCATCTCCCTGCCAGAAGGCACTGAGATGGTTATGCCTGGCGACAACATCACGGTTACGGTTGAACTGATCGCTCCAATCGCGCTTGAAGAAGGTACTCGCTTCGCTATTCGCGAAGGCGGCCGTACTGTAGGCGCTGGCGCAGTTGCATCCATCCAAAAATAATAAAGCCGCGGCGTAAGCTGCGCTTTGAAGCCCTCACTTCGGTGAGGGTTTTTTTCATTCCATAACCGAACAGAATTCTCATAATTTGAGGTTTGCGGAGAAAGCGTTTTTTCAATAATAATGAGTAAGACGTTTTTGAGCGTGACAGACGAAACGGCAAGAATCATTCGAACAAGTAACCGTTCGGCGTGCCGGCGGGCATGTAGAAGATGCCAACGAAGAAATCATTGCAAACACAAGGATTTATGTTGCAATCGCCCACTGGATTAGATATAATAGTGAAGTTGGTCTGTGACGTTGCGATGATGTGAGAGGTTGCCGACACACACGGCTCCTTTGCCATGAGGAGCGTGTCGGGTTTTCTTACGGAGTATGTCCGATACTAAATTGGGCGATAGAAGGAGGGACTTATATGGCTAAGCAAAAGATTCGTATTCGCTTGAAAGCATACGATCACAGAATTCTGGATCAATCCGCAGAGAAGATTGTTGAAACTGCGAAACGTTCCGGTGCAGGCGTGTCTGGGCCGATTCCGCTTCCAACCGAGAAGCAAATCATCACCATTCTGCGTGCGGTACACAAGTACAAGGATTCTCGTGAACAATTCGAGATGCGCACACACAAGCGTTTGATCGACATTGTGAATCCAACACCGCAAACGGTTGATGCATTGATGCGTCTTGACCTGCCATCCGGTGTAGATATCGAAATCAAACTGTAAGAAACGTTATTTCAACATGGAAAGGGAATGAGGTGTCAACATGAAAGGTATCTTAGGTAGAAAACTGGGGATGACGCAAGTATTCACTGCCGACGGTAACGTAGTTCCGGTAACGGTTATCGAAGCAGGTCCTTGTGTTGTTTTGCAAAAGAAAGACCAAGAGAACGATGGATATACATCCATTCAAGTAGGTTTCGCCGACAAGAAAGAAAGCAGAACGAACAAGCCGGAAATCGGCCACGCGAAAAAAGCCGATACGGCTCCTAAGCGCTACATTCGTGAATTCCGCGGCGTAAACGGGGGATTTGAAGTTGGCCAAGAGATCAAGGCTGACCTATTCACTGCTGGCGAATTCGTTGACGTAACAGCTACGTCCAAAGGTAAGGGTTTCACGGGTACGATCAAACGTTGGAACCAAAGCCGCGGACCGATGGCTCACGGCTCGCGTTACCACCGCGGTCCAGGTTCGATGGGTTCCATCCAAGCGAACCGCGTACCGAAAGGTAAACACCTGCCAGGTCACATGGGAAGCGAAACGGTTACGATTCAAAACCTTGAAATCGTACGCGTTGACGCGGAACGTAATGTATTGCTCGTTAAAGGCTCCGTTCCAGGCGCTAAAAACAGCTTTGTAAAAGTTAAATCCACGGTGAAGAAATAATCGTTAAAGAAAGGAGGAACATGAAATGCCGAAAGTAGCACTTTATAGCGTGAACGGTTCGCAAGTGGGCGAGATCGAATTGTCCGAAGCGGTATTCGGTATCGAACCGAACGTTCACGTCCTGCATAGCGCAGTATTGCTTCAGCAAGCTTCTGAACGCAGAGGCACGCATGACACGAAGGGTCGCTCCGAAGTACGCGGCGGCGGACGTAAGCCTTGGAAACAAAAAGGCACGGGCCGCGCTCGTCAAGGTTCCATTCGTGCACCGCAATGGGTTGGCGGCGGTACGGTTTTCGGACCAACGCCTCGCAGCTACAGCTTCAAACTTCCTAAAAAAGTTCGTCGCTTGGCAATCAAATCCGCACTGTCTTCGAAAGTAATCGACAACGAAATTATCGTTCTTGATCAACTGGCGCTCGCGCAACCGAAGACGAAAGAATTCGCTGCGATCTTGAACAACCTGAAAGTGGCTCGCAAAGCACTTGTTGTTACAGCGAACTATGAGGACAATGTTGCACTGTCCGCGCGTAACATTCCTAACGTGAAGTTCGTTGCAGCCGATGGCATCAATGTTCTCGACGTTATGAAATACGACCAGCTGATCATCACGAAGGAAGCGGTCGAAAAAGTACAGGAGGTGCTTGCGTAATGAAAAATCCACGCGATATTATCAAGCGCCCGATCATTACGGAACAAACGAGCGAATTCATGGCGAACAAACGTTATGTTTTCGAAGTTGATCTTCGTGCCAACAAGACCGAGATCAAACTCGCGATCCAATCGATCTTCAAAGTAAAAGTAACGAGCGTGAACACGCTGCGCATGCCGGCGAAACCGAAGCGTTACGGAAGACACAGCGGATATACGTCCGAGTGGAAAAAAGCGATCGTTCAATTGAGCGCTGACAGCAACGAGCTTGAATTTTTCGAAACAGTTTAATTCACGCTCGGCCCTCGGGGCTGACGGGGTTGAACGAGATATTGGTTAAGGAGGGAATCTAAGTGCCTATTAAGAAGTATAAACCGACTTCTCCAGCGCGTCGTGCGATGTCCGTCTCGACTTTCGAAGAGATCACGACAAGCACACCGGAGAAATCGCTTCTTGCGCCGCTTTTCAAAAAAGCCGGTCGTAACAACCAAGGCAAAATTACGGTTCGCCATCATGGTGGCGGCCATAAACGTAAATACCGGATTATCGACTTTAAACGTAACAAGGACGGTATCGTTGGTAACGTAGCGACGATCGAATACGATCCGAACCGTACGTCCAACATCGCCCTGATCCACTACGTGGACGGCGAGAAGAGCTACATCATCGCTCCTAAAGGTTTGAAAGTTGGCGATAAGATCGTATCCGGCCCGGCAGCCGATATCAAGATCGGCAACGCATTGCCGCTTGAGAACATTCCGGTCGGTACAGTTATCCACAACATCGAGCTGAAGCCTGGCAAAGGCGGACAACTTGTTCGTGCCGCAGGCACGGAAGCTCAGCTTCTTGGTAAAGAAGAACAGTACGTTACGATTCGCTTGACGTCCGGCGAAGTTCGTCGTATCCTGAAAACTTGCCGTGCAACAATCGGTTCCGTCGGTAACGAAGATCACGAGCTCGTGAAAATCGGTAAAGCCGGCCGTTCCCGTTGGCTCGGCAAACGTCCTGAAGTCCGCGGTGTCGTCATGAACCCGAACGATCACCCGCACGGTGGTGGTGAAGGCCGCGCTCCGATCGGACGTAAATCCCCGATGTCTCCATGGGGCAAGCCTACGCTTGGTTTCAAAACACGCAAGAAGAAAAAAGCATCGAGCCAATACATCGTGCGTCGCCGCACGAAATAATAGGCGCCTTGGCGTCATCTGCGTGACGCGCAGCGTCGCGTAACGCTAGCGTGAAGGGAGGATCATCCATGGGTCGCAGTTTGAAGAAAGGTCCGTTTATCGACGGCTACCTGCTGAAAAAAGTTGAAGTGCTGAACGAAACGAACAAGAAAGTCGTTGTTAAAACTTGGTCGCGCCGTTCGACAATTTTCCCGCAATTCATCGGCCACACTTTCGCTGTTTATGACGGCAAGAAACACGTGCCGGTTTATGTGACGGAAGATATGGTTGGACACAAACTCGGTGAGTTCGCGCCAACGCGTTCGTACAAAGGTCACGGTAACGATGACAAGAAAACGGGTCGTCGTTAATCGATTGAATAAGGATTAATGATCGAGAGGAGGTTCATCCATGCCAGAAGCTAAAGCATACGCTAACCATGTCCGCATTGCTCCTCGCAAAGCGCAGCTGGTTGTGGACTTGATTCGCGGCAAGCAAGTTGGCGAAGCGATCGCAATTCTGCGTCACACGCCAAAATCGGCTTCCCCAATCGTTGAGAAGCTGCTGAATTCCGCTATCGCAAACGCGGAGCACAACTTCCAACTGGACGTTAACAAGCTTGTCATTTCGCAAGTATTCGTTAACCAAGGTCCAACCATGAAACGTTTCCGCCCGCGCGCTATGGGCCGCGCTAGCCGGATTAACAAAAGAACCAGCCACATCACTTTGGTGGTATCCGAAAAATAAGGAGGGACAACGTGTGGGACAAAAAGTAAACCCGGTCGGTCTTCGTATCGGCGTTATCCGTGATTGGGAATCCAAATGGTACGCTGGCAAAGACTTCGGCGACTTGCTTATGGAAGACGTAAAAATCCGTGAGCACCTCAAAAACAAGTTGAAAGATGCGGCTGTTTCCAAGTTCGAAATCGAACGTGCGGCAAACCGCGTTAACGTTACGATTCATACAGCTAAGCCTGGTATGGTTATTGGTAAAGGCGGCTCCGAGGTTGAAAACCTGCGTTCCGAGCTTTCCAAAATCGCTAAAGGCAAAAAAGTGCACATCAACATCTCCGAGATCAAAAATCCGGAATTGGATGCCGTACTCGTTGCGGAAAGCATCGCGCAACAACTCGAGCGTCGGATCTCGTTCCGTCGTGCAATGAAACAATCCATTCAACGTACAATCCGTGCTGGCGCAAAAGGTATCAAAACGTCCGTTAGCGGTCGTTTGGGCGGCGCTGAGATTGCTCGTCAGGAAGGCTACAGCGAAGGTACGGTTCCACTTCATACGCTGCGTGCAGACATTGATTATGGAACAGCGGAAGCTCACACGACTTACGGCCGTATCGGCGTAAAAGTCTGGATCTACCGCGGCGAAATCCTTCCGACTAAGAAGAAAGCTCCACAGGAAGGAGGCAACTAATCATGTTGGTCCCAAAACGTGTCAAACACCGTAAGCAACAACGCGGTCACATGAAAGGTCGCGCTAAAGGCGGCGTTGAAGTAGCATTCGGCGAATACGGCCTGCAAGCCCTCGAGCCTGCATGGGTGACGAACCGTCAGATCGAAGCGGCGCGTATCGCGATGACTCGTTATATCAAACGTGGCGGTAAAGTTTGGATCAAGATCTTCCCGGCGAAACCTATTACGCAGAAACCTCTGGAAGTCCGGATGGGTAGCGGTAAAGGTAACGTCGAGAAGTGGGTTGCAGTCGTGAAACCGGGCAAAATAATGTTCGAGCTTGCTGGCGTATCTGAAGAGATCGCACGCGAAGCTATGCGTCTTGCGGCACATAAACTGCCAGTTAAAACGAAGTTCGTGAAACGCGAAGAAGTGGGTGGTGAAGCAAATGAAAGCTAATGAATTCCGCAACCTTACCTCTGTTGAACTCGAACAAAAAGTCGCTGGTTTCAAAGAAGAGCTATTCAACCTTCGTTTTCAATTGGCTACCGGCCAACTGGAAAACCCAACTCGTATCCGCGATGTTCGTAAGGATATAGCTCGTGCCAAAACCGTTCTTCGTGAAAGAGAACTCGGAATCAGCAGCTAGTCTGCGATCGTCCGTAACGAATAACGAATTGTGGAAGGAGGATGAACATGAGCGAACGCAATGCCCGCAAAGTTCAAATCGGTAAAGTCGTATCTGACAAGATGGATAAAACTATCGTTGTCTCGATCGAGACATACAAGAAACACGATCTGTACCACAAACGGATTAAATACACGAAAAAATTCAAGGCTCATGACGAGAACAACCAAGCGAAGATCGGCGACATCGTCAAAGTCATGGAAACTCGCCCGTTATCGAAAGACAAACGGTTCCGCCTGGTCGAAATCGTTGAAGCTGCTGTTATTTTGTAAGAATGCTTCCCGTTAAGCATTTTCCCGAAAGGAGGACGTTGAAATGATTCAACCATTTACACGTTTGGCTGTCGCTGACAACTCCGGCGCGAAAGAACTGATGTGTATTCGTGTACTCGGTGGTACAGGACGTCGCGTAGGCCATATCGGCGATTTGATCGTCTGCTCCGTCAAACAAGCAACACCCGGTGGCGTTGTCAAAAAGGGTGATGTAGTAAAAGCGGTTATCGTTCGTACGAAGCGTGCGGTTCGCCGTAAAGACGGTTCTTACATCGCATTTGACGAGAATGCGGCTGTAATCGTGAAGGAAGACAAAAGCCCGCGCGGCACGCGTATTTTCGGACCAGTTGCTCGCGAACTTCGCGATCGTGACTTCATGAAAATCGTATCGCTTGCTCCGGAAGTTATCTAATTTAGACTTTGCGCATCGGCGCAAGCACGCAGGAGGTGTAACTCATGCCACGGTTGAAAAAAGTGTTGGAATCCCACAACAATAAATTGCACGTGAAGAAAGACGACACGGTTATGGTCATTACAGGCAAAGACAAAGGCAAGAAAGGTCGCGTCATTGCTGCGTATCCGCGTCAAAACCGCGTTCTTATCGAAGGCGTCAATATGGTGAAGAAGCATTCCCGTCCTTCGCAGGCTAACCCGCAAGGCGGCATCATCGAACAAGAAGCGGCAATTCACGTATCCAACGTTATGCACATCGATCCGAAGAGCGGTAAAGTAACTCGTATCGGTTATAAAGTGCTGGATAACGGTAAAAAAGTCCGGGTCGCTAAAAAATCCGGCGAGGTAATCGATTAATTGACCGATACGGAAAGGAGGTCCACGTTACATGGCAGTAAGAATGAAAGATCGTTTCTTGAATGAAATCACGCCTGCTTTGATGCAGAAATTCAACTATACAACGGTTATGCAAGTGCCGAAGATCGAGAAAGTCGTCATCAACATGGGTGTCGGCGAAGCAGTTTCCAACTCCAAAGTGCTGGATGCGGCTGTTGAAGACATGCGTCTGATCTCGGGTCAAAAACCGGTTGTTACTCGCTCGAAGAAATCGATTGCCGGTTTCAAACTTCGCGAGAATATGCCAATCGGGGTTAAAGTAACGCTGCGCGGCGAGCGTATGTACTACTTCCTTGATAAACTGTTCAATGTCACTCTCCCACGCGTACGCGACTTCCGCGGCGTATCGAACAAAGCGTTCGATGGTCGTGGTAACTACACACTCGGCTTGAAAGAGCAGCTGATCTTCCCGGAGATCGAGTACGATAAAGTAGATAAAGTTCGCGGTATGGACGTCGTCATCGTCACGACGGCAAAATCGGACGAAGAAGCTCGTGAACTGCTGACCCAACTGGGCATGCCGTTTACGAAGTAATCCACAGGAGGTGTAATACCAAGTGGCAAAAACTTCGATGAAGGTTAAGCAGCAACGTGCTCCTAAATTCAAAGTGCAGGCTTATACACGCTGCGAACGTTGCGGCCGTCCGCATTCCGTTTTGCAAAAGTTTAAAATTTGCCGGATTTGTTTCCGTGAATTAGCATACAAAGGCCAGATTCCTGGCGTCAAAAAAGCAAGCTGGTAATCAGCCTAGTTCGGGAAGGAGGTTTACACAATGGTTATGTCTGATCCGATCGCAGATATGCTTACACGCATTCGCAACGCAAACGTTGTGCGTCACGAGACAGTTGAAATGCCTGCTTCGAAAGTGAAGAAGCAAATCGCCGAAATTCTGAAACGCGAGGGCTTCATTCGTGATGCTGAGTATATCGAAGATAACAAACAAGGGATTATCCGTATTTTCTTGAAATACGGCCCGAACCAAGAGCGTGTAATCACGGGGCTGAAACGCATCAGCAAACCGGGTCTGCGCGTATACACGAAGAGCACTGAAGTGCCTCGCGTACTTGGCGGCCTGGGAATGGCGATTATCTCCACGTCCCAAGGCATTATGACTGATAAAGAAGCTCGCCAGCAGAAGTCCGGCGGCGAAGTAGTCTGCTACGTTTGGTAATTAACCGTCACAACGATTGGAGGTGTAACAATGTCTCGTATTGGCCGTAAACCGATCCAAGTACCCGGTGGTGTAAACATCGACTTGGACAACAGCGTCATCACAGTTAAAGGACCGAAAGGTACGCTCAGCCGCACGATTCACAAGGACATGAAAGTGGTAGTAGCGGACAGCGTCATCACGATCGAGCGTCCTTCCGACAATAAATTGCATCGTTCCCTGCACGGTACAACTCGCAGCGTCATTGCTAACATGGTTAGCGGTGTAACTGAAGGTTTCGTTAAGAACCTGGAGCTTGTAGGCGTTGGTTACCGTGCAAACAAGACTGGCGAGAAAGTCGTACTTAACGTTGGCTACTCGCACCCCGTTGAAATTACGCCTGAGAGCGGCATCGAGTTCGAAGTTCCTTCGAACACGAAAATCATCGTAAAAGGCATCGACAAAGAACTCGTTGGTGCAACTGCTGCGAAGATCCGTTCCGTTCGTGAGCCAGAGCCGTATAAAGGCAAAGGCATCAAGTACGAAGGCGAGCGCATCCTTCGTAAAGAAGGTAAAGCCGGTAAGAAAAAATAAGCAGCTTCATGCCGCTTAATGGAATAGCTTCATAAGACACCGGAAAGGAGTGTACAACGAATGATTACAAAAGGCGATAAAAACAAAGCACGTCACAAACGTCACCTGCGTGTGCGTAAGAAAGTTAACGGAACTACGCAGCGTCCGCGTCTGTCTGTATTCCGTTCCTCCAAACACATCTACGCTCAACTGATTGACGATGTTCAAGGCGTAACGCTTGCATCGGCTTCGACGATGGACAAAGAAGTTGCGGAGCAAGTTAGCAACGGCGGCAACACCGAAGCGGCTCGCAAAATCGGCGAGTTGATCGCGGTTCGCGCGAAAGCGAAAGGCGTAGAGCAAGTCGTGTTCGATCGCGGCGGCTACTTGTACCATGGACGGATTCAAGCGCTGGCTGACGCAGCTCGCGAAGCAGGACTTGAATTCTAATCGATAATACTTATGAAGGAGGTTAATCGACTTGCGTATTGATCCAAATGCGTTGGAACTTACCGAGAAGGTAGTTCAAATCAACCGCGTAGCGAAAGTAGTAAAAGGCGGACGCCGTTTTAGCTTCAGCGCGCTGGTAGTTGTAGGCGACGGCAAAGGTTACGTTGGCGCAGGGATCGGTAAAGCTGGCGAAGTACCTGACGCAATCCGCAAAGGTATTGAAGACGCCAAGAAGAACCTGATCCACATTCCACTCGTAAAAACGACAATTCCTCACCAAGTACTCGGACATTTCGGCGCTGGCCGTGTATTGTTGAAACCAGCTTCCGAAGGTACCGGAGTAATCGCAGGCGGCCCGGTTCGTGCCGTGCTCGAGCTTGCTGGCGTAGGTGACATTCTGACCAAATCGCTTGGTTCTTCGAACTCCATGAACATGGTTAACGCAACGCTGGAAGGCCTTTCCCGTCTGAAACGCGCTGAGGATGTTGCTAAACTTCGTGGAAAAACCGTGAAAGAGCTTTTGGGCTAAGGAGGAGAATACGATGGCAAAATTGCAAATTACCCTCGTTCGCAGCTTGATCGGCCGCAACGAGCAACAGCGTGCAACGGTTGCAACGCTTGGTCTTCGCAAAATTCGTCAATCGGTTGTCCACAATGACAGCCCGGCTATCCGCGGCATGGTCAACAGTGTCAGCCACTTGGTTAAAGTTGAAGAAGTACAAGCATAAATTGCCTTACAAAGCAAGCCATGCATAACAATAAGGAGGTGCAACGACGATGAAATTGCATGATCTCAAACCAGCTCCGGGTTCCCGTAAAGAGGGGTTCCGTGTTGGCCGCGGTATCGGCAGCGGCAACGGTAAAACTTCGGGTCGCGGTCACAAAGGTCAAAATGCTCGTTCCGGCGGCGGCGTTCGCCCTGGATTCGAGGGCGGTCAAAACCCATTGTACCGTCGTCTGCCTAAACGCGGCTTCAATAACCCGTTCCGTAAAGAGTATGCGATTGTGAATATCGACGAGTTGAACGGCTTCGCAGCAGGTACGGAAGTAACGCCTGAATTGCTGCTTGAGCAAGGAATCGTTAAGAACCCGCAAGCCGGCATCAAAGTGCTGGGCAACGGCGAAATCACGGTTCAACTGACGGTAAAAGCAAGCAAGTTCTCTCAATCTGCGGTAGAGAAAATCCAGGCTGCCGGCGGTAAAACCGAGGTGATCTAATTGTTCAAGACCGTGTCTAACATTTGGAAAGTGGAAGATCTTCGCAAGCGGATCCTGTTCACGCTGTTCATCTTGTTGGTTTACCGTATCGGATCCTTTATTCCGGTGCCTGGCGTCAACAAAGATGTATTCACACAGACCAATCAGGCCGGTTCTGAATTGTTCGGTTTGCTTAATACGTTTTCGGGTGGGGCGCTGTTCCAGTTCTCGATCTTCGCAATCGGGATCATGCCTTACATCACCTCATCCATTATCGTACAGCTCTTGTCGATGGACGTTATCCCTAAATTCGCGGAATGGGCGAAGGAAGGCGAGAATGGAAAACGTAAACTTGCACAAATTACTCGTTACGGTACAATTGTTCTTGGACTTGTTCAAGGCTTTGGCACCGCGATCGGGTTTAACCGGCAATATCAGTATGATATGATTCCTGGTGCAACCGTTACGGATTATATTGTAATTGCGATTATCCTGACGGCAGGAACGGCCTTCCTCATGTGGCTCGGTGAGCAAATTACGGAGAGAGGCATCGGTAACGGGATCTCGATCCTGATCTTCGCCGGTATCGTAGCAAGGCTTCCAGCGCACGTTCGCTCCATCTATTCGCAAGAATTCGTGGATTCGGATGCGCTTTTCCTGGCGATCGTGAAAGTGGTGGCAATCGTCGTCGCGGTCGCAGCGATCATTGTTGGCGTAATATTCGTTCAGCAAGGGATTCGCAAAATTCCGGTTCAATACGCCAAGCGCGTCGTTGGACGGAAGATGTATGGTGGTCAATCGACTCACATTCCGCTGAAAGTAAACGGCGCAGGCGTTATCCCGGTCATCTTCGCGGTATCGCTTCTGATGTTCCCGGTTACGATCGCGAACTTCTGGTCGACCCACAAGTGGGCACAATGGATCCAAGCGCATATGTACTACGACAAGCCGCTAGGCATGGTGTTGTACGTCATCTTGATTATTGCGTTCACCTTCTTCTACACGTTCGTGCAAATCAACCCGGTGCAGATGGCCGATCAAATGAAGAAGAACGGCGGTTACATTCCAGGCGTTCGCCCGGGCAAACCGACTTCTTCCTACATTACGCGCGTTATGTCGCGGATCACGCTGAGCGGAGCGATCTTCCTGTCGCTCATCTCGATCTTGCCGGTGTTCTTCGGAACGCTTGCCGATTTGCCGCGCGACGTGAAACTCGGCGGCACATCGCTCTTGATCGTTATCGGCGTTGCGCTGGATACGATGAAGCAAATCGAGACGCAGCTGATCAAACGCCACTACAAAGGGTTTATTAATAAATAACAATAGGTTCGCAAGCGGGATTCCGCATCTAGCCAGGTGACGGAACCCGGCCGAGCCTATTATGTTTAAAGCGAGGAACACGCTAATGAACATCTTATTCATGGGCCCTCCAGGAGCCGGTAAAGGCACGCAGGCCGAGCGCATTGTGGATACTTTCAAAGTTCCGCATATCTCGACCGGCGACGCTTTTCGTTTGGCCATGAAGCAAGGCACTCCGCTTGGCGTAAAGGCGAAAGAATTCGTGGATCAAGGTCTCTTGGTTCCGGATGAAATCACGAACGGCATCGTTCGCGAGCGCCTGCAGCTGGAGGATTGCAACAGCGGCTTCTTGCTGGACGGTTTCCCGCGCACGCTGCAGCAAGCAGAAGCACTGGACGGAATGTTGGCTGAAATGGGACGCAGTATCGATCATGTCGTTAACTTGAAGGTAGACCGCGGTTTGCTGCTTGCGCGTCTGACCGGTCGTCGCATTTGCAAGTCGTGCGGCTCCACGTACCATGTCATGTTCAACCCGCCGAAGCAAGAAGGCGTTTGTGATAAATGCGGCGGCGAGCTGTATCAGCGGTCAGACGATACGGAAGCGAAAGTAGGCACGCGTCTCGACGAATACATCTCCAAGACGGCTCCATTGCTTGATTACTACGCAAGCAAAGCGGTTTTGCGCGAAGTAGACGGCGAGAAGGAAATCGACGAAGTAACGGCGGACATCGTAAACTGCTTGCGGGGAACTGCGGAATGATCGTATGCAAGTCCGAAGCGGAATTGCAATATATGAGAGAAGCTGGACGAATTGTAGCGGATACGCATCGTTTGCTCAGAACGGCGATTCGCCCGGGCGTGACGACCAAGGAATTGGATGAAATCGCTGAATCGTACATTCGCAGCCAGGACGCATTACCTTCTTTTAAAGGGTACAATCAGTTTCCTGCCAGCATTTGCGCTTCTGTAAACAATGAGCTGGTACACGGTATTCCGGGATCACGCAAGTTGAACGATGGCGACATCATCAGCATTGATATCGGCGCGCAGTATAACGGGTATCACGGCGATTCGGCGTGGACCTACGGCGTCGGCGATATTAGTGAAGAGGCGCAGCGGCTGCTCGACATTACAGAACAATCGCTATACGCAGGACTCGCACTCGTGAAACCGGACGTTCGTTTGTTTACAATCTCGCATGCGATACAACAAGTGATCGAAGCTGCCGGCTTCTCCGTCGTTCGCGATTATTGCGGGCATGGGATCGGCGAAGATCTCCATGAGGACCCTCAAATTCCGAACTACGGGTATCCGGACCGCGGCCCTCGCCTGAGACCAGGAATGGTACTGGCGATCGAACCGATGGTAAACATCGGGGAGCGGTACGTACGAACACTGGCGGACAATTGGACAGTCGTCACCGAAGACCAGTCATGGTGCGCTCACTTCGAGCATACGGTGGCCGTGACGGAAGACGGATGCGAAATATTAACCCGTTCCAGGGAGCAGGCAGGTTGAGAACGCTTGGAGTATAAGCCGGAGGTTGGCCGAATCGTTAAGGTGCTGCGAGGGAAAGACGAAGGCTCATTCGCCGTGATCGTCCAGGTGATGGATGACCGTTTCGTCCTTGTAGCAGACGGAGACAAACGTCGCTTCGATCAATCGAAGAAGAAGAACGTACTGCATCTTCTGATGCAGCCGGAAGTCAGTCGCGAAGTGGTTGACAGCATGCTGGAAACCGGCCGTGTAACAAACGCTAAACTGCGTTATGCCATTCAGAAGGCTGTGCAAGGGAAAGGAGAATGACTATGGCCAAAGAAGACGTCATTGAAGTCGAAGGTACGGTCATCGAACCACTACCTAACGCCATGTTCAAGGTGGAACTGGAGAACGGACATCAGATTCTCGCCCATGTTTCGGGTAAGCTCAGAATGCACTTCATCCGCATTCTGACGGGAGATAAAGTAGTCATTCAGTTATCGCCTTATGATTTGTCTAGAGGACGCATTACCTATCGGAAGTAGGCCGCTGCCGGCCTGCCGACGAAAGATATCGGGAGGTAATCACAATGAAGGTTAGACCTTCGGTCAAGCCGATTTGCGAGAAATGTAAAGTCATTCGCCGCAAAGGCAATGTTATGGTAATTTGTGAAAATCCGAAACACAAACAAAAACAAGGATAAAGGAGGGATAACGGTACATGGCACGTATTGCTGGTGTAGACTTACCGCGTGATAAACGCGTTGTCATCGCTTTGACGTACATCTTCGGTATTGGCAGAACGACTGCTAATAAAATTCTGAGCACGACGGGTATTAACGAAAATACGCGCGTTCGTGATCTGACGGAAGATGAAGTCAGCCAACTTCGCGAAACGATCGATAAAACGGTTAAAGTGGAAGGCGACCTGCGTCGTGAAATTTCCCTTAACATCAAACGTCTGATCGAGATCGGCTGCTATCGCGGTGTTCGTCACCGTCGCGGTCTTCCGGTTCGCGGTCAACGGACCAAAACAAATGCTCGTACGCGTAAAGGTCCACGCCGGACTGTAGCGAACAAGAAGAAATAAGAAGGGAGGATAACCGATTATGGCTAAACCAAAAAAAGTGGTGCGCACGAAACGTCGCGACCGTAAAAATATTGATTCCGGCGTAGCGCACATCCGCTCGACGTTCAATAACACGATCGTTACGATCACCGATCCGCACGGCAATGCGATCTCCTGGGCAAGCTCCGGTAACCTCGGCTTTAAAGGTTCCCGTAAAAGCACGCCTTACGCGGCTCAAATGGCTGCGGAATCCGCAGCGAAAGCGGCAATGGAACACGGCATGAAAACGGTCGAAGTAATGGTTAAAGGTCCTGGCGCCGGTCGTGAAGCGGCAATCCGCTCCCTGCAAGCCGCAGGTCTTGAAGTTAACCTTATTAAGGATGTAACGCCGGTTCCGCATAACGGATGCCGCCCGCCAAAACGTCGTCGCGTATAGTTCCAATATTTGTGGTATCAAATTACTGCAACTTGTGAATAATGGTTGTGAAGGTTTGCCATACTACATGATTTGGCTGCAAACGCGATAATGGTAACGGAGCGACGTTTTGAGGGAGGGTACTATTAGTGATTGAGATCGAAAAGCCGAAAATCGAATCCGTAGAATTGAACGAGGATGGCACGTACGGACGTTTCGTTGTTGAACCGCTTGAACGCGGCTATGGTGCGACACTGGGGAATTCTCTTCGGAGAATCCTGCTGTCGTCGCTGCCGGGCGCAGCGGTAACTTCCGTTCAAATCGACGGTGTACTTCACGAGTTCTCTACGGTTCCAGGTGTGATGGAGGACGTAACTGAAATCATCCTGAACCTCAAGGGCCTCTCGCTGAAAATCCATTCCGACGAAGAGAAGGTATTGGAGATTGACGCAGAAGGCGATGGCAACGTTACGGCAGGCGATATTCGCGCCGACAGCGATGTCGAGATTTTAAGCCCAGATCTTCATATCGCGACGCTGGCCTCCGGTGCACGGCTCCATATGCGGGTATTTGCTAACCGCGGACGCGGTTATGTGCAAGCAGATCGCAACAAACGGGAAGATCAGCCGATCGGCGTTATTCCCGTAGACTCGATCTACACACCGATTACCCGTGTTAACTACACGGTTGAGAATACTCGTGTTGGTCAAGTGACGAACTACGATAAACTCACACTTGAAGTTTGGACCGACGGAAGCATTCGTCCGGAAGAGGCTGTCAGCCTCGGCGCCAAAATTTTGACGGAGCATCTGGATCTGTTCGTCGGTCTGACCGATGAAGCGAAAGATGCTGAGATCATGGTGGAAAAAGAAGAAGACAAGAAAGAGAAAGTACTCGAGATGACGATCGAAGAGCTCGACCTCTCGGTACGTTCTTATAACTGTCTGAAACGTGCAGGAATCAATACCGTTCAAGAGCTGATCACGAAAACGGAAGAAGACATGATGAAAGTCCGCAACCTCGGACGCAAGTCTTTGGAAGAAGTTCAGGAGAAGCTGGAAGAACTCGGTCTTGGCCTTCGCATGGAGGAATAGAGAGCAGCACAGACTAAGGTCGTTAGACTGGTTTAAGGAGGGGAAATTCGATGGCATATTCTAAATTGAGCCGTGACGCTAGCTCCCGGAAAGCATTGTTCCGCGATCTCGTCACTGACTTGTTCCTGTATGAGCGCATCCAAACGACGGAGGCGAAGGCGAAAGAGCTTCGTCCGATCGCCGAGAAGCTGATCACGCTGGCAAAGCGTGGCGATCTGCACGCACGTCGTCAAGTGGCAGCTTTCGTTCGCCGCGAGTCCATTGCAGCAGGTGAGCAGGACGCGATCCAAAAACTGTTCTCCGAGCTCGCTACCCGTTATTCGGAGCGTCCGGGCGGTTATACGCGCATTCTGAAGCTGGGTCCACGTCGCGGTGACGCGGCGCCTATGGTTTACCTGGAACTGGTAGATCGCGCGTAACAAGAAGAAACGGAAAACGACGTATTTGACGTCGTTTTAGTTTCTTCCAAGGTGAAACGAACTGTCGCCGTCTTCTCGACGGCGTGGCGCGTTTCATTCCGGAGTAATACAAAGTCTAAGTGCAAGCGGAACCTAGACATTTTTGTATGTTCGGAAAGGGTGGACCTAACGGCCACCTTTTTTTGTTGCCCGAGATCGGCTTTGTGGAGGGAGAGGCAGGACAATGCGGAATATCCGGATGGCGATCAGCTATGACGGAACGACGTATTATGGATTTCAGACGCAGCCGATCGGGAACACCGTGCAGGATGTGCTGGAAGACGCGATACGGGGGCTGACGGGCGAACAGGTCGACATTACGGCTTCCGGCCGTACGGATGCCGGCGTTCATGCTCGAAGGCAGGTCATCAATTTCGAAACCTCCTCTCCCATACCGGTTGACCGGTGGGCGCTCGCGCTCAATTCCAGACTGCCGGACGACATTATCGTCCTGCAGGCGGATGAAGCGGACCCATCGTTTCATGCGTCGTATTATGCCAAACGCAAAACGTATCGGTACGGTATCGACACCAGCAAGTTCGGCGACGTCTTCGACCGGAAGTACCGCTTGCATTATCCGATGCCGCTGCGGCTGAAGGAAATGAAAGAAGCGCTTGCCCACGTCGTGGGGAAGCATGATTTCACGTCCTTTGCATCGCGGCGGTCGACCAAACCCTCGCATGTGCGAACCATCCTGGATGCGCGCATCGAGGAAAGGGAAGGCAAGCTGGATATATTCCTGACGGGCAACGGGTTTCTGTATAACATGGTCCGAATCATCGTAGGCACGTTGTTGTGGGTGGGGGAAGGCAAGCTGAGCCCGGATGATTTCAAACGGATTCTGGAAGCGCGGGACCGAACCGCGGCGGGGCCGACCGCAATGGCGCATGGTTTAATGCTATGGGATGTGGAGTATGAGGATTAACGTGATTTTACCAACGTGAATACTCAGCGAAACCTTAGATTTAGCTTGCACTTGCTAGGTCGATGTAGTAGAATATAACTTGTGCTTTCTTAGTGGCTCTCCCACAGCCCCGACTAAGAATGGCCGCCAACAGCAGTGCTAACGAATGAACTTAACCGGATGACCGGTAACGAAACGCTATAAATGAAATTGATCGTTTGAATGAAGAAGGAGGATCTCCCATGCGCACTACCTATATGGCTAAGCCTAATGAAGTTGAACGCAAATGGTACGTCATCGACGCTGAAGGCAAAACCCTCGGCCGTCTGGCGAGCGAAGCTGCAAGCATCATCCGCGGCAAACACAAACCACAATTTACTCCGCACGTTGATACTGGCGATTTCGTCGTTATCATCAATGCAGAGAAAATCCACCTGACGGGTAAGAAGCTGCAAAACAAAATGTACTACCGTCACTCCATGTACTCCGGCGGTTTGAAAGTGACTCCGGCACAAGACATGATCAAGAACAAACCGGAGCAAGTTTTGGAGCAAGCGATCTACGGCATGCTGCCGAAGAACCGTCTGGGCGACAAAATGAAGATGAAATTGAAAGTGTATGCCGGCGCAGAACATCCACATCAAGCACAAAATCCAGAAGTTTACGAACTTCGCGGGTAAATAGAGGGAGGACAGTTTCATGGCACAAGTTCAATACTATGGAACCGGTCGTCGTAAACACTCTGTAGCACGTGTACGTCTCGTGCCGGGTGAAGGACGAATCATTATTAACAAACGCGACCTGAATGAATACTTCGGTTTGGAAACACTGAAGCTGATCGTTAAACAACCGCTTGCTCTGACTGAAACAGCAGGCAAATACGATGTTCTGGTTATTGCGCATGGCGGCGGTATTTCCGGCCAAGCGGGTGCAATCCGTCACGGCATTTCCCGTGCGCTGTTGAAAGCAGATCCGGAATTCCGTCCATCCCTGAAACGCGCTGGCTTCCTGACGCGTGACCCACGGATGAAAGAGCGTAAGAAGTACGGCTTGAAAGCCGCTCGTCGCGCGCCACAATTCTCGAAACGTTAATTATCGCACCGAATGTCTTCCCTGTTTACGGGGAAGGCATTTTTTTTATTTTTTTGGCTGATTTCAGTCATTGAACATTATGACCATTGGACGTATAATTTAATGTAGATTGATTTACTAGGAATTCGCAAACGGAGGGACTCAACCATGAACCTTTTTGAGAAAGAAGCGTTGATTACGCAGAAGGCGGTGGAACTGGAAACCGCAACCCCGCAGGAGATTTTGAAATTCGCCGTAGAAACGTTCCCGAACATTACGTTCGCTTGCAGTTTTGGCGCGGAAGATGTCGTGCTTGTCGATATGCTGCAGAAGATCAGTCCGAAGACGGATATTTTCTACCTGGATACGGACTTTCACTTTAAAGAAACGTATGAAACGCGCGATCGCATGGCCGAAATTTACGGGTTGGAGTTCGTGCAGGTGAAGCCGGCGATTACGCCGGAAGAACAAGCCGCGCAATATGGCGAAGAGCTGTGGAAGACCAATGCCAACGAATGCTGCAACATCCGTAAAGTAAATCCGCTGACGCAAATCTTGTCCAAGTACGAAGCTTGGATTACCGGCATCCGCCGCGACCAGGCGCCTACGCGCGCGAATGCGAAGAAGATCGAGTATGACACGAAGTTCGGCTTGGTCAAGTTCAATCCGATCGCGGATTGGACGTCCGAGGACGTATGGAACTACATCCGCGAGAACAACGTGTTCTACAATCCGCTCCATGACAATAACTACCCAAGCATCGGCTGCGAATACTGCACACGTCAAGTCATGCCTGGCGAAGACCCGCGCGCCGGACGTTGGTCCGGCCAAGAGAAGACGGAATGCGGTTTGCATAAATAAGACATTGAAATACACTTTAGGAGGCACTTGCATAACATGAGCAGCATTAAGCCGCATGGCGGCGTACTCGTTAACCGAATCGCCGCTGGATCTGAACGTGAAGCATTGTTAGCAGAAGCAACGTCCCTGACTTCGATTATCGTCAACAACTGGACCATCTCGGACCTGGATTTGATCGGCGTAGGCGCGTTCTCGCCGCTTACCGGGTTCTTGAACGAAGCGGATTACCGTTCGGTCGTAGAACGCATGCGTCTCGCGGACGGCACGGTATGGAGCATTCCGATCACGCTCGCGGTCGAAGAGGCGAAGGCCGCCGAGCTGTCCGCCGGCCAACGCGCGGCGCTCGTCGGCGAAGACGGCATCGTGTACGCCGTGATCGATATCGATAGCATCTACAGCGTCGACCAGAAGCATGAAGCGGTAAACGTCTTTAAAACAGCCGATGCGGAACACCCTGGCGTGGCGAAGCTCTACAGCCGTCCGTCGACGTATGTCGGCGGCGCGATCACGGTGCTGAATCGCCCGGTGCCGGAGAAGTTCAACGAGTTCTATTTCGATCCTGCGGAGACGAGACGGATTTTCGCGGAGAAGGGCTGGAAGACGGTCGTCGGCTTCCAGACGCGTAACCCGGTTCACCGCGCGCATGAGTACATTCAGAAATGCGCCATGGAAATCGTCGATGCGCTGTTCCTGAACCCGCTCGTCGGCGAGACGAAATCCGATGACGTGCCTGCCAATGTTCGGATGAAGAGCTATATCGCCCTGCTGGAGAACTACTATCCGGCCGACCGCACGTTCCTGGGCGTGTTCCCGGCCGCCATGCGCTATGCAGGCCCTCGTGAAGCGATTTTCCATGCGATGGTTCGCAAAAACTACGGCTGCACGCATTTCATCGTCGGCCGCGACCATGCCGGCGTAGGCGACTACTACGGCACGTACGAGGCGCAGGAGCTGCTTCGTTCGTTCCCGGCGGAAGACCTCGGCATTACGCCGCTGTTCTTCGAGCACAGCTTCTTCTGCACGAAATGCGGGAACATGGCATCCAGCAAAACCTGCCCGCATGATAAAGCGGACCATCTGACGCTGTCCGGTACGAAAGTGCGCGCGCTGCTGCGCGACGGCGTCTGCCCGCCGCCGGAGTTCTCGCGTCCGGAAGTGGCGAAGATTCTGATCGAAGGCATGTCCGGCCAGCCCGTATAAGCAAGGCTTCACATTAATCCAGGGATGTCCGCATAAGTGGCCGCCTCGTCCCATAAGATGATAAAGAACGCAGGACAGCCTCCTGCACGAATCATCCGATGGAGATAGGGGTGGCTTTTTGCATGCGCGGAGTTCGGAAACGGTTTGTCGTGTGGATTACATACCGGGGCGCGGTGCGGGTCGGGTTAGGCGTCGCGGCCGTGATGCTGACGGTGCTGCTGCTGACGCAGGAGGTGCCGGCATCGCGGACGTGGACCTATTGGACGCTGCCGCTTTCCGGCAAGACGATTGCCATCGACGCCGGACACGGGGGCGTGGACGGCGGGGCGGTCAGCAAGCAGGGGCTGGTCGAGAAGGACTTGAATTTGGCGATTGCGCTGCAGCTCCGGGATTTCCTGCAGCAAGCGGGCGCGATCGTGATCATGACGCGTGAAGGGGATTACGATCTCGCGGACGAAGGGACGTCCAAGATCAGCAAGCGCAAGACGCAGGATTTGGTGAAACGGGCGCAATTCGTCAAAGACAAGCATGCCTCGCTGCTGCTCAGCATCCATATGAACAGCATTCCTTCGCCGAAATGGTCGGGAGCGCAGACGTTCTTCTACCCGAATCTGCCGGAGAACGCCGTTCTGGCGTCGCTCATCCAAGACGAGATCCGCCGTAATCTGGGCAATACGGAGCGGCTGGCCTCGACGGTGAACACCGTTTATTTGTTGAAAGCGATGGACGAGGTGCCGAGCGCGCTCGTCGAAGTAGGCTTCTTATCGAACCCGGGCGAAGCGACGCGCCTCGGCGATGCGGCGTACCAGAAGAAGGTGGCCGCTTCGATCTATCAGGGCGTGCTGCGGTTTACGGCCGGGGAGAAGTGGGGGACGGGCAATACCGGGAAGACCGGAAGCTGATGGTTAAACCGGCGGCCGGAAGCCGGATCCGCCGCGCAGGGATGGCCGCATATATCCGCGCGTACCGCAACGCCGCTTGGAACGGCTCCGCCGTATTGGTATAATCGGGGGGAGTCAATCCCAACGGACAGAGGAGAGAACCGAACATGATTACCCGCGAGGAAGCATTGAAGGCCGCCGAGTCAGCGGCGGCCGCATATAACGCGGAAGGGACAATTACCTTCCGCGATGTTGTCGTTAAGGACCGTAACGTTTCGTTGACGGTCATCGGTGCGGCCGCGAGCGCGGAGCGCGCGCTTGAGGCTGCGCTGCGCGAAGCGCTGGCCGCGGCCGGCGCCGAAACCGTGCACTGCCGGTTTCGGGCTGGCGAGGCCGCTGCGGCGGGCGCGCAGGGCGCCGCGCGCGCCGCAGGCGCTGCCGGCGGCGCGGAGCAGGCTGCGCCGCCGCAGAAGGGCCAAGGCCCCGTACGCGGTCACGGGGCCGGGCTCGAGGCGCACCCGCTGCTGAGCGCGGGCAGCGGGGTGCAGTTCATCGCCGTCGCCAGCGGCAAGGGCGGCGTCGGCAAGTCCACGGTGACCGTGAATCTCGCGGTCGCCTTGGCCCGCAAGGGCAAACGCGTCGGCATTATCGACGCCGACATCTACGGCTTCAGCGTACCGGATATGATGGGGATCGAAGACCGCCCGCAAATCGTGAACGAGCGGGTCATCCCCATCGAGAAATTCGGCGTACGCGTCATGTCCATGGGCTTCTTCGTCGAAGACAACGCGCCGATCGTATGGCGCGGCCCGATGCTCGGCAAGATGCTGCGGAATTTCTTCGCCGAGATTGAATGGGGCGAGCTGGACTATATGCTGCTCGACTTGCCGCCGGGAACGGGCGATGTCGCGCTCGACGTGCATCAGCTCATTCCGCATAGCAAGGAAATCATCGTCACCACGCCGCATGCGACGGCGGCTTTCGTAGCGGCGCGCGCCGGCGCGATGGCGATCAAGACCGAGCATGAAATTCTCGGCATCATCGAGAACATGTCGTATTACGTCAGCAAGAGCGGCGAGCAGGAATATGTGTTCGGACGCGGAGGCGGAGCAAGGCTTGCGGAATCGCTGAACAGCGAGCTGCTGGCCCAGATCCCGCTCGGCGCGCCGGACAACCACATATCGGAGCCGGATTTCGCGCCGTCGGTGTACAAGGAAGATACCGACACAGGCAAGCTCTACCTGGAAATCGCCGAGAGCGTCATCGGCAAGTGCGAAGCCTGATCGGCGTCATCGCCGTCCGGCAAGCCAAGCAGCAGCTGCACCATTGTCCTTAACTGCACCGTTGCTTACGTCTGCGCCGCTGTCGTCAACGTCAACGGCGACATGCAAAAGGCCAACATCGCTCCACGGGGGATGTTGGCCTTTTAATGTTCTTTACGATGTGTCAACGCATGCGAATCAACCGCCGCCTTGCTCGCCCATGCCGCTGTCGTTTTGATCTCCGCCGCTGCCTTCGCCTTCGCCGCCGCCTTGCTCGCCTTCCTTGGACTTCGTCACTTTTTCGTCCGGCTTCGGTTTCAGCTCTTCCTGAACGGCCTTCTTCATCAAATCAAGAATCTCCAGCCGGAAGAGCGGGCTTTGCATCGATTCCTGCATGATGGTCATCACTTGCTTGCGGTACTGGGTACTCTGCAGGACGTCAAGGATCATTTTATCCATCTCTGGACTCTTCATCGCTTTGATCATGTCCTGCTGGTACGTCGGATCCTTTAACAAGTCCTTGTGGATCTGCTTGTTTTGTTTATTGACCGCTTGCGAGAACTCGCCGGCGAACCGGGGATCGGTCATCAGCTTCTCGATGACTTTGTTATATTCCGGCGAGACCAGCGTTTCCTTGACCGCCAGCCGCACTTGCTCCTGATCCTGTACCGAGAGAAGCTTGGAGGTCGCACCGTTGTTACCGGTTGAAGAGATGGCCGATTCCTGCAGCGCTTTTTGCGCGTCTTCCGTCTTCAAGATGTCGATAACCATCGACTTCATGTCTTTATAGCTCATAGGCTCACTGGCTGCACTGGATGGTTCGGATCCACAGCTTGAAAGCACGGAGGAAATAATTAGTGCGGCACCCACCCATCTGAAACGTTTGAGCATGATGTCCTGTCTCCCTTCTGGCATTAACGACATTGTCCTGGGTGTAGTATGCGACATTGTTCAACGGATTATCATGGACTCGGCGTAGCTTTTTGCAATTGACATGGTAAAATGGAAGGGAATTAGCAGCGCCGATGTTTCATTGGCAAGGAAGGCCTTCATTGGCCGCTGTACGGGCAGCAATTAATAACGATTAGGAGACATGATCGTGAACTTACGCAAATGGTTTTTCTTATTTTGGAGCACGATGGCCGTTGGCGGCGTCATTTCCGCTGTCGTCGGTACCCTGATGCAATGGATCGATCCGGATTTCGGCATACTCGGCTTGAAAGCGACGGGATTCAATCTGCTCACGATGGTGCTGGTCGGGCTTTTGTTCGGCGCCTTTAGCCAAATGGGCTTTTTCTCGTACCTGACGCTGAACTACATCGCACTGAGCGTATTGCGCAAAGGTTATCTGTGGAACGCGCTGCAGGCTTACACGACGTTGTTCGCGCTTGGCGGCGTCGGATACATGCTGTACGATAATCGAACGACGCTGGGGAATAACTGGATCTTCTGGGTGCTGCCGCTTGCGCTTCTGGCGGCATCGTGGGGCGTTTCGTACGTCAAGGCCAAGCAGACCAACAACAGCGCATTCATCCCGACCATGTTCCTGCTGATCGTCGTGACGCTGCTCGAGGCTTGGCAAAGCCTTCAAAGCAACGTGTATTCCATGACCTTCATGATCATCCCGATGTTTGCCTGCAACGCCTATCAGATCATGTGGCTGCACCGGCTGCTGCGCAAAGAACAAACGACCGGCTCCGCATCGTCGTCCAATGCGAAACCGGTCGCTTAATGAAGCCTTGCGATTCATTTAAGGGCACATCGCGCATCACTCTTCCGCGGAAGCGTCGAGCTGCTCGAACATGGCGGTTTTATCCTGCAC
>NZ_CP048209.1:6100000-6290000 GCF_010119935.1 Paenibacillus lycopersici | reverse complement strand
GATCTACCCCTGTCCAGGGTGAAGGTGCGGTAACACGCACTGGAGGCCCGAACCCACGAATGTTGAAAAATTCGGGGATGAGGTGGGGGTAGCGGAGAAATTCCAATCGAACTCGGAGATAGCTGGTTCTCCCCGAAATAGCTTTAGGGCTAGCCTCGGTGTCAAGAGTCGTGGAGGTAGAGCACTGATTGGGTGCGGGGCCCGCCAAGGGTTACCAAGTCCAGTCAAACTCCGAATGCCATGTACTTATAACCGGGAGTCAGACAGTGAGTGCTAAGATCCATTGTCAAGAGGGAAACAGCCCAGACCATCAGCTAAGGTCCCCAAGTGTGTGTTAAGTGGGAAAGGATGTGGAGTTGCAAAGACAACCAGGATGTTGGCTTAGAAGCAGCCACCATTTAAAGAGTGCGTAATAGCTCACTGGTCGAGTGACTCTGCGCCGAAAATGTAACGGGGCTAAACACACCACCGAAGCTATGGCTTGATGCGTATGCATCAGGGGTAGGGGAGCGTTGAATGTACGTTGAAGTCAGACCGTAAGGACTGGTGGAGCGCATTCAAGTGAGAATGCCGGTATGAGTAACGAAAAGACAAGTGAGAATCTTGTCCGCCGTAAGCCTAAGGGTTCCTGAGGAAGGTTCGTCCGCTCAGGGTAAGTCGGGACCTAAGGCGAGGCCGAAAGGCGTAGTCGAAGGACAACAGGTTGATATTCCTGTACCACCGTAAGCCGTTACGAGCAATGGGGTGACGCAGAAGGATAGTGACGCGGGCTGATGGATGCCCGTCCAAGCAGTGAGGCTGATGCGTAGGCAAATCCGCGCATCGTAAGGCTGGGCTGTGATGGGGAGCGAAAATTGCAGTAGCGAAGGTCATGCGTTCAGGCTGCCAAGAAAAGCCTCTAGCCAGGCGAAGGTGCCCGTACCGCAAACCGACACAGGTAGGCGAGCAGAGTATGCTAAGGCGCTCGGAAGAACTCTCGTTAAGGAACTCGGCAAAATGACCCCGTAACTTCGGGAGAAGGGGTGCCTCGGTAGGGTGAATAGCCCGAGGGGGCCGCAGTGAAAAGGCCCAAGCGACTGTTTAGCAAAAACACAGGTCTGTGCGAAGCCGTAAGGCGAAGTATACGGGCTGACGCCTGCCCGGTGCTGGAAGGTTAAGGGGAGTGGTTAGGGGTAACCCGAAGCTATGAACCGAAGCCCCAGTAAACGGCGGCCGTAACTATAACGGTCCTAAGGTAGCGAAATTCCTTGTCAGGTAAATTCTGACCCGCACGAATGGCGTAACGACTTGGGCGCTGTCTCAACGAGAGATCCGGTGAAATTTTAATACCTGTGAAGATGCAGGTTACCCGCGACAAGACGGAAAGACCCCATGGAGCTTTACTGCAGCTTGATATTGGACTTTGGTACGATCTGTACAGGATAGGTGGGAGCCTGAGAAGCCGGAGCGCCAGCTTCGGTGGAGGCATCGTTGGGATACCACCCTGATCGTATCGGAGTTCTAACCTGGTACCGTGATCCGGTACAGGGACCGTGTCAGGTGGGCAGTTTGACTGGGGCGGTCGCCTCCTAAAATGTAACGGAGGCGCCCAAAGGTTCCCTCAGAATGGTTGGAAATCATTCGTAGCGTGCAAAGGCATAAGGGAGCTTGACTGCGAGACCTACAAGTCGAGCAGGGACGAAAGTCGGGCTTAGTGATCCGGTGGTACCGCATGGAAGGGCCATCGCTCAACGGATAAAAGCTACCCTGGGGATAACAGGCTTATCTCCCCCAAGAGTCCACATCGACGGGGAGGTTTGGCACCTCGATGTCGGCTCATCGCATCCTGGGGCTGAAGTAGGTCCCAAGGGTTGGGCTGTTCGCCCATTAAAGCGGTACGCGAGCTGGGTTCAGAACGTCGTGAGACAGTTCGGTCCCTATCTGTCGTGGGCGCAGGAAATTTGAGAGGAGCTGTCCTTAGTACGAGAGGACCGGGATGGACGCACCGCTGGTGTACCAGTTGTTCCGCCAGGAGCACCGCTGGGTAGCCAAGTGCGGACGGGATAAGCGCTGAAAGCATCTAAGCGTGAAGCCCCCCTCAAGATGAGATTTCCCAGTACGTAAGACCCCTTGAAGACGACGAGGTTGATAGGTTCGAGGTGGAAGCGCAGCAATGCGTGGAGCTGACGAATACTAATCGGTCGAGGGCTTATCCAACATGCATGCTCTTCAGCTAATGAAAGACCTTCGCAAAGGTTCGTATCCAGTTTTCAGGGTGTAAATCACCCGAATTACATACCGTTCCCTGATAGCTCAGTTGGTAGAGCACTCGACTGTTAATCGAGTTGTCACAGGTTCGAGTCCTGTTCGGGGAGCCATTCATGCTCTCATAGCTCAGTAGGTAGAGTGCATCCATGGTAAGGATGAGGTCACCGGTTCGATCCCGGTTGAGAGCTCCAGATTTTCAAGGCCCGTTGGTCAAGTGGTTAAGACACCTCCCTTTCACGGAGGTAACAGGGGTTCGAGTCCCCTACGGGTCACCATTCTCTCTCAACACGGAGGCTTAGCTCAGCTGGGAGAGCATCTGCCTTACAAGCAGAGGGTCGGGGGTTCGATCCCCTCAGCCTCCACCAGAATATAGTGGGGATTAGCCAAGCGGTAAGGCAACGGACTTTGACTCCGTCATTCCCTAGGTTCGAATCCTAGATCCCCAGCCATCTTTTTGAGCCATTAGCTCAGTTGGTAGAGCACCTGACTTTTAATCAGGGTGTCGTAGGTTCGAGTCCTACATGGCTCACCATTTTCCGCTCAAGAAAATGGAATTTGAATACTATGCGCGTATGGCGGAATTGGCAGACGCACCAGACTTAGGATCTGGCGGGCGACCGTGGGGGTTCAAGTCCCTCTACGCGCATCAGATAAGAGACCCTCAATGATAAGGGTCTCTTTGTGCATAACATGTGTATAAGTCTAGTCTTGGCATGTGTAAGCCAGGCATGCATGCAATGGCGTATCCACAGTCACAGCTCAATTATTGTGTATAGGGCTAATTGTTAACGGAGTGCTTGCGCAAGCTCACGTCAAGCAGGTTATTCATTCGAAATGTGAATATTTAGACGGACGAAACAATTTATTTCCTATACATATTTGAAAACGCTTGACGCATTTATTGAGAATGGTTATCATTATTATTGACTATTACAGTGAGAATTATTATCACTATTTAATAAAAGCAACCGCAAGGGGTGGATGGAATGAACGCAATGCATACGAACAACTTGAACATCGGATACGAAGAACGTCTGATCGTCGAGGACTTGAATATAACGATTCCCAAAGGCAAAATCACCGCTCTCGTCGGTGCGAACGGATCCGGCAAATCCACGATCCTGAAAACATTGGCAAGGCTGATGGCGCCGTCGAACGGAACGGTCATGCTGGACGGCAAGTCCATCCATAAGCAGTCAACCAAGGAAGTTGCGAAGCAGCTTGCGATCCTCCCGCAGAATCCGACGGCTCCGGACGGGCTGACGGTATCGGAGCTCGTGTCGTATGGGCGTTTTCCGTATCAGCGCGGATTCGGCTCCTTGAACAAGGAGGATCGGGCCATTATTCAATGGGCGGTCGAAAGCACCGGACTGATGGAGTTCAGAGATCGGCCCATTGACCGTCTGTCGGGCGGTCAACGCCAGCGTGCATGGATTGCCATGGCGCTTGCGCAGCAGACTGACCTGCTCTTCCTGGATGAGCCGACAACCTATCTGGACATGGCGCATCAACTCGAGGTGCTGGAGCTGCTCCACCACTTGAACGCAACGGCAGGCAGAACGATCATTATGGTCGTGCATGACCTGAATCACGCTTCCCGCTATGCGCAGCATATGGTAGCCATTAAGAAGGGGAAGGTCGTCAGCGTAGGCGCTCCGGAGAATGTCATGACCAAAGAGGTTCTGCGCGAAGTGTTCAACATCGAGACGGATATCATTCCGGATCCGCGCACAGGCGTGCCGCTGTGCTTCCCGTTTGCGCTTGCAGGCGAGACGATGCACGAGTTAGCCCAAGAGCCGGTATTGGAGCCGGTGAAGGTAAGCTAGCTTCCCGTTAGAACGGCTGGTTATAACTATGCAAGGCTCAACAGAATGCATCCCGAAAAAAAGTTTGTTTTCTTCCTCAATTGGGGTTGCATTCTGTTTGGGTCCATGATATATTATTACTTGTCGCGCTTGAGAAAAAGCGACTGACATTGAAATGCGGAAGTGGCTCAGCGGTAGAGCATCGCCTTGCCAAGGCGAGGGTCGCGGGTTCGATTCCCGTCTTCCGCTCCATACGTGCCCTTAGCTCAGCTGGATAGAGCATTTGACTACGAATCAAAAGGTCGGGAGTTCGAATCTCTCAGGGCACGCCATTTATTTTCTCTAAAAGATTTGCATATCGGGATGTAGCTCAGCTTGGTAGAGCACCTGGTTTGGGACCAGGGGGTCGCATGTTCGAATCGTGTCATCCCGACCATTCACTTCTTTGCGGGTGTAGTTCAATGGTAGAACTTTAGCCTTCCAAGCTAATAGCGTGGGTTCGATTCCCATCACCCGCTCCATAATACATATTCAAGCCTTGGGATCCCAAGGCTTTTTGTTTTACCTCGTGAATATTCCTTTTCCTTCCATCCGTGAAAAAGCTACTCTGGTCACGTGATTTGTAGTATGATGGTTAGAGTTTATTAAACCGTCGTTTCCGGTTAATTTGGCTTATAGTGAAGCTTGCTGAAGGCAATTGCCGAAGATAAGCCGTCAAAATATACATTTAGGGCAGCGTTCTGCATCAAAAACCGAAGATTATGCTTTTGGCTGGTGTTGCTTAAGCAAACCAACGACAAGCCTAAGATAGGGTTTGGCACCGCAACCTGAAGGAGGATTAGGAATGTCGGAACAGGCTGGTACAACAATGACTACAAACCGACCGCAAGCGAACAACTTGCTGCGACGTGACGTGCGTTTCCTGGGCAACATTTTGGGGGATGTGCTCGTTCATCAAGGCGGCCGCGAACTGCTGGAAACCGTTGAGAAGATTCGTGAAATGAGCAAAACGCTTCGTTCGGAGTTTCTGCCGGAGCTGGACGGGGAGTTCAAACAAGTGATCGATACGTTGACTCCTGCGCTGCGTCACCAAGTCATTCGTGCATTTGCGATTTATTTCCAATTGGTGAACATCGCCGAACAGAACCACCGGATTCGCCGCAAACGCGATTACGAGCGTTCTTCGGGCGAGAAGGTACAGCCTGGCTCGATCGAAAGCGCCATTCAGGTGCTGAAGGATCAGGACATCTCCGTAGATAACGTGAAAACGATCATCTCGGACATTTCCCTGGAGCTGGTTATGACGGCGCATCCGACGGAAGCAACGCGCCGCGACGTGCTCGATATTCATCAGCGCATCGCAGCCGAGATGATGGAGCTGGACGATCCTACGCTGACGTTCCGCGAGCGCGAGAAATTGCACGAGAAGCTGCTGAACGAAGTGTTGACGCTCTGGCAAACCGACGAGCTGCGCGACCGTAAGCCGACCGTTATCGATGAAGTGCGCAACGGCATGTACTTCTTCGACGAGACGCTGTTCGAAGTGCTTCCGAACGTCTATGAAGAACTCGAACGCTGTCTGGATAAATATTACCCGTCCGCCGAACCTTGGCATGTTCCGACCTATCTCCGCTTCGGCTCTTGGATCGGCGGCGACCGGGACGGCAATCCGTCCGTTACGGCTAACGTCACGTGGGAAACGCTGCGCTTGCAGCGCAGCCTTGCGCTTAAGAAGTACGAAGAGCTGCTGAAAGACGTAATGGGACAGCTGAGCTTCAGCACAAGCATCATTAACGTCTCGGACGAGCTCATCGAGTCCATCAAGAAGGACCGCGAGCAAGTCGAGCTTCGCTGCGTGGACATCTGGCGCAACGAGAAGGAGCCTTACCGCATCAAGATCGGCTACATGATGGAGAAGCTGGCCAATGCGTTCGACGAGTCTCTGAAAGGCTCTGCGAAGCGCTACAACAGCGCTGAAGAGCTGAAAGCGGATCTGCTCGTCATCGACCGCAGCCTGCGCCATCATTTCGCCGACTATGTAGCGGATACGCATATTCGCAAGCTGATTCGTCAAGTCGAACTGTTCGGGTTCCACCTTGCAGCGCTCGACGTTCGCCAGCACAGCAAAGAGCATGAGAACGCGATGACGGAAATCCTCGCGAACATGAACATCGTCGCGAACTACGCTTCGCTGTCCGAAGACGAGAAGATTAACCTGCTTCACACGCTGCTGAACGATCCGCGTCCGCTGACTTCGCCGCATTTTGCTTATTCAGAAGGCACGCGCGAATGCTTGGACGTCTACCATACGATTTACCGGGCGCAAGCGGAGTTCGGGACGAATTGCATTTCCAGCTATCTGATCAGCATGACGCAAGGCGCCAGCGACATGCTGGAGGTTATGGTCTTCGCCAAAGAAGTAGGCTTGTTCCGCAAAGAAGCAAGCGGCAACGTGACGTGCACCCTGCAGGCGGTGCCGCTGTTCGAAACGATCGACGATCTTCATGCGGCGCCTGGCATCATGGAGCAGCTGTTCGCGCTTCCGGTGTACCGTCAGGCTGTGGAAGCTCGCGGCAATCTGCATGAAATCATGCTCGGCTATTCCGACTCCAACAAGGACGGCGGCGTCGTGACGGCGAACTGGGAGCTGCGCGTAGCGCTGAATTCGATTACGAGCTCGGCGAAGAAATTCGGCGTGAAGCTGAAGTTCTTCCATGGCCGCGGCGGCGCGCTTGGCCGCGGCGGCATGCCGCTCAACCGCAGCATCCTGGCTCAGCCGCCTCACACGGTCGGAGGAGGCATTAAAATCACCGAGCAGGGCGAAGTCTTGTCTTCGCGTTACTCGCTCAAGGGCATCGCATACCGCAGCCTGGAGCAGGCGACTTGGGCGCTCGTAACGGCTTCGCGCCTGGCGAAGTATCCGGAGCAGGAAAACGCCGCAACGGCGGAATGGGAAGAAATTTCGCGTACCATTTCGGAGACGGCGCTCACGAAGTACCAGGATTTGATTTTCCGGGATCCGGACTTCATGACGTTCTTCAAGGAATCGACGCCGCTGCCGGAAGTCGGCGAGCTGAACATCGGTTCGCGTCCTTCGAAGCGCAAAGGAAGCGACCGCTTCGAAGATCTTCGCGCAATCCCTTGGGTGTTCGCATGGACGCAAAGCCGCTATTTGCTGCCGGCATGGTACGCCGCGGGAACGGCGCTGCAGGAGTATGTGCAGGACGACGCGAAGCGTCTCGATACGCTGCGCGAGATGTACGAGAAGTTCCCGTTCTTCACGACGTTGATCGATAACCTGCAGATGGCGCTGGCCAAGGCGGATCTGCAAATCGCGAAGGAATACGCGGGCATGATCGCCGATCAAACGATCCGCGACCGCATCTTCACCCAGATCGAAGAGGAGTACGCGCGCACGTCCTCGTTCATCTTGCAGATTACGGGGCAGGAAGAGATTCTGGACAACGTACCGGTAATCCAGGAATCGATCCGCCTGCGCAACCCGTACGTGGATCCGCTCAGCTACATGCAAGTGCAGCTGCTGAAGGAACTGCGCGAGCAGCGCGCCAAAGGCGATGCCGACGACCTGGAGCTGCTCCGCGAAGTGCTGCTCACGATCAACGGCATTGCGGCGGGTCTGAGAAACACGGGTTGATCCAGACGATTGGTTTGTGAACCCGGCAGGGTTCGCAGCATTCGTCTAACCGCTGATTGGATTGCGTCGACGTTAGGAGACGCAGCATTTCAGCATACGGATGATTGGTTTGCACGGTAATCAGATCGTGCAGCATTCATCCAAAGAAGATTGGATTGCGTCGACGCTCGGAGACGCAGCACAAACATTTATCCACAGACCAAGCGGCTGTGGATAGCAGCAAGCCGGTCCCCCGGAAATGGAGCTTATCCATGAAGGGGGCCGGCTTTTTTATTGCAAAACGAATGTGCTATCCACAACTCGTGAATGAATTGTGGGGAAAATGTGGATAAACCTGTGGATAGCGAAAACGCCGCAGCATGGCTACTCGGCTTACATTTCCTTTTCCCCTCCATTCATTGCCTCCAAGCGCCAATTAACGGTATAATCATAAAGTCGTGTAAAGGATACGGCGGGTTTGGAGGAGTGCATTTGATATCAGTTGAGGCGAGATTAGCGAAATTGGCGCTGCAAGGCGATCAACGGGCTTTTGCCGAGATCGTGGAGCTGTATCAGGACAAGCTGTACCATATGGCTTACCGGATGCTGTACAACCGGCAGGAAGCGGAGGATGTCGTGCAGGACGTGTTCCTGCGTGTATATAAAAATTTGGAGCGTTACGACACGACGATGAAGTTCTCGACCTGGATTTACCGGATCGCCACGAACTTGTGCATCGACCGCTTGCGCAAGCGCAAAGCCGTCTATTCGCTGGATGCGGAGTCGGGGGAACACGAAGGGCTCGACGGGTACGCGATGATTCCAAGCGAAGACCGGACGCCGGAGACCGAGCTGCTCCTGTCGGACACGCAGCGGATCATTCATCAGGCCATTGCGACGCTGCCGGCCAAATACAAGTCGGTCATGGTGCTCCGCTATCTGGAGGATCTCTCGCTGCAGGAGATCGGCGACGTGCTGGATATGCCGGTCACGACCGTGAAGACGAGGGTGCACCGCGGGCGGGAGTTTCTTCGCAAGAAACTCGAGCATAAGCTGTAGGAAACGGGTCTTTATACCGGGTTCCCATTATTTGGGCGGCCGCGGATTTCATAAAAAAGTGAAACATTCACAGGTTTCGCACGTATCGAATACTACTGTGAAATTACAACGAAGAAAGGACTGGCTGCTATGAATTGCAACGTCGCCATCATGCTGATGCATGATTATTTGGACGACGAGCTGCCCCTTGACGATATCGCCGGGCTGAAAGCGCATCTGGAATCCTGCTCGGCATGCCGCGCCCGCTTGGATCAGCTGGAACAGACGGAAGCACTCGCGCATAGGGTGATGGACACGCATTTCGTCGTTACAGCGGATCAATCCGCGCAGCTGACACAGCGCATCATGAGCTCGTTGCCGGTCAAGCGCCGCACGACCGGGGCTGGCTTCACCAGATGGGTCCGGAATCATCCGGCCGTGTCGGTTGCGGCCGTGTTCATGCTCGTGATGTTCTCCAGTTTCCTGGCGATGTGGCAGCAGGACAGTCAATTGGCAGTTCGGGGACCCGATCTGGCGGAGGTCGTCATCGAAGGCGATACCGTCACCGTGCCCGCGGGGGCGCATGTTAACGGCGATTTGACGATCGAGAACGGCAAAGCGAACGTACTCGGCGATGTGGACGGCGATGTGACCGTCATCTCGGGATCGCTGTATGAGGCTTCAACCGCGCATATTTCCGGAGAAGTAAAACAGATTGACCAGGCGCTGGACTGGTTTTGGTACAAAGTGACGACTTCCATCAGCAGTCTGGCCTATTGATTTGCTGCCTCCCGTGTGCGGGAGGTTTTTTTATAGCGGAAAAGAGGATTTACAACCCCGTTTCTAGAAAATAATAAGGTTATAATTCCGATAAAAGGATCAACTTGCGGTAGGCATGCGGTCTTTGGGGGTTGACGGATGAACTATTTTGACGATATGACATGGACGGTATTGATTAAGGACATTATCGATATTTCCGTCGTTAGCTATATTATTTATAAGCTGATCCTGCTCGTTCGCGGCACGAAGGCCGTTCAGCTGTTCAAAGGGATTCTCGTGCTTGTGGTCACTTGGGCGATCAGCACCTGGTTCGACCTGTACACGTTGAAGTGGCTCATGAACCAGATGTTCACGCTCGGCGTGTTCGCGGTGCTCGTTATTTTCCAGCCGGAGCTTCGCCGCGCGCTGGAACAGCTGGGACGGGGCAAATTGTTCAGCCGCACGTCCGTGGAGGATTCCGATACGAGCGACCGGATTAATGCCATAATTAAGGCGCTCAACTATATGGCCAAGCGCAAGATCGGAGCGCTGATCGTGTTCGAGCGCAGCACCGGACTTCAGGATTACACGGAGTCCGGGATTCGGATGGAATCCGTCGTCAGCTCGGAGCTGCTCATTAATATCTTCATCCCGAACACGCCGCTTCATGACGGCGCGGTCATTATCGGGGGCAATCAGATCAAAGCGGCCGGGTGCTATCTGCCCTTGTCGGAGAATCCGTTCATCAGCAAGGAGCTGGGGACGCGGCACAGAGCGGCAATCGGTATCACGGAAGTGTGCGACGCCGTATCGGTCATCGTCTCCGAGGAGACGGGCCAAATCTCGCTCGCGGTCGGCGGCATGATCGTTCGCGACATTAAAGAAGAATCGCTGATCTCGAAGCTCTACGAGGAGCTGAACCCGAAGCCGAAGACGCGCGAGCGCCAAGGCATGAAGATTCCTTTCTGGAAACGGAAGGGAGGCGATCAGCGTGGATAAATGGCTCAATAACCCGACGGCGCTCAAAATCATTTCCCTGCTGATCGGGATTCTCATGTGGGCGGTCGTTCACTTCGACTCCGAAGAGACGCCGAAAACGGTATCGACGCTGATGGAAACGCGCAGCATCGACGCGGTTCAGATTAAGCCGATCGGCATGGACGATAAGAACTATGCGCTGCGGCTGCTGGACCCGGAAGAGGTGCAATTGACCGTTCGCGGCTCGCGGTCCGATCTGCTGCTTGCTTCGCATAACAATGATTATCAGGTCACGGTAGACTTGAGCAAAGCGAGCGAAGGACGGATGGTGCTGCCGGTAAAAGTCAATCTGCCCCGCGGGCTCGAGCTGATCGAGGCAAGGCCGAGCAACGTGACGGTCGTATTGGAGCGGCTGCTGACGAAAGAATTTGATGTGACGATTCATACTGAGGGTACGCCCGGCAAAGGGTATAAGACCGGTCAGCCGCTCGTGAAGCCGAACGGCCGCGTTCACGTGACCCTTCCTTCGGACGAGATGAGCCAGGTGGCGTTTGTCGGCGGTACGGTGTCCGTCGAAGGCGAGGAAGATACGATTACCGACAAGAAGATGAAGCTCGTGGCACTGGACAAGGATGGCAATGAGCTGACGGACGCGGTGATCAGCCCGAACGTCGTCGAGGTGGAAATCCCGATTACGAAACCGTTCAAGAAGCTGCCGCTGCAGGTTAGCTTCACGGGAGCTTTGCCGAACGGACTCGCGGTTTCGTCGTTCAAGCAGAGCGTGGACGCGATTACGATCTACGGGCCGCAGGATGTGCTGGATAAATATGAATTTTATGATGATTTGACAATAGACTTGTCGCAATTGAAACAATCGGGTACGATGGTTCTCGATGTCAAACCGGGCAAAGATATCGCGTCGGTCGATCCGGCGAAGGTATCGTTCGACTATACGATCGTGCCTGCGGAGACGAAGACGCTGACGAAACTGCCGGTTACGTTAATCGGCCTATCCGACGGGCTGCAAGCGCAAATTACGATGCCGGAGGACGGGCGAGTCGATGCCTCCATCGACGGCGCGCCGAATACGCTTGCCGCGATCGGCAACAAGGACGTACAGCTGGTAGGGGATTTAAGCGGCCTCGGGCCGGGCAGCCATAACGTGCCGCTCGTGATGCATCTGCCGCGATTCATCAGCCAATCGTCCGGGCCGCCGCTAAGCATTTCGGTGACGATTACGGATGGCACGGCGCCGCCGGCAACCGCTCCGGCGGATGACGGCAGTACGCCTGCGGCGGGACAGCCGTCAACGGATCCGGGCGCCGCGGGCGCTGGAGCGAATGGCGCGGCCAACGGTGCCGCGGACCATGCTGCGGGGAACGCCGGCAACAACGCGGCGAGCAGCGACAAAGGCACCGGCAACAGCAAGGATACGGGCAACAGCGGCAAGAACGCCGGCACAGGCGAAGCTTCGCCCGGCACGGACGCGGCGACGAATGGGAGCGAGACGCCGGGGAATGCGCCGCAGACGAACGGCGGCAGTACGAATGGGAGCAAGGAGACAACGACGAACGTTGAACCGGCGAACGGAAATCAATAATCAAAGGGGATCTTACAACGATGGGAAAATATTTTGGAACAGACGGCGTCCGCGGTGTCGCAAATCGTGAACTTACGCCGGAGCTCGCTTATAAAATCGGCCGCTGCGGCGGCTATGTGCTCGCCGGACAGGCGGAGAAGCCGAAGGTCGTCATCGGGCTGGATACCCGGATCTCGGGACCGATGCTGGAAGCGTCGCTGATCGCGGGCTTGCTCTCGATCGGCGCGAGCGTCGTTCGCCTTGGCGTCGTATCGACGCCGGCCGTGGCTTATTTGACGCGCGTGCTGGGCGCGGATGCGGGCGTCATGATCTCGGCTTCGCATAACCCTGTCGAAGACAACGGCATTAAGTTCTTCGGCGGCGACGGCTTCAAGCTGTCCGACGAGACGGAGAACGAGATCGAAAGGCTCATGGATGCGGAAGTCGACACGCTGCCGCGGCCCGAGGGCGGCGATATCGGGACGGTAACGGTGAACGATTCGGCGATCCGGCTCTTCGTCGATTTCTTGAAGACGACGATTTCCCACTCGTTTGACGGACTCAAGATCGTGCTGGACTGCGCGAACGGCGCGGCGCATGAGATTGCCCCTACGGTATTCCGGGAGCTTGGCGCGGAAGTCATCACGGTCGGCGCCGAGCCGAACGGCTTGAATATTAACGACGGCGTCGGCTCGACGCATCCGGAGTATCTCCGCGAAGCCGTGCTGCAGCACGGCGCGGACTTGGGCCTCTCCTTCGACGGCGACGCGGACCGGCTGATTGCCGTCGACGAGAACGGTGACGAAGTCGACGGCGACTTCATCCTCTGCATCTGCGGCGATGCGATGAAGCGGGCAGGGAAGCTGAAGAACGATACGGTCGTGACCACGGTCATGAGCAACATCGGCTTCTTCAAGGCGGCGCAGAAGATCGGTCTGCAGACGGCGCAGACGGCGGTCGGCGACCGCTACGTCATGGAAGAAATGCGGCGCGGCGGCTTCAACCTGGGCGGCGAGCAGTCCGGCCATGTGATTTTCCTCGATTACAACACGACCGGCGACGGTATTCTGACCGCGCTGCAATTGACGGAAACGCTCGTCGCGTCCGGCAAGAAGCTGAGCGAGCAGAAGCAGCTGATGCGCAAATATCCGCAGGTGCTGATCAACGTGCGCGTGGCGGATAAGAACGCGTACAAGAGCAATCCGGCCATCGCCGCGGTCATTGCGGAAGTGGAGCGGGAGCTTGGCGATAACGGTCGCGTGCTCGTGCGTCCATCCGGCACGGAGTCGCTGATCCGCGTCATGGCGGAAGGTCCGGAGAAGGCGCAAGTGGAAGCTCACGTGGCGCGTATCGTCGATACGGTCCGTGCGGAGATCGGCGTCGAATAGCGAATGGCGATGCAGGCGTAAGGCAACCCTGGGCGTGATGTCAGCGAATGGGGTTGCCTTTTGTTGTGGCGTGTCATGCGGCGGAGGGGAGTGGATCGAGCGCGAAAAAACGCGTGTTGTAAGCGGTTGCCGAAAGAATTGGTTGCACGTTCCCGACAAAATGCATATAGTAAGAGGTGACATTCAGGAAGGAAAGCGAGGGTAGAGGGTATAGCATCACTTAAGCGCCAGAGCTTGCGCTTATTCCTACAGCTGCTGCAGCGTCCTATACGGAACGGATGCTGCGGATCAATTATCGGCTGTATGAACGGCAAGCTGACGAGGTGGAGGTGTTCGAAATTTTCGGCGGGGACCTCCCGGTATCGCATTCAACCGAAAGCCGATTCCCAAATAGACCGGGCGACTGGTCTGACAAACGATCGGCAGGATGCTCTATAGCAATACGAAGCGTACGCGGCAACGGAGGCCGTATGCGCGGTTCAGGTGCAGGTTTGTGTCTAATGCGAATAAGACAGATGGGACGCAGGCAGTCGGCAACGCTGTTCTGTACGTCTGTCTCGGTTCATGCTACACGGATTCGCCGAAAGTAGGCGATTCGTCGTTCGTGGACGCATAGGTCGGCTTGTTTAAGTGCGACTGTGACGTCGTATGGTTGGCAGCGCGCGGTTTGCAAACGCGTTAGGCTGCGCTTTATTTCTTATTGTCTAAATCAACGATGCGGGACAATGCCGGCGAATTAGGGCGGCTTTGCGCCGCCACGCTTTGACCAATTCAATGGCATCCGTTGCCGCATGAATAATCGATAACGGAGGCTATTCATATGTGTGGCATTGTAGGATACATCGGTAAACGGGATTCGCAGGATATTTTGATCGAGGGCTTGAAGAAGCTGGAATACCGCGGTTACGACTCGGCGGGCATCGCCGTGTTCACGAAGAACGGGCTGGAAGTGCGTAAATCGATCGGGCGCTTGGCGAACCTGGAGGAGAAGCTGGGCGGTCAGCCATTGGAAGGTTCGGTCGGCATCGGGCATACGCGCTGGGCGACCCACGGCAAGCCTTCGGACGTCAACTCCCATCCGCATACGGACAACTCGCTGAAGTTCTCCGTCGTGCATAACGGCATTATCGAGAATTATCTGGATTTGAAAGAAGAATTGATCGCCAAGGGCTGCAAGTTCGTATCGGAAACGGACACGGAGGTTATCTCCCATCTGGTCGCGGACGAATACGACGGCGACATCGTCAAAGCCGTTCAGCGTGCGGTGAAACGGATGCGCGGCGCTTATGCGCTCGGCGTCTTGACGGAATATGAGCCCGATCGCCTCGTTGCGGTGCGCTTCGCAAGCCCGCTCGTCATCGGCGTCGGCCAAGACGAGAATTTCATCGGTTCCGATATTCCGGCCATTCTGGAGCATACGCGCGACGTGTATATTCTGAATGACGGCGAGATGGCGATTCTGACGAAGAATAGTGTCGAACTGATGACGATCGATGGTGGATTTATTTCCAAGGAAATATTCCATGTCGATTGGGATCTGGAGACGGCGGAAAAGGCCGGATTCGATCACTTCATGCTGAAAGAGATTTACGAGCAGCCGAAGGCTTACCGCAACACGATGATGGGACGCATCTCGGATGACGGTCGTTCCGTCGTCCTGAACGAAATCGGCATGACGGCCGAGCAAATTCGCGCGATTCGCAACGTGCATATCGTTGCTTGCGGAACGGCGATGCATGCGGGGCTCGTCGGCAAGTCGGTCATCGAGAGCCTGGCCCGGATCCCGGTTGAGACGGACGTTGCGTCGGAATACCGTTACCGCTCGCCGATCATCACGAAGGAGACGCTTGTCATCGTCGTCAGCCAATCCGGCGAGACGGCGGATACGCTCGCTGCGCTGCGCGAAGCGAAACGCAACGGCGCGCGCGTGCTGGCGATCACGAACGTCGTCGGCAGCTCGGTAGCCCGCGAAGCGGACGATGTCATCATCACGCAAGCCGGACCGGAAATTGCCGTCGCTTCGACCAAAGCGTACACGTCGCAGCTCATCGCGTTCTATCTGCTCGGCCTGTTCCTGGCAGATACGCTCGGCACGCGCAAGGCGGACGATATAGCGACAATCATCGCGGCGATGGATTCCTTGCCGGAGCAGGTGGAGCGGATTCTGGAGAACGCGGCCGTGCTGAAGCAGGTAGCGGAATCGCTGTCGAAGCATAACAACCTGTTCTTCATCGGCCGCGGCGTCGACTTCGCGGTGGCGCAGGAAGGCTCGCTGAAGCTGAAGGAAATCTCGTACATTCACTCCGAGGCGTATGCGGCAGGCGAGCTGAAGCATGGTACGCTCGCGCTGATCGAAGAAGGCATTCCGGTCATCTCGCTCATCACGCAAGAGGAGCTGTACGAGAAGACGCTGAGCAACATCAAGGAAGTCAAGGCACGCGGCGCGCATGTGCTCGGCCTGGTCAACGCCGGCAGCGAAGAAGAAGTCGGCAAGTCCGTCGACGAGCTGTTCGCGATTCCGAAGACGCTGCCGCTTCTGGCGCCGGCCCTGTCCGTGGTGCCGCTGCAGCTGATCGCGTATTACGCTTCCCTGGCGCGCGGCAACGACGTGGATAAGCCGCGGAATTTGGCGAAGAGCGTGACGGTGGAGTAAACGGAGTTAATTAACGTGGCGTGTTGAATCATTCGTATGGGTTATATAAAAGCCGCTGTTGTGAAACGAATGCCGAAGGTACGGAGCAGCCGTAGAAATCAAATTTGTTAAATGAAAACCCGCTGAGTGTTACTCGGTGGGTTTTTCGTCTGATTTCGCCTTCGTCGGCTTGCAGGCTGTTCTGCGCGGGGGAAACCCGGGGATAATACCGACACTGAACAATGTTTAGTATCGACGTGAAATTCAGCCGATCCTGTAAAAAGTGACGATTGACTATTCTAGGAGTCCTTTTATGCTTGTAAATTTAATAGAACGAGTTTTAAAAAAGCATATAAACATATTGGCGATGGAGATTAAAGTGACGATTTACAAATCCTCCTTATCTGACATACAGTTTATCCAAGGTAACGTCTCCACTTTGCCGCGGTTCGATTAAATAGGAGCAGCTCATGTCGAGTTCTTTTGTAAATGGGATTTCAGTTCCATCCATTTTACATGAAACCGGCGTGGGCCTTTTGCTTTTTTTGTTCGTTGCGGCTCCTATACAATTCGCCATATAGTAAAGTTTACATAATTCAACATTAATTTATTTTATTAGGGTGCAATCGGGATCTTTTATAAAGAAACAACAATATTTCTCTGAATGCGATTATGGAGGATTGAGTGAGTATGATTTTAAAATTCATAAAGGAAAAAAGAAAAATATTTATATCGTTATTACTTTCGTATTTAACCATCATTTTAGTTTCGTTAATTATAAGCGCCGTAGCCTATATACAATCCGTTCGAGTCATTCAAACGGAAATCAATAAAGCTAATCATGCCATGCTCAAACAGCTACAGGATACGATTGATAATAAACTGAATGACATTGACAAAATAATGAACACGATTGTGTTGGACAAGAACGTTATCGCACAATGCAATCTTGTCGAGCCTATACAACCGGCTTACCGTTTATCCATGTTGCAAGTAATCAGTACCATTGGGATCTCTAAGGTCACCAATAGCTATATTAAGGATGTCTTCATCTATATTCCTAAAAGAGATCTAATCGTGTCCGACAAAGGGACAAGCAGCGGTATGGAATATTTCAATTCTTATTATCCGAATGAAGTGCATGATAACGATGCATGGATTAATTTCTTGAAAAAGCTGCATAATAGGGATTTTTACCCAATGTCAGCGAGAAATACGGAATACCCGAATTTGGGGGGCGTAGTGCTTCTTCAATCGATACCGTCTTATGGAGTCGAGGAAAGTAATGCAACGCTGGGGATTATTCTTGATCATACATTTCTAGAACAATCATTAAGTAATTTCAATAAAGGCTTAGGAGGGAACTCTATCATTATAAATAGCCGGAATGATGTAGTTACGGCTTTAAGCAATCAGAGCGATCTTAATATTCCCGCTTTGAACCTCATAGGCAATCAAGGTTCGTTAAAATTAAAGCTTGGCAGCTCCAAAGTTGAATTAACGTATATCAAATCCGCGAATGTAGACTGGAGCTACATTAACATTGTGCCGAGATCGGTTTTTTCTAAGCAAGCAAAGGACGTTATTAAAGTCATGGTATTATGCACCTTTCTATGCCTGATTGGAGGGACATTCGTAGCGCTGATATTTGCCAGGAAAAATTATAATCCAATCGATAATATAATGATCATGTTTTCGAAAAAAGGAAAAATTAACTATGATCATCGCTTAAATGAGTTCAAATTGATTGAAAAATCGATGCTGAGCATTATCGATGAAAACGAAAGCATGACAAATACATGGGAACAGCACAAGGAAACGCTTAAGGATAATTTTCTCAACAGATTAGTAAAAGGATATATCAAAAGCAGTTTGCCTCTCGATGATAAATACAGTACTTATGGCATCGATCTCAATGGTGATCATTTTGTGGTAATCGGGTTTTACTTGGAGGATGTAGGAAAAATTCATTTTTCCGAAAATGATGAAAGCGATGACAAATCCATAGAACTTGCACAGTTCATCGTTCGAAATATAATGGAGGAATTGGTTGGCAAGCATTTTAACTGCGTCTTTTTCGAAGTAGATAAATCCATTGTGTGTATAGCGAATATTGATAAAGCTTCTGAGGACACCGTCTTCATTCAGAATGAAATAATCAGCGGGAAAAACTTGATTTTCGATAAATACGGAATCCTTTTAACGGCCTCAATAAGTAATGTACACTCTACGATTAGCGGTATACCGGAAGCATACAAAGAATGTCTTGAAGCTGCGGAATATAAAATTGTCGTAGGCGATAACAATATCATCCTGTATAGCGATATTTATTCTCCTGACAGAATGCACTTTACCAATACGTATCCGATCGAGGTTCAGCAACAATTTATTAATAGCATACGAGCCGGCGACTTTGCACATGCAAAACAAGTCATGCAGCATGTATTCGACCAGAATTTCGCGAATCCCAATATTTCGCTGGATATGGCTAGATGCCTGATGTTTGCTATCGTGAATACAATGATAAATGCATTTAATGATATAGGCTTGATTTATGATAGCAAGTTTATTGAGAACCTTAATCCGTTTAGAAAATTAATTGAATGCAAAACGATTTTTAAAATGGAAAAACAAATGACGGATATCTTATTGAAAATAGAGCAGGCTTACAATGAAAAAAATAAGCTGGTCAATTCCATTAAAAGCAAGGAGATTGTTGCCTATATTGAACGCCATTACAGTGACCACTCCTTAAGCGTTTCGTCTATAGCTTCGGAGTTCGGGCTGACACCTGTTTATATATCGAGATTTTTCAAGAATCAGACAGGAGAAGGTCTCTTGTCTACAATAAACAAAACCAGATTAGAAAAGGCGAAGGGTTACCTATTGGATGATAAATTGAATATCAAGGATATTGCCGAATTGACAGGATTTTTGAACAGCAATATGTTTATTCGAACCTTTAAAAAACATGAAGGGGTAACTCCGGGGAAATACCGTGAACTAAATAATGTTTTGGAACAATGTTAAATTTGGTTGATCGTTTAAAAAGTGACGATTTACTAATTCAGGAGTTCCTTTTTTGCCTGTGAATGTTATGAAAAGTGTTTTAAAAGGGAGATAAACGTCGTTAGTTTGACTATAGGCGATGAAGATTAAAGTGACGATTTACTGTCCCTCCTTACCTGACTTACAGTTTATCCAAGGTAACCGAGTTAGAACGTTATTAACTTGCTGCCCGGATTCGAAACACAATAATCTAAGGGGGATTGGCAATGAAGAAATTGAAGAAAATGAAAAAAGTAAGTCTGACGCTATCTTCAGGGATACTTATGGCTTCTATGGTTCTTTCTCTTGCTGCTTGTGGAAAGGATACAAACACTTCCGAAAACACAACAGACAGCACTGCACCAAAGGGCTCTTTAGCAGAGTTCGCGGATTATCAAGGCACCAAGCTCACTTACTGGCACCCGTTTAGTTCAACTTATATCAAAAGCATAAACGATAACATGGTTGTTCAGGAAATGGAGAAAAGAACGGGGATCAAGATAGATTATATTACTCCGCCTTCCGGTCAAGAAGGAGAAGCGTTTAATTTAATGATAGCCTCCGGGGAGCTACCGGATATTATTCCTGATTGGGGCTATAAAGGCGGCGGACTCAAAGCCGTGCAGGATGGCGTATATTTGAAATTAAATGACCTTATACCGAAGTATGCTCCAAACTATGCGAAGGTGTTGGCTCAGAACCCCGATATTGCTAAACAGGCCAAAGAAGATGATGGTACGATATGGAGCTTCAAAATGCTGCAGGCAGACGAAGAGCCTTCGTGGGCAGGTCCTGCAATCAGAAAAGATTTCCTGGACGAATTGGGACTGCAGATGCCTAAGACGATAGACGATTGGACGAATGTTCTCAGAGCGTTTAAAGAGAAGAAAAAGCTCGAGACGCCAATGCTCCTACAATTCAGCAAGTTTGGTGCTGCAGAAGCTTTTGCGGGTACCTATGGTTCTTCCTATTCCCAATTCTTGAACAAAAACGGGACTGTTGTTTACGGCCCGATCGAGCCTGGGTTTAAAGACTTTCTTACGTTAATGAATCAATGGTATAAAGAGGGGCTAATTGATAAAGATTTTGCAACACGTGATGATAAAAGCAGCGATGCGCAGATTACTTCCGGAAAAGCCGGTTCGGCTGCTGTTGTTTATTACGGAAGTTTTGGTCCGTGGGCTACTGCCGGCAAATCAACAAACCCGAATTACAATTTAGTGCCGACTACATATCCCGTCCTTAAAGAGGGGGATGACCCTGCTAAGACCATACACATCGGAAATAAGAATTGGTATTCAAAAGGAAGCGATATTGCGATATCCGCAAAAAGCAAAAACGTTGAAGCCGCAATGAAATGGCTTGATTACCGATACTCGGAAGAAGGGTTTATGTTATTCAACTATGGAGTTGAAGGCGTATCGTACAACTGGGTTGACGGGCCTGTGGAGCAGAAGGATGGCCCCGGTTTCTTCCCTCCATCCTTGAGCGAAAGAATTAAAACGCAACATCCTGAGTTTACGGAGCTTCTAACGAAGAATCCGGATGGAGTGGATTTCTGGACTGCAATTGATAAATATAAAACCCTGTATGAGGCATCGCTTAGAAATCCTCTATCTTATGTAATGGCTCCTGAAGTTTATGATGCCATGGACAAATGGAGCACCCCCGGAAAGGATTATATCTTGCCTCCTTTGTCCTCAACCGATGAAGAGGTCAAAGTAAATGCTGAAGTGATGACTCAAGTCAATACGTATCGGGAAGAAATGGTATACAAGTTCATAATGGGTGAAGAACCGATTAGTAATTTTGATAAGTATGTCGCGCAAATTAAAAAAATGGGTATCGACAAGATTATAAAAATTACTCAAGATCAGCTTGATCGGTATAACAAGAGATAGCAAAAACACAATTAATTATGTGGGATGGAAATTCAAAAGATAGCCATCCCACATCGTTTTTATTTTGGTAGGAGGGATGATTCGTTTTGATCGCAAAAGCTCATAACAGAAAAAAGAACATCATAAAATCAGACCTTAAAAAAAATAAATACATCTATTTGATGGTTTCCGTAGTTGTTGCATGGTATATGATATTTTGTTATATACCTATGTACGGAGTGATTATTGCTTTCAAGGACTTTTCTCCAGGGCGTGGAATTCTCAATAGTCCATGGGTCGGATTCGACAATTTCAAATCATTTTTCATGGATCCAAACTTTCGGCGTGTCATTACAAATACGTTTCTCATCAATATATATGACATCTTATGGGGGTTTCCCGCCCCAATTATCCTTGCATTGTTAATAAATGAAGTCAAAAGTAAGGTGTTCAAAAAAACGGTTCAAAACTTAACCTATCTGCCGTTTTTTATATCAATTGTAGTTGTATGCGGTATCATTATCGATTTCACCTCTACCAATGGCCTAATCAACCAGCTGCTTTCTCATTTTGGTTTTGAAAAAACGAATTTATTAGCGAGTAAGGAACTATTCAGAACCATATTTATCGGTTCCGGAATTTGGCAAGGCGTCGGTTGGGGGAGCATCATATATCTTGCCGCCTTGACAAACATAGATCAGCAACAATATGAAGCGGCTACGATTGATGGAGCAGGACGTTGGAAACAATTGCTTCATATTACTTTACCGGGCTTATCCTCTACTATCGTGATCCTATTAATCCTTAGAATGGGTTCCATTATGAGCGTAGGGTTCGAAAAAATCATTCTTCTATACAATCCTTTAACCTATGATACGGCCGATGTTATTTCCTCCTATGTCTATAGAAGAGGGCTCTTAAATGCCGATTATAGTTATAGCACGGCAATCGGTCTGCTAAATTCATTGATAAATTTCTTGTTTCTTATTGGGGCCAACTGGCTTTCCAAGAAATATTCGGAAAATAGCTTGTGGTAAAGGGTGTGTTAAAATGGTTCATAAACGTTCAATAAGTGAAAAAACATTCGATTTGTTTAATATCATTTTCTTGGCGGCGCTTTCCATCGTATGTATATATCCTATGCTATATGTTATTTTTGCTTCATTTAGCGATCCGAAGCTGTTGATGCAGCATCAAGGCATATTGCTAAAACCTCTCGGGTTTACCTTGAAAGGCTACTCGTTGGTGTTAAAGAATCCCAATATTAGCATCGGATATTACAATACCGTTTTTTACGTTGTAGTCGGAACATTTATTAGCATGATTTTTACTTGCTTCGGTGGATATGCGTTATCAAGGAAAGGGGTTCTATTTTCAAAATATATATTGATGCTAATAACAATAACGATGTTTTTTAGCGGAGGCCTTATTCCGTTTTACTTGTTAGTCAAAAATTTGGGCATATACGATACGAGATGGGCCATTATTCTCCCGAGCGCAATCAATACATGGAATCTTATTATCATGCGAACATCATTTATGCAGATTCCCGAGAGTCTTGAAGAGTCTGCTAAAATTGACGGTGCAAATGACTTTACGGTATTGTTTAGAATCATCCTTCCATTATCAATGCCAATTATTGCGGTCATGGTGTTATTCTATGGAGTAGCTATGTGGAATTCATGGTTTAATGCGGCGATATTTCTTAGAGATCGAAATACGTTCCCTATTCAACTGATCCTTAGGGAAATACTGATTCAAAATGATAAAGGCAGCATGTTACAAGTACAAAACGGGATCAGTGGTCAAGCGGAGGACATGTATAGAGCACTCATTCAGTATACGACGATTGTAATAGCTACGCTGCCGATTCTCTGCGCATATCCGTTCTTGCAGAAATACTTTGTCAAAGGTATTATGGTAGGCTCATTAAAGGGCTAGCAATAACAGCAAAACATTTCGGCAAAGCTTAGACCAGGACCCCTTTCGGTCCAGCTAAGCTTTATTTGTTGTTACGAAGCGGACGCCGCATTGGATTGACTATGATTGACGATGGCGGATTGCTTCTAAGCGTAAAAAGGAACCATGACGAAATATCGCCATGGTTCCTTCGATTAGTGTCGCATCCTTTAGAACGTGGACGGTAAAGCGCGATTCACGCGCCGCTATCGACGATATCGAATCTATTGATTTCATTAACCATCATGGCAGCATACCGATCCCATGAGGCCAATACGGCATCATAATACGGAAGCTCCTCGCTGCGCTCGATCAACCCTTTGCGATCTAGGTCCCCGATGACTTGCCTTATGCCGTCTTCCCAGCCGATGGTGTAACGGAATCCAAGCTCCCGCTTCGCCTCGCCGTTATCGAAGAGGTTGTTGTAACGGAAGTTCTCGGCGCACCAGCTTGCTTCATTCGGCAGCATCCTCGCCAGCAAATCGGTCGGAATGTGCTCGATTCGCGGTTCCGGTGCACCGAGAGCGCGGGCGACGCAGTGCCAGTAGCGGTCGAACGTCATCCATTCCTCGCCCGTGACGTTGTAGGCTTTACCGATGGCAGCCGGGTTGCCGACGGCGTTGGCAAACGCCCGGGCGACATCGTTCCTATGGCAGGCGCTCCAGATGGACGTCCCGTCTCCGTGCACGATGATGCGCCTTCCTTCCCGGAGCCGCCTCATCTGATAGAAGGGATTCCCGATCGACGGCACGGCGGAGGCTTCCCCGCCATACGTCTGGGCGGGGCGTAGAATCGTAACGGGGAAATCGGAATCGTCATGCGCCTCGAACAGCCGGTTCTCGTAGGCCGCTTTATGATAGGCGTATGGAAAAGAAACAAGAGGGTGCCGGCTATGCCCTTCGTTGATCGGGTAGGAGTCGGCTTGTTTCGAATAGACATCTACGGTGCTGCAGAAGACGTACTGGCCGGCGCGCCCCTTGAAAGCTCTGATCGCGCTCTCGGCCTCGTCTGGCGTAAAGCCGATCATATCGATGACGCAATCGAAATATCCGGCTTCCTCCATTTGGCGCTCGAAAGCGGCAATGTTTCTTCTGTCCCCGATCATCGTCGTTACGCCTTCCGGAACGTCTCCGGTGCCCCGATTATAATGCCAGACTTCCGTTCCTCCATGGGCAAGCAGCTGAGCGGTTATGGCCGTACTAATCGTACCCGTCCCGCCGAGGATCAACACTCTCATGGCAACGCTCCTTAGGCTTCGATCATTCGTAACGCCTGCTTATTCGTTCGCGATTTCCGATCTATCTGCTCTCCAGGATCAGCACCCAATCGCCGTCGCGTCCGGATGAAGGGGGAACGACGCGTTGCACGCCATGGTTGGCCCACTCGCCGGCAGCCGCTCGTTCGCCTGAACGAGGGTCGTACCAGAAGGCGGCGACCCGCTCGCCGTCGATCTTACCCAATGCGACCCGGAACGGAATCCCGTTCGGACTGTAGACAAGCGCATAACGTTGGCCGCGCGTTGCGACCATGTAGTTCGCGGCGGCGAATTGATCCGCGATCAGGCTCTGGTCCGGCACTCGTTCAAGGAATGGGTACGATTCGATCAGCGCTCTGAGGTGCTGCATTTGCGCCGCTCCCGGACGGACGATGGCGTCTTGCCAATGCATGATAAAGTAAGGCCCGGGCTCCGTCGTCATCGACCATATCGAATGATGGCCGTAGGTATGGCCGAAGGCCCCGGAGAATACGCCGTAATACGCGCCGATCCGGACGTCTTTCTCGTCGAAATAGCCGTTCTCGGCGTTGAAGTTAATCGGATGATCCTCGTAGCAGGGCTCGGCGTCGAGGGTGGGCTTCGTTGGCAGTTTGCCGTAGTCCGCGGCAACTTCCTCGTAGTTCTTCCGAATCGTGTCGTGATGGCCGGACTGGATCATGTTGAAGGCGAGCCAAGGCTCGTCGTGCAAGGGCGTCGATGACGAACAATCCCCCGGAGGATGGAACGTGATCAGATGGCTGCCTCGGTCTCCTTCGGACAACCCCGCCGCCATCGCCCGAATGATCTCGAAATGGCGTGCAGTCTGCAATGGCCGGTCCCCGCCCAGCACCCACACGATGTTGGGCCGGTCGCGATAACGTTCCCCGAGCCAGCGTCCGAATGCCTGCGCGTTCTCTTGCGTGAAGATATCCGGACCTTTGCCCCAGACGACATTGTATTTATCCCCCCATGTGGGAAGGAGCGCGATGTAGATTCCGAGCTCTGCTGCGCGATCCACGATGTAATCGACATGCGTCCAGTAGTTGTCGGCGCCATTGGTGTCCGGCAGCGATGGATCGTAGACGCCTTGCGCGTTCTTCAGCAGCGGAAGTCTGCCGTAGGCATTCGGCGACATCACGCCGTCCAACTCGGCCAGCGCGACGGCTTGCACGACATTGAATTTCCGCTCCGCCCGATTGCGAAGATAGAGGTCCGATTCCTCGCGATTCAGCTTATGGAACAGCTCCCACGCCGTATCTCCCAGCCAAAAGAACGGCGACCCGTCCTCCAACGTCAAAAACCGCTTATTATCGCTTATTTTCAAAAGGGACATGTTCACGATCTGCTCACTCTCCATTACGTGATTGAATAGTTATCGGCACATGCAGCGCCGCGCTCTCGTATACGCCGAAGGTCATCCGCAGCGTCACGAGATTGTGTTCTCCGCTCGTTTGGAACGGTTCGCCCGATCGCAGGCAATCGACGAAATGCGATTGTAACCGGAAGTGGCTCTCCTCGTGGTCGAGCCCGCTCGGATCCATGACATGCGATTCGAACGAGCCGTCCTGGTTGACGATCGAGATCGCGCCGGAAGTGTACATTTTCAGCGTGCCAAGCTCTCCGTCGATACTTAGCGTCTCTAGATGAAGGGGACCGACGTTATGGCCGAGCGGCACTTCGAGATTCCGCCGGGTCGCCCAGCTCATGTCGAGCACGCCGTAGAAGTCGTCGTATCCGAGCACGACGATGCCCGAATCCTCGCCCTGAATATACGGGCTGATCCGCTGGGTTTCGGCATACAACCGATGAGGCGTACCGAACAGAAAGCGCCAGGTATCGAACCAATGGACGCCCATTTCGTAAAATAACAGCTTCGGCATCTCTCGGAAGAATGGCTGGGGAAGCTCGGTACCCGGTGTCATTCGCGGCGTGTAATAGTCCGTGTGCGTGTATCTGGCGACGCGCAGCTTGCCAAGCTTGCCTTCGTCGAGGACGCGCTTGATCGTTTGAAACGGCTTCAGCCAACGCCAGTTTTCGGTCACCATGAGACGGACGCCTGCCTCTGCGGCGATGGCGACCATTGCTTCCGCTTCCTCCAGGGAGCGGGCGAATGGTTTCTGGCACATGATGTGTTTGCCCGCCGCGGCCGCCTTGCGAACGAATTCCAAGTGCGTCTCCGGTCCGGTCACGATGTCGACGATATCGATGTCGGCCCGTTCAAGCATGTCATCGATCGAATCGTGCAATCGGTCATGCGGTACGCCGTATTCGGCTGCCTTGGCCTCGAGCTTGGCGCTGCTGCGATTGCACAAGGCCGCGATGTCAACGCCGGGAATGCGCTTCCATGCCTTCAAGTGTTTATCGGACCACCAGCCGGTGCCAACCAAGCCTACCTTCAATGTGTTCATGGTTGACCCTCGAATTTCAGCTTCGACATTTTCTCCGGATGGAGCATGACGTCGATTTGCTCGTGCAGCTTATCCGGGTCGAAGAGCTGCCGCCAATCTTCCTTGATCATTGCCTTGCGCCCGTATTCGATCGCAATTAAGCAGGCGTCGGAGAACGGATTCACCTTCTCGAACACGATGCCAAGCTGAATGTTGATATGTCCCAGCATGAAATCCTTGGCTGCCTCGTAAGGGACGCCGCGGTTCACCGCTTCTTCCATGGCTTCCCCGAGAACGGTCACCATCATCGAGCTGATCGTCTCGGCCATCGCCGGCTCCAGCATCGCCATCTGCTCGACCGTGATCCGGTGAGCGCGCATGACCGGGGCATACATCTCGCGGGCGATTGCTTCTCCCTTGGCGTAATCTTCGTCCGGTCCTTGCATGAGCGCGCACACGATCGCTTGTTTGGCCGCCACGCCGCCGAAGAAGTCGCTCTTGGCTTCCGGCGTCGTCTCATCGTTGAACACGGGAGGGTGGCACGGATGCGCGACGAAATACGTCACGTCGCCGCGCGCGGGCAGCTTTCCGAGGTAAGCCGCGGCGGGGTCGAGCGTGATGAGCATCGCCCCGGGTTTCATGTCCGGCACGACCCGTGCTGCCACTTCGCCGATTGCGACATCCGGCACGGCCAGCACGACCACATCCGCGCTGCTCACCGCGCGCTCTTGGGATGTCGGCTGCACGCCGCGCTCCGCGAGCCGCGCGATGCCTCGCTCGCTAATTTCCACATAGTGGACCCGATTCGTTCCTTTAAGCAAATTGTCCGTGATGCGGCAGCCCATCTTGCCGCCGGCTCCGATCAAAGCGATCGTTGTCATGGATGGCAACCTCTCTTTCTAGTCCGATATATCCCCAGCCTATCACAATCGAGTATTGTATACAATATAAATACAATGTAAAATAAGATTATTATGAACGATAGCGGAGGCGGGCAAAATGAAGGTAGGAATCGGTTCGTATACGCTCACTTGGTCCGTCGGGGTACCAGGCTACGAAACGCCGCAAGAGCCATTGACGGCTCGCGGCTTGCTGCTGCTTGCAAGCGAACGGGGAATCAAACTCGTGCAAATGGCGGACAATATGCCGCTTCATCTGATGGATGACGGCGCATTGCGCGAACTCCGGGACCTGGCCGAAGAACTTCGGATCGAACTGGAGATCGGGACAAGGGGAACCGAACCCGGCCATCTGCTAGACTATCTGCGCATCGCCGATCTGCTCGGCGCGCGTCTCGTACGCACGTTGATCACGATCGCTGATTTGGACGTCGCGGCCGAGCAGCTAAGGGAAGCATTGCCGAAGTTCGAAGCGGCGCAAGTTACGCTTGCGATCGAGAATCACGGGCTGCATACGACGAAGCAGCTCTCCGCGCTATTCGACGTATTGGAGAGCCCGTACGCCGGCTGCTGCCTGGACACCGTTAATTCATTCAGCGCGCTGGACAGTCCGGACACGGTCATAAGGGATTTGTCGCCTTATGTCGTCAATCTCCATGTGAAGGATTTCGATATTACCAGGGTCGATCATCAGATGGGCTTTGCGATCTTGGGCAAACCGGCCGGGCATGGCAAATTGAACATCCCCGGGCTGCTAACCGTTCTGGACTCGCTGGGGAAGAAGCCCAACGCGATTCTGGAGCTATGGACACCGTATGCGGGAACCGTCGAGCAAACGGTCGCCATCGAACGGCAATGGCTTGACCAAAGCCTGGCATACTTGCGTACGCTGCCTTTATTGAACATGGAATAGGAGCATGTCATGGTGGAAACAGCCGTTACATTAAAGGAGAAAGCTTACATTCATCTTCGTAAGCTCATTCTGGAAGGAACGCTGCAGCCGGGCGAAGTGTTGACCGAGCGCATGCTCGTCGAGCGGCTGAACATGAGTCGTACGCCGATACGGGCTGCCCTCGAGCGGCTCGACGTCGAAGGATTAGCGAAGTACACGCCGAATAAGGGGCTCGTCGTAACTGAGCTTTCGGTCAACAAAGCCATCGATTTGTACGACTACAGAATGGCGATGGAATGCTTCGTGGTCAGTAAATTGGCGCAGCGAGCGTGGGGAGAAGGGGATCGGTCATGGTTCGAGGGCAATTTGAAGCGCCAGCTTGCGTGCGCCGAAGCCGACGACCATGCGGGATTCACGGAAGCCGACGCCGAATTTCACCGCAAATTAGCGGAGATATACGGCAACTCCGAGATTCTGCATGCCATGGAACAGCTGCAAGACAAGCTCTATCAAGTGGCGCTAACCGTGCTGCGCAAGGAACGCGCGCGGATTAAGGTTTCATACGAGGACCATTGGCGAATATACGAGGCCATTCAGGCACACAGAGGCGCGGAGGCCGCGATGCTGATGGAAAGGCATCTGGAATTCGGCAAGCGGATCTTAGTGTTCTAGCTTCCCGAATACGACATTGCCGGATATATCGAAACCGGATATATCGGAGCTATCCTCCGTCGCTTAAATAAGCGCTGCCTCGCTAAAAATGCGACACCTTTCGGAACAACGAAAGGTGTCGCATTTTTGGCTGTCTTGGGAGGATCGGGACTGACAAGCCTTGGCTGCTTACGTTGCCAGCTTATACAGCTTTTCGGCGCTTCGACTAAAGATCCACGCTTGATCGTCTTCCGTAAGTCCGCAGGTTTTCACCTTGGCGATTTCCGTCCCTGCATTGTCCGCATGATCCGAGCCGAACAAGAAGCGATGTGCGCCGAACTCTTCGCACCAGTGCCGTAAATTGAAGCCGGCAGTCCAGGTAATATCGGCGTAGAGATTGCCGGCTGCCCGTAATGCGATCGCCGCTTCGCCCGCCATGATCATCATTCCGCAGTGGGCCATTACAATGTTGACGTCCGGGTAGCGTAATGCAATGTCGATCAAGTTGGCCGGATTCGCGAATGGAATGCCGGCCCCCGTGTGCACCATGACCGGAACGCCGAGCTTCCGCGCCAATGCGAACACCTTAAGTCCGTCCCGGCTGGCCGGGTTCACGGCATGGGCGAAGGTGTGAAGCTTGAGGCCGACGAAACCAAGCTCTTCCACGCAGCGCCGAACCTCCGATTCGTACACGGCGTCGGCTAGGTGAGGATTAGGATTGGCCATGCCATAAAATTGACCCGGATAGGCGGCCATCACTTCGCTGATCCGATTATGCTGCGTCGTGACGGTGTCCAAATCGTGACAGGAAGCGGGTTGGAGAATCGTAGCGGTTACCCCGTGCGTAACATGCTTGTCCAATAGTTCAGGCAGTGTGAAATCCTCGTCGAACACGCTGTCCCAGCCTAGATGCGCATGCGCGTCAATGATCATGAATGCTTCCCCCATTCGGAATGTACAAGTGCGCGTTACATTATTGTATACATTTAAAATACAATATAAGGCGTACGATACGCAATGGCTCGGGGGAACGAAATTCCGTCATCTCGGCTGCTTGCCTGCCGACGGCCTGAACCAGGAGATCACGAGCAGCATGAGCGGCAGGAAGAGCCCGAAGGTCATTGCATAGAACGGCCAGATCTCTTCGGCGAACACCCGGAAGTAGACGATATTGGGATAGACGATAATCGACAGTACCGTGATGATGATCCCGCAGGGTACGATCAAGGGACGGTACGAGCTCAGCCGGAACACTTGGGCGAGTCCCAGCACCGCGGCATAGAAGCATAGCGACAGCTTGTAGAAGATGGTCAGGAACCAAATGATCGCCACCAGCACTTCGATCCGCTGCAGAAATTCGCCGACCTGGATTTTCTTCGCCAGCGTATAGCTGGGGAACGTATGCCGCGACGAGAAATCCCAGCCGAGGACGAACACACACAGGATCGTAATGATGACGATAACCAGCCCGCCGAGCACGCCGCCCTTCAGGAAGGCGACGCCGACGTTCTGCGGCCGGTTGACGTAAGGGATGATCATCAGGAAGACGGTCAGCTCCAGATATGGAATGCTGATCACGGACAGACTGGCGCGGACGATGGCTTTCGCCCCCGATTCGAAGATGGGTTGGATGCGGTCGTAATCGATTTGCGGAACCAGGAACACGATGAGTACGAGCAGCAGCAGCGTAACCCAGGGCAGGAAGACTTCCGATGAACGCGCGATCACTTCCAGACCCAGGCTTACGCTCATCAGAATGGCCATGACGAACAGCAAATGCACGATTTGAAGCGGCGTTTCCGGCATGACGATCGTGGTGATGAAGTCTCCGACGTTCCGCAGCACCAGCGAGGCCAGCAGGAGATAGAAGGAGAAATACAGCAGCCCGACCAGCTTTCCGAGCCAGGCGCCGAGCAGAGCTTCCGAGTATTCTACCAAGGATAGACCGGGATACCGGTTGCTAAGCGCAACGTAGAGTCCGATCAGGAGCATGCCGCCCAGGACGCCGAGGATCGCCCCCAGCCATCCGTCCTGCTTGGCAACGCCCGTGAGACCCGAAGGGACGATCAGAATCGAGCTCCCCAAGCTGAACAGCAGCGTCAGGATCGTGAATTGACGCAGGTTGATTTTGCCTTCCTCGATCATCGCTCGTAGGCTCCTTTCTGCGGTTACTTCAGCGTGGATAGAACGGCCCTGCTCATAGGCTTGTAGATGACGGTGAGCCAGTCGAGCGGATTGGGCAGCTGGACATGGAAGCTCTGGAGGAAGGTCAGCGTCACGCCGATAATCAGGAGGCAGGCGGACAGCGCCAGCTCCTTCAGCTGTCCGCCCCTAAGAAGCTTCGGGTATTCGAATCGAACTACGCCTGCCGCCATAATCAACACGATCCAGATCACGCTAGTTCTCCTCCTCTTCCATCCGCTCCAGGAACGACTGCATAACCGAGCCGGTACGGCGAAGCTTCGCATGTACGACGACATGAACGGGAAGATCGACGAACTTCTGCTCCCAACGGTCCTTCATCCGGTTCCAGGCTTTATAGTCGGCACGGTGGATGACCGACCCGAAGCCGAATATATCCGACTGGTAGAACTTCGCCCGCGCGATGGAAGCTTTCATGATATTTTCGATTTGGTCGCTCAGCTCTTTCTCGAGCAGGCTGATCGCCTCGTTGGTGCCGATGTCCATGCCGCATTCCACTTCCCCGATGTTCCCTTCCGCCCTGACTGTCACCGTGACTTGCGGTTCGCCGTTCACGACTTTCCCTTTGATCCGGTGGCTCGTGCGGATGAGCTCGACGTTCAGGTTGCCGCCCGCCGGACAAGGAAGCGAGACGATCGTGCTGCGGATATTGCCGCGGATGAAATTATAGCCCCTGCTTTGTTTGTCGTTCAGCCAGCCTACGAGCTTGTCTTTATGGAATACGGCCATTCCGCGATACTCCAGCAAGGCGGGCGGAGTGACGGAGGTCAAATTTTGACGGGTCATGCCCGCGCGCTTGTCGCCCAGAATGCGAACGCCGGTCAGCACCGGGTCTTTCCCCTGATCGACCAGATCGTAGATCAGCTGATGCAGATCGACCTTCGCCGTGGATCCCCAATTATGCATGGCGGCTTCGAGCGAGAAGAACATTTTGTCCGCCGGCAGCTTGGCGAGCGGCGTGAGCACCTGCAGGACCTCTTGCGCCGTTGCATCCCGGGCGACGATGATGTAGAAGTCCGTTCGCAGCTCATGGTCCCGGGACAGCCAATCGAGCACCTTGGCGATCCCGGCCTTGGCCTGGTCCTCCCCGATCACGAGGAGCCGCAGATGGGAGGCGTACATCTTCCTGGGCGCAGACGTGGTCATGGCGCGCATGGCTTCGAAGATGGAGTTCTTGCCGGTCGCCTGCAGCGTAAGGACAGGAACGCGTCCGCCGCTGCCCTGGGTCGTGGCGATTTCGGTGGCATTGATGATCTGAACGGTTACCTTGTATTGATCGTTCCCCTTATCGAAACCGAACGCGGTCGCGATGGCGAGTTCATTGAGCTCTTTGCGATTCCAGCAGCCCGTCAGCATGAGCGCGAGCAAGAAGACCAGGGAGAGCTTGATGCCTTGTAATGCCGTGATGTCGAATGCATCCCCTTTCAAGGCCTGGAAACACCGCTATGGAGCGGGTTTATGAGGCGGATTGTCCTTCTGCCGCTTCCGGTTACGGGGGCTGACCAGACGCGGGCGGGTCAGCATGGCCCACTGCGGAAGCCGGAATAAGTTGTCCTTCTGGTCCTCGGCGATATAAGGGGCGAACGGTGCCAGGTAGGGAACGCCGAAGGAACGCAGGCTGCATAAATGCAGGACCATTATGATGGTGCCGACGAGTATGCCGTATAAGCCGAACGTAGCGGCCAGCATCATGAACACGAAACGGATCATGCGAATGGAGATGCCAAGGTTGTACGACGGAATCACGAAATTCGAAATCGCCGTGATGGAAACGACGATAACCATGGCCGGACCGACAAGCCCGGCGTCGACGGCCGCCGTCCCGATGACGAGCGCGCCGACGATCGATACGGCTTGGCCGACCGTCCGCGGCATACGGACGCCGGCTTCCCGAAGAATCTCGAAGGTCACTTCCATCAATAACGCCTCGACGAAAGCCGGGAAGGGAATTTCTTCGCGCTGGGCCACGATGCTGATCAGCAGCGGCGTCGGAATCATTTCCTGATGGAAGGTCGTGATCGCAATGTACGCCGATGGTCCGAATATGGCGATGAACAGGCACACATATCGAAGAATGCGAATCAGCGTGCTGATATCCGCACGCTGGTAGTAATCCTCCGGCGTCTGGAGGAAATGGGTGAACAGCGCGGGCACCAAGAGAACGAAGGGGGTCCCGTCCACCAAGATCGCGACGCGGCCTTCCAGCAGCCCGCCGGCGATCGAATCCGGCCGCTCCGAATTGTACACCGTCGGAAACGGCGAATACGTCTCGTCTTGAATGAACTCTTCGATATAGCCGCTTTCCAGGATCGCATCAATATCGATGCGCGCGAGCCGCAAACGGACCTCATCCACGACTTTCTTGTTTACGATGTTCTTGATGTACATGATGGCGACGTCGGTCTGGGTCACCGTGCCGATCTGCATCGTCTCCATCCAGAGATGGGGATCCTTGATCTTCCTGCGGACCAGCGCCGTATTCGTGCGCAGCGATTCGGAGAATCCTTCGCGCGGCCCTCGGACGACCGTCTGCGACATCGGCTCGGTTACGCCTCTTTCCTGCCGATGGCGCGTGGCGGCCGCGATCGCTTCGGGGAAGCCGTCCACGATCACGGCGCTGTCGCCCGATAGAACGGCATGCAGGAGGGTATCCATATCGGAGACGCCGTTGAGGTCGCCGATGTTCAGCATGTAGTCCTGCAATAACCGCAGAGGGGGAAGCTGGCCGGCGGACCGGAGATTCGCCCAGGCTTCGCTATTGTCGTCCAGCAGCGACTCCAGAAGGTCCTTCGGATTGGACAGGCCCTCGATATAGACGACCGCCGCATGGTACGGCCGGCCGTTCGCCCGGATGATAAACCTGCGGATGACCAGATCCGTGCTGCCCCCAAGACGTTTAGTAATGAGAAGCAGGTTTTCCTCCAAACCGGCTTTCAGGCTGCTAGCGGGCGCCGTCCCGGCGGAAACCTGCGATTTGGATTTCAAGGCACTATTAGCGCGCATCTTGCGGAACGCTTTGAAGAAGAACGAGACCATCTGCCATCACCCGGACGCTTTACTTTTTACCACTATCTCCATAACCGGGTGATTTAAAACCCTCTCGCGGCTGCCGGCTGCCTCCTGGTGAACCTTATCGTAAACGGCGGTAAAGCGGAAGATAGCGATTGCGGTTAGCTTGATGATACAATATCGTCAGAATACCCGTGATATGGACTCGTAACGGGGAATCGCAAATAGCGGTAAAGCGGCAATCCATTACAAGGATGCCATTTATGGAGCGTTAGGGGGAATTCAATGAGTAGCCAATTAGACACGTCAAAGCTTTCTATTATTAGTAACTATAAAGACGATGAGATCCTGAGGAAAAGCTTTAATGAATTAGCAAACGATGTTTTCGGAATCAACTTCGAGCATTGGTATCAGAAAGGCTTCTGGGATAGCAATTATATTTGCCACTCCGTTGTAATTCACCAGAAAGTTGTTTCTAATGTTTCGATAAGCAAACTGAACTTAATTATGGGTGGAGTAAAACGCAGAGCAATTCAGATTGGGACCGTTATGACGCACCCCGACTATAGAGGCAGCGGATTGTCTGGCGTATTAATGAAGCATGTTTTAGAAGTTTATCAAGATGAATGTGAACTGTTCTATTTGTTTGCGAACGGCAGCGTGCATCAATTCTATCCGAAATTCGGGTTCACACCTTGTAGCGAAGCGAACTTCAGCATGAAAGCTGCTCCAATCTCAATCGTTAATAACGGTTTGAGACTAATAGATTGCGCTAATGAAGAGGATCTAGCGATAATCCATAAAATTCTTCAAGTCCGCGCTCCTGTTTCAAATCAATTTGGCATTAGCGATAATCAGGGGATCTTTATGTTCTATGCCCTAAATGTGTTTCCGGATTCGATCTATTTATGGGAAGACGAAGAGGCTGTCATCGTTTATCAAAATGAAGGCAATGTGCTCCACCTGTATGATGTGGTAAGTAAGTACAACGTCGATTTAGTAAAGCTGCTTTCTCATATTAGTAAGAGTGATACCGAAACCATTCAATTTCACTTCACGCCTGATCGTTTTACTGAACTTGTGAATTGTGAACGTAAGAGTCAAAGTGACTTATTATTTATTAAGTCGAACAATGAGTTGGACTTAAACTTCGCATTTTGCGCCCCTCTGTTATCGCATGCTTAAGAACATTTCTACTAAAGGCTGCTGGATCTGAACAGCACCCCGTCAAGTAGACAGTACAAATAATTAATCATTTAAGCGGCCTTCGTCCGGAACTCCATTGGACTGAGGCCGTTTAGTTTTTCCTGTAGTCGTTCGTAATTGTAAAAATAAATGTACGCATCGACGTCCTTTTGAAGTGCTTCAAAGGTTGGGTATTTGCAACGATGACGTTATCATGAAGGTCTAATATTGCGCTCAAATAAGCCTTCTGACCGTTGCCGTACTTGAACTCCGTCACATCAGTTAGCCATTTTTCATTGCGCCCCTCAGCATTAAACTCCCGGTTCAGCAGGTTTTCAGCGACTTGTTCCGGAGAGGCATAGAGGTATTTCTTCTTCTTTCTACGGATGACCGACTGGATTCCCTCTATCTTCATCAGGCGCTGTATGCGCTTGTGGTTGATCTGTTTCTTTGCTCGCCTACTCAGGTTGAGGGTCAGCCGACGGTATCCGTAGATGCCATGAACTTCTTCATGCAGAGCAAGCATGTCCTGTGCCAGCTGTCGGTTCTCCATTTCACGAGTGCTAGCGGTATGCTTCAACCATTTGTAATAGCTGGACCTCGCAATATCTGCGATCTCACACAACGTCTGCACAGGAAATAAGCCTTCCTGCCCCACGGCTTTAATAGCAAGGTTCTTCCAGGGGCTTTCTACGCCCACGGCCATCTTTCAGCGCATCTTGGCCGCCTTCTGCATACTTCTTAACCCACTGGTATACCTGATGGTAGGAGACTTGATACTGATCCGCTGCCATCCGGTAGTCAGGGTTATGTGCTTGGCAATAGAGCACAATATCGATTCGCTCTTGCTGAGTGGTGGTTCGCCCCTTAGTGAAATAATTTTGAACTGCCTTAAGCTTGAGCTCTGCGGAATAACTGTTGTTACGCGTGCGGATAGCTAAGCCCTCAACCCCGTATAGCTCATATTGATGACGCCATTTCACCAGTGTGCTTACACTAATGTTATGCTTTCGAGCGACCCCAACCCGGCTCATCTTACCCGACATGAGCGCCTGTACAATAGTGAGCTTCTCCGCAGAGTTGTGTTCATTCTTTTTGGACACAAAAAAACACCCCTTCAAGTAGCGGTTTATTTATTAAACCTGTCTACTTAAAGGGGAGCATATCAATCTGCAGTAGCCTTTTACCTATCAGGTACGATAGTTTATCGAAAGGGCTGCTGATCCGCGGCTCGACGCTCCCGGAAGAGGCGGCGCACGCTCTTGGCACAGCCTCGGATGCTTAAGCGCCGAGCTTCGGTCTGTGGAAGGAGATTTCTACGCGTTCGCTAAGCCGTGTCTGTCTATAATTTGCTCGCTTTGGTTGGGCCGGCCCTTACCCTTGGCGATCAAGTCGCGAAGGCTGCCGTTTATGTAGATGCCCCAGGAGTCCGTGCAGACGGCATAACACTCATACGCGGGAACGAGGCCAACATGCGTAAATCGAACTTCTGTTTTGCCGTCCTTCTTGGCAATGTCAAAGACAATGTCGGTATCCTTCCATTCGCTCTTGTCCTTAACGAAGTTAAAGTAGTTATCCGTAACGCACCAGACCACCTTGTTACCGGGAACAAGCTCGGTGACTTGGATGGTGCAGCGGTGAATATCCTGGTAGCGGTACTTGAATTCGCCGAGCTCGTCGGTCGTGCCCTCAATGTCCTCCGACCACCATCCGCGGACGTTATTGATGGCAGCGAAGACTTCCTCGGGGCTTTGGTCTACCTGAAAAAGAGTGCTGTAACTTTGATTCATGCAAGCGATCTCCCTTCGTGAATGGTTGACTACACACCGAGTATATAGATCATACTTGCATAATGCAAGTATGATCTTGCGAAATGCAAGCACGAATTGTATAATCAGTCTCATGAAAAAGCGATCTTCCACCGTCTGTCCAATCGTATATGCGCTCGATATATGGGGCGATCCCTGGAGCCTGGTCATCCTTCGCGACGTCCTTATTCATAACAAGCGGCATTACCGCGAGTTTCTTGCTTCACGCGAGCGGATCTCGACGAATATTTTGAGCGCCCGGCTCCAATCGCTCGTTGAAGCAGGCCTGCTCGTCAAGATCGAAGGGGACTCAAACCGCGCGCAAACGATGTACCGGCCAACGCAAAAGGCGCTTGACCTGTTTCCGGTCGTCTTTGCCATTATGCACTGGGGCTTGAAATACAACCCCAATACCGATATGACGATTCCGATCATGCAAGAACTCGCGACAGACGACAAAGGGCTGGAGCGGCGCCTATTGCAGAATTTCGACGATGTCACATCAGACGATGTCACATCATAGGCAACGCTTCGCAACGCTATCGGTCAATATAAGCTGGTAACAGTAGGAAGGGCACTCGAATGAGTGCCCTTGTTTGTTTTAGGCCTATCATCGCGTGCTTGGCCTATGAACCATCGCTTTGCATGACCCGTCTGCGGTATTCCTTAGGCGTCACGCCGTACAAGGAATGAAATTTCTTATAGAAGAAGGATAGATTGTTATAGCCGATCTCCTTGGAAATGTCCTCGACGGTTCGATTCGTTAGCTTCAGCTGCAGCGCGGCATGCATGAATTTCTGCTCTTGCACTAAAGCGGAGAAGGTTTTTCCGGTCACGTTTTTGATGATCCTGCCTAAATGCGCGGCCGAATACCGAAAGTGCGCGGCCGTTTGTTCCAATGTCGCGTTGAGATAGTGGTTGTTAATGTAAGCGAATATTTCGATGACGGAGATATTCGATTTTTTAGCTCCGTCGTTCAGAAACATTTCGTAGCTTTCGCTTTCCAATAGTCGGCTGAACAGAATGGTCAGATAAGATTTGATAATCTCTCGGTTCGCCTGTTTGCTTCCGAATGACTCGCATAGTATGTTTTGGATCGTTTGTCTGATTTGCCAATTATTCGCCGTATGGAATAATAGAAAATTTTTCTCTCTCGAAGCATCCGCGATAATCGAGGCCATGGTTTTACCGAGTATCGTATCCCCGAGAATGTTGTAGATGATCGAGCTGTCAAAAAACTCGTTCTTAGCCAAGAAGTTAATGAGGATGTCGTTCTCGCCGCATTTCTCAATGGCATGCTCCACGTTCTTATTGAGAATAATCAAATCCCCTTCTTGTAATTCAAACCGCTCGCCCTGAATCTCTTGATAGAAGGTACCGCTATAAATGTAATTCATCTCGAACAAGTTATGCGTGTGATTGAGCATTTTGACGAATCGGGTATGTCTGGAGATGGCGAAGATGTCTCCGGTGACATTCAATCGCAGCACATCCCCCTCCAATGTGTAATGGTAGATGGAAGGGTGAGTAATGGCCGTGGACGGAGTCGTCGCACCGCCGGCATTGCTTGGGACGGGGAATCCTTCCTCTGGCAGCGGGGGAGTGAGTATCCGTTTTCGAATGGTTTCATCCGTCAGCTCGGTATCCTTTAATTTCATCTCGATCTCCGTCAATTCGAATAGCATCCGGTCCAATTCATCGTAATCCATGAAACCGCCTCCTCTGGATAGTATATCAGTTTTGGTTAGTAAAATCGGCAGTTATAGACATTGGATATGGAGGAGTCATACGTTACGATATCTGAAAAGGTTAGTTTAATTTGCCCCTTGACCGGAGGTAATCATGATGAAACTTGGGTATGCCGCGGATGCGTCATTGTATTCCAACCAAGCCATAAGAAGCGTTGTCGAGGAAGTGCGCATAGAAGGCGAGACGCTGCTTCGCGTTCATTCGGCCTGGCAGCTGGAGAATGGTCAGATTCTGCTCTACGAGTATTCGCCGAGAAACAATCCCACCAGCAGCTTTTGCCTATACGATTGCATCGAGGAATATAACGAGCTGTGCAATGAGTTGGAATGGGTGCATGGTAAGTAGACTTGTCATTAGGACAATCAGCGGGGATTATGAAACGTTTCGTCCCATTAAGAATAATCGAAGTAAAGAGCCATCCGGCATTGTTCGCGCTTGCCGCTTCCCCTATACTAGGGGTAGAATCGCAGCCAGCGCTAGTGTGGAGGGCCGTTATGAAATTGTATATTATTCGTCACGCGGAGCCGGATTACCCCAACAATACCATCACCGCGCCCGGGCATTCGGAAGCGAAGGCATTAGCCGAGCGGCTGACGGGCACGCGCATCGACCGGATTTACAGCTCGCCGCTGGGACGGGCGCTGCACACGATGCAGTACACCGCCGATGCGCTCGGCATGACGCCGACCGTACTTCCTTGGACCGCCGAATTGGACGGCTGGCAGATCACGCAGCCGTCCGGCGAGCGCCTGGTCGCTTGGAACAGCGACCATACCTGGGTGCGCGAGCAGCGGCCGTTCCCGTCCAGCGAGGACTGGCACGAGCGGGCGCCCTTCAACGATCCGGGATTTCACGCGAAATTCCGACAGATCCAGGATGACTCCGACGCCTTCTTCCGGCAGCACGGCTACCGGCGCGAAGGCGGGCGCTACCGGATCGTCGAATCGAATCGCGAAGCGGTCGCAGTCTTCTGCCACCTCGGCTTCGGCCTCGCCTGGCTGTCCCATCTGCTCGAGCTGCCGCTGTCGATGGTATGGTCCGGCTTCTGGATCGCGCCAAGCTCGGTCACGACCGTCGTCATGGAAGAACGCGCGCACGGCTGGGCCGCGCCGCGCTGCTACGGCGTCGGCGATACGTCGCATCTCTACCGGGCCGGATTGCCGACGAGCCGGGCCGGGTTGTACGCCGACAACATCGACTAAGGACGGGCTGTCGCGAGAAGGATACCGTGGGAAGGCTGTCCTGAGCGTGAATCACTCCGCCATGACGTAATCAGCCAAGCTCATGCGCGAGCGCCAAGGCGGAAGACGAACGAAGGCCCGCAAATTCCCGAAGAGGAATTGCGGGCCTTCGTCGATTGCAATAGCGGCTTAGAAGCTAACGATCGCAGGGTTCCGCGCCGGAACGGTCATCGGGATTGAATGATCCCGCTATGCGCTGCCGTTCAACCGCATTCTCATGTCGGCTGCCCACCGATCATGAAACTCCTCGACCGTGCAGCGGAAGGCGGCTTCGAAGTCGTTCGGCGTTCGGATCCACTGGTTCATGGCATGAACGCCGTAGCGCGTCAGGACGAACTCGCATAGCAGATAGGTGAACTGGAAGCCCTTCTTCGTCTCGAAATCCCATGTCTGGTCTTCCAGCTCCGCGAACGTCGGGATATCGCCTCGGCCAACCAGCGGCGCAACCGATTCGCGAATATAGTCCTTCGTCATTAATCCGGCCTCATATCCGCCGATCCCTTGGTAGATCCACTTGGGCACGGACGGATTGATGTCCTTGACGAGCCACATCGCGAAGAGGTGGACCGTCGATTTGAGAATGGATTCGTAGGTGTGCTCCGGACCGGGATGGAGCGGAGAGGCGATTCGGATCGTATTCCCGTCGATCGTTCCCATGAACCAGTTCGGAGCGTCGGGCTCATGAACGGCTTGATGGAAGGCGTGAAGGTCGGGATAGACTTCGATCGTTAACCGCGTTGAAGGCCGGTGCCGGAATAGCGCGCAGATCCGATCCACATGGCCGCTTAGCTGCGCAATGACAGCTTGATCGGGCGTCCGGTCGGCGGCATTCGCTTGGCGGCCGCCGTCTTTATTGACAATCGAAATCGAATCAATGATCGACATGATGCCCTGATCCTCCCCGTGCTGCAGTTCGCTTCGCAGCTTGGCAAGCGCGCGGTACAAGCGGTTCTTCACGGCGCTTGTCCGCAAGCCAAGCAGCTCCGCGGCTTCCTTCAACGTGCATCCGACATCGTAATGCAGCGAGATGATATCGCGATCGAGCTGGTTTAACCGCACGAGCGCCCGGCTAATATCGATTCGCAATTCCACGTTGCTCGTGAACGCGACGGTAATATAGCGCTGGTCCATGTCCGATAGGTTCGCCGGCGTTTCGACGCTCCGATGCTTGCGCCGGTATTCGTTCTTCAACGTATTGGCGGCGATGGTGCTCAGCCACGTGAACAGGCTGGACTCGCCGCGGAAGGCGCTCAGATTCGCCATGGCTTTCATGAACGTTACTTGCGCGAGGTCCTCCGCTGTCTGCATGTCGGCCTTCAGCGAGAGGAAACGGCGGATTTGCGGGTAATAGAGCTCGTATAGCTTGTCGAATTGGTGATCATGGGGCCCTGACACGACATGAACCTCCTTTGCTTTCACATCCCATTAGACGCCATCTATGCCTAAATGGCCATATGAACGCATGAAAGGGCAGTTATTTTATCGCTACCGCTGTGAATGTCTTCGGTATTCCTTTATCGAATACGTCCGAAGACATATTGGGAAGCTCCTCTAATACTTGAATCGTTAAGCCTGCGCCGGCAATGGCGGTGATGATTTCACCCAGCGTCCAATGACGCAGATACACCTTACGATCGGCTTCGTCGTTGAGAGCGGAATCCGAATATTTGGCATGCGATACTTTCGTTTCGGTCAGCGTGGCGGCAAAATAGTCGCCTGTCACCTTATGCTTGCGAATGGCTGCCGTTGTGCCTCTGGAAGTGATCAGCTTCGTCGACACCGGGTGGAAATCCTGCAAAATCATCATTCCGCCTTCGTTCAGAAGGCGATGAACCAAGCCGAACAAGGGGTTCAGGTCCGTGAAATAATGAAGGATGCCCATTTCCATATATACGATGTCATACGGGGCTGATAATTCATGCGGCGAAAGTTTCAGGACATCCGCTACGAGGTAGCTCAACGCAACGCCTGCGCGATCGGCCAGTTCGGCGGCATAACGTTCGTTCCCGGAAGAGAAATCGACGACCGTGACGATTGCGCCCATGTGGGCTAACGCGACTGCTTTCATGCCGTTAGAACCTAGCAAATTGACGATTCTCTTACCTGCTATGGGCTGCTCCATATACTTGAACGCGGTTCCGATACTCTTGATCGGGGCTTGCTGGATCCGCTTGGCGGCTTCCTCCGGCGTACCGAACCGATTGATCCACGATTCGTAAGCGCCGGCGTTCCATGCTCTCCGATTCTGTTCCGATGCTTGCATCATTCAACCCTCCGTGATGTTCTGTTGACAAATGACTGCCTTCACATGGTTAGACACCGGAAACGGCCAAAAGGCCACGGGCGCAGGAAATAAAAGCACGCGGAAATTTATAGGGCGACGAATAAGCGAAACTCTTCTTTGTCTACTCATTAAGGAATATATTGGTAGGAATCAGGATAGAAGAGAGGAATAAGAATTGGGAGAGCTGGGAGACTTCATGAGCGAGACCGATGCGACAGCCAGCATGCGTCTGGAAATCGAGAGCAGGCAGCAATACCTGGACGAGCTGCGGAAGACGCCTAAACAATGCCGACATCTTGAAGAAGACGGTCGATTTCATCGAGAAAATCCCGACAAAGAACGTCGACTTCGTTCGCTGGAACATGCGCGGCCTCAACTCGTTCCAAACGATATACGACGAGCTGGCGAACGAATACGCTTGGATCGCCAAATAATATCGAAAAATGCTGGACCAAGAGTCCGCAGTTAAAATTGCCACAGACTTGAAAAAAGCAGTCGAAACCAAGAAAATGCAGCACGGAGGCGCAAGGCCGGGCGCTGGACGGAAATCCGAGGGCGACAAGAAGGTCGTCACGATCACGCTGCCCACCGAGGATTGGGCGCTGATCGACGCGGCCATCGAGCAAGGGGCGTACAAAGGTTACGCAGACTACTTCCGGCAGCTGCAGGAGCGCCACGGCCGCCCATAAAAAGAAGCCGACCGTAGGCGACTCCCTAAATTTCCTATATTACGGTTATCGCTCCCAACCGCTGCCGCAAGCACGAGGCTGCGATTCACTCCAGCCCTTAACCGCTACGGCTCAGCCACGAGTGGAACAAGCTTTCCAGCTCGTCGCTTTGAAATAGGTACGCCTTGTCACCCGTTCTCGGAATCAGCTCGATGCCGCCCGAAGTAGTGATAAGCAGTTCGTCCGTCGTCCAGTCCTTGTAAACGATTGTCGCTTCGCCCGCGCCGCTGTAACTCGAACCTAGCGTAAAGCCTTTCATCTTCGCATGCGCCATTAGGTCGACGGCATGAGCCACTTCTTCCTTGCTCAATACCGAAGGCAAATCGGCCGACATCCCCATCTTAATATCCCGCACTTCATCGACGAATAGTAGCCGTTTTTGAAACGCAGACGCAGCCTCGGAGCTCCCGCCGCCTAGCGAACAGCTCGAAACCATAATAATGAGGCCAACAATGGCCGCGACTACGCCGACCGCACGGTTCATGAACAGCGCCGCTTCGGATGGCTCGGCATCCTTGATGCGCCAGCCGATCGATAGATACCACGCCGGATATGGAAATAACGTACTAAATAACCCGAACAGCATAAGCAGAAACCCGCCCATAATTGCTAAATCCCCCTTTTCATCTCCAAGAATATACGGGGATATTTGAGATGCGTTGCCGAATTAGGTTCTCATATCGTGTATGTCACGGCCTTCAACGCGATTGACTCGTTCATTTGCTGCCTCCCTGATCACCGCCGTCGATGACCTTGAACCGCGCGCGCCGCAGAATCGGTGGCTGTAGATCGACGATCGACTCGCGGATCGATCTGGTCGTATCGACCATCCCTTTGAGTTTATCCTCGATCCGATCGAACCTCTCGTCCATACTGTTAAACCGATTATTTATACGATCCAAAACCTCGGTTATCTGGCGGAGCCGCTCCTGCTCCTCTGCGCTTAACTCCGCAGGCTGCCCGTTCTTCGTCTCATCGCTCATCGTTATGCCTCCCGTCTGCCAGCTGGCGTATCGTATCCTCCTCGGTTTTCGCGCCTACGTGCTTTACTTCGACCTCGTCTGAGGCTTCCATGACATCCATCAAGCGCTCCGTGGGCGTTGCATAATGCCGGCGATGAGCGGGTTCGAGGTGCTGGCGCGCATGCGCGACGAGGCACGCGTCCCGGCCATACCCAAATCATGCTGCTGTCGGGAAGGACGAAGGACGAGGACGTCGAACAAGGGCTGATGCTGGGTGCGGATGCGTATATGTTCAAGCCGTTCTCTCTCGTCAACGTGGAAATGAAAGTAGCGGAGCTGCTTGCGAGGCGCGCAGGCCGAGCCGACCCGGGATGAGTCCCGGGTCGGCTCGTTTTACTTCAAATATCGGGTAATAAACGTAAACGCATGCTCCTGCCGGTCGGAGTTGACGCCGATCCCCGCGATATACGATTTGCCGACGAGGGGGAGTCCCTTCAGGAGCGGGCTGGCGGAGATGTCGACCCCGTAGACATGCTCCTCGAGGCCGTCTTCCGTCTTCGCCTTCAGCAGCAGCCCCGGCTTGAGACCCGGGCCCAGCTTAGCGGCGTCCGCGCCTTCGAGCGGAAGCAGGGCATAGTACCCGGCCAGCCTGGCGAAGCTCGCTTTATCCATAATATAGATGTCCGATTGGTGGTCGATCATCCCCATGCTGCTTTCAAGGAGTATTTCGTCCAGCCCCGTCTTGACTTCCGAAGGCGCGTAGGCGTAGAAGGCCTGGACTGCTTTCCATTGCGGAAATTGGGACAAGAGCTCCGCTTCCAGCGGCTTCAGATCGCTGACGTCGGGCATCTTTACTTGGTAGGACTCCCCCATTACAGGGAAATCGAGATTCTTGGTCGAATAGGTGCCGTCCCTGTTCATAAATTCGCCGAAGAAGGAGATGCTCAGATCGACAGGCGGGAGCTTGGCAAGCATGGCCGTATGGTGGCGGTGGTCGATAAAGCCTTTGATGCCGTAAATAATGACGAAAATCATGACGACGGAAAAAAAGATCGCGCCGATCATGGGGAACTTATAATTTTTGTTGTATTTGCCGTAGACGGCGGGGTTGAACTGCGCCATGATCTTCTGTCCGTCATACGCCAAAATCGTGTTGTACGCTTTATTGATTTCTTCGAAATTAACAGGCTGCCCGCCGGTTTGTTCCGATCGTTGGCGTAGACGAATCGCGCGCTCGCGGCGAATCGATAGAAAATACCGTTTCTCGACTTCTTCCCTCGGCGCGCCTTCCGGCAGGCGGAGCAGCTCGTAAGCTTTCTTCAACTCATCCATCATGGATCAACCCTCGCTTTTCTGTAGGATCGTCCTTATATAGAGCCTTTATGCTTTATTCCTTCATTTCCATAATATAGCATATAGAAGAGCGGGCATAGAGGGGGTTCTGATCCTTTTCGGCATGGATCTGTTCTGTTTCCGGCATGATTGCCAACGCCGTCTGTTGTAGCGTCGCTGCTGCCCGCAGCACGGCAAAGCCGTGCTTCTCTCCATTACCGGAGGCGAGGCACGGCTTCTGTGCGTACATGTGGGGAAGCATTAGAGTTAAGCGAGGGGAATGAACGTCAAGCAGAGCTGCTCGACGATCTGCTCGGATGTATAGCCGCGCACTTCCCGTTGGAAGAAGTAGGCATCGCTGCTCATCGCCATTAACAGCATATCGGCTTTGAAAATGCTGTTCGGCGGGATTTGACCGTCTCCGTCTCTTGCGGCGTCCCGGGCGATCTCGTCGAGCAGCTCGACGAGCATGTCATGCAGCTCGTTGTACAGCGGGCCCTTCGTCCGCGACTTCGGGCGGTTCTGGGAAGACGCGTCCTCCACGCCGATCAGCAGCTGCGCCTTCTTCTCGCGGAACCGCATGAACAGGACGATCAGTCCGCGCAGCCTGACGGTGGGGGAATCGTTCCGATTCTCTTCCAAGTAGGCTTCGATATCGTCGAATACTTGCACGAGGTTGTCCTTGATGAGGTCAAGGCACAGCTCGCTCTTGTTGCGGTAGCGGCGGTAGAGCGTGCCCGGCCCGATCTTCGCCTCCGTGGCAATCTGGTTCATGCTGACCTGCTCGACGCCGTGGCGCTCGAACAGGTCGAGGGCCGTTTGCAGGATGCGCTGGCGGTTCTCGGCGGCATCGCGGCGCTCGGGGCGCGGCGGGGCTGGCTCTGCTTCGTTCATCGGTTCTGTCTCGTTCATGGCGCATTGCCTCCTCGTCGTCGATAGAAAGCGGTTGTTGACAAACGGAGATCGCTCCGCTTAATATCAAGAGGAGAGTTCTCCGCTTAATACTATCATAGGAATAGGGAGTGTTCAATGGATGTCAACTAACCAAACTACCGCCCTGCTGGTCATGGATTTGCAGAACGGCATCGTCTCGCGTTTCCCCGACAAGGAGGCGGCGCTCGAGCCGTTCCGCAAGGCGTTGGAAACCGCCCGGCAACATAACATGCAAGTCATCTATGTACGCGTCGCGCTCCGCGAAGGCTACCCTGAAGTGAGCTCGCGCAACAAGTCGTTCTCCGCGATCGCCAGCCACGGCGGCATGACCGAAACGGATGAGGCGACGCAAATCTACGCCTCCGTGCAGCCGCAGCCGGGCGAACCGCTCGTGACGAAGCGCCGCTTCAGCGCCTTCACCGGCAGCGACCTGGAAGTGCTGCTCCGCGGCCGCCAGATCGACTCGCTGGTGCTGAGCGGCATTTCGACGAGCGGCGTCGTGCTGTCGACGCTGCGGGAAGCGGCGGACAAGGATTACAAGCTGACGGTGCTCGCCGACGCTTGTCTGGACGGCGATCCCGAAGTTCACCGCGTGCTCACCGAGAAGGTATTCCCGCGCCAGGCGGACGTGATGACCGTCGACGCATGGGCCGATACGCTGCGGAACCGCTAATGCCTGTCTGGAAGCGCAATCTGATCGTCTGCTGGTTCGGCATGTTCATGACGAGCGTCGGCATGAGCCAGCTTGCGCCGGTGCTTCCGCTCTATATCAAGCAGCTCGGCGTGGAGGATGCGGCGGCCATTGCACAATACTCGGGACTGGCTTTCGGGATTACGTTCATCCTGTCCGCGCTGTTCTCCCCGATCTGGGGCCATGCCGCGGATAAGTTCGGCCGCAAGCCGATGCTGCTGCGGGCAAGTCTGGGCATGGCGGTCGTCGTGTTCAGCATGGGTTTCGCGCACAATGTCTATGAATTGGTCGGGCTGCGCTTGCTGCAGGGGATCATTACCGGGTACAGCACGGCTTGCACGACATTGATCGCGACGCAGACGGATAAGGATCACGCCGGCTGGGCGCTCGGCACGCTGTCGACGGCAGGGATCTCGGGCTCGCTGCTCGGCCCGCTCATCGGCGGGGCCATCGAATTGAAGTTCGGCCTGACTTACGTATTCTTCATTACGGGCGCCATGCTGATGATCGCCTTCCTTACGACGCTACTGTTCGTGAAGGAAAACTTCGTCCGCCAGCAGAAGAAGGTACTCGGCATGAAGGAGCTGTGGCAGCTGGTGCCGGAGAAGAGCTTGACGGTCACGATGTTCGTCACGTACTTCATCCTCACCGTCGCCCTGTATTCCGTCGAGCCGGTCGTCACCGTCTTCGTGACGAGCCTCTCCGGCGGCGGCCGCCATGTCGCGCTGCTGTCGGGGCTGACGTTCTCGGCATCGGGGCTGGCGAACATTATCGCCGCGCCCCGGCTCGGGAAGCTGTCGGACCGCATCGGCGCGCACAAGGTGATGCTGTACGCGCTGCTCGCGGCGGGGGTGCTGTTCGTGCTGCAGACGCTCGTGCGAAGCACCTGGGAGCTGATCGCGCTGCGTTTCTTGTTCGGCTTGGCGGCGGGCGGGCTCTCGCCTTCCGTCAACATCCTGGTGAAGAAGATTACGCCGGCAGCGCTGACGGGCAGGGTATTCGGCTTCAACATGTCGGCCGGGTATCTCGGCGTCTTCGCGGGCGCGCTGCTTGGCGGGCAGGTGGCGGCGTTCTTCGGCGTCCGGTACGTCTTCTTGATTACCGGCGTGCTGCTGTTCGTCAACGCCGCATGGGTCTATGGCAAAGTGTACCGGAAGCTCAACGCGCTTCGGCCTCAGCCATCGCATTGAAGAAGAATCCGCGGCGGACCGCAATCCGCCGCGGATTCTTTTGCATCTAGGATCATATAAGATCATGAAAGATTAACATGAATAACTTCCGGCATTCACGTCGTTTCTACCGGGCCGTGCGCTTAGCCTTGCGGAATTAATAACGCTTTCATGGAGGAAATACGGGCGCCCCGTGGAAGTATTCATTCAGATCGCGCTGCTCTTCGCTGCGGGCGAAATCGCGAATTTGGATGAATGGAGACGAGCCGAAATGTTTACCAACCTGTCCGACCTGCGTCATGTAACGTCGAAGCAGTTTACGACGTTCGATCCCGTTACGAGAAGCAAAACGAAAAACGTGCTGCCGGGCGGCCCCGCCGTTACCTTGGCCGAAAGCGGCAAGCCGGGCATGATTACCCGGATGTGGCTGACGTTCCCGGGTTGGTTCTGGCGCCACTGGGATACCGCGTCCGTCAACGAGCCTTCGACCTTGAAGAAGCTCATCCTCCGCATTTATTGGGATGGCGAAGCGTCCCCGTCCGTCGAGGCGCCGATCGGCGACTTCTTCGGCAACGGCCATTGCGAATTCCAGCATTACACGTCGCGCTATCTCGGCATGTCGAGCGGCGGCTTCTACAGCTATTTCCCGATGCCGTACGAGAAGGTGCGGATCGAGGTGCAGAACCTGCACGACAGCATTCCGGTCGACGTGTTCTTCAACGCCAACTACGAGGAATACGACGAGCTGCCGGCGAACGCCGGCCGCTTCCACTGCCTGTTCCGCACGGGCCGGCTGGGCGCCGAAGATCCGCTGCGGATGGCGGACATCCGGGGGCGGGGCCATTATGTCGGCTGCAGCCTCTCCATGCAGGGCGAACCGCTGAATTACCTGTCTTACCTGGAGGCGCCGGAATATATCTACATCGACACGGAGGACCGTGAGAAGCCGACGATCGTCGGCACCGGGCTCGAGGATTATTTCAACGGGGGCTGGTACTTCCGCGACGGCGATTTCCATGGCGATCTGCATGGCGTGCCGGTGAAGGATACGCTGCGCTCGATGATCAGCATGTACCGGTTCCACGAGCGGGACGCGATCGCGTTCCAGGAAAGCTTCAGCCTCGCCTTCGTTAATCCGTGGGCAGGCAGCCACTTGAAGCCGTACTGGTTCGCATCGACGGCGTACTGGTACCAGGACCGCGCGGCGGCGCTTCCGGACCGGCTGCCCGTGGATAAGCTGATGAGCATGTACCGCATTCGCGACACGGACCATCAGTCGATCCCTTAAGCGAGGACCGGGCGAGCAGCGGGATGACAACGACCCGTATGCGATTACGCCGCGTATGCGTCAGTGACAGGCGATTCGCCGGCTGCTTGTTGGCACGGCGATAGAAGTTAAGGATCATGAGGAAAGGCCGCTCCCTAGCCTGCAGCCAGCAGGAAGGGAAGCGGCTTTTTGTTTGCGGCGGGGGAGATGAAGCAGGCGCGGCGGGGATCGGACGGGTTTACGACTTGTTCTCGGTCGGTTCTTCCTTGCTGTCGGAGACGAGCTCCTTGGCGGAGGATTTGAATTCGTGGAGGGTGCGTCCGACCGCGCGGCCCAGCTCAGGCAGCTTGGAAGGTCCGAAAATAATGAGCACGACGACGAGGATCATCATAAGGCCCGGGAAGCCTACGTTTTGCAGCATGCGAATCATCTCCATTTCATTTGATTGTCCTTGCGGGTTGCGGATCGCGTGACGGCTGCTGCCGGTTAAGCGGGTTAATCCTGATTATGATTGCTCGGATAGGCGGCAACCGCTTCGATCTCGATCAGCCAATCGGCGTTGACGAGGCCGGAGACGCCGACGGTGGAGCGGGCCGTCTTGGTCGGATTGTCCTGCGTAGCGAAGAACTTCGCGTAGGCGCTGAACCAGCCGTCGAAATCGAACTTGCCGCCCTTCGCCGCATCCGGCGCGATATAGACGCGCAAGTATGTCACGTCCTTCAGCGACAGGCCTTGCTCCTTCAGCTGCTTCTCGATGTTCTGCAGGATGCTGATGCCCTGCGTTTCCGTGTCGCCGTACCGCTCGTAGACGGTCTTGCCGTCCTTGTTGATGAGCGCCGGCGTCGTGCCGCTCGTCTCGAAGGTGGCGGTGCCGGCGGGCATGGCGACGGCGCTGGCGATGGACGACTTCGGGCTGCCGTAGAATTCCGGCTCGTAGATCGGCGCGAGCGGATATTTGTTCGGCGTGATCGCCGCGTAGACGCTCGCGGTCGCGGCCAGGCAGGAAACAACGATAACGCCGGCGGCGATTTTGACTTTGCGGGTAAACTTCATGGTTCTTCCCTCCTGTAAGTGTGGGTGACGGATAATAATGGCGGCGATAGAAGCGGCAATCAGGGCGGCAATAAAAGCGGCAATAAAAGCGGCAATAAGAGCGGCAATAGCGGCAAACAGGGCGATGAAAGGGCAGGGCTATTCTTTCATGACGCGTTCGTGGATGTCGGTGACGACGGATCTTGCGGATTCGATGGCGCCTGCCATCCAGGCGGTGATGTAGCTGATGTGCTCGCCTGCGAGGTAGACGCGACGGTCCGGCCGGCACAGTACCGGATAGTTCGTCTTCCGGTCGTCGGCCGAGTAGGACACCCAGCTGCCCATGTTGTATTTGATCGTCTTCCAGTTGACGGAGAAGGAGGATTCGAACTCTCTGTAGTATTGCGGGTGGATCTTGGAGCCTTGGGCCAGGGCAAGCGCTTCTCGCTCCTGGAAGGACAGCGCGCCGATCTTGTCGGCTTTGGCGCCCATCGCATAGTAGCCCAGCAGCAAGCCTTTCTTGGCAAAGTAGTTCGTCGGCGGGTAGTAGATGGAGGAGATGTCCATGTTCGTCAGCGTGTTGCCGCCGAAGATGAGATCGTCCTCTTCCCAGAACCGGCGTTTGAACTGCAGGCCGATCTTGCCGGCGTTGGCGTATTTGGTGTTGTTGATCGCCGTCGTCATTTCCGGCGACAGGTCGTGCTTGATCGTCTTCAGCACGGACAGCGGAATCGTGCAGATGCAGTAATCGCCTTCGATTTGCTTGGCTTCGCCGCTGATCAGGTCCTTATAGGAGACAATTACCTTCTCGCCGACATGCTTGATCTCGGTGACCTCCATATTGTGCTTGATCCGGTTGCCGAGCCGCTTCTCGAACGCCTTCGGAATGGCATCGATGCCGCCGACGGGGTGGAACATCATCATTTGCTGATCGTACTCGTACTCGCTGCTGAAATAGCTGGCGAAGCCCGAGTTGATGATCGCCTTCATGTCGAACGGATCGCGGATGACGCCGGCGTCGAGCCGCGAGCCCGGTTCGTCCTTGTAGCCGCCGCGGGACGAGCCTTTGTAGAACAGATCGGCGTCGAGGTTGCCCTCGGAACGGAGATAGGCGACGACCTTCTCTTTCTCCTCCGGCGTGATCGGCAGATCGAGGCCGGGCTGATTGACGGCTTTCGCCAGCAGCTCGCTGATATAGCCCTTCGCGTCGGCTTTCGCGGCCCGCTTGCGAACCGGCGTGTCGGACAAGGAGCCGCCCACGCCCGTATTATAGTAATAGGCGCTCTCGTTCACGTTGTTGAAGGGCTCCATCTGGATGCCGAACTCCCGGCAGTATTCCATCGTGACATGGAATTGCGGGATGCGCATGCAGCCGGCGTTCAAGTAATGGCCGTCGTCGAATCGCGCGACCTGCTTCTGACCGCCGACCTCCGTCACGGTCGTGCCGCGGCGGACCGACCAGTTCCGGCCGCCGGTGCGGGCACGGGCTTCGAGGATGGTACAGTCGTAACCGGCCTTGCCAAGCTCGTAAGCGGACGTCAAGCCCGCAAGACCCGCGCCGAGAATGACGATCTTCTTGCCGGAGCGGTTCGTCCCTTTCAGATCCCAGCTGGAAGGAGGCTCGTATTCCGCCGCTTTCATCGTCTCCGGCGTGAACAGCCCCATCGTGCCCATAACGCTGAACACGGCAGCGGCGCCGCCGATCTTGCCCACGGTCGTCAGGAATTGTCTGCGCGACCATTCGTTTGGCGTTTCTTTCGTTTCCATGCGCTTCAGCTCCTTTTGCGGTTCGTCTGTCCGACTTGAGAGCAATGTAGCATGGATTTTTCAACGGAATCCAATATTTTGTAAGAATATCTAACATAAATAAAATTTATATATCCGATAAATAATTTAGATCGAAAAGCGTGAGTGAGAGCCATATTCGCAAATTATCAAGCGTTTAGCCATTTCGGAAGCGCATTCCTTCCTACGGAACTGGAAAATCGCAGGCCATCTGACCCATTGAATAATCGCCAATCTGCTGTTATCATTTCGACCTAAGAAGGTTATGTTAGTTTTTCTGACATTACTGGTGTTTGGAGGCGTCAGCTGGATAACGACCACTACAAGCGCGATAGGGAGGCTGGTTGGACGATGACAGACAAGGTGATGAGCATCGGAATCGTTTGCGATTTGACGGGATTGACAGAACGGCAAATCCGGTATTACGAAGAACGGCAGCTCGTATTTCCGGTTCGTTCGAAAGGCGGGGCGCGCAAGTATTCGTTCGAGGACGTGGCGCGGCTGAAGGAAATTAACGATAAGCTGAGGGACGGATTCCATACGTTCGAGCTGCGCAAGGCCGGAAGGATGTGCTGCGAATGAAACGAATCGAAGAGACGATGACGCTCATCGGCCATCTGACCGAGCTGAGAGCCCGAATCTGGCGCATCTTCGCCGTCTTCCTTGCCGCGATGGGCGGGGGGCTCTATCTCTCGCCGAAGGTGCTGCACTATTTGAAGTCCGTTCCTCCCGGCTCGAAGATGACGTGGAACGTGTTCTCCCCTTGGGACGGTATCCGCATGTACATGACCGTCGCCGTCGTGTTCGCGCTAGCGGTATCGCTGCCGTTCCTGCTGTACCAGCTGTGGGGCTTCGTGCGGCAAGGGCTTCATCCCGACGAGCGCTCGGCGGCGCTGCGGTACGTGCCGTACAGCATCATCTGCTTCCTGACCGGGCTCGCGTTCGGCTATTTCGTCGTCTTCCCGATGAGCTTCGCGTTCACCTCGCGAATCACGAGGAGCATGCAGCTGGTCGAGACGTACGGCGTCGCGCAGTATTTCGGCTTCATGTGCAACATCATCATCCCGCTCGCCGTCGCCTTCGAGCTTCCCGTCGTCGTCATGTTCCTGACGAAGATCGGTCTGCTGACCCCGAAGGCGCTGCACAAAATGCGCCGGTACGCGTATCTCATCCTCGTCATCGTCGCCAGTCTCATATCGCCGCCGGAGCTGATCTCCCACATGATGGTCTTCATCCCGCTCGTCCTGCTCTATGAAATCAGCGTACTATTGTCGCGTTTCGTGTACGGGCGCAAGAAGAGCGCAGTGCTCGTCGAGAACGCGGGCGCGTAGCAGATCGATATCGCATGTGCGCATGCGTGATTGCGTGATTGCGTGATTGCGCGATTGCGCGAACATAATGGAAATGCCGCGCTCCCGAGGGAGGCGGCATTTTTGCTTTTGCAGCGCTGACTGACGGCTGGCGGTGGGCGCTTGGGTAAGGTGAGCTGACTGACGGCTGGCGGTGGGCGCTTGCGTAAGGTGAGCTGACTGCCGGCTGTCGACGGGTGCTTGGGTAAGCTGAGCTGACTGCCGGCTGGCGGTCGGCGCTTGGGTAAGGTGAGCTGACTGACGGTTGGCGGTGGGTGCATGCGTAAGGTGAGCTGACTGACGGCTTACGGTGGTTGCATGCGTAAGCTGGGCTGCCTGACGGCTTACGGTGGGTGCATGCGTAAGCTGGGCTGCCTGACGACTTGTGGTGGGTGCACGGGTAAGTTGAACTGCCTGACGGCTGGCGGTCGGCGCAAGGGTAAGGTGAGCTGACTGACGGCTTACGGTGGTTGCATGCGTAAGCTGAGCTGACTGACGGCTTACGGTGGTTGCATGCGTAAGCTGAGCTGACTGACGGCTTACGGTGGTTGCATGCGTAAGCTGAGCTGACTGACGGCTGGCGGTCGGCGCATGGGTAAGTTGAGCTGCCTGCCGGCTGGCGGTCGGCGCATGGGTAAGTTGAGCTGCCTGCCGGCTGGCGGTCGGCGCAAGGGTAAGGTGAGCTGCCTGACGGCTGGCGGTCGGCGCAAGGGTAAGCTGGGTTGATTGACGTCTGGCTGTGGTGCATGGGTAAGCTGAGCTGCCTGACGGCTGGCGGTGGTCGCATGCGTAAGGTGAGCTGATTAATGGCTTGCGGTGGATGCATGTTTAAGCTGAGCTTCTGACGGTTGGCGGTGGGTGCACGGGTAAGTTGAGCTGATTAATGGCTTGCGGTGGATGCATGTTTAAGCTGAGTTGAATGACGGCTGGCGGTGGGAACATGGGTAAGCTAAGCTGCCTGAAGGCTTGACGGTGGTGCATGGGTAAGCTGAGCTGCCTGCCGGCTGGCGGTCGGCGCAAGGGTAAGCTGAGCTGCCTGCCGGCTGCCCCGTCGGCGCTAAAGAATCGAGATGGCGCTATTCGTGCCTTTTGTCTGCTTTCAAAATCGTAACGAACCCCAGCGTCGTTAATCGGCTTCTCAACCCTATCTGGGAGCCGAATTGGCCGAAATAAGGTGTCTTAGATTCGTTGCTCCTTGTACAGCGTTAGATTGATCCATATAAGGCGTGTACGATTCGTAAGGCTAGCGGACAGACTAGCTGGCCAGTCTGTTCAACGGATCGACCAGCAGGCCGCTCATCGTTTCATCCAGCAGTCCGTCCTACGTTACCGTCCAATTTCTCCATCCAATGTCCCCGTCCAATGCCCATGTCCAACGTTCATGTCCAACGTCCCCATCCAATGTCCCCGTCCAACGTCCCCGACCAACGTCCATGTCCAACGTTCATGTCCAACGTCCCTGCCCAACGTCCCCGTCCAACGTTCCCGTCCAACGTCCCCATCCAACGTCCCCATCCTACAGCCCGCCCATCTGCCGTGAACCTTCGATCCCGTCTGCGTCGGAAAATCCGCAGCCCGTGAGCGCTCGCACTACCTCTAGAATCCTGCCGAACATCGGCTCACTCCAACTTCCCCCGGTCGTCCTGCGGTGAACCACTAGCAGCTGGGGCGAAAAGCTTTCCCCCGGAAGGAATCCCGAGGGAATCGCCCGCAATCGAGGCGAAAAGCTTTCCCCCGGAAGGAATCCCGAGGGAATCGCCCGCAATCGAGGCGAAAAGCTTCCCCCGGGAAGGAATTCCCGGTGAATCGCCCGCAATCGAGGCGAAAAGCTTCCCCGGGAAGGAATTCCCGGTGAATCGCCCCCAATCGAGGCGAAAAGCTTCCCCCGGGAAGGAATCCCAGGGGAATCGCCCCCAACCGAGGCGAAAAGCTTCCCTCGGGAAGGAATTCCGAGGAAATCGCCCCCAACCGAGGCGCGAAAAGCTTCCCCCGGGAAGGAATTCCGAGGAAATCGCCCCCAATCGAGGCGAAAAGCTTTCCCCGGGAAGGAATCCCAGGGGAATCGCCCTCAATCGAGGCGAAAAGCTTCCCCCGGGAAGGAATTCCCGGTGAATCGCCCCCAATCGAGGCGAAAAGCTTCCCCCGGGAAGGAATCCCAGGGGAATCGCCCGCCCCGCGATACGCTATTCCCGCCCCTCGGCACGCGCCTTGACGGAGCGGGCATACTCCGAGGGCGACATGCCGGTCGCCCGCTTGAAATCGCGCGAGAAATAGTGGATGCTCCCGTACCCGAGCCTGGCGGCGATTTCCGTATGGTTGAACTGCATCTCGCGGATTAAGGACTTCGCCTCCTGAATCTTTAACTGCTTGAAGTACTCCATCGCCCCCGTGCCGACGCGCGTCTGAAAAATCTCTTTCAGCCGTGTTTTGCCCAGATGAACGGCCTGGCACAGCTGGTCGAGCGTCAGGTTGTCGGCCAGATGCTCCTGCATGTAGGCGATGATCCGCTCCTCGATGCGCTGCTCGGCATTCTCGCGCTGGAGCGAAGCCAGCTTCGGCGTTTCCTGGGCGGCGGCAGGCCCTTCGCCGCGCAGCAGGAAGACGAGCAGCAGTTCCAGATACGCCTTGATCACCTGCTCGCCGGCATAAGGAGCGCTCTCTTGCAGCGTCAGCCGGTGCGAGCGCGGATCGTCGAACGGAGGCAGGAACGTGCGGAAGCCTTCCTGGAGGATGAGGGCGAGCAATTCCGCTTCTTTCTTGCCAAGTGCCAGTACTTTATCCTCGAAGCGCGCCATATCGGGCGAGCGGGATTCGAACGAGATGACGATCAGGTTCGGCGGCTTATGGTGGTGCGCGACCTGAACGGTATGGAATTCGCCGGGCTTATGGAAAATCATCTCCCCCTGCGAGAGCTTGATCGTCCGGTCATCGGCGCGGACCTCGACCTCGCCTTTGTCCACGTACAGCATCTCCCAGAAGTCATGCTCCTCGCCCTCGAACACGAACCCTTTGGCATATTCGAAATAATGAAAGGAATAGAGCTTCGTAATGGTAATGGATTCGCTGAGCGTCAGCGACGGGAAGTCCATGGCGGTCATCCTTTCGTCAGGTGAAAGCGGTCATCGGAGCGAATTCGTCGCGAACCGGCTCCGCAAAAACATCATCGGCGGTGCAGGCTGCCAATTGCGCCTTGATTCTCGCAACGGTTCAGGCCAGCCAGAGGGCAACCGGCACTAGCAGTCAGTACTAGCGACCAGCACTAGCAGTCGGCACCAGCGGCCGTCACTAGCAGCAGCACCAGCGGCCGTCACTAGCAGCAGCACTAGCGGCTGTCACTAGCAGCAGCACTAGCGACCAGCACTAGCGATCAGCACTAGCAGCCAGCACTAACAGTCGGCACTAGCGGCCGTCACTGGCAGCAGCACTAGCGACCAGTACTAGCAGCCGTCACCAGCGGCCGTCACCAGCGGCCGTCACTAGCAGTCAGTGCTAGCGACCAGCACTAGCGACTAGCACTAGCAGCAGCACGAGCAGTCGGCACCAGCGGCCGTCACTAGCAGCAGCACTAGCGGCCAACTCGCAGCCATTGGCGCCTGCAGGAATTCCTCTTCCGGCTCTTCCATCTTAGCACAGCCGCCGCAGTGCAAAAACTCCGGCCGTATTGCTAAATCTACGCCGCCCCCCAGCTTCTATAATAGAACCATAACCAGGAGGTGGACCGCCATGAAAAAAGGAATCAACATTTGGTCGTTTCCGGAGCAGACAAGCATTGCGGAAGCGATCGCGATCGCGAAGGACGCGGGCTTCGAGGGCATCGAGCTGTCGCTGAACGAGAACGGACCGTTAAGCTTGGAGAGCAGCGCGCGGGAAATCGAGGAGATCCGCAAGCTGGCCGAGGATGCGGGCATTGATCTGACTAGCCTCGCGAGCGGCCTGTATTGGAGCTATTCGATGACGAGCTCGGACGCCGCGAACCGCGAGAAGGCGCAGGATATCGCGAAGAAGCAGCTGGAAGCCGCGGCGATCCTCGGCGTGGACACGATCCTCGTTATTCCTGGCGCGGTCGGCGTCGATTTCATTCCGGGCAGCGAGGTCGTACCGTACGATCAAGCCTATGATCTTGCTTTGGAAGCGGTTACGAAGCTGGCGTCATCGGCCGAAGCGGCAGGCGTCTCCATCGGAATCGAGAACGTGTGGAACAAATTCCTGCTGTCGCCGCTCGAGCTGCGGCAGTTCATCGACGCAACGGGCTCGGACTATGTCGGCGCGTATTTCGACGTAGGCAATGTCGTGTTCGCCGGGTACCCGGAGCATTGGATCCGGATCCTGAACAAACGCATCAAAAAGGTGCATTTCAAGGATTACCGCCGCGAGAGCGGGGGACTGTCCGGCTTCGTCGACCTGCTCGCAGGGGACGTGAACTATCCGGAGGTCGTCAAGGCGCTGGAAGAGGTCGGCTATAACGACTACGTGATCGGGGAAATGATTCCGCCGTACACGCATCACGGCAAACAGATTATTTATAACACGTCCGCGTCGATGAGCGCGATTCTGGGGAGGAACTAACGTTATGCTGAAAATTGGCTTGATTGGACTCGGGTTCATGGGCGGCGCGCATATGGACAACTATCTCCGGCTGGAAAAGGAAGGCTTGGATGTTCGTCTGGCGGCGATCTGCGACATTAACCCGGCGAAGCTGGAAGGCCGTGCGGCCGTCGGCAATATCGAGACGTCGTCCGAGGAAGCGATCGATTACGGGCGGTTCGCCAAATATTCGTCGATCGCGGAAATGCTGGAGCGGGAAGAGCTCGATGCCGTCGACATTGCGCTGCCGACGTATTTGCACAAAGAAGTCACGATTCAATGCCTGCAAGCGGGCGTTCACGTTCTGTGCGAGAAACCGATGGCGATGAACGCGGCCGACTGCGAGGCGATGATCCAGGCTGCCGATGCAAGCGGCAAACAGCTGATGATCGGGCAATGCCTCCGTTTCTGGCCGGCCTATGTCTATCTGAAGGAACTGATCGACAACAACACGTACGGCAAAGTGACAAGCGCTTCGTTCTTCCGCGGCGGCGGTACGCCGACATGGGGGCCGTGGCTGATGGAGGCGGAGAAGGCCGGCGGCGCGCTGCTCGATATGCACGTGCATGACGTCGACGCCATCAATTGGCTGTTCGGCCTGCCGGAAGCGGTATCCTGCCTGGCGAGCAACCTCATTCCGGGGTCGGGGTACGACGTCGTCTCGGCGAACTTCCGCTACCCGGACGGCAAAGTTATCAATGCCCAGGTCGACTGGACGCTGCAGGGCGATTTTGGCTTCGAAATGAGCTTCCGGGTCAATTTCGAGCAGGCGAACGTGCTGTTCCGCGGCGCAGACGTGAAGGTCAACCCGAACAGCTCCCCAGGTTTCACGCCGGAACTGTCTGCGGATCAAGGCTACTATTTCGAACTCAAATATTTCGTGGAATCGCTGCTGGCTGGCCGTTCGATCGCGGAAGCGACGCCGCGCAGCACGCAGGACACGATCCGCATCAGCGAAGCCGAGATCGCCTCGGCCGGACGTGCCGGCGAATGGGTCGCGGTGAACTAAGATGTTCCTGGCCGAAGTCCCGACTTATCGCTGCCGTTTCGTAGAAGCATCGCCGGACGGTTCCGTGCCTTGGGAGCGGATCGCGTCCGCTGGGCTGGCGGATGTCGTCTCGGGCGGGCGTCCGGTGCTTGCGACGTCCGTGCAAGCGTGCTGGACCGCTGCCGACCTCCGATTCCGTTTTGAATGCGAGGACGATCATGTGGTGGCAACCATGCCGGGCCACGACGATCCGATCTACGAGGAGGACGTCGTGGAAGTGTTCCTCGATGAGACCGGCGGGGGCACGGAATATTACGAGCTTGAAGTCAGTCCGCGGAACGTTGTCTTCGATGCTATGATCCGCAACAATCGGCAAGGGGCGAAGGAGATCGATCTGGCGTGGCACCCCGTCGGCATGACGACCAGCGTAACTGACATCGGCGATGGAACCACGGTATACGAGATCCGGCTGCCGCTAAACAACTTTAAACGCATGCCGGCCGAGGGCTCGGTCTGGCGCTGGAACGCTTACCGGATAGACGAGGATCGTCAAGGCATCCGCCACTATTCGGCCTGGAGCCCGACAGGGGCGGTCAATTATCACATCCCGCAGCGTTTCGGCGTGCTGGCGTTCGTGCAGGACATGGACTAGGGCGCCTTGCGCATGCGGCGCAGCTCGGCTAGGCGTATGCGGCGTAGCCCGGCCAGGATCGGCCAAGCCACGCGCATATGGCGCATCACGCCAATCCCGGTCAAGCCCGGCACATGTGGCGTAGCCCGTCCAGGAACGTCCAAGCCATATTCGTATGGCGCAGCCCAGACCTAGTGCATGCAGTGCAGCCCGTCCAGGATCGGCCAAGCCACGCGCATATGGCGCAACACGCCAATCCCCGCCAAGCCGGCGCATGTGGCGTAGCCCGGCCAAGCCCGGCGCATGCGGCGCAACCCGGCTTGGCGCATGCGGCATAGCCCGTCCAGGAGCGGGCAAGCCACGCGCATATAGCGCAACACGCCAAGCCCGGCCAAGCCTGGCGCATGTGACGCAGTTCGGCCAAGAAGCCGCCCGGCCTGGCGCCGCCAAGCAAAACGCTCGACCAGCAATACGTCCGACAAGCGGTCAGGACCACGGCGTCCTGACCTTTGCGATTTTCGCGATTTACAATCAATTTCAAGCCAAAGGGAGAACCGACAACAATGGGGAATGATTCCATGCAGCTGGAGCTGCGATGCATCAGCTCGCTTGCCAAAGTGTTTGCCGACGAGGAATTGCACGAGAAGCCGTATTGCCAAGCGAGCGCGCTGGCGAACGAAACGGCGGCTTTTCAAGTGGCGTACCGTTCGAACCGCCTGATCAAAGGCATTCGCGCGACCGCCGAGACCAAGCTCGAAGCCGCTATTTCATTGCGGCCGGTAGGACTCGTTCCTTCCGAAATGCCGGTGTACCCCGACCATGACGAGCATGTGCTGCGCACGACTCCGGGGCTGTACCCGGACCCGCTCTTCCCGCTGTCCGAAGCGGAAGGACTGACCGCATTGCCCGGTCAATGGCGTTCCTTATGGGTGACGGTCGAGCCGGGCGCCGGCGTCAGTCCGGGGGCGTACGACATCCGGATCCGTTTCGCATCGGAGCAGGACGAGGAGTACGGCGAAGTCGGCTTTGAATTGAGCGTGCTGCCGCTTGCCCTCCCGGAACAGCGGCTGATCCATACCGAATGGTTCCATACGGACTGCCTCGCCACCTACTACAAGACGGACGTGTTCAGCGAGCGGCATTGGGCGATCATCGAAAGCTTCATAGGGACAGCCGTCAAACATGGCGTCAACATGATATTGACGCCGATCTTCACGCCGCCGCTCGATACGCAGATCGGCGGGGAGCGGCCGACCGTGCAGCTGATCGACGTCGAGCGGACGGGGGACGGGACGTACCGGTTCGGCTTCGACAAGCTGGCAAGATGGGTCGAGCTATGCAGCCGGCAGGGTGTCCGGTATTTCGAATTCTCGCATTTGTTCACGCAGTGGGGAGCGATGCACGCACCCAAAATCATGGCGACGGTCGACGGCGCCTATACGCGCATCTTCGGCTGGGAGACGGACGCGGGCGGCGACGCATACCGTTCGTTCATCGGGCAGCTTCTTCCTGCCCTGACGGCCTGGATTAAGGACAACGGCTTGGCGGAGCGCAGTTATTTCCACGTCTCCGACGAACCGTCGATGCAGCACCTGGAGTCTTACGAGACGGCAAGCCGGATGGTGAGCGAGCTGCTGCAGGATTTTCCGGTGATCGACGCGCTGTCGGACTATGATTTCTATGCTCGCGGATTAGTGAAGAATCCGATCCCGGCGAACGATCACATCGAGCCGTTCCTCGAGCATGGCGTCGAAGGGCTGTGGACGTACTATTGCTGCGGGCAGTACAAGCAGGTGGCGAACCGGTTCTTCAGCATGCCGTCGGCGCGCAACCGGATACTCGGCATACAGCTGTACAAGTTCAACATGGCCGGATTCCTGCAATGGGGCTATAACTTCTGGTATTCGCAGCAGTCCCGCCACGAGATCGATCCCTACCGGGTGACGGACGCGATCCACGCGTTCCCTTCGGGCGACGCCTTCCTCGTCTATCCGGGAACGGACGACAAGCCGGTCGAGTCGATCCGGCTGGAGGTGCTTCGCGAGGCGCTGCAGGATTTGCGGGCGCTGCAATTGTTGGAAGAGCTGTACGGCAGGGAGTACGTGCTGGCCGGTTTGGAGGAAGGGCTGGACGAGCCGATCAGCTTCAGCCGTTACCCGCGGGAGGCGGAATGGCTGCTCGCGAAGCGCGAGTGGGTAAACGCCAAGCTGGTGGAGAAGCAGCCGCAAGCATAGGGTTGGAATGGCTGATGCAAAGAGGTGCACCCGGTGCACCCCATGCGCAGCAACCGGCTGATTACGCGCAAAGAAGTGCACTCCGTGCACCCCATGCGCAGCAACCGGCTGATTACGCAAAGAAGTGCCCCCTGTGCACTACAAGTGGAGAAAACGGCCGAGTGCGCGCAAAGAGGTGCACCCGGTGCACCACATACGAAGCCTGCCGCTAATCGGCAGGCTTAGATTATTGAGAACTATACGCTGCTTCGAGCAGGCTCGTGACATACCACGCCTTGGAGCGCGAACAAATCCTGTTGGCGCTTCGCCGGCATGTCGCGGACTGCCGTGACCGTTTCGAACCAGCGGGCTTCATGACGGCTGGATTACGGTGCGTCCGTTGATGCAAGGAAGCGGACAGGAAATCCGTTATTCGCAGCTTGATGACGCTTTTTCGTGTGCTCGCGGACAAGAGATCCTTTATATCGGCTGATCAGCATGTTTTCAATGTCATTCGGGGACATTAACGGATCCTGTGTCCGTTCGCTGCCCCGAAAGCCCGATTTCGCCAAAATAACGGAGCGTCTGTCCGCTGGTCTTAGAGGGGGATCCTGTCCTTTACGTATATGCGACATATGCGGCGTTGAACTTTTTCGACAGCCTGAGCCTGCCGCTAATCGGCAGGCTATTTTGCGTTTCTGCCATTGCGTTTCCGCCATTTCATTTCTGCCCATTCCAATTCAGCCAGAAAACCATAGCCGGACGATTCCGTACCTCTAACGTCGTCTAACGTCCTCTAACGTCGTCTAATGTCATCGCCTAACGTCGCCGCAAGCAACAACGGACCGACGCAATACCGCTAGTTCACGTCGAAAATCATTCGCCCCGCGAAGGAATCGCCGCCCCGAAGTCGAATTCATTACCTTCGGCAACTATTCCGATCCGAATTTATTGCGGATAAATTTAATGACATCAAGGACGTGAACCGATGCAGCTAAGCGATAAAATACGCAATCGACAAACCGGCATAATCACATACGGCATGACGCCGCCGAAGGCGTCGTATCCGCCCGAGCAGATCGCGGAAATCGCGCGCAAGCAGTGCGAGCGGCTGGAAGGGCTGCCGATCGACGGGCTCATTCTGTACGACGTGCAGGAGGAGAGCGACCGCATCGAGCAGGACCGGCCGTTCCCGTATTTGCGGACGGTGGAGCCGACCCGATACAGCAGCGAATATTTATCCCGCTTGAAGCTGCCCAAGATCATTTATCGCTGCGTCGGCAAATATTCCGGCACCGAACTGGCGGAATGGCTGCAAGCCGAGCCCGAGCAGGAGCGGTTCTCCGTGTTCGTGGGGGCCTCCTCCGGCAAGCAGGAAGTCACCATGAGCCTGCCCGCGGCCTACGAGCTGAGCCGTACGGCGAATCCGAAGCTGACCTTCGGGGGCGTGGTCATTCCCGAGCGGCATCAGACGAAGGGCGACGAGCATCTCCGCATCGCGGCCAAAATCCGGGGGGGCTGCCGGTTCTTCATCTCCCAGGCGGCCTACAACGTGGAGGCGGCGAAGGACTTCCTGTCGGATTACTATTACTACTGCCAGCAGCATGACATCGACATGGTGCCGATTCTGATCAACCTGGCGCCCTGCGGCTCCGAGAAGACGCTGGACTTCATGAAATGGCTCGGGATCAGCATGCCGAAGTGGCTGGAGAACGACTTGAAGCACTCCAACGACGTGCTGGACAAGTCGATCCGGCTGTCGCAGAAGATTTTCGAGGAAATCTTCGAGTTCGGCCTGGAGAAAGGCATTCCGCTCGGCTGCAGCGTGGAGAGCGTCTCGACGCGGAAAGTGGAAATCGAAGCATCGATCCAGCTCGTTCGCGACATCAAGGCGACGATCGAGAGACGGCTGCGATAAGCCGTTCCGTGCCGGTCGGATCGTTATAGGGGAGGGGAATCGAGGATGGCTGTCTTGAAGAGCATGGTCTGCGCAATGCTGGCGGGAATCGTCATGTATCTGATTGATATGTTCTACTATTACGAGCACAGGCAGGCCGTTCCCGTGGATCTCCAGGCGGGCAGCGGCGCGGAATACGTTCCCGAGACGTTCAAGTCTTACCTCATCACGAACTCGCCATGGCTGGATGCGGCGCTGATAGCCTTAACGGCCTTGTTCTTCTTCTACGCGGCCTCCCGTGCCTCGCGCAAACGCCGCGCCGCCGCTAAGGGACGCGATCCGCGTTGACCGTCCGGATACGGTGGTCGGTTTGAATCTGATCGGAGAGAGGCTGGAGCAGATTTCGTAAGCGGGAGCGGGCGAACGCCGGTTTACGCGATCTTAACGGACCGGGCCGTTCGGCAAATGGACATTCGCATCCGGGATTAGTAAACTATATCCGACTGCCATCATGCATAATGGAGGTTGGAGAGTATGGGGAAAATAGCGGTTTTCGGTTTTGGGCGCATCGGCAGGCAGCTGCTTCGGGCGGCGCTGCAGGACGACCTGTTCGTTCCGGTTTCGGTCTCGGATATCAAGGACGAGGGCACGCTGGCGGCGCTGTTCGAAGTGGACACCAATTACAAGCGTTGGCCGGAGGCGGTATCCGCCCGGGAAGGCGCGATGGTCATCGGCGGACGCGAGATCGCGTACATCAACTCCGCCAAGGAAGTGCCGGATTGGAAGGCGCTCGGCGTCGATCTCGTGATCGATTGCACGGGCCGAGCCGTCACGCGTTCCGTCGCGCAGGTTCATCTGGACCGCGGCGCGAAGCGCGTGCTGGTCAGCGGGCCGAGCAAATCGCTCGACGATTGCGACGCCGTGCTGCTGAAAGGCATCAACCTGGACAGCTTCGATCCCGACAAGCACCGCATTATCAGCATGGCGAGCTGCACGACCAATGCGCTGGCGCCGGTCGTCAAGCTGGTCAGGGCCAATTTCGGCATCCGCTACGGCTTATTCTCCACCGTCCATTCCTATACCAACACGCAGTCGCTGACGGACCAGCCGATGAAGGATCGCCGGGATTCGTGGGCGGCGGCCGAGAACATCATTCCGTCCTCGTCGGGCGCGGCCAAGGCGCTCAAGTTCATTTGGAACGACCTGCAGATTACCGGCAAAGCCTACCGTATCCCGACGCGCACCGGCAGCATCGCCGAGCTGAATTTATTGACGGAGCAGCCGGTCACCGCGCAGCAGGTCAACGATATGTTCCGCGCGGCGGCGAAGGAGGGCGAGCTGAAAGGCGTGCTGGACGTGCTGGAAGGCGAGTGGGCGTCCTCGCGCATCGTGGGCGATTCGCATTCCTCGATCATCGATCTTCCGCTGACGCAGGTGCAGGGCGAGCTGTTGTCCGTTGCGGCGTGGTACGACAACGAATGGGGCTATGCTTCGCGCCTGGCGGAAGTTGCCGCTTTCCTGGCGAATGCCTGAGCTTGAAGCCAGCAGGCTTGGCGGACGGCATCGTGCAGCCGAACCCGCACGGCCGAACCGCGCTGCGGAGGCAGCTTTGCTGGTTGCGATCGTATCGCAGCTTGACGATTTTCCGCGCCGAGCCGCTCGTAAGAGCGGCTCTTTATTTTGGTTCATAACACCTGTAGGAATGACAATAAACGCTTTCATTAGGAGATGGAGATCGCCCGCTGCGGATGGTACGATAGGCCTGTAAACGAGGAGGAACGGGAGGTTATCGCATGGGCAAACGACTGGATTTTATCGCGCCGAAGGAAATCGCGATTCATGAGGTGGACGAGAAGCCGCTGGCGGCGGACGAGGTCCGGCTGACGACCCTGTATTCGGGCATCAGCGCGGGCACGCAGCTGACGGCATACCGCGGAATCAATCCGTTCGTGCACAAGCAGTTCAATGGCGAGCTGCGGATATTCGAGGCGCGCACGGAGCCGGCATCGTCGCTCTACCCGGTTCACGGCGGCTGGGGCTATGAGGAAGTCGGCGTCGTCGCCGAGATCGGAACCGAGGTGACGGGCGTTAGCGAAGGCGATATCGTGTACGGCACATGGGGGCATCGAAGCACGAATGTCGTGAGCGGGCAGTTCGCCAAGGACCATCTGCTGCCGCAAGGTCTCGATCCGATCGCGGGCATCTATTCGCAAATGGGCGCAATCGCGCTGAATGCGATTCTGGATGCGGACATTCACGTCGGAGAGACGGTCGCCATCTTCGGGCAGGGCGTGCCCGGCCAGCTTGCGGCGCAGCTGGCGCGGCTGAACGGCGCGCGCGTCATCGCCGTCGATCTGGACGACTACCGGCTGGGCTTCTCCGAACGGCTCGGCGCGGACGTCACGATCAATTCGCGAGAATGCGATGCCGCCAGACGGATCAAGGAGCTGACGGGCGGCAAAGGCGCGGATACCGCGATCGAGTTCACCGGCGTGTCCGCCGCGCTGCACGAGGCGATTCGCTGCCTCGCGTACAACGGACGCGTCGTTACCGCCGGATTCTATCAGGGCGGCGCGGCGCAGCTCATGCTGGGCGAGGAGTTCCATCATAACCGCGCGCAGCTGATCGGCTCCCAGATCAGCGGCATCAATCCGCAGCTCGCCCATCGCTGGGACCGGCTGCGCATGGAGCGTACCGTCATGGAGCTGGCGCAGTCGGGCCGGTTGAAGCTGACGGAGCTGATCACGCACCGCGTACCGTTCGAGCAGGCCGCGGACGCGTATCGGATGCTGGACGCGCAATCGGAGCCGGCGCTGCAAGTCGTGCTGCAATTTCAATAAGTTGTCGAGCCTCGGGAGCGGATGCCGCTCCCGAGGTTTTTCGTCCATTGGACGGGAGAACGCGCCCGGTAAGGCAGCCGTGTCAGGCTGACAGCTGCGTTTTGCAGGAATTCGGATCGGCGGGAAGCTGTGCCGGGCTGCGTCTGCTTCCGGCAAGAGTATCCGGCATGGAGGACGAATTCAGCAGGGCTGCGGCCGGCAGTCATGTCCGGGATGGAGGACAAGCTCAGCAAAGCATCGGCAGGAAGTCGTGCCCAGCATGGAGGACGAGCTCAGCAAGGCTGCGGCCGGCAGCAGCTTCGCCTGGACAGACGTTTCCGGCCGACGGCGTCCCCATACAAACAGCGGACGGGAGTCCCCCTATTTCGGACAGCTTTCTCTCCCTCCGCCGATTGCCCGGCCTTTATAATGGGAGGACAAGAAGCGCTCGGGGCATAAGCGGCGGCGTGGCCGATCCGCATGCCCGGAACGCATATCAGGCATGTATGACATGAAGGAGGAACCGGAATGAACCGATCGACTGAACCAACCATCCGGCTGATCACGAGAGCCGACGACGCCGGCAGTGCGACGACGGCGGACCGCGCCATTCTGGAGACGATCGAGCGCGGCCTTGTTCGCAACGTCTCTCTCATGGCGGTCGGACCGAGCATTGCGCATGCGGCGGAATTGCTCGCAGGCAAGCGAGAGGTCTGCTTCGGCATCCATGCAACGCTGAACGCGGAGTGGAGCGACGTCCGCTGGGGACCGTTATCGGCGGCAGGGGCTTCGTCTTCGCTGGTCGAGCCTGGCGGCATGTTCGCGCCGACGCCGCAGGCGTTCCTGCAGCGCCAACCGGCGGTGGACGCGGTGATGACGGAATTGCAGGCGCAGCTGGATCGCCTGCGCGGCTTGGGCTTCGCTATCGGCTACGCCGATACGCATATGGTTTTTGAATGGGCGATGCCGTATATCGAAGAGCCGTTCGACCGCTGGTGCGAGCGCGAAGGCATCCGCAACTACAAGCTTTACAGCCAACCGCTGCCCCAAGCTGCGGGAGCGGACGACAAGGCGCGGCAGGCCGATCCTGTCGCAGCGTTCATCGCGCGGCTGGAGAACGCGCAGCCGGGCCAGTACCTCGTCGTCGGCCATCCCGGTTATGACGATGCGGAAATGCACCGAATGGGCTCGGAGGACTATCCGTCCGAACGGGTCGTGGCGGACCGGATCAACGAACGTTTGCTGTTCACGCATCCGGACGTACTCGCCTGCTGCGAGCGGCTCGGCATTCTGCCGATTCGTTACGACGAAGCGCAGCTGCCGGGCGCCTAGATTCGGATGCATGAACTTGCGGAATCAACCAACCGCCGGCTGCATGGCGTAAGCCGTGCAAGCGCATGCCGGCGTCATTATCCATTAAAGCGAGGTAGAACGATCCATGGCCAATAACGATACGCAGGACCAGGGCATCAGCGCCGGCATCGATCCGGGTTTGCCCTTGGCAAAGGATTGGAAGCCTTCCGCGGACTACCGGGTGTTCGCCGGCGGACGCGAAGCGGCCGTCCACTGCAGCGAGGGCACGAGCTTCGCGATCATCGTATGCCCGGAGGCGGAGGAGCTGGCGCTCGAAGTGGAGGCGGCAGCCGCCTTCGACCGCGTCGTCGTACGGCCGCTGAGCGCGGGCATCGTGCCGTCCGCGGACGGCGGGAAGCTTCGTTTCGCCGTGCGCGCCGGCCATAAGCTGAGCATCGAACCGGACGGCGATACGAAGCGCCCGCTGCTGCTGTTCGTGCAGCCCGAAGAAGCGGCGAAGCCGAATGCGAACGATCCCCAGGTGCACTATTATGGCGGAGGGCGCGTATACGACGCCGGACGCATCGTGCTGCGCGCGAACGAAACGGTGTACATCGAGGAAGGCACGATCGTGCGCGGCACGATTTTCGCCGAAGAAGCCGTCAATATTGCCGTCAGGGGCAGGGGGGTGCTGGACGGCTCAGGGTGGCGGGGCGTGCGCGCGTCGGACGACGAGCGCCGCAACATGATCAAGCTCATTGGCTGCGAGCGGGTCGTGCTCGAAGGCATCACCGTGCTGGACGGCGACAGCTGGCATGTGCTGCCGATCGCATGCCGGGACGTGACGGTTGTGGGACTGAACATCGTTACGTTCGAAGGCACCGGCGACGGCATCGACATCGTCGGCTGCGAGGACGTCGCGATATCAGGCTGCTTCATCCGTTCGAACGACGATTGCATCGCGGTCAAAGCCGTCGATTATTTCCATCCGTCCGGCTGCAAGGACGTGCGCAACGTGCATGTCTCGGACTGCGTCATGTGGAACGCCCCCTGGGGCAACGCGCTTGAGATCGGGTACGAAACCCAGTGCGAGACGATCGAGAACATCGTGTTCGAGCATATCGACATCATCCGCTGCGAATTCGAGGGCTGGCAGTCCGGCGGCACGTTCACGATCCATAACGGCGACCGCGCCATCGTTCGCAACGTGCGCTACGACAACATTCGCATCGAAGACTCGCAAGAGAAGCTGGTCGACATCAAAGTGCTCCATTCCAAGTATTCCAGGGACGCGGAGCGGGGCTTCGTTCGCGACATTCGCTTCAGCAACATTCATATCGTGGACGGACCTTTTCCCGTTTCCGTCATTCGCGGCTTCGACGAGGCGCATCTTATCGAGGACGTGTCGTTCACGAATCTGACCGCTTACGGGCAGCGGCTGCGCAGCGCGAACGAGGCGCGGATGGTCGTAGAGCTGGCGAAAGGGATTACGTTTGAATAACGCTGCCGATACGAGGCCTCGCCGATTCTCGGGAACCGGCATTGCCGAGAACGAGACGATGCTGTTCCAACCGGCCGGCGTTCGCGAATTGGCGGCCGACGCCGGGCGGTCGGCTGCCCGAATCCGATAATCAGGATTGACAAAACGCCCCAGCTGGGCGGATTATGAAGAGGGCTCCGCGGGCGACCGCGGGGCTCTAATTCATTGCGAAGAGGTAAACGCTTGCGAAAACATACGGAACGATTCAACCATCTGCTTCTATTGCTCGTCGTTTTCGGCGGATTCCTGGTCTTCGGCTTCTCCGAAAATATTAAAGGGCCCGCGATCCCCCGCATCCAGGCCGACTTCGGCTTGGACGAAGGCCAGCTCGGCGTACTGCTCGCGCTGAATTCCCTCGGTTATCTCGCCGCCTGCACGTTCACGTCGGCGTTGTCCAGACGGGTCGGCATCAAGTGGACGGGCATTGCGGCGTTCGCCTCCATGGCGATCGCGGGCGTGCTGATGCATGCGGCATCCGGCTACGCGTTTCTCTCGGCCTCGTACTTGCTGATGTATATCGGGAACGGCATGCTGGAGATCGGGCTGGCGATCATGGCGGCCCGGATTTTCACCCGCAACACGGGCACGATGATGAACATGGCGCATTTCTTCTACGGGCTGAGCTCGATCGTCGCCCCGATCATCGCCTCGGCGATGATCGGGTGGCATGCGCCAGGCGGCGGGACCCTCGGCTGGCGCGGCATGTATATGATCATGCTGTCGCTCTCTGTGCTGCCGATTCTCCCTTCGCTCTGGGGCAAGTTCCCGGAGGAAGCCCCGCATGAAGCGGAAGAGCGGATCTCCTACCGGGCGCTGGTGCGCGATCCGGTTGCCTGGCTGATCGTTGCGCTGCTGTCGTTCGGCGTCATCTCCGAGCTGGCGGTCGGGAACTGGCTGGTCAACTTTCTGGAGAAAGCATACGGCTGGAGCATGGGCAGCGCATCGGGCATGCTGTCGGTATTCTTCCTCTTCTTCACGCTCGCGCGGCTGTTCCTCGGTCCGGTGACCGACCGGATCGGCTACACGTTGTCGGTGATGATTTTCGCGGCGTTCTCCGGGTTATGCAGCTTGGCAGCCATCGCGATCGGCGAGGGAGGGGCGATTCTGTTCGCGATCGCGGGCGCAGGCATCGCGCCGATCTATCCGACGGTCATGGCGATGATCGCGAAGCGCTACCCGCGGGGAACGGACACGGCGATCACGTTCACCGTCACGTTGATGGGCGTCGCCAGCGTGCTCGGCAATTTGTTCATCGGGTACATCATCGATGTCGTGCGCGCCTTGTTCGAAGGCAGCGACGGCTCGGACCGGAGCCGAATTCTCGGCCTTGAGGCCGGGTATGCGTTCATTGCGCTCATGGCGCTGCTCAGCGCCGTATGCTGCGCGGTGCTCTACGTGATGCTGCGCAAGCGGGGCGAAGTTATCTAAGGGCGCGGCGGGCGTTATTCGCGGCGCCTATATCGGCTATTCCGACGAGGTATTGGATTTCCGGCCTGTCACGGCTTAAGATGAGATACACATTCATCCAAGCTTGGGAGGTCGGGGCAAATGACGGTTTATACGTATACCCTCGGAGGAAACGGACGCGAGGCGATCGACTTGTCCGAGTATCGCGGCAAGGCGCTGCTCATCGTCAATACGGCCAGCCGCTGCGGCTACTCGCGCCATTTCGTAGGTTTGCAGCGGCTCTATGACGCTTATCGCGGTCAAGGCCTCGAGCTGCTGGGCGTCCCCTGCAACCAGTTCAACGCCAAGGAACCGGACGACGATGCGCAATTGCAGGCGTATTGCCGGAACGAACTCGGCGTCACGTTCCCGCTCGCGGCGAAGACGGACGTGATCGGGCCGAATGCGCACCCGCTGTTCGGTTATCTAACGGCCCGGCTGCCGTTCGCAGGCTTCGACGAGACGGACGAGAACGGGCGGTGGATGCGGGATTTCCTGCTGGCGAAGTATCCGGACGTGTATGCGGGCGACGGCGTCAAATGGAATTTCACCAAATTCCTCATTGACCGGGACGGCCGGCCCGCAGGGCGATTCGAGACGCCAGTGGAGCCGGATGCGCTGGCGCCCGCGATTGAGGCATTGCTGCGGAGATAGCAAGTCATACGCGGGTAACGGTCATGCCGCGCGCCGGACAGCCGTACATGACATAGCGCGCAGCGTACGCGATCCCGGCGGCCTCGAATAATCGCACTTGACGTTCGGGCGCGGAAATAATAAACTCAGGTTACAAATTACTGGAAGGAGTCGAGGTCGATGAAAAGCATGCGCGTTTCTCAAACATCCATTGTCATCATCGCTGCCTCGCTCATTCATCGGACGCAGGATTAGATCGCCGGATCCAATCCGTTATTTTGCGATGAATCGACCCGGGCAGCGGCTGCCCGGGTTTTTTGTTGTGTTTATTTTTGGCGGCCGTGCAGGCCCGATCATCATTCCGATATTAGAAGAGGTGTCCGATGAATACGATTCGCAATTTATTTCCCGAAGACGTCGAGGAGCTGCGGCTTCTGCTGCAGACGGTTTACCGCGCGATTCACGAGTATCAGAACGCCCGCACGGATAGTCTGGAAGCGGCCATGCGCGCCGCAATCCAATCGGCGATGCCGCTGCTGGAACGGTTCAAGCCGCACATTCCCGCTTATAAGCAGCGCTACATCGAACTGCTGAACGAGCCGGATCGGCTGCAGTCGTACGATCTGATCATCTGCTTCGACCGCGCGATCTACGAGCTGCATGCCCGCGTGAAGGCGGGCGAGATCGCGAACCGGCTGCCGTGGAGCAAGGCATTGCGGGATTTGTTCAATGAGCGGCAGGAGCCGGCGGATGCGAGCGCGGTCAGCGGCGAGACGGAGGAAAGCGTCGATTTCTTGACGAGCGGAGTCGGCGCTTCGAGAGGGCAGGCGGCCGGAACCGCCCGGATCATTCTCGAACCGGCGGCGCTGTCCGGCGTCATGCCCGGCGATATTCTGGTGACGCCGATGACCGATCCTTCGTTCCTCGCCGTTGCCGGCCGCATCGCCGGATTGATTACGGACCGCGGGGGCCAGGTCTGTCATGCGGCGATCCTTGCGCGAGAGTTCCGTCTGCCGTGCATTGTAGGCTGCAGGGATGCGACGCAGGTTATTCAAGACGGCGAGCTGATTAGGATGGACGCCCTCGCCGGGATCGTCACGAGGGTCGCGCAATGAGCATCGTTCCGTTACGCGATGCGTCGGACCGGTCCCAATATGGCGGCAAAGCGGTCCATCTCTCCGAATCCGTTCGCGCCGGGCTTCCCGTGCCGGCCGGCTTGGCGATCTCATGCGCGGCAGCCGAGCGGATCGCCGCCGGCCAAGCGGGTGCCGTGCGGCTGCTCTTGTCAGAGCTTGCGGCGCTTAAGCTTCCCGTCGCCGTGCGTTCCTCCGCCGCGGGCGAGGATGGGACGGATCGCAGCTATGCGGGTATTTTCAAGACGGTGCTTAACGCAGCAGATACGGAGGGCATTTTGTCGGCCGTGCGCGAAGTCTGCTCCTCGGCATATGGGAGCCGATCGATAGCTTATAGGGATGCCGGCTTCGGCGGCGCGGATGTGGATGCCCACACTGGTGCGAATGCCTGTGTCAACGTGGACGCGGACGATAGCCTGAATATCGAGATGGATGCTGGCCCCGACATGGAAGCGGCCAAGACTCGCCCGCGGATGGCGGTCATCGTACAGGAGATGACGGAAGCGGACATTGCAGGCGTCCTGTTCACGCGGCACCCCGTAACAGGCGAGGATTTACGTCTGGTCGAGGCAGGATGGGGACTGGGGGAGAGCGTGGTCGCGGGGAGAATGATTCCGGATCGGTATTCGTTTCAACGCGGCCGGGCTTTCGCCGTACAGGCCGATCTGGGAAGCAAGGAAACGGCGATCCGGCCGCTTCCCGGCGGGGGAACGATGGAGACGGAAGTGGCCGCGGCCGATCGGCGGCGCTATTGTTTGACCGCCGATCGTCTGCAGGCGCTCGACGAGCTGGCCGGCGCATGCGAGCGGCTATATGGCCCGGCGCTCGATATCGAATGGGCATATGCGGGCGATAAGCTGTTTCTGCTGCAATGCCGGCCGATAACGATTTGAACGGGCAGTTTTGTCTCATCGTTTCCGCGCGGATAGCCTTCTATACGATTGCGCTAACGGTACTAGTACAAGGATTTGCCGCAATACAATGACTAACAGGGCGAATGGCGCCAGTACGGCGCGTGAAGGAAGCGCAGGGCATCCGAAAGATCCAGTCTTTTGAAGAAGGCGGGGAGGGAATATGCCGTTCCTTTTGCGATATACGGCAAATATTGCGGGCGATATCGTCTTTACGGGCAACACGATCGGGCTCAGCCGGTCTGCCTCGACAGGCGTTCCAGGGACCGTCGATTCCATTGGTGCTTACATCACCACGGACACGCAGGAGCGTTTCGGCAGCTTTCCCGTGGGGACGACCAACAACTTCAATCTGAACAATTCCGCCGCCGTGCTGCGGCTGCCTCCGGGAAGCGAGGTTCTTTACGCGGAGCTCGTGTGGGCGGGGACATGCATCGCCGGCAACAGCAATCTGATTGCTTTCATCGATAATCCGGTTCGACTGACAACCCCCCAAGGCGCGATTATACCGGTCGCGCCGGATCCCGTGACGGCCGATACGTCGAGTACGATCTTAATCGACGGCGTCGCCTACGTCCGCAGCGCGAACGTGACCTCGATCATCCAGGCAGGCGGGGCGGGCGAGTATGCGGTCGGCGGCATCGTGGCGACGATTACCGTCACGGAAGCGAGCACCAGCAATTTCGGCGGCTGGACCTTGTGCGTCGTCTATGGGAATCCGGCCTTGGCTTTCGTCAATGCTTCCGTTTATGTCGGCCTTGTCGGCATCAGCCTGAGCAGCACGGTGACGACGACGGTCAGCGGCTTCGCGACGCCGGTCACCGGTAATGTCATCGGCAGACTCTCGCTGACCGCTGGCGAAGGGGATGCCTCTCTGGTCGGCCCGCAGGTTCTCCTGGGTCCGACGACAAGCGGTCTGACGCAGCTCTTCGGGCCTAACAACATCCGCACCAATTTTTTCGCGTCGCAGATCAACAACGAATCCGGCCTCCTCGACACGACGGGCACCTTCGGCACACGCAACCAGATCAACGGCAATCCCGGCACCAATATCGTCGGCGGCAGACAGGGATGGGATATCACCAACATCAATGTTACCTCCGGTCTGGTCAACAATCAGACCCAGGCGATCGTGCAGTTCCGCACGACGGCCGACGCCTATTTCGCGCTGGGGCTCGGCTTCTCCATCGATATCAACGCGCCCTTCCTGAGCGTGGTGAAAAGCGTGGATCGGCAAGAGGCCGAAATCGGAGAAGCGCTGACCTACGCGACCCTTATCACGAATACGGGGACGGCGGCCGCGGACCTGAGCTTCTTCGCCGATCCGATCCCGCTCGGCACCGAGCTGATTCCGAACAGCGTCTTCATCAACGGGGCGCAGGTGCCGGGAGCGGATCCGGCTGCGGGCGTTCAGCTCGGATCGCTGGCTCCGAACGGCTCGATCGGCGTCTCGTTTCAAGTTCGCATCGTCGAGCTTACGGCAGACGGCGTCATCCGCAACCAGGCCCGCGTCGACTTCATCTACCAGATCGTAGCAGGCGGTCCGTTCAACTCCGGCAGCGATCCATCCAACGTCGTGACGACGAATTTGCTGATACCCGCGCTGAGTCTGTCCAAGACCGTATCGCCGAGCCGGGCTTTGCCGGGACAGACGGTGAGCTACGTCATTACCGTCACCAATACGGGCGGTACCGATCTTACCAACATCGTCGTCAACGATCCGCTCATCGGCCTGAACGAGACGTTGTCGTCCCTCGCCCGGGGGGCTTCAACCGTCCTGACAACCGACTACATCATCCCTTCCGGCCTGCTGGCCGGCACGACCGTGACCAATACGACGACGGCAGCCTCCGATCAGGCGCCGTCGGTTCAAGCCCAGGCCGTCGTCACGGTGCTTGCCCGGTACGAGATCGCCATCGAGAAGCTGCCGGATCGCTTCTCGGTCCTTCCGGGGGAGACGGTCACCTATACGCTGACGGCCGTCAACCAATCCAATGCTTCGATCACGCAAGTCATTATTCTGGACTCGCTGACGGGCTTCTTCACGATCATTCCGTTCATGGCGCCCGGTGAAACCCGGATCTTCACGGTATCGCTGACCGTTCCTCCGGACGCTGTGCCGGGCAGCGTTATCACCAATACGGTGACGATGGTTCCCATCGAGAGGGGACCGGTCAGCGATCAGGTCTCGGTGGTCGTCACCTCGCTGACCGATCTGTTCATTCTCAAGCGGCCCGACAAGCCGCTGGCGACGCCGGGAGAGACGGTCGTCTATACCGTTACCGTGACCAACGCGAGCGCTGCGGACGTGACTAACCTCGTCATCTCGGATCCGACGCTTGGCGTGCTCGAGCGTTACAGCACGCTCGCTCCCGGCGCTTCCGTCACGCTTCGGCCGACCTTCACCATTCCCGGCAACGCCAAGCGCGGGCAGGTATTCCGCAACGTCGCGACCGCGAGCGCCGACGGCATCGAGCCGGTCAGCGCGAATGCGGACGTCGTGGTTTCGTCCCGGCCGTCGCTTGGCTTGACGAAGGCCGTCTTCCCGACGCAAGCATCGGTCGGCAGCTCGGTCACCTACCAGTTCAATGTCGCGAATACGGGCAATGTGCCGCTCTCGGACGTGACGCTGGACGATCCGCTGATCGGCCTGTCGCAAAGTTTGGGCGACCTTCTCCCGGGAGAGAGCCGACAGGTCGTGTTTCCGATCCTCGTGCCGAGCGGGACGGCCAACCCGTTTATCAACGACGCCGCTGCGGCCGGCAGGTTCGAGACGGACACGGTCACGGCTCACGCTCAAGCGAAGCTTGAACTGCTGGAGGCCAATTTCGCGTTGATCAAGACGGTCGAACCCGGCGAAGCCCTTCCGGGCCAGACGGTGGCCTACGCGCTCACCCTTACGAATACAGGTCCGATGCCGCTGACGGATGTCGCGATTAACGATCCTTTGCTGCGCTATTCGACGACCGTCGACGTCATCGAACCGAATCAATCGTTCCGCGTCACGATTCCCTATACCGTGCCGCCGACGGCTGCCGCCGGCACGCTCATCCAGAACGTGGTTTCCGCGGCGCCGGCGGGGGAAGCGCCGCAGCAAGCCTCCGCCATCGTCGCCGTGCTGCCGTCGCCGGCCATGTCGCTGACCAAGGTCGTCAGCCCCGGCAGCGCGCTCCCGGGCGCGACGGTTACCTATACCATTACGGTGATGAATACCGGGAATACCGTACTGACGGATATCGGTGTCAGCGACGAGCTGCTGGGGCTGAACGATCCGTTCGACCTGCTCGAAATCAACGAGGCGAAAACGTACGTGATCCCGTTCACCGTGCCGCTCGATGCGCCGCTGGATTCGAATATCGTCAACACGAGCACGGCCGTATCCGACACGACGGAGCCGGTCGTCGCGACGGCCAACTTGCGCATCGCTGCCGTTCCGCTGGCGTTGACCCTCGCCAAGTCGGTCGATCGTCCCCTCGCCCTGCCCGGAGAGACGGTCTTGTTCACCGTGACCGTCGCCAATCCGGAAGCGCAGGCGATCAGCGGCATCCAATTGCGGGACCCGCTGCTTGGCGTGAATCAGGCGCTCGGGACCCTCGCGCCGGGAGCAAGCCTTGCGCTGCCTTTCACCTATGACGTACCGGCCGGGACGGCGGCCGGCACGACCGTCGTCAACACGGCCTTCGTCGCGTCGGATCAGACGAACGAGATCCAGGCCTCGGCCTCCTTCGCAGTCGGGGGCTTGCCGTCCGGCGCGAGGCTGGAGAAGTCGTTCGTACCGGATGTCGCCAGTCCGGGCCAGACGGTGACCGCCATCCTGACGATTTTCAATACAGGGAACACGGACTTGACGAATGTCGTCCTGTCCGACCCGCTGCTCGGTCTGTCGCAGCAGATTCTTATCCTGGCGGCGGGCGCGTCGCAAACGTTCGCGGTGCCGTTCCCGGTGCCGGAGCAGGCGGCCGGGACGCGGATCCGCAATACGGCCGTGCTGCGCACGGATCAGACCGGGGAAACGACGGCCGAAGCGGAGCTTCAGGTCGAGCCGTCCATCCGGGTCGTCCTCCGCAAGTCCGCAAGCCAATCGTCGGCGCTCCCGGGAGAGACGGTCTTGTACACCGTTACCTTGACGAATCTCTCGAATGCGGCGATCACGGGTGTCACCGTCGAGGATTCGCTTCTGGGCCTCATCCAGACGGCGGATACCTTGCCTCCCGGTTTCGCGGCAACCGTAACGCTGGCCTTTACGGTTCCGGACGGGTATGAGGCGGGTACCGTCCTGACCAACGAAGCGATCGTGCGCGCGAACGAGATCGGCGACGAGCGGGCGTTTTCTTCGATCACGATCGGAGACGCGCCGGTGCTGCGGCTGCGGAAGCTGGCCTTTACCCGCGCGGCGTTTCCCGGTCAACGGATCTTCTTCTTGATCGGCGGCGTCAACGGCGGAAACGTGCCGCTGACGGACATCGGGTTCGATGACCCGCTGCTGCGGCTGAAAGGGGAGAGCGCCCTTCTCGGCGAGGGCGGCGCCCAATTCGTGCTGCTGCCGTACGTCGTGCCGCCGGGTGCTCCGATCGGCAGCGCGATCGTCAATACGATCGTGGCCGGCTCCGACCAGATCGGCGAGCAGACCGCCAGCGTCCGCATCCAGATCGCCGAGCCGCCCGTCGCGATCGAGAAAGCCGTGGCGCGCGCGCTGCTTAAGACGGGAGAGACGACGGAAATAACGCTGGTCGTTAACAATCGGCGCAGCATCGCCGCCGTGGACACGGTCGTGGCAGACGCGCTGGCGAGAGAATTGACGTTCGTGAGCGGAAGTGTCCGCGTCGACGACGTGCCGCTGCCCGGAGCGGATCCGAACGTCGGCATCCCGCTGGGCGACATCTTGCCGGGCCGATCGCGCGTCATTCGCTTCCGCGTGGAGGCGAACTTCGCTCCGGCCGGAGGTAAGGTCGCCAATCAGGCGCATGCCGGATTCCGGCTCCAGGAAGGCGGTACCTTGTACGGGGTCGACTCCAATCGCGTCGAGATTCAGATCGAGGAAGAAGAAGAATAGGCTCAGGCAGGAGCCGGCCGAAAGGCGGCGCGGAGGGACGAATCCTCTGCGCCGCCTCAGCATGCAGAGAAACCCATGTTTGATGACGCGGAATAGCTCGTAAAACCTGAACGGCTGACCTCGGGCAGTTCTGACGGCCGCATCCCCGTTCCCCAGCATAAGACGGCTCCGGCTGTTTGGATCACATCGCTTCAGGAGAGATAGGCCGCATCACTGTCTGCGATAAGCAGCGATAAGCATTGAATCCGGACAGGAGATCCGCTATTTACCTGTTTTCATGGCTTTTTAACTGCTCGCGGACATAGGATCCTTTATTTCGTCAAAAAGGCACACTTTCGATGCTCTCCGGAGGCAATAACGAATCCTGTGTCCGTTCGCAACCCAAACAACCCGATTTCCACCAAATAACGGATTCTGTGTCCGTTGCCCATGAAGACGATCCAGCCGGCATGGGCAACGTCGAAGAACCGAGTACGTTCTCGGCAGCCTTTACTATGTCCAACTATTTTAATGCGGCACCGCGTTAATATAGTATAATATAGCTAACATTTATGAACGGATGGTGTCGCGATGCTACGCTCGAATAGAGAGAAACAACAAGATTATGAACTGGTTTCCATTGAAGAATCGGTGCCTAAGCGTCGATGACCGCCGCCGTGCAGAACATGAAGAAACTTGCCCGCCACCTGGAAAGGAGGGCTTCGGAGGGATAACTCGCCCTCCGCAGCCCTATAATTGAACCGGGAACGAAAAAGAAAACCCCGACGTTTTGAAAACGCGGGTTTCTCTACAATCTGGGCGCCGCATGCAGCGGCGCTTTTTCTCGTCTTCCCGAGGCGGCGCAGAGGGACGAATCTTCTGCGCCGCCTTTTCGTGCGCGCCGCTCGGCGGGCCGCCATGTTGGCTCAACGCCGAACAGGAGCCTCCCGCGCAAGGCGGAAGACTCCTGGATGCTGGAAGCGATGCGGTTATTCTTCTTCTTCGGGGAATACCGTGACGACGGCGCTCGCCTCTCTCTCGGGGCCATTGTCGGAGGTCAGGACGACGACGCTGACGAGCTGCTCGTCGAAGTCGACTTGCGGCAGCTTGAAAGGGATGCGAACCCGCTGATTCGTGCCGATCGGAATGGCGGGAGCGTGTACGCGCAGCTGAAGCAAGGGAGCGACGAGCAGGGCGTTGAGCAGGTCCACGTTGCCGGTATTCCGCACGCCGATCTCGAATTGGACGATGTCGCCGGATTGGCCGATCGTGGGCGCGACGGCATGCGTGAGCACGACGTTCGGCAATTCGGCGGCGGTAACCGTGGCGGTCTGCGACTGCAGCGGCGTCTGGTCCGAGAAGGCGAACGCGGGATTGGAGAAGACGGTGCCGCCGACGGTATCGGCCGGCAGCGTGAACGGACGGACGAAGCTGCGCTGCTCGCCGACGGCCAAAGCGGGTATGCGCGCGCTGAAATCCGTCAGCGGCTCGACGACGAGCACGTTCGTCAGGGCGAGCTCGGCTTGGTTCTGGACGGTGACGGTAAAAAAGACCGTTTCTCCCGGATTGGCAACGGGCTTGTCGACCATATTGGTAAATTGAAGCAGCGTGCGCGGAAGGGCGACCGCAACCCGGAACTCGCTCTGGACGGCTGGAGCCTCGGCGGCGCGCACGGTCGCCCGGTTGGAGATGACGGTCGCGGTCGTCGCATCCGGGGGCACGCGGAAGGGAAACAGCAAACGGGCCGCCGCTCCGGGGGCGAGCACGGGAATCGTCTGCACCGAGCCGATCAGCGCGTCCGAGACGACCAGGTCCGTGGCCGGATTCGCCCCGGTGTTCGTAATTTCCACGGTGAAGACGATCTCCTCGCCGGGCTCCGCCACGTTGCGGTCGGCCAGCTTGCGGACCGCGATGGTCGTGGGCGCGCCGGGCACGGATCGCACGACGACGTCGGCGGTCGTCACCTGAGGCGCGGACTGCGCGGAGAAGGCGACGAAGGCATTGCGAACCACGCTCCCGTTCGCGGCTCCGATCGGCGTCGCGAGCGTCGCCGTTCTCTCCAGCGTCTCGCCGATTTGCAAGATCGGCACCAGCTCGTCGATGCCGAGCAGCGGATCCCGGAGGACGACGTTCGTCTGCAGCGCCGGCAGCAGATTGGCCGCGGTGAGCGTGTAGCTGACCACGGTACCCGGCGGAGCGACCGGCAGGCTCGCATGCTTGGTTAGCGCGAGCCCGGCGCCGAGGATCGAGACGGACGACTGTACCGTCTGGGGCCCGGTCTCCGCGGTCATGACGGTAAGCTCGTTGACGATCTCGCTCCCGAGCGGGGCGTTGAGCGGGATCGTGAACGGGAGCAGGCGCCGAGCGAGCTGGCCGACGGGAATATCGGGGAGAGCGAGGCTGACCCCGAGCAAGGGGTCGGACAGCCGGACGTTCGTCAAGGGAACATTGCCGAAGTTGGAGATCGATACGGTATATTGGATCTGCTGGCCGGGAGAGGCGCTGGCCGGGCTGGGAACCTTGCGCAGACCGACACGCGGCGCGGCAGCTACCGTCAAGGCGTATTCGGCGGAAATCGCCTCGGTCTGATCGGAGCTCGCCGTCGCCGTATTGACATAGATGCCGGGAGGCGATTCCAGGGGCACGATCTGAGAGACGGCGAATTCGCGCGAATCGCCGACCTTCAGGGACGGGATCGTCTGCTGCAGGCCGAGCATGTCATCGTTCACGACGACGTTGGTCAGGGCGACGCGCCCCGTATTCCGGACCGCGATCGCGAATTGGACCGTATCCCCCGGCACGGCATTCCGGCGATCGGCCGATTTGAGCAGCGTCAGCCGAGGGATATCGGTTACTTGGACGGTGGCCGCCGCCCGCTGAGGAACCAAGCCGTCGGCGACCAGCGTCGCGCTGTTCGCCAGGGTCGTTCCGATCGCAGCATCCGCCGGAATGGCGAACGGCACCTCGACGATCGATGTCGCGCCCGGCGCGATGACGTTCAGTGACTCGCTCAGCCCGAGAAGCGGATCGCTCAGGACGGCATTTTGGAGCGGCACGTCTCCGGTGTTGCGGACGGTGAGCGTGAAAACGACCTCGCCTCCGGGCGGAGCCTGGTCCGGCGAGACGGTCTTGGTGAAGTCGACTGAAGGCGCAGGCACCACCTGGATGAACGCTTCGCCGATCCGGGGGGCGGGCAGCTGGTCGGCGGTGACGACCGTCCGGTTCGTCAGCCGGCCGAAGGGCGCATCGGCGGGGACCGTGAAGGTGCCGCTCGTGCCCCCGGTCTGCCCGGCCGTCAGCGTGCCGATGTTCACGTTGATGCCGAGTCCCGCGTCGACGATGGTGACGTTGGTCAGGGTCGGGTCGGTGGAAGCGCCGACGACGCCCGTGTTGCGCACCGTAATGGAATACGTGACGGTGGAGCCCCTCGTCACTTGGGTCTGGCTCGGCGTCTTGGTGACGAACACGTCGGAGACGGCGGCGAACTTCACGAGGAACAGCCGCTGGTTGCCGAGCGGCGCCGTATCGTAGGCGCCGGGCGTCACCGGGAAGTCGGCGGAGTTGGTCGTCCCCGCGATGTAGGCGATCGCGCTGGGCGAGCCGGGGATGAACTCCGCGGCAAAGGCGGTCTGCTCCGCGCTGCCTCCGAGATACGACGCGTACACCAGCTCGCCGGCCGCCGCCAGGATGCCCACGACGGCCGAGGTGACGCCGGTCAGCGCAGGCTGGAGCGCATCGACGGTGACCGGGAAATTCGGGGATTCCGTATCGCCGACGAAAAGGACGAATCCCGGCCGAATCGTAAGGTCGAGGAGATGGGTGTCTCCGCCGGCGCCGCCGATGTAGGTGGAATAATTCAAGCTGCTGCCGGAGGAGGCCAATACCGAAACGAACCCGCAAGTCTCGCTCAGCAAGGCAGGCTGCAGGGCGCCGGGCGTCGTCGGAAAATCGGCCGACGTGGTGGAGCCGCACACGACGACTTGGCCGAGGCTGCCGATCGCGATATCCGCGCTGTCTTCCGTACCGGAACCGCCCAGATACGTGCTGAAGACGAGGGACGTTGCCGAAGCGTTCATCGCGTAGACGAACGTGCTCGTGCCGGGCGGCGCCGTTACCTGCAGCGCGCCGGGCGTAGTGGGAAAGTCGGTGGAGTCGGTCGTGCCGCAGACATAGACCAAGCCGGAGCCGTCCAGCGTTATGCCGGTTCCCCTGCTGCTGGCAGTGCCGCCGACGAAAGTGGAATAGAGCAGCCCCGTGCCCGAAGCGTTCAGCTTCGTGAGAATGGAGCATTCGGTTCCCGTGAAGGCGGTCTGGAAGGCGCCTGGTGTCGTCGGGTACGAGCTCGACCCGGTGGATCCGACGACGATGGGATTGTCCGCGTCGTCCAGGGCGATGTCGAACAATCTTGTCTGCTCCCCCGTGCCCCCGAGATAAGTAGAGAAGAGAAGCGCCGTCCCCGTACTGTTCAATTTCGTGACGAAGGCAGCCGTTCCGCCGGGAAAGACAGGCATGAACGAACTCGGCGTAGTGGGGAAATTCGTCGAGGTCGTGCTTCCGCAGACGTAGATATTGTTCAGGGCGTCCAGCTCGAGACCGCGGGCTATTTCGAAGCCGCTGCCGCCTAGATAGGTGGAGAAGACGATGCCCGAGCCGTCGGGCGTGAACTTGGTCACCGTCACGTCGATGCCTTGCTGCAGCGTTGTCTGGAACGCGCCGGCCGTCACGGGAAAAGAGGAAGCATTCGTGTTGCCCACGAGAATAGCGTGGTCGTCGCCCGTGACCTCCAAGGTATTGGCCGCCATGATGGTGGAATCCGCGCCCGACCCGCCGAGATAGGTGCTGAAGACGATGACCGGATCGATGACGAGAGGGAGCGCCGGGTCATAAGAAGAGGTGTCGAAGCCGATCAGCCAGCCGTGATCCGCCTCCGCCTTCTTCAGCGTGAACCGGCAGCCGACGGGCTGTTCGCCCGAGGCGGTCCTTTGATAGGCGTAGGGCCGGCTGTCCTTCAGCAAGCCGTAGTCCGTATGGACGAGCAGGTTGCCCTCCTCGTCAAGCCACGCCTGATCCGCCCCGCGCAGCTTCATTGCGATCCCGCTCGGACTATGGCCGGGACGCACGACCCAATCAAGCTTTAAGCTTCCTTCCTCGCCGCGCACGTGCGCGTCGATTCCCGGCCATAATTCCCGATAGACAGCTTCCCGGTAGATGGGCACGTGCGTGAGATGGCCGCGAGGATCGCTTCCGCGCAGATAGTGGTAGGAGCCCATCTCTTGTTGGCTGCCGATAAGCGCGGCATGGGGCGAAGCATGCACGAACTCCAAGTCCAGCGTCACGCCATGCGCCGTTCGGCTATCTTGTACCGTCAGGTAGGTCAGCAGCATGCGATCAGGCAGCAACGCGAACCTGCAGCCGTCGCCGTCAGCGACGAAACGGAACGCCGGCGGATAAGCGAACTGGCCTTGATTCGCTGCGAAGAAGAGCGGCAAGCGGCTGCGAAGCTCCCTCTTTTGGTCCGCAGAGCCCCATCTATTCATTTCATCGCCTCCAAGTCGAAAATGCCATTATTGAAGGTCTATGCGGCGTGTCGTTCGGACATTCATGGTTCATCGGCGAAAACCGCAGCACGAGCTGCGCTTCGCGATCATTCAATAACCCGTGCCTGGATCGAGCCCGCAAAGGGCGTTCCCGCTAAAGAAATCGCGATCGAGACGAGGACAACGATCTTGGCGCCGAATGGAGGGAACCCTGGATTTCACTGCGGCGCCTCGTTGCGGTACTCCCGCGGGGAGACGCCGTTCTTCCGCTTGAACAGCTCGTTGAAATACGGGATGTCCTGATAGCCGACGGCCGAAGCGATGTCGCTGATTTTGCGGTCCGTCGCGCGCAGCAGGCGGCAGGCCTCGCGGATACGGACGTTCTGGTGATAGGCCTTGAACGACATGCCCGTCCGCTTCATGAACAGGCGATTGAACTGGCGCTCTCCGACGCCGGCCGCGGCAGCCATTTCCCGGGCGGGCAGCTCCTGGTCGAAGCGGCCGTGAATCGTCGCGATGACCGTCTCGAGTCCGGTCGGGACGGCGGCGTCCGCGCTCGCGGCAGCGTTTCTCCCGTCCAGCCGGAACAAGTACACCAGCAGTCCGAGCACATTTTGGTAGAGCGCGGTTTCCCGGCCGGGCCGATCGGCGAGATATTCGTCGTGCAGCCGCTGGAACATACGATGGAATTCGCCGTACGTATCGCGGTACCGGCGGTAGCCGGGCGACGCCAGGAACGGCAGCATCTCGCTTCCGCCGGGAACGGCCTGCAGAAGCTGCAGTACGGCATCGGGGGCGATGACGCAATTATAGACGATCAGCGGATGCCGCGACGAAGGCCGGAAAACATGCGATACGCCTACGGGCAGCAAGAAAATATCGCCATGCGTGACCGGGAACGCTTCTTCGCCGAGATGGTGCGTCCCGGATCCTTCGCTGACGTAGCTGATTTCAATAAAATCATGACGGTGCTCCGTCAAGAGATAGTCTTCGACCGCGCGGTTGACGAAGATCGGCAGCGCGGGATCGAAGAAGTCTTTGCCGGCTAGCAGGAAGACGGGCCGTTGAATGGTCATTGCATGGAATACCTCCTGGCTGGAATGTCCGTTTAACCCTAACTGAAAGTCCCGTTCACCCAAACATTAAACCATGGTTCCATCTTATACTGAGTGCAAGAAACGAACAACAATCAATAGGGAACGGAGCGTGGGAATAATGGGTTTTCATGCGGAATCGCTTACATGCGAGTATCGTACGGATGTGCTGGGCCTTGACTTCAAGGCGCCGCGTTTCGGTTGGAAGCTGCGGTCGGATCGCAGAGGTACGCTTCAAACGTCTTATCGGCTGCAGGTTGCGGGAGCGGACGGCGACTATTCGGCGCCGTTATGGGATTCCGGCCGCGTAGCGTCGGATGCGTCCATTCAGGTTGCATACGCCGGGCCCGAGCTGAGATCGCGCACGCGCTACCATGCACGGGTGAAGGCATGGGACAGCTTCGGCCGCGAGTCGGCGTGGAGCGAATCCGTCTGGTGGGAGACGGCGTTCTTCACGCCGGACGAATGGCGGGCGAAATGGATTACGCCGGCCGCATCGGCCATCGATCCGCAGGCGACGCCGGCGTTCATGCTGGCCAAGCGTTTCGAGGTTAAGCCCGATATCGTCTCCGCGCGCGTCTATGCGACGGCTGCCGGCGTATACGAGCTGTACGTGAACGGCGAGAAGGTCGGCGACGAGCTGCTCGCGCCCGGCTGGACGAGTTACCGCAAACGGCAGCAGTATCAAACGTACGACGTGACGAACCTGCTGACAGCGGGCGGTCCGAACGGAATCGGCGCCATGCTCGCCAACGGCTGGTTCAAAGGCCGGCTGGGCTGGGAGACGACCTTCAATCTGTACGGCGATCGCCGGGCACTGCTGCTTCAGCTGCATATCGCCTATGCCGACGGCACGGAAGAAATCGTATGCAGCGACGAGTCGTGGAAAGCGGCCGAAGGCGCGATCCGCCTGTCGGAATTGTATGACGGCGAGACCTGCGACGCGAATCTGGAACAGCCCGGCTGGAGCACGCCGGCGTTCGACGATTCGGCGTGGAGCACTGCGGAGAGCATCGCACTTCCGGTGACCCATCTGACCGCCCAGGAGCATCATCCGATCCGCGTCATCGAGACGATCAAGCCGCGGGAGCTGATCCGCACGCCGAACGGCGAAGTCGTGCTCGACATGGGGCAGAACATGGTCGGCCGCATCCGGATGACGCTGGACGTTCCCGCAGGAACGACGGTTACGCTGAAGCACGCGGAAGTACTCGATAAGGACGGCAACTTCTATGTCGGCAACCTGCGTTCCGCCAAGCAGGCGATCGTGTACACCGCGGCGGGCGTGCCCGGCGAGACGTATGCGCCGACATTCACGTTCATGGGCTTCCGCTATCTGAGCGTCGCCGGCCTGCCGGAAGAGCAAGCGGAGGGGCTGATGGACGCCATTGTAGGCGAAGTCATCCATACCGACATGGCGCCGACGGGAGAGTTCGACTGCTCGAGCGACATGGTCAATCAGCTGCAGCGCAATATTCAGTGGGGCCAGCGGGGGAATTTCGTCGACGTGCCGACGGACTGCCCGCAGCGCGACGAGCGGCTCGGCTGGACGGGCGACGCGCAGGTGTTCGTCCGGACGGCCGCGTTCAACTACGACGTGGCGGCGTTCTTCACGAAATGGCTTCGCGATCTGAAGGCCGATCAGAATCCGAACGGCGGCGTGCCGTTCGTCATTCCGAATGCGCTGTTCGAGACGGACCCGCCGACGCCGCAGGAGAAAATTCCGTCTTCATCCGCGTGGGGCGACGCCGCCGTTATCGTGCCGTGGACGATGTATCTCTGCTACGGCGACGTCCGGCTGCTGTCGGAGCAGTACGAGAGCATGTGCGCCTGGGTATCGTTCATTCGGAACGAGGGCGAGAACGAATATTTGTGGAACACCGGCTTCCATTTCGGCGACTGGCTGGGCCTCGACGCCAAGGAGAACAGTTACGTCGGCGCGACGCCCCGCGATCTGATCGCAACGGCTTTCTTCGCGTACTCGACCCGGCTCGTCCGCGAGACGGCGGTCGTGCTCGGCAAGGCGGCGGACGTGCGCAAATACAGCGAGCTGCACGACCGGATCAAGGCGGAGTTCAGCCGCGAATTCGTAACGCCGAGCGGTCGTCTGGCCGCGCCGACGCAGACCGCGCATGTGCTTGCGCTCATGTTCGATCTCGTCGAGGGCGACGTGAAGAAGCGGATCGCGCGCGAGCTGAACGAGCTCGTGGTACAGAACGATTACCACCTGACGACCGGCTTCGTCGGCACGCCGTACCTGTGCTTCGCTTTGTCGGATAACGGTTATCACGCGACGGCCGTGAAGCTGCTCATGCAGGAAACGTACCCGTCCTGGCTCTATTCCGTGTCCAAAGGCGCGACGACGATCTGGGAGCATTGGGACGGCATCAAGCCGGACGGCTCGTTCTGGAGCGATGCCATGAACTCGTACAACCACTATGCGTACGGCGCGATCGGCGAGTGGATGTACCGTTACGTAGCCGGCCTCGACATGGACGAGACCGAAGCGGCGTACAAGAAAATCCGTATTCGTCCGCGCTTCGCGGACGGCTCGTTGACGCATGCGCGCGCGGCGCTGGAGTCGCCGTACGGGCGGATCGAATCGGGCTGGTCGCAAGAGGCGGATGAAATAACCGTGCGCTTCACGGTGCCGGCGAACGCGACGGCGGAGCTCGTGCTGGACGACGTCGCGCTGGCGGAGCTGAAGGAAGACGGACTCGCGGCCGATCTTGCGGACGGCGTAACGGCGGCCGAAGAAGCGGACGGCAGCGTAAGACTGACGCTCGGTTCGGGAAGCTATGCCTTCCGCTATCCGGCGAAGCAGGAGGCTGAACAGGAGCCGGTTACGGCGTAAACGGCACGAAACCCGGGATCGACCGGGACGAATGGCATACGAGGAAGAACAAGCCCCGAAGCGGCCGTTGATAACGGCTGCCTCGGGGCTTGTTCAGTAGGCGGCGAAGCAAGAAAGACGTTAATCGTCAAGAGCGTTAAATATGAAGCGCCTGAAGGAGCTTGAAGAGCGCTGCCGCGGCTTCGGCGCGGGTAACGGCGCCGGACGGGCGGAACGCGTTGTCCGGCGAGCCGGACAGAACGCCTGCCGCCAGCGTCTCGGCTGCGGCCTCCCTGGCCCAGACCGGAATGCCGGCCGCATCGCGGTAAGGCAGCGCCGCCGAGGCTGGCGGATTCACGCCGTTCGCGCGCAGGATGCGGGCGATGACGACGGCCAGCTCGGCCCGGGTCATGACCGCGCCGGGCTTGAAGCGGCCGTTGTCGCCCTGCATGAAGCCCGCCTGGGCAAGCGCTTCGGCTGCGGATGTGCTCCACGCCGGGATGTCGGCCGCATCGGCGAACGGAGTGCCGCTGCCGGCAGCTTGCAGCCCGAGCGCCGCCGCGGCGATCTTGGCGAATTGCGCCCGCGTCAGCTCGGCATCGGGATGGAACAGGCCGTCCTCGTATCCGTTCACGGCTTCCATGCCCGCGAGCCGGCTGACATCGTCGGCGGCCCAATGGCCGGCAAGGTCCGGGAAGACGGCGGCGCTGCTGTCGAGTACGGCAAAGGTCGCGAAGCGGAACGCTTGCGCCGTCACGCTGCCATCCGCATTCACCTTGCCGCCGATGTAGATCCACCGGGCCAATGGCTCATTGTAGTAATACACGGCAGGCCGGTGTCCTTTCGTCACGGCCGTCGCGTCGTATTGAAGCGTCAGCGTAATCGGCGCGTTCAGCGGTTCCGCCGAGCCGGCGAGCCTGAACCGCGGGCTGAGCGTCTTCCGTGGCGACAGCGGCGCATCCGTATCCGCCAGCATGCTCACCTCGACGGTACCGTCGGCGGCTGCCGCTCCGAACGGGACGTGAACGCGAAGCCATGGATCCAGCTGGAATTCCGATGTCTGCCGCGCATATACGTTGAAGCTGCCGTGCGCCGGATCGTCTGGCTGCCCGTCGTCGCCCGATGCAGCAGGCTGCGTCGGTCCCGAAGGATCGGTCGGCCTCGAGGGATCGGTCGGCCCGGAAGGATCGGTCGGTCCCGAAGGGTCAGACGGCCCGGAAGGATCGGTCGGTCCCGAAGGGTCAGTCGGTCCCGAAGGATCGGTCGGTCCCGAAGGGTCAGTCGGTCCCGAAGGGTCAGTCGGCCCTGAAGGATCGGTCGGTCCCGAAGGATCGGTCGGTCCGGAAGGATCGGTCGGCCCGGAAGGGTCAGTCGGCCCGGAAGGGTCGGTCGGTCCGGAAGGATCGGTCGGTCCGGAAGGATCGGTCGGCCCGGAAGGATCGGTCGGTCCGGAAGGATCGGTCGGCCCGGAAGGGTCAGTCGGCCCGGAAGGGTCGGTCGGCCCGGAAGGGTCGGTCGGCCCGGAAGGATCGGTCGGCCCGGAAGGGTCGGTCGGCCCGGAAGGGTCGGTCGGCCCGGAAGGATCAATCGGTCCGGAAGGATCGGTCGGCGGTTCCTCGATTGTGATCGTGCACGTTTGCGGCGCGGATGTATCGGCGCCGCCGTTCGCGGTACCGCCGTCATCCTGCAGCGTGACGGTAATGACCGCCGCACCGACCGCATCCGGCGCGGTCTCGTAGGTCAATGTGCCATCGGCCGCGATAGACGGCTGCGCTGCGAACCATTCCGGATGATCCGTGACGGCGCTGAAAGCAAGCTGCTGCGAGGCTTCGTCCGGCGCGCCTGCATCGATGCCGGTTGCCCAGCCGATTACGCTTTGAGCGCCTGCGTTCTTCGCGACCGTAAGATCGGCGCCTGTCACGAACGCCGGCGCATCGTTTACGACCAACACGGTGACCGGATAGACGCGCGCGGCGTGTTTGACTTCCGCCGGCAAGCCGTTGCCCGTGTCGGTGACGGTCAGCGTTACCGCGTCCGTGCCGTTATAATCGGCATCCGGCGTATAGGCCGCCTGCGAGAAGGCGGCGTTCAAATCGTCGGCGGAGCCGGCGTAGACGGCCCGTGAGGAATCGTCGTCCCCGTCTACGAGCGTCAGACCGGCATGATCCGCCAGCCTCAGCCGTCCGTGCTCCGCCCTCAGTTCGCCCGTCAGCACCGTATCCCCCGCGTCGTAATCGGCTGCAGGCTCTACGGGAATGAGCGCTGTTCCGTCCTCATTCAGGGCGGTTGCCGCCGGTGCCGCGAGTTCCGGCGCATTAGGACCGATCGTTCGGCTCGTCCCGCCGGACAGCACGCCGTTATGGCCGCCCAAGGAAAGGTCCGGCACCTGCGTTCCCGGAATATTTTCCATATCCAGATAAAGCTGCAGGCTGATGTCGCTTACGTCCGGCTTGCGATTCCAACCGGCCGCAAGCTCTTCGTCGGTCATGTACCGGTTCCAGATGCGCACTTCGTCGATATCGACGTTTCCGAATCGCTGCTCGCTGCTGTATATCGGATCATCCCGGCCGATATACAACGTGGACGCCGCAGTGGAACGGAAGGTGCTGGCCGGATAGTCGGCTTCCTTCACCTTCTTGCCGTCCAGATACAACGTGTAATAGGAGTAGCCGGAACCATCATCCAGGAAGGATACCGCATAATGATGCCAGGCCGTAATATCTTCGGGCGCAAAAGCGTTGACGACGGTTAGCCGGATGCGGGAATCGTTACGGCCGTCGATGACGTAGAAGTTGAGCGTGTTCGAGCCTTTGTTCGGATGGATCAAGAAGCCGTTCTTGCCTCTCGACGAGAGCAGAACGCCGTTCTCGTTCCAGGTCGGCGTTGCCGATCGCGCCCATACCTCGGCCGTGAATTCCTCGCCGAGCCGCAAGCCGGGTACGGAGACGCTCCCGTCCGTGCCGTTCGTGCGCAGGGCGTGGTTGCCCGTAATGATCGGCGCGTGATTCCGTCTGGCCACGGTCAGACGGAACGTCTGTGTCGCGGCATCGATGCCGCCGTAATCCGTCCCGCCATCGTCGCGAAGCGTGACCGTCACGGCGGTTGTTCCTATCGCATCGGCCTGCGGCTCGAAGGTCAGCGTGCCGTCCGCGGCGACGGCCGGCTGCTGCCGGAACAAATCGGGGCGGTCGGAGGATACCTCGAATACGAAGGCCTGATTTTCCAACGGCCCGACATCGATGGCGCTCGCGAAGCCCGCAACGGACTGCGGCCCGTCCGTATCGCCGACCGTAATATCCGCTCCGATGGCGAAGGAAGGCGCATCGTTCACGCCGTGAATGATTATGGGCAGCGTATACCTCCCTGTGGCGGGGAGCGCATCCGCACCGCTTCCGGCATCCGTCACCGTCACCGCCAGCTCGTCGCTGCCGGAGACGTTCGGATCGTTCCGATAGGACAGCGAGCTTAAAGCCGCAAGAAGATCCGTTCTAGTACCGGAAAGCTGCATGGATCGGCTGTCGTTTGCGCCGCCCGCCGGCGTGACCCCTGAGAGCGTGTCCGCATGCAGCATGCCCAGATTAACCGACAGACCGACCGTATACGGATCCGTTGCGGCGTCGCTGTCCTCCCAGGTGATGGCCGGGAGCGGCAATGGGCGCTCATCCTCGTACACGTCGATCGGCAGCGAATACGGCCGCCCGTTCAGCGCGTAGCCGCCCGAGCCGGTTATTTCCGCATTCGTATCGAAGTTCAGGTTCATGACAAGCCCGTCTTCGCTGCTGGCTATGCGCCGCGTTTGGTTCCTGCCGATGTCGCCGCCCGATAGATCCCCGTTCCACACGCGGACATTGTCGATATCGGCGTTCAGATACGTATTCCGGCTGGGGTCCTTGCCGAGCAGCACCGTCGTATTGATCGGCAGGGTATATCGGATGTTGAGGGGGGAGGGCAAACTTTGGACAAGCTTGCCGTCAAGATAGAGCATACAGGCCCGGTTGTTGAAATTGAAGGTGACCGCATAATGATGCCATTGCGTAATATCGTCCACGTGAAAACCGTCCGCCAGTTTGACGGCCCTGACTCCGTCATTGAACAGATAGACGTCGACGTCCGTCGCGTCTTTCACGGCCGACAGGACGATGCCGCTGTTCGAGCGGGCATCGAGCAGCGAGCTGTTCTCGTTCCACGTTGCCGTCCCCGAGCGGGCCCATAGCTCGACGGTGAAATTTTTCGCGAACGGCACGGCACTCTTGGTCGCATAGGCGTCCGTTCCGTTCAGATGCAAGTAAGCGTCGTCCGCGATGCCTACGATCGGCGGTTCGTTGCCGGCCGCTGCCGCGCGGGGCATGAGCGGAATCGGCGTTGCCAGGATGATTGCGATCAGCGCCGCCGAGACGAGCGTTTTCCATTTTGACAGAGTATGCATGCATGAACCTCCTCGATTCCTTCTATGAGGCTTTCATTCTAGCAAAAGGACCGCTGCAAAACGATTAACCAAAGTTAACTCGATTTGTTGTTTTTTCGCGAATAAAAAGAGAAAATGGAGAAAAATCGTCCTTGTTCCCACTGAATCTACGGAGGAATCATGAGCACATTAATAGACCGCACGCTGTTGAAAACGAAGATGACGCCTCCCGCTGCGAGGGAAACGCTGGTGCGCCGGGAGCGGCTGTTCCGATTGCTGGAGACGGGGCAGTCCGGACGGCTGACAGCCGTTTGCGCGCCGGCAGGCTATGGCAAGACGACGCTGCTCGGCGAATGGACGCGGAGCGCTTCCCGGCTGACGGCCTGGCTGTCGCTCGACGAGCACGACAACGACCTCGCCAAATTCTGGCGCTATGCCGTCCATGCGCTGGCCATGGCGCTGCCTGAAGCTTCGCTGCCGCGGAGCATCCCGCTCGCGAAGGCGCTGCCGAACCTATCGACGGCGACGCTGCTCGACTCGCTGATCAACGAGCTGTTCGCGTGCAGCGAACCGGTCGTGCTCGTGCTGGACGACTATCACGCCATCGTCAACGACGAGATTCATCGCAGCCTGTCGTACCTGCTCGAATACTTGCCGCCTCATGCGCATCTGTTGATCGCAAGCCGGACGGAGCTTCCTTTCCCGACGGGCAAATGGGTCGCCCGCCGGGAATGCGTCAATCTGTCGGTACCCGAGCTGCGGTTCACGATGGAGGAATTGGAGGCGTATCGTTCGGGCATGGCGGATATGCCGTTGTCCCCGCGTCAGCTGGACAAGCTGCTGGAACGGACGGAAGGCTGGGTGACGGGGCTGCAGCTGGCGTTCATTTCGCTGCGTTCGCAAGCGAACCGGGAGCGGTTCATCGAGGAGTTCCAGGGGCATAACCGGAACGTGGCGGATTTTCTGTTCGAGGAGGCGTTCGGGCATTTGCCCGCCGATGTCCGGGCGTTCCTGCTGCGCACGTCGGTCGCGGATCGGATGAACGCGGCGGTGGCGAATGCGGTCGCCGAGCGAGAAGACGGAAGGCGGATGCTGGAGCGGCTGAACGAGCTGCAGCTTTTCCTTCTTCCGCTGGACGAGCAGGACGAGTGGTTCCGCTACCATCAGTTGTTCGCGACCTTTCTGCGCGGCATGCTGAAGAAGGACGATCCGGAAGGATGGCTGCGGGCAAACCTGCTGGCGAGCGAAAGCTACGCCGGCCTCGGGCTGCTCGGCGAAGCCATCGACCATGCCATCGCCGCAGGGGCATTCGCGCTGGCGCGGACGCTGCTGGAGAAGCATATTACGACCGCGTTCCGGCAGGGGGAATTGTCGACGCTGCTGCGCTGGTTCGGCAGCCTGCCGGAGAACGACGCGTGGCCGGAGGATATGAGGCTGCTGTACGCGCTCATTCTGGCGATTACCGGCCAGGCGGATCTGGCGGAGACGCAGCTTGCGGCCGTGAAACGCGGGCTTGCCCGGATCGAAGGGGAAGCCGAGCGCCTGGCGGTGCGGAGCGGCATGCTGTTCGTGGAATCGAACGCGATTTTCTTCAGCGGGCGGTTCGAGCGGTGGCATACGTTCGCGGAAGGCGCGTCGGGCCATATGATGCCGGGCAGCCGGATTTTCTACGACGTGAACTATAATTTGACCGAGCCGCTCGTCCGCCGGACGGCGCTCGGGTTGAAGGGCATGCTTAATTCCCATACGGAGGCGGTGGGGCTTGGCTTCCTGCAGGTGCTGGAAACGCATGGCTGGCAGGATTCGTTCATCGGCCTCTACGTCCGGCAATCGCTTGCCGAGGGCTACTATGAATGGAACCGGCCGGCGGACAGCCGCCGGTTCGCGCGCGGCCTGGAGCAGGCGGCGGGGCGGATCGGCCTTCCGGGCCTCTGCGTGCCGCTGGCGGTTCTGTGCTCGCGTCTGCTGCTGGCGGACCGTCTGCCGCAGCAGGCGATCGAGACGATCGACCGGGCGATGGAAGCGGCGGAGAAGTACGAGGACGCGCATTGGTTGTCCTATCTGCGCGCCGCCAAAGCGCGCATCTACCTCGCGGAGGAGCGCGTCGCCGAGGCGAAGAAGGAACTGGCCGCGCTGGGGCTGTCGGACAAGGACAAGCCTGCGTTCAACCGCGAGTTCGAGTATTTGACGCTCGTGCGGCTGCTGCTCCGGCAGCGGAAATCCACGCCGGCCGTTCGTTTGCTGGAATGGCTGAAGCCGCAGGCCGAGCGCGAGGCACTGCTCTCCAGCCTGGCGGAAATCTCGCTGCTGCAAGCCGTGGCCGAGCACGGACGCGGCCAGCGTGCCGCCGCCATGCGCTCCCTGCGCGAGGCGCTCGCGATCGGGGAAGCGAATGCGTATGCGCGCTGCTTCCTCGACGAGGGAGCGGCAGCCGCCGAATTGCTGCAGGCGTATGCGGCAGCCGGCGAGACTGCGCACGCCGAATACGCGGCGCGGCTGCTGGCGGCATTGCCGGCGGCTTCGCCCGCGGCCGCGGGCCGGGCGAAGCCGCCCGAGCTCGTCGAGCCGCTGCTGGAGAGCGAGCTGGCGCTGATGGATTTCATCCGCCGCGGCGCGACGAATCAGGAAATCGCGAGTGAGCTGGCTTTATCCATCGGGACGGTGAAGGTGTACCTGTCCCGCGTCTACGGCAAGCTGGGCGTCAATTCACGCACGCAGGCGCTGAATAAGGCGGCGCGGCTGGGGCTGTTGGACGACCGCGGATAGCGGTCGCCGAAAGTTGCCGACGGGCGGGAATATCGGCCGGGATGCGCTCGGAAGGCGCCAAAGGCGCCAAAAGCTGCCGCTGGGCAGGAATTCCAGCCGGGACGCGATCTGGGGGCGCCAAAAGCTGCTTACAGGAAGGAATTCCGGCCAGGATGCGCCCTGGAGGCGGCAAAAGCTGCCAATGGGCAGGAATTCCGGTCAGGATGCGCTTTGGAGACGCCAAAAGCTGCCTACGGGCAGAAGTTTTGGCGGGAAGCGCTCCGGAGGTGCCACAAGCTGCCTACGGGCAGGAATTTCGGCCGGGAAGCAATGAATTCCTGCCTTTGGGAAGGAATTCTCCGCTTTGCTCCACGTGAGGCTGCGAATTTCTGCCTCTGGGAAGGATTTCACGGCTTTTCACGACCGTCTGCGGCGGGCAAAGCTGTTCGAATGACAACTTTATCGACACTTTTGCAGATCTTCGGCGGGTAAAGCTGTCCGAATGACAACTTTATCGACACTTTTGCAGATCTTCGGTGGGTAAAGTTGTCCGAATGACAACTTTACCGGCATTTTTGCAGGTCTTCGGCGGATAAAGTTGTCCGAATGACAACTTTACCGGCATTTTTGCAGGTCTTCGGCGGGCAAAGTTGTCCGAATGACAACTTTATCGACACTTTTGCAGATCTTCGGCGGGTAAAGTGGTAGCGTCAAGAAGTTTGTGTAAGCTAGTAGGAATATCCATCGGGACGATGGATATGTCACCGTTGTTGGTGCGTTTCGGTGGGGGAAATTCCCCCACCGAAACGCACCAACAACAAATTGAATTTTCTGAACTTGTTCGGTAGTCAAGGACGTAGCTCAAGCGATTAATGGATTTGGGGGATTATTCCGCGCCCGTATTTGGTGGGTAACGCTTGTTAAATAACTCAGTCAATTTCTTTTTCACAACCGGGTCTCCGAAGCCGCGAATCACCCGGGTTTCAAAGCGCTCATTGTAGTCGGTTAGCTCCAGATAGATAATTTTCTCGGCTGCATCCATATTCGTTAAGCTGTTCATGGGCTTTAGGCGTTTGCGAATTTCTTTGTTCATCCGCTCGATGGGATTGGATGTGTAAATGGCCTCTTTAATCAAGGACGGGTACTTGTAGAACGTTAGTAGCGTCGTCAATTGCTCTTCCCAAGCCTTTATTTCCTTTGGGTATAACTTGTCCCACTTCGCTTTCAGCGTATCGAACTCGGCGAGCGCGAGCTCGTGATCGGGCGCGTTGTAGACGGTCTTTAACGCGTCCAGGAAGTCCGCTCTATGCTGCACGCGGATTTTTGGGAAAGTTGCCCGTACCTTATGTACGACGCAATGCTGCACGTCGGCCTTGGGATAGGTCTCACGAAATGCCGTGTCTAGCCCGGGCAACCCATCAAACACACCCAGCAGGACTTCTTGAACTCCACGGCTATACAGGTCTTTGAGTACGTCACGCCAGCCGTTGGCGCTTTCCTGGCCGCCAACGTAGAAACCCAGAATCTGACGATGCCCTTCTTCGTCGATTCCCATCGCGAAATAAACGACCTCGCCACTGACCGTACGGCGCTTTAGCTTGACGTAAAGGCCATCCAGGTAGATCACGCTGTAACGCTTCTGCAGGGGACGTTGCTGCCAGTTCTGAATGTCCTCAAGCACGGTGGCGGTAATGTTGCTCACGGTCGTAGGCGAGTAGTGACTTCCGAACATCCCCTCGATGAATCGTGCGACATCGCGGGTTCCCATCCCGCTCTTGTACATTTGAATCACCGCTTCTTCGAGCCACCCGTCTCGGCGCTGGTAGGGCTCGAACATTTGCGTCTGGAACTCGCCATTGCGGTCGCGAGGAACGGATAAATCCTCGATATTGCCGTACTTGGTGTGCAGGCTGCGCCGGTAGTAGCCATTGCGGCTATTCGGGTGTCCTTCCGGCGCATCTTCCATGAACTGTTTAATTTCTGCACGCATGATGGACTCGAGATTGTCTTTAACGAACTGAGTGACAGCATTTTCAAATAGATTAGATAGTGCCATTTCGGGTATAGTATTCATTGAGTAGGGTTCCTTTCTTGGTGACTTCGCAATCCCGAGAATACCCTACTTTTCTTATGTCTGGATAGACTCCAAACTTTGGTACACAAACAAATTTACGTCATCGGTAAAGTTGTCCGAATGACAACTTTACCGGCATTTTTGCAGGTCTTCGGCGGATAAAGTTGTCCGAATGACAACTTTATCGACACTTTGCCGGTCTGCGGCGAGTTAAGTTGCCCGAATGGCAACTTTTCGACTTTTTTGCTATTCTGCAGCAGGTGTGTAAGGTTCTTTGCAAGTCTACTGCTCTGGAGGCGCCAAAAGCTGCCGACGGGCGGGAATATTGGCCGGGATGCGTTCTGGAGGAGCCGAAAGCTGCCGACGGGCGGGAATATTGGCCGGGAAGCGCTCTGGAGGCGCCAAAAGCTGCCAATGGGCAGGAATATTGGCCGGGAAGCGCTCTGGAGGCGCCAAAAGCTGCTTACGGGCGGGAATATTGGCCGGGAGGAAAAGCTGCTCGAACAGCAACTTTACCGGCATTATTGCCGGTCCGTGGCGGGAAAAGTTGCTCGAACAGCAGCTTTACCGGCATTTTTACCGGCCAGGGGCGGGAAAAGTTGCCAGAACAGCAACTTTACCGACATTTTAGTCGGTCTGACGCGAATAAAGTTGTTCGTATAGCAACTATTCGACTTTTCGTCATTCTGAGGCAAGTGTGTAAGGTTCTTTGCAAGGCTACTGGCCGGGATGCGCTCTGGAGGCACCAAAAGCTGCCTACGGGCAGGAATTCCGGCTGGAATGCGTTCTCGAAGCGCCAAAAGCTGCCAATGGGCAGGAATATTGGCCGGGATGCGCTCTGGAGGCGTCAAAAGCTGCCGACGGGCAGGAATTTTGGCCGGAATTAATGCGCTCCTGGGTCACCGAAAGCTGCCTTTCCGGCATAAATATCGGCCGACATGCGCACCGCACTGCAGCCAGCCGGCCCTGCCTGCCAGCAGTCGCCGCAGCCGGCCCCGCGCCTAACGGCAGTACCTTGCAGCTGCCCCCGCCTACCGGGTAGCCGGCAGTCCACAGTCGGCCACTATCTGCCGACGCCCTGCAGCCACCCACGCCTACCGGCCAGCAGTCGCCGCAGGCGGCCCCTGCCTATCGGCCAGTCGGCACCCCGCAGCCGCCCTTTGCCAGCCAGCAGCACCTCACAGCCCTCTCCCCGCCGGCCAGCCGCCCCTCTCAGCCGCCCCCGCCTGCCGGCCAGCAGGCTTCTCCCGCTCTGCAGCCGGTGCCCTGCAGCCTACCGGCAGCGCCTCTCAGCCGCCCCCGCCTGCCGGCCAGCAGGCTTCTCCCGCTCTGCAGCCGGTGCCCTGCAGCCTACCGGCAGCGCCTCGCAGCCGCCCCCGCCTGCCGGCCAGCAGGCTTCTCCCGCTCTGCAGCCGGTGCCCCCCCGCCTACCGGCAGCGCCTCACAGCCGGCCGACACCGCCTCACAGCCGGCGCTTGCCTGCCGGCTGCGCCCCACGCACACGGGCCAAACAAACAAAAGGGGCCAGCGCCCAAGCGCCGGCCCCTTCAATTCTACACGCCGCGATTCTACACGCCGCGAACCAGCCCGCCGTCGACCATCAGGCTTTGCCCGGTCACATAGCTGTTCGCGGGCGATGCGAGAAACGCGACGTACCGGGCGAATTCGGCCGGTTCGCCGTAGCGGCCGACGCCGATTTCGCGTTCGGCTTGCGCACGTTGCTCCTCGTACGGGATGCCGGCGGACGCGGCGCGCGACTCGTCGAGCGTGCGGACGCGGTCCGTCGCGAAGCGGCCGGGCGCGGCCGAGTTGATCAGGATGCCGCGCGGCGCGTACTCGTCGGACAGCGTCTTGATCAGGCCTTGCACGCCGAGGCGCAGCGTATTGCTGAGCACAAGGCCCGGAATCGGCTGCTTGATCGACGTGGAAGAGACGTAGACGATCCGTCCGCCTTCCGCCGGAAAATGCGGCAGCGTCTGCCGGATCAGCCGCACGACGCTCATCAGGTTCTGCTGGAAGGCGTACTCCCACTGCTCGTCCGTAATGTCGGCGAACGGTCCTGCCGGCGGGCCGCCCGCGTTGCAGACGAGGCCGTCGATTCGGCCATGCCGTTCCGCGGCCGCGGCGATCAAGGCTTCAATGTCGGCCGCCGATGACATGTCGGCCTGCGCGGCAAGCACGTCCCCGCCGGTCGCCGAACGGATCTCGTCCGCCGCCGCTTCGATCGATGCCGCGTTTCTGCTGCAGATGACCACGTTCGCGCCTTCCCGCGACAGGCGCAGCGCGGACGCCTTGCCCAGTCCTTTGCTGGCCGCCGTGACAATGACGGTCCTGCCCTTCAATTCCAAATCCATCGATTTTCCTCCTTGGCGCTGCGGTAATGTCATGCGCGCTTCCGATCGCGCGCTTGCCTGTCCGGCGGACAGGCGGCTATTACAAGCATGCCTGATTTGCAAGGCAATGTCGAGCCGTCCGCGAGCAGGGCGATCATCCTCTCCGATAAACTTTGCGCGCTCTGTGCTACTATTATATAGAGACACGAACTGAAGAAGCGGGGGATACAGGTTGGAAGTAGGTATTGATGCAGGAGGGACGCTCGTGAAAATCGCCTATCGAACGAATGGCAATCTTCATTATCGGTCGTTTCCTTCGAAGGATATCGCCGAGGTAGCGGCATGGCTGGAAGCCAGTTTCCCGGAGGCGGCGTTTTGCGCGACCGGCGGGAAGGCGGAAGCGCTGCAAGCGCAATGCAATAAGCCGATCCAGCGGATGCTTGAATTCGATGCGACCTGTTCCGGAGCCGGGATTCTGATGGCGCGGCAGGGCATCGACGCGGGTCCGTCGTTGATTCTGACCAACATCGGAACCGGGACGTCCGTTCATCATATCGCGAATGAGCAATATCGGAGGGTCGGCGGAATCGGAGTGGGCGGAGGAACGTTAATGGGGCTGGCCCGGCTGATGACCGGCATGATTGCTTACGACGAAATCATTCGCGAATCCCTTCAAGGGAACCGGGACAGCATCGATTTGAAGGTCAGCGACATCTACGAAGGCACGACGCCTCCGATTCCCGGCGATCTGACGGCGAGCAATTTTGCCAAAGCGGCCCATGCCGATGCAGACCGAAGCGCGGCGGATATACTGGCGGCAATCATCGGACTTGTCGGGGAGACGGTCACGACGATCAGCGTTCAAGCGGCGGCGCAGGGCGGGACATCGTCGATTGTCTATATCGGCTCGACGCTGATCAAGAACGACGCGTTGATCCGAACGATCGTGAACTACACGAAATTGCGCGGCGCCGTTCCGTTCGTTCTCGACCGCGGGGAATATTGCGGAGCGATCGGCGCTCTCTCTGCGATAGAGACAGCGAATGGAAGCCGGGCATGAAAGGCGCTGGAGCCGATTTCCGCCCGGCGTTTCCATTGCAGAGCGGCAGGGATAGCGGCGCAGACGCCGAATTTCGTACAGAGGACGCCGCTGGCCGCGGCAGCGCAAGACGCATCATCACCGGCAAAGGGGAGCCGGCGGCCCGGTACTGCTATCGACCAATGTGGGAGGTTCATATGATTGCACAGGGAATAGACCGATACTTAACGCCATATAAGCTGGGCCGGCCGGTGCTGGCAGGCTCGGGACAGCCGGGCGCATACGACGAGCTGGCAGTGGACGTCCCGTTCGTGTTCCGGCACGGGGATCGTTTCTTCATGCTGCATGTCGGCTTCAACGGCATCGGTTATCAGACGGCGCTGGCGGTCAGCGACAATTTGCTCGACTGGTCGCCTTACGGCGTCATTCTGAAGCGCGGCGAGGGCAGCGGGTGGGACAGCCGCAACACGGCGGGCTGCTGGCTGCTGCGCGAGAACGAGCTCGAAGGGCCGGCGAAGCTGAAGAAGTGGAACGGCCGCTACTGGCTCGTCTACCATACGTACCCGGAGGACGGCTACGAAGCCGGACCGGGACGGATCGGGCTCGCTTGGTCGGAGGACGAGAGCTTGCTCGAGTGGCATCGCCTGCCGGAGCCGATCCTCACGCCGGAGGAGGGCGCCGAATGGGAACGCGGCGGCTTGTATAAGGAGAGCCTGATCGAGCACGAAGGGAAGTTCTATTTATTTTATAATGCGAAGAATCGGCCGGATGAGCACGATTACTGGATCGAGCAGACCGGTTACGCCGTGTCGGACAACATGACGGATTGGGTGCGCGCCGAAGCGAATCCGATTCTCCGGGTGTCGGAGGACCGCTGGGATTCGCGGTTCGTGAGCGACCCGTACGTCGTGAAGGACGGGGACCGCTGGATCATGTATTTCTTCGGCTTCGACGGCAGCCATGCGCAGGAAGGCATCGCGTTCTCCGATAACCTGAAGGATTGGAGGAAGGTCGAAGAGCCGATCATCCGCTCCGGCGAAGAAGGCGAGCTTGACGCCATCCATGCCCATAAGCCGTCCGTCATCATGCACGACGGCGTGCTGTACCACTATTATTGCGCATGCAGGCCGCACCGCGATGGCGACCCGACATGCAATTTCGGTAACGAATTCCGCTGCATAACCGTGGCGACATCGAAGCCGCTGGCAGCGGATAACCAATCCAAGACGAAATGAGGCTTTCGCATGAATGAAATACGCGTGCTGCGCCGGGAAGAGCTGCCGGACGGCTACGAGCTGTCGGAATTTGCCTTTCAATACGAGGTCTCCGCGGCAGAGCGGGAAGAACGGGCCGCCAAGGCGGATCCGAATCAAACCTGGGGTTATTTCGCGGAGGGTCGGCTGGCCGCCAAGCTCGAGCTCCTTCCTTTCCATGTCTGGGTGAACGGACGCCGTATCGGGATGGGCGGGATCGCCGGCGTCGCGACTTGGCCGGAACACCGCCGCGGCGGCATGGTGGGCCAGCTGCTCGTTCAATCGTTGAAGACGATGCGGGACAACGGGCAGACGCTGTCGTTCCTGGCGCCGTTCAAATTCGCGTTCTACCGCAAGTACGGCTGGGAAACGTACGTCGATCATCTTCACTATGAAATCCCCGTCGAGCAGCTGCCCAAGTTCGAAGCGGTCCCCGGCAGCCGCATCGTGCGCAAGGCCAAGGACGCGAAGCTGCTGAATCCGCTCTACGAAGCCTATGCGCGGCAGTATAACGGCATGCTGGAACGGGATGAAGCGCGATGGCGCGATACGCATTTCGGCAAGAAAGGGATGATTGCCGTCTACGAGAACCCGCAGGGCGAAGCGCGCGGGTACGTGTTCTATCTGGTGCGGAACCGGACGGCGACGATTCACGAGATGGTGTTCCTGGACGAGGAAGCGCGGCGCGGCCTGTGGAATTTCATCGGCAATCACGATTCGATGATCGCGAAGGCGGAGCTGAAAGCGCCCGTGGACGACCAGCTGCCGTTCCTGACGGCCGATCCGCGGTTCAAGCAGGAGCGGACGCCGTACTTCATGGCGCGCATCGTGGATGCGGAGGCATTCCTGACGCAGATCCCGTACGCGGCCCGTCCGGATGCCGAACCGCTCTACCTGCGCATTGCCGATGAGCAGGCGGAGTGGAATCAGGGCATGTTCCGCGTGACGTTCGCGGACGGCGGGACGAGCGCGGAAGCGGCGAAGCTGCCGGAGGGCGAAATGCCTGCGGAGAGCGAGCTGCTGAGCTGCACGATTCAAACGCTGGCCGCGCTTCTCCTCGGCTATCAACGGCCCGCCTTTCTCGCCCGTATCGGGCGTCTCCGGGGCGCGGCGGACCTGGTCGACCGCCTGGAGGCGGCGATTCCGCGGCGGACGACGTTCTTAACGGATTTCTTCTAGGGATTGCGCGATCAGGCGACAATATGCAGGCGCAACCTTTATCGACAAAGTAACAAAGGAGTTGCCCGTAACGGCCGTGTTCGCGGCCGCTGCGGACAGCTCCTTTTTTTGCATGCGGATGCGGTTATAATGCTCGTTCCTCCCTCATCGCGGTCTTCACGAAAATCCCGCGAAATCCCGTGAAATCCCGTGAAATCTCGCGAAAACCCGATCTACACGAGCGTCACCGCGATGCCTCTGCCCTGCAAGTAGCCGATATCCTCCGCCGGCGCGTCCCGATCGGTAATGATATGGTCGATCTTGTCGACCGGGCAGACGAAGGCGGTGTTGATCAGCCCGAATTTGCTGCGGTCCGTCACGAGATACACCTTGTTGGCGTTCTCGATCATATTCTCCTTGATGCGGGCCGACGCGAGATAGACGTCGGTAATGCCTTGCTTGATATCGAAGGCCGAGGTGCCGATGAAGCAAATGTTTGCGCGGAACATGGAGATCATTTTCTCCGCAACCGGACCGACGATGCTGTCGGGATTCGCTTCGCCCAGCGCGCCGCCGCATATGATGACGGATAAATTCTGCTTGTCCTTGATCGGATTGAGCCGGTACGCGATTTCGAGGCTGTTCGTAATGATGGTGATATTGGATTTCTCCGCCAGGCAGTCGCCGAGATGCTGATTGGTCGACCCCGCGTCCATGAAGATCGTATCGCCTTCTTTCACTAGCGCGGCGGCCGCTTTCGCGATGCGGAGCTTCTCGTCTAGATACGGATCGACCTGCTTGCGGCCATCGGCTTCGCCGCTCTCCGGCTGCTGCTTGTACATCGCCCCGCCGTTAATGCGCAGCAGCTCGCCCGCCTCTTCAAGCAGAGTCAAATCGCGCCGCATCGTTGCGGGAGAGACATGCAGCTCCTGACACAGCTCCTCGATAGTGACGTAGGGCTTCCGTTTCACGATGTCGATGATGTCGAGATGTCTCTTTTTCATATAGGTACCGCCCTTTGCAGATTGTGGTTCTTCGATTTTGATCGTTTACAAACATTTTTGTATCCCTTCCCTATTAATATAGCAGTTTGATCATCGAAAGCAAGGAAAATGATCGAAAACGATAATTTTCGCAATTACGATTGGTTTCGAACATGGTTTACATCCAAAATCTAACAATTTCGATTCGGTAAGATCATATATAACGTTAAGTGATTGTTAATGATCATATTTTTGATCGAAAACGATTGACACTTGCGCGTGGAGTGACTATTCTAGTGAAGGAAGCAGCACATTCGATATCGGCTTTAATCAAGAAAGGGGAGGCTTGCGGCGTTCATTTGATCGATTTGTTTCTTGTTGCGGCGTTTCGTTGGTTTCGGTTTGCAGCTTTGCGTTAATGTCTCAGCCATTATGCATTCAATAGCCTTTGAGGGGGAAGTACGAATGAGAAGCAAGCACATGAACAAGCTGGCCATCTTCTGCATGGCAAGCGCGCTGGTCTTGTCGGCATGCTCCAAGTCCGACTCGGACAATGCGAACGACACGGGGAACCAGCCGGCAAACGGCAAAGCGGCGAATAACGCGGCGGCTTCGGGAAATGCGGCCGATGCGGCGAACGCGTCCGATTCGGCGCCGGCGGTCAATACGGGCAAATACGAGACGCCGATCGACTTCACGATCGTCGGGCAATCCGACCCGAACCTGAAGTTCGACGACGGCCAGAGCTACGACAAGAACAGCGTGTACGACGCCTATGCCGACGAGCTCGGCATCCAGATCAAGAACAAATGGATGGTCGATTCCAAGCAGTATGACGACAAGGTGAACCTGACGATCGCTTCGGGCGACCTGCCGGATCTGATGAAAGTCAACCGGACGCAGCTGCAGCAGCTCGTCGACAACGACCTGGTTTACGATTTGACGGACGTCTACGACAAGTACGCTTCGGACAATACGAAAGCGTTCATGACGGCGGACGGCGGGGCGGAGATGAACACGGCCAAGTTCGACGGCAAGCTGATGGCGATTCCGGTGACGGACAGCCCGTACAACTCGGCGCAGTTCCTGTTCATCCGCAAAGACTGGCTGACGAAGCTGAACCTGCCGGAGCCGAAGACGATGCAGGACCTGCTCGCGATTTCCGAAGCGTTCACGAAGGACGATCCGGACGGCAACGGCAAGAACGATTCGTTCGGCCTCATCGCCCAAAAAGAAATTTACAACCAAGCGTTCAGCTTCGAAGGCATTTTCAACGGCTACCACGCCTATCCGGGCGCATGGGTGAAGGACGCTTCCGGCAAGCTCGTGTACGGCAGCGTTCAGCCCGAGATGAAGACGGCGCTTCAAACGCTTCAAAATATGTACAAATCCGGCCAGATCGATCCGGAGTTCTTCACGAAGGACCATACGAAAGAAAACGAGTTGGTCGCCAACAACAAAGCCGGCATGGCGTTCGGTCAATTCTGGACGACGAGCTGGCCGCTGCCCAGCGCCGTCGTGAAGGACAATAAAGTGACGCAGGATTGGGAAGTTTATCCGCTTCCTTCGGCGGACGACCAGCCGGCCATGACGCAGATCGGCATGAACTCGGGGAACATCGTCGTCGGTACGGGCGTCGACGGTTACTACGTCGTCTCCAAGGAGAGCAAGAATCCGGAAGCCGCCATCAAGCTGCTGAATAAATTCATCGAAGTCGACAACGCGTTCCCGACGCCGGAAACGGACAAATTCCACAAAGGGAAAACGAGCGACACGTACTGGAAGCTCAATCCGATCATCGTCATGTCCCAGGATGCCCAGGCCAGAGCGGGCGGCCAGCTGCCGAAGGCGGTCGAGGCGAAGGATCCTTCGCTCGTGAAGGACAGCGTCGTCGGCTCGGCGTACTACAAGGACGTGGAAGCGTACTTGGGCGGCAACACCGGCAATTGGAGCAGCTGGATGGTCGCCAAGCCGCACGGTTCGCTCGACATCATGAATCAGTATTTGACGAGCAACCGCTTCTGGTTCGACTCGTTCACGGGAGCGCCGACGCCGACGATGGTAGCGAAGAAGTCGGTTCTCGACCAGAAGGAACAGGAGCTGTATACGAAGATCATTACGGGCAAAGCGCCGGTCGACGATTTCGATAAGTTCGTCACGGAATGGAATTCGCTCGGCGGCGACCGGATGACGCAGGAAGTCAACGACTGGTACGCCAAGCAGGCCCAATAAGCCCGCCGAGGCTGGACGGCTGCAATTGAATAGGAAGCGAGGGGGGAAATAACTCGGTTTATTTTCCCTGCCTTCCATTACTGGGGGAGTCCATGTGTTTCTCAGGAGATGGGCGCGCGAATGGTATTACCATTTCATGCTGCTGCCCGCCGTTATCATCGTGCTGATCTTTTGCTACGGACCGATGGCGGGGATGATCATCGCGTTCGAAAAGTATATCCCGGCCAGGGGCATGCTGCATTCCAAATGGGTCGGGCTGGATAATTTCAAATTCGTCATTTCGCTTCCGGACACGTACAGAGTGTTGTATAACACGATCTTTATCGCCCTTATGAAGATGGTCTGCGGCTTGATCGCGCCGATCGTCACCGCGCTGCTGCTCAACGAGATCCGCAAGATGGCGTTCAAGCGCGTCTTCCAAACGCTGATCTATCTGCCGCATTTCTTGTCCTGGATCATTCTCGGCGGCATATTGCTCGATATTTTGTCCCCTTCGTCAGGCTTGGTTAATCAGGTGCTGGGTTCGCTCGGCATCAAGCCGATCTTCTTCCTCGGCGACAACCGGTGGTTTCCGTTCGTGCTGGTATCGACCGACGTGTGGAAGGAATTCGGCTTCGGCACGATCGTCTACTTGGCGGCGCTGACCGGCATCAATCCGGCGTTGTACGAGGCGGCCGAAATCGACGGAGCGGGCCGCTGGAAGCAGACACTCAACGTGACGCTGCCCGGCATCGTGCCGATCGTCATTCTGCTGTCCACGCTCAGCCTCGGGCAGATTCTGAACGCGGGCTTCGATCAGGTGTTCAATCTGTATAACTCGCAGGTCTATCAAAGCGGAGATATTATCGATACGCTGGTTTACCGGCTCGGCCTGGAACAAGCGCAATACGGAGTGGCGACGGCCGTCGGACTGTTCAAATCCGTCGTATCCTTCGTCTTCATCTCGTGTTCGTACGGCATGGCCTACCGGTTTGCGAACTACCGAATATTTTAACCTTGGCTGAGAGAGGGTAGCGGCAATGGTATACCGATTGTCATGGAGCAGAAAAGTATTTATCGCCTTTAACTATGCCTTTCTTACGGCGCTTTCCTTGCTGTGCATCGTGCCGTTCATTCATATCCTGGCCATCTCCTTCAGCTCGTCCTCGGCGGCCGCCGCCGGATGGGTGAAGCTGTGGCCGGTCGAATTCACGCTGGCATCCTACGAGAACGTACTCAGCAAACAGGAGTTTCTCTCTTCGTTCGCCGTCTCGCTCAAACGGGTGCTGCTGGGCACGTCCGTCAATATGCTGCTGACCGTGCTGGCCGCGTATCCGCTGTCGAAGGAAATCCGCCAATTCCGCTGGCGGACGGGATACGTCTGGTTCTTCGTGCTGACGATGCTGTTCAGCGGCGGACTGATCCCGCTGTACATGACGGTGAAGATGACCGGCATGATGGATTCGATCTGGGCGCTCGTCATCCCGGGGGCAGTGCCCGTCTACAACTTGGTGCTGCTGCTCAATTTCTTCCGCAGCCTGCCGAAGGAGCTGGAGGAATCCGCCATGATCGACGGCGCCAATCCGTTCATCGTGCTGTGGAAAATCTTCCTGCCGCTTTCCGTTCCCGCGCTGGCGACGCTGACGCTGTTCAGCATGGTATCGCATTGGAACAGCTGGTTCGACGGGCTGATCTACATGAATTCGCCCTCGCATTATCCGCTGCAAAGCTTCCTGCAAACCGTCGTGATCCAGCGGGATATGCGGTACTTGACGCCGAAGGACGCGGAGCTGCTCAAGCTGGTCTCCGACCGGACGAACAGCGCGGCCCAAATCTTCGTCGCGACGCTGCCGATCCTGATCGTATATCCGTTCCTGCAAAAGTATTTCGTACACGGCATTGTGCTCGGAAGCGTCAAAGAATAACGATCATCGAATAAACAACAATCGGATGAGGTGGCATATGACAGAACTATTATTCCTGGGAACGAGCGCCGGCGTTTCGACGGCGAACCGCCATCACTGCAGCATGGCGATCAAGAAGAACGGACGTTTGTACGTGATCGACTGCGGCTGCCCGGTCAGCATGCTCCTGAAGCAAATGGGCGAAGATCCCAAGAGCATCGAGGCCGTCTTCCTGACGCACTGGCATCCCGACCACGCCGGCGGCCTGCCGATGCTGATCCAGGATCTGCAGCTGACGTATAAGCCGGATAATTTGCCGATCTACGGTCCCGCAAGCACGATTCGCAAAGTCGGCGAATTGCAGTCGATGTTCATCATTCCGCCGGACGTCTATCCGTTCCAGCTGGAAGCGCATGAATACGACGAGGAGTTCGTGTTCGAGCGGGACGGCTTGCGGATCGAATTCTTCAAGACGATGCATCTGAATAACGAGAACTGGCGCAAAATCGACGACCGTCACGGCAATGCGGTCGCTCCCGTCGCATACGGGATGGTGCTGCATATCGACGGCAAGAAGATCGTCGTGAGCGGCGACGTGCTGTCTTCCGCCGACATCGTCCGCGTGCTGCCGGATGCGGATCTGGTCATTCACGAGTTCGGCCATATCCATCCGGAGAAGCTGAACGCGTTCGTGAAGGAGCAGGGCATCGCCAACATGGTGATCACCCACATTCATCACGAGTGGGATTTGCGGACGGACGAATTGACGCAGATCGTCTCGGAGGGCCATTCCGGCGACGTGAAGGTCGCGCATGACGGCATGCGGTTAGCCATCTAACGAAGGAGGAGCGAACCATGGACAATCGGACGACCGTTACTATTCTAGGCACATCGGGCGCGATCCCGGAGGTCGGCGGCGATTCGCCTACGTTTCTGATCAATGACCGCTATCTGGTCGATACGGGCTGGTCGGTCATCTCGAACCTGCGCGGCCGGGGCATCGATCCGCTGCAGCTGGAGTATGTGTTCTTCACGCATTTTCATCACGATCACTACATGTCGCTGCCGTCGCTATTGTACTACTTCTTGATGAAGGGCAAGCCTCTTCAGGAGCTGAAGATCGTCGGCCCGGCGGAGGATCTGATGCTGATCGTGACGCGCGCGATGAGCTTCCTGCATGCGGAGCGGTACTTCGATGCCGCGAACGTGCCGACGCTTATCCCGCTCGTGCCCGGCGATAGTTACGAGAACGGGGATTTCCGCATCGGTACGTGCCCGACGATTCATCCCGTGCAGGGGCTGTGCTACCGGTTCGAGGACAAACAGACTTCCAAAGTCTTCTCCTTCACCGGCGATACCGCGTATTACCCGCCGATCGGCGAGCACGTGAAGGGCAGCGACCTGCTCATCCACGAAGCGGCGCTCGGACCGATCGCGGCGAACCCGGACGACAATGCGTACATGCACGCGGGCGCGATCGACGCGGCGCGGATCGCGGAGGCAGCCGGCGTCGGCAAGCTGCTGCTGATCCACGCGTACGCGAGCAGGACCGAAGCGTCCGTCGCGGCGGCGAAGCAAGTATTCCGCGGCGAAGTGGAGTGGCCGAGGGACGGGCAGATGTACGTGCTGTGAGACGGGCGGGCAATATGCTTACGAGAGGGGAACGGACGCATGAAGAATGATGGAGCGGATCGGGAGCTGCCCGCATGGAAGGATTCCTTCCGCCGCGAGCCGATGAGTTATTACGATATGTATGTGAAGAGCGCGCTCGTTCGGGAGAATGCGTTCCTTCGGCTTCCGCGCGAGAACAAGGAGCTGCCGTCGTACGAGGAGGCGGCGAAGCTGCTGCCCCGTCCGTATTGGGAAGGCCGCGAGCGGGAAATCGATCTGTATTGGAAAGCGTGGGAGCTGGCCTTCGGGCATCTGCGTCAAGCGAACGAGCAGAACGGATTCGTCGCGAACTATATCGATACCGCTTTCAATAACGATCTGTTCATGTACGACAGCAGCTTCATCCTGTTGTTCGGCGGCTATGGACGCCGGGCGTTCGATTTCCAGCGGACGCTCGATAATTTCTATGCCAAGCAGCATCCCGACGGCTTCATCTGCAGGCAGATCCGGCAGCGGGACGGCACCGACGTCTTCCACCGGTTCGATCCGTCGAGCACGGGTCCGAACGTGATGCCGTGGACCGAATGGGCGCATTATCAGGCGACGGCGGATAAAGACCGTCTGGCGAACGCGTTTCCCGCGCTAGCGGCGTATCATCGCTGGCTGAAGGCGTACCGGACTTGGCCGGACGGCACCTATTGGGCGAACGGCTGGTCCGGCGCGGCGGATAACCTTCCGCGCATTCCGGGCAATACGGACAAGGATAAGGACTACTTCCATCATGGGCATCTGGTCTGGTGCGACAGCTGCATGTTCCAGGTCTATGCCGCTAAGCTGCTGATCGCCATGGCGCATGAGCTCGGCAGAGAGGCGGATATCGCGGATCTGATCGAGGAACGGGATCGTCTGACGGCGCTCATCAACGAGCAGCTGTGGGACGAGGGGACGGCGTTCTACTACGACAGGCTGCCGGACGGCACGCTGACCGGGCTGAAGAATATCGGCGCTTATTGGGCATTGCTTGCCGGCATCGTGCCGGAAGAGCGGATGGAGCGGTTCGTCGCCCATCTGGACGATACGCGGGCTTTCAACCGCCCGCATCGCGTGCCTTCGCTGTCGGCGGACCATCCGGCTTACCGGCCGGACGGCGATTATTGGGTAGGCGGCGTCTGGATGCCGACGAATTATATGGTCTTGAGCGGCCTGCGCGCGACCGGCCGTCACGCATTGGCGGACGAGATCGCCCGCAATCACGCGGAGCAGGTGCTGGAGGTGTACGAAGCGACCGGCACCATCTGGGAGAACTACGCGCCGGAGCAGGCCGCGCCGGGCAAGCCGGCGAAGCCGGATTTTGTCGGCTGGGGAGGGCTTACGCCGATCGCCGTCTTGCTGGAATACCGCTTCGGGCTGCAGCCTTCGGCGCCGGAGTCGCGCCTGCTGTGGGATGTGCGGCTGCTGGAGGAGCACGGCGTCTCGGATTATCCGTACGGCGCCGGCGGGCTGCTCGATCTTCGTTGCGCCGCGCGCGCGTCCCGGTTCGATCGGCCGCAGGTGGAGGTGCGGTCGAACGTCACGCTGGAGCTGACGGTGCGCTGGGACGGGGGGCAGGAGACGCTGCTGATCGAGCCGGACGGGACGTCGGGCATTACGCTATATCGGGAAATCAATAGCAAGTATGGATCGGAGGATCGGCGATGACGGCGAACAATACGCAGGGCATACGCCCGAAGGTGCATGAGCGGCAGTGGCAGCAGGTTCAGAAGGACCGGTACTACAGCACGTACGTGCCGAACGCGCTCGTAGGGGAGAATGCGTTTCTGACAATGGAAGCGGAAGCGAACGCGCTCCCGGCGTTCGCGTCCTCGAAGCAGCTGCTGCCGGCGCCGCGCTGGGCGAAGCATGAGGCCGAGATCGATTGTTATTGGAAGGCGTGGGAGCTGGCCTTCGATCATCTTCGCCGGCCCGAGCAGGGCAGCGGGTTCGTGGCCAATTATATCGACACGGCGTTCAACGATTGCCTGTTTATGTGGGATTCCTGCTTCATCATGATGTTCGCCAAGTACGGCCATCGCGCGTTCGCGTTCCAGCGGACGCTCGATAACCTGTACGCCAAGCAGCATCCGGACGGCTTCATCTGCCGGCAGATCAACACGTCGGCCGGAGAAGACCGGTTCCATCGGTTCGACCCGGCGAGCACCGGGCCGAACGTGCTGGCCTGGTCGGAATGGGAGTATTACGGAATTACCGGAGATCGCGCGCGCCTCGATAGCGTCTTCCCCGTGCTGCTCGCCTATCACCGCTGGCTGAGAGCGTATCGCACCTGGCCCGACGGCACGTACTGGTCTTCCGGCTGGGGCTGCGGCATGGACAATCAGCCGCGGATGCCTGCCGAGCTGCCTTACCAGGCGGACGAGTTCTATCACGGCCATCTGGTCTGGGTCGATACGTGCTTGCAGCAGCTGCTGTCCGCCAAGCTGCTGCTGCTCATGGCGGAGACGGTCGGCCGAAGCGGGGAAGTCCGCGACATTGCGGAGGAGTCGGAACGGCTGGTCCGCGTCATCAACGAGAAGCTGTGGGACGACGGGACGGCGTACTATTACGACCTGCGCCCGGACGGCACGCATCTCGGCATGAAATCGATCGGCGCTTACTGGGCGCTGCTCGCCGATGCCGTGCCCGTGGAGCGGCTGGAACGGTTCATTGCGCATCTCGAGAATCCCGCCGAGTTCAACCGGCCGCACCGGATTCCGTCGCTGTCCGCCGACGATCCGAACTATCAGCCGGAAGGCGACTACTGGCGGGGCGGCGTCTGGATGCCGACGAATTACATGGTGCTGCGCGGGCTCAGCGCCTATGGCCGCGACGCGCTGGCGCACGAGATAGCCCGCACCCATGTGAGCAACGTCGCGGACGTCCTCGCGCGAACGGGCACGATTTGGGAAACGTACGCGCCCGAGACGATCGCGCAGGGCAAGCCGGCGAAGCCGAATTTCGTCGGCTGGAGCGGGCTTGCGCCGATCGCCGTGCTGTTCGAGTATGTGTTCGGCCTGCGCGCCGACGTATCCGGCGGCAAGCTGATCTGGGACGTGCGCCTGCTGGAAGCGCACGGCGTCGACCGCTACCCGTTCGGGAACGACGGTATGCTGGAGCTGTCCTGCGCCGCCCGGTCTTCGGCGGACGAGAAGCCTGCCGTTACCGTGCGCTGCAACGTGCCGGTAGAGATTATCGTGCGCTGGGAAGGCGGCGAAGAGCGGATAGCGGCCGGAGCATGAGTGCGCGGTTGGAATGCGGCGCGGAAGGCGCCTGGCTGGCAGCGCAGTGAGCGGCGTGGCAGGGTACGGCGCAGTGCGGAAGGCGCCTGGCGGGCATAGCAGCGCAGTCGCGCAGGGGCAGTCGGCTGGGCAACGCGCACCCCAGAAGCGCCAAGCGACCTGCTGATAGATCCTTAATGTTATTTGCCGTCGGTCTTTAAGTCGGTTAATCGATTGCCGCCGCCCGGACCGGACAGGAGATCCGCTATTTGCTCCGAAACCCCCTTTTATTCGGGGAGAAACGGACAGGAGATGCGTTATATGAACCAAAAGCCTGGTAGAATGCGGCATTGAAGGCTAATAACGGATCCTGTGTCCGTCGAGTCACGTAGTAGGGGGCAAACTGGACCATTAGCGGATCTGGTGTCCATCACGCATGAATGTGGACCGTGGAGTCGTTGTTTCCCTGCGGCAACTGTATATCACAACGTTAACAAGACGGTTCCGGCGCATCCTGCTGCGGGAGCCGTCTTGTGCTATACGTGGAGGCTATGGCTGGATTCGCCTCTATCCAAAGCTTCGCCCGCCGTAGTACTGTATAGAGAAACTGCCGTTCTGACGGGCGGAAAGGGGAACGACATGCACATTCTAATCGTGGACGACGAGCCGCGGCACTTGCGGGGGATGGCCGCCATGATTCAATCGATGCGTCCGCTTGCGCGGGTATCGACGGCGAAGGACGGCGAGTCCGCGCTCGCTTGTGTCCGTTCGGAGCGGCCCGATGTAGTGCTCAGCGATATCCAAATGCCCAATATGAACGGGCTTGCCTTCTTGAAGCTGGCTGCAGCTGAAGGGCTGCCTGCGAAGATCGTCATGGTGTCGGCGTACGATCTGTTCGAGTACGCGCAGACCGCGATCCGGCACGGCGCCTTCGATTATTTGCTGAAGCCGATCGATGCCGACAAAGTGGAGGTGCTGCTGGAACGGCTGGAACGGCAGCTCGAGGCGGAGCGGAAGGAGTGGGGCGAGTCGGACGAGCTTAAGCTGCGGTTCGCGCTCGCGTCTCCCGCCTACCGGGACCGGCTGCTTCATCTGTGGCTGAGCGGTGAGATGCCCGCGGAAGGGCGGGCGGAGCTGGCGGAGTGGCCGCTGCTGCGCGAGGCGACCGCGCTTGTGCTGACGGAAGCCGGCAGCTCGGCGGACGCGGCTGGGGAGCCGGACGCGACGAACGCCCCGGACGTCCCGGCCGTGCCGGAAGCCGAGCGCAGCCCGGGTGGTTCGAACGTCCCGGATGCAACGAGCGATCCGAATGCTCTGGAATCAGCGAGCGCCTCGAATATACCGAACGCCCCGGATGCACCGAGCTTCTCGGATGGACCGAACTTCTCGGATGCACCAAGCGCCTCGAATATACCGAACGCCCCGGATGCGCAATACGCGGGCAGCCCCGAGGCGCTGCTCCGGTCGCTGGTCGGCCAGCTGGAGCGTTCGGTTGTGGCGTTCGGCCCTGCCTGCACGTTCGCGCTGCAGACCGAACCCGGCCAGCGGAGTCGGCTGGTCACGGCGCTGTGCCTCCGCCAGCCGATCACGCAGGTGCTTCAGGACGAGCTTCGCGCCGCGCTCCAAGCGCTGTCCGCCTCCCTGCGTCCCGGCATTGCGCTCTCTCACGGTATCGGCATCGTCACGGCAGGCCTTGCCTCGGACCGCGCGGCAGACGCCGCGGATATTCCGCAGCTGTACCGGCAGGCCCAAGCCGCACTGGCGCATGCCTTCCATGACGAATGGCAGGGAGCCGTAAGCGGCGCGGCGCTTACGCCGGTCGCCGCGCCCGTCTTCGGCCTGGACGGAGAGCAGCTGTTCGAGGCGCTTCAGGAGCCGACGATGGCTAGTGCCGAGGGGCTGCTGCGGAGCGCGTTCCGGCAACTCGCGGCAGGCGGGCATACCGACCCGAAGCTGATGAAGGATTACGCGGCGCTGACGGTCATGAAGATCAAAAGCCGCACGAGAGACGTCGTCGATCGCCGAATCGGCAGCATTCTCGCGGATACGGCCCTCTTTGAAATTCCGGCCTGCGCCGGCAGCGGGACGCTCCTGGACTTGCTGCTGCTGCGACTGAGCGACGTGCATCTGTCGTTGACCGCCCGGAAGCAGGGCCGCAGCGAGCAAATCGTCGAACAGTGTCTCGCCTGGATTCAGGAGCATTATCGGGACGATCTGACGCTGGAGCAGGCGGCCGAGCGATTTCATTTCAACGCTTCGTATTTCAGCACGTTAATTAAAAGCTGGACGGGACGATCGTTCTCCGACCATCTGACGGAAGCGCGCATGCGCCAGGCCAAGGAGCTGCTTGCCGCCGGACAGCTCAAGATCTATGAGATCGCGGAGCGCTGCGGCTACCGGGATACGAAATATTTTACGCGCATGTTCAAGAAGCAGGTCGGGCTGTCACCGGAAGCGTACAAACGGATTCCTTCGCAGCAGGACGGAAACGAGGCCCGCCCATGACGTTCAAGGCGAGGCTGCTGCTGAGTTATTTGATTATTATCGCCCTGCCGCTTCTCGTGCTGAGCACGCTGTTCTACCGGACGAGCCTGCATGTCGTGACGGAGCAGGCGCAGAAGAACGTCTATGCCGTCGTGAAGAAGAACAACGACGTGATCGATACGAAGCTCGGGGTCGCCGACCAGAATAGCAGGGCATTGTTCGTGGACAAGGACCTGTTCCGGATTTTCAACGACCTCGACCCTTCCGCGGACGAGCAGCTCGTCGCCGCCGACCGCAAAATCTCGGCCATCCTGAGCAAATATTTCTCCCAGAACGAGGATGTGTACGCAGTCCAGCTGTGGACGTCGTACTTCAACTTCGGCTTGACGAGATCGCTGCCCCAGGGAGACCCTGCGAAGTCGCAGATCTATAAGGAGGCCGAGGAAGCGGCGGGCAAAATGGTCTGGTACCCGACGTACGATTTCACCCGCATGTTCGATCAAGCCTGGCTCAAGGACGGCGATATCGAATTCCGCTACTTGTTCTCCGCCACAAGGCTGTTGAATTTCTCTCATCTGGAGGACAGCACGCTGGTGAAGCTGAAGCCGGGCGTCGAACGGCCGGTGCTGACGATCAGCTACAAGTCGACGGTGCTTGATGCCCTCTTCGAGAAGAGCATACCCGCGGGATCGACGTACATGGTCTTGGATCCGAACGATGTCGTCGTTGCGTCGAGCGACAAGTCCCAGGTCACCGGAACGTACAAGCAGGATTGGATCGACGCGTTCCGTGCGCAAGGAAGCGGGACGACGCGGCTGAAGCTGAACGGGGCCAATCAGATCGTCGTCTTCGACCGCTCGGAGGTGACGGGCTGGCTGTCGATCGTCGTCACGCCGCAATCCGCGCTCGTCGGCAGCCTCGTGCCGGTCATCCGCACCTCGACGATCGTGAGCGCGCTGGCGCTCGGGGGCGTCGCGCTGCTGTTCGCGTATTTCATACTCGGCCGGGTCACGGTGCCGATCAAGAAGCTGATGAGCGCGATGCGTTCCGTGGGCGAAGGGGATTTCCAGACCCGGGTGGAGGTGACCCGCAACGACGAATTCGGCCTGCTCTCGCAGCGGTTCAACCGCATGAACGACCGCATCGCGATGCTGGTCAAAGAGAATTACGAGATCAAGCTGAAGGAGAAGGAAGCGGAGATCCATGCGCTGAACATGCAGATGAATCCCCATTTTCTGTACAACACACTCAATATCATGAACTGGACGGCCATCGAGAACAACCAGCGGGAGCTGAGCAAGATGCTCGTCTGCCTGTCCAACATGCTGCACTATACATCCCGCAAGGATTGGGGTGCCGTCCATTTGTCGGAGGAGCTGGAATGGATGCGGAATTATTTCTATATCATGTCGGCCCGGTTCGAAGGCAAATTCAGCGTGATCTACGAAATCGAGCCCGCCCTCTACGAGGAGAAGCTGCCACGGCTCTTGTTCCAGCCGTTCGTAGAGAATGCCATCCTGCACGGCTTCAGCGCCATGGAGACGGGCGGACGCATTGCGATCCGCGGCTGGACGGAAGGCCAAGACCGGTTCTTCGAAATCCGGGACAACGGAAGAGGGATCAGCAAGGAAGGCATCGATGCCATTCTGTACAAGGAATCGGCCTCCGTCGGCATCAAGAACACGATTTCGCGCATTCGGATGGCTTACGGGGAGGCGTACGGCATCCGCATCCGATCCGCCCCGGGCGAAGGCACGAGCGTTATCGTCCATCTGCCGCACAATGCCCAATAAAAGTCCACCATTCTAGAAATGCTCGGGTTTTGTAAGCGCTGTCGATCTCGTACAATAAAACCATCATAGACTGCAGCTATGAGCCAATGAGGATGAACGCAGAGAGGGGCTCAAGAACAATGATCAGGAAACAATGGAAGCTGCCCGCCTTGCTTCTAGTCTTGCTGCTGACGGCCGTAACCGCGCTGTCGGGCTGCTCCAAGTCGGACGGCGGCAATAACGGTGGAACGAACGCATCCGCAGCCAATTCCGGCGCGAACGATGCCGAGGACGGTACGGCGAACGCCGGCAGCGGGGAGCCGATCACGCTCCGCCTTACCGGCTGGGGCGCGCCGGACGAAGTCGCGGCGGCGAAGGTCGCGGTCGCCAAGTTCGAGAAGGCGCACCCGAACATCAAGGTCGATTATCAAGCGATCACGGCGGATTACGATACGAAGCTGACGACGATGGTCGCGGGCAACGACGAGCCCGACGTGGCGATGATGGAATCGGCGACGATCGCCTTTCCGCTCGCGGAGCAGGGGAAATTCCTGAACCTGCAGGATTTCCTGGATAAGGACAGCGAGATCACGCTGGATGCGCTGGTGCCGAACATCACCTATTCCTCCGAGCCGGGCAACGTGATCGGGATCGCGCCAGGACCGGAAACCTTCGGCCTGTTCTACAACGAAGACGTCTTCAAGGAAGCCGGCATCGAACCGCCTCCGGCCGATGCGTCCAAGGCATGGACGTGGGAGCAATTCGTGGACGTGGCGAAGAAGCTGACGGTCGACAGCAAGGGACGCAGCGCGGACGACCCCGCGTTCGATCCGAAGAACATCAAGCAGTTCGGCATCAACCTGCCGACCTGGTGGGGCGCGTACAGCAACTTCATCTATTCCAACGGCGGGGATTTCCTCTCGCCCGACGGCAAGACGCTCGGTCTGAATCAACCGGAAGCGGTCGAAGCGATCCAGAAGCTGGCCGATCTGATCAACGTGTACCATGTCGCGCCGTCACCGCTGCAAGCGAAGAACATTCCGGGCACGAACGTGGCGCTTCAGACGAAGAAGGTTGCCATGGCTATCGACGGCCAATGGGCGACCACCGCGCTCGCGCAATCCAAATTCAACTTCAATGTCGGCGTGCTTCCGATTATGAAAGAACCGGTCACGACCGTCGTCTGCGGCATGTTCTCGATCTTCAAGTCCACGAAGCATCCGCAGGAATCGTGGGAGCTGCTGAAGGCGCTGCTCGACCCGGAAGCGTCGCTCGACCTGTTGACCGCAGGCACCTGGATGCCTTCGCATAAGGATTGGTACACGGACGCGGGCAAGCTGTCCAAGTGGACGGAGAATTTGCCTTCCAGACCGTCCGGATACAAAGGGGCGATCATCGACGTGCTGCTGAACCACAGCCACGCGACGCCGACGGCCTACGTCAAGAACTTCAACAAGATCATGGATGTCGTCAATCCCGCATTGGACAAAGTCTGGCTCGGCAAGCAATCGGCCAAGGACGCGCTGGACGCGGTCGCCGCGAAAGCGCAGGAGCAGGTCCAGGGACGCCGCGACATTAACAATTAACGCCTTCCGCAGCCGCGGATGACAGACAGGCATGGGGACAGCGGTTCTTGCCCAAGAACGCTGTCCTCTTGCATAGACAGGAGGTAGTCGGCATGGCAGTACCGGCTCTGGGAAGACCCGCCGCGCCGGAAGCGAAGGCGGCGCGGGGGCGCATGAGCGCAAGGGAGCGGAAAGCATTGTTTTACGGCCTGCTGTTCACGGCGCCGGCCATACTCGGATTTCTGATTTTCACGCTGGGACCGATGGTTGCCAGCTTCTACTTAAGCTTGACGGACTATAACGTTTTCAAGGCGCACACGACTTTTATCGGATTCGACAATTACGCGAAGCTGTTCTCGGGCGAGGACGATTTGTTCTACCAATCGCTCGGCACGACGTTCTATTTCGTCGTGCTGCGCGTCCCGGCGGTTATCGTCATCTCGTTCATCCTGGCGCTTCTGCTGAATATGAACGTCAAGGGCCGCTCCGTGTTCCGGACGATCATTTACTTGCCGAGCATCGTGCCGGCCGTGGCCTCCTCCATGATTTGGCTATGGCTGCTGAACCCAGACCTCGGCCTCGTCAATACGGCGCTCGAGAAGCTGCATCTTCCGACGAGCAGCTGGCTGTTCGGGGAGGCGAGCGTCATTCCGTCCATCGTGCTCACCACCTTATGGGGCATCGGCGGCACCGTTATCATTTTCTTGGCCGGGCTGTCCGGCATTCCGAAGCAGTATTACGAGGCCATCGACGTCGACGGCGGCGGCTGGTTCCACAAGCTGCGTCACATTACCGTTCCGATGGTGACGCCGACGATCTTCTTCAATACGATCATGACGATCATCGGCTCCTTCCAGGTGTTCAGCGAGGCGTACATCCTGACGCAGGGCGGGCCGAACAACAAAAGCTTGTTCTTCGTGTTTTACCTGTGGCGGACCGCGTTCCGGGACACCGAGATGGGCTACGCGTCCGCGCTGGCATGGGTGCTCTTCGTCATTATCCTGATCTTCACGGTCATCGTATTCAAAACCTCGAAATCCTGGGTGCACTACGAGGGGGACAGAACATGAGAGAATCCAGGATGAAGCTTGCCGCGGGGTATGTCGCCCTGCTGATCGTCTCCGCGATGTTCATCGTGCCGTTCGTCTGGCTGCTTCGCAGCTCCGTCATGGATCTGTCTCAAATCTTCATCATGCCGCCGGAGTGGTGGCCGCGGCCGTTCCACTTCGACAATTTCAAGAACGCCATGACGGTCGTGCCGTTCGGCGCCTTCTTCAAGAACACGCTCATCATCGTCGCGGGCGTCCTGCTCGGAACGGTGGTGTCCAGCACGGTCGCCGCGTTCGGTTTCTCGCGCATCCGTTGGAAGGGCCGGGATATGGTCTTCGCGGTGCTGATGTCGGCGATGATGCTGCCCGGAGCGGTGACGTTAATCCCAAGCTTCCTCGGCTGGAAGACGCTCGGGTTCTACGATACGTTCTATCCGCTGATCGTACCGGCGTATTTCGGCGGCGGCATCTTCAATATCTTCCTGCTGCGCCAGTTTTACTTGACGATTCCGCAGGATTTCGACGAGGCGGCTTTCGTGGACGGCGCGAGTTATTTTCAAATTTATTGGCGCATTCTGCTGCCGCTCAGCCGCTCCGCGGTCATCGTCGTGGCGCTGTTCACGTTTCTCGGCTCGTGGAACGACTTCATGGGACCGCTCATTTACTTGAAGAGCGACAGCAAGTTCACGCTTGCGCTTGGCTTGCAGATGTTCCAGGGCAGCTACACCGCGCAGTGGGACCTGCTGATGGCGGCATCGGCGGTCGTCGTGCTGCCGTGCGTCGCGGTCTTCTTGATCGGACAGCGCTACTTCCTGGAAGGAATTACGCTGACGGGGTTGAAAGGATAAGGAAGGACGAGCACAGAAATCGAGGAGGCTGGCAAGCATGTCGAAGATAGACCATTCCGTTAAAGGCTGGCAGGGCGTTCCGTTCTCCAGCGTGAATATTCAAGGCGCGTTCTGGCGTCGGCGGCTGGAAGTGCTGAAGAGCGTGACGATCGGCGTTTGCCTGGATCAATGCGAGTCGACGCACCGGATTGCGAATTTCGCGGTGGCCGGCGGCTTGACCGAAGGCAAATTCGAGGGCATCTACTACAACGATTCCGACGTGTACAAAGTGCTGGAGGGGGCGGCGTATGCGCTGATGACCGAGCCCGATCCGTCGCTCGAAGCGGAGATCGACCGGATTGTCGAATTGATCGAAGCCGCCCAGGAGAGCGACGGCTACCTGTGCGCCTACTTCACGCTCGAAGCGCCGGACCGCAAATGGACGGACATGGAGAAGCATGAAATGTACAACGGCGGCCATCTGATCGAGGCGGCGGTCGCCTACTATCAAGCGACGGGCAAGCGGCGGCTGCTGGATGTCGCCTGCAGGCTCGCCGACCATTACGACGCCGTGTTCGGCCCGGGCAAACGGCATTGGGCCGAGGGCCACGAGGAGATCGAGCTTGCGCTCGTGAAGCTGTACCGCATCACGGGCGAAGAACGGTACTGGAAGCTGGGGCTTTGGCTGCTGGAGGAACGCGGCCACGGCCACGGCGTCGGCATGATTTGGGATAAGCCCGAATGGGGACCGGCTTATTGCCAGGACGATGTCCCGGTGCGGGATATCCGGGAAGTGAAAGGGCACGCGGTTCGGGCGATGTACCTGTACACCGCCATGGCGGACGTGGTGCTGGCTTCGGGCGACACGGCCTACGTCGAGGCGCTGGACCGGGTGTGGGCGCATACGACCGAGCGCAACATGTACCTGACGGGCGGCATCGGGCCATCGCTGCATAACGAAGGGTTCACGAGCGATTACGACCTGCCCAATGAATCGGCGTATTGCGAGACCTGCGCCGCGATTGCGATGGCGTTCTGGAATCACCGGATGAACCTGCTGCACGGCGACGGGAAATATGCGGATATCGTGGAGCGGGAAATGTTCAACGGCGCGCTTGCGGGCATTTCGCTCTCCGGCGACAAATTCTTCTACGTCAACCCGCTGGCTTCCAAGGGCGAACACCACCGGGTGGAATGGTTCCACACCTCGTGCTGCCCGACGAACCTCGTCCGGTTCCTGCCGGCGATCGGCCAGTATGCGTACGCCGTCACGGAGAACGGGATTGCCGTCAATCAATACATGGACGGCGAGACGACGATTGCGGCGGCGGACGGGCGGAAGGTGCGGCTCATTCAGTCCACGGCGTACCCGTGGGAGGGGCGGATCGCGCTCGCCGTACTGCCGGAACAGGCGGGCGAGTTCGAGATCCGGCTCCGCGTGCCGGGCTGGTGCCGGGGCTACCGCGTATCGCTGCAGGAAGAAGGACGGCTGGGGGATAACGAGGCGAGATTGGAGAAGGGCTATATCGTCCTGAACCGGAAGTGGTCGCCAGGCGATACCGTGCTGCTTGACCTCGATATGCCCGTCGAAACGGTCCGTTCCCGTCCGGAGGCGGAAGCGAACCGCGGCAGAATCGCGATCCAGCGCGGGCCTGTCGTCTACTGCGTCGAGCAGACCGGCAATGAAGGGCTGGATTACGACGCGTTCGCGTTGTCCCCGCATGCGCCGTTCGCCGTCGAACACCGCGAGGAGCTGCTCGGCGGCGTAACCGTGCTGCGCGGTCACACGGCCGAAGGCATGCCGCTCGTATTGACGCCGTACTATGCATGGGATAACCGGGAAGCGGGATTCATGCAGGTGTGGGTGCGCGAGGCGGAGGATCGGCAGTTGTACCGTTTCTAGCCGTCTGCGGATGCTGCGAGCCGCATCGCTGCAATGAACAAGGAGCCGTCCGTCATCGGCCGCGCAAGTGCGGCTGATCGCGGGCGGCTCCTTGTTGGCATGCTGCGGAAAGGCGTCACGCTGACGTTCTTATGTAGCTAGATTGTCGCTTTGCTATGGCTGTCCTGCCTTAAAAAGTGCGTTTAGCTGCTAAACAAATTGACTATGAATATTGTCATCGGCGCTAATGCGCCTTGTATATTCGCAGCTACGATCACCACCATTAACAAGGACAAGGCAACCGTCGCATGTCCGAGCGTAAAGTAAGCTTTTTCCTTCAGTCCCCATGTTGAATCGTTCGAATTCGCCCTTCTTACTAATGCGCGCCACAGATAGAGGCTAAGCCCCGCGGACAGGATCAACAATAGCCCGCTGCCGATCGCTTTCGTAGTATGAAACTCGATCCGGCTATCAATCCTTTCTTGAAGAATCGGCGGGAGCGCTGAATGGCCCGATTGCACCCAATCGTTAACCGCATTTTTCAGTTCGTCCTTGTACGTTGCCCCATCGGTTAATTCCAATGAATCGACAACGAAGGAGAACCCGTGCAGCGGATGCAAGGTCGTTGTCAGATTGACGATCGCAATGAGCATGATGATTAAAGCGACGCTGCTGCTCAGTAGTCCGAACGAAAAATAGGTTTTACTGGCAAAGCTCCATCTGGCGTGACCGATCTTGGGCGATCGTCCGAATGCAGTCCAGAACAATAGGCTAAGCCAAGCGAATAGCAGGAAGAAGCCTCCGCCGACAATGACGAGTACGGCATGAAACTTCGTATAATCGTGAATGATTTCATTCACGGCGGCGTTGGATTTCGAACCGGATTCGATGATTCCATGTAACGTTCGCTGCAGCTCGTCTTTCAATTTAAGTTCCTCCGGAATTTGATATGTACGATGTATGGGCCAATTATAGGCTTCATTCGGCTTCGCCAAAACGGACCTTGGACGGGGGCTCACCCTGGAACGAAGGCGGGGAAGCGGCATGCGTGCGCGTGAACGCCCTCCGTCCGAAGCGTCCGAAACGGTCTGCCTGCAAGCCGGGAAAAAGAAGATACGCCTATCGCCGTCCGCGTGGTATGCTGAAATCGGCCCTGCTCTCGGGAGACGCTTGTCCCGGGGGATGAGCTTGAGCATGGAGCGGCGGGTCGCGTTGCGGAACAATCCATCACATTAAGGAAGAGGCGCTTGCCGCCTGATTGACTATGGAGGATCATACAAGCATGCATACACCGATTTTTTACGGGGCTGTCCACCTGCTCTTCTTTCAAGACGAACGCGTATTGCTGCTCAAGCGGCAGAATACCGGCTTCGAGGACGGCAAATGGAGCGTCGTGGCGGGCAGAATCGACGGCGGCGAAGAAGTGAAGACCGCCGCGATCCGGGAAGCGAAGGAAGAGGCGGGCGTCGATATTTTGCCGGAGGACTTGGATATCGTGGGCGTTATCCATCGGAAGAACGTCAGCTCGGAGTGGATCGATTTTTATTTGAAGGTCCGCGCATGGCAGGGCGAAATCACGAATATCGAGCCGCATAAATGCGAGGAGCTGGCTTGGTATCACCTGCGCGAATTGCCGGATAATATGATCGGTTACATAAGGCAGGCGATCGAGAAGGACCATAGCCGAATGTGGTTCGAAAGCGTAGGCTGGTAGCCAAGCGGGGCAATTGCGCAAAGCCGCGGCTCACGCGGATAAGCATAGGCGATTAAGCATAGTTTGAACAGCGATGACCAACATGGACTGCCGGCAGAAACGACCGGCAGTTTTGTCGTTGTGCGGTGCCGGCGGCGCGTGGCGCCGGGGCTGCGGTCAAATGGCGGTGATCGTGCGAATATGAAGAAGGAGGCGATCCGATGCAGGTGTTTCAGGTTTTACGGGAAGCCGCGCAGCGGCGTTTGGCAGGCGATGCCCAAGGGGCTTTGGCGCTGCTTCATCCGCTTGAGCAAACCGACGGCGATCACCCTTTCGTCCCGTTCGAGATCGGGTTGACGCTGGATGCAATGGATCTTGAAGCGCAGGCGATCCCATATTACGAGCGGGCCATAGCGCTTGGATTGCCTCATGAGCAGCGCTGTACGGCATTACTGGGTCTTGGCTCCAGTTTGCGGAACGCCGGCCTGGCCGAAGAAGCCGTGACCGTGCTTCGGGATGCGGCGGAACAATTCCCGAATCATATGGGGCTGCGCTGCTTCTATGCGCTTGCGCAATTCGATGCGGGCGAATCCGCGGCTTCGGTCCGCACGTTGATGGGCGCGGTGCTGGACCTCTCCCCGGAAAGCGTGCAGCCGTTCGCTCATGGCCTTCGTTCGTACGCGGATCGCCTGGAATAGTTTATAATATGCAAAATAATAATCCGAAGGAGCTTGGGAATGGATATCGTTATTCGTCAATTTCGCGCTTCCGATATCGCGGCGATCGTCTCGCTGTTCTACGAAACCGTGCATGCCGTCAACAAACGGGACTATGCGCGGGAGCAGCTGGAAGACTGGGCTCCGCCGGGCGAAGAGGCGGAACGGGCGGCGAGCTGGCTGGCATCGTTAGCCCGCAATCGGAGCTGCGTCGCCGAAATCGGCGGGCAGCTCGTCGGTTTTCGCAATTGTGTGCGATTAGATAATTTCGTTATGCGAAAATTATTGTAGGAGGGGCAGAGCATGGACGTTTCCAATCGCAGTTCCGTTGTCCAGACCGTCAAGACGGTATTGGCCGCAAGCCTTTCGTGCGCGGAAGAGGACTTGCTTCGCGAGCGCGTATCGATTCATCCGGCGCAGAGCAGGGAAGGTCGGCTGCGCTTCCCGATTCGCAACCCTTCGCTGACCATCGCGACGATGGGCAGCGGGGCGGTCGTCGCCTGCAGCCGCGATCGCTTCGCCTGGGCGGAGGAGCAGCTGGGATCGCTGTCGCGCGGCCAGCTCTTTTCGGCGCAGACGGCAGCGAAGCTGCAGGCGCTTGTGGAACCGGACGCCCAATTCATGGCAGGACCCGATCAGAAATACGTCTGCTCGGCGGAAGAGCTGGCGGCATACCGCATTCCGGAAGGCGTGCGCGTCGCCATGTACGAAGACGGCGAGATCGCGAGCCTGTATCGACATGCCGCGTTCACGCATGCGCTGGGCTTCCGGGCGGACAGCCCCCGCCCCGACCGGCTGGCGGCGGCCGCCGAATGGAATGGGAAGATCGTTGGCATCGCCGGCGCATCCGAGGATTGCGAGCATATGTGGCAGATCGGCGTCGATGTGCTGCCGGAATGCCAGGGCCGCGGCATCGGCCAGGCCATCGTCGGCACGTTGACGAAAGCCATCCTGGCAAAGGGGATCGTTCCCTATTACTCCACCGAGGTAAGCAATCTTCGGTCGCGGCAGCTGGCCGTGCGTCTGGGCTTCTGGCCGGCCTGGGTCGAAATGTACGCGCGATAGACGCGATAGACGGGCTGATAAATTTCCTCCCGATTGGAAAACGTATCCGTAGAATCGGGGGGGATGATCGCGATGCGAAGCAAGAGACGTCAATTAATCAACGTAGGCATATGGGCAGCCGTGTGTATGCTCGCCGCCGCAATGTTGCTGGCCGGGTATGCGGCTTCGGCGAGCGGAGCCCAGCCGACAGCACTGCAGGCCAAGTCGCAGCCTTGGTCGGACAAGTCCCGGCCGGACAAGCCTCCGGAAGGCGGACCGCTGGTGGAAAAGCCGCTGGAGGGTAAACCGCTGGTGGAAAAGCGGCAGCCTGACTCGCGGCTTCGGTTCGAGATACCATCTCGCCCGCAGCTGCTGCGGCAGCTCCAACCGCCGCCGCAGCAGGATTCCAGAGAGCTGCAGCTGCAAGACATGTTGCTGCTGCTATTGCTGCCGCATATGGAGCATGAGCTGGCGAAGGGCTATGCCGATGTACTGAAGTCGCCGCCGATGCTGTACCCTTATTACGTCGACGTCGTGAACACGGAGCGGTTGAACGGCTTCCGCGGTTTCAGTCTCCGCATCGTGCTGGACGCCGTCCCTACGGTGGGGCCGCATATCGCGGTCGGGGAAGACAAGTTCACGTTCGACATTTCGCCGATCGCGGACGTGAAGCTCGTTCGCTACGAACACGTGAAAGGGCCGGATCCAAGCAGCTTTCCGCCCAATTATAAGGATCTGCTGAAGTAGGACGTGCGCAGAGAGTGAGATCGGAGCGGGGGCGTAGCGCAAGTGAGGGCGAGGTGCAAGCGAAGCAGGCGTAGGCGGATGGCGCGAGCCGCACTAGCCCCCACGCGCCTCGAACTGCTTCCGGTACGCCGACGGACTCATCCCGGCGGTTTGGGCGAACCGGCGGGCGAAATACGCCGGGTCCTCGAAGCCGACGGCCGCCGCGATCTCGGCCACGGGCTTGTCCGTCGTCAGCAGCAGCAGCTTCGCCTGCTCCAGGCGGTATTCGTTCACATATTCGTTCGGCGTGCGGCCATAGACGGCGCGCATGCATCGCGTGATATAGATCGGATGGTAATTCAGCTCGGTCCGCAGCAGCTCATTCGTTATTGGGACGCGGTAATTCGTTTTCAAGTAAGAGGCCGTACGCTCCGCAAGCTTGACCGCCGCGGAATCCGTGCGGATTTGCTGCGCTTCCCCGCATAAGCGGAACAACAGCTGGTGAAACACGGTCTGCTGCTTCCAGCTGCCCGCCAGATCGGCTTGATCGCTAAGCGCGAGCAGCCCTTCGATCTCGCCGTACACGTCCTGCGGCTGCGGCAGCGTCCCGAAGCGCGGCAGCCGCAAATCGTACTGCCTGCCATAATCGCCCGGGCTGGCGTGCTCCGCGCTCCAGCGGGCCGTGAGCTCCGCCGCGGGCCGCTCGCCCGGCTCCGACCAGGGCGCATGCGCCTGGAAGTGGATCCAATAGAAATGCGTCTCCTCCTCGCACGGCTTCGCCGGATAATGATGCAGATCCGGCCGCAGAATGAGCGCCTGGCCGGCTCCCACCCGCACGTCCTCGCCGGATTCCCCCATGAACAGCGCCCCGCGCGATACGACGATCAGATCGAATACGCCGATATGCTGCCGTTCCACATGCCGTTCGCCGGGCATGAACACGTCCTCGCCGGCGGTCAAATAGTGCGGCAGCGGCGGGATTCGAACGATCAGATCTTGAAGCGGCACGGCAGTCCTTCCTCTCGTATGCGGATAGTTTCAAAAACACAAGCCATTGCGATCAGCTTCTCGCTTCATACTCATGATAGGCGTTTCTTCCTACTCATGCAAAGAATAGCCATATGAAGTCAATCTCGATGCTGTCCTCGCTTCTGGCGCCGGGATCGATTTCGGCATTCCTTCCGTTTCGGATTACGTTTCGAATGTCCAACCATTCGTTTACTTCCATCCTTGTCCGGGCGATGCCGGGGCGATATAGTGAAGTCAAGAAACGGAGGTCATCGACGATCAGCGAGCAACTATGGAACTTATTCGGCGGCAATTACCGGCATAACTGCCTATCCTGGCATCATTCCGCCCGGAATCCGGTCATTCCGGCCAGCGGAGATACATGGCGGAGCGTCTGGGTGGCGAACCCCGACGTACTGACGTTTAACGGCAAGCAGCTGCTCTATTACCGCGGCAACGGGATCATGCCCGGCACGGACGGCCAGCGTCACGACCGGCTCGGCGTGGCGGAGATCGTCGGATTGACGCGGGATACGATCTCGCTGCGCGACCTGAACGGCGGCGAACCGATCGTGGACGTCGGCGGACCGGACGAGTTTGACGGGAAGGACGTGCTGGACCCTTCTGCCGTCGAATTCGGCGGCCGGGTATTCGTCTACTATTCCGCGGTCGGCGCGGGCCCGGATTGCGTCGGCCTCGCCGTCAGCGACGACGGCGTGAATTTCGCGAAGGTTGGCAACATCATGGAGGGCCGGGCGCCGGCCGCCATCGTGAAGGACGGCTTCGTCTACATGATCTACCAGCTCCTGCAAAACAACGGGTACCGGCTCTATCTGGCCCGTTCGCGGGACGGCATTCATTTCGAGCAGGTATCGGAGCAGTCGATATTCGAAGGGACGCCGGGCAATTGGGACGCGCTGTCCATCGTAACGGCGCGGCTGACGAAGGACGGCGACAGCTTCTACATGATGTACGGCGGCAGCTCGTACCTGGCGGACGAGCCGGACTTCTTCGGCTTGGCGCGCTCGACGGATCTGCTCCATTGGGAGCCGCATCCGGGCAACCCGATCTTCGGCTGCGGGGCGATGGGGGAAGAGGACGGGGGCGCGATCTGGTTCCCGGCGCTGCTCGAGACCGAGAGCGAATTCGTTATTCTGTACGAGGGCAGCCGAGGCAAGTATAGCTGGGATATTTCGTCGCAAATTTGCATGTCGTCGATTCCGAAGCAATCGGCCGGCATGTGAAGTATCGCGAGCCTACCGCGGGAGTGATCTTGCATTCTGACGATGACTTTTGGGATGGGATAGCCCCGATACGTCCGTCGAAGCACGGAAACGGACAGGAGATCCGCTATTCCCTTCCTAATCGCGTATTTTCGTGTACTGACGGAACCTCTGTCCGCTTTCCCCTGAGATTACGATCCTTTCAACGCATACGGGACATACGGCGCCAAACGTTCCAGAGCAGCCCGAAGGGGCTGTCCCGCAAGCGATCGCATGCCATGGGAACATCCGATTTTTTACGCGAAAGGGCCAGAAAGGACCTCAACCTCCACTGCGAAGTGGAGGTTGAGGTCCTTTTCTCGAAGAAATCCGATTGAAAGCGGGACTCAAAAAACAGAATCCGGCTTTTGGGACAGCCCCCTCTGTGCCATCCGCGACTTCGCAAATACGCGTATTCGCGCAAACGCGCAGTGCAGGCAAACGCACGGTGCAGGCAAACGCGCGGTGCAGGCAAACGCGCAGTGCAGGCAAACGCACGGTGCAGGCATCAATGCTCGCGGTATTCATGCCGCAGCATGGACATGATGGCCAGCGACTCGTACCGCTCGCCGATGCGCACGCAGTCGCGCAGCGTTCCTTCATGGACGAAGCCGAGCGACGCGTACAGGCGCCGGGCGCGGTCGTTGAAGGTTCAGCCGAACGAGCCCGGACAGCGGGAGAGTGTTCTCCGGAGCGGGTGCGCCATGTCGTTCGCCCGCGCCATCGAAGCCGGCCTCCTCTTTGTTCACATGCATGCCTTTCACCTCGCTAATCGTTCTCGCTAATCGTTAATGATACGAAGCTGCGGCCTTCATCACCCTACACCCGAGCCGCGGCGTCCGTCCGCAGCCGGTCCCGGAATTGCTTCGGCGAGCAGCCATTCAGGCGGTTGAAGAGCTGGTAGAAGTGGCCGAGGTTGGACATGCCGACGGCGGCGGCCGCTTCCGCGATGCTGATATCGCTCGTCAGGAGCAGCTGCTCCGCTCGTTTGATGCGCTTGTAGACGACGAATTCGATGAAGGTCATGCCGAACGCCTTCTTGAACGTCTTCATGAAGTGCGTGGCGCTCATATTCAGCAAGCCGCTTACCGTCTCGGCGGACAGCTTCTCGCTCATATGCTCCTCGATATGGTTGATCGCCGGGCGGAGCCGCTCGTACAGGAGATGATCATGGTAATGGAGCATTTTGCGGCTGTCGTGGCGAAGGAGCAGGAGCAGCATCATTTTGATGCGGGATGACACCGCGAGCTCGTAGCCGATCTGCCGGGCGTTCATTTCTTTATAGATATCGCGGATGAGCGCGGCGATTCCCGACCTCGCCTCGCGGTTCTCGCTGAACATGTAGTTAAGCGCGCTGAGCGGGCGGATCGTCTCGGCAAAATGCATCATATTGTTCATCGTGCTCTGATCCCAGTAGGTGCGCAAATTCAGCTGCAGCACAAGGTAGCTCAGCGGGCTGTCCTCGCGCTGCAGCGTCAGATGGGGCTCGGCCGAGCCGAACAGCGCGACGTCGCCCTTGCGGAGCGTCAGCTGTTCATCGCCGTAGTAGGCGACCAGCTCGCCGCGGAGAATGAACAGAAATTCGATCTCGTCATGGTAATTCCAGGACGCGAAAGCCGGCTTGGGCTCGTCCGGCCTGCGGGCCTGCGGCAGTTTCCGGTCCTCGTCGATCCGCCAGATTTTGATGGCAAGAAACGGGTTTTGATAGGCGACATGCTCATGATGGAGGTTGACGGGCATAGCGGTACTCCTTGTGCGTAAGGCAGAGTGTGATTTCGTAAAGCTATTGTAGCACGAATCTGCGATTGTTCGGACAGGATGACAGGATACCGTAAAAAAATCGCCAAATCTGCAATCGATCCCGAACGCCGCTTTCCTTATAATGAAAGCAAATATGTATGCCCTTACAGGAGGAACGATTTTTTATGACGCAGAAGATTAATGTAACGATCTGGAACGAATACCGCCACGAGAAAACGAATAAGGCGGTAAGCGACGTTTATCCGCAAGGCATGCATGCCGCCATCGCCGAAGGCTTGAACGTGCAGGGCGAAATCCGGTTCGCGACGCTGGACGATCCGGAACACGGCCTGAGCGAAGACGTGCTGAACAATACCGACGTGCTGATCTGGTGGGGTCATATGGCGCATCACGAAGTGGACGATGCGATCGTCGAGCGCGTCCACAACCGCGTGCTGCACGGCATGGGATTGATCGTTCTGCACTCGGGTCATTTCTCGAAAATCTTCCGCAAGCTGATGGGCACGTCCTGCGACCTCAAATGGCGCGAAGCGGACGAGAAGGAGCGCATCTGGATCGTCAACCCGGCGCATCCGATCGCGGCCGGCCTTGGCGAATACATCGAGCTGCCTGCCGAAGAGATGTACGGCGAGCACTTCGACATCCCGCAGCCGGACGATCTCGTCATGGTGAGCTGGTTCGAAGGCGGCGAAGTGTTCCGCAGCGGCTGCTGCTACAACCGCGGCGCGGGCAAAGTGTTCTACTTCCGTCCGGGCCACGAGACGTACCCGACATACTTCAATCCGGAAGTCCGCAAAGTCATCGATAACGCCGTGAAATGGGCGGCGCCGGTCGAGCGCGAATATCCGAAGTACGGCCACGCGAAGACGCCGCTTGAGCCGATCAAGGACAAGCACTAATTCCCGGCTAACGAACCGGCGAGATGATGTCGATAAAGCCAAGAGAGCTCCAGGCAGCGATGCTTGCGGCTCGCTTGGCTTTTTGGCGTTCTGCGTTATTGGCGTTGCATTCGTTGTTTGGCTATGAAAATTTTGCTATGAAATCGGGTAAACTAGTAAAATCGCAATCTAGCGGAAGACTGCCGGCTAGCGCGAAGATAAGCTTCGAGGTAAGGAAGTGAACGAGGAAATGCCGAATATCAACGTACCGGTCCCGGCCCGGACGGGAGGGCGAAGAACCGCCCGCAGACCGTGGCTGCTCGCGATGATGCTGGCTTCGATCGCAGGGCTGATTATCATCCATTCGCCTGCGAAAGAGCGGATTTGGCCGGGAATAGCGGGCGAAGAGACGCCGGCGCCGAAGTCCGCGGCGATGCCCGTCGAATCGCTTCATCCGGTTGTATCCGCGAAGATGATGGAGCTGATCCGGCGAACGTCGAAGGCGGGCATTACGATTCTGATCACCGACGGCTTCCGCAGCAGCCTGGAGCAGGACGCGCTCTATAAGCAAGGCCGCACGGCCAAGGGGCAGATCGTCACGAACGTCAAGGGCGGCGAATCCTACCATAACTACGGGCTCGCGATCGATTTCGCGCTGCGCGTCCCGAACGGCGATGTCATCTGGGACTTGGACTACGACGGCAACCGTAACGGGGAATCGGATTGGATGGAGGTCGTCGCGATCGCCAAGTCGCTCGGCTTCGCCTGGGGCGGCGACTGGACGAGCTTCAAGGATTATCCGCATTTGCAGATGGATTTCGGTTATTCCATCAGCGAGCTGAAGCGGGGCAAGCGGCCGCCGGACGACTCGCAGCCGTAACCGGATAAGGGGATGAAACCGTCGCGGCGAGCGGGGGTTATAGCCTTGGTATGGAGATAAATGGAATGGTAAATTATGTCTTTCATATTTCCGATTGACGTACTAGGATATAACGAGATATAGTAGATTTCATAGCTTAAGAGAGAATAGGGATAGGGAGGCAATTTCAACATGAACAAACAGAAACGCGCGTGGCTCTCGGTTACGCTCATCCTTGCGATCGCATTGGTGTTGTCCGCATGCGGCAGCAAGACGAACAACTCGAACGGCGCCGGCAATGCGGCGGCAAACAACGCATCGTCGAACAACGCGGCATCGGGCGACAGCTCGTCCGTCGATACGTTGAAAGGCAAGAAAATCGCGCTGATCATGCAATTCAACCAAGGCACGTTCTCGGCGCAGTACGTCGACGGCGTTAAGAAGCAGGTCGAGAAATTCGGCGGCAAAGTAACGGTGCTGGCGTCGGATAACGACTTGAATAAAATGGTATCCAACCTCGACACGGCCATCAACCAGAAGTACGACGGCATTCTGCTCGACCACGGCAACGCGGACGCGCTGACGAGCGGCGTCAACAAAGCGGTCGCGGCGCATATTCCGGTCGTGGCGTTCGACTCCGGTCTCTCCGTCGAAGGCGTAACGAGCCTGGCGCAGAACGACCAGATGCTGGCGGACAAATCGCTCGAGGCGCTCGCGAAGGACGCAGGCGGCAAAGGTAACATCGTTAAAGTATGGGTCGCGGGCTTCCCGCCGATGGAAAGCCGTCAAATCACGTACGCGAGCTTCCTGAAGAAATACCCGGACATTAAAGAGATCGCCCAGTTCGGCGACGCAAGCCAGCCGCAGCTCGACGCGCAAACGCGCATGGAAGCGATTCTGAAGCAGTACCCGGAGAAAGGCAGCATCACGGCGGTGTGGGCTGCATGGGATGAATTCGCCAAAGGCGTAACGAACGCCATCAAGCAAGCGGGCCGCACGGAAATCAAAGTGTACGGCATCGACATGAGCGACGAGGATCTGGCGCTTATCCAGGATCCGACGAGCCCTTGGGTAGCGGCAGCCGGCGCCGATCCGTCCTCGATCGGTCAAGTTCAAGTGCGCTACCTGTACCAGAAGCTGCACGGCGACGCAACGGACGCAACGGTTCAAATCGAGCCGGTATTCGTAAGCCGCGACGCGCTGCCGACGGACAAGAAATTAACGACGGCGGATCTCGGCGAGTACGTACAAGGCTGGGGCAAAAGCGAACAAGGCAACACGGACTACCTCAAAGAGCTGGAGCAAGCCGTCGGCAAGTAAGCAAGCAAGGTTAGAGAGGGACGGCGCGGATGCAACCGCGCCGTTTCCTGCTGTTTAGAAGCGTTAGCTGTTTATAGGATTAATTGTTTTATGAGTCTAGAAGCGTTAGCAAGTTATAATTAATGTGGTGAAAGAAGCGACCGGAGGGAGCGAGCCCTTTCACCAATCGATTATTCAGGCGAAGCGCGGAAGGGGAATCACGATGGTTACTGAACAGGCGGCGCGAATGCTGCGCATGAGCGGAATCGGCAAATCCTTCGCGGGCGTGACCGCGCTCAAGAACGTCGATTTCGAGCTGCGCGGCGGCGAGGTTCATGCCTTGCTCGGCGCGAACGGCGCCGGCAAGAGCACGCTGATGAAGATTTTATCCGGCGCCTACGAGGGCGATGAAGGCACGCTGACGATCGACGGCGAGACGCTGCTCGTCCGCTCGCCGGCGGATGCGAAGAAGTTCGGCATTCATTGCGTATATCAGGAAGTCGATACGTCGCTCGTCCAGCATTTGAGCGTTGCGGAGAACATTATGCTGGACCGCCTCGCGGCTTCGGAAGGCAGCGCATGGATTTCGTGGGGCAAGCTCAACGAAGAAGCGGCACGGGTGCTGGGCAGGCTCGGCCTGCGGATCGAAGTGCACCGCAGCGTGTCGGAGCTGACGCTCGCCGAGAAGCAGCTCGTGCTGATCGCGCGGCTGTTCGCCCAGGAGGCGAAGTTCGTCATCCTGGACGAGCCGACGGCGCCGCTCAGCATCGAGGAGGCGGAGCGGCTGTTCGGGCTCATGGACGGCTTGAAGGCAGCCGGTATCGGCATCGTCTTCATCTCGCACCGTCTGCCGGAGGTGTTCCGGGTCAGCGACCGGATCACGGTCATGCGCGACGGCGGCGTCGTCATGAACGAGCCGGCCGAGGCGACGAACGCGGCCGCAGTCATCCGGGCGATGCTCGGCAAGAGCTTCGAGGAGGAGTATCCGAAGCTGCCGGCCGTTATCGGCGATCCGCTGCTGGAGACGAAGGGACTGGCCGCGGGACGGCGCGTCCGCGGCGTGGACCTGTCCGTGCGCAGCGGCGAGATCGTCGCCGTCGTCGGTCTGGTCGGCGCGGGCAAGACGGAGCTGTCGCGGCTGCTGTTCGGCGCGGACGTCGCGGAGCGCGGAACGATTACGCTCGGCGGCAAGAACATCATTCCGCGCTCGCCGGCCGAAGGCGTGGAGGCCGGCATCGTGCTCGTGCCGGAGGAACGCCGCAAGGAAGGCATTCTGGTGCGGGAGTCGGTGCTGCATAACCTCAGTCTGCCGATTCTGCGGACGCTCGGCCGGTTTGGCGTCATTTCCGGCGCGAAAGAGAAGCGGCATGCCGCGGATACCATCGCGCGCCTCGGCATCAAGACGCAGAGCGCCGAAACGGCGGTCGCCTTCTTGAGCGGCGGCAACCAGCAGAAGGTCGCGATCGGCAAATGGACGAGCACGGATGCGAAGGTGTTCATGTTCGACGAGCCGACCAAAGGCGTCGACGTCGGCGCGAAGCGCGATATTTTCCGGATTATCGGAGAGCTTGCCCAGCAGGGCAAGGGCATTCTGTATTTAACCTGCGAATTCGCCGAGGCGCTCGGCCTGGCGGACCGGATTCTCGTGCTGTGCGACGGCGAGATCGTCCGATCGTTCGACCGGGGCGAAGCGACGCAGGAAGATTTGCTTTATTATGCGAGTGCGGGTAAGGAGGAATTGGCGTGAACAATCGCCTGCTGCAGTTTTCGTTCAAATACGGAGCGATCGTTTTCATCGGCATCGTCCTGGTTTTCTTTTCGCTCTACAATGAATATTTCTTGACCTATAACAACCTGGCGGATATTCTGCGCTCCATCTCCATCGTGACGTTCGTCGCCATCGGCGTGACGATTTCGCTCACGGTCGACGGGTTCGACTTGTCCGTCGGTTCGACCGTGTCGCTCGCGACCGTGCTCTCGGCGACGCTGATGGTGTGGTTCCAGCTGCCGCTGGCGCTCGTCATTATTATTCCGCTCGTCTTCGGCGCGATCGTCGGTCTCATCAACGCGTTCCTGATCGTCAAGATCCGGATTCCGGATTTGCTGGCGACGCTGGCCGTCATGTATATCGTGAGCGGCGTGCACAAGACGTACACGAAGGGCTACTCCATCTATAGCAACATGCAGATGCAGGACGGCACGAAAGCGCCGGGCGCCATCACGAAGGAATTCCTGTGGATCGGCCAAGGCAAGCTGTTCGGCGTGCCGTTCCCGGTCATCCTGATGATTATCGCGGTCATCGTGGCGCATCTGTTCTTCAAGTACACGCGGCTCGGCCGGCAGATGATCATGATGGGCGGCAACGAAGAAGCGGCCCGCCTGTCCGGCCTGCGCGTCAAGCGCGTGCGCACGATCGCGTACGTCGCGTCCGGCGTGCTGGCGGCCATCGGCGGCATCCTGTTCACGGCGCGGGTCGGCAACGGCCAGATCGACGCCGGCTCGCCGATGCTCATGGAAGCCGTCGCATCGGTATTCGTCGGCTACTCCGTGTTCGGCGCGGGGCGCCCGAACATCATCGGCACGTTCATCGGCGCCGTCCTGATCGGCGTGCTGGTGAACGGCATGACGATGTTGAACGTCGAGTATTACACGACGGATATCATCAAGGGCGCGGTGCTTGTACTGGCGCTCGCGGTGACGTTCATCCATTTGAACCGCCGGCGGAATTAACGCTTCTGGCGGCCGGGCCGGCCGCAGCAGCCGGCCGTTTCTGAAGGCAGCCCGGGACTCGTCCCGGGCTGTCAGCATGTAGAGAAACCCGTGGATGATGAAACGGAATGACTCGTAGAACCTGAACGGCCGACTTCGGGCAGTTCTGGCGGCCGCATCTGTGTTCCCCAGCTTAGACAGCTCTAGCTGCATGGCTAACATCGCTTCAGGAGAGATAGGCAGCAGCCCTGTCTGCGAAAAGCATTGCATCCGGACAGGAGATCCGTTATTCGCCTGCTTTCATGGTTTTTTTAATACCCGCGGACATAGGATCCTTTATTTCGTCAAAAAGGCAGACTTTCGATGCTTTCCGGAGGCAATAACGAATCCTGTGTCCTTTTGCCAACCCAAACCTACCGATTTCCACCAAATAACGGATTCTGTGTCCGTTGCCCATGAAGACGATCTAGCCGGCATGGGCAATGTCGATACATCGAGTGCTTTCTCGACAGCCAGGCAGCCCGGGACTTGTCCCGGGCTGTTTTTGGCATGCCGCTCGGTGAATTGCGGGCGCAGCGAATGATCTGAATATAGTAAAATATTGGTACTTATTATATGATTTATGAGAGATAGGATAAAGGGAGGATGAAGTGGATCACGTAGTTGGACGGGGAGCGAATCAATAGTAGGCAATTCTTAATGCGAACTTGTGGTGCGAATGTCAAGCTCACATGATATTCTGGGGGCATTCGCACCTGTTTAAAGGTATGCATGAGTGGGAAAATGGCCTTATTTTGTTGAATCAGTACTAGATTTACTTATTTATGAAATATTCAATCAATAAAATGATTGGAAAAGTCGGATTCTATTGAAAATCGCTGTCGCATCCTACGCGGATGCGTGGATTGAAATTCGTTTTGCCGCCCACTCTTCCAGGGCGTCCAAGTCGCATCCTACGCGGATGCGTGGATTGAAATCTCTCGACAGCCGGGACAGTAGTAAGCGCGTGGACCGTCGCATCCTACGCGGATGCGTGGATTGAAATTTCGAGTGCGTAGTTATTGTCACCGGATATTTGTGTCGCATCCTACGCGGATGCGTGGATTGAAATCATCGGATTTCACATACCTAATATACTGATCGTAAGTCGCATCCTACGCGGATGCGTGGATTGAAATACCGTCGTCATCGATAAACGAGATCACAGGTTCAAGTCGCATCCTACGCGGATGCGTGGATTGAAATCTGCTCATACAATCCGCGAAGCCGCTCGATTTCCGTCGCATCCTACGCGGATGCGTGGATTGAAATTCTGTTATGGACGTCTTATTTCCTCGCTTCTGCGGTCGCATCCTACGCGGATGCGTGGATTGAAATTCCATCTCATCCGCGATCATATCCGCCGCTTTAAGTCGCATCCTACGCGGATGCGTGGATTGAAATCTACTAATTTCCACGGACTCTGTCCCGCGTAAACGTCGCATCCTACGCGGATGCGTGGATTGAAATTCATGCACGCTCCCTATATCGGCGTTTGCCATAGTCGCATCCTACGCGGATGCGTGGATTGAAATATCGTTGCCATTGCCAAACCTGTTTCTGGCGAAAGTCGCATCCTACGCGGATGCGTGGATTGAAATCTCCTAGTCCGCCTCAAAATGTTCATGTTGTGAAGTCGCATCCTACGCGGATGCGTGGATTGAAATTATGAACCTGATTACTTCTTCGGGACTTTGAACGTCGCATCCTACGCGGATGCGTGGATTGAAATCCCATGGTATCGTCTGGTTAGCGGTAGACGGCGTGTCGCATCCTACGCGGATGCGTGGATTGAAATGCTGTAAACGACATTTAATGTAACGTTACCGAGTGTCGCATCCTACGCGGATGCGTGGATTGAAATGGATATTTTGCCCTTGATTGCCTTGCCGGATCGAGTCGCATCCTACGCGGATGCGTGGATTGAAATCGTAAAACCCATCGCCAGGTATGCTCAACCTAATGTCGCATCCTACGCGGATGCGTGGATTGAAATCGCCCCTTCCAGTCCTGCGGTCAGCCGCGATAGATGTCGCATCCTACGCGGATGCGTGGATTGAAATTTTAATCGGGCGGCGGACAATGATGCAAGACTGACAGTCGCATCCTACGCGGATGCGTGGATTGAAATTTGGCTCCGCGTATCCTTGTAACGCCCAATGCCCGTCGCATCCTACGCGGATGCGTGGATTGAAATTATGCTCTCTGATCTGAACCCAGCCATGCCAGCGGTCGCATCCTACGCGGATGCGTGGATTGAAATCCCATCGACCCGATCCTCTTGAATTTGGTTTCAGAGTCGCATCCTACGCGGATGCGTGGATTGAAATCGCCACCCGCGCGAAATACTCCCCGAACTTGATCGTCGCATCCTACGCGGATGCGTGGATTGAAATCTCCTGATCACGGGCAAGCGGTCATGAAGATCGGGTCGCATCCTACGCGGATGCGTGGATTGAAATTCGGACAAATCACTGATCGTGCGTGTTTCGATCGGTCGCATCCTACGCGGATGCGTGGATTGAAATGATTTGCTTGAGGATTTGCAGGATATGGAGTTGATGTCGCATCCTACGCGGATGCGTGGATTGAAATTATAATACGAAGTATATGCAGAAGGGAGTTAATGCGTCGCATCCTACGCGGATGCGTGGATTGAAATTTTACTCTCGGTTCGTGCCGCTCTATGTGCCGCGTCGCATCCTACGCGGATGCGTGGATTGAAATGTCGATACCCGCAAAATCGATTTGGTTGCGATCCGTCGCATCCTACGCGGATGCGTGGATTGAAATATGGCAATATGGCCGGATGATGCAAATGATCGAAGTCGCATCCTACGCGGATGCGTGGATTGAAATATGCCAACGAGGCCGAGCAGCGTTGGTGCGTCATGTCGCATCCTACGCGGATGCGTGGATTGAAATTGCGATAATCAAAAAGAACAAAATACCGGAAGACGTCGCATCCTACGCGGATGCGTGGATTGAAATCAATCAGTGCCCAGCGTGGCATCGAATTTATGCAGTCGCATCCTACGCGGATGCGTGGATTGAAATGGTTATCCGATCTCGTTATTTCGAATCGAGGAACGGTCGCATCCTACGCGGATGCGTGGATTGAAATTTGTTACTCTTCCTGCTCCTCCATCCAATCGCAAAGTCGCATCCTACGCGGATGCGTGGATTGAAATTTGAAGAACGCGTCAGAAGCGTACCGGGACACCGCCGCATCCTACGCGGATGCGTGGATTGAAATCGTCTGACCATACCCATATGACGTGACATGCCAGTCGCATCCTATCACGGATGCGTGGATTTAAATGTATACAGGGCGATCAATAGATGTGACGCCAGAGGTCGCATCCTACACGAATGCGTGCATAGAAAATCTCGACATCGACAGCCAGATGAATCACCGTTACTAGTCGCATCCTATGCGGATATGGATATAACGTTGCTAGAACAGATGGGCAGAAAGCCGAGTGTATGAGCATTCATTACGAACATGATTAGCATCACTCATTCAATTTGAGATGGGAGTGTCTGAAAATGAACTATATCGCCCACATTCGTGAACGGGATAAACAAATTCAGACTGTAGAAGAACACCTGCTTGGCGTTAAATGTATAGCAGAACAATTCGGCAAGAAAATGGGTGTCAAACATATTGCGGGTCTTGCTGGCATGTTGCACGACATGGGCAAGTATACCATCGAGTTCAGGGAATACATTTGGGCTGCTGTTCACGATCCGGGGTCATCGCCGAAGCGTGGAAGCGTCGACCATTCAACAGCCGGCGGTAAGTTGTTATTCGAATTATTCCATCAAGGCACGCCTTCAAGATACGAGTGGATGATAGCGGAAGTAGTCGGAAACGCAATTATATCGCACCATTCGTACTTGCATGATTTTTTAAATGCAGAGTTGAGATCGCCTTACCTGGAGCGTACCAGTCAGAAACATCTGAAGGAGTTTGAGCAAGCCAAACAATGTTTCTTTGAACACGTTTTAAACGAAGAGGCATTTCGGCATTATGTGGCCGAGGCCTGTCGTGAATTGGAAGCTTTTCTATTGAAACCTTCGGCTATTAATGTCGAGGGTAAGTTGATGTATTTAACCAAATTTATATTTAGTGCATTAATTGACGCAGATCGGACGAACACAAGGCTCTTTGAAGAAGATAAAACTATGGAAGAGGAGTCAGATCGCAAGGTATTGTTCCAGTCCTACTATGCAAAGCTGATGGGGAAAATCGATTCTTTCCCCGATCAAACGGAAGAATTCGCAAAGGCGCGAATAAACAGGTTAAGAAGAGAAATGTCGGATAGGTGCGGTCAGTTTGCAGAGAGGCCTTCCGGCATTTATACGTTATCAATTCCAACCGGCGGAGGCAAAACATTGGCTAGTTTGCGGTATGCGCTCAAGCATGCCGTCGAGCATGGGAAGAAGCATGTCATTTTCATCGTTCCCTACACGACGATTATCGAACAGAATGCGCAGGAGATTCGCAAGATTTTGAAGGACGACCCAAACATTCTGGAGCATCATACGAACGTTATTCAAGATGCGAACGATGACGACGAGCATGAGGACGGCATGACCACTATGCAGCAGAAGCTAAAGCTTGCCAAGGATAATTGGGATGCCCCGGTTGTGTTAACCACCTTGGTGCAGTTTCTGAACGTGTTTTATGCCAAGGGAAGCAGAAATATCCGTAGGCTTCACAATCTATGCCAGTCGGTTATTGTGTTTGATGAAGTGCAGAAAGTCCCTGTTTCTTGCATCTCGTTATTTAATCAGTCGCTTAATTTTCTGAAGTCATACGGCAGCTCTTCGCTCATTCTTTGCACTGCAACCCAGCCCGCTTTGGATTTCGTCCAACATAGGCTGGATAAGCACATAGATGCCGAGATCATCCCAGACTTGGAGCGAGTCGTAGATGCATTTAAACGGGTTGAAGTCGTCGATCGCGCTACGAACGAAACATTCGGCACTGACAAGCTTGCTGATTTCATTGTGGAGAAGATCAACGAGGTCCAGAGTGTACTCGTTATTCTGAATACGAAGACAGTCGTTAAGAAGCTTTATCATCAACTAAGTCAATCAATTGGGAGCGAGATCCCCATCTACCACCTAAGTACATCTATGTGCGCAGCGCATCGGAAGGACATCCTGGACCAAGTAAGAGGCGGTCTGAACAAAGAGAAGATGATCTGTATCAGCACTCAACTAATCGAGGCGGGAGTGGATATTAGCTTCGATTGCGTGATTCGCTCGCTGGCTGGTCTTGACTCTATCGCGCAAGCCGCCGGGAGATGCAACCGGCATGGCGGTTCGGAAATTCGACACGTGTACGTGATTGATCATGAGGAGGAAAGTCTGGACCATCTGGCAGAGATTAAGGCCGGAAAAGGCGTCGCGAAGGCAATTCTAGTCGATTTAAATCAGGATCGGAGGCATCATGGCGGCAGTGTACTATCCGTTCAGGCGATGGAAAGGTATTTCAAAGCGTTCTATTCGAAATTCGAGTCGAGTCTGAATTATTTTATTCCGAAATTACGGAAGGACATGATGGAGTTGCTGACGGCCGATAGGGAAAGCAATCCTTATAATCAGGAGTATGTGCTTGAGAATCGAAAGTCTCTACCTTTATTTATATTGAACAGTTATAGGTCCGCTGCTGAGCATTTTCGGGTTATCGAGGATCGAACGACTTCTGTTATTGTCCCTTATGGGGATAAAGGGAGGGACGTGATCGCTCGCTTGAACGGCGGTGAATCGATTGATGAATTGACTAGATCGTTGCGTGAAGCACAGCAGTATACGATCCAGCTATTCCCCCATGAAGAAGATAAACTATCGAAGAATGGCGGATTAGTTAGCCTGATGGACGGCAAGGTGCTGGTGGTGAAGGAAAATGCATACAACGATGAGTACGGACTGGATCTCGACAATGATAGCGGGTACAGGCTGAGCATGTTTTGACAACAATTAGAGCCTATCAATGAGGGATAGGCTCTAATATCATAAACTATATTTTTCAATCCACGCCATGTGAGCGACATATAATTATAGCATGACGAGTGAGAAATCAAAGAGAAATTCATATATTTTATTATATAGACAATTGGTTATATTTGGTATAGTATAAAATTACCAATTAATCCATTCGCGGGGAGGAGGAGAGTTAATGAGGAATGCAATCGAATTTGAAGTTTATGGAAATTACGCCCTATTCACGGACCCTTTGACTAAACTTGGTGGAGAGAAGTTATCGTACCAGGTACCGACCTATCAAGCTTTGAAGGGAATCGTGGAGGCTATCTACTGGAAGCCGACTTTGACGATTTATGTCGATGAGGTGCGCGTTATGAATGCGATACGCATGGAATCCAAAGGCATACGTCCAATGGAGTATGGCGGTGGCAATACCTTGGCGAACTATACGTATTTACGAGATGTTCGCTACCAAGTCCGCGCTCATTTCGAGTTTAATATGAACCGGCCGGACATGGCGTATGACCGCAATGAGCACAAACATCATAATGTTCTGCGCCGGTCGCTCAAGATAGGAGGGCGCAGAGATATTTTCCTTGGCGCTCGGGAATGTCAGGCATATGTGGAACCCTGCGTCTTCGGAGAAGGTGAAGGATTTTATGATAGCTACGGAGCTATCCACCTGGGCTCGATGGTGCATGGTCTGAGTTACCCGGATGAGACCGGCAGAAACCAACTTGAAGCAAGGTTATGGAATCCGGTCATGAAAGACGGTTGCATTCAATTTATTAGACCAGAACAATGTACGCAGGTACGTGTCATTGCCGAAATGGTGGCGAAACATTTCGATCCATTGCAGATCGAATCGGCGGATGACTTGCTTGCACAATTGGAAGAGGGGGGGAATCCATGAGTTGGCTGCTGAACTTATACGAAACCTATGAGTCGAATTCCAGCCATATTGGCAAGATCGAGAAGAAACATAACGATCAAGAGTACACGTTGCTGCCAGTCTCCCATACGACGCAAAATGCGCACATTGAAGTGCTGATCACCGAAGAGGGCGAGTTTCACTCGGCACGTGTCGTTGACAAGGACGATATGAGCACATTAATCCCTTGCACCGAAGATGCCGCGAACCGCGCCGGTTCCAAAATCGCCCCTTATCCGCTCCATGATAAATTGAGTTATGTGGCGGGAGATTACACCGCCTATGGAGGGGAAGTGAAAAAGGAAGAACTATTCCCCTATTACATCAATCAATTGAGGGAATGGGCTGATTCACCTTTTGCGGTGGCGAAAGTAAAGAGCATTTACGGGTATTTGAGCAAGGGTAGCCTCATTCGGGATCTGGTGATGGCGCGAGTGTTATTCGCGGATGCTGACCGCCGTATCTTCGATAAATGGGATGCAGTGGCCGAGGCATTGCACGGGGCAAAGCCGCCCTTATACGCGCTTGTTCCCGGCGATCCTGGAAGCGCTTTCGTAAGATTCAATGTCTATTCTGCCGACAAGCTGCTAACAGATGTCTGGAAGGATAAAGAGATGTATGATTCTTTCATCCAATTTTATAGCGGTAAACTGGGCGACGAAGAGCTTTGCTATGTCTCCGGGAAGCGACTCCCGTCTACGGACAAGCATGCGAACAAAATCAGAAATGCGGCGGATAAGGCGAAGTTGATCTCGGCTAATGACAACAGCGGCTTTACTTTCCGGGGGCGATTCCGGACAAGCCTGGAAGCGGCATCGATCAGCTATGAAGTATCTCAGAAGGCTCACAATGCATTGAAGTGGCTCATTAATCGCCAGGGTATGCAAATGGATCAGCGTGTCTTTCTGGTATGGGGTAACGAGGAACCGGATATTCCTGGGGTTACCGAAGATATGTTTTCGATTTCGCCTATCACAGTGGCTGTTAAAGAGAAGAAGGTGTCCACCAATCGGGAGTTCGCCGGCGAGGTGGCAAAAGCGTTTGCCGGGTACAGGAATCGGTTGCATTCCCCGTCGAAGGCAAACGTGAACATACTAATCCTGGATTCTGCGACAACTGGACGTATGGCTGTTCTATATTATCGGAACATGGATAAGGAAGTTTATCTCAATCGCCTCGTGAAGTGGCATTCTACTTGTGCTTGGCTGCATCGATATCGTAAGAATGAGGATGGAAACTATACGCAATTTTATGGTGCGCCTGCAACGAAGGATATCGCCTATGCCGCATACGGACCCCGAGCCGGCGACAAGATCGTCAAAGGTTTGATGGAGCGTATGCTCCCATGTATTATCGATGAACGCAAGATTCCTCCGGATATTGTAGCTGGCGCCGTGCAGCGAGCATCCAATCCGGTAGCGATGGAACGTTGGGAATGGGAGAAGACGCTCAGCATTACTTGCGCTTTAATTAACAGAAGGAGGGGACTCGAATTGTCACTAGATGCAGGTAACAACGACCGCGATTATCTATTTGGCCGATTGTTAGCCGTCGCCGATGTGTTGGAAAGAAGGGCGCTTGGCAGTGAAGAGCGGGAAAGTAACGCGCTCCGCTACATGAGTGCGTATGCCAAGCATCCGGCCAGAACCTGGCGTACGATCCAAGATAGCTTGCGGCCATACCAAGCTAGACTCGGGCCGAAAGGGATATACCTATCGAAATTGATTGATGAAATCGGTTCGCGAATGCCGATTGAAGCTTTTACTAATAAGCCCTTATCGGATTTGTACTTGCTTGGATTCTACAGTCAGCGGCATGAACTTTATCAGTCCAAAATTCACAACGCGGACGACGCGTCGAATTAAAAAAGGGGAGATCGACATGGCTACATTATCCAAGAAGATTGATTTTGCGGTAATACTTTCGGTAACTAAGGCTAACCCGAACGGAGACCCATTGAATGGCAACCGGCCTAGGCAGAACTATGACGGACATGGCGAGATCTCGGATGTGGCCCTGAAACGGAAGATTCGCAACCGGCTGCAAGACATGGGAGAATCAATCTTCGTTCAGTCGAATGATCGTAAATCGGATGCATTCAACAGCTTGAGAGAGCGAGCAGATGCGAATGCCGAGCTTGAGAAGCTATTGAAATCGAAGAACGTTTCAAGCGAAGAATTTGCTAACGTCGCCTGCCGAGAGTGGATGGACGTTCGCAGCTTTGGACAAGTGTTTGCTTTTAAGGCGGATAAGAGCACAGGCGGAGGAGTTTCGGTAGGTGTAAGGGGGCCGGTATCCATTCATACTGCGACAAGTATTGATCCAATCGATATCACGAGCATGCAGATCACGAAGAGCGTCAACTCCGAGGCGGGGGCGTCGAGAGGCTCGGATACGATGGGGATGAAGCATCGGGTGGATTCCGGGGTTTACATGTTCTATGGCAGCATCAATACGCAATTGGCGGAGAAAACAGGATTTACGAATGAAGACGCCGACAAGATCAAACAGGCTCTAATTACGTTGTTCGAAAATGATGCTTCATCTGCCAGACCGGAAGGAAGTCTTGAGGTTCACAAGGTATTTTGGTGGGAGCACCACTCGAAGATGGGACAATATTCTACCGCGAAAGTACATCGTTCGTTGTTGGTAGAGAAGCTTGTCGAGGAACCGAAGGCCTACACCGACTACCAGTTTACTGTGTTGCCTTTAGAGGGATTGAAGGTTGAGCAATTGGATGGCAGATAAGGATGACGAAGACTTTTTATTGTTGTCAGGGATTCAACATTATCAGTTCTGCAAGCGACAATGGGCATTGATTCATATCGAACAGCAATGGGCGGAGAACGTGAGGACGATCGAAGGTGAACATCTTCATCGGAAAGTCGATCAACCGTTTACAAGAGAGAAACGCGGTGATCGGCTTGTCGTTCGTGCGATGCCCGTAAAGTCAGAGCGTCTTCAATTAACGGGCGTATGCGATGTGGTCGAGTTTGTTCGGAACGAAAGCGGAGTTGAGGTTCATGGGGCTGATGGAAGGTACATACCTTACCCAGTGGAGTATAAGCGAGGAAAACCGAAGCGGAATGAAGAGGATATTTTGCAATTAGCTGCGCAAGCGATTTGCCTTGAAGAAATGACACTTTGCAATGTAGATTCCGGATTTATCTTCTATAACGAAATTAAGCATCGTATCGAAGTGGAACTTACTGAAGCGATCAAGCATAAAGTCAGACTCGTTGTGGCTCAGATGCAAGATTACTATAAACGAAGATATACGCCTCGAGTAACGCCCGGTTCTTTCTGTCAAAGCTGCTCTCTTCTTCATATTTGCATGCCAGAGATGATGACCAAGCGATCTGTGAAAAGTTATGTTGAAGGGAAAATCAAGGAATGAAAAAACTGCTTAATACGTTATTTATTACACAGTCTGACGTGTATTTATCGCTGGATGGTGATAATATCGTTCTGCTGAAAGACGAGGAGAAATTAGGCAGGCTGCCATTACACAATTTGGAATCGATTATTTCCTTCGGATACACGGGAGCCAGTCCGGCACTAATGGGATATTGCGCAGAGCGCAATATCTCCATTTCGTTCTATACGGCAAATGGCCGATTTCTTGCCAGAGTGATTGGTGAGAGCAGAGGTAATGTCGTACTTCGAAAGAGACAATACGCGTTATCGGAAGATGAGCTGCAATCGGCGTTAATAGCACGAAACTTTATTATCGGGAAAATTTATAATCATAAATGGATGATTGAAAGGATGACGCGTGATTACCCGATGCGGATTGACGTGTCGCATTTTAAGACCGTTTCACAGCAACTATCCGGCTTCATCAAGGAGGTGCGGGAGTGTGACAATCTACAACGGTTGCGAGGATTGGAAGGCCTGGCAGCTGTATGTTACAACAAGCTGTTGGATGCGATGATCCTGCAGCAAAAAGAAGATTTCTATTTTCATTCCCGCTCTCGGAGACCACCGCTCGATAACGTAAATGCCATGCTTTCCTTCGCTTATTCGCTGCTAGCCAATGATGTGGCGGCAGCACTTGAAGGTGTCGGTTTGGACGCCTATGTCGGATTTCTTCACCGTGATCGGCCAGGACGGGCCTCCTTGGCATTGGATATGATGGAAGAGCTGCGCGGTGTATATGCAGATCGGTTTGTGTTGTCGCTCATTAATAAACGGGTGGTTAATAAAGACGATTTTCTGACTAAAGAAAATGGTGCCGTCCTTATGAAGGACGAGGCAAGAAAAAAATTTTTGACTGCATGGCAAGCGAAGAAACAAGAGAAGATTAGCCACCCATATCTGTCGGAGAATATTTCATGGGGGCTGGTCATGCATGCACAGGCTTTATTATTGGCCAGATACTTGCGTAATGATTTGGATGAATATCCACCATTCCTGTGGAAGTAGGTGAATATCCTGCTAGTATTGGTTACTTATGATGTGAATACAACTAGCAATACCGGACAGCGAAGACTTCGCCAGGTATCTAAAATATGCCAGAATGTTGGTCAGCGCGTACAAAATTCGGTTTTCGAATGCGTAGTCGATGCAGCACAGTTAGCACAATTGAAGTTGAAATTACTTGAAGTTATTGACGTTCATCAGGATAGTCTACGGTTCTACCAGTTGGGCAACAATTACAAAAACAAAGTGGAGCATGTAGGAGCGAAAGCTTCGATTGATTTAGAAGGACCATTGATTCTATAGTGCGAAACGAGGTGCGAATGTGAAGCTCACATGGATTTACAGGGAGATTCGCACCAAGAAACTAGCAGGTTATCAGTTAAAAAGTGATATTCGAACTGAAAACTAATTATTTCTTTAATATAATGAAACTTTCAACCAAAATATTGTTTGAAACAATCGATTTTGGTTGAAAATCGCTGTCGCATCCCGTGCGGATGCGTGGATTGAAATCGAAATATACTTCCATTCCGGCTGTTGCTTTCGGAGTCGCATCCCGTGCGGATGCGTGGATTGAAATATTTAGCATGTCGTTGTTGAAGCGTTCGGTTTCGTCGCATCCCGTGCGGATGCGTGGATTGAAATAAGCACCAGATTCGCCTCACGGCTCCACGTACATGTCGCATCCCGTGCGGATGCGTGGATTGAAATCGTATTCAGCGAATGTTCATCCGACTGACTTCAAGTCGCATCCCGTGCGGATGCGTGGATTGAAATTTTACCGCACGCCGATTCCGTTGATAGCGCCGATGTCGCATCCCGTGCGGATGCGTGGATTGAAATATATACGCCATCGCCTACAGTCCATTCCGTCGAGTCGCATCCCGTGCGGATGCGTGGATTGAAATTCAACACTCCTGATCGGCTGCACTACTTCTATGCGTCGCATCCCGTGCGGATGCGTGGATTGAAATTGCTGTTGGCTGCGGCAGTGTAGGAACGCCTGCGTCGCATCCCGTGCGGATGCGTGGATTGAAATCGTTTTCCTTGAGCCGTTTCCGCGCTTCCGCGACGTCGCATCCCGTGCGGATGCGTGGATTGAAATGTAACGACATCTCCGCCACAATGATCGCATTTAATCGTCGCATCCCGTGCGGATGCGTGGATTGAAATCAGATACTCCAGCCAATCCATTTGCGTAAATTTGTGTCGCATCCCGTGCGGATGCGTGGATTGAAATCGTCGAGCCATACTGATTTGGGTTAACGAACGACGTCGCATCCCGTGCGGATGCGTGGATTGAAATATATGAAGGGAGATCGTCGCGGGAAGCCGCAATAAACGTCGCATCCCGTGCGGATGCGTGGATTGAAATCGTCGTAATCCATCAGGATTTCTTTTCGTTGCTTGTCGCATCCCGTGCGGATGCGTGGATTGAAATTTCGGTATCGCTGACATACACGACATAAGCGCCATCGTCGCATCCCGTGCGGATGCGTGGATTGAAATAAGAACTATTGTCGAAAACGCTCCAGGACAACGGGTCGCATCCCGTGCGGATGCGTGGATTGAAATTCCGTCACCTTGCCGGTGTCCATCAGCACACTCACCGTCGCATCCCGTGCGGATGCGTGGATTGAAATATCGTTGCCATTGCCAAACCTGTTTCTGGCGAAGTCGCATCCCGTGCGGATGCGTGGATTGAAATCCTGTGCCGATTTCGTAATAAATCTTTCTCCCAAGTCGCATCCCGTGCGGATGCGTGGATTGAAATCGTCCGATAGGTTACGCTTAATCTTCGCCTTTAGTCGCATCCCGTGCGGATGCGTGGATTGAAATTGTAACAAAGTCGCTGCCGTTGCTGGAATGCGTTCCGTCGCATCCCGTGCGGATGCGTGGATTGAAATGGCACATCGACCATTATCCATCAATCCCTTTCATGTCGCATCCCGTGCGGATGCGTGGATTGAAATAACATAGTTTGGAAGATTGACAGATGCCTTGCTCGTCGCATCCCGTGCGGATGCGTGGATTGAAATGCCTGCGTATCTGTTTCCGACGATCCCTGTCTGAGTCGCATCCCGTGCGGATGCGTGGATTGAAATTCGACGATCAGAGATACATTTGTGCCAGGCAACAGTCGCATCCCGTGCGGATGCGTGGATTGAAATGATCATTGTTGCAATTTCGCGCATTATCGTCATTGTCGCATCCCGTGCGGATGCGTGGATTGAAATCGCCCGAACCTTTTTTAAGCATAACGGAAATGTCGTCGCATCCCGTGCGGATGCGTGGATTGAAATTTCGAGTAACATCATGTCTGGTTGTTCAACTTCGCCGTCGCATCCCGTGCGGATGCGTGGATTGAAATACCATCGGAGAGTCCGTCGATCAACGTCCCGTTGAGTCGCATCCCGTGCGGATGCGTGGATTGAAATCCGATTCGAATGCCGAAGATCTGGCCGAGGATACCGTCGCATCCCGTGCGGATGCGTGGATTGAAATGACCGCAGCGACCGCATCGTCTTGTCCGTTTTTCGTCGCATCCCGTGCGGATGCGTGGATTGAAATTCCGATCCATTAGGGGGAATGGGTATGAGTTGGGTCGCATCCCGTGCGGATGCGTGGATTGAAATTTGTGTGTGATGAACTTCGACGGGCTCATTTTGATGTCGCATCCCGTGCGGATGCGTGGATTGAAATCTTACGAAGACAGTCAATAACGCGGCCGTCGACGTCGCATCCCGTGCGGATGCGTGGATTGAAATACCGCATTCGTATTAAAGTTCCATGCATCCAAAGTCGCATCCCGTGCGGATGCGTGGATTGAAATACATCGTTAAACGGTGAATATGGCAATGATACCGGTCGCATCCCGTGCGGATGCGTGGATTGAAATTACGGGACGCAGAACGCATGGGCATCAGCGCATCGTCGCATCCCGTGCGGATGCGTGGATTGAAATCAGCCGCCCCGGCCGCCAGTGAAGCTACCGGTCGTCGCATCCCGTGCGGATGCGTAGTATTGAAATTCCTAGCCATGGGAAATTCCGTCTTTCGTGAAATGCCGCATCCCGTAGCGGATACGTGAATTCAATGACTACCAACGGGCCAACTAAGATCGAGGGTCAGATTGCACCCCGCACTAGCCGCCTCAAGCGCTTCCAAAACCTGCAAGATTCCGCCAAAGACTATCTTTCCGGGCGAGCTGGTATATAATCGGTTTTGAAGCGATTACATGATCTCATCCGAGGAGGAATAAACGGTATGATTAATGTCAAACTGGGTATGCGGATCCCGCCCAAAATCGGGGCGGAAGGGATGGAATTCACGGCAAAGCTGGCCAAGCAGGCCGGTCTTGACGTCCTGGATTTGCCGCGTCTGACGCCGGAATGGAAGGCGGCTTGCGAAGCGGAAGGCTTAGGGTTCGGTACCATCGACGCGCATTACACGGGACAACTGCTGAGCCGGGACGATGCGCGCCGCGCGAACGCGGTGGAATCGGCGAAGAAGGAAATTTCGGATATCGCGGCGCTGGGCGGCCGCGTGCTGTTCATGTGCCTCGTGCCTGAAGATCATACGCTGCCGCGCAAGGAAGGCTTCGAGCTCTTCAAGGATTCGTTCCCGGAAGTCGTCAAGCATGCGGAACAACAAGGCGTCTACATCGCCATCGAAGGCTGGCCGGGACCCGCGCCGCACTATCCGACGCTCGGCTGCACGCCGGAGATGTGGAGAGCGATGTTCAACGCGATTCCTTCGCGGCATTTCGGCTTGAACTACGACCCGTCCCACATGGTTCGCCTGGGCATCGATTACATCCGCGCGCTCGGCGAATTCGGCGAACGGATCAACCACGTTCACGGCAAGGACACCGAAATTCTGCATGACGAGCTGTACGAGTGCGGCGTGCTGGAAGCGACCTTCGGCGCGAAATACGGCTTCTCCGAAGGCTCCTGGCGCTATACGATCCCGGGTCACGGCGAAGTGGACTGGGGCAAGGTTGCCGTCCGTCTCGAGCGGCTCGGCTACCAAGGCGCAGTCAGCATCGAGCTGGAAGATCACCGTTTCTGGGGCTCCCTGGAAGCGGAGAAGCAAGGCATCGAGACTGCCGCCCGTCACTTGGAGAAGTATTTCAAATAAACGCGATGCACGCCGGAACGCCTCGAGCAGGGTCATTCGTGACCTTGACCGGGGCGTTTTTGCGTTGGGCGGATATCGGAATCGGCCGGAGCGATGTGCGTCACCGCGTGCGGTGGCGTAATATTGAAGTATAGGTTAAGGGCTTAACATAAATTTAGATGCGCGGTAAAGGGGGCATGTGCTACATTAATGGGTAACTCTGTACATCACTTCGCTGATCTGGACAGAACGCTGTAGAGGGCTTCTGCATCACCGAATTTAACCTTGTTTCTTGCTTCGGCCAGCTCTGGGCCATCCTTCTTCTGGTCATTGAAGCAGCCTGTTTGGCAACTTTATGAAAACGAATTCAAAGAAAGGGTGAAACTATGTTTTCTTTATTGGTTGTGGAGGACGAGCAATGGATTCGGAGAGGGCTTTGCGAGACGATCGACTGGGCGAATGAAGGCATCCGGCTGTCGGGAGAAGCGGCGGACGGCGAAGAGGCCATGCGGTTCATGGAGAGCCATTCCCCGGATATCGTCATCACGGATATTGTCATGCCCGGCATGGATGGGATTACGTTTCTGAAGAGCCTGCGAGAGCAGAAGATGTCGTCGGAAGTGATTATCATGAGCGGCTACAGCGATTTCGAATACGCCCGGACCGCCTTGAAGAACGGCGCGTTCGATTACGTGCTGAAGCCGATTCACGAGCAGAACATGTTGAGCGTCATTCGCCGCTGCGTGCAGGAACTGAAACAGAAACGGCAGGCGGAGTCCGAAATGAACCGGCTCGCGCGGTCGGCGCGCGAGACGCTGTTCCTTGCCAGGCAGCGCTTGTTCGATATGCTGCTGACCGAAGCGCCGTATTCGCCGGGCTGGCTGACGGAGCAGATGAAAGCGCTCCAGGTCGAGCTGGAGCCGGGCCGGATCCGCACGTTCGTCGCGAAAATCGTCGATTGGGGGGACAAGGCGGAGAACGACCGGGATCGCGCCCTTATGCTGTACGCGCTGTGCAACATGCTCGAGGAGACCGGGAGCCGGTTCGGCCCGGCCGTCGCGTTCCCGATCCACAACGGGAAGACGTCGGGCGAAGCGGACGTGGCGATGCTGCATACCGATAACGGTTCGGCCGGCGGCGGGCAGCCCGGCGTCGCGGGCGAGCTTCCCGGTCTGATCGAGGAAGTCGGACGGATGCTCGGCTTGCGCATCAGCGTCGGCTATTCCAGGGAGGCGGACATCGGCCGGCTCTCGGTCATGCTCGAGGAAGCGCTGCACGCCGCCGCGCATTGGTTCTACGAAGGCGGAGGCAGCCTGCGCGGAGCCGAATCGCTCGCCTCCGCCATGCAGACGGATCTGCCGTACTGCGGTCCGGCCGGCTGGGACGGACGATTCGCCTCCGCGCTGAGGATGGCCGACGCCAAGCTGATCGAGCAGCTCGTCCGGGAGCTGGGCGAGCATATTCGCGCCAGCCGGGCAAGCCATTTGCCCTTGACGATCCGGCGGGGACTCAAGCTGCTCTTCCAGAACGTCAACCAGAAATGCGACGCGCTGCATCGCCGCTCGCAATGCGGGGAACCCGCCGCGTCCGAGCCGCTCAAGCTGCCGCCGGCCACGGCGGATGCGTTCGAGAACGTCCTGCTTGAAAACCTGTCCCGCGCGATGCCGGGCGACCGCCCGGTTCGTAACCGCAAGTGGATCGTCGAGCGCGCGCTCCAATATATCGAAGCCAACCGCGGCAAGATCGTGACGATGAACGACGTCGCCGCGCACCTGTACTTGAATCACTCGTACTTCAGCAAGATTTTCCGCGAAGAAATGGGCGAAACGTTCAGCAAATACGTCCTTCAATCCCGCATCGAGACAGCGAAACGTCTGCTCAAGGAGACGCCGCTCAAAATTTACGAAATCGCCGGCCAGCTCGGCTATACCGATATCCGTCATTTTACGAAAATGTTCAAGGAATCCGAAGGGATTACCCCGGCGCAGTTCCGGGACTACGGCTTGTGAGAAGGAGATGCGCACATGAAATGGCTGCCGAAGTTTAATTGGACCTCCGTTGGACACCGCTTGTTCTTGCTATGCTTCGTCGGCATTTCCGTCAGCATCGCATTCATGGGGTACTATTTCTACCACAAATCCACGCGCATTATCCAGGACAAGGTCGGCTACATCACGCAGCAGGCGATTCAGCAGTCCGGCGAGCGGCTCGACCTCATTATGGAGGAGTACAGCACGAGATCCTTCTATCTGCTCGGGAACAAGAAGCTCCAGAAGGGGATCAAAGACGATTTCGTGGACAATTACGACCGGGAAGAGACGAATAAGGACATCGGCGAGTTCATCGCCAACCAGCTCAATACGAAGAACGACCTGATTAATCTGTACATCTTCGGCGAGTATGCCAATTCGTACAAATACTCCACGGGGTATCAATCGATGCCGGCCACGACGTCGGCGATCCGCACGACGGACTGGTACCGGGACATCGTTGCCGGCGACGGCAAGGTCGTCTGGTTCGGCATGCGCAAGGGGCTCATTCGGCAGCCTTGGGCCGACGATCGCTGGGAGGAACCGGTCTTCTGCTTCGGCAGGGCGATCAAGGACATGAACAATCTGAACCGGGTTATCGGCGTCATGCTGATCGAGATCGATCCGGAGACGATTCTGTCGCAGATCAACCTGGGCAAAGTGGGAAGCTCCATGCTCGTGGACGCGGAGAACCGCATCATCGGCAGCCGCGCGCCGGACCAATTGCTGTCGGCGATTCCGTTCAAGATGCCGCAGTCGGCTTCATCCATCGACACGCAAATGATCGGCAGCGAACGGATGATGGTAACGCATGCGCAGCTCGCGAACGGCTGGAGCCTGGTCGGTCTCGTCCCGGAGAAGGCGCTCGTCCAGGAATCGCGCGTGCTCGGCTGGTTCACGTTCTACCTGGCGGTGGGCTTCATGGCCGTCGCGCTCGGCTACGCCTTGTTCGCGGCCTGGCAGCTGAACAAGCCGGTGCGGCGCCTGCTGAAGGGGATGCAGGAAGCGCGGAGCGGCAACTTCGAAATCCAGATCGACGCGAACCGCAAGGACGAGTTCGGCCTGCTGTCGCGCGGTTTCAATACGATGATCGCCCGCATCAAGGAGCTGATCGACGAGCTCTACGTGCAGCGGCTGCTCCAGCAGGAGCTGCAGCTTAAGATGTTCGCTTCGCAAATTAACGCGCATTTTCTGTACAATACCCTCGATTCCATTCATTGGATTGCGAAGTTATATAAGGTCAAGGAACTGGATACGATGATTCACTCGCTGTCGAGCTACTTCCGGATCAGCCTGAACGAAGGCCGGGAGTTCGTGAAGGTCAGCGAGGTGATCGCCCTGATCGAGCATTACTGCGACATTCAGCAGACGCGTTTCGGCAGCCGGGTGGCGCTCTCGCTAACCGCGGATCATGAGCTGCTGGATTGCGAGGTGCTGAAATTCGCGTTTCAGCCGATTGTGGAGAACGCCATTTTCCATGGCATCGAGAAGAAGAGGGGACGCGGGAAAGTAACGGTGGAATGGAAGCGGGTAGAGGACGGGCTGCTCTTCGTCGTGTCCGACGACGGCGTCGGCATGCGGCAGGACAAGCTTGCGGAAATCCGCGACGCGCTGCAGGACGGCGAAGCGCTCCGGGCCGGAAGCAATTTTGCCATCAAGAACATCAACACGCTGCTGCGGCTCACCTACGGTCCGGCATACGGACTCGAAATCGACAGCATCTGGGGAGAGGGAACGCGCGTAATGATGCGGCTTCCGATTGTAGATGTCGAACTAAGAGACAAAAACGCACACGGTAAAAACAAAAGAGACCTCCCTTACTTATCCAATGAACACGCTTACAATAAAAGAGACTCGAACATAAAAAGGGAGGATTCATATGAAATGGAAACTCAATAGCCTTTCGGTGGCGGCATTGGCGGCCATTGTAGTGCTCTCGGGCTGCGGCAGCAATTCCGGCAACGGCAACTCCGGCACTACCGGCAACGCAGACTCCGGCACGAACGCGCCAGCCAACGCTGCGGCGAACAACGGCAAAGATGATGCAGCGGCTTCCGGCGGCGATAAGGCAGCCGACTCCGGCAGCGGGGACAAGCAGGAGACGGTCAACTTCTGGGTCAACTGGGGCGGCGACTTCAAGAAAGACTATCAGAAGTACGTCATCGATGAGTTCGAGAAGAAATACCCGAATATCAAAGTAAAAATGACATACGTGGAAGGCACCGACAAACTTCTGACCTCCATCGCCGGGGGCAATCCGCCGGACATCGCGCAGCTGGACCGCTTCATGGTCGGCTCCTGGGCCGCCAAAGGGTCGCTTGAAGATATTTCCGATCTGGTCGAACGGGACAATATCAGCAAAGACGACTACTACCCTGCGGTATGGGCGGAAGCCAACTATGACAATAAGACGTATGCTCTGCCGTGGGGCACGGACGACCGGGCATTGTATTACAATAAAACGCTCATGAAGCAAGCTGGTCTCGATCCGGAGAAGCCGCCGACCTCGATGGAAGAGCTGGACGCGATGGCGGACAAGATCTTCAAGAAGGGCGGCAACGGCAAATACGACACCGTCGGCTTCGTGCCATGGATGAACCAAGGCTCGATCTATGCATATGCTTGGGCGATGGACGGCAAGTTCGAGGACAATGGCCAACTGACGCCAAACGATCCGCAGAACGTCAAGGCGCTGCAATGGATGGCCGACTACGCGAAGAAGTATAACATCGCCACGCTGTCGAGCTTCTCGAACGCGATGGGCCAAACGGGTCTCAATCCGTTCTGGACGGGCAAAGTCGGCTTCATCGTCGACGGCAACTGGATCCTGAACGATCTGGCGAAGACGAAACCGACGTTCGAATGGGGCGTAACGCCGATTCCGGGTCCGGAAGGCACGCAGCCGACGACATGGTCCGGCGGTCACTCGTACGTCATGCCGAAAGGCACGAAGCATAAAGAAGCGGCTTGGACGCTGCTGAAATTCATCGCGGGCCACGACGGTACGCTCCTGTGGGCGAAACGTCCGGATGCCGGCAACGATATCACGGCAATGCCAGGCGTTAATACCGAATTGAAGATGGATGAGAACCCGAACCTGAAAGTATTCCTCGATCTGATGCCGAATGCGCATTTCCGTCCGGTTTCGCCTGTCGGCCAGAAGCTGTGGGACGAAATGTTCCGCGTGCAGGACTTGGCGATCAACGGCAAAGGCGAGCCGCAAGCGCTGCTCGACGATGTTAAGAAGAACGTAGACAACGAGCTCGCCAAAATCACGAAATAAATCGGCAAAGGCGCCTCTGCGGGTAAGGCACGCCGGAGGCGCCTTTAGATCGGAGAGGAATGATTCAAATGGCCGCAAACGAGAATGTAGCGCCGACGCTGAAGGCCGTTCCCAATAGCAGGACGAAATCCTCGAGCTACAAACGCAAGATGGCGCTGTACGGCGTGTTGTTCGCCTCGCCGTGGATCATCGGCATTCTGACATTCAGCGCGTATCCGCTGATCATGTCGATCTATTACAGCTTTACGACCTACAGCATCCTGGATCATGGACAGTGGGTAGGCTTCGGTAACTACAAGGAACTGATGGGCGACACGACGTTCAAGATCGCGATCTACAATACGCTGTACTATACCTTAATCTCCGTGCCGCTCAACATTGCCGTCGGCGTCGGACTTGCGCTTCTGCTGAATACGAAAATCAAAGGTCAGGGCATCTACCGGACGCTGTTCTTCATTCCGAGTCTCGTGCCCGCCGTTGCGACGACGATCATTTGGCTGTGGCTGCTGAACCCGCAGTTCGGACTTGTCAACTATTGGCTGGAGCAGATCGGCATTCCAGGCCCGCCGTGGCTGGGTTCCGAGAGCTGGTCCAAGCCGTCGCTTATTCTGATGAGCCTATGGGGCGTCGGGCAAGCGATCGTCATATATTTGGCGGGCCTGCAGGATATCCCGCAAGATTACTACGAAGCCGCGGACATCGACGGGGCGAGCACGTTGCGCAAGCTGCGGCATATCACGCTGCCGCTCATGACGCCGGTTATTTTCTTCAATCTCATCATGGGCGTCATCGGCACGATGCAGAACTTCGTTCTGCCGTATACGCTGACGAATGGTACGGGCTCTCCGGCCGATTCCCTGATGTTCTACGTCATGTATCTGTACCAGAACGCGTTCCTGTATCTTAAGATGGGCTATGCATCCGCCATGGCTTGGATTCTGTTCCTTATGGTGGTCGCGCTGACGGCATTGATCTTCATCTCGCAGAAACGCTGGGTCCACTACCAAGGAAAGGAATGACGATCGATGTCACCAAACGCAATCCGCAGAATCAAGAACTCCGCGACCCATATCTTCTTGGTGGTGTTCGGCTTGTTCTTCTTATCGCCGTTCCTATGGATTATCTCGACCGCGCTGAAGCCGGATGAGGAACTGTTCCTCTGGCCGCCGAAATGGATTCCGAGCCATCTCATGTGGAGCAACTTCCCGGACGCGATCAGCTACTTCCCGTTCTGGAGCTACCTGGGCAACACGCTGACGATTACGGCGCTCGCGACGGCCGGCGTGCTGTTCTCGTGCCCGATCGTCGCTTACAGCCTTGCGCGCATTCCATGGAAGGGCTCGAAGCCGCTGTTCGGCTTGACGCTGATCATCATGATGCTTCCGTATCAGGTTACGATGATTCCGATCTTCATCGTGTTCAAGAATCTCGGCTGGGTCGGCACGAACGTGCCGCTGTGGCTGCCGGCCTTCTTCGGCGCTCCGTTCTACATCTTCCTGCTGCGGCAGTTCTTCATGGGGCTTCCGAAGGAGCTGGAGGACGCGGGACGCATCGACGGCGCCTCGGAGCTTCGCATCTACTCTCAGATCATGCTGCCGCTCTGCAAGCCGGCTTTGCTGACAGTGGCGCTGTTCCAAGTCATGGGCAGCTGGACGGATTATCAAGGTCCGCTCATCTACTTGTCGGATGAATCGCAGTACACGCTGATGCTCGGCCTCTCCTCGTTCAAGACGCAGCACGGCGCGGAATGGCAGATGATGATGGCGGCAAGCGCCTTGATCACGGTGCCGATTATCCTCCTGTACTTCGGCGTGCAGAAGGCGTTCATCCGGGGGATCACGTTCTCCGGCATCAAATAACCGATTGCCGCCTAGCTGCCAATCCGACGATTGCGCGGCGGCGACGGGTGACGGATAATGGTGACGGAAAGCGTCACGGCTGGCAAGCCCGCTGGGGAGCACCCGGCGGGCTTGTCGTCTTGTGACCCGGAGAACGAGCAGAAGATGGGAGGAGCAAGGACATGCATTTGCATCCGCACTTCGAATTATCGCTTCACGATGACGGCGAACTGGCCGATATCCTTGGCAGTCCGGTGACGGAGCGGGCTTCCATTCACGAATGGCCGTTGTCCTGCGTGCAGCGGATTCGTACGGCGGACGGGCGCAGCTATATTTATAAGGTGCAGGCGCCGCCGACGCTGGAAGCCGAGTTCTATGCCCGGGCCCGTTCGCCGCTGCTCGCGGAGGCGAGCGCGATCGAGGTGAAGGGCCGTCCGCCCGCATTGCTCATGGCGGACATTGAGGCGCCGCGGCTGAGCGAGCTTCGTCCGCGGAAGGCGGAAGCAGCCGCGATCGCCGACGAGCTATTGGCCGGCATCGCCGCGATCGAGGGCGAGCTGCCGGCCATGGCGGACCTCCGCACGGAGGAGCGCTTCGCCGCGTATATCGGCGCCGCCTTGGACGATGTGCAGGCGTCGATCGACGACGGCAGCTTCGTCAAGACCGGCGAAGCCATGCTGGGCCGTCTCCGGCAATGGAGCGGAAGCGCGGCGATCCGGGAGGCGTTCCGCACGCCGTCCGGCTACGTTCATGCCGACCTGAAGGCCGACAATGTGCTGGCCGCGCCGGGCGGGTACATCATCCTCGACTGGCAGCGGCCGATTCTCGCGCCGGTCGCGCTGGACCGCGCGGCGCTGCTCCTCTCGCTCGGCGTCGAGCCTTCGGGCCTTGTCGAGCCCGGCATACTGCAGCTCTACCACTTTCTGCACCTCGCCTGGTTCGCGCAAGCGGGCCGGCGCTGGTTCCCGCAAGGCAAGCCGTGGTTCGACGGCATCATCGCGGGGATCGCGGGCGAGCTTGAACGCTTGCAGCAAGCGGATTGAACGGGAGAGCGGCCGCATGATATCCCGGCCGCAATTACAGCCGAACCGAGAACGCCCCAAGCATGGTCGCCGACCGCGCTTGGGGCGTCTTTGCGTTGCGCGGCGTCCTACCCGTTCGCAAGGCTCGCAAGAGGCAGCCCGTGAGCGCGCCCGTCTCCCTCGCCGAGAAGCCGCAGTGCGCATTCGGGACATTCGGGCGCGAATAAGCCCTTCATTAATAATAGGTCCTGCATATGCGGGAAAAGTCACTACTTCTCCGATGCGGGTGTTGGTATACTGAGGCTGTTTTCACTTAACCGCATTCCTTCAACCATGAATACCCAATAGGCATGAACGCCGTTCAGTCGAAGCCGTTCAGTCGAGAGAGAGAGGAGAATGATATGGAACTCACGGAACCGATGAAGTCCGAACCGGCGAAGCGGCGAAGACGCGCCAGCACAGGCAAGTCCGGACTGACGGCCGGGCTGAAGGGCGTCGTGAAGCATTGGCAGCTCACGCTGCTGCTGCTTCCGGTCCTGATCGCGATACTCGTCTTTTGCTATTTTCCGATGCTGTGGCTGGTGATCGCGTTCAAGGACTACAACATCGGGAAAGGCATTTGGGGCAGCCCGTGGGTCGGGTGGAAGCATTTCCACATGTTCTTCACGTACCCGGACTTTCTGCGGCTCATCCGGAACACGCTTGTCATCAGCCTGCTCAACCTGGCGTTCGGCTTCCCGGCGGCGATCCTGTTCGCGCTGCTGCTGAACGAGATCCGGCATTCGATCTTCAAGCGCACGGTGCAGACGCTGACGTATCTCCCGTATTTCATTCCGTGGACGATTATGGCGGGCTTCATCAGCCTGCTGTTCTCCATCGACGGCCTTATCAACGGCTTGCTGGAGGATATGGGCCTGCGCACCCACAACTTCCTGACGAACAATACGAACTTCATCGAATTGGTCATCGGCTCGGGCATATGGAAAGGCATGGGCTGGAGCTCGATCATCTATCTGGCGGCGATCGCTGGCGTGAATCCCCAGCTGTACGAGGCCGCGCTTATCGACGGGGCAAGCCGCTTCCAGCGGATCAAGTCGATCACGGTTCCGGCGATCATGCCGGTCATCGGGATCACGTTCATCTTGCAGGTCGGCGGGCTGATGTCGGCGAACTTCGACCAGCTGTTCAACCTGTACAATACGCAGGTGTACAAGGTCGCCGACGTCATCGACACGTATGTCGTCCGCATGGGCGTCTCGCAGCTGCAGTACAGCATCACGACGGCGATGGGACTGTTCAAGGGCGTTGTCGGCTTCGTGCTCATCATGCTGTCCAACTGGGTCATCCGCCTGACGAGCGACGGCGAAAATTCACTCTGGTAGAAGGAGGCGGGCGCTGTGGCAGGCCGCAAATCCACCTGGTTCGATTGGCTCAATTACGTCTTCATGGTTCTGCTCTGCTTCACGATGGTGTATCCGTTCCTGCATACGTTCTCGCTGTCGTTCAGTTCGCCGCTCGAGGCGGGCAAAGGCGGATTCATGTTCTGGCCGCGGGGCTTCCAGCTCGATACGTACAAGGGCTTGTTCCATGACGACGTCTTCTGGCGCAGCTACTTGAACATCGTCATCGTAACCGTCGTCGGCACCGTCGGCTGCCTGCTGCTGACGGCCGGCGCCGCGTATACGCTGTCGCTGCCCCACTATCCGTTCCGCAGGTTCATTACGATGATGATCGTCTTCACGATGTTCTTCTCCGGCGGCATCATTCCGAGCTACCTCTTGGTCAAGCAGCTGAACCTTATGGATTCCTGGATTCCGCTATGGGTGCCCGGGCTGATCGCCGGGTTCAACATCATTCTGCTCATCAACTTCTTCCGGCAAATCCCGGCCGAGCTGCGCGAGGCGGCCGTCATCGACGGGGCGTCCGACTTCGCGGTCTTCCTGCGGATCGTCATACCGCTCTCGAAGCCCGTGCTGGCGACGGTCGGACTGTTCCTCGCCGTCATGTTCTGGAACGACTGGTTCTCGGCCTACCTGTACATCAACGATCCGAACAAATACACGCTGCCGCTCATTCTGCGGAAGTACGTCGCCAACGCCGAGATGGATTCGCTCTCCGGCTTCATTCGCAGCACCAATAACCGGATTCTGCCGGGGCAGGTCAAGGCGACGGTCATTCTGGTCGGCGTGCTGCCGACGCTGATCATCTACCCGTTCATCCAGAAGTATTTCGTCAAAGGGGTGACGCTCGGCTCGCTCAAAGGCTAGCGGCGGGCGATGGCAGCGAGGTAAGCGCTGGGCGATAAGCAGAGGATACGGGCAGTGGTCGATGGCGGAAGGCGGCGGGCGGCGGAGTGCGCAAAGCGAATATAGGGGGCTTTTTCCGTTCATCCGCGTTCGGCAGCGCCCATGAGCACATAAATGCATAATCGTCCGTTATCCGCGACCGGTCCGTCATGGTACATTTCAGGCATGGTACACTTCAGGCGTCAACGATCAATCGAAGGGGAGGGTCACGAATGAATCGAGCAATGACGAAGACGAGAAGAGGCTTGATGCTCAGTTTCGCCGTCCTGATGACGGCCGGCATGGTCGGCTGCTCCGGCAATTCGAACTCGAACGGCGGCGATGGGGGGAACGGCAGCGGAAGCGCGGCGGCGAACAACGGAGGAGGCAGCGCGGCGGCCGCGAACGGCGCAGGCTCGACGAACGCGGGCAATGCGGCGGAGCCGGCGCCGGCAGACAAGACGTATGAAATCAAGTATCACGGCTCGTTCCAGTTGGACGGCATGAAGCAGGATTCGGACGTCGAGCAGGCGATCGAGAAGAAATTCAACGTCAAGATCGACCTCGTCAATGCGAAGATGGACAAAATCAACCTGCTCGCCGCCTCCAACGACCTGCCGGACATTATCCGCATCGCCGACCCGAAGGACGTCGCGACGCTCGCAAGCTCGGGCATGCTGCTAGAGCTGCCGGAAAGCCTGCTTCAAGAGCAGATGCCCGACGTCATCAATTCCTTGAATCAGGTCGACCAGGGCTTATGGGGCTTGACCAAGGTTGAGAGCAAGAACTACGCGATTCCGCAATATCTGACGGTCGTGCCGTGGGATTCCGCGATGACGTTCCGCAAGGATATTCTGGATGCCGCCGGCATTGCCGACGTGCCGGCGACGATCGATCAATACGACGCCGCCTTCAAAGCGATCAAGGCGGACGAGAAAGCGATCGCCGCCACGACGAGCCCGGGCGTGAAGAAGCTGTACATGTTCGGCGGAGCCGACATGCAATACGGCTGGAACGCCTGGTCGTGGCTGTTCGGCGCGTACGGCTCGATGCCGGACACATGGCAATTGGACGCGAACGGCAATGTCGCGCGCGGAGAGACGCTGCCGGGCACGAAGGACGCGCTGGCCAAACTCCGCGAATGGTACGCCGCGGGCTATATCGATCCGGCGTTCGTCACGGACAAAGGCGATCAATACGGCGCCAAGTACAACACCGGCACGTACGTCATGGGCACGCGCGGCTTGAACCAAATCAGCTCGCCCAACACGGACGACCTGCAGAAGAACATTCCGACCGTGCAGTACGTGAATGCCAAATCCCCGGCGGGACCGAACGGCGATGCGGGCGTCTGGTCCTGGGGCAAACGCCAGAATTTCGTCGGCATCTCCGCGAAGCTGAAGGACGACCCGGACAAAGTGAAGAAAATCCTCTCCATGCTCAATACGATCGCCACGGACGAGGAGCTGTACAAATTGACGCACTGGGGCATCGAGGGCAAATCGTATAAGCTGACGGACGGCATTCCGGTGGCGATCCAGCCTTACGACAACGATAAATCGCCGGAGACCGCCGCGCTCGGCGTCGGCTCGATGGACGGCCAGGGCGGGTCGCTGTTCGGACCGTTCGGCAACATCGATCTGGTCAAGAAATATATGGATCCGAAGCTGGTCGAGGCGACTAACCAATATTACACCGGCAAGCCGGACGTCATCTTCATGCTTCCGCTGCCGTCGACGGCGACGACGGAGCAGCGCATCATCGACAAGTGGAACGAGACGTTCACGAAGATCGTCATCGGCGAAGCGCCGCTCAGCGCCTACGACGATTTCCTGAAATGGTTCAAGGATAACGGCGGCGAGCAGCTGACGAAGGAAGCGAACGATCTCTACGCGGCGAATTTCAAATCATAACGGCTGTTTCGTTAAGGAAGACCGGCGAGAATCCGGTCTTCCTTAGGCCGTTCTCCGGTATAATGGACATAAGCGAAGAGAGCGAATCAGCAAAAGTTATGCACGGAGAGGGGCATATCTATTGAAGAGGAAACGTCGCTTATTGAACAATATTTATACGAAGCTGCTCATCGTGCTGCTGTGCATCGCCATCATTCCGTCCGTGCTGGCCAGCATCTTGTCCTATCAGGTCTCGATCGGCAATGCCAAGAAGCAGAGCGAAGCGTACAGCAGGCAGCTGCTCGCGGAGATGGTGAGCGCGAACGATACGACTTTCCAGCAAATGCAGGCGTTCATCTACGAGATCATGATGAATTTCAATTTCTACGGCAGCGTCCTGTCGAAGGTGCCCTACTCCGCCGCTTACCTGGACGTGCGTTCGGAGCTCGACCGCAAGCGGCAAGCCTACCAGAACCATATCAAGAATTTCGCGCTCGTCGATCTCCGCTCCCAACGGATGATTTCGTCCGTGGACGGGATCGCCGTCTATGAGTTTGACGATTTCCGCAGCAAGGTGGACGCCAAGCTGATGGATATGATATTCAATCCCGATGCCAACGACGTGCCGAACGACCTCGTCCTGCGCCGCACGAGCAAGAACGAGAGCGTCTTGACTTACATCGCGAGATACGGCTTAGCCAATAACGTAAGCGGATACATTGCGGTCGATATCGACGCGGCGAAGCTGACCCGTCCGGACGCAAGCGGCCAGTACGGCTATTTGTTCGTCCGCAACAGCCACGGGATGCTGCTGACCGACCGGAACAAGGACGTCTACGAAGCGGCGCACGCCAGCGGGACGACGGACCGTTATGTCGTCATCTCGCAGAAGTCGTCCGTCTCGGACCTGCAGTACGAATACGTCGTCTCGAAAGCAACCATTACGAAGAACAACCGGATTCTGCTCTGGAGCATTCTCTCCATCTGCCTCGTCCTCATTATTCTGGGAGCGCTGGCCGCCTGGATGAGCTCGAACAACATTTACAACCCGCTGCGCGAGCTGCTGCGGTACCTCCGCAATCTGTCCGGCGACCGGACGCAGCCGGAGCCGGCTGCAAGGCTGAACGAGATCAACTACCTGGAACAGCTGTTTAACCGCATGAATCATCAGAATCAAACCTATATGAAGACGATCCGCATGAACCAAGGCATGTTCAAGCAGCGTCAGCTGAGCTGCCTGCTGACCGGCAATGTGAGCGGCTTCGCGCAGCTGGAAGTGCCGGAGCCGATGCGGATAGCGTTCCCGCACGACAGCTTCGTCTGCTTCGCGATCGAGCTGGAGGACGTCGCGGATTTCAAGCAGAAATTCACGCCGCTCGAACAGGAGCTGATGTACTATTCGATCGAGAATATCGCGGAGGAGTCGTTCGGCAGCCGGGGCGTCGCCGTGGCGGGGCGCCAGGAGCCATACCGGATCGCCGTGCTGCTCAATTACGACGCCGCGCGGAACGGGCAGCCGGAGCTTCCGGTCGAATGGAGCCGTCAGGTGCAGTCCGATCTGGAACGGTACTTGCATATCCTGGTCAGCATCGGCATCAGCGGCAGCGGCGCGCATATGCAGGCCATCAAGGGCTGTTACGATCAAGCGATGCACGCCGTCTCGCACAAGGCGTATTTCGGCAAGGGCAGCATCGTGCACGACCCGATCGTGGCGCAGATGGATACGAACCGGGAATTCGACGCGAGCGTCATCCCTTGGAACGAGATCAAGGATCACCTGAAGATCAGCTTCCGGCTCAACGAGTGGGACAGAATCATCGCCTGCATCGACGAGATTATCGGCAAGGTGTCTTACGTGAGCGTGACGCCGTCCGACTTGCAGTTCGTGTACTTGCAATATTTGTCGTGCTTATCGGATACATGCGTCGAGTTCTCGCTGCAGCTGCAGGACGTCTTCGGGGACCGCTTCTACATGGACCGCCGCCTCGCCCGCCTGTCGACGATGAAGGAAGTGCATGCGCAGATGGCCGCGCTCGCCCGCAGCCTGTTCGAGAAGCTGGAGGAGAAGAAGTCGCATGTCCATCAGGAGATGATCGAGAAAATTCTCGTCCATATCCACGCGCATATCGACCGCAACTTGACGATCGAATCCATCGCGGAGAAAGTGTTCATGCATCCCGCGTACCTGAGCCGGATTTGCAAGACGATCACGGGGCTCAGCCTCGGCGAGCAAATCGTGCAGGCCAAGATCGGCAAAGCGAAGGAGCTGCTGACCGGGACGCAGGTGACGGTCGGCGATATCGCGGAGCGGCTCGGCTACACGACGCCCAGGGCGTTCTACCGCATCTTCAAGGATTACACCGGGTTCACGCCGAGCGACTACCGCAAGCAGGAGGGGCTGCGGAAGATCATCGAATAGCTGCGGCCGACGCGCAAATTAAACCATCAGAAGCACGTATCGCGCTTCATACGACCTACCGACGACAAAAACGGCTTTCCCATTCAGCGGGAAAGCCGTTTTGCGAATTGTATGGCGATGAACCCGTCGACCTATTCGACGACGACGTTCGCGTACTTATGCGTGATCAGCGCGTCCTCGAGCTTCGCTTTCCATTCCGCCCTGTGCTCGCAGTTCGGCGACAGGACGATGCGGCGCAGCTTGTCCGCCTGGAAGGCGAGCGGGAGCTGCTTCTTCTGCTGGTTGAACAGCTTCTTGTTCTGCGGCAGCAGGACGGCGCGCACTTCGTTCTCTTGACGGGCGGCGTTGTCCTTGACCAGAACGCTTCTGAGGTCGATCCAGGTCGCTTGAATCATCTCCGGATTCTGCTTCAGAATTTGCTTGATCTCCAGCTTCGTCGGCGGCTTCTGGCCGGTTTCCTTGCGGAACGTCGTCGTGAAGTCCTCGACGATATAGCCGTGGATGAAGTTGACCGTGTCGACCGTTTCCTTCTGGCTGTACAGGTCGAGCGGCGTGTACGATTCTTCGCTGGCGCGGTTGTCTTCGATCAGGCCCGCAAGCACGTCATGGATGACGTTCGTGTAAGCCAACTGCTGCTTCTCGAGCTTCTCGATGTACGCGGCGAGAATATCGGCGAAGGTCGCATCGGATTCTTGCGCGATGCTGTCCATGAACTGCGTCATGTCGTCGCCGTTGTCCGCCAGCAGCCTCTTCACTTTCGCGGAATCGGTGTAATGCACTTTATTGAACAGCAGCTGGAAGCCGTGGGAAGCGCTCAGCGGGTTCGATTCGAACTCGAAGGCGATCTCGCCGCCGGCCGCGCCCGAGAACGCGCCGGCTTCTTCGCTGAAGCTGGTCATGTAGCTGTGCTGCTTCAGCATGCCGGCCAGCGAGCCTCCGAGGGAGACGCCGTTCTGGTAAGCGACTTTGCGCAGCTGAGCGGCCAGGAACGTATGCGTGAAAAATTGCTTGTGGTTTAAGTTCGGCGTTTGACGCATCAATTTAAGCGCTTGCTTGAAGGTAGCGATCAAATCTTGCGTGTAATGCAGGCGATTGAATTCGTTCAGATAGAACAACGCGTCATCGTGATCGCCGACGCGGGTCAGCAACAGCTCCTTGGAGCTCAAAATGCTTGCGGCGCTGTTGATATCTTTTGTGTAATGTACAATCATGTCAGGTGCTCCCTTTTCCCATATGAAAATAATCTGGTACTCACTACATTATGCAGTAATTCGCTGGTTCTGTCCCCTATGAATGCATTGGGCAACACGACAGTATTCGACAGTTCTGGAAAATATCCTGCCTTGCGGCGGAATCTCCGTAAGCCCATTCCATTTTACCATAAGAAAGGCGCCATTCCAGCATGATGAGACAAGTTTACCGAAGTTTCCCGAGGCTCGCAACTTTTTGAGTCGAATCGCAGGGAAAAAAGCGTCCGGCTTGCGGTTGAAGCGGGGATATGGACCGTTGCATGTTCGATATACATTGTATACATTTTGAATAGACAGCGCTTTCTTGCCATGCTATATTGCGGAGTGAAACGCAGGAATGGATCAGAATTTGCCATTATGAACAAGCGGAGGGGAACAACATGCCGGCACAAGCTTCTTTGCCATGGTTGAAAGTCAGCGAGAATCGGCGCTATCTCGTCACGGAGGACGGAGAACCCTTCTTCTGGCTCGGCGATACGGCCTGGGAATTGTTTCACCGGGCGACGCGCGAGGACGCGGCCCATTATCTCGCCAATCGCGCGGAACGGGGCTACACCGTTATTCAAGCGGTCGCGCTTGCGGAATTCGGAGGCTTGACGAAGCCGAACGCCTACGGCAGAGTGCCGCTCCATAAGCGGAACGGCGCGTTCGACCCGGCTTCGCCGGACACGGACGCGGAGCCGGGCGGGAGTACGTATTGGGATCATGTCGATTATATCGTCGACCTGGCGGCCGAGCACGGCCTGTACGTCGCGCTCCTGCCGACGTGGGGAGACAAGTATCATATCGCCTGGGGCGAGGGACCGGATATTTTCACGCCGGACAACGCGAGAACGTACGGCCGCTGGATCGGCGAACGGTATCGGGACCGCTCCAACGTCATATGGGTGCTCGGCGGCGACCGGCAGCTTGTACAGCGCAGGCATTTCGAGATCGTCTGCGCCATGGCGGAAGGAATTGCGGACGGGGACGGCGGGCGCCATCTGCGCACCTTCCATCCGAACGGCGGACAGTCGTCCTCGCATCATGTCCATGACGAGCCTTGGCTCGACTTCAACATGATTCAATCCGGCCACGGGCACGGCGAACGGGACAATTACAAGCTCGTCGCAGCCGATTACGCGCGCACGCCGGTCAAGCCGACGCTGGAAGCGGAGCCCTGCTACGAGGATCACCCGCGCAACTTCAATCCCGTCAACGGGTATTTCGACGAGGCGGACGTGCGCAAAGCCGCTTACTACGGTATTCTGTCCGGCGGCCTGGGCATTACATACGGGCATCATTGCGTTTGGTCGTTCAACGCGGAGCCGACGAGCGTATTCGTCATGCCGTGGAGGAACGCCATTCTGCGTCCCGGCGCCGCGCAAATGCAGCATGTGCGGCAGCTGGCGGAATCCCGCCCGATGCTGGAGCGCGTGCCGGATCAAGGGCTGCTCGCCGCCAACGAGGAAGGCGCCAACTACGCCGCGGCGGCCAGGGGCGAACGCCATGCCTTCATCTATTCCCCGAACGGCCTGGCGCTGCAGGTAGCGATGGGCCGGATCGCCGGCGACGAAGTGACCGCGTCCTGGTTCGATCCGCGCACGGGCGAATCGACGCCGATCGGGCAGTTCCCGAACACGGGCGAGAGGAAGTTCCTGCCGCCGATGGCCGGCAGGGGCAACGACTGGGTGCTCGTGCTGGACTCGCTCTAGGCTCGGCCAACGGAAGAGGAGACGAAGGCCATGCGGTGCTCGTCATCGGAAGAGCCCGGCCGGGCAGCGCAGCGGGCGCGATCTGAAGCCGCACGTGGTATAATGGCGCAGAGACAACAAGCAAAGGTGGTCATTCGCTATGTTAATTCCTATCGCGCCGCGGCTCGGCGAGGCCGAGATCCAAGAGCTGCTCGGCTGGTCGGTCTTTCCCGATCCGGAGAGCCTGCAGCGGGCGGTCGACTTGTACGCGAACGGCAAGGCGCATACGCTGCTCGGCCTCGAGTCCGAGGGCCGTATAATCGGCTTGATCGGCTATTGCCGCCCGAACGCCGATACGATCGAAATCGCGCATATCGCGGTGACGCCCGAGGAACGGTACAAAGGCTACGGCAGAGGGCTCATTCTGGAGCTGCTCGCCATGGAGAATCCGGCTGTGCTCGTGGCGGAGACGGACGAGGAAGCGGTCGATTTCTATCGGAGCAGCCGCTTCACGGTCGAGAGCCTCGGCGAGAAATACGGCGTGGAACGGTTCAAATGCACGTACGACCCGGCAGCCTTCGAAGACGAGGCCGAGGATGAAGACGAAGACGAGAATGCATGAGGCGCTCCTCGCGCAATAAGCATGACGAGAGAAGAGCTGCCGCGGCAGCTCTTCTCTCGCAATTGCCGGACGTTCGGTCATCCGTTCCGCTCAGCCCTCAAGGTCGAAGGCCGTGGGATGCAGCGGCTGATAAATCGGGAGATCGGCGCCGCTGGGAAGCGTGACAGAGGCAAGAAGCCCCCACCGCTGGTTGACCGGCTCCGAAACCGTGACGCCGTTCGCGGTTAATTGCGCCATCGTCTTCCCGATATCGTCGCACATCAAATAAAACTCGTGCTTGCTTGGTCCATCCGTCGGATGCACGGCAATCTCGGAAGGCGGCAGCTTGAAGATCAACCATCCGCCGCCGGCGTCAACGCCTGCGAATTGGAGCACGTCCCGGATGAACGCTCGGTCGGCCTCCGCGTCGGCGCTATACAAAATAACATGCGATGCGTTGAACATCGTTTTATCCTCGCTCCCATGGAATGATGGATTCCTTACTATTATTGCCCTCGGCGACCTAACGATGCAATGGATTCGCGACAGGCGTAATACCGACGACGGCGTGCCGGGCCAGAACAAGAGCGGCAATGTGTCAAACCGATAAGGAGGGGTTGTCGAGATGAAGCTGCTGCATCGCATTTCGGAAGATGAGGTCATTGCCGAATTTCTGAGAGCCGAAATCGATTCCGCCCGATTCGCGGAAGGCATTGTCCGAGCGCTCGGGGACGTCGACGTTAGCGTGATCAGAGAGCCGGATTTGAACGACGGCGAGCAGAATCGAATTCGGAAGCAAGTATTAGGCGAAGTAAGAGGTTACGGCCGGGATGCGAGCTTATTCGAGAACTTCCCGGACGAGGTCGAATGGTACGCCGCCGTTATGTCGAGAGAAGAGCTCTCGTCCGTGATGTATATCGATTACAGCTATTGGAACGAGCTTTCGCGCATGTCGAGACTTCCGGGCGATGCTGCCCAAACGATCCGGAGCGGTATTGAAATATACGGCGTAAGCAATGACGGATTCCTAGCGATCGGCGAGGCAATCAAGCGCTGCAAGACGTTTCCGAGACTGATTCTGGTCGCCTGCAATGCACGCTCCCGCATCGTCGTATTGGAAGGTCATGCCAGGCTGACGGGCTACTTCCTTGACCGCGAACGCATTCCGGCGGAGCTCGAAGTCATGATCGGCTATTCGGAACGGTTTGCGGCTTGGGGATTGTACGGAGCGCAATCCGCCGACGGGACGAAGTCTCGTCCGCCTGAAGGCCGATGCGCTCCGCTTCGCAATGGACTAGAATGAACGAATCGATTGAACGGAAGGGGGTATGATCATTGTTCGAGCTGCATGACGCGCTGCTGTATGCGATGTCCGTCTGTTCGCTGGTGTCGCTGGCGTGCTTGTACCTCGCCTGGGCGCCGGCGGCGTCGCTCGTCGACTGGACGGCGGTCCGCGAAACGCGGATGGCGCCTGCGCGGATTCGGCTGCCGCGTGGCATGACGCCGACCCGCAGGCAGCGCTTCGCCAGGCTGACGAAGCGCAAGACGGCGCCTGACGACGATTCATCCCCGTGCGCAGCCCTGTTGAATTAGCCGCATCCTATTCAACAGGGAGGATATAAAGAATGGAACAGAATTATTTGCAAATCGGTGTTTTTCATCAGTACGTCGTGGAGCCTTTCTCTTGGCTGATCGATCATTTCGCCGGTTGGTTCGGGGGCAGCTTCGGCTTGGCGCTCATTGCGATTACCGTCCTTGTCCGGCTGGCGTTAATGCCGATCATGATCAACCAATTCAAGAAGCAGCAGATCATGAGAGCGAAGCTGGCGGCGATGCAGCCCGAGCTCGATGCCATTAAGGGCAAATACGCCGGCAGCAAGGAACAAGACGCGCGGGGCAAGCTAAGCGAGGAAACGATGGCGGTCTACGGCAAGCATGGCTACAATCCGCTCGCGATCGGCTGTCTGCCGATGCTGCTGCAGCTTCCGGTCCTTTCGGGGCTGTATTACGCGATCCGGTCGAATCCGGAGCTCGCGCATCACAATTTCCTGTGGTTCCAGCTCGGAAGCTCGGACCTCGTCCTTCCGTTCCTGGCGGCGGCCGTTTACCTGCTGCAAGCGGTCATCGCGAGAGCGGCGCAGCCGCCGGCGAACGCGCAGCAGGGAATGGGCTGGATCGTCTATTTGTCCCCGGTCATGATGGGGATCTTCTCGTTCACCGCGCCGGCCGCGCTGCCGCTCTATTGGTGCGTCGGCGGCTTGATCATAATTGCGCAGACGCTGCTCGCCAAGCGGCTGTATCCGGCATCGGCAGCGGATGCTCTCGCGCCGGCCGCCGCCAATGTTCAGGAGGCGTAAGGTCCTGCTATAGCAGCGATTGCGAAGAACGAAGCACGAAAAACGAAGAACGAAGAACGAAGAACGAAGAATGAAGACGAAGGGCTGCCGCGGCAGCCCTTCGTTCAGTTTGTTGAGCAATATACGCTGCTACGGGCAGGCCCGTGGCAAACTGCGCCCTGGCGCACGACCAGATCCTGCTGCCGCTTCGCCGGCGCGGTATGGACTGCTGTAACCGTTTCGAACCGGCCGGCTTCACGACGGCTGGTTCGCGGTGCATCCGTCGGTGCCAAGGAAGCCAAGGAAGCCAAGGAAGCCAAGGAAGCCGAGGAAGCGGACAGGAGATCCGTTATACGCTTCTTTATGACGTTTTTTCGTATGCTGGCGGACAGGAGATCCGTTAAATCAGCCGATTAACATGTTTTCGATGTCATTCGTGCACATTAACGGATCCTGTGTCCGTGCGCTCTCCCAAAAGCCCGATTCCGCCCAAATAGCGGAACCTCTGTCCGCGAGTCTTAGAAGGGGACCTAAGCGAACGGCAGGCGGCGTTCATTTGACAAATCGTTTCGTAGTAACTAAAATGGTTACAACGGAGCGGATAAGGCTGCGTTCGCAGCCCGTTATCCAATCCGGCGGCATCCCGTCATCAGGTGGTGAGCACATTAATGAAACAAATCAGCAGCCGGTTCTCCATTGCCGTGCATATCCTCTCGCTCATTGCGGTCAGTCCGAACGACTGCACCGGCGACTACATTGCGGGCAGCGTGAATACGAATCCCGTTATCGTTCGCCGAATCATGGGCATGCTCAAGAAGGCCGGCCTCATCGATATCCGGCCGGGCGTCGGCGGCGCTTCGCTGCTGAAGGAGCGGGATCAAATCACGCTGCTCGACGTGTATCGCGCCGTTGAAGTCGTCGCGGACGGCCGTCTGTTCAACTTCCACGACGCTCCGAATCCCGCTTGTCCCGTCGGTCGCAGCATCGAAGCGGCGCTGGGCGCGGAGATGACGGAAGCCCAGCTTGCGATGGAGCAGCGGCTGGCGCAGACGCGGCTGAGCGATTTGACGGAGCGGTTTGCGTAACTCCGGGAGGCGTAGGCGGCGTTCTTCGGACCGCCGGTTCAGACTGGATGATCATAACTTCCATTGATGCATGAGCTTGATGCGCAAGGTATGGGTGGAAGTTTTTTCATGCCACAGTTGTAACCGAATCGGTTATATCGGTGGCGATATACATGGCAAGTGTTCGCAGCATTACCATTTCATAATCACGAAACGGGAGGAATTTATCATGACAATTCTAGTGACGGGCGCGACAGGGAAATTAGGAGCTTTGGTCGTCGAGCATCTGCTGGCATCCGTGCCGGCGAAGGAGCTGGCCGTGAGCGTGCGGCAGCCCGAGAAAGCGGCAGGACTGCTCGCCAAGGGCGTTGACGTGCGTTACGGCGACTTCGACAAGCCGGAATCGCTGACAGCCGCTTTTGCCGGCATCGACCGCTTGCTGATCGTCTCGGCGGACGGCGACAACGATACCCGTATACGCCAGCACGGCAACGCCGTCGAAGCGGCGAAGCGCGCTGGCGTAGGCTTCATCGCCTATACCAGCTTGGCCAATGCCGCCGAGAGCGCGAATTTCCTCGCGCCGGTGCATCGTTACACCGAGGAAGCCATCCGGAATACCGGTATCCCATATGCGTTCCTGCGCAACAATTGGTACCTGGAGAACGAGACGAGCAGCATTCAGGCGGTGCTCGGCGGGGCGCCATGGCTGACCTCCGCGGGTTCCGGCAAAGTAGGCTGGGCGGCGAGGAACGACTACGCGCAAGCCGCGGCTGCCGTGTTGACGGGAGAAGGGCACGCCAACCGGACGTATGAACTGTCCGGCAAGCCGCTGACGCAGGCGGAATTCGCGGCGGTCGTCGCCGGCGTGCTGGGACGCGAAGTTCCGGTGCAGCAGGTGGACGACGCGGCGTACGGCGAGATTATGGCCGGTGCGGGCGTGCCGGAAGCGGTCGTTCCGTTCCTGATCGCGATTCAGGCGGGCATTCGCAGCGGATCGCTCGATATCGAGAGCGGCGATCTGGAGCAGCTGCTGGGCCGGCCGGCCGAAACGGCGGCAGCGGCGGTTCGCCGAATCGTGAACGGTCTGGCCGATTAAACGGCGCGTTAACGCAGCAAGGTCTCCCGTTCGGACGGTTTCGTCCGAGGGGAGACCTTGTTCTTCGTGAGGCGCTTCATTGCAACGGCGAGGCAGCGGCAGGACACCGCCTAGTCGAAGGCCATTTTTTCAAGCCTCGTTCGGCTTCGCTTCTAGCCTCGATTCAGGCCTCGTTTCAAGCATTCATTCCGCCACTTGCTCCGACGCTTCGCCGCCGTACTTCTGCTCCAGATGAAGCATATGCTTCTGTCCCCAGTCATGCATCAATTCGATGATCGGGAACAGCGTCTGTCCGTAATCCGTGATGGAGTATTCCACCTTCGGGGGAATTTGCAGATAGACTTCGCGGTGCACGACGTCGTGATATTCAAGCTCGCGCAGCTGCGAGGTGAGCATTTTCTTCGTAATGTCGGGAATCGCCTTCTGCAGCTCGCTGAACCGCAGCGTGCCGCCGATGCCGAGGTGATAGAGGATGACCGGCTTCCATTTGCCGTTCAGAATATCGATCGCCGTCGTTGCTTTGCATTCTTCCAAGTCGAGACCTCCTCTATGGTATCCGAAATGATACTAGGATACATTAAAGTGCCTACTTTATAAAAGTAAGTTTATTATCGTATTATACGCCTATAAACCTCAATCGCACAAGGGAGTGGGTATCGGGATGAATATTGCATTGTGGATCGGGCAGATTTTGCTGGGACTGATGTTTCTGATGGCGGGCGTGTCGAAGACGTTCCAGTACGAGAAGACGAAAGCGAAAATGCCGTGGGTGAAGGACTTCGGCAAAGGGATGGTGCTGTTCATCGGGTTCGCGGAGCTGCTGGCGGGCATCGGGTTTATTTTGCCGCAAGCGCTGGATGTATGGCCATGGCTGACGGGAGCCGCAGGCATCGGCATCGCCGTTATTATGGTGCTCGCCGCCATGTATCACGCCCGGAAGCGAGAGAACGGCGCGATCGTCATGAACGTCGTGCTGCTGGCGATCGGCGTATTTATTGCGATCGGCCGTCTATAATGAAGAAAAGATTGCAGCGATCGCATGTCTGTGCGATTCCGTCACGATCGAACGCTGCCTGCAAACCGAATAGGAGCTGAGCGAATAATGCTGCCATCATTGTTTATATGCCACGGTTCGCCGATGATGGCCGTGGAGGAATCGCCGTATACCGCGTTTCTGCGGGAGACCGGCCGCCGATTCAAGCCGCGGGCGATCGTTATTTTCAGCGCGCACTGGGAGGCGCGGACGACGACGATTTCGTTCGCGGAAGGCCCGCTGCCGACGATTTACGATTTCGGCGGGTTCCCGGACGAGCTGTACCGGATGACGTATCCCGCCCCGGGCTCGCCTGCAATCGCGGCCGAGGTGGAGGAGCGGTTCCGCCAAAGCGGCATCGGGACGGAGCGGGACGTCGGACGCGGCCTGGATCACGGCTCGTGGGTGTTCCTTCGCCATATGTATCCGAACGCGGATATCCCGGTCGTGACGATTTCCGTCCATCCGTTCCTGCCGGCCGCGCAGCAGATCGCGATCGGCGCGGCGCTTCGCGGTCTCGGCGAGAGCGATATCCTCGTGATCGGGAGCGGCACGACGGTGCACAATTTCGGCGAGATCAAGTGGAAGCAGGAGCACGCGGAGCCGTGGGCGGTCGAATTCGACGCCTGGATCGTCGACAACGTCACTCGCCGCGACACCGATGCGCTGGCGAATTACGAACGGCTCGCGCCGCATGCGAGACGCGCCGTGCCGCGCGCGGAGCATTTCGTTCCGCTGCTGCTCGCCTACGGCAGTTCATCGGGAACCGCCGTGCCGCGCGTGCTGTTCGAAGGCTTCCAGATGGGCACGTTCAGCCTGTTGTGCCTGGAAATGTAATATGAGCGGACCCGCCGAAGGCTGACGGCCATCAAGCGCTGTCGCACTTCGCGCAGGGAGCTGCGCTTCATTAGACAAGTCCGCCCGCGGCCGCATGAGCCGGCATCGTCTCCATAAGGGGAAGATGCCGGCTTTCGTCGTGTTTTTGTCGTGCTTCGTCATGACTTCGTTATGCTTTCGTCGTCCTATCGTCGTCCGCTCGGCAGGAGAATGACACCGCTTACGCGAATACCCCCAATAATGGGATTAAGAAGTGGAGAAAATACAATGAAGCGGCGGAGATAAGACATTGAGCGAATCATGCGCATCGCGGAAAATGAAATCATCACGCATTGCAAAAAATACACCCCATGCCTCCGCAGCTTCGCCGCTCGCGGCCGTCATGGCGGTTCAGTGACGATGAGGGAGCGATGAAGCATGCCGAAATTGACGGAAGAGCAGATGAAGCAGTATAAGGAACAAGGGTATATCGTATTCGAGCATTTGTTCAACGAAGCGGAGATCGACGTCATCCGCGAGCATATCGACCGGCTGGACGAGGAGTCCGCGCGCAGGCTGAGCGAAGGCCGCGATTTCATCAGCGCGGCGAACGAGATTAATTTCACGAGCCACCTGAACTACCAGCATCCCGACATTCAGAGGTTCATCGCCGATGAGCGTTTCGTCGATATTACGACGCAGATTCTCGGTCCGGACATTCGCCTGTACTGGGATCAATCCGTCTACAAGCGCCCGGAAGCGAAGCGGGATTTCCCTTGGCACCAGGACAACGGCTACGTGCCGACCGAGCCGATGGAATATTTGACCTGCTGGCTGGCGCTGGAAGACGCCACGATCGAGAACGGCTGCATCTACGTACAGCCCGGCACGCATAAGCTCGGCTTCGTCGAGCATGTCTACTCCGAAATCGGCTTTGTCTGCTATCAAGGCGAAGATCCGGGCATTCCGGTCGAATTGAAGAAAGGCAGCATGGTGGCCTTCCATTCCCTGCTCTTCCACCGCAGCACGCCGAACCAAAGCCAGACGAACCGCAAAGGGTACGTCATTCAATACTCCCAGGTCGGATCGTTCAATCCGGACACGGGCAAAGAGTTCCTGAACGGCCCGATTATCGCCCAAGACGGCAAGAGCGCCTATACGGGCTTCGTGTCGCGCGAAGAGGTCGAGCAAGGCGGCGCGGGCAGTGTCTAAAGCGATTCGCTGCTGCGTCAACAATTTGAGGCAGTTTCAGTACGGCGCGACGCTCCAGGAGCTGGCCGACGCCGGCGGGGACGTCAAGCTGGAACGCTGCCTGAGCTTCTGCATCGGCTGCCGCCAGCAGCGTCAGGCAAGCATCGACGGGAAGCTCGTGTGCGGAGCGGACCAGGACGAGTTCGAGCAGATCTTGAAAGGCGACTAGCCGCGCGGAGCGCGCCGGAATATCACTTCCGGCGCGTCCGCCTTTTATAAGCATAGAAGCATAGATGACGGAAGGAGCAAGACGCGGACATGACGGGCAACTTCTTTGAAGACGGATGGCGGGTGCGGCCGTCGATGGTCGGCCATGCGTCGTACGACTCGCTGGACCTGCAGGGTATCGTCTATCCGCACTGGGTGGTCAGTTACGTAACGGAAGGGCATGTGGAGTTCGAGGCCGGGGGCGTGACGAGCTACGCGTCCGCCGGACAAGTGATGCTGCATGCGCCGCATCTGCCGTTCTCGGAACGGTCCGCGCGCAGCGGCAACCACCGCTGGTTCGTCGTCGACGCCGTCAATGCGCACGGGATGGAGCTGCTGCGGCTGTACCCCGTAGGCGAGGCGACGACGATCGTCGACGGCTGGCGGTATGCCCGGGTCTTCGATCAGCTAATGGAGGCTTGGGGGCGCAGAGAAGAGCCGTTCCGCGAGCTGGAGATGTCGAGCCTCTGCCAGCTGCTGCTGTACTACTTGCTCCAAAGCTGGGAGCAGGGCGGAAGGAAGCCCCGGTCGCTGCCGCCGTCCAAGAACGACGAGCGGTTTCAGCTGCTCATCACGTATTTGAACGCAAGGCTGGACGAGAAAATCTCCCGCGAGCAGCTCGGCGAGCTCGTGCACATGAACCCGAACTACCTGGACCGGATCTTCGCGGAGAAATTCCGGCTCACCCCGATGCAGCTGCTGCGCGAGCTTCGGCTGCGCAAGGCGATGCGGCTGCTGGAGCAGACGGAGCTCCCGCTCTCGCAGATCGCCGCGCAATGCGGCATGGGCGACGCGGCGTACATCAGCCGCCAGGTCGTCAAGAGCTGCGGCGTGACGCCGGGCGCGTACCGGGAGCGGGCGAAGCTCGCGAACCAGAATTATTACGGCAGCTTCTAGCAGCCGTTTGGCGAATGGGAAAGCGCGACGCCGCAGCGATATTCGACGCGGCATATGTTGGTTGCTGCATGTGATGGTTGAAGAGGTAGTCCTATAGCCTCTGCCTCTAGTGCGGAACCTGGGCGTCACGGGATATTCCCGTGGCGCTTTTGCCATTGCAAGCTGCCGGTCTGGCGATGCTGATGAAACCTTTCGGCGCCTCGCCTCGTCGAGTGGGAGAGAACGGGGAAGCAGGAGGGAACGCGTTGGCAGGCGAGACAAGAAGAGGCGGAACGAGGGACAAGGCGATCGTCGCCGCCTTGCTGTGCATATTCATAGCAGGGGCAGCGGTGCTTATCGGCATGCAAGGCCAGGTCGGCAAGCCTCGTGCCGCTGCCGGGCGGGCCGTGAATAGCGGAACGACCGCGAGAGCGCATGCGGGGCAAGTAACGGAACCGCTCCGAATACCGCTGCAGGAGAAGGAACCGGGCAAGCCTGCCGCCGCCCTTCCAAGCCGTCTCCATCCGACAGGCGCGACGATTGCCCGTACCGGCAAGCTGCAAGACGTTCGCGTTCAGCCGCCGCAGACCTATCGGGTGACGGACGAGCCGCTCGCCGCAAGGCTGTACAAGGCACTGCTCTCGCTCGATTTCGTCCCGGAGCCGGATGGCTATTTCTGCCCGATGGACGCGGGGATTTCGTACGAGGTCCAATTCGCAGAAGACGGGAAGAACGTGCTGCATATCCGGGCAGCGGCCAGCGGCTGCCGGTTCGTCTATTCGGACGACGGCTCCGCTTACCGCGAGAACGGCGAATTCCGCCAAGCGCTCATGGATGCGACGGGCATGAACGAGGAGCAGCTCAGCGGGCTGCCGGGCGCATTCCGTTCACAATGAACGGTAGTTATGCACATGGTTATCCCCATGGTGTACATAACTACAGCCCATGGGGACCATAAGTATCGGAAAGTAGTGAACATATCCACAACTCAAGTTATCCACATCGGGACAGCGCAATCCGTCAGCGCGCAAATGTGGATATAGCTTTGGAAGCGCATATGGCACCGCCGGCAGGAACAGTACTGGCGCACGACGCTGCCGTCACGCCAACAAAGCCGGGCAGTCCTGGCTGCCACGGCATGAAGAGAAGCTCGACGTTTAGGAAACGTCGGGCTTCTCTCGCTGTTATTGGGCTCGGGTCTTCGCATGCGCGAGTACGAGCTACTCCGCGCTGCGAATGAACGCCAGCACGAGGTCCTGGCGATGGTCGCCGAAATTCGCGCCGAACAGGTTCATGCCGCGGCAGTTCGCCGCATCCTCGCGGACTTCGAGCCGGACGCGGATCGGCTTGTTGTACTGGAGTCCGAGGGAGTCGATCGTCGCGGCCGAGGACGGCATGCCGTTCACGCGGCTGTCCGTCCTGGTGATCCGCCATTCTGTCAGCTGGCCGTACTCGGTGCCGCTGCGCCACTTGTCCGGCGTTAGTTTGCCTTTGCGGTCGCCGAGGTCGCCGGGGCTCGTGTAGATGCCCACGAACGTATCGTTTATGTAGAGCGAGATGTCGGACGGCCAGTCCATCTGGAAGGACGGCGCTTCGGAGCACAGCTCGGCGCTGAAAGCGAGCTCGTCGATCGACACGCCCGGCGGCATCGGATTGGAGAAGTAGTATTCCACGTAGCCGGCGCCCGAGAACCAGAGCAGCGCGGCGTCGACCCGCTCGGGCATGTAGAAGGAGCGGGGGTCGTCGAACGATCCGACGTTCGTGCAGTCGCGCGTCATGATGCCGCAGGTCGGCTGGACGGAGCAATGCGAGTACATGCCGATCGGCATGTGCAGCTCTTCCGTGCGGCGCAGCCCTTCGCCGAGCTTGACCGGAAGGTCGAGCTGGATGGAGCGGCAGGTGGCGGAGCAGATTTTCTCGCGATTGGCGCCGAGCGTCGAGGACACCAGGTCGACGCCTTCGAGGATTTGCACGTTAATGGAGATCGTCGGCTGCGCGACGCCGAGCGCCTCGGCCAGCTGGCTGACGCTCATCGGCTTCTCGCCGAGCGCCTCCAGGATGCGCACCCGGACGTCGCCGGACAGCGCTTTGGCTACGTCCACGATGCGGGTGGAGGGGAAACGCAATATATCTTGCATGGATTCGTTCATGATCAGGATCCGTCCTTCGTTCTTGAGATGGCGCTGCAGCTGCAGGCGCGGCGCATACGCTCTTGCGCACAGGCGGCGCTAAGCTTGAGGCCCGTTAACCGGTACCCACAAGTGTACAAGAAAACCGTTACATTGTAAAAGTATAATACATATTGATAAAAATATATACCAGTGATAGAATCAAGGCTAGCAGGAACATCAAATTCACGATTATCGAAAGGTTGTGTATTCGATTATGGCAGCTCAAGCATTGCAAACGACAACGGCGGCATTGCCGCGTCCCGAATACCCGCGTCCGGACTGGCAGCGCCAAGACTGGCTGAGCCTGAACGGCAGCTGGTCGTTCCGTCTTCTCACGGACCGCGATGAGAGCGGTTCCACCCAGCCTGAAGGCGGCTTCGACAGCGAGATCACCGTGCCATTCTCCTGGGCGAGCCCGCTGTCCGGCATCGGCCGCAGCGAAACCGGCATCGGCTGGTACAAGCGCGAGGTCTCCTGGTCGCCGGAAGCGGCCGGCTCGCTCGTATTCCTCCGTTTCGGCGCGGTCGATTACAACTGCGACGTATGGATTAACGGCACGCATGCCGGTTCTCATTCCGGCGGCTACGGCAGCTTCGAATTCGACGTCACGAGCGCATGGAAGCTCAACGAGGCGAATACGATCGTCGTGAAGGCGGAAGATTTCGATTTGAAATCGCAAACCCGCGGCAAGCAGGGCTACGGCGAGAGCCGCGGCATCTGGCAGCCGGTATGGCTGGAGGCCCGGCCGCAAACGTTCGTCCAGTCGGCGAAATTCATCACGAAACTGGACGGCACCGTTCAAGCGAACACGACCGTAACGGCGGGCGTATCCGGCGATGCGCAGCTGCGGTTTGCTTTTGGCGGCGGAGCAGTGTCGCATACGGTGAATGTCAAGCTGGCCGAAGGCGAGAACAGCATCAGCGCGTTGTTCCAGGTGGCGGATCCGCAGCTGTGGAGCCCTGAAACCCCTTACCTGTACGAGGGGGAAATCCAGCTGACGAGCGGCGACGGCACGGACAGCGTAGCTGCGTATTTCGGCATTCGCGAAGTCGGCACGGCCTTGTTCGGCGACCGCAAGTACCGCTGGATCACGCTGAACGGCAAGCCGGTTTACCTGAACGGCACCCTGGATCAGGCGTACCACGAGACGGGCTATTTCACGTATCCGACGGACGAGTCCATGCGGGACGAAATCTATTTGGCCAAGCGGCTCGGCCTGGACTTCATCCGGATTCATATTAAACCGGAAGATCCGCGCAAGCTGTACTGGGCGGATAAGCTCGGCCTGATGGTCATGGAAGACATGCCTTGCTTCTGGGGCAATCCCGACGAGACGGCCCGTCCCGCTTACGAGCGCGAAGCGAAGGAAATCATCGACCGCGACTTCAATCATCCGTCGATTTTCTCGTGGATCATGTTCAATGAAACATGGGGCCTGCGCACGGACGCCGAGACGATCGCCTTGACCAGCCAGGATGCCGCCAAGGCCGAAGCGACGTACCTGCCGGAAACGCAGGAATGGGTGCGGTCGATGTACCGCTGGGCGAAGAGCGTCGATCCGACGCGGATCGTCGAGGACAATTCCCCGTGCAACTACGATAAAGTCGAATCGGACATCAACACCTGGCATTTCTACATTAATGGCTACGAAGAGGTTCGCGCCCATGTGACGGACGTCGTCGAGAAAACGTATCCGGGATCGTCCTTCAACTGCATCGGCGATAACGTGCAGACCGATGCGCCGCTGATGAACAGCGAATGCGGCAACGTCTGGGGATTCTCCAACGGCGCGGGCGACAGCGACCTGGCTTGGCATTACCGGTACATGCTGAACGAATTCCGCCGCCATGACAAAATGTGCGGGTTCGTCTTTACCGAGCTGCGCGACGTAACCAACGAGTTCAACGGCTACTATCGCCTGGACGGCCGCGAGAAATTCTTCGGCTACGACGGCTTCGTGCCGGGCATGACGATCGCGGACTTGCACGCGCCGGACTTTATCGTCATCGACGCGCCGCCTTGCCAGACGGTTCAAGCGGGCGCAAGCGTGTCGGTGCCGCTGCTGGCGTCGAGCTTCTCGGACCGCTATCACGGCCGGCAGCTGCAGCTGGGCTGGGAGCTGTGGCATGACAACCTCGGCACGCGCGTGACGACCGAGCGCGGAACGGTGGCGCTTGACTGGAACGGCTACGGCGTTACGCCGATCGCCGAGCCGCTTGCGTTCAGCGTACCGAAGCAGGATGCGGTCGCGGTGCTGGCGCTGACGCTGCGCGCCGGGGACGGCACCGTCGTGACCCGCAACTTCGTCACGTTCGACGTGCGCAGCGGCGAAGGCGTGCCGGTATACGACGCGGACGGCCGATTCATCGCCGTGCCGGTGACGGCTTTCGCGGAGCAGACCTTCGCTTATCAATGGAACGCGATCCAAGAAGGCAAGGCGAACGGCGGCAAGGCCGGACGCTTCGTCTACGACATCCAGCTGCCGGACGCAGGCGAGCAAGCCATCGTCTCGCATGTCGAGCTGGCGTTCGAAGCCAGCTCGAAGCGGCTGCTGGCGCGCAATCTCGAAGGCGCACGCGACCGGGATCATACGATCAGCATGATGCACGGCGCGGATGCCGCGGTAGAGTACAACTCGAACACATACTACATGACAGACAACGAGCTGCACGAGTCGCTGATTCATGTGCTCGTGGACGGGGAGAAGGTCGCCTCGTTCCTGTTGCCTGACAATCCGGCCGACAGCCGCGGCGTGCTCTCGTACCAGTACCAGGAAGTCCAGAACAAGCTGGATGAAGCGGGCTCCTACGGCTATCTGTGCAAAGTCGCGCTGCCGAGCAGCGTGACGGCGAAGCTCGACCGCAGCCGCGGCTTCAAGCTGGCGCTGGAAGCCGGCGAAGGCGGATTGGCGCTGTACGGACGCAATGCGGGACGGTATCCGATTGATATCGTGGTGAACGTGAAATAATCCTTTTCCCTAATATCGGGGCAGGCTGGGAGGCTTGCCCCTTTGTTCTGCCGGTCGCTATACGGCGGAGGAGCATCCGCCGGTCAGGTACTAAGTGAAGTTGGTACTTATGGCGTTCCCGCCCCGGTCGTACAATGAAGCCATATCACATAACCGACGAGGTTATACGGGAGGCTTCATGCCATGAGTACGACGGAAACCACGGAACATACCGCACAAGTTCGCAGCCAAGTGATCCCATTCTATCGCCGCCGCAATACCCCGACATACACGTTCATGGCCTGGGCCGGCTTCGCGCTGGCGGTCCTGGCGCAGTACGCGGGCATTTTCAACCTGGAAGAACCGCTCGCGGTCAAAGGCTACTACGCGATCGGCGGCGCCTTCCTGATCGTATCGTGCCTCGTGCTGCAGAAGACGATCCGCGACAACGAAGAGGACCGGTTGAACCGGGATGACATCAACGAATAGCCGCATGGCGCGGGCTTCCCTTAATGCAGCATAGGGAAGCCCCTTTTTTGTTGAGCGCGGTTAAAGATTGCGGGAATTCGATAGAAGAAAAGAGGAGAACAGGCAGATTTTATATAAATGTATTAGGAAATAGAATTCAGCGTATTAACGCGAAGCGAGGGCAAAGCATGGCGACGATCGGCATCGATTTGGGAACGACGAACAGTTTGGCCGCTTATTGGTCGGAAGACGGACCGGTATTGATACCGAATGCATTGGGGGAACATCTCACGCCTTCCGTCGTCAGTGTGGACGAGAGCGGAACCGTGCTGGTCGGGCAGATTGCCAAGGAGCGGCTGATCACGCATCCCGATTCGACGGCCGCGGTGTTCAAGCGTTTCATGGGCACGGAGAAAACGTTTCAGCTCGGCAAGCACCGCTTCACGTCGGAAGCGTTGTCGGCTTTCGTCATCCAGTCGCTGAAAGCCGACGCGGAGGCGCTCCTCGGCGAGGAGGTCACGGAGGCGGTTATCAGCGTGCCGGCGTATTTCAACGATACGCAACGAACGGCAACGAAACGCGCGGCGGAGCTGGCCGGCTTGAAGGTGGAGCGGCTCATTAACGAGCCGACCGCGGCTGCGATCTCATACGGGCTTCACGAGCAGCAGGAGGAAACGAAAATCGTTGTTTTTGACTTGGGCGGCGGCACGTTCGACGTGTCGGTGCTGGAGTTTTTCGAAGGCGTTATGGAAGTCAAGTCGATTGCCGGCGATAATTTTTTGGGCGGCGAAGATTTTACGCGGCTGCTCTTCGAGCATGGCCTGGCGCAGAGCGGCATCGACGAACGGACGCTGGATGCGAAGATGAGATCGGCTGTCTGGAAGCAGGCCGAACAGTGCAAGCAAGCGGTCAGCGAGCGCCTTGAAGGACGAATGAGCTTCACGCGGGAAGGTAGCCTCATCGAAGTCCGTGTGAACCGGGAGGCATTCGAGCGGCTGGCGGGCGAGCTCGTGCTGCGGCTGCGGCACCCGATTGAGCGGGCGATGCGCGACGCGGAGCAGAGACCGGCCGATATCGATGCGGTTATTCTGATCGGCGGCGCGACGCGAATGCCAATGATTAAATCGATCGTGGGCAAGCTGTTCGGCAAGCTGCCGTATACGCAGATCAACCCGGATGAGGCGGTCGCGCTCGGAGCGGCCGTTCAAGTCGCCTTGAAGGAACGCCATGCTTCGCTGCGGGAAGTCGTGCTTACGGACGTGTGTCCGTATACGCTCGGCGTGGAGGTGGCCAAGCAGCTGGGCGAAGGCAAATATGAGCAAGGGTATTTCAGTCCGATTATCGAACGGAACACGCCGATTCCCGTCAGCAGAATGGATCTGTATCGGACGGTTCAAGACAAGCAGCGCATGTTACGGTTAAACGTCTATCAAGGCGAAAGCAGGCGGGTGGAGAATAACCTGCTGCTGGGCGCGCTCGAGGTCGATGTGCCTGCGGACGGCGCAGGCAGGCAGACGGTGAACGTTCGGTTTACGTATGACATCAATGGCATATTGGAAGTTGAAGCGACGGCGATCGGCACGGGGAAGATGAAGCGAGCGATTTTGATGAACCGTGCGAACGCCATGTCGGAGCGCGAGATTGCAGAGCGGTTCCGGCAATTAAAGGACATCAAGGTGCATCCGCGCGATCAAGCCGAGAACCGCCTGTTGCTTGCCAGGGGCGAACGGCTCTATGAAGAAGCGCTCGGTTCGGAGAGAGAGGAGATCGGCGCTCTGATCGATCAGTTCGAGCAGGTGCTCGCCTCGCAGGATCTTAGAGAAACGCGGAAGGCTGCCGATCGGCTTAAGGCTCAGCTCGATCATCTGGAGAGGCGGAACGATTAAGTGGGAATTTGGGAAACGCTCGGCATCGGGCAGCCGACGGCCGAAATCGCAGCCATTCGAAAGGCGTATGCCTCGCAATTGAAACTTCATCATCCCGAGGACGATCCCGAAGGGTATCAGCGGCTGAGAGAAGCGTATGACCGGGCGCTCAAGCTGGCGAAGCGGCAGCGGTCGGAAGAATTGTTCGCCTCGGAGCAAGAAGAGGACACCGGGCAGTCGCTTGACCCGTTCGCGCGCGAGCTCGCCGCGCCGTCAGCGCCGTTCGACGGACTTGAAGGCGAGTCGCTACGGTTATTCGAGGCCTCTCCCGCATCGGTAACAGATGCTGGCACAGATCCTCTTGACCGTTTTATGGCACGGGCGGCAGCCTTGTACGCGAATTTTCCTGCCCGAATCCAAGTCGAGCGTTGGACGGAGCTGCTGCAGGAGGACGTCGTATGGGATCTGCGGCTGCAGCCTGCGCTCGTGCAGCGGCTGCTGGACTTTTTGGACGAGCGTTACTTCTTGCCCGCGCCGGTATGGGAACTGCTGACGCGTACCTTCGAGTGGCTCGACGCCTCTCCGTTCGAATTGCATCGTCGCTATCCGAATGTGTTCAATCACGCATACGACAAGGCGTACCTCGCGGCGATCATGGACTACGAGTCGTTGCCCGACGCGGGAGCTGTGGATTACGATGCCTATCTCCGGCACCGCGAAGCAGCTTGGCGCGCGCTGCGCGACAATGAGCTGCCGGCGATGAAAGCCGAGCTCGATCATGCTTCTCCGATGTATGGCGGCGATCCCGACCTTCTCTATTTGCAAGCGGCCTATTGCTGGCGCGCCGGCGATAGCAAAGGCGCGCTGGCGTACATCGAACGGTTCGCCGCCCTGCTTCCGGAGCGATACGAGCACAAAGAAGCGTTGTCCTTGGCGGTATCCGTATTTGAAAGAAACCGTCGGAACGATGAGGCGCGTGCTTTGCGGGCGCGTATTAACGCCTTGAATTCGCGCATCGGCGAAACGGCGATGGCGTGGAGGAAACCTCCGAGAACGCGTTCGACTTTCCGGGTCAAGCTATGGTTCGCGGTCAGGTATACCGTTCTTGGCGTTCGTTGGGCGATAGCGCTTTTGATATTGGCAGCTATTGTCGTGCACGCGATTTCCTCTCTAGGCTTACATGGAGGCGGTCATTCGATTGACCCTGACGCCCCCGGCTCCATTGGGCAAAAGCTCGGTAATCGCAACGCCCCGTCTGGAAGCAAGCAGGTGGCCGTTGACTTAAGCGATCTCTCTTTCACGGGCGTTCAAGAAGTGGTCGCGAATGTCGAGGGGGGAGAACGGCGGCGGTATATCGTATACGAGGACCCTGGCAGCTTGACGGAGCATCCGCGCACGGCTAACGATCAAGGGTATATTTTTGTCGGGTATAACAAAGGCATTACGTATTATGTCAGCGTCAATTACGAACTCGCCGCAGCCATAACGAAGTCTCATCGGGCAACCGTCGCGGGCTATGAGTACCTCTTGTTTCCCGAGGGACTGAAGGCCGAGGTGGCCGCGAACGGCATCGATCGGAAGCCCGAGGCGAACGCGCAGCCTTTTCGCTACCTCTTGGCGACGTTGGCCGTTGCCCGCTAAGAGGATAGAATTCCCTCCTATAAAGACAACATCTGCTCATTGTGCGCGTCACGTATCCCGGTATATGATGACTGAAAAAGACGGGGAAGGCGTGGGTTGCCGATGCTGGTGCTGATCGTGGACGACGAATATGAGATCCGTGAAGGGCTGCGCCGGAATTTTCCTTGGCGGGAGTACGGCATTGAAGAAGTCATTACCGCCGATGACGGCGACAGCGCGCTGGAGCTGGTCAGGGCAAGACGGCCCGAGCTGATCTTGACCGATATCCGGATGAAGCGGATGTCGGGCCTCGAGCTGATCGAGCAATGCGCCGCCGAGCGCGCCGAAGGCTGGAGAGCGGTCGTCATCAGCGGCTACGACGAGTTCGAGATGGTTCGCCACGCGATGAAGCTGGGAGCGATGGATTACTTGCTGAAGCCGATCAACACGGCGGACCTCGGCGATATTTTACGCAGAATGACCGATCAGCTGCAGCAAGAGAAGCGGGACCGCGACAACGAGCTGCTGCTCCAGTCGCATGTCCAGAGCGCGCTGCCGAAGATGCGGGAGGAAGTGCTGCGCGAGCTGGTCGATTTCAAATACAACGCCTACCGGGAAACGAGAATCCGGCACCGGCTGCGCACGCTGGAGCTGGAATGGCTGATGGAGGAGCGGCTCGCGCTCATGCTCATCGAGGTCGACGACCTGAGAGCGATCGAGAGCCGCGGCGAGCGGGACTTGATTCTGTTCGGCATCGGCAATGTCGTGCGGCAGACGCTGGAGGAGGACTGCGCCTATCGCTCCGTGCTCTACGCGGACGGCAAGAACCGGTGGGTCGCGCTGCTCGAATGCCCGGACGCGGCGAGGCTGGAGGCGTACAAGGAGCTGGGCCAGCTGTGTATCAAGCGCGTGCGGCAATATGTCAAAATCAACGTTTCGATCGGGCTAAGCTCGACCTTCGATCATGCCAACGGGCTCCATGCGACGTATACCGAGACGGAAGAGATTTTGGAGCAGAAGGCCGTCTACGGCGGCAACCGGCTGCTGACGGGACTGGGCTGGGAGAGCGACGCGGAGGACGGCAATCTATCGCTCCAGCATCCGGCGGAAGTGCTGGACTTGATCCGGTACGGATCGGACGACGAGATCCGGGCGGTGATGGCCTCTTTCACATGCATGGTCAAGAGCTGGTCGTTCACGCAGATCAAAGACATTCAGCAGCGCATCTTCGAATGGCTCCTCGAGCTGTTCAAGAAAGCGTGGCAGCACGGCTGGACGGACCGAAGCTGGGAGCGGAACCCGATGGCGGTTTGGGAGCGGCTGGAGCAGTTCGATACGCTGGAATCGCTGAAGGAGCAGGCGGAACAATTTCTGCTGACGATCGCCGCCGGATTCCGGTACCAGAGCGTTTCGCCCAGCCAGATCATCCAGGAAGCGGAGCGGTTCATTCGCAAGCATTACGCGGAGAGCCTTACGCTGCAGAGCGTCGCGGAGGAGGTTCACGTCACGCCGGTCTGGCTCAGCAAGCTGTTCAAGAAGGAGCTGCGCAAGACGTTCCTGGAGTATTTGACCGATATTCGGATGGAGCGGGCGAAGGGGATGCTGGGC
>NZ_CP048209.1:5685000-6095000 GCF_010119935.1 Paenibacillus lycopersici | reverse complement strand
GACCGATAGCGAAGCAGTACCGTGAGGGAAAGGTGAAAAGCACCGCGGAAGCGGAGTGAAACAGAACCTGAAACCGTGCGCTTACAAGAAGTCAGAGCCCAATATAGGGGTGATGGCGTGCCTTTTGTAGAATGAACCGGCGAGTTACGTTCCCAAGCAAGGTTAAGGTGAAGAGCCGGAGCCGCAGCGAAAGCGAGTCTGAATAGGGCGACATAGTTTGTGGACGTAGACCCGAAACCGTGTGATCTACCCCTGTCCAGGGTGAAGGTGCGGTAACACGCACTGGAGGCCCGAACCCACGAATGTTGAAAAATTCGGGGATGAGGTGGGGGTAGCGGAGAAATTCCAATCGAACTCGGAGATAGCTGGTTCTCCCCGAAATAGCTTTAGGGCTAGCCTCGGTGTCAAGAGTCGTGGAGGTAGAGCACTGATTGGGTGCGGGGCCCGCCAAGGGTTACCAAGTCCAGTCAAACTCCGAATGCCATGTACTTATAACCGGGAGTCAGACAGTGAGTGCTAAGATCCATTGTCAAGAGGGAAACAGCCCAGACCATCAGCTAAGGTCCCCAAGTGTGTGTTAAGTGGGAAAGGATGTGGAGTTGCAAAGACAACCAGGATGTTGGCTTAGAAGCAGCCACCATTTAAAGAGTGCGTAATAGCTCACTGGTCGAGTGACTCTGCGCCGAAAATGTAACGGGGCTAAACACACCACCGAAGCTATGGCTTGATGCTTTGCATCAGGGGTAGGGGAGCGTTGAATGTACGTTGAAGTCAGACCGTAAGGACTGGTGGAGCGCATTCAAGTGAGAATGCCGGTATGAGTAACGAAAAGACAAGTGAGAATCTTGTCCGCCGTAAGCCTAAGGGTTCCTGAGGAAGGTTCGTCCGCTCAGGGTAAGTCGGGACCTAAGGCGAGGCCGAAAGGCGTAGTCGAAGGACAACAGGTTGATATTCCTGTACCACCGTAAGCCGTTACGAGCAATGGGGTGACGCAGAAGGATAGTGACGCGGGCTGATGGATGCCCGTCCAAGCAGTGAGGCTGATGCGTAGGCAAATCCGCGCATCGTAAGGCTGGGCTGTGATGGGGAGCGAAAATTGCAGTAGCGAAGGTCATGCGTTCAGGCTGCCAAGAAAAGCCTCTAGCCAGGCGAAGGTGCCCGTACCGCAAACCGACACAGGTAGGCGAGCAGAGTATGCTAAGGCGCTCGGAAGAACTCTCGTTAAGGAACTCGGCAAAATGACCCCGTAACTTCGGGAGAAGGGGTGCCTCGGTAGGGTGAATAGCCCGAGGGGGCCGCAGTGAAAAGGCCCAAGCGACTGTTTAGCAAAAACACAGGTCTGTGCGAAGCCGTAAGGCGAAGTATACGGGCTGACGCCTGCCCGGTGCTGGAAGGTTAAGGGGAGTGGTTAGGGGCAACCCGAAGCTATGAACCGAAGCCCCAGTAAACGGCGGCCGTAACTATAACGGTCCTAAGGTAGCGAAATTCCTTGTCAGGTAAATTCTGACCCGCACGAATGGCGTAACGACTTGGGCGCTGTCTCAACGAGAGATCCGGTGAAATTTTAATACCTGTGAAGATGCAGGTTACCCGCGACAAGACGGAAAGACCCCATGGAGCTTTACTGCAGCTTGATATTGGACTTTGGTACGATCTGTACAGGATAGGTGGGAGCCTAGGAAGCCGGAGCGCCAGCTTCGGTGGAGGCATCGTTGGGATACCACCCTGATCGTATCGGAGTTCTAACCTGGTACCGTGATCCGGTACAGGGACCGTGTCAGGTGGGCAGTTTGACTGGGGCGGTCGCCTCCTAAAATGTAACGGAGGCGCCCAAAGGTTCCCTCAGAATGGTTGGAAATCATTCGTAGCGTGCAAAGGCATAAGGGAGCTTGACTGCGAGACCTACAAGTCGAGCAGGGACGAAAGTCGGGCTTAGTGATCCGGTGGTACCGCATGGAAGGGCCATCGCTCAACGGATAAAAGCTACCCTGGGGATAACAGGCTTATCTCCCCCAAGAGTCCACATCGACGGGGAGGTTTGGCACCTCGATGTCGGCTCATCGCATCCTGGGGCTGAAGTAGGTCCCAAGGGTTGGGCTGTTCGCCCATTAAAGCGGTACGCGAGCTGGGTTCAGAACGTCGTGAGACAGTTCGGTCCCTATCTGTCGTGGGCGTAGGAAATTTGAGAGGAGCTGTCCTTAGTACGAGAGGACCGGGATGGACGCACCGCTGGTGTACCAGTTGTTCCGCCAGGAGCACCGCTGGGTAGCCAAGTGCGGACGGGATAAGCGCTGAAAGCATCTAAGCGTGAAGCCCCCCTCAAGATGAGATTTCCCAGTATGTAAGACCCCTTGAAGACGACGAGGTTGATAGGTTCGAGGTGGAAGCGCAGCAATGCGTGGAGCTGACGAATACTAATCGGTCGAGGGCTTATCCAAAAGCATGCTCATCATCAGCTAATGAAAGACCTTCGCAAAGGTTCGTATCCAGTTTTCAGGGTGCAACGCGCACTAGTGAAAATCCCCTCCCGCCGGGAGGTTTTTTATTTGAGGGCTGTCCATCGTCATGAACGTGACGAACGGGACGGCCCTTTTTGATTTTCATTACCGGAAGCGCTTTCATAGCAGCTCCCGGAATAGGCCAATCCTGTACCGCAAAGGATAAGATCCGCTCATAGAACCGACGGAGCCGCTCCCTTATCATTAAGGTATCACGAAAGAGAAGGAGAATAGGCTCATGAAACGTAACGGAGTCCTTCGCGAGCTCGTGCGGAACCGCCAATTGCTGCTCATGTTTCTGCCCGTCGCGACGCTGCTCTTCCTGTTCAATTACTTGCCTTTGTCGGGGCTGGTCATTCCGTTCAAGAACTTCGACTTTACCAAAGGGATCTGGGGCAGCGATTGGATGCACCCGCTGCTCGACAATTTCGATTACCTGCTTTCCTCGGATGCGGCGTACCGGGCGATTCGCAACACGTTGTTGCTCAATGCCTTGTTCATCTTCGTCGGCCTCGTCTTCGAAGTCGGTTTCGCGCTGATGCTGAACGAGCTGCGGAACAAATATTTCAAACGGATCACGCAATCGCTCACGTTCCTGCCGTTCTTTATTTCCTGGATTGTCGTCGGCGTGTTCGCGTACAACCTGCTGAACTTCGAGAACGGCGCGCTCAACCGGGTATTCGAATGGTTCGGGCTCGAGAGCGTCGACTTCTATAACAAGGCCAGCTGGTGGCCGGTTATTCTGACGATTGCGGTGCGCTGGAAAATGACGGGCTACGGCACGATCGTGTACTTGGCCGCACTGACGTCGATCGATAGCTCGTATTATGAGGCGGCGTCGATCGACGGCGCTACCCGCTGGCAGCAGATGCGCTACATCAGCCTTCCGATGCTGAAGCCGACGATCATCATTCTGACGCTGCTGGCGATCGGACGAATCATGAATGCGGATTTCGGCATGTTCTACGCAATGGTCGGGGATGCTTCGATGCTGTATCCGACGACGGACGTCATCGACACGCTGGTGTACCGGAGCTTGCGCAAGTCCGGCGATATCGGGATGGCTTCCGCAGCGGGCTTCCTGCAGTCGATCGTATCGTTCGTGCTCATTATCGCCAGCAACTATGCGGCGCGCAAGGTAGACAGGGATTCCGCGATTTTCTAAGCCTTCTTCGCGAAGGTTTGAAGCAGAGGCGGCTGCTATCGCCGCGCACAGCGGCGCGCACATAGCTCCACGCCCGACCACATCTTACAAGCAAGGAGGCACCGACCGATGGTTGCCAAGAGATTTTCGTTCAGCCAAGCGTTCATCATGCTCGTCATCGGATTATTCAGCTTGGGCTGCCTGCTCCCGTTCGTGATGGTCATCTCGGGGTCGCTCAGCACGGAGAATGACATCGTGAACTACGGCTATGCGCTTATTCCCAGACATATTACCCTCGATTCCTACCGGATTCTGATTCTGGGCTCCAACCGGATCGTGGATGCTTACGGCATCAGCATTCTTGTCACGGTCGTAGGGACGATTCTCTCCCTGATCGTCAACAGCATGGGCGCTTACGTCATGGCAAGGCGGTCGTTCAAATACCGCAATATCCTGTCCGTCTACGTGATTCTGACGATGCTGTTCAGCGGCGGTCTTGTACCGTGGTACATCATTTGCGTGCATTACCTGCATTTGAAGGATACGCTCTGGGCGATGATTCTGCCTCCGATGGCGAACGCGTTCAACATGTTCCTCATCCGCAACTTCATGCAATCGATCCCGGAGGATCTGTACGAATCCGCCAAAATGGACGGGGCCAGCGAGTTTCGCATTTTCTCCCAGCTCATTACGCCGTTGTCCGTTCCCGTGCTGGCGACGATCGGCTTGTTCTCGGCACTCGGCTATTGGAACGACTGGTTCCTCAGCTTGATGTTCGTGGATAAGCAGGAGCTGCAACCGCTCCAGCTGCTGCTGCGAACGCTCATATCGAACGTGGATTTCCTGCGCAACACCAGCAACGCGGCGGCGATGCAGCGCATTATGCCGCAAATTCCGTCCGAATCGATGAAGATGGCGCTGACCGTCGTCACCATCGGCCCGATCGTCTTCCTGTATCCGTTCCTGCAGCGGTATTTCGTCAAGGGACTGATGGTCGGCGCGGTGAAGGGCTGACTATACCGGCTTCGGCTGTATAGCGATATAATCAACTCATTAGGGGAGAGGATTTACATGAGGCAAAGAAAAGCAAGAATTCCGATGCTGCTCACCGGCATGATGCTGTTCTCGGCGATGCTGGCGGCATGCGGCGGCAATAATGGCGGCAGCGGCAACGGCGGCGGTACAAGCAATGCCGGCAATGCAAGCAATAGCGGGAATACGAGCAGCGCCGGAACGAACGACGGCGGCAACGCGGCCAAGGAGGAGGAAGTGACGCTCAAGTTTTATTTTGGCGGCGACAAGAAGGCGGCGACCGACGAGGTATGGTCCGCAATCAGCGACTACGTCAAGAGCAAGGGCTTGAACGTGAAGTTCAACATTAATTTCATCCCGTTCACCGACTTCAAGGACAAAATGCTCGTTATGGCTGCTTCCGGCGATAATTGGGATATGAATTTCGACGGCGACTGGCTGTCCTATAAGCAAATGGCGGCGAAGGGCTCCTACATGTCGCTGAACGAGCTGCTTCCGAAATTCGCGCCGAATCTGTACAGCAAATATCAAGAGCAAGGCACGCTGTCCGCGGCGACGGTCAACGGCCAAATCGTCGGCCTGCCATGGACGATGAAGATGAATCAGCGGCTGTACGCCGGATGGCGCTCCGATCTGACGGAGAAGGCGGGCATCCCGGTCGCGAAGGATTCCATCAAGACGATCGATGACGTCGACAGCCTCCTCCATCAGTTGAAGCAAGCGTATCCGAACGAGAAGCTGTACCGTTCGACGCCGCTGCCGATCTATATGATCCGCGACGAGTGGGTCGACCTCAACTTCCACGGCCTCGGTTTCTACCTGAACGATCCGAAGCTGACCGTGCAGCCGGTCGAGCAGCAGCCGTTCTACCTGGAAGCGGTCAAGCGCGCCAAGTCGTGGTACGACGACAAGCTCATCAACCGCGATGCGATGATCGACAAGGAAGACGGCGCCGCCGAATGGCGCAACGGCAAGACGCTTCTGACGCAAACGTCGCATGAATGGGCGAACGCGGATCCCGGCTTCTCCGACCCGTCCTTCAAAGCCGAGTTCTCCTTGCTCTATCCGGACAAGAAGCAGGTCAACCGTACGCCGCTGGCGAACGTCGTGGCCATTAACCGCAACTCCAAGCACGCCGACCGCGTCCTTCGCTTCCTTGATCTGGTCGAGACGGATCAGAAGTTGTACGATTTGCTGCAATACGGCATCGAAGGCAAGACGTATGCCTTGGACGGCGAAACGGCGATTTATCCGGACGGCATGGACACGACGACGAGCAACTACATGGAGTGGGGCGGCCAATGGGCGTTCTGGAAGCCGCAATTCATGCGTCCGACCTCGACGTATCCGAAAGACTTCTGGGTGCACGAAGCGGAATTCGCCGCTGAGCCGGAGAATGTGAACTCCCCGGTAGACGGCCTGTTCATCGCCGAGGACAAAATGAAGAACGAGCTTGCCAAACGCGATCAAGCGTCGGACGAGACGAGCAAACCGATGGAATTCGGCATCGTCAAGGATCCGGACAAAGAAGTGAACGCGTATATCGAGAAGCAGAAGAACAACGGACTCGATAAGATTTTGGCGGAAACGCAAAAGCAAATCGACGCTTATCTGGCTACGCAATCGAACAAGTAAGGATTCGCCGGTAATCGGCGTGATCAGGAACAGAACAAGCCGCCCCGTCCTCGCGAAGCTTCGGCGAGCCGACGAGGGGCGGCTTCGCTGTCTCTATCGCTGGCTTCATGCCGGGTGCGGAGAACTTCGGCCGCCCGGGAAGAGGAATTACGCAAGGAACGACGAAAGGTATTCACAGTCGATCGTCAGCGGCATGATCGTGCTTCGGTTGATTATTCTGGGGGAAGAGGTGCATACGAATGGCGAAAATCACGGGGATCAAATGCATCCGCACGCGAAAAAACGGCACGTGGACCATCGTGAAAGTGATGACGGATCAGGATGGGCTGTACGGCATCGGTTCGGCGAACGACTGTTATAACCCGGAGGCGGTCGTGCAGGTCATCGAGCAGCTGCTCGCGCCGCAGCTGATCGGCAGGGATACCGGGAACATCGAAGATATGTGGCAGACGATGCAGCTCAGCTCATACTGGCGGAACGGGTCGATCCTGCAGACCGCGATCGGCGGCATCGATGTCGCGCTGTGGGATATTAAAGGCAAAGAGGCGGGGCTGCCGATCTATGCGCTGCTCGGCGGCGCATGCCGCGCGGCCGTTCCATGCTACGGGCACGCGGGCGGACGCGATATCGCGGAGCTGAAAGAAGAAGTGCAGCGCTACCTGGAGCAAGGATACACGGTCATCCGCGCACAGCTCGGCGGTTACGGCGGCGGCGGGTTCATCCCGCGCGGCCAGGCGAATGTACCGGAAGGCGCATGGGCGAAAGAAGCGGTCTTCGACGAGCACGCCTACGTGCAGGCGATTCCCGCGATGTTCGAGCAGCTGCGGGTCGCTTTCGGATCGGACGTGCAGTTTACGCATGACGTGCACGAGCATCTCTCGCCGATTAACGCCATCAAGCTGTCGAAGCGTCTCGAGCCGTACGATCTGTTCTTCCTGGAGGACGTGCTGCCGCCCGAGCAGCTTGCCTGGTATCGCCAGCTGCGCCAGCAGAGCGCGACCCCGCAGGCGGTCGGGGAGCTGTTCACGAACCCGCAGGAGTGGACGACGCTGATCACGGAGCGGCTGATCGATTTTATCCGGGTGCGGATTTCCAAGGTCGGGGGCATTAGCGCGGGACGCAAAATCGCGACGCTCGCGGAGGCGTTCGGCGTCCGCACCGCTTGGCAGGAGGGCGGGGAGAACGATCCCGTCAATCAGGCGGCGGCGGTTCATCTGGACATGGCCGTCTGGAACTTCGGCATCCAGGAGATCAATCATTTCACGGCGGAAGAACGCGAGGCGTTCCCGGGGCTCGTCGAGCGCAGGGGAGGCTATCTGTACGTGTCCGGCAAGCCGGGACTCGGTCTCGACTTCGACGAGGAGAAGGCGCTGCTGCTGACCGGCGACGATTGGAACCGCAAGAGCTACCACCAGCCGTATACGCTCGACCGCAAAGCGGACGGCACGCTGGTACGGCCTTGATCCGCTTAATGGCCGAATTGGACAAGACCGTGAACATAAACATAAACGAAGGAGTGGATCCCACAACATGCAAACGATAGCGGTCACCGGAGGAAGCGGCAAGCTCGGCCAGTACGTCATACGCGAGCTTGTCCGCCAGCAATATCGCGTTATCTCGCTGGACCAGAAGCAGGCGGCAGGCCTCCCCTGCCGGCAAATCGTCGTCGATATGAATGATTTCGGCCAAGTGGCGGGCGCGCTGCAGGGCGCGGACGCCATCATTCATTTGGCCGCGATTCCGTCGCCGAACGGATTTCCGCATCAGACGATCTTCACCAATAACGTCGTGGGCGGGTTTAATATTCTGGAAGCCGCGTCCATGCTCGGCATTCGAAGGGTCGTCATGGGCTCCAGCACGTCGAGCTACGGGTTCGCTTGGGCGCTTGAGCCGTTCGCGCCGAACTATTTCCCGATCGACGAGGCGCATCCGCATCTTGCCCAGGAAGGCTACGGGCTGTCGAAGACGTTGAACGAGCTTACGGCGGAGATGTTCCACCGCAGGAACGGGATGCAGGTCGTCAGCCTGCGTTTCTCGCTGATCGCGGCGCCGGATGAATACGAGCGGATGAAGGACAGCATCGGCAGCAAGGCGGATTTTGCCAAAATCCTGTGGAGCTATATCGATATCCGCGATGCCGTCAGCGCATGCATCGCATCGCTCCATGCGGACGTGGACGGCGCGATCGCGCTGAACATTACCGGCGACGATACGCTCAGCGCGTTCGATACGTCCGAGCTGCTCCGGGAATGCTACCCGGAGGTGACCGATTTGCGGTCGGAGATGACAGGGCGGGAGCCGCTGTTCAGCAATCGGCTCGCGAAGGAAACGCTGAACTGGCGGCCGGAGCACTTCTGGTCGGCGGAATTGCAGGGTTAAGATGCGCAGCCGCGCGTGAAACGATAAGCCGCAGGTTCGTTGCTCGGGCAACCGGCCTGCGGCTTTATCGTTAGCTTCGAGAACGGGAACCCGCGCCGCAGACGGCGAATGAAGCAGGATTCAGCCGGAAAATCGATGCGGCGGGCTGCCGGATAAGGTATAATGGTTGCATTCCCGGAAGAGGAGGGTGATACGGATGGCAGTCAGAGATTGCCGGATTGGAACGGCGCTATGCAAAGCCTGATTAGGGGGCGATACTTTGCATGGGCTGGCCAATTCCTATCGCCGGCAGCATAGAACGCAACGATCGTTTTCTAATAGATGGCTTTGCCCTTATGGATGGAACCACTATACCAATAAGGAGCTGACGTCCATGTGCGATCAACCATTTATTAGAAATCATGACTATAACTTTATTCAGAAGCAGGCAGACTACGTGCTGCATGCGCTTCGAACGGTCGGCGATCCCAAAATCGTGGCATCCGTCCGATCGGACGCGCAGGCCAAGGCGGTGGATTTGTTCCCGGACGTAACGGATCATCGGAGAACGATACTGGAATCGATCGCGGATGTGAAGTCGGCCGAAGACGTCCAGCAGTATATGCGAGGGCTCGAGCCGTACCGGATCGCGTACCCGCCGATTACGGGCAAGCAGATCCAAGGGCTGTTCCCGAAGAACAAGAAGCTGAAGCTGCCCGATCTCGCGCAAATCGATTTCCGCCGCGTATCTTACCTGAGCTGGACCGATATCGCGACCAATAAAATGTTCCTCGTGTACCCGGCAGGCGACGGGTTCGTCGGCTTGGAAGGCCGGTTCACGGCGAGCAGCAAGAAGAGCTATTGCTTCGCATGCAACCGTCTGGAAGACGTGGTGTTGTTCTCGGCGAACTTCAAGAAGAAGCCCGCGAACGCGTCGCCCGACTATTACAAGACGGTCGGCAACTATATTTGCGCGAACGGCGAAATCTGCAATAAGAACATCGCCGGTACGGCTTCGTTGGAGCAATTCATCGAAGCGGTTCTCGGCTAGACCGGGAACGCATAAGGGAAGGGAGGCGGCTTGCATGGCCGCCTCTTTCTTATGCCCGCATGTCCGGACGCTTACAGACAGACGCCAATGACTACGAGTTGGTCCACTACGAAGAAAACGGCGTCCACGCTTGCAGGCAATCGAAAGATACATCCGATGCCCGATCAGAGTGCCCGCGGCAAGCATCGTTACACCGCGGATGGCGATAAGGGGCCGGCGCCCCTAATCTCCTCGATCGAGCATGCCGGCGATCCGATCGCCCATCTCGCTTGTTCCGAGCAGCAGGCGAGGATCGTCTTCGCCGGTGAAGATGTCCCGGGTACGGAAGCCCGATTCCAGCGTTCGTCTGACTGCGCGCTCAATACGCGCGGCTTCGGTTACGCAATGAAAGGTGTGGTTGAACATCAAGGCGATGCATAGGATCGCGCTGATCGGATTGGCGATATTCCGCCCGGCGATGCTTGGCGCGGAGCCATGAATCGGTTCGTACAGCCCGAAGGCGGAATCTCCGAGGCTTGCCGACGGGAACAACCCGATGGAGCCCTGCAATACGGAGGCTTCGTCGGATAGAATATCGCCGAAGAGGTTGCTCGTCAGAATCACGTCGAACTGCCGGGGATTCATGATTAACTGCATGGCCGCATGATCGACATGCATATAGTCGTTCTCGATGCCGGGGTAGGAAGCGGCGACCTGATTGACGACTTCTCTCCACAGCACGCTGCTTTTCAATACGTTCGACTTCGCGACTAATGTCACTTTCCGCTTGCGTTTCGATGCGAGTTCGAATGCTTTGATCGCGATCCTTCGTATCTCCGACTCCGAGTAAGCCTCCGTATCCGCGAATACGCGCTCGTTATTCAGCATTCGCTCCTTCTTCTCGCCGAAGTAAATGCCGGACGTCAGTTCACGCACGATCAACACATCGACGTTACGAACGATCCGTTCCTTGACCGGGGACAGATGCATCAGCGGCTCCCAAACCTTCGTCTCCCTGAGGTTGGCATACAGGCGAAAATGCTTGCGAAGAGGCAGGATGGCGCCTTGTTCCACGCCCGACCACTTCGGATGATGCAATTCCTCCGGCGGCCCGCCGAACGGCCCTTTGAGCAGCGCGTGGCATTGCCCGGCTAGCGCCAAGGTGGACGGCGGGAGATGGCAGCCGTATCGGTCATATGCCGTTCCGCTTGCTTCCAGAGGAACGATTTCGACTGCATGATTGTAGAGCGCGGCCGCTTTCTTTAAGATTTTGACAGCTTCTTGCATGATTTCTGGCCCGATAAAGTCGCCTTCGAGCACGCCTATGATTTTCTTGGACATCGCCGTCACCCCTTGGTTCGGAATTCATCGTTAATGAAATCCTAATCCAGACGGACGAATTGCGGAAATACATATTATGGATAAACGAAATAGTTCAAACGTATAAGCGCTCGTTACGATGATGCCGGGGGCAGCTGCCTTACAATTGAAACTCCAATTGATAATCCCTTGGGTCATTGTCGTATAAGGCCTGATTGAGCTCTGCGGCTTCGGTGCAGCCGATCGCCCTATAGAACGCGATGGTTTCCTCGGCGGACCCTGCGCAAATATATAGTTTATCCGCCTGCCAAGCCCGGGCGATATCGGCGGCGGACGCAAACAGCCGCTTGCCGATTCCTTGATTGCGGCGCTCGAGCGAGACGAAGAGCTGATCGAGCAGAACGTAGGCATGCTGCCCGCCAAACGGCTCGCGATTCACGGCTGCGAATCCGATTAATCGGCCGTCCGCATCGAATGCGCCAGCCGCTTCGCCTTCATTAGCTACCGTCGCGCGCAGTCGGTTGAAATGACTCTCGTATCCTTCGGGCCAATCGGGATCCAGGTAATGAATATCGACAAGACGGCGTACGCCGTCCACTTCTCTCCATGCCCGCTCGATGAATTGCGATGGATTCATCTCCTTGATTCGATCGCAATCATCAAGAACGAGTTTCCTGTACGTCACTTGTACCATCTGCTGCCTCCTTGCGGGATCAGGTGAGTTTATAAACGCTTATAATCCTCGATAATGACATCGATCACGCGCTTGCCCCAATTGGCCGCCTCCGAACCTTGAGGATTCCAATCGTAGGTGATCAAGGCCTTCCACAACGCCCAGCCGCGTGCACGGCGGGTCGTATTCTCGCCCAAACCCATACAGTCCAGGAACCGTTGTCGGCTTGGCGCATCGAAGAAATTCCAGGCCATGACCAGGTCGCTTGAAGGATCGCCCACGCCCATGGTGCCGAAATCGATGACGCCGCTCAGTCTTCCGCCGCTGACGAGCAAGTTCCCGACGGCCACGTCTCCATGCACCCAGACCGGGGCCGACGCGTAGTCGGCCGCAAGCGCCAGCTCCCACATCTCGGCTAGCAGCCTTGCATCATACATGCCGGAGAGCTTGTCGATGACCAGCCGCGTATCCGAATCGTACACGGACAAATCGCCGCCGCGGTGGAAGTTTTGGACGCCTGCGGGAACGCCGCCGGCCGCATCGATCGCCTCAAGCTCATGGAGGAAAGCCGCCAGATCCTCCGCCAATTGGTTCAAATCGCCGACGTTGGCATGCGTGATCGTATCGCCCTCGATCCACCGGTTGACCGACCAAGGGAGCGGGAACGCTTCAGTCGGCCGCCCCTTCGCGAGCGGAGCGGGAATCGGCAAGGTAAGCTGCGGCTGGAAGATAGGCAGCCAAGCCGTCTCCTTGTCTACCGCCGAAGCGTATCGCTCGTGGCTGGGCAGCCGGACGGTCATCTCGCCGCCCAGCCTGAACGTGCGGTTGTCATGGCCGCTGCGCTCCACCGGTCTTAATGCCAGATGGCCCCACTCGGGAAACTGGCTGTCGATGAGTCCGCGTACAAGGTCCGTCGTAATGTCGAGTTGATCCGTCATACGTGAAATTCCTCCTTGATGGCGTTTTGAAATAATCGCATGGATGATTCGGCCGGCTCGCTGCGGCCGCGCAGCTGCAGAAGGCCGATGGGAATGGGCGGCATCTCCAGCTGCGCGTCGATCCGCTCGACCTCCGGAATTAACGGCGTGGATGCCAGCACGACGCCGACGGCATGCGTGTGTTGAACGAAATAGGGAATGGCGGAGATTCGGCTAACGGTATGCAGCAGCGGAGACGCCTTATACCGGGACAGCTGCTGCATGAGCTGCAAATAGTAGAGACAAGTTCTCCCTCCCGCGATGACCGGGTAGTTCAGGAGGTCGGAGAAGGAAACCTCGGTTCTACGGTGCAGCGGATGTTCGCGGTCCGCGATGAAGACGGTGCGCTCCCGGCCGAGCGGCTCGAAATAAAAGGCGGCCGGGTCGGAAGGCTCGCCGCAGACGGCAAAATCGAGTTCGTCGTCGAGCAGCGCCTGCGTCAAATTATCGGTGTTGCCCGCGACGAACCGGCAGGCCATGCGCGGCTTCTGCCGTTCGAATTTGCGCAGCGCGCGGGGCAATACGGCGTCGATCGCGGTTTCGATGCCGCCGATGCGCAGCAGGCCGATCTCGTCGTGCTCCAGCGCCCGGGCCAGCTCGGCGACGCCGTTCCAATGCTGCAGCAGGCTGTCCACCTCTGCCGCGAACAGCTGGCCGGCGCCGGTCAATTGCGCGTCCCAGCCCCTCTTGAAGAGCTGCACGCCAAGCTCCTTCTCGAGCCGCCGGATTTGATTCGTGATGGTCGACTGCGCGTAGTTCAATTTCTCCGCCGCGCGGGAGAACGTGCCTTCTTGCACGATCGTTTGGAAGGCCGTTAGTTCCTTGAGGTCCATTTCGTCACCTTAATCGATAGAATTGATGGAGTTGATGATTTTATTCCATTATATAAATGAAACGGCGTGAAGTACAATAAGATCATTCAGAAGCAAGGAGTGATCCAGCATGCCTTTCATTCGCGTCAGCTATATGGAACAGCAATACGATGCCGATCAATTGGCCCGAATCAGCGAAACGATCATGGAGGCTTTAGTTCGGCATTTCCATGTGCCGGCGGACGATTGGTTCCAGGTGTTCCACGCCCACAAGCGAGAAGAATTCTACTACAGCGGCACGTATTTGGATGTGAGACGAAGCGACGGACTCCTGTTCATTCAAGTGACGTGCAAGTCGGGCAGATCGGCGGACCGGAAGAAGCGGCTGTACGAGACGTTGGCCCGTACATTGTCCGAACGGCTTCCCATGCGGCAGGAAGACGTATTCGTCGTGCTCGTGGATACGGAATTCGAGGATTGGTCGTTCGGCAGCGGAATCGCGCAGATGCTTGAGCGTACGGGAAGGGAGGGGCGGCCGGCGGAGCAGCGCTCCCTTGCATCCGGCGCGAGAGAGGCGTACGGCGACATTGCGCCGGCATTCGTCCGCTACTCGGAGGAAGTGCTGTTCGGGGACGCTTGGCGGAGAGAGGAGCTGTCGCTGCGGGACCGCAGCCTGATCACGGTCGCGGCGCTCGTGGCGGGAGGGATGACCGAGCAGCTCCCGTATCATCTGCGCTTGGCCATGGAGAACGGGCTGGCACCGGAGGAATTGACGGAAGCCGTCACGCATCTCGCCTTCTATGCCGGGTGGCCTCGCGCGGCTGCTGCGCTCACGGCAGCGAAAGAGGTGCTCGGGAAGCAAGCTTTGCCAGGATAAATTGATTTATAATCAATCCTTCGCTTCCAAATTCCCGTGTAAAAGGTTAAGTTTAGTAGCATAGCGGATTTCTCGGCTGTCAGTTCATATTCGGGGAGTGGGTGCTCCATTGCGGATCATCTCGACGAAAGAGATCGGCGCAAGCGCGTTGAACCGCTTCTTCCTGTCACGCTGGGGAAGCCCCCGAATCGTCAGCGTTAGCGGCGTCTATTATGGCGCCGAGCTGGATGGATTCCTTGCGTTGAATGAAGAAGGCGCCATCGTCGGACTGTGCACGTATGTAATGTACGGCGAAGACTGCGAAGTCATTACGATCGATAGCGTGGAAGAGAACCAAGGGATCGGGACGGCTCTGCTGCGGCGCGCGGAGCAGGAAGCATGCGCAAACGGCTGCCGCTGCATGCGGTTGATTACGACGAACGACAATCTGCATGCCCTCGGATTCTATCAGAAGCGGGGCTACAGGCTTGTTGAAGTGTTCCCTTATGCCGTTGACCGGGCAAGGGCCATCAAGCCCGAGATCCCTCTCGTTGCCGACAACGGCATCCCGATCCGGGATGAGATCCTGCTGCGGAAGGACATTCATGAAGAGGAGACCGAGCCATGATGGATAGCGATCGGATTTACCTTATCGCGGATATGCCCGGCTACGCGCCGCAGGTCGGCCGGCTGCTCTCGATGATGAATTACGCGAGACATACGACGCTGGAAGCGGTGCAGCACCTGAACCGGCAGCAGCTGGACTATTTGCTGGATGCGCGCAGCAATTCGATCGGAGCGCTGCTGCTGCATTTCGCGGCCGTGGAATACGCCTACCAGGTCTCGACGTTCGAGGATCGGGGACTGAACGAAGAGGAGCTGGCGGAGTGGGGAACCGCGCTCGACCTGGGCGACGCCGGCCGGGAGCGAATTAACGGCCATGACCTGGATTATTATCTCGGCAAGCTGGAAGCCGTCAGGAACCGCACCTATGACCTGTTCCGGTCGGTCGACGATCGCTGGCTGTACGAGCAGGAGGAATTCTGGTACGGTAAACAAGCGAACCGGTATTTCATGTGGTTCCATGTATTCGAGGACGAGATCAATCATCGCGGGCAGATCCGCTTGATCCGCAGCCGGCTGCCGAAGGAATGAAGCAGCGGCTGCCGTATCGTTCGCGCCGCGAGGCGCGATCGACGATAAGCATCGCCGAATAACAAGCGTGGCCGAAACACGACCGGTTGCTGGGACAGCAGCCGATCGTGTTTTTGTTAGGGATGAAGGGGACAAGCGTAGATTGCGGCAAGAAAAATATTCCATTTTTAAGCAGGGTTGGTTTCGTTGCATCGCGAATTGGGTAGATGTGGAAAGCGTTGGGCGCGATCGCACTTTGTGCCGAGGCGATAGAACAGGACGGCTTTGCAGAGGAACGCATGGAGGTGAAGAGGCTTGGCGGTAGTCAGAGTGTTCGTGAGGGATGACCGCGACCGCGTGCTTCTTGTACAGACAAGGCACAAGCATATGGACGGTCATTACTGGATCGTGCCCGGCGGCATGATCGAAGAAGGCGAATATAGCAGAGACGCGGCGATTCGCGAGGTGCAGGAGGAAACAGGCCTGCGGATTACGATCAAGCGTTTGGTTTGGGTCGAGGAAAGCAAGAACGACGAGGGGAGAATCGGATCGATTTACTATTTTGTGGCGGAGGCCGCGAATGGAGCGCCAATCGTAGGCTATGATCCGGAGCTGCCGGAGAACGGGCAGAAGATCATCGATGTCGCGTACAAAAGCAGGGACGAGATCCAGCGATTAGAGAAGGTGTATCCCGAGATTATGAAGCATGACGATTTCTGGGCGATCATGGAAGCGGACGCGCATGATCCTTACGTAACCAGACCGAGCAGGGGATTCGGACATGATTGAAGGGAGTGCGCCTGATGAGAGAATACGTGATATTTGATTTCGACGGAACGATCGTGCAGTCCAAAATGCTGGCCATCCGGTTGTTCAATGAACTGGCCGCGAAGTACGGAGGCCGGCAAATCGAAGAAGCGGAGATTCCGCGCTTGTCCGGGCTCTCCATTCCGGACCGGTTGAAGGCGCTGCAAGTGCCGCTCTACAAGATGCCCCCGCTGGTGTTGGAAGGAAAGCGCCGCTACCGGGACGAGCTGCCGGGCTTGCAGCCTGCGCCCGGCATGCGCGAGGTTTTCGCTCGGCTCAAGAACCACGGGTATAAGCTGGGCATTCTCTCGTCCAATACGATGGACAATATCCAAACCTTTCTCGCGCAGCATGAACTGGCCGGCTTCGACTTCGTTCATTCCTCGACCAACATGTTCGGCAAGGACAAGGCGATCCGCAAAATGGCGCGCAGCGCGGGCTTCGGCCTCGATCAAATGATCTATGTCGGCGACGAGCTCCGCGACGTGCAGGCATGCCGGAAGGTCGACGTACCGATCATTGCCGTTACCTGGGGGCTCGATTCGGCGAAACTGCTGGCCCAAGCCGGGCCGGACTACCTGTGTCATTCCGCCGCGGAGCTGGAGGCGATTATTCTGGCAGGAAGCGGGAAGCGCGGGTAGCGCGGGTGCGATGCGGCGAGTGTCGCGATAAGTAGGGGTTGATGCGTGTCAGGGAAGGAAGCACGGGTGCGATGCGGGGAGTGTCGCGATAAGGGGGGGATTAATGCGCGTAAGGAAGGAAGCGCGGGCAGCTAGGGATCCCGCGAGTGAGGGAGCCTTGCATCCGTGCCGGTGCAAGGGGCTATCGTGCAAATGGCCTTGCAGGCGTTCGTGCGAACGCAAAACAAAAGAGCTGCCGAAGTCGAATTCGGCAGCTCTTTGTGATGTTTGCACGGGCAGCACGGATAGGTAGCATACCTGCCGATGACAAGCATTGCGCGAGCGGGCATTTACGATTTCTCGCGTTGAGGTCCCTTGGCAAGCTGCTGCTCAAGCGCGGCTTTCTTCGCGGCTGCCTGCTTGTCGAGGTCGGCCAATGCGCGCGCCGCGGCTTTGATCTCTTCGTTGTGTTTGTTCACGCGCGTCAATTTGCTGCTCAGATCGTTCGAAGACTGACTTAACTTCATGTCTCTTTGCAGCTGTTTGATCTTGGCTTGCGCCTTGTGCTGCTTCTGCTTCAGGCTGCCGGCTCTGCTCTCCAGGTCAGCGATGTCGCGCTGCAGCTGGGCGATAACGGCTTTCGTGAAATTAATGGACATCCATGCACCTCGGAATCGTGATGTTGCTGCCGGGTCGTGCTGGCAGGAATTCGCAGTGTGACGGTCCGAACCGGCCGCAAAAGCTGCCCAGCGGCAGGAATTCGCGGCGTGACGGTCCGAACCGGCCGCAAAAGCTGCCCAGCGCAGGAATTTACTGTGTGACGGGCCGAACCGGCCGCAAAAGCTGCCCAGCGGCAGGAATTTACTGTGTGACGGGCCGAACCGGCCGCAAAAGCTGCCCAGCGCAGGGATTCGCGGCGTGACGGGCCGAATCGTCCGCAAAAGCTGCCCGGCGGCAGGAATTTACTGTGTGACGGTCCGAAACGGCTTGGTCAGAGGCGGGAAAAGTTGCTCGAACAGCAACTTTACCGGCATTTTGCTGGTCAGAGGCAGGGAAAGTTGCTCGAACAGCAACTTTACTGGCATTTTTGCTGGTCAGAGGCGGGAAAAGTTGCCCATATAGCAACTTTACCGGCATTTTTGTCGGTCTGACGCAAATAAAGTTGCTCGTGTAGCAACTTTTCGGCTTTTCGCCATTCTGCGGCCAGTTGTGTAAGGCTCTTTGCAAGGCTACTGCGAACCGGCCGCAAAAGCTGCCCTGCGGCAGAAATTGGCGGCGTGGCGAGCTGAGCCATCCTCAAAAGCTGCCGTGGCAGCAGGAATTCGCGCTTTGCCAGGCCGATCGACCCTGCCCACTAAGCCGAACCGGCCGGCCTCTCCTCCAGCGCAGCCGTGCCACCGCCAGCCCGCCGAAGCCTACTGCCCCCGCTGCTCGTACAGCCGGGCGATCTGCACGATCGTTGCCGTGGCTTTGGCCATCGTCTCGAGCGAGACATACTCGAACTTGCCGTGGAAGTTCTCCCCGCCGGCGAAAATATTCGGCGTCGGCAAACCCATATACGACAGCTGCGACCCGTCCGTGCCGCCGCGGATCGGCTTGACGATCGGCGCGATGCCGAGGTTCGTCATCGCTTCGTGAGCGATGTCGACGATGAACTTGACCGGCTCGATTTTCTCGCCCATGTTGTAATATTGGTCCTTCATCTCCAGCACGATGCGCGATTCTCCGTACGTCTGGCGGAATTCGGCGACGATGGATTCCATCGTCGCTTTGCGGTGCGCGAAATTCGCTTTGTCGTGGTCGCGGATGATGTACACGAGCTTCGTCAGCTCCGTGTTGCCCTGGATCGAAATCAAATGATAGAACCCCTCGTACCCTTCGGTGAACTCGGGCGCCTCGCCGGCAGGCAGGCGGTTGTGCAGCGCCATGGCGATTTTGGAGGAGTGGACCATCTTGTTCTTCGCGGTGCCGGGATGCACGTTCACGCCCTTGATCGTCACGACCGCCTGGGCGGCATTGAAGCTCTCGTATTCGAGCTCGCCGAGCGGGCCGCCGTCCATCGTATACGCGTAGTCCGCGCCGAACGCAGCGACGTCGAACTTATGCGCGCCGCGTCCGATTTCCTCGTCCGGCGTGAAAGCAACGCGGATGCGGCCGTGCTTGATCTTGGGATGCTGCACGAGGTACGCCATGGCGGTGACGATCTCGGTGATGCCCGCTTTGTCGTCGGCGCCGAGCAGCGTCGTGCCGTCCGTGGTGACGAGCGTCTGGCCGACATAACCGGCCAGCTCCGGGAACTCGCGCGGCGACAGCACGATGCCAAGCGCCTCGTTCAACACGATATCGCCGCCGTCGTACCGCTCGACGATCCGGCGTTTGACGCCGTCGCCCGTGAAGTCCGTCGCGGTATCCATATGGGAGATGAAGCCGATCGTCGGCACGTCGCCCCGGTCCGTATTCGCCGGAAGCGTCGCCATGACATAGCCGTTCCCGTCCAGCGTGACCTCTTCGAGGCCGATCGCCTTCAGTTCGCGTTCGAGCAGGCGCGCGAGGTTCCATTGCCCTTCCGTGGAGGGGCAGGTTTCGCTGTCGTCATCGGATTGCGTGTTGATTTCTATGTAGGAGGTAAACCGTTTCAGCAGCTCGTCTTTCAAGGCATCTTCATTCATCGTTTTATTCATCCTTCTCACGCTCCTTGGCGTTTTCATTTCAATCCTATAGTAACACAAGTTATAATAGGACGTATAAGAGCGGCGCAGGGGCGATTCAAAGGACGGTCAGATGGAAGGCTGGCCGGCCCGTCCGGCTGCGACACCGTTACAAGGCTACGCGGTAACAAGGCAATCGTAAGCACCCTACTAATCGGCAAGGGAGTCCTGAGCTTGAGTTATTTGAAGCCTTACTTTCGCCGCTTCGGCAAGCCTTTCGCGGTGGCGATCCTGTTCCTGACGTTCGAGGCGCTGTGCGATCTCCTCCAGCCGACGCTCATGTCGCGCATTATCGATGTGGGAGTTAAAAACAAGGACCTCGATTACGTCGTCCGCTTCGGCGGATTCATGCTGCTCGTGACCGCGGGCGGCGCGGTGGCGGCGACGCTGCGCAACATTATTTCCAGCCATGTGTCGCTGAATTTCGGAACGCGGCTGCGCTCGGATCTGTTCCGGCAAGTCCAGACGCTGAGCTTCGACAACATCGATAAATTCGACCGCGCCTCGCTCGTCACCCGGCTTACCAACGACGTCACCCAGTTGCAAAACTTCACGAACGGCTTGATGCGGATTTTCGTCAAATCGCCGCTCGTCTGCATCGGCAGCTTGATCATGGCGGTCCGGCTGAACCCTCCGCTGTCGCTCGTGCTCGCCGTCGTCGTCCCCATGGTGGCGGTGCTGATCGTCTTCAACATGCGGATCGGCTTCCCGCTGTTCGCCAGGGTACAGAAGGCGCTCGACCGCCTGAACGGCATCTCGCGCGAATACCTCTCCGGCGTTCGCGTGGTGAAAGCGTTTAACCGGTTCCAATACGAGAGCGACAAATTCGCAGGCGTCAACCGTTCGTTCCAGGACATCTCGTCGCGCGCCATGCGGATGGGGGCGATTTTCAGCCCGAGCATTATGCTGACGGTCAATTTCGGCATCGCCGCGGTCATCTGGATCGGGGGCGTTCGCGTCGATCAAGGCCATATGCAGGTCGGGCATATCATCGCCTTCATCAACTACATGACGCAGATTCTGTTCTCGCTGCTCATGATTTCCAACGTCTTCAACATGTTCGTCCGGGCCAAAGCGTCCTCGGAGCGCATCGCCGAGGTGTTCGCGGAGCGCGACGCCATGACGTGGAGCGACAAGGCGCCGCAAGCGTCCGGAGACGTCGGAAGCGTCGACTTCCGCAACGTATCGTTCGCCTACGGCGGCACGGAATCCGTGCTCCGCGACGTGAATTTCAGCTGCCGGCCGGGCGAAACGATCGGCATCATCGGCTCTACGGGGTCCGGGAAAAGCACGCTCGTCAGCCTGATCCCGAGATTCTATGACGCCGCGTCGGGCGCCGTAATCGTAGACGGGACGGATGTCCGGCTGGTCGATCCGAAGCGGCTGCGGGAGCGGATCGCGATCGTGCCGCAGAAGACGGTGCTGTTTACCGGCACGATCCGGGAGAACCTGCTCTGGGGCAAGGAGGACGCCTCGGAGGAAGAGATGCTGCACGCGGCGAGAATGGCGCAGGCTTACGAGTTCATCGAAGCGACTCCGGAAGGCTTCGATACGAGGCTCGGGCAAGGCGGCGTCAACCTGTCGGGCGGCCAGAAGCAGCGGCTGTCCATCGCAAGGGCGCTCGTGCGCAAGCCGTCCATCCTCATTCTGGACGATTGCACGAGCGCGGTCGACGCGAAGACGGAGTCGCGGATCAAGGCGGCTTTGCGCGAGTATGCCCAAGGGCTGACCTGCCTGCTGATCGCGCAGCGCATCACGTCCGTCATGGACGCCGACCGGATCGTCGTGCTCGACAACGGGGAAATCGTCGGCTCCGGCACGCATGACGAATTGCTGCGGGATTGCCGGGCGTATCAGGAAATATACCGGTCGCAAACCGGCAAGGAGGCGAAGGCGAATGTCTGACCGCGGCGAGAACAAGGAAGGCCGGCCATCCGGCGGCGCGCAGCAGCCTGCCGCCATGCCGCCGATGAATATGCCGGGCCGGGGCGGTCCGATGGGCCGAGGCGGAGGCCCTGTCGTCAAACCGAAGAACATGAAGGCGACGCTGAAGCGGCTGTGGTCGTATTTCGGCAATGAACGCCGGCTGCTCGCCGGCATTTTCCTGATCGTGCTTGTCGACTCGCTCGTCGTGCTCGCGTCGCCGTATCTTATCGGCGCCTCCATCGACGCGATGACGGCGCAGGACGGCGGAGGCGTCGACTTCGGCACGCTCGAGATCGCGCTGATCGCGCTCGTCGTGTCGTATATCGCGGACGGCGGCCTGACGTTCCTGCAGGGCTGGCTGATGGCGGGCACGTCGCAGCGCATTGTCGGCCGGCTGCGGGCATCGCTGTTCGATAAGCTGCACAAGCTGCCGATCCGCTTCTTCGACACGCGGACGCACGGCGACCTCATGAGCCGGATGTCCAACGACATCGACAACGTAAGCAATACGGTCGCGCAGTCCGCCTCGCAAGTGATGTCGGGCTCGATCGCCATCGTCGGCGCGCTCGTCATGATGCTCGTGCTGAGCCCGCTGCTGACGCTGGCGAGCTTGATCACGGTGCCCGCGGTGTTTTTTCTTGCCCGCGCGATCGCGCGCTCGACGGCGCCGCTGTTCAAGGAGCAGCAGAGCAAGCTGGGCAAATTGAACGGCCATGTCGAGGAGACGATTAGCGGCATCCAGATCGTCAAGGCGTTCAACCGCGAGGAGAAGGCGATCGCCGAATTCGACGCCGTCAACGACGAGCTGTGCCAGGTCGGCATCAAGGCGCAGATCCGTTCGGGCTTCCTGATGCCGATCATGAACGTCATCAACAACCTCGGCTTCGCCGCCGTGGCGATCGTCGGCGGCTTGCTCGCGGTCAACGGACACATCACGGTCGGCGTTATCGCCAGCTTCCTCAGCTATTCCCGGCAATTCGTGCGGCCGCTTATCGACCTCGCGAATTTGTTCAACGTGCTGCAGTCCGGCGTGGCCGGCGCTGAGCGGGTGTTCGAGGTGCTCGACGAGCAGGAAGAGCCCGCCGATCCGCCGGGCGCCGTGGCGCTGACGAACACGCGCGGGCGCGTCGTGTTCGACAACGTGAGCTTCGGGTACCGGGAAGACCGGCCGATTCTGCGCGACGTCAGCTTCGCCTCGGAGGAGGGAACGAGCACGGCGCTCATCGGTCCGACGGGCGCGGGGAAGACGACGATCGTCAACCTCCTGACGCGGTTCTACGACGTGACGGCAGGCTCGATCACCATCGACGGGCGGGATATCCGCGATTACACGAAGGACAGCCTGCGCCAGGCGTTCGGCATCGTACTGCAGGATACGTATTTGTTCGCGGGCACGATCCGGGACAATATCAAGTACGGCAAGCCGGATGCCACGGACGCGGAGATGGAACGCGCGGCCGCTCTTGCGAACGCGCTGCCGTTCATCCGGCGGCTGCCGCAGCGGTTCGATACCGCGCTGTCCGAGAACGGCAGCAACCTGAGCCAGGGCCAGCGGCAGCTGCTCGCGATCGCGCGGGTCATTCTGGCCGATCCGTCCATTCTTATCCTGGACGAGGCGACGAGCAGCATCGACACCCGGACGGAGCTGCATATCCAGGACGCGCTGAAGGGCGTGCTGCAGGACCGCACCAGCTTCGTCATCGCCCATAGGCTGAACACGATTCGGGACGCGGATACGATCATGGTCATCGCGCACGGCAACATCGTGGAACAAGGCTCGCACGAGGAACTGATGAAGCGTCAAGGCGTGTACCACGAGATGTTCTCGAATCAGTTCGGCGCGGTGCTCATCGACGGATAGCGGCAAAGCTCGAGCTAGCCTGCGGTTAGCGTAACGTTCGGAGCTCGTTGGCATTCGAGTGGCAGGCCGGGCGGGCACAAGAAGAAGACGATCCAGGAAGCGCGTCGCGGCGCGGCTTGGATCGTCTTCTTGCGTGCGGGGCTACAAGGGCGGCTGCATTGCAGGCCGGCGGGTATGAGATTGGCAGCCATCTCGCGCCGGCCGCCCTTCGCGCAGCAGGGTTACTTGAACAAATCGACAACCGCCGGAGTTAAACCGGACTCGCTGCCGTCTGTCGGTACCGTACGCTCATTCTCGTCCGTCGCCGTCTGCCGGTACCGCATGTTCGCTCTCGTCCTTCGCCATCTGCCGGTACCGCGCGTTCGCTATCGTCCATTACCGTATGCGTCCATTGCTACCCAAGCTCGTTGGCGGCTTGCGGCTGGCGCGATGTCTGCTTTCTTCTGGCGTAGAAAGCGAGGACGCTGAGCACGCTGAGCAGCGTCATGGCGGCGCCGGTCAAGAGCGCCGGCACGATGTGGTCGCCGAAATCGGCCGGCGACTGGACGGCGGCGCCGGATTGGAACACGAGGCCGCCGATGGCGATGCCGAACACGCCGCCGAGCTCGCGCATCGCATTGTTCACGCCGCTTGCTTCGCCTGCGGCCGATTCCGGCACGGAGCTGAGGATGCCGTGCGAGATCGGCGTGAAGCTGAGGCCCATGCCGGCGCCGGCCATCATCATGAACGGCGCCATGTAGCCGAACGGGAAATCGACGCCGAGTTCGAGAATTTGCAGGCCGAAGCCGAGCAGCGCCCCGCCTTGGAGCAGCAGGCCGGTCAGCAGGACGGTGCGGGTGCCGAGCTTGCCGACCGCCAGACCGGCAAGCGGCGCGGCCACCATCGTGCAGCCGGTCCAGACCATCTCGCGCACCCCTGCCCCAAGGGCGGAATAGCCTTGCGCTTGCTGGAGGAACAGCGTGAGGAGGAAGATGGCGCAGAAGATGCCGGCGTTCATCCAGAAGCTGGCCAAGACGAGGCCGGTATATTTGGCGCGGCGAAACAGATCGAAGCGGATGAGCGGATTGCTGCGGCTGCGATTCCACAGATAGAACAGCGCGAGCAGCAGAGCGCCGCCGATGAGACAGGAGAGTACGAACGCGGAACCCCAGCCCTCGGCATTGCCGCGTTCAAGCCCGAAGACGATGCCGAATAGTCCGGCGCCGAGCAGCAGCACGCTGGGCAGGTTGATCGGCTTGCGCACGCCGTACGCTTCGGGAAGCCAGCGCAGGCCGAGCAGGAAGGCAAGGATGCCGACGGGAACGTTGACCCAGAAAATCAGCTGCCACGGCGCGCCTTCCACGATCAAGCCGCCGATCAGCGGGCCGACCGACAAGCCGAGACCGGAAATGCCGGACCAGATGCCGAGCGCGGCCGCCCGTTTCTCCGGAGGAAACGCGGCATTGACGAGCGTGAGGCTGAGCGGAACGATCGCGGCGCCGCCGACGCCCTGCAGCGCGCGGGACAGGATAAGCTGGATCGAGCTTTCGCTGATGCCCGATAGGGCGGAGCCGATCGTGAACAGCACGATGCCGGTCAGGAACATCCGCTTGCGGCCGAAGCGCTCGCCAAGGACGCTGAACGGAATAAGCAGCACGGAGAAAGCGAGCGTGTAGGCATTCATGAACCATTCCAGATCGGACATTGTGGCGTGAAACGATTCCTGGATGGCGGGCAGCGCGACGCCGATCACCAGATTGTCGAGCATCGCCATGAAGAGGGCGGCACAGGTGATGACGAGCAGTTTGACGCGTGACGAGGTAAACATGATAACACTCCTTTAGCATATTATTTATTAATAAATAAGTAATACCCGCAAAAAAACTGTCACTTTATTTATCGATAAATAAATGACAGGGCGAAAAACAAGCAGCGGAACGGGGAATAGACGAGATGCGTTTCCGCTGCCATTCATAATCCATACATTCATGCGGCTGCCGGGATCGGCATGCCGTGCTGCGAACGATGCGCACGACCCGCGTATCCAAGTCCGACCGGCTTTCGATCGGCACCGGCGAAGTGTTTGTTGTTCCGCGCTCCGATTATTCCTCGGGATTCGCCGGCGCGCCGAGACCCTTGAACGGTTCCGGATTCTTCTCCCGCCACCGGCACAGATGCGGCAGATTGAGCGTTTCCGACAGCGCAATCAGCAGGCCGTGGCCGATGAAGTTGCTTGCTTTGCTCTCCGCATCCTCGAGTCCGGCTTGCGTGAACCGGTTCACGACGCGCTCGTAAACCATCTCGAATCGTTCACGCGTAAGGTCGCGGATGACGGGCTCGGGCGTCGCATAGGCCATCATCGTCAGCAGGATTTCGTCCCGGTATTCGACGAGCAGTTCGACGAACGCCCTGCCCATCGTTTCCTGCAGTTCTTCCGGCGGTGCCTGCACGGAGGCGAACGCGTTCAGAATGCGCGTGTAGGCGCGTTCCAGCACGGCGAGATAGAGCGACTCCTTGGTGGCGAAGAAGTGAAATACATATGGCTGCGTAACGCCTACGGCCTGCGCGACCTTGGCCGTCGTCGTCTTGTAGTAGCCGTTCTCCGCGAAGAGCGTCGCCGCGGCATCGAGTATTTGTTCTTTGCGGTTGAGGGAAGCGTCGTCTTTGGGTGGGGTCATGTCGGCTGCGGCTCCTTAAGCGTTATTTATTGACTAATAAATAAATATCATAGCGGACAACCGGTTGTCAATCATTTCTTTTCTGGCTGCTGCATTTGGGCCGAAGCGGTTGAGCACTCGAGCGTTAATTGGCGTTTGGGCGCTCCGTGCGCTACACTGGTAAGAGCGATGAACCTTAATGTTGGGAGGACGTTTACATATGAACAATGAAGCAGGCCAAGTATATACGGGCGATTCCAGCGTGCTGCGGTTCTTCGAGCAGCTGTCCGCGATTCCGCGGGCGTCCGGCAGCGAGAAGGCGATCAGCGACTTCGTCGCGGCATTCGCGCGCGAGCGGGGCTGCACGGTGGTACAGGACGACCGCTGGAACCTTATTATCCGCAAACCGGCTGCGTCCGGTTACGAGTCCGCGCCGATCGTTATTTTCCAAGGTCATCTGGACATGGTGTGCGAGAAGAACAAAGCGACGGTCCACGATTTCGCGAAGGACCCGATCCGCTTCAAAATCGACGGCGACATGATCTACGCGGACGGCACGACGCTCGGCGCGGACAACGGCATTGCCGTGGCGACGGCGATGGCGATCATCGATTCGCCGGACATGGCGCATCCCGAGCTGGAAATTCTGCTTACGACGGAGGAAGAGACGAGCATGGGCGGCGCTTTCCATCTCGATCCGGCGCCGCTGAAGGGCCGCATGATGATCAACTTCGACTCCGACCGCGAAGGCATCCTGTTCGTCAGCAGCGCCGGCGGCATCAACGCGTTCCATTCGGTGCCGCTCGCCTGGCAGCAAGCGGACGCATCGACAGGGGCGCCGCATACGATCAGCGTGCAAGGGCTGATGGGCGGCCACTCCGGCGACGACATCATTCACGAGCGCGGCAATGCCAACAAGCTGCTGGGCCGGGTGCTCGACGACTTGCGCGGGCATGCGGATTTCGCGCTGGCGTGGGTGAGCGGCGGCGCGAAGGTGAACGCGATTCCGCGCGAAGCGGATGCCGCGGTGTACTTGAGCGAGGCCGGCAAAGCCGCGGCCGAGGCTCGTATCGCCGAGCTGAACCGCATCCTGAGGGACGAATTCCAGGCAAGCGACAAAGGCGTGACGGTGACGCTGCAAGCGGGCTTCGACGAGGGCGTCGGCGCGGCTGCCGCCGGCAAAGCGTTCACGGAGGACGTGAAGCAGGCCGTTATCCGCTTGTTGACGCTCATCCCGAACGGCGTGCTGAGCATGGACAAGGCGATCGGCAATCTCGTGCGCACGTCCTCCAATCTCGGCGTCGTCTCGGTTAACGACACGCATGTCGTCATGCAAAGCTTGGCGCGCAGCTCGATGCGCTCGCAAGTCGACGAGGTCGTGCGCACGATGCGGACATTGGCTGAGACGGCGGGCTGCGAATTCCGGACGGATCAATATTTCCCGGGCTGGCCCTACCGCGCGGATTCGAAGCTGCGTCCCGTCTTCCAGGAAGCGTACGAGAAGCGCTTCGGCAAGCCGATCGAGATCAAGGCGATCCATGCCGGACTCGAATGCGGCGTGCTGATCGAGAAGATGCCGGACCTCGACGCCGTCTCCTTCGGGCCGAACATGTACGAGATTCACACGCCCGACGAGCATCTGTCGATTTCGTCCGTGGAGCGGACCTGGCCATTCCTTCAGGACGTGCTGCGGGCGCTGAAAGGGTAAGCGGGCAGGTTCCCCTGGCGCGATCCGCAGCCTGGACTGCATGTCCGCAAGCGAGCGGCTGACCAAAATAGAAGATGAAAGTAACCGCCTTCGGTAGTTTTCGAAGGCGGTTTTTCGCGCTTATGCCGTCAGCGGCTGTTCACGCCGCGCGCGTTCTGCCGCATATTCGGGCAGGCAGCCGTGTTCCGCAAGTTAAAGGGACATGAGCAGGTTGTCGGCGAGTGACTTCCGGTATTATTCAATATTTCAGGCCGCAGCTTCAAGGATGGCTATATTTTCCCGAGCGCTGCCGCTTCCGCTCATTTATCCGCTGCCGCAGCGGTGCTTCATGACAGGAATTGTGAGGGGCGGCGTCAAAGAATAACAGGACAGGCCATTAAGACGAGGCGAAGACTGCAGAACGAGCGATTGCAGCGCAAGGAACGGCATGACACAACGACTGCAATGTAATGACTGCAGCGCCATGACTGCAACGCAATGATTGAAGCGCAACGACTGCAGCACAATGACTGCAACGCCATCAACCGCCGGGAGGGTTTCCATTGTCCAACGTGAACACGAACCTCAAGCTTGATGCCGGATTGTCGGCATTCATCGCAAGCCTCGCGATCGATTCGATCGGCCGGACGCAGCCGACCTCGGAGATTACGCGCCTCGGCGATAACGCCGCGAAGGTGAAGCTTTCTTTTGCACTGGATGAAGCGGTGGAACAGGACGACTGGCAGCTCGGCATTACGCCGGCCTTTCGGCCGACATTCCACTGGGCGCCGCATTTGACGCCGACCGATAACCATATCGTCGACCAGCACAGCTTCCGTTCCCCTGCGCTTATCGCGCATGATGCGGATCGTTGGCTCGCCGTCGTGCCCGATCTCGATATGATGCTCGGCGGAACGCCCGTCCGCTGGTACATGGACATGAACGCGCGGGACAATCGGCTGACCTTGGGCATGAGCCGGTATCAAGTGACCGAGCATGTGCTGTACGAGAAGGACAGCGGCGCGGCATACCCGCAAGGTACGGTCGAGTTCGGTTTCTACGTGCTGACGGGCGAGGGAGAGGCGTACACGGACAATCCTTGGCGTCCCGTGCTCGAGCTGCTGTGGAACCGCTGGGGCAGCCCGTTGTTCCGTCAAGGCGAACCGGTGGGCCATCCGCTGGAGCCGTATGTCGACCATGCCTACAACTGGGCGTTCAATACGTGGAAAGACGCCGTGTGGCAGCAGTTCGAGCTGGACGGCCGGACGGTCGGCGCGCCGGTCTTCATCGTCAACGTCACGCAGAGCCCGAATTATCCCGGCGTCGTGAACGAGCGCGAATTCCGTTCCGTCTGGAACCAGGCCTGGTTCAGCTCGCTCCGCTCGGCATCGGGCATGTACCGCTACGGGCAGGAGAAGGGCAGCCGCGAAGATCTCGAGCGCGCGCGGATGGCGAAGGAGCTGGCACTGTCGGCGCCGCAGCGCGAGGGGTTCTTCCCCGCGGTCATCGCCACCGAGATGGAGCGGATTGTCGTTGAAGGGAAGACGGTCAACCGCTCCAAAGGCTGGGGCACCGCGTTCTGGGGCAACTCCAACCGGAACCCCGTCACCCGCGATTCCCGCGAAGCGCCGTACCATGTGCTCGACATGAGCTTCACGTCGCTGCTCATGCTGCGCTGGTACGAGGAGCTGGAGAAGGACGAGCGGCTGCTCGCGTACGCGGTCCGATACGGCGACGCGCTGCTGGGCTTGCAGGACGAGAGAGGGTTCTTCCCTGCATGGCTCGATCCGAACACGCTGAAGCCGCTCGCCGTGCTGGCGGATTCGCCGGAGACGTCGATGTCCGTCACGTTCCTGCTGAAGCTGCACGAGATGACCGGGAGCGAGACCTATTTGACGGCGGCTTTGAACGCGATGGATGTCGTCGCCGAGGAAATCGTTCCGGCCGGCCGATGGGAGGATTTCGAGACGTATTGGTCTTGCAGCAGCTATGGCAGCGGTCATCTGGTGGACCGGAAGGTCGAGCGCAACAACATGTACAAGCAGTGCAACTTCTCGATTTTCTGGACCGCGGAAGCGCTTCTGGCCGCGTACCGGTTAACCGGGGATTCCCGTTACCTGAGGCTGGGCGAGCGATGCCTGGACGAGCTGCTGATGTCGCAGGCATCCTGGCAGCCGTCGTATATTTACGTCAGCGCGCTCGGCGGCTTCGGCGTCATGAACTGCGACGGCGAATGGAACGACGCGCGGCAAAGCTTGTTCGCCGAGCTGATTATCGAGTACGGCAAGCAGACGGGCCGCCAGGAATATATCGAACGGGGGCTTGCCGCGCTGCGGTGCGCGTTCGTCATGATGTACTGTCCGGAGAATCCCACGACGCAGGCGCAGTGGGAGCAGGCGCATCCGTTCTTCGGCCGGGAGGACTACGGCTTCATGATGGAGAACTACGGGCATGACGGCGTCGTGAACGATCACGGATTGGGCATCGGCGAGTTTACGATTTTCGATTGGGGCAACGGCGCGGCGGCGGAGAGCTTCCTCCGCATTCGGGATCACCACCGCGAGCTGCTGGAGCAGCACGGGATGATCGGCCAGACGACGGGGGGCGAAGTGCGATGAAGAGAGAACGGATGCTGGCACAAGCGGAACGGACGCTGACGGTCGGCGGACCGGAAGCCGACTTCGAAAGCTTCACCTCGGCGGCGATTCAGGCGGCCGTCAATGAACTGCGAAGATTCGGCGAAGGCGGAACAGTCCAGCTGAACGAGGGTGTCTACCGGATGATCGGCCCGGTCCGGCTGTATGACCGGATCACGCTGCAGGGACGCGGCGAGGCGACGGTGCTGCGCAAATCGGAGGGCGTGCGGACGAAGCTGACATTGGATGCGGACTATGGCGAGCTGCAGGCGGACGTGAAGGATGCATCCGGCTTCGAGGTCGGCATGGGCATTCAGGTGTACGACGAATCGCAGCATTGGGGCTGGGACGAGAGCAATGCGGTCATTACGCGCATCGAGGGCAATCGGCTGTACTTCGACCGCCACTTGGAGCGGGACTATCATGCGGACGACAACGGGACGCTGACGAACGCCTGCTCCGTCATCGAGGTGCTCGAGGGCAGGAACGTTCGGATTTACGATCTGAAAGTAGACGGCGCAGGCGAGCTGAACGAGCCGATCGGCGGCTGCAGGGGCGGCGGCATTTATCTGTACAAGAGCGGCGAGTGCCGGATCGAGAACGTCATCGTCGACGACTTCAACGGCGACGGCATCTCGTGGCAAGTCACCGAGCATATCTCGGTGCGCCATGCCACGGTGACGCGGAGCGCGGGATCCGGACTGCATCCGGGCGCCGGCTCGTCCCGCAGCGTCGTGACGGACTGCACGCTCGAACGGAACGGGCTTGCCGGCCTGTTCATCTGCTGGCGCGTCCGGTTCGGGGAATTCAGCCGCAACCGGATTTGCGACAACGGCAGCTACGGGATTTCGATCGGCCATAAGGATTCGTTCAACCTGTTCCAGGACAACGACATTTCGGGCAACGGAGAGATCGGCGTCATCTATCGGGGCGAGAAGCCGGGGAACGGCGCGAACGGAAACCGGTGGCTGCGGAACGTCATCGCGAACAACGGCGGAACCGAGAAGGCCGGTTACGGCATCTATGCGGTCGGCGTTGCCGAGGACAACGTATTCATCGGCAACCGGATCGAGGAATCGGCGGACGGCCGCCAGCGGACGGCCGTGAAGCTGGGGGATACGGTGCGCGGGTTTACGTTCGAGTAAGCACGGTAGAAACATGGGCGTGTGGAAGTGCGGTAACGTGGAATTGCCGGGACACGGAATTGCGAAAAGTCCGGAAGTACGGAAGCACGGAAGCAAGGAAGCACGGAAGCAAGGAAGCACGGAAGCGCGGAAGTGCGGAAGTGCGGTTGCACCGCTGTGGAATGAATGCGGGACGAGGCGATGAAGCCTCGTCCTGAGGCTGCCCGAGAAAGTTTGACGCCGTATGTGTTGAAACGATCGTCCTCACCCGGGTCTAGCGGACAGAGGTTCCGCTATTTTGGCAAGATTAGACTTTTGGGTTTAGCGATCGGACACAGGATTCGCTAATGCCCCAGAATGCCATTGAAAACATCCAAATCGGCCGATATAACGGATCTCCTGTCCGCCAACACACGAAAATACGCGATTATGAAGTGAATAACGGATCCTCTGTCCGCTTCCTTGTTTCGACGGACGTACCGCTACCGGCCGTCATGAAGACGGCTGGATCGCAACGGTTTGGGCAATTCAGTCCACGACGGCAAAGCGGCTGCTGAATCTGTCCGTGCTCTAAGGCTTAAGTTGTTATTAGCCTACTCTTCGGTTTGGGGCTGGTGCGCTTGAGCACTCGGTACCTGTCGTAGGGGTTCTCAATAGGTTAGGGACGAGGCGACAGAGCCTCGTTCTATTTGGGGCGTCCGCGAAACTTATGATGACTCTCCGCGTCCAAATATTGGATAATTGCGAAGGGGCAGGCTCGCTCGGAATTTTGCGGAGTTAGATCGGCACGGACCGAGGATTGCCATGAACGACAGGAGGAGGGCTATCCATGTATGAGTATATTTTTGTCGAGACGACGCTGGGGGGATTTTTCACCGAAGCCGACCATCACGAGAAGATAGCGGAGTATGCCAAACAAGGCTGGCGTCTCGTTCAGGTGCTGCCCACGCACTATAACGGCCACGGGAAACCGGAAAATTACGAAATCATATTTGAGAGGCCGTTGAAAGGGTAGGCGGAAACGCGTCTGACGGGTCAAGCTTCTGATGCTCCTCGTACGGCAGCATGAGGCCGTCGGATACAAATACCAATATGGTGTGGAATATGCTGTTCAGCGAATCTTGATTTCCATCTTGCTTGGAAAGGAAGGGGATTCATTGAGTAGAAGCAATGATTGCAAAACAGATTATATAAGAAAGGCTCAGGGAAAAGGGATGGAGTCGGTCGTTTACCTACCGCTCGAAGTTGCCCTTCGAATTCATTCACTGCTTGAATTGCAGAACAGGGCGTTGGTAGCATCCTCAGCCCTTGTTGATTTGTTAATTGCTAATCACGATAGTATAAGCTCAACGTCAAGAATCGATATGGAGACCATACAAACTAATGAAGTTGTCATAAAATCCGCATTGAGTTAATGGAAAACGAAGGAGCTCGACAGACCAAGGTCACTTGAATAATAGCGATGAACCATCATAGAATCCATATTTCACATAATATAGTTGCGTTTAAATAATTCAACCGAATATTATTTAGGGGGTGTCAAAATGGAGATCAGAGATACGACAAATCATTTTTTCGAATTGTATTCTAATGGGAAATTATCATTTGATCTATTGGATGAAAATTACTATAAACGCTTTGAACACTTCGAGGATTACTTCCGGACGCATTGCGCTAAAACGAAGGGGCGAATCGAAGAATCTATTGAGAAGTACGATAATGATATCCATAAAATAAGGCGTGTTGCGGATTTCCTGCCAAGGATCATTCAAGAAGTATATGCAAGCGCCGCCTTATATTTTGGTTTTGAAGTAAATATTGATTTTAACTTATTTGTAGGCGCATATGGATCAAATGCATATGCCTATAAGTATTCTGTTTTTTTGGCAATTGAGAAGCTTCCTTCATTAGAGGAATATGTTAAAGTAATTGTGGCTCATGAAATTGCTCATATCTATCACAATTATATTCTTCTTGAGCAGACCGAAACCAATTGGGAAAGCATCCCTCTAATGAATGGAATTACAAGTATGTATCTAGAGGGAGTAGCTACTTATATTTCGAAAAGGTTAGTACCGGACATGCCTGAATCAGTGTATTACTCCTATGACGATTCAGGTGAGGATTGGTTTTCATTTTGCCGTGGCAATCAAAAGGAGATAGCAAGAGCCTTCTTGGAAATTTCGAATTGGGACATCGACGGTTTACGTGAATGGTTCCGACTTTCGGGCGGGAAGATCTTTGGGTATACCAGGCTTGGTTATTTTTTAGGGACCATTTTTATCGAAGACAAGTTAAAAGAGATCGATGAATATAAAATCTACACCTTGTTGGCAGATGAATCATTCTTATCCATTGGCAACCAATGGTTGGAGAAAACAGCCTCTTGAACTAATGGATGAGCGAATGACAGATGTACCGGACATGCAGCGGCCGCCTCGATACCGGGGCGGCTTTTCTCTTGGCTTCAGGGCTGCTATTCGGGAATGACCGGGGCGCCTCGAGAAATTGGACATCAAATGACAATGGATGTGGTCATTTTAATATGTTTCTCGCGATCACGGCCCTATATAATACGGGGCAAGAGCATCCCGTACGGGGAATGCGGCTGGTGCGAGAGGAGAAGGATGACATGCTGACCGATCGTTACAAGGACCTGAATTGGAATGACGCGCTGCTTCCACCGGAGCGGATCGCCCCTTTCCCCAAGGCGGACGACCGCGCTGCCTGGGAAGGGCTGCTTCCGGAAACGCGGGAACGCTGGGTTGCGCTCGCGGAACGCTATCTGAATTATGATTGGCCCGCAATGAAGGCGGAAGATTACCGGGCGTACTGGACGACCGGAGAATTGAACACGCGGACGCGCGCGACGTTCGAGCGGCGCAGCGTGCTCGGCATGCTGGCCGTGGCGGAGTGCATCGAAGGCCGGGGACGCTTCCTGGACCAGGTCATTAACGGAATCTTCGTCCATTGCGAGGAGACGACCTGGGTGCCGCCGCTGCACCGCCTTCACGCGGACAAAACAAGCAAGGAATGCATGCCGGACAAGACGGATCATATCGTCGAGCTGGTCACCTGCGCGACAGCCGATCTGCTGCTCTGGATCCGCTATACGATGGGCACGCGGCTGGACGCGGTCAGCATCCGCATCTGCCGCCGCATCGCCGACGAGGTGCGGGAGCGGCTGCTCGTTCCGTACATGAACAAGGACGATTATTGGTGGATGGGCTTCCAGCCCGGCGAGCGCGTCAACAACTGGAACCCATGGTGCAACAGCAGCGCCCTGATGGGCTTCCTGCTGCTGGAGGACGATCCGGACCGCCGTTCCGAAGCGATTCGCAAAATCATGCGCAGCCTCGATGTCTTCATCCGCACCTATCCTGCCGACGGCTGCTGCGACGAGGGCCCGGGCTACTGGGCGCCGTCCGGCGGCGGCTTGTTCGTCGCGCTGGAGCTGCTGCAGGGCGCGACGAACGGCGCGATCGACGTCTTCGGCGAACCGCTGATCCGGGACATCGGCGCGTATATCTATAAAGCGCATATTCACGACCGGTACTTCGTGAACTTCGCGGACGGCGACGCCATGCCGCTGATCGGCGGCGATGTCATGTACCGGTACGGGAAGCGCATCGGCGACGAACGCATGATGAACCTCGGCGCGAGCCTGCGGGAAGGCGAGCCCGTCGTCCATAGCTGGTTCGGCATGTATGCCCGGCTGCAGGCGCTGTTCCACGAGCGCGAACGGGATGAACGGCATGCGAGCGCGCCTTATGTCCGCGATGCCTGGCTGCCGGTCTCGCAAGTGATGACGGCGCGCACGGCCGAAGGCAGCAAGGAAGGCTTGTTCCTGGCGGCCAAGGGCGGGCATAACAAGGAGTCTCACAACCATAACGACGTCGGCAGCTTCACCGTCTTCATCGACGGCTGCCCGCTGTTCGTCGACCTCGGCACGGAAGAGTACAAGGCGCAGACGTTCGGACCGGACCGCTTCGAGCTGTGGTACTTGCAGTCCCGGTATCATAATCTGCCGACCGTGCGCGGCGTGCTTCAGCACGAGGGCGGCGAGTACCGCGCCCGGGACGCGGTCTATGCGGCAGACGGCGCCGCGTCGGCATTAGCCATCGATATTGCGGATGCCTATCCGGAAGAGTCGGGCATCGCATCCTGGCAGCGGACGTTTAAGCTGGAACGCGCGGGCGTGCCGCATATCGAGATTGTCGACCGTTATGTGTTGCAGGAAGCCACGTCGGATATTTATTACAGCCTGATGACTCCTTGCGAGCCGATTCCGGCCGCGGACGGAACATACCGCTTCGAATACGCGCCGGGCCGGTACGCGGTGCTCGCCTTCGACCGGGCGCATTTGAGACCTATCGTCGAGCCGATACATACGATGGAATCCCGATTGCAGCGCAACTGGGGCGAACGCATGTACCGACTGGCGCTGCATGAACGGGAAGCGGCCGCTTCCGGTACGCGGAAGCTGAGGATCTTCCGGCAGGAGGATATGAAATGAGCGGCTTGGATGGTCTTGGCGGGAATAAGGCAATCTGTTCCGAATGCCCGATGCCGGACGCGTTCGATCGGCGCGGAGAACCTTGACGGCGCGAATGCGAAGGGCGATAGGCTGCCGGGAACTCGGCGGCCTATTCGCGTTGGGGCTTGACGAGCGGTTACTCCGATTCCGTGTCAGGCATCGGTCTTTGCGGATCTTCGGATCGAGACTGCGAGCATGATCGCGACAACGTAGACGGGGTACAGGATGATCATGGCGAGTATGACGAGTCCGATGCCGGGCAGCGGCCTCTCCGCAGGATTGGTGATCGGGAAGAGAGCCACGAAGCCCCGGATGCCCGCCCAATAGTAGGGGAACCACAGCAAGACGACGGCGAATCTGCTTTTTCCGCCGGCGAAGCGGGATTTCGTCAAGTAGAAGCAGAGCGCCGTCAGGCCGATGAAAGTCACCCATTGGGCAATGCTGACCCCTCTCGAGATGCCGGACACGCCGGTGATTCGTTCGATGCGGTATACATTAACCATGAGCTCGGACTCTACGAATAGAAGAATGGCAAACAATATACTGATTACGTTTATCTGCAGCACGGTTCTCATCACTCTTCACTCCTTGCCTGCGTATTTTCCGGCAATGCCTTAACTTGGCCGCGCCAACTTACAGGGTATTCCTGCCAGTATATCATGCCGGCAGCAAACGAAAGCGTCTCAAACCGGCATGAGCCGGTTTCGTTCATGGTCCGCGGCAGCGTTGTCCCGGAACGGGTGCGCCTTGCTTGTCGGCGTCTGCTCGCGCCGGCACTGCCTTGCCTGCTACAATAGAATCACATCTCCCGCGTAATTGGCAGTACTGAGAGATGGCCGTTTGCATAATGAAAGTCGGCTGTCTGTAACCGACTTGCGAAGGAGGAAGCGCCATGAGCCATCCCTACCCTGATTTATTCCGCGGCGAGCGGCTGCGGTTCGCGGCGGCGCAGCCGGACGACGCGGCGGAGCTGTCGCGGTTCACCGAAAACTATGAATATCTGCGGAACGTGGATACGGAATTCGCGGTGCCGCAGGCGGCGGCGTTCTTCGAGCAGGCCGAGAACGGCAAGAACACGATCGAATTCATGCTTCGAACGCTCGAGGACGACCGGCTGATCGGCTTCGCCGCGCTTCACGGCATCGAGTGGAACAACCGCTCCTCGCGCCTGGCCGTCGGCATCGGCGACCCCGAAGACCGCGGCCGGGGCTACGGCAAGGACGCCGTCGCCATGCTGCTGCGCTACGCGTTCCTGGAGCTGAATTTGGAGCGGATCAGCCTTGAGGTGATTGCTTACAACCTTGCGGCGATCCGCGTCTACGAGAAAGCCGGGTTCGTGGAAGAGGGCAGGCTGCGCGAGGCCGTTATGCGCGGAGGCCGCCGCTATGACCTGATCGCGATGGGGCTGCTCGTCCGGGAATGGGCGGCGCTTCACGGAGATGCGTTCGGCGGAGGAGTATGACCCGCGCGCCTGAGTGGCCTGCCCGCTTGGGAGGGCGGCCCGTCCGGGAGGCCGGTCCGTCTGGGGCCGATCCGCTTGGGGGCCGATCCGCCTGAGAGGCCAGCCTGCCCAAGGGCGGCCCGAAACGACGAGGAACGGGCCGCCGGAGCAAGCGGCGAACCTGCCAGGTGCAAGCGAATTCTGCATGAACATCGAATCGGGACGCCTCCTGCCATTTCGAGGCATTTCGACATAAAAAAACATAAAAATAAACATTGTCAAATTGAAAGGTTGCGATTATACTAAGTCCACAGCGGTATGGAAGCGATACCAGAGTAAAACGGCCTATTATCTGGAATCGATTCCATGTTTTTTACTCACAATCTGGTATCGGTTTCAGAGAGCCGTGTTCCGAACTTCTCGAAGGTGGTGGTTGGACGGCAGAACGCACCTGCAGACGAATAGGAAGAGATGATCGAGGAAGGATTTGAAGGAAGCGGAATGCAGACATCCTATGTGAATGCACTACATTCTTTTAAAAATTGGGGGAACGAATCCATGAAAAGAAAGTCCTTTGGTTTGACCGCCGCCTTGCTGGCGTGTGCGATGCTTGTCCTGTCCGCCTGCGGCCAGAACGGTTCGAATACGGCATCCAATACCGGCAGCAATAACGAAAGCGCTTCATCTGGTAAAATTCCGTTAAGGCTGTGGTATTGGAACGGAGCCATCTCCGACTCCACCATCGAAGCGGCCAAAGCTAAATTTCCGAACATCGACCTGCAGGCGGAGAAGCTGCCGTCCGGCGACGATTATTTCACTAAATTGAAAGCAACGCTCGTCGGCGGAAGCGACGCTCCCGACATCGTGGCGATGGATAGCTGGGTGTCCTCGATGCTGACGTACAAAGATAAATTCGTGAACCTCTACGACCAGGGCGCGCGGGACATTCAACCCCAATACCTGGATTGGAAATGGAAGCTGGCAGCCACGCCGGACGATAAGTACTTGATCGGCCTGCCGATCGACGTGGCGCCGGTCGTGCTCTACTACCGCACGGACCTGCTGCAGAAAGCCGGCGTGCCGAATACCCCCGAGGAAGTCGGCAGCCAGGTGAAGTCGTGGGACGATTACCTGGCGCTGCTGAAGAAAGTGAAGGACGCGACAGGCGCGGCGACGGGCAACATCGTCGACATCTACAACACGGTCATGGGCCAAAGCGACAAGTCGTACTTCGACGAGCAGGGCAACTATATCGGCGACCAGGCGCATGTGAAGAGCGCGTACGATCTGGCGGTCAAAGCGTATCAAGACGGCCTTACGTTCCCGTACTCCAACGGCTCCGAGCAGAACGCCGCGATCAACAACGGCAAAATCGCCATGTTCACGGGCGCTTCATGGGCGGTCGGCGATCTGATCAGCGCCGCTCCGGACACGAAGGGCAAATGGAACATCGCGCATCCGCCGGGCAACGTCGGCAACCAGGGCGGATCGTTCTTCGGCGCGCTGAGCTCGACGAAGCATCCGAAGGAAGCGTATGAATTGATTCAATTCCTCGTCAGCCCGGAGAACCTGTTGACGGCGTACAAGGAATTCGGCAACTACCCGTCCACGCCGGAGATCTACTCCAGCCCGGGGATGGTCAACAAGAACGAGTTCTTCGGCGATCAAGACCTGAGCCCCGTATTCGCGGACGCCGCGAAGGACGTCAAGATCGCGCACAGCGATTCCCGCGACTTGGTCGCGGGCACGGCCATCTCCGACGCGCTCGTCGCGGTCGACAAGAAGCACGATCCGGAGAAGTCGTGGAAGGAAGCGCAGGACAAAATCAAGAAACAGCTGTCCCACTAAGCGGGCCGGGACCGCTGCCAAGCTTGGCATTCAATAACGGATGGGACGAGGAGCGGCCGCGGGCCGTTCCTCGCGTCCCAGCCAAGTAACGGAGGAATAGCATGGGAGGCCTTTTGAAAGATATCTATAAGAGCAGAGCGTTGTATCTGTTTATTTCTCCATTTTATATCTTGTTTCTGATCTTCTCCGTGTTCCCGATTTTCTACTCCGTCTATTTGGCCGGCCATAAGTGGGACGGCATCGGAGAGATGAAGTACGTCGGCTTCGGCAATTTCACGTACCTGTTCACGGACCCGACATTCTGGCATGCGCTTGTGAACAATATCGCCCTCTGGATCATGGGCAACGCGCCGCAGCTGATCTGCGCGCTGATCGTCGCTTTCCTGATCAACATGTCCATCCTGCGCTTCAAAGGATTTTACCGCATCGCCTATTTCCTACCGAACATTACGGCCATGGTCGCTGTCGTTATCATATTCCAATCGCTGTTCGGCAACGAGTACGGACTGATCAACTACCTGCTCCAGAAGATCGGGCTGTCCCGGATCGAGTGGTTCAATTCGCCTTTCGCCTCCCGCGTCGTCATTGCCGCGATGATCTGCTGGCGGTACATGGGCTATAACGCCATCATCTATCTGTCCGGCCTGCAGCGGATTCCGAAAGATCTGTACGAGGCGGCCGAGCTGGACGGGGCATCGACGGTCCAGACGTTCCTGCGGATCACGCTGCCGATGCTGAAGCCGATCATCCTGTTCTCCGTCATGATGTCGACGATCGGCGGCTTCCAGATCTTCACCGAGCCGCAGGTGCTGGCAGGCACGAAGTCCCCGTACCCGGGCACGGACACCGTCGTGCTGTACATGTTCCGCGAAGGCTTCACGTTCCAGAACTACGGCTACGCGGCCGCCGTTTCGTGGGTGCTGTTCGTCATTATCGGCATCCTGTCGCTCATTAACTGGAAGATTTTCAACAAAAACGACGATTGATAACGAGGTGAATGCCAGATGGGCAAGGCCATTGTATTCAAAAAGCTATTGCTGCACGCGGTGCTGATCCTCGGCGTGCTGGCGTCGATCTTCCCGTTCTACTGGCTTGTCGTCATGTCGACGAACCAGACGAGCGCCATCTTCGCGTTCCCTCCGAAGCTGACCTTCGGCGGCTACTTCGCGATCAACTATCGGCATGTTCTGGACAATATGAATTTCTACCGCGCCCTGCTTAACACGCTGTTCATCGCGGTGGCAAGCACGACGCTGCAGCTGTTCTTCAACTCCTTGACGGGGTTCACGTTCGCGAAGTTCAAGTTTCCGGGCTCCAGGGCGCTGTTCTTCATCATGATGGCCACGATGATGATTCCGGGCCAAATGCTGCTCGTGCCTCAGTTCATCATCGTCAAGACGCTGGGCTGGGTCGGCAGCTACAAGGCGCTCATCGCGCCGAGCATCGCGTCGGCGTTCGGCATCTTCTGGATTCGCCAGTACGCGCTCGCCATCCATAACGAGCTGCTGGAATCCGCGCGGATCGACGGCTGCAGCAAGTTCGGCCAATACTGGCGCATCGCCCTCCCGATTTTGCGGCCGGCGCTCGCGTTCCTCGCGATCACGACGTTCATGGGCGTATGGGAAGATTACTTGTGGCCGTTGATTGTTTTAACGGATTCTTCCAAATTCACTTTAATGATTGCGCTCCAACAGTTAAAATCAGTTCATACAGCGGATTATTCCATGGTCATGACAGGTACCCTCATGGCGACCGTTCCGCTGATCGTCGTCTTCCTCGTCGTCAGCCGTCAATTCATCGCCGGCATCATGGAGGGCGCGGTCAAGAGCTGAGGACCGCAGGGCGCATGGATAGTGAACGAATTGGAGGCTTGGTAGCGCATGGCGCCGAAAATCAAGGACGTGGCGAAGAAGGCCGGCGTATCCGTAACGACCGTATCGCGGGTATTGAACGGCGAGAAATACGTGAAGGACGACCTGAAAGAGCGAGTGAAATCGGCTATCGACGAGTTGGGCTATACGCCCAGCCATATCGCCAGAAGCCTCGTGCGGAAGAAGACGAACTTGATCGGGGTCATCGTGCCGGACGTCACATCGAGCTTCTATTCCACCATCCTGAGCAACATCGAGCAGACGGCAAGCCTGAACGATTATAACCTCCTGGTGTGCAACATCATCGAGGATACGGACAAAGAGCTGAAATACTTAAACGTGTTCAAGGAAATGCGCGTGGACGGCATCATTATCATGCACGAGAAGCTGAACGACGAGATCCGCGAGATGATCGGCAAGCTGGACATTCCGATTATATTCTCCAGCGTCAAGCCGCCGGACCAGCAGTTCATCTCCGTCATCATCGACGATTATGAGGCGGCTTACGATGCGACCCGGTATCTGATCGGTCTGGGCCACGAGCGGATCGGCTTCATCGGCGGCGACATGCGGGACGTGACCTCGGGACAGAACCGCTATATCGGCTACTGCAAGGCATTGGCGGACAACGGCATTCCGCTCGTAGAGGACTGCGTTCGATTCGGCGATTACAAGACGCAGAGCGGCTATACGCTCATCCAGGAGCTGCTCGATTGCGAGCCTCGTCCGACGGCCGTTTTCGCGGTCAGCGACGACATGGCCGTTGGCGCGATGAACGCCGTGCGCGACCGGGGTCTGGCGGTTCCGGACGATATTTCGATCATCGGCTTCGACGGCAGCCAGCTGACCGAGCTGGTACGGCCGCGCGTGACGTCGATGGAGCAGCCGATTCGCGAGATGGGCACGGTTACCGTTAACGTGCTGATCGAGATGATCGCGCATCCGGAGAAGGCGCCGAAGCAGGACGTCATTCTGCGGCATGAGCTCGTCGTGCGCGACAGCTGCAGGCGCAACGAATAAGCATAAGCATTCTATACAGCGTAGCGGAAGAGGGAGAGAGACGTGAAGAAATTCGATGCGGTGGTCGTCGGCGACGTCAACATAGATTTGGTGGTAGTGGGTCAAAGCCGGGTGCCGCAGCCCGGACAGGAAGTGTTCGTGGAGAACATGCTGGTTCACGTCGGCGGAGGGGCGGCCCTGTTCGCGCTGTCCCTCGCCAAGCTCGGACTCGGCATCGCATTCAGCGGCGTATTGGGGGAGGACAGCAACGGCAGCTTCATCCGGGAACAGTTTGCCAAATATGGAATCGATACCAGCTTGATCGAGACAAGCAAAATCCACCGGACCGGCATCTCGATCGCGTTCAATCCGGACACGGACCGTTCCTTCCTGTCTTACGCAGGCTCCAATCAGGAACTGGAGCTGGGCCGCCTGGAGCCGGACCGCATCGCCCAAGGAAGGCATGTTCATCTGACGGGCTACCGCGGCCGCGAGAATCACGAGACGTTCCTTGCGATCGTGAAGCAGCTGAAGGAGAGAGGCGTCACGCTCTCCTGCGACGTCGGCTGGGACGATTCCGGGGAATGGTACGAAGGCATCTTCGACTTGATGCGCCATATCGACGTATTCCTGATGAACGAAACGGAGGCGCTCCATTACACGCGCCGTACGAACATCGAGGAAGGCTTGCGGCATATGGCGACATTCGGCAGGCATGTCGTCGTCAAGCTGGGCGCCGCAGGGGCCGTCGCCGCGAAGGACGGCAAGCTGACGCATCATCCGGCATTCAAGGTCGAGGCCGTCGACACGACGGGCGCGGGCGATTCGTTCAATGCCGGTTATCTCTACGGGTTCCTGCGGGGACTCGACGTCGAAACGTCGTTGAAATACGGCAATGCCTGCGGCGCGATGTCCGTCGGCGCATACGGCGGAAGCACGGGAACGGCGGATCTTGGCGGGCTGCACCGGTTCCTGAAGCAGCACGAGGGCGGACAGGCGCTGCCCGAGGCGAGTTCGCAATAGCATGTCCGACGGTAATTGGTTCGAAGGGGGACGCGGCGTGATTTCTGACCACAACGCGGCATGGCCGGCGTAACCTCGCGAGACGGCGCGCCTGCTCAACCAGGGCTGCGTATGTATGCAGATGAACGCGCTTGTATCCCGCGCCGTTCGCCGATGAACGCCGGGAGCCCCGCCGGTTGCCGGAAATATAGCAAGGAAGGAAGCAAGGAAGCAAAGAAACAAAGAAACAAAGAAACAAAGAAGCAGCAGTCAAGACGAATTCCGTATAGATGGTTGGTTGATGATGTGGCAACAATCGATATGGTATCGGTACCAGATTACGAAGAACCAAGGCACTCATTCTGAAGGCGATCGCTCCAAGGAGGATGCACAATGATAACGATACGAATTCAAGGCGTGACTAAGCCGATATCCCGCCTCATTCTGGGTACCGGCGATCTGCGGGCGCTTGGCGAGAGCGAAATCGCGATGCTGCGCGCTTACGTGAATGCCGGCGGCGCCACGTTCGATACCGCGCACCAATATCGGGGACGAGAGAAGCTGCTCGGCCAATGGCTCGCCGAAGAGAAGCTGCGCGACAAGGTTGCCATTCTGACGAAAGGCGCCCATCATGACGACGGCAGCCCGGGCCCGCGGGTCAACCCGGCGGCGATCCGGCAGGATTTGACCGAGAGCCTGGAACGGCTCGGCACGGATCATGTCGAGCTGTACGCGCTGCACCGCGACGATCCCGCCGTCGAGGTCGGCCCGATCATTGAAGAGCTGCACGCGCACAAGGAGGCGGGGCGGATCGGCGCGTTCGGCGCATCGAACTGGACGCACGAGCGGATCCGGCAAGCGAACGATTACGCGGCCGCGCACGGCTTGACGGGCTTCGCGTTCAGCAGCACGAACCTGAGCCTGGCGAAGCCGCAGGCGCCGCGCTGGCCGGGCGTCGTCTCGGCGGACGAGGCGACGATCGCTTGGCATGCGGCGAACGGCATGCCGCTGCTGTCATGGTCGGCGCAGGCAGGCGGCTTCTTCTCCGGGCAGTTTACGCCGGAGGACACCTCGAACGAGGAAATGGTGCGCGTCTACTACAACGACGACAACTGGGAGCGGTACCGCCGCGCCTTGCGGCTCGCCGGAGAGAAGGGCGTCACGCCGATCCAGCTTGCGCTGTCGTACGTGCTGCACCAGCCGTTCGCGACATGCGCGATCATCGGTCCGCGGAGTGCGGAGGAGCTGCGTTCGTCGATCGAGGCCATGCAGCTGAAGCTGACGCCGGCGGAAGTGGAGTGGCTGGATTTGAAAAGGGAGGCGATCGGACAATGATCCGGAATAAACTGGCGGCGCAGCTGTTCACGGTACGGAACGAAGCGAAGAAGGATTTCGAAGGCCTGCTCCGGGAACTGGCCAAGATGGGCTGGGCGGCCGTTCAGATCGACGGCTTGCACGGCAATCCGGCCCGCGATATCGCGGCGATCGCGAAGGAGCTTGGACTCAAGACCGCCGGCATGCACGTCGGCCTGCCGCGCATGAAGGATGATTTGGACAACGTGCTGGAAGAGGCGCGCCTGTTCGGCACGAAGGATTTCATCTGCCATTCGCTGCCCGACGGGCTGCAAAACCCCGATGGCTACGCGAGCGTCAAGCGCGACCTGCTGGCCGTGGCGGAGCGCGTGAAAGGGACGGATTTCCGCGTCGGCTATCATAACCACGATTTCGAGTTTCACACGATGATGGACGGCAAGTTCGCGCTCGATTACTTGCTGGACGATCCGGTGGTATATGCCGAGATCGATACGTATTGGGTCAAGAAGGCGGGGCAGGATCCGCTGTCGTACATTCGCCAATACGCGCACCGGATGCCGATCCTGCACCTGAAGGACATGACGAACGACGACCGGCAGTACTTCGCCGAGATCGGCTCAGGCGTCATCGACTTCGCGCCGATTCTCCGCTGGGGACTGGCAAGCGGCGTCGAATGGTTCGCCGTCGAGCAGGACTACTGCCCGGGCAGTCCGCTGGATAGCCTTGCGCAGAGCTACGAGTATTTGCGCAGGCTGGAAGAGACGCTCTAAGACGGCAGCCGCGGATGACGTGGACAAGCGAAGGAGAGGAATCCGGTGTTAGTTACGGAATCGATGCCGATTGCGGCAAATTCGACGAATGGAGGCGGCCGCGCATGAGTACGATCCGATTGACCATGGCCCAAGCGCTGCTTAAATTTCTGGATAACCAATACCTGTCCGTGGACGGGGAGGAAATCAAATTCGTCCGCGGCGTGATGGGCATCTTCGGTCACGGCAATGTGACGGGCCTCGGCGAGGCGCTCGAACGGGTGCCCGGCGAGCTCGAGTTCATCCAGGGCAAAAACGAACAAGGAATGGTGCATGCCGCCGCGGCCTACGCCAAGCAGAAGAATCGGCGGCAGATCTACGCCTGCACGTCGTCGATCGGTCCCGGCGCCCTCAACATGGCGACGGCGGCCGCGACGGCGACGGTGAACCGCATTCCCGTCCTGCTGCTGCCGGGCGACAATTTCGCCGGCCGCCAGCCGGACCCCGTGCTGCAGCAGCTGGAAGTGCCGGGCGACTATACGGTTGCCGCGACGGATGCCTTCCGGCCGGTCAGCAAGTTCTGGGACCGGATCGTCCGGCCGGAGCAGCTGATGGCCTCCCTGCTGCAGGCGATGCGCATCCTGACCGACCCGGCGGAGACCGGCGCGGTGACGTTGGCGCTGCCGCAGGACGTGCAGGCGGAAGCGTACGATTACCCGGCCGCGTTCTTCGGCAAGCGGGTGCATTATGCGGACCGCCGTCCGGCATCCCCGGAGGCGGTGCGCCGCGCGGCCGATGCCTTCGCCGGCAAGCGGCGGCCGCTCATCGTCGCGGGCGGCGGCGTGCTCTACGCCGAAGCCGCGGATGAGCTGCGCCGGTTCGCGGAAGCGTTCGGCATCCCGGTCGCGGAGACGCAGGCCGGCAAGAGCGCGATGCCGTGGAACCATCCGCTCGCCCTCGGCGGCGTCGGCACGACCGGCACGCTGGCGGCGAACCGGATCGCCGCCGAGGCGGATGTCGTTATCGGCGTCGGCACGCGTTTCTCGGACTTCACGACCGCGTCCAAGTCGGCGTTCCGCCGGCCCGGCGTCGCGTTCGTCAATATCAATGTCAGCGCGTTCGATGCGGCGAAGCTGGAAGGCGTGGCCGTGACGGCCGACGCGCGGACCGGACTTGCCGGGCTGCAAGCCGAGCTGACGGCGCGCGGCTACGGCAGCGGCTACGCGGAAGGCGAGATCGCCGCGCTGAAGGCGGAGTGGGACCGCGAGGTCGACCGGCTCTACGCGCTCGAGCGCGAGGACGGCTTGACGCAGACGCGCGCGCTCGGCGTCATCAACGGCTTCGTCGGCGCGACGGACGTCGTCGTCTGCGCCGCCGGCAGCCTGCCCGGCGACCTGCACCGCGTCTGGCGGACGACCGAGCCGAAGACGTACCATATGGAATACGGCTTCTCGTGCATGGGCTACGAGGTGAGCGGCGCGTTCGGCGCGGCGCTGGCCGAGCCGGAGCGGGACGTCTATGCCTTCGTTGGCGACGGCAGTTACCTGATGCTTCATTCGGAGCTCGTGACGGCCATTCAGGAAGGCGTGAAGCTGACGGTGCTGCTGCTCGACAACCATGGCTTCCAATGCATTCATAATTTGCAGCGCGGGCACGGCAGCGACGGCTTCGGCAATGAATTCCGTTACCGGTCCAAGGCAACGGGGCGTCTGAACGGCGATTACATGCCGATCGATTTCGCGATGCATGCCCGCAGCTTGGGCGCCGCCGCCTATACGGCGCGCACGGCGGAGGAACTCGCGGACGCGCTGCGGCGCGCGAAGGACGAAGAAGGCCCGGTGCTGGTAGAGATCAAGGTGCTGCCGGGCACGAATACGGACGGCTACGAATCGTGGTGGCATGTCGGCGTGCCGGAAGTGTCCGCGAGCGGCAATGTCGTCGCCGCGCACAGCCGCATGCAGACTGCGTTGAAGGCTGCGCGACCGTACTGATGCAATTCCCAACATCAAGGAGGGCTGCCCGATGGAAAACACCTTAGCGTTTCCCGCCGGCAGGCCGCGCGACTTCGTCGCGATCGGCCGGCTGTGTATCGATCTGAACGCCAACGAAATCAACCGTCCGATGGAAGAGACGATGACGTTTACCAAATACGTCGGCGGTTCGCCGGCCAATATTTGCATCGGCATGTCCCGCCTCGGCCACCGCGCGGCCTTCATCGGCAAAATCGCGGACGACCAGATGGGGCGGTTCATCCGGAGCTATCTGCACGATAACGGCATCGACACGGCCGGCGTGACGACGGACCGGACGGGCGCCGTGACGGGGCTTGCGTTTACGGAGATCAAGAGTCCCGAAGACTGCAGCATCCTCATGTACCGCGACAACGCCGCCGACCTGCTGCTTGCGCCCGAAGAAGTGGACGAGGGGCTGATCGCGGAGAGCAAGGCGCTGCTCGTCTCCGGCACGGCGCTCGCCAAGAGCCCTTCGCGCGAAGCGGTGCTGCTCGCGCTCCGCTATGCCCGCAAGCACGGCACGAAGGTCGTATTCGACATTGATTACCGCCCGTACACGTGGACCTCGCCCGAAGAGACGGCCGTCTATTACCACTTGGCGGCGGAGAAGAGCGATATTATCATCGGCACCCGCGAGGAGTTCGATATGCTCGAGCGCTTCGACGGCAACGCCGCGCACAGCGACGAGGTAACGGCGGCGCAATGGTTCGGCTGCCACGCCGAGCTTGTGATCATTAAACACGGCAAGGACGGCTCCATCGCCTACGCCAGGGACGGCGGCTCGCACCGGGGCGCGATCTTCCCGGCGAAGATCGTCAAGACGTTCGGAGCCGGCGATTCGTACGCGGCCGGCTTCCTGCACGGCCTGATGCAGGGCTGGAGCGTCGCCCGCAGCATGGAGTACGGCAGCGCGGCGGCGTCCATCGTCATCTCGAGCCACAGCTGTTCCGACGCGATGCCGACGGCCGAGCAGGTCGACGCTTACATCGAGACATCCCAACACGCGTAATATCGAAAGGAGAATGAACCGTATGTCCCACACGAACGCACCGGCCCTGCTGAACAACTTCATCGGCGGCGAATGGGTCGCCTCCGTCTCCGGCAGCTCCGAGCCGGTATATAATCCGGCCACCGGCGAGATCATCGCCTATACCCCGCTCTCGAGCAAGGAAGAACTGAAAGGTGCCGTGCGCGCCGCGAAGAATGCCTTCGAGACGTGGAGCAAGACGCCGGTTCCCCGCCGCGCGCGCGTGCTGTTCAAATACCAGCAGCTGCTCGTCGATCACTGGGAGGAGCTGGCCCGCATCGTCACGCTGGAGAACGGCAAGAGCTATACCGAAGCGCATGGCGAGGTGCTGCGTGGCATCGAATGCGTGGAATTCGCCGCTGGCGCGCCGTCGCTCATGATGGGCCGCCAGCTGCCCGACATCGCGACGAACCTGGAGTCCGGCATGTACCGCTACCCGGTCGGCGTCGTGGGCGGCATTACGCCGTTCAACTTCCCGATGATGGTGCCGTGCTGGATGTTCCCGCTTGCGATCGCCTGCGGCAATACGTTCGTGCTGAAGCCGTCCGAACGGACGCCGCTGCTCGCGAACCGGCTCGCCGAGCTGTTCCGCGAAGCGGGCCTGCCGGACGGCGTGCTGAACGTCGTCCACGGCGCGCACGACGTCGTGAACGGGCTGCTGGAGCATCCCGGCGTCAAGGCGATCTCGTTCGTCGGCTCTCAGCCGGTGGCCGAATACGTCTATAAGACGGCGTCGGCGCACGGCAAGCGCGTTCAAGCGCTGGCCGGCGCCAAGAACCACTCCATCGTCATGCCGGACGCGGACCTCGACGCGGCGGTGACGCAGATCGTCGGCGCGGCCTTCGGTTCCGCGGGCGAGCGCTGCATGGCATGCTCCGTCGTCGTCGCCGTCGGCGATGCCGCCGAGCCGCTGATCGCGAAGCTGGTCGAAGCGGCGGACAAGATCACGATCGGCAACGGTCTCGACGAGGGCGTCTTCCTCGGCCCGGTTATCCGCGGTCCGCATAAGGAGCGTACGCTCGGCTACATCGCCTCCGGCGAGCAGGACGGCGCGGTTCTGCGCCGGGACGGCCGTACGGACGCGGCGGCATCGGGCGACGGGTATTTCGTCGGCCCGACGATCTTCGATCACGTGACGAGCGAGATGAAGATTTGGAAGGACGAGATTTTCGCGCCGGTGCTGTCGGTCGTGCACGTCGCGAGCCTGGACGAGGCGATCGCGCTTGCCAACCGTTCGGACTTCGCGAACGGCGCCTGCCTGTTCACGCAGAACGGCAGCCATGTCCGCCGCTTCCGCGAAACGATCGACGCCGGCATGCTCGGCATCAATCTGGGCGTGCCCGCGCCGATGGCGTTCTTCCCGTTCTCGGGCTGGAAAAAGTCGTTCTACGGCGACCTGCACGCGAACGGTCCGGACGGCGTGGAGTTCTATACGCGCAAGAAAATGGTGACGGCGCGCTGGTAGCCGCCTCGCCGGGGTATGGGGGAACCGCGCTGATCGGTTCTCCGGGAAGCCCCGGCCATCGCAAGAAAGGAGCGCAACATGAGCGAACTGATTGTCAAACCGAATCGTACGCCGGATCCCGACGGCAATGTGCTGCGGATCACGCCGGAGTCGGCGGGATGGACGTACGTCGGCTTCGAGGTGTACCAATTGGAGGCCGGGGAGCGGCTGGCCGTTCCGACCGGCGACCGCGAAGCATGCCTTGTGCTGCTCGCGGGCCGGGCGGACGTCGTCACGGCGAAGCAGGCTTGGACGGGCATCGGGGCAAGGATGAGCGTCTTCGAGAAAATCCCGCCTTATGCCGTCTACGTGCCGAACGGCGACCGCTTCGAGGTCGCGGCGTTGACCGGGCTGCGGCTCGCTGTATGCTGGGCACCCGGGAAGGGCACGCATCCGGCCCGGCTCATCGGACCGGAGCAAATAGGCGTTGAAGTTCGCGGACAAGGGAGCACGGAGCGGCTGATCCATAACATTTTGCCGGAATCCGAGGCCGCGGACGGCTTGCTCGTCGTGGAAGTGTTCACACCCGGCGGCCATTGGTCCAGCTATCCGCCGCATAAGCACGACCGCGATCATCTGCCCGAGGAGTCGTTGCTCGAGGAGACATACTACTATGAGGTGCAGCCGGAGCAGGGCTTCGCGGTGCAGCGGGTCTACACGGACGACCGCTCCCTGGACAAGACGCTGGCCGTGAAGAACGGCGAAGCCGTGCTCGTGCCGCGGGGCTATCATCCCGTGTCGGCGCCGCCCGGCTACGATGCGTACTACTTGAACGTCATGGCCGGCCCCGTGCGGACGTGGAAGTTCTGGAACGACCCCGATCATGCTTGGCTTATGCCGAAGCCGTCGGGGAAGTAAACCGCATTCCGCGATCGATAAAAAGCCCATCCATTTCGGATCCGCTTCGACGGATTCTGAATTGGATGGGCTTTGTTTGTTCAATGAGGCCAGCCGTTTATTGCGCCAGCTCGCCCAGCCGGGCGAAGATCGCAAGCGCCGGATCGATCGGCACGTCGGCGCGCTTCACGTCGGCCGGAATATGGACCGTCGGCGTCGGACGCGGCCGGCGGTTGCCGAATTGCGGCAGCCATTCGCTCTCGGCGTCGAGCATTTCCGTCACCATCTCGCGGATTTCCTTCAGCGTCAGCACCGACGACGTCAGCGGATCGAGGGCGATGGCCTGCACGACCGTTTCCGGGTCGCCGGATTTGGCGGCCATGACGGCCAGGCGCTGTACGTTGATGTTCGTCATGTTCAGCGCCGCGCATTGCGCAGGCAGATCGCCGACGATCGTCCGGTGGATGCCGGTCCGGTCCGCGTAGACGAGGCCTTCCGCGCAGCAGTCGTCCGGCAGGTTCTTGATCATGCCGTTATTGCGCAGATTGCCGCTGAACTTGAACGGCTTGCCGGTCTCCAGCGCCTCGATGATGTAGGCGCAGTATTCGATGCTGCGCGGCGGCAGGTCGGACGACTCGTCCGTGAGCATGTCGGCATCGCTGTATTTGTTCCCGACGTACACGCACCAGTTGTAGTACGCGCCGGATGCGCCGCCGAACGCCGGCTCGTCGCAGTAGAGGTCGAGCGCTTTCTTGCTGTGGCGGAACCATGGCACGTACTCGGACAGATGCCCCGTCGATTCCGTCATGAAATAGCCGAAATGACGGAACACTTCGCCGCGCACCTTCTCGTTGACGTAGAACTCCGGCTGCTCGAATTTCTCCCGCAGCGCCGGGTAGAGGTCGCGACCCTCATGCTCGAGCTTCAGGAACCAGCCCATGTGATTGATGCCGCCCGTAATAAAATCGATCTCCTGCTTCGGCACGCCCGTATAGCCGGAGATGAGGTCGAGCGTCGTCTGCACGCCATGGCACAAGCCGACGTACTGGATGTTCGTCTCGCCGAGCGCCCAGCAGATCATGGCCATCGGGTTGACGTAGTTGAGCAGGATCGCTTTCGGACACAGCTCTTCCATGTCGCGCGCGACGTCCAGGATGACCGGAATGCTGCGCAGGGCGCGGAAGACGCCGCCCGGCCCGAGGGTGTCGCCGATGCATTGGTCGACGCCGTATTTGAGCGGGATTTTGTAGTCCATCTCGAAGGCGGTCAAGCCGCCGATCTGGAACGAGCAGATGACGTAGTTCGCGCCCGTCAGCGCCTCGCGGCGGTCGGTCGTGATGGAAACCGTGGCCTTGAGGCTGTTCTGGGCGATGACGCGGTCGATGTAGCTTTTCACATGCGTCGTCCTGGTGGTCGACGGCGCCATGAGGACGAACTCGGTTTCTTCCAGCGCTTCCGTTGCCATGATGTCCAGGATCAGCGTTTTGCAGAACACGACGCTGCCGGCTCCGATGATGGCGACTCTTCTCATTAGGAACACCCCGTTCTGGTGAATGGTTAAAGCGTGTAAGCGGGGAAGACTCGGCGGGCGGTTCGGTCTTCGCTCGCTTTTTCCGACGCCGAACCGCCCTTCAAGCTTCTTTCCGCTTGCTTGGCTTTTGAAACATTGCCTGCAGCGCGCCTCCAGCAGGGGCTTTGCAGGGAATAGATAGAGGGATGGCCGTTGCCAGTAAAAGAATTGTACCACGTACAATACATGCCCGCGAGACTGAGCTTTGCCGGCCAAAGCGTTGTACTGCGTACAACACATGCTCGCGCAACCGGCCGTGTCCGGACAAAGAGTTGTACCATGTACAACACATGGCTGTCGAGAAAGTACTCCGTTCTTCGACATTGCCTTTGTCGGCTAGATTGTCTTCATGGGCAACGGACACAGAATCCGTTATTGGGTTGAAATCGGTAGGTTTAGGCTGGCGAACGGACACAGGATTCGTTATTGCCTCCGGAGAGCATCGAAAGTCTGCCTTTTTGACGGAATAACGGATCCTATAACCGCGAGCATATGAAAAGCCACGAAAACGGACAAATAACGGATCTCCTGTCCGGATTCCATGCTTTTCGAAGACGGTGCCGCTGCCTATCCCTCCACGAGCGATGTGATCCAAACAGCTGCGGCTGTCTAAACCGGGGAATGGGGACGTTCGCCACAACTGCCCGAAGTCTGCCGTTCAAGTTATATGAGCCATTCAGTATCATCAAACATGAGTTTCTTTACATGCTAAGTTGTACTACGTACAACACATGGCCCCGAAACCGGCAATTGCCGGCAAATAGTCGTACCACGTTCCATGGTCGCGACACCGGCTGTAGGCGGCAAAGCTGGCCACCATCGCCCAACATGCACGGCTCCCAAAACCGGCCGCGCACTCCCGGCCGCCGGCGCCGCCGGCCTTACACCTTCGCTAGCCCGTTACCATACGTACGCGACATAAAATCAATATAAGACCGCGCGAGGATCAAATCCTCCAGCGCTTCCTTCGACGTGCACGGCGCAGGGCGTTCGCCCCGGACTGCCGCAAGGAAGTTGCGCGCCTGGTTGCGCATCGCCGAGACGTTCGGCATGATCGGCCGGACGATTTCCGGCTCGCCGACGGCGGCGTTGTCGCGGTAAATCGTCAGCTTGCCCGCCTGCTGCCGGACGAGCGGAGCAGGGAGGTCGACGCGGACGAAGCCGTTGTCGAAGCCGACGACGACATGCTCATGCCATTCGTGGGACGTCTGGTACGGCGCCATCTCCAGGCTGACCGTGACGCCGCTGTCGCTTTCGCCGACGAGCAGCAGGCCGGCGCGGTCGCCGAACGTCAGCTTGTAGTTCTCGCCGCCGAGGAAGAAGCGGATGGCATTCACTTGGTGAATGTAATAGTTGACGAAGATGTCCAGCTCGCGCGTCTGCTCATCCGTATAATCGGCCGGTCCCGGCTCCGGCTGAAGCGACGGGTACGGGTCGCCCGCGTTCAGCGGCTTGTCGGCCGCGGCCGTCCAGTCGCCCGGCGGCATCGTCACGCGGATGCTGCGCAGCTTGCCGTAGTCGCCGCTCGCACGCCAGGCGTCGACTTCCCGCTTGGCGCGTTCCATCGCCGGGTCGGAGCGCTTGTGGTAGCCGACCATGTGCAGCGTGCCGGTCTCTTCGCTGATGCGCACCAGCTCGCGGCCGGCCTCGACGGTCAGGCTGAGCGGCTTCTCCGTGAAGACCGGGACGCCCGCGCGCAGGATGTCCGGAATCAGCGCCGCGTGGTGGCGATACTGCTGCGGCGCGACGATGGCGTCGACCTTGGCGTTCGCGAGCAGCTCGCGATGATCGCCGTATACTTCGGGAATGCCGTAGCGCTGCGCGACGAGCGCCGCGGATTGCGGCCGGATCTCGGCCAGCGCCACGACCTCGCATTCATCCGCGAGCACGGCGTAATTGCTCAAGTGCGCCATCTGCCCCATGCCGCCCCCGCCTACAAAACCGATCCTTACTTTGCTCATGTCCGTTATTCCTCGCTTTGCCCAAGATTTTCGAAGAGATAGAGGCCGTCCTTGCCCGGCGCCACGATATCGGGATAGCCGTTGCCGGTCAGATCCTGCACCCAGAAATAAATGCCCGCGCCGGATGCTTCGCCCGCCGGACCGTAATCGATGACATGCTTCTCGAACTTGCCGCCGGCGATCTTGTAATAGTAGATGCCGATGTCGTCGAACGCCCCGGGATCGCCGTCGTTGTGCGCCCGGTAGCGCTTGCCCGTAACGAGCTCCGGCTCGCCGTCGAGATCGAGATCGACCAGCCATAGATCGTGGAATTGCGAGCCGGACATGTCGATCTCGTGCTTCGTCCATGTCCGCGAGCCGTCCTCGGCGCGGCCTTGCTCGTACCAATGCAGCCCGTAATCATGCGCTTGCCCGACGATCAGGTCGGTCAGCCCGTTGCCGGTCACGTCATAACCGAGCACCGGTACGCTGGCGCTGCCGAGCGAGAATTCCGGATGGAACGTCCACAAGCCGGCGCAAGGATCCTCCGGCTGCTCCAGCCAGCCGCCCGCCAGCACGACGTCCGTCCGGCCGTTGCCGGTCACGTCGGCGAAGCCCATGCCGTGGCCGCTCGCGCCCTCGCCGATGACATGCTTCTTGAACTCGCCGGTGCCCCGGCCTTCCGCGTCGCGGACGAGCTTGTAGAACGCCTGGGGCGCTCCCGGCGTGTTGGGGAAGATCTCCGGCACGCCGCAGCCGTCGATGTCGAAGTACCGGATCGTCTCGATGCTGCCGCAGCGGTCGATGTCGAACGTCTCCCACGGCACGCCGGGCTCCCCGGGGTTCTTACGCCAGCGGAGCGTTTCGCCCCACCATGCGCCCGTAATAATGTCGAGCCGGCCGTCGCCGTCGACGTCCATCGGATAGTCGGAGAAGTCGTCGTGATATTCCTGGATGGCAGGGACGTCGCAGATGAAATGTTTGTTCGCGTAGTCCGGCCCTTCGTACCAGTACGCGCCGCTCACGATGTCCGGCACGCCGTCGCCGTTGATGTCGAACACGGCGCAGGCTTCGTACTTCTCTTCGGACAGCTGGCGTTTATGGAATCGCAACAATACGAGCACGCTCCTTAATTATTTAATGTTGTAACACAAGGTATAAATACGGTATTCTGATAATAGCAAATGCAAGCGCTATCTATTACTAGATTATGCCAATTGGCATGACGATACAATAATGGAACTTGTGAGAAAAACTATTCATTCTTGCGATTAGGGAGGAGTGCCGGTGAGCGAGGCGTCGCTGTTCCACAGTCAGCCGATCTACATGGCGGGCGGTTCCTTCGATATGGACGGCAATCCGGTCCGCTTCAACCTGGAGCTGCACAAGCATGACGCCAACAGCGAAATGCTGCTCGTCGAGGAAGGCGAGGGAGATTTCGAAATCGACGGCAGGCCGTATACCGCGCGCGCGGGAACGATGCTGTTCTATCAGCGGGGGCTGTGGCATAAGGAGCTGTCCACGAAGCATCCTTTTCGCGCGACGTTTATCGGATTCACGGGGCTGCGGGTCGGCGAGCTGCCGCCGGATTATTTCCTCGCGCCCGGCAGGGACCCGGTCGTCGAGCTGAACGAGCATATGCCGGCCATCAGCAAGCTGATGCGGGACTGCATCGCCGAGCATCGTCGCATGGAGCCGGAATCCGAGCTCGCGGCGAATCATTATCTGGGGCTGCTGTTCGTGAAGCTGGCGCGGATCTTGCATTACGGCGAAGCGGCGGAGCGTCCGCGGCCGACGGCGAAGGATGCGGTGTGGAAGGCGAAACGGACGATCGAGCAGAACTACGGAGCGCCGCTCACGCTGGAATCGCTTGCCGCCGAAACGTACATGAACAAGTACCACCTGGCCCATTTGTTCAAGGAAGCGGTGGGGGTGAGCCCCATCCAGTTCCTTATTTATTGCCGCATGGAGGCAGCCAAGCGGTATTTGCGCACGACGAAACTGGCGGTGAGGGAGATCGCCGAGATCGTCGGCTACCAGAGCGAGCCGTCCTTCTATAACGTCTTCATGAAGACGGCCGGCACGACGCCGCGCAAATATCGGGATGGCGACTAGCACGCAGCAGCGTCCGCAGCGGATGCGCGCCTTGCATACATGTGTTTCGACAGGAGAAGGAGGCTGAAGGCTGTGAAGAGCAAGCTCCTGATTTTTGCGATTATAGGGAGCGGCGCGCTGATGCTGGGAGCGCTGATATGGCTGTATTGGGCGATTCAGCGGATTTGAGGGGGGACGTTCGGAGGGACTGCCCGGACAAGCCCGCTATTCGCGCATGACAAATCCGCATGACGGCAGTAAACTGGAGAAAACCGGCTCATCCGGAACCCAAGCGGCGGCAGCCCGAACAAGGAGCACGACTATGAATTTGGCCAACAAAATCACCGTTGCGCGTATCCTCATGATTCCCGTGTTTATTCTGCTGTTTCCCATCTATCCGGCATGGCTGGCCGACAAGTCCGCCATTCTCCAGCATTTGAACGCGCATGGCTTCTACTACGCGGGCGCCGTCTTCCTGCTGGCATCGGCGACGGATAAGCTCGACGGCTATGTCGCGCGCAAATACAACCTCGTGACGAACCTCGGCAAGCTGCTCGATCCGCTGGCGGACAAGCTGCTCATTACCGCGGCGCTCATTCTGATGGTGAGCCTGCATCTGACGCATGCCTGGGTGGCGTTCGCGATCGTGGGGCGGGAAATCGTCATCACCGGACTTCGCATCGTCGCGGCGTCCCGGCGAATCGCCCTGCAAGCCGACAGCACGGGCAAAATCAAAATGGTGTTCCAGGTCGCGGCCATCACCGCCGTCCTGCTGGACAATCGGCCGTTCAGCTTCTTCACGTCCATTCCCGTCGACCAAGTGCTGCTGTACGCGGCGCTGGCGCTGACCGTCTACTCCGGCGTCCACTACGTACGGAACAACTACCGAAGGCTGGAGCTTCTCTGAGCGAGAGACGTCGCGATTGACCAGTCCGCTTCGCTCGCGGATTACCGGCCCAAGCCCCAAAAAACCGCCCGCAAGTCATGAACCGCACTCCAATCGCTAGATGCTGTCTAACAATGGAGTGCGGTTCATCATAAGCGGGCGGTTTTTGTGATGCACAAGCAGCTGCCGCAGGTTATACGCAGCCCGGATATTGACGCCCCCGCACGAGCAGATGCGGATTGCGCGATTGGGCCTGGTTCGGCTGCTTCGAGCGCGCATTCAAATAATGCAGGACGTAGGCGCGTCTCTGGCGATCGGCGGCGACGTTGTCTCCCGACCGGTGCAGCATCGTCCCCGGGAAGAATACGGCCGAGCCTTTCGGCAGGCGGCACGCCACCTCGGCTTCCTTCTTCGCCGCATGCACTTCCGTGAAATATTTGCGCTGGCGCTCGTCATGCGGCAATTCATGCGGGTAGATCGGTCCGCGGTGGCTTCCGGGAATGACGTGCAGGCAGCCGTTCTGCTCGTCGACGTCGTCCAGCGCGATCCAGACGCCGATCAGCGTGTCCGGCTCGGACTTCAAATAATAGGAGTCCTGGTGGTACGGCTGGCCGACGCCCAGGTTGCGGGGCTTGTCGATATACATGCTTTGGATGCACTTGATATCGGGCCCGAGCAGCCCGGCGAGAATGTCCGCGATGTTGTCATGCATCGCATAATAGCGGAAAATCTCGTCCGTCATATGCATGCGGTGGCCGAGCTTGAACAGATATTCCGGGTCGGGCCGTTCATCCGATACGAGCCCTTGCGCCACGGCCTCCGGCTCCAGGTAGATGCCGTTATGCGCGCCAAGCGGTATGGCGCCGGTAATCATCGCGTTGGCATTTTGAATCAGCTCGTCGCATTCGGCCGTCGTGAATAATTGATTCACGATCAAATACCCGTTCTCGGCGTATTGCGTTTTCTGCGCGTCGGTTAACGTGAAGCCGGCTTGACTAGTCAATGAATTTGCCCTCCCTGTAGATCGCGTTCTCTTTCATCTTCGATGCAAGCCTTGCGTTAACCTTCACGCCGATCGAACAAAATCGCGCCGGTAGCTTTCAGGGAGGTTATTATAGCTGCCTTGTTCAGCTAGCCGGCTGCGCGCGCGGCGTTTCGCGCGGCACCCGTTCCGGCTTGCCTGCCGTCCGGATGTACCAGACGAGAATGGCGAGGGAGAGCAGGCAGACCAGGAGCAGAATGCGGTAGACATTCTCGTAGGCGCGGCCAATCGGGACGTTCTTCTGCAGGGCCAGAATCAAGCCGAACGCCGCGACGGAGACCGACCCGCCGAAGAATTGAATCAGCTGCATCAAGCCCATGCCCGAGCCGATCAGCGGCTTCGGCAGGATGCGGGACGTCTCGTTGTTGAGCGAAGACAGCGTCGCGGAGAACGAGGGCGAGAAGCAGAGATACCCGCACAGGACCACGAGCGGCGAAACCTCCAGCGCAAACGAGAATACCGCCAGGACGACGGCCAACATGCAATGGCCGATCAGCAAAAACCGGATGTTCCCGTGCCGGTCGATCCACTTCCCGACGAAGCGGGTCAAGAAGGCCGACAATAACGCCCCCGGCGCGATCGTCAAGCCGATCTTGATCGCCGATTCGCCATCCAGGTTGGCTAATGCGAGCGGCATGAGGAACAGATTGCCCAGGTTCAGCACCAAGGCGCAGAAGCCGATCGCCGTCAGCTTGCGGTAGTCCTTCTTGGCGAACAGCGCCGGATTGATGAATGTTTGCCGGTCCCTCCTCCGCAGATGCCAGGCATGGATCAGCAACGAGAGCAGACTTCCGCTGAACCAATAGAACGAGCGCTGCATGATCGCGACCAGTAACGTCACGACATTCACGGTCGTAAGCAGGGCGCCCGTCATGTCGAATTGCAGCGGCTTCGGTTCTTCGCGGGGAAGCAGGCGCATCAATACCGGAAGCACGAGGAGAATCAGACAGGTGACGGCGAACAAGCCGTTCACGCCGAAATACTCGCTGATGACGCCGCCGATAATCGGCCCGAAGCCGAACGCCATCGCGCTCCCCGTCGAGATCATCGCAATCGCGCGTCCTCGCCGTTCATAGGGAATGTAGCGGCTCGCCATGACGAGCCCGAGGCCGGCCATCGTACCCGCGCCTGCCGATTGCAGGATGCGCACGGCCAGCAGCATGTCGAAGCTGCGCGCGAAAATGCCGAGCGCCGAGGATAAACCGAGGATCGTCAGTCCGACCAGCAGCAGCTTCCGCATCGGAACGCTGTCGGATAAACGGCTGTAGATGATGGTCGACAGGGCGTAGCCGATGGAGTAGCTGGATATGATCCACGATCCCAGATCGGCCGTGATGCGATAATCCGTAATGATGCTCGGGATCGATACGTTAAACATGGTTGTATTCATAATGACGATAAACACGCCAAACATCCAGATTGGCATGACAACGCGGTCATTCATGGCTTTGTTTCCTTCCTATCGTTTGAATCCAGTTATTCTCTGGTTGTTCGTGCGGGCATGGAGCGGATAGCAGGCGCGGGCATCGTTAACGCTTCAGATGCCGATTCGCGTTGCGGTTGATTTGGGCGATCGCCCGCGCGAATGCGCCGAGCTCTGCGGGCGTCAGCTCATCGACGGCGTCCTTGTGGACTTGCTCGTCGATCGGAATCAAGCGCTCCGTAAGCTCCTTCCCCTCGGGCGTAAAATAGACCAGCGACGACCGTTTATCCCGCGGATTCGAGCTTCTGGCAACGAAGCCCCGCTTGGCCAGCACGTCCAGTATGCGCGTGACATTGGCTTGATCTTTCCCGGCTGCATGGGCCAAATCCTTGATGCTGATGCCTTCCTGCTCCTGCAGCCGCTTCAGCAGCGACCATTGTTCGCTCGTGATGCCGTAAGGGCTGAATTCCTGGTTGAAAAGCAAGTTCAAATTGCGCAGCGTCCGCGCGATGTTGAACCCGACATGGTCGTCAAGTTTCATCGGTACCCTCCTTCATATACATGTTATAGCATGTATGTCGTGTCATGCAAATCGTAGAGCGAAGCGCGTCGATCCCGGAACGCGTATCGATTGAGGGCCGATCGCCAGCGGGCCGATTGGCAGCGTAGACTGCAGGCCTAGCAGCAGACATCGTTCGCAGGAAGGGATTGACAATTACTGGCGGCGGCTTATAATCGATGCTATAAGTTTTCACGATTCGTCCGGAAGGAGGCCTGCTTCATGCAGCCGAACCGCATTTACAACCATCATCATCATCGCCGTAAGCGTTAGCACCCCTGAAGCATTCAGGGCGGGCTTGCGCTGCTTGCGCTTCCCGTCCTGCCGCCATAGGAGCGCGCGGGAGCCATAACTCCCGCGCGCTCTTTTATTTTATACATGCAAAGGAGACGTGGCTGTGGGAGAGAACAACGAAACGGAAGGCAAGGAAACCGGGGACGCAAATTGGCTGGAGCCGGCTTATGTGCGCATCCAAACGAGGTATTGCAGCAGGATCGGCAAGCCGGCGGGCATCTTCGCGGCGTGCTGGCATTTGCTCAGAGGCACGATGCGGGACGATTGCCTGTCCGAGGAGGACAAGGCGCTGTTCCTTGCCATCGAGGCATGGTTCGTCGAGCATCTGCCGGAACCGCCGTTCTACGAGGACGGCAACGCGATGCGGGCGGTCACGTGGTTCAAGCGGCAGGCGGCCCGCGACATGCTGCCTCGCCTGAATCCGCTGCTTGGGCTGCTGGTCAAATACGGGGTCGACTACGACATCGTGCATACCGATTCGCCGGGTCGGATCGTGTACGAGGACGAGTATCAGGTGGGGGTTGTGTGAGGAACGGCCAAATGTGCTAGAACCGTGGGAATTTGCATAAAAAAAGGGAAAAAATCCGCCGATAAAGGAGGTGTACGGGAATACGCGAATGGGATAATCGGAGGATCGCTGACATGAATACTTACTATTCCGAGCTGGGCCGCAAGTTCGAAGGACGAACGCCGATCGATACGGAAGGCTATTACGTGCTTCACCGCAATGAGGAGATCAGCCGGAGCCTGACCGTGCCGAAAGGCGTGCCGATGATCACGGCCGCGCGTTTCGTACAGGCGCTGGCAGACGGCTGCGGAACGATCATACGCGCGTTTGCCCGGCGGCCCGAGAACAAGGACGTCTATGCGTTCAGCCTCTACGCGGACGATCACAGCGGCTTCCTCGTATACATGAATACCGAGGCGGGGTTTCAAACCGCATTGGCCGCATACGGTCATGACGATCCCGAGCGAATCCGGGCGCTGAAATACGGCCAGGGCGATTTCGAATTTCAGTTCCGGTCGGAGCAGATGGGCGAGCATGGCGAGACGATCCGCCTTATGGAACGCGCGGCATATCGGGCGCTCGATCTCAATGAGGATAGCGACTCCGGCAAGGACGTGAGCGAGCCGGTTGCCGCCATCGAGGCGGGGATCGTCGACATGGGCTACCAGGTGCTGGCGCTGCGGGCGGTGCAGCGCTTGATCGAGGATGATGCGTTCGCTCCGCTTCGCACGACGGCCGATTTCATTGCCTACGCGGCGACGGAGAACGATTATTTCAATTACAGCATCGTCATGCGCAAGACGATCGAGCCCGCCTTGTTCGACGCGCTCTTCCCCGAGCTTGGCGAATACGATCGGCAGTATCGCCGTGAGCTGGAATCCTATCGCAAGCTGACGGTCGCCGAAGCGCTCGACTATTGGACGGAAGCGGCGGACGGCTCGATTACCGCTTCGCCGTATCGCTATATCAAGTCCGAATACGAGGTGTTTGCGCAGCTGGCGCCGTTCGGGAGCGCGCTTGCCGAGGCGAGTCTGCCGAGACTGAGACGCGTCGCGGAGCAAGACGATTTGGTTCAGGATGATCGGAAGAAGCTGTTTTATTATATGGAATGCCTGCATTTCTGCGGCGGCCTGACGGACGGCCAGCGGGAAGAATGCCGGTCGATCGCGGCGCTGCTTGAAGCGAAGCACGGGGAGCTGAGAGAGGAAGCGCGCCAGCTGGTTCGGCTCGCGAACGGGGAGGCTTCATAGCGGAAACAATAGAGCCGATGCACCATGGGGTTGCGGGTGCGTCGGCTCTGTTCTTACATGGCGGGCAAGGGCGGTGTTCCGCGAGTCAGCAAAGAAAGACGATGGTGAGGCGGGCATCGCGTCGATGCTCTGCTGCGGGCCTGCGCGATGACGGTTGCGGATGGCTGAGCGGCTGCGATAGCCGTGCAGCCATCCGCGGCTATCGCAGCCGCTAATGCCGCCAACGCAAGAAGTACCGTTTAGCTTCTAAAGCGGCATGCGCCGCAACGCGGCGAAGACCGAAAAACCACGAAAGCGATTTATCGGGAAGCGGGCTTTGACAATGGCGCGTCCGATGCGATTCGAGCGTACGGCCTGCAGTTTAGGAAACCGTCGCTCTATCCTGCAGAACAGCGGACAATGCGGCGAGGGCGTAATACCGGCCAAAGCCGTAATACCCGCCAAAGCGATGAGTGCTGCTAGCCGCTTAGCGGTGATCGCCGCAAAGCAGCAAAAGCAGCCAGTACCGCAAGCCGCAAAGTCACTAAAGCGTCCAGTGCCGCAATGCGGCGAAGGCTACGAGGCGCTCAGCACCGCAATACGGCGAAGGCTAAGAGGCGTCCAGCGCGGTAATGCGCTCGAAGTCTACGAGCCCGCGGGCTTATCGGCCTGCCGCACGATCTGCCAGCAATCGGCCGGCGGTTTCAGCACATAGCTGTACAGGTTGCCGCCCCCTTGCTCGATGGCGACGAGGATGCCGTCTTCCACGGGCAGCGCGTGATGCAGCTCGCCGCGCGGAAGGAGCCGTCCGATCATGCCCTCGACGATCGGCAGCAGCGCGTCTTCGAGCCATAGCCGCTCCCGGTACCAGCGCGGGACCGGTATGGGCGGCGGATACCCGTCCGGCACCGCGCCGAGCGCTGCCGCCAGCTCGCCCGGCGTTGCCGGGAGCCGGCGGCCTTCGCCGACGGCCGCCGCGAAGCGCAAGCACAGCTCGACGACGCGCATGATTTCGTCGTCGGCCAAGGTGCCGTTGGCGTAGCGGATCTCGACCGTGCCGTTATCGTACCACGCGGCGGCATTGATGCCGCAGCGGTGGGATTGCGGCCGGCCTGTACGGCACAGCGACTCCCGGCGAGGGCTGCGCAGGTAGGCATCGCGCACCGCCTCCGTGACCGGCGGGCAGTAGAACAGCCGCTCCTTGCTCGTCCTCAGCAGCGCTTGCAGCGCGTCCTGGCACGCCAGCGCGGCCTCCACGAGCGGCAGTATCATCGCTTCGCCCCAAGGCTCGATGCCGACATGAACATGAAGCCCGCAGCTCCAGTTCATGCGCGCTCCTTGCTCGCGCAGCCGCGCCAGCATGACGCGGAGCTGGTCCCGCTCCGCCCACGCCAGAGGCGGCGTTTGCAGCTCGCTGCCGGACGGCTCGCCGGCGTCGTCGATCTGTTCCTCGTCCAGCGCCATGACCCAGCCGGGCAGCAGCTCTAGCTCGGCCGGCCGGCCGCCGATAAACTCGATTTCTACGCCGAAGCGCAATTCGTTCCATTGAACATGTTGTGGCCACATCGTGGTTGCACCCTCTCTTATGATTTGATCGTTGCATTCCCAAATCGGGAAGAGAGGGGGGAGCGCGGGGTCTGGCTTCCATACCGGCCGGAGCCGGCCTGCTGGCTGCCGCACTTGTCCGGCGGGCATCGGAACCGCCTGCGGCTGCCGCTCGGGCTTACCGGGGGATTTTCATTCTTGGCATCGAGGTTCCTCCTGTCCGTAATGGTCTTCCTGGTCTAGTACATTCGCCGCCTGGCGGAACAATTCCTCTGCGCGCCTAGCGCGCTGCAACTTATTGTCGCTGTCGCCGTCTAGAAAGTAAGCGGCAACATGACAGAGAGAGAGGGGGCTGCATCATGCGAAAATGGTACAGCGTATTCGCGATGATCCTGTTCATGCTGACGGCATGCGGCAGGGCGGAGAAGGATGATCCGCAGGCCAAAGCGCGGGCGGAGGCGAACAAGGCGGTCATGGAGCAAATGGCGCACCCGAAGCCGGCGTACCGGGACGGCCTGTTCGACATGAAGCTGAATGTAGAGCGGACAACGGTTAAACGAGGGGAAGCGATACATGCTTCGGCGACGTTTGCTTATATCGGCGGCGAGCCGAAAATAACGGTGTACGGGGCGCGAAGCTTCCTCGGTTTCGTCATACACGACGGGCATAACTTCGCCATGGACGGCGCCTCTACGACGGAACGCGCCCCGACGGAGCTCGTCCAAGGCAAGCCGCTCGTGCAGCCGTTCTTCAAAAGCGGCGGTTACAGCAGCGATGCTCCCGACGCGAATTATTGGCGCGGCTTCTATGCGGAGAAGGAATTGATCCTGCCGCCGGGCAAGTACGTGCTGGCAGCGTCGGTCTCGTTCGATCTGCATGAAGACATCGCCGATCGATCGTCGTATACGGGTTCGGTGTATCGGACGATTACGGTCGAGGAGTAGGAGGGACCCTAGGGGACGCCGGCCGCATTCATCAGCGCATAATGGAGTAAGTCGCCAGATAAGCAGTAGCCGGTCTCTAGCATCAGTAACCGGTCTCTAGCATAAGCCGTATATGCCGCACCGAATAGACAGCCCCGGGCTTTATGGCCCGGGGCTATGCTCCATGCACCAAGCAATCGGCCGAATGCGAGCAAACAGGTGCACCCCGTGCACCGTAGTCTGTCTAGAAAGTATTCAGTCCTACGACATCACATATGCTGACACCGATAACCGCCATGGGCTGAGGACAGAGGATCCGTTATTTTGTTGAAAGTGGTGTTTTTCGGTTGGCGAACGGACTCGGGATCCGTTATGGTCTCCAGAAAGCGCCGAAAGTCTACTTAATTGGCAGCATAAGGGATCTCCTGTCCGCAGGCACACGAAAAACCAATGAAAACGAGTGAATAACGGATCTCCTGTCCACTTCCTTGCTTTTGACGGCAGCGTTGCTGACTAACAGGTCATAAAACCATTTTATCGTAGCGTTCCCGGCAGGCCCAAAAGGCCCAAAAGGCTGCGCCCTACGCCGGGGAGGCGGCCGCCGAAACTGCACTGCAGTTCGGCTAAGGAACCTAGAACACCATCTTCTCCGCGACGTACGCGCGAAGCTCCGCGATCGGCAGCCGCACCTGCGCCATCGTGTCGCGGTCGCGGACGGTGACGCAGCCGTCGGCTTCGGACTCGAAATCGTACGTGATGCACAGCGGCGTGCCGATTTCATCATGGCGGCGGTACCGTTTGCCGATGGAACCGGCCTCGTCGTAGTCGACCATGAAGTCTGCGGCCAGGTCGGCATAGATCCGCTGCGCGCCGTCCGCGAGCTTCTTCGACAGCGGGAACACCGCCGCCTTGAACGGCGCAAGCGCCGGGTGCAGGCGCAGCACGACGCGGCTGTCGTCCGCTTCGAGCCGCTGCTCCTCGTACGCGTCGATGAGGAAGGCCAGCGTCACGCGGTCCGCGCCGAGCGATGGCTCGATGCAGTACGGCACGTACCGCTCGTTCGTGTCGGGATCGAGCACGTGGAAGTCTTCGCCCGCATGCGTCATATGCTGCTTCAGGTCGAAGTCCGTCCGGTCGGCGATGCCCCACAGCTCGCCCCAGCCGAACGGGAAGCGGTACTCGATGTCGGTCGTCGCGCTGCTGTAGTGCGACAGCTCGTCTTCGGCGTGATCGCGCAGCCGGATGCTTGCTTCCTTCATGCCGAGGCCGAGCAGCCAGTCGCGGCAGAAACCGCGCCAGTACTGGAACCATTGCAGATCCTCGCCGGGCTTGCAGAAGAATTCCAGCTCCATTTGCTCGAATTCGCGCGTCCGGAACGTGAAGTTGCCGGGCGTGATTTCATTGCGGAAGCTTTTGCCGATTTGGCCGATGCCGAACGGCAGCTTCTTGCGCATCGACCGCTGCACGTTCTTGAAATTGACGAAGATGCCCTGGGCCGTCTCCGGGCGCAGGTAGATCTGGTTCGCGTTCGATTCCGTCACGCCCTGGAATGTCTTGAACATGAGGTTGAACTGGCGGATGTCCGTGAAATCATGCGAGCCGCAGTCCGGGCAGGCGATGCCGTGCTCCGCGATAAGCGCCTTCATGGCGTCGAACGTCATGCCGTCGACGACGACCTCGATGCCCTTCCCGTCCAGGGCGTTCTCGATGATTTTATCCGCGCGGTGGCGGGCTTTGCACGATTTGCAGTCGATCATCGGATCGTTGAAATTGCCGACGTGACCCGAAGCGACCCACGCCTGGGGGTTCATCAGAATCGCGGCGTCCAAGCCGACGTTATGCGGCGACTGCTGGATGAATTTCTTCCACCACGCGCGCTTGATGTTGTTCTTCAGTTCGACCCCGAGCGGGCCGTAATCCCATGTATTCGCGAGTCCGCCGTAAATTTCGGATCCCGGGAAAATAAACCCGCGCTGCTTCGCCAGCGAGACGACGCGTTCCATGGATTTCGGTTCGTTGGTTAGTTCGTTGCTCATCGACAGACACTCCTTCGGCCGTCGCGCGGCCATGATGGTAATAGAAAAAGCTCCCGCCTCCGGACATCGCATGCACGCGATATCCGGGGACGAGAGCTTGCGCACCCGCGGTTCCACCCCAGTTGACGGCCTTGAAGAAGACCGACCACTTTTAGACGAACAATTGGAGATTGCTCCGGACTGCCGTTTCCCCAAGGTCTCTTCCGGGCTTGCACGATCCCCGGCTCGCTGCAGTAGAAGACTGCTCAGGTACTATGGTCCATCATTGCCGATCATCCATGTTTTGGCTATCGTATCGCGAAGCGGGAGAAAAAGCAACCGGAATCAATCGGATTTCCGCAGGCGCCGCGAGCACGCGCACATACGGCAATCGATTCAACGGACGTCAGCGCCTGTCGGAATAGAGTGCCGTCGCCTGCGGTTCATCGATCGCTTCATCAATGAACAAATCGTTCAGCGAGCTAAGCGAGCCGTCCTCTTCGACCTGATAGACGTCAAGCTTCTCGCCGGCCAGACTCATTTCGATGCAGCAGTTCCAGCAAAAATACTGATGAGGACCGATCTTGCCGATATCGGACGAGTTGCAGTTGATGCATTTCAAGGGCATGGGCTCCTTTCGGCGAATCTACGAATCTACCACTGCGGGAAATGCTACTAGCATTGCCGATTTAACGAACGCCTAAACCCTCCGCTATCAGCGGAAGGCAATCCTGCAATCGCATCGGATGCCGATCATGAGCTTTCATCGCAGAGGCAGCGCGGATTCGCGGACGCCGACAAGGCTGCCGCCTGACGAAGGGGCAGCCTTGCGATGTGCGGCGCGGAAGAAGCGGAGCCCGGCTTGCCGGATTTCGCAGCGTCACGGTGCGGCGATGCGCTCCCTATCCGGCCGAAAGCGTGGCCGTCCGCAGAATGCGCCGGTCTTCCGTCCAATGGTCGCGGTACCAGGTGCAGCTCTCGAACGTGTCGGAGACACGGTCCATGCTGCGCGCGAGGAGCCCCCGGAACCGCTCCAGCACGGCGGCATGACCCGGGTCGCCGGCCAAATTGCGCATCTGGCACGGGTCCTCCGCGTTGTCGAACAGCAGCTCTTGCCGGTCTGCCCGGTAGATGGCGTAGGTATACCGTTTGTCCCGCAGCGCCCGCCATTCGTGGCCGTCCGACCAATCCGCGGTAGCGCCGGTTCCTTGCAGGAACGCCGCCTCCGGTTCTTCGCCGGCTTCGCCGAGCGCGAACGGGCTAAGGTCGGTACCTTCGACCTCCGAAGGGACCGGAAGATCGAGCAAGCTCAGCAAGGTAGGCATGATGTCGCATGTATTCAAGCAGACGTCGGTCTCGCCCTGCGGCACGCGGCCTGGCTGGCGCAGCAGGAACGGCACGCGCACGGCCTCTTCGTAGAAGATGTTTTTCCCCTTCCGTCCGTGGGCGCCGAAGAGCTCCCCGTGATCGGAGGTGAAGACGAACACGGTGTCGTCCCGGAGTCCAAGCTCGTCCACGGCAGCCAGGAGCCGGCCCAGGTTCCAGTCCAGATTCGCCGTCATCGCGTAGTATACGCGCAGCCATTCCGGGATGGACGCGCGCTCCTCGGAAGACAGCTTGGCCCAAGCGTCCGCGTGCGGGTCGTCGGCATCCAAGTAGTTCCGCGGCAGCGCGAACTCGGCGTCCTTGAACCGCGCCAAGTATTCGGCGGGCACGTTGTCCGGCGTCCATGGATCATGCGGCGTGCCGTAGGACAGGAACAGGGCGAACGGACGGTCTGCGCCCGCGAGCCTCCGCAATTGTCCGATGGCCATGTCGGTCTGCCCGTCGGGCTCGTAGCCGTCCATGGGGATTTTGTCGGCGGTATCGGCGTGGTAGTACATGCCGTAATAATCGTGGTGAAAGTTGTATGCGGCCCAGAAACCGTCGAAACCGAGCCGGTGTTCGCCGGGCGGCGTGTACGAATTGCGAGTCTCGAAGTGATGGCCCAGCTCGTTGGCCGACAGATGCCATTTGCCGATGTAGGCCGTGTCGTAGTCATTGTCGGTCAGCACATGCCCGACGCAGCGATGATTCGGGTTCATGCTGATTTCGTTGATGACCATGCCCGTGCTGGTCGTGTATTTGCCCGTGAACAGCGAAGCGCGGTACGGCGCGCATACCGGGTGCCCCGAGACGGCGTTCGCGAAATTCATGCTTTCTCCGGCGAGACGGTCGATGTTCGGGGTTTGCGACAGGCGGTCGCCTGCATAGCCGCAGGCGGACAAGCGCAGCTGGTCGGCGAAGACGTAGATCAGGTTCGGCTGCGTGCGAGGTTGGTTTCGTTCCATCGTAATGGCCTCCTTGGACGGGCGAAGGGGCGCCCTATGCTCGAATGGGTATTGGCGTCGCGTCTTTCTCTCACGTTCTCATTTTACTGCGGCCCGCCGCCGCGCGACATGCGGGATTCGGAACAAAAGGTGGGGGATAGGGACATATGTTATAATGCGGGCATAGAAAATGGGATGAAGTAGAGTGAGGGTTCTGGACATGAAGCATGGCGAATTGTACACCATTCCTTCGGACTGGGACGGCGGCGTCTCGGTTCCGCTCATCGGCACCAATTATTGCCATGCCAATTACCGCAACGTTCGCGGCCGCGCCGATATCACGGTGATTGCTTGCGTGCTGCGCGGGGAAGGACGGATTCAGGTGGACTCTGTCGTGCACCGGCCGAAGGCAGGCGACGTGTTCATATTGCGCAAAGGAAGCTACCACGAAGTGACGGCGCTGCCTGACCAGGAGGAGTATTGGACGTACCTGTGGTTCAACGTCGCGGGCAGCAGCGAAGGGCTGCTCGCGGCATTCCAGCTGTGGGAGAAATCGCTCGTCGCCGACGCGCCGCTTGAGGGGCTGTTCCGCAAGGCGTTCCGTCTCGTCCGCCGCAATCGGCAGGGGGACTCGGAGCAGGTCCAGGAAGGCGTCCTGCTCGTGCTGACGGAAATCCTGATCGCCCTATCGCGGCTGCTGAAGAGCCGCAACCTGAAATTGTCCGATCAGGCGCAGCAGATCAAGCAGTATTTGGACCAGCTGGCGGAGCCGTTCGATTCGGAGCGCTTCAGCCGGAGCATGGCGATGTCGTACAAGCAGCTGAACCGCGTGTTCAAGCAGGAGACGGGCTTTACCGTGTACGGCTATCTGCTGTCGAGGCGGATCGGCCAGGCCGAGATGCTGCTGCAAGACACGAGCTTGAGCGTCAGCGAAATCGCCTTTCGGCTCGGCTATGCCGACCCGCATTATTTCTCGAACCTGTTCAAGCAGAAGACGGGGATGACGCCGACGGGCTTTCGCCGGCAGGCCGGCCATCGCTGATCAAGCGGGCAGGGCGGCGTTTCGTCCGGCTAAGGCCGGCAGGGATTGAAACACGATGGTAAGAAAATGTAATATGATTGCAATCGGCATTTCATCTTGTCTTAATATAACGCGCCTATACTAGAACTCGACCCCCTTTTTGATATAAACCTTTGGACCTGCGGCCCGTTGCCGCGGGTCTCTTTTTTTTGCCGTTCGGGCAATGACAGGGAACAGGCACGGCATCGTCGATCGCTTGCCGAAATCGCCGGAAGTTTGGACAAATCGCGGCCGACTCTGCCAAATACAAGCCGCAGTCGGCATGGTACATTGAGCACATCGATGAAAACGAACTTGACGGAGGTAGAGGAACGATGGAGAACAAGCGGCAATCGGGCAGCTTGACGCGGGAACAGCTCGATCATTACAACGTTGAAGGCTATCTCGTTCTGGAGGATTTGCTCGACGAGCAGGACATGGCGGCGCCGCGCGCGGCGATGGCGGAGAAGGTGTCCATGATCGCCGACGAATTGTACGACGACGGGCTAATTGCGGATAAACTGGAAGGGGAGCCGTTCAAATACCGGCTGGCCAAGTTGTTCGCGGGAAAGACCGACAAGGACTTCCTGAAATACGGCCGGAGCTGGCGGGATCGGATCGCGGGTTATTATCGCCTGCTAAGCAATCCGAAAATCCTGAATGCGGTAGAGTCGCTGATCGGCGATGAAATATTCGCCAATCCGGTCTACAACGTGCGGCCCAAAGTGCCCGGCGTGGCGGCCGGCGCCGTGCCTTGGCACCAGGACAAATCGTATTGGCCCGACGCGAACGCGAATCCCGTCATCACGGTATGGATTCCGCTCGTGGACGCGACGCTTGAGAACGGGTGCCTGCATATCAAGCCGCGCACGCAGATCCGGAAGCTGCTGGATTGGCATGCCGAATCGCACACCGGCACGGGATATACCGCGCTTCACGAGCATCAGCTCGGCAAGTGCCCGACGGTCGCGCTGCCGGTCAAAGCCGGCACGGCGATCCTGTTCAACGACCGGGTGCTGCATATGTCGACGCCGAACGGCTCCGACCATGTCCGCTGGAGCGTTGATCTGCGCTACCAGCCGACCGATCAGGACCCGATGGTGCAGCACGGCGTCGGTTTCCTGGCGCGCAGCGGCAAATTCCCGAGCCGCGTGGCGACGCTTGCGGATTGGCTGGCGGAGCGGCCGGAGCACGAAGGCTGACTGGTGAAGTGACGTCAGCCTGAAGGACTTGCGTATCGTCAATGGCTATCTTTCATGAATAATGATAACAACGGAGCCCGCAAACCCGCGAGGCTCCGTTGTTATTTTATAAGCAGACCTAATTTGCAGCTTAAATCCAACTGTATTTCCCTTCCATCAGTGGCTGCCTCACCGCCGAATGCTGCCGGAATCGTGTGAGCAAAAACATACAAAAATACGAGAGCCCTTCTTTTTCGAGTCCCTTTTTCATGGGGCCTCCGAACGGCTCGGATCCTTGTACTGCGTTCGGGTAACGGACGGAGCGCTTCCGTGCAATGCTCGGTGACAAGCTGCTTTTTCGGCATCTCCGGCGGGTGCTGGCCCTGCGAATTGCGGATCGCATAGTCGAGCGCCATTTTAATGATAAGGTCGTCCCGTTACTTTTTATCAACAAGCCAAATGATCAAATTTTATAAATCTAGGATCAAATGCAAAAAATACTTTTCCCGCAGCCTCTTATATAATTCACTCGTGGAAGCGGTTTCTAAATAGGGGAGGGTGCGTATGACGAAGATGAAATTAGCAGTGAAGGTCGCGATTCCGACGATGCTGGCCGTCTATTTGGCCGGCTGCGGCAGCTCGGGCCAGTCTGCGAACGACAGCGACGGTTCCGCCGACAAAGGAGAAAAAGCGGAGGTCGTCGTGTGGGGGCTCGACCCGCTGTCCGTTGGCAGCGGCAACAAGGAAATGATCGATGAATTCAACAAACAGCATCCCGGCATTAAACTGGTGACGCAAGCGATGCCGGGCTCCAGCGGCTACGACACCCAGGACCTGAGCAAGCTGACCGCCGCGATCGCCTCCGGATCGCCGCCTGACGTCGTCAATCTGAACGGGCCTTTCATCATGGAAGTCGCTTCAAGGGGAATTCTGATGCCCTTGAACGATCTAATCGACTCCTCCGGCTTCGATCTATCCCGATTCTACGATTACACCATCAAGGAAATGTCGTTCAAGGGCCAAGTATGGGGCTTGCCCGCAGGGATGGACGACAGGGTTCTCTATTATAACAAGGATATGTTTAAGCAAGCCGGACTGGATCCCGATAAGCCGCCGACGACGTGGGATGAGCTCCTCGACTATTCCAAGAAGCTGACCGTTCCAAGCGGCGATTCCTTCAAGCAGATCGGATTTCTCCCTAATTTCGGGAACAGCTGGTTCTATCTGTATTCGATTCAGAACAACGGGAAATTTCTCGACGACGAGGGCAAGAAAGTGCTTCTGAACTCGCCCGAGAACGTGGCGGCGCTCGATTTCATGGTGAAAGGCTACGACCTTCTCGGCGGCGCGAAGAAGACGAACGCCTATTCCTCTTCGTTCCAATCCGGCGCGAACGATCCGTTCCTGTCCGGCAAGCTGGCGATGGTCATTAACGGCAACTGGGTATTGTCCGACTTGCTGCGCTTCTCGCCTAATCTGAACTTTGGCGTGGCGATGCCGCCTACGCCGACGGGAGGCGATTTCAAAACATGGAGCGGAGGCTGGGCGTGGGGAGTGCCGAAAGGCGCCAAGCACCCGAAGGAAGCCTTCGAAGTCGTGAAATGGCTGACGACGGAAGGTCCCAAATATCAGGCCGAAGCGGCTGCGAAATACAATGCGGCGCAAAGCAGGACGTATATCCCGAATTGGACCGCCAACATCGACTTGAACGACTACTTGAACAAAACGTATATCGAGCCGCTGCAAAACGCGAACGTCAAGAGCGCGATCGATTTTACCGTCAAAGCGATGGAGAAGTCGGTCAGCCTGCCGGTATCTCCCGTCGGACAGCTGCTGTGGTCCGAACACGCGCGGGCGATCGACGAGGCGATCTACCATAACGGCAGCACGCAGGAAATCCTGGACAAAGCCAATGCAAAAGTGCAGGCGGAGCTTGATAAATTCTGGGCCAACAATACCAGCTTATCCAAATAGCAATCGTAACAAGAGAATAGGATAACCGCCGTTATTCTATTCTCTATTCCATTCGTGAAAAGGAGCGTATTATGGCTCAGACGCATAAAAGGTACCGGCAGTCGCGAAGGGAAGCGCTTGTCGGCTACGGCTTCGCCTCCCCGTGGCTGATCGGACTCGTCGTGTTCGTCCTATTTCCGGTTATCGCTTCCTTGCGATACAGCTTCATGGACTACGATATCTTGCAGCCGGCGAGATGGGTCGGATTTGCCAACTACGAGGCATTGCTTCACGACAGTCTGTTCTGGAAATCCCTCTATAATACGTTGTACTACGTCTTATTCAGCGTCCCGTTGACGATTGTCCTCGGTCTCGGCATCGCCCTGCTGCTAAATGCGGAAATAAAGGGGATTGCGCTATACAGAACCCTGTATTATATCCCTTCCATCGTGCCGATGGTTGCGGCTTCCATTTTGTGGGCGTGGATTTTCGATCCGAATTTCGGCATCCTGACGAACGTCGTGCATTTTTTTGGCCTATCCGCGCCCGGCTGGCTATCCGATCCCGCTTGGGCCAAAAATTCGCTGATTCTCATGTCCCTTTGGAGTGCGGGAAGCGGGATGATTATCTATCTTGCAGGCTTGAAGAACATCCCGAAAGTATATTATGAAGCGGCCGATATTGACGGAGCCGGATTGATCCGGAAATTCATGAACGTCACGCTCCCGCTTATCACGCCGACCTTGTTTTTCCAACTCATCATCGGGATGATCGGGAGTTTTCAGGTTTTTACCCAATCGTACATCATTACGGGCGGCGGGCCTAACGACTCCACCCTGTTCTACGTGCTGTATTTATATAACAACGCTTTCCGGTTTTGGAAAATGGGCTACGCGTCCGCGCTCGCTTGGGTGCTATTCGTTATCGTCATGTTCCTGACCTGGCTCAATCTTAAACTATCGAAACGCTGGGTTCACTACGACCAAATGTAAAGGAAAGGAGGAATCGCATGCTCCAGCCGAAGGCTCAAACACGGACGATGACGCGAAAGCGGCCTATTCTAGCCAAGTCATCGCCGAGATCGCTTCTCAGGCATATTGTCTTAATCGTATTAAGCGTTTTTTTCGTATTCCCGCTGCTATGGCTGTTGTCGACGTCGCTGAAGACGGATCTTCAAGTATTCGTCGTGCCGCCGGAATTGATCCCGAAGCCGTTTTTATGGAAAAACTATACGAATTTATGGACGTACTTTCCTTATTTTCTTTTTTTGAAAAACACGGTGCTGGTCGTCGTGCTCAGCGTAGCGGGCGTGCTGCTGACCGCCCCGCTCGTCGGATATGCTTTCGCCAGGCTGCGCTGGCCGGGCAGAGACTTCTTCTTTCTTATTCTCCTGGGCACGATGATGCTCCCGAGCCAAGTCACGCTGATTCCTTTATACCTGCTGTTCAGCAAGCTGGGATGGATCAACACGTTCATGCCGCTCTGGGTACCGGCTTGGTTCGGCGGCGGCGCCTTCTACGTCTTTCTGATCCGTCAGTTTCTCATGTCGATACCAAGGGATTTGGAAGAAAGCGCGTTTATCGACGGGGCCGGCTACATGCGGATTTATACGAACATCATGCTGCCTCTGATTCCTCCCGTGCTCACGACGGTTGCCATCTTTCAATTCATGGGGTCGTGGAATGATTTTATCGGCCCGCTGATTTACTTGAACGACCAGTCCAAATATACGCTTTCGCTAGGCTTGCGGATCTTCCAACAGCAATCCTCCCAATCGCAGGGGGAAATCGGGATGATGATGGCGGCTACGGCGATCAGCGTCGTTCCGGTCATCGTCTTCTTCTTCCTTGCCCAGAAGAAGTTCATCGAGGGCGTCGTTCTGACGGGCATTAAAGCGTAATCAAAAATGCTTGAAATGACATTCATTTTGGACATATGCGGAAAGGTGCGTGTTTGGCTGTGAGCGGTTTGCTTCAAATGCAATGCTTGCCGGAAGAGAAGGACATTCGGTTCTTCGAGGAGAACGGATTCTGGGTGTCGCCGAAAATTTTTTCGGATGAACAGCTGGAGAAGATTATTGCACGCCAAGATCGCATCTATCGCGGAGAGTTCGAGACGGGGAGAGAGCCGGTCTGCAACTGGCTTGAAGGCGTCGACAACCCGCGGGCGCTTCGGAAAACCGACAATTCGCATTGGTCGGATTCGATACTCCGTACGGTGGCAACCGATCCGACGATCGGAACCATCGCCGCCAAGCTGATGAATGCCGACGTCATTCGGCTCTGGCACGACCAGCTGCTCTATAAGCCCGGCAGAGGGACAGGCAAAGAAACGGCAAACGTCGGCTGGCACCAGGACTTCGTCTATTGGCAGAATTGCAAGGAACCGACATTGGTAACGGCCTGGGTTGCTTTCACCGACGTGGATCTTTCCAACGGCTGCATGCAGGCCGTTCCGCGGAGTCACAAGTGGGGACTCGTGAACGTGAACAACTTTTTCGAGCAGAACCTCGAGAAGCAGCAGGCGGAGATGGAATTACCGGACAATGAAGTATTCAAGCCGGTGCCGCTCGTCATGAAGGCAGGACAAGTCAGCTTCCACCATGCGCTGACGATTCACGGCAGCGGCGCGAATGCAACCGACACGCCCCGCCGTTCGATGGCCGTTCACTTAATGACCGGCGATACGCGATATCGGGACACGCCGAGGGGAAGGCATTTCAATGCCCAAATTTTGAATGGCAATGATGGAGATCTATACGAAGGAGACGCATGGCCAGTGCTTTACCCGTAATCGGCAGGACTATCGCAACAAAGAGGCGCAGCGAACATACCTTCGGAAGGTGAGGGATAATGGCGGAATCGAAACCTGAGAAGTATGATAAGCCTCATTGCGCAAGCGTGGTGGTATCGGATACGGAAATGCGTTTTGAGCTTCCGTTCGCAGATCTTGACAATATGCTATATATCGGAATTAACAAGACCGAAGATTGGACGGTAAGAACCCATTATCACGATCATTTTGAACTTTGCTATCTGGATCAGGGGCAGCTGACGTATTTTATCGATAAATCCATCTATCACATCAACCAAGGCGAATTATTCATTACGAAGCCCGGAGAAAGGCATTACGGGCTAACGGACGGAATTTCGCATTTTCGGCTGTATTATTTGGGGTTCAAGCTGGACATGCTGCGCGCAATCGAAGGCGAATATTATGGGATCGGGGTAGACCGGGTCATCATGGACGAGGACTATCAGATCAAACGGATGTTTGACCAGATCATCGGGGAAGTGCGAAATAAACGTCAGGGGAGCACGGAGATGGCGCAAGGGCTGTTTCTTCAGCTGTTGGCTACATTGCTTCGACTGCATCTAGACCGCACGACGCTCGGGTACAAAAAGCCGAAAATACTCAAACCGATGATCATTAGACTGATGGATTATCTGCAAGTGGAAATCCGGCACGACCATAATATCGAAGATATCGCGGAAAAACTGCATATTAGCCGTTCTCACTTGGCCCGCGCCTTTAAATCGACAACCGGAATGACCATCGGGGAATATATTCGCAATTTATGCCTGGATAAGGCAAAATACCAGCTGCGCGAGACCGACAAGTCGGTATCGGTAATCGGAGAAGAATTGCGCTTCATTTCCATTCACACGTTCAGCATTTTTTTCAAGCATTATATGGGAATGTCCCCTCTCGAGTATCGCAAGCTATTGCGAGCGAATTAGTCAGCTAGCGGAGAAACGGATTCAGACCGAAGAGTACATTGCTGAAAAAGATCGTCAATAAGGCCGGCCCGCCCAGGTGCCGGCTTTATTTATTGGTTTACATACGAACATTTGTTCTGTATATTATTGGTAAGCGGATATGGGCCGTAAACGAATTTCAGAGGGGGATGCGTTGCTGTGACCAGGCTGCAATGGAATCTTGGTACGGATTTGACCGATTTCGAGTTGGGGGCATCTGGTGCAAGAGCCGTGGATTGGAACGGTTCAAACGCCTTAGGTTTCGAGGGAGAGCACTGCGTTCCGGTTCTGCTCCGCGATCCATTGGGCATGGACAGTTTCCTCATTGAAGCTGAAGTTGCCTGCACGGCCGACAGTTTTGCCGGCCTTGTCTTCGGGGCAGCGGACGAGAAGAACTTTGAATTGGTATACGTGTCGGCGAGCAACGAATGGGGCTTGCCCAATCTTCAATACGATCCGGTCATGAACGGTTCCAGCACGTGGCAAATTTATCATGGGCCAAGCTATCAGGCCGTGGCAGCCGTTCCTCCAGATCAATGGGTCCGAATCGCCGTAAGGGTACAGCCGGACAGCGCCTCGATATACGTCGGAGGGAGCTCGCAGCCTAGTCTTGTCATTCCTAATCTGCTGCACGGCAGGGTGTCAGGCGGTAAAGTCGGCCTATGGGGCAGCGCCCCGAGTACCATCAGAAATCTTGTCGTTGCGCAGATCGAGCCTCGGCCGCATACCGAACGTACGCCGGACAGCGTCGTACGTCCCGCCCCGTCCGTAGTGCCGGCGTGGATGGTGTCCAAGCTTCCGGACCAAACCTGGATCGAAGCGCCAGTGGAAATCAACGGTACGCTCAATCTAAACAGGCTGTATACGGCCGAGCAGGGCGCCGTCGTTCAAGCGAAATATTCAATTAACCTGGCTGAGCGGCAAGAAACATGGCTTCGTCTCGGGTTCAGCGACCGCATCCGTTTATGGGTGAACGATAACGAGGTTTATGCGGGAGAGTGGAAATGGGAGGCACCCGGGTTCACAATGGACGGAAGGATCCGTGCCGACCAGATTCGCGTGCCCGTTCAGTGGAGAGCGGGCTCCAATACCATATTGGCGGAGGTGGCCAGCATAGAAGGCATGTATGGCTGGGGACTTAGCGTTCGAATGGGTCTTAAGTAGCCGAGGACAGGCAAGCCCGCGCGGTTATGGGCTGCAGAAATAATAAAAACCGGCACGATTACGTGCCGGTTAATGCCATTTAAAGGTAACCCGAAAATAGTCACGGATACATAATAGTCTATAAAAAAATCGCATATAAGTCTATATCTTTTTCGGTATGGGTTGTATGTTTATTAAGCGAAGCGGCCGCGACGCGCATACGTTCAATCATTTCAATAACGGAGGGTCAAAGCTTATGCAGCAGGCAGGCATTCGATATGAACAATACCGCGAACAAGATTATAAGGCCGTCAGCGATTTATTACTCCTGGATGCCCATACAGGCGAAAATATCCTTCGCGTGCTTGCAGAAGCGCCGGAATTGTTCGTTACCGCGTATCGGGGCGATACACTTGTCGGGGTGGCTCAAGTGAATGAGCCGGGAACGCAATCGTATTTGACCGTGTTTGTTACGCCGCAGTTCCGCAGGCAAGGAATTGGCTCAGCCATGCTCGAGCATGCCGAAACTCAATTGCGGTCAGGAGGAACCCGGAAGGTTAGAAGCTCCTTTCGAGCCGGGCATCTCTCGGCGCTTGCGTTTGCGCACAAGCATGGTTACTCCTCTTATTTTTCATCGGCTCTCATGCAGAGAGTGGGTGATCCGTTTCCTCTGGATGAGCTTCCGGTACGTCCGTACAGGGACGAAGACTATTTTGCCAGCCAATCGCTCTATGCTGAGGCTTTTCACGACATGCGTGTTCGAGTCGGGCGTTTTCCCGATTCCGTTGTCGCAGAGCCCAGCGAAGAAGAACGAAGTGCCTGGAAGGCGGATGCGGATACCCGCTATGTCTATGAAGTAAACGGGGGAGATCGTCGCTTACAGCCACTTGGACAGCAGTGGAATTAGCAGCGTTTGCGTCCGAACCGACCTCCAGGGACGGGGGATCGGAAGAGCGTTTGTCATGTATTTGTGCAATGAGATCTATCGGCGCGGCAGCGCGGATATCAGTCTCTGGTGCGTAGTCGGCAATACAGCGAGAAACCTGTACGACAGGCTTGGTTTTCGGGAGAAGTATACGATGGATTTCGTGCGCAAGGCGCTGTAATGCGCTGGATGCATATCGCGCAGGCAACAAGAAAAAGCTGCGGCAATTGCTGCTGCAGCTACTCCTTGTTCCGCCTTACTATAAGACAAAGTACTGTAAACGTTGAACGCCGTCCGGCAACTCGTTACAGAAATAATAAAAACCGGCACAAGCATATGCCGGTTAATGTCATTACAGGATAACCCGAAAATAGTCACGGATACATAATAGTCTATAAAAAAATCGCATATAAGTCTATATCTTTTTCGGCATGGTGTTGTTCGTCTGTGATAATGTCACCCTGTAACTGTTCTGAGATAATGTCACTATGAGACAGGAGACCATGACATTGACGAACACAGAGCTGAAGAAGGTATTGGTTGTGGAGAAAGTGTTGGATGGACACATGACGAATGAGGAAGGAGCTGCCCTGCTGGGGCTTTCGGTTAGACAGGTTCAACGTCTGAAAAAACGTTATCAAGTCGGAAACGCTGGGGGGATCGCTCACGGCAATCGCGGACGTAAGCCCGTTCATGCCTTGTCCGCGGAAATCAAGGATCGAGTCGCGGAACTTTACACACAAAAGTATCAAGGCAGCAACAGCTGTCACTTTGCCGAACTGCTTGCTGAGCATGAGGGGATTGAACTAAGCGGCGTCAGCACACGTCGCATTCTCCTCACCAAGGGTTTGAAATCGGCGAAACAGCGTAGACGTTCGAAGGTGCACCAGCCCCGTAAACGTCGCTCCCAAGTCGGTATGCTTTGGCAGATCGACGCAACTCCGTATGCTTGGCTCGAGGATCGTGCCCCTGTCTTTGCCCTTCACGCCGCCATCGACGACGCTACCGGCATCGTGACAGGCGCCGTATTCATGCCCACTGAATGCCGCGAAGGGTATTCGCTTGTGATGATGCAGGGAATCAAGAAACAAGGCATCCCACTCGGACTCTACAGCGATCGCCACACCATCTTCCGTTCGCCGAACGAGAAACTTACCTTGGAGCAGCAGCTTGCTGGCATGACCAAGCCCCTCTCGCACTTTGGCAAGGCTATGCATGAATTGGGCATCGAACACATCAAGGCCGTCACGCCGCAAGCCAAGGGCCGCATTGAGCGCCTCTGGGTGACGCTGCAGGACCGCCTCGTCATTGAGCTGCGATTGCTCGGTGTATCGACCATCGAGGAGGCCAATAAGGCACTCCCCAAGCTTATCGCCAAGCACAACAAGCAGTTTGCCGTAGCCCCCGTATCTGCCGACTCCGCTTACCGCAAGCTTGGCAAGGACGTACGCTTAGAGCATGTATTCACGACACGTGAACATCGTAAGCTGGGTACGGGCCGAACGCTTTCGTACGGCGGGAGGATTTACACCTTCGCCAAGGCGGTACCGGGACACTGGGATGCCAAATCCGTTGTCGAGGTCCGAGAGACACTTAGCGGGGCCTTGCTGATCTGGCACAACGGAGAGGCCTTAATGCTGAAGGAGACCACGAAAGCGGTCCGACAGGCGGAGAAGAAGCCCAATAAAAAAGCGGGTATTGCGCAGCCACGCAAACCCGCCGCTGACCATCCTTGGAAAAGGACGTATCAGGTACACCAAAAACAGATTCAGAATACCACAATGCAAGGCCGAAACCAAGCCACCTGACGGTGGCTTTAAACTCAACGGGGGTGACATTTTCACAGAACAGTTAGGGTGACATTCTCTCAGACAATTGACATATCTTTTTCGGCATGGGTGTTGTTCGTCTGTGATAATGTCACCCTGTAACTGTTCTGAGATAATGTCACTATGAGACAGGAGACCATGACATTGACGAACACAGAGCTGAAGAAGGTATTGGTTGTGGAGAAAGTGTTGGATGGACACATGACGAATGAGGAAGGAGCTGCCCTGCTGGGGCTTTCGGTTAGACAGGTTCAACGTCTGAAAAAACGTTATCAAGTCGGAAACGCTGGGGGGATCGCTCACGGCAATCGCGGACGTAAGCCCGTTCATGCCTTGTCCGCGGAAATCAAGGATCGAGTCGCGGAACTTTACACACAAAAGTATCAAGGCAGCAACAGCTGTCACTTTGCCGAACTGCTTGCTGAGCATGAGGGGATTGAACTAAGCGGCGTCAGCACACGTCGCATTCTCCTCACCAAGGGTTTGAAATCGGCGAAACAGCGTAGACGTTCGAAGGTGCACCAGCCCCGTAAACGTCGCTCCCAAGTCGGTATGCTTTGGCAGATCGACGCAACTCCGTATGCTTGGCTCGAGGATCGTGCCCCTGTCTTTGCCCTTCACGCCGCCATCGACGACGCTACCGGCATCGTGACAGGCGCCGTATTCATGCCCACTGAATGCCGCGAAGGGTATTCGCTTGTGATGATGCAGGGAATCAAGAAACAAGGCATCCCACTCGGACTCTACAGCGATCGCCACACCATCTTCCGTTCGCCGAACGAGAAACTTACCTTGGAGCAGCAGCTTGCTGGCATGACCAAGCCCCTCTCGCACTTTGGCAAGGCTATGCATGAATTGGGCATCGAACACATCAAGGCCGTCACGCCGCAAGCCAAGGGCCGCATTGAGCGCCTCTGGGTGACGCTGCAGGACCGCCTCGTCATTGAGCTGCGATTGCTCGGTGTATCGACCATCGAGGAGGCCAATAAGGCACTCCCCAAGCTTATCGCCAAGCACAACAAGCAGTTTGCCGTAGCCCCCGTATCTGCCGACTCCGCTTACCGCAAGCTTGGCAAGGACGTACGCTTAGAGCATGTATTCACGACACGTGAACATCGTAAGCTGGGTACGGGCCGAACGCTTTCGTACGGCGGGAGGATTTACACCTTCGCCAAGGCGGTACCGGGACACTGGGATGCCAAATCCGTTGTCGAGGTCCGAGAGACACTTAGCGGGGCCTTGCTGATCTGGCACAACGGAGAGGCCTTAATGCTGAAGGAGACCACGAAAGCGGTCCGACAGGCGGAGAAGAAGCCCAATAAAAAAGCGGGTATTGCGCAGCCACGCAAACCCGCCGCTGACCATCCTTGGAAAAGGACGTATCAGGTACACCAAAAACAGATTCAGAATACCACAATGCAAGGCCGAAACCAAGCCACCTGACGGTGGCTTTAAACTCAACGGGGGTGACATTTTCACAGAACAGTTAGGGTGACATTCTCTCAGACAATTGACATATCTTTTTCGGCATGGGTTGTATGTTTATTAAGCGAAGCGGCCGCGACGCGCAAATAGCAACGGAACCGAAGGGAGAACGATCCATGATTACACTCCGAAAAATCACGCTGGATAACCGGCGTGCCATCTTCAACCTCGAAGTTTCCGAGGAGCAGCGCCGCTACGTCGCATCCAACCTGTCGAGCGTGGCGTCTTGCTACGTGATTGCAACCAACGGCGGGCATCCGTTTCCGTTCGCGATCTACAAAGACGAACAGCCGGTCGGGTTCGTGATGATTACGTACCACATTACCAGCTACGATACCCCGTCGGTCGCGGAGGACGGCTACAGCATCCTGCGGCTGATGATCGACAAGCGGCATCAGAACCGAGGTTACGGACGGGAAGCGATGCGAGAGGTGCTGGCGTTCATCCGCACCTATCCGGCCGGGCCTGCGCGCTACTGCTGGATCGCGTACAAGCCTGAGAACACGCCGGCCAAGAAGCTGTATGAAAGCTTCGGCTTTCGCGATAACGGCGAGATCGTAAACGACGAGCATACCACCGTTTTGGAATTATAACGTTGCGAAGAGCGCCTCCATGCTTGATTTAAGCAGGGGCGCTCCTTTAGTCGCTGGTTACTTCGGATTCGTTATATCGAAAATTTTACCGATCATGCCGGCTGAACCGAGGGCATTGACGGCGTCCGTCGGGATGAAGATCGTCGTCGCCCGGCCTTCCGCCATTTGACCGAGCGCTTCGAACGATTTGTACGCCAGGATCTGCGCATCCAGGCCCGCCAGCTTGATCGCTTCGATGCGGGCCCGTTCCGCGTCGGCGACATGCTTGATCGCTTCTGCTTTCCCGATCGCTTCCAGCTCCTGCGCTTTCTGCTTCGCCTCGGCATCGAGAATTTGCCGCTGCTTCTCGGCTTCGGCCGCCAGAACGACCGCCGCTCGCTGCGCTTCCGCTCGCAGGACGGTCGATTGCTTCTCGCCTTCCGCCTGCAGGATGATCGCGCGTTTCTCCCGCTCGGCCCGCATCTGCTTCTCCATCGAATTCTGAATATCCGATGGGATGGCCAGCTGCAGCACCTCGACGCGGTCGATGCGAACGCCCCAGTTCTCCGACGCCTGATCGAGCACGAGCCGCAAGTCCGTTTGAATGCGGTCGCGGTTGGAGAGAATCTCGTCCAGCTCCATCTTGCCGATCGTCGCGCGGAGGGCCGATGCCACGATATTATGGATGCCGCCGACGTAGTTCGCGATACCGTAGGTCGCGAGCTTCGGATCCACGACGTTGAAGAACGTCGCCAGCTCGACGCCGATCGCGACGTTGTCCTTCGTAATGACGGATTGCGACGGCACCGTTTCCTGATGGATGCGAAGATCGTGGCGCAGCCGGATCTTATCGATGACCGGAATGATCAAATTGACCCCGGCATTGAGCGTCTTGTTGTATTTGCCCAATCTCTCCACGATCGCCACGGTTTGCTGGGGGATGATGCGCACGCCTTTCGCGACAATGGCTGCAACCGCCGCAAGAATGACGATAAATACGATTATGCCGACCAACTCGCATCTACTCCTTTGTCACGACTAATTTGGTTACGCGTACTTCGGCGACGCTCACTTTGCTGCCTTCCTCGATTCGTTCGTCCGCAACGGCGGACCAAATTTCGCCGCGCAGGTTAACAAGCCCGGTCTCCCCGGGAGCAATGGTCTTCACGACCCAAGCTTCTTGTCCAATCAGTTCGTCGACGATCGGGCGGAACGCCGTTCGCGCGGCGGAGGGCACGATTTTGCGCAGGAGCGGCAGCAAGAAGAGGTAGAGGAGCGCAAGCGCGACGACGAACGTGAAGCATTGCGCCAGCGGCGGAAGCCCGGCAAGCGCCGCTAGGATGGAGACGACAGAAGCGGCGGCCAGCAGCAGACAGTAGAAGGTGCCGGTAAATAGCTCGATCAGCACGAGCGCGACGGCCAGTACGAGCCAAGCGACGGCGAGCATGAGCCACCTCCTTAACGAACGTTCAGTTCTATACCTATGTAGTTTCTTCGTAATCAGAACAAGCGGAATATGCGATGAGAGCATGAGGATTTGGCCACGAACCAACAATGACCGAACAAGATTGCGAGGCGAGAACAATGAACGAGCTGCTACTCATCAGGCATGGAGATGCCGAGCATTTACGATCGGGCTTCGTCGGCGGGTGGACCGATACCCGATTGACGGACCAGGGGAGAAGGCAGGCGCACTGCACGGGGGAGCGATTGTCGCAGCTGCTCGCGAACCGGACCGTACGCATGTACGGCAGCGATTTGTCCAGGGCGAGCGAAACCGCCGGGATCATCGGCCGGTATCTAGCCGTGCAGCCGATCCTTACGGCAGAACTCAGGGAATCGAATAACGGCCAGGCGGCGAATTTATCCAAGGAGGAGGCAGCGCGAATCGGCCTCCCCGTTACGGAGCCGATTATCGACTGGGTGCCGTATCCGGAAGCGGAAAGCTGGAGAATGCTGCACCGTCGGACTTCCGCCTTCCTCCGCCGAATCAAGGAAGAACCGAATGACGCGACCGTTATCGTAAGCCACAGCAACGCGATTGTCTCGCTGATTCAGGGCTGGCTCGGTTTTCCGGCCGAACTGTTCTCCGTCTCCTTCGATATCGAGCCGTGCAGCATCACGCGGCTGCGGACGAACGGCTGGCATGAACCCACCCTTGCCAAGTTGAACGATACTTCGCATCTGGAGCATGCCGGTAATTTCTGATCAGAGGCAAGCCGCATGACGGGGGCATGCCGTGCCGCTTATCTAAGCAGACGAACGGCAGCCGAGAAGGCCTGCCGCTGCTAATTGGCCGAGCGCCTGAGTCGACGACGGGCCGATGCCAAGCAAGTGACAAGGGCGGCCGTCCGCGCGATAACCCGCGCGGACGGCCGCCCTTATTCGCTACTCCCGGCAAATCATCAGCTTGTTGCCGTCCGGATCTTTGACCACGAACCAGTGGTCGTGCTCGATGCCGGTCACCAGCTCGACGCCGAGCTGTTTCATGTAATCGAGCGAGCCTTGCAGATCGCTCGTCATCAGCATGAACGCCGGCGTCGTAATGGACGGCGCGCCGCCGGGCTCTTGGCCGCCCCACATCGGCATGGTGTCCAGGATGAGGCCGGTGCCTTCCATCGGCAGCGGACATAGGTGGCCGCCGATAATGTCGCAGCGCGTCTCGTCGAGTCCGAGCACCCGGCAGTACCAGCTGCGGGATTTCTCGATATCGCGCACCGGGACGAAGCAGCTGCCGACTTTATTTTTCACCGGACTTGCGGCAAAGGTGCCTTCGGCAGCGGATTCCGGCTGGTTGGATGGGGTCATGGGCTTGCCTCCCTGAATAAGTTTGAATGACTTCGGTACAAGGTTGGGCCGGTAACCGCCCGGACCGGAGCGATGCATCTTCCGTGGGCTCATGATTGTCCTTCGGCATTATCGCTTGTTGTTATTGAGGAAGCGACCAGCGCGAAGCTTTCCCCCCTCGTCATCGTATCGTTCGCTAATTCCACTTGCCAATCCGCTTATCGGCTTTTCGCTGAACATGGATGGCTGCCGTTCACGCTCCGACGGACCGCGTGACAGGCAGATAGAGGCTTACGACGGCATCCCGTTCGACATCCATGCCCGGAGAGACCTCGTATTCCGCGAACCATTGGCGATCCTCATCCGGCAGACAGTCGCCGCTCGCGGCGATCCAGCGATGCATCATTTCGAGGACGCCGGTCAACGAGCCGTACGTCCTCGTTGCGCAGTACGCGTAATCGCCGGCCTTGAGCCGCCGTTCCTCGAGCCCCTCCCACGGAGCGGTACGGTCTGCCGCATCGTTTGACTGCGAAGCGGAAGCGGGGATTATCCCGTTCTCCCACCAGTAATCCGCCGAATTCCGCATGCCGTAAGCGAACGACATATAGTAGATTCCTTCGCCGGCGCTGCCGTTCTTCCCGGACAGCGTCTTCCTGTGCCATGCGATCAGCCGCTGTTCGGCCGCCGACTGGGCATCGGCTCCGATGCCGCGGGCGCAGTAGGCGCGCAGCTCCGGCCGACGCACGATTTCGATCGTCTCCCGCCGCAGCTTCCGCTGAACGGGGAGGAAGAGATGCATGCGCGTTACTTTGCCGTTGTAGGCGATGAATTCCTCGATGCAGGGCGAGTCGTCGAGCTCGAAATTGCTCTTCGGCAGCCATTCGGAGACAAGCCGGTTCCAGCCTTCCTGAATGATCGCGGGAGACGCCGAGGGAACCTTCCTTACGGCGTACAAGCCTCCGGCGAACGGCGCTGCCGCCCAATCGCCGCCAAGCATGTCCGGTTCCTCCGTCAGCATCAGGATGCGGTAACCAAACCGGGGATGCCCGCCGTCATCAGGCATATCCACATTGCAGCCGAAAATCCGCGCTTTGCGCTTTCCCGCCGCGCCGATCGCCGTCAGCCTCTCGTACGCGATGCGGAACGCTTCGTTCTCCATGCCTGCTTCCTGCTCCGCGACATGCAGATAGGCAGCCGCCTTACCGGGCTGAAGCCGGACGACCTTCACGTCGGGGAACCGTTCCGACTGCTCCCTGTCCTCCGAGTACGCGAACTGTTCGCCGAGGCGGATCGGTTCGAAGCTGTAATGGATGGCGGCGGTGCGATAGGCGGCCGGCGTCAGCCCGACGAGTTTCTTGAACACCTTGGCGAACGCGTGATAGGACGCGAATCCGCTTTCCAACGCGAGCTCTTCCACGGTGCGCTTCGAGTATCGCAGATGATTGGCGGCGACGCTCATTCTTCGCTTGCGGACATAATCCTTCACGGGGTGCCCGGTCAGCGCATAGAACATGCGGTATAACTGCGGGACCGATGCGTAGGCCTCTTCCGCGAGCGTAGCGAGCTCGAGCGCCTCGTCGTCGTCCAAATGGTCTTCGATGTAGTCGAGCGCCCGCTGCACCGCATCCGCATAACTCATGGCTCTCACCTGCCGTCGTTGATGTCTTGGCCTTATTATAGCAAAGGAAAATCGAGGAAGCAGGTTCAAAATTATCAAGTTTCTACATCGAGTTTCGTATGGCGTGCGTGCGGCTCGCTCGTCTTCCGCAATTCCGGCAAGCAACGCGTGCCGCCTGCATCGCGCAACCGGCTTTGCATCGGAATCTTAAATACATGAATCGGCTTTTTCTATTATACATCGGGTCGGATGTCATCTATATTATAAATACCTAGTTTTCTCATAGGAATTGTAAATTATGTTTGAGGCAACGCGTGCATGGCAATCAGGGATACATACGTCCCGGAGAAAGGCGGAAGAACGAGATGGGCACCTTAAACGAATATTTAACGCACAAGCGTACCGCATTATTGGCGCGCCGGGCGCAAGCGGAATCGCATCCGGAGCAGACCGCCAAGCTGCGCGCGAAGGCCAGGGCGCTGGGACGAAGCGGCGTCCGCGAGATCCGCATCCGGGATTTCCAGGTGATCAGCGACAGCCCGCCGGATTTCGCCGGCTATGATCTCGGTCCTTCGTCGCCGGAGCTTCAGCTGGGCGTGCTCGGCAGCTGTCTGACCCATATCGCGCTCATTCAGGCCGCGGAACGCCGGGTTTCCCTTCATGCCGTCGACGTGGAGGTGGAGGGCGAGATGCATCCGCTTGCCGGGCGTCCCGGCTACGAGCACATCCCCGTCTACCCGCATAACTTGCGCTACACGCTGACGTTCGAATCCGATGAAGCGGAGGAGACGCTGCGCGCGCTGCATGAAGCGATTGAGCAGGTCTGTCCGATTTTCAACCTGCTCCGCCAACCGCAGCGCGTCGACGGCGAGTTGATCATCCGTCGCCCGGAGGCGCGCAATGCGTAAGGCGCCGGGCGGCTGCGGCAGGCGATCCGCAAGCGACAGGGGGACGTAACCGTTGCCTCGGCTGTCCGGACTGCTTCAATTGCCTCCGTGGAAGCGCAATTTGTATATTCTCTGGCTCGGGTTGTTTTGCAACTTCATGGCTTATACGCTCTCCGTCCCGTTCTTCCCGCTGTTCCTGCAGCAGGAGCTGGGCGTTCGGAGCGGGCTGGAAGCCTGGTCGGGCGTGTCGATCTCGATCAGCTTCCTGATCAGCGGCTTATGCGCGCCCTTCTGGGGCTCGCTCGGCGACAAGTATGGCAGCAAGTCGATGCTTGTCCGTTCGGGCATCGGGCTCGGCATCGCGCATTTGGCCAACTATTTCGTCCATGATCCGTATACGTTCATCCTCGTCCGGATCTTCCAGGGACTGATGGCCGGCTTCGGTCCGACGTCCATGGCGCTCGTCGGCACGAATACGCCGGAGAAGCATGTCGGATACGCGCTCGGCGTCATCTCCACCTCGACCGCCGCGGGCGGCATTATCGGACCGCTGGCCGGCGGGATATTGAGCCACTGGGCCGGGCTGCGCGGCTGCTTCATCGCCTCCGGCGTCATCACGCTCTGCTCGGCGCTAATCGTCCTCGGAGTGAAGGAATCGCATGAGCGCCGCGCCGCGAGACGTCCCGGCATATGGCAGGACATCAAGCGGGCGGCGGCCAATTCCCGCTTGCTGCGCGTATACGGGCTGATTCTGCTCGTGTCGACGTCGGTGATGATCCTCGATCCGTTGTTGACCATCTACGTGGTTCAAATCGGAGGCAGCGCCGAGAACGCTTCGGTCAGCTCCGGCATCGTGTTCTCGGCGGTCGGCGTGGCGACGGTTATTATGGGGCCGCGCTGGGGAAGGATCGGGGGTCGAATCGGGTACGGCAGGACGCTGTTCATCGGCTTGATCGGCGGCGGAGTCGGCAACTTACTGCAAGCGGCCATTCCGCATCTGGTCGGCTTCGGGCTGTTGCGATTCGGTTACGGACTGTTCTTTGCCGCGGTCTATCCGGCACTGAACGCGCTGATCGTTCACTACGCGGACGGCGACTTCCGAGGCAGAGCCGTCAGCTTGAGCCAATCGGCCAGCCAGTTCGGCATCGTCGCGGGGCCGCTGCTCGGCGGCCTGCTGGGCGGATGGATCGCCATTCCGTATGTTTTCGTGCTGACGGGCATCGCGCTGCTCGCCGCCGCATGGGGAGTCAAAGCGATGCCCTCCGGCAAGCCGGGCGAGAGCGAAGCGGAACGAACCGCTTCTATTTCGACATTTTAAATCCGACTAAAAGCATGCGAATAATTTGAATGAAATGAGGGGACTAACCATGGCGCAACGACAATTGAAATTAGGCGCGAATTTGAACGGCGTCGGCAACAGTATCTCCTTCTGGCGTCATCCCGACGTGCCGATCAACGCGAGCGTAAGCCTGGCCTTCTATACCGGGCAAGCGCGCAAGGCGGAAGAAGGGAAATTCGATCTGCTCTTCATTGCCGACGGGCTGTTCATTAACGAGAAGTCCAATCCGCATTTCCTGAACCGCTTCGAGCCGCTGACGCTGCTGTCCGCGCTGGCGGCGTCTACCGGGCATATCGGACTCGTCGCTACCTTGTCCACTTCCTACAGCGAGCCGTTCACGGTCGCGAGGCAGTTCGCTTCGCTGGATCACTTGAGCGGCGGCAGGGCGGGCTGGAACGTCGTCACCTCGCCGCTGGAAGGCTCCGCGCTGAACTTCGGCAAGGGCCGGCATCCGGATCATGCGCTGCGCTACGAAATCGCCGAAGAGCATCTGGCTGTCGTCCAAGGGCTGTGGGATTCCTGGGAGGACGGTGCCTTCGTCGGCGATAAAGCGTCCGGCGTCTTCTTCGACCCGGCGAAGCTGCACGCGCTGAACCATAACGGCACGCATTTCGCCGTGCAAGGGCCGCTCAACGTGGCGCGTTCCAAGCAGGGCTATCCGGTCGTCTTCCAAGCCGGCTCCTCGGATTCGGGCAAGGCGCTGGCGGCCAAGTCGGCGGACGCGATCTATACGGCGCACGAGACGTTCGCGGAAGCGCAGGCGTTCTACGCGGACGTGAAGGCAAGGGCGGCGGCATACGGAAGAAATCCCGACGAGCTGCTCATCTTCCCGGGCATCGGCCCGATCGTCGGCAGAACCGAGGAAGAAGCCGAACGGAAATACCGGGAGATTGCGGAGCTCGTGGCGATCGACCAAGCGCTGAATTACTTGGGCCGGTACTTCGAGCACTTCGATTTCTCCCGATTCCCGCTCGACGAGCCGTTCCCCGATATCGGCGATCTCGGCAGCAACAGCTTCCGCAGCACGACGGACAAGATCAAGCGGGAGGCCAAGGAGCAAGGACTCACTTTGCGCCAGGCGGCCCTTCGGGCATCCACGCCGCGCTCGGGATTCATCGGTACGCCGGAGAAGGTCGCCGATCTGATTCAGCAATGGTTCGAAGGGGGCGCCGCGGACGGCTTCAACGTTCGTACGGTCGTGCCGAACGGATTGGCCGATTTCGTCGACCTGGTCGTGCCGATTCTTCAGGAGCGGGGCTTGTTCCGCAAGGAATACGAGAGCGATACGCTTCGCGGCAATCTGGGACTGCCGGTACCGCGCAACCGGTACGCATCGGAGGCTATCGAGACGATATGATCCGCGGCCGCGATCCAATAAACCATTCACCGCAAACGATCAAACAAATTCATGACCTACAGCGTCAATCGGGAGGAAATGGGAGATGAGAAAAGGATTAGGGGTCAAAGTCAGCTTGGTTCTGGTTATTGCCGTCATGCTCTTGTCGGCTTGCGACTCGTCCGGGAAGAAGAACGGCGCGGGCCCGGCAAGCGGAGACGCCGGAGGGAAGAACGCCGCGAATGCGGCGAATGCCGCGGGGAGCTCGAATGCATCGAGCGATGCGGGGGGACAGAACGGCGATACGAAGGCCGCTTCCGGCGGCGAGCTGTCCTACGCGCTGGCTACCTCGCCGGATACGCTCGATCCGGCTCGCAGCGGCCTGGCCGTCTCCGTGCGGGTGTTCCGCACGATCTATGACAGCCTCGTCGCGCAATTGCCCGACAATTCGATCAAGCCATGGCTGGCGACCGAGTGGACGATTTCGCCGGACGGCAAGAGCTACACGTTCAAGCTCCGCAACGACGTAAAATTCCAGGACGGCACGCCGTTCAACGCGGAAGCGGTCAAGTACAGCTTCGACCGCATTCTCGATCCGGCGACGAAGGCCGCCAACGCTTCGGCGCTGCTGAAACCCTACCAATCGTCGGAGATCATCGACGACTATACGATCAAGCTGAACCTCGAGACCCCATCCTCGGCCTTCCTCGGCAACTTGAGCCAGGCGATGCTCGGCATCGTATCGCCGACGGCGGCGAAGAAGTACGGCGATCAATTCGGCAAGAATCCCGTCGGCACCGGCCCGTTCTCGTTCGTGAAATGGGAGGACAACACGGACATTCAGGTCAAACGGAACCCGGATTACGCGTGGGCGCCCGAGCTGGTCGAGAACAAAGGGGCGGCCTATCTGGACGCCATCGATTTCAAAATCATTCCTGAGGAGGCGACGCGCATCGGCAGCGTGCAAAGCGGCCAGGTGAAAGCGATCGAAACGGTGCCGCCGCAGAACGTCGTATCGCTCAAGAACGACGCGAAGCTTCAAGTCATCCAGACGAATACGGCCGGTCTGCCGTACACGCTGTTCTTCAACCAGACGCACGCGCCATGGAACGAGCTCAAAGCAAGGCAAGCCGTCCAGTATGCCGTGGACATCGATTCGATCGTCAAGAGCCTGTATCTCGGCACCTACGAACGCGCCTGGTCGCCGCTGGCCCCGAATACGTTCGGCTATGATCCGGCGCTGGAGAACGGCATCAAGCCAGATCTCGACAAAGCCAATCAGCTGCTCGACGAGCTCGGCTGGACCAAGGGCTCGGACGGCATCCGCGAGAAGGACGGCAAGAAGCTGACGCTGCATTATGTCGACGGCTCGCCGAACCGGGAGAAACGCAACGATATCGCGGCCATTATTCAGCAGCAATTGAAGAAGGTCGGCATCGACGTTCAGGTGGAGATCACCAAGGACACCGCCACCGTCGTGTATACGAACTGGGCTTACGATCTCTATGGCAACAGCCAAGTGAATTCGGACCCGGCGGCGCTCAATTCGTTCTACCATACGACCGCCGAGGGAGCCCGCCCGTCGCTCAGCCATCTCGCCGATCCCGAGCTCGACAAGCTGCTGGATCAAGGCGTCGTCGAAACGGATGCCGCGAAGCGCAAAGAAATTTACGTTAAAGTCCAGCATGCCATTATCGACAACGCCGCCATTCTTCCGGTCTATGTGTTCCCGTATACCGTAGCGGCCGTGAAGGAGCTGTCCGGTCTGAAATTCGATTCGCTCGGGTATCCGCTGTTCAACGACGCCTCGCTCGCGCAGAAGTAAGGAGGCCGGAAGATGACCCAAATCATTGCGGTTCGACTGCTGAGCTCCGTGGGCGTCGTGGCCGGCTCCTGCATCCTGGTGTTCTGTATTCTGTACGTGCTGCCCGGCGACGTCGTGATGAACATGATCGATCCGAGCTCGATGAGCCCGGAGGCGATCGCCAATCTGCGGCATCAGCTGGGCGTCGATCAGCCGTTCTATGAACAGCTGCTCCATTATTTCAGCGCGCTGCTGCGAGGCGATTTCGGCCATTCGCTCGTCAATTCGGAGCCGGTTCTGCCGAAAATCCTTGCTCATTTCCCGGCTACGCTCGAGCTGACCGCCGCCGCATCGTCCGTATCGATCCTTGTCGGCGTTGCGCTCGGCGTACTGGCGGCCATCCATCGCAACAAACCGATCGACATCGCGGCCAGAATCATCGGCTTGTTCGGCATTTCGATGCCGACCTTCTGGTCGGGCATTCTCATGATTCTCGTCTTCTCCGTCTCGCTGGGCTGGCTGCCCGCAATGGGCTCCGACGGCTGGAAGACGCTGGTGCTGCCGGCGCTCACGCTCGGCCTGCTGGGCGCCGGGTTCATCGTGCGCATGGTCCGCAATTCCATGCTCGAGGTGCTGGGCGAGCCGTTTATTACGACGCTGCGCGCCAAAGGGCTGCCGGAGCGAGCCGTCATGTACCGCCATGCGCTGCGCAACGCGTTGATTCCGGCGGTTACGATGATGGGCATTCTCATCGGCGAGATGCTGGCCGGAACGGTCGTCATCGAGACGGTGTTCTCGCGGCAGGGCATCGGACGCATCATATCCGATGCCATCATGTCGAAGGATTTGCCGGTCGTACAGGGCGTTATTCTGTTCACGGCCATCGTCTACGTCGTCATCAACGCGCTGGTCGACATCTCGTATTCGTACATCGATCCGCGCGTTCGGCGCCTGCAGCATTAAGAGGGGGGGGGGATGAAAGTTGAGGGAAGCCGTATCGGCAAAAGCGGCATGGCGGACAAAAGCGGTCTCCGCGTCGCGCCGCCGCCCGTTTCCGAAGTTGTCCGTATCGCGGCTTATGGTCTTCGCCGCCGGCCTGATCGTTCTGTTTCTGATCGTCTGCGCCCTGGCGCCGCAGTGGATCGCGCCTTATTCGCCCACGGACATGCAAGCGGACCGGATTCTGCATCCGCCGGGAGCCGCGTACTTGTTCGGAACCGATTACTTCGGACGCGACGTCTTCAGCGTCGTCGTGTACGGAACGCGGGAATCGCTGTTTATCGGCTTCGCTTCGGTCGTCGTCGGCGGGCTGGCCGGGTCGCTGATCGGCGCGCTGGCCGGTTATTTCGGCAAATGGACGGACGGTATCTTGATGCGGATTATCGATGTGTTCATGACGATTCCCGGCGTGCTGCTGGCGCTCGCGGTGGCCTCGGTACTCGGTCCGGGCTTGTGGAATTTGATTCTGGCGGTTGCGCTGGCTTCGATACCGAACTATGCCAGAATCATGCGCGGGCAAATTCTGAGCGTCAAGAACAGGCCGTTCGTCACGGCCTCCCGGTCTATCGGCGCTTCGGAGCTGCCGATCTTCTTCAGGCATGTGCTGCCCAATTCCTTGTCGCCGCTTCTGGTCATGGCGTGCATCGGCGTGGGCACATCGATTCTGACCGGCTCGGGCTTAAGCTTTCTCGGGCTCGGCGTTATTAAGGAAATACCGGATTGGGGCGCGCTGCTCTCCCAAGGCAGAGGGTACTTGACGGTCGCTTGGTGGATCTGCACGTTTCCCGGCCTCGCGATCACGTTGTTCGTCCTGGCGGTCAACGTGATCGGCGACGAGCTGCGCGACGCGCTCGATCCGAGGAAGCGTCGCGCATAAGCCGCGCATAAGGAGGAACGCATGTGAGTCAATTGCTGGACATCTCGCACGTCAGCGTGGAATTTGACAAGGGCCGGGGCGCGCTGCAGGCGATCAGCGGGATCAGCTTCTCGATCCAGGCCGGCGAAACCGTCTGTCTGGTCGGGGAGTCGGGGAGCGGGAAGACGGTCACTTCCAAAGCCGTCATGCGATTGATCGACGAAGAGAATGGCAGGATCAGCGCCGGCGAGATCCGTCTTGGCGATGTCGATATCGCCGCGCTCCCGAAGCAAGCGCTCCGTTCGCTGCGCGGGAAGCGGATGGCGATGGTCTTCCAGGAGCCGATGTCGGCGTTCGATCCGGTGTTTACGATCGGCCGCCAAATCGTCGAAACCATCCGGCGTCACGATCGGAGCAGGACGCGGTCCGCGGCTTGGCAGCGGGCGGTGGAGCTGCTGCGGCGCGTCGGCATTCCCGAGCCCGAGCTTCGGATGAAGCAGTACCCGAACGAGCTGTCGGGCGGCATGCTGCAGAGGGCAATGATCGCCATGGCCCTCAGCTGCCAGCCCGAGCTGCTCATTGCCGACGAACCGACGACGGCGCTCGATGTCACCATACAGGCGCAGATTTTGCAGCTGCTGCAGGAATTGAAGAACGAGTTCAACATGTCGATACTGCTCATTACGCATGACTTGGGGGTCGCGGCCGCGATCGCCGACCGCATCGTGGTGATGTATGCCGGGCAGGTGGTCGAGCAGGGAGCCGCGGCCGAATTGTTCGCCGAGCCCCATCATCCGTATACGATGGGCCTGCTGCAATCGATCGCGACGATGGAGAGCGACCGCGGGCAGAAGCTCTATACGATTCCAGGCTCCATCCCGAGCCTTGATGCGCTGCCTGCCGGCTGCCGGTTCCATCCCCGTTGTCCGTACGCGACCGAGGCATGCATGAGCGAAGCCCCGCCGCTGAAGGATCGGGAAGGCCGGCTGTCGGCTTGCTGGCATAGCGACCGGCTCGCCGCCGGCCGGACAGACCGGCCGGCGCCGCAGGCTGCCGAAGCTGCTTTCCAAGCCGAATGGTCCGGGGAAGCGCGTTACGCGCCGTCAGTGGAAACAGCTGCGGCTGCGGGGACAGCAGTGGCAGCCGTGGAGACAGCTGCGGGGACAGGAGCGGCGGCCGTGAAGGCAGCCGTAGAGAACGCCGTGGAAACAGCTGTTGAAAGAGTCATGGGGAAAGCCATGGAAACGGCCATAGAGATTGCCGTGGGGACAGCCGTGGAAACAACCGTGGAAACAGCTGTGGGGACAGCCGTAGAGACTGCCGTGGAGGCAGCGTCAGCCCCGGCTTTGCCGGCGGCTCGGGACGCCATCGCTTCCGCGGATGACGGCGAGCCGGACGCATTCGCCGATATGCCGGATTCCCCGGAAGACGCGCTGATCGAGCTGCGGAGCGTGAGCAAGCATTATCCTTTCGGCCGTTCGCTCTTCTCGTTTGCGGCGAAGGCGGTTCAGGCCGTTGACGACGTCTCGTTCACCATTCGCAAAGGTGAGACGTTCGGGCTGGTCGGCGAATCCGGCAGCGGCAAGTCGACGCTTGGCCGGGTGCTGCTGCAGCTGGAGAAGCCGACCTCCGGGTCCGTCCTGTTCGAGGGCAGGGAGCTGGGCGCGCTCTCGCCGTCCCGCCTGCGGGAGGAACGGAAGCATATGCAGATGATTTTCCAGGATCCGTACGGATCCGTCGATCCGCGCTGGAAAGTCGGCGATATCATCGGCGAGCCGCTCGCCGTGCACGGCAGACTGAGCGCCGCGGAGAAGCGGGAGACCGTTCTGGAGCTGCTGGAGCTGGTCGGCTTAAGCGCGTCCGCTTACGATCGCTTCCCGCATGAATTCTCGGGCGGGCAGCGGCAGCGAATCGGCATCGCCAGGGCGATTGCGCTGCGGCCGAAATTTCTGCTCGCGGACGAGGCCGTATCGGCGCTGGACGTTTCGGTGCAGGCGCAGATCGTCAACCTGCTTCAGGATCTCAGGCAGCGGTTGAATTTGACGACCATGTTCATCGGCCACGGGTTGAATATCGTGCGGTACGTGTCGGACCGCATCGGCGTCATGTACTTGGGGAAGCTTGTTGAAATCGCGCCGAGCGAGCAGCTGTTCAGGCGGCCGGCGCATCATTATACGAGAGCGCTGATCGCCTCGATTCCGGTTCCCGTTCCGCAGCGGCACCGCGAATTGGCGGTCCTCCAGGGCGAGATCCCGTCGCCGGCCAATCCGCCTTCCGGCTGCCGGTTTCGCACCCGCTGTCCGGCGGCGACCGCGAGATGCGCGAGCGAACAGCCCGAATTGCGGCCGATCGACCAGGGCCATTTCGTCGCCTGCCACGATCCGCTGGATCGCGGACTGCCGATCGAGATCGGCCGGCGGCCCGTTTCCGCGGACTGGCGGATTTAAGCCAACGGGAAGGGAGGGGCGGCAGCGGAAAGCCCGGACTGGCGGATTTAAGCTTAAGCCAAGGGGAAGGGCGGGAAGGGAAGCCAGCGGAAAAGCCAATACACGGTGCGACGCCCTGCTGGAGGCCCGTTCGCCATTCTGCCAGCTCCTTATGCGGTAAACGCCCAGCATCACATTCGACCTCTAACGAACCGTGTACGCCTTAAACGGCCGAAATGGGCGCATTCGCCGGGGCAGCGAATCGAGGCAACCTTATATCGGTGAACACGGCTCAGTTGCAGCGTCGATAGGTCATATAGCGATGCTGAGATTCGTAACGTTGCAGACAACGGGCAATTGTGCCGAATAACGTCAACGCAGTTCTTTAGCGCTGGGGAATTGCTTCAGCGTCACCGGCTTGAACGCATCGGCGGCCGCTAGCTTAACAGAAACGACGTCAGCCATTGAAGCGGCCGGCATATTATAAATCCCACGGGAGGAACCGACTTATGGGAACGAAGAGACAAATCAAGCTGGGCGCCATTCTGCACGGCGTCGGAGGCAATATCTCCGGGTGGCGTCATCCGGACGCGATCACGGATGCAAGCGTCAATTTCGAGCTTTATAAGAAGTGGACGCAGAAGGCGGAAGCGGGCAAGTTCGATTTCGTCTTCATCGCCGACGGGCTGTATATTACGGAGAAATCCATTCCGCATTTCCTCAACCGGTTCGAGCCGCTGACCATCTTGAGCGCGTTGGCCGGCGTCAGCTCGAAGATCGGCCTTGTCGGCACCTTGTCGACCTCGTACAGCGAGCCGTTCACGGTGTCCCGTCAATTCGCCTCGCTGGATATGATCAGCCGTGGCCGTGCGGGATGGAACGTCGTGACTTCGCCGCTCGAAGGCTCTGCGCTGAACTTCGGCAAGACCGAGCAGCAGCATCCCGCCCATTCCGAGCGTTATCGGATCGCGGACGAATATTTGGAAGTCGCGACCGGCCTGTGGAGTTCATGGGAGGAAGACGCATTCGTGCGGAACAAGGAGACGGGCGTCTTCTTCGATCCGGCGAAGATGCATACGCTGAACCACAAGGGAAGCCACTTCGCGGTCAAGGGGCCGCTGAATATCGCGAGATCCCGGCAGGGCGAGACCGTTATTTTCCAGGCGGGGGCCTCCGAATCCGGGAAGCAGTTCGCGGCCAAATGGGCGAATGCGATCTTCACCGGCCAGGAAACGCAGGACGATGCGAAAGCGTACTACGACGACGTGAAAAGCCGTGCCGCGGCGCTGGGCCGCAAGCCGGAGGAAATCGTCATTCTGCCGGGCATCGGGCCGATCATCGGCAGCACGCAGGAGGAAGCGGAACGCAAGTACGAGGAGATCGCCAATCTGGTGTCGATCGACAAGGCGCTGGATTTCCTGGGGCGCTTCTACGAGCATCACGATTTCACGCAATACCCGCTTGACGAGCCTTTTCCGGAGCTGGGTGAGCTCGGACGCAACAGCTTCCGGAGCGCGACGGACCGCATGAAAGCCCGTGCGAAGGAAGAGGGGCTCACGCTGCGGCAAGTCGCGCTGCAGGTGGCGACGCCGAAGCCGACGTTCCTGGGCACGCCCGAAGCGGTAGCCGACAAGCTGCAGGCCTGGTTCGAGGCCGGAGCGGCCGACGGGTTCATCGTCGGCGCGGCCGGGCCGAACGGCCTGGAGGAGTTCGTGGACCACGTCGTGCCGATCCTGCAGGCACGCGGATTATTCCGCAGCGAGTACGAGGCCGATACGCTGCGCGGGAATTTAGGGCTGCCGATCCCGGTGAATCGGCATGCCGCCGCATTGCCGAACCGATAATAACCGAAAGGGGCGTCCGATTTCGATCGGCCGCCCCTTTCGTTAAGGCGCGGGCTTCACGCGCCGGGTGAGGATCAATCGCCGCCTCCGCCGTCTCCGCTGACTCCGCCATGCCCGCCAGATCTGCCAGGTTCACTAGATCCGCCGTGACCCCCAGGTCCACCAGGTCCGCCAGGTCTCCCAGGTCCTCCGTGCCCACCAGGTCTGCCAGGTGCCCCAGGTCCACCTAATCCGCCGTGCCTACCAGGCCTCCCGGGCTCAACAGGTTTGCCATGCCCGCTAGATCCCCCAGGTTCGCCAGATCCGCCGTGATCCTCAGGTCTCCCAGGTTCACCGTGCCCACCAGGTCCACCAGGTCCGCCAGGTCTCCCAGGTCCCCCGTGCCCACTAGGTCTGCCAGGTGCCCCAGGTCCACCAGGTCCGCCAGGTCTCCCAGGTCCCCCGTGCCCACTAGATCTGCCAGGTGCCCCAGGTTCGCCAGGTTCGCCAGGTCCGCCAGGTCTCCCAGGTCCGCCAGGTCTCCCAGGTTCGCCAGGTCCGCTGCGATCCCCAGGTCCGCCACGCCCACCATACCCCCCACGCCCACCGGGCTCGCCATACCCACCACGCCCGCTGTGCCCAGCGTGCCCTCCGTGCCCGCCCGTCCTGCCGTCGCTGCGGCTCGCGTTTCGTCTCGACCCGTCGGCCTGTTTCGGATCTGCCCGGTTGATTTTCAACGAACTTGCGATAAGCAGCAGGAAGACGGCCAGGACGATAATGACGATTACGATTCCCATATGCGCAACCTCGCTCTCGTAATAGAGTCGCCGCATGAGCTGCCGGCAGCATGAGGGCCTACGGCTTGAACTCTTCGCTCAGCATGCCATAGATATATTCGTCGTGACGCTGTCCGTTCGTGAAAATCATGCCGCGAAGCGTGCCCTCAAGCCGAAAACCGAGCTTCTCCTGCAGCCGGACGGAGCTTTCGTTGAACGCATAGACATGGGCCGTCGCTTTCTCGTACCGCAATTCATGGAAGAAGTAGCGCAGCAGCAAGGACACGGCTTCCGACGCGTACCCTTGCCGCCAATGCGGCCTGAAGATCGCGACGCCGTACCGGAACGTGCCGTTGCGCGCATCGCAATGATGCGAGTTGATGCTGCCGACGATGTCCCCGTTCAGCGTTGCGATGACAAGCTGGATATTGTCGCCCTGCTGACCGAGGAAGGCCTGCTGTTCCGCCCAAGCCTTCGTCCCGGCTTCCGAACGCGGAAAATAGAGGGCGTCGGATAAGCGGGCCCCTTCCGAGTCCCGGTCGTTCTCATGAAACTTCGCCCAATCGTCGGGAACGATCGCGCGCAGCCTGATTCGGCTGCCTTCCCAAATATTCATGTGCCATGGCTCCTTTCTGCATGCGAACCGGTAGTTCGGACCCGAGAACGGCTTCGAATTAAGCATATCGCGGCGGTGCTTGCGTCATGCCGCCGAATTCCGCTGCGTTTAAGCTGAATTTAAGCTGGTTTTAAGCCGAACCGTTTACACTGGCGATAGCTGGATTCATTCTTGGATGGGGCGAGTGGTCACGTGAATATCGAATCGTTATTTTCTGTATTTCCTGCGATTGATACGAAGCGGCTGCATTTGCGGCAATTGGAGCTTCGGGATGCGAAGGATCTGCATGCGTACTGGTCGGATGCGCAAGTGAACCGGTATTTGGACTGGAACGGTCCGGGCTCCGTAGCGGATTCCGCCAATATGATCGCATCGTGGAATCAAGCGTATCGGGAGCGCAGGCTCATCCCTTGGGGCATCTCGTATCGATGGCAAAAGGAGCTGCTCGGCACGATCACGCTCATGCCGACGCGGGGCACCTTCGACCATTCCCGATTCCCGCTTGTACTGGGCTATGATCTGGCCCCCAAGGAATGGAATCAGGGCATCATGTCGGAGGCGCTGCAGGGCGTGCTGGATTTCTCGAAGCGATCGCTTCGTCCGTATCGCATTCAAGCCGAGGTAGCCCCGGAGAATGCGGCCTCGCTCCGGGTATTGAGGAAGCTGGGCTTCCAGCACGAAGGGGTGCTGCGCTCCTACCTCATGCATGAAGTGACGCATAAGCTGCTCGATATTGCCGTGATGGCGATGTTGTGCAATTGAGCGGCTGACCCGCGCACGCCAAGGGAGGGAGCGGCAATTCGCTTCGTCCCTTCGTAGGTCAGAGGAACGGGAGAAATGCCGGTGCTTGTGAACGCCAAAAAATCAATTGAGCCCACGAAGACCCCGTATCTCAAGCAGCTCTGCCGCTTTCGATGCGCATAAGCAGAAATACCGGCGGGATTGACGGCCAAGCCTGGTTTGATGTCTAAAACCCCGACGGGAATTGGTTGATATTGGCTTCCCGCGTCAGTGACAGCAGATCCGCGATTGGCTGGCTTTGACCCCATATTCGCATGGTTGCGGACAGCAGATCCGTTATTGCGCCAGAAAAACCCAGGTTCGATGCTTGCCGAGGTCAATAACGGATCCTCGATCCGGAAAGTAATCGATTTCATTACTTTTCGGTCCAATAACGGATCCTCTGTCCGGCGTATACAGGCCTCCTATATCCGCCTGTAATGTTGGCCGCGCATGCCGGCAGCTTGCAGCATCGAGACGGGGCCGGAGCGCGCGCTGCCCGGCGAGCGAATCGCGAACTGTACCAACGCCTCAAGAGCGCCGCTCCGAAGGACGATCCCGACAGCAGAAAGCCCATGCAATCGGCATGGGCCTTCTTTACGTTCCGCCATCTCCGGCTGTAGCAACTCGAATGGCCTGTGCTCGATTTTACAAATAAGGCTCGACGATGCGGCGTACGCGGTTGATGCCTTCCCACATGTCGCCGGGACCGTCGTAAATCAGCGATACCGCGCCGTTATAGCCGCCTGCTTTCAACACTTCCAGGCAGCGGGTATATTCTTCGACGTTCGGCAGACCGCTGTCGTCGTACTGCGCCTTGGCATGGATGGAGACGGCGTGCGGAAGAATCGCGGCGAGCTGCTCGTATTTGGTCTCGCCTTTGAAATTGCCGAAATCGTCAACGATGTTCAGTCCCCCGTCGAACGCGCCGATGATCGCGAGACAATTGTCGGACGTCGACGTGAGCGGCTTGAAGTTCTCGGTGATGACGCGCACGTTGCGGCTTTGGCCGTAGGCATGCAGTTCTTTTAAGCCTGCGATGGAACGGGCCAGACCGGCTTTGTCGTCCGGCTCGCTCTCGCCAGCCACAACGCGGATATTCTTCGCGCCGGCTTTCGACGCGATGTCGATCCACTCGCGGATATACGCGATGTCGGCTTGTCTGCGGACTTCGTCCGCGCTGGAGAGATCGCCGTAATCGAGCAGGATCGTATCGAACGATAGGCCCGCGCGCTCGAACGCGCCGCGCAGCTCGGCCAAATAACCGTCATCCGTGGCCGGGAAATGGAAGTGGCCGATTTCCAGCGCGCCGAAGCCTTGCTCGACCATGTAGGCCGGCAGATCGACCAGCTTCATCAATTCCGGCTGCGGGGTTTCGACGAAAATATGCTTGCGGGCATCCGCGTCCCACTGCGTCCAGCGAAGGGGGCCGAGATTGCGGTGCAAGCTCCAGGTGCTGAGGGAAAGGTAACTCATGTTCAACGTTCACGCTCCATTTTTTAGAATGTCGTTTCGGGCATAGCTTCGGTAATCGATCGTTAGAGGAAAATTAAAGCTCATGAAAGCTTCGCTTAAAGCAGCCTTCTGCAGGCTTCGCATTTCTTGACCTTGGGGTACTCCCGGGCTTCGAAGAAATCGTCCGTGAAGAAGTACTTGCCGTTCTTGCTTTCGTTGCCGATAACCTTCTCGCTGAAATGCTTGAGATCGACGAAGGTGCACCGGTTGGAGTGCAGCTTGCGGCCTGTTGTATCCGTAATGATGAAATAACCTGACGTGCTTTTGTACGTTTTGAACTCCTCGACCGACGTGATTTCGATCATGGTTTTCAACTCCGATCTCGAATAAAAGAAAAGATTCGCCGGCAGGCGGGACATGAGGTCTGCGCGGCGTTCGAGAAACGGGCAGGCGCCAGGGCGGAACCGGCCATCGGAAGGCAGGCGCCGGGGCGTGACCGATGATCGGAGAACGGGCGGACAGTGCCTCCCGAGCCCTCCCGTCAGCCAGGTCGCAAACGCTGCTTACGCTTGCTTGACCGCCAATTTCGCGAACGCGCTACGCTGCGCCTCGATGATCTCGTCTTCCCACGTCTCGTCGTCCGAATTCGGAATCCGTTCTTCCGCCTCCATGACGGCGAACGCCTGGCGCATGCCCTCTTCGAGCGAAACCGTCGGCACGAATTCCGGCACGTCCCGCATCAATTTCTCGGGGCTATAGATGACATTGTGCGCGAAAATCTCATCGCAAATGCCGAAACGATCCGCATGGATCGATTTTAGCGTCTCCAATGAAACGCCGACAAGCTCCACTTCGCGGCCGAGCACCTTCATGGCGAGCTTGTGGTGCTGCTCCCACGTCGTAAACCCGCGCGGCACGACGTTGTACGTCTGGCCGATGCAGCGCGCTTGGCCAAGCACGCCGGCGAATGCTTTGGCCGCGTCGTCCGCGTGCAGGAACGAATGCAGCGCTTTGCCGTCGCCGCAGACGAGCAGCGGCTTGCCCTTGCGAATGCGATCGATCCAGCCGAAGTCCCATGCGACCTGGCGCAGGATGCCGTTCTGCGGGCTGTACGTCGTCGACGGCTTCAGAATCGTGACGGGGAAGCCTTCACGATAAAACGCTTCCATAAGCACGGCGTCGGCCTCGGCTTTGCCCCGGCCGTAACCGGTCGTCGGACGCAGCGGGTGATCCTCCGTCACGGGCAGCCAATCGTAATCGACGCCGTACGTGCAGACGGTGGAGCATTGGATGAAATGCTTCACGCCGCGGAAGGCCCGCAGGCTGCTCTGCGCATCCTCGGGGCCGAAGCTGATCATGTCGATCGCGGCGTCGAACCGCTCCTGCTGCATGACGCGCTCGAACGTTTCGCGCTCGCCGCGGTCGCCGTGAATGACGCGGACGCCGTCCGGCAGCGGCTTGCCGCTTTTGCCGCGGTTGTAGCAGGTAACGTCATGCCCTTGCCGCAGCAAAAGGCGCACGATGCTCGTGCTGATGGTGCCGGTTCCGCCCAGAATAACGACTCTCATGTTGGGAAATCCCTCGCTTTCTATTATCTGTTATTCGCCATACGAAGTCTATTCGCCATGCGAGGCCCACTTCCTGTCGTGCGAGGTTCATTTCCTGACGTGTATGCGCCGGACGCGAGGAGGCGATGACCTCCGAAAGAAGTCATAATTTCGTTAATAGAGTCAGATACGTATCTTGCGAACGCCGGCATTGCGAGTATGCTAGAAGTATACAAAACTAGGGCAGGGGCTGGTAGCGCATGAAGAAGTTGAATGTACTGACCAAGACGCAAGTCGAGCAGTTCATGGAGCGCGGCTGGATTCGGCTGGAGGAAGCGATTCCGCGCAAGCAGGCATTGGCGGCGGCTGAATTTCTATGGGACAAAGTAGAAGAGCAGGGCGCCCTCCGGAATGATCCGTCCTCCTGGACGAAGCCGATGATTCGGCTGAACGAGGATTACGATACCCCGGAATTCCGGGCATGCAACACGGAGCGGCTGTGGGGAGCCGTCGAGGATTTGATCGGAGCCGACCGGGCGATCAACCGCGTGAATAAGGGGTGGGGCTACTGGGTCATGAATTTCTCCGTCGGCGCCGGTCGTCCTTGGACCGTGCCGACAGGCGGATGGCATCAGGACGGCTCGCATTTCCGCCATTTCGTCGATAGCGGCGATCAAGGGCTGCTGCAGCTCTGCTTCTTCTCGGAAGTAGGTTCAAGGGGCGGAGCGCCGCTCGTGATCGAAGGGTCGCATAACGTCGTCGCGAGAGTGCTGCGGCAGCATCCGGAAGGGCTGGACGTGCACGACGCCATTCGTCTGGAGTTCGAGCATCCATGGCTCGCCGGCATCGGCAATCCGTCGGACGAAGCCGGGAGCCCGGAAGAGATCGCTCTTGCGCGCATCGAACGTTACATGAACACGACCTATCATGACCCTGAGGGGTATCAAATGAAGGTCGTTGAGGCTACCGGTACGGTAGGCGACGTTATTTTGGCGCATCCGTTCCTCATTCATAATTCGTCCCAGAACCATCTTCGCGTTCCGCGTTTCCTGATGACGAAGACGGTTCCGCTCAAGGAACGGATGAATCTCAACCGTCCGGACCCATCCGAGTATTCGCCGCTGGAGTTAAGCACCGTGCGAGCCATGGGTTAGCGGCTGGGCGACTGGGCAGGCGGTTCAGGCGGGTGGATAGGTTGGCATTACAACGCGATAAGCCTTCGCTCCGTCCTGAAGGCAGGATGGGATGAGGGCTATTGGCTGTCCGACGGTTGAAAGCTTTGGGCGCGGAGGAAAGAGGTGTACTGGGTGCACTACATTGGCGAGAAACCGGCGAATTCGCCCAAAGAGGTGCAGTGGGTGCGCTACATTGGCGAGAAGTCGGCGAATACGCAAAAAGAGGTGCAGTGGGTGTACTACATTGGCGAGAAGTCGGCGAATACGCACAAAGAGGTGCACATGGTGGTCCGCGCGAAATCGCCGGGATGACGCAAAGAGTTCCTTCGGGTACTACAGCGGAAGCATGAAGGGGAATATGACAAGCACAAAAAGAGGTGCACCCGTGCGCGACACGCCCTATCGGCGAAGCTCCGCAACGAGGTGCACCTCTTTTCTTTCTTGGCCGGCTTCCAGCCGTCAGGTGGGTTGGCTGGTTACGAAACTAGTTAGATTGTTTCTCCCGACTTGGCTGCGGCGAGCGCCTGGACTTCCCGCCACTGCGCGAGCTGCTGCTCCAGGCCGTGGATCACAGCGTCGACGCCGGAGGCGAAGCCTGCGTAACCGGCGTCCGCCGCAGGTGCCGCCGCGTAGGCGGCCAGCGCGTCCGGCGTCAACGGGCCGATGGCCGCCAGCGCCTGCAGCAGCTGCTGCAGGCCGGCTGCCAGCGGAGCCGTGCCCGCCGCGACCGCTTCGCCCGCGCCGGGCACGGCCGCTGCCGCCTCCGCGGCGCCATACGATCCGTGCCCGCCGGCTGCGTCCCCGCCAGCCGAGCCGTTCGCGCCGCCAGCACCGCTCGCTCCCGCACTCGCACCGCCGAAGCTGCTCATGCCCGCACCCGCGGCACCGCTCGCACCCGCGCCGGCGCCAAGACTCGCGCCCGCAGCGCTGCCCGTGCCAGCAATGTCGCTCGCTCCCGCGCTGAATGCACCACCAGCGCCGCCAGCGCTGCTCGTGCTCATGCCCGCGCCATTCACGCTCGCGCCGGCACTCCCCGCCGCTTCCGCCGCTTCCGCGGCGAGCCGCGCCTTCTCGGCCTTCGCGGCGGCCGCGCGCTCGGTCTGCTCGGCTTTCAGCTCCGCGGCGCGCTCGCGCTCCTTCTTGTTCTGCTGCACGGTCGACCACGTCTGCAGCAGTTCAAAACCGTTCTTGTACAGCAGCTTGTCCTTCGTGCCGTCCGAAATGTCCTTGTCCTTGAACAGCTTGACGATCTTCTTCACGTCGCTGACGGGCATTTCGTCGCGCGCGACGATCAGGGCGAGCGGGTCGCGGTGCTCGATCGGCAAATCCTTGATCGGCAGCAACTGATCCTCGGTGAGCTTGTCCTTGCGGATTTGGGTACCGCTGACGATCAGCCTGCGGACCGCGTTGCCGAACTTCAGCAGCTCGCACTTGTTCTTGATGTAGCTCTCCGGCTTGCCGAGCTTGCTGGCGAGAAACTTCAGCGAGCTGTTGAATTTCGATTCGTTCATCAGCTTATGGAACGCTTCGGCCTCCTCGATCGGCGAGAAGCCTTCGCGCGTCAGATTCTCCGCGATCTGCTCCAGATAAATGTCCATCTCTTCCGTTGCCGTCGAGACGATGCACGGTATAACGGGCTTATTCAGCATTTTGCATGCTTTGTACCGGCGATTGCCGTATATGATTTTATACCGTCCGTCCGGCGTCTTCCGCACCTTGATCGGAGAGAGCAGGCCGAGCTCCCCAATGCTCTTCATCAGCTCCTCCAGCGCTTCTTGGTCGAACTGGTAGCGCGGCTGGTCGGTGTCTTCATCGATTAAATGCAGGTCGATCTCTATCATATCCATAACAAATGTACTCCAATCTTTACAGAAGGTGGTCAAATCGAACGAAAGATGGCGCTAGCGGTACTTCGTATTATATACCAGCCGTTCTACCCGTGAAAATGCCCCCGTAACCGCTTACGTCGAAATTGGGTTCTGCCGCGCAATGTGTTACGATCTACCTGTTGGGTTTACAAAAGCCATATTTTTTCCAAGACAAACCTTGGCGGACAAGACGGGGGAACAGCTTGACGCGAAATTGCGCTTTCGCGCGCTGACGCGTCGCCATGGTCAAGAAGGGGGTGGAAAGCGATGAGGAACGAAATCGATGCGCGTACATCGATCGGAACGGTCCAGCTTCGGGTCAGCCAGCTGCAGCGATCCATCGATTTCTACCGGTCGGTCGTCGGATTGCGGCTGCTCGGACAGGAACGGAACGGCGCGGAGCTTGGCGTTCCCGGTTCGAATCGGCCCCTGCTGAAGCTGGTCGAGATTCCGGACGCGATTCCGAGGCTGCGCAGATCGGGGGCGGGGCTGTACCATGTTGCCCTGCTGGTGCCGGATCGCCGGTCGCTTGGTCTCGCGCTGCGCAGCCTCATCCGGAGCGGCGTTCGCATCGGGCAGTCGGATCATTTGGTCAGCGAGGCGCTGTACATTTCGGATCCGGACAATAACGGCATTGAAATTTACCGCGACCGTCCCCGCCAGGAATGGCATTGGGACGCGAACGGTCATGTCCGCATGGCCGTCGATCCGATCGACCGGGACGGCTTGCTGGCGGAAGCGGGCGACGCGCCGTGGAACGGCCTGCCCGAAGGAACGACGGTCGGCCACATTCATCTGCATGTGACGGAGCTGCCGACGACGGAGCACTTCTATGTCGACGTGCTCGGGTTCAATCTGGTCGCGGGCATGGCGGATTCCGCGATGTTTATTTCGGCCGGCGGGTACCATCATCACATCGGGCTCAACGTATGGGCGGGCATCGGCGCGCCGCTCACGCCGGAGCATGCGCCGGGACTCGATTATTACGAAATCGCGGTGCCCGACACAGCAGCGCAGATGGCGGTTTTCGCGAGGCTGCAGGCGGCCAGCGTCCCCCTGCGGACGGACCGGGGAACCGTCATTGTAAGCGACCCTTCCGGCATACAAATCCATATCGTCGTTCGCGAACCCGCATAGCGCCAATCGGGCGTGCTGCAGGCGGCCAACGTCCCGCCTCCAGCAATCGTCGGCATTGCGGGAGGTTTGTTTTTTGGCGGGAAGGGATCATCCACAGGCACGGAGAGGAGCAGCTACATGGCAAGCAGGAGCGGACTACTCGTATCGTTCGTACGATCCAAATGGTACATCTATGCTTCCGGCGTGTCCTTCACGCTGGCGGCGAACCTATTTCAATCGTATTACCCGAAGGTGCTCGGCAATTTCACGGATCATCTGGAGGGTCAGGGCTTGACGCAGTCGGGGGTCATCGACGCGAGCGTGGCGCTGCTGATCATCGGCCTCGCGTACGGGATTTTGGGCGGCATCGGGCAATTCCACATCATGTACGTCGGACGGCTGTTCGAGAAATATACGCGCAAGAAGCTGTTCAAACACTTTACGAAGCTTGGCGAGCAGTTCTATTCCAAGAACGGCGTCGGCAAGCTGCTCAGCTATGTGATGAACGACGTGACGACCGTCCGGGAGTCGATCTCCATGGGCGTCAACCAGACGGCCAACGCGCTCATGCTCATCGTGTCGGCAGTCGTCATGATGGTGGTCAGCGACATTCCGCTCTATCTCATCCTGGTCTGCATCTCGCCGCTGATCGCGATCCCGTGGATCGTCGTGAAGATCGGTCCGGTCATCCGCGCGCGTTCGCATGCCGTGCAAGAATCGCTCGGCAAGATGACCGAGTCGGCCGAGGAGCAATTCGGCGGCATCCGGGTGACGAAGAAATTCGCCGTGGAAGACACCATGAACGGACGCTTCGGCCGAACCGTCGACGTGATTAAGGACAATCAGCTGAAGCTCGTGCGCGTATCGTCGTTTTTTCAGGCACTCATTCCTTTTCTTGGGGCGCTGTCGCTCATCATTACGCTCGCGTACGGCGGCTATTTGACGCTCTCGGGCGAAATCACGCTCGGCAATTTCGTCGCGCTGACGCTCTACGTGCGGATGATGGTCAATCCGCTGCAGGCGATCGGCAACGTCATCAATACGATCCAGCGTTCCCGCGCTTCGCTTGAGCGCTTGAACGATCTTTTGAACAAGAAGCCGGAAATCGTGGAGCACGAGCGGGCGGTCGACGTCGATTGGGCGCATGCCTCGCTGGATGTCCGCAATCTGACGTTCTCGTATCCCGGCACGGAGAAGGAAGCGCTCAAGGGCGTCTCGTTCTCGCTGCCGCCAGGTAAGACGCTCGGCATCATCGGCAAGACGGGCAGCGGCAAAACAACGCTCGTCAAGCTGCTGCTCCGCGTCTTCGAATCGCCGGCGGGCACGATCGCTATCGGCGGCACCCCATTGAGCGAACTGACGATGGAAAGCCTGCGCGGCGGCATCGCCTACGTACCGCAGGACGGATTCCTGTTCAGCACGACGATTCGGGACAATATCGCGTTCTTCCGCCGCAGCTCGGAGCTGACGCTCGTGGAGAAAGCCGCGGAGCAGGCCAAGATCCGCGACAGCATCAAGAGCTTCCCGGAAGGTTTCGAGACGAAGCTGGGCGAACGGGGCGTTACGCTCTCCGGCGGCCAACGGCAGCGGACGGCGCTTGCGCGCGGACTGCTCATGAATGCGCCGATCCTCATTCTCGACGACAGCGTCAGCGCGGTCGACGCGGTGACGGAGACGGCGATCATCGATACGATCCGCAAGGAGCGCAGGGATAAGACGACGATCCTGATCGCGCACCGGATCAGCGCCCTGAAACATGCGGACGAAATCATTGTCATGGATGAAGGACGCATCGTGCAGCGAGGCACGCACGAAGCGCTGCTCAAGCAGCAAGACGGCATCTATGCGATGCTGAACGCGATACAGGAGGAGGGAAGCAGCGTTGGCTAGAACGATGAAACAAGCGGCGACGGGCGGCGCGGCCGAAGACCGGCAGCAGGCCGACCAGCCCAAAACGAACAACAGCTCCGCGTACAAGGGGCTGTTCAATTACGCCAAGCCGCATCTGTGGACGTTTCTGGGCGTCTTCGGCTGCATCATTGTGGCCATTGCGGCGGATTTGCTGCAGCCGTACTTGGTGAAGATCGCCATCGACGATCATTTGACGAAGGGCGACAAGAACGCCAATACCCTTTTACTCATCGCCGGGATCTATCTCTTGCTGTCGGCAGGAGGCTTCGTCTTCACCTATCTGCAGAACAATCTGCTCCAATACGCGGGCCAAAGCATCGTCGCCGCGATCCGCAAAAACCTGTTCCGCCATATTACGAAGCAGTCCATGTCCTACTTCGACCGGGTTCCGAGCGGCAGCTTGATCACGCATGTGTCGAGCGATACGGAGACGATCAACCAGTTCTTCAGCCAGGTGCTGCTGAGCGTGCTGCGCGACGGTCTGACGCTCGTGTTCATCATCGTTCTGATGTTCCAGCTGGACGTGCAGCTGACGATGTACTGCCTGATTTTGATCCCGATCATCGCGGTCATGGCCATCTCGTTCCGCTCCTACATGCGCAAGACGTACCAGATGACGCGGACGAATCTGTCGCGGCTCGTGGCGTTCGTGGCGGAAAATCTCGCGGGTATGCACATCATTCAAGTTTTCCATCAGGAGAAGGAGCAGCAGAAGCAGTTCTCCGAGCGCAATCAGACGTATTTCCGCTCCAACCTGCGGGAGATTCGCACCAACGTGCTGTTCAACCGCTCGTTCGATATGCTCGGCAACTTGTCCGTCGCGTTCGTGACATGGATCGGCGGCAAAGCGGTGCTGGACCATTCCGTGCCGTTCGGCGTGCTGTTCGCGTTCATCACGTATATCCGGCAGTTCTTCCAGCCGATCAACAGCATTACCCAGCAGTGGAATACACTGCTGTCGGCGTCGGTGTCGATGAACCGGATCTGGTCGATTTTCAATACGGTGCCCGAGGTGCAGGACAAACCGGGCGCCGCGGTCGATCTATCCGCCGTGAAGGGTCAAATCGACTTCAATGGGGTAAAATTTGCCTATACGGAAGGCCAGCCTGTCATCCATCATCTCGACCTGCATGTACGGCCCGGCGAAATGATCGGCATCGTGGGCACGACGGGGGCGGGCAAGAGCTCCATGATCAGCCTGCTCTGCCGGTTCTACGACGTGAAGGCGGGCAGCGTCACCATCGACGGGATCGACGTCCGCGACATGCCGCAGGAGCGGCTGCACCGGCTGATCGGCCTCGTGCAGCAGGAGCCGTACCTGTACTCCGGCAGCATCATCGATAACGTCAGACTGTTCGACGACCGCGTGACGCGGGAAGAGGTCATTCAGGCATGCAGGCTGGTCGGAGCGGATACGCTGATCGCGGGCATGAAGAACGGCTACGATACGCTGCTGTCGGAGCGGGGAAGCGGGCTGTCGGCAGGCGAGCGACAGCTGATCTCGTTCGCCCGCATCATCGTGTTCAAGCCGAAGGTGCTCATCCTGGACGAAGCGACGGCGAACCTGGATTCCCATTCCGAGCAGCTCATTCAACGCGCGCTGGCGGTCGTCTCCGAAGGACGGACGACGCTGGTCATCGCGCACCGGCTGTCGACGATCATGAACGCCGATCGGATCATCGTCATGGCGCTGGGCGAAATCGTCGAGGAAGGCAAGCATCGCGAGCTGCTTCAGCTCGGCGGCTACTACGCGGAGCTCTACCGGCATTCGCAAGGCCGCGCCGAAGCGTCCGGCAAGGCGGGAGCCGGCGCCCCTGCCATCGAAGCGGGCTGAATAGACATTCCCGATCAAGTTATGAGATAATGAGTCACTGTTGAATTACGGCTACCAGTTAGGGGTCTGGCGAATGGAATTGTTTCTGCTGATTTTGGAAATCTTGCTTGTCAACATCGTACTGAGCGGCGACAATGCCGTCGTCATTGCGCTGGCCAGCCGCAACCTGCCGAAGGAGCACCGCCAGAAGGCGGTCTGGTGGGGCGCGATGGCCGCGGTCGGCCTCAGAATCGTGTTGACGGTCGTTGCCGTATATTTGCTTAAAGTGCCGTTCATTCAAATCGCGGGGGCGCTCCTGCTGTTCTGGGTCGCCGTGTCGCTGCTGAAGGACGATGGAGAAAGCAAGGACATTCAGGGCGCAAGCTCGCTGTGGAAGGCGATCCGCACGATCGTCGTGGCGGATTTCGTCATGAGTCTCGACAACGTGCTCGCGATCGCCTCCATCGCGGAGAATCGGATCTGGATCATGGCGATCGGCGTTGCGCTCAGCATCCCGATTATCGTATGGGGCAGCCAGCTGATCATGGTGCTGCTGCATAAGTTCCCGATCTTCATCTTTATCGGCGCCGGCATCCTCGGCTACACCGCCGGCGAAATGCTGCAGGAGAACGAGTCGCTCGCCAAGGTCATCCTGAGAGTGGCGGATTGGGCGGACGAAGCGTTCCCGTTCGTCTGCGGGCTGCTCGTCATCGTGGTCGGCTACGTGCTGCAGAAGCGGGAGCGTTCGCGGGTGCAGGAAGCGCACTGATCGTTGGAAACAAACGCAATCGTTCGCCATTGGCCAGGCTTGGAATGAACCATTCCGGCCTGGCCTTTTGGTATGTCCGCTTACATGATAACGGAGAGGAGGCTGTTCCTGAATGAACCTGCGCGCGAACCGGATGAGCGCCGAAGAGGCGAGCGAGATCGCCGGATGGACGTATGAAGCGCCGTATGAATTCTATAACAACGAACCAAGTCCCGCCATGATCCGAGAACTGATGAGCGAACCTTACTTTACCGTATATGACGCGGCAGCCGGGCCTGTGCCTGTCGGATTCTTCTGTTCGGGAAACGCTGCGCAAGTACCGAACGACGCGTATCCCTATTCGGCGGATTATGTGGATATCGGCATCGACATGCGGCCCGATCTAACCGGAAAAGGAAACGGCGGGCCGTTCTTGGCCTTCGTGCTGGAGCAGATCGGCCAATCGTTCGGAGAGCGTCCGTTCAGGCTGACGGTGGCCCGGTTTAATCAACGGGCGATCCGTCTGTATGAACGTTTTGGGTTTAGCCGGAGGCACGAATTCGTGAAGGGATCGACGACATTCATCGTGATGGTGAGACCGTAGCAAACAGCTGCCGCAGGCAGACAGGCGGGGAGAGCCTGTCGCGCCGGGCGAGCCAGCCGCGGGCGCCGGCTTGCGGAGCAGCCGGGCGGCGGGGACCTGCCGCCCCGGGCAAGCCAGCCGAAGGCGTCGCCTTGCGAGGGCAGTGTCAGGCGGGGAGAGCCTGCCGCGCTGGGCGTGCCAGCTGAAGGCGTCGGCTCGCAGTGCAGTCAGGCGGGGGAGGGCTGCCGCGCCGGGCAAGCCAGCCGAAGGCGTCGGCTGGCGGGGGCAGTGTCAGACGGGGAGAGCCTGCCGCCCCGGGCAAGCCAGCCGGAGGCGTAGGCTTGCGGGGGCAGACAGGCGAGGAGGGCTGCCGCGCCGGGCGAGCCAGCCGAAGGCGTCGGCTGGCGGGGGCAGACAGGCGAGGAGGGTTGCCGTGCCGGGCAAGCCAGCCGGAGGCGTAGGCTTGCGGGGGCAGACAGGCGAGGAGGGCTGCCGCGCCGGGCGAGCCAGCCGAAGGCGTCGGCTTGCGGAGCAGCCGGGCGGCAAGCCTGTCTCCTCGGGCGAGCCCGAAAGCAGCTGGTGCTGCCAGCTGGTTGCTGCCGAGAAAGTGCTCGGTTCTTCGACATTGCCCATGCCGACAAGATCGTCTTCATGGGCAACGGACACAGAAGCCGTTATTTTGTTAAAAACGGTATATTTGGGGTGGTGAACGGACACAGGAATCGTTATTGCCTCCGGAGAGCATCAAAAGTCTGCCTATTTGACGAAATAGAGGATCCTCTGTCCGCGAGCATTTAAAAAGCTATGAAAACAGGCGAATAACGGATCTCCTGTCCGGGTTCAGTGCTTTCGAAGACAGTGCTGCTGCCTATTCCTCCTTAAGCGACGTGATTAGCTTCGGATCAAGCTGGAAAACGGGAAAGTGGCCGCCGCTACTGCCCGAGGTCCGCCGTTCAAATAATACCAGCCACTCAATGTCTCTACCATGGGTTTCCCTACGATCTGGTGCCGAAAAGTCCAATGGACTTTTCGGCTTTTTTTTTTTTTTTTTCGACGACTCTCATTTCGTAGAAGAGCCCTCGATTTAAAACCAGCCGCTGCCGCAGGCAGCTGTAACACCAGCTTCAGCGGCGAGAACCTGCCGCCTTCGGGCAAGCCAGCCAAAGGCGCCGGCTTGCGGAACAGCCAGGCGGCGAGAACCTGCCGCCCCGGGCAAGCCAACCAAAGGCGCCGGCTTGCAGCGCTCCAACGTAAAGCGTGCCTCGCAAGAGACAGCAGGCGGTTCGCATCGCGAGCGCCCCTTGAGCGCCCAAGGTGAAGTGTGTGCCGCGAGGGACAAAATGAGGCGGCACATTCGTATTTAATGAGAAGCTCCGGGCAGTTTGAGCTCGGCAGCTGCCGCAGGCAGCTGTAACACCAACTTCGGCGGCGAGAACCTGCCGCCTCGGGCAAGCCAGCCAAAGGCGCCGGCTTGCGGAACAGCCAGGCGGCGAGAACCTGCCGCCCCAGGCAAGCCAGCCGAAGGCGCTGGCTTGCGGCGCTCCAACGTAAAGCGTGTCCCGCGAGGGACGAAAGCGAGCCCCGGCACGTACTGGCTCCCAACCGTCTCTGCGGCGCATGACGTTCTCATGGTCCCGCAAGGGACAGCAGGCAGCTCGCGAGCGCCGAATGGGAAGTGTGTCCCGCGAGGGACGAAAACGAGGCCCGGCACCGACGTCTCCCGAGTGCGCTGCTCTGTAGCATCGACGTTATACCATTCCGGGTGTCCAGAGGGCCGGAGGCCCTTGGGGTCCCCCTGGAGAGGGGGATTTAGGGGGTCGCGCCATGCGATTTAGGGGGTCGCACCACGCAGTTTAGTCATAAAAACACTAAAAATAGCACAATAAAGCATAGCTTTTTATTGATACTAATTGTATCATATTAACGCATGTCAGAGCAGAGTTGAGAGGAGATGAAGGAATGAGCAGGAAGTTCAAATGGCTGAAGACGCTGAGCTTGATGAGTCTGCTGCTGGGCAGTTCGAACGGACTGTTCGCGGCCGGTCAGGCGAGCGCGGATGCCGGGGACGGAACGGGAAGCGCCGTGACGTTCGACGGAACGGGCAAGTTCAAAGACACCTTAGACACGCTGGACAATGTATTTCTGGAATCGGGAGTAAGTGCTGCAGACGGGTTGGTTACGGGCCCGGGCGACTTGTATTATTACGCCGGCGACACCAGCTTCAAAGGCGTGACGATTGATGTAAACGCTAACAAATGGAAGTTGAATTTCACGGCCTCCGACGAACTGAAGGTGTTCGAGGCTACGTACGACAGCGGCACGGGCACGTTTACGGACGGTCAGGAAGTAACGATGGTGCGGAAGCTGAAGCCGGACCTCGTGACCGATCACTCACAACTTATTGCCTCATACATCTCCGGCCCGGTAGCGGCGGGAACCAAGTATCTACATATCCGACTGCCGCAGGCAAGCCATTTTAGCGATCCGGACAGCTATGCGGACTTCGCCTTGGATAATGTAACGTTGACGAGCACGGCGTCCACGGCGCCGGTGAACGACTACATCTCCGACAGAATGGAGGATTTCACCAAGCTTGCTTCCAGTGCGGATACGAGCAATCTGAACGTCGTCAGCTTCGCCAGCTCGATTTGGGACGCGCGGACATTCACCAACCTGGCGATCGTCGAACGCATTGACGCGACGAAGGCCGATCAGGGGCTGACGTACGAGGTGCCGGAAGGCAAGGAGGCCAAGAGCGTATATGCGGAAGGGTATTTCAACTTCATCCCTTCGAACTATTTCGAGGTCTGGGCCTCGCCGGACGGCGTGACGTACACGAACGCCACGCAAAGCAGCTCCTACCATAAACCGATAACCGCATACGGCCCCGACTGGCTGCCGACGACGATCGACATCGGCAATCTGCCAGCGGGCACGCGCTTCGTGCAAGTCCGGATGCCGGCCTTCACGTCGGGCGAGCTGTACGGCATCAAGCATCCGCGGATGACCCGCATCGCGGTGGGCTACGGCGATCCGTCGGACGATGGCGGCGGTACGCCGGTGGAGACGCCGGGGCAGACGACCATCAAGCAGGCGACGGGTCCGATCACGATCAACGGCACCGTTGAGCTGGACGGCAACGGGAATCCGACGGGCGAATGGCAGGGCGCGAACGCCATTACGCTGGAGGGCATTACGGACGGGGACGGCGATTATCACGGCGCCAAGGTGTATTTCAAATACGACGCCGACAATCTGTACGTGGGCGCGGTCATTCAAGATCCGACGCCGATGATCAACGAGAACACGGGCAACGGCATCTGGGCGGGGGACAACCTCGAGCTGTTCCTCGGCACGGAGGATCTGGACTACAGCCAGCATCCGGACATGAAGAACACGATGCTCGAGAGCGACGTGCAGGTCGTCATCAGCGGCAGTATCAGCAACGGCCCGCAATCCTACGTGTACCGCAACTCGAGCTTCATGTACCCGTCGATTCCGCTGGCGGGCACGAAAGCAGAGGACGGCAAGAGCTACACGCTCGAAGCGGCGATCCCGCTCAGCGAGATCGGCCTTACGAATCCGTGGGATCACAAGAGCCTGCTGCTTAACTCCGTGCTGAACGACGGCAGCTCGAGCGGACGCGGCCAGTGGGGCTGGACGACGACGGGCGAATCCGTGAAGAAGAACAGAGGGCAGTGGGGCAAGGCCGATCTTGAAGTCGGCACGGCTCCCGCGCAGGACGTCTCGGTGGACGTCAATGTCAACGGCGAGACGAACCTGATTACGGTTTCCGGGCAAGCGGCAAGCGTGACGGGCAGAGACATTACGCTGCTCGTGACCGATCCGAACGGCGCGATCGCTTATATCGATCAAGCGCCGAGCGATGCTCAAGGCCATTATTCCTTCACGTTCCCGATTACTGGCAGCGCTTACGCGAGCGGCGTCTATACGGCGACCGTCGGCGGCGACGGCATTACCCGTCCGACGAGCGCGACGTTCTCGTTCACGCCGGGCGAGCCGGGACCGGTCAATACGGACGAGCCGCGCGGCACGCTGAGCGCGCCGGACTCCGCCGTTGCCGGCGGCACGGTCAAGCTGGCAGCGGGCTTCCTGGGCGGGGGCGGGCAAAGCTTCAATATGATGCAGGCCGTCATTCATTACGATCCGAATAAGTTGAGTTTCGCGATCGATCCGGAAGATGCCGATCGGCTCGCTTCGGGCGTCGTCGAATCCGCCGTACCGGGATTGAGCGTGCTCGATGCCGCGATCAAACCGGAGCTCGGCCAAATTCTGGTCGTTCTCGGCAGCACGGCACCGGATTTCTCCGCGCAAGGGCATCTGTTCGACTTGAACGCATCCGTGAAAGCAGATGCAGCCGCGGGCGAGACCGGCGTTTCGATGCAGCAATTCCAGCTGTCGAACGACGCCGGGGTCATTAACGCGGCGGACAGCTCCGTATCCTTCTTGTTGACGGCGGCAGACCACTCCACGCTGGTCGCGGCGATCGCAAGCGCGCAGGAGAAGCACGACACGGCGGTGGCAGGCAGCGAAGCAGGCCAATACCCTGCAAGCGCCATTACCGCGCTGCAGGACGCAATCGACGCGGCGCAAGCGGTTGCCGATAACGCGGCTGCGAGCCAGGACGAGATTGCGGCAGCGGTCAGTGCACTGAATGCTGCGGTCACGACGTTCCTGAACAGCGTCAACGCACCGGTAGTCGTAACCGACAAAACGGAGCTTCAGCACGCGATTACTGCTGCGCAGTCGACGTACAACAAGGCAACAGCGGGCACGAAGGTCGGCCAATATCCGCAAGCGGCCAAAGACGCGCTGTCGTCGGCCATCGCTGCGGCGAACGGCGTGTACGCGAGCGTCAGCGCAAGCCAGTACGTCGTTGACCAAGCGGTTGCAACGCTGCAAGCGGCCGTACTGACATTCAAAGGCCAATTCATTGCGCTTGTACCGGGCGCAACCCATATTACGATTCAGGATCTGTCCATTCTGGCGAAATACTTCGGCAAGACGTCGGACGATCCGGAATGGGCTAACATTGCGAAGGCGGACCTGTTCGACGAAGGCGAGATTACGATTCGTTCGCTCGCCGCAATCGCGCAAATGATTACGAATGACTGGCTGAACGACTAACATAACGATTCCGGGAACTGCGGCTCGTCTGCTTCCGGGCGGGACGCGCAAGGCGCGTTCCGCTCCGGGCAGGCGGCGCGGGGATCGGGGAAAGAAGGCATCATGATTAAACGAGCGTTCGCGTTGCTGCTGTTGATCGGCTTGACGCTTACGGCCGGATGGCCGCCGATGGCATTCGCCGGCGGCAGTCCGTCCGTTGCATTAACGATCGACAAGCCGGCGGCGGCTGTCGGCGCGGAAGTGAAGGTCACGGTCACCGGCAGCTCGCTTACGGATGTCTATGCGTACGAAGCCGCGCTCCGGTACGACGACAGGCGATTGAAGCTGAGAACGGCCGTCAACATGGCGGACGGCTTCTCCATCGACCCGATCGTCAAGGATGGCACGATTACGCTCGCGCATACGAAGGTCGGCAAGCGTTCGGGCGACAGCGGCACTGTCGTGCTGGCGACGCTCACGTTCGTGGCGCAGGCGGCTGGACCGGCCGAAATATCGCTCATCCGGACGAAGCTGGTCAATGCCGCGCTTGGCGAATCGATCGTGAAAGGCGTCAGCCGCGCGAAGGCGATCATCGGAGGCGGGGCACCGCTTACCGATATAGCCGGGCACTGGGCGGAAGAAGCGATCAAGCGGGCGGCAGGACTTGGATTCGTGCAAGGGTATGCGGACAACCGCTTCCTGCCGAACAAGCCGGTCACGCGGGCCGAATTCGCGGCGATGCTTGTCCGAGCAATGAACCCGGCGTCTCTGAATGCCAACGCTCCTGTATTCAAGGATGCGGCTGCGATTCCCGCCTGGGCGAAGGACGCAGCGACTACCGCAATCCGTGCAGGCTGGATTACCGGTTACGAGGACTTAACGTTCCGCGCCGGCAAGCCGATTACGCGCGCCGAATTGGCGGCGATGGCGGTTCGCGCCATGGGCTGGCAGCCGGAAGCGGCGTCGAAGCCGGATTTTGCCGATTCGGACGCCATTGCTCCGTGGGCACGTCCTTATGCGGCGCTGTCCGCCGAACGGAAGCTGATGGGCGGAAGAGGCCAGCAGCGCTTCGCGCCGAACGAACCGACGACCCGGGCGGAAGCGGCGGCGATATTGGTCAGAATGTACGATGCGAAGATGAATGAAGGAGGATTAACGAAATGATAGCGAGCAAGCGATGGAAAGCAAGCCTGATGGCGGCTTTAGGCGCGTTAACGCTGCAGTTGGCGGGCGTCGGCAATTTCGCGTCCGGCACGGCAGCGGCCGAAGCAGCCGGTATCACCTATTATGTGGATGCCGTAACCGGCAATGACGCCAACAGCGGAACAAGCGCGGGCCAGCCATGGCGGACGCTGAGCCATGTCAGCTCGGTGGGCGCTGCGGGCCAGCTGCATCCCGGCGATGAAGTGCTTTTGAAATCGGGCAGCGTGTGGAATCAGTCGCTCGACGTTACGTTCTCGGGCAGCGCGGACGGCCAGATCACGATCGGCTCCTACGGCGGCGACGTCAAGCCGATCATCAACGGCGGAGGCGGCGGCTACGGTGTACGGATCGAGAACCATGAATACATCACGGTGCAGGACATTGAAATCACGAACTTCAATGCCGCGAACCCGAACGATTACAAAACGGAGTTTCACCGGCGTTCCGGGGTCTGGGTCATCTCCCATCATGAAGGCCCGATGAGCGGCATCCAGCTCAAGGACCTGGATATTCACGATGTGGCGGGCATCTCGGTCAGCGGTGAAGATTGGGTCACGGACACGGACGGGGAAACGGTCAACAAGAACCACAACGCGGCGATCATGGTTAATGCCTGGGAGTGGGAATCGAATGTTCCTGCCGATAAGCACGCGTATTTCAAAAACCTGCTGATCGAGAACAACCATATTCACGACGTGCAGACGATCGGCATCAATATGGACGGCTTCGCGAACGATACGTCGCAGTATCATCAGAACGTCGTTGTTCGGGGCAACACGATCGAGCGGACGGGATCGGACGGCATCGTCCTCGGCGTAGCCAAGAACCCGCTGATCGAGAACAACGCCGTGTACGACGTCGCGATCAACTCGTATGATTTCAAGTGGATCGCCGGCGTCTGGGTATGGAAGACGGACGGCGCGATTTTCCGGCACAACGAAGTGGCCCGGGTGCATTACTTGAACGCCGCTTCGACCGACTCCTCGGCTTTCGACACCGACATCGCCGCGCAGGGCGATCATTTGTACGAATACAACTATTCGCATGACAATGCCGGCGGCTTCGTGATGGACATGGGCCAGCTGCAGAACGGCACGAACTATTACCGTTACAACGTCAGCCGCAACGACCAGCATCACCGCTCGTCGGGCAAGACGGTGGAAGTGCACGATAACGGATTGTTCTTCAACAACGTGTTCTACAACGACAACGGCGACGGCTTCCTCTTGTCGGACAATCCGAAGTCGACGTATATCAACAATATTTTCTATACGTCGCAGGGCAGCCAGCCGTATCCGGCAAGTCCGAAATTCTACAACAACGATTTCTTCGGCGCTACGCCGCCGAGCCAAGGCGTCCGCAACTTGAACGTCGATCCGAAATTCGTCGGTCCTACGGGCGGCGACGGCATGGATAAAGTGAATGGCTTCAAGCTGCGGGCCGATTCGCCGTTGATTGGCGAAGGCCGCGTCATTGAAGGCAACGGAGGCAAGGACTTCTGGGGCAACACGCTGTATACTGGCTCCCCGGATATCGGGATATTCGAAGATCCGGCAAGCGCGAAGAGCGATACGTCCGCGCCGTCCGCGCCGACGGGACTGGCCGCGCAGGATCGGACGGATTCCACGCTGAAGCTGACCTGGACGGCGAGCGAGAACGGCGTGCCGCTGGATGCCGACATCTACAACGCATCCACGAACGAGAAAATCGCGTCGGTCATCATGGCTAATTCGGCAACGCTGACAGGATTGACCGCAGACACGGAGTATTCCTTCTATGTGAAGGCGCGCGACTTGTCAGGCAATGTCTCGCCGGCCAGCGGCACATTGACGGTCCGGACGACAAGCGCATCCGTCATCGTGGACGATGCGGACGCTGCGAAGACGGGCACGTGGACGGCGGCGACCGGCGGGAACGCGAACGGCTACGTGTACACCGCGAAAGGAAGCGGCGCGAAGACGATTAAGTGGACGCCGAATTTGCCGCAGAGCGGCTACTATGCGGTGTATTACTGGCTGCCTCCGCGGGCATCCAACGAGAGCAGAGCGACGAACGCCGCATTCAACGTGCAGTTCGACGGCGGCTCGAAGGCGTACACGGTCAACGAATATACGTCGCCGTCGGGACAATGGCTATTGCTCGGCAACCATAAGTTCGCGGCCGGCACGGGCGGTTCCGTGACGCTCAGCGACTTGGCCAACGACAAAGTCGTCGCCGACGCCGTGAAGTTCCAATACCTGGCCGACTTCGGACTGGACAGCATCGCCACGGTGTCTGTCGCGCCTGACAAGTCGCAGCTCAAGACGGGCGACACGACGATCTTGGCCGTCATCGGCGCAGACGCGGCAGGCAAGACGCTCGATCTGACCAAAGAAGCGGTCGCCATTACGTATTCAAGCGACGCGTCTTCCGTCGCCTCCGTATCGGCGCAAGGCGTCGTAACCGCTGTTGCCGCAGGCACGGCCCATGTGCAGGCGGTCGTGACCATTAACGGCCGCGACATCGCCTCTGCTTCTGCGGCGATCATCGTCGGCAACGGTTTGACCGTCTCGACGCCGTCGTTCGCGAACGGCGACGGCACGCCGCTTGCGTCGTTGCAGCCGAGCGGCATCGTCAAAGTCTCGACGACGATCGTCAACTCCACGGACGCCGATCAGAGCGTGTCATTGATCGTGGGCGTGTACAACGCGAACGGATTGCTGGTATCCACGACGGAGAACGCGAATGTGAAAACCTTTACGAACCAGACGCTGACGGCTACGGTCGTGCTGCCGGCGAATACGAACGGCGTGAGCATCCGCGCATTCGTATGGGACGGCAAGTCGATGATGCATCCGCTTGCGGGCAAGACCATCTTCCCGCACTGAGAGGCGGCGTCTGACCGTTGTCTTGGCTGATATGGAAAGCCGGAAAGGGAGAACGCCAGAAAGGTAGAAATGTAGTAAGACAGGAAGGCAGACTGGCGCTTCAGCGAACCGGCTTGAAGCCGTTTATTCCGAAGGGAGACTTGCGACGATGAGAAACGCGGTTCTGAAATCACCGGCGCGCCCGCTGCCCGCGCGGTTGCCCGCATTCCTCCATAAGCGGCTTCGAGTCATCGTATTGACTGCCGTCGCGCTGCTGCTGGCCGTTATCGCCGTCGTCGCGCTGCTCGTGCAGCGCGGCGGAGGCGACTCCGGGCTGCGCGTTGCCGCCACCGCGGGCGGGGAGCCCATAGTCAAGGAAGAGCTCCGGCAGGCGATCGCGGCGCAGAAGGCGAAGACGGCGGCATACTTCAAAGCCGCCTACGATGCCGACGACGAACCGGGCTTCTGGACGAACACGTACGGAGGCGAAGTGCCGCTGACGAAGCTGAAGCAGGATGCGCTTGCGCAAGCCGTGCAGCTGAAGGTGCAGCAGGCGATGGCGAAACGGGAGGGGCTGACGGACGATATCTCGTACGCCTCGTTCCTGAAGCAATTGAAGGCGGAGAACAAGCGCAGGGCGCATGCGGGGAGCGACGATCCGGGCGTATACGGTCCGGAGCAATACACCGCGACCGCCTACTACAGTCTGCTGAACTCCAATCTGATCGGCGCCTTGAAGGGCAGGCTCGAGGCAAGCATGACCTGGTCGGACGACCAGCTCCGCGCCTTCTATAACGCGCATGCCGACGAGCAATTCACGGAACGGGCGGCGATTCAAGCCGAGGCCATCTCCGTCCCGTTCGGCGACGGCGCGGCGTTCACCGCCGACGAGGCGGAAAGCGCGGCGGCGTCCATCGCGGCCAAGCTCGATCAAGGCTTGTCGGCGGAGGAAGCCGCGGCGGCATTCCAAGGCAAAGCGGCCGTAACGGCGATCAATCTGGACGCGGATACGGCGCGCGAGGCTTCGCTGGAGACGCCGAAGCTCGTCTCGGCGGTACAGCAGCTCCAGGCGGGCGATCATTCCGCCGCGTTCCGGGAGAACGGCGCTTTCGTCGTCGCCGTCGTGACGGCGCGCGGAGCGGGCAAGACGCATCCGTTCGAGGAGGTCAAGGAGGCCATCGCGGCGCAGCTGGCCGACGAAGCCTACGACGCGCTGGTCGCCAAGGCCGTCAAGTCGGCCGCGGTCGTCATCGATCACGAGGTTTACGACGCGATCGGCCTCGACTAGGCGGCAGCCGCGCTTTGCCGGCTGCGGCATGACAGCAGGATCTGCGTGCCGGCTGACGTTGCGTGCCAGCTGACCGTGCGGACCGGCTAACCGCGCAAAATCGGCCATCCGCGCCGCGCCAGCGAGCCGTTCCCCGTACCATCCGGCCGTTCGAACCGGCCATCTGCGTGACCGGTTAAGCATCCCTTCATACGATCACGGAAGTGCAACAGCCGAGCAGCCCGCTCCCATTCGGAAGCGGGCTGTTTTTTTTATGTGAAATTCAAGGGTTTTTCGATTTCGTTCAGAATTAAAAGAGGAAGAATTTTGTAAATTGAAGCGGAATATTGTCGAATGAAGGCGGAAATGGTCATGGAGATCGGCGATATAAAGAGGTGGATCGTATGCGGTTCTTTAACGTAAGGACAAAATTGATTTTCTCCGTCTTGATCATTCTATCCCTATCCTGCGTGCTGATCGGCTGGTTCTCCTACGGAACGGCCTATAGGCAGGTATCCAAGAAGACGCTCGAGGGAATGCGCCGGAATGTCGAAATCCTCAACTGCTCCATCGAGCAGACGATCGAGCTGCGCAAACGCGAAACGCTGCTCATCGCGGGCTTGACGAATGCCGGGGACATCGGGCCGCGCCAAGGGGACGAAGACCCGGCGATTCGCGCGATGCTCGACGGGCTCATCAAGCAAAATCCGGAAATGGGCAATCCGCTCGTGGCGTCGGATCAAGGCGCTTATATGATTTCGCCGAAGTCGGCCGTGTTCACGGATCCCGATTACGATCCCCGAGGACGGGACTGGTACAAGCTGGCGATGGCGAACCCGGGCGAAGCGATGCTGTCCCGGCCGATCCTGTCCAAAGTGAAGGATGCCGGATACGTGGTGCCCGTATCGGCAGCGACGGCGGACCGACGGGGCGTGTTCGTCATTTCCATTCCGCTGGCCGAATGGACCCGCAGCGTGAATCAGTCGAAAATCGGCGAGAGCGGCTTCGTCTATATGCTGGACAGCGACGGGGGCTTCATTGCCGGCCCGCAGGGAGCGATCGGCACGAAGGCCGAGGCCGAGCCGTATGCCTCGATCCTTGCGCGGCCGTCGGGCGCGATCAGGTACAAGGCGGATGGCCGGCAGAAACAGGCGATCTTCCTGACCAATGACCTGACCGGATGGAAGATCGTCGGGGAAATCGATCAGGAGGAGATCAATCAAGCCGTTCGTCCCATCTTCCAAACGACGCTGTTCGTCCTGCTCGGCGCGCTTCTGCTGTCGGCGGGCATCATTTCGCTGATCATCCGTTCGATTATCCGGCCGCTCCATACGCTGGCCGCCGCCTCCGATCGGATCGGCGAAGGCGATTTGTCGGGGCATGTGACGATCGACAGCGACGACGAGTTCAAGAAGCTGGGCGATGCCTTCAATCATATGGTCGATTCGCTGCGCACGTTCGCCTTCTACGATCCGCTGACGAATTTGCCGAACCGCAGGCAGTTCGCGAACAGCATGCAGCGTGCCGTCGAGCATGCGGAAGCGGCCGGCGCGAAGCCGGCGATCGTCTTCCTCGACATCGACAACTTCAAACGGATCAACGATACCCTCGGCCATACCGTGGGCGATGGGCTGCTGGGGCAGGCGGCGAACAGGCTGACGACCCATTTTGGCGCGGAAGGCACGGTTGCGCGGTTCGGCGGAGACGAATTCGTCATTCTGCTGGAAGACGCGCCGGACCGGGAACGATTGAAGGCGTTGATGGATACGATCGGCGAGCTCTTCCTGCCGCCCTTCATGATCCAGGAGCAGCGGATTGTCGTGAAGGCGAGCATAGGCGCCGCCGTCTATCCGGAGCACGGCCTGTCGGGCGAGGAGCTGCTGAAGAACGCGGATACGGCGATGTATCGGGCCAAAGAGCTGGGCAGGAACAACGCGCAATTCTTCGAGGGCGGGATGAACGACGCCGTCGTCAAGAAATCGCGGATGGAGCAGGCGCTGCGCACGGCGCTGGACAACAACGAGCTGAGCGTGCATTACCAGCCGCAGCTGGAGACGACGACGGGCCGCATACGGGGCTTCGAAGCGCTGGCGCGCTGGCATCACCCCGAGCTGGGAGCCATCTCGCCGATGGAATTTATTCCGATCGCGGAGGAAGCGGGACTGATCGGGCGGATCGACGCATGGGTCATGCGGGAGGCATGCCTCAGAACGGTCGAATTGCAGCGCGCGTTCGGCAAGCCTTACAGCATCTCGGTCAACGTCTCGGCGGTAGAGCTGAGACAGTCCGGCCTGGCCGAGATCATCGCGCGGACGCTGCGCGATACGAAGCTGCGGCCGGAATGCCTCGAGATCGAAATTACCGAGAGCGTATTGATCGACTCGCTGGAGAGCTCGACCGCCGTCCTGCGGGAAGTGGAGCGCCTGGGCGTGCGAATCGCCCTGGACGACTTCGGCACCGGCTACTCCTCGCTCAGCTACTTGATGTCGCTGCCGATCCATACGCTCAAGATCGACAAGTCGTTCATCCAGAACATGGCCGCCGCGGCAGGCGAGAAAGCGATTGTCGAATCGATCATCGCGCTCGTGCATAAATTGGGACACCAGGTCGTCGCCGAAGGCATCGAAACGGAGGAGCAGCTTGCGCTGCTTAAGAATTGGGATTGCGACTATGTGCAAGGGTATTTGCACAGCAGGCCGGTCCCCGAGCCCGACCTGCCGAGCCTGATTGCCGCGCGCGAGGCGGCTGCCGCCGTCGATCGCGGTTAGCGGCATGATGCGCCGCACGGCAGAGCGAGGCCCCGCAAGGCTATCCTTCCAAGCGGCAGCGCCGAAAGGATAGCCTTCTTGTTGCGTTCGCTAGTATAATGTTGGAACAGGATTTCCCTTCCAACGGTTGTGGGCGGCAGGAACGGGCGCGGGGATCGTAGAATGTGTTATCGCATTTTCGACCCCGGAGTGCTACGCTAGGATTAGATCTAACGGATTAGGAGAGTCGTGTTTGAATGCGGAGGCGGGTAGATCGTCATGGTTCGGAAAAAACGTACGCTGCGGTATAAATTCATCATCGGCTTCATCATTGTCACCGTTCCTCTCATCCTGTTTCTATTCTATAACAACTATTACGCGATGAACGTCGTGCGGGAACAGGTGTCGCAGTCCAACAGCAACCTGATCTCTACCCAGGCGGCGAAGCAGGACATTGCCCTGGGGCAGACCGTCAGCTACCTGCTCAAGCAGACGGCCAGCAATCCGTCCTACCCGAATTTGTTAACGCTCTCATCGTATCCGGAGGAGAGCGGCGACTACTTCTTCGCCAAGCAGTCCTTGCTCAATTCGTTCGATCAGGACCAGGGCTCCTATAAGGAAGTCGATACGTTCTTCGTCTATCTGGACAAGCCGAGCAGACTGATCACGAGCCAGCGCTCGTACGGCGAAATCGAGCGGTATCACCATGTGCTCGACGAATACTTGTCCAATACGAAGCTTCGGCAAGTGCATGCGTGGGATATCATCCAAACGGAAGACGCCAATTATTTCGTCCGCATCGAGCGGGTGGCCGACGCCGCGATATTCGTCGGCGCCTTGATCAAGGCGGAGACCTTGATCGACGAGCTGAACGCGGCGCCGCTCGATTCCGGGCTGGAGGAGCTGCTCGTCTCCAACGCGGGCGTGCCGCTCACGGCAACGACGCTGACGGACGAAGACGTCGCGAATATCGAGCACAGCTTGAAGAAGCCCGGCAGCGAGGCTTACCGTAAGTTCAACCGCGAGAGCGGCCTCGGCTATCTGGCCGTCAGCGCCGCGTTCGCGCAGGCGCCGGCGCACATGATCGCCATCGTGCCCGAGAACAGCCTGCTGAAACAGCTGTTCTATTTTCAGTGGGCGATCTATCTGATTCCGGTGCTGGGGCTGATCGTTATCGTATTCTATTCGATCTTCCTCAAGCGGACGCTGCTCAAGCCGATGCAGGCGCTCATGTCCGGCATGCGGCGAATCATGCACGGCGACCTCAGCGTCCGGCTGAAGGAAGGATCGTCGTTCGAGTTCGCCTTCCTCATCGATACGTTCAACGGCATGGCCGGCCAGATCAGCCGGCTCAAGATCGACGTGTACGAAGGCATGCTGAAGAAGCAGGAGGCCGAGTTCAAGCATTTGCAGGCACAGATCAACCCGCATTTCTACCTGAACTCGCTGAATATTATCTACAGCCTCTCGTCCCTGCGGAAGAACGACCTGGTCGAGAAGATGACCGAGCATCTGGCCGATTATTTCCGCTTCATTACGCGGGCGCACCGCGAAACCATCACGCTTTCGGAAGAAATCGACCACATCTCGAACTATTTGGAAATCCAGAAGCTGCGCTTTCCCGACAAGCTGGCGTTCGAGGTCGATATTCCCGGCAGCTACGCCGAATATCCACTGCCGCCGCTCACGATCCAGCCCTTTATCGAAAACGCTGTCATTCACGGTATGCCGGAGGAGGAACGGCTCTACGTCATTTCGATTGCGGTCAACCCGCTGCCGAATGGCGGCGGCTGCGAGATCGTCATCGCCGATAACGGCCGCGGGCTGCCGCCGGATAAGCTGCGGCAGCTGCAGACCGGCGCCTCGGAGAGCGGCGGGGAAGGGGCCGGCGGGCTCGGCATCTGGAACGTCAAGCGCCGGCTCGGCATGATTTACGGTGACCGGGCGGAGGTCCGGTTCTCCGCCGGCGAGCCGGCGGGCACGGTGATCGGCATTCGGCTGCCCGTGGAACGGGATAACGAAGGAGGAGACAGCGATGTATAACGTGCTCGTCGTCGATGACGAGAAATATGCCGTTGAGGCGATCATGAATTGTATCGACTGGCCGTCGATCGGCGTTACCGGCTTGTTCAGCGCCTACGGCGTCAAATCCGCCAAGGAGCAGCTGCAGGCGAACCCCGTCGATATCATCATATGCGACATCGAGATGCCCGGCAGCAACGGGCTCGATCTGCTGGAATGGGTGAACGAGCATAAACCGGACACGCTGACGATCTTCTTCACCGGCCATGCGAATTTTGCGTATGCGCAGCAGGCCATCCAGCTGGGCGGCTTCGATTATTTGCTGAAGCCGGTCAAGCACAAGCAGATCGCGGAGGTCGTCTCGCGGGCATGCGAGAAGCTGCGGCAGGAGCGGAACAAGCGGGACTACTCGGAGCGGTACGAGAAGTACGCCCGGCTGTGGGAATCGCAGAAGCCGCTGCTATGGGAGAAGTTCTGGCGGGACGTGCTGGAAGCGCGCGTCATGCCGGGCGGCGGGCGGCTTACGCAGGCCATCGAGACGTACGGCCTGCCGATTACGCCGCAGACGCGGGTCAGGCCGATTCTGCTCAGCGTCGAGGAGTTCCGCGAAGCGTTCAGCAAGCGGGACGAGGAGATTCTGGAGTACGCGCTGCTCAAGAGCGCGGAGGAGATGTTCCTGGATTCCCGAAGGGGCGCCGTTATCCGGGATGCGGGCGGCGTGCTGTTCGTGCTGCTCTACGAAGACGAGGGGGCGCTCGGCGAAGAGCAGCTTGCCGACGTGTGCGGCCGATACATGCAGGCGTCGTCCGCATACTTCTATTGCCGCTTGTCCTGCTACATCGGCGAGCCCGCGGACATCGGCGGGCTGACGGAGACGTATCATGCCTTGCTGGAGATGGAGCAAAGCAGCGTGGCGGCATCGGAGACGGTCATGTTCCTGCGGGAGTTCGGCTTCGAGCGGAGCGGCCGGCAGCAGGCGCAGGCGCCGGCCTGCATCGACTGGGCGGAATGGATCGTCCTGTTCGAGGCGGGCAAGAAGACGGAGCTGCTGGAGCGGCTGTCCGCGGCGTTCAAGGAGCTCGCCGGACAGCCGGTGACGCACGAGTCGCTGGAGGCCGTCTATTATTTGCTGCTGCATATGGTGTACCATGTCTCCCACCGGAAAGGCTGGCCGGCCAAGGAGGTCGTCGGCGCCAAGCTGCTTGGCGGCGAAAGCTCCGCGACGCGGTCGCTTGCCCGTCTGAAGAGCTGGGCGGAGCGCCTGCTGACGGCCGGCATGGACTACTTCAGCCAGCATGAAGGCGATCACCGCGCGAATATCGAGAAGGTGAAGAATTACATTCAGGCGAATATCCGGGACGTCAACCGGGAGGATATCGCCGCGCACGTCTATCTGAATTCCGCGTATCTGTCCCGCCTCTTCAAGAAGGAGACCGGCCAGTCGCTGATGGACTTCATTATTCTGGCCAAGATCAATCAGGCGAAGATTCTGCTCACGGAGACGAACCAGAAAATCAGCGATATCGGCGATGCCTTGGGCTACGAGAACTTCTCGTATTTCGGCAAGGTATTCAAGAAGACGGTCGGCATTACCCCGCAAGAGTATCGCAAACGCTATCAGAGCATCGTCGGCTGACCGCGGCGCGCGCGGTCCCGGACAACCTCAACCCCTGCCAAGCTGCTTGGCGGGGGTTTGTCATAATAACGTCATCTATGTCATTTCTGTTCCTATCTGCTCCCATCGATCTCTTCTACAATAGGTCTAGAACAAAATCGATGTCGAAATAAACATGAGGTGAATGTACTGAACACGGAATTGAGAAGAAAACGCTTTTCGTTCGGCCGCAAAGTATATAAGAACCGCTACTTGCTGCTGATGATGCTCCCCGGAACGCTCTACCTGCTGATCAACAACTACCTGCCGATGTTTGGCACGCTCATCGCCTTCAAGAAAATCGATATGAACTTGCACTACTGGTGGCTCACCAGTCCATGGATCGGCTTCGACAACTTCAAGTTTCTGTTCAAGACGTCGGATGCCTGGATCATTACCCGGAATACGGTGCTGTACAACGCGCTGTTCATTACCATCACGCCGGTCATCGCCGTCACCTTCGCGATTCTGCTCAATGAGCTGCGCAACCGGATCGCCGCGCGATTCTATCAGAACATCATGTTCCTGCCCTACTTCCTCTCAGCGGTCGTCGTCGGCTATCTCGGCTATTCCATGCTCAGCGTGGAGTTCGGCTTCATCAATACGCATATTCTCGAACCGCTCGGCATGGATGCCATCGCCTGGTACAACGAGCCCAAGTATTGGCCGTACATTCTTCCGCTCATCTACATCTGGAAGAACATCGGTTATTCCACGGTCATCTACTTGGCGGCCATCGTCGGCATCGATAACGAATACTACGAGGCTGCCCTAATGGACGGCGCGTCCAAATGGCGGCAGGTCGTCAGCATCACGCTGCCCCAAATCCGGCCGATCATTATCATTCTTATGCTGATGGCCGTCGGACACATCCTGAACGCCGACTTCGGTCTCTTCTATCAGGTGCCGCTCGATTCCGGCTCGCTGTATCCGACGACCAACGTTATCGACACGTACGTGTACCGCGCGCTGCTTTCGCTAGGCGACATCGGCATGTCCTCCGCGGCAGGCTTGTACCAATCGGCAGTCGGCTTCGTGCTCGTCTTGACCGTCAACCTGATCGTCCGCAAAGTCAATAAAGAGAGCGCATTATTTTAAAGAAGGGAGCGACAACCGCAATGAGCATTACGACTGCGCAGGCTCCGGCAGCCGCGGCCGGCGCCTCCAACCCAAGGAAAGCCAAACGCATCAATTCGATTTCGAGCGGCTCCAATCTGGTCGTCAACGTCTTCTTCATTCTCTATAGCATCGCCTGCTTGTTCCCGATCCTGCTCGTCATCTCGGCTTCGCTGTCCGACGAGAACGCGATTACGCTGCACGGCTATTCGATTATTCCGAAAGTGTGGAGCACCGCCGCCTACCATTACCTCAGCTACGACATGCATAAAATCATGCTGGGCTACGGCATCTCCATCGCCACGACGATCATCGGCAGCATCGCCGGCATGCTCATGACGGCCTTGTACGCCTATCCGCTGTCGCGCATGGATTTTCAATTCCGGGGCTTCTTCTCCTTCTTCATCTTCTTCACGATGATTTTCGGAGGCGGTCTCGTACCGAGCTATCTCGTCTATTCGAATATCCTTCACTTGAAGGATACGCTGTTCGCCCTGATCATTCCCGGCTTGCTCATGAGCGCGTTCCTCGTGCTGACGACGCGGACCTTCTTCCAGCAGACGATCCATCCGTCGATTCTGGAATCCGCGCAGATCGACGGGGCAGGCGAGTTCCGCATCTTCTTCGGCATCGTGCTGCCGCTCTCGCTGCCGGTCATGGCGACGATCGGCCTGTTCTACACGCTGGGCTACTGGAACGACTGGTTCAACAGTCTCGTCTACATCAACAACGACAAAATGGTCAATCTCCAGTACATGATGTACCGCGTCATGCGCAACCTGCAGTTTCTGCAGTCCAACGCCCAGAGCAATACGGCCGTCGGCGCGCAGGAAATCGCCAAGATTCCGAGCGAAACGGTGCGGATGGCCATGTGTATCGTCGGCATGGGTCCGATCGTGCTCGCGTATCCGTTCTTCCAGCGGTATTTCGTCGCCGGCCTGACCGTCGGCGCGGTGAAAGGCTAATCCCGGGTTTCCGGTTAGCATACAGAACAATGGCATCATTCTAAAAAACAGGAGGGTTCCTACGATGAAAGGCCTAAAAAGCAAAGGATTGACAGCCTTAGCCGCTACTTTCGCGGTGTCCGCGCTGCTCGCGGGCTGCGGCAGCAATAACGACAACTCCGGCGGCAGCGCCGATTCCGGCGGCACGAACGCCGCGGCTTCGAACGATTCCGCGGCAACCAACGCAGCGAATGGCGGCGGCACGAATACAGCGGCGAACGACGGCGGCGGTTCCGACGCGGCCAAGCTGGAGCCGTACACGATCAAATGGTTCGTGCCGGGCGCCGCTTCCCAGAAGGATCAAGCGCTGGTCAACGAGGAAGTCAGCAAATATTTGAAAGACAAGATCAATGCGTCCTTCGACCTCGAAGTCATCGACTGGGGCAGCTGGGACGACAAAATGAACTTGAAATTCGCGTCCAGCGAACCGTTCGATCTCTTGTACACGGCTGCCTGGAACGGCTTCTCGACGAAGATTTCCCAAGGCAACATCATCGACCTGACGGACCTGATCGACAAGGACGCGCCGGATGCGAAAGCCGTCATCGAGCCTGCGCTGCTCGAAGGCTCCAAGGTGAACGGCAAGAACTACGGCATGCCGACCAATAAGGAAATGGCGACGCAATGGGGCGTTATGCTCCGCAAAGACCTCGTGGACAAATACAACATCGACATTACGACGATCAAGAAGCTGGAAGACCTGGAGCCGTACTTCGATATCATCAAGAAGAGCGAGCCTGGCGTTACGCCGTTCTATCTGAACAAGGACATTTCGCTGCTCAACGTATGGAACTCCAACAATTTCGACCACTTCGAAGGCGGCGCCGGAACGCTCCCGCTCGGACAAACGGACTTCAAGCTGATCAACGGCCTTGAAACGCCCGAGGCGAAAGCGGGCTACGATCTCATCCATTCGTGGTACCAGAAAGGCTACGTCAACAAAGACGCGGCAACGCTGCAGGACTTGAGCGGCGGTCTGAAAGCGGGCAAGGCGTTCTCGTATCCGGAGCAGCTGAAGCCGGGCAAAGACGCCGAAGTCAGCACGGCAACGGGCGTGCAATGGGTGCAGGTCGAGCTGACGCAGCCGATCATCGGCACCGGCGACACGCAAGGCGCGATGACGTCGATTTCCCGGACGTCCAAAGACCCCGATCGCGCGATGATGTTCCTGAACTTGCTGTATACGGATAAATATTTGGTCAACCTGATCGCCTTCGGCATCGAAGGCAAGCACTACAAGAAAGTCGGCGACAACACGATCGATTTCGCGGACGGCGTGACGGCCCAGACGTCGGGCTACAACCTGAACCAAGCGTGGCTGTTCGGCAACCAGTTCAACGATTACCTGTGGGCGAACGAAGATCCGCAGAAGTGGCAGAAGTTCATGGACTTCAACAAAGCGGCGAAGAACGACGCCTTGCTCGGCTTCGTCTTCGATCCGACGAACGTGAAGACCGAAGCGGCAGCCATCTCCAACGTCGGCAAGGAATTCAACTCGGGTCTCCAATCCGGCACGCTCGATCCGAACGTGTACCTGCCGAAGTATATCGACAAGCTGAAGGCGGCCGGCATCGAGAAAGTCATCGCCGAGGAGCAGAAGCAGCTCGACGCATGGCGTGCGGCCAAAGGCCAGTAAGTGTGATCTAGGCTGGGAAGTCAGTGCTCTCGCGGCGCTGGCTTTCTCGCCGTATTCAGGACGGAAAGCGAAGGTGCGGCATCATGGAGAACAAAGTATTGACGAGAGAGCAAATCGCGCATTTCATCGAACGCGGCTGGGTGAAGGTCGAAGAGGCGTTCCCGCGCGAGCTGGCGCTGGAATGCCAGCAGTTCATCTGGGAGAAGCTGGCCCAATTCGGCGTTGACCGGGAAGACCGCGGCACATGGCAGCGGCCGATGTACTACCTGCGGGAAGCGTATGACGGGGGCGCCTTCGACCGCTGCAATACGGTGCGGATGGCGGACGCGATCGAAGATTTGACCGGTCATGGCCGCTGGATCGACCGGGGCGTATACGGGCAGGAGGAGGTCGTCTCCACATGGGGCTGGTGGCCGGTCAATTTCGCGCTCGGCGCCGATCAGCCGTGGACCGTGCCGACGGGCGGCTGGCATTGGGACGGCGGCCATTTCCGCCACTACGTGGACAGCCCCGATCAAGGGCTGCTGTGTCTGTGCATCTTCTCCGAAATCGGACCTCGCGGCGGCGGAACGCTGATCATAGAAGGTTCGCACAAGGTCGTGGCGAAATTTCTGGAGAAGCATCCCGAAGGACTTGAGCCGCAGGAAGGCATCGACATGCTGAATCTGGAGCATCCGTACTTGTCGGAGCTGACCGGCTTGACCGGAGCAGGCGAAGAAGATCCGGAGCGGGTCAAGCGCTTCATGGACGAGTGGCATACCGATGCCGACGGCTTCAAGCTGCGCGTTGCCGAGACGACGGCATCGCCCGGCGACATTATCCTGTGCCATCCGTTCTTGTATCACACGCCTTCCCAGAACCATTCCGGCAGCCCGCGCTTCATGTGCAACCAGAAGACGCCGCTGAAGGAGCGGATGAATTACGACCGGGCCGACCCGGACGACTACTCGCCGGTGGAGATCAGCATCCGGCAGGCGCTGGGCAGGAAGTAGGCCAAGTCGGCCCGCGAAGGGGGTGATGCCGGTTCAGCATCGACGGTGACCGCGTTGTTTCATTGTCTGTAAGACAATAACAAGGAGGTTATGGGATGTCGGCTGGATGGAAGGCAAGAAACGCGGCTATTGGCTTCACCATGGCATTGCTGCTGCTGCTCGCTTCATTGGGATTGGCGGCGAAGCCCGCCGGGGCGGCGGGCGCGACGTATTACGTCGACTCGGTGTCGGGCAGCGACAGCAATAACGGTACGAGCACGAGCACCCCTTGGAAGACGCTGGCCAAAGTTAACGGCGCGTCGTTCTCGGCGGGCGACAGCATTCTCTTCAAATCCGGAAGCGCCTGGACGGGCACGCTCAGTCCGGGCAGCTCCGGCAGCAGCGCGGGCCGGATTACGTTCGGCAAGTACGGGACGGGCGCGGACCCGATCATCAACGGGGGCGGCGCGGAAGAAGCGATCAAGCTCTTCAACGTGCAGTACGTGACCGTGCAGAATCTGGAGATTACGAACGATTCCGCGACGGTCGCCAAGCGGCACGGCATCCTGGTGGCGGGACAGGGCGTCGGCACGCTGAACAGCATTTATTTGAACAACCTCAACATTCATAACGTCAAGGGCATTTCCGATCGCGACGCCTCGCCGGAGAACATGTACTACAACGCCGCCATCTATATTACGGTATGGGACGGCGCGCCGGGCTCCGCGCTTTCGCGGTTCAACGACCTGCGCATCGAGAACAATCAGATTCACGATATTTCGACCATCGGCATCTACTCGAACGGGACCGGCACGCAGTATAACGATGCGACGGCCGCGACCTGGTACACGAACCTCAAAATCAGCAACAACGCCATTAACCGGACGGGGGCCGACGGCATTGTCATCGGATACGGCAACGGCGCCGTCATCGATCACAACACGGTCTACAACGCGGGCGTGAACGGCACGAACCATCGCTGGATCGCCGCCGTCTGGTCCTGGTCGTCCAAGGATTCCACGTTCCAATACAACGAAGTGGCAAGAACGCATTTCCAATCCGGCGTGGACAACGATTCCATGGCGTTCGACACCGACCTCAACACGTACGGCACACACCTCTATCAATACAATTACTCGCATGACAATGCCGGCGGCTTCTTCATGAGCACGGGCAACCTGCAGAACGGACAGGATATCGTCCGCTACAACATCAGCCAGAACGACCATCATCAGCACTGGAGCACGGCAACGATCGTCGACGGCAATCCGGCGCATTTCTATAACAACACGTTCTATAACGGCGACGGATCCGGCTTCGTCATTCACGGCAACAAGATTGCTTCGTGGGATGGCGATACGCTGAACAATTCGTACGAGAACAATATTTTCTACGTATCGGGCGGCGGCACGGTCAGCCTGCCATCCGTGCATCAGTACGACCATAACCTGTACTACGGCTTCACGCCTCCGGCGGGCGACGCGCATGCGGTCACGGGCAATCCGCTGTTCGTGAACGGCGGTTCCGGCGGAGACGGGCGTTCGACCGTCGACGGCTACAAGCTGCAGTCCGGCTCCCCGGCGATCGACAGCGGCAAGACGATCACGGGCAACGGCGGCCTTGATTTCTGGGGCGCTTCGCTCTATAACGGCTCGCCGGACATCGGGGCAAGCGAGTATACGGGCGGCACGTCGTCAACGGCTTCGCTGTCGGCGCAGCAAGTATCCACGCCCATGACGATCGACGGAAGCCTGAACGAGACGGCCTGGTCGATCAATACGAACGTCGCGAAGACGATCAGCGGCGTGCCGAACAATACGGTCCAATTCGGCGCGGCTTGGGACAGCACGTATTTGTACGTCGGCATTCAAGCGCTGGACAGCGCGTTGTACAAGGATTCGACGGACATGTACAACGACGATTCGTTCGATATCTACGTGGACGCCGACCATAACAAAGGCACGGGCTACGATTCGTACGACCGGCAGTTCGCGATCCGCTGGAACGACGCTGCGGGCCTCTTCGAGCGAAGCGGGAACACGACGGGCGTGCTTCATGCGACGGCGAATATCTCCGGCGGCTTCAGCGGCGAAATCGCCATTCCGTGGTCCAATCTCGGCATTACCCCATCGGCGGGAACGGTCATCGGGCTCGATATCGCGAACAATGACGACGATGACGGCGGCGACCGCAACAGCCAGCTGATGTGGAGCGGCACGGGCAACAACTGGACCGATACGTCCGCGTTCGGCAACCTGACGCTTGCCGCAGGCGCCTCGGGCCCGCTCGTCAATAACGCGTATTACAAGATCGTTAACCGCCAGAGCGGCAAAATGCTCGGGCCGGAAAGCGGTTCTTCCTCCGATGGCGTTCAGATCGAGCAGTGGTCCGACCTCGGGGCGACGTACCAGCAATGGCAGGCAATCGACGTTGGCGGCGGCTATTTCAAATTCAAGAACCGGGCAAACGGCAAAATCCTGGAGATTTACGGCGCGTCCACGTTGGACGGCGCGATGTGCTCCCAGTACGCGGATAACGGCAACTGGAACCAGAACTGGTCGCTGACGAGCGCCGGCGGCGGGTACTACAAGCTCGCGAACCGGCAGAGCGGCAAGCTGCTCGACATGTCGGGCGTGTCGCTCGTCGACGGTGGCGATGCGATTCAATATTACGACAACGGCGGACAGAATCAGCAGTGGAGCTTCGTTCAAGTGCCTTGATCGCGTTTGGCAGGCGGCTTGCTTCTTGAGCCGCTTGCTTGTTTCATTTTCAGCCTGGCGGGGAGGTCGATGACGATCGCGACGAACAAGGATATGCGCAAGCGCAAGGGGAAATCTACCCAGAGAGGAGCGGACGCGTCCCGCCGTACGGCGACCGTTCCGGGGCGTCGAAGGAAGAGCCTGCGGTTCGCGGCTGCAGGATTCGTCGTATTGGCAATGATCCTGATCGGGGTGTCCGTCTATCGGGCGCAGGCGGCCAAGAGCCCGGACGTGCCGGATTCGGCGGTCGTGGCGACGATTGACGGGGAGCCCGTAACGGCGGCGGAGTTCCGCGGCAAGCAATCGACCAAGCGGGCGGGCGTCTACGATTATTTTCAACAGACGTACCGGCTGGCCGATACGCCGGATTTCTGGGCGAGCGCCTACGGCGGGGAGCGCACCGTCGACAAGCTGCGCGCGGATACGCTCGCGGCGATCGTAGAAGACAAGGTGCAGCTCCGGCTGGCGAAGCGGGAAGGCATCGTGCAGGATATCGGGTACGGGTCGTTCCTGAAGCAATGGGAAGCGGAGAACAAGCGGAGGGCGCAGACGCTGAAGAAAGGCGGTCTCGTGTACGGGCCCGCGCGGCTGGAGGCGTCGTTCTATTACGATACGTGGCTGACGGACAATGTCGAGCGGCTAAAGGAGAAGCTGGCGGCGCGGGACGTCATCGGCGATGCGCAGCTGAACGCGTATTACGAGGCGCATCTCGCCGACTACACCGGACAAGCGGCCGTCAAGGCGTCGCTCATCTCGATTGCGTGCGGAGCGGATGATTGCGGCGCAGGCGGCGCCGCGTACAAGCAGCTGGAGCGGGCGAGAGACGATTGGGCTGGCGGCGAAGACTGGACGAAGCTGCAGCGGCGTTACGGCGGCGACGGGGCGATGGCGTTCGCCTCCCGGACGTTCGACGCGGATTCCGCGAAGGCGGACACGATGGTGAATCCGCTTCTGCTGCAGGCCGCGCAAGCGCTGAAGCCGAACGAGGTCAGCGGCATCGTCGCGGAGAACGGCGCGCTCTACGCGGTCAAGGCCTTGTCCGTCGATCGTCCGAAGGCGGTTCCGCTCTCCGAAGTCGGCGGCCAAATTCGGAAGCAGCTCGCGGACGAAGCGTACGCGCAGCGGATCGAAGAGGCGGTCAAGCAAGCCAAGATCGTTATCGACCATGGCGCGTACGACCGGCTGGAAGCGGAATAGAGCATGCGGCGAAGCGGGGAACAAGAAAACGCCCGTCGGGGACGGCCTGGGATACAGGCGCGTCCGCGGCGGGCGTGTTTTGGTTTGCTGGGGTCGTGCATCGCTCTTCATGCGGGGCTCGCGGGCTTCATGACATAAGGGAAAGGCGAATGCGAATGCGAGATGGCGATAAGACAAACGCGATACGGCAGACGAGAAATGGCGAACGCGATATGGCAAACGCGATATGGCGAACGCGGAATACCGGCTAATCGCGGCCCATACCGGCCCGTCGCGCCTCATCTCGGCCGCTTCGCGTACTTCATCGCGCCGTGCCCGCATTGCGGCGGTTATCCTCCAGCCGCTCCTCCAGCCAATCCCGCATGACGTCGAACACTTCCTCGCGGTCGAGTTCGTTGTGCAGCTCATGCTTCAAGCCGGGCCATTCCATGAACGTGCATCTGGACCCGACGGCGTCGGCGAATTGCTTGCTGGCGAGGATGGACGTCACTTTGTCCGTGCCGCCGTGCATGAGCAGCAGCGGAGCGCGCCACTCGGACGCATGCTTGATCGCCCACAACCCAGCCGCTTGCACGCTGAGGAAGAACCGCGCCGTGATGGAGCCGTGGCCGAGCGGATCTTCCTGGTACCGCCTGATCATCTCGGGATCGGACGTCAAATGGTCGCCGACCATCGGCCTGTCGTTCGTATAGGCCGGGAACAGCCGGTTCACGATCCGGGCGATAATGAGCTGGAGCGGCGGAGGATTGAACGCAAGCCGCAGCCATGGTCCCGTGACGATGACGCCCGTAATGTCCGGCTTGCGCCGCAGGACGTAATTCAGCGTGACGTTGCCGCCCATGCTGTGCCCGTATAGAAACAACGGCGTGCCGGGGTAACGCTTCTCGGCTTCGGCCAGCATCGCGCCGACGCCGTCCAGCAGCGCCTCGTACGACTTCGTATGTCCGCGCTTGCCTTCGGTCATGCCGTGTCCGGCCTGATCGAAGCCGAAGACGGCATAGCCCGCATGCGTGAACATCTCGGCGACATGACGGTAGCGGCCGATATGCTCGCCCATGCCGTGCACGAGGGCGATGACGCCGCGGAGATCGCGCCTCTCGTCCGGTTCCCATTCCGCCGCGTACCGCCGCGAGCCGTCCTTGCATCGCAGCTCGAATTGACGCTCCTTCATAGCCTGTGCTGCCTCCTTGTTTCCATCATTCTCTATTTCAACTTTACCACAACGGTGTCAGAATTATGAAATCTATTGGTTCCGCTTACAACATTTTTTGGCATTCGCCGGCTTGGCGCGTATTCGAACTCCAGTATGCTGCGTAATGTGGTAAATTATAACTATATTCATCGTCAGGCTTAATGGTACAGGAGGAGGGAACATGAACGACTTTGCAATCGATTGCGGCGCGATCGTCCTGCGGCTTTTTCGCCCGGAGGATCTGGATGCCTTCCACGCGATCACGCACGAGCCGGAGATCGTCCGCTATTTGCCCGGCTGGAATGCCGATACCAAGGACATTCGCGCGGACTGGCTGCTGAATTACGAAATCCCCGGCAACGAGCGGTTCCTCGAAGCCGTCCGGGAGGGACGGGACATCGGCGATCTTCAGCTGAGACTGGCGATCGAGCTGAAGGAGACGGGCGCCTTCATCGGCTGGGTATGCACGGGCATCAAGGACGAGCTGCCGCCGCCGAACCGGGAAATCGTGTACGGCATTTCTGCCGCGTACGGCGGCAAAGGCTATACGACGCAAGCTGCGGCCGGATTGATCCGGTACTTGTTCGAACAGGGGCTGACGGAAGAACTGAACGCCCTGGCCCTCACGCATAATACTGCATCGAATCGGGTCATTGTCAAATGCGGGTTTCGGCCGGTAGGCGACATCATGATCGAAGGCGAAGCTTATCATCACTACAAGCGGTTTCGCGACGCATAGCCGAGGCGCGGATATAAGCGCCGGCGCCCCCTCGATTGGGACTTTCGAGATTGCCGCGGGAGTGCTACCATGGGGATAAACAGAAACAGATGTGCCGAATGGATTGGAAGCCGAATACCGCTAGGATGATACGCAACGAATCGGACAAATCGAATTGTCAAAGGAGCGATCACGAGCATGCAGGCGCTTATCTATGAAGGACCGCAAGAGATGGTGATCCGGGAGACGGACAAGCCCGTCCCCGGCGAAGACGATATTCTGATCCGCGTCGCGTACTCCGGCATTTGCGGCTCGGAGCTGAGCGGCTATCTAGGCAAGAACTCGCTCCGCAAGCCGCCGCTGATTTTCGGTCACGAGTTCTCCGGCACGATCGCCGAGATCGGCAGCCGCGCGGCGGCGGAGGGCCGCTGGCAGATCGGCCAGCGCGTCACGGCCAACCCGCTGGTGACATGCGGGCAGTGCGAGCCGTGCATCACGGGCAGGCAGCAGCTGTGCGTGTCGCGCAAGCTGCTGTCCGCTGCGCTGCCGGGCAGCAACGCGGAGTACGTCAAGCTTCCGGCGGCGTTCGTCTATGCCGTCCCGGACGCGGTCACGCTGCAGCAGGCGGCGATGACCGAGCCTGCCGCCTGCGCGATCCGCGCGGCGGAGCTGGCCGCGCCGAAACCGTCGGATACGGTGCTCATCCTCGGCATGGGGCCGATCGGCCTGCTCCTGCTGCAGGCAGTGCTTCAGCATGGCGTACGAGACGTGATCGCCGTCGACATGAACGCGGACCGGCTGCGGATTGCCGCCAAGCTCGGCGCGAAGCATATCGTCTGCCCGGCAGCAGGCGTCGATACGCTGGAGGAAACGAAGCGGCTGACCGGCGGCGCAGGCGTCCACGCCGCGATCGACGCGGTCGGCTCGGGCTTAACGCGCAAGCAGTGCGTGCTGGCGTGCCGGGGCGGCGGGCGCGTCGTGTTCACCGGGCTGCACGAGGAAGAGTCGGTGCTGCCGATTAATATCGCCATCCGGAACGAAGTGACGATGACGGGCGCCTTCGCCTACTCCGCCGCGAATTTCCGGACGGCGCTGAAATGGATCGAAGAGGGCCGGATCGGGCTTGCCGACGGCGTCGTCGAAGCGCCGCTCGAGGAAGGCGGCCGCTGGTTCGAGACGCTGCTCGGGCAGCCGGGCTATGTATCGAAAGTGTTACTACTACCAGGAGGTGGGGCATAATGCCGCGTTTTGAGGAATGGCACACGTCGGGCCCCGGCATCGAACGCAAAATTTTCACGCCGGGCAAGACGATCATGAGCATGATGGTTTCATTGAAGAACGGTGCGGTCGGCAAGGCGCATTCGCACCCGCACGAGCAGCTGACATTCGTCGTCAGCGGCAGGCTGCAGCTGGAGATGAACGGCGAGATCACCGTCGCCGGCGCGGGCGAGCAGTTCGTGATTCCCGGCGATGCCGTGCATGAAGTGACGGCGCTGGAAGACACGGTCGTCGTCGAGACGTTCACGCCGCTACGCGCGGATTTGCTGGCGACCATCACGGATGCCGAATAACGGCGTACAAGGGGCGTGATCTCGCATGGCAAAGGTATTCTTCATCTCCGACCATCATTTCGGCCATAAGGCGATCATCGATTTCGAATCGCGGCCGTTCGAGAACGCCGAGGACATGAACGAAACGATGATCCAGAAGTGGAACGCCGTCGTCGGCAAGGAGGACAAGGTGTTCCATCTCGGCGATTTCTCGTTTCTGAACCGGGACCGGACCAAGGAGATCGTCTCGCGGCTGAACGGCTGCAAGCATCTCATCCTCGGCAATCACGACCGCGGGCGCACGCGAAGCTGGTGGCTGGACGTCGGCTTCGACGAGGTGAGCGAGCATCCGATCATCTACAAGGATTTCTTCTTCCTGTCGCACGAGCCGATGTACATGAACCGGCATATGCCGTACGTGAACGTGCACGGCCATATCCACGGGCAGAAATACGAGGGCATCCACTACTTCAACGTCTGCGTGGAGCATTGGGATTACACGCCGCTGACGTTCGAGCAGATTCGCGATGCCGTCGTGCCGAGCGAGGAACAAGCATGAGAGTCGTCTACGCGGGAAGCTTCGATCCTATTACGCTGGGGCATATCTCGGTTATCGAGCGGGCGTGCAGCCTGTTCGACGAGGTCCATGTCATTATCGCGAACAACCGGAGCAAAAAGCATTATTTCGATATCGCGCAGCGCACCGAGCTCGTGCAGCTGTCGATCGCGCACATGGCCAACACCGTCGTCGTGCCGTTCGAGGGCATCGTGGCGGATTACGTGAACGCGAACGGCGTGAAAGCCGTCATCCGCGGCATCCGCAATTCCACGGACCTCGAGTACGAGCTGCAATTGGAGCAGTACATGCGCAGCACGACGAAGGCGGACACCGTCTATCTGTCGCCGTACGTGAAGGACACGCAGACGAGCAGCTCGCTCGTGCGCATGTTTCTCCAGTCGAACAAGACCGAGCTGGCACAGGCGTACATGCATCGGGACGCGTATGCGCGGATGGTGACGTTCACGGTTTAGCCGGGATGGGGGCGCCGCCGCAGCTGCTGGCGGCGATTCTATACGGATCCATCGGGATGGATCCTCGCGGCCTGGCCGGGTATCGGGATGCGGGCGCCGGCTCGCTCATGACGCGATGCCGGCAGCGCGCCGGCGGGCCGTCGGAAGGAACCGTCCGCCTGCAGGGTTGCCTGCGGGCATCCGGCGGGCGTATAATACAACCAACGATTCAGAGGCGAGTGTGACTGGCGTAACGCGGCGAACCGCGGGGGAGCACTTCGTTCATACGGCCGTACGCCTGGGCAGAGGTAAGGGAGCGATCCCTTGCCTCTTTCTGTTCTCGGAAGCTTTCATAAACGGAGAGGATGATGAACCATGTCTCACGCAATCAAACGGATACTTGACGGTAACGCAGTCGCGTCCCGGATCAAGGAGCAATTGGCGCCGCGCATCGCCAAGCTGGCGGAGCGGGGCGTAACGCCATGCCTGGCCACGATTCTGGTCGGCGACGATCCGTCCTCCGCCACGTACGTGCGGATGAAGGGCAATGCGTGCAAGCGGCTCGGCATCAAGTCCATTCGCGTCGATCTGCCGGCAAGCACGACGACGGAGGAACTAATCGACGCCATCGGCCAATTGAACGAAGACAAGGCCGTGCACGGCATTCTGCTGCAGCATCCCGTGCCGCATCACATCGACGAGCGCGCGGCGTTCGAAGCGATCGCGATCGAGAAGGACGTCGACGGCGTGACGACGCTGGGCTTCGCGCAGAACGCGTTCGGCTACGCGGATTATCCGTCCTGCACGCCGGCGGCGATCATGGCGATTCTGGCGCATTACGAGCTGCCTGTCCGGGGCCGCCATGCCGTCGTCATCGGCAGGAGCCCGATTCTCGGCAAGCCCGTCTCCGCGATGCTGTTGAACGCGGACGCGACGGTGACGACCTGCCATTCCCGGACGGAGAACCTGGCCGATCTCGTCCGGCTGGCGGATATCGTGATCGCCGCCGTCGGCAAGCCGAATTTCGTGCAGGGCGGCTGGATTAAGCCGGGGGCCGTCGTGCTCGATGCCGGTTACAATCCAGGCAATGTCGGCGACGTGGATTACGAGGCATGCCTGGCAAAGGCCTCCGCCATTACGCCCGTTCCGGCCGGCGTCGGCCCGGTGACGATCGCGACGCTGCTCAAGCATACGGTGGACGCGGCGGAGAAATTCGGCGCGTAGGCCGCGAGGATGCGGACGATCTTTCACCGATCCCAGGCATAGGTCGAGCCGCACGGCGAGTAGTTGCGCAACGGGAACGACTCCATTTCGCGGCGGTACGATGGAAGTCTTGATGGCAGTCATCAAGGCTTCTTTTTATGCCTTATTCGGGACAATCGCGGCAGCGTTGCGGCTTTTGAAGCGATCGTGTAACCTTTCGCGGCGGCTGCCCGTCTATGACGTAGACAGGATTCGAATAACCGAAGGAGGCGTTACCGCCATGCGCAAGTTCAAACCTATGCTGTTCGGCGTTCTGGCCGCCGGACTGGCCGCCGCTTCGCTCGGGGCCGCCGGCACGGCTTCCGCGCAATACGGGAGCGGGCCGAGCTACAGCCTGGATACGTCGTACAGCTTCGAAAATAAAGTGCCGGCCGCCAAGCCGCTCTGGAGCGCGGACCTTGATCCGCCTTCCGCGGCGAACCGCGTGACGTACCCGCCCGTCGTGAACGGGAACAGCCTGTACCTCATCAAGAACGGCACGCTGGTCGCGCGCAGCGTCGCTTCCGGCAAGGCGCTGTGGTCGTTCGGCACGAAGCTGCAGCCGGGCTCGGCCGTCGTCGCCGGCAGCTTCGTCTATGTCGGGGGCGCCGACGGCAGCGTCTACAAGGTGAACCCGTCAACGGGCGCGGGAGCGCGCATTTACCAGACGCAAGCGAAGAATATCTACTGGCTGAAGGCGGACGGCTCCACGCTGTACGCGGCTTCGAGCGGCGGCCTGGCCTCGATCAATCTGACAACGGGCAAGGCGAATTGGACGGCCGGAGGAGATGCGGCCGGGCACGGCGAGCCGATTGTGCTGGCGAATATGCTGCTGATCAGCACATGGGAATCGGGCGCGATTACGGTCAATACGTATTACGCCGTCGACAAGGCGACGGGCAAGACGCTGTGGCGGCTGTCCGGCAGCCATAACAAGCTGTTGCAAGCGGACGGCGATAAGCTCTATTTCAACAACGACTGGCCGCGCAACGACACCTCCGAATACGTCGCTTACGTGGATATCGTCAGCGCCAAGACGGGGCAGGTAACGAAGAGCTTATCGTTCGTCAAGGTCAGCACGGCGCTCGATCCGTTGTATCAGTCTCCGAAGGAAGTAACGATGGACGGCAACGACATCTACATCGTGACGCAGGAGAACGGCGTGTTCTCGTACAACGTCAATGACGCTCCGGACGCGCCGGCGAGATATGTCTCGGGGGATTATGTCGCGGGTCCGTACAACGGGAAGATTTTCTTCCGCAGCGCCAATAACCTGGGCCTCTATGCCCGCAAGCTGTTCGATCAATCGGCGGTGTATTACGAGGGGCTGGACAATCCGGCAAGCCGGGTCGATTTCATCGGCAGCGGCATGTATGTCGGGCAGACGGACGGCGCCGTCGTCGCGCTGAACGTGACGACGGGCAAAGCGGCGTTCCGTTTCCAGACGGGTGCCCGGAGCTACGGGCCGTTCCAGGCAGCGGGCAGCACGCTGCTCGTGCAGGCCGAAGGCAAGCTCTACGCGTTCCGGCTGCCGGCGGAGCTGACGAAGCCGCTTGATCAGGGGCCTTCCGGCGCGTTCATGAAGGCGGAAGCGAGCCTGATCATCGACGGCAAGCCGAAGCAGTTTCAGCCGGGGATGATGACGCTGAACAACCGGATGTTCGTGCCGATGCGTTTCCTCATGCAGGAGATCGGGGCGAAGGTGAGCTATGACGCGGCAAGCAGGCAAACGACGATCGCGTACGGGAAGGCGTCCTTCGCCCTTGCCGAGAATTCCGCTTCGGCCGTGAAGGACGGCCAGCCAATCCCGTTGTCGTACGCGCCGACGGTCATCGGCGGCAGCCTGTACGTGCCGGTCGGCGACATCGGGAAGCTGCTCGGCATCAAGGTGACGTGGGAGCCGGGCCCGCGGACGGTCGTCGTGACGACGACGGCTTCGTAGCAGCAAGCTGGAGAGTGCCGCGTTCGCGCGTACAGCAGGCTTATGGAAACACGCGGAAGCATGAAGCGTACGGGGCTAATCAACAGGCCTATGCAGGGAACGCTGCATGAACCGCCGCCGGCGCCGGATGCTTTTCAATCGTTTTCCCGACAGCCCGAGCATGACATCCTGCACCATTCCCGGGGTATCGAGAACGCACGGCGCCCGCATATGCTGAAAGGAACGGATCCCCCTCCAAGACTAGCGGACAGAGGATCACTTATTTTGGCGGAATCGGGCTATTGGGGCAGCGCACGGACAGAGGATCCGTTAATGTCCCCGAATGGTACCGAGAACATGGTATTCGGCTGATATAGCGGATCTCCTGTCCGCCAGCATACGAAAAAACGGGATCAAGCAGCGCATAACGGATCTCCTGTCCGCTTCCTTGCATCGACGGATGAACCGAGAATCAGCCGTCATGAAGACAGCCGGTCCGCAGCGGCTCCGGCAGCCCATGCCGCGCCGGCGAAGCGGCAACAGGATCCGTTCGTGCGCCTTGGGCGCAGGTTGGCACGAGCCTGATCGAATCATCTTATACGTTACTCAACAAGCTGAGAATGACATCATGCGTCATTCTCTCTTTGCTATAATGAGGATCAATAAGGTATCTGCGACGAGGAGCTGAGCGCTTGTGAGCAACCTGCACCGGTTAAGCTGGATCGACGGCCAAATCCGCGCCAAGCGGTATCCCAACTGCGTCCGCATCGCGGAGCAATTCTCGCTGTCGCCGCGGCAGGCAGCCCGGGACGTGGAGTATTTGCGGGATACGATGGGAGCCCCGATCGCGTATTGCCCGGTACGCAAAGGCTACTATTACGCGCATGACACGTTCGTGCTCGGTCATGTCGTCATGACGGATGAGCAGCGGCGCGGGCTGCAGTACTTGGCGGACCGTTACGCCAAGCTGGAATCGGAGCATGCGCGGCATCTGGCGCGGCTGTTCCGCAGGCTCGTGGATAACGGGGAGGCCGGGGAAACGGCCATCGCGCTGCCGCTGTTCCCGGTCGATCCGGCGGAATTGAACCGGTTCGACCTGCTGAATAAGGCGATCGAGAAGCGGGCCAAGGCGACGATCGCCTATGTCGACGGCGCCGGCGAGACGGTGCGCATGCTGCTGTCCCCGTACAAGCTGTATGCGTTTCACGGCCAGAATTTCGTTGTCGGTTATTGCGAGCCGGGCGGACAGATCCGGTTCTTCGCGTTGAACGGTTTGACGGCGGTGGAGGTAACGGATTCGGGCTACGACCTGACGCCGCTGCTGAAGCAGGCGGAGATCGTGCCGGAGCTGGCGAACGGGGCGAACATCGCCTATGTGCATTTGGACGCGCCTTCCTATGCCGGAACGTTTCCGTTTCGGTTCGAACCGGTCGGCGGCGGCTTGTTCCGCGTCGAGTATTACGATCCGCTCCGGCTGCTGGCGGCGCTGTTCGCTTCCCCGGCCGGCGCGGCGGTTGACTCGCCGAAATGGCTGCGCAACCTCTATTTCAACCAGCTCGACAAGAAATTAAGGCGAATGGAGGAGCATGACAGATTATGTCCGGCTCCCCGTATTAAGCTGGATGCGTACCGGGCCGATAAGCCCGAAACGATAACGGCGGAGGGACGCGCATGAAACGTTTGGACGGGTTGGCATGGCAATCGTTCTGGAATACGCAATTGGGCTGTTTGAAGGGATGCACGGATTATTTGGGGCTCGGGTTGTCCGAAGCTTGGCTGTTCGGCGGCACCGGCGCCGCGTTCATCGCGCTGACGGACGAGCAGGGCTTTGGCGCCGGGGGCTCCTGGCACCAGACGCCGATGACGCAGCTATGCAACAATTTGGGGTTTACGGTGAACGGCGTATACGGCTTCCGGACGGACGAGGATTTCGGCGTCAAGCAGCGGATGGCGTGGGAGCTGACGAGAAACGCCATCGACCGCGGCTATCCGTGCTACGGCTACAATCTCGCGATTCCGGAGTATTATGTCGTGAACGGCTACGAGGAGCGCGGCTATCTGTTCGCCGGCTTTGGCGTCGATGAGCTGGAGGGCCGCAACGAGCGGCGGATTTTCTACCCGGAGCCTCGGCTGCTGGAACGGCTGGCCGCCTACGGGGACGAGCCGTACGTGCCGCTGGAGGACGAGCGGACGCTTGCCATGCTTGCGGAGCTTGGGGCGACGCGAGGCTTCGAGCTGAAAGGCAGCGTGCGGATGGTCAGCAACGGCGGCGTGCGCGAAGTCATGTCGGACCAGGGCGACTGGATTATTTTGCAGGGGGAAGGGATGACGCCTTGGGAGCGGCTCGGCACGGTTCATATCGGGCTGCTCGAGATGTACGCGGTGGAACCGGGGCGGTCGTCGGGACCCGAGGATACCGTGAAGGAGGCGCTGGCGTTCGCGCTGGAGCATGCGGAAGGGCCGGCCAAATGGGTGCAGCCGCCGTATTCATCCGGCCTGCGGGCGTACGACGTCTGGATCGGAGCGGCGGAGAGCGGGAAGCCGAATATATTCGCGCTGTCGTACAATACGTCATGCTGGGCGGAGTGCCGCAAATATGCCGTGCCGTTCCTGGAAGAAGCTGCCGGACGTATCGGCGGCGAAGCGGCGGAGCTGCTGCTTGATGCGGCGGCCGCGTACAGGCAGGTGCATACTCCGCTGCAGGCGGCGGCCGACCTGCTGCCGTTCGAAGGGAAGAGCGACGAGCATTATTTGCAGACGGAGCGGCTCGCGGCGTACGCGGAGCGGCTGCGTCAGGCGAAGCGGGCGGAGGCGGCCGCGCTGCCGATGCTGCGGCGGGTTGCGGAGGCGTTGTAGCCGAGAGGGAGCGCTGGGGGCGTGTTGGCAGGAGCGTGTGGAGCGGTGCCAAGGCAAACGGACATAGAATGCTGGACGGGCGAATCAGCGCGGCTTGCAAGTCCGGTAGGCGTTTCGCTCGACAAGTTAGCCTGCTCGCCCGCCTGCACATCGCTTGCCCACACATCGCTTGCCCGCACAACACCTGTCTGCACAAGACCCGCCCGCGCAATACCTGCCTGCACATCGCCCGCTTGCACATCGCGCGCCTGCACAACATCTGTCTGCACATCGCTTGCCCGCACAACACTTGTCTGCATATCGGAACCGTTCATCGTAATGCTCGTTACGGCAAGTTTAGGGGCCATCAAGATGATGGTTTCAGCATGTAGAGAAACCCGGGTTTGATGACACGGAATGGCTCGTAAAACCTGAACGGCTGACTTCGGGCAGTTCTGGCGGCCGCGTCCCGTTCCCCCGCTTAGACAGCTCTAGCTGTTTGGATTACATCGTTTAAGGAGAGATAGGCAGCGGCCCTGTCTGCGAAAAGCATTGCATCCGGACAGGAGATCCGCTATTTGTCCGTTTTCATGGCTTTTAGTATGCTCGCGGACAGAGGATCCTTTATTTCGTCAAAAAGGCAGACTTTCGATGCTCTCCGGAGGCAATAACGAATCCTGTGTCCGTTCGCCAACCCGAACCTACCGATTTCCACCAAATAACGGATTCTGTGTCCGTTGCCCATGAAGACGACTTAGCCGGCATGGGCAATGCCGAGGAACCGAGTACTTTCTCGACAGCCAGGGGCCATCAGGATGATGGCCCCTTCGTCGTGCAATGAAAGCGATTAATCCGCAGATCGGCAGCCGACGCTAGATTTTCGATTCGAAGTAGTTAATCGGACGGATCTCAATCCCCCACCCGAATGGCTCGCCTGCATCCACCTGCACGGCCGGATGCAAGGATGCGATCCGGATCGCTTCCTCCATGTCCTGCGCTTCGATGAGGAAAGCGCTGCCGACCATCTCCTTCGCTTCGCTGAAAGGACCGTCCGTCACGTTCACTTTCCCATTGGTTCGCCGCAAGCATTTCGTGTCGGAAGCGAGACCGGCATCGAGCATTACTTGTCCGCTCCCGTAGAAATTGTCCAGGTGAGGCGGGCATTCGCGCATGGCGGCAGCGATCTCTTCCTCAGGGCGGGCATCCATCTTCGCGGCTTCCAAGTAACCCAAACAAAGGAATTTCATTGTCATTTCTCCTCTAACGTTCGATTGAAGCATCCATTCCTGCCTCTATTTAAAACGACGAAGGATACGCGGTCCGATCGACAGCACGATTAAAATTATTATTAGCGCTCGAGTGCGGCAAGCGGCGAATCCCGCGCAAGTCTTCGGCAAGCCCGGCATTGCCGCCTTGCAGAGAGCCTCGGTTTTCGCCTGAGAAAGCGGAAACGAAGGCTCTTTACGCTGTAATATGTTCGGCAGTTATGCGATCGGGCTTATGAACGTCCGCTGGCCCAGCGCGCGCAATTGCGCACAAGCCGCCGGTAGGAGGCGGGCTTGAACGAAGGCGCGTGATGCCCGGGCTGGAGATAGACGATTTTGCCGAGCCCATAAGTGCGTTCCCATCCGGCGGGGTAGCGATTGCCCTCGAATTCGAAGGCCAGGAACTCCGTCCGCGCGGCGATCGGGTCGAGCTCGAACATGTACGGCTCCTCATCCAGCGCGAACGGCTCGACGCCTTCGAGCAGCGGATGGTTCGCAAGCGGATGATACCGGAGCGGCTGATACGGCGGATGGCCGGTAAACCGGGCGCCGGCCAGCTGGGCAAGCTCGCTGCTGCTCTGCAGCGAAATGCCGTTGTGAATGACAAGGAGTCCGCCTCCGCCGGCCGCGTACCGCAGCAGGCCGGCCGTCAGCTCCGGCGCGACGGGGCGGTTCCAGCAATCCGCATACGAGATGAACAGCGGATAGTCTTCCAGGCTCAGCCGGCCCATGACGGCGTAATCCTCGGTCGCGGTCAGCTCGAACTCCGGCGCCAAAATCGCTTGAAGCTCCAGGCGCGCCGGCTCCAGCGGGTGCCACGGGGCATTCGTGAAATCGCCGAGCAGCAGCGCCCGCACGGGACCCGCCTGCTCGTTCGATGCGTTAGCCGTCCGCTCGCCGACAGACGCTGCGTTTCCGTTCGTTTCGCTCATCGTCCTCTCCCCTTACCACGGCAGCTCGTTGCCGGTATCCGCTTCGAGATACAGCGGCCGCTCGCGCAGCTCGCCCCGGCGTTCTTCGATCCGCCTCAGAATATGTGCCGCAGCTTCCTGCGGCGTATGCGTGCCGGCGTCGTTCCAGGTGCCGCTCATGAACGTCTTGACCCAGCCGGGATGAAGCAGCATTACGCGTCCGCCGTCCTTGCGAATCCGGTTGTGGATGATGGTCGAGCCCATGTTCAGCGCGGCCTTGGCCATGCAATAGCCGAACCAGGCTTCGCGATAGCTGTTCCCGATGCTGCCGGCTTCCGAGCTGATGTTCACGATCAGCTTGCCGCCGTTCATGACGGGCTCGAGCAGCGCGTTCGCCATGCGGATCGCGCCGAGGGCCGTAACGTCGTACACCCGCTGCATCTCGTCAAAATCCAGCTTGTCTTCCACCGTCTTCCCGGTGTCGCCGAGCAGCGCGGCGTTGTTGATCAGCATGTCCAGCGCAGGCGTCAGGCCGCGGATCCGTTCCGCGGCTTCCTGAACGCTGGCGTCGCTTCCGACGTCAAGCGCGAAGGCGTGCAGCTGTCCCGGAAACTGCTCCTTCAGCTGCTCCAGCTCGGGGTTCGGACTGGCGATGCCTCCCGCATAAACGGTACAGCCCGTCCGCAGCAAGCCTTTGACCAGTTCGAGCCCGATCCCGCGGTCGGTGCCGGTAATGCAAACCTGCCGTTGTCGTGTCATGGATTCTCCCTCCATTGCTTCATCGAACGGGTGCAAGCATAAGGCCATGTCATGCGGGTATTCCCGCTCTCAGCTTCATTATAGAGGGGCCGCGGCGAGTCGGCAATCGTCTGGACGAGTTGAGCCGGAACGGCTGATTACAGGTATGGAAGCGGATGGAAAACAAAAGATACCGCACCAAATCCAAAAATAGCATCATTTTGCCGTCTCTCGCGCTTCGGTAAGATTAAGAGAAGAGGTTGGTGCAGCAAGCACGGCGACTCGCGAAGGGAGCAATATGATGCTGAAACTCATTATCGTCGATGACGAGCTGTGGATTCGGGAAGGGTTGAAAAGGACTGTCGATTGGCAGGCGCGCGGCATCTATCTGGCCGGCGAGGCCGAGAACGGGCGGCAGGCGCTGGAGCTGTTGAAGGCGGAGAAGCCCGATATTGTCATTACGGATATTCGGATGCCCGCCATGGACGGGACGGAACTGATGGAAGAAGCGAGGAGGAGCGGAATCGCCGCGAAAATCATTTTGATCAGCGGTTTCGGGGATTTCGAATATGCGCAGAAGGCCGTCAAGCTGGGGGCATTCGATTATATTCTGAAGCCGATCGAGGAGGAGACGCTGCTCGGCATCGTCGACCGCTGCGCCGCCGAAATCCGGGAGGAGCGCATGCTGTCCGCCAAGCTCGAGACGCTGACGGACCTTGCCCGGACGAGCGTGCCGCTTGCCAGGCAGAAGCATCTGGAGCTCTGCCTGACGCGTCCGTTGGCCGAGCGCGAGCTGCAGCCGGCATGGCAGGCGTTCGGCATCGATTTGCATCCGGACAGGCTCGTCGTGCTGTCCGCCGTCGTCCACGATTGGGGCGACAGAGAGTTGAGCCCGGACGGCTGCGCGCTGATGCGCTACGCTGCGGGCAAGCTTCTGGAGGAGCTGCTGGCGGAGCAGGGCGTACGCGCCTTTGCCTGTCCGCGGAACGAGGATGTTCACGCAGACACGGTCGTCATTGTCTCGGCCGAAGTCCAGCGTGCGCCGGGCGCCGGATGGAATCAAGCTTCCCCTGACGCGGCCGCTGCCGCTGTTCGGATCGCCATTAAGCGGGCCGTCGAGCAAGCGCAGCAGGTGCTCGGCATACGGATGAGCGCGGGCTTGAGCGGCACGGTCGACCGGACACAGCTATTTTCGGCTTTTCGGGAAGCGCTTACAAATTGCGCGGACTATTTCGTCGACGGCGGCGGCCGGGTATATGGCGGCGAAGACGAGATTCGGCGGACCGGAGACGAGGATTGCCCGGATGACGGAGGCTGGGATGTCGGAGGCGCGTGGCAGTCCGCGGGCGAGGAAAGCGCGATTGGCGGCGCGTGTCAGTCCGCGGGCGAGGAAAGCGCGGATAGCGGAAGCCGGCAGTCCGCAAGCGCATGCCGATCGGGCGCCGTCGTCGGGCAGGCGGATGAACGGGATTGCGCCGATGCGGGAGGACTGCATTCCGTGGGGGCAAATCGCGGGGATACCGGAGGCTGGCAGTCCGCGGGCGCGAGTCGCCCGGATAGCGGGAGCTGGCAGTCCGCAGGCGCGAATCGCCCGGATAGCGGGAGCTGGCAGTCCGCGGGCGCGAATCGTGCGGATAGCGGGAGCTGGCAGTCCGCAGGCGCGAATCGCCCGGATAGCGGAAGCTGGCAATCCGCGGGCGCAAGCCGATCGGGCGCCGTCGTCGGGCAAGCGGAGGACCGGGATTACGCGGATGCCGGAGACCGGCATCCCGTAGGCGCGAATCGCGCGGATGCCGAAGGCTGGCAGAACGCAGGCCAGTACCGTCCGGGTGCCGGGAGCCGGCAATACGAGGGCGCGAATCGCGGGGATGACCGCTGCCGGCACGCCGCTGCCGTTGATCGCGCAGCTGCAGCCGGCGGCGCCCCATGCGCGGACAAGCCGGAGGCAGCCGCGGATGCGGAGGACGCTTGGCGGCAGCCCGAAGGCGAGCATGCGCAATCCGCCGTCAAGGCGGAGCTGCTCGACACCGCCTTGACCAATCGGATGGTCCATGCCATGCTCCTGTCGGACGAGCGCCGACTGGCGGAATTGCTGGATGAACAGGAGGCGATGCTCAGCTGCTGGGCGAAACGCGGTTCGGCCCTTGCCGTCCGCGACGAACTGAGTCTGTTCGTCGACCTGCTGCTGGCCAAACGCCGGGAGCATCTCAAGCCCGCCGAGATTTCGTATCAGGCGAAGCTGAAGCTGTACCGTTGTCCGCTTCGAGACTGGAAGCGGACCGCGCTCGAGGTCTTCGCGGCCGGCTGTCCGGAAGGCGCGACCGGCGGCATGAGCCAGCGGCGCGCCGTCGACAAGGCGCTGCGCTTCATTCACGACAACTATCAACGGGGCATCAGCCTGGCCGACGTCGCCGAGACCATCTACCTGAACCCGTCGTATTTCAGCCGCATGTTCCATGACGAGATCGGGGAGCCGCTCAGCAAATACCTGATTCGCATCCGGATCGCCAAAGCGAAGGAGCTGCTCGGGCAAACGCCGCTGAAAATCTACGAAATCGCGGATCTCGTCGGCTACAAGGATTTTCGGCATTTCGTCAGGACGTTCAAGGAGTGGGAGGGAATAACCCCGACCCAGTTCCGCAATTACGGCGCGTAGGAGGCTAGAATCATCGTGCTCAAGGTGTTCCGGAAATCCAATCTGGCCTCTGTCGGCGCCAAAGTGTTCGTCTGCTATGCCGCGAGCATGCTCGTCATCATCGCCGTCATGGGCTATCTCTCTTACGACAAGTCGGCCGCTATCATCGAAGCCAAAGTCGGCGGCATGGCGCTTCAGAACGTGCGTCAGATGAGCAAGCGGATCGACGGGATTTTGACGGGCTACGCGGACCGGTCGTCGCTTGTGCTCGGCAGCGAGAGCATCCAGAAGCAGCTGGCGGGGAACTACCGCAGCGAGCTGGAACGCATCGAGACGAACAGTGCCAATACGGCGTTCCTCGCGAACACGATCAACTCCCGGAACGACATCGTCAATATTTACCTGCTCGGCGAGCGGGGACATTCTTACCGGTATTCGCCGCGGGACTCGTCGCCGGTCTACAACCCGTACGCCTTCGATGCGCCGGACGGAGAATGGTACAGCAAGATCCGCGACGCCGACGGGGGCATCGTCTATTTCGGCATCGGTCCCTCCCTGATCCGGGAGGGGAGCGCGGATTCGGTCTTGTCCTTCGGCCGCGCGGAGCGGGACGTCGGCAACCGCGGCGAAATCCTCGGCGTCGTGCTGTACGAGGTGGACGCCTCGGAATTGACGGGGCTGCTGGGGGAGGTCGATTACGACGGCTCCGGCACGAACCTGCTGATCGACAGGGAGGGCATGATCGTCGGCAACAAGGACGGTCTGGCGTCTACGTACCTGTTCGAGCCGCCGGACAAGCAGGGCAAGGAAGGCATGCTGAACCGGACGCTGGGCGGCGAGAAGAAGCTGGTCGTCTACGACCGGCTGGGCGCCGCGGACTGGACGCTCGTCGGCCTGCTGCGGAGCGCGGACCTGAAGCGGGAGGCGCTCGGCATTCGCTGGTATGTGCTGACGCTCGGCCTGTTCTGCTTCGTAATCGGCATTCTGCTTGCCGTTCTCATCGCCTCGTCGGTGCACAAGCCGCTGCAGCGGATGATCGGCGCGATGCGCAAGGCGAAGAACGGCGATTTCGACACGCGCATCGCGGAGCGGCGCGCCGACGAGTTCGGCTACCTGTTTCTCCATTACAACGACATGGTGTCGCGGATCAAAGCGCTGATCGACGAGCTCTACGTGCAGAAGCTGCTGGAGCAGGAGCTGCAGCTGAAGATGCTCGGGTCCCAGATCAATGCGCATTTCCTGTACAACACCCTGGACTCCGTCCATTGGATCGCGCGGATTCATAAGGTCGACGACATCAGCACGATGGTATTCGGCTTGTCCAAATATTTGCGCCTCAGCCTGAACGAAGGCCGGGACGAGGTGGACATCGGGGAAATCGTGCAGCTTATCGACAGCTACATCCTGATCCAGAAAATCCGCTACAAGGACAAATTCACGCTGCGGCTGCACGTGGACGAGTCGCTTGGGAGCTGCCGGGTGTTGAAATCGATCTTCCAGCCGCTCGTCGAGAACGCCATCTACCACGGGCTCGAGAAGAAGCCGGGCAAAGGGCGGCTCGATGTCGTGTTCCGCCGCGAAGACGGCTGCCTGAAGTTCGTCGTCGTCGACGACGGGGCGGGCATGCCGCCGGAGAAGCTGACGGAGCTGCGGCAGCTGCTGTGTCGGGGCGAAGCGGACGTGCAGGGGCGTCACTTCGCGCTGCGCAACATCAATGCCCAGATTCGGATCGCTTACGGGCCGCAATACGGCATCGAGCTCGACAGCAGGCTGGGGGCGGGCACGCGCGTCACGCTCACGATTCCGCTGCGGACCGTTAAGTCGTCGAGGCTGACCGGCTGATGGGAAACAAGGCCGCGTTGGCGGAGACGATGCGCGGTCGTCAATCGAAGCGCAGCTTCGAGAAGGGGGAATACGGGTGAAGAAGCGGTTACTGAAGGGGAAAGCGGCGGCGGGGATTCTGCTCTTGCTCCTGCTTGTCGCGACAGGCTTGCTGCTGCAGGCGTTCGACAACGGGCTGTACCGGGCCGACGCGGGTCCGGTGGAGCAGACGGGGGCAGCGGCAGGGGGATCGGGCGGGGAGAAGGTGACGATCGATTTCTGGTTTCCGTGGAGCGGAGGCTTCAAGCAGGAGTTTTACGAGACGGTGGTCTCCTCCTTCGAAGAGGAGAACCCCGATATCAAGGTCCGCATGACGTTCGTGGAGAATTCCGATAACTCGCAGGCTTCCGACAAGCTGCTGACGGCCATTGCGGGCGGCTCGGGACCGGACGTCGCGCTGTTCGACCGGTTCGTCGTGAACGAATGGGCGGCGAAAGGCGCGCTCGAGGACGTTACGGAGCAGTCCCGGAAGGACGGCATGGAAGGCCTCTATTACCCGAGCGTCTGGTCGGAAACGCAGTACAGGGGCCGGACCTACGCGCTGCCGTGGAACGTGGACAGCCGCGCGTTGTTCTACAACAAGACGCTGATGGAGGAAGCGGGGCTCGATCCCGGGAAGCCGCCGAAGACCATCGCCGAATTGGACGCGATGGCGGCGCGCATGTTCAAGGCCGACAGCCAGGGAAAATACAAGCAGGTCGGCTTCATTCCCTGGCAGGCGCAGGGCTTCCTCTATACGTACGGCTGGGCGTTCGGCGGCGAATGGGAGCGCGAAGGGAAGCTGACGCCCGACGATCCCGCCAACGTGCAGGCGCTGCAGTGGATGCAAGAGTATGCCCGCAAATACAATGCCGGGAAGCTGGCCTCCTTCTCGGACGAGCTCAGGCAAGCGGGTCTGAACCCGTTCCTCTCCGGCAGGGTCGGCTTCTCGATCGAGGGCAACTGGCTGCTGAACGATACCGGATCGGCGACGTTCGAATGGGGCGTGGCCCCGATGCCGACGGTTGACGGCAAGGCCGACGTGACGTGGTCGGGCGGCTGGTCGTTCGTCATGCCGAAGGGCGCGAAGCACCCGGAGCAGGCGTGGCGGTTCATGCGCTACGTCGCCGGCCGGGAAGGCTCGCTGCTGTGGGCCGGACGGTCCGCGGCGGGCAAGTACGACCTGACCTGCATCCCGGAGGTCAACGCCCGGCTGGGGCTGGACACGAAAGAGCATCTGGACGTATTCGTGAAGCTGCTGGAGCATGCCCGGTTCCGGCCGGTCTCGCCCGTCGGCGGCTATCTGTGGGACGAGATGTACCGCGTGCAGAATTTGGCTATCAAGCAGCAGGGCGAGCCGCAGGCGCTGCTCGACGGGCTGAAGCGGAAGGTGGACGCGAAGCTTGACGTGCTGGCGAGCGACGGCGCTCCCGTGCGGGAGGATCCCGGGCAGCGGAAGAATTGAGCGCCGCTGGTTCAGCCTGCTCGGCGAGGCAATCCGGAACTGCGCGGCGGCAACCGGCGGCAACTGAATGCAGCTTAATGTAGCACGGCGATTGAATGCAGCGCAATGCAGCGTTGCGATAGAATGTAACGCGATGAATGGAATCCAGCGCGACGAATGAAATGCTGCGTGTCAACCGAGTTTGTCTCGCAATCGCGCATTGCGGCAGCCAGCTTAAATTGCGGCAGCCGGCAATCGCCTTCGGCAATCAGCCGCCTCCGGCCTCGTCGTGGCCGGGGCGGCTTCGCTCCTGTCATCTCTTGGCAATCGGACGCAACCGGGTCAAAATACTGCACCAAACCTCAAAACGCTCCAGTTACGAGGCGGGCGAAATGCCGCTACACTTAAAATTGGATGCGGTTTCATAACGAATCCCGAGCCTGCCGCGACATGCCGGGCGGGTGCGGGATTACGCGCAAGAAGGCAAGCGAACAGAATGACAAAAGAGGTGAAGGGCTTGAACCGGCACGGGAAATTGGTGTTGAAGGGCAAGAGAACCATGCTGTGCGCGCTCGTCTGTCTCGTCATCGCGTCGGCCGTGTCCGACGGGACCCGCACGTTCGCCGGCGAGCGGCTGCGGGATCGCAACCTGAATCAGGGCGTTCCGCTGACGGAGGGCGATTCGCTCGGCGTCGACGCGATCCTGGCGCCGACCTACGCGAAGACGCTGGCCGGGTACATCGAGCAAGGGGTGCAGCCCGCCGGGCAGCCGGATATCGCGCTTCGGGCGGACGGCTACACGGCGTTCGGGGGCGCGAAGCCGGAGGCGAAGGAGCTGGAAGGCCGGGCCGGGGCGCTCGTGTGGGACAAGGCGACGGAATGGATCGAATGGACGGCGGACGTTCCGCAGGACGGCTTGTACAGCCTGAACGTCGCCTACTACCCCCTGGCGGGCAAGAGACTGCCGGTCCAGCGCGATCTGCTGATCGACGGGCAGCATCCGTTCCGCGAGGCGGAGCGGCTGTATTTCTACCGCAACTGGGTCGATCAGGGCGAACCGGGCCGCAACAATCAGGGCGACGACGTCCGGCCGAAGCAGGTCGAGCAGCCGCAATGGATGGAGCAGACGCTTGACGACGGCAACGGCCAGTATCCGGAGCCGTTCCGGTTTCACTTGACGAAGGGCAAGCATGTCATCCGTCTCGGCTTCCTGGCGGAGGCGGTGGCGATCGGCGGACTGACGCTGACGACGCCGGCTGATCCGCAGACCTACGCCGACGCGAAGCAGGGCTTCGAAGCGGCGGGATACGCGCCGGCGGCGGACGTTAACGTCAAGGTGCAGGCCGAGGACAATCCGGACAAATCCGATCCGACGATTCGCCGGGAGGCGAACGGCGATCCGAAGGCCGAGCCGGCAAGCGACGGACGCATCAGATTGAACGCTTTCGGCGACTGGCGCTGGCGCAAGGGCGGCCAGAAGGCGACATGGACGTTCACGGTGCCGAAGGACGGCTTGTACAAGATCGGGCTCAAGGCCGGGCAGTGGTGGGGAGACGGTCTGCCGTCCTACCGCCAGATCCAGATCGACGGGAAGGTGCCGTACAAGGAGCTGGAGCTGTACCCGTTCCCGTACTCCCGCAGCTGGCGGATCGAAACGCTGCACACGGCCGATAAGGCTGCGGGCAAGGATGAGCCGCTTCTGGTGCCGCTGACGGCGGGCGAGCATACGATCACGATGGTCGCCGAGATCGGGCCTTACCGGTCCATCATCGAAGCGCTGACGGCGGACACGCAGCGGCTGTCGGATCTCTACCGGCGCATCATCATGGTGACGGGGCCGACGCCGGATCCGAACTTCGAGTACGAGCTGGGCAAGAAGGTGCCCGAGCTCATCACGGACCTGAAGACGATTGCCGACGATCTGCTCGTGCAGATGAACGCGCTCAAGGCGCTGTCCGACAGCGTGCCGAGTACGGTCAGCAGCCTGCGAATGATGAATCACACCTTCGAACGGATGGTCGCCAATCCGGACTCCATTCCGCGTCAGCTGTCCGAGCTGAGCAACAGCCAGACGTCGCTCAGCACGCTGCTGACGGGGCTGCAGAACGTGCCGCTCGTGCTGGATTACTTGCTGATCAGCGCGCCGGATACGAAATATCCGAACGTGAAATCGAGCTTCTGGCAGAAGGCCGTCAGCACGGTGAAGAATTTCGCGGCCTCCTTCACGAAGGATTACACGGGCGTCGGCAGCGTCTACGGCGAGGATGGCAAGGAAGCGTCATCGTCCGCGGACGATGAAGGCCCTGTGCTGCAGGTATGGGTAGCCCGAGGCAAGGAATGGGCGGAGATTATGAAGGAAATGGCGGAAGAAGACTTCACGCCGAAGACGGGCATCCGCATCAACGTCAACACGCTGCCCGCGGGCCAGTTGAATTCCGGCTCCGTCAACACGCTCCTGCTTGCGGCCAGCTCCGGCAGAGCGCCGGACGTGGCGACAGGCGTCGACGCGCATCTGCCCGTCGAGTTCGCGATCCGCGACGCGACCGTCGACCTGTCGAAATTTCCGGATTACGCGGAGATCAGCAAGCGTTTCCTGCCGGGCGCGCTCATCCCGTTCCAATACAACGGCGGCAGCTACGCGCTGCCGGAGACGCAGGACTTCAACGTGCTTGTCTACCGTAAGGACATCTTGAAGGAACTCGGCGTCTCGATTCCGCAAACCTGGAATGACGCCTACGCGATGCTCCCCGTGCTGCAGCAGAACGGCATGCAGATGTATTATCCGATCACGTCGCTCGGCTTCATGCCGTTCCTCTATCAGAACGGCGGCGAGTATTACCGGGACGGCGGGATGAAGTCCGGCCTCGATTCACCGGAAGCGTTCCAGGCGTTCACGGAATGGACGGAGCTGTACACGAACTACAAGTTCCCGGTCAACGCGAACTTCTTCAACCGCTTCCGTACCGGCGAGATGCCGATCGGCATCGCGGACTATCAGACCTACGTGCTGATGTCGACCGCGGCGCCGGAGCTGGTGGGACGCTGGGGCGTCGCGCCGTCTCCGGGGCACGAGAAGCCGGACGGGACGATCGACCGGACGAGCGGCGGCCTTGCGCAGTCCGTCGCGATCTTCAAACAATCGAAGCATCAGAAGGAAGCCTGGGAGTTCCTGAAATGGTGGACGAGCACGGAGAGCCAAGAGCAGTTCGGCCAGGAGCTGGAAGCATTGCTCGGCGTAGAAGCGCGCTGGAACACGGCCAACGTCGAGGCGTTCAAGCAGCTGCCATGGCCGGAAGACGACCTGAAGGCGCTCACCGACCAATGGAAGTATTACAAGGAACAGCCTTACGTGCTCGGCGGCTACTTCACGGCGCGCAACATCGACAACGCGTGGAACCGCGTCGTGCTCGGCGGGGCTAACGCCCGCGAGTCGCTGGAGCAGGGCATTAAAGATATCAACAAGGAATTGGCGGCTAAGCAAAAGGAATTCGGGTTCACCCCGGATTAGCTTCCGCGGAAGGAGGAGCGGTATGGAACGCAGCGTGGAAATCGCGGACAATCCGCTTCGGCTGGCGGCGGGGAAGGAACGGCGGTTTAAACTGTCGCAGGCAGGAAGGAAGACGGCGCTGGGGTATTTATTCCTCAGCCCCTTCCTGATCCTCTTCATCATGTTCACCGTCGTGCCGGTCGTGCAGTCGATCTATCTGAGCTTCACCTACTACAACATGCTGCAGCCCGCGAAGTGGGTCGGTCTCTCCAACTACAGCGTGCTGTTCCTGGAAGACGACATCTTCATCAAGTCGATCAAGAACACGTTCGTGTTCGCTATCATCGGCGGGCCGCTGAGTTATTGCCTTTCGTTCCTGCTCGCGTGGATCATTAATACGCTGCGGGCGAAAATGCTGTTCTCGCTCGCCTTCTACGTCCCGTCCATCACGAGCGGGATCGCGTTGTCCATCGTCTGGCTGTACATTTTCTCCGGGGACCGATACGGCCTGCTGAATAACCTGCTCCTGAGCTGGGGCATGATCAGCGAGCCGATTCTGTGGACGACGGACCCCGATACGATCATGCCGGTCATCATCATCGTCTCGCTCTGGATGAGCATGGGGACGGGGTTCCTGGTATTCCTCGCGGGGCTGCAGAACGTATCGCCGGAGCTGTACGAGGCCGGGTCGATCGACGGCATCTCAAGCCGGTTCCAGGAGCTGTGGTACATTACGCTGCCTTTGATGAAGCCGCAGCTGCTGTTCGGCGCGGTCAATTCCATCGTGGCCGCTTTCGGGGTCTTCGATATCGCCGTGGCCATTGCCGGCATGCCGAGCCCGAACTACGCGGGACACACGATCATCTCCCATTTGTTCGACTATGCATTCATTCGATTCGAGCTCGGTTACGCCTCGGCGATCGCGGTCTTCCTGTTCTTCCTGACCTTCGGCCTGGGACGACTCGTAATGAAGCTGCTGTCGTCCAAGGATCTATAAGGAGGCGTAAAGGACGTGACGGTCAACACTGCCAAATTCGTCGCCCGCTTTAACCGGGGCCTGCTGTACGCGTTCATGATCGCGCTGGTCGGGTTCACGGCCCTGCCGATCGTCTATATGATATCGACGGCGTTCAAGCCGCTCGACGAGCTGTTCCTGTATCCGCCGACGTTTCTTGTCAAGAAGCCGACGCTTCGCAGCTTCTACGATCTGCTGACGGCGACGGACAGCTCGGTCGTGCCGTTCACGCGGTACATCTTCAACAGCGTGTTCGTCTCGTGCTCCATCGTGGCGCTGAGCCTCTTCGTCTGCAGCCTCGGCGCGTACGTGCTGTCCAAGTTCAAGCCGCCGGGCGCGGGCTTCATCTTCGCCGTCATCCTGTCGGCGCTGATGTTCGCACCGCAGGTGACGCAAATTCCGACTTACATGATCGTATCCAGCCTCGGCCTCGTGAATACGTACTGGGCCTTGATTCTGCCGAAGATCGCGGTCGCGTTCAACATCTTCCTGATGAAGCAGTTCTTCGATCAGATCCCGGACGCGCTGATCGAAGCGGCGTACATCGACGGCGCCTCGGAGTGGAAGATCTTCTGGCGCGTCATCATGGCGGTGAGCAAGCCGGCCTGGGCGACGCTGATCATCTTCTCTTTCATCGGCAACTGGAACGACTATTTCTCGGCGCTCGTGTTCACGACGAGCGAGACGATGAAGACGCTGCCGCTCGCCATCCAGACGCTGGCCGGCGGACCGGGCGTCGTGGCGCGGTCGGGGGCGCTCGCCGCGGGCACGTTCCTCGTCACGCTGCCGCCGATTCTCATCTTCGTGCTCTTCCAGCGCCTGATCATGAATACGATGGTCCATTCCGGGATCAAATCATAGGGGGCGGACGGAATGCTTAAACGAATCGTGGTCGTTCTCGCCGGCTGCATGCTTCTGCTGGCCGGCGGACTGCCCGCCTACGCGCTCCCGCAAATGTCGTATACGATCGATCCGATGTACGGTTACCGCATGCCGATCCCGTTGACCTACGCGGTCGACGGCGTCATCCTCGACGTGGGCACGCCCGGCTTGAACAAGCCGAACGACCTGTTCATCGACGGCAAGGGCGTGCTGTACGTCGCGGATACCGGCAACAACCGGATCGTCAAGCTGGATCCGGACGGCAAGGTGCTCGGGCTGTACGGCAAGGAGCAGGGCGTCAAGCTCAATCAACCGAACGGCATCTTCGTGGACGAATACGGAGACATGTTCGTCGCGGATACCGGCAGCAGGCAGGTCATCCACCTCTCGCCGGACGGGAGATTCATCGAGGCGTTCGGCAAGCCGGAGTCGAGCCTGCTGAGCAAGGACCTGGATTTCGCCCCGGACAAGGTCATCATGGACCGCCGCGGCTATCTCTACGTGCTGAACAAGAACGATTTCGCCGGCTTCATGATGATCGACGCGCTGAACCGGTTCCGCGGCTATATCGGCGCGAACCGCGTTCCGTTCGACTGGTCGAAGCTGCTCGTCCGGACGCTCGCGACGCCGGAGCAGCGGGAACAGCTGAATAACGCGGTCCCGCCGCAGAACGCCAACCTGACGATCGACGCGAAAGGCTTCATCTACACGCCGACCGTGCTCATCGACAAGGACCAGATCAAGAAATTCAACGCCATGGGCGACAACATCTACCGCAAGGCGTCCTTCGGCCAGTCGTCCATCGAGAGCGGCGCGCTGGAGCAGCCGTATTTCGTCGACCTGGCCGTCGACCAATACGGCGTCATCAACGCGCTTGACGCGATGTCCCGCAAGATCTACCAGTACGACCAGGAGGGCAATCTGCTGGCCGTGTTCGGCGGACAGGGCGACGTGAAGAGCCGGTTCGAATATCCCATCAGCATCGTCACCGACAAGGCGGGCAAGGTGTACGTGCTGGACCGGGATCGGGGCAACATCCAGATTTTCCAGCCGACGCGCTTCGCGGACCTGATCCACCAGGCCAGCCAGCTGCATTACAACGGCCGGTACCAGGAAGCGCTTAAGCCGTGGAGGGAAGTGCTCGCGATCGACGAGAACTACCCGCTGGCCCACCGCGGCGTGGCGAAGGCGCTGATGAAGGAAGAGCAGTGGAAGACGGCGATGAAGGAATTCAAGCTGGGCGAGGACCAGGACGGCTACTCCAAGGCGTTCGCCGAGTACCGGCATGAAATCCTGCGCAAGTACCTGGGCTGGCTGCTGATCGCCGCGGCGCTGATCGTGTACGTCATCTACCTGCTGGCGAAATGGATGATCCGCATCACGGCGACCGTCATAAGGAGGTACGGCATATGACACAATCGGCGGTTGTGAAATCGTCCGGGCTGCATTCCCTGCGGCTCGGCATCGCCATTCTCGTGCATCCGGTTGACGCCTTCGAGGAGTTGCAGAAGTCGAGGAGCCTGATCGCGGCTTTCGTGCTGATCGTGCTCACGCTGTGCGTCCGGATCGTTACGATCTACATGACGAGCTTTCATATTACGTCCCTGCAGCCCGAGAACGCGGACCTGAACCTGGAATTGATCCGCTTCGTGCTGCCGCTCGTTTCCGGCGTCATCGCCTGCTATCTGATCACGTCGATCATGGACGGCGAGGCGCATTTCAGTCAGATTTTCACGGCGATGTCGTACGCTATGCTGCCCTACATCGTCTTCTCCATCCCGCTCGCGGCGTTGTCGCGGATCCTCTCGCGAGGCGAGCTCGGGATGTATCACGGCATCAGCACGATCATTTGGCTGTGGGTGGCGCTGCTGATCTTCCTCCAGCTGAAGGTGCTGAACGACTACACGTTCAAGAAAACGGTCGGGGTGCTGCTGCTCGTCATCTTCGCCTTCCTCGTCTTCTGGGGAACGGCGGGGCTGGTGTTCGCCCTGACGAACCATGTGCTTCAATTCGTGCGCGAGGTCATGGTTGAAGTGCGCTATTTAATGGAGAACTGAGGAGGGGGAAACCATGTCGACGAAAGCAAAGCGATGGCTCTATTACGCGACCGTCGCCTGCGTCCTCGCCGGGCTCGTTCTCCTGGCGCTGCCGTCCGTGCAGCGGGCGGTAGCTCGAGCGCAGCAGGAGTACAAGCCGTTATCGGCCGATGCCGAGGATGACGGGGACGATCCGTCGAATGCGGCCGGAGCGGACAGCGGCGATGAAGCCGCCGATTCGGAGCAGGAGCTGGGTGCGTACAAGACGATCGCGCAGTCGGACCGGCTCGAGCTGCTGTTCCGGGAAGGCGACTCCGCGATCGCGGTGAAGGATAAACGCAGCGGACATCTATGGGAATCGGCGGTAGAGGGCAAGGAGAACGACAGCCAAGGCAACGAGCTGTGGACGGCGAGCAGCCGCTCGATCTTCCACTTGACCTTCACGGATCCCCGGCTGCCTACGCTGGAGACGCAGGAGACGAACTCCGTCCTGGAGCGGCCGAAGATGACGACGAAGGCGATCGATAACGGTATCGCCGTACAGTACGAGCTCGAGCGGCTCGGCATCGCCTTCGAGATGCGCTTCCGGCTGAACGGCGACGCTCTCGAGGTCGAGGTCCCGGGGGATTCGGTCCGGGAATCGGATTCGAGCTGGCTCATGTCGATCGCGCCGCTGCCGTTCTTCGGCGCGGCGACGGACCATGACCAAGGGTATTCCGTATACCCGGACGGCGCCGGCGCGCTGGCGTCGTTCAAGCCGGTCCATCCGGAATATTCCAAGGGCTACAGCGCGAGCGTGTACGGACCGGATACGATCAATTTAAACAGCAACGCGCGGGAACAGAACGCTCTGCTGCCGATTTTCGGCCAGAAGGTCGGCGACAACGCGTTCGTCGGCATGATCACGAAGGGCGAATACGACGCGCGGATCCTGTTCTCGCCGAGCGGCTACCTGATCAACTTGAATCGCGTCTCGTCGGAGCTGGTGTACCGGCGCGACTACGAAGCGGTCAAGAAGAACGGCAACCTCGCCCTGAAGCCGGAGAAGGATCTGCTGCGCGAAGACCATACGATCCGCTATGAATTCCTGAGCGGCGAGGAGGCCGACTACGGCCATATGGCCGCCGCGTACCGGAATTACCTGGAGAGCGAAGAGGGCATCAAGCCGCGTATCAAGGCAGGCGATCCCGTTCCGTTCGGGCTGGACCTGCTGACGGGGATCAAGGAGCACCGGATCCTGCTCGACCGCTTCATCCCGACGACGACTTACGACGAAGCCAAGAAGATCATGACCGACCTGCGGAAGCGGGGCGTCGGCACGATGTCGGCGAACTTGCTGGGATGGACGTCGCGCGGCTATCTGGCGTACCCGTCAGGGAATAATCCGTCCTCGAAGCTCGGCGGCGAGAGCGGGCTGAAGGCGCTGGCGGAGTACGCGAAGTCAAGCGGCATCCAGCTATTCCTTCAGGACGACTACGTCGATGCTTGGAAAGGGTACGACGGGTTCTCTACCCGTACCGACGTCGTCGTCGGCGCGAACAAGCTCGCCGTAAGCGACTGGTACAGCGAAACGTTCTTCCTGAGCGCGGGCAAGCAGAACAAGCATTTCCAAACCAAGATTCTGAACCCGCTGCGCAAGCTGCCGATCGCGGGCATTAATTTCGACGGCATCGGCTACGTGGACTACTACGATTACAACCCGGATTATCCGGCGACGCGGGAAGTCACGGCGGACCACTGGACGGAGATGATGGCCAAGGCCGAAGCGCAGTTCGGCAGCGCGGCTTCGATCGGCGGCAACGGCTACACGCTGAAGCATTCGTCGCGGCTGTTCGGCATTCCGATGGAGGACAGCGGGTATTTCTTCACCGACGAGACTATTCCGCTCTATCAGATGGTCGTGCACGGACTCATTCCGTATTCCGGCGATCCGCAGAACCTGTTCTACGACCCGCAGCAGCAGTATCTCAAATTGGTCGAGTACGGGTACATGCCGTACTATCAATTCACCATGAACCACGCGGACGAACTGAAAGATACGTATTACAACGACTTGTTCAGCTCCGATTACGCGAGCTGGGTCGGGCAGGCCGTCACCCAGTACAAAGAAATGAACGAGAAGCTGCGGACCGTCTGGTCGCAGGCGATGATCACGCACCGGAAGCTGGCGGCCGATCTGTACGAGACCGGCTACGAGGACGGCACCCGCGTCGTCGTCAACTACGCGGCCAAGGACGTCAGGCTGGACGACGGCCATATCGTACCGGCCCGCGACTTCATCGTCGTGCCGAAAGGAGGTTAAGCCATGAGAGAGCGACGCATCGGTCTCGAAACGAAGAAAAAACTGGCGGGTTACGTCTATATCGCGCCATGGGCGATCGGGTTCGCCCTGTTCATGCTGTACCCGCTCGCGTATTCCCTCTGGCTGAGCTTTCACGAGGTAGAAGGCGTGGGCGATCTACAGCTGAGGGCCGTCGGATGGGGCAATTTCAACAAGGCGTTCTTGCTGGACACGAAGTTCGTTCCGCTGTTCATCTCGGTGATCCAGGATGCCGTCATCAACACGCCGCTCATTCTGGTATTCTCGCTGTTCATCGCCATTCTGTTGAACCATAAGGTGAAGGGGCGCGCGTTCTTCCGCGCGGCGTTCTTCCTGCCGGTGCTGATCGGTTCGGGCCTGGCGATGCAGCAGCTGCTGTACGCCGGGGTCGGCAAGGATACGCTCGTCAACGGCATCGGCGTACCGGACGAAGTGTTCCTGTACATGGGGCCGACGTTCTCCCAGCTCGTCTTCGACTTGCTGAGCCGTTTGACGGTCATTTTCTGGAAGACGGGCGTGCAGGTCCTGCTCTTCCTGGCCGGCCTGCAAGGCATTCCGGTCTCCCTGTACGAATCCTCCCGCTGCGACGGGGCGACGGAATGGGAGAATTTCTGGAAAATCACCCTGCCGCTCATATCGCCGATCATCCTGCTGAACCTCGTCTACACCTGCGTGGATTCGTTCACGGACATTAACAACCGGATGATGATTTATATCAAGGATACCGCGTTCACCAATATTCAGATGGGTTATGGTTCGAGCTTGGGCTGGATTTATTTCATGTTCATCTTCCTGCTGCTTGTGCTCGTAATCTTGTCGACCCGGCGCCTGATCGTGTATACGGGCGAAAAATAAGCCGCAAGGAGGTGCCGCTTCATGAAGTCGGCTCCCGTATCGAAGCCGGATGCGGATGCGTCAGCCCCTGCGTCCGCGCCTGCGCCGGCCATCGCGTCGGACAAAATCCGCAGCAAAGCCAAGGCGATCCGCAACAATACGCTCGTCAGCAAGATCGGCAGCAAGAGCCGCTGGATCGGTTTTGTCTACCGGGTGTTCGTTTACTTGATCCTGATCGACCTGGCATTCGTCTTCCTGTACCCATTCCTGTACATGGTGACGACCGCGCTCAAGCAGCCCGCGGATTTGCTTGATTTCACGCTCAAGTGGACGCCGGTGAGCCTTGCTTGGGAAAATTTCTACTACGGCATGAAGGGACTCCAGTTCTGGACCCACTTCCGCAGCTCGGCGCTCATCGCCGTGCTGAGCGTCGTCGGGCAGGTGCTGTCCTGTTCGTTCATCGCCTACGGCTTCGCCCGGATCAAATTCCCGGGCCGCGAGGTATTGTTCTTCCTCTGCATGTTCACCATGATCGTGCCGCCGCAGACGATTATCGTACCGCTGTTCATGCAGTACAAGTCGATGGGCTGGATGGACAGCGTGCTGCCGCTCATCGTGCCGTCCTTCTTCGGCAACGGGCTGCGCGGGGCGCTCTTCATCTTCATCTTCCGCCAGCTGTTCCGGGGCTTGCCCTGGGAGCTGGAGGACGCGGCGCGCGTAGACGGCTGCGGCAGCTTCCGCGTATACTGGCGCATCATTCTGCCGCTGACGCCGCCGGCGATCGTCGTCACGGCGCTGTTGTCGCTCGTGTGGCACTGGAACGATTTCTTCGAGCCGTCGATCTACCTGACGACCGAAGAGAAGTTCACCCTGCCGATGATGCTGCCGCGGCTCTACCAGTCGCTGGACCAGCTGACGGGCAGCAAGTTCGAGGTATTCAGCCTGCCTGTCGTCATGGCGGCGACGTTCATCTCGCTCGTGCCGATGCTGCTCGTGTACTTGTTCCTGCAGCGGTATTTCATTCAAGGCGTGGAGCGGTCCGGCTTGGTCGAGTAGGCTGGAAAGCTAGAGTAAGTGGAAGCGACAACAACGGCGGTCGTCCCGGACGCGAGTATCGCGTTTCGGGACGACCGCCGTTTGTTTTTGACAGGGGTTCATGCCATGGGAGCGGCATGGGCCGAAAACGGTGAAAACTTGGCATGAGGTGTGCTCTTTGCACTACATGGTGCGAGAAACGGTGAAAGCTAGGTATGTAGTGCACTCCTTGAACTACATGGTGCGGGAAGCGGTAGTAAGTCAGGCATGACTACTTCGCTGGGAATCACGGATTGCGGGATGTTCAGCAACGCAGAAGACTTCCTAAATAAGCCGCCTTATCTCGGTGTCGGTTGTAGGAGTACAAACATTTTACCGAAAGGCGGTTTTCTCATACCATTTTATGGTTAGTCAACACGCTCTCTCCATGTAGTGTACGTGGTACAAGGCACAACTCATTGCTCGAAACCGCCGAATTCTCTCCATGTTAGTGTACGTGGGCTAACTCTGAGCCCAAATCCGTTGAATTCTCCGCTTGTTGTGTACCTTTTACATGACGATACAGCCGGATTCGACGGCTTGCCTTTGAGTGCGCCGATTTACATCGGCAGCCGGACGATGAACATGCTGCCGTCGCCCAGCTTGCTTCGCACCGTTATGGTGCCGCCGTGCGATTCCACGATCGAATGCGTGATCGCGAGGCCGAGGCCGGAGCCGCCGTATTTGCGGGCGCGCGAGGCGTCGCTGCGGTAGAAGCGCTCGAACAGGCGGGGCAGATGCTCGTCGGCGATGCCTGCCCCGTTGTCGCCGACGGTGAGCTCGGCGAACGGATGTCCTTCACTGTCCGAGTCGGCCATCAGCGTGACGGCAATTGCGCCGGTGTCTGGCTCGGTGTGCTGTACGGCGTTCTGGAACAGGTTCAGCAGCACCTGCTTAAGCTTGTCGCTGTCGGCTTGCGCGTGGATGCCGGCCGTCAGCTGGAACGTGACGGCGCGATCGGCCGCGAGCAGCCGCAGCTGCGGTTCCATGCTGCGGACAAGTCCGTCCAGCGCTACGTCCGACCGCTTGAGCTGCGGCGTACGGTCAAGCTTGGCCAGGGTCAGCAAATCCTCGACAAGCTTGTTGATTCGCCGGGATTCATCGTGCATGCTTCGAAGGGCGGCCTCCAGCTGCTCCGGGTTGGCCGTCGCCGCTCCGCGCAGCAGCACCTCCAGGAAGCCGTGAATCGACGTGAGCGGCGTGCGCAGCTCATGCGAGGCGTCCGCGATGAATCGTCGCATCGCCTCGGTCGTCTCCTGCTCGGCGCGGAACGACGTCTCCAGCCGCTCCAGCATGCCGTTGAAGCTGACGGACAGCCGGTCGAGTTCCTGCTGGCCTTGATGATCCGGCAGGCGCTGCTCCAAATTGCCGGCGTCGATGCCTTTCACCGCTTCAACCATGCGGGACAGCGGGACGAGCGTGCGGCGAAGCACCTGCACGTACAGCGCGATTCCGGCGGTCAGCGCCGCTACGGACAAGCTGGCGAAGATGAGCAGCTGTCTCGTCATCACGTCGGTGACCTGCGATGTCTCGGCGCCCATCTGCAGCAGACCGCTTGGATTGTTCGGCGGCCCCGCGAGCCGGTAGACGACAAGCTGCCGGACGCCCCGGGAATCTTCCACGATGGAGTAGCTGTCGTGCATGTCGCCCCCGCGAGCCGCAACCATTCGTTTGATGATGTCCGCATAAGCCGCTTGCGTCAGCTGCGGCGATGGGACGCTGAGAGCGCCGGACAGATCCGTGAAGCTGCCGTTCGTGCCAATATAGGCGAACGACGTTGCGGGGGCGAACAGAAACGGCGCGTTACGGCCGGGTCCCTCGCCATGGGTACCACCGCCCACGGCATTACCACCGCCAGTAGCAGAGCCAGCGCTGCCGCCGCCCCCGGCGTTATCACTGCTATCGCCGCTGCCATCGGCGCTCGGCACGCCTGCTCCGCTGCCATCCCGCCCGAAGCCTTTCCCGTGGCGGTCCGGCGACAATCCGCTATCGCCTTCCGGGGCGTCGGCATCGTCGCTGAACCAGCCGATCGGTACCGTCTGGAGCTGCGTATGGAGCGCGTCCGCCTTGCTTCGGTAGAGCGAGTCCTTCATCAGCCAGTTTTGCATGAAACCGATCAGGATGAGCAGCGCGGCGAGAATGAGCAGCGACCTGGCCAGCAGCTGGCCGCCGAGCGAGCCGGGCAGCAGCCGGCGGGTGCCTTCGCCGCGTCCGGACTTCGAGGCTGCCCTCGTCATGGCAGATCGACCCGGTAGCCGGCGCCGCGCAGCGTGCGGATCAGCTTATGTTCCTTGTCCCCCAGCTTATCCCGCAGCGAACGGATATACACCTCGACGATATTTTCCTCGCCGCCGAAATCATAGCCCCATACCTTGTCCAATATAATCGCCTTGCTCTGCACCGTCCCATGATGCAGTACCAGGTACTTCAATAATTCGTATTCCGTCGGCGACAGCTCGAGCAGCCGGTCCTCGTAACGGATTTCGCCTCTGCGGTCGTCGACCTTGAACGGTCCGAGCGCGACTTCTCCCAGCAGGTCCGGAAACTGATTCCGCAGCCGCGCGCCGATGCGCGCCAGCAGCTCGTCGAAGCTGAACGGCTTCACCATATAATCGTCCGCGCCGATCGTTAGACCTTTGACGCGATCGTCTATCTCGTCCTTGGCCGTCAGCATAATGACGGCGACCGCGTTGCCGGCTTCTTTCAGCATGCGGCATACATGGTAGCCGTCCATGCCGGGCATCATCACGTCGAGCACCGCCACATGCGGGCGAAAATCCATCGCCAGGCCGTAGGCGCTCATCCCGTCCGGCGCGCTCCGCACCGTATAGCCTTCATTGACGAGTCCCATCTCTAGAAACTGCACGATATGCGGTTCGTCGTCCGCCAGCAAAATACGTATTTCCTTCGAAGGCTTCATCCTCGCTGTCGTCTCCTTTCCATAACAAGCGGCCTGTCCGCCGCGCGTATCTTCATGCATTATCGCACACAATGGGCACGCATTCGAGCGCATTCAGCAAGCCTTCAGCGAGCATTCAGCAAACATTCAGCCGAGGTTCATTTGGCGTTCAGCTACGAAACCCATGATGAATACATCGCCGGCGCGCCGCCCGACAGGCAGCGATGACGGCAGCAAGCAGGAAGGCTTACGCAGAGATAAAACTTTGCCTCGCGTCGGTTCATGCGTTCATTGAAACGGCCGGGGGAGAGGGATTAAGAAGAGGAGTGATTCAACCAATGAAGGCGCGCAAGCCGTTCAAAATCGATTTGTATCTATTGGCCATCGCGATCGTATCCGCGTTCCTGAATGGCTATAACATCTGGGAAGACAAGTACGCGAACACCTATTACACCGAGGCGGTCGCGAGCATGCTGCAGAGCTTCTCGAATTTCTTCTTCGGGTCGCTGGACTCGGCGGGCTCCGTCACGGTGGATAAACCGCCGCTCACGTTCTGGATTCAGACGGCATTCGCGTACGTGTTCGGCGTGCATGGCTGGAGCGTTATTCTGCCGCAAGCGCTGGCCGGACTCGGCAGCGTGCTTCTGATCTACTTCATTCTCAAGCCGACCTTCGGCGTCAAGGCGGCGCGGATCGGCTCGCTCGTACTGGCGCTCACGCCGGTCGTGCCGTCGATCAGCCGGACGAACAACATCGACAGCATGCTCGTTTTCGCCTTGCTGATCGGGACGTGGCTGTTGTTCAAAGGTATCCGGAACCAGCGGTCGCGCACCGTCATCGGCGCCTTCGCCATGATCGGCGTCGCATTCAATATGAAAATGCTGCAAGCCTACATGGTGCTTCCGGCATTCTACCTGTGCTACGTGTTGGCGGCCAAAGTCAATTGGAAACGCAAGACGGCGGTACTCGCCGGGGCGACGGCGCTCATGTTCGTCATTTCCATCTCGTGGGCGGTCGTCGTCGATTCGATTCCGGCGGACAAGCGGCCGTACATCGGCAGCAGCGAAACGAACTCCGTCATGAACCTTGCTTTCGGCTATAACGGGGTATCCCGTTTGACGGGTGAACAAGGTCCGGGCGGCGGAGGCGGCGGCCGCGACGGGACGCCGGGCGGCCAAGGAGGCTTTGGCAGCGGCATGTCCGCGCAGCGCCAGGGCAGTGACGGCGCGGCGCCGCAGCCTAACGGCAGCGTTCCGACAGGCGGCGGCAGCCTTGACGCCAATGGCAGCCTCAACGCCAACGGCCAAGCGGTGGCAGGAAGCGCCGATGGCGGCGCGCCAAGCGATAACGGAACCGTGCCAAGCGACGGGACCGCGAACGGCGCAGCGCCTAGCACTGACGGCAGCGCGCCTAATAACGGCAGTGCGCCAAACAACGCCGGCGTGCCAACCGGCGGCGGCGTCAACGGCAGCGCCCCAACCGGCGACGGCAGCAACGGCGGCATGACAGCTCCGGCCGACGGCTCCGGCGCGGGAGGTTTCCCGAACCAAGGCGGCTTCGGAGACGGCGGCCGGGGCGGATTCCCAGGCGGCGGCGGAGCAGGCGGCGGAATGGGCAATATGTTCGGCACCGGCAATCCGGGCGTACTGCGTCTGTTCCAATCCGGCTTGTCCGGCGAAGCAAGCTGGATGATTCCGTTCGTATTCTTCGCTTGCGTCGGACTGTTCGCGAGCTTCCGCTTCCAATCGTTCAAGCGGATGCGCTTCACGCAGAAGCATAAAGAAGCGCTGTTCTGGCTCGCATGGCTCATGCCGGGCATGGCGTTCTTCAGCGTTGCGGGCTTCTTCCATCAGTATTACCTCATTATGCTCGCGGCTCCTATCGCGGCGCTTGCCGGCGCAGGCTGGGTGGAATTATGGAGCGCCTACCGCGGCGGCACAGGCTGGACATCGTATCTGCTGCCAGCATCCATAACGGCAACGGCGGCGCTGCAGTGGTACATCATGCAGAACTTCGACGATAAGATCGGCAAAGGCTGGTCCATCGGCGTTGCGGCGGCAGGCGTGCTGACGACCATGCTGCTCCTGACGCTCAAGAACGGCGTCGAGTTCAAGCTGAACCGCGTCATCGGCGCCGTCAGCGTGTTCGTGATGCTGATCGGTCCGGCTTACTGGTCGCTGACGCCGATCACGTACGGTCAGAGCAGCATGACCCCGATCGTCGGACCTGACGGCGCGTCCGGCGGCTTCGGCGGCGGCCAAGGCGGTTTCCCGGCTATGGCCGATATGGGCGGCATGGGCGAATCGGGCGGCATAGGCGGCATGATGCCAGGCCAAAGCGCTCAGGGCACTCAAGGCGCTCAAGGCACTCAAGGCACTCAAGGTCAAGACGGCCAAAGCGCCGATGGCGCATCGCAGGATGGCCAGAACGGCTCGGCTGCCGACGGCCAGGACAATCAAAGCCAAGGCCAGCCGGGCTTACCGGGTCAGGAAGGCCAAACGGCGAACGGCGCGATGCCGGATTTTGCCGGAGGCATGCCCGGCGGCATGGGCGACAGCTCGATCAATCGGCAGACGCTGGCTTATTTGCGGGAGCATAACACGGGCGAAGAATACCTGTTTGCGACCTCCGACTATAACACGGCGGCACCGTACATCATCGACGAGAACGAGAAAGTCGTTACGCTCGGCGGATTCTCCGGCTCCGATCCGGTCTACTCCGTGGAGAAGCTGGAGAAGCTCGTGGCAAGCGGCAAGCTGAAATATTTCATGATCTCCGGCAGCGGCGGCGGCTTCGGAGGCGGCCGGGGCGGCAGCTCCGAAGTGACGACCTGGATCCAGGAGCACGGCACGGTCGTTCCGACGAGCGAGTGGCAATCAATCGGCGACAATGCTACTAGCGAGCAGCCGGCGGACGGCGGGTTCCGCGGCGGCAGAGGCGGCAGCATGACCCTGTATGAAGTGAAACTGCAATAATTACAGAAGGAGGGATTGTCAATGAGCAGAAAAGTCACCTTCTCCATTATCATTCCCATGTATAACGAAGAAGCCGTCATACAGGAAACGTACCGGCGGCTGAAGAAGGTTATGAGCGCCGCGGGGCAGCCTTACGAGCTGCTGTTCGTCAACGACGGCAGCAAGGACCGCAGCGCAGGCATTATCGCGGAGTACGGCTACTGGGACGAAACGGTGAAGCTGATCGACTTCTCCCGCAACTTCGGACACCAGATCGCCATCACGGCGGGCATGGACTACGCTTCGGGCGACGCCGTCATCATCATCGACGCGGATTTGCAGGATCCGCCGGAGCTGATCTTGCAAATGATCGACCAATGGCGGGAAGGCTACGAGGTCGTCTACGCCACGCGAAGCAAGCGGAAAGGCGAGAGCAAGTTCAAGCTGTGGTCGGCGGCGGCGTTCTACCGCATCCTGCGGGCGTCCACGGAGATCGACATTCCGGTGGACACGGGCGATTTTCGCCTGATGGACCGCAAGGTCGTCGACCAGATGAAACGGCTGCCGGAGAACAACCGGTTCGTGCGGGGACTCGTCAGCTGGGTCGGCTTCCGCCAGACGTCGATCATGTACGACCGCGACGAGCGGCTGGCAGGGGAGACCAAATATCCGCTGCGCCGCATGATCAAGCTGTGCCTGGACGGGATTACGTCCTTCTCGTATAAGCCGCTGAAGCTCGCGGGCTACATGGGCGCCGCGCTGTCGGGCATCGGATTCGTCTTCCTGCTGTACGTGCTCTACTTGGCGGCGTTCACGCACTCGACGATGAAAGGATGGCCGTCTCTTATGGGCATCTTGCTTATTTTCAACGGATTCATTCTTCTTATGCTCGGCATACTCGGCGAATATGTCGGCCGCATCTACGATGAGACGAAAGGCCGCCCGCTCTATATCGTCCGGGACATGCAAGGCTTTGCGGCCGGGGCAGGCGGCGCCGCTGGTACCGTCGCCGAGCAACCGCCGCTGCCGCGGGCCGGAGGTGGGCAGCTATGACAGCCCGGCTGCTGAAATTCGGCGCCGTCGGGCTGCTGAACACCGGCGCCGATTTCCTCGTCTTCGCCATGCTGACGGCCGCCGGAAGCCCGGTGCTGACGGCGCAAGCGATCGCTTATGCCTGCGGGATGCTGAACAGCTACCTGTTGAACCGCAGCTGGACGTTCCGTTCGAGCGCCAGCCGCACCCGCGAAATGCCGCGTTTCATCGTGCTCAATCTCGTCGTGCTTGCCTGCGTGACCTTGGTACTGGAGCAGCTGCGCACGGGAGCGGGCCTGCCGCTTCTGCTTAGCAAGCTGCTGGCTACGGGCGCAGGCATGATCATCAACTACGCTGGCAGCCGATTCTGGGTATTCGGGGCTCGCGGCTATTCATCCGAAACAAGGAGTGACACCCCATGACCATGACCATTCGCAAAGCCGTTATCCCCGCGGCGGGACTCGGAACCCGTTTCCTGCCCGCAACGAAGGCGCAGCCGAAAGAAATGCTGCCGATCGTCGATAAGCCGGCCATTCAATATATCGTCGAGGAAGCCGTTCAGAGCGGCATCGAAAGCATCATTATCGTGACGGGCCGGAACAAGAAATCCATCGAGGACCATTTCGACAAGTCGGTCGAGCTGGAGCAGCTGCTGGAGGACAAGGGCAAGGAGAAGCTGCTGCAGGAAGTGCAGGCGATCGGCGACATGGCCAGCGTGCATTTCATCCGCCAGAAGGAGCCGCTCGGCCTCGGGCACGCGATACTGTGCGCCAGGCAGTTCGTCGGCGACGAGCCGTTCGCGGTGCTGCTCGGCGACGACATCATGGTGTCGGAGCCGCCGGCGCTCTCGCAATTGATCGACGTCTACTCGCGCACGGGGCGTCAGGTCGTCGGCGTTCGGGAAGTGCCGAACGAGGACGTCAGCAAATACGGCATCGTGCGGCCCGCCGCGGCGCTGGCCAACGGCGCGTACCGCATCGGCGGTCTCGTCGAGAAGCCGTCCGCGCACGAGGCGCCGTCCAATCTGGCGATCATGGGGCGGTATGTGCTGAAGCCGGATATTTTCCCCGTGCTGGAGCGGCTCGAACGCGGTGCCGGCGGTGAATATCAGCTGACGGATGCGCTGCACGCCATGTGCGCTTCGGACGAACTGTTCGCGCTCACGCTGGGCGGCAAGCGGTACGATATCGGCGATAAAATCGGCTACATGAAGGCGATCATCGAGGTCGGCTTGCAGCGGGCGGAGCTGCGGGACGTCCTGCTGCCGTACTTGCGCGATATCGTAGGCGAACAGTCGTACTTGCGCGAACTGCAAGGCTTGGTAGGCGAGCATCCGCTGGCGCGATAAGGGAACGATGGCGCTGCAGGAGGTCGACTTCCGTCATGCCATGCCCCGGATGTCTCGTGCATCGCGCCCTCGCGACGGAAAGAGGCGTGAGGCGGGCCGAGCTTTGCGGAGAAACCGCGATTTTGGCAGATCGTCCGTGTTTTTCCCCGTATCGTCCAAGAAGGCGGCCTTGATCGGGTGTATTGTAAAGGTATCCGATGAGAGAAGGGGAATGAGCAAATATGTTGCGTGCGAACTTTCAAGTAAGCGAGGAACAAGCGGCGTTTTACCGGGAGAACGGCTTCGTGCAGATCGACGATCTATTGTCGCCGGAGGAGCTGGCGGAGCTTCGCGAATATATGGACGAGACGATGAACTATCAAGGCGGTCGGAGCATGCAGACGGACCAGGCGGGCGGCGCGTACTTCAAGGTGCTGAACCAGCGCGTGAACACGTGGAGGGATCACGGCGGCATGGCGAAGTTCGTGCTCGGCGAGCGTTTCGCCGACGTAGGCAAGCAGCTGACGGGCTACGAGGGCATCCGCCTGTTCCACGACCATGCGCTGCTTAAGATGCCGGGCGATTCCAAAGTGACGCCTTGGCACCAGGACCGTCCGTACTGGCCGATGAACGAAATGAATGCGTTCTCGATCTGGGTCGCGCTCGACGACGTCGACGAGAACAACGGCTGCATGATGTTCGTGCCGAAATCGCAGCGCATCCGCAATTTGAAGGGCGTCGACCTCGTCACGCCGGAAGATATTTTCGGGCAGGACGGCGCGAAGGACGTCGACCGCAACACGGCCGTCATTTGCCGGATGAAAGCGGGCAGCGCGACGTTCCACGACGGGATGACGTTCCATTTCGCCCATGCCAACAAGACGGACAAACCGCGCCGGGCGCTGGCGATCGTCTTCATGGCGGACGGCACGACTTACAGCGGCGCAGGCCATGTCATCACCGACGGGCTTGGCCTGGAGAAGGGCGAGGCGCTTGGCGGCGGCTTGATGCCGAAGCTGGCGTAAGCGGAATAGCATAGGAAGAATGGCCGAGCGGTAATGCTCGGCCGGCAGGCTGCCGAGCGGATATTCGCTTGGCGGCTTTTTTCTTTTACCGTTCTTCCATTGGCGCCGGGATCTTGAGAAATGCCGATTTTCTATCGGAGCCTTCCCGCAGAACGAGGGAATTGCGGTGCTTTTGCAGAATTATACATCCATTAGGATCAATAGTTGAACTGGATGGTGATCATTGAATGAGCCTAGAGCAACCGAAACATACGATTTCGGTGGCGGCTTTCGTCAGAAACGAGCATGGCGAAGCGCTGCTGCTGAGAACGCGCCGGCGTTCGGATACGTGGGAGATGCCGGGAGGGAACGTAGAGCTCGGAGAGCCGCTGGAAGAAGCGGTTCGGAGGGAATTTCTCGAGGAAACCGGCATCGTCATACGTCCGACCGGTATCACGGGCGTCTATTTCAATGCAACCAAACAGGTATTGTCCGTCGTATTCCATGCGGAGTACGTCAGCGGCGAGATTCATATTCAACCGGAAGAAATAGTGGAAGCAAGGTTCATCCTGCTTAATGAAGAGAACATTGACCGCTACATCACGCTTCCGCAGCAAAAATCCCGTACGCTCGATGCCATGAACGCCTCGGGCGTCGTTCCTTATGAAACATGGGAAGTCAATCCGGCCTATCATCTGCTAGGCAGATTGCATCAAGGTCAATGAGCAGGTTCGTGCTTATGACCGTCGGAAAAACGCATAGCGGCAAAACCACGTTCGCGAGATCGCTGGAGCGCGAGCTGCCCAACGCTGTCGTTATCGATCAAGATCATCATGCCGGATTCCTTGCCGCCTATTACAAGCCGCTGCTTCCGCAGCAGCATTCGAATGCGCTCAAGCATGCCATTACGCAGACGATCGTGGAGTATGCCATAGCCGAAACCGACAAGCATGTCCTGCTATGCAATTCCAACCTTGACTATTCCGCTCGCAAACGTCTGCTTGACCCATTCCATGCGCATGGCTTCAGCAGTATCCTCGTTTATTTCGATCTTCCTTCTCATCTTCTTCATGAGAGGGTTGCGGCCAGCGGGCGCAGCGCGGCTCTGGGAATCGAGGTCTCCTTCGACGATGTCCTCGACAGGCAAGAGGCCCGCTATGACAACGGCGAATGGACGGCTCCGGGGCGGGATGAAACGCATGCTCGGTTCGTCATCGACGATCCTGCTCAAACCGGGCATGTAAAACAACGAATCCTTCGCATCATCCAAGCTTCGGCGGACAATCATCCATCGTAAACTACCGCTTCCGGATTCCGGTACCGCCGGCGACTGCGAAGCAGCCGACAGGGCAGCTTCGCAGGTTTGCGCATCTCCGATAGCGCGCTCCCAGCCAAGCATCTCCAGCCGCGGCCCCCAGCTACAGACCTCCCATCACTGACCTCAGCCACTGACCTCAGCCACTGACCTTCGTTCACGTATTTCCGGCCGCGCTTTACAGCTCCTTCGTCATCCGCCGGTAGTCGCTGCCCCCGATGCGCAGCATCCCCGCTTCGACGTAGCCGCTGCGCGCGTAAATGCCGTACGCCCGATCGTTGTAAGACTCCACGATCAGCGCGGTCCGCCCGAAGCCAAGCTCGCGGGCCCGCTGCTCGGCGGCCGCCATTAACGCCTTCGCGATCCCTTGGCCGCGATATGCTTCGCCGACGGCCAGCGCGTCGAGATACAGCTCTCCGTCCATCGCTTCGCGTACGATCTCCCGCTCCGCTTCCCCGAAATCACGTCGCATCCGCGCCAGGTAAGGCTCGTCCAGCAGATGCGCGTCATCGCCGGGATACGCGACGATCATGCCCGCGATCCGGCCGTCCCGTTCATCGACGATGACATGCTCGCAGCTGATCCGGTTGCCCGGCTGCTTGAAGAAATCCGACAGCCGCTCCGCCGCATCGGCATCGTCCGAGGCGCCGGTCAGCAAGTACGCGATCGAGCCGATTGCCTCCATCAGCAGCGGAATGACCTCGGGCGCATCGTCTGCTGCAGCTCTTCGTGTGCTCATGTTGTCACGACCTTCCGTTTCGCGGCCTTTGCAGGCCGCTTGCAGCGATATTCAGCAGCTTCATGCCGCTTGTCCACCATTATAACGCTATTATGGCGATCGCAGGAAACTTCCATTCGGCGAGCTCGAGCCGGCCTATGCAGACGGGATTCATTGCGGATCGGACATGCGAAGCGTTCCGGAAAGCAGGGAGGCGCGCGGGCGGCTGCGGCGGAAACGCGTCGTCATGGATCGCGAGCCGCGGCAATACGCTAGTTATAGGAACGCGATCCGACTAGCGGGAGGGCGCTGCCATGGAATGGTACCTTAAGGTGCTGCGGAACTACGTGAATTTCTCCGGAAGAGCCAGGCGTACGGAATATTGGATGTACGTGCTGTTCAGCTTCATGGCTTCCGTGCTGCTGGCGATCGCCGATGCGATGCTTGGTGCCGGCCGGCTGCTTTCCATGCTGTATTCGCTGGCCGTGCTGCTGCCCTCGCTGGCCGTCGTGGTGCGCAGGCTTCACGATACCGGGCGCTCGGGCTGGTGGTACTTCATTATTCTGATTCCGATCGTCGGCGCGATCGTGCTGCTCGTCTTCCTGCTCCTGGACAGCGAGCCCGGCATGAACCGTTACGGGCCGAATCCGAAAGGCGAGTGAGCCAAGCCGGCCGGGCTCGACGCGGCAGCCGGCTTGTCCATAACCGCTTCGCCGCAGAAAACCTTCAACTCCGCTTCATGCGGAGTTGAAGGTTTTCGTGCTGTGCTGTACGGCGCCGCCTGCGTCAGTCCCGGCCCGCCATGTACAGCAGGTCGGCGATCTTCTTCGGCTCCGTCTTGAATTGCGTCATATGATCGCCGTAGCCCTTGATCAGCCGGAACTGGCCGAGGCGGCTCGACATATGGGGGTGCCAGCCGTAGCCGAGGCCTTGCGGCAGCACGTTGTCCACCGTCAGGTAGACGTAGCTCTTCGGCGTCGTCAGACTGTAAAACTTCTTCAAATCGAGCTTCTCGAAGAGCGGGCCGGCCGGCTCGGGCTTGATGCCCGCATAAAGCTGCCGCGCCGTTTCGAGGCTCGCCAGATTGACGAACGCATCGCGGAAGAACGGGAATGGCAGCATGATGGCGTTGTTGCCGGATGCCTCCATCAGTTGGGTGAACAGCGCGACCGCTTCCGGCGGCAATTCATCCGACAGGCTGCCGCCGTCCTTGAGGACGAACGCGTCGATGAAGACGATCCGTTTCAGCCGCTCCGGGACGAGCTCCGCCGCTTTCTGGACGATCGTGCCGCCGAAGCTGTGTCCGACAAGCACGACATTGCGCAGATCAAGCGTCTCGATATCGTCCGCGATCGCCTGCGACATCATGGCATGCGTCGCCGCCGTGTTGGCGAAGTCTGCGCCGTGACCGGGATATTCGGGAGCGTAGACGGTATGGCCCTGCCTGCGCAGCTCGGCGGCGACGCCGTTCCAGAAGCCGGCGTCGGCCCAGGAGCCGTGGACGAGCACGAATGTCAGCGGCTGCTCCCGCCTGCGGACCGCTTGACGGTATGCGGCCGCGGCATCCCATGGATGCGCCGGCACCGGGGGAGCGTAAGGATACGCGACGGGAGGAAAGTAACCGACGTATCGTCCATTCCGCGCGTACGGACCGTGTAGGCTCGTCATACTCGTCATAGTCATGTAGGGAATCATGAGGCGATGTTCCTTTCCTGCTTGGTTCCTATACTATACGCCCACCGGCCCGGCGGCGTGATTCGCGAGCCCGAATTCATCGCCGAAGCCTTCATTCCGAGAGGCGATCCCAGGGGCAATCCGAGAGGTCAATCCGAAGGGCCGATCCGAGAGGCCAATCCGAAAAGTCAATCCGAGAGCCCCGTCCGCACAAGGCCGGGGTATGCCGCCGTGTCCGGATCCTTCGAGCATCGGACGGCATCCTTGTCCGCAGAAGGCGCGGCATGACCGGAATAGGCGTTCATCCGTCGCTATCGAACGTCACGCCGGGGCATCTGGTATCAATTGATAGGAGATGGTTTTCATAGAGTTCGGGTGATCGACCAGTACGAGCTATATGCCATGTACGTATAAATACAGTACATCCTTGCTGCTGCCGCATCTATGATGAATGGAATCTATGAAAACCGCCCCCGTACCGCGCCGCACCGGGACGCGGCGGACGCCTCGCCTTCGACGCCTTCGGCAGACAACAGGACGCAACCATTCCATATAGAAAGAGAGGTTGAGTCATGCATGATTTAATGGTTATGACGACGATTTGCTCATTCTTGCTTACCATCGCCTTCATCTTCCTGCGCCCGAACGTCAATGAAGCGTATCCCGCTTCCGTTGGCGCTTTATTCGTTCTGTTGAGCGGCAGCGTCTCGCTGTCCGACCTCGGAAGCATCACCGAAACGATCAGCGGCGCGGCAATTACAATCATAGCCACGATTGTCATGGCGATTGTGCTGGAGAGCTTCGGTTTCTTCTACTGGGCCGCTGATTTGCTCATGCGGAAAGCGCGAGGCTCGGGCATCCGGCTGTTCTGGCTGACGAATCTGTTCTGCTTCCTGATGACCCTGTTCGTGAACAATGATGGAAGCATTCTCATTACGACGCCGATTCTGCTGATGCTCCTGAAGAACACGGGGCTCAAGAATGCGCAGAAGCTTCCGTATCTCATCTCGGGCGCCTTGATCGCGACGGCTTCCAGCGCGCCGATCGGCGTCAGCAACATCGTCAATCTGATCGCGCTCAAAATCGTTCACATGAGTCTCTACATGCACACGGCCATGATGTTCGTTCCCGCCTCGCTCGGGCTCGTCCTGCTATCGTTCATCCTGTTCCTGACGTTCTGCCGCACCTTGCCGAAACAGCTGCCGATGGGCGGGCAGAGCTTCATGCCGGGCAGCCATCCGCTGCAGGACGTCTATCGCAGCGGGAACCGGAACAAGTTCATGCGCAATGTGCTGATTTTCGTATTCGCCGTGCGGGCCAGTCTCTTCGCCGCTTCCTACGTCGGCTTCCCCGTCCCGGTCATGGCGGTCATCGGGTCGCTCGTCTTGCTCGTTTGGCGCTGGATGTATCTGAAGATTACGCCGCTCGACATGCTGAAGAAGACGCCGTGGTATATTCTCATCTTCGCTTTCGGGATGTACGTTATTATCTTCGGCTTGAACAACATCGGCTTGACGGACTACCTGATCCGCGTGCTGCATCCGATCGTGTCCGGAAGCCTGCTGAACGCGAGCGTGATGATGGGGGCGCTGCTGAGCGTGCTCTCGAACCTGTTCAACAACCATCCCGCGCTGATGGTCGGCACGCTGACGCTGACGCATATGGATCTGACGCCGATTACGCTGAAAATATCGTACCTCGCCAGCGTGATCGGAAGCGACATGGGTTCGCTGCTGCTGCCGATCGGGACGCTCGCCACGTTGATGTGGATGCATATCGTCAAGAAGGGCGGCGTCAAAATCAGCTGGCTGGATTATTTGAAGGTGACGGTCGTCGCCATTCCGATTACGCTTATCTTCACGCTCGCGCTGTTGTCGTTCTGGGTATCGTGGCTGTTTCATTAAGGGAACAAGGAAGCCGGCCGCGGTCATATCATGAGCCGCATGCGTTCATCGGAGCATAGGAACGCCTCGCGACGGCCAGCGAAGCGGGACGGGAGCGTTCCAAGCCGATTGCCCGCAGGCAAAAAAAAGAGATCTTCGGCATCGAAGATCCATTATAGAGGAGAGTACATCCACAGCTTATGTCGCCCTGCCCCGATCGGTATGGGTTTGTTGCGCTATATAGGCAGAGATGACATGGATTTGTAATGGAATTGCAATGCCATTTTCATCTTCTTTTAATCTTCGCTCCCTATAATATGAGTCAACCCCCTATTATATAGATTGACTTCAGATCCGCGGCCCGTTGCTGCGGATCTCTTTTTTTTATTGCTGCTGGGACGGCGGGCAAACCATGTGAATGCCGTCCGATTGAAACGGAGACGCTTCGGTCAGGCTGCTTAAGGCGACGGTTTCTTCCTGGTCCGGCCGGTCCAGCGGGTAAATGCGGGCCGTGTCGTTCTCCGCGTCGACATGCTGGATATAGACGGGGACGCCGTCGCAGGTTACGTCGGCCATGATGGGCGAATTCGCGATTTCTTGCGCGCGCTGCTTGTTCATGTGTGGCTCCTGTTCGATTGGAATGTCATGCATACGGTTTAATTTGCCGCTTCGGGGCGGAGGTTTATGCATGGCGCCTGCCGGGTACTTCCAGCATGCGCGAGACGGGCGCGGCGTAATTAGCGCTGGAGGCGGGATGCCTTATTGTCAATGCCGGGGAAATCTGGCATATTGAGAGTAATCAAGGCGTTGCCGGCCGCGGCCGGTCGCCGAAGCGGCGGAAACCATGTAACGCCCCGGGAGGAGAACGATCATGGAAACGTACATGTTGGCGCTTGATCAAGGCACGACGAGCACGCGCGCGCTGCTGGTCGACCGCAGCGGCGCGATTGCGGGCATGGCGCGGCAGGAGCTGCCGCTGCAGTATCCGCATTCCGGCTGGGTCGAGGCGGATGCCGATTTCATATGGGAATCGTCCTGCCGCGTCATCCGGCAGCTGCTCCGGGACACGGGCGTCGCTGCGGAGCAAATTGCCGGGCTCGGGATAACCAACCAACGCGAAACGACGGTCGTCTGGGACCGTGCCACGGGAGCGCCGGTCTATCCGGCGATCATCTGGCAGTCCCGCCAGTCGGCCGATATTTGCGAACGTCTCTCCGCGGAAGGCCATGGCGATGCGGTTCGCGAACGCACCGGGCTGCGGATCGATCCGTACTTCTCGGGCACGAAGATAGCCTGGATCCTGGAGAACGTGGCCGGCGCAAGGGAGCGGGCGGAGGCGGGAGCGCTGCTGTTCGGCACGATCGATACCTGGCTGATCTGGAAGCTTACCGGCGGAGCGGCGCATGTCACGGATGTGACGAACGCCTCGCGCACGCTCATGTACAACATCCATGAGCTGGGATGGGACGATGCGATGCTGACGATGCTGGACGTGCCGAAGGCGATGCTGCCGGAGGCGCGTTCCTCGTCGGAGGTCTACGGCCATACGGAACCGTCGCTGTTCGGCGGCCATCCGATTCCGATCGCCGGCGTTGCGGGAGACCAGCAGGCGGCGCTGTTCGGGCAAGCCTGCTTCGACAAGGGCGGCGTGAAGAACACGTACGGCACCGGCTGCTTCATGCTGATGAACACCGGCGAAGTGCCCGTTGCCTCGCGGAACGGACTGCTCACGACGATCGCCTGGCAGGCGGACGGGCGCGTCGAATACGCGCTGGAAGGCAGCGTCTTCGTGGCCGGCGCCGCGATTCAATGGCTGCGCGACGGCCTCGGCATGATCGTCTCCGCCGCCGAATCCGCGGCGATCGCGTCGCCTTCCGCCGATGGTGTGTACGTCGTGCCCGCCTTCGTCGGCCTCGGCACGCCGTATTGGAACAGCGACGTCCGCGGGGCGATGTTCGGCTTGACCCGGGGCACGACGAAAGCGCATATCGTCCGGGCGGTGCTGGAATCGCTCGCGTACCAGACGAAGGACGTGCTGACGGTCATGGAAGCGGAATCGGGCCTCTCGCTGCATGCGCTCGCCGTCGACGGCGGAGCGGTGGCGAACGATCCGCTCATGCAATTCCAGAGCGACATGCTCGGCGTGCCGATCGAGCGCCCGGCCGTGAACGAATCGACGGCGCTCGGCGCGGCTTTCCTGGCCGGCCTTGCCGTCGGGTATTGGAAGGACCGAGGCGAAATCCGGGCCTTGCGCCAAGTCGACCGGTTGTTCCGGCCCGCGATGGAAGAAGCGGAGCGGACGCGGCTGTACGGAGGCTGGCTGCGCGCGGTGAAAGCGGCCATGGCGTTCTCCGAATGAAAGCCGCTGACTGAAAGCCGCTAACCATTAGCGCCAGCCATCATCGTTCGTCATTATATCGAAGGCAACAGGACGAAACCACGGAGACCGTTATTCCTTGGATGCGCGGGCGGCATTCGCGGAGCTGCGGCCTTTCGTGGTTTTTTGGTTAAAGATAAAGGATGAAGGCGGTTATGGATACGGTAGGCGTACAGAAGCAGCATCGGCGGCTCCAGCGTACACTGAACGGAGAAGGGCAGGCGTAGAACTCATGATAACGAATGCGAAGAACGTCCGGTTCGGAGCGGCGGACCGGCTCCCGCTATTGGCGGATATGGCGAAGAAGCCCGTCGATCTGCTCGTCATCGGGGGCGGGATTACGGGAGCGGGCATCGCGCTCGACGCGGCGTCCCGCGGGCTGCGGACGGCGGTCGTGGATATGCAGGATTTCGCGGCAGGCACCTCCAGCCGTTCGACGAAGCTGGTGCATGGGGGCCTGCGGTATTTGAAGCAATTCGAGATCGGCGTCGTGGCCGAGGTCGGCAAGGAACGGGCCGTCGTCTACGAGAACGGGCCGCATGTGACGACGCCGGAATGGATGCTGCTGCCGCTGTATGCGGGCGGCACGTTCGGCAAGCTGTCCACGAGCATCGGGCTGCGCATGTACGATTATTTGGCGGGCGTCAAACGAAGCGAGCGGCGCGTGATGCTGAGCCGGCAGCAGACGCTGGAGAAGGAGCCGCTGCTGAAGCGGGAAGGACTGAAAGGCGGCGGCTATTACGTCGAATACCGGACGGACGATGCGCGGCTGACGATCGAAGTGATGAAGAAGGCGGTCAAGCGGGGCGCGCTTGCCGTCAATTACGCCCGGGTGGAGCGGCTGTGCTACGACGCGGCCGGCCGGCTGGACGGCGCCGTCGTCCGCGACCTGATCGGCGGCGGCGAATACACGGTGAACGCCGGCAAGATCGTCAATGCGACGGGCCCTTGGGTCGACCAGGTGCGCGACATGGACGGCTCGAAGCAGGGCAAGACGCTGCGGCTGACGAAGGGCGTCCATCTCGTGTTCGACGGCGGGCGCTTCCCGCTGCGGCAAGCCGTCTATTTCGATACGCCCGACGGACGGATGGTGTTCGCCATCCCGCGCGAAGGCAAGACGTACTTCGGCACGACCGACACGAACTATGCCGGCGATACGGCGCATCCGACGATGACGGCGGCGGATCGCCGCTACCTGCTCGACGCGGCGGCCTTCATCTTCCCGGAGCTGGCGCTGGCCGAGGCGGACGTGGAATCGAGCTGGGCGGGCTTGCGGCCGCTCATTCAGCAGGAAGGCAAGTCGCCGTCCGAAATCTCGCGCCGGGACGAAATCTTCGTGGCGCCGTCGGGCCTAATCTCCATCGCCGGCGGCAAGCTGACGGGCTATCGCAAAATGGCGGAGACGGTCGTGGATAAAGTCGGCGAGCTGCGGCTCCAGGAAGGGAAGCCCGCGCTGCCGGCAAGCAGGACGAGGACGATTCCGATCTCCGGCGGCGATCTTGGCGGCTCCGCCAATTTCGCGGCGTTCGTCCGCACGAAGACGGGCGAGGGCCGGCGGCACGGCTTCGCGGCGGCCGAAGCCGAGTTTCTGGCGCGGCGTTACGGCTCCAATACGCCGCAGCTGTTCGAGCTGGCCGCGATCGTGAAGCCGTGGGCAGCGAGGCACGGGCTGCCGCTCGTGCTCGCCGTCCAGCTGCGCTACGCGATGGAGGCGGAAATGGCGGCCACGCCGGCCGATTTCCTCGTGCGGCGCACGGGCGATTTGTACTTCCGCATCGCCGAGGCGCGCAGGCGGAAGGATGCCGTCATCGCCGCGATGGCGGAGCGGCTGCATTGGCCGGCCGAGCAGCGCGACGCGTACGCCGCGGAAGTGGAACGGAAGCTGGCGGAAGCGGTGGAGCCGGGGACGGAGCCGGAGTAAGGCGGGGGACCGGAGCATAACGTTTCGGCACGGCGCTTTTACTTTTATTTAGCGGCGGTTCTTATCTCGAAAAAACAAGCAAATAAAACCGATCTGAGCGCGACGTATTCTTATGGCATATCGGCTGAACGATCGGCGATTTATAACTCTCTAAGGATCAGGGGTTCTCTACAACAGGCGGTTGCCTGGGGAACCCTTAGATTTGCCGTGGGATCAAAGGGCTGAAGCGGACAAGAGATGCGCTATTGGCTCGTGTTGTGTCCGATCGGCAGCCCAAAACACCGAATACAAATAATGGATCCTGTGTATCCTGTGTCCGTTACCTATGGGGTTATCTCGTTCAGGCGATGCGACATTCGTTCCGAGCGGCAGTTAGCGCGCGAGATCCAGACGAACTCGGCTTAGCCTAGTGTCGCAATTCGATGCGGCTTTTCTATTGCTTCGATACGTCGCATGGGAGTAGCAGCCCCAAGCGAAAACATACGCGGTGGACGGTTATGGTTTTACGACGAAATCGATGATGTCACGAGGTCCGCCCCGCGGCAACACAAAAACCGTAAGATGGCCCAAGCGCATCTTACGGTTTTTGTGTCTCCGGTTACTTCTTGTAATAAATATAAACCTTCTGCGTCGCTCCGTCCCAGGTTGCCTTGCCGCCGAGGAAAGCGGCCGCGGCGCGGACGCTGACGTAGGCCGACCCGTCCAGCACGATGAATTGGGGAACGGGCATGCCGTTGACGTACGGCTTCTGAGTGGCGGAATCCCAAGCGACGGTGGCGCCAAGCGACTCGCCGAGCTGCCGCAGCGGCGCGTAGACCGAGCCGTCCACATTGCGTCCGTACGCCGCAAGCACGTCGTTGACGACGACCTTGATCGTGTCCTTGTCGCTGAGCGGTTTCAGAACGACGGCGCCGCTGTAGCGGTTGTAGAATGCCAGCTCCATGGCGTCCATGTCCACTTGGCCGCCGATGCCGCGGACGGTGCCGGACGCCGAGTATTGGAAGACCGCCCATTCGCTCCACGTGTCGTTGTCCATCGGCTTATCCTTGCCGTAGTGGGCAACCCACAGCGGCCAAGCGCCGAGCGCCTTCCCGAGGTAGGTCTTGGCGAAGCTGGCCCCGGTATAGATCATCGCCTCATGCCCCGTCAGCCGCTGTACCTCATTCAAATAACTGACGCACCAGTTCGTCAGCTTGTTGGCCGGTACTTTCGAGGCTTGGCCTTCGACGTCCAGGACGTGGGGGAAGTCCGCCTTATAGCCGGCGACGACGGAGGCGAAGTATCTCGCTTCGGCAGCGGCGTCGTTCTTCTCCGGATGGGCATAATGATAGAATCCGACGCGCAGCCCGGCAGCGGGCGCTTGAACCGCGTTCGTTCGAAATGCGGAATCGGTGACTCCGATGCCGTCGGTCGCTTTAATGAACGCGCCGGCGACGCCGTCGTCATGGACCTTCTGCCAGTCGATCGTGCCTTGATAGTGCGAGACGTCGATGATTTTCACATTGCTGTCGCTTCTTGCTTGCATAGCATCACGGCTCCTTCTCTCGAATCTGCCTCGTACTAGTTTATGAGCGTGAGAGGGCCGGCGTAACGGGAATAGCGCCCTTTCGGGCGGCGAAACAAGCCGTATCGGTCCGGAAAAGGCTGCCGCCCGGGGATATACCCCCAAGCGCAATGAAACGGCCTCCGTCCATTGAAGTTCAGGACGTAGGCCGCTTAGCCGCTTTTTATGTTTTATGCTGTCTACTTGACGGAGTGCAGTTCACCCGGATGCCGAAAGGGCGGTTCGTGCTTTGCGTCGATGATGGCGCTTATCGAGCGTTCTGCAGATGCTCTTCCAGACGATCCCAAGTTTCCGTGATGCCTTGCTCCATGCCCATGTCAATGACCTGCTGCAATGCTTCGGGGGACGCGTAAGTCGCTTGGTTGACGAGTTTTGTTTTTCCTTCGAATTCCACGAACTGAAGGATAATATCCGTTGACGGCATATCCGTCGATACATTGCCTTCGCTATCGGAGAAGTAGTCGGTGTAATCGATCTGCTCGTTCGTTGCGATGGCCTTGTAAATGGCTTTGCCCCAAGATTCCATGCCGTAGAAATCGCCTTGCGCCTTGTCTTCGCACTTCATGCAGTAATGCCAGATGCCGCCGGGGCGGAAGTCTACGGTGCACACCGGAATGGACCAGCCGCGCGGCCCCCACCATTGCTTCAGATGCTCCGCGTCGGAGAAGGCTTGGAATACAAGCTCGCGGGGAGCGTTAAACACGCGTTCCAGCGTCAATACGTTTCCGTCTACTTTGCTCAGCATTTGGTTTGCCATTGGTTGTTTCCTCCTCGAATTGGGGGTGCTCATTCTTTCGGTTTCGCTTGCAGCTGCTGCAAATATTGCTCTAGGTTGTCGTAACGCTCGTTCCAGATCCGCCGGTAACGCTCCAACCATTCATCCAGTTCTTTCAAAGGCTCGATGCGAAGCTCGTAGTTCCGCCGGTTGGCTTCCGCTTCGACTTTCACCAGGCCGGCATCCAAGAGGACGCGCAAATGCTTGGACGCTTGAGGCTGCCTTAGCTCCAGCCTTTCCGCGATCTCGCCCACCGACAGGGAGCCGCCGGCCAGTAAATCAACAATGCGTAATCGGTTCGGCTCTGCCAGAGCGCTAAACGTCGTTGCACGATCCATCATTCGGTGTCATCACCTCGTTTTTGCGGCGCTCTTGCTTACGTTCTCAATATACCTTACAAGGAATATTCCGGTCAAGGAATATTGAAATTTTTTTGAGCGAATGAGAAAAGGAAATCATGTCGAACAGTCCGTTAAAGCGAGTATTCCCCATAACGGATCAATAAGCCCGTACATGCGAAGCCCGTATCATGCGCCTTCGTCCCGCTGCCGCGAACGCGCTTTTGTTCTGTGGCGGACTGCTCATATGGCGTTTTCCCGTCCAAAACGCATCGGAAGAGCGGGTGCGAAACGACCGGGGATTCCCAAAACGAAGGTTCCGTAATAGAATCATACAATCAGATGAAAGCGCCTGCGGATGGATGGTGATCATTGCATGAAATTGTTGGATCTCTACCGGTCGCGGAAATATTTTATGCGGTTGGTCGTTTCCTTTGCCTTGCTCGCTTCGATGCTGCTGATCGTATTCGGCTCGCTGTTCTATTCGTACGCGCAGCGCAGCGCGATGAAGCTGCAGCAGGAGTCGACCCGCAAAGTACTCAAGCAGGTCAACTACAATATCGACAACCTGTACGATACCGTATTGAATTTTACGATTTCCACGTTCTCGGACCGCGATATTTCCGTACTGATGCAGAACCGGGACATGGATATTTTCGATCTGTATAATCGTCTGCAGAAGTTCGATTATATCGCCAACACGAACTTGTTCGTCGATTCCATCGTGCTCTATAACGCGCACAGCCGCTGCTATTATATATCGCCGCAGACGGTTCCGGTGCAATGCGAAGCCGGCAGCCAATCCAATGTATTGAAGCAGTACCGAAGCGGACACGCCGACATGCCGGACATGAAATTCATTCCGGTCGCCATCGCGGATAACCAGGGAAGTCGGACGGTGCTGACCTTGTTCAAGCAAGAATCGGGAAGCATCCTGATGGTCAACGTCAAGCCGCAGTGGCTGTTCGATAACGTGCGCGCGATCAACGACTTGGCCGACAGCGCGCTCGGCGAAGTGATGATGTTCGACGCGGACGGCAACAGCCTCTCCATGGGGACAACCGACGCGGTCGACGACGGAACGAAGCGCCAGATTATAAGCAAAGTCGAGGCCAGGCAAGCGACGGAAGGATATTTCACGCTCGGAAGCGGGAGCGGCAAGAAGCTCGTCATGTTCAGCACGTCGGCGACGACCGGATGGCGCATCGTCGGCATGCAGTCCTACAAGGCCGCGTTCGGCGCCCTGGACCAGATCCGCACGTTCTCGTTCTTGCTGCTCAGCTGCTTCATCGTGCTGACGCTGTTCGCCTCGACGTTCATTTCGATGAAGCTGTACAAGCCGATCGGCAGCCTCATGCAGTCGCTGCGGGCGGTTCCCGACAGACTGGACGGCGTGAGCCGCGGCAAGGACGAGCTGGCGTTCCTGTCCTCGTTCAATCAGCGGATGCTGGAGGAAATGGCCAAGCTGGAGCAGGGGAACAAAGCGACGGAGAGCATTGCGAAAGACTATTTCCTGCGCCGGCTGCTGCTGGAGCGGCAGAAGATGAGCGGAGAAGAGTTCTCGGAGCAGATCCGGCTGCACGGGCTGAAGCTGACGGAAGCGGACGGCGCGTTCCTCGTCTGCCTGATCCGCCTCGACAACGCCCATTCGTCCGGCAAGACGGCCGAACTGCATAAGTTCGCCGTGCAAAATATTGCAGAGGAAATGTTCCGCGCCTTCGCGCTTGCGGAGAGCGTTCAGCTTGGCAACGAATTCGTGACGCTGCTGCTTGCCGTGCCGCAGGCGGACCGGGATAAATTGAACGAGCTGCCGAAGGCGGTTGCGAAATTGCAGGATGTCGTGCGCAATTACTACCATATCGGGCTATGCGCGTCGATCAGCGCCGCCGCCGACCATCACGACCGGCTGTCGGACGCTTACGAGCAGGCGCTCATGCTGGCCGAATACCGGATGATCTACGGAAGGACGGCCGTCATCACGCCGGAATTGGCCGCGGTCAACGAGCAGAATGAAGCAACGAGCCTGGACGATCAGCTCGAGAGGAAATGGCTCGAATCGATCCGCACGACGAACATGAAGAACATCGAACCGCAGCTGGTGAAGATTTTCAAGCGGCTGTCGGCTTTCCGCATCGATCATCTCCTGCAGACGCTGCAATATTTGACCGCGATCACCGTCAATCATTTGAAGGAAACGAATCTGGACGACACGCATGCCGTGAAGGCGTCGCTGCTTTCCTTCAACCGGCGGATCATGGAGCAGGAAACGCTGGACGACGTGCTGCTGCAGTACATCGATCTGTTCGAGAAGGTGACGGAACCGCGGCAGACGAGCACGGACGATAAGAACCGGATTTTGGCCGCGGCGCTCAAGGAAGCGATCGAGAAGCATTATGCCGACCCGAACCTGAGCCTGCAATTCCTGGCGACCAAGCTCAAGATGAGCAAAGCGCATCTCAGCAAGGTATACAAGCAGTGCGAATCCGAATCGCTGAACGACTATATTAACAAGGTTCGCATCATGCATGCCGTATCCGAGCTGCAGAACACGGACGCCACGATCGCGCAGATCATGTTTAATGTCGGCTTCGTCAGCGAAAGCTATTTCTACAAGACCTTCAAACAATCGCTTGGCGTGACGCCGAGGGAATTCCGCACGAATCACGTGCTGAACCAGGACTGAAGCGCAGGTTAAGAGCTTCCGTAGAGTCATTCCGTTGACTTGCGGAAGCTCTTTGTTTACGTTCCAGGCAGCCTTGCGGGGATGCAGGACATATTCCAATAGCGTTCCATCCTGTTCCGAGAGCGGTCCAAAAGCGTTTCGAGAACGTTCCCAAAGCGTTCCATGCGCGTTCCAAGAACATTCTTACGCGCCGCAAGCAGAAAAACGACCATTGAGCAGTCCGTTTGTTCAGCTTTTTGACGTTCCAGCAGTAGGAGGCCGCCTTCCGGGATGCCATACTGTGGTCAGGAAGGAGGTGAAGGAAATGCAGTGGCTTGCACGTGAGTGGAGGCATGTCAAGAAGAACAGGGAGCTGCTGCTGCTCAGTCTCCCGGGCTTCATCTACAAATTCATTTTCTACTATTTACCGCTCGCGGGCCTTGTAATTGCATTCCAGAACTATAACTACACGAAGGGCTTGTTCGGAAGCAAATGGGTCGGCCTGCACAATTTCAACTTTTTCTTCACTTCTGATTTGGCATGGCGGGTGACGCGCAATACGATTCTTTATAATGTCGCGTTCATCATCCTGACGACCGTCTTCGCGCTGGTGCTGGCGCTCATGCTGAACGAATTGTCCAAGCGATGGTTCAAGGTGCACCAGACGGTCATGTTCCTGCCCTATTTCTTATCGTGGGTCGTCGTCGGCTACATCGCGACCGGGTTCTTCGATTATCAGCACGGCGCGCTCAACACGCTGCTTGCCTCGTTCGGCATCGACCCGACCAACTGGTATCAGAAAGCGAGCTACTGGCCAACGATCATGATCGTCGTGCAATTGTGGAAGGCGGTCGGTTTCCAGGCGCTCATCTACTATGCCGGCATTATCGCGATCGACCCGAGTTATTACGAGGCCGCCCGCATCGACGGCGCGACCAAGCGGCAGATGATCCGCAAGATTACGCTTCCGCTGTTGACGCCGCTGGTCGTGATCCTGCTCATTATGGCGGTAGGCGGCATTTTCCGCGCGGATTTCGGCTTGTTCTATTACGTGCCGAACGATTCGAGCTTCTTGTACCCGGTAACGGACGTTATCGATACGTATGTCGTGCGATCGCTGCGGACCATCGGCGACGTCAGCATGTCGACCGCGGTCGGATTCTACCAATCCGTCGTAGGCTTGGCCCTGGTCTTGATCACGAACTTCATTATCCGCAAAATTAACGAAGAAAACGCGCTCTGGTAGTCGGCATGAAAGGAAGTCAACGTCATGAAGCAAACGCTCACTAGCGGACGAGCACTCGTGAACCTGATCCTCTGCGTCATTTCGATCGCGATGATCATTCCGTTCCTTCTCGTCATCTCGATTTCACTGTCCGACGAACAGTCGCTTATCGAGCATGGCTACAAATGGTTGCCCGAGAAGTTCAGCACGCTCGGTTACCAGGTCATGCTTCGCTCTTCGCACGCCATCGTTCACGCTTATGGCATCACGATCCTGATCACGGTCGTCGGTTCGCTGGCGGGATTGCTGTTAACGGCGATGACGGCGTATACGATCTCGCGCCGAGATTTCCGGTATCGGAAGCCGCTGACGTTCTACGTGTTCTTCACGATGCTGTTTCAGGGGGGCATCGTTCCGATGTACATCCTGATGACAAGATATCTGCATCTGCGCAACTCGGTATGGGCGCTCATCCTCCCGCTCTTGATCAGCCCGTTCTACGTCATGATCATGAAAGGGTTCTTGGGCAAGATTCCCGGCGAAATCATCGAATCGGTCAAAGTCGACGGAGCGAGCGAAATGCGGATCTTCTTCCAGATCATCCTGCCGCTCTCGAAGCCGGCGCTCGTCACGGTCGGCCTGATGCTCTCGTTCGGCTATTGGAACGATTGGTTCAACGGCATGCTCTACATTGACGATCCGAACAAGGTGCCGCTGCAGCTGCTGCTGTACCGCAATATGAATGCGATCGAGTTTTTGAAATCCACGGCCATCGCGCAGCAGCTCAATATCGACGTATCCAAGCTGCCGAGCCTGTCCTCGAGGATGGCGATGACCATTCTGGCGGCAGGGCCGATGATGATTGTGTTCCCGTTTTTCCAACGTTATTTCGTAGGCGGATTAACCGTTGGAGCCATAAAGGAATAAGGCAAACCAATATTTGGGGGGATCAGGAAATGGTTACATCGTCAGTGAGAAAAAAATTGTGGGGCTCGGCTTTGGCTGCGTGTCTGATGTTCGGTCTGACGGCTTGCGGAAGCAATTCGGACAATTCGAATTCCGGCAGCGCCGCGAATGCGGGCAACGCGGCGAACAACGCGGCGAACAAAGGCAATGCCGCCGCGAATGCATCGAATAACGCGAGTGCGGCCGATGGATCTGCGGACGCCGCGAAGCTGGATCCTGTTGATCTGACGTGGTATTACCTAGGACCTGCAGGGCAATCCGATCTGGGCTCGGTCGAAGATGCCGTCAACAAAATCACGCAAGAGAAAATCAACGCGACGGTCAAGCTGAAACCGATCGACGGCGGCGAGTACAATCAACGCATGAACACGATCGCGGCTTCCGGCGAAGCCTACGACATCAGCTGGACGGCGAACTGGCTGTTCGACTACGTCGGCAATGCCAACAAAGGCGTATTCCTGCCGCTCGACGACCTGCTGGACAAATACGGCGCCGAGCTCAAAGCCTCCCTGCCCGACTTCATGTGGGAGCAAGTGAAGGTAGGCGGCAAAATCTACGGCGTGCCGAACTATCAAAGCGTTACCGGCCGCGAAGGCTTCGTCTTCCCGCAGGAGATCATCGATAAATATAAGCTGGACCTGTCGACCGTCAAGAAATTCGAAGACATCGCGCCGATGCTCGATACGATCAAGAAGGCCGAGCCGAAGCAATCGCCGATCGTCATGGACCGCAACGGCATGTTCGGTTACCTGATCAACTCCCAAGGCATCGATTCGATTCCGGTCACGAGCCAGAATCCGGTCGGCTTCTACAACACGGACGACGCGGTCAAGCTGTTCAACGTGTACGCGTCCCCTGAATTCAAGCATTACACCGAAGTCGTTCGCGACTGGTACCAGAAGGGCTACATCAATGCGGACGCGCCGACGAACAAATCGGTGGACGACGTGACGAAAGCCGGCCAAGGCTACATTACGTACTCGAACGGCCTCAACCCGGGCTCCGAAGTGTCCATGTCGAACAATCGCTATAACGGCAAGCCGGTCGTATTCGCGCCGCTGACGAACTTCCTGATCAGCTCCAACCCCGGTATCGCCACGGTCAATGCGATCAGCGCGAACTCCAAGAACCCTGAGCGCGCCATGATGTTCCTGAACCTGGTCAACACCGACAAGGAGCTGTACAACCTGCTGTCGTACGGCATCGAAGGCAAGCACTATACCAAGGTCGGCGACAACACGATCAAAGCGATTCCGGACAGCGGCTACAACAACAACAATCCATGGGTATTCGGCGATACGTTCAACGGCTTCCTGCAAGACGGCCAAGCGGCGGACACGTTCGACGTGCAGAAGAAAACGAACGATTCCGCAACGCCAACGAAGATCGTCGGCTTCAAATTCGATACGAGCAGCCTGACGGCGGAAATCGCCAACGTGCAGTCCGTACTGGACGAGTACATGCCGGGCCTGAGCACGGGCGCTGTCGATCCTGCCAAGAAGCTGCCCGATTTCCTTGACCGCCTGCAAAAAGCCGGCATCGACAAAATCGTGGCCGAAGCGCAGAAGCAAGTGGACGCTTGGAAGACAAGCAAGTAGGCAAGTAAGTTAGAGAACTGCAAGAGCAAGCAAGTAAGCAAGTAAGTTAGAGAACTGCAAGAGCAAGCAAGAGAGCAAGCGAGAGCACGTAAGAGAGCAAGCAAGAAAGCACGTAAGAGAGCACGTAAGAGAGCAAGCAAGAGAGCATGCAAGAGAGCACGTAAGAGAGCAAGCAAGAGAGCATGCAAGAGAGCACGTAAGAGAGCCTAACAAAGCAAGTTAAGAACTACGCCGAGCCTGTCCGGCCGCAAGGCCGGGCGGGCAAGCCGGCAAGCGGAGGAAACGACGATGAATACATCAGCCAGAGAAGCACGGCTTCAAGCTTGGTATCGCGATGCGCGCATCGGATTGTTCCTTCACTGGGGCATGCGCACCGGCGACTACGATCGGGACCCGTTCGATCCCGATACGCCTTATGCTTTTGAAACGGTCGAAGCCTTCGAGCAGGCGGCCGCGGATGCCGGCTGGAGCGCGCAGCGGTGGGTTTCCACCGCTGTTCGGCTTCAAGCCAAATACATCACGCTCGCCACGTTCCACTGCGACATGGGCTATCTGAAAATCTGGCCGTCCGACGTGCCCGGCAGCCCGTGCACGAAGCGCGACTATTTGCGGGAAATCATCGATGCGGCCGAAGCGGAAGGCATTCGGGTCGTCATCTACGTCAACCGGGATTCGAAGCATGCCTTCCATCACGGGATTCAATGGCTGGACCGCGAAGCCTATTGCGCGTACAAAGGCGACGAGCAGGTCGATATCATCGCCCGCGACGGCTGGCTGACCTATAGCATGGATGTGATGCTCGAGCTGCTCGACCGCTATCCGGAAATCGCCGGCTTCTGGTTCGACGGCTATCACGACAAGCTGGAGGCGCAGGACGTGTTCGCCCGGCTGCATGCGCGGCGCGAGGATCTGATCCTGATCAACAACGATTTCAGCGACGGGCCGGTGGCGGACGAGGACGCGATGGCGCTGGAGGATTTCGGGAAGAGATGCTCGCCGGACTACGACTACGCGAGCGGCACATGGGCCGGACCGCATGACAAAGAGTTCGCGTTCAAGATGAAATGGGATTGGTTCTATCTCGGCGCAGGCAAGCCGGACTGGGGCGCCTACGAGCTGAACTACGCCAACGTCGCCAGCGACCAGGAATTCGTCAAGCGGATCGCGACGATCGCGGGCTCCTCCTGGAACGCACATCTGGGCTACGGCCCTAAGATCGGCGGCGACTTCCCGGATTTGATCGACAGCTTCACCGCTCACTTCGGGCAGTTCATGGCTTGGGCTTCCGAGTCGATCTACGGCACGTACGGCGGGGGCTACGATCAAGGCGGGTTTCCTCCGGGCCGGTGGCAGGACGGCGCTTACGGCGTGACGACCGTCGTTCCCGGCGAACGTACGCATTATGTGCATATCCTTACGCCGCCTGCCGGGGCGCGGCTTACGCTGCCTGATGCAGGGTATGCCGTCGAGCTGGCGCAGGATTTGAAGACCGGCGAGCCGCTCGCGTTCGTACAGCAGGACGGGTGGCTGACGGTCACCGCGCCTTCTTGGGACGCGGTCGAACAGGACGGCGACATGGTGCTGAAGCTGATCGTGGCCGAGGAGACCGGCATCGTGCCGCGGCATCAAATAACCGTCAGCACCCGATGGGAAATGCCGTATGCGCCGGCGTCCAATGTGCTGGACAGCCATTACGGGCGGTATTTCAAGAGCGCGATGGCGAATCAATGGCCGCAGTCGCTGACGTTCAAGCTTGCCGGCGAGACCTCGCTTCGGGGCATCTCCCTCGTGCAGCCCGAGTCGGGCGCGGTCGGCGAGGGCGGGTATGCGGCGCCGGTCAGCGAGCGGATCAAGGCGTACGACGTCCATGTCAGCCGGGACGGCGAGACGTGGGAGACGGCTGCTTCCGGCGAGCTGCGCAACCAGCGCGGCAAGCAGGTTATTCTGTTCCCGCCGGCCGCGGCGTCGCACGTGCGGTTCACCGCGCATAACAATCACGGCGGGACGGGGACGTTTCAGCTGATTAGCGCGGATTTGCTGACGCACTAATGAAGCTTGCAAGGATCGTTGGCCGGGCGCGCTGCATTCGCCGCTCGGCGGCATCCTTCGGCAGCGCCCGCCTACGCCATCGCGCACGCATCATCCGATCGCGCCATCGCGAACATATCATCGCGAACGCATCATCGCAGACACACCATCCCGAACACGCCACGCATCATCCCGATAGCGCCATCACGCACGTATCATCGCGAACGTATCATTACGCACGCACCATTGCGAAAATACCATCACGCGAACACATCATCGCGAACGCATCATCGCGAAAGTGCCGTCACGTACGTGCCATCACGAACACACTATCGCGAACGCGTCATCGCGAAAGTGCCATCACGCACGCGCCAACACGTACACACTATCGCGAAAGTGCCATCACGTACGCGCCATCACGAACACACTATCGCGAACACGTCATCGCGAAAGTGCCATCACGCACGCGCCATCACGAACACACTATCGCGAACGCATCATCGCGAAAGTGCCATCACGCACGCGCCATCACGAACACACTATCGCGAACGCATCATCGCGAAAGTGCCATCACGTACGCGCCATCACGTACACATCATCGCGAACACACCATTCCGAAAGCACTAAAGAACCGTATGATCGCTATCCGCCCCAATTGCCTGGTTTCTGGAACGTAAAGAATTCCAGCATCGTTAATTGGCTGCTGAGTTCTGCATCTGAGCCTTTTCAACCGGAATAAGGTGCATAGAGTTCGTGAGTCCTGTTAGAAGGGCCGGTATTGAAAATTTAAAGCATGTGCAGTTCGTTAGAATTTGGCAAGCTTCGCAGCAGTATATTGACATGCACACGGGGGAATGTAAGCGTTCATCCAGAAGGTCGAACGGCTCGAACGGCGGTTTCGCGGACGCTCACGATCAGTTATTCGAACGGCGACGCCTCGGCGCGGAGCGCGCTGCTGAGCGCCAACGGGGAACGGCCGTGACGCTGAGCTCCCGCCGACCGGCAGCTTCGGCACCGTCGGGACGATTACCGTCACCGTGACGCTGAACGCGGGCACCAATACGCTCAAGTTCTATACGATGCCTTGGGCGTATGGGCGCCGGATTTCGATAAAATCTAGGTATACTAGGCGCAGGCATGAAGCTGTATCCGTCAGACGCTTGCGATACCTCGCGCAGCTCCCTGCGCAAGGTGTAACGGTATATGATGGCAATCAGACTGTCTCATGCCGGCGTTTGCGGCGATAACGAACAAAGACCAGCGTTCCACGCTCGATATCCGAGCGGGGCGCTGGTCTTTCCGTTCGTTGCGGAGCCGGGAGCTGTCGGTCGAAGGGCCGAATGTCGGTGCCGGATAGCGAAAATCGAATTCGGTAATCCATACTCCCGTCATCCATATCCGAAATCGTAATTCCGTAATCGTAATTCCGTAATCCGTACTCAGTCATTCGTATTTCGTATCCGTACGCATGGAAGGCGGCAGCCAGCCGCTACCCCCGGAGGAACAGCGCCCCGATGACGAGCGAGCCGATAATGCCGTACAGCGCGCTCAGGTTCAAATAATACACGAGGATGAAGTACCCGGCCGCCAGCAGGAACGGAATGAACGTAATGAAGCCCGGCGCGGGTTTCATCGCGTATTTGGCGAAATCGTAGGCCAGCATCGCCATCATGACGAAGATGACCGGCTGGATGCCGCGGATCATCCCCTTGATATACGGATTGTTCTGCAGCTTCGACATGACGCCGACGAGCACGATCATCAGCAGCGCGGTCGGCAGCACCACGGCGGCCAGCGCCACGATGGCCCCGGGCCAACCGGCGACCTTGAAGCCGATGTACGCCGCAAGCTTCGTCGCGATCGGCCCGGGCAGCGAATTGCCGAACGCCAGCGCATGACCGAAGTCCTCCGTCGTCATCCAAGACATCCGGCTCACGACCTCGTTCTCATAAAGCGGAATAATCGAAGGCCCGCCCCCATAGCCAAGCATCGTCGCCCGGCCGAAAGAAAGAAATAATTTCCACAAATCCGTCAGCATGGTACTCTCCGTCCTCTCGGTAGGTGCTTTTCTCTTTTTCTTTTCTTTTCTTCTTCCCTCAGTAATAGCTTGCAAAAAAGTGTGACCGGAGGTCAGTATGGAGGTGGAACAGCGCAAGGTGAATGCTGCATTTCCCGACCTCCGTCGGTAAACGCAAACCAATCACCTTCAGCGGTCGCCTTTGTATTCGGATATCTACATCTAGTCTCTTATATAATCGAGGATATCCGAAATACAACAGCGAGTGGAACCCCATACTGCCCGCAGGTCACATGCCTTTGAAAGCAAGCTTTTACAGCTTCATGCCCATCCGGCTCTTATACCGCTTCAACAACAACTGGCTATCCACGCTGACGATGCCCGGCATCGCGTACACCTTCTCGACGAGGAAACGCTCCATGCCCTGGATCGTCTCGAAGATGCCGTGCATATGCAGCTTGCTCGGTCCGCTCATATGGTACAGGCTGGTGACTTCCGGCTCATCCGCCAGCTTGCCGGACACCTCCTCCAGAAACTGCGGCTCGACCTCGACGTTGAAGAAGGCCGAGATCTCGATGCCGATCCGCGCCGGGTTGATGACGGCCGTGAACCGCTCGATGACGCCTTCGTCCATGAGCGCGGCAATCCGCGTCTGGACCGCGACGCGCGACAGCCCGACCAATTTGCCGAGCTCCGTATAGGAAATCCGCGCGTTCTCGTGCAGCGACGTCAGGATCTTACGGTCCGTTTCGTCGAGCGCAACGACGGGCAGCGTGAACGTGTGCGGCGTTTTCGTAGACAAGATCCCACTCCCTTGTTTCATTTTGAAATGATCGTAACACAAATGGTTGCATAACGGAACCATTAATAAGAAATCAATTTCGTATGGAAATGGAAATGAATTCGCTCATTTTCAAATCGTAGGGCGGTTGGTATAATACTTTCGAGTCAGATGCAAAGCCAAGTTTCGCTTAACAAAAATCATTCCCATCCGAAGGAGCTGCGTAAACGTGATGAAAGCGGCTGTGATCCGGCAGGCGCTGCCGGCCGATTGGTTCGCGCTTGGCGAGCTGCAGGCGAGAAGCTATCATGATGCCTATCGCAGACTGCTGCCGAATGATTTTTTGAACAAGGTGACGGCGGAGAGCCGGCAAGCCGGCTGCCGCGAGCGGCTGCGGGATCTACGGGAGTATACGGCGATGCTGCTCATCGATGACCGGGCAGCGGGATACATAAGTTTGCGGTTTCCGGCGGAAGCGCAGGGCGGAGAAGGCAAAATCACCGCCTTGTACTTGCTGCGCGAGTATTGGGGGCACGGGCTAGGCAAGCGGCTCATGGCCTGCGGGCTTGATCGTCTTCGGGAGCGGGGCTGCGCGGAGGCCGGCTTATGGGTGCTGGAGAAGAACGCGGGGGCGAGACGCTTCTACGAACGGCTGGGCTTCCGTCCGGACGGGCAGGAGCGCGTCGTGATGCGCGGAGACGCTTTCGTTCAATTGCGTTATGAAAGGGAGATCGAAGCATGAGAAGAAGAAACACGGTGCTGGCGGTGCTGCTGCTGGTCGCGGCGGTCGTCTACTTCGTCTTTCATCAGACGGGCTATGCGTTAACCGAGAAGCAGGCGATCCGCAGCGCGGGCGTCTATAGCGGCCAATCGAACGTATTCGCGAAGCCGTTCGGCGACGACAACATCGTCCTGCTGTCGAACGGCAGCCAGATCAAGGCGCAAATCGTGCACCGCAAATGGGGCTTCCTGTACAAGCCGGGCACGTCGGTCGAAATGGCTGCGCTGGAAGGACATCCGAACGTGCGCTACGCCTGGTTCTCGATTGACGGGGACAGCCATGACGGGAAGCGGGATATCGTATTCGCCGCCGAGTCGACCGAGGACGCGGTCAAGAAGGTCGTCATCAGCAACGACAAGCTGAACGCGCCGAAGGATGCCGCGGAGCTGAAAGCGAACGCCTCCGTATACGTCGAGCTGGACCTGAAGCAGACCTATAGCATCGAGGTGCAGGCGATCGACGAGCAGGAGATCGGCAGCTTCGTCATCCGCGGGCTCGATGCCGACGGACGGATCGTGGCCGGCACATAACGCTGGAGTGCTGCCGAACCGCGGCAACGACGCCGGAGGGATGAGGATGAACGAGAAGAAGCCGATGATTTATTTGATTTCGGGGCCGCCGGGCGCGGGGAAATCGACGACGTCGCGGGCGCTTGCGGAGCGGCTCGGCATGAGCGCGCTGATCGACGGCGACGACGTGTATCATATGGTGATCGGCGGCGCTCGCAGGCCGTGGGAAAGCCCGTTCCATATTCGGCTCATGTGGCGGAACATCGCGGCGCTGGCGCACGGGTTCATCGAGAGCGGCCACGATGTCGTCATCAACTACGTCGTGTTCCGCGAAGACATCGGGCTGTTCATCGAAGCGCTCGGCGGCTTGGCGGACGAGACCGCGATGAAGTTCATTCTGCTTGTCGCGGACGAGGACGAGCTGCGCCGCAGGGACGCGGAGCGGAAGCCGGAGCATCGCATGGGCGAACGCTGCGGCATCGTGCTGCACGAGCTGCTGGCAGACGGACCGTCCGAGGCGAGCATCCTCGACACCAGCGCGCTGAGCCTGGAGCAGACGGTTGACGCCATTATCGCAAGCGGCCGATTCGCGCTGGGCTCGTCCCTTCGTTGACGGATCGCATAATCTGATTATTTCCCGGCCGTGCGTATGCGCAAGAAGGCCTATGAGCGCGCCATGCAATTGGGTATACTATCCAATGAAGTTATACAGGCATCATCAGGAATCATCCGCATTCAACATCTTGATGAAATTCAACATATGAAATTCAACATATGAAATTCAACATAATATGAAGGAGGCTGCCGATTCATGAACGGCCATGCGAGCCCGGGAACGATTATATCCTTCCAGGGCGTCACGAAACAGTACGAAGGCGATGCAGCCGTGCTGAAGAATGTCAGCTTCGAGATCGAGCGCGGCAAGTTTTATACGCTGCTCGGGCCGTCCGGCTGCGGCAAAACGACGATTTTGCGCCTGATCGCGGGGTTTACGGTGCCGACGAAGGGCGAGATTTATTTCGACGGCAAGCTGATCAACCACGTGCCCGCCAACAAGCGGCAGGTGAACACGGTGTTCCAGGATTACGCGCTGTTCCCGCATTTGAACGTATTCGAGAACATTGCGTTCGGCCTGCGGATCAAGAAGCTGAAGCAGGCGGAGATCAAGGAGAAGGTGCTGGAGGCGCTCCGTTTCGTCAACCTGGCCGGCTACGAGAACCGGGAAATCAACGAGATGTCCGGCGGCCAGCGGCAGCGCGTCGCCATCGCGCGGGCGATCGTGAACCGGCCGGAGATCATTCTGCTGGACGAGCCGCTGTCGGCGCTCGACCTGAAGCTCCGGACCGAAATGCAGGTCGAGCTGCGCGAGCTGCAGCGCCGCCTCGGCATTACGTTTATTTTCGTCACGCACGACCAGGAGGAGGCGCTCGCGATGTCGGATGAGATTTTCGTCCTGAACGAGGGCAAAATCCAGCAAAGCGGAACGCCGACGGACATTTACGACGAGCCGATCAATCGCTTCGTCGCCGACTTCATCGGCGAATCCAACATCGTGGACGGCCGGATGACGGCGGACTTCCTGGTGGCGTTCGCGGGCAAGTCGTTCACCTGCGTCGACCAGGGGCTGCAGCCGAACGAGCCGGTCGATATCGTGATCCGCCCCGAGGACCTGGAGATCACGCGGCCCGGGGAGGGCAAGCTGGAAGTGCGCGTCGAAACGCAGCTGTTCCGCGGCGTGCACTACGAGATTCAATGCGCCGACGAGGCGGGCAACCGCTGGCTCGTGCATTCCACGCGCAAGGCGGAGGTCGGCGAGGCGATCGGCCTGACGTTCGACCCTGAAGCGATTCACGTCATGCGCCTTAACGAGACGGAAGAAGAGTTCGACAAGCGGCTGGAGGCGTACATATGAGGCCCGCCGCGGAAGCGCAGGCGCAGCTTCGCTCGCTGCCCCGGTCGCGCAACGTCTATCTCGTGCCGTACTTGCTCTGGATGGTGCTGTTCGTCTTCGCGCCGATCGTCCTGATCGTCTACGATTCGCTGTTCGACGTGGAGGGCGCCTTCACGTTCTCGAACTATGCGCATTTCTTCACGCCCGTCTACATGAAGATGACGTTCAGCTCGTTCTGGTACGCCTTCCTCATTACGGCGTTCTCGCTGCTGGTCGGGTATCCGGCGGCGTACCTGCTGACGAAGACGAAGCATAAGCAGCTGTGGCTGCTGCTTATCATCCTCCCGAGCTGGATCAACCTGCTGCTCAAGACGTACGCGTTCATCGGGCTGTTCGGCACGTACGGCGCGGCCAATGCCATCCTGAAGACGATCGGCATCGGACAGCAGCAGATCTTGTTCACGGATTTCAGTTTTATTTTCGTATCGGTCTATATCTTCATTCCGTTCATGATCCTGCCGGTGTTCAACGCGCTGGAGGAAATGAACCCGTCGCTCATCGACGCGTCGCGCGATCTCGGCGCTTCGCCGTGGACGACGTTCCGCCGCGTCATCTTCCCGCTCACGATCAATGGCGTGAAGTCCGGCTGCCAGGCGGTCTTCATCCCGGCGCTGTCGCTCTTCATGATCACGCGGCTGATCGCGGGCAGCCGCATCATTACGCTCGGCACGGCGATCGAGCAGCACTTCCTCGTCACGCAGGACTGGGGCATGGGGGCGACGATCGCGGTGTTCCTTATTATCGCAATGGCCGTCATCATGGTGCTGACCGGCAGTTCGCGCGGCAGGACAAGGAGGTGACCGGACATGAGAACGGGGTTTAAAGCATCCAACATCTATCTATGGCTCGTGTTCGTCATTCTGTATGCGCCGATCCTCTATCTGGCGTATTACTCCTTCAACAGCGGCGAGACGATGCACGGCTTCGACGGCTTCACCTGGCATTGGTACCGGGAAGTGTTCGCGGATACGCGGCTCCTGATCATCCTGCTGAACACGATCGTCATCGCGCTCTTCTCGTCGGCGATTTCGACGATTCTCGGCGTCATCGGGGCGATCGCGATTCACCGGCTGCGCAAGCTGCAGAACCAGAACGCGCTGCTGTCGCTCAACAACGTGCTCATCGTCAGCCCCGACGTCATCATCGGCGCTTCGTTCCTCATCCTGTTCACGATGCTCGGCATCAAGCTCGGCTTCGCTTCGGTGCTCATCTCGCATATCGCGTTCAGCGTGCCGATCGTCGTCATCATGGTGCTGCCGAAGCTGAAGGAAATGAGTCCGACGCTGCTCGACGCCGCGCGCGATCTCGGGGCGACGGAATGGGACGTGCTGGCGAAGGTCATGCTGCCGTTCATCAAGTCCGGCATTTTCGCGGGCTTCTTCATGGCGCTGACCTACTCGCTCGACGACTTCGCGGTCACGTTCTTCGTAACGGGGAACGGCTTCACGACATTATCCGTCGAGATCTATTCGAGGGCTAGACAAGGCGTATCCTTGTCGATCAATGCACTGTCGACGCTGATCTTCTTGTTCACGCTGATACTGGTCGTCGGCTACTATATGATCAGCCGCCGCGGTCAGCAGGCGAACGCGGGACGCAAAGGCCGCGCCGCGGATTGGAAGGTGCCGAACGAATGAACCAGCTGGTGAGAATGCTGCTCCTTGTCGTCATACTGGGCTTTGCCCTGATGTACGGCGCGTCCGCGCTGAATTCGTCCGAAGGCTTCTCCGGCGCGAACACGTTGACGATCTATAACTGGGGCGATTATATCGACCCGGACCTGGTGTCGGAATTCGAGAAGGAGAACGGCATCAAGGTCATTTACCAAACGTTCGATTCGAATGAAGCGATGATGACGAAGATCGAACAGGGCGGCACGACGTTCGATATCAGCGTCCCGTCCGAATACGCGATCGACAAGATGAAGGAAGAGAACCTGCTGCTGCCGATCGACAAGTCGAAGCTGCCGAACCTGAAGTATATCGATCCGCGGTTCATGAACCTCTCGTTCGACCCGGACAACCGGTACTCCATTCCGTATTTCTGGGGGACGGTCGGCATCGTGTACAATTCGGAGATGCTGGGCGGCCGTACGTTCAAGAGCTGGAACGACTTGTGGGACCCGAGCCTGCGCAACCAAATTCTGCTCGTCGACGGCGCGCGCGAGGTTATCGGATTCGGCTTGAACAGCCTGCACTATTCGCTCAACGACACGAACGAAGCGCATCTGCAGGCGGCGAAGGCGAAGCTGAACGAGCTGACGCCGAACGTGAAGGCGATCGTCGGCGACGAAATCAAAATGCTGCTGGCGAACGAAGAAGCGGCCGTCGGCGTCGTCTGGTCCGGGGACGCTTCGGAGATCATGGATGCCAACGACAAGCTCGATTACGTCGTGCCGGAGGAAGGCTCGAACCTGTGGTTCGACAACATGGTCATTCCGAAGACGGCGAAGAACATCGAGGGCGCGCACAAGTTCATCAACTTCATGCTCGATCCGAAGCATGCCGCGCAGAACGCCGAATACGTCGGCTACGCCACGCCGAACGCGAAGGCACTCGAATACTTGCCGGAGGACATTTCGGGGGATACGCGGTTCTATCCGGCCGACGAGCTGACGTCGAAGCTGGAAGTGTACAAGAACCTGGGCAAGAAGATGCTCGCGCACTATAACGAGCTGTTCCTGGAATTCAAGATGCACCGGAAATAGAGCATCGACAATCTAGAAGGGGGTGTCCCGTACATCATCAAGGATGATAACGGGACATCCCTTCCGTATTATCAGGTTAACCAGTCTGTTCTGGTTAGCCTTTTTTGCTCTGTCGTCAACGGGTAACCCGGCTTAGGAGCAAGCTTCGACCCTGCGCAAAATCTTCCCTTTGGACAATGCGCGTGCCCAGGCGGACCCCGGCCAATGGCTGCTGTTCGCGAAAGAGTATTTAAGCGAGATTCAATCCACCTGTAACGAGCTGCTGCATGTTTCCGTTTCCTTCGCGGTGTCCAGCGTCCCGGTCGCGTGGGAGAAGCTGCCCGAGCAGGCCGAACGGCTGGGCCGGCTGCTGATCGCGGGGCCGCACATGGACGCGAACGTCATCGTGATGGAGCAGGCCGACGTTGCGGCGCAAGCGGACGAGAGTCCGGCGGCGCAGGAGGCGGACGGTTTCCGCAGCATCGGCAATTTGCGGCTGACGCTGGAGACGCAGCTCGAGAGCTGCAGGCAGGATGACTATGCAATAACGCTGGACGAAATCGTCGGCCTCTCCGGGAAGCTGAAGCCGGCGCTCTTCCTGCAGACGTATTATGCCATCGCGTCGCTGCTGCTGAAGGCGCTGAATCAATGGAAGGCGCGCGGGTATTCGGACTTGCTTGAAGAGATCGTCGTCTTGTCCCGGTCGGACATGACTTCCGCGGGGATGAGCGGGATGTGGGGGGGAGCTGCGCCAGGCGAGCGGGCGGCTGTTCGATGCGAGGGCCAGCGAAGCTCAAGCCGAGACGGATCTGCTCGTCGCCAAGCTTCACCGCTGCATCATGGCCGAGCTGGACGGGGACTTGTCGCTGCCGCGGCTCGCGGACGTCGTCTACTTGAATCCCGTCTACCTGTCCCGGCTGTACAAGCAGAAGACGGGTATCGGCCTGTCGGATTACATCGTCAACGCCAAAATCGCCAAGGCGAAGGAGCTCCTCGCGGAGGCGAAGTGGAAGGTGCACGAAATCGCGGCGAAGGTCGGCTACGATTCGACGCCTTCTTTTACGCGGTTCTTCAAGCGCCAGACGAACCTGTCGCCGCAGGAGTACCGGGATTCGATTTCCGGCGCTCAGTCATGACCAACGCATCGGCCGAGGAGCGGAACGGGCTGCCGGTTGAGGGGCTTACGAACCAAGGACGACTTATTCGGCCGAAAAGAACCTCTGGAACTACCTAGCGAATCTGAGGAGCGCTATTTCGGGACAAGCCCATATAATGGCGGGCTGATCGGTCGAATAGAGACTCTCAGGTTCCTTGCGTTGTAGCAAGAATGCAAAAGGGACGAATAGCGGTAACTGGGTTCGTTACCCCATGAGATAAGCGCGGCCTAGCGCTTGGAAGGCCATATAAAAAGGGTGTTCCGTTTGCCGATCGGCTTCCGGGACACCCTTATTTGCGTTACGTCCTTCGCGCTGCCTCCCTAACCGGGAACGGGCGGCGCGGCGCGGTGCGGCTTGCAGGCTGGCCGCTCGCCGGTGCGCCTTCGCTGCGAAGGCTCGCGCGGCTAGAACTGCAGCACGACCATCGCATGGCAGGTGAATTCCGGCACCGTGCAGCTGACGACGCCGTCCGTCTGCTCGAACGGCAGCGCCTCGCCGCTTGGCGCGAGATACACCGCCTGCACCGGCCGGTCCGTCCGGACGGAGACAGCCGTGTTATAGATCGGCGTCAGATCCTCGATGATCTGGATGCCTTCGCCGCGCGTGACGGGCGCCGCGTACAGCAGATGCTGCACCCAGCGGTCTTGGCTTTCCTGCTTCTGCAGCGTGACGACGCCTTGCGCGGGGAGAGACGTCGTCAGCGTCTTCTCCGGCAGCAGCCGGTTCAAGGCGTAGATGACGGTCTCCTTCAGCGCGAGGCTGCCCTTGGACGCGTAATCCGCGAACACGTTCCAGGCGATATAGATGCCGTCCTTGCCTTCCGTCATGCCGGGGCCCGCCGCTTGGCCGGTGCTCGGCGTATGCTGATGCGAGCAGAAGGCGAAGATGTCGCGGTTGAAGTACGGGTTCTCCCGCGCGCCCAGCTCTTGGCCGCCCCCTGACAGCTCGACCTCCTGGCCGTCCGCGTACATGACGTACGATGCCGCAGGCAAGCCGGCTATGGAGAACGCCGGGCGGAAATAGCTCGGCTTGTACGGCGAACGGCCGACGTACGACGCGCCGAGGTCCCATGCGAAGCCGCCGTCCGACCCGTCGGAGCCGGTGCCCTCGGCCAGGAGGCCGGATTCGCCGGTGGCGAGCAGCTTGCCGCCGGCCGCGAGGAAGCGGTCGACCTTCGCCTGCAGCCGGGCGTCGACCCGGGCGCGGTCCGGCAGAATCAATACCCGGTAGGCGGCGAGGTCCGCTTCCAGGTCGACGACGTCGAACAGGAACTTGCCTTCGAGCAGCATGCGGACGGCGCCGGCATCGGAGCTCCCCTGCGCCAAGCCGTGGTGCTCGTCCTGGTCCGGCTGCAGCGCTTCGATCGACAGCAGGGCGATGTCCGCCGCCGCCTTCGCGTCGCTGCACCACGGCTCCTTCGCTTCGACTTCCGCGTACGCGGCGCCGATCAAGGCGTACGTCGCCTCGTCCATCAGGCCTTCGGGATGCAGCTGGTCGCCAATCGAGCAGCGCGCGCCGTTCGCGAGGCTGAGCGCCGTCTCGTAGCGGAGCGCATTGGGATGCTTATAGCCGCCGAACTCGCCCCAGGAGGTATGGAATTTGCCGGTCATGCCGAGGTAATGCATGCCGAGCGTCTGCGCGTAGCGCGCCGACAACGGGAAGTGGTCGTAGCCCCAGCCGCCCGTCGGCAGCGATTCCAGCTCCAGATGCGTGTTGTAATGCGCCAGATCGCGGCGTCCGCGGCGGATATGCCCGCCGTTATGGAAGACGGGCAGGCCCGGCTTATGCTTGTGCACCGCCGCGTTGGTCCGCGAGGCGTAGTTGGCGTACGTTCGCTCCCACAGCGCGAGCATCGCCGCGTCGTCCCGCGGATCGCCGCCTTCGGCCCGGATGGAAGCGACGCAGGATTGGCAGTAGCACGGCGCGACGCCGACGATGTCGAGGAAGATGCCGTCCGCGTCGTAGCGCTGTACGACTTCTTCGATCTGCGCGGCGAGAATATCGAGGTAAGGCGTGTTCATGCACAGCCGGTGATAGCCCGGGGACATGAAATCGCTCGCCCACGTCGTCGCTTCGTTCTTGCCGCGAATGAGCCATTCCGGATGGCGGCGCGTGATCTTCTCGTCGAGGCCCGCGGAGAGGTAGACGGGCGCATTGACGCCGATTTCGTGCGCGGCATCGATCATGGCGCCGAGCAGGTCGAACGTCAGCCCGGGATGGGTTTCGTTCGCTTCGGACGGGTGGTAAGCCCAGCCATGGTGGCATTTGGAGAACACGGTAATGGAGTCGACATGGCCTTTGCGCAGCATGCTCTGGAATTGCTCCTTGTCGAACCGGCTGCCGATCCGGCCGATCGCCTCGGACGTATGGAAATCAAGATGAACCTGACGGTAACGCATGGCGGACTTCCTCCCTGTCGATAGAAATATCGAGATCTTGTCTCTAATGTAAGGGATTTCGCGATGCGCTGAATAGCGCCGTTTTCTGCCCGAAATAGCACAATATCGACTAGTTGCCCTCCCGCCGCTGCGGTATAATACTGTTCACGAGCGCAAGGCGAGGCGACGGTTCGTTAGCGCCCGGCGCGACAGAAGGCGGTGACGAGTTTGGATTGTTTGGAGCTGCGCATTCCGCCGCTGCCCCAGCTGCTGATGGTCGGACATGCCTTGTGGCCGCGCGGCATGCGGCATGCGAGACGGTCGTTCAGCGTGTACGATCTGCTGTACGTCGTCGGCGGACGGTTCTATATGACGGAGGACGATACGGCATATGAATTGAAACGGGGCGACCTGCTCGTTCTGGAGCCGGGGCGGACGCATTACGGGCAGCGGCCGGTGGCGGAGCCGACGGAGCTGTATTGGGTGCATTTCAGCCATCCCCATCCGCAGGTGACGAAAGGGCATGATGCCATCCTGTGGTCGACGCTGCTCGGCAAAGGGACGGACAAGGACTTGACCCCCGTGGATCAATATATGTACCTGCCGAAGCATGCCAACATCGACCCGGCGCTGCTCGTACCGCTGCTGGACGAGATGACGGCGCTGCACGAGACGCTGACCCTGCGCAATTCGCTGCGGCTCAACGCGCTGCTCGGCGAGCTGTTCGAACGGCTGCAGTCGACGATCAGCGGCGGCTTGAACAGCCGGTCGTATCAGATATCGGAGCGGGTCGCGCAATACTTGAAGGCGCATCTGCGGGAGCCGTTCGACGCGGAGGCGATGGCGGACGCGCTGCATTACAATTTCGATTACCTCGCTCGCTGCCTGAAGAAGTATACCGGCATGAGTCCGCTCCAATACTTGCATCACCTGCAAATGAATCGGGCCGTCACGCTGCTGCTCACGACGGACCTGCCGATCCAGGAGGTGGGAGAGCAGGCGGGACAGCCGAACGGGAACTATTTCATCCGGCTGTTTCGCAAGCATATGGGCATGGCGCCGGGGGCGTACCGGACGATGCACCGGGCGCGATTGTGAGCAGCCGGGCGCTCCGAAGCTCAGGGGGGACTCCTGTAGCGTGGGATCCGAGAAGCGTTATGGCTTTCGGCTCGTTACGGTCCCTCGGCTCCTGCGATTGGATTTTTTTGCTCGCTGCGGGAACAAAGCGGCCGCTGCCCGGTCTAATAGATGATAGGGAGTGACGCGAGCGATGGAGGACGATTACCTGCGGTCCGTAACGCGCCTCAATCCGGCCGAAATCGACGCGCTTGCCCGTCATTATTGGCATGATGTATGGCAGTACGCGTATTTTCTGACCCGTCGCGAGCATCTGGCCGAGGATATCGCGCAGGATACGTTCATTCGGGCGTTTCGGGGCATCGAAGCCTTTCGCGGGCAATGCGCGGTCAAGACCTGGCTGTTCAAAATCGCCCGCAACACGGCGTTCAACTGCATGGCATCGGCGTTTCTGCGCAAGGTGACGCTGGTCGGCCTGCTGCCCGATCGGCGGAGGGCGCCCGTCGGCGGAAGCGGCTTATTGGAGCGCCGGCGCGGAGAACGATATTTGGTCCGCGGTACTGCGTCTGCCCCGTATTTTCCGCGAGATCATTATTTTGCATGCGCATGAAGAGCTGTCCTATAAGGAGCTGGCGGACGTGCTCGGCATCACGGAAGGAACGGTGAAGTCCAGGCTGCACAGAGCCCGTACGAAGCTGGCGAAGCTGATGAAGGAGGCGGGGAGCGATGTCGAGACGGATCTTGGATAAGGAGCGGATCGCGGATCCGCTGCTGGAGCGGCTGCGGCAGCGCCCCGCGGGGAGGCGGATGCCTGCCGAGGCGCGAATGGCATACATTCAGCGAAAGGCGGCGGAGCCGATGGGAGCGGGGCGAACGAGACGATTGGCGATCGGCTGGGCGGTCGCGGCGCTGTGCGCGATCGTGCTGGCGGGCGCCTTCGCGTATGTCTACGACAAGCCGGGCGGAATCGCGGATTGGCGCTATTCGCGCGCGGCCGGGTATTCGGAGACGGTCCGGATTCCGAACGGCAGGACGCCGGAGGAGGCGGTCAAGAAGTTCAGGCAGTACGCGCCGATGCGGGTCATTCACCAGGAAGCGATCGGCGGCGGCGTGCTGCTGTTCATCAAACGGTTCGAAGATAAGCCCGGAACGTACATGGACGTCGAGTTCGTGCGCCATAACTTGCTTGGCTGGAAATGGGTCATGGGCGGCGGGTACGGAATGTCCCCGATGGAAGATATCGAGGTCGCGGTCGATTATATGCTCTTCCCCAGATACAAAGGGATCACGGGACCCTATCCGATCGTCGCCGGTCAAATTCAGAACGCGTCGGTCGCGGACGTGAACGTCGCGTTCGGCGGACCGGATGGCGGCAAGATAGCCGCGCGCATCGTCGAGTACGAGCCGGGGAAGAGGCTGTGGTACGCGGCGCTTCCGCGGTCGGCCGAAGCCTCCTACGGCATTGAAGCGGTCGACGCGCAGGGGAACGTGCTCGCGGGCAAGACGTTCGGGGACGACCGCGATTACGGTTATATCGCCATGAACAAGCCGAAGCCTTGAATCGGAAACCATGAATCGAACGATGAAGAATGCCGCTTCCGGAACGTACACGGAGGCGGCATTCTTCGCATGCGGCCGCCGGGAAAAAAGTTGGCGATTGAAAAATCGCTCCGATTCCTGTTTAATAGACTTATGAGTATATTTGTTACTTGATTAATATTTTTATTAATTCAATCTTTATTAATCCAAGAGGAGCTGACCGCACGCATGACGAACCGCGCCATCATTAACGCCGACCGGCCGATTGGCACGATCGACCGCAACATCTACGGCCATTTCGCCGAGCATCTCGGACGCTGTATTTACGAAGGGATTTGGGTGGGCGAGGATTCCGAGATTCCCAATACGAAGGGGATCCGCAACGATGTTCTGCAAGCGCTTCAAGGGTTGAACATTCCGGTGCTGCGCTGGCCGGGCGGCTGTTTCGCCGACGAGTACCACTGGAAGGACGGCATCGGTCCGCGGGAATCCCGCAAGCGGATGGTGAACACGAACTGGGGCGGTGTAGTCGAGAACAACCATTTCGGCACGCACGAGTTTCTGCTGCTGTGCGAGCTGCTGGGATGCGAGCCGTACATTAACGGCAACGTCGGCAGCGGCACGGTGCAGGAAATGCAGGAATGGGTGGAGTACATGACTTCGGACGGCGAATCGCCGATGGCGGCGCTGCGGGCGGAGAGCGGACGCGAGAAGCCGTGGGCCATCAAGTATTTCGGCGTGGGCAACGAGAACTGGGGCTGCGGCGGCAACATGCGGCCGGAGTATTACGCGGACGAATACCGCCGCTACCAGACGTACGTACGCAATTACGGCGCCAACAAGATTACGCGGATCGCGTGCGGCGCGAGCGATTTCAACTTTAACTGGACGGAAGTGCTTATGCGCGAAGCCGCGCCGTATATGGATGCGCTGACGCTGCACTACTACACGGTACCGTTCGAATGGGCGGCGAAGGGCTCGGCAACGGATTTCGATGCGAAAACATGGTTCCAGACGCTGCGCAAGGCGCTCGTGATGGACGAGCTCGTCGCGAAGCACAAGACGATCATGGACAAATACGATCCCGGCAAGCGAATCAGCCTCATCGTCGATGAATGGGGGACCTGGTACGATGTCGAGCCGGGCACGAACCCGGGCTTCCTCTACCAGCAGAACTCGATGCGGGACGCGCTCGTCGCCGCGGCTACGCTCCATATTTTCCATAAGCACAGCGACCGCGTCCGGATGGCGAACATCGCGCAGACGGTGAACGTGCTGCAAGCCGTCGTGCTGACCGAAGGCGGGAAAATGACGGTAACGCCGACCTACCATGTGTTCGACATGTTCAACGTGCACCACGATGCGGAGCTGCTCGACGTCGTTCACGAGTCGGCGCCTTACGCGCTTGACGGGGAGACCATCCCGCAGACGAGCATATCCGTAAGTCGCAAAGACGGCGTCATCCATATCAGCATGTGCAACTTGAGCCACGACGAGGCCGCGACGCTGTCCTTCGAGCTGCGGGGCCTGACCGCGAACGATGCGCCGATCGCGGGGACGCTGCTGCAGGGCGATGCGCTGAACGCGCATAACACGGTGGAACAGCCGGACCGCGTCCGGCCGGTGCCGTTCGCGGGAGCGGAACGGCAGGCGGACGGGTCGATCCGCGCCGTTCTTCCTCCGGCGTCCGTCGCCGTGCTGCGCATCGGGTAACGGGCCATGCAGCGGGATACGATTGTCGAGAAGGAGCCGTGCAAAGGGTGCAGCGCCTCGGTCCATGTCACCGACGAGCAGATCGAGCGGGTGCTGGGCAAGCTGGCTCTGCATCCCGGCGACTGCGTGCACGACGATCGTTTCGCGTCGCGCGTGGAAGCGTGCGGCGGCTGCTCCTCGCTGCAGTACGGCTCGACATGCGCGCACTGCGGCTGCTTCGTCCTCGTCCGGGCCAAGCTGGCGGCGAAGGACTGCCCGCATCCGGGCGGCTCTCGCTGGCCGTAAGCGGGAGCGCGAAGCCGTCGGCAAGCCGAAGCGCGGAGCCGTCGGCAAGCCGAAGCTCGGCTGAGCCGAAGACTAATCGCCGCATTGATAAGGCAATTAACCGAACCTTCAACGCTGCCGCGACGGCAGCATTGAAGGTTTTGTCATACTGTCCTGTCGAAGTAACTAGTATAGCCGAGCAATCATTACGAAACCAATTATGGAGGCGATACGATGAAAGTCACAGTCCGATCGGTACAGGGCGTCGGGACATGGAACGAGGACGCCGCCGTATGCGACGGGCGCCGGCAGGTTTACGGCGTCATCGACGGGGCGACGTCGCTCGTCCCGTATCGCGGGCCGGGAGGCGAGACGGGGGGCTATTTGGCCGCGCAAGAGGTCGCCGCCGTCTGCAGCGGCGACGAATGGGCCGGCCGGCCGCTGCAGGAGCTGCTGCTTCGGGCGAACGCGCGGCTTCGGGCGTCAATGGAGGCGGCCGGCGTCTCGCCGCACGAGCCCGAGGCGCTGTGGAGCGCCTGCGCGGCGCTTGTGCGCATCGGTCCGGCATGGATCGAATTCGCCCAGCTTGGCGATTGCATGCTGGCGGTCTACTACGCGGACGGGACGATCCGCATCGCTACCCACGATCAGCTGGCGCATGTCGACGACCGGACGAAAGCCGCCTGGGCTGCGGCCGTCGCCGGCGGACTGTCGGATACCGCCGAGCTGCGGGCGCGTGTCCGGCACCAGATCGTCGCCGGCCGCGCGCTCGCGAACCGCCCCGGCGGCTACGGCGTGCTGAACGGCGATCCCGCCTGCGCGGATTACCTGGAATACGGCCGGATCAGCTCGTCCAACGTCGTCGCGCTGCTGCTCTTCTCGGACGGCCTGTACATCCCGAAGCCGCCCGGCGAGTCCGACAAGGACAGCGCGGTCGAAATCGCTTCGCAAGTCCGCGGCCTGGGTCTGGACCGCTATCTGGAATGGCTGACGGAGCTCGAGAACACAGATCCGGCCTGCACGCGCTATCCGCGCATGAAGAAGTCCGACGACAAGACCGCCGTCTGGATCGAGCTCGTCTAGAAACCGCACCCGGCGCGGCGCACCGTCCCTGAGCGGATATTCGCCGTCCGCGACATGGATCCGTCGCTTCGGCCAAGTGCCGGGCCGTATGCGCCCGGCGACTTGGCATATGCCCGGCTCGGCCGCCGAAGCCCGTCCCGACTGGGCCAATGCCTCCGGTTCAGCCGCCGAAGCCCGTCCCGGTTAGGCATATGCCCGGATCGACCGCCGAAGCCCGTCCCGACTGGGCCAAGGCGCCCGGCTCGGCAGCCAAAACCCGGCCGATTCGGCCAAGGCGCCCGGCTCGACCGCCGAAGCCCGAGCCAGGCCAACCGCTGCCCAATCGCAAGATAGGCGCGTCCGACGTCATAGCCGCGTTCTTCAACGCCTCAGCCCCTCGCCCGTCCGCTCCTTTTCCCTCTTCTTAACGAACAACATGCCTATAGCGCGGCCAGCCGCCTCCGCGGCGTAACGCGGCCCGCAAGGCGATGCCGCGCTCGCCGTCTCCCTGCCGAACATCATTCCGCCTTCATCGTAATCGGCCCGACAATTCGGTATCGCCTTGGCGTAACGAGTCGGAACGGCGGAAAATTCGTTCCCCGCCGCCGCCCTGGAACCGCTATAATAGAACAGATAATGGATAGAATCGGGGGTTTCTTTCATGTGGTTGATCGCATTCCTGCTCTTGGCGGCCGGATTCGAAGCGCTGTCGCTGCTCGTATCGGGGGATAAGCTGGAGCGGTTCGACGCGTCGGTCATCGATGCCGTGCAGCGTCAGGAGAACGGCACGCTGACCGCCATTGCCAAAGCATTGGGAAAAATCGGATCTTCGTCGGTGATTATTCCGGCGGTGCTCGTCATTGCCGTTATCCTGTTCCTCGTGCTGAAGCACCGCAAGGAGCTCGTCCTGCTTCTCGGCGGCATGCTGGGCTCGACGCTGCTCAACAATGCGCTGAAGCCGATTTACCGGCGCGACCGTCCGGACATTCACCGGATCGTCGAAGAACATGGCTACGGGTATCCGAGCGGCCATTCCATGGCGGCGTTCTCGTTTTATTTCCTCGTCGCCTATCTGTTGTGGCGGCATTTGCCGAACCGGGGATGGCGGGCCGCGCTGATTGCGTTCAGCGCGGCGATGACCGCAAGCATCGGCGTAAGCCGTATCTATCTCGGCGTCCACTACCCGACCGACGTGCTCGCCGGCTACTGGCTGAGCGCCTGCTGGATCATGCTCTGCATCCGCTTGTTCCGGCTGTGGGTGCGTACAGGCAAGCGGCGGAAAAATATGTAACTTTTGGATCATTGTCAAATCCTGTCATGTCATGTAAGCTGAGAAGGCTTCAAAACTACGTCTAGAGTAATAGGGAGAGAAGAGTTAGATGAAGATGAAACGATTGTTCGGCCTGGCGCTGTCGGTCATGCTGGCCATGGCCGTATTCGCGGGAACGGCTTCCGCGGCCGCCTCGAGCTCGGCAGCAAGCACGATTAAAGTGAAACTTAACGGCGAATGGGTCATTTTCCCGTCCCCGCCCGTATTGCTGAATGGCAAAACGTTCGTGGAATTCCGCACGCTGTTCACGAAGCTGGGATATTCCATTGATTATAACGCCGCGACGAAGACGATCAAGGCGAAGTCCAGCGCCCGCAGCATTCAAATGACGCCGACGGGCACGAGCGCGCTGGTGGACGGCGCGAAGGTACCGGTCAACGGCGAGATGAAGCTGCTGGACGGCAGGACGATGGTAGGCGTTCGCTTCATCGCGACGCTGTCCGACAAGAACGTCGATTGGGACGGTACGAAGAAGATCGTCACGATTACGGACAAGGGCCCGACGGCCGCGCAGCAAGCGGAAGTGTTCGCGGTGCTGAAGGCGCTGGCGGCTGCCGAGGATAAGCAGGATGCCGCGGCGTACCTGGCGCTGTTCCACGCCCAATCGCCGTTGAAGCAAGATTTGGCGCGGGTCGTGCCCCAACAGTTCGCGAGCATCCACACCCAGACGACGTACGAGGACATGGAGATGGATACGTACTCGGCGACGGAAGCCGTCGTCTACACGCTGGAGCAGTCCAAGAAAATCGGCGGCACGGGCTTCTTCGCGAACGTCGAGAATGAAGTGTATTACACGCTCCGCAAAGACACGAACGGCAAATGGGCGATCTACGACGTGGAGGTCGACAGCTCGGACGTGCTCGACGAGGATAGCATGTGGGCCCAGGAAGTAACGGCTGCCGATGCGGACAAAACGGCAATGAACGATGTGCTGAACGCGCAAATCGCGGCCATTAACGCCGCGGACGTCACGGCATACGGCGCGACGCTCGATTCGTCGGATTCGGACGCGTACGACGATGATCTTGCATCGTGGAAGGAAATTTTCGACGACAAGACGTTGTCGTTCAAGGCGCAGGTTGTCCGCAGCGCGGTCGTCGAGCTGCACGAGGACAGCGCGGTCCTGCTCGTGAACCTGCGTTACGATTTGAATTCGACGGAGGAAGAAGATTCGCTGGCTTATAAATCGGTGACGCTCTTCGATCTGGTGAAGAAAGACGGCAAATGGCTCGTCGTGCCGGGCTCGAGCGACCATGAGCTGATCGGCGAAGAGATCGAATAAGTACATCTATATAAGTTTATCTATGCATGTTGACATCAAGCCGCCGCAGGGCGGCTCTGGCCGTCGAGAAAGTACTCGGTTCCTCGACATTGTCCATGCCGGCTAGATCGTCTTCATGGGCAACGGAACACAGAATCCGCTATTTGGTTGAAATCGGTAGGTTTCGGTTGGCGAACGGACACAGGATTCGTTATTGTCTCCGGAGAGCCTAGAAATTCTGCCTTTTTGACGAAATAAAGGATCCTAAGTCCGCAAACACATAAAATGCCATGAAATCGGGCGAATAACGGATCTCCTGTCCGTTTCAATGCTTTTCGAAGACAGTGCCGCTGCCCGTCTCTCCTTAAGCGATGTGATCCAGCCAGCTACGGCTGTCTAGTCTGGGGAATGGGGATGCGGCCGCCAGAACTGCCCGAGGTCTGCCGTTCAAGTTCTGCGTGCCATTCAGCGTCATCCAACATGGGTTTTTCTACATTCTGAGCCGCCGCAGGGAGGCTTTTTGTTTGCCGAATCGCGAGTCCGGGCTGCCGGCGCGAATCGCGAGTCCGGGCCGCCGACGCGAACCGCGCTTCGGCGTTGCGGCCGAAGCGCGGGACGGATTTCATCGCGGCGCAGCCTTTTTCACATGGGGTTCATAATGGCCTGTTAGACTGAATGTCGAATACAATCCATATGAGATGCCAAACCGGCGAGGAGGCGATAGCATGGAACCGTGGACCGAGTTCGAGGAAGCCGTGATGCCGCATTTGAAGCATATCAGGGCCTATTGCGGCTATTTGACGTCATCGAAATGGGAGGCGGAGGATTTGCTGCAGGAGGCGCTGCTTCGGGCGTTCAAGCATTACCGGGATACGGGGAAGCTGCGCCACCCGCGGTCATTGCTCTATAAGATCGCCCGCAATCTGCAAATCGACGCGCATCGCCGGCGGCGGGCGACGAACGTTCCGCTGGACGAAGCGCTGCAGCAGCAGCATTACGATCCCGACTATGTCTCCGTCAGAGGCATATTGGAATGGATGTCGGAGCATCTGTCCGAACGCGAGACGGAGATGCTGCTGATGAAGGAAGTGTTCGACTACACGTACCAGGACATCGCCGACGTCCTGCACTGCACCGTGCCGGCTGTCAAAATGGTGCTGCACCGCTCCAAGAACGCGCTTCGCAAACGCGGCCGTCCGCAGGACAGCGGCGCCGTAACGGCGCGGGGAAGGGCGGCAAGGCGCAAGAGCGCGCCGCCTCCTCCCTACGCGCTCGATCGCTGGACGGCGTCGTTGATGGCTGGCGAGCGCTAGGGCGGCAGCGTAACGCATGATGCAAGACGAAGATGAAGCGGCAAGCTCCTTCGGCTGATGATGGCCGAAGGGGCTTTTACCGTTTCCGGAGCAGACCGGCTCGCGGGCGGGAAGGACGGGGCGAACCCCGCCGATGAATGGAAAACTAGTACTATAATCCTATTTTTCCTAATGTAAATCAATACCATAGGACAGTGGACCATAGTCATGGTATATTGATATCACCTAGTATTTGCCTTGGGAATATTGCACAATTCTAGTATCGGTGGGGGCGCAATGCGACAATATTTGGGGAAAGTCACGAAACACGATGTGGAAAACGCTTTCGGCGTCACTATCCTTCCGGCCGGTATTCTGCTTCGGGAAGAGCATCTCGTTCTGCTTGAGAAGCATCGGATCGACAGCCTATTCGTCATCGATGCCGACCAGTCCGCTGCGGGCACGCCGGCGGATCAGACTCGCGAAGCGGTAGGGAAGCTGAAGGAGCGCTCGCGGGCGTTCTATGACGCTTTCAAGGAGACCGGGCAAATTCCGTTGAAGGAGCTGGAGGCGGAGATCGTGCCGGCCGTCCAGAACATTGCGAGGACGCCAGGCATGTTCAAGCTGTTCGAAGCGGTGAAGGCCCAAGGCGATTATACGTACGAGCACAATATCGGCGTCGGCGTCATCTCGACGATGATCGGGAAGTGGCTGCAATTCAGCGAAGACGAATTGGCGGAGCTTACGATGGCGGCGACGCTGCATGATATCGGCAAGGTCAAGATTCCGGAGCATATTCTGAACAAGCCCGGCAAGCTGACGAACGAAGAGTTCGAGCTGGTCAAGAAGCATACGATATACGGGTACGAGATTCTGAAGAAAACCGAAGGCGTCAGCTATCGCGCGGCGCTTGTGGCGCTTCAGCATCATGAGCGCGAGGACGGAAGCGGCTATCCGCTCGGCCTGACCGCGGACAAGATCGACGCGTTCAGCAAAATCGTAGCGGTGGCGGATATTTTCCATGCGATGTCGTCCGACCGACCGCATCAGAAAGCGCTGCCATTCTACGAGGTGGTCCGCCAGCTGCGCGAATGCTTCTTCGGCCAGCTGGATCCCGCCATCGTGCACGCGCTGCTGGACAATCTGACGGCGAAGCTCGTCGGCCAGCAGGTGCTGCTCACCGATCAGCGGGTCGGCGAAATCGTCTATATCAACCCGCATGACGGCGAAGCGCCGCTCATCAAGGTGGGCGAAGAGTTCGTCGATCTCTCCAGCAAGCGGCAAATCCAGATTCAGCGGATTATCGGCTTCTAAGCAAGAAGAGCAGGGAGGCGTTCGGCCGTCCCTGCTCTTCTTGCTTGCGTTTATGTCCACTTCGCCGCCCATAGCTTCATTTCGTGCAGGATGTTATGCAGATCGGTTCCTTTGGGCGTAAGCGAGTATTCGACCGTCACGGGAACGGTCGGAAATACTTGCCGCTCCAGTACGCCCTGGCTCTCCAGATGGCGCAGCGTGCTCGTCAGCGCCCTCGGGCTGACGGCCGGAATGAGCCGCTGCAGCTCCCCGAAACGCCGCTTCTCGCAAAACAATTCGCGCAGGACGAGGAAGGCCCATTTTCCCCCGATTACATCCAGCGTTCTCTCGATGTTGCATTCGATGACGGCCGGTTCCTTCGGAACGTAATTGCTCGTGGTCAAGTTGTCCAACCTCCCGGAATCATGGTTACTCTAAGTATAGCAGATATAATCTTTATAATATAATGAGATTTATTTCACTACTTTCTATTTGAATCTATCTCTTCTAGAATAGACGGTGGGTTCTGATGCCCGAACGACAAACGAGTCCAGAAGAATATGGAGGGATTGGCATGCAATATCGAAAACTTGGCGGAAGCGGACTTAAAGTGAGCGAAATCAGCCTCGGCAGCTGGCTGACCTACGGCGGTTACGTGGAGAAACAGAATGCGGTGCAAGCGATTGAGCAAGCATACGATCTTGGCATCAATTTCTTCGATACGGCGAACGTGTACGAGCGCGGCGCGGCGGAAGTGCTGCTCGGCGAGACATTGAAGGCGTACAAGCGCGATTCGTACGTGCTGGCGACCAAGGCGTTCTGGCCGATGGGCGACGGGCCGAACGACCGCGGACTGTCCCGCAAGCATGTCATCGAGCAGTGCAACGCGAGCTTGAAGCGGCTGGGCGCGGACTACGTGGACATTTTCTACTGCCACCGCTACGACAACGAGACGCCGCTGACGGAGACGCTGCGCGCGATCGACGATTTGATCCGCTCGGGCAAGGTGCTCTATGCGGGCGTCAGCGAATGGACGGCATCGCAGATGGCGGATGCGCTTGCGACCGCGGACCGGTACTTGCTCGACCGCATCGTCGTCAGCCAGCCGATCTACAATATGTTCGAGCGTTACATCGAGAAGGAAGTCATTCCGTACGGGGAGAAGAACGGTATCGGACAAGTCGTCTTCTCGCCGCTGGCGCAAGGCTTGCTGACGGGCAAATATACGACGCTGGCGGATATTCCGACAGACAGCCGCGCGAGCAAGCTGGAGTGGATGCGCAAAGGCATTACCGAGGAGAAGCTGGCGAAAGTACGCGCGTTGTCCGAGATCGCATCGGAGCTCGGAATTACGACCGGCCAGCTGGCGATCGCCTGGATCCTGCGCCAGAACAACGTCGCGAGCGCGCTCGTCGGCGCAAGCCGTCCGGAGCAGGTCATCGAGAACGTGAACGCTTCCGGCGTCGCGTTGAGCGAGGACGTGCTGGAGCGGATCGAAGGCATTTTAAAATAGAGCGCGATTGTCCGCTGTATGCGGACCGATTGCGCGACGAACGGCGCCGCGAGCAGAAGCTCGCGGCGCCGTTCGTCGCTGCGCTGGCTATATTCGGCCCTGCCGCGAAACCGGCCGCATCCGAGCAATGTGGTGCACTCCATGCACTACATGCCGCGAAACCGGCCTGTTAGCCTTCCGCGGGCAGCCATGCGCCGCAGCCCGCAGTGCGCTGCCAGCCGCAGGCTGCTAGCCTAGCGCGCAGCGAGCGTATGCCGCTTCGCCAGGTAAGCATCGGCCTGCCGCTGCTTGTCGGCGATGACGCTGGCGACGCCGGCCTGCTTCAGCTTAGCCTGCAGCTTCGGCAGCGCTTTGGCCGGGTCCTGCGGGGCCTGCTCCATGCTCGTATTGAACGAGCTTAAGGCATTGCTTACCGCCATATTCGCCTCGGCGTTCGCGGCGGCATCGTAATACAGGCCGACAAGCGGGGATACGGCGGCTTTGTCGAAGATTTTCTTGCCGCGGGCCCAGATGTTCGGGTCGAGGGCGTCGTTCTTCGTATGGTAGGCCAGCACGGGGTTGCCGAACATCCATGGGCCGGACGTCGAATAGGCATCGCCGATCCGCGCGATCATGCCGGGCGAGTCGCCGTCCACGCGGTAATGCGTCCCTTCGATGCCCCAGTCGAGCAGATCGAGCAGCTTCTTGTTGGCATGGAGCAGGTTGATGACGCGGACGGCGTCTTCCGCATGCTTGGAGAGCGAGCTTACGGACAGCATGCTGGTCGTCAAGTTCTCGTTCGTGACGAGCGGCGCCTGCAGCCGAACCTCGAGCCAAGCTTGACCGGTCGCGGTCTGGAGCTGCGCGGCGGTGTCATAGCTGGCCGTCCCCGTCAAGACGGCGAAGGTTTGCCCCGCGGCCTTCCCGGTGAAGAGCGCTTGCGTTTGAAACGAGTCGTAGGTTTGCTTCGCAGGCACGATGAAGCCCTTCGTCGTCCACCGATAGTATTGGCCGAGCAGGGTGCTCATGGCCGGCGAAGCGAACTCGTTCGCGATCTTCGTCCCGCCGCCCGGCATGAGCGCGCCGGGGCCGCCCGCGAGCTGCTGGTAAGACGCCAGCGCCTCGAAGTCGGCGACTTTGCCGAAGAGCGGCGTGATCTGCTTCTCGTTGTCTTTAATGACGCGCAGCATCGGCTCCAGATCGGCCAGCTTCTTGATGCCCGCGACATCGAAACGGTACTTCTCCGCGAGCTGCTTGTTGATCAGCAGCCCTTTCCAGACGATGTTGTTCATCTGCGTCGGCACCGCATAGTTATGGCCGTCGATTGCCGTCCCGGACAGATACAGCGGATTCATTGTCTTCAGCATGTCCGGCGCATAGCGGCCGAGCAGCGGCGTCAAATCCCGCAGCACGCCGATATCGGCGTACTGCTTGAAGTTCTGCCAGCCTGCGGTGAAGAACAGATCCATCGGCTCGCCGGCGGCGATCATCACTTTGGTCTTCATGTCGTATTGCGACCATTCGATCGGGTGCAGGTCGAGCGCGACGCCAAGCTTCTGGCGCAGGTATACATTGATGGCGTCCTCGACGGCGGCTTCATCCGGACTCGACGTGCCGGGGTAGAACATGCTGAGCGTAACGGGAGCCTGCGCCGTCCCGGTTGCCGCCGGCGCGGCGTGCGCGGCGGCCGGGGCGGAGACGGCGAGCAGCAGACAGGCAAGCCCGCCGGCGATGCGGCGTTCGTAAGCATGATGAGATGCGTTCATACGGAAAATACACTCTCCCTGGGCAGTTGATAGAAGCGTACAGGAGGTACGTTCCAAAATTTACTTCCATGACGTCTATCATAGCTCAGTTAAGCGAGCATCGCATGCAAAATTTCGACGCAGCGCCGCCGAGTGCCTTCATCGCCGGCTTCCAGATAGCGGGTCGCGACGCGGAAGCCCCAGGCTAGGGCGCTCAGCTCCCGCACGCGCGAATCGTTCAGTTCGAAGTCCGCGCCTTGCGTCCTCGCGCCCGCGCAGTAGCTGTCGATGATGCGCCGGCGGTACGCGGGCAGCAAGGAAACTTCCCTGTCCGAATAGACGAAAGCTTCCATGAGCATGTCGACCGCATCTTCGCCCATCCGGCCATACCCGGCACAATCCCAGTCGATCAGATAGACCGCCGTACCGTTCGCTTCTTCTCGCAGAATGATATTATCCTGGTGAACGTCCCCTTGGCAGAGCGTGAGCGGAAGCGCGTCGAACGCGTCCATCAAGTCAGCGGCACGATCCGCATAGCCGTTCAGGATATGCCGCAATGCATCGGGGAAGCCGGCAATGGACTCGCGCAGCCGCCCGGCCAAAATAATTTGATAGAGATCATAGCTGGAGCGCACGGCCGGATACCCTCGCGGCACCGCCCAATCCTTCCGGCCCTTCAGGTGGAAGGCCCCCTGGAAGCTGCCGAGCCGCTCTGCCGCAAGAGCCAGCTCGTCAATCTGCAGCCGCGTGCCCGTAGCGCCTTCGACGTATTCCATCCAGATGCGGGTCAGTCCGTCCTCTTCCTCCAGGAGCAGACAGCGGGGGAGCTTGATAGGACCGGGAAAATCGTCGACGATGTTCGCGGCGTACAGATCATGCTCCCGCCGCCAGCATTGGGGATCGCCATGGCGCTCCCATCGGCGCTGCGTCTTGACGACCAGCGCATAGGGCCGCTCGCCATCCTCCGTTACTGCAGTTCCGCTAACGCGGCATACCTCTCCAAGCGTACCGCCCTGCAGCGTTTCCGTCTCATAGCCGGCATCCGCGACGGATGCTCCGGTCAGTGCAGACAATGCGCGCAGAAGCGATGTCCGATCGATTGTCAGTATGGTTCATCTTCCTTTCCGGGTTCCTGATCGTTTCCGTCATAGAACGGAGTGTCTTGCATTCGATAAGGCTGCTAGCGGGCGCAAAATAACCGCAAAGCGGCGATGTCAATATCATCCAAAGCGGATTGAGTCAACTGTATGCAATGCCGGACCAACAGTCAATTATAGAATTTCTCGGCGGAGCGGGGGCAGAACGTTTGAAGCGAAGAACCCTTTTGAAGCGAGGAGCTAGAGGCTTGGGAGCAGGGAAGAGGGAGCGGCCGCACAGACGAAGGGCCGCGGCTAGCCGCGGCCCATCCCGATAAACGATAGAATCGGCCGCAGCGACTGCGCCGGCACTTGATCCAGCAGATCGCCCTCGCGGTTCAGCCGGTCCTCGATGTTGAGGAGGTGGAAATCCGTGATGGCCGCATTCCGCCGCACCTCGTCCCAGTGCAGCGGCGTGGAGACGCTGGCGCCGGCGCGCGCCCTGGGCGAGTAGGGGGCGATGATCGTTTTGCCCTGATAGTGCTGCAAATAATCGACGTAAATCAAGTCGCCGCGATGCTTCTTGAGCCGCTCGATCGTGAACAGCTTCGGATGCTTGTCCGATAAATAAGCGCCGACGAACTCGCCGATGCGCCGCAGCTCGTCGAAGGTAAGGTCCTTCACGAGCGGGATAATAATCTGGATGCCCGTAGCGCCGGACGTCTTCGGCGTGGACGCGATGCCGAGCGACCGCAGCAGATCGCCGGTCAGCAGCGCGGCTTCCATGATGCGCGGCTCCTCTTCCAGCGACGGATCGAGATCGAGCACCCATTCCGTCGGATGAGCGGGGTCGCTGATCCGGTCGAAGGAAGCATGGTATTCCAGGCAGGCCAGATTGCCGAGCCACAGCAGCACGGGCAGCGAGGTCAGCTTGACGTAAGCGATGCTGTCGCTCTGCACCGTCTCGACGAAGTCCGGCGCGGGCGTCGGGCAGTTCTTCTGGTAGAACGATTTGCCGGTCACGCCGTCGGGATAGCGAATCGTTGTCAGCAGCCGGTCCTGGCAATGCTTGAGCAGCCATGGCGAGAGGGCGGCAAGCCGCTGCAGGAAGACGGCTTTCGTAATGCCCATCTCCGGCCACAGCAGCTTCTCCGGGTTGCTGATCGTCAGCTCCTGCCCCTCGACGACGATCGTGCCTTTGACGGAGGGGCTCATGACAGCGGCTCCTTCGGCAGGAAGGTTACCAGCTTCGGATGGCGAAGCTGGCCGGCGTTGGTCAGCTCCAGGCCGGTGACGCGGCAGCGGAACGGTATGGACAGCCATTGGATGTCCTCGTTCTTCAAGTCTTCCGGCAGATCGGGAAACGGACAAGGAACGACGGTTATAGGGGCATGCGGCGGACGGAAGGTGGACGCAAGCACGCTGCGCAGCGCGTCGTTCAGCCCGAGCGAGACGCTGCCGAAGTAACTGCCGCCTAGTTCCATAATGAGGCTGGCTATGACGCCGCTGCGCCATTTCAGCCCGACGATGTCGACATCGAGCACGAGCGCGACTTTCTTCTTCAGCCAGTCGCGATGCTTCTTGTCTTCGCGGTAAGGGCTTGACAGCCGCTTGCTGACGACGCCTTCCCAGCGGTTCGTCTCCACCCACGACCAGAGCGCCTCCCCGTCCCGGAACAAGTCCGTGACGAAGACGCGCGGGTCGCTGCCGCCGCATAGGGCGGTTAAGCGGCGATGGCGCTCCTCATAGGGAAGCTGGCGCAGATCGCCGGTACTGTCGGCCAGCAGGTCGAACAGCACGTAGACCAGCCCGCCCGCAATGCCCGCGGGATTGCCCGGTGCCGCTGTCTTTCCTTCCTGGCCTGCGGCGACAGGCTGCTGCTGCCGGGCGCCGAGCGACCGCTCGCGCTTCAGCACCTGCTGGAAATTCGGCCGGATGCCGTCCCACCAGACGACTTCGCCGTCGAGCAGGCAAGGGCCCCAATCGGCCGCTTTGGCTTCCAGCAGCGCGGCGATTTCCGGATAGACGGCGTTCTTCGCGTACAGCTTCCGGGAGAACAGCTCCGCTTGCCCGTGCCCGTTCATTCGGGCCAGAATGCGAATGCCGTCCCACTTGAGCTGGAAGCCCCAATCGCTTCCGGACGGAAGGCTCTCCGAAGAGACCGGCGCCATCGGCTCCGCCGGCAGCGTCGGGAGATCGAAGCCGGCGGGCGGTTCGAGTGCCGGAGGCCGGTCATCCGGCGCCGGCTGCGGCGATAGCTGCTCCATTTAGGACACCGTTTCTTCCTTCTTCGTTTTGCGGGCGCGCGGCGTTTTCACTTTGGCGACGACTTCGCTGCCCGCGCCGTCGGCGGCAGGCTGGGCCGGCGCCGGCGGCATCGTGCCGGCCGCGTTCGTATCGAGCCCGCCGGGCGCGTTCGGCGGCAGCTTGACCGCCTCGAGGCTGGCCTGCAGCGCGGCCATCAGATCGAGCACGTTCGTCTTCTGCGCTTCCGGCGCCACCGAAACCTCCTCGCCGGCGATTTTGTGCTGGATCAGATCCATCAGCCGCGCGCGGTAATCGTCCGTATACTTGGCGGGCTCGAACGGCGTGGACAGCTGCTCGATCAGCATGCGCGCCATCATGAGCTCCTTCTCGTTCACGTTGACGCTGTCCGGCAGCCCCGGCACCTGGCTGACCGGCCGGATTTCGTCGGGATAGAAAATCGTCTCCATCGCCAGGCAGTCGTCGATGATGCGGATGGCCGCGAGCGAGCTCTTGGAACGGATCGATACTTTGGCGATGCCGATGCGGCCGGATTGGCGCATCGCTTCCATCAGCAGATTATAGGCGTTGCCGCCGGCCTGATCGGGCGAGAGATAGTACGTCTTCTGGAAATAAATCGGGTCGATGTCCTCCAGCGCGACGAAGTCCAGAATCGTGATCGTCTTCGTCGCCTCGCCGGACAGCTGCTCCAGCTCGTCCTTCTCGAACAGGACGTAGCGTCCCTTCTCGTATTCGTAGCCTTTGACGATATTGTCCCAGTCGACCTCGACCTCGCAGGTCGGGCATTTGCGGATATACGATACGTTGCTGCCGCAAGGGCGGTGAATGAGCTTCATCGCGATGTCCTTGTCCTCGGTGGCGGAAAACATTTTGACCGGCACGTGCACGAGGCCGAAGCTGATGGCGCCTTTCCAGACGGTATGCATGAATCATTCCTCCTAAGGTGATTGGTTTGCGTTTCACGACGCTGGCCGGGAAATGCAGCCTTCACGGTATTGGTTCAAATGGCGGCTGCTGTTCGAAAGTCGGATCAAGCTTCCTCTACTGTCCAGTTTTCCCCCGAATGCATGAAATTAAGCTGTGCCGGGCATATTTTCGTTAGCACAACCATCAATCATCTAAAGGAGGCGGAAGGGATGAGCGAAGCGGGCAATTCCCCGACAGGGTCCAACAACGACAAGAAGCACGAAGGACGCGACGACTATTTCATGGACATCGACCGGATGATAAATGAAGGGTTGGGCGGCGGAACGGTAACGTTGAACAACGGACTGATCGAAGAATCCACCACGGATACGATGGTCATCGAATCGAAGGAGTAACCATGGACACGAAACGCGCGATGGAGATTTACAACTCGAAGGATACGTTTGCCGTCCATCTGGGCGACAAGTCGGTCTGGATCGAGAACGTGGACGAGACGAACGGCATGGCGACGGTGCAGGTCGGCTCCGACCCGCTCAACACGCAGACCGTTTCCTGCGACCGCTTGACCGAAGAGGGTCAAGAATAAGGCCTATGCAGCAGCAGGAATGACGAAGACCCCGATGCCGTTGCGGCGCCGGGGTCTTTTTGCCAGGAGAGCGGGAGCCGGGTGCGCGCGGCGGGATCGGACAATGATTGATGTCCGGGGCGGACGGGTAATGCTACTTAGCGGCGGCAGACACCGCGGACCGAAACGGAAAGGAGCGCGATGCGAAATGGCACACCGGGACATTAACGTGGAGGAGCGTCATATCGAGCAAAGATCGGACTCCAGCATGGTGGCGGCAACGTTTATTAAATACGCGGCTTACATCGTCATTTTTTTCGGCTTGTTGTACGTGCTGATTCATTATGTTTTTCCGAAGTTTTGACTGTTCGCCGTATGCGGGCAGGCGGCGAATAGACGGGTAGATCGGAGAAGCCAGGCGCTGAGCGTCTGGTTTTTTCATTTTACCCGTCATAGGATTTATTCTCTAGGATGAGGGATCCGAAGGGGGCTCGCGAACGCCTAGGCCCGATGGCGCGTAGCTCTTCGCCGGATTTCGTGAGCTGGGGTGAGAAGCTGATTGCGACTCGGGCGCCTATTATGCGCCGAGCCTGGCGCCGGCGTTCACCGAAGGAGAGAACGATGAAGGATATTTCGTTGAAGCTGTCCGCACTGCAGGAAAATGTTGTAAAGTTAATTCGTTGGAACGAATCCGCTCATCGATCTCGCCTTCAGCGCGAAGCCAGCCTCCTACAAGTCGGGCGCGCTAGCGCAGACGATCAAGCAGTACGTGGAAGAGCACTATACGATGGACGTGCATCTGGAGCATATCGCCGACAAGATGGGCGTATCCGTGAAGTACGTGTCCCGGGTGTTCAAGGAGCATTACAATACGAATCTATCGGACTATATCAGCGAGCTCCGCATTCGGCTGGCGAAGGAGCTGCTGCGGGATTCCGCGTTCACCGTGAACGAAATATCGGAGAAAGCCGGGTTCTACAACCGGACGACGTTCCTGCGGACGTTCAAGAAGCTGGAAGGGAAATCGCCGAACCAGTACCGGCAGGAATTCAAGGATCGCGGCGAACGGCCACTACACTCAGACGGAGCGTGAGAGGAAACATGGAGAAGAAGATGCGGATTACGGCGGAGAAACAATTTGTATTCAAGGGCGGTCAGCCGTTCCAGAGCAGCCATGCATCGACGATCGCGGTGCTGCCGAACGGAGAGGCGGTCGCGGCATGGTTCGCCGGGAAGCACGAGAAATCCAGCGACGTGGCGGTCTGGATGTCCAGGCGCGAAGGCGGCGTCTGGTCGGCGCCGTATAAAGCGGCGGACGAGGAGGGCATTGCCCACTGGAACCCGGTCCTGTTCGCCCAGGGGAAGGCGTTGACGCTATTCTACAAAGTGGGCCACGAGATTACGGACTGGTTCACGCGCGTCTGCCGCTCCGAGGACGGCGGGCTTACTTGGACGGAGCCGCGGGAGATGGTACCCGGGGATATCGGAGGCCGCGGACCGGTGCGGAACAAGCCGATCACGCTGCCGGACGGGACGATCGCGGCTCCGGCTTCGGTGGAGCGGCATGATCCCGACGCGCCCGGGAAGCAGCTGTGGGAAGCGTTCGTCGACCTGTCGCGCGACAACGGACAGACGTGGACGATGAGCGAGCTTGTGCCGATGGATGTGGCGTCTCTGGTGGGCACGGAGCATTGGTTCGCCAAGGGGCTCATTCAGCCGACCTTGTGGTCCTCGGGCGGCGAACGCGTGCATATGCTGCTGCGCAGCACCGAGGGCTGGATCTACCGCAGCGATTCGGCGGATATCGGGCGGACATGGTGCCGGGCATACCCGACACCGCTGCCGAATAACAACAGCGGCATCGACGTGACGCGGATGGACGACGGCAAGCTGGCGCTGGTCTTCAACCCCGTCCAAGGCTATTCGACGGAAAGCCCGCGGACGCCGCTCGTCGTGCGCTTCTCGGCCGATAACGGCTTGACGTGGGGGGACGAGTTCGTGCTGGAGAGCGAGCCGGGCGAATACTCGTATCCGGCGATCGTCTCCGCGGGCAGCGAGCTGCACCTGACGTACACGTGGAAGCGGGACAGAATCGCCTATTGGAAATTAACGCTGGATGCGTAACGGGATGCAGAAGGAGGAGAGCCGAATGGGGATGGAAATGAACGGCGGCGTGTGGCCGACGATGATCACGCCCTTCACGGACGATAACCGGATCGATTACGATGGGCTGGGGAAGCTGGTCGATTGGTATGTGGAACGAGGCGTGCATGGGTTGTTCGCGGTGTGCCAGTCCAGCGAGATGTTCCATCTGACCTTGGAGGAGCGCGTGTCGCTGGCCTCCTTCGTGAAGGAGGCGGCTGCGGGGCGGGTGCCCGTCATCGCTTCCGGCCATATTTCCGATGCGTTCGAGGATCAGGTCAAGGAACTGAACGCGATGGCCGGGACGGGGATCGACGCCTTGGTGCTGATCACGAACCGCCTTGCGTCGCAAGAGGAATCCGACGATGTCTGGATCGAGCGGCTCGAACGGCTGCTGACGGAGCTTCCGGAAGATGTGACGCTTGGCTTGTACGAGTGTCCGTATCCGTACAAACGGCTGCTGACGCCGAAGACGATCAAGTGGTGCGCGGATCAAGAACGATTCCGGTTTCTGAAGGATACCAGCTGCGATATCGACGCCATTCGGGCGAAGCTGGAGGCGGTGAACGGCAGCGGCCTGCGGATTTACAACGCCAATTCGGCGACGCTGCTGGAAACGTTGAAGATCGGCGCGGTCGGCTACAGCGGCGTTATGGCGAATTTTCATCCGGAGCTGTACGTGCGGCTGGTGGAGAATTGGAGGGAGCGCGGCGAAGAGGCGGGAAGCTTGTCCGATTTCTTAAGCCTGAGCTCCTTGATCGAGAAGCAGCTCTATCCCGCGAACGCCAAGTATTATCTTATGCTGGAAGGGATTTTGTCGCATGGATCCTGCCGGACGCAGCAGGGGCGGACGCTGACGGCGACCAATCGGCTGGAAGTCGAGCAGCTGCGCCGGCTGTGCGGCGCGTACGCGGAGAGATTCAAAGGGCTGCAGTAGTCCGCGGCTAGCGATGCTCAGCGGTGCGCCTCCGAGGCATTCGGCCGGAATAGCTGCTGACGCTCGGGATACGGGCGCGACGATGGCCCCCGCTTCGGCGCATCGGCGAGGCGCTTGGCGCGTCGGCGAACCGGGATGCCAGGACCGGGAGTACTGCGATTCAACTGAAATACACGACGAGAAGGCGCTGCGCTTGAGGCAGCGTCTTTGTTATGTCCGGATAACGCCAGGGCTTCGATATAATACCAAGCGCTCCTCTCGGTTTATCGAGGTGAAACGTTAAATCAAATCATTGGAAAGCGGAGAAAGACTGATTAAGAGCATCCAAATCGAAAGCTAAATCAGCTTTTGATTTTGAAATCGGTCGAAAACAAGGTATAATGGAAGAAGAAGATGGATTTTTGGCCATCATGCGTAAGGGGGAGAAGCTATGGCGAAACAGCATTACAAGATTACGAAGCTTGAATTGCTTCGGCGGATCGTATTTATTACGATCGGTGCGGCGCTCGTATCGGTTGCACTGGAGATTTTTCTCGTGCCGAACAACATTATCGACGGCGGCATTGTCGGTATCTCGATTCTCGTCTCTCATGTCACAGGTTTACCTCTCGGCGTCTTTCTATTCTTGCTCAACGTTCCGTTTCTCATTATAGGGTATAAGCAGATCGGCAAGACGTTCGCGATATCGACGCTTTACGGCGTCACCGTCATGTCGATCGGTACGACGCTGCTGCATCCGGTGCACGCGCTGACGTACAGCACGTTCCTGGCGCCCGTTATCGGCGGAGTCATCCTCGGCATCGGGGTCGGGCTTGTCATCCGCTTCGGGGGTTCGCTGGACGGCACGGAAATCATCGCGATTCTGTTCACGAAGAAGACGCCGTTCTCGGTCGGCGAAATCGTCATGTTCTTCAATCTGTTCATCCTCGGCAGCGCGGGCTTCGTGTTCACGTGGGACAGCGCGATGTACTCCTTGATCGCCTACTATATCGCCTTCAAAATGATCGACGTCACGCTGGAAGGCTTCGATCAGTCGAAATCGGTCTGGATCATCAGCGACGAGGCCAAGGAAATCGGAGACGCCATCATGAGCCGTCTCGGCCGCGGCGTTACGTATCTGCAAGGCGAAGGCGCCTTCTCCGGCGGGGTGAAGCGGGTTATCTTCTGCGTCATTACGCGTCTGGAAGAAGCCAAGATGAAATCGATCGTGCAGGAGCTCGATCCCGGCGCGTTCCTGGCGGTCGGCAACATTCACGACGTGAAGGGCGGCCGCTTCAAGAAGCGGGATATTCACTAGCTGCCATGTCCGGGCGTTCGGAACGCCGGCGGCAGACACCGATAAGGAGGCAGGGCTGCGCGGAGAGAAGCGCGGCCCTGTCTCCTTTTGTTGCGGGTCCGCGGGGAGACCGATATAATAAGGTCAATTAGACGGATGGCGATCGGCGCCATTGGAGGGTGTTAGTCTGGACGAATTTGCGCGAATCCGCCACTGGACGGAGCGCCGTCAAAGCCCGGCGCTGCTCGCGTCGCAGGGCGTCGTGCTCGGCATCGGCGACGATGCCGCGGTCGTCGGGACGCCGCCGGGCGAAGCCGGCGCGCTCGAATGGCTGCTGGCGGTCGACACGATGGTGGAGACCGTACATTTCAACGATGCGACGATGGCGGAGGAAGACATCGGCTGGAAGGCGCTGGCCGCGAACGTCAGCGACATCGCGGCGATGGGCGGCACGCCCCGGCACGCGCTGGTGTCGATCAGCGTGCCGAAGACTTGGGAGCCGGAGCGCGTGCGCCGGCTCTACGACGGGCTGTACGCCTGCGCCGGGCAATACGGCGTGGCGGTGATCGGCGGCGACACGACTTCGTCGCCGCTGCATTTGGTCGTGGCCGTGACGGTTACGGGCACCGTCGCGGCGGGGCGGGCGATCTGCCGGGCAGGGGCTCGGCCCGGCGACGCCGTGTTCGTGACCGGCGCTGCGGGGATGTCCGCGGCCGGTTTGCATTTCCTGCTCGCCGCGGCAGCGGCGGGCGAGGCGGCGGCCGCGAACGCTGCGCAGCCGATGGGCGCCGCCGGCGGCTCGCCGCTAGGCGCGGGCGCTGCGGCGCCAAGCGCGCCTCGGCCGCGGCCCGTGCCGCCGGCGGCGGCCGAGGCGGCCGGCACGGCGGCGCTGGTGCAGGCGCACCGCCGGCCGGCGCCGTCCGTGCGCGCGGCGGCGCTGCTGGCCGCGCGCGGCTCGGTCACGTCGCTGGACGACGTCAGCGACGGCCTGGCCAGCGAAGCCTGGGAGATCGCCCAGGCTTCGGGCGTCAAGCTCGCGCTCCGCGAGTCCAGGCTGCCGAAGAGCGGCAGCCTGGCCGCTTACGCGCACCGGTGCGGCGCGGATCCGCTGGAGTGGATCCTCTACGGCGGCGAAGACTACGTGCTGCTCGGCACGATCGCAGCCGGCGACGCGGACGCGGCGAAGGCCGAGCTGGAAGCGGCAGGCCTGCCGATGTACATCATCGGCGAGGCGGAGGCCGGCCCCGCCGGCGTGGAGCTCGTCCGCGACTTGGACGTTCGCGGACCTGTGCGGCGCGAGCCGCTGGCGAAGCGCGGCTATAATCATTTTGGCGGGTAGGGGCGGATAGGAATGAGCGAAACGATCGAAATCGTATGGGAAGCGGACGACGAGTCCGGTACGGTCCGGCTTGCGGAGACGCTGGCGGGGTGGGCCGGCCCGGGCACGGTGCTGGCGTTGGACGGCGATCTCGGCGCGGGCAAGACGCGGTTCTCGCAGGCGTTCGCCCGAGGAATCGGCGTGCCCGGCGTCGTGAACAGCCCGACGTTTACGATTATTAAAGAATACAAGGGCGCGCAATTGCCGCTCTATCATATGGACGTCTACCGGCTGTCGGAAGCGGAGGCGGACGAACTGGGACTCGACGATTATTTCTTCGGCGACGGCGTGACCATCGTGGAATGGGCAAGCTTGATCGAAGCGCTGCTGCCGCCGGACAGGCTGGACATGTACATCGCCCACTTGGGCGGCGAAGCGCGCCGGATCACGATTACCGGCATCGGCTCGCCCTATGCGGCATGGTGTCGGCAACTACAGGGAATGGGAGCTAGGTAGCACATGGAGGAACAGAGAACGCAGGGGAGCGGAGACGGGCTGCTCGTGCTCGCCGTCGATACGTCGACGGCCGCGCTGGCGGCCGCGCTCGCGCGCGGCGGCGAGGTGCTGAAGGACGTGCAATCGCTCGCGGAACGCAATCATTCCGTCCATACGGTATCGGCCGTACAGGCCATGCTCGAGGAATGCGGCATCAAGCCGGAGCAGCTGGACGGAATCGCCATCGGCCGCGGACCCGGCTCGTATACGGGCATGCGCATCGCCGTGTCGCTCGGCAAGACGCTGGCCTGGGCGTGGAACAAGCCGCTCGTCGGCGTCTCCAGCCTGGAGGCGCTGGCGTACGGCGCATGGCAGGATGCGGCTGGCGGCGCCGAAGGCGCAGCGGCCGCAGGCGCGGCCAGCGCGGAATGCGCCGCCAACGGCACCGAGCAATCCCCCATCTGGCTCGTCCCGATCATGGACGCCAGAAGGGGGCAAGTTTATACCGCTTCTTTCGAAGCGCGGGCGCAAGCGCGCCTTGGCGCGGAGCCGCCTGCCGAGGGGACGTGGCGCAGGCTGTCGAAGGACGGCATCCGCCTGATGCATGAATGGGTCGACGAGCTGGCTGCAGCCATCGCGGCGGCGGAACCGCCGCGGCGGCCGTCGGCCGTCTGGATCGCCGGCGAGCTGGCGCTTCATGAAGCGGAAGCCGACCGGCTGCAGTCGGTCTGCCCGGATATACAGGTGCGCAAGCTGCCGGTCTGGCTGGAAGGGCGGGCCGTCGCCGCGCTCGGGGCGGCGAGGCTTGCCGCGGGCGAGAGCGACGACGCGCACGCGTTTGCCCCGAATTACACGCAGCTGACGGAAGCGGAAGTAAAGCTGCAGGAACGAACGGCCAAGCAAGCCGCGGCGGAAGGAGCTGTACCCGATGAAGGTCATTGACCGGAACCGCCTCGTATTTCGCTCGATGACGCTGGACGACGTGGCGACGATCGTCGCCATCGAGCAGGAGAGCTTCGCGACGCCATGGACCGAGGAAGCGTTCGTGAACGAGCTGACGAACAATCATTTTGCCCGTTACATGGTCATGGACTACGAGAACGACGTGATCGGCTACGCCGGCATGTGGACGATCATGGACGAAGCGCATGTGACGAACGTGGCCGTGCGCGAGGGCTATCGCGGGCAGGGGCTCGGCGAACGTCTCATGACGGAGCTGCAGCGCACGGCGCTGCTGTTCGGCGCGCGCCGCATGACGCTGGAGGTCCGCGTGAGCAACGAGGTCGCGAAGCGGCTGTATGCCAAGCTGGGCTTCGAGCCGTCGGGCATCCGCCCCGGCTACTATTCGGACAATATGGAGGATGCCCTCATCATGTGGGCGGAGCTGCCGGAGTCCATGGAAGTGGAGCATAGGTATGACGAATAACGCAGCGAATGAACTTATCCTCGCCGTCGAAACGAGCTGCGACGAAACGTCGGCAGCGGTCGTCCGCGGCGGCAAAGAAATTTTATCCAATATCGTATCGAGCCAGATCGACACGCACCGGAGATTCGGGGGCGTCGTGCCGGAGATCGCCTCGCGCAAGCATGTGGAATCCATCACGCGCATCATGAAACAGGCCTTGGCGGAGGCGGGCGCGACGTTCCGCGACCTGTCCGCGATCGCCGTCACGCAGGGGCCGGGTCTCGTCGGCGCGCTGCTCGTCGGCATCGTCGCCGCGAAGAGCCTGGCGATGGCGCTGAACCTTCCGCTCATCGGCACCCACCACATTGCCGGCCATATCTATGCCAACGAACTCGTGCACGAGATGGTCTATCCGTGTCTGGCGCTCGTCGCCTCCGGCGGCCATACGGAGCTGGTGCTGCTGGAAAGCGAGGGCCGGTTCCGCATCATCGGGCGCACCCGCGACGACGCCGTCGGCGAAGCGTACGACAAAGTGGCGCGGACGCTGCAGTTCCCGTATCCCGGCGGCCCGCATATCGACCGGCTGGCGCATGAGGCGGATGAAGAAATCCAGCTGCCGCGCGCGTGGCTGGAGCCGGATTCGTACGATTTCAGCTTCAGCGGCTTGAAATCCGCCGTGCTCGCGAGCATCAACACGGCGGCGATGAAAGGCGAGGCGATCCGCCAGGCGGCGCTGGCCCGCGGATTCCAGGCTTCCGTCATCGACGTGCTGGTAACCAAGGCGCTGCGGGCGGTTCGCGAATTCGGGGCCAAGCAGCTGCTGCTCTGCGGCGGCGTCGCCGCCAACGGCGGTTTGCGCGCCGAGCTGACCGCGCGCTGCGCGGCCGAGGGCATCCCGCTGCTCATTCCGCCGCTGAAGCTGTGCACCGACAACGCCGCGATGATCGCGGCCGCCGCGCATCTGAAGTGGATCCGAGGCGAGTATACGCCGCTCGACATGAAGGCGGAACCGGGGCTGTCGCTGGAATCCTGGTCGGTTTGACGCTTGCGGCACGCCCACTCCGAATGCGAATAGGAAGCAATAGCGAAGCAGGGAGGCGCGATGGCGCCGTACCTGCTTTTTTGCAATGGTTATTTATTTCCTTGCATTCGACAGCATTTTTATTGCATTCGACAGCATTTATATTATGCAGGAGATCACCCCCTGTCGTCGAAAGCTCTAAAGATGCGGAACAGGACGATGACAAACTGCCGGACCTCGCAGCCGATTATGCGCACTGCGCGACCCGTTAACTCATTATTTGCAGCTATGGATCTTTTTGTTTCCGCTTTCATAAGCGAAGTACCTGACAACGGCGTTCCGTCTACGGGCGTCCAAGGTGAAAAAGGAGGCAAATTGTTCATGCGTATTACTAAAATCGAATTGTTTCATTTACGTCCCCGGTTCTCGTTTCTGAAAATGTCGACCGACGAGGGGCTCGTCGGCTGGGGCGAGGCGATCGTCGAAGGCCGCTCGCGCACGGTCGCAATGGCCATTAAGGAGCTTGAGCCGCATCTGATCGGCCAGGACCCGCGCCGCATCGAGCATCTGTGGCAAGCGATGTACCGGGGGACATTCTATCGCGGCGGCCCGATTCTGACGAGCGCCATCAGCGGCCTGGAGCAGGCGATGTGGGACATTCTCGGCAAATCGCTCGGCGTGCCGGTCTATCAATTGCTCGGCGGCGCGGTCCGCAGCCGCATTCGGATGTACCGCGGCATCGGCGGAAGCACGGTCGAGGAGACGGTCAGCAATGCCAAGAAGCTTCGCGAGCAAGGCTTCACGATGATGAAGACGGGCATCGAAGCGATGGCGCATATCGTCGAGACGCCGGCATGGGTCAACAGGCAGGTCGAACGGATCGAAGCGATCCGCGAGGCGATCGGGCCGGAATGCGATCTCGGCATCGATTTCCACGGTCGGATCAGCCCGGCGCTGGCGGTTCGTCTGGCGAAAGAGCTGGAGCCTTCCAAGCTCGCGTTCATCGAGGAGCCATGCCTGCCGGAGAACGTCGATACGATGGTGACGATTGCCCGCTCGACGTCGACGCCGATCGCCACGGGCGAGCGGCTGTTCACGAAATGGTCGTTCCGCGAAGTGCTGGAGAAGCAGGCGGCTTCGATCGTGCAGCCGGATCTCGCCCACTGCGGCGGCATCCTCGAGGGCAAGAAAATCGCCGCGATGGCCGAGGTGTATTTTGCCGGCTTCGCGCCGCATAACCCGCTCGGTCCGATCAACCTGGCATCGAGCATTCAATTGTCGGCGAACGTGCCGAACTTTATCTACCAGGAGCACGCGGACCTGGGCCAAGGCTACTTGAAGAAGCCTTTCGAAATCAAGGACGGCTACATCGACATTCCGACGGCGCCGGGTCTCGGCATCGAAGTGGACGAAGACGCCATCAAGGACAAGCTGTACGACGGCGACTGGGATACGCCGCGCTGGTTCCACGAGGATGACGGATCGGTCGCGGATTGGTAGAATTCAGAGCTTAAGGGGATTGAAGCATGAACGGTAAAGTAGCAATCGTGACGGGAGCGGCCAGCGGCATCGGCCGGGGCATCGCTGAAGTGCTGTTAAGGGAAGGCTGCCGCGTTTCGGTGCTGGATTGGAACGAAGAGGAAGGCAGCAGCGCCGTCACGGAGATGACGGACGACCGCGAACAGGTGCAGTTTATCCGGACGGATGTCTCGAAAGAGGCGGATATCGTCCGCGCCGTGGAACTGACGGTCGCGAAATGGGGGACCGTCGATATTTTGGTCAACAATGTAGGCACGCACTACTACCGGGCGGTCGAGCAAGTGACGACGGACGAGTGGGATCGGGTGATGACGACCGATCTTCGCGGGCATTTCCTCATGATGCAGAAGGTTCTTCCGATCATGACGGAGCAGGCGAAGGGCGCGATCGTCAATATCGCTTCCGTTCATGCGCTGCAGACGGTGCCGCATTTCTCCGTGTATGCGGCGGTCAAGGGCGGCGTCGTCGCGATGTCGCGGAGCATCGCGCTGGAGTACGCTTCGAAGGGCATTCGCGTGAACACGGTGCTCCCGGGGTATACGCGCAACAAGAACGTAGACCGCATTCTTAACGAGCTCGACGAGAACGAACGGAGCGAGCGGAAGCGGCGCATGGCATGGAACATCCCGCTCGGCCGCCTCGCGGATCCGGTAGAAATCGGAGAAGCGGTCGCCTTTCTGGCCAGCGACCGGGCATCGTTCATTACCGGAACGACGCTGGCCGTGGACGGCGGCGAATCGAGTCATCTGTCATGGGGACATTGGAAGTGACGGGCGCTATGGCCGAAGGAGGGCGTAAGATGGACAATTGTTTGCAACGACTGGAAGCGCTGCCGATGACTGAGCGGGACTTGTCATGGGTCTGGCTCGGCCAAGGGGGCTTCGCCTGGCGGTTCGGGAGCGGGGCCGCGATCGTCATCGATCCGTATTTATCCGACACGGTGGAGCAGCAGGACGGGCTGACCCGGCTTAGTCCGGCGCCGCTTCCGCCTGAAGAGCTGGACGGCGGGCTGCTGCTCATTACGCACGACCACCTCGATCATTTCGATGAACCGTCGGTTCAAGCCGCGCTGCGCGCCGGGATGAAGGTCGCGGGTCCGGGATCGGTGGAAAAGCATTACCGCAAGCTGGGCTTGCCGGAAGCGGCGTTTCTGCGTCTCGATAAGGGCGAGGAAACCACGTTCGAGGGCGTTCGCATCCGCGCGGTGTACGCGGAGCACAGCTCGGGAGACGGCGAGTTCGACGCGATCGGCTTCGTGTTCGACTATGCTGGCTGCCGGATCTACCACGTCGGCGATTCGGAGCTGACGGAAGAGCTGCTGCGGAATGCCGGCGATATGCAAGCGGACTGCATCGCGGTGCCGATCAACGGCCGCTGGGGCAACATGAACGCGGAAGAGGCCGCGAGGCTGACGATCCAATGCGGCGCCGGGCAGGCGATTCCGATGCATTTCGGCATGTTCGCCGAGAATACGGCCGATCCGCAGGCGTTCGTCGATGCGATGCGCGAAGCCGGGGCGGACGCGATCGCGATTCGGATTCCCGAGCTTGGACGTATCGAGCCGGTTATGCGAGGCTGAGGCGAATAGCGGCAATAAAGCTTGGAACGGGACGAGGCAGCCGGCAGCGGCAGCTTCGTCCCGTTTGGCGTTGCGGCGCGAATCCGCCTGCTGATGGCATCTCATGAAACGGCGACAGCAAAGCAATCGCACGAAGCACAGGAAAGCAGACGCACGACAGAAATGCGAATGCACGACAGAAACGCATAACAAGATCACACGAGAGAATCGCACGAGAGAATCGCACGACAGAATCGCACGACAGAATCGTAGGACAGAATCACACAACAAGACCGCACAACAAAACCGCGCAACAAAAGAACCCCGCCGCCGTCAAATAACGACGCTGAAGTTCATTTCGCCACAGAAGTAAGGCATTTGGAGCGAAATAGCGCTGCCTCGATTCATTAGCGCCGATATCGCAGGCGTAGAATCGAGGACCTAGGCATCGCCGCTCGGCAGCCCCCGGATCCCGGAACGCGGGGCATCGCCCAGAAGTAAGGCATTGGGTGCAAAATAGCGCTGCCTCGATTCATTAGCGGCGATATCGTAAGCATGGAATCGAGGGCCGAGGCTTCGCCGCTCGGCAGCCCCCGGTTCCCGATCACGGGGCATCGCCTATTGCGTATGCGCCGTATACGCCATATACGCCGTATGCGCCGCCTTGGGAGTGCCGCTCCGCTCGTTCTTACGAATCGTACGTGCCTTAAACGGGGCATTTGAACACCTGCAGCTCGCTTACGAATCGGAGACGCCTTATCTCGGTGAAAATAGCTTGTAGGCAGCTCGAAACGGCCAAATAACGACACTGAAGTTCGTTTCACAACAGAAGTATGGCATTGGGTGCAAAATAGCGCTGCCTCGATTCATTAGCGTCGATATCGCAAGCGTGGAATCGAGGACCTAGGCATCGCCGCTCGGCAGCCCCCGCTCCCGGTCGGGGCCACTGAAGAACTAACTCAACCTATGAATTCACTCTGTTAGCTTCAAGATTCGTTTCAGATTAACGGCGAATATCGCCATAGCATCTTGGGGCTGGAACATGATCTTCATCCTTCCGACGCAATGCTATAACTGTACAAGAAAAAAGGTACAGCCCCTTCATAACAATGAAGGTCTGTACCTTTCGTGTTAACGGACTTTTCAGTGGCAACCCGTCAAAGCGTCGGGGGTTCTATTATTCCAAGGCACCGGGCGGTGCTGTTCATTGCTGCGTGTCTGGCCGATTGGGTGCTAACGAATAGAGAGGCCTATCTCAGGCACCTCATAATAGTAGTATACCCATCCCGTTATTATAAGTCTAGGCGAACAGTAAATTTTTGGCTAAAGTAGTAATGCCGGCCGGCACGGAGAACATCTATTCCAAGCGTAAAGGAGCATCCCGTATGAATCCAACCGATTGTCCGCTCGCAGCGGTTCAGCATGTGAACGAAGAGATCGCCGTGTATTTGTCACGAGTCGGGAACGTCTTCAAATTGTTCGACCAGCAGGATTCCGGCTGCGTCTCCTACGGGGTTCATGCCTCGGGACGCAATTGGTTCGTCAAATTCGCGGAACGTCCGGAGGCCGTTGCTTTCCTGCGCAATGCCGCCGCCTTTCACCGGGACGTACAGCATCCCCGCATCCCTCGCCTGCTGAATACGTTCACGCTGTCCGCAGGCTTCGCGCTTGTGTACGAGTGGGTGGACGGCGAAGTGCTGGGCACGCCCGATTTCCCCGGCTATGAGGGCCGCAATCACCCCGACTCGCCGCATTATCGATTCCGGCAGCTTCCTGTGGATACCATCCTCGCCGCGCTTGCCTCGCTGTACGAGACGCATGCGTACTTGGAGCAGAAGGGCTATGTCGCGGTCGATTTGTACGACGGCTGCATGATTTACGATTTCGATCGCGAGGAGCTGCATCTCTGCGATTTCGACCATTATACGAAAGGTGCATTCGTCCTGGAGATGGACAGATTGTACGGTTCGAGCCGCTTCATGGCGCCCGAGGAGTTCGTCAGAGGCAGCCTGATCGACCGCGTGACGAATGTCTTCGCGATGGGGGCAGCCGCGTTCGTGTTTCTTGCCGACGGAAGCCGCGATCCGGACCGGTGGCGCGCGTCCGAAGGACTGCGCCGTGTCGCGCTGAAGGCGGCGTCGCCTGACAGGGAACAACGTTACGGCAGCGTCGGCGAGTTCCATGACGCCTGGCTCGAAGCGCTGCTCAGTACCGGGCCGCGGCAGTAAAGGGAGCGCAAGCGGCATTCGCGTTCGGCGATTTCGCCGCGCGCGGATGGATTTGGAACTTTTCGCGATTTGGAATTGACAGACAATTCCGCCCGGCCTATAATAGGCAACAACACTTCAATCCACACAAACGCGACGAACAGGAGCAGTAAAGCGAACGCCGGGAACAGAGAGCTGCGGGATGGTGCAACGCAGTCGAAGGCAGCTTGAACCTCGCCTGGGAGCGGAACGGCGGAACGGGTTTCAGAGACGGCCGAAGGCCAAGGCTGAAGGAAGCTCGCGTACGTCGTTACGGTTGACCGCCGTGATCGGGTGCATGGCCTGCGATTTCTAGAGTCGCCGGCGATGCATAAGGTGGACGGCCGCTCCCGAAGCGATCGTCAACAAGGGTGGTACCGCGCCGGACTTTACAGTCTGTCGTCTCTTGATTTCAAGAGGCGGCAGGCTTTTTTTGATTCGTAAGACCGCGCTCGGCGCGGAGCGGCATGCGATGAAGTGGACAGCGGCGAACAGTAACGATCATTGACGAACGAACGTATAGCCATAGCGAGAACAACGCGTTGAACAGGAGTAGTAGGGCAAGGTCCGGGAAGCAGAGAGCTGCGGGGAGGTGCGACGCAGACGAAGGACATCCGAACTCGCCTGGGAGCGGAACGAAGGAATGCGGCGGCGGCGTCCACAAGCGGACGGCAGGCGGCCATGCGCTACTTCGTTACGGTTAACCCCCGTCATCGGGTGCAGCGAACGCCCGCGCCCAAGCCGGCCGCCAGCTGCTTAAGCGGGTCCGGGCGGCAGCGTCCGGGCAACGAGAGTGGTACCGCGGCAAGCCTAAGAAGCCTGTCGTCTCTTGAATCAGAAGAGACGGCGGGCTTTTTCCGTTGTTATGCAAACTTGCCGTTGTGCCGATTAGACCATTCAAACCGAATCCAGGAGGAATCCGATATGACAACGACTCACACGAATACGAATGCCGGTATGCAAGAACCGTCCGCCAACCAAATCATCCGCATCTTCGATACGACGCTGCGCGACGGCGAGCAGTCGCCCGGCGCGACGCTGCGCCCCGAGCAGAAGATCGTCATCGCCCGCCAGCTGGCCAAACTGGGCATCGACGTGATCGAGCCGGGCTTCGCGATCTCGAGCCCGGGGGAATTCGCGGCCGTGCAGCAAATTTCCCGCGAGCTGCAAGGCGTGGAAATCGCCGGCTTCGCCCGCGCGATCCGCGGCGACATCGACGCTGCGGTCAAGGCGACGATGGATGCGCCGCGCAGACGGCTGCATCTGTTCATCTCGTCCTCGGACATCCATCTGGACTTCCAGCTGAAGAAGTCCCGCGAGCAGGTCGTGAGCATCGCCCGCGAAATGGTCGCGTACGGCAAGCAATTCGTTGACGAAATCGAGTTCTCCCCGATGGATTCCAGCCGCGCGGGCAGAGAGTTCGTCATCGAAATGGTGGAAGCCGTCATCGCGGAAGGCGCCACGATCATCAATCTGCCGGATACGCTCGGCTTCGCGCTCCCCGAAGAATACGGCGCCATGTTCCGGGACGTACGGGCAGGCGCACGCGGCGCCGAGCGCGTCCAGTTCAGCGCGCACTGCCATAACGATCTCGGCCTGGCGGTCGCGAACAGCTTGGCGGCGATCTCGGCCGGCGCGACGCAGATCGAAGTGACGGTCAACGGCATCGGCGAACGCGCCGGCAACTGCTCGCTGGAAGAGCTCGTCATGGCGATCGAGACCCGCAAATCCGCCATCGGCGCGGAGACCGGCATCGTCGCGAGCGAAATTTACGAGACGTCCCGGATGGTGAGCCGGGCGATGAATTTTCCGATCGCGTACAACAAGCCGATCGTCGGCCGGAACGCGTTCCAGCACGAGTCGGGCATTCATCAGGACGGGCTGCTCAAGAACCGCAATACGTACGAAATCATGGATCCCGAGGCGATGGGCATCCCGCGCAGCATGATCGTGCTCGGCAAGCATTCCGGCCGCCATGCGATCAAGCACCGCCTGGCGGCATTCGGCATCGAGCTGAACGAGGAGCAGATGAAGGACGTGTACGACCGCTTCAAGGCGAAGGCCGACGAGCTCAAGATCGTTCCGGACGACGTGCTCGTCCGCCTTGCCAGCGAAACGACGGAGCAGCAGCATGATCCGTACGTGCTGGTCGATTTGCAGGTGCTCGCCGGTACGCAGCGCGCCCGCATTGCATCCGTGACGATCCGCGAGCGGGAATCGCAGGAGGAACGGACCTTCGCCGGAACGGGGACGGGACCGCTCGAAGCGGTCATCCACTGCCTGCAGCAGGCGATTCCGGTCGGAGCGGCCTTCGAGGATCTGGAGCTGCACTCCTTGTCCACAGGCGAGGACGCGCGCGGCGAAGCGTCCGTCAGCATCGTGCACCGGCAGCAGCGCTACAGCGGCACGGCTGTGCATAAGGACATTATTCTGGCTTCGGCGCAGGCTTACGTGGCGGCTTGCAACCAGCTGATCTTGAGCACGGGCGGCAATAACGGGGAAACGGACATCGCCGCGAAGTCCAGCTAGTCAGGGCCGGAGCGGTTCGTCCTCGGCTGCCAACGAAAAGGGAGGAATGCCAATGGAAGATGCGCGGAGCGACAATCGGAAGGACGCGCCGGATGCACGGATGGCAATTCCGAAGGATGCGAGGGCTTGCTTTATTTGCAGCAAGCATCATAGTCCCGAGGCGAGAGGGATGGCGGTGTACGAGGATGCGTACGTCGTCGCTTCGCTGATGATCGCCGGAGCCGAAGAGCGGCGGGCCTACCTGGGTTACGCGATCGTGGAGACGAAGCGGCATGCGCCAGCGCTTGGCGACTTGCATGCGCAGGAAGCCGGGGCGGTCGGCGAGGCGATGAACCGGGTAAGCGCCGCCCTCAGGAAGGCCTTGAACGCGGAGCATGTGTATGCCTTCGTTCAAGGCGACGGCGTGCCGCATTTCCATATGCATCTTGTACCGCGGTATACGGGAACGCCGGATAGGTACCGGCATCCCGTGAATATCTTGCAGTGGCCGGATGCGCCCAGGGGCGGCGCCGCCGAGCTCGAAGCCATCCGGGATAGCGTTCGGGCTGCGTTGGCGAATGTAGACGAAGCATCGTGCGGCCGAGGAGAGCCGGCCAGTTAAATGAGCAGGGGATTTGCCGAACGAGCGGGCGATCCCCTGCTTTTTTTTCCACAGCGCCATCCACAGCCTGCTGGCAGAATGTGCATAACCCCGGAAATTCAGTGGAAAACATCTGCCTCGGATGTGCATAAAAGTCGGATAAGTTTTTCACAGCCGTTCTGTGGATAATGTGGATAATGGGCATAATAGGGACAGCGTTGGCAGCCGTTTACAGCCATAAATAAAGAAACGGTAAATTTATTCACGTTTTTTCGACATAACAGGTGCCAGAATTGCCACACAATTCATCCACGGCTGTGGATAGACCTGTGGATAAGGGGGATAGATTGCATATTGCCGACAAAACCGGGCGGCAACGCGAGGTCGGCCTTCGGACAGGCTGACCTATATTGCATTGCGCGAGCATGTTGAAGAGCCGTAAGCTCGTGATGCCGACATACCGTTCGCTTGACATGCGAAGTCGCTGAAAGGTTGTGCTACAATGAAGGGAGACGTTATTACGAATGCGCAGCCATTAACGTTACGGAGTGATGCTTCTTGAATCCTACGCCCGCTGAACGCCAGAACGATCTGTCGCTTGTGGACAGTCTGGTCCAGTTCTCGTTCCTTATCCAATCCATCCTGTCGAAGGTCGGCGCTCCCCATGACCTCTCGATCATCCAGATCCGGCTGCTCGGCATCGTGCGGGACCGCGAGCCGAGCATGCTGCAGCTGGCGCAGTACCTTGGCCTCGACAAATCCAGCATTACCGGCCTGATCGACCGCGCCGAACGGCGCGGGCTCGTCCAACGGGTACCTTCGCCGACCGACAGGCGCGGATTCCATGTCCGAATTACCGAAGCCGGTCTTCGGCTTACGCAGACGGGAGCCATGGAGATCGAACGCCGCATCAACGAAGCCGTCGCGGGATTGACGGAAGCGGAACGCGCCCAGCTGTCCGCGCTCGCGGCCAAAACGTTAGCGGGTTTATCGCCATCCATGGCGTAAGGCCGGATAACGGGACGGCCGAAGCACGGAGTAAGCCGGGCACCGGCCGGTGGTTTCGGTATACCGCCGCGGGACTCGGTATGCACGTCTTGCCGCCGATATCAGGGCCAAGATAGTTACCTTTAATCAAGATACCCGCCTTCCATATAGAGACCGGACGGCATGCTGCCGTCCGGTCAGGCTGTCGAGAAAATAGACGAAACTTCAAGTCGCATCGCCTGTAGGAGATAGCCCCCGTAGGCAGCGGACACAGGATCCGCTATTTGTATTGAAATCGGTGTTTCGGGCTGGGAATCGGACACAGGATTCGTTATTGCCTCCGGAAAGCACCGAATGTCGCCATGTTGGGCGAAATAGCGCATCTCCTGTCCGCGAACACACGGAACAACAAGGAAAACCGGCCAATAACGCATCTCTTGTCCGCGTCCTTGCTTCGACGGCAGTTTTGCGAGCGCATGCTCGCCGCTATCGGACTTTGGCGACAGGCAGCCACAGCTCGACGTCATGCTCGATGCCGGAATCGACTTGCCGCTCCAGGCCGATTTCGATCTCCGGTCCGACCTGGAACGTCGGCCCCGCGATTTGTTCGTATCCCGAAGAAGGGAACCACTCGCCGTAGATACGATGCCATCTCTCTTTCTCCCACGGCACCGTCATTTCGAAGACGGCCCAGGTCATAGCGGATACTGTATACGACTTGAACCGATCCGGACACGGCCGAGTTGACGCCACCGCCAAATAATAGTCGTAATCATCCTTCGCGCGCACGCCTTCCCCGACATTCACATGCAAGATCCTCCGCGGTCCCGCATCGTTCAGCGAGTTCAGCTTGGCATACGTGTCCTGATCGAGCGAGCGCCAAACCTGTTCCACGCCCGGATGCTCGCCGGATTCGATCGGCGTCACCCGATTGTACAAGCCGATCACTTGAAAAGCTTCCTTGTTCTCGATTCTGAATTTCATCGGTTCGCTGCCTCCAATCGTTAATCGAAAGGTCATCGGAGGATAGGCGGTGAGCGAACGCTTGGCGGCTCTCGCATCCCTCGGCGTAAGGCCATGCAGGTTTTGAAATGCGCGCGTAAACGCATCCGGCGAGGCATAGCCGTATTTCACGGCGACGTCGATCACTTTCGCGGCGCTGTTCTACAGCTCCATTGCGGCGCGGGTGAGACGCCGGCGGCGAATGTATTCCTGCAGGGGGCGTCCTTCACCCTTATTCGCCCCGGCTGGCGCGGCTCCTATTCCTCGCACGCCCAAATATCCGCCTTCCATACATAGAAACCGGACGGCATGCAGCCGTCCGGTTTCTTAATGAGCTCTATTAATGGAATGAAACGTCGCGCAAAAGCTGTCGCTTCCGACGCGCTTGCTTCGCGCCTTCGCCGCCTTACGGTAAGCGAAGGATCGGGGCATAGATTTCGATCGTCGACGACTCGTCCACGAAGTGCCGATCGTACGCCTCGAATACCGGATAACGGGCGGAATACGTGTTCCCGTGTTTGGTCGTGATCGCCTCCGGCTGGCTGAGATTGCGCTCCTTCAAGAAAGTTTTGAAGAAGTACTGGAAGAATCGCCCGCTGGTCTCGTCCTCCAGCGTGCATTGGAACACGGCGTACTCGCACGCCTCGAACTTCCGCGCGATGAACCCCGCCGGCAGGCGCTCAAGCGTCGATACTTCAACGGCGACGCAGTACTTCGCCGTGTCGTCTTCCGATGTCTCGTACGTCATGCCGTAGGTCAGCGTATCGTTGACTTGATCGGGGATGCGATCGATCAGCTTCTCCTCGTTCCAGCGTTTATACAAGCCGCCGATGCTGTGCGTGCCGTCGCTGCTGTTATAATGAATGTCCGTCTCGATGCCGACGACATAGAAAGCCTCTTTCTTCACGAAGCGCACGTTCTCGAATACGCGATGCAGATCCATGGCCGTACCTCTTTCCTGCAACAGATTTTCGGGAGGGAAAGGCGCAAGGTCGGGATTCATCCGACGGAACCGTGCCGGCGCGATTCCGTATACCTGCGTGAAGCTCTTGGTCAACGCCTGCTGCGACGAGAAGCCGTTCTCGAAGGCGATGGCAAGGATAGGCTTGCCGGTATGCTTCAACGCCAGCGCCGTCCGGTACAGCCGATAACGAAGAATATAGTCCTTGATCGTATAACCGGTCAGCGTCCTGAACACGGTTGAGAAGTACGACGGCGACAGATAGACCTGTCCGGACAGGTCGGCAACCGTAATGCTCTCGTCATACTCGCGATGGATGAACGAGATGGCCGTATGCACGGCTTCGGTATAATCCATGGTTCCCCTCCTTCCATCGTAAATGATAGCATCCGAGGCAGGGATAAGTTTTGTCAAAATCTACTGTAATCGAGCATCGATCCGTGTCCGGCCGAATGTCGGAACGCCAAAATCCGGACGGCATGCTGCCGTCCGGATTCGTTAACGGGATCTATTAAGGGAATGAAAGAGTTTAAAAATGCTGTCGGAAGCCGTTCGCCCGTTCATGTCCATCCTCAGGCGAGCAGTTCCTCCCACGCCTCGTAGACTGCCTGCAGCTGTGCCTTGCGCGAGTCGATATCGCTCTGGATCGTGCCGACCCGCACGTAATCGTTATAGATTTCGGGATCGGTCAACTGCTGCTCGAGCGCAGAAATTTCGTCCTCCAGCCGCGCGATGTCGTTTTCGAGCTGTTCCTGTTTGCGCTGGCGGTTCCGTTCGTCACGCTTCGCTTGTTTGTCGGCTTCATAGGAAGAAGAGGGAGCGGTTTCCGCAGCCGGCGCGGATTTGCTCTGTTTTCCCTGCTGAGCTGACAGCGTTTCCAGCCGGAGCTCTTCGATTTCCCGTTTTTTCTGGATCATTTCGTCATAATTTCCCAGGAAATGCTCCGTGCCCGCCGGGTTCAGTTCGACAATGCGCTCCGCCATTTTGTTCAAGAAATAACGGTCGTGGGAGATGAACAGCAGCGTGCCGTCGTAATCCATCAGGGCGCCTTCGAGCACTTCCTTGCTGTACAGATCCAGATGGTTCGTCGGTTCGTCCAATATGAGCATGTTCGCATGCGCCAGCATCAGCTTCGACAGCGAGACGCGCGCGCGTTCGCCGCCGCTCAGCGTGCCGATCTTCTTCTTCACGTCGTCGCCGCTGAACAGGAAGTTGCCGAGCACGGTACGGATTCGCGCTTCCTCGATATGCGGATAGGCGCTCCACAGCTCTTCCAGCACCGTATTGTGACGATTCAGCCCCGTATGCTCCTGGTCGTAGTAGCCGATCTTCACGTTCGTGCCCCAACGGATCGTGCCCGTCTCATGCGGCTGCTGGCCGACAAGCGCCTTGAGCAGCGTCGATTTGCCGATCCCGTTCGGACCGATGAGCGCCACGTTCTCTCCCCGTTCGAGCCGGAACGTCACGTCGCGGAAGAGCGGCTCCGATTTCTCGGGAAATTGGATCGACAGCTCGCGGACGTCGAGCACGTCGTTGCCGCTTTGCCGCTCGATTTCGAACGAGAAGTACGCCTTCTTAAGATCACCGAGCGGCTTGTCGAGGCGATCCATCTTCTCGAGCGCCTTGCGGCGGCTCTGCGCGCGCTTGGTGGTGGAGGCGCGGACGATATTGCGCTGCACGAAATCCTCCATCTTCGAGATTTCGTCCTGCTGTTTCTCGTACTGCTTCATCTGCGCCTCGTATTCGGCGGCTTTGATCTCGATGAAGCGGCTGTAATTGCCCGTATAGCGCTTGGCGTTGTGGCGTTCGATTTCGACGATCGTGCCGACGACGGCATCCAGGAAGTAGCGGTCATGGGAGACGACGAGAATGCCGCCCTCGTAGCCGCGAAGATAATCCTCCAGCCAGGTCAGCGTCTCAATGTCGAGGTAGTTCGTCGGCTCGTCGAGCATGAGCAGATCCGGCGCCTGCAGCAGAATGCGCGCCAGCGCGAGCCGCGTCTTCTGCCCGCCGCTCAACGTGGAAATGATCGTCTCCGGTGGGAAGTGACCGAAGCCCATACCGTGCAGGACGCTCCGAATACGGTTGTCCATCTCGAAGCCGCCCTTGGCGCGGTACCATTCCGACAGCTTGGCGTACCGTTCGAGCACCGCTTCGTACTGTTTCTCGTCGCCGTGCAGCGCCGGGTCGGCGATCTGCTGCTCCAGCGTACGAAGCTCGCGCTCCGCGCCGGTCAGATGGGCGAACACCGCCCGCATTTCGGCCTCGATCGTGTTGTCCGACTGAAGCCCGCTGGACTGCGCCAGGTAGCCGATCGTCGTTTCTTTCGATTTATATACGGTCCCGGAATCCGCCGACAGCTCGCCTGCGATAATCCGGAGCAGCGTCGACTTGCCCGCGCCGTTGACGCCGACCAGCCCGACCCGTTCGCGGGGCAGCACCTGGAAGGTCACGGACGAGAGCACGCTGCTGACGCCGTAGCTTTTGGATACATCGGAAACTTGAAGAAGCATTGTACGCGAAACCTCCAACTTTGACAAAATGCCTTTGTACCAGTTTACATGAAAACCGCGCGTCGCGCGACCATGTTCCGCCGCGTTCGTCCATTCCCGCTTCGCGTTCGCGCTTGTTGGCGAAATATGGGCAACAGTGGTAAACTTAATACTACTATAATCAGACCTATGCGATGGCAAACGAAGAAGCGAAGCGGGGAATGGGATGGATCGGGCAGAGGAAAAACAAGCGGCGCGAACGGCGGCGGCGCTAAAGCGCGACGGGCTGTCCGAGGCATGCCGCATGGCTTGGTCGGATACGGTTTGCCAGCTGACGGTGGAATGGCTGCGCCGGCGGATCGGGGAAGGCGCGGCGGTGCGGAGCATCATGGCTTACGTGCCCTTCCGTTCCGAGCTCGATACGACGCTCCTGATCGAATGGTGCTGGCGGAAGGGACTGACGGTCGTCGTCTCGCGCTGTATCCGCGGCGACCGGTCGATGGAGCTGTACGCGATCGAGGCGTGGGACGAGCTGATGCCCGGCGCGTACGGCATCCGGGAGCCGGATCCGGCCGCGGCCAGGCGCTGCGGCGCCGGCTTCGTGCCGGACATCGTATTCGTCCCGGGCTTGGCGTTCGATGGCGATGGCGGAAGACTGGGCTACGGGGGCGGATATTACGATCGCTTCCATGAACGGATGGCTGCGGCGGCGCGGCTGGCCGGAGTCGAGGCGCCGCTCTGGATCGGCCTCGGCTACGAGGCGCAGCAGGCGGACGCCGTGCCGATGGACAGCCACGACATGGTTGTCGACGGCGTCATAACGGAACTTGGATACCGGGGAGGGACAACGAATGGAACTGACCCATTTTAACGATCAGGGCCGGGCGCGCATGGTGGACGTGTCGGACAAGGACGTGACGGCGCGGATTGCCGTCGCCCGGACGAGCGTGACGATGGCGGAGGAGACGCTGCGGCGCATCAAGGACGGAACGGTCGGCAAAGGCGACGTCCTCGCCGTGGCGCAGGTCGCCGGCATCATGGCGGCGAAGAATACGTCGAACTGGATTCCGATGTGCCATCCGCTGCCGCTGACCGGCGTGAATCTGGTTTTCGGCGATAACGGGAAGAATGAGCTTTATATAGAAGGAAGCGTGAAGACGACCGGCAAAACGGGCGTCGAGATGGAAGCATTGACCGCGGTCTCCGCGGCGGCGCTGACCGTGTACGATATGTGCAAGGCGCTGCAGAAGGACATGGTCATCGGACCGACCTACCTGGTCTCCAAGAGCGGAGGCAAGAACGGCGACTATTCCGTTAACGGCGTTTAACGTTCATGCCGTTGCCGTACAGGCAGAAGGACGAATCAAATTGCGATTGGGGGAGAAGGCACATGCAATGGAAAGTGGCACTGCTTACAGCCAGCGATAAAGGCTCGCGCGGCGAGCGCGAGGACACGAGCGCGCAAGTCATCCGCGAGCTGGTCGAGGAAGAGCTCAGCGGCGAGATCGTCGACTACCGGATCGTGCCCGACGAGCAGGACGAAATCATGGCGGCGTTGATCGAAATGACGGACTACTACCAGGCCGATCTCGTCATTACGACAGGCGGCACCGGGCTTGCCCCCAGGGATTTGACGCCGGAAGCGACGCTCAAGGTGATCGACCGCCTCGTGCCGGGGCTGGCGGAAGCGATGCGCCTCGGCGCCATGCAGCGTACGCGCAAGGCGATGCTCTCCCGCGGCATCTGCGGCATTCGCGGGCGCTCGCTTATCATTAACCTGCCGGGCAGCCCGAAGGGCGTGCACGAGAATTTGATGGCGATCATGGATCAGCTGCCGCACGCGCTCAGCATTCTCTCGGGACGCACGGGAGATCACGCGGAATGAGCGGACGCAAACAGGGTACGCTGCTGAAGGAAGTGCCGGTTCAAGAGGCGGTCGGCCTCGTGCTCGCGCATGATTTGACCCAGATCATCCCGGGACAGTTCAAAGGCCGTCTGTTCAAGAAAGGCCATGTCATTGCCGAAACCGATATTCCGAAGCTCCTTGATATCGGCAAGGAGCATATTTATATCCTGGAGCTTGGCGAGGGCGAGCTTCACGAAGACGACGCGGCGCGGCGGATGGCGCTTGCGCTGCAGGACGACGGGCTGCTGCTGACGGAACCGCACGAAGGCAAGGTCGCGGTCAAGTCGGCGCTCGACGTGCCGGCGCTGGCCGTCGTCGAGCCGTCCGTCGTTCATGCCGTTAACGAGCTTGGCGAGATCGCCCTCGCGACGCTGCGGACGGACGCCGTCGTCATGCCCGGCGGACAGCTTGCGGCGACGCGCGTCATTCCGCTCGTCGTGCCCGAGGCGAAGGTGGAGGCCGTGGAGAAGCTCGCCCTCGATTACCGCGCGCGGCATGGCGGACGCGGACCGCTCGGGCTGAAGCCGCTGCGGAAGTTTCGGATCGGCCTCTTGACGACCGGCGGCGAAGTGTACTCCGGACGGATCGAGGACCAATTCGGACCGGCCGTGCGCCGGATCGTCGAAGCGCTCGGCTCGGAAGTGGCGGAGCAGCGGTTCTCGCCGGACGACCGACAAACAATTGTCAAGGAAATACACTATTTGCAGCGGCAGTCCTATGATATGATAGTCATAACTGGCGGAATGTCCGTCGATCCCGACGATCGCACCCCTGCGGCGATAGCCGGCGCGGGCGCGGAGATCGTCAGCTACGGAACGCCGATGCTGCCAGGGTCCATGCTGCTCATGGGCTATCTGGACGGAACGCCGATCCTGGGGCTTCCGGGCTGCGTCATGCACGACCCGTACACGTCGTTCAACGTGCTTCTGCCGCGTATTCTGGCCGGAGATACGATTACGAGAGCGGACATCGTAAGCATGGGATACGGCGGCCTGCACGTTCGATAGCCAGACGGCCATGACGTTGACGAAACTCGATTAACCTCTGCTTTCAAAGCGGATTTGTTCTTAAGGCCAGCACAACGAGAAGGAGGATGGAACGATGGGTGGAATAGGCGTTACGGGCTTTTTACTGATCGCACTGGTCGCGCTGCTGTTGTTCGGACCGAACAAACTGCCGGAATTGGGCCGCGCATTCGGCCGCACGCTGAAGGAATTCAAAGCCGGCGCGCGAGACATTATGGACGACGAACCACAAGATCGCAAGGAAACGAGACGGACGGAAGTGAACCGTTCGGAGGATCAGGGCGATTCGAAGCGGCTCCCAGAGTAAGTGGGGCCCGCTTTTTTTATGACAAGGCAATTCGCAATCGCGTGTTCGCACCTGACGCCTCCAAGGACGGCGCGAGTCGTTCATTCGCAGGAAAGAGGTGACTGATTACGGTGGCTGATTCAACGAAGGGCGCCGAAGCCAAGGAATCGCTTCGCGGCGACAGGCCGATGTCGATCTTCGACCATATCGGCGAGCTGCGGCGCAGGGTGATCATTACGATCGTGATGCTGGTCGCGGGGATGATCATCGGTCTGTTCTGTGCAGATCCGGTATACAATTACATGGTAAGCCAGGAGCCTGTGAAAGGCATGAAGCTGAATGCCTTTTCCCTATGGGACGGCATCGGTTTATATATGAAGTTTGCGTTCGTGATCGCGCTGATCCTCGCGCTGCCGACGGCGGCCTATCAGTTATGGGCGTTCGTCAAGCCGGCGCTGGGCGTGAAGGAGCAGCGAGCGACGCTGAAGTTCGTGCCGTTCGTCCTGCTCATGTTCCTGATCGGATTGGCCTTCTCGTACTATGTCGTGTTCCCGATGGCGTTCAATTTCACGACCGATGTCGCGAAGCATCTGAATTTGCAGGAAACGTACGGGGTTATTCAATACTTCTCCTTCCTGTTCAATATTCTCATTCCGATCTCGCTGCTGTTCGAGCTGCCGATCGTCATCATGTTCCTGACGAAGCTGCGGATTCTGAATCCGATGCGGCTGAAGAAAATGCGGAAGCTCGCGTATTTCGTCCTCATCGTGATCGGGGTCGTCGTGACGCCGCCGGATTTCATCTCCGATTCCCTGGTGGCCGCGCCGCTTATCCTGCTCTATGAGATCAGCGTGCTGCTGTCGAGCGTGGTGTACAAGAAACAGCTGCTGGCCGACGAGGCATGGGAAGAAGAGTTCGGATCGTAGAGGCGAGGCTTCATGTCATGCCGGGGTTAGAACATCAAGAGCGCCGATCGGTGGATCGGCGCTCTTGATGTAGAGAAACCCATGTTTGATGACACGGAATGGCTCGTAAAACCTGAACGGCTGACCTCGGGGAGTTCCGGTGGCCGCATTCCCGTTATCCGGCTTAGACAGCTCTAGCTGTGTGGTTCGCATCGCTTCAGGAGAGAGAGGCAGCAGCTTTGTCTGCGAAAAGCATTGCATCCGGACAGGAGATCCGTTATTCGCCTGTTTGCATGGCTTTTTAAAGGCTCGCGGACATAGGATCCTTTATTCCGTTAAAAAGGCAGACTTCCGATGCTCTTCGAAGGCAATAACGAATCCTGTGTCCATTCGCCAACCTAAACCTACCGATTTCCGCCCAATAACGGATTCTATGTCCGTTGCCCATGAAGGCGATCTAACCGGCATGGGCAATGTCGAAGAACCGAGTGCTTTCTCGACAGCAAGAGCGCCGATCAGGGGGATCGGCGCTCTTTGACATGGCGAACCGTACAGGGCGTTAAGCTTGTATATCGTCAATTGCTAAGCTTGAATATCGTAGATTTTGTAGAGCTCGTCGAGCATCAGGTTAGCTGCGATAACGCCGCCCGCCGTATTCCAGATGGCGTCGTTGACCTTGTACGCCTTGTTGTTCTTGACGGCTTTCAGGCTCTTCCAGAGCGGATCGTTCAGCATTTCCTTCTCCATCTGGTTGCCCTTGCCGTCCCCGGTGTCGTACGTGAAGTAGAAGATCATGTCGCCGTCCGCTTCAGGCAGGCGCTCCTTCGTGATTTCCTCGACGAACGTGTCCTTGTAACCGTTCTGGCTGTCCGGGCGCGTGATGCCCATCTTGGCGAACGCGATGCCCGTGAACGTATCCGACAGGTAGATCCGCGTTTTGCCGGCCATGAAGCGGACGACGGATACTTTCTCGTTCAGCTTGTCGCCTGCTTTGGCTTTGAAATCCGCCGTGCGGGCATCGTAATCGGCGATGATTTTCTCGCCTTCGGCTTTCTTGCCGATCGCTTCCGCATAGAGCATGAAGTTCGACTGCCATTCGCCGCGGAGCGTCTCGGAGAACACGGTCGGCGCGATCGCCTTCAGCTGCTCGTATACTTTCTCCTGGCGGAGCTTGTTGCCGATGATCAGATCCGGCTTCAGACTTGCGATCAGCTCGAGGTTCGGCTGGCTTTCATCGCCGACGACTTCCACGCCGTCCATGTCTTGCTTGATATGGTCGTACCAAGGGTCGCCTGTCCACGACTTCACGGCGCCGACGGGCTTCACGCCAAGCGCGAGCAGGGCTTCCGTGCCTTCGTTGGTCAGGACGACGATCCGCTGCGGCGTGCCTTTGATCACCGCTTGTCCCATGGCATCGGTAATCGTGCGTTCAGCGGCATCGGACGAGGCGGCCGCCGTATCGGCGTTCGATTTATTGGCATTCCCAGTGCTGGCGCTGTTCGCGCTGCCGGCGTTATTGGCGGAGTTCGATTGGCCGCAGCCCGAGACGACGACGGACAAGACGATTAAGATGGATAAGACGGACCACGACAGTTTCTTGCTGGCATAAGACAACATGTACACATTTACCTCCGATTTGATAATGATTCTCATTATTACTCTTGTGAACTATAACAGCCGGTAGAGAGGATGTCAACATCACTGACATGATTATTTGATAATGATTCTCAAAATCATTGACACCTCTGCGAACATCGCCTAGAATAACGAAATGTTCTACATAACCAAGTTAAGGCTGGCATCGGGAGAGGAAAGAGGTTGGCATGAATTCCTTACTTCATACGCGTACCCATAAAATCACAGGCTTGTTGATCGGCCTGTTCGTATTCGCGGCCGGTATCGTGTGCAGCGTCGTGTTCGGCGTGGCGGACATCGGCTGGCATACGATCGTTCGATCGTATACGCATTTCGACGGCTCCCAGGATCAGCTGATCATTCGGACGACGCGAATGCCGAGGGCGCTGATCGCCGCCATGGCGGGAGCGAGCCTTGCCGTCGCCGGCGCGCTGATGCAGGGCATTACGCGCAACCCGCTCGCGTCGCCGAGCTTGTTCGGCATTAACGCCGGCGCCGCGTTCTTCATCGTCGCGGCTACGGCCTTCTTCAACGCCGGAAGCATGTCCGCGTATGCGTCGTTAGCGTTCGCCGGCGCCGCCTTTACGGCGCTGCTCGTCTATTTGCTCGGCTCGGTCGGCAGCGACGGCTTGACGCCGCTCAAAGTCACGCTCGCCGGCGCGGCGATGACGGCTTTCTTCTCGTCGATCACGCTCGGCGTGCTGCTAACGGGCGGACAAACCTTCGATCAGGTGCTCTACTGGTTCGTCGGCTCCGTCGCCGGCCGGGGCATGGGCATTTTCGCATCCGCCGCTCCCTATATGGGCGCGGCGCTCATCGGCGCCTGGGTGCTGGCCAGGCATATGAATCTGCTCGGCCTGGGCGAGGACGTCGCGACGGGCCTCGGGCAGAAGACGCTCGCGATCAAGCTCGCGGCGGGCGTCGCCGTCGTCCTCCTTGCGGGCGGCTCCGTCTCCATCGCCGGGCCGATCGCGTTCGTCGGCATTATCGTGCCGCATGTCACGCGCTATCTCGTGGGCATCGATTTTCGCTGGACGATTCCGTACTGCGCCGTCCTCGGCGGCATTCTGCTGCTCGGCGCGGACATCGGCTCGCGGTTCATCGCGTTCCCGAAGGAAGTGCCGGTCGGCGTCATGACGGCGATTCTCGGCGTGCCGTTCTTCGTCTACATCGCCAGGAAAGGGGGCCGCGGCTAACATGTCCAATTGGCTGCTCATCCGGGGCCGCAGGCACTCGTTCCAAATCAGCAGCAGGACGCTGCTCGTCGTCCTGCTGCTCCTGGCCGCGAACGCAGCGGCCATGGTGCTGTGCACGGGGCTCGGAAGCTTGCGCATCAGTCCCGTCGAGGTCATTCGTTCGCTGCTCGGCATAGGCGACGATTCGAGTCATATGATCATCTTCTCGCTGCGGCTGCCCCGCGTCGTGATCGCGGTCATGGTCGGCGCCGCGCTTGCCGTGTCCGGCGCGCTGCTGCAAGGCATCGTCCGCAATCCGCTGACCTCTCCGGACGTCATCGGCATTACGGGCGGCGCGCAGCTGGGCACGATCGTCTTCATCTTGTACTTCTCGGGCGTCAGCATCCGGTACATGCCGATCTGGTCCATCGGCGGCGCCTTCGCCGCCGCGGCGCTGGTATACTTGTTCGCTTACCGGCGCGGCATTACGCCGCTGCGCCTGGTGCTGATCGGCATCGGCATGGCGACGGCGCTTACGGCGTTTACGTACATGCTGATCCTGACGGCGCCGTTCACGCCGTCCGCGGTGGCGGTCAAGGCGTTCACGTTCATGACGGGCAGCATCTACGGCGTCTCGTGGCAGCGGGACGTGGTGACGCTGCTGCCATGGATCGTCATCCTGCTCCCGCTGTCGCTCATCTATGCGCGGCACTTGAACGTGCAGGAGCTTGGCGACGAAGTCGCGGCAAGCGTCGGCAGCTCGCTGCAGGCGAAGCGGACGATGCTGCTGTTCGTCAGCGTGGCGCTCTCGGGCGCCGCGATTTCGATCGGCGGCTCGATCAATTTCATCGGCCTCATGGCGCCGCATATCGCCCGCAAGCTGGTCGGCCCCGCCTACGGCGGCGTCATCCCGGTATCCGCGCTCATCGGCTCGCTCATTCTGCTGCTGTCCGACCTGATCGCGAGAACCGCGTTCCTGCCGCTCGACATTCCCGCCGGCGTCTTCACTGCCGCCGTCGGAGCGCCGTTCTTTATCTATCTGCTGTACCGCCATCGCAAAGCATAGAGGAGTGATACCCATGTCCGTCATACAGGCGAATAAGCTGACGCTGTCCTATGGCAAGAACGAGATTTTCTCCAATCTGGACCTGCTGATTCCGAAGGGCGAAATTACGGTGTTCATCGGCAGCAACGGCTGCGGCAAATCGACGATTCTGCGCTCGATCGCCCGGCTGCTGAAGCCACAGGAGGGCACGATCCTGCTCGAGGGCACCGATATCGCGAGGCTGTCCAGCAAGGAAATCGCCAAGCGCCTGGCGATCCTGCCGCAAGGTCCGATCGCGCCGGAAGGGCTGACCGTGCACCAGCTCGTGAAGCAGGGCAGGTATCCGTACCAGAGCTTCCTGCAGCAATGGTCGGTCGAGGACGAGAAGGCGGTCAAGCGGGCGCTCGAAGTGACCCATCTGACCGAGCTGTCGAGCCGTTCGGTCGATTCGCTGTCCGGCGGACAGCGGCAGCGGGCGTGGATCGCGATGACGCTGGCGCAGAACACGCCGACGCTGCTATTGGACGAGCCGACGACGTTTCTGGACATGACGCATCAGATCGACATCCTGGATCTGCTCTTCGAGCTGAACGAAAAGGAGAACCGCACGATCGCGATGGTGCTGCACGATATTAACCTCGCCTGCCGCTACGCGCATCATATCGTGGCCGTCAAGGACGGGCGGGTGCACGCGAAGGGACGCCCCGAAGCGATCGTGAACGAGCAGCTTATCCGGGACGTGTTCGATATGGAATGCCAGATCGCCGCAGACCCGATCTTCGGCACGCCGCTCTGCATTCCGCACGGGAAAGGTCGCAAAATCCGTTAAGCCGGCAGCCGCCGGCTTTTGTGCGTTGCCGGGGCGTTGTCGCGAGATGGCGCTGCCGCAGAATTGCCGGGGCGCTGCCGTGAACCGCGCCTCATTGCAGGCAATTGCGCGTCATTGTACGGCAATTGCACTGTATTGCCGCAAGCCCGTACGTGCCCCGGCTGCCCCGATGGCTTAACGGCTTTACCGCCTCTCTCGGAACCCGGAGGCCGCGTTCGGAGCGGGCCATATAAAATTCCTATGAAATCCCCCTTGGAAGACTTGAAATCCAACATGGAAATCGGTATTATTAGAAATGGTTATTAGCACTTAACGAGTGTGAGTGCTAACAAAGTTTCACAACTATTTAAAGGAGGCTATTTTCATGATCAGACCTTTGGGTGAACGCGTATTGATCGAACCAATCGCGAAGGAAGAAACGACTGCAAGCGGCATTCTGCTGCCCGACACGGCGAAAGAAAAACCGCAAGAAGGCAAAGTAATCGCTGTGGGCAGCGGCGCGATTAAAGACGGCGCGCGCATCGCGCTTGAAGTTAAGGAAGGCGACCGCGTGTTGTTCTCCAAATATGCCGGTACCGAAGTGAAGTACGAAGGCAAAGAGCTTTTGATTATGAAAGAAAGCGACATCCACGCGATTCTGGGCTAAGCCTGCGCGCTTCGGCTCCACATACATGGTATCTCAAGCAATTACTTAAATCCCACAATCCAGGAGGTTATCAACGATGGCGAAAGAGATTAAATTCGGCGAAGACGCTCGCCGCGCGATGCTTCGCGGCGTAGACGCGCTGGCGAACGCAGTTAAAGTTACCCTCGGTCCTAAAGGCCGCAACGTGGTGCTCGAGAAGAAATTCGGCAGCCCGCTGATCACGAACGACGGCGTGTCCATCGCGAAAGAAATCGAGCTGGAAGACGCATTCGAAAACATGGGCGCGCAGCTCGTTAAAGAAGTTGCGACGAAGACGAACGACGTAGCCGGCGACGGCACGACGACTGCAACGGTTCTGGCGCAAGCGATGATCCGCGAAGGTCTGAAGAACGTAACGGCGGGCGCAAACCCGATGGTTATCCGCAAAGGCATCGAGAAAGCCGTTCGCGCGGCTGTCGAAGAGCTGAAAGTAATCGCGAAGCCGATCGAAGGCAAGCAATCGATCGCGCAAGTCGCTTCGATCTCCTCCGCTGACGATGAAGTCGGCCAACTGATCGCGGAAGCGATGGAGAAAGTCGGCAACGACGGCGTTATCACCGTCGAAGAGTCCAAAGGCTTCGTAACGGAGCTTGAAGTGGTTGAAGGCATGCAGTTCGACCGCGGTTACCTGTCCCCGTACATGATCACGGACACGGACAAAATGGAAGCCGTTCTCGACAACCCGTACATCCTGATCACGGACAAGAAGATCTCCAACATCCAAGAGATCCTTCCGGTTCTGGAGAAAGTCGTGCAATCCGGCAAACAGCTGCTGATCATCGCGGAAGACGTGGAAGGCGAAGCGCTCGCTACGCTGCTCGTTAACCGTCTGCGCGGCACGTTCACTTGCGTTGCGGTTAAAGCTCCTGGCTTCGGCGACCGCCGCAAAGCGATGCTGGGCGATATCGCTGCCCTGACCGGCGGCCAAGTGATCACGGAAGAGCTGGGCCTCGAGCTCAAAGCGACGACGGTGGATCAACTCGGTTCCGCGCGTCAAATCCGCGTGACGAAAGAAAACACGATCGTCGTGGACGGCGCAGGCGACAAGAAAGACATCGAAGTGCGCGTCAGCCAAATCAAAGCGCAATTGGAAGAAACGACTTCCGATTTCGACCGCGAGAAGCTGCAAGAGCGTCTGGCTAAACTTGCTGGCGGCGTAGCCGTTATCAAAGTCGGCGCAGCGACGGAAACCGAACTGAAAGAGCGCAAGCTCCGCATTGAAGACGCCCTGAACTCGACTCGCGCGGCAGTCGAAGAAGGCATCGTGTCCGGCGGCGGCACTGCACTCGTGAACGTATATGCGGCCGTAGCGGCTGTTAACGCTGCTGGCGACGAGAAAACAGGCGTCAACATCGTGCTTCGCGCACTGGAAGAGCCTGTTCGCACGATCGCGGCTAACGCGGGTCAAGAAGGCTCCGTTATCGTTGAGCGTCTGAAGAAAGAAGACATCGGCATCGGCTACAACGCCGCTACCGGCGAGTGGGTGAACATGTTCCAAGCAGGTATCGTTGACCCTGCGAAAGTAACGCGTTCCGCACTGCAAAACGCGGCATCCGTCGCGGCGATGTTCCTGACGACCGAGGCTGTCGTAGCCGACAAGCCTGAGGCTAATAAGCCAAGCATGCCTGACATGGGCGGCATGGGCGGAATGGGCGGCATGGGCGGCATGATGTAAACAAGGGCTTGAGCCCTTGTGGGGCAAGGGTTTCTCCTCGGGGAACACTGATTGCCCACATCGTGTAAAATGAAGACACCGTAGAGTGATGAAAATTGCTCTACGGTGTTTTCTGTTTTTAAAGATGAGAGGAGGACTTGCTTTGGAGAGTAAGCATCTTGAGCGATTTTTTGAATACATAGCTACTCAAAATATTGAGGTGTATAATGAGTTTAGCCTTCAGCACGAGAACGACATTCCCACAACATAAAGTACAATTCGAACGGAATGTTTCATATTTTGGGATTAGTCATACACCCTTTTGCTCCTGCGCCGTGTCGATGAACACGTACGATGGAGGCATCAAGCATGACGCTTTCTTCATCGGGTTGTCGATCGCCGGGCGCCCGCCTTGCGGTTTCCGTCCCGGTGGTAAGATGTCTTTGATTCGTTCCCACTGGTCATCTCGTATCTCGTATCGTCTTTTCATAGGTGAAGTTTACCAGTTCTTTAGCTGTTTTTAATAGTTTGCATACACGCCCTGGGGCGAGAGGAGTGTCCGGCTTGGAAAAAAATAAATTTCAGTTAAAAAGAGAAGCTACCTATCAGCAGATGTTAAACGCAGCCTTGTTGTGTTTCTCCGAAAAAGGATATTCATCAACGACGTTAGGAGATATCGTTGCGCGCACCGGGCATACGAAAGGAGCTTTCTACGGTCATTTTAAGAGCAAGGAAGAGTTGTTTTTCCACGTGCTGGATTACCAGAATCAACAGACGCAGGGGTGGACAGACGTGCCTAAACACTACAGCCCGGCGGATACGACATTGGAAGAGGTCATTAGGCTTACCGTTGTGAATCTTGCAGAGAAGCTGCAAGGGGTCGATAACTGGATCGTTGTCCTGGTCGACTTCTATCTGCAGACAAAACATCACCCCGAATATCATGAGAGGTTAAAGGCGAAATACGGACTATGGATTTCCGAGATTTCCACTCTTGTAAGGGTATTGCAGGAGCAAGGCTGGGTCTCTCGGGACAAAGATGTCCAACTACTCGCGATGCAGGTGATAGCGCTAAATGAAGGTTATACGATATTCTCGGTGCTGTTCGGAGGCGTGAACGATCAGGCATTGATCCAAGGGTTGGTTCGACTGCTGTCGTAACGCGATGACTTTATTGACCGTGGCAGCATCCTGCTTTAATATATACCTATTGTTTAGTATATAAATATCCAAGCAAGCCCTTTCTCGAATTGGCTGCACCCAAGGTGTCGGCTGATGGACGATGCGCGCTAATTGGCGGTTCTCTGATTCTTTTAAGAATCCTTTAAGAGTGTATGCGGGTACTGCAAAGTTATACTATTTTTGATAGGGGAAGACTAAGTTTGGGGGGAATACATATGAATCGATATAAGTGGACTCGGAAATTTCTGGCGGCGTTCTTGTCCATTGCCATGGTGCTGGGATTTATGCCGGCTATGGAGAGGGCAAGCGCGGCAACGCCTACGGTCAAGGTGGTTCAGATCGCAGCGGCTAAGGATAATTCCATCGCCTTGAAGTCGGACGGCACTGTCATCGCCTGGGGAAAACAGGTCACCACTTGGGCGAAACCGCCTGAGGGGCTAACTGACGTGGTCGAGATTTATGCCAAAGACACTGTCTTTTTGGCTCGCAAATCGAACGGCACGATTGTTGCATGGGGAAGCAACGAGGCAACGGAGTTGAATATACCTGCCGGTCTGGGGAAGGTCGTCTCCATGGCATCAGCAGGTAATCACACTTTGGTAGTATCGGAATTGGGCGCTATCAGTGGTGTCGGTAGGGCGATCGGATGGGGTCTTAACGGGAATGGACAATCGACTGTGCCGGTTGATGCGCAGTCTTCGGCCACCAAGGTGGCCGCAGGTACTTATTATTCGATGGCCTTGAAATTTAACGGCACGGTCGTCGCTTGGGGATCCAACGGAGCCGGAGCGATGCCCATGCCCTCTGATTTGTCTAATGTGATTGCGATTGATGCCGGATATCGGTATGCATTGGCATTAAAGTCGGACGGTACGGTTGTTGCCTGGGGGCAGGAGTATAGCGGGAACGGGATACTGGATGTGGCAGGTCTGACGGGTATCAAAGCCATATCGGCAAATCAAGAGCATGCAGTGGCGTTGAAGAATGATGGGACGGTTGTCGGGTGGGGGAATAATAGCGATGGCAAAGCAACCCCTCCTGCGGGACTATCGGATGTTGTCGCTGTATCAGCAGGCGTCAATCACTCTCTGGCATTGAAGAGCGATGGCACTGTCGTTAGCTGGGGCTCGCAAACATCGGTGCCAGACAACAATGAATTAAGCAGTTTGACGATTGCCGAAGGGACTCCGAACCCTGTATTCTCTTCCGCTGTCACTTCGTATCAGTATGACATCGACCCGAATGAAACAAGTGTCCATATCAATGCAGTCTTGAAAGACACGGCGTATTCCGCATTGTATATCAATGATCAACTGCAAAAGAGCGGTACGACTGTCGCCGTTGCGGTTCCGGCTATCGGAGCCGTGATCAAGGTTAAAGTGGTGCCTTACTTGAAGCCGCAGCAAGCCCAGACCTATACGTTAAAGGTAACGCGGGATCGTGTGGCACCTGCGGTCGCCTTCACTCCCAATGGGAATACGGCAGCATTAAAGTCAGTTGAGACCACCGTTCGGGTCACGGATGCGACGAGCGGCATCGATACGTCTACGCTGAAGTATGCCTGGACGCAATCGGCTTCCGCTCCAGCCAGTGGCGACTGGACCAGCTTTGCTCTCCAGACAGCAGATAGCAAACAATTTGCGTATACCGGTTCAGACGGGGAATGGTACTTGCACATCCGGGCGGAGGACCATGCAGGGAATACCATGGAAGCGACATCAGCATCGTTCTTAATTGATGGCACGCCTCCGGAGTTAAGCGTGACGATGAAGAATGAGGACGATAATAGCTATCCGGAGTCCACGACGGACGGTTGGTCCAATCAGAGTGTTACCCTGACCGCCGCAGCGACAGATGAGATAAGCGCAAGCGTACCTATACAATATACGCTTGACGGAGGGAAGACATGGGGGAATTATTCAGGGGAAATCACGTTAGAAGTCGATGGGATTTACACGGTTGGCTTCCAGGCCCAAGATACGGCAGGCAATACAACGATCGTTAACCGCACGGTGAAAATCGCCAAAAGATCCTTGAAGATGACGTTAACCCTGACGAATAATGCTACTGGAACTGCTTATACGAGCGGGGAATGGGTGGACACCGGCGTCAGCGTAAAAGCAATAGCGGAAACAACGACGGGATCTGCGCTGACCTATACGTATTCCCTGAAGATTGGAAATGTTGAGGTGATGACAGATGAACCGTACTATCCAGATAGTACAAATGTAGGTTTTATCGAAGATGGTATGAATTCAGGCGACTTCACCGTGTCCGATGGTGCTAACACGTTGAACGTCCCCTATGCCATTAATATTGACAAGAAATCACCGACGGTCTCCTTCAGCCCTAATGGGAACGCAACTGCAGCCAAGGCAGTTTCCGTAACGGTAAACGTTGAGGACGTTGGCGGAAGCGGAGTAGCAGATTCCACGCTGAAGTATGTATGGACACAAAGTACAGAAGAACCGGCAGGCGGTTGGTTGCCGTTGAATAATGGCAGTACATTGACGAAGGAAGGCGTAGATGGGACTTGGTATCTGCATATTCAAGGGCAGGACTTGCTGGGCCATACGGCGTGCAGGGATGATGATGACCGATGTATAAATAGAAGCACATCCGTAACTCATGTCGCATCCGACGCCTTTGAGCTGATGAATGAGGCGCTGGATAGTACACTCAGCATGACGGCGGCCAACTTCGACAAGAAGGAGTCTGCGCAGGCGGATATCATGACGGAGATGATGCTGAACGGCAACACGTTGACTGGCATCAGCAACGGAGGAACTACACTTGCGGAGGAAACCGACTACACGGTCGGGGGCAACTCGGTAACGATCTTGAAGAGCTATCTGGCCTCGCAGCCGGAAGGAATCACAAGCTTGACGTTCACGTTCAGCGGCGGAGCGGCTCCGACGCTGGAGATTACGATCAGCGACACAACACCGTCGAACAGCGCGATCAGCCCGGATATAGCCAGCTTCGATCAGAATCCTTCCGCGCAGACGGATGTCGTGACGATGCTGGCGCTGAACGGGAACACGTTGGCTGGCATCAGCAACGGGGACACTGAGCTTGTGTCCGGCACCGATTATATTGTGGAAGACGATAGAGTGACGATTTTGAAAAGTTATCTGGCTGTGCAGCCGCCAGGAATAACAAGCCTGACATTCACGTTCAGTGCGGGGGAGATTCAGACACTGATCCTTATGGTCAGCGACACGACATCGTCAAACAGCACGATCAGTCCGAACTCAGGCAGCTTCGATAAGACGGCTTCCGCGCAGGCGGATGTCGTGACGACGCTGTCTCTGAATGGCAACACGTTGGAGAAGATTAGCAACGGGGGTACTCCGCTTGTGTCCGGCACCGACTACACGGTATCGGACGATGGCGATACGGTGACGATACTGAAGGATTACCTTGCTACTCAGCCGGAAGGCGCGACTAGCCTGACATTCACGTTCAGCGCCGGTGCGGATCAGACGCTTACAATCACGGTTACCGATACGAGAGTGAGAGAAGGCACGCCGACGATCGCGATCGACTACGCGAAGGAGGAGCTTACCGGCTTCGAAGCCGGAGGCAGCTATACGATCGATGGCACACTGGTATTTCCTATCGATGGCAAGCTGGATGTTGCGGACTATCTGGGAGACGCGCTTGCCATTGTGAAGAAGGGCAATGGAACGACGACAGACAGCGTGGCCCAGAATCTGGTCGTTCCGTCGAGACCGGCCGCTCCGACCGCGGCAGGTGTGGATCCGACGATGGTTGGCGGTACAGGGAAAATAACCGGCGTCACAACTGCGATGGAGTACAAGTCATCGATCGGCGCTTGGACGGGCGTAACGGGTACCGAAATCAATGGCCTTGGGATAGGCACTTATGAAGTTCGCATCAAAGCAACGGCGACCAGCTTCAAAAGCGTGGAGCAGACGGTTACGATTACGGCACTGACGCCGGAAGCGGAAGCCACGCCGACGATCGCGATCGACTACGCGAACGAGGAGCTTACCGGCTTCGAAGCCGGAGGCAGCTATACGATCGATGGCACACTGGTATTTCCTATCGATGGCAAGCTGGATGTTGCGGGCTATCTGGGGGACGCGCTTGCCATTGTGAAGAAGGGCAATGGAACGACGACAGACAGCGTGGCCCAGAATCTGGTCGTTCCGTCGAGACCGGCCGCTCCGACCGCGGCAGGTGTGAATCCGACGATGGTTGGCGGTACAGGGAAAATAACCGGCGTCACAACTGCGATGGAGTACAAGTCATCGATCGGCGCTTGGACGGGTGTAACGGGTACCGAAATCAATGGCCTTGGGATAGGCACCTATGAAGTTCGCATCAAAGCAACGGCGACCAGCTTCAAAAGCGTGGAGCAGACGGTTACGATTACCGATCCTTTACCGGCAACTACCTACACCATGACCGTAAACAATGGCGGCGACGGCGCCAGCGGTAGCCGAAAGTATGCAAGCGGCGATACGGTCTCGATACAAGCTGGAACGCGAAGCGGCTACAGCTTCAATGGCTGGACTTCATCGGATGGCGCGATCTTCGCGAATGCCAGCGATGCGGATACTACTTTCGTCATGCCTGCTCATAATGTGACCGTCACAGCCAATTGGAGAGCAAACGGGGGAAGTGGAGGATGGTCATTCCCAACCGCTCCCACTGGCCCTGTGGTCACGATCGACAAAAAAATCGATCAGCCGACGACCGTGTCCACGAGCCTGACTGCAAGTGTGAATCCGAATAGCCACGCTTCGGTCAACATTACGGAATCGCAGATAAGGACATTGATCGAGGCGGCGAAAAGGGATGCTCAGAACAAAGGAAACACAGCTGACGGCATTGGCATTGCATTCCACATTCTGTTTAGTGAAGACGTGACAAGCTTCAGCGTGAAGCTGGGGGAATCCGCTCTTGCCTTGTTGGAGAAGGAGAATGTGAAACGCTTTGATCTAAACAGTTCGCTTGTTGATTTCTCCTTTGATCAAGCAGCAATTCGAGAGATGGAATTTCAGGCGCTAAGGGACTTAGTAATAGAAGCAGCTCCTGTGTCCGAGTTGTCTGATGAGGCCAGGCAACTGATCGGCGGCCGTCCGGTATTCGATCTCACCGTCAGCTATGAGAACGACGGCAAGACCGAATATGTAACGAACTTCGAGAAGGGCACGGTTACGTTGGGGATTGCCTACAAGGCGGACTCGGGCGAGAAGACTGCTAATCTGTATACGGTGCATGTGGACAAAGAAGGCAAGCCGAAGTTTTTGAGCCGTTCCAGCTATGACAATGGCAAGCTGACGTTCAGCAGGAACAGCTTGTCCGTTTACGGAGTGGGCTATCTGCCTCCAGCGCCAGCGTTTAGCGATACGGTCAAGCATTGGGCGAAGGACGGGATTGATTTTGTTGTCAGCTTCGGGCTTATTGCCGGAACAAGCGAAACAACCTTCTCGCCCAATACGGCGATCACTCGCGGGGACTTCCTGATGGCGCTAGGCAAGCTCTCCGGTGCGGACACGAGCGGCTACAAGCAAAGCAGCTTCAGCGATGTCTCCAGCACAAGCTCCGCCATGCCTTACATCGAATGGGCGGCGCAGAACAAGATCGTACAAGGTGTGGGCAATACCCGCTTCAACCCGGACCGCTCGATTACCCGCGAACAGATAGCGGTAATAACGGCAGGCTTCGCCCAAGCGATGGGGTATACCTTGCCTGCCAATAAGCAGGCCGTCACCTTCGCAGATGAAACGGAGATTAGCATATGGGCCAAGGACGCGGTAAAGGCCATTCAGCAAGCGGGTGTTGTGGAAGGCAAAGATAACAATCGATATGATCCTGCCGGAAACGCAACTCGTGCAGAGGCCGCGATCATTCTGCGACGGTTCATGGAGTTAGTGATGGTTGGCGCGTAGTGGGCGGCATGATGGAAGATAGGCTCGTAGAGCCTCGTGCATCATCGGTTCCTGCTTCCGGGAACACCGTTTGACCACATTTTGACCACATGAATAAGAAATAGGCTTCTCACGAGTTCACTCGAACTTTATGAGAAGCCTATTTTATAAGGCGTTGTGTAGTTCAGTACCATTGACATGGAGAATCATTCCTTTGTCGTTTTCCGCGATCTTCTTCGATCTTTACTTATAACAGTTATGCCCGATAATGTAACGAATGGATACGGCCGCGGAGCACAGAAATAGCCATTGTCGTGTGCCTTTCTTGTACGATTGAGACTGATGGTAGTGTTCACAACGTGCCCACATTTTGCCCACGAGCTCTACGCATGCATCGTATTCACACGGATATAAGGGATGTAAGGTGTCGGGGTATCCTGAGGGTAACGAAAGGGTACTTCGGCAGCAAACTAGAGGCTTCTCATGAGTTCACCGAACTTGTGGGACGCCTCTTTCTGTTTATGTCTCCTGCGGCATGTTAGATTGGGGCAATAGTGGCATATGGTTAGTCTGAATATGCAGTTGCTTTAAAGCTTTCCGGTCCGACTCGAGTTACAACGAAGACCGAAAAAAGAAACAGACTGTAAACAAGAAGACCGGATGGAGGCGCCGGCACATTATAATCGGAGCCCTCGGCGATTAAAATGAAGACATCGACGGGGAGGGGGCCAGAAGGTGCGATAATCGTTCTGTTACCGGAAAATACAAGGGGGTCAGTGCCTAGCGCCGTTCCTCTAACAACAATCAACGAGACATTATCGATCGTTCCGCCACTCGTATTCAAAGCCGCTTGACCGCTAAAATCCACACGAATATTCGCTACGGGATGTACGATATTAAGAGCAGCCTGTCCAATCAAGACAGAAATCGGATACTAGAGGAATTGAGATGGAATCAGCAAAGCTTGCATTCTGGGACGTTCTAAAATCCAACAATTTTGCCAATGGAGTTCACCGCCTTTACATATAACAGGATATGTAAAAATGACCATGTTGCATGGATACTTGGCCCTGACATGTTTTCATTGGCATTCCGCTGCGGTATAATGGGTACAATAAAAGAGACGGTCTGCCAACCGTCTCCTGCACAACCTTTCTTGAGTGGGTGCGTCCCTTCGAGATGAACGAAAGAATAGTCCCCGTCTCCGGCAGGTCAACCGAGTGGGGCTATTTCTTTTTTATGAACGTCAGCAGCGCCAGAACGAACATGGCAAACAGCATAATGTCCCCAAAAGAGAAGGTCGCCATACGCATCACCCCCTTTCGAAGGGATGCGCCACTCAGATTGCGTTGTACATGCCTATTATACCAATTTTTGCAGCCCCCGATAGTGAGGGCTTTTATTATGTTGAATGCCGCCGTTAAGAAAAGCTTAAGAATTGCGCGCCGAATTCGTTAAGAAGCCTCGACTAGAATGGCTCTAATCTTAATCGAAGGCGGTGCCGGGAATGTTGAGCTTCAATCACATTCGCTTCAAATTTCTCTATGTATGCTGCGCCAGCGCGCTCGTTAGCGCCTTATGCACGCTGTTTGCGTATAAATCCGCCGAGGTGGCATGCAAGCTCGTCCTGCAGCGCAGTCCGCACCAAATCCGGCCCGTCAGGTGGCTGATCGAACATATCGGCGGCACTCCGGTGGCGCTTGCGCTAGGCGGCATGATCTTCGTTGCGCTCTTCTACTGGCGGTCCGGCAAAATCAAGGATGACATCATGGCGAGCATAGAAGGAGAGCGCCGATAGATGCGGACGGGGGCAGACAAGTATAGACGATTCGACCGATTTGTGATATGCCTTGTGGTGGGGCTTATCTGCGCGCTGGTGCTTATCGGCGCAAGCGAAGTCACGATCCTGCGGAATAAGGACAAGCTGGAAGCGATCGCTTCGACGACCGTGACCGATTATGCCGGTCATCCGATCGCGAGCTTGTCATCGCCGGGCGCGGGCAACGGGCAGGAGGCGTCCCTGAAGGAGATGCCGCCGCTGCTGCTGCAGGCCTTCGTCCTGACGGAGGATAAGCGGTTCTACAGCCATGGCGGGATCGACCCCGTCGGGATCGCGAGAGCGCTGCTGACGGATCTCCGCGAGCGGAAGTTCAGCGAAGGCGGCAGCACGATTACGCAGCAGCTGGCCAGAACCGTGTTTTTGACCAATGACAAGAGCGTGCTGCGCAAGATCAGCGAAATGATCATAGCCAGCTCGTTGGAGCGTAAGTTTACGAAGAACGAGCTGCTTGCCTATTACTTGAACCATCTGTATTTCGGCCGTCAGCAGGTCGGCGTTCGCGCCGCGGCGGAACGGTATTTCGGCATCGCGGACCTGCGGCAGTTGGAGCTGTGGCAGATCGCCACGTTAGCCGGCATTCCGAAGGGCCCGTCCATCTATAATCCCGTCGACGATTACAAGCGCAGCAAGGAACGCAGGCAAGTCGTCCTTGCGCTCATGCATCAGCATGGCTACATAAGCAGCGAGCAAATGCAGGCTGCCATGGCTGTCGATTACACCCCGCCCGAACCGAAAGGCAACCTTGCCCGCTTCCCCTCTTACGCGGATTACGTCATGCAGGAAGCGATGGACCGAACGGGCTTGTCCAGGGAAGAGCTGCAGCAAGGCGGCTATACGATTGCGACCGGCTTGAACGCCGCCTATCAGCAGGCGGCCGAGACCGCCTTCGCGAACCGCGCCAATTTCCCGCCCGACGGCAAGCGGCAGGAAGCGCAAGGCGCCGTCGTCATCCTGGACCAGGCGACCTCGGAGATCCGGGCGATGCTGGGCGGACGGCATAACAAGCCGGGCGAACTGAACCGTGCCGTGCAGCGCAGGCAGCCGGGCTCGGTGTTCAAGCCGATCATCGTGTACGGACCGGCGCTCCAGACGGGCGATTATTCGCCGCAGTCTCTGCTCGCGGACAAGAAGCAGGCCTACGGCAGCTACGCGCCGTCGAATTTAAGCGGTTCGTATGCCGGGCAAGTGACCATGACGCAGGCGGTGCAGCGCTCCATCAATGCGCCGGCGGTGTGGCTGCTCAGCCGGATCGGGCTTGATTACGCGATGCGATTCTCCGCGCGGCTTGGGATCGAACTGTCGCCGCAGGACGCCAATCTGGCCATCGGGCTTGGCGGGCTCCGCGACGGCGTGACCCCGCTGCAGATCGCGCAGGCGTACAATGTATTCGCGAACGACGGCCGGTATAACGATGCGCATGCCATTCGGTACATTCAAGACAGGTCCGGCCGGGTCGTCTACGCGTACAAGCCGGCGAACCGGGAAGCGATGTCCGCGCATGCCGCCGGCGAAATGACCGCGCTGTTAACCGGGGTCGTCGAGAACGGCACGGGTCGGAACGCCCGGCTCGGGAAGCCTGTCGCCGGCAAGACGGGGACGACGCAGACCGGCTTCGCTGGCGCGCCCGCGCAGGCGAGCCGCGACATCTGGTTCGCGGGCTACACGGATCGAGTGACCGCGGCGATTTGGATCGGGTTCGATCGCACGTCGAAGAACGACTATATGATCGGCAACAGCAGCATAGCCGCGGGCATGTTTGCCGCCATCATGAAACAAATGGATAAATAATAGGATTAATAACGCGATTAAAAAGGGGGCGGCGACCCGATGACGGCGCATGGCAAGACGATTCTGCTCGTCGACGACGAGCCGGAAATTTTGGAGCTGCTGCGCATTTATTTGAGGAATGAAGGCTTTGCGCTGCTCGTGGCCCATAACGGCAAGGAAGCGCTGGCGCTGCTAGCCCGGGAACGCATCGATCTGATCGTCATGGACGTGATGATGCCGGAGATGGATGGCATGGAGAGCTGTCTGAGAATCAGGGAAACCAGCGACATCCCGATTATTTTCCTGTCCGCGCGGGGACAGGAGCTGGATAAGATTCACGGACTGACGATCGGCGCCGACGATTACGTCACGAAGCCTTTCAGTCCGCTCGAGCTGGTGGCCCGCATCAAGTCGCATCTGAGACGTTACGGGAGACATAACGCCGGACCGATGAATCAGGACGAGATCGTCGTGGATAACCTGGTCATCAACGGTTCGACCCACGTCGTCACGGTGGACGAGCGGCAAGTGAAGCTTACGCCGCGGGAATTCGCGATTCTCGAGCTGCTGGCGCGGAATCGGGGGATCGTGTTCAGCATGGAGCATATTTACGAGCGGATATGGAAAGCGAGCGCGATCGATTCCAACAATACGGTGATGGTCCATGTCCGCAAAATCCGCGAGAAAACCGAGCAAAACCCGCGTCAGCCGAAATACATCCAGACGGTCTGGGGCGTCGGGTACAAAATCGAAAACTAAAGCGAACCGATGCGGAAGGAGATTGGCGGTTTGAGAAGAGGCTTCGTGAATTCGCTGTTCTGGAAATTCATCTTTACGTTCATCGCCAGCATTCTGTCTCTCGCTGCCGTGCTGTGGATCGGGTACTATTTTGCGGAGCTGCTGCTCTCGTTCAATCCGTCCTCCTCCTCGCTCATGACGATGCTGCTGCGCTGGTTCATCAACCATATCGGCTCTCTGCCGCTCATGACGGTCGCCGGCGTCATCTTGTTTCTCCTGTTCTTCTTCCTGTACTCGCGAAGCATCATCAAGTATATCGAGGAAATTACCCGCGGTCTGAACGAAATCGCCCACGGCAATCTGGCGCTGAACATTCCCGTCAAATCCATGGACGAGCTCGGCGTCATGGCGGAACATATCAATGTGATGGCCTCGCGGCTCAAGACTTCGATCGACGAGGAGCGGGACGCCGTCAAAGCGAAGAACGACCTGATTACGGGCGTATCGCATGACTTAAGAACGCCGCTCACCTCGATCATCGGCTTCCTTGAATATATCGAGACGGACCGGTACAGGGACGAGCCGGAAGTGCGGTATTACGTTAACATCGCGTACGAGAAGTCGTTAAAGCTCAAGAAGCTGATCGACGATTTGTTCGATTACACGCGGCTGACCAGCGGCGAGCTCCCGCCCGTCCTGGAGAAGCTGGACGTCGCCAGCTTCCTCCGCCAAATGATGGAGGAATACGTGCCCTTGTTCGAACAGGCCGGGATGGACTGCCGCATCGAGACGCCGGCCGAGACGCTATACATCGAAGCGGACGCCGGCGAGCTGGTCCGCGCGTTCGAGAACCTGGTTACGAACGCGATCCGGTATGCCAAAGCGGGCAAATACCTCGATGTCATCCTTTCGCGGTCGGAGGAGCAGGTGGAAGTCGGCTTCCGTAATTATGGCGAGCCGATTCCGTCCCCGGATCTGCCTTATCTGTTCGAGCGCTTCTACCGCGTGGATAAGTCCAGAACGAACGCCGCGGGCGGAAGCGGCCTCGGGCTCGCGATTACCAAGAGCATCATCGAGCGTCAGCACGGCACGATCCGGGTGACCAGCACAAGCAAGTCCACGACGTTCGTGGCGGCATTTCCTCAAGCGGGCTATTGAAACCCGAGTCCCGAAGCTCGAGTCCCGAGTCCGGCGGCTTAACTGTAGAAGCTTCCCGCTAGTTCGACGAGCTTGCGGGAAGCTTCTTCGATCGGCAGGCGGGAGCGGGCGTAACGATGTCATCGCGGCCGAAACCGCTCGCCGAAACTACATGCCGAAACCGCGTCTTCCGCTCCCGGACGATATCTGGTACACTAGCCTAATATTCCGGGCGATGCGGATGCGCAGCCGGGAGATTGCCGTTTCCAGCTGCGGTTTGGAAGCGCTTTAGGAGGATAGCAAGGATGTTGTTCGGCTATTGGCATCGCGTGCGATTGCTGCAGAAGCTCATATTGATCGTGATCGTCTTCTTGATCCTCCCCGTCCTGATCGTGGGCTACTATCTGTTCTCTACCAGCCTGCCGCTCGCGCAGAAGGAGAGCCGCGAAATGCTGGAGAAGGTGGCCTACCAGCTGAACGAGAACATTGAATACCGCATTATCGGCTATCAGAACATTCTCATGCAAATGTCGCTCGATCCGGGCATCACGACCGCGCTGACCCAGCATTATCAATCGCTCCAGGAAGAAGTGACGGCGCTGCAGCAGATCAATGCCGCGGTCAATCGGATCCGATCTTACTTCCCGATGAAGAAGATTCAATTCTATAAGACCAACGCCAGCTTGCACGAGGACGGGGGCGTGGTCCTGAACATGGAGCAGGCGGATTCGCAGCCTTGGCATGCGGCCATGGGCGGCAGCAACAAGCAGTTCTACTGGTATTTCGAACGGAAGGGCGACGATGCCCAGCCTTCGCTGCACCTCAGCAAGTGGCTGGTCGACTACTTGACGAACGAGAAGTTCGGCATCGTTCACGTTGAGATAACGAACCGCGCGCTGTTCGACCAGCTCTCCAACCCGCTGGAGTTCAAGAAAGGGTGGATCGTCGTGGCGGATGCGCAGGGGAGAGTGCTGACGAACGTGATGGACAAGCAAGCGTCGGACAATATTAAGGCGCTCCCTTATCTGCAGCCCGTGTATGCGTCCGATCAAGGCTGGTATTCGACGACGATAGACGGCAAGCAGAGCATGGTCGTGTATGAAACGAACAGGCTGGGCTGGAAGATCGTCACGGTCGTGAGCCAGGAGGAGCTGTGGCAGAAGCTGCAGCTGGTCAAAAACGCGGCGGTCGCGGTCAGCGTGCTGTTCGTCGTGTTGACGATCGCGGTGCTCGCCAGCTACGGCTTGCGCATCAAGCACCGGCTCAATTCGCTTGTCAGAAGCATGAGGCGGGTACGCGACGGCGATATCGGGCTTACCGTCAAAGTGTACGGCAAGGACGAACTGGCCGACGTCGAGGGGGAATTCAACACGATGTCGCTCCGGCTGAAGCAGTCGCTCGGCGATATCGCCGAAGCGCGGAGCGCGGCCGAAACCGAGAAGCTGAAGCTGCTGCAGGCGCAGATCAATCCGCACTTCTTGTACAATACGCTGGCCCTGGTCAAGAGCATGGCGATGGACGTCGGTTCAGCCGAAATCAGCAGGACGGTAGACGCCCTGGCCAAGTTCTTCAGGCTGGCGCTGAACCGGGGAGGCGATATCCTGCCGTTCCGCGAGGAGCTGGAGCATGTGCGGGCGTACTTGAACATTCACGAATCGCGGTTCCCCGGCCGGCTCGCCGTCGAAATCGACGTGGATGAAGAGGCGCTGTCCTGCGAAATCATCAAGATTACGCTGCAGCCGATCATCGAGAACGCGCTGCTGCATGCGTTCGTTCACACGGGCGGCCGAGGCCGTCTGCGCATCCGGGGCTGCTTGCAGGACGGCATGCTATGCATTACGATCGCGGACAACGGCTCCGGCATGACCCCGGAGCAGGCCAAGGACTTGCTGGAGAACGCGAACGGCGCCAAGGAGCGCGCGGGCTTCGGCATCTATAACGTGAACGAACGGTTGAAACGGCATTATCGCCATTCGTACAGCTTGACGATAGAGAGCAAACCGGGCGCGGGCACGACGATTCGGCTGCTCATCCCGCAGCAAGCCGGTCCGACGGCGCCAGCCCATGAATACGGACGGGAGGAACTTCCGCATGGACATCAAAGTATTCGTCGTTGACGACGAGGAACGTCAGCGTAATTCGATCATTAAGCATGTCGATTGGGCGCGGTATCAGATGCGCGTCACCGGCGATTTCGAGGATGCGGAGCAGGCGATCGGCCGGGCCGGCCAGGAACCGCCCGACCTGCTCATCACGGATATCCGGATGTTAGGGATGGACGGCCTGGAGCTGGCGGCCCGCATGCGGACGATCAATCCGCGCATGCGCGTTATCATGGTGACCGGCTACGAAGAATTCGAATACGCCAAGACGGCGCTCGATCTCGGCGTGGACGCCTTCCTCGTCAAGCCGATCCTGTTCGAGGAATTGACGGCGATTCTGGAGCGCGTCTTCGAAGCCGAACGGCTGGAGCTGTCGAAGAGCCGGGAGGAGCTGCGCATCAAGGCGCAATTGGACACGTTCAAGCCGATTGCGCGGGAACAATTCCTGCAGGAGCTGCTGCACGGTCTCATTCTGGGAGACGAGGCAATCCGGGCGCATGCGGACGCGCTCGGCATGTTCGTCCCGGAAGGCCTGCGCCGCGTGTTGGTCATCGTCATGGACGCCGATCCCGACTCGCCGCTTGCCAAGGAAGAGCAGGTACGGCTTGCGCAGCGTATGTTGAATGATGCCGCGTGCGCGATATGCGGCTCGCTGCTCGAGGAGAAGACGATGACGCAGCGAGGGAATATCGTGCTGATCCTGCGGGAGACGGAGGCAGACGGCGGGTTCGAGCGGGAGACGGAGCGCATCCTGCAGCGTCTCGGCCGGGAAGCGGGGAGCATTCACAGTTGTACCGTCTCCATCGGCGCCGGTCCTGCCGTTCGGTCGCCCGGTCAATTGAGCGAGAGCTTTCGGCTGGCGCAGCGGGCGGTGAATCAGCGGCTTCTCGGCAGCAGCGAGCGCACGTTCAGCTGGCAGATGCTCCAGGAACAATCGGATCATCTTCACAAGAGCCCGGATGAGCTGATGGGCGACTTCCTGGAGGTGCTCGGCGCGGGCGACAGCCAGAACAGCCTGAGCTTGCTGGGGGAACTGATTCGCAGCATCGCCGGCAATCCGCATATTCAGGGCGCCAACCTGCGGGGCCTGTGCCTGCGGCTGATCAGCGGCGCGAACCGCATCGGAGCCGAGATTGGCGACGTGAACCGGCACCTGGGATCGGAACAGCAGCTGTGGGAACGCGTGCTGGACTGCCGCGAGGAGCCGGAGCTGCTGCAGGAGACGGTGCGGATCGTCACCGGGCTGTGCGGGTTTATCGCGGAGCGGAAGAAGAGCCCGACGCAGGTCGTCGTGCAGCGGGCGCTGGAATGGATGAACGCGCATTACAAGGACAACCTGTCCTTGCGATCCGTCGCGGATTCGGTCTACTTGAGCCCGAATTACCTGGGGGCGCTGTTCCGGACGGAGCTGGGCGTATCGTTCACCGAGCAATTGATCCACATTCGGATCGGCAAGGCGAAGGAGCTGCTGCAGGATCCGCGGCTGAAGCTGTACGAGGTCGCGGAAAGCGTCGGCTATCAGAACATCGGCTATTTCACGAGCGTGTTCAAACGGATTACGGGCTTCAGCCCGAAGGAGTACAGGGCGTTCCATGGCGTCGCCGGCTAGTGGCGCCGCCGGATCCCGCCGGATGCCGTCGGATGAGCGCGCCGGAACAAGTCAGCAGCGCTGCCTTCGAAGCAATGAAGCGGACAGGAGAGGCGTTATGGACCGGTTTTCTTTATTTTAGGAACGCACGCGGACAGGAGATGCGTTATTTCGCCTAACATGCAGACATTCGGTACTTTCCGGAGGCAATAACGGATCCTGTGTCCGATCGTCAACCCCAAACACCGATTTCATTACAAATAACGGATCCTGTGTCCGTTGCCTATGGAGGCTATGAGGTTCAGGCTAAGCGATTTGCAGTTTCGTATATGTTCTCTGCAATCTGGGGCGATTCGTGCGGATCGCTCTTTTTTTGTGCAAATCGCCATGAAAACAAGATAGTGCCAGAGCGCAACTAATCGTGCATTCCGATTATTGTTAGCGCTTCCCCGCTTTTCTATAATCAGTAGCAAGTGCCGTAACAACCGTGCGCGCGGCACAATAACTAGGCGCAGCGCCTATGACAAAGAAAGGAGATCGCCGCAAATGAATCGTCTCTCTGTCGTTAAACGGAAAGGCCTTCTCCCGCTATATGCATTCATCGTGCCGGGGCTGGCGCTTATAATCGTGTTTAACTATATTCCGATGCTGGGCTTGCAGATTGCATTCCGGGATTATGGCTTTCAAGGCGGAATCTGGGGGAGCGACTGGGTCGGCTTGCAAAATTTCAAGGAGTTCGCGGCGAGCGCCGACTTCTGGCGGGCGACCGGCAATACGTTTCTGCTGACGCTGCTCAGGCTGCTGTTCATCTTCCCGACGACGATCGTCTTCGCCCTGCTGATCAACGAGGTGCGTTCGTTCCGGTTCAAGCGGTTCGTGCAATCGTTCAGCTACCTGCCGCACTTCATTTCGTGGATCGTCGTCGTCGGCTTCCTGGATGCGTTCCTGTCGATCGACGGGGGCGGCGCGAACTCGCTGCTGCACAGCCTCGGCATTCAGCCGATTCCGTTCATGGGCTCGGAGGCTTGGTTCCGTCCGATCTTCGTCCTGAGCAGCGTGTGGAAGGAAGTGGGCTGGGGCACGATCCTGTACCTGGCCGCGATCTCGAGCATCAACCCGGTGCTCTATGAAGCCGCCGTCATCGACGGGGCCGGCCGGTTCGCGCAGATGCGCTACATTACGCTGCCGAGCATCGTGCCGATTATCTCGGTCGTGCTCATCCTCACCGTACCGAGTCTGCTCAGCGTCGGTATCGACCAGATTTACGCGATGATCAACCCGGCGAACATCGGCGTGGCCGAGGTCATCGACACGTACGTGCTGCGGCTCGGCATCGGGCAGGCCCAGTATTCGCAGACGACCGCGATCGGCCTTGTGATGAGCGTCATCTCCACGATTTTGCTCGTGTTCAGCAACTGGCTCTCCAAGCGAATCGGAGGCGACGGAATATGGTAGGGAAGCAGGTGAGCGCGAAGTGCGCCTAACGCGAGGGGAAAAAACGTTCTCGGCCGTCAACGGCACGATATTGGCACTGTTTGCTTTTGTATGCGCGTACCCGCTGTGGTACATCGTCATTCTCGCCTTCAACGAAGGGCGGGACGCGAGCCTCGGCGGCATCTATTGGTGGCCCAGGATGTTCACGCTGGACAACTTCCGGGTCATCCTGAACGATCATACGATCGTGAACGCGTTCTGGATCACGGTGGCGCGCACGGCCATCGGCACCGCGGGCTCGCTGCTGGTCACGTCCATGGTGGCGTACGGCCTCTCGCGCAAGGAACTGCCCGGCCGCAAGCAGCTGATGTTCGCCTTCCTGTTCATCATGCTGTTCAACGGCGGTCTCATTCCGTTCTACTTGCAATTGGTTCACCTGAAGCTGATCAACAATTTCTGGGTGTACGTGCTGCCGGGACTGTTCAGCGTCTGGAATATGTTCGTCATGAAGACCTCCTTCCAGAACACCATTCCGGAAGGCGTGGTGGAATCGATGAAGCTGGACGGCGCGGGCTACGTGCGCATCTACTTCAGCATCGTATTGCCGTTCTCGGTGCCGTTGTTCGCGGCGCTCGGGCTGTTCACGGCCGTCGGCCAATGGAACGACTGGTTCACCGGCGCGTTCTTCGTCAACGACATGAACCTGCAGCCGCTGCCGACGTACCTGCAGCGAATCATGAGCACGATCGAAGCGAACCAGATGATCAGCGCCAGCCAGATGGCGAGCGCCAAGTCCGTCAGCCTGTACAACGCGGACGCGATCACCTCGAAGTCGGTCCGGATGGCGACGATCGTCATTACGATTCTGCCGATCCTGTTCGTCTACCCGTTCGTGCAGCGCTTCTTCGTCAAAGGCGTGCTCATCGGCTCCGTCAAAGAATAGGCGCGCCTGTTCGCTTCGTTACGCGTTATCGACAAAGGAACGCCGGCCCGCGAGCGCGCGGCCGCGGCAAGGATCCTGCCGCTCCGCCGCCGCCCGCGCCGCGCCTGCCGTTCTTTTGATGATATACATGCAAGCTTGATTGCAATTCCGGCATGATAACTATGAAGAGCAACGAGGGGGAAATCGGGTATGGGATACAGATGGAAGAAAAGCATGCTGTCGGTACTGGCATTGACGATGGTCGCGGGTCTGACGGCAGGCTGCGGCGGCAAGGACAACGACTCCGGCACGGCCGGGAATAAGGCCGGGCAGGAGGATTCGGCCGGCGCGGCGGCGAAGCAGACGCATTACACGCTGTACGCGCCGACGATGACGACGCCGGTCAATCTGGACGGACCGATCACGCAAGAGGTGATGGCGAAGTCGGGCGTTCACTGGGATAAGGTCGAGGTCGGCAACGGCGGCGACGTGACCCAGCAAATCAACCTGAAGCTCGTCGGCGGCGAATTCCCGGATGCGATCATCCTGCCTTCCGACAGCCTGATCTGGTCGCGCCTCATCAACGAGAAGAAGCTGATGCCGCTCGACGACTATTTCGAGGACGCGGCGAATTACCCGAATCTGGCGAAGATCGACAAGCGCATCATCGACAACTGGCGCGCCGCCGACGGGCATATCTACTTCGTGCCGTCGACGTACGAGCCGGTCGTCGACGAGCCGTCCGCATGGCAGGGCAATGCCCAGGGGCTGTGGGTGCAGGATTCCATCCTGAAGAAGGCGGGCATGACGAAGGACGATCTGCGGACGATCGACGGCTTCGAGAAGTATTTGAACGCGATCAAAGGGTACAAGGACGCCCAGGGACGCAGCCTGATCCCGCTGTCGCTCGGCGGCGAGAACTTCTCCGGCCTCGAAGTCGTCATGTCGATGTTCGGCGTGCGGAGTAACGGTTACGGCTGGAACGAGCAGGCGGACGGCTCGGTCGTGCCGGATTACAAGCTGCCCGGCTTCAAGCAGGCGTTCCAATGGCTGAACCGCCTCCAATCGAGCGGCCTGCTCGATCCGGAGACGAGCTTCCAGAAGAAGGACCTGTTCATGGAGAAGGTCAACAACCTGCGTTTCGGCGCCATGCTGTTCGACGGCTGGGATAATCCGGACCTGTCGCTGATGAAGGCGAACAACCTGCCGGACTCGACCTCGCTCAAGGCGCTCGAGCAGAAGGGCTACCCGGACGGCTGGTTCTCGCCGACGTATCTCCCGACCAATCCGGGCGTGAAGCTGGCGCAGTACGCATCGTTCAATCCGTTCGGCAGCTCCGGCACGGGCGTCAGCGCGACGATCAAGGATCCGGACGCGCTCATGAAGGGGCTGGACTGGATGCAGACGCAGGAAGCGTTCATCCTGATGGAATACGGTCCGGAAAGCATGGGCGCGTACAAGATGGAGAACGGCGCGGTCGTGGTGAACGACGAGGTGTTCCGCGGTCCGAAGTTCTGGGGCGGCGACAACGGCGGCATGACGAGCGTGACGGAGAACGGCTTCTGGTGGTGGAAGAGCCTGGCCAGCGTCGGAAGCACCCACATCAAGACGATGGAGACGCCATGGCCGGCCAATAACGCGATGCTGTACAAGGCAGAAGAGATCAACCACGAGCAGGGCACGTTCGGCCTGATTCCGAACTCGAGCCGGATCAAGCCGATCATCGGCGGGGCCGTGGAGAAATACAATCCGGTGCAGAGCGATATCCGCCTGCAATATTACGCCAAGCTGCTGCTGGCCAAGAACGACAAAGACTTCGAGAAAGTATACGGCCAATTCCTGAACGAAATGAAGGTTCGCGGCCACGACGAAGAGACGATCGCCGAGTTCAACAAACAGTACAAAGCTTACAGCGAGACGCCGGCGGGCAAAATCGAAATTACGGTCAAGCGCACGCTGCCGCGCAACGTGTACAGCGACGCGCCGACCATCATTGGGGAATAACTATTGGAGCGTGGATGCATTGAATAAGCCAGTTTATCCGAATCATGTCAATATCATTAACTTCATCCGGGGCGTCGAGCCCCGGGAGCCGATGGACCTCATCGAGCCGGTAAGGGAGCAGCTGGCGCTCGTGCAGAAGCACGGCCTGCGGGCGACGTGGCTGCTGCAATACGACGCGCTGATTAATCCGGCGTTTACGGACTTGCTGCGCGAGGCGGACGCGGGGCAGGAGATCGGCGTCTGGTTCGAAGTCGTGCAGCCGCTTGCGGAGAAAGCCGGCATTGCCTGGCGCGGCCGTTTCCCCTGGGACTGGCACGCGCATATCGCCTTCTCCGTCGGCTATACGCCGGAGGAGCGGGAACGGCTGGCGGACGTGCTCATGGAAGATTTTCGCGCGAAGTTCGGCCATTACCCGCAATCCGTCGGTTCCTGGTTCATGGATGCGCATTTGCTGGGGTATCTGTCGGATAAGTATCAGATCGCGGCCTCCTGCAATTGCAAGGATCAATGGGGAACGGACGGCTATACGCTATGGGGCGGCTATTACAATCAGGCCTACTACCCGAGCCGCTTGAACGGCTTCATGCCCGCGCAGACCGCAGAAGCCCAGATCCCGGTTCCCGTGTTCCGCATGCTCGGAAGCGATCCGGTCTACCAATATGACGCCAAGCTCGGCGGCAACGGCCAAGCCGTCATTACGCTGGAGCCGGTCTATTCGGGCAAGGAAGGAGGCGGCGGCATCCCGGATTGGGTGAGATGGTTCTATGACGTCAATTTCCGTCCGGAGCAAGTATCGTTCGGCTATACGCAGGTCGGCCAGGAGAACTCCTTCGGCTGGGCGGCGATGAAGGACGGCTTGATCGACCAGGTCGAGCTCCTGGCCGAGCGGCAAGCCAATGGCGAGCTGAAGGTCGAGACGCTTGCGGAATCGGGCCGCTGGTTCAGGCGTCAATATCCGGTTACGCCGGCTTCCTCCATCTGCGCCATGAAGGATTGGCGGAACGAAGGCCGCCAGTCGGTCTGGTACTACAACCGGCATTACCGGATCAACCTGCTGAATAACGACGGCGAGCTCTCGATTCGCGATATCCAGCGTTTCGACGAACGCTATGTCGAACGCTACCTGAACGCGGTCTGCCCGGACAAGAACAGCCATTACGATACGCTGCCCGTCGTGGACGGCGCCCGGTGGAGCGACGAGCGTACGCCGGCCGGTATTCGTCCCGTCCTCTATGACGCCGAAGGCGGAGCCGTGCCGGTCAAGGCGCTGTCGCTCGAAACCGATGAATCGGCGCCAGAGGAATTGACGGTCACGGTCCGGCTGGAAGGCGGGCGGACGCTGCGTATCCGCTGCACGGAGCAAGCTATCGTCTTCTCTGCCGACGGCGGCCCGGGCAGCTGGGGACTCCTGATGGAATGGCCCGACACGGACGGACTGCCGGAGATCCGCCTGGAGCCAGAAGCGATCGATTATGCGTTCCACGGCCATCCGTACAAGGTTCGGCTGAGCGGCGCAGGGCAATTCGGCCGAAGCCGCAATGACATCGGCGCGAATCGGATCGAGCTCCGCGCGGCGGACAGCGAGCTGGAGCTGGGATTCGAGGCTAACGGTTAACTTTAGTTGAATAAGCACAGTTTAAAACCTCTTACCAGTTTAAAACCCCTTATATTAGAAGCAAAGCGGAATTATTTGCTCTAATAGGGGGTTTTATTTTGCCTCCGAGCGAACGATGGCGCCGGCTGCGAATCGGATCAACGAAGCGACGGCCGGAACCGCCGCCTGTCGAAGTCCGGCATGCGCCATCCTGCCGAACCGACAATACTAATCGTTATTTTTGTTTTAATACAAAATGTTTGATTGAAAGCGTTCTTTTATGTACAATACATGTAATGGGATCATAACTGAGAAGAGGTGGCGACATGTTAGAGCTGAGCTTTGAAGATCCGGACGAGCTGGTGAGCGTTGCGCACGCGTTGTCGACGCGGTCGCGGGTCGATGTTCTGCAGCTGTTGAACACGAAGAAGCTGAACGTGGTGGAGATCGCCGAGGCCCTTAAACTTCCGGTATCGACCGTTGCCAACAACGTGAAGGTGCTGGAAGCGGCGGGGCTGATCAACACCGAGCTGCTGCCGGCCACGCGGGGGGCGATGAAGGTATGCAGCCGGAATTACGACGACATCCATATCGGCTTCAATATGCCGAAGGCGCTTCCGAAAGGCGAGACCACGGAATACCGCGTGGAGATGCCGATCGGCCATTACAGCGACTGCGAAGTTTATCCGACCTGCGGCATTGCCGGCACGAACGGCTTCTTGTTGGACGAGGACGAGCCGGTCCAGTTCTACCATCCGAAGCATATCGACGCGCAGTTGATCTGGTTTCGCAAAGGCTATGTCGAATACCAGCTGCCGCTCGACCTTCCGTCGGGTGCGCAGGTCAAGTCGCTCGAAGTGTCCATGGAACTGTGCTCGGAAGCGCCGAACTACGACAACAATTGGCCTTCCGATATCACGCTGTGGGTGAACGGGCGGGAAATCGGTTCTTGGACGAGCCCCGGCGACTTCGGCGGCCGCAGAGGCAAGCGAAATCCGGCTTGGTGGTCGGACGGAGCGACGCAATACGGCTTGCTCAAAACCTGGATCATCGACGGGGAGCGCACGACGCTCGACATGAAAGAGATCTCCGCGATCAACATCGGCGACTTGAACCTGAAGCAGCGTCCGAGCGTGAAGATCCGCATCGGCGTCAAGGACGACGCGGTCCATAAGGGCGGCGTGAACCTGTTCGGCCAGCAATTCGGCGATTACGAGCAGGGCATCGTGATGAAAGTCAATTATGGCATGGAGTAAGGGAGAACGCAGCATATTTCAAGCGAAATGGAATAAAAAGCCTTAGTTACAGGAATCCTGTCACTAAAGGCTTTTTTAATTGGATTAAAACCAAAAGATTGAAATGAAACCGTTGACATTTGTCGAATCAACAGGTAATATACGTATATGGAAACGAGAATTATGTAATAAAACAAAATAACCACTTCGTTTCCGGATTTCGAAGAAAGAAAAAATAGGGAGGCCCACCATGAAAAAAAGATTATCCCTTGCAGCAACGTCTTTGCTCTCGATTTCCCTGCTTCTCAGCGCATGCGGCGGCAACAACGCCGGAAACGCCAATAATGGAAGCGCCAACAGCGGCAACGACGGCAAAGCCGCTAACGCCGGAACGGCGGCGACGGACAATGCCAATGGCGGCAACGCGGCTGCGGATAGCGGCGAGACGATCAACCTGAACTTCTGGACGTTGTTCGACGGCGGCGACGGCGCCAACATGCAGACGCTGGTCGACGAGTTCAATAAATCGCATCCGAACATCCAGGTCAAGAACACGAAGCTCGTCTGGGGCGAATATTACACGAAACTCATTACCGCGGTCGGCAACGGCAACGGTCCCGATATCGGCATTTCCCATACCTCCCGCCTCCCTGATTTGATCGACCAAGGCGTCGTAACCGACATGGACGGCGCGGCGCAGGAAGCGGGCGTCGACTGGTCTACCTACAACCAGAACCTGCTGAACGCCACGATCGTCGACGGCAAGCATTACGCGGCTCCGATCGATACGCATCCGTTCATCATGTACTACAACAAGAAGCTGCTGAAGGACGCCGGTCTGCTCGGAGAAGACGGCAAGCCGGTTCTGGAACAGTCCGCGGACGGATTCATGAAATTCCTGCAGACGCTGAAAGAGAAGCTGCCGGCGAAAGTGACGCCGTTCGCGCTGTCGAGCGCCAATGACGATCCTTACCGTCTGTGGTGGGCATTGTACTCCCAGCAAGGCGGCAACGATATCGTATCCGACGATCTGAAGTCCGCTGCCGTCGACAAGGACAAGGGCGCGAAAGCGGCCGATTACATCCAGAAGCTGTACACGGGCGGCTTCATCAAGAAGAACGATCCGGACTTCTACAAGAACTTCCAGAGCGGCACGGCCGCGATCATGATGACGGGCGTTTGGGCGACCGGCACATGGGAATCGACGAAAGGCCTCGAGTTCGGCGCGATGCCGATTCCGAAAATTTTCGATCAGGAAGCGACGTGGGGCGATTCGCACACGATCATCCTGCCGGTGACCAAATCCGAAGATCCGGCGAAGCGCAAAGCGGCGATGATCTTCGCGGACTGGGTCGCTTCCAACGGCCAAATCTGGGCGAAAGCGGGACATATCCCGTCCAAGCCTTCCGTCCTCGAGAACGCGGACTACAAAGCAATGCCTTACCGCAGCGACTATGCATCGGTGGCCTCGACGGTTAAATTCAGCAAGCCGTCCACGAAGAACTGGCAGATCCGCGACAACGCGTCGTTCAAAATTCTGAACGAAGTGTGGGCGAACAAGCTGGCTCCGGCGGCGGCCATGGACAAACTGCAAGACGGCGTTCAGAAAGTGCTGAACGAATAGTCCGATTCATATCGCATCGTTTCCCGCGAGCTTGGGGCCAATTCCGGTTCCAAGCTCGCTCTCGGAAACGGAGAGGGGGAGGCAAAATATGAGAATGGGCAAGCTTAGAGCGGATCTTGTGGCGCTTTTGTTCCTGCTGCCGTTCCTGGTTATTTATATCCTGTTCACGATCTGGCCGATCATCAAAGGCGTGAACATGTCGTTCTACAAATGGACGCTGATCAAAAAAATGAAATACGTCGGCTGGGACAACTATTCGAAAATGATTCACGACAAGGACATGTGGGCGGCGCTCGGCCATTCCTTGATTTTCGTCGTGCTGACGACGCCGACGATGATTATCCTTGCCATCGCGCTTGCCATGATCGCCAATCGCAAATCCAGGCTGCAGCGCTTTTACCGCAGCGTCTTTTTCCTGCCCAGCGTCTTGTCCGTCGCAGTCGCTTCGTTCCTGGGCCTCTTCGTGTTTCAACCGTATACCGGGCTCGTGAACTCGGCGCTTCATTGGATTCATCTGCTGCCCCAGAACACCGAAATCTTCTGGCTGAACGAAACGAATCTTTCCTGGATCGCCATCGCGCTGCTTACGCTCTGGTGGACGGTCGGCTTCAACTTCATTTTGTATTTGTCGGCCATGCAGGAAATTCCCGATGAAATCTACGAGGCCGCCCGGCTGGACGGCGCGAACGATACACAGATCTTCTTCCGGATCACGTTCCCGTACCTGAGCCCGATCACGAAGACGATTACGATGCTGCAGATTATCGCGTCCTTCAAAGTATTCATGCAAATCTACATTATTACGGGGGGCGGCCCGCTCGACCAAACCCGTCCGATCATTCAATTGATCTACGAGACGGGCTTCAAGAAGAACGACCTCGGCTACGCGGCCACGATGTCCTACATGCTGTTCGCGATTCTGCTCGTGCTCTCGGTCTTCCAATACTGGCTGAACAACCGGAAAGGAGCGCAAGCCTGATGAAAAATGTGTATCGGATCATTTCGCTGCTGTTCGCTCTCGTTTTCCTGGCCCCGGTCGTATGGATGCTGATCGTGTCCATCAAGGAAGAAGGCATGAAGATCGTCAGCGTCGTCGATTGGTTCACGCCGCCGTATTCGTTCGCCGTCTACGACCAGGTGCTGAACGGAACGAAGCTGTCCAACTGGGTGCTGAACAGCTTCTTCGTCGCCGCGTGCGTCACGGTGCTGACGGTCATCATCGCGGCGCTGGCGGCCTTCGTGCTGTCGAAGGTGCCGTTCCACTTCCGTTCGGTCTTCTTCTTCTTCATTCTCGCGGGCCTGCTCGTGCCGGGCGAAGCGATCATCATCCCGCTGTACCAGGTGGCCAAGGGCATGAACCTGCTCAACTCGTACCAAGGCCTGATCATTCCGGCGCTGGCTTCCCCGTTCGCGGTCATCGTGCTCAAGAGCTTCTTCGACGGCGTGCCGAACGACCTGCTCGAGAGCATGCAGATGGACGGCGGCGGCACGTGGCGCATCTTCGGCAGCATCATGCTGCCGCTGACCCGTCCGGCGCTGGCCTCGATGGCGATCCTGACGTTCATCGGCTCGTGGAACAACTTCCTCTGGCCGTTCCTCTCGATCACGGACGATAATCTGTTCACCTTGCCGATGGGCATTCCGACGCTGATGAGCCAGTATTCGGAAGACTACGTGAAGCCGATGGTCGTCAATACGATCGCTTCCCTGCCGATCATGCTGCTCTTCATCATCTTCGAGCGCCAGATCGTCAAAGGAATCAGCCTGTCCGGCATTAAAGGATGATAGGCGCACCGGCCGCGCGCAAGCGGGAGAGGGCGATCGATCTATTCAAAGGCTTGCTCGTGCTGGGCATGGTCTATTGCCATACGCTGCAGTTTTTTAGCGACCAACAGGTATATCCCGGCGGGCAGCGAATCATCGACGTCATTAATCTGATCACGTTCACGGGATTCGTCTTCAGCTTCGGGTACGTCTCGCAGCTGGCTTACTATACGAAGACGTTCCGGCAGGCGGCGCCGCGCATGCTGCTCGCGGCGGTCAAGACGCTGGGGGCCTTCTATCTATCCGGGCTGGCTTACAGGCTGTTCATCGACGGCAGGGCGCTGTCCCGGGCGACGGTCGGACCGATCCTCCTGCTGAACGACATGCCGGGCTGGTCCGAGTTTCTCTGGTCGTTCACGTATTTGATGATCGCCGGTCTTCTTCTATTCGTACCGCTTAGAGCGCTTGCCGGGCGCAGATGGCTCGGCTTCGCCGCGGCGGGCTTGCTCTTGCTGACGACGTGGCTGCCTTACGGTTCGGTTCACGCGATGAAGCTCGGGCCGCTCGTCGGCACGCGGGACTTCGCTTCGTTCCCGGTGCTGCAATATTTTCCGTACTATCTGATCGGCATCTTATTCGCGCGTTACCGCATCGGCTGGGATTGGCGCGTGCTTGCCGGCGCCCTCGCCGCGTCCGGGGCGTTCCTGTGGCGCCTGATCGCGGATGACGCGGCCTTGCCGGAACGGTTCCCGCCGTCGGTATGGTGGATTATCGGTCCGGCCCTGATTCTCTACGGCTATTACCTGCTCGGCAAGCTGATGGAGCGGTATCCGGCGCCGTTCGCCGTCTTCGAGACGATGGGACGGAACGTGCTGTGGTATTTGGTGATGAGCAACATGATGATTTTCGCCTTGAAAGGCAATCAACAGAACCGCGTGCCGGTCGGCGCGCCGGGCGGTCTCGGACTGGCTCTGGCCGTGCTCGGCGTCGTGACGTTCTCCGTGTGGATTATTACGAAGAAAAGCAAATAGGCCGGTTGATTATCGAAACAGGAAAACAATTAGAAATAGATAAGCTTCGAAGGAGTGGGAGAACATGGTGCAACCAACACAACTTAGAGACGAATACCCGCGCCCGCAGTTCGTTCGCGAGAAATGGCTGAATTTAAACGGCGAGTGGGAATTCGCGTTCGATGATTCCGAATCGGGGGAACGCGAAGGCTGGCACGAAGGCAGCCGGGAATTCCCGGCGCGCATCGCGGTGCCGTTCTGTTATCAAAGCGAGCTTAGCGGCATCGCGGATACGGCGTTCCACGATACCGTATGGTACCGCCGTTCGTTCGCGCTGCCTGCCGATTACGAAGGCATGCGCATCGTGCTTCATTTTGGCGCGGTCGATTACGACTGCCGCGTCTGGGTGAACGGCAAGTTCGTCCTGGCGCACGAAGGCGGCCATACGCCGTTCAAGGCGGACGTCACGGAGGCGCTGCGGGACGGCGAGAACGTCGTCGTCGTCAAGGCGGTCGACTACAGCAAAGACGTGACCTTGCCGCGCGGCAAGCAGTTCTGGGAAGAGAAGTCCGCCGGCATTTTCTATACGCGCACGACGGGCATCTGGCAGTCGGTATGGCTGGAACCGGTCGCGCCGACGCATATCGGACGCGTTCGCCTGACGCCGGACATCGACCATAACCAGCTCAAGCTTCAAGCGTTCGTCGCCGGCCTGAAGCCGGGAGCGGACGTCGTCCTGCGCGCAACGGTCGCGTTCGAAGGCGAAATCGTCTCGGAAGACCAGTTCCGCGTGACGCGTGACGCCGAGACGCGCATTATCGGCATTCACGACTTCAATGACCACGGACTTGGCCGCTGGTGGACGCCGGAGAAGCCGAACCTGTACGACCTGCGCTTGACGCTGCTCGTCGACGGGGTGGAAGCCGACCGCATCGACAGCTATTTCGGCATGCGCAAAATCTCCATCGAGGACGGCGTGGTGCTGCTGAATAACCGGCCGTACGAGATGCGGCTCGTGCTCGATCAGGGCTATTTTCCGACGGGCCTCCTGACCGCTCCGAGCGACGAAGCGCTCAAGCGCGACGTCGAGCTGACGAAGGAAATGGGCTTCAACGGCGCCCGCAAGCATCAGAAAATCGAAGATCCGCGCTATCTGTATTGGGCGGACCGGCTCGGTCTGCTCGTCTGGGGGGAGATGGCGAACGCGTACCATTTCTCCGAGCCGTACGTCGGCCGCGTGACGCGCGAATGGATCGAAGCGGTCGAACGCGACTACAACCACCCTTGCCTCGTCGCTTGGGTGCCGATCAACGAAAGCTGGGGCGTCGTCAACATCCTCGTCGACGAACAGCAGCGGCAGCATGCGCTGGCGATGTACCATATGACCAAATCGCTCGATCCGACCCGTCCGGTCATCTCCAACGACGGCTGGGAACTCGTGACAACCGACCTCGTTACGATTCATGATTACGAATGGCGCCGCGAGGTGCTGGACGACCGGTATTCGTCGATCGACAAGGCGCTCGCCGCCCGCCCGGGCAACCGTTGGATTCTCGTGCCGGGCTACCCGTACGAAGGCCAGCCGCTGCTCGTGACCGAGTTCGGCGGCATCTCCTTCCAGAAGGGCGACTGGGAAGGCTGGGGCTATTCCGGCGCCAAGGACGAGGCCGACTTCGAAGAACGGCTGCGCAACGTCGTGGAGCCGCTTCGCGAAGCGCCGCTCGTGCAAGGCTTCTGCTATACGCAGTTGACCGACGTGGAGCAGGAGATCAACGGGCTGCTCACGTACGACCGGCAGCCGAAGCTGCCGCTGGAGCAGATTCGCCGCATCGTGGCAGGCCGGTAAAATCCGGCGAACGGAGGGATGACCGCATGGGACGCATGAAATGGGCGGGGCCGCTGCTGGTCCTGCTGTGCCTCGGCGCGGCAGGCTGCGCGGGGAACGACGACGGCAAGCCGGAGGCTTCGGTAACGACAGCCGTCCGCACGTATACGAATCCGATCAGCCTGCCCGACGAATGGGGCGAATACGGCCTGGGCGACCCGTTCGTCTTCGCCTACAACGGTACGTACTATCTGTACGTCAGCACGCGCGATACCGACGCGGGCGTGAAAGTCTGGTCGTCCGCAGACCTCGAAGACTGGAAATACGAAGGCTTATGCACGGAAGATCCTGTTACGACCGCGGCGTACGCGCCGGAAGTGCGCTATTGGAACGGCAAGTTCTACATGTATACATCGCCGGCCGGACAAGGGCATTACGCGCTCGTTGCCGACAGGCCGACGGGACCGTTCAAGGTCGCGACCGATAATTTCGGCCGCACCATAGACGGCACGACGTTCGTCGACGACGACGGGCAGTGGTACTTCTACTATGCCGGCCCCATGGGAATCCAGGCCGCGCCGATGACCGACCCGCTGACCGTCGCGCCGGAAGAAGCGCAGACGGGCGCCTACATGGGCGGTTGGACGGAAGGGCCGACCGTGTTCAAGCATCATGACCGCTATTATATGACCTACACGGGCAATCACGTGTTCAGCGCCGGATATCGCGTCGACGCGGCGGTCAGCGCTTCGCCGCTGCAGGGCTTCCGCAGCCAGCCGAACGATCCCGTCCTGCTGCGCGCGGAGGGAGCGACCGTCGGGCTCGGCCATAACTCCGTCGTCACGGGTCCGGATCTGGACACGCAATATATGGTGTATCACAATCTCGAAGGACACGGCGTCGTCGGTCCGCTGCGGCATATGAATCTCGACCGGATCGTCTGGGACGGGAATCTGCTGCAAGTGGCCGGCCCGACTTCGTCTAAGCAGGCGGCGCCGGCGCTGCCGGTGTTCGCCGACCGGTTCGACCGCAAGAAGCCGGGCCAAGCCTGGAAGAGCGTTGGCGGCGCGAAGTGGGCGATCGGCGATGGCCAAGGGCTGACCGCGGAAGGCGCGGGCGAGTCCGGCTTATCGATGCTCGTCTCGAAGGCGAAGACGGCGGACAGCTTCACGGCGGAATATCATGTCCGCCTGCTATCCGGCAAGCAAGGGAAGGCAGGCATCGTGTTCTCGTATGCCGATAAGAACAATTACGGAATAGCGACTTGGAGCGCGGCCGAAGGCAAGCTGGAAGCGCGTTACGTGAACGACGGCGCGGAAGTCATGCACGTCTCGGCGTCCGTGCCGGGCAATCTCGATCTCGGCCAGCTGCAGACGCTGCGCGTCGAGAAAGCCGGCAGCGCGCTGACCGTCTACGCGGAAGGCATGAAGCTGCTCGCGGCGGAGCTGCCGGCCGAAGCGGGCGCGGGGGCGATCGGTTACGCCGTCGAGGGCGCCGATGCGTCCTTCGGGTACGTCGCGTTCAGCGATGCCGTGGACGGCAGCGCGGCCGGATTGGCCTACGCGCCGCTTCCGGGACGCGTGAACGCGTTCCAGGATGAGGGCGGAGCGGCCCGTGCGAACGGGTTGACAAGCGATGGCGCCGGCGGGCTCGCGGCATCGAAGCTGGATGCGTCGCAGCCGTTGACCTATCGGGTCAACGCAGCCGAAGGCGGCGTCTACAGCTTCGACTTCCGCGTTGCCGCCGGCGAGCAGGGCGCCAGTCTCCGCTTGACCGAGGACGGCAAGCCGGTCGTCGGCGACTTGGCCGTCAAGCCGGTCGGCGGCGCCTGGCAGACCGTCTCGGCGCACGGCGTCAAGCTGGCGGCGGGGAATCACCGGCTCACGCTGGAGACCGTGCGCGGCACGCTTGACGCCGCCTGGTTCGCGGCCTCTCCGTACGCCCCGGTGACCGCCAAGACGGACGACTTCGGCGTCAAGTTCATTCCCGGATGGACGCGCTACGAAGGCGTCTGGTCGGCCAAGGACGGCCAGCTGCGCGTCACGTCGGACGAAGACGGCAAGATTCTGACCGGCGAGGACGGCTGGACCGATTATGCGGTCGAAGCCGATGCCACGGTGCCGGAAGACGGCGGGCAGACGGGCATTCTCGTCCGCGTCACCGAGCCGGCCAACGGCATGGAGCTGAACCAGAACCGCAGCGATTTCCTGCGCGGCTACTTCGCTTACGTCGACGGACAAGGCGTCCATCTGGCGAAGCACGATTACGGCACGACGCCGCTCGCGGACGCGAAGACGATTCTGCCGCAGCCGGGCGGGACGATTCGCCTGAAAGTCACTGCGGTCGGCAATACGATCGCCGTGTACGCCGGCTCCGGCGCGGAGCCGCTCATTCGCTACGCCGACGAGAGCGATTCGGCGTTCCTGCACGGCCGCGCCGGCTTGAAGTCGGTTGGCGGCGGCGCCCGGTTCGGCGCGTTCCGGATTGCGCCGGCTCCTTGACCGGCGAGGCGGGCGACGAAGCGCCTCCCATTTCGCATGTCATGTAAACGATGCTTAGACGATTTATTCCATAGTCTGCAGATCGCAGCACTTATTATACCAAAGGCAAGGTGACAACAATGACGCTAAGCATTTACCGCCCGGACTATCCGCGGCCGCAATTCGTCCGCCAAGATTGGCTTAATCTGAACGGCACGTGGGATTTCCGGTTCGACGATGCCGACGAAGGGGAAACGAAGCGCTGGTTTGAAGCGTTTCCCGGCGACCTGCGCATCGAGGTGCCGTTCGCGTACGAGACCAAGGCGAGCGGCATCGCGGACGAGACCGCCCACCCGTACGTCTGGTACCGGCGGACGTTCGAGGTGCCCGCGGAGCAGCGGGACAAGCGGGTACTGCTGCATTTCCAAGGGGTAGACTACCTGGCCAAAGTATGGGTGAACGGCGCCTATGCGGGCAGCCACGAGGGCGCGTACGCCGCATTTTCGTTCGATGTGACGTCCTTCTTGAAGCCCGGCGAAGCGAATGAAGTCGTCGTCAGAGCGGAAGACACCGAGAGCGGCACGCAGCCAAGAGGCAAGCAGCGCTGGCGCAAGGAGAATTTCGGCTGCTGGTACGTACAGACGACGGGCATCTGGCAGACCGTCTGGCTGGAATACGTCGATGCGAATCATGTGCGGAACGTGAAAATCACGCCGGACGCCGACGCCAACTCCGTTCGTTTCGATTACCGCGTGGCGATCGCGCCTTGCGCGGAGCCGCTGCGGCTGACGACCGCGATCAGCATGGAAGGCGTCCTGATCAAAGAGACGACGCAGCTGATCGACCGCTCGGCATTCTCCGCGACGGTGGATCTGATCAGCGAGAAACGGGAGTGGCGGATCGAATATTGGAGCCCGCAGAACCCGAAGCTGTACGAAGTTGAGTTTGTGCTTCGCCAAGGCGACCGGGTCGTCGACCGCGTGGGCTCGTACTTCGGACTGCGGAAGATTGCCATCGTGAACGGCAAAATCATGCTGAACTACGATCAGCTCTATCAGCGCTTGATTCTCGACCAGGGCTATTGGGCGGAGAGTCACCTGACGCCGCCGTCGGAAGAGGCGATCATTGCCGACATCGACGCGATCATGGCGATGGGCTACAACGGCGTGCGGAAGCACCAGAAGATCGAGGACGCGCGATTCCTGTATTGGTGCGACGTGAAGGGGCTGCTCGTCTGGTCGGAAGCGGCCGCCACGTACGAATTCAACGACGAGGCGCTCGACCGGTTCACCCGCGAGTGGCTGGAGATCGTGCAGCAGCAGTACAATCATCCAAGCATCGTGACATGGGTGCCGTTCAACGAATCATGGGGCATCGGCAACGTTTTCGCCGACAAGCGCCAGCAGCAGTTCACGGAAGCGATCTACCATCTGACCAAGGCGATCGATCCGATGCGTCCGGTCATCGTTAACGACGGCTGGGAGCACACCGTCTCCGACATCCTGACGCTGCACGATTACGAAGAAAGCGGCGAGAAGTTTCTTGCCCGCTACCGTAACCTGGATGGCATTACCGGCAACGAGCTGGCCTTCAACAACGGGCGGTTCGCGCTGGCGCAAGGCTACGCGTACCGCGGTCAGCCGATCATCATCAGCGAATTCGGCGGTATCGCCTTCCGCGACGAGAAGGGCTGGGGCTACGGCAACCAAGTGGCCGACGAGGAGGCGTTCGTCGCCCGTTTCCGCGGCATCACGCAAGCGATCAAGCACATAGACGGCATCTGCGGCTATTGCTATACGCAAGTGACTGACGTGCAGCAGGAGATCAACGGCCTGTTGACGGAAGACCGCCGGCCGAAGATTCCGCTCGAGACGATTCGGGCGATCAATTTGGCTTAACATGCAGGATGGCAGGCGGGTTTGGGAACTCGCCTGGACGGGGAGCGTGCTGAGCTTCGGGAAGCAGGGAGAGAGCCGGAGCAGCGAATTTAGCGGCGTATAGTTGATATGCGCTGCGTGCGTGTAGTGTCGAGCTTCGGGCAGCACGGAGCGAGAGCTTGAGCAGCGAATCCAGCGGCGTATAGTTGATATGCACTGCGTGCGTGGGAGTGTCGAGCTTCGCGAAGCAAGGAGCGAGCTGGAGCAGCGATTTTGCCGGCGCATAGGCAGTATGCGCTGCGCGCGTGGAGTGTCGAGCTTCGGGAAGCAGGGAGAGAGCTGGAACAGCGAATCCAGCGGCTCATAATCAGTATGCGCCGCGCCGCCGGTTTGGCCGGTCGAGCTTTGACCTGGCGAGGTGTTAACGAGCTTACCGGGCGAGGCTGGACATGCCGCCACGGACTTATTGACACTCCGGCGGACAGAGGATTCGTTATTTATGCGAAAACGGTACGTTTCGATAAGCGATCGGACACAGGATCCGCTATAATCCCTGGTAGGCGCCGAAAACCAGCCTGCCAGGCGAAATAGCGGATCTCCTGTCCGCTGACTTGACTTCGAGGCCTTGACGGACAGAACATACCGGTTATCGAGCCGGCCGAGCCGGCATCAAGCCGCTCGTTCAAGGAGCATCGTCCGGCCGAGCCGGCAGAGCTTCAAAATCGACGACTCGACGACTTGGTTCCGCCCTGGAAACACAAGAGAAGAAAGCCCGCTGTTATGCAAACTGTCCCATGCATATAGAAGCGCGGGCTTCAATGCAGCCGAAGAGTCTCCGCCAGCGGAGACTCTTTTTATTTTCCGCAGCCGCGCTAGGAGAATCGGTTGTACAGATATAACACGACAGCCGCGACGGCAATCAAGACGAGCATGCAGCCCGGGTTGCCGAAGTAGGCGCGGTCGAAGGCATCCCGATTGTCCGTTCCGCTGCAGGCGGGAGTACGGTTTTCATTGCTTTCATAGTCGCGTTTGCTCATCGTATCCGGCCTTTCGACTTCTATGACGCGTATTATAGCTGCCCGGCTCACAACCGGCAAGCCAGCCGCCAAGGAGAAGCTTGCCTTAGAAACTTGTAAAAAAAGTATTGCATACGCTTTCACGTTTAGCATATAATGAGTGCACAGGAAACCGAAAACGTTTCGGAAAATAAGGGAGGAGTTGTCGGTTGACCACCATAAAAGATCTTGCACAGTACGCCGGCGTCTCCGTAACGACCGTTTCCAGAGCACTGAACGGCTATTATGACGTGAAGGAAGAAACCCGCCGGAAGATTATCCAGGCCGCGAAGGAGCTGAATTACCGGCCCAACGTTCTCGCGCGCAGCCTGGTGACGAAGAAATCGCGGTCGATCGGCGTCATTCTGTCGGAGATCAACCGGGCCGGCGCCAAGGACGCGCTGGCGTTCGAAATCTTATGCGGCATTAACGACAGGGCGTCGGAGCTGAATTACGAAATCATGCTGTTCAGCACGAACCCGAAGAAGCAGATTACCAAGTCGTACGGCGACTTGTGCAAGGAACGGAACGTGGACGGCGCGATCATCTCGGGCCTGCGCGTGAACGATCCTTATTTGCAGGAAGTGACGAACGATACGAATTTTCCTTGCGTGCTGATTGACATTCCGGCGTCAGGCAGCAATCTCGGCCATGTGACGACCGATAACGTCGCCGGCGCGGAGAGAGCCGTCGCGCATTTGATCGAGCAGGGTCACCGCCATATCGCGATGATCAACGGACATAACGACGCCGCGGTGAGTCAGGAGCGGCTGGCGGGCTACCGCGCCGCGCTTGAGAAGCACGGCTTGCCATTCCGGCCGGAGCTCGTGCTGAACGGAGGCTTCTCCGAAGAAGGCGGCTGCGACGCGATGTACCGGATCATGCTGCATTATCCCGAAGTGACGGCCGTCTTCTCGGCAAGCGACCTGATGGTGCTCGGCGCGCTGCGCGCCGTGGAACGAAGCGGGCGCAAGGTGCCGGATACGTTCTCCATCGTAGGCTACGACGACATCGCGATCGCCTCCTATTGCTCGCCGAAGCTGACGACGGTGCGCCAGGATAAATACGAGATGGGCTATCAGGCGGCGCAGCTGCTGATCGACCTGCTCGAGGATAGAAACGTGAACCATAAGATCGTATTGCAGAATGAATTGATGATTCGCGAAAGCACGGCGCCCCTTGGATTGGCAGCGAGTAAGTAACAGCAAAGGCGCTTTTTTTTGGAGGATTTCCAAAACGTTTCCGGTACATGAAAACGCTTAAAAGGATCGAAAAAGAATAGTTAAGTTAACAAAGTATAAGCGGGATGAACGCTCTTTTTTTAGGCAGTAATCCGAAACGTTTCGGAATTGCAGACGGCGCTGGCGCCGGCAAGCCTGTTCAAATCCCGTTCCATTATTAAGGAGGCACGAACATGTTGCAAACGATCTCGAGCGGCACGAACGCGCCCGGTCTCGGACCGGTTTTGGAACCTTATCACGAATCGCGGGCATCGCGCGGACTATCCTGGCAGGATATGTTCATCTGCGCCGGCAACCGCACGTATCTGATCGGCAGCCAGAACGGAGGCTTCCCGGACTTCGGGCATCACGTGAAGCTCGAAATGGGCGGGCTGTGGCTCCATCCGATCAAGCTGCTCGACGGCTTCTGGCTGCATATCGCGGACCGCGAAGCCGGCGCCGCCATGAACGGTTCCACGGCGATGTGGCTGACGGAATCCGATTCGTTCCATAACTATCCGTTCTACAACGAGCACCGGTACGAGCTGAAAGCGCTTGAGCTCGAGGTGGTGCGGCGCCAGTTCTGCCCGGATGATGCCGAAGGGATGATCGTGACGTACGAGCTCCGCGATTTGAGCGGCCGGAGCCGGAGCCTGGACCTGAGCCTGCTGGCCCGCACCGATCTGAGTCCCGTCTGGTTCTCCGAGGGTAAGGGGATACAGGACGGCGCGGACGAAGGACGCATCGACGACGCAGCCGGATTGTTCCTCGCGAAGGATCGGCTGAATCCGTGGCATGTCGTCATCGGCGCAGACCGGACAAGCAGCAAAGGCGCGGTCCGAAGCGAGATGTTCGGTCCGCACTGGACGTCGGGCAAAGGCATCAGCGGCTCGCTGAGCTACGAGAACGTCGCGATCGAGGCCGGCGGCACGGAAACGATTCATTTCTTCATGGCGGGCTCGAACCGCTCCGAGGAAGAGGCGCTGCATACGTTCGCCCGGCTGCGGGATAACCGCGAAGCGCTGTGGGAAGCGAAGCGAGGCCGTTACGAAGCGATCGCAAGCCGGACGGTCGTGAACATTCCGGACAAGCATGTGCAGAAGGTATTCGATTGGGTGAAGTTCCACAACGACTGGTTCGTGCGCGAGGTGCCGGACGTCGGGCGCGGCATGGGTGCCGGCCATCCGGAATACCCGTGGTGGTTCGGCTGCGACAACAGCTACACGCTGCTTGGCCTGCTGCCCGTCGGCGGACTCGACATGGCGCAGGAGACGCTGTCGCTCATCCTGAAGGCATCGGAGGAAGCGAACGGGAACGGGCGCATCATTCACGAGCTGTCGACGAGCGGCATCGTCGCCAACCCGGGCAACACGCAGGAGACGGCCCATTTCATCCAATGCGTCTGGGAAGTGTTCCGGTGGACGGGAGACGACGCTTTCCTGAAGCGCGTCTATCCGGCGGTGAAGAAGGGGCTGGCCTGGCTGCTGGACGAGATGGATCCGGACGGCGACCTGCTGCCGGAGGGTTACGGCATTATCGAAATCGAGGGACTGAACGTCGAGCTGATCGATTCCGCGGTCTATACCTGGTCCGCGCTGCTCGCAGGAGCCCGGATGGCGGCCTTCTTCGGCGAAGCCGACGTACAGGCGCGTTACGAGGAGCTGGCGGTTCGCCTCGGCGACAAGATCAACGGCGATCTGTGGATCGACAAGGAAGGGCTCTACGCCGACGCCATGGCGCCGGCCGGCAAAATCATGAGCCGGATCGACGTCTACATCGAGCGGGCGCAGGAATTCGGCGCGCTGAACGCGGTCCGCGACCTGGAAGCGATCAAGGCCGAGCTGGACGGGCTCGATCCGGCGAGCGAACGGCCGTGGCTGTTCAAGAACTGGGTCATCAACACGCCGATGGAAACCGGCCTAGCGCCGCGCGGTCAAGCCGTCCGGGCGCTGGAGCGGATGGCGACGGACGAATTCACGGGCCCGTGGGGCACGTATCTGTCGGGCATGTACCGCGACCAGATGATGACGATCTCGACGGGCGTGCAGGCAGTCGCCGAAGCCCGGTACGATCGGATGGACGAGTCGCTGCGGTTCATTCAGCTTATCGCTTCCACGTTCAACAAGCGGCTGCCGGGCTCGATGTCGGAGATGTCGCCGGATTACGGCTGCTTCGTCCAGGCCTGGACGAACTACGGCATGACTTGGCCGCTCATGAGCTTCATGTTCGGCATTAAGCCCGACGCATACAGCAAGGCGCTGACGCTGCGGCCGCGATTCCCGCAAGGCTGGAACGAGATGTCGGCGAAGCGGGTCCAGCTCGGTCTCGGCGAGCGCGCCAATACGCTCGACCTGGAAGTCAATCTCTCCGCCGAAGCGGACATCTACCGCTTCGCGCTGGAGCAGCCGGGCTGGTCGGTGACCGTGGAGCTGCCGCGGCCCGCGGACGGCGCATGCATCGTCACGCTCGACGGCGAGCCGGTAACGGCGGAAGCGCGGGACGGCGCAATCGCCGTGACGATCGCAAGCGCGGGACGTCATGAGCTGCGGGTCAGCCGGACAAGCTAGTCGTTTCTTTAGAAAGGAGAGTTTCTGCATGAAGAACGCCGATACGCCGGCCGATCGCAAGGCCGGCAAGAAGCGGAATGTGTTTATCGTCGACATGAAGCGGAATTATTCATACTACCTCATGATGCTGCCGGCCGCGCTGCTCGTGTTCCTGTTCTCGTATTTGCCAATGAGGGGCATGGTCATCGCGTTCCAGGATTATAACGTCATGGACAGATACAGCAGTCCGTTCGTCGGCTGGGCGAACTTCAAGTTTTTCTTCACCAGCTCGTATGCATACCGCACGACGTTCAATACGATATTCATCAACTTGAACTATTTGGTCTGGACGACGATTCTCAGCGTGCTCTTCGCGATCATGCTGAACGAGATCCGCTCGAAGCTGGCGATGAAGTTCTATCAGAACCTGATGTTTCTGCCGTACTTCTTCTCCGCCGTCGTTATCGGCAAGCTCGTGACGACCATCGTCTTCTCGGACCAGAACGGGATCGCCAACCAGATTCTTCATCTCTTCGGGCATGATCCCATCGTCTGGTCGCAAGTCGCGGGACCGTGGGGCTGGATCATTATCGGCACGCATATTTGGAAGACGGTCGGCTATTCGTCCATCATCTATCTGGCGAGCATCGCCGGCATCGACGACCATCTGTACGAAGCCGCCGCGCTCGACGGGGCGAACCGCTGGCAGCAAATCCGGAAGATTACGCTGCCGATGCTGACGCCCGTGATCATCATCATGACGCTGCTCAACCTGGGCGGCATGCTCCGCGGCGATTTCGACACGATCTACTCGATCATCGGCGATAACGGCTTGCTGTTCCAGCATACGGACGTCATCGACACGTACATTTTCCGCGCAATCAAGCAGGCTGCCGATTTCGGGCCGACTGCCGCCGTAGGCCTGTATCAGTCCGTGGTCGGCTTCATCCTTGTATTCGGTTCCAATGCCTTGGTAAGGCGCTTCAACAAGGATAACTCGCTGTTCTAATCTGGCGGTAAGCGGAAAGGAAGGATTCCAGTGTTTAAACGTTCTCCCAGCGAACGAATCATGCAGCTTGTCATTCATTTCGTCCTGCTCGCGTTCGCATTGTGCTGCATCTATCCGTTCATTCTGACGTTTATCGTCTCCTTGAGCAGCGAGAAAAGCATTCTGTTCCATGGGTATCAACTGATTCCGGAACAGTTCTCGACGCAGGCGTACCGCATGGTATTCAAGGATCAGCACATCTACACCGGCTACGGCGTCTCCATTCTGGTCACGGTGGTCGGCACGCTGCTCTCTCTGTTCATCTGCGGCATGGCCGGCTACGCGATGTCCGTCAAGCGGGTCAGATACCGGAACGCGGTCGCCATGTTTTTCTACCTGCCGATGATCTTCAACGCGGGCACGCTGCCATGGTATCTGGTATGCACCCAGGTTCTGCATTTGCAGAACACCGTCTGGGCGCTGATCTTGCCGCTGCTCGTATCGCCGTTCAATGTGTTCCTAATGCGCAACTATTTCGCGACGGTCCCGTCCTCGTTGATCGAGTCCGCGGAAATCGACGGCTGCGGCGTCATGCGGACGTTCGTTCAGATCATCATCCCGCTGTCGAAGCCGATCATCGCCACCGTCACGCTGTTCATCGGCTTGTCGTATTGGAACGATTGGGCGAGCGCGCTGTGGTTCATCGACAATACGCATCTGTATCCGCTCCAATACATGCTCTACCGGATCAAATCCATCATGGATTTCATCAAGCAGAACGGGGCGATGGGCGCTACGGAAATGCCTGCGGAAACGTTCCAGGTGGCGACGCTGTTCGTGACGATCGGCCCGATCATCCTGCTCTATCCGTTCGTGCAGCGCTATTTCGTCAAAGGCATCATGGTAGGCGCGGTCAAAGGTTAGCATTCCTCTTGGCATTAATCTAATGCAAATTAGATTTTTGTATAGCATCACGCTTCATGCTTCATGTTTCATGCAAGGCGACCTTATTCTACGCATCGAACAAAGGGGAGAGATGGAAATGAAGAAATTTAAGAAAGCGTTTCTCGGCATGAGTCTCGTGGCGGTATCGGCGCTTGCGCTTGCAGGCTGCGGCTCCAATAACGGCAACGATTCGGCCGGAATGTCGAACAGCGGCAGCAACGGAGGCGGCAATGCGGCGACCTCGAATGCGAACGACAGCAAGCCTAGCGCCGATGTGGTGAAACTGACCGCGGTATTCCCGGGGCAGGAATCGGCGGCGGCGCCGAACGTGCTGAAAGCGATCAACGAGAAGCTGCAGGCGGACGGCCTGAACATCGCGGTCGACATCAAATACATCGACGACTACTGGAACAAGCTTGCGCTGAACATTGCCGGCGGCACGCAGTACGACCTGGCATGGGCGCACAGCAGCACGCTGTCCGACCTCGTCGCCAAGAAGGTGTACCAGCCGATCGACGATCAATTGAAGTCCGACGGTCCGGACCTGCTCGCGAATACGCCTGATTACGTACTGAAGGGCGGCGCGATCAACGGCAAGCAGTATGCGATCGCAAGAGCGATTCCGATGACCGGCTTCAATAACGTGTTCAACATCCGCGGCGATCTCCGCGAGAAATACGGCATTCCGAAGATCACGACGATCGATGGCCTGGAACAGTATTTCCAAGCCGTCGTGAAGAACGAGCCGAACATGCTCGCTTACGTCGATTCCAACACGCAGACGCTGCTTCCGATCATGGCCAACTACTACTTCCCGATCGGCGACGGCGGCATGTACCCGGTATACGTCGATCCGGCCGATCCGAACTACACGGTCAAATCGTTCCTGGACTCGCCGGAGTATGCGAGCGTCGTGAACAAGAAGAAGGAATGGAGAACGAAAGGCTATATCGCCGCGGACTCCTCGAAAGTCGACAATCCGGACGCAGGCTTCGACAACGGTCAAGTCGCGGCGGTAGGCGCGAACCTGTTCAGAGCCTCCGAGCGCGTGGACACGCTGGCGAAGAACGTGCCGGGCGCCAAAGTCGAAACGGTATATCTGGAGCCGTCGAAGCGCTACATCTTCTCCGCCGGCGACAATATGCTGGCCGTTCCAAGCACGAGCAAGCACGTGAAGGAAGCCGTCGAGCTGATGAACTGGATCAAGAAGGACCAAGCGAACTTCGACCTGTGGTCGTACGGCGTGGAAGGCACGAACTACAAGCTGACCGACGGCGCGGTCGACCTCAGCGGCATTGCCGATGCCGACAAGTACAACACGAACGTATGGATGTGGAACGACATTCGTCTGGCCCGCTTCTCCTCTAACTATGCGAAAGCGGACATCGACGAGTTGAAGAACTGGGACAAAAATTCGGAAGTCAGCCCGTTCGTCGGCTTCACGCTCGATACGAGCAAGATCAAATCCCAAATCAGCCAGATCCAAGCCGTCATGAACGAATACAGCGAGAACCTGGGTCTCGGCGTAACGGACATCAATACGATCAAAGGCGAGCTGATGAAGAAAATGAAAGCCGCCGGTCTGCAGGATGTCATCGACGAAACACAGAAGCAAATCAACGCTTACATCGCGGCGAAATAATCGGAGCGACGTATTCGCGGAACCGCAGAGACGAATGCCCTTAACGGGGCGTTCGTTCTGCGGTTTTTTGCGTGATTAGGCAGGGTCAGGAAGGGGAACGGATGGCGATGGTTGATTGCCTGTCCATAAGCCGGAAGAGATGGCTGATGGATGCCAATGGTTGACGGCCGGCGCAGAATGCCGGGAGAGGACGCGAGTAATTTTCCGGCGGAGGAGGATTCCGCGCGCGAAGGATGAATTGTTAATACGAGTACGCAGATGAAAGGTGAGTGTCATGCAAAAGACGAAAATCGGCATTATTGGATGCGGCATGATCAGCGGTATTTACCTGGAAAACTGTACGAAAACCTTCGGCATCCTGGAAGTGGCCGCCGTCGCGGATCTCGTGCCCGAGCTGGCCCGGAAGCGCGCGGAGGAATTCGGCATTCCGAAGGCTTGCACGCCGGAAGAGCTGCTGGCCGATCCCGAGATTGAAATCGTCGTGAACTTGACGGCGCCGCAGGCGCACGCGGAAGTGAACCTGCAGATCCTGCAGGCCGGCAAGCATGTCTATGCGGAGAAGCCATTCGCGCTCAACCGGGCGGACGCGGATCGCGTCCTGGCGCTGGCGAAGGAGAAGGGGCTGCGCATCGGCAGCGCGCCGGACACGTTCTTCGGCGCAGGCTTGCAGACGAGCCGGAAAATCATCGACGACGGCTGGATCGGCACGCCGTATGCGGCAAGCGGCTTGATTCTGATGGGCAACGCGACCGATTCGACGCGTCCGAACATCGACAGCTTCCTCCAGTTCGGCTGGGATCCGTTGTTCGATATGACGCCCTATTATTTAACCGCTTTCATCCACCTGCTCGGACCGGTCACAAGCGTCAGCGGATCGGCCGGCAACGTGCGCACCGAGCATAAGGTGACCAATCCGTTCTCGCCGCGATACGGGGATACCATACCGATCGGCGCGCCGCTGCACGTGTCGGCGATGCTCGAGTTCGAGAACGGCGCGACGGCCAGCCTGCAGGCGGCCAAAGAAAGCTTCGGCTATACGCCGCGCCTCGAAGTTTACGGGACGGAAGGCATCCTGCACGTACCGGATCCGAATATGTTCGACGGCGCGGTTACGATCGTGCAGCGGAACGGGAAGACGGCGTCGTTCCCGTATTCGCATGATTTCGCGGCGAACAGCCGGGGTGTCGGCATCGCCGACATGGCGTACGCGATCCGCTCGGGCCGGAAGCACCGCGCCAGCGGCGAGCTCGCCAGCCACGTGCTGGATATCCAGCTCGGCATTCTCGAATCGTCCAAGGAAGGCCGGCATATCCCGATCCAGGCGCAATGCGAGCAGCCGGCCCCGCTGCCGCTGGGCTTGAAGTACAACACGTTGGATTAAGGCGAATGCTGCGTTTTCCGACGGAGGTCGGGAAATGAAGCATTCGACCGGCTACGGTAGATAGGCTCGGTGAATGGTTTCTGTTCCCTGTCGAAGGACAGGGAATGAAGCATTCGCCTGTTACGGGAGCATGGGCTCGGCGTATGGTTTCTGTTCACTGTCGGAAGGCAGGGAATGAAGCATTCACCAGCGTCGGAAGCATAGGCTGGGCGTATGGTTTGCGTTCACTGTCGGAAGACAGGGAATGAAGCATTCGCCAGCGTCGGTAGCTTAGGCTTGGTGAATGGTTTGCGTAAGGCGATTGGTTTGCGGCTCCCGACGAAGGTCGGGAACTGCAGGATTCGCCAGCAATGGAAGCATAGGCTTGGCGATTGGTTTGTGTTCACTGCCGAAAGACAAGAGTACAGCATTCACCTGCTCACTGTCGGTGGACTGGGAATACAGCATTCAACTGTTACGAAAGCATAGACTCCCAAGAATTTTAACGAATCGTAAGCATCCTATTCGCCTCTATTGCTTTCCCGGAGAACAGTAACGAATCTGAGACGGCTTATTTTGGGGGAAATGCCCCTCAAGTGAAGCTGAAACGCTCAATAACGTCTCTAGGATTCGTTACGATTCAGAAAGTCGGCAATAGAAGTAAATAGCGTTAACTCGGTTCATTAGCGTCGGCGGTTTGCGGCCAGAAGCCGGCTTGTTTCATTAGCGTTGACGGTTTACGGCCAGAAGCCGGCTCGTTTCATTAGCGTCGACGGTTTACAGCTAGATGCCGACTTGTTTCAGTAGCGTTGACGGTTTACGGCCAGAAGCCGGCTCGTTTCATTAGCGTCGACGGTTTACAGCTAGATGCCGACTTGTTTCATCAGCGTCGGCGATTTGCGGCCAGAAGCCGGCTTGTTTCAGTAGCGTTGGCGGTTTGCGTCCAGAAGCCGGCTTGTTTCATTAGCGTCGACGGTTTACGACTAGAAGCCGGCTTGTTACATTAGCATCGACGGTTTACAGCCAGAAGCCGGCTTGTTTCAGTAGCGTTGGCGGTTTACGGCCAGAAGCCGGCTTGTTTCAGTAGCGTTGGCGGTTTGCGGCCAGAAGCCGGCTTGTTTCAGTAGCGTTGACGGTTTACGGCCAGAAGCCGGCTCGTTTCAGTAGCGTCGGCGGTTTACGGCCAGAAGCCGCGGCTTGTTTCATTAGCGTCGACGGTTTACGGCCAGAAGCCGGCTTGCTTCAGTAGCGTCGACGGTTTGCGGCCAGAAGCCGGCTTGTTTCAGTAGCGTTGACGGTTTACGGCCAGAAGCCGGCTTGTTTCAGTAGCGTCGACAGATTACGGCTAGAAGCCGGCTTGCGGTCTTCAACTGCGGGGGATGCAGCAGGCATTCGCCTGCACCAAGCGCATACGCTTGGTGCCCCTACAATGCCAAAGCCCCTACAATGCCAGCGCCCCACACAACCCCAAATTGAGAAAGGTGGAAGAACGAATGAAATTTCCGATTGCGCTTCAACCCTATACGATTCGCGAAGAACTGAAACAGGATTTCCTCGGCAGCTTTACGAAAGTAGCCGAAATCGGCTATCAGGCCGTCGAAGCGGGACCGCCGCCGGAGGGCGTGACGATCGAGGAGATGAAAGCCCATTTCGACCGGATCGGCCTGCAGGTAGTCGGCTGCCACGCAGGGCTGGAGCAGCTCGAGAACGACTTGGACAAGCTGGCCGAATTCCTGAAGCTGTTCGGCGCGCGCTATGTCGCGCTGTCCTACCGGTTCGATTCCCGCGAGGCCGTGCTGGAAGCGGCACGCGCGTTCAACGCCGTAGGCGCGGCCTGCCGCGAGCGGGGGCTCCAGTTCCTCTACCACAATCACGATTGGGAATTCCGGCAGTTCGACGGCGAGTCCGCGCTCGATATTCTGCTCGGCGCGACCGATCCCGAGCTGGTGAAGCTGGAGCTGGACGTCTACTGGGCGCAGAAGGGCGGCGTCGATCCGGCGGCGTACCTGCGCAAGCTGAAAGGCCGCTGCCCGCTGCTGCACGTGAAAGACATGGAGCCGGGCGACGAGCGGTTCTTCGCGGAGGTCGGAGAAGGCGTGCTCGATTTCGCGGCGATTCTCGCCGTCGCCGAGGAAATCGGCACCGAATGGCTCGTGGTCGAGCAGGATGCCTGCCGCCGTTCGCCGTTCGAAAGCATTGCGATCAGCTACAATAACTTGAGCAAGATGGGGGTCGTTGCCCAATGAGCAAGACGCTCAAGGTCGGCCTGATCGGATACGGCTTCGCGGGCAGCGTGTTCCATGCGCCGGTCATCACGTCGGTTCCGGGCCTTGCGCTGACCAAGGTCGTCGAACGCCGGAGCGACAAGTCCAAGGAACGGTATCCATGGGTGGAAGTCGTGAAGAGCGCGGAGGAGCTGTACGCGGACGAGACGATCGATCTCGTCGTGGTGACGACGCCGAGCACGGATCATTACGACTTCGTCAAGGACGCGCTCCTAGCCGGCAAGCATGTCGTCGTCGAGAAGCCGTTCACGCCGTCCTCCGCCGAGGCGGACGAGCTGATCGCGCTCGCGAAGAAGCAGGGCAAAGTGCTGACCGTCTTCCACAACCGCCGCTTCGACGGCGATTTCCTGACGATCTGCGAGCTGCTGCGCCAGGAGCTGCTCGGCGACGTAATGGAAGCCGAGTTCCACTGGGACGGCTTCGCGCCGGTGCTGAAATCGACCAACTGGCGCGAGGGCAGCGAGCCGGGCACGGGCGTCTGGTATGACCTGGGCGTCCATCTCCTGGATCAGGCGCTCAGGCTGTTCGGAGTCCCGGCGACGATTGCCGCCGATATACGGAAGCAGCGCGGCGGCGAGGCCCATGACTATTTCGACGTGACGCTCGGCTACGGCACCGGGCTGAAGGTGCGCCTGAAGTCGTCCAAGTTCGTCCGCGAATCGTTCCCGCGCTATGCCTTACACGGTGCGAAAGGCTCGTTCGTCAAGTACGGCATCGACCCGCAGGAAGCGGCGCTGATCGCGGGCGCGCAGCCGTCGGCCGTGCGCAATTGGGGCAAGGAGCCGAAGGAACTGTGGGGCAAGATCAACACCTCTCTCGGCGGACTGCGCGCGGAAGGCGTCATCGAGACGATTCCGGGCTCCTACGTGGATTATTACCGGAACGTCATGGAACATATCAACGGACAGGCGGAGCTGGAAGTGAAGCCGGAAGAAGCCAGACTGGCGATTCAATTGATCGAGCTGGCGCTGCAGAGCAGCAAGGAAGGCCGGGCGCTGCCGGTCACGTTCGCCGAAACGGCGCCGATCGCATAAGGGCAGCAGGCAAGCATAGCAGCAAGGAAGGCCGGGCGCTGCCGGTCACGTTCGCCGAAACGGCGCCGATCGCATAAGGGCAGCAGGCAAGCATAGCAGCCTAAAGCCATAGCAGCCTAAAGCCATAGCAGCATGAAGCCAAACCAACCTAAAGCCATAGCAACATAGGCATAGCAGCCTAGTCATAGCAACGTTGCCTTATCACCATAGCATCGCTAATCAGCAAAGGAGAGAATATCCATGTTTCCATTTCAAACCTCGCTCAACGCATCGACGCTGTTCCCGTTCAAGCTGAACGTATTGGAACAAGTGCGCATCGCCGCGGAAGCGGGCTATAACGGCATTGAATTATGGGTGAGCGAAATCGAGCAGTATTTGCAGCAGGGCGGTTCCACTGGCGAATTGCGCGCTAGCCTGGAGCAGTCGGGCGTCGTGCTCGCGAACGCGATCGCGTTCTTCAAGTGGTCGGATCGCGACGAGGCCGTGCGCGAGGCGGGCTTCGCGCAAGCCGAGCGCGAGATGCGCATGCTGGCGGAGATCGGCTGCGTCGCCGTGGCCGCGCCGCCGTTCGGCGACGTGGCGGACGTGCCGCTGGCCGAGATGGCGCAGCACTACGCGCGCCTGTCGGAGCTTGGCAAACGCATCGGGATCGACGTGTACCTGGAGTTCTGGGGACGCGCGAGCAACCTGTCGCGGATCGACCAAGCGCTCGTCGTGAAGCGCGAGAGCGGCGTCGCCGGAGCGAAGCTGCTGCTTGATCCGTTCCATATGTACACCGGCGGCAGCTCCCTGGAGGACTTGAAGCAGGTGGACGGCGGCAGCATCGGCATCTTCCACGTGAACGATTACCCGGCCGAGCCGGCGCAAGCGGTCATTACCGACGCGGACCGCGTCTTCCCGGGCGAAGGCGTCGCGCCGACGTCGGCAATCGCTCAGCAACTGTACGATTCGGGCTACCGCGGCTTCCTGTCGCTGGAGCTGTTCATCGCCGATTTCGGCGGCATGACGGCGGAAGAAGTCGCGGCGAAAGGGCTTGCCGACTTGAAGCGAGCCTACGACGTGCAGGCGGCCGGGTAACGGAAGCAAGCTTCATATTCCCGCGTGCTCAATCGGCGCCAGCCGCAAGCGAACCGCGGCGTCAACCGTAAATAAACCGCACTGCCAGCCGCAATTCGCTGTAATCGGAGGTCGATCCCGTCGGATCGGCCTCTTTGCGCTTCTCGATTATTCCATACGTATCGCTAATCCATACAATTTCTTCATGTTCTGAAAACATATCGTTAACAGGGCAAGCTTATCCTACCTATGGAAATTATAGGAGAGGATGTCTGTTCATGAATACGACGGAAGCGGGGCTGGCGGCGCGGCGGCGCGCGGTCGGCCGGACGCGGCAGGCCAAGCCGTTCCTTTCGACCGCTGGGAAAGACAATTTCACGGGGTACCTGTTCATGGCGCCGTCGCTCGCGCTGTTCGCGGTATTCCTGTTCTATCCGCTCTTGAAATCGCTGTACCTGAGTCTTTGCCTGACCGACCCGCGGGGCCGGGTGGCGGCGTTCGTCGGACTGGATAACTTCACGTCGCTGTTTCGCGCCGAGGCGTTCTGGAACAGCTTGCTGGTCACGATCAAATTCACCGCGTTCACTGTACCGCCCGGGTTGTTCGCGGCCTTGCTGCTCGCGGCATTGACGCATGGCAGCCTGCGCGGCATGCGGCTGTTCCGGTTCGTCTTCTCGCTGCCGACGGCGCTGTCCGTCAGCACGTCGTCCGTCATCTGGATGATGCTGTTCCATCCGACGACGGGCACCTTGAATTATTTTCTGACGCGCCTGGGACTGGATCCCGTGCAGTGGCTGACCGATCCGGCTTGGGCGCTGGTCTCGGTGTCGATCATGACCGTCTGGATGAATATCGGCTTCCAATATATCGTGCTGCTGAGCGGCTTGCAGGGCATCGCTGACGATATATTCGACAGCGCGCGCATCGACGGCTCCGGCCCGTTCCGTACGTTCTTCCAGATCATCATGCCGCTGCTGTCGCCGACGCTCTTCTTCTTGTCGGTCGTCTCGATCATGGGCGCGTTCCAGTCGTTCGGACAGATCAATATTTTGACCAAAGGCGGGCCTGCCGGCTCGACGGAAGTCTTCGTCTATTCGATCTACAAGGAAGCGTTCGTCAATTATCAATTCGGAACGGGCAGCGCGTACGCCCTGGTGCTGTTCGCCATCATCATGCTGCTGACATTCCTGCAGTTCCGATTCGCCGAGAGGAAGGTGCATTACCATTGACGACGAATCGGCTGGGGCCGTACGGCCGAACGATCGGCCGGATCGCGCTGTACGCGGCGCTTGCGGCAGCGGCGCTCGCCGTGCTGTATCCGCTCGCGTACACGGCGCTCGCCTCGTTCATGACGCCTGACGAATCGGCGCAATATCCGCCGAAAATGTTTCCGTCGCATCTCTACTTCGGCAGCTTCCGCGAGGTGCTCGAGCTCGTGCCGCTGCAGACGTTCCTGATGAACAGCTTCATTATATCGATTGCCATCATGGTCGGTCAGGGTGTTACAGCCGCGATGGCGGCATACGCTTTCGTCTACGTGCCGTTTCGCGGCAGGGCATTCTGGTTCGCGGTATTCGTGTCCACGATGATGATCCCGTGGGAAGTGACGGTCATTCCGAACTACCTGACGGTCAAATCATGGGGATGGCTCGATACCTACCAGGGCATGATCGTGCCGTTCGTCGCTTCCGGCTTCGGCGTATTCCTGCTGCGGCAATTCTTCCTTCAGCTGCCGCGGGAATTGTTCGAAGCGGCGCGCATCGACGGATGCGGGCATGTCCGCCATTGGGCGCTGATCGTGCTGCCGCTCTCCCGTCCCGCGCTCGCGTCGCTTGGGGTCTACGCGTTCCTGAACGCCTGGAACATGTACCTGTGGCCACTGCTCGTGACGAACTCCGACGCCAAGCGGACGGTCCAGATCGGCATCAGCATGCTGCAGTTTCAAGAAGTGACGGTATGGAATCTGGTATTGGCGGGCGTTATGCTCGTCCTGCTGCCGTCGCTGCTGCTGCTCGCCCTGGGACTGAAGCAGCTTGTCCGCGGCTTGACCGCGGGAGCGGTGAAAGGCTAAGGCGGCCATGCGGCCAGTTCATTTCCAAGCGGGGGAATCGTCTTCGGACGTGCATCCATATAGGAGGAAGCCGTCGCCGCAATCGGGGCGGCGGAGAAGTTCTTCCAACCGAAATCATATTATACAGTGGGAGTGAGAGAAGAGAATGACGAAGAAGGCTTGGAGGCAGCACGCGGGTTTGCCGCTGGCGCTGGCAGGATTGACGTTCATGCTGGCCGCTTGCGGCAGCGACGCGGCTAACGGAGGGAACGACGCGAACAAGCAGGCGGCGAACGCGGCTGCGACGAACGGCACGGCGCCGGCGAACGACGCGGCAGCGGGCACGGAAGCCGGGGCGGCGAACAACAAGGGAGCGGCCGCGAACACCGAACAAAGCAAGGAACCGGTCAAAGTAGTCTGGTGGCATTCGATGAGCGGCGAGCTGGGCAAAGCGGTCACGCAGCTCGTAGCCGATTTCAATGCGTCGCATCCCGACATCAAGGTCGAAGAGGCTTACCAAGGCACGTATGACGACAGCCTGAACAAGCTGAAAGCTTCCATGGATTCCAAGTCCGGGCCGACGCTCATCCAGGTATACGAGATCGGCTCCAAATTCATGATCGACTCCAAGGCCATCACGCCGGTGCAGGATTTCATCGATGCGGACAATTACGACATTTCCAGCCTGGAAGAAAACATCCTCGGCTACTATACGTTCAACGGCAAGCTGTATTCCATGCCGTTCAACACGTCTAACCCGATTCTGTATTACAACAAAGACATGTTCAAGGCGGCAGGCCTCGATCCCGAGAAGCCGCCGGCCACGTTCGAGGAAGTGAAGAACGACGCGAAAGCGTTGACGAAGGACGGCAAGACGGGCGCTTCGTTCGCCATCTACGGCTGGTTCATGGAGCAGCTGTTCGCCAACCAGGGCGCGGACTACCTCAACAACGGCAACGGCAGGTCCGACGCGGCTTCGGAGTCGCTGGTCAACAGCGATACGGGCGTGAAGACGCTGACGTGGTGGAAGGATCTCGTCGACAGCAAGGTGGCGCTGAACCTGGGACGCAAGACGGACGACACGAAGAAGGCGTTCCTGGCCGGTCAAATCGGCATGACGCTCGACTCGACGGCGGGACTGCGCGGTTACGTCGACGGCGCCAAGGGCAAGTTCGAAGTCGGCACGGCGTTCCTGCCGAAGCCGGACGGCGCGCAGGACGGCGGCGTGGTCGTCGGAGGCGCGAGCAACTGGATCATGAACAACAAGCCGGCCGAAGAGCAGAAGGCGGCATGGGAATTTATCAAGTACCTGGCACAGCCGGACATTCAAGCGAAGTGGCATATCAATACCGGCTACTTCCCGATCACGAAGAAAGCCTACGACGAGCAGATCGTCAAAGACAACATGGCGGCCTACCCGCAGTTCAAGACGGCCGTCGACCAGCTGCACGCGACGAAGCTGAGCACCGCCACGCAAGGCGCCGTCATGGGCGTCTTCCCCGAGGCGCGCCAGATCGTCGAGAGCGCGATCGAATCCGCGTTCGGCGGAACGGATCCGAAGAAGGCGCTGGACGGCGCGGCCAAGGACATCACGGCGAAGATCGATACGTACAACAAGACAACGACGAAATAATAACGATTATGCAAGTGCGACGAAGCAATCGCGATGAAGTCAAAAAAACCGGGAAACCCTTGCGGGCTCCCGGTTTTCTTATGGTTAGAGAGACGCTCGTGAGCTGCGCTGGCGGGAATGCGGACGCCGGACGATTCCGCTTGCCGGACCTGACCGTGCGTCATAACATGCATCCTAAGACTGGGCATGGATATCGTCCAGATGCGCAAACATCATTTTCAAGATATCGAGCGCCATCTGTCTCTCCTTCGGGGTTCGATCCGTCATGATTTGCCTGATCTGGTTCATGAATTGCTCGTCTTCGACCTGAATCGAGTCATGCAGCAAGTAATCGACCGTGACGCCTAGCTTGTTCGTCAATTTCACAAGGGTATCGAGCGTGAGCGATCGTTGTCCTCTCTCGATTTGACCGATATAGGCATCGGAGACGTCGATCTTCTCCGCCAGTTTTTCCTGGGTCAGATTTAATTTCTGCCGTTCCGCGCGCAGACGCTTGCCTAGCAAGACATAGTCCATCTGATAGCCCCCTTTCTTAATTAACAGTAGTTAATGTGAAGGCGTATGATAATGAACTATTTGTTTGAAATGTATTTACTGACAGTTAGTAAAAGGGTATAATTGTCATAAATGGATAGACGTTCGGCATGTGCTTAAGTTTGTCCTGAACGCCGGCTGCTTATGCTGGCGTGCCGGTCGAATATGCTGCCGGTTATCGAAGGACCGAACACAGAACATGCCGATAAGAAGGGGAGCCTTATGGGGAGAACGGTTTATTGTATCCGAATCGAGCCGGTCGACGGCGAAGTGGTCTGCAGGAATATCGATATCATCAACGAGGTTTTATATATGGGAGTAACGCCGAAGGGCTCGAAGCGATACAAAGCGGGCATTCCGATGTTCGTCACGAGGGACGGGACGTACCTGCAGCTGGACACCATCGAGAAGTACCAGCAGGTCCTCGAGCCGCATGGGTTCGATCTGCTCCATCCTTCTTGCCTGGTCAACGTCAATCTGATCGATCGCATCGAATTGAGCATGAACGGCAATGCCGCCTATTTCGTAGATGGAGGAGATATGTTCGTCCCTGTGTCGCGGAACAAAACGGCCGAATACAGGCATTTGATTTCCATAGGGCCGTAGAGTAGAAAAACACTAGGATCATATTCATTTTCTGTAGTAATTTGTCAATTTTTCCTGTACTATTTGATTTAACAGATGTTGTTAGAGAGGACGACTTTGTTTGGACGTAATCATCTATTTACTGCTTGATTGCTTAGATACAATGGCAATTGTCTTCTTGATGATGTCGGTTTTTCAATACCCGATTAAAGAGTATGGCAAAGAAATTTCTATTATTTGCGGATTGCTGGCTGCCATCTCTTATATCATTCGAGAAGTTATTCATTTTGCTGCCATCGATCCAGTAGTACATATCGTTCTGTTGATTATTTGCCTTCGCTACATTGTGAAAATCAAATGGCATCGATCCATTATCATTGCGGCGGTAGGCATTGCAGGCTATTTTGCCGTTCAAGCGATTGTTAGCGTGATTTTTAGTCATTTGGGCTGGCTCTCTTCAGTGGGGCTTTCCGAAACAAGCTCCAGTGAAGTGCGGCTCGTTCAACTATCATCCCAGTGCAGCGCTTTTTTCATAGCTGTCCTCATTCATAAATATGACTTGGGCAAAACAAAGTTCATTCGCCCGCCTCACGATTTCTACATCACTATTAAACTGAATGAAGAGCAGATTAGGATGTTCTCCGTTTCCGTGTTATCCCTTGTACTGTTGAGCATAACTTCGTACTCCTTCGTTTTTAGCTTCAGTGTAATTGCGTTTTCAGTGCTTGCGACTGTACTATGCCTTGCAATTACATATTTGACGTATAGGAGAGAGAAGATTGGGAGTCGTTCTTAAGACAGCCGGTGTCATAGCGGAGTGGATGAAGAAGAGCAACGATGAAATAACGAGCAGCGTCGAGCGTCTGACAGCCTTAGTAGCGATTCATCTTAATAATTACGGCGCTATTTCAACGGTTCTGCTTGTTGGAGCGTTTACCGGGAAGTTCATCCCGACATGCATTGGCTTGGTTTGCTTTATTTTGCTGCGGATTCATACCGGCGGTTTTCATTTCAAAAGCCTTGATCATTGTTTTATATTTTCGACATGCTTGCTGTCGTTCATACCGCATATTCATTTGAACGATGAAACCATAATCGTCTTGAATATCTTTTCCGCCGCTTTAATCTATCGGTATTCCGAGCGAAAGATTGCATTGCCCGTCATTGCCGTCCTGTTAAATTGCTTTGTTTTAATGCCGGTTATCGCGCTATCGTTCCTGGCGCAGTCCGGTACGCTAATTAAACGAAGGGGGTGAAAAACAATGAAGAATATGAAGCGGATGATCGCTAAACAGCTGTCGAAAATGGTTGAACCAAAAGCGAGCAAAACGGATAAAATCACTCCATTTAAATGGCTGGCTGGATCGGTAACAATTCCAAATGACAAGAAATAAGGAATGCAATCGAATGAAAGCATCCAGTTATTGCATTAACATCGATACGGTGAACGGTCAGATCGAATACCGGAATATTGATTTAGTAGAGGACATTCTCTATATGGAGGTAACGCCTCGCCACGGGGACTTGCCTCCAGGTATTCCGTTGTTCCATACGGCCTTCGGAAGGTACCTGCTGCTCTATAATTTGGATCATTATGTGAAGGCGCTCAGAGCGCAGGGGTTTGACCTGTTTACATCCTCGTTCTTAGTGAACACGAACAAAGTCGACCGTATCGTCGTTACTCCGCACGGGAACATCGCGTATTTCAAAGATGCGCCGGAACACGCCGTCTATATTTCGAAGAGCAAAACAAAAGAATATCGTCATTTAATAAAAAGAGACTAATTCTCCCGTCTTGCGGATGATTAGTCTCTATTACTTCCATAAATAACTAACCGTACCATTTCACGGGACGAGGTTCAATATAAACGGAGCATGTTGCATTGCTGTCTCCATAGACGTCATTCGACAAATTCCGGTAGTGCCGCATGTTACGATAACATAACCGCAACGCCTCGCGAAGAACAAGATAAAGTAGGGGAGCACATGCCAATAACGGTTTATGGCGTCAAAATAGAGCCGGTCAATGGTGAAGTGGTCTGCAGAGACATCGATATCTTAAACGAAGTGCTATACATGGGCGTCACGCCGAAAGGCTCGAAACGATACAAGCCGGGGATCCCGATGTTCGTTACCAGGGACGGCACGTATCTGCAGCTGGATAACATGGAGAAGTACCAACAGATGCTCCTGCCGTACGGGTTCGATTTGCTGCATCCCTCCTGTCTGGTCAATGTCAATTTGATCGATTGCATTCAATTGAGCATCAACGGCAACATCGCCCTGTTCAAAGGCGGAGGGGACATATCGGTTTCGGTATCGCGATCGAAAACGGCCGAGTACCGGCATTTGATCGCATCAGGGTCTTTGAATCCCTTAAAGGGCTTCTGAGGCCCTTTTTCGCATGGACTGGAATGGCCGGCTTGCCGGTCATTGTTTTTGATTTTATAACGCATTGATTTTGCCATAATGGGAGGAGTTCGGCGGGCGGTCTCGAAAAGGGTTCAGAGCACGATGAACACGAATGGCCATCACTATTCCATGGGAGGAATCGAAATATGCGGAATCCGGATCATTATTTGCAGCATCTCTATGACAGCGTGAAGCCTGCCGAAGGCTTCGAGGCGCGGACGCCGGAAGAATGGCAAGCATGGCGCGCCCGGCTGAAGGAACAGTTCGTGCGCCTGCTCGGCGTACCCGAAGGGCGGCAGGAGCTGGCGCCCGTACTGCTGGAGTCCGTCGATTGCGGCAGCTATACACGCGAACGCATCGCCATCTCGACCTTCGGGCCGCTGACGATGCCGGCGTACGTCCTGATTCCGAAGACGTACGACCGGGAGCGCGGCGCGGTCATTGCCATTCATGGCCACGGCTACGGCAGCCGCGACCTTGTCGGCTTGAATCCGGACGGCTCGGAGAAGACCGGGGACGATCCGGGGTACCAGCGGAATTTCGCGCTCGAGCTCGTTCGGCGCGGGCATCTGACGATCGTGCCCGAGCTGCTCGGCTTCGGCGACCGCAGGCTGGCGGAGGATGCGGAGAAAGGGGATTCCTGCTACCGGCTGTCCACGAACCTGCTCATGATGGGGCAGACGATGGCCGGCCACCGCGTGTTCGAGACGCTCCGCTGCGTGGATTATGTCCTCTCTCGCGGCGATGCGGCGCCGGATCGGATCGGCTGCATGGGCATTTCCGGCGGAGGCTTGGTTTCCGCGTTCGCCGCGGCCATCGACGAACGGCTTGCGGCAGCCGTTGTCAGCGGGTATGCCAATACGTTTCAAGCGAGTATTCTCTCCGTCCACCACTGCATCGACAATTTCATTCCCGGCCTGTCGCAGCTTGCGGAATTGCCGGATTTGCTCGGTCTGATCGCGCCGCGGCCGCTGCTGATTGAAGCGGGCACGGAGGATCCGATCTTCCCGGTGGCTGCGGCCGACGAGGCGCATGACAAGCTGCGCGCGATCTATCGCCAGTCGAATGCCGAAACGCTGCTCGCGTACGACCGCTTCGAAGGCGACCATCAAATTTCGGGCAAGCTGGCATTCGACTGGTTCGCCGGCATCTGGCCTACCCGCGAGGTACAGCATGAACGCGCTTAAGCTGCGGCCGTTCGTGCCGTCCGGCGCGGATTACGCGCTCGCGCAGCGGTTCTTCGAGGAGCTCGGCTTCGAGAAGCGTTACGCCGATGCGTCGCTCAGCGTGTTCAGGCTGGGCGAGCAGGAGTTCTACTTGCAGAATTATGACAATCAGGCGTTCCAGGAGCAGTATATGCTGGAGCTGGCCGTCGATGATCTGGACGGCTGGTGGGCGCGCATCGAAGCGATGGCGCGGAGCGAGGCGTACCCCATGAAGGCGAAGGAGCCGACGCTCTTCCCGTGGGGCAAACGCGAGGTGCATCTGATCGATCCGGCCGGGGTGTGCTGGCATCTGTCCGAAACGCCGTAAGTCAACCACATGCATGCGTAAGAGGTAGGAGAAATGGATAATCAATCATCAACGACGACGAAGCAAAAATCAGCGCTCCTCCTGCCCATCGTTTGCGGCGGACTGGCATTGGTCTTCGTGCTGGGCGCGGTATTGTTTCTGCTCGTCCGGCCGTTCGGCTCGAGCCAGCCGAAGGACGAGGAGCTGGACATGCCGCATGATTACGTCTACGGACAGGCCGAAGCCGCGAACGGGATGAAGCTGCACTACATGATCACGCGGCCGGACAACGTCCGTCCGGTGTCGATCCACGCCAACGTGGCGGCCGGGCCGTTCTACGGCGTGAACGGCGGGTTCTTCTACCAGGACGCGCTGCTCAGCATCGCGGAAGCGGACGGCCTGCCCGTCAATGCGGCGCCGGGCGTCTACGGATCGGGCGAACTGAACGCCAAGTACGCCCGGGGTACGCTCGTCTGGGACGGCGCCGCGAACCGGCTGAGCGTGCAGACCGTCAGCCGTTCGGCGGAGCTGCGCGTCACGGACCGCGCGCATTACTGGGCGCAGGGCGGCATCAGCATGAGCCTTGGCCGGGACGATGCGTGGCGGGGGCAGGCCGAAGCGGAGCAGGCGCCGAATATCGATGACGCCCGGCTTCGCACGGCGGCCGTCTACGATGCCGAGGGCAAGCTTTATTTGGTCGTGAGCACGACGAAGGGCACGCTGGCCGAATTCCGCGCCGCGATTATCGAGCGAATCGGAGCGGGCAAGCTCGCCGGCGGGGTTTTCCTCGACGGGGACGGCTCCTCGCAGCTGCGCAGCCGGGAAGTCCGCTTGGTGGGCGACGGCAGGCCGGTCGTGCAGATGCTGCGTCTATTGCAATAGCGGAAGCATCGGCGGGGCACGGCTGAATGAGACTGCCGCCGACTCCAGCCGTATAGGGGACAAGCGCAAAGCATGAGAAGATGGGGTTGGATCCCCGGTCGTATAAGAGGCAAAGCGGGCGAAATGAGAAGCGGCAGAAGCAATTGGCCGAAGCAATTGGCAGGACAAAACCAAAAATTGCAAATCGGAGGGATGCGGCATGGCGGCAATCACGAAGGAGCAGGTGGCGTTTTTTCGCCGGAACGGCTACGTCAAATTGGAAGGCATCGTGCCGAAAGCGAATTGCGACAAGGTGATCGAGGCGATCTGGGCCTGTCTCGGCAAGGACGGATCCGACCCGGACAACTGGTATGATCCGCCGCAGGGCGTGATGAACCGGGACGGCATGGTCGAGCTGTATCAGCACCCGTCGATGTGGGACAACCGGCAGCTGCCCGAGGTCTACGATGCGTTCAGCCAACTGCTGAACGAGCGCAAGCTGTGGGTGAGCATCGACCGCGTGAATATGAAGCTGCCGGCGAAGGCGGACAAGCAGCATCTGGACAACAGCTTCATCCATTGGGACACGGACACGAGCAGCCTCCCGTCTCCGATTCCGAAGGGACGCCACTTGCAGGGCGTGCTCTATTTGGCCGATACGGCCCCGAATCAGGGCGGATTTCAATGCGTGCCCTCGATCTACCGGGACCTGGAGCAGTATCTGGAGCGGCAGCCGAAGGATCGCAATCCGCGCGTGCCGGACTTGACGGGCTACGACGTCGAAGTCATTCCCGGGAAAGCCGGCGACCTGGTCATCTGGGACGTGCTGCTGGCGCACGGCAACGGGCATAACCGCAATACGCTGCCGCGTTACGCGCAATATATATCGATGTATCCGGAGCGGAGCGACGAGGAACGGGCGCGCCGCGTCAGACTGTGGCGGGAACGCAGAGGGCCGGAGAATCATCCCGCGTTTCCCGGCGATCCGCGCCGCTGGGAGCAGACGGCGTTCGCGAGCTCGCCCGAACTGACGCCGCTCGGCCGCAAGCTGCTCGGCCTGGATGCTTGGGACGAGGAATGAACGAAGCTCCGGCGCTTCGGAAGCAGGCTGCATGAGCGGGGGGAGCGAGGAGAAGCGATGAAGCGGGTCGATGTTGTGTCCGCCTTGATCCATGACGAGCAAGGCCATATCCTCATCGTACTCGACAAGAAAGGCGAATCCTCCTACTGGAGCCTTCCGGCCGGAGCGGTTGAAGCCGGCGATCCGCTGGACGCGACGCTTACAAACGGTTCAGTTTCCGGTACAGCAGCGGCGTCGTTTCCGTCAGTTTCTTGAACATGCGGTCAAAATGCCCCGCGCTCTCGAAGCCTGTCCGCTCGGCGACGGCGATGATTTTGAGATCCGTCTCGCGCAGCAGCTTCTGCGCCTCGCGGATACGGGTCAGGTTGACGTACTCGATCAGCGTGAACCCCGTCACCGCCTTGAAGGAGCGGCTCAAGTAGTACGGGCTGACGAAGAACCGCTTCGCGAGCTCGGGAAGGGTGAGCTTCGCGGCATAGTTGGCGCCGATGAACGCGGCGATCTCGGTAATTTTCTGATGCAGCGGATTCTGCTGTCCCGGCGATTCCGGGCGTTCGTCGACGGGGTGGCGCGCGGCGAACAGCAGCAGCTCCGCGAGCAGCAGGCGGAGGTACACCTCGCAGCCGGGCCGCTGCTGATCGGCCTCGGCGATCATTTTGCCGAGCAGCTGCTCCGCGAAGACGCGTTCCTGGGCGCTCAGCCTGAACACGCGCGCCTGCTGCGCGAAGGGCGCCAGCAGCAGCGGATCATGCAGCGGATGGCCGGTCCCGAGGAAGCCGTCGCTGAAATTAATGACGATGCGCTCATGCTCCGGGGAGCCGATTTCGGAAGAATTGTGCACGACGCCCTTGCTGACCAGGACGAGGTCGCCCGCCGTCAGCCGCACGGTCCGCCGATCGATGAAATGCACCCGCTCGCCCGACAGCAAATAATAGATTTCATAGGTATGATGAATATGGTTCATCCGCCCGAACGGCTTGGTCCGGTGCACCTGTTGAATGTAGAAGTCGCCGTCCTCGTCGCCGAACGTGAACGGCTCATCCGGTTTCAGCTTCATGCCGCGCCTCCGTCGTTCCTGTAGTCGGGGCCTGCGCCTGAAGGCGGCCGACCCGCTGGTTGAGCTCTATTTTAGCGCAAAATAAGCGAAGACGGAACGGATAAAGGCAAGAAAGGCCGCGAACCCGCGCAAATGTTGCTGTATGCTGGGAATGATCATTTCTGCCAAAGGATGGTGTCCGCTCTATTATGAAAGCGTTTATGGATGACGATTTTATGCTGAACAACGAGACGGCCAAGCAGCTGTACCGCGACTACGCGGCCGATATGCCCATCATCGACTACCACTGCCATCTGAGCCAGCAGGAAATCTACGAGAATCGCCGATTCGCCAATCTGACCGAGGTGTGGCTGTACGGCGATCATTACAAGTGGCGGGCCATGCGCGCGAACGGGGTCGAAGAGAAATACATTACCGGCGGGGAAGGCGTCACCGATTACGAGCGCTTCCTGGCCTATGCCCGCACGGTGCCGATGACGGTCGGCAACCCGCTGTACCACTGGTCGCATCTGGAGCTGCGGCGGCTGTTCGGCATCGAAGAGCTGATCAATGAGCGGAACGCGCCGGTCATCTGGGAGAAGGCGAACGCCAAGCTGCAAGGCAGCGGCTACGCCGTTCAGGACTTCATTCGCGGTTCCCGCGTCGAAGTGGTATGCACGACCGACGATCCCGCGGATTCGCTGGAGCACCACCGGCTGCTTGCGGAGCAAGAGGCGGAGCTGGGCTTCCGCGTGCTGCCTTCCTTCCGGCCGGACAAGGCGCTTGAGATCAACCGCCCCGCTTTCCTCGGCTACTTGGAGAAGCTCGGCGAGGCGGCGGGCCGCAAGCTGGCGAGCTACGACGATTTGCTGCATGCGCTGGAGTCGCGGGCGAAGTTCTTCCATGAAGTCGGCGGACGGGTGTCCGACCATGCGCTCGATTACGTGCCATGGGCGGAGACGACGCACGAGGAGGCGGCTCTCATCTATGAGAAAGCGCTGCTGGGCGAAGGCGTGACGCTGGAAGAGGAGAAGAAGTACAAGACGTATACGCTGCTGTTCCTGGGCCGGCTCTACGCGGAGCTGGGCTGGTCGATGCAGTACCACATCAACGCGCATCGCAGCAACAACGCCCGCCGGCTCGCGCAGCTCGGCGTGGATACCGGCTTCGATTCCATCGGCGACAGCCCGGTGGCCGTGCCGCTCGTCCGCCTGCTGGACCGGCTCGACGCGGACGACCAGCTCCCGCGCACGATCGTCTATTCGCTCAATCCGACGGACAACGACGTGCTGGCGGCGCTCATCGGCAGCTTCCAGGGCGGGGGCATTCCGGGCAAAATCCAGCTCGGCGCCGCGTGGTGGTTCAACGATACGAAGGACGGCATGCTGGCGCAGCTGAAATCGCTCGGCAATATGGGGCTGCTGCCCCGTTTCGTCGGCATGCTGACGGATTCCCGCAGCTTCCTGTCGTATACGCGCCACGAGTATTTCCGCCGCATCTTCTGCAGCCTGCTCGGCGAGTGGGTCGAGCAAGGCGAAACGCCGAACGATCCGGAGCTGCTGCGCGAGATCGTGCAGGGCGTCTGCTATAACAATGCGAAAGCGTATTTCAGATTCTAAAGGATAGCGGCAGAGAGAAGGCATGAAATCCCCTGCGGAGCGGCGCTCTGCAGGGGATTTCTCTCTTTCGGAGGCGGTTGGCTTGAGCGCGGCGGATGACCGGGGTGACTCAGGCTAGGCGTTGGGGCTGCGGGTATGTGGGCCTTGATGGAGCGGCCGGGGAGAGACGCGATTGCCATGATAGAGCGTAGACAAAAGAAGCGATGCCATGATGGAGCGGTGGAGAAGGGCTGCGACTGCCATGACGGAGCGGCCGGGAAAGGCTGCAATTGCCATGATGGAGCGGTAGAGAAGAGAAGCGATGCCATGACGGAAGGCCGAGAAGGGCTGCGACCCATCCGCCGAAACGCCGATTGACATTAGGGGAGCCGAGGGGTACTATGATATTAGATATTTAGATAATTCTCTAATTATCTAAAGGAGTGAATAAAGTGAATGAAGCGTTCAAAGCGTTGGCCGACCCGACGAGGCGGGAAATTTTGCGACTGCTGCGGGAACGGAATATGAGCGCGGGCGAGGTTGCGGACCATTTTCAAATCAGTAAGCCCAGCATCTCGCACCACCTCAATCTACTGAAGCAGGCAGGACTCGTTCTGGATGAGCGGCAGGGGCAAAATATGATTTATTCGCTCCATACGACGGTCGTGGAAGACGTCATCGGTTGGATGTTTCAAATTCTCGGCAAAGAAGGGAAGGCGCATAACGATGAAAAATAAACGCGAAGCGCTTTATCTCCTGCTCGCCTTATCGCCCGCGATCGGCGCATTGCTGCTCTATGACCGGCTGCCGGAGACGATGGCGACGCATTTCGGCGTGCACAATCAAGTGAACGGAACGATGAGCAAGAACGCCGCGATTCTCGTGCTGGCATTGCTCGGCTTGGTGCCGCTGCTGATGCGCATCCGGCGCAGTCTGGATCCGAAGAAGGCGAATTTCGCCAGCTTCACGGCAGCGTTCGAAATCAGCCGCTTCGGCGCGGCGCTGCTGCTTACGGCGGCGGGCTGGGCGATGATCGTTTTCAACCTGGGATACGACATCGACATCCGCAAAATCATCCTGATCGCCGTCGGGCTCTTGTTCGCTGTTATGGGTAATTACATGACGCAGGTTCGGCCGAATTACATGTTCGGCATCCGCACGCCATGGACGCTGGCGAACGAGGAAGTGTGGCGGAAGACGCATCGCATCGGCGGACCCGTGATGATGCTCGGCGGGGTCGTTGCGCTCGCTGCGGCGTTCTTCGAGGGCGACGCTTCGGTCGCGGTCTTCATCGGGGCGATCGTGCTCGCGTCGCTCATTCCGGTCGCATACTCCTATGTAGTATTCGCCCGTCTGAAGCGTTGACGGCGCGAACAAAGACCCTCCAAGCCGGGACTTGGAGGGTCTTTGACGTTGCGGTATGGGATGCGCGGTGTGCCCCGATTCCCGTACAGTTGGTGTCAGTCGCATGATGCGCGGTGTAGGCGCAGCTATTAGTGCAGCTCAGCGCAGTATAGTCAAGTACAAGTACAGTCAAGTAAAGGCAAGTACAAGTAGAAGTAAAGGCGAGTACAGGCAAGTACAGGCAAGTAAAGGCAAGTACAGGCGAGTAAAGGCAAGTACAGGCAAGTACAGGCAAGTACAGGCAAGTACAATCAAGCGGCTTCGTAGGCGGGCAAGATGCTCGGCGGCAGCCGGCGGCGTCTTGCTTCAGGCGGATGCGTGTTGTGCGGTTTAGCCGTTCAGCACGGCCGCCTTTTTGCCTTCCTCGAACTTGAAAACAATCCCGAAGATCACGACGCATACGATGGCCAGCACGGAGTTATACAGGAACATGCTGCGCATGCCGAACCATTCGCTGGCAACGCCGCCGGCCAAGCTGCCGATGATGCGGGCGACGCCCATGGTCAGCAGGCCGTTCAACGTCTGACCGCTGGCTTTGAGCTCGTTCGGCACTTCTTTGTTGATGACGTTGGCGAGCGTGACCGACAGGACGATGAAGATCAGGCCATGCAGCGCCTGCGCGGGCAGCATCCAAGCGGCGCTGTGGATCTGCGAGAACAGAAACCATCGGAGCGCCGCGGCCGTGCCTGCGCCGAGCAGAATATGCCAGGTTTGAACGCGTTGGAACAGCTTGTGCGACAGCAGCAGGAACGGCACTTCGCTCAAGGACGAGATGACCATCGACCAGCCCAGCCAAGCCGCGTCGCCGCCCATGTCTTTGAAGTACAGCGGGAAGAACGCGTAGTAGTAGCCCAGCGTGATCTGGAAGACGAAATTCGCGCCGATGTACAGCATCAGCTTGCGGTTGCGGAACAGCACCCAGACGGACATTTTGCTGCTACGGGCCTGGTGTCCTTCGATGGCGGGAAATCCCAGCACGAGCGCGAAGCTGACCGCGAGCAGGAGCGCGTAGATGATGAACAGCAGGTCGATGCGTTTCTCCGCGACGAGTCCGAAGACGATCGACATGATGGCGAAACCGACCGTTCCCCCGAGCCGAATGAGGCTGAAATTGCCCCGCCCGCGCTTGTCCAGCGCTTCCAGCGTCACCGCGTCGCTGATGGCGAAGATGGACGACTGGAAGAACGTGAAGATGCAGATCAATACGAGCAGGTAGACGAAAGCGTTGGAAACCGGGTAGAACATGACCGACAGTCCGCTGCAGGCGATCAAGACGAGCAAAATGCTGTTTTTCGTTTTGGCGCGGTCGCTGAACAGTCCCCAGACGGGCTGGGCCAGAATGGCGATCAGCGGGCCGAGGCCGAGCAGGGCGCCGATCTGCGATTGCGAAAAGCCGATGTGTTGAAAATAAAGCGGGATGAACGTGCCGTAAACGGCGTTTGCCATGTACAAAAAGACGTAGAAAAACAAGAAATATCCGAGTTTTACTTGCATGCGTACCTTCCTTCGCGCAACTCAACGTTGAATGTATTTATTAAGTAGTTCCTTGCTTGTCGGCAAAATCCTCCCTGCTGGCGATTGAAAAACGGTTCCCCCTGCCTCGCAGGAGGTTGGTGAATGAGATAGAAGGCCTGCCTGGGGGCTGGCCTCCTTGTTGGAGCTTGGCAATTTGGTGCGGGCGCAAGCGCGGGGACGAGGCCGGGCCGCCGAATTGGCGGGAATGCGGGGGTGGAGGCGGTATTGCGTTAGGGAGGTGGCCGTGGCGGCAGGATTTGGGGCGTGGAAGGGGCGTTTGACCCGGAAAAGCTGCCCGTAGGCAGAAATTCGGGTCCGAATACGGTGTCTGAACCGGAAAAGCTGCCCATGGGAAGGAATTCGGGCTCGAAAGCGGCACCTGGTCCGGAAAAGCTGCCATGGGAGCAGGAATTCAGGCTCGTAAGCGGCAGCTGCCCCGTAAAAGTTGCTGTTGCGGCAGGAATGTGGGCCCGGAGGCGGCATCTGGCCCGGAAAAGCTGCCATGGGAGCAGGAATTCAGGCTCGTAAGCGGCAGCTGCCCCGTAAAAGTTGCTGTTGCGGCAGGAATGTGGGCCCGGAGGCGGCATCTAGCCCGGAAAAGCTGCCATGGGAGCAGGAATTCAGGCGCGTAAGCGGCAGCTGCCCCGTAAAAGTTGCTGTTGCGGCAGGAATATGGGCCCGGAGGCGGCGTCTAGCCCGGAAAAGCTGCCATGGGAGCAGGAATTCAGGCGCGTAAGCGGCAGCTGACCCGTAAAATTTGCTGTTGCGGCAGGAATGTGGGCCCGGAGGCGGCATCTGGCCCGGGAAAGTTGCCTTGGGAGCAGGAATTCAGGCGCGTAAGCGGCAGCTGCCCCGTAAAAGTTGCTGTTGCGGCAGGAATGTGGGCCCGGAGGCGGCATCTAGCCCGGGAAAGCTGCCCGTAGGCAGAAATTCGGGTCCGAATACGGTGTCTGAACCGGAAAAGCTGCCAGTGGGAAGGAATTCGGGCTCGTAAGCAGCATCTGGCCCGGAAAAGCTGCCATGGGAGCAGGAATTCAGGCTCGTAAGCGGCAGCTGCCCCGTAAAAGTTGCTGTTGCGGCAGGAATGTGGGCCCGGAGGCGGCGTCTGGCCCGGAAAAGCTGCCCGTAGGCAGAAATTCGGGTCCGAATACGGTGTCTGAACCGGAAAAGCTGCCAGTGGGAAGGAATTCGGGCTCGAAAGCAGCATCTGGCCCGGAAAAGCTGCCATGGGAGCAGGAATTCAGGCGCGTAAGCGGCAGCTGCCCCGTAAAAGTTGCTGTTGCGGCAGGAATGTGGGCCCGGAGGCGGCATCTAGCCCGGAAAAGCTGCCATGGGAGCAGGAAATCAGGCGCGTAAGCGGCAGCTGCCCCGTAAAAGTTGCTGTTGCGGCAGGAATGTGGGCCCGGAGGCGGCATCTGGCCCGGAAAAGCTGCCATGGGAGCAGGAAATCAGGCGCGTAAGCGGCAGCTGCCCCGTAAAAGTTGCTGTTGCGGCAGGAATGTGGGCCCGGAGGCGGCATCTAGCCCGGAAAAGCTGCCATGGGAGCAGGAAATCAGGCTCGTAAGCGGCAGCTGCCCCGTAAAAGTTGCTGTTGCGGCAGGAATGTGGGCCCGGAGGCGGCGTCTGACTCGCAAAAAAGCTGCCTGTGGGCAGAAATTCGTGTCCGAAGACGGCGTCTGGCTCGTAAAAATTGCCGAGGCGGCAGGAATTCCGGTCCGAAAACGGCAACGAGCCCCGAAAAGCTGCCGTAAGGCAGGAATTCGGGGCCAGATACTGTATCGGACCTCAATAAAGCTGCTGCATGGGAGCATTTCGCTGCACGAAGAGGCGGAGGCCTCTTTTTACTTGCGGATGAGACGAGCCCACTCTTGCTTGATTTTGGTTTCGTCCAAGTCAATGCCGATCATGACGAAATACGGTGCGCCTTCGTACGCGCTGGGCGACCATTCGATCCGTTTGCCGGCAAGCTGGAATAGTAACGGTGCGCCGTCTTTGCCGAAAGGCATGTAGCCTTTGGCGCGCAGGCAGCCGTTGCCGCGCCCACTGACGAATGCCTCGAACTGGCGGCGGGTAATGTCGGCTTCCGGGTCGAGGTAGACAGCGGCCGTCCGGATGCGCGAGAACGAGCCCGGCGACGCGACCACGCTTGCGCTGGCGCCTGCATGGCTCGCCGTCCCGCTCGCCGAGCCCCCCGCGGAGCGAGCGAACCCGCCGCTCGGCGCCGCCGAAGCCGCTCGGCCGCCGTCCGTCCCGCTCGCCGCGCCCCCCGCGGAGCGAGCGAATCCGCCATTCGGCGCCGCCGAAGCCGCCCGGCCGCCGCTCGCCGTCCCGCTCGCCGAGCCCCCCGCGGAGCGAGCGAACCCGCCGCTCGGCGCCGCCGAAGCCGCTCGGCCGCCGTCCGTTCCGCTCGCCGAGCCCCCCGCGGAGCGAGCGAACCCGCCGCTCGGCGCCGCCGAAGCCGCTCGGCCGCCGCCGTCCGTCCCGCTCGCCGAGCCCCCCGCGGAGCGAGCGAACCCGCCGCTCGGCCCCGCCGAAGCCGCCTGGCTGCTGCTGCCGGCCGTCCCGGCATTCACGCGCACGCTCGGCGTGCCGGGAGCAGCGCCTGCCGCCGCGATTCGCGCGCCGCCAACGGCAGGCGCCCCGGCGGCCCCGCCGGCCGGTGCCGGACGAACGGCCGAGGCGGCGAGCCGCGTCCCGGAGACGGCGGGCTGCCGCCGGCCGGCCGATGCCGCGATGCCTTCCAGAATGAGCGAGGCATCGAACTCGCAGCGCACCGCGCTGACGAACAAGGCGGAGCCGTTGCGGTCCTCGATCAGCTTGCGTACTTTGTCGGCGGTGCGGTCGGAGATCAGATCGGCCTTGTTGGCGATGATGATATCGGCCACCTCGATTTGACGGCGAAGCGTCCGGATCAGCTCCCGGTCCGAGGAGAAAATGCTGTTATAATCAAGCGTATGTTCCGCGTCAATCACCGTCACGATGCGGTGCAGCGCGACTTTGCCGATGATGGACGGGTCGGTCATCGCCTCCACGATCTCCTCCGGATTCGCCACCCCGGTCAGCTCCATGACAATGACGTCCGGCTGCATCAGCGCAAGCCGTTCCAGACATTGGGCAAGCTCGCCTTTCTTGCTGCAGCAGAGGCAGCCTTCCGTAATGCGCTCCATCAGCTGATAGGCGGACTCGCTGCTGACCAGCGTCCCGTCGACGTCGACCGCGCCGATCTCGTTCATGAGCACGGACGCGCGCAAACCGCTCGACTTGGCCTGCTGCAGCAGCCTGAGCAGCAGGGTCGTTTTGCCGCTGCCGAGAAAACCGCTCAGGACAACTACAGGTATCGCTCGTTGCTCCATGTTGGCCATCTCCCCCCTCCAAGGTCCACATTCAAAGAACAATATGCGGCCGAGCGCGGATTTAACACCATTTCCGACGCGACTGTTAAAATCCGGCGGGGAACGGTATAATGGTGCCAGTTTATTTAAGAGAGAGGAAGAAGAGTATGACCATGCCAGGCGGAGAACCGACGAACGCAACGAACGCAGCCAATGCAACGAATGCAACGAACGAACCGCAAGCTTCGAGCTCGGCGTATGCGGCTAACCGGGAAGACCGCGCGGTCGCGGTGCACCTGCTGTCCGGATTTCTGGGAAGCGGCAAGACGACGCTGCTCAATCAGGTCGTCGATTACTATAAAGCGCAGGATATCAAAGTCGCCATCATTATGAACGAGCTTGGCGACGTCAACTTGGACGGGCAGTTCATCGAGGGCGACGTGCCGATGGCCGAAATGCTCGGCGGCTGCATCTGCTGCACGATCCGCAGCGATCTCGGCATCGAGCTGAAGGAGCTGATCGAGGAGCATCGGCCGGACGTCGTGCTGATCGAATCGACCGGCGCCGCGAATCCGATGGAAATCATCGACGCCGTAACGGAAGCCGCGCTGCTCATGCGCATCGACCTGCGCACGATCGCGACCGTCGTCGACGGACCGGAGCTGCTCGCGCGCAGCAAGCGCGGAGGCCGTACGTTCAAGCTGATGCAGGATCAGATCCGCTGCGCGACCGATTTGATCGTGAATAAGGCGGACAAGCTGGCGCCGGAGGAGCTCGTCGAGGTCCAGCAGCTCGCGCGGGAGCTGAACGCGTTCGCCCCGCTTACGGTGACGGTGCGCAGCGTCATCGATCTCGCGATCTTCGATCCGACTCACGCGGTGAAGCCGGGCGCGGCGCCTGCGGCCGCAGACGGATCGGCCCATGCCGAACGAGCGCATCCATCCGGCCGCGAATGCGGCCCCGGCTGCAATCACGGAGACCACGATCACGGTCATGGTCACGCCCACGAGCATCATGTTCATGACCATCATGCTCACGATCACGACCATGCTCACGACCACGGCGATGCCCACGACCATGGCGATGCTCACGATCACGACCATACTCACGATCACGCTCACCACGCGCATGAATCGCATGCGCATGTCATGACGCTGACGCACTATTTTGCCGGACCGATCGACAGCCACGACTTTGAAGAGCTGCTGAACGGACTGCCGCAGGACGTGTACCGCGCCAAGGGCATCGTCACGTTCTCGGACACGAACAGCCGGTTTCTGTTCCAGTTCGCCTACCGCGAGACGGAGTTTATCCGGATTACGCCGCAGGGCGAGGTGCATGACGTGGCGGTGTTCATCGGGGAGCATTTCAATAAGGAGGCGCTGCAGCAGAGGCTCGCGGAACTGGAGAAATAACGATTGGCGAATGTTGGATAAAATGTTCCGAGGGTGGACAAGCTACCACAGAATGGGTCGAAGCATGGCCCGCGAAGGGAGCTGATTGAGTTGAAAACACCATCATGGCGCAAGCAAATCGCTGCGCTTGGAACGGCAGCCGCGCTGCTGTTGACCGCATTGCCCGTCTACGCCCAGGCGGCGACGCCTTCTTCCGAACAGCTGCAGGCACAGCATGAGCAGGAGCGTGACCATTGGCGCTTCGGCGGCGGCCATGGCCATAAGAGCGAGGTGCGCAAAGCCCGCAAGCTGGAGCTGATGCAGGAAGCGGCACAGTATTTCGGCATTGCGACGGAAGGCAAATCCGCCGAGCAGCTGCACAAGGAGCTGAAGGCCGCCCGCGAGGCGAATCCCGCCAAGTGGGAGAAATTCAAAGCCGAGAAGAAAGCGCAGCGCCTGGCGCGCCTTCAGGAAACGGCGAAACGGCTTGGCATTGCGACGGAAGGCAAGTCCGCCAAACAGCTGCACGATGAAATTCGCGAGCTGTGCAAGAACCGCATGATCAAGCAGAAGGAATACAAGCCTTCGGCGGAAGCGAAGCCGCAATCCCGTTCCTGATACGAGGGATGTCCACATAACGGCAGTCCCGACAATAAGCAAGCTGAAGCAGAAGCGGCAGCGTGCGCGAGCGGTTCGACCGTTCGGTACGCTGCCGTTTTTTGGTTTTCCGCAGACGCAGACGCAGTCGCCCGGGCTGGCGCTTAGAATGAAGAAGGCCGTCCCGAAGTCTAGTTTCGGAACGGCCTTGGATACGGGCTGCGCCGCTTGCGGCGCGCGATTACTTGGATACCGATCGCAGCTCGCGGTGCCTGGAGATAACGAGATCCATCAGGTGGCGGAAAATAGCTGCCGCGTACTCCGGGTTCAAGCCTTGCTCTTGCGCGTACTGCGCGATTTTCTGAAACTGCTGCGCTTCCCTGGACGGATCTTGAGCGGGCAGGCCATGCTGGTCCTTGTAGATGCCGACCTCTTCCGTGCAGTTGAACCGCCGGGCCAACAGCGCAACCAGCTGCCGGTCGATATCGTCGATGTTCGTTCTCAGTTCAGTCAAATCAGCCATGTAATGCACTCCTCATCGAATTTCGCGCTTAGACGCTTCTACGTAATAAAGGATGATCCATTCAGATTACCACAAGACTACGCAGGCTGTAAACGGATGGGATTGCCAATTGGCGGGAAAAGAAAACAAAGCCGGCGGGCCGCTGTTCGCCAGACGACGGCCCGGCCGTGCTGTACCGTGACCGCTAGTGCGGCGCCGATACATGAACAATCGCAACGCTAGCGCAGGCTGTTCTCGCGGATCAGCACCGCGATGGCGTCTGCCGCCGAAGCGCCGCCGCCATGCTCGCGCATGCGGGCGCGGATGGCTTCGCGGTCGGCATACAGACGGCCAAGCGCCGCCAGGAACGCCTCGTCCGTCAATTCTTCCTCTTGAAGCACCTCGCAGAAGCCCGCTTTCCGGAACGATTCCGCATTCAGAATTTGATCGCCCCGGCTCGCGTTCCTGGATAACGGAACGAGCAGCATCGGCTTGCGCATCGCCAGAAATTCGAAGATCGAATTGGAGCCCGCGCGCGAAATGACGATTTCCGCACAAGCGACGAGATCGGGCAGCTCGTCGTGCACGTATTCGTATTGACGATAGCCTTTGACGCCGCTGCAGCTCTCGTCGAGCTCGCCTTTGCCGCACAGATGAATGATTTGGTACGTTTGCGTAAGCCGCGGCAGGTTGCGCCGAACGGCGCCGTTGATGCTCTTCGCTCCGAGGCTTCCGCCCATGATGAGCAGCACCGGCTTGCCCGGGAGCAGCTTGCTCCACTGCAAGCCTTGCAGGGCGTTGCCGCGCAGCAGCTCGCTGCGGACGACGGGGCCGATATGGACGGCCTTGCCGCCTTTGATGACGGACGCCGTCTCGCCGAACGTCACGCATACTTTGCGGGCGAACGGATTCGCGATCCGGTTCGCAAGGCCCGGCGTCAAATCCGATTCATGGATGATGACCGGCACGCGGTTCAGCCATGCGCCGAGCACGACGGGGACGGACACGAAGCCGCCTTTGGAGAAGACGACGTCGGGACGCAGCTTCCGAATGAGCCGGTAGGCTTGATAGACGCCTTTCACGACGCGGAACGGATCCTTCACGTTCTGCAGATCGACGTAACGGCGCAGCTTGCCCGTCGAGATGCCGTAATACGCGACATCGTCCAGCCTGCCGATGAGCTGTTTCTCGATGCCGTCGCTGGAGCCCATGTACATGGCGTTCCAGCCTTGGGACTGGAGGAGCGGGATGAGCGCGAGATTGACGCTGACATGTCCCGCGGATCCGCCGCCGGTGAACAGAATCCGGCGCGGTTTCTCGCCTTGCGGGCGAGGCGAGGCTGCATTTGGCATGATCGGTTCTCCTTGTTAAAATCGGTTCTATAAGCGTATCACAAAACGCCTTGCGAATGGGAGCGATGAACAATGTCCATATCGGAATCGGATGACATCATTCAACAATATGCGGAGCTGCGGCGGGCGCATGACGAAATCGTGCAGCCGGATGAATGGGAAGTCGTCCGTCTTTACCGGGATATGCTGAATGGCTGAAACGCGCGCAGCGCGGAGCGAATGGCCGCCCCGTTCGCGGCCGATGGCGAGCTGATCGGTTTCGACGGGAGCGAGGCTGCCGGCAGGCAGGGCATTCACGATCATGCCGTCCCGATCTTCGCGCATCACAAGACGCCGCGCTATGTCGCGATCGTCCAAGCCGTGAAGCTGCTTACGCCGGAAGCGGCGATACTGCGCGCTTATTCCGGGCTCGTGCCGGAGGGGGCGGCGGACATCGATCCGAAGCTGAACGCCCAGCACGCGCTGACAGCCGTGAAGCGGGAGGGCAAGTGGGCCATCGCGCTATTTCAGAACACGCCGGCGCAGTTTCATATGGATCCTGAGCGGGGAGCGTCGATGACGGAAGCGCTGCGCAAACTGCTGCAGACGCAGTAGCCGGTGCCGACAATCAGGCAATCAAGCAAGGCGCACCGCCCGGAATCGCTGGATTTCCGGGCGGTGCGCCTGTTGTCGTTCTCGTCATGCTCATCGTTCGCGTCAAGCTCGTCGTTCGCGCCATGCTCATAGCTCGCGCCATGCTCATAGCTCGCGCCATGCTCATCGTTCCCGCCAAAGCTCATGGCATCGGCATTTTCTTCAATCGAGCGTGAGCAGTCCCATGGCGGCTTTGGCATTCCGCAGCGTTGCGCTTGCGCTTGCTGCGGCTTTCTCCGCCCCGTTCCGCAGAATCGTCAGCAGCTCATCCGACGCGATAATCTCGCCAAACCGGCGCTGAATAGGCGTCAGCACCGCGATGACCGCATCGGCGATATCCTGCTTGAAGGGCCCGTAGCCGACGCCGCGATACCGCTGCTCGATAGCCGCTGCGCTCTCGCCCGCGACAACCGCGTAAATCTCGATCAGGTTGCTGATCTCCGGCTTCCGCTCCCAGTCGTACCGCACGATTCCTTCGGAGTCCGTCACGGCACGCCCGATTTTCTTGCGGATATCTTCCGGACTGTCCTCGAGCAGAATATAGCTGTTTCGGTTCGGGTTGCTCTTGCTCATCTTCTTGGCGGGATCGTCCAGGCCCATGATGCGCGAGCCGATAGACGGGATGATCGGTTCGGGAATCGCGAACGTCGTCCCGAAGCGGTTGTTGAACCGCTGCGCCAAGTCCCGGGTCAGCTCCAAATGCTGCTTCTGGTCGTCGCCGACGGGAACATGCGTCGCCTGATGCAGCAGGATATCCGCGGCCATGAGCACGGGATACGTGAACAGCGCCGAGCTGACCGTGTCCTTGCCATGCGATTTCTCCTTGAACTGCGTCATCCGTCCGAGCTCGCCGAAATGCGCCTGCGTCTCCAGCAGCCAGCCGAGCTCGGCATGGGCGGCGACATGGGACTGGATGAAGATCGTCGCCTGCTTGGGATCGATGCCCGCCGCGATGTAGTATGCGGCGATTTCCTTGGAGCGCCGATTCAGCAGCCTCGGGTCCTGCGGCACCGTTACGGCATGCAGATCCGGCACGAAGAAATAACAGTCGTATTCCTTCTGCATGGCCAGAAATTGATGCAGCGCGCCGCCGTAACCCCCGATATTCATTTCGCCGCTTGGTTTGATGCCCGATAGTACGCGTTTCATACAACAGCCTCCCCGAAATTCGAATGGTGGACCAATGAAAAAGGACACCCCATCCCCAAAAAGGGGACGAAGTGCCGGACTCCGCGGTGCCACCCGAATTCGGCCTGAGCAGGCCGCGCTCTAACATGTCACGACGACTAACATGCTTCCCCGAGGTAACGGAGGGAATGGCCGTCAACGCCTACTGCCGAAGTGAAGGCAACAAGAGCATGCCTGCACCCAGGTTCGGATTGAAGCGAACGGAGCCATTCCTGCAGCTCGACAGTACCGGACCTTTCACCGATCGCCGGCTCGCTTTGACTGTCGCAGCGGCAGTACTCTTTCCGTTCATTGCTTTGAACGTATTTTATTCTGGAAATGGTTAGCAACTACTATAGTACGGTATCGTCCGCGAGTCAAGGGGGATTCGGCCGGCAGCGCCGATTTACTTGACGGCGGCGGCGGTGCCTGCGCCGGCCGCAGGTCCGTCTTGCGCGGCATCCCCGTCTTGCGTGTCCTCCCGTTTCTGCAGCACTTCCTTCTTCAAGAACCAGCAGGCGGCGAAAGCGACGATGACGAACACGAACGAGATGGAGAAAATATGCCGGAACGCTTCCGAGAAGACCGTCTGCACGCGAATGAGCAGCTCGTGCGGCAGGCCTGCCGGAATGCCGCCGGTCGCGATGTTGCCGGCGGTGCCTTCAGGCAGCTGATCCGCCATGCCTTTGACGCCTAGGTTGATATTCCGCGCCAATAGGCTGCCGAACACGCTGAGTCCGATTGTCGCACCGAGCGACTGGAACAGCTGCACGGTGCCGAGCGCCGAGCCGCTGTCGGCTTTGTCGACGGATTCCTGCACGATAAGGTTGTCGCTGCCGAACAAGACGCCGATGCCGAGACCGAGAATGAAGAACGTCGCGATGACATAGAGGACGCTCGTGCCGACGCCGATTTGCGTCAGCAGGTAGAAACCGACGATCGGCAGCAGGAAGCAGACGATGAACAAGTTGCGGTACGGCACCTTGGTGATGAGGAAGCCGTTCACGATACTGGACGGAATCGCGCCGGCCATGAAGGCGAGCATCAGATAGCCGGATGCCGTGGGCGTCAGTCCCATGACGTTCTGGGCGAAGAACGGAAACGTCGCGATGCCGCCCATGATGCCGAGCATGAGAATAAAGACGATGCAGGACAGGACGACGACCGACCGGTGGCGGAACAGGCGCAGCGGAATGATCGGCTCCTTCGCCCGGCGTTCGATGAAGATGAACAGGCCGGCGAGCACCGCGGACAATGCCAGCATCCCGATAATGACGGGCGACGACCAGGACATGCCTTCGTTGTCGATGAGCACCGGGGTCAGCAGCAAGGACAGCAGGGCGGCGATGAGCGTGCCGGCGCCGGTCCAGTCGATCGCTTTCTTCTCGAGTCCGCGCGATTCGCGCATGCCGATCGCAAGCACGGAAGCGGCGAGCAGCCCGACCGGAATGTTAATCAGGAACACCCAATGCCAGTTGACGTGGCCGACCATGTAACCGCCGACCGTCGGGCCGAGCAATTGGGGCAAAATCATCAGCGGACCGAATAAGCTCTGGATCTTCGCCCGCTGCTCCAGCGGATACGTGTCTCCGATGATGACGAGCGCAAGCGGCATGAGCCCGCCAGCGCCGATGCCTTGAATGCCGCGTCCGACGAGCAGCATCGTCATGGAGTCGGCCAAGCCGCTTACGACGGAGCCGGCCATGAACAGCGCCATGCAGCTCAAGTACACGCGTTTGCGGCCGAACAGATCGGCGAGCTTGCCGAGAATCGGCATGAACATCGTGGCGGCGAGCATGTAGACGCCCGCGACCCAGCCGTAGAGCGATAGCCCGTGCAGCTCGCGGATAATGGTCGGCATGGCCGTCGATACGACCGTTTCGTCCAGCTCGGCGAAAATCAAGCCGAGCATCAGGCCCGCAAGCACGAGCCTTTTGTTCGTCGTGTTCGTTTGAATCATTGCGTAATCTCTCCCGTCTTTGGTAACTGTCCTGATTATAGGTCATCGCGCGAAGAAGGAAATCGTTCGCGGGACCGAGCCGGGCGACGTCCATAGGGCGGAGACGGATGGCAGGCTGCGGCCGGAGGCGCGGGCTTCCCGCGCCTCCGCGCAGCTTTGTCCATGCAGTTACCGTTCATGCGTTTCCTTCCGGGGCGCTGCTGCACTGCTGCTTGACAAGCGCGGCTGCGCCTTTATAGATGCGTGATGTTTAATGGCGGGAGAGCCGGAGAGCTATTGGAATAACGAACGTTCTCCTCCGGCCCCAGCTCCAGCACCGCCGCGATTCGTTCCTGCGGCCGGATCCCGAAAGTCCCGCGCTGTTCCTGATCGTCGATCCATGACGGGATCATGCGGCGCACATGCCATGGCTTGGACTTGGCCAGCAATTGAAAGTTCTGGATCAAGCAGCATACCGCCGCAAAATCCTCTTCCTGCTTATGGGGATCGGATTCCTCCTTGGCGACGATCAGAAGACGCGCTATCGAAGCATCATCGGATGAGGCGGGCCGCGTAGCAGCCGTTTCGCCGCCGGCCGCATAGATAAAGCGCCACGGTTCCCGCAGTCCGTCGTTCGGCGCCCAGGCGGCCTCGTTCAGCAGCTCCAGCAGGCTTGGCGATGAAATGCGCAGGCGATCCGAATGCGGTCCGCCGTTCCCGCCGAGCGCGGTCCAATTCTTGTCCGCCGGCGTTCTCTTCCGGGCTCTTGGCGCTTTCTCGAAGCGGCCGACGTGCAAAATACCGGCAAATCGTTCCCCTTCCCGCAAGCCGATTTCCTTATATAAGGACTCGCTTGCAATCAGGGGATCCGTGTACCACAGCATGCCCAGTCCGGATTCCCAGCCGAGCAGCTGAAAGCACTGCATGATGCTGCGGACGGCGGCATAATGCTCGTCGCTCTGCCGCCGGCTGTCGGCGGATGCGGCAATGAAGACCAAATGAACAGGCGTGGTTGTGACTTGTTTGGTGAGAAGATCAATCATTTTGGCGGGAAGGAGCTTCCCGAGCTTGCTCGCCGTTATCTTGGCAAACATGCTCTCGGCCAGTCTTTGGCGAGCTCCCGCCGTGCTGTAGTGCAAACAGCGCCAGTGCGGCGTTCCGTCGGCTTCGTACAAGCCTATCGCCTTGTTCAGCAAGGAAACGATCAATTCTTGCGCGATCGGCGTCGGTTTGAATTTCCGGATGGTTCTGCGTTCTCTTATCGTCGTGGAAACATTCACAGGATTCTTTCTCGGAATCGGAGCTGCAGGCGATGCTGAAATTCATGCAAACAATGATCGACCAGCAAGACAACATCGTGAAGGGAACGGAAGGGCTTAACGGGCTGGCCCGAGTGACGGTCCTCCGAATCGAACGGCGTTTCTCCAATCGATGAAGATCCTCACGAATGACGCTTCTCCGGTCGAGCGAAGTTCCTCAAGGTGAATGTCGCTTCTCCGGTCGGGCAATCCTCGGGTAACGCCTCCCCCATTTTTTACACTCCGTTTCAGCGCTAATATATCAATCGAGAGCCGCAGGTTTGCCTGTCCGATCGGCAGGCCAGGCGGACCAACGACAAAAGGCGCCGCCGGACTCCATTCCGGTGACGCGATTTTGCAGGTTGGCGACAGCTATTTCACCTTATGCTTCTCCGGGCCGGCGCCCGCTCAATTGCCCTGCAGATAGAGCAGCAGCGCTTTCTGCGCGTGCATCCGGTTCTCGGCCTGCTGGTAGATGATCGATCCGGCGGATTCGATCAGCTCTTCCTCGATCTCGAAACCGGGGTGAATGGGCATGTCATGCATAATGTATGGCGTGCTGCCGTTCAGCGCTTTGCGGTTCAGCTGATAAGGCAGCATCGTCTGCATCCGGAAATCCTTGACCGCCTCGTAGTCCGCATTGTGGAAATGCTCCATGTCGACCCAGGTGTCCGTGTAGACATAGTCGGACTGGGCGGCCGCTTCGGTTAACGAGTCCATTCTCGTCACGAGCCCGCTGCCGATGGCGCGGTCCATCAGAAGGCCGTCCCATGAAGCTTCGTTGACGATCGGCGTGACGAGCTGCAGGCGAATGCCGAGCGTGACGCAGCCGGCGATCAGGGAATTGGCGACATTGTTCAGGATGCCGACATAGGTGACCGTAATGCCTTCGAACGTGCCCGATACCTCGTAGATCGTCATCAGATCGGCCAGCGCCTGACACGGATGGTAGCGGTCGCAGCAGCCGTTGATGACCGGCACCGTCGCATACGCGGCAAGCTCCTGCAGATCGGCGTGCTTCTTCAACCGGGCCACGATGAAATCGCAGTTGCGCGACGCATAACGGGCTTCGTACCGGATGGGGGAGATGCTGAAATTGCTCGACTGCCAATCCATCGCTACTGTATAGCCGCCCATTTGGTTAATACCGGATTGGAAGCTCAGGTTCGTGCGGGTCGATGTTTTCTGAAATAGCAGCAGCGCGCCTTTCCGGTCGCAGGCGGTGGCGTAGCGTTCGGGATGCCGCTTGATATCAATGCCGGTCTGGATAATATGCATCAGATCATCGCGGTTCAATTCTTGCATCGATAGAAAATGGTTCAATTCGGGCACCTCGCAGTTATGAATAATTATTCATTTTATTGATATTAATATTCATAATAAACAATAGAAATGCTGGTGTCAATGACGTTACAATAAATAAATATGCAGAATTGCAGGGGGGGAATCCTTCATTCGGAAAGGCGTCGATGCGGCTGGCCGACGTCGGCCGAACAACCAAAATAAATGTCCATGGATGGTTAATTTTTCATTGACAATGAGAATCATTATCGACTAATATAGTCCTTGTAATCATAATTGATATTGATTCTCATTATCGTTCAGGGGGCTGGTATTGTGTTTTCGAAAGTTCTATCTCGCGGTGTATTGGCGGCAGCGGTGCTGCTGGCACCGGCGGCAAGTTTCAGTGCGGGCCATACGGCCGAGGCGGCAAGCTCGTCCGTGAAAGTAACGTTGGACGGGAAATCGCTCTCGCTCGACGCGGCGCCTACAATCGTCAACGGCCGCACGCTCGTTCCGTACAGCGGCATCGTAAGCGCGCTCGGCGGCAAAGCAAGCTGGGATGCGAAGAATAAAACCGTATCCGCTGTCCAAGGCAGCACCACCGTCAAGCTGACGGTCGGTTCCCGCACGGCTTACATAAACGGTTCCTCCAAGTCGCTCGAGGCCGCTCCGGTTCTCATCAGCGGCAAAACGTACGTGCCGCTGCGCCTCGTATCCGAAGCGTTCGGCAAATGGGTTTCTTACAGCTCCGCTTCGTCGACGGTTGCGATCAGCAGCACGTTGACCGTGAATACGAGCACGGGCCCGTTCACGCTTAAGAAGAAGCCGCAGCGCATCGTCACGCTGTCGTCGTCCGATACGGAAATCATCTACGCGCTCGGCAGTACCGTCGTCGGCCGTTCGACTGCGCTCGGCACCGTATATCCGCCGGCGGCGGCTTCCGTTCCGGAAGTCGGCAGCACGCACGGCATCGAGTTCGAGAAGCTGGCGGCGTTGAAACCCGATCTCGTCATCGCCAGCCCGTCGCTCAAGTCGCAGCAGGCGACGATCGAGAAGCTCGGCACGCAAGTGATGTTCAACTCGCATAATACGTTTACGGAAATTCAAGCTTCCATCCGGTTGTACGGCAAAGTGCTCGGCCAAGAAACGAAAGCCGAACAGCTGATCAAGCAAATGAATACTGACGTTTCCTCGCTTAAGAAGCCGGGCACGGCACCGAAGACGCTGATCGTCTACGGCGCGCCAGGCAGCTTCGTAGTCGCGCTGCCGTCGAGCTATCCGGGCAATTTCCTGGAGCTTGCGGGCGGCAAGAACGTTGCGTCCGGTTTCAAAGCATTGGCCGAAATGCCGCAATACGCGGATCTCAGCCTGGAACGGATCATCGCGGCCAACCCGGATTTGATTCTGTTTATTGCGCACGGCGACGCGGATGAAGTGAAAGCGAGCTTCAAGAAACAATTCGAGACGAATCCGGCTTGGAAGAGCTTGTCGGCCGTGAAGAACGACCGCTTCGAAGTGCTGCCTTCGGATTTGTTCGCCGCGAACCCGGGGCTGCGGGCGCCGCAGGCGGTTCAGGCCATCAACAAATTGCTGCTGCAGGTGAACTAATTCAATGTCTTCTACACTAGCAACGGGCAGGGAGCGCGCGCAGCAAGCCGCGCTCTCCCGCACGGCCCGCAGAAGCGCCGTGCTGATCATCAGCCTGGTACTGCTGCTGGCCGCCGCGCTCGTGGGTCTGATGTCCGGCGCCATCCCGATTCCGGCGCGGGAAGTTTGGACTTCGCTGCTGCACAACTCCGATTCGGAAGCGCGCCAGATCGTATGGAATTTGCGGCTTCCCCGCGTATTGACCGGCCTGCTGGCAGGCGTCTGTCTGGCTGTGGCCGGTGCGTTCCTGCAAGGCGTATTCCGTAATCCGCTTGCCGATCCCGGCATTATCGGCGTGTCGTCCGGCGGCGGTCTGGCCGCGGTCGTCATTATGATCCTGTTCCCGGAGCATATCGCGTATCTGCCGATTTCCGCGTTTCTGGGCGCTTTGGCGGCGGCGACCGTCGTCTACGTCCTGGCTTGGAAAGGCGGCGCTTCGCCGCTGCGGCTCGTGCTTGCCGGCGTTGCCGTCAACTCGCTGCTCGGCGCGGCGATGACCGCGCTCATGATTCTGAACAGCGAGAAAGTGCAGGCCGTTCTTCCTTGGATGTCGGGCAGCCTGAACGGACGAAGCTGGCCGCATTTCGATACGCTGCTTCCGTACACCGTCATCGGCATGATCGGGTCCGTATTTCTGATCAAGACGGCGAACCTGCTCGTGCTCGGCGACGATGCCGCCAAGCTTCTCGGCAGCCGCGTCGAAATCGGCAGGCTGCTCATTATTCTGCTCTCGACCTTCCTCGCCGGCGCGGCGATCAGCATCGTGGGCATGGTAGGCTTCGTCGGACTTGTCGTTCCGCACATCGTCAGGCTGCTTGTCGGCAACGATTACCGGATTTTCCTGCCGATCTCCGCGATCGGCGGCGGGGCGCTCGTCATTGCGGCGGACACGGCTGCGCGCAGCTGGTTCGACCCGATCGAGTTTCCCGTGGGCATTCTGCTCGCGCTGCTCGGCGCGCCGTTCTTTCTCTATTTGCTGCGAAGGGGGGCTAGACGATGACGACGAAGACGCCGGCGTTGGCGGCTTCCGGCCTGAAATACGGCTACGGACGCGAATCGGCCATCGTGAACGGATTCGACCTGAGCGTGGCGCCCGGCGAATGGCTGGGCATTGTCGGGCCGAACGGCTCGGGCAAGTCGACCGTGCTGCGCATGCTGGCCAGGCTCGTATCGCCGCAGGGCGGCAAGGTCGAGATGGACGGCAGGGACATGGCCGGGATGGATACGAAATCGATCGCCCGGCATATGACGATGCTGACGCAATCGCAGGAGCAGGTGCAGGACATCACGGTGCGCGAGCTTGTGCGCCGGGGACGCAATCCGCATTTGAAATGGTACGAGGAATGCAGGGGCAAGCACGAAGAGGTCGTCGATTGGGCGCTGCGGGTGACGAGCCTGCAGACGCTTCAGCACCGGCCGCTGCAGGAACTGTCCGGCGGCGAGCGGCAGCGGGCGTGGCTGGCGATGTGCATGGCGCAGACGCCGAAGCTGCTGCTGCTCGACGAGCCGACGACGTATCTCGATATCGCGCATCAGCTGGAATTGATGGAGCTGATCCAGCAGCTGAACCGCGAGCAGGGGATCACCGTCATCATGGTGCTGCACGACTTGAACCAGGCCGCCCGCTATTGCGACCGCATCGTGGCGATGAAGCAAGGCGCGATCGTGCGGGAAGGACGGCCTGCCGACCTGTTCAAGGCGGATTTCTTCCGCGAGGTGTTCGGCATCGAGGCGAAGATATACAATGACGACGGCGTGCCGGTCTATATGCCTTGCGGCATTGCAAGGCATGAGGCGAAGGCCGAGACGGCATAATAGTTGTCGAGAGCGAAGGAAGGAGCAAGCGGCATGATTATTGTAGAGAACCGTTTCGAGATTAGGGCGGGCGCGGCGGATGCGGTCGTGGATCGTTTCCGTTCGCCGAAGAGCGTGCACACCTTCCCGGGCTTCGTCCGCATGGAAGTGCTGCATGCCGTTCTTTCGGACGAAACGGAGGAAGTGCGGATCTGTACGGCTTGGGAGAGCGAGGAAGCGTTCAATGCGTGGACGAACAGCGACGCGTTCCGTCAGGCGCATACCCGCCGCGGCGAAGCGGCCGGCGGAGCTGCCCGCGCGGAAGAGCAATTCCCGCAGCAGGAGCAGCACGCGCAGGCCCATGCCGCGCCGGCGCAAGGTCACGGCGCCCAAGCAAGCGGGGCGGAACATGCTGCCCATGGCAGCAGTCAGGGCGGCCATGCATCCAGCGGCGCCCCGGCGAACAGCCCGGTCATCAGCAGCAAAGTCACGACGTACAACGTCGTCGTCTCGCATTTGCCGGCCGAGGCCGCCGCTGCGGAAGCCGGCACCTGAGAAGGGCCGTACTTCCGGAAATGAAGAACCCGGCCGGATGCTCCGGCATTCCGGCTGTTATCAGGACAAGCAAAGAACCCTCCGAATCGCGGACGACGCGAATCTGGAGGGTTTTTTGCTTGTAGCTTGCTACCTGGCTGCTGAAAAAGCTGCCGCTTGGGCAACTTTTTAAGCCAGAGACCGGCAATGCCGCCGAAAAAGTTGCCGCCGGGGCAACTTTTCAAGCCGGAGACCGGCAATTACGCCGAAAAAGCTGCCGCCGGGGCAACTTTTCAAGCCGGAGACCGGCAATTACGCCGAAAAAGTTGCCGGCGGGGCAACTTTTTAAGCCGGAGACCGGCAATGCCGCCGAAAAAGTTGCCGCTTGGGCAACTTTTCAAGCCGGAGACCGGCAATTACGCCGAAAAAGCTGCCGCTTGGGCAACTTTTCAAGCCGGAGACCGGCAATGCCGCCGAAAAAGCTGCCGCCGGGGCAACTTTTCAAGCCGGAGACCGGCAATGCCGCCGAAAAAGTTGCCGCCGGGGCAACTTTTCAAGCCGGAGACCGGCAATGCCGCCGAAAAAGTTGCCGTTTGGGCAACTTTTCAAGCCGGAGACCGGCAATTACGCCGAAAAAGCTGCCGCCGGGGCAACTTTTCAAGCCGGAGACCGGCAGTTATGCCGAAAAAGTTGCCGCTTGGGCAACTTTTTAAGCCAGAGACCGGCAATGCCGCCGAAAAAGTTGCCGCCGGGGCAACTTTTCAAGCCGGGGACCGGCAATTACGCTGAAAAAGCTGCCGCTTGGGCAACTTTTCAAGCCGGAGACCGGCAATGCCGCTGAAAAAGCTGCCGCTTGGGCAACTTTTCAAGCCGGAGACCGGCAGTTATGCCGAAAAAGTTGCCGCTTGGGCAACTTTTCAAGCAGAGGTCTTTACAAATTACCGCGAATACTCCTTGCAGCGCCTTAGCTTTGCCCTTGCAGCGCCTAGCTTTGCCCTTGCAGCGCCTAGCTTTGCCCTTGCAGCGCCTAGCTTTGCCCTTGCAACGCCTTTGCTGCGCCAAGCAGCGCCCCCTAGCTCCCCGCCTTCGCCCCTGCCTCTACGCCTCCGTAAGCGCCTCCAATTCCGCCTTCTGCCGGAGATGGTGGCGGAAATGCATGCCGATCAAGTCGAACCATTCCCGCGCGTTCAGCCAGCCGAAGCCGTCGTGGCGCACCTTCATGTTCGGATGAACGGCGGCGAGCCGCGGCTCCCATGCGCGCATGTCGCGATCGACCCTGTCGAGTCCGGCGAGCAGCTCATCCTTGCTCAAGGCGTTGCTCGGCGTGAATTCCGGCGTATCCGGCAGCTTGATGCGGATCGGCGGAAACCCACCGCGCCGGAACACGCCTTCGCCGGCTTCCGTTTTGCCGGAGGGCTGTTCTTCCGTCGCCTGCGCGCAGACGGCGACATGGCCCAGATATTCCAAGGCCACCTCGATCAAGTGGTCATGAAGCTGACCCAGCGACCAGCCGCCGGGCTTGGCGATGCGTACCAGCCTGTCCGGCGCATAGCGCTCCAGATCCGCGCGGAACGCTTCGATGAAATCGTACATCGTGAACGCCTCCTTTCTATATGGAAGATAAGGGCTAATTGTCTAGTGCCATCATAGCAGATCCAGCATGCCGAGCGGAACGGGCATATCGTCTTACCCTCATATCGTCTTACCCTCATATCGTCTCATCCATCCGCGATGATGCGGACCGCCGCGTTCTTTCACGACCGTTACATGAACTTCAAAATACCTTAACCCCAGCTACATATCGACAAGATAAGCTTGAACAAGAACGTTAAGAAGGGAGAGACAAGCATGGCATTAACATACGTCCATCAAGAAACGAAGCGCCGCGGACGCTTGACCCGGGAGCCGAACATCGACGAAACGGCGGTCGTACAGCACAGCCGCCTGGGCGAATGGACGGCCGTCGGCGCAAGAAGCCGCATCCTGGAAAGCACCATGGACGACTACGGCTACTGCGTGGACGAGGCGATCATCCATTACGCTCAAATCGGGAAGTTCTGCAATATCGCTTCGCATGTCTGCATCAATCCGGGCAATCATCCCATGTGGCGCGTCACCCTGCATCACGCGACTTATCGCCGGGTGTCCTACGGCTTCGCCGAGACGGACGACGCGGAGTTCTTCGACTGGCGGCGCTCGCATCCGGTAACGATCGGCCACGACGTCTGGATCGGACACGGGGCGACGATCATGCCCGGCGTCACGATCGGCAACGGCGCGGTCGTGGGGGCCGGCGCGGTCGTGACGAAGGACGTGCCGCCGTACTGCATCGTCGCGGGAGTACCGGCGAAGCCGATCCGCGAGCGTTTTCCGAAGGAGACGGCGGAGCGGCTCGAGCGCATCGCCTGGTGGGACTGGACGAGGGAGCAGCTGGAGGAACGTTTTGCCGACTTCTACGATTTGGATCGATTTATTGCCAAGTATGATGCGACCTAGGCCGATCGGACAGCGGGAACGAACGCCATCTGCTTGCGGCCGTTCATTGGCGGCCGGATACCTTCGGCACTCCGCGCAGCTTCTTGCGCGAAGTGCGAAGGCGCATGATGGCTGTCAGCCTCGGTCGCCGTTATGAACATAAATAAATGTGTATTTAATATTTCGATGACATTCTTCTGTTGTTGACAAGTTACGTTTAGGTCGGCCGAAATTTGAAGAGAAGAGGTGGTCAGTTGAGAACGGGACATTCTGTCGATGCGGATATACCGGTATATCAAACCATCGCCAATATCCTGCATGGTGAAATCGAGCAGCAGGTCTACCGTCCGGGCGATCGCATTCCATCGGAGCAGCAGCTGTGCCGACGCTTCAAAGTCAACCGCTACACGCTGCGGCAATCGCTTGATCTGCTGGTGCAAATCGGGTTGATTCGATCGCATCAAGGCAAAGGCTATTACGTCTGCGGGAAGCCGCTCGATATCGAATACACGATATCGCCGGTCACCCGAATTTCCGACCTCATCCGCAAGCTGGGGAGACGACCGGGCGCGGAGCTGATCCGTCAGGAGATCGTCGTCCCGCCTTCGGATGTCGCGGAAGTGTTGGCGCTGTCTCCGGGCCGGCAAGTCTATCGCCTGGAAATCTTGCGAACGGCAGACGATGTCCCCTTATCGTTCAATGTCACGTGGCTGCCCGCGGATATTTTCCCCGGCTTGCTGGAGCACACCGAACTGTTTCATTCGCTCTACGGGATCTTGCAGCAGGAGTACGGGATTCAGCTGACGCGAATCGGATCTACATTCCGCATCGCCTATCCCATGCTGCAGGAAGCGCAATTGTTGAACATCCAGCCGAGTACGAATCTGCTTCAGATCGACAGCGTCATGCGGGACGAAGCGAATCGGCGTCTCGAGTATACGTCGGCGAAGTATCGTGGAGATTTGTGCAAAATATCCATCAGTCTCGAATAAGCAGCGCATATGAGTGGAGGAGATTTTCTTGCTGAATATCCGTAAAAAAAGTCAAACGGCTCTCATGCTTCTATCTATTGCATCCATCGTGGCCTTGTCCGCGTGCGGCGAGAAAACGAATACGGCAGCAAGCAATGCCGGCGCTTCGGACAATGCGGGCAGTTCGAATGCCGCGGCGGCGGCGGACGATCACAAGGATTGGCCGAAAGAACTGAATTTCGGGTTCATTCCGAGCGAGACGGACGGCAAGCAGAACGACCCGAGGGCGACGCTCGCGAAGGATATGTCGGCAGCGCTCGGCATGAAAGTCAACCTGTACGAAGGCGAAGACTACACGGCTGTCGTCGAGGCCATGCGCACGAAGAAGATCGACGTCGCGCTCTTTGGACCGTTCGCCTACATCATCGCCCATGAGCGCAGCGGCGCCGAAGCCTTCGCGGCAAGCGCGAAGAGCGAGGATACCAAATTCTATCACAGCCTGATCGTCGTGCCTGCCGACTCCCCGGCGAAGACGCTCGCCGATCTGAAGGGCAAGACGATGCTGTTCGCCGATCCGGCTTCCACGTCCGGGCATTTGTTCCCGGAAATGATGTTCGGCAAACAGTTCAGCTTGAAAGGTCCGGATATCGACAAGTACTTCTCGAACGTTTCGTATTCCGGCGGTCATGACAAATCGATTATCGCGATTTCCAAAGGACAAGCCGACGCGGCCGGCGTCTGCGATACCTGCATTCAGAAGATCGTGGATAAAGGGTTGGTCAAGACGACCGATTATCGCGTCATCGGGACGTCCGATCCCATTCCGAGCTCCCCTTATGCTTATCGCAACGATCTTCCCGCCGATCTGGTAGATGCGATCAAGAACTTCATTCTGAATTACACCAACGATACCTATTTGCAGGGCAATCACATGTTCCCGATCGGCGACGGCGACTTCCAGGTCGTTCGGGATACGGCCGATACGCTGCAAATGAGCCCGGACCAATTATTGAAGTAAAGGGTTGAGATCATGGCTGCGATTCTGCAAATTGACAAGCTTAGCAAACAGTATGCCGACGGAACGGCGGCGCTCCACGACGTTACCTTCTCTCTTGAACCCGGCGAGTTCGTCGCCGTCATCGGACCGAGCGGCGCGGGGAAGAGCACCTTGCTTCGCTGCATCAATCGGCTAGTCGAGCCGACCGAGGGCAGCGTGCTGTTCGACGACATTCACTCCGACAAGGCTAACCGCCGCCAGGTGCAGCAGCTGCGACGCCAGGTAGGCATGATCTTCCAAGGCTACAATCTCGTTGAACGGGTCAGCGTGCTCCACAATGTACTGCACGGCCGGCTCGGTTATATGGATCCGATTCGCGGCGCGCTCGGTTTGTTCTCGAACCATGACAAACAGGAAGCGAAAGCGTTACTGGTACGCTTGGGGCTCGAGCAGCAAATCTACAAGCGGGCCGACGAATTAAGCGGCGGCCAGCAGCAGCGGGTCGGCATCGCGCGGGCGCTCTGCCAGAAGCCGAAGCTGATGCTCGCGGACGAACCGATCGCCAGTCTCGATCCGCTCACTTCCAAAGTGATTATGGATTATCTGTACCGTATCTGTCGTGAAGACGGCATCGCATGCATGGTCAATCTGCATCAGGTGGACGTGGCCAAATCCTATGCGACGCGAATCATCGGAATGCACAAAGGCAAGATCGTATTCAACGGCCGGCCGGACGAGCTGACGGACGAAGCGATCGCTCATATCTACGGCGGAAGTCCAGTGAAGGAGTAGATGGCAGTGGAGGCTCAATTGCAGAGGATTCGCCGGCAAAAGCGGGTGCAGACGTTGACGCTCGTCGCTCTCATCGTCGCGCTGGTCGTATGGTCGGCTGTGGAGACGCAGTTCAGCGTCATGTCCTTGTTCGGCGGATTTCGCGAGAGTATCAAGCTGGTCTTCGGCGATTTTCTGCCGCCGAAGCCCGAAGCCCTGTCGAGCTTGATCGAACCGGCGCTTGATACCATCTATATGAGTGTCGTCGGCATGGTGGTCGGATCGATCATCGCGGCCGTACTTTCTTTCTTCGCGGCATCGACGACGACGCCTCACCGTTCCCTGCTCATCGCCGCCCGCGGCCTTGCATCCGTGCTGCGCAATATTCCGGCGTTGATCTGGGCGTTGGTGCTCGCCTACGCATACGGCTTGGGTACGCTGGTCGGCACCTTGGCGCTTGTGATCTTCTCCGTCGGGACGTTGACGCGTTCCTTCGCGGAAGTGCTGGAAGAGATCGACCAAGGTCAGGTCGAAGCGGTCAGGGCGACCGGTGCGAACTACATCAAGGTGCTGAGTCAAGCGGTCATCCCGCAGTTCCTGCCGGGCTTCGTCGCATGGTCCATGTACAAGCTGGAAATTAACATTCGGGCATCCACGATCGTCGGCATGGTCGGCGGCGGGGGGCTGGGCTTTTACATTCAGAACGGTCTGAAGCTATTCCAATTCAAGAACGTCAGCATGGCGATCCTCGTGATGCTCGTCCTGATCCTCGTGACGGAGTTTTTCACGAATAAAATTAGGGAGAAAGTCATATGAACCCAGAATTGGCAACAGAATCAGCAAACGACGGTCGTTATGACCGGGAGATGAAGCTTCATGTCGTCGAACCGACCGGTCCAATGAAACCGAGGAGGGACCCCTGGCTTGTCGGCGCTGCCTGGTTCTTCCCTCTATTCTTCCTGTTCAGCCTCTGGCAGCTGAACTTCGATTACGGCCAATTGGCGCATGGAACCGGGGATATGTTCAAACTGATCGCCAAGATGTTCCCGCCGAATCCGGCGGATTGGCGGATCGTGCTCAGAGCCGCGCTGCAATCGCTGCAGGTGGCGCTGGTCGGCACGGCGATCGGGATTATCGTGGCTTTCGTCTTCGGCTTCCTTGCGGCGGTCAATTTGTTCCCGCGGCTCGGCATGGTCGTCAAGAACGCTGCCGCGCTGCTGCGGACGATTCCGACCTTGGTGTGGGCGCTAATCTTCATCGTCGCTGTCGGGATGGGACCCGTTCCCGGGATTATGGCGATCACGGTCCATGCCAGCAGCGGTCTGATCAAGATGTTCTCCCAGTCGATCGAAGAAGTGGACGAGGGCGTTCACGAGGCGCTGAAGGCGACGGGCGCAGGCAAGCTGCAGATCATTTTCCAAGGCTTCCTGCCTTGCGTAACGACGTACTTCATCTCGTGGAGCGTCTATCGGCTGGAGATCGATATCGGCGAATCGGCGATTCTGGGCGTAGTCGGCGCGGGCGGTATCGGCTATCAATTCTCCAACAACATGAGATCCTTCCTGCTGCCGGAGACGTGCTTCGTCGGACTGGTCCTGTTCGTCATGGTATTCTCGGTCGAGATGTTGAGCAATTGGTATAAGAATCGCATGAAACTGAAGTAGGAGGCAAGGCAGATGTTCAATTCAGCTCAAGTTACCAAAATCCTGATCGAGAGCGGCGGCGAGCTGCTGGCCCGGTTCGCGTCGGAGATCGAACGGCAGTATGAAGTGAAGGTGGTTCGCGCCCCCGAGAGAAGTCTGGTGATGTCGCAATCCCGCGATTCCGTCTCGCATCAGCCGTTCTATCTGGGCGAGATTCTCGTGACGGAATGCACGCTGGAGCTCAATCACGCGTATGGTTACGGCATCCTGATGGGGGAGCACGACGATAAGGCTTACCAGCTGGCAATTGTCGACGCGGCGCTTCGCAGCCAAGCGCCGGAGACGGCCGCGTGGGAGCGGCCGCTCCGGGAAGCCGAACAGGCGATCGCCGAACGCAGACGGACCGAGCAGCGCAGGGTGAGCCGGACCAAAGTGAACTTCGATACGATGGGAGAATACAATGAGCGCAATCGATAACCCTTTTTCCATTGTCCATGATACGCAGACGATCTACCGGCTGCTGCTTAATCTGATGTCTCGTCCGGGCGAGGTCGGCCAAGCCGTCTCTTCCGCGAGCAAGATCGGCGTGCTGCCGGGCGCGGGCGATATGGCGCTGGCTCTCGCGTTCACGCTGCTCGACAGCGAGGTCGGCTATTGCGTCGATATCGACAGCCTGCCCGAGCTGGCCGCGAATATCCGGCTGCGCACGCTGTCCCGTCCCGTGTCCGCCGAATCGGCCGACTATATCTTCGCTGACGGAGCCTGCGCTCCCGGCGAATGGGCGAGCAGGCTCCGCAAGGGAACGCTCAGCGAGCCGGAGACGGGAGCGACCGTCATTCTGCAGATCGATTCGCTGGAACCTGGCTTGGCCGTCGCACAGGCGGATGCTCTAACGCTGACGCTTGCAGGACCGGGCATCCGGGATGCTGCGCATCTGCAGGTTGGCGGCCTCGACCGCCGCTGGCTGACGGCGCGCGACGGCTGGAATGAAGAATACCCGACGGGCGTGGACATGATTCTCTTCACGGCAGGCGGCCAGTTAGCGGCGCTGCCGCGCACGACCCAAGTTAAAGGAGTGTAACGGCATGGCATATGTTGCGGTATCAGGCGGTAGAGAGGCGATCGAGAATGCCGTCGATCTGGTTCGTTATTATCGGCTCGGCCAATCGGAGGGCTCGATCTCCCTGGATCATATCGAGAAGCAGCTTCGTCTGCTGATCGACAAGCTGATGGGCGAAGGCGGCCTGTATGCGCCGGCTTACGCGGCGCTGGCATTGAAGCAGGCGGAGGGCGATCCCTTCGAAGCGGGATTCCTGCTGCGCGCGTTCCGTTCCACGCTGCAGCGCAATCATGTCTCGGAGATGATCGACACGAGTCAAATGCGGGTGATCCGCCGCATCTCTTCTTCATTTCGCGATATTCCGGGCGGTCAATTGCTCGGTCCGACGTACGATTATACGCATCGTCTGCTGAACTTTGCGCTTCGGCAAGAGGACGACGGCAGCGTGCGGGAGTTCATCCGGCATTTCCTCCATGAAGGCGAGGCCGTGGAAGCGGCCGAGGACGACGCGGCGGAGGAAATCCCGAGCGTTCTTCCGAAGGTAGCCGAATTGCTCCGCGAGCAAGGTCTGATGAAGAAGAAAACGGATGTGGCCGAACAGCCTCCTTACGATATAACGAGACAGAAGATCGTCTTCCCGATGCCGCGGTCGGCGCGTCTTCAGATGCTGGCGCGCGGCGAGACGGGCGCGATGACGGCGATCGCTTACAGCAGCATGCGCGGCTATGGGGCCGTGCACCCGAACATCGGCGAATTGAGAGTCGGCTATGTCGACGTGCACATCCGCCATCCGTATGCGCAGGAGGGAGAGGAAGCTTCGCTCTACATCGGCGAGCTGCTCGTCACGGAAGTCGAAGCGATCAACTCGTTCAAGACCGACCCCGAGACCGGAGAGATCCAGTTCGTCATGGGATATGGGCTGTGCTTCGGACAGAACGAAGTGAAAGGCATCGCGATGGCGATTCTGGAGCGCAGCTTGGAGATTCCCGGCACTGCGCCGGCGCAGGACGAGGAGTTCGTGCTGCTGCATATCGATAGCGTCGAATCGTCCGGCTTCGTCTCCCATTTGAAGCTGCCCCATTATATTACATTCTCGTCATCGCTGGATCGGATCCGACAAGTCCGCCGCCATTCGGCAGAGAAGAAAGAGCAGGAGGAACTGCTATGAGTTTGAACCTGGCGCAGCACTCGCATTATAACTTTGCTTTTCTCGATGAAGGCTCGAAGCGCGAGATTCGCCGCAAGACGCTGAAGGCCGTGGCGATTCCGGGCTATCAGGTGCCTTTCGCTTCCCGCGAGCTGCCGATCGGACGCGGCTGGGGCACGGGCGGCCTTCAATTGACGCTCTCCGTCATCGGTCCGTCCGATACCGTCAAGGTTATCGACCAAGGCAGCGACGACAGCGTCAACGCGGTAAGTATCCGCAAGCTGATCGAGGATACCAGCAGCATCGCGACCACGGAAGTTACGCAAGAAGCGACCGTCATTCAATCGCGGCACCGGATTCCGGAAGAGAAGCTGACGCGCGATCAGATCATGATTTTGCAAGTGCCGCAGCCGGAGCCGCTTCGTCAAGTCGAGCGGAGCGAGCGCGTCACGAAGCGCATGCATGCCGAGATGGATTACAGCCCGATGTGGCTGACGCTGTACGAGGGCGTCGTTCAGTATGGCGACATTACGCTCGGAGCGGATTATCCGGTGATGGTCAAGGACCGTCACATCATGAAGCCGACGCCGATCCCTCGTTGGGATAATCCGAAGATCCACATGGCGGACAATCTGACGCTGTTCGGGGCCGGCCGGGAGAAGAAGATCTACGCCGTGCCGCCGTATACGAGCGTTGAGTCGCTCCAATTCGAGGATTATCGCTTCAAGGTGGAATCGTTCCAGGGATTGAAATGCCGTTTCTGCGGCAGCGCCGACTCGTATTTGGATGAAATCACGGATGATCGCGGCCAGACACTACATCAATGCTCCGATACGGCTTATTGCCGGAAGCGGGCGGAAGGCGGGATGAGCTAGATGAACGTAAACGAGCCCAAACAAGGGAATGCTCTCTTGTCCGAGACGCCGCTGCTTCAGGTCGACAACTTGGTCAAACGGTTCGGCAAGGGCTGCTCCTATTGCCAGCAGATCGAGAACCTTCAAGGCGACGAAGAGAGCGATATCGAATCCGCGCGTCCGCAGAATCAATGTCCGGTATGCGGCAGCGTGCTCGGCTGCGCGGGAATCAGCTTCGAGCTGTACCCCGGCGAAATTCTCGGGGTCGTCGGCGAGAGCGGCTCCGGCAAGAGTACGATGGTACGCAGTTTGTATTTCGACGATGAAGTGACGTCCGGCAGCATGACGCTCGCCGGTTATCGGGACGGACAGGTCAATCTGTTCGAAGCGTCCTCGCAGCAGAAGCGCTATATCCGCAATCATCTGATGGGCATGGTGTATCAGAATCCGTATCTCGGTCTGCGCATGAATTTCTCCAGCAGCGGCAACATCGCGGAGAAGCTGTTCGCGGCCGGCAGCTTCCATGTCGGCAGCATTCGCGACAGAGCGAAGGAATTGCTGGAGCGCGTCGAGATTCCGCTGAAGCGGATGGACGAGCGTCCGAGCAATTTCAGCGGCGGCATGCAGCAGCGCGTGCAGATCTCCAAAGCGCTTGCGAATAATCCGCCCCTTCTGCTGCTTGATGAAGTGACGACGGGTCTTGATCTGTCGGTTCAGGCGAAAGTGCTTGATTTGATTCGCAGCATTCAGCAGGAGCTCGGCGTTTCCATGATCGTCGTCTCGCACGATCTCGGCGTCATCCGCATGCTGTCCGACCGCACGATGGTGCTGAAGCAAGGACGCGTGGTGGAGACCGGGCTGACCGATCAAATATTGGAGGACCCGCAGCATCCGTATACGCAGCTGCTGGTACACTCCCTGCTTTAATTCGGATCGCTGCCTTGAATTGCTATACAGAATCGCAAATGCGCAATCGCATAAATCTACGAGCAAAAGAGGGGATTCCCATTTTACAGGTTAGACAGCTGGGCAAGCAGTTTGATTTGCGAATCGCCCGTCCGATGGAAGTCACCCCCCTTCTGGATGTCTCGTTCGACATCGAGCAAGGCCGTTTCCTCGGTATCGCGGGCCCGAGCGGCGTCGGCAAATCGACCATTCTTAAGAGCATCTATCGGACATATACCCCTTCTTCCGGTTCGATCGTTTATCAATCCGAGCTGTTCGGCGAGATTGATCTGGCGGCGGCCTCCGAACGCACGATCACCCATCTGCGCAAGTACGAGATGGGCTACGTATCGCAGTTTCTCCGGGTCATTCCGCGGGTCAGCGCGACGGACGTTATCGCCGAGCGCTTGATGTCCACCGGCGTGGAGCGCGAAGAAGCCCGCATGGCCGCCCGGCAAATGCTGGAGCGGCTGAACATTGACAAGAAGCTGTGGGAAGGCTTCCCGGCAACGTTCAGCGGCGGCGAACAGCAGCGCATCAACCTGGGGCGCGCGTTCATCGTGCGTCCGCGGCTGATGATTCTGGATGAGCCGACCGCTTCGCTCGACCGTCGGACGACCGAAGCGGTGATCGAACTGCTCCAGGATATGAAGCGCCAAGGGACGACGATGATCGGCGTATTCCACGATTGGGAAGTGATGGAGCGGCTGTCGGATCATATTCTGGTGATGGACGGCAAAGGCTCCGGCCAGGTTCGAGACGTCTTGGCAGCGTCTGCATCGCGCAAGGCGGAAGGAGGAACCGTGCATGTCTAAGCATACGGTCATCAATGGCGCTCGCATCGTTACGCCTGATGGCGTCATCGAGAACGGCACGATTGTCATCAAGGGGAAGCTGATCACGGAGATCGGCACGACTCGCCGGATGGGCGACGTCACCATCGAAGCCGATGGCCGCCTGGTGATGCCGGGGATGATCGATACGCACAGCGACGCCATCGAGCACGAGATGTTCCCGCGTCCGACCAGCTATTTTCCGCTGGAGCGGTCCTTCTACGAATTGGAACGCAAGCTGGCCGGGCAGGGCGTTACGACCATCTATCATTCCTTCAGCATGTGGGGCGACGATCGCGGCGGTCAACGCAACGAAGCCCGCCGCAATGAAGCGGTCGCCTCGTATATTGCGCAAATCGCCCAGCTGCGCGAGGAGCGCCATATGATTCGCCACAATGTGCATTTGCGGTTCGAGATCACCAATCTATCCGGGCTTCCCTACGTGCGCGCGCTTCTGGAGCAAGGCGTCGTCGACGAGCTCTCGTTCATGGACCATACGCCCGGTCAAGGGCAGTATCGCGACTCCGACGTGCAATTGAAGTTTATTATGGAGAAACAGAAGAAGTCCCGGGAAGAAGTGCTCGCGATGCTGGAAGAGCGCAAGCAGATGCCCAAGGTCAGCGACGCCGAACTGAGGGAATTGGCTGCGCTCGCGCGCAGCAAGGGCATCGCGCTCGCCTCGCACGATGACGATACGATCGCGAAGCTGGATCAGGTGACGGGCTGGCAGGCGTTGATCAGCGAATTCCCGATCTCGCTGGATGTCGCGATCGAAGCGAAGAAGCGCGGTCTCTGCGTCGTTATGGGCGCGCCCAACGTGATGCTGGGACGCTCCCACAGCAATAATCTATCTGCGCTCGAAGCGATTCGCGAAGGCGTCGTCGATATTCTATGCTCCGATTATTACCCGCCGGCGATGATGCAGGCCGTATTCAATCTGCATCGCCAAGGCTATCCGCTGTCGGAGGTGGTCCGATTGGTCACGCTGGGCCCGGCGAAGGCGCTTGGCATCGATTCCTTCACGGGTTCGCTGGAAACGGGCAAAGAAGCGGACTTGTTGATGGTGAACGAACATAACGGCAAGCCGTTCATCGAGCGCGTGTGGGCCGGCGGCGAGATGATCTGCCAGATGACGTATCACCTGGGTTCCGCCGTGGCGGCGACGTAAGAAAGGGGGAGTCTGAGGTGAAGGGAAGAGGAATCGGAGTCAGCATCATGTCCGACGACGTGGTCGCAAAGCGCGATGTGTTAAAAGGAAAGCTGGATAAAGCCCTGGCGATTGGGTTCGATACGATAGAACTGCCGATTCATGGGATGCGCGTTCTGTTGAACGGCCGACTGAACGAGCCCCTCCTCGACAGCTACGTGCGTCTGTTGTCGCAGTACCCGCTCAAGTATACGATGCATGCCCCCTTCTCGATTAACTTGTTCGATCAGGCGGATGGGGAGCGGCACTTCGCGCTGCTCCTGCAGTCCATCCGCGTGTGCGGCGCCGTCGGGGCGGAGACGCTCGTCTATCACCCCGGCCGGTATGTGACGGAAGAAATGCTGACCTATCGGAATTTCTGGCCGCAGTATTCGGAAGCGGACAAGCAGCGGCTGCTCGAGCGGGAGCGGAATTGGATGAGGCAGGCCGGCGACGAGGCGAGGAAGATCGGACTCCGGATCGGCATGGAGAACATGCGGCCTTATTTGGATAACCCGGATTATTGCTATTCGACGGATCCGATCGCGCTGGCCGAGCAGGTGGAGCGGGTCGATCATCCAAGCATCGGCGTTACGCTGGACGTAGGTCACCTGCACTTGGCGATGCAGGACCTGCCCTATAGCGTGGAAGAAGCAGTGGAACGGCTCCGTCCGCATATCGTGCATCTGCATCTGCATGATAACTTCGGCAGACCGTCGTTCTCGCTCGAGAAGAATCAATTCGATATGTTGCCGGTTGGCCGCGGCGACATGCATATGCCGATCGGCTTCGGCGACGTGCCGATGGATCGGATCGCCCGCCAGCTGGGCTCCCAGATCGACGGCTATCTGATTCACGAGATACGCGGGATGTATGAAGACGAATGGCCGAGATTGCAGCAGTCGCTGCTGGCGGCGGCGCAGGGGATCGCGATATGAGCAGCGGAAGCAGCGGGAAATTCGCCGTCGATCTGCATTGTCACACGTGGAAGTCCGATAATGACCATTCGATCGAGGAGGTGCTGCGCCTCGCTCGCGAGCGAGGCGTGACCCATCTCGCGATTACCGACCACGATACGACCGCAGGCTTGGAAAAGGCTGTCCGTCTAGGTGAGGAACTGGGCATCGCGGTCATTCCGGGCATTGAAATATCGGCTTACGATTTCGAACGCAGGCGACGCGCTCATATCGTGGGATTGTTCGTCACGCCGGGGCATCTCGCGTTGAACGAACTATGCGAACCGACCGTACGCATGCGCGACGAGCTGTCTCGCCGGATGGTGGATCGGCTGATCTCGGCAGGCTATCGCATCTCCTGGCCGCAAGTACAGGCTTACGCCAGGGAAGGTACCGGCGTCTACAAGCAGCACATCATGCATGCGCTGCTTGACGAGGGGTACGCGGACGGCATTTACGGCCCCGTGTACGACAAGCTGTTCAAGCGGGCGGAGAACGGAGAACCCGGCATCGCGTATATGCCGATGACCTACGTCGACGCATTCGACGCCATTGCGGCCATTCGCCAAGCCGGCGGCGTCCCGATTCTTGCCCACCCCGGACAGATGGGCAACTTTGAAGCCGTGGAAGCGTGGGCGGAGGCAGGGCTGCAGGGCATCGAAGCCTATCATCCTTCGCACAGCGAGGCGCATACGGCGAGAGCGCTGGAGCTGGCGGAACGCTATGGACTGGCGGTATCCGGAGGGACGGACTTCCACGGGCGCTACGGCAATCCGCCGCATCATCTGCCGGGGGATTGCGGGATTGATCTTGATGGTTTGGAGCGGATTCGGAGCGTTCTTTAGTGGCTACATCGAATCCACGGCGGCCGAGAGGACTGGAACCGAATGATCGGTGGGGCCGTGCGAGAGGGCGCTTCAGAACACGGCATGCTGTCTCGGCAGCAGCGATATGACACGCAAGAAACCTCCGAATCGCGGACGACGCGAAGCGGAGGTTTCTTGTGTGTGCGCGACCGTATCGCGATTATATCTTGAAGTATTGTTCGAGGAGCACATTCCCTTCGTCCTCTCGCTCCAGTTCAAATACGTCGAACCGATTGTGCGCGTAGACCCTCTTCCAGAATCGTACGGCCGGCTCATTGCGCTTCAACTGGGCGCAGCAGTATCTGCCAGGATAGAGAGCCAGGAACGAGGAGGCAGCCGCGGTCCCGATTCCTTTACCCCGATATCTTCGCAAAATGAAAAACGAATTCAGCACATAATCCGCATGGTCTGGATTGGTGTACGGACCGCTCTGAATGAGAATGAATCCGATCATTACTCCGTCCGCTAGGATGAAGTAAGGGGTCAGCCCTTTTTTCTCGAAAAACAAGTCCAGCACATCGAAACGGTGCAAGCCGGCGGCATCGATTGTAATATCATCCGCAAATTCGGAAACACCTTATCTAAACTTGTCTCCTGTCCAAGCCGTAACTTGTCTGCATATTCGTCCAAGTCCCCTCATACAAATGGTACAAGTCAAGCGTAAACGGCTCTTGTCCCGTACGCGACCTGTGCGCGATATCCGCACCGGCTGCCGTACAACTCCGGATACGTTTAAAAATTGTGATGAGGGGTTGATCTCATGCGTCGTCGATTCAGTTTCATCGCTGCGATCTTGCTATGCCTCACGGCGGTGCTCGCAGGCTGCGGGACTAAGGACGCGGAATCGGTTGTGAAGGATTTGGACAAAACGCTCAGCAGTCTGGACAGCTACACGGGCAAAGGCGTCATGACGCTGTACACGGGCCAGCAGCCGCTGGAATACCAGGTCGAAGTATCGTACCAGAAGCCGCAATACTATCGCATCGCCCTCACGAACGCGAAGAAGGATATTACCCAGATCGTGCTCCGCAACGACGAAGGCGTGTTCGTGCTGACACCGCGCCTCAACAAAGTATTCCGCTTCCAAAGCGACTGGCCGGCGAACCAAGGTCAAGTGTACTTGTACCAAACGCTCGTCCAGAGCATTCTGCTCGACAACGCCCGCCAATTCGCGGTCGATAACGACGCGTACGTGTTCGACGTGATGGCGAATTATCAGAACGGCTCCCTGACCCGCCAGAAAATATGGCTGAACAAGTCCGACTACGCGCCAAGCAAAGTCGAGGTCAGCGACGCCAACAATTCGGTAATGGTTTCCGTCAAATTCGACTCCTTCAAGTTCGGCTCCAAGCTGGAGAAGAACGTATTCGATACGCAGAAGAACATGGGCACGCCGGCAGCGGGCGGCGATCAGGCGACGATGGCGAGCCCGGATAACGGCAGCAACGCATCCGCCTCGAACAATAGCGCGGCTAACGGCAGCAATGCCTCCGCGGCGGCGGACAACAACGGCAGCAACAGCAACAGCAACAGCAACAGCAGCAGCAACAGCAATGACAGCAGCAACGCGATGTCGCAGAACAATGCCGATCAGCCGGACAACGCGGCAACCGACGACAGCGCGAACAATGCCGACAACGCGGGCGGTTTCTCGGGCGACAACCCGGACAACAGCGCGAGCACGGACGAGAACGATAACGGCGGGAATGCGTCGGACAACGCGTCCGCGGACGAAGATTCGGACAGCGCGATGGCGCCTGCGAGCGGCACGTTCGCCGGCATGGATGCCACGTACTTGCCGGACGGCGTATCCGAGCAGGACAGCCAGAGCATCGTGTTCGGCGGCACTCCTGGCGTGATGATCCGATACTCCGGCACGTACGATTACACGCTGATCGAAACGCAGCCGAAGGATATGGCCGTATCCGCCACGAAAGGCGAGCTGATCGATCTCGGCTTCACGTACGGCCAGTTAAGCGGCGACGACGTCCAGAAGACGCTCACGTGGACGGACGGAGGCACGGTATTCCGCTTGACGAGCGCGAACCTGCCGGAGAACGAGATGATCAAGGTCGCGCAATCCGTGCAGGGCGAGATGTCCAAATAACGGCAAGGGCGCCGGGTTTCCAACACTTGCCCCCGTTGTTTAAGGCTTGCCTTCATTGACAGCGTTAAGCGTTAACGTATAACATAAAGGTTATGGGGTAACAAGGTGAAGCGGCCCGTACGGTCTGAATCGATCGTACGGCTCGTTTCGTTCCGGAGAATAGAAACGCCTGCCCATTCATCGCGGCGGGCGTTTTAATTTGGGAAATGAAGGTGGAGCAACATGAATTCGACGAACTATTACCGCCCGACGCGGGCTGAAATATCGTTGGATGCGCTGAAGCATAACTTGCAGGCTTTCCGCGCGGCAATACCGGAAGGGATGCTCCTCATGGCATCCGTCAAAGCGAATGCTTACGGCCACGGTGCCGTTGAAGTCGCCCGGGAAGCGGAACGCTGCGGCGTCGATTTCCTCGGCGTCGCTTTCCTGGATGAAGCGCTGCAATTGAGGCAGGCAGGATTGACCGCGAAGATCCTGGTGCTCGGCTATGTCCCACCGGAGGGACTGGCGATAGCGCGGGATCATAATATTGCGATCTCGTTATTCCGCGACGATATTATCGAAGCGGCCGCGGCTTTGCCGGACAACGGCCGCAAGCTGACGGCGCACGTCAAGATCGACACCGGCATGGGCCGTCTCGGCCGCTTGCCCGAGCAGGACGCGCTGCCGTTCATCAAGCGCGCGATGCAGGAGCCGAACCTCTTCGTAGAAGGCATGTTCACGCATTACGCGCGCGCCGACGAGGCTGACAAGAGCTATACGCGCTTGCAGCACGAGCGCTTCGCCGGCGTCGTCAAGCAGCTGGCGGCGGAAGGCCTGCATATCCCGGTCATCCATGCGGCGAACAGCGCCGCGGGCATCGACACGCCGGAGATGGGCGGCGGCATGCTGCGCCTCGGCATCAGCATGTACGGCTTGTATCCGTCGACAGAGGTCAACGACAAGCGGATCGGGCTGAAGCCGGTCATGACGCTCAAGACGGAAGTCGTCATGGTGAAGGAAGCGCCGCCGGGCTGGGGCGTCAGCTACGGCACCCGGTATTTCACGTCCGGGAAGGAGCGGATCGGCACGCTCCCGGTCGGCTATGCCGACGGTTACAGCCGCATGCTGACGGGCAAGGCGGAAGTATTGGTCCGCGGCCGCCGCGTGCCGGTGCTCGGCACGATCTGCATGGACCAATGCATGATCGCGCTGGACGAAGCCGCCGTCGGCGGGAGCCCGGTACAGAACGGCGAAGAAGTCGTGCTGATCGGCGCGCAGGGCGATGCGTTCATCTCGGCGGAGGAAATCGGCGACAAGCTCGGCACGCTCAATTACGAAGTAACCTGCATGGTCGCGACGCGTATACCGCGCGTATATACCAGGGGGACGGACATCGTGTCGACGGTCAACCCGCTGCTGACCGACGAGGTATAATTTTCTTCCGCAGATGTCGGCTGGAGATAAAGGATTTTATCGTCTGGCCTCGAATATTGTTAGTTAGCGTATAGGAATGGGGTCGCGTACGGAATCTATGGATGCAGCATACTTGATATACGGGTTGCATACATATGAGGGTGTATAATACGGACCAAACAATGACATACTGTTACTGTTTTTTGAAATATAAGCCTTTTTTACCTATTGGTAGGCTTATATTTCTCCGGGATGAAACGCGCCTTGCCGCTAAAGGATGGCAAGAGCCGTTTCACCTTGAAATATAAGAATTTATAAGGTTTCGACTTATAATTCATCTTATATTTCTTCGGAATGAAACGCGCCCTGCCGCCTAAGGATGGCAAGAGCCGTTTCACCTTGCTGGAAATGTTTTGGAGGTGCGAGTTCGGTGGCCAATTTGCAAAATACCAAAAGGATTATGATCAGTTTACCGGATCATTTGCTGGAGGAAGTCGACGGAATCGTCGCCAGAGAAAACTCGAACCGAAGCGAATTTATTCGTCAGGCTATGAAACTGTATTTGATTGAACGGAAGAAGCGTCAGATTCGGGATTCAATGCAGCGGGGCTATCTGGAGATGGCCAAGATTAACCTGGTAATGGCTTCGGAAGCTTTTCAAGCGGAGGAAGATGCCGGCGATACGCTCGGCCGACTCGTAAGCGGGGTGTAAGCTTGATCGTTAAACGCGGCGATGTGTTTTTTGCGGATTTGTCACCTGTCGTAGGTTCCGAACAGGGCGGCGTGCGTCCTGTTCTGGTCATTCAAAATGATATTGGCAACCGCTTCAGCCCGACGGTCATCGTGGCGGCCATTACGGCCCAGATTCAGAAGGCGAAGCTGCCGACGCATGTCGAGATCGATGCGGCGTCCCACGGGTTCGACCGGGATTCCGTGCTGCTTCTTGAGCAAATCCGGACGATAGATAAACAGCGGCTTACCGACAAAATCACGCATCTCGACGACGAAACGATGCGCAAAGTAGACGAAGCGCTGCAGATTAGCGTCGGTCTTATCGATTTCTAAATCCTTGACTTCATAAGCTTGACCCGGCTGCTGCACAAGCTGATATAGCCGCCATATGGCAGGCCGTGAACGCAATTCAAGCGTTCGCGGCCTGCCTTTTTGCATTGTTCGCCGGCTGCCGGGCATTCATGGAAGAAGGACCGGCGCATTCGGCGCTGCCGTCGTGAATGCTCCGATTCGCGCGTCCCATCCGTCTTCCGACGGAGCCGAAGTTCCATCTCACGCCGCTGTCTCGGCCTTCGTTCGAAGCGCATAATGAAGCCATACGAAACCTAAACGGAGGAATGAACGATGAGAGCAACGAGTCGGCCGGATCTGGAAATCGCGGGCATCGGCAGCGCGGCTGGGGGGCAGTATCACAGCGTTAAAATGGAAGGCGTGTGCAAGGTGGGCGATGCGATCGACTGCTTCGCCTTCAAGTCGAATGGATTAACGACGGTAAACGGCGGCATTATGGCGGAGGAGCAGCTTGAAGTCTCGGGCAAGCTTAGCTGTCACGGCGGCATGGTCGGAGGCAATGTGAAGCTTGAGGGCCAAGTGACCGTTAACGGACCGTTCGAGGCGGACCGCGCCGAGATGAACGGTTTGGTCAAAGTGAAAGGCGACGCCGATGCAAGCGACTTCAAGGTCCGGGGCGCGTTGTCCGTCGAGGGCTGGCTGACGGCCGGCCAGCTCGAAGTCAAGCTTGAAGGCCCGTTCCATGCGGAAGGCATCAAATCGCGGCATATCACGGTTCGGCATCACGGCAAAGGCGGATTGCGGCGCCTCATCGAATCGCTTCTTCCGGTCTGGCAGGTGCAGCTGAAAGCCCGGACGATCGAAGGCGACATCGTCGACGTCGAAGAGACGACGGCGGAGCTCGTACGCGGCCGGACGGTCGTCATCGGCCCGGGCAGCGATATCGACCGCGTGGAATACGTCGCGGATCTCGTCGTGCATCCGCAGGCGCAAGTCCGCTCGCGATTGCAAATCCAAGGATAACAAGGAAGAAGGGAGAGACGAACATGCATACCGCCATCAAGCGCAATATGAAGATTACCGGCACCGGCTCTACGAACGGAGGCAGCTTCGAGAACGTCCGCATTATGGGCGAGGCTGAAATCCTCGGTTCGCTCGACAGCGACTCCTTCCGCAGCATGGGGACGCTTAACGTTACGGGCACGCTGGAGGCAAGGCATTACCGGCAGGTCGGCGAGACCGTCATACGCGGCGACCTGATCGGCAACCAGCTCGACATCCTGGGCCAGCTCGACATAACGGGCGCCATTCGCGGCCGCGCGGTCAAACTGAGAGGCCAGCTCGACGTTCGCGGCGGCGATTGCGAGGCCTATCGTTTCGAGTCGCGGGGCGGATTCGCTATCCACGGACGGCTGAGCGCCGGCGAAGTCGACATTCGCACATGGGGACCTTGCCGGGCCAGAGAAATTGCCGGCGGCCGGGTCGTCGCCCGCCAGAGCAAATGGGGCGGACTGAAGCAGTTGTTCTCCGGCCAGGGCGCCATGACGCTGACGGCCGAGCTGATCGAGGGCGATTATGTTTACTTGGAGAACACGACGGCCGACATCGTGCGCGGCACCAATGTGACGATCGGTCCCGGCTGCAGCATCGGCCGCGTGGAATACAGCAAGCAGCTGCGACGGATCGGCGGATCGCAAGTGAACGAAGTCGTGAAGCGATAAGGATGCGATGTCCTGAAATGTCTAATTTTAGAATTTATTGTAGACAGTGCATATAATGTCTGCTATTATGATCTCAATCATATATGAGCAGATCACTAGCGACCGCTATGCGAAGAACGCAAGCTTGGGCAATATGCCCGGCTTGCGTTCTTTTTTGTTTATGGTCGATGCTTGCTGCGGAGGGATGGGATTATGAATCGCAAACGAAATGCGCTGATTTCGGTCATGGCCGCGTTGTTGTCGGGGCTGCTCGTATACGGCATTTACATGCTGCAGCTGCGGCAGGTCAAATTCCAGGAGACGGTCGACGTCGTCGCGCCCGTCAGATTCGTCGCGGCGGGGGAGCGGCTGACGAACGAGCTGCTGGGAGTGAAGCAAATCGCCAAGGCGTCCTATTCGGACGAGATGCTGCTTGCCGCAGACGGGCTGGAGGGCATGGAGGTCGTCGTTCCGCTCGGCGCGAACGAACCGCTGCTTCGCTGGAAGGTCGACAAATTCCGTCTGCTGCCGAGCAAGAGCCAGTCGACCTTCGGCATCCCGCGCGACTACGTGCTGTCCGTATCGAACGGCATCCGTGCGGGCGATAAGGTGATGGTGTACGCATCGGGCGATACCGTTGCCTCCGAGCGGTTGTTCGACGAAGCGGTCACGGTCGCTTCGGTGAAGACGGCCGGCAACATGGAGATCGACGATGCGAAGAATTCCAGCCTGATGTCGATGGCAAGCGGCGACAAGGAAGCGATGTACGCCTCCCGGCGCGATGCCATCGGCATGATCGACTACATCAATTTGAATTTGACGGAGGCGCAGTGGCTGCAGCTGGACGCCCTGTGCAAGGGCGGCAAGAGCAAAGTCGTCATTGCCTACTCGCCGGAATCGCTCGATGTCGGCAGTGCCGTCCCGGCGGGTGAAGTGCCATGACAAGGGAGTCGGCAGCTTGGCTGGATGCCGCATCGCCGCTCGTGGCCTTCGTTGGCACGACGCCGAATATCGGGACGTCGTCGGCCGCGTTCGCGGCGGCCTGCAGGATCGCGGAGGAGAGCGGAAGCAGTGTCGGGTTTCTGTGCCTCAACCTGAAGAGCGCGAAGACGCACCGCTATCTCGGCATCGACGAGCCGTCGGTGACGCTCGACTCGCTGCGGCCGGAGCTGGCAACGCAGGCGCTGCACCCCGAGAAGCTGCTTCGTTCCATGCATCGCTGCCGCAGGCATTCCGATCTGCATGTGCTGTTCGGCAATATGCTGCGCGATCAGGCGGAGTTCTTCGCGATGGAAGAGATCGGGCATTTGCTTGACGTCGCTGCGCAAGTCTTCGATGTTGTCGTGGCCGATGTCGGCGCCTATTGGGATAACGCCGCGACGCTGTGCGCGCTGCGCCGGGCTACCATGCGCATCGTCGTCACAACCAGCGCGCTGTCGCATTTCCAGGAGGACGGCCAGCGCTGGGTGAAGCAATTGGCCCCGCTTTACGGGATTCCCGCAGATTCGTTTCAAGGCCTTGTCATTCAGACGCCATGGGGAAAGGGAGGATTTCACGTGAGAGATATTTGCAATGAACTCGGCGTGCCGCTGCTCGGCGAGCATGCGTTAACGGAACCGATGCTCGCCCAGCTGGACAGCGGTACGCTGGAGGAATGGCTGGCGGATAACGAGCGGGGCAAGAAAGCGATGCTGGGACCCGCGAAGGCCATTTCGGAGGCCAGCGGCTTGAAGCGCAAGCGGAAGCTCGTCATGCAGCCCTGGTACAAGAAGCTGTTGACGCATCGGGGCGGGGTCGGCTCATGACGCAGGAGCAGAGACGGTTCTCGCCGGCGGCGTTCTCGTCGAAGCTGCGCGAAGCGGAAGAACGGACGGACGCGCCGGCGGCAGCGGTCGCCGCGGCCGAGCCGATGCGGGATTTCCGCCGGCTGGCGGAAGATATCCGGTCGTACTTGGCGCAGCCCAGGGGCGAGACGGAGGAAGAACGGCGGGAGTACAACGAGTGTCTGAACCGCGCGGTGCTGGGCTACGCCGACGACCGCGAGCGGGTGCTGGCGGTCATCGCGGACAGGCTGCTGCGCCAGCGGATTCATGAGCTGCCCGGCTACCGTCATCCGTATGCGACGCTTGCGGAAGCCTTGTTCGCGGAAGTCATCGGGATGAACGTGCTGGAGCTCGTGCTCCGGGAGCGGGACGGACTGGAGGAGATCCAGGTCGTCGGCACGGCGGTTTTCGAGGTCCGGGAGGGCATCGCCCGCCCTTCCGCTTATGCTTTCGCATCGCATCGCGAGGTGGAGCGGATTCAGCAGAACCTCGTGCTGTACAACAATGACCGCATCAATCCGCGCAAGCGCTGGGCGGAGGTGATGCTCCGCGACGGCACGCGGGTGACGATGACGGGCTTCGGCTTTACGGCGAAACCGACGCTGACGCTGCGGTTCTATACGGTTCGCCATTTCCGGCTAGCCCAGCTCTCCGAGCCGGAGTACGGCACGATCAGCGACAGGCTGCGTCTCATGCTGCTTGCCGTGCTGGAAGCGAAATTCAATCTCGTCATTATCGGCCCGACCAACTCGGGCAAGACGAATCTGATCAAGGCGCTGATCGGCGAGCTGCCCGACGAGGAACGGCTCGTGACGATCGAAGGCCGGCACGAGCTGATGCTGCAGCGGGACTTCCCGCGCAAGAACGTCATTGAATACGAGGTCGACGAAGAGGATCCGCTGCACCGTTCGGCTCAGGCGTTCAAGCTCGCGCTGCGGCAATCTCCGCAGCGGATCGTCCATGCGGAGATCCGGGACGAGGATGCGAATATATACGTGCGCGCCTGCACCCGCGGCCATGCCGGCAGCATGACGACGCTGCACGCGAATACGCTCGAGGACGTCCCGGAGGCGATTGCGGATATGTGCCTCTTGGACGGCAGGGTGCTCAATTCCGACCGGCTGACGAAACGGATCGCCGAGTACGTTACGCAAATCGGCATCGAAATGCGTTTGGTCGGCGGACGCCGCCGTCTGGTGCGGCTAGCCGAGATCGGCTGGGCGAAGGGGGAGACGGCAGTGCGGGATTGGGCTGTTTTCGATGAAGAAGCCGGCGAATGGCGATACCCCCATCTTCCGTCGGCCGAAGCGTTGAGCAGATTGAAGCTCGGGGCTCAGCCGCAGCAGGGATGGACGGCTGCTTGGCCGGAAATCGGCAAGAGCGCCGTCTCCGCCTCGGCCTTGCCTCGTCCGGCGCTCGTCGTTCAAGACAGGGGAGCGTGGATGGCGACATGACGATTCTCATGCTGCTTATCGTCGGCACGGCCTTGTTCTGTTCGTTGTTCGTCGCGGTGCGCAGCCTGCTTGACATCTGGTTCCAACGCCAGCAGATGGCCGGCAGACTGAGCTATCGGCGAGAGCGGCGCTTCGGGGAGCGGCTTGCCCGCTATTTGCAGCGCTACGACAAGGCCTACCGCCATTTGGACGAGCTGCTGGAGTCGCTGCAATCCGGCTTGCGGCCCGGCTCCATCGTCGTGCTCAGCCTGCTGCTGCTGCTCGCCGGCGCGGCATTCGGCATCCTGTTCTTCCGCAGCTTGAAGGGGCTGTTGTTCTTGGGCGGCGTGCTGGGGACGATGCCGTATTTGCTGCTCCGCACGATGCAGGTGCATCGGCAGATGAAGACGCGGATCGACTTCCTGCCGGCCATCGAGCTGTTCTATCAATGCAGCCTGGTCAGCGGCGGCAGGCAAATCCGTTCGGCGCTCCAGCGCACGGTGGAGGAGAAACGATTGCTGGGCCCGATGCAGGCCGTGTTCGAGCAGCTGTACCGGAACGTATCCGTTCGCGGGGACGATGAAGCGAGCCTGCGCATCTTCGCGGCGTCGCTCGGCCATGTGTGGGCGGATTATTTCGTTAATATCGTGCGCGCCGGATTGGCGGAAGGGCATCCGATCGCGGACAATTTGAAGGATCTCATCACGGATATGAGGAAAGCGCGTAGAGCCAATCAGCAGGAACGCAACAAGCTGCTCGAAATCCGGCTCGCGAATTTCACGCCGGTCTTCTTCCTGGCGCTGTTCATCGGCATCAACTTCCATTATAGTCCCGAGAATGCCTACCGGTATTACGTGCTGGATCCCGGCGGCCGGAATATGCTCTTGAACGCCGGCGTGATGATCTTCTTGTCGTTCGTCATGGGATTGTGGCTGTCGCGCAAAAAAATGTGAAGGGAGTTGACGCCCCATATGAGCAATGAACTGGGCAGCCTCCTTATGTGGGCCGCGCTCGCCGTCCAATACGCGCTCGGCGTCGTGCTCGTCTTCTTCTTGCTGAAGACCTTCACGTTCAGACGGCAGCGCTTCGCCCATCTGGCGTTATTGAAATGGCGGACGCATGCGGTGAGCGATCGCTGGTTACGAATAGCCGGACTGAACCGCGGCTCTCCGGCTTTCAAGGAGCGGGAACGCCTTCTGGCAGGCTGCGGCTTTACGGGGGACGCGGCGCAGTACATGCTGCTGCGCAGAGCGATTCTGGCGGGAACCCCGCTATGGGGCGCGGCGGCCTACGGGCTGTCGACGCTGCCTGTCGCGAGGCTGGCCGCCGTCGCGGCGCCGTTAGCGCTGGCCGTCATGCTGCTGCTCCTTATCTGGGATCAGCCTTGGCTGGAAGCGATGCGCAAGACGCGCGCCGAACGGATGACCAAGGAAATCTACATCGTCAGCAATCAGCTGCTCTATCTATCCGGCTCCTCGCTCCATCTTCATACGAAGCTGATGCGCTGTCTGCCGTTTACCCGCGCGATGCGAAGGGACCTGCAGACGCTGCTCGGCGAATGGTATCACGACGCCGAGGGGGCGCTCCGGAGGCTGAAGCTGCGGCTCGGCACGGAAGAGGGGCTGAGCTTCGTGGAGACGATCGACTCGCTTCGCCTTCATGAGAGCGAGCAGTATTACATGCTGCTGCGCGAACGGATTCAGGATTATAAAGAAAAACTGGAGCTGGCGAAGGAAAGCCGGAAGGAAACGACGTCGTATTTGCTGTTCGTCCTGGCGGGCATTCCGATTCTGTACACGTTTCAAATATTTATCTACCCCTGGGTCAGGGAAGGGCAGACGCTCTTTCAGTCGCTTAATTAAAGGAGGTGAACGCGGATGCGCAATATTCTGATCACGGTGATGATGCTCGTTGTCGTCGTTTTGCTCTTCAATGCCATCGTTTCCAAGGACGCGACCGGCACCAAAGCGCAGATCCAAACGCAAGGGGATAGCGCAAACACGAAGATCGGCGCCATGCTTTCGACAGCGCCTTGAACGGCGCGGCGCGCAAGAAGAAGGGGGCATTGACATGCGTTCGCTGCTGATGACGCTGCTGCTCATCGTCGTCGCTATTCTAATTTACGACCATGTAGCCGGCGGCGATAAGGGCATGAACCGGCAGCTGGAATTGTCCGGCCGGCATATGAGCGGCGGCATTCGGAGGATGAGTCCGTGAAGAGCCTGCTGGTGTTCGTGCTGTTGGCCGCGCTGATGTGCTGGTTCATGTTTTCGCCGATCTACAAGCATGTGCTCATCGTCCGCCAAGCCGTGCTGCAGCAAGAGGTCGATTATTTGCTGGAGGTCGGGGCGAGCGGCGAGTACGGCTACATCGACACCGCGATGCTGCAGCGGTCCAAGCAACGGCTTGCCGCTTACGGCCTGAATCCGGCGTCGGTTACGTTCGAGATCACGTCGGACAACGGCTCGAACGCGACGAATCCGGCGCGCCCGCTGCCGCGCGGCGCTCCGTTGACGGTAACGGCCAGCTACCCCGTCGAAGGGCTGTTCGATATCGACCGGCTGATCGGCGTGGCGCCGCCCTCGGCCAATACGCGATTGAAGGCAGCCGGTACGAAAATGAGCGAGTACGTCCCCTGAGCAGACGGTTGCTTGACGGCGGCGAGATTGACAGCGAGAACGAATGAGCGCCGATTCCTGCCAGAAGCAGTGCCGTAGAACGGCGATTTAGCGGCGGTTGTTGTGTTATTGCGCGGCTATTGGCAGCAATCGCGGGAAAGGATCGACTACGATGTATAAGCTACTGCTCGTCATGCTGATGGGGGTCATTTGGATGCTGCTGCATGCGCTTCAGACCGATGAGGAAATGGCCGTCGCGGCCTTGTTTCAAGGGAAGCACGCGGTGAACCGCGCCGCCCATGCCGCCGCGCAGCAGGTCGACGCCGCGGCGCTGGGCGACGGGCGGCTGCATATCGACGAGGCGGCCGCCCGCGGGCAGGCGGGCCGCTATTTGCAGCGGAACCTGCAGCTCGATGCGGAAGGAAATCCGTTGCCCGAAGCGTATTTGAGGGACAAGGTCGAAATCGTCGACTTCACCGTCATTAACGATGATCGGACGTTTCCCTATACATACCGGAACGATGCGTACGATTATGAAGTGACGCTTCGCAGGCCGGGCGTCGTGCTTATCGCCAAGATCGTCTATCCGCGCCTGTTCAACGTCATCGATCCGATCGAATGGACGATTAAGGGGACGGCCGAGCTGACGGCGGCTTAACGGGGAAGCGGCAGCGGAGCGGGTAAGGCGATATAACGAAAAGTCAGGCTGACGGACTATCGTTCCGCGCAGCCTGACTTCATTCGTTGAGGGAAACCTAGTGCTCCGAGGCGTCCGCATCGTTGGACAGCCGCGTGATTTCGAACAGCTTGAACAGCAGGCTGAGCAAGATCGCCGTTACCGTGGCGAGCGCCATGCCCGACAGCGAGAAATCGCCGATCGTGATTTTCGCGCCGCTCAAGCCGGTTACGAGCACGACCGTCGTTAAATACAGGTTCGTCGGCTTGCTGTAATCGATCTTCGATTCGACGAGCATGCGCAGGCCGGAAGCGGCAATGACGCCGAACAGCAGCAGCGAGACGCCGCCCATGACCGGCTCCGGAATGCCGGAGATGAGCGCCGAGAACTTGCCCAGGAACGACAGCACGATCGCGAACACGGCCGCGCCGCCGATGACGAACGTCGAGTAGACGCGGGTAATCGCGAGCACGCCGATGTTCTCGCCGTATGTCGTGTTCGGCGTCGAGCCGAGGAATCCGGACAGGATGGTGGACACCCCGTTGCCGAGCATCGAGCGATGCAGGCCGGGATCCTTGGACAAGTCCTTGCGTACGATATTCCCTGTCACGATCAAGTGGCCGATATGCTCCGCGACGACGACAAGCGAGGCGGGGACGATCGTCAGAATGGCCGCCCACTCGAAGGTCGGCGTCGTGAATGTCGGCGCAGCCAGCCAGCCGCTCTTCGCGACGTCCCCGAACGAAGTGGCGCCGAGCGCGTAGGCCAGCAGATACCCGCAGACGATGCCGACGAGGATGGGAATGATGCGCATGAAGCCGCGGAATAGCACGGAGCCGAGCACGGTAATCAGCAGCGTGACGATCGAGATCGTAATCGAAGTCGCATTCGGCGACCAGAGCTCTTCAGGCGGTGCGCTCGGGGCTTTGATCCAGCCCGCCATGCCCGCCGCGACGGGAATGAGCTCGAGTCCGATGACGGCGACGATCGCGCCCATGGCGGCCGGCGGGAACAGCACGTGAATCCAGCCGGTCCCGGCCGCATTAATAATGAGCGAGATGACGGTGAATACGACGCCGGCCGCGATGAAGCCGCCGAGCGCGGCCGCGTAGCCTTCCGCGTGTACGGCATTGTTGCCGATGACCGCGCCCGCAGGGGCGATAAAGGCGAAGCTGGATCCGAGATACGCGGGAATTTTGCCTTTCACGGTAAATAAGTACAGCAGCGTTCCGATGCCGTTCATCAGCAGGCAGATCGCCGGATCGACGCCGAGCAGGTTCGGGACGAGCACCGTCGAGCCGAACATGGCGAACAAATGCTGCAGGCTGAGCATGAGGCTCTGCGCGAGTGGCGGCCTGTCGAGCACGCCGATTTCTGGTTGTTTCATTGCGTATCCAATCCTCCATGATCATGTCGAAATAGTTCCGAAGCTCCAATCGATTCTACATAGACTATTGTAACTTGACAAGAGAAATCTCAATCCGGGTTTGAGATTCGCGTGGCCGGAAAGTTGTATGGCCGCCGAATCCCCGCTGCGGAGAGAGTAGCGGCCGGTCCGGTACGGCTGCACGAAGCCGCCTATCACTTCCTCAGACCGTCCGATCCGACCCGCCCGAAGCCGTCCATCACTTCCTCAGACCGTCCGATCCGACCCGCCCGAAGCCGTCCATCACTTCTTCAGCCGTCCGATCTGCCCGCCTGAAGCCGTCCATCACTTCCTCAGGCCGTCCGATCCGCCCCTTCCGAAGCCGATGCATCCGCCTTCCCTTTCCATCTAAGAAAGGCTATAGTTTGATTATGCTTTGCAAGCGACCTTTGAAGAAGCGAGGAGCGGGAAGACGTGAACGGCATGGAGATCGGCAAGGTGGAGCAGGAAGAAATCGAAGCGCGCGTGAAGCGGCTGCAGGCGCGGCTCGTGCAAGAAGGCGTCGACGCGTTTCTCGTGACGCAGCATGTGGACTTGTATTATTTCACGGGCTCGATGCAGGCGGGGTATGCGTTCATCCCGGCCGAGGGCGAGCCGGTGTTCTACGTAAGGCGAAGCATCGAGCGCGCGGGGCTGGAATCCGCGATCGCCGTGGAGGCGATGTCTTCCATGCGCGGGTTCCGCGCCCAGCTGGCGGCGGGGCATCCGTCCGTATTCGGCGGCGACCGGCCGGCCGGCAAGCCGATCGCGATCGCGACCGAAATGGACGTTCTGCCGGCCGCGGCCTTCGCGAAGCTGGCCGAGGTCATCGCAGGCGGGCAGACGGGCTGCGCGCTTGTCGACGGATCGGCGCTCGTCCGCGGCGTGCGCATGATCAAGTCGCCGTGGGAGATCGGACGGATCGAAGCGGCGGCAGCGGTGGCGGCGGAAGCCTTGACGGCCTCGCTTCCGATCGTGAAGGAAGGGCTGACGGAGCTTGAGCTGCTTGCCCGCATCGAGTACGAAATACGCATTCGCGGCCATATCGGCGTAATGCGGACGCGCAGCTACAATATGGAGATCATGACCGGCATGCTCGGCTCGGGATCCGCCGCGGCCATTCCGAGCGCCTTCGACGGTCCTGCCGGGGGGCTCGGCCTCGGACCTTCCGTCCCGCAGAGCGCGAGCCGCAAGCCGATTCGGCGCAATGAGCCGATTCTGATCGATATCGGCTGCTGCATCGACGGCTACGTCATCGACCAGACGCGGACGGCCGTCATCGGCAGCCTGCCCGACGAGCTGGCGGCGGCGTATGCCGTGGCGGAACGCATCATCCGGCATGCCGAGCGGCTGATGGCGCCCGGAACGGCATGCGACGCCATATACGCCGCGTCCCTGGCGGATGCCGCGGCAGCCGGCCTGGCGGACCATTTCATGGGCCACGGCATCAACCAGGTCAAGTTTCTCGGCCACGGCATCGGGCTGGAGGTCGACGAATGGCCCGTGCTGGCCCGGGGCTTCGGCAATCCGCTGGAGCCTGGCATGGTCATCGCGGTGGAGCCGAAGTTTACGTTCCCCGGCAGCGGCGTGGTCGGCATCGAGAACAGCTATCTCGTCACGGACGCCGGCTGCAGGCCGCTGACCCGATCGCCCGAAGGGCTTATCGTGCTTTAACGGCACGCGTCATTGAAGCTGTCCGCAGGGGCGCATGCCATGCATGCCGGCGGACAGCTTTTTCGTATTATCAGGTTAACCGGTCTTTTCGGGGTGGCCTTTTCTTAGGGTAGGTTTGTTCGATCGTCCGTTTCGATAACCCGCCTTGATTCAAACGAACGAATCATAGCTTTCATTTAACTCTGATTAATCTCCTTCGAGGAGCCGACAATATTCGGACGGCGCTATGCTACAATGAAACGTGATTATGCTGCATTTCGCCTGTAAGCCTTTACAAATACATAATAAGAGGTGCTTATGCGATGAAAATGACGTTCAGGTGGTTTGGGCAGAACGATCCCGTCACCTTGCAGAACATTCGTCAAATCCCCGGTATGCATGGGATTGTGACCGCCTTGTACGACGTGCCGGTCGGCGAAGCGTGGCCGGCGGCATCCATCGCGGCGCTGAAGGAAACGATCGAAGCGGCAGGGCTGCGGCTGGCCGTGATCGAGAGCGTGCCCGTCCACGAGGACATCAAGCTCGGACGGCCTTCGCGCGACCGATTGATCGAAAATTACAGTCAAACGATTCGCCGATTGGGCGAGGCCGGCGTACCGGTGATCTGCTATAATTTCATGCCGGTGTTCGACTGGACCCGTTCGCAATTGGCCTACGTGCTGCCGGACGGCTCGACGACGCTGACGTTCGAGGACGAGACGATTTCCCGCATGGACCCCGTGCTCGGCGACTTGTCGCTGCCCGGCTGGGACTCCAGCTACACGAAGGAAGAGATGGGCCAGCTGATCGACGCCTATGCGGATATAACGGACGAGAAGCTGTTCGAGAACCTTGCTTATTTCCTGGAGCGCGTCATTCCCGTTGCGGAAGAGGCCGGCGTCGTCATGGCGATCCACCCGGACGATCCGCCTTGGCCGATTTTCGGCTTGCCGCGCATCGTCAGCAATATGGAGCAGCTCCGCCGCCTGACGGAGCACGTCGACAGCCCGGCGAACGGCATTACCTTCTGTTCGGGCTCGCTCGGCGCGAACGCGGACAACGACCTGCTGGCGATCATCCGCCATTTCGGCTCGAAGGGCAAATTGCACTTCGCCCATACGCGCAATATTTTGCGCACGGGTCCTCGCTCCTTCCAGGAGTCGGCGCATCTCTCCTCGGCCGGTTCGATCGACATGACGGCGGTGCTCGGGGCGCTGCACGAAACCGGCTTCGAAGGCCCGCTTCGTCCCGACCACGGCCGGATGATCTGGGGCGAGCAGGGACGCCCGGGCTACGGACTGTTCGACAGGGCGCTCGGCGCGACGTATTTGAACGGCATCTGGGAAGCGATATCGAAGACAAGGAGCTGAGCATCACCGCATGTTGAAACTATCCGTATTTACCGTCGCGGCGCCGGACATGACGCCCGAAGAGCTTTGCGAAGCGGCTGCAGCCGCAGGCATCACGGGTCTTGAATGGCGCTGCAAGGACACGCCGGACGAGGTGCGGAAGGAACGGCCTTCCTTCTGGGGCAACAATCAATGCACGATCTCGCCGGATGCGGCCGAGGAAGAAATCAACCGTTTCCGCGGCGCCGCGGCCAGCCATAACCGGCAGGCGATCGCGGTCACGCCTTACTTAAACTGCGGCGACGTCGAAGGAACCGAGCAAGTCATGCGGCTCGCCAAACGTCTCGACGCCTCGATGGTTCGCGTCGGGGTACCGACCTATGACAGAAGCCGCCCGTACGGCGAGCTGTTCGTGCAGGCGACGAACTACTTAAGGGAAGTCGAGCGGCTCGCCCTCGATTTCGGCATCAAGGCGCTGGTCGAGACGCATCATGTGACGATCGCTCCGAGCGCGTCGCTGGCGCATCGGCTCGTTGCGCCGTTCAACCCGGACGCGATCGGCGTGCTGTACGACCCGGGCAACATGGTGCATGAGGGCTTCGAGAATTACCGGATGGGCATGGAGCTGCTGGGACCGTATCTGGCGCATGTGCATGTGAAGAACGCGGGCTGGCAGTCGTCGTCGCCGGGCGAGACGGCCGATCATTTGAAGCCGGTGGACTGGAAGAGCGGCTGGGCGCCGATCGCGAACGGCGTCGTGCCGTGGAAGCAGGTGCTGACGGATTTGAAGGCGGTCGGTTACGACGGCTGGTTCGGCGTAGAAGATTTCAGCGGGACGTTCGATACGCGGACGATGCTGCGGACGTATGCGCATCAAATGAAATTATGGATGGAGGAAATCCAATGAGCGAAGTAAGGTACGGCATTATCGGCATTGGCAACATGGGTTCGGGACATGCGGGAATTCTCACTTCCGGCAAAATCAAAGGCGCGGTCTTGACCGCGGTATGCGACGGCTTCGAGAGCAAGCGCGAATGGGCAAAAGAACATTTCGCCGGCAAAGTGGCCGTATTCGAGAACGCGTCCGACATGATCGATTCCGGCCTTGTCGACGCGATCATCGTGGCGACGCCGCATTATGATCATCCGGCGGAAGCGATCGGGGCCCTCGGGAAAGGCGTGCACGTGCTGATCGAGAAGCCCGCGGGCGTCTATGCGAAGCAGGTGCGGGAGATGAACGACGCGGCGGCGGCGAGCGGCAAGAAGTTCGGCATCGTCTACAACCAGCGCATGAACCCGCTCTATCAGAAGCTGCGCGAGCTGATCGCATCGGGCGAAATCGGCGACGTCCGCCGCATCAACTGGATCATCACGAACTGGTACCGGACGCAGGTGTATTACGATTCCGGCACGTGGCGGGCGACTTGGGGCGGCGAAGGCGGCGGCGTGCTGATCAACCAATGCCCGCATCAGCTGGACCTGTGGCAGTGGACGACAGGCATGATGCCGAAGCGCATGCGCGCGTTCTGCCAGTTCGGCAAGAACCGCGACATCGAAGTCGAGAACGACGTTACGGCGTACGCGGAATACGAGAACGGCGCGACGGCGGTCTTCATTACGTCCACCTCCGACGCGCCCGGCACGAACCGGCTCGAGGTGTCGGGCAGCCGCGGCAAAATCGTCATCGAAGACGACCGCATGACGCTCTACCGCCTCCGCGAGGACGAAGCGGCGTTCAACGCGCGCAACAAAGAACCGTTCGCTTCCCCGGAAGTATGGAAGATCGAGCTGCCGGCAGCGGGCCCGAGCCCGGAGCATGCAGGCATTCTCCAGAACTTCACCGACGCCGTGCTGCACGGCACGCCGCTTGTCGCGCCGGGGGAAGAGGGCATCTACGGCCTGACGCTCTCCAACGCGATGCATCTGTCCACGTGGCTGGACGACTGGGTCGACCTGCCGCTTGACGAAGCGCTGCACGAGGCGGAGCTGAACAAGCGGATCGCGACGTCCAAATTCAAACGGACGCAGCCGGCCGAGGTGAAGATCTGATGGCGGCGGTCAATCGCGGCGACGGCATGAACTACGCGCCCGTATCGATCGTGAAGCCGTCGCCGGTCTGCGGGCCGGGCGAATTCGTATTCGCGGCGATGGCACTGGATCACGGGCATATTTACGGCATGACGAACGGGCTGCTGGAAGCGGGCGCGACGCTGAAATGGGTGTACGACCCGGATCCGGCCAAAGTCGCGCAGTTCATCCAGGCGTACCCGCAGGCGCAGGCCGCGTCCTCGCCCGAGGTCATTCTGGAGGACGGCGAAGTCAAGCTCGTGGCGGCGGCGGCGATTCCGTCCGACCGGGGGCCGCTCGGCGTCCGGGTCATGCGGCACGGCAAAGATTACTTCACGGACAAGACGCCGTTCACCACGCTGGAGCAGCTGGCCGAAGCGCGCGCGGCCGCCGAGGCGACGAGGCGCAAATATATGGTCTATTACAGCGAGCGGCTGCACGTGGAGAGCGCCATCTATGCCGGCCGCCTCATCCAGGAAGGCGCCATCGGCCGCGTCGTGCAGGTCATCGGCACCGGCCCGCACCGGCTGAACAAGCCGTCTCGGCCGGACTGGTTTTTCCGCAAGGCGCAGTACGGCGGCATCCTGACGGATATCGGCAGCCATCAGATCGAGCAGTTTCTGTATTTCGCCGGCTGCAAGGACGCCGCGGTGGCGAGCAGCAAGGTAGCGAATTACAACAACCCGGACGTGCCGGAACTAGAGGACTTCGGGGATGCGACGCTGATCGGCGACAACGGGGCGACGAACTATTTCCGCGTCGATTGGCTGACGCCGAACGGGCTCGGCACATGGGGTGACGGCCGAACGATCATTCTCGGCACGGACGGCTACATCGAGCTGCGCAAGTACATCGATGTCGGGCGCGACCGCAGCGGGGATCACGTCTATCTGGTCAATCACGAGGGCGAGCATCATCTGTCCGTCGGCGGCCAAGTCGGCTTCCCGTTCTTCGGCGAGCTGATTCTCGACTGCCTGAACCGGACGGAGAACGCGATGACGCAGGCGCACGCGTTCAAGGCCGCGGAGCTGTGCATCGCGGCGCAAAATAAAGCGGTTCGGCTGTAGCCATCCGCTATGGGCTTGGAAGGGAGCGCATGATACAATGGGTTCAATAGCTCGCCCGGACACGGGCAACCATTTGGAGGGAGCCGAAATGTCGCTCACTATGCAATGGCAGCAGCCGATTGAACTCATGTACCGCAACGATTCGCCGATGCCGGGCGCGCAGTTCCATTCGCATGCGTTCTATGAAATGTATTATTTTCAGGAAGGCGAATGCAACTATTTGATCGGCGACAAGCTGATCACGCTGCAGCCGGGCGATCTGATTCTGATGCATGGCATGACGCTGCATTGTCCGAACCCGTCGCCGGAGAAGCCGTATGTCCGCACGATCATCCATATGGATCCTGCTTACGTGCACCGCATTCTTCAGCCCGATACGGCGGCGATGCTGCTGAAGCCGTTCGAGAATTTGCGCAATTTCCGCATCTCGCTCAGTCCCGGCGATCAGGCGGAGCTGGAGACCTTGCTGGGCGAGATGAACCGGCTGTACGTGCGCACGAACGAAGCGGGCGTCCGGGTCGCATACGATCGGTTCGTGATCCGCGTCATCGAGCTGCTGCATCTGATTCGGGACTGGTGCGTCGCGCCGGTCAACGAGCGGGAACACCGGTCGCTGAAGGAGCAGCATGTGCAGAGCGTCATTTCCTACCTCGAGGACCATTACGCCATGGAGATCACGCTTGACGACATCGCAAGCGCGCTCCATCTGACGAAACCGTACTTATCCAATCTGTTCAAAGACGTAACCGGCACGACCGTGTTCAAATATTTATACAATCGGCGCATTAATCAGGCCAAAATGATGTTTCGGCTGGAGCCGCGCCAATCGGTGTCCGACGTGTGCCGCGCCGTCGGTTTCCATCAGCTGCCGCATTTCAGCAGGCTGTTCAAGACGACCGTCGGCGAGAGCCCGGAATCGTACCGGCGGCGCATGCTGCAGCATTCGGCCGAAAGCGGGGCCTGACTTCTTTCGCCGCCCTTGGAGGCGACTGGCAACAATGAGTACGTTATTTGATTTAACGGGCCGCACGGCGGTCATTATCGGCGCGGGCAGCACGCTCGGCAGCGTGATGGCGGAGGCGCTGATCGGCCATGGCGCGCATGCGGCGCTCGTCGTCCGCGATCCGGAGAAGTCCGCGCCCAAGCTGGAGCCGCTGCTCGCTTCCGGCCGAGCGGCCGTATTCCGGGCGGACGCCGTATCCAAAGCCGACCTGCAGCGCGCGGCGGGCGAGATCAACGCCTGGTCGCCGAACGGCCGAAGCGATATAATGCTGCATGCGGCAGGTACGAACAGCGCGACTCCGTTCTTCGACATTACGGAAGAAGAATGGGACCGCATCATGGACGTGAACGCGAAGAGCGTTATGCTGGCCTGCCAGGTGTTCGGCCAATCGATGATCGACGCCGGCCATGGCGGCAGCATCATTACGATCAGCTCCGTTTCCGCGGGACCGCCGCTTTCGCGCGTGTTCACGTATTCGGCGTCGAAGCATGCGGTCAACAGCATGACGCAGTTTCTGGCCAGGGAATTCGCGCCGCACGGCATTCGCGTCAACGCGATCATCCCCGGCTTCTTCCCGGCGGAGCAGAACCGCGCGATCCTCTCGCCGGAGCGGGTGGAGAGCATCATGGGCCATACGCCGATGAAGCGGTTCGGCGATGCGAAGGAGCTGCAGGGCGCGGCCGTCTGGCTGGCGTCGGAAGCGGCTTCCGGTTACGTGACGGGCTCGCTGGTCCGCGTGGACGGCGGCTTCGGCGCCATGACGATTTGACGGCAGCCAATAACGCCAATATGCATGTCAGCGAACGGTTCGTTCCCGAATAACGGGGGCGGCCGTTTTTTTTGAGCGGAGCGTGAACAAAAGGGAATACCCCGTCGTCGTATAGGCGATACCGAAACTAATCGGTACCGGGCGAAACCGAATGAGTCCCACGACACCGAAAGGTTCCAAACGATTTTAAAAGATCCCCACGACACCGAAAGGAGCCTTCGCATGTCCAGCGCAGCGCCGACGGCGGAAGACGAACATCTGATTGCGCGTGCCGTACGCGGCGACGACGAAGCGCTCGCAAGCCTGCTTCGCAGTCACTACGGCATGCTTTACAAATACATGCTCAAAATTACGATGAACAAGGCCATGGCGGAAGATCTCGTGCAGGACACGATGCTGCGGGCGATCGAGCGGATCGGAAGCTTCCAGCGCAAGAGTAAATTTTCCACTTGGCTGATCGCCATCGCGACAAGGCGCTACATCGACGAGATGCGCAAGGAGAAGCGGCTGCGCCGATGGCAGACGGAGCAGCAGGCGCTGCAAGGGATCCGCTTCCAGGCGGCGCTGCGGCAGCAGGATTGGCCGGATGCGCTGGATGCGCTCGGCGGGCTGTCCTACGATATGCGCGTTCCGATCTTGCTGAAACATTACTACGGTTACGGCTACGAGGAGATCGCCGCCTGGATGGACATTCCCGTCGGAACGGTGAAGTCCAGGCTGCACAACGGGCTGATCAAACTGAAGAAGGAGTTGCAGAACGATGAAGCAACGCAAGGATGACGCCGAGCTCGAGCGAGCGTATCAAGAGCTGCTGGGCGAGCATGTGGAGGAATGGGATGCGTCGATTGAACCGCCTCCTATCGGGGATGAAGCTTTCGTGCGGCTGGTGCGGGACGGCAAGGCACAATCGCGCCGCCGCCGCAGGCTGGAGCGGTACGCGTTCTGGCTGGTGAGCGTGATCGTGCTTGGCGGTCTGCTGCTCGTCTGGCAGAGCAGTCTGGTGTGGTTCGCCGTTCTGCAGATGTGCGTGTTCGGCGCAGCCGGCGCGGCGTTAATTGCCGGCGCGTTCAAATTCGGCAAAGCAAGGAGGCAGCGCTTATGACCGGCCGGGAACTCATCATTGTCCTCGCCGCCATCGCCATCCTGCTGTGCCAGGCCAATTGGCTGTTCGCGGATGCGAAGAAGCACAGCCGTTACCCCTGGTTCTGGGGAATATGGGGGCTCATTCAATGTCCGATGCCGCTGCTGTTCTATCTGCTGATCGTCCGCTGGCCCAAGCACCGCAGGAACCAACGGGACGGGCAACTGCACTGATCCTCCCTTCGCTTCATGACGCAATCCGCGCACAGATCTCCTCGCGAAAGGAGTGCTGCCCCACGCCTGATGCCTGATGCCTGATGGCCGCTTGGGGCAGCGATGCCTTTCATCGAACACAACCACGTCATCCATCGAACACAACCACGTCATCCATCGAACACAACCGCGCCATCGAACAAAATCACGCCTTCCATCGAACAAATGTCCACCTCCATTCCCGCGCGGGCCGATTGCGCAACAAAATCCCTCCCCATCGCAGAACAACTGTCGGTTCTGCCCGATTCCTCCTTTCGGTACAATGAAAGCGCATACGAATGCGCATACGATTCCGAGAGGGAGGTTAGATATGAACGTTGACTTGAATACCGTACCGTTCAGCCGAAGGGGATCGTTCCTGGCGATCTCGATCCTGCCTGAGGCCCAAGATAGAGAGCAAGGCCTCTATATGCGCACCGTCCGCGGCGGCGACGATAAATTCGGAGAGGCCTTCCGGATCGATATGCTGGATGGGCACGGCCATGTCGTTCCGTTCGCGGCCGAGGCATCGCCCGATCGCGTTCGGCTGCAATCGGAGGGCGGCCTGACGGCGGAGATCTGCATCGCCGACAGCCGGACATTCCGCGTCCGGACGCATGGCTGCGGTATCCGCCTGACCTTCCGTACGGCGGCATACGATTATGCCTGCCAGGCGTCGCAAGGCAGCTGGGAAGTGAACAGCTTCACCCATGAATGCCGATTCATGCTGACGGCAATCGTCGGCGAGCTGCAGATGGAAGTGCCGTGGGATGCCATCAAGAGCGCTTATGTCATTGCCCAATTCTTGCCCGGGCAATCGTCAGGGAGCTCGGAATTCGCCATTGAAGAATTCCGCACCGTATGGGAGCCGAGAACGGCGTGGGAACCGTTCGACGAGATCATTCGGCAAGCGAGGGAAGAGTTCGGCCAATGGCTGAACAATAGCTTATCCATGCCGCAGCGCTGGGAAGACAGCCGTGCGCTTGCCGCGTATATTACATGGTCATGCCTCGTTCCGGCCGAGGGCTGCCTTACGCGTCCTGCGATGTATATGTCGAAGAACTGGATGACGAATATTTGGAGCTGGGACCACTGCTTCAATGCCATGGCGCTCGTCCGCCACGATCCGAAGCTGGCATGGGACCAATTCATGATTTTCTTCGACCGGCAGGATGCGAGCGGGCTTATTCCGGATTTTATCAATGACAAGTATGAGCTGTGGAATTGCAACAAGCCGCCGATTCACGGCTGGACGCTGGCTTGGATGATGGCCCGGACCGATTACATTCAAGAGGCGCAGCTTCGGGAGGCGTACGGACCGCTATCGCGATGGACCATGTGGTGGTTCCGTTACCGCGACGCGGACGGCGACGGCATTCCGCAGTACAACCATGGCAATGATTCCGGCTGGGATAACAGCACGGCGTTCAACAACGGCATACCGGTCGAGAGTCCCGATCTGGCAGCCTTCCTGATTCTGCAAGCGGAAGTATTGGCCGAGATCGCCGAGCGGCTTGGGTTGAAGGAAGAAGCGCTCGAATGGCTGGCGCTTGCTGCGGGCACACTGGAGAAGATGATCGCCCATTTCTGGCATGACGGCCAATTCATGGCTTGCCGCTCCGGCACGCACGAGGCATCCGAAGGGGACAGCCTGCTCTTGTTCGTTCCGATTCTGTTAGGCAAGCGTCTGCCGGAGTCCATCCGAACGGCGCTGTTGGCAGGGCTCAGAGACGAGAGCAGATTTCTGACGGCGAACGGCTGGGCGACGGAGAGCGTGAGCAGCCGATTCTATAATCCCGACGGCTATTGGCGGGGGCCGATCTGGGCACCGTCGACGATGCTGCTCGTCGAGGGCGTCGCCGCAGCGGGCGACCGCGAGCTGGCGGAGGAAGTATCGCGCCGGTTCTGCGCGATGCTGGACCGCGGCGGAATGGCGGAGAACTTCGACGCGATGACGGGACAGGGCTTGCGGGATCGGGCGTTTACCTGGACGTCGAGCGTATTTCTTATCCTGGGACATGAGTATACAACTTCATAAGCGTCAGCACTTCCACGTTGTCCGTTCCGAATTCGGCTTCGTGGAGGTGCTTTTGTCGTTTCGGGGATCCTACTTAAGGAATGTACGGGGTGCGCGCGACATTGTTCGGCAAAATGGTCCATGCTACAATACAATACCTATACTCTTGCAGCATACGGAGGGCGCTTACCGAGATGGACGTATTGCATAAGCTTTTCAACATTCGCCTTCTTCCCGGCTCTTACCGGAGCATTCGCACCAAGCTGCTCTTCTGCTTTCTCGTCGTGACCCTTATTCCGCTGCTCTCGCTGGGCGCCTTATCCTATTACCAATCCGCGAAGGTCATTAATTCCCAGTTCGGCAAATACGGCGAGAATGCCGTGGCGCAGCTGGAACAGCAGACAAGCTCCTATCTGAATCGAATGAACCAGACGACGGAGACGATCTATTCGTATTTGCTTGATCCCGCGCGCGCGGATTTGGGGGACCGGGCACCTGCAGCCTACTCCGACATCATGGATAAGAATGACTTCGAAGCCTTGTTGAAAGCGCTTAAAACCGATCGGACGACCGGCATCTACATCATTACCGATTCGGGCTATTATTACGGGGATAATAATCTGGACGTGTCCAAGCTCGGTAACATCCCCGCCTGGCAGGCGATGCGGGATTCCGAGGCAGGCAAGTACTGGCTCGGGTTCTACGCGCGGAATCACGGTATAGGGGATAATGCCGATAACGGAATACCCGTGCTCGGGCTGGCCGTTCCGATCAACAATCCCTACGGAGCGCTAAGAGGCAGCAAAATCCTCATCGAAGAGAATGCCGGTGAGCTGCTTCATATGTTTCAATTGTTCGAGCGCGATACGAAGGCCCATCTGCGAATCAACGCTCCCGACGGACGGGTGATCTACGAGACGGCAGCCGCTTTCTCCCCGCACGCGAGCGACGTTACCTGGACCAGGACGATCGGCTTGAACGGATGGAGCATCGAGGCCCGGCTGCCCGCTGCATCGTTCTATCGTTCTTCCAGCATCATAAGATCGAATACGTTTATCGTCGCCATTGCTTCCTGCGCGCTCGCCTTCGGGCTGGCCTACTTGTTCGCCTTCCGGTTCACGGCACGGATTCGCCGCCTTAAGGACGCGATGCAGAAGGTCAGCTTCGGCAAGCTGCATACGCGGACGCAGGTCGCGGCCAAGGATGAGCTGGGAAGCCTGGATATCAGCTTCAATAATATGGTTAGCGGCGTGCAGTCGCTGATCGGCGAGATCGAGCGGAGCGAGCGGTTGAAGCGGGAAGCGGAGCTCAAAGCGTTTCATTATCAAATCAATCCGCATTTATTGTTCAATACGCTGAACTCGATCCAATGGAAGGCGAGGCTGCAGGGCGCGGAGGATATCCGACAGATGCTGTACCATTTGACGATGGTGCTCGAAGGCAATTTGGATATTTCGCAGGAGCTGATCCCGCTCGGCAGAGAGCTGCGCATCATCGAGCATTTTCTGAACATCCAGGAAATTCGTTACGGACCCGTGTTCACGTATAAGCTGGAATGCGACGAGCAGCTGAAGCGCTTTCTGATTCCGCGTATGACGCTGCAGCCGCTGTTCGAGAATATTTTCTTCCATGGCTTCGAGGACGGCGAAGGCGAGATACGGTTATGGATTCGCGAAGCGGGCAATCATCTGCTGCTCACTCTGACCGATAACGGCGCAGGCATTCCGCCGGAACGATTGGCGCGCCTGCTCTCGCCGAACGCGGACAAGCCTGCGGGAAGGGGCGGGCTCGGCGTGCGCAATGCGGATCAGAAATTCAAGCTGCAATTCGGCCTGCAATTCGGTTTAACGGTGCAGTCGACGGAGGGCGCCGGGACTGCGATTACGATCGAATGGCCCAAGAAGGAGGAGAGCGGGCATGGAAACAACCAACCTGATTAAAGTGTTAATCGCGGACGACGAGAGCATCGTCCGCAAAGGACTGCGGTCGACCGTCCCTTGGGATAAGTACGGGATGGAGGTCGTCTCGGACGCTCCCAACGGCCGCAAAGCGTGGGAGGCCTTCCTTGCGCATCGGCCGCAGGTAGTGATCACGGACATCGTCATGCCTGAGATGAACGGGATAGAATTGTCGCGGAGAATCAAGGAGACGGCGCCCGATACGAAAATTATTTTGCTTAGCTGCCACCGGGACTTCGAGTACGCGCAGCAAGGCATACGTTTAGGCGCGTCGGGCTATCTGCTGAAGACGGCCTTCGAGGACGAAGAGCTGGAGGGCATGCTCGCGAAGTTTCAGAGCGAGCTCGCGGCGGCTTCGGAGCCGCCGTCTGCCAAGGATGGTGCAATCGATCAGGGTGAGCGTCTAAGTACGCTGCTGTACGCTTGGCTGAGCGGCCATCATGATAAATTCATCGACGAGCTGGAGAAGCGAACCGGCGCGGAATGGTCCTTCGGCGGAGAAGCCGTCTATCTCTATCTGATCAAGACGTCAGGCTGTGAATGCTCCTGGCAGGAGCTGCTGTCGGAAGCCGCCGATGACGCGCAGCAGCCCGTTGCGGGGGCAGTGATTCCATATGGGGACGAGCGCTGCTATTGCATCGTGCCGGAGTCGGGACTGAATGCGATGGAAAGCCTGCTCGTAGAGAACAAGAGCAGGTTCGCGAAGCTGCAATGGGCGAGAAGAGGACCGCTTGCGAGCGCAGAAGAACGGCTTGAAGCCTGGATGGCACTGCATAAAGAGGCCGAAATGGAGAAAGTCTACAATGTATCCGCGGCAGATTGGCCCGAGCCGATCTGGCGCGCCGTGAAGCTGCTCCACGATAACCCGGCTGCCGAATGGTCGGTCAGCGACGTGGCGAAGCAGGTCGGCCTCAGCCGAAGCCACTTCTCGATCCTGTTCAAGAAGGCGGTCGGGGACAGCTTCGTCGCCTTTCAATATAAACGGAAGCTCAAGCTGGCCTATGGATTATTGCGAGATACCCATCTGACCATGCAGGAAATCGCCGAGCGCACGGGGCTTGGCGACAGCAAATATTTCAGCAAATGGTTCAAGCGCTGCACGGGAGAAACGCCGAGCCACTACCGCGCCCAACAAAAAGACGGCGCGTCTCTAACAGATGGCCGCCGGACGTAAGCAATCGAACAAAAACACACTTATATTCGAATAGTTGTCCGTTTTGAACCGCTTTCATCTTCGATATGATGAAAGCGGTTCAATTATTATATACCTCATTGCTAAGGGGAGCTGCCGGAAATGAAAAAGAAAAGCACTATTATTGTTCTGACGACCATAATGGCGATGTCGATGCTTACGGCATGCGGCGGCAAGACGGACGGCTCGAACGGCGATATATCGCCATCCGCGAACGGCAATGGCTCGGCGGAGACGAAGACGCTTCGCTTCGCGACATGGGATACCGGAGATGCGCTCAAGATCGAGCAGGATATCGCGAAGAAGTTCGAAGCGGGCCACCCTGGAACGAAGATTCAGGTAGAAGCGTACGCCGACGGCTTCGACCAGAAGCTGGCGGCGGGCTTCGGCGCTACGAACCCGCCTGACGTGATGTACATGTGGGATTTCCCGACGTATCACCGGTCGCTAGAGCCGCTTAACAGCTACGCGGACGGAGATAAGGAGCTGAACAAGGACGACTTCTACAGCGGGCTGTTCAATTATGCGACCATCGACGGCAATCTGTACGGCATCCCGGCAGGCTTCACGACGCGCGTCGTGTACTACAACAAGAAGCTGTTCGATGCCGCGAACCTCCCTTATCCGAAGGACGGTTGGACGTGGGACGACTTCAAGGACATCGCCAAGAAGCTGACGGACCGGTCGAAGAAGCAGTACGGCTTCGGCGTTCGCGCCGAGAACGATACGTACGATCTGCAAGGGTTCGTATGGAGCAACGGCGGTTCTTATATTTCCGATGACGGCACGAAGATCGACGGCTATATGAACAGCAAGGAAACATCGGATGCGATTCAAATGTTCGGCGATATGCTGAAGGGCGGATCGGCGGTTCTGGCGGGCGGCAAAGGCCAGCAAAGCGGCGAGGACATCTTCAAGGGCGGCAAGATCGCAATGTGGGAGAGCGGTATCTGGCCACTCGAATCGTTCAAGACAGCAGGCGTCGATGTCGGTACGGTCGAGATGCCGGCCTTCCCGGGCAAGCCGGTGAAAGGCGTAGTCGCGGAATCGGCCTTGTCCATTGCGAAGGATTCGAAGCAGAAGCAGCTCGCATGGGCGTTTATCAAATACTACGTTTCCGATGAAGCCATCAAGATGCGCGTAGCCGATCTGCCCGTGCGCGTAAGCGTCGTTAACGAGCTGAAGAAGGACCAGGATCCGCTGTACAAGCCGTATTATTCGATGCTCGAGCGTTCCGACAATACGCCGGCATTCCTGCTTAATCCCAAGTGGAATGAAGTGAATCGGCAGCTATCGGCAGCGGTAGAAGCGGTCATGCACGGCAGCAACGCGCAGGACGCGCTGAACCAGGCGGTCCAAGACAGCGAGCGTTATCTGAAATAACATCACAGCTTCGGAAAGAAGGTTAGAAGATGGCTCAGACCTACCGGCACACACTGGGGAACAACGTGGCCAGCTTCAAGCCTAGAAGGAAACGCGGATGGGGTGGGGCTGCGCCCTACCTCTTCATTTTCCCTTGGATCTTCGGATTCCTCGTTTTCACGCTAGGCCCGTTGTTGTTCTCGCTTATTATCTCGTTTTTTGATTGGCCGATCGTCGGCCAGGTGCATTTCATCGGCCTGGGGAATTACGCGTCGATGTTCACGGACGATCCGCTGTTCTGGAAGTCGTTCGGCGTCACCATCAAGTTCGCGGCCTTGTTCGTTCCGCTCAATATTATCGTCGCGCTCGGACTTGCCGTTCTGCTCAACCAGGGCACGCGCGGCAATGCGATATTCCGTACCGCGTTCTATCTGCCCTCCGTCATTTCCGGCGTTGCGCTGGCGATGATCTGGTCATGGGTGTACAGCGGAGATTACGGCATTCTGAACTATATCCTGTCGATCTTCGGCGTTCAAGGGCCCGACTGGCTGAATGATACGAAGTGGTCGCTCGTTGCGATGGTCGTGGCCAGCCTGTGGGGACAAGGCTCCATGATGCTCGTCTTCCTCGCGGGACTCAAGGGCATACCGAAGGATCTCTACGAGTCGGCTTCGATGGACGGGGCGGGCACGGTCAGGAAATTCTTCAGCATCACGGTCCCGATGCTCAGTCCGACGATTCTGTTCAACCTGATTACGTCGATTATTGCGGCGTTCCAGCAGCTGACACTAGCGCTGCTGCTTACGGGCGGCGGGCCGATGAAGGCCACGTATTTCTACGCTATGTACATGTATGAGAACGCATTCAAATATTTCAAGATGGGCTATTCCGCAGCCAACGCATGGTTCATGTTCCTCATCGTGCTCGCGTTGACCTTCATCGTATTCAAGTCCTCCGAGGCTTGGGTGTTCTATGAAGGCGAGATGAAGCGGGGGCCGCAGAAGAAAACGAAGTCCGGCGGAAAGGGGAAATCGGCATGAAACGGACCGCGGTCTACGCGTTATTGATCTTCTTCTCGCTGCTGTTCGCCGCTCCGCTATTCTGGGCGGTGACCACGGCGCTGAAATCGCAATCGGAGCTGTACCTTTTTCCGCCCAAGTGGATTCCTTCGATATGGAAGTTCGGCAACTTCAAGGATGCCTGGACGATACAGCCCTTTAATCTGTTCTTGAAGAATACGCTCATCGTGACGGCGCTGTCGACGCTTGGCCAGCTCGTCTCTTGTACCCTTGTCGCATACGGGTTCGCGAGGTTCGAATTCAAGGGACGCAACGCGTTGTTCCTCATAGTCCTGGCGACGATGATGATTCCTTGGGAAGTGACGATGATTCCGCAGTATATGGAGTTCAACCAGCTGGGCTGGATCAATACGCTCAAGCCGCTGATCGTTCCATCGTGGTTCGGGTCGGCTTACTTCATCTTCCTGCTGAGGCAGTTCATTCTGACGCTGCCGCGCGAGCTGGATGAAGCGGCAACGATCGACGGCGCGAACAAGCTGGGCATTCTGGTCCGAATCATCGTGCCGCTCATGGGGCCTTCGCTCATTCTCGTCGCCGTGTTCCAGATCATGAGCTGCTGGAACGATTACCTGGGGCCGCTCATTTTCCTGAACGACCAGTCGAAGTACACGCTCACGCTCGGCTTGTCGCAGTTCAAGGGCATGTTCGGCGTCGATATGCAGTCCATCATGGCGATTACATGCCTCATTTCGATTCCGCCGCTCGCTGTCTTCTTCTTCGCGCAGCGCTATATCGTCGGCGGCATCGCAAGCACGGGGATTAAAGGATAGTTCGCTAGAGAGAGCAATGCGATACGGGAGGAGAAGCAAACATGCAAAATCAGAATGCAGAACGCGATTGGGATAATCTTGCGGTGCTGGAACGCAATCGCACGAAGAGCCGGTCTTATTTCATTCCGTACTCCGATCGTGCGGGCGCGTTAAGCTATGACAGGGGGAGCTCCCCATGGTTCAAATCGTTGAACGGCATGTGGAAGTTCCATTATGCCGCAGGACCGGAATGGGCGCCGGAGGGATTCTATGAAGAGCGCTTCGATTACTCCGGCTGGGACGATATTCAAGTTCCGAGCCATTGGCAGCTGAAAGGCTACGGACATCCGCATTATACCGATCTCTATTATCCGATCCCCGTCGATCCTCCGCATGTGCCGAACGATAATCCGACAGGCAGTTATATTCGGGAATTCGAACTGCCTCCGCACTGGGACGGCAGGCAGCTCGCGGTCAAGTTCGATGGCGTAGACAGCGCCTTCCATGTGTGGGTCAACGGCAAGTTCGTCGGTTACAGCCAAGGCAGCCGCCTGACGTCCGAGTTTGATTTGACTCCCTATGCGCAAGCCGGCCTCAACCGCATGGCCGTCCGCGTGTATCAGTGGTCGGACGGCACGTACCTGGAGGATCAGGATATGTGGTATTTGAGCGGCATATTCCGTGACGTGTATCTGATTTCGGAGCCGACGGCCATCCGTATTCACGACTACCGCATCGTGACGGAATTGGATGATCGCTATTGCGATGCAACGCTGGCCGTACAGGTAGCGCTATGCGGCGAGGACGTGCAAGGGGAGATCAGGCTGCATCTGCTGGATCAAGAAGGCGCGCTTGTCGCTTCCGCTGTCAAAGCAATCGCCGCCGATGCCGACGCCGCCGGTAAGGCCGCGGTCGATTTCGCGATTCCGGTCGCGAAGCCGGCGCTGTGGAGCGCTGAAGCGCCGGTCCTGTATCATCTGACGATCGCCGTAGTCGATAAGCATGGCCACCCGGCGGAGACGGTCGCCCAGCGCGTAGGCTTCCGCAAGATTGAAGTCAAGGGCGGGCAGTTCCTCGTTAACGGCACGGCGATCCTGCTGAAGGGCGTCAACCGCCATGACCATCACCCGGATTCGGGACGTGCCGTTACGCTGTCCACCATGATTCAAGACGTCATCATGATGAAGCGGCATAACATTAATGCCGTTCGCACGGCGCACTACCCTAATGATCCGCGATTCTACGATATTTGCGACGAGTACGGCTTATACGTCATGGAAGAGACGGATTTGGAGACGCATGGCTTCGAGCCGCTGGGCAATATTTCGCGTCTCAGCGACGATCCTGCTTGGCAGGAAGCGTACGTCGACCGGATCCGCCGCATGGTGGAACGCGATAAGAATCATCCTTCGGTCCTGTTCTGGTCGCTTGGCAACGAATCCGGCTTCGGCTGCAACTTTAAGGCGATGTCGGCATGGTGCAAGCAGGCCGATCCGACCCGTCTGATTCATTATGAAGAAGACCGGGAAGCGGAAGCGTGCGACGTTGTCAGCACGATGTATTCATCCGTGGAGAAGATGGCCGGCTTCGGGCAGCTGGCCGACCATCCGAAGCCGCATATATTGTGCGAGTTCGCCCATGCGATGGGGAACGGCCCCGGCGGGCTCAGAGCGTATTTCGATACGTTCGACGCTTATCGCCGATTGCAGGGCGGCTTCGTGTGGGAGTGGATTGACCACGGCATTCGCCGCAAGACAGCGGACGGCAAGGTAGACTATGCATACGGCGGAGACTATGGCGATGAACCGAACAATAGCAATTTCGTTATCGACGGCCTCGTTCGTCCGGATCGCACGCCGTCGCCGGGACTCATTGAATATAAGAAGATTATCGAGCCGGTCAGGGTCGAGCATATAGATCGCAATCGCATTCGCGTGACGAACCGTTATGATTTCCTGTCGCTTGATCACCTCCATGCCGATTGGAGCGTGACGGTAGAAGGGCGTACGGTTCAGAGCGGCGTATTGTCGCTGCCGCCAATCGGCCCGGGAGAGTGCGCAGTGCTGGACGTGCCCGTTCGGACGGATGCGCAGCCTGTTTCGCATGAAGCCAGCGCGGAGCGTTGGCTCAATATCGGCTTCTCTCTTGCCGCGGATTGCCGTTGGGGAGAGCGCGGCCATGAGATTGCTTGGGCGCAGTTCGCGCTTGAAGCTGCGGGGAACGAGCAGAGCGGGGATGAAGCCGCGCGGGCAGAAGCCGCTGCGCCTGCCCGCAGCTTGGCTTGCACGGAGGACGGGAGGCAGATCGTCCTCGCGAACGATTGGTTCCAGGCCGTATTCGATGCAAGGCAGCCAGGGATGCATTCGCTTCGGATCAACGGCCAAGAGCTGCTGCATGGAGGGCCGCGTCTTAATTTCTGGCGGGCGCCGATCGACAACGATATGTACGTGCTGCCCGAGTGGCGCAAGGCGCATCTCGATAAGCTATCGGAACGAATCGATGCATGCCGCTGGGACCGGGTGGATGAAGGAACCGTCCGGATTCATTGGACTTCGCGCATTGCGCCGCCGGTGCATGATTGGGGCTTTCGCTGCGAAACAACGTATACGGTGTCGGCCTCCGGGCTGATCGCGATCGATGTCCACGGGGTTCCGGCAGGCAAGACGCCTGCCATGCTGCCTAAGATAGGACTTCAATTGGAGCTCCCATCCGAGATGGATGCGGTTAGCTGGTATGGACGCGGACCGGGAGAGAATTATGCCGACAGCAAGGAAGCGGGACGGTTCGGCGTATATCGGAAGTCCGTGGAGGAACTGTTCACTTCCTATATCTATCCGCAGGAGAACGGCAACCGGTCCGACGTACGCTGGGTATCGATTGCCGACGGCAGCGGCATCGGACTGCTGGCTGCAGGCGCGCCAACGCTTGAATTCAGCGCGCGGCGATATACGGATGCGGATTTGGAAGCGGCCAAGCATGCGACCGATCTCGTACCGCGGGATTTCATCACGCTGAACTTGGATTACCGCCAGAATGGCCTTGGCAGCAACAGCTGCGGACCGGCTCAAGCGCCGGAAGCGGCCGTAACGTCGGAGGCATTCCGTTTCCGGATGCTGCTGCAGCCTTATCTGTCCGAGGATACAGCTCCGGAGCGGTTAAGCCATCGGATGAGAAGGGAAGCGGAAGAAAGGGATAGGAGATGACGAACTATCTAAGAGGTTTGCTGCGCCTGCCGGCTGGCGTTCGCCGCTTCTTGATGACCGAATCGTTATACGGCATCGGCATCGGCCTGTATTCGCTCGTGCTCAACCTGCATCTATTGGCCAAAGGATTGAAGGAAGACCAGATCGGTGCGCTGGTGTCCGTAGGGATACTGATCATGGGGATCTTGGCGATCCCCGTGTCCCTGCTGGCCAACCGGGTAGGCCGCAAGAAGCTGCTGGTTGCGGGGATTCTGTTCATTGCGGCGGGCAATATGGTGTATGCGCTCACAGGGAACATCGTATGCTTCTACTTGGCGCAAATTCTTGTGTCCATCGGACTGACGCTCGTCGAGACGACGGAAGTCCAGCTGCTCTTCCATTATTGCGCTTCAAGCAAGGACGAGCTGCGCGCATTCTCGCTCATGTTCGCGGTCTTCACCGCCTTCACGGGTGCGGGAACGTTAATCGCGGGCTATCTGCCCAGAGGAGCGGGGGATGGAGAAGGCTACCGGATTGCGCTGCTGCTGGCCGGGCTGGTATTCGTCATACATGGCATCGTCCGGGGGCTGGTATTGCCGAAGGAGCGCAATATGACGCCTAAGGCAACGGAGCGCCGGCATGCCGGGCGCACGCGGGACGGCCAGGCCCATTGGAAGCAGAGCCTGCCGAGCGCGCAATTGTGGGTATTCGCGGTGTTCATGGCGCTGCTCGGCGGCGCGCTCGCGATTACGGGGTCATTCTTGAACGTCATCGTCAAATATCGCTTAGACTGGCTGGATGGCAAGGTGTCCCTGCTGCTCGCCGTAGCGGGCGTCGTCCTCTTCGTCAGTTCCTTGCTGACCCCGTATCTGATGGAGCGGTTCGGGGCGCATCGCGCAAGCATTGCCGTATTTCTCGTCAATATCGCGATCTTCGCGGCGCTCTTCCCGGTCATGCCGGCATGGTTGTTTACGATGCTGTTTCTGATCCGGGGCGGCGGAGCGACGATGCTCTCCAACCTGCTGGACAGTCATTTAATGTCCGCGCTTCAAGAAACGGACAGAAACCTGTTCGCGGGCATGCGGTCCGTATTCCGCAGCGTAGGCTCTTCTGCCGCCACGTATGCGGCAGGACTGATATTGGCCGGCGCGGACTACCGGATGCCCTTCCTGTTAACGGCGGCGGTGCTGGCGGCAGGACTGCTCTACTATATGCGATGGGTGCGGCCGACGCTGGAATAATGGAATGTCGGCGCGCTGACGCGGCAGCGGAAAGCGCGGCTTTCGCCCTTCGCAAACGCCCTTCGCATATGCGCTGCGCTCTAGCGATTTTAGCCCTGCATCATTGGACTTCCTGTTTATTTTTTAGTAGGATAGATTCATAGAGTAACGGCTATTGGGTGACAGGAGCTGACAATATGTATAAATTGGGGCAACGCATCATCATCATGTCCGATCAGTTCGAACAAAACCTCCCGATCGGGGAGTATGGCTATATTATTGCGTACGACCGGAATGCCGACAACGCATTCGATTATGTGATCCGCGTGCCGAAGGCGAACCGGAATTTCTACGTGCCGGCAGCCGACGTCGAGCTTGAGGAAGTGCTGATCAAGCTGGAGGTCGACAAGCTGGAGCGGGAGGCGCTTATCGATTTCGCGCTCGCTACGCATAACGAAGAGCTGTTCCAGCGGATCATGAACGGGGATCGGGAACCGGATGAAGCGGATAACGAAGACAACGGCGAGCCGCAGTCGAAGGAAGACTTCATGCGCCAGGTTCGTTTGAAGGCGTGGATTTAACCGCTTCAATCCAAACGGCGGCAAAAGCTGATTTTCGCCGCTACGCATTACGCGCCAAGCGGCATGCAGCATGCTGCAATATTAGGCATCAAGCAAGAAGCCTCCTTCCCAAGCGGGAAGAAGGCTTCTTGCTTTTTTCGTTTATGAGGCTGCGCCGGCTGCACGCTATGTGCATCTTTGCGAGGAGAGCGCTGCGCTGCAGCCAGCGCGGTTATGCTTCGTTCATTGCTTAAGCAGAGGTCGTCGCGCTGGAATCCGAAGTCGTCCCCGAAGCTGCCCCGGATTTCGTTCCGCCGCCTTTGCCGGCGCCGTGTTTTAGCCTCGCGCCGTCTTGACCTGCTTGGGGCAGTTTGCCGTTGACGATTTTCTCGGCGATACCGGCTGCGTTGGCGATCGCTTTATCCGCTTGCTCCTGCGTCATTTTACCTGCCGCAACCGCTGTGTTCAGGCTGTCGACGATCGTTTGCTTCTGCGCGTCGATGAGCGTTTGCACGTCGACGCCTTTCTCCTTGGCTACGTCGGCCAGCGACTTGCCCGCCTTCAGCGCGGTTTGCAAGTCTTCTTCGCTCATGCCGAGCAGCTTGGCCGAGGCGGTCAGATCCGTCTTGCCGAAGCCGATGCCGAAGCCGCCATGTCCCATCATGCCGCCCCGGCCGCCCATGCCTTTGCCCCGGCCTTGCCCTAAGCTCGTTTGGCCATCCACCATTTTATCGAGATTGTCCGTGAACTGCTGCTTCTGTTCCGCTTGCCGCTTATCGAACGCGCTCGTCATCGCGGCTTTCAGCGCATCCCGGGACACGCCCTGCTCGTCCGCTATTTGCGCAAGCGTTTTGCCTGCGGCCAGCTTCTCCTTCACCGCCGCGGCATCCAGCTTCAACAGATCCAGCACCTCCTGGCCGATCGCGCCGCCGCGCACGCCTTCCTTATGCATTTTCGGGCCGTTGGCGTCCGCCTTCTGCGTCGCGGCCGCGCTGCTCGCAGCTCCCGAACCCGCGGTCGTCGAATCGGCAGCCGCATATGCGCTTAACGGTATCATGACGGCAAGCGCAGCCGCGATCGTCAACGATTTCATCGTTTTGTTCATCTTCATCTGAATTCCCTCCAATAGAGTTGTAGTGGGCGAAACCCGCTGGTTTCGTTTTCCAGTATGGGCAGCCAACCTTAAAGGAAGCTTAAATGGCTTTTAGCGTTTCATTAGCGCCGGATGAAATTTCGCTTCATATTCGTTTTATTTTTTTGTTTTACTTTTTTTGGGAGGATCTTTCGCAGGCGAACAGTTAAACCGATATATGAATTGATTATGCTTTCGTACATCAGAACAGGTAGCCTGCTTGTTTATCGCTTATTCATTACGAAACAACGGGAGGTAAGAAAAGAGATGCAGTTTAAAACGTTAAAATGGACGACCGCCATGCTGCTGGGATTAGCATCTGCCGCATCGTTTGCCGCCGAAGCCGGCGCCGAGGCGAAGACGTCCGCCGATTTCAGCGATTTGAAGGATTTGGACGCGGCTACGAAGGCCAAATTCGATGCGATGATCAGCGCTGGTATTTTCGAAGGCGTGTCGGATACCTCGTTCGGCTTGAAGGACGAGATGAACCGGGCCCAATTCGCCAAAGTGGCCGCGCTGATCATGGGCTTGGACGTGAATAGCAATTTGCTGTCTTCGAGCTTCAAGGACGTCAGCGCAGACGATGCCGCAAACGGCTATGCGCTCCCGTATATCGAAGCGCTCAAAAATGCCGGGATTACGGACGGTTACGGGAACGGCATATATGATCCTGCCGGCAAGGTGACGAAGGAGCAGCTGGCGGCGTTCCTTGTTCGCATTCTGGGTAAAGACGCCGATGCCAAGTCCTTGCCGGGCGCGAATGACAAGAGCGTGTCCGATTGGGCGCAAGGCTATGTTGCGGAGGCGCTTCGATTGAAGCTGCTATCCGGCGGGGCGGAAGGCGCGTTCGGCGGGCAGTCTAACGCCACGCGCGATTTATTGCTCACGGGCGCCTTCCAGACGGCGCAGACGAGAGAGCAATCCTCGCCGCTTCAAGTGACGGGCGCCGATTTTGCCAAGGACAATAAGCTGGAACTGACTGTATCGCAGGAGCTCGATCCCAAGTCGATTGACTTGGCGAACGTGAAAATCAACGGCGTCGCGCTGGACCCGAAGCTGGACAGCTTCGTGCTGTCCGACGATAAGAAGACGATTATCATTACGCTCCACGAAGGCTTCACGATGGATTCGTCCAAGAAACCGACGATCGATATCGCGGGGTTGAAGACGATTTTCGGCAATGAAGTGAAGAACGACGAGACGAAGCCCTTTCCGGTTACCGTAACGGCAGCGCCATCGGCACCAACGACGCCGGCGCCAACGACACCATCAGTCCCATCGACGCCGACAACGCCTTCGACGCCGACGGACCCAACGACGGCGACGGACCCAACGACGCCGACGGACCCAACGACGCCGACGGACCCAACGACGCCGACGGACCCAACGACGCCGACGGACCCGGCAACGCCGACAGACCCAACGACGCCGACGGACCCGACAACGCCGATGGACCCAACGACACCGACTGATCCAACGACGCCGACAGACCCAACGACGCCGACGGACCCGACAACGCCGACGGACCCGACGACGCCGACGGACCCAACAACGCCGACGGACCCAACGACGCCGACGGAGCCGACGACGCCGACGGACCCGACAACGCCGACGGACCCGACGACGCCTGTCGTGACTGGGCCGACGTTGACGATCGATACGGATTATGTCTTCGCGTATGCCGATGGCGTCTCGTTCTCCATAACGTCCGACATTACGGATCCTTCGGATAGGATCTACTATGTTGTTCTGGCGGGGGACGATCAAAGCGTGGAGGCTTCGCAGCTTGTTCCTCCCGTTACGATCCCGAATCTCGTGCAGTCGGGCTTGTCCACTTACACCGCCGGAACACCGAATTTATATTACATCGATCGATTGGAAGCCGGTACGAAATACACCGTTTATATGATCGCTCGCTCGAATGGCGCGAACTCGGATGTTGCAAGCCTCACGTTTACGACCGCGAGCGAGAATATTCCTGGCGGTCCGATCGTGGAACCAGGTCCTTTTCCGATCATCCCGTAATTCACGCGTCTCTGATCCGAATCGAGACTATACTGCGTTTGGTCCGTGCCTGCCGGGTTTGCCCGGCAGGTTTTCACGTTTGCTCTCCATGGGGCCGACGCGTACCGAATTGCGCCCAGGAGAAATTCGTTTCGAACGCAATGAACGATTTCGGCTTTTCGGCGCGCTTCCCGGGGGCAAACCGTCGCAATTCCATTGAGTTTGTTTCCGGCCTTGCGTTATAATAGGTAGAATGTGTGCAGTTGTATGCATGATGGATGGAAAGGACGGGACATGAGACGATGAGCATCACGATCAAAGATGTTGAGCATGTGGCCAATCTGGCCCGGCTGGAGCTTTCCGAGCAAGAGAAAGAACAATTCGCCGGCCAGCTGAACGCGATCTTGAAATACGCCGAGAAGCTGAACGAGCTGAATACCGATGACGTGGAGCCGACCAGCCACGTGCTGCCGGTGTATAACGTCATGCGGGAAGACGTCATTCGCGAGTCCGTATCGAACGAGACCGCGCTGCGCAATGCGCCCGACGATGAAGACGGCCAGTTCAAAGTACCGGCCGTGCTGGAATAAATTCGCTTGCAAGGACATGAAGGGAGGAACGGCTGTTGGCACTTTTCGATTTACGCCTGCAGGAAGTACATAATCAGTTAAGGAAGAAAGAACTGTCGGTCGCCGATTTGGTGGACGCTTCGTTCTCGCGCATCGCCGCGACGGACGCTTCCATTCAATCGTTCTTGACCTTGAACGAAGAAGGCGCGCGCGCCGCGGCCGCGGAACTGGACAAGGCGCTGGCGGACGGCGGAGAGCAGGGCATCCTGTTCGGCCTGCCCGCGGGCATCAAGGACAATATCGTTACCGAGGGCCTGCTGACGACATGCGCAAGCCAGTTTCTGCGCAACTACGATCCGATCTATGACGCAACGGCGACGAAGAAGCTGAAGGCGGCGCAAGCGGTTACGATCGGCAAGCTGAACATGGACGAGTTCGCCATGGGCGGATCCAACGAGAATTCCAGCTTCCGCCCGACGCGCAATCCGTGGAACACGGACTATGTTCCGGGCGGCTCGAGCGGCGGTTCCGCAGCTTCCGTCGCGGCGGGACAAGTCTATTTCGCGCTCGGCTCCGACACCGGCGGCTCGATCCGCCAGCCGGCCGCCTACTGCGGCATCGTCGGCTTGAAGCCGACGTACGGCCTCGTATCGCGTTTCGGCCTCGTGGCGTTCGCTTCGTCGCTCGACCAGATCGGCCCGCTGACGAAGAACGTCGAGGACTCGGCCTACGTGCTGCAAGCGATCGCGGGCTACGACCCGAATGACTCGACGTCCGCGAACGTGGAAATTCCCGACTACGTCAGCGCGCTCTCCGGCGACGTGAAAGGACTCCGCATCGGCGTGCCGAAGGAATACTTGGGCCAAGGCATCGATCCGCAGGTGAAAGAAGCGGTGCTCGCCGCGCTCAAGCAGTTCGAGAGCCTCGGCGCGACGTGGGAGGAAGTGTCCCTGCCGCATACCGAATATGCGGTCGCGACGTACTACCTGCTCGCATCGTCCGAAGCGTCCTCCAACCTCGCCCGTTTCGACGGCGTCCGCTACGGCGTGCGCGCCGAGAACCCGGACAACCTGCTCGACCTGTACCGCAAGTCGCGCAGCCAAGGCTTCGGCCAGGAAGTGAAGCGCCGCATCATGCTCGGCACGTACGCGCTCAGCTCCGGCTACTATGACGCCTATTACTTGAAGGCGCAGAAGGTGCGCACGCTGATCAAGCAAGATTTCGACAACGTGTTCCAGAACTTCGATCTCATCATCGGGCCGACGGCGCCGACGACGGCTTTCCGCATCGGCGAGCAGGTCGGCGACCCGCTGACGATGTATCTGAACGATATTTGCACGATTCCGGTCAGCTTGGCGGGCGTGCCTGCGATCAGCGTGCCATGCGGCTTCGCGAACGGCCTGCCGGTCGGGCTGCAAATCATCGGCAAAGCGTTCGACGAGCGTACGGTGCTCCGCGCCGCGCACGCATACGAGCAGCATACCGAGCATCACAAACAACGTCCGCAGCTGTAGCGGGCGGCTAGGAAGCAGGAGGCGAAACCATGTTTGAACCGAACAAATACGAAACGGTCGTCGGCCTGGAGGTCCACGTCGAGCTGCACACGAAGAGCAAAATCTTCTGCGGCTGCTCCACCTCCTTCGGCGCGCCGCCTAACTCCCATACATGTCCGGTCTGTCTCGGACACCCGGGCGTGCTGCCCGTCCTGAACCGGCAGGCGCTCGAATTCGCGATGAAAGCCGCCATGGCGCTTAACTGCCGGATCGCGGACATCAGCAAGTTCGACCGGAAGAACTATTTCTATCCCGATTCGCCGAAGGCGTATCAAATTTCCCAATTCGACAAGCCGGTCGGCGAGCACGGCTGGATCGACATCGAAGTGAACGGCCAGACCAAACGCATCGGCATCACGCGCCTCCATCTGGAGGAGGATGCGGGCAAGCTGACCCACATCGACGGCGGATTCGGTTCCTTGGTCGACTTCAACCGCGTGGGCACGCCGCTGGTCGAGATCGTATCGGAGCCGGATATCCGCACGCCCGAGGAAGCGAAGGCGTACCTCGAGAAGCTCAAGGCGATCATGCTCTACTGCGAAGTATCGGACGTGAAGATGGAAGAAGGCTCGCTCCGCTGCGACGCCAACATCAGTATCCGTCCATACGGCCAGGAGGAATTCGGCACGCGCGCGGAGCTCAAGAACATGAACTCCTTCCGCGGCGTTCAGCGCGGTCTGGAGTACGAAGAGATGCGCCAGGCCGACGTCCTCGACAGCGGCGGCAAAGTCGTGCAGGAAACGCGCCGCTGGGACGAGACGCAGGGCAAGACGTTCACGATGCGCAGCAAGGAAGAAGCGCATGATTATCGCTACTTCCCGGACCCGGACCTCGTGCAGATCCATATCGACGATGAGTGGAAGGCCCGCGTCCGCGCGTCCATCCCGGAGCTGCCGGATGCCCGCAAAGCCCGGTATACGGCTGAATTCGGACTCCCTTCCTACGATGCCGAAGTCATTACGTCGTCCAAGAAGCTGGCGGATTTCTTCGAGGAGAGCCTGCAGTACACGAAGGATGCCAAAGCGGTGTCCAACTGGATCATGGGCGACCTGCTGGGATACCTGAACGCGGGCGGACTGGAATTGGAAGACATCAAGCTGACGGGCCAAGGTCTCGGCGAAATGATCGGCCTGATGGAGAAGGGCACGATCAGCAGCAAGATCGCGAAGACCGTCTTCAAGGAGATGCTGGAGACGGGCAAGCGTCCGCAGCAGATCGTCGAAGAGCAAGGACTCGTTCAAATCAGCGACGAAGGCGCCATCGCCGAAGTCGTAGACCGGATCGTAAGCGCGAACCCGCAGTCGGTCGAGGATTTCAAGGCCGGCAAAGAGAAAGCGATCGGCTTCCTCGTCGGTCAAGTCATGAAAGAAACGAAGGGCAAAGCGAATCCGGCGCTCGTCAACAAGCTGCTGCTCGCACGCCTCAATCAATAATAATGCAGCGATTTGCACGCGCAGCGATGCGCGGCATAGCGAAGAGGCATGTCCGCCAAGCGCGGACATGCCTCTTTGCCGCATCCGGTATATGGTACAATACGGATAAGGACCGATAACCGAACGGAGGGTGCACATGCGCGAACCATCTAGAGAGACGTCAAGCTTCATCACCTATCTGGCGCCCTTGATCGCTTTCCTTATCCCCGGCGGCGGGCATGTGCTGCTCGGGTATACCTTGCCGGGGCTGCTGCTCCTGCTCGGAACGCTGACCGACATCGCAGCCATGATCCGTTTGGCCGACGAAAGCGGCGGTCAATTCGCGTTGTTCATCATTTTCCTCGGGTTAGGCGTGCCGTGCTTTTGGTTCTACAGCGTCTTCGGCACGCTCCAGCTGGCATCCAGGCTTCGCCGGGAAAGGCGCCGGGCGGACGAAGAGCGGCAAGGGGCCGTGAGCGCCAAGCTCATCCTGCAAGGGATTGCGGCTATCGGTTTGAGCTGCGTTCTGCTGATCCTCGTACAGACGTCGATCGACTTCTCCGCGCTGATCGAGCCGTTCGGAACGTATGCGCCCGGATCGCTGCTTCTCCTGCTTGCGGTTCTGTTGGTGTTAAGGGGGACGAATTCCATGCTCAAAATCGGCCGGTACACGGTGGCGGCCGTTCTCGTCGCAGTAGGCGGACTGCTGCTGTGGGATCAGCTCAAGGGCCGCAACGATATGGGGCTCATCGGACAGTGGTGGCCGGCGGCCTTCGTGCTGCTTGGCGTCGAAATCGTGATTGCCAGCATCGCCTATCGCAAGACCGCGAGGCGGCCGTCCTTTGACATCGGAGGCGCGTTTCTGGCGGTCGTCGTTGCGATTACGGCGTTTGCCGTCACCCAATATGCCGCCATGCCGTTTCGCTGGCTGGACGAATTCAAGGTCAATTTGACCGGCACGAGCGGGTTTGGCGAAGAGAAGGGCTTCCGGTACGACAAGGCGACGATCCATCAGCCGCTGCTTCCGGAGACAACCGCGATTGCCATCGATAATACGAACGGGAACGTGACGGTCAAGAAAGGCGAGGTCGACGACGTCGTCGTGGAGACGGTCATGTGGGTAGACACGGCCAATCGCGCCGAAGCGGACGCAGCGGCCGAGAAATCGACGGTCGAAGTGAACGGCGGGGCCACGCTCGCAATCAAAGCGAAAGGCCATCCGTACGGTACTAACGGAGAACGGGAGCCGCGTATGAATATGATAGTCACCATTCCGGCCGGCTCGTCGTTTGCCATGGAAGCCCAGCCTGAGGGTTCTAGCGACGATGCTTCTGCATCCGCGGAAACCGATGGCAGCATCCCGGCCTCGAACGGTGCAGACATCGGCGACGGCAGCGCCAATGCAGCCAATAGCAGCGCCGATACAGCCAGCGGCAATGCCGATACAGCCACTGGCAGTACGAACATCAACGGCACCAACAACGCCGCAACTTCCGCATCGAATACTGCGTCTAATACGCCAGAGCCCCCCAAGACCGAGCTTCGCATCGACACGGTCAACGGTTCCGTCGACACGGCGGATCTCACGCTTGCCGGCGGGTTGACCATTAAGGTGACATCAGGCGAAATAACCGTCCATCATATGCGCGGGCCGGTGGACGCAGAGACGAAGAATGGCAGCATTACTGCGATGATGCTGGAAGGCAATGTGACATTGGATACCTACAACGGGGACATCAAAGCGGCAGACATTACCGGGGCGTTCGACGGCTCGACCATCAGCGGCAGTATCGATCTGCAGCGCGTAACGGGCGATGTGGACACGGACACGAAGAACGGCCAGATCGGCATCCAAGAAGCACAAAGCGCCGTGCGGGCCGACACGCTGAACGGCGATATCCGCATTGCGAGCGCCATCGTCGGCGGCGACTGGGACATTAACAGCTCCATCGGCGAGATCCATGTGCAGATTCCCGAATCCGGCAATTATTCCGTCAACGGATCCGTGACGTTCGGCGACGTAACGAGCGATTTGCCGCTCGCGATCAACAAGAAGACGATCCGCGGAACCGTCGGATCGGGCGCATTCCGCATCAACATCGACGCCAACAGCAGCATCGCGGTAAATCATTACAAGTCATAAAATGATTCCCGCTTTCATTGACAAATTGAAAACGATCCACGTACAATGGTTCTAAACTATTGCAGAAAGGACGTGTAGGGCATGGGTGCGACCGTGGAACAAGCTTTGGAGCAGTTGAAAAGTACCGGCGTCCGTATGACCCCGCAGCGTCACGCTATCTTAAGTTTTCTCATGCATTCCATGACTCATCCGACTGCGGACGAAATTTACAAGTCGCTCTCGCCGTCATTTCCAAGCATGAGCGTGGCGACCATATACAACAACCTGCGGCTTTTCGTCGAAGCGGGTCTTGTTCGGGAATTGACCTACGGGGACGATTCCAGCAGATTCGATGCCGATCTCTCTGAGCATTATCATGCGATTTGCCGGACCTGCGGCACGATCGTCGACTTCGATTATCCGCCATTGACGGATGTCGAGGAAGCGGCCTCCAGGGAAACCGGATTCAAGGTGGAAGGTCATCGCATGGAAATTTACGGACAGTGTGCCAGCTGCGCCTCGCCGCAACGAGCAAACTGAACAAGTCCGATAACGGCCGGGAATCGAACGAACGCGCTAGGGTTGAGCAAGCTCGACATCAGGCGCGTTTTTTATTTTGGGCAAATGAGGGACATCCCCGTTTGCTGCAGCCGCTTGAAGACGATCGGCGGCCGTCTGCCGGTATCGGCGCAGGCTGCCGAATGCCGCGGTCTTGCATGTTTTTCCGTTTCCGGGAATAGCATTTCTATAGGAAAGGAGCGTTTTACATCGTGGAAACGGTTCGATTTCGGCCGAAGCGCCAGCGCGGGGGAGGGTTGAAATGGCTCGTGATCGCATGCGGGATCGCCACCATGCTCGCGGTCATTTGGATCGGTTGGGACAGAGTCGCCCCTAACAATACAGTCGTGAAGCCCGATTACGGCGCGGAGCATCCGCTGCTCTACCATGGACAAGTCATCCAGCAAGGCGCCTTGCTGGACGGAGAGCAGATTCGCCTTCCGATTTCGTTCGTGCAAGAGCAGCTGGGATTGAAAGAAGAAGTGTACTACGAAAGCAAGACAGGCTCGATCGTGCTCACGACGGCCGACAAGGTACTGCGCATGCAGACGAACGCATTGACCGCCAAGCTGAACGAGTCGCCTTATCAGCTGCGGATCGCCGCCGAAGTCGTGAATAAAGTCGCCTATATCCCGGTGCAGCCGTTGCAGGAGCTGTTCGGCCTGCAGGTACGATACAATGCGGATACCAATACGGTTTCCGTGCTATCCGCCGGCGATGCCGTCCAGCTGGGGGCGAAGCCGAAGGGCGAGCTGACGATCCGGCGCGGCCCGTCGATCAAGGAGCCGATTTACGAACGCGTCGCGGAGAAGCAGGAGGTCCGGGTTTGGAGCGAAGCGGACAAATGGTACCTGGTCCAAGCTCCGGACGGCATTGTAGGCTATGCGGACAAGTCCTCCGTCGTTCTGACCGGCATGGAGCGGGTGACGCCGCCGAAGGACGAGCCCGCCTACACGGCGTGGAAGGCGATCGGGTCCAAAATCAACTTGACCTGGGAAGCCGTGTACGCGAAAGCACCGAATCCGGATGCGATCGGGGACCTGACCGGCGTCAACGTCGTTTCGCCGACCTGGTTCGAGCTGACGGACGGAGACGGCGGCATCAAAGGCAAAGCCGACATGGCCTACGTCAATTGGGCGCATAAGAAGCAAATGCAGATTTGGGCGGTCTTCAGCAACAGCTTCGATCCGGATCTGACGACCAAGGCGCTTTCGAGCACCGCCTCCAGACTGAAGATGATCCAGCAGCTGGCGGCTTTTGCGCAAATGTACAAGCTCCAGGGCATCAACCTGGATTTCGAAAATATCTATACCGCGGATAAAGCGAATCTCGTCCAGTTTGTCCGCGAGCTGACGCCGTATATGCACGAGATGGGCGTCGTCGTATCGATCGACGTCACGCCGAAATCCAACAGCGAGATGTGGTCGCTGTTCCTTGACCGCGAGGAGCTCGGGAAGGTCGTCGATTATATGATGATCATGGCCTACGACGAGCACTGGGCATCCAGCCCGAATTCGGGATCCGTTGCCTCGCTGCCGTGGACGGAGCAGGCCGTGAAGAAGATTTTGACGGAAGACAAGGTTCCGCCCGGCAAAGTCGTGCTCGGCATGCCGCTGTACACGCGGCAGTGGACGGAGAAGAAGGGCGCGGACGGCAAAGTCGCCGTCTCGTCCAAGACGCTCGGCATGGAGTCGGTTCAGAAGATTATCAAGGAGCGCGGGCTGACGCCGGTGTACGACGAGAAATCCGGACAGCGGTACATCGAGTATACGCAGGACGGAGCTTTGCAGCGCATCTGGATCGAAGACTCGTTATCCGTGAAAGCCAGAATCGCATTGGTCAAGAAATATCAGCTTGCCGGGGCTGCGACGTGGCAGCGCCAATTTCAATCCGACGACATTTGGGGCATCATTCATCAGTCTCTAACCAAGCTTCCGTAATGAGGTATCGAGTGTCAACAAGAAAACGCCCTGCGTACGGGATTTCCCGCGCAGGGCGTTTGTCGTGGTGCATAAGTCAGGCATGCGGCTGAACGGTCTCTTGGGCCGGTTCCGTTTCGTCCAGATCGGTCGCTTGTTTCGGATCGAGCGTCATTTTCGTTTTGCAGTACATGCAGCGGTCGGTCTTGCCGAGCATTTTCGTATGGCGATTGCACTCCGGGCAGATAAGGATGGTCGCGCTGGTAGAGAGCATGCCGGCCCAGAAATAAACGCCCACGCTGAGCAGCATGGCGATCATGCCGATGACCATGAAGATGGCCGCGAACACTTTGCCGGCTTGTCCCCAGAAGACGATCCCGGCCGTACCCAATATCATTAGACCCATTCCGAACAGGGTGAACAGCAGCCCCCACAGCCGGAACTCATTGATTTTGCTTGATTTTCCGAACATAAATTCAATCCTTTCTGATACTTCCCAGTTGTTTCTGCTGCGCTAGGCAGGAAATCGGGCGGACATTGTCGAACAAGAAATTAACAACTGCGAAATAATTATAGCTAAATGTAAGCATGAAAGCTACGGGGGATCGACGTGGAACATATTAAATCTCAGATTAAAGCGATATACGAGCATCATGAAGGTCTGGTCAGCTTGGCGGCAATCGATAATCCTTTTCCGTACAATCCGCTGATCGACGGGCTGGACTTGCTTATTCTCGTCGTCA
>NZ_CP048209.1:5187500-5680000 GCF_010119935.1 Paenibacillus lycopersici | reverse complement strand
GCCGAAAGGCGTAGTCGAAGGACAACAGGTTGATATTCCTGTACCACCGTAAGCCGTTACGAGCAATGGGGTGACGCAGAAGGATAGTGACGCGGGCTGATGGATGCCCGTCCAAGCAGTGAGGCTGGTGCGTAGGCAAATCCGCGCATCGTAAGGCTGGGCTGTGATGGGGAGCGAAAATTGCAGTAGCGAAGGTCATGCGTTCAGGCTGCCAAGAAAAGCCTCTAGCCAGGCGAAGGTGCCCGTACCGCAAACCGACACAGGTAGGCGAGCAGAGTATGCTAAGGCGCTCGGAAGAACTCTCGTTAAGGAACTCGGCAAAATGACCCCGTAACTTCGGGAGAAGGGGTGCCTCGGTAGGGTGAATAGCCCGAGGGGGCCGCAGTGAAAAGGCCCAAGCGACTGTTTAGCAAAAACACAGGTCTGTGCGAAGCCGTAAGGCGAAGTATACGGGCTGACGCCTGCCCGGTGCTGGAAGGTTAAGGGGAGTGGTTAGGGGCAACCCGAAGCTATGAACCGAAGCCCCAGTAAACGGCGGCCGTAACTATAACGGTCCTAAGGTAGCGAAATTCCTTGTCAGGTAAATTCTGACCCGCACGAATGGCGTAACGACTTGGGCGCTGTCTCAACGAGAGATCCGGTGAAATTTTAATACCTGTGAAGATGCAGGTTACCCGCGACAAGACGGAAAGACCCCATGGAGCTTTACTGCAGCTTGATATTGGACTTTGGTACGATCTGTACAGGATAGGTGGGAGCCTAGGAAGCCGGAGCGCCAGCTTCGGTGGAGGCATCGTTGGGATACCACCCTGATCGTATCGGAGTTCTAACCTGGTACCGTGATCCGGTACAGGGACCGTGTCAGGTGGGCAGTTTGACTGGGGCGGTCGCCTCCTAAAATGTAACGGAGGCGCCCAAAGGTTCCCTCAGAATGGTTGGAAATCATTCGTAGCGTGCAAAGGCATAAGGGAGCTTGACTGCGAGACCTACAAGTCGAGCAGGGACGAAAGTCGGGCTTAGTGATCCGGTGGTACCGCATGGAAGGGCCATCGCTCAACGGATAAAAGCTACCCTGGGGATAACAGGCTTATCTCCCCCAAGAGTCCACATCGACGGGGAGGTTTGGCACCTCGATGTCGGCTCATCGCATCCTGGGGCTGAAGTAGGTCCCAAGGGTTGGGCTGTTCGCCCATTAAAGCGGTACGCGAGCTGGGTTCAGAACGTCGTGAGACAGTTCGGTCCCTATCTGTCGTGGGCGTAGGAAATTTGAGAGGAGCTGTCCTTAGTACGAGAGGACCGGGATGGACGCACCGCTGGTGTACCAGTTGTTCCGCCAGGAGCACCGCTGGGTAGCCAAGTGCGGACGGGATAAGCGCTGAAAGCATCTAAGCGTGAAGCCCCCCTCAAGATGAGATTTCCCAGTACGTAAGACCCCTTGAAGACGACGAGGTTGATAGGTTCGAGGTGGAAGCGCAGCAATGCGTGGAGCTGACGAATACTAATCGGTCGAGGGCTTATCCAACATGCATGCTCTTTAGCTAATGAATACCTTTCGCAAAGGTTCGTATCCAGTTTTCAGGGTGTAAATTGCCTGAATTGAATATTGTTCCCTGATAGCTCAGTTGGTAGAGCACTCGACTGTTAATCGAGTTGTCACAGGTTCGAGTCCTGTTCGGGGAGCCATTTATGGAGAGCTGTCCGAGTGGTCGAAGGAGCACGATTGGAAATCGTGTATACGTTAACCGCGTATCGAGGGTTCGAATCCCTCGCTCTCCGCCATTTTCACCCCAAAAAGTGAAGTGGCGAGTTGGAGGTTATTCCGATTACTTTTCGGGGGCCCCATACGAATAAGGCCCGTTGGTCAAGTGGTTAAGACACCTCCCTTTCACGGAGGTAACAGGGGTTCGAGTCCCCTACGGGTCACCATTTTCTTCAAAAGTCTTCAAAAAAAGACTTGCATTGAGCAGCATGAATGAGTTATAGTATTACTTGTCGCTCAAATATGGAGGCTTAGCTCAGCTGGGAGAGCATCTGCCTTACAAGCAGAGGGTCGGGGGTTCGATCCCCTCAGCCTCCACCATGAATCATTTCATACTATCGCGGGGTGGAGCAGCTCGGTAGCTCGTCGGGCTCATAACCCGAAGGCCGCAGGTTCAAATCCTGCCCCCGCAACCAATTACCTTCGGTGTCATACCGAGAACTATAATGTGGAGCCGTGGTGTAGAGGCCTAACATGCCTGCCTGTCACGCAGGAGACCGCGGGTTCGAATCCCGTCGGCTCCGCCATTATAACCATGCTTGGCTCGGTAGCTCAGTCGGTAGAGCAGAGGACTGAAAATCCTCGTGTCGGCGGTTCGATTCCGTCCCGAGCCACCATTTCAGACAAGCAATGAATCATATGCCGGTGTAGCTCAGTTGGTAGAGCAACTGACTTGTAATCAGTAGGTCGTGGGTTCGACTCCTATCGCCGGCACCAGTTTTTTATGGAGGATTAGCGAAGTGGCCAAACGCGGGAGACTGTAAATCTCTTCCTTCGGGTTCGGTGGTTCAAATCCATCATCCTCCACCATTTACATCTTAGGGGCATAGTTTAAAGGTAGAACAGCGGTCTCCAAAACCGTTAGTGTGGGTTCAATTCCTGCTGCCCCTGCCAAATGAATTCAATCGTTGCATGGCGATCGTGGCGAAGTGGTTAACGCACCGGTTTGTGGATCCGGCATTCGTGGGTTCAATTCCCATCGGTCGCCCCATTCAACTCGAGAATTCAAACGTCATACAGTGTTGGGGATTAGCCAAGCGGTAAGGCAACGGACTTTGACTCCGTCATTCCCTAGGTTCGAATCCTAGATCCCCAGCCATTGTGCGGAAGTGGCTCAGCGGTAGAGCATCGCCTTGCCAAGGCGAGGGTCGCGGGTTCGATTCCCGTCTTCCGCTCCATTTTTAATCTGGCGCCATAGCCAAGTGGTAAGGCAGAGCTCTGCAAAAGCTTTACCCCCAGTTCGAGTCTGGGTGGCGCCTCCACAATTTTTTACAACATGTGCCCTTAGCTCAGCTGGATAGAGCGTTTGACTACGAATCAAAAGGTCAGGAGTTCGAATCTCTTAGGGCACGCCATAAAGTAAGCCGGTGTGGCGGAATGGCAGACGCGCGCGACTCAAAATCGTGAGGGAAACCGTGGAGGTTCGAGTCCTCTCACCGGCACCAACTTTACTTTAAATTGTGAGAACTATAGACGCTGATTGGATCTAGTCCAATCGGCGTTTTTTCATTTTACTTGATAACCGCGGCGGCTGGCGTTGAATGAACGTATTCAGATCATCGTGATTCGGATGAATCGCGTCCAACTGGCTTTCAAGCTGTAAGCGGTTTCGGAGCAGGGAGTTGTCAGGCCTCTGAGACATTTGATCTTTGCAGGCCTTCTACTGTGATGAGGAGTGTCCGAAGGGCGGCAGCGGCGGGCGTTGGTGGGTTGTTCCGTCTAAGGGTCTGCAGGCTCCCCGCCTGAGGTCTAGGGTGAAATACCGTCGCGGGTCCGTTTTGAAGCGCGGCAAAACAACCTACAATAAGGACATAAGCAAGAAACGAATCAAAAGCAAGGCAGGGCTCGTAAGAGTTACTAACGTTGAACGAATGGAAAGGCGGTGAAATGACATGAACGGAAGAAATGCACTTGGCGCAATATTGGTTGTATTCGGCGGATTGATGGTCATGAAGTTTCTAGGTATTCATCTGGGTTGGATCGTTGGACTTCTGATGCCCTTCATCCTGATTGGTCTGGGCGTAGTCGGGATTCGCAACGAAAGCAAAATTATCGGCTCGATTCTGATCGTCGTAGGCGGTCTGATGCTTCTCCCGAAACTGTTCGGCCTGCTCTCGCTTCTGATCGCGGTCGTGTTGATCGTAGGCGGCATAACGTTGTTCAAGAATCAAGGGAAGCGCATCTAATCGAAACCGTCCTGACACGGTGCTAACGATCGTAAGAAAACGACCGGCTTGGCTGCAATAATCGTTAACGTTCGGAACGAAGGAGGATCAAGCAATGAGCATTATGCGAAGAGTGAGGGATATGACGGTCGCGACGCTGAATGAGCGGCTGGAGAAGGCCGAGGATCCCGTCAAGCTGATCGATCAGTTTCTATGGTCGACGCGGGAAGAAATCATTCAAGCCGAGAAGCTGTATCAGCAGTGCGCCGGACACGGCAATCATCTGAAGGCGCAGTGGCAGCAAGCGGAACAGTTGAAAGAAAAACGCGAGCAGCAAGCGATTATCGCCTTGAAAGCAGGCGAGGATCACGTCGCCAGAATCGCCTTGATGGAGAAAGCGTCCAGCGAGGAGCGCGCCGAACAATACCGCGGGCTGTACGAGCAAGCCGCGCACAGCATCAGAGAGCTTGAAGAGCAGCTTCGTGAGCTGCGCAGCGAGTATCAGAGCGTTTACGATAAACGGGAATATTTCGCGGCACGGATGGAATCGCTTCGGCTGCAGCAGCGCTTGAACGAGCGCTATGCGCAGAACGGCGTGTTCAACTCCGCGCCGGGTCAACAGTCATCCGGCATATTTCGCCGGCTTGATGAGAAAATCAGCGATATGGAGCTTGAAGCCCGCAGTCTCCGCGACTTGCGCAAGGCCGGCCAGGAATGGATCACGAACACCGGCCAGACCGTACAAAATACGATTGAGCGCGAGATGGAGCAATTGAAGCGCAAGCTGCAGCAGGAAGGATGGAAATCGCAATGAAGAAGCTGTATCGATCGCGACGCGATAAGAAGTTGTTCGGCCTTTGCGGCGGACTTGCCGAGATGCTGAATGTCGATGCGACGCTGGTGCGGATTCTGCTGATCGTCGTCACGGTCTTTACGAGCGGCGCATTGATCCTGGTATATATTTTGGCCGGCTTGGTCGTTCCGAAGAATCCGTATGAATTCGACGGCGGCTACGGACACGGTCCAAGCGGATACGGCGGCGGTTGGAACAGCCATAACCATGGACCGTACAACGGCGGCAGCAATTACGGCAACGGCCAAGGTCAAGGCAATGGATTCGGCGGAAGCTCCTACGGAAGCTCTTACGGATCACCGTCCCAACCCGGGCCGACATGGCAGAAGCCGCCCGCGCAAACGCAGGCGCATGCTTCTACGAACATCGATGCGATGATGGAAGATTTGGAGAAACGCGCGCTGAAGAAGGAAATTGAAGAGCTTCGCTCAAAACTGGCCAAACACGAGAAGGGAGATGTGTAACAATGAGTATTTTCAAACGTATGAAAGATATGACGAAAGCTTCGATTCACGAGCTGTTGGATAAAATGGAAGATCCGGTTGTCATGCTGAACCAATATTTGCGCGACATGGAGGCCGAGATTCATGCGGCGGAACTGACGGTCGCGAAGCAAATGGCGAACGAACGCCGGATGCTGCAGCGTCTGGAGGAGGCGGTAAGAAGCGGCGCCGACCGCGAGTCGAAAGCCGAGACGGCGCTTCGCGCCGGTCAGGAAGAGCTGGCACGCAAGCTGCTGGAAGAGAAGATTTTCTTCGACCAGAAGACGGCCGAATTCACGGAGCTGCACGTAAGCGCCAAGGCGCAAGCCGAAGAGCTGATGAACCAGCTGCATGGCATGAAGGACGAATACTACCAGCTTCGCAACAAGCGCAATGAGCTTGCGGCCCGCGCTCAAATGGCGAAGGCGAAGAAGCAAATGGCGCAAGTAACCGCGGTGCACACGATCGAAAGCGGCAATGCGTCGCGCGGCTTCGGCCGGATGGAAGAGAAGATCATGCAATTGGAAGCGGAAGCAGACGTCATGCGCGTACCGTTCGGCTCCTACAACGGACCTTCGGCGGCGGCACGTCCGGTCGATCCTTCCAAGCAGCTGCAAGTCGAAGAACAGCTGCAAGCGCTCAAGAATCGCCTGAACCCGCCCACAGCCGAATAACGTAGGATGGAATAAAGGAACACGATGCCTCGAAATATAAGAACTAACCGTACGCACGATGCTTCAAAGCTTATATTTCATCGGAATGGAACCCGCTGCGCCGTCTAAGGACGGCGACAGCCGTTTCACTCGCGTTGGTCGATGCGCTTCGCCGGCATCGGCCTACGGCATGTTTTGGCGCGTTCATACATAGGAAGGAGGAGGGCCTTGAGCGATTCATCATCTTACCGCCGCGAAGAACCGAAGGTTCCGGCCGAAAGCCCGGAGATGCTTCCCGATCAGGCCGGTCCGCCGGTTACTTATCCCGGCAATCCGCCGGCGGCGCTCGTCCAGGCTGCCGATAAACGGCGCAATGTAGCGGAGACCGTGCTGTGGCTGTTCGTGATTCTGGGACTGAGCGTGCTCGTGCTGCAGGGGACCGGTTACTTGAAGCTGTTTGCCCTGCAAAGCAAGGCGGCGTTGATCGGATTGACGGTCATCGCGACGGCGCTCGTTTTTGCCGCGGTGTATAGTTATTTGCAAGGCGTGAAGCTGCGCGAAGCGCTCAAGCGGCTCTCGGATCAACAGCGGCGCAAACGGCAGCGCGTTACCATTCCGGGAGATGCCGGCGCCAGCGATGGGCAGGATGAACTGTCCGAAGAGGATGAGGCATGGACGGAGCAGGTGCGGTTCACGGCGGTCATCGAGGAACGCCAACGTCTGGCGCGCGAGCTGCATGACGCGGTCAGCCAGCAGCTGTTCGCCATCTCCATGACGGCTACGGCGGTCAGCCGGACGCTGGAGAAGGATTGGGAGCGCGCGAAACGTCAGGTGCAGCTTATCGAGGAGATGGCATCCGTGGCGCAATCGGAAATGCGCGCGCTGCTGCTGCATCTTCGGCCGGTGCATCTGGACGGGAAGCATCTGAGCCAGGCGCTTCACAGTCTCGTCGACGAGCTGAAGCAGAAGGTGCCGATGACGATTACGCTGGAAGCTGACGTCGCCGTGAAGCTTGGCGGAGAAGCGGAGGATCATCTGTTCCGGATCGCCCAGGAGGCGCTATCCAATTCGCTGCGGCATTCCAAGGCGGACCAGCTGAACATTTATTTGCAGCAGGCAGGCAATTTCGTGCGATTGACGGTTCAAGACAACGGCGTCGGCTTCCATGCGGAGGAGAAGAAGCAAACGTCGTACGGCTTGCTGACCATGGAAGAGCGCGTGAATGAATTGGGCGGCTCCATGAAGCTGATTACATCGCCGGGCAATGGCGTTATCATCGATATACGGGTGCCGTCGGCATCCCATGACGGAGGAGGACTATCACCGAATGGAAGCGATCGAACAAATGGACAGCATCGAACAGCCTATTAAAGTACTGCTGGTCGACGATCATGAAATGGTGCGTATCGGTCTGGCGGCCGTGCTGAACACCGAGGATGGCATTGAAGTCGTAGGCGAGGCAAGCAACGGCCAGGAAGGCATCCGTCTGGCGCAGGCATACCTGCCCGACGTCGTTCTGATGGATCTCGTGATGGACGGCATGGACGGCGTGGAGACGACCCGGCGATTGATGGAGCTGTATCCGGATTGCAAGGTCATCGTGCTGACGAGTTACCTGGACGACAGCAAAATGTATCCGGTCATCGAGGCGGGCGCGTTCAGCTATCTGCTGAAAACGTCGCGCGCGAACGAAATCGCCGAAGCGATCCGCGCCGCGGCGCGCGGTCAATCCGTGCTGGAATCGCAAGTCGCCGCCAAAATGATGAACCGTTTCCGCCAGCCGAAGACGGAAGCGGCAAAGCCGCTGCACGAACAGCTGACGGATCGGGAAATGGACGTGCTCAAATGCGTCGGCAAAGGCCTGTCGAATCAGGAAATCGCGGAAGAGCTGTTCATCGGCATCAAGACGGTTAAATTCCATGTGACGAATATTTTTGCGAAGCTGGGCGTGGAAGACCGGACGCAGGCGGCGATTTATGCGCATAAACAAGGACTTGTCGATTAATTATTGCATGTGAATGACGTGAATGACCGGCGTCATGGGTTCGCGCGAGACGTTTGGAATTGGCGACGAAGCCGGGATTTCGGCCGTGCTTCATCGACAGAGGCAGAGAGAAGACGCTTATTGGGAGCGTCTTTTTTTGTGTTGGGCATGCAATCGACGGGGATCGGTAAGAGCCGGTTATCGCGGTCGCGGTGTCAGCCGCTTGCGAATTTCCGATGCGATATGCGCGTCGTCGTCGATCGTGAAGGCAGGGCAAGTCAGCTCCGCGCGAAGCGGCTCCGCTTCTGGCCACAGCATGGCTATCCATGGTTCGCTAAGACCGAGCAGCTCGCGATCGTTCGTCTCGCGCAGCAGGATGATTTTGGGATGATGCTCTTGCTTGAAGCCTTCGACAAGCACGACATCCGCATGCCGCATATGCGCAAGCAAGCCCGAGAGCGGTTCTGGCCGATTGCTGATGATCGCGCTGCGGGAGGCGGAGCTGATCGCGGTCATGTCCGCGCCGGCTTCCTGGTGCTTCCACGTATCCGTGCCGGGCTTGTCCATGTCGAACTCGTGGGCGTCGTGCTTGACGGTGCCGACGATCAAGCCCGCTTGCTTCAGGCGCCGGACGAGCTTGGCGATCAGCGTGGTTTTGCCGCTGTTCTTGTAGCCGACGATTTGGATCACGAACGGCACGCGTTCCGGCTGCGCCGGGTTGTTCGCGGTTTGCGAGAAGTCCAAGGAGTTCAAGGCCTCATTGCTCCTTTCGAATCGGTCAGTCGATAGGGTCGATTATACCATATGGCGTATCCACGCCTTCGCCGTATTCTGATACAATGGAAAGAAAATACCGAAGCATCGTTAGCGGAGGAAGCATGAGCGAAGGGCATCTGCAAGGAGAGGCGCGGTTTCGCAGGCGCGCCATTAAAGTCGACGAGGCGATGCGCCTCGTCATCGAGGCGGCCGAGCCGGGGCGGCGGGAATCCGTGGCGCTGTGGGAGGCCGGCGGCCGGCGGCTGTCGGAGGCGGTCTGCGCGACGACGGACTGGCCGCCTTTCGCGCGGGCCGGACTGGACGGATTCGCCGTCCGCAGCGCGGATACGGCGCAGGCGTCGCCGGGCTCGCCGGCGACGCTGCGCGTAGCGGCCACGGTCGCCGCCGGCGGGCTCGCCCCGGCGGACGTGGCACCGGGCACCGCCGTTCGCATTATGACGGGCGGCGCCGTGCCCCCGGGGGCGGACGCCGTCGTCATGCTGGAGCAGACGGCGGACGCCCGGGTTGGCGGGCAGCCGGCGGTGCAGGTGCGGAGCGCCGCCGTGCCCGGGCAGAACATCGCGCCGCGGGGCGAGGAGTTCCGCTGCGGCAGCGCGTTCGCGCGGCCCGGCGAGCTGCTGCGGCCGGGCCATCTGGCTCTGCTCGGCACATTCGGCTATGCCCATGTGCCGGTGTTCGTGCGGCCGCGCGTCGCGGTGCTCGCGACCGGCGCCGAGCTGCTGCCGGTCGAGGCGCCGCTTGCGCCCGGCCGCATCCGCGACAGCAACAGCGCGATGGTGGCCGCGCTCGTTGCGCAGCACGGCGGCGTGCCGGTCCAGCTCGGCCGCGTGCCGGACGAGCCCGGCGCGGCGGCCGAAGCGATCGCGGGCGCGCTGCTGCATTGCGACCTGATCGTTACGACCGGCGGCGTGTCGGTCGGCGATTATGATGTGATGGCGAGCCTGCTCCGGTCCATCGAGCGCTCGTCTGCGGCGGCGGAAGGCGGAGCTGCCTCGGAGGAAGCGGGGTGGCAAGCAACCGCGCCGCCCCAGGCGGACCTGCTCCCGCAGGACAGCCGGCTGCTGTTCAACAAGGCAGCGATGCGGCCGGGGGCGCCGACGTCCGCGGCGATCGTGTCCGGCAAGCTGCTGCTCGCGCTGTCGGGCAACCCCGGGGCTTGCTTCGTCGGCTTCGAGCTGTTCGCGCGGGCCGCGCTGCTGCGCTTGCAGGGCGTAACCGAAGCGGCGGCAAGGCCGAAGCAGGCGACGGCCAGGCTGGCCGGCAGCATCGACAAAGGAAGCCCGCATGAACGATTCGTCCGGGCGCGACTTTATACCGGGAACGGCACGCTCTATGCGGAGCCGCTCGCTTGGGGCAAATCGAGCATGATGGCGTCCATTCCCGCCGCGGACGGTTTGATTCGCCTTCAAGCGGGCCCGCAAGGCGCCGCCGCCGGCGAGATTGTGGAGGTTATTGTACTCTAGGGAGGAACGGGTTCCCGGGCTTGTACCGCAGTCAGTTTCTGGAGCTTGAATCGGTCCGTAGCCCCATTCTGTATCCGAGCTTCTACTGCGGTTAGTGGATTCGCCTCGTAATCCGATCTTGTAACCTGATCATAGATCAAGACCAGCGGCCCGGTTCCGCATTTCGATCTCTTAACCAGAACTTCTATCATGGACAGTGGCTCCGTACTGAATTCGTTCCAGTAATCCGGTCTTGTATCGCGGTCTGCAGCTCGGTTCCATAGCCTGTCCAGCATCCGGCCCAATATCTCGGTTCCGCATCTCGTTCCGTAATCCAGAGACTCGACGATACCATCCCGCAGCCTACAAAACGCCATTCACATGAAACCCGCTCAGCCGCACCTGCAAGTAAAGCTCGGAGGATGCGCCGTAACGCGCAAACGGTCGAAACGCGCTCGCCTTGACGTTGATCAGCGCCTCAGTCGGCAGGCTTGTCATGCGCCGCAGCTCCTCTGCAAATGCGGCGGCGAATCCGCTGCGTCCCGTGAGCTGCAGCTGCAGCTCCTCGAATTGCGTGCTTGCCGCAGCCAGCAGCTGTCCTTCATCCAGCTGCCAGGAGCCGTCCGCGATCCGCCGCAGCCCGGCTGTCAGTGCGCCGCCATGCGCTATCGCCGCTTCGATGCTGCGCATGAACGACGGCTCAAGGCCGCCCCGGGCCTGGCCATGGACGGCACGCAGCGTATTGACGCCCTCGACTAAGGCGCGCAGCTGTTCCGAAGCGAAGGAGAGATCGGGCACCACGCGGACGGCGATGGCGGCGGCGCGGTCCGCAAAGGTCAAATCAAGCATGATCTGATTGTTAAGGAGCGTTATTTCATTCGTGGAAGCGCTCTCGAAGGCTTCTTGGTCCACGGCATATACGGCATTGGAAGCGGCGGACGCCACGCGTCCGATGCCGCTGCTGCCGACAAGGCTGCTCCCGCCGGCATCCTCGAGATTGAACGCATGCTCCGTTCCGGGATGCTCCGCGCGCAGCTCCAGACGCACGATGCCTGACTGCGGCTCCGTCTCCAGCCCGGCGATAACTCCGAGCTCGCCGGCATTCACTGCATCGCGCAGCTTTCGCAGGACGGCGATATTGGAGGCCCCGTGCTGTACGGGAATGGTCAGCAGCCGTTCGCCGAAGCTGCCCGAGAAGTTCACGCGATGTATGCCCGGCGGAATAACGGACGGTGCGAAGGGCATGACGTCAAAGCCGATATTGCGCTGGGGGCGCGCGACCGACGCGACATGAAGAGTGAATGGTCCGATCGGAGCCTCGTTCCCGGCGCGGCCGATAACTTCCCCGTCCGCGATTACGCTGCGCTTCGCAAAGACGGAGGAACGGCGCAGCAAGAGCGCGGACAACGTTTCTTCGATCGCGTGGCATTGCGCAAGCCAGGCGTCCGCGGCTTCCAATGCGGCCAGCAGCGATGCGCGCGCTGCTGCGGGCATGGAAGCGGGAAGGTCGGCGTATGCCGGTCTGGACATCCGCGCCTTCTTCGCCTTGCCGGCGCCATTGTTCAGGTAACCGTAAAGATCGTCATAGACATACGGATACATCGCGTATCTCTCAACAGGGATAACGGGCTCGTTCGAGCGCCGAACGGTTCCGAAGACAGCCGGTACCGAGTACGGCATTACCATAGCAATCGCCTCCGACAACGGATTGTGTTATTCTAAACATACCAGATAAATGCGGCGTTGTACCAAACAGGCAGGAATAATGTTGCAGAACGTGATCCGATTCGTTTCAAGCAGGCCGTTTTCCAATCCTCCCTCGACCTTGTTTACAGCCGAACCGTTCGTGCCGCACGGCCTGAGGTTGACTGCCGTCGATGCGCCGTCGCACTTCGTGCAGAAAAGCTGCAAGAAATCATGACGCTCGGCATTCGAAGGCTTTCGAAGCCATTCGAAGGCAATCGAAGGCATTCGATGGCAATCGAGCGGACAAGCCCCGGCACAACCAGAGCCCGAGTCCCGCTCAGGGAGCGTAAGGCCCGGGCGTTCGAGAAGCGCTTAAATGAGCAGGAACAGGAAAGCGATCGAGGCCAGCTCGAAAGCAGCCGCCTCGCCGAACCAGCCGCCGTATCCATAATAGTCGCTATAATACGGATCGTAGGGATAATAGGCTTGCGTTTGCGCGGTTTCCTTCGGCTTGCTTTCTGCCGTCGATTTGCCTTTCTTCTGCTTCTTGCTCTTCTGATTCGTTAATTTGCCTTGTTGTTGAACGCCGACGGTCGCATTGGCAGCCGCTTCCGCGCGTTCGTTCAGCATGATCCGTCCTTCATGACAGCGGCTCAAGACGCCGAAATGTCGTTTACCCTCCGTCGTGACAACGCAAACCGCCATGCCGCAAAACTGCTTGATATGATCTTCTTGCAACGGATAAATTTGTTCCATCTAGGCTGTTGACACCTCCTCTGGCTGTTTATGAAATCCAGGGCTCTGCATGGACTTCTCCGGAATGAAACGCGCGCCCCCAGAGGGAAGACCCTGAGTCGTTTCACCTTGTGACAGTGTATTCACCCAGCGGCGGATGCGTATGGATAGATACCCAATTCGCCCTGCAATAGAAGCTGAGCGAGGAGTGGATGTGCATGGATGAAAAGTCTCCGAAATTGATTCCGATTCGGTCGATGAAACGCAAGCGGTTTCCGCAAGCCGGCGTTTTCGCGGCGCTGCTCATACTTGCCGGAGCGATCGTCTGGGCCGTTGCGAACGGCAGGGGCGGACAAGGCGCGGAACCGTACCATCCGCTGCGCGCCGACCTCGAAGCCGTCTGGACGTGGAGCGATCCGGAGTTCGCCGGCGGCGCGCAGCTCGCGCAATGGACGTTCCGCTGGGACGGGTCCGCCCGCTTGGAGGAGGCGAAACGTCTCGCGTCCGGTCTCGGCATTCCGCTAAGCGGTCCATTGTCCGAAGGGAGCGGCTCGATCGACGTGGTCGCCTCGGATTCGACCTATAAACTGACGCTGTGGATCCATTCGCAGCAAGCTGCGGAGCAAGCGGCCGATACGGATGCCGACGGCAAAACCGGCGAGGTTGCTGGCAAGGACACGAACAAGGTAGCGGACAAGGACACGAACCTGTCTTCCGCGCAAGCCGAGAATGCGCTTTACGACGTCGTCCTGCTGCTGGACGCGCCGGATCATGCGGACAAGCAGGCGATTCTGAGCGAGGTCGGCAGCGTGGAGAAGGCGATCGAGCACGAGGAGATCGAGCTTCGGGGCGGCTTCACCGTCAAAGGAACCGCGGCCGGGGACGGAGCGGGCGCACAGATCGCGAAGATTGCTTCCGCCAAGGAAGCGGAAGCTTACAAGGACGGCAGCACGAGCAGCTTGACGTATTTCAGCGACAAGCTGGGAAGCAAGGTGCAGAGCGGGGAGCAGCCGGTGAATTTGCAGATCGCCGAGTCGGTTCCGAAGGCTGGCGAAGCGCCGGAATTGGTTATCGGGGTGCCGCTTATAACCGGCGATTATGCACGGCAGCAGGAGTGAAAGTTTTGGTTTGGCACCGCGTTTTTTTATGTTCCGATGAATAGCATCTAACCGCTTGTTATGCTAAACTACATTAAAAGCTTCTTGTCAACCGATGCATAAAAATACATATGAGAGAATGAGGGAATGACCGAAGTGAACAAACACGAAACCATAGCCGCAGAAGGTGCGGTTTACTATTTGTTTGGGGCGACCGGCGATTTGGCTCGCCGCAAACTTTTCCCTGCGCTTTTCAGCTTATATAAGGAAGGCAAGCTGGCCGAGGATTTCGCCGTTGTCGGCCTTGCGCGCAGACCGCGCACGAACGAACAATTCCGCGCCGACGTTCACGAATCGATCGCCGAATTTTGCCGGTATAAGGTGGAGGACGCCGAGAAGTGGGAACGCTTCGCATCCCATTTCGTCTATATGTCGCTCGACATCAACAACGTTGACGGATTCCGCGAGCTGGACCGCCTGTCGAAGGAACTGGACGCGCAGTTCGGCATTCCGGGCAATCGGCTGTTCTATCTGGCGCTTGCGCCCGAGCTGTTCGGACCGGTATCGTTCAATCTGCGCGACGGCGGCATGCTGGACTCGCATGGCTGGAACCGCCTCGTCATCGAGAAGCCGTTCGGCTACGACCTGGAATCGGCCCGCAAGCTGAACGCGCAGCTGAGCCAAGTGTTCAAGGAAGAGGAGATCTATCGGATCGACCACTACTTGGGCAAGGAAATGGTGCAAAATATCGAAGTGCTCCGGTTCTCCAATGCATTTTTCGAGCCGCTGTGGAACAATAAGCATATCGCCAACGTGCAAATCACGCTGTCGGAGACGGTCGGCGTCGAAGAGCGCGGCGGTTATTACGATAAGTCCGGCGCGCTGCGGGACATGGTTCAGAACCATATGATGCAGATGCTGTCGATGATCGCCATGGAACCGCCAAGCCGTCTGCATCCCGAAGACATTCGCGACGAGAAGGTGAAGGCGCTTCGCTCGCTGCGTCCGTTCGAATCGGGCGAAGCGGTGGCGGCGAACGTGATCCGCGGCCAATACAGCGAAGGCGAGAGCAAAGGCAAGCCGCTGACGGGCTATCGCCAGGAGGATTCCGTCAATCCGCAGTCGGCGACGGAAACGTATTTCGCGGCGCGCGTATTCGTGGACAATTTCCGCTGGGCGGGCGTTCCGTTCTATATCCGCACGGGCAAGCGGCTGCCGGTGAAGACGACGGAAGTCGTCATTGAATTCAAGAACGTGCCGGACAACATCCTGTTCGCGAACCGCCACGATTTGGCGCCGAACCTGCTCGTCATCCGGGTGAACCCGATGGAAGGCATCTATATTAAAATCAATGCGAAGAAGCCTGGCGTCGACAACGTCGTGCAGCCGGTATCGATGGAATTCTGCCAAAGCTGCCAGGTCGGCATCAATACGCCGGAAGCGTACGAGCGTTTGATCTACGACGCGGCCCGCGGCGAGTCGACCTACTTCACCCGCTGGGACGAAGTCGCGCAGGCGTGGTCGTTCGTGGACCGCATCGCCGACGCTTGGCGCGAAGACGGCGGCGCGAGCTTGCAGCTCTATCCCGCGGGATCGTGGGGGCCGGAGCGCACCGACAAGCTGCTCGCCCAGGACGGTTTCCATTGGTGGCCGGTCAACGGGCAGGCGGAAGACAATGTGATCTGGATTTCGGGCGGTCCGAAATAGCGAAACGATTGGCGAAGCGCAGGGGCTGAGCGGGCCGGTTATGTATCTGCATCATCGATTGACGATAGCGGTGCGCAGCGATGATAGCGAAGAGGCTTGGCCGCTTGGGCCGTATACAACCAAGCCCCGGCTTGCCGCATCGGCTGCGGCACGCACGCAGGCGCACCGCTGCATATGCTGAAGGATCGCGGAACAATCGAGACCATCGTTCGGGGACAATTGGCGGCTGCGGCCGCCGCGCTCATTTAATCGCAACAACGTCATTATCTTGGAAGGGCTGCGATCGATGGATATCGCGCCAGGCAGTTATTGCAGGGTCATTGCGCCGCTTAAGCTTGCGGGAATCGATGCGGCTTTCAGCCTGCACGCTCCCGACCGGCGGCATGTAAAAGGGACGAAGGGAACTATCATGAGCAAAACAATTGCGGATGAAATCAAGCAAGAAGTCGAGAAGCGGCGCACGTTCGCCATTATTTCTCACCCCGATGCGGGGAAAACGACGCTGACGGAGAAGCTGCTCCTGTTCGGAGGCGCGATCCGCGAAGCGGGATCGGTCAAGGCGCGCAAAGCGAGCCGTCATGCGACGAGCGACTGGATGGAAATCGAGAAGCAGCGGGGGATTTCGGTTACGTCTTCCGTCATGCAGTTCGATTACAGCGGCCACCGCGTCAATATTTTGGATACGCCCGGTCACCAGGACTTCAGCGAAGACACGTACCGGACGCTGACGGCCGCGGACAGCGCGGTCATGCTGATCGACGTCGCGAAAGGCGTCGAGGCGCAGACGATCAAGCTGTTCCAGGTCTGCAGCCGGCGCGGCATTCCGATCTTCACGTTCATTAACAAGCTGGACCGCGAAGGCCAAAACCCGTTCGATCTGATGGAAGAGCTTGAGCGCGTGCTCGGCATCCGGGCCGTTCCGATGAACTGGCCGATCGGCATGGGCCGCGAGCTGTGCGGCGTCTACGACCGCATGAAGAACCAGGTAGAGCTCTTCCGGGGCAACGACCATTCGACGATCGAAGTGCAGAAGGTCGCGGATTACAACGATCCGCATATCCGCGAGATGGCCGGCGACTATCTGACCGATCAGCTGATCGCGGATTTGGAGCTGCTGGACGTCGCGGGCGATCAGTTCGATTATGACAAGGTCCGCGCGGGCGAGCTGACGCCGCTCTTCTTCGGGAGCGCCGTGAACAACTTCGGCGTGCAGACGTTCCTTGAGAATTTCCTGCAGCTTGCGCCGGCGCCGACGTCGCGCCAAAGCACAAGCGGTCCGGTGGAACCGACGAACGAGAAGTTCTCGGGCTACGTGTTCAAAATCCAGGCGAATATGAATCCGGCCCACCGCGACCGGATCGCGTTCCTGCGCATCTGCTCCGGCCGGTTCGAGCGCGGCATGACGGTTCGCCACGTACGCAACGGCAAGGACATCAAGCTGTCGCAGCCGCAGCAATTCCTGGCGCAGGACCGCGATATCGTCGAGAACGCGTATCCGGGCGACATTATCGGCTTGTTCGATCCCGGCATCTTCCGGATCGGCGATTCGTTATCCCAGGGCAGCGAGATCGTCTTCGACGAGCTGCCGACGTTCTCGCCGGAGCTGTTCGCGAAGGTGACCGTCAAGAATGCCTTGAAGCATAAGCAGTACCAGAAGGGCATCGACCAGCTGACGGAGGAAGGCACCATTCAGGTGTTCCATTCCACGGGCAGCTTCGACGAGACGATTCTCGGCGTTGTCGGCCAGCTGCAATTCGAGGTGTTCGAGCATCGGATGCGCGCTGAGTACGGCGTAGACATTATGCTGCACCGGATGCCGTTCCAATTCGCGCGCTGGATCGTCGACGACAAGATCGATCCGTCCAAATACCGGATCAACTCGACGCTCGTGAAGGATAAGAAGGACAACTACGTGGCGCTGTTCGAGAACGAATACGCCATGCGCACGGCCATGGATAAGAATCCGACCTCCAGGTTTCTGGAGATGGCGCCTTAAGACGACGAAGAAGACCTCGCTTCCGTAGATGTACGGGCGCGAGGTCTTTTTTTGGGCTTAGTATCGTGTATCGTCGTATCGTGTATCGTCCTGCCGGATCCATCGCCGCGCCTCGTCGGGCTAACCGCTGCGATGGAGCGCGACAACCGCGCGGCATTGATCGGCATGGAATAGCGGCTCATCGCATTTACAAAGGTTTACAAAAATAATTGGAACCATCGCCTATATAGTTACATCAATAGACAAGATTCTTCGTTGACAAGACTTGACGGTCATGAGAAAATGTACGCGTGTACATGACAATCTTTAGGAAGAACGGGAGGAAGGACTTATCCGTAAAAAGGTCGCTGAGCTTGCCGGCGTGTCGGAGGCGACGGTTTCGCGCGTGCTTAGCGGCGGAGGGGCTGTAAAGGAAGAAACGGCGAGACGCGTTCTCGAGGCGGCGCAGCAGTTGAATTACGTGCCGAGCGCGCTTGCGCAGCGGTTCGCGCTGCGAAAGAGCGGCAATCTGGGCGTTATCCTGCCGATGCTGCCGAAAGTGAATTTGTTCTCGACGTATTATTTTTCCGAAGTGCTGAGCGGAATCGGCATGACGGCCAAACAGCGCGGATATGACCTGTTGCTGCTTTTTCGCGAACCTCACGAGCCTAGAGACTACGCCAATTTATTTCGCACCCAGAAAATCGACGGCTGCATCATCGTCGGTGCGCAGGATACGCCGTCCGAACGTGAAGCCTTAGCTGAATTGAAACAAGGCCATTACCCGTTCTGTCTCGTCAACCAGCGTTTTGAAGGCGAAGCCTACAACTCGGTGGATGCCGATCAACGGACGGGCAGCATCGATGCGGTTCGGCATTTGGTATCGCAAGGCTGTACCCGGATCTGCTTCTTGAACGGACCATCGGAATACTCCAACAGCGAGGATCGGCTGCTCGGTTACCGTCAAGCGCTGGAGGAGGCCGGGCTGTCGTTCCTGCCGGAGCGCGTGCTGCTGGGCAACTACAGCCGCAAGAGCGGCTACTTGCAAGCGAAAGCGGTTGCAGCGCTCGTGCGCGAAGGACGCATCGACGCCGTCATTGCCGCGAACGACCGGATGGCGATCGGATTGCTGCAAGGCTTGAAGGAGCTGGGCATCCGCGTCGGCGAAGAAATCGCGCTTATCGGCTGCGACGATTCCGACATCGTGCGCATGACGGATCCGCCGCTGACGTCGATTCGCGTGCCGTTCTTCGAGATTGGCTGCGAAGCCGCTTCGAAGCTGCTGGACATCGTGACGAATACCGAGGACGCGGAAGCCTTCGCGGTGAAACTGCCGGTCAAACTGATTGAACGCGCTTCTTCTTCGGCGGAAGACGCGAAGAAAGCCTGACGCGCATTCGGACTTGCTTGCCAACAAATCTGATGAGAGGTGGAATTGTACGATGAGCAATATTCGCATAGGGATGATCGGTTATAAATTTATGGGGAAAGCGCACAGCAACGCCTACCGCGCCATGCCGATGTTCTTCCCGAACGTCACGCGCCCGCAGATGACGGCGATTTGCGGCCGCGACGCCGCAGGCCTGGAGCAGGCACGCTCGCAATTCGGCTGGGAGAGCGCCGAGACCGACTGGCGCAAGCTTGTCGAACGCGACGATATCGATGTCGTGGACATTAATGCGCCGAGCGACGCGCACAAGGAAATCGCCATTGCCGCCGCGAAGGCAGGCAAACATATTTTCTGCGAGAAGCCGCTTGCGCTGAATCTGGCGGACTCGATCGAAATGCTGAATGCGGCCGAGAAAGCGGGCGTCAAGCATATGGTCGGCTTCAACTACCGTTTCGCTCCGGCTGTCCAGCTGGCGAAGAAGTTGATCCAAGAAGGCCGCCTCGGCAAAATCTATCATTTCCGCGGCTTCTTCCTGCAGGATTGGATCGTCGATCCGGAATTCCCGCTCGTCTGGCGTCTGCAGAAGGACATTGCCGGCTCCGGCGCCCATGGCGACCTTGGCGCGCATGTCATCGACATGGCCCGTTTCCTCGTCGGCGAATTCAACGAAGTGATCGGCATGAGCGAAACGTTCGTCAAGGAGCGTCCGCTGCTGACGGCGACGACCGGCGGACTCACCGCGAAAGCCGATAAGGAAGCGCCGAAGGGCGAAGTGACCGTCGACGACGCGACGCTGTTCCTCGCTCGCTTCGCGAACGGCGCTCTCGGCAGCATAGAAGCGACGCGCTTCGCGCAGGGCCATCGCTGCACGAACTCGTTCGAGATCAACGGCAGCAAAGGCAGCATCAAATTCGACTTCGAGCGGGTGAACGAGCTGCAGGTATTCTTCGCCGACGACGAGGGCGACGTGCAGGGCTTCCGCCGCGTGCTGGCGACGGATGCCGCGCACGCGTACAGCCAGAACTGGTGGCCGCCGGGTCATACAATCGGTTACGAGCATACGTTCACGCATGAAATGGTCGAGTTCATGAATGCGATCGCGGAAGACCGCCAGCCGGTTCCGAACTTCGCGGACGGCGTGGAATGCCAAGCGGTGCTCGAAGCGGTCGACAAGTCCATCGAGGAGCGCCGTTGGGTCGCGATCTCGGAGCTGCGTTAATCGAACTTATTTCAACTAATCATAGAGGATGGTTTTGACATGAGAAAAGCATTGATCGTATGGGGCGGATGGGACGGCCATCAGCCGAAGGAAGTCGGGGAGATCTTCACGGGCTTGCTGCGCGAGGAAGGCTTCGACGTAACGGTATCGGATACGCTGGAGTCGTTCGAGAATGCGGAGCTGATGGCGAGCCTTGACCTGATCGTGCCGGTATGGACGATGGGCCAAATCAAGCAAGAACAGCTTCGTCCTTTGCTGGATACGGTCAACGCGGGCTGCGGCATCGCGGGCTGCCATGGCGGCATGGGCGACGCCTTCCGCAACGAGACGGACTTCCAATTCATGGTCGGCGGCCAATGGGTCGCGCATCCGGGTAATGACGGCGTTCGCTACGACGTCAACCTGGTTGACGAGAACGAGCCGTTGACGAGCGGCATCGGCGATTTCGAAGTGATCTCCGAGCAGTACTACATGCATGTCGATCCGGCGGTTAAGGTTCACGCGACGACGAACTTCGGCGACGTGAAAATGCCGGTCGTCTGGACGAAAACATGGGGCCAAGGCCGCGTGTACTACAACTCGCTGGGACACCAGGCGAATATCGTCGCCATGCCGCAGACGCTCGAACTGATGCGCCGCGGCTTCCTCTGGGCCGCCCGTTAATCCGGTCCTCATCCATTCGAACCATTCTAGGAGGATTCCATCATGAAGCCAGTTAAAGCAGGCATTATCGGCTGCGGCAATATCAGCCATATCTATTTTACGAACTTGAAAACCTATCCCGAGATCGAGCTTGTCGCTGCGGCCGATATCGATATCGAGCGCGCGAAAGCCCGCGCTGCCGAGTTTAACTTGGAAAAAGCGTACACCGTCGAGCAGCTGCTGGCGGATCCCGAGATCGAAATCGTCGTCAACTTGACGATTCCGAAAGCGCACGCGTCGGTATGCTTGCAGGCGCTTGAAGCGGGCAAGCATGTCTACGTCGAGAAGCCGATCGTCGTTACGCGCGAGGAAGGCAAGCAGGTGCTGGAGCTGGCCGCAGCCAAAGGGCTGCGCGTGGCAAGCGCGCCGGAGACGTTCCTCGGCGCCGGCATCCAAACCTGCCGCAAGCTGATCGACGACGGCGCGATCGGCACGCCGGTATCGGCGACGGGCTTCATGATCGGCGGCGGCCACGAGAGCTGGCATCCGGATCCGGAGTTCTACTATCAGATCGGCGGCGGCCCGATGTTCGATATGGGGCCGTACTACTTGACGGCGTTCGTTACGTTGTTCGGCCCGATCAACCGCGTAACGGGCTCCGCGCGCATCTCGTATCCGGAGCGGACGATCACGAGCGAGAAGAAGCGCGGCCAGACAATCGTCGTCGAAACGCCGACGAACATTACCGGCGTGCTCGATTTCGAGAACGGCCTGATCGCCACGCTGATTACGAGCTTCGACGCGAAAGCGGGCACTACCCTTCCGAACATCGAAGTGCACGGCAGCGCGGGCACGCTGCTCGTACCGGATCCGAACGGCTTCGGCGGCACCGTCAAGCTGCGCCGCGCCGGCGGCGACTGGGAAGAAATCGCGCTCACGCACGGTTACGAGAACAACAACCGCGGCATCGGCGTGGCTGACATGGCGCGGGCGATCCGCGAGGGCGGCCAGCACCGCGCGAACGGCGAAATGGCGTATCACGTGCTGGAAGCGATGCACGGCATTCACGATGCATCCCGCGACGGCAAGCACTACAAGATGGAGAGCACATGCTCGCGTCCCGAGCCGATGCCGGAGCTGGAGACGCAGTCGAGCTAATTCTCGCGTGCGAGCGAAAAAATTTCGTACATTGACGTACGATAGCGTATACTGCAGGTAGGGCTGCAGCCTGCCCGTCATGGGCAGGCTGCTTGCATTTTATTATCGGAGCAGAGGAGATTACAGCATATGCAACCTGTAAAAGTCGGCGTTGTCGGATGCGGCAACATCAGCCAAATTTATTTCACGAACTTGAAGAAATATCCGGAGATCGACCTGGTGGCCGCGGCCGACATCGATCTGGAGCGCGCGAAGATGCGCGCCGAGGAATTCGGCCTGTCCAAAGCTTATACCGTGGAGCAGCTGATGGCGGATCCCGAAATCGAAATCGTCGTCAATCTGACGTTCCCGAAAGCGCATGCGAGCGTATGCCTGCAGGCGCTCGAAGCCGGCAAGCATGTCTATGTCGAGAAGCCGCTTGCCGTTACCCGCGAGGAAGGCCGTAAAGTGCTGGAGCTGGCAGCCGCGAAAGGGCTTCGCGTCGCAAGCGCGCCGGAGACGTTCCTCGGCGGCGGCATCCAAACCTGCCGCAAGCTGATCGACGACGGCGCGATCGGCCAACCGATTTCCGTGTCCGGCTTCATGATGGGCGGCGGTCCCGAAGGCTGGCATCCGGATCCGGAATTCTTCTACGAAGTCGGCGGCGGCCCGATGTTCGATATGGGGCCGTACTATCTGACGGCGTTCATTACGCTGCTCGGTCCGATTCGCCGAGTGACGGGCTCGGCGGTCATCTCCTATCCGGAGCGGACGATCACGAGCGAGAAGAAGAACGGCAAGGTGATGAAGGTCGAGACGCCGACGCATATCGCGGGCGTCCTCGATTTCGAGAGCGGCGCCGTCGGCACGCTCATCACGAGCTTCGATACGAAGGCCGGCACGTCGCTGCCGAACATCGAGGTTCATGGGAGCGCCGGCTCCTTGCTCGTGCCGGATCCGAACACGTTCGGCGGAACGGTGAAGCTTCGCCGTCTGGGCGGCGAATGGGAAGAGGTACCGCTGACGCATGCCAACACCGACAATAACCGCGGCATCGGCGTAGCCGACATGGCGCGCGCGATCCGCGAGGGCGGCCAGCACCGCGCGAACGGGGCGATGGCCTATCACGTGCTGGAAGCGATGCATGGCTTCCATGACGCGTCGCAGGGCGGCAAGCACTACATCATGGAGAGCACGTGCGAGCGCCCTGAGCCGATGCCGGCGCTGTAAGGCTAGAGTACGGTTTCTTAATCGAAGAGCTGCATCACGCATACAGAACGAACGGCAGCCTGTCCATTACCGATGGACAGGCTGTTTGCGCTGCATGAAGCGATTGGCGTTGCAACGAAGCGCGTGGTCGGTTTACATGAGAAAGCGAAGCGCGAGGAAGAATAAGCCTAGCTGTATTCGTACCTGAATCGCGGGCGTCGGATTGAAGAATCGGGCGTCGTTGTCGGACTGTACGGAACGCGAGGAGCGAGTTGTTGCCGGAGACAGCGGGAAACGCAGGCATGCGCAGAAGCGCCGAACGGGATGTTGGCGCTTGCTGCTGCGTATTAAGCGCATGCCGCGAGCGCGGCTGCATGCGGGAAATGCTGCTTATCGGGAATCGCTATAAGTTTAGCTGGGACTTGGAGGCGCGGACGCGGCATCTTGATGCAGATGGTTGTATAAGAGCTCGACCATCCGGTTTCGCTCGGGCGTCTTGCTGTCCTGCCAGATCATTTCGAACAGGACGCCAAGACCGGGCAGTGCCCGTTCATCGGCGCCGATGGAGCCGTCGATGACGTCGGTCAATTCCTCGCCGGATTTATTTTGGACTCGACGGACGATTGCTTGCCGCAAATCAAGATTGTTCAAACCTATCCCTCCATCACCTGATTTCCCGATTAATATCTCCCATCGGAGGGGATTTCATAAGCGGCGCGATTCGGTTATCCCCGGAAGTTATGCTATAATAAGCTAACTTGATTATCGTTGCGGGAGGGTCATGGGTTGGCGAAAACGAAGAAGCAGTACGCCGTGATCGGCATGGGGCGGTTCGGATCCAGCGTAGCGCAAGAGCTGTCCAAGCTGGGTTTCGATGTCCTGGCCATCGATGCGAGCGAGCAGAGGATACAAGAGGTATCCAACTGGGTCACCCATGCGGTGGCGGCGGATTCCACCGACGAGGAAGCGATGCGCTCGCTTGGCTTGCGTAATTTCGACGTCGTGATCGTGGCGATCGGCGAAGACATTCAAGCCAGCATTCTGACGTCGCTTATTCTGAAGGAGCTGGGCGTGCCGGAGCTGATCGTGAAGGCGCAGAATGCGCTGCACGGCAAAGTGCTGGACAAGATCGGCGCGAACAAGGTCGTGTTCCCCGAGCGGGACATGGGGCTGCGGGTCGCGCATCATCTGATCTCGCCGAACATTCTGGAATACATCGAGCTCTCCGACGATTACGGCATCGTCGAGATGAAGGCGCCGCGCTTTACGATCGGACGGAACCTCATGCAGCTCGAAATCCGGCCCAAGTTCAGATGCAATGTGCTTGCGATCAAACACGGTACGGACAATGTCACGATCTCGCCGAACGCCGAGGACGTCATCCGGGACGGCGACGTGCTCGTCATCGTCGGCAAGACCGAAGATTTATCCGAATTAGAACTTTCGTATGCGGAAGGCTGAATAGAGACGTGAGGAACCAGAATAATCGAACGGCAAGCATTACTTCGCTGCAAAATGAAAAAGTGAAAGCGATGGCGGCGCTCCTGGAGAAGAAGCACCGGGACCGTGGAGGACGCTTCCTGATCGAAGGCGTACACCTGGTTCAGGAGGCGCTGCTTGCGGGCGCGGACGTCGAGACGATCGTCATCGATGCCGAGCGCGGCGTACCGGCCGAGCTGAGAACGCTGCTTGGACAAACCGACTGCGAGCTGATCGAAGCGACGCCCGCCATTATGGCGAAATGCACGGGCACGGATTCGCCGCCGCCCGTATTCGGCGTCGTCGCCAAACCGAAGGCGGGCGATGCGTCCCTGTATAAGCCCGATTCGCTCGTCGTCGTGCTGGACGGGGTGCGCGATCCGGGCAACGTTGGCACCATTATCCGAAGCGCGGATGCCGTCGGCGCGGATGCCGTCATTCTCGGCCGCGGCTGCGTCGATCTGTACAATCCGAAGACGGTGCGCTCGACGATGGGCTCGCTGTTCCATCTGCCCGTGATCGAGGGCGACCTGGCAGAGCTGCTGCCGGAAGCGAAGAAGCGCGGCATTCATCTCGTCGGGACGAGCCTGCAGGCGACGGCGACATGCTACAGCTACGACTGGAGCGGGCCGACCTGGCTGCTGCTCGGCAGCGAATCCCACGGCCTGTCGGAAGCGGCGCTCGCACAGGTCGATACGCGGATGATCATCCCGATGCACGGCCGCTCGGAATCGCTCAACGTGGCGATGGCTTCGACGGTGCTGTTGTATGAGGCGATGCGGCAGCGGCGATATTCAACGTAAATAAACTCATCACAGAGCAAGCAATGCATTCGTATTATCAGGTTAACCAGTCTTTTCTGGTTGGCCTTTTTTTTATGGTCGTTTTACGATAACGATAGCCGGGAGAAAGAGGTGGCTGTAGGGGGGCGGACCCCGTAATAACACGGTTCTCCCACTATCCTAGTGACCATGTTTGAGCTGGTTGAGGCTATGACCTCGCATCACAAGCGAAGCTATGGGTTTGGAACGATCGCGGGCGTGCCCGGCCTGGTTAACGAATTCGCTGATGTAAGAATATATTACGTAAAGTGCGATCGAATTTCCTCCTTTTTATCGAGAAACCTGACATGGGGGCCGCAATTAGAGACGTGAGTTGCTCGTATGCCGAATGCTATTCCTACAACACGACAAGAATGGAAAGAGTTCAAACAACGGCGCCTTGTTGCTTTTTCCGTGTAAAAACGAACGATAATAGTCCGCGTAGAATAAATGTTCGCCAACGGGATGATTACAGGGGCTGGAAACTATTTTCCGAAATAATCATTGTCAAAATAAACGTTCTGCGTTAAAGTATGAATATGGAATGTGAGGTAATATGACATATAAAACTGATTCTAACGTTGCGATTAAGTTATTTTCATAAACCTTACATTAATATGTTAGATAATAGATTGGAGTGGGTGTCATGAAGAAGAAACTTGTTTTGGTGGGAAACGGAATGGCCGGTGTGAATTGCATCGAGCAGCTGCTGAAGCTGGCCCCGAACCTTTATGACATTACGATCATCGGCAGTGAGCCGCACCCCAACTATAACCGGATCCTGCTGTCCTCCGTTCTGGCAGGGGACGCCGATATGAAGGACATCGTCATTAACGAATGGTCCTGGTATGAAGAGAACCGCCTTACGCTGCACGCGGGGCGGACGGTGACGTCGATCGATTCCGATCGTAAACAGATCGGTATAGATAACGGTCTTAAGCTTCCATACGACGAGCTGATCATTGCGACAGGCTCCAACGCGTTCATCCTTCCCGTTCCGGGCGCTGACAAACCGGGCGTTATCGCATTCCGGGATATCAAAGATTGCGAGACGATGATGGAGACGGCGAAGAAATTCCGCAAAGCAGTCGTTATCGGCGGGGGCTTGCTCGGACTGGAAGCGGCGCGCGGGCTGCTTAACCTGAACATGGAAGTAACGGTCGTGCACAAGCACTCTTACATCATGGAGCGCCAGCTGGATCTAACGGCATCGACGATGCTGCGCAGCGAGTTGGAGCAGCAGGGCATGAAGTTCTTGCTTAACAAAAATACGGAACGCATTTACGGGAAGAAGCGCGTATCGGGCCTGAGATTCACGGACGGCACGGAAGAAGAGGCGGATCTGATCGTCATGGCCGTCGGTATTCGGCCTAACGTTGCTTTGGCGCATCAAGCAGGCATTGCAATCAACCAAGGGATCGTCGTAAACGACTTCCTGGAGACGAATCTCCCGAACGTATATGCCGTCGGCGAATGTGTCGAACACCGAGGAGTCGGTTACGGCCTTGTCGCGCCGCTGTACGAGCAAGGTGCGGTTATCGCGAAGCGGCTGGCGGGACTCGAGACGGATGGCTATCACGGCTCGGTCGTCTCGACGAAGCTGAAAGTATCGGGCGTTGACGTATTCTCCGCCGGCGTGTACAACGATCGTCCGGGAACTCGTTCGGTACGCGTGCAGGATGATTTTGGCGGGGTATACAAGAAGGTCGTCATTAATGGCGGCAAAGTGATCGGTGCCGTCTTGTTCGGCGATATCTCGGACAGCTCGAGTCTGTTCAAAATGATCCGCACCGGTGAAGACGTTGCGGGACGCGAGAAAGAAGTGCTGCTCGGCTCATCCGGAGGCGGCGCTCGGAAATCCGGGGCGGCTCTGGCGGCAGAGATGCCGGACGACGAGATCGTCTGCGGCTGTAACGGGGTGTCCAAAGGCGCGATCGTGAATGCCGTCAACGAGAAAGGCTGCAGCAGCGTTAACGAAATTAAAGCATGCACCAAAGCGGGCGGCTCCTGCGGCGGCTGTAAACCTCTCGTGGGGGATGTTCTGACGTACGTGCTTGGCGCGGACGGCGTGAAGACGGTAAAGGAAGGGATTTGCGGTTGTACGACGCTTGGCCGCGACGAAGTGGTCGAAGCGATCAAGAATATGCATCTGACGACGTCGAAGGAAGTTATGAATGTCCTTGGCTGGTCGAATACGGAAGGCTGCTCGAAGTGCCGCCCGGCGCTCAATTATTACTTGGGCATGCTGTGGCCGGATGAGCATGAAGATGAGCGCGAATCTCGTTTCGTTAACGAACGCAACCACGCCAATATTCAAAAAGACGGCACGTATTCAGTCGTGCCTCGAATGTATGGCGGCGTGACGACGCCAGCGGATCTGCAGAAGATCGCTAACGTCGCGCTTAAATATGAAGTGCCGCTCGTGAAGATGACAGGCGGACAGCGGATAGACTTGCTTGGCGTGAAGAAGGAAGACTTGCCGAAGATGTGGGCCGATCTCGATATGCCTTCGGGTTATGCATACGGCAAGACGCTGCGCACGGTGAAGACTTGCGTCGGCGAAACCTTCTGCCGTTTCGGCACGCAGGATGCGATGGGCATGGGCATCAAGATGGAGAAGAAGTTCGAGCGTCTGGCAACGCCGGCTAAGTTCAAAATGGCCGTTTCGGGCTGCCCGCGCAACTGTGCGGAAGCAACGATCAAAGACTTCGGCGTCGTGGCGATCGACGGCGGCTGGGAACTGCATATTTCCGGTAACGGCGGAACGAAGCTGCGCGGCAGCGATCTGTTGACCAAAGTGAAGACGGAGGACGAGGTCATGGAATGGTGCGGCGCTTTCATCCAATATTACCGCGAGACGGGCAAATACAATGAACGGACCAGCGAATGGCTGGAACGCATCGGCCTTGATACAGTGAAGGACGCGCTCAAGAAGCAGGAAGATCGTCTGGCATTCGTATCGCGCGTCGAACACTCGCTCAGCTTGACGAAGGATCCATGGAAAGAAATTATCGAGCAGGATGAACTGAAGAAGACATTTTCGCCAATGAGCGAAGACATATCGGTGTCCGCGCGATAAGTCCATAGAGAAGGAGCCTGGGGAGATGAAGAGAATCCACATTGGCAAGGAAACCGATATTGCCGAGAAACGCGCGCGGGTCGTACGGATCGGCGAGCTGGAGATCGCCGTGTTCAAACTGACCAGCGGCGAGCTGAAAGCAATCGAGAACCGCTGCCCTCACAAAGGCGGCAAGCTCTCGGAAGGCATTGTTTGCGATCATCACGTATTTTGTCCGCTGCACGATTGGAAGATCAGTCTTCAGAACGGGCTCGTTCAGGCGCCGGATGAAGGTTGCGTAACGGCCTATCAGCTCGAGATCGACGGGCAGAGCGGCGATGTTTGGCTTCACCTCCCGAAAGGGCAGACGATCGCATCCTAGTTTGGATGGGGGCAGCAAGAAGGGGGGAGCCATGAGCATGCCTAAGAACAGACCTAAGAACAGACCGATTCAGGCATTACTGTTATCGACGATCGCCATGGCGGCGTCCTTCGTCATATGGAATCTGTTTTCTCCGCTCGCCATCACGTTCAAGGAACTGTACCGCCTGAACGGTTTCCAGGCGAGCTTACTGGTCGCAGCTCCGGTGCTCCTCGGTTCCGTCATGCGCATCCCGATGGGCATCTACGCCGACCGCTACGGCGGCAGGCGCGTATTCTCCGCAACGATGCTGTTCTTGATCGTGCCGCTCTTGGCAGCCAGCTTCGCTTCATCTTATTCGGTCCTGCTGCTCTGCGCCCTGTTCATAGGCATGGGCGGCTCGACCTTTGCGATCTCGCTGACCTACGTCTCCCGGTGGTTTCCTCCCCGGAAACAAGGTCTTGTGCTTGGCCTTGCCGGGCTTGGGAATCTCGGCTCGGCAGCGGCAAGCTATGGCGTTCCGGTCCTGCATGCGCAGATGGGATTGAGCGCTACGTTCCGCATGCTGGCGATTATGATCGGCGCGGCGGCAATCGGCTTTTGGCTGCTGGGGAAAGATCTGCCTAACCCGGCATCGGTCAAAAACTTCAAGCAGTCCATGGCGGTGCTCCGCAAGAAATCGACTTGGCTGCTCTCTTTATTCTACTTTCTGACGTTCGGCGGATTCGTTGCATTCAGCGTGTACCTGCCGACGCTTCTGAAAGAGCAATTCGCGCTTTCGGCGACGGAGGCGGGCTTTCGGACGGCGGTGTTCGTCCTGCTAGCGACCCTCATTCGTCCTCTCGGCGGCTTATGGGCGGACCGTATTGGCTCGCGCCGCGTGCTGGCCGTCGTATTCAGCGGTTTCGCAATCGCCGCATTCCTCATGACATTGTCGCTTGAACGGCTCTCGCTGTTCACGACGGGCTGTCTGATCGGCGCAATGTTCCTCGGCATCGGTAATGGTGCCGTGTTCAAAATGGTACCGGAGGTTTCGCCGCAAGATACGGGTGCCGTAACTGGCATCGTTGGCGCCGCGGGCGGCCTTGGCGGCTTCTTCCCGCCGATGCTGCTCGGATTCATTCACGACGCAAGCGGGTCGTACGTGAATGGCTTCGTCTTGCTGTCGGTTTTTACGGCCGTATGCTTTGGTTTCAATGCATGGACCATACGCCCTGCCATAGAGAAAGGGGCGACTCGCGCGGCATAGCGCCCTGCGTTTCCGAAAGCGAGAGAGCGAGAGGGGAATGCCGCGATAGGGTGAATGTTTTGGTGTGGACCGTGGAGGGGATCGATAATGAGGAAAACGAAACTCGTTGTCATAGGTAATGGTATGGCTGGTGTACGATGTGTCGAGGAAATCCTGAAGTTGGCACCGGACGAATTCTCGGTGACGATCTTCGGCAGCGAGCCGCATCCGAACTACAACCGGATTATGTTGTCGAAGGTACTGCAGGGAGATACGAAGCTGGCTGACATTACGATCAACGATTGGCAGTGGTATAAAGACAACGGCATTACGCTGCGTGCCGGCGATCCCGTTGTCCGGGTCGATACCGAGCGCAAGCAGGTGGTCAGCAGCAGCGGGGTTATCGCCCCGTACGATAAACTTCTTGTCGCCACGGGTTCCTTGCCGTTCATGCTTCCGCTGCCTGGCGCCAACTTGCCTGGCGTTACCGCATTCCGGGATATTAAAGACTGCAACACCATGCTGGAGGCTTCCAAAACGTATCGCCGCGCTGCCGTAATCGGCGGCGGCTTGCTTGGATTGGAGGCGGCGCGAGGCCTGCTCAATCTTGGCATGCAGGTCGACGTCATCCACATTAACGAGTATTTGATGGAGCGTCAGCTGGACCGCGAAGCGTCGAGCATGCTGCGCAGGGAGCTGGAGAAGCAGGGGATGAATTTCCTGTTGACCAAGCATACGGAGAAGATTCTCGGCAAGAAGCGGGTCGAAGGGCTGCTGTTCAAGGACGGCACGACGATAAGCGTGGATCTGGTCGTTATCGCGGTCGGCGTTCGCCCGAACGTCAGACTGGCCGCTGAAGCCGGACTTGAGATTGATAGAGCGATTCTCGTCAACGATTATATGCAGACGAACATCAAGGACGTGTATGCGGTTGGGGAGTGCGCAGAGCATCGCGGCATGGTTTACGGGATGGTATCTCCGCTATATGAGCAGGGGAAAGTGCTTGCCAGGCACATCTGCGGCAGGGAGACGGAAGGGTACGGGGGCTCTATCCTCGCTTCCCATCTGAAAGTATCGGGCGTAGATGTATTCTCGGCCGGCGAGATCCGCGACAGCGCGACAGATGCATCTTATAAATTGTCCAATGGAATCAAAGGAACGTATAAGCGGGTTTTCGTCAAAGACAGCAAAGTCGTCGGCGCGGTCCTGTTCGGGGACAGCGCAGAAGGCGGGAAGCTGCTCGGTTATATTAAGCAGCAAGCGGATGCGGTCCTATTAGAGCAGGATGCCGCGCAAGGTTCGGGTGGCGGAGCGGATATGGCGGCGATCGCCGCCATGTCCGACAAAGATACCGTTTGTTCCTGCAATGGCGTAAGCAAAGGCGAAATCGTATCGGCAATCCGCGAGAACGGTCTGGAGACGTTCGAGCAAGTGCGCGGCTGCACGAAAGCTTCCAGTTCATGCGGCGGCTGCAAACCGCGCGTGTGCTCGATTCTGGATTATGCGCTTGCGAACGAAGAACAGCCGGAGCCGCCGAAGGTAACGGTCTGCGGCTGTTCCAATCTAAGCCACAGCGAGCTTCGCGAGGCGATTGTCCGCAGCAGCGAGAAGGATGCGGCTGCGGTAAGACGTTCGCTCGGCTGGCAGACGGAGAACGGCTGCGGCGTATGTCAAGCAGCTGTATCTTATTATATGGGGGTTACGGCTTTCTTACGGAAGGCTGAGAATTCGTCCGGTACTGATTCGGAGCATAGCGGCGCAAGCCTTGCGTTCTCGCAGCTAGCTGACGGCACATACTCGATCATGCCGCGCATGTACGGCGGACTTACGACTGCAGATCAGCTGCGACGCATTGCCGAAGTCGTGGATCGTTTCAGCATCCCGCATGTGAAGCTGACGAGCGCGGGCGGCCTGGATTTGCAGGGAATTGCCGCCGGGCAGGTTGCCGCCGTCGGTGCGGCGCTGGCAATGCCGCTGGCGGTATCGCGTTACGGCAAGCCGCTTGGAACAGTCATTACCGGTGCAGTTCCGAAGTATGATTCGGGGGCATGGCGCGATTCGGTGGAGATGGGCGCACGGCTGGAATGGATGCTCGAAGGTTTTGCCTTCCCGGCTGAATTTACAGCGGCGGTGTCCGGCAGTCCGATGCATCGCGCAGGAACGCTGACAGCCGACCTCGGAATTGTTGGTACGCCGGCAGGCTGGGAGATTTACGCCGGCGGCAGCCGGGTCAAGGAGCTGCGGGCGCCGCAGCTGATCGGCGTATGCTGCGGCGACGAAGAGGCGATCGACATCGCGGCCGCTTTCGCGCTCTGGTACCGCGAAGAGGCGGAGTATGGCGAATATGCATGGCAGTGGATGGATCGGATAGGCCTTATTCCGCTCCGTGAAGGACTATTCAATGGCGATTTTCGAAATCGGCTGCTGGCGAATGTGCCTGTCGCGGAACATATGAGCCCTATAGCTGAAGCGTTAAGCGGATCAATCTAATGTTAATAACCGGCAGCTGCCTATTGAACGGGAGGAAATGGCAATGAACATGATGCAGCGGCAGAATCAGCTGAGTGGCGAGGCTCCTGTCTTGAAAGTAATGGATACACAGTGCCCGTTCTGCAGCGTTCAGTGCAAGGCGGTGGTAACGGAGCGCTGGGAGCCGGGAGCCGTAAGACCGGTCTATACCGTCGAGCCGAAGCCGAACAAGGCTTCCGAAGGGCGGCTCTGCATTAAAGGGATGAATGCTTATCAGCATTCCCTTCACCGGGAACGGCTGACAGTGCCGATGCGCAGAGAAGGAGAGCGCTTCGTTCCGATCTCCTGGGGGCATGCACTCGAGCTCATCGGCCGGCAGTTCACCATGCTGCAGGAGCAATTCGGCCGCGATACGGTCGGGGTGTACGGCGGCGGCTCGCTGACGAACGAATCGGCTTATTTGCTCGGCAAGTTCGCACGCGTTGCGCTGCGGAGCAAATATATCGATTATAACGGGCGGTTCTGCATGTCTGCCGCTGCTTCGGCCGGCAACAAGACGTTCGGCATCGATCGGGGGCTGACCAATCCGCTGTCCGATATTCCTTTGGCCAAATGCATCATTCTCGCCGGAACGAACATCGCGGAGTGTCAGCCGACGCTCATGCCTTATTTTACAAGAGCGAAAGAGAACGGCGCCTTCATTATCGCGATCGATCCGCGCGAGACGGGAACGACTCGGATCTCCGATTTGCATCTGAAGGTGAAGCCGGGCATGGATGCCGCGCTCGCGAATGGGTTACAGAAGGTGCTGCTTGAGGAAGGGCTGCTTGATGAAGCGTTCGTGCATGGGCGGACGAAAGGCTTCGCGGAACTGAAGGAGCACCTTGATGCGCTTGATCTGGAAGAGATTGCTCAGCTGACGGGGGTATCGGTTGCAAACATCCGCGCAGCCGCTATCGCGTACGGAAAGTCGAGTACGGCAATGGTATTCACCGCACGCGGCGTTGAACAGCAGACGGATGGTTACATGGCAGTGCGCAGCTTCCTCAATATGGTGCTCATGACCGGCCAGATCGGCAAACCTGGCTCCGGGTATGGCGCTGTGACCGGTCAGGGCAACGGGCAAGGCGGACGCGAACACGGGCAGAAAGCCGACCAGCTGCCGGGCTACCGATTGATCGAGAACCCGGCCGACCGCGCGCATATCGCGAAAGTATGGAATCTTGAGCCGGAGGAGCTGCCTGGGAAAGGCGTATCCGCGTATGAGATGATGGAGAAGGTGCATGCGCAGGAGATTCGGGGCATGCTCGTGATGGGTTCAAACCCGGTCGTATCGAATCCGAACGCCAACTTTGTCGAAGAAGGGCTGCGCAAGCTCGATTTCCTCGTTGTTGCAGATATGTTCATGTCAGAGACGGCTCGTCTGGCCGACCTCGTCATCCCCGTCACTTCCTATATGGAGAATACCGGGACCCTGACGAATCTGGAGGGACGTGTGCTGCTGCGCGAAGCGAGCCGTCCGGCGCTCGGCGAGTCGCGTGACGACTGGCGAATTCTGTGTGATATTGCAAACCGGCTGGGTCGCGGGCAGTATTTTGAATTTGACGATGCGGAAGCTGTTTTTGAAGAGCTGCGCGTCGCAAGCCAGGGCGGCATCGCCGATTACTACGGGATTACATATGAGCGGCTTCGCTTGGAAGAAGGGGTCTACTGGCCTTGTCCGTCCCCGGGCGAAGCGAATACTGGCCGGATGTTCGAACGGCAATTCGCCCATGCGGATGGCAAAGCGGAGCTTGTTCCGGTCGACAATCATATGCCGGCCGAGTTGACGGATGAGACGTACCCGCTGTATCTGACGACAGGCCGCGTGCTGTCGCAGTACTTGACCGGTGTACAGACGCGCCGCAGTCACTCCTTGGCGGCCCGTGATGTGGAATCGTTCGTGGAGATGCATCCGAAGACGGCTAGATCCTTCCGAATCTCGGATGGCGAGCTGGTGCGGATAACTTCGCGCCGCGGCAGCATTGTCGTTCGCGGCAAGGTGACGACAGATATCCGGCAGGATACCGTATTCGTACCGATGCATTGGGGCGATTCCCAATGCGTGAATAAAATTACGAATCAGGCGCTCGATCCGACCTGCCGGATGCCTGGCTTCAAGGTATGCGCAGTAAATATCGAGCCGCTTACGAGCGGCTGAATTACAACTTGCACTCGTGTTGGAGCGAAGAAAGGCGGAGAACATGCAGGAGCGGCAAGGGACGGCGGAGAATAGAAGGAGAAGACAGCGACGGATTGGAGCGCGGCTTGGTTTCAGGCGTGTATGATCACGGAAGTGATTCGCGATTCGGTTGAAATGAGGAAGGCGGCGAATATAATGGATGAGTCCGTTCTGAATTTTTATGATGATCTGGCTAAGGATTACCATCATATTTTCGTTGATTGGCATCATGCCGTATCTTGGCAAGGCGAGGCTTTGAGCAAGTTCATCCATTCGAAGCTCGCAAGCGTCGGCAAAGCGGATGTCTCGCTTCTAGACTGTTCCTGCGGTATCGGCACGCAAGCAATAGGGTTGGCTCAACACGGATTCATAGTAACGGGTACCGACCTGAGTCCGGAATCAATCAAGAGAGCAGCGAAAGAGGCCGAGTCTTTCGGGGTTCGAATAAACTTTGGGGTTGCTGATTTTCGTTCATTGGAAAAAGCTGTTCCCGGAACGTACGATGTCGTTCTTTCCGCGGACAATGCAGTCCCCCACCTGCTGACAGACGAAGATTTAAGTGCGGCTGTAAGCAGCATGTATGCAAAAGTTAACAATGATGGCATGCTTCTCGTTACGATCAGGGATTATGATGAGTTGTTGAAAGAAAAGCCTAGAGCTACGGAGCCTCGCGTTTTCGAGAAGGGCAAACGAATCGTATTTCAGGTGTGGGATTGGGCAGATGACGCGAAAACGTATCAGACAAACCATTTTATAGTACAAGAAGTGAATGGGCAATGGATAACAAAGCATAACAAAACGAGCTACCGGGCTTTAGTAAGGGATGAATTCAATCATATGTTGAGTACGGCGGGGTTTGTGGATATCGAATGGGCGATGCCATCGGAATCAGGCTATTACCAGCCCATTGTCACGGCTCGGAAAAAAGCGTAGTGTAGTCTCCCTCGGTGAATATGCGTTCAATCAACAGCGATCGTCTTCGAGGCTTGATCAAGTATAGCCGTGACCCGTACGATGGACACTTCGGAAAAAGTGACCCTCTTGCGGGTCATTTGCGTTATAATCGAACCTTGCAGAAAATTAAATAATGATATTTATAAAAATCATTTGTTTATAAATGATTTCTGTGGTACCATCCTTTTAGCAGGAAAATACATCCAAAGGCTGGTGGCGGGGAAGATGGATAAACTGGATTATATTTTGCGGCAGATTCGAAAAACAAACGGAAAAGCCTATGAGAATTATGTAGTTACGCGGATCTGGCACAGACTGAATAATGCGGGCGTGAAGTTTATCACGCAGCAATATGTTTCCAAGGGCGATGGCGGATATGCCCTGACGGATATGTATTTTCCCCAAATCGGTCTACATATTGAAGTCGATGAACCTCATCATCAGAAACAAGTCGAAGCCGATGAACTGCGAGAGCAGGACATCATCCATATTACCAATCATCAAATTGAGCGAGTAGATATCTCAAGCGGAATGGAAGGGATTAATGCAAGGGTAGAAGAGATTGTCGAGATTATTAAGAGCAAGATTACGCAGCTGGGCGATGATTTTGAATGCTGGGATTTGGCCAGGGAGTATGATCCTGCGACTTATATTGCGAAAGGCTATATACATCTCAAAGACAATGTTGCTTTTCAAAAAAGCGTGGATGCATGCAATTGTTTCGGGTATGAGTACAAGGCGCATTACAGGGGAGGAGCCCGGCATCCGATTGAAGCCAATACGTTGATCTGGTTCCCTAAACTCTATCCGAATGGGGAGTGGAATAATCAAATCTCGGCGGATGAATCGGTAATTACGGAGCAGCACGTGGATCCGGCTCGAGCAATCGAGCATATGGACGAGCATATCGAGAGCGGCGTGCATAGGAGAATTATTTTTGCTCGGGTGAAGGGGCCGCTCGGCGATGTTCTATATCGGTTTAAAGGCGCGTTTGAACTCGATGTGATGGAATCGCGACATAGACATTGCTTGGTTTGGCGAAAACAGTCGGACACGATCAACACGTACAAGCCCGTTCAGCACGCATTGTAGTTCGTATATTTTGGTAAAGCGGGAGGTGGCAGTATGCATTCTGAGTTTGAAATGAAAGTCTTATCATTGATCGGCTCGCTGAAAAACGAGATCGACCTCTTAAAAGAGGAGGTCGCAAATTTGAAAAACCGCATACAGCCTGTTCAACCTCCTGGCGATGTTGAACCTGACAAAATATCCATTAACGATGTACGCGATTATATCAAGCGCCAGCTGGTCAAACGGAATCCGCAGTTGCAATTTACCAACGGCAGCCGCTCGCTAGGGAAGCTAACGATTTCCGATGGAGCGAATACCATTGATCGGATATTGATTCGCACATCCAAATCCTTTCGGGAAAAAGAAGGCTACGCTTCAGGATGGTTCACCATCAATAGAAGTTTATTGGACAAATACGAGCTATACTTTTTTGTCGTAAAGGACTTTCACCATGAGCTGCATGTTCTGGTATTGAATAAAATCGATATTCAGGATTGGATCGGCCATAAAGCCCCCGATTCCAATGATAATTATCATTTCTACGTCAATCATATTCATGGGAAGTACATGGATGACCGGGAAGGCCTTTATGATTGCAGTCAATTTCATAACCATTGGGATGTCGTGGAACGGCTGCTGGAGTCGAAAGGGAGGGATTCGCACTAAATGATGACTGAAGAACAAGCAAGCAGGCTTAACCATTCCAACCGTCTAGGAGAAGAGGCAGCGTTCCGTATAAGCGATGTTCGTATACAAGCACAGACTGGGAGCGAATTGCGTTTAAGATTCAGGGTTGAACAGGTTGTTGAATCCTTGCGTCGTCAACAAGCGTTGGCAGAAGAGGAATTGAAGCAATTAACGCAAGGCGAAGCTGCGTATTTGAGCCGCAAAAACGAGTCCATGACGCTGCACGTGGCGATAACGGCGCTCCTAATTGCGTTAGAGGACAATACCCTTCAGGAAGAAAATGCGTGCCTATCATGAGCATATATTAATTGCTGCTGCTAGACGAAGGTTGTCCTGGTTCAGTACCCGGGGCAGCCTTATGATATGATCGGCTGCGGTTCAACGGGCAGGTTTGTGCAACATTCTTGCTTCGGCTCCGTAAACAATGAGGAGCCGGGTCGTTCTTCCTCTAAACACCGGGTTGCTTCACGCCTTAAAGTGACGAAAGGAGCTTCGCCATGGAACGCGATAAAGAGATCCAAGAGCTTAAGGAACGTTTGGCCAGCATCGAAAATCAACTCCATCGGAGACCTCATTCTTCTAGGATAATCAATTTCACAATCAGGTTTATTGTTGTTGTCGTACTTACGCTGATTGCGGTTGGAGTCGTTCAATTCATTGTTTCATCGAATGGTTAATCGCGGGTCGAGTGAATTTGCCGTATAATAAGGAATCATGTGAAGCCGCGGGGCGGCATCGTTGAACGGAGGATGAGGATGGGACTGTTTTCATTTATTAAAGGCCAGTTTATTGAAGTCATTGAATGGGTGGAGAATACGGATTCGCTGGTGTACCATTTCCCGGCATACGATCATGCGATTAAGATGGGCGCACAGCTGACGGTTCGTGAAGGGCAGGCGGCGGTCTTCTTGAACGAGGGCACGGTCGCGGATGTATTCGGGCCCGGCCGATATGAGCTTCACACGCAGAATATGCCGGTGCTGACGGCGCTGAAGTCATGGAAATTCGATTTCAATTCCCCGTTCAAAGCGGATGTCTACTTCATGAATACGACGATTCAGACGGATCAGAAATGGGGCACGAGCAATCCCGTCATGATGCGGGATCAAGAATTCGGCATCGTGCGCGCGCGGGGGTTCGGCAATTACTCCTTCAAGATTAAGGATCCGGCTTTGTTTATGCGGGAGATTCTGGGCTCTCAGGAGTCGTATAGTCCGGCGCAGCTGAACGGCTTCTTCAAGACGATGATCGTATCCGGCCTCAGCGATCTGCTCGCCGAATCGTCAATTCCCGTCATCGATCTCGCCATGCATTACGATGAACTGAGCGAGCAGGCCGCTGCCAAGCTTGAACCGAAGTTTGGCGCGATGGGGCTTGCGCTGGCCGGATTCGTCATTGAGAATATTTCCTTGCCGGAGGAAGTCGAGCGGGTCATCGACCGCAAATCTTCGATGAATATTACCGGCAATCTCGATCAATACCTGAAGTTTCAGACGGCCGAATCGATTCGCGAAGCGGCGAACAACCCCGGGGGCGGTCTGGCGGGCGCCGGAGCGGGGCTTGGAGCCGGTATGGCGATGGGGCAAATGGTGAATCAGATGATGTCTGCGCCTGGCGCCAAACCGCCGGAGCCTCCGGCGAAGGAAACGGAGCCGGCGAAAGCCGAAGCCGTATTATGCCAGCAATGCGGCCACGGCCTGAAGGCGGAGGATAAATTTTGCGTAGAGTGCGGGACAGCGCGCCCTGAGCGCCGTTTCTGTTCGGAATGCGGAAATCCGCTTGCTGCGGGAGCCAAGTTTTGCTCCAGCTGCGGCACGAAGGCGTAGGGGATGATTCGCAATGGGAGATAAGGAGCATCCGGAGCGGGAAGAACAAGCGGCCGTGTTCCCGTGCCAGGCCTGCGGCGGGCAAATGGAGTTCGATATCGCCAGCCAAATGCTGAAATGCCGCTATTGCGGCAACGAGAAGCCGATTGCGGAGGGGCCGGGGGAAACCCCGGTCGAGCATGAGCTGAATTGGGCCGATGAGAGCGACGCCGCTATGATGGATTGGGGCATGGAGCAGCAGGTCATCAAATGCGACAATTGCGGCGGCGAGATGCTGCTGCCTGCCCGTCAGACGGCGACGGTGTGCGGCTTCTGCGGTTCGCCCAAGGTGCTGTCGCAAGGCAGCCTGAACAGCATCCGGCCGGAATTCGTTATTCCGTTCCGCGTATCAAAGGAACAAGCCGGGCAGGCCTTCCAGACATGGCGTCGTAAAAAGTGGTTTATTCCAAACGAATTCAAAAAACAGTCGGTGGCGTCCAATCTGAACGGGATCTATGTGCCGTTCTGGACCTATGATGCCCAGACCGCCTCTTCGTACCGGGCTGAGGTTGGCGTGTATCATTACCGGCAGGAGATACGAACCCGCACCGTTAACGGTAAGACCGAGACGTACACGGAAAATGTCCGATATACGGTATGGCATTGGACCAGCGGCAACTACGAGCATTTCTTTGACGATCTGCTTATTCCGGCTTCCGGGCAATATGACAGCGAGCTGCTCCACAAGCTCCATGATTATCAGCTGGATCAGCTGACCGCCTATAAACCGGAATATTTGAGCGGATTCATGGCGGAACGTTATTCGGTCTCGTTGAAGGATGGATGGGAGCAGGCGGCGGCCCGTATAACCGCCCGGCTGCGAGGCGATATCAGGAGCCTGATCGGCGGAGATGAAATTCGCAACCTGGACATCGACACCAGCTATTCCGATCGGACATACAAGCATATTCTGCTGCCGGTGTGGAATGCGAGCTACAGGTACAAGGACAAAACGTACCGCTACATGGTGAACGGCGAAACCAAGCTTGTCACCGGCTATGTGCCAAGGAGCCCGTGGAAAATCGCAGGTTTTGTTCTATGCTGCTTAATCGTGGTCAGCGTGGTTGTTGTGTTATGTACGCAGCGGTCGTAATCAGCCGCAAATCAAATAAGGAAATGAAGGTTATGAGGCTATGCAAACATTCGTAGTGCTGGGCAGCATCTTGATGGTGCTGGCGGTGGCGATCGGCGCCTTCGGCGCGCATATCATGAAGAGCAAGCTGGCGCCCGACAAGCTGAAGATTTATGAGGTTGGCGTACAGTATCATATCACGCATGCATTAGGCATCATTCTGGTCGGCCTGCTTGCTGCCCATAATCCGGATGTCGGAATGATCAAGGCGGCGGGCTGGCTTCTGTTCGCGGGAATCGTGCTGTTCTCGGGCAGTCTGTATGTCCTGAGCGTGAAGAGAGCCAGATTTCTCGGCCCCGTAACTCCGCTCGGCGGGCTTTGTTTCATGGCCGGCTGGGTGCTCCTTGCGCTGGGCGTCATGCAGGCATAAGAGAATGATATACAGTGAGCAGGCTGCAGGACTATGACTATAAGCCGCCTGCTCCAAGATAGGCGAAACGGGGATATAAGGAGAGATGCGGCCCATGCGGCGTAACGCAGACAAACCGACATGCATGGACGAATTAAGGATTCAAAGCGTAAATGAACATACGCAAACACAAGCAAGAGAAGTGATTCTTCAAGGATTAAAGGAACATTTCGGTTTCCTGGATACCTCGCTTAATCCTGACCTGAACGATATCATGCAAAGCTACGTCAAGCAGGAAAATATTTTTCTGGTTGGTTTATTACGAGACGAGGTCGTATGTTGCGGGGCATTGAGAACCGTTAATGATAACACAGGTAGAATCGTACGTATGTCTGTCAAGCAAGCATACAGAAGAAATGGCTATGCAAGTCGAATGATCGATGCGTTGGAGGAGATTGCAAGCGCTCGAGGCTATACGAAAATCATGCTTAAAACGATGCACCACTGGTCTGATGCAGTTGGATTCTATATCTCTCGAGGGTATACAGAAGACGAACTGGAAGGACATAGTATCAGAATGATAAAAAGCTTATCATGAATGAACTTCTGCTTATTCGTAACTACCGTATTCCTTATCTTCTGCATGAAAGTATGCTATAATCCCGCTATGCGGAAGGGAGGTGTTACGATGAGAAAATGGATCTCTATCGCGCTCGCAGTCGCGGTCCTGCTCATGGCTTGCTTATGTCCGCTGCTGCATGCCGATTCCGCCTCCGATTACAAGTATGCGTCCGGGCCGGCGTTTACCGCGGGCGGCGACGATTATAGTTTGGGTGCGATCGAATTTGGCGCAGCCAAGAACGGCCAGCATGCGTCGCAGGTTTTATTATCGTTTATATTTCTTCTTCTGCTCTCGTCCTCCTATCCCCCCAAAGTCAGGCTGAAGTTCTACTTCCGTTCTCCCGTGCAAATCCTCAAAGTGCTCTATGTCCTCAACCCCGTTCGTTTTCAATCCCGCTATATGAGCTTGCTCCCTGTTCCTCTATGATTCTATAGAATGAAAGGGAGAATTCGAATTGTCCAAAACCATAAAAAGCGTGCTGCCGTTCATAGTGATGGTTCTTTTCGTGCTGGCGCTGATGACATCGACGCTGCCGCATATCGTCGGCAATTTGAAGCTGGGCCTCGATCTTAAGGGCGGCTTCGACATCCTCTATCAAGTGAAGCCGATCGATTCCGAACAGCAAGCGACGAAGCCTCTGCTGCTCGCGACCGAACGAATGATCGAGAAACGCGTCAACATGACGAAGGTGTCCGAGCCGGAGCTGACGATCGAAGGCGCCGACCGGATTCGCGTCCGGATTGCCGGCAACGCCGATCAGACGAAGCTGCGGAAGCTGATCAGCCAGTCGGCCTATCTCAGCATTATAGACGATCAGCATCACGTCGTGCTGGATGGCGGCGATCTGCTGCCGAACGGCGCGGATTCGGGGCTCGATGCACTGAATCGCCCCGAGGTCATTGTCAAATTCAAAGATCCGGCGAAGCTAAAGCGGGTCACGCAGGACAATCTGGGCAGGACGCTTACGTTCCTGCTGGATGACAACGTTGTATCGGAAGCCGTCGTGCAAGCTGTCGTCAGCGATGGCGTCTCCGCCATATCAAGCGGCGATCGGGATTCCGCGACCGAGCTCAAGGACCTGTTGAACGCCGGCTCGCTTCCCGCCCAACTCATCGAGCTGCAGGTCGATACGATTTCGCCCAGCCTCGGAGAGGAGGCGCTGCATCGCACGCTGCTTGCGGGCGGCATGGCGGCCGCGGCGATTCTCGTTTTTATGGCTGCGGTCTATCGGCTCGCGGGGCTGGTAGCGAATCTGACCATTGCCTGCTTCGCCTACATCGGCCTGCTCGCGCTGGATTGGATGGACGCGTCGCTGACGTTGTCCGGCATCGCCGGTTTCGTGCTCGCCATCGGCATGGCTGTCGATGCGAATATTATTACGTACGAGAAGATTAGAGAGGAGCTGCGGGAAGGGAAAAGCCTTCGCTCCGCCTGCCGCATCGGTGCGCGCGCCTCCATGGCCACGATTATCGACGCGCATGTGACGACGCTCATTGCCGCCCTTCTATTAACGATTTTCGGCGACGGCTCCGTCAAAGGCTTTGCGATCGTGCTGACCATGACAATCGTCGTCAGTCTGCTCACCAATGTATACGGTTCGAGGCTATTCCTATGGCTGCTGCTTCGCAGAAATGCGCTCCGCAGCGTCGGCTGGTTCGGCGTGCGCAATGGAGGCAAGTCCAGTAAACCTGTCCGGCATCCGAATCTCGTCAAGCACAGAAAGCGATTCTTGAGCCTCTCCGCGCTAATACTCGTCTTGGGATTGGCGGCGATACTATTCAGAGGACTGGAGCTCGGGGTGGATTTCAAGTCGGGGACAAGGCTGGAGCTGACCATTGGAGCGCGGTTCGAAGCCGCGGACATCGCGGCGGCAATTCAAGAAGTCGTACCGTCCGTTGACATGAAGCCCATCGTTAAGGCGGGTTCCGGCAGCGGTTCCTCCGCCGTTACGACGTTCGGCAGCGCGTTGTCTTCCTCACAGATCGACTCGATCGAGGACAAGCTGCGGCAGCTGTACGGGGAGCAGGTGACCGGGCAGGAATCGACGGTCAATCCCGTCATCGCCGACGAAACCGTGAAGAAGGCCGGTTACGCCGTTCTGATGGCCGCCGGTGCGATCGTGCTGTACACGGCACTTCGATTTCATTATTTGTTCGGCATTGCATGCATCATCGCGCTCGCTCATGATATTTTGATCCCGATCGCGCTATTCTCCCTATTCGGGCTTGAGGTCGATCTGACCTTCATCGCCGCGATCTTGACGATTATCGGGTATTCGCTTAACGATACGATCGTGATTTTCGACCGGATCCGCAGTCATATGCGGAAGGAACGGCCCGCAACCGCGGAGCAGCTGGAACGGCTCGTCAATACAAGTTTATGGCAGACGATGCGGCGTTCCGTGTTCACGGTGCTTACCGTCTTCTTCGCCGCCTTGGCTTTGTTCGTTATGGGCGGGGAGAGCATAAGGCTGTTCTCGCTTGCGCTGCTGTTCGGTCTTACGTGCGGCACGTATTCCTCGATCTTTATCGCCGCGCAGCTATGGATGATGCTGTACAAGCGTACCCGATTAGGGCCGCGTACGAAGAAGTGAATCTGGATCGTTCAAGCGCTCGCTTAATCTAATCCAGCTTGTTAGAGAACTATAGCTTGAGGGCTGCGGAACTCTTGTTTCAGCAGCCTTCTTTACACTACAAGGTCCGCACAAAGCGATGCTCCGTCATCCAATATGAAATCCCGAAAGAAGGATGAACAGGATGATTGTGGAACTCTCTCTAATACGGTTTTTTTAGGAGGCTAACATATGCGTTTCAACGAGTCGTTTCAAGAATTCCCTATGATGGAGACAGAACGATTAGTATTGCGAGAGCTTCAACCAGATGATGCGGAAGATTACTATACTTACTTTTCTGACCAGGAGGTAACAAGGTTTTGGGGGTATGATTGTCCCAAAGATATAAAAACGGTCGCAAGCACCTTTGTGCGCTTTCGGAATGCTTTTAAAAGAAAAGAAATGATTGTGTGGGGCATAGCCTTCAAGGAAACCAATCAGATTTGCGGCACGTGCATACTAGGGAGCTTTGTTAGAGGATCGATGGCAAATGTCAGTTATAACCTGTCTGCAGAACAATGGAACAAGGGGATCATGATTGAGGCTTTAGGAGCTATACTCCCTTTCGGGTTTCATCAATTAGGATTGCATCGGATTCAAGCTATGGCGATGCCTGAAAATAAAGCGTCGATAAGACTATTGGAAAAATTGGATTTTAAGAAAGAGGGCCTGTTAAGGGCATACGCTTTTGGCAGCTTATTTACCGATACCCTCATCTATGCTCTCCTGGCTGAAGAGTGTAATTAAATTGATTTTCATATTTGCGCACATTTCAAGCGAATGGAGTGACGTAGCATGAAATCGCCAGGCGGCTCGATTTTTCCATATTACTACAAAGGCGGGGAAATCCATTGTCTTAAATATGGCAATCATTACTCTGACGAAGCGAAACTATTTGAATTAATGAAACTTGAGGAAGCATTCATTATGGAAACGAACAAGAAATTAAAAATATGGATTGATATGTACAAAACTTCAATTACGGATCGAGTACTTCATGAGATTATCAATAATCTTACGAATATAAATGATTATATCGAGAAATTATCGTTCGTGGGCTTATCCAGGTGGGATGAATGGAGAATCAAAAGGAGAATAAGGAAAGCGGGATTCAAGCATCTCATATCCTTTTATTCCGATCCTGAAGAGGCCAAGACTTGGTTGGTTAGCGAGAGGAATCGATCGTGATTCAAGAAGGCCCGGCAACAGGTAACATCCTACTCCACGCGGCGGGTCGACGTCCTTGGTCTGCAGGGGCGCAAAGGCATTTTATATCCGTATACACCCGCCTCTTTTAGTGATATATTTCCCTATATATGGAATCGCTTGAATCGTATAGGGGGGCTAATATGGAAGAAGATCCGCAACAGACCAATTATAGCTTCAGAATTGTTTATGCCTGGTGTTTATCCTATATGAAGCCGTATAGGGGGCTGTTCATCGGGTACTTGATGCTAGGCATCCTCGGCAGTTTGATCTTAGTCGCCGTTCCCAAATGCATTCAGGTATTCATTGATACGGTGCTGCCGGAACGAAATCTCGCTTTATTTTATTCCGTGCTTGCCGTCCTGCTTGTCCTGCTTGCCGCGATGATCATCGCGAATAACCGAAAAAACACGCTCGGGCTAATCATCCAGGAGAAAACCTCAAGAGACCTTCAGCAGGCGGTATTTGCACAGCTACGCCAGCTTGGCTTTCCTTACTACGAACGACACTCGGTCGGAGAGACGTTAACGTTCTTCAACACGGAAATCCCCGCTATTCATGAAATCTACAGACGCTATTTCCCTTCTATTGTACAGAACGTGATGATGCTGGTCATTACCGTGGGCTACTTGATGACCATTAGCCCGCGGTTATCCCTGCTCTTCGTGCCTTGTATTCTGCTTTATTATTTCTCCGCGCCCTATTTCGAGAAGAAGGCCGTTCTCTACATACGATCCAGTATGGATGAATTTAAGGAGCTCGGCAAAAAACAATATGACAGTTTGTCGGCATCGCTTGAGCTTCGTGTCCATGCGGCGGAGAACTGGGATATCCGTCGAAGCCTGGAAACGAACGAAAGAGCTTCCCATCATCTGTTCATGCATTTTATTTACATTAATATCAGAGCCATCTTAAGACGTATCTCCGTCTACGGAGGCGCAATTCTGTTGTTTGTGTACGGCTTCCAGCTCATTCAAGGAAACATGGTCAGCGTAGGCGAGTTCATCGCCTTCCTGCTCCTGTATTTCCGCTCGATGTTCACCATGACGACGGTCGTCACGCTGCTGTCCGAGCAGAAAGTGCTCGTTCATAAGGCGGAGGCGCTATACCGTTTCATGAAACTGAAGCCGGAAGTTATCGAATTACTTAAGCCCGCAGCATTGTCTGCGATCCAAGGCGGACTCGAGTTCCGAAACGTACATTTTGGATATGGCAGAGAGGAAAACATCCTTCGCGGTTTCGATCTGGCTCTGTCGCCTGGGCAACGCGTGGCCATCGTAGGGACAAGCGGTAACGGAAAGTCTACCTTGACCAAACTGGTGAGTCGATTCTACGATCCTCGAGCGGGTGAAATCTTATTGGATGATACGCCGATTCAGCGTTTATCGATAGGCCAACTGAGAGAGGCAGTCGGTTTCGTTTTTCAAGAAACGTACTTGTTCGGAGCATCCATTAGCGACAATATCCGGTTTGGAAACCCGGAAGCAACGGATGACGAGGTCGAGGCGGCAGCGCGGGCAGCCAGCGCCCATGATTTCATTATGGAGCTGCCTAACGGCTACGATACGTTAGTAGGAGAGCGAGGAAACAAGCTTTCCGGCGGTCAGAAGCAGCGAATCGCGATTGCAAGAATGTTAATTAAGAACCCTGCAATTGTCGTGCTCGACGAAGCGACCTCCGCGCTTGATAGTCAGACCGAATCCGATGTCATGCAAGCCTTGGACAGACTTCTGCTCGGTAGAACAACGTTAACGGTCGCTCATCGCATCTCGACGATCCGTCACTACGACCTCATTGTCGTGATGGACCAAGGAAGGATTGCCGAGATGGGGACATACGATGAGCTTATGCGGGCGAATGGATTGTTCGGTCTGCTGGTGCTTGGAGAGGAGGAGCGGGAGCATGAAAGGCGTGAAATGGATCAGAACGTTTCTTAAACCGTTTCGGAACATGTACATGCTTGCCCTTCTTCTACTACTAATCTCGATTGTCACGAACTTACTGATGACCGGCATTCAAAAGTTTCTCGTGGATAATGTGTTCGTCAAAGGGGAGTATGATCAATTCGGTCGCTTTCTGCTGCTATTCGGCATCATTGCAGCTGCGTATCTCGCTTCATGGGTCGCGAAGGACATGTTGTTCGAGCGAGTGGACTCGAAGTTGAAGATCTCGCTCCGCAAGCATGCCATGGAGCATATTCACCGCATACCCGCCAAGGTGTACCATAAAGAGCGGGTCGGCAAGCTCTCGTCCGACTTGGACGCATTCGTTAACTCTTCGCAGATTCTTACCTATAAACTGCCGGACGGTATTGAGAACTCGCTCAATCTCGTCCTTCTGGCAGCGTTGGTCGGTTACGCCAATTGGATAATATTAGCGGCAGTTTCGGTTTTTGGCGTGGCCTATGTATGGCTTGGCAAGCGCTTCTTGCCCCGGACCAAGCAGGCGGCACATGCCCTCCAAGAACAGCGTTCGGAAATGAACGTCGATCTGGAAGAAGGCATTTCTTCCACGAGGGAGGTCATTGCATTCCATCGAGAAGCATGGGAGCGGCGGAAGATGGAGACGGCATTTAGCAAGTTCTTTGAGAAAGCGCTATATGAGAACAAGATCAAGAACCTGCAGCTCCTCTGGACGGATCCGTTAAAGTGGGGCGCGACGCTGATCGTTCTAGGTCTTGGCGGATACGGGGTTATGCATGGGGACTTGTCCCTCGGCATGTTTGTCATCGTGTATCAATTCACTGCCCAGCTGCTTGATTCTTTCAATGGGGTTTACCAAACGATACAGGGACTAGGCGAATCCGTCGTGTCCGTCGAGAGAGCGGGGCGATGGTTGAACGAGGGCTCCTACGTGGCGTCGGGAAGTCGTAAAATGGACGGTCCGGTCGAGAGCCTGTTCTTCCAAGACGTTCACTTCGGCTATTCCGAAGATCGGGAACAAGTGTTGAATGGCTTGGATGCGAATATGCCGATCGGCGGTAAAATAGCTTTTGTCGGGGAGAGCGGAGGGGGGAAGTCGACAATTGCTCAATTATTGATTCGCTTCTACGACCCCGACCGCGGCCGGCTCTTCGTTAATGGTATGCCGCTTGATGAAATTCACAGACAGGATTGGATGGCACGCATCTCGATCGTATTCCAAGAGCCTTACTTATTTCCGGATTCCATTCGTACCAATTTACTGCTCGGGAGAAGCTTTACGGATGCTGAAATGCTTGCGGCATGCAAGACAGCACAGATCCACGAGACGATCATGGCCATGCCTCGCGGTTATGATACCGTACTTGGCGAACGAGGGATAACCTTGTCCGGGGGCCAGCGCCAGAGGCTCGCGATCGCCAGATCCATTCTGGGAGATCCGGAAATCTTGATCCTGGATGAAGCGACGTCCGCTTTGGATCTGGAAACAGAGCGGAAATTGATGGCCGACCTTGATGCCGCCCGGGCAGGCCGCACCACGATCGTGATCGCGCACAGGCTGTCGACCGTAGAGAATGCCGACATGATCTTCGTCATGGACAACGGACGCGTCGCAGAATATGGCTCTCATGATCGTTTAATACAGAAGGATGGAACCTACCGCAGGTTGGTCATGGGAGCGAATCCGGTGTTCAGTTGAAATATACATTGAAAATAGAATTGAGCTTCGGGAATTACATTTGCGATATATAAAGACGAGAAGATGGTCGGGTTTATAATGATGTACTACGACGATGGAAACGGGAAATTCGAATACAGCAGCTATGGGATTTTCAAAATCATGATCGATAGGCGCTACCAAGGCAATGGGTATGGCAAGGAAGCGACGATTAAAGCGATAGCATACTCCAAAGCATCAACGCATGGAAAAGCCAGGGTCGTTGAACTTACCTATAATCCGGACAACGCGATCGCGAGAAAGCTGTATCTATCCCTAGGCTTTGTTGAGACAGGGAAGATCCACCCTTCCGGTGAGGTATACGCGGAGTATGTCTTGTAGTCCTTTGCGCAGGCAAGGAGCGGGAGTATGAATGCCGGGTTGCTTATAATCATTCATTACCAGACGAAGGATTAATAAGATGTTAAAATAATTCTGTTGCGCTTTTGGAATAATTTATAAAAAACGGTGGTGTTTGTGATTTGAGCGAAATTGAAATCCGTAGATTTACAAAGGACGATTTTCAGCAAACGGGTGAGTTGTACCACGCCGTTACCGCTAAGGGCAGCGCCGTTTTCTGGTGGGTTGGAGAAGAAGAAAACTGGGAGAATGTGTTCATTGCGACGGAGGGAGATCAAATTATAGCCAAGGGGCAAGTTAGTGTTATTTCCATAATACCGCTAGGCAGCCCCATAGAACGCAAGCATCATATTTACTTTAATTTAAAGACCCTTCCGGACAGAGAAGACGACTACCACATCTATGATCTCCTCTACGAGCAATTGTTAATTAGGGCATATCAGTTGAAGGAAAGATTACCTAATGAATATCGAACGATGATCTGCATTGGGAATCAGTCGACTGAAGAACATAACAACAACTATTTTAAATCGAAGGGGTTCGAATACGGGAAGAGCTTATATACGATGCGTAGAAACTTATCCGAGCCGAGCGAACACTCCGTTCTAACTGCACCCTACCGTTGCATGCAATGGGACTTGGCTTCGGAGGAAAGCATAAATGAATATTTGAAAATCGATATGGAAATTTGGCCGGATGCACCAATTGGGATCAAGCGGTTAAAAGAGAATCAGAAACATTCGGCGTGGACCGCTTTTGTTGCAAGAGAGAATGCTGCCCTAGTAGGAAGCGTAATGACGTGGATAGATGAAGATGGAGATGGAATCATTGAAGATGTACTTGTCAGAGCGCCTTGGCGAAAACAAGGGATTGCAAAGCATCTACTTACTCAGGCGCTCATCTATCTCCAAGATCATGGGTGCATGTTCGCAGAACTGCAAGTTGAGACGGCTAACAAATCCGCGTTATCCTTATATCACTCCGTTGGCTTCAAAGAGGTATCAGAAGAAGTGCGTTATCTTCGAGAGCTATAAGTCGTTGAATTAACGGGGGAAACGATAGCTGAGTAGAGCAGATCACTAACAATGGTCTGCTTTTTCATTGAAGTAACGGGCAGGGTATTAGAATTGCATGTGGAATTATTTAACTTACGCCATTATTGAGGGACCAGCGGTGGAAGGAACGGTTGTTAATCTAGATGGAAATCGGAGAATGTACTATATCCTAACACAAGGTGAATTTCGGAGGTGTGTTCATCTTTTAAAAAAGGGATTCAGTGAAGTGGCATACACATCGCGTAAAAAGGTGGTACCTTCCTCAGTAACATTGACATCCCTCTGGTTATTGAACCAGTTAATGAGCACAATCGCCGAATGTATCTTGAAGGACTTATAAATTCTTATGGATCTGAAGATGCCATCCCGGAGATTTATTGGTCCACGGCCTTTCTTCAGTTAGACTCAAACGCGAAGCCTGTAGTTATGTCCCCGCAAGATGTGAAAAAACGCCATGCATATAGTTTAATAAAGACATGACAGCAGCCAGTATGAAATCGGCTGCTATTTTTCATTGAATTATCAGGCAGATTAGTACAGTAATGATCTTTTTAATCAGGAGGAAAACTGAAATAACTACAGAAATAAAGAAATTTCGAAAAGGGTGAGAAAATGTCTAATTGCTACTTCCCTGCTTCGGAGACAAAAGGTGGATGGAGAGCTCTTAAGCATAAAGATGACATTGCAAGTCTAGGCATAGATTTGGAAGCAACACGGGAGTTCGTCGAATGGAATATGGGGATCCAATCAATGCCGCCTGCAAGCCAATCGTCCATATCGGTATTAGTAATCAAAGATGGTTGGATCGTTAGCGAAGGATATGATCGTCCCGAAACAAAATATTCATCAACCTGGACAGCCTCTATAGGTAAGACTATGACGGCGTGTATGTTTGGTAAATGGATTGAGGATTCAAGCAGCGGGCGTATACCGATCAAGATAGATCTTGAAAGTCCCGTTTATGATAATAGATATTTACCCGAGGGCTTCCCTTTGTCTGATTCCCGGAAAAGCCTTATTACATTTACTCAGATATTAAATCACACTTCGGGTTTGAAGCCATCACCTGAGGTATACCAGGGCGAAAATTTTTTATTCGTACCGTATACGGTAGGACAATGCGAGATCTACCCCGATTCAATGCAGCTTTATTCTGAACCAGGAACAAGATTTGGGTATAGCAATATAGGATATAACCATTTCGCAGTTATTTCTCCACATCTTACAGGTGTTCAACTTCATACAAGTATGGAGAAACAGTTATTTTCCCCTATTGGAATAGAGAAAACTTCTTGGTACTCAGGTGGAGATAGTTATGTATGGGGCGAAAAAGTTTATCAGCCTTCATGCGCAGGCCCCGATATGACGTCTCGAGATCTTGCAAGGTTTGCCTATTTACTGCTTAGGAACGGCAATTGGGGAGAGCAACAGATTGTTCCTTCGTGGTATCTAGATGAAATGAAAAAGGTCAGTTGGGTTCAACCTGATTATGGACTTGGTTTACGTTCAAACGCGAACGGAAGTTTCTCGGACTCATTGCCTAAAGACGCTTTTGTTCTTTCAGGAGCTGGATTAAATGTAGCATTGGTAGTTCCTACTTGGGATTTAATAGTGATACGAACGAGTCAGGTGGACAGCTTCAATAGCAAGAAGTTTCTGGGGGAGTTTCTTGAGAAAAGTAAATTAATATTAAGAGGGCGCAACTAACGGGAAACATTGGTTCAGCATCATTGAGGAGCAGCTTGCCAATGTGAGTCGCTCCTTCAGTCATTAAGCTATAGAGAATTTGTGTTAATCCATTCTCTCCCTTGAGGCCCGGAACACCGATTCCTTATACTGGAGACAGCCGAATTCAGGATTGGAGTGAGCATGATGAACGTGCAAAGCACAATTTCGAATATTGTTGACCGCTTAAAACCAATCAGCGGAATACGGGCTCTCGTTCTCGGCGGCTCAAGAGCAAGGGGGACGGCCAGCCCGAACTCCGATATTGATTTCGGCATCTATTACGATCCCTCTATCGGGCTGGACATTACCGAGCTTCGCCGGGTTGCGTCTGCCATCGATGACGAGCATCGCGACAACCTCGTAACGGAAATAGGCGGCTGGGGACCGTGGATTAACGGCGGCGGCTGGTTGAAGATCGATGACATGCCGGTCGACTTCTTATATCGGGATCTCGATAAAGTGTCCCAAGTCATAGAAGACTGCGTCAATGGAACGATCACGATCGATTATCAGCCGGGCCATCCTCATGGCTTCGTCAACTCGATCTATATGGCGGAAATCGCGTTGTGCAGCGTGTTATGGGATCCGTCGGGCGTAATCGGAGAGTTGAAAAGCAGAACCAGCCCATACCCGCCTGCGCTTCAAGAAGCAACGATTCGCAAGTTTTTCTGGGAAGCAGCCTTTGCGATCGAGAACGGCTATAAAGCGATCTACAAAAATGATTTAGCCTACGTCGCCGGATCCTGTTTCAGAGCGGTTGCCTCCTTGAATCAGGCTTTGTTTGCCATGAACGAATCCTTCTTGATGAATGAAAAGGGTGCTTCGGCCATTGCCGATTCCTTCCGCATCGCGCCTGACCGATACTTCCCAAGAATCAATGCGATCTTCGCAAGCATCACGGAGGATCAGGAAAATGTAAAGACTGCGATTCATAAGCTGCGCGAGCTGATTCAAGAAACAGAGGATCTCATGCAATCCAAATCGTTATTGAACTAACCGGGGAATGCTAGATTAGCCGAATGAAGATACGACGGCAGCCGATCGTGATCGGCTGCCGTTGTCCATTGAAATAACGGGAGATTGGTTCAATATCAGAGCGAGGCAGGTAAACAGAGCTTCCAGCGAATGGAACGTAAACGGGCTCAGCCCACTAGAACAGCTTGCCGGGCTTTGATTCCGTGCTTAGGGTTGACTGGCTCCTTCCTTCGTTCGGTACGCTACGTTCGCTCGACAATCGTTCCCTCCCGCGTGAATTCCTGGATGAAGGTGCCGAAATTATAACGCGGTTCATACCCGAGTTCCGCGCGTTCCCGCGACAAGTCCATCGTCTCGAGCCGGACAGGCAGCTCCAGGCGATAGGCTTCAATGAGCCGCTTCGCGCCGGGGTACAGCCGTTCCCACGCGTCGGCGGGAGAGGCCGCGTAGGCAAGCTTGTCCGCTTCGGTGAACGCGTCATCCCGTACGATATGATACGTGCCGTACGTCTGCGGGCATACGACGGCTGACGCTACGGCTTGAATCACGTCCCGGCGGTCGACGCCGCCGTGAAGCAGCCTTTCGCCATAGTGGCGTGCGTCTGTATAAGGCGTAAAATCCGCAGGACGCAGCAGGATAACCTCGATGCCGTGCTGCTCGTGGTAGTAGCGGCACAGCTGCTCGCCGATTTTCTTCGTGTACGCATAGAAATCCGAACCGTAGAACGACATGCTCGACAGCCACACCACGCGGCGCACCCGATTGTTGACCGCGGATTGGAACATGTTGAAGGTCCCCGTAATATTAAGTTCGTAAAAATCGCGCTCGGAGCGCTGTCCCATGTGGATGCCGTGCCACGCCGGCGTATGGACGATGACATCCGCGCCTTCGGCCGCTTGATCCAAAGCGCGGGGCTCGCGGACATCCGCCGGGTAGAACGGCAGCGTCGTATCCATCGCGGCGATATCCGACAAACGGACCTCGTGCTGCGCGCGCAGCGCTTCGGCCGCGCCGGAGCCCACGCTACCGGTCGCGCCGGTAATCAATAGCTTCATCTGCTTGTCCCCTCCATGACGGTCTCGTCTTCATTATAGCAGCGCGCGCCGGAGCCTGATAAGAACTGAAAAAATGATTACTCAGTAACCTTGAAGTAAGTAAGGCGTCCGCCATCGGTCTGGCTATTCGTTGGTCCGCCATCGAAATCGGGTCAAGAAGTGGCAGGCTTCTCGTTCTAAAGTGAAGCGATTACGCGTTTGATGATCGCTTTTACGAATTGGCCGTCGATCGGCTCTCGCGAGAACCAACGGCGGTAGAAGAGAGGCCCCAGCAACGCTGCAACGGCCGTGGACACGTCGGCGTGTGCCGACAGCTCGCCCCTATCTATGGCGCGCTGCAGGACCTCTCGCAGGGGGGCGGCGTGTCCGCGCTGAATCCGACTATGGATTTCCGCGAACTCCGGATTGCGCTCGGCGGCGTCGACGATTGACGGTAAGACAAAGGACCAATTCGCCGTCGGCAGCAGTTTCGCGATTTCCGCCAGGATAGCCGTGATATCATCTTCGAGTGAGCCGGTGTCGGGCGTTTCTTGCTCAGCAATCATCCGAGAACAGGCGTCGATCACCAGTGCTTCCCGCGTTGGCCAGTGCCGATAGATGGTCGTCTTCGCGACCCCGGAACGACGCGCCACCTCGTCGACGGTGAAGCTCGTCACACCGCCTTCGCTAAGCAGTTCAAACGCGGTGGTCAGGATTGTTTGTCTCGAACGCTCGGCGCGTCTATTCAAATGGGCCGACGGCACACTTTCGGATTTCTTAGAAGTCACCATCATTCCTCCAAAATAAGCGTATTTAAACGGGGGCTCATTGCCTATAATAAGTCCTTCACATTATACCATGGAAGCATCCTTGGCGCCGGGGCAGCCACCTCGCTTGTGTTAACAAGGCTAATATGATACGTTACGGTATCGTATCGTTTAATTCATTATTGAAAGGCGGAGGTTTCATGAATTTGGCTTCTGTACGCATTATTACTGACGACTTGGATAGACTCGTTGTGTTCTATGAGAAAGTCACGGGTGTTTCGGCGAAGCGTCCCGCGCCTGTGTTCGCAGAATTCGTTTTGCCGTCGTGTACCTTGGCGATCGGCCATTCCCAAACGGTGCATCTGTTCGGCGCTGGTTCCGCGCGTGCGGCCGACAACCACACCGTCATCATCGAATTTCGCGTTCATGACGTCGATGCTGAATACGCGCGCTTGAAGCCGCTTGTAGACGAGTGGGTGCAAGAACCGGCCACGATGCCATGGGGGAACCGCTCTATACTGTTCCGCGACCCCGACGGCAACCTCGTCAACCTCTTCGCGCCAGTTACCGAAGAAGCGCTCGAGCGGTTCAGCGGGAGGCTGTGAGCCGTACAATCTCCTCTAGGAATTTTACGGCGATAGTCGGATGCATAAGCATCCGGCTATGCGCTGCTCTTGAATACCAATTGACCTAGCGACAAGACCTTCCATTGTCCCTGTTTATTACGCTCCCTCAGTAACGATAGCATTGTATCTCCAAATAAATCGAAGGCAAACGCTCTGTCCGCAGTCTTTGAGGTGCTTCCTTTCCTTTCCGTACATTCGACATAGGGGGCGTCGAACTTTCTCGACAGCCTGAAGCGCAGCCGAGTAGGCTGCGCTTTTATCTGCTGGACTGCATATTAATTCAGCGGGAACGGATAACGCAACTTCCATCTACTGGAAACGTATAAAAAATATGCGATTAAAAGGAGAGAACGTTGAACCCGATTGTAGCTTGTCGAGGAGTACGAAAATCTCTATCAAGGGAGGAACGATTATGAATATTTCCAGTAGCGGTGTTTCTTTATTTTCAGTTTATGCCCAAATCATGTTCGTCGTTTATGGCTTATTTATCTTGCTTGGTCTATATTGCCTTTACCTGCTAATTAAATGTCTAATTCGCGGAATTAAAGCCTTAGATATTTATATCGAAAAGAACACCAGAGGCCCGCTTTGATTGGATGATGCGATGAGGTGTGGACTCTCCTGGTAATGAAAGGGAAAGGGAATTGAAAAAAAATAGTTTAATCGTACTCCTTGGCGTTCTTTTCATAATCGCCATTATTGTTTATTTTAAAACCAGCCGAATCCATGACGAAATGTCCCGAAAAGTAACGTTTTCCTTGGAATCGGAAGAGAATGTAACGGATTGGAAAGTCGACTTAGATCCTTATCTGAATAAGACTACGAATAAGTGGAATTATGATTTGTTCATACAGTATGTCGGCACCAAGCCTATTACCAATATTACATATAATTACGGTAGCGTTAAGGGGACGGCCACGCTAACAGAACCAGGAAGCTCGTCATTTGGTTCAACTGCAAATCTCGTACCCAAGCATGAGAAGGAGATTGTGGTGAATATCGAGTGGGATGAACCACAAGAGAAAAATAATCGCGGGACGGTTGCTTACAGCATTGTAAGAAAGTAAATCTGAGGAAGGCAAGGCACCAGGGTTCCTACCGGATGAGAACTAATTATCGCTAATGAATTAACTCTAAAGGAGAAGGTATTCATGAACGATTCCGCATCGGCAGTCCGGTTAATCCCGAGAGAGGTCCTTTTCGGCAATCCGGACAAAACGCAAACCGAGCTATCTCCGGACGGCGTGTACATTTCGTATCTGGCTCCGGATGAAGGCGTTCAAAACATCTGGATCGGGCATATCGGGGGGCATACGCGAGAGCCCGTTACCCACGACCGTGACCGAGGCATTCGTTGGTATTTCTGGGGTTATGACAGCAAGCATATCCTCTACCTGCAAGATGCCGGAGGCAATGAGAATTGGCGGCTCTATTCCGTCAATCTGGCCAGCAGAGAAATAGTGGATCTGACGCCGTTCGAGAACGTGCAGGCGCATGTCCTTCATACCAGCAAGAAGCATCCCGACGAGCTCATCGTCGCGCTAAATAAGGAAAACGAAGCCGCGCACGACGTCTATCGTCTTACGATCTCAACTGGAGAATTATCGCTTGTCGCCAAGAACCCCGGCAACATCCTCGGCTGGGTGGTAGACGCCGATCTGAACGTGCGGGGGGCAGGTGCCGCCACGCCCGAAGGCGGAATGGATCTGTTGGTCCGTGATGACGAGAGCTCCGAGTGGAGAACAATCGTGACTTGGGACAGCGAGGACGTGCTGTCAAGCGGACCCATTGGCTTCGCCAAAGACGGCACAGAGCTGTTCGTCATCGACTCGAGAAATACGAACTCGGGCCGTTTGGTACGCATGAACACGCAAGATGGTTCATATCGCGTACTAGCGGAGGACTCGCACTATGACGTTGGAGAAGTAATGCTCGATCTCGATACATACGAAGTTCTGGCGGTTGCGTTTTTCAGGGAGCGCAAACAATGGACCGTGCTGGATGCGGAGGTTGAAGCGGATTTTGCAGCGATTCGCAGCCTGCATGATGGAGATTTCCAGATCAGCAGCCGGGATCTTGAAGACCGGAAATGGCTCATCACATTTCAGTCCGACAAGGAGTCGTCCATCTGCTACATCTACGACAGGCAGTCCCGTACAGGATCGTTCCTGTTTCATACCGATCCGGTCCTGGCGGAATTCGAACTGGCGCCAATGGAGCCGCTATCCTTTACATCGCGCGACGGACTAACGATTCACGGCTACATCACGTTCCCGCCGAGACAGCGCGAGGGCGTGCCGATGGTCCTGAACGTGCACGGCGGACCGTGGGGGAGGGATCGCTGGGGTTTCCATTCGGAGCATCAGTGGCTGGCCAACCGAGGCTACGCTTGCCTTTCGGTCAATTTCAGGGGCTCGACGGGATACGGTAAAGACTTTCTCAACGCAGGTAATTAGGAATGGGCAGGCGCCATGCATAATGATCTCGTCGATGCCGTCGAATGGGCCGTACAGATGGGATATGCGAATCCAGATCGCGTGGCCATCTACGGGGCTTCTTATGGCGGATACGCGGCGCTGGTTGGCGCGACCTTCACGCCGGAACTTTTCTGCTGCGCAGTGGACGTGGTCGGTCCAAGCAACTTGGTCACGTTTATCCGCTCCATTCCGCCGTACTGGGCGCCGATGCTTGCTATTCTTCACAAAAGGGTGGGAAACCCCGATCTAGAGGAAGCGTTTCTCCAATCCCGGTCTCCGTTGTATCTAATCGATAAGATCCAAATTCCGCTGCTGATCGCCCAAGGCGCCAATGACCCGCGAGTGAAGCAAAGCGAATCCGAGCAGATCGTCGACGCGCTCAGAACGAGGGGATTGGAGCATGAGTATTTGCTCTTCCCGGACGAAGGCCACGGTTTCGCCAAACCCGAGAACCGACTGAGGTTCTATGAAGCGGCCGAGCGATTTCTCGCAAGGCACTTGGGCGGAGCTAGCGCATAATTTAGTTGTAGAGCGAAGAGTTTCAATAGACGGGAACGATAGTTCCTAAAATGTAACACGAATGAAATCCGATCTTTATCTCAACTTAATGTAGCGCGTTTATAATTAAACATGACCCCCTTTATTAAATATATCTTAGACCTACAGCGAGCTGCTGTAGGTCTCTTTTTATTAGAAACGGGGTAAGTACGGGAGGGATTAAATGACCGCTTCCATCGAAATCGTGAGGAAATCTCAATGGGTGAATCGGATCCGGGAGTATAGGATTCTATTGAACGATGCTAGGGCAGGGGCAATCAAAGACGGAGAGAGGGTGCGGATCGAACTAGAACCAGGCGAATACGAGCTGGAGCTGAACATCGACTGGTGCGGGAGCAACCGGTTATCTTTTACGATCGCCGATGGGGAGAAGCTTCTGTTTCAATCCGGCTGCCGGCTCGGAGGGCTCGATTACTTTCATCCATTCACGATGCTTTACTACGTTTTCTTCAAGAAGAATCGATACTTGTATGTGAAGCAGGAACCGATCCGGCCGGCTGGGGCTATTGATATTTACGTTGGGGGGCAGCCTTATGAGCCTTGAGAGGCGCAGCATAAACTTTCCTGATGGCGATTGTAAGAAGAGCAATAGTCGCCTAAAAAATGGTTGACGCCTAGCGACTCGTATGTTAGTATCAATCTCATATTAACCAAGTAAATAAATCGGAATAATAAACTATCTACCGGACAACCGGAGACCAGTGCCCCCAGCGGTGCTGCGTCTCCTTTTTTGTATAGGTAACCGCCTGGTCTACCAGAGGTTCTAGCTAAGGCTGCGGGGGAAGCCCGGCGAGTATGAGATGAACTGAATATATCGTCGACTGGTAATCCGGAGACACAACATGACCCCCTTATGTTGTGTCTTTTTATTTTATAGGAAGGGAGTCTGCTAGATGTCATACGTTGAAAGCGAGACCGCGCGAATCGAGGCTGGCCTTCGGACTCGGAAGCGCCTGCGCAGCAAATCAAATCTTCTCCGGTACATCTGGTTCAATCGCTATCTCTATCTCATGCTGACGCCGGCGCTGGTTTACTATCTGATTTTCCACTACATTCCGATGTACGGTGCGATCGTGGCCTTCAAGGATTTCAGCATTACGAAAGGCATTCTGGGCAGCGATTGGGCAGGCTTTAAGCAGTTTGATTACTTGTTCTCGCAGGATAAATTTTGGCAGGTCATCAAGAATACCGTCATTATCTCGTTGTACCGGCTTACGTTCGGGTTTCCGGCCCCGATCATTGCTGCCCTGCTCCTAAATGAAGTGAGATCCAGGGCGTTTAAGAAGTCGGTCCAAACGGTGATATACCTGCCGCATTTTATCTCCTGGGTCATTCTGGGAGGCATTCTGATCAATTTACTCTCGACCGACAGCGGTGTAGTGAACAATATCATCAAGCTGTTTGGAGGCACGCCGATCGGATTTCTGAGCAATGAAACGTATTTCCGCAGCACGCTCGTCTTCTCGATGATCTGGAAGGAGTTTGGCTGGAACACCATCATCTACATGGCGGCTTTGGCCGGAATAAGCCCGCATCTCTACGAAGCGGCTGTCCTTGATGGAGCCAACCGTTTTCAACGGCTGCTGTATTTAACGCTCCCGCTCATTCGGAGCACGATCATGCTCGTACTTATTCTTCGGCTGGGCGGGATCATGGAAGCGGGCTTCGAGCAAATCTTCGTGCTCTATAATCCGGCCGTATACCGGGTATCGGATATTATCGACACGTATGTGTATCGGATCGGCTTGACGGATGGGAGGTTCAGCCTCGCGGCGGCGGTGGGATTATTTAAATCCCTGATCAATTTCGGGCTGCTTGTCATCGCGAATTGGCTTTCCCGGAAGATGGGAGAGAACGGCGTCTACTGAAGCAGGTAAAACTTAAGCATATGCTTCCGAAGTAGTTTTACTATACTTGCCGGTACAAACGGCTGCGGGCTTCGCTCGTAAAACTTAAGCATATGCTTCCGAAGTAGTTTTACTATACTTGCCGGTACAATCCGGCTGCGGGTTTCGCTCGTAAAACTTAAGCATATGCTTCCGAAGTAGTTTTACTATACTTGCCGGTACAATCCGGCTGCGAGCTTCGCTCGTAAAACTTTAGGAGGGAGACAATGCACTACACTAGCAGGGCAGGGAAGCTGTTCGACTCGTTCAATGTCATCTTCCTGGCGGTCGTCGCTATCGTTACGGTTTATCCATTCTGGGATACGCTCGTTGTCTCGATCATTCCGCTTGACGAGTATCTAGGTTCGAGCATCCATCTGTTCCCCAAAGCGATCACCTTCAGCGCCTATAACTACTTGTTCTCGATGAAAGAGCTTTGGCGCTCCTACGGCGTGACGCTGTTCGTCACCGTCGTGGGCACGGCGCTGAGTATGCTGCTCACGATCATGGCTGCCTACGTGCTTTCCAGACCGGGACTGAAGGGAAATCGCGTGTTTATGTTTCTCTTCGTATTCACGATGATGTTCAGCGGAGGGATTATCCCGACGTATCTCATTGTGAAAAGCCTCGGTCTGATGAACTCGGTATGGGCGCTGATCATCCCGAGCGCGCTCAATACGTATAACCTGATCATTATGCGAAACTTCTTCTTTGCATTGCCGGAAGGGTTGGTCGAAGCGGCACGGATCGACGGCTGCAATGACGTGGGCATCCTGTACAGAATCGCGATCCCTTTGTCCATGCCGGCCATTTCCACCATCACGCTCTTTTATGCCGTTACCCGGTGGAACGATTTCTTCAACGCGATTTTCTTCATCAGCGACAAAGAGCATTGGCCCTTGCAGCTGTTCTTGCGAAGCATGCTGTTCGAGAACGAGTCCACGTACTCGGGAGGCGGCGGCAGTCTGTTTCTTCTGGGACCGTCCATCAAGATGGCGACGGTGATGGCGGCTACCATTCCGATCATGATTATTTATCCGTTTTTCCAGAAGTATTTTCACAATGGGGTATTGATCGGCGGGGTCAAGGAGTAATTCCTTAACTATAAATAAAAATCAGGAGGAAGAGAACATGGAACATAGGAAAGGGAAGAAGCTGCAAAAATGGGTGATTGGCGCAGCGGCGGCAGCCTTGATCGTAACGGGAGGCTGCTCGAATAAAGAGAATGCAGCCGATAGCAGCAGCGCATCTGGTTCAAGCGCATCCGATACAAGCTCCGAAAAACCGACGGAGATCGTATATTTGACCACGGGAGACGTAGGCGCGAAGCCGTTGGTGCCCAATGACCGCATTATCGCCGAGATCGACAAGCGGCTGAACATCAAGCTGACGGTCAAGATCGCGCCGGAATCTTCGTACGACAAGATTAACGTGGCTATTGCAAGCGGCGATATTCCTGACGTCGTGACGACGCAGTATCCTTCCTCATCGGTTTCTCAGTGGATTAAGGATGGCATTCTGGTTCCGCTCAACGATTATTTCGACAAGCTCCCTACGATTAAAGCCAAGCTCGATAACGGTCTGCAGTGGACGGCGGTAGACGGCAACTATTACGGCTACCCGTTCGTGAGCGGCGCAGAACGGTCGAATTACACCGTTCAATTCCGCCAAGATTGGCTGGATAAGCTGGGTCTCCAGCATCCGAAAACATTGGATGAATTCGAAGCTGCGCTGAAAGCCGTCGTGGAGAAGGATCCGGACGGCAACGGCAAGGCTGACACCTTCGGCTATGTCACGAACAAGCCGGGTGACGGCGATCTCCTGACAGGATTCGATTTTGTACTGTATGCTTACGGTCTTCCTTACTCGGATTATGAACTCAATGACAAAGGCGAGGTTATCCCTCGTTTCGAGCATCCGGCCTTTAAGAAAGGCATCGAGGAGCTGCGCAAATGGTATGCCGAGAAGCTGATCGATCCTGAATTTGTCGTGTACGACCGTCCGGCGAAGGAGCAAAAGTTTTTCCAAGGCAAAGCGGGTTTCATGGATGGTCCATTATTCCGCCACGTCAGCCGTATTGAAGGCAGTCTGCAGCAGGTCAATCCGGATGGCGTGCTCGGATATGCGCCGCCGCCAGCTGGACCGGACGGCAAGCAAGGGATGGCTACCGTTCCGAAAACGGCGTTGTTTACGGCAGTCACCAATAAGGCGAAAAATCCCGAAAAAGCGGCGGAGTTCATCGAATTCATGCTGTCCAAGGAAGGCCGCGACCTGCTGGAGCTCGGCATCGAAGGCATTCACTACACGAAACAGGGAGATAAAATTACTTACAACGAGGCTGAGCGCGCGAAAGACGGATTTGCGGATAACGGTTGGGCTCATCCGCTTGCATGGGGGAACGTGTCTTGGCCGATCGACGAGAACTATTTGCCGCAAACGGAGCCCAATATAGATCGCGCCAGGGATTCAGTTAAAGTCGCTTCCCAATACTTCGTGCCGAGTCTCATTACCCGTAGGACCGATGTAGAGATCGAACAGGGCAAAAACGTCAATGAAGTGTATAACCAATATTTCGTGGATCTGATCAGCGGCAAGATTGACGTCGACAAGGGCATCGAGGAGCTTGGCAAAAAGTGGCGAAAAGCAGGCGGCGATGAAATATTGAAGTCGGTCAACGAAGAGTACCAGAAACAAAACGCGAGCAAGTAACATCTATTCAATATTGATTAGCGAGGAGAATGCCTAATGGCTAATACGATTGCATCCGAAGAACGTCCCCGTCAAATTCCCGACCGCGGCATTAAAGGCGGTCCTCGCATTATCCGCCGTCTGCCTGAAGAAGCGGGCGAACAGCCGTACACGCTGTTCCGCGTTAAGCCTTACGGCCCTCTGATCGGCGCGGAAATCGAAGGCGTCGACCTGCGCAATCCCGTAACGCCGGAGCTTCAGCTGGAGTTGAACCGCGCGCTGCTTGAGTGGAAGGTGATTTTCTTCCGCGATCAGGACATTACGAGCGAGCAGCAGCAGGCGTTCGCCCGACTCTGGGGAGAGCTGGAGACCCATCCTTTCCTGCCTCAAGGAGCATCGGATGAAGTCGTTCGTTTCGCCAAGGACGATAAGAAAGCCGGATACGAGAACAACTGGCACTCGGACGTCAGCTGGCGGTTGACGCCTGCGCTCGGAGCGATCCTGCGCGTTACGGAGGCGCCGCTTCTAGGCGGGGATACATTATGGTCGGATCAGGCGGCGGCTTACGACAACCTGCCCGAGGAGATCAGGGAGAGAATCGACGGACTGACGGCGATTCACGATTTTACCCATGTTTTCGGCGTGCGGCTTTCGCCCGAGGAATTACGGATTCGCCAGGAGGAGTTTCCGGCGGCCGAGCATCCGGTCGTGCGCACCCACCCGGAAACCGGGCGAAAAACGCTGTACGTCAACCCGAACTTTACTATCCGGATCGTCGGTCTGGAGCAAGAGGAAAGCGAAACGCTGCTCTCGTATCTGTTCCGCCATTCGCAGCTGCCCGAGTTCCAGGTCCGCTTCCGCTGGGAAGCGAACTCCATCGCCTTCTGGGATAATCGCGCCACGCAGCATTACGCGAATTCGGACTATTATCCGAACCGCCGCGTTGCGGAGCGAGTGGCTATCGTGGGTGAACGGCCTTATTAAGAAAGGGAGGAGCCCGCGGCGTACGCGGGCTTTCTTCACGATGATGGATCGAAGGAGGAGGTGGAACAGGTGAGTCATGCGAAGAAGAAACCGAATGTACTGTTCATATTAATCGACGATTTAGGCTGGAAGGACTTGGGCTGCTATGGCAGCACCTTTTACGAAACCCCTCATCTGGACCGGCTTGCCGCGGAGGGGATGCGGTTTACGGATGCTTATGCCGCCGCTCCGGTCTGCTCGCCGACCCGGGCCAGCCTCATGAGCGGTAAATATCCGGCGAACGTCGGGGTAACCAACTATATCGGCGGCCAGACAGAGGGCAGGCTGATCGATGCGCCGTACATCCGCCACCTGCCGCTTCAGGAGAAGAGCGTGGCGTCTGCATTGCAGGAACATGGCTACAAGACGTGGCATGTGGGCAAATGGCACCTTGGCGGCCGAGATCATTATCCGGACAGACACGGTTTCGACGTCAATATCGGCGGCTGCAGCTGGGGGATGCCGATGCATGGCTTTTTTAGCCCGTATGGCATCGAGACGCTCGAGGAAGGGCCGGACGGAGAATACTTGACCGACAGGCTGACGGACGAGGCGATCCGGCTGATCCGGCAGCATGACGCGGACGAGCCGTTCTTCTTGAATTTGTGGCATTATGCCGTACACATTCCGATCGAGGTCAGCGAGGCGCTTGTCGAGCGTTTTGCGGCCAAGGCCCAAGCCCTTGGACTGGACCGGCTGGAAGCCTTTGCCGAGGGAGAGCCCTTTCCGTGCGAACATAAGAAACATCTGCGCGTGCAAAGACGCATCCTGCAGTCCGATCCTGCGTACGCGGCGATGATTTATAATCTCGATTGGAATATCGGGCGATTGATAGACGCCTTGAGAGAGACGAACCGGCTGGACGACACCGTGATCGTGTTCACGTCCGACAACGGCGGCCTGGCAACGGCGGAAGGTTCGCCGACCTGCAACAGTCCGCTTCAGGAAGGCAAGGGCTGGATGTACGAGGGCGGCGTGCGGGAGCCCCTTATCGTCCGTTGGCCCGGCGTTGTCGAACCGGGCAGCGTCTGCGAGATTCCGGTAACGAGTCCCGATTTCTATCCAACCTTGCTGGAAATCGCGCGAGTGAACCTTCTGCCGGAACAGCATGAGGATGGCATCAGCTTCGTGCCTTTGCTGAAGGGGGAGGATAGCCCGGGCCGCGATGCGTTGTTCTGGCACTACCCGCATTACGGCAATCAGGGAGGAACGCCGGGCTCTTCGGTGAGGGAGGGGGATTACAAGCTCATCGAATTTTTCGAGGACGGTCGTCTGGAGCTGTACAACTTGAGAGAGGATCTCTCGGAAGCGTTCAATATCGCGGAGCAGCAGCCTGAACGGACCGAGCAGCTGCATAGGAAGCTATGCGAGTGGCGCGAGCGGATCGAGGCCAAAATTCCGGAGGTCAATGAACGTTCAACCGTTGAGCGTCCATCGTCTTTCTAGCAGGCAGGAGAGTCGTCGCTGAATGAATGGATGAATGAATAGATTCGCACCGCGGTATACCGATCAATAGGTGCACTAGAGAACCTTCCAAGCGCATGCTGGAAGGTTTTTTATTCGAACGCAGTTTGCGCAACCTATTAAGTTCCCTATTGCTTGCGAAATAAGCATTTGGTAAAATCATACAGATTCCCCGCTGCCGGAAGGAGCAGAGTTGAAAGGATGAGCGAACAATTGGAGCGGATTCTGACGGATTATGAACAAGAGAACTTCTTGTGCGGCAATATCCTGATTACACAAGAAGGTAAGGAAGTCATTCATCGCTCTTTCGGGCATGCGAGTATTCAGCAAAACGTTCCCAATACGGTGGATACCAAATTCCATATTGCCTCTGTTACGAAAATGTTCATTGCCTCCGCAGCCCTTATGCTGGTCGAGCAAGGGCTTCTTGATCTGGATGAGCATCCTGGAACCTATTACGAACGTTTCAAGGTTCTCCATCCGGATATTCGAATCCGTCATTTGTTGAATCATTCGTCCGGTCTGCATGATATCTATGCGGTCTCGGCTTTGCGCTTCGAGATGAGTCGATTAGTGGTTGAGAAAAGAGATTTTATCGATTACCTGGTTCAGCTGCCGCAAGATTTTCAACCTGGCGAACGATGGAGCTATAGCAGTACGGGATTTATTATGATGGGATATATTTTGGAAACCGTAACAGGGAAATCATTCGAGGAAGTGTTTCATGCATTCTTCTTCTCTCCATTAGGGATGCGGGCAACAGGCGTCGATTACCCCAGGAAGGTAAATCCCGGGCGCGCATATGGGCACACGACGGAGAACGGCAAGCTGATCAATGCCGATAATGACCGATTGAGCGAAATCGTAGATGCGCCAGGCGAATTGTATTCCACGACCCGCGATTTGGACAAGTGGTGCGATGCACTGTTCCATGGCAAACTGCTTTTGCAGGCATCATTGCGCCAGATGTTCACGCCCTACTACATCACGACGTTTGATCCGAAGCTGCACTATGGTCTCGGCTGGTTTCTGGGGTCGGATGTTCAACTGATTATCGGAGGGACACCTGGATTTCGATCTGAAATCAGGTACTATCCTGCTTCGGATATACGGGTCATCATGTTCTGGAATTATGAAAAGGTGAATACGCGTCAGTTGTTTCTTAAGCTGGAGCCTGCCCTGACAAGTGTGAAGTGAAGGCGGTAAGTTGGGCCGGCTTAGCTTTATAACCCCCTCCGCTGTCGGGAACAATGAGGGAGACGACAACAACCCCGTATTCGGAGGATGATATGATGATAAGTGTTCGGACAATGACAGGGGCATTTCTTCTTAATCATGATGATGTGTTAATGATGAAACGATCGAATAGCAAAAAGATTGCCCCTGGGCTATGGTCATGTGTCGGAGGTCATGTGGAACCCCACGAGCATGGCTCGCCCGAAAGCTCTTGTTTGCGTGAAATAGCGGAAGAGACGGGGATTTTGCAAAATGAAATCAAAAGTCTGCATTTGCGGTACATTTTACTTCGACAAAAAGAGGATGAGTTAAATCAACATTATATTTTCTTTGGTGACTCGAGCACTAGAAATGTGATCAATTGTGATGAAGGGGATTTGCATTGGGTACAAGCTTCTAAAATATCCAATTTACAAATGTCTTTGAGTTTAAGCCTAATGTGGGAGCATTATCAACAAAATCCGAATTCAGGTAACATATGGACAGGGACGTACAGTGATGGAAAGATGATATGGGGGCGGTTGTTGAAGTAGCGGGGAATGATAGTGGAATAAGGATACCGCGGCAGCCGAGCAGTAAATCGGTTGCCGTTTTCATCGGACTAACAGATAGTTACATAAAAAGGAAAACGTCGTTTTATAGCGAATTACTGTTTGGTCAGCAATCAATGGAAAAAAGGGGTGGGGATGCCGACCTGTATAATAATGGTAGAGGAGACGCGAGATCGAAATGGAATCGATAGCAACAGGGTTGAAATTATTTATATGGATCATAGCCATTTCATTATTCTTTACGTTGATCGGGTTTCTGGCTAACAAATATCTGAGTGATTGCTATCAAGGTTTGTCTAGAATAATAATAAAAATTTGCAGTTCAGCTAAAAAATTCTTAAGAAGAACATACTGACTATATAACGAGTAGGAGGACATTGGATGGCTGAACAAGGGCGGCTGGGTGAACTTGACTCTCTTCGTGGAATCGCTTCCATGAGCGTGGTGCTCTATCATTCCGCCTCGCTTCTTGGAATCATGGCCGCATTGCCATGGCTGTATCATACGCCGCTTCAGTTCTTGCTGGCCGGCCATCAGGCCGTGATTTTCTTCTTTCTCCTCAGTGGATTCGTATTGGCTTTGCCGTTCGCCGAAGGGAAATCACGCGGTTACGGCAGCTTCATGCTTCGGCGTCTGATCCGGCTGTACCCGCCTTATATCGTCTCTCTCGCATTCGGGCTCGTCCTGCGTCTGCTATTCTATCGCGTGCCGATCAACGATTTGTGGTCCAGGCCGATCGGCTGGATTCCGATCGTGCAGCACATCGTCATGATCGATCAATTTCATCAGCAGTATTTCAATCCGGTCATCTGGTCGCTTGTCATGGAGATGCGCATAGCGCTTATATTTCCGTTCATCATCTGGTTCGTGATGAGGGCGAACTGGATGTGGAGCGCCTTGATCGGTTTCGTTCTATCCGTCTGCGGGATTCTGCTGCATGTGCAGTATGAGGATCACATCGACTTCTTCACGAATTATTACGATACCGCGCATTACGTGCTCATGTTCGTCGTCGGCGCGTTGATGGCGAAGCACCGCCATCGTCTGGTGAATGCTTTCAACGGCCTCCGGATCGCCACGCGACTTGTGCTCGGTGTCGTTGCTTTCATCGTGTATACATGGGGAAACAATCTGGGCTGGGATCACTGGGGGCTTCTCGGAAACCTGGTGTCGGACTGGTTTACGACGGTATCTTCGGGCTGCTTTATCATCGCGGCGTTAGCGTCGATACGGTTTAAAGCCATGCTCCATTGGCGGCCGATGGCGTTTGTCGGACGTGTCTCGTACAGCTTCTATCTCGTCCATCTTGTCGTACTGCTTGCCTTGATGAATTTGTTCACGAATCCATCATCCATCCTATACCCGGACGAAGTGGAGAAATACTATCTATCGCCTTATTGGCTGCTCGTCGGTACCGTTGGCATCAGCCTGGCACTCGCCGCACTGTCTTACCGCTATGTCGAGCTGCCATCCATACGCCTTGGTCGTTACCTGATGGGCGGCCGAATACCCCGTCGCAACTACCAAGATGAACGGACAGCAGAAGGCAGGCATCTCTAATAGAAGCCGGTACAACAATTTCGATCGGAATTGGATCTTTTGATTGTCCGCTTTCTTGCGTATGATGGGGTTACGAGAAGGAGATGAGCCAATGTATATACCAGCGCATTTTGAGATTAAGGACACCTCCATTGCATACGAGATCATGAGAGAGAATAGTTTTGCTACATTGTTCTCTCACCATGACGGGGCGCCCTATGCTACCCATTTGCCATTAATTCTTGATCATAATCATGCATATTTATATGGTCACTTTGCTCGCCCCAATCCGCAATGGAAGGACATTGGCAATCAGACGGCGTTAGCTGTATTTCATGGTCCTCACTGTTATATCTCCCCTTCCTGGTATGAGACGAACAAAGCAGTTCCGACATGGAACTATGTGACTGTTCATGTCTACGGAGAAGTGGAGCTTATCGATGACGAGAAGGAGTTGATGGATTCCTTGAAGGAGATGGTAGTGAAATACGAATCTCCTGCCAGCACCTACAGGTTACAGGACATAGACCCCGACTTTCTTAGTGGCATGAAAAAAGGGGTTCAAGGCTTCAAACTGAAAATAAACCGGATAGAAGGAAAGGCAAAACTGAGCCAAAACCATTCGATCCAACGCCGTGAATGGGTTATACAGCAGCTTGATAAGAGCCCCGATCATGACGAGCGTAGAATCGCCGATCTAATGAAACAAACGCTTGCGTCATCAAGCTGACATGGACGAGGCGCTCCATGCCTGTCGCATGGAGCGCCTCGATTTCCGGCTTGCTTCGTAAGATAATCACGTCGGGTGCGGGACTCCAGCGGAATCGCTTGGCAATGCGAGACGGTGCAGGGTGCTTACATACGGCCGGGCGCCGGGAGCCCAAGCACCGTTAGCGCATCGCCGAGCGTTTCTTTGAACCGTAAGGTCAGCCAGAGCCGCAGCGCTTTTCTAGCGCCCTCTGCTTTCAGAATCGGACAAGACGCATAGAAGTTGTTGAACAAGATGGCCAATTCATGCGCGTAATTGCAGATCACGTTTGGCGACAGCTCGCCGCATGCGACGGATAAAGTATCTTGCCAGCTCGCTAAGTGCCTCAGCAAGGCGTGCTCTGCTTTCGCCAATTGATCGATTTCATGAGGTGCCTGCGGGCGTTCATTCCCGGCCTTGCCTAGTATGCTGGCTGCGCGAGCATGCGAATACATGAGATAGACCCCGGTATTCCCGGTGATCTCGGTTGCCTGCTGGATATCGAATACGACCTCGGTCAACAGACTATAGCGGAGCAGGTAATAACGGATCGCCGCCGACGCAATGTCCCGGCTCGCCAGCCCTTCATGATCGGAGCGTTTGCTTTCAATAACGCCTTCCATGAGATCGAGCAGCTCGGAAACCTTAATCCCGATTCCTAGTCTTCCGGACATGGCGTAGGACGCCTTACCGGATGACGTATCGATGCCCAGTTCTTCGGCGGCGGCCGGACTTAATGAGACGACGCCGTAGCTGACATGCCGCAGCTTCTCGGCCTGCGCTGTGAAGCCCAGTATCTCTAGAGATTGTTTCACCATGGCTTGCGGATATTGCTGCCGATGGTCGATGACATTAATGACCATATCCGCTCTCCCGTAAGCGGCACCGGTTCCGGTGTCGGAGGTTGACCACAGATCGTCGGCGAAGCGCGTATACCGGAAATCCTTATCCAGCAATCCGAATTTCCACAGATGGTACGCGATATCTTTGGCGGTATATGTCAAAATTCCGTTCGAACGGACCAATACCTTGTCGATGCTATGTTCGGAATCACTCTCGCCATGTTCAGCCGAAGCTTGTTTCAGCACCCAGCATCCTTCGAGCTTGCCTGACGTTTCCTGATAGAATTGCGGTGTCTCCTTCAGTAAGCCGAACGCCGAATCCCAGAAACCCTCTCTAACAATATTGCTCTCCCATACCAACAAATCATAGTTGATATTAAAAGCTTTCATCTCATCAAGATGTTCACGGACGATTCGCTCCGCGACAAGCAATCCGACCCAAGATAAATTCTCATTGCCCTCCTCCAGCGAATGAAGGACGGTTGTCCGCTGCTCCTTGAGCCGAGGATTCTGTTCGTACTCCCTATTCACTTGCGAATAAATATCCCAGCAGAAATCGCCGAAGCGCGAGTGCGCTTGCTTATGGGCGACATGCAATAGACCGACCACCGTATCCGCCAGCTGGTTGCCCAGATCGTCGATGTAATTGTGCACTTCGACCTCGTATCCGACTCGCTTCAAGAGGCGTACAAGCGCATCGCCGATACAGGAGTTTCTTAAATGCCCGATATGGGCCGATTTATTCGGATTGATGGACGTATGTTCGACGACGACCTTATCCCCGGCATTCGCGGGTAATTCATACGTCTGCCGAGCCCATTGGCTCCAGTTCAAGTACATGTTCAGAAAACCCGGGGGAGCCACTTCGATTTTACCGATCAGCCGGCCGATGCTGCCCTCCGCTTCTAAGTGGGTTTTCAACATTTCAGCAATTTGCATGGGGGCTTTCCGCAATACCTTCGCCAGCTGCATCGCAATATTCGTCGAGTAATCGCCATGCTCCAGATGAGCAGGCTGTTCTACAACAATCTTGAGGTCATCCGCATAGTCGAGACCCAGTTCTTCAAACAAACGTTTGGTAGACCTTGCTATTCCGCTGATTATCGCTTGGCTTATCATCGCAGCGCCTCCTTCGACATAATAAAAGCCCTCATCTCTAAAAAAGAGACGAAGGCTTGTGCATTCGCGGTACCACTCTTGTTGTTAAACGCTCGTTTAACCACTCGGCAGGATAACGGTCATGGCCGTGACTTCCTACGATAACGTTCAGAAGTCATTCTCGTGGGTGCGCTTCACGCATTGACGCCGTACCGGCTCTCACCATCCCGGCTCGCTTGAACTTCTGTCAACCGTTACTTTCCCAGTCTTTGAATTTGCAGTATTTTCTAAATAGTATATCCAATTCAGGCGGAAAAGCAACAGCAATTTACGATAGGCGTTCAACGGTTACCGATAGAAAGAGCCTTACGGCGTCCGATAGACTCGCTTAATGTATTGCGAGGGGGACTCTCCCATGACTTTCCGGAATACCCGGCTGAAATAGTACAAGCTATCGAAGCCTGCTTGCCTGCCGACTTCGGAGACGTTCAGCGTAGTGGAAGTTAACAGTTCCGCCGCGCGATGGATTCTTAGTTGTTCATGATACTGGGATATGCTTGTGCCGATCAGCTGTTTGAACAAGGTGGCGAGATAATGATAGTTGTACGGAAATTGCTTGCGGATTTCTTGCGTGTCGAGGGCGCGATCGCTATGTTGTTCAAGGAAATGCACGAGGTTCTGGATGAGCGCTTCCGATTTGCCCGTGTGGGGCCTCTCGGACGATTGCTGCACCAAGGACAGGAACAGCTCCATCGTTTTCACGCTAAGCTGCACGTGCCGAAGCGGACTCTTGCTTTCGTACAGGCTTACGATTTCGTGTAACATTTTTTCGATCGGGACAGGGGACAGGCTTGTCATGTGTTTGGGCAGCGGAAGATCAATCCGGTAATCCTCGGTCGTGAACAAGGGGTCCGGATGCCTGCCTTGCAGCGCCGAGACGATGCTGCTCTCGTCCGATTGCCTGGTGGTGCCGCCCAGAAAATGAATCCATATCGAACGCGTGCCTGCCACCGTGCGATTCGCCGTCCCCCAGTGGTGGAGTCCCTTGCAGAGAAACAGCATGTCCCCTTCCTTCAGCACGTATTCGACGTCTTCTTCGATGACCTGCATCCGTCCCTGCACAATATAGATGAACACATGATAGTCCGTCGTCCGGTCCGGGTGGATCCATTCGTCGTGCGTCGTCGTGGCGCCGATCTTCTGAACAAGCGGCAGTTTATTGGCTTCAAGATGAACCTGGTACATCTCCGTCCATTCCCTTCGCTGTTTTCCTGTGTCCATATCATCTCAAACACCTGAATATAATGCAATAAATCGAACATCCGATGTATTTCCGAACCGCTGCGAACGCGAGATAATGGACCCATCTCAGATTGAACGGGCTGCGGTTCGGAGAGAATTTTCCTATGATTTATCGCGATCATCCGGATGTAGAGGACGTAGGCATCTGCGATCTGGACGAGAAGCTGCTGAACGGCTACGGACAGCTATTCGGATTCGAACGCAGGCATGCCTCGCTGAACGAAGTGCTGGAATGCGGGTATTATGATGCCGTTCATCTGGTTACCCCGATCCATTCGCATGCCTCGATGTCCGTAGACGTCTTGAATGCGGGGCTGCACTGCGCTTGCACGGTACCGGCGGCGACGACGATCGACGAGCTGCATGCGATCGTCAAGGCCCAGCGAACAAGCGGCAAAAATTACATGATGATGGAGACGGCGGTCTATACCCGGCAATTCTTGTACGTCCAGGAGCGCTATGCACGAGGGGAGTTCGGGCGAATCCAGTTTCTCGAGGGATCGCACTATCAGGATATGGAGAACTGGCCCGCCTACTGGATGGGGCTGCCGCCGATGCACTATGCCACGCATGCGATCGCTCCGCTGCTGGCGCTGACGGGTACTCGCGCCGTTAAAGTTCACTGTTTCGGATCGGGCGTCATGCGAGAAGAGCTGCAGCAGCAATACGGCAATCCGTTCCCGGTCGAGACGGCGATCTTCCAATTGGACAAGGACGAATTAAGCGCCGAAGTGACGCGTTCCTTATTCCATGTGGCAAGAAGCTACATCGAGAATTTCCAGGTATACGGCGAGCAGCGTTCCTTCGAATGGCATATGGAGGAGGACGCGCCGGTTATTTTCGCGGTAGAGGGCGAGGGCCGCGGAAGGGGAAGAAACATTCGGCACGATGTCATTCATGCGCAGGACAGGCAGGATCTGCTGCCGGCGGCCATCGCGGGCTACACGAACGAGCATACCGGATTCGATCCCGCGAATCCGCATCAATCGGTCAAGCAGGGCGGCGGCCATCACGGATCGCATCCGCATATGGTTCACGAGTTCATCGGCAGCATTCGGGACAACCGCAAGCCCTGGATCGATGCGGTGACGGCTGCCAACTGGACCGCGCCGGGAATTTGCGCGCATGAATCGGCATTGCGCGGCGGAGCCGAAATTATCGTTCCGTTGTTCGGATAGAAACGGTATGATAGAGGTACATCCCTGGAGCGGATAGAATCTTAAGCAAGGGGGCGGCGAATCGATTGAGCGACGCGAGATCGAATCTTCATCATCACGGCATCGATATCTACGAGAGCAAGCATTCGGACGGCGATCGGGTCAACGAACATTGTCATCGATTCTATCAAGTGCTGTATGCCTTGGACGGCGAAGGGAAGATCAAGCTTGACGGAACGGTCTATCCGATCAGGCAAGATCACGGGGTCGTCATCGCGCCTTTCTCCGACCATGCCGTGTTCTCCGATTCTAAATTGACGCTGCTCGTGCTGGCCTTCCGCAGAGACGGACTGGATTCAAGGCTGCTGCCCGAACGGTCCAGGCTCCTGGATCCCAGCGGGTTCAGCCGCAGCGAGCTGAGGCAGCTGCTCCGTAAATTGATCTTCGAACAGTCGCTTGGGCAGCCGCTAAGCTTCTTGGCGATGAAAATCTGCCTTGCCGAGGTGCTGCTGCTGTTTGCCCGCGCCGGTCAGGCTTCCCCGTCGCCGAACGCCAACAGTCTGCGCGCGGAGAAGCTGCGCGCCTATATAGACACGCACTATTACGAGATTATAGACTCCAAGGATCTGTCCGCCAGACTCGGGTTAAGCACGCGCCATATCGATCATATATTCAAGGAACGGTACCAAGTGACGCCGGTCCAGTACCTGGCCCAGGTGCGCATCGAGCTGGCGCAGAAGATGCTTTCCGAGGCGGATAAGGATATCGCTTCGATCTGCTTCGAAGTCGGTTACGAAAGCTTGTCCGCCTTCTACCGCACGTTCAAGAAAATCACGGGCATTTCCCCGAATACGTATCGCAAAACCCATGCCCTCGCGGCAGCGCCGGCAGATTGAAAGGTTGCTTCTAGAATCGGGAATCGGCTTCCGGAATTCATTAGACGCTTCGCGCCCCCCTCCCTTATGATGATGCAGTAATCATCATAAGGGAGGGGTTTTTGCATGACGATTCATCACATAGGCATTATCATGAACGGCGTCACCGGACGCATGGGCACGAACCAGCATTTGATTCGTTCGATCGCCGCGATTCGCAAGCAAGGCGGATTGCCGCTGCCGAACGGCGACGTCATCCTGCCGGATCCGATATTGGTCGGACGCAGTGCAAGCAAATTGGCTGCGCTCGCCGAAGCGAACGGCATCTCGCGCTGGAGCACGGATCTTGCCGCTTGCCTGGCGAACCCGGCGGATACCGTCTATTTCGACGCGCAGATCACGTCTTCCCGCGCCGAGAGCGTCAAGCAAGCGATTGCGGCAGGCAAGCATATTTACTGCGAGAAGCCGACGGGCAGCTCCCTGGCGCAATCCCTGGAGCTTGCGCGTCTGGCCAGAGAAGCGGGCGTGAAGAACGGCGTCGTGCAAGACAAGCTGTTCCTTCCGGGGCTGATCAAATTGAAGCGGCTCGTCGATTCGGGATTTTTCGGCAAAATCCTGTCCGTGCGCATGGAGTTCGGCTATTGGGTGTTCGAAGGCGACTGGCAAGCGGCCCAGCGTCCTTCCTGGAATTATCGCAAGGAAGACGGCGGCGGCATTATCGTGGACATGTTCGCCCATTGGCGGTATGTGCTGGACAATCTGTTCGGAGAGGTCCGTGCGGTGTCCTGCCTGGGCGTTACGCATATCGACGAGCGCGTCGACGAGAACGGGAAGCCGTACGCGTGCACGGCGGACGATGCGGCCTACGCCACGTTCCTGCTTGAAGGCGGCGTTGTCGTTCAAGCGAACTCCTCCTGGACGGTGCGCGTCAACCGCGAAGATCTGCTGACGATTCAAGTAGACGGCACGGAAGGCAGCGCGGTGGCGGGATTGCGCGATTGCAAGACGCAGCATCGGGTCAATACGTGCAAGCCGGTGTGGAATCCGGATATTCCCAATCCCTTCTCGTTCCGCGATCAATGGCAGGAGGTGCCGGACAACCAGATCTTCGATAACGGGTTCAAAGCGCAGTGGGAACTGTTCCTGAAGCATATTGTCTTGGATACGCCGTTCCCGTGGGATCTGCTTGAGGGAGCCAAGGGTACGCAATTATCCGATCTGGGCTTGCGTTCCTGGCAGGAAAGACGCTGGATAGACGTCCCGGAATTAACGATCTAGGAGGGAAGGACGATGGCGCAGCATATACAATTACCGAGAGCCGGGGGCGCTCGATACGCGTACGTTGCGGGACGGACGACGCCTCTTCCCATGCCGTCCGGCAAACCGTTGGAGAGCAGGATCGCTTTCTCGGCGGCGCATGTCGTATGCGATCCTTACGCGGATACGGATCCGCAGCTGAACGCCCAGATCGATTGGGAGGCGACCCTGGCGTACCGCCGTCATCTGTGGTCGCTCGGTCTTGCCGTCGCCGAAGCGATGGACACCGCGCAGCGCGGAATGGGGCTGGATTGGAACCGTTCCAAGGAGCTGATCGGCCGTTCGATCGCGGAAGCGCGGGTGGTCGGCGGACGCGTCGCTTGCGGGACCGGAACGGATCATCTGGCGCCGGCTTCGGCGGTTACGCTTGAAGACGTCGAGGCTGCTTATGCGGAGCAGTGCGAGTTCGTGGAAGGGCAGGGCGGCCGGATCATTCTGATGGCGAGCAGGGCGCTCGCCGCCTGTGCCAAGGGGCCGGAAGATTATGAACGCGTGTACGGCGCAATTCTGAGCCAGGTGGCGCAGCCGGTTATCCTGCACTGGCTGGGCGATATGTTCGACCCGGCACTCCGCGGTTATTGGGGAAGCCCGGATTTGGACGAGGCGATGGACGTGTGCCTGCGTATCATTGAAGCCCATAAGGATAAAGTGGACGGCATTAAGATTTCTCTGCTCGATGCGGACAAGGAGATCGCGATGCGCCGCCGGCTGCCCGAAGGGGTCAAGATGTACACGGGCGACGACTTCAACTACCCGTCGCTCATTCAGGGCGACGAGCAGGGCTACAGCCATGCGCTGCTGGGCATCTTCGACGCGATCGCGCCGGCGGCCGCTGCGGCCATCCATGCCCTGGATCAAGGCGATTCGGATACGTTCAACCGGATTTTGGCGCCGACGGTGCCGCTGTCGCGCCATATTTTCCAGAAGCCGACGTATTCGTACAAGACGGGAATCGTGTTTCTCGCCTATCTGAACGGCTATCAGTCGCATTTCCGCATGATCGGCGGGGCGGAGAGCGCCCGTTCCGCGGTTCATCTATCCGATCTATTCGTTCTGGCAGACCAAGCGGGGCTATTGCTCGATCCCGAGCTGGCCGCGAACCGGATGAGACTAACGCTGGCCATGGCCGGCATGGAAGGAGGACGGTAGCGTGCAGGAGCTGACGGATTTCAAGCGGCTGAGCTTGAACCAAATTACGACAGACCTTTGGAATTTGCGGGAAGCATTGGACGGGTGCGCGCGGGCAGGGATCCCGCAGATCGCAATCTGGCGACATAAAGTGGCCGAAGGCGGACTTGCGGAAGCGAAGCGGCTGGTACGGGACGCCGGTATCCGCGTATCCAGCTTATGCCGCGGCGGCATGTTCCCCGCGGCGACGGCAAGCGAGCGGCAAGCTCGGCTGGACGATAACCGCCGAGCCGTGGAGGAAGCGGCGGAACTGGGGACGGACACGCTGGTGCTGGTCTGCGGGCCGGCTCCCGATCGCGACATCGCGACCGCGCGCCGCTGGGTGGCCGAAGGCATCGAGCAGCTGCTCCCTTTCGCGAAGTCGCGGGGGGTCAAGCTGGCGATCGAGCCGCTGCATCCCATGTATGCTGCGGAACGGTCCGTTGTCGTGACGCTGGATCAGGCCAATACGATGGCCGAGGCATACGCCACGGACGAAGTCGGCGTCATCGTCGACGTCTTCCACGTCTGGTGGGACCCCGAGCTGTATAAGCAGATTCAACGGGCGAGCGGACGAATCTTGGGCTTCCACGTATCCGACTGGATCGTGCCGACGCCGCATATGCTGATGGGAAGAGGCATGATGGGAGACGGCGTCATCGAGATCCGCCGCATTCGGGAGGCGGTAGAAGCGGCAGGCTACGCGGGACCGATCGAGGTGGAGATCTTTAACCAGGCGATCTGGGATCGGCCGGGCGACGATGTGCTCGCGCAAATCAAGGCGCGTTATATGGAGCATGTATAAGCGGGCAACGACCGATAGACCGACCGATAGACCGACCGATAGACCGACCGATAGACCGACCGTGCCGTTGGTCTAGGCAGAACTGCCGGAATATGCAACCGTATACAGCCCGCAGCCAGGCTGCCCTGGAAAGCTCGATGCCATAGGCGTCGAAAGGATCGCCCTCCTCAGGGTCTTCGCGGACAGGGGTTCCGTTATTTGGACGAAAGCAGGCTATTGGGGTAGCGAAACGGACACAGGAACCGTTAATATGCCCGGATGGCATCGAAAACAGGTGAATCGGCCGCTATAACGGATCTCTTGTTCGCCAACACACGATAACATGCGATCATGAAGGGAATAGCGGATCTCCTGTCCGCTTCCTTGATTCGATGGACGTACCGCGACCCAGCCGTCATGCAGACGGCTGGGTCGCAATGGTTTAGGCAGTCCATGGTAGTCCAAGTCAGTCCACGCCTGTCCACGCCGGTGAAGCTGCCCGGACAAGCGCCGGCATCCCGGACAAGCGCCGGCAGCCGGGACAAGCGCCGGCATCCCGGACAAGCGCCGGTGCCTGCAGTCCGCCGACTTAACGTCAAGTGCTCTTCAAGTAGCGGTCCATCTCCATGATGTATTTCACCGGCTCGCCGTTGGCGAACCGGGTGACGTTCTCGAGCGCGCGTTCGTGCATGGCGCCGTGATACGTGTCTGCTTCGCGCCCCCAGGAATCGTTCGAGACGCTGTGCGCCGTGAACAGACAATTCTCCCATTGCCGCGCGGGATGCTCGGTCGGCAGCCGGTCGTTCCGCTCCTCGTCGAGCACATCGAGTCCCGCGCGCAGCCGTCCCGACTCCAGCTCGGCGAACAGCGCATCCTGATCGAAGATGCCGCCGCGGGCCGTATTGACGATCACGGCGTTGTCGGGCAGCTTGGCGAGCAGCGGCGCGGTAATCGAACGGTAGGTTTCGTCGCTTAATCCGGCATGCACGGACAGCGCCTGGGATACGGTGAATAACGCTTCCAGGCTGTCTACGCGAATGCAGCCTTCCGGAAGCTCTTTCACGTAGGGGTCGTAAATATAGATTTTCGGCCGGAACGGCTGGCACATCTCGATGAAACGCCGGCCGATGACGCCCATGCCGTACATCCCGAGCCGCAGGCCGTTCAAGGAGCCGAGCTTGCGGGCCTGGTCTTCGTTCGGTTCCCAGCCCCCGCGCTGCACCCGGCGGACGTAAGCGGGCAGGGACTTCAGCATGGCGAGCAGGAGCGCGAACGCGCCTTCCGCCACGCAGTTCGCCGGGAGATCGCCCCAGTTCGTGACGACGATCTTGTCCGAAGCGATAATTTCCGGCGGGATCCATGCTTTCAGCGAGCCGGTAATGTTGCAGATGTACTTGAGCCGTCCGTTATCCGCAGCGAGCTCCGCCGGGATGGCAATGTTCCCCCACATCGTGAGCAGGACGTCATATTCCCGAATGATGGCGGCCAATTCCGCAGGATCGATGTCACCCTTCACGGGTATGTCCGCATATTCCCCAAGCTTCTTCAATGCTTCGATAAAGGCGCCTTCCGCTGGCATGCGATGCGCTTCCGGACCTCTGACGAACGCGATTTTCATGACATTTCCCCCTGAACTTGTCTAATCGAATTTCGAGAATCGTTCGGCGTCATGCCGCTTCGATCCAGGATCGGAGCAGCATGTTCAATTTCCATTATACACCGGAATCCGAAGCGTTCGAGAGGAAGATGACATTGTGCGCGGACTGCGGATGCAGGTCAGAGAACTTGCTGTCGAACCTAGCGGCTTCAGCCAGGAGCGCCGAACAAATAGCCGATGATATCAAAATGATCTGCCTTGCTGTACTTGGCATAGAACCGCTCATCCATCTCGAGCGCATCCTCGAAATCGACCACGATCGGCTCGCCCCCGGCGGCGAGCGCCGCGTTGTGGCGGTATTCGTCCCGGCTGTCCAGCTGACGCGCCGCCTCGAATTGCTTCCTGGCCTCTTCCGTTTTGCCCAGCTTCCATTGGATGACCCCGAGCGTGTTGCGCGCGAGCGCCCAATCCGGCTTCAACCGAACGGCTTCCTGTGCGTCCGCTTCCCGCTGCGGCAAGTAGAATCCGCCCAGACGCAGCGAGCATAGGGCGACGTCGAGATGGGACTGCGCGGCATGATCCGGATTGCTGTAATCGAACCCGCCCTCATGGTCGATGACGTCGTACTTGATGCGGCTCTCCCAATAATATTGCACGTTGCTTAAGTTTTTGAATTCCCAGTGGGCGAGCGCCTGCATCTCGATCGAGGACGGAACCGCGCTGAGGGACAGGTGACGGAGCGGGTGGCGGATAAACATGCGGCGTTCGAACACAAGGGTGTCCTGCCGCAGGGTGACGAACCAATTATGCGACGGATTGGGGCCGAGCAGGAGCTCGTATATTTTTTGCGGGGTTTCGATGAACCCGCGCTTGCCGACCCGCATCATTTCTTCGCAAGCGTCTCGGGGCGACTCGGTATGCTCGAACACTTGCCGGGAGATGACGAAATCGAAGCTTTGATCGGCGAAAGGCAAACATTCCGCGAAGCATTCCACGTATTGGAACGACTTATTGACGCCGAGGCCGGAGCGATGGGCATTGTGCGCCAAGAACGGCTCGGTCACGACGTTCGCTCTGCGAAAAGGATTCGCGCCTCCGCCGATATCGAGCACTTGCTCGTTGTCCTGAATGCGGAACAAGCCGCATAGCAGGCGGTCATCCAACACGGGGTAGACGTTCCCGAACGTGTTGGTCAGCGGAAATTGACGCGTGTAACTTCCCATATTTAATGTTAACATTTGGTTGAAGTCCATTTATACACCTCTGTAAGCGGTCTCATAACCGATAATGGCCTTCTATTAATTATGCGGTTGCAGTTCATTTATTACAGGGAAGAGGCGAGCGAAGCATGCAGCAGCACTATCGGCCAACCTATCATTTTATGCCGGAACGCAATTGGATGAACGATCCGAACGGGACCATTTTCTATGAAGGACACTATCATCTGTTCTATCAGTACAATCCTTACGGGGACCAGTGGGGCACGATCCATTGGGGGCATGCCCGCAGCGCGGATCTCGTCCATTGGGAGCATCTGCCGATCGCGCTATACCCCTCCAACGAGCTCGGCGAGGTGCACTGCTTCTCCGGCTGCGCCGTGTACGACGGAGCAGAGCCGAGAATCTTCTATACGAGCATCGGCGACGGCGAGCGGAACGCGGCGACGGGCGCCGAGCAGTGGACGGCCACAAGCGCGGACGGCCTGCTGACCTGGACGAAGCATCCGGACAATCCCGTGCTGACGTCCGACCTGCACGGAGGGCTGGATATCCGCGAATGGCGCGATCCGTTCGTATGGCGGCAGGGCCAAGAGTGGCTCATGGTCACCGGCGGCGCCTACGAGGGCAAAGGATGCGTGACGATCTACAAGTCGGCCGATCTCCTACGGTGGACGTTCCTCAATTTCCTGCACATCGATCCCGAGGTCGCGCTCTGCGAATGCCCGCTCGTCTATCGGCAGGATGACCGGTACGCGCTTATCTATTCCCCGGGCGGCATCGTGAAGTACTTGACGGGAACGATGTCGGCGGATTATCGATTGGTTCCCGACGCGCAAGGGATTGTCGACCATGCGGGCTGGGACGGCTACTACGCGCCCAATCTGCTGATCGATGACCGAAACAGATGCATTCTGTTCGGCTGGATGCCCGACGCCGCGCGGGGAGAATTCCAGGATGCCGCCGGCTGGTCGGGCGTGCAGGCGCTTCCGCGGGAGATGGCCATAACGGCTTCGGGCAAGCTGGCGATGAGGCCGGTGCCCGAGCTGCGGGAGCTGCGCGGACGGCATTCCGGGCAGGACGAGCTGGTCCGGGAAGGCGGGCAACGGATCGCAGGCGCGCAAAGCAAAGCGGTGGAGCTGATCGCGGAGTTCGATCTTGCCGGGGCCGCGGCGCCGTTCGGCATCGGCGTGCTGCGCTCCGAAGACGGCCGGGAGCAGACCCGCATCGTCGTCGACCCGGCCGCTGGTGGGATCACGATCGACCGCAGCGAATCCAGCCTGTCGCCGCTGCCGCACAAGACGCCGATCGCCGGGGGGTTCGAGGCGGAGAACGGACGGCTGAAGCTGCATATTTTCGTCGACCGGACGACGGTCGAAGTGTTCGCCAACGAGACGGCGTGCTTGTCAGCCAGAGTCTATCCCATGCTGGAGCAGGACGCGGGCGTATCGCTGTTCGGAGAAGCCGGACGTGGCGCGCTGATCGGATTTGATAGCTGGGAGCTGAACGGAGTGCAGTTCAAGCAAGCGGCTCAATAGCCGGAAGGGCATCAGATAATCGGCTCGGCGGACATGATGCTTTTACCATACAAATTAGAGGATTACCTTATGTAAGTGCTTTCACCTTTTCTTTATAATTATGGGGGACAAGGGCAAGAACTGTCATAATTCAGCTGTGAAGGGGGATAAATTCGGTCAAGCATCCAGGGATGAGCACGAGGCGCCAAGCGCCGAACGTCTGACGCCGACAGCCAGGCCAACGCTGCAAGAAGGCAATGAAGGGCGTTTATCGTAAGCGAAGACAACGATGGAAATCAGGGAGGTAACCAAATGAGGATTACGCGCGGATGGCGACGACTCGATCGTTCCATGGCGTTATTGTTGACGTTCTCCTTGCTTGTGTCGGCCTTCGTCGGGCTCGGCAAGCCGGCGACGGTACAGGCCGCGGCAAGCGACGGAGATCGCATCACGTCTGTCATTTCACCTGCATATCGTTCAGACATTACGAGCAACACCGTCACCATTGAATTCTACAACAAGCTCGGCACGACAGCGAAAGTGTATTCTCAGAAGCAACCGGCCGATTTGAACCCGAACAGCAACGGCACGAAGGATCTGATCGGCGACGTAACGCTCGAAGACGGGCACGGGAGCATCGATTTCCCGGCTTCCGAATATCCGTACGGTCCGATTTCCGTACGCATTCAAGTGTTCCAGGGCGGCAGCGAAATCGACAATGCCTACCTGCAGCTGAACAACAAGGTCGGCGTGCAGTGGCGCAGCGGACTGGAGAACGCCCCGGCCAATCCGGTCACGAACGGCATGCAAACCGTCTATACGGACGATTTCAAGACGATGCCGTCGATCAATAAGACAGGCATAGGCGCTACATACGCTTCGGCGAAGGTCGACGAAGCGCGCGGCGGCATGTTCGGCTGGGCGGCGTTCGAGGATTACGACGGCGCATACAATCCGTTCTCGATCGCCGATAACGAGTTCATGCAGCTGACGACGACCTACCACCCGACAGGGTACGTCCGCAGCGACTATTGGAACCAGAAAGTAAGCACCGGCTACCTGTCCTCCATGAACCAGGCGGGCACCGGCTTCCATACGGACGGCGGACGCAACCAATACTTCGAGGCGCGGATGTTCTTCGGTCCGAACCCGGGCATGTGGCCGGCGTTCTGGACGCTGACGGCGAACGGCTACGCGCAGAACCCGGACGCGGCGAATCAGCCGAGCGACGAGCTCGACATTCTCGAAGGATACATGGGCACACCATCCGGCTATCAAATCGCATGGCATCCATGGGGCTACGACAAGCCTGCGGCAGCGGGCTACGACGCAAGCAAGCTCGGCGGCGGCTACCAAGTCAATCTGGATACGCCGGCGTTCAATAACATCAACCTGGCCATGGGCTTCCATACGCTGGGCGTATACATCACGAAGGATTGGACGTACTACTACTGCGACAATGTGGAAGTGACCCGTCACAAAACATTGCCGTTCAGCTGGCAATACGGCAATTATTTCATTCTTAACGCAGCGCTGTCCGATCACTACGGCATCAACGGCAACGCGCAGGCCGGACAGGATCCGTTCGCGAACTTCGAAGTGCCGGACGGCTTTACGCGCTACGGCAACGAGAGCGACACGTACATCGACTGGGTTCGCGTCTACCAGGACGCGCCGGGCACGGCCCGCTTCGAAGGCGATTCGTCGGTCAAGGCGCTCTCGGGCGACGTCGTAAGCGTAAACGTAAGCCGCAACGACGAAGCCGCAGCGCTGTCCGGCAGCTATCACGTCGACGCGCCGGCGGGCTGGAAGATCATGAGCGACGGCCAATTCGTCGATATGAACGGCACGTACAACGCGCCGTTCGCGGCCGGATCGGGCAGCGACAAGCTGACGTTCCTCGTGCCGAACGACTACGACACGACGTCGAACATTACGATCACGCCGGTGGCAAGTGACAATACGTCGTACGCCCCGATCGTCGTCACGGCGACCGCGACGGGAGCGGAAGGCGAGCTGATCCGCGTCGACGCCAGCACGTATCCGTACCGCAATACGAGCGGTGGCGGAGAAGGATCTTGGGCGTCGTATGACCCGAGCACGAACCTCGAATCGTACTTCAACTTCATCGACGGCGGCTGGTGGCGCGACGGCTGGAGCTGGATGTACGTGAACGAGAACGCCTCGACCGCCATGGAGTTCAACTTCAACGGCACCTCGATCGGGCTTGATATGACGAAGTGTGCCGAGTGCGGCGAAGGCGACATTTATTTGGACGGCGAGCTGCAGACGCATATCGATACGAACGCGACGTCCGATCAGACGGTGCGCATCTTCGAGAAGAGCGGGCTTGCGGACGGCGACCATGTCCTCAAGATCATGGGCGCGAACAGCCCGACTACGCGTTACCTACGTATCGCGGGCTTCGAATTCCGCCATTTCGAAGATCCGAGCATACCGAAATTCTGGACGGAAGATACGTTCATTAAAGCGGGCAAGAATGAAGAGTTCAGCATCGACATTAACCGTAACGGAGCCGCAGGCACGCGCTTCGGCACGTACAATCTGACCTTCCCGACAACGGGATGGCAGGTGAAGGCAGGCGATGATTGGCAATCGGCCACGACCCAATCGTTCACGACCAACCGTTACACGGATACGATTCAATTGAAGGTTCCATCGAATTACACGAGCAAGAACGGCCAGATCACGATTACGCCGACGAGCAGCGACGGGACCTATGCGACGATGAAGGTGACCGTGCAGGCGCCCGACGATCCGGAAGCGCCGGCCATTACGGGCATCGGGGAGAAGCGCACCGTCGATTCGTCCACGTACCCGTACGTGAACGCCACGGGCGGAACGGACGGCGCATGGACCTCCTTCGACCACAGCTCGCAGCCGAACGATTATTTCGCGTTCAACGGCAACTGGTGGAAGGACAGCTGGAGCTGGATGTACATCACGGCCGATCCGACTCAATGGCTGACGTTCTCGTTCGAAGGCGACGCCGTGGGGCTGTACGCGCGTTATATCGACGGCGGCGGCGCGTTCGACGTCTATCTCGACGGCGTGAAGCAGGCTTCGGTCGACACGAACGGCAGCAGCGGCAAGCGCCGCGTATTCAGCAAGAGCGATCTGCCTGTGGGGCAGCACGTGCTCAAGCTGCAAGTGACGCGGGCCGGCGGATCGATCGCGCTCGAGGGCTTCGAGTACGATTACGTGAAGTCGAACGAAGTGCAGACGATCCGCGTCGATGCGTCGACGTATCCGTATAAGAACACGTCGGGCGGAGACGGCGGCCCATGGTCGACCTTCGATACGTCGACCCAAGGCAAGACGTACTTCGAAACGACCGGCGGCTGGTGGCATGACAGCTGGGGCTACATGTACGACAACGCCAACAACAACGGCGACGTAGCCGCGTTCAATTTCGAAGGCACGGCGGTTTCCGTATTCATGCGCACGTATGATAAAGGCGGTCTGCTGGACGTCTATCTGGACGGCGTATTCCAGAATACGATCGATTCCAGAACCGACGATACCGTCTCGAACGCCAAAGTATTCGAGAAAACCGGCCTGCGCGGCGGCCAGCATAAGCTGGAGCTGAAGGTCAAGGCCGAGAGCGGCAGCGGCCGGGATACCTCCGTTATCGAAGGCTTCGAGTACGTGTACGACCCGAACGCGGTCGTTCCCGGCTTCACGGCGCCGGCTTCGCTGAACGTCGTGCAGGGCGAGGAAGCCAGCATCACGATTGCGCGCGACGAGAACGCGCAAGCGATGGCCGGCACGTACGAAGTGACGTTCCCGGACACGAACTGGTCCGTCGTCTCGGGCGGCACGTTCTCGGCCGGCAGCGCGAGCGACACGATCGTCGTGAGCGTACCGGCGGCCTATGCGCTGCCGAACGGAACGATCAAAATCGCGCCGATCGTGAATGGCGTGAAGTATGCGACCCAGACGGTAGCCATCGTGGCGCCGAAGATCGCGCTGCCCGACCTGGTGACGCTGCAGTCGCCGGCATACCGCGCCGATATCACAGGCGAGACGACGCTGAACTTCACCGCGAAGGGCGGTTACACGACCGCCAAAGGCTATATGCTGCATCAGCCTGACGCCGGGCATACGGACGCATCCGGCTATATCGTCAAGCTGGCCGACGTCACGCTGGACGGCGACGGCAAAGGCTCGATCACGTTCGACGCCGATCAATTCCCGCACGGTCCGGTCGCCGTGAAAGTAACGGCAACGAAGGCGAACGGCACGACGACGATCGAGGATTACTTCCAGTTCTACAACACGGGCGGCGTGGATTGGAACATGGGCCTGGAGAGCGCGCCGATGCCGTCGCAGCTGAACGGCCTGGGCATGGAAGTGACGTTCCAGGACGATTACAAGACGATGCCGACGATCTCGAAGACGGGCATCGACGGCCAAGGCCAGCGCACGACGTACGCTTCCCATAAGCCGGACTACGGCGATTACGGCAACGCCTTGTTCGCGAGCAAGGGAACGGCATACGATCCGTTCGACCAAGTCGAAGATTACTTGAAGATCAAGACCAAATATTACGAGGATCCGCTGCCTGCCAGCGTGGACGGCTACCAACGTCACTACACGACGGGCTTCCTCAGCTCCGTCGGCGATGACGGCGTAGGCTTCAAGACGAAGGGCTACACGGATCAATACTTGGAAGCTCGCTTCTTCGTCGGCGCCAACCCGGGCCAATGGCCGGCTTTCTGGACGTTGACCGGCGTGCACGACGACGCGACCGACGAGCTCGACGTCATCGAGGCATACCCGCCGAACGTTTCGGGTTACTCGATCGCGACCCATCCATGGGGCTACGAGAACCTTGACGGCGGCGGCAAGGGAGTCAACACGGTCGATCTGATCGGCAGCGACGCCGGCAATATCTCGATGGGCTTCCATACGTACGGCGTGCTGGTCCAGGAAGATTACACGACGTACTACTTCGACAACAAGGAAGTTTACAAGCAGAAAACATTGCCGCTGTCGTGGCGCAAAGGCAGCTACTTCCTGATCAACAACGCCATGACGCAAACCGACGCGTTCCCGCCGGGCTACGGATTCGACCGCTACGGCGATCAATCCGACATGTACATCGACTGGGTGCGCGTATACGAACAACCGCAAAACCAATCGAACCCGATTTTCGACACGGCGGCGTTCGCTCCGGTCGACGTTACGCCGGGCCAAGACTTGAGCCTTGATATCAACCGCGTAACCGACGGCGCCAAAGCGCTGGAAGGCACGTACCAGGTTCAAATGCCGGAAGGCTGGTCGATCGTTTCCGGCGGCTCGTTCAGCGCCGGCCAGTCGAAAGACACGCTCGTGCTGCACGTGCCGGATAATTATGCGAAGTACACATACGACCTGAAGATTACGCCCGTTGCAGGCGGCACGAGCTACAAGACGCTGACCGTGCAGACGAAGAACACGGACGATTCGATCGGCGTCGAGATCTATCCGGTGCAGAACGCGGCGAAGGACGGCTGGAACGTCAAAGTCGCGCTCACGAACAAACATGACTCGGGCACCGTTGCCGGAGGCACCGTACAGGTGGAGGCGCCTGCAGCCGCGGCGGGCGATTACAGCTTCGGCGACATCGCCGGCGGAACAACGCAATACGTGACGATTCCGGCCGCGATGCTGTCGGCCGACAGCCGCACGCATTTCACGTTCCATGTCACGAACGCGGACGGCTACGACCGTTCGTTCGACAAGGACATCAGCGACCTGACGGCGACGCGGGTCGATCCGGAACATCCGATCCTCGTCGAGGGCGCCCTTAACGGCACGATCGATGCGGATGCATGGTCAGGCTCGCAAGTCATCCATCTGGGCGAGCAGCAGTCCACTTCGACGGAAGGCAAACCGTACAGCGCAAGCGACCGGTCGGCCGATCAATACGTGAAGTGGGACGACAACTATCTCTACCTGGCCGTTAAAGTGACCGACGACGTGCACAGCATGGACGCGGCCGACGTATACGGCTCCTGGGGCTCGGACAGCCTGCAGGTCTCGTTCGACCCTGAACGTCCGGGCAGAACGGCATCGAGCGACAACCATCCGCGCTTCATCGCGTCGCTGAACGCGACGACCGGCGCATCCGCGCTGGGCAACGAAACCTGGGGACCGGTCACGACCGGCAACCTGAACGACATCAAGTATAAATTCACCCGCGACGAAGCGAATCACTTGACGAATTACGTGGTCGCCTTCCCGTGGAGCAGCATTCTGACCGACGCCCGCAAGCCGGCGGCGGCGGATTTGACCGACCTCGGCATCTCCGTGCTCGTCAACGACAACGACGGCGCGGGCCGCGAAGGCTGGCTGGCCTACATGGACGGCATCTCGAGCGGCAAGGATCCGCTCAAGTTCGGCGATTTGATCCTGTCGTCCGCGCAATCGCTGCAGCCGCAAGAGCCTGCGGGTTCGCTGCACGCCACGATTGCCGGGCCGGCATCGGCCTTCGTCGGACAGCCGATCGATCTGCAAGTCGGCATTGCCGGCGTAAGCGATCCGTTCTCGCTAGCCGACTTGATCGTGCATTACGATCCGGCTAAAGTGACGTTCGCGACCGAAAGCGACGAGAACGGCAAGCTCAGCTTGGCCGACAGCGCCATCGCTTCCTTGAAGGAACGGTTCCACGTGCTGGGAACGGCCGTTAAACCGGAGCTTGGCCAGATCCGCATCCTGATGGCGAGCGAAGGCGCGAACGGCAGCGTCCAGGCCGACGGCGACCTGCTGGTGCTTCACGGCTCCGTCAAGGGGGATGCAACGGTCGGCGCGACCTCCGTTGGGCTGACGGATTTCTCGGTCGTCAACGGCGGTAATCCGATCCCTGTAGACACGGCTTCCGCTTCGGCGAGCATCGCGATCGGCAACACCGACAAGAGCGCGCTCAGCCAAGCGATCGCCGACGCCCAAAGCCTGCACGACAACGCGGTCGAAGGCACGGCGAACGGCAACTACCAAGCCGGCGCCAAAGCGGAGCTGCAAACGGCCATCGACAGCGCGGCGGCAGTGAGAGACAATGCTGCAGCTACGCAGGACGACGTGAACGCGGCCGCTACGGCGCTCGCGAACGCGGTAACGGCATTCAACGCGAAGAAGATCGTGATCAGCAACGCCGACAAGACTGCCCTGATCGCTGCCATCGCAGCGGCGCAAAGCAAGCTCGACGCCGCCGTGGAGGGCACGAAGCTCGGCAAGTACGCGGTCGGTTCGAAGGCTGCGCTGCAGACGGCCATCGGCACTGCAACGGCCGTCAAGAATAGCGGTTCGGCAACGCAAGGCCAAGTGAATCAGGCCGTCACCGACCTGAACGGCGCGGTACAGACGTTCCTGACCTCGCTGATCACGCTGGTGCCGGGCGAAACGAGCATTACCGTCAAGGATTTGTCGCTTGTCGTGAAATACTTCGGCAAGACTTCCGCGGACGAAGGCTGGTCGGCGATTGCCGCTGCCGACATCTTCGACGACGGCGAAATTACGATCCGTTCGCTGGCCGCGGTCGCCCGCATGATTCTCGACGGCTGGCTCGAAGAATAACGCTTCTTTATTCGGATTAACGCATCTTATTGGCATGAACACGGAGGAAGGCTCTCGGGCCTTCCTTTCCGTCTTGTCTCTCATCGTCCAAGCCGTATGTACGTCGGATGACGGTCTGCTTGCTTTCAATCGGCAGCGCTCGGCAAGAAGTTACGGATCAAGGAAGGAAGTGCGATCGGATGTCGCGTAAATTGTTGTTCGGATTTCTAATTGGCTTGCTGCTCGCCGCTCAGGGACTGGTGCCGGCCCGCGCGGCCGCGGTTCAGACCTTCACGCTGGAGCCGGCCGCCGCGTCGACGGCGTCAGGCAGCGAGCTCAAGGTCGTGCTGAAAGGGAAAAATCTTGCCGATGTCTACGCCTTCGACGTGACGCTCGGCTACGATGCCGGCAAGCTTCGCTTCAAGGGAGCGGAGAGCAGCATCGCCGGCATGTCGACCGAACCGATCTTGACGGACGGCGCGGTGCGCTTCGCCCATACCCAGATCGGCAAGAATGCCGGCGTCAGCGGCAGCGCGGTGCTGGCTTCGTTCACCTTCACGGCGATCGGCAGCGGCGCGGCCAAGATTGCCGTCAAGGATTTGAAGCTGGTCGATTCGAAACTGGCCATGACAACGCTGCATCCCGTCGTCTCGGTAACGGTACAGGCGGCGGCCGGATTCAGCGATATCGGAACCAAGTGGTCCTGGGCGGCGGAAGCGATCCGCTACCTGGCCGACCGCGGCATCGTCGCCGGAACGGGCAACGGCAAATTCGAGCCCGCCCTCCCGGTGAAACGGGGCGACTTCATGCTGATGCTCGTGCGGGCGTTCGGTCTTAAGCCGCAGAAGGACGCGGGCAGCTTCGCCGACGTCCCGAAAGGCAAATACTACGCGGATGCGATCGCCACGGCGAAATCGCTCGGCATCGCCACCGGCGACGGGACGGGCTTCAAGCCTGAGGCGGCCATATCGCGGCAGGACTTGATGGTGCTGATCGACCGCACGCTGCGCGCGGTCGGCAAGGCGCTGCCGGAGCCGACGGGCAAAGAGCTGGGCGGCTTCGCCGACCAAGGCCGCATCGCCGATTATGCCAGACACGCCATTGCTTCGCTGGCGAAGGCGGGCCTCGTGAAGGGCGGATCCGCCGGCATCGAGCCGGGCAATTCGACGAACCGCGCGGAAGCGGCGGTTTTCCTGTATCGCATGCTCGCGCTGCGGTCTTCCTGATACACGCGATAAGCGATACGTCTACAAGCGCGCTCACAGGGCCGCTCCTGTCCGACCGGACAGGGGCGGCCTTTGTCGTATCGGGCAGGGAAGGCTTGATTGATGATAGTCGGGTCGAATTTTGCCAATTTTTGGGCGAAATTGCTCGTATTCTGTTTCTTGCCCTCGTAATTGTGGTAGAATAGTAGACCTAAATAGGTTAACGGAGTGAACCGCAAGAGAGGGTAAGAGGAGAGATTCAGAGCATGGAAACGAACGTCCAGACACAGGCGCACCGTTCGGCTGAACGAGCGGCTCGCAAATCGAAGCCGTCCGTCCCGTTGTTTCTTGCCGTGTGGGTGATCTTGATCGGCTGCGGCGTGATCGCTGCCGTATGGTATACCGGCCAGGTGAAAGAGAAGCTGACCCAGGACATCGGCGCGCAGACGGCGTCGCAGATTACCGCGATGCAGCAAAGTTACGATGCGCAGCTGAAGCAGATGCAGAGTCAATTCACGGACGAGCTGAACAAGGTGCAGGGCAAGGTTGACGCGCTCAACGAGCTGCTGCAATTTACGAAGGATAATGCCAATTCCAAGACGGACAACAGCAATAAGCTATTCTCGCAGCTGAGCGAGGTCAAGAAGAAGCTGGCCGAGCTGCAGCAAAGTTTGGACGTGCTGAAATGACGCTGACCGTTAAGCGAATCAACCGGCTCTGTCTGTTGACATGCGCGCCGTTCATCGGGCTGGCCATATGGCTGCTGGCCGCGAATATGTCGCTGACGCTGCCGGACAGCGCGTTCCCGCAGCTCGCCCTGACGCAGGCGAACGTGCCGGAGGGGGCGATGAAGCTGACCGAGGGCCTGGATCAGGCGAAGCAGACGGCGCTCGGCACGACCAAGACGCTCAAGAAGTCGATAGCGCTCTACCAGGAGACGGCCAGCAGCATGGACGCCATCGAGACGATCGCCGCCGCGCAGGCCGGCAAGCCTTACCGGATCTATGATCGCCGCATCACGCTGAAGCTCGGCGCGCCGGCGCAGCAGATCGAATCCGGCAACATCCGGGCGCAGCTGTTCGCGATTCATGCGGAGCACTTCAACGGGTACGCGCTCAAGGTCAAGCTCAAGACGCCCGATGCCATGAAGATGGTGCTCGGGCAGGACAAGAACGGCGGGGCGGAGACGACGCTGTCGGCCGCCAGACGCTATGGCGCGATCGCCGGGGTCAACGCGGGCGGCTTCGCCGATCAGGGAGGCAAACGGTATCCGCTCAGCACGACGGTGATGAACGGCAGCTACTTGAACGGCTTCGAACCGTCGTTCAAGGACTTGTTCTTCGTCGGGCTGAACGACAAGCTGGAGCTGATCGGAGGCAAGTACGCGAGCAAGGCGCAGCTCGACAGCGAGAAGCCGCGGTTCGGCGCGTCCTTCGTGCCGGTACTGCTGCAAGGCGGCCGGCTGCAGCCGATTCCCTTGAAGTGGCAGACGAGCCCGCTGCGCGCCCCGCGGACGGTCATCGCCAACTACAAGGACGATCAGCTGCTCTTTCTCGTCGCCGACGGGTATTCGGAGAAGGGCGGCTCCGGCGCGACGCTTCAGGAGATGCAGCTGCTCTTGCAGCGGTACGGCGCGATCGACGGTTATAATCTGGACGGCGGGGGCTCTTCGACGCTCGTCTTCGGCGGGCGTATCGTGAATCATCCGTCGGACGGCCAGGCGCGGGCGGTGCCGACGCATTTTCTCTTTTTTGAGTAAGCGAGGTTGACAGGCTACGGCAGGACGGGTATGATTCAACACATATGGCATAACCAAGTGAATTTGTTGGAATTATTCATTCCAATTCATTCCCATCGAAGCCGTTTGTCGACAGAACGCTGGAGACATGCTCAGGGATTCAACCGTCTCTGGCATGTCTCTTTTTGGCGTTCTCGGCAGACGGCATGCAATGAAAGGAGATTCGATACGATGAGTGAACAGGGAGCATCCGGGCATGCGCCGTCCTGCTGCTGTTCGGCGTCCAGGACGGCGCCGGGCGCAGCGGCGCAAGGAGCCGGCGAGACGGCGCGGGGGGCGTCGCTTGAGATCGGCGCCAGCGGCAAGCGGCAGCCCTTAAGCGGCATGGTTTATTTGGCAGGCGGGGAGTTTCTGATGGGGACGGACGACGAGGAGGGGTTCCCCAAAGACGGCGAAGGCCCGGTTCGTCCGGTCGTGCTGTCGCCCTTCTATATGGACGCCTGCGCCGTGACGAATGCCGAATTCGCCGCTTTCGCGGAAGCAACCGGGTACGTTACCGAAGCGGAACGGTTCGGCTGGTCGTTCGTGTTTCACCTGTTCGTACCCGAAGCGGCGAGAGCCGGCGCCAGACCGGCCCCCGGCGTGCCTTGGTGGCTGGCCATCGACGGCGCGAGCTGGCGCAAGCCGGAAGGCGAGGGAACCGGCATCGACGATCGGCTCGATCATCCCGTCGTCCACGTCTCGTGGCACGACGCCGAAGTCTATGCGAAGTGGGCGGGCAAACGGCTGCCGACGGAAGCGGAGTGGGAGTACGCCGCGCGGGGCGGCCTCATCCAGAAACGCTATCCGTGGGGCGATCTGCTGAAGCCGGGCGGGGAGTACCGCTGCAACATCTGGCAGGGCAAGTTCCCGGAGAAGAACAACGCGTCCGATGGCTATGCCGGTACCGCGCCGGTGGATGCGTTCCTTCCGAACGGCTATGGTATGTACAACATGGTAGGGAACGTGTGGGAGTGGTGCGGCGACTGGTTCACGCCCCGGCCCGCCCAGGCGCCCGGCAGCGGGACGAACCCGCAAGGCCCCGCCCGAGGCACGAACCGGGTCATGCGCGGCGGATCCTATCTCTGCCACAAGTCGTACTGCAACCGGTACCGGGTGGCGGCGCGCAGTTCGAATACGCCGGACAGCTCCTCGGGCAACATCGGTTTCCGCTGTGCGGCGGATGCGCAGTAGGCGCCGGCCGAACGCTAGCGGGAGGGACTTAGTCACTAGCAGGAAGCACACGGCCGAAGCGTCCAGGTCATTATGCGGACAAGAAGCATAGGAATACCCGTATGTTTTGGAGGTTTGTCATATTTAGCCGGCCATTCGGCCTTGCTACAATAGGAATGGACTGATGATTTGGAGGGATTCCATGCTTGCCGTTGATTATGTAAATCCGCTGATCGGTACGATCGGCCACCTGCTTACTTCGACTTCGCCCACCGTTACATTGCCGCACGGCATGATCAAGCTGGCGCCGATTACGACGCCGGGAATTAAGGATACCTATTTGGCCGACCGGATATTCGGCTTCCCGGCCGGCTGCGGCTTCCTGATGCCGACGCAGGATACCGCGCCGGCCGACCCGGCTTCGCTCTCGTCGCAGTACGATCACGACCTGGAGCAGGCGACGCCTTACGCCTACGGCGTGCTGCTGGAGGACGAGGGCATCGAAGCGGAAATGACGGCGGCCCGCCGATCCGCGCATTACCGTTTCCGCTATCCGAATCCGTCGGCGGCCTGCCTGTCGGTCGGGTTTCCGGCGAACGGCAGCCTGACGCTCCTATCCGAGCGCTCGGCGCTGATCCAGGCCACGCTGCACGACGTTCCGCACTTCACGTATCTCGTCTTCTCGCAGCCGGTCGAACGGATCGGCGATTGGCGGTCGGAACGCGATGCCGGCTGCATGCTCCGGGCGGCCGCGAAGGAAGGCTTGCTCGAGGTTCGCGCGGGCATCTCGTACATCGACGGGGTTCAGGCGCAGGCCAATCTGAGCGGCGAGCTGGAAGGACGCTCGTTCGAGCAGACGAAGCAGGCGGCCCGCGACATATGGCAGGACGCGCTCAGCCGGATCGAGGTGACCGGCGGCTCGGAGGAGCAGCGCGCCATTTTCTACACCTCGCTGTACCGGTCGCTGATCAATATGAGCGATATCGCCGAGGACGGCCGGTATTACAGCGGCTACGACCGTCAGATCCACGAGAGCGGCGAACGCGGCTTCTACGTGACGGACAACATCTGGGATACATACCGCTGCCTGCACCCGCTGCAGCAGCTGCTCGACCCGGAACGGAAGCAGGACATGATCCAATCGTACGTCCGCATGTACGAGCAATCCGGCTGGCTGCCGCAGTTCCCGTTCGTGCAGGGCGATCTGCCGGTCATGACGGGCAACCACAGCGCCGCGCTCATCTACGATGCGTATGTCAAAGGCTATCGGAATTTCGACGTGGCCAAAGCGTACGAGGCGATGAAGGTCAACGCGACGGAAATCACGATGCTCCCTTGGGTGCACGGTCCGTTGACGGAGCTGGACCGCCATTATTTGGAGCATGGCTACGTTCCGGCGCTGCGTCCGGGCGAGACGGAATGGGTGGCGGAAGTGGACGGCTTCGAGCGCCGGCAATCCGTGGCCGTGACGCTGGAGCACGCGTACGACGACTGGTGCATCGCGCAGCTGGCGCGCGAGCTTGGCCATATGGACGACTATGCGTACTTCATGCGCCGCTCGCAGAATTACCGCAAGCTGTACAACGAGGCGAACGGATTCATGTCGCCGAGATCGGCCGACGGCGAATGGGTCGAATCGTTCGATCCGAAGTACGGCGGCGGGCTGGGCGGACGGGATTATTTCTCCGAATGCAACGCCTGGATCTACAGCTTCCACGTGCAGCACGACATCGAGGGGCTGATCGAGCTGATGGGCGGACCGGCGAAGTTCGAGGAGCGGCTGGACGCGCTCTTCACGGAGCAGTACGGCGACTCGAAATACCGTTTCCTCGGGCAATTCCCGGATGCGACCGGCCTGATCGGCCAATACTGCCAAGGCAACGAGCCGGCCTTCCATATTCCGTACCTGTACAATTACACCGCATCGCCTTGGAAAACCCAGCGCCGTCTGCGCGAGATCATGAAGCTCTGGTACCAGGCGACGCCGACCGGCATTTGCGGCGACGAGGATAACGGCGCGATGTCGTCGTGGTATGTGTTCAGCGCGATGGGCTTCTATCCGGTTTGCCCGGGCAAGGCGAGCTACGAGATCGGCAGCCCGCTGTTCGAGCGGACGGAAATCGCCCTTGGCGGCGGCAGGACGTTCACGATCGTCGCGGAAGGCGTGTCCGAGCGCAACAAGTACGTGCAGGCCGCGGCCATGAACGGCGTGCCGCTGACCGAGCCGCGCATCCGCCACGAGGATGCGGCCGCCGGAGGCGTGCTGACGCTGAAGATGGGCGATCGTCCGAACAAGGCATGGGGAGCGGCCGGCGAAGCCGGACCGTACGCAAGTATGGACAACGCTTGAAATCCCGCTTTATCATAAAGAAGACAAGCGGCGACGGCGACGTCGCCGTTTTGTTCACATCAGAATAGGATAAGTTTCACTATCCGCTCGGGGGGACGATCTGGCATGTATCAGCTATTGATTGTTGACGACGAGAAAGTGATACGCGACGGGCTTGCCGGTTGGAAATGGGGGGAGCTGGGGATCGAGGTCGCCGGTTGCTGCATCCATGGTTTGGAAGCGCTTCAATTCCTGTCGGCCCATCCGGTCGATATCGTCATGACGGACATCCGAATGCCGTTCATGGACGGGATTGCATTAATGGAGTCGCTGCACCGCAATTATCCTTATATGAAAATCATTGTCTTATCGGGCCACAGCGATTTCGGTTATGCGCAGAAAGCGACGCAGAACGGCGTGGTCGATTATTTGCTCAAGCCCGTCTCCTTCTTGGAGCTGGCCGGTACGATGAAGCGCCTGACGGCCCGGCTGGACGAGCAGAAGCTGCACCGGCACCGGCTGGAAGTATTGACGCGCAAGGCGAGCCAGCTGACGAAAGTGCTGCGGGACAATTTCCTCGGCCGGCTGTTCGAGTACCCGCTGCAGGGCGAGGGGCTGGAGCAGGACAGCGCGGAGAGCGAAGTGCTGCTGGAGTCGGGAACTTATACGGCGGCGGTCATCCGGCTGGACCGGCTGGCCATTCACGGGCAGCGCATTCCGGAGCGGGAACGCAATTTGCTCACCTTCTCGCTGGACAATATCATGACGGACCTCTGGGACTCGCAGCAATACGGCTATCATCTGGTCGATAAAGCGGATTTGGAGGTCTATTTGCTGTCCACCGGCGGCGACCGGCAGCATTTCCGGGCGATTGTCTGCCAGCTGCACCGGTACGTCGGCCTGTTCAAGTCGACGTTCTCCGTCGGCATCGGGACGACGGTCGCGAGCCCGTCCGCCGTCTGCCGGTCGATGCAAGCCGCGAAGTCGGCGCTGGCCGGCAACACGGAGGAAGGCGCCGTGTATACCGCGTCCCCGCGCATGGTGGAGGACGATCCGGTATGGGAGCCGGACACCGGGGAAGCGGCGGGCGAGGAAGACGCCGGCGCGGAGCCGGATGCCGCCTCCCGGGACAGCATTATTCTCGTGGAAGCGAAGCGGTACATGCGGGCCAACTACGGCCGGAGCTTGACGTTGAAGGAAGTGGCGGACCACGTGTTTATTTCGACCGGGCATTTGTCCTTGCTGTTCAAGAACGCGGGCGAGCGGTTCCTGAGATATTTAACGGCCGTTCGCATGAACAAAGCGAAGGAGCTGATGCTCGACAACAGCTACAAAGTGTACGAGATCGTGGAGATGGTCGGGTATTCCGATCCGGCTTACTTCTCCGAAGTGTTCAAGAAGCATACCGGCAAAACGCCGAACGAGTATAGGGGGAAATTGAAGCAATCTCGCAATGGCTAACGAGAGAGTTCTACTTCGCGCATCGACAATGGCGCATCGACAAGGATGCACCGACAATGATGCACCGACATTGGCGCATCGACAGCAGCGTATCGCTTGCGGCCAAGCGGCGCCGGCGGAATCCGCCATGCGTCCTTCGCAAAATGCTGCTTCTGCCATAGAAATCGGATTTCTGTCCCGTATCCGCAGCACCATGCCAGTGATACGATCTTCTCGACATTGGGGCATTCGTCCCGCTGCCGAAAGGAGGAGATATCGTATCGGGGTTGTGCCGCCGTCCGTTATCAGCGGCCTTGCCATGCGCAAGGCAATGGCGGACGGGCGTGAAGCGAAATCGATTTCAATGCGGAGTAGGAGGATGGGATGAATAACAAACCGATAGCCAAATGGACGTCGCTGCTGCTTGCCGCCGTGCTTCTGATTGCCGGGCTTTTCCCCGGAACCGTCCGCACGGCCGCAGCCGACCCGCTGCCCGGCGAGATTCTGACGACCGTAGACGCGGCGGCCGTTCCGTATGCCGGCCAATGGACCGGCAATACGACCCAAACGGCGTTCACGTTCACCGGCTCGATGTGGTGGAGCGACGCGTGGTCATGGATGTACGACAACGTCGCGAACGCGAACGAGGCGGTCACGTTTCATTTCACGGGCGATTACGTGGCGCTGAACATGACCAAGCACGATCATGGCGGCATCGTGAACATTTATGTGGACGACGCGTTGAAGACGACCGTCGACACGGTCAATCCGACCTGGGTCGAATCGGCCAATGTCTTCGAGCAGACGGGACTGTCGATGGGCGCCCATACGCTGAAGGTCGAAGTGGCGGGCAAGTCCGTCGCGACGGATGCGTACGTGCTGATCAAGTCGTTCGTGTACGGCACGCCGCCGTCCGCCGACTTGACGCCGCCGCCGGCAGCCGCGGCGAACCATACGCTCGTGGATGCGGCGGCGGTGCCGAACGGCGGCCAATGGACGGGCAACGCGGCGCAGACGGCTTTCCAGTTCACCGGCACGGGCTGGTGGAGCGATGCCTGGTCGTGGATGTACGACAACGTCGCGAATACGAACGACGCGGTGAAGTTCGCTTTCACCGGCAATTCCATCAAGCTGTACATGACGAAGCATAACTTGGGCGGCAAGGCGAACATCTACGTCGACGACGTGCTGCAGACGACGGTCGACACGGCGTCGGCGGGCTGGGTGGAATCGGCGATGGTGTTCGAGAAGGACCTGACGCAGGGAACCCATTCCATCACGGTCGAGGTGACCGGCAAGTCGATCGCAACCGATGCTTACGTGCTGATCAAGGCATTCGATTACGGCACGCAGCCGCCGGATAATTACGACCCGCCGCCGGCGCCGGCAGCCGGCCATACGGTGGTCGACAAGAACGCGGTGCCAGGCAGCGGGCAATGGAGCGCCAACGCGGCGCAGACCGCATTCGCGTTCACCGGCACGGGCTGGTGGAGCGACGGCTGGTCGTGGATGTACGACAACGCGGCGAATGCGAACGACGCGGTGCAGTTCAACTTCACGGGCAATTCCATCCGGCTGTATATGACGAAGCACACGCAGGGCGGCAAAGCGAACATCTATGTCGACGGCGCGCTGAAGACGACGGTGGATACGGTCAATCCGTATTGGATCGAATCGGCGAACGTCTACGAGCTGACGGGGCTGACGCAGGGCGCCCATTCGATTACAGTCGAAGTCGCGGGCAAGTCGATCGCGGGCGACGCGTATATTCTGGTCAAGGCGTTCGATTACGGCACGGCGTCGACGGATCCCGGCACCGATCCAGGAACTGATCCGGGTACCGATCCGAACAAGGTCGTCGTGAACGCGGACAGCAATCCGCATGCCGGCGCATGGACCACCAGCGCGGCAGAGCCCGAGTTCGCGTTCAACGGCGCGGGCTGGTGGAGCGACAACTGGTCGTGGATGTACGACAACGCGGATAATGCGAACGAATCGATGGATTTCCGCTTCACGGGCACGTCCATCGCGCTCTACATGACGAAGCAGCAGCAGGGCGGCATCGTGAAGCTCTACCTGGACGGCTTGCTGGAAGATACGATCGACACGTACGGCGCGACCTGGCAGGATTCGGTCAAGGTGTACGAGGAAGCTTCGCTTCCGGCGGGTTCCCATACCCTCTCGGTGAAAGTAGCCGGCAAATCGGTCTCCGGCAGCGCGTATGCGCTGATCAAGGCGTTCGAGTACACGCCGAGCGCGGGCGGCGGCACAAGCCCTTATAAATTCAAGCTGATCAACGTGACGAGTCCGGCTTACTACTCGGACGTCAACGGCAGCTCCGTCAACGTGACGTTCTACGCGCCGGGCTTCACGAGCGCAAGCGCCGAATCGCTGCATGCGCCGGACGCGGCGCATACGAACGCTTACGGCTACATGAAATCGCTCACGTCGCCCAACATCGCGCTCGACCAGAACGACAGCGGCAAAGGCACTTTCACGTTCAACGCCGCGGACTTCCCGAAAGGACCGGTCGCGATCCATATCCGGGCCTGGAACGCCGCGGGCGAATCCGACGACAGCTACCTGCAGCTGATGAATAACGCGGGCTCGACGGCATGGGACGGCGGGCCGGGCAATACGCGCGGCACGGTTCCCGCGGCGATCGCCGCCCACGGATTGACCATGCAGCAAGTGTACCTGGACGACTTTACGGCGCTGCCGACGATTTCGTATACCGGGGCAGGCGCGGCGCAGTACGCGGCAGCCAAGCCGGATCCCAGCGGCTGGCCGGAATACGGCGACGCGAAGTTCACGCCGCCGAACTACTCGTACGGCAGCGCGGTGAGCAATTACAGCCCGTTCTCCATCGTCGGCTCGGACTACATGAAGATCGAGACGAAGGATTGGGGTACCCAGATCGAGCCGAACTGGGGCCAGAAGTACACGACCGGCTTCCTTGCCTCGATGGGCACCGACGGTTCGGGCTTCGTCACGCAGCCGGGCTCCGCGCAATATTTCGAAACACGGCTGTTCCTGCCTCCGAATCCGGGCCTGTGGCCGGCATTCTGGACGCTGACGCCGAACGATCCGAACGGACGTCCCGGCAACGACGAGCTTGACGTGCTCGAAGCATACATGGGCGGCAATCCGACGACGTCGACGTTCAACCACCATACGTGGGGCGACGGGTACGGCGGCATCCATACCGGCGGCTCCGTAAGCACGGACAGCCTGGGCAGCGGCATCAACCTGGCCGAGGGCTGGCACACGTACGGCATGCTGATCACGCAAGACACGACTTACTACTATCTGGATGACCAATACATTCCGAATTCGTCGCATCCGACGCTGGATCGCAGCTGGACGGTCGGCAACTACTTCATGATCAACAATGCGTTCCGGCAGAGCGACGCCGACTCCTACCGCGGCGGCTTCGACCGCTACGGCAGCACGGCGGAAATGTACGTCGACTGGGTGCGGGTGTTCCAGGTGCAGAACACCGGCTTCACGCCGCTGTTCGACGATGTGAGCGCGCCGATCGGCGGCACGGTCGCGATCGATATCCAGCGCGATGCCGCGGCGCAGGCGCTGTCCGGCACGTATAACCTGACCTTGCCGACGGGCTGGACGGTCGCTTCGGGCGGTTCGTTCGCTTCGGGCCATGCCAAGGACACGATCGTCCTGAACGTGCCGTCGAGCTTCCAGCAGTTCCAGGGCACGATCGGCATAACGCCGGTATCGGGCGGCACGGCGTATCCGACGAAGAACGTATCGTTCACGACGAAGGGGCTTTACAGCACGGCCATCTCCCCTTCGCTCAACGCTTCGGGGGGTTACAATCTGAACTTCAAGTACAACAACCTGTCTTCCGCGCCGCTCTCGAATATCGTCGTGACGGCCACGGGGCCAAGCGGCTGGACGCAGACGCAGACGATCGCCTCGGTCAGCGGCAGCGGCTCGGGCACGGCCGTCTTCACCGTGCCGGCGCTCGACAGCTACGCGACGGCATCGTATGCGTTCCATGCGGCGCTGCCGGACGGGTTCTCGTTCGACATTGCACGGCCGATCAGCGGCCTGTCGGCGCCGAAAGCGGCATCCGCGATCACGATCGACGGCACGATCCATGCGAGCGAATGGACGGGAGCGGCGGATATCGCGCTCGATCAAGCGTCGCAGGCATCCGGCACATGGGGCGGCGTCAACGATCAGAGCGCGACGGCCAAAGTGAAGTGGGACGACGACTACCTCTATCTTGCCGTGCAAGTGAAGGACGATACCCATTCCATGACGTCCGCCAACATCGTCGACGCTTGGGCGGGCGACAGCCTGCAAGTGTCGATCGACCCTGCCCGCGCGTCCGGTATCGTCTCCGGCGGCCCGCATCTCAGCTTCACGGCGGCGCTTAACTCGTCGACCGGCGCGTACGGCATCGCGGTCGACCGGACGGATTATCCGGCGCTCGGATTGTCCTACGGCCAGCTGCTGACGCGCAGCCACGGCTTCGTGAAGCGGGACGAACCGAACAAGACGACGACGTATACGCTTGCGTTCGCGTGGGCCGACATTATGCCTTCGGCGTACGCCGGAACGAAGGACATCGGCCTGTCGTTCGTCGTGAACGACAGCGACGGCAGCGGCCGCAAAGGCTGGCTGTCCTATATGGGCGGCATTGCCAGCGGCAAAGATCCGGCGCAGTTCGGGGATCTGATTATAACGAATTAAGGGGCTGTACGGAACAGGCAGTTCAGGCGGGGGGCCTTGCGATATGCAGGGCCCTTCTTGCTATCCGCGTGCCAGGAAGCCATCGCTGGGAGCATGAAGGCACATAACGCGAAATCAAAGTGATCATCGCGCCTGTCCGCGTCATAGATTAAATTATCGTTCATGATGCATGGGAGGTCGTTTGGGTTTGAAACGGTATCGTTTGCACGTCATCTGCCTGTTTGCCGCGTTTGCCCTGTTGTGGAACGGACCGTTCCTGCCGAGCGCGAGCGCCATGGCGAGCTCGAACGAGCTCATTATCGTTAACAAGAAGACGAACCAGCTGGCGTTCTTCAAGGACGGGGAGCTGATCAAGACCTTCTCCGTCGCGACCGGCAAGACGAGCGACTTGACGCCCGAAGGAAGCTTCAAGATCGTCAATAAGATTAAGAACAGACCGTATTACAAGGAGCATATCCCCGGAGGCGATCCCCGCAATCCGCTGGGCGACCGGTGGCTGGGACTGGAAGTGAACGGGACGGAAGGGACGACGTACGCCATTCATGGCAACAACAACGTCAAATCCATCGGCAAATATGTCAGCGCGGGCTGCATTCGGATGAAGAACGACGAGATTCACTGGCTGTTCCCGCAGATCGAGCTCGGCACGAGCGTCATCATTACGACGTCGAAGCTCTCGTTCGAAGACATTGCGGCGCAGCACGGGTATTCGGTCTCACGGCAGTATGCGGGGAAATTGCTGTTGAACGGCCGGACGGTGGCCTTGGCACAGCCGCTCCTGCTCGCGGACGCGCATGTGTTCATTCCGATGCGGGAAGTGTTCGAATTGCTGGGCGCGCAGGTGACGTGGGATGACGCCAGCAAGACCGCAGCGGCCGTGATCGGGAAGAGAACGATGATCGTGAAGCCGTTCGAAGGCATCGTCGAAGTGAACGGCTCCGTCCAGACGATGACGGCGGCCAAGCTGATCGGGCCGACCGTCATGCTGCCGTTGCGAAGCCTGTCGGAGGTCAGCGGCTTCGGCGTGGAGTGGGACGGCCAGGCGAAGGAAATTCGGCTCGGCTCGCCAGAAGGTGTATAGCTAGCCTCCCAAATGTGCGAAGGTCGACGCCGCCTAGCCTATGTCGCATGTACGGAAAGGAAAGGAAAGGAAAGGAAAGGATCCCCCTTCTAAGTCTAACGGACAGAGGATCCGTTATTGTGGCGAAATCGGGCTTTTGGAGGAGCGCACGGACACAGGATCCGTTAATGTCTCCGAATGACATCGAAAATAGGCTAGTCAGCCGATATAACGGATCCCCTGTCCGCGAGCACGCGAAAACACGTGATAAAGAAGCGAATAGCGGATCTCCTGTCCGCCTCCTTGCATCATTGAACGCACCGTGAACCAGCTGTCATGAAGCCGGCTGGTTCGTCGAAACGGTCACAGCAATCCATGACACGCCGGCGAAGCGCCACCGGCTCAGCCAATCCGGTAAACGGCTGTACCGCGAACGAAAAGAGACCATAGAGCGAAGCTTCATTTCTTTGCGACGCACGAGCGCAGTCCCATTTCACGCATGTAGATGCCCACTGTGCGTTCTGTGATGACCAAGCCTTCCGCATGCAGTATTTTGGTGATTCTCGGGCTGCCGTAACGTCGGGAGTTCTCTTCGAAATGATAACGAATTCGTTCCATCACCCGCTCTTTACGCAGTTGTCGCGGACTCGGTACTGCATGCTTCCATTTGTAGAAGCCGCTCCGCGATACGTCTAACACCTTGCACATCTTCTCCACTCGAAACTCGGAGCGATGATCTTCGATGAATCGGAACCTTAATTCCGTTCCTTGCCGAAGATGTGCAGCGCCTTTTTTAGGATCGCCAGCTCTTCTTTTAAATCTTCGTTTTCTTTTTCTTTTTGGCGGGCTTCCTGTTCTTTATCTTTGAGGAGCTTTTCGAGCTGACGAACCTTCTCAGCAGCTTCCGACGACTCATGCTCAAACGGTCTATACTGAGCGATCCATCATTATCTCCTGCCCGTTAATGCTGTGTCCGCTTTTTATTCGGGATGCACGGCGTCCGCCGTTAAGCTTAAATTGGCCGCAGCGACGGCAAACCTATCATTGCCTGAATCGCAGCATTACCCGTATACTGGACAAAATGCGCATTGGGAGATAGGAGAGGTACATATGCCGCCAGCAGTAATTTTCGATATGGATGGAACGCTGTTTCAAACCAATATGATCCTGGAGATGTCGCTCGACGAAACGTTCGCCTATTTGACGTCCCGCCAGGAATGGTCGGGCATCACGCCGATAGAGCAATATCGGAGAATTATGGGGGCTACGCTGTCCGTCGTATGGGAGACGCTGATGCCGGATCATACGGACGACATCAGGCGCGACGCCAACGACTATTTCCACGACAAGCTGATCGCCAACATTCATGGCGGCCGGGGCGCGCTATACCCGCATGTCTATGAAATGCTCGAAGCATTGAAACAGGCGGGCTGCCCGCTCTTCATCGCCAGCAACGGGCAGCGCGAATATTTGCAAGCGATCGTCAGCCAGTACGAGCTGGACCGTTGGGTGACGGAGACGTTCAGCATCCAGCAGATTCAATCGGAGGATAAGACCGACCTAATCGCTCATATCCTGCGCAAATACGCCATCGGTCAAGCCGCCGTCGTCGGCGACAGGCTCACCGATATTCGGGCCGCCAAGGGCAACGGGCTGCTCGCGATCGGCTGCCGCTTCGATTTCGCGCAGGAGGACGAGCTTGCGCAGGCCGACGCGGTCGTCGAAGATTTGCTGGACGTACCGGCGCTGGTGCAAGGCAGAACATAACGACAAGGATTTCGCCCATAGAGACGTGCAAGGCTTGCCGCGACCAAGCCTCGCACGTCTTTTTGCTGTGCGCAATACGTTTACGGGACGTTTACGAGCAGTTAATATATGGTTTCATTGCGGTTATTTGGATAGAGGGGGGTTGTTCATCATCGATTGCAAAAAAAACGTGAAAACGGAGGGATATTTTGATTGAGATGCCATCGCTTTACACCGCGGTCGTTAACCACCCGTCCGGCTGGAAGATGGGGATGCACCAGCATCCGCATTTCGAGATCGTCGTCGTGATGCTGGGGTGCGGCGCGGTTTACACGGAGGACCGGTACTATTCGATCCAGCAGGGGGACGCCATTCTGATTCATCCCGGGGTGCCTCACGATTTCAGCTCCAATACGCCGATCCGCTTCGCCGTCCTGCAGGTCGACCCGTTGTCGATCGAGCTTCGGCAGCTCTTCATGCAGCTCACCAACGAACAATCGCTTTGCTTGTTTCCGCTGGCGTACTATGCGCTGGAACGCTATGAGAAGCTGTTCGGCATCTGGGTGCATTTCTCGTCCGTCCGCCCGACGAAGCTATTTAACCAGTTCGTGCGGACATGGGTTCAGCTGTTCCTGCTGTTCCTCTTGGAATGCGTAGAGAACCGGGACAACCGGGTCACGCTCGATACGATCGCGGCGTATATTCGTTCCAACATCGACAAGGAAATACGGATTTCCGAGCTGGCGCGGATGATGAATATGTCCGAGAGCGGATTGCGCATCGCGTTCAAGAAGGCCTATGGCCTGTCGCCCAAGCAATATTTGCAGCAGTACCGCATGTCGGAGGCGAAGACGATGCTCGAGCTGTCGGATCACCATATTCAGCATATCGCCCAGCAAGTCGGGTTTCCCAGCATCCACGCCTTTTCGGCCTGGTTTCAGAAGGAGACGGGCTCCTCGCCGTCCGTATGGCGGCAAGACCATAGATACGGCGACGGAGATTGAAGTGCTTTTTTTTACAAAGACTGTCCGTTTATTTATAAATACGCATCAACCGGATGCTGGGTAAAATAACCATGCCAGTGAAATTCAGGACAGGAATGGGGGCGATCGATTAAGAAGATGACGTCCGTCGTGCCGTAATGTAACCGCTTAAACGAGTGATTCCCGGGAGGTGACCGCTTGACAAGCGCAAGGACAGAGATCGGAGAGGCCGTGCACGTCCGCTCGACCGCCGGCAAGATGAGCAGCATGACGAGGAGAAACTTGAGGAACGGCTTGCTCTTCGTGTCGCCGTGGCTGATTGGATTTGCCGTGTTCTCATTGCTTCCTTTTCTCCTATCGTTGTATTACAGTTTCACGAACTACGATGCGGTAAGCTCGCCTGACTGGGTAGGCGTCGGCAATTTCTCGCAGTTGTTTCAGGACGTTTTGTTTTGGAAATCGATTGTCAACACGATCTACTATACCGCCTTCGCGGTTCCGCTCGGCATCGTCTGCGGCGTTGCCCTGGCGCTGCTGCTGAATATCAAGATCAAAGGGATGGTCGTCTACAGAACGATCTTCTATTTGCCCAGCATCGTTCCGGTGGTGGCGTCCTCCGTCCTCTGGCTGTGGCTGTTCGATCCGCAGTTCGGACTGATCAACAGCATGCTGAACGCCGTCGGCTTGGCCGGCCCGGGATGGCTTGTCGATCCGTCATGGTCCAAGCCCGCCCTGATCGTCATGGGACTGTGGGGCGTCGGCGGCTCGATGATCATCTACCTGGCCGGTCTGCAGGATATCCCGCAGGAGATGTACGAGTCCGCGCAAATCGACGGGGCCGTCTGGTGGCACAAGATCGTCTATATCACGCTGCCGATGATCAGCCCGGTCATTTTCTTCAACCTCATCATGGGGCTGATCGGATCGTTCCAGTATTTCACGCAGGCGTATATCATTACGTCCGGCGGCCCGAACGACTCTACCTTGTTCTACTCGCTGTATCTGTACAAGAACGCTTTCTCGTACTTCCACATGGGGCTTGCCTCGGCCATGGCCTGGATCTTATTCCTGCTCATTATGGCCGTCACCCTGCTCGTATTCAGAAGTTCCGCCCGCTGGGTGTTCTACGGGGGAGAAAGATAGACGATACCGGAGGTGTAGATCGATGATTATGAAACGTAAAGGCTTGATCGTGACTTCTATCATTACCACCATGTCCGTCGGTTTAATCGCCTGTTCGTCGTCCGGCACGAACGCGAAGACGGAAGACGCGCAGAACGCCGCCAACGCCGCCAATGCCGCGAACGCCGCCGACGCGGCGAACGCTGCCGACGCCGGGAACAAAGGGGACGGGAAGGTTGTCGAAGTTACATACTGGCATATGTGGACGAGCGATTGGAAGAAGCTGATCGATAGTCTCGTCGACGAATTCAACAAGTCGCATCCGGGCATCCACGTGACGGCGCTCTCCATTACCGGGGATGCCAACGCCAAGTTTCTCACCGCGCAGGCCGGAGGCGATCCGCCGGATGTCATGACCCAGTGGAACCAGATTATTCCGTCGTGGGCGAAGAAGGGGGCCATCGCCTCGCTCGACCCGTACATCCAGACGGACGCGCCGGATATCGAGAATTGGATGTATCCGACCGTGCGGGATATCGGCAAATATAACGGGCATATGTATGCGATTCCATTCTCGATGAATACGTTCGCCATGTACTACAACAAGGATGTTTTGACGGAAGAAGGATTCGATGCGGAGAACCCGCCTCAGACGATCGAAGCGCTTGACGCCATGCAGGATAAATTATGGAAGACGGACAGCCGCGGATTCATTGAGCGTATCGGCTATATGCCCGGCGGCCTGACGATGTGGTCCCCGTCGTTCGGCGGGAAGTGGGCGGATGAGGAAGGAAATCCGACGGCGAACGATCCGAATAACTTGAAGACGCTGGAATGGTTCCAGTCGTACGCCAAGAAGTTCGATCCGAAGAAAGTAGCCGCCTTCAACAAGAGCATGTCGTCCAACGTGAATTCGGCGTGGCCGTTCCTCAGCGGCAAACAAGTCTTCGCCATGGACGGCATGTGGCGGCTCGAGGATCTGAAGAACTACGCGCCGGATTTGAAGTACGGCATTATGCCGCTCCCTTACCCCGAAGACTCGGGCAAACAGAACGCAACCTGGGTGAACGGCAACTTCAATATCATCCCCGAGAAGGCCAAGCATCCGAAGGAAGCGTGGGAATTCATCCTGTGGCTGACCGGCTACCACAACGAGGATTGGGCTGCTCAAATGCTGACCAAGGGCGGCTGGATTCCGCCTTCGCCGACCATTACGGAGAAACCGGCTTACCAGGATTTCATCAATGAAATTCCGGCCAGGAAAACGTTCGTCGAACTGCTCGGAAGCCCGAATGCGCAGATCACGCCCGTTATTCCGGTTCAGCAGTATTATTGGGACCGGGCTGCGAAGGCCGAGGAATCGGTCATGACCGCGAACAAGGATCCGAAGGCGGCGCTGGACGCCTTGCAGAAGGAAGTCGAGGCCGAAATCGCCAAAGATAACTAGCGTTCCGATGCAGGGCGGAAGGAAGCGGCTTCCTCCCGCCCGCTTGCGGATGCCGCGAAAGGAGAGATCGAAATGCCGGCGGTTAAAGCGGTTGGTTCGACAAGTTTAAGCAGGCAGAGCAGGGGGGCCGTCAAGCAAGCCGTCACGCATCTTTGCTTGATCGTTCTGGGCCTGTCGTTTCTATTTCCGTTCGTATGGATGCTGTCTACCGCGTTGAAGCCGGAAGCGCAGATCTTCGTCTGGCCGCCGGAATGGATTCCGGATAAATTCTTATGGTCCAACTTTCCGGAGGCACTGACGTTCGTTCCGTTCGGCAGGTACGTCACCAACACGCTCACGATCTGCATTTGGGCGATGGCCGGCACATGCGTTTCTTCCGCGCTTGTCGCTTACGGGTTCGCCAGAATTCAATGGCCGGGGCGGAACGTGCTGTTCATCGTCATGCTCAGCACGATGATGCTGCCGTCCCAGGTGACGATGATTCCCATCTTCGTTATTTTCCAGACCATCGGCTGGGTCGGCACCTTCAAGCCGCTCATCGTACCGGCTTTTTTCGGCGGGGCGTTCTTCATCTTCTTGCTGCGGCAGTTCTTCCTTACGATCCCGCATGAACTGTCCGAGGCGGCCAAGATCGACGGCTGTTCGGAATTCCGGACGTTCTGGCAAATCATTCTTCCCCTCGCCAAGCCCGCGCTCGCTACGGTGGCGTTATTCACGTTCATCAATCACTGGAACGATTTTATGGGCCCGTTGATTTATTTGAGCAACGAGAAGAAGTTTACGGTATCGCTCGGCCTGCAGCAATTCATCGGTCAGTACGGCACCAGGTGGGGGATGCTGATGGCGGCTTCGACCGTCGCGACATTGCCGATCATCGTTCTGTTCTTCTTCGCCCAGCGTACATTTATTCAAGGGATATCAACGACGGGCATCAAGGGCTGACTTGACACTTCGGGAACCGTTGCGTTGTTAGGCTCATAAGGGAGGATGCATATGAAGAAAATCGTGTTTATCGGCGCAGGCAGTCTCGTATTTACCAAGAACCTCGTTCGCGACCTGCTGACGTTTCCCGCCTTCGCGGCGTGCACGATCTCGCTGGTCGATATCGACGAGGAGCGTCTCGGCTACGCGAAGAAGACGGTGGAGAAGATCATCGCCGCCGGTCAGTATCCCGCCAACGTGGAAGCGCATACGGACCGGAAAGCGGCGCTGCCCGGAGCGGACGGGGTCGTGTGCACCATCCTGGCCGGCGGCTTGAACGTATGGCGGAAGGATATCGAAATCCCCAAGAAGTACGGCGTCGATATTAACGTGGGCGATACGCGGGGACCTTCGGGCATCTTCCGGGCGCTGCGGACGATCCCGGTGATGCTGGACATCTGCCGCGATATCGAACGGTATTGCCCGCAAGCGATCGTGCTGAACTACACGAATCCGATGGCGATGCTGTGCAGGGCGATGCAAAGCGAGACGAGCATCACCGTCACCGGCTTGTGCCATAGCGTCCAAGGAACGGCCGCCATGCTGGCCAGATGGATCGGCGCGCCGATGGACGAAATCACCTATCTGTGCGCGGGCATTAACCACCAGGCATTCTATCTGGATTATCGCTGGAACGGCAAGGACGCCTATCCGCTCATCCGGGAGGCGATGAACGATCCCCGGATTTACAACGAGGAACAAGTGCGCAACGAAATGTTCCTTCATCTCGACTATTACGTGACCGAATCCAGCGGCCATAATTCGGAGTACAACGCCTGGTTTCGCAAGCGGCCCGACCTGATCGAGAAGTACTGCACGCACGGCACGGGCTGGAACCCCGGCGAATACGCGTATATCGTCAAAGGGTACGAGAAGCGGCAGAGCGACTGGAGAGCGCAGATGCAGCGATGGACGGACGAACCGATCGATTTAAAGCGGGGCGAGGAATACGCGGCTTCCATCTTCAACGCCACGATCGGGGACGGGACCTTGTTCAAGTTCAACGGCAATGTCCGGAACACGAATCTGATCGATAATTTGCCCGACGGCTGCTGCGTCGAAGTGCCCGTACTGGCGTCCAAGAGAGGTCTCGAGCCGATCCGCGCGGGCGCGCTGCCCAGCCAGCTGGCAGCCTTGACGAATATAAGCGCGAGGTGCGAGGAGATGGCGGTCGAAGGCGCGCTGACAGGGGATCCGCGGCGAATCTTCCATGCCGTATGCTTCGATCCGCTGACATCGGCCGTGCTCAGCCTGAGCGAAATCAAGTCCATGGTAGACGAGATGTTCGAAGCGAACCGGGACTATCTGCCGCAGTTCAAGCATTTTAACTAGGCGTTCAGGCGGCGCTAGCCGTCGTTAAGCTGATGGACTTCGCGCGCGTGCTGCCGTTTCAGCGACCAAGCCGCATTCGATAACATGTTGCGGTCCGCTCCGTTGCCAATAGTTCCGTTAACGCAAGCACGGCTCTGGGAGTAAACCGTTGATTGCCCAGCATATGGGCCGCTAAAGCTTCGATTCTAATCGAATAAATCGAAGAAGAAGGGACTGTCCCAAAAGTCATCGAAGATGACCAAGGGATAGCTCCCTCTTCTTTTAGTTTCCGCATTGCACAGCCCACTCTGTCGTTCGATTTGGGGAATTTTCTGTTCAAACGCGTGCTGGAGTGGTCAACCGGCAGCGTTACCGTTGTAAATCCTGTTTACAGACGTATAACGACTTAACAAATACGCCTCTTCAGCGCACGCGTAGACCTCATCTTTGGGTTCGTTATGTCACCTTGTTTTATCGGCGGCATGAGCAACGACCAGGTTTGTGTCCTCGTGGCCCGTGACCGCCAGAAAATGACCTACTTCGGTGTTCTTGGACGTGGGCGCATTAAGACAACAAAATTGGATGAAGCGATTGGCTGGTCAAATCGTGCCTGGTTACTGTGAACGACACGAATAAAAAGCTTCGGTTGTCTGCTTATGCTTGTTAAGCTATCGGAGGTTAGCTTGATGATTAAATCGAATATTGATATTGATTCTTTAAGTCTGTCCCGTTTCAAGTTCATGTATATTCATGTTACCGCACTTACAGATAGGGCATTAAATTGTTCAAGATGACGGCATATCCGTTTGCGTATATGTGAATTCCGTCGCTGCTGAATTCCGATTTCAGATTTCCTTCCTCGTCCGTCAGCCCTTCGTTCACATCAATGAAGGTATGGTTGTGCTTGGCCGCAAGCCGCTCGATCGCCCGGTTCGCTTCCCGAATCGCCTTGTTCGTCCTGCGCTGGAACACTTCTTCCATGGAAGCTTTGGGCACGAAGGGAAACTCCACCTTGGCGTTCACGGGGTAATAGGCCATGACATACACCCGGCAGTCGGGAAGCCGCCTGGCAAGTTGGGTCAGAATCTCATCGTAATTCGCCAGCAGATGCCCCAGCTGATAGCCGGGTGCGCTGATATCGTTGGTTCCGATGTTGATAAAAAGCTTGGAGGGCTCCAGCTCGAAGATGCACGCCTCCATGGACGCGAGTAAATCTACCGTCACATAGCCGGCAATGCCGCGATTATAGATGCAATATCGGGTCTCCAGCTTCATCTGCATTTCATTGATCGGGAAAAACTCCATCAGTGAAGAACCGGCAAGCACCGTTTGTCCCTTCAAAGCGAGCTGGTTGAGGATGTGGTATTTCCGTATCTTTTCCTTCTTCTCGTCATGTACTTCCGGCAGAGCCGGTTCCTTCGAAGTATTTGTCATCGTCATGCCTCCTTCTCGTAGCTCACTTCCATTTTACCTATTCGCGGCATTCCAGCAAGCCTCCCTGGTCCCCGCCAATACCCCAATTGAAGGTATACTTTTGCCGAAAATGTTCGTAGAAGGAGCACACCCGCCGTACCGGATTGGTCGGATCAGACGCTGCCTTTCCGTTTAACTACCCCGAAAATTACTCATAGCAGAGACCCAAAAATGGCAGCACGAAACTAAGCCAAAAACTGTGCTTGCTTGGTTGTATGGGAATTAGAACGTTAAGAGGCCTGTGTGGCAGAGAGCGCAACCTGAAAACAAAGATTCTCGAGTTTTCGTATGGCTTGTCTTACGATCGCTTCTTGCTGCCGTTGCTCAAAGTAATGGCTGCCTAAATCTTTGTAACCTTCTCGCCGTGTGAGAAGATGGTAAACAATGGCCATGATGGAGTGGGCGACAGCTACGGCAGCCGGTGTCTGCCTTTTCGTGCGGCGATGCGTCGGTACTGGACTCCCAGGTAATTATCGGATCTACCATACGAAGGGGCGACTTCAATCAGCGCCGCTCGGTGATATTTGTTGCCTTTGCGCGTTTTCGAGGATTTGCGTTTGCCGGCACTTTCATTTTGGCCGGGGACCAGGCCGGCCCACGAACAGAGGTGAGCGGCGGAAGGGAAGCGCGAAGCGACATCCGTCCCCACTTCGGCCAGAATTTGTTCTGCGGTACGCCGGCCGATGCCGGGAATCGTATCCAGCCGATCAATGTCTTGCTGAAAAGGGTCGAGCCGTTTGGCTACCTCCGTATCCAGTTCGAGAATTTGCTCATTCAGAAAATCGACGTGCGTGAGCATGGTTTTCAGCATGATCCGCTGGTGGGCGCTCATGTTTCCGCGCAAGGCTAATTCGGGTTCTTCTTTCTTTTTCTTCAAGGTCCGCCTGGCGAAGGCGGCCAGCTTTTCCGGATCTTCTTCACCCTCGATCATGGCGCCCATCATATCGCGGCTGCTTACGCCCATAGTGTCGGAGACCACAGCAGCGAGCTTAATATTGGCGCCTTCCAGGACCTTTTGGACCCGGTTATGTTCACGGGACCGTTCCTGAATCAGGCTTCTACGGTAGCGGACCAACTCACGAAGTTCGCGTTGGTTGCGATCTGGAATATAGCTGGGCTTCAGCAGCCCATGCCGCAGCAGATTGCAAATCCACTCCGCATCCTTCACGTCCGTTTTCCTGCCGGGAACCGCTTTGATGTGCTGGGCATTCACGACCAGGAACTGAATCTCTTCGGCTTCAAGCAGGTTGACGATGGGTTTCCAGAAAACGCCGGTACTCTCCATGGCCACATGCGTACAGCGATGCTGCTTGATCCAGTCGATCAGATCGAGCAGGAACGCGTGTGTGTGCGAAACGTCTTAATCTCCTTTCCTTCGGGAGTCATGACGCAAGCAGTGATGGACTTCTTGTGAACATCCAAACCGCAAGCACGTTCGATCAGGATATCCATAACATTCACCTTTCTACGGCAGTTGAAATTGAGGACTGGGCAACAACCAGAAAAGGATTACTCTACCCCGCGTGCTTCCAAAAAGGAGCGACATACCGTGGTGCACCGTGGCCGTCGTAGTCAGACTAACGGATGGGTTCGCGACACCATAGCTTAACGACCTTCCTCACCAGCCGTAAGAATAGTATAAAACGCCGCATCAAAATTTTCATTACGCTGTGGTGCCCCGAGAGGGGCATGGATGGCTAACGGGAAACTATTGTTCAATGATCCAGGAGCAGTTTGCCTTCACGGTAGCTGCTCCTTTTCGAAGCAAGGAAGCGGACAAGAGATGCGTTATTGGCCGGCTTTCCTTGTCTTTCCGTGTGCTTGCGGACAGGAGATGCGCTATTTCACCCCACATGCAGACATTCGGTGCTATCCGGAGGCAATAACGAATCCTGTGTCCGAATGCCAGCCCAAAACACCGATTTCCATACAAATAGCGGATCCTGTGTCCGTTGCATAGGGGGGGTCTCGTTCAGGCGATGCGGCTTCGTCTATTTTCTCGGCAGCCAGAATTGCACATTTGCTTCCATGAAGCGGATGTGCAATTCTTTCTTAGTTAGGAAAATATGGGTTATTATGATGCGCTCGGGCATCTCGATAACCGGTTGAAGCACGTCGTCGCCAACGGACACAGGCTGGAGAAGCCGCCACCCGAGTAAGATAAGCCTGCGCCGGAGCAGGAGCAGCTGGCGGGAGAGCCTGGCCGAACGGAACGGCCCGAACCAATCAAACAGCACCTCAAGGATCAACCAAGATCCCTGAGGTGCTGTTTTTGCGCAGCGCCTGTTGCCGCGCGTTCATATGCTAGAAGAAACGAACCAGCTGATCCGCCACCGCTTCGTTCGTGCCCGCGACGCGGGTTTGGAACTGCGGCTTGTCGGCGAGCGCCTGGATTTGGGCTGGCGCCGTCTGCTTGATGTCGAGCAGGCGAATGGCTTCGTCGAACTTGGCCGGATGCGCCGTCGACAAGGCGACGGTCACTTCGTCGTCCGCCGTGAAGCGATGCGCTGCCGCTACGCCGCATGCCGTATGCGGATCGAGCAGGTAGCTGTATGCCTTGAAGCAAGCGTCGATTTCGCGCAGGCACTCCTCGTTCCGCACGCCGTATGCCGCGAAATCGGCTTGCGCCTGCTTCAGGGCGTCGCCCGTGATGACAACGCGGCCGTCGCGTTTGAAGTCGTCCATGATCGCGGAGACGATACCCGCGTCTTCGCCGTTCAGATAGTACAGGTAGCGCTCGAAGTTGCTCGCCACTTGAATGTCCATGGAGGGGCTGTGGGTGCCGCGGAACTCGCCAGGCTGGTACACGCCCTCCTTGATGAAGCGCTCCAGAATGTTGTTCTCGTTCGTCGCCAGGATGAGCTTGTTGATCGGCAAGCCCATGCGCTTGGCCATGTAGCCCGCGAAGATGTCGCCGAAGTTGCCCGTCGGCACGCTGAAGTTGACCTTCTCGCCTTGGCCCTGCTTCGCCAGCTGGAAGTAGGCGTAGAAGTAATAGACCGTCTGCGCGAGAATCCGGGCGATGTTAATGGAATTGATCGCCCGCAGATGGTAGCGCTGCTTGAATGCGACGTCGGCGAACAGCTCCTTGATGATGCGCTGGCAGTCGTCGAAATTGCCGTCCACGGCCAGGTTCAGCACGTTGGCGTCGTCGACCGTCGTCATTTGCAGCTCCTGCACCTTGCTCACTTTGCCGTGCGGATGGAGGATGCAGATACGGATGCCTTCCTTGCCGCGCACGCCTTCGATCGCGGAAGCGCCGGTATCGCCGGACGTCGCGCCGAGGATATGGATGGTCGAGTTCCGCTTCTTGGAGATATATCCGTACAGGTTGCCGAGAAATTGCAGCGCGATGTCCTTGAACGCGAACGTCGGGCCGTGGAACAGCTCCAGAATATGCAATCCGTTGTTCACGCGGCGTACCGGCGTCACTTCGTCGTCGCGGAAATTGCCGTAGCTTTCGTCGACGAGCTGCTTCAGCTCCTCGCGCGGAATTTCGCCGTCGATGTACAGCGAGAACAGCTCCAGCGCCAGCTCCGGGTACGAGAGGTTCTGCCAGGCGCGCAGCGTTGCTTCGGATAATTGCGGAATATGCTTCGGAACGAGAAGTCCGCCGTCATCGGCCAGACCCATTAGGACGCCGTCGATAAAGCCGACCGGTGCGATTTTGCCACGTGTGCTGATGTAGTCCATAACGATCCCCTTCAACAAATTTTCAATTATTGTATCAAAAATCGCGCTTAATTCCCAATAGAATTTGCGCGCCGCGCGATTTGACACGCATCCCCGGCGTGCGGGATACTGAGTCCATGGAAGTATTCGCCAGCGCGAACGATAACGAATGGTGAGAAGGAGCGATGCGACATGGAATACCGTCGTCTTGGCGGAAGCGGGCTCGCCGTATCGGCGCTCGGGCTAGGCACGAACGCGTTCGGCAAGCGCTGCGACCGCGCGGCGTCGACCGCCATCATCGATTATGCCCTTGACCGGGGCGTCAATTTCATCGATACGGCCAATATTTACGCGGGAACGGAATCCGAAACGATCATCGGACACGCGCTGAAGGGCAAGCGCGACCGGGCCGTGCTGGCGACGAAAGCCGGACTGCCCCGCAGGGAGGGACCGAACGGCGGCGGCTCGTCCCGCCAGCATCTGCAGCGCGAGCTGGAGGAGAGCCTGAACCGTCTCCGGACCGACTACGTGGATCTCTATCAGATCCATACGTTCGATCCGCATACGCCGCTGGAGGAGACGCTCCGCGCGCTCGACGACTTCATCCGCGCAGGCAAAGTGCGCTACATCGGCGCCTCCAACTACGCGGCATGGGAGCTGACCAAGGCGCTCGGTATCAGCGAGCTGCGCGGCTTCAGCCGGTACGTGTCCGTGCAGGCGAGCTACTCGCTGGCCGACCGCACGCCGGAGCGCGAGCTCGTGCCGGCCTGCCGGGATCAGCAGGTGGGCATCATTCCGTACTTCCCGCTCGCAGGGGGCATCCTGAGCGGCAAGTATGCGGCGGCTTCGTCGGACGCCGCGCCGAAGGGCTCCAGGGCGGACACCGACAAAGGCTTCAACCGGTTCATGAACGACCGCGAGCTAGCGCTTGGCCAAGCTGTCCGGACGATCGCTGAAGCGAACGGATGCCGGCCGGGCGCGCTGTCGCTGGCCTGGCTGATGGCTCGGCCGGCCGTGGCCACGGTTATCGCGGGCGCGACGCGGGTCGAGCAGCTGGAGGATAACCTGAGCAGCCTCGAGATCCAAGTGACGGCAGCGTTGGAAGCGGAGCTGGACGCCGCCAGCGAGCCGTTCCGGCACGGCGATCCGTTCGCGGTGTACCGGCTGCCGTAACCCGCGCCATAGGCGAGCGAAGTACGCGCCATACGCGCAGCGAAGCACGCGCAAGAGCATGCATGAAGCCGCATTCAACCGAAATGATTTCGGGGGATGCGGCTTTTTTGCGGTTGTTCCGCGCTCTGCAGCAGCGCAAGGCCTGTCGAAACATGGTAGGCCCTTGGCCGGTCCGAGCGTTTACGAAAGGCGAATTATGGAAAAAAAGATGAATGAAACCCGGGAAGGAGAACGCCTATGAACGCCAACGCCACTGCCGCCTCGCATCCCGTCTCTCCCGTGCTGGCCGACAATTACAACGTTTTGAGCGCGATGTATGCGAATTGCAATGATGTTATCTTTCGCCGGTTGAAGATCGGCGAGTCGACGGAAGCGCTGCTGGTGTTCATCGAAGGCTTGATTAACTTGGAGCTGCTGGACCAGCACGTTATTCGCGCGCTCCAGCGGGAAATGACGACGCTGGACGACGACAATGCGATGCTCGCGCTGCAAGCGACGCTCTCCATCTCGGGCATGGCCGCCGTCGGGACGATCGAGGAAGCGGCCTTGAATATCGGCAGCGGCCAGGCCCTGCTGTTCGCGGCGGGACTTACGCAGAGCTTCTCCTTGGGACTGGCCAAATGGGAGAAGCGCGGCATCGAGGAGCCGTCCGCGGAGAATGTCGTCCGCGGCCCGCGCGAAGGGTTCACGGAGACGATCAGCGTCAACCGCTCCATGCTGCGGCGCAAGATCAGGACGCCCGCGCTCAAAATGATCGCGTACCGGCTCGGGCGGCAGACCCAGACGGAAGTCGACCTCGTCTACATCGAGGGCACGGCCAACGGGTCGCTGGTCGCCGAAGCGCAGGAACGGATTTCCGGCATCGATATCGACGGCATCCTCGAAAGCGGATACGTGGAAGGCTTGATCGAGGACAGCCCCTTCTCGCCTTTCCCGCAAATGCAGGTAACGGAGCGGCCCGACGTCGTCGCCGCCGGCCTGCTGGAGGGCAGGATCGCGATCCTCGTGGACGGGACGCCGTTCGCCCTGATCGCGCCGGTGACGCTGTTCTCCATGCTGCAGTCCCCGGAGGATTATTATCAGCGCTTCTATATCGGCACGCTCATTCGCTGGCTTCGGTACTTGTTCTTCGTCATGACGCTCGTGCTGCCTTCTTTGTACGTCTCGATCCTGACGTTTCATCAAGAAATGGTGCCGACGTCGCTGCTGCTCAGCATCGCGAAATCGCGGGAAGACATTCCGTTCCCCGCGCTCGTGGAGGCGCTGCTGATGGAGGTCTCCTTCGAGGCGCTTCGCGAGGCCGGCGTCCGTCTGCCCAAGCAGGTCGGCGCGGCCGTCAGCATCGTCGGCGCGCTCGTCATTGGCCAGGCCGCCACGTCAGCGGGCCTGGTGTCCGCGCCGATGGTCATGGTCGTCGCCATTACGGGGATCGCCTCCTTCATGATCCCGCAGTACAGCAGCGGCATCGCCATCCGGATGCTGCGATTTCCCATTATGTTCCTCTCCGGCATGCTGGGCCTGCTCGGACTGATGCTGGGCATTATCGTGATCGTCGTTCACCTGTGCTCGCTGCGCTCCTTCGGCGTGCCGTACCTGCAGCCGGTAGCGCCGATGAAGGGATCCGAGCTGAAGGACGTGCTGTCCCGTCCGCCGATTTGGATGCAGCGCCGACGGCCGAGCCTGACCGGCAAGCCGTCCAATCCCGTGCGCCAAGCGCCGAATTTGAAACCAGAACCGCCGCAAGGGAATGAGTCCTCATGATCGAAAAAGGCCGTATATCGGCGTTGCAGCTGGCGATCTTCATGCACCCGACCATACTTGCCACGGCGGCCCTTTCCGTGCCGTCCATCACGATCGGCACGGCGGGACGCGACATGTGGGCGGTACCGATCGTGTCCAGCGTCACCGGGTTTCTTGCGATCTTCGTCGTCTTCAAGCTGCATGCGTATTATCGGGGCAAAACGTTCATCGAATACTGCGAGCTCGTCTTCGGGAGCCTGATCGGCCGCTTGACGGCGTTCTTCTACCTGGTGTCGTTCCTGTATACCAACGGTATCGTGATCCGGGAGTACGGCGAATTCATCGCTACGGCGTTCCTGCTGCGCACGCCGATGGTATTCGTCGTTTGCAGCTTGATGATCGTATGCGCCTATGCGCTGCATCAAGGCGTCGAAGCGTGGGTCAGAGCGGCGCAGCTGCTCATACCGGGAGCGTTCGGCATCATCCTGTTCATGCTGGTCATCATGGTGCCGGAGATGCATCCGAAGGAGATGTTTCCGATCCTGGAATACGGGCCGATGCCGCTCCTGCGGTCCGCGATCGTGCCGTCCGCCTGGTATTCGCAATTTTTTATCGTGTCGATCTTCCTGCCTTACCTGTCGAAGAAGGGCATGTCCCCGCTCAAATGGCTGCTGATCAGCCTGACGGTCGTCATGGCGACGATGCTATGCATCAACCTGGGCGTCCTGTACGTCTTCGGCATTGCGAACAAGGGGTACCATTATCCGTTTCTCATCGCGGTGCGCTACATCTCCTTGTCCGATTTCTTGGAGCACTTGGAGTCGCTGCTGATGGCAGCCTGGCTCGTGGCGATCTTCATCAAAATCATGGCCGTCTATTATGCGGCCGCCCTCGGCACCGCGCAGCTGCTGCGGCTCGCGGACTATCGCGTGCTCATCGCGCCGATCGGCCTGCTGATGGTGCTGTTCAGCATTTGGTGCGCGTCGGACTACGAGGAGCTCCGCGAGTTGCTGGGCACGAGCGTTCCGTTCCTCTCGCTCGTATATCAAGTGCTCGTTCCGCTCCTGATGCTCGGCATCGCGATGGCAAGGGGGGCGCGCGCTTCATGAGCTTGCGGAAGATCGGGCGCTTCGGCGCGTTCGCGTGCGCGCTCGCCTGCGCCTCCCTGCTGCAGGGCTGCTGGGACCGGACGGAAGTCAACGATCTGGGCTTGATCACGGGAGCGGCCATCGACCGCCAGGACGAGAACCATATTCGGCTGGCGGTGCAAATCTTCGTTCCGCGCGCGTCGGGCGGCGGGGGAGGCGGCATGGAGATGGGATCCAAGGGCGGCGTCGGCACGTCCAGCACGTTCGTCCATTCCGCTGTCGGGGAGAACATCGCCGACGCGCTGTCGCATCTGCAGGAACGGATGCCGCGCAGGCTGTTCTGGGGACACGCCGAAGTCATTCTGTTCGGCGAGGCCGAAGCCAGGCACGGCATTCGCGACGATATCGATTACCTCATGCGGGCGCCGCAGCCCAGGGAGCGAGCGTACATTTACGTCTGCTCGGGCCAGGCCAGGCAGGTGCTCGAGATGCAGGCCACGCTGGAGCGGGATTCGTCCGAAGCGCTCCGGGAGATCGCCAAGAGCGGCGAGTCCATGAGCGTCACGATGACGCAGCTGGCCAAGATGCTGGCGGACGAGTCGGGAGCCGCGGCACTGCCTTGGCTCAAGCGGAATGCGCCGCGGACGAAGACGAATCCCGACGGCTCGGCCAATTACAGCAACGGGACGGCTGTGTTCAAGGACGACCGGATGGTCGGCGTCGTCGACGAAGCGACGACGCGAGGCATCCTGTGGCTGCGCAACGAGATCAAGAACGGCGTCATCACGGTGCGGCCCGAAGGCGGGCAAGGGAGCGTCTCCGCCAAGGTGCTGCGGGGCAAGACGACGCTGAAGCCGCGTATCGCCGGCGGCAAGTGGAGCATGACCGTTCGGATCAAGACCGATACCGACGCGCTGCAGAACGCGTCGTCGGTGAATTTGATGACCAGTCAGGCAGCCGTCCGAAGCGTCGAGAAGGCGTTGGAACAAGATCTGACCGCGCGCGTCGATATGGCGCTGCAGAAGGTGCAGAAGAACTTGAAGGCAGACGTGTTCGATTTTGCCGGCGCCTTTCATCGGGCCTATCCGAAGGCATGGCATCGGTACGGATCCCGATGGGACGAGAATTTCCCCGAAGTCGAGGTCAAGGTCATCCCGCAGGTCCGGATGCTGCGCCCCGGCTTGTCGAACGCGCAGAATCGAGAGAAGAACGGAAAGGATGAGGACGCGGGATGACGACATGGTATGCATTGCCCAGTCTGTTGACGATCAGTCTTCTCGTGACTGCGTTTCAATGGCATTGGATGCGGCAGGCGCGGCGGAAGGAGAAGCTCGTCTACCTGACGCTGCTGGCCGCCGGCTGGATTTTGGCGGTGCTGCTGCTGATCGATCCTCGACTGCCGGGGCCGACCCAGCTCGTCAATGCTCTGTTCGAGAACCTCGGCCGGCAGGTCATTCACGGCGGCAAGGCCGGCTCATGAGAGAGATGCGCATCGGCGGCAAACAGCTATTCTGGCTCATGGCGGTCATGCAGTCGGGCATGACGATCCTGCTCACCGTCAATCCCGCCGTCATGGCCGCCGGACGGGATGCCTGGCTATCGACGGCGGCCGCCGGCTTGCTCGGCGTGCTCTCCGCCTTCGTGCACGCGAGGGTCAACCGCCGGTTTCCGCGGCAGACGCTGGTCGACTTCGCCGGACGAATCGTCGGCAAGGGGGTTGCGCAAGCGATCATCCTGCTCTACCTGCTGTTCTGGTACGTCGTATTGGCAATGATTCTCCGGCAATATACGGAGTTTATTCTATCGACGATCCTGCCGAGCACGCCCCTGCTGGTCCCGCTCGTTCTCCTGCTGCTCGTCGGCGTCTACGTCACGGTCATGGGCATCGAGGCGCTGGCCCGATGCGCGGAGCTGTTCGGTCCTTTCATTCTGCTGGGCATCTTCGTCCCGCTGCTGCTGACGGCCGACGATATGGATATGGGCAACGTGCTTCCGGTCTATGCGGATTCGGGCTGGATGACGATCATGCAAGGCTCGCTTCCGACCCTGTCGTTTCTGGGCGACTGCGTCATTATGTGGATGCTGTACGCCTTCGTGCCGGAAGGTCACAAAGGGCCGAAGTACGTCATGCTCGGCGTCGGCATTTCCGGTTTTCTGACCTGCGCCGCTGCGTTTCTGGCGATCGGGGTCATGGGCGAGGGACAGAGCGCGAACATCACGTATCCCTACTTCAATCTGATCCGCAATACCTCCTATTTCGATTTCGTTCAAAATCTCGATTCGCTCGTCATCGCCATCTGGATCGTGAGCGTCTTCGTCAAGGTCTCGCTGTATCTCTTCGCGTGCGCGTACGGCACCGCCCAATGGCTGAAGGTGCGCAGATGGCGCCGGACGCTCTGGTTCGTCGCGCCTGCCGTATTCGTCATTTCCCTCATTCCGCGGGATTTCGTGGAAAGCTCCGTCTTGTTCCCGCAGAAAATCGCGATTCCGTACATTCTGCCGATCCACGTATTCGGAATCCCGCTGCTGCTCTGGGCGATTGCCGCGAAGCGAGGTGCCAGCGAACGGGCAAGCCGGGAGCCGGCGGGGAAAAATTAACCCTTGCGCCAGGATACGGATTATTGCGATACTGAAAGGACAGAAAACGGCGGATCGACCTGCATCCCTCTCCAAGCCGGAGAGGGATGTTTGCGTCTCCGCAAGCGGAAGGCAGATGGGTATGGCGGGATCGGGCAACGATTTTTTCGCGCGCAAGCACGCAGAGCTTGGCGTCGCTTTAAACGAAGTACAGAAGAAAGCCGTGCTGCAGACGGAGGGGGCGCTGCTGCTGCTCGCATCGCCGGGCTCCGGCAAGACGACGACCGTTATCATGCGCATCGGCTACCTGATCGAGGTGAAGGGCGTTCACCCTTCGCGGATCAAGGCGGTGACGTTCAGCAGGGCGTCGGCGCAGGATATGAAAGACCGGTACACCCGGTTTTTCCCGGATCATCCGGACGGCGGCGTACAGTTCTCCACGATCCATAGCTTCGCGTTCGAGGTGATGCGGGAGCATCTGCGCCGGTCGCGGCTGACGTTCCAGATCATCGAGGGCGAGGTGGAGCAGCGGGAAGACGAGGAGCTGCCGCTGCATAAGAAGCTGATCCTGCGCGATCTCTATCGCAAGCTGAAGGGCGAGAACCTGACCGAGGAGCAGATGGAGGAGCTGACGACGTACATCAGCTTCGTCAAGAACAAGCTGCTGCCGGAGCGGGAATGGGAATCGGTGAAGTGCGACGTTCCCGAGGCGGCGCAGGTCGCGAAAGCGTACGAAGCGTTCAAGCGTTCGTTCGAGGGCAGGCTGCTGGTCGATTACGACGATATGCTCGTGCTGGCGAACGGCGCGCTGGAGGACGACGGCGGGCTGCTGTGGAAATACCAGAACCGCTACGATTATGTCCTGACCGACGAAAGCCAGGATACGTCGCTCGTTCAGCATGCGATCATCGAGAAGCTGGCGCGCAGGCACGGCTGCCTGTGCGTCGTGGCCGACGACGATCAGAGCATCTATACGTGGCGGGCCGCGGAGCCGCAGTATTTGCTCGATTTCAGGAACGTCTTCCCCGAGGCGGCCGTGCTGAAGATGGAGCAGAATTACCGTTCGTCCCGCAACATCGTAGACATCGCGAACCGTTTCATCAAGCGCAACGAGCAGCGCTACGACAAGAACATGTTCACCCGCAATCCGGGCAGCCGGCCGATCTATATCAAGCAGCTCGACGATTACAAGGGGCAGGCGAAATACGTGGCCGCGGCGGTCGAAGGTTCGGTCGCTCCGCTGCCGCAGAACGGCCAACCCATGCATCCGGAGCATGCCGCTCCGCCCACGCAGAACGGCCGGCCCGCGCAGCCGGGGACGGAAGCGCTTGGCGAGACGGCCGTGCTGTACCGCAACAATGCGTCGTCGATCATGCTGATGAACGAATTCGATCGGCGCGGCATTCCGTTCTACATGAAGGACGGCGACAACCGCTTCTTCTCCCACTGGGTGCTGGAGGACGTGCTCGGCTTCATGCGCATGGCGTATACGGACAAGCGCCCCGATCTATTGGAGAAGATTCATACGAAAATGGCCGGCTACGTCTCCAAGGTTCAGATGGCCGCCTTGACCGCGATCGACAACGGGGAATCCGTCTTCGACAACCTGGTCAATCACGTGCCACTGAAAGACTATCAGTCGAAGCAGCTGCTGGAATGCAAGGAGCTGTTCCAGGCGATGCGGAGCATGGAGCCGCGCGCGGCCATCCGTCTGATCCGGTTCAAGCTCGGCTACGAGCGGGCGATCGACCGGATGTGCGAGCGGCTCGGCTTCCGCAAGGAGAATCTGACCGGCATCCTGAACACGCTCGAGGACATTGCGGATGGCCTTGCGACGCTGGAGGATTTCGCGAACCGGCTGAAGTACCTGGAGGCGGTCATGAAGGCGTCCAAGAAGAACAAGAACGCGAACGCGGTCACGTTCTCGACGCTGCACAGCGCGAAGGGGCTCGAATTCGAGCGGGTGTTCATGATCGATCTGATCGACGGCATCATTCCGTCGAACGAAGACATGAAGAAGACGGAAGGCGAGGTATCGCCGCTGATGGAGGAGTCCGTCCGGCTGTTCTATGTCGGCATGACGCGGGCGAAGCGCGAGCTGACGCTGCTCAGCTATGCGAAGCGCGACGGCGAAGAGGCGACGGAGTCGCAGTTCGTGAAGGCGGTGCGGGAGCTGCAGTCGCCGCGGCAAGCGGCGGCTTCGGCACCCGGACGCAGGCCGGAAGCGGCGTGGAACGCGGATGCGCCGGGCCGTCGTCCCGGCGCCGCGAAGCCCACGGCGTCTGCGTCCGCGGCAGCGGCGGATGCCGCGGCGAAGACGAAACGGGGCGCTGCCGGACGCGGCGCCGCCGCGAGCCGTTCCGGCCGCACAGCGGGCGCGAGCTCCGGCGTCACCGTCACCGAAGGCCGGCCCGGCGAAGAGCCGTCCGCGCGCAATCCGCGCGCGCTGAAGAGCTTCGACGGGCTGAAGCCCGGCGACCCGCTCGTGCATGCCGCGTTCGGCCCGGGCGCATTCGTCTCGGCCAGCCGCGACATGATCGAAATCGACTTCGCCGGCGGCAGACGCAAGCTGTCCGCCGCCGCCTGCATCGGCATGGGTCTCGTGTCGCGCCCGTAGCCCTTCTATTGCGTCCAAGTTCCGCATAAGCTTGGAAGGGGAATGCGGACAAAGGGACGGAGGGGGCCGCCATATGCGCAGGTGGGGCAGACGAGGCTGGCAGAGCAGAGGCATCCGGCGCCGCTCCGGCGGCAAAAGCGCCGGAAGGAAACCGAATCGGCGGCGGCTGATCGCTTTTCTGCTGCTGCTGTTCCTGCTGTTCGTCTTCCAGACGTTTATTTTCGTGGAACGCAATCTCCAGAAGCCGCTCATGACCGTCGCGCAGGTACGCGTGAAGCAGGTCGCGACGCAGGCGATCAACAAGTCGCTTACGGAACAGGTGGCCGCGCAGACGGACGCCGACAAGCTGATCGAATGGAAAACGAACAACAGCGGCAAAATCTCCGGATTCATGCTGAATTACGCGGAGCATATGCGCATCACGTCGGAGACGATCGACACGGTGCAGTCGACGCTTAACCGGATGGGCGACATTCCGGAGAAAATTCCGCTCGGCCAGGCGCTCGGCAGCGCGATTATCGCATCGTTCGGCCCGCGCATTCCGGTCAAGTTCGAGCCGATCGGCGCCGTGAAGGTGGATTTGAATACGAGGCAGAAGAATGCCGGCATCAATATGATTCTCGTCGAAGTGTACATGCACATCGTCGCGGAGGTATCCATCATCATTCCGTTCGATACGAAGCCGGAGCTGGTGGAGACGGAGCTTCCGATCTCGTACTTGCTCGTCGTGGGCGACGTGCCGACGTATTATTACGACAGCCAAGGCAATCCCGTCGGCGATTCGGCGCCGAACGCGCCGAGCATCGCGATTCCCGCGCAGCCGAACGGCGGCGCCGGTTCCGATGCGGCGAACGGATCGGGCAGCGGCGCGGCGAACGGCACGGCCGCGGACAAACCGGACAACGCGGCCGACCCTGAATAACAAGAAGAAGAGCGCTTATCGGCCAGACCCGAGTAAGCGCTCTTCGTTCATGAATTTCGTTTGCGGGGGCCGCGCCGTTCCTCCAGCTCCCATTGTCTCAGGCTCGGGTACGGATCGAAGGACCATTCCACGAGCCCGCGGTCGCGATAAATGCCGTAATGCAGATGCGGCGGGAATTTGCCCTGCGTGCCCGGCTTGCCGTAGCCGGAGCTGCCGACCCAGCCGATCACTTGGCCCGGCTTGACGATGGAGCCGACGCCGATTGTCTTGTCATAGCCGCTCAAGTGCGCATAATAATGATAATAGTTATTCAGGTCGCGGATGCCGATGCGCCAGCCGCCGTAAGGGTTCCAGCCCTTGACCTCGATAACGCCGAAGCAGGTGCTCCGCACGGGAACGCCGTGGTTGGCGAATATATCGGTGCCCTCGTGGATGCGGTAGCCGCCCCAGCTTCTCCTCGTGCCCCATGTTCCTTTGTACGAATAGTTGTTGCCGACCGGCAAGGGGAACGCATGCTGGAACAGATCCAGCCTGCCGTAAGCTTCGTACAGCCGGGAGAACTGTCGGATACGCTGGACGGCCCTTGTGTTGTGGTAGTGCTGCCACAGCCCGATCGCGAAATCGTCCTCCTCCGTACCGAACTGCAGCAAATGGTTCGCCATGGCGTACATCAGGTCGATGTCGTTCGTCCGGCTCGCAAGTCCGTCGCCGTCGCCGTCCTCGCCGATGCCCCTGAACCAATGGATGGATAGCGGGAATTGGTCCTCGCTGTCGGGGTTCAGCTCGCCGGCCCATTCCGCGTCCGTCACGAACACGCTGACATACTGTCCCAGCTGGGAACGGGTTTTGGGGCGCGCCTTCGTGATGGTCCGCTCGTATTGGTCGATAGCGGCCAGCCGATACCACGGAATGCCGGTGATGACGCTGATTTCGTCATAGAGAACTTTTCGTTTGGCATACAGTTCTTCTTGGGTCGCTTTGCTGGTTGGTTCCGCTGCGTTCGCCCGCTCCGGCAACGGCTGCAGGAGCAGCGAGAAAGCGAGCGGCAGGACCGCCATGAGGCGGAAAGCATATGATTTCACATGGTTCAGCCTCCTTATCGAACCGGTTCATCCGCCCGAAATGGATATTGTTTCAGCGGCGCTGCTCTGCTGTTATGGTTTGCAAATCATTGGTTTTTATCCGAAACATGCTATAATAAGACGCAGAGTGAACAGGAAAGCCGAGGTACCGCATAAATGAAGACACAACCCAAACAACCGAAGCCGGATTGGCTGCGAATAAAATTAACGACAGGCGGCAATTACGCCGAACTGAAAGATATGATGCGTTCCAAGACGCTCCATACGGTGTGCGAGGAAGCGCGCTGCCCGAACATTTACGAATGCTGGGCGAACCGTACGGCGACGTTCATGATTCTCGGCGATATTTGCACGCGGGCCTGCCGGTTCTGCGCGGTGAAGACCGGGCTGCCGACGGAGCTTGACCTGCAGGAGCCGGAGCGCGTGGCGGAAGCCGCCGAACAGATGGGGCTTCGCCACTGCGTCGTGACGTCGGTGGCGCGCGATGATTTGAGCGACGGCGGGGCGAGCATCTTCGTGGAGACGATCAAAGCCGTCCGCCGCAAGCTGCCGCTGTGCAGCGTGGAAGTGCTGATTCCCGATTTCATGGGCAATTGGGACGCGCTTCAGGCCGTGATGGACGCCAAACCCGATATTCTGAACCATAATATAGAGACCGTGGCACGGCTGTCGAACCGGGTGCGCGCGAAGGCGAAGTATCCGCGTTCCATGGAGCTGCTGAAACGGGCGAAAGAAATGCAGCCGAACATCCCGACGAAGTCCAGCATCATGCTCGGCGTCGGCGAGGAATGGGATGAGATTTTGCAAGCGATGGACGATTTGCGCGCCGTGGACTGCAACATCCTGACGCTCGGTCAGTATTTGCAGCCGACGCCGAATCATATGCCGATCGCGCGCTACGTGCATCCCGACGAGTTCGCGAAGCTGAAGGAAGAGGGCTTGAAGCGCGGCTTCAGCCATGTGGAGTCCGCGCCGCTCGTTCGCAGCTCCTACCATGCGCATGAGCAGGTGAAATCCGCGGAGGAAGCTCAAAGCGCATCCCTGTGAGCTTAGGCTTACGAAGTAGTTTTGCTCATTATTGCCGGATACGCGGCAGCAAACCGTGATTGCAAAACTTTTAAGGAGTGAGAAGCTGTCTTGATCCATATTAGCGGCAGAGCCTACGCATTGATTCACGAAAACAGAAACGGCTGGAATTTGGAAGCGTTCCGCGAACGGTACAGCGAAGTGCTGGAACGCTACGATTACGTCGTCGGAGACTGGGGCTACAATCAGCTGCGGCTGAAGGGCTTCTTCCGCGACAACCATCCGAAGGCGACCAGGGAGACCGTGATTTCGTCGATCGCGGATTACATCAACGAATATTGCAATTTCGGCTGCGCCTACTTCGTGCTGGAGAAGCAGCCGGGCAGCGTGAAGCAGGGCGAGGACGGCGAGCCTAACGAGGGCGGCGAAATCGAAGTGATCGAGGTGCCGGACAGCGCGGAGGACGCGTACTTGACGGCTACCCGCACGATCGCCGCCGCGAAAGCGGCCGACGCGCCGGCTCCCGAGAATCAGGCCGTGAAGTTCATGCCTCGGCACGAGCGGGATTTGCGCCGCGAGCAGCAGCGCAACAGCCGCAAGGAAACGGCGAGGGAATCGGACCGGGAGCGCGGCGACCGCGACAACCAGCGCAAGCCGTCCGCCAAGGACCGCGGCGAGCAGCATGGCGCGCGTCAGGGACAGCAGTCCGGACGCAGCGGGCAGCACGAGCGAGGGGAACGTGGCGAGCATGCGAAGAGCGAGCGTCAGGAGCGGCAGCATCGCGGCGAACGCAACGATCGCGGCGAACGCCCGGACCGCGGCGAGCGCAACGACCGCGGCGAACGTCCGGACCGCGGCGAGCGCAACGACCGCGGCGAACGTCCGGACCGCGGCGAGCGTCCGGATCGCGGCGAACGCTCGGAGCGCGGCCGAAGCAAGCAGCGGCATTACAACCAGAAGGCGCCTGTCGCGGCGGCTTCCGAGTCGAACCACCAGCAGCAACAGCAACAGCAGAACAGAAACAAAGACGCTGCGCCGAAACAAGGCTAACGCAGATAACGCCGGTTCCTCCCTTCGGGGAAGAACCGGCGTTTTTGATGGTGCAGGATACAGCCTAAGACATGAAGTTGGCCGACCGATTGCGCTGCGTATCGCTGTAGGTCGCCGGCTTCGTGAAGACGGGTATGGGAGCGGAGGCGAGTCCTTGTCTGCAATCCGTCCCGTTCATGCGGGCACCGGCTACAGATACTGCACGTTATACAGCCGTGCGTAAGCGCCATTCTTCGCCATCAGCTCGTCGTGCGTGCCCTGCTCCGCGATTTCCCCATGCTCGATCACGACGATCGGGTCGGCGTGGGTGATCGTCGAGAGGCGGTGGGCGACGACGAGCGTCGTCCGGTTGCGCGCCAGCTCCGCCAGCGACTCCTGAATGGCGCGCTCCGACTCCAGATCGAGCGCCGACGTCGCTTCGTCCAGCACGAGAATGGCAGGATCCTTCAGGAATACGCGGGCGATGGCGATGCGCTGCTTCTGCCCGCCGGACAGCTTGACGCCCCGTTCGCCGATTTCAGTGTCGTAGCCATGGGGTAATGAAAGAATGAAGTCATGGGCGTTGGCTTTCTTGGCGGATTCCTCCACGGCTTCTTCGGGCGCTTCGGGATTGCCGAGCATGATATTCTCGCGGACGGAGCCGCTGAACAGAATATTGTCCTGCAGCACCATGCCGATATGAGAGCGCAGGCTCTGCTGCGTCATCCGGTCGATCGGATGGCCGTCGATCAGAATGCGGCCTTCCTGCACGTCGTAGAACCGCGCGAGCAGGCTGACCATCGACGATTTGCCGCCGCCGCTCATGCCGACGAGCGCCGCGGTATGGCCGTGTGGGATCGTCAGATCGATGTGCCGAAGCACCCATTCCGTCTCGTCGCGGTAGCGGAAGGAGACGTTCTCGAACACGATATCGCCCCGAACGGAAGGAAGCGCGGCGGCGTTCGGCGCATCCTTGATTTCCGGCTGTTCGTCCATCAGCTCCATGACGCGCTCCAGGGAAGCCGAGGCTTGCGTCAGCTCGGTCGACGAATTGACGAGCCGGCGCAGCGGCGCGTATAGCCGGTCCAAGTAGCCGTAGAACGCGACGAACTCGCCGAGGGTGAGCGTCTTCTGCACGACCAGGTAGCCGCCGCAGGCCAGGACGAGAAGGGGGGCGATCTCCGTCAGCGTATTAATGATGGATTGCGTGAGCGCATTCCAGCGCGTGAGGGCGAAAGCGCGGGTAAGGAACGTCCGGTTGCGGCTGTCGAACTGTTCTTCCTCGTGACGCTCGAGCGTGAAGCTTTTGACGACGGGAATGCCGTTCACATGCTCGTTCAAGTAGCCCTGCATGTCCGCGAGCGCCTGGGAACGCGATCGGGAGTAGCCGCGCAGCCGCTTGTACAGCTTCTTGACCGCATAGCCGTAGAACGGCAGGATCGCGATCGCGACGACGGTCAGCGTCACGTTCATGCTGAACATGATGACGAGCGCGACGATGAGCGTGAACATGTCCAGCCACACGTTCATCAGGCCGGTCTCCACGAGCGCCTTCGTCTGCTCGACGTCGTTCATCATCCGCGAAATGATCTCGCCGGACTTGCGGTTCTGGTAGAAGCGCAGCGACAGCTGCTGCAGATGGGCGTAGAGCCTGTTCCTAAGGTCGTAAAGCACCCGGCTCGTCGTGAACTGGGCGAAATATTGGCGATAATATTCGATCGGATAGCGCAGCACGACGAAGATCAGGAAGGCCAGGCCGATCGCTTTGAACAGCTTGGCGGTTTTGTCGGCGGCCGGCAGGCTGGAGAGCAGCACGTCGTCCACGACGTATCGGATAAAGAGCGGCAGCGTCAGCGGAATCGCGAACTTGACGGCTCCGATCAACAGGGTCAAGGCGACGAGCCAGCGATAGGGCTTGACGATGCGGTAGAAAGCGCGGTAACGGTTCATGCTACTTCACGTCGTATCCGAGGAACGCCTCGCGCACCCGGTTCCAGAACGGGAAGGGACGGTAGCGGGCAAAGCTGATTTTGCGCGTTGAGACGCTGCACCGGATGGCGCGGATATCGGACCGCGTAATGTTCAGATGGTCGAACGTCAATTGCAGCCGCTGGTCCTTGCGGGAAATGATGTCGCAGTGGTGGTGCTGCGGCAGGACGACCGAAGAACCAAGGGTACGGTAGACGCGGTTGTTGATGGAGGCGATCTCCGCGATCTGCAGGCATTCGATGGACGGATGGATGACGGCGCCGCCCAAGCTCTTGTTGTAGGCGGTGCTGCCCGACGGCGTCGATACGACGATGCCGTCGCCCCGGAACATCTCGAAGAGCTCGTCGTTAATGTCGATCTGGGCGACGAGCGTGTTGTCCACGCCTTTGAGCGTGAATTCGTTCACCGCGATATGGGTCGAAAGCCCTTCTGACGTATCGAGCACGATTTCCGCGAGCGGATAGCGCACGATCTTGGGCTCTTCCTCCGCCATCATGCGGACGAGCTCCTCCAGCTCGTCGATTTTCCAGTCCGCGAAGAAACCGAGATGGCCGGTGTGAATGCCGACGAACGCGACTTCGTCGATCCGGTCCGCATAGGTATGGAAGGCTTGCAGCAGCGTCCCGTCGCCGCCGATGGAGATGACGATCTCGGGATGCCCCTCGTTGCGGGTAAAGCCGCGAGCGGCCGCAAGCGTATGGAAATCGACGGCAAGCTTCTTCGACAGCTCGTCGCCTCGGTCAATCACTACGTAATTCAAGGTTGTAGCCCCTTCCGCACAGCCGATGTAATTCAATGAGGACAGACTTCAGCTGCCAATCGGCTTGTATCTCCTTGCATCATAGCGGAAAACCGGGGCGAATACAACGTTATCCGGCAGGTCCGAGCCATCCCCAGAGCGCATAGACGAGCGCGGCGGCGATGAAGCCGTGCAGCAGGCGCGCGACGAGAAAAGGCTTATAGCGCAGGTCGGTGCGGCTGAGCAGGCTGGCTACTTGGGCGTGGACGGAGAGTCCTGCCCAGGACAGCACGAACGCGGCGATCGCGGCTTGATGGATAAGGCCGCTTCCCCCGGCGGAGCCCGCGGCGCGCGCGCCGAGCGTGACCTCGAAGGTGCCGCTGACGACGGCGTCCGACAGCGCGGCGGGCATGCCGACGAGTCCGAGCGCCAGCCGGACGGCCCGGCCGAGCATCTCGATGCCGCCCGTCTGCCGGAGCAGCTCCATGATGACGGAGAAGACGACGACGAGCCCGCCGACGACGATCATGAGGCGCAGCGCGGCTTGGACGGCGTCCTGCAGCAGCTTGCCGAGCGCGCGGCCGTCCATCATGCGGGCGACGTGCATCGCCTCCAGCGCTTCGGCCAGCCGGCTCTTGCGCCGGAAGCCGGGCGCCCGGCGTTCCTTCTGCTCGCTGGTGGCGGGGGCGCCGCGGTCATGGAAGCGCATGAGCAGGCCGATGATCACCCCGCCGAAGTAATGGGCGGCGGCTAGGACGGGGGCCAGGGCGGCGTTGTGGAAGAAGCCGACCGACACCGCCCCGATCAGGAAGATCGGATCCGACGTCGTCGTGAACGCGACGAGCCGTTCGCCTTCGGCGCGGTTGATCAGCTTCTGCTCCCACAGCTGCGCCGTCAGCCGCGCGCCGACGGGATAGCCGGAGGCGTAGCCCATCGTGACGACGAAGCCGCCGATGCCGGGAATGCGGAACAGCGGCCGCATGAGCGGATCCAGCATTTTGCCGAAGAAATGGACGATGCCGAAGCCGAGCAGCAGCTCGGAGATCACGAAGAAGGGGAACAGCGCCGGGAACAGCACTTCCCACCAGATGGACAGGCCGCGCAGCGAAGCCTCCAGCGCCTGGGCGGGAAAAGCCGCGAGCAGCAGCACGAGCACGGCCGACGTCCAGGCGGGGACGACCGACGGACGCAGCAGGAAACGGACGATATGCAAGGGGAGCTCCCTCCTAGCGGCAATTGAGAATCGTACTATTACTGCTATATGTCGCGGAGCGGACAATCATCACTTGTCCCGGCAGAATCTTGTCCCGATGTTGGATAAACAGTCCTGAAAATGGAAATATATTTATTTAGAAAACGCTTGCAAAAATGAGTGAATTTTAATTTTCGATATGGTACAATTGAATTAAGTCAAACGCTTGAGGTGATGACGATGAGTTTTATTGTAGGCATTATCGTCTGTGCTTTCGTTTACGTCATTCGCGAATCGCTCGTAGCTCCCGGAGAAGAGGATTATGAGAGTTAACCCCGGTTGCTTTGAGCCGCAACATTATACTTCCGCAATGCCCTCCTGCGCGAGGGCATTTTTTTGATGTTTGCGGTTCATGGGCACGCTGACAAGAGAGGGCTTGCTTCCCGGCGCAGACGGGTGCCGCAAGTCGGATACAGCGTCCAATGTCCCGGAAAAAAATTTTTAAAACTAATTCCTAAGACCTAAAAAATGGAGATGAATATGACGATGAATAACTATAGTACTATTTATGACGCGGTTGGCGGCGTCGAAGGGATCAAACGAATCGTGCAGGCCTTTTATCCTAAGGTGCAGAAGCACCCGCTGCTCGGGCCGCTGTTCCCGGCGGACATCGACCCTGTCATGGAGAAGCAAACGTTGTTTTTATCGCAATTTTTCGGAGGACCTTCGCTGTACTCCGATTTATACGGCCATCCGATGATGCGCGCGCGGCATTTGCCGTTCCCGATTACGCCGGAGCGCGCCGAAGCCTGGCTTGGCTGCATGCGCGCGGCGCTGGCCGAGACCGATCTGCCGAACGAGCTTCGGGAGCTGATGCTGGAGCGGCTTTCGGGGCCGGCGCATCATTTTATTAATCAACCTTGACGACCTGGAGACGTGATGATGATGACGATGACGATGGAGCCTTTGTACGAAACGACGAAAACCTGTCTTTGCTGCGAGCGTTCCTACCCATCATCGCGCGTACGGCCGAGCTTCAAAAAATCGATTCATCGGGATACCGATTTCTGCGCGACGTATAAAACAGACATCAATCCCGACTATTATGTCGTCTTCGTCTGTCCGGACTGCGGCTTCGCGACTTCGGAGAACGGCGCCGCGTCAATGACGGACGCCCAGCGGAAGACCTATTACGAGCAGATCGGCTCGCGCTGGACGCGGCGCGACTACGGGGGCAGCCGGACGCGCGAAGAAGCGCTGGCATGCTACAAGCTCGCCTTGCTCTGCGCGGGCATTATCGGGGAGAAGGAGCGGGTGGTCGCCGGCATTCTGCATCATATCGCCTGGATCTACCGTTCCGAGGGCAATGAAGAGCAGGAGCAGCGGTTCCTGCGGTATGCGCTTCAATCGTACATTGCCGTGTTCGAGACAGAGGGCGTATCGCTGAACAATGCGAAGCTGATGTATTTGATCGGGGAGCTGCACCGCCGCGTCGGCGAGCAGCGCCTCGCCGTCCGCTGGTTCTCCCGCGTCGTGAACGACAAGAAGATTACGGATGCCGCGATGATCCGCGCAAGCCGGGAGCAGTGGCAGCTGATCCGCGAAGTGCAGACAGGGCTCGACGAGGAGACCGCTGCCGGAATCGCATAGACGACAAGACGAAGAACCGCCCGCGCATGAAGCACGGGCGGTTCTTCGTCTTGCGCGGATGCATTGCGCACAGGCGATTGCGAGCGGGCGCATTATGCGCGACGCATTACGCACAGGCAATTACGCGCGGCGTAGCACGGTGTCGGTCAGCAGGTAGTCCTGGTCCGCGTCCACGACGGTGATCCGGTTGCGGCAGCAAGGGAAGACGAGCAGCTTCTTCTTGCCGGTGCGGATGTCGGACAGCTCTCTCGGCCGAAGCGGCAGCAGGACGTTGTCCTTGCCGCAGAACGGGCAGGAGGAGACATAGACATCCTTCATGATGATGTCGTACGGCAGCGTGCGTTCGAATGGAATCACGGGCTGCCGTCTCCCTTGCCGTCGGGCTTGCTCCCCGCATCCGAATCCGGATTCGGAGCCGCTTTCGCGAGCTCGGCGATTTTCTGCAACAAAATATGCTTCGGCATATGCATCAGATGCTCCAGCGGAACGTTCAGCTCCTTGGCCAGCTTCACGGCTGTCTCGGCGGAAAGCTGCAGGGGTTGGGACATCGGGTTCAGCTCCTTATTGGTCACGGTCCTTGTTTGATGATTGTCGACGAACGGAACAAGCAGCCGCATAGGATTGGTAAAAGGGACAACATTACCGTTATAATCAGTTATACACCGATGCCGGCGGTTGCGCAACGTGCGCTCGGCAAGGGCTGACGCGGACGGGCGGCGCGAACGGGCCGGTTTTGAACGATTCTCGATTCCTTTAGGAGGGACTTTATGACGACGAATTATCCGATGACTTGGGATTTGGACGCCATTTACGCGGGCGGATCAAGCTCCGCGGCATTCCTGGCCGAACTGTCCGGCATGGAGCGCGACATTGAAGCGTTGTCCGGCGAGCTGGCGGCGCTGCCGCAGGGAGCTGCGCCTTCCGCGGAACAACTGGCCGGCTGGACCGCGACGGTGCAGTCGATTCTGCTGCGGCTGCGCCAATCCGATTCATTCGTGGCCTGCCTGCAAGCGCAGCAAATGAAGGATGCCGCCGCCAACGGCTTGAACGACCGCGTGAAGACGATGGCGGCGAAGTTCAACGCGGCGCTGACGAGCTACGACGAGAAGCTGCTCCGCACCGACGAGGCCGCATGGCAGTCTTGGCTGCAATCGGCCGCTGCCGCGCCCGTTGCGTTCGTGTTGAACGAGCGCCGCGAAGCGGCCAAGGAGAAGCTGCCGCCGGAGCAGGAAGCGCTGGCCGGCGAGCTGGCGGTCGACGGCTATCACGGCTGGGGAGATTTCTATAACACGATCGTGTCGCGGATTCGATTCGACGCGGAAGAGGCGGACGGCACGACGAAGCAGCTGTCGGCCGGGCAGATGTTCAACCGGCTCTCGAACAGCAACCGCGCCGTGCGCGAGACGGCTTTCCGGGAATGGGAGCGCGTCTGGGGCGAGCAGGCCGATCTATGCGCGGATACGCTGAACCGGATCGCCGGGTTCCGCTTGAAGCTGTACGGCAAACGCGGCTGGACTGCTCGTTCCGCTGAAGCGGGGCGGCCCGCCCATGCATCCGGGAACGCGGTGCTGAAAGAGCCGCTCGAGATGAACCGGATGAGCGAAGCGACGCTGAACGCGATGTGGTCGGCCGTTAGCGAGGGCAAGCCGAAGCTGGTCCGCTATCTGGCGCGCAAAGCGAAGCTGCTCGGCCTTGAACGGCTCGATTGGCATGACGTCGCCGCGCCGCTCGGCCAGACGGAGAAGAAGGTGGCGTACGACGAGGCGGCCGCGTTCATCAAGGAACAATTCAACGCGTTCAGCCCCGATCTGGCGGACTTCACGGAGATGGCGTTCAAGGATGCCTGGATCGAGGCGGAGGATCGTCCCGGCAAGCGCCCCGGCGGCTTCTGCACGTCGTTCCCGAAGAGCGGGCAGACGCGGATTTTCATGACGTATTCGGGCACGCCGGACAACGTGTCGACGCTCGCGCACGAGCTGGGGCACGCGTATCACCAGCATGTCATGAACGACCTGCCGCCGCTGGCGCAGGAATACGCGATGAACGTCGCGGAGACGGCCTCTACGTTCGCCGAGATGATCGTCGCCGACTCCGCGCTGGAAGCCGCGACCGGGCGCGACGAGAAGCTGGCGCTCCTGGACGAGAAGCTGCAGAACGCCGTCGCGTTCTTCATGAACATTCATGCCCGCTTCCTGTTCGAGACGCGGTTCTACGCGAAGCGCGCCGAAGGCATGGTGAGCCAGGAAGAGCTGAGCGCGCTTATGGAAGAGGCGCAGCGCGAAGCGTTCAGCGGCGCCCTCGGCGAGCTCCACCCGCATTTCTGGGCGTCGAAGCTGCACTTCTATCTGACGGACGTGCCGTTCTACAATTTCCCGTATACGTTCGGGTATTTGTTCAGCGGCGGCATCTACGCGATCGCGAAGAAGGCTGGTCGTTCCGCTGACGCGGACCTGCTCGCCCATGCAACCGGAGAAGGGTCGACGTTCGCGGCGCGCTACGTCGCTTTGCTGCGGGATACGGGTCTGATGACGGTCGAGGAGCTGGCCGAGAAGCATCTCGGCGTGCGGCTCGATCAGCCGGACTTCTGGCGTCAAGCCGTGTCGCTGCTGCTCGAAGACGTGGATGCGTTCCTGGCGATTACGGAGGAATAGGCGGGGACGGCGGATGCTGCATAAGAAGCTTGCGCGGCGAACGGGTTCCGATCCCGCTTAAGAGGAATCCGTTCGCCTCTCATGAATGAAAACGCCTCTGTCGTGGAATACTGAGGATTAGAAGGAACGGTGCGGCCTGCGAAGGCGTCTGCGCCGTTTTTCTGTCCGCCAAACGAAACGCGCATCGCCGCCCGTAGAAGGCGAGAGCCGTTTCGGCTTGGGCAGAACGTTTTGATTCAGTTAGCGCGGAAAGGGGCTTGGCAATGCAGCAGGAACAAACATTCGTCATGGTAAAACCGGACGGGGTACGCAGAGGGTTAATCGGATCCATCGTCGCGAGGTTCGAGCAGAAAGGCTTCGCGCTCGCGGCGATCGAGCTGCTGCAGATCGATCGCGAGCTGGCGGAGCAGCATTACGGCGAATTGCGCCAGAAGCCGTTCTTCGGCGAGCTGGTCGACTATCTCACGTCGGGTCCCGTCTGCGCCATGGTGTGGCAGGGCGAACATGCGGTAGAGAATGCGCGCGCGCTGATCGGGAAGACGAACCCCGTCGAGGCGGCACCAGGCACGATTCGCGGCGATTACGCGATGGACATCGCGGGGAATATCGTGCATGGCTCGGATTCCGCGGCTAGCGCCGCCCGCGAAATCGGCCTGTTCTTCGGCAAGCACGCCGCTGCGCAGCGCATGGATCCGTACGCCGGCGAGTTCGGTCATGGCGGTGAGCATACGGTGCACTGACATTTGCTTTTGCGTGAACGAAGCGGAAGCGAGTGCAAGGGGAAAATGCGCCGGGAAAACGGAAAGCCCTCCGTCTCTGCACGAGAACGGAGGGCTTTCGCTATATTAAGGGGTTGGGGCAGCGGAATTAGAACGATTCGTTGATGACCAGCTTGCTGAGCGGCAGGCGGCCGGATGGACGAGCAGGCGATGCCGCTTCCCCAAGGGCGATCATCATAACCGGAATGTAGCGGGACGGGATGTTCAGCGCTTCAACCAGCTTCTCTTTGTCGAAGCCGCCCATCGGCACGGTGTCGTAGCCTTTCGCTTTGGCTGCAAGCATCAGCTGCATGGACGCAAGGCCGGCATTCTTGTTCGCTTCGTCGCGCGCGACTTGCTCGAACGCATATGCGCCTTCGATTTGCTTGATCATGTTATCGGCAACCTCTTGCGGCATTTGGCCGGCTGCCGCGGCGCCTTCGAAAATCTCGCGGCCCGTGATATGGGCTTGCAGGTCGCCCAGAACGATGATAACGGCGGCTGCATCGGAAACTTGCTTCTGACCGTAGGCGATCGGAAGGACTTTATCCTTCTGCGCTTGATCCTGGATCACCAGGAAACGCCATTGCTGCAGGTTCCAGGAGGATGGCGCCGCTGCCGCCAGTTCCAGAATTTCGTTCAATGTTTCTTGGGGAATGACGACGTCTCTTTTATATTGGCGGACGGATTGGCGCGTGCGCATGACTTCTTCTGCCGTTACGGCAGCCGTTGTTTGGGTTTGGCTCATTATGAAAACTCCCTTTCTCCTATGGAAAATCTGTAATTATAAGTAACTTATTTTTTATGACGTTGCTAACGCAAGTATATATCACTTACAAAAGATAAGCAACTTATAATTTCAGTTGAAGGCGCTGCCCGCGACAAATAAAGGAGTTGACTGCCGTCCTAGCCTGTGGTAAATTATGGGCAATTGAATGTGAAGAGCTACGGAAGCACCGTAACTGCGCAGATCGCTGCGTCGTTATGGTGCTTTTTTTGCGTTCTTTTCATCCTTGGAGGAGTGTGGCATTCACCTATGACCAAACGCAATTTGATTGTGGCCGTCAACGAAAGCGACTATATCGAGCGTCTCGCCGAGTATATCCGGCATACTTCCTTCGGCGGCAGCTGGCAGCTGACGGCGTTTACGAACGCTGCCGCGCTGCGCAGCTTTATCCGCAGCGGTTATCCCGTGGATATGCTTGTCGCGCAGCCGGCCATGCTGGACGAGCTTGGGGATTTGCCGGGACATCCGCCGACGGCTGCAATTGTCGAGCATTACGGCCAATCCCGGGAGGAGCGCGAGCTGCTGCAATACCAGCCGCTGCCGCAGCTGCTTCAAGCAATGACTTCTCTCTATGCGGCCGGGGGGAAGCAGCTTATGAAGCCGGCGGTTCACGGCAAAGGCCCGGCGGTCGTGGCCGTTTATTCCGCTTCCGGCGGCACGGGCAAGACGACGTTGTCCATGCATCTGGCCAAGCATGCCGGAATTGCCGGGCTCCATTCGTTCTATCTCAATCTGGAGCAGTGGAATGTTTCGCTGCTGGCGGACGGAATGCCGGGCGACGAAGACTTCGCCAGGCTGCTCTACGCGATGCAGTCCGGCGCCGATAATGGAGCCGCCGCCGTGCTCGCTAACCGCAAACGTTATCCGTCATATAGTCTCGATGCGCTCGCGCCATCCAATAATCCGGACGAGCGCCTGTCGCTCGGAGCCGATCTGGCGAAGAAGCTGATCGGCGCGATTACGGCCGCCGGCGAATACGGTCTCGTCATCGTCGATCTGGACACGAGGATGGACGACATGCACGTTGGCGCATTCGAAGCATGCGATGCCGTTCTCTGGCTGACGACGCCGAATGCGGCCAGCAGGCGCAAGAATAAGCTTGCGGCCGGATACGCGGAGCGGAAGTTCGGCGCCGCGTTTACCGGGCAGCAGCGGAAGTTCAGGTTCGTGCAGATTGGCGGCACGATGAACGAAAGCGCGTTTGCGGACGGAGGGGGACGTTCGGATGGCAGTCCGGGATTCGGTGGCGGCGGAGAGATCGATGAAAGGGCGGTACGCCCGGACGCGGTTCTTCCGTTCGTGGCGGAATGGGCGTGCGGCGATTCCACGAGCGGAACCGGTGCTATGGCACCTCATTACCGGGGCGCCGTGGATGCGCTGATGCGCAAACTCGGCATTCTGTAAGAGCGGGAGGCGGAATCATGAATGAAGAAACGATTCAGCTCTTGAAGGAGCGGATCCGCGGACAGCTGGAGCTGGACAGCGCCGTCTCCGACGCCGACTTGACGGCCAAGATCGAGCGCGTCGTCTTCGCGTGGTGCCTGGAGCATCCGCTGCCGGCCGGCGGGAAGGTGCAGCTGGTCCGGCGCTTGTTTCATGCCTTCCGCGGACTCGACCTGATCCAGCCCTTGATGGACGATCCTTCCGTAACGGAGATCATGATCAACAGCCATGACGAGATGTTCGTCGAGCGCGGCGGGCAGTTAATGCGGCTGCCGTTCGCGTTCGAGAGCAAGGAACGGCTGGAGGACTTAATCCAGTCGGTCGTAGCCGGCGTCAACCGCGTCGTCAATGAATCGTCGCCGATCGTGGACGCCCGTCTGAAGGACGGCTCCCGGGTTCATATCGTGCTCCCTCCGGTTGCGCTGAAGGGGCCGACGATGACGATCCGGAAGTTTCCGGACAAGCCGCTCTTGATGCGGGATTTGATCGCGCTCGGCGCGCTGCCGGAAGAGGCGGCCGCTTTCCTGGAGCGGCTCGTCAAAGCCAAATACAACCTGTTCATCAGCGGGGGCACGGGATCCGGCAAGACGACGTTTCTGAACGCGCTGTCCCAATTCATTCCCGAGGATGAACGTCTGGTGACGATCGAGGACGCCGCGGAGCTGCAAATCGTCTCCGTTCCCAATCTCGTCACGCTGGAAACCCGCAACGCCAATACGGAAGGGAAAGGGGCGATATCGATGCGCGAGCTGATCCGCGCTTCGCTGCGGATGCGGCCGAATCGCATTATCGTCGGGGAGGTGCGCGGCGGCGAGGCGATCGATATGCTGCAGGCGATGAACACTGGACACGACGGGTCGTTGAGTACGGGCCATGCGAACAGCGCCCGCGATATGATTGCCCGTCTGGAGACGATGGCGCTCGCCGGGGCCGAATTGCCCGTTGCCGTCATCCGGCAGCAGATCGCATCGGCCATCGACATCATCATTCACTTGTCCAGGCTTCGCGACCGTTCGCGCCGCGTCACGGAAATATGCGCCGTGACCGGATTCGAGAACGGGGAAGTCGTTATGCAGCCGCTGTACCGCTTCGAGGAAGAGGGAGAGAGGAACGGGCGCTTGCTCGGCGGGCTGAAGCGGACGGGCCATGACCTGCAGCGAAGCTGGAAACTGAAGATGGCGGGCATAACCGATGCTTGGGGAGGCGAAGGCGCATGAAGAAACGGGAGAGTCCGAAGGAGAGGCAGCGCCCGAAGAGAGATTGGCTGGAATGGCTCGCCTGGCCCGACGCTGCGGCGGCCAGGGCGAGATTTCAAGCAGCCGGAGGGCTTGTCCACTACGCGGATTACCGGTTGAGCCGGCGGCAGTTCGCCGTGGCGGGAGCGATCGGCGGCGGTATCGCATTCGTCGCGGCGTACTTGTTCTACCGGTCGGTTCCCGCGGCGTTCGTAGTGTCGGCTGCCGGCATCATGGCGCCGAGGATGCTTCGCAAGTTTCTGCTGGAACAGCGCAAGCTGCGGCTGGCGCAGCAGTTCAAGGAGGCGCTCTACTCCATCGCTTCGTCGCTGGCGGCCGGGAGATCCGTCGAGAACGCGTTCATGGCGGCGCATGAAGACTTGAAGCTGATGTACCCGAGCGAAGAGACGGAGATCGTCAGGGAGTTCGATATTATCGCTGCCCGCCTTGGCTTCGGCGAACCGCTCGAACAGGCGCTGGCCGATTTCGGCAGGCGGGCGAGCGTCGAGGACATCACGCAGTTCAACGACGTGTTCACGACATGCAAGCGCTCGGGCGGGGATATGGTGGACGTCATCCGCCGCACGTCCCAGACGATCGGCGAGAAGCTGGAGGTACAGCAGGAGATCGCGGTCATGATCGCTCAGAAGCGGTTCGAATCGCGCATCATGATGGCGGTCCCGTTCGTTTTCCTGGCCTTCCTCAGCCTATCCGCGCCGGACTATATGGCTCCGCTGTACAGCGGGACGGGCTATCTGCTGCTGACCGGCGCGCTGCTCGCTCTTGGCGGCTGCTATTTCCTGATGTCGAAAATCATGCGCATTCGATTATAGGGAGCAAACGGCGATGATAGGAGCTTGGGTGGTTGGGATTGCGTTGACGGCGGGCTGGTGCATCGGGGCGGCGATAAGCGAACGTGCCGGGCAGCGCGGAAGGGAAGCGAAGGAGCGGTGGCTGACGGCGCCGTTCCGGCAATTGCTGGTTCGAAGCGGATTGCTGGACCGGTTTCAGACGCAAGCAGCCGGGCTGCACGGCAGGCTGCTGCTGCTGAATGGCCGGTCATGGTCCGCTGAAGCGAGCCGGGGGTTCGTAGCCGAGACGGTCGGTCTTGGCTACTTGACGGCATGGGGAGGCGCATGGCTTGGCGTCTTGAGCAGGGAGCCGGCGATGCTGGCCATTGGGCTGCTGCTCGGCATCGTCGTTCCCGCCGCCAAATGGCGGGATGTCGAAGGCAAAGTGAGACGCCGAAAACAGGATATTGTATTGCTGCTGCCGGAGCTGCTCAATAAGCTGATGCTGCTGCTCGGCGCAGGGGAAACGCTTCAGCGCGCCTTGGTACGCTGCGCGGAGCGCGGCGACGGGCACGATCAGCATCCGCTGCTGCTGGAATTGCGGCGGGTGAACGAGGCCGTCCGCAACGGGGAATCGTTCGCGGCGGCAATGGAGCAGTTCAGCCGGCGGTGCGGCGTACAAGAGGTGTCGGTTTTCACGACGACGCTGCTGCTGAATTACCGGCGCGGCGGAGACAGGCTGGTGCTGTCGCTCAAGGAGCTGTCTTACTCGATGTGGGAGAAGCGCAAGGCGGTCGTACGCGCTCGCGGCGAAGAAGCATCCTCGAAGCTGGTTTTCCCGCTTGTCGGCATCTTCTTCGTGCTGATGGTGCTTGTCGCCGCTCCCGCCATTCTGTTGATGCGCGGGTAACGAACGTAGGACACAAATAGCTTTATAGGGGGAGAGGATTCGAATGAAGAAATGGAAACAGGCGCTGCGGTCGTTTTGGAAGGACGAGGAAGGCTTGGGAACGTTGGAAATCGTGCTCATTATTGCGGTTGTTATAATTTTGGCGCTGTTGTTCAAGGACTGGATTATCGATTTGATCAAAAATCTGATGGGCAGCGCGGACGAGAAGGCCAACTCGATCTTCGATGAAGGCTGATCGCTGGCTTGTCTCTCTGGCGAGACGGGAGGACGGGAATTTCACGCTTGAAGCCAGCATGGTGTTCCCGGTGCTGTTCATCGCGCTGATCGGGCTGCTTATGCTCAGCATGTACACGTACCAGAAGGTCGTCTTGTATCATTCCGCCTCGCTGGCTTCGGAACGGACGGCCTTCCGCTGGGATAACAGCGCGCGCGACCCGTTGAGCGGAATCGCCCCGACGGGGCAATACGACGGTTTGTATTGGCGGTTGACCGATAACGGGGCGCTCAAAGCTCTGTTCGATTTCGGTTCGGATCCGAGCGGCGAGCAAGGAATCGAGCTTGCGATCGGTTCATCCATGAGCAGGGACGCCGGGAATGGAGCCGGGGATGACGTAAGCGATACGACGCTTCCCATGCGCAAAATGAAGGCGGAAGCCGCGCGGGTCGCCAATGCGTTCAGCGGCTCGATGCGGTATGGCGGGCTGGTGGAGAAGAAGCTCGAGGTCAAGCTGCGCCAGCCGATTCGCATCCCTCCGCTCGAATGGTTTCTAGGCCATTCCGAACCGGCAACGGCGGGCTCGGCTTCCATCGTCGATCCCGTCGAACTGATACGCAACGTCGATCTGGCGCGCTATTATACCGGTAAATTCAAGGGCGGACTGAGTGGCGATAAACGGGAGCAGGCGCAGCAAATTTTAGCCGGACGGCAGGCGCCGCATTCATGATCGGCCACTGGAGGAAGGGATGGCATGCGGATGGGGGACATGTCTGCCGTCGGGCGAGGTTATCGATCTGGCGGCGCGAAGACGGGGCGGTATCGCTCTATCTGATCGTTGCCACGGCGGCCATGCTGCTGTTCACGTCGCTGCTGATCGATTATGCGAGAATCGCCGCCTTCAACCGGCAGAGCGAGCTGGCTGCGCAATCGGGCATTCGTTCGGCGCTCTCCGCCTACGACGAAAAGCTGTATGAACAATACGGATTGTTCGGCGCGGGAGGAACGGATCGAAGCGAGCTGTTCGCGGAGGCGGCGGAGAACAATTGGCCGGACGAATCGGGAAACGGTTTCCGGCTGCTGCGCATCAAGCGCGAAGCTTCCCATGTGGATATTCAAGAGGTGCTCGGCAATCAAACGGTGTTTACCCGCCAGGTGCTGGAGGAGATGAAGTATAAGGCGCCGATCGATTTTACGATGGAAATCGCCTCGCGCTTCGCGCCGATCGGCACGGCGATGAAGGAGGCGTCCGCGACGATTGGCGTCCTGGAAGATGTTCGGAAGCTGTACGAGGAGCGCGAGCGGCATTTGGAGCGAATCGCCGGGCTTCAGAGCAAGAGCGCTGCGAGCGCTTCCAAGCTCGATGGCGCGCTCCAGAACGTCTCGAGCATCGTCAGCGGTTACGGCGCATATGCGAGCTGGCGCCAAGCGGACGCTTCGCGCGGCGAAGACGAAGAGCCGAAGCACGCGGGCGAAATCGCCGCTTACGCAAGCCGGGCCTCAAGCGATGCCGCTTCTGCCAAGGCTGACGCCGAAGCCGGGATGGAGAATCACAGCAGCAACACGCAGGAGGCGTTAGCCGAGCTTCAAGCGGCGGAAGCGTGCAACGCGTCGATTGCTTCCGCGGTCGAGCGCATGCGGGCGTCGCAGGATCTTAGCGGTTTCGATCAATTGGCCGACGCGAATATTGCCGGACGGGAGAGCTCGTCCATGACCGGGAACGAGCTTTCCGATTACGAAGCAACGAGAAGCTCCGTCGACGAGCTTGTTCTGGACGAGGGCTGGTTTAACGCGTATCGCGCGGAATTGAACGAGCAGTTGACCTTATTCGGGCAGGTCGATACGGCGGCGGCTTCATTCCAGGCGGCGGTGCTATCGGCACTGGGATCGAACGGAGGAGGGGCTGCGCTTGACGGAGCGCTATCGGGCCTGAGCACAAGCGTCGGCAACTATTCGTCCAGGTATTTGAATCCGGGCACGGTCATTCAGGACAGGCAGGTCGAATTGGAGCGCCGGCATGCCCATGACGGCGAGCGAAGAGCGAAAGAGGCTGCGGCGAAATCCAAATGGGACGAAGTCAAATCGATGCTTGGCGGCATGACATCCGCTCCGGGCCAGGATGAATGGAAGCAGGCTTTCGACGATGTGAGGCGGCTGGCCGACGATAATTTGCGGTTTAATCAAGCTGCGGCCGAAACGGAAGCAGGCGAGAACGAAGCCGGCGAGAACGAAGAGGGCGGTGCGGATAATCCGGGCAATGAAGCGGCGTCTGCCATGACTTCCATGGGCGCGATGTTCGGCGGCATGTCCGACCTGCTTGAAGGCATTCGCGATCCGCTCTATGTCAATGAATACGTCGTTCATCGGTTCGGCAGCTTCGACCTCAAACGGCTCCAGGGCGTCATATCCGGCAGCGGCGATAATTCGTCGTTCTCGGAATCGCTGGCGCTCGAGAATCAGGAAGTTGAATACATTCTCTACGGGTTCGGCGAACCGGCCGCGAATATTGCGGCCGCAGTCGGCGAGATTTTCGCGGCTCGGCTGGCCATCCGCACGATGGAAGGGTTCGTCGAATGCCGGGCGCTCGGCCATCCTTTGCTTGTTTTGGCGGCGGCAGTGTTGTACGGGCTTGAGAAAGCGGTCGCGGATCTGGTCACGCTGTCGGAGACGGGCAAGGTGCAGCTGTCGAAGTACGTTCCCGCCGAGCTGACGTATGCGGATTATTTGCGCGTGTTCTTGATTATGCACGGCAGCGGCGGCCAGGCAAGAACGGCCCGCATGATTGCCGTCATCGAACATGATACGGGAGCGGACTTGTCGCTGGCGGCGACGGGCTTGTCCGGCGAGATGACATCCTCGGTCAATTTATGGTTTTTGCCGGGACTGATGAGGAGCTTCACGGCAGCAGGCATATTGAATGGAAAGGTAAAGGACGGCCGCTATGAGAGAACGCAGACGATCGGCAGTTCATACGGATAGAAGGCGAAGAGAAGCGGGCAGCATTGCGCTTGAAGCGAGCCTCGTGCTGCCTGTCGCGCTCATGACGGTGATGTTCTTCATCTGCCTGATTCGAATGAACGAGGCGCAGATGGCGCTGCATAGCGCCGTCTCGCAAACGGTTCGGCAGGCAGCCGCGAACATTCGTCCGATCGATCTCGCCGTACAGGCAGCGGGGAACGGAAGCGATGGCGGCGCAATATCCGGCGGGAACAGCGAGGATGGTTCTTCCGCCGCGAGCTCTGCAGGAACATCGGGAGCGTCGCCGGGGACATCGCCGCTAACGTCGGCCGCAGGCGGCGAACGAACGTCCGCTTCCCGCGAGCCGCTGCCTGCGGTCAGATTTCTGGCGGATAAGCTGGAGAGCTGGCTGCCCTCGCCGTCCGGGCCGCTGCTCGCCGCGGCGTTGAAGGGCGATTGGAAAACCATACAGGACACCGCCTTGGCGACGGTAGGCCGTCCGATAATCGAACCGATGCTTCGCCATGAAGCGGATGCTTCCGTCCTTGACCCTGAGCGGCTGCATGTATCCAAGCTCTCGCTGCCCGACTTGAAGGACCAACGGGAATTGTCGGTCGCCATCGAAGCCGAATATGCGTTCAAGCTGGGCTTCCCGTTCACGCGCAAAACCGTCATCCTCACCGAGCGGGCGCAGGAACGCGTCTGGGTGCCGGACACGCTGCCGGCTCTCGGCGGCGGCTCGGATGATTCCGAGCATGCGCCGATTCAAATCGTGCTGATCGAGCCCTCTCCCGTAAGGCCGGGGAACAAAGCGAGAGTAGTCGTGGAGTCGAGTCCGGGAAGGAGCTTGAGCATTCAAGTGCTCTACAAGAGCGGACGGAGCGTTGCCAAGCACTTGGGCGATACCGTGACGAACGGCGAAGGCGTCGCGGAATGGTCGTGGCTGGTGTCGGGCAACACGACGCCGGGCACGTGGGAGATCGTCGTAACGGCAAGCGACGGGACGACGGCGGCCAGACATTTTGTCGTACAGAAGAAACAAGGAGGGGCGGGGTAACGGATGGAGGATTGGTTGATTTGGGGGATGGCTGCCTTGTTCGTCGGCGCAGCGTTTGTGAGCGATATTCGGACGATGACCATTCCGAACCGCTTGAACGTCGTCTTCCTCTCGCTAGGTATCGGATATCACGCTGCTACCGGCGGCGTTAACGGAGGACTTGCGTCCATTGCCGGCGCGGCGGTGGGCTTGGCGCCGCTGCTTGTGCTCTATGCGTTGAAAGGCATCGGCGCGGGCGACGTTAAATTTTTCGCCGCATTAGGGGCAATGGTCGGCATGGGGGACGTCTTGCACATCTTCATGTACGCCGTGCTGTACGGAGGCTTGATAGGTCTGATTATGCTGTGCATCAGCCGTTCATTCGGGAAGCGGCTGCTGCTCGGAGCGGCGTCCGTGTTGGTCGCCGGCTCCCGGCTGCAAGCGTGGAAAGACAGCTTCGCGCACTCGGGCAGCTTACGCTTTCCGTTTATGATCGCGGTCGTTCCGGGCGCCGCAACCGCGTGGTATATGATGGCTTTTTAACGGGAGAAGGAGGGAACGAAGATGATTTTGGACGAGCTTCGGGTAGACTTCGCGATGAAACGCGGCCACGAAATGATCGTAGACCTGCAATCCGGCTTGACCAGGGATCAGCTGGACGGCATCGAAATTCAAATGCTGCAAGGGCAGCGGATTCCGAAGCTCCTGCCAGTGGAATGGATCGATATCGACGGCAGCATTACGTTTCGCTACCCGCTTCAGGGCAAACGCATGTTAATGCACCGTCTGCAGACGCAGCGCATGACGATGCTTGATTTCTATTCGCTGCTGCTGTCCGTTGCCGAGGCATTGGACGATTGCCGGCATTATATGCTTCGCCCGGACTGTTTTCTCTTGCACGAGCAGTACGTGTTCATCGGCGATAATTGGGACGATGCCGCGCTGGCTTACGTGCCGCTCCGCAATAAGGGGGTAGTCGCTTCCGCCGGAGAAGCGGTGCTGGCCATGGCCATCCGCTGGGTCGGGGATATCGACGAGCCCGACGGGATCGGCTTGCAGCAGGTATTCCAGCATTTGCGAGGCGAGCATGTCTCCTGGGAGCAGCTTCGCGTGACGCTGCTCGCATTGCTCGGAGCAAGCCAATCGGCGGCTGCGGAAGGAGTCGCGCCAATCGGCGACATGGCTATGGGGGAGACAGCCGTCTCTCGTCCGCCGCTTCAAGCTCGCCAACCTCTTCAAACTGACCAACCGCTCCAGCAGCCGGGCCGGGCACCGATTCAGCGCGGGCAAATGCAAGCGGAACGGTCTGCGATTATTCATGAATACATGCCTGCGGAGCCGGCTTGGAACCGTTCGAACCCGACTGTCGAAGAGCGAGAGCGAGCGGAGCCCGCGGAAGCCGTCGATCTTCCGCTAACCGAGATTTCGGAACAAGCCGGCCCGTCGAGGGCGGGGTGGATGATCGGCGCTGGCTGGGTGCTCGCTGCGGCAGTCCTTTGGCGTTTTCTCTATCTCGCGGCGCCAACCCGGCAGAACATGCTGCTCTCCGCCGCGGGGACGCTGATGATCGGAGCGATCGGATGGATCGTATTCCGCCGAATCAAGGATAGAGATTGGGAGAGCGAAGAGGAGGAGGAAGTTCAAGATGAAGCGATAGATAGATGGAAAGGGGGAAAGGCGTGGGCCATAGACGACGACTTTGTACCCAATTCGGATGCTCTAGGGAGAAGAGCAGCCGTGCCGGCGGCTGGAATGGCCGATGGATCGGCATCAGCCAAATGGAGTCAGCATCGGCAGCGTTCCCTACAGGAAGAGGAACCTGGGGGTACGGATTCGGGGGAGATGCTGTTCAAACCGCTCGTGAGCAAGGCGGCCACGTCCAACGATGCGACGGTGCTGCTCGGCCAAGAAGCCCAAGCGTCAGCGGAAAACAAGCGGCCGCTCCCCTGGCTTGAGCGGAATACAGACGGACAGACCGAGAAAATCCGCTTGGAACGGCAGCATTTTGTCATCGGACGTTCCAATGAAGGCGTTCATTACATCGATGCCTCGTCCGGGATTTCCAGGGCGCATCTGGAGCTGGCAGGCCAGAACGGGCACTGGTCCGCCAAAGACATGGGCTCGCGGAACGGCAGCACGTTGAACGGCAACGCGATGGTGCCGTATAAGGCGTATACGCTTGCCGATACCGACAAGCTTCAATTAGCGGGCGACGAGGGACCGGTTTATATTTTTCGGGCGTCTGCCGCAGGCAGGTAGTTGTTTCTTAGGAAGCATGGGGAGATTTCACTGTTCATCACGAACAGAGAAATCTCTTTTTCAGTTAGGAAGAAAATCTTATTTTGCATATAGATATTTCCAGTATTTATAACAATTGTTACAATGAGAGAGGCGGCGATGATGAAGTTTTATTAGACAAGTATGATGAGGGTCAGTCAAGCGAGTGAGGGGCGCGAATACAAGAACGTTATCTAAGTAGAGGGGTGAGGATGATGAGAACAAATTCGGTTTTTACCATATTAACTGGATTATCTTTTATTGTTCCTTCAATTCTAAGGTTAACTCCTCTAATCAATGTTACTGGAAAGCATGTGAGACAGGAATGGATTCGAAGACTGGAATGGACGTTGAATACTATTTTTTTGCGTGGTGAATAAATGACTGCATTTACGCTATGGATGATTGTCTCTAACACGGCCTTTTGGCTGATTGTATGTTTCGGGTCGGCGTATGCGGTTAGATACTTGCCCGATTCATGGTATAAAGCCTCGTATTTCGAAGAGAAGCCGCTCGAAAGGCGATTGTATCGAACGCTCCGAATAAACAGCTGGAAAGACAGGCTCCCCGAATGGGGAAGCGTCTTTCATTTCGAGAAGAAGAACTTGCGGGAGGACCTCGATCTCGTATATTTGCGTCGTTTCATCATGGAAACCTATTATTCGGAATCGGGGCATTCCATGATGGCCGTGCTCGGTTTCGGTTGCCTGCTGCTTAACCCGGCGTCCTACTCCGGCATGGCACTGATGCTGGCTTGCATCAATGTTGTTGTTCAGATCCCTTTCATCGTCATCCAGCGCTATAATCGACCTAGATTAATGCGGTTGAAAATCCGGCTGGAGCGGGCAAGCAGGCAGGAAAAGGCGGACAGGAAGGAGCATGCCAATTATGACACGGCGCGTCATCATAACCGTCGGCAAGACGCATAGCGGCAAATCGACGTTTGCCGCGGAACTGGAGCGGCATCTGCCCCATTCGGCCGTCATCGATCAGGATAATCACGCGGAATTCATTAATACGTACTATCGGGCGTTGCGGCCCGCCCAAGGTCCGAATACGATCAAATATGCCATAACCCATACAATCGTTGATTACGCGGTTCGCCATACCGACAGGCATCTCATCCTTTGCAATTCGAACCGCAGCCGCGATGGCCGGACCAAGCTGCTTGATTATTTTAGACAGCACGGCTTCGAGAGCATAATCGTGTTTTTTGACCTCCCTGAGCAGGTGCTGCGCGAACGCGTTGCCGGCAGTCAGCGTACGAAAGCTATTTTTCGAACAGCCGCTAGCTTTAACGAAGTGCTCGACAGGCAAATCGCTGCATCTCAAGACGGCCAAGCAGCGGATCCCGCGGCAGGGGAAGCCGACTACTTGTTCGTCGTTACGGATTCGAATCAAGTGCAGTCGGTTCTGCATGCCATAGCAGCTTTATGCCGTTAGGGAAGTAAATCCAATGGAATAGCGAGGGATTCATATGGTATCGAAACAAGTGGGTCAGACCGTGTCATCCGGCTTCCAGGTCGGCGTGAGGAGAACGCTGCCGATCGCGCTCGAAGAAGCCTGGGCATTCATTACGTCATCGAAGGGAATCGCGATGTGGCTGGGGGACGTTGAGGCAATAGCCGTCGAGAAGGGGCGGCACTACCAGAGCAAGGAGGGGATTAGCGGCGAAATCACGACCGTCAATCCGCGCGAGAATATCCGATTAACGTGGAAGAAGGCGGACTGGGACAAGCCTTCCATCGTGCAAATCCGGACGATCCCGAGCGGAGCGAAAACGACGATCAGCTTCCATCAGGAGAAGCTGGCGCACGCGGAAATCCGCGACGAAATGAAAGCGCATTGGGAGACGGTCCTGGATCGGGTGAAGGCGTCGATTTAATGATTTATAGCGGGAACGGCGATAGCGAAAATCATTCAGGCAACGGCTATTCCATTCAGGACGACGAGACCAGGATCTATGCGTATTCGATTTCGTTGACCTAAGCGCTAACGTACAATATGGAGAGGATGAGGCTGCGTGGAACAATGGGAGTACAGAACGGTGAAATATAAAATCGGCGGGTTTCTGGGAGGCAAGCTCGATCCGGGGGAATTCGAAGCGATGCTGAACGAATACGGCATCGAAGGCTGGGAACTCGTTTCCTGTTTCGATACGAGCAAGTACCAAGGGGAATCGAAGGAGGTTATTTCGATTTTCAAACGCAGAAGGTAACTGACTATCCTGGCAAACGGACTTAAGAAATACGGGCAGAGCGGGGCGGAACCATGACCATTCACCATACGATAATGTCCATCGACCGGGAGCTGTCGCAGCTAACCAAGGAGTATGAATCGTGGTTTCGAAGCGATGCGGAATTGCTCCGCTTCAAGCCGCGCGCAGGCTGGAGCATCGAACAAATCCTGGAGCATGTGACGCTGACGAATCATTATCTGTTGATCCTGATTCGCAAAGGCAAGAAGCGGGCTGTCGAATTGGCGGCCAAAGCCGACCTGAATCAGGCGCTTGCCGGCTATCGCGGCAACCTTGGCGTTCTCGATGACATTGCCAACCATGCATCGTTCAAATGGGTAAGACCCGAGCATATGGAGCCGCGAGGCGACAGGACGTTAAGCGAAGTCCGGTTACGGTGGGAAGAGCAGATCGTCGCGTGCCAAGAAATCCTTCGCGACATGCCGAACGGCGAAGGGGTTTTATACAAAACCACCATGTCCGTCCATAATCTCGGCAAGATCGACGTGTACCAGTATCTTTATTTTCTATGTCTGCATGCCAGGCGCCATGTTGCTCAAATGAAGCGCGTGAAGGCCGAATATAACCAGGCCGAGCATAATCAATCGGAGGCTGCTATGATCGATAAATCCGAAATCGTAAGAGGGACAGGCGAGGATGCGAATGTTGTCAGGAATAAACTGATCGCCTTCAACGCCGCGCATGTACCGAACGGCAGGTACGAGGAAATCAATCTGCATATCAAGAATGAAGCAGGCGAAATCATAGCCGGCCTCAACAGCGCCGTGTGCTGGAACTGGATGGAAGTCGACATCTTATGGGTAGCCGACACGCATCGCGGTCAAGGGCTCGGCAAGAGGCTGCTGGAGGAAGCGGAACGAATCGCGCGAGCCAATGATTGCGCGTTCGTCAAGTTGAATACGTTCAGCTTCCAAGCGCCGCGGTTCTACCAGAAGCACGGGTATCAAGTCATGTTCATGATCGATGAAGCGCCGGCAGGACAACAGCACTATTACTTGAAGAAGGATCTGGAGTAAGGGAGCTCAGTGACGGTAAGCGGTAAGCGTAAGCGAAGGCGTAAGCGAAGGCGTAAGCGGTAAATGGACCGGATTTACGCAACGGAGAGGAGCATAGCCGGGCGCCACGGGGGCACTGTTCCGGACTGGATGAGCCCGGCAGCCGCCTCTTCGCTCTATTCTACGTTTATCCGAGCAATTGCCTTAAGGCGTCTCGAAGCGTCGCGTAGCGAAACTGGAATCCGTACTCCAAGGCTTTGCCCGGAACGGCTCTCGACCCTTCCAGCAGCAGAAAAGAAAGCTCGCCAAGCGCCGCCTTGAGCAGAAACGCCGGCAGCGGCAGCCAATGCGGCCTCCCGGCAGCCTTGCCGACCGCACGCCCGAAGGCATCGTTGGTCGCGGGCTCCGGCGCGCAGGCGTTGACGGGACCCGCGATCTGCGGATTATCGATGCAGAACAAGAGCAGGCGAACCATATCGTCCTCGTGAATCCACGGTATCCATTGCTTGCCGCTGCCGATCCGGCCGCCCGCGAATAAGCGGTAGGGCATCAGCATCGCGGGAAAGGCGCCGCCCTTCCTCCCGAGCACGAGTCCGATGCGGACTTTCACGAGGCGCTGTACGGGGATGCGGTCCGCGGCGGCTTCCCATTGTTCGACGACGGAAGCGAGATAGTCCGTGCCCCGCACGAGACTCCGTTCGTCATGGGCGACGGCGGCGTCGGTGCCGTAAATCGAAATGCCCGAAGCATTCACGACTATTGGCGGCTTATTCGCCAAAGCGGCGACGGCCGTCGCGATCGCATCGGCGGCGTCCAGCCGCGATTGCAGGATGGCCTGCTTGCCGGCCGCGTTCCAACGCTGGTTAATCGTCGCGCCGGCCAGGTTCACGATCGCGTCGTAACCGTCCAGCAGCGCCGGCGTCACGGCAAGCTGCTTCCATGTGATGCCGGAGAGCTTGGGCTTCTTCTCCTTCGGCCGCTCGGAACGCGACAGGATCGCGACTTCATCCCCGCGCTTCAGCAGCGCGTCGACCAGCAAGCTCCCGATGTAACCGGTTCCTCCCGTTACCGCTACTTTCATGCGTCTCGCCTCCTCTTATCCATACTGTTCCTTGTCCATTCTACTTCCATGGTACAACAAAAGCCGCCCGGGCAGGCGGCTTTTTTATTCAACGTATTCTATTCAGCTTATTGATTCGTCTTATTGATTCGCCTTATTTATTCAACAAGTGCGCGTACGGCCGATAATCGATCTGTTCCCGCTCCAGGAAAGTGACCAGGCTGCGGTAATCGCGTTTCGGCGTCGCCCGGATATAGCCTTCGATGCAGTGGCTGCGCGACACTTCGGCAGCTCCGCCTTCAACCGCCACTTGCGCGATTTTGGCTGCGATCGAATGTCTGGCGATATCGCGGAACGCGCTGGGCACCGGAGCGACGAGCTTCTCGAGAAACTGCTTGGAATCCTCGGGCCACATGCCGCGGCTGCGCTCGACCCAGTAGTTCTGCCAGTCCAGCTTGGACTTGCCGTCCCGCATCGGGAGCACCTTCAAGAATTTGCGGAACATGAAGTAGCCGCCGATCGACATGAAGACGATCATGACAACCGCCCAAAACATAATAAAATACATGAACCAATTCGGAGCCATCGTGAACATCACCTCTTGCCGTACAGGATACAAATTCTTCACATTCGGATAAATCTTACTTATTATAAGCCAAGCACATCGTTGACCGCAACAGAAGGTCGATTCCGGGTTCAGTAATCCGTCCGATGAACGCGAGAGAAGACACGCCGCGTGCAAACCGGAGGCACGCCAAAGGCACATCGAAGGCATACCGAGGCATACCGATGCGCGATGCCTGGCGGCATGAGGAGAAAACGCCATAAAATACAGGCTCATAAAAAGCAACTCCTTTGGACGGATTCCTAGATTTATTTCGCCGTTCCTTGTAGAATGAAAGGACAAGCGTTTGCCCGGACATGCCCCGCGCAAAGTCCGGCGCATAAACGAAAGGAGCGAAATTCGTCCCATGTTGAAAATCGGTTCCCATGTTTCATTTTCCGATAAAGGGCTGCTTACCGCTACGAACGAAGCCGTGTCTTACGGCTCCAGCACGTTCATGATCTATACCGGCGCGCCGCAGAACACGCGCCGCAAGCCGATGGAAGACCTGTATATTCCCGAAGGCAGGGCCGCAATGGGCGAAGCGGGCATCGACGAAATCGTCGTGCATGCGCCATATATCATCAACCTCGGTTCCTATAAAGACGACACGTACGAGCTGGCCGTCCGGTTCCTGCAGGAGGAAATCCGCCGCACGGACGCGATCGGCGTCCGCAACATCGTGCTGCATCCCGGCGCGTTCACGGACAAAGACGCGGAGTACGGCATTGCCCGCATCGCCGAAGGACTGAATGAAGTACTGAACGGCACGAAAGAAACGAACGTCAACATCGCGCTCGAAACGATGGCGGGCAAAGGAACGGAGATCGGCCGCAGCTTCGAGGAACTCGCCTCCATCATCGATAAGGTCGGCGCCAACGATCGCCTGACCGTCTGCATGGATACGTGCCACATGCACGATGCCGGCTATGACATCGTCAACGACCCGGACGGCGTGCTGACCGCGTTCGACAAGACGGTCGGCCTGGATCGCGTCGCGGTCGTGCATATCAACGACAGCAAGAACCCGCGCGGCGCGGGCAAGGACCGCCATGCCCCGATCGGCGCGGGCTGGATCGGCCACGACGCCATCCGCAATTTCGTCCATCACGAGGCGCTCAAAGGCCGTCCGTTCATCCTCGAGACGCCGTGGATCGGCCAGGAGGACAAGACGCAGCGCCCGATGTACGAGGCGGAAATCGCCTTGCTGCGCGGCGATGCTTCCAATCGCTTCGGCAGCCGGTTCCTGGAGGATGTCGAGCGTCTGCACCATTTCTTCGGCAAGCAGGAAATCGATCACCGCGCGTTCGTGCTGAACGTATGGGACGTGCTGAAGAACGACGCGAAGGCGAAGAAAGCCGATCCGCGCGAGCCGATGGACCGCCTGTTCGATCTCGTGGCCGAGCACCGCGTGCTTCCCGAGCTGTCGGAAGAAGCGGTCAACCAGCGCATCACCGCCTGGTTCGCGGGCAAGACGCTGCTCGTGAACGCCTAATTGTCCCGAAGCCGGCAGCGGCCGGCGCAAGAACCATCTTATGTTGACGGAAGGAAGACAAGTTTCTTATGCAAAACATTCATCCAACTCCGCAGCCGCCGCAGCGGGCGAACACCGCCAACCGCGCGCGGATGCTGATTTCCTGCCCGGACCGCAACGGCATCGTTGCGGCCGTGTCGCAGTTCCTGTACGAGCACGGCGCGAACATCGTGCAATCCGATCAATACACGCTGAACCCCGGCGGCGGCATGTTCTTCATCCGCTTCGAATTCGACCTGAGCGACCTGGAGCGGGAGCTGCCGGTGCTGCAGGAAGATTTCGCCCGCGTGGCGGACCGCTTCGAGATGAAATGGTTGACGTTCCGCGCGAGCCGCAAGAAGCGGCTGGCGATCTTCGTCTCCAAGGAAGACCATTGCCTGCTGGAACTGCTCTGGCAGTGGCAGGCGGGAGACCTGGACGCGGAAATCGCGATGGTCGTAAGCAATCATCCGGACATGAAAGGGCTCGTCGAGTCGTTCGGCATCCCGTTCCATCATATCCCGGTCACGCCGGACACGAAGGCCGAAGCCGAGAAGCGGCAGCTTGAAGCCGTCAAAGGCAAAGCGGATATCATCGTGCTGGCACGGTACATGCAGATCATCTCGCCGAAATTCATCGAGCAGTTCCCGAACCGGATTATTAACATCCATCATTCCTTCTTGCCCGCGTTCGTCGGCGGCAAGCCGTACGCGCAAGCGTATCAGCGCGGCGTCAAGATCATCGGCGCAACGGCGCATTACGTCACCGAGGAGCTCGACGGCGGTCCGATCATCGAGCAGGACGTGCAGCGCGTCACCCATCGCGACGACGTCGACAATTTGAAGCGGATCGGCCGCACCATCGAGCGCGTGGTGCTTGCGCGCGCCGTGAAGTGGCATGTGGAAGACCGGATTCTCGTTCACCAGAACAAGACGGTCGTGTTTAATTAGCGGTCTGACGTCCCGGCGGACAGCGAGCAATCGCGTCCCGAAGGGCGTTGACCGGAAAGCGCGTCAGCCTGATTGAAGGGGGCTGGCGCGCTTTTTGTTTCGTTGTCGAATTTTAGGGAAGGCTTGCAATTAAGATGGAAATGGCCGAGAGGTAATGGTACAATATTTCAAAGCCAGTGCGGGACAACCGCCTATAGAACCATACAGAGAACTTTGTTTCACCTATTGCGATTTAGGAGGAGTTTACGTAATGACAGTCACTCAGAAATCCATCGATCAGCTCTCCATCGACACGATTCGTACGCTAGCGATCGATGCCATCGAGAAAGCCAATTCGGGCCACCCGGGCATGCCAATGGGTTCCGCTCCGATGGGCTATCAATTGTTCGCCAAAACAATGAACCACAATCCGTCCAATCCGACATGGATCAACCGCGACCGCTTCGTGCTTTCCGCCGGCCATGGTTCCATGCTGCTGTACAGCCTGCTTCACCTGTCGGGCTACGATCTTCCGATCGAAGAGCTGCAGAACTTCCGTCAATGGGGTTCCTTGACGCCGGGTCACCCGGAGTTCGGCCACACGGCGGGCGTAGACGCAACGACGGGTCCGCTCGGACAAGGCGTAGCGATGGCAGTCGGCATGGCAATGGCGGAAGCGCATCTCGGCGCGACTTACAATAAACAAGACCTGAACATTATCGACCACTATACATTCGCGATTTGCGGCGATGGCGACCTGATGGAAGGCGTGGCAAGCGAAGCGGCTTCGCTCGCGGCTCACCTGAAGCTCGGCAAACTCGTCGTGCTGTACGATTCCAACGACATCTCCCTTGACGGCGAGCTGAACCTGTCGTTCTCCGAGAACGTGCAGGGACGCTTCGAAGCTTACGGCTGGCAGGTGCTGCGCGTCGAAGACGGCAACGACCTGAACGCGCTGGCGCAAGCGGTAGCTGCGGCGCAAGCGGAGTCCGGCAAACCGACGCTGATCGAAGTGAAAACGACGATCGGCTACGGCTCCCCGAACAAAGGCGGCAAAGGCGGCCACCTCGGTACGCACGGCAGCCCGCTCGGCGCCGACGAGACCGTGCTGACGAAGCAATTCTACGGCTGGGAGCACGAAGCGTTCTACGTGCCGGCCGAAGTGCGCGCGCACTTCGCGGACGTCAAGACGAACGGCGAGAAAGCGAACGCGGCTTGGGATGCGCTCTTCGCTTCGTACAAAGCGGCTTACCCAGAACTGGCGGCCCAATTCGAGACGGCGATCAGCGGCAAGCTGCCCGAGGGCTGGGATAAGGACCTGCCGGCGTACACGCCTGCGGACAAAGCGCTGTCGACGCGCGTCGCTTCCGGCAACGCGCTGAACGGCTTGGCGAAGAACGTTCCGAACCTGATCGGCGGTTCCGCCGACCTGGAGAGCTCCACGATGACGCATCTGAAGGGCTTGCCTGTCTTCAAGCCGGGCAGCTACGAAGGCCGCAACGTATACTTCGGCGTTCGTGAATTCGCGATGGCCGCGGCCGTCAACGGCATGAGCCTGCACGGCGGCGTGAAGCCGTACGGCGCAACGTTCTTCGTGTTCACGGACTACCTGCGTCCGGCAGTACGTCTGTCCGCGCTGATGAAGCAGCCGGTCGTCTACGTCTTGACGCATGACAGCATCGCGGTCGGCGAAGACGGCCCTACGCACGAGCCGATCGAGCAATTGGCTTCCCTGCGCATCATTCCGCAGCTGACGGTCATCCGTCCGGCGGACGCGAACGAAACGTCGGCGGCATGGGCGTATGCCTTGTCCGACGCCGATCAGCCGGTAGCGCTCGTGCTGACGCGCCAGAACCTGCCGGTGCTGGAAGGCACGAACGAGAACGCGCGCGAAGGCCTTGCCAAAGGCGCGTACGTCGTTGCGGACGCAGCGAACGGCAAGCCGCAAGCGCAGCTGATCGCGACGGGCTCCGAGGTGCAGCTGGCGGTTGCCGCGCAGAAGGCGCTTGCTGCCGAAGGCATCGACGTGCGCGTTATCAGCATGCCAAGCTTCGATCTGTTCGAGCGCCAACCGAAGGCGTACAAAGACTCCGTGCTGCTGCCGGACGTCAAAGCGCGCCTCGCGATCGAAATGGCTTCGCCGTTCGGCTGGGAGCGTTATGTCGGCGATCAAGGCGACGTACTCGGCATCAACACGTTCGGCGCATCCGCGAAGGGCGACCGCGTCATCGCGGAATACGGCTTCACGGTCGAGAACGTCGTCAGCAAAGTCAAGGCGCTGCTGTAATCCGTTTTCCGGCGCGTTAACGCATCAATCGGTTCAGTCCAATGCGGGGCTTACTCCGCTTGTCACATGAGCGGCCGTAGGCCCCCTTTGCATAGCAATCATTACATTCACAGAGGAGCATGCCCGTATGTCCCAGTACGATAACGTCACCGTAATCAAGAAAGCCAACCTGTACTTCGACGGCAAAGTATCGAGCCGCACCGTTCTGTTCGCGGACGGCACGAAGAAGACGCTCGGCATCATGCTGCCGGGCGACTACGAATTCGGCACGGATGCCAAAGAAATCATGGAAATCCTCGCCGGCGAGCTGAAAGTGCTGCTTCCGGGCGAGACCGAGTGGATCTCGATTTCCGGCGAAGGCGAGTTCACCGTTCCGGCAAACTCGAAGTTCAAGCTGCAAGTTGCGTCCATCACGGACTACGCTTGCTCGTACATCCAGGAATAATCGACCGGCTCTTCCAAAAAAGGCTGCTCCACGACGCGCCGCGCATGCGGTCGGTGGAACAGCCTTTTTGTTATCCAGTTGCCTGTTAGCCGCGCCGGTACCGGTGACGGTCCCGGATGCAGCCCGGCGAGGTCCCGGGGTTAGTCGGCCGTGACGGTCCGGCTATTGATATAGGCTTCCAGCTGCAGGCGCTGGTACGGCGCAAGGCCTGCGAGCATGCAGCCGTAACGGAACGAGCCTTCGTGCTGCTCGATGCGGATGATCCGCCCCGTTACCGGCGGCAGCTCGGCATCCTGCGGGAAATAGATGACGACGAACATATCGAGCTCGAGCGGAGCGCTCGAAACGATCTGCAGGCCGCTGTCGGACAGATCGCGCAGCGTGCAGTCGAGCAGCTGGCCGGTGAAGCTGCCTTCGCGTTCCCACTGGTACACGGCCATCTTCAGCGGCACGTTGATCGACAGGCGCTCGCTGCGTCTGCGGTCGGCGATCCGCGCGTTCGCAGACGCATCCGCCTCGGCCGGCGCAGTCGCGGCCGCCGTGAATTCATCCGCATCGCTGTGGTTCGTGATGCGCTTATTGATCCACTGCTCGTAGCCGTGGGCCAATGCCGACAAGTCGTAGTCGCCGAAGCCCATGGCATCGCCGATCTGGTACAGGCTCTTGACCGTCTCCAGAATCGGCGTCGGCGTCTTCAGCGCGTCCGAGAGCTGCGAAGCGAGGCGCAGATCCTTGAGCATCAGCGCGAGCGAGAACTGGACGCTGAAGTCGCGGGCCAGGAACTTCGGCGTCTTCAGCTCGGCCATCTTGCTCGCGGCGCCGCCGGACTGCACGAGCTCGAGGAACGACTTGGCGTCGATGCCGCCGCTCGCGGCGATCGCCATGCCTTCCACGAGTCCGGCGACGTTGATGCCGACGATCGTGTTATGGGCCAGCTTCGCGGTCGAGCCGCTGCCGCCCGGGCCCATCGGGATGATCTTGCGGCCCATCGCCTCGAGGACGTCCTTCACCTTGCGCAGCGCCTCGACGTCGCCGCCGACCATGAACGTCAGCGAGCCGCTCTCCGCCGCAGGCTTGCTGCCCGTTACCGGCGCGTCGAGGAAGTCGGCGGATTTGCCGGCGATGTCCCGGTGCAGCTGGCGGGACAGCTCTGGCGAGATGGTGCTGCTGTCGATGACGATCGTGCCCGGCAAGAGCGTGCCGAGCAGGCCGTTCTCCCCGTAATAGACCTCGCGGATCGAGTCGTCGTTGCTGATCATCGTGATGATGACTTCGGAGGCGCCTGCGATCGCCGCGGGCGTCTGCGCTTCTTCGGCGCCAAGCTCGATCAGCTTGGCCGCTTTGCCCGGCGTGCGGTTGTATACCGTGACCGGAAAGCCCTTGCGCAACAGGTTGGCGGCCATAGGTTCACCCATGACGCCCAAACCGATAAAGCCGATTTTGAACATGATCTGGTCATCTCCTTGGTTTCCGTTATGTAACTGCTATCATTTTATCATAATTTTCGGACAAGCTGTAATCGCCTCCCCATTCTCTTGTATTTGCCTATGAAATCCATTATCCTTATCGTGATCAAAGTGAATCGGCCGCCGGCACCCTCGGGCGGCAGCGATGCGCAAAAACGGAGCGTATGCTTAACTTTTAGGAGGTTCAATCAATGAGTAAAGCGGTAAAATTCGACTACAGCAAAGCGCTCGGCTTCATCGGCCAGCACGAAATCGATAATTTGGCGGAACAGGTTCGCACGGCGCACGACCAGCTTCGGAACGGTACGGGCGCAGGCTCCGATTACCTCGGCTGGATCGACCTGCCGACGAACTACGATAAAGAAGAATTCGCGCGCATCCAGAAAGCGGCGGAGAAGATCAAATCCGATTCCGAAGTGCTCGTCGTAATCGGCATCGGCGGCTCCTACCTCGGCGCGCGCGCGGCGATCGAGATGCTGTCGAACTCGTTCTACAACCTGCAGCCGAAGGAGCAGCGCAAGACGCCGCAAATTCTGTTCGCGGGCAACAATATCAGCTCTACATACGTCACGCACCTGCTGCAGCTGCTCGAAGGCCGCGACTGGTCGATCAACGTCATCTCCAAATCCGGCACGACGACCGAGCCGGCGATCGCGTTCCGCGTATTCCGCTCGGCGCTGGAAGCCAAGTACGGCAAAGCCGAAGCGCGCAAACGGATCTACGCGACGACGGACCGCGCGAAGGGCGCGCTGAAGAAGCTGGCGAACGAAGAAGGATATGAATCGTTCATCATTCCGGACGACGTCGGCGGACGCTACTCCGTACTGACGGCTGTCGGTCTGCTCCCGATCGCGGCAGCGGGCATCAACATCGAAGAAATGATGCAAGGCGCGGCCGACGCGTCGAAGGCGTACAACAATCCGGTGCTCGCCGAGAACGAAGCGTACCAATACGCGGCGGCGCGCAACGCGCTGTACCGCAAAGGGAAAGCAACGGAAATCCTCGTCAACTACGAGCCTTCCCTGCACTTCGTGTCGGAATGGTGGAAGCAGCTGTACGGCGAGAGCGAAGGCAAGGACTACAAAGGCATCTTCCCGGCGGCCGTCGACTTCTCGACCGACCTGCACTCCATGGGCCAATTCATTCAGGAGGGCAACCGGAATATTTTCGAAACGGTCATTCAAGTCGAGAGCGTGTCGGAGCAGATTACGATCGAGCATGACGACAGCGACCTCGACGGACTGAACTTCCTGACGGGCAAGACGATGGATTTCGTCAACAAGAAAGCGTTCGAAGGCACGCTGCTCGCGCACACGGACGGCCAAGTGCCGAACTTCGTCGTGAACATCGCGGACATGAAGCCGTACACGTTCGGCTACCTGGTCTACTTCTTCGAAATCGCCTGCGGCATCAGCGGCTATCTGCTCGGCGTCAACCCGTTCGATCAGCCGGGCGTCGAGGCGTATAAGAAGAACATGTTCGCGCTGCTCGGCAAACCGGGCTACGAGAAGGAGAAAGCCGAGCTGGAAGCTCGCCTGTAAGCAGGGGACATGCTGGAGAGCTACCGGACGCTGCGGCATCAGGGCAGCCAAGAGATCGTCATCAAGAAGTCGCGGTTCATCGGTTACGGCAAGCCCGTCGCCTCCGAAGAGGAGGCGATCGCCTACATCGACGAGCTGAAGAAGCTGCACTGGAACGCGACGCACAACTGCTCGGCCTATGTCATCGGCGAGCGCGACGAAATCCAGAAGCAGTCGGATGACGGGGAGCCGAGCGGCACGGCGGGCAAGCCGATCCTGGAAGTGATCAAGCACAGGGGCCTCAAGAACGTCGTCATCGTCGTGACCCGTTACTTCGGAGGCATCATGCTCGGGGCCGGCGGACTGATCCGCGCGTACACCGACGGCGCCGTCGCGGCGATCGAGGCGGCCGATGAGATCGCGATGGTGCTGTACCGGGAGATCGTCGTCGACGTCGATTACACCTGGTACGGCAAGCTTGAGAACGAGTTCCACGCGCGCGGCGTCCGTCTTGGCGGAACCGAATTTACGGACCGCGTCGTCATAACCTGCCTGCCTCCGGCGCGGGAGGCGGAACGGTTCGCGGCGTGGATCACCGATCTGACGCAGGGACAGGCGGTCCTGACGATCGGCGAAGACAAGTATTATATCGACGGCTAGTAACGGGGCCGTCGCGGACGATAAGCTTCCCAGCGGCTGCATGACGGCCGCGGGGGAGCTTTTTATTCCATTTGCGGCATGTATAATATTTACTTATTCATACAATAAGGATTGACTAGACATCCTGTCGTCTGCTACATTGTTAATACCAAGTAAATTAATGGGGATTAACTAAATTCCACGCCGCAATTCCTCAAGGAAAGCGTCAGGAGGTCATCCAGCTTGAATTTCATAATGCGCGGCCGCTTGTGGAGCTTCGGGTTTCGCAGCACGATTATGCTTTATTTCATTTTACTCGTCGTCTTGCCGATTGTCGGCGTCTACTCCCAGTCCCTCAAGCTGGGCTGGTCGCCGTTCTGGGAGAGCGTGACGGACCAGCTGGCCTGGGAAGCCGTTCTTCTTACCATTAAGCTCTCGCTCGTCTCCACGGTCATTAACGTGCTGCTCGGCACGATGATCGGCTGGGTGCTGATCCGGTACCGGTTCCCGGGCCGGCGGCTGCTGAACAGTCTGGTCGATTTGCCATTTGCGCTGCCGACGGCGGTCGGCGGCTTAATGATATTGCTGCTTCTCGGGCCGAACAGCCTCGTCGGCGGCCTGGCGGATAAGCTCGGGTTTGAAATCGTCTTTCACGAACCGGCGATCGTGATCGCGATGATCTTCGTGACGTTTCCGTTCGTGATCCGCGGCGTGCAGCCGCTGCTGGAAGAGCTGGACAAATCCGAGGAGGAAGCTTCCTATACGCTCGGGGCGTCCAAAACAAGGACGTTCCTCCAGGTGATTTTCCCGTCGATGCTTCCGGGCATCATCAGCGGGGCAATGCTGGCGTTCTCCCGCGCCTTGGCGGAATTCGGCGCCGTCGTCCTCGTGGCGGGCAATATTCCGGGCAAAACGCTGATCGCGTCGGTGTATATTTTCGGCGAGATCGAAAGCGACAACACGCAAGGAGCCGCCGCGGTGTCCGTGCTGCTGCTGACGCTGTCGTTCCTCATTCTCGGCGCCGTCAACCTCGTGCAGGCGAGGAGGCAGGGCAAATGAGAAGACTGTGGATCGCGCTCACCTATGTTGTTTTTCTGATTCTGCTGATCGCGCCGCTGGCGAAGATCTTCATCGGCTCATGGGGCGAAGGCTGGAGCGGCTTCACGGAATCGCTTACGCGCGCGCAATCGATGCACGCGCTCATGATGACGGGCATCCTCGTCGTGATCGTAACGGCGCTTAACACGCTGTTCGGCGTCATGCTGGCGATCTACCTCGTGCGGGCGTCCTGGCTGTCGCGCCGGATCAAAGGACTGCTTAACAGCGTCGTCGATCTGCCGTTCGCGGTATCGCCGGTCATCGGCGGCTTGATGATCGTGCTCGTGCTCGGGCCGAACTCGGCGCTCGGAGCGTTCTTCGAGGACGTCGGCATCAAAATCGTATACGCCCTGCCGGGCATGATCCTGGCCACCCTGTTCGTGACGTTCCCGCTGATGGTGCGGGAGGTCATGCCGGTCCTGCAGGAGATCGGAACGCAGCAGGAAGAAGCGGCTTCGACGCTCGGGGCGTATTCGTGGTATACCTTCTGGAAGGTCACCTGGCCGTCCATTCGCTGGGGCGTCATCTACGGCGTCGTCTTGACGGTCGCCAGAACGCTCGGCGAATTCGGGGCCGTGCTCGTCGTATCCGGCAATATTATGAACAAGACGCAGACGGCGACGACGCTCGTCTACCAGGATGTCGAGAATTTCAACGTGACGGAAGCGAGCAGCGTGGCGCTTGTGCTGGCCGCTTTCTCCGTCGGACTGCTGCTGCTCATGGAATGGGCCAAGAAGAGAAAGGAAGTGCATTGAGCGATGCATATCGAGGTGCGCGGGTTAAATAAACAGTTCGGCGACTTCCATGCCGTGCGCGATGTCGATTTCGATATCGCGAAAGGCCAGCTGATCGGCCTGCTCGGACCGAGCGGCGGCGGTAAAACGTCGATTCTTCGCATGCTGGCGGGGCTGGAGACGCCGTCGGCGGGCGATATTCTGTTCCATGGCAAGCGGGTCAACGATCTGCCGCCGCAAGAGCGGGGCATCGGATTCGTGTTCCAGAACTATGCGCTGTTCAAGCACATGACCGTCTACGATAACGTGGCGTTCGGGTTGAAAGTGAAGAAGGAAGCGAAGGACGTCATCCGCGAGCGCGTCATGTCGCTGATCGAGCTGACGGGGCTGAAGGGCTTCGAGCACCGCTATCCGCATCAGCTCTCCGGCGGCCAGCGCCAGCGCGTGGCGTTCGCCCGGGCGCTCGCGCCGCAGCCGCAGCTGCTGCTGCTCGACGAGCCGTTCGCGGCGATCGACGCCAAGATTCGCACCGAGCTTCGCACCTGGCTCAAGGACATGATCGAGCGCCTCGGCATTACGTCGATCTTCGTCACGCATGACCAGGACGAGGCGATCGAAGTGGCGGACGAAATCATGATCATTAACAAAGGGCGCCTGGAGCAGAAGGGGACGCCGTGGGATATTTACAAGAGCCCGCAGACGCAGTTCGTGGCGAGCTTCATCGGCGAATCGACGATCGTCGACAGCGTGGAGCAGTTGAAGGGCTTCGAGGAAGCGGCCAATTGGCCGGGCACCAAAGCGCTGATCCGTCCCGAATATATCGAGATCGGCAGACGAAGCGATTTCCGCATTCCGTCCGCGACCGTCGAAGGCATCGTGCGTCACTTGCATTTCCGCGGCAGCGAGTGGATGGTCGAAGTGGATGTCGGCGGCATCAAGCTCATCACCTACCGTTCGCTGGAGAAGGAAGTGCTGACGCCGGGCGAACCGATCCATGTGCTTATCCATCGCGCGTATTTATTCAACGACAACGACACCTGGATCATGGAGAACAAGACGAAGGAAGATCCGATGCCGGTTTACATTTAACGGACCTTGCCTATAACGGACCCTCATAGAAAGTGTTGTGTGCATAATGAAACCTACCTTACGAAAAGGATGGCGATTTGCAGGCGCGGCGCTGCTTGCCGGGCTGCTGCTGCTGACTGCGGCATGCGGAAATAACGGCGCGTCCGGCACGAAAGGCTCGGCGTCCGGCAACGGCAATGGCGGCGGCGGGCACCCCGCCGCGGCGAAAGGGAGCGTCACGCTCGTCATCGGCGCCTACTCGGTAGCGAAGGATTCCTTTGCCGAGCTGCTGCCGGCGTTCGCGAAGCAGTGGAAGGCGAAGACGGGGCAGACCGTCGTGTTCCAAGAGTCGTACGAAGCTTCCGGCACGCAGGCGCGGGCCATTGTCGGCGGCTTCGAGGCGGATGTGGCCGTCATGGCGATGGAGAGCGATATCGAGAAGATCCGGCAGGCCGGGTTCATCACGAGCGACTGGCGCAAGCAATTCGGGGACGGGGGCATGATTACCCGCTCGATCGCGGTGATGGGCACGCGCAAAGGCAATCCGAAGGGAATACGCGACTGGGACGACTTGACCCGCAAAGACGTCAAGGTGCTCTACCCGAATCCGAAGACGTCCGGCGGCGCGCAATGGGACATCAATGCGATGTACGGCGCGGGCTTGAAGGAATCCGAGGCGAAGACCGGCAAGAAGGATCCCGCGTACGCGAAAGACTTTCTGAAGCGCATCCATCGCAACGTGGAATCGCTCGACAAGAGCGGACGCGCCTCAATGGCCGCGTTCGAATACGGCTTCGGCGACGTCATCATCACGTACGAGAATGAGCTGCTGTCGCGGATCAAGCAGGGCGTGGCGTATGAGGAAGTCGTGCCTTCGTCGACGATTCTGATCGAGAATCCGGCCGCGGTCGTCGACAAGAACGTCGACAAGCATGGCACGCGCAAGGTCGCGGAAGCGTTCATGGCGTATTTGCACACCGAGGACGCGCAGCGCGTCCTGGCGAAATACGGCTTTCGTCCCGTGAACGCGAACGTGATGGAGGAAGCGAAAGGCAATTTCATCACGCCGCCGGAGCTGTTCGATATCTCGTATCTGGGCGGCTGGGACGAAGTGCGCAGCACGCTCTACTCGCCCAAAGGCATCTGGTATCAGGTGCTGGCAGGCAATTAGATTCACATAGAAACGGCCTTGTCCGCATGATGCGGCAAGGCCGTTTTCTTAAGGTTTCAAGTTCATCCGCCGTGGCGAGTCTTACTTCGAGATCGAGATCGCCTGTTTCGTGTAGGAGACGTCGGCGCCCAGAACCGTCGTGAAGAAGTCGATCGGCACGTACTGCGTACCGCCTTGGACGGCAGGCGCGGCGCCGAGCGCGAACGAAGCCTGTCCGCCGGAGGAAGCATGGTTGTTCCCTTTGGCCGAGGCGTAGCGGTTGCTCCCGTTGACGATGAAGGCGGATTCGCCGGGACGGCTCACGAACGTTTTGTGCGTGCTGGCCACGTACGAGAGCTTATAGCCGAGCGCTTCGGCGATCGGACGCAGCGGCACCATGAGGACCCCTCCCCGGGCCGTGTAAGGATGCGCGCCCGCGACGGTCTTGCCGCCTGCCGCGATCGGCAGCTTGTCGGCGCCTGCGGGAACGGCTGCGCCGAAGCCGGGAACGGCCAGGGCGAATTCCGGCATGCCGGCAGCATACGGCGCAATCTCGTACTGCTGGAAGATCACGTAGGCGACGCCGTCTTGAATGACGAACGATTGATCGTCGGCAATGGATTTGAACGGCGTGCTCAGGAAGAAGTCGTCCGGGCGTTTGGCAATCTCCGCTTTGACGGCGCGGTTGATGACGTTCTTGTAGTCCGAACCGAACAAGTCCTTCAGCTTGATCGGGGACGCGTGTTCCGCGTTGCGGATGTTGTACGTCGTGACGATCGTGCCGCCGTGAGCGCCGCCGGTATATATGTACGTATATACGCGGAACGACAGGATGCCGCCAGCGGAGGCACTGCCGTCCGAGAGCAGTTCGCTGCGCACGGTAATGCCGTACGCCCGGAATGGATAAGAACCGTTGTCCGCGTCATAATCCGTCTTGGCCTGCTTCGCGATATCGTCGGCCGCCGCTTGGGCGCGCGCCGCCAGATTGGCGTTCAGCGTGTTCTGGTAGGCCTTGTCCTTCATGCCGGAGATGACCGGGATTTGCATATCGGTCTCGAGCTGATCCGTCGTCTGCTGAACGCTGCGGAACGCGAGCTGCGCGGCGCCCGCATGCGGCTGGACGGAGGCTGCGACGGCGATCGGTACGGCTGTCGGGGCATCTCCTTCCGCGGCGAAGGCGAACGGGGCGGCGGCGCCGAAGAGGAGCGCGGTGCCCATCAGGGCGGCGGCTGCGGTTTTGACGGTATGTTTGCGAGAGCGGGTATACGTAAGGTTGCGGTTGTTCATCATCGATATCCCTCCATGATTGGTCTAGTACCACTATATACACTTCCGAGGCCTGGATCGTAACAAAACGGTAACGAGAAAGTTACAGTGCCGGATACGGCAGCTAGAAGCGTATCGTCTGGACGCGCAGCTAGAGGGTCTATTTTGCATAACGATTCGTTATTCATTCCATCATAAGGATTGATTTCTCTTATCGGATGGCCGGCGGTATAATGGGAACCATTCTAGTTCCGTTCAAATCAGAGCATGCGGAGGCAGCCATGTGAAGGCCAATCATGCGAAATCAAGCCGCGAAGACAGACCATGAGAGACAGACCACTCGAAAACAGACCATGAGAAGACAGACCATGAGAAGACAAACCAAGCGAAACCAAGCCATGCACCTTGGCATTCTTTTCGATCGGAGGAGGCAACCCTTATGACGATTCCCTACACGATGAAACCGCTCGGTTATCCGGCGCTGCTGTTCCGCGGCTGCAAGCAGCGGGCCGGCGGCATCGCCTTCACGCTGCTCATCGCCGCGGCAGGCTATGGACTGTCCATGCTGCCCGGCTTCCGTTATGCGGGACAGATGGCGTGCGCGATCCTGCTCGCGGTCGCTTACCGGCATGCGTTCGGCTACCCGCTGCCGCTTCAGTCCGGCATCCAGTTCGTCAGCAGACATCTGCTTCGCTTCGCGATCATCCTGTACGGCGTCAAGCTGAACATCGCTGCCATCTACCGCGACGGACTCGGATTGCTCGCCAGGGATGCCGTCGTCGTGCTGTTCGCGATCGGCTGCACGATGCTGCTCGCGAAGTGGCTGCGCGCCGATCTCAAGCTCTCGCTCCTGCTCGGCATCGGTACGGGCATCTGCGGAGCGGCGGCCATCGCGGCCGTGTCGCCGATCCTGCGCTCGAAGGACGAGGACACGGCGGTGGGCGCCGGCTTGATCGCGCTTGTCGGCACGCTGTTCGCCGTCGCGTACACGCTGCTTCGCCCGCTGCTCGGCTTGACGGACCTGCAGTACGGCATCTGATCCGGCACGAGCCTGCATGAAATCGCGCATGCCGCGCTGGCCGCGTCCCCGGCCGGGCAGGATGCGCTCGCGCTCGCGCTGCTGGCCAAGCTGGGACGCGTCTTCCTGCTCGTCCCCGTATGTCTGGCGCTCGTCTATATTCAGCGCCTGATCCGCCGCAGACGCAGCGCCACTCCCGGCGCAAGCGGCGAGCATGAAGCGGCGCCGCTGCAGTTCCCGTGGTTCTTGCTCGGCTTCGCGGCGATGAGCCTGCTGGGCAGCAGTGCCGCCGGGCATGATTTCATAGCGGCCCGGCCGGCGTTCATGAGCGCGCTGACGTTCGCGACGACGTTCCTGCTCACCATGGCGATGGTGGGGCTCGGGCTGAACGTGAATCTCCGCAGCCTGAACGGCGGCGTGCTGCGGGCGCTAGCGGCGATGCTTGCAACGTCGGTGCTCCTGTCGCTGTGGACATACTTGTCCGTATAGCGAGAACAACAGAAAAGAGCCGCGCTTCCGTCCGGTCCGGACGGAAGATGCAGCTCTTTTTTTAAGAACTTATGACATTCTACACCGTATGCAGAATGAACTTGTCGATGACGTGCTTGACGCCTTCTTCGTTGTTCGATTTCGTCACGAATTGCGCGATTTCCTTCAGCTTCGGCAGCGCGTTGCCCATCGCGACGCCGAGTCCCGCGGCTTCGATCATCTCGTGGTCGTTCCAGGAATCGCCGATGGCGATGACTTCGTCCAGCGTGCAGCCGATGTGCTCCGCCATGAAGGCGATCGCGTGGCCTTTCGTGCCTTCCTTGTGCGTTACCTCGAGGTAATGCGCCTTCGACTTCGTAATATGGACGCGGTCGCCGATCAGCGGCGCCAGCTTCTCCGCCATTTCGTCGAGGCGGGCCGGATCGTCGATCATGAGCATCTTGGCCGACGGCTGATCGATCAGCTTCTCGAAGTCAGGCTCCACGACGAACGGGATCTTCGACAGATTGGAGTAATCGCGCGCCTTCTCGTTGTCTTCGCGCACGTACAGGATATCGTTGATATACAGCTGCAGATGCAGATCGTTCGCTTCGCAGAACGCCATCAGCTCCTTGGCCGCGTCTTGCGGCACGTAGCGTTCATAGAGCACCTGCTCGTCGAGCAGCGTCTTGACCATCGAGCCCTGGTACGTAATAATCGGCACGTTCAGCTCGATTTGCTTGGCGATCTTCTTGGCCGACGGGAACATCCGTCCCGTCGCCAGCGTAACGAATATGCCGCGCTCGATCGCCGCGGCCAAAGCCGCCTTCGTACCCGGCGTGACGATAATGTCGTCGGTCAGCAGCGTGTCGTCGATGTCGATCGCAATCAGTTTGTAGTCCATTCTCTCCGCTCCTTCTCTCTATCGCTTGCGCATTTCCATTGATTGTAGCGGAAAAAGGAGACCGGAACAAGCGTTATATTCGGAAAACGCGCGTGCCCGCGAACCGCTGTCTGTAGGCGGTTGGCGTCATGTTCTCGCTTTCCTGGAACCTCTTATTGAAGTAGCTCGCCGTCTCGTAGCCGGACCGGCGGGCGATTTCGCCGATGCCGAGCTCCGGCCGCTCCACGAGCAGCGCCTTCGCCCGCTGGATGCGGCACATGGTCAGGAAAGCGAGCGGCGTCTGTCCGACGGCGCGGCGGAACAAGCGGCAGAACGCGTAGCGGTTCGTTCCGGCGCGCGCGGCCCAGACGTCCAGCTCGAACGGCTCGGCGGCGGACGCCTGCAGCTCGGGGAGCAGGGCAAGCATGCGCTCGACGTTCGTCGCCGGGCCGGCGCCGGCCCCGTTCATCGGCGCGGCCTGTTCGATGAATTCCGCGAGGACGCCGTAGGTCAGCATGGAGACGCGGCTCGGATGCAGCAGCTTATGACGCCCGATTTCGCCCAGCAGTTCGTCGATGCGCGCCTCCAGCCCGGCGGACGTGCGCAGCCGCCGCGCGACGGAGCGGTGAAAGCCGCGCTCCTTCAAGTCGGCGGCCACGGCGCTGCCGTAGAAATGAATCCATTTGATCTCCCACGGATGCTCCGGATGGGCGCCGTACGCCTGCTTGTCCCCCGGGAAATAGAGAAAGCAGTCGCCGGGCCCAAGCTCCTGGCGCTTGCCGTCGCGTTCGATATAGCCTTGCCCGGACACGACGAAATGAAAATTGAATTCCTGCATCGCGCCGGCCGGACGGCGAACCTCATGCTCGCGCGTCGTAATATAATGGCCCGCCGATTCCGGGAAACAGTAGAAGCGGCCGCGGTTCAGCAGCGGAAGCGTAAGGTGATTTTGAAACATCGGGTATCGCTCCTTGATGGATGAAAGTCAATATCGTTCTAAACTAGCAATATATTTCGATGTTGCGCAGCGGAATCCTTTATTAAACTAGAAGGAAGCGTAAGCGTTCTATTCGCAGGCTGACTGATGGCCGATGCGGGAGTAAGGCATTATCAATATCGAATCATGAACGACGAAGGAGAGCTGAACCAATGAAACGAATCGAGGTCGCGGGCGTAGCCCAAGGCATCGCGAAATTAATCCAAGGCTCGATGATGCTGCGGGTCGAGGATATGGACTATTCCGGCGGGCTGCTTGACGCGTATGCGGCAGCCGGAGGCAATGCGATCGACACCGGCCATATTTATGGCGCGAGCTCCGCGCAGGCGATCGGCAAGTGGATGGAAGCGCGCGGCAACCGCGGCGATATCGTCATCATCGGCAAGGGCGCGCATCCGTACGAGCAGTCGCGCATGACGAAGACGTGCATACAGAGCGACCTGGCGGAATCGCTGGAACGCCTGGCGACGGATTATATGGACGTGTACTTGCTGCATCGCGACGATCCGAACGTGCATGTGGGCTACATATTGGAAGGCTTGAACGATCAGCTGGCTTCCGGCCGCTGCCGGGCGATCGGCGCTTCCAACTGGAACGTCGCGCGCATCCGCGAAGCGAACGAATACGCGGCGAAGCACGGCATGACCGGCTTCAGCTGCAGCAGCCCGAACCTGGCCCTTGCCCGTCCGAACGAAGCGCGCTGGGCGGGCTGCGTAACGACGACGGCGGAGGACGAGGCTTGGCATGCGCAATCCCGGCTGCCGATCCTGTCGTGGTCGTCGCAATCCGGCGGCTTCTTCACGAGCCGCTATTCGCCGGATAACCGGGAAGACGCGGAGATGGTCCGCGTCAACTACAGCGACGAGAACTGGGAACGCAAACGCAGGGCAACGGCGCTGGCGGAGAAATACGGCGTGACGGCGAACCAGATCGCGCTGGCATACGTATTGAACCAGCCGTTCCCGGTCGCGGCGATCATCGGACCGCAGAAGCCTTCCGAGCTGGAGGACAGCGTGAAGGCGCTCCAGGTCGCGCTGTCCGCGGAAGAGAGAGAGTGGCTCAACTTGTCGTCGGAGACAGCGCCGTCGTAAAGTACCGTCGTAAGCCGTAATTGGGAAGTACCGTCGTGATTGTATCTTGAGGCATATCCTTACATGCTATAGCCCCCTCCGGAAGGACGGGCAGCCCGACCATCGGCTGCCGGCATACTTCCGCGAGGGGGTTGTTTTGTTTTTTCACGAAACGTATTACGAAACGTACTGCGCAACGGACTGTGCCGCCCGAAGGAGGGCAGCTGCGTTTCCGCTCGTTCCGGGCAAGCTTGCGACCGTCCGTCGAATGCGATAGAGTGAGGAAACAGGTTGATTGTGGAAGAGGTGTCGGAATGAATAGGTATGGCGAGAAAGCAATGCGGCAGCGGCGGATAACGGTCGTTGTCGTCATGGTCCTTCTCTTGGCGGCCGGGTTTGCCGGCGGACGGTTCAGCGTATGGCTGCAGTATCCCATCGTCAAGGATAAGGCATTCGGCAATTTATCTTATGCGTACAATGAAATCCGGGCCAATTACTTGAACGGCGCCGATTCCAAGGCGCTCGTCGACGGCGCTGCCGAAGGCATGGTGGGCTCCCTGCAGGACCCGTATTCGGTGTATTTGCCGGAAGACAAAGGCGAAGCGTACGTGCAGTCGTACCAGGATCATTTCGTCGGCATCGGCGTGGAGATCCGTCAGGAAGACGGCGCGTTCATCGTCGACAGCGTCATTAAAGGAGCGCCTGCCGAGAAGGCGAAGGTGCGGAAGGAAGACGAACTTACGGCCATCGACGGCAAGAGCGTGAAAGGGCTGTCCTTCGACGAGCTGAAAGCCAAGCTGCAGGGCGAAACGGGCTCGACGGTGATGCTGGACGTCAGCCGGTCCGGCAAGCCGCTGACGGTCAAGGTCGTCCGGGGCGACGTGCCGGTGCTGACGGTGGCATCCGAGATGAAGCCGGGCGGGATCGGCGTGATCACGATCAGCCGTTTCGCGGAGAAGACGGCGAAGGAGTTCGACGCGGCGATCCAAAGCTTGCAGAAGCAGGGCATGAAGGCGCTGCTGCTCGATCTTCGCGGCAATCCCGGCGGATTGCTTAACCCGACGATCGAGATCGCGAACCGGTTCGTGCCGAAGGGCAAGACGATCGTGCAAGTCGTCTATAAGGATGAGAAGCGGGTGCTGACGCACAAATCCAGCCAGAAAACGCCGTGGAAGCTGCCGATCGCCATTCTCGTGGACGCACATACGGCAAGCTCCGCCGAGGTGCTGACCGCCGCGCTCAAGGATACGGCCGGCGCGCAGGTGGTCGGCGAGAAGACGTTCGGCAAAGGCATCGTGCAGAATTTTAATCAATTGAAGGACGGCTCGGTGCTGAAGCTGACCGAAGCGCAATGGCGGACGCCGAACGGCCAATGGATCCATAAGAAGGGCATCGATCCGAACGTCGTCGTCGCGGCGCCGGATTATGCGCTGCTTCCGAGACTGGACGCCGGACTGAAGCTCGCGGTCGGCGATTACGGCGATAGGGTCGTCACCGTGCAGAAGATGCTCCAGACGATCGGCTACGATACCGGCAAGGGTACGGGGATTTACGACGAAGCGACGGCCGCGGCGGTGCGCACGTTCCAGCAGCAGGAGTCGCTGCCGGTAACCGGCGATATGAACGACAAGACCGCGTACCGCATCTTGACGAAGCTGATGGCCAAGTACCAGGCCGAGGATCCGCAGCGGAACAAAGCGATGGAGCTGTTGAACGCAGCGGTAACCAGCGCGCCGCCGGCCCAATAATTCGGCGCGTGCAGCTGTGCGGGGCAAGGCTGAACGCCGCCGTATGCGTCTGCTTCCAAACCTGGCGAATACCGGATATTTTGCCGCATGCAGAAATTACGCCTGCCATTGCGCGTTTCAGGGCGGTGTGATATGCTTGTAAAAATTTATCCGGAATTCACCTTACAGGAGGCGACATTGCTTGGCACACTTTTACATGGAACCGTCCCGCACCTTCAGCGAATTTCTGCTGGTGCCGAACTTGACGACCAAAGCTTGCAACCCGGCGAACGTCTCGCTTAAGACGCCGATCGTGAAGTACAAGAGGGGCGAAGCGCCGAAGTACGCGCTCAATATTCCGTTCTCTTCCGCCGTCATGCAGGCGGTATCGGATGATCGGATGGCCGTCGCGCTGGCGCGCTGCGGCGGCATCTCGTTCATCTTCGGCTCGCAGTCCGTCGAGAGCCAGGCGGAGATGGTCCGCAAGGCGAAGAGCTACAAGGCCGGCTTCGTCGTCAGCCGTTCCAACCTGACGCCGGACCATACGCTGAAGGACGTGCTGGAGCTGAAGGAACGGACGGGCCATTCCACCGTCGCCATCACGCATGACGGATCGCCCAAAGGCAAGCTGCTCGGCATCGTAACGGGCCGCGACTACCGTGTCAGCCGCGATGCGCAGACCAAATCGGTCGGCGATTTCATGACGCCGTTCTCCAAGCTGATCTACGGCAAATCCGGGATTACGCTGTCGGAAGCGAATGATCTCATCTGGGATCACAAGCTGAACTGCCTGCCCGTCGTCAGCGACGAGGGCAACCTGGAATACCTGGTCTTCCGCAAAGACTACGACGAGCATAAAACGAACCCGACCGAGCTGCTCGACGCGAACAAGAGCTACATCGTCGGCGCGGGCATCAATACGAAGGATTACACGGAACGCGTTCCGGCGCTGATCGAAGCGGGGGTAGACGTGCTCGTGATCGACTCCTCGGACGGCTATTCCGAATGGCAGAAGGACACCATCGAATACGTGAAATCGAATTTCGACGACGTCAAGATCGGCGCGGGCAACGTGGTCGACCGAGAAGGCTTCCTGTACCTGGTCGAAGCCGGCGCGGACTTCATCAAGATCGGCATCGGCGGCGGTTCGATCTGCATTACGCGCGAACAGAAGGGCATCGGCCGCGGCCAAGCGTCCGCGTTGATCGAAGTGGCGGCGGCGCGCGACGAATATTTCGAACAGACCGGCATTTACGTTCCGATCTGCTCGGACGGCGGCATCGTGCACGACTATCATATTACGCTGGCGCTGGCGATGGGCGCGGATTTCGTCATGATGGGCCGCTACTTTGCCCGCTTCGACGAGAGCCCGACGCGCAAGCTGAAGGTCGGCAACAATTTCGTGAAAGAGTTCTGGGGCGAAGGCTCGAACCGTGCCCGCAACTGGGAGCGGTACGACACCGGCGGCAAGGCCGGCCTTATGTTCGAGGAGGGCGTCGATTCGTACGTGCCTTACGCGGGCAGCCTGCAGGAGAACCTTGGCAAGACGCTGCACAAGATCAAGTCGACGATGTGCAACTGCGGTTCCATTACGATTCCGGAGCTGCAGCGCAACGCGCGCATCACGCTCGTATCGGCGACAAGCATCGTCGAAGGCGGGGCGCATGATGTCATCCTGAAGGAAAACAACATTACCGGCGAGTAAGAAACCCGCCGCGAGACAAGAAGCGAAGGCTGCCGGATCCGTTGCGGGTCGGCAGCCTTCTTCATATCGTTATTGGTATATGCGGCATTGAAGGAGTCGGATTCGACGCGATTATCGGCTGATGCGGAAGGAACCCGGCAAGGCAGCCGAGAATAGGTTCTGTATACCGACGTTGAAGGTGGGATTCGAGATGACAATTGACATTCGTCCAATCCGCGCTGAGGATTACGCCGCGGCGCATGCGTTTCAATGCGAGTACCTGGACAGGGAGTCTTACGAAGAATTCGAGGCGCGCGCGAAGGCTAATCCCGATCTGTATTTGGCGGCGTTCGCGGGCGGCGAGCTGATCGGCATCGTCTATGGGCACCCTTCGCGGAGAGAAGCGGGCGCCGCAGCCCTGCAGGGCATTGCGGTCACGCTCGACGAGACGAAGCGGCTGGCGAGAACGGGCATCGGTTCGCGTCTGATCGCGTCGTTCGAAGAGGCCGTGCGGCGAAGAGGCTTGCGCGAGATCTCTCTCGGCGCGGCCGACGATTTGAAAGTCGAGCTGTTCTATGTGAAGAACGGCTACCTAACCAATGAACTGGTCGCCATGAATGCCGATTATGAGCAATTGGAGCGCGCCCCGATCGCGGATTACGCTTCCGGCAAGGAAAGGCAGGAGCAGCTTCGAAGCAAGCATCAAGCGCATCAGGTCATCTTCATTTTCGGTAAAATCGTAGGCTGATCGCGGCTTGCCGCGAAAGACGCCCGTGCGGGCTGCCGGCCCGCCGGGCCGGCTTACGCCAGCGTCTCCCAGCGCTCCCACATTGCCTTCGGATTGCGCTCGTACACTTCCGATTCCCGGTACATGTACGCGTGCATGATGAATTCCCGCCGAATCGTGGCGAAGTCGGGATGAAATTGCTTGATGTATTCGTTCAATTCTTTCTCCGTGTACGCGCGGCCTTCGTCCAACCGCTCCGCAAGATGCTCCAGCACGATCCGCTTCTTCTTCAATTGCGCCGGAATATGCTTCAGCTTGCCGTCCGCCGTGAAGAAATTGCGCAGCACGGACTGCTTCAGCCGTTCGTTCTTCTCGTCCATCGGTTCCGCCTCCTTGATCTCGGCATTGGCGGACTTCGAGAGCAAGATGCTCAAGGAGCCCTCGTATTGCTTCAGAAAATAATGATCCAGCGAGAAATAGATCGCGTTCTTGTCGCGGCGCTCATGGATCAGGCTGACCGCGCGCAGCTTGGCGGCATGGTGCGTAATGGTGGCGGGGGAGAGGCATAGCTTCTCGGCCAGCGATTGTCCGGTCAGCTCGCCTTCGGCAAGCAGGATGAGCATCCGAATGCGGGTGGGATCGGCCAGCGCTTTGTGATAATTGACGATTTTGTCCAGCTGCATCATGGCGGTACCGCCTTTCTTGAATGCGATTGTCATTGATTTAATGGATGTCTAATTAGATATTAATCGAATTTAATGGCCGCAGTCAAGCGGCAATCGCCTGCCGGGCAAGCCTACCCGAGCGAGCCTGCCAAGCAAGCCTTCGCTAATGGCAGCTGCCGATCGCCATTATCCGGGCAACGCTAATAGGGATTCCGCTTGTCCGCTGACAACCGAAATCCCTATCCGTTCCATAACCTATTCAATTGACCTTTGCACTCCGTTCCAAATGCTTCAATCACATTTTCAGATTTTCAATGCCGCCCGATTTCATCCCGATCATCATTCCATACCGGATCCCGCATGCTCCGCTTCGCAACCCGAGCTGCTTTTTTCCAGGGCCTGATCGGATCATGCTTCGCTGACCTTCTCCAATGGACTATCCCCTCTCCGTATGAAAGTGGACTGCCGATCAATCGGTTTCGAATGCGCCTCCTTCAGGAGCTTCGGCGAGGAGCGGCGTTCGTCTTGATTGATCTGACTTCAGTGTACAATCTTATTATAATATTGTAAATATTCAGAAAATTATAAAAACAACCGAATTTACAATAAAACAGCGCTTTTTCTGCCGGTTGCTCGCCTATCTTTACAATTGCTTCATTTGACGAACGCTGTCGCAATCCTGTCGATTGGGCCGGAGCCGGGCCGGTCTTTCAGGAAACCGTACATGAACGGATTGACAGCGAGGGCTGTCATCCGTTATAGTATAACCAGCGGTTAGTAACCAGTGGTTACGGGAGGCGGAAAATAATGAAAGCAGAACGGATATCTGAGCATGTATGGAGCTTGAGCACGTGGATGATTATTCCGATTCATGTATGGGCGGTCGTGGAGCAAGACGGGATTACGCTGGTGGATGCGGGTATATCCATGATGACGAAAGGGATCGCGTCGTTCGCCGAGCGGACGCTCGGACTTCCCGTTCGCCGGATTGCGCTGACGCACGGCCATTCCGACCACACGGGCGCCATCCAAGGGCTGCTTGCCAAGTATCCGGGCGCGGACGTGCTTGCCCACGAGATCGAAATTCCGTACATGGAAGGACGGACGATCTATCCGCGCCGCAAGAGAGCGCAGCAGTCCGTCGAGCGGGGGCTTGCTCAGCCGCTGCCGAAGACCGAGAGCGGAGAGCTGGCGATGGTCGGCGGGCTGTCCGTGCATCTGACGCCGGGCCATTCGCCCGGTCATGTCGTGTACTATCACGAGGCGGACGGCGTGCTGCTGACGGGGGATTTGTTCACGTCGAAGCGGGGGAAGCTGAAGAAGCCGATGCCGATGTTCACGGGGGATATGGCGGAAGCGATCAGGAGCAGCGAAATCGTCCGGAAGCTTCGCCCGCGGCGGCTGGAGGTATGCCATGGGAACTCGGTGTTCCGTCCGGCGGAACAATTGGACGCGTACCAGAGCAGCTGGCGGTCGGAAGCGGCTAACGGCGGCATTACTTTAACGAAATAAGCTTGCAAATCGCAAATAAGCGCATCGGCCGACTGCTGTGGCCGATGCGCTTGTTTGCTTGGAACGCGTTGTCGTCGAAATGCGCGCTGCGGTTCGATTGTTACCCTACCTGGGACTAAAGCCTTCTTTGAACGGATTCAGGAACGCTTTCGGAATATCGGTTTCGAACCGGACGAGCGCTCCCGTCGACGGATGCTTGAACGCCAGCACGCGGGCATGCAGGCCAAGACGGCCGATCGCCCTGGAGCGGGAGCCGTACTTCTTGTCGCCGACGATCGGATGGCCGATATCTTCCATATGCGCGCGGATCTGGTTCTTCCGTCCGGTCTCGAGCGACACCTCCAGCAGGGAGAAGTTCGCGTTGCTTTGCAGCACTTTGTAATGTGTCACGGCATGCTGCGCGTCGGTCGGGTTGCTCGTCGCGTACATCTTCAGCGTCTTGCTCTCCTTCAAGTAGGTGGAGATCGTTCCCTCCGTCTTCTTCACTTTGCCCTCGACAAGCGCGATGTACGTGCGCTCTTCCACGCTGTCCTGCCATGTCGTCTGCAGCTGCTGCTGCACATGCTCGCTCTTCGCGAACATCATGACGCCGGACGTATCGCGGTCCAGCCGGTGGACGACGAAGATCCGGCTGCGCGGATCGGCCGTGCGGACATGTGCCGTAAGCTGGCGGTAGGCGGTCAGCTCGTTCTCCTGCTCGGAAGCGATGGAGAGGAGGCCCGCATCCTTGAGCACGACGATCACGTCATCGTCCTCATGCAGGATGGTCAGCCCGATCAGCGGCGGTTTCTCGGCGATGCGCTCCTTGGATACGGTAACGGTCTGGCCGGGCTGAAGCAGATGGTTGTACATCTTCGACGGCGTGCCGTCGACGGCGATTTGCCCGCGGCTCAGCATGGCTTTCAAGGCGTTGCGGCCTTCGCCGGTCACATGCCCGAGCAGGAAGGCGAGCAGCTCCGCCGGTTCTTTCACCGCGAAGCTGCGTGCGGCGGGCTTGGCGTGCGGCTTCGCGGCCGGAGCCGGCCGGGCCGCCGGCCGGCTTGTTCCGGGCTTGGCATGCGAGCGCGCGCGGCCGCCGGCTGGCGCGGATTTGCCGCGCGCGGACGACGTGCCGCCCGCCGCAGTCTTGCCTGGCGCTTTGCCGGGCGCGGCGCCGGATTCATATGGACGTTTCTTGTTCATGGTTCCTATACGCTCCTAAACGTTCGATCTGCTTCTTACTATACCGAAAGCGGGGTGACGTATCAAACCATCGCCGAAAAAGCGAGGAACGCCTCTTCGGCGATGCTTCGCGATCAAACAGTTCGCGCTAACCGCTATGAGGTCTTCTGACCGATGGCTAAAAGCTTGCTTCCCGCAATATAAACGGTGCCGTCGTTCCCGATAACTGCGGGGGTGGTTATCGATTGATCGATCGGCAGCTGCCAATTATACTTCTTGGATCGATAGTTATAAGAAACGACGGACAGCTCGTTGGCCGTGAAATCCTCTCGCGGATAGATGAGGTTGCTGCCGCTATCGATCGTAATGTCGTTGACAGGGATCAAATTGTTCGGACTCCTGTACAGCTTGCTTCCATTCGAATGGAATACTTCTTGTCCTGCGACGAGATCGCCTTTCTTGCTTATTGACAGATTCCAGTTCGCGACACCGCTTATTCGAATCGTCGTCATTAATTTGCCCTCGAGATTAAGGACATAGACATGATCCTTGCTCAGCAGATACATGCGATTATTATAATAAACCGGCTCAGCATGGTGATAATTCCCTTGGTACGCAAAGAATTTCGTCACCGTTCCTTGCTTGCTTATTTTCAATACCTCTCCTGAAGCCGTCGCCCCGATCGAAGTCGTTTTACTGATTTTCTTCCAATACCCCTTGCTCTTCGTGACATACAATTGCCCTTTGATGAAAACCGGCGAAGAGAGAAAAAGGGGATTGTTTTTGGTCGATTCGATCGATGTTCTAACCAGCAGCTTGCCTGACGAAGATAGGAGGAAGACCTGCAGATCCTTCTTGAAATCAATCGGTTCGCTAATTTTATGCACGGTTGGCAGTACGGAGGTGTATTCGCCCGAGAACGCGATCATGCCATCGGTGTCTACGGCGACATTGTTGGTCGTCGGATGAATGAATGTATCTTCGAATTGTCTCTCCCATAGCAGCGTTCCGTCGGTTGCGTATTTCGATAGCACGGCTGCGTAGCCATCGTAATCATCTTTCCCGTTATCGTCGGTATGGAAGTTCCCCCCTGTGCCCAATGAACCGAGCACGATCAAATATTTATCCTGCGCCAGCGCTAGCCCTACGCCCCAATTGCCCGTTATCGGCTTGGTCCAGCTTACTTTGCCCGATGGCAGGACGGCCGTCAGTTGCATGACCGAGAACCGGTCCGATGAAAGTACGTAGAGCGTGCCTTTGGAATCGATCACGAAGCGGTCGGCATCCCCCTTCAAAGGAAGCGTCCACTTCATGGATGGTTTCGTTGTCGCTGCATAACCGGATTGCCGCGACCATTGGTCGGTGGCATGAATGGAAGCCGCCGATTCCGCCTGAATCGGCATGCATAAGCCGAGTAAGCAGATTGCCGCAATAAATGCGCTTACTACTTTCTTCATCGCATATTTCCCCTCGCTGTAATTCGGTTGGATTTCTTCCGTTATCTCTTATATATATCGGAATATCTTTCCAAAAGATAATCCCGATAGGATGGCATCGATAGGGTCGCATTCAAGTCGAACGCTTAACGCGTACCTCCTCCACGAACAGACATAGGCGGGCGGACAGAGGATCCGCTATGTGATCGCAATCGGCGTTTTGGAGGCAGCGATCGGACAGAGGATGCGTGAATAGCTCCGGAAAGCAGCCAAAAAACGCCTTTCGGCAGAAATAGCGAATCTCCTGTCCGGCAGCGAGCGAGAAATCGATGGATACGAGCAATTAAAGGATCTCATGTCCGTCTCCCTCGGCCGTTCATGACAGGTTAGAATAGGAGCTTCGGTATGCAAGCAAGGAGCAGAGAAAAAGACCCAAGAGGATGCAGAGCTAGCTCTGCCCATCTTGGGTCTTGGCGGTTTTGCTTTTTAGAGCTGTCCCCCGACTTGCTTACGGGACCGGGACATCCCCGGTTTTACGGCCAAACTTAAATTTGCACCTTCGCCTTGTTGAACACTTCAGGGAAATGGTCGCCGACCAGCAGCTCGCCCGGCTTGACGTTGACGTACGAGAGCATGACGTGCTCGCCGACCGGCTCGTAGCGCGTATGGCCGGGCATGTAGTGAACGGCGATGGCGCGGCGCTTCATCTCGGAACGGTTGTGCGGGCTGCCGTGCCATGTCAGGCAGTGGTGGTAGCCGACTTGGCCCTTCTTGATCTCGAACGGCACCGCTTCGACGACGGCGTTGTTCGGCAGCATTTCCGGCTGCTTATGGAACGGCTTGAAGTCCTTCGTGCTGGACAAGTAACGCTGATGATTGCCCCACTTGTGGCTGCCGGGCACCATCCACATGCAGCCGTTCTCGATCACGGCGTCGTCCAGCGCCACCCATGCGCTGACCAGATCGGCCGGCTGGATGATCGGCCAGAGCGGGTGATCCTGGTGCCATGCCGTAGGTCCGCCCGTTACCGGCGGCTTGTATTGAATCTGATCGTGCCATATCCGCAGCGAGTTCGTGTGGGAGAGCTGCGCGACTTCTTCGCAAATTTGCGGATGGGCGGCGTGCTTCAGGAAGCGGTCGCTGGCCATCCAGATATTGACGATTTGCACGACGCGCTCGCTAGCGATCATTTTCATGTTATCGTAAGGAGAATCGGATTCCAGCATGTTGCGGTTCAGTACCGGACGCGCCACCGTCTCTCCGTTCATGACCTTATCCAGCTCTTCGCGAAGCGCCTCCACTTCATCGTCGCCCAGTACGACGTCGCCTTTAAGAAAGCCGTTCTTTTCAAATTCGTCCAATTGTGCTTGACTTAACATAGTATGAATTCCTCCCTGAGTCATCGTCATTGGCTTGCCGTGCTATGAGGTAATCATATCGCATGATGTAAGCGGTGTATTTACACAGACAAAACAGGGCTTTGCACTTTTCTAATATCCTGCGTACCGCTTCAAAAACCCGATCCGTGGAATGAAAGGAGTCATGACTGATGAACCAGGGCGAAGGCGGCATCCTTATCGGAGCGCTCGAAGAGCTGCAGCCCGCGGTCAACTTTGCGAGCCATGCCCTGACCGAGGCCGGGAACGTATACGGTCCCCGGACCAATCCCGATTATCAATTGTTCTACCTGCTGTCCGGCCGGGCGAGAATCGTCATCGGCGGCGAAGCCTGCACGATCGGACCGGGCGAGTCGGCGCTGTACGGTCCGGATTGTCCGCACTCCATTACGATTCTGGAGGACGCCGTATTCATCGGCATTCACTTCCTGTTCCGCCACGCTTCCCCCGTTCCGGTGCATCCGGCCTTTACGATCCGGAACTGCAGCGAGGAGGCGCTTGCCGAAGGACGAAGATCCGCCTATAAGCTGGCGCTCGGCGAAGGCGAAGAGCTGGAGCTTCCGCCGTTCATGACGATCGCCGGCATCGAGCCGATCCTGATGCGGATCGTCAAGGAATATATGAACGAACAGCCCGGGTACGCCATGCTTCTCCGTTCGCTCATGACGGAGCTGCTGCTGTCCATGGTCCGCCACCGGCTGGCCGACAGGCCGAAATCGGCGGAGCACGGCAAGATCGAGCCGGCGCTGCAGGCGATCCACCGCGAGCCGGAGAAGAACTGGACCGTGGCCGAGCTGGCGGCGATGTGCGGCTATCACGCGATCTATTTCTCGTCCCTGTTCCGGAAATGCACGGGCGAGAACCCGAAGCAGTACCTGATTTCGCAGCGCATCCGCAAAGCCAAATTCTATCTCTTGAGCGGCGAGAAAATGGAAGCGATCGCGGAGCGGCTCGGCTATACGAGCGTTCATTATTTCTCGCGCAATTTCAAGGAAGAGACGGGACTGACGCCCACGGAGTTCAAGCAGCAGTAGGGCGGAGGTCTATGAAACCGGAATCCTAGCATTTCCAAATAGTTTCACGCCGAATTCATAGACAAACAAATCTCGCAATGGTACCATGAATCAATGCTACTTTTTAGGAGATTATTGGAGGAAATGCCCACGTGAATGTAATAGTCGGTTTCAAGAAGAAAATGCTCTCGTCCGTCCTTGCAGCCGGTCTCGTTCTGACCCCGCTGTCCGTGCTCGGCATGCCGCACTCCGCGTCGGCGGCCGCTTCGACCGCCGCGCAGACGGCCGCGATATCCGTAACGATCGATGGCGCTAAGCTGGCGCTTAACCCATCCCCCGTCATGATGAACGGAACGACGTTCGTGCCGATGCGCGCCATCTTCCAGGCGCTGCATGCCAGCGTATCCTGGGAAGCCGGCACGAAGACGATTTTCGCGGTCAAGGACGGAACGACGATTTCGCTTCAGCTCGGGTCGAAGCAAGCCGTCATCAACGGCCGCGCGTCCGCGCTGTCGGCGGCGCCGCAGCAGATCAAAGGGTCGACGATGGTGCCGCTTCGTTTCGTAGCCGAAGCGCTGAAAGCCGACGTGCAGTACGATTCGAAGAAGCATGTCATCAGCATCCTGTCCGCCGAAGCGATCTCGAAGAAGCTGGACGAGCAGTGGGAGAAGGAGCAGGAGGCGTCCAAGCCGAGCCTGCTTACGGCCAAGCAGATCGTCGCCCAGAACGACAGCAAAGTCGTCATGGTGTCCACGGATATGGGTCTCGGCAGCGGCGTCGTCATCGATACGGACGAAATCGTGACGAACTTCCACGTCGTCGCGGATGCGAAGGAAGCGACCGCGACGCTTCTGAACGGCAAGGAAGTGCAAATCGCAGGCATCGTCGGCTACGACAAGGACTATGACCTGGCGATCTTGAAGACGAAGACGCCGCTCAATATCGCGCCTGTCGATATCGGGCTCGGCGTCTCCAAGGGCGATCACGTCGTGGCGATCGGCAGCCCGCAGGGCATTCAGAATACGGTATCCGAAGGGCTCGTCAGCAATGTCTCCGCGTCGTACGGCAACCCTTACGAATACCAGATCAGCGTGCCGATCGACCACGGCAGCTCGGGCGGCGGTCTATTCAACGATTACGGGCAACTGATCGGCCTCACTTCGGCCGGCATCGACGATTCCACGGCGGACCTGAATTTCGCCGTCAGCTCGATGCATATCCTGTCGCTGATGTACGACCTCGCGGAGAATCCGCCGAAGAAGATCGAGTTCCTGCCGAGCGATCTGCCGGATACGCTGAAGGGCGCTTCGCTCGATACGATCCAGGAGCTGATGGAGGATCATTTCGCCGAAATCCAATCGTCGCAAGGAACGACGGAGCTGCAGCAGTTCAAAGTAACGCGCGACGCGGACGGCTGGCTCGTCATCGAGGCGCTGATCGATCCGAGCTTCTACATGCTGTACGGGCATGCGGCAAGCGAAGATCTCCGCTATTGGGCGATCAATACGGGCTACAAGCTGCGCCAGCTGCTGCCTGACGACAACATCCAGCTGACGGTGTACTACGAGCAGACGTTCAGCTTCAAGCCGCGGGGCTTCGACGCCGACGAAGTGACGGATCTCGGCGACGGCAAGTGGCGCGTCCGCTTCCCGGTCATCGACTACCAAGGCAAGGATCACGCGATCGTTCGCGTGGATGCTTGACCAATCGAATAGGTATCGTGAGCGAAAGGCGGCTCCGGCGGAGCGCGGCATGCAGGGCATGCCGCGCTTCCTCGGGCCGCTCTTCTTTTTTGGCGGCGATTTCGCTACAATAGAAGCTAGCTCATGAACAAGCTAGTTCAAATTGCGATGATGAAGGAAGGACGAACGGATGAAAGTCGTACTGGCGACCTTGAACGCCAAATATATACATACTTCGCTTGCGCTTCGCTGTTTGAAGGCGTACAGCGAAAAAGATTTCGATATCGCTATCGCCGAATATACGATCAAGGACCCCGCGATGAACATCGTTGCGGATTTGTTCGCGCACGGGCCCGACGTGATCGGCTTCTCCTGCTATATTTGGAACATCGAAGAGACGATCACGGTCATCGACATGCTCCGCAAAATCAAACCGGAGCTGCACATCGTGCTCGGCGGCCCCGAGGTCAGCTACGATACGGCGCATTGGCTGGAGCGGCTGCCGCAGGTCGATACGATCGTCGTCGGCGAAGGCGAGGAGACGTTCCACCATCTGCTGACGGAGCTGTCCGGCTCCCGCAAGTTCCATCTGGTGTTCGGGCTCGCTTACCGCAAGGCGCACGAGGATGGACGGATCGAGCACATCGTCAACCCGCCGCGCCCGAAGCTCGATCTGGCGACGCTGCCGTCGCCGCACCGTTTTCCCGAGGACGTCTCCCGGCTCGCCAGCCGCGTCGTCTACTTCGAGACGAGCCGCGGCTGCCCGTTCAGCTGTCAGTTCTGCCTGTCGAGCATCGAGGTCGGCGTGCGGTACTTCGATATGGAACGGACGAAATCGGACATTCTGTACCTGATCGATTCCGGCGCGAAGCTAATCAAGTTCGTGGACCGGACGTTCAATATCAAGCGCGACTATGCGCTCGAGATCTTCAAGTTCCTGATCGAGAACCATCGGGGCTGCGTGTTCCAGTTCGAGATTACGGCGGACATCATGCGTCCGGAGGTGCTCGATTACTTGGCGGAGAACGCCCCGCCGGGCGTCTTCCGCTTCGAGATCGGGGTGCAGTCGACGAACGACCTGACGAACGAAGCCGTGCAGCGGCGCCAGAACTTCGCGAAGCTGTCGCGGACGGTCAACAAGGTCAAGGCCAGCGGCAAAATCGACCAGCATCTCGATCTGATCGCCGGCTTGCCGCATGAGAATTACGATTCGTTCCGCAATACGTTCAACGACGTGTTCGCCCTTCGTCCGGAGGAGCTGCAGCTCGGCTTCCTGAAGATGCTGCGCGGCACCGGCATGCGGATCGACGCGGAGAAGCACGGCTACATCTACATGGACCGCGCGCCTTACGAAATTCTCGGCAACGATATTTTGCCGTTCTCGGACATCGTGCGCATCAAGCGGGTGGAGGACGTGCTGGAGAAGTATTGGAACGCGCACCGGATGGACCATGCGCTGCTCTATCTGATCGAGCGCGCGTTCCCGTCGGCCTTCGACTTCTTCCAGTTCTTCGGCGACTTCTGGGAAGGCCGGGGCTGGCAGAAGATCGGCCATCAGCTGGAGGATCTGTTCGCGCGGCTGTGGGCGTTTCTGTCGGAAGACTATACGAAGCGCGCGGAAACCGCGGAGCGGGACTGGTCGCTTGATGTCGCGCTCGGCTTGATGAAGCTCGATTACTTCCTCGGCCATAACTACAAGCCGCGCAAAGTCTGGTGGGACTTCAGCATGGAGAAGGACGATTGGAGCGGCTGGATGAGACGGCTGGCGGAGCGTCCGTCGGGCGTATCCGAGGCGTTCGCCGGGCTCGGCTTGAACGAGAAGGAGCTGCATAAGCATGCCGTCATCGAGCGGCTGCCGTTCGATCTGCGCCGTTATTTGGCCGAGGGCGTCGTATCCAAGGACGAGGAGACGCTGCTCATCGTGATCTACGGCGGGGGCGGCAAGACCGAACAGCGGACGGCGAATTTCTATACGCTGGCGCTGCAGCCGCAGCCGGCGGCTCAAGCATAAGCGGGCTGACAAGCCGGAGCAACTGAGGTAAGATGGAGTAGTCTTCATCCATTCCAATACGTACCAAGAAGGAGCGATCATGGTGGTATACGCAGCAAATCAAGAACGCTACGCATCGATGACTTACAATCGCGTCGGCAAATCGGGACTGAAGCTCCCTGCGATTTCCCTGGGACTTTGGCATAACTTCGGCGGCGTGGACACATACGAGAACGGCCGCGCGATGCTTCGCCGGGCGTTCGACCTCGGCATTACGCATTTCGACCTGGCGAACAACTACGGACCTCCGGCAGGATCGGCGGAAGAAATGTTCGGCCGCATGATGACGTCGGACTTGCAGCCGTACCGCGACGAGCTCGTTATTTCGTCCAAAGCCGGTTATTATATGTGGCCGGGCCCTTACGGCGAGTGGGGCTCCCGCAAATATTTGATTTCGAGCCTGGATCAAAGCTTGAAGCGGATGAACCTGGACTATGTCGATATCTTCTACTCCCACCGCTTCGACCCGGAAACGCCGCTGGAAGAAACGATCGGCGCGCTCGATCACATCGTCCGCTCCGGCAAGGCGCTCTATGTCGGCATCTCCAGCTACAACGCGGAGCAGACGGCGGAAGCGATTGCGATCGCGAACAAGCTCGGCACGCGCTTGCTTATCCATCAGCCAAGCTATAACATGTTCGATCGCTGGATCGAGAACGGCCTGCAGGACGTGCTCCAGGAGAACGGCGTCGGCAGCATCGCGTTCTGCCCGCTGGCGCAGGGCTTGCTGACGAACAAGTACTTGGGCGGCAGCATTCCGGCCGATTCGCGCGCGGCCAGCAAGACGGGCTTCCTGCAGGAATCGGCGGTGTCGCCGCAAACGGTGGCCAAGCTGCAGAAGCTGAACGCGATCGCGCAGGAGCGCGGCCAATCGCTGGCGCAAATGTCGCTCGCGTGGGTGCTTCGCGGCGGACGCGTGACGTCGGCGCTGATCGGCGCAAGCCGCGTCAGCCAGATCGAAGACAACGTCGCGGCGCTGAACAATCTCTCGTTCACGGACGAGGAGCTGGCAAGCATCGAGACGATCCTGCGCGGCTAACGCGCGGCATGCTATGCACGAAGACCGCTTCCCGGAATTGTCGGGAAGCGGTCTTTTTTTGACGGGGGGCTCGTTCATGTTAATTCCTGGCGAACCCTGCCATAGGCGAAGGCGAAATCTCAGTGCAGCAATTACAATTCAAATGTAACGCCCGTCATTTCCTCGCTCAATTTCCATAAACGTTCCGCTTGAAGCTTATCGATAGCCCAAGGCCGCACGCCGAAACGGGATTTCGAATCGGCTGCCACGGCAATGGCAATGTTGTTATCTTCAAGAAAAACGCCTCCAGTCCCGTCTAATTCCGCGGTTGTGGCTGCCCAGGTCTGGGTTGAGGCTCCTTGACCGATGGTTTTATAGTAGTCGTATGCTGTTCGGTTGAATCCGGCTTTCATAGCCGCAATCAAGTTGCGCAATCGGATCAGGCCGAGTTTATTGATCATATTCATAGCCATTCCGCCGCCATTTCCGGAGAAGCGGCCAATGCCTGTCGTAGGCACTAAGCCTGGATGAACGGCAAAGGCTCGTATGCTGTACTTTTTAGCCAAGCCGTCAAGCTCTACGGCAAATAAACTATTCGCCGTTTTTGATTGCGCGTACGCAAGACGCGGTGTGTATTCGGAGCGTTCAAAATGGATATCCCCCCAAATAATCCCTCCCTCACGTTGGGCGCGGCTGGAGACGGCTATCACGCGGGCGCCGTTAGCCTGCTTCAAGGCCGGGAGCAATCGGGCCGTTAATTGGAAATGTCCCAAATGATTGGTCGAGAACTGGGACTCGTAGCCCCGTTTGTCACGTTGCAACGGCGGATACATGATGCCAGCGCTGTTGATGAGCATATGGAGCGGTCGGTTCGACTTCAGGAAATTGCCGGCAAAAGCATCGATTGAAGCGGGATCCATTAAATCAAGCGTGCCGAGTTCTACGTTGGGCAGTTTCCCTATTGCCGTTCGTGCAGCTTCAATGCGTCGGGCAGGTACGAGTACAGTTGCTCCGGCAGCAGATAAAGCCTTGACGGTCTCTAATCCAATTCCGCCGTACCCTCCCGTTACTATCGCGACTCGTCCCGACAAATCGATGCCTTTAACTACCTGCATGGCTGAGCTTTTATAAGTGAATGCACTTCTAATCGGTTGTTGAACGGTCACAAGCATCCCCTCCGCTTTCCCTATTGTGTTACACTTGTAACGTTACGTTGAATATCATAGGGTCAAGGCAGCCAAAAATCAATGTTAGGCGGATCATCCGTGACACAAGGAGCAAAGTGTAATGCCTCAGACGTATGCCGAGAGTCAGAAACAACTAACGAAGGAAAGCATTACCGAAAGTTTATTCTTGCTTCTTAAAGAAAAAGATTACGCGACTATCACGGTCACCGACATCGCTCAAAAAGCGGGCGTTTCTCGCATGGCTTTTTACCGTCATTACCGTGATAAAAGTCAGGTTATCGAAGAATATACCAATAAACTATACGAAGCGTTCTTTCGAAAAGCCCAAAACCTGTCGGTACGCACCCCGGAAACGGTTTCGCATGAGCTGGTCGGATACTTCGACAGACACTCGGGCCTGTTTCTCGAGTCTCTGGAACGAGGCTACAATCAGATTTTGTTTCGTTTGTTTTCGGAAGCGCTTGGCGAGTTCTACAACGCTACGGTGACATGGGAGAATTATAAAGGCATGAGGGCTTATTACTGGAACACCTTCATGGCTGCTGGCTTGTTCTTTGTCCTCATGGATTGGATTCGTCGAGGTAAAGCGGAGTCAATCGAGGAAATGGCGCAGCTTGTGACCGAGATGAATACTTGATGCTTGATTCGTCCAGAGCATCGTTCGTCGATGCTCTGGACGATTTTCTTGAGGATGCCGGATTGAGCGGCAGGTTATTTCGCACGATGCTGACAGCGTATCGGTAAATCAAGGATTCTCTTTGCGATAGGCTCCATCTACGTATTTATACGTATCCGATAATCCCTGTGAGCCGTAAGCACATCGATCTCGCCGTCTTGCACGATCACATGCGACTGGCCGGTAACGGCAAGCTCCCGTTTCATGGGATTCTCCGAATCGATGTTGCTTCTATCGTCGAACGAATAGACCCAAATTACCGTATCGTCGAGCTGCGATATCTTCCTTACCGATGCGCGATTGACGAATTTGAGCACACCGTACATGAGGATATCGCATTTACGAAAGCTCAACGATGCGAACTGTGGCGTGATATTGAACTGAAATATATGCCATGGCGTGCCAAGAGCAGTCAGGAGTCCGTTAAGCGCGGGACCTCTTGGCAGAACCAACCGCATCTCTTCAACTATCCTTTTTCCTATATCGACTATAACAATCCATTTTCCGTCGGTGCCGTAGCCAATATATGTGCGCCGATTCTGGATGAAGTATCCTCATTGTTGTAACTGAGAACAAGAGGATATCGAGCAAAACTTATTCATTACAATACGGGTGAAGGCGGTGTCTGGCCATGGAACATACAACATCGGAAATAAGATTATGCGTAAGAAAATATAATGCCGACTCTGATTTGCAAATTAATATCGTTCCGGAAAGAACCGCGTTTCTTTTAGTTGATTGTGATGAATCTTCCGCTGAAAAACATGTTATTGAGAACGGGATTTGCTCGGCACTCAGCATCGCGAGGGAGTCTGGCATGAAGATCGTTTATTTATTCAACGCTATATATGGCGTTGGGGGACCAAACGATGTCACAACAAAAATTCATGGACTAGACGCTCTTGAAAACAGTTGGAAACCGCTGATCCCTAAATTTAATCCGTCCATACAACCGCTCGATGACGAGGCAGTTATTCCAAAATCGCATAAAGACGGATTCAACGGAACTGTGCTGGATTATTATCTAAAAACCTGGAACATTGATACGTTAATTACGGTTGGCTTCCATTTGAAATCGTGTCTATTCCATACTTGCATAGGTGCCCGCCATCATAATTATCGGGTTGTGATGTTGAGAGATTGTACAAATTCAAGTGAATTTCCAGACACCATTGACGATCACAATCCCGAGGGCGGTTGGTTAAGGTTTATTTTTCTAAGAATTTATGAAACCGATATTGGTTATACCTCGACCTCATACGATTTGAAGAGGGCTTTGCTCAACGACGAGGGACGATAGAACGCCTGAACCAGCGGCAGCCGAGGCCTTTATTTCCGGCCCTTTGGCTTGTCGCTGTTTCATTGCCGAGGTCAGCCTATCACTTGGCTGACCTATTCAGGCCGCGGAGCGACGCCGTTACGAGCGGGCAAGCTCGGACTCCGTCAGCGTCAGAAAATCGAACGTGACCGCGCATCCCGTCCCTTGGGGGGACTGCGCGACGACGCCGGCATGCACGTTGACGGGCAGCTGCATCCCGAAGTAGCGGACCTGTTCCCACGCCTCGCCATCTTCCGAATAATGAAAGGCGATGCATGCATTCGTTCGCGTAATGCGCAGGTACGGCTTCTCGACGTCGACCCGCATCGAATTGCAGTCATCGGAGACGCCGTTCTGCGTGACGACGGAGACGATCGTCGGATAGCGGCCGTTGTGCTCGAAGCACAGCTTCGCCCAGTTCCGGTCGTCGGCCAGCAGCATGAGGCAGCCGGAATCGTATTGGTCCTTCATCGCCGCGCCGAGCCTGGTCGTCAGCTCGAAGGCAACGCCGGCCTGCAGCCGCAGGAACGGGGCCGAGCTGACGATATGCTTGCCCGCCGGGTCTTGATAATAGTCGGCTTTCGCCGGCGCTTCGACGTAGAGTCCGCCATCCGCTGTGTACGACCAGCGCTCGGGCTCGTTCGCCCAGGTGAAGCCGTTTCTCGCAGCTACATCGTGGAATAGATTCGTGCTCATGATCAAGTCCCCTTCTCCGCATGGAATGACAGCTTGCTATGGAAGTACATTCTCGCTGCGAACGGCTACTCCTGCTTGCTGCCCGCTCGTAAGCCGATCTATTCGACCTGCCGGGGAGTTGGCGGTATAATACAGTCAAGCATGCAAAGCCAGGAAGACGAAGGCTTATTCTGATCATGGAGAGTGTCAGCATGAAAGTGGAAGTATGGTCCGACATCGCCTGCCCGTTCTGCTATATCGGCAAGCGCAGATTCGAAGCGGGACTTGCGAAGTTCGCGCACAAGGACGAAATCGAAGTCGTGTATCGGAGTTTTCAATTGGATCCGAACGCGGACAAGGAGCCGGCGCTGGATGCGTACGGGCTCGTTGCGAAGAAATACGGCATCAGCCGGGAGCAGTCCATCGCCATGCACGAGAATCTCGTCAACCAAGCGGCGGAGCTCGGGCTCGCGTACAATTTCGAGCATGCCTACCCGGCGAACTCGCTCGACGCGCATCGCCTGATTCATTTCGCCGGCCGTTACGGCAAGCGGACGGAGGCGGCGGAGCAGCTGTTCAAGGCGTATTTTACCGATTCCAAGCATGTGGGCCGGCTGGAGACGCTGATTGCGATCGCGGAAGAAATCGGACTCGATCCGAAAGAAGCGGAAGCGGTGCTGCGCAGCGACGAATTCAAGGCGGAAGTGGAGGCGGAGTGCCGCGAAGCGTCGCAGCTCGGCGCGAACGGCGTGCCGTTCTACGTCATCAACCGCAAATATGCGGTAGCGGGCGCGCAGCCGAGCGAAGTGTTCCTGGACGTGCTCGAGAAATGCTGGGAAGAGGAGAAGCCGCTCATCATGCTCGACCCTTCCTCGACGAACAGCAACACGGGACAGGTATGCACGGATGACGGCTGCGGCATCGGCGATCCGAATGCGGAGAAGCAGCAATAGCGCATAACCCGTAAAGAGTCGTACTGGGATCATGCATACGCCTTAAAGACAACAAGCACGAGCCGACTTGGGCGTCCGTTCCGCATATCGCGGATTCGGAGGGCCTTCGCCTGCGTCGTGCTTTTTGATTGGAGTCTTACATTATGCCGCGTACTTCGCGGACAGGCCGATGCACGCGACGCCGGCGAGAATGAGCAGGCATCCGGCGATCTTCAGCCCGTTCAGCGATTCGTCGAACAGGTAGTAGGCGCCGATGATGGAGATGATGTACGCCAAGCTCTGAATCGGGTACGCGAGACCGAGATCGACTTTGGACACGATGAACAGCCATAGCACGGTCGCGCAGCCATAAATGAACAAGCCGCCGAGGATATAAGGCGAGAACACCAGCTCCAGGATGGTGCGCAGCGATTCGAACGGCTTGTCCCGCTGCATCAGCCCGTATTTCCATAGAAACTGCCCTGCGACGAGCATGAGCGTGTTCGCTAGTATGAGCAGGAATTGGACGAAATTCATGTCCTTGGTTCACCTCGGTCCGCCAGTTGATGAAGTTCCAGCAGCTTCTTCTCCATGACGGCGAACTCCTGCGTCAAGGTCTTGATCTGATCGGACTGCTTGGACAAGCTGATCGTCTGGCGGACGAGCAGCGCAAGCATGTAGATGATCGTCACGAGGAAGACGAACGTCGGCATGTAGTAGATGCCGAGCCATTCCGAGAACCGGTTGAGGAGCGGAATGCATGCGGCCGCCAGCACGCCCAGAGCGGCGGTGACGAGCCACAGGAAGGCGTAGCGGTCCTTCAGCTTGTGCGTAACCGTGAAGGAGACGATCAGCCCGAGGAAGAACAACGTGATCAGGATGGCGACAAACTGATTCATGGCTTCAAATCCTTTTCGAGCGGACGGGAGGTCCGTTATTTCTGCCTACGAGAAGCTTTTGCGAATCACCGAGAACAGCGTTACTTTCAACATGTAATAGATCGATTTCGACCAGTTGATGGACGAGGTGCCGCCTTGGCGGCCGCGCATCTCCACGCTGATCTCCTTGATTTTGAACCCGCGCTTGGACAAGCTCACCAGCACCTCGACCTCGGGATAATCCGTCGGATAATGGCGGGCGAATTGCTCGATGGCGGCTCTTCCGACGATGCGGAAGCCCGATGTGGGATCGTAGACCGGAATGCCCGTCAGCACCCGGATCAAATGGTGGAAATAGAAAATGCCGATACGGCGGGACAAGCTGCCCCGATAGCCGCTCTTCTCGACGAACCGCGAGCCGATGACCATATCGCAGCCGCTCGTTTCGATTTCGCGGACGAGCTTCGCGATGTCTTCCGGCCGGTGCTGGCCGTCCGCGTCCAACTGAATGGCGTACCGGTAGCCGCCGCGGTGCGCGTACTTGTAGCCGCTCTGCATGGAGCCGCCGATGCCGAGATTGACGGCGTGCCGCAGCGCGGGAAGGCCTTCCTCGCGAATAATATCGGGCGTGCTGTCCTTGGAGCCGTCGTCGATGACGATAAAGTCGTACGGCGTATGCCGTTTCAACTCGGATACCGTTCTGGCGAGCGTCGCTTCTTCGTTGTACGCCGGAATAATAATCAGAATATCGCTGTTGCGCTGATGCTGCATCATGCGTGTAACCTTCTTTCTCATCTTCGATGCCGGGGGTTGCTCCTATCCAAATCCAATATAGTATAATAGAAAACGTTATTGAAAAGAATACCAATCATTGGAAGGAGTTGTCGAATTGTTCTCACTACGATCGGAAAGCCCCCGCATGCGGACGTTTCTATGGGTACTCATGTCGGCCGTGCTTCTGATACATATGGCTATCGTGCTCTGGCTGGGCGATCACTTCCTGCTGGGCTCGTACGAGCTGCGCAATAACGACGATGTGAAATACGTCTACTCCGCGCAGGTGCTGCTGGAGCATGGAACGCTTGTCTACAACAGCGGCATGCAGCCGACGAATTTCATCATGCCGGCCATTCCCGTCCTGTTAAGCGGGTTCTTGTCCTTCCTGGACCGCGATGCGGCGGTCATGGGATTCCGGATTCTGCAATGCTTCATGCAGGCCGCTTCGATCTACTTGGTCTTCATTCTGGCGCGCGAAACGCTCGGCAGGCGGGTCGCGGTGGCGGCTGCGTTGCTCGACGCGCTGTACATCCCGAACCTGTTCGCCTCCGGCGCGATTCTAACGGAATCGACGTTCAAACTGCTCTTTTTGTTGCTCATCTGCAGTTTTCTCTATGCGGTCAGGAAAAGAACGGCGGGCGCTTACGTCTTCGCGGGCATCATGCTCGGTCTGGCCTGCTACGTGAAGCCGCAGTGCGCGCTCATTCCGGCGTGCCTGCTCGTCATGTGGCTGATCCGCCGGTACAGCCGGGCTGAAATCGTCAAGTATACGGCGATCGTCGGAGCGTGCAGCATGCTGCTGCTGTCGCCTTGGTGGGTCCGCAATTACGCGGACTTCCACGAATTCATTCCGTTTACGAAGTCGACGGGCAATCCGATGCTGCTCGGCGCGCTGATCGATCGCGCCGCGCCGCCGAAGGGCTTCTTCGAGCAATATCCGGAATACAAGAACGACAGCAAGAACCTGTTCGCGGGCTACGACACGGAGCAGAAACGGACGGCAAAAAGGCTCATCGCCTACGGTTTCAAGCACCAGACGCTGCCCTATACGTACTGGTTCACGGTCGGCAAGTCGCTGGAGCTGTTCGAGAATCCGTTCTACTCCCGTCCGGTTCCGGGCCTGCCGAGGCCGCTGATCAACGTCCTGCAGGTCATCTTCGTGCTGGCCGGGTTTGCGGGCATCGCGCTGGCGCTCTTCCGGAGCGGGTTCAAACGGGTGATGCCGATTCTGCTGCCGTTTCTCTATTATTGGTTCATCCATCTACCGTTTATAACCTTCGGGCGCTACGGTTATCCGCTTATGTGCCTGTTGGCGATCTTCGCGGCCTATCTGGCCGTTGCCGTGCTGGAAGAAACCGACGTGTTGAAGAGCCGAGCGAAGGCGCCGGAGGCTTGATCCGCCCGCTTGATTCTCTTCCTCGAGACGACGGAGACGGCTTGACCTGGCATGACCCGACATGACCCGGCTCGGCTCGGCATACCGATCTATCGAATCATAAGGAGACCGCTTAAGTCTACCGGGTTTTGTCCAGCCGATTTGCCAATAAAGACCGTTAACGGCCTTGGATCCGCTTCTGTCGGATCGGGGCCGTTTTGTTGCGCAAGGCCCGCATGATCGCCTGCCGGGAACGATCGGCGGCGATTGTATAAATGCGCGAACGGGATGTACAAAATAGCGACTAGAACTAGGCATCCGGCTGCACTAATCTATAAAGAACGATCGATGGAACGAAAGAATGGAATAAGGTTATACGCCGAAAGGGGCGATGATAGGCCATGCAAGGTTCATTCCGCCGGCATCTGCCCGCGTTTTCGATTTATCCGAAACTGGTGCTCTGCTTCCTGCTCGTGATCGTGCCGATCTATGCGATCAGCTTCATGATGAACCAGTCGAGCAAGCAGCTCGTCGAGAAGCAGCTCTCGCAGGCGGTGCAGTCCCAGGTGCATTTCTATCGCAGCTCGCTCGATACCGAGATTTCGCGGTTGAACCAGCTGAAGGCGGAGTATGCGAACGACAGCGACTTTCAGCGGCTTGCGACCGCCGCTAATTTAATGAACGATTTCGAACGCGTCCAGGCGATCCTGAGCGTCAAAAATAAGCTTCATCTGCTGAAGAGCTCGACGCCGTTCGTGGAGAACGTGAAGGTGTACATTCCGCTGCTCGACCGCAGCATTATCGCCAATGATCTCAACGACCGGATCCCGGCCGACGAGATGCAGGCGCTCCTCAATCCGGCGTCGATGCAGACGCTGATTTTCAGGTTCGACAACCGGCTGTTGATCAGCCAGCTCTACCCCGGGGTCGTCCGCCCTGGCCAGCAGCCGATTCTCGCGCTCGAAATCGAGCTTTCCCGAAGCAAGCTGAAGGAGATGCTCTCCGGCATCGTCCAATCGAACGACGGCCACGCCGTCATCTGGAACCCCGATTCGGATTGGTATGTGGCGGACGGCCCGCTCGGCCCGCTCGAATCCGAACTGCGGCAGCTCGCGGCGAGAAACGCGAACCTCGGAACCGACGTCCGCGAACGTCCCGGCAGCGGCAGCGTGAACGTGAATGGCAAGAACTATTTCGCGTCGTACGAATATTCGCCGGTCACCAATACCTACCTTGCCGTGTACATGCCGACGGAGCAGGTGCTGTCGCCGATCACCCGCTATAGCCGCTGGCTGCTTCTGCTGTCCGTCATATCGCTTGCGCTCGTCGCATTATTCTCGTTCTCGATTCACCGCGTTATTCACCGGCCGCTCGGCCTGCTTGTCGACGCGTTCCGGAAGGTGGAGAGAGGCGATCTCGGTGTCGCCGTGAAGCATCGCTGGCGTGACGAGTTCCACTATTTGTACGGCCAGTTCAATCAGATGGTCGCGCGCATCCGCGTGCTGATCCAAGAAGTGTACGAGCAGCAGATCTTGTCGCAGCGCTCCGAGCTGAAGCAGCTGCAGTCGCAGATCAACCCCCATTTCTTGTTCAACAGCTTCTTCATTCTGAAGGGGCTCGTGCGCCGCGGAGAACAGGAACTGTCGCTGCGCATGCTCGACAGCCTCGGCGAATACTTCCGGTTCATTACCCGGACCGGGCAGGAGGAAGTGACGCTGGAATCGGAGCTGGCCCACGTCAAGTCCTACCTGGATATTCAGAATATGCGCTTCTCCGGCTCGATCGAGACGCACTGCGAACCGCTCCCGGGCGGATGGAAGGACGTTCTCGTGCCCCGGCTTATTCTGCAGCCGCTCGTCGAGAACGCATACAAGCACGGCCTGGAAGACAAAGTGTCGGGCGGCAAGCTCGCGATCCGTTTCGAGACGGAGGCCGGCGGGCTGGCGATCGTCGTGGAGGACAACGGCGACAGTCTGAGCGATGAACGGCTGCAGGCGCTGGCGCGCAGTCTCCGGGACGTGGGCCGGGCCAAGGAGACGACGGGCATCCTGAACGTGCATCGGCGAATGATGCTGACGAGCGGCGGCGAGTGCGGCATTGAAGCGGCACGCAGTCCGCTGGGCGGATTGCGGATCAGGCTGACGATTCCGAAGCGAAGGGAGAATGAACATGTATCGTCTACTGATCGTGGATAACGAACGGCTGATCGTCGACAATCTGGTCGACTTGTTTCAGAAATCGGAGACGCTCGCGCTGGAGGTGTTCGGCGTCTATACGGCCGCGGCCGCGCTGGAGCTGATGGCGCGGATGAAGATCGACATCGTCCTGTCCGATATCCGGATGCCGGGCATGAACGGGCTGGAGCTGCAGCAGGAAATCAACCTGCAGTGGCCGCTGTGCAAAGTCATCTTCCTGTCCGGCTACGATGATTTCGAATATATCCAGCAAGCGATGCGCAACAGCGGCGTCGATTATTTGCTGAAGACGGAAGGCGAGCGCAAGATCGAGGAGACGGTGGCCAAAGCCGTCCGTCAGCTGGACGATGCCGTGGAGAAGGAGCAGTTGATCGCGCAGGCCCGGGAGCGCATGTCCGTGACCAAGCCGCTGCTGCACAAGGAATTTCTGTGGGCGGTGCTGCTCGGCGAACCGCAGCCGCTCCGTCACCTGGCGGAACAATTCGCGGGGCTCGACATTCCGCTCGATGCCAACGCGCCCGTGCTGCTTGCCGTCGGGCGCGTCGACGACTGGAAGGACGGCTTCACGCTATCGGACCGGGAACTGCTCGTGTACGCCATCCGCAACATCGCGGAAGAATACTGGCACGGCGGAGCCAAGAGCGTATCCGTGGCGTTCGACAAGAACAAGATCGTCTGGATGATCCAGCCGAACGAACCTGTCCCGGACGGCAAGCAGGGCGAGCAGATCCGCGCGCGGACGGTCCGTTTCGCGCAGGGCATGGCCGAGAGTATCCAGCAAACTTCCGACCAGCTGCTGAAGCTCAGCCTCTCGCTCGCGGTTGCGTCCGACTTCCGGCCATGGCCGCAGGCAGCCGAGCAGTTCGAGAACTTGAAGCTGCTGCTCAATTTCGGCGCCGGACTCGGACGGGGAGCGCTGATCCTCGGGCAGCAGCGGCGCGGCGAGCCGCTCCCGGCAGGCGGCCATGATCATGCCGTGCGCTCCGGATTGAAGGCGCTGGAATCGCTCGCGGCTTTCCTGGAGAACGGCCAGCGGCACCAGTTCTTCATCGATTACGCCCAGCTGATGGCGATCGGCGGGGGTGAGGGAACCGAGCTGCTGCGCATGGAAATCGACATCAACCTGGCGGCGATCTTCTTGTCGTACATCAACCGCTGGGGCCTGCATGCCGAGCTGGCCGAGCGGCATGATTTGACGCGGCTTCTTCATTTCAACGACCGGGGTGCTTGGACGGAGACGACCGCTTATTACACGGCGCTTGCCGAGGAGCTGTTCGAGATCAAGCGTGCCGGACAGACGTTCCAAGAGAACGACATCGTCAAGCACGTCCAATGGTACGTCGATCAGAACCTGGCCGGCGACCTGTCGCTCACGCGCATCGGGGAAGTGGTCGGACATAACCCGTATTATTTGTCGCGCTTGTACAAGCAAATCACGAACGAGGGATTGTCCGAATTCATCGCGCGTTCCCGCATGCGAAAGGCCAAGGAGCTGCTCGGACAGCAGGGATTGCGCATCAGCGACATCGCGAAATCCGTCGGTTTCTCCACCGACCAATCGTTCTACAGGCTCTTCAAGAAGGCAGCGGGCGTGACGCCGCAGGAGTATCGCGAGCATGCAGCAAAAGTCGAAAAGTGATAGTGCAATGTCGAAATCGGCGAGTAGATGGCCATCCGGATCGGCACCTATAATAAACAAGGGACGAACGCACTCAATAAGATCTGGGGGGACAACATGATGTGGGACAAGATGCGCAAACCGGCGGCAGGCGTCTTGCTGACGGCGACAATGCTGCTTGCGGCATGCGGTAGCACGGGGAATAACGCAGATAACGGACAAGAAGCGGCGAACGGGAACGCCGGCGCGGAGAACGCGTCGCAGGGCGCGATCGATCCGATGGGGAAATACGAGACGCCGGTCGAAATCAAATTCGCGCGGCCGTCGAGTCAGAACTGGAAGTATCCGGACGGCGACAGCCTCGACGATAATATATGGAGCCGCGAATATTCGGACAAGCTCGGCATCAAGGTCGTGACGGATTGGACGGCGGAGGAAGGCGAGACCTACGATCAGAAGATGAACGTCGCTATCGCTTCGGGCAATTTGCCGGATATGTTCGTCGTGAACGCGACGCAGCTGCAGCAGCTTGCGAACGCGGGAGAGCTCGCCGATTTGGCGGGCGTGTTCGATCAATACGGCAGCGAGCTGACGAAGAAGCTGGTGAACAGCGACGGCGGCCTCGGCCTGCAGTCCGCCACGTTCGACGGTAAGCTGCTCGCGCTGCCGGGCGTAAGCGCCAACCTGTACAATCCGAGCCTCCTCTGGATTCGAACCGATTGGCTCAAGAAGCTGAACCTGCCCGAACCGAAGACGATGCAGGACGTGTTCGCGATCTCCGACGCTTTCGTCAATCAGGATCCGGACGGCGACGGCAAGAAGAATACGATCGGGCTCGGCCTGACCAAGGACCTGTATACCGGCGGCATCGGCCTCATCTCCGGATTCGCTAACGGCTATCACGCCTATCCATGGATTTGGGTGAAGAATGCGGACGGCACCGTGCAGTACGGCAGCACGAAGCCGGAAATGAAAGCGGCGCTCGGCAAGCTGCAGGAGCTGTACAAGAACGGCCAAATCGATAAGGAGTTCGGGGTCAAGGACGGCGCCAAGATCGGCGAGAGCATCGCTTCGAACAAGCTCGGCATCATGTACGGCGAGAACTGGATGCCTTACTTCCCGATCATCGACGGCAAGAAGCAGAACCCGGGGATGGAATGGAAGCCGTACGCGCTGCCGTCCATCGACGATCAGCCGGCGAAGGGAGGAGTTGCGTTCGCGACGACGACGTATTTTGCCGTGAACAAGAACTTCAAGCATCCTGAGGCGATCGTCAAGCTGCTGAACATGCAGCAGGAGAAAATGTACCAAGCGCCGGTCGATCCGAACTCGCCGTTCAACATCGTGCAGGACGGGGATACCCGGATCGAGACGTACAAGTACGCCGTCGTCTCCTCCACGCTCGGCAACGATATGATCGCCGATTCGATCACGAAGCTGAAGGATGCGCTCGAGAAGGACGACCCGGAGATCACCAAGGGAATGCTTGCGGAGACGGATAAATTCGAACCGATCCGCGCCTTCAACAAGGACCGCAACATGGATTATTGGCCGCAGGCCCGCCAGTTCGACGCGTTCCAGCAATTGTTGAACATGTACAACAATGACGGTCTCGTCACGAGCGTACTGGCCGGACAGACGAAGACCATGGGCGAGAACTGGGCCGCGCTCGTGAAGCTGGAGAAGGAGACGTTCACCAAGATCATTATGGGCGCCGCTCCGATCGACGAGTTCGACAAGTTCGTCGACACGTGGAACGCGCTAGGCGGCAAGGAGATTACGCAAGAAGTAACGGACATGGTCAACAAGTAAGCTTCGGCATTCGCCGGAGAACGCGTAACGCGATAGCGGAATCGGCAGGAGGGAGTGCGTCTTACGGAGCCTCCCTCTTGTCATTCGCGGACGAAGACGCGCAAGGAAGAAAGAGCAACGCAAGAAAGCAAGAACAACGCAACGCAAGGAAGCAAGCAGGAAGAAAACAAGGTGGTGGAACACTCATGCGATTTGCGAAGTTAAGAAGAGAGATCCCCTTGCACGCGATGCTCGTGCCGGGCCTGGTCCTCATCATCATGTTCAGTTACATCCCGATGGCGGGCCTCGTGTTCGCCTTCCAGAAATTCACCCCTTTCCACGGCTGGTTCGGCTCCGATTGGGCCGGCTTCGATAACTTTCGTAAAGTTTTCCTGCTGCCGGATACCAAACAGGTCATTTGGAACACGATTTATATCGCCGTGCTGAAAATCATCGCGGGCCTGATCTTTCCGATCATCGTCGCGCTGCTGCTGAACGAAGTGAACCGCATGTTCGTCAAGCGCGGCATCCAGACGCTCATCTATTTGCCTCATTTCATGTCCTGGGTCATTCTCGGCGGCATTCTGGTCGACGTCCTGTCGCCGACCGACGGCATCGTCAATTCATTCCTCGGCCATTTCGGCATCGAGCCGATCTATTTCTTGGGCGATAACGGCTGGTTCCCGAAGGTGCTCGTCGCCTCGGACGTGTGGAAGGAATTCGGCTTCAACACGATCGTGTATCTCGCCGCCATCACGGGCATCAATCCGACGCTGTACGAAGCCGCCGTCGTCGACGGCGCGAACCGTTGGAAACAGACGCTGCACATTACGCTGCCCGGCGTGCTGCCCATTATCGTTTTGCTGGCGACGCTAAGTCTCGGAAACGTACTGAATGCCGGATTCGAGCAGGTATTCGTTTTATATAGCCCATCCGTCTATGAACGCGGCGACATCCTGGATACGATGATTTACCGGATGGGGCTGCAAAACTTCCAATACAGCCTCGCCACGGCCATCGGCTTGTTCAAATCCGCCGTATCGTTCGTTCTGATCACGATTTCGTATTGGCTTGCCTATCGCTTCGCCAACTACAGAATTTTCTAGAAAGGGGCAACCGGCATGCATATTATTTCGCCGTCCCGCAGGGTTTTTCAACTGTTTAACTATCTGTTCCTGATCGCCCTCGGCCTGCTGTGCCTGATGCCTTTCGTCAATATCATCGCGGTCTCGTTCAGCGAGAGCTCCGCCGTCGTAGCGGGCAAAGTCACGTTCTGGCCGGTCGGGTTCACGCTGAAGTCCTATCAATACATTCTTAACAATGCGGTGTTCCTCCGCACGTTCGGCAACACGCTGGTGCGGGTGATCGGCGGCACGCTCCTCAATATGCTGCTCACGATCATGGTCGCGTATCCGTTGTCCAAGGACGTGGCGAAGCTGCGCGCGCGAACGGTGTACGTCTGGATCTTCGTGTTCACGATCCTGTTCAACGGCGGTCTGATTACATGGTACATGACCATCAAAATGTTCGGTCTCATCGACAGCCCGCTCGCGTTGATCCTGCCCGGCGCCGTCCCGGTGTTTAACGTGATTCTGCTGCTCAATTTCTTCCGTAATTTGCCCAAGGAGCTCGAAGAATCGTCCTTCATCGACGGTGCCGGCCATTGGACGACGATGTGGCGCATCTACGTGCCGATCTCGATGCCCGCGCTCGCGACGGTGCTGCTGTTCACGATGGTGACGCATTGGAACTCGTGGTTCGACGGCATGCTTCTGATGAACCGGGTGGAGCACTATCCGCTCTCGAGTTATTTGCAGACTGTCGTCATTCAGATGGACTTCTCGCACGTGAAGCAGGAGGACGTGCAGATGATGGGCGAAATCTCGAACCGGACGAGCAAGGCGGCCCAGATCGTGGTCGGCGCGCTGCCGATCCTGCTCGTATATCCGTTCCTGCAGCGTTTCTTCGTGAAGGGCATCGTGCTCGGAAGCGTCAAGGAATAACGCAGACGAATCGTTTCGCGGAAGGCGCCGGCTCCGGCCGGTCCAGGGAACGGCTCGCAAGCATACCCATTCGAGGAGAGTGAAACAAGATGACAAACAAGCGAATTCGCCATAGCGCCGACGGGCTGGAGCTGATCGTCGAGATTACGGAAGCGGGAGAAGTCAAGTTGCTTTACTTTGGCGTTCCCGAATATGCAGGGCAAGAACTCGACGCCAAGTCGTACGCGAACAGGCGGCTTGTCGAAGTGCAATGCACCGGTGAAGATACATTCATCCATCACGGGCTGAAGCATGCCGGCACGATGCCCGGCGGCCGCCTCGTCTACCGGTCTCACCGGACGGAGGAATCGGCGGGCGGTTCCTCGCTGGCGATCGAACAGCATGACCCGGTCACAGGCCTGACCGCCGTCAGCCATTTTCAATTCTACGGCGGACTGCCGCTGGCCCGCGTGCGGACGGAGCTGCGTAACGACGGCGGCAGGGAGCTGCCGCTGGAGTATGTCTCTACGTTCGCATACGGCGGCGCGGCAGGCGAAGGCGAACGTCTGTGGGATGACAAAATGCGAATTCATATCGCGCACAATACATGGTGCGGCGAAGTCCAGTGGAAGGAGAACTCGCTGCCGGACCTCGGGCTGTTCCGGGCGTTCCACCATTCCGTCAACCGATTGAACGTTTGCTCCATCGGCACATGGTCGTCCGCCGAGAAATTACCGATTGCCGTGTTGGAAAATACCGAAACGAATACGAGTTTGTTCTGGCAGATCGAGCATAACGGCTCATGGCAGTGGGAAGTCGGCGATGCGGAGGTGCATCAGCTCTGCGTCCGGCTCAGCGGCCCGACCGATGCCGAGACGCAGTGGTTCAAGCGGCTGCAGCCCGGAGAGACGTTCGTCTCCGTGCCTGCCGCGGTCGGTGCCGTGCGCGGCGGCTTGACCGAAGCGGCGAACAGCCTGACGGCTTATCTTCGGACCGTACGCCGCCGGAATGAGGATAACCGGAAGCTGCCGGTTATCTTCAATGATTTCATGCATTGCCTGTGGGGCGACCCGACCACGGAGAAGCTGAAGCCGGTCGTAGATGCGGCCGCCGAAGCGGGCTGCGAAATCTTCTGCATCGATGCCGGCTGGTACGAGGACAGCCTCGGCGAATGGCTGCCGTCGACGAGCCGTTTCGAAGAGGGTCTTGGCGCCATGATCGGATATATTCGCTCCAGAGGCATGGTGCCCGGTTTATGGCTCGAGCTGGAGTCCGTGGACAAGGCAAGCCCGCTCGTAGGCAAAGTGCCGCAGGAATGGTTCTTCAGCCGCCGCGGCCGGCCGGTTCTGGACATGGGGCGATATCAGCTGGACTTCCGCCATCCGGACGTCGTCAAGCACGCCGACGAGACGGTCGACCGGCTGATTCGCGATTTCGGCATCGGGTATTTCAAGTTCGATTACAATCAGAACTCGGGCATCGGCACCGACCGCGGCGCAGACAGCTTCGGCGACGGTCTGCTCGAACACAACCGCGCCTACCTGCGCTGGGTCGACCGGTTGTTCGCGCGGCATCCGGAGCTGGTCGTGGAATCGTGCGCGAGCGGCGGCATGCGCATGGACTACGCGACTTTGTCGAGGTTCAGCGTACAGTCCGTCAGCGACCAGATGGATTACCGGCTGATGGGGCTTATCGCCGCGGCGAGCCCGTCCGTCGTCCCTCCGGAGCAAGCGGGCATCTGGTCGTATCCGCTTGCCGGCTCGGACGACGAGGCCGTCATCTTCAATATGGTGAACGTCATTCCGTTCCGCGTCTTCCTGGGCGGACAGCTGCCTCAGGTGAGCGGCCGCGGCCGTGAGCTCGTCCGCGAAGCGATCGCGTTCTACAAGTCGATTCGCGAAGAGCTGCCCGGCGCGGTCGCTTCCTGGCCGCTGGGTCTGCCGACGTTCGCCAGCCGCTATACTTGCCTGCTGCTGGAGACGGACAACCGCTATCTGCTTGCGGTATGGCGCCTGGACGACGAGCGGAGCCGGATCGATATTCCGCTGTCGCTGCCGGACGCGGCGGATTATGACAAGCACGATTTCAGCTGTGCTTATCCCGCTGCGGATACGGACGCAGTAACGGATTGGGACGCTGTATCGGGCACGCTGTGCGTCTCGCTGCCGCAGCGCGATTCGGCGCGGTTAATCATGCTTCGGAAGCGGCCGCAGCAGTCCTCGGACGCGATCTGAACGTGAATAACACGCGGGTAGAGCGAGCAGAGAGCGAACTGAGAGCGAACAGAGTGTAGAGTGTGCTCAGAGAGCGAATAGAAAGTAGGATGCGAAGTACACGCCAATCGAGCACGAATCAATGGCGACGATCCGCGATTCGTTTGCGAATAGACCTTAACGAACAAGCCCTTGCGACGCAGGGGCTTATTCGTTGTCGCCATTTGATCGGGATCCCTCTTTCATCTCGGCTCCAGGCAAGGTAAACTGGAAATGCAAGCGCTAATTTCGAGAGTCGCAAGAGCGCTGGGTTCAACGACGAGGGGGGCGAGTAGGGATGGAAGTTATGTTGGCACAGGCCGGGCGGCCGTCGGTCCGCGTGGCCACGAGCAAGGATTACATGACGATTCTGTTCGGCATCTGGCTCATCGGGGGCATATTCATCGACGGCTTCGCGCATAATCACGGCGTCGTGGAGACGTTCTTCACCCCATGGCATGCCATCTTGTATTCAGGGTATCTTGCGTCGGCGGCTTGGATGGGCTGGCTGCTGTTCCAGTCGAAGAAGGCTACCGGGCTGTCCTGGACGAAGGCGGCACCGGTCGGATATGGCCTTGGACTTATCGGCGTCGTTATTTTCCTCATCGGCGGACTCGGCGACATGTACTGGCACACGGTATTCGGCATCGAGAAAGATATTGCGGCCCTTCTCAGTCCGACGCATCTGATCCTGCTGCTCGGCGGGCTGCTGATCCTGTCAAGCCCGTTCCGCGCCGGCTGGTATAACGAGAAGCTCGCGAAGCCGGATTGGCGCGCGTTCACGCCGGCATTCCTGTCGCTCGTCGTGACGACGGGCGCCGTCAGCTTCTTCCTGATGTACGCCTGGATCTTCCGCTACAACCTGCCGGCCAAGTCGACGATGCTCTGGTACGATTACCAGTTCGGCGGAGGCGGCTTGCTGGATGAAATGAACAAAACGCGCGGCCTGGTCTTTATTCTGATCGACACGCTCGTGTACATGTTCCCCGTGTTCCTGCTCATGAAGCGCTGGACGCTTCCGGCAGGTACGATGACGGCGCTGTTTACGCTCGTCTCGGTCATGATGAACGTGCTGGACGGCTTCCAGAACTACCCGTCGATCTTCGTCGCGCTCGGGGCCGGCCTGGTGGGCGATATTCTATATCGGGCGCTGCGGGCGGGGGAAGGTCGCGTCATGGCCGAACGGGTCATTGCGGCCGCGGTGCCGATCGCGCTTTGGAGTTTCTACTTCGCGTGGATGGCGATCTCCGACGGCATCGGCTGGGAGCAGGAGTTTTGGGCCGGTTCGATCGTCGAAGCGACGCTGTTATCGATGGGGCTGCATCTGCTTGCCTCGCAGAAGCAGCCGGCAAGGGGCTGAGGCGGCCATGGGTTTCGTGGCAAGCTCCCGCCGAAGCGCGGCCGGACTGCTGGCGCTGCTGGCATTGTCGGTCCTGCCGGCACTGCTGACCGGCTGCGGAAGCGGCACGATGAGCAGCGTGGAAGCGAACCCGCCGACCAGGGGCCTGCTGCATTATTTGCAGCAGGCCGGCCAGATGGGCAACGTCACCGATCGGGGATACGTTGTATCGGTGGAGGCTGAAGGCGGCCAACCGGCGGCAGGCAGCGAAACGTCGTTAACGCTGCAGGTGCTTGATCCGTCCGGCCGGCCGGTCGGCGACTTCGCGGACGACATGACGAAGCGGCTGCATTTCATCGTCGTCAGCAAAGACTTGTCCGCGTTCCAGCATCTGCATCCCGAGTATGAGGGGCAGGGGAAGTTCCGGGTGAAGCTGACGTTTCCGCAGGGCGGACCGTTCCTGCTCGTCTCGGAATTCATGCCGGACGGCAAAGGCTTGACCGTGCACCGGCAATGGATGGACGTAAGCGGACCGGAGCAGGCGGCGCAAGCCCTTGTGGCGGTGAATGTCCCGCAGGGCGGCTCACGGGAAGGCTCCAAGGAGAGCGCCAAAGAAGGCACGCCGAACGACATGCTGAACGGTTCGCCGAACGGCACGTCGAGCGAATTGCCGAAAGAATCGCCGTACGTAACCGTGAACGGCCTTGAGATCCGGCTGACGGCCATGCCGCAGCTGAATGAGCTGAAAGCGGGCGAGATGGCGATGCTGGCGTTCACGCTGCGGAAGGCGGGGACGGGCGAGCGGATCGCGCTGGAGCCGTACTTGGGCACGTCCGGCCATTGCGTGGTGCTGGACGAGAAGGCGGAGCAGTACGTGCACGTGCATGCGGCCGAGGAGATGAGCACCGCTTCCAGCGTCATGTTTCACGCGGAATTCCCGAAGGCTGGCCTATATAAGCTGTGGGCGCAGTTCCAATACGAAGGCCAGGTCGTCACGGCGCCGTTCGTGCTCCGGGTCGCTTGATGCGGAGTGCGTACTTGGTGCTTGGTGCTGTTGAGTCATATGTGCGGCAAGAGGTGTGCGCGGTACCAACTCATAGCTCGAAATCTGCCGATTCCGCGTCAAGAGGTGTACGTGGTACGACTCTATACTCGAATGCGGCCGATTCCGCCGCAAGAAGTGTACGAGGTACAACTCTACACTTCGCTCCGTGCTCCGGATTTTCTTGGCGCCGGCTGCACGGAGCACAGCATCCCATCCTAGATGCACAACAAAGAACTCCCTTCTAAATTATCGAAGGGAGTTCAGGCTGCCCGTGAAAGTTCGACGCCGCATATGTCGCATGCTGCATACGCATATGCCGCATGTATGGAAAGGAAAGAATCCCTCCCTCTATGACTAAGCGGACAGAGCTTCCGTTATTTTGGCGAAATCGGGCCATTGGGGCAGCGCACGGACACAGGATACGTTAATGTCCCCGAATGACACCGAAAACAGGCTAATCAGCCGCTTTAACGGATCTCCTGTCCGCGAGCACACGAAAAAACGCGATAAAGAGGCAGATAACGGATCTCCTGTCCGCTTCCTTGCATCGACCGACGGACGCACCGTGAACCAGCCGTCATGAGGCCGGCTGGTTCGAAGCGGTACCAGCAGTTCGTACTACGCCGGCGAAGCGCCAACAGGATCCGTTCGTGCTCCGGGGCGCGGTCTGCCGCGAGCCTGCTCGAAGCAGCGTATATTGCACATTAACTCATTAATTTGAAGGGTACTACATGACGTAGCACCACCATCCTCGGGCTGTCGAGAAAATCTCGACAGCCGTTTCGTTGTCCGATTAATTTAATACGACACCGCGTTAATATGGGTACAAAGAACTCCCTTCGAACAATCGAAGGGAGCTCTTTGTTTCATCGTTTCGGCAGCGCCGCCAAACGACGGCTCAGCCGAGGGCAAGCCGCGACTGCCAGTCAACACTGCTCCGTTAAGGCGTTACGCTGCGGAGCACGGTCATGCTGCCGCTCAGCTCGTAGCCGCCGAGATTGGCCGGAAGCAGGAAGCATTCGCCGGCTTTCACGTCCTGCTTGCCGCCATCCCAAGCGAGCGAGCCGGCGCCTTCGGCAATGACGAGAATGACGAACGATTCGGACGTCGTGGACAGCTTCCACGGCGCGCGCACGAGGCCTTTCTCGACGACGAAGTACGGCGATTCCGCGATGACGAGCCATTCGTTGCCGCCGATGCCGTCCGTCTTCATGCGGCTCGCGCCGGCGCCTTCGTAGGCGGTGACGTTGAGGGAATCCTCGACGTGCAGCTCGCGCAGCTTGCCGTCCAGGCCCGGACGGTTATAGTCGAATACCCGGTACGTCGTGTCGGAGTTCTGTTGGATTTCGGCAACGACAACGCCGGCGCACAGCGCGTGAACGGTACCGGCCGGAATATAGAACGCATCGCCGGCTTCGACGGGCACTTCCTGCAGGCAGTCCATGACGCGGCCTTCCTCGATCGCGGCCGCAAGCGCCGGACGGTCGACGCCGTCTTTCAGGCCGTAGATGATTTTCGCGCCCGGCTTAGCGGCCAGTATGTACCACATTTCGGTTTTGCCCAGCTCGCCTTTCGGCAGGCGCTCGTACGAATCCGTCGGATGGACTTGGATGGACAGGTCGTCGTTGCAATCGAGCAGCTTGATCAGCAGCGGGAAACGGCCGTTCTCGACATAGCCCTTCGTGCCGAAGAACTCGCGTCCGAAGCGCTCGCGGATCTCGTCGAGGCCGAGGCCGGCCAGCTCGCCGTTCATGACCTTCGTCGTGCCGTTCGGATGATCGCCGATCATCCAGCCTTCGCCGATGGCTCCTTCCGGCAGCTCCAGGCCGAATTGCTCCAACGCGCGGCCGCCCCAAATGCGTTCCTTCATCTCGGGTTTGAATTGCAGCGGATATGCTTGTGTCACAGTGGTTCTCTCCTTGTATCGAAATGGATTCTCTCTCTTGAACAATATGGCTTGCGCAGCCAAAGGGGATTACTGCTTCTTGCCGGGCTGGAACATCTCCAAGAACTCGCCGTCCGGGCCTTCGAAGAAGAAATAGCGGGCGCCATTCGGCAGCGTCGTAATTTCGGTATCGCGCATCTTCACGTTCGGAAGGGCGGACAAGCGCGCGAATTCCTCTTCGATATCGTCCACGGTGAAAGCCGTGTGATGCGTTCTGCCTTCGACCGCGAGCTCCCCCGGGTAATTCTGGATCAGCTCGATCTCGGTCTCTTCGCCGTCGGACCCTGTCAGGAAGGCCATGAGGATGAAGCCGTTCGAGTGGGGCAGCGTGTACAGATGCTTCAATCCCACTACCTCGGTATAGAATGCGATCGACTTCTCGATGTCGCTGACCATAATGCCTACGTGCTCCAATTTACGAACTGCCATGAATGATTCCTCCTCAAATTAGTGGTTTGGCCGCGGCCGATTTCTTCTCGATTGCAATCAAATAAGGCGCTTCCGGTTTCTGAACCAGGCGATAGAGCATCGCTTGTCCTTCGACCTGCGGAAGGGCGGATGCCCAGGCCGCGACCGCTTCCGCTTCTTCAAGCCCGCCGGGGTGGCCGGGATAGAGAACGGCGGTAACGATGCCGCCGGGCCGCAGCAGCGTCATGGCAAGCTTCAGCGCGGCGATCGTGGAAGCGGGCTCCGTGATGACGGCCTGGTCCCTATTCGCGCCCGGCAAGTAGCCGAGGTTGAACATGACGGCGTCGATCATGCCCCGATGGGCATCGGACACATGCTTGTCCATCTCCGCGTGGCTGGCATGGACAAGCCGAAGCGGCCCGCCGTTTGCTGCTTCCCGGCCGCCGCGCTGCGGCGCTCGGCCAACTTCCGAAGCCGCTGCCCCGGGCTCGGCCGCATTCCGCGTTTCGCCGACGCCCGGAGCCTCGCCGTCCGTCAGGCTGGCATTCCGACGCCATCCGGCACCGCCAAGCTCCAGCGCGGCAAGACGCGCCCGCGTCCGCTCCAGCGCAGCCTCCTGAATGTCGAACGCGTACACCGCGCCGCGCGGGCCGACAAGCCCGGCCAGAAACTGCGTGTCCACGCCGTTGCCGCAGGTGGCGTCGATGACGGCTCCGCCGGGCGCGGCCCGTTCTTTCACGAGCCGCTGCGCCATGCCAAGCACGCTGAGAAAGCCCATTTACCGTCCCTCCCAGAGGCGGCCTTGCCACGTATTGCGGCTGGTCAGCTCATGGTCGATGGCATTAAGCACTTCCCATTTCTTCAGGCTCCACATCGGCCCGATCAGCAAATTCCGGGGCGCGTCGCCGGTCAGCCGGTGAACGATCATGTCCGGCGGCAGCAGCTCCAGCGTGTCGACGATGAGCTTCACGTATTCGTCCTGATCGAGGAAGCGCAGCAGGCCGGCTTCATATTGCTTGACCATCGGCGTCTTGCGCATGAGATGCAGCAGATGGATCTTGATGCCCTGCACGTCCATCGCGGCGACGGCCCGGCCGGTAGCCATCATCATCTCGTGCGTTTCTTGCGGAAGGCCGTAAATAATATGAGCGCAGACGCGAATGCCGCGTGCCCGCAGCCGCTTGACGGCATCCTCGTAGCATGCCGTGTCGTGCGCCCGGTTAATGAGGACGGAAGTCGATTCGTGAATCGTCTGCAGTCCCATCTCCACCCACAGGTAAGTGCGCTCGTTCAGCTCCGCCAAATAATCGACGACATCGTCCGGCAAGCAGTCGGGCCGCGTGGCGATCGACAAGCCGACGACGCCGGGCTGCGCGAGAATCGCTTCATAATATTCGCGAAGCTCTTCAACCGGCGCATACGTGTTCGTATAGGCCTGGAAATAGCCGATGTACTGCGCTTCGGGCCATTTCTGATGCTGAAGGTCGCGGATCGTATTGAACTGGGTAATCAGATCGTCCCGCCGGCTGCCGGCAAAATCGCCGGAGCCCCGCGCGCTGCAGAACGTGCAGCCGCCGGCCGCGATGGACCCGTCCCGGTTCGGACAGGTAAAGCCCGCATCGAGCATTACCTTGAAAACTTTGCCTCCGAATTGCTCGCGCATTTCGTAATTCCAGGTGTGAAATCGTTTGTCGTTCCACAGAATAGGAGTAAGGGAGGCGGCGTCGGACTTACTTTGAACATGCATTGCAGCTGCAGCTCCTCAAGGATGCATGGGCGGACAGTACCCTTGGATGCGATAGTGAAATCCCATCGGGCACGGCCAGCCTTGCTTCGATAATTCCATTGTCGGTCATCGCGATCATGCCGCGGTCGCCGCGCAAGAATAAGTGAAGTAACGATTGTTCCGGCACGGACGAAGTCCGCCGTTTCTTCAAGATCCTGCGGACACTTACAATCATAACGAAATTTCGCGCAAAACGCTATGAGGCCGCAGCTTGAAGTTCGATCGGAACGCACGGGAATTGTCGTACAAGCACGGAAAAGAGATGGTAAATGAAAGCGATTTATTTTAAATTAGGGCTTGCTAAACCTAACATGAGCTGTTATATTGAAAGAGCGACATATCAACGAATACACCACTTTTACCACCTTCCAACTACTTCTCATGCCAGGTTGATTTATTGGAAATCCGCGTGACTATTTCAGTGAGGTGATGGAGAATGGATAAGCAATTGAAAATTCCGCAAGGCGACGAGAAAGTGACGGTTGAATTAACGAGAAAAGAATTGATGTCCCTGGCTGGCATCCGTTTCCACGATAACCATAAAATCGAAGTTTCCGCGCGCAAGAAGCTGCATGAAATTCTGGAATCGCAGGAGAGCACGCCGAGTCAGCTGCTGAACTAAGCGTTTCTCCGCCTATACCGAAGCCGACGGCCTGCTCGCCGCCGGCTTTTTATTTGCCCCTCCGCTTTACAACGGGTGCGAAATTCGGGCACAATAAGGACTAGCTTACGAGACGTGGAGGAATGAACGCACTATGCGCCTTAGAGGAAGAAAAGGAATTTTGGAAAGCATCGAGGCCCAGCCGGAGCTGGTCGTGTTGGATGCGGCGCCGCACAAGGGACGCTGGCGCGAGTTTTTCGGCAACGACAATCCGATCTACATCGAGCTGGGCATGGGGAAAGGCAAATTCATCAGCGACATGAGCGTGCGGAACCCGCATATCAACTTTATCGGGGTGGACATGTACGATGAGTTGATCCGCCGCGCGAGCGAGAAGGCCCGCCAGGCCTGGGAGACGGCGCACGGCACGTCGCAGCCGCCGAATCTGGCGCTGCTGCGCGCCAATATCGAAGGCATCGAGAATATGTTCGCGCCGAACGAGGTGCAGCGGATTCATTTGAATTTCAGCGATCCGTGGCCGAAGGCCAAGCATGCGCGCCGCCGCCTGACCCATTCGCGGTTCGTGGAGAAATATATCGAAATTCTGAATGATCTGGGCGAAATTCATTTCAAGACGGACTCGCAGTCGCTGTTCGAATTCTCGCTCAACAGCTTCGCCGATATGGAGCTGATGATGCGCAATATCTCGCTTCATCTGCATAAGGACGAGCTTCGCGACGATCTCGTGCTGACGGAGTACGAAAGCAAATTCGTCGAGCGCGGCAACAATATCCACCGCGTTGAAGTCGTCATCGGCGAACGGGCGGTCGCTGCCCACCGGGCCGCGAAAATGGCCGCTCAGAAGAAAGACCAGGCCGAGGAGACGAGCACCGAAGTCAGCGAGCCAAGCGCGGCGCCGACCATGACGTCGGAAGGATAGTGCAAGCCGAGGTACATGCGCGACCAAGCGACCGAACCGCCGATTAGCAGCGCGACGGGGGCTAGCATCGGCAGCAATGCCGGATCGGCAAGCAGCCAAGGGATAAGCCAAGCGAATACAGCCGTTGTGTGACCGGATGGAAACGACGAGTCGCACAGCGGTTTTTTGCACGTATGCACCGCTTCGAGCGCTTGATAGGGGCGCAGCCGGCGAAATTTGCGCTTGACGACGGCGACCGGAAGATGGCTGACGGCGACGGCGGCGAGCGCCTGCCAGCCGGCCGTGCTCCACGCGCCGGATGCGGCAAGCGCGGAGAATAAAGAAGAGAGCAGCGTAAACGACGCGCCTCCCATATGGGTAATCGTACCTAACCAGCGGCTGAGCCACCGGTTCAAGCCTTGATGCGACGGTCTGCGGTTCGCCCAGAAGAATACCCGCTGTTCCTGCGTTAACGCCCAGAAAACCATGTTAACCATAGCGATCCCCTCCGGTAAGCGATTGTTCTCCTTCCCCAGCATAAGCCGCGAATGTTACCGCGGCATCAACGGCCTGCAAAGCCAGTATGAATTCTTCATCATCCCTTCACGATGCCTTGATATAACGGTAATACGCTTCCTTTACACTATCGTCAAATACCGGTCCGCGCGCCATATAATCGGGTATCGTTCACAAGCGCTGCAAAGGCCGAAATGACGGAGGCGATTTCATATGCGGCTTGCTTTGTTCACGGATACGTTTGCACCGGATGTCAACGGGGTTGCGCGCACCTTGGAACGATGGACGGACTATTTGCGTGCCCAAGATATCCCCTGCCTTGTGTTTGCCCCCGATCCGGCGGTCTCGCTGTCCCGTGAAGCTTCGCCGTTCATCGAGCGTTTCGCCAGCCTTCCCTTCTTCTTATACCCGGAGTGCCGTCTGGCGCTGCCGAATCCGATTCACGTGCGCCGTGCGCTGGACGCGTTCAAGCCGACGATGATCCATGTGGCCACGCCGTTTAATATGGGATTATTCGGCATTCATTACGCCAAAAAGCATCGCATTCCGCTGGTCGCTTCCTATCACACGCATTTTGATCGCTACTTGGCGTTTTACAATATCCAATGGATGGTTAAGATGTTATGGAGGTATATCAACTGGTTCCATGCGGATTGCCGGTCTATATTCGTACCCTCCAAATCGACGCTTCTGGAGCTGAAGGAACGGGGGTGGGACGAGAGGCGGCTTGACGTCTGGACGCGCGGCGTCGACACGAAGAGCTACCATCCGAACGTTGACAGGAAGCAGCTGCTGGCCAAGCGCGGCCTGGACCGCAGCCGTTACATCGTGTTTTACGCGGGCAGGCTTGCCCCTGAGAAGAACGCGGACATCGCGATATCGGCGTTTGCAAAGTTTCGGCGCGATGTCTGTCAGGAAGCATCGCTCGTCATTGCGGGCGACGGTCCATCCATGGAGGGACTCAAGCAGCAGGCGCTTAAAGAAGGCATCGACGCGCATTTCCTTGGCTTCACCGGCCTGCCCGAATTGCAGCAGTGGTACGCCGCGGCCGACGTATTCCTGTTTCCTTCGCCGACCGAGACGTTCGGCAACGTCGTGCTGGAAGCGATGGCTTGCGGCACGCCCGTTATTTGCGCGGACACCGGCGGCGTCGTGGATACCGTTCGGCATGAATGGAGCGGCCTCCGCTGCGAGCCCGGCAACGCCGATGCGTTCGCGGACGCGCTGGCGCGGCTGTACCGCGACGAAGGCATGCGGAACAGGTTCATGGCACGCGGCCTCGCGCACGGCATGCGGCAGTCCTGGGATGCGATTTTCGACGAGCTGCTGGCAAAGTTCCAAGCGGCGTCCAGCCCGAAAATAAGTTCATCAATTCGCCACATAAGGGGTTGAACCGCTGAAACTTAACGGTTTGCAGGTACGTTATTGTAAATGAAACATGTTTTAAACGTAAATGGTTGAAAATAAGGGCGAAACGGAAGAAATCGACGCATCGGTTCCCTGCGTCTCCAATGCAAGCGCTTTTCTTCGCTTTCTTAAGCGCATAGCGCCGATTTCCACTTTTGACAAAAGGTCGTCCGGTATGGAAAATCAGTAAGGCCGCGGTTCACACACATACAGACGCCGCGCCGCAAAACAAAAACTAGAGAAAATATAACAAAATTGGGGTCTCAAGGGGGCAGTAAAAAGTAATGATCAACACCATCATCATTATGTTTCAAATCTTTTTGGCTTTCATCGGGGTGTATCAATTCGTCATTTCCTTGTTCGGTATCGCAAGGAAGCGCAGATCCGCCCAGCATAAGCCGCAAAAGTCGTTTGCCGTCCTGGTCGCCGCTCACAATGAGGCGCAAGTGGTTGGAGCGCTCGTCGAGAACCTGAAGAACCTGGATTATCCGAAAGAACTTTACGATATTTTCGTCATTTGCGATAACTGCACGGACAACACGGCCGACATCGCGCGCGGTTACGGCGTTCATGCGTGCGAGCGCAAGAACCCGCATCTTCGCGGGAAGGGCCACGCCATCGAGTGGATGCTGAAGGAACTGTGGGCGATGCCGCGCCAGTACGACGCCATCGTCATGTTCGACGCCGACAACCTTGTGGGCAACGACTTCCTGCTCCATATGAACAACGATCTGTGCGAAGGCCACAAAGTCATTCAAGGCTACCTGGATACGAAGAATCCGACGGATTCCTGGGTTACGGCTTCCTATGCGATCACGTACTGGTACTGCAACCGGTTGTGGCAGCTGTCCCGCCGCAACCTGAACATGGCCAACTACCTTGGCGGCACGGGCATGTGCTTCGACACCGAACTGATGAAGGAAATGGGCTGGGGCGCGACAAGCCTCGTCGAAGACCTGGAGTTCTCCATGCGCTGCGTGAAGCGCGGCATTCATCCGGTGCTGAACTACGACGCGAAGGTATACGACGAGAAGCCGCTCACGTTCAAGGCGTCGGCCCGCCAGCGCCTGCGCTGGATGCAGGGCCACTTCACCGTCGCGCGCAGCTATTTCTTCCCGCTGCTGTGGCAGAGCATCAAGGAGCGCAGCTTCGTGAAGTTCGACGCCGCGCTGTACTCGATCTCGGTGTACAACACGTTCCTCGGATTCCTGGTGACGGCGCTGCTGTACGTGGATAACCTGATTCCGGCCGACAACGTGTTCGCGTCGATTTACTACTACCTGCCGTGGTGGGCGGCAGCCGTGGCCATTACGGCGACGGTCGTCATGTTCCCGCTCGTCATGGCGCTCGAAGGCATCAAGTCGTGGAAGATGTACGCGCATTTGCTCTCGATGGTGTTCTTCCAGCTCTCGTGGCTGCCGATCACGTTCTACGCGTTCTTCACGCAGAACAACAAGCAATGGAGCCACACGCAGCATACGCGCGTCCTGCGGCTTGAAGAGGTGCAGAGCAAGCAGGTTTAGCTTGCGGCTGCTGGGTTGTCCGAATAGGCGTTGACATCGCTGGTTCGGATATGCTATATTATTTCGGTAACGTGTATTGAACATTGTGAACGTCAGGTTTACGCACAAGCAGAGGCGCCCGCTTCTCACCTATCGGCTGAGGCTGAATGGTTTGCGAACGATGATTAAGAACAGGCTGGCAGTTAGCGCTGCATGCGAAGCCTTTTATCTTGGTTATTGGTATGCGGGTCCCGAGCGGACCCGCATTTTTGCTTTTGCTGGGAAGATCAGATCAGGGATAAGCGCAGCATTCGTTCTTTCTGATCTTTTTGAAAATATAAGCGTTTATAAGCTTTCGGTTTATAAACTAAACTTATATTTCTCCGGAATGAAACGCGCCGCGCCGCCATAAGACGGCGACAGCCGGTTTCACCTTGGAGAAGGCGACTTCTCGATTCATAAACTTTGGAGGTGGCAGGTTATTAGCAGGGAACATCAAATCAACGATGAGATTCGTGCCAGGGAAGTACGTTTGGTAGGCGCCGAAGGCGAACAGATCGGCATTAAGCCTTTCCGCGAAGCGCTCCAGATGGCTATCGATTTGAACATGGACCTCGTCAACGTTGCACCGACTGCGAAACCGCCGGTGTGCCGGATCATGGACTATGGCAAATTCCGTTATGAGCAGCAGAAGAAAGAGAAGGAAGCCCGCAAGAACCAGAAAATCGTCGACACGAAGGAAGTTTGGTTCCGTGCGAACATCGATGAGAACGACTACCAGACGAAATACCGCAATGTCGTGAAGTTTCTGGGCGAAGGCGATAAAGTGAAATGCTCCGTCCGTTTCCGCGGACGCGAAATCACGCATGCTTCCGTCGGCCAGAAGATTCTGGACCGGCTTGCAAACGAAGTAGCCGACTTGTGCGTCATGGAGCGCGTGCCGAAGCTTGAAGGCCGCAGCATGATCATGATCTTGGCTCCTAAACCATCTTAAACCCAACATTCTTCGAGGAGGAACACCAAATGCCGAAAATGAAAACGCACAGCAGCTTGAAAGACCGCTTCAAAATTACGGGTACAGGTAAAGTAATGCGTTATAAAGCATACAAAAACCACTTGCTGTCGGGCAAATCCGCTCGTCAGAAGCGCGTTCTGGCTACGAACCCGGTTATGGCCGCAGGCGACGTCAAGCGTCTGGCTCAAGGTCTCGCAAACATCAAAGGTTAATTAATATTCTGAACTAATTACTCGGGAGGTTCTACTCATGGCAAGAGTTAAAGGCGGATTCGTCCGCGCACGTCGTCGTAAGAGAATTCTAAAACTGGCGAAAGGCTACTTCGGTTCCAAACACCGCCTGTTTAAAACAGCTAAAGAGCAAGTGATGAAATCCTTGCTGTACGCATACCGCGACCGTCGCCAACACAAGCGCGACATCCGCAAACTGTGGATCGTTCGTATCAATGCGGCAGCTCGTCAAAACGGCCTGTCCTACAGCAAATTCATGTTCGGCCTGAAGCAAGCCGGCGTTGAAGTCAACCGCAAAGTGCTGGCTGACCTCGCCGTGAACGACATCAACTCGTTCAACGCGATCGCGAGCCTGGCAAAACAAAAAATCAACGCGTAAGCAGCGCTTGATTGCTTATATAGATGAGAGAAGCGTCCTCCCGTGCGGGAGGGCGCTTCTTTTCTGCGCGCTGGCGCGTACCCTGCCGGCGGGTCCCCGCTGCCGCTGGATACTTTCGGTTTGGAATCGTACAATAGAATGAAAGCACCGATATGTTTGGATGTTTATGAATGGATCGCTGGGAAAGGTGGTTTTCTACAATGAATGTCCGCATCAATCAAATGCATGCTTACATGGACGACAACGGTGTCGACGCGGTATTGGTCACCGAGCCGAAGCATGTGTATTACTTGACGGGGTTCGCATCGAATCCGCATGAACGGTTTCTCGGCTTGCTGCTGCCTCGCGGAGACGAGGCGATCCTGCTCGTGCCCGCGCTCGATCTCGAGGCGGCGCAAGCGGCGGCCGGCGCGTCGGTTGCGAAGATCCATACCCACTCGGACACGGACGACGCCTATGCGGTGCTGCGCAGCCTCATGCCGGCCGGCGTCCGGGTGCTCGGGATCGAGAAGGAGCAGCTCAGCGTTCGCCGGTTCGAGGCGCTGAGCGAGGCGGTCGGCGCCGAATCCTATGTCGACATCGGCTTGCCGCTTCGCGACATGCGCGTGGTCAAATCGCCCGAGGAAGCGGAGCTCATGCGGAACGCGGTCCGCATCGTCGAAGACGTGCTGCGCGCAGGCATCGCCTTGGTGAAGCCGGGCGTCACGGAGATCGAGCTCGTCGCGGAGCTGGAATACCGGATGAGAAAGCTGGGCGCGCAAGGCCCGTCGTTCGATACGCTCGTGCTGGCCGGAGCGAATTCCGCGCTGCCCCATGGCATGCCGGGACGAACGGCCGTACGAGAGGGCGAATTGCTGCTCTTCGACCTGGGCGTATTCGCCGGAGGGTACGCGTCCGACATCACGCGGACGTTCGCCGTCGGCGACGTTACGGACGAGATGAAACGCATGTACGCCGCCGTGCTGGACGGCAACCTGCGGGCGATCGAAGCCGTCCGGCCGGGCGCCGCGCTCGCCAGCCTGGACCGCGCGGCGCGCGATTCGATTACGGCGGCCGGTTACGGCCCGCAGTTCAATCACCGGCTCGGGCACGGGCTCGGCCTCGATATTCACGAGTATCCGTCGGTACACGGGAATAACGCGGAGCTGCTCCGGGAGGGCATGACGTTCACGATCGAGCCGGGCGTCTACGTTCCGGGCGTGGGCGGCGTGCGCATCGAGGACGATGTGCTCGTGACCGCGAACGGCGTCGAGGTGCTGACGCGGTTCCCGAAAGAGCTGACCGTGATCGGCTAGCGGTCCGGGAGCGGCTGTGGGCGAATGCGACACGGGCAAGCGATTCGGATCGGGCATGCGCGCGAATAGGAATGACGACAACCCATGCCGGGCGGCATGGGTTTTTGGAATTGGTGTATTGTCTCATGGACATCGGTACAATCATATTCTTTTGCTAGCGAATAGAGTATAGGACAATGCCGTTTTACCTTTCGAGGCAAATGTCAGGCACATGCGTTTGCTATACAAGGCGAACGAAGCAATGAGTTCAACCCACAAGGAGGAAATCCTATGCCACGCGTTACAAAAGAACAAGCGCAGAAGCTGGTCGGCAAAACCATCTATGCGGTGCGCAAGGACGGTTCGGTCGTGACGGGCAAGCTCGTTCGGATGCACCACAATCAATTGCAGCTGGTCCCTGTCGTGAAAGGCAAAGAAGTCCAGACGAGAGCGATCATTCCGCTCGTCCTGTTCGACTTGCTGGCGATCGGCTTGTTCGCCAGCCCCGGCTTCGGGTTCGGCGGCTTCGGCCCCGGCTTCGGCCCTGGTTTCGGTCCCGGCTTCGGTCCTGGCTTCGGCCCCGGTGTCGGTCCCGGCTTCGGCCCGGGCTTCGACGGCGGCTGCTGCCAGCCCGGCCCGGGCGCCGGCTTCGCCAACACGCCGTTCTTCTAAGTCCTACACGAGCGGTTTCAGCATTTCGTAGCAGCGCAGATCCGAATAATAGCGGACGGTCTGAAAGCCCAGCCTGGCATAGAGCCGCTGGGCTCTCGGATTTCCGTGGTCGACGAACAGCCTGGCGACCTTAACGCCCTTCTCCCTGCCTTGCTTCTCGGCATGGCTCATGAGCGTCGTGCCGATCTGCTTGCCGCGGTGATCGGGGTGGACGACCAGCAGATCGTAGAGGAGCGTATCGTCGCGGATATAGTAATGAATATAGCCGAGAGGCTGGCTTCGCCTGGTCCGGGAATAGACGAGCGAGACGCCGTCGTTCATTCGTTTGGGCAGCTCGCGTATCGTTTGGGCGTCCCTGGGCGACGCTGTATAGGAGAGAGGGATCAGCTCTTGCTTGATCAGGCGGATGATTTCCGTGTCGTCCGTTCGCGCCCGGCGTGCTCGAATCATGGGGCATCCCGCTTTCTTGGTCGAATGGTGTTATATTCTATGTCGCAATTGCGGGCCGTGCGCGTGCTGCCGGAAGGCATACATAAGTTTTTCTCGGAATGCTCATCCTTCTTCTTGACGTATGGATTTCCAACGCATATAATAAGCGATAAGCCAAGGAGAACCGGCTGTCGCCATCCTTTTGGCGATGCACCGTACAATCCTTAATAATGTGATCGGCTATGAAGAGGACGAAGTGTTAAGGGCCCTTTTGCTCCAGAGAGCGTGCGGAACTGCTGAAACCGACGCCAAAATCCCTTTTCAACGAGCTCACCTCGGAGCTGTTTTCCTGAAAAGTCTCGCCAGCCGGCGAAGCGCATTAGGGAAAATCGTTAGGCACACGTTAATGTGCCAAGGTAAGAATCGACCGAATAACGTCGTTCTTAACCTTATGAGGTTATGCGCCGCGAGGCGCATGGCAAACTGGGTGGTACCACGGAAGATCAACCTTTCGTCCCTTGAACGCGATGTGTGTTCGGGACGGAAGGTTTTTTTGTTTTTAAGAAGGGAGGACGACTTAATGGTCGCTCAACATGCAACGTTAAGGTCAAAAGAGGAAATCAAAGAAAGACTGAGAAAACCGGAGGTCATCACGGGCTCAGAAATTTTGCTTCGCAGCTTGGTGCTGGAGGACGTCGATTGCGTGTTCGGCTATCCGGGCGGAGCAGTATTGTACATCTACGACGCCATGCATGGCTTTTCGGATTTTCAGCATCTGCTGACCCGTCACGAGCAAGGCGCCATTCATGCGGCGGACGGCTATTCGCGGGCAAGCGGTAAAGTCGGCGTATGTATCGCAACATCGGGACCGGGTGCGACGAACCTGGTCACGGGCATCGCGACTGCGTATATGGATTCGGTGCCGCTGGTCGTCATCACCGGTAACGTAGCGACGACGCTGATCGGCACGGATGCGTTCCAGGAAGCGGACATTACGGGCATTACGATGCCGATTACGAAGCACAGCTATCTCGTGCGCAAAGCGGCGGACCTGCCGCGCATTATCCACGAGGCGTTCCATATCGCGAATACGGGCCGCAAGGGTCCTGTCCTGATCGACATTCCGAAGGACGTATCCGCGGAGCTCACGATGTTCGAACCGGTGACGGAAGTAAGCATCCGCGGCTACAATCCGACGGTGCAGCCGAACAAGCTGCAAGTCGACAAAATGCTCAAAGCGATCGAAGAAGCGGAACGACCGATCGTTCTCGCGGGCGGCGGCGTCGTATACTCCGGCGGTCACGAGGAGCTGCACGAATTTATTATCAAATCGGGCATCCCGATCACGACGACGCTGCTCGGCCTCGGCGCTTTCCCAAGCGGCGAGGAGCTGTGGCTCGGCATGCCGGGCATGCACGGCACGTACACGGCGAACATGTCGATTCAATCGGCCGATCTGCTCATCAACATCGGCGCGCGTTTCGACGACCGCGTGACGGGCAAGCTGAAAGGCTTCGCGCCGCATGCCAAGATCGTCCACATCGATATCGACCCGGCGGAGATCGGCAAAAACGTGCCGACGGACATTCCGATCGTAGGCGACGTGAAGACGGTGCTGCAAATCGCCAACAAAGACGTTCGTTATGCGGCGAAAGCCGACGCGTGGCGGGAGCAGCTGGCAGCCTCCAAGAAGGAGAAGCCGTTCCGCTACACGGACAGCGAAGACGAGCTGAAGCCGCAGTGGGTAATCGAGATGCTGTACGAGGAAACGAACGGCGAGGCGATCGTTACGACGGACGTCGGCCAGCACCAGATGTGGGCCGCGCAGTTCTATAAGTTCAACAAGCCGCGCTCATGGGTCACTTCCGGCGGCCTCGGCACGATGGGCTTCGGGTTCCCTTCGGCGATCGGCGCGCAAATGGCGAACCCCGACCGGCTCGTCATCTCCATCAACGGCGACGGCGGCATGCAGATGTGCGCGCAGGAGCTGGCGATCTGCGCCATCAACAACATCCCGGTCAAGGTTGTCATCATCAACAACCAGGTGCTCGGCATGGTTCGTCAATGGCAGGAACTGATCTACGACAATCGTTACAGCCACATCGATCTGTCCGGCAGTCCGGATTTCGTGAAGCTGGCGGAAGCGTACGGCGTAAGAGGATTCCGCGCGAAGACGAAGGAAGAAGCGCGCGCGGCATGGGCGGAAGCGATGAACCATCCGGGGCCGGCCGTCGTGGAATTCGTCGTTCGCAAGGGCGAGAACGTGTATCCGATGGTTACGCAAGGTTCCACGATCGATCAAATGTTAATGGGGGATGCGGAATGAAAAGACATACGATAGCCGTTCTCGTCAATGACCAGCCCGGCGTCCTCCAGCGTGTATCCGGCTTGTTCGGACGCCGCGGCTTCAATATCGAAAGCATCACCGTCGGGACAAGCGAGGAAGCCGGCTTGTCCCGGATGGTCATCGTGACCACGGGCGACGACAACACGCTGGAACAAGTCATCAAGCAATTGTACAAGCTCATCGACGTCATCAAAGTCATCGATCTCAGCGCCAATCCGATGGTTGCGCGCGAGCTGGCGCTCATTAAAGTCAACGCGGAGCCAGCCGCTCGCCCTGAAATCATGGGCGTCGTCGAAACGTTCCGGGCCGCCGTCGTCGATATCGGCACGCATTCGCTGATGGTTCAGGTTGTCGGCGATACCGAGAAAATCGACGCGATGGTCGAGCTCATGAAGCCGTACGGCATCCGCGAGCTGTCCCGCACGGGCGTCACGGCCATGACGCGCGGCAACGCGAAGTAAGGCAGTGATTCCGTCCGACATCGTCATGCAGCAGTAAAAGGCAAGTGGCGGTATCGGCAAGCAAGCGTGAACGCATGAATGAAGCACCGCTTTTGAGCGGGGGTTAGAGCGCGGCAGACGACGTTTTGACGGCAAGCCGGTGTACCGGATTTCCGGGCTTATGGCCGAGCCTTGGCGGGTCCCGCCTGTAACACCCGCTCAAAAGGGTTAAATTAAAGGAGGCATTATCTACAATGGCAGTTAAATTGTATTACGAAAAAGATGCAGACCAAAGCGTTCTGCAAGGCAAAACAATCGCAGTCATCGGTTATGGTTCCCAAGGTCACGCCCAAGCGCAAAACCTGCGCGACAGCGGTCTGAAAGTCATCATCGGCCTTCGCGCCGGCAAATCCGCCGAGAAAGCGAAAAACGACGGCTTCGAAGTACTGTCCGTCGGCGAAGCGGTTAAACTGGCTGACGTGGTACAAATCCTGATGCCGGACGAGACGCAAGCCCGCGTGTACAAAGAAGAAATCGAACCGAACCTGAAGCAAGGCGCGGCGCTGATGTTCTCCCACGGCTTCAACGTTCACTTCGGCCAAATCAAGGCGCGCAAAGACAACGACGTATTGCTCGTTGCTCCTAAATCGCCAGGTCACATGGTTCGCCGTACGTACGTCGAAGGCTTCGGCGTTCCCGGTCTGATCGCGATCGAGCAAGACGCGACGGGCAACGCGCAAGCAATCGGCCTGGCTTATGCCAAAGGCATCGGCTGCACGCGCGCAGGGGTTATCGAAACGTCGTTCAAAGAAGAGACGGAAACCGACCTGTTCGGCGAGCAAGCCGTACTTTGCGGCGGCGCTTCCGCGCTCGTTAAAGCAGGCTTCGAAACGCTGGTCGAAGCAGGCTACGCGCCGGAGATGGCTTACTTCGAGTGCTTGCACGAGCTGAAGCTGATCGTCGACCTGATGTACGAAGGCGGCCTGGCTACGATGCGCGACTCCATCTCCAACACGGCTGAATACGGCGACTACGTAACGGGTCCTCGTATCGTGACGGACGAAACGAAGAAAGCGATGAAAGCTGTCCTTACCGATATTCAACAAGGCAAGTTCGCACGCGACTTCATCTTGGAGAACCAATCCAACAATGCATTCATGACGGCTACTCGCCGCAACGAAGCTGCTCACCCGATCGAAGTGGTCGGCGGCCAGCTGCGTGAACTGATGCACTGGATCAAGAAGTAAGCTGCCCTTTATCGGCGGAACGGCCCCTGCGTCCTATGGACGTTAGGGGCCGTTTTTTTGTTAGTGCAAGGAACAAGAATGTTCGCGGGCTGATTAGAGACAAATCAATGTACGAAGGTTAAGGCGATGGTGATGCCCTGCAGACGGTATGGATCCACGATCGTTGCTGCAGTTCGGATTTCTTTGAAATGCATGAGTCACGATCGACATGGATTTGCGTTCAGCAGCCGCCATCGCGACACCCTCGATTATGGGCAAGCCCTTGGAATTGCTTCCCATTTGAAGCTTTTCGCCTTAGCAACGGGCGATCCCTCGGAATTTCTTCCCGAGGGACAGCAGACTTGCAACGATCCTCACACACTGCATTTCCAAGAGGGGAGCTATCCTTTCGTCGGCGTTCGCACAACCACATCTTAAGAAAACTCTCGTTTATTGTAAAGTTTTCCGTTCCTCATGACAGGCTCTTTGCAAAGCTACTGTAGTACGAGGAGGGTAAAGTTGCCCGAACAGCAACTTTACCGGCATTATTGCCGATCCGTGGCGGGAAAAGTTGCTCGAACAGCAACTTTACCTGCATTATTGCCGGCCAGAGGCGGGAAAAGTTGCTCGAACAGCAACTTTACCGGCATTATTGCCGGTCCGTGGAGGGAAAAGTTGCTCGAACAGCAACTTTACCGGCATTATTGCCGGTCCGTGGAGGGAAAAGTTGCCCGAACAGCAACTTTACCGACATTATTGCCGGTCCGTGGCGGGAAAAGTTGCCCGAACAGCAACTTTACCTGCATTATTGCCGGTCCGTGGAGGGAAAAGTTGCCCGAACAGCAACTTTACCGACATTTTAGTCGGTCTGACGCGAATAAAGTTGTTCGTATAGCAACTTTTCGACTTTTCGTCATTCTGAGGCAAGTGTGTAAGGTTCTTTGCAAGGCTACTGCCCCGAAATTCCTTCCCGAAGGAATCTTTTCGCCTCGGTAACGGGCGATTCCCCCGAAAATCCTTCCCGAAGGAAGCTTTTCGCCTCGGTTACGAGCGCTCCCTCTTAACTCTTCGCGAAATCGGCCAAGCTGCCGAACGGAAGAAATTCGCAACCATCGCCGCTTCCCGACGATGAAAAAGCTATCGAGTCAGGAATTTCAAAGCAGCCTGTCATTCGGCTTGGCGGTACAGGGTAAAGTTTGCCTTCGGCACCGGCTCGCATGCGTAATGCGCGCCGCCCGCAATTCCCGCCCCGGTCCTGGTTGGCCGTGGTATACTAAAGAAAATCCGACAATTGGACCAATTGTCGACAGGGGAGCCGCTGGAATGCTGTTTGCGTGGATCGTGCTATGGGTGGCTTCTGGACTATTGCTCATCGCCAACCGGCGGGCTTCGGCGGTGCGCTGGCTGAGCCTGGTCGCTTTTTGCGGCGGGACGGGGGCGCTTGCTTCCGTGCTGGAGGGATGGATCGCCGGCATGCTCTGGAACGGAAATATCGACGCCGCAGGGGAAGGGACGCTTCGCATCGTGCAGCGCGCCTGCTCGTTGTGCAGCTATTACGGGCTGCCCTACGGCTTCCTGTGCTTCGGTGCTTCGTATAACCGGGATCTGCTGCCGGGCGGCGTCTACCGGTGGATCCCCGTTGCGGCGCTTGTGCCGCCGCTCGGCATGCTGCTGCTTCCGCTGGCGGAGGACTACCCGGTTCATTACGGGCTGCTTGCCGTCTGGGCGCTGCCCTATTGCGCGGCCGGGATCGTGCTGCTGGCAGCCAAGCGCTTCATGCATCCGGCGGAGCGCCGCGCGCATGCCTTGCTGCTGCTTGCCGTGCTGCCGGCCGTGCTCGTCGCGCTGACGATGAATTATGCGCTGCCGCTGTTCGGCTTGTACCGCCTGTGGGTGTATAACGTGTGGCCGATCGCTTTTGCATTCGTCATCTTCCTTTTCTCGCTGTTTAATTTCGGCTTCCTGGGGGTGCAGCTGCTGATCGAGAAGCGCCAGCTCGACTATTCCTTGCGGGCGATCACGAGCGGAACCGCCATGCTGAACCATGCCATCAAGAACGACATCGGCAAAATCAAACTGTTCGCCGACAAAATGGCGCGCGAAGCGGGAGAGCGGACGGAGCTTCGTACGGATTTGAACGTCGTTCACACTGCGGCGCTTCATATCGAAACGATGATTCGCAGCGTTCATGAACGGACGCAAGAGCTTCGGCTTCAGCCGCAGGAGGCATCGCTTGCCCCATTGGTGAGGAGCCAGCTGGCGGCGATTGCCGCCCAGGCGGCCGACAAGCGGATCGCGATTCGGGAGCAGCTGGATGAGGAGGCGTCGGCCTTGACCGATCCCGAACAGACGAAAGAAGCGATTCATAACGTGCTGCAGAACGCGATCGACGCGATGCCGGACGGCGGCCAATTGACCGTGTCCGTCCTTGCCGGCAGGCATGGCGGCACGATCGAAATCCGCGATACGGGAACGGGGATCGCCAAGGCGCATCTGCGCAAAGTGACGGAGCCGTTCTTCACGACCAAGAGCGGCAAAGCGATGAATTTCGGGCTCGGACTGGCGTATTGCTATCAGCTCATGAGCCGTCAGGGCGGGGAGCTTCGCATCAGCAGCGAGCCGGGAGCAGGCACGACGGTGCGGTTCCATTTTCGAAAGTTAACCAAGCGCAGCTTGCGCAAGCTATAAGGAGGCAGAGGATGGAAGCTCAACCGAGGCAGCTTATTCGCATACTGCTTGTCGAGGACGATCCGGATTGGCGCCGGGGGCTGGCGTCTTACCTGGGCGGAGAGCCGGACTTGCTCGTGGCCGGAGACACGGACGATCCGGCGGCCGTGCTCCCGCTTGCTGCCGCATGCAGGCCTGATGTCGTCCTGCTCGACATTATGATGGCCGACAGCCCGGAAGGGCTGAAGCTTGCCGGCGAGCTGTGCGCCGCGACGCAAGCCCGCGTTATCATGCTCACGTCCATGGAGGACAAGGTGTTCGTCGCGGAAGCGTTCAAGGCCGGCGCGGTCAACTACCTCGTGAAATCGGATTACGCTTCCATTCCGGCAGCGATCCGGCAGGCGGCCGCGGACCGATCCGCGATCGACGCTTACGCGGCCAGGCAGATGCTGGAGGAGTTCCGCCGGTTGAAGAAGCTGGAGCGCGACTACGAGAACGACCGGTTCAAGCGCATGCTGACGCCTTCGGAAGTGCAGCTGCTGGCCATGATTCACGAAGGCTACAGCCAGACGCAGATCGCCGAGAAGTCCTTCCTGTCGCTCCGCACCGTGAAAAATCACGTGGGCAATATATTGCGCAAAATCGGTGGGAAGAGCAGCAAGGAAGCGGCGCAGAAAGCGAAGAACCACGATTTGTTTTGACGGCCCTGTCCGTTCGTCCTGTTTGCACCGTTCCGCCGTCATGCCCGGCATGACCGAGCCGCCCGGCAAGACCGGCACGCCGCATGCCGCCGGCATGTCCGGCAAGTCCAGATCGCTGCATGCGGCCGGCAGGACCGGCACGCCGCATGCCGCCGGTATGTCCGACAAATTCGGACCGCTGCATGCGACCGACAAGACCGGCACGCTGCAAGCGGCCGGCATGAAGGCAACGGCAAGACCGGACACGCCGCTTCCGGCAAGACCGTCTCTCCACGTACGGCGGCGCATCCGCTATGCAATCGCAGTGTCAAGCGCATTCAGCGCAGCCGGCGCCGTTCAGCGCGGCCAGGGAACCGACGCAGCCGGCGCCGTTCAGCGCGGCCAGGGAACCGACGCAGCCGGTGCCGTTCAGCGCGGCCAGGGAACCGACGCAGCCGGCGCCGTTCAGCGCGTCCAGGCAACCGGCGCAGCCGGAACGCCCCCCGGAGGTACCAGAGAAAGTTGGTACTTATGGAGGCAGCCGGAGCCCCCTACAATGTGAAGTAAGGAGCACATCCTAATACTTCATCCCAAACGGGGGGTACCGGTTATGAACGATTTATGGAAGAGACACTGGACGACGCTCATCGGCGTCTTATTCCTGCTGGCGGCGCTCGCCACCTTGTTCAAGTACACGATCGATCAAGGCCTGATCACGCTGCCGATGAAATTGGGAATCGGGCTGCTGGCAGGAGGGGCTGCCGTCGCGGCGGGGCTGAATGCCGTCCGCCGTCCCGAAGCGGCCCGCAGCCGTCTCGGAGAGATTGCGACGGGACTTGGCGCGGCGATCTGGTACACGACCGGCATGTACGCCGGCGTATATGAAGCGGTCTGGGAGCCGCTGACCGTATTCATCGTCATGACGGCGATGACCGCCGCATTGACGGCATTTGCATACAGGCGCAATTTCCGCCTTCTGCTCGGTCTCGGTCTCGGCGGCGCGCTGCTTGCGCCGTTCGTTCTGCAGCCGGAAGCGGATCATGTCTTCCCGCTCTTCCTGTATCTGCTGGTCGTCAATGCCGCGTACTTCGCCATCGGCATCGCGAAATCATGGCTGGAGCCGAGAATCGGCGCATTCGCCGCCACATGGATCTTGTACGCCGTGTATTATATGAACTTCTCGCATCCGGACAGCGGCTGGCTGACGAAGCCGGCCGGTTACGCGCTGGCGGCGTTCGCCTTCTACGCACTGGCGTTCTTCGCCGCCGCCTGGCGGGAGAAATGCGGGTTCGCGGGCTGGAATATGACGGCAGGCTTCGCGAATACGGTCATCTTCTGCCTATGGGCGCCCGCGCTGCTCGGCAGCGGGCATGCCGTGACGATGCTTTTGCTGGCGGTCGGCATGCTGTATATGGCGATGAGCGCGGCGGTCGCGCGTATTGGGAAGCACCGCAAGCAAGGCAATCAGGCTCGAACGGCCGTCTATTCGCATCTGCTGTTCGGAGCGTTCATGTTCCTGATCGGTCTCGCCGAGCTCGGCGGCGGATCGGAGTACCGCCCCGTTATCGGCGCGTGCGTCTGGTCGGTCGTTGCCGCGCTGGCCGCGGCCGTCGGCATGAAGGTGCGCTCCGATCTCATGAAGGCGGCCGCATCGCTGATCTGGCTGTTCACGGTCATCTACTGGTTCGCGACCGCCTGGGACGTACCGCCAATCAACTGGTTTGACGTGTACGTGCCGTTCTTGAACGGCGGAGCGGCAGCATGGATGCTGCTCGCGGCGATCGGGTTCGGTTTCGCGAGAACCATTCGGTTCGACCGCATACGTCCCGAGTCGGACAATATCGTCATCGGCCACATCTATGCCCTGCTCTCGCATCTGATCGTGGGCGGACTGCTGACGGTCCAGATCATGAACGCCAGCGACGCTTACGTCTGGGCGGACGGTCCGATGCTTATGCTGTCCGTTACATGGGGCGTCTACGCGCTGCTGCTGTTCGCATGGGGCGGGTACAGCAGAGGGCGGCTGTTCCGCTGGTTCGGCTCCGCCGTGCTTGCCGTCGTTGCCGCGAAGACGCTGCTGTTCGATCTGTCCGGCGAGGATACGCTCTACAAAATCATCGCCTTCGCCGCGCTCGGCTTGATCTGCTTCGGCATCACGCTGATCGATCGGCGCTGGCGGAACCGCGAACAGAATAGCGCCGGAGCGGATTCCGGAGGCGCCGCCGTGACGAGTCCGGGCGAGCGGACCGACGACGCGAATTCGCCGGAACGACAGGCTGCATCGGCGACTCCGGCGAGTGCCGCGGAGGAGGATCCGGCGAACGGAGCTACGCCATAGCGCTTTACCTGATATCCCAGCCATTATAAGCCGTTTATCGTCATCTTATATATGAAGCCTATAAAAGTCATAGCTTTCATATCTTTGTCTTTATGGCGTTCTTGTGGTACAACTATGGTTAGACTGAGAATCATAATCAAAGGACGCAAGATCGAGTCCTGCATAAAGGAGAGGCATTATCCATGGCAGACGTGAAGAAAATCGCCGTCATCGCCGGCGACGGCATCGGCCCCGAGGTTGTCGGCGAAGCGCTGAAAGTATTGAAGAAAACGGAAGAATTGTTCGGTTACCAATTCGAGACGGAGCATGGCCTGTTCGGCGGCATCGCGATCGACGAGAAAGGCACGCCGCTTCCGCAAGAAACGCTCGATATCTGCAAGAACGCAGACGCCGTGCTTCTCGGCGCGGTCGGCGGTCCGAAATGGGACAACAATCCGAAGGAGCTTCGTCCCGAAACCGGCTTGCTCGGCATTCGCAAAGCGCTGGGCCTGTTCTCCAACATCCGTCCGGCGAACGTGTTCGACTGCCTGAAAGAGGCGTCCACGCTGAAGCCCGAGGTGCTTGAAGGCACGGACTTGATCGTCGTGCGCGAATTGACGGGCGGCATCTACTTCGGCGAGAAGTTCCGCCGCGAGGGGGCGAACGGCGAAGAAGCCGTCGATACTTGCGTCTACAACGTAGTCGAAGTCGAGCGCATCGCGCGTCAAGGCTTCGAAATCGCGCGCACCCGCCGCAAGAAGCTCGCTTCCGTCGACAAGGCGAACGTGCTGGAAACGTCCCGCTTGTGGCGCGAAGTCGTCAACCGGATCGCCGTCGAGTATCCGGACGTTGAACTCGAGCACGTACTCGTCGACAACTGCGCGATGCAGCTGCTTCGCCGTCCGGCAAGCTTCGACGTTATCGTGACGGAGAACATGTTCGGCGACATCATCAGCGACGAAGCGGCTATGCTTACCGGCTCCATCGGCATGCTCTCGTCCGCTTCCCTTGGCGAAGGCAGCTTCGGCCTGTACGAGCCGGTGCACGGCTCCGCTCCGGACATCGCAGGACAAGGCATCTCCAACCCGATCGCGACGATCCTGTCCGTTGCGCTCATGTTCCGTCTGACGTTCGGCTACGCCGAAGCGGCGCAATGCATCGAGGACGCGGTCAAATCCGTGCTGGACGCAGGTCACCGCACGGGCGATATCGCCGTCGACAAGAGCAAGGCGATCGGTACGACGGCAATGGGCGATCTGATCGTTGCCGCAATGAAGAAATAATTTAGAATAACTACAAATAAGTAATAATTTCAATATTGACTTCGTTCCAAAGAGTTGGTATTATTCTAAACGTAGTCAACATTAGAGGCTTGATTTTCACCCCATATCATTCAAACTTTAGGAGGTTTTTTGCATGGCAGATCGTTTGGTAGGCCGTCCGGCTCCCGATTTCTCGATGGAGACCGTAACTGGCAATGGTCAAGATTTCAGCACGGCAGCTCTTTCCGATTACAAAGGCAAATGGCTCGTCCTTTTCTTCTATCCTTTGGACTTCACATTCGTATGCCCAACGGAAATTACGGCGCTCAGCGCTGCAGCTGAACAGTTCTCGAAACTGGACACCGAAATCCTCGGCGTCAGCGTAGACAGCAAACACAGCCACCGCGCTTGGATCAACACGCCTGTCAACGATAACGGCCTTGGCCAGCTGAGCTTCCCGCTCGCAGCCGACATCACGAAGAAAGTCGCTCGCGACTACGGCGTTCTGATTGAAGAAGAGGGCGTTGCGCTGCGCGGCCTGTTCATCATCAATCCGGAAGGCGAAGTGAAGTACCAAGTCGTTAACCACAACGACGTTGGCCGTTCCGTTGAAGAAACGCTCCGCGTATTGCAAGCTCTGCAATCCGGCGGCCTGTGCCCGATCAACTGGAAACCGGGCGACAAGCACCTGGTTGCAAAATAAGCATCGTTCCACGAACGGCGGAAGCCCGGGGTCTCAAGCAGACCTCGGGCTTTCTTCCTATTTTCCGCGGGTCCTGGAAACATTCGGCGTCGGTCCAAGCCGCGCGCAAGCAGGAATTTTGCCATCTCGGGACGAATAAGTTAAATCATGTTTCAAGATGCGTTCGATTGAGGTAATGCAGTTAAGGAGGGAGTCCGCATGAGCTTTTGCTGCGGTGCCAGCATGATTGGCACGAATGGCACGTTGAAGCATTTTCGTACTCATATTCACAATGTCCCTATTCTGTTCTGTCCGGTATGTCATCGCGTCGAAATCCATTATTTAATCGAGAACGAATACGAAATTCTGGCGGAATACGCGCATGGCGACGGCGCTTCCGAGGTCGACTTCATCGAATACGTCGAGCAGGAAGACAAAGAGCTGTTCGAGAATTGCGTCAATAACGAGAACGAAGATCCGATGGAAGTCGTCAGCAGTCAAATCGACATGGCGCTTGATTTGCTTTGCTTCGCGAAGCAGATCGGCGACGAAAGCTGGCTTGGAGAATTGAAGAAACGGCTCGGCGTGCTGAATCAGCGGCGCAATAAGCTTAAGCAGCGCAGAACCTCTGAAGGATATTGCTAGCGGCAGTGAGCCTCCTGACGAAGGGGGCTTTTTTATTTTGCGCACGGCCTGCATGTTTATGAGAAATTACTAATGTCTACCCCCTCAAAGCCGACCCGTCGACCCGAATACTGTACATGTGAGGTGGAGCTGGTTGTTACTCGTTCTGTTCAAACGAATTTTCGGCGGCAAGCATGATACGTCCGCAGTCACCCCCGAGACCCGAATCGCTCCCGAAGAGATGGTGGAGCGGATTCGCAGCGGCGAAGCGTCGCGAAATGCGTTCATTGACGCTTATCAGCCTTATATCGCCAAGGTGACGAGTCGATTTTGCAAGCGATATATCGATCCTGCCAGCTCGGATGAATTCAGCATCGCGCTGGCCGCTTTTGACGAAGCGATCGGACAATTCTCAAGTCAGGCAGGTAAATCGTTCCTCGGCTTCGCCGAAACGGTCATCCGGCGCAGGCTTATTGACTATGTCCGAAAAGAAAGCAGGCATCACGGTTCCGTGCCCTACAGCGCATTCGATCAGGATGACGAAGAGGAATCGACCGTTAACGCCATCGAAACGAACGAAGCGATGAACCGCTATTCGCTGACGCAGGAGTCGGAAGCGCGCAGGTTCGAAATCGCGGAGTTCGACGGCAGATTGAGAGAATACGGCATTACGTTCGGCGAGCTGCCGGACATTTCGCCGAAGCATTCCGATTCGAGGCAGCTGCTTATCGGAATCAGTCGCCGATTGGCGAACGATCCCGAGCTGTACGATCAATTGGAGACGAAGCAGAAGCTGCCGATCAAGGAGCTCTGCGAAATCATCGGCGTCTCCCGCAAGACCATCGAGCGCAACCGCAAGTATATTATCGCGCTGACGATTTTACATAATGGCGATTTTCCGTATTTGCAGCAATACATAAAGCCCCAGGAGCCGCCTGTACATAAGGAGCTGCCCGCAGTGGAAGGAGTGAGAGCATGAGCCGTGGGATCGTCATGGAAACCGGCAGCAAGCATGTCATCGTATTAACGCCGGATGGTCAATTCCGAAAAGTGCGCACGGCGCTCAAGCCCGAAATCGGCGAAGAATTCGCCTTCCAGGAGCAGCGGCGGCTGCAGCGGCCGCGCAAGCTGTACAGCTTCAGCATCGGCGCCGCGGCGGTTATGCTCTTCCTGTTCGCGCCGTTCATTGCGCAGCGCTTCTCGCATGCTTCTCCCGTCGTCGCTTATGTGACCATGGACGTCAATCCAAGCATCGAGCTCGGCATCGACAAGAACGAACGGGTGGAGGAGCTGCATCCGATCAATACGGACGGCAAGGATGTCACGGAAGGACTGAGCTTCAAAGGGAAGCCGCTTCAGAAGGTCACGGAGGCGATCATGGACCGGATTAGCGCGGGACCATACTTGAACAGCGGCGAAGGCGATGTCGTTATTACGAGCGTGGCCGTCGGCGACAATGTGAAGCCGGCCCAAGAAATCAGCCTTACGGCGCAAATGGACAGCGCAGTCCGCAAGTCGCTCGCGAAGACCGAGAAGGGCCGCAAGCTCGAGGTCGACGTGACGACGCTGTCCGCCCCGAAGGAAGTTCGGGAGGAAGCGAAGCAGGCGGGCATCTCATCCGGCAAAATGGCCTTTTACTTAATGGCCAAAGAGCAGGGCTACCAGATTTCGATCAAGGAGCTGAAGCGCGAGTCCATTCATCAAGCGGCGAAACCGATGGGCGGGGTCGCGGCGGTTATGAACGATCAGCGGGCCAAGGGCTCCAAGCCGCCGGCAGCCGATACGGCGAAACCGCAAACCGTCAAGCCGCAGCCGGTCAATCCGCCCGCCTCGAAGGAAGCGGAGAAGGAAGCGCAGCGGGTGAAGCTGAAGCAGCAGCTTGAAGGATTGGCGAAGAAGGAACAAGCCAAGCGCGGCAATGGGAACGGGAACGACAATCGAAACGGAAACGGCAATGGGAACTGGAACAATAATAAAAAGGCTGAGGATAAGAAGGGGCCAGACCCGAATCAAATCCTCCAGCAAGGCGGCATTATCAACATCGGCAATCATTCCCCGGGCAATATCATGAAAGGCTGGCCTTCAGGCAGCCTGGACCAAAGCCAAGCAAAAGGCAATGGTAATGGCAATGGTAATGGCAAGAGCAAGGGGAATGGCGGCAGCGCCATCGGCAAGAGCAACGGTAAGGGAAACGGGAACGGGAATGGAAAAGGGAGCCCGTACAGTCAAAGCAAGGGCAGCTCGAGCGGTCATAACGCCAGCGGCGCGGGCGGTCAATCGTCCGGAAGCGGCGGCGGTCATGCCCAAGGCGGCAAGAGCGGCGGTCAGCATGACAGCGGCTCTATCGTACGCGGAAGCGGCGCTTCCGGCGGCAATGACAAGCGTGACGATAACCGCGCGAAGCCGGAGTCAAAGCCGTCATCGCAGCAGCAATTGCATACGATTCTCTTCCCTTCCGGCAGCCAAGGCGGCCTTAAGGACGCGGATAATCACTTACAAGGCGGCAAGGACGAAGCGAAAAACGCTTCCGACAGCCGCCATAGCGGCGTTAATCGCGGAGAAGACAAGCAGGCTGCGACCCGCGAAGACCGCGAAGAACGCAATGGACGCGAAGATCGGGACGATCGCGGCACGGGCCGGGACAACGGCGGCAATAAAGCCGGCAGCGCCGGCCAAGGCAATAACGCGGTCAAGGCCGGCAACGGCAATAAAGACAGCCAAAGCAACAAAGATAGCCAAAGCAACAAAGATAACCAAAGCTATAAAGACAGCCAAAGCGATAAAACGAACAAAAGCAATAAAGACAACAAGAGCAGTAAAGACAACGGCAGCGATAATGGCAAGTCCAAGAAAAAGAAGGATTAGCCGGCATTCGAGCTGCACTAAGGACTTTGAGCCTATACCCGGTAAGGCGCTGATATCGCGGCGCCTTTCCTTGCGTTTTTTGTGACATTTGATCGAGTTTATTCGACAGTATCTCCTGTTGACATATTTTAGTGGTTTTTTCTATGATTATTGTAAGCGAACTCAACTCGGAATCTGCACGGAAATATTGAGGGGCGGAGGCGAGCTAACACGTGGAAATGTTCCATATTCAGGAGAAGTCGGATGCGATCTTGGCACGTCAAAGAGGAAGGGAACTCGCCAAAACGATCGGTTTCAGTCTAGTGGATCAAACCGTTATCGCGTATACCGTTTCGGAGCTGGCCTTGAAGCTGATCGCGATCGCGGCTAAGGGACATATGACGATTCGCCCGGTGAGCTTGTTCAAGGGAGACCAAGCTAGCGGAATAGAAGTCAGATTATTCGATCATTTCAAGGGGCCAAGCCGCATTCATCTGCAGTGGACGGAGAAGATGACGGATTCGTTCGAGCTCAGCTACGACCAGGCGCGAGGAACTATGATTGCTTTTCATAAATGGGTTCACGCTCCGCTTCGCGTTCATATACCGATTTGTGCGGCGGGAGAGGAGTAAAACATGCAGGCAATACGCATGCGGTATTTCCCTGCCCTCGCTGAGTACATGCGCAGCGGCAGTGAAGCTTCGCTATTCGAGGCTTCGGAAATCGGCAAGATGCTTCAGGATATCCATCCGGAGGATATTATCGCGGTACACGATGAATCCATGCAAACGCTAGTAGCAAACGTCGATTCGGAAGAAGCGCTGCGGCTGTATAGCCGCTCGTTTATTTTTCTGATCGAACTCATGGTCGCATTCCGGTTCCGGGTGCAGCCGGAGCAAAGCTCGGAGCAGCGCTTCAGCGAGATGCGGGACATGCTGCTCCGCTCCCACCGATCGTTTCGGATGGTCAAGAATAAATACGAGAACGTGCTGCAGCATATGGACAGCGGCATCGCGATTTTCGACGGAGACGGCATGCTGTCCTTCATCAACGTACAGATGGCCAAGCTCCTTGACATTCCCCGCACGACGCTCATCGGCTGCAATATTATCGATATGCTGTCGCACCGGCGGCTTAAGAAGAGCACGAAACGGATCATTCTGCGGCTGTACAAGGAGACGTTCCTCCGGCGAAGCCGATACCTGGAATTCGTGGATGCGAACGGGCGTACGCTGCTCGTAACGGTGACGTATGGCGACCAGCTGGACGGGGATTACCTGTTCAGCGTGAAGGACGTGACGGAATACAAGCAGATCGAACAGTCGGCCTACCAGAACGACAAGCTCGCGATGCTTGGGAAGATCGCAGCCTCGATCGCCCACGAAATCCGCAATCCGCTGACGTCGATCCGCGGTTTCATACAGCTGCTGCAGCCCCACCTCACCCTGCTGGGCAAGGAGGAATATTCGCGCATTATCCTGACGGAAATCGATCGCGCCAACGACATTATCTATGAATTTCTGAATTCCTCGAAGCCTTCCGCGCCGATGACGCAGAAGGTGCGCATCAACAACTTGCTGAAGGAAGTCATTCTCTTGTCGGACAGCGAGGCGCTGATGAAGGGCTGTCAAATCCAATTCGAGACGTACGATGAGGAAATCGCGGTGTCGATCGACGTCAAGCAGGTCAAGCAGGTCGTACTCAACATCGTCCGCAACGCGATGGATGCCATCGGCGAACTGCAGGACGAGCGGGGCGGCAGAATCGACATTATCACGCGGCGGGACGGCCGCGACGCCGAAATTACGATCAGGGACAACGGCCATGGCATGGATCCCGTGACCCAAGCTAAGCTGTTCGACCCGTTCTTCACGACGAAGGCGGCGGGTACGGGCCTCGGGCTGTCGGTCAGCTACCGGATCGTGCGGAATCATGGCGGCAAGATTCGCGTGGCGAGCAACGCCGGCGAAGGAACGGAGTTCAAGATCTATTTGCCATTGGCGGAATAAACGATTAGAATCGGGTTAAGACCCGGCCAGCCTAGCGAGGAACCGGGGAAATCCCGGTTTTTCGCGCTGTTACGGGCGGTTGATTAGAATAGCGAACGGATTGGAGGATGTTCATTCGAATGGGCATTCAATTTACATACGGGCCAGGCGCGAACGATGCGCCGGCCGACGGATTCGATGTCGTCGTGGCGTTCGTTAGCAAGCTGGAGTTGAACGGCGGCGGGCCGTGGATTCACGACGCGCTGGACGAAGCGATGAGGCAGCATGCGGCCAAAGAGCTGTTCAAGGCCGAGCCCAAGGAGACGCTCGTGCTGCCGACGCTCGGCCTGTATCCGGCCGCGCATGTCGTCTACGTCGGCATCGATCCGCCGGAATGCTTGACGACGGACGGATTGCGCGATGCGGCGGCCGCGGCGGCGAAGGCCGCGAAGCGATTGAAGGCGGCTGCGGTGAAGCAGCTGCTGCCGGCATGCCTGTCCGGCTCAGTGCCGGAGGCCGCGGAGGGCACGCAATCGTTGCCTGCGCAAGCGTTTACGTTGAAGCAAGCCGCGCAGGCATTGACGGAAGGGTACCTGCTCGGACTGCACGCGCGCAAGACGGCGAAGCGGGCCGACGCGCGCCGGCAACCGCTTGTCGCGTCCGTCGCCTTCGAGCAGACGGCCGCGTTATCGGACGACGAGGCGGCAGCTGCGGCGGCGGCGGAGTGGGAAGCCGGCATCCGCCGCGGCACCGTATTCGCGGAAGCCGTCATGTATGCCCGGGATCTGACAAACTTGCCGGCCAACGCGCTCGTTCCCGCGCAGCTGGCGGACGAAGCGCAGCGGCTCGCTGCCGGCTGCGGCTTCGACTGCGAGATCATCGACGAGACCGCCGCGGAAGCGCAGGGCATGGGTGGCTTGATCGGCGTCGGCAAGGGGAGCGTCCATCCGCCGCGCATGATCGTCATTCGCTATGAAGGCAATCCGGACGACGCGGACAGATGGGGCATCGTCGGCAAAGGCATCACGTTCGATACCGGCGGCATCTCGCTTAAGAAAGGCCCCGGCATGGAAGAGATGATATCGGACATGGGCGGCGCGGCGGCGGTGCTCGGCCTGGTGAAGATTTTCGGCGAGCTGAAGCCGCGCTGCAACGCCGTCTTCGTCATTCCGACGGCGGAGAATATGCCGTCGGACCGCGCCTACAAGCCCGGCGACGTGCTGACGATGATGAACGGCACGACGGTGGAGATCGTCAACACGGACGCGGAGGGCAGGCTCGTGCTGGCCGACGGGCTCACGACGGCGATCCGCGGCGGCGCGACGAAGCTCATCGACGTCGCGACGCTGACCGGGGCCGTCCTCGTCCTGCTCGGCAGCTTGGCGACGGGCTCGGTGACGAACGACGAAGCGCTGCAGCAGCAGGTCATCGCGGCCTCCAAGCTGGCGGGCGAGCGGATATGGCCTCTGCCGCCGTACGCGGAATTCCGCCGGCAGCTGGACAGCGAGGCGGCGGACATGAAGAACGGCGCCGGCCGCTACGGCGCGGCCAGCATCGGCGGATTGTTCATCGGCGCCTTCGCGGAGGATAAGCCGTGGGTGCACTTGGACATTGCGGGCACGGCCTGGCTGGAGCGGGACCGGTCTTGGGAAGCCAAGGGCGGAACGGGCGTCATGGTGCGGACGCTGGGCGAGCTGCTGGCCGGCGGCCTGGACGGCGCTTGACGGGAAGCGCTGCTTTCTCTGGTAGACAGAAATCGAGATAGAGATAGAGATAGAGATAGAGAATCATAGCGAAATACACGGATAGAGATCGATGCAGACATCCAGAGATACTACGGGGAGCTGGAAGAAGAGGTCATGTTGTCATTTTGGAATCACGTGATGTCGGTGTTTCGCCGCAAACATTTATCCGATCAGCGAAGGGGGCTGCTGACTTCCATTACGGAAGGCATTCCGGCCAATATCATCGCGAACTTGCTGGGCGGGCCCATCCTTACGATCTATGTCGTCTATCTCGGAGGAACGGCGTCGGACGTCGGGCTCGTCGTCGCGATTCCGGCGCTGGCGAACCTCGTGCAGCTCGTCGCCGCCTTCTACATTCAGCGGTTTACGAACAGGCGCCTGCTGCTGGCCGTATTCGCCATCACGCACCGGACGATCTGGATCGCAACGGGACTTATTCCGTTCTTCGTTACGGCGTCGCTTCGGGTCGACGTGTTCATCGGCATGTTCCTGCTGTCTTTCGTCTGCGCTTCAACGAGCTCGGTATTCTGGACGTCGATCATCGCGGACATGGTGCCCGCGCAGGTACGGGGCCGATATTTCGGCATTCGCAATACGATCCATTGGGCGGTGGCGAGCGTATCCCTGCTGATCGGCGGGCAGATTCTCGAGCAGCTGGATGAGCGGACCGGCTTCGTCCTTCTCTATGCCGTAAGCGCGGCATGCACGGTCTGGAACGCGGTCGAGCTGCTGCGGTATCCGAATCTGCCGTTCGAACGGTCGGCCGCGTCAAGCTCCGCCGCGCTGTTCGGTAAACCGCTCCGGGATGTCGTATATATGAAGGCGACGGTATTCATCGCCGCATTCATTCTGCTGCAGAATATCGCCGTGCCGCTGTTCTCGTACGTCATGCTGGAAACGCTGCGGCTGAGCAAGCAATGGATTACCGTCATCACGACGGTTCAAATGGTCGTGACGATGTTCAGCTATTATTACTGGGGCACTATGAACGCGAGATACGCGACCCGCACGCTGCTGCTCTGGACGCTGCCGATTATCGCGGCTTCCTGCGTCCTCTGGGCGGGCATCGCGATCTTGCCGGTCATCCTCGTGCTCGTGATCGTGAACGTCACGCTCGGCGTCGGGCTCGGCGGTTATAATTTGCTCATCTTCAACTTCATTATCGGCGATACGCCGAAATCCGATCGTCCGATGTACGTGGCGGTATTCTCCGCCTTAACAGGCATGACGGGCTTCATCGGTCCGCTGCTCGGCGGATGGATCTACAAGCAGATCGAGGACGGCGCGTACTGGCTGCAGAGCTACGGCGTGTCCGCGTTCATCGGCATCGGCCTGCTCGTGCTCACGGCGGCGGTCGGGCCGTTCGTGCTCAGGGCCGCCCCGGCGATCCCTCCATCGCCGGGGCTGGAAGAGAAGGGCATCGGCAGCTAACCGTCCGGACCAGGCAAGGAGCAAGCGCCGCGCTGCAGCATGCAGCGCGGCGCTTGCTGCGTGAGAACGGCCGGCAATCATGCTATAGTAATGGAATAAACCGATGCGAGAACGAAAGCATAACGGGTGCTTGCCATCCGGGAAGGCGGTGCATATTGGCGATGACTTACGAAGACGTCATGCGGCAGCTGGAAAGCATGGGTTCCGAGCAGACGAAGCGGACGTTCATGAACCACGGCGCGCGGGAGCCGCTCTTCGGCGTGAAGATCGGCGATTTGAAGAAGCTGGTCAAAGCGGTGAAGAAGGATCAGGCGCTTGCGGCCGCGCTCTATGAATCCGGCGTGAGCGACGCGATGTATTTGGCCGGCCTGACGGTCGATCCCGCCTCGCTGCCGCCGGAGCGGCTGCGGGATTGGGCGAACCGCGCGAACTGGTACTTGCTGGCGGAAACGACCGTCGCCGGGCTGGCGGCGGAAAGCCGGTACGGCAGGGAGCTGGCTCTGGAATGGATGGCCTCTCCGCAAGAGCTGGTCGCGGCTTGCGGCTGGAGCACGTATGCGAATTTGCTCTCGATTGCGCCGGACGGGCAGTTGGCTGTCGAGGAGCTGCGCGCCCTGCTGCGCGAAGCGGCCGAACGTATCCACGGGGAACCCCGCGATCGCGTCCGTTACGCCATGAACATGTTCATTATCTCGGCAGGCGGTTACGTGGAGGCGTTGTACGAGGACGCGCTGGCCGCCGCGGCCGCGATCGGCAAAGTGCGCGTCAAGGTCGGCAATACGGCCTGCAAAGTGCCGGTCGCAAGCGATTACATCGCCAAGATGGCCGCGATGGGCAAACGAGGACATAAACGCAAAACCTGCATCTGCTAGGCGATCCATGCGGGCAGTACAGGATTGGAGAAAGAAGGTACATTCGGGAATGAATCATCAGCAGGCTACATATATGATCGGCATCGATATCGGAACGACTAGCACGAAGTCGGTGCTGTTCCGCGAGAACGGGGAGGTCGTTGCAACCGCGCATGAGGGCTATCCGCTCTATACGCCGACGCCGGCAGTCGCGGAGCAGGATCCGGAGCTTATATTCGCGGCGGTCGTCTCGACGGTCAAGCAAGCGGTGGCGGCAGCAGGCATCGAAGCGGGCGCGGTGCTGCTGGCATCGTTCAGCTCGGCCATGCACAGCGTCATTCCGATCGACGCGGCGGACAGGCCGCTTATGCATTGTTTGACGTGGGCGGACAACCGCAGCGAAGGCTGGGCGGCCAAGCTGAAGAACGACATGAACGGCCATGCGCTCTATCGGCGGACGGGAACGCCGATCCATCCGATGTCGCCGATTACGAAGCTGATGTGGCTGCGGCACGACATGCCGGAGCTGTTCAAGCGCGCATGGAAATTCGTATCCATCAAAGAGTTCGTGTTCGGCAAGCTGTTCGGCGAATACGTCATTGACCATTCCATCGCGTCCGCGACCGGGATGTTCAACCTGGAACGGCTGGATTGGGACGCGGAGGCGCTGGACATCGCGGGCGTCGGGCCGGAGCGGCTGTCGGCGCTTGTACCGACGACGCATGTCATGCGCGGCATGAAGCCGGAATACGCGGAGGCGATGGGGCTGCTGCCGGAGACGCCGTTCGTCGTCGGCGCGAGCGACGGCGTCTTGTCCAATCTCGGCGTGAACGCGATCGATCCCGGCGTCGTCGCCGTAACGATCGGCACGAGCGGCGCGGTGCGCACGGTCGTGGACAAGCCCGTGACGGACCCGAAGGGCCGGTACTTCTGCTACGCGCTGACGGCGGACAAATGGGTGATCGGCGGCGCGGTCAATAACGGCGGGGTTATCTTCCGCTGGCTGAAGGACGAGCTTGGCGCCGCCGAGATCGAAGCGGCGCGGCGGCTCGGCCAAGACCCGTACGATTTGCTGACGCAAATCATGGGGCAGGTGCGGCCGGGCTCGGACGGGCTGCTGTTCCATCCGTATTTGACGGGGGAGCGGGCGCCGCTCTGGAACGCCGACGCGCGCGGCTCGTTCTTCGGGCTGACGCTCCACCACGGCCGGGAGCATATGATTCGTGCCGTGCTGGAAGGCATCAATTATAATTTGTACGCCGTGCTGAAGGCGCTGGAGGAGACGACGGGCAAGCCGCGGCGCATTCACGCCACGGGCGGCTTCGCGCGCTCGGAGCTGTGGCGGCAAATGATGGCCGATGTGTTCGACCGGGAGGTCGTCATTCCGGAGAGCTTCGAGAGCTCCTGTCTCGGCGCCGTCGTGCTCGGCCTGGTCGCGCTCGGACGGGCGGATTCGTTCGCCGTCGTCTCGCGGATGGTCGGCGCCACGCTCGCGCATCAGCCGGACGAACAAGCAGCAGCCCTCTATCGAAGGCTGCTGCCGATTTACTTGCGGATCGCGGACAAGCTGGAGGACGAATACGCGGACATCGCGGCGTTCCAGCGCAGCTTGTTCGACTGATTGTTTGCCGCTGCATCCAGCGCTAGCGTTTGCCGATATCGTGATTGATCGCGATCATGCCGATCACCTGCGGCTTATCGATACTGCCGCCGAACCAGACTTCGCCGTTGCCGACCATGACGCCCTGATAGTTGATGAACAGCCGGTCGAACGATTGGTTCGCGACGGCGTCCCGGACCGGCTTCGTCATAATGGCATCGTACTGGTCGACGAATTCGCGGCGCGTCGGGATCAACTCCGACCCGGACGCGCCGTTGACGCGAAGCGGGTACAGGATATAATTCGCGACCTCGGCTTTGTCGCCTTTGGCGATGGCCGTCTTCACGGCATTGAACACCTTCTGGAACTCGCGCGGATCGGTGATGCCGGCGGTTTCGAACGGATTCTCGCCTGCGTTCACCTTGTCGGAGATCGGCGTGCCGGCCTTGACGGCGCGATCTTCCGCGGCGGAGGCGCTTTTGTTATCGGATGCCTTCCCGCAGCCGGAGGCGGCCATCAAAGCGATGGCGATTAGAGCGGCGGATAGCAGCCGCAAGCATAAATGAACGGGGGCGAGCTGCCCGGACGACGATTCTCTCATTCTCATACACCCTTCCTTTACTTCTAGCCTTTCACAATACGGACGAAGCGATACCGGCTAATGTTTCGAGTCGGGTTTATGAAAATAGTGGATGCGCGCCGGGCAGGAACTCGCGGCCGCGATGCTGAAACTAGTAGAAGACCGTCTTGTCCCGGACTATCGCCAGGGGCAGCAAAATCCGTCATGCGCAAAGGAGTGTAGCCGTTGAGCAAGCAGCAGACGTCTTTCGATAAGGCCGGAATCGCCGCGTGGTTCGCCGCATATTCGGATGACATGCACCGGGATCCTTATCCGTTCTACCGGTATTTGCTTGAGCAGGAGCCCGTCCTTCATCTTGAAGAGCGGTGGACGTGGATCGTGTCGCGTTTCGAGGACGTAAGCCGGGTATTGAAGGATCCGCTGTTCGTCCGCGAGTATCGGAACGCGGTGCCCGAGAATCAAGAGATGCCGTCCGTATCGGCGGAATGGAAGCCGGTTGACGGCATGCTGAACAATTGGATGCTGTTCCGCGACGCGCCCGCCCATACCCGGCTGCGCGGACTGGTCAGCCATGCGTTCACGCCGCGAACGATGGAACGGCTGAAGCCGGTCATTCAGGAGATCGCCGATTTCTTGGCGGACGGCATGGCGGAACAATCGCGCCCCGATCTGATCGCTTCGTACGCCTTCACGCTGCCGGTCATCGTCATCGCGGATCTGCTCGGCGTTCCATCCGAAGACCGGGCGCTGTTCAGAAACTGGTCGCATGCGTTCGCCAAAGTGCTGGAAGGCGTCGATCAGTCGCCGCAATACGTGGAACAGACCATCCGGGCGACGAATGAGATTTCCGCGTATTTCAAGGATTTGATCGCGCAGCGGCGCACGTCGCCCCGCGAAGACATGATCAGCGATCTGCTCGCCGCGCAAGAAGAGCAGTCCGACGTCTTGACCGAGCAGGAGATGATCGCGACCTGCGTGCTGCTGCTCGTCGCCGGCCACGAGACGACCGTGAATCTGATCGGCAACGCGGTGCGCCTGCTGCTGTCCGAGCCCGGCGAGCTTGCCCGGCTGTCGGAACGGCCCAAACTTGCGGCGACGGCGGTCGAAGAAGCGCTGCGCTACGAAAGCCCCGTACAGATGACGGGGCGGATCGCGTCCGCCGACGTCGAGATCGGGGGACGAACGATTCGCCGCGGGCAGTTCGTCCAGGTCATGCTCGGAGCGGCGAACCGCGATGCCGCCCAGTTCGCGGAGCCGGACCGGTTCGATATCGCCCGTCAGCCGAACCGCCATCTCGCGTTCGCGACGGGGGCGCATTTCTGTCTCGGCGCGCCGCTTGCGCGCCTGGAGGGCGAGATCGCCCTTCGGACGCTGGCAAGCCGCTTTCCGAACATGCGCCTGACGGACGACAAGCCCGACTGGCAGCCGAATATATTGTTCCGCGGGCACCGGACGCTGCCCGTGCTCCTGTAGCGCTTCGCGCGCATGCGCAAACACGCCGGTCGATCGCGACCGGCGTGTTTCGTCAAGGCAGGTTAGCGGTGGTCAGATGGACGCATCCATCGTTCAGCGCTGCCGTTCGGCGCCGTCGTTCAGCACCGACATTCAGCACCGCCGTTCGGCGTTCAGGCTAGGCGCGGTCGAGGATCGTCCGGTAGGTCGACGCGTCGCAGTTCGCGACGAGCTTCACGAGCAATTCCTTGGCCGCGTCGTAATCGTCGGTATGCAGCACGGAAGCGGACGTATGGATGTAGCGCGCGCAAACGCCGATGACCGTCGACGGAATGCCGCTGCCCTGCGTATGGACGGCGCCGGCGTCGGTACCGCCCGGCGACACGAAATACTGATACGGAATGTTATGGGTGGACGCCGTATCGAGAACGTATTCGACCATGCCGCGGTGGGTGAGCATCGTCGGGTCGTAGATGCGCAGCAGCGCGCCCTGTCCGAGCTGGCCGAACGCCGTCTTGTCGCCGTTCATGTCGTTGGCGGCGCTGGCGTCCATCGCGAAGAACAGATCCGGCTTGATCAGGTTGGCGGCTGTCCGCGCGCCGCGCAGGCCGAGCTCTTCCTGTACCGTCGCGCCGGAATAGAGCACGTTCGGCAGCGGCTTGCCGTGCAGCTCTTTCAGCAGCTCGATGGCGAGGCCGACCCCGTAGCGGTTGTCCCAGGCTTTGGCCATAATCTTCTTCGGATTGGCCAGCGGCGTGAACGGGCAGTACGGTACGGCCTGCTGGCCGATGCGGATGCCGATCTCCTGCGCATGCGCTTTGCTGTCGGCTCCGATGTCGATGTACATGTTCTTCAGGTCGAGCGGCTTGCCGCGCGATGCCTCGTCGAGCAAATGCACCGGCGTCGTGCCGATAATGCCGGCGAGCGGCCCGTTGTCCGTCATGACCTGGATGCGCTGCGCCGGCAGCACTTGGCTGAACCAGCCGCCGAGCGTCTGGAAGCGAAGCATGCCGTTCTCCGTAATGCCGGTAATCAGGAAGCCGACCTCGTCCAAGTGGCCGGCCGCCATGATGACGGGCCCTTCCTCATTCCCGCGCAGCACGCCGAAGATGCTTCCTAGCCGGTCCTGCACGATCTCGCTCGTATATTTCTCCAATTCTCCGCGGACGAATCCACGCAGCTCCCGCTCGAAGCCGGACGCCGCTTGAAAGGCCGTCAACGTGCGGAACAGCTCCATCGTTTCTTGATTCATGATTACATTCCTCGCAATCTTTGAGAAGTCGTTCGGGTTCAAGCCTGTTCCCTTTCATTTTACCGTCTTTGGCGCCCGGGGTAAAATCGCCGCATGCTTCAGGTGAATCCGGCATCCTCTTGCTGGGTTGTATGCAACATTTTGGGAAATCATGCGTACTACAAGCAAAGGAGGCGATGGAATGCTGTCCAGTGCCATTCGCAAATTGCCCGGCTTGCCGCTGCTCGTCGGGCTGCCGGTCGCCGTGGACGGCTTGTCCGCATTAACCGGCATCATGATGAACGGTTTTCACGGCAGTCCGCATCTGACGTTCAAGCTGGCATTCCAGATGGGAATGCCGTCGATCAGCGCCGTCACCGAGCAGCGGTTCATGGCAGGTACGGTGCAATTGAACGCGGACGGGGGATTTCACGCCGGCAGCGTCGCCGCCGCGCTGCTTGCGGCGGTGGCGTTTCTGCTGATTCAAGCGTTCTTCCAGGGCGGCTATATCGGGCTGCTCCGCGAAGCGGCCAGCGAGCGGCCCGTCTCAATGAACGTATTCGGACGATACGGCAGACGGTTCTTCGGAAGGTTCCTGCTGCTCAACCTGCTTGTGCTGGGGCTGATGCTGGTCTTAGGCGGCTTGGCGCTCTTCGTGCTTCAAGGGCTTGGCGCCATCATCAGCGTGATCGCTTTTCTTATTCTCCGCATCTGGTTCGTCTATCTGGAATTTACGCTCGTCGCCCGAAACTGCACGATTCTGGAAGCGTTCCCGCTCGCGCTTCGGTCGTTTCGCAATCGCACCGGAGGGACGTCGGGGCTGATCGTCAAGGCGATCGTGTTGAACGTGCTGTTCGGGCTGCTGATCAATGCGCTGTGGGTGTCGTTCTTCTTCTTCCTGCTTCTGTTTCTGTACGATTATATTTTCGCCGGGATGCAGCTCGCGTTCATGGAAGAATACGAGCGGATCGAAGGTAGCGGCTGAAGACGGGGAGAACTCCGGCCGTTGTCGGCAATCGTAATTAAGCAAGCAATCAAGCAAATAAGCAAATAAGCAAACAAGCAAGCAAGCACAGCCCAGGCGCCTGACGCCAGGCGAATAACTCATCCACGCCTAGAGCGCAATAAAGAACCTTCAACGCATGGAGCGATGAAGGTTCAGACCGTAGAGAAACCCGCGGTTTTCAAAACGTCGGGTTTCTCTTTTTCGTTTCCGGTTCAATTTTAGGGCTTCGGAGGGCGAATTATCCCTCCGAAGCTCCTTTCCAGGTGGAGGGCAAGTTTCTTGTTCTGCACGGCGGCGGTCATCAACGCTTGTTCCATCACGTTGTGCAGCCCCCGCAATCGGCAATAGCGAAACCCATGGAGCTGTTTAGCATCCGCGAAGCTTCGCTCAATCGTTTCTTATCGTTTTCGGTACAGCCTTTTGCCTGACTTACTCAGACGGTTCAAGCGCACCTGCTCCTTACTGTCCTCCCAGATGTGCCGGGTGACGATCTTGCGTTTATTGCGGGATCTTTTGCACTTGTCCAGCATCGGGCAGGATGCACATTGTTGCAGATCCGAGGCATAGTGCCGGTAACCTTCGCGAGCTGTCGTTCGGTAAGGTAGTTCCTGTTGCTGCGGACGGATCGGTTCTTCGACATTGCCGGTGGCTGCTAGGTCGTCTTCATGGGCAACGGAACGGGCACAGAATCCGTTATTGGGTTGAAATCGGCAGGTTTGGGCTGGTGAACGGACACAGGATTCGTTATTGCCTCCGGAGAGCATCGGAAATCTGCCTTTCTGACGAAATAAAGGATCCTATGTCCGCGAGCATTTAAAAAGCCATGAAAACAGGCGAATAGCGGATCTCCTGTCCGGATGCAATGCTTATCGCAGACAGTGCTGCTGCCTATCTCCTTAAGCGATGTGAGCGTGAGCCAAACGGCCAGAGCTGTCTAAAGCTGGGGGAATGGGGATGCGGCCTCCAGTACTACCCGAGGGCAGCCGTTCAGGTTTACGAGCCATTCCGTTTCGTCGAACATGGGTTTCTCTACATGCCGAACCTTCACTGCATAGAGCGATGAAGGTTCGGCGTGCGATAGGAACGCTGCGCGGCTCGAGCGGACAAGCGTTCGAATTAGCGGCTCCGCAGCTTCGAAAGCAATCGGACGATCTCGATGTACAGCCATACGAGCGTCACGATCAGGCCGAAAGCCCCGTACCATTCCATGAACTTCGGCGCTCCGCGGTCGGCGCCTTGCTCGATGAAGTCGAAGTCCAGCACGAGATTGAGCGCCGCAACGACGACGATGACGAGTGAAATGCCGATGCCGGCGAGGCTGTTGTCATGCAGGTAAGGAACCGTGATCCCGAACATGTTCAGCACCATGCTGGCCAGATAGACGAGCGCGATGCCGGCCGTCGCCGCGAATACGCCAAGCTTGAATTTCTCGGACGCGCGGATGACCCGCATCTTGTAGGCGACGAGAAGCGCGAAGAACACGCACATCGTAATCAGGGCCGCCTGCAGGGTGATGCCGCCGTATTTGTTCTCGAAGCTTGCGCTGACCGCGCCCAGGAACGCCCCTTCCAGCGCCGCGTAGACCGGTACCAGGAACGGCGCGGTGCGCGGCGCGAAGCTGATGATCAGCGCGCAGATCAGTCCGCCGATTGCCCCGCCGATCGCGTATGGCGTCACGTCGCCGCCTTTGAAGTACATGCTCCACGTCGCGAACGCCGCCCCCAGCAGCACCGCCAGCGTTATGAACGTCTTGTTGACGGTGCCCTCGATCGTCATCCGCTCCGCGCCGGAGTACGAGCCTTGTCCCGAACGCTCGAACGTCTTGTCGTTCAACGCCGGATTGCCGCTTCTGCCTATCATAACCTCACACCTCATCGTCAGTTTTTAGCCATTATAGCATATGTTCGTCCTTCCTAAACATGTCAACTCCATCGGATTACCCCTGTAAACTGGACGATTACCCTATAGAGACCGCTTTCATCGCCCATTATAGTTAGGTTGAACAAGGCTTCTCACATCAGGGGAAGGAGTGTTGAATTATTGAAATGAAATGGACGCATATTTCGATAGATGCCCGAATGCCCGGCAAGGCGTGGGGCACGGGCGGCATCGGGCTGGGCGATTTCGACGGCGACGGCGACCTGGACGTTATCGTCTCCCGCCGGGAGACGCAGACCGCGTACTGGTACGAGCGCAAGAACGACGAAACCTGGATTCGGCATGTCGTCGGCACGGCGGAATCGCTGGCGGATGCGCTCGGCGGGGTCGCCGTCGACGTGGATCAGGACGGCCATCTCGATTACGTCTCGCATAACGTCTGGTTCAAGAACCCCGGCAACCTTGCGGACAATCCCGACGCGCCTTGGGAGGCTCATCCGTTCGAGGGCGGCGGTCACGATATCATCGCGGCGGATATTAACGGCGACGGCAAGACGGACATCGTCTGCTACGACGGCCGCGTGCTCTCGTGGTTCGATACGTCGAACGGGCTGAAGCGGACGATCATCGCCGACGGGCGCGACGATCATGGCGGCATCGCGCCTTGCGGCGCAGGCGACTTGACCGGAAGCGGCACCCTCGACATCGTGCTGCCCGGCGTCTGGTACGAGAATCCCGGCAACGGCTACGGCGAATGGAAGCGGCATGAATGGCCGCACCGGCCGATCCCGAATGCTTCCTACGGGACAAGCATGCGCACCTGGGTCGTGGATATTAACGGAGACGGCGTGAACGATATCGTTTACTCGGACTGCGACACGGCGTATTCGCACGTATATTGGGCCGAGAACCTGGGCGGCGGCGAGCGGTGGATCGTCCATCAGCTGCCCGACCCTCCGGGGCATCCCGATACGGGCTCGTTCCACTCGCTCGCCGTGGCGGATTTCAACCACGACGGCAAGCTGGAGATCTTTGCCGGCGAGCAGGAGGATCCGGACCGCGGCATGATGGACAGCGGGAAGCTGCCGATGAAGCCGCTCGGACTGAAGGAGCGCGGCATCATCTGGGTCAATGAAGGCGAGGACGGTTTGCCGGCGTTCAAACCGGTCGTCATCAGCGACAACAAGCCGGGCTGGCACGATGCGGTCATCGGGGACGTCAACGGCGACGGCAGCATCGACATCATCAGCAAGGAATGGCATGTGGAAGGGCCGAATTACCATATCGATTACTGGCGGAACGATACGTTGAAGAAGTAACGGACCGCCCGCTGCGCCTGGCCGACGAAGATCAGGCGCAGAATCGGAGCCCAAGCAGGGGCCGGCCGAACGTCGGCGCTCCAAGAAACGGGGGATGGGGAAATGGATCGGAAAGTGGCACTGGTTACCGGTTCGGGAAGAGGCATCGGCAGGGGAATTGCGCTGGCCTTCGCCAGGGCGGGCTATGACGTATGCGTCAATTATAGAAGCAGCGCGGAAGGCGCCGAAGCCGTCGTGAACGACATTCGCGCCATGGGCAGGCGCGCGGAGAAAGTACAGGCGGACATCTCGACGATCGAAGGCGTGGACAAGCTGTACACGGGCTTCCGCGAATTGTTCGACCGTCTGGACGTGTCGGTGCAGAATTCCGGCATTACGCGGATGAAGCCGTTTCTGGAGACGCCCCCGGAACTGTTCGACGAAGTGATGAACACGGATTTGAAAGGGCTTTATTTCTGCGCGCAGCGCGCGGCTAGAATCATGGTGGAGCTGGGAACGAAGGGCACGCTCATCCATATCAGCTCCAACCATGCGGAAGGCACATGGTCGAATTCGACGGTGTACGCCGCGGCGAAGGCGGCGGTCAACAAGCTGTCGAAGAACATGGCGCTCGACCTGGCGCCTCACGGCATCCGCGTCGTCGGCATTGCGCCGGGCTACACGCTGCTGGGCGAGCCGAAGGACGAACGGGTGCGCGGACATATTGCGAAGATCGCGTCCCATATCCCGCTTAACCGGTTTGCGACGACGAACGAGGTCGGAGAAGCGGCGGTGTTCCTCGCCTCCGACAATGCGGGCTACATGACGGGCACGACGGTGTACATGGACGGCGGCGCGCTCCTGCCGGTCTGGGCGGAGAAAGCATAGGCGGGACTTCTCGCCGCGCCCATGAAAGGCAGCAAGCAGCGACGAGCGTCTTATTCGCGTTTCCAGTCGCGACTTACGACTAACGAGTGACAAGTTACGAGGACCATTGACATGAGCCCAGGAGGAGACAATAAGCGATGAAAATCACCGATATGAAGCTGTACCATGTAAAACCCCGTTGGCTGTTTCTGAAGATCGAGACCGATGAAGGCATTAGCGGATGGGGAGAGCCGATCGTCGAAGGCCGCGCGCTGACCGTCGCAACGGCCGTCGAAGAGCTGAAGCGGTACCTGATCGGCGAAGATCCGCTGCGCATCGAGCATCACTGGCAAGTCATGTACAGAGGGTCGTTCTACCGCGGAGGCCCGGTGCTCGTCAGCGCGATCAGCGGCATCGAACAGGCGCTGTGGGATATCAAGGGCAAGTATTACAATATGCCCGTCTATGAAATGCTCGGCGGCAAAGTGCGCGAGAAAATCCGCATGTACAGCCATTGCGGCGGCGCGACGCCAAGCGACATGGGCGCGAACGCGAAGAAGAAGATGGATGCGGGCTTCGGTGCGATCAAGATCGGCGTCGACGCGCCGGTTCGCCAGGTCGACACGCTCGCGTTCGTAGAGAAAGTGACGTCGAATTTCGCGGCTATCCGCGAAGCCTGCGGCAGCGAGCTCGACATCGCGATCGACTTCCACGGCCGCGTGAGCCCGGCGATGTCGATCCGTCTCGCGGCCGCGCTGGAGCCGTACTATCCGATGTTCATCGAAGAGCCGTGCCTGCCGGAGAACGTGGACGCCCTGCTGCGCGTCGCGCAATCGACGAGCATTCCGATCGCCTCCGGCGAGCGGCTATTCACCCGCTGGGGCTTCCGCGAAGCGCTGGAGAAGGGCGCCATCGCCATCGTGCAGCCGGACCTGTGTCATGCCGGAGGCATATTCGAGGGCCGCAAAATCGCGGCTATGGCCGAGACGCATTATGCTTCCATCGCGCCGCATAACCCGCTCGGACCGATCTCGCTCGCTTCCTGCCTGCAGCTGGATGCCTGCACGCCGAACTTCCTCATTCAAGAGCACCCGTCCATGGCGGAGAAATGGGACCTTGGCGAAGGCTACCTGAAGCAGCCGTTCCAGGTCATCGACGGCCATATCGCCGTGCCGCAAGGTCCTGGCCTCGGCATCGAAATCGACGAAGAGATGCTGATCGAGCGCAGCTACGGCGGCGACTGGGATACGCCGCGCCTGGCGTACGAAGACGGCTCCTTCGCGGAGTGGTAATATCCGTCCCTTCGCGTCGAATTCGGGCGAACAAAAATGAAAATACCATTGACGCTCGCGACCGACTGCTTTATGCTCGATAAAGCTGCGTTTCATAGCAGAACGTGTCAGCTATGTTCCGCGTATTGAGCGTGAAAGGAAGGGTATTGCGCAATGGTTCTCCGTTCTATCGGGCTTGGTTTATTCATTATATTCGTTTATTGGCTGTCGTCGCATGCGCCGGGCATGCATATGCTGTTCTTCCCGACGCTGGGCGCCTTCGGGTTTCTGTTCATCACCCGCTCGCCGGGCATGCCCGAGCTTGTCGGCATCGCCGGCGGCGCCGTGCTGTCCTCGGTCGTCGGCACGCTTGCCTACACCGTCAACAACGGCATGGCTTCGTTATTCGTCAGCACGCTCTTCACGATCTGGCTGGTCCGCCGGCTGAAGCTTAACGCGCCGCCGATCGTGGCCGTGTCGCTGATTCCGTTCTTCGCGCATCCCGAGCTGCCATGGGTCGCCCCGTTATCCGTGGCGTTGTCCCTCGCGGGCCTGGTAGCCGTGCTCGGGTTCGTATACGTCGTGGAACGGGTAATGGCCCGCATGGAAGCGGCCAAGCTGCAGCTTGGCCAAGGCGTCCGGATGGATGTCGATCAATAGACGCTCAACCAACACTCGCATTACTTGCCATACTCGCACACGAAAGAACGCCGCATCGCATGCGGCGTTCTTTCGCGTTATACGCGTTTCAGTTCTCTTCCCCGAAGAACCTCCGCAGCTCGTCCGGCGCTTCGCGGCTTTTGCGCGTGGAGGCATCCATCGTTACGCTCGTCACGAGCGCGTCGGCGCGCACGTTACCGTGCTCGTCGACGATTTCCTGTCGCAGCACATAGCTGGAGCGGCCGATGTCGGCGGGCTGGCAGGTGACCGTTAATAGGTCGCCCTGTCTGCATTCTTGGCGATAATTCACGTTAATGTTCACGGTTACCGTCTGAATGCCCATGTTCCCGAACGTCTCGTATGGCAGCCCGCATTGCTCGTACCACGCTTCGCGGGCCCATTCGAAATATTCCAGGTATTTCGCGTTATTGACATGACCGTTAACGTCGATTTCCGTTGAACGGACGACGATGGGCAGTGAAGCTTTCATTCCGCTCGCTCCTTCATAGCTTAAACTTTTTCGCCTGTTCGCTTATCCTCGTTAAGGTATCCACTTGAATCGCAAATCATGGCGTCGCAGAAAATATCGACCAATTCCGGGTTGAAGCTGATGCCCCTCTGGCTGCGTAAATAATCCACGGCTTGCTCCGCCGGCCACGCGTCCTTGTAGGCGCGCCTGCTCGTCAGCGCGTCGTAGACGTCCACGATCGAAACGATTTGCGCCTCGAAAGGAATCGCGTCATCCTTCAGGCGGCTCGGATACCCGGTGCCGTCCCATTTCTCGTGATGGAAGGCGACGATATCTTTGGCGATCCGCATTTCCTGCTGGAAAAGCTCGTCATCGAGCTCGGTTGAAATTTTATTGAGGATGTCCACGCCGATCAGCGGATGGGTTTCCATAATCGCCCGTTCGTATACGTTCAGCTTGCCAGGCTTGTACAGGATGCCTTCCGGTATGCCCGACTTGCCGATGTCATGCAGAATACAAGCGTTCACGACGCTCTGGATATACTCCTCCGTAAGAATGGACCGGTTCAACGCATTATAGCGGTGTAGCAACGCGGTGGTCAATTCCTGGACGCGGACGAGATGTCCTTCGATATCGGGATCCCTCACTTCGCAGGACAGCGCCAGTACTTTTAAGATCTCGTATTGGATTTTCGACTTTCGGGTTTCCGAGATATACACGCCTTCCTTTAATTGGGCTAAGTCTCTGAAGACGCCGATATAATATTCCTCGCCGCCGGATGCCACGAGCGAGATGGTGATGTTCGAGTACCATAACGCTTTGTTCCGCTTGCGGTTAATAAATACGCCCGACCACGGTTTGCCCTGACCGAGATTCGCTTTCATGTCTTCATACGTCTTCGCGGGCGTTAGTCCGGATTTTAACAAGCCCGCTTTCATGCCTACGATTTCGTCTCTCGTAAATCCGGTGATTCGCTCGTACGTCGCATTCACGTCGATAATCCGATGGCGGATATCGGTAATGATGACGGCATCGGCTAATTGCAGGAAAATGGATAATGTCGTGTCCATGGAGGTACCTCTGTCTTGTAGTAAGTTTCCAAATATTATAAAGTATATTGAGTAGCGGATGAAAGCGGAAATTTATCGCGCGGCCGGTCGGCCGGGCTGTCTGCCCAAGCGAACCATCGGCTTGAGCGGAGAAGCGGGGAATTGCCGCCGTATCGCATACCTTGAAATAGGCAATCATGGATAGAGGCGGCGCGTGGAGCAGATTCATGCATCGCCTCTTTGCTTGAATAGAGGATAGCAAGCGCCGCCGGCCTTGCTTGACGTTAACGATGAGAAAGGGGCAATCACGATGGATTATCGGATCGAGAAGGATTCCATGGGCGAAATCAAAGTCGACGCGAACCGGCTGTGGGGGGCGCAGACCGAGCGGAGCCTGCATAATTTCAAGATCGGCACGGAGAAAATGCCGCGCGAGCTCATTCATGCCTTCGCGTATTTGAAGAAGGCGGCGGCAACCGTCAACGGCGGGCTGGGCAAGCTGGACGAGGCGAAGGCGAAGGCGATCGCTTCGGCGGCGGACGAGATCCTCGCGGGCCGCTGGGACGGGGAATTCCCGCTCGCCGTCTGGCAGACGGGAAGCGGGACCCAATCGAACATGAACGCCAACGAAGTGATTGCCCGCCGCGCGGGTCAGCTGTTGGCGGAAGGCGGGGACGGTGCCGGCAGCGTCAAGGTGCATCCGAACGACGACGTCAACCGCTCGCAGAGCTCGAACGACACGTTTCCGACCGCGATGCACATCGCGGCGCTGATCGCCGTCGAGGACAACGTGCTGCCCGCCATCGCCCGGCTCAGAACGACGCTGGCGCAGAAGAGCGCGGCATTCTCCGACGTCATCAAGATCGGCCGCACGCATCTGCAGGACGCGACGCCGCTTACGCTCGGCCAGGAGATCAGCGGCTGGGTCCGCATGCTGGAGAAGGCCGAGAAGAACATCGGCGCGGCCCGCGAGGAGCTGCGCGAGCTGGCCATCGGAGGGACGGCCGTCGGCACGGGGCTGAACGCGCCGCCGGGATTCGGGGAGAAGGTCGCGGAGGCGATCGGCGGCATGACGGGCAAGCGCTTCGTCAGCGCGCCGAACAAGTTCCAGGCGCTGACGAGCCACGACGAGCTCGTCTTCGTGCACGGCGCGTTCAAGGCGCTGGCCGCGGACCTGATGAAGATCGCCAACGACGTGCGCTGGCTGGCGAGCGGGCCGCGGTGCGGCATCGGCGAAATCCGGATCCCCGAGAACGAGCCCGGCAGCTCCATTATGCCCGGCAAGGTGAACCCGACGCAGTGCGAGGCGATGACGATGGTCGTCTGCCAAGTGATGGGCAACGACGCCGCGATCGGCTTCGCGGCGAGCCAGGGCAATTTCGAGCTCAACGTGTTCAAGCCGGTCATCATCCACAACTTCCTGCAGTCCGCGCGTCTGCTGAGCGACGCGATGCGTTCGTTCGACGAGCATTGCGCCGTCGGCATCGAACCGAACCGCGAGGCGATCGCGAAGCATCTGAACGAATCGCTGATGCTCGTGACGGCGCTCAACCCGCATATCGGGTACGAGAACGCCGCATCGATCGCGAAGACGGCGCATAAAGAAGGGTTGACCTTGCGCGAAGCCGCCGTTCGCAGCGGGCTTATCACGGCGGAGAAATTCGACGAGGTCGTGCGCGCGGACGCGATGATCTAATGACTTGCGTTGGCGCGGATACGCTTTAAAGCGACAAAATTTTTTTTGCGTTCATGGCAGTTTTCAAGTATGATGATTAAAACAGTATGGGTTAAAGGAGTACATGCACATGAGCGCAAAGAACAACAATCACTGCAAAATCGTTGACTGTACGATCCGCGACGGCGGGCTCGTCAATAACTGGGATTTCAGCGTCGAGTTCGTTCAACACCTGTACAAAACGTTGAACGAAGCCGGCGTCGATTATATGGAGATCGGCTACAAAAACTCCCCTAAACTGCTGAAAGGCGCGGAATCTGCCGGTCCATGGCGCTTCCTGGACGACGATTTCCTGCGCAAGGTCATTCCGCAGAAGCTGAATACGAAACTGTCCGCGCTCGTCGACATCGGCCGCGTGGACGAGAACGATATCCTGCCGCGCGAAGAGAGCCTGCTGGACCTGATCCGCGTAGCCTGCTACATTCAGGACGTCGAGAAGGCGCTTGAGCTCGTGAAAGTATTCCACGACCGCGGCTACGAGACGACGCTGAACATCATGGCGCTCTCCAACGTCATGGAGAACCAGCTGCTCGAGGCGTTCGAGCTGATCGAAGCGAGCGTCGTGGACGTCGTGTACGTCGTCGATTCCTACGGCAGCCTGGATCCCAAAGATTTCGACTACCTGATCAGCAAATTCCAGAAGCATCTGCCGAGCAAGCGCCTTGGCGTGCATACGCATAACAACATGCAGCTGGCGTTCGCGAACACGCTCATGGCCGTCGACAAAGGCGTCGAGCTGCTCGATGCTTCCGTATACGGCATGGGCCGCGCGGCAGGCAATTGCTGCACGGAACTGCTCGTCGCGCACCTGAAGAACACGAAGTACAACGTGCGTCCGGTGCTCGACATGATCGAGAAGTACATGATTCCGCTTCGCGAGAAGGAAGAGTGGGGCTACATCATTCCTTACATGATTACGGGCATGCTCGACGAGCATCCGCGTTCCGCCATGGCGCTGCGCGACACGGCCGACAAGGACAAAGGGGTCGACTTCTACGACAAGCTGACGACGCCTGAAGTGCTGCACAGCAAATAACTCTCGGTCCCGTCAGGAATATACTTATAAATCAAAGCTCCCGGGCCATACGGCTCGGGAGCTTTCACGTTACTTGAAGCTTTGTTACTCTTTTGGAACCGCCGTATGCGGACCGGCATGTACATTTCATCAAATATCAGCTGCTTTGATCGTGGTCAGAGCTTCTTTTGAGAAGTTATTACTCTTCTGGATTCGAATAGCTTGGCGACGAAGGCTTTTCTCGAATATATTTCGTACATGACGAGCGTTCCCAAAATTCGGTTGTTTTCTATCAACGTCCAAAATTCTCCGAAGCTTAGCCACAGTGTCGGGCTCTAACTGATAAGCTTGTTCCTTGTAAAGTCGAACTGCAATCTCGACAAGCTCATCTAATGTATAGTCCTCGAACTCTACGACATTAGGAAAACGGGAAGCAAGCCCCGGATTCGTGTTCAGGAAAGAGTTCATCTCACGATTATATCCGGCTAAGATTACTACAAGGCGATCTCGATAATCTTCCATGCATTTGACTAAGGTATCAATGGCCTCTTGACCAAAGCCGTTAGAGCCACCCGTATCGCTTGCCAACGAGTATGCCTCGTCTATAAATAGAATTCCATCTAAAGCCCGTTCAACCGTTTCTCTTGTCAAAACTGCTGTTTGTCCTACATATTGGGCGACAAGCCCAGACCGATCAGTTTCGACGACTTTCGGAGATTGAATAACACCGAGTTCATAGAACATGCTTCCTATTATTCGTGCAATCGTTGTTTTTCCTGTCCCGGGATTGCCTTTGAAAATCATATGTAAAGTTTGTCCGCTCATCGTCGGAAGCCCAAGTTTTTTTCGTTCATTTTGTATAAGTACTTGAGCATAAAGCGAATGCACGAATTGTTTAACTTGATCAAGTCCTATTATCGATTGCAAACGTTCTTCTATACTTCCAGATTCCTGCATCACTGTTGAAGTATCAGGTCGCAAACTGTCTTTTTCTGGCATTCCGCGCGTTTTTTGATTTAGTTCATTAAAAGCTGATTGCAAGCATTTTAGACGGGATTTCTCGTCTTGCCACCATTTATAATAATCCTTGTCTCCGAACAGCCCCATGATTGAGGATTCTCGATATCTTTTCTCGGCAGAATCCACATCCTTCTCCGCCTTGATTACATCCTGTTCGATTAGCTTCTTAACAATTAAAGCTCGCCGCTTATCCAACACGGAAACACAATCGTTCAACTTAAATCGTGCTAATGAAGAAGTGCTGAACTTTCGAATCTGCGACAATAACTCTGCATATGCATCGTAATCATCAACCGACACCTCCGAAGGGGCTAACCCCGCCTGAAGTATGCTTTTTATTGCATCCCATGACGAACGCCATTTTAAGTCAACCTTATCTAGCTCTTTACCGACGTTGCCAAGCCGATTTCTCCATAAATCGTAGATCGGACGGTAGCTCTTAGAATTCTCAAAGTTCGTTTTCATCGTTTCCATATAAGTTTCATGAGTACTATACCATTTCAGTTTAGTAATGAAATAAGAAAGCCTTTTCTGATCTTTGTTCAATTGTTGGCTAGCATCTTGAGCAGGCTCAATGATAAATGAAAATATACAATAACTAAGATAGTTTTCATCATCTAAGATATTTAAAATTGGCATTAAGGTTTTATGTAATACTTCTTCATGATGTTCATATTCTTTAAAGCTGGTAGATTGAAATAAAGTATTCATTTTAGATATACCGTCATTGAAAAGGTCCTCGATTGACTTCGTTTGATTTATATACGGCACACTTTCCATAGTACCCCCCCAAATTCTGCGTAGTTCAATTGACACACGCCTCATTATATCATTAGAAAATCGCTGTCGACTATGTCGACCATTTGCGCGCATCCTCCTCCTACTCGATCATGCGGCGATTCCGCCTTCGGCGCCTGCATGGCCGCGACCGGCCGCGATCGGCGATGGCAGTTATCGCGGTACGTACTCGGCGTTATGCCGAATTCGCGTTTGAACATGCGGTTAAAGAAGCTTAAATCCTCGAAGCCGACCTCCAGCGAGATGGCCATGATTTTGGCAGGTGACCTTTCCAGCAGCTTTTTCGCTTCCTGCAGCCGGATATGGTTGCGGAATGCGATGAACGTCATGCCGATCCGCTGCTTGAATTTGGACGTGAACGTCGTTTGGCTCATCTTGCAGAGTTGGCTGATTTGCTTCAGGCCGAGGGGCTGCGCGTAATGCTGCTTCGTGAATGCGCACACGGCGTCGAATAGCGCGGCTTCGTCGTCCATGCCGGTCATCGGCGCGAGCGCGGCACGTTCATAGCAGCGGCTGAGGGTGATGAACAGCTGCAGCAGAAGCGTCCGGACCATTAATTCGTAATTGGACTCGCGGACGGAATCCTCGCGAACGAGGCTGTCCAGAATGGCGATGGCTTGGCTGCGCTCCAGCTTGCCCAGATTCATGATCGAGCTGCCCTGCGTCTGCTCGCGGAGGAAAGGCTCCAGGTAGTAGAAGTCGATGAAGCCGTTCACGCCGGCCATATGGGAGAGCTCTTGCTCGAAATAATACGGATCGAAGATGATGTTGTTGACCGTCAGCGGCGTGTCCGGCAACCGTGTGTAGCCATGCGGCACATGGCGGTGAATGATGAAGATATCGCCCTCGCGAATCGGAAGCTGCCGATTCTGGAACAGATGAATGCCGCTCCCTTCCGTCACGTAGACGATTTCGACGAAGTCGTGAATATGCAGCTCGAAGTCCTGGTCGACCGGCGCGCGAAAGGCCCGGAAAGGAAATGCGGGGTTATCCATAAACTGCTCGTTCATGTAATGGTCCATGGCTCAGCCTCCGGCCCGTCAGAAAGTCCCATAGATTCGTGAAATCGTCCAATGCAGCAAGACTTGCGGCGCGTTAAGCTAACTATAGCAGATCGGCCGCTGACCGGAAATCGGCTGCCGCCGGTCTGGATGAGAACGCACCAATTCCAGTGGGGGGAAGCGAATGAATAGGGAGCGCGCAGCAGCGGCCGATCCGGGCGCATTCGATTTGGAATACCATACGGAGGCGTTTTTCCGGGACGGCTTCACGCTTGTCAAGCAGGTGCTCAGCGAGGAATTCGTAGACGAATATCGCATCGCGTTCGAACGGGAATTCACGGAGAAGCCGAATGACGGCTACGGCGACACCCTGCGGACGAAAATGTTCGAGCGGGGCGACGTTTTCCTGCATATGATCGACCGCCCGGAGGCCGTTGCATTCGCGGAAGCGGTGCTCGGCGCCAACTGTCATATGTTTTCGAACAACGGACTGTATACGAAACCGGGGACAGGCATCGATTCCTGGCATGTGGACGAGGATTTGTTCCTGCCCATTCCGGAAGGGGCCGAACTGGACCCGCGGATTCAGGTGCCGTGTTTCATGTTTAGCGCCATGTATTATTTGCAGGACGTGACCGAGGATATGGGGCCGACCCAGCTCGTGCCAGGCAGCCACCGGAGCGGCAGGCATCCGGATTCTCCGAAGGAAACGCCGTACTACAAGGGGCAAGGTCCTGTCTCGATCCTCGCGAAGAAGGGCGACATGCTGCTGTTCAACGGCCAGACCTGGCACAGGGGTGCCCGGAACGGGAGCGACAAGGTCCGTATGGTACAGCAGGTAACTTACGGCCGGCGCTGGGTGTCGCAGCGGTTTTATCCGTTCATCAACTACGTCATGCCGCAATCGGTTATCGAGGCGGCACGGGATCATCCGAGACTGACTCGGCTGCTGGGCTTTCATCCACGCGGTCCATACGGATAAGCAAGAAGGCTGCGCGGGTCCCGCCGATCCGCACAGCCTTTTTGTTCGTTTCGGCGCAAGGATAAGAGAATCTCCAGGCGAATGCGAAAACGAGAAATTCGTTGACAGAGCCGCCGGGCCAATCTACAATCCGGAATATGCAAGGCGGTATCGGCCTGCAGCCGCGAGGGGAGGGAGCGCCGTGAGCGTATCCGCGGTTTCGATCGGGCTTGTGCTGCTGTCGGGGCTTTTCCACGCCGCTTGGAATTTGATGGCTAAATCGAGCGTCGACAAAAATGTCTTTCTCTGGTACTGTCAGCTTATTCCCATCGCGGGATTCATGCCCTGGGCAATATTGAATTGCCGGGAGGCATCCTTTACGATAGGAGCCGTGCTGCTATTAACCGCTTCGGCCGCCATTCACGGCGGCTACACGCTGCTGCTCGCGAAAGCCTATACCGTCGGCGACCTCTCGCAAGCCTACCCGATCATGCGGGGAACGAGCCCGCTGCTCGTGCCGATCGTCAGCGTCGCGTGGTTTCACGAGTCGCTGTCACCCGCCGGCTGGGCAGGCATTGCGCTCATTCTCGCGGGGATCGCGGCGATTAACGGACTGCGGCTATCGGCAAGTCCGGCGGTAACCTTCTATGCCGTTGCGGTCGGTCTCTGCATCGCGGCGTATACGCTTGCGGACAGGCAGGCGCTGGCCTTCGTCAAGCCGCCGCTGCTCAATGAGGTGACGAACGTCGGCAACTTCATCGCCCTGTCGTTCACGGCATGGCGGCCGGCTGCCATGCGGACGGAATGGCGATTGAACAAGCGGTCGATTATCGGCGCGGCCGTGCTCGCCCCGACGGGGTATATGCTGTTTCTGTATGCGCAGCAAGGCGGGCCGCTCGCGGTGCTGGCGCCGATGCGCGAAATCGGGACGGTGTTCGGGACGGTGCTGGCCGTCGCGGTGCTGCGCGAGCAGCAAGGAATGCGCCGTACGACAGCCTCCGTGTTCATAACGGCGGGCATTATCTGTCTAGGCTTTATGTAGCTTATGCATGCATCTTACAACAGGCAGGCGCGATGGCGCCGGAAGGGGCGGTTGCCGTATGAATCATGAATTGACGCTTATCGTGGAGACGCTGGAATCCCGGCAGACGCTTCAAGCCCTCATGCCGAAGAAGGCATGGGACGCGGCGCTGGATCGGCGCATCGCGGATCTTCCGCTCATCACGTCGCGGGCTGCGGGCAGGGAACAGACGGAGCTGGTTGCCTTGATGGCGGGGCTTCACCTGCTGAACGAAAGCTTGGACGCGTCCCATAGTCATGCGCAGGAAATCGAGCACGATTCGACGGGCGCGTACTGGCACGGCATCATGCACCGGATGGAAGGCGATTTCTCGAACGGGAACTACTGGTTCCATAATGCCGGCGCGCATCCCGCGATGCGGAAGCTGCAGGAGCGGGCCGCGGATTGGATCCGGAACAGCACCGTGTTGAGCGATCTGCCGAGCGGGGCGGTTCGGGATGGCATCGCCGCGATCGCCGGCCAAGCCCGCTGGAATCCGAACGCGTTCACTTCGATGGTCGCGCTGCAGGAAAGCGGCAAGGTATCGGAGGAGACGAGAGGCGCGCTGGAGTATATCCAGCATCTGGAGCTCGAGGCACTGTTCGCGTACACGCTGGAAGCCGCGCGGGAGCGGTTGTCGTAAGCACCGGAAGCCTCGTCATCGAATGATGCCGGTATAATCGAATCGCATAGCAAAATAACAAGTCGGCGCGGATTGCAATCCGCGCCGGCTTGGCGTGCTCCAAGGCTGCGGGTTATTCCTGCCGCCTTGCCGTATTGCCGCGTTTGCCCCTGAACCAGTTCGCTTCGCCGAACAGGTTCGCGAGCGCCGGGACGACGAGTCCCATGAACACGAACGCGTATAGAATGAGACCGATGACGATGCCCGCCCCGATCTGGAGCAGGGTGTTGACGCCGGACATCATGAGCGCGGCGAACGTGCCGCCCATAATGACGGCCGCCGAGACGATGACGCCGCCGGTCGTCGACATGGCCTTCGTCATGGCTTGCCGGATTCCGCCCGGCCGGTATTCTTCCTTGAACCGGGCCATCAGGAAGATGCTGTAGTCGACGCCCAGCGCGACGATGATCAGGAAGATGAAGAACGATGCGCTCCACGACAACCCTTCCTTGCCGAGCAGCTTGACGAAAATAAATTCCACGATGCCCATCGTCACCAGGAAGTTGAAGACGAGCGAAAGCAGCAGGTACAGCGGTGCCAGTAGCGAGCGCAGCATGATCATCAGCACGATGAAGATGCCGATCAGGACGAAGCCGCCCGTTCGCAGGAAGTCGCTCTTCGAAATCGCCTTCAGCTCCGTAATTTGCGCCGAGGTACCGGACACGTACACGTTGGCGTCCTTCAAGGCGCTGCCCGCAAGGCTATGACGCAGCGCGTCTCGGACTTGACCGACGGTGTCCTGCGCTTCCGGCGAGTACGGATTGACGGCGAGCACGACGTCGAACTTCGCGGTTTTGCCGTCCTTGGCAATGTAATAGTCCAGCGACTGCTGCATCTCGGGGCTGTCGAGCGCTGCTTGCGGCAAGTTCCAGCCGGGAATTTGGCTGTCGCCGATCGCTTTCGTCGCGTCTTGGACTTGCGCGAGCCCCGTAGAGACGTCGACGAGTCCTTGTGCCCCCGCGCTCAATCCGCCGGTGAGCGCCTTCAGGCCGCCGCGCAGCTTGACGGCGCCGTCGGCGGCTTCCGTCTGGCCCGAGGACAGCTGGCCGAGGCCGCTCGCGACTTGCGCGATGCCGGGATTCAGCTGCGCGAAGCTGGACGACAACCGGTCGGCGCCGCCTTGCAGCTGCTTCAAGCCGTCCGCGAGGCCTTGCTGCTTGCCGAGCAGCTGGCGCATGGACGGATCGTCCTTCAGCTCCGGATGGCTCTTCAGCAGGGCGGTCAGGTCGGTGCCCATGGACGAGGATACGACGGCGCTTTGCTTCAGCCCGCCCGCGAGCGCGTCGGCTCCCTTGGACGACTGCTTCATGCCGTCATGGATTTGATCGAGGCCGGCTTGCGCGTCCTTGGTCTTGCCTGCCATCGTGCGCAGGCCGCCGGCAAGCTTGTCGACGTCGCCTTGCCCGCCGGAGACGGATGTTTCGGCATCGCGCAGCCCGTCTGCGACCCGGTTCACGCCGTCCTTCAATTGCCGCAAGGCCTCGGACGTCTTGGTGAGCTGGTCGGACACCGTCAGATCGGCCAACTGCGCGCCGAGCGGCCGAACCGCGCTGCGAACCTCCTTGACGCCGCTCAGCTTGGCGACGCTTGCGCTGGCCGATTCCATCGCGGCGAGCGCCTCCGGCGTGCGCATGGATACGGACGAGGTAAGCGCGATCGAGAGCGGGAACACTTCGCCGGAGCCGAAGGAGCGCTCGACCTGGTGGAAGCCCTGCACGGACCCGAGGCTCGGGCTGATCTCCGCCAGATCGTCGAAGGAACGCTTGTTGTGATAGAGCAGCGTCAGCGGCGCGAGCAGAATGACCGTGACGAGCACGATCGCCACGGGCCGGCGCGCGGCAAGCGCGGCCATCGCGCCCCAGAGCTTGGAATCGCCGTGGCCTTGGCCGCCGGCGACCTTCGACGGCCAGAACGTCGCCTGGCCGAACAGCATGAGCAGCGCCGGGGTCAACGTCAGGCCGGCGACGAGCGTCACGGCGACGCCGATCGAAACGCCGACGGCGGATTGGTACAGGCCGAACTGGGCGAAGCCGATCAGGAAGAACGCGACGAAGACGGTGCTGGCGGAGAAGGCGACCGTCTTGCCGACGGTGCGGACCGTGCGTACGAGCGCTTCGACCTTATCGCCGTCGCGGCTCAATTCCTCGCGGAAGCGCTGAATGAGCAGGATGCAGTAATCCGTCCCCGCCCCGAACATGACGGCGATCAGGAACGACTCCGTAAACGAGGAGACGGGCATGCCCCAATGCGTGGCGGCGGCGACCAGTCCTCTCGTAATGACGAGCGAGATGCCGATCGTGATGAGCGGGATGAACGGCGCGACCGGCGAGCGGAAGACGATCAGCAGAATGACGAGGACGAGCGCGACGGTCAGGAGCTCGGTCTTCTGCAAGCCGTCCGAGGAGCTCTGCTGGAAATCCTTGCCGATCGGCGCGCTGCCCGTCAGCTCGACCTTGCTCCCCGCCGGCGCATCCTTGATGCGCTCGTTTAAATGGTCAACGGCGTCCTGGGTGACCGCGTCGTTGTCGGTTCCGGCGAAGCCGACGATGAGCATTTCGGTCGTGCCGTCCTTGCTTCGGAACTTGGAGGCGAGCTCCGGCGTTTCATAGGCGGACTGGACGGACTTGAAGCCGTCCTTGCCGCTCAGGGCGGCGATTTCCGCCGCCTTGGCTTTCAGCCAAGCCCGGTCCTGGCCGGTCATGCCGCCTTCCCTGGAGTAGACGAGAATGGCGCTCGACTTGGTCGTCGATTCGGGATTGATCCGGGTCAGCAGGTTCTTGGCGACGACGGACTCGGAATCCGCCGGCACGAATTTCTGCTCGGTCTGGCGGACGATCGAGGCCAGGTCGGGCAGCGCCAGCACGGAAACGGCGGCGATCGCCAGCCATGCCAGCAGAATCGCCCATTTGGCGCGGGCGAGGCCGCGGATGAATCGTTCTAGCATTCGTATTACCTCCTCAGTCATGGCTCTGCTCTATGAATAGTTATAGCGCAGCATCAGATTGTAGTCAATATATTGAACTGACGGTCATAATTATTTCACAACCATCAAACGCTTATCATGTATATGTATTTCATGCTCAGCAAGCATTAAACCGATGAGCGGGATCAATCATATGCGGATAAAAATGACCGACAGTCATAATCGGTTTACGGAAAATGCTCCCTTATGCTACAATTGGCGTACAAGAACGCGCAATCGATGGAGGAACCGAGATATGAATCGCGAGCTTAAGAAAGAACAAACCCGGGCGCGAATCAAGGAAGCGGCGCTTTCCCTCTTCTCCGAACAAGGCTACGAGCCGGCGACGGTCGAAGCGATCGCCAAGCAGGCCGGCGTCGCCAAAGGCACGTTTTTCAACTACTTTGCATCCAAGGATGAGCTCATATGCGATCTGCAGGGCCTGTTTGCCACGAACGAAGCGGCGAAGCTGAAGGACACGCCGGGACCGCTCGTGCCGCGCCTGCAGCTGCTCATCTTCGAAATCGTCAAACGGTTCGAATTGAATAAACCGCTGACCCGCGCTTTGTTCCAAGGCATGCTCGGCAACGGCAGCTCCCTGGTCAAACATAACGAGCTGCTCGGCGCCTTGTCGGAGACGCTGCTCCCGCTTGTGCGGCAAGCCCAGGAGAACGGCGAGATCCGCAAGGATATGCCTGCGGAAATGCTGGCGCAGCAGGCGTTCCAGACGTATTTCGGCACGTTGTTCGTCTGGGCGATGGAAGCCGGCGACGAACCGCTCGCTACCCGCATGACGATGACCTTCGAGCTGTTCTTCAAGGGCATCGCCCCGCAATAGGCCGTCGCAGCCACGCGGCCATACCCAAAAAGCAGCACCGGTTCCGTACCCGCGAAGGGTCGGTCCGGTGCTGCTTTTTTTGGGATATACGCGCCGAGCTTTAGAAGCCGGGAAGCTCGCCGTCGCCGCGGATGGCCGCCGCGCGGCGCGTCGGGTTGGGATGGAAATAGCCGGTACCGGCAAGCGGCCGCCCGCCGGCCGTCACGCCGCTCAAGCCGACGCCGATGTGCTCGGTTTCGCTGAACATGCGCAGCAGCTCGTGCTGCGTCATCCCGTCGACTTCCACGTACCACAGCTTATAGCCGGCATCCGCGACGACGACGAGCCGGGCGGCGCCGAACGACAGCTTGGTCGTCTTGCCGCCGTGCGTAATCGTCAGCTCGGCCACAGGATAGGTTTCCATGGTATTGCCGCCTCCTCATTCGTTGTTCCTGACGATTTCCCCCCATTGTAATGGCGCCCTGCGGAGATTGCAACATAACCATCCGGCGATACGTCAGAAGCTCGAACGGCCATTTACAGTTTTTAACTGTCCAAACAATAAAAAGGGGGACTGAAAAATGAACATGGTTCGGAGGAAGGCTGCGGGAGAGAGCCGTACGGAGGATAGGATAGAGGACACGGAAGCGCCGGGCGTACGCGCCAAAGGGGCAGGCGGGGCGGCAAGAGGAACGGGCTTCGGCCGCATGAAGCGGTCTGCGCTGGTGCTGCTGCTGATCCTGGCGTTGGCGCTAGTACCGTTATTAGGCGGCTGCAGCTCGAACGAGAATCAAAATGCCGGCGACAACGCCGGCAAGGCAACGAGCGATTCCGCCGCGAACGCCAGCTCCGGCGACCGTTCCGGCGGCTCGGACGCGCCTGCCGCAAATTCAGGCGGCGGTTCATCTTCAAGCGCGGCGGAAGGCGGCACGTCGTCGGATGCAAGCAAGGATGGCGGCGCCGGCGATTCGTCCGGCGCGACGGAACCCGGCGGCACGGACGGCGGGCCGATCGTGGATCCGCCCGAGTGGAGCGTATCGCCGCAGTACGATGCCTCGAAGCCGGGTCAGCTGACCGCGGGCGAATGGAATGACAATCAAGCATGGAGCTCATGGGTCAACCTGCTTCAAGCCGGGGGAGGGCGGGATACGGCCTATTGGTCGATGTATCCGCTGCATCGCTTGGAGGTCGATGTCGTAGCGGGCGGCCGTCCCGTCGTGGACGCGACCGTGACGCTGACCGATGACGACGGGGAGGAAGCGTGGGAGGCGCGAACGAACAACGAAGGCGTCGCTTACCTGTACGCAGGCCTGTACGACGAACAGGGACTGCAGGCGAAATACGGCGTTGCCGTCTCGGCCGGCAATCAGCTGAAACGGTACGAGAACGTGCCGGTTCCGCGCGCTCATGCGCTGAAGGTCGAGCTTGAGAAGCCGGTCCAGGCGCCGAATGCGCTGGATCTCATGCTGCTGGTCGATACGACGGGTTCGATGGGCGATGAACTGCAATTTCTGAAGACGGAGCTGAAGGACGTCGTGAAGCGGGTGGACCGGGATAACGGGCAGGGGCTGAACATCCGGACGAGCGCGAATTTCTACCGCGACCGCGGCGACGAATATGTCGTCAAACCGTTCGATTTCACGGACGATATCGACGAGACGGTCGCGCGGCTGTCGGAACAGAAGGCTGCCGGCGGCGGGGATTTCCCGGAGGCGGTGGACCAGGCGCTCGACAATGCGATCGAGAAGCATGACTGGAGCGATAACGCGCGGGCGAGACTGCTGTTCCTCGTCCTGGACGCACCGCCGCATCATGAGCGCAAGGTGCGGGAGAAGCTCCACAAATTGACGGAGACGGCCGCCGCGGAAGGCATCCGGATCATTCCGGTCGCTTCCAGCGGCGTCGATGACCAGACGGAGTATCTCATGCGCGCGATTGCGGCCGCGACGGGCGGAACGTACCTGTTCCTGACGGACCACAGCGGCATCGGGAACGACCATCGCGAACCGGACGTAGGCGAGTACGAAGTGAAAGCGCTGAACGATTTGCTGGTCGACGTGATCAACCGGTATGCCGCTCAATAGAGCGGCTTCCCGGGGGCGAACCCCGGAGTGCCGAGAACGTCCAGCGGACTTTTCGGCACATTTATTTTTTTAGCGGCGGTTCTCAGCTAGATAATGAAAAGGTACTGTTAAACGCTATCCTTTGAATGCGATGGCATCAAGTTGGAATTGAAGTCCATCCTCCCCGCCTCGATGTGCAAACTCGGTTTGTATCGATTTCCGTGCCGGATACTTGCCATTAAATCTTTCTTTGATTACCTTTTCCATCACGGGTATGTTCCAAATATCCCTAAACATACAATCCATCTTAACGACCGATTCTAAAGGTAAACCAATTGATTCCAGCCGGCTCTCCAATTGGTCAAATGCGCCATTAATCTGATTCTCGACAGGTTGACCAATATTCCCGACGCAATAACTCAGGAATGCAAAATCGCCGGCTTCGACAATTCCGGAATGCATCCAATCCTGATTAACATCACTTCTGACAATTTCCCTCAAAAAATTTCCCTCCTATAAACAAGTGGTCATGATTGAGAAAAAAGTATAAACGAGAATGTATGTTCCCATCCGATGATACCATACATTCTCAGATTATTCCATCATTCTGCACGCTTGTTCAGCAAGAAAAAGCCCACATCTAAGCCCTGTGTTCGTATCCTTTTGAATTCGCATAGGAACTGACGCTTTACCGGCATGGCTGCCGAAACCAATTCGACCAATCGGCTTTAGGACCGCTGGGCGGCAGCACTGCGAAGCAAGGCCGGAAGTTCTTCTACACGGCGAATTACGGCCGCTTCCTGGAGCTGCGTGAATATATGGACGAGACGCTGCGCGTCATCGATTGCATCCGCAAGAGCGCGGAGCAGGTGACGAAAGCGCGGTGCGGCGGCAGGGCTAGTACGCGCAGTGAGGCGCTAGCGGCGAATCTGCTGAATCGGACAGGAGATGCGCTATTGACCGGTTTTCCTTGTTTTTCCGTGTGCTTACGGACAGGAGATACGCTATTTCGCTCGACATGCAGACATTTGGTGCTTCCCGGGGGCGATAACGGATCCTGTGTCCGGCCGGTAGCCCAATACGCCGATATAAATAGGAATAGCGGATCCAGCGTCCGTTGCCTCTGGAGGTTATCTCGTTCGGGCGACGCCTTGAAGATTCATCTATTTCCTCGACAGCCCGCTCAATAGAGCGGCTTTTTTGTCGGAAAATTGTTGTGAAAAACCATCTGAAAAGAGGCTGGACAAGTGGCGAGGAATGGTACAAACTAGAAGGGATTAGCTGAGAAAAAGCAACATTTTCCACTCTCATCTCACTTTGTCGAATTTTGGTGAAACATGGAGAATAAATTACAATTGGCGCAAAATTTGGCCTATGACATTTGGCCTTTGGGCGACCGCGCGCTCGTCATCGGGCTGAAGGAAGCCGGAACGGCTCCATTATGGCAATCCGCCGCCGATCTGGCGCGGCGCCTGCGCAGCCATGGCTTGCCGTGGATCGTCGATGCGGTGCCCGCTTACGATACGGTGACGCTCGTCTATGATCCGCTGCTTGTAGGCGGGCATGACGCGGCCGGGGCGCGGCGTTCCAGTGAGACAGTGCGGAACAAAGATCCGCAGCAGAACAAAGAAGCACTGCAAAACAACGAAGCACAGCAGCAAAACAAAAATGCGCAGCAGAACAAAACTACGCTGCAGAACACAGAAGCACTGCAAAACAACGAAGCATCGCAGCAGAACAAAGATGCGCAGCAGAACGAAGCTACGCTGCAGCAGAACGAAGCGCTGCGGCACAGTACGGCGATCCAACTGGACGAAGCACTGCGGCACAGTACGCCGACCCAGCCGGACGAATCGCTGCGAAGCGGCGGCGGGCCGCTGCCTTACGACCGGGTCGTCGCGTCTCTGCCGGCATTGCTCGCGGCGTCTTCCGCCGCGGCCGAAGAGGGCTCTCGCCTCGTGGAGATCCCCGTCTGCTACGGCGGGGCATTCGGCCCGGACCTGGCGGCATGCGCGGCACGCTCGGGCATGGCCGAAGCGGAATTCATCGCTGCGCACGCGAGCATCGATTACAAGGTTGCCCTGATCGGCTTCATGCCGGGCTTCCCTTATTTGACCGGCCTGCCCCAAGCGCTTGCGCAGCCGCGCAGGCCGTCGCCGCGCAGCCGCGTGCCCGCAGGTTCCGTCGGCATCGCCGGCGGCCAGACGGGCATCTATCCGCTCGCTTCGCCGGGCGGCTGGCAGCTGATCGGACGAACGCCGCTGCGGCTGTTCGATCCCGGACGCGGCGAGCCTTCGCTGCTGCGCGCCGGCGACGCGCTGCGGTTCGTCGCCGTCCCGGCGTCGGACGAACGGCTAAGGGGGATGGCGCCGTGAGCATGCGCGTGTTGAAGCCGGGCTTGTATACGACGGTGCAGGACCTGGGGCGGCCGGGCTGGCGGAAGGACGGCGTCGCCGAAGGCGGAGCCATGGACCGATACGCCCATCGCGTGGCGAACCTGCTCGTCGGCAACGACGCGGGCGCGGCGACGCTGGAGCTGACGCTCGCCGGGCCGGAGCTGCGCCTGGAGCGCGACCTGCTGCTCGCCGTCTGCGGCGCGGACATGCCGCCGTCGATCGACGGCGAACCGCTCCCGCTGTGGCGCCCGTTCTGGGCGCGAGCGGGCGCGGTGCTCGCGTTCGGCACCGCCGCGAGCGGCTGCCGCGCGTACCTCGCGGCCGGCGGCGGCTTCGCCGCCGAGGCAGCGCTCGGCAGCCGCGCCACCGATGCCCGCGCCGGCATCGGCGGCATCGCGGGCAGGCCGCTCCGCGCCGGCGACGCGCTGCCCTGCGGCGACGAGCCGCCCCGCGCGGCCGCCTGGCTCGCCGCGCTCGCCGCGCGCACCGCGGCCGATCCGCCGGGCCGCCGCCGCAATTGGGCGGCCCCGCGCTGGGCTGCGCCGCCGCTGGCCTATGGCGGCGCAACCGCAGCCGGCATCGAGCTGCGCGTAATGCCGGGCGCCGAGTACGGGCAGTTCCGCGAAGCGGCCCGTACGGCGCTGACGCGGGAGCGCTATCGCGCGGCTCCCGCGTCGGACCGCATGGGGGTCCGCCTCGACGGTCCCCCGCTGGAGCGGAGCGGCAGCGCGGAACTGCTGTCGCACGGCGTCGTCGCCGGCACGGTCCAGGTGCCGGCCGGCGGGACGCCGATCATCCTCGCCGCCGACTGCCAGACGACCGGCGGCTACCCCAAAATCGCCCATGTCATTATGGCCGATCTGCCGCTTCTCGGACAGTGCAGACCGGGCGATTGGGTAACCTTCAAGGAAGTGAGCCTGGCGCAGGCCCAGCGGATTCAACTCGAATTCGAGCAGGGCATGCGGGTGCTGGCCGCCGCCATTGCGATGCGTAAGATGGAAGGGGTTCAATAACGATGAAGAATGGAGCGCTGCATGCCGATATGAATACTAACGACGGTTTGGAGGCGGAACAGCGCGTTATCGACCTCAACTGCGATTTCGGGGAAGGCTTCGGCGCTTATGCCTTCGGTCAAGACGAGGAACTGCTCGCTTACGTCTCATCCGTGAACATCGCCTGCGGCTTCCATGCCGGCGATCCCCATACGATCCGCGAGGCGGTGGAGCGTTCCGTGCGCGCCGGCGTCGCCATCGGCGCGCATCCCGGACTGCCGGACCGGCTAGGCTTCGGACGGCGCGAGATGGCGGTCAGCCCGGAGGAAGTCTACGACTACGCGCTCTATCAGATCGGCGCGCTGGACGCGTTCGTTCGCGCCGCCGGCGGCAAGCTGCGCCACGTCAAACCGCATGGCGCGCTCTACCATATGGCCGGTCGTTCGCCGGCGCTTGCCGCGGCGTTCGTCCGCGCCGTCCGCGCGTACGATCCGGCGCTCGTGCTGTATGCGCAAGGGGGGAGCGAGCTGCTGTCCGAAGCTTCCCGGCAAGGCATCGGCAGCGCCGCTGAAATTTTCGCGGACCGCACCTATCGGGAGGACGGGACGCTGACGCCCCGAACGGAGCCGAACGCCGTTCACCGGACGGCCGAGGCAGCGCTGGTCCAGACGATCGGCATCATTACCGGCGGCCATGTCGCGACCGCAGGCGGGCAGCGCGTCCCCCTCCAAGGGGACACGGTCTGCCTGCACGGCGACGGACCGCACGCAGCGGCATTCGCCGCCCGTCTTCATCAAGGACTAATCGCAGCAGGAATCGGAATACGCCCGCCTCATCGTTCATAGACTCGCAAATGGGCACGTACGCACCACTGGCTAACTTGTTGAAGGAGGACCACATGTCGATAAACCGGGCGGAAAAAATAACGATGGGGACCGCGCTCGCAGCCATTCTCAGTTTTGCTCTGCTGCAAACCTTCCATCGGGGGCTGTACGGAACGCTTCCGGAGCGTCTCTACCTGTTCCTCCATTCCGGCATGGAGCTGCTTGGCTTTGCCGTCAGTTTTACGATGCTCGTGCTCGGCTGGACGTTCTTCGTGAGGACGCTGTCGAAGCATCGCCTGTATACGGCCGCGCTCTTCGGAGCCGTCGGCCTGTTTGACCTGCTGCATAGTTTAACCGCCGCAGGCATGCCGTTCTACCGGATGATCGGCGCCATGCCGATGTCGCTGCTCTTCTCGAAAGCGGCGCAATTGGCGGGCTCGCTGGGCGTGTTCTTCATTTTCCGCGCGAACGACGGGACGGTTTCCGCACGCCGCAGGCTGCCGGTGTTCCTGACCGCGTTTGTCGTGTCGGGCGCATTCTCCCTGGCGCTGTTCCGGCTGCCGTCCGGCGCGATTCCGCTGCTTGGCGCCGAGGGTCATGTGAAGCTGGTGCGATTAGCGCTGGAATCGCTGATCGCCGTCGCGTACATCGGCACGATCTTCATGGTGCTGTACCGGAACCGGAACGAGCGTCCGCAGGCGCTGCTGACGATCGTGCAGTCCCTCGTGTTCTTCCTCGTGTCGGATATGCAATTCATGCTTTGCGCGGGCGCGCATGACAGCGATCTGCTGATCGGCCACGTCTACAAGCTGGTGGGCTACTATTTTCTTATGAAAGGCATCTATTACGTGACGGTCGAGGAACCGTACCGGCAGTACAAACGGACGGAGTCCCGCATCAACTTCCTGGCCTATCACGATGAGCTGACCGGCCTCTCCAACCGCCGGCTGCTCAAGGAGCAGCTGAACGAGGAGCTGCGGCTGGCCCAGCTGAACAGCGCCCGCGTCGGCGTCTTCCTGTTCGACATCGACCGGTTCAAAACGATCAACGACGCGCTCGGGCATTCGTTCGGCGACCGGATGCTGCAGGCCGTCTCCGACCGGCTGCGGCTGGAGGTTGACGGCGCGAACCGCGTCTACCGGATGGGCGGCGACGAATTCGTGATGCTGATGCCGAATCTTGAGGACGGGGAAGGCGCGGTCGATGAGCGGGCGAAGGCGATCATGGGCATGTTCGACGCTCCGTTCGTGCTGGATGACGCGGAGTATCACATTACGATCAGTCTCGGCGTCTCGTTCTATCCGAAGGACGGGGACAGCGTCGAGACACTCTTGAAGAACGCGGATACGGCATTGTATTCGGCGAAAGCGCATCGCAACGAGTATTCCAGCTACGAGCCCGAAATGAACCGCAAGACGCATGATCGCCTCCGCCTGGAGAGCGATCTGCGGCGGGCGATCGACGAGGAGCAATTCGCCCTTGCGTATCAGCCGCTCGTTAATTTGACCAGCGGCAAAGTCGTCGGCGTGGAAGCGCTCGTGCGCTGGCATCACCCGAAGCGCGGCCTGCTTCCGCCGGGGGAATTCATCCCGCTGACGGAAGAGAACGGACTGATCCTGCAGCTCGGGGAATGGGTGCTCGGCGCCGCCTGCAGACAGAATAAGCTGTGGCAGGATGCCGGTCTGCCGCCGATGATGATGTCGGTCAATCTGTCCATGCGGCAGTTCAGGCAGCATCAGCTGGCGGAGCGGATCAAGGCGATTCTGGAGCAGACGGGCATGCCGCCGCGGTATTTGGAGCTCGAAATTACGGAGAGCATGACGAGCGACGTGGAGTTCGCGGCCGAAACGCTGGCCAGCCTGAAGGAGCTCGGCGTGCAGATCAGCATCGACGATTTCGGCACGGGCTACAGCTCGCTCAGCTCGCTCAAGCGGTTCCCGATCGATAAGCTGAAGATCGACCGGTGCTTCGTGAACGATTTGGCGAAAGGCGGCAGCGATGCCGCGATCGTCTCGACGATTACGGACATGGCGAAGAACTTGAAGCTGAAGGTGACGGCGGAGGGCGTCGAGAACGACGAGCAGATCCAGTTTCTGCGCGAACGCAATTGCGAGGAAGCGCAGGGCTATTACTATACGCAGCCGATTCCGGCCAATTTGTTCGAGAACTGGTTCCGGCATCGCAGCCAGTTGGCTTAACGGAAATGCGGCAAGCGCGCCATGGACGGCGCTTGCCGCATTTCCTATGGGCTGAACGAGGAGGTATCTCGCAGCGATGATGATACATGAAGCGACGGTGTTCGTCTACGGTACGCTGCTGCCCGGGCAGAGCAATCATCATGTCGCGGCACCGTTCGTCAGCCGGATGGAGCCCGGGACGATCAGCGGACGGCTGGTGGATGCCGGACCGTATCCCGCCATGCTGCGGGACGCCGAAGCGATAGCGGGCGACATGCGCGTGAAGGGGCTATGGATGACGGTGAGCGCGCTCGGGCTTCGCCGGATGGACGAGCTGGAGGAGTTCTACGGCATCGAAGAAGCGAATGACTACGAACGGGTATGGGCGCGGGATCTCGACTTGCCCGCAAGACAAGGATGGGTGTACGTGTGGGACCGGCCGCGCGGTTGTCCGGCCATCGATGGACTGGATTGGCCGGACTATTGGGCCCGCAAGACTCGGGTTTAACGGCTATTTGCTCCTGTAGCCGACAGGGGATAGCGTGATCGAGAACGGCAGTTTGTCATTGCGCTCAGCGGCGCCGTCGTCGCTGAGCGTTTTGGCGTTGTTCATCGTATGGATGATGCCGAACGCAAGGAGCATGAACGCCATCGTGATGAACACGATCCGCTTGATGTAATGAACGGCCGAAGTGCCGTCGTCGCGGTGAATCCGCCGGCGGCGGATGGATTGCCGCCAGATGAGAACGGCGGGCGACATGAGCACGAACAAGCCGATGATCAGCACTTGTTTGCGGTGCGCCATGCCGAGGGGGAAGACGTTAATCGCCGCGTACAGCAGCGCTTCGATGACGAGCACCTGGATCGGCACGACGAGCTTCACTTCGGATGCCGCGCGGCGCTTCGTGCGGCTGACGGCCGATTCCGTCAGCCGGGGCTGCAGCTTCGCCAGCTGGAGCAGCCGGGGCAGCGAGAATACGGCAATGGCGGCTGTCGGCGCCATGATCAGCGTCAGGAACAGAAGCGCCGAATCGAGCACGAACCAGCTGCGATAGGAATAGGTCGCGATGAGCATCGTCACTTTGCCGATGGAGATGAGCGACATCGCGCCAAGCAGCGACAGCGTGGCGATGGCGCCATGCCGCAGCGATTCTCCTGTCTTGCGGAAAGCGAGGCTTCCTGTCATGAAGCCGGCGCATAGCGCGAGGAGCAGCAATAGGACGGCAAGAGCCGCGTTAATGACGTATATTTGTTGAGACATATGGAATACCCTCTTTTCCACGTTCTAACTTCTCCGGAAGGAAACGCCTTATGCCGGCAAGATCCGGCATGCTGTTTCACCTCAAGTGTACATGGATGTCCGGTAAACGTGTTAACGGCCGCGGTCTAGTTTTGTTGCTGGACTTTGGTCCTGGCTGCCATTCGGCCGGGGCTGCTCGTGTTTTCGTTTCCGGAATTGCGTAGGCGAGACGCCGTAATAAGCGGTGAAGCGCTTCGTAAACGGATGGATGGACGGATAGCCGAGATCCTCCGCGATCGACGTGATGCTGCGGTTGCTTTCCCACAAGGCGGCCGAGGCTTGTCTCATGACCGAGCGGGTCCAATACGCTTTGGGCGAGATGCCGGCGCTGCGCTTGAACTGCGCGTGAAACTGCGTCTTCTGCAGGCCGCTCTGGGCGAGCCAGCTTTCGTAATCGGAACCGGCATGCGCTTCGCGGTCGATCCGGTCCATGATGGCGGTCATGCGGTAATCGGATGTTCGCCCTTCGGCGGACGCTTGCGCGAACGACAGCAGGAACGCTTTCAACAACCCGTGCGCCGCCTCGTCCGCGAGCGGCTGCTGCTTGCGGTGTTCCTTGACGATCTGGATGAACAGGTCGGTCAAGAAGCCGTGATGCTGCATCGGCGAATAATAAGGCCACGCATCGAGGAACGGCGCCGACCGGATTTCCGTCAGGAGCTCCGGTTCGTAGTCTTCCTCTTTCCAATACAGATGATGCTCGCTCGGCGCATGTTCCGCGTTCCACAGCTCGCAGTACAAGTTGTATGTAGACAACCGATTCTCCCGATCGGTGTAGAACGAATGCAGCTGCAAGGGAGGCACGTAGATCAAGTCGCCTTTCTTCAGCGGATACGATGCGTCGCCGACCGACAGCGTACCTTTGCCGCCGTCGACAAGATGAAAGGCGTAGCAGTAACCGCGGCGTCCGGACTCATGCGCATGGCGTTCGTAAGGAAATTGAAAACGGTGGCCGACCCGAATCGCCGGCTGCAACTGCGCCAACTGCTGCTTGTCGATGTCCAAGGGATCCACTCCTTCGGCCATGTTCAAGACGCTTGCTATCCGTATTGTACCATGAAGCAAGCCATTCCCGAAACGGCCTGCCCCTTGCGGCGAATCGCCGTTACGCGCCAAGGCGGCATGCGAAAAACCGCCCCCTGCCCAGGATACGGGCCGGAAGCGGTCTGCGGTCTATTGTCAATGGTCCTACAGATCGCCCCAGTTGAGGTTGGACGATTTGCTGTAGTTCGTGACCTTTTGTTCGAAGAAGTCGGTTTTCATGCCGTTCATGTTGCTGAAGCTTTCGACCCATTTCATCGGGTGCTCCGTAATTTCCGGATACAAGATATCCAGGTTCAGCTTGCGCAAACGTTCGTTGGACAGGAACTTGATGTAAGCGTCGATAATCTCGTCCGTCAGGCCCGGGATTTGGTTGTTCGTAATGTACTTGCCCCACTCGATCTCATGCTCGACGGCGGTACGCATCATTTGGCGCAGCTCTTCCACGAGAACCGGCGTGAACAATTCCGGATTCTCTCTGCGAACCTCGCGGAAAATCCCTTGGAACAGCGCCAGATGCGTCAATTCGTCGCGTTGAATGTATTTGATCTCGGATACCGTTCCGAGCATCTTCCCTTGACGGCCCAGGGCGTAGAAGAAGCTGAAGCCGCTGTAGAAGTAAATGCCTTCGAGAATGTAGTTCGCCATGATCGTCTTGATCAGGTTCTGCGACGACGGATTCGCGATGAAATTCTCGTACAGGTCGGTAATGAACCGGTTGCGTTTCAGCAGGTTCTTGTCTTCGCGCCACAAGTTGTAGATTTGGTCACGCACTTCCGGAGCGCAGACGCTGTCCAGGATGTACGAATAGGATTGGCTGTGAACCGCTTCCTGGAACGTCTGCACGGTCAGGCACAGATTGACTTCGGGCGCGGTGATGTATTCGTTGATATTCGGCAGATTCGCCGTTTGCAGCGAATCCAGGAAGATCAGGAAGCTGATGATTTTATCGTAGCTGTTACGCTCGGAGTGCGACAGGAGTCTATAGTCCTTGGCGTCTTGGGCGAGCGGGATTTCTTCCGGAATCCAGAAGTTGTTCATCATCGTCCGGTACATCTTGGTCGCCCAATCGTATTTCACGTTGTTCAGCTCGATGAGGTTCGTCGTGTTGCCGCCGATCATGCGGCGCTTACCCCAGTCGCGGTCGCCTTCTTCATTGAAAAGCTTCTTTTTTTGCAGTTCCATGGAACGGGCTGCCTCCTTCTTTTCCTGCTTACCTAAAGTGCTGCAGCGATTTAAGTAATACCGAGAATTGTGAGCCCGGAGGGCGGAACGGAGCCGGAGAAGCGCCAGCGTTCGCCTTTGTAACCGGATTTCAACCATTTCTGAATTTACCCATTCAGGAAATCCGGTTACAACAGCGATCGGAGGCCCGTTCCGCCTGCAGGGCGAATGCACTCTCGTTATTGATTACGAGCTGCAGCTCACGCAATCCTCGACTTCCAAGCTCTTATTCCGGCAATAGTAAACGGTCTTCAGCCCGTTCTCCCATGCGGACATGTACAGATCCATGAATTCCTTCGCCGTATAGTTCGGCGTGATGTACAGGTTGAACGACTGCGCCTGGTCGATGTGGCGCTGGCGGCGGCCCGCCGCGCGGATGCTCCAGTGCTGGTCGATATGGTGCGCTTCCTTGTAGAACCAGAACGTCTCATCGTTCAGGTTCGGCGCCGTTTGCGGAATGACCGCGTTCTTCTTCTCTTCGACGAAGAATTTGTTGAAGATCGGGTCGATGCCCGCCGTGGAGCCGGCGATCAGCGATGTCGACGCCGTAGGCGCGATGGCGAACATCCAGCCGTTGCGGACGCCGTGTTCGGCTACGTCTTGTTTTAGTTTCTGCCAGTGCGGGGCATTGTAACCGCGCGAATCGAAATACGCGCCGGTCTGCCATTCGCTGCCTTCGAAGACGCGGAACGCGCCTTTCTCCTTGGAGATTTCCATCGATGCTTTGACGGCGCAGTAGTTGATCCACTCATACAGCTCGTCGGCGCGGTCCAGATGCTCCTCGGATTCCCACGCGATGCCGTTCAGCGCCAGCCATTGATGGTAGCCGCTCGTGCCGAGGCCGACGGCGCGGTACTTCTGGTTCGTAATTTCCGCTTGCGGAATCGGATAGTGGTTCAAGTCGATGACGTTGTCCATCATGCGCATCTGGCAGGTGACAACCTCTTCGATTTCCTCTTTCGTACGCGTGCGGCCGAGGTTGAGGGAAGAGAGGTTGCAGACAACGTAGTCGCCGCTCTTCACTTGCGTCGTGATGATGCCGTCCTCGTGCGTCGTCGTGATGTATTCGGTCGGGCTCATGTTCTGGCAAATCTCCGTGCACAGGTTCGAGCAGTAGATGATGCCCTTGTGCTTGTTCGGATTCGCGCGGTTGACCGTGTCGCGGTAGAAGACGAACGGCGTGCCCGTCTCGAACGAGCTGGCCAGAATGCGCTTCATGATCTCGATCGCCGGCACTTCTTCCTTGTGCAGCTCCGGATGGTTCACGCACTCTTCGTAGCGGCGTTCCCATTCCTCGCCCCATGCGTCCTCGAGCGAGAAGCCCATGTAGCTGCGGACTTCATGCGGATCGAACAGGTACCACGATTCGCGTTCCTGTACCTTGCGCATGAACAGGTCGGGAATGCAGACGCCGGGGAAAATATCATGCGCCTTCATCCGGTCGTCGCCGTTGTTCGTCTTCAGGTTCAGGAAGTCGAAAATATCCTTATGCCAGACGTCAAGGTAGACGGCCACGGCGCCGGAACGGACGCCGAGCTGATCGACCGCGACGGCCGTGTTGTTGTAGTTCTTGATCCAAGGTACGACGCCGCCGGCAACGCCTTTGTATCCGCGGATGTTGGAGCCGCGGCTGCGCACTTTGCCGATGTAGATGCCCATGCCGCCGCCGAATTTGGACACTTGGGCGAAGCTGGAATCGACGTTGTAGATGCCCCACAGATTATCCGGAACCGTGTCGATGAAGCAGCTCGACAGCTGGTGGAACGGCTTGCGCGCATTCGCGAGCGTCGGCGTCGCGACCGTCATTTGCAGGCGGCTCAGCACGTCGTAGAACTTGCGCGCCCAGCCCAGCTTGTCTTCTTCTTTCATAGCCAGATGCATCGCTACGCCCATGAACAGCTCCTGCGGCAGCTCGAGCACGTCGCCGCCGAAGCTCTTGATGAGATAACGGTCGGACAAGGTCTTGAGGCCGATGTAGTTGAACAGGTAGTCGCGTTCCGGCACGATGTAGTTGCCAAGCTCGCGGATTTCATCGCGGCTGTAGTGTTCCAGTATGTAGCTGCCGTATAAGCCTTTATCGGTCAGGTACGTGATGAGGGAGTAGAAGTCGCCGTAGCCGAAGTAACCGTACTTGCGGTTGATGGCGGACTCTTTATAGAGATCGTACACGAGAAGCTTGGCTGCAACGTACTGCCAATTCGGCTGTTCGATGCTGGTTTTCTCGACCGCGACTTGCGTCAGCGTACGTTGAATTTCTTTGGTCGTGATGTTGTTGCGGAAGTAAGGAAGCAGGGCCGTTTCCAGTTCCAGCGGATCGCAGTCGCTGTAGCCGACACAAGAGAAATCAATAACTTTCTTCAGCTTGGAAAAGATAAGTTCTTCTTTCTGACCATTCCTTTTAATAATATCCACGGGCAGAGCCACTCCTTGTCAAAGGTTGTCGTCTGACAGCCTGTAATACACAATATGTTGTGAGTACTTACCAAAGGTACACCGATATGTAGTGGTTGTCAAGGTAAACAATTCGACATCCAGGCGCTCCGGAACCGGCGTTTCGGGCATGAAAAAACGATGAAAACGTACAGCCGCGCCCTTTGCAAACGATACCGGAAACGCCGTATCCGCGATTCATTTTTATTTGAGCTCTATAAAAAAGAAAGCAGCGAAGAACAATTATAGCACTTCCGGCAGCCGGCGTGTGGTGACAATAATAGGGACGCGGGAACGCACGGCCGATTTCGTCATACAAAAGTTGAAAATTCGGTTGGTGCTCGGCTTTCGGCTCGAGTACACTTAAGGCTAGATATCGGTTCCGGCATACGGAATACGAACAGTGCAGAAGGGACGTGACGACACAAGATGTCGATCGGCAGCAAACCTACATCCAAACACATATCGATTCGCGCCATCGTCAGGACGGCGATGTTGGGCATATGGCTGTGCGCGATGCTGCTCGGAGGAGCGACGGCCGCATTCGCGCATGCCGAGCTCGAGGGCGCCGCACCCGAGCCGAACGCCAAATATGAACAATCCCCGAGCGAAGTACGGCTCGCCTTTAATGAAGCAATCGAAGCGAAGGTCGGTTCGCTCGAAGTGCTTGACGACCAGTCCCGCCGGGTTACGAACGCGAATCCGCAGACAAGCGACGACCGGAAATCGATCTCGCTGGCGCTCCCCAAGCTGGGGGAAGGCGTCTATACGGTCTCGTACGCCATTATTTCGGCGGACGGGCATCCGGTCAGCGGCTCCTACGTGTTCGTCGTCGGCAACCCGCCGCAGGGGGTGGATGCCTCGGCGTTCGACCCGCATAAGGCATTGGGCCACGAGGGTCATGCCGCGTCGACGCAGCTGACGACCAACCAATTCATCATTTACGCGGTCCGTTCTCTATATTATGCGGCGCTGCTGTGGACGGCAGGGCTGATGATTTGGCCGCTGCTGGCGCGGAGCCGGGGAGCCGCGTTCGCGGAGCTCCGGAAGCGGTGGGAGCCGATCGCGCTTCGGACGCTCCTCGTCGCCGTTCTATTGTATATTTTCGTCCATGCGCGCGAAATATTGAAGGGCTACCCGTCCAGCGAATACGGCAAGCTGTTCCTGCAGACGTCGATCGGCCGGGAGTGGATCGCGCTGCTCGCCCTGTCGCTCGTCGGCTTCGCGCTCGTCCGGCTTCATCCGGCTGTCAGAACGGTGTGGGCCGCCGCGATCCTGGCCGTGGAGAGCTGGAGCGGGCACGCGGCGGTCTTCTCGCCGAAATCGGCTTCGCTGCTGTTCGATTTCGTCCATCTTGCGGCGGCCGCGGTATGGGTCGGCGGTCTGACGCTGCTGCTCTTGCTGTGGCAGAAGGAACGCAAGGAAGCGGGCCGGTTCGCCGTCGTGTTCTCGCGGGCCGCGCTGTTATCGCTCGTGCTGATCGTCTTGTCGGGCGTCGGCATGACGTACCTGTTCCTGCCGAGCTTGAAATATTTGTTCTATACGTCCTGGGGCACGCTCCTGCTGATCAAGACCGGTCTGGTCGTCCTTGTGTTCGGCGTAGGGGGGACGCTCCATCTGAAGGTGCGCAAAGGCGATCTGCCTACGGCCGTCCTGCTCCGCGCGGATGCCGCGCTGATGGCGTTGATCATCGTCGTGGCGGCGCTGTTCACGTATATCAGCCCGCTGCCTGCCAACGAGCCCGTCACCTATCATCAAATGGGCGACAAACTGCATGTTTCCTTCCGCGTCACGCCGAACAAGGCGGGCGATAACGAGTTCACGGTCAAGGTATGGCTGCCGGATGCCGCGGGCGCGGCGAAATCGGTTCAGCTCCGGCTGTTCTCGCTGGACCGCAAGGAGCTCGGTCCGATCGCCGTGCCGGTCCAACCGTTCGAGGACACGGAACTGACCGATTTCGACGGCTTCGTGAAATCCGCCTACCAGGCGAAAGGACCGTATATCCCGTTCGCCGGCCGCTGGGAGGCGGAAATCCGCATCATGGATCAAGACGACAACGAGACGGTGCAGAAGGTCGACTTCCGCAACTACTGATGGCAGGACGCGGGGAGGAGCGAGCGTCCGATTGAAACCCGCGCATAGCCGGAAGGGGGCATGGACATGACGTACAAGCGCATCAAATGGCTGATTCTGTGGACGCCGACGCTGACGGTCGCGCTATGGGAATATCTCCGGCATACGCTGCTGCTGCCCTATCTGTCCATGGACCTCGGCAACGCGCTTACGCCCGTCATCGTCATCACGGTGACGGCCACGCTGGTGATCAAGCTGTTTCGCATGCTGGAGGTGACGCAGGAGACGCTGCAGCGGTCCAAGTCGGCCGAGGCGGCGTTCATGGAACGCGAGCAGCTGGCGAGAGAATTGCACGATGGCATTTCGCAATCGCTGTTCTTGGTGTCCGTGAAGCTGGATAAACTGGAACATGCCAAGGATCCCGAGCATGCGGCGGAGACGGCGCAGCAGCTTCGCCGGACGGTCAAGCATGTCTATGAAGACGTCAGGCAGTCCATCGCCAGCCTGCGCAGCGAGCCGTCCCGCACCGAAGTGCAGTGGATGCAGGCGGTGCGGGAGATGGCGGGCGAGCTTGCGCTTGGCGGACTGCGCGTCGAGCTGGATTGGCAATTGGCCGACTCCCGGCTCTCGGGCAAGGAGAAGGTGGAGCTGCTGGCCATCGTGCGCGAGGCGATGCTGAACGTGCGGAAGCATGCTGGCGCGTCCCGTTTGACGGTGCGGGCCGTTCCCGGGGACCGTTCCGATGGCGCGTTCCGGTGCACGGTGAGCGACGATGGCGTCGGCGCGGAGCCGGAGCAGCTGATGGCCAAAGGCCGATACGGCGTTCGGATGATGCAGGGCCGGGCGGCCGATATGGGCTGGCAGTTCTCCGTCCGCCGGGCGGACGATGGCGGGACGATCGTGGAAGTCGTGAAGGAAGGATGAGGACGATGGACGGTAACGGAACGACGGTCAAGGTGCTGCTGGCGGACGACCATCCGCATGGGCGGGAAGGGATGCGCGAGATATTAGCCGGGGCGCCGGAGTTCGAAATCGTCGGCGAAGCGGCGAACGGCGAGCAGGCGGTCATGCTGGCCGCCGATCTCGTACCCGACCTGGTGCTGATGGACATCAACATGCCCGTCCTGTCGGGGATGGAGGCGACGCAGCTGATCAAATCGATCGACCCGTTGATCAAGATCGTCATGGTGACCGTGTCCGACGATATCGCGGATCTGTTCGAGTCCATCAAACGGGGCGCGCAGGGCTATCTGCTCAAGAACCTGTCGCCTTCATCGTGGCTCGACTATTTGCGCGCCGTGGCGCTCGACGAAGCGCCGCTGCCGAAGGAACTGGCTTTCCGCATGCTGCAGGAGTTCAACAGCGGCAGCGGCGGCGGGCAGCAGCCCGCGGAGAAGCGGGACCGGACGGCGGGCGCCGGCGGCCGGGAAGCGGATGCGCCTATCCATACCGCGCTGACCCAGCGCGAGCGCGAAGTGCTGGAGCAGGTCGCATCGGGCAGCTCCAACCGGCAGATCGCCGAAACGTTCGGCTTGTCGGAGCACACGGTGAAGAACCATCTGAAAAACATTTTGCAGAAGCTGCATCTCGACAACCGGGTCCAGCTGACGCGGTACGCGCTGGAGAAAGGGCTTGTGAAGGAGTAGCGGGTTCGGCGGCGGGCTTCGGTTGGGGAGTCGTGTCTAGCGGGCGGTTCCTTTCTCGGGACTGTATAGGCTTGCCGGCTGCCGTTCGCGGGGCCTCGCCTTTGCATCGACGTTGAATCCGCCGCTTTCTGCCTGTTCGCGGCCGATTCAGTTCGACGGGACTCACGGAGGACAGGAAATACACTATTAGCGCTGCAGCCGGTCAAATCCCTCCTGTGAATTGTTGAAAGACAATTGACGATTCGTGAACACGCGACAGCGATAATCTTTGCGCGGCGCGGGCCTTCGCTTTGAGAGTTAAGCCGTTAGCCGCGCCGACACTGGCGGGGGCTTCGTATCGCGAAGCGCACACCGCCGGGCCAGCCGGCAGCTGTGGGCTTTTGACCTTGCATACAAGCCCGCCGACACGCGATCGTAACATTCGCATAGCCCCTTCGAGTCATGCTCCCGGCAGCGCTTTGCAGTATACTCGCTCTTAGAGACGCTGCGCTCGCGACAGCGGAAATACAGGACTGACAGAGAGGGAGTTGGCGATAGGATGAATCGCATGAAGAAATTTTCGATTATTGGAGCGGCGGTAATGTCGTTGTTCCTGTTCGCTTCCATGGCAAGCGCGCATGTAACGGTGCAGCCGAAGCAGACAACGCAGGGGGCGTACGAGGTATTCACCGTTCGCGTGCCGAGCGAGAAAGAGAACGTGTCGACGACGAGCGTGAAAGTGAAGGTGCCCGACGGCGTAGCCGTCAGCCGCGTCGAGCCGAAGCCGGGCTGGAAGTACGAGCTGGAGCAGGCGGCGGATACGAAGGTTATCACGTCCATTACATGGACGGCGGAAGGCAGCGGGCTGGCGCAGACGGAATTCACCGATTTCCGCATGAGCGGCAAAGTAGCCGACGACGCGACGCAGCTGCAATGGAAAGCGTACCAGACGTACAGCGACAAGTCCGTCGTGGAATGGGTCGAAGCCGAGGGCGGCGATCATCCGGCATCGGTAACGACGGTTGCCGCGGGAACCGGCGAAGGCGACGGTCACGGCGCGCCGGCGTCGGACGCGCAAGCTGCGGCCGGCGGCGAGAGCGGAAGCGGCACGAAAGAAAATGTGACGCTCGGCCTGGCGATCGCGGCGGTCGTGCTCGGCGCATTGGCGCTGCTCGCGGCATTGACCCGCAAGAAACGCTAAGCCGGATTGATTACATGCAAATAATAAGCGGAATCCGCCGCGGACGGACTTGCGGACGGATATGGAAATTGCGTATAATAGTATGCATATAACGCAATGCGATGAGGAAGAAGAGTACGCAGTGCTTTCTTGACAGGGAGAAGACGCCGTTGATTGAGAGCGTCTTCGGGAAATCAGGCTGCCGAAGTTCGCTTCCGAGCAGGCTTCTGAACGGGTGCGTCGTCAAGGCGCATGAGGTAGGAAGCTCCGGCCGTCCGGCCGATATCCGGACTTAATGAGGAATTGCCCGGCTCTATGCACCGCGGCCGGCAGTTTGAATTAGGGTGGTAACACGGTTCTTTCGTCCCTTACAGGGAGAGAGGACCGTTTTTTTATTTGTGCACAGAAGGGGCTGGATGGTAATGAAAGAGCGTTTGGAAGCATTGCGCGCCGAGGCGCTGCAAGAGCTGCGGGATGTTGCCGGTCCGCAGCAGCTGAATGATCTGCGGGTCAAATATTTGGGCAAGAAGGGCGCGCTGACGGAAATTCTCCGCGGCATGGGAGGCTTGAGCGCCGAAGAGCGTCCGGTTATCGGGCAGGCCGGCAACGAAGTGCGCGCCGCCATCGAAGAAGTCATCGAGACGAAGCAAGCCGCGTTCCAGCAGGCGGAGACGGAGAACCGCCTCCGCGCGGAGACGATCGACGTTACGCTGCCGGGCAAGAAGACGAGCGCGGGCGCGGTGCATCCGCTGAACAAGGTCGCGCAGGAAATCGAAGACGCGTTCATCGGGATGGGCTACACGATCGCGGAAGGACCCGAGGTGGAGACCGACTTCTTCAACTTCGAAGCGCTCAACCTGCCGAAGAACCACCCGGCGCGCGACATGCAGGATTCGTTCTACATCACGGACGAAATCCTGATGCGGACGCACACGTCGCCGGTGCAGGTGCGCACGATGAAAGCGATGAACGGCAAGCCGGTCAAAGTCATCTGCCCGGGCAAAGTGTACCGCCGCGACGATGACGACGCGACGCATTCGTTCCAGTTCAACCAGATCGAAGGGCTCGTCATCGGACCGAATATCCGGATGAGCGACTTGAAGGGCACGCTGCTGCAATTCGTGCAGCTCATGTACGGCAAGCAGGCGCAGATCCGCCTTCGCCCGAGCTTCTTCCCGTTCACGGAACCGAGCGCGGAAGTGGACGTCACCTGCGTCAAGTGCGGCGGCCACGGCTGCCGGATGTGCAAGCATACGGGCTGGATCGAGATTCTCGGCTGCGGCATGGTGCATCCGCGCGTGCTGGAGATGGGCGGCTACGATCCGAACGAAATGAGCGGCTTCGCGTTCGGCATGGGCGTGGAGCGGATCGCGATTTTGAAATACGGCATTGACGACATTCGTCATTTCTATACGAACGACCTGCGCTTCCTGAGCCAGTTTGTCCGAATGTGAGAAGGAGGCCTATAAACGATGAACGTATCTTACCAATGGTTGAGTCAATATATCGATCTGGACGGCTATAACGGCAAGCAGCTGGCCGAGCTGATGACGAGCGGCGGCATCGAGATCGACGTCGTGGAATCGCGCAATAAAGGCGTGACCGGCGTCGTCGTCGGCCGCGTGCTGACGAAGGAGAAGCATCCCGACGCCGACAAGCTGAACGTCACGACGGTCGACGTCGGCGGTCCCGAAGCGCTGCAGATCGTCTGCGGCGCGAAGAACGTCGCGGCCGGACAGCTCGTTCCCGTCGCCACGATCGGCGCGGTGCTGCCGGGCGACTTCGCGATCAAGAAAGCCAAGCTGCGCGGCGTGGAATCCCAAGGCATGATCTGCTCCGCCAAGGAGCTCGGCTTGAACGACAAGCTGCTGCCGAAAGAATTGCAAGAGGGCATTCTCGTGCTGCCGGAAGGCACGCCGGTCGGCGCTTCCATCCTCGACGTGCTCGGCATCGACGACGAGGTGCTGGAGCTGGACTTGACGCCGAACCGTTCGGACTGCCTCAGCATGCTGGGCGTCGCGTACGAAGTCGGCGCGTTGACCGGCCGCTCGGTTAAGCTGCCCGACAACCGTTTGAGCGATTCCGCGGAACAAGCGTCCGCGCATGTATCGGTCCGCATCGAGGCGAAAGAACAGTGCCCGCACTACAGCGCCCGTTATATCAAAGGCGTGAAGATCGGCCCTTCGCCGCTCTGGATGCAGAACCGCCTGATGGCTGCGGGCATCCGTCCGATCAGCAACGTCGTCGACATTACGAACTTCGTCATGCTGGAATACGGCCAGCCGCTTCACGCGTTCGACGCGGATAAAATCCCCGGCGGCCGCATCGTCGTCCGCCTGGCGAACGAGGGCGAAACGATGACGACGCTCGACGGCCAGGAGCGGAAGCTCGAGCCGCATATGCTCGTCATTACGGACGGCAGTTCGCCGCTGGCGCTTGCCGGCGTCATGGGCGGCGCGGACTCCGAAGTGACGTCCGCGACGGTCAACATCCTGCTGGAATCGGCGCGCTTCGAGGGCGGCTCGGTGCGCAAGACGTCCCGCCAAGTCGGGCTCCGTTCGGAATCGAGCGCGCGCTTCGAGAAGGGCGTCGATCCGGCCCGCGTTATCCCGGCGCTCGACCGCGCGGCTGCGCTGATGGCGCAGTACGCCGACGGCCATGTGCTCGAGGGCGTGGTGGAAGAGATCGTGGAACCGGCGGCGAAGACCGTCGTGACCGTGTCCATCGACAAAGTGAACCGCTACCTTGGCACGAGCATGTCGAAGCTGGAGCTGGAGACGATCTTCGGCCGTCTGCAATTCCCGTTTCAGCTCTCCGAGAATGGGGTATTTACAATAGATGTGCCTAGCCGCCGGGGCGATATTACGCGCGACGTCGATTTGATCGAGGAAGCGGCGCGCCTGTTCGGCTACGACAACATTCCGACGACGGCGATCGAGGGCGCGGCTACGCCCGGCGCCCTGACGAAGCCGCAGGCGATCCGCCGCGAGCTGCGCAGACGGCTGACGGACGCCGGCCTGCACGAAGTGATCAGCTACTCGTTCACCCACCCGGACCGGACGAAGCTGTTCCCTGCCTTGAACGGCGAGGGCGTGCTGCCGGTGCGTCTCGCGCTCCCGATGAGCGAGGACCGCAGCGTGCTCCGCACGAGCTTGCTGCCGCAGCTTCTTGAAACGGCGGCCTATAACCGTAATCGCAAAAACGACGACGCGGCGATTTTCGAAATCGGCAGCGTCTTCCATACGGACGAAGCAGCGCTGACGCGCCTGCCGCACGAGAAGCATCGTCTGGCCGTTCTGCTGACGGGCAACCGCGCGGGCGCCGAATGGAACCGCAAAGCGGAAGCGTACGATTTCTATGATTTGAAAGGCGTGCTCGAAACGTTGACGGACGTGCTCGGCGTAAGCGGCGCGATCGGCTACGAAGCGGCGCAGCCGGCTCATATGCATCCGGGCCGCACGGCGGCCGTCGTCTTCCACGGCGAGCGCGGCTCCGTGACGATCGGCTATCTGGGCCAGCTGCATCCGGCCGTTCAAATCGATCACGATCTCGGCGACGCGTACGTGCTCGAGCTTGAGCTTGCGCCGCTGTACGAAGCGGCAGATTCCGATATCGTGTACAAGGCGCTCCCCCGCTATCCGGCTATGGAGCGCGACATCGCGGTCGTATTGAGCCGCGAGGCGGAAGCGGGCAAGCTGACCGAGGCCGCGGCCGAGACGGCGGGCGAGCTGCTGGAGTCGATCCGCATCTTCGATATTTACACCGGCGAGAAGCTGGGCGCGGATAAGAAGAGCGTCGCGCTGTCGCTCGTGTACCGTCATCCGGAGCGTACGCTGACGGATGAGGAAGTGACGGAGCTGCATGGCAAGGTTGTCGCGAAATTAGAACAATCTTTTGCGGCGGAATTGCGTAAATAGGCAGGAGATGCCCCTGGCCGCATCGAATTAGTTCCGTGCGAGGTGAAACGGCAGTCGCCATCCTTCCGATGGCGCGGCGTGTTTCATTCCGGAGAAATATAAGAAGGTATAAGCGGATGCGTATACTTCCTTATATTTCGGAACGATTCTCGATGCGGCCTTTCTATTACAGCCCGGCGATACGGGATGACGCGGGCAAGGCCGAAGGCATTCGGCCGCGCCCGGTTTGTCTTCCGGAGCCGGGTGAATTGGCGCAAATAAGGCAGCGGCCGTACGGAAATCGTTTGCGATAACGGGTATTCGAATCGGGTTTGCGGCAGACAGGCAGCAGGAGTTGACGGAGACTGGCGGAAACGAAGGATCGGAACGAGAGAAGCGCTCGGAATGGCAAGCAACGAATTTTTCACCCGGAACAATAGGAGGACGCCCTCATGAACGCTGCCGATAGGACACGTGTGACGGTTGATATATACGGTAACCAATTCAAACTGACAGGACATAACAATCCCGACTACATTAAGCGGATTGCCGCGTACGTCGACGATAATTTACATAAACTCGCCAAAGGCTATCCGCGCCTGGACCTGCCGAAGCTCGCGATGCTGGCTTCGGTCCAGATGGCGGAAGAGATGTTCCGGCTGCGCGCCGAGAACGAGCGGATGGACGAGACGGAAGAACGGCGCAAAGCGGCCGTAGCCGAGCTGGAGCAGGCGAAGCTCGTGCTGGATACGCTTCAGGGGCAGCTGGAAGCCGAGCGGATCAGCGCGGATACGGCGCTTGAAGCGGAGCGGGAGCACGCGCGCGCGGAACTGGAACGTACGAGCGCGGCGCTGCAAGGGCGGCACGAAGCGGCGCTGCGCCAGGCGGAAGCCAAGCAGGCGGAAGCGGCAGCCGCCGCAAGCGCCGAATTGGACCGCGCGCGGTCGGAGCTGGAAGCGCGGCATGAGACGGCGCTGCGCGAAGCGGAGTCGAGGCATGCGGCAGCGGAGGAGGCAGCGAGCGCCGAATTGGTACGCGTACAATCGGAGCTGGAAGCTCGGCGGGAGCAGGAGCTGGCTGCGGCGCGTGAAGAGCTGGAGCGCTTGCGGCAGGAGCATCAAGCGGAGCGCGACAAGGAGCTTGCGGAGCAGCTGCGCATGCTCGAGGAGCACGGCGCCGAGCGCGAGGCGGCGGAAGCGGCCTTCGCGCAGGAACGCGAAGCGGTGGAACAGGAGCGCGAGCTCGAACGCGAAGCCGCTCATGAAGAGCTGGAACGGCTGTCCGCGATGCTTCAAGCCCGCTTGGAGCAGGCGCTGCAAGAGGCGGATGCGAAGGCGGCCGCTGCGAGAGAAGCGGCGGCCGAGGAGCTGGCGAGCGTGCGGGCAGCGCTGGAGACCGAGCTGCTCCAAGCGAAGCAGGCGCTGGCCGAAGAGCAGGAGCTGCACGCGCTGGCCGTGCTTGCGGGCGAGGAAGCGCTGGAGCGGGCGCGGCTGTCCGCGGAATCCATGCTTGCCGCGGAACGCGAGGCGGCGGCGGCCGAAGCCGCCCGGATCCGGGAAGAGCTGGCAGCGGAACTGACGCAGCTTCGCGATTCGCTGGAGTGCGAGCTCGAAGAGCAGCGGAGGCTGCTGGAGCAGGAGCGCGAGAACCGGCTGCTGGAGACGCTCGAAGCCGAAGAGGCGCTTGAGGGCGCGAAGCGCGCTGCGGAAGCGCTGGCAGCGACCGAGCGGGAAGCAGCGGCGGCGAAGCTGGCGGAAGTGCAGGCAGAGCTGGGGGCCGAGCTGAAGCGGTTGCGCGAGGAAGCGCAGCTGGAGCTTGATAGCGAGCGCGAGATGTCGGCGTCGAAGCTGGCGGAAGTGCAGGCAACGCTGGAGGCCGAGCTGAAGCGAGTGCGCGAGGAAGCGCAGCTGGAGCTTGATGTTGAGCGCGAGACGTCAGCGTCGAAGCTGGCGGAAGTGCAGGTGACGCTAGAGGCCGAGTTGAAGCGGTTACGCGAAGAAGCGCAGCTGGAGCTGGATGTTGAGCGCGAGAAGTCGGCGTCGAAGCTGGCGGAAGTGCAGGTGACGCTGGAGGCCGAGTTGAAGCGGGTACGCGAAGAAGCGCAGCTGGAGCTGGATGTTGAGCGCGAGAAGTCGGCGTCGAAGCTGGCGGAGGTGCAGGTGACGCTGGAGGCCGAGCTGAAGCGGGTACGCGAGGAAGCGCAGCTGGAGCTGGATGTTGAGCGCGAGATGTCTGTGTCGAAGCTGGCGGAAATGCGGGCAGAGCTGGAGGCCGAGCTTGAGCGAGTGCGCGAAGAAGCGCAGCTGGAGCTTGATGGCGAGCGCGAGAATTCGGCGTCGAAGCTGAAGGAAGTGCAGGTGACGCTAGAGGCCGAGTTGAAGCGGTTGCGCGAGGAAGCGCAGCTGGAGCTGGATGTTGAGCGCGAGACGTCGGCGTCGAAGCTGGCGGAAATGCGGGCAGAGCTGGAGGCCGAGCTTAAACGCGTTAAGGAAGAAGCGGAAGCGGAGCTGGAGCAGGAGTGGGAGCGTCAGGATTTGGCTGCGCAGGCCGCGCAGGAGGCGCTCCAAGCCGTCGAAGCGCGCGCGAAGGCCGAATTGGCGGAAGCGGCGGCAGAGCGTGCGCAAGAGCGCGAAGCAGCCGCTGCAGAGCAGGAGCGCGTCCGCGCCGAGCTGGAAGCGGAGCTTGCGCAGCAGCGCCTGGCGCAGGAGCAGGAGCGCGAGCTCCGCGAATTGACGGAGCTTGAGCTGCAGGAAGCGCAGGAGCGGGCGCTTCGCGCGGCTGAAGCGTATGCGGCGCTGGAGCAAGAGCGCGAGGCGCTGGAGCAAGAGCTGCGGATCTCGCGCGAGCAAGCGGCTGCCGAGTGCGAAGCCCATGCGGCTGCATTCCGTGACGCCGAGGCGCAGGCGGCAGCCGACCGCGGCCATGCCGCGGCAGAACTGGCTGCAGCGCAGCAATCGGCGGCGGCCGAATTGGACCGTCTGCGCGCCGAGCTGTCGCTGCAGCTCGAGCAAGCGCGCGAGCTGCAGGAGCTGTCCGAGCTGGAAGCGCTGGAAGCGCATGAAGTGGAGATGCGCGAGGCGGCGGCCAAAGCGGCGGCGGAGCGCGAAGCGCTGGAAGCGCGGCTGCGCGAGGCGGAAGCCAAGGCCGCAGCGGAGCGCGAAGCCATGCAAAGCGATCTGAGCCTGGTCAGGGAAGCGGCCGAAGCGGAATTGACCGCAGCCAAGGAAGCGGCTGCATCGCAAATGGCCCGCTTGCGCGCCGAGCTGGAAGCGCAGCTGGAGCGGGAATGCGAGCAGCGGGAGCTGGCCGAGCGCGAGGCGCTCGAAGCTCATGCGCGCGAGCTGCGGCAAGCGGAAGCGAATGCCGCCGCGGAGCGCGAGGCTTACGAGGAGATGCTGCTGAGCGCGGCGTCGCGGGCGGCGGAAGGGCGCAAAGCGCATGACGATGCGCTGCAAGCCGCCGAAGCGAAAGCTGCCGCCGAGCTGGAGCAGCTGCGCGAAGCGCTGCAGGATCAGCTCGCCGAACATCGCAGGGCGATGGAAGCGCAGCTCGCGGAGCAGCGCGCAGGCGCGATTGCGGAGCTGGAGCAGGAACGCGAAGCGGCGCTGCTGGAGCTGATCGAAACGCAGGACAAGCACGAGGAGGAATTGCGCCGCGAGCGGGCGCTGCAAGAAGCAACCGCGGCGGCGGCGGCGGAGCAGCTGGCGGAGATTCGCGCGGAGCTGCTTGCGCAGCTGGAACAGGCGCGCGCGGAAGCCGAAGCGGAAGCGGACCGCATTCGCCAGGAAGCGCGGGAGCAGCTGGAACGCATTCGCGCGGAAGCCGAACGGGCCGAGGCGCAGGCCGGCGCAGCGCATGCGGCGGCCGAGGGGCAGCTGCGCGAAGCGCTGCAGCAGGAGCGGACGGAAGCCGCGGCGCAGCTTGCGCAGGAGCGCGAGACGGCGCAGCTGCTGCTGGAAGAGGCGCTGCAGGAAAGCACCGACGAAGCCGCGCGGCTTACGGCGGAGCATCAGCGGGAGCTGGAAGGTATGCGCGCGTCGGCTGCGGAGCGGGAGCAGGCGCTGCAGGCGGAGCTTCAATCACGCAGCGAAGCGCTCCGCAGCGAGAATCGTCGGCTCGCGGAGCAGCAGGATCGCGCGAACGCCGAGCTGGAACGGATGCGCAAGCAGCTGCTTGACGCGCAGGAGAACGGCGAGCTGCTGCTCATGGAAGCAGCCGAACAGGAAGAGAAGCAGCAGCTCGCGATCGAGCGGCTGCAGCAGGAGCTTCGCGAGCAGGAGTATGCCGCGGAGCAGCTGCGTCTGCATGTGGAGCAGCTCCAGCGGAGCGAACACCGCCGGACGGAGGCGTTCCGGCAGCAGGAAGCGCAGCTTGGCGAGCTGAACGAGCAGCTGGCGGAAGCGCGTCGCAGCGCCGAAGCTTACGTGCGGCTGCAAGCGGAGCTGCAGGAAGAACGCGGCCGCATGCAGCAGGAGCTCGAGCTGCTGGGCAGCCGCAACTCCGAATTGACCGCGCGGCTGCAGACCGCCGAAGACCGCGCGGCCGAGCTGATGCGCGAAGCGCGTCGCCAGATGGCGGAAGCGGAGCGCGTCGCCGATGAAGCGGCCGTGGAGTTGGAGCGGCAAGCGAAGACGGCGGAAGCCGAGCTGGAGGAGGCCCGGCAGCAAGCTGCGGCTCATGCCGAGTCGGAGGCCGGCTTGCTGGATCAGCTGCGGCTGATCGAGGCCGAGGCCAGAGAGGCCAAGCAGCAGTCGCAGCAATTCGACGAACGCTTCGCCGAGCTGGAGACGGCGCTGAACGAGGCGGTGCAGGATAAAGAAGAACTGCGGTCCGTTCACGAGCAGCTGCAGATCGAGCATGGCAAGCTAGTGACGGAGTATCGCAAGCTGCAGACGGAATTCAACGATTGGATCGAAATGATCGAGAAGAGCTGATGCTCCTCCCGATCCCGAACAACAGGCATAGGTTACGTAATCATCGCTATAAATGCGAAAACCCACCTCGGAAGAGGTGGGTCAAGCTATCGAGAAAGTTCGACGCCGCATACGCGGCATGTATTTAAAGGAAAGGTTTCTTCTCTAAGACTCGCGGACAGAGGTTCCGTCCCTCTGGTAATAATGGTTTTTCTCACGTATGCTCTCTCATTCGCAGGATTTCAAGTGCATTGGACAGGTGACAGAAGCTAGGCAAGGTAGCCGACTCCCCAAGCAAAGCGCAGGCGGGCATGCGGGAATAGAGGATGCCATAGAAGCTCCTTTGCTCCCTGCTCTGCTGCACGTTTTCTTCACGCTGGCTTGAGGGTTCACCATCCCATGTCTCTACGGGTCTACGCCCTTACCTTCCTTCGTTATACCTACCCAAGCGGTGAAGTCCGATCGCTTTTATTTGACGGGTCTGTGCCCTTGCGGAACTTCCATTCGGTACTCCGTGCTTTCTTTTTCTATCCCGCGAATGGGACAACATACGTAAGTGACGGGGGTTCGCTCTTCAGACTAGGTCGCGTTTCGCAGCGGGGCAGCCTTTTGTTCCTGAAAGGCTTCGCCGCTGTGTGCAAGGGCAACCAGAATGCGGCAGAGCTTGCCCACAAGCTTCAACACCGAGTGTATGCCTTTCTGACGTAGGGTCTTGATGTTGTACGTATGCCAGCGTTTAAAACCCGCATGGTTGCAGAGCAGCATCATGACCGCCAGGTACAGATATTTGCGCAGTTGCCTTCGCCCTCGTTTGGCAAGTTTCACTTGCCCTTTGCAGGTGCCGGAGCTGCGCTCGGCCAAGTTCAGCCCCGCCAGCGCCAGTAATTGCTGACCATGGGTGTAGCGCCGCAGATCGCCAGTATTGGCAAGGATCACGGCCATGAACCAGGGGCTGAGCCCGACTTCCTGCAAGGGACGCAGGACAGCCGGCGGTAGTCGCTCCAGCAGGGCGGCGATTTCCACATCCACCTCGGCTTGCTGAGCCAGTAGATGCTCATACCGCGCAAGGAGCCGTTGAATGCGCCGGCCAAGTTCCGCTGCCTCCGTGACTCCGATGGAGCGCCCGGCGGCCAGGAGCAACTGGCTGGCGATTTGGATGCCCGTTGTTCCTCCAGCTCGCTTCAAGCCGCTCGTCCGCCACCCTTCGATCAGCTCGGGGAGCGTGTTGGCAAGGATGTCCGCGGGCAGGGGGAAGCTGCGCAAGGTCGCTCGTGCACGACTGCCGTCCCAGTGTTTAAAGACCGACCAGAATTCCGGAAACACCTGATCGATCGCCGTCTGAAGTTGATTGTCGATGACGGTGAGGGCATCGCTCATCGCCTCGCGTTCATTGACCAAGGCGTGCAGCTGCCGGTATACCGGATCGTGAACCACCCACTCCGTGTAGTACCCGCGAGAGACGACGTCGCCGATGGTCACGGCGTCCTTTGCATCGTTTTTGGAAGGTTTGTTATCTCGGTTTTCTTTATTCCGTTTCGTCGTCAGCGGATTGACCAGAACGACGGTAAGTCCTCGTTTACGCAGGGCGAAGGCCACATTGAGAAAGTAATGTCCCGTCGATTCGGCGCCGAAGATAACCTCCGTAAACCCATACGCCCGTTGCAAGTCCTGTACCCACCGCAGCAAGCGTTCAAGGCCATCGGCATGATTGGAGAAAACGAGCTTGCGGCCTTGCTGGATCCCGCGGAAGTTCACGGCAGCTGCGACATGCGTTTCTTTGGCAATGTCAATTCCGACGATAAGATGCTGAGGGGTAATTTTTTCAATCCGTTGATTAATGGCGTTCGATGCGTTAAACTTCATGGTATGAGTGTCCTCCTGGTGGATGATGGCGATTAAGGGCTCTGACCCGTTACAATCCATCTTACCAGAGGCACTCTTTTCTGTTCCAAGACGATTTCTTAGCCTCTACAGGAATTTTATTCTGGCGGAATCTTACTTTTGGGGGCTGCGAACGGACACACGATCCGTTATTGGCCGGGATGGTTACCAAGAACATGCTAATTGGCTGATATAACGGATCTCTTGTCCGCCAGCACACGAAAAAACGTCATAAAGCAGCGAATAACGGATCTCCTGTCCGCTTCCTTGCATCGACGGACGCACCGTGAACCAGCCCGATCCGGCTGGTTCGAATCGGTTACAGCAGTCCACGCCACAAGAGGTTGACAGCCGTCATACGCCGCCGCACTTCACTCAGTAGCTGCGCGAAGTGCCGAAACGGTTACAGCAGCCCATGCACGCCGGCGAAGCGGCAGCAGGATCTGTTCGTGCGCCAGGGCGCAAATTGCCACAAGCCTGCTCGAAGCAGCGTATAGTTCTCAACAATCTGGCTAACGTCGCATGATGTCCCACCTCGGCAGAGGTGGGCTTTTTCTTATCCTGCCATCATCATCATCTATACCGGCTCAGCATGTCACAATCGTTCCCGTCGTTCCGAGCGCGGGGAGCGAGGCGAGACGTACCAAACCGGAAGTGACGCTGTGCGGATCGTTGCCCGTGGCATGCATTTCGGAACGGATCGTGCCGGGATTGAACGCGTTGACCAGGATGCCGTAGTTATGCTCCTCGTCGGCCGTCGTGCGCGTGAGCGATTCCAGGCCGGCCTTCGAGGCGCTGTAGGCGGCGTATCCGCCTGCGCCGTTGCTTGCCAGGCCGGACGTAATGTTGATGATCCGCCCGTAACGGGCGCGGCGCATGAACGGCAGAGCCGCCCGGGTCATCAGGAACGGCCCGGTTAAATTGGCCGCGATTTGCCTTGTCCACTCCTGGGCGTTCAGCTCCAGCACCGAGCCGGGCTCGAAGATCGCCGCATTGTTGACGAGGATGTCGATCGCCCCCAGCTCGGCCGCGATCCAGCCGACGGCATGCTCGACGTCCTGCTCGGAGGTAACGTCGGCCTGCACGACAAGCGCCCGTCCGGCCCCGCCCGCGGCGCGAATGGCCGCGGCCGTGCTCTCCAGCTTGTCCGGACGCCGTCCGATCAGCGCGACATGGGCGCCTTCCGCCGCGAAATCGATCGCGGTCGCCCGTCCCAGTCCGCTTCCCGAACCCGTAATAACGGCGACGCGTCCTTGCAGTATGCCAGTTGCCATATGCTCCACCCTCTTCGTTAGCGTTGCAGACATCGTATCAGACATCGGTAAGCGGTTGGAATAGGCGCTATATAAGGATTTCTTATACGCAGCCTGCGGGTTGTCCGATAAATGGACGCATAATCGCCCGAAACGCCGCTTCATCAGCGCAGCTTATGAGCGCAATCAGACAACGGTATACAGCCGGCACTTGCGGCATGACCCCTAAAAAAGCCAAACCCGAGTTCCGGGAAACAAGGACTCGGGTTTGGCTTGTACGGATGTTTGCCTTACTCAACGACGATTTTCGACACCATTTTGGCATGGCCGGTTCCGCACGGAATGTCGCATTGGAATTCGTACGTGCCCGCATCGTTGAACGTGACGACCTTCGGTTTGCCGGAGACGAGCTTCAAATCGCCGAAATCGGGAATTTCGACCCCGTGAACGCCGTCCTCGGACACCACGGTAATTTCCGTCGGCTCGCCTTTTTTGATTTTATACTCGGTCTGGTCGAACTCGAAACGTTTGGCCTTGATCGTTACCTTGGCCGCAGCCGCCGTGCCGGTTTCTTCGACGTTCGAGCTTGAGCTGTTGTTCGTATTGTTCGCGTTCGACCCGCAGGCAGCCAGAACGAAGATCGCGGCGGCAAGCATCATGGAGATGAGCAAGTACTTTTTCATGATTATCGTGTCCCCTTCTCTAGACATGGATTGTTGAACATTTCCAGTATAGCGCGAAAGGGACAAAATTGCTGTGACGATCTGTTGAACCCCTGGTTGGACGTTTAAGAACGGCCCTGGTCTCTGCCGGCCTCATATGGCGTGCTGATCGGAATGAACAAGTCGATGATCCCGATGACGAGCGCCGCCAGAATCGCCCCGAGCCACGTTACCGACACGCCGCCGACGATGAACTGCGCTACCCAGATGACGAGCGCGCTCATCAGGAAGCCGACGATGCCGCGGCCGAAGGGCGTAACTCTCTTGCCGAAAATGCCTTCCACGATCCAGCCCAGCGCGGCGATGACCAACGCCAGGAAGAGCGCGCTCCAGAATCCGCCTACGCTGAATTGCGGCACGATATAGCCGACGACCATCAGCACGATCGCGGCGACGATAAATCGAACGACATGACCTAGAAAATGCATATCGATTACCTCCTGCATAAAGTAGTGGCAAAGCTTCTGGCCTCCATTTGACGCCGATAGCTGCGCGACCTCAAGCAAGGGCCAGATTCCAAGAAGCGTGACACTTCCCGTGTACATGTAGTGTTACCTTTTTCGGCGGCGCCATTCACGGTTCGGCGATCGTGGCGTACGGAGTTCGCATCGGCTATAATAGGAAGCGAGAGGGGTTGTGCTCGCTTGGACACGAAAATACTACAGACATTGGAATATGCGAAAATTGGACATAAATTGGCACAGCATGCGGCGACGGCGCTCGGCAAAGCCGAGGTTGATGCGCTGCATCCGAGCTCGGACCTGGAGGACGTCAAGCATGCGCTGCAGGTAACGGACGAGGCCTATAAAGCCGACCGTCTGAAAGGAAGCGCGCCGTTCGGCGGCGTGGCGGATATTAAGCCGTCCCTCCTCCGTTCCAAAATCGCCGGCACCCTGAATCCGTCGGAGCTGCTCGAAATCGCCGAAACGGTGCGCGGCGGCAGACGCGTCAAGCGTCATGTGCTGCAGCTGCATGAAGACGATCCCGTGCCGTCGCTGGCGGCGATGGCCGAGCAGCTGACGGAGCATAAGGCGCTGGAGGACGCGATCTTCCTCTGCATCGACGAGCAGGCGGACGTCATGGACAGCGCGAGCGTCGAGCTGGCGAACATCCGCCGCGAGCTGCGCGCGGGCGAGTCTCGCGTGCGCGAGAAGCTGGAGAGCATGATTCGCTCGTCTTCCGTGCAGAAGATGCTGCAGGACGCGATCATTACGATCCGCAACGATCGCTACGTCATCCCGGTCAAGCAGGAGTACCGTTCGAATTTCGGCGGCATTATCCATGATCAGTCGGGCTCCGGCGCGACGCTCTTCATCGAGCCGGAAGCGGTCGTCGTCATGAACAACAAGCTGCGCGAGCTGCGGCTTGCGGAAGAGCGGGAGATCGAGAAGATTCTCCAGAAGCTGACCGCGCTCACGGCCGATTACGCCGACGAACTGCTGATCGACCTGGACCTGCTCGGCAAGCTGGATTTTGCCTTCGCCAAAGCGCGTCTCGCTCATCTGATGGGCGCTTCCAGGCCGATGATGAACGACAGGGGCTATCTGAAGCTGCGCAAGGGACGCCATCCGCTTATCCCGCGCGAGAATGTCGTTCCGATCGACGTAGAACTCGGCAACAATTACACCGCGATCATCGTTACCGGTCCGAATACGGGCGGCAAGACGGTGTCGCTGAAGACGATCGGCCTGCTCAGCCTGATGGCGATGTCCGGGTTGTTCGTGCCTGCCGAGGAAGGAAGCCAGCTGTGCGTCTTCGACGCGCTGTATGCCGATATCGGGGACGAACAGAGCATCGAGCAGAACTTGAGTACGTTCTCGAGCCACTTGACGAATATTATCCGCATTCTGAACAACATGACGCCGAAGAGCCTCGTGCTGCTCGACGAGCTCGGCGCGGGCACCGATCCGGCGGAAGGCTCGGCGCTGGCGATCGCGATTCTGGAGCATATGCACAAGCTCGGCTGCCGGATCGTCGCGACGACGCACTACAGCGAGCTGAAGGCGTACGCGTACAATCGCAAAGGCGTCATCAACGCGAGCATGGAATTCGATATCGCCACGCTGAGCCCGACATACCGGCTGCTGATCGGCGTGCCGGGACGAAGCAACGCGTTCGCGATCGCCGAGCGGCTCGGCTTGCAGCGCCACATCATCGAGCATGCGCGCGGCGAGGTGAGCGAGGAGGACGTACGCGTCGAGTCGATGATCGCCTCGCTGGAGGAAGACCGGCTGGGCGCCGAATCCGAACGGCAGACGGCCGAGGCGCTCCGCAAGCAGCTGGAAGCGCAGCAGGCGCGCCACGAAGCGGAGCTGCAGCGCTTCGAGGAGCAGCGCGAGAAGCTGCTCGAGAAGGCGCAGGAGGAAGCGCGCCAAGTTATGCAGCGCGCGAAGCGGGAGGCGGAGGAGATTATCGCCGACCTGCGCAAGCTGGCGCAGGAAGAAGGCGCCGCGGTCAAGGATCATAAGCTGACGGAAGCGCGCCGCAGGCTGGACGAGGCGACGCCGGAGTCGCGCAAGCCCGCCAAGAGCAAGGCGAAGGGCAGCAAGCCGCAGCCGATCGGGGGCGGCGACGAGGTAATGGTATACAGCCTCGGCCAGCGCGGCCATGTCGTCGAGATCACCGGAAGCGAAGCGCTCGTGCAGCTCGGCATTCTGAAGATGAAGGTGGCGCTCAGCGACCTTGAGCTCGTGAAGAGCGCCGAGACGGCGAAGACGCAGCAGCCGAAGCTGGCGGCAAGCCTGAAACGGACCCGCGACGAGAACGTCCGGTCGGAGCTGGACCTGCGCGGCTCGAACCTGGAAGAAGCGATTCTGGAAGTGGACCGGTTCCTCGACGAGTCGTTCCTTGCCGGATTCGGCCAGGTGTTCATCATTCACGGCCACGGAACGGGCGTGCTGCGCAGCGGCATCAGCGATTTCCTGCGCAGGCACAAGCATGTGAAAGGCTACCGCCTGGGACGATACGGCGAAGGCGGAGCGGGCGTTACCGTAGCGGAATTGAAGTAGGAAGGGCGGGGTCAAGCGATGGATAAGGAAGTCGACCGGCTGCTCAGCAATACGTTCGCGGCATCGCTGGCCTATGTTTCCGTAGCGGTGCTGGCGCTGCTCGTGTTCCTGTACGTTTTCGAGCTTGTCACGCGTTATAAATGCTGGCAGGAAATCAAGAAAGGCAATATGGCCGTCGCAATGGCGACCGGAGGCAAAATATTCGGCATCTGCAACCTGTTTCGCTTCTCCATCGAGGCGAACGAAACGGTGTACCAAAGCTTGGTCTGGGCGATGTTCGGCTATGCGCTTCTGCTCGCGGCTTACTTTCTGTTCGAATTTCTGACGCCGGTGTTCCGGATCGACGACGAGATCGAGAAGGACAACCGGGCGGTCGGCTTTACCGCCATGATCATATCCATATCGCTGTCTTACGTCATTGGCGCCACGATCGCCTAAGCGGGCGGCGGGCATAAGCTTGGGGGATAGTTGCACAGATGAAATATTTATGGGGAACGCTGTTCGCGTTAGCCGCGTTGTTCGTTATAATCGGTGTTATATATTTAATGCAGTAGATATTTCAAGCGGCAAGGAGCGACGTTTCTATGAGCAATCAACATAAGCATGAGGAAGCAGGACCGGTAATATGCCCGTGGTGCCAGACGGAAATCGTCTGGGACGAGGAGATCGGTCCCGAGCGGCACTGCCCGCACTGCGAGAACGAGCTGTCGGGCTACCGCACGCTGCAGCTGGATTTGAACGACGACGAGGCCGTCGAAGCGCAGCAGGACGTCGACGGCGAGGATGCGGCCTGGGATACGGATGGCCAGGACGATCTGATTGACTTCCGTGAATACAACCAAGACCGGCTCGTGCTGGAACAGTCGACGGAGCGCGTGCTGGACGACCAGCTGGAAGCGCCGGAATGCCCGACATGCCGGGAGCTGATGCTGGAGGCGGGCACGCAGATCGTCACGGGCGAGCGCTTCGCGCCGCGAATTCCGGCCGCGCTCGGCGAGCCGGTGCTGGCGACGCCGTTTGCGCTCGTGCTGTACGTATGCCCGTCCTGCTTCCATACGGAGAACCGCTTGTCGGTGGAGGATCAGGAACGGCTCGTTCAATTGCTGACCGAGTCTGCCGGCTCCGGCGAGCAGTAAGGGACGGCCGGCACAAGGCAGCATAACAAGGCAACTTAATGAAGAAGGAATTCGCTGGCAAGTTCATGCAATTCGCGATTCCCGGCATGGTTATCCGGCAAGAGGGTACCTTACTCCCATGAGTTTTGACCAAGCGGAGCAACAGGTATCGGATTGTCTTCCGCTGCGCGCATGGTCAGACTCCTGATTTCAGCAGGCAGGAGGAATGCTGCTTGGAGCAGGGTAAACATGCCGTTCAATCGCGCTGGTTCGCAGGCAAGGAGAAATCCCGTATGCGGACCGTCTCGAACGAAGGCGGCGGAAAAAGAGATTACGAAACACGCTCGCTGGACGGTCAAGCCGTCCTGCTGCTCGCCGTTCAGGCGTTGCTTGGGACGGCCAACGCGTTATCGGGGACGTTCCTGCCGATTTATCTGTGGAAATCCAGCCAATCGTTCGCCTTGGTCGGCTGGTTCAATCTGACGCAATTTCTCGTCAGCGGCTTGACGTTCTGGCTTGCGGGGAAGTGGGTCAAGGAACATAACAAGATGAACAGTCTCCGGGTCGGCGTCGCGCTGTCCGGCTTGTTCTATTTCACGGTTCTGCTGCTCGGCAAGTCGGCGGTTGCCTATGCGGTCCCGCTCGGCGTCATGATCGGCATCGGCAACGGCTTGTTCTGGCTCGCGTTCAACGTCGTCTATTTCGAAGTGACGGAGCCGGGCAACCGCGACCGATTCAACGGCTGGGCGGGACTGCTAGGTTCGGGAGCGGGCATCGTCGCGCCATGGATCTCGGGCTGGCTGATTACGATGAGCAAGGGCGAACGCGGCTATTCAATCATTTTCACGATATCGTCGGTCATCTTCGCCATCGCCGTCGTGCTCAGCTTCTGGCTGAAGAAGCGCGAGTCGAGCGGCACGTACGACTGGCTGCACGGCTTCCGCCAGCTGCGCGAGCGGGGCAATCCTTGGCGCCATGCCGTTCCGGCGATCGTGTGCCAAGGCGTCCGCGAAGGCGTCTACATGTTCTTCATCGGCCTGCTTGTCTTCCTGGCGACGAAGAACGAAGGCAAGCTCGGCAACTTCTCGCTCGTGACATCGCTTGTGGCGCTTGTCAGCTTCTGGCTGATCGGACGCTTGCTGAAGCCGGAACGGCGGCGGGCCGCGATGCTGATCGGAGCGATCGCCGTCACGGCTGCTATCGCGCCGCTCTTCTGGCCGCTGTCCTATCGGACGCTGCTCATCTTCGGCATCGGCACCGCGCTGTTCATGCCGCTGTACATCATCCCGATGACGTCGACGGTGTTTGACTTGATCGGCAGCTCGGAAGAGAGCGCCAGGCAGCGCGAAGAGTTCGTCATCCTGCGCGAAGCGGGGCTGACGGCCGGCCGCATCGTCGGCGTTGCGGCATATTTGCTCGTGCTTCCTTTCATGGAGAAGTCCGATTATGTCGTGCCATTCTTGATGCTGGCGGTAGGCGCGTTCCCGATATTAGGCTGGCTGCTGATGCGGGGCCTGCTGGGCAAGACCGTGCAAGGAAGAAAGGAACCCTCGTCATGATTGCATCGTGAGGGGTAGAGAGAGGAAGAAATCGATGCCGCGCATTGTGAACGATATTACGAAATTAATCGGGGAAACGCCCGTCGTGGCGCTCCGGCGCATGAAGGAGCGGGGAGCCGCCGAGGTGCTGGTGAAGCTGGAGCGCTTCAACCCGAGCGGAAGCGTCAAGGACCGGGCGGCATACGCGCTCATCGCGTCCGCCGAAGCGAAGGGCATCTTGAAGCCGGGCGCGACCATTATCGAGCCGACAAGCGGGAATACCGGGATCGGCCTTGCCATGAACGCGGCGGCCAAAGGGTACAAGCTTATTCTCGTCATGCCCGACAATATGACGAAGGAACGGATCGGGCTGCTCCGGGCGTACGGTGCCGAAGTCGAGCTGACGCCTGCGGCCGAGCGGATGCCGGGCGCGATCAAGCGCGCGCTGGAATTGCAGGCGGAGCGGCCGGGGAGCTACATTCCGAACCAATTCGAGAACGAAGCGAATCCGGATATTCACCGCGTCACGACCGCACAGGAAATTCTTCGCCAGACGGAAGGCCGGCTGGACGTATTCGTGGCCACGGCCGGAACCGGCGGCACGATCACGGGCACGGGCGAAACGCTGAAAGCCGCCATTCCCGGACTGTACGTCGCCGTCGTCGAGCCGCTCGGCTCGCCCGTGCTGTCCGGCGGCAAGCCGGGCCCGCATAAGCTGGTCGGCACGAGCCCGGGATTCGTGCCGCGCATCCTGAATACGTCCGTTTACGATGAAATCGTGCAAGTATCGGACGATGCGGCGATCGGTACGATGCGCCGGCTTGCCCGGGAGGAGGGGCTGCTGCTCGGACCTTCCTCCGGCGCCGCCGTCTGGACCGCCATGGAACAGGCCCGCCGGATCGGATCGGGCGGGCGGGTGCTCTGCATCGCCCCGGACAGCGGCGAACGCTATTTAAGTATGGATTTGTTTTAAGCTGCATCACATGCCGTTCGCCGCACAATGCCTGGCGGCAAACCGAGTCGTTCAGCGTCATTCATGCCGGCTTGGCTTGGAACGGCACGGCGAAGCCGTCGGCTTGGCCTTGCCGCTTACGGTCAATTCGTCCACGTACGCAATTCTTCTTTAATAATGGCCCTGCGCTCCCGGATGTAGCTGCGGAACAATTCCGGCTCGTCTTCGAAGGAGTGGAAGGGCCATTTGCGCGTGAAATCGTCCCGGATCGCCGGCGTAATCCGCTCGTACAGGCTGTCGATTTCTGGTTCGATGGCGTCGAGCGTGAATTTGCTTTCCAGCATCGCCGCCAAAATTTTGCGGTATGCCTGCCGGTAAGGTTTGAAAGCCAGCAATTTGCGGGTCAGCATGTTGTAGCCCTTTACGTCGACCAAATCGCTGCCGCAGAGCTTCCCGTAGCAGTTCCGTCCCCAAGTACCCTCGTAATCCCAAGGAATAATCCGGTATTTCCCCGTCGATGCATGTTCGTAAAGCGCGTAATTCTGATCGAACCCGTCATAGTTTCCCGTCAACACCGCGCCTGCCAGCCACTTCAAATAGACCGTTACGTCAAGCCGATTGACCAGAAGAGAACGCAGCGAGCTCTTCCGCAGGCGATTGATGCTGCCTACGAAACGAATGAGCCGCTTCTCCGTGTTCGCGTTTCCTTTCATCACCCGATAGCCTTCCAGCAGCGTTTGCTTGCGCTCGTCGGTTTCGGGATCGATCAGACCGAAATTCGCCTTGTCGTTGACCGCGTAGATCAGCGACTTGGAGCCGATGCTGCGCCTGCGGAAGAAGGCCGAGTCGACCGATTCGATTTCCAGGTACACCCCGTGCGGATAGCCGTTCCATTCCAGCCACATATGCTTCGTGCGCGGCGCCGGCACCCCCATCATATTGAAGAAACGGAACGACAGCGCATTGCGGATCATCGACGGGTCGTCGAACTCCGCGTTCCAATGGAGAATGCCGTTGTCGCCGTAATGGATCTCGTAGGATTTCTTCGGATAGTTGCGTGTGTGGCCTCCGCGAAACCGCAGCTTGGCGTCCATCGTCTTGCCGTTCAGTTCAAGCTTGACGGGCGCGAATTCATTGCTCCATACGTCAGCCTGAAGACGGCGCAGATCGTCCTCGTCAATCGTTATTTTGCGCGTAGGCAGCCCTTCCCCGGACATTAGACCATCTCCTTAGGCAAAAGATAAAGCCTATCGCATTCGATAGGCTTCAGCTTATTTACACTATGCGGGCGATCGTCTATCGGTCACTCCTTATTTGCTGCCCCAGCCGCTGTTATGACCGCGGGAACCGCCCTGAGTGCGGTTGCCCTGGGAGCGGTTGCCCTGGGAGCGGTTGCCCTGAGTGCGGTTGCCCTGGGAGCGGTTGCCGCGATCCCCTTGCGTGCAGTTACCGCGATCCCCCCGCGTGCCTTGCGTGCGATCCCCTCGCGTGCCTTGCGTGCGATCCCCTCGCGTGCCTTGCGTGCGATCCCCCCGCGTGCCTTGCGTGCGGTCCCCTCGCGTGCCTTGCGTCCGGTTCCCTTGCGTGCAGTTGCCGCCTCCATAGTTATTCTTTTGCGTCTTAGCCATCCCAACTTCAACTCCTTTTAATAGATTCTATACAAGCTATGTGTCGAATCTATCAATCGCACCGGGTTATTGACTCAACTTATTAGAAATAGATGACAATCTAGTACCCTATGGATACCGGATACATATAAATACATTATAAATTGTCTCCCATGATAGATTTCACTGGGGCAAGCATTGGAGGGATGAACGCCGAAGCGAGTAGAATGAACCGTTATGACAGCAAGTATCGGATCGTGTTTGCACCCTTTGGTCTTCATGGGGCAAAGTCAGAATCTATTAATGCGGAGGGATTTCAGTATGAGTTTATGCTGGGGTAACATGACTAACGATGCAGTCAGCTACAAACCTTACGGCATGCTTGCCGATCAAGGCATGCAGCAGGAACAAGGAAGCATGCAGCACAATCACCACAAGAGCAGCAAATCTTGCAAAAGCGGCAGCCAATTCATGAACGACAAAGTCGGCATGAACGTGCGCATCAACCGCGGCGGTCCCGAATCGTTGGAAGGTATGCTGATCGGCGTTCAACCCGGCTACCTGGTGCTTAAATCGACAGGCGGACACGTTTACGTCAACTCCAGCCATGTGAAAAGCGTAACCGACCTTGCGGCAGGCTCCGGCGGTTCCCGCGGCTCGCGCGGTACCCGCACGGGAGGAACGCGTACGTATATCATGGCGAACAGCTTCGTCGGCGTGCTTCAACACCTGACGCGCAAATTCGTTCAAATCAACTGGGGCGGTCCTGAGCGCATCGAAGGCTTCATCGCGCAAGTCGGCAGCGAAGCGCTGCTGCTCGTCGTCGGTCCGGAACTGGTGCAAATCCCGCTCTACCATATCAAGACGGTCAACACGGCCGGCATCTACGCAAGCCGCGGCAGCAGAGGCAGCAGCGGTTCCGGCGGCAACCGCAATTCCTCGTCCGGCGGCAATCGCAACTCCTCCGGCGGCAACCGCAATTCTTCGTCCCGGGGCAACCGCAACTCGTCCTCCGGCGGCAACCGCAATGCAAGCAACCGTAACACGAGCAGCCGCAACACGAGCAGCAAGAGCAGCAAATCCGGCAAGAAAAGCGGTAAAACCTCCAGTACGCTGCGGGGCAAGAAAGGCTGATTGCACGCTTCGGCGGATGACGGCAGCTCACATTGATTCGCGGCGGCGATCCGGGCCGGGTCCCTATGGGCCCGGCTCCGGGCGCAAGCCGCCGGCTGTCGAAGCCGCTGCCGGCTCCGCATCTTACCTTGCAATACGGCCGCGAATCGCTCCGTGCTGGAGATTTTGGCGGCGAAGACTCCCTGGCTTCCTCTTGTTTGCGTTCGGTATCTATGTGATTGTGGACGCCTCCGGCGGGGGGCCGGCGATTCCGTCGTCCTCCTGAACAACATGTATGTTATCGCGGCCGGGACGTAGTCGCTGACCGACCTGAATCTCCGTTCACGCCTGTGCAGCCGGCCCGCTGAATTAGAGCCCGGACGCAATTAACTGGATGAAAGGAGGTCGATTTCATGAAACACCGTCACCCGTTGCTAGACCGTTACGTCGAGCTTGATATCTCCGGCAAATCGCTGCCGATCCAAGGCAAGCTCATCGATATGGGCCAAGACATACTCGTTGTTCATAACGGTACGCAATTCCTGTACATCCCGCTCATTCATGTTCAGCAGCTGCGGCTTGCCAAACCCGACTCGCAGGAATTTCAAGTGCCGGATCTGCCTTTCGAGCCGCAGAACGATCCGATTTCCTACCGCAAAGTGCTGATGAACGCCAAGGGCATGTTTTCCGAAATCTACATTACCGGCAATCAATCGATCCACGGTTATTTGACGAGCGTCATGAATGATTTTTTCGTATTCTATTCGCCTGTGTACCATTCGGTGGTCGTGTCGCTCACGCATCTGAAATTTCTCATTCCGTACAATCCGAACGTCACGCCTTACACGCTGACGCCCGAACAATTCCCGCTCAAGCCGTCGCCGATCACGCTGGCCCGCACGTTCGACCAGCAGCTCCGCAAGCTCATCGGCGAGTTCGTCATTCTGGATCTGGGCGAGAATCCGAACAAAATCGGCGTGCTCAAAAGCATCGACCAGAACATCATCGAACTGTCTACCGCCGGCGGCAGCTCCGTTTATCTGCATTTCGACCACGTGAAGACGGTACATCTGCCGTAACGATCGGCCGCGACCGGTTCTTCCCTTCGGGGAAGAAGCGTTACATAGGAAGCAAAGCCCGGGGACATACTACACGAGGGTTAAAAATCCATGGAAACAGGAGGGATTGTCTTGATTCAAGCATTGACAGGCAAAGAGCTGGAGTACTTGGTGGACTCTATCTCGAACGAGGACTTGCTCATCAAGCAAAACGCGGTATTGGCGGCATCCGCCACGAATCCGGCTTTGAAGCAAATCGGCATGCATATGATTCAAACGCATCAACAGCATACGCAGATGCTGCTTCATGCCATCGGACAGCACCAGCAGCTTGCGCCTACGCAGCCGCAGTCGCACTGACGATTACGTACGGCTATGACGGAGTAAAACCATACTTAAGCGACCGGGAGGATTCATCGACATGCAACAACATCAAGGACAAGCCCATTCCCATCCTATGCTGTCGGACGAGGATTTGGCGTATACCGTCCTGGCGGATTTGAAACGCGTCGTTAACGAATACGCAACCGCCGCGACGGAAGCCAGCTGCCAGTCTGTTCGCCAGTTGTTCACGAACCTGCTCAACAGCACGCTGCAGATGCAGGGACAGCTGTATAAAGTCATGGAACAGAACAATATGTACAGCACCTCGTCTCCGGCGCTGCGTCAGGATATCGACAAGGCGCTGCAGCAGAACCAGCAGACCGAGCACAAGACGGAGCAGTTCCTGCATCAGATCGGCTTCGGCCAGTCCGCGTTCCGTAATTCGCAGTATCAAAATCAACAGCAGCAAATGCAGATGCAGATGCAAATGCAGCCCCAATTCATGGGACAGCAGCATATGGGGCAGCAGGGCGGGCAGCATGCGCAGGGTCACAATCCGACATACATGTAATCGGCCGGGATCCCGGAATTCGACAAGCAAAGACCCTTCGGGGTCTTTTTACATATTTTCCGGCGTGGAAACGCGCTGCCGCCGGAGTGGCTGCGTGGATTGTCGCGAATGCTGTATTGGATGATGCCGGATAGCGCAGGCAGTTCGGAGCGCGCTTCGTTAAAGCCGTCGCTTGCCTACTGAACCATTTATTCGATGACCGCCAGTCCCTGTCGATGCCATCCGAGGTGTCGGTCCGGACAGGCGATCCGCTATTGCCTGATTTTCATGTTTTTTCGCGCGCTGCCGGACAGGAGATCCGCTATTTCGCCCGAAAGACTGGTTTTCGGCTCTTTCCGGAGGCGATAACGGATCCTGTGTCCGATTGTGACGTCCAAAACGCCAATTTTGACTGAATAACGCATCCTCGGTCCGATACGCAGGATTCGCGGGATACGTAGGAGGCTATTCTTGTCTTTGCAGGACGATGCGTTCGAAGAAACCTCGCGGAGGGTATCGCTAAATAATAATAAAGTACCGAAAAGTCCGTTGGACTTTTTCGACACTTTGTGCCGCCACAATGATGGCGATAGGCGTTTCACCTTGAAACATAAGCGCCGAAAGTTCCTTTTTTTAGGCTGAGGCTTAAATTTCTCCGGAATGAAACGCACTGCCGCCATAATGATGGCAACGGCCCTCTCGCCTTGGGCGAGCCGGAACGCTTTCTGCTTTGCAGGAAGCTTGGATTCGTTGTAATATAGTTTTTATAGTTATGATCAGGAGGTTTGGCGATGGACGGACGGAAAATGCAAATACTTGAGCTGCTGAAGGAAGATGCAAGACGCACTGCGGATCTGATCGCGACGATGATCGACGCGCCGCTGGAGGACGTGAAGCAGGCGATTGCGGAGATGGAGCAGGATCATATCATCGTCAAATATGCGACCGTTGTCAATTGGAGCAAGGTTGAAGACGATAAGGTTACCGCACTCATCGAAGTACAAATTACGCCGGAACGCGGCCGCGGATTCGAAGGCATCGCGGAACGGATCTATTTATACCCGGAAGTAAAATCGGTTTATTTGATGTCCGGCGCGTACGACCTGCTCGTCGAGGTGCAAGGCAAGACGCTGAAGGACGTGGCGTCCTTCGTGTCCAACAAGCTGTCCCCGATCGATGCCGTGCTTTCCACGAAGACCTTCTTTGTTCTTAAGAAATACAAGCAAGACGGCATTATATTCGAAGAGCATGAGGATGACCATCGTCTTCTCATCTCGCCGTAAGGGGTGCATGCCTTATGATTATCGATGAGCAACAACGAAGCGCTTCGAAGCGAGCATCGATGGCGGACTACTTGGCGCCTCAAGTCAGAGCCATAAAACCGTCCGGCATCCGGCGGTTCTTCGATTTGGCTGCCGGCCGCAAGGACATCATTACGCTTGGCGTCGGCGAGCCCGATTTCGTCACGCCTTGGCATGTGCGCGAAGCTTGCGTATATGCGCTCGAGATGGGCAAGACGCAGTATACGTCCAATGCGGGCACGCCCGAACTGCGCGAGGAGATCGCCTATTACCTGCACAACGAGTTCAAAGTAACGTACGATCCGGCCAAGGAAGTGCTGGTCACGGTCGGCGGCAGCGAAGCGATCGATCTGGCGCTGCGGGCGCTCATCGCTCCCGGGGACGAGATTCTCGTGCCGGAGCCGTGCTACATTTCCTATTCGCCGATCACGTCGATCAGCGGCGGCGTTCCTGTCGGCATCGAGACGTACGCGAAGGATTCGTTCAAGCTGACGGCGGAGTCGCTCCAAGCGGCGATCACGCCTCGCTCCAAGCTGCTCATCCTGTGCTATCCGAGCAATCCGACCGGCGGCATCATGACGTACGAGGATTGGCTGCCGATCGCCAAAGTGGTGGAAGAGAACGATCTGATCGTCATCTCCGACGAGATCTACGCCGAGCTGACTTACGGCACGAAGCATGTCAGCTTCGCGGCGCTGCCCGGCATGAAGGACCGCACGATCCTCGTCAGCGGCTTCTCCAAATCCTTCGCGATGACGGGCTGGCGGCTCGGCTATGCCTGCGGTCATCCGGAGCTCATTGCGGCCATGCTGAAGATCCATCAGTACACGGTGATGTGCGCCTCCAACATGGCGCAGGTCGCGGCGCTTGAAGCGCTTCGCAACGGCATGGAGGAGAAGGACCGCATGGTGGAATCGTATAACCAGCGCCGCAGGCTGGTCGTGAAGGGCTTTCGCGACATCGGCCTGGAATGCCACGAGCCGCAGGGCGCTTTCTATGCGTTCCCGTCCATCGCCGGACTCGGAATGACGTCCGAGGAGTTCGCGACGGGGCTGCTCACCGAGCAGAAGGTCGCAGCCGTGCCGGGCGACGTATTCGGCCTTGGCGGCGAAGGCCATCTCCGCTGTTCGTACGCGACTTCGGTCAGCCAGCTGACGGAAGCGATCGAGCGCATGGGCCAATACGTTAGGAAAATAAAGGGAGAGTAAAATAGCGATAGTCAATACTGTCAGTCTTTGTTATAATTTGTTGTAAATCTTTATAAAATCTTTAGCCGTCGCTCTGCACAAGCGTCGTTGGGTTGCGTTCATTGATGACAGGAGGGATGGCAATGACTTGTGCAAAAACGGGTCTTAAGCTTGTATCCTCATCGTCCATACGTCGGTTGGAAGACGAAATCCATGCGCTGCGCATGAAGATGGAACAATCCTACGCGGAAGAAGCGACGTTCAGTTCAGAGAAGGTCATCGGTCTCAGCCGGCTGCTCGATACGAAGATCAATGAATACATGCGGTACAAGACGAATAAAGGCACGGCGCAGTTGAACTGACGGTTGACGTTCAAGCGCCTAGGAGAGGCCCCTTCCATGGGGCTTCTTTTGTTGTGTATGCCGATACGGGGGATGCGCCTGCGGCGGCAAGCCCGAACGGGACGAATTGTGCTATAGTGGAAGGTAACGAATCGGCGGCCATGGGCCGCGCTTAAAGGAGAGTCGAGCATGAAACTGTATACGCGAACGGGAGACGAAGGACAAACGTCCGTGAAGGGCGGGCGCGTCCGCAAGGACGACAGCCGCGTGGAAGCCTACGGCACGATCGACGAGCTGAATTGCTTCGTCGGTCAGGCGGCGGCCGTCGCGGCGGCAACCGGGCAGCTGGATGGACTGGTCGCGGAGCTGCTGGAGATTCAGCAGGAGCTGTTCGACTGCGGATCGGACTTGGCGTTCCGCGATCCGAAGGGGCGGGAGCTCAAGCTGACGGAGGAAGCGAGCGTCCGGCTGGAGGGCTGGATCGATGCGCATACGGCGGCTGCGCCGCCCATCACCAGGTTTATCCTGCCGGGAGGAAGCGAGGCGTCGGCGCTGCTTCACGTCTGCCGGACGGTCGGCCGCCGGGCCGAACGGCGCGCCGTAACGCTGAGCGCGGAAGTCGAGGTGCCGGCTCCAGTGATGATGTACCTGAACCGACTGTCCGACTACTTCTTCGCGGCGGCGCGGGCCGCGAACGCGAAGCTCGGCGTGGAGGATACCGCGTATATCCGCAGCGCGGACGTGTTCCGCGCAAGCGAATCATGAGCGAGACGTTATATTATCCGCCGCTGACGGTGCGCGTGGGCGAAGAAGACGCCGGCAAGATGGTGCGCACCGTCCTGGAGCGGCGACTCGGCGTCTCTCGCAAGCTGCTGTCGCGTCTGAAGCTGACGGAGCTTGGCATTACGGCGAACGGCGAGCGCGTCTACACGAACGACCGCGTGGAAGCGGGAGACGTGCTGGAGCTGCGGATGGAACAGGAGGAGTCCGACGATATTTTGCCGGAGCCGATGGCGCTCGATATCGTCTTCGAGGACGCGGACGTGCTCATCGTGAACAAACCGCCGGGTCTTATCGTCCATCCGACGCACGGCCATTACACGGGCACGCTGGCCAACGGCGTCGTCCATTATTGGAAGTCGCGCGGGGAGCGGGTGCGGTTCAGGCCGATCCACAGGCTCGACGAGGAGACGTCGGGGCTTGTCGCGATCGCGAAGACGGCTTACGTCCATCAGCAGCTGTCGGAGCAGCTGCAGAACGGGGAAGTGGACAAGCGGTACCGCGCGTACGTCTACGGCGCTCCGCCGGCGGCCGCGGCGACCGTCGACGAGCCGATCGACCGCGACAAGGAGAATCCGCATCTGCGCGTCGTTACGCCGGACGGTTATCCGTCGATGACGCACTATGAGGTGGAAGACATCTATGGCGGCGGGGCTGCCGCCAAAGTGAGCTTGAAGCTGGAGACGGGACGGACGCATCAGATTCGCGTCCATATGAAGCATGTCGGCTGCCCGCTCGTCGGGGACAAGCTGTACGGCTACGCGGGCAGCGGTGCGGCGAACGGGCGGAGCGAGCCGGATGGAGAGAACGGACTGGACAGGCAGAGCGGTAAGGATGAAGCGGGCGGGCGCGGCGGGCCATACAAGCTGGACCCTGAGCGCGAGCGCGGCATACAGAGCGGGCATGACGCCGCAGCCCGTTCTGCGTCCGCGAAGCCGCGTGTCGCGGACGTGCTGGAAGCGGCTGTCGACCGGCAGGCGCTGCATGCGGCGAAGCTGTCGTTCACGCATCCCATCACGCGGGAGCGGATGTCCTTCGAAGCGTCGCTGCCGGACGATCTCCGGCGGCTGGAAGCCGAGATGCTGAAGCTCTAACTGATGCTGCGCGCGGCGGCTGCAACGGCTTCAAACCGGTCGCTTTCACCATGGCGTTTCAATGCACAATAGAAAAGCAATTCGATAGGTTGCTACGATTGGAGATTACGTCACGATGAAGAAATTAACGATCTATGAATATCCCAAATGCGGTACTTGCCGCATGGCGATCAAATCGCTGGAGAGCAAAGGGCATGAGCTGGAGAAGCATAACGTATTCGAGTCGGCGCCGTCCGCGGACGTGCTGGCCGATCTTGTCAAGAAAAGCGGCCTGGATGTGAAGAAATTCTTCAATACGTCCGGCGAGGCGTACAAGGAAATGGGACTGAAGGACAAGCTCCCCGGCATGACGGACAGCGAGAAGATCGCTTTGCTCGCCTCCAACGGGCGGCTGATCAAGCGTCCGATCGTCACGGACGGCACCGTCGTCACGGTCGGATTCAAGGACGAAGATTTCGACCGCATTTGGGGTTGACGGAGACGGGGAGGACGAGCGTTTGACTACGAAAACATGGCGGGCGGACCGGCTGTCGCGGCTCGGGTCGTCGATCTTTGCCGAGGTTGCCGCATGGAAGCGGACCGCGATCGGCCGCGGCCTGGACGTCATCGATTTAAGCATCGGCAGCCCCGACCTGCCGCCTTCGGCCGCGATCCGGGACGCGCTGAGCCAAGCGGCGCTGCGCGATGACGCTTATGGCTATCCCGGCTCGAAAGGGACGGCGGCCTTCCTCGCGAAAGCGGCCGAATGGCTGGCGTTCCGGTTCGGCATTACCGTCGATCCCGAGCAGGAGCTGGTCTCGCTGATGGGCTCGCAGGACGGACTCGGCCACTTGGCGCTCGCCTTGTGCAATCCCGGCGACATCGCGCTGCTGCCCGATCCGGGTTATCCGGTGTACGCGGCAGGCTTGGCGCTTGCGGGCATTGAACCGTATCTGATGCCGCTTCGGGCCGAGAACGGCTATATGCCCGATTTCGGCGCGATCCCGGACGACGTCTGGCAGCGGACGAAATTCATGCTGCTCAACTATCCGAGCAACCCGGTCTCGGCCGTTGCGGATCTGGCCTTCTTCCGCCATGCCGTCGAGACGGCCAAAGCGCGCGGCGTCCTGATCGTGCATGATTTGGCCTACTCGGAGATGGCATTCGACGGTTACCGGCCTCCGAGCATTCTGGAAGTCGAAGGCGCGATCGAGACGGCGGTCGAATTCCATTCGCTGTCCAAGAGCTTCAACATGGCCGGCTGCCGCATCGGCTTCCTGGCGGGGAACCGCGAAGCGGTAGCGGCGATGCGCGAGCTGAAAGCCAACATCGACTACGGGGTTTTTCTTCCCGTGCAGGAAGCGGGCATCGTCGCGCTGGATCTGGATATAGCAGGAGCCGGAAGGAAAGTCGGGGACATGTACGAACGCCGCCGGGACGTGCTGGTAGAAGCGTTGTCAGCGCAAGGCTGGGACATCGCGCGCCCGAAAGCGACAATGTTCCTGTGGGCGAAGCTGCCGCCGATGCATCGGCAGCTGTCTGAGCCTTGGGACGCGCGTCGAATTTCCCGGGAAATGCTCGAAAGGGCGGGCGTCGCGGTCATCCCCGGCGACGCGTTCGGCGCCGAAGGAAAAGGCTATGTCCGCATCGCTCTCGTGGAGCATGAAGACCGTCTGCGGGAAGCCGCGCTGCGTATCGGCGCATTCATTCGCGGCGAGTGCTGATGCCTGCTGCACGAGGGCTGAAATTATAGTTGCAATAAGAAAGGGACATCGACGCAGCTGGGTGCTGGCCGATGTCCCTTTTGTCATGATAAGAGAGCAGGAGTGCGCTTGCGAATGCGACGCAATCACGCTTAGAGGATGCTGTTCGCCATTTCAAGGGGCGCTTGGGCGTGCTTGCCGATCAGCTTCAGCAGCGATGTCAACCGGTACTGTTCGAATACCGGCTGCGCCGTCTCCATGGGGACCGCCAATTGGCAGGCGTCCAGCTCGCAATGAATCGGCACGTCGATGTTGATGCGTGCGAGCGTGCGGGATAAGTGCAGCATGTCGAGGTCGGATTCGATCTTCGCCTTGATGCTCTTGGACAACGATTCCAGATTGTCCAGGATGCCGTCGATCGATTCGTACTCCTGCAGCAGCTTGAGCGCCGTCTTCTCGCCGATGCCTTTGACGCCGGGATAATTATCGCTCGTATCGCCTGTCAGCCCTTTCATCTCGATGATCTGGAACGGATGCACGCCTTTGTCTTCCCGCAGGAAGTCGATGTCGTACACGGCGTAGTTGCCGCGTCCTTTCTTCATGATGACGACATGGACGCTCTCCGTTACGAGCTGCAGCATATCCTGGTCTCCCGTAAGCACGTAGACATGGCCGAGTCCGCTCAGCTTCGTCGACAGCGTGCCGATGCAATCGTCGGCCTCGTAGCCTTCCAGGCCGAGATTCGGAATGCCTAGCGCGGCGACGACGTCTTTCACGAGCGTGAATTGCGGGATGAGATCTGCCGGCGCTTCCGGCCGGTTCGCCTTGTAGCTGTCGTAGATTTCGGTGCGGAAGGTTTTGCTGCCCAGATCCCAGCAGCACAATACATGCGTCGGCTCGAAGCGGCCGACGGCGTCGAACAAGTATTGCAGGAAGCCGTAAACGGCGTTCGTCGGCGTGCCGTCCGCCATTCTGCGGGCGTCGTACGACTGTGCGAAATACGCCCGGAAGAGCAGCGCCATGCCGTCGACGATCAATATTTTGTTCTCGTTCATTGCGAGATCCATCCTGTTCTATCGTAAGATACGTCTATCATAGAATAGGTCGGGCCCGGATCGCAACGAAATTGCTAGGATGATTGCATTTACATGGCATACATGCGGGGCGGTTCCTAAGGTGTGATTGCACGAACGCCGACGAAAGGAGAGCTCCCCGCTTGGAAATGTAGTGTGAAGGATCTTTGCCAATCTGCTGGGCCGGGGCCAGTTGAGCGCCGGGATTCCTGCCCTTGGGCAGCTTTTCGGGAGGTCGAGGTGGTAAAGTTGCCCGATCAGCAATTTTCCTGGCATTTTTGCCGGCCTGCGGCGATGAATTTTGGAAGGTTGTCCGAATGCAACTTTTCGACTTTTTGCTATTCCGCAGCAGGCGTGTGTGATTCTTTGCAAATCTACTGATTTGCGCGGCGATTTTAATGCTTGGGCGGGAAGGAGAATCCCCGCATGAGTGCGAATAACGAAGAAGCGTTGGAAAATCCGGCGCCAACGACCGCAGGCGACCGCTGCTGCTCCCGGATCCGCAGCTTCGTCTGAAAAGAGGAGGTGGAACGTGTTGTCTATGTTCGAACCTGCAGGAATGAAGCCGTTTATCGAGGAAGCGCGCGGTTTCCGCATGCGAGCCGGCAGCGGCGAATGCGCTTATGGCATCGGCTGCGCCTGGCTTGGACGCGATGGTATCGGCCCCGATAAGCTGAGGAAGGATCGGGCCGTTCTCGAGAGGGCTTTTGACCTCGGCTTCCGCTATTACGATACGTCGGCCGCGTACGGCGAAAGCGAATTCGTCGTCGGCAGCTTTCTCTGCGCCTATCCCGAACGACGTTCTTCGGTCTTTATCGCGACGAAATCGCCTATCCCGAAGGAGCTTTCGCCATCGGAGGCGAAGGCTTTCGTCGCCGGCAGCGTGGACGAGAGCTTGCGCAGATTCCGGACGGATTATATCGACTTGCTGCAAATTCACGACGTCTATACGCTCGGCCAAGCGTTAGGCGAGGGCGGCGCGCTCGAAGCGCTGCGGGAGGCGAGGAGCGCAGGGAAAATCCGTTACATCGGCCTCGGCACGCGTCCGCTCGATCTGTTGGCGGAGGCCGTCGCGAACGGGCACGTCGATTCGGTGCTGACCTATTCGGACTATACGCCGATCGATCAGAGCGCGGGGCCGTTGATTCGGCTTGCCGCCGAGCGGAATGCCGGCATCGTCAACGGCAGCCCGCTATCGGCCGGCCTGCTGGCGGGCGCCGACCCGCGGACGCTGCAGGTGCCGGAGGGGCACGAGGAATCCGTCGTTCGGCGCGGATTGGCTGCGGAAGTGTACGATCTATGCGCCGCGCACGGCGTTCCGGTGCTGGCCGCGGCGCTGCAGTACCCGCTGCGCTGTGATGGCATCGCGATGAATTTGACCGGCCCGAGGGACCAGGACGAGATCGTCTCGACGGCGGAGGCGCTGCGTCTGCCCATTCCGGAATCGTTCTGGCAAGCGCTGGCGGATTGGAACGAGGAGCGGAAAGCCCGTACGAAAGCTTAGGCTATAAGAGTCATGCCGAACGAAGCTTATGCTTATGAGGCGGATTTGTTCTCCGTGTCGCATCCCCGACAACGGCTTCGCCCACAAAACTTAAGCTTATGCTTACGAAGCAGTTTTGCTGTTTTGCTTTCGTTGTCGGATTCCCGACAACGGCTTCGCCCACAAAACTTAAGCTTATGCTTACGAAGCAGTTTTGCTTTCGTTGTCGGATTCCCGACAACGGCTTCGCCCACAAAACTTAAGCTTATGCTTACGAAGCAGTTTTGCTTTTGTTGTCGGATTCCCGACAACGGCTTCGCCCACAAAACTTAAGCTTATGCTTACGAAGCAGTTTTGCTTTCGTTGTCGGATTCCCGACAACGGCTTCGCCCACAAAACTTTTAGGAGGTATCATATGCGAATCGCTCTTATCGGCGCCGGTGCCATGGGCACCGTGCACGCCGAGGCTCACACTCGAAACCCGCGCGCGGAGCTTGTCGGAATCGTCGATTCCCGGGAGGATGCCGCCGCCGCTTTAGCGGAGCGGCTCGGCACGCGCGCTTATGCCACGCTGGAAGCGCTCATGGAGGCCGAGCAGCCTGATGTCATCGATGTCTGTCTGCCTACATATTTGCACAGAGACTATGTGCTCCGCGCCGCGGCTTACGGCAAGCACGTCATCTGCGAGAAGCCGATCGCCGGCACGCTTGACGATGCACGGGCGATGATCGAAGCCTGCCGCGAGGCGGGCGTTCACCTCTACATCGGCCATGTGGTGCGCTTCTTCCCGGAATATGCGCAAGTCCGGGATTTGATCAACCGCGGCGAAATCGGCGAAGTCGGCACGGTCCGTGCAGAGCGCGTCGGCTCCTGCCCGAGCGGATTCGACGGCTGGTACCGGGACTTCGCCAAATCCGGCGGCGTGCTGCTCGACCTGATCCTGCATGATTTCGATTGGCTCCGCTGGACGTTCGGCGAAGTCGACCGCGTGTATGCGCGCAGCCTGTTCGCTGCGGGCAATGACGATTTGCCGGATCATGCGTTCGCCACGCTGCGGTTCCGCAGCGGCGTGATTGGATATGCCAACGGCTCGTGGTCCTTCCCGGAAGGCTTCGCGACGCGGCTCGAGGTTGCCGGCAACGGCGGCATTCTGTCCGTCAACTCGGAGGACAGCGTGACGAACCGCTCGCTGTTGGCCGCCAAGGATACGAGCCGCCCTTCCGTTCAAGTGCCGCAAAGCGCGCTCGCCCGCAGCCCGTATGACGTAGAGCTCGAACATTTTCTGCGCTGCATCGAAGAAGGCGTCGACCCGGTCGTGACCGCGGAGGACGCATATGAGGCGCTGCGCATCAGCCTTGCTTGCATCCATTCGGCCGTAACCGGCGCCGCCGTGGAAATGGAAAGCTTCGGAAAGGAGAATGCCTAATGAAAATCGGACTGTTGGGCGTTGCCCACATGCATGTGTACGCCTACGTACATGGCCTGCGCAAACTGGGCGTCGAAATCGCCGGCGTAGCGGAAGCCGAAGAAACCCGCGGACGGCAGGCGGCGAACGATTTCGGCACCTTCTGGGAGCGGGATTACGAGAAGCTGCTGGCGTCGGATATCGACGCCGTCATCATTTGCTCGGAGAATGCCTATCACCGGGAGCTGGCCGTCGCGGCGGCTCAGGCAGGCAAACATATTTTGAGCGAAAAGCCGCTCTCGCAGACGGTGGAAGGCGCCCTCGACATGGTCGCCGCCGCGCGCAAGCATGGCGTGAAGCTGATGACCGCTTTCCCTTGCCGGTTCCACCCGGCTTCGGCGGCGATGAAGCGCGACGTCGAGAAAGGCATTCTGGGCAGCATCCGCGCCATCCAAGGCACCAACCGCGGATCGATGCCGGGCGGCTGGTTCGTCGACCGGGCAAAATCAGGCGGCGGCGCCGTCATCGACCATACCGTTCATGTCGTCGATTTGATGCGCTGGATCATGCCCGGAGCGGAAGTTACTGAAGTGTACGCCGAGATCGGGACGCGTTTCCACGACATACAAGCCGACGACTGCGGCATGCTCGTATTCTCGTTCGACAACGGCGTCATCGCCTCGCTCGATCCGTCGTGGTCGCGAACGAAGTCGTTCCCCACATGGGGCGACGTCACGTTGGAGATCGTCGGCAGCGCCGGCATGAGCAAAGTCGACTTGTTCAAGCAGAACATTGTCGTCCATAAGGACGAAACGATGAAGACGTCATGGGTGAACTGGGGCTCCGACATGGACTCCGGGCTCGTCGCTTCATTCGTTGACAGCATCCGGAATGACAAGCCGGTCGCGATTACCGGGGAAGACGGCCTGGAGGCAGTCCGCGTCGCGCTCGCTGCGTATGAATCGGCTGCGACGAGACAGCCGGTGAAGATCGTTCGATAAGCGTATCCTCGTACGAGCACATGCATAGAGGAGCGTACGAAGCAGCCGCATTCGCGCGGCTGCCCTAACAGCAGAGAAACTCGCGTTTTCATAAAATGCGGGTTTCTCTTTTTTGATTGTTTGGCAGGCACCAGCTCGGGCGAAGAGGTGTACCCGCGGGAAGGCTGAACTGCCTGCGTAACTCGCCTAAGATGTCCTGCGCTGCATCATGACGGCAACCGCCGATCTGTGCAGCGTTTTTTATTCATTTTATGCCATTGGATGCCGACAAATGGGAGAGGAACCCATCCTCGGCCGAACAAGCGCCGTATGGAAACCGAAATGAACCTGCAGAGGAGCCAGTCGCATCATGAAGAAACTGAATTTCAAATCCGCCGCCGCCGTAACCTTGGTGACCGCGCTGTTGACCGTTACGCCGGCGCTATGGACGGCGCAGGCCGCATCCGGCGTGACGGGACCAACGCCGCCGACAGCGCCCGAATCGCCGAGCGTGCCGCCAGCCAAAGCGCCAGCCTCGCCCAAGGCACCAGCCGGATCGGTCGCCGATAGCCAGACCCAAACCGTGAAGCTAAGCTACCCGTCCGCTTCGGTCAAACCGGAAATCGGAAAACAATTTCCCGTCGCTGCCAAGCTGCAATCGTCCGCGAAGGTGCAGCTGCTGTACGCGACAGGCAACCCGGCCGTCGCGAAGGTGAACGAAGCCGGCGTCCTGATGCCGGTCGCCCCGGGCGAGACGATGCTCACGATCAGCGTGTCCACGGCATCCGCGGGGTATACGGGCACCTTGAAGCTGCCGGTCGTCGTCACGAAACCGGCGTCGCCGCTCAAGCTTGCGTTCGAGCCGAAGCTTGAGACCCGCACGGTCAAGGCAGCAGGGAGCAGCTTCACGGTCAAGACCGTGACCATTCCGAAAGGCATGCCGGTCACGACCGGCTACGCCAACCGCAAAATCGGCACGACGCAATCGCTGGCCGGCATGGCCGCCGCGTACCATGCGGACATCGCGATCAACGGCGCCTTCTTCGACTCGTACAGCGGCGTTCCCGATCCGTACGGGACGCTGATCAGCGGCAGCCTGCCGCAGCATATCGGCAACACCGGCACGTCGATCGGCTTCAAATGGGACGGCAGCGCGGTGATGGACACGCTGCGGATCGGCATTCGGGGCACCGTTATCGCGCCGAGCGGCGGGACAAGCTCCTGGTACGCGTATTTCATGAACCGGCTGCCTTCGGGCAAATCGACCGCGACGATCTTCACGCCCCAGCGCGGCGATTCGCTGGGCTTCAAGGCCGAGAACGCCGTCGTCGTCAGGAAGGGCGCGGTGACAGCCATTCGCCACGGCGTCGATACCGCTATACCGCCGGACGGCTACGTGATCGTCTACCAAGGCGGCGAGGCCGGGCAAGCGGGGCGCTTCCAGGTTGGCAGCAGGGTGACCTACAAGGTCAACACGACGAATCTCACAGGCGCTTCCGTCGATTGGAGCGGCGTTCACACGGCGGTCGGCGCGGGCCCGCGGCTCGTCACGGACGGGAAAGTAACGCTCGATCCGACGGCCGAAGGCTTCCGCGATCCGAAAATTTTAACCGGCGGCGGCGCGCGCAGCGGCATCGCCATCCGCAAAGACGGTTCTGTCATGATCGCGACCGTCTCCGGCGCGACGATGAAGCAGTGGGCTGCGGTAATGGTGCAGCTCGGCGCCCGGCAAGCGATGAATCTCGACGGTGGCGCCTCCTCCGGCATGATGTTCCAAGGCAAGACCGTCACGGCTCCGGGACGCCTGCTCAGCAACGCGCTGCTGTTCGGCCAGCAGCTCCGTTTCTAGCTTGCGGATGCGCATCTAGCGCGCAAGATTCGCAGCGTCCGGCGCGAACCCATGCTGCGTCCTCTCTAACGGAGCGTAGGCGTACTAATCGGCATATGGGAAGCGCCAACACCCAGCACGCATAGCGCATAACGAAAAGCCCGCAGGCGTAAGGACGGCCATTCGGCCATCCCCGCCTTGCGGGCTTTAAGCTTCGCTTCGTTGCTTGTCGCTTCTTCTGTCGGTGCGTCGCCGCGATCGGTCAGTCAAGGTTCATCTATGGCATCCGGGTAGCTGTCCTCACCGGGGTAATCGCGGTCAATACCTTCATGCAGCTCGCGGTTCTCGTAATCGAACCGGTTCGGCGCGCGCATGTCGATCCGCCAAGGCGTGCTTTTCCCCAGTGACGCCGACTGGATTCCGGAACCGTACGGGCCCTCCGGAAATTCTTCTGCGGCGAGGTCGTTGCGTTGGGACTCGACCGATTTGAAATCCGTGTACGACTGACGATCTTCTTTTTTGAACAAGCCGGCTCCCTCCTGAAACGGATAGTGTGGGTTGTACCGTTTCAGTGTACCCCGATCAGTCGGTAAAATTCACCGTTCCCACCACGAATTCGAGAAATTGGCGAAGGTCGGCGGCTTCCTCTTCCGTCAGCTTGTAGGCGAACTCCAGGTAGCCCTCCTCGTCCAAGTCATCCTGGCCGACGATCGCGGTGCGGCCGCTTTGCAGGTCGGTAATCAGCTTCTTCCCGTAGAAGCGGTTCGTCGTCATGATAGCCAGGTCGAACCGTTTCAGGTTCGGCGTAATGAACGTAACGAAGCGGGTCGACGTATCTTCGGTCGTATCCGACATAAAATCATAATCAGGCAGCAGCATCGTGCGTTCCTCCTTTAATGCGTCTATCATAGCATCCCGCTCGCGAACCGGGCAACACGCCGGCAGGGAGGAAATGGAACTTCTCTATTGCCTATCCGAGCCGCCTTATGCTATGATGTGAACAATCAAATCGTTGAACGTGAGGAAGCACCTCTTTTCGCCATTGCCATGGCGCGAAGAGGTGCTTTTTGCGCGTTCGGCATTGCGCTGCGCGGACGCCAGGAGCAAGGACGCCGGCGGCCGGGTTTGATCAATTCTATTGCTGGAGGTGCCTGACGATGCAGGTCGTATTTTTGAACACGTTCGAGAGGGCGGGAGGAGAGGACGCGGCAGCCGGTGAAGCCAAGCTGTCGATCTGCGAGCAAGACGGCGTCTGGTCGGTCATTTGGACGGTGGAGGGGGAAGAGGCGGCAAGGAGCCAGCAGGTATGGTACGAGGGCGGGTCATGGGAGGAAATGCTGATCGCTTTCCGGCACGGCGTTTCGGTGCAGATGGGAGATGGCTATTCGCCGTTGATCGACGGCATGCTGGACGAGCGCCGGAGCGTAGAGGGAAGCGGGTCGCTGTACTCCATGATCCAGTGTTACGGCGAGCAGAACAGCGATCCGGATCTGTTCGCCGCGCTGCGCGACTGGCGGCGCGCCAAGGCGGTGGCCGTCAAGAAGTCGGCGTACCTGATCGCGACGAATCGGATGTTGTGGATGATCAGCGCCTTCGTGCCGCAGCAGCCGGAGGAGCTGCTGCAAATTCCGGGCTGGGGGGAGTCCAAACAGACGGCCTACGGGGAGGAAGTGCTGGCGATTACCGGCGCTTTCCGGCGGGAGACGCAATTCCCGCTCGACTGGGTCGCGGAAGCGCTGGATTCGAAGACGTATACGAAATGGGTATATAAACAAAAGGAAAACCGGTTCAAATCGCAGATGGACCGGCAGACGGAGAAGCGCGAGCTGCTTCGCGCGATTGCGGATGGACAATCGATCGACGAGCTGCAGGAGCGGGTCGATCTGCCGCGCCGGGACTTGATGGAGCGGATCGAGAAGCTGGAGACGGAAGGCTACGATCTGGAGCCGCTCATCGAGCGGGAGCTCGCACAGATGCCGGAGTTCGAGCAGCAGCTCGTCTGGGACGCGCTGCAAGCGCTCGGCGACCAATATTTGAAGCCTGTGCTCCGCCAGGTGTACGGGGAAGACGCGGATCAAGGGAAAGGCAAATCGCTTGATATGCTGTATGATCGGCTCAGGCTGATCCGGCTGCGGTACCGGCGATCCAAGGGCAGCCGGGAAAATGTTTCCTAGTTTCAAAGTAACGTAATTCCAAAGTAACGTGATTCCGAAGGATATCATGGTCCCGAAAGCAATCCCGAAGCATCGTAGTTCCAAGTGTCTATCCTAAGGTATGATTGCACGAACGCCGACGAAAGGAGTGCTCCCCCACTTGGAAATGTAGTGTGTAAGGATCTTTGCAATTCTGCTGGGCCGGGGCCAGTGGAGCGCCGGATTCCTGCCTTTGGGAAGCTTTACGGGCGGTCGAGGCGGTAAAGTTGCCCGATTAGCAGCTTTACCGGCATTATTGCCGGTCTGCGGCGGTAAAGCTGTCCGAATGCAACTTTTCGGCTTTTAGCTATTCTGCTGCAGGTGTGTGCGATTCTTTGCAAATCTACTTTCCGAGTGTCGAAGTTTCCTAGCCTCGTCGCTTCCTATAGTCATATCGTCATAGACTCGCAATACTATCGTCGTAACGTTATAGTTTATAGTCTCATAGCGTCCAGATCGGGTCCTCGAACCGGATGGTCAGGCCGCTGTCGCAGTCGCGGCCGGTTTCGTAGGAGCGGTTGCCGATCGCTTGCGCGGCCGTCTCGCGAAGCTGGTGCTTGGATGGCAGGCTCGCGTCCTGCAGGCTGTCCTCCTCCGCTTCGCTGCAACGAAGCCACTGCAGTACCGCCTTCACGACAGGCAGGCTTTCTTCCATTGCGCGGTCCCACAGCGTCCATACGTCGTCGGCATGCCTCGTCTGGCCGTCGGTCGGGTCAAGCCAAGGACGGCGCGACTCGTTCAGAATGTCCAGGGGCGGCAGCTTCCGCTTGTACACGAAGGGATCGATCTGGCGGAACGTCAGCAGCCGCTTGATGCCGGTCGGATCGTGGAACAGCCGCTGAGCGCGAATCATGTCGCGCATGGCGCTAAGCCACGATTCCCGGCGAATCAGCGGCGCCAATTCGGAATAATGAACGGCCGCGATCTGCTCGAAAGCGTCGACGACGGCGCCCGGAACGTCGCCGAGAATATCGATTTCGCGCCATACTTCCGTCTTCCAGGTGTCCACGCCGAGCAGCTTGCGCACGATCAGCGTATCCATCATGACCTCGAACCGTTGATGGTCCCATTTGCGGAAGCCGGAGCGGCTGAACACATAAGGATGCATGACGCGATCGAGCAGATAATGGAGGAGAAATCCGAGCGCATAAGCGAGCGCGGCGTCCTTCGTCGGATCGGAATCGCGCAGGTGATCGACCGTATCGAGCATGTCCATTATGACGGGGCCGCAGTGCCGCTCGTGCATGGCATTGCCGAGCTTCGTCATCGTCCGGTCTTTCTGCCAGGGAAGGAAATGATGATAGAACAGGAAGTCGGGCCCTTGGCAGCCCATGTTGAATAAGCGCTTCCGCGAAGGAAGCGACAGCAGGTGATCTTCGCCGAGCTCGTGCAGGCAGCGCTGCCCGAAAATCAAATGCGTCCATACGTTTGGCACGGTCATCCTCCTAATTGTATAGCCCGGCAAGGAAAGTCCGGCATTTCCTGCTAGGTCGCGAGTAGCTAAAAAAGGATATAATTCGACATTTCTCGCAAAGTTTGTCCCGATTTTATATACGAGATCTGATTTATCTAGTATAATTGGGAAAAGCTTCAAAAGACAATGTCGTAAAGGGGCGTAACAGCAAGATGAAGGCTGAGTATATCAATCCCTTCCTGGAGTCCGCTAAAATCGTGATCGAGCAAGTGGTTCAAGTCAGACCTTCCACCGGACAGCCCGGCATGAAAGAAATTGAGCTTGCGGATAATTACATATGGATTCAAATCGGCATTAACGGTCAAATCAATGGCGATATCGTATTTGGCCTGCATGAGCATGTGGCGCTTAAGATGGTGTCCGCCATGATGGGCGGCTACCCGATCGATGCGATGGACGAGATGGGCAGAAGCGCGATTTCGGAGCTCGGCAACATGATCAGCGGCAATGCCAGCACAATGCTGTTCGGCCAAGGCGTCAAAGTCGACATTACGCCCCCGAAAGTGCTTCATTCCGCGCAATCCGTGCAGTTCAATGTAACTAGAGCTCTGACGATCCCGCTTATCATGAACGGCATCGGTGAGCTGGACATCCAGGTTCTACTAGTATCCTAGCATGATTCAAGCTCCCACGGGAGCTTTTTTTTGCATTTTCGGCACCGTAAGGACTACGCTTCGTCTAAGCACGGATGGATCCCGGCTTGCCGCGCCGCGCTGTCCCGAAAGGCCTAGCCGGTCCGCTTGGCGCACCGATTCGTTTTGCCTATTCGGGTTGCTTGCAGTAAACTGAAAGGCAGGTGATGAGATGTGTTGCATGGGAAAATCGTGTTGATTACCGGCGCGGCCAGCGGAATCGGCGCGGAGACCGCGAAGCTGCTGGCCGCGCGGGGCGCCGTACCGGTCCTTACCGGCCGCAGCATGGAGAAGCTGGGACGGGTATCGCAGTCGATCCCGCAGCGGCACGGATGCTGCGAGATGGACGTGACCGATAACGATTCCGTCCAGGAAGCCTTTCGCCGGATTGCGGACGAATACGGTCGCATCGACGTGCTGCTGAACAATGCGGGCTTCGGGCTGTTCGAGCTGTTCGAGGACGCGCCGGTGGAGCGGTTCCAAGCGATGATGGACACGAACTATATGGGAGTCGTCCGCTGTGCGAAAGCGGCGGTTCCGATCATGCGCGCGCAGGGCGGCGGACATATCGTGAACGTCGCCTCCATGGCGGGCAAACTGAGTACGTCGAAGTCTTCCGGTTACGCGGCGACGAAGCACGCGGTATTGGGATTCACGAATGCCATCCGTTCGGAGCTCGCCCCTTATCATATTGCCGTATCGGCCGTTAATCCCGGCCCGATCGACACCCCGTTCCTGCGGACGGCCGATCCGGACGGCACGTACGCGAGCCGCGTACGGGGCTACATGCTGAAGCCGGAGCAGGTGGCGGCGGCGATCGTCAAGGTCATCGAGAAGCGGACGCCCGAAGTGGATCTGCCCCTGTCGGCGTCCGTCGGCATCCGTCTGTACGGGCTATTCCCGCGCCTGGCCGACCGGGTGGCGGGCAGATGGCTCAACCGCAAGTAAGTATAAGAGGAGTTTGATGCATGTGTCTTGGGAAACGTTGCAGCTGCAGCCGCAGCTGATCGAAGCGTTGCGCAACAACAAAATCGAAGAGCCGACGCCGGTGCAGGCGGAGACGATTCCGCTGCTGCTGGCGGGGCATGATATTTCCGCCAAATCGCAGACCGGCTCCGGCAAGACGCTGGCCTATATGCTGCCGGCCCTTCAGCGGGTCGATTCTGCCAGCAGCGTCGTGCAGGTCATGGTGCTTGCGCCGACGCAGGAGCTGGCGATGCAAATTTTTCGCGTGGCGGAGACGTACGGCGAAGCGATCGGCGTGCGGACGCAGCAGCTGATCGGCGGTGCGTCCATGCAGCGCCAAGTGGAGAAGCTGCGGGAGCATCCGCATATCGTCGTCGGCACGCCGGGACGGATTCACGAGCTGTTGAAGGCAGGCAAACTGAAGCTGCACGGCATCCGGTTCGTCATTATCGATGAGGCGGATCAAGTGTTCAACCTCGGTTCGACGGTCGAGGTGGAAACGCTGCTGCGCGGCATGCTGCGCGACCGGCAGATCGCGTTCTTCTCGGCGACGCGGCCGCGGGAGATGGTCGACGTCGAGGAGCGCTGGATGCGGGAACCGCGGCAGGTGAATATCGACCGGCAGACGGGCGGCTACGTCGCCCATTATTACCTCGTTTGCGACAAGCGGGATAAAGCGGATACCGCGAGAAGGCTGCTTTATTTGCTGAAGCCGGCGTCTGCGCTGCTGTTCGTCAACGATACGGACGAGATCGCCAACTACGAGGCGAAGCTGAAGTACGAGGGCTTCTCCGTGGAGACGCTGTACGGCGATGCCGACAAGCAGCGGAGAGCGGCGACGCTGGCCCGGTTCAGGGAAGGGCGGCTGCAGGTGCTGATCGCGACGGACGTTGCGGCCCGAGGGCTCGACATCGCGGATTTGCCGCTCGTCGTTCATCTCGATCCGGCATCGGATGCCGATCATTACGTGCACCGCTCCGGCCGGACGGGACGGATGGGCAAGTCCGGCACGGTCGTGTCCATCGTGACGCGGAACCAGCAGTTCATCATGGACAAGTTCCGCAAGCAGCTCGGCATCGATCTGCAGGAGCGGACGATGTACAAGGGGGAATTGTGGTCGCCGGACGAGGAACGCCGGCAGCGGGAGCTTGCGCCTGGCCGCGGCGGCGGCTCGCCGCGCCGACCTGGCGCGGAAGCCGCTGCGACGGGCGGCGGATTCGCCGCGGCGCGCAGAGCGCCTGCTCGAGCCGGCGATTCGGCGAATGCGCCTGCAGCGCGCCGCGCGGCGATTGCCGGCGGGCCGCAGGCATCGGCCGCGCCGGGCCGTGCTCCCGGCGCTCCGTCCGGCATGGGCGGCAAGCCGGCCGGAGCGCCGCGCAAGCCCGATCCGAAGCCGGCCAAGCCCGCGAAATCCAAGAAGGAGCTGGAGCGGGAGCGCAAGAACAAGGGCGCGCCGAAGTGGCTCAAAGCGAAGCAGGACGGCGGCGGGCCGCAAGCTTAAACGCGGCGGGAATCGCGCGTCCGCCCGCGAAATGCGATCGCTGACGATTCGCAATCGTATGCGAAATGCGATCCAACAGTTTTGCGGCGCAAAATTGGATGCGAACCGTTGCGAATTCGCAACCGTATTCGAATAGCATCCGTACGCGCGAAATACGCGAACAACAACCGGAATGGCATTGTGAATGCCTTCCGGTTTTTTTGTCTTTTTCGCGATGCCGCGCTTGCCGTTGAGCAGGTAAACACAAGATCCGCGCTCGTTTGCCCGGCACTCCCGGAAACGACACCGGCCGCGTTTCGCTGACAATAATTTCTCTCCGTACCCCCTGAAAGCGATCTCTAGCTCCCGAACGGTATGAGCGAACGTTAATAACGCGGCCTGGACCGCATCGCGAGGAGAGTGGCATCACCATGAAAAAAGGCATGTTGAAAAAAGCTGCAGTCACATCGATGGCGTTACTGACCTTGGCAGGAGGCGCAGGAAGCGCATTTGCCGACGGCAAAGGAAATGGACACAACGAGCGCGATAACCATAACAGCAAGCAAGAAAACAATAAGAACAACAACAATAACAACAACAATAACAACAACAAGGGCAAGAACAACGGCAATTCCGGGATCAACCTCCACTTCAAGGACGAGCAGGACCTTAAGTGGGCGATGGAATATATCATTCGTCTGGCTTCCAAAGGCGTATTCAACGGCTACGAGGACGGCACGTTCAAGCCGCAGCAGCAAATTACGCGTATCGAATCGATCGTCGCGGCCGTTCGCCTGATGGGCTTGAAGGATCAAGCGGAATCGCAGGCGGAGATGAGCACGAAGCTGAACTTCAAGGATGCGGATCAGCTGACGAAGAAATATCCTTGGGCGGTCGGTTACGTCGCTGTCGCCCTGGAGAAGGACCTGTTCTCCGAAACGGACGACGCGATCCAGCCGGACAAGCCGGCAACGCGCCTGTTCGCGGCGACGCTGCTCGTGAAAGCGCTCGGCCTGGAAGCCGAAGCGAAAGCGAAGGTCAACTCCCAGCTTACGTTCAAGGACGCGAAGAGCATCCCGGCCGGCTCCGTCGGCTATGTCGAAGTCGCGCTCGAGAAGAACCTCATCACCGGCTACGAGAACAACACGTTCCGTCCGAACCAGCCGGTAACGCGCGCCGAATTGGCTGCGCTGCTTGACCGCACGGACGAGCAGCTCCCGGACAATCACGACGCGGCCGCGATTACGGGCACGCTGAAGGTTTCCGCTTCGGCAGGAGCGATCACCGTCGTGAAAGCGGACAAGTCCGAAGTCGCGCTGGCGCTCGATCCGAGCGTGTTCATTTTCCGCAACAACGTGAAGGCGAACGTGGCCGATCTGAAAGCCGGCGACGAAGTGCTCGTGCGCACGTACCAGAACAAAGTCGTCTTCATCGAAGTGACGAAGATGGCTCCCGTGCAAGTCGTAACGACGGAAAGCGGCAAATTCGATTCCTCCACGGTGAACGCGCAGGGCAAAATAACGACGATTACGCTGACGAAGTACAAAGCGGACGGCACCGCGGAAAAAGTATCGTACGTGGTATCGCCCAACGTAACGATCGTTCCCGATACGGCGCTGCTCGAAGTCGGAAAAGCGCTTGAGCTGACGGTCACGAACGGCCTCGTCACTTCCATTAAAGTCGGTTAACATAGCATAAATCTCTTTATAAGGAAGCCGGGCGTCATCAATCGCGCACGCGGCTTCGCCTCACGAAGAACCTTCATTTCCGTCTTTCCGGCGGACGCGAAGGTTCTTTTGCCGTGTTCTTATGCAATGCGGCGGTTCGGCCGGTTTTTCATTTCTTCGTAAATTTGGTAGTATTCAAGGTAGAGACAAAGAGGTGATTGCAATGAAACCAGTATTGGAAGTCAAAGGGCTGACGGGGGGCTACAGTCCCCGCAGGCCGGTGCTGCACGATTTGAACTTCGAGGTCGCGGCTGGCGAAATGGTCGGGCTGATCGGGTTGAACGGCGCCGGCAAAAGCACCGCGATCAAGCATATCCTCGGCCTGATGCAAGCGCATGCGGGCGAGATCCGCATCGGCGGGCATACGCTGGCGGAACAGCCGGAGCAATACCGCCAGGCGCTGGCCTACGTGCCGGAGTCGCCGCTGCTCTTCGACGAACTGACGGTGGAGGAGCATTTGCGCTTGACGGGCATGGCCTACGGCGTCGAGGAAGCGAGCTACGGGACGCGGACCGGGAGCCTGCTGGACGAGTTCTACATGACGCCGAAGCGGGGGGCGTTCGCCTCGCATCTGTCGAAAGGGATGCGGCAGAAGATGATGATCATGAACGCGCTGCTTGCGCGGCCATCGCTGTATGTCATCGACGAGCCGTTCCTGGGCTTGGACCCGCTCGGCATCCGCTCGCTCCTCGATAAGCTCGTCGAGGTGACGAAGGAAGGCTCGTCGGTGTTCATGAGCTCGCATATTCTGTCCACGGTGGAATCGTACTGCAGCCGATTCATCGTGCTGCATCAAGGCGTCATCGTCGCGCAGGGGACGCTGGCCGATGTGTGCGAGACGGCCGGCATGGCGCGGAATGCCGGCGCCGGATCGCTGGAAGAAGCCTTCTACCGCCTGGTGGCGGGCGAAGGCGCAGGCGGAGGCGCAAATGGACCGGTCCGTTAGCGCGCTGTGGCGCAAGCGAGCCGGGGATTTCTGGCGCGGAGCCACTCCTTACCTGCGCGATATGACCCAGAGCGGACTGCCGGGGGTCACGATCATGCTGCTGCTCGCCGGACTTGCCGGATACGGCATGCTGCTGCGGGACATCCCGGCGAATTTCCCGTTCACGGTGGTCGGCGTCGTCGTAATGACGCCGATTCTCTGCTGGAGCCCGCTGCGCACTTGGCTGCGCGAGGCGGATATCGTCTTCCTCGTGCCGCGCGAAGCGGAGATGCCCGCCTATATCCGGCGCTCGTTCCGCTATAACGGCTTCGCCGGCGCCGCCGCGGCGCTGCTCGTCTGCGCGGTCTATCTGCCGCTGTATGCGGCTGGGCCGGCGACGACGCCCGTCATCCTGATCGTGATTTTCGCGCTGCTATTGAAGCTGATGAACATGGCCGCGGCGTGGCGCGAGCGGCAGCTGGTCGATCGGATCGGCAGGCGCGCCATCCGGGTGCTGCGCTGGGCCTCGACGGCCGTCGGCGCCGGCGCCTTGCTGCAGGCGGAGCTGTGGAAGACGCTGCTGTACCTCGTCGTCGTCGGCGGGCTCTTCGGCCTGTTGTACGCGCGGCTGTCGCGCTACCCGCTGCCCTGGATGACGCTCATCGCGGAGGAGCAAGTGACGCGCCGGCGCTATACGACGTTCTTCAGCGCCTTCGCCGACGTGCCGACGGAGTCCGCGGCCGTTCGGTCCAGGACGTACATGTCGTGGCTGGCGAAGCTTGTTCCTTATGGCAGAAGCCATGCCTTCACGTACTTATACGCGCATACGCTCGTTCGGACGGAGCTCGGCGGCATCGTTATCCGGCTCACGGCGCTCGGTATCGTGTCCGGCTTGCTGTCCGCGTACGCGGGCCTGTGGCAGGGCTGGGGCTCGGCGGGCGTCTGCCTGCTGTTCGTCTGGCTGAGCGGCATCCAGCTCGGCTCGCTCGCGCAGTCGCACAGGCATTCCGTCTGGCGGCTCGTCTATCCGCTGCCGGAGCAGACGCGGCATGACGCCGTGCTGCGGGTCGACCGCATCGCGTCGCTCGTCTGCGCGTCGCTGATCTGGCTGCCGCACGGCATTCTGCTGCCGGGGCACGGCGAACTCGTGCCCGCGCTCGCGTCGCTCGTCCTGTCCATCCTGTACGTACTGACGCTGCGGCCGTCGCGGGTGCGGAAGAAACTGAGGTTCGATCCGGATGACGATTGAACGGCGCAGGCATGATCCGCCCGCGCCTACTGCGACAATCATGAACAGGGTCGGCCGACAATGATGTCGGCCGACCCTGTTCCGATTATACGAGACCTGCTTATCCCGTCCGCACTTGGCTGCCCGCGCCCCGCCGGCCGCGTCAGCCACGACGATCCCGCCGGTTAAGACAACGGGGCCGCAGCGGCTTTCAGATCGAGCCGGTAGCATTTGACCAGCGTTTCGCCGTTCATGATATCGGCATCGACGGCGCGTTCGAAGCCGAGGCGTTCGTACAAGCCGACGGCGGAGGCCATCATATCCGACGTGTGCAGGTGCAGCCATTCGGCGCCGAGCGAGACGGAGCGGGATACGGCTTCGCGGATCAATGCCGTCGCGATGCCTTTGCCGCGGTGCTCGGGAGGCACGGCGAGATAGCGGATAATCGGGCCGGCGATGCCGAGCTCCGGCGCGCCGTAGGCGGCATCCGAACCGATAAACAGCTGCACGGAGCCGACGATCCGCCCGTCTTCGATCGCCGCGATCTTGGCGATCGGTCCTTCTTTATCGAACGAGGCGAGTATGGAGCTGCGATATGGCCCCCATCTGTCCGCAGGCAGCGCCTCCGAATATTGCGTATAAGCGTCAAGGGTGACTTGCAGCACCGCGTCGCGGTCCGCTGCCGTCGCATCCCGAATCGTCAATTCCATCGATGGTTCCTCCTTCAGCGCCGAAGCCGTTCTACGGCGGATGCTTCTAAGTATACTATAACCTGCGATTCCGGCTCTATGAATGGGTTATAAACAAATTCAATACTTCGATAGAAAATTTCTGTCTGCAGCAATACGCGGCAATGCAGGGAAGATCTTGGGCCCCCTCGGGCGGATTTGATTTGACGATCCGGGCGGGATTGCTTTAGAATACGAATAATTCCTAGTTAACTCATATGAATAATATATATTAAAGGAGCGAGCCCGGGCATGAACATTGAGAACATCGAGGCGTTCGTATACGTGAATCACTACGGGAGCTTCAACAAAGCGGCCGAGGTGCTGTTCCTCTCGCAGCCTTCGGTCACGGCCCGCATTCAGACGCTGGAACGGGAGCTGGACTGCAAGCTGTTCGACCGGCTCGGCAAGCAGATCGCGCTGACGGACAAGGGGAAACAGTTTCTGCCCTACGCCCAGCAGATCATGCAGACGTTTCAGAAAGGCAAGCAGCAGATGCAGCAGCGCAAGACGCTTCCGCACGAGCTGCGGATCGGCGCGACCGTATCCGTCTCGAACTATCTGATCCCGAGCCTGCTGCCGAGACTGAAGCAGCGGTATCCGGACATCCATTTCAAGCTGACGACGGCGGGGACGGACGATCTCGTGAACAAGCTGCTGGGCAAGGAGATCGACCTGGCGTTCGTGCGCAAGGTGGCGCATCCGACGCTGAGCTCTTATAGCTTCTACGAGGATCCGATCAAACTTTACGTGTACGAGGGGCATCCCTTTATGAGACAGGAACGCGTATCGATCTCGGAGATCAGCTTCGAGCCGCTCGTCTTCTTCGAATGCGGTTCGCTCGACTGGCTGCGGGTGCACCGGGTGTTCGACAGCCTGGACCGCCATCCGAACATCGAGTACTTCGTCGATAACTCGGAGTCGGCGAAGAAGCTCGTGCTGGAGCGTGCGGGCATCTGCTTCCTGCCGGGACTTTGCGTGGAACAGGAGGTGCGCGCGAACCGGCTGTTCCCGATCGAGTTCAAGGAGCTGGACGGCATAGCGCTGCAAACGAACCTGATTGCCCGCGGCAGCGAGCATGCGATGTTCGCGGACACGCTCCTCGAGATCGGACAAACGCTGTTTCGATAACTCCGGAAGAGTTCCAGCGTATCGATAGGTTCTCTCCATCGACATATAGAAAATCTCTATTGATGGATGGATTGACTGATGGAGACGCGGGATGATAAATTAAGTTCAATCTAATTCCGATTAAATCGATTGGAATTGTAAAATTAGCATTTGCCAGCGATCTACCATTCCTGTGGAGGTCCGAACGAGACCTTGGCCGACGAGGCGGGGATAGCATGACATGATAAACACACAGCGGAGGTAGATGGGGTTATGAGACAAAGAATGGCCGGTACGGCAGGCTTGGCATTGGTTGCATTGACGGTTATGGCGGCGGGCTGCGGCACGAAGAACGAGGCGGACAACGCAAGCGCGAACGCTGCCGGCAATCAGACAGCGAACGACGCGCAGCACGCAAGCGGCGGGAATAAGGCCGGGGACGTGAAGAAAATCATCGTCGGCACGGGCACGCAGTTCCCGAAAGTGTGCTTCCTGGACGAGAACGGCAAGCTGACGGGCTTCGACGTCGAACTGGTCAAAGAAATCGACAAGCGTCTTCCCGGTTATGAATTCGAGTTCCAGACGATGGACTTCTCCAATCTGCTGCTCAGCCTGGAGACGAAGAAGATCGATTTCGTCGCGCACGAGATGGAGCAGAACCCGGACAGGGCGGCGAAGTACCTGTTCAACAAAGAAGCGTATGCGCACTGGAAGACGAAGATCATCGTGCCGAAGGACAGCAAGAATACGTTCAACAGCCTCGACGACCTGAAGGGCAAGAAGGTGCTGACGACGGCGACGAGCGCCGAGGCGACGCTGCTGGAGCAGTACAATAAATCGCATGATAACGCGATCAAGATCGTCTACACGAACGGGGCGGCGAACGATACGGTCAGCCAGCTGACGAGCGGCCGCGTGGACGCGACGCTGGGCGCCGACTTCACGCTATCCCTGATCGATCCGCAAGGCAAGCTGCAGTCGGAGGGCGAAGCGCTCGAAGAAGCCGACGTGCAATTCGTCTTCCGCAAAGACGACGAGGACGGGCAGAAGCTGGCGGACGCCGTGGATGGCGCGCTGAAGGAGATCAAATCGGACGGCACGCTGAGCAAGCTGAGCGTCCAATGGCTGGGCGCCGACTATACCCAAGATTAATGCCGAAGGAGGGAAACGAAGATGGGCGAGAAGTTCGATATCAGCTATGTCTTCACGTTCTTCCCCAAGCTCCTGAGCACGCTGCAGACGACGCTGTTCATCGTTGCGGGGGCGCTGCTGGCCGGATTGATCGTCGGCTTCGTCGTGGCGCTTCCCCGTCTCTATAAGGTGCCGGTACTGCAGCGGCTCGCTCAAATCTATGCTTCGTTCTTCCGGGGCACGCCGATTCTTATTCAGCTCTTCCTGTTCTATTACGGCCTGCCCGAGGTGCTGAAGCTGGCCGGCATCGACGTCAGCCGCACGCCCGTGCTCGCGTTCGTCATACTAACATACGGCCTGCATACCGGGGCGTACGTGTCGGAGACGATTCGTTCGGCCGTCACGTCCGTCGACCGCGGACAGGTGGAAGCCGCCTATTCCGTCGGCATGTCCGGCTTCCAGGCGTTCAGGCGCATCGTGCTGCCGCAGGCGCTGGCGATCGCGGTGCCGGTGCTGGCCAATGTCACGCTTGCGCTGTTGAAGGATACGTCGCTCGCGTTCTCGCTCGGCGTGATGGAGATGACGGGCAAGACGCAGACGCTGGCGACGCTGACGAATCATTTCGTCGAGAGCTATATCTCGCTCGCGCTGATCTATCTGGTTATCAGCATCGTGCTGGAACGGCTGCTGCTGCTGCTGGAACGGAGGCTGCTGCGTCACGAGAAGCGCCCCGTCGAGTCCTATGCGGCGCCCCGCCGGGGCTGGTTTCCAGGATTCGGCCGGTCGGCCGGCCGGACAGCCGGACGCGAACGAAGCGTACGTCTGAGAGAGGAGGCGAGGTAAGTGAAGCTGGATCCATCGTTCATCTGGGAAGCGTTCGTCGAGCTGCTGCCGGTCATTCCGACGAGCCTGCTCATCACGGCGGTCTCCGTCATACTCGGCTTCATTATCGGGACGGCGGTCGCGTTCATTCGCATCTATCGCGTGCCGTTCCTGCATCCCGTCGCTTCCGCGTACGTCACGTTCATTCGGGGCACGCCGATGCTGACGCATCTGCTGATTATTTACTTCGGCCTGCCGATGCTTATCGATGGCTTGAGCGCGCAGTTCGGCTGGGGCTTCCGCTCGGCGTCCATTCCGTATATCAACTTCGCCTTCCTGGCATTCTCGTTGACCGCGGGCGGATATATGTCGGAGGTCGTCCGTTCAGGCCTGCTCACCGTGAACCGCGGGCAGATCGAGGCGGCATACTCCGTCGGCATGACGACGCCGCAGGCGATCCGCCGCATCGTGTTCCCGCAGGCGTTCGCCGCGAGCATCCCGAATCTGACGAACGCGGTCATCGGCATGCTGCATGCGTCGACGCTCGCTTTTACCGTGTCGGTCGTGGAGCTGTTCGCCAAGGCGCAGATCGTCGCTTCGACGAATTGGAAGTTCTTCGAGGCCTATCTGGCCGCGGCCGTTATTTTCTGGGGACTGACCGTCCTTATCGAACGGGTCGCCGTCGTCCTGGAGAAACGCATGACTATGTACAATCGAGGTGGGGTCGCATGATCAAGCTGACGGGCATTACGAAATCGTTCGGCAAGCACCAGGTGCTTCAGGGCATCGATCTCAAGGTGGACAAAGGCGAGGTCGTCGTCATTCTGGGCCCGAGCGGCTCCGGCAAAACGACCCTGCTGCGCTGCATCAATTACTTGGAGCGCCCGAACGAAGGGCGGATCGCGATCGGCGATTTCGAGCTTGACTGCGCCCGTGCCGGGAAGAAAGACATTCACGCCCTGCGCGGCAAGTCGGCGATGGTGTTCCAGCATTATAACCTGTTCAAGCACAAGACGGTGCTCGAGAACGTCATGGAAGGACTCGTCATCGTGCAGCGCATGCCCAAGGAAACGGCGCGCCGCCGAAGCGTCGAGGTGCTGGAGAAGGTGGGGCTCGGCGAGAAGCTGGACGCTTATCCGAGCATGCTCTCCGGCGGTCAGCAGCAGCGCGTCGGCATTGCCCGCGCGCTGGCGCTCAATCCCGAGGTCATTCTGTTCGACGAACCGACCTCGGCGCTCGATCCCGAGCTGGTCGGCGAGGTGCTTGCGGTCATCCGCAGAATCGCGAAGGAAGGCATCACGATGATCGTCGTTACGCACGAGATGGGCTTCGCCCGCGACGTGGCGAATCATGTGGTGTTCATGGACGGCGGCGTCATCGTGGAAGAGGGCGCGCCGAAGGATATTTTCAACAAACCGCAGGAAGAGCGGACGAAGCAGTTCCTGAAACGGATCATGCCGGAGCCGACCTATTCCATCTAAAAACAAGTCATTCGGCCAACGGTCGTCAGGAGGGATAAGCAATGGGAATCACGCTTAGCATTTTGGATCAAACGCCGATTTATCCGGGCGAGACGGCGACGGAAGCTTTTCGGCACACGGTGACGCTGGCGCAGCGCGCCGAGGCGCTCGGTTACCGCCGGCTGTGGGTCTCCGAGCATCACGACTCCGATTTCGTGGGCGGTTCTTCCCCGGAGGTGCTCATCTCGCATCTGCTGGCCAAGACGGAGCGCATCACGATCGGCTCCGGCGGCATCATGCTGCAACATTACAGTCCGTACAAGGTCGCGGAAAATTTCAACGTGCTGTCGTCGCTGGCCCCGGGCCGCGTCGATCTCGGCATCGGCCGCGCGCCGGGCGGGCTGCCGCGCTCGACGCAGGCGCTTCAGCGGGGCGTCGACCATCCGCCTACGCTGACGGAGAAGATCGTGGAGCTGGAGAAATTCATCCATGACAAGCTCGAAGACGGCCATCCGCTCGCCGGGCTGAAAGCCTCGCCGCTGCCGGAAACGGCGCCGGCGCTGTACGTGCTCGGCACGAGCGTCGGCAGCGCCGAAATCGCGGCGTCGCTCGGACTGCCTTACGTGTTCTCGCAGTTCATCAACGGCGACGAAGAGACGGCGCTGGCGGCATTCGCGGCGTACCGTTCGCAGTTTAACCGCGAGCGCGGCGATCGGCCGCAGGCGATCTTCGCCTTGTCCGTCGTCGTGGCGGACAGCGACGAGGAAGCGGCGGAGCTGGCAGGCAACCTTCAGCAGGTCAAGATTCATCTGGCCAGCGGCCGGACGCTGACCGTGGGCACGATCGAGCAGGCGGAGGAATACGGCAAGCAGTCCAACGAGAAGTACCGCATCGAGGTGAAGGAGCCCGAGGTGACGAAAGGCGCGAAGGAAACGGTGCGCGCCAAGCTGCTTGAGCTGCAGCGCAAGCTCGGCGTGGAGGAGTTCATCGTGACGACGAATATCCCGAATTTCGAGAAGCGGCTTCGCTCGTTCGAGCTGTTGAAGGAAGCGGTGTCCGAGACGGCTGCCGAAGCTTCCGCGGCGCCGGCGGCAGAGCATGGGGCGGCCGCGGTATAGGCTGCGGAGATTGGGATAAGCAGGAGGGATTCGCTTGGTAGAACGGTTGGAAACGAACGGAGCGGCCGGCGTGACGGCTGGGCAGGAGGAAGCGCTGCGGCAGCGGCTCGTCGACATTCGCCGCTGGCTGCACCGGAATCCGGAGCTGTCGCTGGAAGAGTTCGAGACGACGGCGGCCATTCGGCGCTGGCTGGAGGAAGCGGGCATCCGGATCAAGGATTACGGCCTGCGGACGGGACTGGTCGCGGAAATCGGCGGCTTGCATCCCGGCCCGGTCGTGGCGGTCCGTGCCGATATCGACGCGCTGCCGATCCAGGAGGAGACGGGACTGCCGTACGCCTCGGAAGTGAAGGGCCGGATGCATGCCTGCGGGCATGATTTCCATACGGCCGCGGTCATCGGCACCGCGCTGCTCTTGAAGGCGCGCGAGCGGGAGCTTCGCGGCACGATCCGGCTCCTGTTCCAGCCGGCGGAGGAGAAGGCCAAGGGCGCGCAGCAGCTCATCGCCGCCGGCGCATTGGCCGGCGTGAGCGCCGTCTTCGGCATGCATAACAAGCCGGACCTGCCCGTCGGCACGGTCGGCATCAAGGAAGGGCCGCTCATGGCGGCCGCGGACGGCTTCGTCGTGGAAGTCGCGGGGAAGGGCTCGCATGCCGCCGTGCCGGAAGCGGGCGTCGATCCCATCGTGGCGGCGGCCCATATCATTACGGCGCTGCAGACGATCGTGAGCCGCAACGTCGGACCGCTGCAAGGCGCGGTCATCAGCGTCACGAAGCTAAACGCCGGGACCGCCTGGAACGTGATATCCGAGAAGGCGGTGCTCGAGGGCACGGTCCGCACGTTCGACGAACGCGTCCGGGAGCTTGTGCTGCGGCGGTTCCGGGAAGTCGTCGAGGGCGTTGCGGCGGCCTGCGGGACGACGGCGGACATTCGGTGGATTCAAGGTCCGCCGCCCGTGACGAACGATGCATCGCTGGTGCCGCTGGCGCTTGAGGCGGCGGCCGGCGCGGGACTGCGGGCGGTCGCGCCGTCGCCGTCGCCCGCGGGCGAGGACTTCGCTTTCTACCAGCGGGAGGTGCCGGGACTCTTCGTATTCATGGGCACGTCGGGCAGCAGAGAGTGGCATCATCCGGCTTTCGATATCGACGAGGACGCGCTGCTGCCGAGCGCGGCGTTCTTCGCCCGAGCGGCCGAGATCGCGCTGCTGCGCCCGGCGCCGGACAACAACTAATAACGGAGGTCTGAATCATGGCTGACACTACGATCGATAAGCTGCTAGGGGATTATTCGGCGCTGCATGCGCATTTGAAGCAAGCCATCGCGAATTTGAACGAGGATCAATTGACATGGAAGGCGGCGCCCGGCGTATGGAGCGTGACGGAGGTGCTGTCGCATCTGGCGGATCATGCGATCGTCGTCGGTTTCCGGATCCGCGAAATCCTGTCGGCGTCCGTCGCCAAGCTGCCTGCGTTCAGACAGGATCCCTGGGTCGATTCCGCGCGCGCGAACGAAAGCTCCGTGGATGACATTCTCGCATTCTATGAGGCATATGTGAACTATAATCTGCTGCTGTTCAAGCGTCTCGCGCCCGAGGACTGGTCGAAGACGGGCGTCAATTTCAAAGACGAGAACGTCGCGCTTCGCGACGTCGTACAGGGCTTCGTCAAGCACGTGCATCATCATATCGCCCAAATCGAGCGTATCTCGGCGGCTTACGTGGTCGTCTGAGCAGAATCCGCCGGTCACGGGCACTCTTCACCCATTAGGAGGCGTAAACCATGAGCAAACCACGCAAGCAATTGCGATTCGGCGCGATGCTGCACGGCGTCGGCGGCAATCCCGCCCTGTGGCGTCATCCCGACATCCTGTCGGATGCCAGCGTTAATTTCGAATTGTACAAGAGCTGGGTACGGAAGGCGGAAGCCGGCAAGCTGGACCTGGTGTTCGTCGCGGACGGCCTCTATATCAACGAGAAATCGATTCCGCATTTCCAGAACCGGTTCGAGCCGATCTCGCTGCTCAGCGCGCTGGCTTCGGTCAGCACGCATATCGGCCTCGTCGGCACGCTGTCGACCTCGTACAGCGAGCCGTTCACGGTCGCGCGCCAGTTCGGCTCGCTCGACGTGCTGAGCGGCGGCCGCGCAGGCTGGAACGTCGTCACCTCGCCGCTTGAAGGCTCGGCGCTCAATTACGGCAAGAAGGAGCATCCCGAGCATGATCTGCGCTACCGGATCGCGACGGAGTATCTGGAAGTAACGCGCGGGCTGTGGGATTCCTGGGAGGATGGCGCGTTCGTGCGAGATAAGGCGTCCGGCGTCTTCTTCGATCCCGCGAAGGTGCATGCGCTGAATCACGAAGGCGAATTCTTCTCGGTCAAGGGACCGCTCAACATCGCGCGCTCCAAGCAGGGCCGGCCGGTGATCTTCCAGGCGGGCGCGTCGGAGGTCGGGAAGAACTACGCGGCGAAGGAAGCCGATGCGATATTCGCCGGTCACGAGAACATCGAGGATGCGATCGCGTTCTATCAGGATATTAAAGCGCGTGCGGTCTCGTTCGGCCGTTCCGCGGACGACGTGCTCATCTTCCCGGGCATCGGCCCGATCGTCGGCGCAACGGAAGAAGAGGCGGAGCGCAAATACCAGGAGGTCGCCAACCTGATGACGATCGAGACGGCGCTCAATTATTTGGGCCGCTTCTTCGAGCATCATGATTTCTCCCAGTATCCGCTCGACGAGCCGTTCCCGGACATCGGCGATCTGGGCCGCAACAGCTTCCAAAGCGGCACGGACAAAATCAAGCGCGACGCCAAGGAGCGTAATCTGACGCTGCGCCAGGTCGCGCTTCAGGCGGCCACGCCGCGGGGCAACTTCATCGGTACGCCGGAGAAGGTGGCCGACCGGATCGAGGAATGGTTCGTGCGCGGCGCCGTCGACGGGTTCATGATCGCCGAGGCCGTGCCGAACGGACTGGCGGATTTCGTCGATCATGTCGTGCCGATTCTGCAGGAGCGCGGCCTGTTCCGGACGGAATACGAGAGCGACACGCTTCGGGGCAACCTCGGCCTGGCGATTCCGGAGAATCGGTACGCCAGAGAGAAGGCGAAGATTTAAGATGTTGGACAGAACAGCTTCGGCAGGTCGGATGACCGAGCCGAGGCTGTTTGTTATATGCCATCGGCTTGCGGATGTAATTGGACATTATTTCCGCCCCGTAGAGTTGTATTAACGAAAGCTCGACGGGTTGAGCGGATGCGGCTTATACATCTAACACTGAGGAACGGCTATATTACGGGGCAAGGATCGAGAATTATTGCGAAAGTATTACAACATGCCTTGGAGATTCCGCTAACAGACGATGCATTGACAATAAAAATTATTCATCGTGCATTGACGGAAGCCAAGCCGCTTCCTAAGGACAAGATTTGCACGCATGAACATTTTTATGGCTTTGATGCACGACCCCTCAGCATATTCGGCGTATAAAGACATTTGGGTAACAGGGATGATTCGCCAAATCGATGAAATCGGGGGTCAGATTCATCCCGCTATCAATGCCGGAATTACAGGCCAGGCAGGACAATGAATTACTGGTACAAGGAATAAAGGTATCAGTGATGAAGCTTGGGTTGAACGAAACATAGGCAGCGGACACAGGATCCGTTAATGGTATTGAAATTGGTGTTTCGGGTTAGCGATCGGACATAGGATCCGTTATTGCCCCTTTGAAGCACCGAATGTGAGCATGTTGGGTGAAATAGCGCATCTCCTGTCCGGAAGCTCGCGGAAAACAAAGAAAACCGGTCAATAAGGCATCTCCTGTCCGTTCCGTTGCTTCGACGGCAGCGCTGCTGCCCAACTGGTCGAACAGACGACTGATCAAAATCGTTTCAGCTGCTATGCCGGGAAGCGGCAGTCTTAGAGCGTGCTGCCAAGAGGTGCGGGCATCCCGCCGGATCTGCACGAGAATGGCGGTTCAAGCCGCCCCCGCAATATAGGTAAGGCTAATAGGTGTAATTCTCCATCGATCCCACTACAATAAAAGGGGCTGTCCCATAAGTCATCGTTAGATGACAGTGGGACAGCCCTTTCAGTCTCAAACGAATCACCGAGACTTAACTGCCAGCGCAGGTTTTGCGTTAGGGAGCGACTTTGGTGCGGAGCACCACGGGAGTGCCCAACGCAAAACCGGAGCTTGATGAGCCACAGACCGGCGAAAGGAAGCGCAGCGCAGGTTTTGCGAATGGGAGCGACTTTGGTGCGGAGCACCACGGGAGCGCCCATCGCAAAACCGGAGCGCGCGACGCCCCCGACGGTCCAACAAGCGGCTAGCGTAGGTTTTGCGGTTGGGAACGTCCGGTGCGAAGCACCACGGGAGCGCCACGGGAGCGCCACGGGAACGCCCATCGCACAAACCGGAGCTCTAGCCGCGGCTTGCCACGGCCACGTCTTGCACCGCTTTGTAAATCGTATCGAACAGTTCTTCGAGGTTCTCTTCCTCGATGCAGGAGAAGGCGACGCGCAGGTCCGTTTCGCCGAGCGCGATCGTGCCGATGGCGTACTCGTCGAGCAGGCGCGTGCGCACCGTTTCGGCATCGACGCCGTTCAGCTTCAGGCACATGAAGTAGCCGGAGTTGAACGGGTAGTACGACCATACGTCGCCGTAGCGGCCGCTGTCGAGCAGGCTCTTCACCTTGTTGGCGCGGCCTTTCATGATCGCGAACTTCTCATCCTTCTGATCTTCGAATTCCGGCGACTGCAGCGCCTTCAGCACGAACGTCTGCGACGGGTGCGGACCGCTCGAGATCGTCGCGCGGATGATGCCGAGCGTCTTCTGCTCCAGCGCAGAGAGCATCGCATCGGAACCGGCTGCGTAAGTGATGAAGCCGACACGGAAGCCCCAGACGTATTCTTCTTTGGTAGCGCCGTCGACTTTAACCGGCAGGATACGCGGGTGCAGGCCCGCGAGCTGGCCGAACAGCGATTCGTGCAAGGAGCCTTCGAAGAACAGGCCGAAGTACGCATCGTCGGTCACGGCCACGACGTTGATGCCGGCGTCGGCCGCGTCCTTGAGCGCGGCGACGATCTCGACGCCTTCCTGCGCGTCCGGCGTGTAGCCCGTCGGGTTGTTCGGGAAGTTCAGGACGACGATGGCTTTGCCCTTGCTTTGCTGTGCCAGCAGCGCTTCGCGCAGTCCTTGGCTGTTGAAGCGGTTCTCGGCGTTATACAGCGGGTACTCCACGATTTCCGCGCCGCGCCGGACGCCGAAGGTCAATTCGTAGTTTTCCCAGTTTTTGTTCGGAATGATGACCGCGTCTCCCGCGTCCGCAAACAGGTCCGCGACGATGCTGAGACCGTGCGTGAGCGCGTTGGTGACAACCGGATTGCCGTAAGCCTTGTTCGCGAGCGACGGATTTTCCTTCACCATCTTGGCGCGCCATGCGGCGCGCAGCTCGGGCTTGCCGCCCGGCGGCGCGTATTCGTATAGGTCCTTCGGATTATAAGCGGAGAGCGTGTCTTGGATCACTTTCAGATGCATCGGCTGACCGTTCTCGATGGCAATGCCGATCGTTGCGTTATATTTCTTCGCCTTCGCCTTCGCTTCGGCCGATTGGCTCAGGATGCCATCCTTCGGATAGTAGATGGCTTTGCCGAGGGAAGACAACATCTGGATAACGTGACCGTTCTCGCGCTCAATCGTCGCGTTCAACTGTTGGGCAAGTGGATTCATGGACTTTTATTCATCCTTCCGGTAGTTCAGTCTCTTGGTTTGGGCTCCGATTCGGGAACCGATTAGGAGCTATTATAACACTTTACAGCAGTGAAAGGCCATGAAAGTCCATCGATTTTTTTGAATAAAGTTTGTAATTGTTGTCTACTTTATTGACGCGAGAATCGCGAAGTTGGCAAAGGATGCGCAGTGTTGTATGATGGCATCGATATTGTTTTCAAGCAGGGAGGAAGCCGGAGATGCTGCACTGTTCGCCGACATCGTTCGAATTAAAGTCCGCGTTCGCCAAAATCGTCTGCGAGCCGGGTTGGAAATGGGCCAAGCGCGAGAAGCCGCTCGCCAATTACGATTTGTTCTACGTATGGAGCGGCGTCGGGGAAGTGATGCTGAACGGCGTGCCGGTGCCCGTAAGCAAGGGCAGCTGTTTCCTGTTTCGCCCGGGCGACCATACGAGCGCCACGCATAACCCGCAGAAGCCGCTTGTGCTCACGTACATCCACTTTGACGTCTCGGAGCCGGTCGAGCACATTCCCCAGCCTTATCGGCTGCTGCACGAAACCGTCGATTTCGAATACCTTCTCTCCCGTTATGTCCGTCTGTTCCTTGTCAAAACGTATGCGGCGGAGGAAGAGGCGCAGCTCATCCTGAAGCAGCTCATGATTCATCTGCTCCGCGTCGACCAGGAAGGCCCCAGCGAAGAGCGCAAGGCGAGCAACCAGCTGACGGAGGCGATCCACGAAATCGCCAACTACATCCATCAGAACCCGAGCATCGCGCACCGCGTCGAGGATTTGGCGCAGCGCGCCCAGCTGTCGCCGCGGTACTTCTCCATCAAATTCAAGGAATTGATCGGCTCGTCGGTCCAGTCGTACATGATCCGGAAGCGGATCGAACGGGCGCAGCATCTGCTCATGCATGCCGGCATGAACGTGACGGAGGTCGCCGACGCGCTCGGGTATCGCGATATTTTCTTCTTCAGCCGGCAGTTCAAGCAGTATACGGGCAAGAACCCGTCGGAGATCAGGTAGCCCGCCGAGGGATGGCGAATGGCAAACGGCGCGTACGGCGCCATAAATCATATCATAAGGCATAGATAGAAAAAGAACCGGTCAGCGTCTAGTCGCCGACCGGTTTTTGAGCGTGCGGGCAAAATTGCTTCATGAGCGCGATCGTGTCCGCATCCATGGGCAGGCCGCGATCCGCGAGCTGCGTCGTAATCGAATCGCGCTCCGCCTGTTTGAGGTTCTGGCCGAACTTGAACTTCCCGCTGACGCGGTCCGCGTCGATGCGGACGACGGCTACGCCTTTCAGCCGGGGGATGTAATCGGGATCCGACGCATCGATCGTCTTGTAGCCGCCTTCCGGCTGCAGCTTGCGCATGAGCGCCTCCAGCGCGGCGGCCTTTTCCCGCGGATCGTCTACCACGACGGCATGTCCGTCCACCCGAACCGATTTGAAGTAAGCCGTCGCCGGGCAGGCCAGCAGCGGATCGCTGAAGTAGGAAGGGATGATCGCATACTCCTTCGCGGCCATGAAGGTAACTCGCTCGTTGGCTTTCAGCTGCGTCATTTTCTCGCCGATCCGGCTGCCGTGGAAATAGATGCTGCCGTCGACATACACGAAATTGAGCGGCGTCATCGACGGCGAACCGTCAGCCGCGACGGTGCCCAGGAAGCCGAAGCTCATTTCTTCCATGAACCTTGTTATTTCCTCCGGATTCGCATCCGCATTGACTTCGAATTCCGCTCTACGCATCGTAACGACCTCCATTGGCGATTAATAGCTCCTAGCATAACGCGCGCATTGACAACTCAAAAGATCCAATTATGATTAGTTTTATTGAGCCGCTTTGAGATTGAACGGGACTGGCGGGACTATTGGCGGGAGGCGGCAGGAATGGATTTGGATTTTCGCATTGCATACGAACGGTATTACGGCGAGCTGGGGCGCAAGACGGAGGCGTTGTACCAGTCGCTGCGGGACGCGATCGTCAGCGGGATGCTGAGCGGCGGAACCCGGCTGCCGTCCAGCCGAAAGCTCGCGGAGCTGTACGGGCTGTCGCGCGGTTCCGTGAATGCCGCCTACGATATGCTGATCGCGGAAGGCTTTGCCCGGGCCGAGGGCGGCAGCGGCACCTTCGTGGCGTCGGGCGCCTCGCTGCAAGGCAGCGGCATCGCAAGCGGCGCGGGCGCGGCGCCGCTTGTCCTGTCGGCGTGGGGCGACCGGCTCGTGGCGGGGAAGGCGCGGTTCAGCTACATCGAGCAGCATCCGCCGCTGCCGAAGGACGGTATTCGGGAACGGATCAGCTTCCGGCTCAAGGAAACGGATGCGGAGCTGTTCCCCACGGAAGCGTGGAAATCCGCGATGCATGCGGAGATTCGCGACATGATGGCGGCATTCCCGGCGATTACGACGCCCGTGGAGGGCCATCTGCCGCTGCGGGAGGCCATCGCGCGCGACCTGCGGCGCGAGCGGGGCATTCGGGCAAGCGCCGACAATGTGTTCATCACGAACGGCTCCATGCAGGCGATCGCGCTGCTGACGATGCTGCTGGTCGAGCCCGGCATGCCCGTCGCGGTCGAAAATCCGTGCTACGCCGGCATCAAGCGCGCCATTGTTTCGCAGGGAGGCGTGCTGCATAACGCGGCGGTCGACGATCACGGGATCGTGCCGGAAGATTGGGACGCCCGGCTGCTGCTCGTAACGCCGACCCGGCAGTTTCCGACGGGCGCCGTGCTGTCCGCGGCGCGCAGGGCCGAGCTGCTGGCCTGGGCGTCGCGTCACGGCGCCGTCATCATCGAGGACGACTACGACAGCGAGCTGCGCTGGGGCGGGCGGCCGGTCGAGCCGCTGAAGGCGCTGGACCGCGAGGAGCGGGTCGTCTATATCGGCACGTTCTCGAAGACGATGTTCGTGGACCTGCGGCTCGGCTATGTCGTGCTGCCGGATGCGCTGCGGGAGCCGTTTCGGCTGGCCAAGGCTTTGCTGGAGCCGCATCCGGCGGCGCTGATCGAACAGCGGGCGATGGCGCATTTCATTGCAAGCGGCGCATACGCCAAGCATGTCAGGCGTATGAAGCGGATTATCGGGCGCCGGCTGCGGGCGTTCCGGGACGAGGTGGAGGCGCGGCTTGCGCTATGGTTCCGCTTCGTGCCCGCCGACGCCGGGCTGCATATGTACGCCGAGTGGCTGGGTGAGGCCGGGACGTATGCACGGCTGCGGGAGCGCTGCGGCCGGGAAGGCGTGAGCTGGTCGGTCGGCGACTCGTTATGGGAAGGCGCCGCGCCGCGGCGAACGGCGCTGTTCGGCTTCGCTCATTTGCGCGAGGAGCAGATTGCCGAAGGCGGGGCGATTATCGAGCGGGTTTGCCGGGGAATAAGGGACTAGCGGAAGGTTGGACCGGCAGCCATGGACGGCAAGAATGCGGTAATTCTTGCCTGGTAAAGCATGGCGACGATCTTCGTGAACGATTTGGAACGGCCTCGCGCTTCATTTGATGTATAATGCTATATGGAGGCCCCGCATCGACGGCGGCTGAACGAAGGAGAACTTATGACAGCAGAATTGATGACATTCGAACAATTGCAACTGATTCCCGCCATTCTCAAGGCAATGGCCAAGGAAAATTATACGCAGCCGACGCCGATTCAAACGCAGGCGATTCCGCCGGTGCTGGCGGGCCGCGACCTATTCGGCTGCGCCCAGACGGGAACCGGCAAGACGGCGGCGTTCCTGCTGCCGATCCTCCAGCGGCTGAGCGCGAAACAGGAGCGTCCGAGCGGCAAGCGCGTCATTCGTTCGCTGATATTGACGCCGACGAGGGAGCTGGCGATCCAGATTGCCGATAATTGCAAAGCGTACGGCCGCTTCTTGAATCTGCGCAGCACCGTCATCGTAGGCGGCGTCTCGCAGAAGGCGCAGGAGCAGGAGCTCGCGCAAGGCATGGATATTCTGATCGCGACGCCCGGCCGATTGATCGATCTGATGAATCAAGGGTACGCGGATCTGCGGCATGTGCAGATTCTCGTGCTGGATGAAGCCGACCGTATGCTCGATATGGGCTTCATTCATGATATGAAGCGGATCATTGCGAAGCTTCCCGCCAAACGGCAGACGCTGTTCTTCTCGGCGACGATGCCGAATGAGATCAAGTCGCTGGTGGACTCGTTGCTGACCGATCCGGTGAAAATCGAAATCACGCCCGTCTCCTCGACCGCGGAGCGCATTCAGCAATCGCTCTATTTCGTGGATAAGCCGAACAAGCTGTCGCTCCTGATCGATCTGATGCAGGACAAGTCGATCAGCAGCGCGCTCGTGTTCACCCGTACGAAGCGCGGCGCGGACCGGGTCGTTCGCGGCTTGACCAAGGCGCATATTTCCGCGCAGGCGATTCACGGCGACAAGTCGCAGACCGCCCGCCAGACGGCGCTGAACAATTTCAAGAACGGCACGACGCGCCTGCTGGTGGCGACGGACATCGCGGCCCGGGGGATTGACATCGACGAGCTGTCGCATGTCATTAATTTCAATCTGCCGAATATTCCGGAGACCTACGTGCATCGGATCGGCCGCACCGGACGGGCGGGGCTGAGCGGAATCGCCATTTCGTTCTGCGAGCAGGAAGAAATTCCATATTTGAAGGATATCGAGAAGCTGATCAAACGGAAGATTCCGGTAATCAAGGACCACCCGTATCCGCTGGGCCAGACGGAGGAGCCTGCTCCGGCGGCGGTCGGCGCGGCGAAGCCCGGCAGTGCGCCGGTCGGGGCGGCCAAGGCCGGCAGTGCGCCGGCCGGAACGGGCGCGGCACGCGGCTCTCGCGGCGGCAGCGGGCGCGAATCTGCCGGCAGCGGAGGAGCAAACGGCGGCTCCAACGGACACCGCCATCGCAGAAGACGTCCGCAAGCTGGCAAGTAAATAGGGAGGCGACGCCATTGAAGGATCGGCAACGCATCGGCGAGGGCAATACGGCAACCGTTTACGAATGGGAAGCAGGCAAGGTGCTTAAGCTTTTTCGCAAGGGCTACCCTGTGCAGGCGGTTGAGCGGGAATTTCTCAACGCCTGCGCAGTCAATGAGCTGAGCTTCGCGAAGCCCAAGGCCTATGAAATCATTCGTTGCGAGGAGCAAACGGGGATTGTCTATGACAAAGTGGAGGGCGAATCGCTGCTGGATTGGGTGTTGCGAACCGGCGACCTCCAGGAATGCGCGTCGCAGATGGCCAGGCTGCACCAGACGATCCTTCAGCACAGCGTCAGCCGTGTACCGGACTACAAATCGTTCCTGAGCGAGCACTTGGCTAACGCAGCATCGCTGCATGCAGCGGAACGGGACCGCGCGCTGGAGCTGCTGGCACGATTGAAGGATGGAGACACGCTCTGTCATGGCGATTTTCATCCGGGCAACATCCTGCTGTCCGGCGGGCAAACGACGGTAATCGACTTCATGAACCTATGCCAAGGCGACCGGCTGTACGATGTTGCCAGATCCGTGTTTCTGGTCGAATATACGCCCGTTCCGGCAGATTCGGATCGAGCATCGTTGCTGCGGATGAAGAAGACGCTGGCCGAGTGCTATCTTAACGAAATGCAGGTTGCCCGCGAGGAAATCCAGGACTATCTATCCGTCATTATCGCAGCCAGGGCGGGCGAATGTCCGGACGAATTGCGTACGGCTCCCGGCTTGAACGCCGCAGGCGAATAGGAAGGCATAAAAGAAACCGTCAAGCTCTGGGAGCTTGACGGTTTATTCGAGGTTGAACGCTAATGTTCGGCCAGCGTGCCGAGCTTCTCGCCCATGCGCACTTTCAAGCCGGTCTTCAAATCGACGCGCGGGTAGAAGCTGTCGTCCTCGGTCAGCAGCACGACGGTGGAGCCGAATTCGAAATAGGCGAGATCGTCGCCCCGTTCCAGCTTGTCGCGCAGCGGCAGCACGTATTGGATGCTGCTGACGTTCATGGCGCCGACCTTGACGATGGCCGTCTCCGCGTTCGCATGGCGCATGTACGTGATCAGCCGTTCGTTGCGGCTAAGCACCCGGCGCATGTGGCGGAGGCCGAAGTCGTTGACGGGATATACTTTGCCCGGCACATGCTCGCGTTCCACGACCGTGCCGGCGATAGGCGTATGTATGCGGTGATAATCGGTGGGACTTAAGTAAAGGACGATATAGTAGCCATTCTTGTAATTCTCCGTACGCGGCGAGTGGTTCAGCAGCTCCTCGATCGTATAATCCTGCCCTTTGACGTTCAGGATGGTTCCCTGCTCGATCGGGCCGCAGCCAGTAATCAGCGCGTCGACCGGGCTGACAAGCGTGCTCGGCTCCGCGTTGACGGGCCTTGAACCGGGCTTCAGGCGTCTCGTGAAAAATTCGTTCAGCGTGCTATATTCATGCAGCGGTTTCTCGGCTTCCTGGACGGCGATGCCGTACATGCGGGCGAACCTCGGAATAAAACGCCGGCTGGCGGGCGACTGCGCGAAGCGGCCCGTTATGCGCGAAATCCATTTGCGCGAGCTGAGCTCGGTCATGGATCGGAGCAGCCATTTGGTCATGCCGGTAGTTCACGTCCTCTCTTGATTAGGGGCAGGTCTAGATGGTCTGGGACTAGTTTGACATATCGTGGAGCAATTATCAATAGAATACATTCCCACAGGTTTAAGGCGCGCAGCGTTGGCGAATAGTGGGGATGAGGTGATATGCGATGATGGGCTTGATACTGCTTGCCGCCCTCGCAGGCGGCGCGCTGCTGACTTGGCTGAGAGCGGCGTTCCCTGCCGCCAGGCGGCTGCTGGATCTTTTGGGCGCTGCGGCGTACATGATCTTTTTTGCGGAAACGGCGCGTGCCGTCTTGAAGACGCTGCTGGACGATACGGTGTTCATGACGCAGGTGCACGAGATATTGCTGCGGCCGCTTTTTCTGATCTGCGGCGGGTATTTGGGGCCTTATGGCCTCAGCCTGCTGCTGGCCCAGCTGTGGGCGCGGGACAAATAGTTGGGCGAGCGTGAGCGCGGAGAATCAGGCAGATGGCGGTTGCCGGCTTGGCATTGCGGCGTATGCTGTAACAGACATTTTCTATCTGGAGAGGCGGTCTGCGCGCCATGGATAAACTCAAAATCGCATTTGTGACGCCGGGTACGTTTCCCCTGCCGTCCCCGAACAGCAGCTCTGTCGAGCGTGTCGTGGAGAAAACCGTGCCGCTGCTCGTTCCGCATGTCGAAGCGCATATATACGGGCGTATCAGCCGTTCGCTCGGCAAGCGTGGACAGGTGGGCGGCGCGGCGATCGAGCGGTTCCCGGCGGCAAGCAAGCAGCGGTACATTCAATGCGTAAGACGCTCGGTCAGCAAGCTTCGGCCCGACGTGCTGCAAATCGAGAACCGCCCCCGTTATGTGCTCAAGCTGAAGCAGTCACAGCCGAACCGATCCGTGTGGCTGAGCCTGCATTCCAACACGTTCATTCGGGAGCGGGCAATTCCGGTGCAGACGCTGGCCCGCTGTTTTCATGCGGCCGACCGCATTATCGTCAATAGTGAGTTTCTGCGAGAGGATGCGGCGAGACGCGTACCTCAGTGCGCGAATAAGCTGCGGGTCGTTTACCCCGGGGTGGACGTCGAGCGCTTCCCCTCGCAGTATTCGGCCGCCGGAGCGATGCTGCGGGCGGAGCTTCGCACGAAGCGCAAATGGCTCGGGCGCAGCGTCGTGCTCTTCATGGGCCGCCTGCAGGAGATCAAAGGCGTGCATCATCTGCTCAAGCTGATGCCGCAGCTCATTCAAGCGCATCCGTCGGTGCTGCTCGTCATCGTCGGAGGAGCGTTCTACGGCTCGCGCCGGACAACGCCCTACGTCCGCAAGCTCCACCGGCTGGGGCACAAAATGAAGGGGCATGTGACGTTTGTTCCCTACGTCCCCTACTCCGAGGTGCCGAGCTGGTTCCTGGCTGCCGATGTCGCGGTCGTCCCGTCCGGCAGCCGCGAAGCGTTCGGGCTCGTCAACGTGGAGGCGATGGCCTGCGGCCTGCCTGTCGTGGCAACCCGCGCGGGCGGTATGAAGGAGATCATCGAGCACGGCGTGACGGGGTATATGGTCGACCCCGAGCATGTAGTTCCCGAGCTGCGCGCGCGGCTGCTGGAGCTCTTATGCGACGACCGGCTGCGTCAGGAAATGGGCCGGCAAAGCCGAATTCGGGTGGAGCAGCACTTCACGTGGCAGCATTCCGCGAACCGCTGGCTGCAGCTCCTATCGGAGCCTTTGTGACAGACATGACGGAATAATAGATACCGGTTTATAAGAAAAAGCTTGAAAGTTGTCGGCGTTTACCGTAAAATGAAACTAGTTTTTGGGACGAAATGGAAACTGTTGCAGCAGGAAGCACCTGTTTGCAGGCTGGTTTTATTCAGCTTGCATGCGGGTGCTTTTTTGTGCTTGCAGCATGTGTCGCGCGCGGGAAGAGAATCTTTGGCGATTCTTAAGCGCGGCAGGTATCGTCGAAATCTAGTAAACGATGGTAAAATATGTTGGTTATCTGAGTCTATGGAACCATACGCGTGAAGCATAAAAGAAGGTTGATACCAGGGAATCTCATTGGCGGCATCGGTCCGCAATAAACAATACTAAGGAGGGTTTAATGATGAAAATGAACCATTGGGTGCCGGCAGTCGCGGCTGTAGTTATGCTTGCAGGAAGTTTGAGCGGTGGCGGAGCGGCCACTGCTGCTGCGAAATCGCAGCCAAAAGCGGATATGCCGATTAAGCTGCTCTACAATGCGCGCCAGCTCCCGAGCGATGTACAGCCTGAGTCCGTGAATGGTACAACGCTTGTTCCGCTGCGCGTCGTATCGGATAAGCTCGGCGGCAAGCTGACGCTGACAGGGAAGAAGATCAGCATTGTTAAAGGGAAGAGTACGCTTGCGCTTACGATCGGAGAATCGGCGGCAACGATTAACGGGAAGACGACCAAGCTGCCCGTGCCGGTGAAGGTCGTGAAGGGACGGACGCTGGTTCCGCTGCGCGTGGTGAGCGAGGGGCTTGGGGTTGCGGTGGAGTGGGATAATGTAAGCCGGTTTGTCTGGATCGGCAGTCGAACTGTTCCGAAGCTTGAAGATGTATTAAAAGCGGTGGACATTAAACCGTACCTGGATTACTTCAAAGGCAAACAAGGGCAATTGATTATCAACGATGGTTTCAGTCCGAAGAAGACAACGGCAAGAATCATTGAAGAAATGGATTTTCCGCTAGAAATTGCAGGGGATATCTACTACCGAATGGATCTCGCATACTTTAACGGCGAAGAAGTTACGCGATCTGTAACGAATGATAAAGGTGTCATGGGGCGCAGTTTCTATGTGCTGGAAAAAGGGATGCCGGCTCGCGCTCGTTCTGAATTTTCTGGAATAAGAGAATCGATGGGTGATTTCCGTATTCACTATAATCGGATGGTTACACAAAACGACGAAATTAATTTTGGCATAAAAGACTATAAGTCATTCCGCATCAAACAAGCTGCTTTCATTGGCATATTTGCCCCGTCTGACAGTGTCATCCTCGTAGATAACTATTTTGCTCACTAGCTATTATTTACGCGTGAATGAGCACACAACTAGAAAGAAGGTAGTGCTATGAAACGTAGAAAATCAATAGCCATTTCATTGCTGGGGGCAGTATTGCTATCAGTGATGGCTCCTTTCTTTGGATTATTCAGTGCAAGTGCCGATTCCTTGGATTTTGGAAACACTGCCATTAATCCTTATAAAGACACTGCAGGCGATCCATTAAAGCGGTATGCGGTTGGCTTTATGAGTTACGATATTTGGAGTGATTCAAGCGGTAAATGGGTAACGAAGGGGCCAGGTGATCTCATAGGCACCAGTGATCTGAGTCACGCCTACTCGTTCTCTTTTCCAGGACGAACGGTTAAAAGCTTGGATGTCAAACTGTTTATCCCTTCGAGCAAATATGGAGAGTATTTTAATGGTTCCAGGAATACGGATGATTATAGTTTATACCAGCTTTATTTTTCCACTATAACAGGTGGGCCTTATAAAGGGACACCATCTGGACTGGGAACAAGCTCGGTTACTTTCGATGTTTCGCTTGCAGGGAAACTGGAATCGACAAACGTTTTTAATATTAGGGAAGACTCTGCTTCTGATCCATGCTCGGGATGCAGTAGTAATGTCAAAGGTTTACGCTATTATTATCCGATTTTGTTCGAGTTCACACTGAATGGCTATTATGAAGTTCATAGCTATTCAACGTCAGGCGACCCTTTGGATAGCTTATCATCGAGCAAGTCAGGCGATATGGTTGTTGGTCAATCCTACCCGCCTGCACCACCTGTCATTCCTGGCTATACGTACGCAGGGAAGTACAAGAAGACCGCCGATGGCAGCGATCCGCAATATGCTTCTTTTACATTGGGTACACCATCATTTTCGTATGACGGATCATTTGATACCTATAAAGTGAATTACTACTATGAGAAAGATACTCCTGTCGGAAACAAAGACGGCAAAATCATCATCAAGCACTTCGATATGGCAGGCAAAAGTCTCAACGGCGTCGCAGGACTGAATGATCGAGAGGAACCGCTCAAAGCAGGTCAATCCTACTCCTTTAATCACGCGACGAAAGATAACCCAACCAGCGGGTACGCCTATAGCGGCTATAAGAAATCAACCAACGGCAGCCTGCCGAGCGGATCCGTCACGGCCGGCGAATATAACCTCGGTACGTACACCCAGCCGCCTTTTGGCGACACGGTGTACCTGTACTATTACTATGATGCGCTTAAATCGAGCGGCGACGGCACAATTCTGATCAGGCACTTCGATGAAGAAGGTCATAGCCTCGACGGGGTTGGCGGTTTGCATGATAAGCAGCAGACGCTCAAGGCCGGGCAAACCTATGCTTCCGCCGATTTTGCCCATGACGATGCCGACGGCTATACCTACGGCGGCTATAAGAAATCGACTAGCGGTGTCACACCAAGCGGCACCATCCTATCCGGTGAATACGCGCTTGGCCAGTACAAGATACCGCCTTTCACGGACACCGTGTACCTCTATCACTACTACAAGGCGAAGCCCGGACCTTCTAATTTCACAGGCGACTTCGACGTTACCCCAGGCAAGATCGCTTACAAAGATCCGTTCAAGTTCCATCCCAAAGATTTCAAGCTAAACGGCTGCGCCTATACCTCGCATCTGTGGAAGATCGAACGGGACGGACTTGTCTGGACAAGCAGCACCATGACCAATCAGTACGGGGATACTTCGTTTACCTATCCGGGCTATCCGAGTCTTCTCGGTATCGGCGTCCAGAACGTCTACATGAAGATCACGACATCATGCGGAGAGTCGCCTTGGATCGGCCCGAAAACGCTCGAAATTACGGGGCCGGCGAACAATCACCCGCCGACGTTCCAGATCGGCTTCGTGGATCCCGGCAATCCTAAAGTTCCGCTGCATAGGATCACGGAGGGATCGATTCTTAATCTGGTCGTCATTCAGGATCCAACGATTCCGACACCGAATGATCCGGACGGCGATACGATCACCTTTAACGGGTTTGATTTTGGAGCGGGTGACAGCTGGATTAAGTCCATTCCGTCCAAAGGGCAGGATCATTATTTGGAATATGTGAACATTCCGATGGATGGTCCAGGCTATCACACGATTACGGCAACGATGAAAGATCCATTCGGAGCCGTAGCAACGGCATCCACTTATATCGAAATTGTGCCGCCGAATCCGGTGGCTGTCATCGATGGCCCGGATCGGGTCGTCCAAGGAAGACCGCTCAGCGAACCGTTCAAAGGCGATCGCAGTTACAGTCCGATTCCTGCGCGAACGATCAACCATACGCGAGATGAATGGACGAATGTCAAGAACGTATACGCAACGCCGGGGAAGGAGACGATCAAGCTTGACGTTTACGACTCTTTGGGACTGAAATCCTTAAATCCAGGCGTTCATGAGCTAACCGTGTTAGCGGATTTGCCGCCGGTTCCAGTACTGGAGTATTCGAGTCCGAGTATACGAGGGGCGAACGTTGCGTTCGCGAATCAGTCCTACTCCCCGGATGGCGATAAGCTTGTTCAGAATAGCGTATCGTTTCGCTACGACAAGGACAATGACGGGAATTTCACCGAGGAATCGTCAGTATCCATAACCATGAATGCGAAGAACGAGTTTACGTTCACGCCTACACGGGTCGGACACTACAAATTTTACGTCAATTTGAAAGAGGACTGGGGAAAAACAGCGAGCGGGGAATTTGATTTCGAAGTTATCAATGACGCACCATCAGTAGCATTCGATATTTCAACGGAAAGCAGGAATCCGGCTCCAATCGTGCCGATTCCGTTGAAAGGCAGCTCGCTGACTGATCCGGCGGGCGTTTGGAAAAACAGCGATTTTAAAAATGCTTCCAAGGGGAGCAGCTGGAATTATAATACGGCAACCGGAGCGCTTGTCCATTCCCCTACGGATTACGGAAGATTCAGCACAAGTATAGCGCCAACAAAAAATGTATCTGTGGTCGATTTGCATGAATATGCATACTACACGGATATATCCGCCACATACATAAGCGGAAGTGATTGGGATCTAGGCGGCGGATATTTCGCTAGACACGAGCTTACGGCTGACCGGGGTTCCGAAACGACAAGAATCTACCATGTGGATGCCTCCGGTACATTAACATTAGCAGCCATGCATGATAATGTTGTGCGGGTTATCGGTGTGGATTCCATCAACCAGCTTGTCTACGCCTTGGGATACAATGACGGGTTGTCAGGCAGTTCAATAGCGACATATAGAATATCTAGTTTTATAAGTCCGTCAGGTGTCCCTATGACCGTCTCCTATCAGGCAAACATTAATGGCCAGAGAATGGATACGACACCAAGCCTTATCTTGTCAAAATATTTCCCAAGTGCCTTTGGGGATGTAATGTATACTCAAACCTATTTAGGTATCGGTTATTCCTCTGGCGAGAAAAGACTATTTGATTGGGGAACGGATACCCCAGCCAAAACAATCAGCTATGGAAATATGTGGTCGTCGACAAGCAGCGTTTTTAATTATGCAGGCCTTGCCTCTATACCAGACTTGAAAATGCGATTCCATTTTTACTCGAATTACAATTATTACATGTTCGACCCTGTTACCGACGCCAATGAATATAGCGGCGCGTCTCCGTCCACTGGCGACCTTCGGGACGATATGCTGTCAACCAGCTACCCGCTATACCCGACTTATGACGGTAAATACGTTGTATCGGGTCAGGGGAAAGTATATCAAACATCCGATCAAAGACGGGTCTTTACGCTAACAGGCGGAACCTATAATTCGATTTACGGTGTAACTCCGTCCAATATCGCATACGGGTACCTCGGCAACATCCTTAAAGGATTTACGGTGAATAGTAACGGATCGTTAACGCAGATCTGGAACTATATACCGGTCGCCGGAACCACAATAGATGCCTATCTGGCCGATAATTCAGACGGGTTGATCATTTTGGAAAGAAGCTCTACGACAAGCAGCATCATTAGCCGGATAGATTTAACTACGGGGAATAAAACGGTTATCACAGCATTAAATCCGACTACCCGAACCGGAGCCCAACCGGCTGTGCTCTCCTTGCAAGACGACGGGAAGATGAAAGTGGCGTTCGTACAATCCGGATATACGCCGGGCAAGAGTAGATATAATCAAACCTTCCTCATAAGCTCGGCAGATCATACTTCGAGAAATGAAGCATTAAGTTCGCAGAACCAGCTCTTGAATAGCAGTCTGCATCTGAAAAACATCATGATCAACTACAAAATGAAAATGAATCTTGGGGTTGGAGGGGGCGTATTCTCAGGATTTAGCTTCGGCGCGCAGGATCATTCGAACATGTATCGCGTCGAGCATAATTTAGAAAAGATCCAACTGGTCAAAGTCGTAGGCGGGCATCGAACGGTTATCAAGTCCGTGCCGTTCGCCTTTAAGATGTATCAAGCCTATCCGGTGAAAATTACGGCGTTGGATAACCGAATCAAGGTTTACGTCGATGGTGTTCCGCTTATCGATACGACCGATCCCGATGCCACGTTCGGGGATGGCAGCTTTGGCCCGTTCAGCGAGATTCCGCGAACTGAATTCACTTCGATGAGCTATGCGGATTTGAAGGATCTCAGCATTACGTCGAAGCTGCAAGGCGTGGCCCTGGTCGGTCAAGATATGATCTATACGATTACGAATGACGATACCGAGAAAGATCCGATGATCAAGGATTTAACCGAGTGGACCTATACCAAGGTCAAGGAGAAGTTCCTGGATGCCGGCGACGGTAAATCCGGACCGTCCGCCTCCAACGGGATCGCGTACAAGACGCCGCTCGGCAAACTGGATAAAGTCGGCGTGTACGATGTGTCCTACAAAACGGTCGACGATCCGAATTCGGATTACTTGTATCCGTCAAGCAAGTTCGGCGCCTATCGCCAGCCTTCGAACAAAGCGGTTCGTACGCTTATCGTACACCGGCCGCCGATCGTCGATTATGACATTGGCCTGAACGTGGATCGTACCGTGAAGTGGACCGATCGAAGCCGCGATCCGGACCGGTATTTGAGCGCGGCCAACTATTCCAAGGAAGCGACGGGCATTGATTACCTCAAGTCCAAGGGCATCACCGAGAAGAAGTTCTACTATATGACGCCGTCGGGCAAATTCGTCGAACAGAAACTCGTTACGCCAACCGAGGTTGGAACCTACACGGTCGGGCTTGCCGTGAAGGATGAATACAACGCCTGGTCGGACTTTCTGGAGAAGACGATCGCGATCGGCGCGCTGCCTTCGCCGGATGAGCCGCCGCATGCCGGGTTTACGAATCCGGCAACCGCATATAGAGGGGATCCCGTCACCATTAACTCCACGGCTTGGGACAAGGAGGACGGGGCCAGAGATAATTTGCCGCATGAATACTATCTTCAAAGCCTAAGCGACGGTTCGGAGACGATGGCGAGCAATTCGCGGACGTCCTGGACCAAAACGTTCAGTACGATGGGTAAATTTCAATTCCGGCAGACGGTAGAGGACCATGTGGGCCAGGTCGATACCGTCTCTCACGCGATTGATGTCGTGAATCGAATTCCTGTCGCTTCGATCTATATACCGAGCAGTACGGATCAGAACCGTCCGGATAAATTCACGGTAACGAAACCGGTAATGAAGTGGAATTACGGGGATTCCGATAATGATCCTGAAACGAAGTACCAGGTCAAGGTGTACCGGTATGGCGGCGTGCTTGAACAAGATTCCGGCGTCAAGAACGGAAATGCCTTGAATTGGACGCCCGGCGCAGACCTTCCGGAGCGCGTGAACATGTATGTCGTTGTCCGCGTGTTCGACGGCTACGATTGGAGCAGCTACAGCGATCCGCGTTTCTTCTATATCGAGACGAACCGGCCGCCGACCGGCGATTTTGATTGGCAGCCTAAGCCGGTGTACGAGGGCGATTCGATTCGCTTCACGCATGCCGTCGGCGATCCCGATCATGACGCGCTGAGCGTTTCGTATACGATCACGGACCCGGACGGCGTTCCGGCTTCGTACGCGTATACGGTTGCCGATCCTTATTCGAACTCGTCCGGACCGCAGTTTATCGGTGCGAAGGTCGGTACGTACAAAGCGAAGATGACGATTTCCGACGGTAAGGCGCCGCCTGTCGCGGTATCGAAGGACATCGTCGTTCTGCCGCTGGCGGTCGCCGGCGAAGTCCGGCATACCGACTTGTGGGACGAGCGCCGCATCGCGTTCAACCGGAAGGAGAGCGGCAGCGACGATCAACCGCGCGCGTACAGCGTATTTTGGGCGGGAGAACGGTTTCTGCTCCGCGCTTCGACGACCGACACGCTGACGGATACCGACGCGGTCTCGGTCAAGGTGACGATGGACGGCCGGACCGTCAGCCTGACTGCCTCGGATCCGTCCCGTTCAAGCTGGAGCGGAGAGATGTGGGAGACGGATTTCGAGAAGCTGCCGGACGGTCCGCTGACGTTCGCGTTCAAGGCGACTTACAGCAACGGCACCGTGAAAGCTGCGACGGCGACGATTGTCATCGCGAGCAACATGCAGCAAACCGTAGGCGTCCATCGCCGTCAATAACGGGTTATTCCGGGCGCATTCTCGCGGTTTGCGCCTGGAATGGCCGATGTAAAAAGGAACTGCTTCCATTACGGGAGCAGTTTTTACATACAATTTGATTTTCGCCATGTGACCTGCCCATGGGTGAATGCATATGATACCTATGACAATTGAGGTGGAAGAAGGAGAGGGCTATGGCGAAGAGCAGCAAGGGAAAAAGCCCGAAAGGGCGGAAGCCGTTATTTTATGTGGATAATCCGAATGCTTCGGAGTTGAAATGGCTCGAGGAACTGAAGAAGAAGAAACCGGCGGCGGACAAAAGCGAGGAGAAACGCACCGTCCAGGTCAACGCAGCTTCCCCGGTGCTGGAGCCTCCGGCGTCGGAAGCCGCAACCCCGGTTGTCGAGGCGAAGGCAGAGGAAGCGAAGCCGGAATTGACGCGGCTGGAAGAGACGAATCCCGTCCTTGGGCAGACGGAGGAACAGCCGTCCTTGACGTTCGTCAGCACGGCTGCCGTCGAGCAGCCGGGACAGACAGAGCTGCCGCCGTCGGTGCCCGCGGCGCTTGAGCAAGAGGAAGCTGCGGCTCCACTAGCGGAAGCCGTTCAAGCGGTTCCTTCACAGGAACAACCGGAAGCAGAAGCATTGGAGCAGCCGGAAACGATTACACAGGAAGCATTCATTGAAGAGCGCCGCATGCCGAATGCGCCGCTTGCCTTCGTGCATACCGACGATATCGCGGACGATGCGGTAACGACCGAGAAGATCGCATTCGGCGCCGTCGATACGAACCGCATTAAGCCAGGCGCGGTGAAGCCGCAATCGATTGCGGATTTTGCCGTGGAGAGCATTCATATCTCCGAGCACGCCATCGTCGCGTCCAAAATCGCTCCGGAATCCATTACGGGCGAGCATTTGGCGAAGAACGCGATTTCCGGCGCCAAAATACGCGACCGTTCCGTTACCGGCGAGAAGCTGCGCGACAGCAGCATTACGTCGGAAAAGCTGGCGGACCGGACGATCAGCGCCGATAAGCTGGCGGAAGGCTCGATCGAAGCGAAGCATTTGAAGCAGCTGATCGTGACAACGGAGCTGCTCGACGATCAATCCGTTACGACCTCCAAGCTGAAAAGCGCCGCCGTCCGCACGGAAAGCATCGCGAACGAAGCGGTGAGCACCTCGAAGCTGGCCGAAGGCTCGGTAACGCGTTCCAAGCTGCGCGACGGGGCGGTCACAAGCGAGAAAATCGGTCTTGGCGCCATCGAGTCCGACCATTTGCAGCCGGGGCTTCTCCTCGCCGAGCACGTGGCGCCGGGGGCATTGCTGGGAAAGCACATCGCACCGGGCGAAATCGCGTCCAGCCATCTGGCAAAGGGCGCGATCGGAGCAAGGGAGCTGCAGGCCGAGGCCGTCACGTCCGAAGCGATCGCGCAGGAAGCGGTCGGATCGCGGGAACTGCAAGAGGGAGCCGTAAAGGCCCGGCACGTCGCGGCCGCTGAAATCGCGACCGACCATTTGCAGGATCAATCGGTCTCGACGGCGAAGATCGCCGACCTGTCGATCTCGACGATCAAGCTGGTCGATCATGCCGTCACGTCGTCCAAGATCGCCGACAAGAGCATTACCGCGGCGAAGCTGTCCGACGATGCGGTGCAAGGCAAGCATGTAAGCCGCTTCAGCATCAGCGGCGACAAGATCGTGAACGACAGCATCGAAGAGCGGCATCTGACCGAGAATGCGGTCGGCTCCAAACAGCTGATCGACGGCAGCGTCCTGAACGCCCACGTGGCCGACAGCGCCGTCACCGGCCGGAAAATCGCCGCGAACGCCATCCAGGAAGCGCATATCAGCAGCGCATCGGTCGGGCGCGCTCAGCTGCAGGATGCCGCGGTCGTCGAGCAGAAGCTCGCGGAAGGCAGCGTAAGCAGCGCTAAGCTGGCGGAACAGTCGGTGCTGACGAAGCATGTGGCCGACGAGTCGATTACGTTCGACAAGATCGCTCCCGAAGCGATCCGCGCCTTTCACCTCTCGGCCGGAGCGGTAACGGAGGAGTCTATCTCGCCGGAATCGATCAACGCCGACCATCTGCAGCCAGGCGTGATCGATGCCGTCCATATCCGCAAAGCGGCGATCGAAACGAGCGCCATCCAAGACGGCGCGGTCAAATCCGTCAAGCTGGCGAGCGGCGCGGTCACGGAGCGTCATCTCGCGGCGGGCGCGGTCTACGCGCATCATTTGGCGGATCATGTGGTGAACTCGCTCAAGCTGTCGCCGGAGAGCGTATCGACCGATAAGCTGACGGACTGGTCGGTAACCTCCGAGAAGCTGGCCGACGGCAGCGTAACGACATCGAAGCTGGCGAACGGCTCTGTCGCGGGCGAACAAATCGCGGACGGCGTGCTCGGCGCGCGGCACATCGCGCAGCAATCCATCGAAGGCCGGCACCTGGCGCCGGGCGCCGTAAGCGACCGCCATCTGGCGGCAGGCTCGGTCATCGGCGGAGCGATCGGGCAAGGGGCTGTAACCGGCGATAAAATCGCGCCGGGCGCCGTGAACGGCGGCCATCTGGCCAACGAATCGGTCGGCAGCCGGCATTTGGCGGAGCAGTCGATTTTCGGCGCGCATCTGTCGCTCGAGAGCATCCGGGATATTCATCTGGGCAACGATTCGGTCACCGAGGAGAAAATCGCCGAGGGCAGCATTGCGGGCTTCCATTTGCAGAACGAATCCGTCGGTTCGCGCACGATTGCGGCGTCGGCGGTGCACGGGCAGCATATCGCGGCGGCCGCGGTGGATGCGAACCATCTGGCCGAGAGCTCGGTAAGCAGCATGCATCTGAAGGCCGACAGCGTGCTGCGGCTGCATCTGGCCGGCGACTCGGTCGATACGGAGCAGCTCTGCGACGAGGCCGTAACGAGCTCGAAGCTGGGGAATCTGTCGGTGAGCGGCGATCATATCCAGCTGGAGACAATCGCGGGCAAACATCTCAAAGCCGAAGCGATTCAAGGCTACCATATCCGCAAAGGATCGATCTCCCAGGCGCATCTGGCCGCGGAATTCTATACGTTCGAGAAAGCGCCGGACGGCATCATCCACGGCAGCAAAATCAAACGCAGCTCCATCGGCGGCGAGCTGCTGGCGAACGGCGCCGTCGGTTCCGCGCATCTGGCTAACGGGGCGGTCGGCAGCGAGGCGCTCTCCGCAGGCGCGGTCGGCGAAGCGCAGCTGCAGCCGGGCGCGGTAACGCTCGGCAAAATCGCGGCGCGTTCCGTTGCAAGCTCGCATCTGATCGCCGGCAGCGTGAACGGCGACGCGATTGCCGAAGGCGCGGTCGGGAGCGCGAAGCTGGCGAACGGGGCGGTCGGCTCGGCGGCCTTGGCGGACGGAGCCGTGGAAAGCGCGAAGCTGGCGAACGGCGCGGTGGACACGGCGGCGCTTCATGACGGCGCAGTCGTCGGCGCGAAACTGGCGAACAAAGCGGTCGGCGCGGCAGCGCTCGGCGATGGCGCAGTCGAGCGGACGAAGCTGGCGAACGGCGCCGTCGGCACGGAAGCGCTTGGCGACGGATCGGTCGTGAGCGCGAAGCTGGCGAGCGGCGCGGTCGGATCGAAAGCGCTGGGCAGCGGCGCGGTCAACGCGGCGCATCTGGCGAGCGGCGCGGTAGGCACGGAGGCGCTCGGCGACGGAGCGGTCGTCAGCGCGAAGCTGGCGAAGGGCGCGGTAGACGCCATCGCGCTGAGCGACGGCGCGGTAGTACGCGCGAAGCTGGCCAAAGCCGCGGTCGGTACGGAAGCGCTCGGCGACGGAGCGGTCGTGAGCGCGAAGCTGGCGAAGGGCGCGGTCGGCGCGGCAGCGCTGAGCGACGGCGCGGTTGAACGCGCGAAGCTGGCGAAGGGCGCGGTCGGTACGGAAGCGCTGAGCGACGGAGCGGTCGTGAGCGCGAAGCTGGCGGACGGCGCGGTAGGCACGGAGGCGCTGAGCGACAGAGCCGTCGAACGCGAGAAGCTGGCGGACGGTGCGGTAGGCACGGAGGCATTGGCGGATGGCGCGGTCATCGGTACGAAGCTGGCGATTGGATCGGTAGGCACGGGCGCGCTCATTGACGGCGCGGTGGTGAACGCCAAGCTGGCAAGCGGCGCCGTCGGCGAGCATCAGCTGCTGGAAGGCGCGGTAACGGCGAAGAAAATCGCGCCGAAGGCGATCGGGGAGCAGCATCTCCAGAACGGCGCCATAACGGGCAGGGCGCTGAGCGACGGCGCGGTTCAGAGCGGCGCGCTGGCGGACGGCGCGGTAACGGCGTCGAAGCTCGCGGGCGTATCGGTCGGCGAGCAGCATCTGCAGGCCGGATCCGTCACGATGGGCAAGATCGCCGCCCGTTCGATCGCGACGGTGCATCTGATTCCGGGCGCGGTGGAAAGCGGTTCGCTCTGCAACGGCGCCGTAACAGCCGATAAGCTGGCGAACGGCGCAGTCGGCACGGAAGCCATCGCGAAAGGCGCGATCACCGCCGATAAACTCGCTCCGGGCGTGCTGCAGGAGAAGGAGCTCGTCATTGAGAACAACAGCGTTACCGCGGATTGCATCGCGAGCGGCGCGGTACAATCGAGCAAAATCGCCGACGGTGCGGTACAGAACGGCAAGCTGGCGGATGGAGCGGTAGACAGCGCGAAGCTGGCGGACGGCGCGGTACAGTCGAGCAAAATCGCCGACGGCGCAGTGCAAACCGGCAAGCTCGCGGACGGAGCGGTAGACAGCGTGAAGCTGGCGGACGGCGCGGTGCAGTCGAGCAAGATCGCCGATGGAGCCGTGCAGTCCGGCAAGCTGGCGGACGGAGCGGTAGACAGCGCGAAGCTGGCGGACGGAGCCGTGCAAGCGAGCAAGCTGGCTATCGGCGCAGTAGGCAGCTTGAAGCTGGCGGACGGCGCGGTGCAAACGAGCAAAATCGCCGACGGCGCGATACAAACCGGCAAGCTGGTTGACGGAGCGGTAGACAGCTTGAAGCTGGCGGACGGCGCGGTGCAAACGAGCAAAATCGCCGACGGCGCGGTGCAAACCGGCAAGCTGGCTGACGGAGCGGTAGACAGCGCGAAGCTGGCGGACGGCGCGGTGCAGTCGAGCAAAATCGCCGACGGAGCGGTACAAACCGGCAAGCTGGTTGACGGAGCGGTAGACAGCGCGAAGCTGGCGGACGGCGCGGTGCAGTCGAGCAAAATCGCCGACGGAGCGGTACAAACCGGCAAGCTGGTTGACGGAGCGGTAGACAGCGCGAAGCTGGCGGACGGCGCGGTGCAGTCGAGCAAAATCGCCGACGGAGCGGTACAAACCGGCGCCCTTGCCGACGGTTCGGTAACGACCTTGAAGCTGGCCGGTGCATCGGTCGGCGAAAGCCATCTGCTGGCCGGTGCCGTCACGATGAGTAAAATCGCCGCCCGTTCGATTACGACGGCGCATTTGATCCCGGGCGCCGTGGAAAGCGGCGCGCTCTGCAGCGGTTCCGTAACAGCCGATAAGCTGGCGAATGGCGCGGTCGGCACGGAAGCGATCGCGCAAGGCGCCATCACCGCCGACAAGCTCGCGCCTGGCGTGCTGCAGGAGAAAGAGCTCGTTATTGAGAACAACAGCGTCACAACGGATTGTCTTGCCGACGGCGCGGTGCAATCGAGCAAGCTCGCCGACGGCGCGGTGCAGTCGGGCAAACTCGCCGACGGCGCGGTACAAACCGGCAAGCTTGCCGACAATGCGGTAGACAGCACCAAGCTGGCCGATGGCGCGGTGCAGTCGAGCAAGCTCGCCGAAGGCGCGGTACAAACCGGCAAGCTCGCCGACAACGCGGTAGACAGCGCGAAGCTGGCCGATGGCGCGGTGCAAACGAGTAAACTCGCCGAAGGCGCGGTTACGGGCGCGAAGATTGCGCCGCACAGCATCACGGAAGCCCACTTTGCGCCGGGCGTTCGCCTGGCTGCGGACCAAAGCCCGGTCGTCGAAGCGGCGAGCCTGGCGGACGGCAGCATCGGCGCGGAGAAGCTGAGCTTCGCGCCGGTGTCCACGGTCAAACGCGATACGGTCGCCTTGCAGCAATTCGGCCTTGCGCCGTACAACTTCCAAGGACAGGGCGAGCAGCTCGACGTGACGATCGGCTTCGAACAGCCGTTCGCGAACAGCGCCTACGTGTTCGTGGCAACGACCGATTCGCCGTCCTGCTACGCGGTGATCAAGCAGAAGACCGCTTCGGCCGTCCAGCTGACGATCGTCCGCACGCGCATCACCCCCGAACCGATCGGACTGGTCAACTGGATCGCCATCGGAGCGCGATAACACAATCAACGCCTCCTTTTCCGCAGACGATGCGGGAAGGGAGGCTTTTTATTCGCCGCCTTTGCCACCAATGAAGAATATGGAAAAAAGGCAACCTTATTGCCGGCTCATTCGTTTAGGGAACAAATGAATAAGGAGATGAACGAATGAACATGCGGTCTATCCCGCTCAATAGAAGCGGACAAGCCGGCGCCCCAATCCGGCTGCTGCTGGCCATGCTGCTCCTCTTAAGCTTCACTGTCGCCATGATCCCCTATTCTGTGAGCGCTGCCCAAAGCGTCAAACCGATTCAATTGCGGCGCATGGACGGAGGAAGCGAATGGGCGGCCGAGCTGAAGCAGCCGATCCGAACGGCGCAAGGCCGCCTGTACATTTGGATTCAGGACGCCCGAAGCCTGTTCGGCGAGATCAACTGGGTTCAGGCGACGAACGGATCGCAGGTGACGGCAGCCTATCCCGGCACGTTCGCTGTATTTAAGCCGGGCGCCCGTTCGGCGGTCGTCAACGGTAAAGCCGTGCGGATGGACCATCCGGCGCTGCTGCTGCAAAATAACCGGATGTACGTCTCGCTTCGCGTCGTGGCCGATCTGATTCGCGCAGAGGTGCGTTACGACTCGGCGCAACGCGTCATTACGCTGACGACGTACGGCATCCGTTATATCGTCAATGCGGACCGCGACGCCGAGGGGCTGGTATGGCTGGATCCCCGGAAGCAGCAGCTTTACATCGCCAAGCCGGGTCAGGCGCCGGTCCTGGCCGGCACGACTCATGTGAAGCTCGACGGTTACGGATACATCGAATCGGAAAGGCTGGACGCGCAAAATCTCCTCGTTACGCTGAAGGATATATACGGCGAGCCGGGTTTGGGAACGAACGTGTTCAAGCTGCTCGTGCACCAAGGCAGGCTGACGCTGGAAAGCAAGGCATCGTATTACGGCATCCGCAGTACGGACAGCTTGTCCGCATACCCGGGCGGCCTTGTGTTCGTCGACGGCAGCCGTGTGCTGCTCGCCCGTCCCGACGGTACGGTAACGCAGAAGGCGGACATCGGAATGATGCTGACAACGGACGAGGCGGCGACGGTCGTCTATGCGTCCGACGACGCGCTGATCGTGAAGCTCTATAATTCGCAAATGCTTGCCGCCATCGATTTGCGGAAGCAGGCCGGCGCACTGCTGTACAAGCAGCTTCTTCCCGCGGACGAGCAGGAGAAAATCGAGGCTTCGAGCCGCTACAGCATGGACTTTGATTATGTCGGCGACGGCCTCGACTTCGATCGCAGAGAAGGGCAAACCTTTTATTTTACGCACATCGATGCTCCGGAAACGACATACGCGTGGACGTTAAGCTAGGCACTTCAAATCTATGAGCTTCAAATCTATGAACCATACCGACATGCAGCGATGTCCTCTGCAGCTTAATACCCGCCCTGCCGAATATGGCAGGGCATTTTTGCGTATTGGCATATTCGCCGGCTGCAGCGAAGAACTTTGGGGCGGTAAACGTATGCGATGCGTCAGCGTCCGTAGCTGGCGCCGAATACGGGGAACCGCGCGAATTGCAATTCTTTCAAGCAGGCGCGGAACGGTTGGCGAATGGCGGGGTTATCGGTCATCGCTGCAATCATCTCCCTCTGTCGCTCCAACATACGTGAATTGATAGTTTGTATTGATATGCCGGAGTGGGATGCCGGTCAAGGCGAGCGCCTTAACGTACATCAGCCGTTCCTCTTACTCTCATTTGTCCATACACTAACCGGTAACAAGAGATTTAGGGCAGGTGAAAACGATGCTGCAGCCACTTGGCTCCAAAACCTTCCAGCTCCATAACGGTTTGCTGATCATTGCCCAGCGGCCGCTTCATGCGCCGGCTCCGGCAGGCGCCATGCGCATGCACGCGCCTGCGCCGGTCCCGGCGAAGGCCGCGGCCGCGCCGGCGGCCGAGAAGCAAGCCGTTCGCCTGAGCGGCAAGCGGAAGCAGCGTGCGGAGGCCCGCGCGCATATGACCGCCGTACCGAAGCGGCGGACGGCAGCCAAACCCGAAAGGCCGGCTGCGGGAGGGCCGGCCATCGCGAGCAGTCCGAAGGCCGCTTCGCGGAAGTCGGCAAAGTCGGCATCCGCGGGGCGGAAGCAGGCTCGTTCGCCGGTGGCAGGCCGGAAGGCCAACAAAGCTGCCGCGGCAAGGGGAGCGGCTCCCGCAGCCATCGCCATGCCGGCGATTCGCAAGGCTGCGCGCCGCGAACCGCCGTCGGCGCCGATCTTGCAGATGCCGCCGTTCCCGCCGTCTCCGTTTCCGCTCACTCCGTCTCAGCCGCCGCAGCCATTGCAGCTGCCGGTCACGCCGCAGCCGCAGCCGCAAGGAACGGCGGAATCGCGCGGAGAGCCGCTCGTCTCGGTTATCATTCCGGTCATGAACGAGCGCCGGACGATCGGCCGGGTCGTTCGGGAAGCGAAGCGCGTTCATCCGAGCACGGAGGTGATCGTCGTCGCGAACGGCTCGAAGGACGGCTCGGCGGCCATTGCCAGAAGCAGCGGCGCGCGGGTCATCGTCTACGACGAACCGCTCGGGCATGATGTCGGGCGCGGCGTCGGCGCCAATGCCGCCAGAGGGCAAGCGCTGCTGTTCATCGACGGCGACATGGTCATCCCGGCGGCGCAGCTGCGGCCGTTCGTGCAGTCCGTTCTGCAGGGCGAAACGGATGTCGCGCTGAACGACTATTCCGGGCCGACGGATAAGCATGCCGTCCACAGCGTCGTGCTTGCGAAGCATGCGCTCAACGCGCTGCTGGGCCGGCCCGATCTGAAGGGCACCTCGATGACCGCTGTGCCGCACGCGATCAGCCGCCGGGCGCTGGAGACGATCGGCGCGGAGGCGCTCTCCGTTCCGCCGCTTGCGCACGCGAGGGCGGTCCGGCTTGGCTGCAAGGTCAGCGCGGTCAAACATATCAACGTCGGCAAGCTCAACTTGCTGCGGAAGAAACGCGAGCGCACGAACCCGCTCGAGCGGCTGATCGTCGGCGATCACCTGGAGGCGATCGACTGGATGGCCCGGCACAGCGACGAGCGCGGCGGATACGGGGATGCGGAGCGAAAACGCTATTTTGCGAGGTGATGACATGCATTCGACGAGAAGAGGCGGCGGCAGCAGAGGCAAAGGCAGAAGCAGAAACAGCCGCGGCGGCATCGGTTCCGGCGCCCGCGCCGTCATCGGCCGCGGCGCCCGCGCCGGCGCTCGCCGCGGCCGCAGCCGCACCGGTGCCGGAAACGGCGGCAGCGCCATGCCGGCGGCGGCCGCCTTCCCGCGCCCGCCGGGCCGAAGCGGGCATGAAGCGCCGTTGAAAGGCGATTATGCCGCCGGCTTCGCCGCGGCGGCGCTTCATCGCAGCGGCGCCGAGCTCGCCGGCCGGGAAGCCCGTCTGCGCATGAACGAGCATTGGACGCAGCGCTTCATGAACGGAGGGCGCGGGCAGCGATCCGGGAATCCGATGAAGCGCGGCAGGGCGTTCGCGGACGGGTTCGCCGCGGGCTTGCATCGGCCGGGAGGGAATTGGGTGCCCGTCGCGCTGACGAGAACCGCTTCCGCCGTCGTCGTTGTGGGTCCGGGCGCCGGGACGGAGGCGCTGCTGCAGCTGCTCCGGCTGCCGCTCGAAGAGATCGTCGTCGTGCTGGACGGGGCGGGCGAAGCGGATTTCACCCGCATCCGGGCGCTGCCGGACATTACGATCGTCCACTCCCCGGTGCGCATCGGCCCGGACGTGGGCCTGGCGGTCGGCGCGCGGATGGCGGCTTCGGACCTCGTGCTGTTCGCCGACGCCTATGTTCCGGTTGCGGCGGAGCAGCTGGCGGCGATGCTGGCGAAAGCCCAGGCCGGCAGCGAGCTCGTGCTGGCCGATGTCAGCGGACAGCTGGGCGCCTTCCGCAATTGGGACGATCCTGCGCGAATCCGGGCATTCATGAACTGGTCGCTCGGCCGGCCGGATCTGTCCGCCAACTCCGCGGCCGTGCTGCCCCATGTCTGGTCGCGGCCGGCGATGGAACGCATCGGGCTGCGGCTGCTCGCCGTGCCGCCGATGGCGCATCGCGCGGCGCTGGAGCAGCGGCTGCGCATTCGCTGCAGCCCCGTCGCTTCGGCGAAGCCCGCCGGCTGGAAGACCGGCGGGGGAACGGCCCCCGAAGCGCCGGAGCGGCTGTCGGCCGGCGACCATATTGAAGCGCTGCGCGCCGCGATGCGCGAGAAAGGCGCGCGGCTGGCGCTGCCCGACGAAGTCCGGCGCCGGTCGGCGGCGGGAGGAGGCGTTCCATGAACGGAGTGACGAGCATTATCATTCCGACGTATAACGGGCTGCCGCTGCTGCAGAACGCGGTTGCGGCCATTCGGTTGTATACGGACCCGGTACAGACGCCCTACGAAATCATTGTCGTCGACAACGGCTCGGAGGACGGCACGGCGGCATGGTGCGTCAGGGAAGGCGTGACTTGCGTGTCGTCCGCGTACAACGCCGGCTTTCCGAAGGCGTGCAACAAGGGCATGCGCGCCGCGAACGGCGATTACTTCCTGCTGCTGAACAACGATGTCACCGTGTCGTTCGGCTGGCTGCGCGGTTTGCGCCAGGCGCTCGACGGCAGCGCCGGCGTCGGCATCGTCGGGCCGGTCACCAACTATGCGAGCGGCCGGCAGCAGGTCGAGCATTCGTTCGGCTCGATGGCCGACTTTCACCGCGCCGCAGCCGATGTTTTCGCGCACGAAGCGCAGAGCTGGGAGCCGATTCTCCGGCTGGTCGGCTTCTGCATGCTGTTCCCGCGCGCGCTGTACGAACGGATCGGGGAGCTGGACGAACGGTTCTCGCCCGGTCATTACGAGGATGACGATTACTGCTTTCGCGCGCGCATGCACGGCTACGGCTTGCTGATGTGCAGGAACGTATTCGTGCATCACCAGGGCAGCGCGAGCTTCAAACAGCGCAGCGCCCACGAAGTTTCGCAGCTCGTCGAACGCAACAGAGCGCTCTTCATCGCCAAATGGCAGGTCGATCCTGCGAATTTCATGTAACGAGTAATCGTTGGGAGGTCATCGAATTGAAAGCTGTTATCTTGGCCGGAGGAACGGGGACGCGGCTGCGGCCCCTGACGAAACTGCTGAACAAGCATTTGCTGCCGGTCGGCAAAATGCCGATGATCAGCTACGGCCTGATCAGCCTGCAGGCCGCGGGCATCACGGACATTTTGCTGGTCACGGGTCCGGACGCGCTCGGAGATTTCGCATCGTTTCTAGGCAGCGGCAAGGAATACAATGTATCGCTGACGTACCGGGTCCAGGAGGAAGCCGGCGGCATCGCGCAGGCGCTGGAGCTGGCCCGTCCGTTCATCGGCGGCGACGATAAATTCATCGTGCTGCTCGGCGACAATCTGTTCGAGGAGCCGCTGAAGCCGCATATGGATGCGTTCCGCGCGCAGCCGGGCGGGGCGATGGTGCTGCTGAAGCAGGTGCCGGATCCGGAACGATACGGCGTGCCCGCGTTCGGTGCCGACGGACGCATCGAACGCATCGACGAGAAGCCGGCCGCGCCGCAAACGAACAGCTGCGTCACGGGCATTTACATGTACGACGGCACGGTGTTCGATCTCATCGCCGAGCAGTCGCCTTCGCAGCGGGGCGAGCTGGAAATTACGGACGTCAACAACGGTTATGCGGCCAAAGGCCAGCTGGCTTATCGTCATCTAAGCGGCTGGTGGACGGATGCCGGTACGTTCGGCTCTTTGCTGGAAGCTAGCCGGAAGCTGATGGGGGACGGATCATGAACGCAGGCGCCGGGAAATCGCCGATGGACGCAGGGAATCGTCCGGTTCGTCCTGTCCATGCGTCGGCCGCAGCGTCGCGGCCTTCCGCTCGAAGCGCCGCCGGAGGGGGAGCGGGAGCCGCCAAATCCGACGTCAACCGAATCTCGGCCGTGGCAGCCGGGCCCGCGGCCGAGACGCAGCGCACTCCGGGGACCGGTGCCGGGTCGGCCGGCGCCAAGCCGCGCAAGGCCAAATCGCCGCGATCCGAAGGGAAGAAACGGACAAGTGCCCGGAAGAGCGGCGGGCTCAAGCCGCGCGGACGCCGGAAAGGGCGCCGGTATCCGGCGCGCCAGTCTGCCGCGAATCCGCAGCAGCCGGCGGAGCAAGTTCAGGACGGGGGGCCGGTCAGGGACAACTACCAGGAGAATGCCTACACCGCGGGTTATGAGCTCGGTCTGTACGAAGGCGGCGAGCTGCTGCTGGAGCAGGCGATTCCGAGCCATCTGCTGCTGCCCGAGATCGGCCTGCGCGAAATAATCGCGATGGGGACGGAGCAGATCCGCCATCTCTGCCAGCCGCTCATGGACGCGCATCAAGTATTCGCCGAGATGGAGGCCGCTATCGCCGAGCAGCGTCCATGCTCCGTCGTTCGGCTCGGGGACGGGGAATTGCTGACGCTTGCCCAAGGGGGCGTATACGACGACGCAACCATTCAGCGTGAAGGCGGTTTTCTCCCTTACGCCGGCGTCCATCCGCCCGATACGGGCGCGCGGGATCATCTGGCGGATGCCGTCCGGCAAGCGCATATCGTCGGCGTACCGCAGTCGCGGCGGAAGCATTTTCAGCCGTTGCTGCATCCCGTGCTCCGCAGCCATCGCTTGGCGCCCGCCAGCCTGCGGATGACGAGCTCGGCCGTCAATTACAGCCTGCATCAGGCAGGCCTGCTGAACAGGCTGCTCGCCGACAAGCGGCTGCTGGTCATCGGCAACGCGGCGCCGGCGCTCGCGCATGTGTTTGGCCAGCACGGTTTTCACGTTACGGGGATGATCAGTCCGGTCAGAGGCGTGGATGACGTCGAACGGGTCATGAACGAGGTGCGAGGCTTCGATTTCAATCTGGCGATCGTATCCGCGGGCATCGCGGCTGTCATCCTGTGCGTGCGGATCGCGCATGAACTGGGCAAAACCGCGCTCGATTTCGGCCATATGGCGGACGGCATCATCCGGGGCAAATACACGCTGTAACCGACTCCGCGAGCCGGCAAGCAGAGAAGGAGTGGAGTGGAATGAGGAAGCACATGCGCTCCCGGCGCGTAAAGCCGCTTCGGCCGCGCTTGCGCCGCCGGCGCCAAAGCCGTCCGATCCGGGCCGGCGGCGGTTTCGACGCGGGCTTGGCGGCAGGGCACCAAGAGGGAGTCCGCGCGGGAATGGAAAGCTTCGGGCTGCATTTTGAAGGCACGAGCATCATCATTCCGAGCTACAACCAGCTCGATTACTTAAAGAAATGTCTTGCGAGCATCGGCGAATACACGCCTTCGCCGTACGAAATCATCGTCGTCGACAACGCGTCGACGGACGGCACGGCCGATTATCTGCGGACGGTCGGCGGCGTCGTGCGCTACCGGATTCTGGAGCGGAACCGCGGCTTCGCGGGCGCGACCAACGTCGGCCTGATGATGGCTAAAGGGACGACGCTGCTGCTGCTCAACAACGATACGATCGTCACGCCGCGCTGGCTGGACAATATGCTTGCCTGCCTGAACAGCGATCCGGGCATCGGCATGGTCGGCCCCGTGACGAATTACATCAGCGGCGACCAGCGCATCGAGGTGCCGTACACCGACGAGGCGGGCATCCTGCCGTTCGCCAAGCGGTTCAATTACAGCGATCCGGCCAAGTGGCAGCGGACCGACCGGCTGCCGGGCTTCTGCCTGCTGTTCCGGCGCGAGCTGTGGGAGCGGACGGGATACCTGGACGAAGGCTACGAAATCGGCAACTTCGAGGACGACGACTTCAATATCCGCGTCCGCCTGCAGGGCTATGCTCTCGTCATTGCGCGCGATACGTTCATTCATCACTTCGGCAGCGTGAGCATGAAGGCGCTCGGCAGCCAGCTTCCGGAAGTGAACGCGCATAACGAGCATGTCTATATGGACAAATGGGGCAATCCCCACGATTTGATTCATGCCGTCCGCAGCCGCGGCGGCGGCGAGCCGGCGCAAGGGGAGACGTCCTTCTATCCGCAGGGCGTCGTCGTCCGCGGCGTAACGGAGACGCGGTATTGGATCGAGGGAGGCGCGCGCAGGCCGATCGCCGGCGTGACGAGGCTCCCCGCCTTGCGCCTGTCGCAGATCGACATCCGCCGCTGGCCGGCGGGGGAGCCGATCGCGGCGGCGGAAGTTGAAGCGGCTTGGCACGCGCAGCCGCGGATTTGGGAAGCCGATGGCGCCATATATATGGCGGAGAGCGGCGTCCGGCGCCGCTTGTCGAGCGTCAAGGCGGCGGAAGCGTGGGGCTTGCAGCTGCGCCAGGGCGCTCCCATGACCGCCGACCAGATCGGGCGGTTGGGCGAAGGCTTGCCCGTCATCGCGCCCGCGCGCGTGGCGGAGCATTTGTAGCGGCGCCAAGGCGGTGCCGCGCCAGAGCCGCGCCAGAGCCGCGCCAGAGCCGCGCCAGAGCCGCGCCGCGCTTCTGCCGCGCTGCGGCTGGGCTGCGGTTGAGCGGTGCTTCGACCGCGAAGTGGCGGCGGCTCCGCCTCGCCGGCGGCGCCAAAGCCGCGCGAGCCGCGCCGAGGCCGCCTGAAGGCTGCTTCAAGTCCGCGCTAAGGCCGCGCCAAAGCCGCGCCAAAGCAGCGCCAAAGCAGCGCCTCCGCTTGGCGAGCCTCGCACGCGCTGCGGATTTGCTTTGGCGCCGGTTCGGTTGTGCCGCGCTGCGGCTGCCGCGCATATGCTGATAGTGACTGAACGCGCGATGAATGCCGCGTGTCCGATCGCGCGGCCGGACATCTCGTCGCCGGCAAGAATATGGGTTAGGAGGACGGCGTCATGCAGCACATCGTCACCGAAATGATCGAGCATATGTCTCATTCTCATGAGCAGCTGTCGCGTATTCTGGAAGGCAAGCGCCATGTCGCCGTCAGAATGGCGCAGCTCGTTCATGCGCTGCCCGACCAGCACCCCGGTTTCGGCGGCTTTGAAGATTTGATGGACAATTCCAGAGCGGTGACGGGCAGCGTCGTCGCTTATTTGAACAGCATTGCCGAGCTTCAGGAATCGCTTGCGGTGACCCTTGCTGCGGTCATGAAGGAATTCGCGGTCGAAGACGAGGAGTAAGGCGGAGGAAGGGAGCATCGGTTCATGAGTCGGGAAACGGCATATGTCAAAATGCTGGATGCCTCCGCCAAGCTGCAGTGGAACTTGGCGATGATTCTGGAGGCGAAGGCGCTGGAGGCCGAGAAGGTGCGGTCATGGATGATCAACCATGTGACGCCGGACGCGTTCGCTGATCAGCAGGAGCATTTGAAGGCGACGCTTAAGGTGCATGATCAGATGGTCGAAGTCATCGACGGACTGACGAAGCTCAACATGGGATTGACGAGCGTGTTGAAGGCCGTGCTGAATCATCAGGAGAACGATTCGGGGGGCGGATTCGAAGGCATGCTCGGCGGCTCTTTCGATATGGGGGATAAAGGGTAGTGGACCGGAACCGGCTAGAGCGCGAAGCGCGCATCGCACTGCTCGGCGCGCTCTCCCGCAGCCAGACGGCCGTCGCCCGGATTTTGGAGAGCGTGGGAGACATGGCGCGGATCGACCCCGGCCTGGCCATGTCCATCCGGCGCAATCTGAAATCGCTCGCGGCGATGCAGCATTCGCTCAACGGGATGGTGCGCGCCATGGAGCGCCGGCCGGCGCAGCGAAGAACAGGGAAGCCGACAGTCAACCCGGCGGCCAAACCATGGCTGAGCCGGCAAGTCAACGGCGGGCTCCGGCGGAGCGCCGCCGGCGTGCAAAGGAGGAAACCGAAATGGTCGCAGCGGCCGTAAAGGCGAATCAACGGCGCAAAGCAGCGGGATCGAAACGCAGGAGCAGCGCGAAGCCGCGGCAGCAGGGCAAACGGACCAAGTCCTCCCGTGGCAGCAGAACCTCCCGCGGCAGTAACGCCCTGCAGCGCCGCAAGCAGCGGACGCGCCGGACGCAAGGGAATGCCGGCTACAATCAGGCGTTCGACGCCGCCTACAACCAAGGCTACAACCTCGGCTTCGCCAAAGGCTTCGAGGATGGCCATCAAATCGCGTACGAGCAGCAGAACGGATAAGGCAGCGGAACGAAGCGCCCGAAGCAGCGTTCGAGCTTCGGGCGCCCTTACGGCGTGAAATCGGACAGGCTGCGAACGGACAACGAGCCGCCGGCGCGGACGTACGCCACGGCACGAACGATGCTTGAACGGACGACCGCCGCCGGAACGGGCGTATCCACCTGCACGAACGCCGCTTGACGGGCTTGCGCCGCCGGACAAACGCCCGGCCCCGGGACAAGCACCGCCGGAATGGGCGTATCCACCTGCACGAACGCCCCTTGAACGGGCTTTACGCCGCCGGACAAACGCCCCGGCCCCAGAACAAGCGCCGCCGGAACGGGCGTCCGCCGCCTGATGACGTCCCGTTCCCTGCCTAACCCATCATGTCGCTCAGCAGCGAGCCGAGCAGCAGAAGCCCCATGACGGCCGCGGCCAAGTAAGCCGAGACCGTACCGGCTGCGCCGCCGGCCGCCTTGGAGCTGGCAAGGACGGAGCGGCCGTAGAGCAGGAATCCGCCGGCGATTAGCGCGGCTTCCAGCGCGGCGCTGATCGCGGGATGCGCCCACAGGCCGAAGCCAAGCAGCGGAAGATCTCCGAGATTGCCCGGAAGGATCGGCAGGTCGGGGCGATGGACGAGGAGATCGAGCAGCCAATGGCTGAATACGACGAGCCCGATAATGGCGCCGGAGCGCCTGCCCCAGAAGCGCCGTCCCGCCCATGCGGCAAGCAATGCGATAATCAGGGCGCCGGCAAGCGAATGCGTATAGTCCGCATGGATGAGACTGCCGCCATAGCCGCCGACGCCGTCCTCGGCCGATTCGATCGTTTCCTGCCCGGTCAGCAGGAACGGTACGAACAGCACGTCCAGCAGCTGCGTGCCGAGCATCAGCGTCCATACCGGCGTACGCTTATCCGCCGCCTTCACGGCCGCGGCCAAACCGAAATGTCCCGCGAACATCAGCGCGCCTCCCTCGTGCCGGAATGCCGGCCTTTCGGCGCCTTGCCGACGCGGGCGTCGAGCAGTCCGCATACGACCGTGAACAGCAGCATGAATACAATGAAACTCATTGAGCAAGCCCTCCTTGAATTATATTATAACCAATGGTTACTAACCTATGGTTATAATATAACCGTTGGTAACTTTCGTCAACGTCTTTTTGCATAAATGCCATAACTTAAAGAAGTACGAACGACAAAAGGCCGCCCCCGTCCATAGGAAGACGAGAACAGCCTCAGGGCTAGCGGGTCATGCGATCTGAGTTTGAAGGTCTATTTGTCCATGAAGTCCGTGCGGTCCGTCCAAATATCCACAATCGGGACGCGGTTCTCGATTCTGCGTCTGCTCTCCGCAATCCAGTCGATCAGCCATGGATTGCCTGAGCCGGAGAAGGTCTCGTCGCCGTCCCAATCGCGGAACGAACCGACGTAGACGATAAGCTCCCTGAGCCTCAGAAACAGCGGAATGCGGCGCAACCAATACGCGTCCAGGTCGTGCTCGAGCCGATACCCCTTCATAAAATGCGCCATGAACCGGCCGGCTTGTTCCTCCCGCAGCGCCATTCCGTCGTCTGCGTCGCCGAATACGTAAACCAAGTAATACAGCTGAATCGCAATGTCTTCGACAAACCAGCTGTACTGGGCCTCGTCAAAATCGAACAGCGTCACCGTCCCGCGCTCGTCCACCGTGAAATTGCCTACGCCGATATCGCCGTGGATGATCCCGTACGCCTGAGATGCGGTTGGCAAGGCGCGGATCGACTCGAACAGTTCCAGACAGCTTTCGCGAACGACGGTCTGTGAGGCGGGCAGCAGATCGAGATGCCGCAGGAACCAGTTCCGCTGCCAATCATGTCTCCGGACCGCATGTTTCGGAGGCGAGTACGTTCGAGCCAGCGCGTGCAGCTTGCCCGTCAGTCGGCCAAGCCGTTCGTAGAGGCTATTGTCCTGCAGACATTCCGGGTAATGGACTTGCCGTCCCGGGGCCTTCTCGAACGAAACGCAGACGTAATCGCCTTGCGCGGTTCGAATGACTTCGGTCCAGCCGCCGTTGATGGCGGGGATCGGTGCCGACACCGGGATCTCGTTGCTGGCAAGATAAACGATCCAATCCAGCTCGCTCCGGACGAGCGATTCCGAGCGGTTGGCGCATGGCGTTAATCGCAGGATATAGTCGCGGCCGCCATGCGCATACGCATAGACGAGATTTTGCGAACCGCCGATGAACGCGGCTTGGCCGTCGGCGGAATCATGATGGTACAAGCGCATCGCGCTTTGCAGCGTTTCTGGCGAGAGCGGCGAAATAAGCATAGCAAAAAGCCTCCGTTTCATGAGTTGATGACAACGCAAATAATCCCGGCGGGGATCGATCCGAAATTTGCGGTTTAATTCCTCAACTTAATGAAATTCGGGCCTGGTGACATACAGATGCCTCTTTTCTAGCGTGAATACGCGCGTATGCGTTCTTATCGATCTTATCCAAATCATGGGAGGGGTGTCAATCCATCGTCATCATGGCTCGAATAAGCCGAGAACGTCCCGATTATCGTGCACGAGAAGCATCTTGTCCGCATACGCCCAGTTTCGGAGCAGATGGGGCAGCTTCGTCTCGTTATAATCGCGATTCCAGGCAAGCAGGTTGACAATGCCCTCGTACGTCTCGCGCTTCTTGCCCGGCACGGCGCCCGAGACGCGTTCCTCGTAGCGCTTCCAGATGCGCTCTTCCTGGACGTGAAGCGGCGTCATCAGCACGATGATGCGGTCGGAGGCGGCAAAGCTCGGCTCTGCCCACGAGCGGTATACCCCTTCGACGATCCATGCGTCGCGGCCGACGATGTCCAGCAGCCGGCGGTCCCGCTCGGCTTCGGGCGCCTTGACGCCGTACTCGTCCGATCGGGGATCCCAATGAATGTCGTCCAAGTCGTAATGCGCGATGCCCAGTTTCTCGCCAAGCAGCGCCGCGCAGTAGGACTTGCCGCTGCCGGAGCCGCCGATAATATGAATTCGGATCGCTACCACCTCTTTCTTCGCGTCTACGGGTATGTATTCGTTTCGGAGCCTCCATATCCTTCCTGCGTGCTGCCGTGCCCGCAGCCCCGCGCCTGCCGTCTTACCCGCCCATAACGAAAAAAGCTTTCCGGCCGCCGCGAACGACGGATTGGAAAGCTTTTTTTGATGCACTGCCAGCCATCTTAGCCTGTCTTATTGAAAGCCCTGCCTGGAAGCTATTGAAAGCCTCGCTTGGTGCCGTTCGTCAAGACCGGCAGGCTTTTGATGTCGCTCGTCATGCTGGAATGGCAGATCGGGCAGCTCGGGTGCTCCCCGAACGAGAAATCGCTTCGCATCCAACACGTGCAGCTGTCGTTCGTACATGTCCAGATCGGCGTGTCTTCTTCCGGAATCGGCTCCGCCTGCTTCTTAGAGAAATGAATGATCAAGCCCTCCTTCGCTCACTTTGAAACACGGCAAACGCCGCCGCAAGCACGGCGCCGGCGTTTCGATTGCCTCTTTTAATATGTGATCGCGCGACCGGAAATATACTGGTTTTTTTGAAAATATCCCCGTCCCCCGCATCATGCCGCCCAGCGGATCCGAACATGGGCGCAGGCCGCGCGGGCGTACGTTCGCCTTGGGGGGTCATCAGCCAATTTTGCTTCCCGCGCGGACAAGTGACCAAGAGCCTTGCCTGTCATTCGCATATAAATGGTGACAGAAGAAACGATGACTCCAGAGGTGGGACTGTGCAGACAAAGGGACAAACGAACGCCAAGGCGTCAGCGGCGGGATTCGCTTCAGGTTACGAGAACGGTTTGCGGGACGGCGCCTGCGAGTATTTGTACCGGCATTTGCAGCCGGCCGCGCCGCCGAGGAAGGATTGCCGCATCTTATACATCCCGCAGGGCTTCGAGGGCATCGATCAAGGCGTGATCGAGGCGCTGCGGCTGACCGTCCGCGACGTCTACGTGGCGGACCCTGCGCGGATGGCGGAACAGGCCGCGCTTATCCGGCCGGATTGGGTGCTGGTCCTGAACGGGCTGCATGTCTTCCCGGCCAACCATTTGGAACAGGTCGACGCCGTTCGTTCGCTTGGGATACGGACGGCTATTTGGTTTGCCGACGATCCTTACGTCACGGCGGACACGATGTACATCGCGCCGCGCTACGACGTCGTGCTGACGCATGAGCTGAGCACGATTCCGATGTACCGGGAGCGGGGCTGCGCCGAGGTGATTTATATGCCGCTGGCCGTCGACCACGGCCGCTTCAAGCCGATGACGGTCGAGGAACGGTACCGCAGCGACGTCTGCTTCATCGGCCAGGCGTTCTGGAACCGCGTGGAGATGTTCGACGCGCTCGCGCCGTTTCTCAAGAACCGCAAAGTGTTTATCGCCGGCGGGCTGTGGGACCGAATGAAGCATTACAAAACGATGCAGCGGTTCATCCGGCTCGGCTGGCTGCCTGTCGACGAATCGATCAAATATTACAACGGCGCCCGCATCGTCATCAATTTGCACCGGACGACCGAGGTGGGCCAAGACAACAAGAACGTGCTGAACCTGCCGGGGCGTTCCATCAACCCGCGCACGTACGAAATCTCGGCCTGCGGCACGCTGCAGCTGACGGACTGCCGCGAGGACCTGCCGAACTATTACACGCCCGGATCGGATATCGAGACGTATGCCGACGCGGGCGAGCTGAGGTCGAAGCTGGAGCATTACCTGAGCCACGAGGATGACCGAAGAACGATCGCGCTTCGCGGGTTGAAGCGAACGCTGACCGAGCATACGTACGTGCGCCGGCTGCAGCAGATCGCGGAGGTGCTGCAATGGTAACGCGCGCGGGCTTGCCGCCCGTCAGGACGAACCAAGAAAGGAGCAGGGCCATGAAACCAACGCGGATAAGACGAGGACGGCGAGGCAGAGCCGTCCGCGACGCAGGCGTCAATCGGGGCAGAACGGCAGGATTCCGGCTCGGCTGGGAGCACGGCCATTGGTTCGGCCGCTGCGAAGCCGCGCTGCAGGCCGTCGCGCCGCCTTCGCCGCCCATGAAGCAGGTGCATGTCTTGTTCGTGGCGACCGGGAAGGGATTCCCGTATTCGCCGCTTGACGTTGCCATCGCGGACGCGTTACGCGGTCAAGTGGGGCAGTTGACCATCACGGATACGAAGCAGCCGGTCGCCGAGCTTGCGCTGCGGATTCGCCCGGACATCGTTCTCGTGCTGGACGGCCTGGAATTCAACGTCGGCCAAATCGACGCGATTCGGGCGGCAGGCATTCGTACGGCCATCTGGTTTACGGACGATCCGTATTACACCGACATCACCTCCAAGCTCGCGCCGCACTACGATGTCGTCTTCACGCTGGAGCTGGTCTGCGTGGAGTATTACCGCAATCTCGGCTGCCGGGACGTGCACTATATGCCCCTGGGGGCGGACCCCGCGTCCTTCCGGCCGCGCAATCCGGAGCGTTCGCAGCGCCACGAGATTTGCTTCATCGGCTCGGCGTATTGGAAGCGGGCCGAATTCTTCGATCAAGTAACCCCGTACCTCGCGTCCAAGGACACGCATATTTCCGGCATCTGGTGGGAGCGGCTGAAGCAGTTTCACCTGTTGTCCAAGAAAATCGAGCTCGGGCGCTGGATGGGGCCGGTCGAAACGGCGGCGATGTACAACGGCGCCAAAATCGTCATCAACATGCACCGCGCGCATGACGACGACACGTTCAACAACAACACGGCGGGCATTCCCGCGGTTTCGCCGAATCCCCGCACGTTCGAGATTTCCGGCTGCGCTACGCTGCAGCTGACGGACGTCCGGAACGACTTGGCTTCCTTCTATACGCCGGGCTATGACATCGTAACCTATTCGTCCCCGCAAGAAATGATAGAGAAGATCGACTATTATCTGAGCCACGAGGAAGAACGGCAGGCGATCGCGATGCGCGGCATGCTGCGGACAATGCGCGACCACACGTACGGCCGCCGGATCGAACAAATGCTGGGGCTGCTGTTTCCGGTATGAATGCCCGCAGGGGACGATCGTACGGCGAGGACGGACGGCATTTTGTACGTTTGCTGGCGGTTCAAGTGTCGTGCCGCCATAGCGGCCTCCCAAATACTATATAGAAACTAGGATGAAAGAGTAGAGAGCGAATAGGACGGAGGTGAGCGCCTGCTCGTGTATGCGCCGCATACGGGCGAGGCAGCCGATTGAAGCAAACCAAGCCGAAAATGCTGATCTTCTCGCATATCTGCAGTCCGCAGTACGTAACGGGTGCCGAGAAGCTGTTGTTGTTCATGGTCCGCGAGCTGCTCCCGATGTTCGCTTGCACGCTAATCGTGCCTCGCGAAGGCGTCATTGCCGGCAATGCGCGCAAGCTGGGCATTCCCGTCATCGTGCTGGATATCCCGCTGGTCGTTCCGCTCTACTTGGCGCTGCCGCATATGCACGACGAAATCGCGGAGAAGCAGCGGGAGTCGTCCTGGCCCGAATTGCTCCTGCTGCTAAGCCGCGAGCAGCCGAGCTGCATCCTCGTCAACACCTGCGTGCATCCGCTGCCGGCCATGGCGGCCAATGCGCTCGGCATTCCCGTCATCTGGTCGGCGATGGAGGCGCTGCGCGAGACGCCTTACCAATCGCTGGCGGTGTCGGTGATCGAGCAATACGCCGATTTCATCGTCGGCATCTCGGAGGCGACGCTCGCGCCGCTGCGCACGCCGGGGCTGATTCCGAAGACGTCGCTTATTCCGCCCTCGTGGTACCAGCAGGAGCTGCAGCCGGATAGCTGGCCGCAGCATCGCGCGAACAGGCGCAGCCATCTCGGCATCCAGGAGCAGGAGCGGCTGGTCGGCTACATTTCGTCGTCGATCTTCGAAGCCAAGGGGCTGGAGCATTTCATGCAGATGGCGGTGCGCGTCGCGCTGCTTCATCCGAAGGCGAAGTTCCTGATCGTCGGCAATCCCGTCGACGAGCCGTATTTCGAACGCTGCCTCGACATCGCGCGCGGCCCGGGACTGATGGATCGGTTCCGCTGGCTCCGGTTCGAGGAGCAGGTGGCGACGGTCTACCCGGCGATGGATCTGCTCGTCGTGCCGAGCCTGGCGGCGGAAGGGTTCGGGATGACGGCGCTGGAAGGGATGGCCTTCGGCAAAGCGACGGTCGTCTACGGCTCCGGCGGGCTTGCCGAGATCGGCCGGGCGACCGGCAACGAGAATTACGTGGCGCCGACCGGCGACGTCGAAGGGCTGATCGTCCGCGTATCGTCGCTGCTGAACGACGAGCAGGCGCTCCAGGCCGTCGGCGCGCGCAACGCGCGGCAGGCGCAAGCCGTCTTCGGCATCGCGGCTTACCGGGACCGGCTGCGCAAGTTCGCGGACATGGTGAAGGCGCAAGGCCATCGGCGGGCCAAAGTGTTCAAGGGCAGCGGACCCGCGGTGTATATGCCGGACCGGGGCGCGCTGCGGCCGTTCCGGACGATGGAGGCGCTGGCGGGCGCCGGCTGCCGGCCGGAGGATATCAGCAGCGTGCCGGACGCCTTCCTGGCCGCGTGGCCGGTCGGCGAACCGATCGGGGAGGAGGGATCCGCCCCGAGGCAAGCGCGCCGCAGACGCGGAAGACTGCGCAGCGGCATCCGTCGCGGCAAGCGGCGGCGCGGCGGCAAGGGGCGGCGCGCCAGAAGCATCAGAAGCGTCGGAAGCGGCGGAAGGAGGGCCGCCGGCGGCAGGAAGCGGCGCAGGAAGACGTCATAGCGTCGGCACGGCGCTCAGGAACGCCAATCATTCGAAGGGGGGACGAATCATGCGCGTCGTAACGATTTTGGGTACGCGCCCGGAAATTATCCGCTTAAGCCTGATCATCCAGAAGCTCGATGCGCTGGCCGAGAAGCATGTGCTCGTGCATACGGGACAGAACTTCTCGCCGTCCTTGTCGGACGTGTTCTTCCGGGAGCTCGGCCTGCGGCAGCCGGATGTGCTGCTGAAGGGCGCGAAGCAGACGCTCGGCGGCCAGCTGTCGGTCATGTTCGCGGAGACGGAGCGCGTGCTGACGGCGCACCAGCCGGACGTCGTGCTGCTGCTCGGCGACACGAACAGCGCGCTGTGCGCGATCATCGCCGAACGGATGGGCATTCCGGTCGTGCACATGGAGGCCGGCAACCGCTGCTATGATCTGTCGGTTCCGGAAGAGAAGAACCGCCGGATCATCGACGCGGTCTCGACGATCAACATGCCGTACACCTCGTACAGCAAAGGCAATCTGCTGCGAGAGGGCTTCCCGAGCAACCGGATCGTGCAGACGGGCAACCCGATCCACGAGGTAATCGCGCATTACAAGCCGCAGATCGATGCCAGCGGCGTGCTGGAACGGTTCGGCCTTGAAGCCGGCGGCTACGTGCTCGTCACGGCGCACCGCGCGGAGAACGTCGACGTGCCGGAGCGGCTGACGGGCATTCTGGAAGGGTTGAACCGCGTGGCTCGGCGCTTCGGCAAGCGCGTCATCTGCAGCGTGCATCCGCGCACGCGCTCGCGCATCGACGGCGGCTCGGTGCAGGTCGCGATGGACCCGCGCGTGGAGTTCTACGAGCCGATGGGGTTCTTCGACTTCGTGCGGCTGGAGCAGCACGCGCTGCTCGCGATTACGGACAGCGGGACGGTGCAGGAAGAATGCTGCCTGTTCGGCGTGCCGACGGTGACGATCCGGCAGACGACGGAACGGCCGGAGACGATCGACTGCGGCAGCAACGTCGTCTGCGGGCTGAACGCCGTGCGGATCGAGGAAGCGGCGGCGGTCATGACCGCGCTGCCTGCGGCGTGGGAATGTCCGGAGGGGTATTTGGCCAAAGACGTATCGGATAAAGTGGTTAAATTTGTGCTTGGAGGGAAATGGAATGTTTACTAATCAGCGCATACTGGTCACCGGGGGTACAGGGTCTTGGGGCTATGAATTGATTCGCCAGCTGCTGCCCCAGCAGCCCAAACAGATTATCGTGTTCTCCCGCAACGAATCCAGCCAGGTGGCGATGAGCCGTTCGTTCGAGGACCCGCGCCTCAGCTTCTGCATCGGGGACATCCGCGATAAAGAAGCGCTGATGCGCGCATGCGAGCGGGTGGATTACGTGTTTCATTTGGCGGCGCTCAAGCATGTGCCCGTATGCGAGGATCAGCCTTACGAAGCGTTGAAGACGAACGTCATCGGGACGCAGAACGTCATCGAGGCGGCCATCGCGAACGGCGTGAAGCGCGTCATCTACATTTCGACGGACAAAGCGGCGAACCCGTCCAACTTCTACGGCATGACGAAGGCGATCGGCGAGAAGCTGATCGTGTACGCGAACCTGTTGAACTCGAACACGAAATTCGTCTGCGTGCGCGGCGGCAACGTGCTCGGCACGAACGGCAGCGTCGTCCATCTGTTCATGAACCAGATCAAAACGAAGAAGCAGGTGCGCATCACCGACATGCATATGACGCGCTTCTTCCTGACGCTGCAGGATGCGATCACGCTGCTGTTCAAGGCGTCCGAGGAAAGCGTCGGCGGCGAAATCTTCGTCATGACGATGCCGACCTGCCGCATCATCGACCTGGCGGCCGTGCTGATGGAGGACATGGGCATCGACGCGGAAATGGTAGAGACCGGCATTCGTCCGGGCGAGAAGATCCACGAAATCCTGCTTACGGAGCATGAAAGCACGACGACGGTCGCGTACGACGACGAATACCTCGTCATCCTGCCGACGCTCGACATTCCGGGCCTGCGCATGCATTACAGCGCGTATCCGAAAGTCGACTTCGACAGCTACTGCTCCAGCGAGCTGCTGATGACGAAGGACGAAATCCGCGCGATGCTCGTGAGGGGCGGGTTTCTGTCATGAAGCTTCTTATTATCGGCGGCAACGGTATGGCGGGACATATGCTGATCCGGTATTTCCGGGAAGCTCATTCCGGGCACGAGGTCGTCTATACGACGCGCCGGACGGACGGGCAAGGCAGCCTGCCGCTCGACGCGTCGGATGCGGACGCGGTTCTGGAGCTGGTTCAGGAGGTTCGGCCTGACGTAATCGTCAATGCGGCCGGCGTCCTGAATCAGGACGCCGAGTCGTATCCGCTCTCCGCGTACAAGGTCAACGGCTTCCTGCCGCACTGGCTGCGTTACGCGGCGGATACGGTCGGCGCGCGCGTCATCCATATCAGCTCGGACTGCGTCTTCAGCGGTGCGCGCGGCGCGTATACGGAGTCCGACGAGCCGGACGGCACGTCGGTCTACGCCCGCTCCAAGGCGCTCGGCGAAATGCAATACGGCAAGCATCTGACGATCCGCACCTCGATCATCGGACCGGAAATTCGGCCGAACGGCATCGGGCTGCTGAAATGGTTCCTTGCGCAAAGCGGCACGGTCAAAGGGTACGCGAAAGTATACTGGAACGGCGTGACGACGCTCGAGCTGGCTAAAGCGACGGCGTTCGCCATCGACAATCCGCGCATCGGCGGTCTCGTCCATCTGACGGCGAGCGAGTCGGTGAGCAAGCATACGCTGCTGCTCCTCTTCGAGGCGGCGTTCGAAGTGGAAGGAGTACGGATCGTGCCGGACAACGAAATCGAGATCGACCGGACGCTCGTGTCGACGCGGCGCGACTGGAAATACAAGACGACGGGATACATTCCGATGCTCGACGAGCTGGCGCAGTGGATGAAGCGGGCATGAGCCGGCCGCGCCTGCTCGTCACAGGCGCGGGAGGTTTCTGCGGCGAGCATGCCTGCCGGCATTTCGCCGCGCGCGGCTGGCACGTGACGGCCGCGGTTCGCCGGCTCCCGGCCGCGGGCGCGGCGGCGGAGGCATGGATCGGTGGCGTCGATGCCGTCCTAGCCGGCGATCTGTCCTCGCGGAGCGAGACGGAAGCGCTGGTGGAACGCGCGGCGCCGGATTACGTGCTTCATCTCGCGGGCGCCAACGCCGTCGGCGCGTCCTGGAGCGATCCGGCGGCCGTGCTGCAAAGCAACGTGATGGGCACCGTCCATCTGCTCGAAGGCGTCCGGCGGCTCGGCAAGCCGTGCCGTGTGCTGGTCGCCGGCTCGATGCTGCGGTTCCCGCTTGCCGCGTCGGCGGGGACGACCGGCGCGGCCGGCGGAGCGGGAGCGGTTGAGGCAGGTGCCGGAGCGGCCGGTCAAGCGGGGACGCACGGAGCGCCCGGCGGAGCGGGAGCAGCAGAGGCCGGAGCAGCTGGTCAAGCGGGGATGCTTGGCGCGTGCGACGGAGCGGGAGTAGCAGAGGCCGGAGCTGCCGGCCCGCAGCCGCAGCATCCGTACAGCTTGAGCAAGACGATGCAGGTACTCGTCGCGCAGAGCTGGGCGTCGCTGTTCGGGATGGAGATCATCGTCGCAGAGCCGTCCAATCTGATCGGTCCCGGCAGGTCGGGCGGCTTGTGCGGCCTGCTCGCGCGTTATGCCGCGGGCGCCGAACGCGCGGCTGCGGACGGCGCACCGGCACCGGCGCCGTTCCGCTTCTCCTCGCGGAGCGAGCAGCGCGACCTACTGGACGTCCGCGATGCGATCGCCGCTTACGAGGCGCTGCTCCTGGCCGGCGAAAGCGGCCGCGTCTATCCCGTGGCGTCCGGCATTATGCGGACGCTGGAGGAAATCGCCGACGCTTTCGGCGCGCTCGCGCTGCACCCGTTGCGCTGGGAGTTCGGCGATTCGGACGCGGCATCGCCAGCGCCTGCGGACATTAGCGCCGCGCTTGCGCTCGGTTGGTCGCCGCGCCATGCGCTGCGAGAATCGCTGCAGGATGCGCTGAACGCCGCGCGCCATGCGAATCCGTAACCGTACCCAACCCCATATCCATATCCATATCCATATCCGAGAGGCAGGAGGGGAGTATAATGACACTCGCTTCATCCAGACCGGTTGTCTCGATCGTCATTCCGTTCTATAACGATCCGTTCGTAACGGAAGCGATCGAGAGCGCCCTTGCGCAAACGTACCGCGACTTGGAAATCATCGTCGTCGATGATGGCTCGCAGACGCATCAGGACTTGCTTCATCGGTACGAGGGCCGCGTTCATTACATCGGCAAGTCGAACGGGGGCACGGCGAGCGCCTTGAACACCGGGTTCCGGCTGGCCAGCGGCAAATACGTCGCCTGGCTCAGCTCCGACGACCGCTTCTACCCGGACAAAATCAAACGCCAAGTCGACGCGATGGAGCGAACGAACACGATGATCAGCCATACCGGCTTCGACGTGATCGACGGGCGCGGCAAAATGACGGCCTTCGACATCATCCCGCCGGACGTCGTCTCCGGTGATTTCTACCGGGCGTTTCAGAAAAGCAACCCCGTGAACGGTTCGACGGTGGTCATGGCGAAGGAGCTGTTCCGTATCATCGGCGGGTTCGACGAAACGAAGCGGTATACGCATGATTTGGATTATTGGTTCCGCGTGCTCCTGGCGGGAACGCCTTTCCTGCTCCTGCCTGAGCCGCTGTGCGCGTACCGCAGGCACGAGGAAATGGGAACCGTGAAGCACAAGGAAGCGATCGAGCTGGAGGTCAGAAGCACGTTCGCGAAATACGAAGCGCGCTGGAAGCTCTACTTGAAGTCGCTTGGGCTCATTGCCCGGGACAAGGACGACGCGAAGAAGAAGCCGGAGTCCGCGAAGCGCCGCTGACAAGAAGACCGGGCACCGCATGAAGCGATGTCCGGTTTTCTTGTCGAAATGGTTGGGTCTGCTGCGTAATTCGCGGACACTGGCCCTTGGGCTGCGAGTATGGTAGGCAGAAAGCAAGGGAGGTAAGAAGGCAAGCAGGCAGATTCGGACAGAGGATCCGTTATTTTTTCTAAATCGGCAGGTTTGGAAGAGCGGCCGGACAGAGGATCCGTTATTCACCTCGAACAATGCCGAAAGCATGTCTTTTTGACATCATAGCGGATCTCCTGTCCATAAACGCTCGTAAAATCGTAAATTCGGATAAATAGTGGATCTCTTGTCCGCCGCGCTGGTAGCAGCGATCCGACAGGGATTAAGGGGCTGCATGACAAGAGGAAACCGGGTTAACCGCCTGTTAGCGGCTAAGCAGGATAAGCTGGCGGGACTTCCGGTATAAACAGGTTCAGGCTTGGATACATATCCGACCCTTGCACCGTATGCCAAGCCAGCCCGCCGCCGAAGCGGCCGAGCAGCCCGCCGCCGAAGCGGCCGAGCGCCCGCCGCCGAAGCGGCCGAGCCAGGCCCGCCGCCGAATCGGCCAAGCCAGGCCCGCCGCCGAATCGGCCAAGCCAGCTCGCCGCCGGAGCGGCGCCGCGACATAAACAGACTTACGCGAACAAGCTGATCAAGTTGCCGTCCGGATCGGCGATAATGGCGTAGCGCTGGCCCCAGAACGCGTCCCATGGCTCGCGGCGGCCTTCGTACCCGTTCTCGGTGATTTTCCGGTACAGCTCGTCCAGTTCTGCGGCGCTGCCGCAAAGGAAAGCCAGCTCGATCCGGTGCCCGGACGGCGCTTCCCAGGCGCCGTACACGTCTCGGGCGACTTCGACGGTGTCGAAGGCGATGCGGACGCCGTCGTGCTTGATTTCCACATGCGGACGATCGTTCTCCTCCTCGGGAATATCGAAGCCGAGCACGCGATAGAAGTCGAGCGCGCGCTTCATGTCCGCGACGACGATGCCGACCATATCCAGTTTGATGGCCATGTCCATAACCACTCCTTTCGTTTGCCGATAGTATAGCACATATTTTTCCAGATTCCCGGGTTTTCGCGGCTCCGGCTTCTTTTCAAAAGCATGCGCCGGCAGTACAATGATAGTCTAGGAACGAATGTTTGGAGCCGCGGCCTGTGCCGCCGGCTCGTCGGAGGTGTCGGGACGGAGATGGATGCTGCTGCGCCGTTCGCGTTCAAGGCCGGCGATTATCCGGAGAAGCCGGGCTGCTACTTGATGCGGGACGCATCCGGACTGCTGCTGTACGTCGGCAAGTCGAAGAAGCTGCGAAGCCGGCTGCGCTCGTATTTCACGGGGCGCCACGACCGCAAGCGAATCAGCGAGCTCGTCGCGCGGATTGCGAGCATCGAGGTCATTCTCGTCAACAATGAGACGGAGAGCTTGCTGCTGGAGAACAATTTGATCAAAATCCACAAGCCGCCCTATAATCGAGCGCTCAAGAAGGATAACAGCGGGTATGCGTATTTGGAGCTGACGGGGGAGCGCATTCCGCGGCTGACGGTTCATTACCGGGACCGGCGGGCGCCGGAAGCGGGCCAGGCGGAGGCAGCCGCGGCCGATGGAAGCGATGCGGAGCAGCCGCAAGGCGGGCGGAAGGCAGCGGGGAAGCGGGAAGCGAGCCGAGCGGCCGCGAAGGGCGTCGCGAAAGCGGCGGCCTGCGAGCCGAAGCGGTTCGGCCCGTTCCAGAACGCCAGATTCCGCACGGAGCTGCTGGAGTTTCTGGCGGACCATTATAAGCTTCGTTCGTGCGCGGTGCTGCCGAAACGCGCTTGCCTGCTCTACCATATCGGCAGATGCAGCGGCATCTGCGAAGGCCACATCACCGAGGAAGCGTATGCGGAGGACGCGAAGCGGCTGAGCGAGCTGCTGTTCGGCGGCACGAAGGATGCGCTGATCGCGCGCATGTACAGCCAGATGACCCTGTACGCGGAGCAGCTGAAATTCGAGAAGGCCCAGAACATGCTGGAGCATATCCGCATTTTGGAGAAGACGCCGGAGCGCCAGATCGTCGACCGGGAAACGAATCTGAACCAGGAAGTGCTCTATTTCGGCAGCGAAGGCGTCATGATCGCGAAGGTGCAGCAGGGCATGCTGCGTGATTTCCAGCTTCACGAGCTGGAGCGGGGATTCGCGGAGACGGCCTGCGACCGGTTCCTCATCCAGCGGTACAGGACGGAGACGAAGCCGGACGAGCTGATCGTCAATCGTATCGCGGACCCCTCCGCGGTGCGCAGGGCGTTGCGCCGTCCGGGCGAAGGACAAGCCCCCGGCCTGCGCATTACGCAGCCGAAACGCGGCTTGAAGCACGAGCTGCTGCAGCTGTGCAGGCAGAACTACGAGTACCGCAAGGGCAGCGAATGAAGAAGCTGGCCTTAAGCGGCTTCGGCAGCTTCGGCGGCTTGGTGAACGAGCTGCCGAATGCTAGTGTGGTAGGATAAATACGCTTATTCAGGAGGAAACCCGATGAACCCGGTGCTGCTTGATATTCCGACGCAATTCGAAACGGAGCGGCTGCTCATCCGCGTCCCCCGTCCCGGGGACGGACGCGTCGTATGCGAAGCGATGAAGGCTTCGCTGAAAGAACTGCAGCCCTGGCTGCCATTTGCCCAGCAGGAGCCGGTCGAGGAGGAAGTAGAGGCGAATTTGCGCAACGCGTACGCCAGATTCGTACAGCGGGAAGACATGCGGCTGCTCATCTTCGATAAGGCGAGCGGCCAATTCGTCGGCTCTTCCGGCTTGCACAATCCGAATTGGAACGTGCGCAAGTTCGAGATCGGCTACTGGATCGATACGCGGCAGAGCGGCAAGGGCTACATGACGGAAGCGGTGCAGGGCATTACGGTGTTCGCGTTCACGGAACTGCTCGCGCGGCGGGTGGAGATTCGCGTCGACGCCTTGAACGAGCGCAGCCAGGCCATTCCGATGCGGCTCGGTTACTGGCATGAGGGCACGCTTCGCAACGAGGACCTGTCGGCGGACGGGTCGCGGGTTCGGGATACGTATATTTTCGCGATGATTCCCTAACGGTGAATCGGAAGAGAGGCGGGGGGAAGGCCATGGGGGAGGAAAATACGGTACCGCGCGATTCGGCGGAAGCGGCAGGCGCAGCGAGCTTCGTCATCCGGCCGGCGGAGGCGGATGAGATCCCGATCGTTCACCGGGTCATGCGCGAGGCGTTCGAACAATTCCGGGACCGGATGGTCCCGCCTTCCGGCGCCCTGCTGGAGGAAGTCGCCGATATCGAAGCGAAGTTCCGGCGCGGCGGCGGCGCGCTGCTGGCCTGGCTCAATGGCGATGCGGCGGGCTCCGTGCAGGTGGATTTTGCCGCGGACTATATGTACATCGGCAGGCTTGCCGTTACGCCCCATGCGAGAGGAATGGGGATGGGGACGGCGCTCATGGAAGCGGCGGAGCGGGTCGCCGTCAGCCGCGGATATGCCGAGACGCGAATCGGCGTCCGCCTGTCGGTGCCGAAGAACGTCCCGTTCTACCTCGGCATGGGCTATGAAGCGATGTCGCAGGGCGAATACCCGGATCGCACGGATGCTTGGTACGTCATGCGCAAACGTTTGGACAGCGGGCTGCGATGAGCCGAAAGCAGCTCGTCCTGGATGCCGGGGGCGTCGTTATTACGAACCTGACCCTGTTCTGGACACTGATCGGCGAGGCGTCAGGCAGGCCTCATGCGGACGTCAAAGCGGCCTTCGCGGCCGAAATCCGCGACGGGTTCTGGAGCGGAAGCTTGCCGGAAGCGGACTTCTGGCGCTGGCTGGGCGGGTCCTGCCCCGGCTTGCCCGAGCGGGAGGCCAGGGAATGCCTGAGGCGCGCCATCCGGCCGTTGCCGGCGTTTCAATGCATCCCGGCGTGGAGCCGGCTGGCGGATGTTCATATTCTGAGCAACCACCGCGCGGAGTGGCTTTCGCCTTGTTTGGCGCCGATACGGCCTTATGTGCGGCATGTCGTCATTTCGAGCGAGGCGGGCGCCCTCAAGCCGTCCGATGCGATTTTCGAGCGGCTGCTTCGGAAGCTTGACCCGGCCGACCCCGTACTGTACGTCGACGACCAGCGCAAGAACGCCGCCGCCGCCGAACGGGCCGGATGGCATGGCCTGCTCGCGGATGAACGAGAGGCTTGGATCGATCGAGTGAACCGATGGCTGGCGCCGTGAGGCGGACAAACGGCAGCTGAACACGAAACCCGACAAGTAACCCCACATGAAGCCCGACATGGAGACTCCGGCATCAAGCGATTGGCATCAAGGACCGACATCAAGAAGCGGCAGGCTGGACAAGGAGCAGAGAACATGAATGAACCGGTGCTGAGAGACGTAGAGATAACTAACCCCGATTTGCTGCAGCTGATCGAACGGCTGGATGCGTATTTGTACGATTTGTATCCGCCGGTGGAAGTGTTCGTCGTCGATTTGGACGACCCCGGGCTGTCCGGTATTCATTTCGTCGTCGCTTACGTAGACGGGAAGCCCGCCGGCTGCGGCGCGATCAAGGAAATCGACGAGACGTCGACGGAGCTGAAACGGTTCTACGTCGATCCGGCGTATCGCAACCGGGGCATCGCCGGCCGGATCCTTCGGTATCTGGAAGAGAAGGCCAGGGCGCGCCGGTACGCGGCGATCCGCCTGGAAACGGGAGATCCGCAGGTCGAAGCGGTCGCGTTCTACAAGAAGAACGGTTACGCGGCGATCGAGCCGTTCGGCGAATACATCGCTTGTCCGTCGAGCGTATGTTTCGAGAAGCGGCTCTAAGGCGAGGATAGTTGAAGTAGAGAGAACCACACAGGAGGTCATTAACCATGGCTGGCATCGCAAAAAAAATAACCGATCTGATCGGAAATACGCCTATGCTGGAAATCGCGAATTTCAGCGAGAAGCAGGGGGCGCAGGCGACGATCGTCGCCAAACTGGAATATTTCAACCCGGCCGGCAGCGTGAAGGACCGCATCGGCTACGCGATGATCAAGGATGCGGAGGAGCGCGGGCTGCTGAAGCCGGACTCCGTCATCATCGAGCCGACGAGCGGCAATACGGGCGTCGGTCTTGCTTTCGCGGCCGCGGCGCTGGGCTACCGGCTTATCATCGTGCTGCCGGAGAGCTTCAGCATGGAGCGTCGGAAGCTGCTGACGGCGCTCGGCGCGGAGCTGATTCTGACGCCTGCGATCGAAGGCATGGCGGGGGCGATTAAGAAGGCCGAGCAGCTGGCGGCCGAAATTCCGCATTCGTTCATTCCGCAGCAGTTCGAGAATCCCGCGAACCCGGAGGTTCATAAACGGACGACGGCCGAGGAGATTTGGCGGGACACGGACGGCGCCGTCGATATATTCGTGGCCGGCGTCGGCACGGGCGGCACGATATCGGGCGTAGGCGAGGCGCTGAAGGCGAAGAAGCCGTCCGTCCACATCGTCGCGGTCGAGCCTTACGATTCGCAGGTGCTTGCCGGCGGCCAGAAGGGCAGCCATGCGATTCAGGGCATCGGCGCCGGCTTCGTGCCCGGCAATTTCAACCGCGACGTGGTCGACGAGATTCTGCCGGTTCACAACGAGGAAGCGATTGAAGCGGCGAAAGCGCTGGCCAAGACGGAAGGGCTGCTCGTCGGCATCTCTTCGGGAGCCGCGGCATGCGCGGCCGTCGCGTTGGCCAAACGCCCGGAGAACAAGGGCAAAACGATCGTCGTGCTGCTGCCGGATACGGGAGAGCGGTATTTGTCGACGGCGCTATTCGACTGACGACGTTTGTTGCTATAACGACTAAGAGAGCCAAATTGGCCGGAGCGGAGGCCGCGAGCGCAGTCCCATCCCGGCTGCAGGCCATCCCAAGCGAAACTCGTGTGTACCCTTCCGGAAGAGGAGCTGCGCGCTTGCTGACCAATCTGTGGATCGTGTTCGCCATGACGACGATCATTCACACGGCCGAGACGCTGTCGTATGCCGTTCGGCTTGCGGGCGTCCGGCTGAATAAGATCGCCGTCGCCTTGTCGTTGACCGGGATCATCGTGCTCGTCTCGCGGACGGCGAATATGGTGCAGGGGCCGATAGCGGCCAAGTTCGTCGATTACGGGCGGACGCATCCATCCTTCCCGATGCTGCATTATTTGCGCGTGACGCTGCTGGCTTCGTCGGTCGGCACGCTGATCGCGATTATACTGTTCCCGACCTGCGTGAGCCTGTTCGGCCGCATGATCTCAAAGCTGGAGGTCGCCGGTTCGGTGCCGAAAATGATTTCGAGCGTGACGATCGGCCAGCTCAAAAACACCCGGTATTACATTCGCATGCCCCGGCTGCGGCTCAGCCGCTTCCGGTACTTGGGCATCTCGAAGACGTTCATGGTGCTCAGCATGCTCGTCACGTCATTCTATACCGTCGGTGTGCTGGCCGCGCTCTATGCGGCGCATCTGTTCCCGCATGTCAGCACGACGGCCTCGCAAGCGTCCGGCATTATCAACGGCATCGCCACGATCCTCTTGACGATCTTCATCGATCCGCAGCTTGGCCTCATCACCGACAAGGCGCTCAGCAATGCGGAATACCGCACGAAGCTCGGCAAAATCTATGTTGTCCTCATGACGACCCGGTTCTTCGGTACGATGCTCGCGCAGCTGATTCTTTTGCCGGCCGCTTATGTAATCGGGTATTTCGTACAAATCATCTAGCTGGCGCAATGAACGATGATCCGCCGTGCTCCCCTTCCTGCGACGACGGCAGACGAAGGGCGGGGCGCGGCGGATTTGCGTTTATCCGGCACACGCGGTTAAGCCCGGCTGCAAGCGGCAGCCGGGCATGGATTAGCGGGTTATGGTGCATGGCGAAAGTCAGCGCATTGCGCCTGCGCCCGGATCGGGCGAAGCGTTCGCGGGTCACCCCGGAAGCTGGGCGATCAGCGAATCCATCAGCGTCGCATAGGTATGGTTGACGCGGCTGACTTCGTTCAAGATGGTGTCGAAATGCTGAACGGTACCCATTTGGGAATGGCGTCGATAGAGCGTCAGCGGCTCGTTGATATAATGAAAATCCACGCGCGACAAGAGCACGCGGATCCACAAATCGTAGTCATGGGTATACGGGAGTCCTTCGTTGAAGCCGCCGATCCCTTTATACAGCTCCCTGGTCATCATGATCGTGCAGCCGTTGACCGGGCAGCCGTGGCGGAAGGCGCTGATGAACGCTTTGGCCGACGGGTATTTGACGCCTGCGCCGTATTGCGTGATCGCGTTATGCTCGTTAATGACGTGGAAATCGGTATGGCTGATCCGCGCGCCCGTCTGCTCCATATAGGCGACCTGCTTCGCGATTTTGTCGGTGAGAAAACGATCGTCGGAGCTGAGCCAGGCGATGTATTTGCCGGATGCCAGGTTGAAGCCGTAGTTCAGGGCGCTGCCTGTGCCGCCGTTCGCTTTGCCGACATAGTACACGCGCGAGCGATATGGCGCGATTTTGTCCTGATGCCGGGTCGAACCGTCGTCGACGACGATGATTTCCACGTTCGGGTACGTCTGGTAAAGGGCACTCACAATCGCTTGATCGACGTAAGGATCGTTGTAGAACGGGATGATGATCGATACTTTTGGCAGCATGCTCGTGCACCTCTTCTTTCGAATCTCTCCTGATACTATATGAGGACAGGGCGATCGCGACACGGTCAATTGCTCCGGTGCATCGGTCCAACTTGCCGGTCTTCAGCGGTGAAGCCCGATCGCGGCGAGCACGTTGATGAAATCGGCAGCGTAGCGTCCGGGCGAGAAATGCGTCCGGATATGCTGCTGCGCCTTCGTCCGCATGCGTTCGGCAAGGCTGCGGTTGTCCAGCAGCTCGTTCGCTTCGGCGACGGCCTCCTGAACGGTGCGGCTGACGAAGAACTTCCCGGTGCGGTTATGGTCGATGAAGCACCGCACGCCGTCGGAGTCCGTGGACAGCACGGGACAGCGGCAGCTCATCGCCTCGGCGACGGCATAGCCGAACCCTTCGGCGTACGAGGTCGACAGCAGCATGCCGCCGGAATCGCCGATGGCCGACAAGTAGTACGGCATATGGCTGTGCGGCATATTGGAACGGACGACGAGTCGCTGCTGAAGACCGAGCTCCTGGACCATTGCGTTGAACGCCTCCCGCTCGCCTGGGCCGGCGATGAACGCATCCTCGAATATCCAGCCGGTCAAATCCGGCCGATTCGCTGCCAGCGCGGCGAGGATGCGGAGGTAGAGCCGCCAGTTCTTGTTGTGCTCCAGCCGTCCGATCCAGCCGAGGATCGGGGCGCCTGCCGGGTTCAGCCACGGCGCGGCATGATGACTGAACTGCTGCGTGTCGATCATGTTCTGCACGTAGAATCGGGGGAAGTCGCCGAGATAGTGCTGGAACAGCTCCATCATGTGCGAGGTCGGCGGGCTGACGACGCCCTGCGCGTAGGCGCGAATGAACGTGGAGGCGAATGCGATCGTTCCGATGGCGTCCTCCCTCGTGCCCAAGCCTTGGGCCTCGTACAGAACAGGCCCTTTATAGCCGAGACCGCGAATTCGCTGCAGCATGAGATGGTCGCAGATGACGATGACGGCGTCGTAGCTGCCGGATTTCAGCACGTCGATGATTTCGAAATCGTTATTCGTCACGAAATGGGGAATGTCCGCCATGTTTTGCGTTCCTGCGCCGTTCCACAGGTAAAGGGCGTGCGACTCGATGCCGACGGCGCGCAAGGCATGGTAGCGCAGCCGATTGAGCGTCTCGATGCCTCCGCTCGGAATAAAGTACGTGAACAGCAGCTTCATAGCCATTATCCTCCCTATGGACACACTTATCATTAGTTTATGTCCGGGGCCTGCAACCCGATTGGGTCCTTGTCTCTCTCGATTCTGCGAGACTTGCAATCGCCATGATGTGTTAAAATGACGGTAAGCAAGAGGATGCCGGTCGGCGGAGATCAATCCGTTCATCGGCTGCGATGAAAGGGGATGGAAGCGGCATGGAAATCAAAGCGGCTTTACATGAAATCAACGAGGCGGCAGCCCGCCAGCCGGCGGGCATCGTGCACGCGCCGATCGTCATGGACGGCGTGCTGGAGGCGGGGGCGCTTGCGAAGATCGCGCCTTATATAAGGCTGCGGGGCTTCGCGTCCGTCGCGCTCGTCGCCGACGACAATACATGGAACGCGGCCGGGGAACGGCTTGCCGCGTCGCTTGCGGAAGCGGGCATCGCCTGCGCCGTATGCCGTCTGAAGGCGAACGGGCAAGGCGACGTGATCGCCGACGAGCGGACGATCGTGCAGGTGCTGTTGGAAACGCCACGGGACGCGGAGGCGGTGCTCGCGGTCGGTTCGGGGACGATCAACGACGTGGTTCGCTTCGCCTGTTTCCAGACGGGCCGCGTCTTCATCTCCGTTCCGACGGCGGCTTCGGTGGACGGCTTCACGTCCGTCGGCGCGCCGATCATTACGGACGGCTTCAAGCAGACGGTTCCGGCGATCGCGCCGGAGGCGATTTTCGCCGACTTGGACGTGCTTGCGGCGGCGCCGCAGCGGCTGACGGCGGCAGGCTTCGCGGACATGCTCGGCAAGTTCACCTCGCTGGCCGACTGGCGGTTCTCGCAGCGGATGGCAGGCGAGCATTATTGTCCGCTGGCGTACGAGCTTACGGAGCGCGCGCTGCAGCAATGCCTGGACACGGTGGATGAAATCGCGGCGGGCTCGCGGCGCGGCGTCGAAGTGTTGATGGAGGCGCTGCTGCTGTCAGGCTGGTCGATGCTGCTCGTCGGCCATTCGCGGCCGGCTTCCGGAGGCGAGCATCATCTGTCGCACCATTGGGAGATGGCGTATATCGCGGAAGGGCGGAGGCAGCTGCTGCACGGCGCCAAGGTCGGCGTCGCGTCCGTGATGCTCGCGAAGCTGTACCGCGACGCGCTGGGCGAGGCGTACCCGGACATCTTCGGCCGGCTGCCGGAGAGCGGGCAATTGCAGGCATGGCTGCGCCGGGCCGGCGGGCCGGCGGATCCCGGCGAGATCGGATTGACGGATGCGCTGATCGCGGAATCGATGCGGGAAGCGCATAAGCTGCGCGACCGCTACACGGGCTTGAAGCACCTGGCGCTGCGCGGGTAAGAGGCGGGCAGGAGCTGCGTGGGTAAGAGGCGGGCAGGAGCTGCGTGGGTATGGAGCGGGCAGGAGCTGCGTGGGTATGGAGCGGGCAGGAGCTGCGAGGGTAAGAGGCGGGCAGGAGCTGCGTGGGTATGGAGCGGGCAGGAGCTGCGAGGGTAAGAGGCGGGCAGGAGCTGCGCGGGTAAGAGGCAGGCCGGAGCTGCGTGGGTAAGAGGCGGGCAGGCGCTGCGTGGGTACGAACCGGGCGGCGCCGGTCCCGGCGGTAGCGCTTTATGCGAAACATCCGATATTATTTGCGCATGCCAAACAGCGGCAGTCATGGACATTCTGTTCCCGACTGCCGCTTCTGTCCAGAGCGGCATCATTGATGTAGTGGGATCGACGGGGAATTGCATCTAATGGCTTGGGGCGGCTTGAACCGCCATTCTTGGGCAGTTCGGGCGGGCTTCCCGCGGCTACCCGTTTGAATGAGGTTGATAGCCATCACGCGCCGTCGCGGGTAGCAGCGCGAAGTGCAGAAAGACGCTCAGGCTGCCGCTTCCCCGGCATTGCTTGCATTGCTGCCGAAACTATTTTGATCAATCGGCTTTTGGGGCCGGCTGGGCAGCAGTACTGCCGTTGAGTCAAGGAAGCGGACAAGAGATGCGTTATTGGCCGGGTTTCATTGTTTTTCCTTGCGCATGCGGACAGGAGATGCGCTATTTCACCCTGCATGTAGATATTCGGCGCTTCCAGGGGGCAATAACGGATCCTGTGTCCGATTGTCAGCCCAAAATACCGATTTCAATACAAATAGCGGTTCCTGTGTCCGATCGCCTACGGAGGTTATCCCATTCAGGCGCCGCGATTTGAAGATTCGAATATTTTCTCGACAGTCTGAGCGGCAGCAGGGGGGCACTTGTGTTCCGACTGCCGCTTTTTAAGTTTGCTTGCGCTCGCGTTCGCGGCTGACACGAATCGCCCTGCCGGATCGTGCTGCCGGATCGGCCTAGCGGATCGTGCTACCGAATCGTGCTGCCGGATCGGCCAAGCGAATCGGCTACCGGATCGTGCTGCCGAATCGTCCCACCGTTTCCGCCTACCGAATCGCCTATCGAATCGCCTGCCGGATCGGCCTACCGAATCGTCCTATCGAATCGCCTACCGTATCCGCCTACCGTATCCATCAACCGAATCGTCCTATCGAATCGCCTGCCGGATCGGCCTACCGAATCGTCCTATCGAATCGCCTGCCGTATCCGCCTACCGAATTGCCTACCAAATTCGCCTACCGGATTGACAGCTGGAATGTCTCGCTGCGCTTGCCGTCTTCTCCGCAGGCGGCAAGCGTGTACACCGTGCCCTTCTCCGTCTTCATCTCCTCGATCGATTGGCAGTACTCCAAGCGCTTCGCAGGCGACCCGTAGGCATCGTGCGTATTGTCGAACCGGTGCGCGATCGTCCGGCCGTCGAAGGACAGATCGTCGAAGATGGGGTCGCCCTCGATCGTGTAATGGACGACTTGAACGGCGTCGCTGCCGCCGGATTTCACGTTCTGCATGAACCGCTCCCATGTCGCCGGATTTTCGATTCTGCCGATCAGGTTCACGATATCTCCGTTCGCCGCGGCTTGCTTGGAATCGTACCGGATCCCCCAGATTAATTCCATCAGCTCGCGGGTCGATCCGGTCGTTAGCCGGTAGCCCGTGCCCGTGTCGGACACGTAGGTAAACATGCCATGCTCCGAACGCGTGTCCAGCCACAGATGAATGTCCTGGCGCTTGCCGTCATGCTGAAGGACGACATCGTAATCCGGCTGGGCTACGTCGAGGACGCCTTGGATTTGCTCCGCGGACTGGATCGCTTCCGCGAAGGCATCGATCTGCCGCGGTTCGGCGAAACGGCCGTAAGGCGCGGGATTGACCTTCCCGAAGCCGACCGAGCGGCTCACGATCGCTTGTTCGGCCTTGCTCTCGGCAGCGGCTTGCCCAGGCGCATCGGCGGTCTGTTCGGCTGCGGCCTTCGCATGGGCGGGCCCGTTCTTCCCCTGACCATTCCCGCAGCCTGCCACGCCCAGCAGCAGCGCCGCGCCCAGCATAATCGTAACGATACGCATAGCTCTCTCCCCCTTATTGGCCTCTACGACGAAGCGCGCGCAAGGAATGTTGCACGCCAACGACAAAGCGCAGCCTGGCGTACATGCTGTACGCCGGCTGCGCTCTGCTTGTTCCGTCCCGGACCGGATGGCTCAATAACCGGAAGAGGGGCTTATTCTAGATATTTGGCAATAAACGCAAGCGCGTTATCCGGCCGGCCGGCGTTGACGCGGACCCCCGCGATGTACTCCTTGCCGACGACGGGGATGGCTTTCAATAACGGGCTGGCGGAGATGTCGACGCCGTAGACATGCTCCTCGGGAACGTCTTCCGTGGTCGCTTTGTATTCGAGCGCCGGCTTCAGGCCCGCGCCCAGCTTGGCGGCGTTCTCGCCGTCGAGCGGCAGCAGGGAGCCGTCCATGGCCAGTTTCGCGAAATTCGCTTTATCCAGGATGTACACGTCCGCTTTGTTCATCATCAGATCGATGATGCTCTTCTGCATCAGCGCGGAGTCCTGCTCGCTCTGCATCGTCGACGGCACGTACGTGAAGAAGGTCTGGACGCGCTCCCATTGCGGGAACTGCGACAGGAAGTCCGCTTCCAGCGGCTTCATGTCGGTAACGGGATACGTACCGTCCTTGCTGTAATATTCGCCGAAGAAGGAGACGCTTACATCAATGGGCGGAAGCTTCGCGAGCTCGGCCATTTTGTGGCGGTGGTCGATGTAGCCCTTCGTGCTGAAAATAATGATGAGAATGAGCGCGATGGCGCCAAGCACATGGAATTTATAATAGCTGAAGAAATGATCGACCTTCTGCGCGGAACCGGCCATGCCCTTGTATTTGCCATAAGCGGCGGCGTTGAACTGCTCCATCGTCTGCTTCTCTTCGTATTCCAGAATCGTCTTGTACGCTTTGTTGATGCCTTCCAGGCCGGCGGCCTGTTCGCCCGGCTGTTCCGATTCATCGCGCTGCCGGCTGGCGCGCTCCCGGCGGATCAATAAGAAATACCGTTTCTCGACGTCTTCCTTCGACGCGCCTTCCGGCAGGCCGAGCAGCTCGTAAGCCTTCTTCAGTTCATCCATATCAGGTCTACCTTCGCTTTCTATAGGTTCGTATACCTTCTAGTATACCGCCTTTGCCCCCAATCGACAAAATGTAAAACGAACCGGCTGTCCGCACGCGCGATCAAGCCGGTTCGTTCATGCTCACAGCGTCCAGCGCAGCAGCAGCGCCGACTCCGTCAACCCGCCGCCGAAGCCGTACAGGAGCAGGGTGTCGCCGTTCTTGATCCGGTCTTCCTTCAGCGCCAAATCGATCGCGAGGGGGATGGAGGCCGCCGACGTATTGCCGTATTCCCGAATGCTCGTCAACGTCCGCTCCAGCGAAACGCCGGTTCGCTCGCAGACCGATTCGACGATGCGCATGTTGGCGCTGTGCGGCACGAACCAGCCGATATCGTCCAGCGTCAAGTTGTTGCGCGCCATCAGCTCCTGGATGCCTTTGGTCACCGAGGTGACGGCCCAGGCATACACCTGCCGCCCGTTCTGCACGATCATGCCGTTCGTCTTGATCGGCACGCCGTCGATCGCCGAGGCCAGCGATGAACGGTACAGATGGTGACCGTCGCCGCCCGACGTCCGGTTATAGGACGCGAGGAATGCTCCGTCCTCGCGCCGTTCCACGAGCATCGCGCCGGCGCCGTCGCCGAACAGGATGCAGGTGGTGCGGTCGGTGTAGTCCGTCGCCTTGGACAGCGTCTCCGCGCCGATGACGAGAATTTTATGATAAGCGCCGGTGAGCAGCAGGCCGTTCGCCATCTGCAGCCCAGAGACGAAGCCCGCGCAAGCGGCTTGAATGTCGGCTGCGCCGCAGGAGGCGATGCCGAACTCCGCCTGAACCCGCGCGGACATGCTGGGGAAGTACGTGTCCGGCGTGGTCGTGGCGACGATGACATAATCGACGTCTTCAAGCACGGCGCCGTAACGCAGCTGCAAATCCCGCACCGCGCCGAAGCACATGTCGCTGCAGAATTGGCCTTCCGCCGCGATTCGCCGTTCCTTGATGCCGGTACGCTGGAAAATCCATTCGTCCGACGTCTCCACCAGCTGCTCCAAATCGTGATTGGTCAGGACGCGTTCAGGTACATAAGCGCCGAAAGCCGTAATGGCCGCCAGCGATCGCAATGGGTGTTGAAGCATGCCTTCTCAACTCCTTAGTACCAGGTACTAGTATCTGGTGTTATGCGTCAAGCGTACACCTTTTAAGCAATCATGTCCATATGTTTATTTGGCATCGTGACCTGTACATATTCCAGTGCTCCTTATTGTTTCTTAAACGGGGAATATTCAATCGGATGCGACTTCCGGACGCGTTTTCGTTTTTGGGACTGTCAATTGTCTGAGAGAATGTCACCCTAACTGTTCTGTGAAAATGTCACCCCCGTTGAGTTTAAAGCCACCGTCAGGTGGCTTGGTTTCGGCCTTGCATTGTGGTATTCTGAATCTGTTTTTGGTGTACCTGATACGTCCTTTTCCAAGGATGGTCAGCGGCGGGTTTGCGTGGCTGCGCAATACCCGCTTTTTTATTGGGCTTCTTCTCCGCCTGTCGGACCGCTTTCGTGGTCTCCTTCAGCATTAAGGCCTCTCCGTTGTGCCAGATCAGCAAGGCCCCGCTAAGTGTCTCTCGGACCTCGACAACGGATTTGGCATCCCAGTGTCCCGGTACCGCCTTGGCGAAGGTGTAAATCCTCCCGCCGTACGAAAGCGTTCGGCCCGTACCCAGCTTACGATGTTCACGTGTCGTGAATACATGCTCTAAGCGTACGTCCTTGCCAAGCTTGCGGTAAGCGGAGTCGGCAGATACGGGGGCTACGGCAAACTGCTTGTTGTGCTTGGCGATAAGCTTGGGGAGTGCCTTATTGGCCTCCTCGATGGTCGATACACCGAGCAATCGCAGCTCAATGACGAGGCGGTCCTGCAGCGTCACCCAGAGGCGCTCAATGCGGCCCTTGGCTTGCGGCGTGACGGCCTTGATGTGTTCGATGCCCAATTCATGCATAGCCTTGCCAAAGTGCGAGAGGGGCTTGGTCATGCCAGCAAGCTGCTGCTCCAAGGTAAGTTTCTCGTTCGGCGAACGGAAGATGGTGTGGCGATCGCTGTAGAGTCCGAGTGGGATGCCTTGTTTCTTGATTCCCTGCATCATCACAAGCGAATACCCTTCGCGGCATTCAGTGGGCATGAATACGGCGCCTGTCACGATGCCGGTAGCGTCGTCGATGGCGGCGTGAAGGGCAAAGACAGGGGCACGATCCTCGAGCCAAGCATACGGAGTTGCGTCGATCTGCCAAAGCATACCGACTTGGGAGCGACGTTTACGGGGCTGGTGCACCTTCGAACGTCTACGCTGTTTCGCCGATTTCAAACCCTTGGTGAGGAGAATGCGACGTGTGCTGACGCCGCTTAGTTCAATCCCCTCATGCTCAGCAAGCAGTTCGGCAAAGTGACAGCTGTTGCTGCCTTGATACTTTTGTGTGTAAAGTTCCGCGACTCGATCCTTGATTTCCGCGGACAAGGCATGAACGGGCTTACGTCCGCGATTGCCGTGAGCGATCCCCCCAGCGTTTCCGACTTGATAACGTTTTTTCAGACGTTGAACCTGTCTAACCGAAAGCCCCAGCAGGGCAGCTCCTTCCTCATTCGTCATGTGTCCATCCAACACTTTCTCCACAACCAATACCTTCTTCAGCTCTGTGTTCGTCAATGTCATGGTCTCCTGTCTCATAGTGACATTATCTCAGAACAGTTACAGGGTGACATTATCACAGACGAACAACAGTTTTCGTTTTTGGGACTTGCTGTTTCCTTGCTGTTATTGTATAATCAAAATATTGCAGGTCCGTAGCTCAATGGCAGAGCAACCGGCTCTTAACCGGTAGGTTGTGGGTTCGACCCCCACCGGGCCTATTGTTTCGAAATTCCCCTGTCCGCGCTGCGGGCAGGTTTTTTTTGTGCTTCCAGCGTCTTATGGGCCGTGTGTCAGATGCCGAACAAGTATTTGAACAAGCATGCGGCGAATGATCGCAGAAGTTTGTTCCGTTGCTTCCGTGGCAAAACTAACAAGTGACGTACAAATATCTGATATCGAGGCATACCGATGATGGATGAACGATTGCGTGACGTGCAGCAGCAGGCTGCGCATACAGAGTGGGAGCGATGGCTGTCAAGCGGGCTGTTCACATGGCAGTGGTGGTATTTGCTTGCGGGGCTTGTTCTGCCGTGGTTCCTTCTCTTGAAGCTCATTGACCGTAAACGATCGCTCGCGATTTGGGTTTTCGGACTGATGGTGCTGATCATCACTTCGTTTACGGACGACCTCGGTTCCGACACGGGCGCATGGGTGTATCCCATTAAGCTTGTTCCCTGGTCGCTGATTTCATTCCCGTTTGACTTCTCCGTCATTCCCGTCGCGCAAATGCTGATTTATCAATACTGCAGAAGCTGGAAAGCCTTCTTGATCGCATTATTCATTCAAGCTGCCGTATTCGCCTTCATCGGGGAGCCGTTCTCGGTCTGGGCCGGAACGCTGACGTATTTCGGCTGGACGTACCCTTGCTCTTTCCTGTTCTATATATGTACAGGCGCGTTAACGAGAGTATTCGTCGATTATTGGACCCGGCAGCAGAGCCGCCCATAATCATCTTCGATCGGCCCTCAGCATGAGGCTATTCACGGAACAACAGCAACGGAACCGCGCGATCTTGCGAGGGTTCCGTTTTTTTATGTTCGGCAAGGCTCGGAACGGTACAGCGCCAACTGACATGTGCATACAAGTTGGCAGGATGCTATACTAAGGGACACATACATGTTACTGAGGGGGCAACGTATGAAACAGAAGGCACTGCCCAAATACGCGCAGCTGAAGAAAGAAATAACAGCCTGGCTCGACACGGGAAGGCTGCAGCCGAACGAACAGATGCCGTCCGAGAACGAAATCGCCGAACGGTTCGGGATCAGCAGGCAAACGGTGCGGCAGACGCTCGGCGAGCTGGAGCAGGAAGGCAGGCTGTACCGCATCCAAGGGAAAGGGACCTTCGCAGCCGAGCCGAAGGCAAGCGAGCAGCGTCCCGAGGCGCAGACGATCGGCCTGGTGACGACCTATATTTCCGATTACATCTTTCCTTTCATCGTCAGGGGAGCCGAATCCGCGATCCGCGCCAAGGGCTATAATTTGATGCTCTCCAGCACGGACAACGACAAGCGCAGAGAGCGTGAAAGCCTCTCGCTGTTGACGAGCCGGCCGCTCGGCGGGCTGATCATCGAACCGACCAAGAGCGCGGAGGGCAACCCGAATCTGGACTACTTCCTGGCGCTCCACAACCGGCGCATTCCGTACGTCATGATTAACGCCGAATATCCGGAGATCAGCAGCCCGTCGCTTACGATCGACGACGAGGCGGGAGGCTGCGCCGCCGCGGAACACCTCATCGGCCTTGGCCATCGCCGGATCGCAGGCTTCTTCAAGACGGACGACCGGCAGGGCGTGCTGCGTCTCAAAGGGTTCATGCAGGCGCATCAGCGGGAAGGGCACGCGCTTCATCCGGATTTCGTCATCGCCTATCGGACGGAAGAGCAGGCGGAGAAGCCGGTCGAAGCGGCGGCCAGGCTGCTGAGCCGGCCCGAAGGGGAGCGGCCGACGGCGCTCGTCTGTTACAACGACCAGCTCGCTCTGCGGCTGCTCGAAGTGATCCGGCAGCTCGATCTGTCCGTCCCGGGCGACGTCTCGATCGTCGGGTTCGACGATTCCTCGCTCGCGACGGCGACGGAAGTGAAGCTGACGACGCTCACGCATCCGAAGGAGCAGATGGGCGAGGATGCCGCGCGCATGCTGTTCGAGCTCATCGAGAGCGGCGGAGCGTCCGTCCCGGCATCCCGGTCGTACAAGCCGGAGCTGATCATCCGCGAATCGACGCGGCAGATATCCGAACAAGTTTCGAAAATGATCTAGCCAACAGGTACGTACAAGTTTATAATCGAGATGAAACGAAAAGCAGGCGAAAGGATGAGCGGTTTGCTGAAACGGTTGAAGCAGGAGGTTTTGGAAGCCAATCTGGATTTGCCCAAATACGGTCTCGTCACGTTCACGTGGGGCAACGTCAGCGGAATCGACAGGGAGCGCGGGCTGGTAGTCATCAAGCCGAGCGGCGTCCCGTACGAGAAGCTGAAGCTTGACGACCTCGTCGTCGTCGACTTGGACGGGAACAAGGTGGAAGGGGAGCTGAAGCCGTCCTCGGACGCGCCTACTCATCTCGTGCTCTATAAGGCGTTCGCCGGCATCGGCGGGATCGTGCATACGCATTCGCCTTGGGCGACCAGCTGGGCGCAGGCGGGAAGGCCGATTCCGGCGCTCGGAACGACGCACGCGGATTATTTCTACGGGGAAATTCCGGTTACCCGGGCGATGACGCGCGCGGAAATCGAGAACGGTTACGAGCATGAGACGGGCAACGTGATCGTCGAGCGGTTCAAGGGGCTGGATCCGTCGCGCATTCCCGGCGTGCTCGTGAACAGCCATGCGCCGTTCAACTGGGGCAAGGATCCGCATGAAGCGGTACATAATGCCGTCGTGCTGGAGGAAGTCGCCAAGATGGCGCTGCATACATTCGCGTTGAATCCGGGCGCCGGACCGATGGATCAGGCCCTGCTGGATAAGCATTTCCTGCGGAAACACGGCGCGGGCGCTTACTACGGCCAGACCAAATAGCAGCTGCCTGCGCCGAGCCTTCGCCGGGCGGCGGCATGCATACGATGGCGAACTCATTATGGAGGGATACGCATGAGTCATGACGTGATTAACGATATTCGAAGCGGCCGCACCGCGCTTGGCATCGAGCTTGGTTCGACGCGCATCAAAGCGGTGCTCGTCGGCAAGGACCACGAGCCGATCGCATCCGGCAGCCATGAGTGGGAGAACAGCTACGTCAATCAAATGTGGACGTATAGCCTGGATGAAATTTGGAAGGGCTTACAAGAGAGTTACCGGGACATGGCAAGCGACGTGAAGCGGCGTTACGGCATATCCGTGCAAACGATCGGAGCGATCGGGATCAGCGGCATGATGCACGGCTATATGGTGTTCGACGAATCCGGCGAGCTGCTGACTCCGTTCCGCACGTGGCGAAACAACATCACCGAGCAGGCTTCGGCCGAGCTGAGCGAATTGTTCGGCTTCCATATCCCGCAGCGCTGGAGCATCGCCCATCTGTATCAAGCGATCCTGAACGGGGAAGAGCATGTCGCCCGAATCCGTTACCAGACGACGCTCGCGGGCTATATCCATTGGAAGCTGACGGGGCGCAAAGCGCTCGGCGTCGGCGAAGCGTCCGGCGTATTCCCGATCGACATGCATACCAGGGATTATCACGGCGCAATGATCAAGCAATTCGACGGCTTGATCGCCCCGCGGGATCTTCCTTGGCAGCTGACGGACATTCTTCCTCAAGTGCTGGTCGCCGGCGACAACGCGGGCGCGCTCACGGAAGAAGGGGCGAAGCTGCTGGACGCCGCGGGCGAGCTGCAGGCGGGCATTCCGCTCTGTCCGCCGGAAGGCGATGCCGGAACGGGCATGGTGGCGACGAACAGCGTCGCGCCGCGCACAGGCAACGTCTCTGCCGGTACTTCCGTGTTCGCCATGGTCGTCCTGGAGAAAGAGCTGTCCAAGGCATATGAAGAGATCGATCTGGTGACGACGCCGACAGGCAGCCTCGTCGCGATGGCACACTCCAACAACTGCTCGTCGGATCTGAACGAGTGGGTCGGCCTGTTCGGCCAATTCGCGAAGGCGATGGGGATGGAGACGGATTCGGCGGCGCTATACGGCACATTGTACAACCAGGCGCTCCAGGGCGATCCGGATTGCGGCGGATTGCTGGCTTACGGCTACCTGTCGGGCGAGCATATGACGCATTTCGAAGAAGGCCGTCCGTTGTTCGTGCGCTCGTCGGGCAGCAATTTCAATCTGGCCAACTTTATGCGCGTGCATCTCTTCACGGCACTCGGCGCGCTCAAGATCGGCATGGACATTCTGCTCAAGCAGGAAGGCGTGAGGCTGGACGAGATTCTGGGCCACGGCGGGTTGTTCAAGACCGAAGGCGTCGGGCAGCAAATCATGGCCGCCGCGCTCGACGTTCCGGTATCCGTCATGGCCACGGCGGGGGAAGGCGGCGCGTGGGGCATCGCGCTGCTCGCTGCCTACATGACGAACCGGTCCGGGAACGAATCGTTCGAAGCGTATCTGAACGACCGCGTCTTCGCGGGGAAGACCGGCGTGACGGTACAGCCTGATCCGGCGGATGTCGCGGGCTTCGAGGCATTCATGAAGCGTTATATGAAGGGACTCGCGATCGAAAGAGCGGCAGTCGATTATTTGAGCGAATAACGAATAGCCAATAGCGAAAGGGGACATTACCATGTTGAACGTGAAACCTTATGAATTTTGGTTTTTGACCGGCAGCCAGCACTTGTACGGCGAGGAGACGCTGCTCGAGGTCGAGGCGCACTCCAGGGAAATGGTGGATGGCTTGAATCAGGATCCCGCGATCTCGTACCCGGTCGTGTTCAAGGCGCTCCTGACGACGCCGGAGGACATCCGCCGTACGCTGATCGAGGCGAGCGGCAGCGAATCCTGCGCCGGCGTCATCACGTGGATGCACACGTTCTCGCCGTCGAAAATGTGGATCGCCGGTCTGGCGCAGCTGACGAAGCCGCACTTGCATTTCGCGACGCAATACAATCGGGAAATCCCATGGAGCACCATCGACATGGATTTCATGAACACGAACCAAGCCGCGCACGGCGATCGCGAGCACGGATTCATCGGCGCGCGCATGGGACGCTCCCGCAAAGTCGTGTTCGGTCACTGGCAGGACGGGACGGTTCGTTCGCAAATCGGCGGCTGGCAGCGTACCGCGGTCGCGTTCTGCGAAAGCAGGACGCTCAAGGTCGCCCGTTTCGGCGATAACATGAGACAGGTGGCCGTGACGGAAGGCGACAAGGTGGAAGCGGAAATTCGCTTCGGCTGGTCCGTGAACACGTACGGCGTCGGCGATTTGGCCGAGCGCGTCAATGCCGTGCCGCCGGAGGCTGTCGAAGCGCTGGTCGCGGAATACGAGCAGGCGTACGCGCTCGCGGCGGACACCGAAGAACAGCGGCAGGCGATCGCGTACCAGGCGCGGCTTGAGCTGGGAATGCGGAGCTTCCTGGAGGAGGGCGGATTCACGGCGTTCACGACGACCTTCGAGGACTTGCACGGCCTCGAGCAATTGCCGGGGCTGGCGGTGCAGCGGCTGATGGAAGACGGCTACGGGTTCGGCGGCGAAGGCGACTGGAAGACGGCGGCGCTCGTGCGGCTGATGAAGATCATGGCGGACGGCAAAGGCACGTCGTTCATGGAGGATTACACGTACCACCTGGCGCCGGGCAATGAGCTCGTCCTGGGCGCGCATATGCTGGAAATATGCCCGACCATCGCCCACGGCAAGCCGCGCATCGAGGTTCACCCGCTCGGCATCGGCGGCAAAGCGGATCCGGCGCGCATGGTGTTCAACGGACGGAGCGGCCCGGCCATCAACGCGAGCATCATCGATCTCGGCCACCGGTTCCGTCTGCTCGTCAACAAGGTGAACGCGGTCGAAGCGGCGGAGCAGATGCCTAATCTGCCCGTTGCCCGCGTGCTCTGGCAGGTGCTGCCGAATTTGAAGGACGGCGTGGAGGCCTGGATTCTGGCGGGCGGCGCGCATCATACCGGATTCTCGTACGAGGTGACGACGGAGCAGATGATGGACTTCGCCGAGATCTTCGGCATCGAGGCGGTCGTCATCGACGAGCGCACGGACCGGATCGGCTTTCCGAACCAGCTTCGGTTAAGCCAATCGGCTTGGGCAAGCAAGTAAGCTTGCGAGAATCTTATCGGGAACGGCCTTAGTTCGGCGCTCGCCGGACTAAGGCTTTTTGTTATGGGCGTGCCCGGATTCCAGACCGCTGCCCGTTGTCCATCGCCGCCGATCCTCCCGGCGGACAGCGCAGATGTAAATTCGACAAACCATTGTTAGCAACTGTCAAAATTTACACGCTTTCTAATGAAGGAATAGACTTCTTTTTCTAGAAAGTATTGCATAGCGCCAATGAAAGGAAAACGCCCCCATGTACGATCATTCCGATCTGATCCTCAATGCCATCATCATCTTGCTTCCCTTGATATTTTATCGAACCCGTAAAAAAAACGAAAATCCGCTGTATCTCTTTGTGTTGTTTCTTATCCCGCTGATCATCACGATGACGTTCCCGGTCAAAATGTTCAATACGACACTGGATCTCCGAAGCATTCCGCTCGTGCTCGGATCCCTTTACGGCGGCCTATATACGTTCTTGCTCTTATTCGGAAGCCTGCTCGCCTACCGGCAAATTCTCGGCGGCATTGATATGCTGCATTACGCCATTGCGTTCCTGCCGTCGATCGCGCTCATTCTATGCTTCATCAGGCCGTTCCGGAAGGCCGATTCCAAGAAACGGATGCTGATCGTATTCGGTTTATGCTTCTTCGTTCGTTCGACCGTCATCAATTTGTATTTCCTGCTGGAGGGCAATCGAAGCTACTTCGGCGCCAATTACCTTCCCAGTCTGCCGGTCGTATGCGTGCAGTGTCTGTTGGCCGTCATGCTCGCGATCATGATCGATACGGTTCGAAACCAGATTCGGATGCAGGAGGAGATCGTCAAAGCCGAGAAGATGAAAGTGGTCAGCGAAATCGCCGCGTCCGTCGCGCATGAAGTGCGCAACCCGTTGACCTCGGTCAGAGGCTTCATCCAATTGCTGGCCGATCCGGCGCTGAGCGACTTGAAGCGTCAGCAATACTCGTCCATCACGCTGGAGGAGCTCGATCGGGCCGAAGCGATCATTTCCGATTACTTGTCGCTGGCCAAGCCTCAGAACGAGAACCTCGAATGCATTCCGCTCGAGGAAGCGCTCGCCAAGGCAGCCCGGATATTGAGCTCCTACGCGAATTTGCAGAACGTCGAAATCGAAACCGAATTCCATTCGAACGCGACGATCTACGGCAACAAGGCCAAGTTCAGGCAAGCGATCATCAATATCGGCAAAAATGCGATCGAAGCCATGCCGGACGGAGGAAAGCTGGTTCTGAAATCCACGGGGGACGAGCGGACCCGCAAGGTGACGGTCGCGATCAGCGATACGGGGGTAGGCATGAGCCCGGAACAGGTCAACCGGCTGGGGTCGCCCTATTATTCGACGAAGGACAAGGGGACCGGCCTGGGCACGATGGTGATCTACAGCATCATACGCGGCATGAACGGACAGATCGAGGTGCAGAGCAAGGAAGGGGAAGGAACGACCTATATCCTTACGCTGCCGATCGATTCATGTACGCCTTCCAAATGACCGATCTCCAAATGACCGACCTCCAATACGACCGTTCTTACTGAAGACGCAGCCGGAAAATTCCGAACAAGCCGCCGCGGCTCGCCGCCGCCGGCTTTTTTTGCCGTTGCGCGCGTTGTTCGCGGCTGCTTCATGGTCCGCGGCTTGCGGCTTGCCGAGGAAAGCGGGCCGGCGCAAGTCACGGATTAATCCGCTGTCCGATTAGAAATGTTATGGTAAGATGTATTATTGCAATCGCCCGCGCCCGTGCGGGAAGCGCCGATCGCAGCGAAGCAAGGGAAAGAAAGGTGACGCATCGTGTGGCGGAAGCTATCGAGATACAATACATTGCGCAATCAGATGCTGTTCGGGTTCCTTGCCGTCATGCTGGTCATTCTGACGCTCGTCGGCGGCGTCACGTTCAATTATGTCTCGACGCTGCTGAAGAACAACGCGGAGAAGCATATCCAGCAGACGGCCGTGCAAGCCAACGGCCGCCTGGAGAGCGTGCTCGAACAGATCAATTCGTTAACGACGCAGGTCGCGACGAACGGCTACGTGCAGCAGCTCATGTCGAGGGAAGCGCACGGACATCCCGCGACCTTCGCGGAACGGCAGGCGCTCGTGCCGATCGTCACGATCGTGCAGCTGTACACGGACGGGATCCGGGCGGTGGAGCTGTACAATAAAGACCGCGCGAGGATGTTCCCGCTGGACAACGGCAATCTTGGCGATAAAGTCAACGAAGCCTGGATTCGCGAGGCGAACGAGAAGAAGGGAAGCATCGTATGGTTCGGCATCGATCCCTATAATCCTTCCTCGCTGATCGCCATCCGCCGGATCAGTCTCGTGGACCAGTATTTCTCCACGGGCGGCTACTTGCTCATCCGCGCGGAGCGCAGCAAATTCGCCTTGAAAGGGCCGCTTACCGAGGAGGGAGAAGCCGAGACGATGCTGCTGATCGCAAATGACGGCCAGATGATCACGTCGAACGATGCTTCGATTTCGCAAGCGGAGGCGGACCGGATCATGCTGTCGGACGATCAGACCGTCGATATCGGCAGCCGGTCGTTCATCCTGGTCAAGCAGCAATCCGCCGTCACCGGCTGGACGCTTCTCATTCTGACGCCTGTCGACACGATTACGAAGGGCATCTCGATCCTGCGGACGACCATCGTCGTCTCGGCTTGTATCGGCACGCTCCTGTTCATGCTGCTGTCGTTCTTCCTGTCGACGATCATCACCCGGCCGATCTTCCGGCTGATCAAGACGATGCGCGGCACGAGGCTCGGCGTCCTGAAGCCGACGGATACGGTTTCCTCCACGTTCGAAATCAAGGAATTGAATTATTCCTATAATCAAATGGTCGATAATATTAACGGACTGATCAAGCTCGTGTACGAGAAGGAGCTGTCCCGGAGCCGGACGGAGCTGAAGGCGCTCCAGGCGCAGATCCATCCGCATTTCCTGTTCAATACGCTCGACACGCTGTATTGGTCGCTGCTGGAGCGGGACGAGGATCAGCTGGCGGCTTACGTGGTCGCCATGTCGGATCTGTTCCGCTATACGATTACCGGGCCGAACAAGGACGAATGGGTCAGCCTGAAGGACGAGCTCGAGCATGTCCAGCGCTATCTGCTCATTATGAAGATGCGGTTCGAGGAACGGCTCGCTTGGCACATCGACGCCGCTGCCGAATTCGCCGACGTGCAATTGCCGAAGCTGCTGCTGCAGCCGCTCGTGGAGAACGCCATTCTGCACGGCATCGAGAGCAAGATCGAGCCGGGCCGCGTGAATGTATCCGTGACGCAGCCCGCTGGCGACCGGATCGTCATTACGGTCGAGGACGACGGAGCAGGCATCGACGAAGAGAAGCTCCGGCAGCTTCGCGAGGGGTTGGCGCGCGGTCAGGTGCCGTCCTCCAAAAATTCCGGCGTCGGCATCGCGAACGTGCAGCGCAGGCTGCGGCTGTATTACGCGGACGAAGACGAGTCGCATGCGGGCATCGCCATCGAAAGCCGCAAAGGCGCCGGCACCCGAATCAGCATTGCGATACCGCTCAACAGGGAGAGAACGATATGAGAAACCGGACGATTCTGATCGTCGACGACGAGCCGAGATCGAGAGAAGGAATGAAGAAGATGCTGGCGTCATGGGCGGCGGGGCAGTGCGAGCTGTTGACCGCCGACAATGGCTTCGCCGCCCTGCGGATTGCGGAGGGAACCGCCGTCGATCTGATGATCACGGACATTCGCATGCCCCAGATCAACGGGCTGAGCCTTGTCGCCCAGCTGAGAGAGAAGGCGGCGGCGCGCCAGCCGGCCGTCATCCTGATCTCCGGCCATGCCGAATTCGAATACGCCCAGCAGGCGATTCAACTGTCCGTCGTCGATTATTTGCTGAAGCCGATCAGCCGGGAGAAGCTGATCGCCGCGGTGGAGAAAGCGCTCAAGGCGGGCGAGGAACGCGAGCGGATTCTGCTCATGCAGAAGATGGCGGACCCGGAATTGGTGGCCGTCGCCGGCGGCGAAGCAAGCTTGAGCGACCCGGTGCGCGGCGCGATTCAGTATGTGGACGCGCATATGGGAGAAGCGGTCAGCCTGAAGGAAGCGGCCGATCACGTCCATTTGAACGGGAGCTATCTCAGCACGCTGTTCAAGGAGCAGATCGGCATGACCTTCAGCGAGTACGTCGCCCGCAGGAAGATGCAGAAGGCGAAGGAGCTGCTCGTCAAGACGAACCTGCCCATCGCGGCGATCGCCGAGCGCGTCGGCTACCAGACCGCCAAATATTTCAACAAGCTGTTCAAAGAATACGAAAGCATGAGCCCTGGGCAATATAGAACCGAAATGCAGCAGGCGGACGCCGGAATCTAAAAGCAGATCTAAAAATAGTGGAACTTTAAGCAACCGCCGTGCCCTTATCCCCTTGGTGCGGCGATGATAGACTTATCACAGAAGGAAAGCGCATACATCCTTCGCATACGAAACAAGGGGGACAAGACATATGAAACGCAATGTACTGGCAACAAGCACCCTTCTTGCTGCGCTGCTGCTCGTTGCAACCGCTTGCGGAAGCACCGCGGACAACAACGGCAGCAACAACTCGGGCAATCAAGCCGCCGAGGCGGAAAACGCTGCATCCGGCAGCGCCGGCGGCGAGAAAATCACGCTCAAAATGATGCATCTATGGCCGGACGGCAGCAACTCCGCGCAAAACAAAATGGTGAAGGAAATCATTCAAGAATACGAAGACGCGAACCCGAACGTGACGATCGCGACCGAAGTGCTCGAGAACGAGCAGTACAAGAGCAAGCTGAAAGTGCTGTCGGCTTCCAACGCGCTGCCTGACGTCGGCTTTACTTGGGCGGCCGGCTTCATGGATCCTTACGTGAACGGCAACATGTTCGCGCCGATGGACGATCTGCTGCAAGGCGACTTGAAGGACAAGTTCGTCGCCGGCACGACGGAAGCGTACGCCTTCGGAGGCAAAACGTACGCGCTGCCGGTCGAGCTGAATATCGTTCCGGTCTACTACAACAAAGATATTTTCGCCAAATACAACTTGACCCCGCCGCAGACGCTGGACGATCTGAAGAATATCGTCAAGACGCTGAACGACAACAAGGTGACGCCGATCACGCTTGGCGGCAAGGACGGCTGGCCGGCATCGTTCTGGTACATGTATCTCGCCGAGCGCCTCGGCGGCAAGGACATGCTCGACAAAGCGGTCGCAGGCAAGGACTTCAGCGATCCGGCCTTGCTGGAAGCGGCTAAGCAAGCGCAGGAGCTGGTGAAGATGAACGCCTTCGTCAAAGGCGCCAACGGGCTGTCCAACGACGAAGCCAAGGCGTTGTTCATGAACGAGCAAGCGGCGATGTTCGCGATGGGTACCTGGGAAGTGCCGAACTACACGACGGCGGCGGACGTGCCGCAGGCATTCAAGGACAAGATCGGTTACTTCAAGTTCCCGACCGTCGCGGGCGGCCAAGGCAGCGTGGACGACTGGGTAGGCGGACCGGGCGTAGGCCTGTTCGTATCCCAGAACTCCAAGCATGTCGAGGAAGCGAAGAAATTCGTCAGCTTCTTCGTTCAGAAGTGGGGCGAGCACAGCGTAACGGACGCGGGCGTCATCCCGGCCACGAAGGTGGATACGTCGACGCTCAAACTGCCGGCGATGTTCACCGATCTGCTCAACGAGCTGAACAAAGCGAACAAAGTGACGCTGTACCTCGATACGCAAATGAAGCCGGGCGCGTCCTCGACGCATATCAACATGGTTCAGGCGTTGTTCGGCAGCGCCGTCACGCCGGAGGAATTCATCAAGAAGCAGGACGAAGCGCTTAAAGCAGACAAATAAACCGCTGTCTTGGAGACGAGGGCGTACCGCTGATTGGCGGCTGCGCCCTTCGATCCGCAATGACCCGGCAAGGAGGCCTTGACGAACATGAATACGGTCATGTCGAACAAACGCATCATCGCCCTGTACGTCCTGCCGTCGCTGTTCTTGATCCTGGCGATCATTTATGTTCCGATCGTCCTTACAGGATATTACGGCTTGACGAAGTGGGACGGCATCAGCAAGCCGGACTTTATCGGCTTCGGCAATTTCAGCACGCTGCTTCATGACAGCGTTTTCTGGCAAAGCACCTACCATTCGCTCATGCTGGCGCTGTTGTCCACGCTCAGCCTGATTCTATATTTGGCGGTCGCGCTCGTGCTCGCCGGCAAGATCAAAGGCGCCAATCTGCTGCGTAAAATTTACTTGCTTCCGATGCTGCTGTCTTCGGTCGCGATCGCTCAGCTGTGGATGAAAGTCTATCACCCGACGAACGGCATCCTGAACAGTCTCCTGGAGAAGCTGGGCGTGGAGAACACGCCGAACTGGCTGGCTGATCCGCATATCGTGCTCTATGCCATCTTCATTCCGATTCTCTGGCAGTTCGCAGGCTTCTACATTCTCATTTACTACGCGGCGTTGAAAAATATCCCGGCTTCGCTCGACGAAGCGGCCCGAATCGATGGCGCCACCTCCCTGCAGGTCGCGCTGCGCATCAAGCTCCCGCTGATCGCGGAGGTGATCAAGGTCACGATCGTGCTGGCCGTCGTCGGATCGCTGAAATATTTCGACCTGATCTACGTCATGACGGACGGCGGGCCGAACCAATCGAGCGAAGTGATGGCTTCCTATATGTATCACAAAGCATTCAAGGAGTTCGATTTCGGCTACGGAAGCGCGATCGGTTTCTTCCTGCTTATCATCTGCCTCGTTGCAACCTGGATCATTCGGCGCCTGACCGCGACGAAGGACACGATTCAATATTCTTGAACAGGAGGAGATCCCTTTGTCCGGCATAACTACAACATTGAAGCATCCTCGTTCCGAATCGGTCTCGTCCCGTTCATCGGCCAGCCGCATCGGGCATGGCGTCCTGTACGCCATCCTCGGGCTGACGGCGGTGCTGCAGCTGCTGCCGCTAGTATGGCTGCTTCTGTTCTCGCTCAAGAACAACCAAGAGATATTCAACCTGTCGCCATTCGCGCTGCCGAAGCAATTGCACTGGAGCAACTACGCCACGGTATGGTCGCAAGGCAGCATCGGCCGTTATTTCCTGAACAGCCTATGGATTACGGCGGTTTCCGTCGGCTTGACGATTCTGCTCGCCAACTTCGTTACGTTCGCCATGACGCGGATGAAATGGAAGCTGCACAAAGCGGCGCTCGGCCTGTTCATGATCGCGATGATGATTCCCGTGCACTCGACGCTCATTCCGCTCTTCAGCATGTTCAAGCAGGTGCGCCTGACGGACTCCCAATGGAGCATCGTCCTGTCGTACGTCGCCTTCAATATGCCGCTGACGATCATGATTCTGATCGGCTTCTACTATGCGCTTCCGCGCGAAGTGGAAGAAGCCGCGATCATGGACGGATGCAGCGTCAACCGGATGTTCTTCCGCATTATCCTGCCGATGACCGTCTCCGTAAGCGTAACCGCGGCGATCATCAATATGATTTATAACTGGAATGAATTTATTTTCGTCAATACGTTCCTGAGCTCGGAAAGCAAGAAGACGCTGACGGTCGGCATCCAGAATTTCGTGGGACAGTACACGACGAACTGGGGCGCGATCGGGGCGACGCTGATGATCAGCATCTTGCCGATCCTGATCATCTTCTTCGTGCTCAGCAACCGGATCGTGGAAGGCATCGCCGCAGGCTCGGTCAAAGGCTAGACAACTTGATTTCCGGAGGAGAAGCGAGCATGACAAACCCTGTAAAGTCCGCAAAGCCCGCAGTGCCGAACGAACCGATCGTGACGCATATCTACACGGCCGATCCGTCCGCGCACGTGTTCGAAGGCAAGCTGTACATCTACCCTTCGCATGACATCGACCATGACGGGCCGACGAACGATAACGGCGACCAGTATGCGATGGAAGATTACCATGTCCTGTCGCTGGACGACATGAATGCCGCGTGCGCGGATCACGGAGAAGCGCTTCATATCCGCGACGTGCCGTGGGCATCGCAGCAGATGTGGGCGCCTGACGCCGCGTTCAAGAACGATACGTACTATCTGTACTTCCCGGCAAGGGACAAGGACGGCGTATTCCGCATCGGCGCGGCGACCGGCACGAGCCCTGCAGGGCCGTTCAAGGCGGAGGACAATTATATTCCAGGCAGCTATAGCATCGACCCGGCTGTTTTCGTCGACCAAGATGAACGCGCGTATATGTATTTCGGCGGCCTATGGGGCGGCCAGCTGGAGAAATGGCAGACCGGCGAATTCAAGCCGGACGTGACCGAAGGCCCGGATGCGGCGGCGCCGGCCATCGGCCCTCGCGTGGCGGAATTGAGCGACGACATGCTGACATTCAAGGCGGAGCCGGTTGAAATCGCGATCCTCGACGAGGACGGCAATCCGATCGCCGCGGGCGACGAAGACCGCCGATATTTCGAAGGCCCGTGGATGCACAAGTACAACGGCTTGTATTACTTGTCCTACTCGACGGGCACGACGCATAAGCTCGTCTATGCCGTGAGCGAGCATCCGCAAGGGCCGTTCACGTTCAAAGGAACGATCCTGACGCCGGTGCTCGGCTGGACGACGCATCACTCCATCGTGGAATTCCAGGGCAAATGGTATCTGTTCTACCACGACGCGTCCTTGTCCGGCGGCGTCGACCACAAGCGCAGCGTGAAGTTCACGGAGCTGCGCTATAATGCGGACGGCACGATTCGGACGATCGAATACGAAGCGAAGTGAAAATAACTCCCGGCAGAGACGAGTGAGGGCTCTGGCGGGAGTTTTTATTTTGTTGTGACGAAACGCGTTGCCGTACGTATGCTCTATGTAGAACGAACATCGTATAATGATGAATAACGATCTTCGGTATAATGGCAATAATGATGACAGCGTACATTTCCAGCGGAGAAGGGGGATCCTATGAGCTTCTTGAAAGGGTTAGGCCAGTTCGCGGGCGAAGTGACCGGGAAGGTGCTTGGCGGAACCGTGAGAGTGGTCGGCGAAGTCGCGGGCAGCGAGTTCATCAAAGATATCGGCAACAGCGTGGAGAAGGTAACGATTGAGACCGGGAAGACCGTGGGGCAGCTCGCCAGCGGCACGTTCGACGTCGCGAAAGGCGTCATTACGCAGAACGAAGGCGCGGTCGATCAAGGCGTTCACGATATTGGCGGCGCCGTGAGGCACACGGCTGCGGGCGTCGTCTCGTCGGCCCAATACGTGTACGACAACGGCAAAGACATCGTCGCCGGCTTGCAGGCCGACGACATGGAGCGGGTGAAGCAGGGCGCCAAAGGCATTGTCAAAGCAGCGGCCGTCGGCGTCATCGCCATCGGCGTCATCGATTTCGTTGACGGGCCGGATGGGCATGACTCGGCGGGAATAAGCGCGGATGCGGATAATGGCGGGGCCGGCGGAGAGACGTAATAAGACGCATGGTGCCAGATGGAGGCTAATGGCGTACGGCTGGAATACAGAATGCAGATGAAATGCGACTGGAGTGCAGATGAAATGAATCATTACCTACATGCATGCAACAAGCGCCAGCCGGGACATGTCCCTGGCTGGCGCTGCTGTATGTGCGGGCAATCGCGTGATCGTAACTATCCGGCATCCTAACCCAGGCGGATTGGGGTATCAATCGGAAGAACGCATCATATCACAGGTTATGAAAACGCTTCATAATGAGGGGGAGTCCATATCGAAGGAGGTAAGTCATGATTATACGGCAGTTGAAAATAGCGCTGCTCCTGCTGCTGCTTGCCGCGCTGGCATTGCCGGCGAGCTGGCATTCCGCAGCCAAGGCGTACGCGGAGGGGCAGTCCGAACCGCAAGTCTACGAGGCTGAAGCGGCGAACAACGCGATGACGGGCAACGCCTCGGCGAGCGATTGCGCCGCGTGTTCGGGCGGCAAGAAGGTCGGCGGGTTGTATCAGGGAAGCTCTCTGGCATTCAACGGCATTACCGTGAGCGAAGCCGGAACCTACACGATGACGGTCGGTTACTTGTCGGGGGATCCCCGTTCGGCGAACGTCAGCGTGAACGGCGGCGAGCGGCAGTACGTAGCGTTTCCGAAGACGGCGGATTGGGACACGCCGGGCAGCTTCGATTTGACGATCGAGCTGCAGGCCGGGGACAATACGATTCTGTTCGACGATAACAATTGGTATGCGCCGGATATCGACCGGATCGCGATTAATCTTGGCACAGGCGGCAATCCCGGCGATCCGGGCTCCGGCGGAGGCGGCGATACGCCGGCCGGCACGCTCTACGAAGCGGAGTCCCCGGATAACGCGCTGACCGGCAGCGCGTCCGTCAGCGATTGCGGCGGCTGCTCCGGCGGGAAGAAGGTCGGCGATCTGTACAACGGCAGCTCGCTGCAGTTCAACGGGGTGAACGCGGACGAAGGCGGCGATTATCTGATGACGGTCTCGTTCATTTCCGGCGATCCGCGGGCGTTCTACGTGAGCGTGAACGGCGGCGAAGCGCAGTATTACGATGCCTTGAAGACGGCCGATTGGAATACCGCCGGCACGGTGGAAATACCGGTCTCGCTGACCGCCGGCGCCAACACGATACTGTTCTCCGACGGCAGCAGCTATGCGCCGGACATCGACAAGATCGAGCTTCGTTCCGCGGCAGGTCCGGGCGGCCCCGGAACCGATGACGAGGGCGACATCGGCGATCCGATCGCGAAGCAGACCTTCGGCGCCATCGAGGTGACGCCGCACGCGAACGGGCTTGTCATCGGCAATGGGACGTACAATGTAACGTTCCATACGGCTACGGGCTACCTCGACTACGCGTGGACGAACGGCCAGACGCTGCATGGCGTCTTCGCCTCCGTGAAGGTGGGCGGCGTCACGCTGGAGACGAAGGGCTACGGGCGGCATGCGTTCGATATGGCGCAGATCGCGCCGATCCAGAATGCGTTCGGCACCGGAATCGAGCTGAGCTTCGTGCATACGCAGGCCGACAAGCCGACGCTCAAGCAGGTGTATCAGTTCTACGACGGGAAGGCCTACTTCCTGACCCGGCTCGATGCGGTCGGCGAGCAGGCGATTAGCACGAACTACATGGCGCCGATCGTCGTCAACCGCGCGGGCGGCGTCGACACCGGCCATGACGGGGATAACCGCGCCCTGTCGGTGCCGTTCGACAACGACGCCTGGGTACGCTACAAGGCGCAGTCGGTCAACCGCGCCGATGCCAGCTACGAGGTGACGGCGATCTATGACAATGCCTCCCGCAACGGCCTCGTCATCGGCTCCGTCACCCACGATACGTGGAAGACGGGCATCGATTGGACCGGCTCCGGGGGCGCAATCAATCGTTTCGCCGTATACGGCGGCGCGTCTTCAGCGGTTACGCACGATTCGCTGGCGCATGGCAGCGTCAGCGGCACGACGGTGTCTTCGCCGATGGTGATGGCCGGCGGCTTCGCGGATTACCGCGACGGCCTGGAACAATACGGCGACGCCAACGCGCGGATCGCTCCTCCGCTGCCGCTCGGGCCGGAATTGCCGCAAGGCGTGCCGGTCGGCTGGAACAGCTGGGGCGCGTTCGGCAGCGATCTGAGCTATCAGAACGTCATCGACACGTCCAATTATTTCAAGACGAATCTGGCCGCGCTGAACAACGGCGGCGCGGTCTATGTCAACCTGGATTCGTACTGGGACAACCTGACGCAGGAACAGCTGAGCCAAGCGGTGGCGACGATCAAGAATAACGGCCAGCAGGCCGGCATTTACTGGGGGCCGTTCGTCTACTGGGGCAGCAATATGAGCCAGGTAGTCGAGGGCACGGACAATGCCTACACATACGGCGACATCGTCTTGAAGGACGACGCGGGGAACCCGCTGCCGACGCTGGACGGCGCTTATGCGCTGGATCCGACCCATCCGGGCACGAAGGCGCGCATGTCGTATTATTTGAACCGGTTCAAGGATCTCGGCTTCACGTACATCAAGCTGGATTTTCTGACGCACGGCTCCTTGGAGGGGGCGCATTACGACCCGGCGGTCACGACCGGCATCGAAGCCTATAATGAAGGCATGCGCGATATGAACGAGGTGCTGGACGGCTCGATGTTCATCAGCGAATCGATCGCGCCGATCTTCCCGTCCCAGTACGCCAACAGCAGACGGATCGCCTGCGATACGTACGGCGCGATCAACGAATCCGAGTACGAGCTCAACTCGCTCACGTACGGCTGGTGGCAGAACGGCACGATCTACCGCTACACGGATCCGGACCATATGGCGCTGACGCGGGCCCGTTCCTTGACGGAAGCGCGCAGCCGGGTCAATTCGGCCGTCATCTCCGGCACGGTATTCCTCGACTCCGACAACGTCGGGGACGAGACGGCGCGGCAATATATGGCGGAACTGTATACGAATCCGCGCATTAACCAGCTGGCCGTCAAGGGCAAGGCGTTCCGCGCGGCGGAAGGCAATACCGGCGCGAACGCCGCGGATACGTTCGTGCTGCAGGACGGCGGCGACAGCTACCTGGCCGTCTTCAACTACAACGCGAACCAGGCTGCGGACAAGTCGATCGATCTGGCGCGCGCCGGGCTTGCCGCGAATGCGTCCTATACGCTGCTTGACCTGTGGAGCGGGGAGACGTCTGTCGTCAGCGGGGGCACGCTTGCGTTGACGCTGCAGCCTGCGGAATCGAAGCTGTTCAAGCTGACGCCGGCAGCTTCGTCGAACCCGTCGAATCCATCGAACCCATCGAATCCATCGAATCCATCGAATCCATCGAATTCGGACTCGGGGCCGGTTGTCGTTCCTCCGGCACTGACGGAGCCGGATGCCGATGCGGAGAATCATGCGGAGCAAGCCATTGACGGCGCCAAGGGCGGGTCGCTCGCGCTGCCGGGAACGGTTACCATTCAAGTGCCGGCAGGCGCGTTCGCCGGCAGCGGCACGCTAACCGCCCGGCTGCTCCCCGAGAGCGAACAGCCGTCCGCGGACGGCTACCGCGCAGCGAGCGGGATCGTCGATATCGCTTACAGCGGAGATTCGGCGTTCGCCGGCGGCGTGCAGCTTCGGTTCGCCTATGATCCGAACGCCTTAACGGGCGCTGGTTCCGGGCCGGCCGTCTATTATTACAACGAGAAGCAGCAGCGCTGGATCTTCGTCGGCGGAACCGCGAACGGCGACGGCACGATTACGGTGACGGTCAACCATTTTACGCCGTACGCCGTCTTCGCCTACCGGCCGAAGGCGTTCGCCGACCTGGCGAACCACTGGTCGGCGCCGTATGCCGAACGATTGATCGGCCTCGGGAGCATGCGCGGCTATGAGGACGGCAGCTTCCGTCCGGACGCCTCGGTCACGCGCGCGCAGTTCGCGGCCATGTTCGCGAGCGCGCTCGGGTTGAAGCCGGCGGCCGCGGGCAATGCCGGCGCGGCGCCGACGCCGTACGCGGATGCCGCCGACATACCGGCGTGGGCGGCAAGCGGTGTGCAGGCGGCGCGCGAGGCGGGCCTGATGCAGGGCGCTCCTTCCGGCGCCGGGCTCAGCTTCGGCCCGAGCCGGCCGCTGACGCGGGCGGAGCTTGCCGTCATCCTGGCGAAGCTGCTGCCGGGCGCAGCCGCGCCAGCTGCCGTCGGAACGGCTGCCGCGTCTGATGGCGGAACAGCCGGCTCCAAGGCCGCCGGTGCTAATGCCGGTGCTGATGCCGGTGCTGATGCCGATACTGATGCCGGTGCTCTCACCGGTGCTGCCGCCGTCGGCTCTGATGCCACAGCATTCACCGGCTCCGTCATCGCCGATGCGGCCGGCTATAAGGATGCGGCGGACATCCCGGCCTGGGCCGCGGCAGCCGTCGCGCAGATCGGGAAGGCGCAGCTTATGTCCGGCTTCCCGGACGGCAGCTTCCGCCCGTCCGCGGCCGTCTCACGCGGCGAAGCGGCCAAGGCCGTGGCCCTGCTGCTCGAAGCGCTGCACATCTAGAGGCTAATGCCGCGAATAACGGGAATGATAACCGTTCTTATGGCTCAATCTGTCCGTCCGCGCCCGTAGGTGCACAGCGATGTTGCGGGTGCAATGCCAGTGCCGGAGCAGCATGTGTATAACCCCAAAACGACCATTCAGCAGATCGTCTGAATGGTCGTTTTGGGCAGCGTATAGATGAACCCAACCGCAACTACCGGCTGCACAAGCCAGACACTTCACCGGCGTGGACGGGACTGTCCAAGCCGTTGCGACCCAGCCGTCTTCATGACGGCTGGGTCGCGGTGCGTCCGTCGAAGCAAGGAAGCGGACAGGAGATTCGTTATGCACTGCTTGATCTCGTATTTTCGTTTGTTGTCGGACAGGAGATCCGCTATATCGGCCGATTAGCCTGTTTTCGCTGCCATTTTGGGACATTAACGGATCCTGTGTCCGACCGCTACCCTCAAGAGCGTGTAAAGGATCCTCTGTCCGCGAGCGCTGGAGGAGGGCGATCTAATTCACCATATAGGGGTCGAACTTTCTAGGGCCGCCTGCAAAACGCCCATTCAGCAGTTCATCTGAATGGGCGTTTTGGGGTTTTTATATTAAAGGTTAGGGCGTGATTGTGATGTTTGAAAATATCCATGGAGCAGCCAAACGGAGCAAGACGAATGATTCTGAAGAAGCGCCAATGCTTCCGAAGCTGATGAATGCTGCATTCCCCGACATCCGTCGGTGAAAGCAAACCAATCACCTTTAGCGTTCGCCTTTGTTACCGAATATCCACCTTATTAAAATTGATCAAGATATCCGGTAACAACAGCGATCGAAAGAACATTCGTCTGCGCAGTAGGCACCGGTCCATGTTTTTTTCAATGTATTTACAGCACGCCCTGAACCGGCAGCCGGATCTGCACGCTCGTCCCGATCCCCAGCCGGCTGGCGATCGACACGCCGTACGCGTCGCCGAACGCCAGCTTGATCCGCTGGTCGACGTTCGAGATGCCGAAGCCGATCTCGTCCTTGGCGCGCAGCTTCTCGAGCGTCTGCCGCGTCATGCCCATGCCGTCGTCGACGATCTCCACGAGGATATCGTCGTCCGACCGGTAGGCGCGGATGATGATGGTGATGCCGCGGTCGTCGTCCCAGATCGCGTGATTGATGCAGTTCTCCACGAACGGCTGGAGCGCCAGCTTGACGGTGTAATGGACGAGCACGGCCTCGTCGATCTGAAAATGCACGTGCAGCAGTCCCTCGTACCGGATTTGCTGAATCGACAGGTAATATTTCGTCAGCTTGAGCTCTTCGTTCAGCGAGATCAGGTTCTTCCCCTTGTTCAGCGAAATCCGGTAAAACTTCGCCAGATGCGAAACCATGTCCTGGATCTTCGGATCCTTATGCTGCATCGCCAGAGCCGAGATGGAGGCGAGCGCGTTGTACAGGAAGTGGGGGTTGATCTGCGCCTGGAGGATGTTCATCTCCGATTCCTGCTTCGAAATCTCCTTCTTGTACACCTCGTTGATCAGATTTTTGATCCGGCCGGCCATCTTATGCAGCGCGAACGACATTTGGCCGATCTCGTCATGCCCCATCGGGATGTTCTCGAGCTCGAAATCCTCCCGTTCCATGCGGCGGATGTTCTTAAGCAGCGATTCGATCCGTTTGGTCGACATGCGGGCGACCAGATAGATCAAGACGACGCTGAACAGAATGCAGACGGACGCCATGAGCAGAATCCGATTCGACGAGGCGATCGCCGGCGCCATGAAGCCGCTGTAGGGCACGATGGACACGGTCTTCCAGCCGTTCGCGCCGGTGTCGTAGACGACGAGCACCTTCTCGCCTTGGTAGGTGCTCTCGAACCGTCCGGTCGTTCCCGACTTGAAATGCCCGGGAAGGAGCTTGCCCAGGTCCGTGTTCAGCAGGCGCTTGTCCTTGCAGGAGACGATGATGCCGTTCTCGTTCACGATGTAGATGTCCTTGTTGTTGTTCTCTTTGCCCATCAGCGCGTACAGGTCGGATTCCTTGACGTCGATCGTCAGGACGCCGTACGGAAAGTTCAGGCTGTTGTAGTTCAAATACCGGACGAGCGTGAACATCGGCTGCGTCTCGGCCGGCAGCAGATTATCCGCGCCCCCTTGGTTGATCATGAAGATGACGTTGCCGTAGGTGTGTTGGACCTGGGTGAACCACGGCTGGCTGCGAATGGAATCGTCCAGCTTCTTGATGAATATGTTGTCGACCGGCATATTCGGATTGGTCGAGTAGATCGCGATGTCGTTCACTTCCGGATTGGTGATCAGGACGTTGTTCATCACGTTGTCGATATAGCGGTAGGCGTCGAGGTAGTCGGCGCTGCCGTTATACGATTTGCTCAAATATTCCTGCAGCGTCGCGTCCAGATAGAGCGACGCCGAGATTTTCGAATAGTTGTTCAGCTTGTTCTGCAGGTTGCTCGTAATTTGGGACGTGGCGAGCGTCATGCCGGAATAGGTCTGGTTGATCAGCTGCTCCTTGACCGACTGGTACGAGTAGAACACGAAGAACAGCAGCGGCAAAATCGAGACGAGAACGAACAGGCTGAACATCTTGCCCCTCATGCTGAGATTGAGAAACGGCGCGGTCAGATGGATGAACCAGGAACGAAGCATCATGCGGCAATTCCTTTCGCCTACAAGTATTTCTTGCGGTATTCGTTGGGCGTGACGCCTCGGTGTTTCTGGAAGAGCGAGCAGAAGTAGGAGACGTTCTCGTAGCCGGCGGCCCGGGCGACCTCGTGGATCTTGAGCGACTTGTCGTTCAGCAGCTCGGAAGCCCGTTCGATGCGCACCTTCGTCATATATTCCAAAATCGTCTCGCCGGTCTTCTGCTTGAACAAGGTGCGGATGTAATTCGGCGTCAAATAGACTTTCGCGGCCAGGTCGTCGACCGTGAGCGCCTCGCCGTACCGGGCGTGAATCATCGCGGCGATCTGATGGACGACGTTCAAATTCTTATCGTGATCCCTGTCGCGGATGACGGTCATGATTCCGCCGCACCAGGCCAGAAGATAGGCGTGCAGCCGTTCGACCGATCCCGGCTCGGTGATCGTCTTCCAATCGATCCCGAGCGGCGATTCGCCGTGCCCGGCGGGGGGCGCGGCGCGCTGTCCGTCATGCTGCTCCGAACGCTGTCCGTCATGCTGCTCCGAACGCTGTCCGTCATGCTGCTCCGAACGCTGCCCGGGACGCTGCTCGGCGCGTTGTTCCGCACGGGCTTCGAACAGCGGAGCGAACTTGCGCTCGACCTCCGAGATCAGCTGCATCGTGCCGGCGATGATGGCGTCCCTGCTCGTGCGGTTCGCGGCGAACGCGCCGAAATAACCGCTGAGGATCGCCTCCGCCTGCTCCGTCTGCAGATGCGCGATCGCATCGTTCAGCTGCTCGGCGATATCCAGAACGTGCAGGGCGCTTGCCGGCGCGGCAGGCGCGTGGGCGGCATAGCGGATCACGCGTCCCGTGCCGCTGTAGAACTTGTCGCCGTTCGCTTCCCGCGCTTCGCCGAAGCGCTCGTGCAGCTCCTCCAGGTAACGGCCGAGCCGCGAAATGCCGACCGACAGCACGACGCCGAACCGGTTGCCGGCTTCCTCCACGAGCTCCTCCATCAGCGCCGGCAGGCCGACGTCCTCCGCATCGTCGACGACATACGAGAGCGCGCAGAACCGAAGCTCGTCCACGGCCCACACATAGCTCGGCAGGTGCATGACGGCCAGCTTCGCCTCGGTCAGCGACAGGATCGCCTGCCGCTGTTTGCCGGTTAGCGCGGCCGGCCCGGCCGGCAACGGGACCGGCATCGGCGTCTCCAAAGCCGGCAATCCGGGATCAATCGCGTCCAGGCTGCAGCAGCAGACGCGGAAACGGCCGATCGTCGGCAGCGGATGCGGCAGCATGGCGATGCGCTTGACCCATTCCCGGCGCAGCTCCTCGTCCTGCTCGGCGGCCAGGCTGCGGACCAGCTTCTCCTTCGTCGCTTCCGCGGACTCGGACAGCTGTTTATCCTCTTGGCATTTGAGGATGACCCGCTGCATGAGCTGGGTCAGCTCGGCCGTATCGACGGGCTTCAGCAGATAGCCCATCGCTTCGATGGCGAGCGCGGATTTGATGTATTGAAATTCGTCGTGCCCGCTCAGGAAGACGATCTTGACGTTCTTGTCGAGCTGCTTCGCCTTCGAGGCGAATTCCAGTCCGTTCATGATCGGCATGCGGACGTCGGTCAGAATGATATCGGGCTTGCACGCCTCCATCGCCTGAAGCGCCTCCCGTCCGTTCTTGGCGGTGCCCGCGACGACGATGCCCATATCCTCCCACCGGATATAATTGGCGATCGCGTTCAGCTCCAGCTTCTCGTCGTCCACCAGCAGAATTTTGTACAAGCGAAGCACGCCCCTTCATCTATAAAACATCCCGTAAAGCATCCCGGATTCGATTGTTTCATTGTAGTAGTTGTAACGGTTTTCAACAATATCTCCTCCGGAGATGTGTAGGTTTGCGTTGCGTTTCCGTGAATCGGGTTATGGAAACGCTTCAATTCGCGACCGTATAATTAGGCTACGAAATCGGAAGCGGCACTGGAACGGCTGTCGTTCGGAGGAGGAAAGGCATGGAAGCGCACTTAGACAAACGACAATTTCCCGCCATCGGAGGGGCAGCCCGATCGCGCAAATGGCGAAAAATGAAGCAGCAGAAATATTTATACCTGATGATTTTGCCTGCGCTGATCTGCACGATCATTTTCTCGTACGGGCCGATGTTCGGCTTGTACATGGCGTTCATCAACTATTCGCCCGGCGGCGGCTCGTTCTTTCATCAGTTCTTTCACAGTAAATTCGTCGGTTTTCAATGGTTCGATTATTTCTTCACGAACGGCGATTTCTACATGATCATGCGCAATACGCTCGCTCAGAGCCTGTTGTCGCTGTTGATCGGATTCCCGGCGCCGATCGTGCTCGCGATCATGATCAACGAGGTCGGCCGCGGCATGTTCAAGCGGATCGTTCAGACCGTATCGTATTTGCCCCACTTCGTCTCGTGGGTCATCGCCGCGAACATTATCGTCACCGTGCTTTCGTCCGGCGGCGTGATTAACCAGCTGCTGCAGTCGCTGCACCTCGTCGATAAGCCGGTCACCTTCCTGCAGAACGGCCATATGTTCTGGTGGATCATCGCCTTCTCGAACACGTGGAAGGACATGGGCTTCAATGCCATCATCTACCTGGCGGCGATCGCGGGCATCAATCCGGAGCTGTACGAGGCCGCCCGGGTGGACGGGGCGAACCGCTGGCGCCAAATGTGGAACGTGACGCTGCCTTCGCTCAAGCCGACGATCGTCATCCTGTCGATCCTGGCCGTCGGCAACGTGCTGAACGCGGGCTTCGACCAGCAGTACCTGCTGCAGAACACGACCGTGCTTCAATATTCCGACGTCATCGATACGTACACGTACCGGTACGGCTTGCAGAACGGCATGTTCTCGTACGGCGCGGCGGTCGGGCTGTTCAAATCGGTCATCGCCTTTATCCTGGTCGTGCTAGTGAACGGCTGGTCCAAGAAGGTCAACCAGCAATCGCTCTATTAATTCGCCTGAAAGGAGGACGAAGCATTGACAGCATCCAAGAGCTACAGCGACCGCTTGTATATGGCCGGCGTATACGTATTCCTGGCCTTCGTATTCGTTATTACGTTCTATCCCTTCTGGAACATCCTCGTGCTGTCGGTCAACAGCGCGGACGACACGGTCCGGGGCGGCATCTACTTATGGCCCCGCGTCATCAGCATCGACAGCTATAAGCAGATTTTGCAGGACGCGGAAATCCTGAACGGCCTCAAGGTCACCGTGCTGCGGACGCTGGTCGGCACGCCGCTCGCGCTGGCCGTCATCAGCCTGCTGGCCTTCGCGCTCAGCAAGCGGGATTTGGTCGGCAGCCGTATCATCTCGCTCTTCTTCATCTTCACGATGTACTTCGGCGGCGGCTTGATCCCGTACTACATGATTCTGAAGAACGTGCACCTGATCGACAGCTTCATGGTATACATCTTCCCGAACATGATGAACGTCTTCTTCGTTATCATCGTCCGCACGTTCATGCAGGAGCTGCCGATCGAGGTGGAAGAATCCGCCAAGATGGACGGCGCGAACGATATCCAGATTTACTGGCGAATCATCCTGCCGATCTGCGTGCCCGTCCTGGTCACGATCGGCTTGTTCACGGCCATCAACCATTGGAATTCCTGGTTCGACTCCTACGTGTTCACGTACAAGCCGAATCTGAAGACGCTGCAAGCCGTGCTCGTGAAGATCCTCAATCAATACCAGACGGAATCGTTCACGTCCAGCGCCAACCAGATGGCGAATTCCGCCAAACGCAACGCCGTCTCGTCGGATACGATCCGGATGGCGGCGACGATGGTGGCGACGCTGCCGATCATCGTGGTCTACCCGTTCCTGCAGCGGTATTTTGTCAAGGGAATGACGCTTGGCGCGGTCAAGAGCTAGGGGCGAAGGAACGGCGGCCTAGCGCCGCGTTCCTCAAGCTGCTTAAGGAGGTGAGCTTTGCCGGGCTCCGTCGGAGCCGTTCTTGCGGGTCGAACATGTAGTATGCTAGTATACAATTCGCACAGGGGGAATCACCATGCCAGGAATCAAGAAATGGGGCGCGCTGTCCCTAAGTCTCGCTTTAGTCGCCGCGATCGCGGCAGGCTGCGGCAGCAGCGGCAATAACGGCAATAACGCGAATCAAGCATCGAATGCAAGCAAGCCCGGCAACGCCGGCGCAGCGAACGATGCCGGCAGCAAGCCGGACGAATCGCTCAAGCCGCTTAAGATTACGTTCTTCGACAAGAACACCGGCGACGCGTTCACGAACGACGTGGCGCAGGAAATTACGAAGCGCACGGGCGTGACGGTCGAGATCCAGCAGCCGACGGGCAATCCGACGGAGAAATTGAACCTGATGCTCGCCAGCGACGACTTGCCGGACATCGTGCTGATGGACCGCGGCGGCGACATCGTCAACAAGTACATTTCGACGGGCGCGCTCATCCCGCTCGACGACCTTATCGACAAGTATGGCCCGGACGTCAAGGCGATGTACGGGGATACGCTGAACAAAACCCGGTATACGGATGGCAAAAACTATTACTTGTCCAACTGGTACGGGATGTCGGAAGGCGAGCCGGTCTTCGGCTTCAACCTGAAGATGAATTTCCTCAAGGAGCTCGCGCCGGATAAGGCGGCCGGCGGTCAGCCGTTCACGGCCGATGAATTCGAACAGCTGCTGAAGGATTTCAAAGCGAAATATCCGACGGTGAACGGCAAGCCGACGACGGCGTTGACGATGGACGGTTCCAACATGGGCGCCGTGACGGGCACGTTCAAGGGCATGTTCGGCATGAAGACGTATTACGAGACGGACGGCAAGCTGCAATACGACGTCGAAGACCCGAAATACAAAGAAATGATTCTCTATATGAATAAGCTGTACACGGAAGGCCTCATCGATACGGACTGGGCGATCAACAAGAAGGAATCGTGGCTGCAAAAGCTGTCTTCCGGCACCGTATTCGGCTCGACCGGCGCTTACTGGGATCTCGGAACGGCGAACACGGCGCTGAAGAAAGACGGCGGCGAGGACGCGGAATTCTTCGATTATAAAGTGGTCGGCCCGGACGTCGATCCGGCCAAGACGACTTACGGCCCGCAGGGCTCGCTCGGCTGGGACGCGATCGGCATTACCAAGGCGAACAAGAATCCGGAACGCACGATGCAATTCATCAACTTCCTGGCGAGCGAAGAAGGCCAGTACCTGCTGCAATGGGGCGTCGAAGGCAAGCACTGGGATATGGTTGACGGCAAGCACGTGCCGAAACCGGAAGTGCTGCAGGGCTTCAAGGACGATTGGAACAACTACTCCAAGACGACGGGCATCCGCAAATGGACCTGGTTCATCAAGGCGGGCAAAGGCTCGGACGGCACCGTCTACGACTTGGCGGGCCGCTATGACCGCAGCGAAATCGACAAGATGGCGATCAAGAACCTGGGCGATTCCGTCTGGAACACCGACACGTACGATAACCTCGGCCCGCAGGGCGGAACGCCGGAAGCGCTCATCTCGCAGAAGGTCAACGACATCATGACGCAGAACATCACGAAGGCGATCATCGCGAAGAACGCGGCGGAAGCCGGCCAGGTGTTCGACAAGATGCTTGCGGACATGAAGGCGGCGGGCAGCGAGAAGATCGAGAAAATCATCAACGACAACTATCAGGACAGATTGGCGCTGTGGAAATAAGAGCGGGTGAGAGAGGTCGGCCGATCGCGGCCGGCCTTTCTTATTCCCGGCCGACGGGGAGGACGAAAGGGATGACGATAGCGAGAACGGAACAGGAACGGTTCGCGGCGATCGATAACGGGCAGGTGCGCGTAGAGGTCGATCTGGCGAATGGCAGCGCTTCGATCGCTTGGTTGGACGAGGCGGCCGTGCAAGGCATCGAAAGCCGGATTCGGTTGGACGGCCGGCTGCTCACGACGCGGGAAGCGCGGGAGCGCTCGTACCGGATCGCGGATGCGTCCGGCGTCTTCGGGGCAGGCGCCGAGCTGACCGTGCAGCACCGAATGGACGATCGCTTGGAGATCATGCAGCGCTTCACGGTGCATGAAGGGATGAGGGCTTGCCTCGTGCAGGCGGAAGCGCGGCGTTCGGACGGCGAGGCCATCGCCTCGAATTATATCGCGCCGATCTACTGCGCCGACGAAGCAGGCGCGCTTCGCCTGGAAGCCGAATCAGGCGACAGCGAGCAAGATCCGCTGCTTGCGCTGTTCGTGCCGTTCGATAACGACAAGTGGGTGCGCTACGAATCGGTCGCGATGCCGGGGCGGACGGAAAGCTACGAAGCGTCGGCCGTATACCGGGACGGCTCCCGCCGCGGGCTCGTGTTCGGCTCCGTAGCGCATGATACGTGGAAGACGGGCATTGTGATCGACAGCGAGGCCGGGCAAGCCGTGCAGCGGCTCGAAATCTACGGCGGCGCAGCCAGCGAATATACGCGCGATACGATCCCCCATGGCATTGTCAGCGGCACGGTATTATCATCGCCGGTCATCTGGCTGGGCGCCTTCGGCGATTACAGGGACGGGCTGCTCGCCTTCGGAGAGGCGAATGCGCGCATCGAACCGCCGCTGGCCTGGGAAGGGACGGTGCCCTTCGGCTGGAACAGCTGGTCCGCGGTCGGCGCCGAGCTGAGCTTCGACAGTTACGTGCGCGCGTCGGATTTGATCCATGAGGTCCAGCAGCAGGGCTTCCACGACCAAGGGGTCGTCTATTTGAATTTCGACTCCTTCTGGACGAATCTTACGGCCGAGGAACGGCGGCAAGCGGTTGTGCATGTCAACCGGAACGGGCAGAAGGCGGGCACGTACTGGACGCCGTTCGCGTATTGGGGCAAGAGCGAGGAAGCGGGGAATCGGATCGTTGAAGGAACCGATGGACTTTACACCTACGCGGACCTGCTGCTGCGCGACGGGGAAGGTCAAGTGCTGCCCGATCTCGACGGCGGGCTTGCGATCGATCCGACACATCCGGGCTGTCTGATGCGCGTAGAATGGACGCTGCGGAATTTCGTGGAGGAAGGCTACGAATACGTGAAGCTCGACTTCATGGCGCACGGGACGCTGGAAGGGAAGCATCATCGGCCGGACATTCAGACCGGCATTCAAGCCTATCGCTTCGGCATGGCGCATATTTGCGGGCTGCTCGATCCTGCGCGGATCGGCCGGAAGTTCTTCATTCATCTGTCGATCGCGCCGCTCTTCCCGCATCCGTATGCGCACGGCCGCCGGATTTCCTGCGACGCGTTCGGCGAGCTGAAGGATACGGAGTACATGCTCAATTCCTTGACGTACGGCTGGTGGATCCACGATACGCTGTACCGGTTCAACGATCCCGACCATACGGTGCTCTACAAGAGCTACAACCATGAGCCGACGACGGAGCATGAAGGCCGCAGCCGGCTGAACGCCTCGCTGATCGCGGGGACGCTGCTGCTGATGGGCGACGATTTCCGCGAAGAAGAGGCCTGCCGTCGTGCGCGCGCCTGGCTGACGGAACCGGCGCTGCTGGCGATCGCGCGCAAAGGCGGGACGTTCCTCCCGCTCGCCGGGAATACGGGGCAGCGCGCGGCGGACGTATTCTACCGCATGGACCGTTCGGAGGAAGGCGAGGATATCGTCCATGTCGCCGTGTTCAACTACGACGGGGAACTCGCTGCCGGCAAGTCGGTCGATCTGGAGCGGCTCGGCCTGCCTGCCGGCGCGGCGTATCGCTGCGAGGAGCTGTGGACCAAGAAGGTCCGCGACGTCAGCGGCCGTGTCGAGCTGCAGCTGGCTCCTGCGGAATCGGTCATGCTGCGGCTGGAACGTCTCGCGTAAGAAGCACGTGACGGGAGGTGCGCGTAGGTCACGCGTGTACTTCGTGCGTATTTTCCCTTGTTCCTTGTCCTACTTGTCGAAGCGTCGCCTACGACATGCCGGCTAGAATAAACCGCTCCATTTCGCTCCGTTTGGCTTCCGTGTAAGGTCCCGAATTGTCGAAAGCGAGCACGGATTCCGGCGGCAGCGGCCAGGCGATCGTCCGGCGGCGCAGCGTCGTGCGGAAATGCGCCCAGTTGTCGAGTTTCCAGGCATCGAGGGACGAGCCGCGGGCTTGGAGACGAGCCAGGTAGTCCGCCTCGGCAGGCAAATAGACGGCGATCACCTTCACGCATACGTCGTCCGTGGAAGCGCCGATACGGCCGAGCTCCCGCGCCAGCCATGCCGGATCTTCCGTCTCCCGCGTGAACGGACCGACCGCGACGGCGTCCTGTCCGAGCGCGAGCTGCTGCAGCGCGGCGTCCATCGTGATCCGGTAGCCGAGGTCGCGGCAATGTTCCTTATAGAAGGGCGAATCCCGATCCTCGGGATCTTGACCCGCCAGCGTCATAAGCGCCGCCGCCGCCGGCCGCAGCAGCGTATCCATATCCAGATAGGCGCCGCCGCGGCGGCGGACCCAGGCTTCGGCGAGCGTTGTTTTCCCTGCTCCCGCAGGGCCGATGAAGAGAATGAGCTTGCGCATGCGAATGCCTCCCGTGAATGTTACGCGATTTAAGCGTATTGTATCATCGCTCTGCGGCGTATCCAACAAGTCCGATCGCGGGGAAGCGGAAAAGGCGACTTATATATAAGAAGGCAGAATCAGGGAGTCCCCTAATTCTGCCTTCTTGCTTGTTGCGTGCTATCCGCGCTAGTGTGCCAGTTGTTCCAAATCCGCCGGCTGCAATTTGTTCCGCAGTGCATACAGCAAGGTGGCACCGACGAGGAACGCGACGGTATCCGCGATGACGAGCGACCAGACCACCCCGTGAAAACCGTTCATCCGATTCGCGAGATACAGCACGGGAATCAGAGTAATTCCTTGAATAACCGACATAATAAAAGCGGCGGTGCCTTGCGCCGTTGCTTGGAAGATGCCCGTGAACAACGTGGTCATTCCCGTAATGAACAAGGATAAGAACGTTACATGCAGGATATAGCTGCCCATTTCAATCAATTGCGGGTCATTCGTGAATAGTCCGATTAAATGGTCGGAAACCAGATAGACGATGACGCCGAACACGACGGCTAACGTTAGAATCGCTTTGATCGTGAAGCTGATGGTATGCTTCATGCGTAATTTATTCGCCGTAAAAGAGAAGGCGATGAGCGGCACGACTCCCTCGCATAAACCCATCAGAATAACCTCGGGAAATTGCAATAAACGCGATGAAATTCCGAATGCCGCAACGGCCTGCTCCCCGTATTCGACCAGATAACGGTTAAAGATCAGCGACATGGCGCCCAGGAAGAGACTCATAATAAAGACGGGAACGCCGATTTTGAACACATTGCCCAGAATTTCCTTGTTGGCTTTGAACCATTTGAAGGAAACGGTCAAGAATTGGCTCTTGGCTCCCATGTGGAAAACATAATATACGCTCGCGACCAGGTTGGCTATGACCGTAGCGGACGCAACGCCGATCACGTCCCAATGGAAGACGAAGATGACCAGCGCATCGAGTATAATATTCACGACAACGCTCATGATCATACCGATCATCGAAGTCATTGCCGCACCTTCCGAGCGGACGATATTCTCAAGCGTGAAGAATAATACGACGACCGGCGAGCCGATCAGCATAACCGTGACATAGTCCTTCGTGTAGCCGAAGGAATCGGGCGTTGCCCCCAGGCCGTGAACGATCGAATCGATCAACGGAAGGCCGGCAGCCATGACGATTAGTCCGAGCGCCAAACTGCTGTAGAAGGCGAACGAGGATGCATGCTTGACGACGTCATAACGTTTCTCTCCCAGCAAACGGGAGATGAATGCGCTGCTGCCGACGCCGATCAAGTTGCCTAGCGCCATTATGGCCGCGAATAACGGCAAGGTGAGCGCGAGCGCGGTCAGCATGGCCGTATTGCCCAGCGTGCCGAGGAAATAGGCATTCAAGATGGAATAGATGACGCTCATGGACATGCCCAGCATCATCGGTACGGCGAAGTGGGCGACGGCTTTGGCGACCGGTGCCTTTTCAAAGTAATGGAGGTTTTCTGCTTCCATGCGAATCACTGCTTTCTTCATGTATTTTTTTTAATCTAACGGTGTTAGTTTGAGCCTTACAGTGTTAGATGATATCATGAACGTATGGACCTGTAAAGAACAAACTTACACTGTTAGATAAAAGGGTGGATATGATGAAAAAACAGCAGCCTCAAATTTCGGAGGATAAGATCCTGGAAGCCTCGTGGGAGCTTCTGAGAGAGGAAGGCATCGAGAAATTCAGCATGAGACGATTGGCCGACCGGCTGGGAATTCAGGCTCCCTCGCTGTACTGGTACTTCAAGAGCAAGCAAAGTCTCTATCAGCGTCTGGCCAACCAGGTGTCGAAAATGATTCTGGAGGAATTTCGATCCGAAGGGGACTGGAAGGAGCAGCTGACGGCGCTTGCGGTAACGCAGCGGAGCGTGCTCAGCCGGTATCCCTGCTCCACGCAGCTCATGATGATGACGCTCCCCCACGAGCCGGATATTATCCGGTTCACCAACCGTATGCTGCTCTGCGTGGAGTCGACGCCGCTGACGCAAGAGCAGAAGCTGCAAGTGGTCAATACGCTTGTGAATTATGTCTTCTACTTCGTGCTGGATCACTATCAGCATGAGCGTAATGTTACCGCTATCCTTGAGGATCAGGAAGTGGATCTGGGCGTGGATCTGATTCGTCTTCTGGACGACATGAGCGAGACGGAGGCGGGACTGTTCCGAAGGATGTTCAAGAACGGGCTGTTCCAGGTGATGGGGAGCGATGCGTCGTTCGAGTTCGGCTTGAAGCTGATTCTGCTCGGGATTGAGCAGGTGATCAAGGAACATGAGAAGTAGGTTGCCGATACCGCCGATCCGGTGATCCTCAACGGGCGTTCGGGGGGTTAATAAGATCGTGTATAATGATAGTTACGGTGTTGGAAGGAGGGATTGGATGCAACGCATTGCTATTGATATGGACGAAGTGATCGCCGATTTCATTCCGAAGCATTTGCATGTGTTTAACCGCGATTATAACGAGAATCTGACTGTGAACGACTTGACGGGAACGCGTCTCAGGGAGCTGCGTCCGCAGTTTCTTCGTGAAATTAATGCCTATGTGGATGACCCTCTGTTTTTCCGGGATCTGGCGGTCATGCAAGATAGCCAGGAAGTCATGCAACAATTAAGCGAACGGTTTGAAATCTTCATCACCACGGCCGCGATGGAAGTGCCCGCTTCTTTCACGGCCAAATACGAATGGCTCAAGGAGCATTTTCCGTTTTTAGATGAGATGAATTTTGTTTTTTGCGGGGACAAGAGCATTATCCATGCGGATTACCTCATCGATGATCATGCACGGCATTTCGAGCGGTTTAAAGGCAAAGGGATTTTGTTTACGGCACCGCACAATTTAAACGAGACGGGATACGTAAGAGTTAACAACTGGCTGGACGTGCGGGATTATTTTCTGAGATAGAACCGCAATCGTACATGCAAGAGTAGGAGGGCTGCCGACTTGGCGGCCCTTCTTCGCGTTAACCGGCGGTTATGCGTGCTAACGCATCATGAAATTTTCTATTGTAATCGCTCGCTCCGTTCAGTACAATATTGAAAAATATTCCATCGAATGACTAGCCAAGAAGGCTGCTGCTCGTCTCTCTATGTGAGAGGGGCGTTTTATTTTATTCCAAGACGAAGAGGTGTTCTGGGTGAATGAGGTTGCTGCGTATTACGACAGGATTGACGAGGATTCAAGGTTCTCCAAGAATTCCAGGAAAATCGAATTTCTTACGACGAAGCATATTCTCGATAAGCTTATCCCCCAACACGCCAAACTGTTAGATGTCGGCGCGGGAACCGGCGTTTATTCGTTGCATTATGCGGAGCGGCAGCATGAGGTAGTCGCGGTGGACATCACGCCGAAGCATATCGAACTGCTCAAGGAAAAAAGCTTGCAACAAGGGCTGGACGTGGAAGCGTACGTTGATAACGCAACGGATCTAAACAGGTTCGGATCGGACACATTCGATTGCGTATTGTGTTTGGGCCCGATGTATCATCTCACGGATCAGGGCGATCGGCATCGTTGTATCGATGAATGCCTTAGGGTATTGAAACGCGGCGGTTATCTGGCGGTTGCATACATCAATAAATATTCGATTCTGCCAATGCTGGCGACCAGAGAGAAGAGCTATATTCGTAACAGCGTAATTGACAAGGTCCTGGATGAAGGGGTGATTTTTGCAAGGGATGAAGATTGTTTTTGGACCGAGGCTTATTTTACGAGTCCGGATGAAATCGAGGCATTCCTGGGGCAGTATGATGTTACTCCCGTCGAACATGCGGGTACGGACGGAATAAGCCATACGATCAGCAAATTCGTGGACCAGTTGGACGAGCATGAGTTTCAAGCGTGGATGAGCTACCATTTGCGGACATGCAGGGAAAGAAGCATCCTCGGCATGAGCAGTCATGGCTTATACATTTGCCGGAAAAATTAGAGAGGGAGGGAGGCATCATGCAAGGGTTAGCTATTGCGCCCAATTGCGGCTTTCATTTGGTACAAATTCCGGATTTTGAACCTATTAACTCGTACACCCCTTTCAATTTTGTTGTGAAGGATGCGGATGAAGTTCGGGAGAGACTCGGACAACTCGGAGTGGAAGTGTCCGAGCTACGAAAGGGAGAACCTAGACGCTTCGACCTCAAGGATAATAATGGGAATTTGATTAGCGTGATTCAACTATAGATTTTGCTAGTAAGCTATCGAGAAACGATAGTTCCGCTTTAGTTACGTTTCTGTTTGAAAATAGACCATCCTTCATATGGATGGTCAAGCCGTCGAGAAAGTTCGACGCTGCAAATACCGCATGTATGGAAAGGAAAGGATCCCCCGCCAAGTTTCGCGGACCGGGGTTCCGTTATTTTGGGGAAATCGGGCTATTTGGGGCAGCGTACGGACACAGGATCCGTTAATGTCCCCGAATGACTTCGACAACAGGCTAATCAGCCGATATAACGGATCTCCTGTCCGCCGGAACACGAAAACACGTGATTAAGCAGCGATTAACGGATCTCCTGTCCGCTTCCTTCCATCGACGGATGCACCGTGAACCAGCCGCCATGAAGCATGCCGGTTCGAAACGGTACCAGCAGTCATGCCACGCCGGCATGCGGCAACCGGATCTGTTCGCGTTCCGGCGCAGGTTGTCACGAGTCGGGGCGAAACAGCTTATAGGTTACTCGACAATCTGAGACCATCCTCAATACGGATGGTCTTTCTTTAAACGGAACATAGCATGCGATTAAGAAAATCAAAGGAGTAATAGAATGTATACTCGACCCATGGCCCTGCGTTCCGTTCTAGATCCGAAATACTTGGAATATTCCCTAAGCAAACAGTATGAGATCGGCGAATGGACGGAATGTTTGTATTGGCTGCGCGGGTTAAACGATACGTATCGTATTCGAACATCAAGCGGTTTTTACATCCTGCGCGTGTACCGCCTTTCAATTAGCGAGAGCGATGTTGCGTATGAGTTAGCTGTATTAACTCGATTACAAGACGTATTGAGCTCAGCACGTACAAGCGTAGCGGAGCCCATTTCCAAGAAAGACAACGGTTTATACACAATTGTTAATGCGCCTGAAGGGCAAAGAATCGCCGTGATTTTCCGGTATCTGACCGGCACCGAGAATATGCTTCATGACGACAAATCGTGTTTTTCTTTTGGACGATCTGCTGCCGAGCTACATGCGGCGATGGACCAAATCGCTTTAAACCAGCCTAGGTTCAACTTGGACACCAACTTTCTCGTCACTCAGCCGCTGGAACGTATTGTGAATTATATCGGAGCGCACCATCACGCAGCGCCATTTCTGCGTGAATATGCAAACGCAATGATGGAGCGTATTGACGCCGCAGCGAGGCAAGGCTTGGATTGGGGGATTTGTCATGGAGATATGCATGGGAATAACAATGCGTTTCAAGAAGGCGACTCCTTCACGCATTATGACTTTGAATGGTCGGCGCTAGGCTGGCGAGCCTACGATTTGGCACAAGTTCGGGGCAGAAAGCGCCAACTAGAGGATAAAAAGGAATCGCTGTGGACTGCGTTACTCTCGGGTTATCGATCTGTAAGAGACTTCTCCGTTCAAGATGAATCGGCGATTGAACTGTTCATGAAAGCTCGTCGGCTTTGGGTGATGGGACTTGAAGTCACTTTTATCCCGAATGATCTTGGCGTTCTCGATTATTCGGACGATTGGTTAGAAGGGTTCATCAACGAATTTCGCTCATATGGCATCGTTTGATGGCAAGCGGCATAGTCGCTTTGTTCGACTGCCGGACGGCAGTCGAACAAAGCGAGATCAAAGAAAGGGCCATCCAATGAAGGATGACCCTGTGCGATTTGTGCTTGTTAGGTTTGTGCTTGTTAGGTTTGTGCTTGTTAGGATTGTAACAGCTGCGCTTGATATTTTTGAATATCTCCGGCGCCCATGAATACGAGAATGGAATCGTTGTAGGGGTTCAAATCCGTTGTTATGTTATCGGAGATCAATTGCGCGTTCGGAATGCGATTCCTTAAGTCGCCGATGGAGACGCTTCCGGCGTTCTCCCTTGCGGAGCCGAATACGGGACAGAGAAAGATATCATCCGCGTCTCTCAGCGAGCTTGCGAAATCATCCATTAATTTCTCCAAGCGGCTATAGGTGTGCGGTTGGAAAATGCCGACGACCTTCTTCCCGGGATACTTGCTTCGCGCTGCTTCAAGCGTGGCTCTGATCTCGGATGGATGATGCGCGTAATCATCGATAATCACGTTGTTTCCCCAGGCTTTCTCCGTGAACCTTCGCTTGACGCCCGTAAAAGCGGCTAATCGCGATTTGACGAGTTCCAAATCCCGGTCAAGCACGAGAGCAACCCCAATTGCCGCTAAGGCATTCAACACATTGTGCTTCCCGAATGAAGGGATGCTGAACCGGCCGATGCCCGTGTTCTTGTAATCTACATCAAAAAAAGTCGACTCCCCATCGACGGATAGACGGGCGGCTCGAAGTTCATTGCTCAGTTCAAAACCGTAATAAAGGGCTTCTGTACCCGACTTCAGCATACGCACTTGTTCGTCGTCTCCACACGCGACGATATAGCCCGATGTTAGCGAAGCCATCTCTTCGAAGGCATTCCTAACGTCGTCTATATCGGGAAAATAGTCCGGGTGGTCATAATCTATATTCGTAATAACCGCTATGTTAGGCTTGTAGGCTAAGAAATGCCGCTTGTATTCGCAGCTCTCAAATACAAACTGATCAGACGAGGGATTCCCCTTTCCTGTCCCGTCCCCAATAAGACTGCAGGGCGGATTCTCGGCGTCTAACGCATGGACGATCATTCCGGTCGTTGTCGTTTTCCCATGGGATCCCGTTACTGCCACGCTCGTGTAATCCTTTATTAATTCCCCTAGAAAGCGATGATAACGATGAACCGTCATGCCTAGCTGCTTGCATCGAATGATGGATGGATGCCGATCGTCAAAAGCATTCGAGGCGATTACGGTCATGTTGGGAGCAAGAGGAGCATCTCCGAACGCGTAAACGGGAATGCTGCGTGATTCAAGAGCGGCCTGCGTGAATACAAAAGCGTCAATATCTTCGCCTTGCACGTGATGGTTAAGATCCAAAAGGACTTGCGCCAATGCGCTCATGCCGCTGCCCTTGATGCCGATGAAGTGAAAGCTCCCCATGTTGACCTCCTGAAAAAAGTAATCGGAACAGTATATGTCGAATAGCCGATTGTGTTATAGCCTACCTCACAAGTATACAGCTAATCCCAGAAATTTACACGGCTGCAAGCCGGAGAAGGTGCTCAAGTACATATGAATCTCCCAATAGCTCGCTACGATGCAGAGAATCGTATCCTAAGCGATACCGAAATATTTGAGCGGGTAAGGCGGCTGCCGTTACTAAGTCAGGTGTCCCTACATAGTAATAAGCTGATGGGCAAGGCTTCTATCATGAATAGGGACGGTGCACAGCGGATGGCGCACAACCGGAGAAAGACAGGTACACGATTAACCGGAAGGATCGTTTTTCCGGGCAATCCAACCTATAACGCGGCCAGAATGGAGTATAATCGGCGCTTTTCCAAATTTCCCAAGGTCATTGTGTTCTGCCAACGAACCCAGGATGTGATCAATGCCGTCAAATGGGCCCGCGAGCGGGGCGTGCGGATGCGGGTGCGCAGCGGACGGCACAGCTATGAAGGCTTCTCGGCTGTAAATGGCGGTATCATCATCGATGTAAGCGAGATGAATAAGGTTAAGGTTGACCGGAAAAGGATGGTGGCCCTCGTACAGACGGGCAATCCGCTTGCCCGCGTGTACAAGAAGCTGTGGGATAAGCGCGTGGCGCTTCCGGCCGGGACTGCGCCCGACGTAGGCGTAGCCGGGCTGACCTTGGGAGGCGGCATTGGCCTGCTGTCCCGCAAATACGGCCTTACATGCGATAACTTGAAACAAGTGAAGATGGTCGTAGCCTCGGGGCGGTACGGGGCCAAGGCAATCGTGGCGAACAGGAGGAAGCATGCCGATCTGTTGTGGGCATCGCGAGGCGGCGGGGGAGGAAGCTTCGGCGTTGCTACGGCCTATACGTTTCGGGTAAGACCCATTTCAAAGGTTTCGATATACAGCGTCAGCTGGAAATTCGATGATTTGGCGAAGGTGTTGCCGGTATGGCAGCGCTGGGCCCCGTCTGTCACGAACCGCTTAACCTCAACCATTGAAGTGGCTGCCAAACAGGTGGGAGCGATTCTATCGACCGGGCAATTACTGGGCGGCGCGCGGGAGCTCCGCCGATTGATTCAACCGCTCTTGCGGACAGGCACGCCGATGAAGGTGATGGTGAAGACGGTGCCTTTCATTGAAGCGACCCGGTTTTTCGCCGAATCGGATCTGAATTTGGAACCGAAGTTTAAAATAACCGGGGCTTACGGGTTTCAACCTCTGCCTCGCCGAGGCGTACGAGTCATACGCGACTTTCTCTCCAAAGCGCCCAACAAGCATGCCAGCGTGTGGAGTCAAAGCTTAGGCGGCGCAGGAAGCGCGGTGAGCCGCGTATCGCCTACCGCAACGGCCTATCCTCATCGGAAGGCCGAGACCGTCTACGAGCTGTCGGCCCGCTGGAGGAACAACGGGGAGCAGCAGCGGAATATTCGGTGGGTGAGCAGATTCCGCCAAGCGCTGCGTCCCTTTGTGCACGGGGATTATGTGAACTTTCCCGATTTGCAGATCAAGAACTGGCCCAAGGCGTACTACAGCGTCAACTTCGGCAGATTGAAGCAGGTGAAACGAAAATACGATCCTCATAATGTGTTTCGTTTTGCCCAGAGTATCCCCGTGGGGAAACAGGCCAGGAAATGAACGGACAGCCTCGTTACAGCTGAAGGATATAGCAGGAAAAGGACCGGGTTGGCATACGCGCAATCCGGTCTTATTGCTGTCATCAAGCAGCAATCGAATGCATGAGGCAAGGTCGCTTGCCTGATCGCAAGATCGTTAAGTTGACAATGAGAATGATTTTCAATTACGATAAGCTAGTCGTGTAAGAAAGAGGGGGGCATTGCACGTGTCCGACAATCAGAATGAGATGAACCGTATTGGCGAGAACCTCTTGGACAGCCTTTGGTTTAAGCTGCTACGAATCGAGAAGGTCGTCTTCGACGGGGATGAGTGGAAATTCGAGCGAGAACGTATCGAGCGGCACCGGCTTATCGTATGTGCCGACGATACATGCCGGGTTGTCGTAGACGGCGTGCGGATCGCCGTCGTACCCGGATCGGTCGTCGTCTGCATTCCGGGGCAATGGATCGAGACGGGCGGACCTTCGAAAGCGGAACAAACCATGTATATAGTCGATTATGAACGGGGCTATTGGGATAGAAGGACGGCAGAGACAGACCCGAACGGGAAGGCGGGATGCGAATCCGGAACCCGGGAGTATCGACTGGCTTCCGCCGTCCGCATGGGAGAGACGATGCATCGGTACTGGGAGCGGTTCGATACTGCCGAACGGATGCGCGCTCAGGCGGTATTCCACGAATTGCTTGCAGGGATTGCCGAGAAACGGGAACGTCCCGACGCGGACGCGCCCGATCTCGTCAAAGAAGCTATCGATCGCCGCTACGGCGAGGAGCTCTCCATCGAAGAGCTGGCGGAGCTGTCGGGCGTCAATCGGTATCACCTGATGCGCAGCTTCAAGGAGCGTTACGGCAAAAGCATCATCGAATATATAACGGAAGTAAGGCTTCTTCAGGCAAAACGGCTTATGCTGGAAAGCAGCCTGCCGATCGCGGAGATCGCCGGCCGGGTCGGATTCCGGAGCGAAGCTTATTTCCGGACGGTCTTCAAGAAGGAAGTCGAAATCACGCCGGCCGTCTATCTTCGTAACCGGCGCCGCAAAGTCGCGGCCTACAGCTGGCCTGTGTTCGGGCAGCTGCTGCCGCTGAACGTCATTCCGCATGCGGCCCCGATCGACCATTACTGGACCGACGAGTTCAGCCGCAAATACGGAGGAGACGTGACGGTGCCTCTTGGTCATGATTACGAGTTCAACCGCAGCGCGCTGAGGCGGGCGCGTCCCGACTGCATCATAGGGCTGGACAGCACGATCTCGCGCGAGGAAGCGGACAGGCTCGGCGAGATCGCGCCCGTTCTGCTGCTCCCCTGGATGAAGACGGATTGGCGGAGTCATCTGCGCATGGTGGGCGATTTTCTCGGTATGGCGGAGGACGCGGAGATGTGGCTGGAACGTTATGAATGGAAAGCGGCATCCGTTCGGGAGCGAATTTCGAGATTCGTACGGGACGACAAGGTGCTTGTGCTCAAGGTTGCCGGGGACGAACTGCAAATCTGGGGATGCAAGGCGATGTCGGTGCTGTACGACGATCTTGGACTGGCGCCGGCCGCGCTGGCGGAAGGGGTCGACTGGTACAAGCCGATCGAGCTGGAACGATTGTCCGAATGCGACGCCGGCCGTTTCGTCGTCAGCGTGAACGGAGATGTACGTTCCCAAGCGTTCTGGGAGAAGCTGCAGGCCGATAAGAACTGGCGCGGGCTGAAGCAGGTGCGGGAGCAAGCCGTTCATTCGCTGCGGGGGCACTCGGCCTGGGTCCATCCGTGGATCGAACATTCCGCGTTTTATCAGGAGCGTCTGCTCGACGGCGCCGCCCATCTATTTTTGTGAGGCGGTTCAAGAACATTTCCCCACAATCGTGGATATACAGATCGGCATAACTCCGCTATACTTGATTTCGGTGATAATGATTATCAATATCAGGAGGCGCAGTTATGCATCGTCAAAGCTTAAATGACAGGTATTCCAAGAAAGGTCCGCGGCAGCATCGGATGAATGCCGCCTTGCTTCTCATAGCCGTGCTGGCGCTTGCGCTCGTGCTTGGCGGATGTACAAAGAACGGAGGCGATAACGCCTCTTCGGGGACTTCTGCTCCCGATGCCGAACAAGCTGCTCAGCCGGCGCCCGCCGATACCGAGAAAGAACCGGCTCCGGTGCCGGTGAAGATCAAGCACGATTACGGGGAAACGACGGTTCCGGCCGCCCCGGCGCGCATCGTCTCGATCGGAATGGAGGACATGCTGTTATCGCTCGACGTGCCTCTCGTTCAGGCTTTCAGCACGGATGGTTACTATCTGGACGCGCAAATCAAAGAAAAGAACATTCCGATCAACAGCTCCTTCGATATTAATTTCGAGGCGATCCTGGCGGCCAAACCGGATCTGATCATCATGAACACGTACATGACCGACGAGAATGGATACGAGGAGCTTAGCAAGATTGCCCCTACGATCGCCTTTGTCCGGGATAATTGGCAGACGGGGATCGTCGAAATCGGCAAAGCGCTGGGAAAGGAGGAGCAAGCCCAAGCCGTGCTTCAGGCTTACCAGGACAAAGTGAAGCAGGCGAAGGCTGCTATCGTACAAGCCATCGGAGAAGACAAAACCGTAGCTTTCATTCGTCCCGGAACGAAGCAAGTGGAACTGGATTTTCCGGAATATGCTTGGACGTCCGCGCTTTACAACGATCTGGGGCTGTCGCCGGATCCAAAGGTGCTGGAATTCAAGAAAAACACCACGGACGATTGGGGAGGAACGATGCTCTCGCTGGAGAAGCTCCCGGATTTGACCGCCGATTACTTGTTCATGGATTACGGAGCCTCGATGGCGGCCGAAACGGATTTCCAGAAGGATGTCGCCGCTTCGTCCGAAGTCGAGAAACTGAACGTATGGAAGAAGATTCCCGCTGTTGAGAAGGGGCAGGCGTATAAGGTATCCGCCCGTCATTGGGCGCTGAACGGCCCGATCGCCGACGGCCTGAAAATCGACGATGTCGTTCAGGCGTTGACCGGAACGAAATAAGTCGCCGAGCTCCCGGAACAGGATGGAATAACATGCATTACTAACCGAAGAGTCTGCGAGAAACCTTGTGTATGCAAGGCTTTCCGCAGGCTCTTTGCGTGTATCGGACAGCAGTATGGCTTGCTTAAATAATTCCAAAAAACTATATTGGAATTATTTACAAATGGGAACATTTGTTCTATCATGAAGAGAGTGGAGGGGGTTAGGTGAAATATATCATAGTAACCGGCGCGTCACGAGGCATTGGAAGAGCGTTATCCGAGAAGCTTATGTCAACAGGCCACCATTTATTTTGCATTTCAAGAGAGATAAATCATGATTTGCTTTCGCTTGCAGCATCCAAGAATATACCGATGGATTACTTTGCTGCCGATCTGATGCATGTTAGCGAGCTCGACGATTTAATGAAACGCATGATCCGGCAAATTGATGGTGCAGTCGCAGAGTCTATTTATTTGATTAATAATGCGGCAGTGGTTCAACCGGTCGATATTATTAGCCGCAGCGATCCCAATGAGATCATCGCTCATATGAACATTAACTTACTTGCGCCGATGGTCTTAACGTCGAGCTTCATGAAGCATACGGCTCCGTTCAAGGCCGACAAGCGCGTCATGAATATTTCTTCCGGCTTGTCCTTTAATCTGAAACCGATGTTAAGCTGTTACTCTACTTCGAAAGCCGGGCTCGAAACTTTTGTAAAATCAATCGCGGTAGAGCAAAGCGACGTTAAAATAATGGGCGTTAGGCCCGGGGCGACGGATACGCGGATGTACGAAGAGTCGGTAATAACCGATGAACATGCGGATAAAATCAAGTTAGCCGGTACGGGTTATGCAGCGGATCGAATATTAACCTTCTTATTCGAACGATTCGAGCACGGAAAAGTTGTAAAAGGGTGGTAATAGAGAATTTGCGGAGGTGAAAATTTATGCTTACATCACTTGAGCATGTTCAAATTCCCGTGAAGCAAATGGATCGGGCAATCTCGTGGTATACCGAACAGCTGGGGTTTCGATTAAGCAGCCGCGACGGAGACCGTATTGCATTCCTTGCCTTGCCGGACGGTCCGCTCCTTATGCTATGGCAGACGAACGACGATTTGACGTATGCGCAGTTTACTGTGAATGGAACGGATTTCCCTGTGTTATTGTTCCGTACGACCCGGATCCACGAGCTCTATAGCAACTTGACCCGCTTGGGTACGCCGATTCAACTGTATGAAGACGGCGGATTCGCATGGGTGCTCAAATTCTATGATACGGAAGGCAATCTGTGGGGAGTCCTGCAATTTAATCCGTCTGATGATAAAGATAAGCCTGCAGCAGAACATGCTTGATTGGGATAAACGTATTCCGGAAGGATCTGCTCATGGATGAACGAATTTCTTTCGAAAAACACGACGGAATCGTGAAGTTGAACAGAGCCTATAAAGGGCTGTGCAAGCGGCTGGATGAAATCGAAAGGATGCTGATGGGGCTAGGTGCCGTTCTTCAGTTGTCGGGCGTTCACCAGACGGATTATCTCTTTCGATTGCCGAGTCAGCTGTCCGGAGAAGATACCAGAAGAATAAAATTTCGACTTGTGAATGGGGAGCCTTTCGGTATTTATCTCTATGACCGGCACTCCGAAGGAAGCGATATTACGTTCGAATTCATACGTCCTGCTGATCGTACTCTAGTCGAAGCGCTGCAACGCTCGGGGGTCCCCTATGTATGTATTTCAAAAATCAGAACCCGTTTAACGTTCCATAATCTATACATTCATCTGGATCAAGTTGAAGGCTTGGGTGATATCATTGAAATTGAAGCTATTAACGGGGAGAGCATTCCCGATGTAGTCATGTGTGCCCTTGCACCCTATCTGGTTGGAAAACTAACTGGCTCAAACGAAGATTATTTTCAAGCAATCGAGGAGCGGAAGGAACAAGGCTGCTGATCCGACGACGAGAAGGCCGCACCATATGCGAAGTGCAAGAACGCATCGTGCAGCCCCAACGCGTTCGGCTTCACGCGAAGAAGCGCAGCCGCGTATAGCAAGCATACGGCTGCGCTGACCACTTGTGTTCCCCGTTAGTCCAAATATTTTTTAACGAACATAAACGCGTTATCCAGCCGGTCGGGGAAGGCGCTGATCCCCGCAATGTACGCATTGCCGACGAGGGGAAGTCCCTCAAGGAGCGGGCTGGCGGAGATGTCGACGCCGTAGACATGTTCCTCGGGGTCTTCTACCGTCTTCGATTTCAGCTCCAGCTCCGGCTTGAGACCCGGCCCCAGCTTAGAGGCATTAGCGCCGTCGAGCGGAAGCAGGGCGCCTACCGAGGCCAGCCTGGCGAAGCTTGCTTTATCAAAAATATAAACGTCCGGCTGGTTCATCGCCAAATCGATCGTGCTCCGCTGAAGAAACTCGGAGTCCCCCTGTTTATCCATTTCCATATTCAAGTAGGTGAAGAAGACCTGGACCCGCTTCCACTGCGGGAAGTTCGACAAGATATCCGCTTCCGTCGGCTTTAAGTCAATATCGAGTTTGTTGCCGTCCATGCTCGTAAAATCGCCGAAGAAGGAGACGCTTACATCGATCGGCGGAAGCTTGGCCAGCTCAGCCGCTTTATGGCGGTGATCGATGAATCCCATAGTGGCGAAAGTGATAGCGAGAATCAGCCCAATGACGACGAACATATGCAATTTATAATAGTTGAAGAAATGGTCTACCTTCTGGGCGAAGCCCGCCATCCCCTTGAATTTACCGTAAGTGGCGGCGTCGTACCGCGCCATCGTCTTCTTCTCGTCATATTCCAAAATCGTTTTGTACGCCTTGTTGATCTCTTCCGGATTAAAGGGCTGCTCGTCTATCTGTTCCGCTTCAACGCGTTGACGGCTTGCACGCTCGCGGCGGATCAATAGGAAATACCGATTCTCGACTTCTTCTTTCGACGCGCCTTCAGGCAGGCCGAGCAGCTCGTAAGCTTTCTTCCGTTCATCCATAGCGAGTCTACCTTCACTTTCTATTAGGTTCGTATAGGACCAGTTAACTATAATAACTCTTCACCTAACGTACCGTTATTTCCTACATGTGTACTGAACTCTGCCTAATCATAGCAAAAAGCTGCTCCGACTGGAACAGCTTTACTCCAATGAATAGATGAGATGTAAAGCGGCTAGCGAGCAGGATTGCTTTATGACATCATCGAATACCTTTATATGGAAGCGATTACGAGGGATTGGGATGGATTGTTAAGTTTTGCAGCTCGGGCAGCGCTTTTTTGGATTGCTGAGAGGCGATGAGAATATCATCAGAACATTACGACCGAAACCCTCGCAGAACATCTTCGCGCTAATCCGATTGCGGGGGACATCTTATATAACTACTTTTGCGGTAATAAAAGTTTAATACATGCTGATTATCTAATTGATGATAGCGTAAGGAATATCAAACCATTTAAAGGTCATGGGCTATTATTCACAAATCCCTACAATAAGAAGGCAGAAACCGAGCTTGCAAGGGTGAATAGTTGGGAAGAAGTTGCAACGAACCTATTATAGTGCTGGGCCGAGATAGTTGAAGGTTTACGAGGATAGCATGACAGTAGAAAAACCGCTGAGCGCAATTCTAACGATTTATAAAGCAGTCCAGGAACAAACGGAGCGGAGGTTCATTTGAGGTTGAAGATCATTACTGCAGGCGCTTATGTGAATATTGACGGCTATTTTCTGTTCCAGGTAGGGCCGACCAAGTCCGGAACTACTTTGGGAGTCGTGCGGCTGGGCGGCCATCGAGAGGATGGAGAAACGGGTTGGCAGTGTGCGATGAGAGAGGTATCTGAGGAATCCTCTCTTGCAATTAAACCGGTAACGCCGCCTGTTACCTATTGGTACGAGGCTTCCGACGATCCGGATTTAGTACCTGGCGGATGGATGGAGGAAGATCATGCACCGATCCTAGTTGCGAAGCGTCCGGATAGCCAACTCATTACCCCTGTTTTCTTAGCAAGCGCCGATGAAGCTCCTGTCCCCGCTATGGAAACGAAGGGGATCTTAATCCTTAGCCCCGGCAATATCCGGAAAATAAATTCCCGTCGAATGACACTCGGTCAATATCTGGAATCAGGCGGAAAAGCGGTTATGAAGGAAGAACTACCGCCGGATTTATTGCTGGAACCTTTCCCGCATCTCTTACTCTTGGAACTATTGATTGAAAGGCACCCTGAAATCGTTACTCTGAATTAAGGAGTGAATGTTAGTGGAAAGCTTGGTGGTTTGTAGAGCTCAGCAGCAGCATCTCGCTATACTATGGGAGTTTCTTTATCCCGGTCGGACGAGGAATATGCTTTTTTCAATAGGGTCTCTCAGCTCATTGAGGCAAACGACCATCATATAGCGATTGCCTTGTTCCATTCAAAGCTTGTTGGTTATGCCTGGGTTCAAGATTATGGTCCTCACTTGAGGACAGGATTCAAGACGGCTCGTTTTCACGATTTAATTGTCGATGAGAATATGAGAATGAAAGGTATAGGGCGCAAGTTATTCGAATCCATCCGAGATTGGTCACAAGCTGGCGGCGTGCGATGGCTGCAATGGCAGGCGAGTCCTAAGGCGGTTGTATTTTATGAAAGGCTCGGCTTAAAGGGGGACCCTTGCCCTCAGCCCGAATATCCCTTTTTCGAGATTGAATTTCCGGTTGAATAAACGGCTTACGCATGACGAAATCGAAATTGGAGGTGCGAAATGCTGCGTCCGCTGCATGGTGTTTATCCGACGGATAAGAAAATTGCCGGTATCCATAGCATACCCATCACTGAGGATGGCTCCATTATCATGGCATGGGATAAGAACGAGAAGGCGCTCACGACAGTTGGCGGGAGAATTGAAGCGAATGAGGATCTCGATACGGCATTAAACCGGGAGACAATCGAAGAGGCGGGGCTAATTCTAGAATGTGTACGAGTTCCGATTGCTGCCTGGTATTGGGAGAGGACGGATACGTATACGGTTTTCGTTATGGCAAGAGTAAGGCATTATGAGCCCATGCCCGAAGGCTTCGAGACTACCGGGAGAGTAACGATGAATTTCGAAACGGCTCGACAACTCATCACGAGAATAGAAGGAGACGGGTTCAGGCTTGAACTATTGGAAATCGCTGAATCGGTATTTAATCGGCAATTTAAAAAGTAGCTTGCGATGCGATCCATTAGATTTCAAGGAGAAGGTGATCTATATTGCATGCAGATGATTTGGAAATGAGTGAAATTATCGGCAGCGAAGCCGAGCTGCGCTCGCTGATTGGTTACTCCAGCGACCTTGTTCAACACAAAGTCATTGCTAACGTGGATACGCATTGCCGTGCGTTTATTGCAAAATCCCCTTTTCTTATTATTTCTACCTCCGACGCGAGCGGTAGATGCGACGCTTCGCCCAGAGGCGATCATCCTGGATTTGTTCACGTGATGGATGACCGTCATTTAATCATTCCCGAACGGCCAGGCAACAAAAGGATCGATTCATTACGCAACATCATTACGAATCCACAAATTGGACTCTTATTTATCATTCCTGGCCTGGGTGAAACGCTCCGGGTGAACGGACGTGCGTTTGTAACGAAAGACGAAAAGCTGCTGAGACCGATGGCCGTCAATGACCGCCCTCCGATTGTCGGTATTCTTGTTAAGGCAGCGGAATGTTTCTTGCATTGCGCGAAAGCGTTTCTGCGTTCAAAGCTATGGAATCCGGGCTCATGACCCGCAACAGTACCATCTGCCTCGAAAATACTATCGGAGCATGCCAAGCTCTCCGGCATGACGGCAGAAACCATCGCTGCCCGGCTGGAAGACGGCTACACCAATCGGTTGTATTGATCCCCTAAACGGTATTCGCCCGCAGCTGGATGCTCTGGCCGTGCTGCTTCGGCGCGACGCCGACGACTTTCTTGTACAAGCGCGAGAAATAGGCGAGTTCCTGGATGCCGACGCTCTTACCGACCTGCCCGACCGTCATGTCCGTCGTCGCGAGCAGGCGCTGCGCTTGATCGATTCGGTATTTGATCAGGAACCGCTGAGGCGATTCGCCCGTCGCTTTGGTGAACTGCTTCGTGAAATACGTTCGTTCCAGACCGACGTAATCGGCGATGTTCTTGATCGAAATCGGGCTCTGGTAATGCGTTTCGATGAAGCGAAGCGCTTTGCCGACATAATCCGCCGTTTCCGTTCTTGCGGGGAATTGCGGTCGCGACGCCAGATGGGACGTCTCCATGACGGCGAAAATATTGTACAAGGCGCCGTGGATCTTGGATGCGGGCAAATCGCGGCTCGGATAAGCTTCCAGCGTGTCCAGCATCGTGCCGATATAACCGGGGATGTCGGCGCCCTCGCGGATGAATCGCACCGGTTCGTCCATCGAGATGCCGGCCCGCTGCAGCATTTCCTTCGTCCGTCGTCCGCCGAAGCCGAGCCAGCAGAACGTCCACGGATTGTCGGGATCCGTCTCGTAATAGGTGAGCTCGCCCGGGAAGATCGCGAAGATTTCGCCCTCCTTGACCGGATGCCGGATCCCTCTGCATTCGAAGAACCCGCTGCCCTTGATGATGTAATGAATCAAGCAGTTATCCCGAATTGCAGGGCCGCAGGTAAAATGTTGAATGACCTCCTCGATCCCGCAATAATACAAATCCAGATCGGAAACCAACGATGGTATATGGAACTGTTCTCTCCGCACAACAATCGCCTCCTAGTTCGACTCTACCAAACAAACCACATCCGTGCAACAAATACGCACAGCAATTCATAGCGATTTCATCAGCCGGGTCGTACAATAGGGGTGTTGAACCGCCAACTTATCCTAGGAAGAGAAGGTGCTGAAATCATGCCTAATCAATTGATTGCGATCGCGCCGCGAAAAGCGGCTCTGCTGCCCTATGAAGACAACGGGGCGCTTCGCCCCGATCAAGTGAGAGTGCGCGTCGAATACGCCTCTCCGAAGCACGGCTCCGAGCTGGCCGATTTCCGCGGCGTAAGTCCGTTCGTGAACGATTACTATGACGATGCCTGGCATGCGTTCCTGCCTCGCGCCGCAGCCGAACCGCAGGTGTTATTCGGCGAGTGGAATCTGGGCAATCAATATGTCGGCATTATTACCGAGGTCGGTGCCGACGTGCGGAACTTTGCGGTCGGCGATCGTGTGTGCGGTTACTCCGGCATCCGGGAAACCGTCGTGACGCACCCGGATCATCTGCTGCGCATGCCGAACGGCATGTCCTGGAAGAGCGCGGTCTGCTACGATCCGGCGCATTTCGCGCTCTCCGGCATCCGCGACGCCGGCGTTCGGATCGGCGACCGCGTCGCTGTATTCGGCCTTGGCGCCCTTGGCCAGCTCGCAGCCCAGATGGCGCGGCTTGCCGGCGCGTCGTACGTCGCCGTCGTCGACCCGATCGAGAAGCGCCGCCAAGTGGCGATGCGCGCCGGGGCGGACGTCTGCTATGATCCGACGACCGACGACGTCGGTCTGCTGCTGAAGCAGGACACGGATAAACTGGGCGTCGATGTCGTCATCGAGACGAGCGCGAACGAATTCGCGCTGCAGCATGCGCTGCGGGGCTTGGCATACGGCGGCACGATCGCGTTCGTCGGCTGGGCGCGCGCGTTCAAGGGCGGCATGGACTGGGGGCGCGAAGCTCACTTCAACAATGCCAAGATCGTATTCTCGCGCGCGTGCAGCGAACCGAATCCGGATCATCCGCGCTGGGATTTTAAACGGATTCGCGAAGCATGCTGGGACATGCTGGCCGCAGGCAAAATCAACTGCGAAGAAATCATCAATCCCGTCGTGCCGTTCGAGCAATCCGCGGAAGCGTACGAGACGTATGTGGATCAGAAACCGGAAGCCAGCATCAAGCTTGGCGTCTCGTTGACAGGAGAGGGATGCACGCAATGATATTCTCGCCATCGCTGGATGCCGTGTTCGGCAAGTCGGGTCTCTCGTTCGAGCAGCAAGTGGAACGGTGCCGGGAGCTCGGCTATACGTCGATCGAATTCTGGGGCTGGGGCGGCAGGGATTTAAACGGGCTGAAGGCGCTGACGGAGCGGTTGGGCATTCAGGTCGGCTCGTTCTGTACGAAGAACAGCGACCTGGTGAATCCGGCGTCGCGCGACTTATTCCTTGCAGGCTTGCGGGAGAGCATTGCCGCGGCGAAGCAGGTCGATTGCCGGTTCTTGATCGCGACGGTCGGCAACGCCCGCGAAGGCGTCCCGCGTCAAGAACAGCACGACAGCATTGTCGAAGGCTTGCGCGCGGCAGCGCCGTACTTGGAAGAAGCGGGGATCACGCTCGTCTTAGAGCCGCTGAACGACCTGGTCGATCACCGGGGCTATTATTTGGTGCGTTCCGACGAAGCGTTCGAAATCATCGACAACGTCGGCAGCAGCAACGTCAAAGTGCTCTACGACGTGTATCACCAGCAAATATCCGAAGGGAATTTGATTTCGACGATTCGGGCGAACATCGGGCGGATCGGCTACTTCCACATCGCCGACCATCCCGGACGGCACGAGATCGGCACGGGCGAGATCAATTACCGCAACGTGCTGGCGGCCATCAAGGAGGCGGGCTATACGGGCTTCATCGGGCTGGAGTATATGCCGCTGCAGGGCGTCGACGAAGGATTGACGGCCTTTCTGAAGGAGTATGCCGAGTAGGGAACAGAGAGCAAATACTGCGAAGGCAGACGGCAGCTTTGGACGCGGGAAACGTCCGGAGCTGCCGTCTTTTTGCATATAGTTGGCGTCTACTGGAACCCGCCGCCGTTAAATCCCCCACCGGGAAACCCGCCGCCGTTGAAGCCTCCGCCAGGGAACCCGCCGCCGTTGAAGCCCCCACCGGGGAACCCGCCGCCGTTAAATCCCCCACCGGGAAAACCACCGCCATTGAAGCCTCCGCCAGGGAACCCGCCGCCGTTGAAGCCTCCGCCAGGGAACCCGCCGCCGTTGAAGCCCCCGCCAGGGAACCCGCCGCCGTTGAAGCCCCCGCCAGGGAACCCGCCGCCGTTGAAGCCCCCGCCGGGGAACCCGCCGCCGTTGAAGCCCCCACCGGGGAACCCGCCGCCGTTGAAGCCCCCGCCAGGGAACCCGCCGCCGTTGAAGCCCCCGCCAGGGAACCCGCCGCCGTTGAAGCCCCCGCCGGGGAACCCGCCGCCATTGAAGCCCCCGCCGGGGAACCCGCCGCCGTTGAAGCCCCCGCCGGGGAACCCGCCGCCATTGAAGCCCCCGCCAGGGAACCCGCCGCCATTGAAGCCCCCGCCAGGGAACCCGCCGCCGTTGAAGCCCCAACCCGGAAATTGACCTTTTTTCGGGAAGCCGTTGCCGAGAAGGCCGCCGGAGAAGAGGCCGCCTTTGGACAAACCGCCGCCGAGAAGGCTGCCGGAGAGGAGGCCGCCTTTCGGGAATCCGCCGCCGAGAAGGCTCCCGCCAAGCCCCCCGCCAAGAAGGCCGCCTTTGGAGAATCCGCCGCCAAGGAGGCTGCCCAACATAGAGCGCTGCCACCCGTTATTTGGATAAGGATCGATCATCTGATTGTCCTCCGATTAGGCATGAGATGGAATAGTGTATGCCAGCCTGCGCTCATCCGCGACACTTGCCTATACCCGACGCCATTCCCAAGCGTTGCTCGCGTTTGCCAACCGGCCGCCGCCCGGAACTTCCCTGTATCCGCCAGATTAAGGTACACTAAGAGCAGCAAAGGAGTGAGGCCGGCATGAAGATCAAAGTATTGATCGCGGACGACAACTCGTTTATCCGCGAAGGCATGCGCATTATCCTCCATACGTTCGGAGAGTTCGAGGTGCTTGCCGCCGTCGAAGACGGGCAGCAGGCGGTCGAGTACTGCAAGACGCATGACGTCGACGTGGCGCTGCTGGACGTGCGGATGCCGGTCATGAACGGCGTCGAGGCGACGCGGCAGATCACGGCGCATACCTCCGCGAAGCCGCTGATCTTGACGACCTTCGACGACGATGAATATATCCTGGAGGCGATCCGCTGCGGGGCGAAAGGGTACCTGCTCAAAAACAACGAGCCCGAGCGCATCCGCGACGCGATCAAGAGCGTCTATTATGGCAACAACGTGCTGCAGGACATCATTCTCGATAAGCTCAAAGGCGCGATCGGCGCTCCGGCGCCTGCCGAAGCCGCCGCGGATCGCGGGACGCCGGGCAGCCCGATCGACCTCGGCCGGTTTACGGAACGCGAAGCCGAGGTCATGGCGCTGATCGCCAAGGGCTACTCCAACCGGGAGATTTCCAAGGAACTGTTCATATCCGAAGGCACGACGGCCAATTACATTACTTCGATTCTGAACAAAACCGGGCTGGAGCACCGGACCCAGATCGCCATCTACTATTTGACGGGCAGAACCCGCTAGTCTAGAAGAGGAGGCCCGTCGCCGTGGAATTATGGACGATCGGCAACAAAACGATCCTATGGCTGTACGTCATCGCGCTCGCGTATTTCGCGCAGCCGGCCGGTTCCCGGCTGCTTGTGCTTTACTTCCTGCTGTACGCGGCCATGAATTTGCTCCTCCATATCGTGAAGCGCAAGCTTGCGAAGCAGGGGCTGCTCGTGTTGATCCTGGCTTATCTGGTGCTGTGCGGAGGCTATGCGAAGCCTGAATTTCTGCTGCTCCTGCCGCTCGCCATCCTCGAGCTTGCGTCCTTCTTCACCGCCAGTCGCCGAATCATGGCCGTGCTCGCGCTGCTGCCGATGCCGTTCCTGCCGCATACGCTGCTTGTCCATTACGGCTTCATCGCCGTCCTCGGTTTCTTCAATTACGGGCTCGTCCGGCGCTATATCGAGCGGCTGCAGCTGCAAGAGGATGAGCTGGCGCGGGCGCGCAAGCAGCTGCAGCAGCTGGGCAGACAGTTGAACGATCGGGCCGGATTCGCCCAGGCGAGCGAATATCTCGCCAAGCTGGAGGAGCGCAACCGGGTCGCGCAGGAGATCCATGACGGGATCGGACATGCCATTACGGGCGGCTTAATCCAGATGGAGGCGGCGCGGTTGACGATCCGCCGCGATCCGGACGGCGCGGAGACGCTGTTGAACAACGCGATCGCGATTTCCAAGGCAGGCATCGAGCAAATCCGCCGCACGTTGAAGGACTTGAAGCCGCCCGTGGAACAGCTCGGATTCGGCCGGCTGCGCTCGGCGGTCGAAGCGTTCGGCAAGCAGTCGGGCTTGCTGACGACGGCTGTCCATGATGGCGATATGGAGGCGGTCACGCCGCTGCAATGGAAAATCATCCACGAGAACGTCATGGAGGCGCTGACGAACGCGGCCAAATACGCGCGGGCATCCGCCGTGCACGTGGAAGTCCGGGTGCTCAACCGGTTCGTGAAGGCCGTCGTGTCCGACAATGGCCAAGGGGCGGCCAAAGTCGTGAAGGGGATGGGGCTTATCGGCATGGAGGAACGGGCCGCCGCCGTGAACGGGACGGTGACCGCCGACGGCGAGCACGGCTTCGTCGTGACGATGCTGCTGCCGCGCAGCGCGGGCTAGCGATCTACCTGCATGAACGACGCGGCCTGCCGCATCGAAGACTGGCGCCCTACGCATAGCGACGGCTGGCGGCCCCGCCGCATCGCCGTCATGCGATTCTCACGCCGTTCCATGCGGGGTGCCGTGAGATCCCCATCCATCCCCTATGAGATTTCCCATGGAAGAGAGATGAACTTATGCACTGACATAAGGGCATCTCTTTTTTCTATAATGAGGCCAATAGGGATGGAGACACTACTACAGAAAGCGAGTGAGCCATGTGCATGTATTGGAAATACGCGGGTTGACCAAGAAGTTCGGCGATTTCGTCGCCGTCGACAATATGTCGTTAAGCGTGGGGCAGGGCGAGATCTTCGGGTTCCTGGGCGCGAACGGAGCGGGCAAAAGCACGACCATTCATATGATTTGCTCGCTGCTCCTGCCGACGGAAGGAACGATCAGCATTCTGGGCCGGGACATCCGGAAGCAAAGCCGGTTCGCCAAGCAAAGCTTGGGCATCGTTCCGCAGGACATTGCCATCTATGAGGATATGACCGCCTACGAGAATGTCAGCTTCTTTGCCGGCCTGTACGGACTGCGGGGCGCGCTGCTGAAGGAACGGACGGAGGAAGCGCTGGCGTTCGTCGGGCTCGCCGACAAGGCGAAGAGCTTCCCGAAGAACTTCTCCGGCGGCATGAAGCGGCGCCTTAATATCGCCTGCGCGATCGCGCATAAGCCGAAGCTGATCATTATGGACGAACCGACGGTCGGCATCGATCCCCAGTCGCGCAATTATATATTGTCCTCGGTCCGCCAGTTGAACGAATCGGGCTGCACGATCATCTATACGAGCCACTACATGGAAGAGGTCGAGGAAATCTGCTCGCGCATCGCCATCGTGGACCATGGCAAAATCATCGCGGAAGGCACGAAGGAGCAGCTGACCGCTTCCGTGACGGATGCCAAGGACATCGTCATCGAGCTGAAGTATTCGAATGGCGGCGAGGGCGAGCGGTTAAGAAGCTTGCCGGGCGTACACCAGGTCCGCCAGGAAGAAAACGTCATTCATATCCGCAGCGCCGCGTCCGTCGATAATTTGAGCCGCATCCTGAAGCAGCTGATGGCCGAGGAGGCGGAGATCCGCTCGGTCGAGGAGCGGGAGCCGAACCTGGAGACGGTGTTCCTGACGCTGACGGGCCGCAATTTGAGAGATTAACGATGGGAGAGGAGGGCTTCGGATGACAGCTTGGCTGATCACCCTGAAGGAAATCAAACAGCATTTTCGGGATTTCCGCACGCTCGTATTTTTGCTGGCGTTTCCGCTCGTGCTCATGCTCGTGCTCGGTATTACGCTGACGAACGCGTTCAGCAGCGAACTGAAGGTGGACGCCATTCATGTGCTGGTAAGCGACACGAGCAGCGGCCAGTTGAAGCAGTCGTATGAGGCATTCCAGAAGCAGCTCGGCGAGCTGGGAATGACCTTCGATGCGCTGGAGACGGGCGAGGACGGGCGCAAGGCCGTGGAAGACGACCGCTATACGGCCTACGTCGAAGTGAAAGACACGGGCGTATCGCTGTTCGGCAGCAGCATCGGCACCATCGAGAGCAATATCGTACAAGGAATGCTGAGCGCCTTCACGGATAAATATAACGCGGCTGCGGCGGCTGCACAGGGCGGCAACCCGGCGAACATGCGGCTTCTCTTCGACGACAATGATTCGGACTATATCAAGGAGCAGTCCGTCGTGCCGGACCGCACACCGGGCGCAATGGATTATTACGCCGTGTCGATGACCGTCATGATCGGCTTATGGGGGGCCATGTCGGCGGGCGGGCTGCTCCGCTCGGAGATTGTCCGCGGCACGGGCATCCGGCTGCTCTCCGCGCCGATTCGGCGCTTGGATATCTATATAGGCAAAATCGCGGGCAATGTCGTTGCCAATCTGCTATGCATTCTTGCCATCGTATTCTTCAGCAAATGGGCCTTCAAAGCGTACTGGGGCTCGCATCTGCCTGTCGTTATCGCCGTCTTGGTATGCGAGGTGATTATGGCGACCAGCCTGGGGATTGCCGCGAACGAGATCGTCAAGGGCGGCGGCGGCCGGGGATTGGTGATGCTCGTGATTCAGCTCGCCTCTTTCATCGGCGGGGCTTATTTTCCGGTGGCGAATGGCGGCATCATGGGCGTGGTCGCCTGGCTGTCCCCGCTGCGATGGGGGAACGGCGCGTTAACGGACATTATCTACGGCGGGAACATCGCGGCCGCTTGGCCGGCGATAGGGCTTTATTTGGGCACGGCGCTGCTGCTGCTGGCCGCGACGGTCCGCGTTCGCCGGAATAAGGAGGGCTTGTGACATGTGGCAGGAAATTCGTTTTCTCGTGGCTTCGACGCTGCTGCGGCTTTTCCGCAACCGCTCCAATCTGTTAATATTTTTCGGTCTGCCGATCGGTGGCATTCTATTGGCGACCTTCCTCTACGGCTCGCCCTCGCAGGCGGATCTGCGCGTCGGCATCGTCAACGGCGACGGTCAGGCGCGGGCAGCGGCGGATACCGTGCAGTTCGTCCGCAGCATGGGACATATGAAGCTCTCGTTCGTGACGGAGAGCGAATTGAGAACGCAGCTGTCGGCCGGCAAGCTGGATACCGGCCTCATCCTGGAGGAAGGCTATTCCGAGAGCGTCATGTCCGGCAAGCCGGAGCATATCGCGATTCAATCGGTTAAGGGCGCCTCCGTAACCGCCTACTTCAAATCCATGCTGAACAGCTACATCGGCAACGTCGGCGCGATGGCGAAGCTATCGGCCGGAGATCAAGCCAAATTCAACGACATGTACGAACGGTACGCCGGGTCGGCGTTCAAACTGACTACGGAGTCGTTCAACGATCATTCGGCCGCTAAAATGATGTCGTCCCAATCGATCGGATTTCTGCTTATGTTCATGCTGACGTCGGCAGGCAACTTGTCGGAGCTGATCTTGAGGCATCGGGAGAACCGCACGTACTTCCGCATCATTGCTTCGCCGATTTCGGCGAACGTGTACGTGCTCTCCAATATTATCGTCAATCTGATCGTCATGGTCGCTCAGATCGCCGTCGCGTTGTTCGTGATGCGCGCCGTGTTTCATCTGGATGCCGGCATTCCGTTCGGGACGATGGCCGGCCTGCTCGCGCTCTTCGCGCTCGTGGCGGTCAGTCTGTCGCTCGCCGTCGTGTCGTTCGCGAAGAGCTCCGGCGCTGCCGGCGCCATGCTCAATCTGGTCGTGACGCCGACCTGCCTTGTGGCCGGCTGCTTCTTCCCGATTTCGATCATGCCTGAAGCGGTGCAGCGCATCGCCGACTTCCTGCCGCAGCGTTGGGTGCTGCAAGCGATCGACAAGCTGCAGTCGGGCAGCGGGTTGCAGCAGATCGGGCTGCATTTCGCCATCCTGCTTGCATTCGCGGCCGTATTCTTCCTGATTGCCGTATATCGGTTCGGACGCAGCAACGATACGCGCAATTTCGTGTAAGGGCAGGGAATGGGGCGCATTCCAGCTAAAAAGTTGCCAGCATAGCCTCTCGTCGTTCGGCTAACGCTACATCTGGGCAGCAACTAAGCTCAGATGATGAAAACGGAGGATGAGAGGATGCAGCAGCGAAAGTGGGTTTCAGTGCTTGCAGCCGGAGCGATGTTGTCAACGATGCTGGCTGGCTGTATGGAGAAACACGGCGAGCTGGGCAATCGTAACATTCGCGGCAACAGCGTCAAGTACGACATGAACGGCAATCGGATTTTGAATACCCGGTTCGCCAATGATCAGATGAACGAAATGAACCGGGCGGACGGTCATCGGCTGAACAGCAACAATCTGGTAGGCCTCCATAAGAATTACCGGATGGAGACGAGCCAGTCGATGTCGGACCGGATTTCCCAACTGGACGGCGTAGGCGATGCGCACGTGATGCTGACCGACGACAACGCCTACGTCGCGCTATCCTTGAAGAAAGCCGGGCACGGCACCAATGCGTTGAGCTATTACTCGCCGACGACGATCAGCCGTACGCAGCAAGCTCATATGCGTCCTTATTCTATGAAGTCCTCTAATTCGCATGCTTTTACGAGCAAGAGCAAAGGCACGCGGGCAAGCTCGATCGCGACGCCGAACATGCGCCTGAAGCGATCCGTCTCGGGCGCAGGCATCATTCGCGCGAAGTCGTTGAACGAGAATTCGCTGCATGCCAAATCGCTGCCTGCGAAAGCGATCAACGGCAAATCGCTGCACGCCAAGTCGATGCACGGCAAGTCGATGAATGCCGGGAAAACCCGCTTGGCGGACGGCAGAAGCAGCAGCTCGTTCCACAACGTTTCGAACGGCATGCGGAACATGTCGCTCAGCCAGTCGACGAACCATTTGCTGAGCCGCAATATGAACAACATGACGGCTCATCGTTCGAACGGCATGATGTATCTCTCGAGAGATACCTCCCGCGGCTTGACGAATACGTCCCGCGACTTGTCGTTTAACGGCACGAACATGTACTCGAATACAACCGGAACGTCGAATGCCGGCCGTGATCTGTACCGCGGCATGAGCAATGCCGGCACCGATATTGCGCGCGGTACGGCGAACGCAGGCTCGAACCTTCTTCGCGGCACCGCCAACGTTGGCTCCGATATCCTTCGCGGCACGGCGAACATCGGAAGCGACATCCTGCACGGAACGGCCAACGTAGGAAGCGACATCCTCCGCGGCACCGGCAATGTCGGCTCCGATCTGGCGCGCGGTACGGGGAACGTAGGTACCGACGTTGCACGCGGCACGGCGAATGTGGGCAGCGATATTCTTCGCGGTACGGCGAACGTCGGAACCAACGTAGCGCGCGGTACGGCGAATGTGGGCAGCGATATTCTTCGCGGTACCGCTAACGTCGGCACCGACGTAGCGCGCGGTACGGCGAATGTCGGTACGGATGTTCTCCGCGGCACCGGCAACGCCGGAACCGACCTGGCTCGCGGCACGGCGAATGTCGGCCATGATATTGCGCGCGGCGTACGCAATCTGTCCGAAGATACGGCCGATCTGCTTACAGGCAGGGCCGGCGTGACGCATAATGCGGGCAGAGGCGCTTATGGCACCTTCGACACAGGAACGACCGGCATGTACGGCAGCGGAACGACCGGCATGTACGGCAGCGGAATGACGAATCTGTCCAGAAGCACGACGAATCTGTCCAGAAGCACGACGGATCTGTCGAGAGGCATTATGCCGTACGCGGTGAATCCTTCGACTGCCAACAGTGACGTGCCGACGGCGCTGAAGGCCGAAATCGACCGCCTCATCAAGCAAATGTCGCCGCAAATCAAGAACGTCTATATCTCGGCCGATCCCGAGTTCATGGATCGTATGGCTTCTTACACGGCCGATGTCAAGAAAGGCAACACGATACAGCCTTACATCGCCGAGTTCAATGCGATGGTGGACCGGATCTTCCCGGTGCGCGCCCGCAGCTGAGGCGTTCAGGAACGAGATCGGCCTCTATTCGTTAAGATGAACCAATAATGGGCAGCTGATTCATGGCCGATGCCGTGAATTCGCTGCCCGTTCTTTATCTTGCCGGACCGCACCGTCGGCGCTGCTTCAATCCGTCACCATCGATGAGCAAAATTCGCTGAAGCTGGAGCCCATCTTCTGCTTGAACATACGGCCGAACGTATGCACGTCCGCATACCCGACGCGATTGGCGATTTCGCCGATCGACATCTTCGTCTGAATGCCGAGCTCTTTGGCGCGTTCGATTCGTACGCGCGTCAAATATTCGAACGGCGTCATGCCGAACGTATTGCGGAATTTGACGATGATGTAGTTGCGGCTGAGGCCCGCCAGCTCTTCAAGCTCCCGGTGCTTGAGGCCGCGGTCGAAGTTCTCGGCGATGTAGTTGCGAATCAGCACCATTTTCGTTTTGATTTTCTGCTGTCCCGGCGTCGTATGTTCCTGGTCCTGCTTCCAGCCGGCGATTTCGCCGATGATCTGCATGAGCAGACCTTGGCACATGGCGTGATGCGCCAAGCCTGGCTGGTGATGGTGCGTAATGAGCTGCGTCAGCAGCTTCTCGACCGCATGGCCGGCGAAGTTGCCGAGATAACGATCCTGCCCGAGCAGCCGTTCGACGGGATAGAGGATCTCGCCGAAATCGAACAGGATGGAGATGCAGATGTACTTCTCGTCCGGAAACGTCCGCACCTCGTGAACCTGTGACGGCGAGTGATAGATCAAATCGCCCCGCCGCGTCATGATTGTACGGCCTTCGATCACGTATTCGGCTGCCCCCTCCACAACGTATTGGAACTGGTAGCTGGACAGCTGACGGCTTGCAACCCCCCAGAGCTGAGGTGCGTGAAACAGATGCGCGAGCGTAATGTACGGCGGATGAAAATACGAATTCGCCGCGTGATCCGGCAGCGGAATGTGAATGACCTGACTCATCGGCTTCACCCTTTCGCATAGAACGTTATGCCAATCGTCCTGATTAGCCTAACCATCGCACAGGATTGTGATTTCGGCAACCTCTTTGTTACTTTCAACTACATACATGTAGCCTGTGCCCGCTTATACTTGAACATGTAAAGGCATACATTACACGTATGGGAGCGATGGTTATGGGATTGGCCGATGTGGATATTCCGGTCGTAGATGCACGAACGCAGGATGCGATTACTGACGAACAAGCGCAGTATTTCTTGGATAACGGTTTTCTGGTCATTCGGAATGTCATCGTGGGCGAGGAATTGAAGCTGGTGCGGGACGAAATGCAGCAGCTCTATGACAAGGGCGCCGCCGGCGTCGACGACGATCCGGATTATTTGTACGGCGTCGGTGTGAAATCAGGCCAACAAATCTTGCGCCGCATCGAATACGTCATCGCGAAGAGCGACCCGATGAAGGCGCTGCTCGGTCATCCGTTCATTCTTCGCTCCGTCGAGAAGCTTCAGGGACGCAACCTGATCCCGACATGGGATTCGATGGTGCTGAAGGCGCCGGACGAAGGCGTCATCGTGCCTTGGCACCGCGACGCGGCCGTGCCGGACGGCTGCACGGACCCCCGGCCGATCTTCAACGTAGACTTCTACCTGGACGAGGCGGATTTGAAAACATGCCTGTGGGTCATTCCCGGCAGCAACAAGTGGACCAAGGAAGCGTCCGACGAGCGCTGCAGGCAGCCCGGATTTACGACGGAGGATGCCATCCCGGTACCGATGCAGCCGGGCGACGTCATCTTCCACAATATCGAGGTGCTGCACGGCTCGCCCGCGGGCGACGGCAACCCGCTGCGCCGGACGGTCTACTACGAGTTCCGCCCGGGCGAAATCGAGGCCGAGTTCGGGCCGCATACGCTCGAATACCTCGCGCTGAAGCAGCAGATGCTGCTGGATTGTATCGATCGCCGCAAATCGGCGGCTTACGCGCAGGGCGAGACGCCGTACGTCTACAAGCCGAAGGGCGCCTTCGCGATCAGCGAGCCCAAGCAGCCGGAGTCGTACCGGTACGCGCATGAGGCATACTGGCGGAGATAGCCGGTTGGCAGTGCAGCGTAAGGTCATCAGTCAGACATTTGTCTGGCTGATGGCCTTTTTTTTGTGTTCGGCTCCGAAAGACGGGACTGCAAGACTAATAAACTAGTTGAGTCGATAGTCTTGATGTGCTAGAATGATAGCGGAAATTGCTGGAAAATGGAAAATCTACAATAGTTTTGTCGCAAAAAGGAGACGGGGGAAATTGAAGAACAAAATCATCGCAATACTTTGCTTCATGCTGCTCCTGCTGCAGCTTCCTGCTGCAGCAAGCGCGCAGGCAAGCGGCATCGCGATCGCCGTTGACGGCACGAAGCTGGCGCTGCCGCAGCCGGCGGTCGTGCAGAACGGTACGACGCTCGTGCCGGCAGGACCGATTTTCAAGCAGCTCGGATTGACGTTGGCATTCGATAAAGCGAGCCAGACCGTGAAGGGCAGCAAGGAAGGCTTGATCATCAATTTGGGACTGGGCAATCGCGTGGCGAGCGTGAACGGCGTTACGGTCATCATGTCCGTACCGGCGCAGGTCATTAACGGCGCGACGATGGTGCCGCTGCGGTTCGTATCGGATTGCTTGGGCGCAAGCGTAACGTCGGACCCGAAGACGAAATTGATTTCGATCAAGACCGGCAAAGCCGCGACGAAATTCCAGCATGGCTTGCCGCTCGTTATTTCCGGCAATTATGTCCGCAACATAGCCAAGACCAATTTTCTGTACGTGACCTTCGTCGATTTCTTCTACGACACCGAGAAGCAGGCCATCGTCGAATATGAACAATCGGTTTCGGACCTGGGTGCGGGCAGCACCGTGAAGTACACCGAATATCAGGTGCAGAATCTAAGCTACAATGGCGCCGAGGTGTACATGGGCACCGTCGTCAAGCGCGTCAAGGATTACGGGAACAACGTGCAGGAGAACCCGAATTACGACAAAATCAGAGCGTACTACCGTACCGGCGGGTACTTGGATCAAATCCGCAGCATCTACCAGGATTACTCGGATGCGGTGAAGGCCGCATTGAAGAAGGAACTGCAGGCCAACAAAAACAAGCCGCTCAAAGTGACCGATGCCTCGATCAGCTACAACTCCATCGGCATTCCGGAGGCGAACATCACCGTCAAGAACTTAACGGAAAAAACCGTTATCGCCTACGAAATCAGCTTCAGCTGTTACGATGATTTCGAGCGTCCCGTCAACGTCTGGCTGGGCAGCTCGAACCGCGTGGACGGCATCGCGCAGGATATCTCGATCTCGTCCGGCGGCGAGTACGGGGCAAGCTGGACGCTCAACCTGTACACGCTGACGACGCATCTGAAGAACGTCCGCATTACGGCCGTGAGATTTTCGGACGGCACGACTTGGAAGGCCTAATCGCCGCGCGCTCGCAGCCATCCCGGGAACGGGATGGCTGTCAGGCTGTCGGGAAAGCTCGACGATGCATATTTCGCATGTATGGATAGGAAAGGAAGAGTGTGGAAGGGAGTGGACAGAAAGGGATTCCCTTCGAAGACTCGCGGACAGAGGTTCCGCTATTTTGGCGAAATCGGGCTTTTGGGGCAGCGCGCGGACATAGGATCCGTTAATATGCCCGGATGGTACCGAGAACATGTGAATCGGCCGATATAACGGATTTCCTGTCCGCCAGCTCACGAAAAAACGTGTTAAGGAAGCAAATAACGGATTTCCTGTCCGTTTCCTTGCGTCGACGAACGCACCGTGAACCAGCCGTCATGAAGCCGGCTGGTTCGAAGCGGTTCCGGCAGTCCCTGCCGCGCCGGCGCGGCGGCAACAGGAGCTGTTCATGTGCCAGGACGCGGTTTGCCGCGAGCTTGCTCGAAGCAGTGTATAGTGCCCAACAATCTTGCAGCCATCCCGTTTGCCGGGATGGCTGTTTGCATGCGGCAAGCGATGGCCGAATGGCCGAGGGACATAGGCTGCACGACAAATACCCGCCCATTTTTAAGGATAACCGCACCACTCCATTTGCCCTTTCATATGATACTTTGACTGTATCCCTTAACCTTGTTAAACCATAAAAACCCGAGCAAGGAGGGGTGACAAACATCAATGGGTAGCGACCAGAAGAGCAAGTTCTTATTAACTCATCGTGAACGCGAGGTTTTTGAGCTGCTGGTACAGGATAAGACAACTAGAGATATCGCTCAGCAGCTGTTCATCAGCGAGAAAACCGTTCGGAACCATATCTCTAATGTTATGCAAAAATTAAACGTTAAAGGTCGTTCGCAAGCGGTTGTCGAGCTTATAAAGCTTGGGGAATTAAAAATTTGACGTCCTGCGCCGCATACCTTGCTCAACCTTCTAGCATAGATTCCGTTTCCGACGGAACCGATGCTAGAAGGTTTTTTGACGTGGTGCGGGCTACCCCCCACAACATTAACGCGGCCGCGCGGTGAAAATCTGGAAGGTGACGCCGAACTTGTCGGTTACGATTCCGTAAGCGGGACTAAAATAAACTGCTTTGAGCGGCGAGACCACTTGACCGCCTTGCTGCAAAGCATCATAGTACCTTTGGGCTTGATCGCGATCATTCGTCGTAATGCAGATCGATACTTTATTTCCGCTTTGAGTTGATTTTCCGGGAACGACATCGGCGACGAATAGTTCGGCATCGCCCGCCTTTAATATGGAATGGGCGATACGGTCTTTCACGCCGACCGGCAATGGATGATTAGGGTCGGCAGGGGCATCCCCGAACGTTTGCTTAAAGGTGAGTTCGGCATCCAACGCGTCTTCATAGAATCGAATGGCTTCATTGGCGTTTCCGTCCAAAAATATAAAGGGGGTCATTTGCAGCAGCATACGAATACAGCTCCTCAGGTTTAATTTGGACAACATATACGCTCATCCAGGTTTAATCGGCGAATAGTCTTGTGCGCCGCTCGACTGGACTTAATGCCAATTGTAAATCATAATAGTGACATACGTTGTCATAATTAAAATATCGAGGCGAAATAAAATCATGTTAAAGGCGAAACGCATCATGGAATTGATGATGACCGTCAACCGAAAACGGAAGTTCACGGTCAAGGAGCTTGCTCAAGAATTCGGCGTATCGACCAGGACGATAATAAGAGACCTGCAAGAACTGAGCGAGTTAGGCGTTCCTTTATATTCGGAAGTAGGGCCGCACGGCGGATATCAGGTTTTGAAGGAGAGTATCCTGCCTCCCATTGCGTTTACCGAAGAGGAAGCCGCCGCTATTTTTTTTGCAAGTCACGCCTTGCGTCACTTCTCCTCTCTTCCTTTCGAATCGGAGGCTTCTTCGGCATTGAACAAATTTTATTTGCACATGTCCGGCAGCATAAGAGACCGGATCGATCAAATGAAGAACCGGTTTGACTTTGTAACGCCGACGAGACAATTGGGGTCTCCCCATCTGACCGTGTTGCTGGAGGGAGCCATTTCTCAAAAAATCATCGTTATCGATTACGAATCACGCGAAGGACAATCGTGCCGGAGAATACAACCCATCGGCATTTATGCGAGCAACGGTCTATGGTACTGCCCTTCCTATTGCTTTCTTCGAAACGGCTTCCGCGTGTTCCGCTGCGACCGCATTCATTCCGCGGCGCATGATGCTTCGGGATTGGCACCCTTGGATCTTCGACATGTTCACCTTGGCAATTGGAAATCCCATACTCCAGCGATACAGGAGTCTTCGATCCGTTTGCATGTTGAATTGAGCAGGGAAGGCGTGCAGCGCTGCGAGGCTGAGCTATGGTCGGCAGGCAAGCTGCATGCGCGTAACGACGGGACAGGATGGTTGGCAGGGAATTTTCCGCAACGGGAGCTGGCGTATTTCGCCAAGTACTTCATCGGCTTGGGCAGAGAGGCTGTCGTGACAAGCCCGCGGGAACTCGTGTTGGAGATGAAGCGGATGTTATCGGAACTCATGACTCAATACGACGGATAAGGAATTATTTTCCGATGAACGTTACATGTATAACCGATAACCGATAAAATAACCGAAAAAAACGCCGCCGAGGGATCGCTATTATCGATCCTGCGGCGGCGTTCTTCGTATATCGGCTTCCGTCGATCAGCAGCAAGGTTACTTCAGCAGCAGGCATGTAAAATGACTGACGTACTTTTGCGTAATCTGCTCAAGCGTCAAGCGTTGCTCCTTCAACAAGTAGAAGAAGATGCCGGCATCGAAGGCATTCGCGAGCATGAACGCGGCGAACTCCGTGTCCGCGCAGCATCCTTCGCCGCTGCGGTCCGCCTCGTCCAGCAAGCTCTTCAATTTGCCGACGACGTATACGAACGGCTCCGATTTGTAGAGATCCATGCGATCCTCCGCGCAATCGGCGGCCGGTTGAATCGCGCTGAACCAGTCGATTTTCTTGCCGATAAAGGCGATCGCGCGGGAGAGGAAGCCCTCCAGCTTCTCGCGGACAGGCGCGCCCGCGGCCTCCGCCTCCGCGAAATATTGCTCGATGTCGTTCATGAACCGCTGGAAGCTGTCGGCCATCAGCTCCATGCAGAGCTCGGCTTTCGAGGCGTACCGCCTGTACAGCGTGCCTTGGCCGACGCCGGCGGATTTGGCGATTTGGTGCATGCTGACGCTTTCGATGCCGTGCTCGTGAAACAACTGCGAAGCGGTATCAAGGATTAATTCGCGGTGTCTGGCGGCATCTTTCCGTTCATTGCGCTGCTGCATGCCGGTCCCTCCTTCCAAAATCATACGGAAACTTAACACTGTCTTTCATTGACAATGGGTCTGTAGTTAGGTAAGCTGTAAATAGTAAAGCGGACAATTGTCCATTTATAAAAAACCGCACAGTCCGAATTCGTTTCGTAATTGCCTCCATTGTACCCTCACGTTAGTCGGGAGGTCAATGTCAAGCGAACGGGGACGCAGATGCGGAAAACAGATTTGGGTAGGAGGGTATACATGTCGGCACAAGCTTCACCTGCGGCAAGCGTCGAGGAGCCGTTTTCAATCAAGAAAATTTTGGCCCCGCTCGCAGCAATCATTATCGGTATTTTCATGGTTGTCCTGGACGGAACCGCCGTTAACGTCGCGCTTCCCGGTTTGATGAATGAATTCCACTCGACGTTCCAAGTCGTCGGCTGGACGGTTACGGGCTATGCGCTTGCGCAAGCGGCGGCGATCCCGCTCTCGGGCTGGTTGTCCGACCGTTTCGGCGCGAAGCAGGTATTCCTGATTTCGGTCTTCTTGTTCACCGTCGGCTCGCTCCTGTGCGCATTGTCCACGAGCGTGGAAATGCTCATTATTTTCCGTATTCTCCAAGGTCTCGGCGGCGGCATGGTGCTTCCGATCGCGATGGCGTTCACGTACCGTCTGAGCCCGCCCGAGAAGGTCGGCCAGGTCATGGGCATGATGGGGATTCCGATCCTGCTTGCTCCGGCGCTCGGTCCCGTACTCGCGGGCTGGCTGATCGAACAAGTCAGCTGGAAATGGCTCTTCCTGATCAATATTCCGATCGGCGTGGTCGGTATCCTGCTCGGCATTCGCACGCTGCCGCGCATCGAGCGCAAAGCGGTTGCGGCGCTTGACCGTCTTGGCTTCATCCTTGCTCCGCTTGCGTTCGCGGGCCTGTCCTACGGCGTCAGCGAAGGCGCGAACGGCTGGTCGTCCGCGAAGACGATTACGGGCATCGCCGTCGGCGCGATCGCGCTGATCCTGTTCGTCATCGCCGAATTGCGTCAGAAGGAACCGCTGCTGGAGCTTCGCGTATTCCGTTCCTCGGACTTCTCGCGCGGCATCGTCGTGCAGTGGATCTCCCAAATCGCCTTGTTCGGCACGATGTTCCTCGTACCGGTGTTCCTGCAGAACGCACACGGCAAAGGCGCCCTCGACACGGGCTTGATCATGCTGCCGCAAGCGATCGCGGCCGGCGTGTTCATGCCGATCGGCGGCAAGCTGTTCGATAAAATCGGCGCAAGGCCGCTCGTGTTCATCGGCATGCTGCTCGTTACCGTCGCGGCGTTCATTCTGTCCAAGGTCGAAGCGGATTCCAGCATGATGATGATCATGGGACCGCTGACGCTGCTCGGCGCGGGCATGGGTCTGTCCATGATGCCGCTCAACACGCATCTGATGCAGGCGGCGCCGCGCGAGCTCGTCGGCCGCGTAACGTCCTTGACCAATGCGGCGCAGCAAGTCATGACGTCGTTCGCGGTTGCCGGCTTGTCCACGATCCTGGCGAAGCGCGTGGCGACGCATGTCACGGACGGCCAGGATCAGCTGACCGCCTATGCGGCAGGGTTCGGCGACACGTTCCTCGTGCTCACGTTCATCGCCGTGTTCGGCGCCGTGCTCGGCTTGATGCTTCGCCGCCCGGCGAAGGTCGAAGGCATGGAAGGCAATCAGCCGGAAATGATGATGCATATGGGCTGAGCAAGCCCTCAAGATACGCATCGCACCAGAATAAGGGACGGAGCAGCTCGAACTGCTCCGTCCCTTTTTTGACGCCCCGGTTGATCAGAAGATCGACCAATCCAGCGAAGCGGATATCGTTTCGAGCAAATGCACGCCGGCCGTGCTGTTGCCTTTGGGCCCCAGCGCGGGTCCGATGACGCCGATGCCGTAACGGCCGGGCACCAGCGCGAGAATGCCGCCGGACACCCCGCTTTTGGCCGGGATGCCGACTTGGATCGCGAATTCGCCGGAAGCGTTGTACATGCCGCACATGAGCATGAACGCCTTGGCGATCCGCACGTAGCGCCGCGGAATCAGCTGACGGCCGCTGACGGGATCGGCGCCGCCGAGCGCGAGCACGAGCGCCATGCGCGCCAGCTGCCCGCACGTAATCTCGACGGAGCAATGCTGGAAGTAGACGCTCAAGACGTCTTCGACGTCGATCTCCTCTCCGAGCACTTCGTTGTCTTTCAGAAAGTACGCCAACGACCGGTTACGATGCGCCGTCGCGGATTCGGAACGATATACCTCCCCGTTCACGCTCAGGGAGCCGCCTGCCTGGACCCCGGCGGCTTCGCCGAAGAACGACAGGATGCGCGCGACCTTATCCGCCGGCGAGCTGCCGCGGATCAAGGAAGAGATCGCGATCGCCCCGGCATTGATCAGCGGATTGAACGGCTTGCCCGGCTCGACAAGCTCCAGCTTCAGCATGGAATTGAAATCGTCGCCGGTCGGCTCCATGCCGACTTTGGCGAATACGCCCTTCTCGCCGTTGTCGATCAGCGCAAGCAGCAGCGTGAACACTTTCGAGATGCTTTGCATCGTGAAGCGCAGCTCCGTCTCGCCGGCGGAGACGGTCGAACCGTCGCGTCCCATGATCGTAATCCCGAGCGCCTCCCGCGGCGCCTTGGCCAGTTCCGGGATGTAGGACGCCACCTGTCCTTCGTTTGCCAGTGCCCGGCTGGCTTCGACCCATGCGGGCAGCTTGGCGCGCAATTCTTCCATAATAAGGCCCCTTCTTTCTGCTCGTCGGCATGCTAGCTTCCTCGTTAGTGTAAGGCCGCCGCCGGACCGCGCGCAATACGCAATCCGCGCTCGCCCGCCGCAATCCTCGCTATGAGGAAGGGGGCGGATCGTGTACAATGAAGAGAGATTCCAACTTCGGCAAACATCGGGAGGCGCTATGGGGAAGGTATTGATTTTCGGCTTATTATGGTGGCTGACGGGAAGTCCGATTCTTGCGGCAATCGTACTCTTGATTATTTTATACATGCTTGAACGCCGTTACGTCGGTTTGACGCCGAGCGTCGTCAAGCCGCTCCGCCGATTCGGCGCGATCAAGCGGCTGCGGCAGCAAATCGCCATGAATCCGAACGATCTCCCGGCCAAGCACGAGCTTGCGAGGCTGCTGATCGAGCGCAAGCGATATGCGGAGGCGAAGAGCTGGCTGATGCCGCTCCAGGACGCATTGGAGAATTCGGCGGAATTCTGGGACGATCTCGGCGCCTGCCTGCACCATTTGGGCGAGACGGAAGCGGCGGAGGCGGCGACCGGCAACGCGCTGTCCATCAATCCCCGGGTGAAATACGGCACGCCGTACCTGCGCCTTGCGGCGATATACGCGAAGAAGGAGCCGCAGAAGGCGATCGGCTACCTTCAGTCGTTCCGCGGCATCCATTCTTCGTCGATCGAAGCGTATTACAGGCTCGCGGGCCTGTACGCCTTGCTCGGGCAGCACGACGAAGCGAAGCGAATGCTTGCGGAATGCGGGACGATCTACCGTTCGCTGCCGCGCTACAAGAAGCGCCAGGAACGGAAATGGGCGCTGCTCGCCTGGCTGCGAGGCATGCGTTCCTGAACGGAACGCCGCTGATTTCCAGGCGTCTTCGGACAGCTCCGACGAAATCGCTCATTTGTTCCAGAACTGTATAATTCACACATTGTCACTCTTGTCAAAATCATTCATAATGATAGCGTTCGCCGGGCAATCCGCATCCATGAGTGCGCAGAAAATATGGTTTGAATTGGAGAATTGTGACATGTCTCGTAATGCCTGGCTGTTGATCATCGTGTTAATCGCCGTGCTTCTCGGCGTAAACAACATTATATATTACATGACAACGAAGAATTCGTTGGAAGGCGGCCTCCGCCGCGAGCTGAATTCAGTGGCGAAGCAAATTGCCCTGTCGATCGAAACCTCGCGCACCGGCGCGGAAATCTATCAGGAAGAAATCGGACGCGAGCTTCGGGCGGCGTCCATCGCGACGCAATATGCGCTGGACCCCGACGTGGATAACGTTTCGAACGATCAGCTCGAGGAGCTGGCGAAGAAGCTGGACCTGGTCGACATCACGCTGTTGAAACGGACGAAAGACAATATTCTGTTATACAAATCCTCCGACCCCAAGGAGATCGGATACGAGACCAACGGCTGGAAGCCGTGGTACGCGGCGTTCAACCAGCTGTTCGACAAGAAGAACGTGTCGATCGACTGGGGCCAGCGGCTGCAGAACTTCTGGACGGGCCCGTTCGAATTCTCCTCGACGGAAACGAAATCAATCCAAAAATGGGGCTACTATTACGACGGCACCACGAATTACATATCCGACCCGTACATCAGCTACGAGAGCAGGCAGCTGGCGTTCGACCAGGCGACCGGCGTCGATACGCTGATTCATAAGTCGCTCGGCGCCAATGACTGGCTGAAGGAAATCGCCGTGATCAATCCCGCGACATTCCCGGACGGCAAGTCGGAGACGTTGAACGAGAACGGGGAATGGGTGGCGCATCAGACGCAAAATCCGATCATCGGCGGGACATACACGTTAAAGGACCGCAGAGATACAACGAACGTGAAGCTCGCCATCGAGCGGGACGCCAGGATCTACCAGGACGCGGTCATCGGCGGCAAGCATGTCATCAAGCTGTTCATTCCGATCACCGTAGGCACGCAAGTCGCCAGCATGCTCGACGGCGAAGGCCAACCGATTCCGCGTTACGTGCTGACGCTGACCGCGGATTACGGCACGATCCAGCAAACGCTGAACGAGCAGCTCATCAATATCGGACTGATTATCGGCATAGCGACCGTCATCAGCCTGATCTTCCTGTACGGGGTCGTCGCGGCGTATCGCAAGTCGCAGGACAAGCTGGTCAGCAAGGCGCAGGAGACGTATCTGGAGGAGATCAACGGCATGTTCCAGTCCATCCGGTCTCAGCGGCATGATTTCTTGAATCACGTACAGACGATGCATTCGCTTGCGAAGCTCGGCAAGACCGAGGAGCTGACGGCCTACGCCGAAGAATTGACCGGCGAAATCCAGCAGATGAACGACATTATCAATATCGGCAACCCGGCGATCGCGGCGCTCATCCGCTCCAAGATGCTGCAGGCGGAAATGCTGAAGGTCGATTTTCAAACCGAGCTCAGCGACATGAACATGCTGGAACTCGGGATCAAGTCGCTTGACATGACGCGGCTGCTCGGCAATCTGATCGATAACGCCTTCGACGAAGTCATGAAGTACGAGGAAGGCGACCGCAAGGTCAGCATCGCGGCGCTGCAGCAATCCGATTGCTGCCAGTTCGTCATCCGCAATACATGCAGCGGCGCGGCGGAGCTGCAGGACAAGCCGCTGTTCCAAGCCGGTTATTCGACGAAGGCCGGCGGACATTCCGGTCTCGGCCTGCATATCGTGAAATCCATCGTCGACAAGTATAAAGGCGTGATCACGCTGGCCGTCGACGAGCCGAATGTCGTATCGTTCATTATCAAGATCCCGTGCTAATCCCGCTATCATCCCGATTTTTCCAAGCGTTTCTCGGCCCCGGTCCATAACGGACAGGGGCCTTTTTATGTGGCGAGCGCTTGCGCCATCCCGTTCCCGATCTCAATCTCTAATGTTCCTCCAGGGTTCCGTGCCGGATTGGAAAGCGAGAACGGCATGTGTTGTGGTATAATGGCAGGAATGGGTACGAATGAACGGAGGGGCGCCATGAGCAACTTTTTTCAGCTGGACGACGGGCGGCTGCGGACATTGGAAACTGCGTTCGCAAGCAAATTTCCGCTGGATGTGCTGGAGAAAGGCTTCGATTATTATCGCCGCGAGAAAGTGCTGTCGGTTCAAGTCATGGAGGGCTTCTCCGTCTATGGCGTCGTGAAAGGAACGGCGATTTACGCGGTAACGCTGGACAGCGACGATTTCGGGTTCAGCGCGTGCACCTGTCCGGTGAAGGGCGTCTGCAAGCATATGGCGGCCGTCTTCTATGCCTACCAAGCCTATGTCGGGGCCAGTCCGGATGAAGTCCATAACCGGTTATTGAACGGTATCGCCTACGAGCCTCCTGCCGGCGAGGCGGCGAACGGTTCCGATGCCCGCTCGAGCGAGCGCAGCCCGGAACGCTGGCTGGACGAGATGGAGGACAAACACGGCGAGGCATGGAAGCAGTGCCGCCATTCGCTTCATCCGCTGCAGTCCGTGCTGACGTCGATCAAGGCGGTCTCGAAGAATTGGGAGGCCGGACTGCGCAAGCTGCACTGGATGCACGGCGTCGTGTTCGTGCTGGAGCAGGCGGAACGCGCGTATTCGCATACCGACAGCTACAGCCGTTACTACTACGAAATGGCGTTTGCGCGGATGACGGAGCCTTGGGTCAATCAATACCAGGAGCTGGCGTCGGAGCTGGATCCCGCGGCGCTTCATGCGGACGAACGGAAGGCCGTCGAGAGCTTGATTGCGGTCTTTCACGGCCGCGACATGGATCGCGAGCAGCAGCTGCACCGCTGGGAGGCGCTGTATTTCGCGCTCTGGTCGCAGCTGATCGGCGATGCGAAGTGGGCGGCGCGGGAGGAAGCGCTGCTGCGGGAGCGCTTGGAGCTGACGAAAGGCGCGCACGGCATCTTCTTCCTGCCGATGGCGCTCGCTTTCCTGGCGTTCGCGGATAACCGCGACGGGGATGCGATGGCGCTGCTGCGCCGCACGGTATTCAACCGGACGGCGCTCCTCGCCTGCGATTGCGCGCTGCAGCGGCTGGAAGAGCGCGACTGGGGCAAACTGGAAGCATGGATCGGCTATCTGTATGAGGGCCTGGAGGCCGAGCGCAAATCGAAAGCGTTCGGGCCGTTCCTCTCGATGTGCCGGCTCGCCGACCGTCAGCAGCCGGAGAACCCGCGCTGGCAGCGGTATTTGGTCTCGTTCCTGCCGTATTCCTATTCCGCGCTGACGGAGCATTGGCTGGATTTGCGCCAGTATGCGAAATGGGCGGATCTGCAGCTGCTGTTCGGCATCGAGCCCGACGAGATCGACGTTCAGCTGCTGCGGGAGATCGGCAAGGCGGCGCCGCGCGTGCTCTATCCGCTGTATCATCAAGCGATCGACGGCGCCATTCGTTCGCGCAACCGCCAAGGCTACCGGCAGGCGGTCAAGCTGATGAAGCGGCTCGAGAAGCTGTACAAGGCGGAGAAGCAGCACGACGCGTGGAGCCGGTTCGTGGACGGCATCGTGCATAAGCACCAGCGGCTGCGCGCGCTGCAGGAAGAGCTTTGGAGAGGAAAGATTGTCACATGAGAGGGTATACGGGCGCTGAAACAATCGTAATGGACGGTTTCTGGAAGGAAGGCGAGGGCGTCGTGCTCGCCGCCGCGCATGCCGCCGGGTTGACGATTCGGCTGCGGCGGCTGTTGTTCGCCTGGCATGAAGCCTCCTGGTACGGCGCGGAGATCGAGGAGAGCAGCAACGAACGGCTGAAGCGGACGGAAATGGCGATGACGCCGGCTATCGCGATGGATTACCTCTCGTCCCCGAAGCCCGTTCATCTGCTGCAGGTCGAGTGGAGCGAGCGGGCGCTGTGCTTGTCCGAGCTTGCGTCGCTGCTGCGGCAGGCGCTGCTGAACGGCTGGTATACGCCGGATTGGTCGCGCTGGCGGCCCGACGCCCGCGCATGGCGCCTCGAATTGCCGCAGGGCGAGCCCGGGGCGCTGGAAGCGTGGCGCAATCTTGTGCCGCGGCTGGAAGCGCATGGCGATGCGGCTGCCGTGCAGGGCTGGCTCAGCGGCATCGTCGAGGAGCTGATCGCGGCGAATCCGGCCGCGGGCGAAGCATGGCGCGATGCCGCGCATGCCGCGGGCGAAGGCGCGCTGACGATGAAGGCGGCCGACGAGGACGACTGGCTGGTCTCGATCGGGATGAAGCAGGACCAAGTGCCGTTCCGGATCGCGCTGCAGCTGCTGGAGCCGAACGAGCGGCACGGCTGGCGGCTGCGCCCGGCGCTGCAGGACCGCGAATCGGGCGGGGCGTGGTACACGCTGGCGCTGTCCGCGGACGGCCGGGACGGATCGCGCGGCGCTGCGGGCTCCGCCGAATCCGGAAGCGCCGACGCGAACGGCAAGCAGACGCGCTTCGCGCTTCCGGCCGACGCGCCCGAAGCGTGGCAAGCCGATTTTGCCGAACGGCTGGCGAAGGAAGAAGCGAAATGGACGGCGGCGCTGGCGGATTGGAACCAGCCTGCAAGCGCGGACGGCGAGCCTCTCGCCGCGGAAGAGATCCTAACGGAACTGACCGATATGCAGGCGTGGGAGTTTCTGGAGCACGAGAGCGTCAAGCTGCTTGCCGCGGGCTGCTCCGTGCTGCTGCCGGGCTGGTGGGAAGCCGCCCGGGGCCGGAAGATGAAGCTGAAGGCGAAGGTGAAATCGTCCGTCGGCTCCGGCGAACAGTCGATGTTCGGCCTGCAGCAGATCGTCGATTTCGACTGGAAGCTTGCCGTCGGCAACGTCGACATGAGCGAAGCGGAATTCCTCCAGCTGGCGGCCGAGAACAAGCGTCTGCTGAAGATCGACGGCGAATGGGTGCATCTGGATCCCGGCGACATGGAGCGGCTGCGGCGCTGGCTGAAGAAGAACGGCGGCAAGAAAGGCTTCACGATGCGGGATGTCTTCGAGATGCATCTGCGCGGCGGCACGGAGCTGGAGCCGGAGAGCGAGATCAGCGAAGCGCTGACCGCGGAAGTGGAGCTGAACGAGCATTTGGCCGCGTGGATCGCCAAGCTGAACGAGTCGAGCGATCTTCCGCTCGTGGAGATACCGGAAGCGTTCCACGGCGAGCTGCGGCATTATCAGCTGCAGGGCGTATCCTGGCTCGCGTTCCTGCGGCGTTTCGGGCTTGGCGCTTGTTTGTCGGACGACATGGGGCTCGGCAAAACGATACAGTTCACCGCCTATCTGCTCCATGTCATGGAGAGAGGCGGGCTCGGTCCTTCGCTGCTCATCTGTCCGACGTCGGTCATCGGCAACTGGGAGAAGGAGCTGGAACGGTTCGCGCCGGACATTCGCGTGCTCGTCCATTACGGGCCGAAGCGCGCGCGGGGCGAAGATTTCGCGGCTGCGGTCGCGGAAGCGGACCTCGTCATTACGTCGTACACGCTCGCCCCGATCGACGAGGAAGAGATGCAGCGCATTCCATGGGACGTCGTCTGTCTGGACGAAGCGCAAAATATAAAGAACTACTACACGAAGCAGTCCTCGTCCATCCGGCGCCTGCAGGCGAACCACCGGATTGCGCTGACGGGCACGCCGATGGAGAACCGGCTGACCGAGCTGTGGTCGCTATACGACTTCACGAATCCGGGCTACTTGGGCAGCTTGAACGAGTTTCGCAAGGCGGTCGTCCTCCCGATCGAGAAGGACCGGGACGCGGATCGGATCGCCGAGCTGCAGCGCTGGGTGAAGCCGTTCATGCTGCGCCGGCTGAAGAAGGATCCGGCGATTCAGCTCGCGCTGCCGGAGAAGAACGAGATGAACACGTATTTATCGCTCACGGTCGAACAGGGCGCGCTGTACGAGAACATCGTGGCCGAGCTGATGAACGGTCTCGAGAAGGCCGGCGGGCTGCAGCGGCGCGGCCTGATCCTGTCCACGCTGACGCGCCTGAAGCAGGTATGCGATCATCCGAGCCTGCTGCTGAAGGAAGACCGTGCGCTGCCCGGCGCATGGGACCCCGAGCGGTCCAACAAGGTGCTCCGCCTGCTGGAAATGGCGGAGGAGATCGCGGCCGAAGGCGAGCGCTGCCTGATCTTCACGCAGTACGTAGAGATGGGCTTGACGCTGAAGCGGCTGCTGGAAGAGCGCATCGGCTTGCCGACGCCGTATTTGTACGGCGCCGTGCCGAAGGCGGAACGCGATGCGATGATCGCGTCGTTCCAGAATGAAGCCGAGCCCGGCTGCGCGTTCGTGCTGTCGCTGAAGGCGGGCGGCACGGGGCTGAACTTGACGGCGGCGAACCACGTCGTCCATTTCGACCGGTGGTGGAACCCGGCGGTGGAGAATCAGGCGACGGACCGGGCGTTCCGGATCGGCCAGCGGCGCAACGTGCAAGTGCACAAGTACGTCACGCTCGGCACGCTGGAGGAGCGGATCGACGAGATGATTTCGAAGAAGCAGCTGCTCAACGACCAAGTCGTCAGCGGCTCGGAGAACTGGATCACGGAGCTGTCCACCGACGAGCTGCGCGAGCTGTTCTCGCTGCGGAAGCATCGGCTGAAAGGGTAAGGGGAGTCGAATAAGGGATAGTCGGATACAGGATAATCGGATATTAGGGTAATCGGACTATGAAGCGCGGCATGAAGCCGCGCGAAGCGAGGAGGCGCAGCAGTTGGCGGAATCCAATCATGAGCCGGACAACGGGGAACGGGCAGAAGTCCGTCCGCGCCCGGCGGCTGGCCAGGCCGAGGGCGAAGCGCTCGCCGGGAGGCTCGATGCCGGCCGGCCGGGCGCGTCCGACCGGGCGGCCGGCGCGCCGGCCCTGCCCGGAGCCGCCGCGGCACCGGACGCTCCGCCCGCCATCGGACCTGCGGGAGCGGCGCCGCAATGGCGCGATTTTTACCGCGCGGTCCGGGACGCCGTCCGGGACATGCGTTCCGGGGAAGAAGATGCATGACAGATCCTTGAGCGCCTGCTATTCTGTATGAGGGGGAAGGGACAATCTTCCTCGTTGTCCGGTTGCAGCCATTCTCATATCCAAAGGAGTTGTAAACATGAAGTACACTTATTTGGGACGTTCAGGTTTGAAGGTCAGCCGTCTTTGCCTCGGCACGATGAATTTCGGCGTCGATACGGATGAGAAGGAAGCTTTCAAAATCATGGATGCGGCGCTCGACGCCGGCATCAATTTTTTCGATACAGCGAACATTTACGGCTGGGGCGAGAACGCCGGCCGCACCGAGGAAATCATCGGCCGCTGGTTCGCGCAGGGCGGCGGACGCCGCGAGCGCACGGTGCTGGCGACGAAATTCTACGGCGACATGAGCGATAAGAACGACGGCCCGAACCGCGATGGCGGCCTGTCGTCGTACAAGCTTCGCCGTCACCTGGAAGGCTCGCTGAAGCGTCTGCAAACCGATCATATCGAGCTGTACCAGATGCACCACGTCGACCGTAACGTTAGCTGGGACGAGCTGTGGAACGCTTTCTCGGCCGCTCAGACGCAGGGCAAGATCGGTTACGTCGGCGCGAGCAACTTCGCCGGCTGGGACCTTGCCGTCGCGCAGGGCGAAGCCAAGGCGCGCGGCGTACTCGGCCTCGTGTCGGAGCAGCACAAATATAACCTGCTTTGCCGTTTGCCGGAGCTGGAAGTGCTTCCTGCGGCGCAAGGCCTCGGCATCGGCGTCATTCCGTGGAGCCCGCTGGACGGCGGCCTGCTCGCGGGCAACCTCAAACGCGGCGGCGGCGGCAAGCGGAGCGGCGACGTAGCGCGCTTCGAGAAGCATGCCGCGCAGCTGGACGCCTACGCGAAGCTGTGCGACGAGCTCGGCGAGCGCGAGGACGTCGTCTCGCTGGCATGGCTGCTCGCCAATCCGGCGGTAACCGCGCCGATCATCGGCGTTCGGACGCTGGAGCAGTTCGAGCGCTCCCTGCGCGTCGTGGAAGCGGAGCTGGGCGAAGCGACGCTCAAGCGGATCGACGAGATCTTCCCGGGTCCCGGCGGAGAAGCCCCGCGCGCATACGCGTGGTAAGCTGAGCCGTCCGGCGTAACGGAAACTGGCGCAAGGCGAATACGATTCTTTCATTGAACACGGTGCCCACAGGATAATCGCTTCCTGTGGGTTTATTTTCGCCCCGGCTCGCATCGCCATCGAAAAGTCGCCCGGTCCCGTGGTAATTTCGACCTCCTTTTCGTTGTCAGTCTCTTCTATAATTTAGATGGCAAAGGATAAGCAAGGAACGCTAGAATACCATGATTCGCAAGTAAGGAGGTCTTTGCATGAGGAAGAGGTTGGCGATCGCTGCGGCGGCCATAATGTCCGCATCCCTTGTTCTCTCCGCTTGCGGATCCTCGAGCAAGGCTTCCGACCAAGCAGCGAACACGACAACCGACGGCGTCATAACGCACATGTCTGCAGCCAGGGACGTCGCCTTATCCCTCCGCCATACGCAAATCAAAGATACAAGCAAGGTCCGCTTGAAGATCTTTCAGGACGTCGTCGCGAAGACGGAGAAGGAGAATCCCGGGCTCAAAATCAGCATGGAAGGCATCGACGAAGTCGTCAACCGCGATCAGAAGCTGAAAGCGGAGATGGCGGCAGGCAATCCGCCGGATATATTCGAAGTATTCGGCGGCGCCGACTTGAACCTGTACGTGAAGGCGGGGCGCATGCTCGATCTGACGCCGATCATCGAGGAATTGGGCATCAAGGATAAATTCGCGAGCCTGGACGAATTCACCATCGGCGGCAAAGTGTACGGTCTGCCGTTCGGCGGGTACAGCGAGGGCATTTTCTACAACAAGAAAATGTTCGCGGATATGCATCTCGCCATCCCGAAGACGTTCGACGAGCTGCTCCGGCTGGCGGACGCGATCAAAGCGAACGGCAAAACCCCGTTCGCGCTGGCTGCGAAGGACGCCTGGGTCAACGGCATGCTCTGGAACACCGTCATGGAGCGGCATGTCGGCATCAGAGCGTTCGAGGGTCTCCTGACCGGCGCGGCCAAATGGACCGATCCCGATTTCGTCGCAGGGTTCGCGGATTACGAGAAGCTGGTGGATAACGATTACTTTACGAAAGGCGCGCTCGGCCTGGCCTACGCGGAGCAGGGCGCGAGATTCCTGAACGGCGATGCGGCGATGGTCTTCACGGGCACATGGGACGCGAACCGGTTCACGGGCGACGAAGCCGGGAGCCTGAAAGGCAACATCGGCTACTTCTCCTTCCCGTCCATCGCGGGCGGCAAGGGCGACCAAACGTCGATCAACGCGAGCTATTCCAACGGCTTCGGCTTCTCGGCCAACCTGACGGACGATCAGAAGGCGATGGTCAAAGCGTTCATCAAGAACTTCTTCAACGAGGAAATCCAGAAGCGGACGCTGCTCGAAGACAAAGTGCTGCCGTCCATGAAGCTGTCCGATCTGTCCGGCGTGGATCCGCTCATCTCCGAAGTGCTGCAGGTCATGGCGAGCGCGTCGTCCTCCTGGAAAGCGTTCGACGCCATCGTGCAGCCGAGCGTCGGCGCCGACGTAGGCGTAGGCCTGCAGGAGCTGATCGGCAAAGTGAAGAAGCCGGAAGCCGTCGCGCAGGAAATCCAGGCATCGCAAGCCAAGGCGAACGCGCAGAAATAACCGGTCGAGCTTTTTGGTATACTTCACCTAGGATTGCCGATTACGTTCTTCATTCTTCTTGTACATATGCCATCTACCATCTATTCCGCTGGAGTTGGCGATAGAGGAGTTATGGAGGGGCTGCGCGCCGGGACCGTTCGCCGGCATCGTTCTGCCGTTAATCCGTTTCTGCAAGCGCTTAATATCGGCGAGATGACCGCGGAGAGCGTCAAAAGCTACCTTGCTATAGGTCCGGCAAGCCTGATGCAATCTTCCACGGGGTCCGCCGGCTCGACGTCACATGCCATCCGCAACTTGCCCAAGGAGTTCTGTCTATGAATCTGCGCCCCAAGCTGCTGCTAGCTTTCATTCTGTTGATCGTCGTGCCGCTGATCGGGCTCGGCATCGTCTCGTTCCTGAATTCGGAGCGTCTGCTGGAGAAGAAATACAGCGAGCAGACCGAGATTACGCTCAAGGCGGTCGGCGGCAATATCCGTTATTTCTTCCGGGAGCTGGACCAATTGACGAATTCCAGCATCACGAACCCGAGCGTTCAGGGAGCGCTGCGCAGCTCCCGCGATTCCGTCAACGACGCGAGCCGGTTGATCGCCATCAGCCAATACGAGAAATCGCTGGGCACGATCCTCTTCCAGAATCCGGCGCTTAGCATGATCGTCCTGTATGGCAAGGACGGCACGATGTTCCGTTCCTACCGGAACGATCCGACGACGTTCAAACCGATTCCGTACGATTTGCTGCAGCATCATTCCGTTTATCCGGCTATCATGAAGCTGGCCGGCCGTCCGCTCTGGCTCGGCCCTTACGAGCAGCCGAAGCTGACGGGCACCGGCGCCGCGCTGTTCACGCAGATGCGCCTCGTCAAGGATGCCGAGACGCTGAACGATTCCGGGATCATGGTCACGCAGGTCAAGTCGGACGAGGTCGACAGCATGCTGCAGGACTTCACGCTGACCGGCGAACAGCAGACGCAATCGCGCTATTTGATCATCGATCAGGACGGACTGATTATGATGGACAGCCGGCATGAGCTCGACGGGCGGCAGGTCGGCGACGAGACGAAGCTGAAGCTGCAGGCGACGGAACGGTACGCCAGCTATCACGGGATGTTCGGCCAGGAGGATTCCCTCATTTCCTCCTATAACCTCGACCGGAGCGGCTGGGTGCTGGTGTCCGTAAAATCGTGGCAGTCGCTGACCAGCGAGAACGTCCGCTTCGTTCAGTGGATCGGCGGCATTACGCTGCTTTGCCTCGTGTCCGCGGTGCTGTTCAATATTTTCTTCGTCGGCCGGGTAGCCAAGGCGATCATCCGCGTCGTCCGCAGAATGCGCCTTGTGGAGCAGGGAATGCTCGATATCCGCGTCCCTGCCAAGGGCAAGGACGAAACGATGCTGCTCGCCAGCAGCTTCAACAGCATGGTGGACACGATCCGCGGACTGCTGACCGAGGTGCGTACGGAGCAGGAACGCAAGCAGCGGGCGGAAATGATGCTCATGCAGGCGCAGATCAAGCCGCATTTTCTGTTCAATACATTGGAGTCGATCAACGCGATGGCCGCCCAGAACGAAGGCGTCAAAATCATGGCCATGGTGCGCCGGCTCAGCATCCTGCTGCGCACGAGCATGCATCATTCCGAGATCATTACGGTGCGCCAGGAAGTCGAGCATGTGCGAAGCTATCTGGAGATTCAGAAGTACCGCTTCGAGGATGTGTTCAACTACGAGCTGGCAATCGCCGATGAAGCGCTGTCGTGCACGATTCTGAAACTGACGCTGCAGCCGCTTGTGGAGAACAGCATCCAGCACGGCTTCGAAGGATTGCCGTACAGCGGAACGATCCGCATCGTTATTACGGTCGAAGGGGACGAGCTGCTGTTCTTCGTCTCCGACAACGGCATCGGCATGGAACCGGACGCCTTGAAACGGATCAACGGCTTGTCGCAGGAGCGGGAACGGGAGCTGGAGCCGGAAGCGTCCGACGCGCAGCAGGGCGAAAGCCGGGGACTCGGGCTGCACAACGTCGCGGACCGGCTGCGCATCCACTACGGGCCGCAGTACGGCTTGCGGCTTTGTTCCGCGGCCGGGCAGGGGACAGTCATTCGGATCAACATACCGAAGCAGAGGTGAGGGCCTTGAACAACAACGGCAAAGTACTGCTTGTCGACGACGAGCTTCATATTACGCGCAATTTGGAGAAGGTCATCCCTTGGAGCATGCTGGGGCTCGCGATCGCCGGCACGGCGAAGAACGGGGTCGAGGCGCTGGAGCTGCTGAAGGCCGAACAGCCGGATCTGGTGCTGTGCGACATTCGGATGCCCGTTATGGACGGCTTGGAGCTGGTTCGGAATATTCGCGAGTCCGGCATGCAATGCGATGTCATCATGCTTTCGGGCTATCAGGATTTCTCGTATACGCGCTCGGCGATTCAATACGGCGTCAAGGATTATATCCTGAAGCCGATTCCGTACGACGAGCTGACCGGCGTGATCGCCCGCGTCATGTCGGAGCGGCGCAGCAAGCAGGCGCTTCAGAAAGAAGAGCAGCGCAAGCTCGGCCGGATGATCGATCTGGCGAACGAGAAAATTCTGTACGACGTGCTGATGGACTACACCGATATAACG
>NZ_CP048209.1:2235000-5180000 GCF_010119935.1 Paenibacillus lycopersici | reverse complement strand
CTCCGCTACCTGCGCCCCGTCAAATGGCGACTGCTCGCGCTGCTGCTTCTGCTGCTGGCGACGACGGCGCTTCAGCTGTTGAACCCGCAGCTCATTCAACGATTCATCGACCGGGCGACCGGGGGCGGGAGCGTGTCAAGCCTGCTGACGCTGGCTGGACTGTATCTCGCCGCCGCCGTGTTCAGTCAATTGTTCTCGGTCTGGCTCAGCTACCTGGGGAATGACGTCGCATGGCGAGCGACCAACCAGATTCGGGCCAATTTGCTTCAGCACACGCTGCGGCTCGACATGAGATTTCAAAACGTGAAGACGCCGGGCGAGATGATTGAACGCATCGACGGCGACGTGAACAGCATGTCCAATTTCTTCGCGATGTTCGTCGTCAAGATCATCGGCAGCTTCGTCCTGCTCGCAGGCATTCTCGGCTACATGTTCGCCTACAATTGGCCGATCGCCGCGACCATGACGGCGTTCACCTGTCTGTCCATCGGCATCATGTTCCGAATACGCGATTTGGGCGTGAGCGCCTCCCAGTCGGAGCGCCAAGCGAACGCATCGCTCTACGGCTTGATCGAGGAACGGATCGCCGGCATCGAGGACGTGCAAGCGAACGGCGGCGTGCCGCGGCTCATGAACCGCTATCACAAGGCGATGCGCGCGGTCTTCCTTGCCGGGCGCAAGGCGTGGATGCTCCGGATCATGCCGTGGAACGTGACGGTCGCGCTATTCACGGTCTCCATGACCGCCGTGCTGATGGTCAGCGTCTACAATTATTTGCATGGACGGATCACGCTCGGCATGCTGTTTCTCTTCTTCCAGTACACGCAAATGCTGAACGACCCGATCGAACAGCTCGGCGACCAGCTGCAGGAGTTCCAGAAGGCGAAGTCCGGCATGCGCCGCGCACAGGAGCTGCTCTCGCTGAAGAGCGAAATCGAGGACGGCGAAGGCGACGAGCTGCCGCAAGGACCGCTGTCCGTGTCGTTCGAGCAGGTGAATTTCAGTTACAATGCGGATCAGCGGATCCTGCACGACATCTGCTTCGAGCTGAAACCGGGAGAGCGGCTTGGCCTCATCGGACGAACCGGCAGCGGCAAGTCGAGCATCAGCCGGCTGCTGCTCCGTCTCTATAATTTAGACAGCGGCGTAATACGGGTCGGAGGCACGGATATCCGCGATCTGCGCCTGAAGTCGCTGTATCGAAGAGTCGGCATGGTCACGCAGGACGTACAGCTGATCGACGGCACGCTGCGCGACAATCTGACGCTGTTCAATCCGCGGCTATCGGACGAGGAGATTCTCGAGACGGCCGGGCGGCTCGGCCTGCGGCCATGGATCGAGGCGCTGCCGCAAGGGCTGGATACGCGGCTTTCTGCCGGAGGAACGTCGCTCTCCGCGGGCGAAGCGCAATTGTTCGCGCTGACGCGGGTATTCCTGACGCAGCCGAGCCTGATCGTCCTCGACGAACCGTCCTCGCGGCTTGACGCCGCGACGGAATCGATGCTGCAGAAGGCCGTGGATCAGTTGATGGAACGATGCACTGGGATCGTGATCGCGCACCGATTGGCCACGCTGGATCAAGTCGACAAAATCATGATGCTGCGTCAAGGACGCGTCATCGAGTTCGGCGAGCGGGAAGCATTGGCGCAGAATCCGTCCTCGGAATACGCCCGGCTGCTGCGAGCCGACCGACAGGAGGAGCGGGCATGACCGTTACGAAATTCATAGGGAGATTGTTTCGCTACAACCCCGCTCTGTATCTTGTCAACGGCTTGATGTGGGGGATCTTTCACGCGATGCCCGTCGGCATCGGGCTCGGAATGAAATGGTTTTTCGACCGGGCGACAACCCAGTCTCACGATTATCGCTGGCTCGTGCTGCCGCTGATCGTCGTGGCGCTGGTCCGTTTTGCCAGAATCGGCATGTTTCTGGCGGCCTTCTACAAGTGGGCGACGTATTTCTATCACATCCAGGCCGTTCTTCGCCGCAATATGCTCGCAGGGATTATGCGCTGGCCCGGCCGCAATCTGCCGGCTTCGCCGGGAGAAGCGATGACCCGGTTCCGGGAAGACGTGGACGAAGTCGTCGAATACGTGGAATCCTGGGTCGATTTCTGGGGCCGCGTCATTTATGCGGTCACATGCATCGTGATTATGGTGCGCATCAACTGGCAGATCACGCTGGTCGCGATTCTCCCCCTCGTCGTCGTCACGCTGTTCAACAACCTGTCGGGCAGCCGGGCTAGACGGTACGCCCAGTTGAACCGGGAAGCGACCGGCCGTATTACCGGTTTCATCGCCGAGACGTTCGGGGCCGTGCAGGCCGTGAAGCTCGGCCAGGCGGAAGACCATGTGCTGAACCGTTTTCTGAAGCTGAACGAGGGCCGGAGGAAGGCGGCTTTGCGCGACAATCTGTTCCGGCAGTGGATGCGCTCGCTCAATCAGCACGTGCTCAGCATCTGCACGGGCGTCATCCTCCTGATGTGCGCCGCGGAGATGAAGGCGGGCCGGTTCACGGTCGGCGACTTCGCGTTGTTCACGTCGTATCTGAGCACGTTCGCGTTCAGCGTTTCGCTGTTCGGGTATATGGTATTCCAGCATAAGCGGCTGCGCGTCGCGCTCGACCGCATGCGGATTTTGTTTCGTCCGGGCGAGGAGGACGACATCATGGAGCATGGCGAAATCCATCTGTACGGCGATCCGCCGGAATGCGAAAGCCCGGCCGCGCTTGCGGAAGATCGCCTGCTGAGCCTGGAGGTTCGAGGCCTGTCGTATACGTACCCCCATTCAACGAACGGTATTCGGGATGTCGGCTTTCGTCTGGAACGCGGCAAGTTCCTGGTCATTACCGGCCGGATCGGATCGGGCAAATCGACGCTCGTGCGCGCGCTTCTCGGCCTGCTGCCGAAATCGGAGGGCGAGATTCGGTGGAACGGGCGGGTGATCGATGATCCGGCCAGCCACATGAAGCCGCCGCGGACGTCCTATACGCCCCAAGTGCCGCGGCTGTTCAGCGACACGCTGCGCGAGAACATGACGCAAGGCAATCCGGCTGGCGCGGAGGAGCTGGAACGCGCGATTCGATTGGCCGTCATGGAGCAGGATCTGCGCTCGTTAGAGAACGGGCTGGAAACGTTCGTCGGCCCCCGCGGCGTCATGCTTTCCGGCGGACAGATTCAACGTGCCGCGACGGCCCGGATGCTGATGACGCGCTCGGACGTGTTCCTCTTCGACGATTTGTCCAGCGCGCTCGACGTCGAGACGGAGAGAACGTTATGGGAGCGGTTGTTCCGGGAACCGGACATGACCTGCATCGCGGTATCGCATCGGAGGGCGGCGCTGGCGCAAGCCGACCATATCCTTGTCATGAAGGACGGGCGAATCGAAGCCGAAGGCACGCTGGCCGAGCTGCTGGAGACCAGCACGGAGATGCAGCTGCTGTGGCAGGGCGAGGAAACGAAAGCGGATGTCGAGGAAGACGAGGTCGAGCAGCCGGCGTAAGCGGCGCAAGCCGACCTGCTTCCGGTATCTTGGACGGTGCCGGTGAGGATCGAGCATGGTGAGAAGTGAGGCCGACAGCCATCATGCGCCGTCGCATTCGCGCAAGGAGCTGCGCGAAGTGCCGGAGGCGAAGGAGATGAATCCTATGGAATCGCAATTGATCATACGGCGAATGACCCGTGACGACGTAGAAATGCTGTATCGGGAACTTAACGGACATGGGATCGGAAATACCTACGATAAAATCGAACGATGCTGGCAAGAAAACGTGCTGGAGCAGCGGATCACGCTCGTTGCCATACACGAGAATGCGTTCGCCGGGTGGCTGCATCTGTTATCGCGTTCCCATTATCCGCCGTTCGTGGACGAAGGCATCCCGGAAATCAATAACTTCGACGTCGTACCGGCGAAGAGGCGGCTTGGCATCGGCAGCGCTTTGATGGATGCCGTTGAAGCCATCGCGTTCGACAAGCATGGCATCGTAGGCATCGGCGTCGGACTCTATCATGATTACGGCAATGCCCAACGTTTATATGCGAAGCGAGGGTACATTCCGGATGGCAGAGGCATTTCGGATCACGGCAAGCCGGTCGAGCCCGGAAGTTACGTACAGGTAGGACATGAGCTGGTGCTGTGGTTAACGAAAGAGCCGGCGCGCGAGCAGCGGGTATGAAACCTTAACATGTAGATCGAAGACACGAAGGCAGCCGAATGAAGATGAACCGCGCCCCAATCGTTAGTCATCATCCAGCGATTGGAAGCGCAGTTCAATTATTCGGCTGCCTTCGTTCATTAGGGTAATGCCGTACCGGAAACGCAGCAGGGGGCTATTGAAAAGTTGGCAGGATTGTATAAATGATTTCGCATAATTGTCATGCCGGCGATGGAGGGATGATTTATAATGGCACTAGAAGCATGCGTATGCGGAGAGGTGAGCCTGCGTGGCAGATGTAGGATCTTATACGGTGCCGCTCGCCCAGTTGCAGCGGCTTATCATGCAGCCGATTCGAATAGGCGGTCTTACGATCATCCTTTTGGATGCGCTTTCAGCGGAGCATGACCAGGATTGGAAGCATCCTCCGCATCGCCATCCCTGGTATGAATTCAATTATGTATCGCAAGGCGGGCTGTTCACGACTTCGGCCGGGGCGGAGTTCCGAATCGAAGCCGGACAAGCGTACCTGATTCCGCCCGGCGTCGTTCATTCGCACCGGCATTTGCCCGGCGAGTCGGACGACGGCTTCTGCCTGCGCTGGCAGATCGTGCAGGAGGAAGGCGGCGCGGCGAACATAACGGCGGATGAAGCGGAGTTTATCCAATGCTTGTCGCTCCCGCGGCCTTATGCGCTTCAACCGGACATGACCGAAGGACTGCGCGGCTTGCGTCCGGAGATGAGTCTGCTTGCGCTGCAGGCGGCTTTCGCGGCATGGCAGACCGGGCTGTTCGATGCGTGGCGCGCCGCCCCGTCGATTCCGCGGGAGCCGTCGCAGGATCAAGGGGCTCTTGTCGTCCGGCAGACGCTTCTGTTCCTGCAGGCCTACTACGCCAATGAAGTTCGCGTGGAGGATATCGCCACGGCGCTCCATGTCAGCTACAGGAATTTGGCGCGGCTGTTCCGGCGGCAGACGGGCTTGACGGTCGTGGAGAAGCTGAACGACATCCGCGTGCAGCAGGCGAAGAAGCTGCTGCTCGAGACGGATATGCCGATGAAGCAGATCGCGCTCGCGGTCGGGCTCAGGAACGAGTTTTATTTCTCGCGGCTGTTCAAGCAAATCGCGATGACGACGCCGTCGGAGTTTCGCTCCCATCGGGGCGAGGCGCGCGCGTCGAAGCGTTAACCGAGGCGAACAAGGAAGGAGCGTTAGTCGTGCATCCGATATTGAAATCGATGGTCGACCGGTATCCGGAGCTTCAAGGCTGCGTACCGGATATCGACAAGGCTTACGCGTATCTCGCCGACGCCTACCGGGGCGGCGGCAAACTGCTGGTATGCGGCAACGGCGGCAGCGCTTCGGACAGCGAGCATATCGTAGGCGAGCTGATGAAGGGCTTCATGTCCAAGCGGCCGGTACCGGCAAGCTTCAGGGAAACGTTGACGCGCCTCTTCCCGGAAGAGGGGGAGCTGTTGTGCGACCGGCTCCAAGGGGCGCTGCCGGCGATATCGCTCGTCAGCCACTCCGCGTTGATCACGGCGTTCGCCAACGACGTCAGCGCGGAGACGGTGTTCGCCCAACAGGTTTACGGCTACGGGCGAGCGGGCGACGTGCTGATCGGGCTCAGCACCTCCGGCAATTCGCTGAACGTCGTGCGGGCGATGCAGGTGGCCAAGGCGCTGGGCATCCGGACAATCGGGCTGACCGGCCATGGCGGCGGCATGATGGGGGAGCTGTGCGATGCGGCGATCCGGGTTCCGTCTGACCGGACGCCGGATATTCAGGAATGGCATTTGCCGATCTACCACGCGCTCTGCATGATGGTGGAGGAGGCGTTCTTCGGGACATGAAGCTGTTAGCGGGCGTGGATATCGGAGGAACGAAATGCGCCGTCAGCCTCGGCAGGCTGAATGCCAGTGAAGGCATCGACATCGTCGCCAAGACGAAAATCCCGACGCCGCCAACACCGGAGGCGGCCGTCGGGCAGCTGCTGCAGGCGCTGGACGAATTGCTGAGCCGTCAGGCCGAAGGACGGCTGGCCGCGATCGGCGTCAGCTGCGGCGGTCCGCTCGACAGCCGGCGCGGACTCGTGCTGTCGCCGCCGAATTTGCCCGGCTGGGACGCGGTCGATATCGTGACGCCTTTCAAGGCGCGGTTCGGCGTTCCGGCGGCGCTGCAGAACGACGCCAACGCCTGCGCGCTGGCGGAGTGGAAATGGGGGGCGGGGCAGGGCTGCCGCAACATGATTTTTCTGACGTTCGGCACGGGAATGGGAGCCGGCCTGATCTTGAACGGCGCGCTCTATGCCGGCACGAACGATATGGCCGGCGAGGTCGGTCATATGCGGCTCGAACCGGGCGGTCCCGTCGGTTACGGGAAGGCCGGATCGTTCGAGGGCTTCTGCAGCGGCGGCGGCATCGCGCAGCTGGCGCGGCAGATGACGCGCCGCGCGCTCGATGAAGGCGGCGCGCCGTCCTTCTGCCCGACCGCTGAGGAGCTTCCGCGCTTGACCGCCGAAATCGTGGGGCACGCGGCGGAGGCGGGCGATCCGCTCGCGCAGGCGATCTACCGCGCATCGGCACGGCGGCTCGGGCGGGCGCTGGCGGTGCTGGTGGACGTGCTGAATCCGGAGAGAATCGTAATCGGCAGCATTTTCGGCCGTCAGCGGCAGCTCATGGAACCTGAAGTCCTGAGGGAGCTGGAGCGAGAAGCGCTGCCGCTGGCGCTATCCGTATGCGAGGTGACGCCGGCCGGGCTCGGCGAAGCGATCGGCGATTACGCCAGTTTGTCCGTAGCATTAAATCATCTAAACGAGAATGGGGAGCTGCGTTAATGGAGATGCACAATCGCATTCATCTGATCGGCAATGCGCATTTGGACCCGGTATGGCTGTGGCAGTGGCAGGAGGGATATGCCGAAATCAAGGCGACGTTCCGGTCGGCGCTCGACCGCTTGAGCGAATTTCCCGATTTCGTCTTTACGCGGTCCTGCGCCGCCTATTACCGCTGGATCGAAGAGAATGCGCCGGAGATGTTCGAGGAAATCAAGGCGCGCGTGGCGGAAGGCCGCTGGATCATCGTCGGCGGCTGGTGGATACAGCCGGATTGCAACCTGCCGTCGGGGGAATCTTTTGCCCGTCACGGCTTGTACGGCCAGCGGTACTTCCAGGAGCGGTTCGGCGTCATGGCGAAGGTCGGCTACAACGTCGATTCGTTCGGCCATAACGGCATGCTGCCGCAGCTGCTCAAGAAAAGCGGCATGGATTATTACGTGTTCATGCGGCCCGACAAGAACGAGAAGGAGCTCGAACGCAATTTGTTCTGGTGGGAATCCGAGGACGGCAGCCGCGTGATGGCCTACCGGCTGTCGGAAGCGTATCTGACGAACAAGGATCATTCTATCGAAGAGAAGGTCCTGCGGCACGACGAGATGGCGGATCGCGACGGCCATGCGCATATGGTGTTCTACGGCGTCGGCAACCATGGAGGCGGGCCGACGATCGCGAACCTGCAGGCGATTGGAGCCATGCAGGCCCAATACGGCGAGGAGCAAGTCGCGCTCAGCTCGCCGAACCGGTATTTCGCGGAGCTGGCGGCTGCCGCGCCCGAGCTGCCGGTCGTCAAGGACGAGCTGCAAATGCATGCGATCGGCTGTTATTCCACCCATTCGGAGTCGAAGGAGAACAATCGGCGGGCGGAGCATCGGCTCTTGAGCGCGGAGAAGTTCTCGGCGATGGCCAACCAGCTGCTGGGGCTTCCGTATCCGAAGGAGCGGCTGCAGACGGCATGGGAGAACGTGATGTTCAACCAGTTCCATGATATCATGGGCGGCTGCAGCATCCGGGAAGCGTTTCAGGACGCCCGGGAAGGATACGGGGAAGCGCTGAACATCGGCGCCAAAACGTTGAACGCCGCGCTGCAAAAGCTGTCGTGGTCGATCAACACGATGAAGCCGGAAGTGAAGTCGCTGAGCAAAGAGAAAGATTGGCTGTCGTGGGAGCATGCGGACGTCGGCACGCCTTATGTCGTATTCAATCCGTTGTCCTGGGACGTCGAGGTGCCTGTCGTCGCCAATCGCCGTTTCGCGGGCATCGCGGACGACGAAGGGAACGCCGTTCCGATCCAGACGGTGCGAGCATCCCGGACGAACGGCAGCGACAAATGGGATACGCTGTTCACGGCGCGCGTTCCGGCGATGGGCTATCGCGTGTACTGGTGCTTCCTGACCAAGGAGCTGCCGGCTGCGCCTGTCGCACCGCCCGTGGAGGCGGAAGGCTGCGTGCTCGAGAATGCGTTCCTGCGGGTGGAAATCCAGCCGCATACGGGCTATATCGCCCGCCTGCTGGACAAACGGACGAATACGGACGTGCTTGGCGGACCGGGGGCCGTGCCGATCGTCATCGACGAGCATCACAGCGATACATGGGGCCACGGCCTGCGCAGCTACCGCGACCGGATCGGGAACTTCGCCGACGCCGAGGTCAAGGTGCTGGAGAACGGCCCGCTGCGCGGCACGCTGCGCGTGACGAGCCGGTACAACGGATCCGTCCTGCGGCAGGACTTCATTCTCCATGCCGGCGCGGCGGAGCTGCAGGTGAAGGTGCAGCTGGACTGGCGGGAGCAGCATAAGATGCTCAAGCTGTCGTTCCCGGTTGGCGTCGAGCAGCCGGAAGCGGTGTCGGAAATTCCGTTCGGCCATCTACAGCGGGCGGTGAACGGCTGGGAGCGGCCTGGGCAGCAATGGTTCGATGTCAGCGGCAAGCCGGCTGGCGCTGAGGGCAAGCGCGGGCTGGCGATTCTCAACAACGCCAAATACGCGTACGACGTGCTGGACAACGAAGCGCGGATGACGGTCGTGCGGAGTCCGTTCTTCGCCGACCATTACGGCGTGCGCGACGAGCTGGTGACGTACATGGATCAAGGCGTGCAGGAATTCGCCTACGCGCTCGCGCCGCATGAAGGCAGCTGGCGGGACAGCGGCATCGTGCGCAAGGCATTCGAGCTGAACGTCCCGCCGGTGACGATCTGGGAGACGTATCATGAAGGCGCGCTGCCGCAGCAGCTGTGCGGCATCGCGATCTCGTCGGCGCAAATCGTCGCCACGGCGTTCAAGCTCGCGGAGGACGGCGACGGCTGGATCATGCGCTGCTACGAAACGTCGGGCCGGCCGGCGGAAACGGCCATCGCCCTTCCGCAGCTGGACCGGCAGTGGAACAGCGCGTTCGGCAAATGCGAGATCAAGACGTTCCATATCCCGTTCGACGCGAAGCTCCCGGTCCGGGAAGTGAACCTGGTCGAGTTTCCGCAATAACGCGGAGCGGGGAGCTGCGGTTATGCGGCGGCAGACCAACCGGGACCTGACGGGGCGCTTCTGAAGAGACATGCGAGAAAGTGTAAACGAGCTAGCTAGAAGAGACCATGGATAAGAGCTAGCTAAGGGGATGTACGAGAGCCAGCCAAGGGCATATACAAGAGCTTGCAAAGCACGTATGAAAGAGCATGAAAAAGAACGCTTAATGAAACACGAAAAAGGAGCAAGAGGGCGCATCGCATGACGATCCATGACGATGCCCTCTTGCTCTTTAAGTTTGGTCACTCGCGTGCACCCCTACGAACTACACTGAAGCGAGTCGAGTCGGCCTCGCGAATAAGTCTATTGTTGAAGGACTTTCAACACGTTTTATGGCTAAATAACAGGCCTGTACCTCGTACAACATCGTGTGCTTGTTCACTGCGCATTGCACGTTCCCGCTCGAACCTAGCCGATCGCGACTTGGTTCAACTTCAGCGCGTAACCCGCCGGCGCGGCAATATCGAGCTCCACGGAAGCGGGCGAGACGACGCGCATTGTCATGATCTTCGCGTTCTCGTCTACCTCCCACGATACGTCGATGCGGCCGCTGCCCGGCATGGGCACGGAGCCGCGCGCCCATGCGAGGCCCGACGGATTCGGCGCGATCCGGACTTTGGTCCAGCCTGGCGTTACGCCGCGTACGCCGAGTACTTCCGAGCCGAGGAAGAAGACGGGGCCGGCAGACCAGGCATGGCAGTGGCTGCGGGTCAGCATGTTCTCGTTATGCGACAGGCTGCCTGCGTACACTTCCCATACGGTCGTCGCGCCCTTATCGACCATCGCTCCGTATTGCTGCAGCATATCGCGCGTCATCACGTCCTGCAGGCCGAGCTGCGCCAGCGCTTCATGGTAGAAGAACGACATGAACGGGCTGCCGATCTGCACGAACGACGCCGGCGGCTCCACGATGTAGCGCTGCAGCACGCCGGCTCGCGCTTCGTCCGGAATGCCGCACAGGCTTGCGACGACTTGCGATTGCATGCTCGTCGTCGCGGACGGGCTGCCGTCGACATGAATGCAGTCGAGGTACGCTTGACGCTCATCGTCCCACAGATACGCGTTGATCGCGTCGCGGAGACGATCCGCTGCCGCTTCGAATTGCGCCTGCGAGCCGGCAGCGCCGGCGGCGGCGGCAAGCCGGGCCGCGTCGCGCAGCGCCTTGACGAGGAACATGTTCTGCGGCGCGACGACACCGTCGCCCGGCTGTTCGAACGACGCCCAGTCCAGCAGGTTCCAGCCTCTGATCTTGAAGAGGCCGCGTTCGTCGATGAACGACAGGTAATGCTCCAGCGTGAAGCGGACATGCGGCCACATGTCGCGCGCGAAGTCCGCGTTGCCGGTATAGTCGTAATGCTCGAGGCAGGCCGTTACCCAGAAGAAGGTCCAGTTCGGAATGACGCTGCTCCAGCCGCTCGGCACCTGATCGCCGTACAGCGGCGATTGGAACGCCGATTCCGGCACGAGCCGCAGGATCCGCTCGACGATCTCCGTCGACCCGAACGCGTAGTAGTTGATGAGCGACGCGTTGCGCGCATCGCCGACCCAGAACGTCTGCTCGAAAGCCGGACAGTCGACGAACGTATCCTCCATGCACATCCGCGTCGTATCCCGGCTGATGCGCCAAATTTCGTTCAGCATCGCGCTGCTCGACTGGAAGGCGCCGGCGTTGGACACCGGGAAATTGCTCTGCAGCAGCTTCGCTTCGTACAGCTTCACCGGTCTGGAAGCGCCGCGCACGGTGACCGCCAGATAGCGCAGGCCGCGGCGAACGAGCGAGACGTACGACTGCCTGCCCTCGCGGCAGGTGTAGCGCAGCGTATTGTCCAGCTCGTACGTGCACTGGCGCCAGCCGTCGCGCATGTATTCGAAGCCGTAGAAATCGACGATCGTCCCTTCGGCGGCATCCAGCTCGAACGACAGGTAGCCGGTCAGCTCGCGGCCGAAATCGATCAGAATTTCGGTGTCCAGCTCCGGATGGAGCGGGATGACGCCGGGATCGGCGCTGGCCAGGACGGCGCGCTGGAGCGAGGACGGCATCGGCTGCGGCTGATCGACGACGCGCCAAGCGGTCTCGCTATAGACGTCTGCCGTATGGTACAACCGGCGATCGATCGGACGGATCCACGCCCGGTAATCGGACAGGAGCTGCGGCAGCGAGCCGACGCCTTTCAGCGCCTCGTACGCAGCCGGATTCCGGTCGATCGGCTGCTCGGGCTGATGGTCGATATGCTCCGCCCAGCCGAACGGCCCGATCGCGGCGAAAGGCACTGCCGCGCCAGAGCCGTCGGCCGCATCGGCAGCATGGCCGGTTCCGGCAGCGGACACGGCGTCCGCCGGCTCAAGCGGCGAGCGCAGCTCGAACGGCACGTCGCAGTCCAGGCCCAGATGGAACGAATGGCCGTGATTGCCCCGGTTCAGGTCGAGCAGCAGCAAATGCTCGCCTGCACCGAGCTTCGCCTTGACGAATTGCTGCGGCGCCTCGCCGTAATACGCTTCGTCGGGGCACCATTGGCCGTCGAGGCCGACGCGCAGCGGCATGCGGCCGTTGTCGACGCTGCCGATCGTCAGTTCGCCGTCCTCCGACATCGTCACGACCGCGGCCAAGAAACCGATGAGCGTGACGGGATTGGCGTGCTCGACGCTCTCCGGCACGAGCATCGTGCGCAGATCGAACACGGCGCTCCAAGGCACCGGCTTCACGAAATTCATTTCTTCCACGCGGGCAGGGTAGACAGGCTCTTCCGTCAAATAAGGAATCGGCCGCGGAGACAGCGTCGTCCAAGGCGCCATGCCGGCCTCCCCGATGACCTCCGCCTGCTCCCAACCCGAAGCGTCGAAGCCGGCCAGCTTCCAGCCTTCGTCCCAGCCGCGGCTGTCGAACCGCTCCGTGAACGCCAGTTGGCAGGAGATCCGCTGGGAAGTAGCATCGTAAGCGCTGTGCAGGGCGGTCTGCCAGGAAGCGTCCGTGCGGACGATGGCCGCCGTCTCCGCCGCGCCGTCGCTCGTCTGGACGCAGCGGTCGACCTGAAGCAGCAGGCCCCCGCGGCCGCGCAAATATTGGAAGGTCGCGAGACCGTAATGAAGCACGATGACCGCGATCGCGTTCTCCTCGCCCCGCTTCAGCAGATGACCGATTTCATACTCGTCGTACGGGAGATTGGAAGGGAAAGCGCGGACCGGCCCCCGTCCGACCTGCGTGCCGTTGACATACAATACGTAACGGGAATCGGCGGTCAGCTTCAGCTTCGTTTCCGTTCCCGGCGTCTCCTCATGCTCGTGGAAGAACGTCGTGCGGAAACAACGCCATTCGTTTCGCGGGCTGACTTCGCCTTGCGCCCAAATCCAGGATGCTTGCCACATCGTTGTCTGCCTCCTTGGTATCGTCGATATAGCTCCATTGTAATCGACCTGTCCGCACCGAATAGGGTGCGATACCGACATTATTAGTGGTCTGTTCCGACATTCTGCCGGCAAAGGCATCCGTCAAGCGGAGGCTGTCGTTCCGAAGCAGACAGATCGTGGAAGAAAGGCATGTTTTGCGGCTATATCGGTAGATTAGGGCGGGAGAACGGGGAATTCGGCCTGCCAGTCCATCTGGAAGCGCTTTCCGCTAATGCGTCCGTACCGTACAATGACACCAATGCCGATCAACGGCTGCGCTTTGCGCTACTGAGGGGGACATAGAGAGCATGAAGGCTGGAATCGGACTTCGATGGCAACCAAGGCGAACGGCACACGCCGCGCCGGAAAGGCGTTTGAGCAAAGAAGCGGTGACCGCGCTGCTGATTCATGGCTGTTTTCAATTCGGAGCCTCCATGTCCGGTCTGTTTCTGAATTTGTATCTGTGGAGACTCACGCAGGATCTGTACGTCAACGGCGTATACAACATCATCAATTTTCTGATCACGCCCATCGCCTTCGCGGTCGGCGGCATCATCACGAAACGCAAAGACCGGATGGTCACGTACCGGCTCGGCATTATGATGATCGCCGTCTTCTATCTATGCGTCATTATCGCGCAGGAGCAGGTGGCGTCGTGGTATATGCTGTTCGCCATCTTCAACGGCATAGCCGGCGGTCTGTATTGGACCGGCTATCTCGTGCTCATGTACGACGTATCGACGGAGCAGAACCGGGTGCGGTTTCTGGCGGTCAACATGGTCGTGTTCAACTCGGCGGGTCTCATCGGGCCGGCGCTGGCCGGATTCATCATTCAATGGAGCGGCGGGCTGCAGGGGTATATCATCGTATTCCTGATCGCTTTCGTCATGTTCGTCGTGGCTTCCGTGATCAGTTTCCGGATTCCGTCGATCGTCTCGCATCACAGAGCGTACTATCTGAAGCTGATGGGACTGGTCATGCGCCGGAACGGGCTCTTCGTCAAAGGGCTCGGGGCGTTCCTCGTTCTCGGCTTGTTCCAGGGCATCATGCTGTTCCTGCCGAATATACTGCTCTTCCAAACGTTCGGCCGCGAGGATCTCGTCGGCTATCTGGGCATGTTCTTCTCTTCGCTGACCGTCGCCACCGGCTATCTCATCTCGAGGCGGGTCGGCAAGGAGCCGGTGCGGAAATTCGTCCTGTATTCGTCAGCCGGCATCGTGCTCGGTTCCGTCTTCCTGCTCTACGACGTCACCTCGTGGACGGTGCTCGTGTATATGATCGCGTTCTCCATCTGCAATCCGCTGGCGGTCAATACGCTCACGTCCTACTACTACGGACTGATCGGCAAGCTTCCGCTCAAAGGGCAGCTGCGGGTGGAGTCGGTCGTGATGCGCGAGACGTTCCTGAATTCGGGCCGTATCATCTCCATCGTTCTGCTGCTTGTCATGGCCGGCAATCTGACTTCGCATTGGCTGCCGGTCGTGCTCGCGGCCGTCGCCGCCGCGCAATTCCTGCTGTTCTGGCTCATTAAGGAATAGCGACGCCGCAACATGGAGCCGCGCTAATACCGGACGTACATACATACATAATCCGCATATCCGCCACATACTTATTAGTCTCGTTACTTCAGGGTAAGGGGGGATGCGGCATGGACGTCTGGAAGGAAATGAAGCGTCTGCAGGTGGAGCAGGTCGTATTCTGCCAGGAGGAGCAGTCCGGCCTGCAGGCGGTGATCGCGATCCACAGCACGAAGCGCGGACCGGCCCTCGGCGGCTGCCGGATGCGGGAGTACGCGTCGGAGGAGGAGGCCGTGGCGGACGCGGTGCGGCTGGCGCGCGGCATGACGTACAAGGCGGCCGTCTTCGGACTGCCGTTCGGCGGCGGCAAGGCGGTACTTACGGGCAATCCGGCAACGGATAAAAGCGAAGCGAAATTTCGCGCGCTGGGCCGGTTCATCGAGCGGCAGCAGGGGCGTTATCTGACGGGCGTCGATCTGGGGACGACGGTCAGGGATATGGATTGGATCCGGCTCGAAACGGCGTATGTGACGGATACGACGGGCACGATGATGGCGACGAACGATTTTACCGCGGAAATGACGGCATACGGCGTGCTGCTCGGCATGAAGGCGTCGGCGGACTATCTGCTCGGAAGCGGGGATTTGAACGGCCGGACGGTCGCGGTGCAGGGGCTCGGCAAAGTCGGCTATCTCCTGTGCGGCATGCTTCGAGACGCAGGCGCGAGATTGATCGTCACCGATCTCAGCACCGCGCTCGCGGATAAGGCGGCGAAGACATACCAGGCAAGAGCGGTTGCGCCGGATGCGATCTATAGTGAGCAGTGCGATATTTTTGCCCCCTGCGCCGTCGGGGGCACCCTGAACGACGATACGATCCCGAAGCTCCGGTGCGCCATCGTCGCGGGATCGGCCAACAATCAGCTGGCGGAAGAAGGCCGGCATGCCGAGGAGCTGGAGCGGCGCGGCATCCTGTATGCGCCGGATTACGTCGTTAATGCGGGCGGTCTCATCATTACCGCTTGCGAGCTGCAAGGATTGTCCATGGCGGACAGCAAACGGAGCGTGGAGCGGATATACGGGCTTCTGCTGCAGCTATACGCTCAGGCGAAGCAGGACGGCATACCGGCCGCGGCGGCCGCGAACATGCTGGCGGAAGCGCAGCTGGCGCAGCCGTGAGCGGCGGGGGCGGGGTCCGGCGTAGGCGCTCGCGGTGCGGGAGGTTATCGGCCCTTCGGAAGATATAAAGCTTGTAGATGAATTAGACCTTTTATATGAATTAGACAGCTAGAGGAAGTCGAGGGAAAGAGGGAAAAAGAAAAAGTAAAAAGACGGCCGTCACTTCAGCGAAGTGTCGCGCCGTCTTCTTTCGTTTGACCGTCTGCGCAGCAGCAGCGTCCGCCAGCCTGCCGCGGCGAAGCCGAGCGTCCTCGCCGTGGAACTTGCCGAATATCTCTCTTCCCACAGCCTGCGAAACTCGCCGTCCGCCTCGCGATACTGCCGCAGCTTATCTTCCGTATACGGAACCAGGTATCCATGCATGTTCGATAACCTCCTTGCGATGTCTTGGTTCCATTATCCGCTCGCCAAAAGAGGATAAAAAGAGTAGAATTAATGAAATTCATTTCCCCTTTTCGGGATATACGGAGGTAATCGGGCGTGCAGGCTGTGCAAGTAGAGCGGTATCTGGGTTTAATGCAGCGTTTCGCCGAGGGGACGGGCGTCGGCACGCCGATCGAGGTCATGCTGGACGAGCTTGCGAAGGCGCTGTTCTGCACGACGCGGAACGCGAAGCTCGTCCTGCGGCGCATGGAAGAGGACGGCTTGATCGCATGGCAGCCGGGACGGGGACGCGGCAACCGCTCGCGCATCGTATTCCGGATGGAACAGGACGCGCTCGCGCTCGACATCGCCAAGCAGCTGGCCGGGCTCGGTCATTATAAGCAGGCGTTCGAGCTGCTTCACCGGTTCGGAAGCGGAGCGGCGGTCAAAGAAGGGTTCAACGAATGGCTGACGCTTCACTTCGGTTACCGTTCGGAGACGGGGGAGGACGCCCGGCAGGTGGACCTGCTGCGCCTGCCCGTCAACGTCCCGCTCGTTACGCTTGACCCGGCGGAGGTGTTCTTCGCGTTCGACGCCCATCTCATTCGCCAGCTGTTCGACCGGCTGGTGACGTTCGACGCGCAGGCGAACCGGGTCGTTCCCGCGCTGGCGCATGCCTGGGACTGCTCGACCGATGCGACGGTCTGGCACTTCCATCTGCGCCGCGGCGTCTATTTTCACCACGGGCATGAGCTGACGGCCGACGACGTCGTTCACACGCTGGAGCGGCTGCGAACCGGCAAGGCGAACAGCTGGCTGGTTCGCAGCGTCGTTGCCGTCGAAGCCGCGGGAGCGCGCACGGTCTCGGTCACGCTGGCGAAGCCGAACCGGATATTCGACCGCTTCATGTGCTCGACGGCCGCATCCATCCTGCCGCGCGACCGTATGCAGCAGGACGAGGAGGCGTATTGGCGGCGTCCCGCCGGAACGGGGCCGTTCATGCTCAAGGAGCGGAACGAGGAACGGATCGCGTTGGATGCGAACCCGGGCTATTACTTCGGCCGCGCGCATCTGGACGGGGTCGTGATCGCGCATGTGCCCGCAGGCCAGGGCATCGATTCGGAGTATTGCTGGCAGAGGCTCGCGCTCACGCATGACGTGCGCGAGCAAGAGCGCGACCAGGATTGGGCGAAGCTGGATTCGCTGCTGCAGGGCTGTTCGCTCCTGACGTGGAACCGGAACAAACCCGGGCCGCAGCAATCGCAGTCGTTCCGCAGGGCGGTCGATCTGCTGCTCGACCGATCCCTCATGATTCAGGAGCTGGGGGAGAACCGGATATACGCGGCGCGCAGCTTCCGGCCCGACGCGCACAGCGCGCTGCGGCATGTCCGGAGCGACGGCGAGCAGGCGAGGACGCTGCTGCGGGAAGCGGGCTATGACGGCGCGCCAGTCACGCTCTTCACGCGAAAGTTCCACTTGCGCGACGCCGGCTGGATCCGGACGCGTTGCGCGGAATTCGGCATTCCGGTGGATATTCGGCTGATCGAAGGCGACGATTGCCGGGATCCGGGCGTCATCGAAGAAGCCGATTCCATCCTGTACAGCGTTGTGTTCGCGGAGGACGAGGTGTGCGAGATCGAAACGTACGAGCAGGCGGGCAGCTTCGTTAACGCGCACATGGATCCGGCGCTGCTGGCATGGTCGCTGGGCCGGATCGATTTGGCCTTGGCCGCGGAGTCGCCGGAGCAGCGGCGGTTTCTGCTGGAGGAGATGGAAGACCGGCTGCGCGAGGAAGCGCAGGTGTTGTTCCTGATTCATAAGCGGAGCAACACGGCGTACAAGCCCGAGCTGAAAGGCATCGCCCTGTCCTCGCTTGGCTGGATCGACTTCAAGGATGTCTGGATACAGACCGACGGAGCCGTTCCGGCGCATCGCTAAGCGGACGAAACGACGCAAGGCCCGGCGCTTCGACAGCACCGGGCCTTGCGCGTGCACTTTGGCGAGCGCTTGCGCATGCACTTGCGCGTGTTCTTACGCGAGCGCTTGCGCATGCACTTGCGCGTGTTCTTACGCGAGCACTTGCGGGTGCATATGCCGCCTGTCAGGCGAGGCTCGCCAGAAACGCATGAACATGCTGCAGCATGCCAAGCGTGATGACGTGATTGACCCGTTCGAAGGCGTGGAACCGAACGGCCGACTCGGCGGTTCGGCGCCGAGCCGCTTCTTCGGCGAAATCATGCTGGCTGCCGATCGGTACGAACGTATCGTCCAGGCAGTGAAGGAGCAGCAGCGGCTTCGAGGACGCGAGAATGCGTTCGCGAGGATCATGCTGCGCCAGGGCTGCCTCCTCGTCCGGCGCGATGGCGGGCAGGCCGGCTTGCTCGCGGTACAGCTCCTCGAAGCGCAGCCAGGAGCAGGAGCCGTTGATAACGACCGCGGAGCGGATCGCATCCTGCTCGGCGTAGGTCCCTGCGGCGATAAAGCCGCCCGTGGAGTGTCCGACGATCGCCGCGGGCAGACCGGATTGTACCGCCAGCGCTGCGGCGATCGCCCCGGCTTCGCTAACGCCCTGGACGACGACGTTCCAGAAGTGCCGCTGCAGCGCAGACGAGCTCCAATAGTCCAACGTCCCCCGTTCGCCGTGCAGCGGCAGCTCCGGTATGATGACGCGATAACCCCATCCGGCGATCAGAGAGGCGAAGAAGCGGTAACTCTCCTTCGTCGAGCCCCAGCCATGCGCGAGCACGAGCTGGCCGATCGGTTCGCCCGCGGGAGACAGCGTGATGCAGGGCACGTTGCAGATATCGTGGCGATTTTCGCGTTGATGTTCGATTTGGTTCATGGCAGTATCGCAGCTCCTATGTCGTATATGGTGGCGCAGCGCGGATACGATCGGGCGCTTCGCCCGGTTGTTCATGGTTCGCAAGACCGCTCTGCTTCTTGTTCCAATCCTGCTATAATAGTAACAGATTTGCGACTATCAGAGCGAGGTGCATGGAAGATGACGGCAATGCCGGAGCAATTGAAGTATCCGATCGGGCGGTTCGCGGCGCCGGGCGACATCACGGCCGGCATGCGCAACGAATGGATCGAGGAAATCGCGGCGCTGCCGCGCTTGCTGCGCGAGGCGGTCAGCGGCTTGACCGAAGAGCAGCTCGGCACGCCGTACCGCGACGGCGGCTGGACCGTCCGCCAGGTCGTGCATCATCTGCCGGACAGCCATATGAACAGCTTCATCCGGTTCAAGCTGGCGCTGACGGAGGAGAAGCCGACCATCAAGCCGTACGACGAATCCGCTTGGGCGGAGCTGCCCGATGCGAAGGGAGCGCCGGTCGAAGCGTCCTTGTCGCTGCTCGAGGCGCTGCATGAGCGCTGGGTCGCGCTGCTGCGCAGCATGGACGAGGCGGCATTCGCGCGCGTGTTCGTTCATCCGGAAACCGGGAGGGAAATCCGGCTGGATACGAACCTGGGCATCTACGCTTGGCACGGCAAGCATCATCTTGCCCACATTACCGGGCTGGCGAAACGCAGCGGCTGGTAAGTAAACCGGCTATTCCCCGATCAGCCGACTTCTGACGTAACCGTACTGCCGTACAGCCGTTTCCGTACAGCCGTATCCGTACTGCCGTATCCAACTGCCGTGCCGTACAGCCGTATCCGTATTGCCGTACCCATACTGCCGTGCCGTACAGCCGTACCCGTACTGTCGTACTCGCACCACCATCTGCACACAGAACGCCGCTGCGCGCCGGAACAACGATCCGAGCCCGCAGCGGCGTTCTGCCGTTGCATCTCCTTACCTGTCCGGCTGCATCCGAATTTCGAATATAGAATCGATAATGACCGGCAGATCGTCCCGCAGCGAAACGGCGCCGAGCACGGAACGCGCATGCACGCCCTTCTCGCCGAATACGTCCAGCATGAGATCGGAACAGCCGTTCAGCACGCGATGATGCTCTTCGAAATGGGCAGTTGCATTGACGAAGCCCTGCAGCTTCACGACCCTTCGGACATCGTCCAGGGAGCCGAGCGCCGATTGCAGCACGGCGAGAATTTCGATGCCGGCGAGCCGAGCGAACCGGTAGCCTTCCGCCGTCGTATAGTCTGCTCCAAGCTTGCCCTTCGGATGCCCCGCGGGTCCTTTACCCGATACGAACAGCAGGTTGTTCATCCGCACGCAATTGGCATATCTCGCCGCAGGCTCGCTCGCGGCAGGCAGCGCAATGCCCATGGCTCTCAATCGTTCGGCAGCCGTTTGTTCCATCATGCTCGTTCCTCCGGCGTTGGACGATGATAGAAAGGATAGTCCATCCGCGTTTGAATGTTCTGCGCGATTTGATCATTCGTAATGGAAGCAATGAAATACAGGCCGAGGTCGATGGAGGCCGTTATGCCGCCGCCGGTGAACAAATCGCCGTCTCGCATGACCCGCGCTTTGACCGCTTCCTTGCAATAGGGCTTCAAGGCATCAAGCGCCAGCGGATTGGTCGTAATCGTCTTATCCTTCGTGAAGCCTGCCGCCCCCAGCAGCAACGCCCCCGTGCACACCGAGACTTTATAGCGCACGTCCGCGGCCGTACGGATCCAATCCATGAAGACGGGATCGTGGACAAGCAGCCGTGTCGCCATGCCGCCGGGGACGAAGATCAAGTCGTAGGCAGACAGGTCGGGCAGCACGCGATCCGCCAATATGCGCATGCCGCGATCGTCCGTGATGACGCTCGCATTGGCGCAATAGTCCCACGACAGATCATTCAGCACCTCCTGTTTCTTCAGCCAGGTTACCGCATGATGGAAGCCCTCGAAATCCAGCGTCGTCATCCCGTCAAATAATAGAAAAGCCATTCGCAAAGCGACATCCCCCTTTGGATTGCTGCAATCTATCCTTGATGCGCGCGCAATTCAAAGCTTATACTACTCATGACCCGTTAAAAAGGTACAGATTGAATCGATATTAAGGGGTCAGATGAGAGGGGGAAGCGTCATCGACCTTGCTCTTACGTTCGATGCGGACGAACCGCTCTATAGACAGTTGTACAGCCAAATTCGGACGCGGATACAGGACGGCGTTCTGAAGGACGGGACGAAGCTGCCTTCGATCCGCTCGCTCGGCCGCCAGCTCGGCATGAGCAAAACGACGATCGAAACCGCCTATCATATGCTGCTTGAAGAAGGCTTCGTAATCGGCAAAGAACGAGCGGGGATGATCGTCGTCAATCCGGGAGCGGGGCGTCTGAAGACCGCCGTCCCCGATGCACGGCAGGAGCCCGCCGGCGAGAGCGATGCAGCGGCGCAAGCAGGAGGGAGCGGGCAGGGGAGGGCCGTACGCGCACGGCCGATCGATTTCAGCCTGCTGACGATTGACGGGGATGCGTTCCCGGTCCGGCTATGGAAATCGGTCGTCGGCGAGTCCATCGCGATTCATGCCGATTCCCTTCACGACTACGGCGATCCGCAAGGCGAATATGCGTTTCGCGAAAGCTTGGCGCACTACCTCCAGCAATCGCGGGGCGTGCGGTGCTCGCCGGAGCAGATCGTCGTCGGCACCGGCATTTCGTCCAGTCTGCAGCTGCTCGCCAGACTGCTGGGAGAGCGGCTTGCGATCGGCATCGAACATCCCGGCATCGCGCAAGTCGGCCGGATTTTCAGGCAGAACCGGCTTCGGCTGCTACCGTTCGCCATCCCCGAAGGCGGGGGATTGGCGCAAGAGCTGGCGCGTCATCGAATCCAGGCGTTGTACGTGACGCCTTCGCATCGCCCGACGGGCGAGCCGCTGCCGTATGCGGTCCGCCAGCAAATGCTTCAGTGGGCTTACGCGCATCGAAGCTATATCATCGAAGACGATTACGACGGGGAGCTGAGGCTGTCCGGCAAGCCGATCCCGTCGCTTCAAGGGCTGGACACGGGCGGCGCGGTTATTTATCTCGGCTCGTTCTCGAAAGTGTTTACGCCGGCGCTGCGAATGAATTACATGGTGCTGCCGCCGCGACTGGCGGAAGGGCTGCATGCGATCGACCCTGTCTTCGCCTGTCCGTCGCGGATGAATCAGTGGGCGATGCAGCTGTTCATGTCCCGCGGCCACTGGTACCGTCACTTAAGGCGGATGCGCAAGCGGTACCGCGTCAAGCGCGAGACGCTCGTCGAGCTGCTCCGCCGCCATCTGCCGGAGGCCGTTCGGGTCGGCGGCAGCGGCTCGGGGCTGCATCTCGAATTATCGGTCTCGGCCTCTGCCGGCGCCGGGCGGCTCATCGAGTTGGCCAGGCAAGCAGGCGTGCTCGTCTATGGCAGCCAGGACGAGCCGGCGCGGCTCGACGGCGGCAGCCCGAAGATCTATCTGGGCTTCGGGGGCGTGAAGGAGGAGGATATGGAGCGTGGCGTCCGGCTCCTGGCGGAAGCGTGGTCGTCCGCGTACGATTAACGATCTTCGCGCGTTCAATTAACGATCTTCAATGGGGGGTCTCATGGAAAAGGATGTCCGAATCGATCATTACAAAGCATTGATACAACAGCAGCATGCTTTCTTCGCCACCGGGCAGATGAAAGCGGTCGCGCTGCGCAGAGAGGCGCTGATCCGGCTGCGCGATTCGATCCGGCGGCATGAGCGGGCGATCACGGACGCCTTGAAAGCGGATTTGAACAAATCCGAATTCGAGGCGTATGCCACGGAAATCGGAATCGTGCTGAGCGAGATCCGGTTCGTCTTGAAGCATCTGCGCGCGTGGGCCCGGCCCGAGAAGGCGAAGACCCCGCTCACGCATATCGGATCCAGGAGCGCCATCTACAGCGAGCCTTACGGGGTGGTGCTGATCATCGCGCCATGGAACTTTCCGTTCCAGCTCGCGCTCATGCCGCTCATCGGCGCCATCGCGGCCGGCAACTGCGCCGTCATTAAACCGTCCGAGCTGACGCCCCGGACGTCGGCGGTGATCGCGCGGATCATCGGCGAGACGTTCTTCGACGTGTACATCGCCGTCGCGGAGGGCGGCGCCGAGACGAGCCGGGCGCTGCTGCGGGAGAGCGTGGACTATGTGTTCTTCACGGGATCGCCTCCGGTCGGCAGGCTGATCATGGAAGCCGCGGCCAGGCGATTAATTCCCGTCACCCTGGAGCTGGGCGGCAAGAGCCCCTGCATCGTCCATAAGGATGCCAACCTGAAGCTGGCGGCCAAACGCATCGTATGGGGCAAGTTTATGAACGCCGGCCAGACCTGCATCGCGCCGGACTACCTGTACGTGCATTACTCGGTGAAGACGCTGCTGATCGAGCAGCTGAAGCTGGCCATCGGGGAGCTGTACGGCATCGACCCGCTTAATAATGCGTCCTATACGCGCATCGTCAACGACAAGCATTTCGACCGGTTGCTGGCGCTCCTGAACGAAGGGGAAGGGCATGTCAGCATCGGCGGCGCGAGCGACCGCGACTCGCTGCGGATCGAACCGACCGTGCTCGCCGGCATTCAAGAGGATGACGCGATCATGAAGGACGAGATTTTCGGCCCGATCCTGCCCGTGCTCGAATACGGCGATCTCGACGAGGCGCTGGCATTCGTTAACAGCCGTCCGAAACCGCTTGCACTCTATATTTTCTCCGAAAATAAAGCCGTCCAGCAGCAAGCGCTGACCGGCGCTTCCTTCGGCGGAGGCTGCGTCAACGACACGGTGTTCCATTTCACTTCGCCGCATTTGCCCTTCGGCGGCGTCGGGAGCAGCGGAATGGGCGCCTACCATGGGCATAGCGGCTTCAAGCTGTTCTCGCATCGCAAAAGCGTGCTGAAGATGACGACTCTGTTCGATCTGCCCTTCCGCTATCCGCATCTGAAGCATGCGTTGAAGAGGGTCAAGCGGTTTCTGAAATAACGGGCCGAGGCTATCAAACTATGCCGAAAGGGGCAATGATCGTGGGGGATTGGGGCAAGCCGGGCAAAAGGGTTATCGTGGGAAAGGGGGACAAGCGGGTAGACTTGAGCGGCAAACGGCTGCCGGCGCTCATTCTGTCGATGAGCATCCTGTACATCTTCGCGATTCCGTCCGAGCCGCTGGCCGTCAAGCTGCTGTTCAAGCTCATTCCGATGTGGCTCATTATCGGGTATGCGCATGTGCGGATGCCCGCGGTCAAGGAGCGGCATCACTGGCTGCTGATCGCCGGCTTGTTCTTCTGCATGCTGGGCGACGGCCTGCTGCACTGGTTCGTCGTCGGATTGACCGCTTTCCTGATCGGGCATCTGTTCTATCTGTCGGGGTTTCTTCGCAATCGGCGATTGTCGACGCTCCGGTGTCTCTCGCTGGTGCCGTTGGCTCTCTATGGCATCTTCATGGGCTGGAAGATCGTTCACGCCCTGATTCAGGATCAGAATGAATCGCTGATCGTGCCGGTGCTGTTCTACATAGCCGTCATTACCTTGATGACGTGGTCCGCCATCTTGACCGGCCACAAGCGGGCTATTGCCGGCAGCTTGCTGTTCACGGTCTCGGACTCGATACTGTCATGGAATTTGTTCGTCTCCGATATCGGGCATTCGAACATGCTGATCATGACGACGTATTACGCGGCGCAGTTCTGCATTGCCGGCAGCATCCGCACGCTAGGCGCAAACCGGCAGCCGCCGGCGGGACCGGCTATTCCGACAGCTCGTCGAGCGTCTTACTGAAGCTCGGCGCCATCTCGGTCAGGAACCAATCGACCTCCGGCATCCCGAGGGCGGCTAGCTTGCTCTCCGTCTGTCCTTTCGCCACGGCGAACTCGCGATTGCCGGAGCTCAGCTCGGATAAGCATTTCATATAGGCGTCGAGCAGATCGGCCGCTTTCACCATCTTGTGAAGCGCGGCCTGTTCGGCGTCCGCGCCGCTGCCGATGATCAGCGGCTCGTAGACGTCGCGCAGCGGCCCGGGCACCATGCCGAGCAGCCGGTCGGCGGCCATCGCTTCGATCTCGCGGAAGTTCGCGAGCATCTTCGGGTTGTGATGCTTGACCGGCGTCGGGATGTCGCCGGTGAACACTTCCGTGGCGTCGTGGAACAGCGCCATCGCCGCCGCGCGGTCGGCGTCGAGCGAACGCCCGAACAGGCAATTGCCGATCTCGCACAGCATATGCGCGAGCAGCGCGACATGATAGGAATGCTCCGCGACCGTCTCGCGGGTCGTATTGCGCATGAGGCTCCAGCGTTCGATGTAGCGAAGCCGGTACATATAGGCCGTGAAATGACTGTCTGTCATGGCGGGACATTCCTTTCCTGCGGGAAATAGGGAGTGACGCGCACCGTGAATGTAACGTGCCCGTCAGGTTCTATTGTGCTATGATAGATTTATAGGGATTTCAATATCGATTATAGTAGGAAAGACGAACATCCACCAGAGAGAGGAGCCATATCGGTCTCATGCAGCACTTTGAACAAAGCGTGTACGATCTCATTGTCGAAACTTCAACGAATCTTCCCGGCGACGTCCGGAAAGTCATCCAGGCGGCGCAGGAGGCGGAGGACCGCGCGACCCGCGCGGGCATGTCGCTCTCGACGATCGCCACGAACATCGAAATGGCGGAAAGCAACGTATCGCCGATCTGCCAGGATACCGGCATGCCGACGTTCGTCGTGCATACTCCGGTCGGCGCTAACCAGATCATCATGAAGCAGCAGATTCGCAGCGCGATCGCGCGCGCGACCAAGGACGGCAAGCTGCGCACCAACTCCGTCGATTCCTTGACGGGCTCCAACACGGGCGATAATCTCGGCCCGGGCACGCCGGTCATCCACTTCGAGCAATGGGAGAAGGATGACATCGACGTTCGCCTCATCCTGAAGGGCGGCGGCTGCGAGAACAAGAACATTCAATACAGCCTGCCGATGGAGATTCCGGGTCTCGGCAAGGCGGGCCGCGATCTGGACGGCATCCGCAAGTGCATCATGCATGCCGTGTATCAGGCGCAAGGCCAAGGCTGCAGCGCGGGCTTCATCGGCGTCGGCATCGGCGGCGACCGGACGACGGGCTACGAGCTGGCGAAGCAGCAATTGTTCCGCCATACGGACGATACGAACGAGATCGGGGAGCTGCGCAAGCTCGAAGAATACGTCATCGAGAACGCCAACAAGCTCGGCATCGGCACGATGGGCTTCGGCGGCGCGGTTACGCTGCTCGGCTGCAAAATCGGCGTCATGAACCGTCTGCCGGCAAGCTTCTTCGTCTCCGTCGCGTATAACTGCTGGGCATACCGCCGCCAAGGCGTCCTGCTGAACGCGGAGAGCGGCGAGATCAAGTCGTGGATCTATCCGAACGGCTCCGATACGCCGATGAAATCGAATGCGGCCGACGCGGCCGCGGAAGCCGTGACGGAACGCGCCGAGCGCCGCGAAGTCGTGCTGAACACGCCGCTGAGCGAGGAAGACGTGCGCAGCCTGAAAGTCGGCGATATCGTCATCATTAACGGCGAAATGCACACGGGCCGCGACGCGATCCACCACCATCTGATGGAGCACGACGCGCCGATCGACCTGAACGGCTCCGTCATCTATCACTGCGGACCGGTCATGCTGAAGGACGAAGCGGGCTGGCATGTCAAAGCGGCCGGACCGACGACGAGCGCGCGCGAGGAACCTTACCAAGGCGACATCATCAAGAAATTCGGCATCCGCGCCGTTATCGGCAAAGGCGGCATGGGCGCGAAGACGCTCGCGGCGCTGCAGGACCATGGCGCGGTCTACTTGAATGCGATCGGCGGCGCCGCGCAGTACTACGCGGAATGCTTCAAGAACGTCAACGGCGTCGATTTCATGGAATTCGGCATTCCGGAGGCGATGTGGCATCTGAAGACCGAAGGCTTCGCGGCCGTCGTCACGATGGATTCGCACGGCAACAGCCTCCACGCGGACGTCGACAAGGACTCCTTCGCGAAACTGGAGCAGTTCAAGGCGCCGGTGTTCAAATAAGGTTGTGAACCACTGAAAGGCATTCACCCTGCGGGCGGTGCGGGCCTCCACTCGCTGTTGTAGACGGGATATCTTGATTATATAAATTCATAATTGGTTATATCCCGTCTACAAAGGCGACCACTTGAGGATTTTCGCAAGAAAATCCACCTCGGAAGCATAAGCTGTTGTTCCGGCTCCGCTCCGCCCTCCGGGCTTGCTTTCAGCTAGTAGAGATCAAGAAAGGACTCCCTATGCGCAGTGTCGGACTTGCCTTCAACGCCAAGTTTGAACAATGGATGTTTCTGATTATCCCCGGATCACTCGTCCTGGGGTTCTTTTTTTCTTCGCATGTGCAGCGCTTCGTGCCTGCCGTGCCTTATCTGTTCGCGTACGTGACGCTGACGATGGCGATCGGCTGCGGGCTTGAACAGCTGCGCGCGGTCCTCCGCAGGCCCGGCGTGCTGGTGCTGACGTTCGTGCTGTCGCATGTGCTGTCGCCGCTGATCGCGTACGGGATCGGCTGGCTCTGCTTCGGCGCGGATTCGCCCTACGTGGTCGGCCTCGTCCTGTTCACGATCATTCCGCTCGGCGTCTCCACGGTGCTATGGGTCGGGATGTCGGGGGGCAGCATTCCGCTCATGCTGGCGATGGTCGTGATCGATTCGGCGCTCAGCCCGATCGTCGTCCCGGGCGGCGTCCATTTGCTGTTCCATCAGGCTGTGGACACGAACGCCGGCGCGATGATCGGCGACCTGCTGCTCATCATCGTCGTGCCGACGGCGATCGGCGTGACGTTGTACGAGCTGTCCAAAGGCCGCATCCAAGCGATCGTCAAGCCGTTCGCGGCGCCGTTGTCGAAGCTGTGCTTCGTGGCCGTCGTCCTGCTGAACGCGGCGGCCATCGCGCCTTATACGGAACAGCTGAGCGGGGATTTGCTGCGGCTGGTGCCGCTGTCGCTCGCGATGGTCGGCATCTGCTATGCGGTCGGCTATTTCGGCACGATGTTCTATCGCAACGACGAGCTGCAGGTGACCGTTTCGTACGCCACGGGCATGCGGAACATCTCACTCGGCATCGTGCTGGCGATGAGCTATTTCTCCCCGCTGACGGCCGTACCGGTCGTGCTTTCCATTCTGATTCAGCAGCCGCTGGCGACCGTGCATCATTACATTTTACGAAAGCTTCATAAATCTACGGCTGGCGCCGAAAGCTAAGTGGAAGTACGATTGGGGATGTAGGAAACGGCCTTTGGGGGTAGAGACGGATTATGAACAGCTTTCGTATGCGGCTGACGCTGATTCTGGTCGCCATGATCGGGATCGCGGTTCTGGCGGCAGGTTTGGTTATGGGCAAGGTGTACAGGGACAACCATCAGGAAGACTTGCAAGACAGCATGGTGCGCGAGATGAATATCATCCTGCAGGACGTTCCGTGGAAGCAGGGAAATCCGGACGAGCTTTACGGCTACTATACGAATGAAGCGAAACGAATCGAAGCTTTGACGGGAACGCGGGTGACGTTCATCCGGGCCGACGGCGTCGTCCTGGGCGACTCGGACCACGATCCGAAGACGATGGAGAATCATTCGACAAGGGCGGAAGTCGTCAAGGCGAAGACAGGCAGCGTCGGCCGGGCGACGCGCTTCAGCGATACGCTGCATGAGAATATGCTGTACGTGGCCATAGCCGTCAATAAGGACGATCCGAATTCGGGCATTATCCGGACGGCGCTCAGCCTGAAGAAGGCGGATGAGAGCGTCAAGCGAATGTGGACGGGGCTGCTCATCGGGCTGCTCGTGCTGTTCATCGTCGCCGGGCTCGTCAGCTACCGGATCGCGCGCAACTTGACCCGTCCGCTGGAGCAGATCACCCGGGTATCCAAGCGAATCAAGAATTTGGATTACCGGGCGCGGGTCGATTTCCAGAGCAACGATGAAATCGGCGAGCTGGGCTCGTCCATCAACGCGATGGCGGACAGCCTTCAGGTGCAGATGACGCGCATCCACCAGAACGAGCGGCAGCTGGCCACGGTGCTCGATAATATGATCAACGGCGTCGTCATGATCGATGCGGCCGGCAAGATCGTGCTGCTGAACAAGATGGCGGAGGATCTGCTCGGCATATCCGCGCGCGAGCAGGTCGGCCATCATTTCGCGTCGGTGAAGCAGCAGTACGAATTGGCCCAGATGATTCAGGAGACGCTGGAGCGCAGGGAGCATCTGCGCGAGGAGATGACGTTTTATTTCCCGGAGGAGCGGCTGCTGGATTTGAATCTGGTGCCGATCTTCGAGGACGACGACGACTTCGGCGGCGTGCTGCTCGTGCTGCAGGACGTGACCGCCATTCGCAGGCTGGAACGGATGCGCAGCGAATTCGTCGCCAACGTATCGCATGAGCTGAAGACGCCGGTCACCGCGGTTAAAGGCTTCGCCGAGACGCTGCTCGGCGGCGCGGTCGACGATCCCGAGACGGCGCGCTCGTTCCTCCAAATTATTTTCGACGAGAGCGACCGGTTGAACCGGCTCATCGGAGACATCCTGGAGCTGTCGAAGATCGAATCGCGGCGCGTGCCGCTGCTGTTCTCGCCGGTCGAGCTCTCCTCGTTCATCGGCAAGACCGTGGAGCTGATGAGCGCGGAGGCAGTGCGCAAGCAGATCCGCGTATCGACGGTCGTGGAAGAGGGGCTTTACGTCGAAGCGGACGAAGACCGGCTGCGGCAGATCATCGTGAACTTGCTGGCGAACGGCATCGCGTACACGGCGGAAGGCGGAAGCGTCTCGGTCGTCGTCGAGCCGGTGCATGATCCGAACCTCACGCTGGACGACGAAGGGCAGGAGAATTACGAGCATATCCGAATCCATATTTCGGATACGGGCATGGGCATCCCGAAGAAGGATCTGCCGCGCATCTTCGAACGCTTCTACCGCGTCGATAAAGCGAGGTCCCGAAGCTCGGGCGGCACCGGACTCGGTCTCTCCATCGTCAAGCATCTGGTCGAGCTGCATAAAGGCACGATTACGGTCGACAGCACGCTGGGAGTCGGAACGACGTTCACGATCGATCTTCCCGTTCTGCAATAGCCGGCAGCCGCCGGCGGCGAGGGGTTTACCCCTCGCCGGAAACGCGTTATGATAGAGAAAAGAACGTATGAACCATGTTGGGTTGAACACAGCATGGCTGTCAGGGGGTCAACATGACACAAAGAGTGTTGGTCATTGAGGACGAGCCGACATTGGCAAGACTGCTTTCGTACAACCTGTCGCAAGAAGGCTATGATACTACCGTGATCGATCACGGCGCGGAGGGCTTGCAGGTTGCGCTTCAGCGCTCGTTTGACCTTATTATTCTGGACATTATGCTTCCCGGCATGAACGGGTTTGAAATTCTGTCCCGGCTTCGCCAGAACGGAAACCGCACGCCGGTCATCGTGCTTACGGCGCGCAATGCGGAAGAAGAAGTCGTGCAGGGGTTGAAACGCGGCGCGGACGATTACATGACGAAGCCGTTCGGCGTCGCGGAGCTGCTCGCCCGCGTATCCGCGGTGCTGCGGCGCACGGGCCAGGACGACGGCAAGCTGACGGAATCGACGGACAAAGTCATTACTGCCGGCGACCTGTCGATCTATCCCGAACGGTACGAAGTCATACTGAACGGCGAAACGGTGCCGCTTCGGCCGAAGGAATTCGAGGTGCTGCTCTATCTCGTGCAGCGTCCCGGCATGGTTATTACTCGCGACGATCTCATGAACGTCGTATGGGGGTTCGATTACATCGGCGGACAGCGGACGGTCGACGTGCATGTCAGCTCCCTCCGGAAGAAGCTGGAGCTCGGACAGCAGTCGGTCGAGATCGAATCGATCCGCGGCGTCGGCTACAAGCTCGTCATGCCCAAGAAACTCGGATCATCACAGTGATGGTTCGGGTTTTTTATGTTCTCTAAGATGGGTATCGGACTCCGGCAGACTTGCAAAGATCCTTACACACCTACTGTAGAAAAGAAAAAGTTGCCATTCGGGCAACTTTTCCCGCCGCAGACCGGCAAAAATGCCGGTAAAGTTGCCATGCGGGCAGCTTTATCTGCCAAGGGCCGGCAAAAGTGTCGATAAAGTTGCCATGCGGGCAACTTTATCCGCCGCAGACCGGCAAAAGTGTCGGTAAAGTTGCTATTCGGGCAACTTTGCCCGTCGCAGACCGACAAAAGTGTCGGAAAAGTTGTCATTCGGGCAACTTTTCCTGCCGAGGACCTACAAAAGTAGTCGGTAAAGTTGCCATTCGGGCAACTTTGCCCGTCGCAGACCGACAAAAGTGTCGGAAAAGTTGCCATTCGGGCAACTTTTCCTGCCGAAGACCTACAAAAGTAGTCGGTAAAGTTGCCATTCGGGCAACTTTGCCCGTCGCAGACCGACAAAAGTGTCGGAAAAGTTGCCATTCGGGCAGCTTTCCCCGCCGTAGACCTGCAAAAGTGTCGGAAAAGTTGTCATTTGGGCAACTTTGCCCGCCGAAGACGATCGTGAAACGCCGCGAAATCCTTCCCAGAGGTAGGAATTCGCAGCCTCACGTGGAGCAAAGGGTAGCGAAATCCTTCCCGTAGGCAGGAATTCGTAGCTCCTCACCGCGAAATCCCGAGAATTCCTTCCCGAAGGCAGGAATTCGTAGCTCCACACCGCGAAATCCCGAGAATTCCTTCCCGAAGGCAGGAATTCGTAGCTCCACACCGCGAAATCCCGAGAATTCCTTCCCAGTGGGAGAAATTCATAGCTCCACACCGCGAAATCCCGAGAATTCCTTCCCGAACGCAGGAATTCGTAGCTCCTTCCTTCCCTGGGGCAGGAATTTGAATCAGGCGCAAGTACAAATTTGTTCTGTTGCCCGGCGCGAAAAAATGGTACAGTCTCTATGAAAAGCAAACATTTCGCCATGTACATACTCTTGGAGGTGCTGGGGCATGATTTCTTATGGATGGTGCAGGGGCATCGAGGACGCGGGGCTGCTGCACAAGCTCGGTTTCGATTATATCGAGTGCGCGGTCGTCGCGCTGCAGCTCGAGGACGCGGCGGCATGCCGCGAAGCGCTGCCGGCGTATTTGGAAAGTCCGCTTCCTGCAAGCGTATTCAACGTATTCTTTCCCGGAGATTTGAAGCTGGTCGGTCCCGAGAGGGACGAGGAACGCACGAGGAAATACATTCATGCGGCGGCCGAAACGCTGCATCGGATCGGAGCGCGGACCGTCGTGCTCGGAAGCGGACGCTCGCGCCATGTGCCGGAAGGCTGGGAGCAGGCAAGAGGCGAGGAGCAGCTGCTTCGCACGCTGGAATGGATCGCGGATGATTTCACGGACGCCGGACTGACGCTGGCCCTGGAGCCGCTGAACAAGAAGGAGACGAACTTCATCAACAGCGTCGACGAGGGCGTCGCGCTCGCGAAGCAGGTCAACCGTTCCGCCATTCGCGTCCTGGCCGACTTCTACCACATGGACGAAGAGAACGAGGCACTGGATACGATCGTAAGAAACCGGGATTGGCTGGCGCATATCCATCTGGCCGACACGGGCCGGCTCTCGCCCGGAACGGGGCAGTATCCGTACGAAGCGTTTGCCGCCCAATTGAAGGCAAGCGGCTACGCGGGCATGATCTCGGCGGAATGCTCGGTCGTCGAGCCGGAGCAGGAATTCGAGGCCGGTCTGGCGTTCATGCGGCGGACGTTCTCGTAAGCAAGCCGCTGGCGCGGCTGGGAGTGACCGGCGGCGGGTCGAACCGGACAAGTCCGGCGCGATACGTAAGACCGGATACGTAAGACTGGATACGTAAGACAGGATGCCATCCGACGTCCGAATGTTGTCATCCAACTGGATGTCGTTTTACTGGATGCCGTTCAACTGGAGGCGCCCGACTGGTGCCATCCAACCTTAATTGCGGTTCCGTCTGTTCCGTCGGTTCGGTCTGTCAGGCCCGGTTCCACTCCAGCATTTTTTTCTGAAACTGCTTCGGCGAGCAGTCGTTGTACTTTTTGAACATTTTGTAGAAATGCGCCATGTTCGGCATGCCGATCCGGTCGCCGACCTCCGAGATGCTGAGATCCTTCGTGAGCAGGATGCGCTCCGCCCATTTGATTTTGCGGTAATTGACGTACTCGGTGAACGACAGGCCGATCGCTTTCTTGAAAAATTTCACGAAGTAGTAATAGCTCATATTCGCCAGCTTCGATACTTCTTCGACCTGAATGCGGTCGGTCAGATGCTCTTCGACGTAATCGAGCACGCCGCGCAGACGGGCGCGGTCGAAGTCCTCGTGATCGGTCAGCACCCGCTTCTCGTCGTTGCGGATGAGCAGCAGCAGCAGCTGCTTGATCAGCATGCTGACGGCGAGCTCGTAGCCGTTCTGCTTCGTCGTCACTTCCTGGAGGATGGATTGGATGCAGGACGCGGCTTCGGCACGGGCCTTGTCATTCTCCTGGAAAATGTAATTCGCCCGGCTCAGCGGATTCTTCGTCTCCGAGAAGAACCGCATGTACGGCATGGAGCTCTGGTCGATGAACTGCTCCAGGTCGAATTGCAGCACGATGTAATCGAGCGGACTGCTCAAGCTACGGTCGCGGTGCAGCTGCTTGGAACCGATCAGGGCGATGTCGCCGCTTTGCAGTCGGACGGCGTCTTCCTCAATATTGACGTCAAGCTCGCCGTTCAGAACGAGCAGCAGCTCGATCTCTCTGTGATAGTGCCAATTGATGAACAAGTCGTTGTGGCGCTGGGACTGAAACACTTTGATCGACAACAGCGGATTTTCATAAACGACCTTCTCATTGTAGAATTCCACGGTACCATCCCTTCGACAGCAAAATCACATAAAAGCAGGCCATTAAAGCGCCTATCATTATCGATGGTTATTGCTCTATACTAAATCTAGCATGCGTTGATCTGTTGATAGACATGCAGCATCCGAGCCTCGGCTTGTACGCTTCATATGCGGAATGCAGGCAATCGAAGCAGCGGCTTCGAACGCCCGTCAGTCCGCCGTCGACGCGCATACTACAAATTATATCATTTCCCGACTTATGGAGGTAGAAATTTAATGGCAAAGGCACGCGTAGGTATTATCGGCTGCGGCGGTATCGCGAACGGCAAACATCTTCCTAGCTTGGCGCAAGTGAAGGAAGCCGAAATCGTAGCTTTCTGCGATATCATCGTTGAGAAAGCCGAGCAAGCAAAGGCGAAATATGGCACTGAAGACGCAAAAGTTTACGCTGACTATAAAGAACTGCTGAAGGACGCTTCCATCGACGTCATTCACGTTTGCACGCCTAACGATTCCCACGCGGTCATCTCCATCGACGCGCTGGAAGCCGGCAAGCACGTGCTTTGCGAGAAGCCAATGGCTAAGACAGCCGCTGACGCTCGCAAAATGCTCGAAGTTGCTAAGCGTACGGGCAAAAAACTCAGCATCGGCTACAACAACCGCTACCGTGCGGACAGCCGCTACCTGAAAGAAGCTTGCGATGCAGGCGAACTGGGCGAAATCTACTTTGCAAAAGCACACGCGATCCGTCGCCGTGCCGTTCCGACTTGGGGCGTATTCCTGGACGAAGAGAAACAAGGCGGCGGCCCGTTGATCGATATCGGCACGCATGCGCTTGACCTCGTCCTCTGGATGATGAACAACTACGAGCCGGCCGTCGTGCTTGGCCGCGCGTACCACAAGCTGTCCCAAACCGAGAATGCCGCTAACGCATGGGGTCCGTGGGATCCGGCGAAATTCACGGTTGAAGATTCCGCGTTCGCAATGATCACATTCAAGAATGGCGCTACCGTAATCCTTGAATCCAGCTGGGCGCTGAACTCCCTTGATATCGACGAGGCGAAAGTATCCCTGAGCGGTACGAAAGCCGGCGCCGACATGAAGAACGGCCTTCGCATCAACGGCGAGCAAAACAGCCGTCTGTACGTGAAGAACATCGAGCTGAACAGCGGCGGCGTAGCTTTCTACGAAGGCGCAAGCGAAACAGCCGAAGTGCTTGAAGCTGCATGGTGGATCGATGCCGTATTGAACGACAAAGAAACGTTCGTGAAACCGGAGCAAGCGCTCGTCGTTTCCGAAATTCTTGAAGCGATCTACGAATCGTCCCAAACAGGCAAAGCAGTTTACTTCGAATAGGAATGACAACGGAAGCCCAAGGCGTTTGCGCCTTGGGCTTTTTTGTGTTGTCGGAGTCGCTCGTCCGCCCGCATTACCCCGTAATCACCCTTTCCATCGCATAACGGTATCGCGGATTCCTCAGACCGCCGCCGATGAGGTAGAGGCAGCTCGTAAGCCCGATGCGTCCGAGGAACATGAGCACCATTAGAATGGTTTGCGAGAACGGGCTCAGGTCCGGCGTAATGCCGGTGGACAGGCCGACGGTCCCGAAGGCGGAGCACACCTCGAGCACGACGGCCACGAGGGGATGCTGCTGATCGACGACGCAGATGGCGATAATCGAGACGGCGCACATGATGACGGCGAGCAGCGAGATAGCGAAAGATTTTAACACATCGTCCGGATGCAGCTCCCGCTTGAACACCTTGATCGAACGGCTCCCTCTGATGAAATGGATCAGGAACAGGAGGTTCAGCGCGAAGGTCGTCGTCCGGATCCCGCCGCCTACGGAATTGGGCGATCCGCCGATAAACATCAGGAAGCTCATGAGCAGCAGCGTCGGAATCGTGAACTCGTTAATATCCATCGTCGTCAGGCCGGCGCTCCTCGTCGTAGCGGCCTGGAAGAAGGCATAGAAGAAACCGGCATGCCATGCTTTGCCCTGCAAGAAGCCGGACTGCTCGAACAGCCAGATGAGTATCGTTCCGGCCGCGAGCAGGATGAAGTAGGTGGACGTCGACAGCTTCGTGAACAAGGAGAAGCGGTATGGGGGCCTTAGCTTCATTCGCCTGCTGGCGAAGTAAGTTTTGATTTCGATCAGCACCGGGAATCCGATTGCGCCGAAAACGATCAGGATCACCGTGACGAGCTGCACGAAGTAGTCGCCCGCGTACGGAATGAGGGACTGTCCCGTAATGTCCATGCCGGCGTTGGTCGTTGCGCTGACCGCCGCGAACAAGCCCTGCATGGCCGCTTCCTCCCACGTGTCGTAATAGCGCAGGAAGCGGACGCTCAGGATGACGGCTCCGAGCAATTGGGCGAGCATCGTAATCCGCAAAATCTCGATGACCAGCTTCACGAGCCCGGAGAGCGCGAACTGATTGTTGTCCACCATAATGAGACGGCGTTCGCGCAGTCCGATTCTCCGCCCGAGGAGCAGCCAAAAGAACGTGCTCATCGCCATGATGCCGATACCCCCGAACTGCAGGACCACAATAATGACGAAATAGCCGAACGTACTGTACGTGTCCGCAATGTTGAATACGCCTAACCCGGTATCGCTGACGACGCTGACGGCCGTGAAGACGGTATCGAAGAACGTCACGTCTACGCCGGGCCTGCGCACGGCGGGGAGGCTGAAGAGCGCGATCGACAAGGTGACGGCGATCAAGTAATACCCGGTCATGGCCTGGGCCGGAGAGAGCTTCTCGATCCGATTTCGAATGGATTTCCACATGCTCGTAGCAACCTGTCCTTACGCTGGGAATGACGTGCGATACCCCTTTTTTTGCCCAGTTGCAAGGCGGATTATTCGGAATGGGAGCGGGATGTACAGCTTTACATTAAAACAAGAATGAAGCGCAGGATTTTAGCGTAAAAGCAAGAATATTTATCAAATTATGGAGATACTGTCCAATTTCGCCTGAGGGGTGTTAGAACGGTTATGTCAATCTCATATCGAAGACTGATTAGCATGATGGCAGCGTTGGCACTATTGCTTCAATTATTGGTTACGCCGAATGCGTCGAGCGGCGTCGCATCCGCGGCGCCTCAAGAAGGAACGACGCCGAGTGCCGCTCTATCGATTCCGGGCAAGGAATTGACGGCTTGGGAAATGGATGAAGCTACGGGCTATATTTTCGCTCTGGCGCATGGGGAGAATCAATTGCTGTTCATTCGCTACAGCGACATGACGCTCCAGAAGACGATCGATATCGGTTCGGGTCCGACGGATATGATCGTGGAGCAAGGAAAAATTTACGTCGGCTTGGATGGCGCCGATCAAATCAAAGTCGTCGATATTGCGACCGGGACAATTGAACGAACGTTAGAAACGGGGGGAGCGGTGAACCGGCTGACGAAGGATGATCAATACATTTACTATCTATCCGGATCCCCCAATGCGTCCGTCATGCAGTACGACTTGACCTCGGACAGCGAAAGCGCGATCGCGCTGCCGCCTGACCTTCCGTATGTCGCCGACTTGGCGGTCGACAAGCCGAAGAATCTGCTTTATTTGGCCAGTCATGCATTCATGGCCCTGGATTTGGCGGATACCTCGCGGGTTGCATCCCAGATCGAGGCGGGCGGCTATCAATTCGGCGGATCTATTATAGCACAGGATGACGATGTCTATTATGGCTCGCGCCGGTTCGACGCATCGAACCTGGCGGTCGTCCGCGGCATGTATGCGGCCTTTACGGAATCTCACTTCGATAGCATCCTGCAGGTGCGAGAGCGCGTGATCGTGACCAACAGGCATGTGTATGACAAAGAGACGTATCGGATATTGGCCGATCTGCCCCAAGAGTCGGCGTTGGCGGCGATGGACTCGGAACAGAACGTGTACACCTATTCGTATCAAACCGTCTCCAAGCAAAGCGTCGAGCTTCCGGCGCTTTCGTATGGCGGTCATGCTTCGGCGGGAAACCATCTGGAATTGCGCAGTCCGATTACGCGATGGGTGTCGGACAACAACAATCTCTATGCCGTGTCGACGGATAATACGCTGCTGACAATCAACAAGGACACGATGTCGGTAGAGAACGAGTCGTACCTCGGCTCCAAGCCGGTCGCTATCGCGTTGTCCGACGGCAAGCTCTATTCGGCGAATAACGGCTCGTCGTCGATCGGCGTCGTGAACGCTGCCGACCATGCAAGTTCTGCGGCGGCCCAGTTGCCGGGTCGGGTACCGCAGGAGATAGCCGTTTATGGAGACCTGGTCTTCTTCACCTCTACCGACCTTTCCAGTTCGGCCAACACGCTGAGCGTCTATTCGGCCGAATCGCAAGAGGTGACGGAGATTAGGAGCGGCTTCTTCGATTTGCGATTCAATCATATTGCGCTGGCGCCGGACAAAGGGATGCTGTACGCAACCGACGATAACAGTTTGTATGGCATCGAGCTTCAAGCTCCTTATGCGGTGCATAATCTGGTAAGCAGTTTGGAGTACAGCACGCGAACCTTGTTTATCGACGGCGACGCGATCTATGCGGGAACCAAGAAATTCAGCGCGGGTCCGACTCCGCAATTGCTTGCGACGTTCCCGGACCAGGTGATTTACGCGAAAGGCGCTTACGCTTTTACCCAGTACGCCGTATACGACAGCGCTTCCGCGGTCAAGTTGTTCGATTTGCCGTTCGAGGTCGGTTTAGTCGATATGGATGCCGACGGCGCGGTATATGTCGTCCGGGGGAATCAAGACCCTTTCTACACGGAAGCCTCCGGCATGAAAGAAGCGTATAAGTTTGCTTCGATCGACGCGCTTGAATCCTACATGGATTCGTTCACGCCGGAGAACGCGGTCTTCATTGATTACGATAACCAAGCGGGGCTGGTATCCGGCTTCGTAGCCTTCGAGCCTGCCGCGAACGATGACGAGATCGATCATTATATTTTATATTACATGAACGATAACAAGGAGCTGGGCGTGGAGCTCGGACAAGTCAACCATGAGGATTTGGAAGACGGGTTGTACTACTATGACATCCATGGTCTCTATCCCCAATCCGGTCAGACGCGAATCGCGATCTATGCGTATATCAAGGTCAATGACAATGGCGTATTCAGACGTTCGACGGGATACAGCGAGACGCGTCTCTGGGATACGCCGACGTTCCTGCCGAACCAGCTTGCCTTTACCGATACGGATACGAATCCCGATACCATCGGCGGCGCGATATCCTGGCTGCCGGCCGCCGCCGAGAGAACCGGAAGCGCGTACGAGGTGTATTTTGCGGGGAAGGACGGCTTATTAGGAAGCCGCATCGCCGAGGTGGATGCCAAGAAGAGCGCCTACGGCTTGACGATTCCCGAGGGAACCCCCATTCCCGATCAAGCCTTGACGGTGGCTGTCTTGTATACGGACACGGACGGGGAACAAGCTCCGTTCTATACGGCCGTTCCCATCTTGGACCGCATGACCCGAACGCCGGTCCTTGCCGACATCAAGATTACCAATCGCGAAGGCACGGCTAACGATACGATCACAGTGAGCAATATGCGAGCCGGAGAGACGGTGCGCGTCTATTCCGGCGAAGGCGAGGTCCTCTACACGGCGAAGCCGCAAGCGGGTTCAACGGAGGTCGCGTTTAATGTCGCGAACCTGGTTGCGAATGGCGGCAGCATCTATCTCTCTCTGCAAACCGAAGGCAAGGCGGAAAGCTCGATCGTTGCGAAAGCTTATTTGCAAGAACAAGCCGATGAGACCGGCGGCGGTGGTGCAGGCGGCGGTGCTGGAGGAGGCGCTGGCGGCGGTGGTGCAGGCGGCGGATTCGGCGGGGTTGTCCTTCCGTCTCAGGGCGATGACAAAGTGACTTCGACAGACGGCAAGTTAACGCTTCCGGCAGGCAAAGCGGGCGAAGCGAGCGTGGACAACGGGTTGACGGTCGCCATACCGGCGAATGCGACGGACCAGGAACTGAAGCTGACCATTCAGAAGATTACAGAAACGCAAGGTCTCCTAACGGACCAAGAGAAGCTTGTCAGCGCGATCTACGAACTGCTCAAGAATTTCCCGGGGAATTTCAGCAGCCCCGTTACCTTGACCTTTGCGTTCGATCCGGCAGGCTTGGCAGATAACCAACGGGCAGCGGTGTTTTATTATGACGAATCGAACAAGAAATGGGTGGAAGTGCGGGGAGGGAAAGTCGACGGCAATCATATTTCGGTCGAAGTTAATCATTTCACGAAGTATGCCGTTCTTGCCGTTAACGAGGAAGCCCCCGCCACGAAACCCGATCAGCCAGTCACGAGCTTCAATGATATCTCCGGCTATTGGGCCGAGTCCGAGATCAAGGAAGCCGTAAGCGCGGGGATCGTTAACGGGTATCCGGACGGTACTTTCAGACCCAAAGCAACGGTGACGCGCGCCGAGTTCGCCGTCATGCTGATGAATACGCTGAAGCCGACAGCGGAGGCGGTCTCCGGGCCGGCATTCGCGGATTCGGCGCAAATCGGGACATGGGCGCGGAATGCCGTTGCGCAAGCCGTGCAGGCCGGGCTGATTAATGGCTACGAAGACGGGACGTTCCGTCCGAACGCGGAAATTACGCGCGCGGAGATGGCCGTTATCCTCGCCAAAGCGCTTGGCCAATCGCTAGAAGCGACGGCCGCAACCGGCTTTGCGGACGATAAGGATATTCCGGCATGGGCGAAGGGCAGTATCGCGTTCGTGCAGCAGCAACGAATCATCCAAGGGAAGAACAATAACCGATTTGCTCCTTCGGATCCTGCCACCAGGGCGGAGACCGTAACGGTGCTGCTTAAGCTGGCGGATCGGAAGAAAGGGTAACCGTTAGGCAAGTAAATTGAAGCAAGCCGTTATGTGAACCTGTGTGGATACGATAAATGAATATCAGACAGTAGGCGACCGTTTGAGTATTCGAAAGCAATAAACAAGGAGCAGATCCGTTTAGGGGATCTGCTCCTTGTCCGTTTGCCGGCGGCTGATTAGTCGCCGTTGTTGCGGGCGTTCGTGTACCCGGCTACGCCGGACGTGCCTTCGTCCGAAAGCTCGGCCAGCGATTTGACCTCGCCATGGGTCTGTTGGTTCTGCTTGCGGCTCTTCCACGCGTTCTCTCTGCGGTTCTTGGATGACGTCATTACGCGGCAGCTCCTTTGCATCCTGTAGTCCGCGCTGTCGCAGCGCGCCGGCTGCGGATTCAGCGTCGTCTATAGCGTGCGCGGAACGGCGACTTCTTATAACAGCCGATCGTTCTTCGGTTTGCGCGCTCCCCACCAGAACAGGAAGCCGACGGACAGGAACACGACGAGGAAAGGCGCGACGAAAATCAGAAATTTCTCGAGCATATCGATCTCCTCCAGACGGTTATTTGCCTCGCTTGCCCTGCACGTACTTCGTATCGAACAAGAACAGCCGCATGAGCAGGTACAGCGACGGGATGAGCAGCAGCAAGCCGAGAATGAATACCGAGATGAGCGCGATGGCCATCGGTTCGCTGGTGAAGTTGTCGTAAATCGTCAGGTACGGGTACAGCACGTACGGCATATGTCCCGCTCCGTAGCCGAAGAACGCGAAGCCGAATTGCAGGATAACGAAGACGAATCCGACGCCGAGCCGCTTGCGCGTCCACACCTGGTAGACCGCGACGAGGAAGCAGGCGAAGGACATCACGAACATCCAGGCGTAATGCTCCATCCGCTCGAAGTGAACCGGGTTATGATTGCGGATGGCGAAGAAGACGAGCAGACTGGACAGAATCGTCGGGCCGCTCCAGGCGAGCGCGTATTTGCGCACGACTTCGAACGCGTTGCGGTCTCCGGCGCGGTCGGCATAATAGCTCAGGAACATGGCCGAGATGTACAGCACGCTCACGAGCGCGAGCAGAACGACCGTCCATGAATAGGTCGACGTAAACAGCTTGCCGTACAGGAAGGTCAGCCTGCCGCCGGCATGCTCCTCGATGTAGCCGCCCTCCGAGATTGTCATGACCGTCGACAGCGAAGCGGGAATGAGCAGGCCGCTTGCGCCGTAGAGCAGCATGTAGAAACGGTTGTTTTTGTTCGTGCCGTACGTGTTGAACGCGTAATAGGAGCCCCGGATCGCCAGCAGCACGATCGCGACGCTGCCCGGCACGAGCAGGGCGGTGCCGTAGTAGTAGGCGGTATCCGGGAAGAAGCCGACCATGCCGACGAAGAAGAAGACAAGGAAGACATTCGTGACTTCCCACACCGGCGACAAGTAACGCTCGATGATGTTGTTGATCAGATGCCGCTTGCCGGTTACGGCGCTGTAGTAGCTGAAGAACCCGGCGCCGAAATCGATCGAGGCGACGATCAGGTAGCCGAACAGGAAAATCCAGAGCACGGTAATGCCGAGCAGCTCGTAGCTCATCATTCGTCGCCTCCTTTAAAGCCTTTTGCCGCGATTTCGTCTTCCGCCCGGTTGTTGCGGAACATGCGGATCAGCACGGTTACCGACGAGACGGCGAGCACCGCGTACAGGAGGACGAATACGATGAGCATCGTGTCGACGTGATCCGATGTCGTCGCGCCTTCGTTCGTCCGCATAATGCCGCGGAGCAGCCATGGCTGGCGGCCGACCTCCGAGAAGATCCAGCCGTGCTCGATCGTCATCATCGCGAGCGGCGCCGCGAGAATGATGCCGCGCAGCATCCATTTGTTGCCGAAGGCGGCGCTGCGCTTGCGGTAGAGCAGGAAGATGAACGCGCCGGCAATGAAGACCATGACGGCGACGAACGCCATTTTCAGATCGAACAGATAGTGAATATAGAGCGGCGGATGCTCGTCCTCCGGAATGTCGTTCAGGCCGGTCACTTCCGCATTCGGCAAGCCGTGGGCGAGAATGCTGAGCGCGAACGGGATTTCGAGGCCGTACTTGATCTCGTTGTCTTCGGTCAGAATGCCACCGAGCACGAGCGGCGCCTGCTTCGTCGTATCGAAATGCCATTCCATTGCGGCCAGCTTCTCCGGCTGATACTTGGCCAAGTATTTGCCCGACAGATCGCCGATGACGGCGCTGGCGAGAATGAAGACGAAGGCGGACATCATCGTAAGCCGGAGCGCTTTCTTATAATAGATATGATTGCGGCCGCGCAGCAGCGACCACGCGGCGATCGCGGCGAGCACGAAGGCGCAGGTCAGATACGCGGTAACGAGCACATGCGACACTTTCGTCGGCATGGCCGGGCTCAGCATGGCGCCGAACGGGGAGATGTCGACGATCTTGCCGTCCTTCACGGTCACGCCTGCCGGCGCGTTCATGAACGCGTTGACGATCGTAATGAAGCAGGCCGAGGCGGACGAGCCGATGACGACCGGAATGAGCAGCAGCAGATGCGTCGTCTTCTTCTTGAACCGTTCCCAGGTGTACAGGTAGATGCCGAGGAAGATCGCCTCGAAGAAGAAGGCGAACGTCTCCATGAAGAGCGGCAGGGCGATCGATTGGCCCGCGGCCCGCATGAAGGTCGGCCACAGCAGGCTGAGCTGCAGGCCGATGGCCGTACCCGTCACGACGCCGACGGCGACCGTAATGACGAAGCCGCGCGCCCAGCGCCGTGCCATGAGCAAGTAATGGTCGTCATTGCGCTTGATGCCGATCCATTCCGCGATCGCGATCATGAGCGGCACGCCGACGCCGATCGTGGCGAAAATAATATGAAAAGCGAGCGTAAGTCCCGTAAGTATCCGGCTGTACATGACCGGATCGTATCCGCTTAGCAGCATCGTAATCCCTCCCGAAGCTTGGTTTGTTCATGGAGCATTTCATATGTACCGCTCATCATTCGAACAGATAGCGGGACAAGGACAGCAGCATGATGACGGCGACAACGATACATAGTGCGATGAGGCGTTTCTCCTGATTGACGACGCGTCTGCCGCTGTCGTCCTTCCCGGAACGAGGTTCTCGGGCCATAAGGAATCCCTTCTTTCTGAACGAATTAGAAGACGGACAATCGATACTGCCAAGCGGCAGGCTGGCAAGGGCATGAGCGGGCGAGGTACCTATTCTTACCATGCATTCACCGTTATACGGCTATTATAAACGAGTTTTGTGATTTTTTTCACAATAGTTGTGGCGAGAGATTGAACTTTTGTGATTAATTTCACAAACCTGACGTTGGCGTTAGGTTTAGTTCGTTACTGTATAATCTGCTCCTCGGACAGGTACTCACAGCGAGGTTATTTGGAAGTGGTTTGATCTACACGATCCGCGGGCTTGTCTGTTATTTGAACGGAACAGATGGTAGGGGAACATCAATGGATGGATAGGAGCTATGACCATCACCATGACTGCCTATGAATTTGGCAAACACAGCATGCTGCAAAACCGAAGGCAAAGTTCAAAAGCAACGCCAAAAGGCCAAAGGCATCCGGTGTCCGCGCGTGAAGGATGCCGGAAAGGGCGAGACGCATATGTCGCCTTTCAAGCCATTATTCAGGGCTATAGCCAATGATGGCTTCCTTGAAAATTCCATATGCTTCATTCGGTCCGCCGACGGTGACAATGCTGCGCGATCCACCGGATGACCTACCACTCGGTTTCAAAACTACTCTTTGCTTCCAGCTTAATCCGCGGCTGCTTCCTTAATTCTTTTAATAAAGGATGGCCGAAGTTTATTTTTATAGATAGCTAAAAAATATATACGGTCCTTATGACCCTTCTCCTCCTGTTATTTTTCAACATGTTCATAATTCAAGTAGACTTCGATATTTTGACTGTAGTTGCCGAAGTCCTTGCCGAATAACACGACGCCTCCGACGTGACGCGCCTCCTCGGATACTTCGATCCGGAATGGAAGATCTCTCCCGTTCATGATCGCCAAGTCCGCGATCGTCGTATCGGACAGACGGATGCCGTCCAGGAAGCTGCCTTCCTCGGTAACCCGAAGCCCCTTCAACAAGCCGTATTGCGTGCCATGGTTCCACCAAGGGGGCGTCAGGATTCCTTTCTTATGGCCGAAGTCGCCCGGACACGTCCAGGTGCCTATATGCCGTCCGTTTATGGCGAAAGCGATATCGGACGGCCATTGCTCATTGAAGCCCGGCGCCTCGGAGCATAGCTCGAGCGTGATGTCGATGGACTTCAAACGCTGCGTATTCAGTAAATAATTCGGAATGCGATACTCGACATAGCCGCTTGCAAACCAAATAATCGCCGCTTCCAAATGACCGGGATCGCTAAAATAACGGGGGTCGTCCATCTGGCCGATAATCGATTCGCGCGAGGCCATGCCGCAGGTCGGCGTTATAGCGTAATCCACGTATTGGCCAACGCCAATGGAAGAGTGATAATATTCCCGCTCCGGCTCGGCAGCGGGCGAACGGAACTGCGCGGTAAATTCATTCAACGCCAAGCTGCATATCTTCTGATGTCCATGCCTGGCCGGGACGGATTGGTTGACGACAATGCCGGCTTCTTCAAGCTTCTTGATGTGCATCGTCATTGTCGCGGACGAGAAACCGAGACGCTCCGCCAGCTCCTTCACGTTCATATCCTGCTTGGCTAATAATTCGATCACGGTCAATCGCGGCCTGGAGGCCAAGGCTTCGTAGATTTTCAGCGATCGTTCATCGTTGTTCAACATCAGCATGGTCGAATCCCGCCTTCATTTAGTTAGGAAATATTCTAACATAAAACAAAAGCACCATCAATTTCATTCGGGTAAATATAGGGATAGAATACGTTTACACATGAATTTTGTTAGCTTATAATCAAATAAATTAGATAAAATACAACCTAATGAATTTGGAGGCTGCAGAGCATGGATAAAGCACAACAGACTCGCTTAAACCCGCTGACCGAGAGCCAAATCGAGGCGTTTACGAACAACGGTTATCTAATTATCAAAAACAGCGTCAGTACGGATCTCATCGATGCCTATAATCGCCATATCCACGATCTTCGCGCGCTTGCGGCCGATGAGATGCCGGAATGGGTGAAGGAAGGCATGAAGCATAACCAGGCCGACAGCTTCGATAAGAGCCGATTCACGACGCGGGTCTTTAATCCGCATAAGAGCGACTCGTTCTCGCTTCAAATGATGAAGCTGCCGATCATTCGGGGAGCATTGGCCCAGCTGCTCGGAGACGAGGCCGTCGGCATCCAGACGATGTATTTCTTCAAGGAACCGGGCTCTCTCGGACAGGCGCCGCACCAAGATTACAATTACATCCATAATGAACCGAATACGCTGATCGGCGTCTGGATGGCCATGGAAGATACCGATGTCGAGAATGGTTGTCTATGGGTTGTCCCGGGAAGTCATCGCCTCGGCTTGTTGAAACATAGCGATGTCCGCAACTTGAAGGAGTACGATCCGCTTATGAGCGAGGCCCAGAACGTCGATTTGACGCAAGAAATACCGGTCGAATTGAGCAAGGGAGATTTTATCGTGTTCCATAACCTGCTTGTCCACTCGTCTTTAAGAAATAAGAGCGCGGACCGATGGCGCAGATCGAATGTCATTCATTACATTCGCCATGATTCTGAAGTGACGAGGCGGGCCGAGCTGAAGCAGAAGATTTCGCTATTGTGAACGGGCTCTGCGACCGGCTGCGGAAGAAAAAGCGAAGCTGGAAAGGGAATCGGATTGAAATTTTGGCATCCTCTGCCGCGATCAAGTACAATGATTCTGTTGTGAACTTGGAATCGAATGGAGGAGCTCCGAAGTGACTGTTAACGTTGGGCAAATCAGCGATATTTACCGGTTTCCGGTCAAATCGTTCGCGGGAGAACGGCTGGAAAATTGCGAAATCGAGCATTACGGTATGCTGGGCGACAGATTCTGCTCGTTCTATGACGAAACGAAACGAGACTGGTTCAAATACATTACCGCGCGTAACATCCCGAACATGCTGAACTATCAAGCGCGATTCAACGACGGGAGCATTGAAGTGACAGCCCCGGACGGGCGCCGCTTTGGCTGGGACGAGCAGCTGCTCGCCGAATTGCAGGGCCAGACGAAGACGCGACTAACGCAATCACGAATCAAGGCGCCGAATCCGGAAGCCAAGAACGTGCCGTTGCTTTCTGTGGAAGCCGCCAGTATATTGCTCGTGACGGATGCCTCCTTGAAGAAGCTCGAATCCCTGTGGGGCAAGCCGCTCGATCCGCGCCGGTTCCGCGGCAACTTCATCGTGAATCTGAATGACGACGCGCCGGTCGAAACGGAATGGGTTGGCCAACGGATAACGATTGGCGAAGTTGAGTTACAAGCCGACAGCTTGTGCGAGCGCTGCGTCGTGATCACGATGGATCCGGACACGCAACAGAAGGATCCTTCCTTGCTCAAGCTCGTAAACCAAGAATTCGGTTTGATGTTCGGGGTTTACGCTTCCGTCCTCAAGCCGGGGCGAATTCGGCTAGGCGATACCGTAGCAATCGGGTGAAAAAGCCCCGGCAGCACAGCAGACTTGCAAAGATCCTCACAGACTGCATTTCCAAGAGGGGAGCTATCCTTTCGTCGGCGTTCGCACAACCACGCCTTAGGAGAACTCTCATTACTATAAAGTTTTCCATTCCTTATGGCAGGCTCTTTGCAAAGCTATACTGGTACGAGGAGGGAAAGTTGCTCGAACAGCAACTTTTCCGGCATTTTGCCGGTCCGTGGCTGGAAGAGTTGCTCGAACAGCAACTTTATCAGCGTTTTTACCGGTCAGAGGCTGGAAAAGTTGCTCGAACAGCAACTTTATCGTCATTATCACCGGTCCGTGGCTGGAAAAGTTGCCCGAACAGCAACTTTATCGTCATTATCACCGATCCGTGGCTGGAAAAGTTGCTCGAACAGCAACTTTATCGTCATTATCACCGGTCCGTGGCGGGAAAAGTTGCTCGAACAGCAACTTTACCGACATTTGCCGGTCCGTGGCTGGGAAAGTTGCCCGAACAGCAACTTTATCGGCATTTGCCGGTCCGTGGCGGGAAAAGTTGCTCGAACAGCAACTTTATCGGCATTATCACCGGTTAGAGGCTGGGAAAGTTGCCCGAACAGCAACTTTATCGTCATTATCACCGGTCAGAGGCTGGGAAAGTTGCTCGAACAGCAACTTTATCGGCATTTTACCGGTCCGTGGCTGGGAAAGTTGCCCGAACAGCAACTTTATCGGCATTATTGTGGGTTTGACGCGCTGAGGCAGGTGTGTAAGGTTCTGTACAAGGCTACTGCCGGCAGTACTGTCCTATGGCGATAAATTCGATATAATGGGGTTATCTCAAAGCATCGAAAGGATGATATAAGCCTATGGACGCTAAGCAGATCGATTTTTTTGACACCTTCGGATTTATCAAATTTCCCGGCCTTCTAAAAGCCGACATCGATTGGATCGAAGAGGAATTCGAGCAGGTCTTCCCTATGTTCCGAAACGTAAAACATGACGGCAGCAAGCGCACGATGATCGTGCCCTTTATCGATCAGCGCGAGAAACTCAGCGGTATGCTGGAGCATCCCGCGATTAACGACATTCTGACTTGCTTGCTCGGAAGCGATTACAACTATATGGGCAGCGATGGCAATTATTACTCCGGCGACACCTCGTGGCATCCGGATGGTCAGGAGAAAAGCCGCAAGCATATCAAGATCGCGTTTTATCTCGATTCGCTTACGGCCCATAATGGCGCCCTCCGCGTTATTCCGGGCAGCCATCGATTCGGAGACGTTTTCTATCGGGATTTAATGGAGAAGATCTGGAATGCTGAGCAGAGCTGGGGAATTTCCGGCAGTGAAGTACCGGCCGTCGCACTGGATGTAGTTCCGGGAGACGTTCTCGTCTTCAAGCACGAGACGTTTCATTCTTCATGGGGCGGTAACGGTTATCGGCGGATGTTTACGATTAATGCCTCGCAGCGATTCACCGGCGAGAAGGCGCTCGAAGAACTGGAAGCGCAGTGCCTGCTGCATTATCATTACGCGCGCGATCATTATTATGGGCCGGCGATGCGTGGAAGCGCTGTTCCTCAACGGCAAAAGCACCTTGAGCAGGTCATGTCGCTCGGGATCGACTGGGCCGAACGATCCAAACACCTGTCGCCACTATGACGCGGAATCCGAACGAGCCGCAGGAGGAACCGGAACCACGGGTCATTCATCCAATACGATGACCCATGAATTATCGATCCAGAACGGTGAGAAACCCGCGTTTTTCAAAACGGCAGCGGTTTCTCTTTTCGTTTGCGGGCGGTTGTATGCATCTCGTGTTGCTTGTGCAATCATCGCTTCACGTCATCGCGTGAATCCGTGAACAGGGTTGGCCATGGTGAATATAGTGAAGGGTTTGTCCAATTCCGCCGTTTGCAGTGCCGGAATTGGGCAAACCCTTTTCTTCGCTTTATAAGGCTGTAGAGCCCGGAATGGCACATGCCCCGACGTTCGTTGGAAAATGCCATTTTTCGTTGATTCGGTAGATTGAGGCGCCAGGACGAACTAGACTATGCTAGTGATGCGATTGTAAAATAACATCCGGTTTGGCGAAAGGAGGACAACTTACATGGAATTAAACCGGGCGTTAGGACGTCCCGCGGATGCGGAGAGACGAAGAGCCGGCTCCGTTTGGCAGCGTTTACGAAGCCAATGGGCGATTCAGCTCATGATCATTCCCGGCATTGCGCTTATCTTCGTGTTCAGCTACATACCGATGTACGGGGTATTGATGGCGTTTCAGGACTACAATCTGTTCAAAGGAATGGCGCATAGCCCTTGGGTTGGCTTCAAGCATTTTCGCATGTTTTTCCACTCGCCGGATTTCTGGCTGATCATGCGAAACACCTTGGTCGTGAGCCTGCTCAAGCTTCTGATCGGATTTCCCGCGCCGATCGTGCTTGCGCTCATGCTGAACGAAATCACGAAGCAGGCGTTCAAGCGCATCATCCAGACGATCAGCTACCTGCCGCATTTCATCTCCTGGGTCGTCGTCAGCGGTTTCGTCATTTCGATGCTCTCCATGGATAACGGCAGCATCAATATCGCCCTGCAGAAACTCGGCCTGATCCACGAGCCGATCAATTGGATGTCGATACCGGACTATTTCTGGACGATCCTTATTGCTTCGAATATATGGAAGGACATCGGATTCGCTTCGATCGTTTATTTGGCCGCAATCGCCGGTATCGATCCGCATCTGTACGAAGCGGCTGCGATGGACGGAGCAAGCCGGTCGCGGCAGATCGTATCGATAACGCTGCCTTCCATCTTGCCCGTCGTCACCATCTTCTTCATCTTGGCCGTCGGCAATCTGCTTAACGCGGGTTTCGAAGATATCCTGATGTTGACCAATAACGGCAATAACGCGATCCTGCGCGATGTTTCGGACGTTCTGGACACGTACGTATACCGCGTCGGCATCCAAACCCAGCGTTATTCCTATGCGGCTGCCGTCGGATTGTTCAAATCCATTCTGAATATCGGCCTGCTCCTGCTGGCGAACGGGTTCGCCCGCCGCTACGGAAAAGGCTTGTGGTAATTCAATCTTCCTGGTAAAGCGCGGTGAACGATAGATGAGTATGAGCACGGGAGAGAAGGTTCTTCAATTCGTTATTTACGTCCTATTGATTCTGCTGGGCTTCGTCACGCTGTATCCGTTCTGGAATTCGCTGGTCATTTCCTTGAATGCCGGATCCGACACGTCGATGGGCGGCATTACGTTCTGGCCCAGGGTATTCACGTTCGATAATTATAAGATCGTGTTCGAGGACGGCCGGATGGGTCATGCGTTCCTGCTTTCGATAAGCAGGGTCCTGCTGGGCACGCTGTTGTCTACGCTGTTCACGTCCTTGATGGCGTACGGCTTGTCCAAGCGTCATACGATGTTCAGGAACCAGTACATGCTGTTCTGCGTGTTTACGATGTTTTTTCAAGGCGGCCTGATTCCGTTCTTCATGCTGAACCGAGACCTTGGTTTGCAGAATACGTTCTGGGTCATGGTTATTCCCGGCATCGTCAGCGTATGGAACATGATCGTCTTCCGAACGTTCTTCATGGAGCTGCCGGACGGCTTGGAGGAGTCGGCAAAGATCGATGGCTGCAGCGATTTCGGCATCTTCTTTCGAATCGTTCTGCCGGTATCGGGTCCGGTATTCGCCACGTTGTCGTTGTTTACGGCCGTCTATCACTGGAATGACTGGTTCACGCCGGCGATCTTCATTAACAATACCGAGCTGCTGCCGGCGTCGGCGGTTCTGCAGCAAATATTGAATTCCAATCTGGCAACGGAAATGTTGAATCAAGCGACGGGCGGCAACGCGGCAGCGATCGATGCGATGACCAAAGCCGCCACCGTCACGAACAAGTCGCTCAGCATGGCGACGATGATCGTTGCCACGGTGCCGATTATGGCGGTGTACCCGTTTCTCCAGAAATATTTCGTGAAAGGTGTCATGGTCGGTTCTTTGAAAGGCTAACGACGCGCCGGGATGGTGTCGCGGCTCTTAGGAGCGTGTACATAGAACAAAGTCGAGCATGATGGCTTAGGAGATTGAAATCGAAAGGGGATTGGCATGAAAACTCGGAAGACGATTACCTCGGCGGCTGCGCTTCTTCTAGGAACGAGCTTGGTGTTGAGCGCCTGCGGAAGCAACGACGCGAACAACGGGGACAACGCAAGCAAGCCTGCGGCGAGCACGGGCAATAAGCAAGCGAACGGTGCCGCCAACAAGCCGGCGAACGACGCCGGGGGAGACGGCCAACTGTTCAAGCTCGGCTCGGAACCGCTCGAATTCACGTTCTACGGCAACTATGACTGGATGACGACGGAACCTTGGGCAGCGGATCCGTCCTCGAAATGGGTACAGGATAATCTGAAGGTTACCGTTAAGCCGATTCAATCGGGAGGAACGGCGAAACAAAAGCTCAGCACGATGATCGCGTCCGACGACCTGCCGGACGTCATGATGACCGATCGCGGTGCCGACGTCGAGAAGCTGCGGGAAGCGGGCAAACTGGTCGCCTTCGACGACTATCTGGAGAAATATCCGAATTTGAAAAAATGGGCTGGCGATGCTACGATCAACATGCTGCGTTCGAGCGACGGCAAAATCTATCAATTCCCGAATTGGTATACGTCCCGTCCGAACGGGAACGCCGGCTATCTGATCAATAAGAAGATTTACAAGGATCTCGGCTCTCCGAAGCTGGAGACGTTCGACGATCTGTACGCATACCTGAAGCAGGTCAAGGACAAGTATCCGAACATCGTTCCGTTGGAATCGGATATCGATGCTCAGGCTGTCGACATCTTCACCTCGGGCATGCAGGCGGACTTCTCGCCTTCGTATATCGGGATGCGGGGCGTGCCGAACGGGGATAAGCTGACTTCGCTCTATACCGAACCCGCCTTTATCGACGCGGTTAAATTCGGCAGCAAGCTGTTCCGCGAGAAGCTGATGACGCAAGATGCCATGACCCAGAAGAAAGAACAAGTGAACGAGAAGCTGAAAACCGGACGCGTGGCCGTTTACGCTTCCTACTCCGTGACGGAGCCTTCGATGTCGGAAGGCAACACGTTTCTGAAGAGCCAGGATCCGGATGGAGGCTATGAAGCCATTTGGCCGATTCATCAAGAAGACGTGCCGAAGGACCATGTATTCCCGAATAGCTACAACTCGCTCGGATGGAATTCGATCGTCATTACGACGAGCGCGAAAAATCCGGAAGGCATCTTCGCTTACCTGGATTGGATCACCGGAGAGGAAGGACAGTCCGTCATGATGTTCGGACCGCCGGGACGGTATTGGGACAGCCGCAACGAGCAAGGCGAGCCGATTCCCAACGACAAATGGAAAACGGTGCCGCAGGCGGAGAAGGACAAAGACAAGATGGGCACGTTCAACTGGGTTGGCAACACGACCTTCGTCGATACCACCAAGACCAAGATCGAAGAGACGCTCCCCTTGGAGCAGCGCAACTGGGCTTCCGTCCTGCAGGTCAATGTCACGTGGGTCACGTCCCAGAATACCACGGCCTTCGTAAACCTGGATCCGACGCCGGATTCGGAGGAAGGCATCGCCCGCACGGCGATCGACGATTTGCATAAGAAGTATATCGCGAAGGCTTTGTTCGCCAAGAACGACGAGGAAGTCGAGGCGATCCTGAAGGAACTGAACGATACGGCCATGAGCCAAGGATTGGATAAGCTGCTTGCATACAGAACGAAGCAATGGCAGGCGAACCTGAAGAAGATAAACGGCCAGTGATTCGTCCGTCCGGTCGAATTGCGGAGAAGACATACCACCTGCGTATGTCTTCTTGGCCGTTTTGGCGCCGTATCCATATGATTAGGAGGAGAACCATGTACCGCGTGCTATTGGCGGATGACGAATCACTGGATCTGGAGGGACTGGAGAGACTCATACCTTGGGAGAAACTGGGCATGGAGGTTGCGGCAGCGGTCTCCAGCGGTTATGACGCGCTCGCGGTTCTTCGCGCCGCTCCCATCGATATTCTCGTATCGGACATCAAGATGCCGATCATGTCCGGGCTTGAGCTCGCGAAGCGGGCGCTCGAGTCGAATCCGTCCCTGAAGATCGTATTCGTAAGCGGGTATGAGGATTTTCATTATGCGAAGCAAGCGATTCAATTGAACGTGCAGGGGTATGTGCTCAAGCCGGTGGACGATTACGAGCTGATTCGCGTATTGACCGAGGTTAAGCAAAGCCTGGATCAATCGCAGGAGCAAACCAAGCTTGAGCAGGCCTACAAGCAATCGGTGACGCTTGCGCGCAACGAGCTCTTGCTGCGGTGGCTCGAAGGACCTCCTATGGAAGACGGAGGAAACGCGCTCCCAATTGAGATGCTGGACGAGACCGGTCTTCGAAGCGATAACGGTCCATTCCACGTAGCGCTGCTGGAAGCGGACGACCTCCACCTGCGATGGGGGGCTCTGTCCGAAGAAGCCAGGGCGGCGAACCTCCAGCGGCTGTTCTCGTATATCGCGCAATCCGCGCTTGAGAAAGGCGCGAATGCGGTTTGCCGTACGGCGCCGGACCGAATCGCTGTCTTGTCGCGCCAAGCGGACTTCGACGGCATGCTTGAGCAGGTGCTTCAGCGAATACGCGAATCGAACAAAGCGACCGTCACTGCGGCCGTCGGACCTTCCGTGCAGACGCTGGGAGAGGTCGGCGCTTCCTACCGTCAGGCGAAAGCCATCCTGGCATCGAAGATTTTCATGGGCAAGGACCGTATTCTCTCCCATGTCGACAATCCCGAGCACCATATGCGGGAAGCGGCCGACATGGACCGCATCCTGGAAGAGATGTTCGCCGCGGTATCCGCCTACGAGCTCGTCCGGATTGACGACGCGCTTCAGGAGCTCGTCGCATATGCAAGAAGCTTGGGCAATCGGCTGACCGTGTACAACTTTACGTTCCATATCGTCAGCAAGCTTGACATTCATTTGAAGTCGCTGAACGAGAACCTGCAGCGGATGCTCGGAATCGAGTTCGAGCATCTGGACATCCTCTTTCATTTCGAGACCATTTACGATATTCAGTCTTGGCTGCGCAAGCGGCTGTTCGAAATTTCGGAGCTGCTGCACCGCAAGAAGCTGAAGAAGAACCGGAAGCTGATCGATGAATTGGAAGCCTACGTGTCCGAGAGGCTGGACAGCGCGATGTCGCTTCGCGAACTCGCCGGGCATTTCATGTTCTCCCCGAACTACCTGGGTCATCTCTTCAAGGAAGAAACGGGCGAGAATCTGAGCGACTATATCATTCGCAGGCGATTCGAGCGCGCTTGCGAACTGCTTCGAGATCCCAAGCTGAAGGTATTCGAGGTTGCGCATCGAATAGGCTATACGAATCTGACGTATTTCAGCCGCCAATTCCGCGAGCTGTTCGGCATGACCCCGAACGAATTCCGAAGACAATGTTGAAGGCGGGGACGTCCATGCGAGCGCATTCCGAACGATTCTTGCCGTTTGGCTACAAGCTAATGATCTCTTACCTCGTGCTCGTGCTCGCTTCGGTCATTACGGTCGGGTATTTCGCCTATGCGCTGGCATTGGACGCGATACGCGCGCAGACGGAGACGAACCTGCAGGGAACGATGTCCCAAGTGAACGATAATATCGTCTACAAGATCGGCGAGGTCAAAGGGATCACGGACGTGATCTTCCGCGACGAAACGCTGCAGAAGCTTCTCCGCTCCTACGAGCGAGGTTTCTATTCCTATGAATCGCTGCAAAATTATATGATACCGAGCTTCGCGAACGCGATGCGCTTGTCCCATGGGCCGGCGCAGCTTCGCATTTATTTCAACAATCCGAACATGTTCGAGGTATACGGACTGCAGCAGTTCGACGCAGATCCGCTGGCCGGCGGAATACCCAGCAATCGCTTCGACATTCAGCAGCTGAATCGGCTTGAAGGAGAGGCGTGGTACCAAGGTCTTCCCTGGCAGGGGGAGAACACCATCCCCTCCTCCGTTTACGCCGGAAAGGAATCGCTGTGGAGACAAGTCGACAATGACCGGCGATTCGGCAATATGTCGCTGTTGAGGCGGCTGGTCGATTTCGATAAGCTCCGTCAAATCGGATTCACGAGGACCATCGTCAACTTGGACCAGCTTCTGGACGCGGTGAATGCCGCCAAATTCGGCAAATCGAGCCGACTGTACGTTTTCGGCGACAATGGCTTGCTGTTGAAGCGGTCCGGAGGACCCGCGATGGTGGAGAGCGAATTGGAAGGCGCTTTCGGCGACGATTATCTGGTCATCCGGCAGACGATTCCGGAAACCGGCTGGCGGCTCGTCGCACTGATCCCGAACGAGCGCCTGGAGCTCGGCATTCGCAAGCTGCGCAGCATGACCGTCCTGGTATGCATCGGAAGCGCGCTCACGCTGCTGATGCTTGGATGGGGAGTCGCGCGGTATTTCTCCAAGCGCGTGAACAAAATAATCGTCTCGCTCAATGCGGTCCGGAGAGGAAATTTCCTGAAACGGATCGAATTCGGCTCACGGGACGAGTTCGCGCTGATCGCCGATGCGTTCAACAGGATGGGCCGAGACGTCGACGAGCTCATCCGCGAGGTGTACGTGACCAATCTGCAGAAGAAGGAAGCGGAGCTGGAGTCGCTGCAGGCGCAAATCAATCCGCATTTTCTATACAATACGCTGTCCTCCATTAGCCGTCTGGCGAAATTCGGCGAGATCGACAAGCTGCACGAAATGGTCATGGGGCTCTCGAAATTCTACCGGCTGACCTTGAATGAGGGCAAGAACATCATTCCTGTCACCAAGGAGCTTGAGCAAGCGATGACGTACGTCGAAATCCAGCAAATCAAGTACAGGGACAGGCTGCGGGTCTACACGGAGATCAGTCCGGACGTATACGGGTACGAGACGATCAAAATCATTTTGCAGCCTTTCATAGAGAACATATTGGAGCATGCCATGTGCAGTCATAGCATCAACGTCAGGCTGTGCGCACGCCTGGAGGGTGACAGGCTTATCTTCCGAATCATCGATGATGGCGCCGGGATGACCCCGGCCGTTGCGGCCGGATTATTCCATGCTTCTTCGGAGGGGCGGAGCGGATACGGGATTTATAACGTCGACGAACGAATTAAGCTGCAGTACGGCGCGACATACGGCGTCAGCATCTACAGCCGACCCGGAATCGGCACGGACGTGAGCATCGCGATTCCGGCCGTTCGATGCGATTGAATGCCGGCGCATTTCAGGCGCTTCCGCGCAATCCGCAGGAGCTCACCCGTTCATCGTACCGGATCGCTTCGGCGATAGTCCCGGAGCTCCTGTTGAAAACGATAAAAGGGACTTGATAAGATCGCGATATTCTTCCTCATCCTGTTCTGCTTGATGGCATTGCCGCGGTATCCCTCCAGGAGATCGATGTTCTTGTCGATCTTCTCGCGGAGCGTCAATATGAAGCCGTTAGCAATGTGCGCATCCTCAAGGTCCTTAAGGTCGTCCGCGAGCGCTTCGCTGAGACGTCGTAGATTCGGAAGCCGGAGCGGCCGGTTCATGAAGAACTCGTCCGGCGTGAAATCCTTGCGGAAATCTTGGCCGGGAACTTGATCCCAGTAATCGTTCCATTCCTCCAGCAGGCCGGTTTCGAGCAGGAGGAGCTTTAAGAAGCCGCATAACCACGCGGTGCAGCTCGTATTTCGCTGCCGGCAGCCGATGCCGTCCGCCAGATGACGACAGCCATAACAGCAGGATCCGCCGTAGCCGATGCATATGGTGCAGATGGCTGCGGATCCGATCTGCTGCAAAGCCTTCACGCCGCTCCCGATAACGGCCTGGCGGCTTATTTTTATGTCGGAGCGATCCGAGCTGCCGCAAGAAGACGATGCTTGATGCGGCGATTCATGATTCGCGATTTCGGACATGCGGTTCCTCTCCTTGTCAACAAGCATGGAATTAATAATCAAATAACTGAATTTATGAATATTCATAGTATAACGCATCGTTATTGGCTAAGCGAATGGAAGGAGGAGACCGGCATCGTTATCCGCCGAATCGGCGGCGGGAACGGAACGTGAATCGGAACATGATCGGAGCGTGAATATAAAGCGGCCGCCGGTTAACAAACCAGTCATGTTTGTTGAAGAATTATGTTATTATATTTATAAATTCAAACGTTTCAATATTAAGGAGCATTCACGATGATTCCAAATCAATCGATTCAACAATTCAAAGCCGATTTTTTCAAGGCGATGGCCCATCCGATGCGAATACGTATCCTCGAGGTTCTGAGCGACGGCGATAAAAACGTCAACGAAATCCAAAGTATTCTCGGATCGGAAGGCTCCGCCGTTTCCCAGCAATTATCGGTATTGCGAAGCAAGAATGTCGTGACCGGCATCAAAGAAGGCACGTCGGTTATTTATTCGCTGCGCGATCCGCTGATCAAAGAACTGCTGGCCGTCGCGAAGCAGATCTTCGATAATCATCTTGTCGATGCCATATCGCTGCTAGAAGTCATCCGAAGAGAATAATACCTCCCCGAAAACAAGGTGCTCCTTGTTTTTTTTGTTGTCCGGAAACCGGAGTTTTCGATTGACATCGCCAATTTCGGGGAGTAACATTTCTTATATATTCAAATAATCAAATATTAATACAAAAGAAGGTATTCGAATGAAATGGACGGGAAGATTTGAAGGCTACCATGCATCCGCCATTCGCAAGGATCTGATCTCGGGTCTCATCGTCGGCATTATCGCGATTCCGCTCGGAATGGGATTTGCGATCGCAGCCGGCGTCAAGCCCGAATACGGCATCTACACAACGATTGTCGCGGGCATTCTGACATCCCTGCTCGGAGGCTCTAAATTTCTGATCGGCGGTCCGACCGGCGCTTTTATCCCCGTTCTGTATGCCGTCGTACTGCAATATGGGTATGAGAATTTATTGATTGCCGGATTTCTGGCGGGGATCATGCTCGTCCTTATGGGGGCATTGAAGCTCGGCGCGTTAATCAAGTTTATCCCTCGTCCCGTAACCATCGGATTTACCTCCGGCATTGCCGTCATTATCTTCAGCGGACAAATCCCTAATTTCCTAGGGTTAAAGGAAATACGCAAGCATGAGAATTTTCTTCCCAACATGAAGGAAATCGCGGTTCATCTGACCAGCGTGAACGGTTACAGCGTCGCGACGGCCATCATCTGTTTGTCGTTCATCCTGTTATCCATGAAATATCTGCCGAAGGTGCCGAGTTCCTTATTGGGACTCCTTGTTTCGAGCGTGGCTGCGGCGCTGTTCTTCAAAGGAGACGTAGCGACGATCAAGACGACCTATGGCGCCATTCCGACCTCACTGCCCCAATTTCATTTCCCGGCCGTTACTTGGGACCGCGTTCAAATGCTGCTTCGTCCGGCCTTCGTTATCGCGATGCTGGGCGGAATCGAATCCCTGTTATCGGCGGTCGTAGCCGATCGTATGGCCGGCAGCCGTCATAACAGCAATCGCGAGCTGGTGGGACAAGGAATCGCGAACATGGTGACGCCGCTCTTCGGGGGGATTCCCGCGACCGGAGCGATCGCGCGCACGGCCACGAATATTAGAAGCGGCGCCGTCTCGCCTCTATCGGGCATCATCCATGGACTCGTAGTCATGCTGGTGCTGGTCGTATTTGCTCCCTACGCGTCCGAAGTGCCGCTGGCAAGCATGGCGCCCATCCTTATGGTCGTTGCCTGGAATATGAGCGAGCGCCGCGAATTCTTTCATATCTTGAAAACCCGAACAAGCGATTCCGTCGTGCTCGCGATAACCTTCCTGCTGACCGTATTGACGAATTTAACGACAGCCGTCGAAGTCGGCCTGCTCTTGGCCGTCATCCTGTTCGTGAAGCGAATGAGCGATGCTCTGAAAGTAGCCAAAGTATTGCCGGACCCGGCAGCCAGGCACGGGAAAGTGAAGCCGCATAGGGTTACCGAAAACCGCGATTGTCCTCAGATCAGCATCTACACCATTGAAGGCGCGCTCTTCTTCGGTGCCTCAGACATGCTCGAGAAATCCATTAAGGACGCGCTAAGCCGGCAGAGACCGAATGTTCTGCTTCTGCGAATGGGGAAGGTGCCGTTCATGGATATGACCGGCGAGTCCAGCCTTGCTGCGCTCGTGAACGACGTCAAGCTTGCGGGCGGGAACGTTCTCGTATCCGGCATACAGCCGCAGCCGTTGGAAGTGTTGAGAAGGACCGGCTTGTTCGAACGAATCGGGGCGGAAAGCTTGTTCGCCCATACCGGCGAGGCGATCGGGCACGCCATCTCGCAGCTGGATGCCGCCAAGTGCGTCGGCTGTCAACATTTCGCGTTCCGGGAATGCGGCGCATTATCGAACGGTGCTCGGGAAGCGGGCGAGCGGCCGAAGCTTGAACATGCTGTTGACAGGACACCAAACGGTGTCTTATAATCTGATCGACACCAAACAGTGTCCGATCGGTAATCAGTCTTGCTCGTGCCGCTTTTCATTGCAGCTGCCCGGTGGCCGTACACGTATAAACAAGAAGAACATCCCGTCAAGGGCGTGATTAAGGGAGGGACGGAAATGCCGTCTGTCGTTGATTTTAAACAGGTGTCCACGGCTGGTTTGGAGTCTTCGCCTGTCGTCGAGGCGCTTGCCGGTTTGCGCGCGAACGAAGCCCGTTATTTCATGAACAAATACAAGCATGAATTTACGGTCGTGCCGGCTGCCGAAAGCCAGGCGACGCTTGATTACGTGAACCGCGTGCTGAAAGAAGAGCGCGGGATCGAGATTGCGGCCAAACCGCTGGAAACGTCGCGTTTCCGGGTGGAAAACATCGATTGGACGTACGTCTTCTATGAAGACGGACTCTCGATCAACGTGTTGTATACGTTGGATGACCCGAAGAAGCGGGCCGTCGGCTTCAAGCTAGCGGAGGGAATGGAAGTGCCCGAGGCGCTTGGGAAGTTCAAGTTCGCCAGGCAGAAGTCGAAACTGGCCGGCACCATTCGCGGGTCGTACTTTGTTATCAAAGGCGAGTATTCAAGTTAGGGAACGTTGAACGAAGCGAAATTCGAATAGGGGGTGTCCCATCGTCATCTTGGATGACGGCGGGACACCTCTTATTGCCGTTCGGCGGACGCACGGGGATGCGTCCGCTTATCCGGTTGGCTTGCCCGGCCGATCGGCTTATTCCGCTTTGCGGAGCTCGTCGATGCGGCTGTGATACTGCGTCAGCAGCTTGGCCAACGCGTCCTTGATTGCAGCGGCGTCCTTGGCATGGACGGCTTGGTCGAGCGCAGCCTGGCTTGCGAAGAACGGATCGAGCTTGGCGCCGTCTTGAACGATGGTCAACATGGAGCCGTCCGTGAGCGAAGCGCTCGCGGATTGGCCGCCCGCTGCCGTCTTGCCCGCCGCCTCGACCGTTACGCCGTCTGCGATCGTGGCCAGCGCGACGCTCGCAACCGCCTTAACGCTCGCAGCTCCCATAACGCTGGCAACCGTCTTAACGTTCGCAATCGTCTTAACATCGGTAACCGCCTTTACGCTCGCGGCCGTCGTCGCGCTTGCAGCCGACGACGCATCGTTCAAGACCGCCGTGTCATGCTTGCTCGCCGGAATCGCTTCGACTTTCACGACGGCCGGCTGTTTCGGCTCGTCCAGCGGCATGGCCGGGACGAGCTGCGCTTGTCCGTCCAGACTGCGGATCGTAACCAGCTTCCCGTCGGCCGTCTCGGCTGTCGTCAGCGCAACGGCGGAGACTTGGCCGCTTGCGACGATAACGGGTTTGCCGTCTGCAGGTAAGAGAACGGCCGACGCGCTAGCGCTCGCGGATAGGTCGCCGTACTTCGCTTTCATAACCGTCTCGAATTCGGCCAGCGTTGCCTTCCATTCCTGTACGGTGTCCGGCGCGTACTGCGCTGCCAATTGAAGCGGGTCGGCCGGATGGAAGGCGACGACGCTGACGACGGCGGCTGCGTTCTTGCCCGGCGCGCTGCCTTCGTCCGCTTGCTTCAGCGCGGCGGCGTAGAAGTCGGTCAACGGCCCGGTTGCGGCATTGGCGGCCAGCGGACTGGCGAAGGCGGACAGGGCGAGGGCAATAGCGGCGATTTTGGTAACGGCAATGTTTCTTTTCAAGATGGACACGCTCCTTGTTCGGTTTGATTGGGTCTGACAACTCCCATCTTACCGGCCATATGTGGCAAGCCGTTGGTGAACTTGTGGAAAAACGATGGCAAGCCCCTGTGGCCGATGACGGCTTGCTATACTAGGAGAGTAATCGACGATTTCGAAACGGAGGACAATGTCTTGCATGCATTTACGATTGCCGTCGTTGACGACGATTTGAACATACGCAACCTGGTCGAAGCTTATCTGCATAAGGAACAATTCCATACGATCGGACTCGGCAGCGCGGAAGAAGCGCTGCAATTGTGGGCGAACGATCCCCCGGACCTGTGGGTGCTCGACATCATGCTGCCCGGCATGGACGGGTACGAGCTGTGCCGGCGGATCAGGGATGAAGCCGACGTGCCGATTATCATGATCTCCGCCAAGGACAACGAGGTCGACAAAATCCTCGGCATCGAGCTGGGCGGCGACGATTACCTCGTGAAGCCGTTCAGTCCGCGCGAGCTCGTGGCCCGCGTGAAGCGCCAGCTTCAGCGCTGGTACAAGTCCCGGGCGGCGGCCGAACCGGCGGATGCGACCAGGGCCGCGTCATCGCCGCCGGCTTGGCAGACGAGCGTGGACGTCGGAGATCTTCGCATCCTGCCGAACGAGCGCCGCGTCTTTCTAGGCAAGGAGGAGCTGGACTTGACCTTCAAGGAGTTCGATCTGCTGCGGGCGTTCGCCGAGCATCCGAACCGCGCGTTTACGCGGGATGAATTGCTCGTCCTCGTCTGGGGCGACGATTATTTCGGCAGCGACCGGGCGGTGGACCATCTGATCAAGCGGCTTCGCAAGAAGGCCGAACGGCTGCCGATCGAGGCCGTCTGGGGACATGGATACCGGCTGCGGGCGGACGGAGGGGATCACGCATGAAACTCGTGCATCAAATCAATGTGGCGTTCGGCGTGCTGCTCGTTGCCGTGCTCGGCATTACGGCGGTCGTCATCCATTACGTGCTGATGGATCATTTCATCACGGCGCAGCGGCAGGAGCTGCAATCGATTGGCATGTCGATGGCGACGACGCTGTCGCGGGAAGCCGGCAAGACCGCCATGACGGACATGGCCGCGGTCGCGGAACGGCCCGTGCTTCAGGATGCCGCTGCCTCGAGATTGACGGTCGCCGCTCCCGCAGGGGTCGAGTACTACCTCTCGGATACGGAAGGGAACGTGCTGCAGACCGGCAGCTCCGCCGCATTGAACGCGGTCGGCGTACAACCGCTCCCGCAAGCGGCGGTCACGAGCATGAAGGCGAAACCAATCGTGGTTCAAAGCGTGCAAGCCATCGCCAAAGTCAGCGGCTATATCACGAACGTGAGCGCGGTCCCGCAGGGAACCCTGACCTTGCTGTCGCCGCTCAGCAAGATCAAGGAGGTCGAACAGGATCTCTTCGTCCGCCTGCTGCTCGTGCTGGCCGTCGGCGGCGTGCTGGTGATGCTGCTCAGCCTGCTGATCACGCGAAGACTGATCCGGCCGCTCATGCGTCTGCGCGAGGAGCTGAGGAAGGTGCAGCGGCGGCAATTCGGCGACGTCGCGCTCGTGAAGGCGGGCGGCGAGATCGGAGCGGTGGCGCGGTCGGTCTACGAGCTGGCCGGGGAATTGGAACGGCATAACCGGGCGCAGAAGCAGTTTTTCCAGAACGCTTCCCACGAGCTGAAGACGCCGCTCATGTCCATCGCCGGATACGCGGAAGGCATTCGTGACGGCGTCTTCGAAGGCGAAAGCTCGCATAAGGGACTCGATATCATCATCAGCGAGAGCGGCCGGCTGACCAGCATCGTCACGGAGATGACCCTGCTGGCCAAGCTCGACAGCGAGGAAGATATTTTCCGGGCGTCGGACGTGCACGTGCAGGAGATCGTGACGGAAACGATCGAGCGCATCAACCCGCTGCTCGCCGCAAGAGGGCTGGCCATTCATACGCGGTACAAGAACGGCGCGCGGGAAAGCCGGCTTGCCGTGAGCGCCGATCGCGACAAGCTGCTGCAGGCGCTATTGAACATCGTCTCCAACGCGGCGCGTTACGCGGCCGAGACGATCGTCATCGAGATCGGCGTCGAAGGCGGACAGATTACGCTCTCGGTCGCCGACGACGGGAAGGGCTTCCCTGACAGCCTGCTGCCGCAGCTGTTCCATCGGTTCATCAAAGGCAAGGACGGCCAGACGGGGCTCGGTCTCGCCATCTCGCGCGCGATCGTCGAACGCTGCGGCGGACGAATCGAGGCGCGCAACCAGGCGGCCGGCGGGGCGGTCATCTCGCTGCGGCTGCCGCAGGCGGCTTGAAGGCGCCGACACTTGAAGGGGTTCATGCTGTGTTGTTTGCTTCATACGCGGAAGCCGGTCAAGCGATCGGCTTCCGTTTTTATTTTGGCGGTCATCGATTTCCGCATGGCGGTCTTCGTTTTCTGCGATTGGGTGTTCGGGAAGGGGAACCGGTGGCGTGCGGTGAAAATAAGATACGAAAGTTTTTTGAATGGCTTGTCGATCCGTCCATTCCCCGTTCGTTGTCTATATAGAAAGCCGAAGCCAATTCGAAATATGGAGGAGATTTTACGATGAGATTCATGATGATCGCCAAGGCGACGACCGATTCCGAGAACGGCGTTCTGCCAAGCAGCGAGCTGTTCGACGCCATGGCCAGATATAACGAGGAGCTGGCGAGAGCCGGCGTGCTGGTCGCGGCGGAAGGACTTCACCCCAGCGCAGGCGCGATTCGCATCTCGTATCCCGAGCCGGGCGGCAAGCCGAAAGTAACGGACGGTCCCTTCACGGAAGCGAAGGAGCTGATCGCGGGCTTCACCTTGATCGAAGTGAAATCGCGGGAAGAGGCGATCGAGTGGGCGATGCGCATGCCTGATCCGCATGGATTCGGGCAAGGCCAGATCGAGCTGCACCAAGTGTTCGAAGCGCTCGAATTGACTTCGGACCCGGAAGCGTTAGCCAAGGAGAACGAAATGCGCGAACGGGTGACGAGGAAGCCAAGGGCATGAACGAGTCCTCCGTCCACCGCACCATCGATGGGATCTGGAGAATCGAGTCGGCTAAGATCATCGCGGCACTGGCGCGAATGGTGCGCGACGTGGGGCTTGCCGAGGATCTGGCGCAGGATGCGCTGATCATCGCGCTTGAACGATGGCCGGAGACGGGCATACCCGGCAATCCGGGAGCATGGCTGATGACAACCGCGAAACGCAGGGCGATCGATCGCCTGCGCAGGAATAAGGCGCTTGACCGCAAATACGAGGAGCTCGGCCGGGAAGTCGAGAGGCAGCATGAGCCGGATTGGGACGAGAGGCTGGACGATCCCGTCGGCGACGATCTCCTTCGTCTGATCTTTACGACCTGCCATCCGGTTCTTTCCCCCGAAGCGCGGGTGGCGCTTACGCTTCGGCTGCTGGGCGGGTTGACGACCGAGGAAATCGCAAGCGCGTTCCTTGTTCAGGAGCCGACCGTCGCGCAACGGATCGTAAGGGCCAAACGCACGCTTGCCGCGGCGCGCGTCCCCTTCGAGCTGCCGCCGAAGGCCGAGCTGCCGGCAAGATTATCGTCCGTGCTCGAGGTCATTTACCTCATGTTCAACGAGGGCTACTCCGCATCTTCCGGAGACAGCTGGATCAGGCCCATGCTCTGCATGGAGGCGCTTCGGCTGGGTAGAATTCTGGCCGAAATCGCGCAGGAGCAGCCGGAGGTCCATGGACTCGTGGCGCTGATGGAAATTCAGTCGTCCAGATTCAAAGCGAGAGTCGGCAAGGGCGGCGAACCTATACTGCTCATGGATCAGAATCGGGCGCTATGGGATCACCTGCTCATCCGCAGAGGCTTGGCGGCAATCGAACGTGCCGAACGGCTCGGCAAAGCATTCGGTTCCTATCTGATCCAGGCATCGATCGCTGCGTGTCACGCCCGCGCCCGCACGGCTGCGGAGACGGACTGGGTCAAGATCGCGGCGCTTTACGACGCGCTCTCCCAAGTCGCGCCTTCGCCCGTGGTCGAGCTGAACCGGGCAGTCGCGCTGTCGATGGCGTTCGGTCCGGAAGTGGGCCTGGAAGTCCTGGACGCGCTCCTGCACGAGCCGTCCTTGAGCAATTACCATCTGCTGCCCAGCGTGCGGGGGGACTTGCTGCAGAAGCTGGGCCGCAAGCAAGAAGCATGCTTGGCATTCAACCAAGCCGCGGCCTTGGCGCGCAACGAGAAGGATCGCGAGCTGCTTGCGAGGCGCGCTTCCGAGTGCGCCGCAGAATAAACACGCATGGATACGAGAGGGGACCATCCAATGAACCAAGAGGTTACCGATTTCATCGAGAAAGTCAAAGAGCCGTGGCAGGGCCGGCTTTGCCGCGATTTGCGCCAGGTCGTCCATCATGCCATTCCCGGCGTTCAAGAGCGCATGCAGTACAATAAGCCGCATTTTCTAGTCAACAAGAAATACGCCGCGGTGATCTCGACATCCAAGGACGCGGTCAGCTTCACGATCTTCAACGCGGCCGGGCTCGAGCTGCCCGAAGGGATGTTCGACGGCCCGCCGGAACGCCAGACGGTCAAGTTTCGCAGCGGCCAGCCCATGGATGGCGGCCAGCTAACCGAATGGGTGAAACAAGCCTCCAGCACGCTGTAGGACGCCAACCGTCATCCAAAGGGGGAACGGATATGAACACGGTAATATCGAAAGACGGCACCAGGCTTGCCTATGATAAATCCGGTCAAGGACCGGCGCTCATCTTGGTCGGAGGGGCGTTCAGCTACCGGAAATTCCCGGGCATGACGAAGCTGGCCGCCCAGTTGTCGGAGCGGTTCACGGTCTTCAATTACGACCGCCGCGGCCGCGGCGACAGCGAAGACAAGCAGCCCTATGCCATCGCGCGGGAGATCGAAGATCTTCGCGCGTTGATCGACGAAGCAGGCGGTTCGGCGCATGTATGGGGATTGTCTTCCGGCGCCGTTCTTGCCCTGAAGGCAGCGGCGAGCGGGGCGAATATTACGAAATTAGCGCTGCACGAGCCGCCGTTCGTCGTAGATGCGTCGGGCCATCAGCCGCCGCGAGAGCTGCTCCGGCATGTCACGGCGCTGATTGCGGACAATCGCCGGGCCGAAGCCGTCAACTATTTCATGACCAAGGGGATGGGGGCGCCTTCCTTCGTTGTCTTGATGATGCGGTTGATGCCGGGGGCATGGTCCAGCCTGATGGCGGTGGCCCACACGCTCCCGTACGATGCGGCATTGCTCGATGTATATATGTCTGGACAACCGCTCCCTGCCGATCAGTGGAGCGGCGTTCGCATGCCGGCGCTGGTGCTTGAAGGAACGGAAAGTCCAGTCTCGCTGCGGCGGGCCGCGCAAGCGCTGGCCCAGGTACTGCCGCGAGCGCAGCTCGTAAGCAAGAAGGGACTCGGCCACACGAAGCAGCTTCAGGCCAAACGCATTGCGGCGGAGCTCTCGGCGTTTCTCTTGGACGGCAAATAATGATGAATCTTGTCCAGCCGCCCGGCGAAGCCGGCAGAGCGAGGGCAAAGCCGCGCGGTGACGGAACGGCAGGCTTTGGCGCGATAACGGACTGTCCGTTCCGCCGCGAACGCTTATAATGGAGTTGTCGAATGGACATGAATGAATACGGATTGTCGGGGAGGTTACGGAATGAGAACGAAAGCGTGGTACGCCAAGGCGCCGTTTCAGTTCGAGCTGCGCGAAGGCGAGCTGGGGGAGATCGGCGAGGACGAGGTGCTGATCCGGGTCAAAGCGTGCGGCATTTGCGGGACGGACATGACGAGCGTGAAATCGGCCGCGGCCGATTGGGAAGCGATCGGCCATGAAATCGCGGGCGTCGTTGTCCGCAAAGGCGCGCGCGTCGATCATGTCGCGGAAGGCGCCTCGGTGACGCTGGAGACGAGCACGTTCTGCCGGACATGCGAATGGTGCCGGGACGGCCGCTACGATCTGTGCAACAAGGGACCGAGCTTCTGGGGCCGGAACTTCTCGATGGGCTTCGCCGAGTACGTCGTCGCGCCGAAGGAGGTCGTCGTGCCGTTCGAAGGGCTGTCCTTCGCGGTCGCGTCGCTCGCGGAGCCGCTCGGCGTCGCGATGGACCTGACGGAGACGGTCGACATCCGCATGGGCGACGACGTGCTCGTACTGGGCCTCGGTCCGATCGGCCTGATGGCGCTTCGCCTCGCGAAGCTTCGGGGCGCGCGCAAAATCTACGCGGCGGCCCGGTCCCACTCGGTCAAGCGCATCGAGACCGCGCTCGCGTTCGGGGCGGACGAAATCATCTATACGGACAAGACGCCGCTCGAGACGTACGCCTTCGACCGCGGCGGGGTGGACCGGGTGCTCGTCTCGGCGCCCCCGTCGACGATTCCGTCGGCGTTCAAGGCGGCAAGGACCGGCGGCGTGATCGGCTTCATCGGTATCGAATACGGCGCCGGCGCGAATATTGCGTTCGACGCGAACGAGTTTCATTTCAAGAAGCTGCAGCTTCGGGGCTCCCACGCGACGCCGGCGCTGTTCTTCCCGAAATGCATCGAGCTGCTGAAGTCGGGCGCCGTCGACGGCGAGGCGCTGATCTCGCATACGTTCGCGTTGGACGCGTTCCCGGACGCGATGAAGGCGATGCATGACGATCGCGGTTCCGCGATCAAGATGGTCATGGTGAACGATTAGGATAAGGAACGATTCATACATTCGATGACAGACAGGAGTTATGCGCGATGATCAAAGGTCTCGGAGGCGTATTTTGGCGAACGAAGGATCTTGAGGTTACCAAGAAGTGGTACAACGAAGCGTTGAAGCTCGACATAAATGATTGGAATGGGGCCATCATCAAACCGCAATCGGGCGGCGAGACGATTTTCTCCCTGTTCGGCGAGGAGAACGGCTATTTCCCTGCCGATCAGCAGGTAATGTTGAACTTTCAAGTCGAACGCATGGACGAGACGCTGAAGCATCTTGAACAAGTCGGCGTACCGCTTGCGAAGGCGCAAGAAAGCAGCGAATACGGAAATTTCGTTTGGATCAGGGATCCTGACGGTCGGCTGATCGAGCTATGGGAGAAGAACGGGCAGTCATGAGGAGGCGGAGGCGAATGCCTTGATGGGCAATTTGAATATGAACGACATCGCGATTCCTAGCGCCTCCAAGGCTTCCTACCCGGTTCGCTCCGGCAACGCGCTGCGTCCGCTCATTGACGGAGAGCCCGCATTTCGCCGCATATGCGAGGCGGTCGAGCATGCGCGCCGCAGCGTGTGGGTGACGGTGACGTTCATGTGGGCGTCATGCCGGATGCCTGACGGAAGAGGCACGCCGCTCGACGTCCTTCACCGCGCCGCCGAGAGGGGCATCGACGTGCGGGTTATATTCTGGCGGCCCGATCCCGAAACCGAACAGCTGAAGACGAATGCGTTCTGGGGAGCGCCCGAGCATTTCGAGGGGCTGCGGCAAAGCCGATCCGACATTCGGATCCGCTGGGATCGTGCCGAGCCGGGGTATTGCCAGCATCAGAAGAGCTGGCTTATCGATGCCGGCGCCGATTCGGAGATTGCCTTTATCGGGGGGATCAATCTCAATCCCCATTCCGTAGTCGCGCCGGGTCATCGAGGCGAAGGCCAGAATCATGATGTATATATCGAGCTTGCCGGACCTTCCGCGGTCGACGTGCATCATAACTTCGTTCAGCGATGGAACGAAACCAGCGAGCGCGGGCTGCCGGATGGACGATGGGGCGAGGGAAGCGGGGACGATCTTCCGTTTCCGACGGTAATTCCCCGGCAGCGAGGAAGCATCCCCGTTCAAATCCAACGGACGATCCATAGCGGCCGGTTAGCGAACGGACATGCCGCGACGCAAGGATCCGACTATCCGATCGGCGAGGGCGAACGCTCGAATTTCGAGCTGTACTGTGCGGCGATAGACGCTGCCCGCCGTTCGATTTATATCGAGAACCAGTATGTGGCCGTCGCGGAAATCGTCGAATGCTTGCATCGGGCGCTGCGGCGGGGCGTGGAAGTCGTCGTTCTTATGCCTGCGGACGCGCAGTCGCATGCGCCCTTGCTGCATCTGGCGGCTTTCGATCGGTTTACGCTCGCGGGGATCGCCGGATTGAACGAAGCAGGCAGGCGCTGCCCGGTATGGGTGCACGCCAAAGTAATGATCGTCGATGGCGAATGGGGCACCGTCGGCTCCTGCAACCTGCATCGATACTCGTTATTCGGCAATTGCGAGATGAACGCGGCGTTCTGGGACGCGAAGTCGGCTCGCGCGCTGCTGGACGAGCTGCTCCGCGAGCATCTGGACGAGGATGTGTCCGGGATGGACGATCTTGCCGCGCTTCGGCGCTTCGGCGCGATTGCCAGAAGCAATCGCCGGCTTGACGTTGCCGGCGGCGGCAGCTGGCAGGGGCTTGCCTTCTCTCAACTGCCTTGCTAGCCGATTTAAGCCGCGAGCTTAAGCCGTGAGCTTGAGGCTCAAGCTTCAAGCTCAGGCTTAGGCGCCCAAAAAGCAACCTCCCAATATTGCTACGGTCCCGGAAATTCAGGCGCCATGTTCCGGAAATCCTACCCGAAGGGAGCTTTTCCCGGCCATTCAGGCGCCGCGTTCCGGAAATCCTTCTCAAAGGGAGCTTTTCCCGGCCATTGGAGCGCAGCAGACGGGAATTCCTGCTCAAAAAGCAACTTTCCCACCCATTCTGCCTTCCACGGCCTTGAATTCCTGCTCAAAAAGCAACTTTCCCACCCATTCTGCCTTTCGCGGCCCTGAATTCCTGCTCAAAAAGCAACTTTCCCACCCATTCTGCCTTCCGCGGCCCCGAAATCCTGCTCAAAAAGCAACTTTCCCACCCATTCTGCCTTCCACAGCCCCGAAATCCTGCTCAAAAAGCAGCTTTCCCACCCATTCTGCCTTCCACAGCCCCGAAATCCTGCTCAAACAGCAACTTTCCCACCCATTCTGCCTTCCACAGCCCCGAAATCCTGCTCAAAAAGCAACTTTCCCACCCATTCTGTCTTCCACAGCCCCGAAATCCTGCTCAAAAAGCAGCTTTCCCACCCATTCTGCCTTCCACGGCCCCGAAATCCTGCCCTGAAAGCAGCTTTCCCGACTTTGCTGCCTTCCACGGTATAAACAGCTGACAGCGCAAACCGCAAGGCATTCGCTTATTCCGGAGGGATACAGAAGCCGGCACGGATTGCCGCTGTCAATTCCCGGCCGGCCTCCCGGCATTCCTGATCGCTCGTTTCGCGAAGCAGCCCGGCTTTGTCAATAAAAGGACATAGTTAGTTCGTCCTGGCGGCTTGACATGGCTAGTGGAATTCCTTAATATGATTAACGAGAATGATTATCAATTGCACCCAAGTGAAGCACATTTGGATGGACGGAAAAGGGGATCAGAAGCATGTTAAGAAGCATCAAATTTCCAAAATGGATCGGAAGCGTAACCATCGTCGCAGCGGTCGCGATCGGGCTGATGGGATGTTCCTCCAATAATAATGGCGGGAATAACCAGGAAACGACAGGGAATTCTAATTCTATTACTACCAATACGAATGCCGCAGCGAATGGCGCGGCGGACACGTCGTTCAACGCGACGATCGATACCAAATTCGGCCAAGTGAAGATTACCGAAGAGCCTAAGCGCGTCGTGGCGCTCGGCTGGGGCGATGCGGAGACGGCGCTCAGCCTCGGCGTGGAGCCTGTCGGCGCCAGCGATTGGCTTGCTTTCGGCGGCGAAGGCGTAGGTCCGTGGTTGAAAGGCGCCTACAAAACAGCGCCGACGATTCTCGGCACGATGGAGCTTGATTATGAGAAAATCGCTTCGCTTAAACCGGATCTGATTCTCGACACCAAATCGTCCGGCGACGAAGAGCGCTACAAGCGCCTCTCCGAGATCGCGACGACGGTCGGCGTTCCCGCCGATGGCGATAATTACCTGACGACAACGAACGAGCAAGTGGATATGATCGCTAAAGCGCTGGGCAAGGAAGATGAAGGCAAAGCCCTGTTGAAACAAGTGGATGACGCTTTCGCGAAAGCGGCCCAGGACAATCCGGAATTCGCCGGCAAGAACATTGTCGTAGGCGCGTATTCCTCCGACGGCTTCGGCGCATACGTGAAGGGCGACGCGCGCGTCGACTTCATGACGCGGCTCGGTTTCACGAATAAAGAAGCGGTCGAGAAGCTGGCGAACGGCAATTTCTACGTGAAGGTGTCGGACGAGCAGCTCGACCTCTTGGATGCCGACGTGACGGTCGTTATGCCGATCTGGGTCGATCCGAAAGAAATCACGAACAATAAGCTGTTCCAGAAGATTCCTTCCGTCGTTGACGGACGCTCGATTATTCTTGATGCGGATACGGCCAACGCCTTCTCGACGGGCACGATTCCGTCCTTGCTGTGGACGATCGAACATCTGCCGGCTCAAATCAAACCACTTATTAAAGCTGGAGCGTGAACGCAGTGACTTTGGCCAAGCAGCCCAAGAACGATAGCGGACAAGCGTGGACTATCGCTTCCTTGCGGTCCAAGCGGTTAACGGGTTTCATCGTCGCGCTCGTCCTGCTTGCGGCTGCGATGTGCCTGAGCCTGATGATCGGAGCCAAACGGCTTTCTCCGGAAACCGTATGGCTGGCGCTCTTCTCCAATAACGACAGCTACGAGCACCGGGTCATTCTGGATTCCCGGCTGCCCCGCACGCTGCTTGCGCTCGCGGTCGGTCCGGCATTCGGATTATCGGGGGCGCTCATCCAGGCATTAACGCGAAATCCATTGGCTGACCCCGGCATTCTTGGCGTGAGTGCAGGGGCGGCCTTTGCTGTTGCTGTGGGGGTCGGCGTGTTCTCGGTCGGCTCCTTGTCCGGTTATGTCGGTTTCGCCCTTGTCGGGGCTATGGCCGCGACGGTGATCGTCTACATCATAGGCGGGGGCGCGGGCAAGAAATCGCCCACCCCCGTTCAGCTGACGCTGGCGGGCGTCGCCCTCGGCGCGGCCTTAAGCGGAATCACGACGGCGATGACGCTCTTGAATACCAAGGCGTTCGAGCGTATGCTGAACTGGACCGTCGGAACGCTGGCGCGCACGAACCCGGGCGATCTCCGGTTCGTGCTGCCGCTGCTCGTCGCAGGCGCGATATTGGCCTTGGCGATCGCGCCGGCGCTTAACGCCATCGCGTTCGGAGAGGACCGCGCTTCGTCATTGGGCGTCAACGTCATGCTGATCCGCGGGATCGGCATGATCGCGATTACGCTTCTAGCGGGAGGCGCGACGGCGATCGCGGGGCCGATCGGTTTCCTCGGCTTGATGGTGCCCCACTGCGTGCGCTGGTTCGTCGGCCCAAGCCAGCCTTGGATCTTCCTGTATTCGATGGCGGTCGCTCCCTTGCTGCTGCTGGTCGCCGATATCGTCGGCAGGGTTGTCATTTCCCCGACGGAAGTACCGGTCGGCATCGTTATGGGTTTCATCGGCGCTCCGATTCTCATCGTCCTCGTACGGCGGCGTTCGGCAAGCAAGCTTTGAACCGCGGCCGCCTAAGGGACACGGCTGCGCTTAACCGCTTAACGGCAAGAAGGAGTGAATTAAGATGCCTCCCATTCATTACGGCAGGCGATACATACGGATCAGGGGGCCTTTCCATCTGCGCGTCGACGTCAGGAGCCTTGCGGTAACGCTCATTCTCCTGGGCGCGACGCTGGCGCTCGCCATCTTCGGGCTGATGATCGGGACGATGCGCTTAAGCGTGCATGAGGTATTCGCCGCGTTAAGCGGCGATGCAGCCAAGCTGACGAGGACGATTGTCGTCGATTGGCGGCTGCCCCGCGTGCTGGCGGCAATCGTATTCGGCGCGGGATTGGCGGTAAGCGGCACGATCTTTCAGTCGCTCACGCGCAACCCGCTGGGCTCGCCCGATATCATCGGGTTTACGTCGGGTTCGTACACGGGCGCGCTGATCGCGATGCTCATTGCCGGCTCGACGTCGTTCATCGGCATTGCGGCAGGGGCGATGATCGGCGGGCTCGCAACCGCCATGCTGATTTATTTGCTGGCGTTCCGCAAAGGCACGCAAGGCTTCCGCCTGATCATTGTCGGCGTGGCGGCGTCGACGATCTTGAGCAGCCTGAACGCGGTGCTGCTGCTGCGCAGCAAAGCGGAAGTCGCAATGACGGCAGCGGCGTGGGGCGTCGGCTCGTTGAACGGAATCGGCTGGGCGCAGTCGGTTCCGGCCATGCTGGCCGTCGCGGCGCTGCTGTTCGCCGCCGCGGTCATGGGCAGGCCCCTGCGGGCAATGGAGCTGGGCGAAGACGCGGCCAAGGCGCACGGCATCCGCGTGGAGCGTTCGCGCATCGCGCTCATTGCCATCGCCGTCGTGCTGACGGCGGCGCCGACGGCGGTCATGGGGCCGGTCAGCTTCGTGGCGCTGGCGGCGCCGCAGGTTGCGCTCAAGCTGACGAAGTCGACGCAGAGCTTGGCGCCGTCGGCGGCGATGGGCGCATTCCTGCTGCTAAGCGCCGACATCGCGGCGCAGCGGATGGTGCCCGGGACGTTGCTTCCCGTGGGCGTGGTCACGCTGTCGCTTGGCGGCTTGTACCTCGTGAGCGTGCTGTTCCGGCAGGCGCGGTCGGCAGCTTGACGCGGCACGGCAGAACGTTCGCACACCCGGCCGGCCAGGCCGCTTGCATTTCGATATGGAGACGGAAAGTAGTTGAACGAGGATGAAGATAACGGCGGCAGACGTCCGGCATGCGGCCTTGCCAGTAACGGAATCGCGGCTTTGGACGGAAGATATAACGATTAACTACGAGGATCGGGTCATATCCCGCAACTTGTCCGTGAGCATCCCCGACGGTTCGTATACGGTTATCGTCGGACCGAATGCATGCGGCAAGTCGACGCTGCTCCGCACGCTGTCGAAGCTGATCAAGCCCTCCGCGGGACAGGTGCTCTTGGACGGGAAAGGGATCGCGACGTACAAGTCCAAGGAAGTGGCGCGCAGAATCGGGCTGCTGCCGCAGTCGTCGACGGCTCCGGAAGGCATTACCGTGGCCAATCTGGTCGCGCACGGCCGCTATCCGTTCCAGAGCTTCATTCGGCAGTGGACCGACGAAGACGAGGAGGCGGTCGCGACCGCGATGCGGCTGACCGATACGAGCGGGCTCTCGCACCGGTTCGTCGACGAGCTGTCCGGGGGACAGCGGCAGCGCGTCTGGGTCGCCATGGCGCTCGCGCAGCAAACCCCGCTGCTGCTCTTGGACGAGCCGACGACGTATCTGGACATCGCCCATCAAATCGAGCTGCTCGAGCTGTTCAAGGACTTGAACGAGCAGGGGCGCACGATTGTCGCGGTTTTGCATGACCTGAATCATGCCGCCCGGTACGCGACGCATATCATCGCGATGAAGAACGGCGAGCTGATCGCGCAAGGCGAACCCCGCGAAGTGATTACGGAATCTCTGGTGGAGGCGGTATTCGGCCTGAAATGCACGATCATCGACGACCCGGTCTCGCATACCCCGCTTGTCGTTCCGCTTGGCAAGCATCGATAGGCGCAGCGGACGGCCGAAGCTCGCGCTATAGGCCAGCAGAGAACGAGTAAACACAGCAATCAGCAGGCGAATAAGCATGCCGCTCTTGTCGAAAGGCTTCCTTGGATCCAGTATCCATAAGGAGGCCTTTTTTCGTGCAGGCATCGCGTTCTTCATGCGGGCCGGCTCGATTGCCGCGGATGCCGTCTCCATCCGAACTTGCTGCCCGTGCGCAGCCATGCGCCATGGAGCGGCAAGTTCCAGCGAGTCTTGGCCGCTTGCAATAATTGGCCACATTCCATCAAAATATTCAACCTATACACCCATGGGACACGGTGGTATAATCTGCCTGAAAAGATTGATGTGCAGGATGACGATAATGCAGCGTTCGCAAGCGTACGTAGTTATCTCCTTTGATACAACAATCTTTTTTTGAATAGGCATTGAAAGCGCTCTTTTATATTATGGAGGTGCAATTATGGGAAAAGTTCGTTTTCTGATGATCGGTGTAGGCGGTATGGGACGAGAGCATATCCGCAGATTGCTGAACGTGCCCGAGGCTGAAATCGTCGCTTTGTCGGATCCGTCCGAGGCGGCGATCAATCAAGTGAAAGAGAATTTCCCTTCGCTCGCGAACATTGCCGTCTACGCGGATTACAAGGAGGCCATCGCCCAGTCCGGCGCGGACGCGGCGGTCATCGTGTCGCCTCACAGCATGCACTTCGAGCAAGGGATGGCCTGTCTGGACGGCGGCCTCCACGTGCTGATGGAGAAACCGTTCGTCAGCGGCTCGGATAATGCCGAGCAGATCATTGCGCATGCCGAGAAAGTAGGCAAGCATCTGGCCGTCGCTTACCAGCGTCACCTGATGGGACCGTATATCTATATCCGCGACCTGATCCAAAGCGGAGAATTGGGCAAAATCAACTACATTTGCGCCTATCAGGCGCAAAGATGGCTGATCGGCGCGACAGGCACGTGGCGTCAGAAGCTTGCGCTGTCGTGCGGCGGACAATTGAACGATTCGGGCAGCCATCTGCTGGACGTCGTGCTGTGGGTAACCGGACTCGAGCCGGACAGCGTATCCGCCGCCATCGAGAACCATGGCCGCGAGGTCGATATCGACTCCGCCGTAACGGTCCGTTTCAAGGAAGGAGCGATCGCGACGTTCAACGTCGTCGGCAGCGCGAGCATCGGCTGGCATGAGGATGTTTCCATCCATGGCGATAAAGGCTCGGTCTTGTACCGCAACAACCAGATCCTGGTCGCGAAGGAAGGCGAGCGCTCCCTTACGGCGATTTCCGAAGAGGATCTTCCGGCATCGAGCGATCCGGACATCGATTTCGTTAACCTCGTGCTTGGCCGCGTAAGCGAAGCGGCTGCGCCGTCGAGCTGCGGACTTCGCATCGCCCGCCTGACGGAAGCGGCATGGGAGAGCGCCGCCAACGGCAGCAAAGTGATCAAGCTGGCTGATTAATCGCAGCCCTCCGGCTGTTCTTCAATCCTGCAATGAGGAGGTATCGGCTGTGCACACGATATCGATCGAAGGCTTTTCGTTTCACGGCATGTTAAGGGAAGGGACGATGGATCTCTTCCATCAGCTCGAGAGCATCCGCTACCGTTACGGCCTTCAAGCGGTCGGCATCTGGAACGGATTCCTGGCCTCCACGGAGGATGCGTATCTCGCGAAAGTCAGACAGGCGCTGGACGAGAAAGCGATGACGGTGCCGAGCCTGGCGTGCGATTGGTGCGCGGTGTGGGCGGACGATGAAGCCGAACGCGAGAAGCAGCATCAGAACGCGCTGGCGAATATCAAGGCCGCGAAGGCGCTCGGCGCGAAGAGCTTGCGGATCGACTGGGGTATCCAGCAGGATACGATAACCGACGAGGAGCTCGCGTTTATCGCGAAGCGGTATAACGAATACTGCCGCTTGGCGGAAGACTTCGGCTGCGTCGTCGGGCCGGAGAATCATTTCGGCGCATCGCGGGATCCGGAGTTGATGCTGCGGATGGTCGAGGCGGTCAACCACCCGTCCTATAAGCTTCTGCTTCACGTGCAGCGCTGGATCAGCGGCCGGGACACGGCGGACGAGCGGCTTGCTCCTCACGCGGCGCATGTCCACGTGAACGCGGAGACGCTGACGGCCGAGAAGCTGCAATCCATGACGGCCGCGGGCTATGCCGGCGGCTGGGGCATCGAGCACGGCGCGGGCAGCGATGAATACCGCGTGACGCAGGAACAGCTGGATGCGGTCAAACTGGTGCTTGGCGCGTCTCCCGCGCTGAAGTAGCGCGATAAGGAGGAGAGCGCATGAAGCCTGTCCGAATCGGTATCATCGGCGTCGGCCAGATCGGGAAGAGCCATCTCGAGACGTATGCGAGCATACCGGAAATCGAGATCGCAGCCGCAGCCGATATCAACGAAGCGGAATTGAACCGGGTCTGCGACCAGTACGGCATCCCGAGCCGGTACGCGGATTTCAGGGAGCTGTTGAAGCGGGACGATATCGTGGCGGTCGATGTCTGCCTGCATAACAATTACCACGCTCCCGTAACGATTGAAGCGCTGCGGGCCGGCAAGCATGTCTATTGCGAGAAGCCGATCGCCGGCTCGTACGTGGACGGCAAGGCGATGCTGGAAGCCGCCGCGGCGAACGGCCGCATGCTGCATATCCAGCTTGCGCAGCTGTACACGGCCGAGACGAAGGCCGCCAAGCTGCTGATCGACGGCGGCAAGCTCGGCCGCATCTATCATGCGCGTTCCACCGGTCATCGCCGCCGGGGCAGACCGTACGTGGACGGCTACGGCAGCCCGACCTTCGTCAAGAAGGAAGAGGCGGCCGGAGGAGCTTTGTTCGACATGGGCGTCTATCACATCTCGCAGCTGCTCTACTTAATGGGGAATCCCAAGGTGGAGCGCGTGAGCGGCAAGACGTACCAGGAAACGGCGATAGACGAGGCGCGCCAAGCGAGCAGCGGCTACAACGTGGAAGAGCTCGGTCTCGGCTTCGTCCGCTTCGAGGGCGGTCTCACGATGGACGTCATCGAGGCATGGGCCGTGCAGCTGGGCAATTTCGAAGGAAGCAGCATCGTCGGCTCGGACGGCGGCGTGCGGCTGAATCCGTTCAGCTATCACGCCACGCTGTGCGACCTCGACATGAACGCGACGTTCGATCTCGGGGCGATGACGTTCCGTCATCATCAACTGCGCGAGAACGAGGATGCCTACGATAATTCCCAACGCCACTGGGCGGCCGTGCTTCAAGGCAGGGTGCCGCTGCTCCCGACGGCCGAAATCGCGCTGCAAACGATGCTGATCAGCGAAGGCATCTACATCTCGGACCGGCTCGGCCGCGAGATCACGGCCGAGGAAGTGCTGGAACAGTCCGAATCGAGGGCGATTCGCCTGTAGGCGGGTTAATTTCGAAAGCAGGAAGTTCCTTTCCGTAAAGAGAAGGCAGGTTGAACGGACGTATCCCCTTCAGGCAGACAAGCGAGACCGGCCATCGGCGAGATGGACGCGACGTTGTCGGCCGGAAGGGGATTTTTGTTCGGCGTGCTTCGGCAGCGAGCGCTCGAGCCCGGGTTCCTGCGCGAAATTTTCTTGAATCGGGAATTGAAAATCGGCGGGTACCCTGTATAATGTAGTTAAGCGCTTAACTAAACATCGCTATTGTAAGCGCTATTTTGTCGAAAACAGTCTATTCGTTGTTTTGTTTATCGTCTATGTATGCAAATGAAGCGATTAACTAAAACGGGAGGCATTATGACAACCATTCGATTAACGATGGCTCAAGCTTTAGTGCGATTCCTCGATGCGCAGTACGTATCGATCGACGGCGAGGAGACGAAATTCTTACGCGGGGTCATGGGTATCTTCGGCCATGGCAACGTGACGGGGATCGGCGAGGCGCTCGAGTACAGCCCCGGCGAGCTGACCTTGATTCAAGGGAAGAACGAGCAGGGCATGGTGCATGCGGCTGCGGCATTCGCCAAGCAGAACAACCGCACGCAGATCTACGCTTGTACCTCCTCGATCGGACCGGGGGCGCTCAATATGGTGACGGCCGCCGCCACGGCCACGGTGAACCGTATTCCGGTACTGCTGCTGCCGGGAGATAATTTCGCGTCCCGCCAGCCGGATCCGGTTCTTCAGCAGCTGGAAGTCGCAGCGGATTATACCGTATCCGCCACCGATTCGTTCAAAGCCGTGAGCAAGTATTGGGACCGCGTCGTTCGTCCCGAACAGCTGATGTCGGCCGCGCTGCAGGCGATGCGGGTGTTGACGGATCCGGCCGAGACGGGGGCCGTCACGCTGGCGCTGCCCCAGGACGTCCAGACGGAAGCCTATGATTATCCGGAAGCGTTCTTCTGTAAGCGCGTCCATTATATCGACCGCCGGCCGCCGGCGCCGGAGGCGGTGCAGCGTGCGGCAGCCCTGCTCGGGAGCAAGAAGAGACCGCTCATTATCGCGGGCGGCGGCGTATTGTACGCATCGGCTGTCGGCGAGCTGCGGGAATTCGCCGAAACTTTCGGCATTCCGGTCGCGGAGACGCAGGCCGGCAAGAGCGTCCTGCCATGGAATCATCCGCTCAATGTCGGGGCTGTCGGCGTGACGGGAACGCTTGCGGCGAACCGTTTGGCCAAAGAAGCGGATGTCATCATCGGGGTTGGAACCCGGTATTCGGACTTCACCACCTCGTCCAAATCGGCTTTCGCCAACGAAGACGTGCACTTCATCAATATCAACGTTAGCACGCTCGATGCCGCCAAGTGGGGCGGGGCCGCCTTGACGGGCGATGCCAAGGCGGGGCTGCGGCTGCTCGCCGAAGCGCTTCGCGTATCGGGCTACGCCAGTTCCTATGCGGACGATGAAATCGCCGTGCTGAAGAAGGAATGGGATGCCGAGGTCGACCGGCTGTTCGCGCTGGAGGACGATCGCGGCCTTGCCCAGACCCGCGTGCTCGGCGTCATTCAGCAGACGATCGATCCAAGCGCCGTCATCGTCTGCGCGGCAGGCAGTTTGCCGGGCGATCTGCACCGCTTATGGCGGCCGGTGGAACCGAAGACGTACCACATGGAATACGGCTTCTCGTGCATGGGCTACGAAGTGAGCGGCGCCTTCGGCGCGGCGCTGGCAGCGCGGAAGGAAGGCCGGGACGTGTACGCCATCGTGGGCGACGGAAGCTACTTCATGCTGCATTCCGAGCTGATCACGAGCTTGCAGGAAGGCGTCAAGATCACGATTCTCCTGCTCGATAATCATGGCTTTCAGTGCATTCATAACCTGCAGCGCGGCCACGGCAGCGAGGGCTTCGGCAACGAGTTCCGTTACCGCGACGCCTCGACCGGACGGTTGACCGGCAGCTATATGCCGATCGATTTTGCGGCCCATGCCCGCAGTCTCGGGGCAGCCGCCTATAAAGCGAATTCGGCGGAAGAGCTGGAGCAGGCGCTGATTCAGGCCAAGCGGGAGCAGAGGTCCACGCTGATCGAGATCCCCGTCGTGCCGGGCACGAATACGGACGGCTACGAGTCCTGGTGGAACGTCGGCGTACCGGAAACTTCGGTCAGCGACAAAGTGCTGAAGGCGCATGAAGTCATGAAGCAGCAGATTCGTTCGGCAAGAACGATCTAAATACGACGCTAGGGAGCTGAGACGTATGAATAGATTTCCGTTCAATATCGGCGCGCATCCCATCAACTGGGTTGGTGAGGATGTCCACGAGCATGGCGCCGATACCCCGTTCGAGCAGATCGTGGACGACATGCAGCGGCTAGGTTTGGCCGGTACGGAGATGGGACGCAAATTCCCTAAGGAGACGGCAATCCTGAAGCGAGAACTGGATCGACGCGGCTTGACGCTCGTATCCCAATGGAAATCGGTGCTCTTCTCGGATGCTGCGTACCGGGAAGCGGAGCTCGCGGCTTACGAGCAGCATGTGCTCTTCTTGAAGGAAATGGGCAGCACGGTGATCAGCACATGCGAGGTGGGCGGTTCGCTGCATTTCGATCCCCGCCGCACGCCGAACGAGAAGGAAGTCATTCCGCTGGACGAAGCGGGCTGGCTCAGTCTTGCCGAAGGCTTGAACGCGGCGGGCGCGATCGCGCGCGCGCATGGATTGAAGCTGACTTACCATCATCACGGCGGCACGGCCGTCGAGCGTCCCGAGGAGATCGACCGGCTGATGGAGCTGACCGATCCCGGCCTCGTCTACTTGCTGTACGATACCGGTCATGCGTATTACGGCGGCTCGGATCCGCTTGCGCTGCTGCGGAAGCATTACGACCGCATCGCCTACGTTCATTTGAAGGACGTCAGAAACCCGATCCTCGCGGAAGCGCGGGCAGAGAAGGCCGATTTCATCACTTGCATCCGCAAGGGCGTCTTTACGGTGCCGGGGACGGGAGACCTTGATTTCCGGCCGATCGTCGAGGAGCTGCTGGATCGCGGCTACAACGGCTGGGCGATGCTGGAGGGGGAGCAGGATCCGGCGCGATATCCGGCGTTCGAGTATGCCGCGCGGGCGATCGCTTATCTGGAATCGCTGCTTCCCGCGAAAGCGGGGGACGCTTCATGAACGAGCTGCGGTTTCCGAACAATCGGGCGTTCGACTTCACCGCCATCGGCCGTCTGTGCATCGATTTGAACGCCAACGAGATTAACCGGCCGATGGAAGAGACGAAGACGTTCACGAAATACGTCGGCGGCTCGCCGGCCAATATCGCCATCGGCATGTCCCGGTTCGGCCTGAACACCGCCTTTATCGGCAAAATCGCCGACGACCAAATGGGCCGCTTCATTCGCGGCTACCTGGAAGAGAACCGGATCGACACCGGCAATGTCGTAACCGACGATACGGGCGCCGTTACCGGGCTGGCGTTCACCGAGATCAAGAGCCCGACCGATTGCAGCATCTTGATGTACCGCGACAACGCGGCGGATCTGCTGCTTACGCCGGGCGAAGTGAGCGAAGCGTTGATCGCGAACACGAAGCTGCTGCTCATTTCCGGCACCGCGCTGGCCCAGAGCCCTTCGCGCGAGGCCGTGTTCCAGGCGCTGCAGTATGCCAGGAAGCACGGCACGATCGTCGCGTTCGACCTCGACTACCGTCCGTACACGTGGAAGTCGCAGGAGGAAACGGCCGTCTACTATAATCTCGCCGCAGAGAAGTGCGACATCCTCCTCGGAACGCGCGAGGAATTCGACCGCATGGAATGCTTCGAACAAGAGCACGGCGACACGAGCACCGCAACGCGTTGGTTCAATCATTCCGCGCAAATCGTCATTATCAAGCACGGCCAGGAAGGCTCGATCGCCTACACGAAGGACGGGGCAAGCCATCGCGCCCAATCGTATCCGGCCAAGGTCGTCAAAACGTTCGGCGCCGGCGACGCCTATGCGTCGGGCTTCCTGTACGGCGTGATGCAGGGCTGGACCCTGGAGAAGAGCATGTCGTTCGGAAGCGCGTCCGCCTGCATCGTCATATCCAGCCACAGCTGCTCCGACGCGATGCCGGGAGCGGAGCAGGTTCACGACTATATCGCCCGCTGCGAACGCGGCGAGATTGTCGTCTGATTCGCAAATACGCCTAAGAAGAGGTGCTTCAAGTGACGCATGGTTTATTGAACTTTATTGGCGGTCAATGGACGGAATCGAACGCCGGCCAGACCCTTCCCGTCTACAATCCCGCGACGGAAGAAGTGCTGGCGGATGTCCCGCTGTCGACCAAGGATGACCTCGATCTCGCCGTCCGCGCGGCGGCCGAAGCGTTCGCTTCCTGGAGCCGAACCCCCGTGCCGCGCCGGGCCCGCATCCTGTTCAAGTATCAGCAGCTGCTGGTCGATAACTGGGAAGACCTTGCGAGGCTGGTCACGCTGGAGAACGGCAAGAGCTATGCCGAAGCGTACGGCGAGGTGCAGCGGGGGATCGAATGCGTGGAATTCGCCGCAGGCGCACCGAATTTGATGATGGGCAAGCAGCTTCCCGATATCGCCACGAATCTGGAATCGGGGATGTACCGCTATCCGATCGGCGTTGTGGCCGGAATCACCCCGTTCAACTTCCCGATGATGGTGCCGTGCTGGATGTTCCCGCTCGCGATCGCCTGCGGCAATACGTTTATCCTGAAGCCGTCGGAACGGACGCCGCTGCTGGCTAACCGTCTGGCCGAGCTTCTGCATGACGCCGGACTGCCGGCGGGCGTCTTCAACATCGTCCACGGCGCGCATGACGTCGTGAACGGCATGCTGGAGCATCCGTCCATCCAGGCGATTTCATTCGTCGGCTCCCAGCCCGTCGCGGAGTACGTGCACAAGCAGGCATCGGCCCATGGCAAGCGCGTGCAGGCGCTTGCGGGCGCGAAGAACCATTCGATCGTCATGCCCGACGCGGATCTCGACCTGACGGTGAAGGAAATCGTGAACGCGGCCTTCGGTTCCGCGGGCGAGCGCTGCATGGCCTGCTCCGTCGTCGTGGCCGTCGGGGAGATCGGGGACGCGCTCGTCGGCAAGCTTGCCGAAGCGGCGGACCGGATCACGGTCGGCAACGGAATGGTGGAAGGGGTGTTCCTCGGCCCGGTCATCCGCGAGTCGCATAAAGAACGGACGCTGGGCTATATCGGCGGCGGCGAGGAGGAAGGCGCGCTGCTGGTCCGCGACGGACGGCAGGATGAGGCTTCAAGCGGCCGGGGGTATTTCGTCGGGCCGACGATCTTCGACCAGGTGCAGCCCGGCATGAAACTATGGCAAGACGAGATTTTCGCTCCGGTTCTATCGATCGTGCGGGTCGATACGCTGGAGGACGCCATCGCGCTGGCCAACCGTTCCGATTTCGCCAACGGCGCCTGCCTGTTCACCCGGAGCGGCGCGTCGATGCGCCAATTCCGCGAAACGATCGACGCCGGTATGCTCGGCATCAATCTCGGGGTTCCGGCGCCGATGGCCTTCTTCCCGTTCTCCGGGTGGAAGAAATCGTTCTATGGCGATTTGCATGCCAACGGCACCGACGGCGTCGAGTTCTATACGCGCAAGAAAATGGTCACGACCCGCTGGTAACATCAAGCGTGAAAACACAGGAGGTTTACTCGATGTCCAACCTAAAGATCGGCATCATCGGCGCCGGCCGAATCGGTAAAATCCATGCCGACAACCTGCTTCGGCACCCGGAGGTCGAAGTCGTCGGGGTCAGCGATCTGTTCGCGGGACCGGAGCTTGAAGCCTGGGCCGCGGCCAGAGGCATCGGCCTGCTGACCAAGGACGCGAACGAATTGATTCAGCACCCGGAGATCGACGCGCTCTTCATCTGCTCCTCGACGGATACGCATGTACCGCTTATCAAGCAAGCGGCGAAGGCCGGCAAGCATATCTTCTGCGAGAAGCCGGTCAGCCTCTCCGTCGCGGAGACGGCCGAAGCGATCGAAGCCGCCGCGCAGGCGGGGGTCAAGCTGCAGATCGGTTTCAACCGGCGCTTCGACCATAACTTCAAGCGCGTCCGCGAGCATGTCGAAGCCGGCACGATCGGCGACGTGCACATCGTCAAGATTACGTCTCGCGATCCGAATCCGCCGTCCAAGGACTATATTCAAGTATCCGGCGGGCTGTTCATCGACATGGCGATTCACGACTTCGACATGGCGCGCTTCGTCGCCGGGAGCGAAGTGACGGAAGTGTTCGCCCAAGGCAGCGTGCTGGTCGATCCGGCGTTCGCCGCCTGCGGCGACATCGATACCGCGATCGTCACGCTCAAGTTCGCCAACGGGGCGCTCGGCGTCATCGACAACAGCCGGCAGGCCGTATACGGCTACGACCAGCGGGTCGAGGTGTTCGGCTCCCGAGGCAGCGTGGCGATTGCCAACGATTACCCGAATTCGGCGGTCGTCAGCACGGCGGCAGGCATCGTGTCGGATAAGCCGCTGCATTTCTTCCTCGAGCGTTATATGGGCGCCTATGCGGACGAGTCCAGGCAGTTCATCGACTGTCTCGTTCGCGGAACGGCGCTGCCGGTAACGGGCGAGGACGGATTGCAGGCAGAACGCATCGCCGCGGCAGCCAAGCTGTCCTGCAAGCTGAACCGCTCGGTCAAGCTGGAAGAGCTCGACGAGCTGCTACTTCAATCCGCACAAGGGTAATGGAGGTATATGAACATGTCCAAACTTATCGTTTCGCCGGCGCAAACGCCGGGCACGGACGGCTCGGTCGTATCCATTACGCCCGAATCGGCCGGATGGACGTACGTCGGTTTCGAAGTGCTCCGCTTGCAGAAGGGTCAGTCCGTCAGCAGACCGACGGCGGACAAGGAAGTATGTCTCGTGCTGCTCAGCGGCATGGCGAACGTGAGCGCCGCCGGACAATCATGGCGCGGGATCGGCCGCCGGATGAGCATCTTCGAGAGAATCCCGCCGTATTCGGTCTACGTCCCGAATGACCAAACGTATGCAATCGAGGCGCTGACGGACGCGGAGATCGCGGTCTGTTCCGCGCCGGGCCATGGCCGTCACGAGGCGCGCCTGATCGCGCCGGATCAGGTCGTGACGGAGGTGCGCGGCTCGGGCAGCATGGAGCGTCTGGTCCATAATATCCTGCCGGAGCAGCAGCCGGCCGACAGCCTGCTCGTCGTCGAAGTGTTTACGCCGAGCGGCCATTGGTCGAGCTATCCGCCGCACAAGCATGACCGCGACGCCCTGCCGGAAGAATCGCTGCTGGAAGAAACGTATTATTTCCGCGTAGATCCCGGACAAGGCTATGCCGTTCAGCGCGTCTATACCGATGACAGGGAGCTCGACGAGACGCTGATCGTGAAGGACGGCGAGTCCGTGCTCGTTCCGCGCGGCTACCACCCGGTAGCCGCGCCTCCCGGATACGACGTCTATTATTTGAACGTGATGGCCGGTCCGAAGCGGACGTGGAAATTCCACAATGATCCCGAGCATGCATGGATCGTCCAGCCGCGAACGTGATGGCGTCCGCCGTCGTCGCAGGCCGTAACCTTCAACGCGATTGCGGTTGAAACTGCCGGTCGAAACACGCATAATAAAGTAATCATGGGGATAGGCCATCTATCCCCAACTTACTTAAGTAAGAGGGATTCGGCATGAAAGCGACGATTTATGATGTAGCGAGGGAAGCCGGCGTTTCGATTGCAACCGTTTCCAACGCGATCAACGGCAAAGGGAACGTCAGCAAGAAACGGCGCGATCAAATTTTCAAAATCATGGAACAAATGAATTACCAGCCGAACGTGAATGCGTCCGCCCTGATGGGGAAGAAGACGTATACGCTCGGACTGCTCATCCCGGATATATCGAACCCGTTCTTCGCCGAAATCGCGCGGGCGATCGAGGACGAAGCGCATCAGCTGAACTACAGCGTCATCATGTGCAGCACGGACAACAAAGACGAACGGGTGGAACGGTATATTGCCCTGCTGGAGCAGAAGAACGTCGACGGCATCCTCATCGGGACCGGCTTGGACAACCTGGATATACTGACAAGCCTGCAGGCAAGGACGATCCCGGTCGTGATGATCGCCCGCGAAACCTCGGCGCTGGAAGTGGATACGGTCGTCGCCGACGATTACGTCGGCGGCTTGATGGCTGCCCGGCATCTGGCCGGGCTGGGGCATCGCAGGATCGCCATTCTGTCCGAGCAATGGAAAGTAAGCAGCGCCCGCGAACGGATCCGCGGCTTCAAGCAAGGCTTGCAGGATGCGCAAATTCCGTTCGATGACGACCAGATCGCGATTTGCAATTACTTGATCGAGGAAGGCCGCCGCGGCGCCGGCGAGCTGCTTGGCCGCGCGCACCGGCCGACGGCGCTGTTCTGCTGCAACGACGTGCTCGCGATCGGGGCGATGCAGGAAGCGAGGCGGCTGGGCATCAAGGTGCCGGAGGAGCTGTCGATCGTCGGGTTCGACGACACGATTCTGGCCGCGGTCGTCGATCCGCCGCTTACGACGGTTGCGCAGCCGATCGTCAATATGGGCAAGCAAGCGTTCCGGTTATTGATTGCCCACCTGGACGAGGCGGATTCGGTGAAGAAGCGGATCGTGCTGCGGCCGGAGTTAACGATTCGTCAATCGACCGCGCCGGCGGCGAATATATCGGTCGAGTAAGGCGAACCCGATGGCGAATCGGGCTTGCGCTGCAAGTGCCAAGGAAGGGCGGAGACCGTCTCGCTCGTAAGCGATTCGGGCATCCGCTCTTTTTGGCATGTTTGAATCGGCTGCTCATTCGCTGCTTCCACCGATCCGCCGCTATCACTGCCCGCACTGCTTGCACGAGCATCGCTCCCAATAATCGCTCCCAATAATCGCTCCCAAGAACCGACCCCAAGAATCGCTGCAGCCGGTCGGCGCAGCATTAATCCGCGGCCTTCAGCTGCATCCGGAACAGCAGCGACAGCTGCTTGGCGAGGAAGAGCGGCGTGTAGGGCATGTCGTTGCGCAGCCAGCAGACGATCGTGCCGATGAAGGCGGAGGAGCCGTACCAGATCGCGATGTCCGTCGGGACTTTAATGGCCGGCTCCAGCGCTGAAGAAGCGCTGCGCTTCTCGGTTCGGCTCGTGATCACATCGACCATCAGGCCGAGCAGGCGGTCGGTGAAGACGGGGACGCGCTTGGTCGCGAGCAGCACCTTGTAGAATTTCGCATGCTCCGCGATATGCTCGATCATCCGCACCAGGATCGTCCAATCGGCGTCCGGCGCCGATTGGTCCGGTATCCCCTGCATGATGCCGCGGAATTCGCCGGCCATCTCGTCCGCCATCTTCTCCAGCATGTCCGGAATGTCCCGGTAATGCAGATAGAACGTGACGCGATTGATGGTGGCGCGCTCGGCGATGCGATTGACGGTTATTTTCTCAAGGTCGACCTCCTGAAGCAAATCGATGAACGCATCCCGGATCAACTGGCGCGTGCGTACGATCCGCGGATCGGTCCGCCCGGATTTATCTGCCATACGACTCATTCCTTTCTAGGTCGATCTTCGCGACGAATAGAAGCGATTTGTAAAAGAATTCTATTTTGCGCGACAGAATCGTGCATTCTGTAAACTAATTAACGTTTCGATAGAAACTGTTGCTTGTGAACGGTAGAGGCTATGCATATAATCTTTACATTGGTTCATTATACAACAACATGTCAATTAGTTTCAGAATGATTATCGAGAGGGTTGAGCAGAATGAGTAAAACTGCAAGCATCGGCGGCGGCTTGAATGCCATCAAGAAAGGCCCGCTGCTGTTCGTCATGATTCTTGGGGCGTTCATCGCCGTCTTGAATCAGACGATTATGAGCGTCGCTCTGCCGGAGCTGATGGTAGACTTCAATATCCAGGCTTCGACGGCGCAATGGCTGACAACCGGCTACATGCTGGTCAACGGGGTGCTGATCCCGATTACCGCTTATCTCATGCAGCGCTTTACGACGCGCGAGCTGTACCAGACGGCCATGTTTATTTTTCTCGGAGGCACCATACTATCCGCGGTCGCGCCGAATTTCGACTCGCTGCTGGTCGGTCGTCTGATTCAGGCCGCCGGCGCCGGCATTATTATGCCGCTGCTGATGACGGTTATATTGACGGTGTTCCCTCCGGACAAGCGCGGAGCGGCGATGGGCATGGTCGGCTTCGCGATCATCTTCGCGCCGGCCGTCGGCCCGACGATTGCCGGTTACGTGATGGAGCATTACTCCTGGCGCACGATGTTCTACGGCATGATTCCGCTTGCCGTGATCGTCATCGCGGTGGCCTTCGTTTATTTGAAGAACGTCGCGGAACGCAAGTTTCCGCGAATCGATCTGTGGAGCGTCCTGCTCTCGACCGTCGGCTTCGGCGCCGTGCTGTACGGCTTCAGCAGCGCGGGCAAAGAAGGCTGGTCGAGCGCCGAGGTTATCCTATCCATCGTCATCGGCGTTATCGCCCTGATCGGCTTCACCTGGAAGCAGCTCGTCACGTCGAGCCCGCTGCTGGATCTCAGAGCGTTCAAGTATAACATGTTCTCATTGACGACGATTATTAATATTGCGGTGACGATGGTCATGTATGCGGATATGATGCTGCTGCCGTTGTATCTGCAGAACGCGCGCGGCTACACCGCGCTCGAGTCCGGCTTGCTGATGCTCCCGGGCGCGCTGCTCATGGGCTTCATGATGCCGATAACCGGTAAGCTGTTCGACCGCTTCGGCGCGAAATGGCTGTCCGTGATCGGCATGGCGATTACGATCGCGACGACGATCGGCTTCGTCAACCTGACCGATTCCACCAGCTACACGTATCTGGTGCTGATGTCCACGGGACGCCGATTCGGAATGGCGATGTTCCTGATGCCGATTACGACGGCGGGCTTGAATCAGCTGCCGTCCCGATTGAACGAGCACGGCACGGCGATCTCCAACACGATCAAGCAGGTGGCGGGCGCAATCGGCACGTCGCTGCTGGTCACGGTAATGACGACCCGCACGAAGACGCATGTGCAGGACATGATGGCTGCGGGCGGCGATCTTACCGACAAGCACATGATTACGGAAGCGACGATTCAAGGCATCAACGATGCGTACCTGGTCATCATCGGCATCGGCATCGTCGGTCTGCTGCTGTCGTTCTTCATCAAGCGTACGGGGCAGGCCGAAGAAACGGGAAGCGGGGTGCCTCTGAAAGCGGAAACAGTCAGCTCATAGGCCGGCTTCCAATGGCGTGCAAGCCGTACCCGACTGAATGAGAAGCGAAGAGCGCCCGATGCGATCGGGCGCTCTTCTTCTTGTGCGGATCGGCATCGGGATGATGGGAGATGGGCAATAGGAAGCGCGGATGAACGGCTCGGAGCCGGGAACGGGGATGGCCGGAATGCGAATGGCGGCATGTAATTGCCGTAACGGCGCTCGTCGAATTCGAAACGCGGTTCGGCGCATCGGCGCATGCGAAAACCCCCAGTTGAACCGGGGGCTCGGAAGGCATACGGCATACGGCGCACGGCATGCGTTCAGCCCTTGACGGAGCCGATCAGCAGCCCTTTCGTAAAATGCTTCTGCAGAAACGGATAGACGAACATGATCGGAATGACCGTAATGATCGTAATCGCCATCTTCAGCGTCTGCGGCGAGACGAACGACTGCGTGCCCGTAATCGCCTGCGATTTGACCTGGCTCAGGGAGGAAGCCCCCGACAGCGTCTGATAGAGCACATATTGGAGCGTGTACAGCTTCGGATACATCGTATTGTAAATCTGCGTGTCGACGAAGGAGTTCCACTGCTCGACCGCGCTGAAGAGGACGACCGCGGCGATGACGGGCGTGCAGACCGGGAAGATGACCTGCCAGTACAGCTTGAAATCGTTCGCGCCATCGACGATCGCGGCTTCCTCCATGCTTTTCGGCACCGATTCGATATACGTCTTGATCAGAATCATGCTGAAGACGTTAACCGCGGAAGGGATGATGTACACCCAGAACGATCCGATCATGCCCAGGTTCTTGACCAGCATGTAAGACGGGATGAGGCCGCTGGAGAAATACATGGTGAAAACGAAAAATCGGCGCACGTACCGGACGCCGATCATTTCGTCCCGCGTGATGCAGTAGGCGGCCATGGACGTGATGAAGATCATGACGAGCGGTCCGAGAATCGTTCGTTCCGCGGATACGACGGCGCTTCTCACGATGGCGGGGTTGCCCAGGGCGATCCGGTAGGAATCCAGATTGAAGCCTTCGGGGAAGAGCATCAAGCCGCCCGTCATCCGACTCGCCGTGCTGAAGGAATAGCTCAGAATATACAAAAAGGGATAGACGGTCGCGACAACGATGGCAAGCATGATGATGACGTTGACACAATTGAATACAATGCCGCTTGCGCTGCTTTTCCTCATGGATCCTCCCCCTTACATGATCGACTTGTCGTTGATTCGTTTGGCCATGGCGTTGACGAAGAGAAGCAGCGCGATGCTGACGGCGGACTTCATGATGCCGACGGCGGTCGCGTAGGAATAGTTGGTCAGTTTGATGCCGTAGTTGTAAATGTAGATATCCAGCACTTCCATGCGCTCGTAATTGGTCGCGTTGGAGAACAGATAGTACATATCGAAGTTGGAGTTCAGAATCCATCCGCTATTCATGATCAGCAGCACGATCAGCGTGGGAAGGAGGTTCGGCAGCGTGATGAACATGATCTTCTGCAGCCGGCTGGCCCCGTCGATGTCGGCGGCTTCGTACTGCTCCGAAGAAATCGAGGCGATCGCCGCGATGAAGATGACGCCGTTATACCCGATCGACTTCCACAGGCTTAGGGCCACCACGAGCCCCCAGGAGAATTTGGGATCGCCGAGCACGTTAACCCCTTGCTCGAGAATGCCCCACTTCATCAGCGACACGTTGATCGCGCCGCTCGAAACGGCCATTAGCGCGCTCATAATGGAGTACACGATGACCCAGGAGATGAAGAAAGGGAAAAATGACAGCGTTTGCACGATTCGGGCGAACCTTCGGGACTTCACCTCGTTCAACAAGATGGCGAAGATCATCGCCGCCGCCAGATTGACGACCAGCATCATAATATTCATCGAGAGGGTGTTCTCGAGCAGACGCAGGAAGTCCGGGCTTTCGAGCAGAAAGGATTTGAAGTGGTACCAGCCGGCCCAGTCCGCGCTCCACATGCTCTGTCCGATTTTGTAATGTTTGAAAGCGATGATCCAGCCGCCGAGCGTCAAATAGCTGAAGGTGAACACCAGCAGCATGGCCGGCGCCAGCATCATGAACAAGTAGCGCTGGCGGTACAGCTTGTTCAAGAATTTACGGGTTCGAGGGATGTCGGGCGAGCTGTTGATCTTGGCAGTCTCTGCGATGGCCATTCGTTCGTCTCCTTCCTTCTGTCAAGCGAGCGCATACCGGGACGCAGGATCTCGGCATGCGCTTGCTCTTGCTTGATTCGGCTGAATGAGCGGGCAGCTTACTGGGCGGCTTCCAGCTGGGCTTTCGCGGCTTTGTAACGCTCGTTGTACAGATCGACGATGGATTGCGGGTTGAGCGCGTCGTATTCCTTCAGCACGTCCTGATAGATTTTGTCGAACTCGGCGTCGTTCTTGGCCATGATCAGCTTCGGCGTATTCCGCACCCGGACGTCGACGAGGCGCTGCTCCAGACGGCCTTCCTCCGAGTTCGGGTCCATGAAGATGCTTTGCGCCGTGCCGACGACCGCTTCCACGGAGTTGTCGCGCCACCATTGCTCGGAATCCGTCCAGCCGAGCTTCTTGTAAGTATCCTTGATGCGCGCGTCCATCCCCGATTCCTTGACGGCCGTGGTGTTGCCGAGCGCGTACGGCTCGCCGTCCGGCGCGGCGATCAAGGCGTTCGGAAGCGGAGCGCCGGCGCCGAAGCCTTGTTTGTAACTCCAGGCGGGATCGTTATGGTTCTTCAAGTACTCGTCCGTCGGTACTCGCTTGCCGTTCTCGATCGTGTAGTGCACGCCTTCGATCCCGGATTGCAGGAGCATCTGGCCTTCGTCCGACGAGGCCCACTCGATCAGGTCGAACAAGCGCTTCGGATCCTTGGCGTTCTTCGTAATGACCACCATGTCGAACGGGCGCGTCGCCTGCGTCATCTTGAGGCGCTTCTCGCCGCTCGCGATCTGCGCAGGCAATTGGATCGGCAGTACGACGTACTGCAGCTCCGGATGCCCGGCCGCGATCTGTCCGGCGTTGGCCTGCCAATTGCTGATATACCAGGATGCCATCGGCACGCCCGTAGCCAGCTTCTGATTGACCTGGTCGGACTTGTCGGTGAAGCTGTCCGGATCGAGCAGGCCGCCAACGTACATCTTGTTCAGGAATTTGAACGACCCGACGGCGTAATCGTCCTTCAGCATATCGACGAACTTATCCTGCGTCGGCGACCAGATGACGGCATTGTTGGCGATCTGAACGTACTTGCCGCCTTTCTCGTACATAACCGGCGCGATGCCCGCCATGCCCCACGGCTCGGCGAACGGCGCTACCATGCCCATCGTTTTCTGGCCGTTCGTAGTCGGGTTCAATTCCTTGGCTTTCTTGAAGAATGCGAGGTAATCATCGGTGCTGAGAAGTTTCGGATAGCCTTGCTGCTCGAGGAGGTCGGTGCGGACGTAGATGTCGTTATGCTCGGGGAAGCCGATCATGTCTTGGGGGAGGTTCATGCTGTAGTTGTAAATTTTGCCGTCGCCCGATTCGAATTTCCAATAGGGGATGGCGTCCTTGAACAGCTTCTGGAAGTTCGGCGAGCTCTCGACGTAAGGGTCGAGCGGGACCAGCGCCTTGGCGTCGATGTATTTCGCGAGGAGGTCTTGATCTTCGATCCGCATGAGCTCGGGGTAGTCTCCGCCGGCGAGCATGAGATTGAGTTGATCTTTCGCCGTGTTGGAGGAGGTAATGTACTCGAAGACGATGTTGAATTTATCCTTGATGACCTTGCCGATTACGGTCTGATCGCTCTTGGTGATGCCGTACGTAGCAAAATTGGGGTCGGCGAAAACCTTAATCGTGTACAGCGGAAGACCGGATCCCGACGACGACGATCCATCCGGCGACGAATTGCCGGATGAAGAGCTGTCGCTCGGCGAAGCGGACGGGCTGTTGGCGGCGGTATTGCCGCCGTTGCTGCTGTTGCCTGAACAGGCGCTGATCAGGACGGAAGATGTCAGCAGCATCGTGGCGAGCATTGCTTTCCTTCCCATAGGTATCCCCCTCAATGAAATTTTATGAACGACGTTCTACATAAAGAATTTAATGGACGATGGTAGTAACTGTCAACATGATTTTTGGACTGCGACTCGTAGGAAAATCGATGGCCCTAGTGATCGCAGCGTTTCATTGTTACTCTTATTTCGATCTTAATATTCGCGTAGATGAGTCGATATTTCACGGTTTCTGACGAAATATCTGCCCTTATAGGCTTTATGCAATAGCTTGCGTTTTCACGCTTATTGCGAATGGATTACTTTCAGGCGCGAGATGCTCATTTTATTGAACGCGGTTTTATATAGTGAATTAATGGTTGACTTTGAGGAATGTGGCAAATATATTGAAATTGGAAACAACTGAGAGGTTACGCGGAGACTTCCGAATGTCTGATGTTATCCCCGACTGCAGCGCCTTTCGCGAAAGCGCTTGCCGATCGGCTCCATAGCGGGATAGCAGCACCAATCACCTAATTCGAGGAGGAAGCTCACATGCAGGATGCGCAGCTGTTCGAACTGATGAGAAACAACCTCTACACCGGCGTGATCTGCGATACGCTCGACGAGCTCGGCTATCGCTACCAAGCCATGGCCGAGAACATTCGGCCCCTCAGAACCGGCGACATCCTGGTCGGCCGGGCGAAGACGATTCATGCCGTCGACACCTTCTACACGCATGACAATTGCTACGACAAAGAAATCGAAGCGATCGACAGCATTCGGCCGGGCGAAGTCGTCATCGGCGCCACGAACCATTCGAAGCGGAACGGACTATGGGGCGAGCTGCTGTCGACGGCCTCGATGATGCGCGGCGCGAACGGGGCGGTCATCGACGGTTTCGTTCGGGATACGAGGAAGATCCTGGAGCTTGGCTTCCCCGTCTTCTCGACAGGCTTCAAGCCGGTGGATTCGAAGGGCAGGGGAATCGTCATCGACTATGACTGCCCGGTCGATGCAGGCGGCGTGATCGTGAAGCCCGGCGACGTCATCTTCGCGGATATGGACGGCGTCGTCGTCATTCCGAAGGCAGTGTTCGAGACGACGGTAGAGCAGTCGCTGGAGAAGGCCGAGAGCGAGAACCATACGCGCCGGGAATTGCTCGAGGGCAAGCTGCTGCGCGAAGTGTACGACAAATACGGCGTATTATAACCTGCTGGAACGGAGAGTGGATCATGCGAGTATTGGCAATCGGCGCCCATCCGGACGACATCGAGCTGCAATGCGGCGGCACGCTGGCCATGTATGCCCGGCAAGGCCGCGAAGTGTTCATGGCCGTATCGACGAACGGGGACAAGGGCAATTTCGACGTGGAGCCGGAGGAGCTGGCGCGCGTGCGCGAAGCGGAGTTCCGGGCATCGTGCGCGGTTATCGGGGCCAAGCCGATCTGGCTGGGCTACGAGGATGAAATGCTGATCAACGACCTGCCGGCGCGGCTTCGTTTCGTCGACGCGATTCGAAGCGTCAACCCCGATCTGGTCATTACCCATGGCCCGAACGATTATCATCCGGACCATCGGTATACGCACGAGCTGGTGTGGGACGCGGTTACGCTGGCCGGCGTAGGCAGCGTCAAGACGGCGCATCCGGCGACGGACCGCCAGGTGACCGTTTACTTCATGGATAATTTGGGCGGTATCGCGTTCCAGCCGACGGAATTCGTCGATATTACCGAGACGATCGCGCTCAAGCAAGAGGCGCTTGCGCGGCATGCCAGCCAAACCCGGATTTTCCGCGATCTGCTGGACGTCGATCTGCACGACGTCGTCGAGACGGTCGGGAAGTTCAGGGGCTATCAGGCCGGCTGCAAATATGCGGAAGGCTTCACGAAGGTGGAGGCCTGGTACCGCGGACTGTCGCGAAGGCTGCTTCCGGTCGGAAGCGGCGAGAGCCGGTTCATCTATAAGACGACGCAAAACGATTTCGATCCGATCTGATCCGAAAAGGTGGCGCACGCATGAAAATTACAGGCATTGAGCTCTCGATTCTGGAAAGTCCGTACGATTACGGCATCGATGCGGGCAACGGCGATTCCCGCGGTCCCAAGTACGCCCTGATCGTGCAGCTTCACACCGATGAAGGCATTACGGGCATCGCCGACTGCGATTCGCACCCGCATGTCATGAAGGCGTTCATCGACGCGCCCCGCTACATTGCGAAGTTCTCGGAAGGCCTGAAATACGCGGTGCTCGGCCAGAACCCGTTCGAGTACGAGAAAATATGGCGGGCGATGTACCAATCGGCGTTCTATCAAGGCCGCAGAGGCGCCGCCATACATGCGATGAGCGCGATCGACATCGCGATCTGGGACATTATCGGCAAGGCGACGGGCAATCCGGTCAGCGTCATGCTCGGCGGCCGCAGTCACGAACGGCTTACGGCTTACGCCAGCACGCTGTTTCGCGGCACGCCGGCCGAAATGAAGGACGCGGTGCAGAAGTATCGCGGCATGGGCTTCAGGGCGATGAAGTTCGGCTGGGGCGTCGTCGCGCGAGAACCGCGCAAGGTCGTCGAGCTCGTGGCGGCCGCCCGCGAAGCGGCCGGAAGCGAGATGGAGATCATGGTCGACGGGATGTGGTCCGCCGACGTGAAGCTCGTTATCCAGCTCGTGAAGGAGCTCGAGCGCTATGGCGTCTTCTTCGTCGAGGAGCCGCTTCATTCCGACAACCTGAGCGGCTACAGGAAGCTGGCCGATTCGGTCGACGTCCGCATCGCCTGCGGCGAGCAGCTCGGCGGCATGTACGAATACGAGCAGCTGATCAGGGAGGGCGGGGTCGACGTCATCCAGCCGGATATTTCGCGCATGGGCGGGCTGACCGAGGCGCGGCGGCTCGTCGATCTGGTGGAGCAGTCGGGCAAGATGCTCATTCCGCACGCCTGGACCTCCGATGTGCTGACGGCCGCATCGCTGCACTTGAACGCGTACCAGAAGCATCCGTATTTCCAGGAATTCTGCACTAACGACACGCCGCTGAGCCGGGAACTGGTATGCGAGCCGCTTCGTCTCGAGCCGGACGGAACCTTGGTCGTGCCGAACAAGCCCGGCATCGGCCTGGAACTGAACCATGACGTAGTCGCCAGATATACCGTAGAACATGCCCTTATTACCGATCTTGATTAATGGAGCTGCAGAATGATGAAAAAATACAGTGTTCCCGCGTTGGATAAAGCAATGGCCATTCTGGAGCTGCTTGCGGAAGCCGAGACGGATATGACCGTAACCGAAATTCATGTCCGGCTGGAGCTGCCCAAGACGAGCGCGTTCATGATCCTGAACGTGCTGGAAATGTACGATATGGTGCACAAGAATGCGGCCGGGCGCTATTCGCTCGGCGTCAAGCTGTACAATCTCGGCATGCGCTATATGACGAAAATCGAGCTGAAGAAGACGGCGCGCCCGCTCCTGGAAACGTTGGCGAAGGAGACCGGCTTCACCGCGCATCTCGGCATTCTCGTAGACGGCCAGATCATGTTCGTCGATAAAGTGGAATTGAAATCGTTCATTAAATTTTCGACCTTCGAGGGGATGCGCTCCGACCTCCATATCAGCAGCCTTGGCAAAGCGATGGCCGCCTACTTGCCGGAGCAGAAGCTGAACGACATACTGGCCGAGCGGGGAATGGGGAAATACACGCCCAATACGATCACGTCGCCCGACATGTTCAAGAAGGCGCTCGCTTCCATCCGCGAAACCGGCTATTCCATCGAAGACGAGGAAGGCGAGCTCGGCGTCCGCTGCATCGGCGCCCCGGTCTTCAACCATGAAGGCGAGGTCGTCGCCGCGGTCAGCATTACCGCGCTGCAATCCGATTTGCTGCATGACCTGATTCCGTTGACGGGCAGGAAGGTCAAGCAGGCTGCCGAAGCGCTCTCGAGGCAGCTTGGCTTCTCCGGCCTGAGCGGGCAGTCGGCGGTATCCCATCCATAAGCGAAGGAGCGATTGACGTGATCTTCGATTGTCATACGCATGTATTCGGACCCGGGCATGTGGGCGGGAGCTTCCTGGCCGACGCCAAGCGGGCATGGGGCGAGCAATACGAGCTGATCGCCACGCCCGAGCAGCATTGGGAGACGGTCGAGTCGTTCGACGGCGCGATCGTCCTGGCGTTCAATTGTCCGGCGACGGGCGTCGTCGTGCCGAACGAGTACGTGGCTCGTTATGTGCGGCAGCATCCGGGCAGGCTCTACGGCTTCGCCAGCGTCAATCCGCATGACGCGGACGCGGCCGGGCAGCTGGAATTCGCGGTGAAGGAGCTGGGCATGTCGGGGCTGAAGCTGGCGCCGATCTATCAGAACTTCTATCCGGACGACAAGCGGTATTATCCGTTGTACGCCAAAGCGGACGAACTGGGCATTCCGATTCTGTGGCATCAGGGCACCTCGTTCGTCTCGCAAGGGTTTCTGGATGCCTCCAGGCCCGCGATGCTGGATCCGATCGCAAGGACGTTTCCGCAATTGAAAATGATCATCGCCCACCTGGGACATCCATGGCATGGCGAATGCGTATCCCTGATCCGCAAGAATCCGAACGTCTATGCCGATATGTCGGCGCTCGGCAGCCGGCCTTGGCAGTTCTACAATGCCATGATGAACGTCGTGGAATACGGCGTCCCCCATAAAGTGCTGTTCGGCTCGGATTACAGCTTCTTCACGACGCGGCAGACGATCGATTCCTTCCGCGCCGTCAACGAGCTAACCGAGGGCAGCCGGCTGCCGCGCGTTCCCGAGGAGACGATCGAATCGATCATTCATCGCAATACGCCGGAAATTCTGGGCCTGGCGCGATGAACGTGCATGTCCATAAACCTCCGCACGGGCCGCCGGGCGCGGAGGAGCGGCTGTTCGCCGCATGCTTCGGGAAGCTGGAGCGGGAACAAGGAATACGGGTCATCTATGGCGCTCCGGCCTGGGAGAGCTGGAGCTCGGCCGTGATGCGGATTGCCGGCGACGGCGCGGCCCATGTCGTCTACATACCCGGCGGCTGGCTGCCGGCCTTGGCGGCGGCCGGCAAGCTCGTCGATCTCTCGGAACGGCTGCCGTCCTTGACCGAATCATGGAGACGCGAGTATCCCGATGCTGTCTATCGCATGGGGAGCTGGAAGGAAAGGCAGTATGGGATCCCCGTCTACGGGGCGGTGTGGTGCTTCCTGTACAATGCCGCGCTGTTTGCGCGCGCGGGGATTCCTCGTCCGCCCAGGACATGGGAGGAGCTGCAGGCTTGCGCGCGCAAGCTCAAGCAGCGGTTCCCGGATGTCGTGTCGTACGGGATACCGGATGATTCTGACGGTCATTTCATCGATCATGGCTACGTGTATTTGTTCGGCGGCCGGCGCTTCGATTGGCTGGATGCCGATGGACGGCTGCGCTTCGATCGCGATTGGCCGGTCAAGGGGCTCGATTTCTTGCACGGCATGGTCGAGCGGGGGCTGGCCAACGTTCCGCGGGAGACGCCGAGCGCCCAAATCAAGGCATGGCTTATGGAAGGCCGGGTCGCCATGACGGTCGGCCCTTCGGAGTGGCTGCTGCAGCAGCGGAACGAGCATCCGGAAACAGCGCTGCGGGCGGCCATGATGCCCTGTCCGGCAGGCGGAGAGCCGCTGTCGTTCTCTTCGTACGGCTTCTACGGCGTGCTTGCGGGCGGTGGCCGCTGCGGCATTGACGATACGGCCGGCCTTGACGGCCTTGATGCCGCAGCCGGCATCGAAGGCAGCAGGTCCGCCGGTGGCATCGATGACAACGGCCACAGCGGTGACAGCGGCCGTATCGGGGCAGCGGGCGAAGCGATGAACGCGCTGCTCCGGCCGGCTTTCCTGGAGCGGCATATCCGCGCGATCGGCATGCTGCCGGTGCGGCATGGCGAGCCGTTCTACGACGGGGCCGATCAGGCAGCCGTCTATGCCGAACAGGTCAAGCATAGCGGTGCGTTCCCCGATGCCGATCTGAGCTTCGCCCCGGTATTGACGGCGGAAATGCTGGCCTGCTTAAGGCTGGAGAAGACGGCCGCGCAGGCGCTGCGCGATGCGACGGATCATTGGAACAGAGGAGGGGAAGCCGGATGCGAGCGATAGTCTGGCACGAGGACGGACGGGTACGGCAGGCCGCCGATTGGCCGCTGCCCGCGATGGAAGACGACGAGGCGCTGGTGGAGATCCGCGCGGAAGGCGTCTGCATGACGGATATTCATATGATTCGGGGAACGCTGGACTTTGCGAAGCCGCCTTGGGTGCTCGGACACGAAATGTCCGGCGTCATTGCTGCGGTCGGCAGCAAAGCGAAGGGATGGAGCGTCGGGGAGCGGGTCGTCGTCGATCCCGTCGTCGCCTGTGGCAGCTGCAGCCATTGCCAGCGCGGGAAGAAGTATCTATGCGAGTCGGGCGGCGAGCTGGGGACGACTTACGGCTCAGGCGGCTACGGCCAATACGTGGCGGTGAAGCCGGCGAATCTGTACCGGCTGCCGGACACGATGAGCTTCGCGGAGGGCGCCATGATGGAGCCGCTCAACTGCACGCTCGGAGCGGTCGAGCGCGCGGCTGCCGCTATTGCGGGCGGCAGCGTCATCGTCTTCGGCCCGGGTCCGGCCGGCCTGTTATTCATGCAGCTGGCTAGAGCGTACGGAGCGCTGCGCGTCGTGCTCGTCGGCATGGAAGAGGAACGGCTTGCCGCGGGCAGACGGCTCGGCGCCGACCGTACGATCAACTTGCAGGCCGAGTCGCTCGCGGAGGCGCTGAAGGACGAGGCTTTCGACGTCGCGATCGAGGCTTCGGGCAGCGTGCAGGGCGTTCAAGACTGCATGGCGTACGTCGCCAAGGGCGGGACGATCGTACTGTACGGGCTGAACGGCTCCGATCGGCCTTCCATACATTCCGACCGGGTAGTCGGCAAAGACTTGACGATCGTCACCTGCATCTCCGCTCCGCTGCTGTGGCAGAAGGGGATCGAGCTCGTGCGGGCGGGTAAAGTCAACGTCAAGGACATCGTCTCGCACACGCTGTCGTTCGACGAAGCGGCGGCAGCCGTTAACGATATCGCCGCTAACCGGTTTCGACCCGTGAAGGCGATGATCGTGCATGCCCAAGCAGAGGAGGAGAACGATGCTTAGCGTACGAAACGCGGCAGCGATGCTGCATTGCGAGGAAGACGGCAGCCTGCTCGCATTGACGGATCTCGCGCGCGGCACGCGCTGGGAGCTTGACGGCGACAGCCTCGTCTACGAGACGGCCGCGCCGGCCGGAGCGGCGGCGGGCGCAAGCGGGCAACCGCCATTGCAACGGCTGACGCCGGTCGGCGCGTCCGCAAGCGGCGAGTCGTCCTTGACCGTCGCGTATCGTGCCGGCGAAGAGGACGTGCGGCTCCGGTTCGACATGCGCGAACGGTTCGTGGAAGTCCGGCTGCTGGCGGAAGGCTTGAAAGCGGCCGCCGCCGTCTCGCTTCCTGGCTCCTTCGCGCCGGCCGGCGAATCGCTGGAGATCGTGCTGCCGATCATGCAGGGCATGCTCTGGAAGGGCAAGGGCGAGCCGTTCGATTGGCGGCTCGGCGAGAGCAGGCACGGCGGCTATTCCATGCCGATCGTCGGCTATATGTCGTCGACCGGCGGACTGCTCGTCACGGCCGAGACGCAGGATGACCTGGAGCTTCGGGTCGTGAAGCGGGGGAACGGCAAGTTCGGCGCCGCTTACATGCAGACGGCCTCGCTCGGCACGATCCGGTACGATCGCGTCGCCCGCCTCTATGTCACAGCGCCGGATATCGTTGCGATCGCGAAGACCTACCGGAGCAAGATCGTCGAGCAGGGACGGTTCAAGGGCTGGGAGGAGAAAATCGCGGAGCGTCCCGGGCTCGAGCGCCTCTTCGGCAGCCTGATGTGCTTCATCGGCTATTGCCAGGACGACCTCGATTACGCCAAGGAATGCGAGAAGCTGCGCCGATTCGGCTTCGACCGCGCGCTGATCTACCCGGCGCGGTTCAACACCTACAACAACGACATCCGCATGGGCGGTCTGCCGCCGATTCACCTGAGCCGCGAGACGGTGGCGCAGATCAAGCGGCTTGGCTACGATCTGGCCCCCTGGAGCTGGATCAACGAAGCGCTGGACGACAAGTCGGCGTATGTCAACCGGATTTACCGGAAGGACGCGGCAGGCAGCCGGATCCCGCATTGGGGCATCGACGACCAACGCTGGTACTGGTGCTGCACGACGTTCATGGAGCAGTTCCAACGCAATGCGAATGCCGGCGAGTTCGCCGATATGACGTGGGATCATTTCGACGTCATTGCCTGCGCCGCCAATAACGAGTGCCATGCCACCGATCATCCGGCGCATCCGGGCCGTCCCCTCTCCAGAACCGAGGACCGGGAATGGATCAAGAAGCTGCTCGTCGCCGGTCAGAACGGCAGCCGCGCCGTCAGCTCCGAGGGCTTCAACGACGCGTACGCGGCGGAATACGACCTGGGCTCGGTGAAGGCGTTGCCGATGTTCAACCGATGGCCATTCTGGCCCGTTCCGCTCACGTCGCTCGTGTATCATGACAGCATGATTCACTCCTGGTGGGAAATGCACAGCTACAACAATCCGTATTTCGGGCGGTTGAACGGCAGCAACATGTACGAATACGGAGGCGGCCGTCCGCGGATTCAAGCGAGCATGGATGCGCTGATGGGCACGCCGCCGGACGTGTTCCCGTTCGGGGCGCAATATATGTGGACGGGGAAAGGGAGCGAAACGTTCGCTTACCGCTACCGCTTCGAAGACCCCGAAGTCCAATTCGCCCTGCGGGAAGCGTTGCCCGTCGCGCAGCTGCACCGCCGGATCGGCAAGCAGGAAATGGTCCATTTCAAGATGCTGTCGGAGGACGGCAACGTACAGGAAACCGCCTTCGCGGACGGAACGAGGATCATCGCCAATTTCTCGGGCTCGCTGCGCGGCGATATCCCGGGCCAGGATCCCGTTCATGCCGAAAGCTGGCGCAGCACGCTTTAATTCGGATCGGCGCGTATTCCCGCAGGAGAGCAGACTTGTCACGTGAAAGCGTGTCCAAAATCGAGGAGGGATAGTATGTATCAGCACTATTTGTCTCTGCCGAATACGAAGGTTCATATCGATGCGAACGAGCCGCAAGGGGCGCATGAATGGTGGCGGCATTCGATCGGCCACGGCGGCATTAACAATTCGCCGCTGCCGGAGAAGGTCGTGCAAGGCGCGCGGCTGTTGAAGCCGCGGCTGCTGCGGACGTTCATTCAGGAATTTTTCGATTTCTATCCGGATCACGGCGTGTTCGACTGGAGCAAGCTCGACCCGTACATGGACGCGCTGCATCGCACCGGGGCCGACGTCGTGGGCTGCATTACGTTCAAGCCTCCGGTTCTGTATCCCGTCATCGATCAGGCGATCTGGCGTCCGGCTAGCGTGGAAGAATGGCAAACCGTCATCTACGAGCTCGTTCGCAGATATTCCGTGGAGCGGAAGATCGTGACCTACTGGGAGATCGGCAATGAAACGGATATCGGCGAATGGGGAGGCTGCCCGTATCTCATCAAGGAAGCGGAGGATTACCTCGAATATTACAATTTCACGAAGGAACCGATACTGCGCGCGTTTCCGGAAGCACGGATCGGCGGGCCGGCGATCGCCAGCTTCGAGGATCCGCTCCTCTTCGACTTTATCGATCTCTGCCATCGTACCGGCACGCGGCTCGACTTCGTATCGTGGCACTTGTACCATGACGACCCGGATCGGCACAAGGAGTTGGTTCTCCGCGCCAAGGAGCGGCTGGCCCAATTCGGCGGCACGCGGCCGGAAATGCTGGTGACCGAATGGAGCAAGAGCTTCGATCCCGTCTCCATCGAAGAATTGGCGATGATGCCGCGCCGGGCGGCGGCGACCGCAGCCGCGCTGCTCGCCATGACGGAAGCGGGACTCGATTGGTCGTTCTACTATCATGTGTGGGATCAGGCCGTCTTCCCGGAACAGTTCGAATCCTTCTACAAGGATCCGAGCATCATGACCGTGCATTGGAACGAAATTCCGCACCGGTTCGGATTATTCGGCGTTGCCGAAGAGATCAGGCCGCAGTACTTCGTGTACCGCATGTACGTCCGGATGGGCGAGACGCTGGTCAAGGCGGGCGCCGACGATCCCGACATCAGAGTATGCGCGGTAACGGGCGAAGATAAGCTGTCGGTCATGCTGGTTAATTACAATGTATCGGCATCCTCGGATCGGGTGGCTACCGTCCATATCGACAGCTTGACGCCGGGGCGCAAACGACTGCTTGTCTATCGCATCGACGAGCAGCGCATGTGGGACGAAGAACGAATGGAGCTGCTGCCTTGCGAACGGCGCGACCTGGGTACGCTGGAGGACGGCAAATACCGGTTCCAGGTCTACTGTCCCGCGGACTCCGTCACGTTCGTCACGCTGCAGGACGCTGCGCAATAATCCGGCAGGCAAGCGCTGCGTCATGTCCGGAAGACGTTCGAATATGAAGGCGGTTCTCCGTAATTCCGGAGGAACAAGCCGTTGACCTAGAGAAAATTCATGAACCGATCTCGTTCGGATATACGCAGTTCATAGGGCCGCTCCGGTTATTTGCCCTAATCGGTGCGGCCTCTTGTATTAGGCGTCCTGGAATGCATGATGAAAGCGCTGCAATATTTATCGGCGGGCGGCGTTCGCGGAGAGGATTCGACATCGGGTTCGTCAAATTAAGTGAGTAACCAAAGCGATGGAGGGATGATCACGAATGACGATTAGAATAGGTATCGTCGGCGCACGGGGACTCAGTACGCTGCAGGGCTTCCGATGCATGGCAGACGTCGAGGTCGCCGCGCTATGCGATATCGACGAAGCGTACGTGAAGGAAGCGGCGGCCGCCAACGGTATCCCGCATACGTACCGCGTGTTTGAAGATATGCTTGACTCGGACATCGATGCCGTCGTTATCTCGACGCCGATGCAGCTTCACGTGCCGCAGGCGATTGCCGCGCTCCAGGCGGGCAAGCATGTGCTCAGCGAGGTGACCGCAGGGGTAACGCTGGACGAGCTGTGGTGGCTGAAGGAAACGGTGGAATCGAGCGGCAAGGTCTACATGATGGCCGAGAATTACTGCTACATCCCGCAAAACCAGCTGATTCTCAATATGGTGAAGCAGGGTCTCTTCGGGGACGTCTATTTCGGCGAAGGCGAATATTTGCACGATGTCCGCAGCCTGGCCTTCCGGCTTAACCGTCACGCATCGGGAGAGGCGTCGAATCCGACGTGGCGCAAGTATTGGCAGCTTGGCAAGCGCGGCGCGTTCTATCCCACGCACAGCCTGGGGCCGGTGATGCAATGGTTTCAAGGGGATCGGATTCGCACGGTGTCGTGCTACGGCACGGGCTGGCATACGGACAAGCGGTTCCGCCAGGAGGATACCTCGATCACGATGTGCCAGATGGAGAGCGGCAAACTGATCAAGCTGCGGATCGATTGCATTTCCAGGCGGCCGCACAACTTGAATTACTATACGCTGCAAGGTACGAAGGGCAGCTACGAGGCGCCTCGCGGACTCGGCGATACGCATAAAATTTGGCTGGACGGCATGGGCGACCCGGAGGATCACGCGCAGTGGCGGCCGCTCAGCGACTATGAATCGTACTTGCCCGAACGCTACAAGCAGGTAACGGCGGAGCAGAAGGCCGCGGGCCATTGGGGCGGCGACTATTTCATCGTGGAGGATTTCGTGTCGGCGCTCAAGGGACTGCGCCCATCGCCGATCGACGTCTACGACGCTTGCGAATGGACGGCCGTCGCGATGCTCTCCGAGCTGTCCGTCATGAACGGCGGGCGCGTCATGGAGATGCCGGATTTCCGCAAGAACGGCTCGTACGCCGAGCAAATCATCAAGCTGTAATCGAACGCTATGGAATCGAGAGGAGCATTGGCATATGAAAGAACAGCAGCAAGAGCAGCAAGAGCAGCAAGAGCAGCAGCAGCAGGTGCAATTGCTAATGATTAACGACAACCTTGGAGAACTCCCCGAGCGGAAGCTGCTCGAAGGCTACGGCATTCGCAGCTTCCGCTCGGGGGACGAAACGGCGTGGGAGCGCATCGTTGCTGCATCGTTCGGCGGCGAGCATTCGTTCGAGCGGGAGATGGCCGCCGACGAGGCGTACAAGCCGGAGCGGGTCTGGTTCGTCACCGATGCGGCCGGGGAGCCGATCGCCACGGCTTCCGCCTGGTATCGTCCGCAATGGAGCGAGAATACCGGATATCTCCACATGGTCGGGCTCGTCCCCGAGCACGCCGGGAAGAAGCTGGGGTACGCGATCAGCCACGCGGCGCTGCTGCAGATGATTCGCGAGGGGAGAACGCGCGCGGTGCTGCACACGGATGATTTTCGCATTCCCGCAATAAAGGCGTACTTGGGTCTCGGCTTCGTTCCGTCGCTGACGGACGGCAGCCATCCCGGCCGGTGGAAAGCGCTCGCCGGCGTGCTGGACCGCAATTTCACGGCGCGCGGCGCCGGCGGAGCGGCTGTCGACATCCGGCCGTAGCCGGCGCCGGCGTCTTTGGCAGGCAGCATCGGGCTGGCTCCGACCGGCTGCGGGCCGCCGTCATAGGATACCGCACATTTTGCGGTATTCCCGCGGCGAGACGCCCTGCCATCGCTTGAACACATGACTGAAATGATGGAGGCTGTCGTAGCCGAGCTTCATGCCGATCGCCTCCACTTTCATGTCGGTGTCGCGCAAGCATCGCTTCGCCTCCTGATGGCGCAGGCGCTGCACGTATTGATTGGGCGTCGCGCCGTATTGCTCCTTGAACAAGCGGATAAAATGATCCTCGCTGACGTTCAGGCGCTCCGCCATCGCGGCATTGGGCCAAGGCAGATGAAGGCTGCCGTGCAGCTCGTCGATCAGCGCCCGCAGACCGGCCGCGTAAGCAGCATGGGCGGATCGCCGCGGCAGCGCCGGTTCGCGCAGGATGGCCGCGAGAATCTGCAGCATCGCTCCGCGGCAGACCAGGTCATGGCCGGAACGGGCCGACGTGAACTCCTCGCAGATGAGCGCCAAGCCTTGCGCGACGCCGTCCGGTACCGCCGCGTATTTGCGGGCGAACAGCCGCTCGCCGTCCGGTCCGGCGGGCCGGATGCAGAACAGCTCGTCGCGGGCGCGAGCCTCGTCGACGACCATATGAATATCGGCGGACAGCTCGAATTCGTCATGGAAATCGAAGTGAACGCCGAGCAGCTGCGCCCCTCCCGCGAGCGGAATTTCGATCCGATGCCGCTCCCCTGCATGCAGGAACAGCAGATCGCCCGGATAATACCGGATCGTCTCGGGCTCATCCTTGAAATGCACGGCCATCTCGCCGGCCAGGACAAGCATCATTTCGAAATCATAGAGACGCCGCTCCGGTCCTTGGTAATAGGCCGTCTGCTGAAATTGGGCCCAATGGATGCTTGGCATCCAGGCCCGGCTTTCCCGTCCGCAAGCGGCATCAGTCTCGGTCGGCATCATTCGTTCTCCTTCAAGGTGAAGTCGCTAATTGACAACTTGCTATCGAATATGAGCAAATACATCGGATACAAGCTATAGTATCATTCAGACTAGTTGAGCGGCAATGAACAACTTTCATGACGATCCTAGGGGGAACAACGGAATGGCGAAGCGTATTGGCATCATCGGCTACGGGGCGCGAGTCGGCGGATTATTCGGGAAGATGGAGGAGCGCCATCCGGATTTCCGGCTGGCGGCGATCGCGGATCCGCGGCAGGACGAGCTTGCCGCGCGATTGGGCGAGCGGGCGGACGGGATCGAATGGTACGGGGACGCGGACGAGATGCTGGACAATGCAGGGCTGGACGGCGTCGCGATCGGCACCCGCTGCAATTTGCATACGGAGATGGCGCTCAAAGTGCTGAAGCGGAACTTGCCTCTGTTCCTGGAGAAGCCGGTCGCCACGAACTACGCGGATTTGCGCCGGTTGAAAGCGGCCGGAGAAGCGTCCTCGTCGCAGGTGGTCGTCTCGTTCCCGCTGCGCAATACGCCGCTCGTGAAGCTGGCGAAGGACATTATCGACTCCGGCCAAATCGGGACGGTGGAGCATGTGCAGGCGTTCAACAACGTGCCTTACGGCGGCGTCTATTATCATAACTGGTACCGGGACGAGAGCATTACGGGCGGGTTGTTCCTGCAGAAGGCGACGCATGATTTCGACTACATCAATTATTTGATCGGGATGCAGCCGACTGCGGTGTGCGCGATGAAGTCGAAGCAGATCTTCAAGGGCGACAAGCCGGCCGGTCTGATGTGCAAGGATTGCGACGAGCGGAACGACTGCGAGGAAAGCACGACGAAGCCGCAGAACCGCGACAGGGGGAGCTACTGCAGCTTCGCGGCCGATACCGGCAACGAAGATTCCGGCAGCGCCTTGATCCGGTACGCATCGGGCATGCATGTCGCCTACACGCAGAACTTCTTCGCAAGACGCGGCGCGCAGAAGCGGGGAGCGCGGTTGCTTGGGTACAAGGGCACGCTGGAGTTCGACTGGTACACGAACGAATTGAGCGTGTTCATGCACCATGAAGCGCGGGTGCAGACGCATCGCTTCGATCCGAACGCGACCGGCGGTCACGGCGGCGGCGACGAGCGGCTGATCGATAATTATTTCGAAATCGTGAGCGGCACGGCGCCGTCGGAGACGACGCTGGACGACGGGCTGCTGAGCGCGCTGCTCTGCTTGAAGGCGAACGAGTCCGCGGACACGAATACGTTTCAGGAGATTGCCTGGACATAGAAGCCGCAGGTTCGCCAGCGCCCTTGACAGGCCCTGCGGCTCGCGAATCGCGAAGTCCGTCGTAGCACGGAGCTTCGCGCTGCCTGCTATGGCAAGCTTGAGGGTCATCCTTCTCCGGGATGGCCCCTCTTGGCGTTATCGGATCGGCGGCGGCATCATGTCCAACGTCCGGCGAGACCGGAACCGGCTGTCGAGAAAGTACCCGGCTCTTCGACTATGCATATGCCGGCTAGATCGTCTTCATTGGCAACGGACACAGAATACGTTATTGGGTTGAAATCGGTAGGTTTGGGTTGGCGAACGGACACAGGATTCGTTATTGTCTCCGGAGAGCATCGGAAATGTCATCAAGCATGGGCCTCTCTACATCATGGTCCTGCGAAGCCGGAAGACGCTATGCGCGTAAGCCCGGCCATGACGTCATAATACCGTTAAGATGATCCTATTTATTCGTAGTGAGCAGGGCGCGGCGTTCTATATGATAGGTACGAGAAATCAGTCTGCCTGATAGGATGTGGGACGATGAGAACGAAAGTGCTGACGGAATCGCAAATCGAGCAATTCATCGAGCTGGGGTACGTGCAGCTGAAGGAAGCGTTCCCGCGCGAATCGGCGCTTGCCGCGCAGGAATTCCTGTGGGCGCAGCTGGAGAAGCAGGGCGTGCTGAAAGACGATCCGTCGACATGGAAACAGCCGATGGTACATATCAAGGAACAGTTCGACGACGAGACGTTCCAGCTGTGCAATACCGAGCGGCTGGCGAATGCCATTGAGGATTTGATCGGCGAAGGCCGCTGGAAGGAGCGCTCCGTCTACGGGCAGGACGAACGGAAGACGCTGTGGGGCTGGTGGCCGGTCAACTTCGCCTCCGGCGCGGATCGCCCGTGGGACGTTCCGGCGAACGGCTGGCATTGGGACGGCATGATGCGGCCGCATTACGTGGACAGTCCCGAGCAGGGGCTGCTGCTGCTGTGCGTATTCTCGGAGATCGGCCCGCGCGGCGGCAGCACGCTGGTCGCCGAAGGCTCGCACAAGATCGTCGCCAATCTGCTGGCAGAGAACGGCGACGGCCTGATGGCCGACGAGGCGATACACCTGGCCAACCGCTCGCACCCTTGGCTGCGGGCATTGACGAACTCGTACGACGATGGAGCTGCTGCTGCCGATATTTATGCAGCCGCCGAGGCCGGCGAGGCGCCTCCGTCCGGCAGCGGCGACCGCATCCGGACGTTCATGGACCGAACATACGTCGACGAGCACGGGGTTCGCCTGCGCGTGGTCGAGACGCCGGCTTCGCCCGGCGACGTGCTGCTCTGCCATCCGTTCCTGTATCACTCCGCCTCGCAAAATCATTCCGGCGTGCCGAGGTTCATGTGCAATCGCGCTACGCCGCTGATCAAACGGATGAATTTGAACCGGGCGAACGCGGAGGATTATTCGCCGCTTGAATGGAGCACGCGCCGTTCGATCATACGGCTTTGAGCCGAGCGGGCTTGGCTTCGGCGCTTGGCGCGTACGAACGGATTAACCGCCGTTTGACTTTCTTCGGGAAGTCGAACGGCGGTTTTGCTATGGAAGGCGGCGCTTCGCTGTCCGGGGCGAAGATCGATTAGGGCGGATAAGGCTAGCGGCGTTTCTAGCGTAATCGATGCGATTTTTGATATTATACTTAATGATCAAGACGGCGAAGCGGTTCGGGAATCCATTGATCGATTCGTACCGGTGGTTTGGATTGGATAGTGACATTGACGCGCGGCGAAGCTTGCGAGCGCTCACGGAGGAGAAGGATAGAGATGGAGAAGGAAGCTGCGTATTGGAACAAAGCCCTGACGGTCGAAGAGCGGGTCGAGGATCTGCTTGGACGGATGACGCTCAAGGAGAAGGTCGGTCAGGTCAATCAGCATATGTACGGCTGGAACGCCTACAAGCGTACGGCGGACGGCATCGAGCTGACCGAGGCATTCAAAAGCGAGGTGGCGTTCGGCGATGGAATGGGCGCCTTGTACGGCCTGTTCCGGGCCGATCCGTGGTCGGCGGTTACGTACGAGAACGGGATTACGGCGGCGAACAGCGCGAAGGCGGCGAACGCGGTGCAGCGCTATGTCCGCGAGAATACGCGTCTCGGCATTCCCGTCCTGCTGTCGGAGGAATGCCCGCATGGCCATCAGGCGCTCGACGGAACGCTCATTCCGACCAATATCGGCATCGGCTCGACGTGGAATACGGAGCTGATGGAACGGGTATACGGCCATGTGGCCGCCGAAATCCGCGCCCGCGGGGCGCATGTCGGTCTGATCTCGACGCTCGACGTGCTCCGCGAGCCTCGTTGGGGCCGCTCGGAGGAATGCTACGGCGAAGATCCGTATCTGGCGGCGCGCATGACGACATCCGCCGTGCGCGGTTTGCAGGGAAGCACGCCGGAGGAGCTGCGCCAGCCGGACAGAATCGCGGCGCTGCTGAAGCATTTCGTCGCGCAGGGCGCCGCGCTTGGCGGACGCAATTCCGGTCCCGCCGGCATCGGCGAACGCGAGCTTCGCGAAATCCACCTGCCGGGCATGCAGGCCGGCGTCCGTGCGGGCGCGCAGGGCTGCATGGCGGCGTACAATGAAATCGACGGCATTCCATGCCATGCGAACAAGCAGCTGCTGACCGGCATTCTCCGCGAGGAATGGGGCTTCGAAGGCATCGTCATGGCGGACGGGGTTGCGATCGACCGGCTGCTGTCGATGACGGGCGATTATGAATCGGCTGCGGCGCTGGCGCTGTCGGCCGGCGTTGACCTCAGCTTGTGGGATACGTCGTTTACGACGCTGGAGGCCGCAGTGGAAGCCGGCAAGGCCGACCCTGCGCTGCTTGACCGGGCCGTACGCCGCGTGCTCAAGCTTAAGTTCGAGCTCGGCCTGTTCGACAATCCGTTCACGGACGAGAACATCGCTTCCGAGAAGGTCGGCAGCGAAGCGTTCCGCCTGGACAACCTGCAGGCGGCGCGCGAATCGATCGTGCTGCTGAAGAACGAGGGGGCGCTGCTGCCGCTTGGCAAGCAATATCGCCGCATCGCGGTCATCGGGCCGAACGCGGACAATATCTACAATCAGCTTGGCGACTATACGTCGACGCAGCCGCCGGGCAAAGGAGCGACGGTGCTGGAGGGCATTCGCCGCATCGCGCCTGCAGGCACGGAAATCGTCTACGCCCCGGGCAGCGGCATTCGCAGCGGCACGCCGGAACAGCTGCGGGAAGCGCTTGACGTTGCGGCCGGCGCGGACGTGGTCGTGCTCGCCATCGGCGGCAGCAGCACGCGCAACTTCGACATCCGCTTCGATACGAACGGCGCGGCCATAACGACGTCGGGCGCGCCGAGCGAGATGGACTGCGGCGAAGGCGTCGACGTTGCCGACCTGCGACTCGGCGAGCCGCAGCGCGAGCTAGCAAGACGGATCGCCGAGCTGGGCAAACCGGTCGTCGGCGTCGTCGTTCAAGGGCGTCCGCATGCGCTGACGGACATCGATCCGCTGTGCGGCGCATTGCTGTGCGCGTGGTATCCCGGTCAAGAGGGCGGCCAGGCGGTCGGCGAGATTTTGTTCGGCCACGTCAATCCGAGCGGCAAGCTGGCGGTATCGCTGCCTCGTTCTTCCGGGCAGCTCCCGGTCTATTACAATTACAAGGACGGCGGCAGCAGACCCGGGTATTTCGATCTGACCGGCAATCCGCTCTATACGTTCGGACACGGGCTCAGCTATACGTCGTTCGCCTGCGAAGGGCTGGTGCTGCAGCCTGCGGCGATTTCCGCAGAGGAGCTGGAGCAGGGCGAGCGCGTCTCCGTGAAGGTGACGGTTCGCAATACCGGCGGAACGGCAGGCCAAGAAGTCGTGCAGCTGTACGTGAAGGATTTGGAGGCGAGCGTGACGCGCCCGGTGACGGAATTGAAAGGGTTCAGCAAAGTGATGCTGCAGCCGGGCGAATCGCGCGAGGTCGTCCTGGAGTTGGGCCTGGAAGAATTGGCGATCTGGACCGCGGACATGGCTTTCAAGGCCGAGCCGGGCAATGTGCGGATTACGGTCGGCGGCAGCCAAGCCGGCGACTGCACGGCGAATTTGAAGATTACGCGCGGTACCGTGTAGACGGGGGAGAACGAGAGGCCGGTCTCAGCCCCGGGAAGCTCCTTGCGCAGGGAGCGGCGGCGCATGCCGGCTGCGAGCCTCATGCCTTGAGCAGGAGATCATTTTTGCGATTGACATGAATGCGGGTATAGGGAATAATATATGTATATTATATATAACATATATTGAAAAGAGGATGCCTATGAACAGCGCGCTTCGTCCTTCTGCAGTTCCTTTAGTTGCCGTAGATCCGTATTTCAGCGTATGGTCGCAAGCCGACCGTCTCACCGACGACTTTACCCGCCACTGGACCGGCCAGCGGCATGCGATGACCGGTCTGATTCGCATCGACGGAACCGTCTGGCGTTTCGCCGGCAAAGCGCAAGCGAAGTCAGAACGCTATTACGCGGAGCCGCCGGCGATGACGCAGAGCAGCCTGAACGTAACGCCGCTCAGCACCGTCTACGCTTTCGAGGCCGCAGGCGTGGCGCTGAACGTGACGTTCACGACGCCGCTGCTGCTGGACGATCTGGACATCCTGTCCCGCCCGGCCTCCTATGCCGCGTTCGAAGTCCGCTCCCTGGACGGGCAGGACCATGAGGTCGTCTTGTATTACGATGTCACCGGCGAGTGGTGCGTCGATCATCCGAAGCAGGCCGTCATCGGCGAGCCGGCGCTCGACGGGGACATCGTCGCGCTGCGCATGTCGCATGAAGAGCAGGCGTATTTGAACCGTTCCGGCGACGATCATCGGATCGACTGGGGCCATTTCTACTTGGCCGCCAGGAAGTCCGACAGCGCCCGGCTGCTCCTGGGCTCGGCGGAGATGCGCAAAGCGTTCGTTCGCAATGACGATTTGGCGCGCCACGGCATTCCGGGCACGCCGCTCGTCGTCGCGGACGAGCAGCCGGTCATGGCGCTCGTGCACGATTTCGGCCGCGTCGCCGCAGCCGCTTCCGTCGGAACGCTGGCGGTGCTGGCCTACGACGACGTGTACGCGATCGAATATTTCGGCGACCGCCTGCAAGCGTACTGGAAGCGGAACGGCCAAACGACGGATGAGATGCTGAAGGCCGCCTTCGCGGAGCATGACGGCTTGATGGCGCGCTGCGCCGCGTTCGACAAGCAGCTGCTTGCGGACGGCGAAGCTGCCGGGGGCGCCAAGTACGCGGACTTGCTCGCGCTCTCGTACCGGCAGGCGATCGCCGCGCACAAGCTGGTCACGGATACGGACGGCGAGCTGCTGTTCATGTCCAAGGAATGCTACAGCAACGGCTGCATGGCGACGGTCGACGTCAGCTATCCGTCCATTCCGCTGTTCCTGCTCTATCAGCCTGCGCTGGTCGAGGCGATGATCCGTCCGATCGTCCGCTATGCGGAGAGCGACAAGTGGCCGTTCGAATTCGCGCCGCACGATATCGGCCAATATCCGATCGGCAACGGCCAAGTGTACGCCGAGAACGCGATCGAAGGGCAGATGCCCGTCGAGGAATGCGGCAATATGCTCATCATGGCGGCGGCCTTCTGCCAAGCCGGCGGCAAGCCGGATTACTTGCTGAAGCATATGCCGCTGCTGACGAAATGGGCGGATTACTTGGCGAAGCACGGGCTCGATCCGGAGAACCAGCTGTGCACGGACGATTTTGCCGGACATCTGGCGCGCAATGCGAACCTGTCCGTCAAGGCCGTGATGGGCGTGGCCGGCTTCTCGATCCTGAAAGGAATCGAAGGCGACGCGAAGGCGAAGGAACGCTACCGGACGATCGCGCGGGACATGGCTTCGCAATGGGGCGCGCTTGCGGACGACGGCGACCATACGAAGCTGGCGTTCGGCCAGGCGGGCACGTGGAGCTTGAAGTACAACTTGATCTGGGACGTGCTGTTCGAGACGGAGCTGTTCGACAAGGAGACGCTGCGCAGCGAAGTGGCGTGGTACAAGAAGCATAGCAACGTCTACGGCACGCCGCTCGACAGCCGGGCGACGTACACCAAGTCCGACTGGCTCGTCTGGTCCGCCTCGCTTGCGGAGGAACGCGGCGATTTCATCGCGCTGACGGAGCCGATCTGGACGATGCTGAACGAAACGCCGGACCGCGTGCCGTTCTCGGATTGGACGGACACGCTGACGGCGCGCCAGCTCAACTTCCAGCATCGCAGCGTCGTCGGCGGCATCTTCATGAAGCTGCTGAAGGACAAAGGGATTATGCGCGAAAGCTAAACGCTGTCGATGAGCTGCCGCCTTCATGAGGGCGGGGACAGGTTTTCGCCTGACATAGGAACAGCATCCCAATGAACAATCAAAAGGATCTCTACCTCCACCTGAAAATGGAGGCTGAGGTCCTTTTGTTTCGAAGATATTCGATTCTACGTGCTGGAGTGCCCGGACTGTCGTGAAAAGCCGCCGCTAATTCCGCCCGGAGGCTGGAATTCGCAGCCCGTCGCGGAGAATGTGGAATTCGCAGCCCGTCGTGGAGCAAAGCAGTAGACTTGCAAAGAACCTCACACACCTGCTGCAGAATAGTAAAAAAGTCGAGGCTAAATTGGCAAAGCTGCCATTCGGACAACTTTATCCGCCGCAGATCGACAAAAGTGTCGATAAAGTTGTCATTCTGACAACTTTGTCGGCCGCGGACCGGCAAAAATGCAGGTAAAGCTGCCATTCGGACAGCTTTATCCGCCGCAGATCGACAAAAGTGTCGATAAAGTTGTCATTCTGACAACTTTATCGGCCGCGGACCGGCAAAAATGCAGGTAAAGCTGCCATTCGGACAGCTTTGTCCGCCGCAGACCGGCAGAAGTGTTGATAAAGTTGTCATTCGGGCAACTTTACCCACCGCAGACGGTCGTGAAAAGCCGCGAAATCCTTCCCGAAGGCAGGAATTCGCAGCCACGCGCCGCGCTATTCTCATACTCCCTCTTAGCCTACCAGACGTACAGGCACATTTGGGTGTCTATCATAGTGTTCAGCATCTTCGCGCCTAGCGCGACGGCAATGCGATGCAGCATGAGTTCCGCAATCGCCCCTAGCGCGGCTGCAATGCGATGCAGCATGAGTTCCGCAATCGGCCCTAGCGCGGCAGCAATGCGATGCTGCCTGACTTCCGCAATTCGCGCCTAGCGCGGCAGCAATGCAAGGCTGCCTGACTTCCGCCGATTCACGCCTTCTTCAGCTTCTTCCCCATCAGCACGCGCAGGAGCAGCAGCAGCAACGGCAGGCCGAACGCGACCGGCAGCGCGATGAGCGGCCAGTCATTCTCCAGGTAGTCGATCGCGCGGAAATGGTCGTCCACGATCCAATAGCCGAATGCGCCAAGCATGACGCAGACGGGGAGAATCATCGCCCTGTTGTTCGCCAGTCCGAAAATTCGGGAGGCGCAGATCGAAGTGGCGTAAATGCAGAACATGACCTCGAACAGGATCGGAATGGAATATAGGGCGATCATGATCATTTCATACCGCTGCAGGAAGTTGCCGATATGCGCGTTGCGGGCCAGCTTCATGCAGGAGATCGTATACTGGCTCGTCACTTCGGCGGACAGCACGGCCCCTTCGAGGATCGACCAGATCATCGTCAGCATGCCGCTTGCCCCGATGCCGATCATGCCGAACTTGCCGCCGCCCTTGTCCGCGTTCTTGACCATCGGCATCACGATCGCCGCGAGCATCGTCGCAAGCGCCCAATCCGTATCGAAATTCAGGCTCGCGATGAAGGTGCGGGGAAAGCCGTATTCCATCACGGGGAGCAGATTCCGGATATCGAACTCGCTGGTGGAGCCGATGATGATGAGCGCGTTCAGCAGGAAAATGAACACCAGCCCCACGAGCGCGAGGCGCGCCATGACTTCCAGGCCGTAGAAGCAGCCGATCATCCCGACCAGCAGGGAGGCGACGATGAACAGGTAGAGCGGCGCCTCCGGAAGGAAATAATCCTTCAAATGATAGACGAACGTGATCATGATCGGACCGAAGCCCGCCAGGAAGAACAGGAGTATGACGAGCGCGATCAGCTTGGCGAACCATTTGCCAAGCAGCCGCTCGCTCAAGGCGATGAAGTCGAGATGCGGCGTTACGCGCAGGACGGCGTACGTAATGTACATCATCGCAATCCCCTGCAGCGTTCCCATCAAGGTCGCGAACCACATGTCCTGGCCGATCGATCGCGCGATGACGCCCTGTGTCACGCCGATCGCTTTGACGAAGATGAGATTGACCATCATCGCGATGAACATCCCGTTCGAAATATGCACTTTTGCCGGTTGCCCTTTTGTCATCGAATCTCCGTCCCTACCGTTTTGACCACGCCGCTTTTGATGACCGCTTTGATTTCAACGTCGATTTGCGCCTTGGCGAAGGTCCGGTTCCAATCCCGTTTGACGACGCGCCATTCCTCCGGGTACTTGTTGCGAAACACGTCGCCGAATTTCAGGAAATCCGTCTTGTAGTCCTTCTGCGCTTTGTCGATGACGCTGACGACGTCGGATTTTAATTTCAACGCCAGCTTCTCCTGAGCTTCCTTGCGCACGCCGTCGTCCAGATTGATGCCGCAGCCGTTCTCGACGATGTCGCCCTCCGTGGACAACCGGACCAGGAAACGCGGCTCCTTGTTCGCGTAGGTTGGCGTTACCTTAAGATGCGCGCGTTTGAATTCGATCGACATGGTCGCATCGGTATTGGGACATTTCACGACCTCGATGCCGCTTCCGAGCCGTTCCAGGAAGAACAGCAGGCCGCGCGCCTCTTTGACGTTGAGCCAGCCGACCATTTTGTCGCCTCTGAACACGGCCGCCCCGCCTAATTCCACCTGCTTGAGCGATCCGTGCTCCTCGGGCTTCTTGTTGGAGATTCCCCTTGGCATGAGCTTGAGCCTTGCCAGCACGGGCTCGGTCGAGCTGCTCAGGAACGCTTCCTCCAGATTCATCATGTTGCTTGCCGGCGCGCGGCCGACCACGTGATTGTTCTGGAACAGCCGGTCGACCGCTTCGCCGGGCACCACCTCGAGCCCGGTTATGGTCGAGACGACCTCGTCGGGCCGGTCCGGCGTGACCGCCACCCAAGTATTCATGCGCAGCTCGTGATTGCGCGTGAAGAAATCGACCATGTCCTCGATGCCCTTCCTGGCGTAATCCTCGTGCATGACGATCAAGAAATTATGCGCCCAATAGACGCGCCGGGAGGAGATGCGCCCCAAATTGCGGATGGCGTCGAAGATCGACGCGCCTTCCGAGCTGATCGAGTAGATCGGCTCGCCGGTGCCGCCCGAAGGCGCTCCGGTCTGGCCGCGCGCATCCGCCGGGCGGATGATTTGGGCGGATACCCGAATCGTGCCGGGCTTGTTGCCGAGATCCAGGCCGACCGCCGTGACCAGCGCCAGCTCGTTAATTTGGCGCGAGCCCAGGCATGAGGCTTGGGTCAGGAGAACGGCGATAGCAGCCAATAGTCCCGCGGCTCGTTTCATGGCTGGTTCAACCTCCCTCGGGCGGCGTGTGCGGCTTCTGTTGATCGCCCATACGCTGCTTGTCCTGGGCGAAATCCGGCCGGTTATTTTGCATCCACGCCGGCATCCGAAGCAGCATGTCGCGCTGGTCGGACGGGCGGAACGGGCTTGCCGGCGCCATGTAGGATTCGCCGAATGAACGAATCGACAATGCATGCAGCAGCACCGCGAAGAACACCGTTGCGAAGCCCAGCAAGCCGAAGAACCCGGAGGCGATCAGCAGCGGGAACCGGATCATCCGCAGCGCAAGCGATGAAGAGTAGCTTGGGATCGCGAAGGAAGAAATCTCCGTGATCGCGACGACGATCACCATGAACGGCGAGACCAGTCCCGCCTGTACCGCCGCTTGGCCGATAATGAGCGAACCGACGATGCTGACGGCTTGGCCGATCGGTTTGGGCATGCGCAGGCCGGCTTCGCGCATCAGCTCGAAGGCGAGCTCCAGCATGATCGCCTCCACCAATACGGGGAACGGCACGACCTCGCGCCCGGAAGCGATCGTCAGCGCCAGGGCAGTCGGAATCATCTCGTGATGGAACGAGACGAGCATCACGTAGATGGACGGCAGCACGAGGCTGATAATGAGCGCCAGGTAGCGGATGCAGCGGAAGAAAGAGCCGACCCAGTAGCGGTTATAGTAATCGTCCGGCGCCTGGATGAATTGCCAGAAGAACGTCGGAACGATCAAGACGACGGGCGTGTTGTCGATGAAGATGGCGACCCGGCCTTCGAGAATGGCGGACGAGACCTTATCCGGCCGTTCCGTGATCTGAATCGTGTTGAACGGCGAGAAGGGCGAATCTTCGATCAGCTCCTCGATATTGCCGCTCTCGAGAATCGCGTCGACCTTGATCCTGTCCAGCCGGCTTCTGACCTCCTCGACAAGCCCTTCCTTCACGACGTCCTGAATATAGGCAATGTTGACGTCGGTCTGCGTCCGCGTTCCGATCACCGTCGCGTCGATGCGCAGCTGAGGATCCCTGATCCGTCTGCGCACATGCGCGGTGTTGGTGCGGATGCTCTCCGTGAAGCCGTCCCGCGGACCGCGAACGTTATTCTCCGACGAGGGCTCCTCGACGCCGCGATCCTTCCAGCCCTTGGTGCTGACGAGCATGGCTTCGTCCAAGCCTTGAATCAGAACGAGCGTATCGCCGGAGACGATGCCGCCGATCCCGTCCCGCATGCGGCGGCATGCTTTCACGCCGGAATTGATCAGCAGCGTCGTGCGGATTTCATCGGCCGTCGGCATCTGCGCGGGATCTCGTTCGAGGTCGCTGCCGAAGACGATGAGCGCCTTGAGGATCGCCTCGATGACCGTCGTATCCGCCAAGCCGTCGATGTAGCAGCATACGCCGGGATATGCGGCGCTGCCGCACAGCTTGAAATCCCGCTGCAGAATATCGGTGCTCTTCCCCAGCAGGGCATCGATCGCCTCGATATTATCGGCCAGCCGTGCAGTGAAAGGGGCATCCAGCCGCTCCTGAAGCTTCGCTGACGTTTGCTTCTCCGACTGTTTCTCCTCCGACTGTTTCTCCTCCGACTGTTTCTCCTCTGGCTGATTCTCCGGCTGCTTCGCTTGTTCCGAGGTCGGCATCTTCACGTCCTCCTTTCCTGCGCCGGTATAGACGGATTCCCGACGGTTTACACTAACGCTTGCAAGATGGCGTACGAACGCCGGACAAAGGAGCTTGACCGAAAATGGATATCTATCATTCCTGGATCTATCAGCATGTGTTCAATACCGAATGGTTCATGTGGATCGTCGTGTATGTCGTTCTCGGCCTCAACATTTTGTCGCCGCTGCTGGTCTGGTTCTTCATCACGGGAAGGAAACTGCTGAAGCGATATCTGGCGCATCGCAAGCAGCAGCGGCAAGGGGGTTCGCCATCCTCCGGCAGCCCAACGCCGTCAGGCAGCGGCGCTGCCTAGCAGACCCCGAAGGAAAGACCGCCTTGGAATCGAACCGATATCGAAGCATTTGGGCGGTCTTGCCAATATGCAGGATGTAGCGTTTCCCGACATCGGGAATATTATGCGAGAAGCCGTTTCCGGCAGGCAGCCGGAGGCGGCTTTTGCATGTCCGCGTTGCCGCGCGAATCGCGCACGGGCGGAAGCCGCTGCAGTCCGCAGGGCTGCAGTTCACGCGCCTTACCGGAGAATCTTAAGCGGTATCTTGGTCTGAAGCTTGTCGGGGAGCAGCACGGGGGATCCATGCGAAGAAGGCGGGACGAAGTGCCCGGCGCCGGCGTCATCGGCGGCTGCGGCATTTGACGGACATCGCTCGGAGAGAAGCTGGCGCTGCTGGAGACCGCTCGCGGGCGATCGTCCCGCAGGAGCCGCGGATCTTATAGACCTCCCGCAGCCTGCTCCATGTGCCGGCTACGATGAGCTGCGCAACGAAGCTTGCTCCGGCGACGGAGGACGCGCAGGCACTCATGCCCGGTTCACTTCCTAATGGTTATTTGAGGATAAACAGCTCCTCTACGGTTACCTCGAGAACCTTTGCCAGCTTAATCGCCAACAATGCGCTCGGCACAAACTTGCCGTTCTCGATGGTGTTGATCGTTTTTCTCGTGACCCCGACCAGTTCGGCTAACTGCTCCTGGGTAAGGCTTTTTTTGGCCCGTTGGACTTTGATCGTGTTCTCGAGGATATCTTCGCGCAATGTAGTCACCTTCGGAATTAGTCTTGTTCAAAGATCAGGTAAGACACAAGGGGGGCAATGACGCCGGCAAAAATCAAGGCGGACAAAACAAACCGAACCTTCAAATCAATAATAAAGCTTAGCGGAAATAGAAGGATGATCGCTCCCAGGAGCGCCCAAAAGGCTACGGCAAAGCTCCTCATGCGTATCGCTTGATAATATTCATCGTTCAAGGTGCTTGCCAGCTTGCGTTTCTGTCGCAGAAGCCGGGAGAATTGTAAAATCCGAATAAAGAAATACGTCCAAATTAACCAGCCGGCGATAGAAACGGCGGAGGTCCAGCCTGATAGTCCCGCGCTTGAATCGGAACCGGAATAATGAACTAAGTAAGGAAGCTGCCACAGGGCAAAACCAAGCAAATTACCGATAATAATCGTTCTCCTTCTCTTTTCCAATTGCGTTATTTCAGCGCTCAAAGGGATCTCCTCCTCATCGATGTAACCTATACTACTCATAATATAACCTCTTTGTTACATTCTCAAGGGGGATTTTGGGCCGCCTATCCGGAGAAAGGGATAAATCTTCGAATCTATCATTGAAAACAAGCCGCTCCGGGTGATATTTTAAAGCTAATCCGATATTTATCCTTTCTTTACATACTCCTTTCTTTATCTGCTCCTTTCTATACGACAAGCATCGCGCATATCAAGAGATCCATAGCCGTTCCCCGTTCGTAACCTTGCTGAAGCGTACCCGTTCCGTTCCAAACCATGCGTACCGAAGGGCGTGATCGAGTTGGTGACGAAGATGGTCAGCTTGTGGAATTCCATGCAATCCGTGCAAATCCGGTTAATCTGTTATTTGCTCCTCGTCATGCTTCCTCTCATGGGCGTCAGCCTCTATGCCATCCGTCAATCGCAGACGCTGCTCATTCGGCAGACGAGCGACAACGTGTATGCGGCGCTGTCGGCTTCGATGGCCTACATCGACGTCATCATGCGGAGTATCGAGAATATCTCGATCCTGATCGCCTCCGACAAAGAAATGAACGACATGCTGTCCAAGAAGGAATCGGTCGGGAACGAGATTTTCGCCCAGGTGAAAATCATGAACAAGGTCGGCGGCATCTCCTCGGTCAACGACTTCATCTCCGATATTTCCGTCTTTCAGCAGCAGACCGGCACGCTTGTGTCCTCGTCGCGGACGGGCGTCCGGCAGGTCGACCTGCTGGACGAGTCCTGGTATCGGCGGGCCTACGACCTGAGGGGCATCAGCCTCCTCGTTAATCCCTCCGATACGCCGGACCGGTTCAAGAAGGTCGACTACCTGTTCAACAAGGATAACATCCTGATGGTCAGAGCGATGGGGCTTAACCGGCCGGGCTACAACCCGAACCTCGTCATCGTCGCGATCAAGCGGCAGGTGCTGCTGGAATCGCTGGAGCAGCTGCTCGAGGATACGGACAGCACGGTCTATCTTCTCTCCGACACCAGCGAAATGCTCACTTCGTCCGGGTCGTTCTTCTCCCGTGCATGGCTGTCCGATCCGCGCCGAAGCTTCCTGACCGACTCGCCGGACGGCTCGCAGCAGCTGTTCGTCAGCAAAGTCACGTCGGCAAGCTCCTCGTGGTCCATTGTGCTCGCGCAGCCCAAAAGCTCGCTCTACCATGCTTCCAAGCAAATCCAGGAGTTCATCATTCTCATTATCGTCATCAGCATCCTGCTCGCGCTTCTCATCTCCTGGATCCTGTACAGGCGAATTACGTCGCCGCTGAAGGTGCTCTCCTACGGCATGCATCAAATTCGGAAAGGCTTCTATAACGTGAAGCTGAAGAAGAAGCGAAACGACGAATTCGGCTTCCTGATGGATTCCTTCAATCAGATGGCGGAGCAGCAGAGCTACTTGATCCGCGATATCTACGAGCAGCAAATCCAGCATGCCAAGACCGATTTGAAGTTTCTGCAGTCGCAGATCAACCCGCATTTTCTGTACAACACGCTCGATTCCATCTATTGGGCCGCCCGCAACTATGAAGCGGACGAGATCAGCGAGATGGTGCTGAACCTGTCGAAGTTCTTCCGGCTGAGCCTGAACAAGGGCAAGGATACGTTCACGCTGGCGGAATCCGTGGAGCATCTGCAGTATTACATGCGGATTCAACAGCTCCGGCTGCTGGACAAATTCGATTTCGAGGTGCAGCTCGACGAGCAGACGAAGCAGCTCCCGATCGTCAAGCTGCTGCTGCAGCCGATCGTCGAGAACGCGATTTTTCACGGGCTCGAGAAACGGCGGGACAACGGCGGGAAACTGACGATCGCGTCCGGCATTGAAGGCCGGCATTTAACGGTCATGGTGAAGGACAACGGAGTGGGCATGACCAAGGATCGGCTGCTCTATATCCAGCGGCGGCTCCTCCATATCAAGCCGGGCTTCACGTTCGTCAATGACGATGCGAATCCCGACATGTACGGCATCCGCAACGTCAAAGCACGATTGCTGCTCTATTACGGCGACAGGGCCGATCTCCGGTTCGAGAGCTCGGAGTCGGAAGGCACCGTCGTCAGCGTCTTCATTCCGCTCGATCGGACTAATCTTGCCTGAAGGGGGCGTACCGCATGGACCTGATGATCGTAGAAGACGAGCTTCGCCTGCTGAACAGTCTGGCGAACAACATCCCGTGGGAGGCGCATGCCGTCGACGTCGTCGCGCTGGCGTCCGACGGGAACGAGGCGCTCGCCGTGTTCGAGCGCAAGCAGCCCGATATCGTCATCATGGATATCGTCATGCCGGAGCAGGACGGTCTGTCGCTGTCGCGGCAAATTTTGCGGCGCGTCCCGGATACCCGCATCATTATCCTGAGCGGCCATGACGATTTCCAGTACGCGCAGCGCGCCGTCGAGATCGGCGTGTTCAAGTATTTGCTGAAGCCGGCCGGCGACGAAGAGATTCTGAAGGCGGTGACCGAGGCGGCCGAATCGACCCGGCAGCTGCGGGAAGCCCGGCTCCGGCTGGAGGATTTGCAGACCCGCTGGACCTTGCATCTGCCGCGGCTGCGGGAAGATTTTCTGCGCAATTGGGTCAGCGGGAAATTAGAGGAGGACGAGATCGAGCGCCATGTCCGGCAGCTGTCGCTGGACCTCGAGACCGGGTGCCCGTACTGCGCCGCCGTGGCGGAGATCGATCCGCCGCTTCGGTCGGAAGCCCGCTCGGAGGCGGACGAGATGCCGATGCTTCAATTCACGCTGTACAGCATCGCGTGCGAATGGCTTCGTTCCGAGGCGTGCACGGTGTTTCAAGCGCATGGCGGCGCGACCGTGCTGATTTTCAAAGGGGCGGCGGGGGAATCGGAGCTGGAGCTGCTGCAGCGGACGAACCAGGCCGTCGCGAAGCTGGTGTCCGGCGCGCAGGAAGGCTTGAAGGTGACGACGTCGAGCGCGGGGATCGGGCTCGCCGCCGGACGCGAGTCGGTGCCGGTCTCGTACAAGCAGGCGCGCAAAGCGCTGCAGGAACGCGCCGTTCTGGGGCACGGCATCGTCATCCCGTACCGCGAGCAGCCGAAGGAATCGCGGGCGGCGTTCGAATTCCAGCGCGACTTGGAGAAACGGGTGCTGATCGCGCTCGAGGCGGGCGACAGGGCGGAAGCGGCGGCCGGGATCACGTCGATCGTCGGCGATCAGGTGTCGTCGCTCGATACGCTGCGGAATTTTCAGGAATATATGCTGTACCTGCAGAGCCTGCTCACCCGGATCATTCATGCGCAGGGATGGTCGGTGCTCGACGTGCTGGGCGAGGATACGATGTACTTGCGGACGCCGGAGGCGGTGCAGACGAGGCAGCAGATGCGCGACTGGTCCGGGCGCATGATCGACAAGATCGTCGGCTATGCGGAGGCCGAACGCAAGTCGGGCACGCACCGGCTCATCCGGAACGTGCAGGCGATGGTCGAAGCGAGCATGGACCAGGACGTGACGCTGCACACGGTGGCGGACCGGCTGTATGTCAATTCTTCGTACTTGAGCCGGTTGTTCAAGAAAGAGACGGGCCGGCCGTTCTCGGACTATGTGCTCGAGCAGAAGATGAACAAAGCGCGGGAGCTGCTGCAGACCGGCTTGAAGGTGTCCGATGCGGCGCGGATGACGGGCTACATGGACACCAGCTATTTCATCAAGCTGTTTCGCAAATTCTGGGGCGTGACGCCCGGAGAGCTGAAACGGTAACCGGCCGGAAGGCAAGCTATACGGGTCGATCAATCGCCGTTCTCCTGCGATTCAATTGCCATCGTGCTGCATTCCGACAGCGATCGTTCTGCAAACCTTGCGATCCGCCCATGCAACCGATCATCATCGCCTGTCGGCGAAACAAGTCATCAGCCTCCTACGAAAGGTCATGAGATTCCTCTATGCGCATCCGTTGCCCTCAACATATGATTAATCTGTAAAGACAAGGCTGGTGAAGGAGATGATGCAATGCTGAAGGGGATCAATCAATGGTGCTTTCCGGATGGAACCGATCTCGACACCTTGTTCACGCACAGCGCCAAAGCCGGATACGACGCAGTCGAGCTGAATTTGTACGAGCCGGGAGGAGTCGGGCTGACGCTCGATACGACGGCGGCCGAGGCCGAGCGCATCAAGCGGAAGGCGGAGTCGCACGGCATTCAATTACGGAGCCTGTCGACCGGTCTGATGTGGGCCAATTCGCTGTCCGCCGAAGACGGGGAAGCCAGGGCCAGAGGCAGGTCGATCGTCGAGAAGCAGATCCAGCTTGCCGGCGCGATGGGCATCGACACCGTACTCGTCGTGCCGGCCTTCGTCAAGAAGGACGGCGACAACGGCTATGACGTCGCTTACACGCGCAGCCAAGAGGAGCTTGCGAAGCTGGTGCCGATCGCGGAAGCGCATCGGGTGCACATCGGCATCGAGAACGTATGGAACAAGTTCCTGCTGTCGCCGCTCGAGATGGCCCGGTACATCGACGAGCTCGGTTCCTCTTACGCGGGCGCTTATTTCGACGTCGGCAACGTGCTTAATTTCGGGTTTCCCGAACAATGGATCCGCATTCTGGGACCGCGCATCCGCAAGGTGCACGTGAAGGATTTCAAGCCGAGCGTCGGCAACGGCAGCGGCTTCGTACCGCTGCTCGCGGGCGACGTGGATTGGGCGGCCGTTCGCGGGGCGCTTATCGACATCGGCTATGCGGATACGCTGACCGCGGAGATCAGCCCGTATGCGGCCAACCCGTACCAAGCCGCTTACGATACGGCAAGACATTTGGACATAATCCTTGGCGGCGACGCCCGATAAACGAAGGAGGAATCGACGGATGAGCAAAGCAAGAGTCGGCTTCATCGGCGCAGGGGGCATCGCATCCGCCCATATGGAGGCGCTTGCCAAGAACGGGAAGGTGCAGATGACGGCCGTATTCGACGTCGTGCCGGCCAGCGCGGAGAAAGCCGCGGCCAAATACGGCATGCAGGCGTATGCGAGCTACGAGGCGCTGCTGGACGCGGACGCGGTGGATGTGCTGTTCGTATGCGTGCCACCGTTCGCCCACGGCGACATCGAAGAGAAGGCCTGCGCGAGAGGAATCCACCTGTTCGTCGAGAAGCCGCTCGGCCTCGACATGGACGTCATCCGGAAGAAGGCGGCGATCATCCGCGAGGCGGGCATCATGAGCGCTTCCGGGTACGTGCTCCGGTATTTGGACACCGCCTCGAAGGCAAGAGCGTATTTGCAGGACAAGACGATCGGGATGGTGCGGGCCCACTATATGACCGGCTTCGTCGCCACGCCATGGTGGCGGGAGATGGCCAAGTCCGGCGGACAGCTCGTGGAGCAGACGACGCATACGGTCGACATGGTCCGCTTCCTGGCCGGCGACGTCAGCAAGGTGTACGCGCAGATGGCGCTTCGCGTGAGCGGCGATATCGAGAACCTCGATATTCCGGACGTCGGTACCGTCGCGCTCGCGTTCGAGTCCGGCGCCATCGGGCATGTGGACACCTGCTTCATCCAGCCGGACCACCGGGTCGGCGTCGAGGTGCAGGGCAAGGACTTCCGGGTGCTGGTGGAAGGCGGCCGGCTGACCATCACGGACCGGGAAGGCACGCAGACGATCGAGAGCGAGACGGGCGACATCATGTTCGCCCAGGACAGCGCGTTCATCGATGCGGTGCTGACCGGCGACCGGTCGCTCATTCTGGCGCCGTACGACGATGCCCTGCGCACGGTGGAAGTGACGCTCGCCGCCAATCGCTCCGCGCAGAGCGGCCTGCCGGTGCAGCTCGGCGGGGAGGCGTAGCCCGCCATGGACGCGAAGCTGGCCTGCATGACGCTGCCTTATGCCGCATATCCGTTCGAACGGGCGCTGGAAGGCATTGCCCGGGCGGGTTACCGGTACGTGGCATTCGGGACGCCGCACATGAACGAACCGGCAGCCGTGCCGGAGGACGAAGCTTCGGTCGAACGGGTGCGCGGGCTGCTAAGCCGCTTCGGGCTCGAGCCGGTCATGCTGCTCGCCCATGCGCAGATGCACCATACGGAGCCGGTCGAAGGCGCGCTTCAGCAGCTGCGGCTCGCGCAGGCGCTCGGCATTCCGGAGGTGAACGCGCTCGGGTTCTGGGGCTACCGCCGCTTCCCCGACGAGCCGCTCACGGCCGAGGAGTACGCGTCGAACAGCCGGGATTTCTTATCGTTCTTCGCGCAGGTCGCGGAAGAAGCGGAACGGCTCGGCATCGTCGTCACGCTCAAGCCGCACACGGGCAATACCGCGACCGCCGGGCTCCTGCGCGGCACGGTGGAGGCGATCGGTTCAACGAACGTCAGAGCCTGCTACGATCCCGGCAATGTCAGCTATTACGAAGGCCTGGACCCGCTGGCGGATTTCGATCAAGTGGCGCCGCTGCTGGCCTCGTTTATCGCGAAAGACCATGCGGGCGGACAGCGGAATTACGCCTTTCCGGTTCCCGGCGAAGGCGACATGCCGTTCGCAGCGATGTTCAGGCGGATGGCGGAAGCGGGATTCCGCGGCCCGATCGTGGTCGAGAAGCTTGACGGCGACGGCAAGCCGCTGACGCCGGACGAACTGGACCGCCGGGTAGCGCTGGCGAGGACAAATCTGGAACGTCTGCTTGCGCAGGCTGGCGAGGCGTGAGGGAGGAGAGTCGGATGCCTAAAGTAGCGTTGATCGGACTCGGGACGATGGGCCGGCTTCATGCGGAGGCGTGGTCCCGGATGCCGGAAGTGCAGTTCGTCGCCCTTTCGGGGCAGCACCCGGAGAAGACGGAACGATTGGCGGCGCAGTACGGCGTGCAAGCCTTCTACGGGATCGACGCCCTGCTCGCCGAAGCGGATTTCGACGTGCTGGACATTTGCCTGCCTTCCTATCTGCATCATGAATACGTGCTGAAAGCCGCGAATGCCGGCAAGCACGTCATCTGCGAGAAGCCGCTGGCGCTCCGTACCGAGGCGGCGAAGGAAATGCTCGCGGTATGCCAGGCGCGCGGCGTCCGCTTGTTCGTCGGCCACGATCTGCGGTTCTGCCCCGAATACGAACGCGCTCGCGAGCTGGTCAAATCGGGCGCGCTCGGGCAGGTCGCCGTCGTCCGCATGTCCCGTACGACCGCGTTTCCCCGGGGCTGGGACGACTGGTTCGCGGACGAGACGCGCAGCGGCGGTCTGCTGTTGGATCTGCTCATCCACGACTTCGACTGGCTGCGCTGGACGTTCGGCGAGGTGCGGCGGGTGACGGCGCGGCGCGCGTCGCGGGCTGCCGAAGCGGGTCCGCTGGAATACGCGCTGGCGACGCTCCGGTTCGAGGACGGCATGATCGCGCTCGTCGAGGGCTCCTGGGCGCATACGGAATTCAACAGCAACTTCGAGATTGCCGGCACGAACGGCATGCTCGCGGAGAACATGGCGAGCAGTACGCCGCTCGCGCTGCGGCTGCATCCTGATCGGAAGCAGCCGGAGAGCGGCGTCATCGTGCCCGAGCTCGTCGTCGGCCGGAGCCCGCTCGAGAAGGAGCTGGCGCATTTCGTCCGCTGCCTGACGACCGGCAGCGAGCCGCTCGTCACCGCGTTCGACGGTTATAAGGCGGTGGAAATCGCGGAAGCGGCGATCGCATCCGCCCGAACGAGCGAAACCATAACACTGGCCCAGGGGGTGAAGCCGTGAAGGCGGCGATCATCAGTTTCGCCCATATGCATGCCTACAGCTATGCCGAGCAGATGATGAAGCGCGGCGACGCGGAGCTGTCGGCCGTATGGGATGACGACGAGACCCGCGGCAGGGAGGCCGCGGCGCGATACGGCGTGCCGTTCTACCGCGAGCTTCGCGAATTGCTGGCGACCGACGCGGCTGCGGTCATCGTCTGTTCGGAGAACGCCAGGCACAAGGAGCATGTCATCGCCGCGGCCGAAGCGGGGAAGCATGTGCTCTGCGAGAAGCCGATCGCGGTCGAGCCGGGCGATGCCGAAGCGATGATTCGGGCTTGCCGCGACAATGGCGTCACGCTGCAGATCGCTTTTCCCGTCCGGTATTCGCCCGTGATTCGCAAAGCCCGCGAGCTAATTCGGGACGGACGGCTCGGCAGCATCATCGGGGTGAACGCGACCAATCATGGCAAGATGCCCGGCGGCTGGTTCGTCGATCCGCAGCTGTCCGGGGGCGGCGCGGCCGTCGATCACATCGTGCACGTGATGGACATTCTGTTCTGGGTGCTGGAGAAGAAGGTGACGCGGGTCCACGCCGAGCTGGATACGCGGCTGCACGACATCGAGGTCGAGGATTGCGGCATCGTGCTGCTCGAGATCGAATCCGGCATCGTCGCCGCGATCGATCCGAGCTGGTCGCGGCCGGCCTCCTATCCGGTCTGGGGCGACCTCGTCATCTCCTTCACCGGCACGAAGGGGACGCTGCATCTCGATTTGCACAAGCAGGCTTCCGTGTTCTACAACGACGCCAAGGACAAGACAGAATGGATACTGTGGACGGATGAGCTGGACGAAGGGCTGATCGGCGATTTCGTCGGCATCGTCCGCGAGGGCAAACCCGCCTCCATCAGCGGCGAGGACGGCCTGGCGACGCTGCGCGTCGTACAAGCAGCGTTATCCTCCCACCGGTCGGGGCAAGCAATCGAGCTTTGAATCCCATTCTAGGAGGGCTCAGTATGAAAATGAATCGTACGGCAGTTCTCGCTCTTGTTACGCTGTTCGCGCTCGGCACGACGGCATGCTCGTCCGGCGACAGCGGCAGCGGAGGCGGATCCGGCGGCGGCAAGAAGGTCGATATCGTCTGGTGGTTCCCGGCGAAGGAACAGGAAACGGCGATGAAGCAGATCGCGGACAACTTCAACAAGTCGCAGGATAAAATCAATCTCAAGGTACAGTTGACCGCAGGCGCGGACTACTACACCAAGCTGCAAACGACCCTCGCTGCCAAGAACGGACCCGATATCATGTGGATGAACGGCCCGAACTTCCCCAAATTCCAATCCAAGGGCTTCCTGCTCAAGTACGACGATTTCATCGAGAGCGACAACTTCTCCATGGATAACTACCCGGAATCGCTCGTGAAGTTGTACTCCAAGGACGGCGTGTACGGCATGCCGAAGGACTACGACACGATCGGCCTCTTCTACAACAAAGCGCTCTTCGACAAGGCGGGCGTCCCTTACCCGACCGATAACTGGACATGGGACGACGTGCGCGACGCCGCCAAGAAATTGACGGTCGGCTCGGGCAGCAGCATCTCGCAGTGGGGCATCGCCGTCCCGGCGTCTACGCAAGAGGTCATCTATCCGTTCTTCGTCGAGAACGGCGTCCAGCCGATCAGCGACGACCGCTCCTCCTTGAAGTACGACAGCCCCGAAGGCGTCGAAGCGATCCAATTCCTCTATGATCTGATGTACAAAGACAAAACTTCGCCGGACGGCCAGTACATGACCGACAACGATCCGACCCAGCTGTTCCAATCCGGCAAAGTGGCGATGATCATGAACGGCTCCTGGATGGCGAAGCCGTACTACGACGCGCTGAAGGACAACGTCGACGTTCAGTTCATGCCGATTCACAAGCAGAAGGGGAATATCATTCACGGCGTCGCTTGGGTCGCCAACGCCAACTCGAAGCATCCGAAGGAAGCGTGGGAAGTCGTCAAATACCTCGGCTCCAAGGATGTCGCCATGCTGCAGGCGGATACCGGCACCGTCATTCCGGCGTTCAAAGGCACGCAGGACGCGTGGGTCAAAGCGCTCCCGATGAACCTCAAAATCTTCATCGAATCCGCCGATTTCGCCACGCCGTATCCGACCGCGTCCGATCCGGAATGGGAAACGACGGTCGCTACGCACTTGACGAACATTTGGCTCAACAAAGAATCGCCGGCGGACGGCATGAAGAAGATCACCGAGGAAGCGAACGCGCTGCTCGCAGGCGCCAAATAGGATCGGGAGGGGTCCCGGCACGCTACCGCAATCCCTGAATCCGCGAAGCGGGACCCTTTCCTTCTAATTCGAGCTCCAATTCGAGCGTGAACGATTCGCCTTGTGGATCCGTTAGCTTGTATGTCTTCGGTAGGATATACGCTGCGCCGTCAGAGAACGGCGATAGCCCTATCACCTTGAATGGGAGGTGATCGCGCATGCGATTAGCGAGCGAAACGAATCTTACCCCGGCCCGATCGGTCGTCAGGTCCCGGCTGCGCAGGAAGGAAATGGTCTGGGGCTATTTCTTCATCGCGCCCGTCGTCATCGGCCTGCTCATCTTCACGATCATTCCCATCTTCGCCTCGCTCGTGCTCAGCTTCACGAGCTGGGACGGCTCGAGTCAAATCAAGTTCATCGCCTTCGATAACTTCACCAAGCTATTCGCCGACAACATCTACCTCAAATCGCTGCGCGTGACGACGATCTATACCGTCGTGACGGTGCCGTGCACGATCGTGCTGTCCGTTGTCATCGCCGTCCTGCTGAACCGGAAGATCCGGGGACGCGATGCGTACCGGCTGATCTTCTTCCTGCCTTCCGTCACCATGCCCGTCGCCATCGCCGTCGTCTGGAAATTCATGTACAACGGCAGCAACGGCCTGATCAACTATTTGCTGTCCGTGGTCGGAATCGACGGCCCCAACTGGATTACGGACGAGCGGTACATCTTGATGAGCGTCATGATCATCGCAATCTGGGGCGGCATCGGCTATAACATGATCATTCTGCTGTCGGGCCTGCAGGGCATTCCCGATTCGTACTACGAAGCGGCCGCGATCGACGGCGCAACGGGCTGGCACCGTTTCGTCCACATTACCGTGCCGTTGCTGACGCCGGCGATCTTCTTCGTCATGGTGACGAGCCTGATCGGCGCCTTCCAGGTATTCGACCTCGTCTTCATGCTCACGCCGGCGACGAACGGGGGCGGAGCGGGAGGCGTGCTCCAGGACGCGACGCGAACGGCGGTATTCTCCATCTACCAGAACGGCTTCACCTGGTTCAAGATCGGCTATGCATCGGCGCAGGCATGGGTGCTGTTCGTCATTATTTTCCTGATTACGATGGTTCAGATGTATCTGCAGAAGCGCTGGGTCCATTACGAGTAAGGGAGGGACGGCCGTGAATATCGATAAAGAGACGCATTTGGCGGCGCGTCTGATCATTCACCTGATCTTGATTCTCGGGGCTGTGATGATGCTGCTTCCTTTCGTGTGGATGATTACGACCTCGTTCAAGACGTACCCGGAATCCGTCCAAATTCCGCCGGTATGGATTCCGAAGCATCCGGATTTCTCCTGGTATTCGGAAATCTTCAAGCAGGTGCCGTTCGGAAGGTACTATATGAACACGGTCATGATCGCCGTGGGGAGAACCGTGCCGCAGGTCATTATCTGCTCGATGGCGGCGTACGGCTTCGCCCGGCTGCGGTTCCCGGGACGCAACGTCATCTTCATCTGCATCCTCGCGATTCTGATGGTGCCTTCGCAAGTGCTGCTCATTCCGCAGTATTACGAGATCGTCCGTTTCCACTGGGTGGACACGTACAAGGCGCTGATCGTGCCCGGCATCTTCTCCGCTTACGGCACGTTCCTGCTCCGCCAGTTCTTCATGTCGCTGCCGAAGGAGCTGGAGGAGGCGGCGGTCATCGACGGCTGCAACCCGTGGACGATCTTCTGGCGGATTATGCTGCCGCTCACCGTTCCGGCGCTGTCCGCGCTCACGTTCTTCGTCGTCTTATGGAGCTGGAACGACTTTATGTGGCCGCTCGTCGTGACGAACGACGAATCGATGCGCGTGCTGTCCGTCGGCATCAACTCCTTGCAGGGTCTCTACGTCACGCGGCAGCCGCTGCTGATGGCAGGCGCCGTCATGGCGACGATCCCGCTGCTCATATTCTTCCTCGTGCTGCAGAAGTTCGTTATTAAAGGCATTACGTTCTCGGGCATCAAGGGCTGACCGGGGAACGAGCGAGAGACGGCGTATGTACGGGAATGCCGCCGTTTGAAGGCTTGAGGGCTTGAGAGTTTGAGAGCCGGAAGGCTGGAATGCTGGAAAGATCGAAGGATCGAAGGCTGGAAAGATCGAAAGCTCGAAGGCTCGAAAGCTCGAAAGCGATACTTGCCGGCATAGACCGGCAGCGCGGGAAAATGCTGCTCGACGAGCAGGATTTTTCTGCGTTTTCGCAGGCTGGCAGGTTAGTGGCAGGTTGCAGGCGGGGCTGGGCAGTATGGCTGAGCGGCGTGACGGAGCGGTATGGCGGAGCAGCGTGATGGAGTGATATGGTGGAGCGGCGTGACGGAGCGGAGGGAGTGACTGTTTGCGTGTAAATATCCGGCAAATGGCGCAGCCGTGCACCGGTCCGTGTGAGCGGACAGGGCAAACGCTAGAGCTACGCGGACACAGGATCCGCTATTTGACGAAAAAGCGGTGTTTTGGCGATCCGCGCGGACACCAGATTCCTTATTTGGTCCTCGACCTGCATTTCGAGGTCTGTTTCGAGCTAATAACGAATCCTGTGTCCTAAACACTATCCGAATCCTACTATTCGCAGCGAATAGCGGATCTAGTGTCCGCCGGGGCGCAGGCATCCGGATGAGCGCGAGCCATCTCTCGCTGACATCTGTCAGCCTGACAAACATTGCATAACAAGCAGGATTATTCGTCTAGACGTCAAAGGGTACTTAACAAAGGGGGCAATGCGAGATGGCCAATATTAAAGTGCTGTTCTGGTTCGACGTGGAGGATTACGTGACGCCGGAGTCGATGGATGCGTTCCGCGGGTTAATCGACCTGTGCGACTCGCGAGGGATACCGGGGATTTTCAAGATCGTCGGCGAGAAGGCCAGAATGCTGGTCGAACTCGACCGGCAGGACATTATCGAGAAGCTCCGCAATCATGAAGTCGGCTATCATACGGATTTCCACAGCGTGCATCCCACCATCAGCGAATACTTGGAGCATATGGGGTTCAAGGATGGAGCCGAACAATTCGACCGCGTGGAGTACGGGGGGTTGAAGGATGTCGAGCGGATCACCGGCATGCCGATCGAATGCTACGGCCAGCCCGGCGGCTCATGGGCGCCGCAGCAGTTTCCCGCCATCCGGAAATGGGGCGTTCCCGTCTACCTGGACAATCACGAGCAGGTGAAGCTGAACAGCCGCCCGTATTGGTACGGCGGCCTGCTGAACTTCATGGAACTGACGGGTTTCATGCGCATGGAGCTCGTAGAAGACGGCCTGGAGACGGCGAAGCGGGAGTTCGACGACATCTACGAGAAGCTGTCAAGCGAGCCTGTCGGCTTCGTCAGCATCGTGTATCATCCGAACGAGTTCTCGACGCCGCGGTTCTGGGACGACGTCAATTTCGCCAGAGGCAAGAATCCGCCGCGTTCCGAATGGCAGCCGGCCAGCCCGCTGTGGCCGCCGGGAGCCATGGAGGCGTATCTGGCGACGCTCGGCGAGTTCCTCGATTACATGCTGTCCAAGGAGAACGTCACCTTCATCACGTCCGTCGAGGCGCGGGAGCTGGAGCGGTCCGACAAGGGCGAGCTGGCCGAAGCGCAAGTCCGGCAGCTGGCGGAAGGCTTGGCAGGCGACCTGTACTTCACGCAGCTGGGCGATTTCACGTTGTCCGCATCGGATACGCACTCGCTGTTCTGCAATTACCTGCTCGGCCGTCCGCTCTCGCCGGAGCTGATCTACGGCCCCGAGACGGATACCGCGAGCAGCGGCAGCCCGGTCGTGACCGTAAGGGAGCTGAAACAGGCCATCGCGGCGCCGTACCCGGACGTCTTCGGCTTCAAAATGCTGCCCGATACGTTCAAGGCCGGAGAAGCGCTCGTCAATCCCGTGGATTTGACCTGCACGATGGCCAAGGTCATTCGCGACGGGTTGACGGACGACGACGAAGTCGCAATCGTGCGCGGCTGTCTCCGCTCGCAGCAGCATGCCAGCGATGACGATTTCTGGGGCAAAGGCTGGATTATTTTCCCCGAGGATTTCCGCGTGCCGAATATCGTAAGGATGTCCAAGCTGCAGACATGGACGCTGAAGCCGGCGTTGTTCTAAGTCGGGTTATTCTAATACGAATGGGCGCACACCTTCGACGGGCCGCTTAGCGGGATCCGGGCGAAGGTGTTCGCATGAGGAGCGTGCATAAGCCGTGACATGGCTGAGGGACTTTCGGGCTTTCTTCCGAATCCGGGGCGCAGCCCCGTTAATCGCGGGAATGTTCCTGTACGGGATCGGAAGCGGCATTCTGGCGCCGATGAACGCCGTCTATATGCGTGACGGAATCGGACTCGGCAAGGCGGAGATCGCCTCGATCTTCTCCATCTCGCTGTTGTTCAACATGACCGCCGCCTTCGCGATCGGCCTGATCAGCGACCGCATGGCGAAGAAGAAGCGGCTGGCGGTCTGCGCGGTGCCGCTCTGCATAGCCGGATTGCTGCTGTACATGCAAGCGGACGGGTACGTCCTGGCGTTAATCGGCCTCGTGCTCGCCGTTGCGCCCTCCGGGCTCATCATGGGGCAGCTGTTCGCCATGGCGCGCAGCCACTTCATGCGGGAAGCCGCCGGCTATTTCGAAATGGCGCAGATCTGGCTGCGGGCCACGCTCAGCGTCGGATTCTTCACCGGGCTGCTGGCGGGCGCGAACGTCTATCTCGTCGCGGGCTTTCATGGCGTCCTGTGGGGCAATCTGCTCGGCTACGCGCTGCTCCTCCTCTGCCTGCTGCTCTACAAGGAACAGGATGCCGCGGCGGCGGACAACACAAGCATCGGAGAGCCGTTCTCGCTCGTCATGCTGCTCGCGCTGCTGCTGCTGTGCTGCGCGGATTCGCTGCGCGGGCTGTACCTGCCGCTAGTCGTCGTGAATCTGTTCGGGAAGCCGCAGGAGATGTCTTATCTGTGGAGCGTGCAGGCGGTATTCGAGCTGCTGTTCATGACGCTGGCCGGCTATTGGGCGGCCAGGTACGGCAGCAAGCGGATCATGATCATTTCGAGCGTGTTCGCGCTCGCCGTGTATATGACCTATGCGTTCGGTCCGCCGCTGGCCGTGTTCTTCCTCGCGCAGCCGCTGTACTCGTTCTTCGTATCCGTGCTGTACGGCGTGGCCATGGGCTACGTGCAGCGGATGTTCCATTTGCGCATCGGCTTCGGCTCGAGCGTCTATGTGTCCCTGACGCAGCTGGCCGCGCTCATCGGTTATTTGCTGCCTTTCCTCGTGCCCGGCTACCGGCCTGCGATCTTCGCCATTCCGGCGCTGCTGGTGCTGGCGGCACTGGCGCTGATCGGGGCGAACGCGGCGGTGGTGCGGAGGAAGAAGCGGACGTACGGGGCGGAGGCGGTTCTGACGGAGAACCAAGCTTAGGGATGCGTGCCATGCAGGGCATGAGGTTCGGATCATAACTACATATGCTATGATTAACGACGCGGGTCAATAGAATGAATCTATCGGCCTTATTTGCCAGGCATAAAGTGTAATACGTCCTGGGCAGCGGTGAAATCGAATAAGGAAGGGAATTGATCATGTCGTTCCGCAGAGCATTCCTGAACGAAATAGACAAGCTGGTTGCAAATCCGCCCGCAGAGCTATCGTCGATACTATTCGGCATGACGGGCGGACTGCTGTCTCTTGTCGGCTTGATCGCCATCTATATCTCTCTCAACAGTCAACACAAGATCGACAAAGCAAGGGAGATCATCTGGAGCATCGGAGAGATGGCCGTTGAGGTGGGGAATTACGGTGACGAATCGCTGAAAAAGCTCCAATGGGCTTATTTTCACTATCGTGAGCTGGTCAAAGTGAATTTCATCAACAAAGCGGTCGTTGTCATTGCGATGATCACCATTATCTTCGTGAGCGTATCGTGGTCCATTTATATCTACAGTTTGAAAATCAAGCTGTGGAGCTCCTTTATTGGCCTATTTACGCCGGTGACGATTATCATCATGCTTCTCTTCGCGGGACTGCTTTACATGCTGACCAAGATTTTCGTGATCGGCGACATTCCCCGGCATGAGAAATTGTTCTCGCTATGGAAAGACGCGGTGAAGCTCGTGGCGATGAGGGCGATTATTCTGTATCACACGAAGCTTGATCTCCACTATTTCAGCGACCAGCCTGACGAGAGCTTCGCTCGCGTGAAGCTGCCATTCGGCCTAAATCTTAGAAGCAAGCGTTTTAAAATCGTGCTCAAGAAGACGTTCCCCTATATCATCTTCACGAGAAATCGGATTCGAATCGAGTTCGCTGTTCATGTTTGCGAGGGAGCGGAGCTTCGAGTCGCGGACGGGGATACGATCTTGAATCGGGAAATCCGAGTCATTCGCTATGCGTTTCAAGACCGCAGGCATTATTTCAATGTCGGCACGAAACAATATGCGGCAAACAAGAAAGCGAAGCATTCGCTCTTTCAAGAGCTGCATTTCAACGAGCAGCGGGTTTCGGCATACGACGGCAGTGTCGTACTGGAATCGCTGCAAGAAGTTCTGCGCAATCTGGAGGCCGGGGAAGAGAGGTATTGCCTGGTTGGCAAGCTGAGAGTGCTCGTCCGATCGCCTCATGATGAATATGGAGCTATCCTCGCCGACTATGCATACCGGATCGCGAACGATCAGCCCGCGAGCAGGCAATCGAACGCTATCTATCCTTATTTCGGCGCGGAGTGGATCAAATTCATTCCGGAAGCTTCCTAAAGACAAAGAAAGGCCGGCTTCGAAGACGAGAGCACTCGCTTCGAAACCGGCCTTTCTTGTCACATTCTTGTCGACAGTACGCTTCGGATAAGCGCAGGCGCGCAGGCGCACAGGGAACGGGCGTTATTCAAGCCGCGCGGTGCTGTCCCGGATGACGAGCTCTGGCTTCTTGAACGGCTCGATGCCGATCGGTTCGCCTTCGATCCGCTGCAGCAGCATCTCGACGATCCTGCCGCTCGACCACGCGATATCGGCATTCATATGGGTCAGATGGGGCCGCAGTCCGCGGTAATATTCGGAAGGCCCGAAGCCGACGACGGAAATGTCCCGCGGCACCCGGATGCCGTGATCGTAGAAGTAATTCAATGCCGCGGCTGCCGTTATTTCATTGGATATCATAAGCGCCGTCGGCTTCTCCGATCGGAAGAAGCGCGCGATGCCGTCGTAGCTTTCCTCCGGCTGACCCGGGATCCGGACGATCATCTCTTCCTTGAACGGGATGCCGTATTCGCTGAGCGCTTGCATGAAGCCGCGCATTCGTTCGTTGTTGAAGGAGACGAGCCGGCCCTTGACGGAGCCGACGATGAACCGGATATCGGTATGGTTCAGGCCGAGCAAATGACCGGCCGCGATGTAGCCGCCTTCGAAATCGTCGGAAGACGCGAAGTAGACGTCTTCGGGACGGTCTGAATATTTCATGTTGAATATATAGGGAATGCCGGAATCGTCGAGCATGGAGGCCAGCGCTTCGTTCGCGTAAGGACTCATGATAATGAATCCGTCGGCTGCCTGGCTCTTGATCACGCCGAAATAGGATTCGGCATGGGCATCGGCGGAGGTGATGATGAGGATGTTGTAGCCTACGCCGTGGGCCTTCTCGGTCAGCGCCTTGAACTGCGCCTGGAAGCCGGCGTTGAAGATCAGCTCGCTGATATGCTGCGCGCTGACGACAAGCCCGATGATCCGGCTTTTGCCGTATTTGAACATGCGCGCGGCTTTGCTCGGCACGTAGCCGAGGCTCTGTACGGCCTCGAGCACGCGCTGCCGGGTGCGAGGCTTGACGAGCTTGGAATCGTTCATGACCCGGGATACGGTGGAGGGCGTCACATTCGCCATCACGGCGACGTCATGTATGGTTGGTTTTTTTATCGCGCGTCCCTCCTATTGCCGATTGCGGCTGCTCCCAGTCGCGGCAGGATACCCATCTAGGAGAATTGTAAAGGGCGGGAAGGAAAAATGCCAGTCCCATTCCCGCGGGCGAATAGCGGATCTGCGAATCCAGCGGCCGCGCAGCGGTTTAAGACTATGAAAGCGCATAACAAATCTACTGTCCTATTCAGGCATCATCTGCTATAATCTTCTACACGCATAGATTTACCGCTGCCGTATACGCCTCTCACGCATCGCTGCGTTCCTCCGATTACCTTCCATCCCACGAACAAGGAGACTATTATAAGGATGAATGATGTACAACGGAAGTACCGCGCCGCGCTTGAATCGGTGACGGAGCAGCTGCAAAGGGACAGCCGCGTGCTGGCCGCTTTCGTTACTGGCAGCTTGTCTTATGATGTCGTCTGGGAGAAATCCGATATCGACATGCTGATCATTACCGACGACGAGAAACGGCCGAACGCGTCGTTCGCGCTCGTCGAGCAGGGCATTTGCATTTCCGCGGGACTCGTAAGCAGGCAGCAGTTCAAGTTGAACGTTGAACGGGCGCTGAACACGAGCTTTTTTCATTCCTACTTATCGAAAGGAACCTTGCTCTTCTGCAGCGATGCCTCCATTCGCGACGTCTACGAGCGCGTCCGCCATGTCGGCGAACGCGATTTGGACGTGCAGCTCCTGACCGTCGCCTCCGTCGTCGTCACGTTTCTGGAGAAGGCGGAGAAGTGGCTGGTCGTCAAGAAGGATCCGGCGTACAGCTTCCTGTGGCTGATGAAGACGGTCGAGGAGCTGGCGCGGCTGGAAGTGATGCTGAACCGCGACATTCCGACGCGCGAGGTCGTGCAGCAGGCGCTCGCCTACAATCCGGCGTTCTTCAAGCGCATGTACCACGAGCTGATCGAAGGGCCGAAGACGATCGAGGTCATGGACGAAGCGATCCGCGCGGCCGACCGTTACGTGGAAGAACGGCATGAGCGGTTGTTCAAGCTGGTTACCGACTACTTGTCGCAGCAGAACGATATCCGTCCGTTCTCGGAGCTGATGATGCATCTGAAGCAGCAATACCGGATGGAGGAAATGCTGATCGTTCACGGCTGCGAATGGCTGGCGCAGAAAGGCTTCATCGAACGCGCTTCTTACCCTGCCCGATTGACCGCGCGGAGCCGGGTCGAGATGGACGAGCTTGCTTATTTTGACGCGAGGGGGCTCATGCGATGAGACAAACGATATCGATCCGCGGCGCGCGCGAGAACAACCTGAAGAACGTGTCGCTCGACATTCCGCGGGAGAAGCTGACCGTCGTCACCGGCGTAAGCGGCTCCGGCAAGTCTTCGCTTGCGTTCGACGTCATTTACGGCGAAGGGCAGCGCCGCTTCATGGAATCGATCTCCTCTTCGTACGCGAAGCGGTATATCCCGCAGCTGAAGAAGCCGGATGTCGATTTCGTATACGGGCTGTCGCCGGTCGTCTCCATCGAGCAGAAGACGGGCACGCCGAATCCGCGTTCCACGGTCGGCACGATGTCCGACGTGTACGATTACGTGCGGCTGCTGTTCGCGACGCTCGGCACGCCGCATTGTCCGCGCTGCGCCGCGGCGCTGGAGGCGAGGACGCCCAATCAGATCGCGGAGCATATTCTGGCCCTGCCCGCAGGGTCGACGGTGGAGCTCTACGCGCCCGTCCAGCCGCTGTTCGGCGAGACGTACAGCGTGCTGTTCGACGAAATCCGGACGAAGGGCTACCGGATGTTCAAGATCGACGGCATCCTGCACGATACGAGCGACCGGATCGAGCTGGACGAGCATACGCCCCAAGAGATGGAAGTGCTGATCGACAAGTACGAGGTGAAGCGCGACATCTATAAGCAGCTGGTGATCTCCATCGAGCTCGGGATGAAGATCGGCGAAGGCTTCCTGCATATCGTGCCGAGCGGAAGCAAGCTGACGGAGCGGGATATCGAGCGGTTCCAGCGGCAGTTCGCATGCAAGGAGCATCATTTTGTCGCGGGAGAACTGTCTCCGGGCTACTTCACGTTCAACGATGCCGACAGCGCGTGCCGCACATGTCTCGGCATCGGGGCGTACAAGTACGCGCAGCCGGAGCTGATGATCGCGAACCGCGACCGCAGCCTTCGCAAAGGCGCGCTGAACGAGCGGCTCTATAATTTGAAGAACCCGCGCGCCTGGCGGAACATGGTCATCTACAGCCTATCGCGGCATTACGGCTTCAGCCTCGATACGCCGTTCAGGGAGCTTCCCCCGCACATCGTCGACATGCTGTTCTACGGCACGAAGGGAGAGCGCTACACGTTCCTCGGGTCGGAGGATAACCACCAAGGGCACTGGATCCAGGAGCATGTCGGCAAGAAGTGGACTTACGAGGGCATTGTCGGCGAGATCGACCGATGGTACCGGAATTCCCGCAAGAAGCAGGAGTTGAAGGGCTACGAGGAATCGATGTTCAATCTCGTCATGGTCGAGCAGGTCTGCCCGGAGTGCCATGGCATGCGGTTCAAGCCGGAACGGCTGCTCGTCACGATGGCGGACAAAACGATCCACGACATCGTGTCCATGCCGCTGGACGAGCTGAAGCGGTTCCTGCTGACGTTCGAGTTTCCGGAGCGGAAGCGGCAGGTCGGCACGCAAATCATGAACGAGCTGCTCGGGCGGATCGATCTGCTGCTCGATATCGGGCTCGGCTACCTGAACCTGGACCGCCGCTCGGACACGCTCTCCGGCGGCGAGGCGCAGCGCATCCGGCTGTCGACGCAGATCGGTTCCGGCCTGATGGGGATGCTCTACGTGCTGGACGAGCCGAGCATCGGGCTGCATCCGCGCGACAGCCAGAAGATGATCGACACGCTCAAGAAGCTGCGCGACTCGGGCAATACGGTCATCGTCGTGGAGCATGACGTCGAGACGATGATGGCCGCCGACCATGTCATCGAGATCGGTCCGGGACCGGGCCAGCACGGCGGCAACGTCGTGGCGGAAGGGACGATCTCGGAGGTCATCGCCAATCCCGAGTCGCTGACCGGGCAGTTTCTGAGCGGTACGCGGAGCATCGTCGCGCCCGCGGCGCGCAGGTCGATCGGCGGCAAGGCGCTGCGCATCGTCGGCGCGCGGGAGAACACGTTGAAGGATGTCACGGTGGACATCCCGCTCGGGGTCATGACCTGCGTGACGGGCGTGTCGGGCTCCGGCAAGAGCAGCTTGATCAACGACGTGTTGTACAAAGCACTGCATAAGCATTTCCAGGATGCGCGGATCATTCCGGGACTGCACGAGCGGATCGAAGGCCTCGAGCAGATCAACGGCGTCATCAACATCGACCAATCGCCGATCGGGCGGATGCCGACCTCAAGCCCCGCCACGTACGTCGGGCTGTTCGACCGCATCCGGAAGCTGTATGCATCGCTTGCGCTGTCCGTCGAGCGCGGCTATACGGAGACGCATTTCAGCTTCAACGCGAAGGGCGGGCGGTGCGAGGAATGCAAGGGGCACGGGACGATTACGTCGCAGCTGCTGTTCATGGCCGACGTGGAGTCGGTATGTCCGTCCTGCAAAGGCGCGCGGTTCACGAGCGAGCTCCTCGACGTTACGTATAACGGCAAGACGATCGCCGATGTGCTGGAGATGTCGATCGAGGACGCGGAGCAGTTCTTCCAAGCCGAGAAGTACGTCGCACACAAGCTGAAAGTGCTGAACGAGCTCGGCGTCGGCTACTTGAAGCTCGGCCACTCGGCGACGGTGCTGTCCGGCGGCGAGGCGCAGCGCATCAAGCTCGCGGCGGAGCTCGGCAAGATGAAGCGCGGCGCGCATTATCTGTATATTTTCGACGAGCCGACGACGGGGCTGCATCTGGCGGATATCCAGAAGCTGCTAGACTGCATGAACCGGCTGCTGGAAGCGGGGCATACGGTGCTCGTCATCGAGCATCACCTGGACGTCATCAAGACATCCGACCACGTGATCGACATGGGGCCGGAGGCCGGCCGGGGCGGCGGTTACGTCGTCGCCGCGGGCACGCCGGAAGAGATCGCGCAAGTCGAAGCGTCGCATACGGGCCGCTGCTTGCGGGAGTTCGAGGGGTTCGCTGCGGCGCGGAAGGCCGGAGCGCCCGCTTAGGCGTTACGGCGATGCGCTGTTACGGCGTTGAGGCGTCGAGTGTCCCCCTCAACGCCGGGCGAAGCAGCGCGAGTGCAAGAAAACATTCCTAGGAGGAGATAGCTGCATGTCCGAGACGATTCATTCCGTTCCAACTTCAAGCAAAGCCATTGCCATTACGTTCGACGATGGCCCGGACAAGACGTACACGCGACAGACGGCGGATATGTTCAACGCCGTATCCGGCAAAGCGACGTTCTTCATGATCGGCGAGAAGATCGAAGCCGAGCCGGACTTCGTGCGGGAGATCCATGGCGAGGGCCATGAAATCGGCAATCATTCGTATTCGCATCCGCACCTGACGCAGATCGCCGAGGCGGAAGCGTTCGCGGAGCTGGAGCGGACGGACAAGGCGATCGAGCGGACGATCGGCCGCCGTCCGGCCGTATTCCGCGCGCCGTACCTGGACTGCAACGAGGGCACGCTCGCGCTTGCCGGCCGGTTCGGCTACGGCACGATCGGCGCGCTTAACTTGAACACGCGCGATTGGGAGACGCCGGGCGTGGACTTCATCCTGGAGCATACGTGGGACCATATTCGCGACGGCGCGATCCTGCTGTTCCACGACGGCGCCGGCGGCGACCGGTCGCAGACGATGGAAGCGGTTCGCATCCTGCTGGACAAGCTGACTGCGGAAGGCTACGAGCTCGTAACGGTCAGCGAGCTGCTGCAACGGCAGGACCGATAGCAAGGAGACGCGTTAACAAGCGCTAACCCTGATACGAAGCAACAATGCCCCGGCTGCGACGAAGATCATCGCATCCCGGGGCATTGTTATAGGAATCGTTATTTGTTCAGCATGTGGAACACTTGCTCCACGTCTTTGTCGCCGCGTCCCGACAGGTTGATAATAATGATCTGGTCCTTGCTCATCGTCGGCGCGAGCTTCTTGGCGTAAGCGACCGCGTGCGCGCTTTCGAGCGCGGGGATGATGCCTTCCGTACGGGACAGCTCCTGGAACGCCGCCAGCACTTCCTCGTTCGTCACGGTTACGTACTCGGCGCGGCCCGTTACTTTGAGGTTGCTGTGCTCCGGTCCGATGCCCGGGTAATCCAGGCCTGCGGCGATGGAGTACGTTTTCTTCGGATTGCCCTCTTCGTCAAGCAGCACGAGGCATTTGAAGCCGTGGATGATGCTTGGCACGCCTTCGGTAAGCGTCGGCGCTTGATCCGGCTCGACGCCGATCAAGCGAACGGAAGGCTCGTCCAGGTAATGCGCGAACGCGCCGATCGCGTTGCTGCCGCCGCCTACGCAGGCAAGCACGGCATCCGGCAGACGGCCTTCTTTCGCCAGGATTTGACGTTTGGATTCCTCGCTGACGACGGATTGGAAATGCTTGACCATCGTCGGGAACGGGTGCGGGCCGACGGCGGAACCGAGCAGGTAGAACGTCGACTTGTAGTTCTCGACCAAGTCGTTCAGCGCTTCGTCGACGGCATCCTTCAGGCGGCCTTGTCCTTTGGACACCGGCACGACTTTGGCGCCGAGCAGCTCCATCCGGAATACGTTCAGCGCTTGGCGGCGCGTATCCTCGGCGCCCATGTAGATGATGCACTCCATGTCGAACATGGCGCAAGCCGTTGCCGTAGCGACGCCATGCTGGCCGGCGCCGGTTTCCGCGATGATCCGCTTCGCGCCCATCCGCTTGGCAAGCAGGATTTGGCCGATGACGTTGTTGATTTTGTGCGCGCCGGTATGGTTCAAGTCCTCTCGCTTCAAGTAGATTTTGGCGCCGCCCCACGATTCGGTCAATTGCTTGGCGAAGGTCAGCGGATTCTCGCGGCCTACGTATTCGCGCAGGTAATAATGGAATTCTTCGTTGAATTCCGGGTCGTCCTTGTATGTAAGAAACTGATCGCTTAAGTAATTGAGCACTTCCTGCAATTCCGGTGGAACGAAGCTGCCGCCGAATTCACCGAAATAGCCGGCGGTCGATTGATTTTGATCCATGTGCAAGCGCCTCCATAATAGATTGTCAGTAATATCTATCCTATCGTACCACAATATTCGCGATCGGTCTTGGGCGGAAACTATGAAAAGTTGAATATCGGATTTTCAAACGCTATGATAGAAATGGCAGGGCATGTCAATGGTTGGCAGCGACGGTCATGCGGCATGTTCGGCATTTGGGAATTCCATATTCGGGAGGGAACATCATGTCAGAAATTGCGATTATCGGAGCTGGCCCCGCCGGCGGAAGCGCGGCACTGTTCGCGGCGAAAGCCGGCAAGCAAACGCTGCTGATCGACAGCGATCAGAGCATGACGAAGAAAGCTTGGCTCGAGAATCATTACGGCGTGCCTGAAATTACGGGCCCGAATCTCGTCGAGACCGGCATACAGCAAGCCAAGAAGTTCGGCGCCGAGTATGTGCAGGCGAAGGTGACCGACATCGTCAAGTCGGAAGACGGCTTCACGATCGCAACGGAAGCAGGCGCTTCGTACCAAGCCAAGCATGTTATCATCGCATCCGGCGTATTCCTCGATTTCGCGGAGAAATCCGGCCTGCAGACGAAGCCGGGCACGGAGCCGCGGATCAAATCGATTCTGGACGTCGACGCGCAGGGCCGCACGAACGTCGAAGGCATCTGGGCCGCCGGCACGTGCGCGGGCGTGAGCGTGCATACGATCATTACGGCTGGCGACGGCGCGAAAGTCGCCATCAACGTGATCAGCGAGCTGAACGGCGCGCGTTACGTCGATCACGATCTGTTGAAATAATCCGATTGTCGTTCCCCTTCCCGATGAAGCCGCAGCGCACGCTGCCGCCGCTGTCGAGAGGGGGATTTTGTTATGCGCGGAAGAGAGCAGGCATGACAGGACCGCTCGCGATCCTTTGCCGACCTGTGTCTGCTCGAGCCTCCAGCTTTCCTCATGCTTCAATCCGCAATCTTTTATCCTCAATCCTCAATTCTCAATCCTCAATAATACTGAATCCTCAATCCAAGACCGCAATCCTCTCATCGCTTCTTCCCGCCGTCTCTCCGCTTGCGCTTCGCTCTCTGCCGTGCGGATGCGGTGTCCGCGGCGCCTTCGGCGGCGGCTCCGCCTTCGGACGTATTGGTTTGTTGGTTGGATTCTACCTCGTCCGTCGTATTATCCGTTCCGACGACGGGGAGAATGTCGGCGTTCCCGAACAGAATCGTCCCGTTGTTGGTGACGATGATCGCGGTTCTAATCCAGCAGGCCATCTTCCATCAGCATCCTCGTTCTCAATTGCGTTCCATTGCTTGTATAGGATATGACCGCGGTATGAAGCCCGAGATGGCACCTGTCCTGCAAGGCGGCTATAAGCCGCATAAATCGGAAAAATCTTTTGCGATTCGTCCCAAGAGGTGGTATCATGCATCTAAATACTTTAGTACGTTACCATACTAATTGGATAAAATAAAAGCGGATTTTAAGGAAGGAGAGAGCTGGATGAAGGAGGATGCGATCACGATCGCTTTTCCGAAAGGGGAGCCTGCGGCGGCGGCGTTGTTCCGCAAGGCCGGATACTCGCTGCCGGGAGACTTCGACGACACGCGGAACTATATCATTCGCGTAGAGGGAGCCGACGTCAGGTTTATCCTCGCCAAGCCAATCGATATTCCGACTTATGTGGAGTACGGCGCGGCCGACATCGGCATTGCCGGCAAGGACGCGCTGCTGGAGTCCGGCCGGAACGTGTGCGAGCTGCTGGATTTGAATATCGGCGAGGCTTGCATGACGATGATCATGAAGCGCCGGCAGACAGCGGATCGTCCCAAAGTGGCTACCCGATATCCGAAGACGGCTTCGGCTTATTGCCGCGGCGTGGGGCAGCAGGCAGAAATCATGAAATGGCAGGGCGGCATCGAGCTGGCGCTGCATACCGGCGCGGCGGACGGCATCTTCGTAGCCGTCGATGCGGGATGGTCATGCGATTCGTTCGCAGTCAAGCGGGTTTGCCGCGTCTCCAGCCGCTTGATCGCCAACAGGGCCAGCTATCAATTGAACTACGAGCGCATCGAACGGATTCGCGAGGAGCTGCGTTCTGGCATGATGCGCGAATCATGATCGCATGGGTGGTCATTTCGGCGGACGGCTTCGGCCAGTACCAGCAGAGGATAAGCCTTGCAAAATGAACGCTGCAGGGAAGGGAATGACAGGACGCATCCCGAACACCTATACGGATGGCGCCTTCGTCGAGCGCGGCAGGGCTTGAAGCTGCCGGCAGGCGCCGAAATATGTAGGCCGGATATGCAAGGCCTATTGCTCCTGACCGTCAACCGGGAAGGACGCGAGGTTCGCTATCTTGCGCTGTTGGAGGGATGAAGCTATGACGCTGCCGCTTACGTTTACGGTCGAGGAAGCGAAGGCTTTTGCCAAGGAAGGCGTATTGGAAGAATGGGTGCATCTATTCTTGATGACGGCCGGGAACAACATCCCCTTCTCGGAGGGGCTGAAGCGAGAGAGACGGAATTGGGCCGGCCCGGTGCTGGTGCCGCTGCAGGAGCTGGAGCGCTGCTGCGGACCGGAGCCGGAGATGGAGTACCGCGTGCCGGAGGACAGCTGGGATGTCCATATCGGCGAGCTGATGGCACTGCTTCGGGAAGGGTGGCGCTATCCGCCGCTCATCGTGCAGGCCGCGGAAGGCCGGCTGTCGATTCGGGACGGCAACCACCGGCATGAAGCGCTGCGCCGGCTCGGCGAGCCGGCCGCTTGGGCGATTCTATGGAACACCGCGGGCGAACCGGATTTGTCGGCATGGACGGGCAATGGCGCAGTATCGGATACGGATTCGAAGGCAGCGGAGACATAAGAAGTCAGATAAGGAGGGAGATAAGAAGACAGCCAAGCAGGCAGAATAAAAAGTCGGAAGCGCATTAATCCGCCAGGAGAATCGCGATCAGCTTCGCGCTGTCCGCTGCGGACAGGCGGCCGTAGCGTCCCTGCGAGCCCTGCACGAATTCCAGCTGATCCCGCTGCGGCGAGATCCACGTTTCGTAGAGCTGCGGCTCGAAGGAAGCGAGCGGGTCGGTATTGCGCGTCGATAGCTTGAAATCGGGCGGGCGGGACATCGATACCTTGGCGTTCTCCCAGTCGATCTTCGAGAGCGCGTTCATCAAGGCGGCGACCGTATCGGCGTCTTCGATCGTTCGCGAACTGGCTGCGGCCGCATTGTCCGTCGCGTCGATTTGAACCAGGACGTGGTCGTAGGCCGAGGAATTCGGCGGCTCATTATAACTGACGGCCTCAGGGTGGAGATTGCCTTGCGCCGGCAGCGTCTTCGACGCTTCGTCGCTGCAAGCGGTTCCAAACGTTAAGGCGGCCAGCAAAAATGTCCCGAACAGGGCGGTGTATCGCATGTAGCACTCCTCCTTGGCAGCATGGTCGAAGCGGCTGCTTCACCGGCTCTTCTCGTTTACACAAACGCTGCCCGGCCGGAAAAGGTTGCATCCGTCATGGGAGTCACGGAAGAGGCCGCAATGAAGCGGTCTCTTCTCTGGCTGTCGTGAACTTTACTCGGATCTTCGACATTGCCCGTGCCGGCTAGATCATCTACATGGGCGACGGACACAGAATCCGTTATTGGGTTGCAATCGGTAGGTTTGGGTTGGCGAACGGACACAGGATTCGTTATTGCCTCTAGAGAGCATCGAAAGTCTGCCTTTTTGACGAAATAAAATTCCTCTGTCCGCGAGCCTTTCAAAAGCCATGAAAACAGGCGAATAGCGGATCTCCTGTCCGGATGCAATGCTTGTCGCATACCGTGCTGCTGCCTATCTCTCCTGAAGCGATGTGAGCCGGACAGCTAGAGCTGTCTATGCCGGGGAACGGGGATGCGGCCGCCAGAACTGCCAGACGTCAGCCGTTCAGGTTTTACGAGCCATACCGTGTCATCAAACATGGGTTTCTCTACATGCTGGGAAGAGGCCGCAATGAAGCGGCCTCTTCCGCTTAGCGGAACCTATTTTTCAATCAAAATGGAACTTTCCGGGCGGTTCGTTGTCTGTTTAGGTGGAGGTGGATCGGTTGGAGGAAGAGTATCTGAAGCATCTTGCCCAAGTCGGGGCCGAGGATATCGAACAGCTTGTTCGCCGCTATTGGAAGGATGTGTGGCATTTCGCCTATGTCATGACGAAGCAGCGCGATATGGCCGATGACATCGCGCAGGAGACGTTCATTCGCGCGTTCCGCTCGCTTCATGCTTTCCGGGGGGAGAGCACGGTGAAGACATGGCTGCTGCGAATCGCGAAGCATCTCTCGATCAATCACAGACGTTCGGCGTTCTTCCGCCATATCGTCCTGCTGGATCAGGTACGTCATCGCCGTTCGTCGCCTTCTGCGGAAGCGGACTATTTCGAAGGCGAATTCGCCGACCGGATCTGGACGCTTGTCCTTCGCCTGCCCGCGAAGCAGCGCGAAGTTCTCCTGCTGCACGCCCATTACCAATTGAAGCCGGAAGAGACGGCGAACGTGCTCGGGCTGCCGCAAGGAACGGTCAAGTCCAGGCTGCACCGCGCCAGAACGCAAATCGACAAGTGGCTGAAGGAGGCGGATGCGATTGATTCCGAATGAACCGCAATGGTACGGACGGTTGGGGGAGGAGCCTTACAGGAAGGATCCGAGGCCTTCGGAGGGGCAAGTGCAGGCGATCATCGCGGCGGCGAAGCCGGGGAAGGAACGTCGATGGGCGAAGTGGCCGGCGGCAGTCCTATTTGCCGCGGCTTGCTTGGCAATGACCGCATGGCTGCTGTCGTCGGCGGATCGGGCGGATCGGGTCTCCACCTCGGCCCCGAGCGGCCCGTACGCCGGCATCTCGAGAACGGATTTTCTCGCTACGGCCGGGGATCGGAAGATCAATATCGTCGAGGAGTTCAAGGGGCGCAACGAGCATTGGGCGGCCGAATATTACGTGTACACCTTGTCCGGCGATAGTCTGCGGCTAGTGTTGTGCTTGACGAAGTACATCGGCGATGGACCCAGTCCGAGGGGGGAAATGTCGTTCACGCTGATGTCGGGGGACACCGTCTTCGGCAGCGTAGGCGTCACCTACGTCACCGCGCCCGAACAAAATATTTATAGTCCCGCTCTCACGATGCCTAAGGGGGCTATCTCCGACCCCGCATCGCTGAAATCGCTGAAAATGCTGATCAAGTCGAGCGGCGACGAGCAATTCGAGTGGGTGACGCTGTATCCGTCGGAGGGATGAGCCGCCCGCAGGGAGACGGAGCAGTCCGGGCACGCCGGATATAAACGGCAGTCGACGTCATTCCGACGTTCCGCGGCTGCCGCTTGCTTGTGCCCGCAATTACAGCACCAGGATCCGCGCCCCATACTCCAAATGCTCCACCATGCGCCGCTTGGCTTCCTCGCCGTCGCCGGCAAGAATCAGCTCGAAGATGTCGAGATGATCCCGGTACGACTGCTGAATGCGGCCGTTATCCTTGCGAAGCACCTTGAGCGCCAATTGAAACAGGCGATCCTGCAGGTTCTCCATCATTTGCGCGATTTCGGCATTGTCGTACGCGAGCGCGAGCCGCCGGTGAAAGTCCGAATCGGCATGCGTGAACGCCAAGTAATCATGCCGCTCGGCGGTCTGGCGCTGCAGCTCCAGATTACCGCGGAACCAGGCGATCTCGTCCGGTAACAGCTTGCGGGCCGCGAGCTTGAACACGATATGGCTTTCCATCGCGATGCGGAAATCGAAGAAATCGCCCACGCGCCGCAGCGACAGCTCGGGCAGGCTCAGCCCTTTGTTCGGCGCCAGGTTGAGCATCCCCTCGGCGGCCAGCTTCTCGAGCGCCGCCCGGATCGGCGTCCGGCTCATCTGCAGCAGGTCGACCAAATATTTCTCCGTCAGCTGCTCGTTGCTGTTGATCGTGCCTTCCAGCAGATAGGCGCGCAGCTGTTCATAGGCTTTCTCTTTCAATGTGACCGGTGGCATAGTTCAAATCCTCTTCTATAAAATGAACGGAACGTAAATCGCGAGCAATCGCGAGGCGCCGCTCTAACCAAGCGCGTTCGTTCCTATGGTCGATACGCAAAATGTCGAATCTGCGATGTGCAGGCTGACGAGCTGCGGCGGCAAGGCTTGGATGACCTGCTCGGACGCGTCCAGCATGCCGAACGAATTGACGGCGTGCCGGCAGCAGCCGGCATGGCCGTGCCGAAGGCTCTTAAACAATTGTACCAGCTGTCCGTTCGTATGCAAGCCATGAATTTCGATGACGAGCTTGACGAGCGGTTGCTTATACTTAGCTGGATATGCGAAGAGGAACAATTGTGTATATGTAATGTATACAATATATTGAAGCTGAGCTGAGGATATGAAGCTCATACCGTATGATGGTTTCAGAGTGTATGTCGTCCAATGGGGAGTCGAGCGGCTGACCGGCGCACGGCGAAGTCAACCCCTTCACGCTGCATATAGATCTTGCTTAACGACAGCATGGCCGAGCATCATACAATTCTATTAGCTTAAAGTTATTTGGGGGTCCGGAGACGCACGCCGCAAGGAGATTATTTCCGGGGAAATGAGCGGTTAGTCTTATACGGCAGCAGTAACAGCAGCAGCATATTCAAGGCAAACCAGATTGGATTTTATCTGGTTCTAGTAAAATCCGTACGGTAGCCGATTGCATAACCGCTTAATTGCTGTCAGTTTGATGCTATATTGCCGTTATCTCTATTTCGAAATCATACACAATATGTATACAATCAATTGGTAGGGATTAAGAGCATGCCGACGCTGCAGTGTCGTATTCGGGAAGCTGTCCAACAAGCAGCACGGCATCGCCGCATGCAGGAGCGGCGAATCGACTAACTGGCGCTGCGGAGACGCCGTGGGATATGGCGGCCGAGCTGTTCGAGCCGTCCGGTTCCGCCAGGGAGGCCCGGCCGTTTGATACGGTAACCCGCGCGCACTTGGCTCGGCCCGATTGTATGGTATAATTGCCCTATTGCCAGCTTGCATTCAGTGGAGGGTTTGAACGATGAACATAACGATTATTCATGCGCATATGACGCATGACAAGGAGAACGGTTACCGGGGCGCGGTGCAGTTTGAAGCCGAGGGTCACAAGCACCCGTACGAAATCACGCTGCAGCTGAACAGCCTGCGCGGCACGACGTGGGATTACAGCCTGCGTTTCGCGAAGGAGCCCGGTTCCGAGGAGCAGATCAACGAAGTCGAGGCCGCGATCGAGACGGACGACGATCTGTTCGATCGTTTGATCGACGCCGCGGCGGACACGCTGCCGGACAACGAGGAAGACGAGGAGGCGTAAACAGCATGATCGGATTGAATCTGCAAGGCAGAACGGCGCTCGTAACCGGAGCGACGGGAGAACTGGGACGCGTCATGGCACGAACGCTGGCCGCTTGCGGTGCGGACGTGGCCGTGCACTATAATACGAACCAAGCGAAGGCGGAGGAGCTGGCGGCGGAGATCGCAGCCGGAGGCCGTCGCGCCATCGCCGTGCAAGCCGATATTACGAAGCTCGATTCCATCATGGCGATGCGCGATCAAATCGCGGCCAAGCTCGGCCATGTCCATATCGTCGTCGCCAACGCCGTCATTCAGTACCAATGGACGTCCGTCCTGGAGCAGCCCGAAGAGGATTACCGCAGCCAGTTCGAATCCTGCGTGCTGCAAAGCGTCCATCTGGCCAAAGCCTTCGTGCCCGCAATGATCGAACAGGGCGCGGGCCGGATGATCGGCATCAATACGGAATGCTCGATGCAGCATTTCGAATCCCAGTCCGCGTACGTGGCGGGCAAACGCGGCATGGACGGCGTGTACCGCGTCTTGGCGAAGGAAGTCGGTCCGCACCAGATCACGGTGAACCAGGTGGCGCCGGGATGGACGATTTCCGACCGCGACCGCGCGAACGGCACGGAGAAGAGCGAAGGCTACGACAGCCGCGTGCCGCTGAAGCGCCGCGGAACGGACCAGGACATTGCCAATACCGTCGCGTTCCTGGCGTCGGACTTGGCCGGATTCATAACGGGCGCCTACATTCCGGTATGCGGCGGCAACGTCATGCCGGCGATTTAATCATTCGTCATGCCGGTTGCCGGAAGCTGCAAGGCATAATCGCATGCTCGCATGCCAGGATGGACGATTCGTATGCGTCCGATAGATGGCGCGAAACGGCAAAAACCGTTATTCCCATGGATGGCTTCATCGGGGAATAACGGTTTTTGCATGTGCGCGGATGATCGATGAAGCTGCCGGCGGGAACAACTACATGTTGGCTTGCCGCATGACAGGCTTCGTCTTGCGATGCGAGAACGAGCGATCGATGCGCAGCAGCGCGCGGTAGACGATGTCCGCGAGCAGGATGCCGCAGACGGCGTCCATAATCGCATGTTGTTTAACAAAGAACGTCGAGAAGATAATAATCGTGGACATGCCGTAAATGAGCGTTTGATTCAACCGGTTGCGGAATTTGCTCGTGTACAGAGCCTTCATCACCATGAAGCTGCTGAAGCAATGGATGCTCGGGAAACAGTTGAACGGCTGGTCGCGGTGATAGACGAACATGAGCAAGTGCGTGATAGGATCGTCTCCCGTCAATTCCGGGCGCGGAACCGTCGTCTGGAAGACCAGGTAGATGCCGTAGCAGACAAGCGCGCAGACGACGTACGTGATGAGCGTTCTGCGGTAGACCGCCGGGTCCTTCAGGAAGAAATAGATCAGGCATGCGTAAATGTAGAAAATCCAGATCGAATAAGGCAGCACGAATAGTTTAACGAGCGGAATCGCCCGGTCGATGTCGGTCATCAAGCTGTAAATCCGCCGGTTCGAATGATGGTCCGGGTTGTTGGTGAACGCATAGAGCCAGCCCATGACCGGAAAAATCAGCATGCCTAGCAAAGGAATAAATCGTTTCAAGACAGCCTTCCCCCTTTCCTAACGAATCTCTAAGACTAGTATCTCTTATCGCAATTTAGTAATAATAAGATATTGTCCTTACTGGATGCAAGGGCCAAAGTCATACATGAACGCGAGGAGCTGACAACAATGGCAAAAATCGCAGTCGTTGACGACGATGCGCATATCCGCGAGCTCGTGCAATTGTATTTGCGCGACGAAGGTTTCGATGTCGCGGAGTTCGCGAACGGCGAAGCGGCATGGTCGTACATGAACGATAATCCGGTCGACATGGTCATCATGGATATCATGATGCCGCGGATGGACGGCTGGGAGCTGTGCAGACGAATCCGGGCGTCCGGCGACATGCCGATTCTGATGATTACGGCGAAAGGCGAGTCGGAAGAGAAAATCAAAGGATTCCAGCTTGGAACGGACGATTACATGACGAAGCCGTTCGACCCGATGGAGCTGGTCGTGCGCGTCAAAGCGCTGTTGAAACGGTACCGGATTTCCGCATCGCAGATGGTGACGATCGGCGGCATCGTGCTTGACCGGCTAGGTTATCAGGTCATCTATAAGGATACCGACGAAGCGGCGACGATTCCGCTGAAGGAGTTCGAGCTTATGTACAAGCTGGCGGGCCATCCCGGGCAGCTGTTCACGCGCGCGGCGCTGATCGAGCAGATCTGGGGGTTTGAATATGAGGGCGACGAGCGGACGGTCGACGTTCATATCAAAAGATTACGTGAACGCTTTGCAGCTTATGAAGATAAATTCAAAATCGTGACGCTTCGCGGACTCGGCTACCGGCTGGAGACCGTGAATGATTAGGTCGCTGTACGTCCGGACCGTGTTCATCTTCATCGCCGCGGTCATCATCAGCCTGATCACCGCTTTCGTGCTGGCGATCCATATGTACAGCAGCAACGTGCAGTCGCTGGCGGAAGACCAGATGATCGCGCACGGCAAGAAAATCATCCGCGAGCTGATGGATGCCCCGCCGGAAAGCCTGGCGACGGTGCTCGCGAACGCGGTCGACGATCCGGGCCTGCGCGTCAAAATCGTCGACGAACGCGGGGCGACGCTCGCTTACGGCGACAGCGGAAGCGGCGAGGATACGCCGATTCTGCCGTCCCAGCTGAACCAGGTCATTCGGGGCGGCATCTACCGGGGCCTCGTGACGTTCGTGCGCCAGCATCACAATACGTCGTCGCTGCTGATCGGCCTGCCGTTCCAGATGAACGGCAAGCCGTATGCGCTGTACATTACGCCGGAGCTGAACAAATTGACGGACATGTTCCGCAAATTCACGCTGACGGTGCTCGGCAGCGTGCTGCTTGTCGGCAGCCTGCTCATCCTGCTTGCCGCCCGCTACATCGTCAAGCCGCTGCAGCGGCTGACGGACGCGACGAAGCGGATGGCGAAGGGCGATTTCGGCATCGTGCTCCATACGAAGCGCAAGGACGAGCTGGGACTGCTGACGGACAGCTTCAATGACATGGCGAACTCGCTGCGCATGCTGGACAAGCTGCGGACTGATTTCGTCAACAACGTGGCACATGAAATCCAGTCGCCCTTGACGTCGATCACCGGCTTCTCCAAGGCGCTGCGGACGAAGACGATGACGGAAGAGGGAAGGAAGCATTACCTCACCATCATCGAGGAGGAAAGCCAGCGGCTGTCCCGCCTGAGCGCGAACTTGCTTCGCCTGTCGGTGCTGCAGCAGGAGCCGCAGCTCCAGCATCCGGTCAGCTTCCGGCTGGACGAGCAGATCCGCCGCAGCATCATCGCGAGCGAACCGCAGTGGCGGGCGAAAGGGATCGAGCCGGAGCTCGATCTGGACGACGTGACGGTCCATGGCGACGCGGATAGACTCGAGCAGGTGTGGCATAATTTGATTAGCAACAGCATCAAGTTCGCGAATCCGCAAGGGGAAATCGCGATCGGGCTGCGCCAAGAGGGCGGCGCGGCGATCGCGACCGTCCGCGACAACGGGCCCGGGATCGCGCAGGACGAGCTGCAGCATATTTTCACGCCCTTCTACAAGGCGGACAAGTCGCGGGATTACGCGGTCAAGGGAAACGGGCTCGGCCTGTCGATCGTCAAGGCGATCATCGACATGCACGGCGGCACGATCGAGGCGCAAAGCGAGCCGGGCGTTCAAACTTTGTTCACAATCCGGCTCCCGATCAGGCCGCTTTAGGGCGATTGTCTAATTTTGTAACCGCCAGTTCATGTTCAGTTCAAAAAACTCCGTTATGATCCCTCTAGATAAAGAGAAGAGGAGAGAAACCAATGAACGCATTAACGCGCTTCAGCTTGAAAAACAGCGTCGCGGTCGTCATTCTGTGCGTGCTCGTGCTGGGGTTAGGCTTCTATTCGTCGACCCAGATCAAGCAGCAGACCTTCCCCGACGTCACTTTCCCGGCCGTCTTCATTCAGACGGTGTACCCGGGCGCTTCGACGGAAGAAATCGAGTCGGAGGTTACGAAGCCGATCGAACAGAGTTTAATCGGACTGAAGAATTACGATTCCCTTACGAGTTCGAGCTCCGAGAATTCGTCCAGCGTTTTCCTGCAGTACCCGTTCGGCACGAACATGGACGACAAAATGAAGGACGCCGAAGCGGCGGTGGCCAAGCTAACGCTGCCGGACAAGGCGAAGGTAACGGTGCAGCGCCTTTCGTTCGGCGAGGCGCCGATCTACGAAGCGGCCATCTTCTCCTCGAAGTCCGATACGGCGGAGCTCCAGAAGACGCTGGAAGAAACCGTCGTGCCGAAGCTGGAGAAGGTGTCCGGCGTCAGCTCGGTTACGCTGAAGGGCGCGGTATCCCAAGAGCTGCAAATCGTGGTAGACAAGGATAAAGCGGCCCAGTACGGCTTGTCGCTGAGCACGATTCAATCGGCGATCCAATCGCTGGATTACGCGCTGCCGCTCGGCTCGGTGAACCAGGACGACAACACGATCCCGATCCGCCTCGTCGGCAAGATCGATAATCTGGATCAAATCAAGAACCTGCAGCTGAGCGCCGGCGGCCAAGGTGCAGGTGCAGGCATGGGCGCCGGCGCAGGTGCAGGCATGGGCGCCGGAGCCGGAGCGGGCGCTGCGGCAGGTGCAGCCGGTGGAGCTCCTGGGGCTGCGAAAGTGCTGCTGTCGGACGTCGCCGAAGTGAAGACGGTGTCCTCGCAGAATGAAATTACGCGCTACAACGGCCAGTCCAGCTTCATCATCGGCGTCGTGAAGACGCAGGACGCCAACACCGCCAACGTATCCGACGCGGTGAAGGAAGAGCTGAAAGCTTACCAAGATAAAGGCATGATCGACGTTCGCCTCATTCAGGACCAAGGCGAAGAGATCAAGCATTCCGTATCGTCGCTTATTCGGGAAGGCTTGTTCGGGGCGCTGTTCTGCGTCATCATCATCTTCCTGTTCCTGCGCAATATTCGGGCGACGCTCATCTCCATCATTTCGCTGCCGATCTCGATCTTCGCGACGATCGCGCTGATGAACGAAATGGGCTACACGCTCAATATTATGACGCTCGGCGGCATCGCCGTTTCCATCGGCCGGATCGTCGACGACAGTATCGTCGTCATCGAGAACATTTACAGATGGCGGCAGGAGAAGGGCCGCGAGATGAACGGCAAAGAGCTGGCGTTCCGCGCGACGAAGGAAGTGATCGGCGCGGTCGGCTCCTCGACCATCGCGACGGTTGTCGTGTTTGCGCCGCTGGCTTTCGTCACGGGCATTATCGGCGAATTCTTCCGTCCGTTCGCCATCGCGGTCGTCATCTCGATTCTGTGCTCGCTGCTCGTCGCCATGATGCTTATCCCGGTGCTGGGCGCGAAGTTCTTCAACTCCATCAAGCCGCATAAGCAAGGCGGCCGCTTCATCGATTTCTACGAGCGGGTCATCCGAGGCGCGCTGAAGCGCAAAGCGCTTGTGCTGACTCTGTCGATCGTGCTGCTGATCGCCTCGTTCGGCACGATTCCGCTGCTCGGCGTCGCGTTCCTGCCTGCAGGCAATGTCGCTTCCATCGGCGTCGACTTGAAGATGCCGGCGCAAACGCCGCTTGAAGAGACGAATGCCGCGGCGGGTAAAGTGGAAGAGTATCTGAAGGGCTTGCAGGATGTCGACAACTATCAGGCGATGGTTGGCGGCGTCGACAATCCGTTCGTACAAATTCCAAGCACGAATACCGCGTCGTTCAAGGTGCAGTTCAAAGAGAACGCGAAGGTCGACACGACCGAGCTGATCGACAAAGCGAACGCCGATCTGAAAGACATCGTCACCGCCGTATCGCCGAAAGCGACGGTGGATGTCAAAGAAGGCGAACAGAACGGACCGCCTACAGGCAGCGAAGTGACGATCGACCTGTATTCCGACGATCTGTCGGCCTTGGCCCAGGCGGCATCGCAAGTCGAGAATTTGATGAAGGCCAACACGGATATGAAAGACGTATCCAACAACTTGAAGGACGTATCGCCGAAATGGGTGCTGTCCCTTAACCAGACGGCCAAAGACCTGGGCGTCTCGGCGTTCCAAATCATGGGCGCCGTGAACGAGCAGCTCCGTCCGGTCAATGTCGGCACGTATACGCTGGACAGCAAGAACTGGGACATCACGATGGCGTACAAGCAGCAAATCTCGTCCAAGGCCGAGCTGGAGAACATTACGATCCCGACGGCTGCGGGCATGAAGAAGCTGAGCGACCTCGCGGTATTGTCCGAGTCGTCGGCACCGGTGTCCATCAACCATGAAGAAGGCAAGACGTATGCCGAAGTGAAAGGCAACGTGAAAGATACGGACAAGACGGCCAGCGTGACGAAGACGATTCAATCGGATATCGACAGCTTGACGCTGCCGAATAACGTCGACGTCAAAATCGGCGGCGGCCTCGAAATGATCAACAGCGGCTTCAAGAGCATCGGCATCGCCATGGGAGCGGCCGTCGGCCTCGTCTTCCTGGTCATGAGCATGACGTTCGGCGGCTTGCGCACGCCGCTCATTATCCTCTCGTCTCTGCTCTTCGTGCCGAGCGGCGCCCTTGGCGGCCTGCTCATCACGGGCAATTCGCTCTCGATGAGCGCGATGATCGGGATGCTGATGCTGGTCGGCATCGTCGTCACGAACGCCGTCGTACTGCTCGACCGCGTCGAGACGAACCGCAAGCTCGGCATGGAGCTTCGCGAATCGCTCGTCGAAGCGTCTAAGACAAGGCTGAGACCGATTCTGATGACCGCTTGCGCGACGATTCTGGCGCTTCTGCCGCTCGCGCTGTCCAAGTCATCGACAAGCTTGATTTCCGGCGGCTTGGCCGTCACGGTTATCGGCGGCTTGACGACTTCGACGCTGCTGACGCTCATCGTCGTTCCGGTGATTTACGAAATGACGGGCAAGCGCAGCAAAGTTCGCCAAGATCTCGAATTGAACGACTAAGTCACAAGCGAAAGGCGCATCCGGGCTCAAGGGATGCGCCTTTCGACGCTTGCTGAAGCAATTGTCCTTCAATTGCTGAATCAAGTTGTTGTATAATAATGGAATCGATTAAGTAGGACGCCAAGGAAGGGAGATCGAGTCAATGAAGCAGAATAAATACGACGATGCCGGCTTCTTCGCGAACTATAGCCTGATGGCGCGTTCTGTCGACGGCTTGGATGCTGCCGGCGAATGGCAGTCGTTCCGCCGGATGCTGCCCGATCTGACAGGGAAGCGGGTGCTCGATATCGGTTGCGGCTACGGCTGGCATTGCCGATATGCGCGCGAGCAGGAGGCCGCTGAAGTCGTGGGCATCGATATCTCGGAGAAAATGCTCGCGCGGGCCGGGGAGCTGACCGACGATCCGAAGATTACGTACCGCCGGCTCGCGATCGAGGATCTCGACTATCCGGCAGGCTCCTTCGACGTGATCATCAGCTCGCTTGCGCTGCATTATATCGAGCATATCGATGCCGTATGCAAGGAAGTCTACCGGCTGCTCGCGCCCGGCGGCAGCTTCGTCTTCTCGACCGAGCATCCGGTGTTCACCGCGCGCGCCGCGCAGGACTGGCATTACGGAGCGGACGGCGAGAAACTGCACTGGCCGGTCGACGACTACTCCGTGGAAGGCATGCGCGAGACCCGGTTTCTGGAGAATGACGTCATCAAGTATCACCGGACCGTCTCGACGATGCTGAATGCGCTGATCGAAGCCGGCTTCGTCATTCGGAAGCTGTCGGAGCCGCAGCCGCCGAAGGCGATGCTGGACACAGTGCCCGGCATGCGCGACGAGCTGCGCCGGCCGATGTTCCTGATGATTGCCGCGGATCGAAACGCATAAGGGCCGACGGCATCGCAGCAAGTAAGCAGGTAATAAGGCAAAAGACAAGAAGGCAGAAGGCAAATCGCAAAGAAGTCAGAAGGCAAATTGCAAAGAAGGCATAATCTCTTCGCAAATGGGCATGTCCGCTAATAGTTAGCTATAGCACAAGAAGGCCTGTCCGATCGATGCATGAACCATGCATCGCGGACAGGCCTTCTTCTTGTCAGGAATGCAGCGATTCCCGCAACGCTGTCTCAGCCGGATCCCGCCGGCGGTTAACCGCCGCGTGCACGACGAACGACACCGTGCCCATCGCCGCGACCGCGACCGCGAGCCACGCCACGGGCATCAGGCCGCCGCCGTCGTAGAGGCCGCCCATGACGTACGGGCCGATGACGCGGCCCGCCGAGCCGATGCCCCCGGCAAGGCCGAGGTAGAACGGCGCGTGCTTGCCGCCGTTCTCGCTCAGGAAGGCCGGGATCGCCGGCGCGATCAGCATCTCCCCGAGCGTGGTGAGCACCATGCCGAGCACCATGCCCAGGTAGCTGTGCAGCGCAAGGATGACGGCGTAGCCGAGCAGGTAGAACAGCGCGCTGGCCGTCAGCTGCGTTTTGATCGAGCGGGCCGCGAGCCGTTTGATCAAGTTCGTGAGCGGTTGGGCGACGAAGATGAGGATGCCGTTCAGCGTCCACAAGTAGCCGAACATTTGCTTCGGCATGCCGTGCTCGATAATGAACGGCGATACGCCGGTGTTCCAGATGCTGTTGCCCAGGTTGATTAGCATCGCCCCGAGCGAGAGGAACAGATAGACGCGAATGTCCAGCAGCAAGGGCCGAAGTCCCGTCTGCTGCGCGGCTCTGCGCTTCAGCAGGCTTGCGCTGTCGTCGCTGCCCGTCCCGACTTGCTTGAAGTAAAACAGGAAGAACACCGCGAACACGCCCGCTGAGACGCCGTTCAGCACGAAGCTGAGCGAATAGGAGACGTCCGCGAGAAAGCCGCTGAGCGCCGTACCGACCGCGACGCCGATATTGTTGGCGATGTAGACGACATTGTACAGCTCGCCCCGCCGTTCGGCGAACCGGAACCCGATGAATGCTTGTATCGCCGGCAGCGAGAGCGCATTGAACAGGCCGATCAGCCCCATCATTGCGATGAAGACGGTCCACGCGTGGCTGAGCGCGGGAAGCAGCAGCAAGCCGGCCGCATTCAAGGCAAGGGCGCCGATAATGAGCTTCTTCACGCCGATCCGGTGGTACAGCGATCCGCCGAGCAGCTGCCCGGCGATGCCGCCGATCGACTGTATGAGAATGACCAGCCCGGCATCCTTCATGCTTCGCCCGAGCTCGTCGAAGACGAACATCGTCACGAGCGGCCACATGAGCGCGCTGCCGATGGCATTGATGAGGCTGGCCAGCAGGAAAACCCGGATTTCTTTCGGATAAGATGAGAACCAACGCATAATGAGGTTTACTCCCGTCGAGTCATTCATGGATGCAAGCTTCCATTATACCGTACCGCGGCGGAGATAACGAAGACGATTTTTCCCAGCGCGAAGGTTGGCGGCATGGGCCACGGTACGGTACTTTCGCTGCAGGTAAAAAACGGCTATAACAAAGCGAGCCCCAAGCCGCTGTGCTAAACTATGGAAGTCATGAGGAACGAGGTGGCCAATGAAAGACTTCCTTATCCGCTCCGAGCGATACGGCGATTTCAGCGGTATTGCGGAACTGAACGCGGCCGCATTCGATTATGGTTACGGCATGGGCGAAACGGTGCTCGTCAACCAGCTGCGAAGCCGCCGCAGCTTCGACCCGGAGCTGTCCGTGGTCGCCGAAATCGACGGCACGATTATCGGCCATGCGCTCTTCACGCCGCAGCGCATACGCATAAGAGGCGAGATGCTGGATGCGGTCATTTTGGCTCCGGCCGCGGTATTGCCCGCTTATCAGAAGCAAGGCGCAGGATCGCGATTGATCGCCGAAGGGCTTCGCAGGGCGAAGGAGAAAGGCTTCCGGCTCTCGGTGCTGCTGGGACATCCGGAATACTATGCGCGTTTCGGCTACCTGCCCCGGATGTGGAGCGATGCCAAGGTCATGCTTTCCTGCGCGGATATTCCGGCATCGACGGCGCTCGTCGCGGAGCGGCGCGTCCAAGCACGGGATATTGAGCCGCTGCTGGCCATGTGGGAGAAGTGGTGGCAGGAGTCGGAGCTGGCGCTGAAGCCCGGAGCTTCCGTGACGGATTGGCTCAGTCCCGGGGCGGGCATTCGGGCGGCGTCGATCGACATCGAGGGTCGGTTGGCGGGGTACGTGCGTTATGATTCACGCTCGCCGGGGAAGGTTCTGGCGCTGCTGGCGGAAGACGGCGAAGCCTTCGTCCGCATTTGCGCGCATTTGAAGCGGCAGCTGACGGAGCTTACACCCGGCGCCGACAAGCTTGCTTTGCCGTTACCGCCGGAGTCGCTCGCATTGAAGAAGACCGGGCTCCCGTACCGGGCCGAAGTCCGGACCGGTCCTCAGAACATGCTGCTTGCGCTGGATCGGGAGCATCCGGCGCTGGCAGGCTATTGCGATGAAGCGGCGGCAGGCACGAGGACGCCGGGGACCATCGTATGGCCGGTGGAATTCGATGTCTTGTAGCGGTATTATTCCTCATTCCGCCACTGCGTCGGCGACACGCCGATATACTTCTTGAATACCGTCGCGAAATGCTGGCTCGTCTTGTACCCGAGGTCCATCGCGACGCCCGTCACGCTCGCCTCCGGGAGACGGAGCAGCCCGCAGGCCCGGTTCATCCGCAGCCGGTCGATGTAATTCGCCGGCGATTGCCCGTGCAGGTCATGGAACAGCCGGTAGAAATGCGATTCGCTGACGCCGACCTTCGCCGCCAGCTCGCGGTTGGCCCAGCGCCGTTCGGGCTCGGCTTCGAGTTCCGCCGTGAGCGCGAGCATGGCTTCGCGAAGATCGAGCGGGATTTGCCGCGCCGTAGGCGGGTAGAGCAGCTGCAGCACGATATCGAGCAGATGATGGCGCACCCGGAACAGGTCGCCGGATGTGCCGTGCTCGATAATGCCGCGCAGCTTCAGCAATTGCTCGCGGATGCGAATATCCGCGTTCACGACGCGCGGCAGCGCGGCGAGCGCCGCTTGCACGCGGAGCCGGTCCGCTTCCTCGAACCCGAGCCAGCCCGGCATTTCGCCGGGATCGACGACGATGATCCACCAGATGCTCGCAGGCTCCATGAAGTTGAACCTGGCGCGATGCCATTCGCCCGGCTTCGTGTGGAAGCACTGCCCCGCATGGGTCGCGTGCGGGCCGGAATCGACTTCCCACGACAGCTTTCCGTGTTCGACGTAGACGAATTCGTAGCAGCGCGCATGCTGATGGTCGGAGAGCGGCAGCGCTTCCTGGAAGCGGTCGAAGCCGATCATCTCCAGTTCGGGGAAGGCGGCGAACTCGCCCGCGTCTCTCCATTCGTAGACCCAGCGCGGCGAATCGTGCTTGCTGCGGGACATGGCGGCTCAGCTCCTTGATTTGATTTCCGGTTAATAATTTTCGTATCCGATCGCATATAGCTTTAGTTGCGGGTTCGACCTTTTTTTCCTTCGTCGTATACGCCTAATGATTCGCTTAATCCATCATTCGTTTATTCGTTGCATTCATTCGTTTATTCCCTGCATTCATTCGCTTGTTCCGAAACATTCGGATCCTCCCTAACGGCCTCGTGTTTCTGATCGTCTGTTTGTTTCTAATCCTATTTGATAGTTTCCCGGAAGTCAACGCGGCGCGCCGATCGTACAATGTGGATAGTAAGCGAATTCAATATCGATGCGATAATGAAAGAGGCGATTGAACGATGGGCGTTATTCCTTATCAAGTGACGGAAGAGGACAAGAAAGTATTCAACGAGACGGGCTACTGGATCAGCCCGAAGCTGATCGACGACGATACGATCGAGCGGCTGCGCGGCGCGCATGATCGCATCTGGAACAAGAAGCACGACGGCCGCGGCTTGCCGTTCTACCACTACTCGCTGCCGGAGAACCCGCTGCAGATTCGCAAGCTCGACAACGGCTGGTGGATCAACGACGAGGTGCGCGCCGTCGTAACCGACCGCAATCTGGGCCATATGGCGGCCGATCTGCTGAACGAGGATTCCATCCGCCTGTGGCATGATCAGGTCATCTACAAGCCCGGCACGAACGGGCAGGAGACGAACGCCGGCAACGTCGGCTGGCACCAGGATTACGGCTATTGGCGCGTCAGCAGCACGACGAACATGGTTACGGTCTGGATCGCGCTGCAGGATACCGACCTGTCCAACGGCGGCATGATGACGATTCTCGGCTCGCACAAATGGGGCGCGGTGGAAGGCAGCGACACGTTCTTCGAGCAGGATATGAGCAAGCTGAAGGAGAAGTTCGCCACGCGCGACTGGGTCGAGGAGCCGTGCATTCTGAAAGCCGGTCAAGCCAGCTTCCACCATGCGCTGACGTTCCACGGCTCGGGTCCGAACACGACGGCCGATCCGCGCCTGTCGATCGTCGCGCATCTGATGCCGGGGCATACCTACTTCCGCGACGTGCGCCAGAAGCATGACAACCTGCGTCTGATCGGCGCGCGCCCCGAGCCGGGCATGCGCTTCGACCGGGAGGAATATTTCCCGACGCTGTTCGCGAGAGAATAGGGTTATCGGTTATCGGCCTCGGATGCTCGAGGAGCTTCATCATCATGCGAAAGATCCCAAAGGATTGTCGGCCTTCGCCGTGCAATCCTTTTTCTTCATGAAGGAGGGAAGTGCGAGGATGAACAGGGTTCTATTTCACGAAGCGCTGCAAACCGCCATGGAGGACAAGGAGAACGTCATACTGTGCCGCTCCATTCTCGGAACCGCGGATGTCGGACGAATCGCGGAAGAAACGAACCGGTTCTGCATCCGCCATTTTGGCAGCGCCGCTGCCACCGCATTGTACGTTGGCTTTAGCGTCGGCGCTTCGTTCGGCCTGGAACTGGAGAACGGGCTGCGGCTGTTCATGAAAGTACATCAACCAACGTCGGCCGATACCCTTACGGCGATCAGCAAATCGTACCTATGCGCGATGTCAAGCGTTCAGAAATCCCTTGCGGAGCAAGGATTTCCTTGTCCGGGTGTGCTGCTTGGCCCGACGGAGTTCGGTACGGGCATCGCGACCGTCGATGCGTTCGCGGCGCCCGGCGAGCTCAAGGACGCGCATTCCCCGGAGATTCGAAGAGCGATAGCCCGCGCATTGGCGCGATTGATTACAGCGACCGAGCCGCATAAAGGCGCGGAAGGCTTGACGCACGGACGATTCTGCAAGAGCGAAAGCCTGTATCCCGTCCCTCATAATGCGTTGTTCGACTTCGCCAAGACGTCGAACGGGGCAGCGTGGATCGATGCCATCGCCGGCCAGGCCAAGCGAACGGTCAATCGCATCGGCGGCAATACGGTGCTGGGGCACGTCGACTGGTCCTTGAAGCATTTTCGTTTCCGGGACGGGGAGGTCGCGATGGTATATGATTGGGATAGCCTCAAGCTGGAAGACGAGCTGAACGTCCTGGGCATCGCGGCGGCCACGTATACGACAACATGGGATATTCCCGTCAAGATTACGCCGTCCCAAGAAGAAGCGCATGCCTTCGCCCTGGAATACGAGCAAGCCCGAGGCACAAGGTTTAGCCGTGACGAGTGGACCAAAATCGCCGCGGCGGCTACGTATTGCATGGCTTACGTCGCGCGCTGCGAGCATGCGCTTGACGCGGAAGGCGAGCGCTATGAAGGCAGCTTCCGGCAAGCGCTGGCATCGATGACAGGGGAGTATTATTTGCAAGTATAGCGGTCCATGAGAGGGAGAGGGAGGTCGCATCATGAAGCCATCCGAATGGAAGGTTATACCTTATGACACCAAGTACGCGGAACAGACGGTGCGCATGTGGCGCGACAGCAAGGAAAAGGCGCTCGGGCAGCAATCGGCTCGCAGCGTCGAAGAGCAGACGTATTTCTTGAACCGCATCCTGCCGCAGCGGTTTCAAGTCGAACTGGCGTTTGCGGACGACCGGGTTGTCGGCATGACCGCTTACAATGCGCAGGAAATCAGCCAGCTGTATATTCATATGGATTACCAGGGCCGCGGAATCGGCGAGACGTTCCTTCGTAAAGCCCAAGCCGAATCAAGCGGCAGCTTGACGCTGTATACGTTCGAAGTCAATGTCATCGCGCAGCGATTCTATGAGAAGCACGGGTTCAAGGTCATTAGCAGAGGCCATGAGAACGAAGAACGGCTGCCGGATATTCGCTATGAGTGGGTACGTGCCGAATCATCGCCGATAGGGGGAGTAAAATGAATCGACCGCTGCTAAGAGCCGAAGTCATTCTCGTTCGCCGGGACGGTCAAGCCGTACTGGTGCAATGCGACCGCGACGAAACTTTTTATCGCTTCCCCGGAGGCAGCGTCGAGTTCGGGGAAACCGCAGCCGAAGCCATTCGCAGGGAGCTGATGGAAGAATTCGAACTGCATGCGGATATTGACGGGCTAGCCTGCCTAAGCGAAAGCATCGTCGAATATGACGGCAAACAAAGGCATGATTGCACGATCCTGCATTGGGGCTCGATCGCGGATGAGGACGGGAATGCGGTCTACGACCATCGCGAGGTCGATGGCATTCAGCTGATTTGGCGTACGTTGGAGCAGCTGGAGCACAAGGATGTATACCCCGAAGGAATACGCGATGTCATTAACCGCAGGGCCGAATCGGCCGAACATATCGTCGTCAGGAAAAATTACGACGAGGCTTAAGCGGAGCGGCCGCCCCGGTGAATCGGAAAGGGAAATCGGAAGGTGAGATCGGCAAGCGAGATGAGAAGGGGAGATAGAAGGCGAGATGAGAAGGGGAACAATGCCGAATACCGGCATTCGTTCCCCTTGGCTACGCGTTTCGTTACAGGTCCTGCCCGAAGTAAAGCGTGTGTCCCTGGTCATCCTCGATCACGAATTCCTTCGTGTTCCATTCGGTTTCGCACACGTCCGCGAGCAGCTTGACGCCGCGGCCCTTCAGCGTCTCGGCCAAGGCGGCGGCATCATCCGTCAGCAGGTAGAGATGGAAATGGTCGCCTTCGCGCACATACGCGATCGAAGGGTCCTGATCGTCAACCGCCTTGAGATGGAACACTTGGCTGCCTGCGCGAATGCCGGCATAGAAATCCTCGTAGCGGAACGCGAGTTCCAGGCCGAGCGTTTCCGTGTAGAAGCGTATGGAGCTTTCGAGATCGTTCGTTCGCAGCTGGGTAATAACTCCCGCAATGTTCATCGTTCTCCTCCTACCGAATGGATGTAATCGCTTGCATCTATGATTATACCTTTTGCGCATAGAGAGATTCCATCCATTTGTGCGTATAAGGTTCTTTCGCGGCAGCAACGATTTCCCAGCATGTCGAGAACGTCCAAGGGGAACGGACATGAGATCCTTTATTTGCTCGTAATCATCGATTTTTCGCACGCTGCCGGACAGGAGATGCGCTATTTCTGCCGAAATCCGGTGTTTGGCTGCATGTCGGAGCCCATAACGCATCCTATGTCCGATCGCTGACTCCGAAACGCCGATTGCGATCAAATAGCGGATCCTCTGTCCGCCTGGTGCCTGCCCATGTCCGTTCATGGAGGAGGCACACGTCTGACGATGCATAAGCGGTAACGTTGTCAGCCGCGGGCCTCGACCCGAAGGCCTTTTCATCAGCCTGCGGACAGGGTGAAGAACCCTATCCTTAAGAAGGGGCTTCCCGCAGTCATCTAACGATGACTTGTGAGAAGCCCCTTCCCGGACGCGCGGCGTTACTGAGACAGCTCGGCGAACGACGCTTGGTCTTTATCGAAGTAATAGCGCTTGTAATTCTTAATATGTCCGTAGGCATAACGCGACACGCTGATGATCCGTTTCATATTCAGATCCTTGCCGTACCAGAGCGAACGGATCACTTTCTTCTGACGGTACAGCCCATTGATCTCGGCCGATAATGCCGGGTCGGTGACGTAGCGCTTCAATACCGTGCGCGGCACGTTCGTCCACAGCGCCGACGCCCGGCCGTACACGCAATCGTTGTTCTGTCCGTAGACGACTTCGTTGATGAGCGCCTCGATCATGTTCAGTCCGGCCGCCCGGACGAACAAGCTGCTTCTGCCCAGCCGCGGATTGATCTCGAACATCATGTATTTGCCTGTCCGGTGATCGTACTTCATATCGATGTTGGAGAAGCCGACATATCCGATTTGCTCCAGGAAAGCCTTGACCTTCTTATAGATGTCCATGTCGGTGCGGCTGATGATGGCGGCGTAGTTGCCGAGCGTCTTCGGCGCGTACTCTTCGAGCACGGGCTGGCCGAGGCACATCATTTTCACCGTTCCGTCGTCGTCGGAGTAGCTGTTGATGACGCGCATCGCGCTGTCGCCGCCGGGGATGAACTCCTGCAGAATCAGCTTGCCCCGATAATCGGACGTATTCATGCTGCGAATCATCGCCAGATAGTCTTCGCGGTTGTTGAAGAAGAACACTTTCTTCTTGCCTTCGAAGTGGCAGTGCAGGTAGTCGTAGGCGTTGCTGTTCTCCGGCTTGACGACGATCGGGAACTGAAAATCCATGCGGTCCAGCGCGTTCTCGCGTTCCTGCGGTTCGCATACGACCGTCTTCGGATAGTCCAGGCCGAACTTCTCGCACAGCTCGTAGAACTTGTCCTTCGTATCGAGCGTATCCAGCAGGCTGTCGGAGATAAAATGATTCGCGATCAGCCCTTTGAATTTGTCATAGTGGCGCGACAGCATGCCGGCATAGTAATCCGAGCATGGAATGACGATCAGTTTCTTGTACGAGCCGGCGTGTTTCTCCAGGATCGACAGCAGCGCGCCGGGGAAAACGTCGTCTTGGTCGAAGCCGTCGATCCGGATCAGATCGAACAGGCCGCTATGCATAGTCGGGATCAGCAGCCGCGTGCAGAGCAGGAGCGGGCGGATCTGATAGGTTTCATGAATAAGGCGGACGTTGCCGTAGGCGTTCTCGTCGCTGCCCAGTATGATGGGTAGGAAGTCGTTACGATTCATAAGCTCTCCTCGTTCGCTGATTCTTCTTGTAATGCTCTTATTATAGCCTAGTCTCGTCATGAATGTTTACTTTCATGTACAATCCATTATATACGACCTGCCGGGCTACGGAGAAGAAGGAGCCGTGCCCGCGCCGATCGAGAATTGCAGCCATGCGAGATTCGGCAGCGCCTATCGCTATGATTATCGCGAATCTCTACTAACGCGTATCGTTATGATCATAGATGACAACGAATGAAAGAAGGGCTCTCGAATGATAGAAATCATCCCGCTCGACAAGACGGAACTCGTTCAGCGACTGCTTCATATTCAGCATGCGGCTTATCGCATAGAAGCGGAGCTGATCGGATTCGACGATATCCCGGGTTTGCGGGACACGCTCTCGTCGCTTCGCGATTGCGGAGAGACGTTCTTCGGCTGGTTCGAAGGCGGCGGGGAGGGGGAGCTGGCGGGAGCGATCGCATATCGGGCGGAGGGCAGGGTCGTGGATATTCACCGTCTCGTCGTGGATCCGGCGCATTTTCGCAAAGGCATCGGGGAAGCGCTGGTTCGTCATCTCTTCGCGGCACACGCTGGGTGCGCGTTCATCGTGGCGACAGGCTCGGCCAACCTGCCGGCGAAGCGGCTGTACCGCAAGCTCGGCTTCGCCGAAATGCGCGAGCGTCAGGCGGCGCCGGGGCTTTGGATAACGGAATTCGAACGGGACGGCTAGCGTCTTGGGCGGATCGCGCGACCTGCAGGTGAGCCGTTCTAGGAAGCGATCATCCCCTTCGCAAACGGCATCTTAAACAGAAATTGATGTCGGTTGCGGCTGACTTTGCGTTATGATGGGGGAATGTGGCAGAAGAAGAAGAAGCTCGATTGGAGGACTAAGCATGGGCGAACGGCCATTTTACGAGAAAATGTTCACGCTGACGGAGAACGGCTTCCTGTTCCTGAGCGCGATGACCGGCCTCGTTATCGTCATCGGACTGATCGCGGCGTTTACGGTGTTCAGGTATCGGCTCACGGGCAAGAAGCTGATGTTCCTGGGCGGACAGTTGATCGTTCTCGGCGCGATCTTCAACCTCATCGTCGATTTCAAATTCCGGTTTCCGAGCGCGGCCTTCATCTGCATTCTGCTCGGAATTGCCGTTACCTTCCTGGGGCTGTTCCGCAAGGATTAGCCCGTCCGATGCCGCGACTGGCCGCCGGCGCCGGACCTTGGCCCGTTTCCGAACCTATCGGAAGCGGGTCTTTGTTTTGCTCTGGTACATCAACTTCAATACGTAAAATTAATGTTTGTTTTTGTTTGAAACCAACTATTCAAAAACAAACAAACATGCTAAACTGAGTCCATACGCACTTATACCCACTCATTCGGAGGTAAACAAATGGTACAGAGCTTATGGGATCATGCGAAAGCTTCATCGAGCCAAGGAGGACTTGAGCAGCTCGTTTATCGTTCCAACATCATCGGCGCGGATCGCCGCGTCTGCAACTGGGGCGGCGGCAATACGTCCAGCAAAACGACCGTGAAGGATTTCCGCGGCCGCGACATCGAAGTCATGTACGTCAAAGGAAGCGGTTCCGATCTGGCGACGATGAAGGCCGGCAATTTCACGGGACTTCGCATGGAAGATATCCGCCCGCTGTTCGAGCGCGACGCAATGTCCGACGAGGAAATGGTCGCCTACCTGGCGCACTGCATGATCGACAGCAAGCATCCGCGCGCGTCCATCGAGACGCTGCTGCACGCGTTCCTGCCGTTCAAGCATGTCGACCATACGCATCCGGATTCCATCATCAGCCTGTGCTGCGCGGACAACGGCAGGCAGCTGGCGAAAGAGATTTTCGGCGACCGTTTCGTATGGGTGCCGTACGTTCGCCCGGGCTTCACGCTGTCCAAAATGATCGCGCAAGGCGTGCTCGGCAACCCGAAAGCCGAGCTCGTCCTGATGGAGAAGCACGGTCTCGTTACGTGGGGCGAGACGAGCGAGGAAGCGTACGCGCAAACGATCAAAATCATCACCGAAGCCGAAACGTTCATCGAAGCGCGCGTGAACGAGGCGAAGCTGTTCGGCGGCGCGAAGCACAAGGCGCTTGACGCGGACGTCCGCAGAAGCATCGCGGCGCAAGTGATGCCGACGATCCGCGGCGCGGTCAGCGACGAGAAGAAAATGATCCTGACGTTCGACGACGAGGCCGACGTGCTGGCATTCGTAGGCGGCGCGGACTCCCCGGCGCTGTCGCAAGTCGGCGCGGCCTGCCCGGACCACCTCGTGCACACGAAGGTCGTGCCGCTGTTCATCGACTGGACGCCGAACGCCGACGACGTCGAAGGCTTGAAAGCCATTCTGAAAGAAAGCGTCGCCGCGTACAAAAAACAATACGAAGCGTACTTCGAGCGCAACAAGAACGAAGGCGACGTCATGTTCGAAGCCGCGCCGCGCGTCATCCTGATCCCGGGCGTAGGCATGATCAACACGGGCAAGAGCTGGTCGAATTCCAAAGTAAGCGGCGCTCTCTATCACCGCGCGATCGCGGTCATGCGCGGCGCGACGGCGCTCGGCAGCTTCGTGTCGCTGAGCGAGAACGAATCGTTCAACGTCGAGTACTGGCCGCTTGAGCTGTACAAACTGTCGCTTGCTCCTGCGGAAGCGGAATTCTCCCGCAAAATCGCGTTCATCACGGGCGGCGCCGGCGGCATCGGCAGCGAGACGGCCCGCCGCCTCGTATCCGAAGGCGCGCATGTCGTGCTGGCCGACCTGAACCTGGAAGGCGCGGAGCGCGTTGCCGGCGAAATCAACGGGAAGTACGGCGAAGGCCGCGCCGTCGCGGTGAAAATGGACGTGACGAGCGAAGAGGCCGTCATCGCCGCCATCGGCGAAACGGCGCTGGCTTACGGCGGTCTCGACATCATCGTCAACAATGCGGGACTTGCAACGTCCAGCCCGTTCGACCAAACGTCGCTGAAGGAATGGAACCTGAACATCAGCGTGCTCGGCACCGGCTACTTCCTCGTGGCGCGCGAAGCGTTCAAGCTCATGAAAGAGCAGGCGATCGGCGGCAACATGGTGTTCATCGGCTCGAAGAATTCCGTCTATGCCGGCAAGAGCGCATCGGCATACAGCGCGGCTAAGGCGCTGGAAGCGCATTTGGCCCGCTGCATCGCGGCCGAAGGCGGGGAATTCGGCATTCGCGTCAACACGATTTTGCCGGATGCGATTCTGCAAGGGTCGCAGATCTGGAACGGCAGCTGGCGCAACGAGCGCGCGGCGGCTTACGGCATCGAGCCGGATCAGCTGGAAGAGCACTACCGCAAGCGCACGACGCTGCTCGTGAACATCTATCCGCGCGACATCGCGGAAGGCATCGCGTTCTTCGCGTCCTCGAAGGCGGACAAAACGACGGGCTGCATGCTGACGATCGACGGCGGCGTGCCGGCGGCTTTCACGCGCTAATGCTTTTGTATTGAACATTGAACGAAAGATGAGCCAAGAACAAAGCGGAGCGAGCGGTCGTTGTGAAGAAGCGTCAGCGGCCGCCTTTGTCCCCGGATTTTAACCGTTTAACGGTTAATTCTATTCCGAAAAATCCGGGGACAACAGCGATCGGAAACAACGATTCGCACGCGCAGCGCCGTTCTCTTGCGATTCTTTTGTTCAACCTACCTAATTGAGAGGACGTGTGGACATGCATCAAGCAATTGGCGAGAAACATTGGATCATTCCCGACGGTTTCATTCCCCCGGCGAGCGCGCCCGGGGCGTACGAGAGCCACGAATCCATCTGCGTGCTGAACTGCGCCTCGGAAGAGGCGCGGCTGACGATTACGATTTTCTTCGAAGACCGCGATCCGCTCGAGAACATTGCGTATGTCGTACCCGGCAGAAGAACGAAGCATATCCGCACCTCGTCCCTCTCGGCGAACGGGGCGTCCATTCCGGTGGGCGTGCCTTACGCCATCGAGGTGCTGAGCGACGTGCCGGTGATCGTGCAGTACAGCCGTCTCGACGCCACGCAGGCGGAGAATGCGCTGATGTCCGTCGTAGCCTACCCTATCAAATAAGAGCGAAGGAGCAATGATCATGGACCAAAGCATTGTTGCGAATTACGAAGCGGCGAAGGCGCTGTACGCGCAGCACGGCATCGACGTCGATGCGGTACTGGAGAAGCTGGCCGAAATCAAAATATCGATGCACTGCTGGCAGGGCGACGACGTCCGCGGCTTCCTGAATAAAGATCAAGCGCTTACGGGCGGCATCTCCGTCACGGGCAACTATCCGGGCGCCGCAGGCACGCCCGCGGAGCTGCGCGCCGATCTGGAGAAAGCGTTCTCATTGATTCCCGGCAAGCACAAAGTCAACCTGCACGCGATCTACGTCGATACGGACGAGAAAGTGGAGCTGGACCGCATCGAGCCGAAGCATTTCGAGAAATGGGTCGCATGGGCGCAGGAGCAAGGGCTCGGCCTCGACTTCAACCCGACCTGCTTCTCGCACGAGAAATCGGCCGACGGCTTCACGCTGAGCCATCCGGATCCGGCCATCCGGCAGTTCTGGATCGACCACTGCAAAGCTTCGCGCAAGATCGGCGCCTACTTCGGGGAGCGTCTCGGCCAGACCTGCGTGACGAACGTCTGGATTCCGGACGGCTTCAAGGACGTGCCGGTCGACCGCCTGGCGCCGCGCCAGCGGCTGAAGGACGCGCTCGACGAAGTGTTCGCGGAAGAGCTGAACCCCGCGCATAACCTCGATGCGATCGAGAGCAAGCTGTTCGGTCTCGGCTCCGAAGCGTACGTCGTCGGTTCCCACGAGTTCTACATGGGCTACGGCATCGCCAACAACAAGCTGATCTGTCTCGATGCGGGCCACTTCCATCCAACGGAAGTGATCTCCAATAAATTGTCTTCCTTGTCCTTGTTCGCGGACGGCATTCTGCTTCACGTCAGCCGCCCGATGCGCTGGGACAGCGACCACGTCGTCACGCTGGACGACGAGCTGATCGATATCGGGCGCGAGCTCGTCCGCGGCGATCTGCTGGGCAAGACGCATATCGGCCTCGACTTCTTCGATGCGAGCATCAACCGCGTCGCGGCTTGGGTCATCGGCACGCGCAACACGATCAAGGCGCTGCTGCGCGGCTTCCTCGATCCGGTCGAAGCGCTCCGCGAAGCCGAGCTGAACTTCGACTTCACGACGCGCCTGGCGCTGCAGGAAGAATTCAAGTCCTATCCGTTCGGCGCGGTATGGGATTACTATTGCGCGAAACAAGGCGTGCCGGTTCGCGAAGCATGGCTCGCCGAAGTGAAAGCCTACGAGCAGAACGTGCTGCTGAAGCGCGGGGCGGAAGCCGCCGTGGCGAAGAAGTAATCGCCGGCCGAAGCTGGCCCGGCCGCTGCGGATTCGTCCGCAGCGGTTTGCGTTTCGGGGGCAGCCGGAGAAGAACAAGCATAGACGAACGTTGAGGAGGACTTCCTTTGCCCAGCATTTTGGCATACGACCTTGGGGCGAGCAGCGGCAGGGCGCTGCTTGGCCGTCTTAACAACCGCACGATCGAGGTGGAGGAGATCCATCGCTTCGGGAACGATCCGGTAGCGATCGGCGACCGCCTGCAATGGGATATTCTTCGTCTATATCACGATATCAAGCAAGGGCTGCTGAAAGCGAAGCATGCCGGCGAGACCCCATCCAGCCTGGCGATCGATTCCTGGGCCGTCGATTTCGGCTTCATCGGGCGGAACGGCGAGCTGCTCGGCAATCCGTACCATTACCGCGACCGCCATACGGACGGCGTGATGGAGCGGACGATGGCGCGGCTGACGCCGGAGCGGATTTTCGGCCGCACGGGCATTCAGTTCCTGCCGTTCAATACGATCTATCAGCTGGCCGCATTGAAGGAAGCGGATTCGCCGCTGCTGGAGCAGGGCCGGCATTTCCTGATGATCCCGGATTTGCTGCGCTACTTCCTGACGGGCGAGATGTTCGGCGAGTTCTCGAACGCGTCGACGACGCAATTATACAATCCGATCCTGGGCGGCTGGGACGCGGACCTGCTCGGCGATATCGGCGTCTCGCCGGCGCTGTTCGGCACGGTCGTGCAGCCAGGCACGCGCGTCGGGCAGACGCGCGCGTCGCTGACGGAGGAGCTAGGCATCGGCACGATCCCGGTCTACGCGGTTGCCGAGCACGATACGGGCGCGGCGGTTGCGGCAGTGCCGGCGCTCGAGCGGGATTTTGCCTACTTGAGCTGCGGCACGTGGTCGCTCATGGGCACGGAAGTGGACCGGCCGGTCATGGGCGAGCTGGCGCAGGAGCTGAACTTCACCAACGAAGGCGGCGTGAACGGAACGTTCCGGCTGCTGAAGAACATCATGGGCCTCTGGATTCTGCAGGAGACCCGCCGGACGTGGGAGAACGCGGGAATGTCGTACGGCTTCCCCGAGCTGGTGGCCCTCGCGGAGCAGGCGCCGGCGTTCGGCTCGTTCATCGATCCGGACGACCCGATGTTCCTCCATCCCGGCGACATGCCTTCTCGTATCGCGAGCTATTGCGCGAACTCGGGGCAGCGCGCGCCGCAGACGCCGGGCGAGACGGTCCGCTGCATTCTGGAAAGCCTTGCTTTGAAATACCGATATGTGCTTGAATTAACAGAGCGCCTGTCGGGCAAAAGCTTCAGCGGCCTCCATATGGTCGGCGGCGGCATCCAGAACGCGCTGCTGTGCCAATGGTCGGCGAACGCGATCGGCAAGCCGGTATGGGCCGGACCGGTCGAGGGCAGCGCGCTCGGCAACCTGGTCGTCCAATGGATCGCGCAAGGCGAGCTGAAGGATATATGGGAAGCGCGCCGGGTCATTCGCGAATCGTTCCCGGTCACGGAGTACGAACCGCGCGATGGCGCGGCTTGGGAAGCGGCGTACGGGAAGTTCCGCGCGCTTGCGGGCCTTTCCTGATGAGTGGCTTTCAATATTGATGCAATGATAATAACGATACGATCGAGAATACGCAGGAAGAGGTAGACTATGCTGGTTGCAGAACGCTATGAGAAAATTGTTGGGCTGGTAAACGAACGCGGCAGCATCCGGGTGACGGAGCTGAGCGAGCTGTGCCGGGTGACGGAAGAAACGATCCGCCGCGATTTGGACCGGCTTGAGCAAGCCGGCCGGCTCCGCCGGTCTCATGGCGGGGCGGTGAGCGTCAAGGATGCGCCGTCGCAGCCGGAAATTCCGTACGCGGAACGCGAAATCACGCATGCGGAGGAGAAGCGGCGCATCGCCAAGGAGGCGGTGAAGCTGATCCGTCCGAAGGACCGCATCCTGCTCGATGCCAGCTCGACCGCGTGGTATATGGCATCGATCCTGCCGGACGTGCAGCTGACGGTGCTGACGAATTCCATCAAGGTAGCGACGGAGCTGAGCGGCAAGGAGCGCATCGAGGTGATCTCCACGGGCGGCACGCTGGCGCAGCGTTCGCTGTCGTTCGTCGGTCCGCTCGCGGAACGTTCGCTCGACGCGTATCACGTCGACAAGGTATTCTTCTCCTGCAAAGGCGTGCATCTGGAGCGGGGCATCAGCGAGTCCAACGAGCTGCAGGCGCGCATCAAGCAGAAGATGATCGGCATGGCCGACGAGGTCATCCTCCTCGCCGACGCCAGCAAATTCGGCGTCCAGGCGTTCACGCATGTGGCGGAGCTCGGCGACGTGCACCGCATCATTACGGACCGCCGCGTGCCGCAGGAGTCGCTCGGCGCCCTGGCGGAGCGGGGGATAGACGTGCAAACGGTGTAGGTTGCAGGCGGGGCGTGAGCGCCGGCGCATGGTAAGCTGCTGGACAACGCGAGCCGCGGCTTCCGAGCTGCAGCTATGGGGCTTGCGTCGGCAGGTACGGGCCCGCGTCGGCAGCAATGCCGGCCGCGTGGGTAGCAGCGCCGGCCGCGTGGGCAGCGGCGCTGGCCGGGTTGGTAGCAATGCCGACCGGGTCGGCAGCAACGCTGACTTCGTCGGTAGCAACGCTGCCCGCGTCGGCAGGTCTGGGACCGCGTTGGCAGCAATGCCCACCGGGGCGGTAGGTACGGGGCCGCGTCGGCAGCAACGCCAACTGCGTGGGCAGTTACGGCCCGGGTCGGCAGCAACACCGACCGCGTCGGTACAATGTCGTCCCGTCGGCAGCTACACGACCTTGCCAACCTCGTCTGCCGAACTTACCGCTTGGAAATCCGATTCATGCTGATTAGGCAGCAGTGAGAGCCGTGGAACAAGGAAGCGGACAAGAGATTCGCTATTAGCCGGATTTCTTCCCCTTTTCGTGTCCTCGCGGACAGGAGATCCGCTATTGCGCTCGAAAGGCATGTATTCGGGGCTTACGTGCGGCCATAACGGATCGTGTGTCCGATGGCACCTCCCCAACCTCCGATATTGCCGAATTAACGGATCTATTGTCCGTTGCTCTTGGCAGCTGCCACTGTCTGCTTAAGCATCGTCGATAGCCAGGGCATGTTCATACTCGACAGCCTGGGAAATCCGCGTTTTTCAAACGTCGGGTTTCTTTGTGCTATTGGCAACGTCATGGATCCGAATTGCGCGGTCGCGATATGGAGCTTCATGCCCGGTCATCGTACACTTCAGCGAATGGAGCATGCGTGATCGATGAGTAACGTCGTCTAGCTTGCCATCGCGATTAAGCTTGCCGGCGATTTAGGTTCCTACATCGAAGCGATCGCTGCGCGTGTAGAAATAGGGCTGAATGCAAGCCGCCTGCTGCCCTCCGGGCGGTAGTTTGAGTTACGAATTGCGCGAAACACAAAAGTCGCGAATATCGGCAAATACGGACATTTTTGTATTGTCAACATGTCTGACAACCTGATAAAATGATAATCATAAACCACCCTGGTCGCTAACTTTGTTCGCTGCTCGGGTATGCAACCAACTTGGAGAGAGGTGCCGTGTAGTGAAAGTCTCGATGTTTATTACATGTTTGAGCGATGCCTTATACCCTCGCGTCGGGGAAGCGATGGTTCGCCTGCTGGCGAAATACGGCGTCACGCTTGAATTTCCGACCGTGCAGACCTGCTGCGGGCAGCCGGCGTTCAACGGCGGCTATTGGAAGGAAGCGCGCGAGACGGCGAGCACGATCATCGCCGCGTTCGAGGATGCCGATTTCGTGATCTCGCCTTCGGGCTCATGCACCTTCATGATCCATCACTATCCGAAGCTGTTCGAGCATGATCCGGTCATGTTGGAGAAAGCGCTTAACCTGCAGGCGAAATCGTACGAATTCACGCAATTTCTCGTGCAGGTGCTCGGGATTACGGACGTCGGGGCACGATTCCCGCATAAGGTGACTTACCATCCGTCCTGCCACGGCAGCCGGCTGCTCGGCGTGAAGGAAGAACCGCTCGTCCTGATGGAGCAGGTGGACGGCCTCGAATTCGTCGAGCTGCCGTTCGCGAACGACTGCTGCGGTTTCGGCGGCACTTTCGCCGTGAAGATGTCGGACATTTCCGGCGCGATGGTGAGTGAGAAGTCGGAGCATGTCCTGGAGACGGAGGCCGAGGTGCTCGTCGGGCTCGATATGGCATGCCTGATGAACATCGCGGGCAATTTGCGGTATCGCGATAAGCCGGTGCGCGTCATGCATCTGGCCGAACTGCTATATGAAGGAGTGAAGGGCGCATGAGCGGAGCGGGCACGGGAACGACGGCTGGCGGCGCAACCGTCAAGGAGCGCGCCGGACTGGCGCTGAACAACGATTTTCTGCGAAAAGCGGTCAAATTCACGACGGAGCGTCTGCGCGCGGGCAAGATGAACGCGGCGGCCGATCACGGCAACTGGGACGAATGGCGCGAGCGCGGCCGGCAAATTCGGCTGCATACGATCGCGCATCTGGACTATTACTTGAATCTGTTCGCGGAGAACGCGCGGGCGAACGGCGTGCACGTGCATTTCGCGGAGACGGCGGCGGATGCGGTGAAGATCGCGCTCGACGTGGCGAAGCACGCGGAAGCGAAGACGGTCGTGAAGTCGAAATCGATGGTCACCGAGGAGCTGCATTTGAACCATGCGCTCGAGGAAATCGGCGTCGAGGCGATCGAGACGGACCTTGGCGAGTATATCATCCAATTGGCGGGGGAAACGCCGTCGCATATCATCATTCCGGCAATCCACAAGAACCGCTATCAGATCGCGGAGCTGCTGTCGGCCGACGCGGGCGAGACGCTGGCGCCGGATACGCAGGTGCTGGCGGGCTTCGTGCGCCGCAAGCTGCGGGAGAAGTTCCTGGAAGCGGACATCGGCATGACGGGCTGCAATTTCGCCATCGCCGAGACGGGCTCGATGGTGCTGTTCGAGAACGAGGGCAATGCCCGCATGGTCACGACCGTGCCGAAGACGCAAATCACGCTCATGGGCATGGAGCGCATCATTCCGTCCTTCGCGGACCTGGAAGTGATGGCGACGCTGCTCCCGCGTTCCGCCACGGGCCAGAAGCTGACGGTGTACATGTCCGGCATTACCGGGCCTCGCCGCGGCGCCGACGCCGACGGACCGGAAGAGATGCATATCATCATCGTCGATAACGGACGTTCCCTGCAGCTCGGCGATCCGGAATTCCAGGAACTGCTCAACTGCATCCGCTGCGGCGCATGCTTGAACGCCTGTCCGGTGTACCGCCATATCGGCGGCCATGCCTACGGCGGCACGTACAGCGGACCGATCGGCGCGGTGCTGACGCCGGCGCTGAAGAAGAACGTCGCGGAATGGGACGATATCGCGAACGCGTCCAGCCTATGCGGCGCGTGCTATGAAGCGTGTCCGGTCAAAATCCCGCTGCACGAGATGCTCATCTACCTGCGCCGGCGCAAGCTCGAAGCCGGCCGCGGCGACAAGCTGGAGGCGGCAGCAATGAAAGGATTCGCGACCGTCATGTCGAACGCCAAGCGCTTCGGAGCGGCGGTCAAGCTCGGTCAGATCGGCCAGAAGCTCGTCGTCAAGGGCGGCGGCATCCGCCTTAAGGTCGGCCCGCTGAAAGGCTGGAACACGTATCGCGTCGCGCCGAGCCTGGCGAAGCAGTCGTTCCGCCAGCAGTGGAAGACGATGGAGGAAGAAATCCGCCACGGACTGCAGGACATGGACCCGGCCATGAAGAGCCGGATGGAACAGATCGTGAAGGATCGCGAATCGGGCAAAGGAGGCCACGGACATCATGGCTAAATCGAAGGAGCATCAAGCGTGGCTGGCCGAGCTGGAGGCCCAATCCCGCGCCAAGCAAGCCGCGTTCATCGACGGCATCTCCAGCAAGCTGCGCAGGCCGCGCCCGACGCAGCCGCCAGCGCATCCTTTTCGGGGCGCGCCGGATTTCTGGCAGGAATTCGAATGGCCGCTAGACGAGCGGGTCGAGAAATTCCGGGCGAATTTCAAGGCGGCCGGCGGCCACACGGAGCGCCTGGCGACAATGGAGGAAGCGCGGGCGTTCATCGCCGGCAAGGCGGCCGACATGAGCGCGCGGTACGTCATCCGGCAGAACCAGCCGGAGCTGAACGCGCTGAACCTGGAAGCAGCGATGCCGGAAGCGTCCTTCTCCGTCTGGAACAGCGATCCGGAGGAGCAGTGGAAGGCGCGCGCGGCGGAAGCGGATTTCGGCGTCGTCGTCGCGGATTACGCGGCTGCGTATACCGGCTCCGTCACGGTGCTCTCGTCGAAGGATAAGGGCCGTTCCGTCAGCTTGCTGCCGACGGTGCTGATGGTCATTATTCCGATCGAGCGGCTGCATACGCGGCTGGGCGAGGTGCTGGTCAACTTCGACCGCATGGGGAGAGAGAACCTCCCGGCAGGCATTCATTTCATCTCGGGGCCGAGCCGTTCGGCAGACATCGAGAACGATTTGACGATCGGCGTTCACGGCCCGGGCGTCGTCTATGCGTTGATCGTCGGGTAAGCTGGCGGATAGCGGGCAGCGTTGCAATTCCGCTCCTGAAGATGATACGATTTCCCAGAGATTCTTCGTGATCGGACCTTAACCTACGCGAAGATAGAGACGGAGTCGCAGCGCGCCAAGCAGCTGGCGTGCGTCCGCCGCGATTGTGCTGTGCCTTGGCGCACGTAGCTGCCGGCGCCTTCACGAGCGCCGAGGGAGGCGAGGGTGAAATGTGCGAGCGGGACGCGATGGGTACGCGCCGCACGCGGTACGCGAGGGCAGGCGGCAAGCGATTGATGCCGACTATCGTTCCGTGCTTCCTATGCTCGTGCGTTGTAACGGCTTGATGAAAGGAGGAGCTTCAGCATGGAAATCACCCGTCTGTCGAAACGCAATCATTATGAAGAAATCGCCGAGCAGCTGAAGCAGCTCATCCTGGACGGCAAGCTGAAGGTCGGCGATAAGCTGCCGTCGACCAAAGAAATGTCGGAGCAGTTCGGCGTCGGCCGTTCGACGACGAGGGAAGCGCTGAGCGCCTTGAAGGCGATGGGATTCATCGAGATTCGCCAAGGCGGCGGCTGCCGCGTCATCAGCAGCGCGCCTGTGCCGGTGGAGCTGCCCGAGCTGCAGGCGCTGCGGATGAACCGCGAAACGCTGCTCGAGCTGCTGGAAGCCCGGCAGTCGCTCGAAGTGTCGAATGCCTCCATCGCCGCAGAGAAGGCGAGCGAGGCCGATCTGGAGCTGCTTCGCGGCCTGGTTCAGGAGATGGAGGCCACGGTCGGCGACGATCAGGAAGGCGAGCGGACGGACTTGCTCTTCCACCTGACGCTGGCCAAGGCGACCCGCAACTCCATTATGCTCCGCCTGTTCGAGTCGATCGTCGGCCAGCTGGAGACGGTTATCCGCGACATTCGGCGGGTTCAGATCTACGCCAATCGATCCGTAGCCGAACGGCTGTACCGCGAGCATCTGGCGATCTTCGAAGCCGTCTCCGCCCGCGATGCGGCGCTGGCCGGCCAGCGGATGAAGGAGCATTTGGAGCATGTGGTGAGCAATTTGATGAAGTATTTGTAGACGGCAGGTTGAGCTTATTAATTGTTGGCGGCGTGTACTCCTTATGCTAAGCTTGTTATCTATTTGTTGTTCATACGTCCTGAAGCACAGGCTGTTCTCTCGTTAGATCGAGGGGCAGCCTTATTTTATTATCGCGAGGAGAGAGGCACATGGATCGGCGGTTTGAGACGGCTTACGCGCGTAGGATGGAACATGCATTGGCGAACAGCTCGGATGAACGGAAACGGAGACTAACGGAACGCGATCAAGCGGAGAAGAAACTGCTCGCCAACGTCTGGTGGCCGGCCGTCGGTCATTTGGATCACCTTCATCCCGAGTATGAGCTAACGGATATGAAAGGAGGGAAGCGATTTGCGGATTTCGCCTACATGCCTCCGCTGCCGCTTCGGTTGATTTTGGAAATCGACGGCTTCGGGCCTCATTGGCGCGACATTAGCCGCTGGAAATTCGCGGACGATCTCCAGCGTCAGAATCATCTGCTCATCCAAGGCTGGCATTTGCTGCGCTTTGCGTATGACGACATCGACGAAAAGCCGCGCCGCTGTCAGCAAACGCTGCTGATGGGTTTGGCCAAGTGGGGCGGGATGGTGGGTACGGAGCAACAATCGCTGGATGTATACGAACGGGCGCTCCTGCACCTCATGCAGGAGCGATGGGTAGAGCTAGCACCGATTGAAGCCGAGAACGCGCTCGGAATAAATTGGCGAACGATAGCGAGAAGCTTGGCTGCCTTGGAGGAAAAAGGCCACATCCACGCAGTGCCGTCTCCTTCGGGAAGAAGGATGCGATATCGACTGCAAGTGAAGGATTTATCTGAGTTTGTCTAGTTCGCAGATGTCGGTCTGCGTACCTCCGTCCATTGATGTTAGTGGAACAGCGACAGGTTTCATTGTCGGAGAACCCGCTGCAATCGAGCAAAGAGGTGCACTACGTGCACTACATTGGTGGAACCCCTGCGAATTGGAGCAACTATCAACAGGGTTACTGTCTTGAGGATTACAGCGCCAGAACCAATCCGATGACTCACCGATCAACGACAAGCCAAGTACCTTGATATCGCAGCGTCGACCGTATCCTTACGCGCAGCGCCGACGCGTATTCCTGACGAACAGTTGCTCGACGTTGACGGACTGCGCGTTTATCAGCGCGTTATTACTCGCGGCTATGCAATACTTGCCGCTCGCCGGGCCAGAAATGGCGGCATGCCTTAATTTTCCTAATAGGCCGGTATCGGTTATACTGGATCTGGGCGAATAACGATCGGCAACGAGGTGCACGAGCATGATGGACTTTGTCTTATCCAATCTGGTTTCCATTATTACAATCATCAACCTTCCGCTCGCGATCGCGGTCATGTTCATGGAACGGCGCAACGTCGGCGTAACGTGGGCATGGCTCATGGTCCTCTTGTTCCTGCCGGCCGTTGGCTTCGTGGTCTACTTGGTGTTCGGGCAGAATTTGAGCAAGAAGAAGCTGTACAAGCTGAACAAGCGCACGAAGGAAACGATAACGGCGCTCATCGAGCAGCAGCGGCGGGAGTTTCGGGATCACCGGATTGTGTTTAATGATGATGCGGCGGAGCAATACGCGGACTTGATCTACATGAATTTAACGAGCGGCTTCGCGCTGTATACGCAGAACAATCATGTCGACATTTATACGAACGGGCCCGATAAATTCGAGGCGTTGTTCGCCGATATTGCGCGCGCGACGCATCATATTCATCTGATGTACTACATCGTCCACAACGACGATATCGGCAGGCGGCTCGTCGAGGCGTTGACCGAGAAGGCGAAGCAGGGCGTGAAGGTCCGTTTTCTCGTGGACGATATCGGGAGCTCGATGCTGAAGCGGGAGTTCTTCCAATCACTCGTGCAGGCCGGCGGAGAAGTGACGTATTTCTTCCCCTCCAAAATCCCGTATTTGAACATACGCGTGAATTACCGCAACCACCGCAAGCTCGCCATTATCGACGGCCAGATCGGCTACATCGGCGGCTTCAACGTCGGCGACGAGTACATGGGACGCAACAAGCGGTTCGGCTTCTGGCGCGATACCCATCTGCGGATCACCGGTTACGCCGTGCTGCAAATGCAGGCGAACTATATGATGGACTGGAATCTGGCCAGCCCCGTCTCCTTCAGCCGCGAAGTGCTGGGCTTGTTCCCGCCGGCGGCGAATACGGGCTCGACGGGCATTCAGATCGTCTCCAGCGGACCCGATCAGACGCTCGAGCAAATCAAGAACGCGTACATCAAAATGATTTTCGCGGCGAAGAAGTCGATCTACATGCAGACGCCGTATTTTATACCCGACGAGAGCGTGCTGAACGCCCTCAAGCTGGCCGTGCTGTCGGGCATCGACGTCCGGATCATGCTGCCGGGCAAGCCGGATCATAAAATGGTTTATTGGGCAACCTTTTCCTATTTGGGCGAGCTGCTCGAGGAAGGCATGAAATGCTACCTCTACGAGAAAGGCTTCCTTCACGCCAAGGCGATCGTCGTCGACGGCAGCGTCGCCTCCGTCGGAACCGCCAACGTCGATATCCGCAGCTTCAAGCTGAATTTCGAGGTCAATGCGATTCTCTACGATACGGAAACCGCTTCGCGGCTGCAACGTATATTCGAAGACGACATGAAGGACTGCACGGAGCTGACGTACGAGCAGTACCAGCGGCGTTCCAGGATGCAGCGATTTCGCGAGTCATGCGTGCGGCTGCTGTCGCCGATTTTATAACAGTCAACAGGCATACATGCCCACCGGGAGTGAAGAACGATGATGGACAAGCAACAGGTTATGGAATGGGCGAAAATGCTCATGAGCTATAAATTCGCGCTGGATGAAGTAAGCACGAAGCTGACGATTCTGAACGAGGAACTGCAGTTCATTCAGAACTATAATCCGATCGAGCATGTGAAGACGCGGATCAAATCGCCCGAAGGCATCGTCGAGAAGCTGCAGCGCAAAGGGCTGGAGGTATCGAAGGAGAACGCGACCGCCTATATTCGCGACATCGCCGGCGTCAGGGTGATCTGTTCGTTCACGACGGACGTGTACCGGGTATACGAGATGATTCGCAGCCAAGGCGACGTGGAAGTGATCGAAGAGAAGGATTACATCCGCAATCCGAAGCCGAACGGCTATCAGAGCCTGCACTTGATTATCCGCATCCCGATCTTCCTGTCGCAGCGGACGGAGCATGTGACGGTCGAAATTCAGCTGCGCACGATCGCGATGGATTTCTGGGCCAGCCTGGAGCACAAAATCTACTATCAATTCCACGACGATATGCCGCTGTCCATCCGCGAGGAGCTGAAAGCGACGGCCGATATGATCGGCATGCTCGACCAGCGCATGCTTCGGCTGAAGGACGAGGTGAACAAGTTCAGCAGCAGCATCGGCGAAATCAGCAAGGAGCCCGCATTGCAAATGCCGATGATGCCTGCGTCGAAGTAGCGGCGATTAGAGTGGGCTGGGCATGTCGGGTTGCCATGACGGAATGCGAACGATTCAAGCGGGCAGGGGATTCGCTATTTGACGATTTTCAGAGGTTTTCGCTGTGCTTACGGACCGACGTTCCGATATTTGGCATGGGAGGAAAGGTTCCAGCGCATACCGGGGGCAATAGCGGATCCTGTGTCCGATCGTTTATGAAAACGATCGAATTATGATTAAATAGCGGATTCTGTGTCCGCCGCCGGGGTAGCCTGTCCTTAACCTAACTATGCTCAGGGACGCTTCACACATAAGGCTCGACCAGCGATTGGCAACGGACTTGCCCCGGACAAGCGGAAATCCGTTCGCTGGTGCCATGCGATCCCAATGAACATGATATTTTCGCAAAAAGACCCAAGACGGGCAGAGCTAGCTCTGCCCGTTTTGGGTCTTTGCGGTTTTACTGTTTCGATCTGTCCCCTAACTTACTTTTGGGACAGCCTTGTCGCTGCCGGGAAGCTCGTCGCTGCCGGGGAGTTCGCCGTTGCCCTGGCTGCTCGTCGTTTGCTGGAGTTTCTCCGCTGCAGGGAGCTCGTCGCTACCGGGAGCTTGACGTTGCCGTGATGCTCACCGTTTCCGGCAGCCTCAACGCTGCCGGAAACGTTCCGGCGTCTCGCCGGTATGCCGCCGGAACGTGGCGACGAAATGGCTGGCGTCACGGAAGCCGACGTCCTGTCCGATCTGGGCTACCGTTCGTCCGGAGCGGCTGACAAGCAGCTCTTGGGAGCGCCGGATTCGCAGCTGGAGCAAATAAGCGTACGGCGAGAGGCCGAACAGCTGATGGAAGAGCGTGTTCAGCCGCCGCGGCGACAAGCCGCTGAACGCGGCCATTTCGCCGAGGTTCAACGCCGGATCCGGCAGGCTGGCCTCCAGCCAATCCAGCAGCGGCGCGATCCGCTGCAAGCTTTGCGAGATATCGTTCCGCGGATTATCCTGCGCTTGGCCGAATTTCCAGAGCGTCAGCAGGAAGCCGTAGACGCCGCGCGAGGCGTCAAGGCCGAACACGTCGCCGCCGCAGGAGGCTTCTTCAAGCATGGCGGGCAGCTGCCTGGCCATCGGAGAATCCGCCTCCCAGCTGTACGAGGCGGAGGCGGGCATGCCGAGCGATTCCAGAATGCCAGGGGCGGCGGTTCCTCCGAACGTGACGTAATGGGTCCGCCACAGCTCGGCGGTCCGCCGGTATTCATGGGGCTCTCCCGGCGCAAAGAGAACGCCCGCGCCCGCCGGCAGCGGCTGAACGCGGCCCTGAGACCGGATCTCGCCTTCGCCGTCCACGGTTTGCAGCCAGTGGTAGAGCGGATAGCCGTTCGGTCTCTGAATCGGCTCTTGCGCCGGATTGAATCCGATGCTCTCCATATAGAGCGGCAGCGATTGCGCCTGCGCGATGGCGGAGACGAACCGGCGATGCTCCGCGACAAGCGTTTCCTTATGTTCGACAAGCATGTATCGGTCTTCCTTTCGGGCAGAGCTACTAGCGATCGGCTTCGGTTGGTTCGTGCAAGCACATGCAGGACAACTAGAATCGCAATTACGATTGCAAGATTATTATATCACTGAGGAAATTAATTATATTTCGATTATATCGAGTCGCAACTACAATGGAAATATCATTATATGCCCAATAGCGGCGAATAAAAGGATGTGCGCAAACATGATGAACGGGAAGCTTCCGAAAATATGGTACGGCGGGGACTACAACCCCGAGCAATGGGATCGCGAAACCTGGTCCGAAGATCATCGGATGTTCAAATTGGCCGGCATCGACGTGGCCACGATCAACGTATTCAGCTGGGCGCTGGATCAGCCCGATGAGGAGACGTACGATTTTGCCTGGCTGGACGAGCAGATGGACCTGCTTCACGCCCAAGGCGTCGGCGTATGCCTGGCGACGGGAACGGGGGCGCATCCGGCGTGGATGGCGAAACGGCATCCCGACGTGCTGCGGGTCGATTATCAAGGACGCAAGCGCAAATTCGGCGGACGCCATAATTCCTGCCCGAACAGCCCGACGTACCGGAAGCACGCGGCCGCTCTTGCCGGCAGACTGGCGGATCGTTACAAAGACCATCCGGCGCTCCTGATTTGGCATATTTCCAATGAATACGGCGGCTATTGCTATTGCGACAATTGCGCGGCGGCGTTCCATGGCTGGCTGAAGGACAAATACGACACGCTGGATGCGCTGAACCGCGCCTGGAACACCCGTTTCTGGGGTCACGCGTTCTACGATTGGGACGAGATTCCGGTGCCGAACGAGCTGAGCGAGGAATGGGGCGGCCACCGCAGCAATTTCCAGGGCATTTCGCTGGATTATCGCCGCTTCCAATCGGACAGCCTGCTCGCCTGTTACAAACTGGAATACGACGAAGTCAAGGCGCGGACGCCGGACATACCGGTCACGACGAACCTGATGGGCTTCTATCCGGCGCTTGATTATTTCGAATGGGCCAAGCATATGGACATCGTCTCCTGGGACAATTACCCGAGCCTCGATACGCCCGCGAGCTTCACGGCGATGACGCATGACTTGATGCGCGGGCTGAAGAGCGGCCAGCCGTTCATGCTGATGGAACAGACGCCGAGCCAGCAGAATTGGCAGCCGTACAATTCGCTCAAGCGGCCCGGCGTCATGCGGCTGTGGAGCTACCAGGCCGTCGCGCGCGGCGCGGATACGGTCATGTTCTTCCAGCTCCGCCGTTCCGTCGGCGCTTGCGAGAAATACCACGGCGCCGTCATCGAGCATGCCGGCCATGAGAACACGCGCGTGTTCCGCGAAGTTGCGGAATTGGGCCGGGAGCTGGGCGCTCTGGGCGACGCGCTGTTGGATTCCCGGCTGGAGTCGCAGGTCGCCATCGTCTACGATTGGCAGAATCGCTGGGCGATAGAGCTGTCGAGCGGCCCTTCGGTCGCGCTCGACTACGTGAACGAGGTGCACAAGTTCTACGACGCGCTCTATAAGCAGCATATCGCGGCCGACATGATCAGCGTCGAGGAAGCGCTGGACAAGTACAAGGTCGTCATCGCGCCGGTGCTGTACATGCTCCGCCCGGGTTTTGCGCAGAAGGTCGAGGCGTTCGTCGCTGCGGGCGGCACGTTCGTGACGACGTTCTTCAGCGGCATCGTGAACGAGAACGACATCGTGACGCTCGGCGGCTATCCGGGCGAGCTGCGCAGCGTGCTTGGCGTCTGGGCCGAGGAAATAGACGCCCTGCTGCCGGAACAGCGCAACCGGATCGTCATGAAGAACGGACGCGGCGCGCTGTCGGGCGAATACGGCTGCGGCATCTTGTGCGACCTCATTCACGCCGAAGGCGCGGAAGTGGTCGCGGAATACGGAGACGACTTCTACAAGGGCATGCCGGCGCTGACCGTGAACGCGTTCGGCCAAGGCCGCGCCTGGTATGTGGCGACGAGCCCGGACCAGGCGTTCATGGACGATTTTATCCGCACCCTGGTTCAGGACAACGGTATCGAGACGCCGATCGCCGCCGCGCCGGCCGATCTGGAAGCGACGGTGCGCGCGAAGGACGGCCAGCGCTATCTCTTCCTGCTTAACCATGCCGCGAACGAAGCCGAAGTCGATCTCGGGAAGTCGTGCGGCCGCGATATGCTTGCGGACGAAGAACTGTCCGGACGGATTGCAATTGCGGCGAAAGGCGTACGGATCGTGAAGCTGAGCGGGTAATTCGGCAAAGATCGCGGACTTAGGGAAAGGACACGGCTCAATGACCGTCCTGCGGGGCGGTCTTTGGGCTGACTGTGCAATACGACTTCATGTCCGGCGCGCATGGATCGCAGCGAGGAAAGGCGGCGGAGCAACGAAAGAGGGGATCGACCGGGTAAGCTATACAATATTGGCAAGCAGCTTTCGGACCGGCGCTGATCTACAGGACAGTCCGAGCGAAAGGCGTCGGCATGCTGACGTTCTAGTTGTTTCCGATCTCGTATGGGTCTCCGAGCTTCCCGATCGCGGCGCTGTTCTTTACCCTTGGGGCGGCTCACAAGCTTGAACGTTTCCCCTGATTTGCATGAGATCCGCTCAACCCTCAACCCTCAACCCTTCATACATGACCCTTCATCCATAACTCTCAATCCTTCATCCCTCAATCCCGCCCGGCAAGCATCTTCTTATACGCCGCCGGGGTGCAGCCCTGGTACTGCTTGAACACGCGGATAAAATAGCTCGGGTTCTCGAACCCGACGTCCAGCGCGACCTCCGACACGTTGCGGTCTTCGTTCTCGAGCAGCCTGGCGGCCATGCGGACGCGGTAGCCGTTGATGTATTCGGTCGGGCTTTTACGAACCATGCTCTTGAAGAAGCGGCAGAAATGCCCTTCGCTCATCCCGGCCTCGGATGCCAGCCTCCTTAAGGACAGCTTCGTCGCGTAATGCTCGTGAATCGCGTTCAGCGCGGATTTCAGCCGTTCCGTCTTGGCATGGTCGCCATCGTGGCGTCCCGTCGCGGGAGGCGCCGCGGCATGCAGCGATAACCGTCCCGCCGCCATGAGCAGGAGCGCTTTCGTATCGAGCTCGTAGCCGTCCCGCCGCGCCTCGTTCAGCCGCAGCACCTGCTCCAGCAGCGACCGCGTTTCGCGCTCCCAAGGCTCGTCTCCCGCGAGCAGCGGCGGCGGCTCGAGCCGCTTCTTGATGAGCGGCTCGAGATACCGCTCCTGGACGACGTCGAAGCGGGCGCCGACGAGCAGCTCCGCGTCGAAGACGATGGCGGTGAACCGGCACGGCTCGTCGCCGATCCGGTAGACGGCATGAAGCTCGCCGCTGCGAATGAAGAGCGTCTGCCCGGCGCAGGCTTCGTAGGTGTGCGAGCCGATCTGAAACAGGCCGCGCCCGTCCGTCACGAGCATCCATTCCCACTCGTCGTGCCAGTGGCAGTCCACGCTCGGCTGATGGCCCGGCAGATCGACCTCGTAGACGGACATCGGATAGGCCGGCCGGCCGTGAATGCGGTTTTCCTTGAGCGTATGACGGTCCACGGCAATCTCCTCCATATCATAATCGTGCGATTTTATATCAATATTTTATAAGAATTTTGCTCCCGATATCAATATTATTAGATGTAGAACATGAAAGCGTAATCTTCAAAATCCATGTAGGAGGTACAAATAGATGAAATTTACCGACGGTTACTGGGGCATCCGCAAAGGCGTCAACCTGCAAAATCCAGTGGAAATCCGCGACGCGGAAACGGGAGCGAACGAGCTGACGCTGTACGCCGCCATGAAGCATGTCAACCACAAGGGCGACACGCTGAACGCGACGCTGTTCACGGCCGTGTACAGCTCGCCGATGCCGGACGTCATTCGCGTGCAATACATCCATCACAAAGGCACGAAGCGCAAAGGGCCGCATTTCGAGCTTGGCGCGGACGCGGGCTTCTCGCCGGTCGTGACGGAAGACGAAGCGGGCTGGCGGCTGACGAGCGGCCAGTTGACCGTGGCGTTCAAGAAAGGCGCGGACTGGCGCGCGGACTTCAGCTACGCGGGACGCACGCTGACGGGCAGCGGCTACAAAGGGCCGGCCATCATCGGCACGTACGCGGGCGAAGCGTACATGCGCGAGCAGCTTGACCTCGGCGTCGGCGAATACGTCTACGGCCTTGGCGAGCGTTTCACGCCGTTCGTGAAGAACGGCCAAGTCGTCGATATTTGGAACGAAGACGGCGGCACGTCCAGCGAACAGGCGTACAAGAACGTGCCGTTCTACCTGTCCAACCGCAGCTACGGGGTGTTCGTCAACCATCCGGAGAACGTGTCCTTCGAGGTCGCATCGGAGAACGTGTCGCGCGTGCAGTTCTCGGTGCCGGGACAAGCGCTCGATTACTTCATCGTCGGCGGCGCAGATCCGAAGGAAGTGCTGTCCAACTACACGAAGCTGACGGGCCGTCCGGCGCTGCCTCCGGCTTGGTCGTTCGGTCTCTGGCTGACGACCTCGTTCACGACGAGCTACGACGAAGCGACCGTGAACAGCTTCATCGACGGCATGGCGGATCGCGATTTGCCGCTGCACGTGTTCCATTTCGACTGCTTCTGGATGAAGGAATACCAGTGGACCGACCTGAAGTGGGACCCTGCGGTGTTCCCGGATCCGAAGGGCATGCTGAGCCGTTTGAAGGAGAAGGGGCTTAAAATCTGCGTCTGGATCAACCCGTACATCGCGCAGAAATCGTATCTGTTCGACGAGGGCATGGAGAACGGCTACCTGCTGATGCGGAACAAGGACGACGTCTGGCAAACGGACATGTGGCAAGCCGGCATGGGGCTCGTTGACTTCACGAATCCCGCGGCCGTCCGCTGGTTCCAGGGCAAGCTCGAAGAGCTGGTCGACATGGGCGTGGACAGCTTCAAAACCGACTTCGGCGAGCGCATCCCGACCGATGTCGTCTACCACGACGGCTCCGATCCGTTCAAAATGCACAACTATTACACGCAGCTCTATAACAAAGCGGTGTTCGAGGTGCTGGAGCGCAAGCTCGGCAAAGGCGAGGCGGCGCTGTTCGCCCGCTCCGCGACGGCCGGCGGCCAGAAGTTCCCGGTTCACTGGGGCGGCGACTGCTCCGCGAGCTACCCGTCCATGGCGGAATCGCTGCGCGGCGGCCTCTCGTTGACGGCGTCGGGATTCGGCTTCTGGAGCCACGACATCTCCGGCTTCGAAAGCACGGCGGCGCCGGACCTGTACAAGCGCTGGACGGCATTCGGCATGCTGTCCACGCATAGCCGCCTGCACGGCAACTCGTCGTACCGGGTGCCGTGGCTGTTCGACGAAGAGGCGGTCGACGTGCTGCGCCACTTCACCAAGCTGAAGGCGACGCTGATGCCGTACATGTTCGGCGCGGCCGTCCAAGCGGCGAATCAAGGCTTCCCGGCCATGCGCGCCATGATGCTGGAATTCCCGAACGACCCGACCTGCGACTTCCTCGACCGGCAGTACATGCTCGGCGACTCGCTGCTCGTCGCGCCGATCTTCAACGACGCAGGCGAAGCGCATTACTACGTGCCGCAAGGCGAAGGACGCTGGACGGACTTCCAATCCGGACGTACGTATGAAGGCGGCTGGGTCAAAGAGCGGCACGACTATTTCAGCCTGCCGGTGCTGGCTCGCCCGAACAGCCTGATCGCGGTCGGCGCGAACGAACAGCGTCCGGACTACGATTATGCGGACGGCGTCGTGCTGCACGCGTTCGAGCTTGCGGACGGCGCATCGGCCGAAGCCGTCGTTCCGACGACGACCGGCGAGGCGGCGCTGACCGTGCGCGTCGTTCGTCATGGCACCGAGCTGCGCGTGTCGGCGGAAGGCGCAAACAAGCCGTGGTCGCTGCTGCTTCGCGGCATCGCGTCGGCGGCGTCCGGCAGCGCATTGGCCGAGCAAACGGCGCAGGGCGCGTTGTTTACGGCCGCGGCGGGAGCGGCGGAGTTTACGATTACGCTGGGTTAGAGCGATATAGCGAAAAGAAAAGCGCGGCGGGCGTTCCCGCCGCGTCGTTCTTGAATACGGCCTTGGTAACAGCCGGGCATGGTCAGGATAAAATCGAACACAATAAAAAGGTGCCAGCGTGCTGGCACCTTTTTTAACTTATCGGGCAGGCTTGGCTTTGCTCAGAATCAGGCGAATATCGGATGATATCGAAGCCGCTTTAGGGCTGACGTTCGAACTTGAGGCAAGTTTGCGATTGACGTTTCTAATCGCTTGAATGGCCTTGTCATCCGTGACGGTCAAAACGTTTCGGGCGCCTGCGCTCTGCATCGACGGACGCCCTTGGCTCGTTCCGCGATTGCCTACGATGGCCATATCGCCGAGCATCAGAATATCCTTATAGCCTTGCTTGCGGAGCTGGGATTCCAGAACCGCAGACCCGTTGGCGCCGGTGCCGTAGGCGGACATGTCGACGTTCGAGGAAGGGCGATAACCGCTCGTGCCTCTGCTGGCGCCGCTGTTATCGCGGCCGCCGGAGAGAGTCGTCCATCCGTTCGTGCCGGTACTGTAACTCGTCATGCCCGTCATGCCATTTCCTGTCGTGCCCAGGCCTGTATTGCCGTAGCCCGCCGTATTATTTCCAGCGGTGCCGGTCGTGCCAAAGCCGGTCGTGTCGGATTCGGCCGTACCATTAGCCGTCGTGCCATAACCGTTCATGCCAGAACCGGTCGTGCCAGAACCGGTCATTCCATAGCCTGCCGTGCCATTAGCCGTCGTGCCATAACCGGTCGTACCATAACCGGTCGTACCATAGCTAGGCGTACCGGCAGGGCCGCGCGACCCTAATCCGAGTCCCGTCGTACCGGTACCGTAGCTGTTCGTCGTCATGCGGCCTGCACGATTGTAGCCGGAGCGGAGGTAGTCGGTCCCGCCGGTTCCATTGGTGTTCATTTGCGTAATTCTTGTCCCATGGCCTGTTTGTTTCGTGCGTACGCCGTTGTCGTTCGCAGCATTCCCGCAGCCTGCTGCAATTAACGGAAGCAATAGTAAACCGCAGGCCATCGTAGTACGAGTTCGAGTCACTGGAGTACCTCCTTGTTTTTGAGCTACCTCGATAAGATGCCCGCTCAAGGTCATCTTACAGAAAGCAATAAATGGGGTAGGAGTGCGAAATGCCTCAGAATAGCAGGCAGATCAAGGGGGGGATGAAATACGAATTCGCCGGCTTACCATCCGCCGCAGCCGAGCGGGCCCCGATGGCCCGCGGCACCCCGCCGCAGCCAAGGCTGTCAGCGATTACCGCAGAAATTGGTCGCAGCCGAGGTTTATAATGCAGGGGGCATACAATCCCTCGTACCTTCAAAATCGGTCATCCGCGGGGCAAATCGCTAATTTGCATGACTGCGCTTTCATGAATGTCCGATTTTGACATGATTACTGGACCGATTTGGCCGGTAGGAGGATGATGGAGAATCCGTTAACATAAATGTACAGCAAGAACGCGGCTTGGCTGCAACCGGCGGCAAGCGGCGCGTGAACAAGGAGGTCTATGATGGAAGCGCTAACAGATAGGCAGGCCCCGTTGGCTAAGGAAACCGGGAAACGCGCGGCGCGCGGCGGTTTTTCCCGATTTTGGAAAGTGATGCGTTCGCAAAAGTATTTGTACTTCATGTCGATTCCGTTCGTCATCTGGGTGTTCGTTTTCAGCTATGTCCCGCTCTGGGGCTGGACGATGGCGTTTCAGGATTTTAAGCCGGGCAAGAGCTTCGGCGAGCAGAAATGGGCCGGCTTCAAACATTTCCACGAGCTGTTTACGGACGAGCGGTTCTACCTCGTCATGCGCAACACGCTCGCGATGAGCATCATGGGGCTCATTGCCGGATTTATCGTCCCGATCGTGTTCGCGGTGCTGCTGAACGAGATCAAAGGCAAAATGTTCAAACGGACCGTTCAAACGGTCTCGTACCTGCCGCATTTCGTCTCCTGGGTCGTCGTGGCAGGCATCGTGTCGAAAATGCTCTCCACCGACGGCGGCGCGGTCAACAACCTGCTCGTATGGCTGCACATCATCCATGAGCCGATTCAATTCATGGCGAAGGGCAATTTGTTCTGGGGCATCGTAACCGGATCGGACCTGTGGAAGGAAATGGGCTGGAACGCCATCATCTATTTGGCCGCCATTACCGGCATCGATCCCGAACTGTACGAAGCGTCCCGCGTCGACGGCGCGAACCGGTTCAAGCAAATGTGGCATATCACTTTGCCCGGCATCCGGACGACGATCTCGGTGCTGCTCATCATGTCGATCGGCCATCTGATCGGCATCGGCTTCGAGAAGCAGTTCCTGCTCGGCAACAATCTGGTCAAGGATTACTCCGAGGTGCTGGACTTGTATGCGCTTAACTACGGTCTAGGCATGGCGCGGTTCTCCTTCGGTACGGCAATCGGTATCTTCAATTCCGTGGTCAGCATTCTGCTGCTGTTCATCGCGAACGGCACGCTCAAACGCGTGACCAAAGAAAGCATCATGTAGGGGGGCATACTTACAATGAACCGATCTTTCAACGCCACCCGAGGCGAGAAAACATTCGACGTCATCAATATTGTCATCATGCTGCTGCTGCTCGCGGTCACGCTCTATCCGTTCCTGAACGTGCTGGCGATTTCGCTCAACGACTCGCAGGATACGGTGCGCGGCGGCATTCAACTATGGCCAAGGCAGTTCTCGCTGCAGAACTATAAAGTCATCATGGCATACAGCGGACTGCTGCAAGGCTTGAAAGTATCCGTCATGCGGACGGTTGTCGGCACGCTGCTCGGCCTGCTAAGCGCTTCGATGCTGGCGTTCACGCTCAGCCGGCCGGACTTCCAGGCGCGCCGCTTCGTCTCGGTGTTCCTGGCGCTGACGATGTATTTCTCCGGCGGTCTCATTCCCGTCTACATCCTGATGCGCGACCTGCACATGATCGGCACGTTCTACGTCTACGTCCTGCCCGGCATGGTCGGCGCGTTCAACGTGTTCGTCATCCGCTCGTTCATCGACGGCCTGCCATATGCGCTGCAGGAATCGGCGAAGCTGGACGGCGCCAACGATTTCACGATTTACTGGCGCGTCATTCTGCCGCTGTGCAAGCCGGCGCTGGCGACGATCGCGCTGTTCCTGGCGGTCGGCCAATGGAATTCCTGGTTCGATACGTACCTGTATAACGGCTCGACGCAATGGACGACGCTGCAATATGAACTCATGAAAGTGCTCGAGAGCACCCAGCAGGGCGGCTCGTCGATGCGCGGCGGCTCGAACGACATGGCGGAGCTGATGAATCAAGTTTCGCCGGAGTCGATCAAGATGGCCATCACGATGGTCGTCACCGTCCCGATTCTCGTCGTCTACCCGTTCCTGCAGCGCTATTTCGTGGGCGGCATGACGCTCGGCGCAGTCAAGGCGTAACGGTTGGGTTGATTTAGCCGGGCCTAGGGCCCGTTCTAAATAAAGAAATCTCCTATGAGCTTAAGGGGAAGCGTTTCGATCAAAATAAGGGAGGCATCATCTTGAAACTTTCTAAAATGAGAAAACCGCGCACGACGGCCGCTTTGATTCTGGCCGGCACCATTATCGTAACGGCCGGCTGCGGAAGCAGCACGGGCAACAACGCCAATAACGCCTCGAATGCGGGCGGCAGCGCCAATTCGAGCAATGCGGGCGCTTCGAACAATGCCGCCGGCAGCGCGGCCGACACGAAACCGGTCACGTTCTCGTTCTTCGGCGCGGACGCAAGCCCGAACTGGAACAATATGCAGGACGAAGTCGGCAAAGAAATCACCGCCAAAACCGGCGTCACGATCAAAGCCGAGTATGCGGTAACGGGCGGCGGCACCGATAAAATTTCGCTCATGGCGGCAAGCGGCGAATACCCGGATCTCGTGTTCGCCAAAGGCGACATCGACAAGCTCGTCGACGCCGGCGCGATGATCGACTTGACCGACCTGATCGATAAATACGCGCCTAACTTGAAGAAAGTATACGGCGATTACATGCAGCGCCTGAAATACAGCAGCGACGACCAAGCGATCTACGTGCTCCCGACGAACGACGCGGTCAACACGACGTACTTCGACGCCGGCGGCGGCTTCGAGCTGCAGCAGCGCGTGCTGAAGGAACTCGGCTATCCGAAAATCAATACGCTTGACGATTACGAGAAAGCGCTTAAAGATTATGTCGCCAAGAACCCGACGACGGACGGCAAGCCGACGATTCCGCTGACGCTGGACACGGACGACTGGCGCATCATGATCACCGGCACGAATCCGGCGTTCGAAGCGACTGGTCTGCCGGATGACGGTGAATACTATATCAATCAAGATACGTACGAAGCTTCCCTGCATATCAAGCGTCCGGAAGAGCGCGAATATTTCCGCTGGCTGAACAAATTGTTCAACGAAGGCCTGCTGGATAAAGAAGCGTTCGTGCAGAAGAGCGACCAGTACAAATCCAAAATCGCCAGCGGCCGCGTGCTTGGCCTGATCGACCAGGAGTGGGGCTACGCCGATGCGGAGAACTCCCTCAAGTCGAAGGATGACGGCGCATACACGTATGCTCACATGCCGGTAACGCTGTCCGCCGATTACAAGGATCACTCCTTCGCGCCAACGGGCTTCATGGCCGGCTGGGGCATCGGCATCACGACATCCTGCAAAGATCCGGTCCGCGCGATCAAGTTCCTGGACTGGCTGGCATCCGACGAAGGCCAAGTGCTTCGCAACTGGGGCGTGGAAGGCAAAGACTACACGGTCGAGAACGGCATTCGCACGATTCCGGCCGACGTGCAGAAGCGCAAGACGGAAGACAATGCCGCGTTCACGAAAGATACGGGCATCGGCTTGTACAATATATTCAGCGCGCACTACGGGGACGGCGTGAAAGATTCGACGGGCAGCTACTATACGACGAACTTCCCGGATCAAATCGTAGCCGGCTATACGCAAGCGGAGAAAGACACGCTGAAAGCGTACGGCGCGACGACGTGGAAAGACCTGTTCCCGAAAGAAAGCGAGTTTAAAGTGCGTCCGTACGGCGCGGCTTGGAACACCCCGGCTCCGACGGATTCCGATTACAGCGTCATTTACAAGAAGGCCGAGGACATCATCTGGAAGAAGATTCCGGAAGCGGTGCTTGCGAAAACGGCCGATTTCGACAAAGTGTACGACAACATGCTGAAGCAGCTGGACGACGTCGGCACGAAGAAAATGGAGCAAATGTACACGAAAGCGATCCAGGACCGCGTCAAGCAATGGCAAGGTTAAGGCATAAGCGAAGAATCGTATGACCGGCTGCGCCAGGGCCGAACCGGAATCGGGAACGCCGCAGGCGAAGTCCAGCAAGCAGATAACAGTCTGTTCCGCCATGCGGGCAGACTGTTTCTGCCGTTCTCGCGGGCGCGAATTCGCGGATTAAGCTGCTTGCCGGGCACCGGCGCCAGGCAAGCCTTTACGTCCCGTAACGGCTGCTCTATTCTGTAAGGATATCGAGATTAGCGGAGAGAAGGCCGGGGTATGCGCAAGGCAGCGAGTCTATTGGCAAGCAGGTTCAGCTTCAACAATTTGCGGCTGAAAAATCAATTGTTCTTTGCTTTCTTCATCGTCGTGCTGATTCCGGTGCTGTTCGTCGGCATCTTCCTGACCGCCGCTTACCGCAATAACGTGCTGGAGCAGGCGACGAAGCAGACGACGAACAACGTCGACAAGATCCGGACGCAGACGTCGGATATTTTGCGTATTCCGATCGGCCTGTCGGATGACTACCTGGTCAGCACGTCGCTCAAAAATCTCGTCAATACGCGCTATACTACCGTATTCGAATCCGTGCAGGCGCTGTGGGATTTTACCAGCTTCAAGAACGCGGTGCAGCTGTACCGAGAGATCGACGGCATCCGGTTCTATACGGCCAACGAGACGATTCTCGAGAATTGGGATTTCCTGCATGCGACGCCGGATATTCAGCAAACCGACTGGTACCGCAGCGTCTCCGGCAGCGAACAGATCAACTGGCGCCTGATGACCGATGAGACGAAGCATGGGGATCGGTCGCTTAGCCTGGTGAGAAGAATCAACTTCCCCGAATACAAAACTGCGGGCGTGCTCGTCATCGACGTCAACCAGCAATTATTCGATACGATGCTGAGCCAGGAGCCTTACGATACGATGATTCTCGATTCCGGGAACAACATCGTGGCGGCGAAGGACCGAAGCTGGATCGGCAACAACCTGTCCGCGATGAATTTTACCGGTTTGGCCGATAAAGGACAGGGCACCTACCGGATGAGCTTCGAAGGCAGCCAGTACCAGGTCGTCGTCGAAAATTTGCTGCCGCGCTCCAGCGTGACGGGGCTTCGGATCGTCTCGCTGTTCGCGGTCGAATCGATCGTCAGCGGGGCGAACCGGGTGGCGCAGCTCGGCTTTACGGTGCTGCTGATCAGCATGATCATCGCGCTCATCCTTATTTATTTCATGTCTTCGGTGCTGACGAAGCGAACGCTGACGCTGTACCGCAATTTGAGCCGCGCGGGCAAAGGGGATTTGACCGTGGTTTCGGACATACGGGGCAATGATGAAATCGCGCTGCTGTCGCATCAGTTCAACAATATGATCGCGAGCATCCGCACGCTCGTCGAGGAAGTCGAGGACTCGAACCGCCGCCAGTCGCAGCTGGAGCTGGCGCAGAAGGATATCAAGCTGAAAATGATGGCGAGCCAGATCAATCCGCATTTTCTGTTCAATGCGCTCGAATCGATTCGTATGCGCATTCATATGAAGGGAGAGAAGGAAATCGCGTCGGTCGTACGCATGCTCGGACGGATGATTCGCAACAATATCGAGATCGGTTCCCGGAGCATTCCGCTCGGCGAGGAGATGGAGATCGTGCGGTATTACCTGGGGATTCAGCAATTCCGTTACGGCGGCGAACGGCTGGCGTTCCGCATGCGGCTGGACGAAGAAGCGCAGAGCGCGCTTATCCCGCCGCTCATCATTCAGCCGCTGGTGGAGAACGCCGTCGTTCACGGCCTTGAAGAAGCCGGGGAAGGCGGTCAGGTCATCGTGTCGACGAAGCTGCTGGCGGACGGGGCGCTGGAAGTCGCGGTGAGCGACAACGGCGTCGGCATGAGCGCGGAGCGGCTCGCGGAAGTGCGCCGGTCGCTCGACGACACGGACGAGGAGAAGCAGCACCGGATCGGGCTGCGCAACGTGCATCAGCGGCTGAAGCTGACCTTCGGCGAGGAGAGCGGATTGCGGATTGAAAGCAGGGCGAACGAAGGAACGACGATTTCGTTCCGGCTGCCAGGCGAGGAGGGGAATAACCATGCATACACTAGTCATCGTGGATGACGAGCCCGCGATCCGCGAAGGCATGCCGTCGCTGATCGACTGGGAAGACTTCGGGTTTCGTATCGCGGGGACGGCGCGCAACGGGGAAGAAGGCTTGCGGCTGCACGAGGAGCTGGCGCCCGACCTGATGCTGATCGATATCCGGATGCCGCGCAAGAACGGCTTGGAGCTGCTCGAAGACATTCGGCGCAGCGACAGCCGCTGCCGGGTGCTGATCTTGAGCGGGCATGCCGATTTCGCCTACGCGCAGCAAGCGATCCGCTTCGGCATCGAGGGCTATATGCTGAAGCCGGTGAACGAGGAGGAGCTGGAGGATTACGCGCGGCGGATCGCGGAATCGCTGGACGCGGAGAAGTCCGCGAGCGGCGGCGGCTTGCCGGTTCGCGAGGAAGCGCTTGCGGAGCTGCTCGCCGGCGCGGCGGGCGATGCGAGCGATATCGCCGCGCTTGTCGTCCGCGACGCCGATCCGGCGGACGGCGCGATCGCGTGCCGCATGCTACTGGCGGAGCCGGCGGAGGACGGCGACGCGCCGCTCGGCGAGCGCGTCTTCCGCGAACGGCTTGCCGCAGCGGCCGAGCGCGCAGGCGCGGGCGTTGTCGTCGACGCGAAGCCGGGCGTCGCCTGGCTGTTGCCGGAGTCCGCGCTTGCGCCGCCGGACGGCGCCGCCGGCGAGAGCGCGGCGCAGGCCGGCGGAGGCAGCCGCGCAGCGGGCAAGGCTTGCGGCGGCGGAGCGACGCCGCCGCCAGGCGCCGCCGGGCTGCATGGCGCCGCCGGCGAGTGCCTTGCGGCGCGGCTGCTCGCGGAAGCGGCTTGCGGCGCGGAGCGCTATACCGCCGCGGCCGGTCCTTGCGCGACGGACGCGGCGGCGGTCCGCGCCTCGCTCGCGTCGGCGCGCGAGCTGATGCGGCATCGCTTCCTGCTGGAGCCGGGCCGCGTCCATGCCGGGCCGCCGGCACTTCTCGGCCAGCCGGCTGGCGCAGCGTCGGCCGCCGCCGGGGCGGAGCCTGCGCCGAGCGGCGGCGCGGCAGGCGCAGCTGCTGCGGAGCCCGACCTTGCGGGCCTCGCCTTGCGGCTCAGCCGCGTCATCGATGCCGGGAACGAAGCCGGCATCAGCGCGTTCCTGGAGGAGGCGGCGTCATCGATCGCCGCATTCAACAGCTCGCGCGCGTATGTGACCGCGTCGATCGCGCAGCTGCTGACCCATGCGCTTGCGGAGCTGGAGACGCTGCACGATTCGTTCTCCGCGCAGGAGCATAACAATTTAATCGCGACGGCGTACAAGCAGCCGAATCTGCCCGCGCTGATGAAGGAGCTTGACGGCGCGCTCCGCGAGCTGCCGGGGCGGCTCGGCATCTCCGGCACGCAGCCGGCGCTGCGGCGAATGACCGATTACATCGAGCGCCATTACGACGAGCCGCTCCGGCTGGAGACGCTGGCCGAGATGTTCAACTACAACAGCGGGTATCTGGGCAAGCTCTTCAAGAATCATACGGGCGACTCCTTCAACACCTATTTGGATCGCGTTCGGATTGCCAGGGCGATCGAGCTGCTGTCCGAAGGCGTAAAAGTACGGCAGGCGGCGGAGAAGGTCGGCTATGCGAACGTCGATTATTTCCACGCCAAGTTCAAGAAGTATACGGGCCAGTCGCCGTCCGCGTACAAGAAGGCGGAAGGCCAGCCGGTTGAGCGAGGGTAATCCACGTTCGTTGCGAGCGGCATTCCAATTCTCCTTACCGAATGTAATCGCTTTATCGAATCATGGATCGCGGAAAGCTGCCGGCATGGAAACCGGGAGCCTTCCGCTTGCTTGGCGCGTCCGCAGTCTTCGCGCTGCCGGCGTTCGTCCTGCTTGACTCGTGACTGCTTGCCCTCTCGCCGCCGTGACGCCGTCCATGCTTGCAAGCACGCGGCATATGGGCGATACTGGGAAGATATCGCGAACATGGGGGATCAACATGGCAACCATCGAAGATTTCATGCAATTGGACATGCGCGTAGGCACTGTCGTTCACGCGGAGCCTTTTCCGGAGGCTCGCAAGCCGGCCATTAAATTAACGATCGACTTCGGCGAGCTCGGCATCAAGCGGACGTCCGCGCAGATCACCCGGCGCTACGCGCCTGAAGGACTGATCGGCCGCCAAGTGATCGCCGTCGTCAATTTTCCGCCGCGGCGAATCGCAGGATTCGAGTCCGAAGTGCTTGTCCTGGGCGGCGTGCCGGAAGAAGGCGACGTCGTGCTGCTCAAGCCGGATGAGCCGGTAGCGAACGGAACGCCGATCGGCTAACGGCGTTTCGATGTCCCGATTATCCTGCGCCGCTCGTGCACGCCAATCGACGCAGCCCTCTCGCTTCCCATCGGAAGCGGGAGGGCTTATTCGCTTCCCGGAATGACACTGAATCCGCATAATCCGGCCGTATTCCGAACAACCGATGCCTTGCGCCGCATGTTTCATAATTACGCGGATATCGTATTTCGGCCGTTAACGCTGACGGATAACTCGGACATCCTGCGGAGAGGCCGATCACTCGCCTAAGGACAGAAGGAGGCCGATCGCCGCCGCATAGCGCAACAAGGCAACCGGATGACCGGTTGCCTTGTTGTCTTCTTGTACGGTTCTGTTCGTCCGCAACTGACGCTCCGTCCGCACAAGAGCTGTTATTGCCTCCCGAAAGCACCGAAAATCGGTCTTTCTGGCGAAATAACGGAACCTCAATCCGTCAGCAAGCGAAAAAGCATCATAATCGACGAATAGCGGATCTCCTGTCCGATGCCTGCCTGCAGCATTATTGCAGCGATTGTATGACCGCGGCGGCATCTCCGTTGAGAACCGCCTTGGCATTCGCCGTAATGAGATCGTTGTGGGCTTTGTTGTTCAAATGCTTGACGAAGTCCTGCACCGACTTCGCCGCCTGTTTCGTCTTCCCGCCGTCCAGGTGATGCTGCGCCTGCGACAGCGCGTTCGTCAGCTGCGGCACCAGCGCGCCCTTCAGCTGGCCTGTCTGTTGGTAACGCTCGACGAGCCGCTGCATCGATCCGATGCTTGCGCGCACCGTGAACGCGATGCTCTGACGGAGCGTGCTGCCGCTCGCGTCCGCGATCGCAAGGACGGCCGTCTTGGCGCCCGACATGCCGGCCAGCTCGATGTCGACGACAGGGTCTGCAGGAGAATGGACCGCATACGTATGTCCGTCGATCGTGACCGTCGCCGATTGGATGGCCGCTTTGCCCCCAGCCGCTCGGAAACGAAGCACCGCGTCATCTTCCAGCGCTGCGCCGTTCCGAACGTCCGTGCCTCCCGCCTTCAGCGTGAAGGACGGATAATCCGCAAGGCTGACGGTCACGCCGCTCGATACGTTGCCGGACGCATCGACGGCATGAATGACGATGGCATCGGAAGCGTCGCCCAGGTTGGACCAGGAGGCGGTCTGCACGCCTTGGGCCACCGTCACGAGCGCGCCCGCCGGTTGTCCGCCGCTGAGCGGCTGCAGCTTCACCTGCCGCGCATCGATATCGTACGGGCCGTCCCAGTACAGCTGCACGTTGCCGTTATCGCGGATAACCTGCACGTTCTCGACATCGCCCGGAGGGACGCTGTCCGGCACCTGCACGGGCGGGACTTCCGGCGCCGTGAGGACGGACGGGTCGCCGAACGTAAACTTATCTACGTTATACAAGTAGCCGCTGCCCTTGAATAACAGGAACACGATATGTTTGCCGGTTACCGGCGTCGTGACGGGCGCGGAGGTGACGGCGAATTTCTGCCACCCGCCGGTCCCGGTCGTCTGGTTCGTCGCGATGACCGGTCCGTTCAAGCTGTCGATGCGCACCTCGATCGTTCCGCCGCCCGTATCGCTCGCCGCATTGACCGTGAATTGCGCGGGGCTCGTCGTGCCGAAATCAATATAGTTGTACATGGCATAAGGAGCGTTCGACGCGTTGATGCCCGCCAGATACGTTTCCCCGCCGCCGTTCTCCGTGCCGAAGCCGGTGCCGCCCGTAAAGTCTTCCGCTTCCAGCTTGGCCAGGGCGTCGCGCGACTTGCCCTTCACGGTCGTGAAGGTGAACCAGCCCAGATTGCCCGGATAGTCCGAGCCGTTCTTCCCGTGGAACACGAGGTAGACGTCGTGCACGCCCTTGGCCAGCGTATCGTCGATATTCGCCATGATGTCGACCCAGCTGTCCCAGCTGCCGAGCGCGGGAATTTCCATTGTGCCCGCGGTCGGGCCGTTCAGGCTGTCCAGCTTCACTTCGATCGTTCCGCCTTGGCTGCCGCTCGCCACATGGGCCGTCATGCCGGCCGCGCCGGAGCCGAAATCGATGCCGTTGAAGCGGGCATACGCGTCGTTCTTAACGCCGTCCAGAATGCCGGCGTCCGTATTCTTGCTCAGCCCCGACACCTCGTCGGCATTGATGCCCTGCAGTCTGGCATAAGCGTCGGTCTTGGTCGGATCCGCATGCGTGAATTTGATCCAGTTCAGATTGAACAGGTAGTCGTCGTTCGTCCGCGCGAACACGAGGTAGACGTCGTGCACGCCCGTAATCGCCGACGGATTGCCCTGATCGTCCTTGAGGACGGCCGCCGCGTCGGTGAAGGTATTCCAGCTGCCCGTGCCCTGGACGTTCACGGTGCCTGCTTTCGGACCGTCCGGCGCATCGAGACGGACTTCGATATTGCCGCCGCCCGTCGCGCTCGACGCTCTGGCGATCATGCCTGCCGCGCCTGCGGCGCCGAAGTCGACGTTGCGGTAGGCGATATACCCGCCGGCTTGAATCCCGCCCAATTGCAGCGTGCCGTCGGCGCTGCCTTCGAGGCCGAAGCCGCTGCCTACGCTGTACGTCTCCGCTTCCGTTCTCGCGTACGGATCGCGTACGGGATCGGTCAGCGTCGAGCTGCCGGGCTGCAGGACGGCCAGCGCTTCCACGGCCGCGGCGGACGACCACGATTCGTAGGTGCCGGACAGGAACTGCCCGCCCCAGTTGCCATCCACGATATTGTCGGCGTTGCGGTTGCGCCAGGCCGCATTGGCATTGAACGTCAGCCAGTCGTTGAACGAACCGGCGAACGCGGCAGCCTTGCCGCTCGTCTCATGATTGACCGTCTGCTGCAGGTAAGCCAGGTTGCGCAGCAGGATTGTCTTGCCGCCCTTCAAATCGCCGTTCGGGCCTTCGTAGCGAAGCACGCCGCTGCCGTCGACCAGATGCTGCCGGGTGAAGTCGGCCGCTTTCATCGCATCGTCGAGATAAACGCCGTCGCCGGTAATCTTGTACAGGCCGACGGCCGCGCCGATGAACGTGCCCTGATTGTAATGGGTCGCCCCGGGCTGGGCGCCGTTCTTCACTTCGATCCGGTCGAACACGCCGCCGGCCCCGTCGGTCAGCACCGTTTTGCCCCAGCGGAATATCTTCTTCGCCGCATCCAGATAATGCGCGTCTTGGGTGTTATTGTACAGGAAGACGGCGGCTTCGGCGGCAGGGAAGTTGATGCAGGCGTTCTTGGTCGAGTGGTCGCTGTTCATCCACCAGATGCCGCCGCCCGCGAATTCGTCGTCCCACTGCGTGTCGTATACGAAATCGAAGTAATATTTCGCCTTATCCAAGTAACGCTGTTCCTTCGTAATCTCGTAGGCGCGCGCGCTTGCCATCGCCCACCACATGATGTCGTCATTGAAAGGATTGTTCGTCCAGTCCGGACCATAGCTCGCCACGGTGCCGTCGAACACGTCGTCGATTTGCTGGCGCAGCTGCGCTTTCAGCGCAGGATCGGAGGCATTCTGGTAGGCGTCCATGACCATTTCCCACAGCTCCGCTTCGACCCAGAAGCCTTGATACGAGGTGCCTTTATTCGAATTGGCCCAGTAGAACTTCTTGCTGCTGTCCCAGAACGTCCGGTTGAACGCCTGAATCGCCGCGTCCGCGTCCGCCCTGGTGAAGGATGCCGTTATCGTATTGCCTGCCGTGCCGGACGATGCGGAAGCATGCGATGCTCCGATCCCGGACCACGCCGACAGCGTCAAGGCCGCCGCCGTCGTCCAGATGAACAGTTTGCTGCCTGGTTTCAGCGTCATTTCATCGAACCTCCATTGAATAGTGTAATGCTTGCCGTTGCCGCGTCGCGAAACGTCGGCGGTCTGCTCGCTCACCTCCGTTGAAAGCGTTTTCGATTCCATTCAAAGGCAGGTCTGAGGCACGCTGGGTCGCAGAGCCGGTAATCCGGTCATGCTGCCAGCAAGAAGAAAGGGGTGCGTGAGCCGAGCATATCATCTGGTAAAATATGCTGTCAATATACTTTGATTAATTGATATATCAACATAACATGGAAACTGAAATTTGCCCAGCAGGCAAGGGGGCGTATGGAAAGGGTGCATTCCTGCTCGGTTTATAGCAGACGATGTGAACTTTTTTTAGTTTTAGGCGATTAAATTGACCTTGAACTCGCTCATTCGGTTATGTATAGTTGGTATATCATAACTTCTGAAGGATGATCGCACATGAAAGCGCCTTTATACGAACAAATCTACAATCATCTGCTGCAGAGAATCAAGGACGGCGAGTTGAAGACCGGCGACCGCCTGCCTTCGGAGAATGAATTGGCCGACCAGTTCAACGTCAGTCGGATTACGACGAAGAAGGCGCTCGAGACGCTGGCCCAGAAGAAGCTCGTCGAGCGGATCAGGGGCAAAGGCTCTTACGTCTCGAACGTCTTGCCGGACATGGAAGGCGCCTTGCGCGATACGGGCATAGCCGAGCCCGCTGCGATATCTCCGGCGGGAAGGACGAGGCTGGTGGGGCTGATTCTGCCCGAATTCGCCGAATCGTACGGGTCGCAGCTCATTCACGGCGTCGAGCGGGGCTGCGCCGAGACGAACTGCCGCATGCTCATGAAGCTGACCTATGACAGCCGCGAAGTCGAAGAAGACGCCATTCGGTCGTTCCTCGATCTCGGGGTGGACGGCTTCATCGTTTTCCCCGTCCACGGCGAGCATTACAATGCGTCGCTCATTCGGCTTGTATTGGACAAGTTCCCGGTCGTTCTCGTCGACCGTTACTTGAAAGGCATCGCGGCCTGCACGGTCTATTCCGACAATCAGGCATCGATGTCCGAGCTGACGATGCATCTGCTCGAGCGCGGACACCGGGAGATCGGCTTTATTTCGGTGCCGCCCGACAATACGTCCACCGTCGAGGAACGGATCGCCGGCTTCTCCGAGACGCTGATCCGCGGCGGGATCGTCTTCCGGCCGCAGCATACGATGTTGAATCTGCGCAGCTCGCTGCCGCGCTCCCCCGAGACGGCCAACATTCAGGCGGACATCGAAGCGGTCCGCCGGTTCGTCGAGCTCAATCCCGAGCTGACGGCATTCGTCGCCGCCGAATACAATCTGGCGCTCGTGCTGCGCGAGGCGCTGCTCGGCATGAACAAGCGAATCCCCGAGGACGTCGAGATCGTGTGCTTCGATTCGCCTCCCGATCCGTTCGGCAAGCCTGTCTTCACCCACATCCGCCAGAACGAGTATGCCATGGGAAGAATGGCGGTCGACCTGCTGCACGGCCAATGGGCAGGCAAGGACATCGGTTTGAATCATGTCGTCCCGCATGCGTTCGTGAAGGGGCTTTCGACGAAGTAACGCATAGCCCGCATCCATAGGCGGCTTCCGAGCAATCGGAAGCCGCCTATTCGGCATGGCGTCTCCGTCCCGCGCTTGCGATTCGCAATTCAAGGACGATAGGCGCTTACATTACTGGTATACTGGATGAGGGGGGATCGCTTCGTGACATTTTTGAATCGCATTCGGCAATACCGGGTGTATCGCAAACTGATCATGTCTTATCTCATTCTGATCGTCATGTCGGTCGCGATCGTCAGCACGATTCTGTACGCGCTGTTCTCGATGGAAGCGGTGAAGGAGATCGACCGCTCGTCCAAGCAGGTGCTGACGCACGTGAGCTACACGGCCAATGTCGTCTACCAGCAAATCCAGGACGTCTCCAGCCAGCTGCTGGTCGACAAGGACGTCATGTCCTTCTTCTATGCCGACGACGTGGACAAGCTGAAGAACTTCCGGGCTTATATGATCATCGCGAAGGTGCAGAGCGTCTATCCGTTCATTAAAGACATCAGCATGTACAATTTCACGAACGGCGAATATATCGATACGTTCGGACTGCCGCGGGATCCGAAAGTGAAAACGCAGTCCATTGCCGAGTATCTCAGCTTCTACCCGCGCGTGGCGGTCGTGAACGAAGACAAGCACCTGCGCTTGCTGACGTTCAGCATCGTGCCCGAGCGATTCCTGGAAACGAATATGCCGAAATATGCGCTCGTGCTCGATCTGGACGAGGCGTACATACAGAATACGATCGGAAGCCTGAACACCGCTTCGAAGCGCGGCGATACCTATGTCATGAACGCAAGGGGCGAAGTGTTGTCCCATTCCGACCCGGTCAAGTTCAGGAGCGATTTCTCCGCCAAGCGCGAAGTGAAACGGATCTTGGGCGAGGGACAGAATCAGGGCAGCTTCGTGGAGAAAACCGGCGGCAAGAAGAATTTGATCACGTACGTGCGGTCGCCCGCGCTCGACTGGTACTTCGTCAGCGCCCAGCCGTACAGCGAGCTGCTGTCGAACATCTACACGCTGCGCAATTGGACCTGGTTCATCTCGCTGCTTCTGATCGTGCTCGGCGTCGGCATCTCGCTGCTGCTGACCGGCAATTTCTATAATCCGATCCGCAGGCTGCTCGATCAGGTCTCGATTGCTTCGAACGCGGAACAGGACGGCGGGACGCTGCTGAAGCAGGACGAGTACGCGCTGCTGTCGAACGCGTTCATGCATTCCATGCAATCGGCGGAGCTGCTGGAGTCGAAGCTGTCCCGTTCGCAGCGGGTGATGAAGAGCGGCTCGATTCTGTCGCTGCTGAAAGGCATCGACAAAGTGACGGCGGAACAAATCGGCGAGGAATGGGGGGAACAGCTGCAAGGGCCGTATTTCCGCGTCCTGCTGTTCAAGATCGACGATAACGCCTCCTTCAAGCGGACCTACAAGCCGTTCGAGCGGGAGTTGATCCGGTTCGCCATCGGCAACATCGCCCAGGAGCTGCTGGGCAACAATTTCGAGAGCGAAGCCGCCGTGACGGAGGATGAGCTCGTGGCCATCCTGCAGCTGCCGGGCATGGAGCTCCGCGATACGCTCTATCTGACGCTGTCGGAAATTCAGGACGCGATTCAGTCGTACTACAAAATCAGCGTGACCGTCAGCATCGGCGATTGCTGCGAGTCGTTAGCCGGCCTCCACGAGTCGTATGTCTCCGCCCGGGAATACGGCGATTACCGGCTGTTCTTCGGCTACAGCGCGATTATCGATTCCACGCGGGCGAGCCGGGAGCGGGGCATGGAGGCGCAGTATCCTTCCGCCAAGGAGCGGAAGCTGGTCGATGCGGTCAAATTGAGCAGCGAGAAGGCCATTCAGGCCGAGATCGGCGAATGGATCGCCTTCCTGTCCGGCTGCACGTACGCGCAGGCGATGCAATACACGAATTTCCTGCTGCTCACGATGATTCGGGAGTTCGGCCATATCTCGGAGCTCGGGGACACGAATACGAACGGCTTGTACGCGTACTTCCATCTCATCCAGCAGGTGGAGACGCTCGATCAGTTGAAATCGGCGCTCGCGGATTTCTGCGGGCGCGTCGTGACGGTCATGGAGGAGAACAAGCAGCAGGTCGCGTCGCTGAAGAGCACGCGCGTCATCGAGGAAGTCAAGCAGCTCATCGAGGAGCGCTACGCCGACTCCCAGCTGTCGCTGGAATATGCCGCCGGCCAGGTCGGCCTGTCCGCGGGCTATCTGGGCAAAATGTTCAAGCAGCAGGCGCAGTCGACGTTCAACGACTACATGACGTTCGTCCGCATCGAGCAGGCCAAGCGGCTGTTGACCTCGACGAACGAGATCGTCTCGGAAGTCGGGGCGCAGGTAGGCGTTCCCGGGGCCGCCTATTTCTCGACGGTATTCAAGCGGCATACGGGCATGTCGCCGTCGCAGTACAGGGAGAATCACCGCGAGTGATTCGCATACGGGGTTAACGTCGCAGACGATGGGAGCGGGGCGCCGCACTTATCGTCTTTTCTGTTTCTTTTTTGGCGCAATCGCTTTCAAAATGGAGCGAATAGCCGGATTTTGCAAGGGAAATCGCGAGCTTGAAATTTACTGCGCCGCTTTTGGCGGGGTATGCTGAGGCAGGAAACAGAAGGGGTGCATGCCGATGAACGACACGAACGTAAAGCTTCAACCAGCAGCGAATGCAACGCCAACGAATCCATCGGAGGGGAAGGTGAAACCGAAGAAGTCGGGTTTCCTGCGCGAGCTGTCGAGGAACCGCTTCTCCTATTTACTAGCTTTGCCGGCAGTCATCTACGTGTTTATCTTTTCGTATGCGACCTACCCGTATCTCATTATCGCCTTCGAACGGTTCAACTATCAGCAGGGGATCTTCCACAGCGAGTGGATCGGGTTCAAAAACTTCGAATTCTTCTTCAAGTCGAGCGACGCCTGGACGGTCATGGCGAATACGATCAAGCTGAACGTGCTGTTCCTGGTCTTCGGCACCGTCTTTGCGGTCGCGCTGGCCGTTTTGTTCAACGAAATCCGCCAGAAGCTGTTCATTAAGCTGGCGCAGTCCACGATGATTTTCCCGAGCTTCCTGTCCTGGATCATCGTCAGCTACTTGATGTATATGCTGTTCGCGACCGACACGGGGATGGTCAACCGGATCCTCGATTATTTCGGGCTGAGTACCCCGAACTGGTATTCGGAAGCGAAAATGTGGCCTTGGCTGCTGACGGGCATGAAGATTTGGAAGGACGCAGGCATGGGCTCGATCATTTATTTGGCGGCGATCACCGGCATCGACCAGTCGCTGTACGAGTCGGCCGATATCGACGGGGCTACCCGCTGGCGGAAGATCCGCAGCATCACGCTGCCGCTGCTGGCGCCGACCATCGCGATCTTGACGCTGCTCAACTTGGGTAAAATTTTCTACGGCGATTTCGGCATGCTCTACGCGATCATCGGCGACAACGGCGTGCTGTATCCGACGACGGACGTCATCGATACGTACGTATTCCGGGCGCTTCGCCAAATCGGGGACCCGTCCAACGCGGCGGCCATCGGCCTGTTCCAGTCCGTCGTCGGCTTCGTGCTCGTGTTCGTCTTCAATTTCATCACGCGCAAATTCTATAAAGAAGGAGCGTTGTACTAATGAACAGACGCCGTATCTCGATCGCTTCCGTATGCATTTACTTGTTCCTGGCGCTGTTCTCGCTGTTCTGCCTCTTCCCGATGGTGCTGACGATCGTCGTCTCGTTCTCCGACGAGAACAGCATCACGAAGAACGGCTACAGCCTGTTCCCCGACCGCTTGACGCTGGATGCCTACCGGCTCGTGTTCTCGCAAGGAGGCACCATCTTCCATGCTTATTTCATCTCCGCCGTCGTAACGATCGGGGGGACGTTCCTGGCGCTGCTCGTCACGAGCATGGCCGCCTATACGCTGTCGAACAAAACCGTGAAGTACCGCAACGTGCTGGCGCTCTACTTCTTCATCACGACGCTGTTCAGCGCGGGTCTCGTGCCGTGGTATCTGATGTGTCAGAAGCTCGGCCTGCTCGAGAACATCTGGTCGCTGATCGTGCCGAATCTGCTCTTCAGCGCCTTCAACATGTTCCTGGTGCGCAACTTCATGGACAGCCTGCCCGGCGAGCTGCGCGAGTCCGCTTACGTGGACGGGGCGAACGACTTAAGGATCGCCTTCCAGATCTATTTGCCGCTGTGTCTGCCGGTGCTGGCGACGATCTGCCTGTTCTACGCGCTCGGCTACTGGAACGACTGGTTCAACGCGATCATGCTCGTGTCCAATAAGGAGCTGTATCCGATTCAATATTTGCTGCTGCAGATCAAATCCAACATCGACGCGCTGAGCATGATTCCGACGGGCACGCAGATGGTCGCGATTCCGTCGGAGTCGACCAAGATGGCCACCGTGGCGCTGACCGTCGGCCCGATTGTGCTGCTGTACCCGTTCCTCCAGCGTTATTTCGTGAAAGGCTTAATCGTGGGTTCCGTGAAAGGCTGATATACAGGAATCGATAGCACCGTGCAGGACGAGCTATTATCCATTCAAAGGAGAGGGTCAGATTGAAAAGAAAATCGGCTTACATGCTTACGGCAGCGGTAATGAGCGTCGCGCTTCTTGCGGGATGCGGCAATAATGGCGGCAACAACGGCGGCAATACCGGCAATTCGGGCAACGCGGCGAATAACGGAGCGGGCACGAACACGGGGAACGCCAATGCGGGCAGCGGCAATGCCGCCAAGCAAGACGACGTCGTCACGATCAAATACGTCATTCCGGGCACGGAACCCAGCAGCTGGAAGGAAGTCCGCGATGCGGTCAACAAGAAGCTGCTGGCCGACGGCGTTAACGTGCAGATCGACGAGCAATTCATCGATTGGGCCGCATGGGATCAGAAGCTGAACCTGATGCTGTCGACCGGCGCGGACTTCGATATGTTCCAGGTCATGAACGACGTCGTCTCGCTCTCCAACTACATTGCCCGCGGCGCAGTCAAGGATATTTCCGCCGAACTTGAGCAATACGGCCCGAACGTGAAGACCGCGATCAGCGACGATATTTTCAAAGCGGTTACGAAGGACGGCAAGATTTACGGGATTCCCGCCAACTGGATGGAGCCGGCCGTCGTCGACCTGTTCACTTCGAACGATTACTTGCTGAAGAAATACGACATCAACAACAAGATCAACACGCCGCAGGAGATGCTGGACGCGATGGAGCAGCTGTACAACAAGGCGCCTGCGCCGAAGCCGCAATTCCCGTTCACGCTCAGCAACGTGTCGTCGACGGGCATGGACTTCCTGCACCGCACATTCGATTCGTTCCCGTTCGACGTGCGCGACGGCATCGCGATGATCAACAACGACGGCACGGTCAAGAACTGGGTGGACTCCGACGAGTTCAAGCAGGAGAGCGCCTTCTTCCGCCAAGCGTACCAGAAGAAGCTGATCAACCCGGACGTGCTGACGCTGAAACAGGATCAGGTGCAGAAGGAAGTCACGAAGATGAATTGGGGCTTCGCGATGGGCACGCTCGCGAACTCGCAGGCCGATATCGACAAGGACTTGAAGGGCGCGACGCTTGTCGACTTCTCGCTGCAGGAGTTCAATCCGGAGAAGGGCCATTACCGGTTCACGAACGCGAAGAACCTCAACGTCGTGGCGACTAACAGCAAGCATCCGGAAGCGGTCATCAAATTCATGAACTGGCTGTATGCGAACCAGGACAACTATGACCTGTTCCTGTACGGCATCGAAGGCAAGACGTACAAGAAAACCGGCGACAAATCGCTGGAAGCGATCCTCGATCCGAAGACGAATGCCGCGATGCTGCCGAACGCGGACTGGATGATCGGCAACCTGAACTACATTCGCGTCGGCGAGATCATCACGGCGACCCGCAAGCTGTACACGCCGGATCCGGACGCGCAAAACTTCATTTCCTCGGGCTTCTTCTTCGACGCAACGCCGGTGAAGACCGAGCTCGGCAACGTCAAAGCGGTCATTACGTCCGACGTCGCGCCGATCTACGCCGGCGTCGTGGACTTCGACAGCCATATCGCGCAGGCGCAGCAGAAGCTGAAGGCGGCAGGCGTCGAGAAAGTCATCGCGGAATATCAAAAGCAATTGGACGCTTACATGGCCAGCGCGGCGAAATAAAGATTGCGAGCGAAGGCAAGCAACGATTGCCGGAAGTAACGATTCCGGCCGCAAGTAACGATTCCGGCCTCCGGCGCGGATGAAAAGGGATCAGATAAATCGATCAGACAGCCGTTCGCAACTTGAATCGCTGTCTGATTCGCTTGCCGGCGGCCGGTTAAGTACGGCGGTCCAGCAAGGAGTGAACGATATGGCAGCCATCATGCGCCTGCGTACTTGCGCAGGGAGCTGAGCGAATTGCCGAAAAGACGGGAGAGATGTACGAATGACGAATACGACGCAAGTGAGGCAGTGGCAGAGCTGGGAATTAGGGCCGTTCGTGAAGGCGGATGCGGCGAATCCTTGCCTGGAACCGGACGCGGAAAGACGTTTCGCATGCCCGGTGCGCGGCGAAGTCGTGCAATGGGAAGAGAAGGACGTATTCAATCCGGCGGCCGTCGTGCGGGACGGGCGGGTATGCCTGCTGTACCGGGCGGAAGATATCGTCGGCCGCTATGCGGGCACGTCGCGGATCGGACTGGCCGAGAGCGAGGACGGGCTGCGGTTTGCCAAACGCCCCGAGCCGGTGCTGTACCCGAACCATGACGCGTTCGAAGGCATCGAGTGGGAAGGCGGATGCGAGGATCCGCGGATCGTGGAGGACGAGAACGGCGTCTATTATTTGATCTATACGTCCTACGACGGCGCGAAAGCGAGGCTCTGCATCGCCTCGTCGCCGGACTTGGTCGACTGGACCAAGCATGGCAGAGCGTTCGGGGAATTCGCGGACATCTGGTCCAAGGCCGCAGCCGTCGTGACGCGCCGGGAAGGCGAGCGCTTCATCGCCGCGAAGATCAACGGCAAGTATTGGATGTACTGGGGCGAATCGAATATTTATGCCGCCACCTCCGACGATCTGATCCGTTGGTCGCCGGTCGTCTCGCAGGACTTCCGCGGCTATGACGCCGAGGCGTCGCTCGTGCCGATCATGCTGACCCGCCGCAACTGCTTCGACAGCACGCTCGTCGAGCCCGGACCGCAAGCGGTGCTGACCGAGCACGGCATCCGGCTGATCTATAACGGCCGCAACGACGAGCGGCAGGGCGATCCGGCTTACGCGCCCGGCGCTTACTGCTCCGGGCAGGCGCTGTTCGACGTCCGGGATCCGATGGCGCTGATCGGGCGGAGCACGACGCCGTTCCTGGTGCCGGATAAGGATTATGAGATCAGCGGGCAGGTTAATCATGTTTGCTTCGTCGAAGGATTGGTTTATTATAGGAATCAATGGCTGCTGTATTACGGGACAGCCGATTCCAAAATCGCCGTTGCGGTCTGCAACGAAGGGAGTCCTCGAATGTGACGAAGTTAACAGCGTCCGTCGTCGGAGGCGGGGCAGGCGGGCTGCTGAGCATGAAAGCGCTCGCAGCGTCCGACCGGTTCGAATTGGCCGCCGCCGCCGACCTGAGACCGGAGATTTGCGAGCGGCTGCGGGCGCAATTTCCGGGCATCCAGACGTTCACCGATCACCATGCGATGTTCGCGCAATGCCCGACGGACATTGTCTGCGTCAGCACGTTCCCGCCATCGCACGAAGAAGTGGCGATGGACGCGCTGCGCCTGCCCTTGAAGGGCATTCTCGTCGAGAAGCCCCTCGGCCATACCGTTGCGTCCGGGCGCGCGATTCTCGAAGCGATCAAGAGCCGCGGGCTGCCGATGGTCGTCCCGCACGGCATGCTGGCGAAGATCACGCCGCTTGAAATTATCGGCCGCGTGCGCCGGGGCGAAATCGGCGAGCTGAAGCTGGTCGAGATACAGAACACGAAATGGGACATCATTAACGCGGGCATTCATTGGCTCAATTTCTTCGTTCAGCTGACCGGCAACGAGCCGCTGGCTTACGTCATGGGGCAAGCCGATACGAGCACGCGCACTTATCGGGACGGCATGCAGGTAGAGACGGCGGCGATTACTTATGCGCAGACGAAGAGCGGCATCCGCGTCGTCATGATGACCGGCGACGACGTGCAGGTCAACCGCGAAGGCAAGGAGACGCTGTTCCGGATCGTCGGCACGCATGGCGTCATCGAGTTCTGGGGCTGGGAGAACGGTTACTGGCTGCTGAACGAAGCCCACCCGGCCGGCAGCCTGATCGTGCCGGAGGAGCTCCCTGTTACAGGCCATCGGCGCCACTTGGAGACTATGGCGGATCACATCGAACGCGGCACGGCGGACTACAGCCTTGCCGACAGCTCGCTGGCCGCGCTGGAAATCGTGGAAGGCGCGTATCTGTCGGCGAACCGCGGCTGCATCGTCACCTTCCCCGTCGATGCCTTCGAGCCTCCCGCCGGCGAGCGGGATTGGGTGCCCGGCATTCCGTATGCGGGAACCGGTGGCGGCCGGAACGGGAGGCTGCTATGAGCGCGGCGTTACAAGATGGAGGAGATGCGAATATGAAGCAGGTTAAATTCGGTATTGTCGGAGGCGGCTGGCGCAGCGAGTTCTTCCTGCGCATCGCCAAGGCGCTGCCCGAGCGGTTCCGGGTCGCGGGCGTCGTCGTGCGCGACGCCGCGAAAGGCTTGGCGTTCGAACGCGCATGGGACGTTCCGACGTATCGCGATCTCGATGCGATGCTGGACGGCGCGGCGGCGCTCGCGTTCGTTGTCGTCAGCGTGCCGCGAAAGGTGGCGCCGGACGTCATGCTCGCGTTGACCGAGCGCGGCATTCCCGCACTGTGCGAGACGCCTCCCGCGGAGAAGCTGGAGGATCTGGTCGCGCTGTACCGCGCGGTCGGCGGCCGGGGACGCATTCAGGTGGCGGAGCAGTACGCGTTCCAGCCGAACCATGCCGGCAGACTGGCGATTGCCCGCTCCGGCAAGCTCGGCACGGTCACGCAAGCCCAGGTGTCGGCCGCGCACGACTATCACGGCATCAGTCTGATGCGGCGCTTCCTCGACATCGGCTTCGAGAACGCGACGATCCGCGCATCGTCCTTCGCGTCGCCGATCGTCGAAGGACCCGGCCGCGGCGGCCCGCCGGCGGAGAGCCGCATCGCGCAGTCGAACCAGGTGATGGCCGCCTTCGATTTCGGCGGCAAGTACGGCGTCTACGATTTCACCGGCGACCAGTACTTCTCGTGGATTCGTTCCCCGCGCCTGCTCGTGCGCGGGGAACGGGGCGAGATCAACAACTTCGACGTTCGCTACCTGCTCGATCATTTGACGCCCGTCCACCTCCTGCTGACCCGTCAGCAGGCGGGGCTGGACGGTAATTTGGAAGGCTATTACCTGAAGAGCCTCCATTGCGGCGAGCAGGTCGTCTACAAGAACGGCATGGCGCCTGCCCGTCTCACCGACGACGAAATCGCGGTGGCGACCTGCCTGGAACGGATGGCCGTCTATGCCGCCGGCGGCGAAGACTTCTACAGCCTGGCGGAAGCATGCCAGGATCATTATCTGGCGCTCATGATGCAGCACGCGCTGCAAACGGGCGAGGCGGTCACGACCGAGACGCAGTGCTGGGCGGAATGATCCGCGGCGGGCTGGCTGGATTCGAAACAGGCAGGCTGGAGTGATTCGAAGTCGGCCGATCTGGCATCGACGGTAAGTGCAAGAACCCTCATTCCGCTCATTCGTGCGGGATGAGGGTTCTTTGCTTAGTCCATGTATGTTCGCTGCACGGGCGTCGAGCGAACCCATCGCAAAAGCTGCTCCAGCAGCATGATTTCGCGCCGAAACGAGCGAATCGTCCACTAAAGCTGTTCTAGCGGCAGGATTTCGCAGCGAAACCGTGTGAATCAGCCGCAAAAGCTGCCACAGCAGCAGGATTCCGCGCCAGAATCGGGCGAATCCCCTGCCAAAGCTGCCGCAGCAGCAGGATTTCGCGCCTTCAACGGCAGCCCCTGCCCATTTTGGCGAATTATCAAAAAATGCTGTTTACCTGGCCTGAATTATCTGATACTATATTCGAAAGCATTGAAATGCGATGACGAGAAGAGTAAATAACGACACGCTTTTTCAGAGAGCTCCGTCAGCTGGGAAGGAGTAAAGCGTCCTTATTGAATAAAGTCTCTGAGCAGCGCGTCGGAACCTTGTCCTAAGGGGATGGTGCGCCAGGAGCTCCTGTTATAGAGCTAGAGTATAAGCATCCGCGAAGGAGCGATGCCGTACTTGAAGAGGCCGAACTGGCGACAGGCCGGCGAATCTGGGGTGGTACCACGAGGATATAATCTCGTCCCTGAGACTGACAACAGTCTTAGGGGTGGGATTTTTTTAGTTTAGGCGGCGGGGTTGCAGCTTGCGGCTGCGATTGCGGTACACCAAATCATGCGATCTGAATAGGTTTGTAGGGAAGAACGATTCCCATCCAAGATGACCAAGCGAAAGGAATTGAATCGTAATGACAGATAAGCTGAAAGTCGGTATTGTCGGAGGAACGGGCATGGTTGGCCAACGTTTCATGGAATTGTTGGATCAGCATCCTTGGTTTCAAGTAACGGCCATCGCGGCGAGCGCAGGCTCGGCGGGCAAAACATACGAGGAAGCCGTGCAGGGCAGATGGAAGCTGTCCGGCCCGATTCCGGAGAACGTGAAACGCATCGTCGTGCAGGATGCCTCGAAAGTAGAGGAAGTGGCATCGCAGGTCGACTTTATTTTCTGCGCGGTGGACATGAAGAAGAATGAAATCCAGGCGCTGGAAGAAGCATACGCCAAGACGGGCACGCCGGTCGTGTCGAATAATTCGGCGCATCGCTGGACGCCGGACATCCCGATGGTCATTCCCGAGATCAACCCCGGCCATATCGAAATCATCGCCGCGCAGCGCAAGCGTCTCGGCACGTCGACCGGGTTCATCGCCGTGAAGCCGAACTGCTCCATCCAGAGCTATGTGCCGGCTCTTCACGCCCTGCTCGATTTCAAACCGACCAAGGTGGTCGCTTCGACGTATCAGGCGATTTCCGGCGCCGGCAAGAACTTCACCGACTGGCCGGATATGCTTGACAACGTCATTCCGTACATCGGCGGCGAGGAAGAGAAGAGCGAGCAGGAGCCGCTTCGCATCTGGGGCAGCATCGCCGGCAACGAGATCGTGAAGGCGAGCGCGCCGCTCATCACGACGCAGTGTATCCGCGTCCCGGTCACGGACGGCCACTTGGCGACCGTATTCGCGTCGTTCGAGAACAAGCCGGAGAAAGAAGAAATTCTAGCCCGCTGGCGCCAGTTCCAGGGACGTCCGCAAGAGCTCGGCCTGCCAAGCGCGCCGAAGCAGTTCATTACGTATTTCGAAGAAGAGAACAGACCGCAGACGAAGCTTGACCGCGACATCGAGCGCGGCATGGGCGTATCGGTCGGCCGTCTGCGCGAGGATTCCATCTACGACTACAAGTTCGTGGGCCTCTCGCATAACACGCTGCGCGGCGCGGCGGGCGGCGCGGTGCTGATTGCCGAGCTGCTGAAGGCGGAAGGCTATATCCAAGCCAAGTAACGGCTGATCCGATTAGGAACCGTCGCATGTAATGAAGTGAACAGCAAGCACCTGGAACGTCAGGGCTTGCTGTTTTTTGCGTTCTTGGGCACCGGATGCCCGCCGGCGAGCCTTTGTTGTACGAAACGGCGGAATAAAGGGTATAATGCAGGAGACCTTATTTTGTAAATACGCGCAAGACGCCTATATCGATATCGCGAAGAAGCGAGAGGAGGAGCTCCGATGACAGCGAACAACGGACATACCGATCACGAAGCGGGCTGGCGCTTCGACAACAGCTACGCCCGGCTGCCCGACCTATTCTACGCCCGGCAAAATCCGGTGCCCGTCAGTGCGCCGAAGCTGGTCGTGCTGAACGAACGGGTAGCGGCTTCCTTGGGCTTGAACGCCGAGGCGCTGCGCGGCGCAGGCGGCGCGGCGGTGTTTGCCGGCAACCGGGTGCCTGAGGGCGCATTGCCGCTCGCGCAGGCGTACGCGGGACATCAGTTCGGCTATTTGAACATGCTGGGCGACGGCCGGGCGGTGCTGCTCGGCGAACAGATCGCGCCTTCCGGCCAGCGGTTCGACATTCAGCTGAAAGGCTCGGGGCGCACGCCGTATTCGCGAGGCGGCGACGGCCGGGCAGCGCTTGGGCCTATGCTGCGCGAGCATATCATCAGCGAAGCGATGCATGCGCTCGGCATTCCGACGACCCGCAGCCTGGCGGTCGCGGCGACCGGCAATGAGATCGTCCGCGAGAGCCTGCTTCCGGGGGCCGTGCTGACGCGCGTGGCGGCAAGCCACCTGCGCGTCGGCACGTTCCAGTTCGCGGCGGGCCGGGGAACGGTCGACGAGCTGCGGGCGCTGGCCGATTATGCCTGGGAACGGCATTACGGCGATGCCGACGAAGACGGGAACCGCTACCTGTCCCTGCTTCGGGAAGTGATCGGGCGCCAAGCCGCGCTGCTTGCCAAGTGGCAGCTCGTCGGCTTCATTCACGGGGTCATGAATACCGACAACATGACGATCAGCGGCGAGACGATCGATTACGGCCCGTGCGCGTTCATGGACGCGTACGATCCGGCGACCGTATTCAGCTCCATCGACCGGCAGGGACGGTATGCCTACGGCAATCAGCCGCAGATCGCCGCCTGGAATTTGGCGCGATTGGCGGAGACGCTGCTGCCGCTCTTGCATCCTGACGAAGAGCAGGCCATCAAGCTGGCGGAAGCGGCCATCGGAACATTCGCCGAGTTGTTCCGTTCCCATTGGTTTGCCGGCATGCGGGCGAAGCTCGGCCTGTTCGGCGAGGAGCCGGAGGACGAGGCGTTAATCGATGATCTGCTCGTCATGATGCAGAAGCACCGGGCGGATTATACGAATACGTTCCGGTCGTTGACGTTCGATAAGCCGGAGGAAACGGCTTTGTCCGGCACGGCGGGGTTTGACGCGTGGCTGGAGCGCTGGCAGCTGCGGCTCGGCCGGCAGCCGGAGACCCCGGAAGCCGCGAAGCGGCTCATGCAGGACAGCAATCCCGCGGTTATTCCGCGCAATCATCGGGTCGAGGAAGCGTTGGCGGCGGCGGAAGCGGGGGATTACGGCGTCATGGACCGGCTGCTTGCCGCGCTGGAGTCTCCGTACGATCACGCTCGCGAGCGAGAGGCATATTGCGCGCTTCCCGAGCCTTCCGACCGACCGTACCGCACCTTCTGCGGAACTTGACGGGCAGTCGGATTGAAGAGAGGGATTTCCCGTCCGTATGGCGAATTTCAAAGTGGAGCGCAGCGATCTCAGCGCCTCGATGCTCGCTAAGCAAGCATACCGACCGGAGGGAAAGCAACGATGACGTTGATGTTGTCGAAAGAAAACTATGCGCGTGCGAAGTCGTTCCTGCAAACGCGCGGGAGAGCTATTGATCAAGCGCGTTTGCAGTATGAATTGCATAACGGCTCCCGCGAAGCGGTGATGGATGCGCTGGCCGCTCATCAGAACGCCGATGGCGGCTTTCAAGCTATGTGCGAAGGCCCGCGGGACGCCTCCTCTCCTATAGGAACGAGCGTTGCTTTCCAGCTTATCGCGGAGATGAACGTTCCGAATAGCGAACCAATGGTAAAACGGGCTGTCGGCTATCTGCTTGACACGTACGACGAAGCGGCCGGGATGTGGCAGCCGGCGTACAACTGGCGCTTTGAAGGCGACGGGCAGATCCAGAACTGGGGCAATCCAAGCGCGGAATTGACCGGCTATTTGTATCGCTATCGCGATCAAGTACCTCCGGCTTTCTTGCAGCAATGCCTCGACCAAGTCGAGAAGAACCTGGCGGCGGTCAAGCGGCCGATGGATCCGTTTAGTTTGTTGTGTTACATGCGCTTCACGCATTTTGCGCCGGAGCCTTTGAAATCGCTCGTCATCCAACGGCTGCGCGAAGACGTTCCCCTCGTTATCGAGCGAGATCCCGCCAAATGGCCGAACTGGTGTACGAAGCCGTACTGGTTCGCGATCTCGCCTTCGAGTCCGGTGAACGGTATCATTCGGGATGACGTGCAGGCGAGCTTGGAATTCGAAATCCGCAATCAAGCCGACGAAGGCTACTTCCCTCCGCATTGGAGCGACACCGATGAGAATCTGGAGGGCTGGCGAAGCGTCTTGACCGTGGACGTATTAAAGGCGCTGCATCGCCGGAACCTGATTGAACGCTAGCCGATTATGGCAGGAGCACGGAGGCGATGCCCTTGAATGCCAATCACATCCTCGGTACACTCTACGCGAGGATGCCCGGCAAGCATTCGCCAGCCTTGACAATCGCAGCCGTATTGCATAAAGTGTTCTCAATAGCATTTATTGCGATGAAAGGCATCAGTAGCGTTCCCTTCATGCTCCCAGAGAGCCGGCGGTTGGTGCAAGCCGGTACGTGAACGTACGCGAATTACAGCCCGGAGCTTCTTCGCCTGAAACTGCCTGCGGGCAGAAGGGCGGGACGGCCGTCCGCCGTTATCGGATCGAGTGGAAGGCGGCGCAGCAAGCGCGTCTTCAATTAGGGTGGTACCGCGATGACTCGTCCCTGTCTTTGACAGGGCGGGTCTTTTTTGTTTTCATATCACGCTGGGAGGATTCGAGCAATGACGAACGAGACGATTGCGCAGAATGAATTATTGGAAGATCTGGAATACCGCGGGCTGGTGCACCAAGTCACCGATCGCGAGAATTTAGGCAAGAAGCTGGAGGAGGACCGCGTAACATTGTACTGCGGCTTCGATCCGACCGCGGACAGCCTGCATATCGGCAGCCTGCTGCCGATCCTGATGCTGCGCCGGTTCCAGAATGCCGGACATGTGCCGATCGCATTGGTTGGCGGCGGCACCGGCTTGATCGGCGATCCGAGCGGCCGTTCGACGGAGCGCTCGCTCAACACGTCGGATACGGTAGCGGAATGGACGGACAGCTTGAAACGGCAGCTTTCCCGTTTCCTCGATTTCGAAGCGGACGGCAACCCGGCCAGCCTGGTAAGCAACTACGACTGGATCTCGAAGCTGGACGTCATTTCGTTCCTGCGCGATGTCGGCAAGAACTTCACCGTCAATTACATGCTTGCCAAAGACTCCGTCGATTCGCGGCTCGCGAACGGTATCTCGTTCACGGAATTCAGCTACATGATCCTGCAGGCATACGACTTCTGGAAGCTGCACCAGGAACACGGCTGCCATCTGCAAGTCGGCGGCAGCGATCAATGGGGCAACATTACCGCAGGGCTTGATCTGATCGGCAAAATGGGCGGCAGCGGCGCATTCGGCTTGACGATGCCGCTCGTAACGAAGAGCGACGGGAAGAAGTTCGGTAAGTCCGAGACGGGGGCGATCTGGCTCGACCGGAACAAGACGTCGGTGTACCATTTCTATCAGTTCTGGATGAACACGGACGATAACGACGTCATCAAGTTCCTGAAATATTTCACGTTCCTGACGCGCCCGGAGATCGAGGCGCTGGAAGAAGAGCTGAAGCAGCAGCCGGAGAAGCGCGCCGCGCAGCGCGAGCTTGCCCGCCAAGTGACCAAGCTCGTGCATGGCGAGGATGCGGTCGAGACCGCCGAGAAAATTACGCAGGCGCTGTTCTCCGGCGACATTACGAAATTGACGGAGGCGGAGCTGGTCGAGGCGCTGCAGGATTTGCCGACGACGGTGCTCCCGGCGCAAGACGAGAAGCCGCTCATGGACCTGTTGATCGAAGCAGGCGTCGCCCCGTCGAAACGGCAGGCGAAGCAAGACATCGAGGGCAACGCGATTTCGGTGAACGGCGTCAAGCAGACGGGCGTCGAGACCCTCATTGCCGCCGATCAGCGGCTCCATGGCAAATATATCGTGCTGCGCAAAGGCAAAAAGAATTATTTCCTCGTCCGCTTCGAATAGGACGTTGGACAAGCGAGTGGCGAAGGCTGCCGGAATTGACTTCCGGCGGCTTTTGCTGCGTTCCGGCAGCCTTGTTGAGTTCCGACATCCCTGCTTCGTTCATGCGGCCTTTTGCCGCTTTCGCATAGAAGGCATGCAGAGTTCGGAAGTGCGGTCAGATTTTCTCGATTGGAATGTATAAGTACAATTCTCCGCCGCGATCGTTCGGACGATAGAGTTCTTGGATGGCGCCGACAACTTGAAGGTTGTGATCAGGCAGGAAGTTCGAAAGCATAGTTGCCAAGGCAGCTTGATACGACTCCTGCGTGCACTTCGATACCGCGTATTTGAAAGCGGGAATCGTCCATTTCGTCCATCCAGCCGGAGGCAGCGCATCGTCGGCAACTTCGCATCCCGCCAAATAACTGCCTTCTTCGCGCCATCTTTCGAAATTGCCGCCAACATCGCTCATTGCGCCCCAGATGCCGACGTAATTTCCATCGGCATCTATTTTCGCGAGACCGCTGATTTCCGAAAAACGGCTATTGGCCTCCTGCCATAAAGGCGGTATCCACTTCGAGCTCTCGGCGGAACGTCCTTCTCCTAATTTACCAATCACTGAAAACCGCTGCTTGGCAATGAATTCGACCATTCGTATCCTCCTTGGATCCTCGGACTACCGTGCCGACTCGTTATCTTCGTTTGGAAATAACAAACGGCAAGACCATCAACGAGAAGATGCAAGCCGCAATAGCTTCTTCCGCGATCAGATAAGCGGGGTAAGGTCCCAGTATATCCAATAGCGAAGCCGCTTCCGGCTTGTGCCTGAGGAACATGTAGTTGGCATCGAGCCAATAATCCACGCCACCCACAAGGACAACTAAGATGTTCAGGAAAATCATCGTAATGCCGACGGATTTCCATGTGAGCCGGCAGCCGCCGACCCAGGTCAGATAGAGCGGAGCTAGAATGATGGCCATATGTACGATGAAAAAGTGAAAGAAACGGAAATGGGGAAACGGGTAAATGAGATCGGGCGTCAGCATGGCTTGCATTGCGCCGCCGATGCCGGCGAGGAAGACGATTTGGTACAGCAGACGGCTGCGCGAGATCAGCATGGCGATGGCGAGCAGCTGCGAGATGCTGCATAGCTCAAGCGGCAGCGTGTACTGCGGATCCCAAAGATCCTCAGCCGCGTACCAGAAGAAGAGGAAGCATTCCGGAACAACCAGGCAGGCGAGAAGCGCGTAACGGATGGTTTGCACTGCGCGCGGCTGCCGGCGAATCTTGTGCCGATACCGGTACAGCAGCACGGCGGACATGACAAGCGTGACGAGCGCGGCAATATGCGATGGAGAATAGGCCGAGAAGTGCTGCGAGATCTTCGGATTCAAGAATGAACGCATGGCCTCTCTCTCCCCTCCGGCGGCTGATCGGTCCGCATGCCCGAAATTTCGGTTTATCGCGCCTCCTGTGCCGGTTCACGAATAATTCCAGCTGATTTCACGATACCAAACAAATGTTCGCATTGCAACTGTTTTTGGAAGGAATCAATTTCAGGAACATTCCTGGAACAAGACCAATCGCAAAGCTGCACCGCAATCGATCGCCGGACGATATAATGACCAAGCCGCAAATCGGCATGGCGCAGAGGGAGAGAGCTGATCCGGTCACGCAGGAATACGCCCGGAAACCACTGGTGAATGCGCGGCGCTGCTCTTCATGACGGGCGCGGCGAGCTGGAGCGGAACTCTCTCGGCGAGAAGCCCGTATGTTTGCGGAAAATGCGGTTGAAGAAGCTGATGTCGCCGAAGCCGGTTTCGTGGGCGATATCGAGCACTTTTTTGTCCGTCGTGCGAAGCAGCGTAGACGCGTGCCGGACTTGCACGGTATGCTTATAGTCAAGCAGGCTCATGCCGGCCGCTTCCTTGAATTTGGCCGTGAACGACGAGACGCTCATGCCGCTGAGCCGGCTCAGCTGCTGGAGCGTAAGCGGCTGATAATAATGCTGGTCGACGAAGTTGACGATGGACTCCATCCAGGCGCGGTCGCCGATGCCCGGCCGATGCTCGGCTTCGCGGTTCTCCTGATGGAACCGGCTCAGCCAGACGAGGCATTCGATCAGCCGGGTTTTGATCACGAGCTGGTAGCCGTCGCGCCGCTGCTTGAACTCGTCGTATATCGTCTGCAGATGGGCCTGGATGTGAACCTTTTGGCTCGGCTGCAGCGGGTGATACGGCACGAAGGATTGGCTTTTGCGCAGGAAAGGAACCAGATAGAAGAAATCGATGAACGAAGGCATCTGCTGGAGCACCTCCATCTCGCGCTGCAGGAAAGCCGCGTCGAAGAGCACGTTGTAGACGACGGTTTCCTTGTCCGGCTCGCATTTGTAGCTATGGTAGACATTCGGCTCCACCACGAAGACGTTCCCGGCGGCAAGCTGGTACGTATGGCCGGACATTTCGTGCATGGCGCTGCCCTCCACGACGAACACAAGCTCGACGAAATCGTGGGTGTGCGACGGAATGGCCTCGTTCTTCCGAATGGTATAGCGGTCGATGTAGAATGGGAAGTCATCCAGCTGGAAGTACATATCGCCTTTGAAAATCGTCATGAGCGCAGGCTGCCTCCTGGTCCGTAGAGTTAGGATGATTATGTCACGGCAGGGCAGCGGTGTCCAGACGACTCCGATTACGCTGGCATTACGAGAGGAGAGACATGCAATGAAGTGGGAAGAAAGCCTGAAACCGGAAGTCGCCGCATATCTCGAACGGATCGCATACGATGGACCGCTGGACGGCAGCGCCGAAATGCTGGCGGAGCTGCAGCATGCGCATCTGCACGCAGTGCCGTACGAGAACCTGGATATATTGAACGGCGTGCCGCTGTCGCTGGAGCCCGGAGCGTTATGGGACAAAATCGTCCGCAGGCGCCGCGGCGGCTACTGCTTCGAGCTGAACGCGCTCTTCGCCTGGCTGCTGCGGGAACTCGGCTATCCGGTCACGGATCTCGTGGCGCGCTTCTGGCGCGACGAAACGTCGCTGCCGCCCAAGCGGCGCCATCATGTATTGAAGGTCGAGGCGGAAGGCCGGTTCTATCTGTGCGACGTCGGCGTAGGCGGCAGCGTGCCGCGGCGCCCGCTGTTGATCGAGGACGGGCTCGGGCAGCCGCAGGGAGATGAATGCTACCGGCTTGACAGGGACGCGGCATTCGGCTGGTTCCTGAGCGAACGGAAGAAAGGCGAATGGGGCCGCGTGTATTCGTTCACGGAAGAACCGCAGCTGGCGGACGATTATATCTTCGCGAGCTACTGGTGCCAGTACGCGCCGGATTCCCCGTTCCGGGCGGAAACGAAGCTCGCGATCTGCACGCCGGAAGGCCGCAACACCGGCGCCGGCGGCGAAATCCGCTTGTTCCGCAACGGAAACGTGACGGTGCTTCAGCCTGCTACGAAAGCCGAGTACGCTGCTGCGCTGGCGGAATATTTCGGCATCGTCGTGGCGGATGTGGACCCGGCGGCACAGTAGCGGTATGCCTGTCATAGCAGCGGCCTTATGCCTTCACTTTCCGCCCGTTCAGCACGAACCGGAAGAACAGTGCGGCGAGCGCCAGCAGGCAGCCTGCGAACAGCAGCGTTCGGCCATTGTGATGCACGTATGTTTTGACCGATTCCCATTGTTCGCCGAGCAGGTAGCCGACGTAGACGAACAGGGTGCTCCACAGGAACGCGCCCGCGTACGCGTACAGCAGGAACGTCCGCAGCTTGAAGCGGGACATGCCGGCCATATAGGCCGTAACGTGGCGGAAGCCCGGAATGAAGAAACCGACGAACAGCAAGATGCGGCCGTAGCGGTTCATCCAGTCTTGGGCGCGTTCGATTTTGGCGGAATTCAGATGGATGCGAGGGCCGTATTTCAGCAGGAACGGCAAGCCGAGGCGGCTGCCGAGCGCGTAGCTGACCGTAATGCCGGCGGCGGCCCCGACGAAGGCGCTGAGCACGACGAGCGGCGCCAGCAGCCGGCCGTCGCCGACGAGATAGCCCGAGTAGGTTAGCAGCGCCTCGTCTGGCACGGGGACGCCGACGATTCCCAGCGCCAGCGCGATCGTCAAGCCGGCATATCCGTATCGGGTGATGAGCTGTTCTAGGAAGTGTTCCACGGGAATAGCCTACTTTCTTCGGTTCTGATCTAGTTACGATAGGCGAAAAACGGTCGAAAAGCAAGCAATAACGACATGATTGTTATATGGAAGTGAAGTTGTTTTATATTTCTTCCCATATCGGAATGGACTATACTAGGGACGAATTCATTTTACCGAAAAAGGTGGCTATCGATTTGACTCGTAAATTGCGTTGGGGCGTTGTCGGCTGCGCGGGCATCGCCGTTCATTCCGTAATACCGGGTATTAAACAATCCGCAACCGGAGAAGTGACAGCGATTGCAAGCCGCGGAATTGCCAAAGCCGAAGAGACCGCTGCCAAGCTCGGCATTCCGAAAGCCTATGGAAGCTATGAAGAAATATTGGCGGATCAAGAGATCGACGCCATTTATATTCCGCTCCCTAACCATCTGCACATGGAGTGGTCGATTCGCGCCATGGAAGCGGGCAAGCACGTGCTCTGCGAGAAGCCGATCGCGCTGAACGCCGAAGAGGCGCAGCGGATGGCCGACGCGGCGGCGAAGCACGGCGTGCACCTGGCCGAAGCGTTCATGTACCGCCACCACCCTCGCTACGAGGAGATCAAAGCGATTATCGCTTCCGGCGAAATCGGCGACCTGCGCGGCATTCACGGCGCGTTCACGTTCAACAACGCCGGCGATTCCGGCAATGTCCGCTACCGCCGGGAATGGGGCGGCGGCTCGCTCTATGACGTCGGCTGCTACCCGATCAGCGCGGCGCGCCTGATCCTGGACGCGGAGCCTGAAGCGGCGACGGTGCACGCCCTGATCTCGCCGGAGCATGACAACGTCGACATGATGGCGTCGGGCATTCTGGAATTCCCGAACAGCGTGGCGCTGACGTTCGATTGCGGCATGTGGGCCGATTTCCGCAATACGCTTGAAATTCTCGGCACGAGCGGGCGCATCGAAATCCCGAACGCTTTCGTCAACGATCCGACGTTCTACGTGCATACCAAGGACGGCAAGCGCGAAGTGAAGCAGCCGGCGCTGAACCAGTACGCGCTTCAGGCAGACGCATTCGCGCGCAGCGTATGGGAAGAAGAAGCCGTCAAATTCACGCCAGCCGATGCTGTAGCAAACATGAAAGCGATCGACGCCTGCCTGGAATCCGCGTATTCCCGCACGCGCGTGACGCTGTAGAAGGAGAGACAATTCATGAAACATATCGAACTTCCAGGCTTAAAGCAAGGCGTATCGCAATTGATTATGGGTTCCGATTATTTTGCTCCCGAGGTGTACGAGCTGGTTAGGGCGAACCTGGACGCGTTCGTCGCAATCGGCGGCAACACCATCGATACGGCGTACATTTACTCCGGCGGCAAGAGCGAGCAGGCAATCGGCATGTGGATGGAAGAGCGCAAGAACCGCGATTCCATCAATGTCTGGACGAAGGGCGGGCATCCGCATAACGGGGTGCCGCAAGTGAACAAGAAAGCGATTTACGACGAGATGATGATCAGCCTGGAGCGCCTGCGCACGGACTACATCGACGTCTATGCGCTGCACCGCGACGATCTGAACGTACCTGTCGGCGAAATCGTGGAAATCTTGAACGAGCACATCGAAGCGGGTCGCATCCGCACGTTCGGCGGCTCCAACTGGACGACCGCAAGGCTGCAGGAAGCGAACGAATACGCGGCGGCGCACGGCTTGCGCGGCTTCGAATTCAGCAGCCCGAACTTGAGCCTGGGCAAAGCGCAGGAGCCGTACTGGGCGGACTGCATCAGCGTGGACGAAGCATCGCTGGCCTGGCACGAGAACAGCGGTCTGCCGATCTTCTCCTGGTCGTCGCAGGCGCGCGGCTTCTTCACCGGCCGCTTCACGAAGGACGACCGTTCGGACGCCGATCTCGTGCGCGTCTTCTACAACGACGACAACTGGGAGCGCTATTACCGCGCCGAGGAGCTCGGCAAGAAGAAGGGCTACTCGACGATTCAGATCGCGCTCGCGTACGTGCTGAATCAGTCGTTCCCTACGGCGGCGATCATCGGCGCCCGCAACGAAGCGGAAATGAAATCTTGCCAGGAAGCGACTTCGATCGCCCTGACGCCGGAGGAAATCAAATGGCTCGATCTGCGGACGCGTTAATCGAGCTGTGGCCGGAGGGAGCGCCGCATGCGGCCGGGACGACCGATGAGGACCGTCCCGCGCTGACGCCGTACCTGGTGGATGGCAGCCGAGGCGCCGTTATCGTATTCCCCGGCGGCGGCTACGGCATGCGGGCGGATCACGAAGGCGAACCGATCGCGCTGTGGCTGAACAGCATCGGCATTTCCGCATTCGTGCTGCGCTACCGCGTGGCGCCGTATTCGCATCCCAGCCCGCTGCTCGATGCGCAGCGCGCGATCCGTTACGTGCGGCTGCACGCGGCGGAGTGGGGCATCGACGAGCAGAAAATCGGCATTCTCGGCTTCTCCGCAGGGGGCCATCTGGCTTCGACGGCGGGTACGCAGTACGATGCCGGCAATCCCGATGCGGGCGATCCGATCGAGCGGATGTCGAGCCGTCCGAACGCGCTCATTCTCTGCTACGCGGTGATTACGATGAAGTCTCCGTTCACGCATGAGGGCTCGCGCGAGAACTTGCTCGGCAAGGCGCCGGAAGCGGCGATGATCGAGCGGATGAGCAGCGAGACGCGCGTCACGGCGGACACGCCGCCGACGTTCCTGTGGCATACGTCCGACGACGGCGCGGTGCCGGTGGAGAACGCGCTTGAATTCGCCTTGGCCTTGCGCCGCGCGGATGTGCCGTTCGATCTGCACGTGTACGAGAAAGGCCGTCACGGCATGGGACTGGCCGAGGACGATCCGCATGTCGCGTCATGGACGACGGTGTGCGGCCTGTGGCTGAAGCGCTACGGATTCTGATTGGATGCGGTCGGTGCTTGCCGCGCGGTCTGAAACTTCGTGTTTCATGCCTGATGCCTGATGCTTCATGGCAGCTGCCGGTACAGCCCTTGTTCGCGCGGCAGATGCGTGGTTTGCGCTAACGTTGACGAGATCCTCTCCGCCGGTTACGGCGGGGAGGATTTTTTGTAGGAACGCGTGGCGCGGGCTTGGCCGGTTAGGCGTGATGCGGGCTGTTCGGCTGTTTGGTCTGCGCGGCGTGCGGTGCTGTGCTTTTGCGCGGCGTGCTGTTCGCGAGGGCTGCCGCTGGCGATGCTGGCGGGTATACACAGGCGTTTGCCGCTTGTATGCTCCTACGGCCGGGCTATTCCATCAACGTGGAGAAAAGTGGTATTATAGTTTCGCAATACCTATTATCGATCCACCATAAAGGAGTCGAGATTGTTATGACGGGCAAACAAGCTTATCAAGATACGTATCAGGGCGAACCGGCGGTGTGGCTGAAGTTCGGCCGTTATGAAGCCGTACTGCTTCCGGAAGTCGGCGCCAATCTGATCGCGTTCCGCGACGTCGAGCGCGGCTTCGCGCTCTTGCATGAACCGACGCAGGACGAGATGGAGTCGTTCAAAGCAAGACCGTTTATCCACGGCATTCCGGTGCTGTATCCGCCGAACCGTTTCGAGGACGGCAAGTTCCCGTGGAACGGCCGCACGCTGGAATTCCCGGTCAACGAGCCGGCGACGGGCAACCATCTGCACGGCTTCGTGCACAGCGAGACGTGGACGGTCGAGGACTTCGGCGCGACGGCGACCGAGAGCTATGTCGTTGCTTCGCTTCGCGTGAACGAGCAGAGCGAGGTGTACAAGTATTTGCCGTTCCGCTTCACGCTTCGGCTGCGTTACGCGATCAGCGACCTGGGATTGGAGCAGCAGTTCACGGTCATCAACGAAGGCGACGAGGCGCTGCCTTGCCTGTTCGCGTTCCATACGGCGATCAACGCGCCGTTCGTGCCCGGGAACTCCGCGAAGGATTACCGCCTCAAGCTGACGATCGGCGAGCGCTGGCATCTGAACGAGCGCATGCTGCCGACGGGCGAGTTCCAGCCGCTGACGGCGAACGAGCAGCTGATGAAGGGCGAAGGCGTCTATCCGTTCTTCGAATCGCTGGACAATCACTATACCGTGGCGCCGCAGAACGGCCGCAACCGGATGGAGCTGACGGATACGAAAGCCGGCTTGACGCTCGTATACGATGCAGGCACGTCGTACAAGCAGTGGATGATCTGGAACAACGGCGCGACGGAAGGCTTCTTCTGTCCGGAGCCGCAAGTGAGCCTCGTCAATGCGCCGAACACGAAGCTGCCGGCGGACGAGATCGGCTTGTTCAGCCTTGCGCCGGGCGAAATATGGCAGGAGCGCGCGCGGATCTACGTGAAGTAAGCCGCGCAAGCCCAAAAGCCCGCAGATGCGAATCGAACCCTTGCTGAAGGGTCCGCATTCACGTCTGCGGGCTTTTTGCGATGTGCTGTCACGGAACGCAGGCGAGGGACGATGACTGCCTTCAGTCTGCCTCCCCGAATTCGGGAAACGCGATATGTCTTGCGGCTTCCTCGAGAATAAGCTTGTCCCGCAGCAGCATGAAGTTCGTCGAATAATCGGCGCATGCCGCAATGCCGGCGTCCATGGCCTTCAGCGCCTGCTCCATCGTCATCCATCGGACCGACATGCCGAGCCGTTTCTCGTTCGGGGTCAACTCCGTCTCGTTGGCTTGGCTGGCGCGTGCAATGTAGCAATAGGATAGCTGCATGTATTGATTCCGTTTCTTATGCTCTTCAATATACCCGATTTGTTCCAGGATTTCGGCGTCGTAGCCCGTTTCTTCCCGGACTTCGCGCAGAAAGGCGGTTTCCGGCGTTTCGTTGGCTTCCATGCCGCCGCCGGGCAGCTTGTACAGCGCAGGTCTGGCCATATACATCATGGCGACGTTATCCTGCGCGTCCAGCAATATTCCCCGCGATGCGTAACGGTTCACCGCAGGCAGCAAATCCGGCGCCCCTCCAAGAATGTCCCGGTCAGTAATGCGATTCAACAGTTGCATGGAATCCTCCCTATGATGTAGTCTCGATTTTCGATATCGCGCCGCTTCGCTCTTCCGGCAGCGGCGTTGGCGGCCCTTTGCGGATCGCGGAAGGCGCTTTGCTGCGGACTTTCTTGAACACCCGGCCGAAATACGTCATGTTGGAGAAACCGACGAGGCTCGCGATTTCGGTGACGGGGTAATCGGTATCGAGCAGCAGGCGCTCGGCTTCCTGCACGCGCAGCATGTGCATGTATTCGATCAGCGTCTTGCCGGTGACGGTTTTGAATATTTTGCAGAAATGATTCGGGCTGAGGTTGACCATCCTCGCGGCTTCGCCGACGCTGATCGCCTCCTGGTACCGTTCGCGCAGCGTTTGCAGCAGGCTCGTAAAATCGTACGGTTTCTGCACCCGCGGCAGCGATTGCGACGTGCATTGCTGCGCATACCGGAAGTAAAGCCCGAATATCCGCAGCAGCTCGGCCTTCACGAGCAGTTCATAGCCGGGCAGCTTGTTCGTGAATTCGACGAGCAGGCGGGAGAAGGCGGCGTTCATCTCCTCGATGTACGGGGCGTCCGCCCGCATCCAGCTTGGCCATTTCATATGTTGGTTCAAGTACGGCACGAAGTAATGGTGCTCGGTGATGTCCAGGCCGCTGCCGCGCACGAGCGCCTCGTTGAACACGATGCAGATCAGCTCCGTGTCGGGCGTGAGCTGTACGGCGCTGTGCAGCTGTTTCGCGTTGACGAAGGCGAGCTCGCCTTCGCTGAGCTGCTGGAAAGCGCCGTCTACCTGGATGCGCGCCTGTCCTTTGCGGACGTAAACCCATTCGATATGATCATGCCAATGGGTGCTGATGCCTTGGACGATAAACACGTTAATGGGGAACGTGCGGTCGGGGATGGGCGTATTTTCTTTGAGCGGACTGACCGTCATCGACATTCCTCCCTATCTGAAACGTACGATTTTACGACGAGAATGAGCATCTGCGTGCATGGTACCGTTTTATCCGAGAAAGAAACGTAAGATTGTACGAATATAACACAATTTCGATGCTAGTCTCAATGGGAAACTTTCTGTACGATAAGTTCAGTTCCACATCGCGCTGAAAGGTGATGAAATAACAGCCATGAAATCCATACGTATCGGTACCCTTGTAGGCGGAGGCACGGCAGACAAAGTCATTCCGCAAATTATCCCGCACGGCTTCGAGTCGTTCGCGTTGACCTTCTGGCAGTCTACCCGCGGGGCGGATCTGGGTGAGCTGGCCAAACGGGTCAGAGAGCAAATCGAAGGCCATGACATCACGATCTCGGCGATCGGCGTCTTCGGGAACCCGCTGACGGGGACGGGCGACAACGCGGATACGCTGGCGAGCTGGGAGCGTCTGATCGACGCGGCCGAAGCGTTCGGCACGAACCTCGTCAACGGCTTTACCGGCCGCATGCCGGGCAGCATCGACCAGTCCATGAAACGGTACGCGGAAGTGTTCGGCGAGCTGGCCAAACGGGCGGAAGCGCGCGGCGTGCGCCTGGCGTTCGAGAACTGCGACATGGGCGGCACGTGGAAGGAAGGGGACTGGAACATCGCCCATAATCCGACGGCTTGGGAGATGATGTTCAACGCGCTGCCGGCGGACAACGTCGGGCTGCAATGGGAGCCTTGCCATCAGATGGTCAGCCTGATCGATCCGATCCCGCAGCTTCGCAAGTGGGCGGGGTCAGGGAAAATTTTCAACGTGCACGGCAAGGACGCGACGATCGCCTGGGATGTCGTGAAAGAGTACGGCATCCACGGCCCGCGCGAGTTCGTCTGGCACCGCACGCCGGGCTTCGGCGATTCCAACTGGACGGACATCATCTCGATCCTGCGTCAGGCGGGCTACGTCGGCAGCATCGATATCGAGGGCTGGCATGACCCGGTTTATCGGGACGAGCTGGAGATGACGGGACAAGTGCATGCGCTGAATTATTTGAAACGCTGCCGCGGCGGCGACTTCGTGCCGAATCCGGTCGAGTAGCGGGTGGAAGGAGGCGGCAGTAGCTGGGTTGTGAATGCAGAGCTGCTGGCTGCGAGCTGGTAATGCGCGTCATTGCTGCGCTGGCTGTAAGCAGGGAACGGTCGAGCTGTTGGGGCGCTTGCTGTAAGCAGGGAACGGTCGAGCAATTGGGGCGCTAGGCAGTAAGCAGGGAACGGTCGAGCAGTTGGGGCGCTAGGCTGTAAGCAGGGGACGGTCGAGCAGTTGGGGCGCTAGGCTGTAAGCAGGGAACGGTCGAGCAGTTGCGGTGCTGGCTGTAAGCAGGGAACGGTCGAGCAGTTGCGGTGCTGGCTGTAAGCAGGTAAGGCCGCACAATTGCGGCGCTTGCCCTCTGCGGCTGTGACGGCGTTTGCGGTGCGTTGCCTGTTAGACAATCGCCCTAGATGTTCGATGAAGGTACGTACGGTTCGTTACGGAATGCGCGAGGAATCATTGGCGGGACCGCCGTATCCGATACGCATATACCGCTGCTTTCATTCGAGTATCCGGTCCTAATTATAACGAAGAGGAGTTTAACTGACCTATGACACATAAAATCATCGTCGCCGGCTGCGGCGGCATGTCCAATACCTGGATCGATTATGCGATCCAGCGGGCGAACGCCGAAATCGTCGGCCTGGTCGATATTTTCGAGGAGAGCGCGAAAGCGATGGCGGCGAAGAAGGGGCTGCACGTGCCGACGTTCACGGATTTGAGCGCGGCGCTTGCGGCGACGGGCGCGAATCTCGTATTCGACGTGACCATTCCGGCGAGCCATAAGACAATCGCCATTACGGCGATGCAGGCAGGCTGCAACGTGTTCGGCGAGAAGCCGATGGCGGAATCGTTCGCGGATGCCAAGGAGATCGTCGAAGTGAGCCAGGCCACGGGCAAACGGTACTCCGTCATGCAGAATCGCCGCTTCATGAAGCAAATCCGCTCGTACCGCGATCTGGTAGGTTCCGGCGCCGTCGGCACGGTCGGCTCGATTCATGCGGACTTCTTCCTCGGCGCGCATTTCGGCGGTTTCCGCGACGCGATGGATAACCCGCTGATCGTCGATATGGCGATCCACACGTTCGACCAGGCGCGTTTCATTACGGGCGCGGATCCCGTATCCGTGTACTGCCATGAATTCAACCCGCCGGGATCGTGGTATGCGGGCAACGCGTCGGCGATCTGCATCTACGAAATGAGCGACGGCTCCGTGTTCTCCTACCGCGGCTCGTGGTGCGCGGACGGCTTGAACACGTCGTGGGAATCGGATTGGCGCGTCACCGGGAGCAAAGGCGGCGCGCGCTGGGACGGCTCGTCGATGCCGTACGGCGAGGTTCTCGATCCGGAGAAGCCGGAAGGCTTCATCCGGGAGATGGTCCGCATCGAAGGCCAGGACGTGTATGACGGCAGCGAAGGACACTGGGGCTGCCTGGACGAAATGTTCGCGGCGCTCGAAGCGGGCCGCCCGGCCGAGACCGACTGCCTGGACAACATCAAGAGCGTAGCCATGGTGTTCGGCGCCGTCGAGAGCGCGCGCACCGGGTTGAAGGTGAAGCTGTAGGCTGGCAGCGTGCGGCCGGCGATGCGACGCCATCAAGAAAGGAAGAGCTCGTCCCTGCGGGGGCGAGCTCTTGTCTTTAGGCTAGCTGAGGTGCCTCGTGGCGGGAAAGTTGCTAAGGTGACAGGAATTGCAGCGCAAAGCGTCTAAATAGTCGCCCAAAGTTGCTGCGGTGACAGGAATTACGGCCCACAGCGTCTAAATAATCGCTCAAAGTTGCTGCGGTGACAGGAATTACAGCGAAAACGTCTAAAAAGTCGCCCAAAGTTGCTGAGGTGACAGGAATTACAGCGCAAAGCGTCTAAATAGTCGCCCAAAGTTGCTGCGGTGACAGGAATTACGGCCTACAGCGTCTAAATAGTCGCCCAAAGTTGCTGAGGTGACAGGAATTACAGCGCAAAGCGTCTAAATAGTCGCCCAAAGTTGCTGCGGTGACAGGAATTACGGCCCACAGCGTCTAAATAATCGCCCAAAGTTGCTGCGGTGACAGGAATTGCGGCGCAAAGCGTCTAAATAGTCGCCCAAAGTTGCTGCGGTGACAGGAATTACAGCGCAAAGCGTCTAAATAGTCGCCCAAAGTTGCTGCGGTGACAGGAATTACAGCGAAAACGTCTAAATAGTCGCCCAAAGTTGCTGAGGTGACAGGAATTACAGCGCAAAGCGTCTAAATAGTCGCCCAAAGTTGCTGCGGTGACAGGAATTACGGCCCACAGCGTCTAAATAATCGCCCAAAGTTGCTGCGGTGACAGGAATTGCGGCGCAAAGCGGCTACATGGCATCAAAAGTTCCAGCGGTGACCTTGCCACGATTATAAAAGTATTAATTTTTCATAAGTTCGTTCATTGACTTGATAACCAGTAACATAGGTGCCATTTGATATAGGAGTCAATAAATCGATCGTGCATAACTTTCGCAATGCGTTCCGGGCGACTCTGAACCCCACTTGAAAATACGAGGAAACATCCTTTGTACGAATTGGCTTTGTCATCTGACAAGCCAGACGCAATACTTCTTTCTCAAACAATGTTAGCACCGCCCACTCAGAGCGCGGAGAACGCAGCAGCTGCGGACCAACGATGAGCTGCAGGAGCATGCGGCACAGTTCCGGCCGATGCTGGATATCGTCGAAGGAGAAGTGAATCATTTTCCAGCCCATGCCTGTCAGGTAATTGTCGCGGTTAAGCGCATAGCTGAACCGTTCGCGATCCATGTCCTTCACATGACTTTGATAACCGTCGCACTCGATGCCGAATCGCCCGAATGGTGGGGTGTAAGCGAAATCCATAAATTGCGATTTGCGATTCCAATCCATGACTTCGTATTCCGGGTGCAAATGGTCGAAGTTTCCGAATAGCGGCCACCAAACGTGCTGGAGCAGAAGCTTTTCAGCATATTGATGACCGCGAACGAGACGTCCGCGCCGTTCTCCGGTTCGCTGCTCGGCATGTGCGCCGATCCAAAGTTCATAAGCCGCCTCAAATGTAGTTGTCTCCATATGAAACCTCCCGGATAAAAAATAAAAAGAACGTCCCCGTGCACCGAAATCGGTGAAAAAGGACGTTCTTCGTCTGTACCTAGTATATCACGCTCGGGGCCTGGATGTCAGCCGATGACGAATTCACTTGAAGGAGGGTCGAGCGGTGAGAAACGAACGGAGTTACGTCCGCGCAGCTTATCTTCAAGGACACTGCACAACAAGACTTGGCTGACTATAGTGAAGCTAGTTAGCAGTCGGGGCTAGAAAGTCAGCCGATGACGAATTCACTTGAAGGAGGGTCGAGCGGTGAGAAACGAACGGAGTTACGTCCGCGCCGCTTCTCTTCAAGGACACTGCGCAACAAGACTTGGCTAGCAATAGTGAGGCTAGTAAGCAGTCGTGGCCCGGAAGTCAGCCGATGACGAATCTTCACTTGAAGGAGGGTCGAGCGGTGAGAAACGAACGGAGTTACGTCCGCGCAGCTTATCTTCAAGGACACTGCGCAACAAGACTTGGCTCGCAATAGTGAGGCTAGTAAGCAGTCGTGGCCCGGAAGTCAGCCGATGACGAATCTTCACTTGAAGGAGGGGCGAGCGGTGAGAAACGAACGGAGTTACGTCCGCGCCGCTTCGCAGCTTCAGTACTACGCAGCAGGAGGCTCGGCCGGGCTAAGTGAAGCTAGATAGTCAGAGAGTGGGAGGATATGCGGCCTCTTGACGAATAGGATCGGGATCAGAAGCTCGGGCCCGAGGTTCGGCTATTCAGATGCCCAAAGCTTAGATGTTAAATCCTCCGTAAGCCGAATTCGGTTGTGCAGAGGCTAGATTAGTCAGATGCTCGAATACTTAATGTTAGTCAGATGCACGAATACTAAAATGTTAGTCAGATGTTTAGTTACTCAGTTACCCAGTTACTCAGTTACTACGCAGCTCAGACACTCAAAAAGCCGAGGTTCCCGCCTGCGCAGTTACGATCTGCTGTATCCCGCTCATCAAAAAAACGGGCTCCTCCCAAGAGGAACCCGGCCCGGTCAACTATCCTTACAATACGTTCGGCACCTCGACCATCGGATCCACGTCCGCTTCGTAATCGACGCCGTCCGTTTCGAAGCCGAACAGCTGGAAGAACTCCTGCCGGTAGCCGGCGAGGTCGGTCAACTGCTCGATATTGTCGGTCGTCACGGCCTCCCACAACTTCGCGACTTCGCTCTGCACGTCTTCGCGCAGCTCCCGGTCGTCGATGCGGATGCGGCCTTCTTCGTCGACCGGCACTTCGCCTCCGGCGTACAGCCGCTCGGAGAACAGGCGGTAGGTCTGCTCGATGCAGCCTTCGTGGATGCCTTTCTCCTTCATGACCTTGTACAGCGCGGAAATGTAGAGCGGCACGACGGGAATCGCGGAGCTGGACTGGGTCACGAGCGCTTTGCTGACGGTGACGAACGCGCGGCCGCCGGTGGCGCCGAGCTGTTCGTTCAGCCGTTTCGCCGTCGCTTCGAGATGGTCCTTGGCTTGACCGATCGTGCCGTCGCGATAGATCGGCTGCGTGATGCGCGAACCGATGTACGAGTACGAGATCGTCGTCGCGTTATCGGCCAGCACGCCGCCTTCCCGCAGCGCGTCGATCCACAGCTGCCAGTCGTCGCCGCCCATGACGGCTACGGTTTCCTTCGTCTCCTGCTCGTTCGCCGGCTCGATGGAAATCATGCTCACTTCGCCGGAGTGGAAGTTGACCGTCTTGTTCGTGTACGTGCCGCCGAGCGGCTTCAAGACGGAATTGAACGTCTCGCCCGTGACGGGATCGGTTCTGCGCGCCGAAGCGACGCTGTAGACGACGAGATCGACTTGGCCGAGCTCGCGGCGAATCGTCTCGACGGCTTTGGCTTTCGTCTCGGCGGTGAACGCGTCGCCGGTGACGCTGAACGATTTCAGGCCGGCCGCTTGCGCCGCTTGCTCGAACGCGGCCGAGTTGTACCAGCCCGCCGAGGCGGTGCGTCCGGGCTTGCCTTCGCCGGCGCGGTAAATGCCGATCGTATTGGCGCCCGCGCCGAAGGCTGCCACGATCCGGGCCGCTAGCCCGTAGCCTGCGGACGCGCCGATGACGAGCACGTTGCGCGGGCCTTGCAGGGCGGGATGCGCTTTCACGTAATCCATTTGCTCCTGAACTTGATGGGCGCAGCCGACCGGATGCGCGGTCGTGCAAATAAAACCGCGTGTTCTAGGTTTAATAATCATAGCTGTTCATTCATTTCCTCTCATGCGAAAATCAGGCAGCTTGCCTATGTACTCAATGTTACGATAGTACCCCGAATGGGGCGAAACCGCAACCTGCACGAGCAAAAGCCCGCGTTCCCGCGGACTTATGGCCACTCCTATGCAGACTTAAGCAGACGGTCGGTCAAGATGAAGGCCGTTCGATCTCGAACGTATCGCCGAGCAAGGCGTAGCTGTTGCCGGCCAGCCGGCTGACCGGCTTCAGCGCCGCAGCGTCGATATGGCCGTGCTCGTCATACAGGCGTTCCTCCACGTGAAAGCGGACGATTCGTCCGATGAGCAAATCGCAAGCCGGCGCGCCGTCCGTTCCGCCAAGCGATATCGAGCGTTCGAGGATGCATTCCATCCGGATGGGGGATTCGGCGATGCCGGGCACGCGCACCGCTTCGCTCGGTACCGTCGTTAGGCCCGCGGCTTCGACTTCGCTTTCTTCGGGGCCGAGGCTGGCGGCGGTCTGGTTCATCTGCGCGACGCTGCGCTCGTCGGCGGCGTGGACGACGAATTCGCCAAGGTCGGCGGCGTTGCGCGCGGTGTCCTTCATGACGCCGTTCTTGCGCTGCACCGAGACGGCTATCATCGGCGGGTTCGCGGTGACGATAGTAAAGTAGCTGAACGGCGCCGCATTGACGGTGCCGGACGGCGTCAGCGTCGTCACCCATGCAATGGGCCGAGGAATGATGCTGCCGATCATGAATTTATAATTATCGCGCTCGCTCCGGCTTGCGGGATCGATCGATCGCATGCGTACGCCTCACGTCGTTAGGATGGAAATGCCGTTCTGAACCACTCGGCCGCCCGGTGCGCTTCGGATGACGACAAGCGATGGCCGTTATTCTCCCAATAGATCGACACGGAAGCGCCGGCGCCTTGCAGCAGCGAGGTCAGCTCCTCCGATTCGGAAGCCGAGCAGATCGGATCGTTCGTGCCCGCCGCGATGAAAACGGGGACGTTCGTCAGATCCGGAAGCGCCTGGCCGCGAAGCGGAACCATCGGATGGTGAAGCACGGCGCCCCGAAGCGCGTCGGCGTAATGGAAAAGCAAGCTGCCCGCGATGTTCGCTCCGTTGGAATAGCCTGCGGCAACGACGTTGCTGCGGTCGAAGCCGTATTGCTCGGACGCTTCGGCAATGAAATCGTACAATTCCTTCGTGCGGAACTTCAAATCCGCTTCGTCGAAAACGCCCTCGGCAAGCCTGCGGAAGAAACGGGGCATCCCGTTCTCCAGCACGCTGCCCCGCACGCTCAGGACGGAAGAAGAGGGGGAGAGCAGCTGCGCCAGCGGCAGCAGGTCATGCTCGGTGCCGCCCGTGCCGTGCAGCAGCAGCAGCACGGGCGCATTGGCGTCGGGGCCGGCCTGGAAGAGATGCCTCATGATTCATCGCCCTCCAATACCCGGACTTCGATCGGGAACAGGTTCTGCTCGATGACGCCGCGCTGCGGTTCGTACCACGAAGGGAGCATCAGCTTGCCGCCAAGCAGAGCGTATTCTTCATCGCGCTGGAATCCGGGCGCATCGGTTGCGATTTCGAACAGGATGCCGCCGGCTTCGCGGAAGTAGATCGCGTTGAAATATTGGCGGTCGATGATGTCGGTCGCGTGGAAGCCTTTCGCAATGACATGCTCGCGCCACTTCGCATGATCCTCATAGCTTGCTGCGCGCCATGCGATATGATGCACGGTTCCGGCGCCGCCCGCTCCCCAAGGCATCGGCTCGGCGTTGACGTCGATGACGTTGCCGATGTCGCCGGCCGCGCGGAAGCGGACAAGGCCGTTCTCTTCGCCGATGCGCTCAAGCCCCAGGACATTGGCCAGCGTATCTTGCGTTTGCGCCGGCTTCGTGCTGTACAGGATCGCTCCGCCGAAGCCTTTGATCGCTTGGTCCGCAGGGACGCCGCCGAACGACCACTCGCTGGGCGCGCCTTCCTCGCGTTCGACGAGCTCCAGCTGGAGTCCGTCGCCGTCCTTGAACTGCAGGTACGTTTCGCCGAAACGCGCCGTCCTTTCGAAGGCGACGTTGAATTTCGCCAGCCGCGCCTCCCAGAAGGAAAGCGCGCCGACCGGCACGACGAACGTCGTGTAGCCAACTTGGCCGCCGCCCGCTTTGCCGACGCGGGCGCCTTCGGAAGGGAAGAACGTCATGACGGTGCCCGGACCGCCGATTTCATTGCCGAAATACAGATGGTACACGTCCGGCGCGTCGAAATTGATCGTTTGCTTGACCAGCCGCAAGCCGAGCAGGCCCGCGTAGAAATCGACGTTATCCTGCGGATGGCGGACGAAGGAAGTGACATGGTGAATGCCGGCGGTATGATAGTTCATGTGAAAACCCTCCTAGTTTTTGAGTATGGCCAAGTCAGGCCGCTGTTATTGAAAATCTCGTTCGTTACGCGGGCGATCTGCTGCGAGTCAGGACTGTATTAGTTCAATACGGCGTAGTCGCCTGCTCCGATGAAGGCCACGCCGATCACGACGACCAGAATGATGAGCGGCAGCTCGATGCCGTTGGCTGTCGACCAGAGACCGTTCTTGCCATGCACCTTCACGATTGCGCCGAGCATCGTCAGAGCAATCAGAACGGCGCCGACGACGGTGAAGAGTCCGGCTCCGAACAGGAGGCCGCCGACGAGTTCCATCAAACCGGAGATAACAGCCATCGCGACGCCGGGTTTAATGCCGATCGATTCCATCCAGCCGCCGGTTCCTTTCGGGCCGTAGCCGCCGAACCAGCCGAACAGCTTCTGGGCACCGTGCCCGATGAACAGCAAACCGATCACGACGCGAATAAGAAGCAAACCAAAATCCATCATTTTCATCATCCTCCAAAGGATTAGTTTTAATTTAATAATCTTTAATTTAAGATATATAGGATAAAAAAAGCGACTTTCCTGTTAGGCTATTCCTGGGTTCGAGCATTATCATGCAAGTTCCATGCGCTGACTCGATCGGGCAGCGTGTTCTATAACCATCATTCTAATACGACCATCTCCGGCAGGCTCTACATCGCACCGCACCTCCATTTAGTTATCGGCAATGAAATCTTGAAATTAATTATCTTAACCTTGAGATAATAATAACCCGAGTAAATTGATTTGTCAACACCTCCGCGCTTTAGTTATTTAAGTAATTCGGCATGCTTGGCGTATGAACCTTCGCAGGGTGGCGAATGACAAGGGGAGCGGACGAGTTTCGGAATTGCCGGACCGCGGCACTGCAACGCTCATCGCGATTAGGCGTATGTTCCCCGGACTTTCGCCAAGAGCATGATTCCCTGGAATCCAAAGCGGGATTTCATGTGATGCAGCCTATGATTTGCAAAATGACGGCTGCGCGAACCGCGCTTTCCTTATGCTATAATGATTTCTCGATTGGACATGATCGGCATTCATGCAGCATCGAAGCAGGCAGCTCGAAAGGACGGCGCAATCATGATCATGAAATGGCTCTACCCGCATCGGCTTCGCAATCAAGTCATCCGCAACAAAATCATCGCGATCTACATTCCGCTCATCATCGTCCCCTTGCTGGTGCTCGGCTTTGCTTCGAACCGTATTTATTCCAATGCCATCGTAGACAAAACCATGAGCAACGTGACGGACAATTCATCGCTCATCATCACGCGCATTAACGGGATGCTGACGAACGCCGAGAGCTGCGCGAACATCCTGACCATTAACTTGAACCGGGTCATTCAGGACAGCCGGAACGGCGAGCTTAACGGCGAACGCAGCTTGCAGCTGTCGACGCTGATCACGAACCAGCTGAGCTTCGCGCTGCTCGTGTTCCCGGACGTGGAAAGCGCTGCGTTCATCGACAACGATGGCAACGTTTACGGGACGTCGGCGAGAATGGAAGCGAGCTCCTCTGCCGGCAACATGCTTCAAACGCCCATTATTCGCAAGATCGAACAAACGAGCGGGCAGAACATTTGGTTTCCGATGGAGCGAAGGTCGTACCTGACGATGAGCGACGCGGACCCCGTGCTGTCCGTTGGCAAGCGGGTCAATAATATCTATACCGGCCAAGAGCTGGGCCGGCTCGTGCTTAACGTCAAAGAAAGCGCGCTGTCATCCGTCTTCGGCCGAATCGGCACGGAAGAGGAAGGAACCTATCTGCTTGCGGATCAGAGCGGAACCATCGTGTCCGCGACGGATAAAACCAAACTGCTGCAGCCGATCGCGGATCCGCTGCTTCGCGATTGGGTGCGTTCCGCCAAGGACGACTCCGTCATCGGCCGGTTCGAAAGCGGCAAGCAGCTGGTCGTCAGCTCCGAGATGGCCAGCTTCGGCTGGAAACTGATCTCCATGGAGCCGTACGCCAAGCTGACTGCGGATAGCCGCAAAATCACGATGCTGATCGCGGCGATCGGAATGTTCTGTTTCTTGTTCGCGCTGATGGGAGCCGGCATTCTGAACGGCTTGATTGCCAGGCCGATCGTGCTGCTGACGAAGAACATGAAGCTCGTGAAGGAAGGGAATCTTAATCTTAGGCTTCCTGTCAGATCGAACGATGAGCTCGGGCTCCTGGCATCGGGATTCAATACGATGATCGCGCGCATTAATCAATTGCTCGATAATGTCCGCTTCGAGCAGAAGAAGAAGCGGGAGTACGAGCTGGCCCTGATTCAATCGCAAATCAAACCCCATTTTCTCTATAACACGCTGGATGTCATCTACACATTGGCGGAGTTCGGCCGCGTCAAGGACGTGCAGCGGACGACGAAATCCCTGGCCGACTATTATCGCATCGTGCTCAGCAAGGGAAAGGAAGCGATACCGCTTCAGGAAGAGCTGCAGGGATTGAGGGATTATCTCGGCATTCAGCAAATCCGTTACGCGGATGTGTTCGATTACCGCATCGACATTCAACCGGATATCTTGTCATGCACCGTACTCAAGCTGACGCTGCAGCCGTTGGTCGAGAATGCGATCTATCACGGGCTGAAGACGAAAGGGGAATTCGGTCATTTGCAGGTGACGGGAAGGAGAATCGGGAATACCGTGGAGCTTCGCGTCCGAGACGACGGGGCCGGCATTCCCCCGGATCGCCTGCAGAGGCTTCTTCAACCCGGCGGCGCCGACGAGACCGGGAGCGGCCATGAAGTCTCGGCGGCGGGCAATACGGGCAGCGCATTCGGATTGCGAAGCGTGGACAGCCGGATCAAGCTTTATTTCGGCGACGATTACGGCTTAACGATTCGCAGCGAACCGGGCGCCGGGACGGAAATCGTCGTGCGGCTGCCGCTGTCGAGCGGCGCCAACCCCAACGATTAAGCGTTTCCTGTCGCTGTATGGCATTGTAACAAAAGGAGTCGATTGATTATGCTGCAAGTCTTAATCGCGGACGACGAGTGGATGTTCCGCGAATATCTCCGGACGGCGCTCGATTGGGAACTGTACGGATTTCGGATATGCGGGGAGGCCAAGAACGGCGAAGAGGCGCTGGAACTGGCCAAGGCATCCCCGCCGGATATCGCGCTCGTGGATATTACGATGCCGTTCATGGACGGGCTGGAGCTGACGGAACGATTGAAGGCCGAATATCCGGCTGTCAGCGTCGTGCTGATCACGGGGCATAACGAGTTCGACTACGCCCGGCGCGCGTTGAAGCTCGGCGTGGAGGACTACATCTTGAAGCCGTTCTCGAAGGACGAGCTGACGCTTACGATGCTCAAGCTTCAAGAACGGCATCTGAAACAACGGGAAGAGCAGACGACGCTGCAGCATCACTTGCAATTAATGCGCGAGAACGTACTGGTTCGATTGGTGAGCGGCGAGCTTGCCGAACCCCATGAAGGTCTGAAGCAGCTGCTCGCGTCTTATCAGATGACGCTGGACGCGCCCGCTTATGCGGTGGCATGCATCGAAATCGACGAGATGGACCGGAAGTGGAGCGAGGTCAGCGAGCGTCTGCTGTGGAAGTACGCGGTGACGAACATCCTCGCGGAAGCCATGGAAGCGTCCGGCGGCAAACCGGTGCTCTTCAACGGACCCGAAGGGCGAATCGTATGCCTGTACGGCATATTCGAAGCGAACGGTTCGCGGATGCCGCCAGATCCGAACCGAAGCTTCGCAGCGGCGGAGAACGCGCTGCCGCGTCTGGAGCCCTTCGAGAAGCTGTGCTTGCTGATCAAAAAGTACCTGCACTTCTCCATCACTATCGGCGTAGGCGGCGTATATGATTGCAGCGTCGCCGGCATCCGCGGCTCCTACGGGGAGGCGCTGACCGCGCTTCAGAACAAGTTCGTGCTTGGCAGCGACCGCGTCATCGCCTATGGCCGGCATCTGTCCGGCGGCACGGGCAGCGCGCAATATCCGCCGGAGCTTGGCGACGAGCTGCAGCTGCTGCTCCGGGCGCAGGACGAAGCGCGGATACACGCGAAGCTGAACGAATTGTTCGTCGGGATTCGGGAGCAGCGGCTGTCCATCGACTACGCGTACGTGATCTGCATGAGCCTCGTATCGATCTGCCTCGGTTACGTGACGGAAGCGGGGCATCCGATCGAGGATTGCTTCGGGGAGCATTTCTTCCCGTACAAGGAAATTCGCGGACTGACGTCGATCGACGAGGTGGAGTCGTGGATGAAAGCATTGTTCAATAAAGCCGCGCAGTATACGCGCCGCTACAAGAAAACGCGATCCTCCATTATTGCGCAATCGGCGAAAAGCTTCATCGAAGAACGCTACATCGATTCCGAATTGAACGTTGATATCGTCGCGCAGCAGTCGTATATCAACCCCAGTTACCTGCGCGCGGTGTTCAAGAAGGAAATCGGGATGACCGTCACGGATTACATCACGCATGTCCGAATGAACAGAGCCAAGGAACTGATCGGGGAAGGGAACCGCAAACTCTCGGACATCGCGGAAGCCATCGGCTACAGCGACGGCAGTTACTTCAGCAAGAGCTTCAAGAAGTTTTTCGGCTGGTCGCCGAGCGAATACGAAAATCGGATGAAAACGAACGAAACGATGCGCGGATAATACAAATCGCCATCGTTTTTTCCATTATCGGGCCGCGTTCGCCGTTTTATAATGGGAAACGTTAAGAACGCCAGTATGAAGGGGAGGTCATTCATCATGAGAAAATGGACGCTTGCGCTCATTTCCGCCACGATGGTGATGGGTCTTGCGGCATGCGGATCCAATGACGACAAAGACAGTAACGCAGGCAATCAATCGGCCGGGAAAACGGCAAGCTCGGAAACGGTCAAGCTCCGCATCTACGCGCAGTACGCGGACGAAGATACCAAAGGGCCTTACGACTATGCGGCCGCGGAATTGAAGAAGGCGATGCCGAACGTTGAGCTCGAGCTGGACGTTCAGGCACAGGACGACGGCCAGAAACTCAAGACCTACGCGGCAACGGGGAATTTGCCGGATATCTACCAGGCCGGGCTCGACATCATCAACACGTTCAAGAAATCGAACAATATCCTGGAGCTGGACAAGTATGCCGACGATTTCAAGAGCCACATGCAGCCGAGCGCAATGAATACGCTCGTCACCGATGACGGGCATATCTACGCCTTTCCGTATGCGGGCAACGAAGTCGCGATGCTGTTCTACAACAAGGCGCTGTTCGAGTCGAATAACGTGAAAGTGCCGACGACGTACGACGAGCTGATGACGGCCGTGCAAGCGTTCAATGCCAAAGGCATTACGCCGCTGGCCCTGTTCGCCAAGGAGAAATGGCCGACGGTCGCGCTCTACGACATGTTTGCTTCGCGCATGGAGCCTGCGGGCATCACGAAGCTGGACAAAGGCGAGGCGAAAGTGAGCGATCCGGCGTTCAAGCAAGCAGCCGAAGAAATCGTGACCTTGGTCAAAGCCGGTTTGCTCCCGAAAGGCGCAACGAACCTCAACTACGATCAGGCGGCGGCGTTGTTCCATGAAGGCAAAGCGGCAATGTTCCTGAACGGCCAGTGGGAGATCGAAGCCTCGACGAAAGCGCTTGGCGACAAACTGGGCTTCATGTACGTGCCGGCGGCGGACGCGGCCGCGTATGACAGCGCCAAATTGACGTTCAGCGGCGGCGGCGGCCCGGGCGGCTACGCGGTTAACCCGTCCACGAAGAACCCGGAGCTGGCCGCGAAAGTAGCGGCGTTCATCTCCGAGAAGTACGCGGAATTCAAGTACACGCAGCGCGGTACGCCGATGGTGGCGACGAAAGTCGACGCGCCGATCGTCAATACGTTCCCTCCGGTCATGGAACAACTGTCGCAAGACATTCCGAACATGAAAACGACGGCTTTCTCGTGGGGCCTCGGCAATCCGAAATTCAAAGCGGCGATCGAAGACGCTTCCCAAAGCTTGATGACGGGCGCCTACACGGCGGAGGATTTCATTAGCGATGTCAGCAGCTCGGTTCCATCGAAGTAACGAACGTTCCGATTCATTACGCGTACTGGAAAACTCATGCCGGCCTCATGATCGGCGTGGGTTTTCCGCTTTATCGGCCCTAACCGCCCCGGCGATATTCCACCCTACGAAGGAAGTGACGACTTGCGAAAATACTTGGGCAACAAAACGGCGATTCTGCTCTTCATCCTGCCAGCCCTTCTATTATATACGGTAGTCGTGTTTTACCCGGTCCTGCAGGTGTTCTACCGAAGCCTCTTCGACTGGGACGGCCTGTCCGAAGCGAAATTCATCTTTCTGGATAACTACAAGCGTCTGTTCCATGATCATATCTTCTACACCTCGCTGTATAACAGCGCGGTATTCGCCGTCATCATCGCCGTCGTGCAAATCACGATCGGCACGCTGCTGGCATTCGCGGTCGCTGAAGTAGCGATGCGCGGAAGGAAGTTCGTACGAATTACCGTGTTCATTCCTGTCGTTCTGTCCATTACCGTGGTCTGTCAGCTATGGCTCGCGATGTATAACGGCGAATACGGCCTCATCAATAAGCTCTTCGATGCGCTGGGCATTTCCTATCGCCAGGACTGGTTGTCGAACAAGCATACGGCGATCTACGCGCTGGCGGCGGTTAACGCGTGGCAGTACATGGGCTATCACTTTGCCTTGCTGCTTGCCGGCGTCAAATCCATTCCCGAGAGTTACATGGAAGCGGCGCGGATTGACGGCGCAAGCAAAATGAAGGCGCATCTGCGCATCACCATGCCGCTGCTCGGAGAGACGTATAAATTCTGTCTGATCCTGGCTTTCACCGGCGGATTGAACGCATTCGCCAACATGTACATCATGACGAGCGGCGGCCCGGGTACGACGACGTATACGCTGACGTACATGATGTTCCGCTCGGCATTCCGAGTGGGCGAATTTGGCTACGGCAGCGCATCCGCAGCGTTTCTCGTCATCGAGTGCCTGATCGTCACGCTCATCATCAACAAGCTGATCGCGCGCGATCCCATCGTATACTAGGAAAGGAGCCGACGCCCCGTGAAGATATTCAAACTGAAACATCCCTTATCCAATATTCTTATCTGGTTGTACGCGCTGCTTTCCGTCTATCCGCTGTTCTGGATGATATCGTATTCATTGAAGGACAATAACGAGATTTTCGTCACGAATCCGTTCGGCCTGCCGATGCATCTGCGCTTCGAGAATTACAAGACGGCCTGGAAGAGCTTTAACGTGCCGCAATACTTCATGAACAGCGTTATCGTCTCCGTGGTCACGGTCGTCTTCAGCCTGACGTTCGCCGTTCTGTTCGCCTATGCCGTCGCCCGGATGAAATGGCGGCTGAGCGGCGCCGCGCGCATCTATATGACCATCGGCATGTTCGTGCCGGTACAAGTCATCATGATCCCGCTCGCGATACTCATGCGGGATTTTCACTTGGCGAATTCCTATCTCACGCTTATCGTGCCGTACATTGCGTTCAACCTTTCGTTCGCGACGCTCGTCTTCTACGGTTTCTTCCGCAGCGTGCCGGTCGATCTGGAAGAAGCGGCCTGCATCGACGGCGCGTCCATCTACCGGGCGTTCTTCAGCGTCATGCTGCCGATCATTCGGCCGTCCATCGCGACGATGGTGATCTTCGTGTTCCTCGCGGCGTGGAATGAGTTCCCGATCGCGATGATGCTGATTTCGAAGGAATCGCTGAAGACGCTCCCGCTCGGTCTGCTGTTCTTCCAAGGGCAATTCACGACCGATTGGGGCGCAATGGGCGCGGCGATGACGATTGCCAGCTTGCCTACGCTGCTGCTCTATATGCTGTTCAGCGAGCAGGTAGAGAACGCGCTGACCGTCGGGTCGGCAGTCAAAGGTTAATAGCGGGGAGTTGGAATAGCATGTACTTGGGCGTGGATTATTATCCGGAATATTGGCCTGCCGGACTCATGGACGATGATATTGACGGCATTGTCCGTCTGGGCGCCAATATGGTGCGGATCGGCGAATTTTCGTGGCATAAGATGGAGCCGGAGGAAGGAAAGTACGATTTCTCGTTCTTCGACGACGTCGTGGCCCGTCTCGCCAAGCAAGGACTGGCGACGATGTTCGGCACGCCGACGGCTACGTTTCCGGCATGGCTTGCCAAGAAGCATCCCGATATTCTGTCGGTCGACGGCGACGGGGTTCCCCGCGCGTTCGGCGGACGAAGACAATATTGCTATAATTCCGAAACGTACATCCGGTATGCCGGCGCGATTACGAGGCAATTAGTCAGCCGCTTCGCCGATGAGCCGGCTATCGTGTCGTGGCAAATCGATAACGAGCTCGGTCACGAAGGCAGCGACATGTGTTACTGCCCGAATTGCGGCAAGGCGTTTCAGTCGTTTCTCCGCAAGAAGTACGAAGGCGACATCGCGAGTCTGAACGAAACGTACGGTACGATTTTCTGGGGACAGACCTACAACGATTTTAGCGAGATTCCGATGCCGCTGCGCACGATAACGACGCATAATCCCGCGCTTCAGCTGGATTGGGCGAGGTTCCGCTCCTGGTCGGTGAACGCCTTCGCGGCGCGGATGGCGGCGATCGTCCGGGAGTTGAAGGGCGAACATCAGACGGTGACGCACAACTTGCCGGGCGGCTTCTTCCAGAAATGGTACGACCATGCGGAGCAGGCCGAGCTGCTTGATTTCGTGTCGTACGACAACTATCCGGTCTGGGGCGGACTGGCCAAACCGATCTCGCCGGCGGCGATCGCGATGGGCCATGACTTCATGCGCGGCTTGAAAGGACAAAACTTCTGGATCGTCGAGGAGCTGATGGGCGCGCAAGGCCATGACGTCATCGGTTACCTGCCGCGTCCGGGACAAGCCAAGATGTGGTCCTTGCAGGCGTTCGCGCATGGCTGTACGGATATGCTGTATTTCAGTTGGCGCGCGATGACGCGAGGCGCGGAGCAGTTCTGCATGGGCATCGTCGATCACGATAACCGGCGCGGGGCGAAGTACGAGGAAGTGCGGGATGCGTTCGAGACGATCAAACCGCACGGCGAAGCCTTGAAAGAGCCGATTCATGCCGATATCGCCGTCTTGTACGACTATGACAACGTCTGGTCCTGGCGCTTCCAGCGGCAAAGCGAGACGTTTGACTTTACGAAGGAGCTGCTGCGCCTGTATACGCCTTTCCACACGCATAACTGCCGCATGGATGTGATTCCGGCCGGCGACGCTTCCCGCGATTGGACCGGTTACAAAGTCTTGCTGGTGCCGGCGATGCAAATCATCGACGAGGCGTTGGCGCAGCGGCTGTCGGCATTCGCCGAAGCCGGCGGAACGGTCGTATTCTCGTTCCGCGCGGGCATCCGCGATCGGAACAACAATATTCATTTCGGTATGGAAATGCCCGGTTATGCTGCAGCGATGGCCGGAGTCGTCATTCATGGCTCCGAAGCGCTTCCGGAAGGATGCGAAGTTCCGGTAACCGCCGTTGACGAACGGATCGTTAAGGCACGTGAAACGACCTGCGAAGTATGGCGCGACATGCTGACGCCCACGACGGCGGAGACCCTGTACCGTTATGCGGATGCGATGTTCCCCGTCCCGGCCGTAACGCGAAACGCCCATGGCGCGGGTCATGTGTATTACATCGGCGGGGGGATTGGCGATGAGGCCATGGAAGAGCTGGCCCGCACGATGATTGCCGATCGGGCGATCTGGCATGTCGAGAGCGAGAAGGGCGTCGAGGTCGTCGTTCGCGAAGATGCCGAAGGGCGGCAGCGGTGGTTCGTCATGAACCATACGGAAGAGTCGAAAGTATTCGAAGGCAAGATCCTCGGTCCTTACGCGAGTCTAGTGAACATGTAAGCGCAGGGGCGGCACTCATGGGGGGTTACCTGGAAGAAAGGAAGAATGTGATGGCAGAAGATAACGCTCCCGTTCGCGATACGGCAGCCTATATGCTGGCGCTGGACCAAGGCACGACGAGTACGCGGGCGCTGCTCGTGGACCGTTTCGGCGCGATCGTGGCGAGCGCGCGCGAGGAGCTTCCCTTATCCTTTCCCCAGCCTGGCTGGGTCGAGGCGGATGCGGTTCAAATCTGGCATTCCGCCAAGCGCGCGATCCGGCAAGCAGTGGAGGCGCACGGAATCGCCAGCGAGCAGGTGGCCGGTATCGGCATTGCGAACCAACGGGAGACGACTGTCGTGTGGCATCGCCGCACCGGCATGCCTGTGCATCCTGCGATTGTCTGGCAATCCCGGCAGTCCGTCGATGTTTGCGATCGGCTGCAGGCGCTGGGATACGGCGACGCTATCCGCGATAAGACCGGACTGCTGATCGATCCTTATTTCTCCGGCACGAAGGTCGCGTGGGTGCTCGAGCATGTTCCGGGAGCGCGCGAGCAGGCGGAGGCGGGAGAGCTTCTGTTCGGGACGATGGATACGTGGTTAATCTGGCAGTTAACGGGCGGCCGATTGCACGTGACCGACGCGTCGAATGCATCGCGCACCCTGATGTACAACATTCATGAGCGGAAATGGGACGAATGGCTGTTGGAGGTGCTTGGCGTGCCCGCCGGCATGCTGCCCGATGTTCGCGCCTCATCCGAAGTCTACGGCTATACGCAGCCGGACTTGTTCAACGGGCCGATCGCCATAGCGGGCGCGGCCGGCGATCAGCAAGCCGCGCTCTTCGGTCAGACCTGCTTCCAAGCAGGGGATGCGAAGAACACGTACGGAACCGGGTGCTTCATGCTTATGAATACGGGCCGGGAAGCCATCGCATCCGGCAGCGGCCTATTAACGACGATTGCATGGGAAGTCGACGGACAGACGGAATATGCGCTCGAGGGCAGCGTATTCGTTGCGGGAGCGGCCATCCAATGGCTGCGGGACGGGCTTCAAATGATCGGTTCTGCCTCGGAGTCGGCCGCAATCGCCCGTCTGACCGAGAGCGCGGAGGGGGTATACGTGGTGCCCGCCTTCGTCGGTCTCGGTACGCCGTACTGGATGAGCGACGTTCGCGGCGCGATTTTCGGTTTGACGCGCGGCTCCGGCAAGGCACAGCTGGTGCGGGCGGTGCTGGAATCGCTGGCCTACCAGACCAGGGATGTCCTTGCGGTCATGGAGAAGGATTCGGGGATCACGCTTCAATCGCTGGCGGTTGACGGCGGCGCGGTTGCCAACGACGTGCTCATGCAGTTTCAGAGCGATATACTTGGCGTCCCGGTGGAACGTCCGGAAGAGCGGGAATCGACTGCGCTCGGAGCGGCCTTCCTTGCCGGGCTTGCGGTTGGTTACTGGACAGATCGGGACGCCTTGCGCGCCTTGCGCAGAGTAGAGCGGAGATTCGAGCCCGCGATGCCCGCGGAGCTGCGGCACGAGCTGTACGAGGGCTGGCACAGAGCCGTCCGGGCGGCAATGGCGTTCGTGAAGTAGAGCGAGCGGGTATTGCTGCCTGAAGTTTGCTGTCTGGAGTTCGCGTTCATTACGGTTGGAATTTCGTAGAGACCACGCAGGAGTTGATTCGGCAAGCCTGAACGGCATGCCGAGACGACCTTATCCGTGGTTTCGTTTTATTTTATCCTTCTTACATTAACTCGGGAGAGGAAGATGATCATGTTGAAAGCCGTACAAACGCGATCGTTCTCAGCGACGGATCGGGCCTCCATACTGGCTGAAATGCAACGGGAGCCGCTCGACCTGCTGGTTATCGGCGGCGGCATAACGGGAGCGGGAATCGCGCTGGATGCGGCTTCCCGCGGATTGCGAACGGGGCTTGTCGATATGCAGGATTTCGCGGCGGGAACGTCCAGCCGTTCGACGAAGCTCGTTCACGGCGGACTGCGCTACTTGAAGCAGCTTGAAGTCGGCGTCGTGGCGGAAGTCGGCAAGGAGCGCGCGGTCGTATACGAGAACGGACCTCATGTCACGACGCCGGAATGGATGCTGCTGCCGCTGTACAAGAACGGTACATTCGGACCCTTATCTACGAACATCGGACTGCGCGCGTACGATTTTCTGGCCGGGGTCAAGCGGGGCGAGCGCCGGAAAATGCTGAACCGCTCGGAGACGCTGGCGAAGGAGCCGCTGCTCAAGAGGGACGGCTTGAGAGGCGGCGGCTTCTACGTGGAATACCGCACCGACGACGCGCGCTTGACGATCGAAGTGATGAAGCGAGCGGTAGAAGAGGGGGCATTGGCGGTCAATTACGCCAAGGTGGAGACGCTTCGCTACGAACATGGCAAGCTCGTCGGCGCCGTTGTGCACGATGAGGAAGGAGACCGCGTATTCGAACTGACGGCGGCGAAAATCGTCAATGCGACCGGACCGTGGGTCGACGATATTCGTGAAATGGATCATTCCAAGGAAGGCAAGACGCTCCGGCTCACGAAAGGCGTGCATCTCGTGTTCGGCGGCGAGCGGTTCCCGCTGCGGCAGGCGGTATATTTCGATACGCCCGACGGTCGAATGGCGTTCGCGATTCCCCGCGAGGGCAAGACGTATTTCGGGACGACGGATACGAACTATACCGGCGATATCGCCAATCCGCTAGTAACGGAAGAGGATCGGGACTATCTGCTTGGCGCAGCCAATTTTATCTTCCCGGAACTTGCGCTGGCCGCAAGAGACGTGGAGTCGAGCTGGGCCGGGCTTCGCCCCCTGATCCAACAAGAAGGGAAATCGCCGTCGGAAATTTCCCGCCGCGATGAAATTTTCGTATCCCGCTCCGGATTGATCTCCATTGCGGGAGGCAAGCTGACCGGCTATCGGAAGATGGCGGAAACGGTCGTCGATAAGACGGTGTCCTTGCTGCGCGAGGTGGGAAAGGCCGGGGGGATCGGCGGCAGCGCGACCCGTTCCATGAAGATGTCGGGCGGCGATGTCGGAGGCTCGGCGAACTTCAAGGCATACGTATACGATCAGACGGTTAATGGAATGAGCAAGGGATTCAAGGAAGAGGATGCGCGGTTTATTGCGAACAGGTACGGATCGAATGCGGGCAAGCTGTTCGAACTGGCCCGAGATACGAAGGCTTGGGCGGAAGCGTTCGGACTTCCGCTCCGCTTGGCCGTGCAGCTGCGCTACGCGATCGATGCGGAGATGACGGTGCGGCCGGCCGATTTCTTCATCCGGCGCACGGGGGACTTGCTGTTCTCCGTCTCGGAGGTTCGTCGCTGGAAGAAGGGCGTCATCGCGGCGATGGCCGAACGGCTTGGCTGGACCGCGGAGCAGCGCGCCGGCTATGAAAGCGAGCTGGAACAGAAGCTGCAGCAAGCAACGGGGACGGCCCCGGAATAAGGCTGAACAGCAAGGAAAGCAGCCAATATAGCGGTAGTGATCAGCCTGTTGAACAGCCTTCAACAGGCTTTTTGCATGTCCGCCCGACGAATCAAGCCCGGAGCCGTCCTGCCTCTCATTAATTGTAAATTTTATGCGTTCGTCATTTCGAGCGAAGGAGTCCGTCGTCTTTTGTCGAATAGGGATCCTAAGAAGTCGAATATGGATCTTAAGAAATAGAACTTGCGAGAAGAGTCGCAACGCGCTCGGACCAAAGTCGCAGCCGGGACCGTATACGAACTAATGGAGGTAGCAAATGAAATTACCGCGTTTAACGAAGAAAATGGTCAGCCTCTCGGTGGCCGGATCGCTCTCGCTCTCTCTGCTGAGCGCTGCCAACGGAGCGGCCGCCGAAGCGCAGGAGCCTGTCTCGGCCACGGATATCAAGGGACATTGGGCAGAGAAGGATATCGCGCAGTGGATTGCCGACGGATGGATCACCGGCTACGGGGACGGCAGCTTCCAGCCGAACAAAGCCGTCACGCGGGCGGAATTCATCGCGCTCGTCAACCGCGCGTTCGGTTACGCGGCAGCCGGCAGCTCGGCCTTCAAAGATCTTCCGTCGTCGGCCTGGAGCTATCTCGATATCCAGAAAGCCGTTCAAGCAGGATACATAACCGGATTCGCGGATGGCACCGTTCATCCCAACGCGCCGATCACCCGGCAGGAAATCGCCGTGATCGTCGAACGGCTGCTCGGTCTGAAGCCGTCGGAGCAAGACGCAGGCTCGTTCCGGGACGCCGCCTCCATCCCGTCTTGGAGCAAGGGCGCCATCGGCGCGGCCATGGCGAACGGCATTATGGGCGGTTACGAAGACAAGACGTTTCGGCCGGCCAACGATGCGACGCGCGCGGAAGCCGTCGTGATCTTGAGCCATGCGCTGCAAGCCAAAGCGGCGCCCGCGACGTTCGCCGAAGCCGGCGTATACGGGCCGGAGACGGGCGTCCAGACGATCTCCGGCGACGTCGTCATCTCCGCGCCGGGCGTCACGCTGCGGAACACCGTTATTGAAGGCAATCTGACGTTCGCCGCCGGCGTCGGCGAAGGTGACGCCATCCTGGACCACGTCACGGTCAAAGGCACGACGCTTGTGCAGGGCGGCGGAGCGAACAGCCTCCATTTCGAGGATTCCGTGCTGCTGACGATCGTCGTAGACAAATCGGCCGGCACCGTCCGGATCGTGGCGGAAGGCTCGACGACCGTCGCTTCCGTCGTGATGCAGACCGGAGCGACGCTGGAGGAAAGCGAATTGACGGGGGAAGGCTTCACGGACGTTCAATTAAGCGCCTTGCTGCCCAAAGGCGCGCTGATTACGCTCATCGGTTCCTTCGATGACGTGAACGTGTCCAGCGTCAAGGTCCAAATCGCCATTCCGAGCGGCTCCGTGCAGCAGATCACCGTCGGCGAGAATGCCGAAGGCAACGGGTTCGACGTCGGCGCTTCAGCGAGAGCCGTGAATCTCGTGCTCTATGCGGCTGCGCAGTTCGTCGGCGGCGGAACGATCGAATCCGTTCAGACGATGAATCAGGCGGCGCGCGATGCGAGCACCTTCCAGACGAAGCCATGGCGAATGCAGGACGGGAGCGGTTCGGCACACCAAACGCCGCCGCCGAGCAGCGGCTTGACCCAGCAGCAAATCGACCAGCAGGCGGCCGATCGCGTATCGGCGTTGATCGCCGCGCTTCCCGCCGAGGCGGATTTGACGCTTGCCGCGAACGAAGCGGGCGTCGGCGCAGCGAATGACGCTTTTGCCGCTTTGAATACGGCTCGACAAGCGTTGGTGTCGACCGAGAACCAAGCCAAGCTGACCGGAGCGGTCGCGCGGATCGCCGAGCTTAAGGCGGACAAGGCCGCGGCGGACGCGGTTGTCGCACTGGCCGCGGCTTTGCCGGCGGCGGACATCCTTGCGCTGGCCGACGAAAGCGCCGTGACCGCGGCGAACGATGCATTCGCGGCCTTGACGGCCGTCCGCCAAGCGCTGGTACCGGTGGAGACGCAATCGAAGCTGGCCGGCGCGGCCGCTCGAATCGCCGAGCTCAAGGCAGACAAAGCCGCGGCGGACGCGGTCGCCGCGCTGATCGCGGCGCTTCCTGCGACCGGCGGCTTGAAGCTGGCGGACGAAGCGGCCTTGAAAGCGGCCGACGATGCCTTCGCGGCCCTGACGGCAGGGCAGCAGGCGCTCGTTACCGAGGAGAATCGCGCCAAGCTGACCGGGTCGGCAGCCCGAATCGCCGAACTGAAGGCGGACAAAGCCGCGGCGGATGCCGTTAGCGCGCGGATCGCCGAGCTTCCGGCAACGGCGAGTCTGACGCTGGCCGATGCCGACGGCGTCGGCGCGGCGAGCGACGCGTTCGCCGCGTTGTCCGCGGCGCGCAAGGCGCTTGTCGCGCCGGCCGACCAAGACAAGCTGGCCGACGCCGTCGACCGGATCGCCGAATTGATCGCGGACCAAGCCGCCGCCGATGCGGTTACGGCTCGTATCGCGGCTTTGCCGGCAATCGCCAGCCTCGCGCTTGGCGACGAAGCCGGCGTGGCCGCGGCGAACGACGCGTACGCCGCGTTGACGGGCGTTCAGCAGGCGTTAGTCTCGCCTGCGGACGTTACGAAGCTCGCGGACGCGGTCGCGCGGATCGGCGTGTTGAAAGCGGACAAGGCGGCAGCGGACGCCGTCATCGCCTTGATCGAGGCATTGCCGCCGACCGGCAGCCTGGCGCTTGCCGACGAGACGGCCGTTAACGGAGCGAACGGCGCGTTTGCGGCCTTGACGGGCGATCAGCAGACGTTAGTGTCCGCCGCGAACCAAACCGCGCTTGCGGACGCGGTGGCGCAAATCGCGAAGCTGCAGGCCGACCGGGCGGCAGCGGACGCGGTCATCGCGCAAATCGCGGCGCTCCCGGCAGCGGCGGACCTTGCGCTCGGCGACGAAGCCGACGTGACCGCGGCGAACGATGCCTTCGCCGCGTTGACGGGCGATCAGCAGGCCTTGGTAGCGTCGGCGGATCAAACGAAGCTTGCGGATGCGGTCGCGCAAATCGCGAAGCTGAAGGCCGACCGGGCGGCAGCGGACGCGGTCATCGCGCAAATCGGAGCGCTCCCGGCAGTGGCGGATCTTGCGCTTGGCGACGAAGCCGACGTGACCGCGGCGAACGATGCGTACGCCGCCTTGACGAGCGATCAACAAGCGTTGGTGTCACCTGCGGATCAAACGAAGCTTGCGGATGCGGTCGCGCAAATCGCGAAGCTGCAGGCCGACCGGGCGGCAGCGGACGCGGTCATCGCGCAAATCGGGGCGCTCCCGGCAGTGGCGGACCTTGCACTTGGCGACGAGGCCGACGTGGCCGCGGCGAACGATGCCTTCTCCGCCTTGACGGGCGATCAGCAGGCGTTGGTGCCGCCGGCGAACCAAACCACGCTTGCGGAAGCGGTCGCGCAAATCGCGAAGCTGCAGGCCGACCGGGCGGCAGCGGACGCGGTCATCGCGCAAATCGCGGCGCTCCCGGCAGTGGCGGACCTCGCGCTTGGCGACGAGGCCGACGTGGCCGCGGCGAACGACGCCTTCTCCGCCTTGACGGGCGATCAGCAGGCGTTGGTGCCGCCGGCGAACCAAACCAAGCTTGCGGACGCGGTCGCGCAAATCGCGAAGCTGAAGGCCGATCAGGCGGCAGCGGACGCCGTCATCGCGCAAATCGGGGCGCTCCCTGAAGCGGCGGACCTTGCGCTTGGCGACGAAGCCGACGTGACCGCGGCGAACGATGCCTTCTCCGCCTTGACGGGCGATCAGCAGGCGTTGGTGCCGCCGGCGAACCAAACCAAGCTTGCGGACGCGGTCGCGCAAATCGCGAAACTGAAGGCCGATCGGGCGGCAGCGGACGCCGTCATCGCGCAAATCGCGGCTCTCCCTGCAGTGGCGGACCTTGCGCTGGTGAACGAAGCGGCCGTCGGCGCGGCGAACGATGCTTACGCCGCGTTGACGAGCGATCAGCAGGCGTTGGTGCCGCCGGCGGATCACACGAAGCTCGCGGATGCGGTCGCGCGAATCGGCGTTTTGAAAGCCGACCGGGCGGCAGCGGACGCGGTTATCGCCTTAATCGAGGCATTGCCGCCAACCGGCAGTCTGACGCTTGCCAGCGAGACGGCCGTTAACGGAGCGAACCAAGCGTTTACGGCTTTGACCGGCGACCAGCAGACGCTGGTGTCCGCCGCGAACCAAACGAAGCTCGCGGACGCGGTCGCGCGAATCGGCGTATTGAAAGCCGACCGGGCGGCAGCGGACGCGGTAATTGCGTTAATCGGGGCATTGCCGCCAACCGGCAGCCTGACGCTCGCCAACGAGGCGGCCGTTAACGGAGCGAACCAAGCGTTTACGGCCTTGACGGGCGACCAGCAGGCTTTGGTATCCTCGAACGACAAGAACGCGCTGACGGCGGCGGTCGCGCGCATCGCCGATATGAAGGCGGACAAAGCGGCAGCCGATCTGGTCACCGCACAGATCGCGGCGCTGCCGGCCGCGGCCAGCCTCACGCTGGCGAACGAAGCGGCCGTCAATGCCGCTCATACCGCCTTCGAGAACCTGACGCCGGCCCAGCAAACTTATATCGCGGCGAACGATCTGTCCGCGCTGAATGCGGCGGTCGTCAAGATCTCGGATCTCAAAGCCGACCGGGCGGCAGCGGATGCCGTCATCGCGCAAATCGCGGCCTTGCCTGCGGCCGGCAGTCTTACGCTTGCCGACGAAGCGGCCGTAACGGCTGCCAGAGCCGCGTACGACGGCCTTACGGCAGCGCGGCAAGCGCTGGTGACCAACCTGAACGTGCTCGTTCAAGCCGAAACGAAGATCGATCAGCTCAACCACCCGTACTTGACGAGCTTGCCGTTGACGAGTCTCGATTTCGCGACGATCGCCGCTACGCAGGCGATGGGCGTGAGCAGCGCTGTGCCCGGCAGCACGGACTTTGCGAACAATACGATCGATTTCACGATTGAGTTCACGTATGCGAACGTGCCGAGGACCGTACATGTCCTGCTGAATTGGAACATCGATCCGAACGGCTTCACGCCCGGGCAGATCGTCGGCGGGGTAGTCGACAGCGACATTCAGCAATTCTGCCTGGATAACCATATTGACCTGATGCAGCGTCCGATCGAGGCGTACGGCGAAGGAAATACGTTCACTATCCGCGGGGCCATGCCGGGCGCGCAGGGAAGCTTCAAGATCGGGGGACGGGACGCAAGCAGGTTCTTCGGCGCACAGACGATATTCGCGGGCACCGACACGAACACGTCCAAGAACCGCGCGTTTACCGTCGGCGACGGCACGCGAACGGCGTCCATCGCTCTGACCGGTACGTACGCGACGATGGACAGCTTCGTCTCGGCGATCAATTCGAAGCTTCGCAGCGCGAACGTATCCGCGGTCGCCGCGAAAGTCGACGATACGCATTTCACGATCGCGCCGAGCGTCACGGGCGGTTCGATAACGATCGGCGGAGCCGACAAGGACCAATTCTTCAGCGTTCTGCAATTGAATTAACGGTTGTCGTCCGCAAAAAGAGAAGCAGGCATCGAGTTCGCTCGGTGCCTGTTTGTCCGTTGTGCGCGGCTCCGCTGTCTGCAAAGTTCGGATTTCCCGTTTGAGGAGGTGCCGCGCCGGCAGATGTTGGATAAATGATTATTCCTGTTAGAATAGAGACGAAGAGGATCAGATACTAAATTTGCACATATAGGGAGATGAAACGATGGCAAATAACAAATTACTGCGAATGGACAACGTCGGTATCGTTGTCGAATCTCTGGATGACGCCATTTCTTTCTTCGAGGAGATTGGCTTGAAGCTCGAAGGACGAACCACTGTCGAAGGCGAATGGGCCGGCCGCGTAACCGGGCTGGGTTCGCAGCGCGTAGAGATTGCTATGATGGTTACCCCGGACGGACACAGCCGGCTTGAGCTTTCGCGATTTCTCACCCCGCCCGCGATAGCGGATCACCGGACCGCTCCCGTGAATGCCCTCGGTTATCTGCGCGTCATGTTCACCGTTGCGGACATTGACGAATTGGTAGCCAGACTCGCGAAGCGCGGCGCTCAGCTCGTCGGCGAAGTGGTTCAGTACGGGGACTCGTATCGGCTCTGCTACATTCGCGGAACCGAAGGACTTCTAATCGGGCTGGCGGAACAACTCGGTAATCGATAGGCGGCGTTGGCGGCGGCTCGACAAGCCGTTATAGCCCGCGAAACCGCGCCGCCGCCCCGAGGCGGCGGATTAGCGGATCATGCCGCTCGTACGGCGGCGCTCGGGAATTTGCCGTCTCACTTCTTACCGTTGGCCGACAGTTCGCGCGCCCAGCCGTCGATGCAGAAGTCGATCCAGCGGCGGCCTTCGGCTTCCGTCGCTTCCAAGGTATCGAGCAGCCAATCGGGGAGCGGTCCGTCGTGCATCGACAAGCGCTCCAGGCTCACCGTCTCGGGAGCGGCGGCCATCATGAGCTGCGTCTCGCCTTTGCCCGCATGGCCGACGGGCATGCGTTCGCCGTCCGGTTCCGGATAGGCGGAATAGCCATCGAGGCCGGCTACTCGGATGAGGCCGAATATATTCGGCTCCGGCGTTTGCAGGTAATCGCCCCGTCCCCAGCCGGTTCCCCATTTCGACGTCATCTCGCGGACAAGCTCGGCGGCGGCCATCCGGCAGGCGAGCGACTGCAGTCCTTCGGAGCCTTGATGATGCTGGAGAATATAAATCCGGCGGAAGCCGATCGCCAGCAGGCCGCGCAGCGCTTCCTTCACGTAGCGTTGGAAGACGCCCGGATCGAAGTCGATCTCGCCTTCATCCGGACCGCCGGCCCAGCTGAGCGTAGAACCGTAAGCGAGGGGCGGCGCGACGATGGCGCCGCTGCGCCTTGCCGCTTCTTCGGCGACGTAGCCGGCGAGCAGAATGTCGGTGCCGACCGGCAGGTGGTAACCGTGGTATTCAATGACGCCTGCGGCCATGATGACGGGCGTATTCGCGCCGACGGCCGCTTTGATTTGATCCGGTCTCATATGGGTGAGCAGCATGGAATCGTCCTCCTTTATCCATCCAAATTCGTCAATGCGCGAAAGCAAGAGAGAGCGGGGCATTCGCGCCCGCTCTCTGCCGTCTTATTTGCTTGCCGTCCAAGCGTCGAGCTGCTTCTGGACTTCGGCGACGATCTTGGGCAGGCCGGCTTTGTCCAGCTTGCCGAGGAATTCATCCAGTTTCTTGGCCGGATCCACGCTGCCCGTGACGAGCAGCGGCTCGTACTCGTCGCGCACCGCTTTCACGTTGGCGATTTCCGTCGCGATCGGCTGCGTGTCGAGCGAGAAGCCCATGATCGGCGAAGGCGTCGCGCCCTCGTTCTGTTTCTTCGTCTCGTCGAACACCTCTTGCGATTGCCCGTCCAGCAAGTAGCCGTTGAACGTATTGCCGAAGACCCATCCCGTGTTCGGGGCATATCCCCCGGCATCGTTGATTTTGACCGTGTTGTCGTTCACTTTGGTGTAGTGCTTGCCTTCGACGCCGAAGCTGATCGCGTTGAACAGGTCTTTGTCGGTGTTCAGCAGGTTAATGAACTCCATCGCTTTCTCGGGATGCTTGGATGCCTTGTTGATCGCGTTCAGCGTCGTGATGATCGATTTCGTGCTCACGTAAGGCTCGGAGATCATCGCGGTCTTGACGTCGAAGCCGCCGTTCGAGTTCTTGATGCTCGTCTCGACGCCGGGAGGCATGGAAAGGCCGAACGTGACCGGGAATTTGCCTTGCGATTGCAGCTCGCTCATATTCTTGATGGATACGACGTCAGGCTTGATGTAGCCCTTCTGGTACCAATCGCGCATGGTTGTCACGTAGTTCTTGTATTCGTCGGTGTTGAAGAGCGAGATGACTTTGCCCGGTTCGGACGACTTGATGCCGACGCCCGTTCCGATGCCCGCGTCGATTTGCTCGTAACCGAGCGGATGCAGCGTATCGAGGAACAGGCCGTCCTTGCCCATCAGCAGCGGGTATTCGTTCGGCTCGGCTTGCTTGAGCGTCGCCAGATACGGCTCGATGTCCGTGAACGCTTTCAACGTTGTCAAATCGAGCGGGTACTTGTCCAGGTAACGCTGCTGGATCGAGAAGCCGGAACGGTTCGTGACCGTTTGGTAGTTCGGCACGCCGTAGATCTTGCCGCCGACCTTCGTGGCATCCCAGACGAACGAAGGCATGCTGGCTTGCAAGTCGGGACCGTACTTGGCAAGCAGATCGTCCAGCGCAAAGAAAGCGCCCTTCTGCGTATTCTGCACGTAGTTGAAGCTCCAGTTGGACGTCCAGGCGATGTCGAATTGCTCGCCGCCGGCGACGGCCGTGTTCAGCTTCTGCTCGTAATCGCCGAAGTCGTAGGGCTCGAGCTTGACGGTCGCGTTGATTTTCTCCTTGGTGATCGCATTGACGGCATCTTGAACCGAAGCCAGATCGGCTTGCGCCTGCGGCTGCGGGTAATGCCAGACCAGTTCCACGGTTGCTTCGGACGCGGCGTTGCCGCTGCCGGACGCCGAAGCGTTATTGCCGGACTTCGCGCCGTCGTCGGCGTTGCTGCCGCAAGCGGCAAGCACGAGCGAAGAGGCGGCAAGCAGGGAAAGCATTTTGGCCGTATTGCTTTTGTTCATGGTGACACCCTCCTGTGAATGAAGAAATGAATAATGCTATGGCATGAACTGCTTCGCCGCCGGCCGGTCTTGCAACGGGTGCGGACCGGGCCGCGAACGAAGCGAGGACAACCCGCTGGTTTAGCCTTTCAGCGATCCGACCGTAATGCCGGATACGAAGTAGCGCTGGAAGAACGGGAAGATGATCATCATCGGGCCGGCGGAGACGATCACCATCGCCATCCGGACGGACAAGCTCGGGAACTGCTTCAGATTGATGCCGGACTGCAGCATCTGGGGATTGCTCGACAAGAACGTGATCGTGTTCATGATCTTGTACATCAACTGCTGCAAGGAGAACAGCTTCGCGTCGTCGATGAACAAGAGCGGCAGCCACCAGTCGTTCCAATACCCGAAGGCGATGAACAGCCCGATCGTGGTCAAGGCCGGTACCGACAGCGGCATGACGATGGCCATGAAGATGCGCCATTCGCCGGCGCCGTCGATTTTGGCGGACTCGTTGATTTCCGTCGGCAGCTGCTCCAGAAACCCTTTCATGATCATGATGTAGAACGGGCTGAGCATAGCCGGCAGGATCATCGCCCAGATCGTGTCCTTCATATGAAGGTAGTGGGAGACGAGAATGTAGAACGGTACCAGTCCGCCGCTGAACAGCATCGTGAAGAAGACGTACAGCGTGGTCGCCCCGCGGAACATGTAGTCCTTGCGCGAGATGCTGTAGGACGTAAGCGCGGTCAGCAGCAATCCGAGCACGGTGCCGACCGCGGTCACGAGAATCGTGACCCCGTAGGCGTGAAGGATCGTTTCCGGCACTTTGAACAGCACCTGGAACGCGTACGCGCTGAATTTGCTCGGGATGAACTGGTAGCCATGCGCGTTCAGCGCGTTCTCGTCCGTGAAAGCGATCGAGACGACGAGCAGGAAGGGAAGCAGGAAACAGAGCGACAACAGAATAAAGAACAGATGGAGGAGAGCGTTCCCCCAGGAAAAGCGGCTATTTGCTTGCGTATGCATGACGCTCACCTACCACATGGAGTTTTCGTTATTGATTTTTTTGACGACGAAATTCGATGCAAGCACCAGGACGAAGCCGACCAGCGACTGGTAGAACCCGACCGCCGTGGACATCCCGAGATCGTTGATCGTGCGCAGCGCCCGGTAAATGTACGTGTCGATGACGTCCGTCGTGGAATAGACGAAGCTGGAATCGTTCGGCACCATGTAGAACAGTCCGAAGTCGGCCCGGAATATGCCGCCCATGGCCATGATGAAGAAAATGACGATCAGCGGCGTCAGCAGCGGAATCGTGATCGTGCGCATCATTCGGAACTTGGAGGCCCCGTCGATGCGGGCCGCTTCGTAATAGCCGGTATCGATTCCGATGACGCCGGCGTAATAGATCAGCGTCTGCATGCCGATCGTTTTCCATAGGCTGACGATGTTTAAAATCCAGGGCCAGCGGCTCGCTTCCTGATACCAAGGGATGTGCTCCATGCCGAGCCAGCCGAGCAGCTGGTTGACGAAGCCGTGATCGTGATCCAGGAAAGCGAATACAATGTAGCTGATCACGACCCAGGATAAGAAGTAGGGCAAGAACATGACGGTTTGATAGAACTTGATGAACTTGCGCGTGATCTCGTTGAGCAGAATCGCCAGGAAGACGGACACGACGGTCGTGAGCACGAAGAAGCCGACGTTGTAGAGCACCGTGTTCCGCGTGATGACGAATGCTTTGTCATTCTCGAAGAAGAAGCGGAAGTTCTTGAGACCGACCCACTCGCTTCCGAAGATGCCTTGATCGTAACGGTAGTTCTTGAACGCAATGATCAGGCCGAGCATCGGAATGTACGCGAAAATCAACTTGTAGATGATCCCCGGCAGCGACATGAAGAAGAGCGTGCGGTTCTTTTTGAATCGTTTTGCGAAGCTTTGCGAATTGGCCATGAGTTCACCTCGTGTACTTGTCGTTCTGAGGCTATTATGGCAAACGGGCGATCATGCGGAGAAGCGACAATACCCGACAATATGCGCATTCGGGGCGTATGACAAAATCGAAGATTTGGGACAACGGGCGTGCAGTCCCGGTAAAATAGAGGGGTTTGACGCGGTTCGGGGCAGCGCGGGGGCAGCGAATGGCTGTACGGGCGGGGCAAGCATGGGGCGGTTTACGGGGCAGTACAGGGCAGTACGGGGCCGGTACGGGGCGTCCATCGGCGCCGGCCGCATCGCATGGCGCAAGGCGGCTTGCGCGCAAAGCGCCAAGAAGCTTCCGGCGCCGCGGGAGCGGTGGCTCGGAAGCTTCTTGGCATCGTTTATTGCACGGTATGCGTCTCCGCGGATTCGACCGCGCGGTAGATGGTCCGCAGGACGGGTTCGAATCGTTCGAACGTATATGGCAGCCATGAACCTTTGCCGGCTGCTTCGACGGCTGCATCGGGACGAACGGTCGCCTGTGCGGCCGGTCTCATGTCCGGCCGCGCTTCCAGCCAATGGTCGAGCGGTCCCCAAGGACCGTCGTATTCGGCGGGCGGGCAAGGGACGGAACGCCGGCGGCCGAGCGGCGAGTAGATGCGCAGCCCGTCATCGGTCAAGACGGCGGAGCCGTGGGAGCCTTCGAACGTCACTTCGCCGAGGTAGCTGAACGGCTTGCGCTTGGAGCACCAGACCGTCTCGTAGTTAAGACGGTAATTCGCGGTTTCCGCAAGCATGGAAGCGACCGTCCGCGTGCCGGCCTGCGAGAACGAAGGCGCGTACGAATGCGCGTACACGCGAACGGGATCGAAGCCGAACAAATCGTGCAGGACGCTGAAATGATGATAGCTGAGATCTTCGAGCGACAAGTGGCGGTAATGGCTCATCCAGTCGTATCGTTCGATCGGAAGCAGGCAGCGCCACGTGATCTGCTCGATGGCGCCGAGCTTGCCTTGGTCCAACAGCCGCTTTAACGCGCGAACGGAAGGCATGTAACGGTAAAATTCGCCGACATACAAACGGCCGGGACCGGCGTCCGCGGCCGCGCGCAGCCGGTTCACGTCGGACATGGCGTTCAAGCGGAGCTTCTTGGCCATGACGTCGATGCCGGCGCGCAGGAGCAGCTCGGTCGCTTCATGATCCGTCTTCTCGGCGCTCGGCACGCTCATGCAAGCGATGTCCGGCGCGACGGATGCCAGCGCTTCCGCGACGGAGACGAACAACGGGCATGCGAGCAGCTGCGGAGACAGGCCGTCCGGCTTGCCTTCCGGCCATTCGCCGTACGAGTCGACGATGCCGACGACGTCGAAGCCGGGCCGCTCCCGCCAGTGCTCCAAACCTTCCGTGCCGATGAGCAGAAGACGCGGGGTATGCGGCTTCGCTCGTACGGCTTGCGGCGGCTCCGGGTTATTCTTCGCGATCATGCTCATCGGCCGATCCTCACGGGCTGTCCGCGAAGCGACGATTCGTACGCGGCCAAGGCGACGCGCACGGCTTCCAGTCCGTCTTCGCCCGAGATGGGCGGCGGCGTGTCGTTCTTGATGCAGTCGACGAACGAGGCGACCAGGCCGCTATCCATGTCGGAGCCCCAGTTAACCCAGGACGTCTTGAGCGTGTCGTCCTTATGAACGACGATATTTTGTTTGAACAGGTCGACGTTGCTTACCCCTGCGCTGCCGACGATTTCGAGCCTGACGTCGCCCCAGGTCGGGAACGATTTGGTCCGCGACCAGGACGGATCGAGCGAAGCGATGACGCCGTTGTCGAAGGCGAAGACGAGCACGCCGCAATCGTCGGCGGGAATGTCGTGGAAGCGCGTGTCGATCTCCGCGTATACTTCGGCGACGTTGGCGCCGGGCATGATCCAGCGCATCAGGTCGACGACGTGAACGGTATGGTCGATTACGGCGCCGCCGCCGGACTTGGCGCGGTCGACGAACCAGCCGCCCGGCATCGTGCCGCGGTTCGTGCCCTGAATGGCGCGGATGCTGCCGAGCATGCCGCTCTCGATGTCGCGTTTCATTGCCGCCGCTGCAGGATGGAAGCGGCAAGGAAAGGCGGTCATCAGCTTGACGCCGGCGCTGCGGGCCGCCCGCACGATGTCCGCGGCGCCTTCGAGAGAGTCGGATAACGGCTTCTCGCATAAAATATGCTTGCCCGCTTGCGCGGCGGCGATCGCCAGCTCGCGGTGCGCGGCATTCTCGGAACATATGATGACGGCATCGATATCCGAAGCAAGGAGCTTATCGTAATCCTTGCTCCAGGCCGTGTTGAAATCGTTGGCGGCTTGGCGGCCGCGGGTTTCGTCGGCTTCCGCGACGCCGGCGATGTCGACGCCTAGCTTGCGGAGGCCGTGCACGTAGGCATAAACGTGCATGTGGGCAACGCCCAATAATCCGACTTTCATTCAGCATTCCCCTTTCCGAAGGTATCCATTTCCACGGCTTTGCCGGACAGCGCGGACTCCATGCAAGCGAGGCTGATGCGCAGCGCTTCGTAGCCGTCCTCGCAGGTGACGATCGGCTCTGCGCCGCCCGCGATGCAGTCCAGGAAGTGCGCCAATTCGTCGTCGTAAGGGCTGCGGGCCAGCGCGCTCTGCGGCACGTGCACGGCAGGCTGGTTCGATTCCTTGGCGGAAAGCTGCGCGCGGTTCGTCACGCTATCCTCCGAATTGACGGTCAGGATGCCCGCGCTGCCGGCGACTTCCAGCCTTGTCGCGAAGCCGTCCGGGTAGGACCAGGAGCCGTTGGCGTAGCCGATCGCGCCGCTCTTGAAACGCAGCGTAACGAAAGCGTGATCGGGAGACGTCTTGTCGCCTGCAGCGAGCGTGCTGCGGGCATAGACGCGCTCGACGTCGCCGAACGTCCAGCGCAGCCAATCGAAATCATGCAGCAGGAGGTCGAGCAGCACGCCGCCGGATTGCGCGAAGTCGGCGTACCAGCCGTCGTAGCCGCTCGGCGCCGCGCTGACGCGTTCGGCGCGGACCGTGCCCGGTTCGCCGATTTCGCCGGCGCGGATCAGTTCGCGGACTTTCGCGTAATCCGGGAAGAAGCGCACGACGTGGCCGACGTACAGCTGGACCCCGGCCGCGCGGCATGCCTCGATCATGTCGCGGGCGTCGGCGAGGTTGCCCGCGATCGGCTTCTCGCAGAGGACATGCATGCCGAGAGCGGCAGCTTGGAGCGTGTATTCTTTGTGCATGAACGTAGGCAGGCAAATATCGACGACGTCCGGCGATTCCGCCGCCATCAATTGATCAAGCGAAGCGTAGGCGCGGGAACCGAGCCGTTCCGCCAATGCGGAAGCCGTCCCGATGCGGGGATCGACGATCCCGACGAGCTCGGCGCGCGGGTTTCGCGCATGGGCTTCCGCATGAACGGTGCCCATGGAGCCTGCGCCGATGAGTGCGATTTTCATGAAGGATCCTCCTATGGATTAGATTGCCCGGCCGTGCCGTCGGCCGCGGCCGGCCGTTCGGCGTACCATGCGTCCAAAGCGTGCCAGAACGATTCCGGGATCGGATGGTTGAGCGCCTGGAGCGCGGATACGAGCTCTTCGCCGTCTTTCGGGCCGGTCAGGTTCATGGCGATTTCGTCCCGCCGCAGCGGAAATTGCAGCGCGGCGGCCAGGATCGGCACGCCATGACGCGCGCACAGATCATAGACCTCGGCGGCCAGCTCGCGGCGGACGACGGACTCTTCGTGCCACTCCGCGACGGGCAGCGTCCGCGGGTCCGCGCCGGCCAGCATGCCGGCCGAGAGCGGGCTCCCGTTGACCACGACGGCTTGCCGGTCGGCGGCCAGGCGCAGGAGCGCGTCCGCGCCGCGGTCGATCGGCGTATAGTCGGAATACGTCAGCACGGAATCGACGAGACCGTGCGCGATGCCGTGCTCCAGCAGGTCGAGCGGCCGGGTGCCGAGGCCGATATAACGGATCTTGCCTGCGGCCCGCGCTTCTTCCAACGCTTCCAGCGAGCCGCCTTCGCCGACGACTTGCTCGAGCGTGTAAATATCGTGAATTTGCAAGAGATCGATATACTCCGTTTGCAGGCGGCGCAGGCTCTCATCGACGCTTCGGGCGACGAAGGCCTTCGCTTCCTGCCTCGTCAGCTGCTCGGGAATCGGCGATTTCGTCGCCACGAACAGCGTTTCGCGAATCGCCCGGCGCTCGCCGAGGAACGCGCCGACGACGTATTCGCTGTCGCCGTACTTGGCCGACGTATCGAAATAACGGACGCCGAGCGCATAAGCGCGAGCCAGTACGGCGGCGTCAGCGGCGATCGCTTCCGGCGCGAGACCGCCGCGCCCGAGCCAGGCGGCCCCGACGCCGTAGCGCCATTCCCGCCCGTCCAGCCGGATACGAAAGCGCCGGATATCTTCGTTAAACGGCGTCGCCGTATGCGGGTTTGTTGTCAAAACGAGCCACCTCCAATTCCAGCCGAATGCGGGTCGAAGGCTGCAGCTCGATAATGAAACGCGCGTCGTCGATCGCCGTCTTCGCGGACGCGCCGACGGCGTCGGCATCGTCCGCCGCGTCCGAATCGCCCAATTCGCGCGCGCTGACGAAGCGATGCTCGCCGAACGCGCCGCCTTTGACGCGCAGCTCGCGGGATGCTTCCGCGTTCAAGTTGACCAATGCGAGCACGAGCCGGCCCGGTTCGATGCGTTCGACGAGCGCGGCGACGTCGTCCGGCAAGCCGGGACGGCCGGCCTGCATATCCCAATAGGCGACGGAAGCCATGACGAGCCCGCCGTTGTACATCGGCAGCGGTGCGCCCATCGTCAATTGCAGCAAGCCTTCGACGGTTACGGGATTGCGCTTCTGCAAGTACGAATCGGTATAATCGGCAGGATCTTCGCGATCGTCGCGGATGAAAGCCAGCCGCTCTTCGATCTGAGCCAGGTTATGCCGCAGGATCTGCTCCGGGTAGTCCGGGAATAGGCCTTCCAGATACGAGGCCCAAGCCGCGTCGTGGCCGCCGAGATCCTTGGCCGGCTTCTTCACGATGCGCTCCCAGTCGCGGTTGTCGTGATTGCGCAGCAGGCGAGCGAGCGCCAAATCGCCGGGCTCCTGCGACATATGCCACAGATGGACCGGGTAGCGCGGGTCCATCGGCTGGAATTCGAACCAGCCGTCCCGGGAGACGATCTCGCCGTCTTCGGTCTGCAGGACGCCGGGAATCCACAGTTGATAACGATGCCGCAATCCCGGGTCGCCGTATTTGTAAGGCACGCGCAGCATGCCTTTGTCGAAAATGCCTTGCTTCGTGAGCTGTTCGATCTGGGTACGGGCGAAATTCATGTATGTCGCATCGCCCGTAAGCAGCGTGGCGTTCTCCGCCGCGATGAGGACGGCATCGCCGATCGACAGCCAGCCGTGCGGCCACGTCCAGCCGTAATAGCCGCCGTACCACTTGCCGCCGAACGTCTCGCCGATCTGGCCGGAGAGACCGACGTTGTCGGGAACGATCCCGCCGTTCAGCTCGGCGCGGGCGATCCAGGCGTCGACGTACTCGACCACCCAGGCGCGGTATTTCTCTTCACCCGTGTGCAAATACGCGTTCGCGACCATCGTCGTGGCGGCCAGGTTAGCGATGACGTCGCCGCGGGACATCCGCTCCCGCATGACGGCGCCCATGGCCGCCGCGTGTTCGGGACGGCGGATATCCTCAATCTCCGCAATGCCCGGCACATCGCCGAAGGGCAGTCCGTAGAAGGCTTTCCAGTCCTCGTACATCCAAGGCTCGCCGGTGAAATTGCGGTAAGCCGGCCCCATGCTGCCGGAGTAGGCGCAGCGGATAAGCTTCAATCGCTCGTCGTAGTTCGGCGCTTCCGGATCCTCGTTCATGAAGAAGCCGGCATAACGGATCGAGCGTTCGCGGTTGCGCGCATCGTCCGGCGCAGCCAAGTTGAGATGATAGAAGAATAAGTACCCTTCGCCTTGGTGGAACCAGTCGTAGCCTTGTTCGTATTCCTTCACCGCCATCGGATGGCCGTGCCCGCTGTCGTAGCGCGAGAACTGCTGCGTAATGGCATCGTATTCGCGCAGCGACAGGTCGAGGTAGTCGCGATTGCCGCCGAGCAGGTATAACACCGGCCAGTTTTGAAAACTTTCGTAAGCATCGTCGAGTGCATCGATGCCGCTATGGTTCGGGTCGGCCGGCCATAACAGGCTGCCGTCCTCGCGTACGTAACGCTCCATGACCGGGCGGTAGACTTCGCGTAATTCGGCGAATACCCGGCGCTGCAGCGCCGCCCAAGCGGGAGGCGTCCCGAGCGGGACCGTGCTTCGTAGTCGTTTCATATCGGTTGCTCCTTATTTGCCCTGGAATCGTTCCTTATAGAGCTGATTGGCTTCCGCGGTCCAGGCAGGACCGCCATTGTCGTTAAACCATGCTGCGTAATCGTCGTAAAACGAGATCGGTTTGGTGCCCGTAACGACTTGAATCATCGTTTCGGTCCATTTCTCCTGATTGCGCTGTTCCATCTCCTGCGAGGACGGGAGCGGCAGCCCGAACAAGACGTCGGGCTTATCCGTGTTCAGGCGCTTCCACACGTCGGCCACGCCGCGGTCGGCGAAACGGTTCGTGATGGCGAGGCTGGCGAACGGCGCGAACGGCGAAGCCGCCGGACCGAGCGCGCCCATGGCCATCGTCTGCGCCGTTTTGCGGTCGTCGTACGGCGGCTTGAGCACGGGCTTGCCGGAAGCGTCGAACGCGTACGATACGCCTTCGACGCCGTACGCCGACAACAACCACAGCTTCTCGTCCGACGCAATCGTTTCGATCATCTCGAGCACTTTGTCGAGCTTCCCGGGCTGATCCTTGAGCCGCGACGAGACGGCGAAGAAGTTCTGGCGCTGTCCCCACGCGAAGACGCCTTGCGCGCCCGAAGGGCCGACCGGCGATTTCGCCCAGGCGAATTTGGCGGTCGGCACGGTCAGCGCGAGCCGGGCGTCGCTGGGATTGGCGGGTTCGGACCCGCCGCTCGCCGCGGCGTCGCCGATGAAGCTGCTGGCGCCGTTCAGGACGTATTCGCCGCGCTCCCACTTGGCTTGAAACTGATCGGCCTTGTCCGTGACGAATGCGGGATCGATATAGCCTTTGGCATACCAATCGCGCAGTTTGAGCAGCGCGTCGCGCGTGCCCGGGAGCAGCTCGCCGCGGACGACGCTGCCGGCGGCGTTCAACTGCCACGTGCCGGGCATCGATCCGTAGGCGCCGAACAGCCAGGTGAGCTGGTTCCAGGCGGAAGACATGTCGGTGCCCGAGAACATATACAGGTTCGTTAGCTTCGGGTTCGTCGCGGCGATGATTTCCGGACCGTGCGCGGAGATGGCCTGGAAGGCGGCATCGTATTCGGCGACGGTTTGCGGTACGTGCGCGATGCCGGCCAAGGACAGCAGATCGGCGCGCCATTTGATCGCCGTATCCCATGTCACGTACTGCACGGCTTGCGGAATCGCGTAATTGCGCCGTTCGTAGCTGGACAGTCCCCAAAGCGACGGCCCGATCTTCTCGATCGCCTGCACGATCGCCGGCGTCTTCTTGGCCAAGTAAGCTTCCGGCAGCTCGAGCAGCAGCCCGGCTTTGGCGTAATCGGTCACGTCGTCCGGATCCGGCAGGCGCAGCACGTCTGGCAGATCGTTCGACGCGGCGAGCAGCGAGAGCTTCTCGTTGCCCGCGTTGACGTAGTCGATATTCACTTGAAATCGCTGCTCCAAGGCGCGTTCGATCACGCCGTTCGGATCGATGGCATCGCCGAAGTTGCCATGCCACGAGATCGTGACGTTAGCGGGATTGGAGCTGCCGTCCGCGGGCAATTCGCCGTTAGCGGCATCGTTCGAGCAGCCGGCCAGCAGCGCCAGGATCAGGAGTCCTGCAAGCGTGCGCTTCTTCGCGCGGCGAGGGGAGGTCAAAGCGTGCATCGTATGAACCAACCGGGATTCTCCTCTCATTCCCCCACTCTAACGGCTTCGCTTGGAGGGGGACAGTGTCAGTTTGGCAGATCAGCGTCAAAATCGTACCTTATGCGGCAACGGGGAGCGAGCCCGCGTTCATTTCACGTTGCGCAGTCCGGCGTTCTTGCGGAATTCGCCCGGCGTCATCGACGTGTATTCCTTGAACAGGCGATAGAAGGCGCGCGGATTCGTGTAGCCGAGCTGCACGGAAATATCGTTAACGCTCTGGCCGGTGCCGAGCAGCAGCTCCTTGGCGCGCTCGATCCGCGCCAGCACGATTTGCTCGCCCAGCCCCTTGCCCGTGAGCGATTTGCAGATGCGGCTCAGGTAGGCCGGGTGCATGTATACCTTCTCCGCAAGCGATTCCAGCGTCAAATCCTGATCCAGATGCTCGCGGATGTATTGAAGGAGATGCTGGATGAGCTCTTGGTGAATATGATCCTTCGTCGATCTGATCCGCTCGTGAAGCTTCCGCGCGAGCGCGAGCATCTCGCGGTTCAAGTCCGAGACCGCGATGGTCTGGCGCACGACGTCGTTCAGCCGCGGGCCGTCCGCCGTCAATTCCTCGTAATCGACGGAGAATTCGCCGCACAGATCCGACAGGCAAGCCGCGTACTGCAAGAAGCAGAGCTGCAGGTCGGCCTGCGTCATGCCAGGGTAGGTGAGCTTGCTTACCCAGCCGTTCAGCATCGCTTCGATCGGTTCCCATTCCGCGGCTTGCAGCTGCGCCTTCAACTGCGTCCGCAGTTCGTTCCAGGAGACGATATGGCGTTCGGAATGCGGCTGCTCCGGCAGCTTCCCGTAACTGAGTATGCTGCCTTTGCCGTAGTAGATACGGAACACCAGCGCGCGATGCGCCTGCTCGTGCGACTGGGGGATGTCGGCTTGCCGCGCGCAGGTCTGACCGATCCCGATGCTCAGCGATATTTTCAAATAATGATTCACCTGCGTCTGGATTTGCAGCGCGTACGCTTCGTAGACCGGAGGCTCCGGGCGTTCGCCCGGAGCGTGGTTGAACACGATCGCCAAACGGTCATTATCGGTCGGAGCTGCGGCCGCGATGCCGTAGGCCGAGAGCACCTCTTCCGCGATATTGGTGATGGCGTAGAGCATCAGCTCTTGCTCGAGCACCGTGTAGCGCTCCCGAAACTCGGCAGGCTCGTCGATTTCCAGCATCAGCACGAGGTAATGAGAATAAGGAAATTGAAGCCGCAGGCTGTCCGGGACGAGCATCGTCTGGGCAGCGGAGGCCTCTCCGTTCAGCAGACGCCGGAGCTGGCGCTGTTTGAACAGATTGCTGTTCGCCTGGAACGTATCGAGGTAATCCTTGTTCTGCACGTTCATATTCGTAATGATTTCGCGCACGTAATAATACTCGTCTTCGCCTTCGGGACGCTTGCTCTGATCTCCGACCAGCTGTTGAATATATTGAAGCAAATTTCGTAACGGCGTATACAGCTTGTTCGAGCTGAACCAGGCCGCCGCCGCCTCGAGAAGGATGAACACGAAGCATATCGCAACAATGCTGTCGAGCAGTATCCGGTTGTTCGCCGACAACAGATGCTTCGGAATGACGTATTGGTAGCTCAGCCCGGCCTCGTTCGACGCCTTGCGGATGACGACGAAGTCCTTCGGATCGTCCTGGACTTTGGCCAGCCATTCGCTCTGGCCGGTATTGACCAGTTGGCCGTGGCGGTTGAGCACGAGCAGGTGGCCGCCGCTTTGCGAGCCGTCCTCGGAAGGAGCCGCGAAGCGGTCCATGTCGAGGTCAATGACCAAATAGCCGAGCTTGTCGCCCGTCAGCGGGTATCCGGCAACGTAAGAGGCCACATGCTCTCCCGATGAGGTCTGGCGCTCGAACAAGTCATTGAATACAAGCTTCTCGTTCGGCTGCTCGACGAGCTTGACCAGGTTGGAATCCGGAAAGTCCGCCATCGCATAGATCGCCGAACGATCCGAAGCGTAAATTTTGCCCGAGCGGTTATCGATGAAATAGAAGCTCTTCACGTACTGCGCGCTCGCCAATTTCTTCTTCTCCAGCGATTGCAGCAGCTGCAGCGTATCGGCGTTCTCCCGCGGCTGCCGAAGAATGTCGCTGTACGAGGTGTAATTGAGCATGAGCTCGAAGATGATGCTCTTGGACTGCTGCAGAATCGCGGCATTGCTCTCCACGATCAAATCCAGGTATTGCGTGCTGTACGTGACGGCTTGCTTCTTCGCGTTGTCGATCGAAACGAAGTAGGCCAGCGCGCTGATCAACAATCCGGGTATGATGGCGATGCTGAGCAGAATGGCGAGCAGTTTCGCATATCCGCTGCGTATTGGTTTTGTTTTGCGTGTACCGATCATGCGTTGCAACCCCTCCGAACCCTTTTGTGCGCTTCCTAGTATAGCAATATTATGGCTGCGCGATTACTGACTAAACAGTATATATGCGACAAATTCCGATATTTTCGCCCGATATCGCGTTAAGCTCAACCTAAAAAACCCGCGTGCGTCGCAGGTTGTTCCACGGGGCTGTTCCGACCGGATAAGCGTTCGCCGCGCCGGCTTCTTCGAAGCGGCCGAATATGCGATTTATTCATTATTTAATAGATGCTTAATACAAATATAAGACTTTGGCCTTAAATTAAACAAGGCATGACTTGCAAACAGTACAGTGCCGTAAGCATCTATCCGGGGAGAGGCGATCAAGATCCGCAAATCAAAGACGAAGCTTCAATTCATGCGGCGGAAATTAAAGCTGAGCTACTTGAAGCTATTACGATCAAAGGATGGCGCGAGTAAGGTATCGAGAGGGTTCGCGGTCGGCTTCGGGCTCGAGATCATCATACCGTATACGGCGTATCTTGGTTACGCGCTGCTCATCCCGCTTACCCGATTATTCCGGACGACGTTCCCGTCGGCATTGGTAGGCAACGTGATTTGCAAAGTGACGTTCCTGCCCATCATCTTGGTCCCGTTCGGCCATCATATTGGCCGCATCCTGCCGATCTCCAGGCCGCGTTTAATGCCGAGACTCATATTTATTTACTTAAAGACGCTGCTTGGATTAAGCATGCTGGGGATTATGCTTGGGGTCATCGGTTTTTTCGTTTGTTATGTTTTATATGAGACGAACAGGAAACTCAGGTTAAGAGGACGCAGACGAACGGGCAAGGACCCCAAGGCAGCCGCTCCATTCGCGCAGAATAGCATCACGTCCATGTCGGAAACGAAAGCGAGGGCAGATAAATAATGCTCATTTACAATACGTTAACGGGTCAAACGACCACTGAAAAGGTAAGAAAGCCGGAGGATTACGAGATGGCGTGGATTCGGCTTCGAAATCCACGCCCGGAAGAGACCCGTCATGTTCTCGCCGACTTGCTCGAAAGCCATCATCTGCTGGTCGAGGATTGCATGCATTTAAATCAGCGTCCCAAAATGGATAAGTACAAAAACAACCTTTTTATTGCTTTCTATACCATCAATGACGCGTATGAGCCTCTGGAAATCGCGCTGGTCGTGGGCGAAAACTATGTCGTCACGATTTACAAGGATGACATCCCCGTACTCGACGCGCTATACGAAGACTTCGCCGACATCGAAGGACGCATGACGTATCCCGCTCAAATTTTATACCATATCATGCACAGATGCGTGGAAGAGTACGTTCAGTTTATCGATCATATGGAAGATAAAGTCGATGCTTGGGAAGAGGCGGTTCACGAGAATCCTTATGCCCCCATATCCGGCGATATTTTTAGAATGAAACGCGTGACGCACAATCTCCGGAAGATCTTCGTGGAAGAGCGAACGCTCCTCGGAACGATCAGCCATCAGAATTTTCCGTACTCCAGGCCGGACGCGGACGTCTATTACGCGGATATCTTCGATCATATCTCCCGCGTGGTGGATTCCATCGATCTGTTCCGCGATTCGCTGACCGGGCTGCTGGAGATGCAGATCAGCATGAAAGCCGATCGCATGAACGAGATCATGAAGACGCTCACGATCATCAGCACGCTGTTCCTGCCGTTAACCTTCGTTGTCGGAGTCTATGGAATGAATTTCAATATTCCCGAGCTTTCCTGGCGTTTCGGATACGGGTATGCCTGGATTCTGATGATCTTCATCATTGCGGGCATGATCCTGTTCTTCAAACGGAAAAAGTGGATGTAGCTCCCGCTTCATCCTCGTTATGCATCTTCACGCTGAGCACGAGTCCGATTGCAATCATATTGGTCAGCAGCGAGCTTCCTCCGTAACTGATGAAAGGCAATGAAATGCCCGTTAGCGGCAAGAAACCGATGTGCATGCCGATGTTGACGAATATTTGGAACAGGATCATGCCTGCAATGCCCGCCACCAGGTACGTCCCGCCGACGTCCCTGCTTTCCAGCATAATCAGCGTAATCCGGTAAATGAGCATGAAAAATAGGGCAATTAACAAAGCATTCCCGATAAACCCGAAGTTCTCGCTGACAACGGTAAAAATCGAATCCGAATACGCATAGGGCACGAACCCCTGCTGCACGTACTGCCCTCCGTCGCCCTTCAACCCGCCGATGCCGATCGCAATTTGCGCATGCGCCACATGATACGATTTGTTCGGATCGCTGTTAGGGTCCAGAAACGTTTGAATGCGCGCCATTTGGTGCGGTTTGATGATTTTCGCAAGCAGCTCGTGATTATGATAGTACAGTTGTACGATCGTTGCGACGATGCACGCAATCGACCCAAGCAGTCCGAGAACGTGAGGCAGCCGCGTGTTGGCAATCCACATGAGCGTGAAGAAGATGCCGACGAATACAAGGGCCGTGCCCAGATCGGGCTGAGACATAATCAAATACGTAGGGATAATGAAAATGATAAACAACGGCAGCAAGTCTTTGACCAAGCGCAGGCTTTGGCCTTTCCGTCTTTGCAGCCAGGATGCGGCCAGCATGATCGTAAATAATTTGGCGAGCTCCGACGGCTGCAATTGCAAGGAGCCGACGTTCAGCCATCTCACGGCGCCGTTGATGTCTTCGCCAATGAATTTGACCAGCAAAAGCAGTCCGATGCTCATGGCGTATAGAACATACGCCAGCTTGCCGATCCAAATCCGATAGTCAATGAAAGCCGTGACCATCATCGGAATACAAAATACGGCAAACAGCGACATGTCCGATTTATGCAAACCGTCCAGATTGGTGCCCGATGTAGCTTTGTAGACGGCAGCGAATCCAAACGCAACGAGCGCAAGGAAATTAATGACGGTCCAGAAGTCCGGTTTACGTGGTTTCATCTCAATAGCGAGCCTCTTCTTTCATCATGCACGATACAATCAACAACCTGAATTCTAAACGATCCAGGCGTACGAAACCATTAAATAACCCTTAAATTTCAACGCCGATTCACGCCCTCGCCGGAACAGCCGTCACCATGAACCTCCGGCTGAGCGCCCATTTTGGCCGGTAAACGGTTATTTTGCCCGTAGATCTGTTAAAATGGAAACGTTCACTTTTCTGCGACGGGGGATCAGTCATGAAACCAAGGAAAGGCCTCAAATTCTACGCGAAAGTATTCGCGCTGCTTACGATTGCCGTTTCGGTTACGATTACGGCGATTTCGATTTACCTCTATGTCCACTTCGAACAGATCGTCCTCAAGCAAACGTATGCCTATACGAATAACAACCTCTCCCAGACAAGCCGGGAAGCCAGCATTATGACGGTCACGGCCGGCGCCTTGGCCAAACAGATCTATTATGACGAGCATATCAACAAGCTGCTGAATTTCGATCAGCTCGACGCGATCGACATGAGGGCGGCCATTAACCAACTGAATGCCTATCAAGCCACGTCGCCGTTCATCGATTCCATCTATGTGTATAACAGCGCCAAACGGACGTTCTATATCAGCACGGACCTCAAGGAAAGCGCCGTACAGAACGCAGGCGACTTCTACGATCGCGGCATCGTGGACATCGTGAACGATTATACGGAATATCCGAACATGCTTCCGATCCCCCGCAAGATTCCGATTGCCGACTACAGTACGATCTCCAAGGAAAAGGAACGGGACTGCTACTCGTTTTTGTTGTATGACACGCTGACGCAAGGCGGAGACCGGAACGTGATCGTCATTAATATTTCGGAAGTTCAAATGCACAAATATATCGATGAACTGGTATCCAACGCGGACAACAACACGTTCATCATCGATCGTAAAGGCATCTTGGTGTCGAATAGCTGGAAGTACCCCATGCTGTCCGATATTTCCGCCAAAAGCTACATCGGTCCGATCGTCGAGAGCAGCCAAAGCTACGGTTATTTCGTCCAAAGCGTGGAAGGCGTCAAATCATTGATCACGTATACGGCTCCGGATAATCTCGGGTGGCGGTATATTCGGATTCTGCCTTACGAGAGCATTACGAGCCAGATCAGCGCCATGCGCTGGCGGACGCTGATGACGGCCATTCTATGTCTCGTGCTCGGACTGCTGGCGTCGTATGCCGCTTCGCGCAAATTTTTCGCGGGCGTGGACGAGAAATTCGCGCAGCTCAAGACGCTGGAGGCCGATCGGAGAGACAGCTTCCAAACGATGCGCAGAGAATTTCTTCAGAACCTTCTGCTCGGAACCGTTCAGAAGGATCCCTTGGCGATTCGAAGAAAGCTGGAGCATCTCGAGCTTCCGCTGGATGCGGAGGCGCCGTGCCGGATTCTGCTTCTTCGCATTGACGACTATCAGGCATTCACGCTGCAATATCACGGCACGGACCGCAATCTCCTGAAATTCGGCATCATCAACGTGGCGGAGGAGCTGTTGAATAAGCGCTACCGGAGCGTCGCCCTCGATCTGGGCGAAGATCGGATTGCCGTTATCGTATCCGTTCTCGACGAGCCGAAGGACCGAGCAGCGCTGGGGGATACGGTCAAGGAAATCCAGGCCGCGGCCCGCAGTTATTTCAAGGTTAGCGTGACGGCTTCCATCAGTAACGCGGGAAGTGCGCTTATGGATGTGCAAGAGCGCTACGGCGAGGCGTTCGAAGCGTCTTATTACCGGCTGACGGCCGGGCACGAAGCGGTCATCTGGGCGGATGAAGCGGATCGGCGCGCCGGCAAGGATTATGAATACTCCGCCCAGAAAGAGAAACAGCTGCTGGATGACTTGAAATTAGGCCGGATTGCCGACGCCAAGGCGCTCATCGGCGAATTGCTCGCGGAGGCGGCAGGCTGCTCGTATATGTCGCTGACCTTTGCGCTGTTCAAGCTGACGCATGCGATTCATGGCGCCATGACGACGATCGAACGGAACAGCGCTTCCTCGCTGCATATCGATGCGCATTCGCTTCTGGGCGCCGTTAATCAAGCCGAGACGCTGGATGAGGTCGCATCGATGTACGGAACCGTGCTGGATCGCCTGGACGCCGTCATGGACGAACGAAGATCGCCGCGGCATGACGAGACGGTTCAACGCATCGTCGATATCATCGAGCGGCAATTCATGAACCAGAACCTGTCGCTCGAAAGCTTGGCGGACGAGCTCGAGATGTCGACGACCTACATCAGCCGCCTGTTCAAGAAACAGATGAACAAAACGATCCTGAATCACATCATCGAGGTTCGAATGCGGCATGTCCAGGACAAGCTGCTGGGCACCGATGATTCGATCGGCGAAATCGCCGAAGCGTCCGGCTTCTCGAACAGCCCTCATTTCTATAAAGCGTTCAAGCAATACAACGGCGTGACCCCGGCGAATTACAGAAGAAGCGGCAGACAACAGGCCGCGCTTGCGGACGATGAGGAGAGTGGGGCGTGAAATGAATCAACCGGGAAACGATCGAAACGCCTTCGGCCGCGTGATGAGGCACGCGGTACTTGCGTTGTTCGCGTTCATGGCGACCGCCGGTTGTTCAGCCCTTGGAGGGGAGAGCGCCCGTCAGGTCGGGACGCAAGTCCGCGCGAATGCCGACGCCGATGCGTCCAAGCACGTGGATCTCGTCTGGTATCTCCTGGGCGACCCTCATCCGGATACGGAGAAGGTGCTCGCAGCATGGAACAAGATGCTTGAGAGAGATCTGAATACGACCGTTAAATTGTACTTCACGTCATGGAACGATTGGCAAACCCGCTACAATTTGATATTGACCTCGGGCGAGCCCGTCGATCTGATTTTCACGTCGTCCTGGGCTAATTTCTACACCTTGATGAAGCAAGGCGCATTCATGGACATCACGGACCTGATTCCGGCCTATGCTCCCCAGACGTGGAATACCGTTCCGAAGAAGGATTGGGACGACGTATCGCTGAACGGCCGGATCTATTCGGTGCCGGCTACCTTTACCGAATACTCGCCGACAGGATTTATCTATCGCGAGGACTGGCGCAAGGAGCTCCGGCTGCCGCCCATTACGAATCTGGATACATTGGAAGCGTATATGCGCGGCATCAAGCAGAACAAGCCCGGCGTTATCCCGATTAACGGCCCCGCTTACGACGGAATCAAGGCGCTGTTCAAGTACTGGAGCGGAGTTGAACCCATCGGCGGCCAGGACAGCATGATCGGCGCTTCCGCCTACGGACAGCCGCAGGATATCGTCGTCTATCCGTTCACGGATGAATTCGCGGCTTTCGTGAAGCGCATGAAGAAATGGGCCGAGAGCGGGTTCTGGTCGGCGGACGCGCTTGTGTCCAAGGAAGATCCCGGGCAGCGGATGCTCGAGGGGACGGGAGGACTGATGTGGAAGAATCCGTCCCAAGCCGGGGGATACGACAATGAACTCCGCGCAAGGGACGTCCGGCAGGAAATCGGTTATTTTCCGTTTACGCGTTTCCACGGGTATGCCGTGCCGAATCTGGCCAGCAATAACGGCATGGCCGTGCCCAAGAGCTCGGTTCATGCCGAACGGACGCTGCTCGTGCTCGACAAATTGCGTAATGACCCGGCGTATTTCGATTTGATGACTTACGGCATGGAAGGCGTGCATTATGCGCTGGCGCCGGACGGCAAGTACATCATCTTGCCGACCCCTGCTGGCGATTCCGGCAAGCCGCAGATTTACGGCATTTCAAGCTGGGGATGGTGGTACGCGCCGAATATGAGGGGCGTGCAGGGCGCGTGGCCGGAGCTGGATCGGTTGAACGCCGAATTCCAAGCGGAGTCCAAGCCGAATGTCTATGAAGCGATTCCGTTGGATTATGCGCCGGTAAGATCGCAGCTGGCGGCGGTTCAAACCGTCATGAACCAGTACGGCAAGCCGCTCATGCTCGGTCTCGTGAAGGATGTCGATGCAGCGCTCGGCGAATACAGGGAGCAGCTGAAGCTGGCCGGAGCAGAGAAGCTTGCGGATTACGTCCGCGCCGAAGCGAAGGCTTACTATGCCGCCAAAGGAATAAAATAACGATTGGTCTCGTCCGTTATCCTCGGAACAGAGATACCGAACCATCGCATCAATATACGGATGGTCAATATAGTTGTCGGTCTTCCGAAGCAGATGAGCAGCAGGGACCAAATCCTCCATGGACACCGGCTCGTAATGCTATTGTTTATCGCGAAAGGTTCGACGCCGCATATGCCGCATGCGCATGCATGGATCTTTCGGCACCTCGCGCGGCTCCCCGCGCGAGGTGCGACGGCGCATGACGGCTGTCAACCTCATACCGGGAGGCCTCCCCCAAGACTCGCGGACAGAGGTTCCGCTATTTTGGCGCAATCGGGCTTTTGGGACAGCGAACGGACACAGGATCCGTTAATTTGCCTGAATGACATCGAAAACATGGCAATCGGCTGGTTTAACGGATCTCCTGTCCGCGAGCACGCGAATCTAGGTGATCAGGAAGCGAATAACGGATTTCCTGTCCGCTTCCTTGCATCGACGGACGCACCGTGAAGCAGCCGTCATGAAGCCGGCTGATTCGAAGCGGCTCCGGCCGTCCGTGCCATGCCGACGAAGCGGCTCCGGCAGACCATGCCACACGCCAACGAAGCGGTTCCGGCCGTCCGTGCCATGCCCGCGAAGCGGTAACACGTTCTGTTCGTGCTCCAGGGTCATGTTGTCGCGATCCTGCTCGAAGGGGTATATATGTTTCTCAACAATCCGGGCGCCGCATGCAGCGGCGCTTTTTTCCGTCTTCCCGGACGAATTCACGGGAGCGGAGAGACCGGGGCAGGGCTATCTTTTTCCGAACCGACTTCGTTTTCTTGCATGCTGTCATCGCCCCCAAGCCATGGGATGCCGCGTCGTTGCTGGCTTTTTCGGCGTTGTGCGGAAAAAGTGACAAGGCCTTCTTATTCGAAGTTGAGGAACCTCCCGCCGGACGGTAGAGTGGGTTTTGCAGCAAGACGCCGTCCTTCGGGGAGGGCGGAAGCATTCGGAGGGGGATATGAAGGATGAGAAATAAAACGCTGACGCTGATGATCGTGCCCGCGCTGATCTTCTTCGCGGTGTTCAGCTACATTCCCATGGTGGGGATCTACTACGCGTTCACGAAATTCGATTTCAATCTCGGCATGTTCAAAAGTCCGTTCGTGGGCATGGACAACTTCAAGTTCCTGTTCAAGTCGGGCACGCTGACGACGCTCGTACGCAATACCGTGCTGTATAACCTGGCCTTTATTCTGATCGGAAACTTCCTGCAGATGCTGTGCGCGGTGCTCATCTCGCAGGTGCCCGGCAAGCTGTTCCGCAAGTCGGCGCAGTCGATGATGTTCCTGCCGTACTTTATCTCCTGGGTGCTTGTCGGCGCGTTCGCCTATACGCTGCTCAATTCCGATTACGGCGTTATCAACGGCATACTGAAACAGCTGGGCATGCAGCCATACGAGTTCTATATGAACGCGGCGCCTTGGAAATATATCATCGTCGGCTTCTCCGTATGGAAGGGACTCGGCTATGGCATGGTCGTCTATTTGGCCGCGATCATGGGCATCAGCGATGAATATTACGAAGCGGCCAAGATGGACGGCGCGAACATTTATCGCCAAATCCAGCATATTACGCTGCCGCTGCTTATGCCGACCTTCATCCTGCTGATCCTGTTCAGCTTCGGCGGCATCTTGAAAGGCCAATTCGATCTGTTCTACCAGCTCATCGGAAGCAACGGACTGCTCTACGACGCGACGGATATCATCGATACGTACGTGTATCGTTCCTTGGCGGTCAATTTCGATATCGGCATGGGGACGGCCGCCGGCTTATTCCAATCGTTCTTCGGTTTCGTGCTTGTCATGACGGTCAACTTCATCGTCAAACGGACGCGCGAAGATTACGCACTGTTCTAGAAGGGGGGATTCCACTTGAAAACGGAAGCAAGCACCATTTCGTTCTATGCCATCGGTTATACGATTCTAACGGTTCTGTCGCTGATCTGCCTGCTGCCCTTCTGGCTGCTCGTATTCGGTTCGTTCACCGCGGAAGACGAGATTCTGTCGCAAGGGTTCCGGCTGTTCCCGCGGCATTTCTCTCTGGAAGCCTACCATGCCGTCTTCCATAATTCCGGAAGCATCGTTCAGGCTTACAAAATCACGGTCGGCGTCACGGTGATCGGCGCGTTCTTCGGTCTATTCCTGACGGCCATGGCCGGGTATGTCCTCTCCCGCAAGGACTATGCGTACCGCAATCTATTCTCGTTCCTGATCTACTTCACGACGCTGTTCAGCGGCGGCTTGATTCCCTGGTACATCCTGATCGTCAGTTACTTGCACCTGAAGGACAATTTCTTCGTCCTGATCATCCCCTCCCTGATCGGGGCGTGGAACATTATCCTGATGAAGAATTTCATGAAATCCATTCCGGAATCCATTACCGAATCCGCCAAAATCGACGGAGCGGGCGATTTCACCATCTTCATGCGCCTTATCCTGCCGCTGTCGACGCCGGGCTTGGCGACGATCGGCCTGTTCATCGCGCTCGGATACTGGAACGATTGGTTTACCGCCAACTTGTTCATTACGACGGAATCGAAATTCCCGCTGCAGTACCTGCTGTATAAAATTCTCGCGGCGGCCGAGTTTCTGAGTCACGGCGTCGTCGCCCAGACGACGGGCGCGAACATGCATCCGCCGAGCGAGACGCTCAAGATGGCCGTATCCGTCGTTGCGACGGGGCCGATCATTTTCCTGTATCCGTTCGTGCAGCGGTATTTCGTCAAAGGCTTGACCATTGGCGCCGTCAAAGGTTAGAACCGGCATCGCCGGCTAACATAGAGCTAGTCATACCATAAGGAGGGTTCACTTGCATGAGAAAGAAAAGAAAATCGTTGATCACCGCACTGGCCGCGCTGATGTTATCCGGCGCAGCGTTAGCCGGCTGCGGAAGCGGGAACGGCGCAAGCTCGGACGACACGTCGGCGAACAACGGAGCTGCCGCGTCGGATACTGCCGCGTCGAATAATGGCGGCACAGCTAACGCCGCGGAAGAGAAAACCGGCGATGCGAATTTGAAGAATCACGTGGATCTCGTCTGGTACACCGTCGGCGATCCGGCTCCGGACCAGGATGCCGTCATGGCCGAGTTCAACAAGATGCTCGAGAAGGATATGAACACGACGATTAAATTGAACTTCACGTCGTGGAACGACTGGCAGACGAAGTATAATTTGCTGTTGACGACAGGCGAGAAGGTCGACCTGGTGTACGCGGCCAACTGGCTGGATTTCTACAAATTAGCCAAACAAGGCGCCTATCAGGACATTACCGATCTCATTCCGACCTACATGCCGGAGACGTACAAAACGATTCCGCAGGAGGATTGGGAAGCGGCGAAGGTCGGCGGCAAAACCTACGCCGTGCCGAACACGCTGCCGAACTGGTCTGCAGACGGCGTGTATTACCGCGAGGATTGGCGCCAGGAGCTGAACCTGCCCGAGATCAAGGATATCGATACGCTGGGCGCTTATCTGGACGGCGTCAAGAAGAACAAGGCGAACGTCATTCCGTACAACGGCAATCCGTATGACGGCCTGCTCGACCTGTTCACGTTCTCCACGGATTTCCAATTGCTCGGCGGTTACAGCAGTCCCGTCGCTTCCCAATCGTACGATCATCCGCGCGACATCGTCATTTATCCGTTCACGCAAGAATACGCGGATTACGTGAAGAAGATGAAGCAGTGGGCGGATGCCGGCTACTGGTCGAAGAACGCGCTGACGGCGAAGCAGCAGCCGGAGAAAATGATTCAAGCCGGCACCGGCGCCATTCAATGGGGCAATGTCGACAAAGCCAGCGGCTTCATCACGGACATGAAAACCAAAGCGCCCGACATGAAGCTGGCATATTGGAACTTCTCCAACATGCACAACTACGTCATGGCCGATCCGACGACGAACAATGCGATGGCGGTGCCGAAGAGCGCTCAGCATGCGGAACGCGCGCTCATGGTGCTTGACAAACTGCGCAATGATCCGGCTTATTACAACATGCTCACGTACGGTCTTCAAGGCAAGGACTACGACATGGATGCGGACGGCAAGCATATCGTCGTTCCGCCGGCGGGCGCAGATCCGAAGACGTTTACGGGCTATAACATCGCCAGCTGGGGCTGGACGTACGCGCCGAACGTCCTGACGACCAAGACGCCGGGCTGGGAAGGCTTCGACGCGCAGAAGGCGGCATTTGCCAAGATGAGCAAGCCGAACATTTTCGCGGGCCTGGCGATGGACTTCGATCCGGTAAAGTCGGAGCTGGCCGCCGTGAACTCCGTTGTCGATCAATACGGCAAGCCGCTTATGCTGGGGCTCGTCAAGGACGTGGACCAGTCGCTCAAGACCTACCAGGATAAATTGAAGGCCGCGGGCGTAGACAAGCTGGCGGATTACATCAAGCAGGAAGCAACCGCTTACTTCGACGAGAAGGGCATTCAGTAAACGGGATTGCACATGGAGCCTCCGCGAAGGAGGCTCTTTGCAAACCTAATGCTGCAAACAAAGGAGCACATACAAGATGGATAAGCTGCGGCATGAAGCATACTTGCAAGGCGCGAAAGGAGGCCGCTGGAGCGAGGCGGAAGGCATGTTCAAAGTGGCATGCAAGGAGCCTGAAACGTTGTTCGCGGTTACCGAAGGGGATCCCATTCATGGACATTTCGTAGCAGAGCTTGCGTTTCGCGCCGATCGCCATGTCGGCCTTGCGCTCATTCGCGAAATCGACGGCCAGCCGGACGTCTCGAACTTCACGGCCGTTTGCATCGGCGAAGACGAGCCTGGCGGGAATATCGTCGTCCGCGTGGAGGATTGCCAGCACGGCGTTCGTAACGTCCGGGATGCAACGGGCACTTTAAGCGAGGAAGAGAAGCGGCGCCGTTATGCGACGGTGCTGAACGGTTCGTACTCCGTGCCGTTCAAGGAGACGGCGAACCGGCTGCGCATCTTCAGGGACGACGCGGCGGGGATGTTTCATTTCTATTACGCGGTCCGGTTGGAAATTAACGGTGTCTGGCATGACGATTGGATGGAATTATGCCCGTCGAAGGATTGGCTGCCGCCGGGAACCGCGTTCTTCGCCGCAGCCATCGCTGCCGGGTGCGAGAACGCGCAGGATGAGATCGAGATCGTCTCGCTCGAACGGCGGCAGACGCCTTCCGGGGATCGGGATGACCGGAACACGGGCTTCGCGGTAACGAAGCGCGAATACCATTGGAGCGGCGCCATGGGCCAGGCGCTGGTCGTCACGTTCGACGAGCGGTGCAGCTATGCGGATCGGGATGTCAAATTCGTGTTCTGGGATCAAATGAACCATGTTCCGGCTTGGCATATGAACAATCAATTCCTGTATACGTATGAATTCGTCGAATCGTGGGCACCCGAGACGGAGAAGGGCTGCTTCGAACCGATGTCCGATCGGCTGAATGCGTTCAATGCCGTCGAGGTGCTGGAGGATAACGCGGTTCGAAAGGTGATTCGGTGGCGGTACCTGCTCACCAATCCCGATTACAAAGTTTGGCCGGATATGGACGTCGGCACGCAGCAGCCGGAAGTCGAGGAGCGCTATACGATCTATCCCGACGGCACGGGAACGCGGCATATCCGCTACGCGCCGAAATTGGACATGGAATTCCGCAATTGGCACGAGCTGGAGGAATCGATCGTCATAGCGGGGACGACCTCGCTGCCGGCCGATCATATTCATGAGATTCCGCTCACGATGCTGAATCTCTCCGGGGCCGTGAAGCAATACGATCGAGCCTGGTACGACGAGAACGTGAAGACGGGCGGCAAGGAAATCTTCCAGCAGGGCGGCGACCGCGCGGAGATCGAAGGCTGGGAGGAAATGATCCAGGTCGCGCATTTCACCGGCGGCGCCCCGGACGCGTTCATCGTGTTCGCCAACGATCCGAAATTTACGGATGCGTGCCCGCCTTACCGGGCGACGACGGATATTTCGTGGCATAGCTACATCTATCAGATGTCGCATTGGCCGGTCAATAAAGAACCTTACGAGGAAGCGTTCAAATCCGGCACGACATGGCCCGGACAAGTGTCGCACAGCAGCGTGGCGGGCGTCGAGGCCTGGAACGATATCGCTTGGGACGACGGCTATAAAGTAGACGCGAACGGAAGACGGTACCGGGAGTGGGTGGCGCTGTTCGGCATCGAGACCCCGTTCACGCATGACCGGATCGCGGCGAAGACGCGTTCCTGGCTCTATCCCGGACATGTACGCGTGATCGGCGGCAGCGCCAGGCTCGTTCGCTATGACTACGGCAAGCTGGCGTATGAGATCTTCTGCGACAGCGCCGCACAACAGGTTGAGCTAGCATGGATTCCGGATGCGGAAGACATGGAAGCTGCAGCCCTTGTATTTCATTTCGTTGGGAATCCGGGCGCGCTGACGAAGGTGCTATCGGAGGGTCAACCGCTTGAAGAGAAGGTCGACTACGAGAAGGCTGCGGCCGGGGACGGATGGTTATTGCGCGTAAGGCAGCCATGGCGCGCTGCTTCGATGGTGACTTGCCTGTTCGGATAGCGGTATGCTAGAATGATGGCTACTATTGTGGCTCGTCCCATTTGGGTTGGGTGCCGTATTCGCTGATATGAGCCGCAAGAAAGGCAACTTTCTTGCGGCTCTTTATTGTAATGAACGGCATAACGGATAGCAAGGAGGGGTAACATGAGCACAGACGCGGTCGTTACGCATGATTGGCTCCGTATAGGTCGGTGAAGATCCATTCCGCTTATACGGAGCCAATGCGAGTAGATGGATCTATGCCGACTTTTTATAAAGAAGCAAGGCGTTTATAAAAAGGAGGAACCACCCATGTCCATGATTCACGTACAAAACCTGACTTTTTCGTATCCGAGCAGCTTTGACAATATTTTTGAAGATGTCAGCTTTCAAATCGATACGGATTGGAAGCTTGGCTTTATTGGCCGCAACGGCCGGGGCAAGACCACCTTCTTCAATCTGTTATTAGGGAAATACGAATACAACGGTACGATTGTCTCTTCGGCGGCGTTCAATTATTTTCCCTACCCGGTCCCGGATAAAAGCCGATTCACGCATGAAATCCTCGAAGAGATATGTCCGCAAGCGGAAGATTGGGAGCTGCTTCGCGAAATCTCATATTTGGACATCGATGCCGAAGTGATGTACCGGCCATTCGAAACCTTATCCAACGGGGAACAAACGAAGGTTTTGCTGGCCGCGCTTTTCTTGAACGAGGGGAAGTTTCTATTAATTGACGAGCCGACCAACCATTTGGACATCCATGCGCGAAAGATCGTCGCCAACTATTTAAGAAGAAAAAAGGGCTTTATTTTGATTTCCCACGATCGCAACTTTTTGGATGGCTGCGTTGACCATATCTTGTCCATCAACAGAGCCGACATCGAAGTTCAGAGCGGTAATTATTCCTCATGGAAGCTGAATTTCGATCGGCAGCAGGAACATGAAGAGAAAACGAACGAGCGTTTGCAAAAGGACATCGGAAGGCTGCAGCAATCTTCGAAGCGCTCCGCCAACTGGTCGAATCAAGTGGAAGCCTCCAAGAACGGCACGACGAACTCCGGTTCTAAACTGGATAAGGGATTCGTAGGACATAAAGCCGCCAAGATGATGAAACGCGCGAAGAATTTGGAAACAAGGCAGAATAAAGCGATCGAGGAAAAATCAACGCTGCTGAAAAACGTGGAAAAAACGGAGTCTCTCCAATTAGCGCCTTTACCCTGCAAATCCAAGCAACTCATTCAGCTCACGGACGTGTCCGTTAGGTATGAGGGCGAATTCGTGAACAAGCCCGTCAGCTTCAAGGTTGAAGCGGGAGACCGGGTACTGCTTGATGGCAAGAACGGCAGCGGGAAAAGCAGTATTCTCAAACTCATTCTAGGGGAGCCGCTCGAGCATACGGGCACGTTGAACGTTAGTTCCGGCCTTGTGATTTCCTATGTACAGCAGGATACCTCGCATTTAAAGGGAAGGCTGTCTGACTTCATTGAAGGCAATCAGCTTGATGAGCCGCTGTTTAAATCCATTTTACGCAAGATGGATTTTGACCGTATCCAGTTCGAGAAGGATATCTCCCACTACTCCGGCGGACAAAAGAAAAAGCTGCTTATCGCCAAAAGCTTATGCGAAAAAGCGCATTTGTATATTTGGGATGAGCCGTTAAACTTTATTGATGTGTATTCGCGCATGCAAATCGAAGCGCTGATTACAAGCTTCCAACCGACAATGGTTTTCGTGGAGCATGACCAGGCATTCCAAGAGGAAGTCGCAACGAGAACGGTAACCTTATAGTCAGCAATCTCATAGTCAGAACTACTCAAAAAAAGCCGGACGGAAAACATCATGTTTTCCGTCCGGCTTTTTGGGTGCCGCAAGTTACTTCTTCTGAATGACCGGCATCATCATGCCGTTGTCCATGCCCATCATGCTGACGCTGCCGTCGGTTTCGGCGCCCTCGTACAGGTACACTTCCGTGCCGAACGCCGGCTCGGCATACGGCAGGTGCGTGCGGCCGCGGGCGAGAATTTGCCGGTAGTTGCCGGAATCGCCCTCGTAGCCGTCATGGTCCCAAGGCACCCAGGAGCGGGCGTTGCAATAATGGCAGACGTACGAACGGCGGTAGCGGTCGGTCGTCTTGTTCGGGAACGAGCGATGGAACAGATGCGAATGGAAGAACAGCACGTCGCCCGGCTGGAGCGGAACCGGAATCGGCGCCGGGTATTTTGCGACCATGCGCGACAGCGTGTTCACTTCATCGTCCAGGTGGCTGACGTTCTGCACGCCGTCCAGGTTGGAGAAGGCGTCGAGCGCGTGCACGTTGCCGCCGCCGATTTCCTTCGGCGGATAGACCGGCTCGTGATTCGAGCCCGGTACGACCCAGAGGCAGCCGTTCTCTTCGTCGGCCTGCTCCAGGGCGATCCACGCGCCGATCAGCGTGTCGGGATGCGTCTTGATGTAGCAGGAGTCCTGATGCCAGCCTTGGCCGCCGCGGCCCGGGGGGTTCAAGAACATCATCGATTGCACGGCGTAGACGTCCGGACCGATGAGCGCTTCCGTCACGTCGAGGATGCGCGGGTGCAGCATGCCGCGTTCCGCCGCCGCATTGACCCGGGAGAGCATATGAACGCGCGTCGCCGCTTTGAATTCTTCCTTCAGCGGATCGGTATCGGTCGGTTTGTAGCTCTGTTCGGGCTTTTCGGTTTTCTTCCGCGTGTCTTCCGCGAGCTCGTACAGCTCAGCAATGTCTTCTTTTGACAATAGTCCTTTAACGATCAGGAACCCGTTGCGCTGGTAGTGCACATAGTCCTCGACACTGACCAGGTAGCGGTCGTCTCTTGGCCGGGATTTAGGCGTATAGTGGGTAGCCATCGTAATCATGCCTCCAAATGAAGTATCGTTTATGCTCTTATTTTGCCTGAGACCGGCGCGTTGTTTCAATGGGTGAAAAACGATAAACGATGTCTTTATTTGATATCCGCATGGGCGGCATTGACGAGAATATGGCGGTTGACGAAGCTGCGTCCGGGGTCGACTTCAATGGCGGCATGGCTGAAGATCGTTTCCTTGCACCGGTCCATATATTCAGTGGCGGTTATGCCCCGGATGCGCTTGTAAATTTTTGAGAAATGATGCTCGTCGCCGAAGCCGCTCCGGTACGCGACCTGCTTGACCGACAGGTTCCCGTGGAGCATCAGCTCTTCCGCATGGCGCAGCCTGCGCTCAAGCAGCAGACGCTTGGGAGAAACGCCGACGGCGGCGACGAATACCCGCGTGAAATGTTCATGCGACCAGCCTGCATGGCGGGCAACCTGTTCGATCGTAATCGGTTCCGTCACATGCTCTTCGATATACGCGATGCCGCGCGAGATCTGGACGGGATAGCTCTCGGAAGCGAACTCGGGCGTATTGCCGGCGTAAGCGGCCAATTCCTCCAGCGCGGCCGCGACGAGCGCGGACAGCCTGCGCTTCCAATGCGGGGACTGATAGCCCGCGACGACGATGATCTGCTGCATGATGCCCGCGACCAGACTGCCGTGCCTTGCGGGCAGGAGATGGAAGTTCTGCTGGAGGAGAGCGGCGAAACGCTCGTCGCGCCGGCGGAACGGCTCATAATCGAAGTGGACGAACAGATGGCGGGTGTTGCGTTCGACATCGAATACGTAGCGGTGGCTTTCCTGCGGGCGGGTGAACACGAAACAGGGCGAATCGAGCCGATGCGGCGCGCCGCCGATTTCGTAGACGCTTCCCGTTCCTTCGGGAAAGTAAACCAGCTCGTAATCGTCGATCGCTCTGACGCCGAGCGTGGATCCTTTGCTGACGATAACCTCGCCGACGTTATGGACGTACGGCCAGCCGTCCGATTCTTGTGTCATGCGGTCACATCCTTTCCTTGTATTCCCCACGCTTCCGCCAGTCTTCGAACGCCGTCCTCGAGCTGATTGGCGGTCAATCCCCCGTAGCCAAGCACGAATTGGCCCCGGTCTCCGTTATGGCCGATATCGGCTTCGCGGCAGCCGGCAGCATCGGTTTCGTCCTTATCGATGCCGACATGGTAATCCGTGATCTGCCGGAGCCCGATGCCCGCCCGGCGCGCAAGCTCGGCCAACGTGCGCGCGTCATGTTCCGTTCTGACCGCCAGCCGTACGTGCAAGCCCGATGAAGCGCCGAATACGTCCGCATGCGCGCCGAATTGCGAGGCGATTGCCGCAAGCAGCGCTTTCCGGTTCGTATTGTAGATCGTTCTCATTTTGCGGATATGCCGGTCGAGATGGCCTTCGTCCATGAAGCGCTCCATCACGAGCTGAGTTAGCCGGGAAACGGTTCCGTCGTAGAACGGGAACGCCTCCTTGTACCGCGCGTGCAGCTCCGGAGGCAGAATGACGTAGCTCAAGCGCAGCGCGGGCGCCAGCGCCTTCGAGAAGGTTCCCGCATAGATGACTCTGCCGCCGCGGTCCATCCCTTGAAGCGCCGGAAGCGGGCGCCCGTCGTAAATGAATTCGCTGTCGTAATCGTCCTCGATGATCCATGCTTGCGCGGACGCGGCCCATTCGAGCAGGCGGACCCGCTTCGCGGCCGGCATAATGCCGCCGTAGGGAAATTGATGCGAAGGCGTGACGTACACGCCGCACAGCGGTTCGGCTTGCGCCAGCGCCGCGACGCTGATCCCGTCCTGCTCGAGCGGAATCGGTACGGGGCCCGGAAGCAGCCGCTCGAACATGCGATACATCCCGGGATGCATCGCTTCCTCCACGCCGAGCGGGCGCTGCCCGGAGCGAAGCAGCAAGCCGATCAGCAGCGCCGACTGCTGCGTGCCGGCCGTGACGATAATTTGATCCGGCTCGCAGACGACGCCGCGGTTCTGGCTGACATAGTTCCGGATAAGCCGTCGCAGCCCCGGCTCTCCCTGCCGGTCGCCGTAGTCGAACAGCTCGGGACCGGCTTCGCGCAGCGTCCGCTGGCTCAGCTTCTTCCAGACGTTAAGCGGGAAGAAGCCAGGCTGGATGCGGTCGTAAGCGAAGTCGACGGGCGGCATGCCTTCGTTGCCGTGCTGCGGAAGGGAGGCGTGCGGCCGGAGCGATTCTTGCGGCTGTGAGTCCGCCGATCCTCCGGGAGCGTCATAGGCTCGTTCATCCGCCGGCCCGCGGGGTGGCCGCTGCGATTGCGCCAGCTGCGGCACGAAAGCGGCGTAATAGCCGCTCTTCGGCTTATTCGCGAGATATCCTTCGGCCACGAGACTGGCGTAGGCGGCCTCGACCGGATTGCGGCTGAGCCCGAGATGGCGGGCCAGCACGCGTATGGAAGGCAGCTTGGCGTGCTCCGGAAGCGTCCCGTGCAGAATCTGCTCCCGGTAGTATTGGTAAATCCGCAGATAGTCCGGCTGGGATGCGGAAGGTTTCAACTGCGGCGGCATAAGCATGCGGAGCGGCTCCTTTGCGAACGATTAGTATCAACGCGAACTGTGAATCGGATCTGTCATGTATTTTAATCTTTTTCTGTCCATTTGAAAATGACAGCCGCTCCTTAATAATGAAGGCTATGGCGGGATGAAGCCGGCCGGATGACAAGGAAGGGCGATGCATGATATGAGCGGAGGAATGAGCGGAATGAGCGGAATGAACGGAATGAGCGGAATGGACGAACACGGGCACACGTACAAGGATGCGGGGGTCGATGTGCGCAATGCGGAACGGACCAAAGCGCGGATGGGGGCGCTGACGGCAAGCGAGGATAACCGGATACTGAACCGGAGCGGCGCGTTCGCCTCGCTGTTCCTGGCCAGCTTCGACGGCATCGCCAATCCCGTGCTCGTCCTGAAGGCGGAGGAGCCGGGATCCAAGCAGCTGCTTGCTTTCGCGCATGACCGGATTCAGAGCGTCTGCCAAGATCTGATCCATCATCTGATCAACGATATCGTCGTTATGGGCGCGAAGCCGGAAGCGGTGCTGGATACCATTCTTTGCGGGCGGATCGAGAGCGGGACGGTCGTGCGGATCGTCGATTATCTCGCGCAAGCGTGCCGGGAGAACGGCTGCAGCCTGGTCGGAGGCGAGACTTCCGAACAGCCGGGTCTGCTTCCCGCAGGGCGCTATATGCTGAACGCAAGCGTCGTAGGCGTCGTGGACCGCGATTCGATCGTCGACGGCAGCCGGATTCGTCCGGGCGACCGCGTGCTTGCGCTTCCCTCGAACGGCTTGCACACCAACGGCTATTCCCTGGTCCGCAAGCTGATGGAGGAACGGCCGGAGATCATGGAGGAGAAGGTCGGGGAGCTCGGTTTCCTGGACGCGATTCTGCTCCCTCACGCTTGTTACTACGGACCGCTTCGGCCGGTGCAAGGCGATTCCGCCGTTCACGGCATGGCGCATATTACGGGCGGCGGTATCGAAGGAAATCTGAAGCGGATTATGCCGGCGGGGACATGCGCGCGCATCGATCTAAGCCGAATCGCCATTCCACCGATCTTTCCGCTGATCCGTCGTTACGGCCGGGTCCCCGAGGCCGACATGCTGCAGACGTTCAACATGGGCGTCGGGCTGGCAATGGTCGTCGATCCGGAGGGCGCGGAGCGGCTGGCGGCGCGGTTAGCGGAAGCGGGATGCCATGCCTACGAGATCGGGGAGATCGCCGAAGGATCGCGGGAGGTCGCGTTCGTCAATGCGTTGAATGGGTAGGTCGGGAGGGCCGTCGGCGAGCCGGCGGCCTTTTTGGCTTGCAGCCGATTTTGAGCTTGAAAATGCCGGTAACGCGAGCTATAGTAATACGTAGAAAGTTTATTATACAAAAGTTGGTTTATTATACGAAACCAACATGAATGAGGCGATAGGGTGCCGGAAGAACGGAAGTACTGGGTCCCGGCGCTGGAGAAAGCCGACAACGTGCTTGCCGTCCTGGCCGCCGAGCCGGGCAGGCATAAGCTGATCGACTTGTCCAAGCGGCTGGAAATCAACAAGAGCTCGATGTTCTCGCTGCTCGGTACGATGGAGACGCTGCAGTGGGTGAAGCGCGGGGAGGGCGATACGTATTCGCTCGGCCACGCGTTCGCCGCTTACGGTTCATCGTATGCCAAGGGCTACGATCTGAGCCGGTCGTTCCAGGCGGAAGCGGTCACGGCCCGCGATCGGCTGCAGGAAACGGTTCAGCTGGCGAAGCTGGAGGGCAATCAGGTGCTGTACCTGGGCAAGCTGGAAGCGCTGTCTCCGGTACGGCTGCAATCCGAGCCGGGCATGCTGCTTCCGGCGCATGCGACCGCGCTTGGCAAGGCGATGCTCGCTCGATTGGGCGAAGACGAGCTGCTGCGGCTGTATCCGGACGACGAGCTGAAAGCGCTGACGCCGCATACGATTCCGACCCGCGAGGCGTTGTTCCGGCAGCTGCAGGCGATTCGGGAGCAGGGTTACGCGGTGGACGAGCAGGAGTCGGTCATGGGCTTCCGCTGCGTCGCCGCCGCCATTCGGGGCGGAGAGGGTCAAGCAATCGGGGCGGTTAGCTGCTCGATGCTGCTGCATCAATGGGAAGCGAAGGGCGAAGAAGCGAAGGCGGAGATGCAGGCGTTAGCCCGCAGGCTCTCCATGCAACGTTAATTATGAAGAGGAGCTGATACTATGCGTTTGCAAGACAAAGTCATTCTTATTACGGGTTCGGGATCGGGCATCGGCAAAGCGACCGCGCTGTTGTTCGCGAGCGAAGGCGCGAAGCTGGTCATCAACGACCTGTCCGAGCAGCACGGCAGCGACACGGTGAAGGAAATCGAAGCGGCCGGCGGCGAAGCGATATTCATCCGCGCGGACGTCACGAATCCCGCGGACGTGTCCGCGATGGTCGATGAGATCATCGCCAAATACGGCGCCATCGACGTGCTGTTCAACAACGCCGGCATCAGCGGCGTCGGCGTGCTGCACGAGATCGAGCCCGAGGCATGGGACCGCGTCATGAACGTCAACATCCGCGGCGTCTTCCTGCCGAGCAAGTACGTGATCCCGCATATGATCGACCGGCGCAAAGGCTCCATTATCAATATGTCGTCCTGCATCGCCGAAATCGGCCTTGCCCGCCGCGCTTCTTACGCCGCGACGAAAGGCGCCGTCCTGGCGTTGACGAAATCGATGCAGGTCGATTACGCGCAGTACAACATCCGCGTCAACGCGCTGCTGCCGGGCACGATCATGACGCCGTTCGTCGAGAACTACTTGAAGACGTCGTACAGCAACAGGGAGGAAGCGATCGCCGGCTTGCAGAAGCGTCAGCTGAGCGGCGAGCTCGGCTTGCCTGAGGACGTGGCGAAAGCCGCGCTGTTCCTGGCCTCCGACGAATCGAGCTTCGTCATGGGCGCGCCGCTTTACGTGGACGGCGGCGTCGTGTTCGGGAAGAACGCCTGATCCGGTCCGGCCGGATTCAAGCCCTGGTTTCATCGTTATGCATAACAACGTTATGCTTCAACGTTACTGATATTTTGCGATCCTCTTCATCGCCGCGGTACATGGGCGAACGAACTTATATCATGGACGACCATTAGGAGGGTAATAACCGAATGAAATTGATCAGCATTTCGAAGCAGGGTCGCAATGCGCTTGGCGTTGTGACCGAGAACGGCGTTATCGACGTGGAGCTGGCTCTTGAAGCGGAAGCGTCCCGCGCGGCGGCGGAGGTGCCGTCGAACGTGATGGCGGTTATCGAGGGCGGAGAGCAAGCGCTGGACGCGCTTCGCGGCTTCATCGCTTCGCTCCCGACGGGCAACGCGGCTTACGTCCGCAGCGAAGACGAGATCGAATGGGGACCGTGCGTGACGGCGCCGAACAAAATCATCTGCGTCGGCCTCAACTACCGGAAGCACGCCGAAGAAACGAACGCGCCGATTCCGAAGTACCCGATTCTGTTCAATAAATTCAACAACACGCTGACGGGCCACTTGAAGGACATCGCCGTTCCGAAAGTGACGGAGAAGCTGGACTATGAAGCCGAGCTCGTCATCGTGATCGGCAAGAACGCGAAATACGTGTCCCGGGAAGACGCGCTCAGCCATGTCTTCGGCTACTGCGCGGTCAACGACTTGTCCGCGCGCGACCTGCAGCTGCGCACGCAGCAATGGCTGCTCGGCAAGACATGCGACGACTTCAGCCCGCTCGGACCGTACCTGGTGACCGCGGACGAAGTCGGCAATCCGAACGACCTGAGCATCAAGGCGGTCGTGAACGGCGAAGTGCGCCAGAACTCCAACACGTCGGACATGATCTTCCAGTGCGACGAGATCGTCAGCTACATTTCCCAGCATATGACGCTCGTGCCGGGCGACATCATTCTGACGGGCACGCCGGAGGGCGTCGTGCTCGGACTGCCGGAAGCTCAGCAGGTCTACCTGAAGCCGGGGGACGAAGTGACGATCGAAATCGAGAAGCTCGGCAAGCTGACGAACCGTTTTACAGCCGATCAGGCTTAATTGCAGCCGTTTCTTGGCGGGAGGAAGAGGTGTCAATAGATGAGCCGCATCATCGATTCGCATCAACACTACTGGAAGCTGGACCGCGGCGATTACGGCTGGCTGTCGCCGGAATCGGGCGTTCTGTTCCGCGATTACGCGCCTTCCGATTTGGAGCCGGAGCTCGCCCGCGCAGGCGTCGCGCGAACGATCGTCGTGCAGGCCGCCAAGACCCATGCGGAAACCGACTATATGCTGGAATTGGCGGACCGGTCGGCTTCCATCGCGGGCGTAGTCGGCTGGCTCGATTTCAATGATTCCGGCTGGCGCTCGGCGCTGGCGCGTTTCCGCCGGAATCCGAAGTTCGCCGGCATTCGCGTCATGATTCAAGAGATGGCGGACGCTTCCGAAGTGCTGGAACCGAACAGCCTGGAAGCGCTCCGGCATTTGGCCGAGATCGGGCTGCCCGTCGATCTGCTGATGACGTCGCGGCAATTGCCGGAAACGATCGAGCTGCTCCGCCGGGTGCCGGGCCTGCATGCGGTCATCGACCATATCGGCAAGCCGCGGATCGGAGAAGATGTCTTCGAGCCGTGGGCGGGCCAGATCAAGACGCTTGCCGGCGAGAATCCCGGCCTCTATTGCAAGCTGTCCGGCATGCTGACGGAAGCGGATCACGAAGCTTGGCAGCCGGAGCAGTTCACCGCGTACGTCCGCCATGTCGTCGCGTGCTTCGGCACGGAACGCGTCATGTTCGGCAGCGACTGGCCGGTATGCCTGCTTGCGGGAAGCTACGAGGAGGTCCTTGCCGTGCTGGGCGCAGCGCTGCCGGAAGGATTGACCGAACGGCAGCGCGCGGGGATTTACGGGGAGAACGCAGCCACCTTCTATAAGCTGCCGGATGAATAGCCGGCAGCGGCCTTCTGTTGAATGGAATAGAAGCCATGAAGCAGCTTCCGCCGACCAGGCGGAAGTTTTTTCGTGTCGGTGAAGGCTTTTTGCGTTGGTTATGTTCATTCGCATTGCTTTTATTTGCCAATTGCGAACACTTGTTCTATAATGGAGTGACGTCATCGCTCGGAGTTGAACCGCGCATAAACGAAACCTTCGCTTTCGTCCGTCCCTGGACCGTTGACAGCATGCATTCGATCTCGTATAGTCGATACAGACTATTGGAGGTCACAATGTTTCGAAGGAGTGAAGGGCGATGGCCACCCGTAAAGTATCCAATATGCTGGCGCTAGCCGTCATGTCGCTTCTCCACGAGAAACCGATGCATCCGTACGAGATGTCCGCCACGATGAAGCAGCGCGGCATTCCCGACGTGATCAAGCTGAACAACGGTTCGCTGTATTCCGTCGTGGAAGCGCTGCTGAAGCAGGGGTGGATCGTTTCGCTCGAAACGCAGCGGGAAGGCAAGCATCCGGAACGGACGATCTACGCGCCGACGGATACCGGGCGGCTCGGATTTCACGATTGGATTCGGGAGCTGGTCTATGAGCCGATGAAGGAGTATCCGCATTTTCCGGCGGCGCTCGCCTTCATCGGGCATATTCCGCCGCTCGAGACGGCCGGCTTGATCGACAGCCGGATCGGATTCATCCGGCGGTCGGTCGCCGAGAGGCGGGCGGGCATCGAGTTCGCCAGATCGCAGGGGCTCTCGCGGATTTTCGTCATGGAGTCGGAGTTCATCGTCCATCAGCTGGAGGCCGAGCTGCGTTGGCTGCTGGCATTTAGGGAAGACATCAAGAACGGCGGTCTCACGGAGCAGGCGCACGGGGAGACGGTCTGGCATATGGCCGTGCCTGCCGATGCGGAGCTGCCGCAGGAACAGAAACCATAACTGGAGGGAATTGCAAACCATGAGCGCACAACGTAATAACGTTGGCATTGTCGTCGCCGGATTGCTGCTTGGCATTCTGATGGCATCAATGGACAATACGATCGTCGCGACTGCGATGGGCACGATCGTCGGCGAGCTCGGCGGCCTGGATAAATTCGTCTGGGTCACGTCGGCCTATATGGTCGCCGAGATGGCGGGCATGCCGATTTTCGGCAAACTGTCCGACATGTACGGACGCAAGAAATTTTTCGTATTCGGGATTCTGATGTTCATGCTGGGGTCGATTCTGTGCGGCACGGCGACATCCATCGTACAGCTCAGCATCTACCGCGCGGTGCAAGGCATCGGAGGCGGGGCGCTCGTGCCGATCGCCTTCACGATCATGTTCGACACCGTTTCGCCGGAAAGCCGCGGCAAGCTGGGCGGATTGTTCGGCGCGGTATTCGGCTTGTCGAGCATTTTCGGACCGCTGCTCGGCGCCTACATTACGGAGTACATTCATTGGGAATGGATCTTCTACATCAATTTGCCGCTCGGCCTGATCGCTTTCGTGATGATCGCGTTCTTCTACAAGGAATCCGTGCAGCACAGCAAGCAGAAGATCGATTGGGGCGGAGCGGTTGCGCTCGTCGGCGCGGTCGTCTGCCTGATGTTCGCCCTTGAGCTGGGCGGCAAGCAATACGCGTGGGATTCCGGCGTTATCTTGAGCTTGTTCGCGGGCTTCGCGCTGCTCGTCATCGCGTTCATCTTCATCGAACGCGCCGTCGCGGAACCGATTATCAAGTTCAGCATGTTCCGGGACCGGCTGTACTGGTCGAGCAACGCGATCGCGATGTTCAGCGGCGCGGCGTTCGTCACGGCTTCGGTGTACATCCCGATCTACATTCAAGGCGTATTCGGCGGCAAATCGACGGATTCCGGCCTTGTTCTGCTGCCGATGATGGTCGGCTCCGTCGTGACGGCGACCATGGGGGGCGCGCTTATGATGAAGACGTCTTTCCGTTCGCTCATGATTCCGACGCTGGCCCTGCTGACGGTCGGCAACATTCTGCTTACGACGCTAGGCGTGGAGTCTCACCGCTATACGGTCGTTATTTTCATGATCCTCATCGGTCTCGGCATCGGCGCATCGTTCTCGGTACTCAGCAATGCCGCGATATTCTCCTTCCCGCCGCAGGAACGGGGAACGGCTAGCGCGACGCTGAACTTCCTCCGCTCGCTCGGCATGACGATCGGCATCACCGTGTTCGGTATCGTTCAGACCCATACGATGATGAACCGCTTCGGGAAGCTGTTTACGGCGGACGAGATCGCCCAAATGCCGAAGGACGTCAACTTGAAAGATCCGCGCGCGATTCTGGCGCCGGAGCTCAGGAAATTCATTCCGGAGCCGATTCTCAACAAGATCACGTCGGGTCTCTCGTATTCCATCACCCATACATTCGCATGGGCGATCATTCCTTCCGCGCTGGCGCTGCTCTTCGCCTTCTTCATGGGCCGCCGGAAGCTGAGCGAGATGGAACACGCCGAATACACGCCGTCGTCCCATTAAGCTTATCGGCTTCAGCACAAGGAACCCCCGCAAATGAATCTGCGGGGGTTCTTCTTATATCTATTCGTTCATTGTGAATCAGCGTCCCTCGACGACCGCCTTGATCGACTCTAGCGGCAGCTTCGGCTTGCGGTCGTAGGTCAAGAGACCGTTCAGCTCTTGTTCCACGTCGGTCAGCTGCGTGTAGCAGAAGCCTTGGACGACGCCGGCCAGATACATCGGCTGCACGACGTCGCGCAGCCGCTTCAGGAAATCTTCATCGTTGTCGGCCGTGGAGTAGCCCCAGCCGTCGCGCTCGCTCTTATTGTAGAAGATGCCGCCGAATTCCGAGACGAGGATCGGCTGGCCTTCGTACGGGTAGCCTTCCACGGCGAGCACGCGGTTCGCCGGCATGGCCGATACGGCTTTCTCCGCCGTGCTGTAACGGTCCATCAGCACGTCGCGGCGCCATTCGTAATCGTGGATGTTGAAGAGATCCGTCTTGACGAGCTCCCAGCCGTCGTTGGAGACGACGGGGCGCATCTCGTCGAGCGACTTCGTCAGATGGTACATGGCCATTGCGTGCTGCTGCTGCAGCTTGTCGACCGGAATATTCGGCACGCCCCAGCTCTCGTTGATCGGCACCCAGGCGATGACCGACGGATGGTTGTAATCGCGGTCCATCGATTCGATCCATTCATTCGTAAACCGGCGCACGTACTCGTCGCTGTACTCGAACGCGTTCGCCGCCTCGCTCCACACCGCCAGACCGAGCATGTCGCACCAGTACAGCCAGCGCGGATCCTCCAGCTTCTGGTGCTTGCGCGCGCCGTTGAAGCCCATGGCTTTCGTCAGCTCGACGTCCCGTTTGATCGCTTCGTCGCTCGGCGGGGTCAGAATGCCGTCGGGGAAATAACCCTGGTCCAGCACCATGCGCAAATAATACGGCCGGTTGTTCAAGCATAGCTTGCCGCCGGCAATGGATACTTTGCGCATGCCGAAATAGCTGTGCACCTCGTCCAGCACGGTATCGCCGTCCAGCAGCGAGAACGTGACGTCGTACAGATGCGGATGCTCCGGGCTCCAGAAGCCGCCGATTCTCAGCTCGCTCAAGTCTTCGATGCCAATCGCGCGAGTCGCGGACGAGCGGCCTTCGCGAATCGTGAACAGATCCTCGGCGACAGGGTGGCCTTGATACGTAATGGTCGCCTTGACGCGCAGCGCCGCGCCGGCAGCCGCGCCCGCGACGAACGCGGAGACGCGGATCTCGTGGCGGTCGATGTCCGGCGTGAGCTTGACCTTGTCCAAGCGGACCGCCGACACGGCTTCCATCCATACCGTCTGCCAAATGCCGGTCGTCCGGGTATAGAAGATGCTGGCGGATTCGCGCATCCAATACTGTTTGCCGCGCGGGATCGTCAGATCTTTGCTGTAATCGGCGGCTTTGACGACGAGCACGTTGCCTTCGGCCTTCAGCGCGCTCGTAATGTCGGCGCGGAACGGCGTATGCCCGCCTTCATGCGTCGCAACCAGGATGCCGTTGACCCAGACGGAAGCCGCGTAATCGACGGCGCCGAAATGGAGCAGCACGCGTTTGCCCTCGATATTCGCCGGAATGGCGAGGGCGGTGCGGTACCAGACGGTATCGTGAAAATCGGTATCGCCGATGCCGCTCAGCTTGCTCTGATAGGCGAACGGCACCTGGATGCGTTGCGAGAGCGGCTGTTGTCCGAGATGCCAGCCAGCAGCATCGCCGGTCTGCGCGTCATCGAATTCGAATTCCCATTCGCCGTTCAAGTTCACCCAATCATTCCTCATGAATTGCGGACGCGGATGCTCCGCGCGAAGTTGCTCTGACATTGTACATGTCTCCTTCTTAATTAATGATAGAGTTAATTAAATAACGTGTTTTCGAAATCCTCACCTACATTATGTCTCGATGCCCATGAATTCGTCAACATGAAGTTGATTAATTAACTTGCGGGTTATATAATGAAACAACCATTGCGAAGAACGGGGCTGACGAATGAATATTCAAGTCACGACCGCCAATATGGCGATACTGGAATGCTTTGCATCCGAAACGCGCGTCCGGATCATAGAGCTTCTGGACCGGGCGCCTAGAAGCATCAAGGAGCTGGCCACGGAGCTCGGCGTCTCCTCCGCCATCGTAACGAAACATATCCAGAAGCTGGAGGGCGCCGGCTTCGTGGGGACGGACAGCGTATCCGGCGCAAGAGGCCGCCTTAAGATGTGCCGGCTGCTTCCGGACGCCGTGACGCTGCAGCTTCGATCGCCGGCCGTCCCGGACGCGAGCAGGTACGCCGTCTCGATTCCGGTCGGCCAATATACCGACTTCAAGGTAAAGCCGACCTGCGGCCTGGCGTCGGAGACGTCGATGATCGGGATCGTCGACGATCCCCGGTACTTCTGGGACCCGGAGCATGTGAAGGCGAAGGCGCTGTGGTTCGGCAGCGGATTCGTCGAATACCGCATTCCGAATTATTTGGTCGGCACGCAGACCGTGACGAGCGTGACGATATCGCTCGAGATCTGTTCGGAAGCGCCGGGCTACAACGAGAATTGGCCGTCCGATATCACCTTCAGCGTCAACGGGCGCGAGCTGGGCACTTGGACCTGCCCGGGCGATTTCGGCGCGCAGAAGGGCGTGTTCACGCCGGATTGGTGGTATCACGGCACGCAGCACGGGCTGCTGAAGACGATTGCGATCCGGAAGGACGGCACGTTCCTCGACGGCATCCGGCTGTCCGGGCTTACGCCCGCCGAGCTTGGCATCAAGCCGAACGACGAGCTGCGGCTGCGCCTCGCCTGTCCCGAGACAGCTGCCCATTGCGGCGGCATCAGCCTCTTCGGCCGGCAGTTCGGCAACTACGACCAGGACATCGAGGTTGTCATCACATATGCGCAACCAGAGGATAGAGCAAACGAGCCGGGCTGATCGCCCGGTTTTTTGTTGTCCAGCGAATGCAACCGGCCTATGCAATAGGCTTCGCACAGGCAAGCAAGCCAGTGCGAATCAATCCGCGCGGCGCAGACCATGAGCGTGGAGCGGCCCGTACAAGCAGTGCGGTACAAGCAGCGCGGCAGAGAATTTATAGACACACCGCAGGTACCGTGTGCACAAGCGCCAGCTTCAAATTTAAAGAAGAACCTATTATTCAGATGATTCGTGCAGGCTCGCGACAACTTGAGCCCTAGGATACGGGAAAGATCCGGCAGCCGCTTCGGCGGCGTGGTTTGGGCTGGCACGGACTGGCACGGACTGGCATGGACTGGACTAGCACGGACTGGTGTTGACCGGCGTGGACTGGGCTGGCAAGGACCGGCATGGGCCGGCGTGGACTGGGGTGGACAAAACTGGCACGGGCTGGTACGGACTGGCATGGACTGGCATGGACTGGCATGGACTGGACTAGCACGGATTGGCGTTGACCGGCGAGGACTGGAGTGGCACGGACTGGACCGGCATGACTACCTCCAAACCGTCTCGCCCCAGCCGTCTTCATGACGGCTGGGGCACAGTATGTCCATCGAAGCACGGAAGCGGACAGGAGATGCGTTATTCCCTTCATGATCACGTATTTTCGAGTGTTGGCGGACAGGAGATCCGTTATGTCGGCCGATTTACCTGTTTTCGGCGCCATTCGGGGGCATTAACGGATCCTGTGTCCGATCGCTAACCACAAAAGTCTGATTTCGTCAAAATAGCGGAACCTCTGTCCGCGTGACCTGGAGGGGGAGCGGAGGCGTGGGCGATCCTTCTCAACACAAACGGAGAATGGAGCTCCTTCTCCACACATACGGCGTCCTAGGCGTCGAACTTTCCAAGGCAGCCTGAGCCGCGCAGCCAGCGCGGCTTTTTTTTACATTTCCAACCATTTCGCGAGCGGGATTATCGGGTCCCCGATACTGAATCGGAGCTTGGTCCATTTGAGCGCAAGGTCTGCCAATTCCACCGGACAATGGGCCATAGGCCTGTATACGCAAGGCTATAGAACCGGATTTTCGACAACGGGTCCGATCCTATCAATCTCTCGATTGGCGATTATTAACAATTTCTCAATAATAGATTAACGGTCACTTAACAATACCTGGCAATCGATTAACGACGGCTTAACAATGTCTGCCTATAATCGGTTTTGTACATAAACGACGAAGAAACCAAACCAATTCCAGAAGGGTGATCACAGTCAAATGTCCATGAAAAAAACGCTCATGATTTCTGCGCTGGCAGCCGCGCTCAGCACGTCTGCAATCGGTGTCGCATCCGCCGCGACGCCGCAGCAAACGGCAGCAACCGTTCCGTTCAACGTTATGGTGAACAATTCGTCCGTCCAAGTTCGCTCGATCCAAGCTGATGGCGCCACGCTGCTGTCGGTCCGCGATCTGGGATCCGCGACAGGCGCGCTGTTCGTAGTCAATGTGAAATCCGGTGTTACGGCTTACATCCATGGTCATTCGATCGAGCTGCATGCGAATTCGGCAACGACGCTGGTAGACGGCGAGCCAGTCGAGCTGGAGCAAGCGGTTGTAAATGTGAACGGCTCTTACTATATGGCGGCCGAAGATTTCATCGGCGCTTTCGACCTGGACGGCACGGTCAGCGACGCCGGCGAAGTGGCGATCGACGCCATCGAGAAGATCCACGCCGACGACATCGTCTGGATCAACGGCAGCCAGCTGCTGGCTTCCTCGCTGTCCGAGGAAGGCCGCACGGATTACATCGTTGACGCGGCGACAGGCGTGTACGCCAAAGTATTCAGCTCCGACTCCGCTTCCGATCTGACGATTTCGCCGGACGGCAAGAAAGCGGCTTACACGGACGACAACGGCGTCGTTTACGTGATCGATCTGACGAACAAATCGTTCAACAGCCAAACGGTCTCCACGGACATCTCGATCAAGCCGGAGCTCGTATGGTCGGCCGACGGCAGCGCGATCTACTTCCTGCAAAGCGACAAAGGCACGGTTATCCAGAAGCTGAACGTCGCTGACGGCAAACTCACGCAAGTACTGAACGATAAGGTCGATTACAAATCGAACCTGAACGTATCCGCGGACGGAACGAAGTTCTTCTACGTCGTAACCAAGCCGGGCGCCGTTACGGCTCCCGATAAGCCGGTAGATCAAGACGATGTCGCGATCGACACCACGGGCACCGAGCCGCAGGTGTACTTCTTCGACGCGTCCGTGAAAGACGCATCGGCAGGCAAGAAGCTGACGGCGACGACGGACGATAAAGTATTCGTCGGCGCATTGGCGGACGGCAGCAAAGCGTTCTACGTCAGCGTCGTTGACGGACAGCCTTCGTCCCTCGTATCCGTAGCGGCCGACGGTACGGTGACGAAAGTCATCGGCGACAAAGACGTGCTGCAAGCGACGCTGGCCGGCGACATAATCTATGCCCTGACGGACGCAGGTTCGCAAACGGCGCTTTACGAAATCAATGCGGCATCCGGCGCTTCGAAGCTGGTCGGCAACATCGACGGCAATGTAAGCGAAGTCGTAGCCGCTCCGGGCACGCCCGTAGCGCTTGTGATCGACGATGCAACCTACGTGCTGAACAACGGCAGCCTGGTTAAAGTCACGAACGAATAACATCTGCGCGATCGCGAACATTTTCCGACAAACCGAGAGGAGATTATCAATCAATGAAAAGCAAATGGGTTAGAAATTTAGGTCTTGCCGTCATGGCGATTTCCCTGTCGTTCGGCAGCATCTCCGCTGCCAGCGCATCCAGCAAGCTGAGCGGCAAAATCGTCATCAACGGCTCTTCGGCGCTGCTCCCGTTGACGCTGCAAGCGGCGAACGAATTCAAGAAACAGAATCCGAAGGTGAAAATCTCCGCATCCGCGGCAGGCTCCGTAACGGGTCCTCAAGCGGTTCGCAAAGGTATTGCCGACATCGGCGCTTGCGACTGGGATGCATCCACGGACGTTCCGGGCTTCAGCAAATTCACGGGCCAAGTGGCCAATAAAGTCGCCGTCATTCCGTTCTCGGCCGTTGCGAACAGCAGCTCCGGCGTAACGGATCTGTCGACGAGCCAGCTGCAAGGCATTTTCTCCGGCAAGATCACGAACTGGAAGGAAGTCGGCGGCAAGGACCAGGACATCGTTGTCGTCAACCGCGCATTCGGTTCCGGCACGCGCGTCAACTTCCAATTGAAGGCGCTGGCCGGCACGGATTTCATGACGAAAGGCTCCAACTACAAAGAAGTGAAATCGAGCGGCGACATGAAGACGGCCGTCGAAACGACGCCGGGCGCAATCGGCTACATCGACCTTGTCTATGTATCCGGCAGCAAAATGAAGCCGATCAGCATCAACCATGTTGAACCGACCGCAGCCAACGTTATCAACGGCACGTACAAAGTATGGTCGTACGGCTACTACATGACGAAAGGCCAGCCTACCGGCGTCGTCAAAGCGTTCATCGATTACATCCAAAGCGCGAAGTTCCAAGAAGGCTCGCTGAAAAAGCTGAAATTCATCCCGCTGTCCGCAATGAAAGGGAAATAATACTTTGTAAGACCTCGTCCTTCAAGGCTATAGGAGGAACAAGCGGAGCCAGCTTCTGCAACTTACGCGGGAAGCTGGCTTCGCTGTATATACGAGAGGAGAAGAGATCGTTATGAGTATGATGGAAGTGCCGTCTTCCGGCACCGTTTACTCAGCTGAAGAGCTTGGCCGCAGCCTGGAGTCCTCCGGCTCGGCATTCAGCCGCAAGGCGCGGCTTAAATTCTACAACCGTACGTTCAAGATCGTTTGCATCGCGAGCGCCGTGTTCGTGTGCTTGATCTTGTTCTCAATTCTGTTCATGATGGGCCGGACGGGCGTGCTGACGTTCGAGACCGTATCCTTGAAAACCTTTTTTTTCTCCACCGACTGGGTGCCGGAAGACGACCAGTTCGGCGCCTTCGTCTTTATTTTCGGCACCTTCGCACTGACGCTGCTGACGATGATCATCTCGGTGCCTCTATCCGTCATTATTGCAATATTCCTATCGGAAATGACGCCCGGTTGGCTGAAGAACGCGCTGCGTCCGATACTCGATCTGCTTGTCGGCATTCCTTCCGTCGTCTACGGCTTCCTTGGGATGACGGTGCTGATTCCGATGCTGCGATCGGTAACGGGAACCAACATGGGCGATGGCATATTAGCTGCTGCAATCGTGCTGACCATCATGGTGCTGCCGACGATCAGCCGGATTACGGACGACTCCATCGTCGCCGTTCCGAAGAAATTCCGCGACGCTTCCTATGCGCTGGGGGCGACCCGATTCCACACGATCGTCCGGGTCGTTATTCCGGCGGCGAAGAGCGGCATCATGTACGCCGTCATTCTCGGCATGGCCCGCGCGATCGGCGAAACGATGGCCGTCGTCATGGTGATCGGCAACACGCCGCAGCTGGCGGACGCGCTGTTCAAGCCGACGTCGGTGCTGACCAGCAACATCGTCATGCAGATCGCGAACGTAGAATTCGATTCGACATGGAATTACGCGCTGTACATGATGGGCTTCATCCTGCTCGTCATTTCGCTCATCATGATCGTTGCGGTCAGACTGATACAGGGCAGAGGAGTGAAACAATGAGCGGCCTCAAATCCCCGGCGAGCGATCATCCCTTCGCATCGCGCAAGAGCTTGAATCAAATCAACAACAAGCTGTTCACGGGCGTCGTATGGCTCGTCGGCATTTGCACCATTATCTTCATCATCGCGCTCCTGTTCCTCATTCTGGAGAAGGGGCTGCCGAAGCTCAGCTGGGATTTCCTATACGGCGAGCCGAGCGAGATCGAAGAGGGCGGCGGCATCGGACCGCTGCTGTTCAATTCGTTCTACGTGCTCGTCATCTCGCTGATCATCTCCATTCCGCTTGGCATGGCGGCGGGGATTTACTTGGCGGAATTCGCGCCGGCCAATAAATTCATCGCGTTCATTCGCATCTGCGTGGAAGGCTTGGCTTCCGTTCCTTCGATTATTTTCGGCTTGTTCGGGATCGTATTATTCGTGCAGTCGCTCGACTTGGGCCTGACGATTGTCGGGGCGGCCGTCAGCCTGGCGTTCTTGAACCTCCCCGTGCTTACCCGCGTCACCGAGGAAGCGATCCGCTCCGTTCCGCAGGAAATGAAGCACGCTTCGTTCGCGCTCGGCAGCACGCATCTGCAAACGATCCGGCGCGTGCTCATTCCGGTGGCGCTGAACGGCATCGTGACGGGCATCTGCCTCGTGGCGGGCCGCGCGTTCGGCGAGAGCGCCGTCATCATTCTGACCGGCGGCGTGACGTCGTCCGGCGTCATGTGGGATTTCAGCCCGCTGTCTCCGGGCGCGACGCTTGCGGTGCATCTCTGGTACGTGCAGTCCGAAGCGATCGTGCCCGACGCGAAGCTCATTGCGGAGAAGTCCGCGGCCGTGCTCGTCTTTATCGTCTTGATGATCAATATCGTCTTCCGCGTGCCGATGTGGATCAATGCGCGCAAACTGCGCTAGGCTCCATAAGCTTTTCACCAAGGGATAACGGCGGCGGAACAACGGCTGATCATCCCCTAGATTTAAGAGCGAATGCCTAAAAAATGGTAATATAACGACGAAATGCCCATAAATTTAACACTTGTCTAACATATTGCGACATGAATGATAATGCTCTGGTCCTATAGTGATAGTAAATATTGCTATAAGGGAGTGCAGGCCATGAACGCATCTGTTATGGAACGGAAAGAAGTCGAGCATGTCGCAGCGGGGGCAATGAATGAGGCAAACCGGGCAGGAGCGGACGAACCGGGCGGTTCGGCGCGGATCGCGGCCGACACGGAGCTGATGCAGGCGTTCATCCGCCATGTGCCGATCGTAACGGCCGCGCAAACATGCGAGGAAGTCATTCGGCAGTTCGCCGTCGAGCCGGATCACGAGTGCGTCGTCGTATGCGACGCGTACCGCAGGCCGCTTGGGCTTGTGATGAAAAACCGGCTCGTGATCATCCAGACCCACCGGTTCGGCAGGGAGATTTATTTCGGACGTTCCATAACGAAGCTGATGGATACGCAGCCGTTGATCGTCGATCGCGGGACATCGCCGCAGGAGCTGCTCGATCATGCGCTCGGCCGCGATGACCGCACGTTCTACGATTGCGTCATCGTAACGGAAGCGGGGCGCTGCGAAGGCATTCTGACGATGTCGGATCTGCTCAAGATGTCGCGCGTGCTGCAGCAGCAAACCGTCCTGTCCCAAGTGAAGCTGATCCATGGCGCGCAGGCGATGATCGCGGATATCGACCGTTCCGTGAACGAGGCGCATGCAGCGTCCGCCCAAGGCGAGGCGATGTCCCAGACGATGCTCGAGCTGACCTTGAAGGGCAAGAACGAGCTGGACAAAGTATCCGCCTCGATGCAGAACATGTCGCAGCGCACGCATCTGCAGGAGCAGCAGATCGGCGAGCTGCAGGAACGGGTCGGCTCGATCGGCACGGTGTCGAAGCTCATCCGCGAGCTGGCCGACCAATGCAACCTGCTCGCGGTGAACGCCACGATCGAAGCGGCGCGCGCCGGCGAGCACGGAAGGGGCTTCGCGGTCGTGGCCAACGAGGTCAGGCAGCTGGCCACGCTGACGAAATCGTCGGCGGAGGACATCAACCGGCTGATCGGCTCCATTCTGGATGCCGTCAAGGAAACGGCGCAGCATGTCGCCCTCGGCCGGACGGACGCCGATACGAGCCAAGCCTATGTCTCGGAAGCGGCCGGCGTATTCCAGCAGCTGTTCCATGCCGCGGCCGATAACAGCAGCAGCGCGGCGAACATCGGCCGCCTCTCCCAGCAGGCCTACGATAAAGCGCTGCAAGTGACGCTCAGCATTCAATCGCTGGCGAACGAGATGCAAGGACACGGCTAATTTTAATATTCCGTTTACAATACCGACATATTCGATTGACATTTCAAAGCTAGTATTAGCTATGAAAGTCGTAGAGACGGCTGCCTGCCGCATGCGGCGGCGCAGCGCAAGGACTGCTCAAGTCCACTTGAGATGGAGGAGAACGACATGCAATCGACCGCTTCGCAGACATTGATCGATATTCAGCAATTGAATTTATTTTACGGTACGTTCCATGCGCTCAAGAACGTCGCGATGGATATTCCCGAGAAGGCGATTACGGCGTTCATCGGTCCGTCCGGCTGCGGCAAATCGACGCTTCTTCGCACGCTCAACCGGATGAACGATATGATTCCGAACACGCGGATCGAAGGCAAGATCACGATCGGCGGCGCGGACATCTATTCCAAGGAAGTCGACGTAGAAACGCTGCGAAAGAAGGTCGGCATGGTATTCCAGCAGCCGAATCCGTTTCCGAAATCGATCTATGACAACGTCGCGTACGGCCCGCGCTTGCACGGCATCCGCAGCAAGCAGAAGCTGGACGAGATCGTCGAGACAAGCCTTCGTTCCGCGGTGCTGTGGGATGAAGTGAAGGACTATCTGAAACGCTCCGCGCTCAGTCTCTCCGGCGGCCAGCAGCAGCGTCTGTGCATCGCGCGCGCGATTGCCGTCAATCCCGACGTGCTGCTCATGGACGAAGCGACGTCCGCGCTCGATCCGATCTCGACGCTGAAGATCGAAGAGCTGGCGCAAGAGCTGAAAGACAAATACACGATCGTCATGGTTACGCACAACATGCACCAAGCCGCGCGCGTATCCAACCAAACGGTCTTCTTCCTGAACGGGGAAGTGGTCGAGTTCTCCGACACGGAGAAGCTGTTCTCCAACCCGCGCGATCAGCGCACGGAGGACTATATCAGCGGCCGCTTCGGCTAAAGCACGGGGAACAGTAGAAATCGAGGGAGGACGAACCGGCCAGATGATGACGAAACGGAAAGAGTTCGATCAAGGATTATCAGAACTGAACGAGCTGATCGTAGAGATGGGCCGCCGCGTGGAGACGGCGATCGCGCAGGCAATGGCGGCGCTGGAAACGATCAATGCGGACGAAGCGAGACGCATTGTGAAGGAAGACAAGGAACTGAACAGGATCGAGGAGAAAATATCCGAGATCGGCGCGACGCTGATCGCGACGCAGCAGCCGGTAGCGAAGGACCTGCGCCGCATTCTCGTCGCGTTCAAAATCGCGAACGACCTGGAACGGATGGGCGATCTGGCCGTCGACGTCGCCAAGGTCGTCGTCCGCCTGGAAGGGCAGACACTGATCAAGCCGCTGATCGATTTGCCGCGCATGTCGCAGATCGTGCAGATGATGACGTACGAATCGATTCAATCGTTCGTGCAGGAGAACGTCAATATGGCCTACAAGATGGCCAAGGACGACGACCTCGTCGATGCGCTGTATTCGCAAATCATCCGCGAGCTGTTCTCGATCATGATGGAGAATCCGAAGACGATTTCCCAAGCCAATCTGCTCAGCTTCGTCGGCCGCTACATCGAGCGTTTCGCGGACCATGCGACGAATATCGGGGAATCCGTCGTCTACCTGGTGACCGGCGTGAGACCCGACCTGAACTCCTGATGCGATGGACTGGAACGTATTTTATTGTGAAGCCCGCGTAGTTCGCGGGCTTTTTTGCTTCAAATAGACACTTAATGCCCGGCGGCTGCTTTCATTTCTTGATGGGTTCTTGTTCTCCACAGGATTATGACCGAGACAACGGCAACCGCAAGACACACCGAATTAACATGACGGAACCCTATCGACTGAGCAAGAATACCGCCGCTCAAATTGCCAACTAACCTTCCAATGATGGACGCGTTGTAATAGATTGTTGTGGATAGCCCAGGCGCATTCGGTAACAGAGCTGTAAAATAGGTTAGTCCATTGCCCATCACAATAGCCACGAACGTCGCCTGCAAAAGCTGCGCAGCCATTAGCTGCCAGGAATCCGTAGAAGCACTTAAAATGATGAAATAAAGAAAAGCAGCATAGCAGCTGCTGAACATCAGCGTTTGGTTCGATATCTTTCTGCCCAAGGCGCCTAACATGAACATCATCGGAATTTCCAAACCGGCGCAAACGCTAACCACGAATCCGACATCCGCATGCGTGCCATGAAGTTCATTTACGATAAACAACGGCGTGTTGATTCCGTTTATGGCGTTGAGCGCAAACAGAAAAACGAAGGCAATGAACGGATAGCGAATTTCTCTGCTTTTAAGCGACAGGGAACCCGGTTCTGATTTCTTCTTTGGAACTGCTTTTCTCTTCGGCAGATATAGAAAAAGAAGGAATGCGATTGCAAGAAAGACAATGGACGTTCCCATAAAGAGTCCCTTGTATCCAATAGCTCCCATGATGATCGTTCCGATTAACGGTCCTCCGAGGAATCCGAGGGATACAAGCGAACGTAATGTCGACACGGCAAAGGTTTTGTCATCTGATTGACTTTCATTTGCCGATTCCTGAGCATATGCGAATATTTGCGGCATGGCGGCAGCGCCTAATCCGCTTAATAAACTAACAATGATAAGAAGGATAAAGAAGTTATGAAACACCAAATACGAAGCATAACCCAAAGCCGATGAGAACGCGGCTGCAATAATAATCCATTTCCGATCTAAGCTGCCATCCGAACGCTTGCCGATAAATGAGTTCATCATGACGCCGGTCAATGAACTTACCGCCGTAAAAACGCCGAAGGCTCCGGCGCTCATTCCGAAATCTTCGGTACAATACAAGGCTAAATAGGGCATTGTTATAGAAATCCCGATACCGACCAATAGTACGCATACAACGAATAAACCATATCCTTTGATTGCAAACAGGTTTTTAAATCGCGAGTACAACGAGTACAACCGAGTGCCTCCTTAAAAAAATTCGCCCCTAAAATCGGGGCGGAAGTATGCTAAATATCCAGTTTGCGATTGCCGAGCCATTTCACCATCTCAGGATCGCGATGTGAGAAGAACAGGGATTGTCTCGTATCCAATGCAGCGATCGACGCCATATCCTGTTGATTTAATTCAAAATCGAAGATATTCATGTTTTCGATAATTCTATCTTTGCGAGCAGATTTCGGAATAACGACAACATCCCTCTGCGTCATCCACCGTAAAACCACCTGAGCAACGGATTTATTATAGCTTTGCGCTATGGAGACCAATACTTCGTTTTGAAACAGGTTATTTTTCCCTTCAGCGAAAGGCGCCCAGGATTCGATTTGAACATGATGCTCTTTCATGAATGCTGCGTATTCGGTTTGTTGGTTGAACGGATGCGTTTCGACCTGATTTACTGCGGGAGTTACTTCATTATGAATCATCAGATCCATCAGGCGATCGTCATGGAAGTTGCTAACGCCGATCGCGCGGACTTTCCCTTCGCGATACAGCTCCTCCATAGCTCGCCAAGAACCATATACATCGCCATATGGCTGATGAATCAAATACAAATCTAAATAATCGAGCTGCAATTTCGCTAATGATTTTTCAAATGCTTTCCTCGTGCGCTCATAACCAGTATCCTGAACCCAAAGCTTCGTGGTGATAAACAGTTCCTCTCTGGCCGCGCCGCTTCGTTTGATCGCTCTGCCTACTGCTTCTTCATTTTGATAGGAGGCAGCGGTATCGATCAGACGATAGCCAGCCATAATAGCGTCATGCACGCTCTGTTCGCATTCATCTTGATCGGCAATCTGAAAAACGCCAAAACCAAGAATAGGCATCTCCACGCCGTTGTTCAAAATTACTTTTCGCATATCGTTTCCTCCCGTTTTTTGATTCGGGCTATACTGACCCCTTACACCCCAAGCCGGCAATTGCCGCCGCGCTTCACATCCTTATTATGAACCAATCGCCATAGAAACCCTTAGCCTATTCGTCTCAAGTGTTTGCCTAATCCTATCACGACTTCTTACGCAACAGATCATTACGCTTTATAATGGCACTATCAGGCAGTTAAGGGATGGGGAGATATGATGTCGGAAATAATAACCGCGCAACAAAACGAGCTTGCCGGCATGATTAAACGTTATGCGGACAGCGACGGCGTTCACGCTACTGCCATTCCGTCTTTATTTTTCATTCGCCGCTCCGATGCGTCCGGACCCAGTTACGGCGTTTACAACCTGTCTTTGTGCCTGGTAGCCCAGGGGGCGAAAGAGGTATGGCTCGCACAGGAGCGATATGAGTATAATCCTGCCGATTACCTTGTTGCATCCGTTCGTTTGCCGGTTACATCCCAAGTAATCGAAGCTTCTGCCGAGGTTCCGTATTTGGGTTTAAAGCTTGCATTTACGGTGGGTCAAATTCTAGAGGTTTTAGGCGATTCGGAAATCCGGGCAGGAGCAAAGGAAAATGCCAAGCGGGGGATGTTCGTCAGCCGGATAGAGCCGACTTTGTTGGATGCGGTCATGAGACTAGTCCGTTTGCTGGATAACCCGAAGGATATCCCGCTGCTGGCTCCGCTGTTCACGAAGGAAATCCTGTATAGGGTTCTGCAGGGGGAGCATGGGATCGCGCTCGAACAAATTGCCATTGAAGGCAGCTCGGCCCATCTAATAAAAGAAGTTATTGACCATATCACGAATAACTATGCCAAGTCATTTCGGGTCGAGGAGCTCGCGGAGAAAGTAAATATGAGTGCTGCGTCGCTGCATAGGCACTTTAAGGAGGTAACCGCAATGAGCCCGATTCAGTTTCAAAAACAACTGAGGCTGCAAGAGGCGCGGCGCTTGTTGCTATCCGAATCGACAGGTGCTGCCGATGTCGCTTTTCGCGTTGGCTATGAAAGTCAGTCGCAGTTCAGCCGCGAATATTCCCGGATGTTCGGGCTTCCGCCTAGAGAAGACATGATGCAGCTTAAGACGCAGCATGATCCGATCATAAGCGATTGATTCTCGAAAGGCGCTTCCGCTATTAGCGGGAGCACCTTTTTTTGTTGTACGCCCATAGGCTTTAGTTTCTTGAGGGACAAGAAAGCAACGGTTCGCCTCGCCCCGCAGACCATCTCGCGTTTCAAAGAGCGAGTGCGGGAACTAACGAACCGAACGCGCTCCGAGTCCATGGAAACGCGAATCGCTCATTTGAACCGCTACCTCATGGGATGGCTTGGCTATTTTCGACTCGCTTCAGCGAAGAGCCACTGCGAGAGAGAGCGGGGGCCCTTGTCTAAGCCTGCTCGGCAGCGCCGGAAGTCTCGACGGCCTTCGCGCCGCCGCGGGCAAGCTGCGCCATGATGCGCTGAACGAAGGCGGGATTCCAGTAATCGCTTCGCCAGGCGGCGGCGAGCTTGAGCGATACCGCTTGTCCCGGAAGCGGCGGATGCAGCAGCCTGTCTCCGGTCCGCCCGGCGGCGAACGCGGGAAGAATGGCGAGCATGCCGGCGTTCTCGACGGCCGAGAGCGCCAGATCCATCCGATCGGTCGACCACTCGTACGGGAGCGTGACTTTCTCTTGCAGCTCCCAGCCGCGCAGCGCATCCTGCAGCGATGCGTCGGCAAGCTCGACGAACCGGTGGCCGGCTAATTTGTAAGGCGGGAGGGCGGCCTGCGTCGCAAGCGGATGGCTTGCGGCCATGAAGAGAAGAAGCCGCTCTTGGGCGAGCGGTTCGATCTGCAGCTGCGGCAGCGCATCCGGATTGGCGAAGCTGCCGCTGACGAGCAGGTCGATCGCGCCGGCCTGCAGCTGCTCGAGCAGCTCCGAGTGGCGGCCGGTGAGCAGCTGGATGCGGATTGGGTTCTGCTCCGCGGATTGTTGCCGCCAATCGAGGCCGAACAGCAGGGAAGAGGCGGCGTCCGTGCAGCCGATCACGAAACCGTGCTTGCCATGATCGCGGTAAGACTGAAATCGCGTCTGCGCTTCTTTATATAGACGGTCGATCTCGACGGCGTAACGAAGCAGCATCCGTCCGGGATCCGTCAGAATCACTTTGCCCGTCTTGATTTCGAAGAGCGGGACGCCCCATTCCTCTTCGAGCTTCTTCATATGAAAGCTGACGGTCGGCTGCTTGACGCCGATTTCTTCGGCGACCGCGGTCACTTTCTTCAGCTCATCGAGCAGGACTAGGATTTGTAATCGGACTATACTCATGATTTACGCTCCTAAACGGGCATTTTATATAAATAGTTTATAATAGATTAATATTTTATTCAAAATATCTATGCACTTTTTTCATTCCGTTAACACTTCGAAAATACCGCATTAATAAGACATCCCTATAATAAGTCCTGTAAAACAAATAACCGCGAAGACAGCGGAAGGAGAAATCGAACTGAAATGAAAAAAGCACTATTCATTGTCGTAGCACTTATGTTGACGATCGGTCTAGCCGCTTGCGGCTCCAACAACTCCAATAACGGCGGCTCCGCGAACAACGGCGGCGCGTCGAACACGGGCAACGCCAGCACGAACACGGGCGGCGAAGCGCTGAGCGGATCGATTCTGGCGGCAGGCTCCACGGCTCTTCAACCGCTTGTCGATCAAGTTTCCAAGAAGTTCATGGAAGACTCCAAATATAGCGGCGTAACGGTTCAAGTCCAAGGCGGCGGTTCCGGTACGGGCTTGACGCAAGTGCAAGCGGGCCAAGCGGCGATCGGCAACTCCGATATTTTCGCGGAAGAGAAGTTCACGGACGCGGACGCCGACAAAGCGAAAGAACTGGTCGACCATCAGGTCGCGGTCGTTGCCATGGCTGCGGTCGTCAACAAAAGCGTAACCGTCGATAACCTGACGAAGCAGCAGCTGGTCGATATTTTCACGGGGAAAATCACGAACTGGAAAGACGTAGGCGGCCAAGACGAGAAGATCACGCTGATCAACCGTCCGAGCAGCTCAGGCACGCGCAAAACGTTCGAGAAATTCGCGCTTGGCACGGCATCGCAAGACATTGCGGGTTCCATCCAGGAAGATGCATCCGGCACGGTCAAGAAGTACGTAACGGATACGCCCGGAGCAATCGGATACCTGGCGCTCTCGTACCTCGACGACACGGTTAAAACCGTGAAATACGAAGGCGTCGAGCCATCCGAAGACAACATCGTGGCAGGCAAATATCCGGTATGGGCTTACGAGCACATGTACACCAAAGGCGAGCCTGACGCAGCGACGAAAGCATTCCTCGACTACATGCTGAGCGACGACATTCAGAACAGCGACGTTACGGAACTGGGTTACATTCCAGTCGGCAAAATGCAAGTGAAGCGCGACGCGGCTGGCAATATCACGCAATAATCGCCCAAACTCGGGGCATCGCAACCGAATAGCGATCCAGTCGGCAGAGGTGGAGCATTCCGCCTCTTCTTGACTGTAGAAGGCCAATGTTAGTTTATTGAAGGAGAGATGATACCAATGGAGCAGCCCGCTGTGAATGATCAATCACGCGTACAGCCTAGAAAAATTCGCGCAATCGCCAAACCGCATATCTTGGAAGAATGGGTAGGGAAAGTGTTTACGACATTGTGCATCATCGTGCTTGTCGTGACGATCGCGGCTATTGTCTATTTCATAGCTTCCCACGGTTTGGCTACGTTTATTACGAACGGCGTCAGCCTCAGCGGGCTGCTCAGCGGACTTAAGTGGGATCCGGAAGGCGACATTCCGCTCTTCGGCGCCTTGCCGTTTATTTTCGGCTCGTTCAGCACGTCGCTGCTCGCGGCGGTTATCGCCGCCCCGCTCGGCTGCTGCGCCGCCGTGTTCATGACGCAGATCATGCCGGGCCTCGGCAAGCGCGTCCTGCAGCCGGTCATCGAGCTGCTTGCCGGCATCCCGTCCGTCGTATTCGGTTTCGTCGGTCTGAGCATCGTCGTGCCGTTCCTGCGCGCGACGTTCCTCGGTCAAGGCATCGGGATCGCGGCAGGCGCCATCGTGCTGGCGTTCATGATCCTGCCGACGATCACGACGATCGCCACCGATGCGCTGTCCAACTTGCAGCGCGGCCTGAAAGAAGCATCGTTCGCCCTCGGCGCGACCCGCTGGCAGACGATCTACCGCATCGTCATTCCGACGACGCTGCCTTCCTTGCTGACCGGCGTCGTGCTCGGCATGTCCCGCGCCTTCGGCGAAGCGCTGGCCGTGCAGATGGTTATCGGCAACGCGCCGCACATCCCGCATTCGCTGTTCGAATCGGCTTCGACGCTGACCAGCGTCATTACGCTGGATATGGGCAACACGGTCACGGGCTCCGCGCACAATAACGCGCTGTGGTCGCTGGCGTTGATCCTGCTTGCCATGACGTTCGTCTTCGTCTTTATCGTTCGCTTCCTGGAAAGGAGAAATAACCGATGAGCGCCAAAACCGCAGATCGCATCGCTACCACCGTCATCATCGCCATATCCGCATTAATCGTTCTTGTGCTGGCGGGGCTGCTCGGGTATATCCTGTTCCGGGGCTTGCCGCATATCAGCTTTCATTTCTTGACATCCGGTCCGCAGACGATCAAAGCGGGCGGCGGCATCGGCCCGCAGCTGTTCAACTCCCTGTTCCTGCTCGTACTGACACTGATCATCACGATCCCGCTCGGCTTGGGCGCCGGCATCTACATGAGCGAGTATGCGCGGCCGGGCAAGCTGACGGATGCCATCCGCCTCGTCGTCGAAGTGCTGTCGTCGTTCCCGTCCATCGTCGTCGGTTTGTTCGGCTTGCTCGTGATCGTGAACGTGTTCGGGCTTGGCTTCTCGCTCTTCTCGGGCGCCTTGGCGCTGACCGTATTCAACCTGCCGCTCATGGTGCGGATTACGGAGCAGGCGATCAAGGGCGTTCCCCGCGAACAGAAGGAAGCGAGCCTTGCGCTTGGCCTCTCGCGCTGGAAGACGATCACGTCCGTCATGCTGCCGATCGCGATGCCGGCCATCGTCACGGGCACGATCCTCGCTTCCGGCCGCGTATTCGGCGAAGCGGCGGCGCTGCTCTTCACGGCGGGCATGAGCTCGCCGAGACTTGATTTCACGAACTGGAATCCGCTCAGCCCGTTCTCGCCGCTCAACCCGTTCCGTCCGGCCGAAACGCTGGCGGTGCATATTTGGAAGATCAACAGCGAGGGCTTGGCGCCGGACGCTTCGCAGATCGCCGCAGGCGCATCGGCCGTGCTCATTATCATGGTGCTGATCTTCAATTTCTCGGCTAGATGGTTCGGCAGATATTTGCACCGCAGATTTACGGCGACTAAGTAAGGGGAGAGTGAGCAAGCATGCAAACAACAGGATTATCGGCCCGGGACCTCAGCGTCTTCTACGGGGAGAAGGAAGCCATCAAGCGCGTATCGCTTGACTTCGCGCCCCGCGAGGTGACCGCGCTCATCGGGCCTTCCGGCTGCGGCAAGTCGACGTTCCTGCGCAGTCTGAACCGGATGAACGATACGATCGGCGGCGTGCGCACGAAAGGCGAAATATGGATCGACGGCGAGAACATCAACGATTCCGGCGTCGATGTCGTCCTGCTCCGGCAGAAGATCGGCATGGTCTGGCAGCGCCCGAATCCGTTCCACAAATCGATCTACGAGAACATCGCGTTCGGTCCGCGTTACCACGGCATTCGCAAGAAGAAGCAGCTGGACGAAATCGTGGAGGAGTGCCTGCGGAAAGCCGCGCTCTGGGAAGAGACCAAGGATCGTCTGCATACGTCGGCGCTTGCCTTGTCCGGCGGACAGCAGCAGCGGCTCTGCATCGCCCGCTCGATCGCGGTTAAGCCGAAGGTGATCCTGATGGATGAACCGGCCTCGGCGCTCGACCCTGTCTCCACGGCCAAGGTCGAAGAGCTGATCGCGGACCTGAAGAAAGAATTCAGCATCGTCATCGTCACGCATAATATGCATCAGGCGGCGCGCGTTTCGGATAGAACGGCATTCTTCTACATGGGGAAAGTGATCGAATACGATCAAACCGATAAAATCTTCACGAATCCTTCCGAGAAGGCGACGGACGATTATATTTCCGGCCGTTTCGGTTAATCGCTGACAGGGGGCGCGCGCCTGATGAGAAGAAAAGAGCTTGACGACGGATTGGATCAATTGAAGGTCATGCTGGTCGGGATGGGCGAACGCGTGGAGAAGGTGCTGGGCGATGCCATGCGCGCCTTGGTGCAGATGGACACGATCATGGCCAGGCGGATTATTGCCGACGACATCAAGCTGAACCAGATCGAGGAAAGCATCGACTTGCTCGGCGCGCGCATGATCGCTACGCAGCAGCCGGTAGCGAAAGACCTGCGCCGCATCCTCGTGGCGTTCAAAATGGCCGGCGATCTCGAGCGCATGGGCGACCTGGCGGTCGACATCGCGAAGACGGTCGTGCGTCTCGACGGCCGGCCGCATGTGAAGCCGTTCGTCGATCTGCCGCGGATGGCGGAGATCACGCAGCAGATGATCCGCGAGTCGATCCAGTCCTACGTGCAGGAGAACGTGAATCTAGCGTGCAAAATGGCGCAGGACGACGATCAGGTCGACGCCCTGTTCGGACAAGTGATCCGCGACCTGTACGACGTCATGATGGACAATCCGAGAACGATCACGCAGGCCGGCCTCATTACCTTCGTCGGCCGGTATATCGAACGTATCGCCGATCATGCCACGAATATCGGCGAAAGCGTCATTTACCTGGTGACGGGCACGCGCAAGGAATTAAACGCATAACGACGGAGAGAGCCGGGTGCAGTTCGCGGATGCGCTTGGTTCTTTTTTGTTCATTATCGCCATTTTTTTTACATCATTTTAACAAGCGCGCAATGTTCCCTTCACAATCTTTACCTACAATAGACCTAATGCTAGTCAATACGACTTACGCCTAAGAGGGATTCCCGTGGATGAAATAGGATATGGACTTTTAGACCGTACGATGATCAATCGGCTGACCGATCAATGGCATTACGGCGGCATCGGCGTTATCGTCGCGCATCTGCACGGCCAGCCATCGGCGTCAGCGCACGAGGCGATGCAGAGCTGGATGAATGACCAGCAGCGGTTAATTTGGCGGTACCGGATGGAGAACGATTTTTATTTCTTCCTCCAGCGGGGCAAGTCGGAGGAACAGCTGGATAAGCTGACGGGCCGTGCGGTGCGGAGCCTGCAGGAGCGGCTGAAACGGGTGTACGCCAAGGAAGAGCCGCGCAAGCCGCGCGGCGTGGAGCGGCCCGCCGCCGCATTCGCGATCGGCCACGCGCTGGCGTTCCCTTCTTCGATCGGCCGTTCGGCGGAAGCCACGATCTACCATGCCGTCAAAGAGGCGTTGTCTGCCGTCATGCGCCTTCGTCTCCGGCAAGAGCATGCTTCCGGGGCGTTCGAGCAAGCCGCGGCGGAAGAAGGCTTGCTGAACGAATCGCCCTTCCTCCGCTCGCCGGAGCCGGGGAACGACGCGCTGGAAGATCAGCGGTTGTCCGGCGACGATCGCAGGCAGCCGGGCGGACCTTCGCCGTTCCCGATCGGCGAGCTGGCGAAGCCGGTTCCGACGTTTCCCCCGCAGGCCCTCGTATCGGATCTCGCGCGGATGTTCGAGACGAATCAGCGCGTGCAAGGCGCGGTCATCGCCAGCGAAGGGCGCCCGCTCGGACTGGTCATGAAGGAAAACATGAATCAGCTCCTTGCCGGCCAATTCGGGCTTCCGCTCTATTGGAACCGTTCCATTGCCAAAATCATGGACGAAGAAGCGCTTGTCGTGGACGCCAGCTGGCCCGTGGAGCAGGTCGCCCAGATGGCGATGGCGCGCGACATCTCCCGGCTGTACCATGTCGTTATTATCACGCGCGATGAGAAATTGCTCGGCGCGGCCTCGATCCGCTCGATATTGGAATGCTTGACCCAGCTGAGGACGGAGGAAGCCCGGACAGCCAATCCGTTGACGGGCTTGCCCGGCAATGCGGCGATCCAGCGGGATCTGCAGCGGAGAATCGACGCGGGCAGGCCGTTCGCCATCGTATATGCCGATCTGGATCATTTCAAATGGTATAACGACTGCTTCGGCTTCAGCCAGGGCGATGAGCTCATCCGCTTCCTGGCCTCGGTGCTGCAGCAGGTGATAGCGACGGGAGGCTGCAAGGATGACTTCGTCGGCCATATCGGCGGGGACGATTTCATTCTGTTGTCGGAAGCGGAAGACATGCAGAGGCTGTGCCGGCTCATGATCGCGCTGTTCGACGGCGGGGTTATGCCGTATTACGGCGGCGCCGACATCCCCGTCGTGACGGACCGGAGCGGCAACCCGGTCGCGGCGCAGATCGGCGTCACGTTATCGTTGTCGCTGCTCTTCTGGGACGGCGTGCAGCTGGTCTCCACCGCGATGATCTCGCAGGCGGCGGCACGCCTGAAGAAGCAGGCCAAATCGATCATAGGCAGTACTTACGTGTCAGGCAGCGTATACGAGAAGCATCTGGGAGAGGGAATAACGTGAACGTTAGCAGAAACAGCGGCGGAATGGGAATTATCTATTTTGCCTGGCATGGCAAGGCGCAGGAGAAGGCCGAAATCAAAGGCCGGCTGCGCGACAACTGGCGGCTCTTCGCCGACAAGGTGCTGGACGAAGGGAAGCCCGCGGGCGTGAACGGCGTGTCCCGCTTATGGATGCGGGACGACCTGTTCGTATGCTTCGCGCTGCCGCAGGAGCGGCATGACAGGCAGGAGGAACGGCTGCTCGAGATCGGCAGCGATCTGCAGCTGGATTGGGAGCCGCGGTTCATGGACGCGGCGTTCGGCGGGCATGTGCCCGAGCTGCGGCTGCATACCGGCGTATCCTTCCTGGACGGCGGCATCGATTCCGAGGAAGAGCGTCTCTACGACGGCATCAAGCGCGCGATCGTGCACGGCCAATCGAACGATGCGGCGATACGCAGCTTGAAGCGGAAAGCCCTTGAGCATATTTTGGACGAGCGGTTGATCCAGTCCGTCTATCAGCCGATCATTGCGCTTCAGCCGAGCGTGGATGCGCTGTTCGGATACGAGGCGCTCTCCAGGCTGACCGACAGCCGCTGGTTCGACGGCCCGCTCGGCATGTTCCAGTTCGCCGACGAGGAAGGGCTGACGTACGCGCTCGACAGGCTTGCCCGCGAAAAGGCGATCGAAGGGAGCGCGGGCTTGGCGGACGGACGCAAGCTGTTCATTAACATTACGGCCAAAATCATGAACGACCCGACGTTCTCGCCCGGCCAGACGCTGCTCCTGCTGCAGAAGTACGGCCTGTCGCCGCATCACGTCGTGTTCGAAATCACGGAGCGCACCTCCATCGAGGATTTCGAGGCGGCGAAACGGATTTTGCAGCATTACCGCAATCAGGGCTATCAGATCGCCATCGACGACGCCGGCGCCGGCTATTCTTCGCTGCAGTCGATCGTGGAGCTGAAGCCGGACTTCATCAAGATCGACCGTTCCCTCATCCGCGGCATCCATCTCGACAGCATGAAGGCGCATCTGGTCCGGACGTTCGCGGATTTGGCGGCGAAGATGGATATCAAGCTGATCGCCGAAGGCATCGAGGAGCACGAGGAGCTGAACCATATCCGGTCGCTCGGCGTGCAATACGCGCAAGGGTTCCTGCTCGGCCGTCCAGCGCCGTTTCCCGTTTAAGCGCAGAGGCGCCGGCCGTCCGCCGCCGATCATCATACCCGCAAGCTTTTCCGCTATCCGACCGGATAAATTGGGAAAGCTTGTTCGCTTTGTGCTATGATAGGCACTAGGAAAATCAAGGTGAGGGGTGCCTTTTCGATGGATAAATGGGTCTTGATTGACGGCAACAGCATCATTTATAGAGCGTTCTTCGCCATGCCCCCGCTCACGAACTCGGCCGGACTGCACACGAACGCCGTCTACGGTTTCACGACGATGCTGCTGAAGCTGCTGGAGGAAGAGAAGCCGACGCATATGCTCGTCGCGTTCGACGCGGGCAAGGTGACGTTCCGCCACGAAGGCTACGAGGCGTACAAGGGCGGACGGGAGAAGACGCCGTCCGAGCTGTCGGAGCAGTTCCCGGTGCTGAAGGAGCTGCTGCAGGCGTTCAGCATCCCGCAATACGAGCTGCCCGGCTACGAAGCGGACGATATTATCGGCACGCTCAGCCGAATGGCGGACGAGCAGGGCGTGGAGACGGTCGTCGTGTCCGGCGACAAGGACATGCTCCAGCTCGCCTCGGACCATGTCACGATCGCGCTCACGCGCAAAGGGGTCAGCGAGGTCGAACGGTACGATCCGGCCGAGATCAACGAGAAGTACGGCCTGACGCCGCTGCAGATCATCGATCTCAAAGGACTGATGGGCGATACGTCGGATAATATTCCGGGCATCCCGGGCGTCGGCGAGAAGACGGCGCTCAAGCTGCTCCATGAATACGGCTCCGTCGAAGGCGTGCTCGCGAACACGGCAGCGCTGAAGGGGAAAATGAAAGAGAAGGTCGAGACCCACCAGGACAGCGCGGTCATGAGCAAGCGGCTCGCGACGATCTTCCGCGAGGTGCCGCTGGAGAAGGGCGCCGCGGAGCTGACGTACGGCGGCTACGACGCGCACGCGCTGGCGGACATGTTCCGCAAGCTGGAGTTCAAGTCGCTGCTCGAGCGGCTTGAACTGCCGGAAGCCGGCGGCGCGGCCGCAGGCGGGCCCGCAGCCGCGCCGACGTACGAGGTGGCGACGGCCGCTTCGCTCGGCCGGTCGGAGCTGACGCAGCTGCTCGCCTCGTCGGAGAGCGTATATATTGAAACGATCGGCGACAACCCGCACCAGGCGAGATTGGTCGGCCTGGCGGTCGCAAGCGGCGAACGAGTCGCCGTGCTGACATACGACGACCTGATGGATCCCGCGCTGTCGGCTCCGGTCCGCGGCTGGCTCGAAGACGGCCAGGCGCCGAAGCGGGGCTACGATCTGCATAAGGCGGAGCTGGCCCTCGGCTGGCTCGGCATCTCGCTGCGCGGCATTGCGTTCGATGCGCTGCTGGCCGCTTATCTGCTCGATCCGACGGAATCGAGCCAGACGCTCGCGGCGCTCGTTCAGCGCCACGGCCTTGCCCCGATCCAGACGGACGACGCCGTCTACGGTAAGGGAGCGCGCCTCCAGGTGCCGGAAGGCGCCGTGCTGGCCAATCATCTTGCGGCCAAGGCCGATGCGGTGCGCAGGCTGCTGCCGCTGCTGTCCGAAGCGCTCGAGCAAGGCAACATGACGAAGCTGAACGACGAGCTGGAGCTGCCGCTCGCGGTCGTGCTCGCCGGCATGGAGAAGCAGGGCATTCAAGTGAATCCCGCCGTGCTGGAAGACCTCGGCGCCGAGCTGGAGAAAGGCATCTCGCAGTATATGAGCGATATCTACACGCACGCCGGCATGGAATTCAACATCGGCTCGCCGAAGCAGCTGGGCGAAGTGCTGTTCGAGAAGCTCGGCCTTCCGGTGATCAAGAAGACGAAGACGGGGTATTCCACGGACGCCGAAGTGCTGGAGAAGCTGGAGCCGTATTCCGAAATCGTCAAAATGATTCTCCATTACCGGCAGCTGACGAAGCTGCAGTCCACCTACGTGGAAGGGCTTCTCAAGGAAATTCGCCGCGATACGGGCAAGGTGCATACGTACTACCGGCAGACGATCGCGGCTACGGGCCGGTTGTCGAGCCAGTTCCCGAATTTGCAGAACATCCCGATCCGGCTGGAGGAAGGCCGGCGCATTCGCAAGGCGTTCGTGCCGTCGGAGCCGGGATGGAGCATTCTCGCCGCCGACTATTCGCAGATCGAGCTGCGCGTGCTCGCGCATATCTCCGGCGACGAGAAGATGAAGGAAGCGTTCATCGAGGACGCCGATATTCATACGAAGACCGCGATGGACGTCTTCGGCGTTACGGCGGACAACGTGGACGCGAACATGCGCCGGCAGGCGAAGGCCGTCAACTTCGGCATCGTCTACGGCATCAGCGACTTCGGGCTGTCCAACAACCTCGGCATTACGCGGAAGGACGCGGCACGGTTCATCGAGCAGTATTTTGCCGTCTTCCAAGGGGTTCGGGCGTACATGGACAACATCGTCGCGCAGGCGCGGCAGGACGGCTACGTGACGACGCTGCTGGAACGCCGCCGCTACTTGCCGGAGATCAAGGCATCGAACTTCAATCTTCGCTCGTTCGCGGAACGGACGGCGATGAACACGCCGATCCAGGGCACGGCCGCGGATATCATCAAGCTGGCGATGGTCAAGATGGATGCCGAGATCCGCAATCGCGGACTGCGCAGCCGCATGCTGCTGCAGGTGCATGACGAACTTGTCTTCGAGGTGCCGCCCGAAGAGCTGGAGCTGATGAAGACGCTCGTGCCCGAAGTGATGGAAAGCGCGATCGCGCTGGACGTGCCGCTCCGGGCCGATGTCAGCTACGGCGACAATTGGTATGAAGCGAAGTAAGACTTTCCGGCGCTCATGTCGTATAATGGTGGTTGAACCATTGAGAGCGCAGGCTTTCGAAGAGCGTTTTGTTGGATCGTGCCTGAGAACCGTCTTCAAGCATGGACAACGAAGCTTTTGGGAGGAGAGATTGTCGCAATGCCGGAATTACCGGAGGTTGAAACCGTTCGACGCACGTTGAACGAATTGGTTGGCGGAAAACGGATCGAGCGGGTTACCGTCTCGTTGCCGAGAATTATACAGCGTCCCGCGGAGCCGGAGGCTTTCGAAGCCGCGCTTGCCGGGCATACGATTCAATCGGTGGAGCGCAGGGGAAAGTTTCTTCGTATTCTGCTGGACGGACTCGTGCTCGTCTCGCATCTGCGCATGGAAGGGCGTTACGGCGTATTCCGGCAGGACGAGCCCGTGGAATTGCACACGCATGTGCGGTTTCGCTTCGACGACGGCACGGAGCTTCGCTATAAGGACGTTCGCCAATTCGGCACGATGCATCTGTTCGCGCCGGGCGACGACCTGACGCAGGCGCCGCTCAACAAGCTGGGCATCGAGCCGCTCGACGACGCGTTCACGCTGCAGGCGTTCAAGCGCGAAGTCGCGCATCGCACGACCAAGATCAAGCCGCTGCTGCTGAATCAGTCGTATATCGTCGGCCTTGGCAATATCTACGTGGACGAAGCCTTATTCACGGCGGGCATCCATCCCGAACGCGAGGCTTCGACGCTGAAGGCGCCGGAGTGGGCGCGGCTGTACGACGCGATCCGCGAGACGCTTGGGCGCGCGGTCGAAGCGGGCGGTTCGTCGGTGAAGTCCTATGTCAACGGACAGGGCGAGATGGGGATGTTCCAGCATCAGCTGCTCGTCTACGGACGCGAGGAAGAGCCGTGCACGCGCTGCGGCGATAAGATCGTCAAGACGATCGTCGGCGGGCGCGGCACGCATACTTGCCCGGCCTGCCAGCCGCTGCCGGGCAAGCGCGCCAAGGCGAAGTCCGGCAAGGCCAAGGCCAAGCCGCGCGTCAATTAAAGCACGTGCCGCAAGGAACCGCATATGATGTACCATTCATGTTTCTAGGCGAATGCACAGCGCTTGCTTGCATGATCGCCTTCATGGGAGGGACATCACGGTGCTCATACATGCGTTTTCCTTGCTGCTGCTCGCGTTTGCCGTCAGTCTGGACGGTTTCGGCGTGGGCGTTACGTACGGATTAAGACGAATCCGCATCCCGGTATTGTCGGTCGGCATCATTGCCTTCTGTTCGGGGCTCGTCGTATGGCTGTCCATGCAGATCGGATCGCTGTTGTCGAACTACATGTCGCCGATGACGGCGAAATGGATCGGGGCCGTCCTGCTGATGCTCATCGGCTGCTACGCCATCTTCCAATGGTGGCAGCGCAGGCGCGCGGACGCCGATTCGCCGGACGAAGAGACGCAGCGCTCCGAAGCTCCTGACGCGAGCGGAGCTCCCGGCGCGAGCGGAGCTCCCGGCGCGAACGGCGCTCCCGGCGGGGAGGATACGTGGGGGACGGCGAAGACGATCGTTATTCTGGAGCTGAAGCGGCTCGGCATCGTCATTCAAATTTTGCGCAAGCCGCAAATCGCCGACGTCGACCGGTCCGGCGTCATCTCGTCATCGGAAGCCGTTCTGCTCGGCTTCGCGCTGTCGCTCGACAGCTTCGGGGCAGGTCTCGGCGCCGCCATGGTCGGCTTCAATCCGCTGCTGACCGCGCTCGTGATCAGCACGACGAGCGGGCTGTTCCTGCTCGCCGGCATGCGGCTCGGCTTCCGCTTCGCGGCTTGGCAGGGCATGCGCGCGATGTCGGTATTGCCCGGCATCCTGCTGATCGTTATGGGCGTGATTCGGCTCATGTAACGCCGAATCGGCGCTCCGGAGCGATCGTTATCACATCATCGGCTTAACTGCTTACAGGCAATTTAATATTTCTCCGGAATGGAACGTTCTGCGCCGTCGGGAGGACGGCGACGGCCGTTTCGCCTTGGACGAGGTGAATGCATTGAAACTTGGATTAACCGGCGGGATCGCCTGCGGGAAGAGCACCGTATCCGCTATGCTTGCTGCCCGCGGCGCCAAGCCCGTCGACGCCGACCAGGCGGCCCGGGAAGTGGTGCTTCCCGGCGAGCCCGCGCTGGCGGCGATCGTCGCCGAATTCGGACAAGCCGTGCTGCACGAGGACGGCACGATGAACCGCGCGGAAGTCGGCAAGCTCGTGTTCAACGACCGCGAACGCCTGAAGGCGCTGGAAGCGATTTTGCATCCCGCGATCCGGGGCTGGATGTGGGCGCGCATTCATGCGTACGAAGCGGAGGACCCGAACCGGCTCATCATCGCGGACATCCCGCTGCTCTACGAAACGGGACAAGCCGGGCTGTACGATGCCGTGATGGTCGTCTATGCCCCGAGAGCCGTGCAAGCCGAGCGGCTGATGGCGCGGAATTCGCTGTCGCGCGAAGAAGCCGAACGGCGCATCGGCCTGCAGATGGACATCGAAGAGAAGCGCGGCCTGGCCGACTTCGTTATCGATAACGGCGGATCGCTTGAAGAAACGAAGCGGCAGGTCGACCGGTTCTGGGAAGAACAGGGGCTGCCATGAGAAGAAACAGGGCGCGCAGACGACTTCTACTTCTTATGATTATCGCTGTGCTGGCGCTGCTATTCGTACGCTCGGAATGGATGAGCCGGTGGCTCTATCCCGTGCATTACCGCGATGCGATCGTCGCAAGCGCGGACAACTACGAGCTGGATGCGCATTTGATCGCAGCCATCATACGCGTCGAATCGAATTATAAACCGGAGGCGGTTTCGCGCGCGGGCGCCGTCGGCATCATGCAGTTGATGCCGACGACGGCGCTCGACGTGATCAAGAAGGGCGGATTCAAGGATATTACGGTGGAATCGGTGTCCGAACAGCCCGAGGCCGCCATCCAGGTCGGGTCCTGGTACTTGAACCGATTAAACGATCAATTCGAGGGAAATATGTATAAAGTCATCGCGGCGTATAACGCCGGACCGAGCAACGTCAAAGATTGGATTGCCAAAGGGATCTGGGACGGTCAGCTCGAGACGGTCAGCCAAGTTCCGTTCGGGGAAACAAGACACTATATACAGCGGGTTATTTATTATTATAATAAATACAAAGAGCTTTATCCCGATATTCATAAAGCTTAAGCATTTCGCCTGAGCATGGCCTTAAGAACAATAAAAACTTTGGCCGGCTGCCATTATAAGCAGCCAGCCAAAGTTTGCGATTAATACCTTGGATTAGCGACCTGCAAGAGATTGCTCTGCGATTTGAACCAGTTTGCGAGTGATGCTGCCCCCGATGGAACCGGCATCTTTAGTCGTGATGTTACCGTAGTATCCATCTTGTGGAAGAGAGATACCAAGCTCTTGGGCAACCTCGTATTTCATTTGGTCCAATGCAGCGCCAGCTTGTGGAACAACGAGTTGATTGCTTCCGCTGTTGTTAGCCATTCGTTCGTTCACCTCCTTGCGGTTGGTAACTGTATTATGTGCGTTAATGACGTTTTCATTACAGGTAACGTGTGGAAATATATTGCATGTCCGAATTAAGTTTGATTTCGCATCGCGAGTAGACGGAGGAGTCCAACGATGAAATGCCCGTATTGCGACAATGCTGGAACGAAAGTGCTCGATTCCAGACCCGCTAACGAAAATAAATCGATACGCCGCCGCCGTGAATGCGAGAAATGCACGCGGCGGTTCACCACGTTCGAGATGGTGGAGGAAACGCCGCTCATCGTGATCAAGAAAGACGGCAGCCGGGAAGAATTCAGCCGCGACAAAATTTTGCGCGGATTGATTCGTGCCTGCGAGAAGCGGCCCGTATCCGTCGACCAGCTCGAAATCATCGTGTCCGAGGCGGAGAAGGAGCTCCGGACGACCGCGCAGGCGGAAGTGGAAAGCCGCGAGATCGGCGAGCTCGTCATGTCCCAGCTGTATCCCGTCGACGAAGTGGCGTACGTCCGGTTCGCATCGGTGTACCGGCAGTTCAAGGACATCGACATGTTTATGAAAGAGCTGAACAGCCTGCTTTCCAAAGACCCGATGTCATGAGGGCAAGGTGGTTAATGCCGTCTGAGGCCTGTCCGCTGCGCGAGCAATCGTGTGACGGGCAGGTTTTTGCGTATGGGGGCGGGCGCGTGACAGCGCATGTGCGACTGCACGCCAGGCTGTCGAGAAAATATATACGAAGCCGCACTTGTCCGCTTCCTTGCTTCGACGGCAGTGCTGCTGCCCAGCCGTCTTGCTGGTGCGGAATCCATTTGCGAGCAAATAAAGGGAATCGGCCGGCGATGTTGAATTGATGTATCGATGATTGAAAAACGATGTCGATACAGGAGATGATCGCGAATGAACATCCAGCAAGTCGTCGTGACAGGTCAGAACATGGTTGAGCTGCAAAACATGCAACTGAGGGGTGATCTTGGGCCGGATGAAGTGCTGATTGACACGGAATATACATTCATTAGCGCAGGCACCGAGCTCGCGAATTACACGGCCAAGGATGCAAACGTATTCAAGCCGGGCTTTTGGAACTCGTACCCTTGGAAGTCCGGCTACGCGAACGTCGGCATCGTCCGCCAAGCCGGCGCGAACGTAACCAGAGCGAAGGTCGGCCAGCGCGTCTACACGTTCGGCCCGCATGCGTCGACGATTATCGTCAACCAGCGGGAAATGATCATCGAGGTGCCGGAAGATATCAGCCCCGCGATTGCCGCTTCTTCGCGGATGGCCGGCGTGGCGGCGACGTCGATCATATTGGCCGATATTCCGCATAACGCCTCGGTTGCCGTCTTCGGTCTCGGCATGGTCGGTAATTTGGCGGCGCAAATGTTCCGCAACTTGGGCTGTCAGGTCATCGGCGTGGAGCCGAACGAGCATCGCCGTCAATTGGCCGGCCGCTGCGGACTGACGGTTACGATCGGAGGCAGCAACGAAGAGGTGCAGGAACAGATCAAGTCGTTGACCGGCGGCAAGCTGGCGCAGATTACGGTCGATGCGGTCGGTCACAGCGCCGTCGTTATGCAAGCGCTTCAATCGACGGCGAATTTCGGCCAAATCGTGCTGCTCGGCAGTCCGCGCGTACCGGTGGAGGGGAATCTGACCGATCTGCTGTCGCCGATGCATCTGCGGTGGATCACGATGCGCGGCGGGCTGGAATGGTGCCTGCCGGTCTATTCCGAGCTGCCGAACGTCACCTCGCTGTACAGCAAGCAGGAGCTGGTGTTCCAATGGATTCGCCAAGGCCAGCTGGCGCTGGAGCCGCAGATTTCCCATACGGTCAAGCCGAGCCGGATCAAGGAAGCCTACGACGGCTTGCTGCTTCAGCCTGAGACGTACACGGGCGTCGTGCTGGATTGGAAGCAGCTGTAGGCGCGTACCGCGACAGCCCCGACTGCCAACGCGAAACAACGCCTAAGAGGGATACCCTCCTAGGCGTTGTCATTGTCAGCCTCATACGATTCGGGTTAATTCGCTGTTAATGACTCGATGCGCGGCAACATAACGATCTTTGGGACTGATCCCAAACGATGCGAATTGGACTTTCGATTGATTGGTGATGAATAGGACTTCGTACTGCTTCGCATTTCCGACGAATAAGCTGTTGTATGTGGAAGCATGAGGCTTCACCATAAATTTCACGTTATGGATCAGTTTCTTCTTGCCGTTTAATGCATACACTTTGATTCTTACCCTGGCATTACGATGCTGACTCTGGTTGAGCGAGTTCACGACAATACTGCCGGATACCGTCTTGTCTTTCTCCGTCAGGTTATTCAGAGGACCGGTCGTATATTTTTGAATCATCCATCCTTCCCCCTCTCATCAACAAGGTTGTGCGAATAAGTCATCTCGCTGTCATACCTTATTCATTCGAAGGTTGGTCGGATTGGACGAAGCCGAACGCCGATTAACTCTGGGTGGCATAGGGAGGTGGCATAGGGAGTAAACGCTGATTGATTAGGCCGAAAAAAATTGACGAAAATGCTTGTACAAACCAATACGTGCATGCTATAATATTTTTTGTCGTCACCTTAATAAAACGGGGCCTTAGCTCAGCTGGGAGAGCGCATCGCTGGCAGCGATGAGGTCAGGGGTTCGATCCCCCTAGGCTCCATAATAAGAAAAGTCAGAAAGAAAAACCCTTGTTTATCAAGGGTTTTTCTTTTTATATTTTTTCCTCGCGTTACACATATTTCACAAAATTCCAAGACGAATCAAGGCCGAATACAGCTCTATTCCCGTTGGGCTCAGTACGATAACAGCAGGTCGAGGGCTTGATTGAGATGAAGATATTTCCCCGATTGCTCCAATGCATTTTTCTCCGCATGGAATAGCCTTTCGTACGGGCTCGATATGAGGTAGCCGCATTGCTTGTCGAGATTGTGTATCGGCAGACCGTAGCGAGATAGACGTCCCACGGATTCGAGCATAGCCCGGAAGGTGTTGATCAGATGCATGAAGCGATGGGGATACTCATGAAGGCTGATGGCATGAACATCGTCCAAGACACGGCTTGCTTCGCTGTAGGACATACCGCACCGAAAGACGAGCAGGATGGCCAACAGATTGATGGTCCGGTACTTTTGCTGGAACAGATAGAAATTATGCTTCCCCTCCTCGCTGATAGAGGTCTGAATCGGATGTTCCTGATGGTAGGTGGGCATCGAGCTCAAATGGACGAATCGGTATCCGTTCGTGTACAGGCGGAAGCCCATTTCGATATCATCGGCTCCCCAGCCTTCGTATTCCTCGAACATGCCATGCACCTCGAAGGCCCTCCGTTCGACCGAGAGATTCCCGGTTCCAGCCGTGATCCATGGCAGGTTGAATCCTGAGAACCAGTCTCCGTAAAGGCGCAGAACTTGATTAGCAAATTGGGTGGAGTGCGGATTTTCGAGTGATAAGTCCCGATAAAGGCCCAGCTTGATTTCATCCCGTCCGATAAGACAAGGAGGATCCTTCAGATGCCTCGTCTCCAGCCATTTTTCGTATAGCGCGGGCTGCCGTCGAAGCAGCGCCTCGGCTTCCAGCCGCTGCTCATGCGAAAATAAAGGGTCCATCCGGGTATACGTTTTCTTCATGGCATACAATCCGCCCGCAATGATTCGGCTTTGCTGCCGATGTATACGCATATGGGAATCGATGAAATCGGGAGGCACGATAACTTCAGCGTCCAGAAAAATCAGATGCGTACCGCGGGAATTACTGATGCCGAAATTGCGGGCTCTGGGTCGTCCGAGATTCTTTGCCAGCCGGACATACCGGAATTGGAACGAGAAGCATTGGTTTGCCGCTATGGAAGGCGTGGCGTCGGACGAGGCGTCATCGATCAGGATGACCTCGACTTGGGACATGTCGTAGCCTTGCGCGTCAAGGGAATAGAGAGTCAGCAGATTGAGAGGATAGCGGTTATGGGACGGTATGATGATGCTTACCTCGATCGCGATTCGGACCACTCCTTTCTTGGGTATCGCGCATCAAGACTTTCCCAGCCTTTCGATGAGAGAGCTGAGCTGCGGCCACCATCGTTGCTTCGTTGTCTCCGTCTCAAGCTGGATGACGGGAAGATGGCGCATCGAACCCATGGCTTCATGAACCCGGTATTGGATGAGCGGTTCGTTCACGTAGTGGAAGTCGGCTCCGCTCAGGACAGCCCGGAACCATAAGTCATAATCGTGGGTATAGGGCAGCGCTTCATCGAATAGGCCAAGATCGGTAAGCAGTTTTTTTCGGGCGACCACCGTGCAGCCGTTAATTGGACAATAATGCTCGAATGCCTTGTAGAACGCGAATACATCCGTATATTTAGGGGTTACGTTCTGACTGACAACAGAGCCGCTGCCATCGATGACGTCGTAATCGCTGAATGAAATCTCCCCGTTCCTCGGGAGCATATAGGCCAGCTGATTTTCCAACTTGTTGGGATAGAATCGGTCATCCGAACTCAGCCAGGCGATATAGTCCCCTGCGGCGATCCGGATGCCCGCATTCAGTGCGCTTGCCGTCCCGCCGTTATCTTTTTCGTAGAGATAAACGCCCTGATGCCGCAGATAGGGAAGCAATCGTTCCTTATGCTTCGTGGCCCCGTCGCTTACGATGATGATTTCTTTATTGGGATAGGTCTGCTCCAGCGCGCTTGTGATCGCGTGAGAGACATAAGGGTCATTGTAAAACGGGATGATAATCGATACAAACGGACTGGACAAAGGGAAAAGCCCCTCCTCTCGTGTATTTCGTTCGTTTTAGACAGCTTATGTGGCCCGTCTACTGCTTGCAACGGATGATCGCCTTGACGGTGGCGGTGTCCAGGCATGAGTATGCCGTGGGGCTGCTTGAAGACGCGAAGCGATATTCCGAGTTATATTGGCAAGACGCATGGCGACAAAACCCGCGCTCTTTCCCCATATTTTCCATGCCCTGCATTCATGCTATAATTGGGCAGCTAGGACCCTGTTGCTAGTTTTGGAGAGAACAACCTGGAGAGTACTAAGGTACTAAGGCTATAGAGATATCGTAGAGAGAGGACTTATCTAATGGAGCATGAGCATATTCATGGCACGTATGATTCCTTGCTGGTAATTTTCTCCTATGTGGTTGCGATCGTCGCTTCGTACAATGTGCTGGATTTGGCGGGTAGGATTAGCGAGACTTCGGGGCGAAGCCGCTTGTTGTGGCTGCTGTTCGGGGCGGTCACGATGGGGATGGGGATTTGGTCGATGCATTTTGTCGGGATGCTTGCCTTCTCCCTCCCCTTCCCGGTTGCTTACGATTTAACTTATATTTTGCTGTCCGTGCTTGCGGCCATCGTCGCGTCGTATTTCGCCTTGTACGTCGCCGCCCGCGATAACGTGACGGTGCGCCAGCTGCTTGGCAGCGGACTGCTGCTTGCGATCGGCATTTCGACGATGCATTATACCGGCATGGCCGCCATGCAGATTGGCATCCGGTACGATCCGCCGTTGTTCGCCCTCTCGATTCTGATTGCCTTCGCCGCTTCCGTGGCGGCTTTATGGCTGGCCATTTATTTCCGCGGCGATAAAGGCATCAGCGGCGTATGGAAGAAGATGGGGAGCGGGTTAATAATGGGTGCGGCGATCGCCGGCATGCATTACATCGGGATGGCGGCGGCTCATTTTCATTCGCATCCCGGAGCCGGTTCCTCGGGGCTGATGCTGGATTCCAAATGGCTGGCCATTTTCATTGCGATCGGCACGTTGTTAACGCTGGGCCTCTCCTTGCTGGGCATCTTCATTTCCAAACGATTGTCCCATAAAGATTCGGAAATACAGGAGAAGGCGGCCGAAATCTATTTCATCAACCAAGAGCTGCGAAAGCTCAACGAGCACTTGGAGGAATCGGTACGAGAACGAACGGCGGAGCTGGAGAAGGCCCGTGACGAGGCTGTCAAGGCGAACCGCATCAAAAGCCAGTTCCTTGCGAATATGAGCCATGAGCTGAGAACGCCGCTTAATGCGATTATCGGCTACAGCGAAATGCTGCTGGAAGAGGCAGAAGAATCGGGAGAGGACGTCTTGGCGGAGGATCTCTCCAAAATCCGCAATTCAGGCAAGCATCTGCTCACGCTCATTAACGATATTCTGGATATTTCGAAGATCGAGGCCGGCAAGATGGAGGTTTATTACGAACTCTGCGATTTGCAAAGTCTCGTTCAGGACGTCGTTACGACGGTCAAGCCTCAGGTCGAAGTGAACGGGAATCGGTTGGACGTTCGTTCGATGGACGGCCTGATCACGACGGATGTGACGAAGCTGAGGCAAATCCTGCTCAATCTGCTCAGCAACGCGGGCAAATTCACGAATGACGGCACGATTCAATTCGACATATACCGGGACGCGAGGAATCATCAAGAAGGCTATGCGTTCAAAATCCAGGATACCGGCATCGGGATGGCGCCTGAGCAAATCGATAAGATATTTCAGCCATTCACCCAGGCCGATTCCTCGACGACGCGCAAATACGGCGGCACCGGCCTAGGTCTTGCCATTAGTCAGCACTTCATCAATCTAATGGGAGGAGACAGCTCCGTCACAAGCGAGCTCGGCGCGGGGAGCACGTTCACCTGCTGGTTTCCCGCCGATCCTTCGAATACGACAGTGACCGCCAAAGAAGAAGCCGCGCCTAAGCCCGATGATGAAGGTGCGGGTCAGGCCGATATTCTGCTCATTGACGATGAGCGTTCGAGCCGCGAGCTGCTGCAGCAGCTTCTCGCCAAGGAAGGCTGGACGATCGCGGTCGCCGAAGACGGGAAGAAGGGGCTGCAGCTGGCCAAGACGCTTCGGCCCAAAGTGATTTGTCTCGATATTTTCATGCCGGCGATGGACGGTTGGAGCGTGCTGTCCGCGCTTAAAGCGGATCCGGGGCTGAAAGGCATCCCCGTTGTCATTCTGACCATGTCGGACGATCGAAATCTCGGATTCGCGCTCGGCGCTTCCGAATATATCATGAAACCGGTGTCGCGCGATCGGCTGATCGAGGTCATGGACAAATATATCGCCATTCGGAACAATCATTCCGTGCTGGTCATCGAGGATGACGAAACGACAAGCGATATGATGGCGAAGCTGCTGCACAGAGATAACTATAAAGTGGTCAAAGCGCAGAACGGCAAAGTCGCGCTGGAGTATCTGAAGGTCCATATCCCCGGGTTGATTATTCTGGATCTGATGATGCCGGTGATGGACGGCTTTCAATTCGTTCAGGAAATACGCAAGCATGATTCATGGAGCTCGATTCCGATCGTCGTGCTGTCGGCCAAGTCGATCTCGATGGAAGAACGCATGAAGTTGGACGGTTACGTCAAGCGGATTCTGCAAAAAGGATCGACCGATCACAAGTGGCTGCTTACCGAAATTCGCAGAGTGATAGAGGGAGAAGCATCATGACGACCATACTGCTGGTTGAGGATAACGAGATGAATCGCGACATGCTGTCCCGGCGGTTAATCCGGAACGGATTCCGGGTCATCATGGCCGAAGACGGCCGGCAAGGCGTGGACATGGCCGCGCGGGAGCGTCCCGATCTGATCCTGATGGATCTAAGCCTGCCGGTTCTGGACGGCTGGGAAGCCACCCGGAAGCTCAAGGCCTCGGCCGCGACGAGCTCGATTCCGGTCATTGCGTTGACGGCGCACGCCATGTCCGGCGATGAAGCGGAAGCGATCCGGGCAGGCTGCGACGCTTTCGATACCAAGCCGATCGATATGCCCCGTCTTCTTGGCAAAATACGGGCGGCGCTCGACAAGCTCCGCCAGAACGGGTAATAACGAGGCATCGATTGCTCTCTTAAGATCGTAGAGCGATCGCTGGCACTGCAGCTGATTGGAGTGAAGAGATGGGCATGAATGCGCCGGAACTTGCAACCATATTGATCGTTGACGATCAGGAATACAATATCAGTCTTCTGGAGCGCACCTTGAGCCGTGCGCAATTTCAAGCCGTGCACAGCACGCCCGATCCGTACCGGGTTGAACGGCTCATGGACGAGATCGGGCCGGATATCGTGCTGCTGGATATGCACATGCCGGGCATGGACGGCTTGCAAGTCCTGGAACAAATCCGCTCGCGAACAGGCGAGGACGATTATTTGCCGGTTCTCGTACTCACCGCGGATACGACGGCGGAAATGAAGCAGAAGGCGCTGGCGGCAGGGGCGAACGACTTCCTCACGAAACCGTTCGATCGCACGGAAGTCTTGCTCCGCATTCGCAATCTGTTGAAGACGCGGCAGCTTCACGTACAGCTGAGGCAGTACAATAACTCGCTGGAAGCGCGCGTCATGGAGCGGACGGAGGAGCTGGGAGAGGCGAAAAGGGAAATTTTGCAGCTGCTCGGCCGTACGTCGGAATACCGCGACGATATTACGGGGCTGCATACGCAGCGGGTGGGCCGCTTGTCCGAACTGATTGCGCGGCGGCTTGGATTGCCCGAGCAGCACGCGGAGATGATCGGCAAGGCCGCGCCCTTGCACGATATCGGCAAGATCGGGATTCCCGACGAAATCCTGATGAAGCCGGGGCGGTTCGAGCCGCATGAATTCGAGCGCATGAAAGCGCACACGACGATCGGCCACCATATTTTGGAGGGGAGCCGTTTCGCCGTATTGAAAATGGCGGGCTTGATCGCGCTCGCCCATCACGAGAAATGGAACGGAACCGGGTATCCGGAGGGTAAGCAGGGGGAAGAGATTCCGATCGAGGCGCGGATTGTCGCCTTAGCCGATTTCTATGACGCCCTGACCCATGAACGACCGTACAAGAAGGCATGGGCTCCCAAGGATGCGCTTGCCGAAGTAGTGAGTCAGCGCGGCAATCATTTTGATCCGAACATCGTGGACGCGTTTGTCGAGCTGTTCCGGGAAGGCGATCTGCAAACATCACTTTCTATGTAAAGGGGCAAACGAAGACTATGAACCGAGCGGCTGGTCAAGATCGATGGAAGCTGACGAAGGAAGGAATCGAATGGGAGGTTCATGCGGATGCGCGGCTTCCCCATGAAGATACGGTGGAAATGAGCGGCTTGCGCGTATCCGCCATCATTCGCTATGGCGTAAACGAATCCGGCGAACTGGCGATTCACCGCAAAGTGGTATGGCCGATGCTGCGGACGATTCCGAACGATACGCATGCCAGCCTCATCCATGATTATCCTGCCGCCGCAATGCCGCGGTTTCAAGTAAACGGGAGCCCTGTCGATGAGCTGCCGCAGCGCATTGCCTTTGACGGGATTCTGACAATCGATAGCCGGACGGCAGAGGGAATATCAATCCGGCGCAAGCTGTTTCCGGCGGCCGAAGCGCCTGCTTTACAGGAAACGATCGTTCTCTCGAATGAAACGAATACTTCCGTCGTCATTGAAGTTGATTCGCCGGCATATTCGGCTCGCGGCAGAGGGATCTACGGAATCTATGCGATGGAGAGCCTATGCGATCCCGTCGGTCCGATTACCCTTATGCCTGGCGAGAGCAGGGAAATCGGGGTATCCTTCGCCGGCCGTATTTGGAGCCAGCGGCACTGGCCGCTTGTCCCCCTTGCGGAAGAAGCGCGCAGGCGTGAGCGAATGCACGCGCTGCAAGATCGGCTACAGCTCGTTACGCCAGATCCGGTGCTGAACCGGATGTTCGCGTTTGCCAAGCTGCGGGCAGCGGAAAGCGTCTTTCGTACGAAGTCCGGCCTTCTGCACGGACCGGGAGGCGGAAACTTCTACGCGGCGGTGTGGACGAACGATCAAATCGAGTATGCCGCCCCGTTCTTCCCATTCCTAGGAGACGAGACGGCTATTGAAGCTACGATAAATGCCTTTCGTCTCTACATGCCGTTCATGGGGCCGGATTACACCCCGATTCCTTCCTCCATTATCGCCGAGGGTTATGATATCTGGGAGGGGGCGGGCGACCGTGGAGATGCAGCGATGTATGCCTATGGCGCTTCGCTATTCGCGCTGGCTGGCGGGAAGCGCGATCTAGCTGCCGAGCTATGGCCGGCAATCGTATGGTGCTTGCATTATTGCCTCTCCAAACTGACGCCGGAAGGCGTCATCGCCTCGGACTCCGATGAACTGGAGGGACGCTTCCCGACAGGAGATGCTAATCTATCCACTTCCTCGCTTGCTTACGGGGGGTTCCGTTATGCCGCGATGCTTGCCGAAGCGCTGGAGAAGCCCGAGGAAGCGAACCTGTTCGCCGAAGCGGCCCAACGCTTGCGAACGGCGATCGAAGCTTATTTCGGCGCGGAAGTCGAAGGGTTTGAAACCTATCGTTATTACGACGGCAACGATATTCTCCGTTCCTGGATATGCCTGCCGCTTACGATGGGAATCGCGGAACGGCAAGACGGCACGGTCGCGGCATTGGTATCGCCGCGGCTATGGACGGTCGACGGGCTGTCGACGCAAGCCGGAGACACCGTGTTCTGGGATCGCTCCACGCTCTATGGCTTGCGTGCCCTGTTCATGGCAGGCGAAACGGAACGAGGGCTGGATCTTCTAACGGCCTATTCGCGGCGGCGTCTGTTAGGGGAGCATGTCCCTTATGCGGTCGAAGCGTATCCGGAAGGGAATCAGCGTCATCTCTCGGCCGAAAGCGCGTTGTACGGACGGGTCATCACGGAAGGCTTATTCGGATTAAGCCCAACCGGCCTTGCTTCCTATAGCTGCACGCCTCGCCTACCTGCGGGTTGGCCCGTCATGTCCTTGAGGAATGCGCATGCCTTCGGTCATTGCTTCGATCTGGAAGTACGGCGCGGATCCGGGACCGAGATCAGCGTGATCGTGCGCGATTCGGGTCGGGAAGCGGTTCATAGCGGACAGGATGGGGATACGTTCAACATCGGCTTCGATGAAAAAGCGAGGTAACGGAATGGGCCAATCGGGCAATTCTTAAAAATGCCAACTATGTAACGTAAACTCCCGCCATTCGTGGCGGGAGTTTATCGTTGCATTAATCGGAAATAAGAATACCATCAAAGTTTTCAGGACCAACGCGAATCGTACCGATTAAGTTAGAACTTATAAAAGCAGTATAAGTCAGCTGCTCGGAAATGGGTGGATTGTAATCGCTAGCCATGAAAGAGATGACTTGTGGAGCGAGTACATCTAGATCAAAGGTTGATGTAGCGGAATAAACCAACGGGTCTGTCGGCAACGTACCTCGAACGACTGTAATGGTTACTCCTACGAGCGCAAGAGGTAATTGCAAAGAAACGGTACCATTTAAAATGACACGCGGCACGCCAGCCGCTCCTTCCGTATTCAGACCGATTTGTCCGAACAATTGAGGCGTGTCAACCACAAGAATCGGGATGGCAATCGAGTTAGCAAAGCTAGCATTTTGAGACGTTCTTCCGTCAATGAAAACACCCATGTCGTACACCTCCTTTTTCGATAGGATACTAGCAGAGTATGGCAATCTACTAGGGTTTGCTTGGACTAGTATCTGCTGTTCAATCGATTTAGACTCACGGATAGCTGAGGTCAAACATACGATAAGGAGAAAATAGCGATTTTATCGGGGGATGTGAGATGAATCATGATTGCTAGACATCGTGCTTCGGGGATTTATCGTACCGTGCGCGCGGTTCGCGAACGAGAGGATGGCTCCAGGGAATATATGATATTCCATGAGACTGCGGGGCGCGCTTTCTGGTTCCCTGAAAGTGAATACGAATTAATCGACAATGAGCGCTCGGAAAATGCTGCGGATCTTAAATCATGAAGGCTGAAGACCTGGAGTAAAGGCCGTCTACATGGCGGCCTTCTTCGTTTACTTTAAATGGGACACAGATAAAGAGAGAAATCGGATAAGCCGTTGGCAAATCGGCCCCTCTATGATAGACTTGATACAAAATGTATCATTATATCTGTCGAACCCAAGGAGCTGATCGTCTTGTTCAAACGCAAGAAGCTGCAACTCTTCGCCCTGCTGCTCGCCATCATCGCAATAACCGCCTTGTCTCCCGCAACCGCTTTCGGAGCGGCGGCGCATAGCAAGGGCGTGATTTTGGTGCTGGACGGCATCAAGGGCGAATCCAGAGACGCCGCTATCAAGGATGGCATCGACATTTTGAGCGTGTCATTCGGGGCATCCCTTCAGGTTTCCGCTGTGGGCGGCGGCGGCGGGGGCAAAGCAGGAAAAGCGTCGTTCTCCGATGTGAGCCTGATGAAGTACTTGGATGCCGCGTCCCTGCCGCTGCTTAAGAATTTGGCTATGGGCAAAGCCATCAAGGACGGGACGCTCTATTTCTTCGATGGCAGAAGCGACAAGCCTTATCTGTCCATCGCAATGAAGAATATTCTGGTCACTTCCCAGCAAACGTCGGGGAGCGGCGAGGAGAAGCTGACGGAATCCATCTCCTTGAATTATGCGCAAGCCATGTTCACGTATAATGTTTTCGGTCCGGACGGCCGGGTCGAGAGCACTTCTACCTTGAACGTTGACATCGAGAAGAACGTGTTTAACTAACGTGTTAACTAATCGAACGACAGGATGTCGGCGATAGGAGCCGACGAGCCGCGGCAGCGCGTCCAGTGAGAGGATTGCTGGATTTGTCGGCTGCCCGCCGGCCCATTGACGTTCACGTGCATCGTATTTGCTTGGTACAAAGGAGTAGATCCGATTGGCAAGACGCATCCCGTTAACCCTACTGACCCTTCTCGTGGCTGCCGCCCTGCTGTTCTTCCCCCGGGCGGCATCCGTGCAGGCCGCGCCTTCGGACGCCTTGCCTCCCATGCTGTTGACGCTCGACGGATTGAAGGGCGGCTTTACCGGAGGGGCGTTCAAAGACGCCATTGAAGTGTCGTCCTATTCGCTCGGCGCCTCCGTCCAAGCCGCGGCGGGATCGGGGCATGGAGCCGGGAAGCCGGCCTTCACCGACGTAAGCTTGACGAAGCGAACCGACGCCTCCTCGCTCGCGCTGCTTAAGGCGCTGGCGACGGGCAAGCCTATCAAGGACGGCTATTTGTATTTCCAAACCCGATCCGCTTCGCAGCCCCGGACGTATATGGTCATTCATTTCAGCGATTTGTTGATTACGGGGTATCAGAACGATTCCTCCGGGGACGCGCCGTCGACGGAAACCTTCGCGCTGCAGGCCGAATCCATGCTGTATAAGTACATGACCGTGAATCCGGACGGCTCGCCGGGCAGTACCATTACGGTACCGATCGGGAAAGATCCCGGCACGTCCTCCGTGGCGACGAAGTATCATTTTGACCCGATCTACGCCGCAACGGCCAGCGGGACTACGTATATCAAAGGCTTTACCGTCACGCTCAAGTCCGCGGCGGTCAACAGCACCGTTCAGCAAACGCTGTATCGGATCAACGGCGGCGCCTGGACGATCTATACCGGCCCATTCGCGATCTATGCGGATGACGCGCACACCGTTGAATATTACAGCTCGGACATGGACGAGGACATCGAGCCGATCAATGTCATGAATTTCGACGCCGGTACCTTCACGGGCAGCGGCAGCTACTGACGTTATAACCCTATCAAAAAGCCCATAAGAAGACCCGCAAGCGCGTTCCGTGCGCGAGCGGGTCTTCTCGGCGTCAGCCCTTCACGCCGCCGGCGGTTAAGCCTTCGATGATTTGCTTCTGCAGGACGGCGTATATAATCATGACCGGCAGGATGCTGTACACGATCCCCGCCGACATCTGAGCGTAATTCGTGTTATAGATATCGCGGAAACCGACCATCCCGACGGGGAGCGTCCGCAATTCATCGGTGGAGATGAAGAAGTTCGCCATCAGGAACTCGTTCCAATTGCTGATGAAGTTAATGATGAAAACGGTCACCAGCGCCGGTATCGTGATGGGCAATATCATTTTGGTGAACACGCCCTTCGCGCTCAATCCGTCCATTACCGAAGCTTCTTCGATTTCACTCGGAATCGATCGCATGAACGCCGACAGAATGATGACCGTAAACGGAATGGCTCCGGCGGTATAAGGGAGGATAAGCGCCATATGGGTGCCCAAGACGGCGTGGCCGAAGAACACCAGATCATTCAGCATTTTATAGATCGGCAGCAGTAAGGCATTACCCGGAATGAGCATGCCGATGAGTATGAACTGGTATAACCCTTTGCTTATTTTCAAATACCGCATCCGCGTAATCGCAAAGGCTCCCATAGATGATAAGATAATCGTCGCGATCGCGCATAGCGTCGAGATATACAAGCTATTGAAAAAATAAACGCTGATTTTCGCATTCACCCAAGCATCGTAATAATTCTCGAAATGAAACGAAGAAGGGAAGCCGAACGGATTGCTTGCAATGGCCTGATTATCCGACTTGATGGACGAGAAGAGGACGAACAGGAAGGGATACAGGGTCACGATAAGATAACCTAGCAAAATAACATGGGGAAGGCTTCTCTTCACGGATCGTAGCGTTATCGTCATTAGTATTCGACCCTTTCGACTCTTCTGGCGATCAATACTTGATACAAGGCGGTAAGAATGAGCGAGAATACGAAGATCAACACGCCGATGGAATTGCCGTATCCGTATTTCGCGTTCGTGATCCCGTATTTGATTAAATAGGTTGCCATGACATCCGTTACCCCGCCCGGTCCGCCGTCCGTCATGACGATGATAATATCGGCCGCTTTCATCGCGCCCGCGATGGACAGCATGATGACGACGGAAATGATCGGCATAATGAGCGGAACCGTGATCCGGGTAGCGCGCGTAAAGGCGCTGGCCCCGTCGACGATCGCGGCTTCGTCGATTTCCCGGGGAATCGACAATATGGCGGCAAGCACCATCACGATGTAGAATCCCGTCCACTGCCAGGCATTGGTGATCAAGATCGAAAACATGGCCCAGTGGGTGTCGGATAACCACATGACGGGGTGCAAGCCGATTTTGGCCAGAACGAGATTGAATAAGCCGATATCCGGTTCGTAGATGAAGCTCCATAAGATGCCGATTACCGCGGTCGACATGACGGAGGGGATGAACACGGCCGTTTTATATAAACCCTGGAGCTTCTTCACGTTACTGATCAAGAGGGAGAAGAAAATAATAATCGGCACTTGCACGAAGACCGAGAACAGAATGAATTTCCCGTTATTCAGTACGGCGTTCCAGAATTTATCGTCATGAAACGCATGCTTGAAGTTGGTCAAACCGTTAAACCGCGGTTCGGTCAGACCGTTCCATTTCATGAAGCCCGTGGCGAAGGCGGAAATCATCGGATAGATGAAAAACATGGCATAGAGCACAAAGAGAGGCAGCATAAACAGGACATACGTCCATGGATTTCTTAATGTTTTATTCATCGTTTCCTCCGCGATAATCTGACATCTGCTGCGTGTATCGATGCTATAAAAAAGTACCACCCACTCTGAGGAGGGTGGTACTTTCCATCCTTATCGGCCTTTAGAAATCGTCGTCGCTGTTTACGGTATTCTGTACCTTCTGCACACTGTCCAGCATGGCCTTAGGCGTTGTTTTGCCGGCGATTAACTTCTGAATGCCCTCGCTCAGCGCCGTGTTGACGTCGGCTTGAACGATCGAATCGAAGGCCGGGAATGCGCCGCTTGCCTTGTTGCCGACTTCGATGATTTCCTTCACCAGGCCGGATACGTTGGCTTTCGCCAATTTGCTGCTGCTGACTTTCATGGAAGGCAGAACGCCGTCTGCTTCGAGTCCGCGAATTTGCATTTCGTCATTGTACATGTTCTTGATGAACGATTTGACGAAGGCCAATTGCTGCTTGTCGTTCTTCACTTTGGACGAGAAGCCGTACCCGTTGGAGTAGCCGCCGTTCACGTACGTTTGGTTGCCTTTGCCGCCGGCCACCGACGGCATTGGGAAGTAACCGACTTTGTTCACTAAGCTGCCGGCTTGCTTCGGATCCGTAAACACGCTGGACGCCCATGATCCGTCATACATCATGATGGCTTCGCCGCGAATGAGCTGGTTGCGCTGTTCGGCGTAGTCCAGACCGAGCTCGCCTTGTTTGAAGTAGCCTTTCTTCACCCAATCCTGGTATTTCGTGAAGGCCGCTACCATTGGCGCGCTGTTCCATTTCGTCTTGCCGGTTACGAACCCGTTCGTAATATCCGGGCCTGCGTAACGAGCCCACAAGGTATTGGCGGTCATGAGCGGCACCCATGCGGCTTTGGACGCTTGGGCGAACGGCGTTTTGCCGTCTTTTTTAATCGTATCCGCCAATTTCTCAAGGTCGGCCAAGGTTGTCGGCACCTTCAGGCCTTTGGATTTGAAGTATTCTTTATTGTAGAAATAGCCTTCTTGGTAGCCGCCGATCGGCAAGCCGTATACATGACCGTTAACCGTAAATTCGCCCAGCGAAATGAACTTGTTCTGCAAGCCGAGCTCCTTCAGGATCGGCGTCAGATCGAGCAGCCGATTGGCTTCGGCGTACAGCTGCGTGTCGGATCCGCCGAACAGGTCGAAGATCGCCGGCGCTTTGTTGACGACCATTTCGGAGCGCAATTTCTCCTTGCGGTTGACGTCGGAATCCACGCCGTCCAGCTTGTATTTGACGCCCGGCACTTCTTTTGAAACCCGCTGCAATACATCCTTGAGGATATTAAGACGTTGTTGTTTCGATTCGCCCAGCTGCGTGTGCCTGATTACGATCGTGTCGGATTTTGTTGCCGCACCAGCCGTAGACAAGACAGTCGTAGCCGCAAGCGCCATGCTGACCGATGAGACGAGAAGACGTTTCTTCATGATAGCGGGACCTCCCAATTGGATTTATGTATCGATGTTAGAATAAGGGAATTAACAAATTATGGGTAGGGATACATTTTGATTGACGGAGGATATATTTGTATAGCCGCGGAAGCCGCATGGGGGACAAATGGCTTAATGATGGAGACAAATCTATTCGAAACCGGGCGGACCTTATCCCTTAGTCCCGGGAAATCTTCCTGGATATAGGGCTTGACGGGGAATGCTTATACAAATCGTTCGGCCCATAACCGATAGTATAGGAGTAGGACTCATTCCAGCTGGAGAAGGAGAACCGTGAACAGGATGAATCGGATAGAAGCGCTCGTTGCCAGTATGCCTTTCGTGAAGGAGTTATTCAGGGAGGATGTGTCGCTCGCCGTCTATGACAGAGAGAAGGTGCTGTTCTGGTCCGACGGCAAGGCTGTCAAGCTTGGACTGCAGGCGGGGGATGCGTTACCCGAGGAGGACCGGGATTTCAAGCCGTTGAAGGACGGGAAGGAACGAAGCACCGCGCGCATGCCGGCCGAACGGTTCGGCGTGCCGGTCGACGTCGTCTGCATACCGGTCAAGGACGAGAATGACGAAGTCGCCGCGATTCTAAGCATTCGCTATTCGATGGAGAATCAGCGCTCGCTCGAGTCGCTAATGACGGAAACCGAAGCGACGATCGACAACCTGCTCGGAGGCATTCGGCAAGTCGCCGCCCATTCCGAGCAATTGACGGCTTCCGTAGGCGAGATTCTTCATAATTCGCAGCAAGCGGTCGAGAATTCTTCGGGCGTTGCGTCGATTACGCAGTTGATACGGGAGATCTCGGAGCAGACGAACCTGCTCGGCCTTAACGCGGCGATCGAAGCCGCGCGCGTCGGAGAAGCGGGAGCCGGCTTCGGCGTCGTCGCCAAGGAAGTGCGCAAGCTGGCCGACAACAGCAAGCAGGCCGCGGGTCAGATCGAGGAATCCCTCGCGTCCGTCAAAGCGTCAATCGCGCAGATGGAGTCCGACATCGGCCAAATCGCCGCCGCATCGACGGATCAGGCCAAGCTGGTCATGGCGTTCATGAGCAGCATCGAACAATTGAAGACGACGAGCGGCCATCTGAAGGCATTCGTCGATCATATGCTGACGCACGGGATGGACGAGGGAGAGTCATGAACAGCGGCAAGACAGCGTAGGAGGGCCGGCGGACGGCCCTCCTTCTACGTTCGATGCATGCGCTGTTCGCCGGTTATCGCCTTGACGGGCAGCGCCGTCCGGCTGATTCTTGAAAGTTGAACAAACCTCGCCTTCGAGCTTCTCGACCACGACGAATTCCCGCTCGTCGATCACGCCTTTCCGGATGACTCTGGGCACGGCAATCGTACTCCATCGATGCAGCGCATTATTGATCCGCTCCAATTCGTGGACTCTGGCCGGATCGACGCCGAACATACGATTGCAGCCGTACCAGAAATCTTGATCCGGTACGCCGGCCATTCGCGAAGCTCTCACGACGACCTCTTCCCGGCTTGTCTGAACAAGCCAAACGTCGCTTGCATGATCTTCGTAACCGGGACTTAACGCGATCTGGCGTATGATCGGTTCCTGAAATAAGGGCTGCAAATTCGCCATAGGAATCCACTCGCTTTCCGTTCCTCCTGCATTCGCCGTCGGCTTGCGGGAGGCCTATTGATCCATCGTAGCACAGGCGGATGCCCGCCGGCGACCTGCATGTATGCCGCTTTTGACCGAGGCGCCGTAATCCGCTGAAGTTTGCCCAAGATCGCTCTATTCAAGCGCAAGCATTCGATTTAGAATAAGCCTATAGCATGGCACTATAGGAGTGAGAATGGGATGCAGGCAGAGCATCGCGTGTTGCGGCATAATATTAAGAATAATCTCTACAACGGCATTGCATGGTCCATCGGCTTCAATTTCGTAACCCCGTTCATTCCGATCATCGCGGCGCGGCTGGGAGCGACGAACAACGACTATGCCCTGCTGTCTTCGGTTCCCGCCATTCTCTCTCTATTGCTGACCTTCCCGGCATCGATCGTACTGGATCGGTTCCGGAAGAAGAAGCGCATCATTTCCGGCGTCATTCTGGCAAGCCGGTTCTGTTACCTGTTGCTGTTCTTCATTCCTTACTGGCATCTATCCCCGATAGCCGCGCTGATCGCGCTGGTCGGCGCCTATGGCGCGACGAATACGATTATCGCGGTGTCCTATCAATCGATCATGGGCGAGATCATCCCCGCGGCTTACCGGAACAAAGTATTCGCGCAGCGCAACGTCTGGACAGGGATATCCGGCATGGTTACGGCGCTCGCGGCGGGCTGGGGCATCGACCATTTCGGCTACCCGGGCGGCTATCAAGCGGCCATCCTGCTCGGTTTCGCGGCATCGCTCGTGGAAACGTGGTACTTCCAAAGGCTCCGCATTCCCAGCGAGGAGCAGCCGGCGGCGTCTGACGCGCGGAGCGAGGTCGCCGCTTCTCTCCCGCCTGCGGCGACGCTCCCCAAGCCGGGCATAACGAAGCTGTTCGCCGTCGGGGGCGGCATGCCGTTCATCTGGTTCTGCGGGAGCGCGATTCTGTATACGTTCGCATGGATGGCGGCCTGGCCGATCTATTCGAAATTGAAAGCGGACGTGCTGCATGCCACGAACACGCAGATGAGCATCGATACGGTTGTCGGCGCGATCGGTTCGCTGGTCGCCTTCAGTCTGTGGGCGCGGCTGGCGGATCGCAGAGGGAACGGCGTTACGGTATTCGTGTCGTCGCTGGCGCTCGGCTTGGCGCCGTTCTGGTGGGCGTACGCTCCGTCGATGACCTACGTGTACATCTATGATTTCATCGGAGGGGTCGTCACGAGCGGATTCCAGCAATCCATCTTCAACCGGCTGCTCGAAATCGCGCCTCGGGGGACGCGGCACCGCGCAATCTCCTTGTACACCACCTTATCGCAAGTTTCGGCCATTTTCGCGCCGATCGTCGGCATGCAGCTGTACGGCCGGATCGATTACGCGCCGAGCATGACCGTCATCGGGGCGACGCGCGTAGTGGGCGCGCTTTGCTTCCTGCTCATTCTGCTGCCGAAACGAATCAAGCAGCCTGCCGCGTAGACAATACCAGGAAGTACTTGATAGTTCAAGTTGCCTCAAGCCTTCGGTAATGCTATGATAGTCCCAACTTATTAAATTCGTTAAAAAAGTTCGGCAGACTATTCAAGCGGAAGGCGTTGACCCTCATGGCGGATTTGTATACCTCCCCTAAAGATATGAAGCAAGCGATCAACCAGCGCATTCGAGCGGCGCTCATCATGCTGGGGAGCGCGACGAAAGCGGAGCTGTGCCAGCGCCTCGGCATCAGCTTCCCGACGATCAGCAAGTTCCTGGCCCAGATGGAGCTGGACGGGGAAATCCGCTATTCCGGCGAGGATGATTCCAGCGGAGGGCGACGGGCCAGACGGTATGCGTACGATCCCGAGTTCATGCTGGGCCTTGCCGTCTTCATCGAGAAACACGAGACGACATACGCCATATTCGATTGCGTCGGCGAGGTCAAGGAAGAGGGGACGACGGCAAGCGTCGTGCAGCAGGGCGCGCAGCAGCTGGCCGACCATATCGAAACGCTGATCGAGAAATACCCGAAGCTCCGTTCCATCGCGATCGGAGTTCCGGGCGCGGTCAACAACGGCCAGATTATTTTCATGCCGCCGTACCCGCATTTCCTCGACGATGACTTGAAAGGCATCATCGAGTCGCGTTTTCAAATCCCCGTCGTCGTCGAGAACGATATGAACGCGGCCGTGCTTGGGTTCGCGTCGAGCATGGAAATCGAGAACGAATCCCTCGTCTATCTCTACTTCGGCCAGGACGGCCCTGGTTCCGGGATCATGATCAACGGCGATGTCGTGCGGGGCAGCACCTTCTTCGCGGGCGAGGTATCGTTCGTGCCGCAATACGAGGAACTCAAATTCGGGCAGGCGCTGCATCGGGGAGGACGCGACAGCAGGCTCGGGGAGGCCCGGATCGATGCGGTTGCCCGGCTGATCGCCACGTTCGCGGCCATCATCAATCCGCGCGCCGTCGTATTCTGCAGCGACGAGGTCGACGAAGCGCTGCTGGCGAGGCTCGCGGAGCGAAGCGCGAACTATATCCCGCGGGAGCATCTGCCGATGCTGACGATCAGCGACCGGAGACGGGACTACTTGAACGGTCTGCAGCATTTGGCGCTGGATGCGATGATCGGAGGAACGGAATCCTAGGAATGAAGCCCTTCATGAGCGGCGATGCTCGTGCAGGGCTTTTGTCGTTTTATCGCCCGGGAGCAGGATTCGGGAGTATGGCAGGGCCGGGTTTCCAAGACATGCCGCTGCGGGCGAGAGCCGCAGGGGGCATGTCTTTTTCGGTTTTCCAGTGCGGAACGCATCCCATATTCCGTATGATTTGTTGTTGAATGATTAAGCAGATAGTCATTTTGATGTTGAATGATGGCAATATTATCGCATTGTTAATCGAACGTTTGCAGGCTGTTAAATTTATGGCGAACGCGCGGCGGGAACACGACAGCCAGCTCGAAATTGTTGACTCTACTGCGATTATCTCCCCTGAATATTAACGTATCGTTAAATCTTCGGCAAGCTGTTGTACTGCGGCCAATCCCATTGTATCCTTAAACAAACAACATCATAACAACTAATATCAACGTCAATCCAAATGGAGGGTATAATGAAAAATATCGTATTGCTCGACAGTGCCAAGCCGATGTTCAAAGGGAATTTGCATCTTCATACGACATGGTCGGACGGCGCTCAGCCTGCGGCGGAAGTGGTCGAGGCGTTCAAGGCAAAAGGCTATCATTTCCTCTCCATCAGCGATCATGACCGCTACGCGCGGACCGGCGAGTTCGACTCCGAGAACTTCGTCACGCTGCCGGGCATGGAACGCGGCGGGCTGAATCCGGTCGAGGACAAGAACCCGGGTTACCATTTCGGCGTGCTCGACGACCCGACGGTCGAGCCGGAGCGGGAACGCTTCGGCCATCTGCAGGCATTCGAGGTTCCGATTCCATGGGAGGGCGATCATTCGCCGCAAGCGCTGATCGACGAGATGCGCGCCCACGGCAACCTTGTCGTATTCAATCATCCGGAGTGGCATCTGACCCGTTTCGAAGACATGGTGAACTACGACGGCTTCTTCGCCATCGAAATCTACAATCACGCGACGGAATGGTCGACGACGAGCTCGTACGGCGCGGCGTATTGGGACCATGCCCTGCAGAACGGCAAACGCGTCTACGGCATCGCGGCGGACGATTCGCACATCCACGACGATTCCTGGGCGGTTCCGGAATACGGCGGCGGCTGGATCCAAGTGCAGGCGGAATCGCTTACGCATGCCGGCATCGTCCGCGGTTTGAAAGAAGGCCGGTTCTATTCCAGCACCGGTCCCGAGGTGTACGACCTGCGCGTCGAAGACGGCGAGCTGAAAGTCCGCTGCTCCCCTTGCAAATTCATCATGTTCAAGGCGTTCCCGCAGCGCGGTCCGTTCAAGGGCAACTTCGAATCGGGCAAGCCGCTTACCGAGGCTTCCATGGCAATCGAGCCGGACATGACCTATATTCGCGTGGAATGCGTCGACTTCGAAGGCAAAGTCGCGTGGACGAACCCGGTGTTCGTTGCCGATTTGCTGTCATAAAGGAGCGGATACGATGAACGACAGGATCTTCCTGAATAACGGCGCGCGCAAGTACAAAGGCAATCTCCACGCGCATTCGACGAGGAGCGACGGGCAATACGAGCCGGAGGTCGTGATCCAAGCTTACAAGGACAACGGCTACGATTTCATGTGCTTGAGCGATCACGAGATTTATTGGAAATCGAAGGCGTTCGACGACGAGCGTTTCATCATGCTGGATGGCTACGAGATGGCCTGCGAGATGAGCTGGCGCACGACCGGACAGCAATATCACATCCACGGCCTGCTTGACGAGACGCTCGGTTCGACCTCGGAGTTCGCGCATGACGAAGAGCATCCCAAGCCGGATTACGCCGGTCTGGAGACGATTCAGGCGCTTATCGACGAGATGAAGGCGAAGGGAAATCTCGTCATCATGAATCACCCGACCTGGTCGCGCAACAAGCCGGAGGAGCTGCTCCAGCTGCAAGGCTACACGGCCATCGAAATCTATAACCACCAGTCCGAATTGGACGAAGCGGTCGGTTACGGCGTGCGCCACTGGGACTACTTGCTCGCGAACGGGCGCAAAGTGTTCGGCATCGCCGCCGACGACGCGCACGGCGGTCCGTTCGACGCGGCGATCCAAGAGTTTTTCGGCGGTTGGATTTCCGTCGAGGCCGACCGTCTGCAGCAGCAGCCGATTATCGATGCGATCAAGGCCGGACGGTATTATTCGTCGAACGGGCCTGAGATCCGCGGGCTGCGGCTGGAGAATGGCATGCTGAAGGTGGAGTGCTCGCCGGTGAAATTCATCAAATTCATTACGCATCCGTTCAACGGACGCACGCTGTACGACCGGGACGCGTCTCCGATCGAGAGCGGGTCGTTCCGCATCGAGGGGCATGAGCGCTACGTGCGCGTGGAATGCGTCGACTTCGAGGGGAACGTCGCCTGGTCCAATCCGGTTTTCCCGGATGAGTGCAAATAAGCGCGAGAAACAAAACCACCATGACGACAGGAGAGATTCATCATGACGAGAATCAAAGGCATCATATTCGATTGGGCGGGAACGGCCGTCGATTACGGCTGCATGGCGCCGGTTCACGTCTTCCTCGATATTTTCCGTTCGATCGGCATCGAACCGACGATGGAGGAAGTGCGCGAGCCGATGGGCCGACTGAAATGGGATCATATCCAAGCGATGCTCGACATGCCGCGTATCGGCGAAGCGTTCCGGGCGGCGACCGGCAGGCCGCATAACGATGCGGATGTCGACCGGCTGCACGACCAGTTCGAGCCGAAGCTGCTCGCGCTGCTGCACCGCTTCGCCGATCCGCTTCCCGGCGTGCTCGAGACGGTCAGCCTGCTGCGCGAGCGAGGGTACAAGATTGGGGCGACGACCGGCTACAACGATGCGATGATGGCTATCGTGGCGAAGGTCGCCGGGCAGCACGGCTATGCGCCGGATTACTGGCTGACGCCGGATTCGGTCGGGGGCAAGGGACGTCCGCTTCCGTACATGATTTTCGACAATATCATTCGCTTGGACATGGGCCTGCCCCATCAGGTCGTCAAGATCGGGGATACGGAATCCGATATGCAGGAAGCGCGGAACGCGGGCGTCTGGTCGGTAGGCGTCGTGCGCGGCAGCTCGATGCTCGGTCTGACCGGGGAAGAGGCGGAGGCGATGGATCCGGATGCGCTTGCGCGGCGGATCGCGGAGGCCGAGCGCCGATTCTTGGACAGCGGCGCGCACTTCGTCGTCGAGGAGATGGCCGAGCTGCCCGGCGCGATCGATGCGATTGACCGCAAACTAGCGCTGGGGGGACATCCGGGGTGGAACTGAAGGCTTACATGAGAACGGAAGGGGATATTAATTTATCCGCCGAGCGCCGGCATTGGCAGGCGGCGAATTTGAGCGAAGCGACGCTTGACGTTCTCGAGGAAGACAGCCGCTACTTCGTTCATCAATCGATGTCGACGCCGTGTCTGAACGTGATCACGAACGCGGAGGGTATCTACCTGGAAGACATGGACGGACGCAAATACATGGATTTCCACGGCAACAGCGTGCATCAGGTCGGCTACAAGAACCGGTACGTGATCGACGCGATGAAGGCGCAGCTTGACGAGCTGCCGTTCCTGCCGCGGCGCTACACGAATCCGGTGGCGATCAAGCTCGCCAGGAAGCTGGCCGAGCTGGCCCCGGGCGATCTGAACAAAGTGCTGTTCACGCCGGGCGGAACGAGCGCTATCGGCATGGCGCTGAAGCTGGCGCGCAAGGCGACCGGCAAATTCAAGACGATCTCGACCTGGGATTCGTTCCACGGGGCCGGGCTCGACGCGATTTCGGTCGGCGGGGAAGGGGTGTTCCGCAACGGAATCGGACCGCTCCTGTCGGGCACGGAGCATATGATGCCGTACAACTCGTACCGCTGCTTCATGGGCGACTGCGACGGCTGCGGCCTGAAATGCCTCGATTACCTGGCGTACATGCTGGAGCGGGAAGGCGACGTCGGCGCGATCGTCATGGAGCCGATCCGCAGCACCGACGTGCAAATTCCGCCGAAGGCGTACTTCAAGCGGCTGCGCGAGCTATGCGATCGGTACGGCGTCCTGCTTATCCTGGACGAAATCCCGACGGCGTTCGGCCGCACCGGCACGATGTTCGTGCACGAGCATTACGACATCGTGCCGGATATCGTGGCGATCGGCAAAGGCTTCGGCGGCGGCGTGTTCCCGATCGCCGGCATCATCGTGCGGGAAGGGCTGGACGTCGCGCAGGATATCTCCCTCGGCCATTACACGCATGAGAAGAGCTCCGTCGGCTGCGCGGCCGCGCTCGCGACGATCGAATATATCGAGCAGAACGGACTGTTGGCACATGCCCGCGAGATGGAGGGGGTCATCGCCCGCCGCTTCGACGCGATGAAAGCGAAGCACGAAGCGATCGGCGACGTGCGCGTGAAGGGGATGCTGGCCGCCATCGAGCTGGTAACGGACCGTACGACGAAGGAGAAGGCGACGGAGGAAGCGGAGAAGGTCATGTACCTGTGCATGGAGAGAGGGCTGAGCTTCAAGGTTGCCGGCGGCAACGTGCTCACGCTGGTGCCGCCGCTCATAACGTCCCAAGAACAACTGGAATGGGCAATGGATGTCGTGGAAGAAGCGATTGTTGTGACATTTCAGCAATAAAACAACAAGAGAATTAAATAAACAACAATAAAACAATTAATTAATGTGGCATTAACCCTCTGTTAACACATGTCCACTAAACTGAAGATGAACGAAAATAGCTGTTATCAAAGGTCCAGAGGGAGGAAATTCGGCAGTGAAGAAGTTTGCGGGTGTCGCTTTAACGGTCGTGATGGGGGTAGGGTTTCTGGCAGGCTGCGGTTCGGGCGGCAATGAAGGCGGCGCGGCGAACGCCGCGAACGCGTCCGGCGGCAAGAACGCTTCGAGCGGCACGGACAGCGGGGCGAAGGGCGATGCGGCGAACGGCGGCGCCGAGCCGAAGATTGTCACGATCTCGGTTCGCGAGAACACGTGGGGCGCGCGCAAGGATAACTTCCTGGAAGCGGAGAAGCGTCTGAACGAAGATTTGAAGGCGGAGAACGTGCAGGTGAAGCTGGACTGGTGGCCGGGGATCGACGATGACGAACTGGTGCTCCAGGCGCAAGCCGGCAAAGTGGCGGACGTGTTCATCAACTCCAGCGTCGACATCGGCTGGGAGCGCGACGCGGGCATCATTCGCGACATCGATTGGGTGAAGGATTCCGGGACCTTCAAGAACGTGCCCGAGTCGTATACGGACATCATGAAGTACGACGGCCATTATTACGGCGTCATTCAGGACATGGACGCGTCCCCGGTATTCATCAGCCGCAAGGCGCTGGAAGGCCTCGGCTGGACGGCGGACAAGATCGACGGTTTGCGCGCGCAGGTGGACGGCGGCCAATTCACGTTCGGCGATTTGGTCGATCTGGCCGATCAAGCGAAGAAGAAGAGCCTCGTACAGCTCGGCTTCGCGGTCGAGGATACGCGCTTCGAAGGCTGGAACTATGCGTTCGGCAGCTACAACTACGACGCGGCGTCGAATAAGCTGATCCTGTCCAAGAAAGCGAAGGACGTGTACGAATTCTGGGCCGATGCGAAGAAACGCGGCGTCATCACGGAGAGCATCGGCGACGTCGACACGGACAAAGCGGCTCCGATGTTCGTGAAAGGCCAGATTTTCGCGGAATTCGCCCGCACGGAGTTCTACTCCATGATGCGCGAGGCGAACGGCATGAAGGACGATATCGAAGGCTACAACAAGTGGTTCCAAGACAACGTCGTCTGGATTCCGGTGCCTTCGGCGGAGAAAGGCGGCAAACCGGTCTCCTACAGCAATCCTGCGATGATCTTCGTCGGCTCGAAAGTGGACGACGGGAAAATGCCGTACGTGCAGCGTCTGATCGAGCATGTGATGGATCCGGATCTCCAGGTGAACCACACGATCGCCAGCGGCAAGCTGCCGGTAACGCCGGAAGCGCAGGATGACGCGCGCTTCAAAGCGATGTCGTTCTACAAAGACCACGCCTACATGGTCGATTTCACGAGAACCCGTCCGGCGCTCCCGGATTACGCGACCTTTACGAAGGGCTATACGCTCGGTATCGACGCCATCTTGACGAAGGGCAAATCGGCCGACGAGGCGTACGGCCTCTTCAAGAAGGAAGTCAAGCAGAACGTGCCCGCGGATCGCGTGACCATCGAGAATTAACGTTGCACATCCGGCGCTCTAATTCCAGTTAGGGCGCCGTTCGATTTTGAGGAATCCGAAGGAAGCGGGTGCAGGTTGTCAATGAATACCGTGGAAACCGCGTTGATGAATCGCGCTGAGGCCGCAAGCAAGCCGTACAAGAAACCGTTTCGCAAAGTGATCTATCCCTATCTGTTCATTATGCCTTTCTCGCTGCTCGTCTTCGTCTTCTTCGTGCTGCCCGCGGTCGCGACGATCGGCATGTCCTTCACCGATTTGAACGCGTCCATGAAACCGCATTACATCGGCTTGACGAATTTCAAACGGATATTCGCCGATTATAACTTGCCGGAGATATTGAGCCATACGGCCGTATTCGCCGTCCTGTCGCTGGCCATTTCGCTGCTCTTTGCGCTGATCGTCTCGATCGCGACGCAATACTTCCTTAAAGGCAAAGTGTCGGCTGTCTTATACAGGGTGCTGTGGCTCATCCCGAGCATCATTCCTTCCGTTGTCTACGTGACCTTCTGGAAATTTCTGTTCGACCCGACCGAGGGCGGCCTGGTGAACGACCTGCTCCACCGGCTGGGCGTCGTCTCCGAACCGGTTTCCTGGTTTACGAAGGGCGCCATGGCCATCGTCATTCTGGCGACCATCGTCTCGACCGTGTCCGGCGGCATGATCCTGCTGTCCTCGGCGATCAACTCCATACCGGAGGATCTCTACAAGGCGGCGCGCGTCGACGGGGCAAGCGAGCAATCGGTCATTCTCAAAATCATCCTGCCGACGCTGAAATGGCCGCTCATGTACATTACGATATCCGACCTGATCGGCTTCGTGTCCTCGTACTTCTTCATCATGCTCCTGACGCAGGGCGGACCGATGCGGGATACAACGACGCTGTCGCTCTACGCGTTCCAGCAGGCGTTCAATTTGAAGTATTACGGATACGGGGCGGCGGTATCGCTTATCGTCGTGTTCATTTCTTTCGTCTTGACCTTGCTGCTTATTCGGATGTTCGATTTTGACCAGTTGATCAAGCCTTCGCGCATCGAAGACTGATCGACGGCTACGGAGGCGTTGCTTATGTCAGCCAGCACGTTGAAGAAGGCGCTCGTGCACACGTATATGACGTTATTCACGCTGCCGATCATGGCGATGATCGTCTGGTATTTCCTGGCGGCGACGATGAATTTCACGACGCATGATTTCTCGATGGACAATTTCGCGTTTCTGGCCAAGCCGGTGGAGTACGACGGCGTGAAGCTGCCGATGATCTGGCCGATCGTGCTGAACACGATCATGTACTCGCTGCTCATCGTCGTCATCGAAGTCGGCATATCGGTGCCGACGGCCTACGCGTTCTCCCGGCTGGACTTCGCCGGCAAGCGCGCGGCGATGAAGTTCCTGTTCCTGATGCGTTCGTTCCCGGGCATTACGCTCATTATCGCGACGTTTTTCATTTTGGTGAAAATGGGGCTCGTGAACACGTACCTCGGCGTCATCCTGGTGGCGATCACGGGCTCGCTGCCGGGCCGGGTGTACATCATGAAAGGGTTCTTCGACGAAGTGCCCTGGGATATCGAATGGGCGGCGATGGTCGACGGCTCGACCCGGTTCCGCGCGTTCCGGAAGGTGCTCGTCCCTTACGTGTTCTCGGGCATCGGCGCGATCTCGGTGTTCTCGTTCCTCGGCGCTTACGGGGAATGGTTCCTGTTCAAGCTGCTCATCTTCAATGACGACATGATGACGCTGGCGGGATACTTGTCGAAGCTCGTCACGAAGGAGAACCAGATCATCAATTACGGCCTGATTACCGCCATCGGCCTGTTCTATACGCTGCCGGTCGTCGTGTTCTATATTTTCACGCAGAAAATGTTCATGAGGGTCAATATAGGAGGGGCGAAGCAATCATGATTACGCTCAAAAACATCGTAAAGGCGTACGACGGCAAGAAGGATAGCGGCCGCGCGGTGGACGGCTTGAACCTGGAGATTCAGCGGGGCGAATTCGTCGCGCTGCTCGGGCCGTCCGGCTGCGGCAAGACGACGACGCTCATGATGCTCGCGGGACTCTTGAAGCCGACCTCCGGCGAAATCTACTTCGGCGAGCGGATGGTGAACCATGTCGAGCCGAAAGATCGCAACATCGGCATGGTGTTCCAATCGTACGCGCTGTATCCGCATCTCACGGTCCGGGACAACATCGCGTTCCCGCTGCGGGAGCGCAAGATGCGCAAGCCGGAAGCCTATGAACGGGCGCGGGAGATCAGCCGGATCGTGCAGATCGACCATCTGCTCGACCGCAAGCCGTCGCAGCTGTCCGGCGGGCAGCAGCAGCGGGTGGCGATGGCGAGAGCGCTCGCGAAGAACCCGGAAATCCTGCTGCTGGACGAGCCGATGTCCAATCTCGACGCCCGGCTGAAGCTCGACGTGCGCGACGAAATCCGCAAGATCCAGCGGGATCTCGGCGTGACGACGATCATCGTCACCCACGATCAGGAGGAGGCACTCGCGATATCCGACCGCGTGGCGATTCTGAACGACGGCAGGATCCAGCAGTACGCGCCGCCGGACGAGCTGTTCAGCCATCCGGTCAATCTGTTCGTCGCCAGCTTCCTCGGCAATCCGCCGATGAACCTCATTGCGGGCGAGATCAGGCCGGCGGAAGACGGAGACGGGGACGGGGACGGGGACGGGGACGGGCAAACGATTGCGACGAACGGGTTCCGCTACCGCCTGCCGGACGCGCGCAAGCTTGCCGCCGAGCATCTGGGCAAGCCGGTCAAGCTCGGGATCCGGCCGCATGATCTGACGCTCACGGACGCATCGGACGCGCGGGCGATTCCGATGCAGGTCGATCTGGTCGAGCATCTCGGCAGCGGCAAGCTGGTGAAGGTCGTCGATCCGGACAAGAAGCTGGACGGCATGGTGCGCCTGCTGACGGACAACGAGGCGGACGTGCGCTCCGGCGATACGGTGTACATGCGCATCCGGGACGACAAGTTCCATGTGTTCGACATGACGGCGAACGGGGTTAACCTGATGCAGCATCGCCGATGAGCGCTTAACGGCTTATTGGCGAATGCACCGCTGCGGCGGCGCCGGAACGAAGCAGGGTTCGCATCGCCGGGGGGCGGGAACTATTACTAGCGGATCGATGTTTGCTATAATAGGCTCAAATCGATAAAGGGGAGAGACCTATGTCCCTTGCGGGCGAAGAACGTAAGAGAAGCATCATGACGCTGCTGGGCGAACGAGGGAACGTGAACGTCGTCGAGCTGTCGCAGCTGTTCGAGGTGAGCACGGAGACGATCCGGCGCGACCTGGACGAGCTGGAGAAGGACAACCGGCTTAAGAAAGTATACGGCGGCGCGGTCAAGCTGACGCGCGAGTCCGAGCCGGCGTATTACGAGCGCGAGGTCATCCGCGCGGAAGAGAAGCGCCGCATCGGCGCGCTGGCGGCGAATCTGATCGAAGACAACGATGTGCTCATCATCGACGAAGGCAGCACGGCGATGCAGATTTTGCATCACCTGGAAGGCAAATGCGACCTGACGGTTCTCGTCTGCTCGATTCCGACGCTGACCTTGCTGGTCGATTACCAGAAGCGCGGGACCTTCGACGGCCGGATTATATTCATCGGCGGGGAGATCAACGCGAAGCATCTGCGGGTGTCCGGGCCGATCGCCGAGAAGATTATGGAAGACTTCTACGTGAACAAATCGTTCATCTCCGTGGACGGGCTGTCGCTGGAACACGGCATCACGGGCTACGATTACGATCGGGCGCTGTTCTCGCGCAAGCTGATCCGCTGCTCCGAGAGCGTCATCGTCGTCGCCGACGGCTCCAAGATCGGCAAGCGTACGGTGGCGAAGATCGGGGAGCTGTCGGACGTGCATATGATCGTCTCCGACATCGGCATCCCGAAGGGCTGGGAAGCCGGCATCGAGGCGCTTGGCGTGAAGTGGCTGAGCTGACGCATCTCATGGGGATGACGCATCTCATGCGCCATATGCGCCATGCGGGAGAGCGGCGGGGCGCTTAGCGGTCATGTAACGGAAGTTAGAACCGGCAGCGCCAGGCGCCGGGAACGGAAGAGGGGCCATTCGAACGTCGCAGCAGACGCTCGGATGGCCCCTTCGTCTTGCGAACGGGTGCCAGTGCGCTTACGGCGCGTACCGGCTAGGTGGCGTTTCTCGGTTTCGCCGTCGTATCCCGGACGATCAGCTTCGGCGCGAAGAACAGCTTCTTCGTCCCCTGCCCGGGATGCTCGATCATGGAGACGATCAGCTTCGCGGCTTCCTGGCCGAGCACGTTCTCTTCCTGGCTGACGTACGTAGGTCTTACGGCGTGAAATTCGGAGAGCTCGAAATCGTCGAAGAACACGAGGGACAACTCTTCCGGGACGCGGATGCCCATTTCGGAAGCGGCTTTGACGACCTGCAGGCCCAAGCCGGGATTAATGGCGAATATGGCCGTCAATTCGGGGTTCCGCGTCAGAAAATCGCGGATTTTATCCTTGATGGGCTTCGGCTCGCCGAGCTCGATATCGACGTACCGGTAGCGGCGGTCGATCGGGATGCCGTGATCCGCCAGCGCTTTCTCGTACCCGGACAGACGGTCCTCGATGCTGCTGGTGTTGCTGACGACCGTCGAGAGAAACCCGATATGCCGGTGTCCGAGCGCGATCAGATGATCGACGCCTTCCCGGGCGCCCGTGAGGTTGTCCGGACAGACGCAGCTGGTATCGATGCCGCGCAAATACCGGTCCATGACGACAAGCGGGAACGAGTCGAGCGTCAGCTGCAGGATTTCGCGGTTATAAGACTCGCCGTCGACAGGGTAGACGATCATGCCGTCCACGCCCCTCGCGAGCATGGTCCGAATGGCGCGTTCTTCCTGCGCGATCGAATTCTCCGTGTTGCAGAAGAGCAGCGAGTAGCCGGCCCTGGAGAGGATGTGCTCGACGCCGTTCAGCAGCAGCGCGTTATGCTGGTTGTTGATGAAGGGAAGCAGCAGGGCGATCGCCTTCGTCTTCGCCGGGACGGGCGCCGCGCTCGCCGCCGGTACAGGTTCGGGCGGGGCGACGAACGTGCCTTTCCCCTGCACGCGATAGATCGCGCCTTGTTCGACAAGATCGGTCATCGCTTTCTTCACGGTAATGCGGCTGACGCCGAATTGCTTCATCAGCTCGTTCTCCGAAGGCAGAAGGTCATGGGGCTTCCAATGCGCCAGCTCGATTTCCGACTGAAGATGTCGTTTGATTTGCTCATAAAGCGATAAATGCTGTCTTTTTTTTGCCATCGCTGCATCTCCATGTCCATTTTTAACTTGTTATATACCATCTTAGGGGGCGGTGCCGGAATTGTAAAGCGAACCTAGGAAGATAGACTCAAATGGCGTTAATCAGCCGTAAATAGGAGTAATGACTAGAAAATTGATAAAAACATGACCGTTATAGCAATTTAATGAGCGAATTCAGACGTAAATGACCGTTTACAACATTTAACAGCGATGCTAACATTCATGCCAAGTACAGGATGAGTTCTTGCAGGTCATGAATTTAACATACCAAGTATAATATATGCAGCAGCCGAACTCGACCGCAGAACGTTGAATCCATCGCAATCATGAAAGCGCATTCTCGTACTTGATGAAACATTCCGCACGCGGAATCTTTCATACCGATCCAAAGATCTCGAATAGGGGGGCTGCAGGTTGGGGTTTGGTCAAGTACAACGAAGGAGGCTGGACATGGAACAGAGGAGAACGGGGAAGAAACGGCTGCGGCCGCTCGGATTGGCCGTGCTTGCGGCGACGATGCTGCTCGGTTTGCTCGTCGGCTGCAGCAAGGACAACGACGGATCCGGCGCGTCGTCCGGGAACGCGGCGAACGGCGGAACGGCGGAGGAGAACGGACAGGGCGGGGGGACCGCGGGACCGCTGAAGTTCAGCTATTCCCGGCCTACCTGGGGACCGGCTACCTACACGAAGGGCGGCGCATACGAGAAGGAACTGTTCAAGCAGGGCAATGTCGATATCGACGTGCGGATCATTCCGGTCGTCGATTACGACGCAACGATCAAGACGACGGCCGCGGGCGGCAATATGCCTGACGTGATCTGGGGCTGGGGGCCGGTCGATTCGTTCTGGAAGGACCTGCAGGATCAAGGCGCCTTCTTGAAGATCAACGAGTATCTGGACCAATACCCGGCGGTGAAGGATGCCGTTCCGGCAGGGATTTGGGAGAAGATGGCCGACGACAAAGGCGATATCTACTTCGTGCCCAATCTGATCTACCCGGTCGTTCCGTTCTTCATCAACTATCGCGCGGACATCTTCGAAGAGCTCGGGATCGCCGAGCCGACCACGGTCGCGGAGCTTGAGGCCGCGCTGGAGAAGATCAAGGCGAGCGGCAAGGGCATCGTGCCGATGACGCACGGCAACACCGTCCCATTCTGGGCGGCGAAGGATCTCGGGACGTCGTTCGGCACAAGCTCCGGCTGGGCGCCGTCCAAGGACGATCCGAACACGATCGTTCCGCCGGAAATGCAGGACGCGAACATCGACTTCAAGTTTTGGCTGCAGGACCTGAAGAAGCGCGGATTGTTCGATGAGGAAGCGGGCGTCAATCCGGATCCTTCCTTCGGGGAGACGAAATTCAAGGCCGGCCGCGCGGCCGTCATTCTTGGCGGGAATTTGCAGTCCCTCTATACCGAGCTGCGGAAGAACGTGCCGACGGCCGACATCAAGATCATGCCGCCGCTGATCGGGCCGGAAGGCGAGCAGGGCGGAACGCGCGTCGTCTTCCCGCAGGACCGGGGCTTCTACGTGAACGTGAAGGCGAAGGACAAAGCCGATCAGTTCTTCAAGTTTCTGAACTGGACGCTGACCGAAGGCACCGATCTCAGAAGGTACGGCATCGAGGGCAAGACGTATACCGTCGATTCGGAAGGCCGGAAGGTGCCGATTCCGGACGAGAAGCGGGAAGCCGACTACAAAGGCGCCCAGATCGAGCCGCTGAAGTTCATCGATCCGATGAGCGAGAAGCTGGACTGGGACACGGTGAAGCTGAATTTCATCGGGGCCGGGATCGAGGACAAGTTCGAGTATTACAAGAGCATGTTCGAGAAATATGCTGCCAACCCGTATAACGATTACAAGGATCCGACCGTGACGTCCCCGACCCAAGCGAAGATCGGCGCGCAGATCTGGGAGGATTACATGGCGAAGGTCGACGGCAGCATCTTGACGGACATGAAGCTCACGAAGGATGCGTACAAGGCTGCGTACAAGAAATATTTGGACGCGGGCGGCCAGAAGATCATCGACGAGGTGAACGAGATGCAGAAGAATAAATCCGAACCGAACTACGTCGACTAGCGGAGTCGACTAACGGGCACGTATCCGGTACGCGGCCGCGCGGCGCCGGCGCCGTTCCTGCGGCTGCCGGCGCGGCGCGCCCCGGAAGGAGGAAAGGAATGAGGCCATGAATGCGAAATCCAGCCACGCTCCGGTCGGCTATTCGGGGGCGCCTGCGGTCCAAGAGCCGAAGAATAAGAGCCGCAGGCTGGGAACGCGGATTTGGAAGCACCGGTTCATCTACCTGCTGATTCTGCCGACCATACTCTATTTTGCCGTATTTACGTACGCGCCCTTCTACGGGATCACGATCGCATTCAAGGATTTCAAAGTCTTCACCGGCATCATGCACAGCCCATGGGTCGGATTCGAGCATTTCAGATCGATGTTTACGTCGGAGAAATTTCCGGCGCTGCTGAAGAACACGGTCATCATCAGCCTGTACCGTCTGGCGTTCGGCTTTCCGGTGCCGATCCTGTTCGCGCTGCTGCTGAACGAAGTGCGGCAGGTGTGGTTCAAGCGGTTCATTCAGACGGTGACGTACTTCCCCCACTTCCTGTCCTGGGTCGTGTTCGCGGGCATCATCTACAACTTCATCGGCCCGAGCGGCATCATCAACCTGGTGCTGACGAACATGGGGCTGGAGAAATTCAATTTCACCACGAATCCCGACGTGTTCCGGACGCTGATCGTCATTACGGCGATTCTGAAGGAATTCGGCTGGGGCGCGATCATCTATTTGGCGGCCTTGGCCGGTATCGATTCGCAGCTGTACGAGGCGGCCAAAATCGACGGGGCCGGGAAGCTCAGGCAGATCTGGCATGTGACGCTGCCCGGCATCCGGCCGATCATCGCGCTGTTGTTCTGCTTGCAGCTGGCGGGCATTCTGGATGCCGGCTTCGATCAGATCTTCATGTTCCTGAATCCCGCCGTATATGATGTAGGAGACATCATCGATACGTACGTGTACCGGCTCGGCATTCTGCAATCCCAGTTCGAGCTGGCAACGGCCGTCGGCCTGTTCAAAGGCGTTATCGGCATGATCCTCATCATTACCGCCAATACGATCATACGCCGGATGGGGGAGAAATCGCTGTGGTAGAACAAACCGTCGATCCGTCTCGGCATCTGGAGGAGCAGGGATCCTTCCTCAAGCGCAAGAGTCTGGACGCGAATCCGTGGTGGGCGCAGGCTTTGATCTTCCTGGTCCTGATCGGCGCGGGCCTGTTGACGTTGATTCCGATGGTGAACGTATGGGCCATCTCCTTCAGCGAGGCGCACGAGATCTACAAGAACCCGATGATGCTCTGGCCGCAGTCGTTCACGATCGAGCCGTACAAGTACATTTTCCATACGAAAGTGCTGCTGAAAGCATTCGAGATCACGGTGTTCGTCACCGTCGTCGGCACGCTGCTCAATCTGGCGTTCACGGCAACGGGGGCGTACGGCTTGTCGAAGACGCATATTCCGGGCCACCGGTTCCTGCTCTGGCTCGTCATCATTCCGATGCTCTTCGGCGCGGGCCTGATTCCGATGTACATCCTGCTCAAGAACATCGGGCTGCTGAACAGCATTTGGGTGCTGATCATCCCGCAGCTGGTCGCGCCGTTCAACTTGATCCTGATGCGCAACTTCTTCTGGAGCATCCCGGAGAGCCTGGAGGAGTCGGCCCGTATCGACGGCGCGTCCGAGCTGCGCGTGCTGTGGAGCGTCATCTTGCCGCTCTCCAAGCCGGTCATCGCGACGGTCGGGCTGTTCTATGCGGTCGGGCATTGGAACGATTTCTTCTCCGGGCTGTTCTTCATCAGCGACAACAGCAAGTGGCCGCTGCAGATGGTGCTGCGTTCGATCATCATCGACTTCAACATGCTGAACATGGGGACGCAGAACACGAACACGCTGAACGACGCCAGCCATCTGGTCGTCCAGCCGGAAAATATCAAGGCGGCGACGATCATTTTCGCGATCGTGCCGATTCTCGTCGTGTACCCCTTCCTGCAGAAATATTTCGTCAAAGGCATTATGCTCGGTTCCGTCAAAGGTTAATTATCTCCCTGATGAAAGAGAGGCTTGCCGCGATGACGACACATGCGTTTCAAACGACCAAAGAGGATATTCTGGCGCATTACAAGGCGAACGGTTTCGCCGTCATTCCGAACGCGCTGACCCGGGAGGAGCTCGATTATTTGAACGGCCTTGTCGAGACGTCCCTGAAGGAATCGCCGGAGAAGTGGCATAAGCCGATCGAAGGCGCGGTCGGCACCGGCGTCATGCTCGAGAAATATCCGCTGGAGATGGATACGTTCATCCGCCACCCGCGCATCTTCCCGCTCATTCAGGAGGTGCTGCTCGGGGAAGCGCGCTTCGCCCAGTTCGATTTCCGCGACGTGGCGCCGGAACGGGCGAGCAGCAGCGAGATGCATTTCCATCGCGACATCAGCTATTACGGCACGATCGGCGGGAAGATCTTCGATCCCGAGAATCCCTACATCAGCACGTACGCGTGCGTCATCTACTACTTGTCGGACGTTCACGAATGCTGCCCGGCCTTCTGCCTGGTGCCGAACAGCCATACGTACGGTTCGCTGGACGAAGCGAAGGAAGGACTGGGCGACGCGTACGAGGAAATTCCGATCCGCGGCCAGGCCGGCACGGCGGTGCTGTATAACATCACGACGTACCACACGCGCAAGGGCGGGAGGGAGGATTGCACGCACGGCCGCCGGACGATGCACAACTACCACTCCCGCGCGACGAGCTATCCGCTGACGAACTGGGCGACGGTGCCGGAAGTGCTCGCGCTGAGCGACGACCATGACACGCGGCTGTTCTACTCGCAATGGACGCCGAACCAGATCAAATTCGCTCGGGAACATTACACGAAGCCGATCCCGCCGTATTACCCGGTGAACATGGTGAAGTAGGGACGGAAGGCGGTGGCGGGCCCGCGAACGTTCGCGGGCCCGCCGCAGGCTTTTACGGCGTAACCGCGAAGTAACTCAGGAGCGGCCGCGAACTAGTGGAGAAGCGCGGGAAGCAGCCGTGAACGTTCGCGGGTTTGGGCGCAGGCTTTTGCCGGCGTAAACGCGAAGTGACTCAGGAGCAGCTGCGAATTAGTGGAGAAGCGCGGGAAGCAGCCGGAAAACGGCTGTGAACGTTCGCGGGTTGGGGAGCAGGCTTTTGCGGCGTAACCGCGAAGTAACTCAGGAGCGGCCGCGAACTAGTGGAGAAGCAGCCGGGAAACCGCCGTGAATGTTCGCGGGTTGGGGAGCAGGCTTTTACGGCGTAACCGCGAAGTAACTCAGGAGCGGCCGCGAACTAGTGGAGAAGCAGCCGGGAAGCGAACGCGAATGTTCGCGCTCGGGCGCGGGCAGCGCGGCGCAGTTGCCGCGCACTCGCAAGCATAGGAAGCGTGTTCGCGACGATCGAGAGGCCGGACGCGAGTATCGCGATGTAATTGCTGAACACTCGTAAGCATAAGAAGAGTAACCGCGAATCATCGCGGAAGAGGCCGCCTGGAGAGCGGCCTATTTGCCCGTTCGGGCCGAGCAAGTCCGTTATTGCAGGAAAACAAACCGGGGGGTTCTAGCCATGGCCAAAATCAAACGAATCCGATTGATCCGCACGCGGCATGACGCGAGCTGGACGATCGTGAAGGTGGAGACGGATCAGGACGGGCTGCACGGGATCGGGTCGGCGAACGACCATTTCAATCCGGGCGCGGTCGCCGCCGTCATCGAGGAGCTGCTCGCGCCGACGCTGATCGGACGCGATGCCGGAGCGATCGAAGACATCTGGCAGTCGATGTACCAGAGCGGCTACTGGCGCAACGGATCCGCGCTCATGACCGCCATCGGCGCGATCGACATGGCGCTGTGGGACATCAAGGGGAAGGAAGCCGGCATGCCGGTGCACCGGCTGCTCGGCGGACCGTGCCGATCCGCGGTGCCTTGTTACGCGCACGCGAGCGGGAAGGATATCGAGGAGCTGTCCGAGGATGTCGCCCGCTACATGGAAGAAGGCTATACTGTCGTCCGCTGCCAGCTGGGCGATTACGGCGGGGGAGGCTTCATTCCCGCAGCCAGGGCGAAGCGGCCGACGAACGCATGGCCGGCCAAAGCAGTCTTCGACGAGGAAACCTACCTGGAAGCGATACCGGGCATGTTCGAGCAGCTCCGCATGCGGTTCGGCGCGGAGGCCAAATTCACGCACGACGTGCACGAGCATCTGAGCCCGCAGGGGGCCGTCATCCTGTCGAAGCGGTTGGAGCCGTACCGCCTGTTCTTCCTGGAGGACGTGCTTCCGCCCGAACAGATCGCCTGGTTCCGCTCGATCCGGCAGCAGAGCACGACGCCGCAGGCAATGGGCGAGCTGTTCACGAGCCCGCATGAATGGCTGCCGCTTATTCAAGAGCGGCTGATCGATTATATCCGCGTCCGCGTGTCCAAGGGAGGCGGCATCTCCGCCTGCCGCAAAATCGCGGCGCTCGCGGAAGTTTACGGCGTCCGGACGGCCTGGCAGGAAGGCGGAGACAACGACCCGGTCAACCAGGCGGCGGCCATGCATCTCGACATGGCGATTTGGAACTTCGGCATCCAGGAAGAGAATTCGTTCCGGGAAGAGGAGCTGGAGGCGTTCCCGGGGCATGCGCTGCTGCGGGACGGGCACTTGTACGCGAACGAACGGCCGGGACTCGGCATCGACATCGACGAGGAGAAGGCGGCGAAGCTGCTGCGCGCTTCGGATACGGCGAGCGTCTACCACCGGCCGTACCCGATCGACCGGAAGGCGGACGGCACGATCGTCCGTCCTTGACGGGATGCCAGGGCAGGGTAAGTGCACCTCACCTAGGTGCGAGGAATAGGCTGCAGCGGCGCAAGGAAAGTTTGGGGAAAGTTGCCCGAACAGCAACTTTATCTGCATTTTTGCCGGTCTGAGGCGGGAAAAGTTGCTCGAATAGCAACTTTACCGGCATATTTACCGGTCCGTGGCGGGAAAAGTTGCTCGTATAGCAGCTTTACCAGCATTTTTGCCGGTCCGTGGCTGGAAAAGTTGCTTGAACAGCAGCTTTACCGGCATTTTTGCCGATCTGAGGCGAATAAAGATGCTCGTATAGCAACTTTTCACTTTTTCGCCATTCTGCGGCAGGTGCGTAAGGTTATTTGTGTCTACTGGGAAAGTTGGGGCTAAATTGGGAGCGTCCGAATGGCCGAGAAAAGCTGCCCACGGGAAGGAATTCCGAGCCGCAGCGCCCGAAAGGCCGAGAAAAGCTGCCCACGGGAAGGAATTCCGAGCCGCAGCGCCCGAAAGGCCGAGAAAAGCTGCCCACTGGAAGGAATTCCGAGCCGCAGCGCCCGAAAGGCCGAGAAAAGCTGCCCACGGGAAGGAATTCCGAGCCGCAGCGCCCGAATGGCCGAGAAAAGCTGCCCATGGGAAGGAATTCCGAGCCGCAGCGCCCGAATGGCCGAGAAAAGCTGCCCACGGGAAGGAATTCCGAGCCGCAGCGCCCGAAAGGCCGCTGCCGCCCCACGCCCCACCCACCATGGGCATCGCGCAAAGGGAGCGCACGGACAAGGCGATCGCCGAGACAGATTACGCAAGCAGGCGAATGCGGAAGAGAATAAGAGGAGCGCGCGGGACGCGGCTCCTCTTATTGGCATGTTCGGAAACTGCAGGATGTGTTTCTCCCCGACTTATGGCTTAATAGGGAGAGAACATCCGAGGAGGAAGATGCCCTTGAACGTATTCGGCTTCTGGCGAAGATCGATTTTTATCCGGTTGGTTCTGACCTTCCTGATCATCATGGTGCCGCTGTTCGGCATCGGCATCAGCATGTACAACTGGGGCGTGACCGCCATCAAGCGGGAGATGCTGAACACGAAGGCCTCCCAGATGTCCTATTACCTGGACAAGCTCGAGAAGGAGATTCAAGGCCTCAAGCTGGTGCAGTCCGATACGCTGTACAACGACGACATCAATATGCTGGCCAACAACGTGCCGTTCATGGACAATTACGAGCGCGGCTATTATCTCAACAAGCTGCAGCAGCGGCTGAGCGCGATCAAGAACGGCAGCAACTACATCGAAAATGTAATCGCTATCATTCCGTCGATCGGACGGACGATTCCCGCGGAGGGCAGCATCGAGGAATTGCAGGCCGGCGACCTGCAGCGGATGGCCTACTTCGACGGCACAACGCCCGCGCAGCTGATTTACACCCATGAGCAGCTGCTGCTGAACGCGTATTTTCCGCCGAATTCGAGCAAGCAGAGCCCGCAGCCGCTCTATGCCGTGATGATCAAGCTTTCGCTCCCGCGGCTCAAGGCGTCGCTGGAACAGTTCAACGCGAACGAGAACAGCGGCTCGTTCCTGCTCGACGCGCGCAAGCAGCTGCTGATCTCGGGCATACCGGCGTCTGCCACGCAGGAGCGGATCCGTTCGCTGGCCGGGCCGGTCAGCGGCGGCAAAGGCAGCGGCTCGCTCCGGATCAACGGAGAACGATTCCTCTACATTTACGATACGTCGCCCTATCTGGGCTTGACCCTGGTCAACTACGTGCCGGAGAGCTCGCTGTTCGCCGGCTTGGGAAAATACAAATTGCTGTTCTGGCTGCTGTCCATCGCCGTGTTCCTGATCATCATCCTGTTCTCGCTGACGATTCTCCGCTTCATTCGAATGCCGCTCTATACGCTGATTCGAGGGTTCAAACGGCTGGAGAACGGAGACATGGACTTCGCGATCGGGCATCGGATGCAGGACGAGTTCGGCTTCCTCTACGACCGGTTCAACTCGATGGTCGGGCGGCTGCGGTCGCTAATCGACCAGAATTACAAGCAGACGATCATGGTGCAGCGCGCGGAGCTGAAGCAGCTGCAGGCTCAGATCAACCCGCATTTTCTGTATAACAGCTTCTTCATTCTGTACACGATGACCAAACGGGGCGAATACGAGCAGCTGATGAAGTTCCAGCTTCAGCTTGGCGAATACTTCCAATTCGTCACCCGGAACGCGTCGGACGAGGTGACGCTGGAGCAGGAGGTCGGTCACGCGCGGACGTACTGCGACATTCAGTCCCGGCGCTTCTTCAATCGCATCCGCGTCGAATTCGACGAGCTGCCGCCGGATTATGAGGGCGTGATCGTGCCGCGGCTGATTCTTCAGCCGATCATCGAGAACGCATTCGAGCACGGCTTGGAGCATCTCGAAGAGAACGGCCTGCTGTCCGTCCGGTTCCTTCCCGAGCCGGACGGGCTGCGCATCGAGGTTGCGAACAACGGCGCGCCGATGCCGGAGGAACTGCTCTGCAGGCTGGCGTCCGATAGCGAAGCGGACGGGCAGGCGGAAGCGACCGGCTTGATCAACATCCACCGGCGCATCCGGCTGCTGCTCGGCACCGGAAGCGGGCTCCGCATCGCAAGCGGGTCGTCCGGCGTTACGGTCGCGATATGGCTGGAGACGCCTGCCGAAACCATCGAATCAAGCAAGGGGGATGACGATGTATACGCTGTTGATCGTCGATGACGAGCCGATTATAGCCGACGGGCTGTACGAAGAATTCAAGGACGGCGGCGAGCGGGAGATGGATGTGCACCGCGTCTATTCCGGGAAAGGAGCGCTCGAGCTGCTCGGCCGGATGAAGGTGGATATCCTCATCTCCGACATCCGCATGCCCGGCTTGGACGGCATCGGTCTGCTGCATCGCGTGACGCGCAGCTGGCCGTCGTGCCGCGTCATCTTCCTGACCGGGTACAAGGAATTCGACTACGCGCACCGCGCAATGGAATACGGCGCCGTCCGGTATATCCTCAAGACGGAAGGATACGGCAGGGTACGGGAGGCGGTCGAGCAGACGATCGCCGAGATCGAACGCTCGCTGCGCGCCGAGGCGCTGGTCGCCGAGGCGGAAGAGCGGCTGCGCGCATTGCAGGAGACGACGCTGCAGGAGCTGCTCGCGGCCGCCCTGCGCGGAGAGATGGAAGCCGGCGCCGCCCTCGCGGAAGAACTGTCATTGCTCGGTCTCGGCATGCCGCTGCGGCCGGCGGAGCCGCTCTGGCTGGCCGTCGGCCGCTTCGATGCGGCCTTTCCGCCGTCTCCGTCCGGTTACATGGCCGGGAAGGCGGCGGCCGAGACGCTTCGCCTCCTCGCCGAACGCTATTTCGCGCCGCTCGTGACCGGCGTCATGGTTGCCTCCTCCGGCGCCGGCCCGATGGCATGGCTGATGCAGGCGAATCCGGCGGACGGCGAGTCCGAGCCCGACGAGCGGCGGGAGGCGCAGACCGGGCTGTTCATCCGCGAGACGCTCGAAACGATCCAGCGGGCGGCCAAGGAAACGCTCGGGCGGACGGTTTCTTTCGTAGTCGGCACGGAAGCCGTAGTCTGGGAGCGGATCGGAGAAACGAATCGCTCGCTTGCGCTGCTGCTGGAGCACCGCTGGGGCGAGGGCGCGGAGATGCTTCGCACCGACAAGCAGGAGGACCGGTCGCACGAGATCGTCGCCAATGTCAAAGCCTACGTCGAGGCGCATCTGCACGAGGATATATCGCTCGTCAGGCTCGCGGATCTCGTTCATTTCAACCCGACGTACCTGTCGCGGTTCTTCAAGCAGCAGACGGGGCTTAACCTGTCCGAATTCGTCCAGAACGTCCGGCTGGAGCGGGCCAGGCTGCAGCTCGCCGATCCGGAGATCCGCATCAACGACATCGCGGCCTCGCTCGGTTACGGCTCCGCCTCGAACTTCGCCCGGTCCTTCAAGAAGCTGACGGGCCAGGCGCCGCAGGAATACCGGGACGCGCTGCAGGTAAAAAAATGATTCCTTCCCGTAAAGAAATGATGATATGAAAGCGCTTCACGGCTTTCTATAATAAAGTCACAGCGGCCGCTGTAAATATGGATCGAAAAAGGGGATCGCGCATGAATAAAAAGCACGTCAAACTGCTTCAACTTCCCGTTCTGACGGCAGCCGTCCTGGCACTCTCCGCATGCGGAAACAATGCGGCGTCGAATAATGAAAGCGCCGCCAATACGGGGAACGCGGCGAATACGCAAGCGAACCAGACGGCGGCAGACAACGCCGGAGGCGCAACCGCCGCGAATGCAGGCGATTCGAACGGCGTCTACAACCCGCCAATAACGGTTACCTCGGTCATGGGCCTGAGCGATCAGGTGCAGAAAGCCGTCGCCATCCAGGCCGACGTGGTTACTAATAATATTTGGACGCGCAGCTACGAGAAGGAGCTGGGCATCAAGGTGAATTACCTGTGGACCGTGCCGGGCGCGCAGATGGAGCAGAAGATGAACGTCGCCATCTCCGCGAACGATCTGCCGGACATCATTCCCGCCAACGCGCGCCAATTCAAGATGCTGGTCGACAGCGGCGTGGCGATGGACATTACGAAGCTGTTCGACGACAACGCGTCCGATTTCACGAAGCAGATGATGGAAGCCGACAAGCACATCGGCCTGGATCAGGCCACCGTCGGCGGCAAGCTGATGGGGCTTCCGCAGTTGAACGGGGCGATCGACGGGGCGTCGATGATTTGGATCCGGGCGGATTGGCTGAGCAATCTCGGCCTGCAGCCGCCGAAGACGATGGACGACGTCATGAAGCTCGCCGAAGCGTTCACGAAGAACGATCCGGACAAGAACGGCGCGAACGACACGTTCGGCCTCGGGCTCGTGAAGGATCTGCTCGGCGGCTTCGCGACGCTCGACGGCTTCTTCGAAAGCTATCACGGCTACGCGAACGGCTGGGTCGACGACGGCTCGGGGAACCTGGTCTTCGGCGGCGTGCAGCCGCAGATCAAGACCGCGCTCGGCAAGCTGGCGGAGATGTACAAGAACGGCTACATCGATCAGGAGTTCTCGGTCAAGGACTCCGCGAAGGTCGCCGAATCGGTCACGGCCGGCAAGGTGGGCATGATCTTCGGCCAGCATTACCTGCCGTTCTATCCGCTGCAGGACGCGAAGAACAAGGATCCGAAGGCGGATTGGCAGGCGTTCCCGATCGTCTCCGCGGACGGCGACCCCGCCAAGCCGATGATTAATGGCTCCGCAAGCACGTTCTACGTCATCAACAAGAACATGAAGAATCCGGAAGCGGCGATCAAGCTGTACAACTATTTCTACGACAAGGATCCTGCCCTCAGCCCGAACTTCGATCCCGCGTACCACGGCAAGAACGGCGAGCAGGACACGAAGCCGGACCAGAATTTCCAGCTGGCCACGATGACCTCGTTCTATCCGCAGCAGAACCTGTTCATCCATCAGAGCGTGAACAAGTTCTTCAAGGATAACGACCAGTCGGCGACGGACAATTACTGGGTCAAGGACAACGTCGAGCAGATCCAGCAGTACAAGAACGGCGACAACAAGCTCTGGAGCGCCTATGCCTGGTCCGGTCCGGACAACAGCGCGTTCAGCGTCATCGACTACTACAATACGAACAATCTGTTCCAGCAGAACGGCTATATCAAAGCGGATACGGAATCGGCCACGCAGAAGGGCGCCACGCTCAAGCAGATGCGCGACGAGACGTTCACGAAGATCATCATGGGCAAGGCGCCCGTCGATGAATTCGATTCGTACGTAACGAAATGGAAGAAGCTCGGCGGCGACGACATTACGAAGGAAGTCAACGCGGCCAAGTAAGCGCAAGCTGCGCGGCGATACGGCAAGGAAGCCGGCCGAACGGATGAACGCATTCGCCGTTCCGCCGGCTATTAACGTTTAGGGAGTGTAACAGGGAATGGCGAATCGACAATCCGTGGCCCCTGCCGGCGGCGCCAAGCGCGCGCGCGCCGCGGCCAAACTCAGGCAGCAGCTTCCCATGCATCTCATGCTGCTTCCATGCATCGCGCTGGTCGCGGTATTCAGCTACTATCCGATGGTCGGCATCCTGATCGCGTTCCAGAACTACAATCCGACGAAAGGGTTCTTCGGCTCCAAGTTCGTCGGTCTCGACAATTTCGACTATGTCTACGCGATGCCGGAGACGATGCACGTGCTCTGGAACACGATCTATATCGCGCTGCTCAAAATCGTCTTCGGGCTGCTCGTGCCGGTCGTCTTCGCGATTCTGCTCGACATGATCCGTCGCAGCTTCGTGAAGCGGACCATTCAAACGTTGATTTATATCCCGCATTTCTTGTCCTGGGTTATCCTGTCGGGCATCCTGGTCGATATTTTGTCGCCGGCCGACGGAATCATCAATTTCATGCTGAAGGGGATGGGGCTCGAGCCGATCTTCTTCCTCGCCAATGAGAAATTATTCCCGTATATCCTGGTCGGGACCGACGTCTGGAAGGAGTTCGGCTACGGGACGATCATCTATTTGGCGGCGATCACGTCCATCGACGGCACGCTCTACGAAGCCGCCGTCATGGACGGCGCCAGCCGGTTCCGTCAAGTGCTGCACGTGACGGTTCCGGGCATCATGCCGATCGTCGTGCTGATGGCGACGCTCAGCCTCGGCAACGTACTGAACGCCGGCTTCGAGCAGGTGTTCAACCTGTACAGTCCCGTCGTCTACAAGACCGGCGACATACTGGATACGTTCGTCTACCGGATCGGCTTGCTGAACAGCCAATACGGCGTGGCGACCGCGGTCGGGCTGTTCAAATCGGTCGTGTCGTTCTTGTTCATCGTCACGGGCTACAAGCTTGCCTCTAAGTTCGCAGGCTACCGCATATTCTGACAAAGGGGCGAATCCTATGCATCACCGGACCTTGGGCGGCAAAATATTCGAAAGCGCCAACTACGTCTTCCTTGTCGCCTGCGCGCTGCTCTGCATCTTCCCGATCATCCATGTGCTGGCCGTGTCCTTCAGCAGCAGCACCTCGGCGGCGGCGGGCGAGGTCACGCTGTGGCCGGTCGACATGAATTTGAGCTCGTATAAATACGCGCTCAACAGCCCGCAGTTTCTCGACTCGTTCCTCGTTACGCTGAAGCGCGTCGCGATCGGCCTCTCGGTCAACATGCTGCTGACGGTCTGCGCGGCCTATCCGCTGTCGAAGGAACGCAGCGACCTGTACGGAAGGAGCGTCTATGCGTGGTACTTGTTCATCACGATGATTTTCAGCGGCGGCCTCATTCCGTGGTATATGACGATCAAGCAGCTGGGCTTGATGGATTCGGTATGGGCGCTCGTTCTGCCGGGGGCGGTGCCCATCTTCAACGTGCTCATCCTGCTGAACTTCTTCCGCCAGCTGCCGAAGGAAATCGGGGAATCGGCTTTCATGGACGGCGCGGGCCATTGGACGATTCTCGGCCGGATCTATCTGCCGCTCTCGAAGCCGGCGCTCGCGACGCTCGTGCTGTTCACCTGCGTGGGCCATTGGAATTCCTGGTTCGACGGGCTTATTCTCATGAGCTCGCCGCATCATTATCCGCTGCAGTCCTACCTGCAGACGATTATCGTCAACCGCGACATGTCGTTGTTCACGACCGCCACGCCGGAGGAGCTCAAGATGCTGTCGCAGGTGTCCGACCGGACGCTGAAGTCGGCGCAGATCTTCATCGCGGCCGCGCCGATTTTGGCCATTTATCCGTTTCTGCAGAAGTATTTCATGAAAGGCATCGTAATGGGCAGCGTGAAGGGATAACGCTTCTCTGCTTTGAAGGCCGGTACCGGCAGTAAGCCAATCGCATGGATATGTTGGAAATCAGGAGGGTGTCCATTGAGCAAAGAGCAAAACTACGACGTAGCCGCATATGTCTGGCCGGCCTATACGGGCGACGAACCGAGAACACGCATGTTTTGGCCCGAAGGCTATGGCGAATGGCAGTCGGTGAAGAACGCCGTCAAGAAGTATCCGGAGCATAACTGGCCGCGGAAGCCGCTGTGGGGCTATGTCAACGAAGCGGATCCGTACGTGATGGAAATGCAGATCGACGCCGCGGCGGATCACGGGGTCAACGTGTTCATCTACGACTGGTACTGGTACGACAAACGGCCTTTTCTGGAGCAATGCCTGAATAACGGCTACCTGAAGGCAAGGAACAACGACCGGGTGAAGTTCTACTTGATGTGGGCGAACCATGACGTGAATCATACGTGGGACATTCGCTTGTCGCATATGCAGGATACGGTCATCTGGGAAGCGGCGGTCGACCGCCCCGAGTTCGAGCGGATCGCGAACCGGCTGATCATGGAGTATTTCAAGCATCTGTCGTATTACACGATCGACGGGAAGCCGGTGTTCATGATCTACGATTTGGCCAATCTCATGAAGGGCCTTGGCGGCGCCGAAGCGACGAAAGAGGCGTTCCAATGGTTCCGGGACCGTGCGGTCGAAGAGGGACTTCCCGGCTTGCATCTGCAGCTGACGATGTGGAGCGAGCGGAGCTTCAATCTGAGCGGCGTCGACGGCGGCAAAGCGGCGACGACGAGCGAAGTGGTCAAGCTGCTTGGATTCGACAGCATGTCCCACTATCAATACGTGCATTTTGCCGACATCGACCGCGATTACGGGGACATCATGGAGGACGTCATCCGGGAATGGGAGCGCATCGACCGGACCTACGACATCCCGTATTTCCCGCATGTGTCCATCGGCTGGGACAACAATCCGCGGTTTCAGGAATTCCGGCCCGGCGTCGTGAAGAACAATACGCCGGCCAACGTGAAGCAGGCGCTGGAGTTGGCCAAGGCGTACGCCGACAGACATCCGGGTCAGCCGCCGCTCATCACCGTCAACAGCTGGAACGAATGGACGGAGACGAGCTACCTGCAGCCGGATGATTTGTACGGGTATGGATACCTGGAAGCGGTGAAGGCGACGTTCCGCGAGTAGGCGTCCGTGAAGCGGGCGGAGGATAGGGAGCGGCGAATGCCGGGCCGCGGGGCCGCCGATTTTTTCGGCGGCCCGGTTTGGCGTTGGATGCGCCGCTGCGGCTCGCGCGAGAGTATTGCACGCGGCGAGGGCTGATGCGGTGTGTGGAGAGCATCGCGCGGTGCGAGGCGTGGGCTGATGTGGAGCGCGGAGAGCACCGCGCAGTGCGAGGCGTGGGCTGATGTGGAGCATGGAGAGCATTGCATGGGAGGCGAAGACTGATGCGGAGCGCGGAGGGCATCGCGCGCGGTGTAGGCTGCCGCGGCAAGCGATAGGTAGCCCGGGACAGGCATTACGCGCGCACGACCCGGCCTGGTCCGTCGAGGAAGTTGTGGCCGCGAAAAGCTGCCCACGGGAAGGAATTCCGGGCTGCAGCGCTCAAGTGGCCGCGAAAGCTGCCTGCGGGAAGGAATTCTGGGTCGCAGCGCCTGAGTGGCCGCGAAAAGCTGCCTACGGGAAGGAATTTCGGGCCGCAGCGCTCAAGTGGCCGCAAAAAGCTGCCTGCGGGAAGGAATTCTGGGGCAAATGATCCCGATACGGACCGCAAAGTTGCCGCCGCGACAGGAATTCGGTCCTGAGCATGGCAGTCGCGCCCGCAAAGTTGCCGCCACGACAGGAATTCGGTCCTGAGCATGGCAGTCGCGCCTGGAAAGTTGCTGCTACGACAGGAATTCCACTCAGAACCGGTCAGGTTCGCCCGCAAAGTTGCCGCCGCGACAGGAATTCGGTCCTGAGCATGGCAGTCGCGTCTGGAAAGTTGCTGCTACGACAGGAATTCCACTCAGAACCGGTCAGGTTCGCCCGCAAAGTTGCCGCCGCGACAGGAATTCGGTCCTGAGCATGGCAGTCGCGCCTGGAAAGTTGCTGCTACGACAGGAATTCCACTCAGAACCGGTCAGGTTCGCCCGAAAAGTTGCCGCCGCGACAGGAATTCGGTCCTGAGCATGGCAGTCGCGCCTGGAAAGTTGCTGCTACGACAGGAATTCCACTCAGAACCGGTCAAGTTCGCCCGAAAAGTTGCCGCCGCGACAGGAATTCGGTCCTGAGCATGGCAGTCGCGCCTGGAAAGTTGCTGCTACGACAGGAATTCCACTCAGACCCGGTCAGGTTCGCTCGAAAAGTTGCCGTCGCGACAGGAATTCGGTCCTGAGCATGGCAGTCTCGCCTGGAAAGTTGCTGCTACGACAGGAATTCCACTCAGAACCGGTCAGGTTCGCTCGAAAAGTTGCCGCCGCGACAGGAACTCGGTCCTGAGCATGGCAGTCGCGCCTGGAAAGTTGCCGCCGCAGCAAGAATTCGGCCCTGGCCCGTTCAGGTTCGCCAGCGAAGCTGCCGCCGCGACAGGAATTCGGCTCTGGACCGTTCAGTCTCGCCCGGAAAGTTGCCGCCGCAGCAAGAATTCGGCTCTGGACCATTCAGGTTCGCCCGGAAAGTTGCCGCCGCAGCAGGAATTCGGCCCTGGACCGGTCAGCTTCGCCCGCGAAGTTGCCGAGAAGACAAGAATACTGGGGGGAAAGCGCACCATGCCCCGCAGCGAATGCATTCCATGAGCAAACCAGCTCATGGAATGCTCGCGGTAACCTCGTAACTTGCCTGTAGGCTCATGTCAAGCCGCCCTTCCCATCCGCATTAATGCGGTGCTCCTTCGAACGCTACGCCGCACGGACCGGGGCTTTCGTTCCGCTGCACCGTGATGATGTCTCCATGCCGGTTGTGGAGGTCGTCGTGGATATGGTGGCCGAGCCGCAGCGTTGATTCGCCGACGTAATGGCAGATGAACGAACGGCGGAAGCGATCCGCAGAGTAGTTGGGGTAGGAGCCGTGAATGGTGCTCCCGTTGAAGAACAGCACGTCGCCCGCCTGCATGTTCGCCGGCACAACAACGCTGCCCTCAGGCACGTCGACCTCGTCGCGGAAGAAGGAGACGGCGGGGTCGGCTTCGTGCGGGCATTGTATGTCGAGGCGCTGGGTGTTCGGTACGACGACAAGGCCGCCGTTCTCCTGGTCGCATGCGTCGATTGCCGTCCACGCGGCGATGCAGGTGCCCGGTTCCACGCGCAAATAGTAGTTGTCCTGATGCAGCGCCTGACCGCGCGATCCCGGGGGCTTGAAGTAGAACATGCTCTGCGCGGCAAGCGGTTCTTCTTCCATCAGTTCGGCGAGAACATTGACGACGCGCGGATCGAGCATGTACTTGCGGGCAAGCGCGAGTACCCGGTGCGGATACAGAATGCGCGGATACAGCAGAAGCGGATCGCCGTTTGCTTCCTCCGGGCTAGCGGGTTCGAAGTAACCCGGTAGCTTGCCACGGGTCTGGATCGCCATGAACGTATCCCGGATCGCTCGCACGTCTTCGCCGCTGAACAAGCCCCGCACGATTAAGTAGCCTTCCTCCTTGAATTGACGTAGCTGCTCTGGCGATAAATGGGTAGTCTGAGGCTGGGCGTTACAACCGTCAAGGCCGGTGCGCTCATTGCGTCTATTGCGCTCATGGAGCCCCCCGAGCCCATTACGCTCATCGAGCTCATCGAGCCCATGGAGACCCTCGAGCCCACTGTGCTCATCGAGCCTATCGTGCCCATGGAGTGCATTGCACCCATCAAGCCAACCAAGCCCATCATCTCCATGGAGTCCATTACGCCCCGCGAGCCCATCGTGCCCCTCAAGCCCAACGCGGTCATCTCGCACTTCCTGATCATCGCGCTCATGTTGTTCGAGCCCATTGCGTACGCGTACAACGAGCTGATCGCGCCTTTCAAGCCCATCATCTCCATGGAGTCCATTACGCCCCGCGAGCCCATCGTGCCCCTCAAGCCCAACGCGGTCATCTCGCACTTCCTGATCATCGCGCTCATGTTGTTCGAGCCCATTGCGTACGCGTACATCGAGCTGATCGCGCCTTTCAAGCCCATCATCTCCATGGAGTCCATTACGCCCCTGGAGCCCACCACCCCCCTCAAGCCCAACGCGGTCATCTCGCACTTCCTGGTCATCGCGCCCCTCGAACCCTTCCCAACCTCTCCGACCATCCCGATTTTCCCGCACTTGCCGACTGTCACGATCTTCCATAACTCGACATCCTTTCTCATTGAGGTTTGGTCAGTTATAGCATAGAATAAGCGGTACTCGGCGGGAATGAATGCGTTTGCTATTAAGCTGTACGATTTTACTGCCGTATGAAAGGTGGCGCATGGGCATTAAACGAGCATTTGTTTCGCTTCGATACCGAGACGGAATCGCCGGAGGTCGGCGTGCTGCTCGCGGATCGGTTTCGCCGGCCTTACGGTTTCCAGGGGCATCGCTCCCGGGGGACGGAGGACTGGCTGCTCGTCTACACGGTTCATGGAAGCGGTTCCTTCCGCGTGCACCGGGACGTGCATGTGTGCGGCCTGGGCGACGTCGTGATCCTGTCGCCGGGCGTGCCGCATCATTACGCGGCCAACGAAGCCGGCGAGTGGGATATTCTATGGACCCACTTCGTGCCGCTGCCGGAGTGGATGCCTTGGCTCGAGCTCCCGCGCAACGATGAACGGCTGATCTGCCTCCATCTTCGCGGCGACGAGCTGCGGAGCCGGATCGAGCAGACGTTCCTCCGGCTCATTCGCGACTCGTCCATGTCGGCGCCCGTCAACCGCGAGCTGGCCAAGCTTGCGCTCGCGGAACTGCTGGTGTTGATCCATCACCACAACGGCGAACGGGAGCGCGCGAACGTGATGGACGAACGGATCAGCCAGGTCGTTCGCTACCTGTCCGAGCATCTGCACCGCAAGCACCGGCTCTCCGACTTGGCCGCGATGGCCGGCCTGTCGACGTCGCGCTTCTGCCATCTGGTCAAGGAACAGACCGGCGATACGCTCACGGTGCTGCTGAACAAGATGAGGCTGGCCAAAGCCGCGCGGCTGCTCGAACTAACGTCCCGCCGAATCAACGAAATCGCGTTCGACGTGGGGTTTGAATCCGCGTATTATTTCAGCCGGCAGTTCGCGGGCCATTTCGGCGTCAGCCCGACTGCGTACCGCAAGCGCTGCTGGCAGCGGGGGAGCCCGTCCCAATAACGGGCATGAAGCGAATTGAAGCGCATGTATGCCTATGGAAGCCAGTCGAAGTCAGTGGAAGCCAATGAACGCGAAGGAGGCGGTAAGGAATGAATCGGCTCAGGCGATTGTTCCTGCGCAGCATTCAAGCCCGATTGATGATGTTCATTTTCGTGATGATCATTCTGCCGCTGCTCTTCCTCGGCTTCATGACGTTCCGCGCCTCATCCGGCATCATCGAGCGAAGCGTCACGTTGAACACGGCGGAAACGATGGATCAGGTGCTCGACAATATCGAATTCCACCTGAGCGGCATGGAGAGCGTGGCCACCGACATCATTTTCAATTACACGATCAACAGCAATTTGCGCAAAATGGCGGGGAGGTTCGATGAGGAGGAAATTCAGGCCGTCAACGAAATCAAAGCGCTGCTGACGAAGCAGCTGAGCGTGCAGGACGGCATCGAGTCGGTCTTTCTGATCGGCGACGCGTATTTTCTGGTCAGCAGCAGCAACACGAACAGGGCATCGCCGCAGGACCACGTGCCGGAGCTGATGAAGCGGCAGGACTGGTACCGGGCGACGTCGGAGCGGGGAGGCAAGAGCTATTTTACGATCGTGCCGGATCAAGCCAAGGCGAACGACGGAGCCGATGCTGACAAGCCCGGACAAGAGAATGCGGCGGAACGCAACAGGCCGATCCGGATGGCCCGGCTGTTCCGGGACATTCAGACCGGCAGTCCGCTCGGCTTATTAGGCGTCGACATGGACTACCGCGTCATCGACGAGATCGTATCGAGGCTTCACAGCGGCTATAACAGCTCGCTCATCCTGATCGACGAAGACGGCAACACGATTTACAAACGCGATCCCGGGCACCGGTTCGCCGCGGCCGCTTCGCTTGCCGGCGAGTCTCGGCTTGCCAGCGGCGACGACCAAGTGACGGTGGACGGCAAGCGGATGCTGCGCATCTTCCGGACGTCCAAGCTCAGCGGCTGGAGGGTGGTGCAGCTGATCCCCTACTCCGAAATCCTGAAGCCCGTGCTCGTGATCAAGCGGCTCACCTTGCTGCTCGTCTTGATCTGCCTGGCGGCGGCGCTCATCATGGCCGCGTTCCTGTCCAGCCGGCTGATGAAGCCGCTCCGTAATCTGGTCGGGCTCATCAAGAAGGTGCAGCACGGCGACCTTGACGTGCGACTGGACACGATCCGCAACGACGAAATCGGCTATTTGAGCAAAAACTTCAACATGATGACCGCAAGGCTGAAAGAGATGCACAGCGAGATTTACCGGGAGCAGGAGCTGAAGCGCAAGGCCGAGCTGTCCGCGCTGCAGGCGCAAATCCAGCCGCATTTTCTGTACAACACGCTCGATTCGATCAAATGGATGGCCGTGATCCGCGGCGAACAGCAGATCAGCGACATGATCTCCGCGCTCGTCAATTTGCTGCGCAACAGCGTCAATCTGGGCAACGAGACGATTCCGCTCCGCAAGGAAATCGAGAACCTCAAGCATTACATCCACATCCAGCAGATGCGCTATTGCCATTCGTTCGAGATGGCGTACCTGGTGGCCGAGGAGGCGCTTGAATACGGCATTCCGAAGCTGATCTTGCAGCCATTGGTGGAGAATGCCCTGTTTCACGGGCTTGAAGCGATGGAAAGCAGCGGTCTGATCGCGCTGGAGGTCATGCTGGAGGACGGCCACATCGTCTGCCGGATTTCCGACAACGGCAAGGGCATGGACCCCGGGCTGCTGAAGGACGTCATGGCGGGGCGCATCCTGTCGCGCTTCTCGGGCATCAGCGTCAAGAACGTGCACGAGCGGCTGCAGCTGCATTACGGAACGCAGTACGGCTTAGAATTCCGGAGCGCCGAAGGCGCGGGCACGACGGTCATCGTCCGGTTTCCCGCGGCGCTGCCGAAGGAGGGACACCGGATTGCTTAAAGTATTGTTCGTGGACGACGACATTCTCGTGCGGGTCGGCCTGCGCGTCTTGATCGACTGGGCGGGCGCGGGCTGGGAGATCGCGGGCGAGGCCGCGAACGGCGTGCAGGCGCTGGAGATGATCGAGGCGATGAAGCCCGACCTGCTGATCATGGATATGAAAATGCCCCAGATGGACGGCGCGGATCTGCTGCAGCGCCTGCGGGACCGCGACCGGACGCTGCGGATCATCGTGCTCAGCTGTTACGACGACTATGCCTACATGCGCGAGGCATTGGCCGCCGGGGCCGACGAATACATTCTGAAGCCGGAGCTGACCGGCGCCGCGCTCGAAGCGGCGCTATGCCGCATTCGCGCGCAGATCGACGAGAAAGAGCAGCGGGACAAGGAGTATTACCAGCTTAAGAAGCAGGCGGCGCTGCACACGCATATCGCCAGGGACAGCTTCTACCGCGAGCTTCTTCGCGGCAGTTATGCATCGCGCGAAGAGCTGGGCGCCGCGGCGGCGCAATACGGCATCGAACTGCCCGACCGCGAATACGCGGTGCTGCTCTTCTCGGCAGAGAAGCAGCGGGGCGTGCCGGAGCTGCAAGGGCAGCAGAAGCGGGATGCGGTGGAGAACGCCCTGTTCAACATCATCCAGGGCTTGCTGCAGACCCTCCCCGCCTCCTTCATGATCCGGGACGCGGACAGCGGCGATTATATCGCGGTCGCCGCAGGTCCGGCGGTAGGCGGCCTGCTGCAGGAAGCGGAGCATGCGGCGAACCGGGCGGTACAGGCGGTGGCGTCTTACATGCGCCTGAAGCTCACCGTCGGCATCGGCGGGACCGTCCGCGACCCGCTGCAGCTGCACGCGAAGCTCGTCCATGCGCGGGAAGCGCTGCGCTGCAGGCTGCTCCGGGAAGACCGGAACGTGTTCGTCCACGCGGAGACGAAAGGGGATGACGGGCGGCTCCGAGAGGAGCTGAAGCAGCTGCAGCTGCGGCTGCAGGAGCTGTTCGGCGCTCTCCTCGGCGTTGACGAAAGCCATGGCGAGGAGCTGCTGCGTTCGCTCGTCGGCGACGTCTGCCGAAGCGGCAGCGGCCGGCTGCTCAAGGCCATGTGCACCGAACTGGCCGGCTGGCACAACAGGCAGTTGGATTATGCCGTGTTCGAGGACAGCCCCGTTCCGGAAGCGGAATATGTGAGCGCCGACGAGCTCCTGAATTCGCGGACGGCACCGGAATTGGCGCGCTTGTTCCTCGAGCGGGCGGCACGGCTGCGCGAAGCCGGCATGGCGGTGCCGTCCGCCGCGGCGCCGCCTGCTATCCGCCGGGCGATCGCGTACATCCAGACCCACTACGAGCGGCAGATCACGTTAGCTGACCTGTCGGAGCATGTCGGGATGAGCAAAAGCCATTTGAGCCTCGTGTTTCGGGAACAGACCGGCTGCAATTTCGTGGATTACCTGACCCATTACCGCATCGAGCGGGCGAAGCGGCTGCTTCGCTCGGACTCCGGCCGGATCTACGAAATCGCGACGATGGTCGGCTTCGAGAACGAGAAATACTTCAGCCAGGTTTTTCGCGGCAGGGTCGGCGTCACCCCGACGGAGTACAAGCGGATGAAGCAGTAGCCGGCGAGAGCGATCGCAATATTTTGCACCCTTTCGAAAGATCTTGGAGATTCGTCAACCGCTCTTCGTTCGAACGCGGAAAGCCGCCCGAAAGCGATTAAGATTTTGGAGGAAATCAAAAGGATGCCGCATTGTGCCTGCGCGCGGCCGGAGCTAACATGATCGTAACGGCGGTAAGCGTTTACAAGACGGCTGATCGCGACCGTAGCGCCGCTGCGCTGCCGTAAAACAATTGTGGGGGGATTCTGTTTGACGATCGGTACCAAGAAACGGCTGGCCGCCATGATGCTCAGCGCCGTCCTGCTATTCGTCAGCGCCTGCGGAAACGGAGGAAATGGCGGCAACGGCGGCGGAAATAGCGGCAGCGACGGCAATTCCGGCAGCGCGAACAGCGCCGGCGGCAACGGCGCGGCGAACGCGGACTCGGAAGGAACGAATGCGGGCGCGTCCGCCAAGGACCCGGTCACGCTTCGCATCCTCGGCAGCTCGGGCTTCACCGAAGATATCGTCAAGTCGATCGCACCCGGGCTCGAAGCCAAGGGAATCAAGCTGGAGACGGAATATTACGACTGGGTCACGTACGACGGCAAGCAGAAGCTCGCCATGACGAGCCAGGGCGGCGATTACGACCTCGTGTTCCTTCCGGGGAACTACACCGTGCTGTGGGCGAATTCGAAGGCGGCGCTGCCGATGGACGATTTCTTCTCGAAATACGGCTACGACGAGAACGATTACTACGAATCGGTCAAGAGCTACGGCAAAGTGGACGGCAAATGGTATATGGCGCCGTTCTCCGCGGAGGCGATGGTCTATTTCTACCGGAAGGACCTCTACGACGCGGCGGGCCTGCAGCCGCCGAAGACGATGGACGACATGTACGAAACCGCGAAGAAGCTGACCAAGGACGGCGTTTACGGCATCGCCTACCCGGGCGGACCGGATGAAGGCTCGTCGAGCTTCTGGAGCTATTTCTTCTGGTCGCACGGCGGCAAGTACTACGACGACGCCATGAAACCGCTGCTGAACACGCCGGAGGCCGTGCAATCCGCCGAGCTGTTCGCCAAAATCCTCAAGGATGCCGCGCCGAAGGGCGTCGCGACATGGCAGAACGAAGAGACGGTCGCCGCGTTCAACTCCGGCAGCGTGGCCGCGACGATCATGTGGCCCGGCTACTTGAGCTCGTTCACCGATAAGACCAAGAGCAAGATCTACGACAAGTTCGCCGTAGCGCCGGTGCCCGTCGGACCGAGCGGGAAGGCGGTGCCGCGCTTCGGCGCCTGGGGCATCGCGGTCACCTCGAACGTCAAGAACAAGGACGCGGCCTATGAATTCATCCACGAATTCACGAAGCCGGAGACGATGAAGGAGATCGCCAAGCAGACCTCGACGGCCAGTAAATCGGTCAACGCCGATCCGGAGCTTCGGAAGCTGAACCCGACGCTCGGCGCTTCCGCCGACGTGCTGGATACGGCGCAGGAACGTCCGTCCTTCGCCGAGTCGGCGCAAATCAACACGCAGGTCGGCAACGCGATCAATTCGATCGTCGCGGGCAAACCGGCCCAAGCTACGCTGGACGCGCTGCAGAAGACGGTGGAGGGCATTCTCAAGGACGCAGGCTATTACGACAAGTAAGACGGCTGCTCCGCGATGGCCGGCCGGCTGACCGCGTGGGCCAGGCAGCTGAGCCGCCGCCTGGCCGGCCGCGAAGGTCAGCTCACGACTGGCCGCCGCCCGGCTGACCGCGCGGATTGGCACTCGGCTGAGCCGCCGCCCGGCTGGCCGCGAAGGTCAGCTCACGACTGGCCGCCGCCCGGCTGGCCGCGCGGACTGGCACTCGGCTGAGCCGCCGCCCGGGCAGCTATACCGTCGCCCAGCTACGTCACCGCCCGGCTAACCGCCACGGCTCAGCCACGCGCGCGAACGGAAGGAAAGGAGAGGACCATGCGAAAAAATGCAGCCCCCTACGTGTTTCTGGCACCGACCATGCTCTTGTTTCTCTGCATCTTCCTGTTCCCGATCGGCTACGTCATCTGGACGAGCATGTTTCGTTGGAACTTGATGAAACCGCAGGCGGGCCGGCATTTCATCGGCTTCGATAATTTCAGCGGCATGCTGGCGAACGATCAATTCCGGGCATCCATGCTGGTCACGCTGAAGTTCGTCCTGCTCTCGGCGCCGGCCGGCATCGTGCTGGGCCTTGGGCTGGCGCTGCTCCTGAACCGGCCGTTCCGGGGCAAGCGGCCGATTCAGGCCCTTATGCTGACCCCGATGATGATCGCGCCGGTCGCCGTGTACCTGTCATGGAAATTCCTGCTCGAGCCGACGTTCGGCATCGTCAATTACGTGCTCGGCTGGTTCGGCATCGAGGGACCCGGCTGGTTCTCCGACGCGGGGACGGCGCTCTTCTCCGTGGCGCTCGTCGATATCTGGAGCGCGGTCCCGTTCGTGTTCCTCGTCATGTACGCCGCGCTTCAGGCCGTGCCGCAGGATCCCGTGGAGTCGGCGCAGGTGGACGGGGCGAGCCGGCTTCGCATCTTCTGGCATGTCACGCTGCCGAGCATCAAGCCGGTGCTGCTCGTGGTGCTCATCATCCGCATCATGGACACGATCCGCATCTTCGACAACATCTACGTGCTGACCAAGGGCGGCCCGGCCAATGCGACGCGGACGGTGCAGTTCCTGGACTACGAGCTGGCCTTCAACTCGTTCGATATCGGGAAAGGCTCGGCCCTGGCGCTGATCATCGTCGCGGTCATCCTGATCGTCGGATCGCTGCTCATCCGCGAAATGAATCGGACGAACGAGGAGTTGAGAGTATGAGCGGGATGACGGGACAAGAGCAGCGCATGGCCGGTATCGGGAACGGCGCGGAACGGATAGGGCTGCGGGCTGCCGGCAGGCTCAGGCGAGGCGGTAACGCGGCGGAACGGACGCTGTTCGCGCTGCTCGTCGCGCTGGCGCTGATATTCCTGCTCCTGCCGATCGTCTGGATGATCATAACGGCGTTCAAGCCGAACAGCGAAGCGATGTCGCTGCCGCCGAAGCTGCTGTTCACGCCCGTGCTGGACAATTTCAAGACCGTGCTGAGCAATCCAGGCTTCCTCGGTTCGTTCCTCAACAGCGCCGTCATCGCGGTGCTGACGACGCTGCTGACCTTGTTCTGCAGCTCGACGAGCTCCTATGCGCTGACGCGCTTCCGGCTCGTCGGCGCGAATACGCTGTCGACGCTCATTCTGATTTCCCGGATGATCCCGGCGATCGTGCTCGGCCTGCCGCTCTATATCATCGCGCGGACGTTCGGGCTGCTCGATACGTATTTCATCATGGTCATCGCCATCACGACGTTCGCGCTGCCGTTCCAGATCTGGCTGCTGCTCGGCTTCTTCGCCCAAATTCCGAAGGCGCTGGACGAATCGGCGCTGATCGACGGCTGCAGCTGGTATTCCGCGTTCTTGCGGGTCATTTTGCCGATCGCGGCTCCCGGACTGGCGGCGACGGCCATCATGACGTTCCTGTTCAGCTACAACGACTTCTTCTTCTCGCTCATCCTGACGGGGAAGAACATCAAGACCGCGCCGCTCGCCGTCATGGAATACATGGGCCTGCGCACGTTCGATTGGGGCGCGATCATGGCGACGGGCGTGCTGCTCGCCATTCCGACGCTGTTCATCGGCATCGTCTTCCAGCGCTTCATGATCCAAGGCATGACGGCCGGCGCGGTCAAAGGATAATTCCGGCGTTCGCGCCGCTATAGAAGGTCAGGGAACACTCTTGTCCGATCCGGTCGATGAGGGTGTTTTTTGCTGCCCCGTCCGGCGCGTCGCCGGCCAGGGGAGCGTCCCGAAACCATTCAGCCAGGGGGGTTCGAACATGGGCCATGCTGCCGAATCATTGCTGACGGAACAGGTGCACGCCGCGGATTGCGGAACGATCGTCTATTCGCCCGGCGGCCGGTACGGACCGCGTTATCAAACGGATTTTCAGCTTGTGCTGCTCCATACGGGCCATCTGACGGTTACGATCGACGGAACGAGCCATCCCGTGACGCCGGGCAACGTCGTGCTGCTGAAGCCCGGCCACTGGGAATATTTCGAATTCGCGCCGGACCGGGAGACCTGGCACCGCTGGATTGCTGTCGACGTCCCCGATACCGGCGCGGCGGAGCTGGACGCATTCCCGTTCATGCTCCCGATCTCGCCCGAGATCAACCAATTAACGGACCTGATGCTGGCGATGAAGCCCGGCGCCGCCGCGGACAGCCCGCGGATGAAATGTCTCGGTCTTGCCGCCTTGCATCAATTCTCCCACGAGTACCAATGCGAGGAGCCTGCGGCGATCGCGCATGCTTCGGTCGTGGCGGCGAAGCGCGCCATCCACGAGCGCTTCGCGCACGATTGGTCGTTCAACGAGCTGGCGATGCAGGTCAACGTGACGCCCGAGCATTTGATCCGGCTGTTCCACGCGCACGAGAACACGACGCCGATCAAGTATCTGTGGCATTACCGGGTCAGGCAGGCGGTGGAGATGCTGGCTGTCACGGACGGCACGGCGGCGGAAATCGCGGAACGCTGCGGCTTCAAATCGGCGATTCATTTCTCCAAGTGCCTGAAGCAGCGGACCGGGAAATCGCCCACCGAAATCAGGCGGGAGGCGTGGCGGAAGAAGGAGGAGAGCGAGCCCGCGAAGCGAGATCAATTCTAGTTCATTTTCGGTCAACGGGGTGATATTGTCCGCCTGCCGAGCCGGTGCTATCCTTCATGTAGGAATGAGCAGCGCTTACAAAACGATCATCGGGCGGAGGGGTAACAGTGAAAAGAGGGCTCGGTTTGCTCGTTGCCGGCAGCTTTTTGTTTTATTCGGTCGGCTGCAGCACGGACGCGGGAAACACGGCAGGGAACGGTTCTCGATCGGCGGACAAGAAGACGATCACGATCTGGACGTTCGCGGATACGCACAAGCAGTACTACGACGAGATGAAGGCGAATTACGAGAAGGAGCATCCGGACATCAACATCAAGATCGAACTGCTGGAATTTACGGCGCTCTTCGATAAGTACACCGTCATCGCCCAGTCCGGGGGCAAGGGCGCGCCCGACCTGATCGACGTCGAGCAAGGCGCGTTCCCGCGGTACATCAAGGGCGACGTGCCGTTCGAGCCGCTGAACACGTACATGGAGAAGGATGGTTTGTCGGAGGCGATTCCGAAGGGCCGGCTCGATCTCTACACGGTGAACGACAACATCTACGGCATCGAGATCGCGGCGTGCGTATCCGCGCTTTACTACCGGAAGGACCTCTACGACGGGGCGGGCATCGACGTCTCCAAGCTGGCGACATGGGACGCGTTCATGGAAGCGTCGAAGCCGCTGCTCGGCAAGAACAATTTCATCCTGAGCGGCACCGAGAAGGACGAAGGCGTGTTCGAGCAGCTGCTGCGCCAGGAAGGCGGCGACATGGTGACGAAGGACGGCAAGATCGGATTCGATACGCCGACGGGCATCGAGGTGCTGAAACGCATCAAAGCCTGGAAGGATCAAGGCTTGATGAGCAAATCGTCGCCGGAAGGGCCGCAGGCTTGGGAGGCGTACACGAAAGGGCAGTTCATCGCAGCGTTCGGTCCCGATTGGTGGGCGGGTCAGCTCGTTCAGAACGCGCCGGATCTGAGCGGCAAGTGGGCGGCGGTGCCGATGCCGCTCGGCGGGCCGGAATCGGTGCCGACGACGGTGAACGGCGGCACGGGCATGGCGCTCAGCAAGTTCAGCGCCAACAAGGACGCGGCCTGGGACTTCCTGAAATACACCCATTTGAACACGGACAACATCGTCAGCAGCTTCCGGATCATCAACCTGTTCCCGGCCTTAATGAGCGCCGCGGCATCGCCCGACCTGCATAAGGAAAGCCCCACGACCGAATATTTCGGCGGCCAGGACATCGCATCGCTGTACGCGGATCTGGGCACGAAGGCGCCGAGCCAGAACCAGGCTTGGTGGCGCTCGCTAATCGGCAAGGCATGGGATAAATACGAGCCCGATTACCAGAACGGCAAAATGACGCCGGAAGCGTTCCTCGGCAGCGTGGAGAAGGAGCTGCAAAGCCTGATCGATGCGGAGCAAGCGCGGAAGTAGGGAGGACGAACGAAATGATGACGAACGCATCCACGCGCTGGAAGCTGGCCCCGCTGCTGTTCATCAGCCCCTTCTTCATCGCGTACGCCGTATTCGGGCTGTATCCGATCCTGTACGGTTTCTGGCTCAGCCTGATGAAAGGGACGGACGACTATACCTTCGCGGGCTTGTCCAACTACGCATTCGTTCTGAAGGATAGCTTCTTCTGGAAAGCAATGTGGAACGGCACCAAGCTGGCGCTCGGCAGCCTCTTCCTCATCCTGCCCGTCGCGCTCGGGGTGTCGCTGCTGCTGAACCGGCCGTATATCGCGAAGCGCAAAGGATTCTTCGCGACGTTCTTCTTCACCCCGAACATTACGTCGGCGGTGGCGGTCGGGATTATCTTCAAGCTGCTGCTGGACCGCGACAACGGGGTCATCAACCAGCTGCTCGGCGTCTTCGGGGCATCGCCGGTCGGCTGGCTGAAGGATCCGAACTGGACGATTCCGGCGCTCGTCCTGCTGTGCGGGTGGAAGTACTTGGGCATCAACATCCTGTTCTTCCTTGCCGGGCTGCAGAGCGTGCCGTACGAGCTGATCGAAGCGGCGAAGATCGACGGCGCCACGCCGGTCAAGCGATTATGGTACGTGACGATACCGCTCCTGCGGCCGATCATGACCTTCATCGTGTTCCAGTGCCTGCTCGGCTCCTACGGGATGTTCAGCGAAGCGTTCATTCTGGCGGGAAGCGGCTTCGGACCGGAGAACTCGCTCGTGTTCCCGACTTCCTACCTGTACGACGAAGCGTTCCGGCGCCAGGACTTCACGTATTCGTCGGCGCTCGGGTACGTGTTCACGCTGCTGCTGCTGGTCATCGGCTTCATTCAGCTGCGGATGTTCAGGTTGAACCATTCGGAGGAATAGGAGGACGACAACATGCAGAAATCAGCCGCAGCGGCCGCGGACCGGTTCCCGGCCGCGCAAGGTTACAGGATAGGCTGGCAGGGAGCGGGCCGGCTGTTCGCGATCCTCGTGCTCATCGTCCTGAGCCTCTTGTTCCTGACCCCGTTTCTGTTCATGATCGGAACGGCGTTCAAGCGGTACGAGGACATCGTGGGCGATCCGCTCAATCCGGTCACGCTGCATCCGACGTTAAGCAATTTCAGCCATCTGTTCGAGAAGCTTCCGTTCTTCGCGCTGCTCGCCAACAGCCTGATCATCGCGGTGTCGGTGACCGTGCTCGCCATTGTGTTCAACTCGCTGGTGGCCTACGGCTTCGCCAGGTTCGAGTTCAAATCGAAGCACGCGCTGTTCATGGGCATGCTGGCGACGATGATGATTCCGGGCCAGATTACGCTCGTCCCGTCCTTCATGATGTTCCGGTCGTTCGGCTGGCTGGATACGTTCTGGCCGCTCATTCTGCCCGGCGCCGTCGGGGCCTTTGGCGTCTTCCTCATCCGGCAGGTGATGGTCGCCATCCCGAAGGAGATTTTCGACAGTGCCCGCATCGACGGCTGCTCGGAGCTCGGCAGCTTCTTCCGCATCGCGCTTCCGCTGAGCGGCAGCGCGATCGGCATCGTGGCGCTGCTGACGTTCATGGGCGCGTGGAACGATTATCTGGGCCCGCTCATCTATTTAAGCTCGGGCTCGAAGATGACGCTGGCCGTCGGGCTGACGACGATGAACAATCCGTACAAGATCGACTACGCGTCCCCGATTACCGGCGCGCTGCTCATGTCGCTTCCCGTGCTCGTCCTGCTCAGCATCGTCGGGCACAAATATTTCGTCGACGGCATCACGGCGGGATCGATTAAAGGATAGGCGGGCGCCGCCGAATGGAACGGTCCGTGCTTGCGGCCCGTTGGCCGTCGGCTTCGGCGCTTGCCGGAAACTTAGCCGCTTGCGGGAACTTCCCGGCAAGCGGCTCTTTTGCGTCCGAAATCGGTTATAATGGAATCCAATATCCAGCGGAGAGGAATTGTCTTACGATTATGAAGATTGACTATGGGGATCGCGAAATTCCTTTTCACGTGGAGTACGGGCCGTGGGGCAAGCTTTCGGTTCAGGTGGAAGCGAACGGCTTCGTGACGGTGAAGGCGCCCAACGGCACGAGCGCCGAAGCGGTCATGCGCGCCGTGGAGAAGCTTGCCGCGAAGATCGCGGAGCGGCTGGGCGCGATCGAGAAGGCGCGGGAAGCGCCGGGTCTGCGGGAATATCAGGATCAAGGAAGGTTTCTTCACCTGGGCCGCTACTGCCAGCTGCACGAGCTGATCGGGACGGAGGGGCTGAACGAGGAAGAGCTGCGGCTGAAGCTGAAGAAGTTTTATTTTGCCAGCTGCAAGCAGGTCGTCCTGGAGCGGATACAGCCGTATCAGAAGCTGCTGAAGGCGAAGCCGAAGTCGATCGACATCGTCGAGTCCGTCACGAAATGGGGCAGCTGCAGCTCGGCCAAGGCGCTGACCTTCAATTACCGGCTGGCGATGGCGCCGGTCGAGGCGATCGACTACGTCATCGTCCACGAGCTGTGCCACCTGACGCATATGAATCACGATCGCTCGTTCTGGCGGCGCGTCGGCAGCGTGATGCCGGATTATAAGGAGCGGGAAGCGTACTTGATGCGGTATGGTCACGCGATGACCTTATGATGCTCATGCGCGGACGATTGAAGCTGCAATGAAGCCGTGCTCGTACGAGCGCTGCAGTCGCTAGGCATGACGGACATGCTTGAATAGAGGCCGAATGTAGCCGTTTGGATGCCGAATCCGAGCGGCTTTTTCGATTTGCCAATAGCCATTGATGCTGTTCATATTCCGTTCATGAATGCAAGGTACCATCCAGAAGTAAACAGCGATCGAGGAGGAACAGGCAATGAACGCATATAGCAGGAACATGGAGCGGGGCAACAGCGAATGGGCTGTCGAGGCCAACGGGCTCGTCAAGACATTCGGCGATAACCGCGCGGTGGACGGCGTGAATCTGAAGGTGCGCGCCGGCACGATTTACGGCGTGCTCGGACCGAACGGGGCAGGCAAGACGACGACGATTCGCATGCTGGCGACGCTGCTGCGGCCGGATGCCGGGACGGGGCGCATATTCGGTCACGATGTCGTGAAGGAATCGCAGATCGTTCGTCAATTGATCGGCGTCACAGGCCAATACGCGTCGGTCGACGAATCGCTCAGCGCCACGGAGAATTTAATCATTTTCTCGCGGCTGCTCGGACTCGGCCGGGCGGAATCGAAGCGCAAGGCGGCGGAGCTGCTCGAGGAATTCGGCTTGACCGAGGCCGCCAAGCGGCCGCTCAAGAACTTCTCCGGCGGCATGCGGCGCCGGCTGGACCTGGCGGCGAGCCTGATCGCGCAGCCGCCGCTGATCTTCCTGGACGAACCGACGACAGGCCTGGATCCGCGCACGCGCGCCCAGATGTGGGAGACGATCCGCCGGCTGGTGAATACGGGCTCGACGGTGCTGCTGACGACGCAATACCTCGATGAGGCGGATCAGCTCGCGGACCGGATCGCCGTCATCGACCGCGGCCAAGTCGTCGCCGAGGGCACCGTCGACGAGCTGAAGATGTCGGTCGGCACTTCATCGCTGCAATTGCGCGTCCAGCAGCCTGAGCATTCGGAGACCGCCCGCCGGATGATCGAGCAGGTGCTCGGCGTGCCGACGAGCATGACGTCGGAAGCGGGGAAGATTACGGCGCCGATGACGAAGGCCGATCTGATCACCGATCTGTTGATCGCCCTTCGCGCGGAGGGCATTCCGCTGGATGAGGTAAGCGTGCAGAAGCCGACGCTCGACGAAGTGTTCCTGACGATTACCGGCCACGGCGCGAATGAGGACGCGCAAGCCGCAACCGCCGTATCGAATGCAGCGAAAGGGGCAAAACAATGAGAACGACTGCCATGAAGCCGGGTGCCGGCGTGAAATTAAAAAACCATACGAGCTTCGGCCAATCCGTACGCCATTCCTTGACGATGGCATACCGCGGGCTGTTGAAGATTCGCCGCACGCCGGAGCAATTATTCGACGTCACGCTTCAGCCGATTATTTTCACGCTGATGTTCACGTACATTTTCGGCGGCGCCATCTCCGGCGACGTGCACAGCTATCTGCCCGTCATCATTCCGGGCATTCTCGTGCAGACCGTCATCACGACATCCATCGTCACCGGGGTGCAGCTGCGCGAGGATATGGACAAAGGGGTGTTCGACCGGTTCAAGTCGCTGCCGATCGCGCGCATCGCGCCGTTAGCGGGCGCGCTGCTGGCCGATACGATTCGCTACACGATCGCAACCGTCCTGACGTTCACGATGGGCTACATTATGGGCTACCGTCCTGACGGCGGCCTAGAGCACGTGGCGCTTGCCGCGGTGCTGGTCATCGCCTGCGCGTGGGCCATCAGCTGGATCTTCGCTTTCTTCGGCGTCATCGCCCGTACCGCATCGAGCGTGCAAGGGATCTCGATGCTCGTGCTGTTCCCGCTCACCTTCCTGTCGAACGCGTTCGTGCCTGCCGACACGATGCCGGATTGGCTCCAATTCTTCGTGAAGATCAATCCGATCTCGCATCTCGTCACGGCCGTCCGGGACTTGACCAACAGCGGCACGGCCGGCTGGGATTTGGGCATCTCGCTGATCGGCGCCGCGGTCATCGTGGCGATCTTCGCGCCGATTACCGTGCGCGCTTATATGCGCCGGACGTAAGCTCGACCTATAGACGCGCATACCAATCGGGGGCCGTCCCGCTTGTCATTGATGTGACAGCGGGACGGCCCCTCTTCTCGATTATGCTTGATGATCCAGCGCGAGCGCGTACAGATACGCATGCTCGAACTGCTCGGCCGAGAGCGGCTGGCTGAATAAGCAGCCTTGCACGTTCGTGCAGTTAAGCCGCTCAAGCAGCAGAAACTGTTCCTCCGTCTCGACCCGCTTGGCGATGATCTCGATTGGCAGGCTTCTGCCCATCGCGCTGATCGTTTCCATCGCTGCCTTGATCGGCGGCTTGGAGATCTCGAGCAAGATGGACATATCGATCTTGATCGTACGGATCGGCAGTTCCTGCAGCCGGGTCGGGGAAGCGCTGCCGCCGGTCCCGAAATCGTCGATCGACAAGCAGACCCCCAAATCCTTCAACGCCCCCAGCTTGGCGAACACGGCATCGCTCTCCTCCAGCACGACGCCTTCTTTCGCTTCCAGCGCCAAATACTTCGGCTGCAGGCCGGTTTGCTGCAGAATGCGGCGCAGCATCGGCACGAGCTGCTCCTGATGGAACTGGCGGGCGGAGACGTTCACGAAGATCGGAACGCGGGCAAGCCCGTTCTCATGCCACGCGTGCATCTGTTCGCAAGCGGCGTGGAGGACCCATTCGCCGATCGCGGCCATTTGACCGCTCTCCTCGGCAATCGGAATGAATTCTTCCGGCGGCACGCTGCCAAGCATCGGATCCGACCAGCGAAGGAAAGCTTCGACGCCTGTCATCATCTTCGTGCGGGCATCGAACATCGGCTGGTAGCGGAGCGAGAACCGTCGTTCCCCGATGGCGCGATGCAGCGCCTGTTCGATCGCGGCCTGCCTGGAATGGACCCGGTCCATCCGCCGATCGAAGAAGCGATAGCCGTTCTTCTCCGTTTTCGCGGCGTACATGGCGCAATCGGCGTGTTTCATTAGCGTCTCGGCATTATCTCCGTCGGAAGGGTACAGCGCGATTCCGATGCTGGACGTGACGTAGATGTTCTCGCTGCCGAGAGAGATCGACTCGGTCAAGGCGAGCAGGATGCCGCGCGCCAACGTTTCGGCTTTCGCGGCGTCGCAGCACGGAAGCGTGACGACGAATTCGTCCCCGCTCAGTCTGGATACGGTACCGTCGTTGCCGATGCATACGGACAGCAGGGCGGCAAATCGCTGCAGCAGCAGGTCGCCCATCGGATGGCCCATCGTGTCGTTGATGATTTTGAAGCGGTCGATGTCGAGGAACATGACGGCGAAGCGCTGGCCGTCTTGCCGCGCGTGCCCCAGCGCTTCCTCGATCAGCTTATGGAATAGATTGCGGTTCGGCAGCCCGGTCAATGTATCGTAATACGCCATCTGCTTGATCGCATCCTCGTATTGCTTCTTCTCCGTAATATCCCTGGCGATCGTCTGCACGAAGGGCTTGCCTTCGAACTCGAAGAGAATGGACTTGGCTTCGATATCGATCGGCCTGCCGCAGCGCTTGATCATCTTCAGCTCCATCGCCTCCGGCGCTTGCGCGCCCGCTTGAACGCGTTCCTGCCAGCGCCGCGCTGCCGCACGATAGTCCTCGTGGATCAACGAGATCATCGGATTGCCGACCAGCTCGCTGCTGTCCGCGAAGTCCAGCATCTGCATGACGGAGGCGTTGACGAATGTGATCAGCCCGTCCTGCTGCACGAATATCGCCTCCGGCGAGTACTCGATCAATCTGCGGTAGCGTTCTTCGCTCTCCCGCAGCACGCGCTCCGCGCGTATCCGTTCGGTCAGATCGCGAATATGGACGGCGTAGGCGAACGACCGTTCCTTCTTGATGCGCGTGACCGTCATCTCGATCGGGAGCTCGCTCCCGTCCGCGCGCAGCGCCGTCGCTTCGAGGCGTTCGCCGAGCAGCCATTCGCTGCCGGGCGCCAGCTTCCGCCTATCCTGCTCGTTCGCCCCGCTATCGCGCGGGATTAGCTGATCGATATTTCGCCGGCCGACGACATCGCCGCGCTCGAAGCCGAAGGCGCTTTCCGCCGCCGGGTTGAATTCGATGACCGTTCCGTGCCGATCGAACATGATGAGGCAGCCGATGGCCGAATCCAGAATCGAACCTTTCCATGCGAGCCGTTCCGCCAACCGCTTGTCCCCGGCGAGCGAACCGATCAAGCTGATGCCGAAGATGACGATCGTGCCGAACGCGACGTAGATCGCCAAGTCGAAGTTATCCATATGTATGCCGTTCATCGGCATGCTCATTCCGTCATCGTGCAGCGTCAACGTCGCCGAGGCCATGCCGGAGTAACTCATCCCGGTAAGGACGATGCCCAGGAGTAGACCGTTCATCCAGAAGCTTCTATGCGCATGGAAGAGGAGGTATAACGCCGTGATCGAGGCGATGATCGCAACCATGACCGAGAGCGTGAGGAGGGGAGGACTATAGCGGACGGACACGCCTTGCAAGGCGGACATGCCGATAGCTTGCATCCCGCCGAACGCCAGCCCCATGAAGGCGCCTCCGCCAAGCAGCTTGTACCGCTTGAAGCGCCCGGGGCGGGCGGCCGCGAAGCCGGACAGCGTTCCGATGAAGGACAGCAGAATCGTGAAGAGCACGGTACCGATACTATCGAAATGATATGTCGCGCCTTGAGACAGCCGGAACGCGAGCATAGCGATGAAATGCATGGACCAGATGCCGAGGCTTGTCGCCGCCGCTCCGCCGATCAGCCGGAACTGCTGCTTGCGTCCGTTGGACGGAGGGAAGCGCTTCGCCGAATTCAATGCGGTATAAGAGACGAGCAGCGCAATAAGCAATGACAGACCTGTCAGAAACAAGCTGTAGCCGTATGTCATAAGGGGGATGCCTCCATCGTTTCCACGCTCTCTTCCATTCGTCATCTTGCTGATTGCAGCGATCCGTGCGACGCCGTTTCGTTGGCGTCCCCATCCAGCCGCTCATTCGGATACGTTCTCATCGATGCGCGCGGAAGGATGACCGTGAAGGCGGTATCGCCCGTAACGGCGATCGAAACGTGGCGATTCGTAAGGATGCTGCTGCTTCTGATCGGAAACGACGACAAAGAAACCCATCGATTCCTGATGGATTTCCGAGTATCCTCGGCAGCCTTGCTGCCATCGTATCGCATGGATACCTTAGGCCATGGCTTTGCGCCCCATTGTTTCCAAATGGTTTGCCCTTGTCATAGGTATGAAGTTGCATAGCGCTGGAAAAGATTCCCGTTATTTAATTATATAATGAAAGAAACTAATGTATATAGCGAATAATGTCGAAAAAGAAGAGAGACAGTCGAATTACATAGTTATAGCGTCGCACGGCGTCATACGAAAGTCGGATGGGGCGGGGAGAGAGGAAATTCAGCCGGTATCGCTGATCGGCAAGTCCGCAAGCTTCAAGATCACACACATGGAGGAATCTAGCGCATGCAAACCAAGAACGGACAGGTCAAACGGGCCTCCTGGACAAGCAAGCTGGCGTTGAAGTCGTTTAAAACGAGAATGATCAGCCTTTTCCTGATCATCTCGCTCGTGCCGATGGTGCTCAGCGCCGTCTTCTATCACTACGATTTGAAGCAGATCGTGACCAAGGAAGTGCACACGAAGGAAGAAGCGGTCGTGTTATCCGACGTCAGGGCCATCGATTATTCGATTCAACGCAATATTTCCTTCCTGAGCGAAACGATCGCCTCGAACGAGGAGATCAAGAACCGCAACGTGCCGGCCATTCTGGCGTATTTCAAGAAGCTGGAAGCGGCCGATAAAGAAGTGGAGGAGTATGTGTACGTCGATAAGAACGACATGGCGTATACGACGCAAGGGCTGAAGTTCACTGTGTCCGATCGAGACTACGCGAAGCAGGCGAAAGCGACGAAGAAGCCGGTCGTTTCCGATTTGCTCGTCAGCAAATCGACCGGCAATGACATCATTGTCCTGTTCGTGCCGATTCTGGATGCGCAGCAGAATTACCAGGGCGGATTGTTCTGTACGCTGTCGACGTCGAATTTGGACGTGTTCACGAGTTCGATCCACATCGGCGTATCCGGCTACGGCTACCTGATCTCGCCGACCGGCATGCTGCTGACCCACCCGGACAAGGAGAAGGTCGGCAAGAAAGCAAGCGACGTGCTGCCTGCCAAGGAAGCGGCCAGGCTCACTGACACGGTGCTGAAGCAGCCGAAAGGCAATTTCGAATATACCGACGGGAACGGGGCCGAAAGGGAAATCAGCTTCGATTCCATTCCTTCGACGGGCTGGCGGCTCGTATCGAGCGTCGTCGACACGGAAATGTACGATTCGCTCAAGACGGCGACTAAAGTGTCGACGCTGATGAGCATCATTACGGGCGTCGTCGTGGCGATCATCGCCTTGCTCGTATCGTTGAGCATGACGAGACCGATTCTGCGAATCATGGAAGCCGTCCGCAAGCTGGCGCAGGGCGATCTGACGCCGCGGCTCTCGATCCGCCGCAAGGATGAGCTTGGCCGGTTGTCGGACGATTTGAACCGGATGGTCGATACTTTCGCCCAGATCGTCGGGAAAGCGAGCGCCACGGCCCAGCAGGTTGCCGCCGCTTCGGAGCAGCTGACCGCCACCGCGTACAGCTCGGCGGACATCGCCGACCGGATCGCGGAATCGACCCAAGAGGTGCTCGTCGCCGGCGAGAACCAGCTGCAGGGCGCCGAACAAACGTCGACCGCGATGGGCGAGATGGCGGACGGCGTGCAGCGGATTGCCGAATCCTCGTCGGCCGTGACCGAGGCGACCCAGGATTCGCTGCGGGAAGCGCAGGAAGGCAGTGCGGCCGTTCGCGAGGCCGTCGGACAAATGAAGTCGATTCATCGCTCCGTCGGTAAATCCGCGGAAGATATGAAGGCGCTGGAAGCATTCTCGCAGCAGATCGGCGCCATCGTCATGATCATAGCGGACATCACGAGCCAGACGCAGCTGCTGTCGCTGAACGCTTCGATCGAAGCGGCGCGCGCGGGCGAGCACGGCCGCGGGTTTGCCGTCGTGGCGAACGAGGTGAAGAAGCTGGCGGAGCAGTCGTCGTCCGCGGCCGCGGATATCGGCAGCCTGATTCAGGAAGTGCAGACGGCGACTTCAAGGGCGGCGGAAGCGATGATGCGGGGCGTGCAGGATGTCGATCGCGGCGCGGAGCTGCTCGACTCGGCCGGCGAGGTGTTCGACCGGATCGCGGCGACGTTCCAGGATATCTCGAACCAGATCCAGGAAGTATCCGCCGCCGCGCAGGAGATGTCGGCCGGTACCGAGGAAGTAACGGCGTCCATGAGCGAGATCGTGACGATGACGGAAGGGACGTACCGTCATACGAAGGACATCTCCGACGGATCGCAGCAGCAGCGCCTGGCGATGCAGGAAATCGCGTCCTCGGCGGGGCATTTGAGCGGCATGGCGCAGGAGCTGCAGGAAGCGCTGGCGCGGTTTAAGACCAAGTAAGCATCTCCTTATCGTCAGAAGAGAGGGAGCGGAATTAAGCGAGAACGGCAAGCAGGATACAAGAGAGACGACAATAAGAATTCGGTCATGTCAACCACGCCCGCCAGGACGTGGTTTTCTGTTTTTATCCGAGCTGCTTATGCGATTTATGAGATTTTTTTCATAAATTTGCTAAAGTTTTTATTAATTCTGTGAAAAAGTTAATCCAGTGCGATGTTTCGGCCATGATATAATTCTGCCAGAAGATGAACGTTGGAAGCTTAATCCAACCAACTTGCGCTGCTGGGAGGCATTTATGAACAGAGTCGGCAAGCCGGTGAGAAAGCTGCTTACCGCAATGATAGCAAGTCTGCTGCTGTTGTGCGTTGGACCGCTGTCCAGCGTATTCGCGGCAGAAACGGCGGTTGCGTCCGAAACGACGATCAAAGTGAACGGCGAGAAAGTGAAGCTGGGCGGCGCCGGAGCTTTCCTCTTCCTGGGCAGAGTGTACGTACCCGCCGCACGCGTCGCCGAAGCATTGGGAGCGAGCGCGGACTGGGACAACGATAATGAAGCATTGACGATACATACGGCGCTCGGCGACGATATCATGCTTGGCAACGGCGTGCCGGTCGTATATTTCAACGACAAGCGCTACCGGATGGAAGCGTACCCTTTTCTGAAGAACGGCAGGCTCGTCATGCCGCTGCGTCAGCTGACGGAATTGCTCCATGCCGATATGAATGCGGGCGCATCGGGCAACACGATCAATCTAACGGCGATCAAGCCTGCGATCGTGACGAAGGATTACGGCTTAGACGAGATCAGCGCGGAGTACAGCATCGTCAAGGCGAAGCTGCTGCAACGGAACGGACTCGGCAGCGCAGCCGACGTCAAGCCGGGCATGAAGCTGAAGGTGACGATCCCGTCGTTCTTCGCGCAAGCGGCCAAACCGTACACGGAAGCCGATTATATGCTGCTGGCCAAGATTACGATGGTCGAATCCGGCTATGAATCGTATGCGGGCCAGTTGGCGCTGGCGAACGTCATTCTGAACCGGGTGAAGGATCCGCGCTTTCCGGATACGATTCGCGACGTGATTTATTCCGGCAGCCAATTCCCGCCGGCCCACAACGGGCTCTTGGACAAGAGCAAGCCGAACGCAACGGCGCTGCGCGCGGCCAAGGACGCCTTGAACGGAAGGAACAACATTCGGAATGCCGTATACTTCTTCAATCCCGAGGTTTCCACCGGGGCGTTCTGGACCAGCAAGGACGTCGTCGCGACGATCGGCCATCATCGTTTCGTAAGGTAAGCACGCCGAATATAAGAAGCAATCCGATTGCAAGAGAACCCCGACGATCGATTCGTCGGGGTTCTTCGCTTGCAGGAAACTCCGCTGCTTGTATAGGGCCACTAGCAGCCTCTCGGCAGCTTGAGCCCTGGAGCACGGACAGTTCCGGCAGCCGCTTTGCCGGAGTGGGCTGGATTCGAGTGGGCCTGGCTAGACCAAGCCACGCCAGGCTAGGCTATACCAAGCCAGACCATCCACCCCCAAACTGCCAAACCGCCAAACCGCCCAAACCGCCGCACCGCCCAAACCGCCCCAACCGTCGCAACCGCCGCAACCGCCGCAACCGTCCAAACCACCCCAACCGCCCAAACCGCCGAAACTGCCAAACCACCCAGACCACCCAGACCACCCAGACCACCCAGACCACCCAGACCACCCAGACCACCCAGACCACCCAGACCACCCAGACCACCCAGACCACCCAGACCACCCAGACCACCCAAACCGTTGCAGCCCAGCCTGGTTGGTCGTAGTACGTTCCGTCAAAGCAAGGAAGCGGACAGGAGATACGTTATTCACTTCAATATCACGTCTTTTCGTGTGTTGGCGGACAGGAGATCCGTTAACTGGGCCGATTGGTATGTTTTCGATGTCATTCGGAGACATTAACGGATCCTGTGTCCGTGCGCTATCCCAAAAGCCCAATTTTGGCAAAATAACGGAACCTCTGTCCGCTTAGACCGGTGGACGGCGACTCTTTCTATACATACGGCGTCATACATACTAGGGCAGTCACGAGAACCCCGTCGATTCGTCGGGGTTCTCCTGCCGTTGGCAGTCCGGCAGGGACTGCGTCGCTTGAAGGTGAAATGAATCGGCCTGTCCGGTATAATAAGGATGCTGCCGTTGGCGGCAATTCCCGGCAACCATTAAGGAGCGAGTGTAATGACGACGATCGACGGATTTATAAGCGATTGGTTAAGCCATCGCAAAGTACTGCATCAGATGCTGGAAGAGGTTAAGACCGAGCAGCTTGACATGAAGCCATGGGAGAAAGGGATGACGCTGTCCGGGCTGGTCCTGCATATTACCGGCGCCATGAGCATGTTCGCGAACACGCTCAAGAACGGCGAGTATACGCCATCCGCTCCGCCCCAAGCATTCGTGACGATCGAGGAGCTGCGCGCCAATGTCGCCGCGGATACGGAAGCAACCGAAGCGGTCCTGAGATCGATTGCGCCGGAGAAGCTGGAGCAGACGATCGAGGTTTTCGGGCGTTCCATGACGGGCAGCGAACTGCTCCAGAGCGCCAAAGACCATGAGATTCACCATAAGGGGCAAATGTTCATCTACTTGCGCCTGGCCGGCATCGAGAAGCTGCCGTTCTTCATTTATCGCGGCTAGTTCGGCTCGTCCGAAGCTTGCACAGGGAACAGATTTGCCGCAGACACCTGCACTGTAAACATAATAAAACCGCCGGACGCGTCATGATGGTCATGACGTCCGGCGGTTTTTGTTTGCGACGTTAGCGGGTTAGCCGCCCGTGACGTAATACGCACGGAGCGCATCCATGATGCCGAGCGGATTGCCGCGCAGATCCTTGGCGCTGAAGAAGATGTCGCCGTCCACTTCAGTATTCGTCTTGCCGTACTTCAGCTGGTTAATGATTTCGCTCGACGACTGCCAGCCGGCCTCCGCCGTGCCGAGCTTATACGGGGAGTGGCCGATATAGAGATCGACGCCCGTGCCTTTCACTTCGTTCGCCCACCAGTCTACGAGCTTGCCGTATGGCGCTGCTGAGTTGACGAAGCTCCAATAGATTTGCGGCGCGACATAATCGACCCAGTGCTGGCGGATCCAGATCCGAACGTCCGCGTACATATTATCGTAATCGGTGACGCCGGCCAGCGTATCCGATCCGGTCGGATCGACGGCTTTGTTCCGCCACACGCCGAACGGGCTGACGCCGAACCGGACGCTCGGCTTGAGCGCGTGGATCGATTCGCCGAGGTCGCTGATGAACGCGTTGATATTGCCTCGCCGCCAATCGCCCAGAGACAGGTTGAACGGATTATTGGCTATATAGGCAAGGGAGTCCGGGAAATCGCCGCTCGACGGATAGAAATAATCGTCCAGATGAACCCCGTCGATGTCATAGCCGCTGACGACTTCCATGATCGTATCGATAATTTGCTGCCGCGCTTCCGGGATGCCCGGGTTCAGATACGGTTTGCCGCCCGAGTAGACGATCCAATCGGGATGCTGGAGGATGACGTGGCTCGGTGCAAGCCCATCCGTCTTGGCGTCGACGCTGGCCCGGAACGGATTGAACCAGGCGTGGAACGCCATTCCACGCTTATGCGTCTCGTCCACCATGAAAGCAAGCGGATCGTAGGTTGGGGCTTTGCCCTGCTGGCCGGTCAGTACTTTGGACCATGGCGCGATCGTCGAAGGATAGAGCGCATCCCCGGCAGGCCTTACCTGCACGAATACGGCATTCAGTCCCATGCGTTGCAATTCGTCCAGCAGCTGCGTAAACTCCGCTTTCTGCTTCGCTTCATTGCCGGCCGATTGCACGCTTGGCCAATCCAGGTTGTAGACCGTCGAGATCCAGGCGCCGCGCAGCGAGTTCGCGTTGGTGCCGGTGCCAGTACCGGTGCCGTTGCCGGTACCCGTCCCCGTCCCGGTACCCGTGCCAGCACCCGTCCCGTTACCAGTGCCGTTACCAGTGCCGTTACCAGCACCACTGCCGGTACCCGTGCCGTTACCAGTGCCGTTACCAGCACCACTGCCGGTACCCGTGCCAACGCCAGTACCGTTGCCGGTATCGTAGAGGTTAATAGACTTGCTTGTTTGATCCCAGATGACCGTAAGCCCAAGCGATTCGCCTACGAAACGCAGCGGCACCATCGCTCTTCCAGCTACAAGCTGCACGCTTTCGTCAAGCTTGACCTTCTGCCCGTTGACGAGCGCGACGTTCTGTCCGCTCTGCAGGTTGAGCAGCGTGTCCGAGCGCTGAATGATCACGGAGCGCGTCGAAGGGAGCCACTGCACGTCGGCCCCAAGCCCTTCGCTGATCACGCGAAGCGGGACCATCGTGATATTCGCTTTCGGGATAATATAAGGATTGACGTCGGTTGGCAGCGGCGTATCTTCCAGATAGATCGCGATGGAGCCGGCGGAGGAGGCCGGCTTGGCAGCGGCGAGCGCATGCTGCGGCAGAACGCCGGCGGCAATCGTAAGCAAAGCGAGCAGAAGACGGCAGGCACGTAATGTTTTCGCGAATCGGTGATAGAAAGGCAAGTTCGTCGTTCCTCCTAAAGGTTGGTATACATGTAGACGCGGAGGATAGGGGTTAGGTTGCGTTAGCAGGAAGGTTTTGCCTACGAAACTTGGATACGGTGCCTCAGAATGGACACAGTTGGCGGCAGCGGGGTCAATCGGGCAGGCGGAAGAAAGAATTGCATGAATGGCGGCGAAACCATAAAATGAACATGGAAGCTGAAAGGCGCGGCTTACGGCTTATTCTCGAACGAAATGGAAACGCTTTACCGTCAGTGGGTGCCCGCGGATTCATAGTCATATCGCTGGAGAGGGGAGAACGCAATGAATCAGTCGTTTATTCGCGCAAGTCTGGAGCAAGGCGCGCCGTCCGGCGCAGCGCTCCTGTTCCCGTCGGGAGGACAGGCGGCGTTCTGGAGAAGGGTCGGCACAGCGGACGACTATGCGGCCATGGTCGCGGAGATCAAGTCGGAGGGGAGCAGGCTGCTCGAGGAACCGATTCCCGAGCTTCGTTATTCGCTGTTCAAGCTGTTCGAGACGACGGGCAATCGGCTTGCCTACGAGAGGCTCTATTTCGAGAAGCGGAGAAGACTGAACACGATGACGTTTCTCGCCTTGCTGGAACCGGACGATGAACGGTACCGGGAGGCGCTGCATGATGCGATCTGGTCGATTTGCAACGAATATACATGGTGTTTGCCGGCGCATCTGCGAGGTTCGACGGAGACGGACGGCGAGCAGGCGTTCGCGGTCGATTCGCCGGAATGGAGCAGGCGGGAGCGCGGCACGTCGATCGATCTGTTCTCTGCGGAGACGGGCTTTGCGCTAGCGGAGATTCTATGCCTACTGGGCAGCGAGCTTCCTCCGCTCCTGCGAAGCAGAATGACGGAAGAAATCGTTCAGCGGCTGTTCAAGCCGTACTTGCGGCAAGGACCTTTCGGCTGGGAAACGGTCGATAACAATTGGGCCGCGGTATGCGCGGGATCCGTGGCGTCGGCGGCGCTTCTGCTGCTGGACGATTCGCGGCGGCTTGCGGAAATCGTGGAGAAAGCGCTCGTTACGATGGAGCATTATTTGTCGGGCTTCGGCGACGACGGCGCCTGTCTGGAAGGAATCGGCTACTGGAACTACGGCTTCGGCTATTTTGTTTATTTTGCGGATTTGCTGGAGCGGCGGACGCGCGGCCGGCTCGATTTGTTCCGAACGGACGACGCGCGCGGGGGAAAAATTCGTCAAATCGCCCTGTTTCAGCAAAAAGCCTACCTTGACGGCGATACGACGGTCAATTTCTCCGATTCCGCCCAGCATTACCCGGTGCAAATCGGTCTGTCGCATTACTTGGCCGCCCGGTATCCGGAGACGGCGCCGCCGCCGAACGCCATGCGGGCGCCGTACACGGACGATCATTGCAGCCGCTGGGCGCACGCGTTCCGCAACCTGCTCTGGTTCGATCCGCAGAAGAACGGCGGCAGCTGGGCGGACGGCGATTATTACTTGCCTCATGCCCAGTGGCTCGTATCGCGCTGCACGACGGCGGCCGGTCGCTTCGGTTTCGCCGCCAAGGCCGGGCATAACGGCGAGCCGCATAATCATAACGACATCGGCCAATTCATCCTGACCGGCGACGGGAAGGTATTCCTGAGCGACCTCGGAAGCGGGGAGTACACGGCCGATTACTTCGGGCCCGGCCGGTACGGCTTCGACTGCAACGGCTCGCAGGGACATTCCGTCCCGATCGTGGACGGAGCGCATCAGAGCGCCGGTACGTCGCATGCCGCCCGCGAAGTGACGGCGTCGACAGGCGAACGGGAAGACGGGCTGCGCTTCGAGATGGCGGACGCGTATGACCTGCCGTACCTGGCATCGCTGGAGCGTCAATTGGTCTGGCGGAAGCTGGATACGCCCGTCCTCGAGCTTGAAGATGCCTATCGGTTCACGTCGATGCCCACTTCGATCGTGGAGCGGATCGTTTCCCGCATCAAGCCGGCCGTCGAAGCGAACGTCGTTACCCTGCAGAGCGAAGCCGGGCTCCGGCTTGCGATCGCCTACGATGCGCAAGCGCTGCGCCCGAACGTGCAATGCCGCACGATGAATGATCATTATGGGGCGGAGACCGACTGGTACGCGATCGATTTCGCCGTGCTGGAGCCGCGGTTGGACACGCGGGTCCGATTGACGTTTCGGTTCGAATGAAGACATTGACGAACGCGAGACACCGCAGCGCGACGGATACATGCGGACGGAATCCAGCAATAACAGCGTTTTCATAGACAGCGTTCGAACGAGAAACGTATAATGGACAAGTAGAAGCATGATCCAAAGGAGGATGCGTTTTCCATGATTTTAGGCGCGCAATTGTATACGGTGAGAACGTTTACGCAAACGGAAACGGATTTGAGGAGAAGCTTGCGGAAGATCGCGGAGATGGGATATACGACGGTTCAAGTGTCGGGAACGGGCCGAGTCGACCCGGAAACGCTGAAAGCGATGTGCGACGAGCTGTCGCTTCGGATCGTGTTGACGCATGTCAGCCCCGATCGGCTGATCAATGAGACGGAGGCGGTCATTCGGGAGCACGAGGTGCTCGATTGCCCGTATATCGGCATCGGCGGTCTGCCGGACAAGTACCGGACGAACGACTGGTACAGCCATTTCGCGGACGATTTCCGCGACGCGGCCAGACAGATCGCGGCTGTCGGCAAGCTGTTCATGTACCATAATCATAATTTCGAATTCGAGAAAATCGGCGGCAAGCGGATGATCGAACGGCTTGTCGAAGACTTCTCGCCGGAAGAAATGGGCATTACGCTCGATACGTACTGGGTGCAGGCTGCCGGCGCGGACGTGTGCGAATGGATCGGCATCCTGAAGGATCGCCTCCATTGCGTCCATCTGAAGGACATGGACGTTCGCGGCATGACGCCGGTCATAGCCCCGGTCATGGAAGGCAACATGAACTTCAAGGCGATCATGAAGGCGCTGGAGCAAGCCGGAACGGTCAAATACTTGCTCGTGGAGCAGGATACATGCGAAGGCAGCCCGTTCGACTGCCTGCAGACAAGCTACAATAACCTGGCTGCGCTCGGCTATCGCTGATTTGATGAGCCAATCTTCCGCTTGCGCGGAAGATTGGCTCTTTGCATCTCGTGCGCGGCGCGAGGATGGCAGGGATGGCCGGCCGGCGGGCTGCGCTGCCATAGCGGCTGCACCGCGCAATCGGCCCGGCCGCGAGCGCAGACCAGTCCGGGCAAGCGGAGGCGGCTAGCCCAGGCCGGCGGCCGCGGCCGCGTCTCGTGGATGGCTTGCGCGAGCTGGCGCTGCCCAGTCCAGGCCGGCGGTCGCGGCCGTAATGGCCCGCCTCACCGGCTCTTCCGCCCTCCGCGCCTGTAGGCCGACGGCGTCATGCCGGTTACCTGCTTGAATTTCTTATAGAAATACGATTCGCTGTCGAATCCGCACAATGTACAGATGGAGCCGATGCCGTCGTCCGTCTGCAGCAGCAGCTCCTTGGAGCGCATGATCCGTTTGACGACGACATAGTCGGTCACGTTCATGCCCGTCAACTGCTTGAAGACGCGGGAGAAATGAGACGGCGTGACGGCCGCCATCCCGGACAGATCGGCCAGCTTCAAGCCGGCGGCGCCGGGATTGGCGTCGATGTGCGACAGCGTCCGGCGCATCCAGGCCGGTTCCGCGCCGGGCCCGTCATCCGCGGCCGATACCGGAACGGCCATCCGGTTCAGCGCAAGCAGCAGCTCGTGGATGCGGATCAGAATCGCGACCCGATAGTTCGGCTGCCGCGCCGTTTGCTCGCGTTTGATTTCGCGGAGGCAGGCCTCGATGGCCGACCGTTCGGCGGCGGACGTTTCCAGCTTGTACTGCTTTCGTTTGCGCGCCTGCTCGAAGCAGCGCAGCAGCGAATAGGATTCGCCCAGATCCATCGGTTGAATCAGGGACGGCGCGAAGAAAAGCGCGCTTGACGTCACGGGCGACTGTTCGTCCGGGAAGGCGCGGTGCACCGTATTGCCGGGGACCAGGAACACGTCGCCCGGCTGCATGTCGTAGAAGGCATGATTGATGAACAGCGTGCCTTTGCCCGAGTAGACGTAGATGAGCTCATGCCAGTCATGCAGATGGTCGGGCAGCTCGCGCTGCGGCGATTTGGTGTCTTGATAGACGAGGTTGAACGGGAACTGCTCGCGGTCTTCGAACGGTTTATGAACGGCCTGCATGGGTCGGACCTCCTCGCCTCCCAGCTGATACTTGCATCCTATACTCGCATGATAGCAAAATCGAGCAGAAATAGACATCGTTCAGACGATATATAGCGTAATTATGATGAGGTAGAATAGTTCGTAAGCGAAAACATATCATCCGGATCCAAAAGGGGGCATTACCATGTCGGGCAATTCGGGCAAACTGAGCGCCGCATCGCTGACCGGCGACGAGCGGCAAGCTTATGAGCGGATGAGCGGCAGCGCCGTGAACGTGCTGCAAATCGGCGAAGGCAATTTCTTGCGCGGCTTCGCCGATTGGATGATTCATAGCTGCAGGAAGCAGGGGCTGTTCGCGGGGAGCGTCGCCGTGACGCAGCCAAGGCCGGCCGGCAAGCGGAAAATCGCGCAATTGGCGGAGCAGGACGGACTCTATACGCTGGTCGTCCGTGGTCTGGAGAACGGCGAGCGGGTGGAGCGGCGCGAAATGATCGGCGTGTTCTCGCAAGTTTTCGATCCGTACGAAGAATGGGAACGTTTCCTCGCGCTGGCGGACAATCCCGACTTGCGGCTCGTCATCTCCAACACGACGGAGGCGGGGCTGACCTATAAGGCGGAGCCGCTGCAGGAAGGGGAGCCGACGCAGTCGTTTCCCGGCAAAATCGCCCGCCTGCTCTACCGCCGCTATGAAGCGTTCGGCGGCGCGCCGGACAAAGGGCTGGTTGTCCTGCCCTGCGAGCTGCTGGAACGCAACGGCGATACGCTTCGCGACTGCGTGCTGCGGTATGCGGCGGACTGGCGCTTTCCCGAGGCGTTCCTGGACTGGGTGCGGGCGCATAACCGGTTCCTGAACTCGCTGGTCGACCGGATCGTGACCGGCTATCCGGACGAGGCGCAGGCGGAAGCGTGGTTCGCCGAGTGGGGATACCGCGACGACATGCTGACGGCCTGCGAGCCGTATCATCTATGGGCGATCGAGGCCGAGCCGGAGCTGGAGAGCCTGCTTCCGCTGCGCGCGGCCGGCCTGAACGCGCACTGGGTGGACGATCTGACGCCGTTCCAGCTGCGCAAGGTGCGGATCTTGAACGGCGCCCATACGCTGATGACGCCGCTCGGCCTGCTGCATGGCGTGGAGCATGTCCGCGAGCTGATGGAGCATCGGGAATGGAGCGCCTTCGTCAGGCGCACGGTAGAGGAAGAGATCATCCCTTCGCTGCCGTATCCCGAACCGGACATGCTGGCTTATGCGGGAGAGGTGTTCGAGCGCTACTTGAACCCGTTCATCCGCCACCGGCTCCACGATATCGCCATGAACAGCCTCAGCAAAGCGCGGGCTAGGCTGCTGCCGACGATGGCGCATTACGCCGGGCGCGGGGAATGCGTCCCGGACGGACTGACGCGGGGATTCGCCGGACTGCTCCGCTATTACCGGGCGGAAGAACGGGAAGGGAGATTCGTCGGCCGGACATTGTCCGGCGAGAGCTACGAGCTGCGGGACGATTCGGCGCTGCTCGCCCGCATCGCGCATGCGTGGCGCGATGCGCGTTCGCCGGAAGCGGCGATCGCGGCGCTGCTTGCGGATGCTTCGCTGTGGGGACAGGACTTGTCGGTCTGGCCGGGATTCACGGAACGGATCATTCGATGCTGGAACGCAACGGAGCAGGGCGGGAATGAGTGAAGGAATGGATAAGTGAAAGGAGATTCGCATGAAAGCGATCATTTGTCAGCAAATCGGGCGGTTCGAGCACATCGAGCTGGAGGAGCCCGTCTATACGGAAGGCGAAGCGATCGTCCGCGTGCAGCGGATCGGCATCTGCGGTACCGACCTGCACGCTTTCAAGGGCAATCAGCCGTTCTTCACGTATCCGCGCATACTCGGCCACGAGCTGTCCGGCATCATCGAGCGCATCGGCGACAACGACGCCGGCCTGCAAGCCGGCGATCAGGTGAGCATTATTCCTTATCTGCACTGCGGGCACTGCATTGCATGCCGTAAAGGCAAAACGAATTGCTGCGCCTCCATGCGGGTGCTCGGCGTTCATGCGGACGGCGGCATGCGCGAGCGGATTTCCGTGCCGGTCACGCATCTGCTCGGCACGAACGGCTTGACGCCGGAGCAGGCGGCCGTCGTCGAGCCGCTTAGCATCGGCGCGCATGCCGTCAGGCGCTCGGGACTCGCGGCAGGAGACACGGCGCTCGTCATCGGGGCGGGACCGATCGGCCTCGGCGTCATGACGTTCGCCAAGCTGGCCGGCGCGGCCGTCATCGCGATGGATATCAACGACGACCGGCTCGCGTTCTGCAAGTCGTGGGCGGACGCCGATCAGACGGTGAACGCGCTGCAGGATCCCGTTGCGCAGGTGCGGGCAATCACGAACGGGGAGTTCCCGGCCGTTGTCTTCGATGCGACAGGCAACGCCAAATCGATGTCGGAAGCCGTCCGGTTTGCGGCGCATGGCGGCACGCTGGTCTACGTCGGACTCGTGAAGGGAGACGTCGCGTTCGACGACGCCGAATTCCATAAGCGCGAGACGACGCTGATGGGCAGCCGGAACGCGACGAAGGAAGACTTCGAGCATGTGCTGGCGGCGCTCCGGGACGGCAAAATCGACGTCGAGCGCTACGTGACGCATCGCGCTTCCTTCGACGAGATGATCGAGCGGTTCGAGGGATGGCTGAATCCGGACTCCAACGTCATAAAGGCGATGGTCGAGCTGTAAGCGGCCGGCGGAGACGGCAATTACCTATCTACCTACGTATCTATCTACCAATCTACCAATTTACTTTTCCGGACCCGCAATCGCCTCCCTGCTCGAAGACGAGAGTAGAAGATTGTCCGCATACGAAAACGTGCCGAGAAGTCCAAGGGACTTCTCGGCACGCTGAGGCAGCCGTTCCGGCTGCCTCGGATTGTTGAGAACTATACGCTGCTTCGAGCAGGCTCGCGGCAAAACGCGCCCTGGAGCACGAACGGATCCTGTTGCCGCTTCGCTAGCGTGGCATGAACTGCTGGTACCGTTTCGAACCAAACGGCTTCATGGCGGGCGGTTCGCGGTGCGTCCGTCGATACAAGGAAGCGGACCGTCGTTGACAGGAGATCCGTTATTCGCTTCTATATCACGTGTTTTCGTGTGCTGGCGGACAAGAAATCCGTTATATCGGCTGATTAGCCTGTTTTCGATGTTATTCGGGGACATTAACGCATCCTGTGTCCGTACACTACCCCAAAAGCTCGAATTCCCCCAAATAACGGAAGCTCTGTCCGCGAGTCTTCGCGGTGGATCCTTTCCTTTCCGTACATACGACATATGTAGCGTCGAACGTTCTCGACAGCCTGAGGCAGCCGGTCCGGCTGCCTTTTGTGTACCCCATGCATTCGGCTTATGCCTATTGGCGATGCACAGGCTTAGCTTAGCTTAGCCTGCCACGTCGCGCTTCGTGAACAGCAGCCAGGCGATGAACTGGAACACGACATAATAGGCGACAAGCATCAGGATGGAGAAGGACATCGTCATCTCCGGCCGGAGCGGCGAGGAGCCTTCCATATACTGCGTCAGATCGACGTTGGAGAAGAGCAAATATTTCACCCAATCGTATTCGTGGAAGAACCCCGACAGCGAATTGCCGAGCAGCATGAACAGCAGCGAGAAGGCGATCGCCATCGAGGAGCTGCGGAATGCCGACGAAATCATGAACGCCATCGTGACATACATCAGCAGCGAGACGACGGCGTAGCCGTACTTCTCAAGCGCGTTCACGATCATCGAGCCTTCGTGGATGACGCCGTTCGTCATCGTGACATTCGGCTGGCTCAGACCGGAGAAGCCCTCCAGAATACCGCCGGCCGCGAAGGCGGCGGCGAAAGCGATCAAGAGCAGCAGCAAGGCGAAGCCCATGACGGAGATATACTTGCTGAGCATGATTTTCGACCGTGAAGCGGGACCGACGAGCAGCAGCTTGATCGTGCCCCAGGAGAACTCGGCGGCGATCATGTCCGCGGCGATGATGACCGTCAGCAGCGTCACGAGGATGATGAGCGACGCCGATGTATTGACGTAGCTCCACAAGGACAGCTCGTTCGGATTGATGTCATGCGCGATATAATAGTCGTTCAGCTTGATCGCGTTCTCGAACCGTTCCTTCTCGTCGGGATGCTGCTGTATATTTTGCTGCAAGCTGGCGTTCTGCTCCGTCAGCTGCTGCTGCCAGCCGGTATGATCTCTGCCGCTTGCATCCCATACCATAGCCCAGCTCATGAGCCCGATGGCGAGGATCAGAATGCCGATCATGATCCATGTACGGGGGCGGCGGTAAATCTTCATGTTCTCGTTGCGAATCAGCTTCGATAGGCTAGACAATCATCTCACCTCCGGTCATTTCGAGGAATTGTTCTTCAAGCGATTTCTGTACGGCATGGATGCCGTGCACGTCGATTTCCGCGCTGACGAGCAGTCGCGTAATGTGCGGAATGACGGATTTGTCGGCCGCCAGCTCGAGCAGGTTGCCCGATACGGTCAGCAGCGCCGGATCGAAAGCCGTGGCGAGCAGGCTGCGGGCGGCTGCCGAATCGCCGGTTTCGATGACGATCTTGGACTGCGCGCCATCGCGGATTTGCTGAATCGAGCGCACGTCGACGAGCTTGCCGGCCTGGATGATGGCCACCCGGTCGCACATCAGCTCCATCTCGGACAGCAGGTGGGAGGAGACGATGACGGAGATGCCTTCTTCCTTGGTCAATTTACGCAAGTAATCCCGGAGTTCGCGGATACCGGCGGGATCGAGGCCGTTCGTCGGCTCGTCGAGGATGAGCAGGGACGGGCGGTGCAGGATCGCCTGGGCGACGCCCAGCCGCTGGCGCATGCCGAGCGAATAGCGTTTGACCTTCTCGTGGATCCGGTTCTGCAGTCCGAGCAATTGGACGACTTCGTTGATTCGCGCTTTCGTAACGCCTTCGTGCCGGCGCGCGAAGTGGACCAGGTTCTGATAACCGGTCAGAAATTTATACATTTCGGGATTTTCGACGATCGCCCCGACATGGGTCATCGCCAGCTCGAAATGGCTGCGGACGGATACGCCCTTGATGAGCGCTTCCCCTTTGGACATCGAGATCAGGCCGACGATCATGCGGATGGTCGTCGTTTTGCCCGCGCCGTTCGGTCCGAGGAAGCCGAACACCTCTCCGGCGGGAATATCGAACGTAAGATTGTCGACAATGCGGCGCAAACCGATCGTTTTGGTTAGATTGCGCAGCTGCAATACTGGTTCTGACATGGTTAAACCTCCTGGAATCGTTCTTCTCTTGTTGAACTATATCGGAAGACGGCCCATGGAAAAACCGTCCTGCGGTGTGGAGCTCCCCCGGCTTTGGTCGGGGACGGGGAGTCGGGAGGCCCGGGAACGAAGGGGGCGGATGTCCATGCCGACGCACTGCGAGCGCGTTACGAACATGCTGCGAACACGGAACGCGCAGCGAATGCGCAGCCCAATAAGCGGGTAGAACAAATAGGGCCCTCATCCTGCTTGGATGACGGGCCCTTAAATTACGGCATTCATAATTATTTCACCAACTCGATAAATTTGCTCGCCGCGCTGGAGAGCGGCATGTTGCGCATCGTCATGAAGCCGACCTGCGACGGCGGCATCTTGACGTTCAGCTTGATTTCGAAGAGCGAGCCCGCTTCCAGCTCCCTGGCGACGAATTCGCGGGTCACGTAGGAGATGCCGAGCCCTTTGCGCGCGAACTCGATGAGCAGGTCGACGCTGCCGACTTCGATTTCGGGCTTGATTTCGTGCCCGTAGCTTTGGAACAGCTCCGTAATGGCCATCCGCACCCGGCTGTTGCGCGAGAAGAGGATGATCGGGTATTGAAGCAGCTGCTCGAAGGACAGGATCATGCCCTGCAGCTCCGCATAACGCTCGCCCGCCACGAAGCAGTCCTGCAGCTGAATCCCCCGCATCACTTCGAGCTGATCGTCGACGACCGGCATCCTCACGACGCCGACGTCGATCCGGCCTTCCTTCAGGAACGCGATCGTCTCCGGCGTCGTGCCGTGGTTCAGATGCAGCTTAATGCCCGGGTAACGCTGATGGTAGTCCTCGAGATACGGGAGCAGGTAATGCTTGAACAGCGAGTCGCTGCCGCCGATCCGCAGCTCGCCGCTGCCGAGGTTCTTGAGCGCGGCCATCTTCTCCTCCGCCACCGAAATGAGGATCTGGGACTGCTCGATATACGAATAAAGCACGGCCCCTTCCTGCGTCAACGATACGCCCTTCGACGTCCGGTAGAACAAGGTGAGGCCGAAGCTGTCCTCCAGCTGCTTGATCGCATGGCTGACGCTCGGCTGCGTCAGATAGAGCGCCTTGGCGGCCTGGGTCAGGCTGCCCGTCTTCGCCGCCCAGTAGAACACTTTGTAAAGCTCGTAATTGTTGGTCATAGACATGGTCTATAGCTCCTGTGAAATATATGTATTACTTGTATGGATGCTATTCGTATTATAGTTGATCCAAGGAACAGAAACTAGTGCCGCCAGCGGCGCGATGCCGGAAGGAGTCATGAAATTATGGATGCCACTACATTTATATTGTTCGGGGCGACGGGCGATTTGGCCAAACGCAAAATCTACCCGGCCTTGTTTAATTTATTCATCGACGGGAAGCTGCCGCAGGCCTTCTCCGTATTCGGACTTGGACGCCGGGAACTGACCGACGAGACGTTCCGGGCCAATGTCGGCCAGGCGCTCCGCAGCTTCAGCAGGCGCGAAGCGAACGACGACGAGGCCGTGAGCCGTTTCTTGAGCGCGTTCAGCTACAGCGTGCTCCATATCGACCGCGAGGACGATTACGCGAACCTGCTTCGCTTGGTCGAGCAGCGGGAAGCGGCGCTTAACGCCGCGCCGAACCGGATGTTCTACCTGTCGGTCGGGCCCGAGTTCTTCACGACGATCGCCGCCAACGTCAAGTCGAGCGGGCTCGGTTCCGCGGACGGCTGGAAGCGTCTCGTCATCGAGAAGCCGTTCGGCCACGACCTGCAATCGGCGCGTGAATTAAACGAGCAGCTGAGCCGGTCGTTCGAGGAGCATGAAGTGTTCCGCATCGACCATTACCTCGGCAAGCCGATGGTGCAGAAGCTCGAAATTTTGCAGCAGGCGAATCCGGTGCTTCAAGCGCTGTGGACGAACCGCCATATCGCGAACGTGCAAATTACGGCGAACGAGACGGTCGGCGTCGAAGAGCGCGCCGGTTATTACGATCATGTCGGCGCCGTGAGAGACATGTTCCAGAACCATATGCTGCAATTGCTCATGATGCTCGCGATCCACTTGCCGAACAACAGCACGTCCGACGACGTCCGCCTGCGCAAGAAGAAAGTCATGGAGGCCGTCGTGCCGCTGCCCAAAGAGAACGTCGCCCTGCAAGTCATTCGCGGACAGTACGCGGAAGGGACGATTCAAGGCAAGCCCGTCGTCGGATACAAATCCGAGCCGGGCATCGCCGAGACGTCGACGAACGATACGTTCATCGCCGCGCGCCTGGAGATCGACGATTATTTCTGGCGGGGCGTGCCGTTCTATATCCGGACGGGTAAACGGATGGCGGAGAAGTCGACGCGGATCGTGATCGAGTTCAAGGAGCCGCTGAAGCAGCCGGCGCTTGCGCTTGACGACAGCAAGACGCCGAACCTGCTCGTGTTCGAGATCAGCCCGAACGAAGGCATTACGCTCCAGCTGAATACGAGAGATCCGCAGCAGAAGGACGAGTTCAAGCCGATGCATGTCAACTTCCATACGAGCGAGCAAGACGTGCCCGAAGCGTACGAGAATTTGATCGGCGACGCGCTGAGAGGCGATCCGACGTTCTTCTCCCACTGGGACGAGGTGGAGCTGGCCTGGAAATGGGTGCAGCCGATCCTGGACGCGTTCGCGGAAAATCTCGTGCCGCTTCACTCGTACGCGGCGGGCAGCTACGGACCTGCAGCGTCCGACGAGCTGCTGGCCAAGGACGGATACCGCTGGCGCTTCGACGCCGAGCCTGAACAACCAAATGAAACGAAAGCGGGAGAAAACTATGCCTATCACGCAAACCATTGATCAACTGGCCGTCGACACGATCAGGACCTTGTCCATCGACGCCACCAACGCCGCGAATTCCGGACATCCGGGTCTGCCGATGGGCGCCGCGCCCATGGCGTACGCGCTCTGGGGCAAGCAGCTGAACCATAATCCGGCGAATGCCAAATGGTTCAACCGCGACCGCTTCGTGCTGTCCGCGGGACACGGCTCCGCGCTGCTCTACAGCTTGCTTCATCTGTCGGGCTACCGCGTGTCGATCGACGATCTGAAGCAGTTCCGCAAGATGAACAGCCGGACGCCGGGGCATCCCGAATACGGGCATACGGACGGCGTCGAAGCGACGACGGGCCCGCTCGGCCAAGGGGTCGCGATGGCGGTAGGCATGGCGATGGCCGAAGCGCATCTGGCCGCGAAATTCAACCAGGACGGCTTCCCGGTCGTCGACCATTACACGTACGCGCTCGTCGGCGACGGCTGCCTGATGGAAGGTATTTCGTACGAAGCGATGTCGATGGCCGGTCATATGAAATTGGGCAAACTGATCGTATTGTACGATTCCAACGATATCTCGCTGGACGGCGACCTGAGCCTGTCCTTCGGCGAGCAGATGCAGAAGCGCGCGGAATCGGCCAACTGGCATTACCTCCGGGTCGAGGACGGCAACGACATCGGCCAGATCGCCGAGGCGATCGCGGCCGCCAAGCAGCACGCGTCGCAGCCGACGCTGATCGAAGTGCGCACGATTATCGGCTTCGGCAGCAAGGCCGCCGGTACGTATAAAGTGCACGGCAATCCGATCGGCCGCGAAGAAGGGGCGGCGACGAAGAAAGTGTACGGCTGGCAGTACGAGGAAGAGTTCACCGTTCCGGACGAGGTGCGCGCGCATTTCGACGGGCTGAAGAAGCAGGGCGCGGAGAAGGAAGCGGCATGGAACGCGCTGGTGAACGCGTATAAAGCGCAGCATCCGTCGCTCAGCTCGGAATTCGAGCGCGTCGTCGACGGCAAGTTCGCGATCGAGGCCGCCGATATTCTGACGTTCGATTCGTCCAAAACCGTCTCGACCCGCGTGGCGAGCGGCAATGCGATCAACCACTACATCAAGCGCATCCCTTCGATCTTCGGCGGCAGCGCGGATCTATCGCACTCGACGATGACAGACATCGCAGGCGAGCCGAAATTCGCCGTCGATACCTATGCGGGACGGAACGTCTACTTCGGCGTCCGCGAGCATGCGATGGGCGCGGCCGGCAACGGCATGGCGCTGCACGGCGGCGTGAAGCCGTTCGTCAGCACGTTCTTCGTATTCAGCGATTATTTGCGGCCGTCGATCCGACTGGCGGCGCTGCAAAAGCTGCCCGTGACGTACGTGTTCACGCATGATTCGATCGCGGTCGGCGAAGACGGCCCGACGCATGAGCCGGTCGAGCACTTGGCCGCGCTGCGGACGATTCCGGGTCTGACGGTTATCCGTCCGACCGACGGCAACGAGACGGCGAACGCATGGGCGTACGCGCTGCAGCAGAACGAAGGTCCGGTCGCGCTCATTCTGAGCAGGCAGAACCTGCCGGTATACGAAGCGACGCAAGCGAATGTCGCCGGCCTCGAGCAAGGCGCGTACGTGCTGACCGAAACGAACGACAAGCCTGACGTGATCCTGATCGGGACGGGCTCCGAAGTTTCGCTGGCCGTGAACGCGAAGGCCGAGCTGGAGAAGGAGAATGTCTCCGTGCGCGTCGTTGCGATGCCGAGCATGGAGCTGTTCAATAAGCAATCCGAGGCTTACAAGCAATCGGTGCTCCCGAATGCCGTCACGAAGCGCGTGTCGATCGAAGCGGGCATTTCGCTGGGCTGGGAACGCTATACGGGACCGAGCGGCAGCATTCTGTCGATCGATTCGTTCGGCGCCTCGGGTCCAAGCACGGAAGTCATGGAGTATTTCGGTTTCTCGGTAAGCAACGTGGTCCGCGCGGCGAAAGCGCTGCTGAACTAAAACCAATCATACCCACAACTCATTATTGGAGGTTATGAACATGAAATTTTTCATCGATACCGCCAACCTGACGGACATCAAGAAAGCGTACAAAATCGGCGTGCTGTCCGGCGTTACGACGAACCCGTCGCTCGTGGCCAAAGAAGGCGTGAAGTTCGAAGACCGCATCGCCGAAATTTTGCGCGAAGTGCCTGAAGTCGAGTCCGTGTCCGCGGAAGTGACGCCGGATGCGCTGACGGCCGAAGAGATGATCGCCCAAGCGGACGAATTGATCAAGATCAACGATTACGACAAGAATATCACGATCAAGCTGCCGATGACGCTGGCGGGCCTTGAAGCTTGCCGCTACCTGAGCAAGAAGGGCGTGAAGACGAACGTCACGCTGATCTTCACGGTCAACCAGGCGCTTCTGGCAGCCCGCGCGGGCGCAACGTACGTATCGCCGTTCCTCGGCCGCCTGGACGATATTTCGGAAGACGGCGTGCTGCTCGTTGCGAAAGTGGCGGAGCTGTTCCGCACGCATAACCTGGATACGCAAATCATCGCCGCTTCCGTCCGTCATCCGGACCATGTGACGCGCGTTGCGATGGCCGGCGCGCATATCGCGACGATTCCGTTCTCGGTCATCGAACAAATCTCGAAGCACCCGCTGACGGAGCAAGGCATGGAGAAATTCGCGGCGGACTGGAAGAAAGCCGTACAATAACCGTTGTCCGTTACGGCCGCTGCGCAATCGCAGCGGCCGTAATAACTGGCAGCGGCAGTGGCAGGGCTATAATCTCGTGTACATGAATCGACAAGGAGGATGTTTGGCATGGCAAAACAACAAATCGGCGTGGTCGGCTTGGCCGTTATGGGCAAGAACCTCGCCATGAACATTGAAAGCAAGGGCTTCACGGTGGCGGTCTACAACCGCTCGGCGGAGAAGACGAACGAGCTGCTGGCGGAAACGCAGGGCCGGAATTTCGTCGGCGCGTTAAGCGTCGAGGAGTTCGTGAACGCGCTCGAAACGCCGCGCAAAATCCTGATCATGGTCAAAGCCGGGCAGCCGACGGACGATACGATCAACCAGCTGGTGCCTTATCTGAGCCCGGGCGATATTCTTATCGACGGCGGCAACGCGTACTTCCCGGATACGCAGCGCCGAAACAAGGAGCTGTCGGCGAAGGGCTTCAACTTCATCGGCGCAGGCGTATCGGGCGGCGAGGAAGGCGCGCTGCTCGGGCCGGCGATCATGCCGGGCGGCCAGCGGGAAGCCTACGAGCTGGTCGAGCCGATTCTGACCGCGATTTCGGCGAAAGTAAACGGCGACCCTTGCTCCACCTACATCGGAGCGGACGGCGCAGGCCATTACGTCAAGATGGTGCATAACGGCATCGAGTACGGCGACATGCAGCTGATCGGCGAAGCGTACCACTTGCTGAAGGACGTGCTTAATCTCGGCACGAGCGAGCTGCATGACATTTTCACGGAATGGAACAACGGCGAGCTCGACAGCTACCTGATCGAGATTACGGCCGATATCTTCGGCAAGACCGATCCGGAGACGGGCAAGCCGATGGTCGACGTTATTCTGGACGCCGCGGGACAGAAGGGGACCGGCAAGTGGACGAGCCAAAGCGCGCTCGATCTCGGCGTGCCGCTGTCCATCATTACGGAATCCGTCTTCGCGCGCTTCATCTCCGCGATGAAGGATGAGCGCGTTGCCGCAAGCAAGCTGCTGAGCGGACCGTCCGCTCCGAGCTTCGAAGGCGACCGCGCCGCATTCATCGAGGCGGTCCGCCAGGCGCTGTACGCCAGCAAAATCGCCTCGTACGCGCAAGGCTTCGCCCAGATGCGCGCGGCTTCCGAAGCGTATGGCTGGGACTTGAACTACGGCGGCATCGCGATGATTTTCCGCGGCGGATGCATTATTCGGGCTCGTTTCCTGCAAAATATCAAAGACGCCTACGATCGCGATCCGGAACTGAGAAATCTGTTCCTGGACGATTATTTCCGCGGCGTCGTCGAGAACTACCAAGGCGCATGGAGACGCGTCGTCTCCGTCGCGGTAGAGCGCGGCATCCCGGTTCCGGCCTTCGCGTCGGCGCTGGCCTACTATGACAGCTACCGTTCCGAACGTCTGCCGGCGAACCTGCTGCAGGCGCAGCGCGACTACTTCGGCGCGCACACGTTCGAGCGTCTGGACCGGAAGGGCAGCTTCCACTTCCAATGGATGGCGAACGAATAAGACGGGCTGCAGAAGGATTGCGATCTTGCATAAGCGGATCGCGTGAACGATGACGCGACCGATGATGCGCCGCCCTATGACGCGTGACGCGCCCGATGATAGAACCTCCGCTTCCACTTTGGTGGGCGGAGGTTTTTGGCGTTGGTATGCATTTGGGCGGCTTATTGCGGTTATGCAATGAGGCATTAGGGCAGCAGTGCAAGCGAGCAATAGGGCGGTTATACTAGCGGGCATTGGCATGCTGACACAGGATCCGCTATTTATTCGAAAACGGCGATTTTGAGCAGGGGTTCGGACACAGGGACCGCTCCGATGGCCTTGAACGCTTGCTGCGGTGGGTACAGGACTTGCAACGGGCGTATGGGTTTACGGAGGTTATCTTCGGCGCCGAATCGACGGGACATTACTTTCTCAATGTGGCCTTCGCCCTGCGTAAACGAGGACTTACCGTCGTTCTGGTCAATCCGCTGACGACGAAACGGAATAAAGAAAACCGAGATAACAAACCTTCCAAAAACGATGCAAAGGACGCCGTGACCATCGGCGACGTCGTCTCTCGCGGGTACTACACGGAGTGGGTGGTTCACGATCCGGTCTACCGGCAGCTGCACGCCTTGGTCAATGAACGCGAGGCGATGAGCGATGCCCTCACCGTCATCGACAATCAACTTCAGACGGCGATCGATCAGGTGTTTCCGGAATTCTGGTCGGTCTTTAAACACTGGGACGGCAGTCGTGCACGAGCGACCTTGCGCAGCTTCCCCCTGCCCGCGGACATCCTTGCCAACACGCTCCCCGAGCTGATCGAAGGGTGGCGGACGAGCGGCTTGAAGCGAGCTGGAGGAACAACGGGCATCCAAATCGCCAGCCAGTTGCTCCTGGCCGCCGGGCGCTCCATCGGAGTCACGGAGGCAGCGGAACTTGGCCGGCGCATTCAACGGCTCCTTGCGCGGTATGAGCATCTACTGGCTCAGCAAGCCGAGGTGGATGTGGAAATCGCCGCCCTGCTGGAGCGACTACCACCGGCTGTCCTGCGTCCCTTGCAGGAAGTCGGACTCAGCCCCTGGTTCATGGCCGTGATCCTTGCCAATACTGGCGATCTGCGGCGCTACACCCATGGTCAGCAATTACTGGCGCTGGCGGGGCTGAACTTGGCCGAGCGCAGCTCCGGCACCTGCAAAGGGCAAGTGAAACTTGCCAAACGAGGGCGAAGGCAACTGCGCAAATATCTGTACCTGGCGGTCATGATGCTGCTCTGCAACCATGCGGGTTTTAAACGCTGGCATACGTACAACATCAAGACCCTACGTCAGAAAGGCATACACTCGGTGTTGAAGCTTGTGGGCAAGCTCTGCCGCATTCTGGTTGCCCTTGCACACAGCGGCGAAGCCTTTCAGGAACAAAAGGCTGCCCCGCTGCGAAACGCGACCTAGTCTGAAGAGCGAACCCCCGTCACTTACGTATGTTGTCCCATTCGCGGGATAGAAAAAGAAAGCACGGAGTACCGAATGGAAGTTCCGCAAGGGCACAGACCCGTCAAATAAAAGCGATCGGACTTCACCGCTTGGGTAGGTATAACGAAGGAAGGTAAGGGCGTAGACCCGTAGAGACATGGGATGGTGAACCCTCAAGCCAGCGTGAAGAAAACGTGCAGCAGAGCAGGGAGCAAAGGAGCTTCTATGGCATCCTCTATTCCCGCATGCCCGCCTGCGCTTTGCTTGGGGAGTCGGCTACCTTGCCTAGCTTCTGTCACCTGTCCAATGCACTTGAAATCCTGCGAATGAGAGAGCATACGTGAGAAAAACCATTATTACCAGAGGGACGGATTCTCTGTCCGCAGACAGCGGTTGATAGGAGACGTGGTCGCTCTGCGAGCTCCGGCTAACCCACGAATTCGCTCGCCGGCTCTCGCATCGCAGTCCCACGGGTTCCCAGCGCCCCACGCGAGCTCCCGCGAACGGGAACCGCCGCAATTGTTTGCACCCGCCCGAACGGCCGTGCTATGCTGATTAAAAGTCAGTTTAAGGCTGTTGTCTATTAATAGGAGGACAAACGCATGAATAAGAACGGCTATGTACGCCGCGAAGGTGGGATTGAACGGGAGGCGACAAGCGCGCCGAAGCAGGATGAGCCGGCCCTGCCGCGAGGCATCTCCATCGGCATTATCGGACCGGAAGAGCTGGTGCAGCGCATATTGAACGTCTTGAAGGCGTTCCCGTCCTTCCGGCCGATTGCCAAGACGTACGACACCGTCGACGAGGCGCCGGGGCTGGCGGAGGAGATCGCGGACGAAGCCGAAGTGATCCTCGCTTCCGGGCCCGTGCCTTACAATGCCATCCGCGAGCAGGTAAGGACGAGCGCCGCGCTCCATTACGTGCCGCTTACCGACACCGGCTTCTACCGCGCGCTGTCCCGTCTGAAGAACGCGCTCGGACCGGAGCGCAGGCTGCGCGTATCCGTCGATACGCTCGGCAAGCCGATGATCGCGAAAGCGCTGGCCGAGATCGACGAGACGCGCGCCGAAGCGCTGCCGTACGACGGCCCGGCGAACGCGTCGAAGGAAATGCTCGCGGCGCATCACGCGCTGCTGTTCGAATCGGGCGCCTGCGACGCCGCGCTGACCGCCGAAGCGTCCGTTGCCAAGGCGCTGTCGGAACGCGGCATTCCGAACGAATGGATCATCCCGACGGACGGCAATATTACGGTCGCCCTCGAGCGGGCGCTGCTGTCGACGGAAACCCGGCAAAGCAAAGAGGCGCAGATTGTCGTCGGGCTGATCAACGTCGACCATTTCGAGCGGCTGATTCAGACCCGCGCGTCCGAGCACGAGATTCAGAAATTCAAGCTGGACATCCACCGGATGCTGCTCGATTACGTCGCATCGCTGGACGGCTATTTGACGCATCTCGGCGGCGATGAATATTTGTTTTTTACGACGCGGGGCATTTTCGAACGGATCACGGGCGGTTACAAGTCGATCTCGCTCGGCAGGAGCATGTACCGGAAGTTCGGCCTGTCGCTCAGCATCGGCATGGGCTTCGGCCGATCGGCGAACGAAGCGGGCACGAACGCAAGAGCCGCGCTGCGCAAATCGAAGGATGCGGGCGGCGATACTTGCTTCATCGTCGGAGAAGACAGGGCGCTGATCGGACCGCTGGCCATGTCGGACCCGCTCGAAGCCGCGCTGGCGCTGACCGATGCCGGTCTGATCAAGCGGGCGGAGGACGCGGGCATGACGTCCGTTTACTTGAGCAAGCTCATGGCCCAAGTGGCGCGAACCGGGCAGACGGACTACAAGGTGCATGAGCTTGCCGCGATGTTGGACATTACGGTGCGCAGCACGCATCGCCTGCTGCAGCAGTGGCTCGATCACCGGCTGATCGCCGTGGCGGACGTGGAGAAGGTGCCCAAAGGAAGACCGCGCCAAATTTTCCGCCTGACGTTCCTGCGGGACGCCAAGGGGGGTTAGTTCCCGGTCGAGCGAAGGCTATCGTTCGCCGCCGTCAGTCCGGTGCCCTCGTCCAGCCCGAGCATCAGGTTCATATTCTGAATGGCCGCACCGGAAGCGCCTTTGCCTAAATTATCGAATCTCGCGATGATCAGCACTTCGTCCTGGTGGCCGAATACGAATAGATCCAGCTGGTTCGTATGATTGCAAGGCAGGAGATCAAAATAGCCGTCATCGAGATCGGCGGCGGAGTCGTACGGGAGAACGTGGATAAAACGCTCATCCCTATAGCAGGCGGCAAGCGTTTCTTGAATATCGCGCACCGCTGCGGGCTTGGCGAACAGACGGGGAAAGAGCGGAACGGCAACGGCATCGCCCTGATAATAGTTTCCGACGATCGGGGTGAAGAGAGGCGCTGCGTCCAACCCGGAATAGCGCTGCATCTCCGGCCGATGCTTGTGGTCCAGGCCAAGCGCATAAGGTCTGGGCGCGAGGAGCTGCTCCCGTGGAGCGTTCCGATAGTCCGCGATGAGCTTCTTGCCGCCGCCGCTGTATCCCGTAAGCGCATAACAGGACGCCGGGTAATCGCGCGGGACGATCCCTGCAGCCACTAGAGGCCGCATGGCCAAAATAAACCCCGTCGCATGGCAGCCCGGGACCGAGACCCTGTGCGATCGGCGGATGCTGCCGCGCTGCCGGGAATGCAGCTCCGGCAAGCCGTACGCCCAATCGGGGTGTGTCCGGAACGCCGTGCTTGCATCGATGATGCCGGTCTTCGTATTCGTTACCATCGATACGGCCTCTCTTGAAGCCGCATCGGGGAGGCATAAGAAGACGAGATCGGCTTCGTTCAGCATCGCCCTGCGCGTTTCCTCGTCTTTACGCTTGTCCGGTTCGATCCGGAGCACTTCGATATGCGGCAGCTTGTTCAGATAGTCATGGATGCGCAGCCCCGTTGTCCCTTCTTGACCATCCACGAATATGCGGTGCTTCATGCTTCCACCTCTCATCTTTCCAGATAATGAATAATAATACAACGATAAGAATATATATTCAATCTCTTAATTGAAATTCGCGGTATCCGACGCTGTTTCCTAGGAGACGTTATATCGGCTATTTCAATAATTTAAAGACGATTAAAAGATTTGTCTTTTAACCAATGCGCGACTAAGATGAAAGTACATACCCTGTTCTGTTTCTTTCATATGTCCTTCGCATCTAGCCCTACAGGACGCGTTCTCATCACGAATCCCTCATCACGAATCCTTCATCGCGAATCCTTCATCGCGAGTTCCTCAACTACCACTTCACCCTCATTCTAGTCTGCATGACTTATCTTTCATTCCGAAAGGAGTCTAACCATCCATGAGAACGATTGAAGAATTGGAAGCCAAGCTGGCCGAGCCTTCGGAAGCGCTCGTCCGGGACATCCGGCGCATCGAAGGGGACATCATGCTGCTCGGCGTCGGCGGCAAAATGGGACCGAGTCTGGCGCGGCTGCTGCTGAACGCGATCCGGCAAGCGGGCGTCGGCAAAAAGGTCATCGCCGTATCGCGCTTCTCCGAAGCGGGCCTTCAGGAGCGGCTGTCCGCAGACGGCGCCGAGACGATCGCCTGCGACCTGCTCGATGATGCGGCGCTTCAGTCGCTGCCGGACGTGCCGAATATCATCTACATGGCCGGCACCAAATTCGGAACGACGGGCAATGAATCGTTCACCTGGGCGATGAACGCGTATGTGCCGGGCCGGGTAGCCGAGAAGTTCCGCCGCTCGCGCATCGTCGTGTTCTCTTCGGGCAATGTGTATCCGTTTACGCCTGTCGGCCATGGCGGCGCGAGCGAAGCGGCAGCTCCGGCGCCGGTCGGCGAATACGGGCAGTCCTGCCTTGGACGGGAACGGATTTTCGAGCATTTCTCCAAGACGTACGGCATTCCGATGGTCATCTACCGGCTGAATTACGCTATCGATATGCGCTACGGCGTCCTCCTGGAGCTCGCCAAATCGGTCAAGGCCGGCAAGCCGATCCAGCTCGCGATGGGCCATGCCAACGTCATCTGGCAGGGAGACGCCAATGCGATCGCGATCCGCGCGCTGCTCGCCTGCGAGACGCCGGTCAACGTTCTGAACGTGACGGGGCCGGAGACGGTATCGATCCGCTGGGCCGCGGAGGAATTCGGCAAGCGGCTCGGGGCCGCGCCGGTATTCGCAGGGGAGGAATCCCCGGACGCCCTGCTGAACAACGCAGCCAAATGCCATAAGCTGTTCGGTTACCCGCGCGTGTCGCTGCTGCAAATGATTGACTGGGTGGCGGAATGGGTAGAGGCCGGCGGCGCGACGCTCAACAAGCCAACGCATTTCCAAGAGCGAAAGGGGAAATTCTGACCGATGCGTGCCCACTCGTCCTTGTCCCCCGAACAAAGCCGCGCGCTGCATGAAGGGCTCGTCATTCCGGCGCATCCGCTGGCGCTTGACGCGAACCGGCAGCTCGATATCCGGCATCAGCGGGCCTTGACCCGCTATTATCTCGCTGCGGGCGCTGGCGGCATCGCCGTCGGCGTGCACTCGACGCAGTTCGAAATCCGCGATCCGCGAATTAATCTCTATGAGCGGGTGCTTCGCCTCGCCGCCGAAGAAGTCGAGCGCGCCCGTCTGCGGCGCCCGTTCATCCAGGTCGCCGGCATTTGCGGGCCGGCGGAGCAGGCGATCCGCGAAGCGAAGCTGGCCGCCGGGCTCGGCTACGACGCCGGGCTGCTCAGCATGGGCGGCCTGCACGGCTTGACCGAGTGGGAGCTGCTGGACCGGACGGAGCGAATCGCCGCGATTTTGCCGGTGTTCGGTTTTTACTTGCAGCCGTCCGTCGGCGGACGCGTGCTCAGCTATGCGTTCTGGCGGGCGTTCGCCGATATTCCCGGCGTCGTCGCGATCAAGATGGCACCTTTCAACCGCTATCAGACGATCGATGTCGTCAGGGCGGTCTGCGCATCCGGCCGACGGGACGACATCGCGCTGTACACCGGCAACGACGATAATATCGTGAACGATTTGCTGACGGCCTATCGCTTCCAGGCTGACGGACGGACGATCGAGAAGCGGATCGCCGGCGGCTTGCTCGGGCATTGGGCGGTATGGACGCGCAAGGCGGTGGAGCTGCTGGAGGCGGTCAAACAAGCGCGGCAGGAAGAGCGGCTTCCGCAGGAGTGGCTGACGCGCGGCATCGACGTGACGGACGCGAACGCGGCGTTCTTCGATCCGTCGCATGGCTTCGCCGGCTGCATACCGGGCATCCATGAGGTGCTGCGGCGTCAAGGGCTGATGCAGGGAACATGGTGCCTGAATCCGAGCGAGCAGCTTTCGCCCGGCCAAGCGGAAGAGATCGACCGCGTTTACAGGGACTACCCGCATCTGAACGACGATGCATTCGTTCGGGAACATCTTGCGGCGTGGCTGGCATAGACGAAGGCAAGGTCGGCAACGCTATGACATAATGCGGCAGCCAAGTAAAGCCGCGGCAAATTCGGAGCGAAGGCGGTGAATCGCCGGGATGCGGTTCAAAGACGTATTCAGCATCATCGGCCCGGGCATGATCGGTCCGTCGAGCTCGCATACGGCGGGCGTGCTCACGCTCGGAAGGGCGGCGGCGCAGTTGTTCGGCAGGCAGCCGGAACGCGCGGAAATCACGTTCTTCGGCTCCTTGGCGGCAACATACCGCGGACATGGGAGCGACATCGCCGTTATCGCCGGATTGCTCCGGCTCCGGACCGACGACGAGCGCATTCCCGATTCGCCGGCCATCGCCGAAGCCGCCGGCATGAAAGTCCTGATTCGTACGAGCGGCGTGCCGGCCGTTCATCCGAATACGCTGAGCGTTGCGCTGCGCGGAGGACGCCGGCGCATGAGCCTGACCGGCTGCTCGATCGGCGGCGGCAACATCGAGATCGTGGAGGTGAACGGCTTCGATCTCAAGATGACCGGCCGGTACCCGACGGTCATCGTCTACCATGACGACCGCCCCGGCATGCTGGCCGGCATTACGCGGCTGCTAGGCGAAGCGGGGGTCAATATCGGCTATATGGATGTCGACCGCAAAGCAAGGCTGGGCGAGGCGGCGACGGCGATCGAAGCGGATGCGGCCATTCCGGCGAAGCTGCTTGCGCGCGTCAAACGGCTGCCGAACGTGAAGGAGGTCAGTTATATGGACGTGAACGGTGGCGATCCCGCTTGAGATTCCGCACGCTAGCCGAATTGGCGCAAGCTTGCGCCAAAGCGAATAGGCCGATTTCTGCCGTCATGCTGGAAGACCAGGCGATGGAATCCGGGCAGACGGCCGAACGGGAACGGAAGAAGATGCTTGACTATTACGGCATTATGAAAGAAGCCGTCCGGAAGGGGATCTACTCCGACAAGCCGTCTCGCAGCGGGCTGACCGGCGGAGACGCGAAAAGGCTGCATGCGTATTCGCGCGAGCATGAAGCATCGCTGCAGCCGCACGCCGGCGATGCCATGGCGTACGCGATCGCCGTGTCCGAGGTGAACGCCTCGATGGGCCGCGTCGTCGCAACGCCGACCGCCGGCTCCTGCGGCATCATTCCCGGCGTGTTCGTCAGCAGCCAGGAACGGTACGGGTGGGACGACGACCGGATGGTCGACGGGCTGTTCTGCGCCGGGGCGCTCGGGTACGTTATCGCGAACAATGCCTTTATCTCCGGCGCGGAAGGCGGCTGCCAGGCCGAGATCGGCTCCGCGATCGGCATGGCGGCGGGCGCGCTCGTCGAGCTGAAGGGCGGAAGTCCCGCCCAGTCCGTCCATGCGGTCGGATTGGCATTGAAGAACACGCTCGGACTGATCTGCGATCCGGTCGCAGGGCTTGTCGAGATTCCGTGCATCGTCCGCAACGGCTTCGGGGCGGTCACGGCCTTGGCCGCCGCCGATATGGCGCTGGCCGGCGTCCGCAGCGCGATTCCGTCGGACGAAGTGATTCAGGTGATGCTGGAAGTCGGCAGCGCCATGCCGAGCGCGCACCGCGAGACGGCGCAAGGCGGACTGGCCGGAACGCCGACGGGCAAGCGCATCGCCCAGCAGCTCGCCAAGGATCAACGGACGCCATAAAGGTGCTGTTGCCTATGCTTATGCTGCATCTTGTATGCTTCGTTTGCGCTCTGCATCAAACCGATTTGGGACCCTCGCGGAAACCATCGCGAGGGCAGGAATTCAAGGTTGGCGTGTGGCGAGTCCTCGGGACATCCTTCCCGAGGGCAGGAATTCGGCGCTCAGGGCTGGGGATCCTCGGGAAATCCTTCCCGAAGGCAGGATTTCGGCGTCAGGGCGGAAAAACCACAGGAAATCCTTCCCGAAGGCAGCAGCTTTGCAAACTACCTAACACGTGTGGCTGCAACAAGGGAAATGGCTCCTCTTGCACTTGAATGAGTCATATAATTCCGGCGTTTTCGCACCTTAAGTTCGAGAGGGCATTTGCAGCGGAAGCAGTCAAAAAACAAAGCAAATCCCCTGCTACCATGTAGGTAACACCGTTTTTTAAATGGATTTGTCATGCTTTAGTAGACCAGAATGCGTACGGAAAATTTCGATTTTCCAGCGCCAGGCATAGATGCGCGCGATTTGTTTGGCCGTTAAATCTGTTCGGTTCGTCAAGACGCGAATGGCAGGCCATTTCTTACGCGTACCCAAAAAACGGTATTCAACCAAACGCAAGTGGGTCTTACAGCCGCTTTTCGCATCAACGACTTCGACTGTCGCATCCCGTTTGATCTCCCCGCTGCACTTACGTTCGCGGATGGTGCGAAACTTATTTGTTGAAGCGGATGCGCGACGAAGCGAATGTCGTTCTCGTTCGAAGCGATGTACCGACCGTAATTCACTTAGCCGCGATCGAAAACACAGGTGACATCCGAAGGCTCCACCAGCGCAGCTAGCACTTCGTCGTCGTTGTCAGAGTCGACGGCCGTCGACAGCACCGTCCGCAAGGGATAGGACGTTGTCTCATTGACCAATCCTAAGCTCAGGTGGAGCTTGTTGGCGTGAAAATCCTTTGAAACATAGGCCCATTCGGCACGTTTGCTACCGAGGGTAACCATGGAAGAATCGACAGCGGCTAGTCGTCCAAGCGATCGAAGGCTCGCATCGCAGTACATCGTAGCAAGCTTTTTGGCGGCTTGATGACAAAGCTCCTGCAACGATTCCGTCGGCAGTCGTTCGAGTTTGCGATGCAAACTGGAGGCGCGGATGGAGGACAGTCCCAACCAACGTTGCATCCACGGTGAACTTTCTAAGTGATCGGCCATTTCCTGCAAGGGACGGCCGCGTAAAATGGCTTCCAGAAAAAGAAGCGAGGTGTTCCCAAACGTCAACTTCTTCGCGTAACGATCCGAAGGGGAACTCTCTTTATTTGTAAAGTTTTCCACTGCCCGTGGTAGGTTCTTTGCAAAGCTACTGGTCTGCGGGAGGTAAAGCTGTCCGAATGACAACTTTATCGGCATTTTTGCTAATCTGCAGCGGATAAAGCTGCCCGAATGGCAACATTATCTGTATTTTTGCCAGTCTGCAGCGGATAAAGCTGCTCGAATGGCAACATTATCTGTATTTTTGCCAGTCTGCAGCGGATAAAGCTGCTCGAATGGCAACATTATCGACACTTTTGCCGGTCTGCGGCGGGTAAAGCTGACTGAATGGAAGCTTTCCAATTTAGCCACGACTTTTTTCTATTCTGCAGCAGGTGTGTGAGGTTCTTTGCAAGTCTACTGTCCCGAAGGCAAAATTTCTGCGCTCAGGGCGGAGAAACCCCGGGAAATCCTTCCCGAAGGCAGGATTTCGAGGCCTAGCCCGAGAAACCTCGGGGAAATCCTTTCCGAGGGCAGGAATTCATCGCTCCATGCGGTGAGCCCTCGGTAACGCCTCCCAGTTGCGGCGGGAACGGTCGGGCCGCTCCAGGAGGCATTCGAGCTGGAGCTGAACGCGCATCCTGAACGCGATCGGCATCTCGGAACGAGGCAGGTACACAAGGTTACGACGGCGGTTCGCGCGAACTGCCGGCGTAACCTTGTGTCGTTTCTTAACAATTTTCAAATGACTGCGCGCAAAGTATTCTAACAACTTTTTTATATCGTAGTAGCCATGTCTGCTCAGCCGGCTGGAATTAGCAAACTCGTACATATGGTGAGCGCATGAATAAGGCTAGGGCAGCCGGCATCCTCGGGAACGAAGCAACAAATCCATTTGCACAACACGTCGAAGGAGCGAAATCATCCGTATGACTGCATGGTGCAAAGCAGTGCAGCGATTTACATCCCAGAAGTTGGCGACGAAGCTTATCGCCTCAACGCTCGTTATTTCGATCTTGATCGTCGTTGCCATGTCTTTCGCATTGTTTATCCCCAACGCTTCTTTGTCCCGCAAACAGATTGCCGAACAATTGAAGCTGCAGACGGAGAGCGTTGCGGTCCGCTTGGATCAAGATATTCAGACCAAGGTCGCGAAGCTGGAGTCGCTGGCCAGCATCGGTCAATTGAACGGCCTTGACGCGCAGAAGCATATCGACCTGCTCCGGACGTTCAGCAGCCAGAATCCCGATATGGTCGGCGCCGCGGTCAGCTTGACGCTGACGGGCGAGAGCGTCAAGCTCCATGACGGCAAACCGGTGGACCTGTCCGACCGGACCTATAATCCGCGGTTCGTGAAGCCGATTCTGTACATAACCGATACCGTGCGCGAGCTTGCTAAAGGCGACTTGAGGCCGAGGCTGAACGTCAAGACGAAGGACGAGCTCGGCATCTTGGCCGGCAGTATGAATGCGATGCTGGAGTCGCTGTCCGCCACGATCGGGCAGGTTTCAGCCGCTTCGGGCAGCGTGGCCAACGCGGCGCTGCAAATAACGGCGAGCACGGAAGAAGTCGCCCAGGGAAGCGTGGATCAGGCCGATCGCGCGCGAACGATGTCTCGGCTGTTCGCGGGTCTGGAATCGTCGATGGATCAAGTGGCGTCGAACGCGAATCATGCGAAGGGGCTATCGCAGGAGGCAGTCGATATCGCGGGCGAAGGCAATTCGTTCATTAACACGTCGATCGACAAGATGGAGCAGGCCAAGCGCAGATGGCGCTGTTGGAGCGGGATTCGAAGAAGATCGGCGACATTATCGAAGTGATCAACGAAATCGCGGAGCAGACGAACCTGCTCGCCTTGAACGCGGCGATCGAAGCGGCGCGGGCCGGCGATCAAGGACGCGGCTTCGCGGTCGTCGCCGACGAGGCGCGCAAGCTTGCCGAGCGCAGCGGCGAGGCGACGAAGCAGATCGCCACGATCATCAAAGGGATGCAGGATAACGCGGCCCGCAGCGTTCAGGCCGTCGTCGAGGGCGTTTCCCAGATCGCGCAGACGCGTCAATCGTTCGACGGCATACGGATGAAGGTCAACGATACGTACCGGATGGTCGGCGAGATTACGAGGTCGAGCGAAGACCAGAGCGGGAAAGCGTACGGCATGATGGGCGAAATCGAGTCGGTCGCATCGATCAGCGAGCAAGCGGCGGCGGCTGCCGAACAAACGGCCGCGGCTTCGCAGGAATTATCGGCCTTGGTGGAGAAATTGAATGAATCGGTGGAGATGTTCATCTATTGATGAAGCCAACCCTTCGCGGAGGCTAACGGGAGACGGAGATGGCGAGGATAATGGCGGTGGAGGATTCCGCCTTCATGTGACCGACAGCCTTTTCTTGCAGGCCGGGTACGCCATCCGTCCGCATAGTCGCGCTGGGCCGGGCCGAAGCTCCTGGGGGAACGAATTCGATTAAGGAAGGTGCTGACGGAATGAAAGCAATCGTGCTTCACGCTCCCGGCGAACCGCATACGTTCGCGCTGGCGGAGCTGCCGGTTCCCGAGCCGGGAATCGGCGAAATCAGAGTGCGCATCATGGCGGCAAGCTTGAATCCGGCGGATTACAAAATGGCGAAGAACGGGAATCCGGCATGGACATATCCGTTCGTTCCGGGCCTGGACGGTGCCGGCATCGTCGATCAAGTCGGCGAAGGCGTTACGGCATGGTCCGTAGGCGACCGCGTCGCCTACCACGGCAATTTCACGAAGCCGGGCTCCTTCGCGGAATACGGCATCGCGCAGGCGACCGCGGCCGCCCGCATCCCGGACGGTCTGTCCTTCGAGGCCGCGGCGGCGTTCCCTTGCGCCGGCATGACGGCTTATCAAGCGCTGATCCGCAAGATGAACGTCCGCCCCGGACATTCGATCTTGATCCATGCGGGCGCGGGCGGCGTCGGCGGGTACGCCGTTCAGCTGGCGAGAGCGCTCGGGGCTTCCCCGATTCTCGCGACGGCATCCGCGGCGAACGCCGATTACGTGAAGTCGCTCGGGGCCGATGCGGTCATCGACTACAACACCGAGGATGTGCGCGAACGCGTAATGGCTTTGACGAACGGGCTTGGCGCCGATTATACGCTGAACACGATCAACCGCCAGACGGCGCAGGCGGATCTGTCCGCGCTGGCGTTCGGCGGCCAGCTGGCATGCGTTGCGGGCGCTCCGGAAACGGTGGCCGATTTCCAGCCGTCCCACAGGACGTTCACCGTGCACAAGATGATGCTGTCGGGCGCGTACTTGTCGGGCGATTCGAGGGCGGAACGCGACCTGGCGGCGATGGCGGAGGCATTCATGGCGATGCTGGCGGCCGGAGAGATCGATCCGATGATCGGCAAGCGCATCGCGCTGGCGGAAGTGCCGCAGGAACTGACGCGATTGGCGGAGCGGCATGTTCGCGGGAAGATCGTTGTCGTCGTGCAGGAGCAGCAATAGCCATAGAGCATATCGGCGGTTGAGTCCGTACAACGAACCGATTGGCGAGGGAATGCGGCCTTGCTAATCGGTTTTTTGCTGCTTGCCGGCGCTGCCGTATAACGGATCTGCTTATATGGACACTATTTGTCGGAATCGCATCTGTGCTACTATTTGACTAGCAATAGGTAGAAGAATAGGGAATAGGATGCGTAGACGATGAAGATCGCGGAAATTGCAATGTTTCAAGAGCTCTCCAACCGGGAGCTGGCCAAGCTGCTCGGCAAAATGGAACGGCAGACGCTGCAGCCGGGCGACGTCTTGTTCGCGCAAGGGGAGTTCGGCGACAGCATGTACATCATTGACGAGGGCAGCGTGGAGCTGTTCGTTCAGGCGGACGGCGCGAAGCAATCGCTGGCCGTCCTGGGAGAAGGCGATACGCTGGGCGAGATGGCGCTGCTGACCGGCGAAGCGCGGTCGGCTACGGCGGTGGCCGCTGCTGCCGTCGTGCTGCTGAAGCTGGACAGGGATGCGTTCGACGCGCTCATTACCGAGCAGCCTGCGATATCGGCGTATTTCATCCGGTTGATCTCCCGTCGGCTGATCGATACGAACGAGCGGCTGCGGGATTCCAAGGAGCAGACGAGCCAATGGCTGCAGCGGGAGCTGGCGCAGCTGCCGGACAAGCTGGTCCAGCTGCTGCTGTGGCTGTCTCAGTTCAGCGCAGCAACCGTTCCGTTCGCGGAGCGGCGGTTCGGGCTTGCGCTATGCAAGGAAACCGAGATCCATCCCGCGCTTCGGAAGTTTCTGGCCGTGGAGCCCGGCGAGCCGGATCGCTGTTGCTTGAAGCCGGACGTTCGGGCGGCGGTTGCCGAATTGGCGGGCGCGGCTTACGATTACAAGACGAGGCGGCAGTGGATCGACGAGGCGGAAGCGTTCTATGCGCAGCATGAACAGTGGCTTGAGCTTGGCGCGCTCTACCGCGATGAGGGGAAGTGGGAGAGCGTCCTGCATGCGTTTGCCCGCAGCGAGACGCAGTCTGAATGGCAGGCGGGCGAATGGTTCGTTCTGCTCGGACAATGCCCGGAGCATGCGCTGCTCGGCTCGTTTCCCGCGATGGAGCGCTATGTCCGGCTAAGCTTGGCGCACGGGCCCGAACAAGGCTTGCGGCTTGTTGAAGCGGCGCTGCGCGAAGGGACTTGGTCATCGCGTCCGGACGAGCTGATCGCGCTCTATGAATGGGGAGCGGCGTGCAGCCGCAGCCTACGCCTGCATCATCGGGCTCTGGAGTATCTGCAGCTGGCGGAATCGAGCGCGAACGCCGCTTATGGCCGCGCGCCGGCCCGGCACGACGAGGAACGGGATTTCCAACTCGCGCAGCGGCAGCTCTCTTCGCACAAGAGCGTCCTGTTCGCGGAGCGGGCGAGCCGCATGTTCAAGCCGAGCCAATGGGCAGAATGGCTTGCCCTTGCCGCCGCGGCCGGCATGATCGTCCTGTTCGCGCTGCTTCCGCCGTTTGCCGGTTTGACGGATAAGGGCATGCTGTTCATCGGCATCGCGGTGGCGGCGGTCTTGCTTTGGATCGTCAATATCGTGCCCGACTATATCGTGGCGCTGGGCATGGCGATGCTCTGGGTGCTCGGGGGCGTCGTGGAACCGGAAACGGCGCTATCGGGGTTCGCGTCGCCGACTTGGCTGTATATGATCTTCATAATGTCGCTCAGCGTGGTCATCGCGAAGTCGGGCATCCTGTACCGCCTCTCCCTGCATGCCTTGAAACGGTTCCCGGCGCATTTCCGAGGCCAGCTGTGGGGGCTCGTGGCGGGCGGAATCGCGCTCAATCCGCTCATTCCGTCGTCATCCGCCAAAGTGTCGCTCGGCGTTCCGATCGCGCGGACGCTGTCCGAGTCGATGGGCTTCAAGGACCGCAGCAAAGGGGCGGCGGGGCTAGGGTTGGCGGCGATGGTGTTCTACGGCTTCACGGCGCCGTTCGTCTTGACGGGTTCGTATACGAACGTGATGGCATTCAGCCTGGCGAATACGGCAGAACCCGTCACGTGGCTGGAATGGGCGCTGTACGCGCTGCCGGCTTTCGTCGTCTTCGCGGCCGTCATGCTGCTCGTCTTGTCCTGGCTGTTCCAAGGGAGCTCCGAATCGGTCAAGCAGGTGTCCGCAAGCGTGCTTGATGAACAGCTTCGGCTGCTCGGGCCGTTGTCCCGCGAAGAGCGGATCTCCGCCGGCGTCGTCGTCGGCTGCATCGTCATGATGATGCTGCAGCCGCTGCACGGCATCGACAGCACATGGGTCATGCTGCTCGGCTTCGCGGTGCTCGTCATAACCGGGGTGCTCGACAGGCAATCGCTGCTCGGGGGCATCGATTGGACGTTTCTGCTGTTCCTCGGCGTCGCGTTCAGCTTCGCGAATGCGGCCGGCGAGCTGGGCATCGTGGATGCGATGACCGGCTACCTGGGCGGGCATATGTCCCTCTTCCTCGGCTCGCCGGCGCTGTTCCTGACGGCGGTCATCGCGCTCTGCTTCGCCGTGACGCTGGTCGTTCGCGACGACGCGGCGGTCATCCTGCTCGTGACGGCGCTGCTGCCGCTCGCGGCCAAAGCGGGCATTCATCCGTGGATTCTGGTATTCGTCGTGCTGCTGTCGACGGATCCGTTCTTCTTCAGTTATCAGTCGCCGACCTACCTGACCGCCTATTTCAGCTCCGACGAACGGGCGTTCAGCCATCGCCAAGGGCAGCAGATCGCGCTCGCCTATGCGGCAGCCGTCGTGCTGGCCGTCATCGCGTCGATCCCGTACTGGCAATGGCTCGGTTTGCTCGGCTGACCGCGGGAACCGGGCGGTCGCCTTGGGCGGATAGCCAGATGCGAGCCTCATTCCGCATGCCTCATTCCGCGTGCCTCATTCCGCGTACCGCACGCCGCATACCGCACGCCGCACGCCGCATACCGACGCTGCCGCTAACGATTGACGGCCAATCATCCGATAGAACTCTCGTAACCTAATCATTCCGGCAAGGAGGATTCGATCATGGACATTCCGGCAGTTTCCGTCTCCATGTCCCAAGGCAAGCTGATGAACGATGTCGGCATTGGCGTACTGAAGATGGCTACGGACCAGATGACGCAGCAATCGCAGCAGTTGACGCAGATGATGGCGCAAAGCGTGCAGCCCCACTTGGGGAGCACGATCGACTTGCGCGTGTAACGTCCGGCAAGAAGAAAGGCCGCCTTCACGTCGATTGAGACGCAAAAGGCGGCCTTTTCTTATCTGACCGGTCTACGGGTTCTGGCCGTTCCAAGGTCATGCCGGACGGATTAGTCGGCGATCGCGGCGAAGCGGATGCACACCGGCTTGGACACGCGAAGCTCGCTGCCTGTCGGCTGCAGCTTGCCCGTTGCGGCGTCGCGGCGGAACGTTACGATGTTGTTGCCGTCGCGATTGGCGCAGAGCACGAAGCGTCCGTCCGGCGACAGCGCGAAATTGCGCGGGTGGCCGCCGAGCGTGGAGACATGCTCGACCGGCTCGATACGCCCGCTTGCTTGGTCGACGCCGTAGACCGCGAGGCTGTCATGCCCGCGGTTCGAGCCGTACAAGAACTTGCCGTCCGGCGACAGGTGGATGTCCGCGCAGGCGTTGTCCCCCTCGAAGGATGCCGGCAGCGTGGAAACCGTCTGCACGGCCTCGAGGCTGCCTTCGTTCGCATCGTAGGCATAGACCGTCATCGTGCTGTTCAATTCATTGATACCGTATCCGAACGGCAGCGCCGGATGGAAGACGAAGTGGCGCGGGCCGGAGCCCGGCGCGATGCTCGTCTCGCTGCGCGGCGTCATGCGCGCGTTCGCCAAATCCAGCTCGTACACGAACAGCTTGTCGAGCCCGAGATCGGACACGACGGCGAACCGGTTCGCGTTGTCGACGATCACCGAGTGCGCGCGCGCCTGTGTCTGGGCCGGATGGACGCTGGAGCCTTCGTGCCGGTGCATGTCGGCTGTCGGTCCGATGCCGCCGTCGTCAAGAATCGGCGAGAGGCTGATCATGCCGCCGTGATAGCTCGCCGTCATCGCGAAGTGGCGCGTGTTGTCGAGTGTAATATGGCAGGTCGTCGCGGGAAGCGTGATCGCTTCGTTCAGCCGCTGCAGGCTGCCGCTCGCCGGATCGAAGCGGTACGCGGCGGCCGCGCCGCATTTTCGGCCTTCGGCGTCCTTGCCCTCGAGGACGGTGTAGATCGTTCTACGCTCCGCGTCGGGTACGAGGAATGTCGGATTTTGCAGGCCGTCCGTCTGGCCGATCAGCTTCAAAGCCCCCGTCTGCTCGTCATATGCGCAGGCATATACGCCGGGTCCTTGCGCGTCCGCGTAGGAACCGATAAAGGCAAATGTCGTCGCCATTGTATAGCGCACCTCCATGTCTCGGAATTTTCTTGTTCTAAACTAGCATTTTACCATTATTCGCTGAAAAAGGCATCTCGCCGCATCGTGCCGGCGGGGCGGCAGTTGAGGAGGAGGAGGCGCGTTGCGATCCGACATAAATACAGGGCCGCTCGCCAAGCTAAACCGATCCGGTTATGGCTTGGTATCTCCGACCTTGAACGCTGTATTCGACAACTAGCCGTAAGATAAATGCTGACCGGTCATATCCGAGAGACGAAGAGCAGCGACGGACGGCGTCAATGATCATCGATCGAAAATTATGCAAACGAGCCAAATTGGGGGGGGATAAGGGGCGTTGCGCGGAGTTGACCGTTTCGTTTTTTCGGACACAGGATCCGCTATTTTTGAAGATTAGCGGTTTTATGAACTCCTTATGGACACACGATCCGTGATGTACCTCCAAAGTCTCGTTTTTGACGGCTATACGATGGAATAAAGGATCTCCTGTCCGCGCAGCTCTGAAAATACGCCTTTTCTATAACAATTAGGGATCTCTTGTCCGCGAGCAGAGCCGATTGATCATGCAGCCGAAGAAATGCTAAGAAGGCGAACTAGGTGGGCGAATCGCTTCGGCGGCACGGTCTGCCGGGGTCGCACGCTCCCTATGCACCGCCTGTCCCCCCGACAGCTGCTCTCGCAAGCATCCGCGCACGTACCCGCCCGCCGCAACCGGCCTAACGCTGCTCTCGGCGAAGCGTAAACCCGAAGGACACGCCTTTTCGCTCGTTGCGCACGCCGTAGCGGCTGCCGTGCAGCTCGAGGAGTTGGCGCACGATCGCAAGGCCGATACCCGTTCCGCCGCTTTCGCGGCTTCGTGCCTTGTCGACCCGATAAAATTGCCCCCAAATGCGGCGCAGCTCCTCCTCCGGAATCGGCTCTCCTTCGTTGTAGACGGCAATATGCCAGTCGTCGCCGTCCGCCGCCGCAGTCACTTCGATTCTGCCGCCTTCCGGAGCATGCCGTACCGCGTTCGTTACCAGATTCGTCAAGACTTGGTCGACGCGGAAGCGGTCGGCGACAGCCATCGCTCGTTCTTCCGAGCCGGGGGACAGATTCGCTTCCACGACGAGGGACTTGTCGGCACCGAGCACTGCCGCCCGATCCGCAGCATCGCTTAATAGCTCCGGTAACCGGAACGATTCCAGCTTCAGCGAATATTGTCCCGACTCCAAATGGGACAGATCCAGCATATCGGCCACGATGGCCGCCATCCGGCGCGTTTCCTCCAGAATGACCTCGGCGTACTTCTCGCGCTTGGCGCCGCTTCCGATATTGTCCTTCAATCCCTCCGCATAGCCCCCGATCAGGCTCAAAGGCGTCTTCAGCTCGTGGGATACCCCGGCGATGAAGTTCCGCCGCATCCGTTCGAGTCTCTTCTCCCGTTCGATATCGAGGCGCAGCTTCTCGTTCGCCGACTGCAGCTCCGACAGCGTCCCATGCCAATTGTCCGCCAGCAAATCGAGCGTGCGCGCCAGCTCCCCGATCTCGTCGTTGCGCTGCCAGCGCACGCGTTCGGCGTTAGCTGGATTGGCCAGCCGGCCGGCCAGCGCGTTCAGCCGGATAAGCGGCTTCGTCACGATCCGCGCGTATCCGAAGGATAACAGCAACACTAGCACCAGCGCGCCTCCAAGCACATAAACCGACAGCACCTTGAACACGCTGGCCGCATGGGTGACCGGCTGCAGCGAAGCGACGGCGAACAGCACGACTCCATTCCGGGCATCGCTGCCGGATACGCGAGTCACGGCGATCAATTGATGGACGGAGGCATCCTGCGAGGAGAGAACCTCGGGCGTCGACCGATAGGCCAGCGTCTTGCCTTCCTCCATGACCTCGCGGAGCTCGGCCTCGTTGTTGACCCACTGCCGCGCGGCGAACATGATGCCGTCGATCTCCGATTGCAGGGGCGGATTCGGTACGAGAATCATTTCGGATTGGCCGGGGACGTTCAAGCGGTTACCATCCGTACCGTCGCGAAAGGCGACCTGCTTACGCGGTGCGCTGCCGCCCATGAGCACCGTGGCGATGGCGCCGTTCTTAACGGTGGTTACCGCGACTTTGGCAAAATAGTCGCTTTCGAACTGCGTAATATACGGAGGCATCCCCGGGATGCCTCCGCGCTGCGGCAGCATCGCGTACTCCCTGCCCATCTGCCGCAGCTCGGCTTTGAGATCGCTTTTCTGGCGCTGCTCGTAGAAGGAGGAGAAGCCGGCCGCCAGCAGCGCCAGAAGAAGGCCGACGAACAGCATGATGACGACGAACGTGACCGCGAACAACCGGAACGCGATAGAAGTGCGCACGCGGATCATGTCGTCACCTTGAAACGGTAACCGTTGCCGCGGAGCGTCGCGATCCATTCCGCGCGGGTACCCAGCTTCTGCCGCAGCCGCTTGACGTGGGTGTCGACCGTGCGCGCATCGCCGTCATAATCGAAGCCCCAGACATGCTCCAGTATCCGATCGCGGCTGAGCACGATATTCCGATGGCTGGCGAAGAAGAGGAGCAGGTCGAATTCCTTAGGCGAAATCGCGAGCGGCGCACCGTCCAGCGCGACCTCTCTCCCAGCGATATCGATGCGCATGCCGCTCATGTCGAGCTGCCGGCCTGCCGCGTCCGATCGCTCGATGCGCGGCACTTCCGCCCGGCGCAGCAGCGCCTTCACTTTCGCCGCGAGCACCTTAGGGCTGAACGGCTTTGTCATGTAGTCGTCGGCGCCGAGGTCGTAGCCGAGCAGCTTGTCCTCTTCCTCGCCCTTGGCCGTCAGGAACAGCACCGGCACATCCGACTGCTTGCGGATTTCCTCGCATACGTCATAGCCGTCCAGACCCGGCATCATGATATCGAGAATGACGAGATCCGGCTTGCTTTCGCGAAATAGCGCTACCGCCTCGTCTCCGTTCTCGGCTTCCAGCCATGTCAGTCCCTCGGCTTCCAAATAATCGGCGATTAGCTCGCGCAGCTTGATCTCGTCTTCGACGATCAGTACCCTCTTGTCCACCTTCATCTTCCTTCCAAAACATCCATGTTCAATAGAGTCATTGTAGCGGGGAAATCGGCGTTTTGTCACGCCGTGGGCCGTCACACGGTTGTCACATTGGCGGGCTATGATGAGTGGCGTTCGCTAACCGAAGGGAGGTTTTTCTTTGCCCAGGCTTCGCTCAATCATACGGGAGGCCATCGCCGTGCTGGCTTTCCTGGGTCCGAGCTTCGCAGGCTTCATGCTGTTCTACGTGATTCCGTTCGGGGCGGTGGCGTACTTCTCGCTAGTCGATACCCCGGTGCAAGGCCATTTCGTCGGATTGGATAATTACCGTCGGTTATGGGCGAGCGCCTCGTTCCGCAAGGCGTTCGGCAACTCGCTCGCGTTCGCGGGCGTCAGCGTTCCGGTCTTGTTCGCAGTATCGCTCGGACTCGCCCTGGCATTGAATGGGGCGGTGCCATGGCGCAGGACGTTTCGGACGCTGTTCCTGCTGCCGCTCGTCGTGCCGGTCGCGTCGATCGCGCTCGTCTGGCAAGCCTTGTTTCACTGGGACGGCGCTATCAACGGATGGTTCGCCAGGTGGGGACTGCAGCCCGTCGACTGGATGAACAGCCGCTGGTCGTTTGCCGTCATGCTTGTCGCCTATGTGTGGAAGAACGCCGGCTATAACCTCGTCCTCTTCCTTGCCGGGCTTGCCAACATCCCGGCGGAGCTGCGGGAAGCGGCGTCGATCGACGGCGCCGGCCGCTGGCGGCAGTTCCGGTCGATCGTCTGGCCGGGCCTGGTGCCCGTCTCGTTCTTCGTCGTCGTCATGTCGGTCGTCGGTTCGTTCAAAGTGTTCCGGGAGACGTATCTGGTCGCCGGCGCTTACCCGAACGATGCGATCTATACGCTGCAGCATTTCATGAACAATCAATTCCAGAGCCTGGATTATCCGAAGCTCACGTCCGCCGCGGCGCTGCTTGCGTTCGTCATCGGTACTGCCGTGTACGGGCTGTTCCGGGCGGAGCGGCGAATCGGGGAGGTGCAGGGATGAATACGGCCCCTAACGCCGAGGTTTCCGTGAAGCTGTTGCTCCTGCTACTATTTGGCGCTCTGGTGCTGTTTCCGATCGTGCTGACCTTGTCGAACGCCTTCATGTCGGAGCGGGAGATTACGCATCATTACGGAGCCCTGGACGATTCGGACTCGGGAGCGGAAGAGGCTGCGGCCATGCCGACGGCATATGTGTCGATCCGCTGGGTGCCGGAGCGGGCAACGCTGAAGCCACTCGCCGACGTGCTGATCTACAGCCCGAAATACCTGCTGCTCTTCTGGAATTCCGTCAAGCTGACGGCGCCGATCGTACTCGGCCAGACGGTCGTCGGAACGCTGGCGGGCTACGCGTTCGCCAAGCTGGCTTTTCCGGGGAGAGACAAGCTGTTCTTCTTGTATTTGCTTACGATGCTTATGCCGTTTCAGGTGACGCTGGTGCCCAATTATCTCGTGGCGGACCGGCTCGGGTTGTTGAACGCGTACGGCGCGATTATCTGGCCCGGCGTGTTCGCGGCGTTCGGCGTGTTCCTGATGCGTCAATTCGTCGGCGGCATCCCGAATGCTTATCTGGAAGCGGCGCGCATCGATGGCACAGGGCATTTCCGCGCGTTCGTCCATATCGTGCTGCCGATCGTAAAGCCGGGCATGACGGCACTCATGCTGCTCGTGTTCGCCGACAACTGGAATATGGTCGAGCAGCCGCTGCTCTTCTTGACCGAGCCGTTCCGGCAGCCGCTGTCCGTGTATTTGGCCCGGATCGCCGAAGGCCGGCGCGGCGTGGCGTTTGCGTCGTCGGCACTGTACATGACGCCGATGGTACTGCTGTTTCTATACGGCGAAGATCAACTGGTCGCCGGCATTCAGCGATCCGGGGTCAAAGGCTAGCGTACGTTCGGACGTGAAAAATTTAGCATTCAACGGGCGATGACATCCGATAGAGACGAAATTGGATAGGGAGAGGAGGGAGGAACGAGATGGATCGGCGCAAACGAACGCTTCGCTGGGCAATCGCTCTCTTTGTCCTGGGCCTGCTGCTGCTCACGTATTTGTCGGCGACGATTCAATCGCTGGCGCTGCCGAAAGTGGCGGTGAAAGAGCCGACGATGGGCAGCCTGGATCTCAGCGTCAATGAGGATGCGTATTTGCAGCCGGCGTATTCGGCGCCGCTGACGCCGCTCGGCAATTGGAAAGTGACCGGAGTCTATGCGAAGAAGGGAGACCGCGTGAAGCAAGGCGATCCCCTCCTTACGTTCGATCCGGCCGAGACGGAGCGCGCGCTGGAGGACGACAGAACGCGCTACGAGCAGCAGAAGATCAGGCTGTCGCAGCTCGTTGCCGCGCTGAAGCCGCTGCTCCGGGACGGATCCGATGCCGCCTCGATAGAGAGACAGAAGCAGGACATCGAAACGCAAAAGCTGGATATGGCGATCGCCGCCCGGAAAATCGACGACCTCGAGAAACAAATCCGCGACGGACGAATTCTGCGCGCGCCGTTCGACGGCGTCGTAACGTCGCTGTCTGCCGAAGAGGGCATCACGGCATCCCAAGGCCAGCAGGTGTGCATCGTGGCCAGCGACGCTTCGGGATACGAGCTGCAGATCGCCGCTTCCGGCGATGCCGCGTCCGCCCTGCAAATCGGCCGGGAAGCCGAAGTGGTGGTCGACGAACAGGATTTCCGCCAGCTTACGGGCAAGATCGCCAGCATTACAAATGCGTCGGAGCAGGGAGGCGCCTCCGGGAACGGAGGGGATACGGGCGGCAAGACGATTACGATCGACGTTGCCGGAACCGGCCTATCGCCCGGTTTGAAGGCGACGGTATTCATCCGGCAGGAGAGCGGCAAGCCCGGCTTAAAGCTGCCGGCTTCCGCGTTAAGAACCGACGACGGCGGATCGTACGTGTTTACGGTGACGGTCAAGGAAGGGCTGCTCGGGTCGTCCTATTTTGCGAAGAAAACGTATGTCGAGACCGGCGGCGAGAACGAGGATACCGTCGTTATCAAGAGCGGGCTCATGCCCGCCGAGCGAATCGTGACGGATACGAGCGAGCCGCTCAGCGACGGCGATCGGGTACGTCTGGAATAAGCACACTACGGGAGGCTTGATTGGAATGGTTAACAAGAAATGGCTGTCGGCGGCGTCTTCGGCGCTGCTGATCGGTACCTTGCTGAGCGCTTGCGGCTCGGGAGGCAACGATTCGAATGCTGCGTCCCATGCGGCGAATACCGCGAATACGGCGATATCGGATGCAGACGCCAAGCAAACGGTCACGGTATCCGTGTTCACCGAGGACCGCTTCCTGGAAGAGTCGGTGTCCAAGTTCGAGCAGGCTCATCCGAATATCGACATTCAAATCCAAGAGACGGTGCCGACGGATACGAGCGGCAATCAGATGCGCATCCAATCGGGTCCGAGCGGCGACAACGGCCCTGCCGCCGGAGACATCGAGAAGTACGTGAACACTGTCGGCGCCGCGCTCATGTCCGGCAAAGGCTCGGATCTGATCGCAACCGGCTATCTTCCGGTCGACCGCTACTTGGATAAAGGGATGTTTGCGGACTGGAGCGAGCTGGTTGGCAAGGACAAGAGCTTCAACAGCGCGGATTATTACGAGCGGGTGCTGAAGGGCATGACGGGGAGTGCGGGCTGGTATGCGATTCCGGTCGGGTTTTCGCTCGACGTGTTGATCGGGAACCAATCCGCTCTTGATTCGGCGGGGGGCGTGAACGATAAGACATGGAACTGGAAGCAGTTCATCGCCCTCTGCGACAAAATATCGAAACAAGCCGCCGCGAAAGGCGGGAATGCGCACGTTCTGAGCGGGTTAAAGCCGGAAGACCTGCTGGGCTATTGGGCGGAAACCGTCTACAGCAAGCTTGTTACGAAGAACGGCAATTCCTCGTCGTTCGATATGGACGCCTTCCGCGGCTATTTGGAACAAGTGAAGAAGCTGTACGACAGCGGGGCGATGTCGGCGGAGGATCTCGGCCGCATGCAGCAGGTCTTCTCTAAGATGAACATCTCTGAACCGATGCAGCTGGCAACGCTTCCGTCCGCGCTGGGGAACGGCGAAGGCGTCGTGCTCAATCCGCCCGGCACCGGGGAGGACGAGGGGCTTCCGTTCTCTTCCGATCTTGCTTTTGCGCTCAATGCGCGCTCCAAAGTCAAACCGGCCGCATGGGAATTCGAGAAGTTCCTGCTCTCCGAGGAAATCCAGGCTTCGCCATCCATGCGAAGCTTCCCCGTGCATCAGGCCGCGGTAAAGACGAAATTGGAGCAATTCGCCGAGATGCAGAAGAGCGGCAAAATGAAAATGATGATCAAGGACAAGAACGGAAGCGCCCAATCGTTGACGGTCACGCCCGAAGAGATCGACAGCGTGCTGAAGCTGCTTCCAACCGTCGGCAAGTACGAGAAGAAGGATACGAAGGTCATCGCCATGATCCGGGAAGAAGCCGCCTCCTATTTCTCCGGCGGCAAGCCGGCGGAAGCGGTCGCGAAATCCGCGGCGAGCCGAATCGAGACGTATTTGAACGAGTAACAGACTAACCGGCGGTCAAGTCGGGACGCGCATGACGAAAGCGGGATGGCCCAAGCGCCTTCCCGCTTATTGCGTAGTTTACCGTCATCATGACGCCGTTGACGTGGAGCACTTGGCCGGTTACGAAGGACGAGTCGTCGGAAGCGAGGTAGACGTAGGCCGGCGCCGGCTCGAACGGCTGCCCCCCTCCCCGTTTCATCGGCGTTTCCAGCCCGAAGGTTTTCACATACTAGGCCGAATAGCTGGACACGATGAGCGGCGTCCAGATCGGTCCTGGCGCTACGGCGTTGACGCGAATGCCGCAGTCGACCATTTGCAGCGACAATGAGCGATGTCGAACAATTAAAGGGCGCAACAAGCCCTCCCCGGTAGCGGTAAGAGATTATTAATAAGATATTTTCATGGAATGTAGAAATCGGGATAACGGGAACGACATTATACCGAGACCAAATTATAATAGGATTTAAGGAGGCGTTTTCGAATGAATTACACCTTGATGTTTTACGAAAACCAGGAGGATTTTGCGGCAAGAACGGATCCGGCCCGGCAGCAAGAATACTTGGCCGGCTGGACGCACTATGTGCATGCGCTCCGGCAAGCTGGAATCGTGGTATTCGGTTCGGGTCTCTACGCGCCCGAAACAGCTGCCACGGTGAAGCGCCGCGGCGGTGAGATGGTCGTTCAGGACGGACCGTTCCCGGAGACGAAGGAGCAGCTCGGCGGGATATTCGTCATTGATGTTCCTGACCTGGACACCGCATTGGACTGGGCTGCTCGCGGTCCCGTCGAGGTGGTTGAGGTCAGACAGAATATTCCTGCGTTGAAGTAAACGATGGCCATTCATCAGGTCATTGAAGAGACGGCTCGCGCCGCATACGGCCGCTTGCTCTCCTATCTGGCTGTAAATTGGCGGGATTTGCAGGCTGTCGAGGATGCCATCGGGGATGCTTTTCTCGCGGCGCTGGAGTCTTGGCCCAAGGCCGGCATACCGGATAAGCCAGAAGCCTGGCTGGCTACGGCCGCTCGCAGGCGGCTTATCGACCAAGCCCGCCGCACTCGGATTTCCGAGCATGCGCTGCCGACGCTCCTTGCCATATCCGAGGAGGCACAGCGCCGGACTGCTTCGAACGATGCTTTCCCTGACGAACGGCTGAGGATGATGTTTCTGTGCGCTCATCCGGCCATTGAGCCTGCTATGCGTACGCCGCTTATGCTGCAGACGGTGCTTGGAATCGATGCGGCGCGAATCGCGTCCGCGTTCATCGTAAAACCTTCCACCATGGGCCAGCGTCTTACGAGGGTAAAAGCGAAAATCCGCGCTGAACGCCTTACCTTTGAGCTACCTGATGCGGAAGAAATCCCGGAGCGTCTCGATTCCGTTCTGGAGGCCGTTTATGCCGCCTATGGCAGCGGATGGGACGAGGCAGGCATGGCCGATTCGCCCAGAAGAGGATTGGCGGAGGAAGCGATCTATCTGGGCAAGCTGCTTCTCCAATTCGCCCCCCGGGAACCGGAGGTTTACGGTCTGTTGGCAGCCATGCTTTACTGCGAAGCGCGCCGTGCGGCCCGATATGATGAGGAAGGGGACTATATTCCCCTCTCCGAGCAGAATTGTGCACGATGGGAGCAAAGCTTGATCATGGAAGCGGAGCGTTATCTGCATGCAGCTTCGCAAGCGGGGCGAATCGGCCGTTTCCAGCTCATCGCCGCGATTCAATCGATACATGCTCAACGTCTATGGACCGGGCGCATCGAGTGGGAAGAGATTGCTCTTCTCTATGAGGGGCTTGTTCGAATTTCCCCTGGATTGGGAGTATCGGTCGGCCGGGCCGCCGCGATTGCAGAGGCCTACGGGGCGGAACGAGGCCTCGCGTTACTGGAAGCCATTCCATCCGAAGACGTGGCGAACTATCAGCCCTATTGGGCGCTTGCCGGTCACTTGTATAAGCGGATGAACCGCATAGATGATGCCCGTTCCGCTTATAGCCTTGCGATCGGACTAAGCACGGATGCTGCTGTTCGGCGATTTCTAAGCCGGCAGTCTTCCGCGTTATAAGTGCAGCAGCGATAAAGTCTCTTCGAAGGCGCCCCGGCGGGGTGCCTTCGATTTGCCTTATTGACAGCGCTTCGGCTGCAAATGGTTCTATGCATTTCATTCCTTCATTTTGTATGTAATGATTGCTAGCGAAATGCTTTCTCATAAATATCGATTCGGTTGTTGCGATTGTCAAATCCGCTGTTTATGACATGGAAGCCATGTTGATTCCAAAATGATGCCCCTTTTATGTTTCCATGTTGAACACATAATCGGACTCTATCTATTTTGTGTTCCTTTAGTCGTCCTTCCAGCAACGCTAAGGCAATCGTCCCGATCCCTTTTCTTTCATGATCATGACGGATGATGAACAGTCCGATCCAACTGCAGTTATCATGTGGATTTTGAAGGAGATATGTAACGAAGCCAACATATTCGGACTCCTTCTTCAAGAGAAGCATCTTCTCGCCATATCCGGCGTTCCTCTGGTTCTCTTCTATAATATCTTCAATAGTGAGTACATCTTTCCCGACTACTAAACGGTTGAACGAAGGCTGCGAATTCCTAATCGTTCTTTGGAAGCCTATGAATGCAATAAGTGCCCATCGTGCGCGAGTTAGCAGATGCAAAGGTAATATAGCTAATAAAACCGTGGACCGACTCCAAAATCTATAGCTACAAAAAAACACTTGTGATACCATATTTTTGAAATAAGTCCTTGTACCTTAGTCGTGCGGAAAGCAAATCCAAACACTCGGGAGTGAGCTGTATCATGTTGGATTGCGAGCTCGTAACAAGAGATGCCCGTTATTTTGCTGGATTGAGCTTCTCCGGACCTTTCCCGCAATCCTTTCCTGCGGAGGCCGAGACGGTGCAGCAACAGCTTGGAAGCGGAAAGTGTCGAGTCCTAATTCAAGTCAATCCGCTGGTCTGAACGGCTATTCAGCGGATTTCTTGTATGCAAGTTTCTGAGACCCATTTCGTCGCAAACCTATTAAACCGTCAGGAAGTGGTCAGGTGGTTGTTGAGCTGGAGAAAGTTAAGGGAGACGGGCGGATCGCTCTGCAGCATCTATTTGAACTTGGAGCATATGATCTCTCCGAATTAAGTGGATCCGATATCAATGAGTGCGGACGTTTTATAACGAATCCCGCCATCATCGATTGGTTTGACGATCCGAATTACAGCCCGTTCTTCATACGGGCAAATGGGCGAATAGCGGGCTTTGTCGTCATTAAATATATTGTCGAAGAGGACATTCACTATTTGAATCATTTTTTTGTGCTCAGGAAATATAGGAACCAACATATTGGTAAGCAAGCCGCAAGCATGGCATTTGATCGGTTTGAAGGATATTGGCGGGTAAGCCAATTCGATTGGAATCTGCCTGCACAGAAATTTTGGAGGAAGGTCTTGGCGTCGTATACGAATGGGACTTATACGGAGACCAGAAGAAAAGATAACAAAGGGCCTATGCAAGAATTTAAAGCGGATTGGAGTACACCAGTTAAGTAAAACCAAACTCCCCCTGGAATCCATGCTTCATTTCCTATATATGTATAGATAGGTATGTATAGATGGGAAGTTAGAGAACGGACCGATGAAGGGGTGCAGACCATGAACGAAGCGACGAAGACGAAGCTCTTAGAAAAGAACGAACGACTCATCGACATGGTGATCGAACGCGCGAAGAGGGATTTTCCGGACGATATCGCCATTATTGGGCTTACCGGGTCGTTTAGCACCGGGGATTTCCATGAGAAGAGCGATCTGGATTTAATCATCATCAATAACACGGACCGGGGCTGGGAGATCGCCTACTGCTTCATCCTGGAGGATGTGGGCTATGATTTGTACTGCACGCCGTGGAATACCCGAATTCAGGAGCAAGCCAGCTTGGATAGTCCGGCTGTGGCGAGCCTCGTTGAGCTCCAGATCCTGTATTGCGCCAAGCCGGAGTACTTGGAGAAATTCAAACGCTACAGACAGCAAGCGCTTGATGCGCTTGCCAAGCCGGTTGGCGAAGAATGCCTGCGCCGGGCTCGAAAGTGGATGGACAGTGCCAAGCAGGAATACGCGGGTACAATGCTGGCAGAGGATATCGGTTCTGTGCGCCAGGCGGCTGCCGGCGTGTTGTATAATCTGGTGAATGCCCTGGTCAGCATGAATAATACGTATATTAAGCGGGGGGTCAAGCGGTATTTGGAAGAACTAGTCATGTATCCCTTCGTACCCGATGCTTTCGAATCGCTGTACATGGCTGTCATCGACGCGAATACCGTAGACGAAATGCGTATTGCATCGTTAAACGTGCTGAAGAGCGTTGCGCAATTATACAGCTCCATGTGCGACCGTTTCATTGCGAAACCCGTTCCGACCTTCGATAATCTTAAAGGAACTTACGAAGAATTATGGTGTAACTGCCGCAACAAAATCATCAACAGCGTGGATACGAACGATAAGTCGTACGCCTTTTTTGCGGCGCTTGGCGCTCAAGGCTTCCTGGACGAAATGACCGCGGAGCGGGGAACGGCCAAATTCGATGTGATGCAGTACTTCGATGCGGGCAATTTACGAGTACTCAAAGAGAAGTTTCTTGAAATGATAGATGAATATGCGGCTGAATATGGTAAGGTTGGTAGAGAAGTAGAGAAATTCGAAACCTTCGAGCAGCTCTATGCCGAATTTATTTGAAGTCGATGAAGTAGACTGGCGAATTGAAGACAAACGATGAAATGAAAAGCGAGGTCCCTTATGCACCTGTACCATTTCAGCGAAGAGCCGGATATTCAAGCGTTCGAACCGCGAATCATCTACAATCAGACGAATGAACCGGCGAAGGTATGGACGATTGACGCGTTTCATGCGCCCCATTACTATTTTCCGCGCGACTGTCCGAGGGTGTGCATCTGGCCTAAGGAGGATACGACGGCGGGGGATGCGGAGAAGTTCTTCGGCATGTCCGGGACCAAGCGGATGGTTGCGATCGAGTCGGGCTGGTTCGAACGGGTGCGGACAGGGACTATCTATCGTTATGCGTTCGATCCGCAAGATTTCGAATTGCATGAACCCAATGCGGGGTATTACATAGCGACTCAAACCGTCAAACCGCTGGATGTCGTCCGAATCAATGATTTGCTCGCTGCGATTCTGCAAGAGGGGATCGAGCTGCGGGTCACGCCGTCGTTAATGCTTTTGCGCGATGCCGTCGCCGCATCAACCGTGAATTTCTCGATGATTCGCATGCGAAATGCGGTACAGTAGGCATAGGAGCTGATACGAATCAAGTATTGGCTCCTTTTTGCATACGAACACCGGCTGTTAAATGGTCGTACGGTCCAATCATCGGAAATGGGGGAGTTCATGTGGATCATGCATCCAAAATCATTTGTATCTGCGGACCTTCGGGAGCGGGCAAAAGCTCGTTAATGGCAAGCGTGGTTGAAGCGCTTGATGATGCGGTTAGCGTATACTTCGATGCCTACCAATCGACGCTCGTCTCTCCCGATCCCGTGGATGTGTATCGAAGGCTTGAGCAAGAGATCATAACGGATCCGATGGATATCGTTCGTAAAGAGATCAGAAACGACCGATTCGATGAGGACCTTCTTCGGCTATGCCATGGACATGAAATCATTGATCCGTGGAACCGCAGATTGAAGCCGGCATCCATCATTATTGTGGAAGAACCTTTCGGCAGATTGAGGGAGGGCATGCAAGAATTAATCCATACGGTCGTCTACATAGACCTGCCGCTTGAAATCGCGTTGTGTAGAAGAATCATGCGGAATTTGACCTATGATTATATCAGCGAACCCGTCGATGCCAGGTTGAATCATGTGTTAGACTATGTTAAAAGCTTTCATGATGGCGAAGGAATGGCGATCCGCCTGCTTCAGGAGAATTTGAAGGCAACGTCGGATTTGATTTACGACGGGCTTCGGCCGAAGGAACAATTAGCTGCTGAGCTTGTGGCGCATATATCGAGTCTATGAAAGAGAGGAAAGCGATGTTCCAGCTAACGACGGATGAATATCCAATCGTTATCCCATTACTGAGGGTCGCTGATCATAAAGCCGTCTATGCCTATTCCGTTATCGAACATATCCAATCGGGTAAAATATTCGTCAATCATAAGACCCAGCCCACCAGCTGTTTAATCGCCAACAACGGGGGAAAGTATTTTTTGGCAGGCGATCCGTATGACGAAGCGTTCAATGACGATATTGTTCTTTTTTTGACGGATCCTCAGAATCATGTCTTGTATTTCGATCTCTATTGTTCTACATCCGATTGGTTACCATTGCTGCATGATAAAATGACCAGCTTGACCGTCACCTTGTACCATTCTTCGTTTCGGTTCAATGCGTCCAAGTTTGCATTAGCGGCAAACACCATGCAAGAATTACCCGAAGGCATGGAATTGCGACCAATGGATGCCGGTTTATTTGAACAATTTCGAACGGAAAATCCGCATTATCATACGTTGTGGCCTTCAACGCCGAATTTTATGAAGTTTGGACTTGGGTATTGTATACTGGCGGATCAACGGATCGTAAGCGCATGTACGTCATTTGCGGTCGGCGATGGAAAGACCGAAATCGATATCATGACACAGGAACAGTTTCAGCGAAAAGGACTAGCCACGATGGTTTGCTGCGCTTTTATTAAACATTGCCTGGCTGTCCAACTTATCCCGAATTGGGGATGCGACTCGGGGAACCAAGCATCGCTGCAATTAGCGCTGAAACTGGGATTTGAACAAACCAACCATCGACAAATGTTCTGGTGGCATGAGAATAAAGAGATCATGCAGCGTTATCTATCATCTTCATCATATTGAGAAGCGAGGAAGGAAGAGACAACCCGTGACAATGAACCCACAAGTCAAAATAGCCCTCTATACGATGTGTCTCGTACAGGATGGAGACAAGGTGCTGCTCGTGAACAGGCCCGATAAGCTAGGCTTCCCCGGTTGGATCGGACCTGGAGGGAAGGTCGATTTCCCGGAAAGCTTGACGGAAGGCGCGATCCGCGAAGTATGGGAAGAAACGGGACTTCGCGTCAAGGATTTGATTTATAAAGGCCTGGACGAATACGTCGACCCGAAACAGAATTTCAGGTATATGGTGTTCAACTATTTGGCTACGTCCTATGAAGGCGAACTATTGCAGAATCCGCCTGAAGGCGAGTTGGAATGGGTTCCGATCCAGGAGGCGCTCCATTATCCCATGCAAGAGTGGTTTAAGCGGCGGTTTCCGTTGTTCTTTGAAGAGGGAACGTTCGAAATCTATGAAGTCTATGATCAAGCAGAACAAAGGACTGTTAAAGGATCCGTCAAGAAACTGTAAAGACCGCGGATGAAGGAATAATTGTACCCCCGGCTCCCATATGATAAAATAAACGGAAATGATAATCATTATCATAGGGACGAGGCGATAACGGTGACGACCGCTTACGATTTTACTTTAGCGAGAACTTATTTACATATTTCGCCGGAAGGCGTCGATCATGTGCTGGATGAAATGCCGGCGGCCGAGTTCGGCCGGATCGAGCGGATACAGGAAATGATGGCCAAGGCGGGAACGATCGTTCAGGCTACCGACAGGTTTCTGCCGGGCTCCTTCATCGGCACGTCGCTATGCAATCTGTGCGTGACGAAGCTGATGTTTCTGGCGACGTACGGCAAGGTGCTCGATCTCTCGCTTGCGAATCTATCGTTTCAGATCGATTACGAGGAAGGGCATGGTCATCCGCATTTTGGATACCGCATCCGCGAGGTGCTGACGCAGGACGTTCCGGCCGAGTCGGGCGACGCGTTCATCGCGGCAGACTGGAAGCGGTTCATCGCGAACGATGTAACGCCTGCCGTGGAAGCGATCGCGACAGCGGCGGGGATGAAGCCGGAGCTGATCTGGCTGCAGTTCGGCGGCATCGCGGCGATGGTGAAGGAATTCGTCGACACGGCGGAGATCCCGGCCGAGATTAAGGCGCGATACGACTATCAGTTCCGGCTCTTGACCGATGCGATCGAAGCCGAAGCGTTCAATCGGAAGAAGAATCCGTTCCAGTGGACGGTCCGCTACGTCGACAATCCGTATGAGCCGGGCAAGCGATGGATCATGCGGTCGGGCTGCTGCCAATACGACCGCCGCGAGTGCGGCACGAAATGCTTCGTCTGTCCGCGCATGACGCCGGCGGAGCGCGAGCAAGAGACGGAGCGCATCAAAGCGAACATTGCCGCGCATGCCTAGCGAAGGCGCATCTCGAAGGCGCTTCTGATTGAGCGGTATTTTGATACTTGGAGTGGTATAAAAATGTCCCGAAGCCGATTGGAGTATGGCTTACGGGACATCTTTTTGTACGGCTGCTGCCACTCGCAGCTTGTTACTCGTGCGTCCGGCGGATGAGGGCGACGAGGTTGGCCGCCGCGGCGGACAGCGGCTCGTGCTTGCGGGTGCAGATGGCGATCGTGTTCTGCAGCCGGATGCCTTCCACGAACACGCGGCACAGCTCGCCGCGCTCGACATGCTCGCGCACGACGAGCGACGAGACGAAATTGGCGCCGTACCCGGCGATGACGGCCGTGATCGCTTCGTGCAGGCCGTTGAATTGAAGGGCGATTCGCGGCATCGGCGCATTGTAGGTCCGGCATAGCGCGAACAGCCGCTCGCGGGTCGAGCTGCCTTCTTCGCGCATGACGAACGGCTCGTTCATCATGTCGCGCAGCGTGACCCGCCGGCCCGCGAACGGATGGCCCGGCGCGACGACGAACCAGAGCTCGTCCTGGAACAGCTGCTCGGACTGGACCGAGTCCGGATATTCTTCCGACAGCCCGCCATAGACGGCGATATCGGCCTCCATGCCGAGGAGCAGCTTGAGCGCATCGGTGGAATTGGTCGTCGTGATCGTCATTTCCACCTGCTCGTAGCGCTGCTTGAACTTGGCGATCCAGGCGGGTATAAGAAACTGCGCCGGCAAATAAGTGGCCGCGATGCGGATATGTCCGACCGCGCCGCTCCGGTATTCCGTGCAGAACTGCTCGATCTGCTGCTCCACCGCGAACAACCGTTTGGCGAGCGAGGCGAGCTGCTCGCCGGCATCCGTCAACGCGATGCCGCGGCCGCTCGGCTGCAGGAGCGGGAAGCCCAGCTCTTTCTCGAATTTCTTGGTTTGCGCGGTGATGGCCGGCTGGCTGATAGTCAGCAGCTCCGACGCGCGCGTCACGCTGCCGGTCGCCGCGATGACATGAAAGAGGCGTAGCGCATGCAAATTCATTTCCGCGTTCCTCCTCCTGATCGTACGCGTAATCGGGTCTCATTCGTTCTTCGTACCGTTCGACCCACTCATACATTTCATATATGAGTCCAGGTTAAAGATATATTATATTTATTAGTTTACTTCTTCTACAATGAAATTGTAAGTCACAACCATTCATTGCGAGGAGATGGGCAATCATGAAGATGAACGAAACCTGGAGCCTTGTCGACGATTATATGGCGGAGCGTCTGCTGCCAAGGGACGCTGTGCTGGAACGGGCGCTGGCAGCGAACAAGGCGGCGGAATTGCCGCCGATCGACGTATCCCCCTGTCAAGGAATGCTGCTGCAGCTGCTCGTTCGCATGACGAATGCCAAGCGGATTCTCGAGATCGGCACGCTCGGCGGCTACAGCACGATCTGGATGGGCCAAGCGCTGCCTGCAGACGGGCGGATAGTGACGCTGGAGCTGGATCCGCTGCATGCGCAGGTCGCGCAGGCTAACCTTGCGCATGCCGGACTGGAAAGCCTTGTCGATATCCGGGTCGGTCCGGCGCTCGAGCAGCTGGCGAAGCTGGAGGAAGAAGGCGCGGAGCCGTTCGATCTGATCTTCATCGACGCCGATAAGCCGAACAATCCGGCCTACCTGCAATGGGCGCTGCGCTTCTCGCATTCCGGCACGGTCATCGTCGGCGACAACGTCGTTCGCGAAGGCGAGGTCGTCAACCGTCACAGCACCGACCCACGGGTTCGAGGCGTGCGGGCGTTCATCGACCTGCTCGCGCAGGAGCCGCGCATATCGGCGACGGCGATTCAGACCGTCGGGAGCAAAGGCTATGACGGATTCGTGATCGGCATCGTGAACGCAGGCTGACATGATCCGCCGAAGCCGGCAGCGATCGGGTCGGATCGGGTACATGCGGAACCTCAGGAACCGAATAGGCTTGCACGGCACCCACCGCCCCTGCGATCGCTTGAAGAAGCGGCGCAGGGGCGAATTCGTTGGTCCGCCGCAGCTTGTAACCCAGTAGACTTGCAAAGAACCTCACACACCTGCTGCAGAATAGCAAAAAAGTCGTGGATAAATTGGAAAGCTGCCTTTCGGTCAGCTTTACCCGCCGCAGACCGGCAAAGTGTCGATAAAGTTGTCATTCCGGCAGCTTTATCCGCTGCAGACCGGCAAAAGTGTCGATAAAGTTGTCATTCCGGCAACTTTACCTGCCGCAGACCGGCAAAAGTGTCGATAAAGTTGTCATTCGAGCAGCTTTATCCGCCGCAGATTGGCAAAAATGCCGATAAAGTTGTCATTCGGACAGCTTTACCTGCCGCAGACCGGCAAAAGTGTCGATAAAGTTGTCATTCGGGCAGTGTTATCCGCCATAGACGGTCATGAAAAGCCGCGAAATCCTTCCCAGGGGCGAATTCGTCGGCCGCCGCAGCCTATAACGATGATTTTTGGACGAAAATAAAAATAATGCTTGATCATGACGTAACGTCATGTTTTATAGTGAAACTACCGGGAATTGCAGTCGCGATTCGAAGGGGATGATTATGCAGCGGACATGGAAGGTAGGCCAGCTTGCGAAGCTGACCGGGCTGACGGTACGGACGCTTCGGTTCTACGACAACATCGGGCTGTTCTCGCCGTCGGCGTTCTCCGATTCGGGGCACCGGCTATACAATGAAGCGGACATTTCCCGTCTGCATCAGATCCTCGCGTTGAAGGAGCTGAATCTGTCGCTGGACGAAGTTCGCATGGTGCTGTCCGGCGGCGAGTACGGTCCGGCGGATATCGTTGCCCAGCAGATGGAGCGGGCGAGAGAGACGATTCGCGTACAGCAGAAGCTGCTCGGCGAGCTGGAGCATGTCGCAAGTTTGATGGAGACGAAGGACGGCTTAAGCGTGGATGATTTTATCGGCCTGCTGCACACGATGAAGCGGAGCCATGAGAAGTTTTTCTTCGAACGGAAGAAGGGCTGGGAGAACAAGCTGGACAGGCTGGGCGATTTTCTCTCGGACGGGCTGGATCATGCGGACGATAATAATGGAGGAGGAAATTAATCATGACAATGCAGCGCAAAGCCGAACATGCCGTATTTACGGTCGAACGCGTCTACGGGGCGAAGCCGGAACGCGTATTCGCCGCCTGGTCGAATCCCGAAGCGAAGGCCAAATGGTTCGCGAAGTCGGAGGTGTTCGAATTTCGCGTCGGCGGGCGGGAGTTCAATAGCGACACGTTCCCGGACGGCACGACGGTTCAGTTCGAAGCGAATTACCAGGAGATTGTCCAAGACGAGCGGATCGTTTATTCGTACTCGCTCGATATGAACGGGAACCGGGTCTCGGTCTCGGTCGCGTCGGTCGAATTGAAGCCGGAGAACGAAGGGACGCGGCTTGTATTCACGGAGTCGGGCGTATTCCTTGACGGGCATGACACGGCGGAGCAGCGCGAGCACGGCACGGGCATCATGATGGACATGCTGGGGAAGCTGTTGTCGGAGTAACGGGATTTCGGCAGTAAATATGAAGACGAAAGCAGGGTTGACGATGACGAACAAACCTTTCCAGTATGACGATGCCGGCGAGAACGAACTGGTCGCCGTACGCGTGATCGATGCGCCGCGGGAGCTTGTGTTCGACGCATGGACGAATCCGGAGCTGCTGGCGCAATGGTGGGGGCCGAAAGGATTCACGAATACGTTCAGCGAATTCGATCCGCGGCCCGGAGGCGCTTGGGTATTCGTCATGCACGGCCCGAACGGCGTCGATTACCCGAACACGAACGTGTTCGAGGAGATCGCCGCGCCCGAACGCATCGTGCTCAAGCATGTGGCGGCCCCGATTTTCCGTCTCACCGCATTGTTCGAGGACCTGGGCGGCGGCAAGACGGGCATCGTCTTCCGCCAGCAGTTCGAAGAGGCCAAGGTGTTCGAGCACGTCAAAAGCTACGCCGGCAATGGGAATGAAGAGAATTTGGAAAAGCTGAACGAAGTCGTGATGAAGCTCGTCGCCGACAACTAAGGCCGTGAAGGCCGGATGCCGACGGCCGCAGGATGCATGTTGCCAACGGAAGATGCCGACGGCGCCAGGATGCATGAGGCCAATGCAGGATGCCAGGTCAGCAGGATGCTGACGGACAAGCAAGATGCCGGAGGCTAACCAACATGCCATAAGCCAATCAAGATGCCAGTGGCCAACCGACATAGCCAAAGGCTGACCAATACGGCCAACACGCTAAAAGCCGTTCCGCAAGCAGATGCCGCCGCTTGCGGAACGGCCTTTTCGTGCGTCTTTTCCACGTTCCTCTTGCTAACGCTATGCAATATGCGCTATAACATGAAGAACGGCATGTCGCCGGATTCGCGCACACCGCGGCCGGCTGGCCATGCACAAGCAGACAAGATTCACCGAAACGACACTACATAAGAGATGGAGAGGAACAACCATGACGCAAATCGGGGAGAACACCGCTCTGCATGTCAAAGCGAGACAAGCGCTGGACACCATCAAGCCGTACACGCCCGGCAAACCGATCTGGGAGGTGCAGCAGGAATACGGCCTGGATCGTGTCGTGAAGCTGGCATCGAACGAGAATTCGCTCGGCCCGTCGCCGAAGGCGCTGGAGGCCATTCAAGCGCGGCTGGGCGAGCTGCACCGTTATCCGGACGGGCTGTCGTCCAATCTGGTGAACGCGCTGGCGCAGGAGTTCGGGCTCGCGAGCGACAATTTCGTCGTGACGAACGGCGGGGACGAGCTGATCGTGCTCATCTCGCAGGCTTACCTGGAGAAGGGCGATGAAATCATCGTGCCGGACCCGACCTTCAGCGAGTACGCATTCGGCGCGAATCTGATGGAGAGCCCGATCGTGAAGGTGCCGCTTCGCGACGGATTCCGGTACGCGGCTGAAGATCTGCTGGCGGCCGTAACCGAGAAGACGAAGATCGTCTACCTATGCTCGCCGAACAATCCGACCGGCACGTATCTGCCGGAGGCCGAGCTGCGCAGCTTCCTCGACCGCCTGCCCGAGCGCGTGCTCGTCGTCATCGACGTTGCGTACAAGCACTATGTGACGGCCGACGATTATAGCGACGGCATCGCTCTGGTCCGCGAAGGGTATCCGGTCATCGCGCTGCATACGTTCTCCAAAATCTACGGGCTTGCCGGAATCCGCGTCGGCTTCGGCGCCGCGCCATCGGCGGTCATCCGCACGCTGTTGAAGGTGAAGGAGCCGTTCAACGTCAATGCGCTGGCCGAGGCGGCCGCGACGGCGGCGCTTCACGACGAGGCGCATATCGGCGCATCGCGCCGGATGAACGAAGAAGGCCGCGAGCAGCTGTACGCCGGCTTCCGCAAGCTGTCCATGCCGTATACGGAGAGCATGGCGAACTTCGTGCTCGTGGAGATCGGGGAGCAGGCGGAGCGCATCTACCAGCAGCTGCTGGAGCGCGGCATTATCGTCCGCTATGCCAAGAGCTGGGGCTTCCCGAACCATTTCCGCGTCTCGGTAGGCACGCACGAGGAGAACGAAATCTTCCTCAAGGCGCTGGAAGAATTGCGTTAACGAGCTCGGAACGCGCGGCATCGGCCGTATGAAACCGCATTGTGCAAGAAGCTGGCCGCCGAGCATGCCTCGGCGGTCATTTTGACGTTCGGAGACGGCGCTTGGCGGAGGCGGGCTAGCAGCGTGAATTGCGTGCACTTGTCGACAACAAAGGAAGGCATGGCGTCTCGGCCTTAACGAAGGCATTACCGCCAAGCAGGCGGATACGATCATCGGCTGCGCAGGCGCGTTGAAGGCCGGTCAAACGCTGTCCGTCGACAAGCGGGCGATGTCCGATGCGTCCTTGGCGGTATAGCTCGACAGCAAGCCGTTCTCCATCGCCAGGAATATCCATTTGGTATCGTCGCGGTTCACTTTGCCGTCCCAGATGACGTCTCTCTTCGCCGCGATGACGGTTAATTTCGGACGGACCGGATGACGACAGGCACGGTCCGAGAGACAACCGCAGTCCAAGAGAGGCACGGTCCAAGAGATTGACACGATCCTAGAGACTGACATGACCCATGAAATACACGTAGTCCAAGAGAGGCAGGCGGCTAGAAAGCAGCCAAACTGACAAAGCCTCCGGCAGCGGGCGAAGGCCCGGCTGTCGGAGGCTCGTTTGTCGTCGGCACATGATGCAGCGAAGCCTTACGCGCTCCTTATTTCCGGGCTTCGACGATGAGAAAATGCGGGCGGGTCGACAGGTAGCCCTGCCATTTGGCGAACCAGCCGGCCGCTTCGGGAAGCGCTGCGGACGCTTCGTCGGGCTGCGGCTCGACGATGCGCTCGATGACGAAGCTGGCTGCGACGGCGTTCAAGATGTCCTGCATCGACCGATGGTAGAACGAGACTTCCACCGGCCCGGCCGCTTTCTTGTTCCATACTTCCGACAATAATTGCCGCGGGAAGTAGCTCGTTTGACCCAAGTCGCTCAAGTCTATGAACGGATGATGCGTCGAGAAAATAAATCGCCCGCCCGGCTTCAGGATACGGCGGAATTCCCGGAGAACAGGCGCCCAGTCCTCGACGTAATGCAGCGTGAGCGAGCTGGCGATCAGGTCGAACGACGCATCCTCGAACGGCAGCGCCCCGTTCAAATCGCATGTGAGCACAATCGCGCGGTCTCCGTTGCGCCGTTTGCAGGCGGCGGTCATCTCCGGGCTGATATCGATCGCCGTCACGCGCGCCCCCCGCTTGATATATTGCTCCGTGTACCAGCCGGCCGCGCATCCGGCGTCAAGAACATGCATTCCTTCCATATCGGGCGGCATCAGCTTCATCATGGCGGGCCGCTCATAATAAGCGTTATGTCCGCTGTCCGTATCAACGTGCAGTTCATAGTCTTTGGCTAGCTTGTCGTAGGCTTGGATGACCCGTTCTTGCATGGTTTGTGACCTCCAGTCCGAATGCACCGCACGATCGGGAGCGGTTGTATGTCTATGATTCCGTATGAACAGGCGTATTCGCATAGCCTATACGAGACAGCTTCCTTAGCAACGGACACAGGATGCGTTATTTCTAATGAAATCGGTGTTTTAAGTTGGCGATCGGACACAGGATCCGTTATTGCCTCCGGGAAGCACCGAATGTCTGCATATTGGGCGACATAACGCATCTCCTGTCCGCGAGGTTACGTAAAAACGATGAAAACCGGCCGATAACGTATCTCTTGTCCGTCTCCCTGCTTCGACGGCAATATGTTGTTGCCTAGCGGTCGAACAGCCGATGGATCAAAATGGTTTCGGCAACTTTACCGGGGGAGCGGCAGATTGAGAGCATCAGCCTGAGAGAGCCAGCCTCAGAGAGCTAGCCTGGGGGCGACCTGCGGAGAGCAGTGGGGAGCAGTTGGAAGCAGCGGGGAGCAGCGGGAAGTCCTCAGGAGCTGCCCGTGAATGGCGGTTTAAGCTGCCTCGAGCGAGCAATTATGGGATAACTAGCCGTCGATCCCGCTGTAATAAAAGAGTTTGCCCCGGACTGCCCGGTTTGCCCCGGACTGCCCCCGGAAACGCTCGATTAACGAGCATTTCCGGTTCTGGCTGCATCGGTCTATTTAACGTCCGGCTACTTCCAGCGTGTCGCCCGGCGCCATCGCTTTGCCTTTCAGGCCGCGGGTCTCCAGTTGGCCGACGAATTTCTCCGCGTCCTGCTTGATGCCCGGGAACGTGCTGTGGTGAATCGGCACCGCCAGCTTCGCGTTGTACCACTCCGCCGCTTGCAGCGCATCTTCCGGCCCCATCGTGTAGTGGTCGCCGATCGGCAGGAATACAACGTCGATCGGATGGCGTTCGCCGATCATCTTCATGTCGCCGTAGAGCGACGTGTCGCCGGCATGGAGAATCGTCAAGCCTTCGGCGAAGACAAGGAATCCGGCAGGCATGCCCGCATACAGGATTTGTTTCGTCTCTTCGATAACGATGCCCGAGCTGTGGAACGCCTGAACCATCTTCGCTTTGGCGAAGCCGAGGTCGAACGTGCCGCCCATGTTCATGCCGACGGCGTTCTTCACGCCTTGCCAGGACATGTACGTGGCAAGCTCTACGTTCGCGACGACCGGCGCGTCGTTATTCGCTTTCGCGATCGGCGCCGCGTCCAGGATATGGTCCTGGTGGGCATGGGTCAGCAGGATCGCATCGGCCTTAATGTCCTCCGGTTTGGTTTTGGCAATCGGGTTGCCGCTCAGGAATGGATCGATGATGAGCGATTTGCCGCCCGTATCGATTTGGATGCAGGCATGGCCGTGGTAATGGATTTTCACAGGATCGCGCTCCTTTGTCGGGTATGGTTAGCAATGTACATGGTGCAAGCCATCTTTAATAGTGACACAACTCGCAGGGTGATTTCAATGTCGACGGTCATCCCGAGCGCGATAGTACGATAATAACAGGATTCTTTTCGGACGAACGAATAGAGAGGGCCGCGGCTCAGCGCCGCGGCCCTTCTGCATTCGGCGATTCAGGATAAGGAACCGTACATTCGCGTGCCGCGCGGCTGACTTCCGCGTTCATCGGGCTCGAGCGTGATGCCGATTGCGTCGAAGTCGAGCTGCTTGCCTTGAATCGGCATGGCGAGCAATCCGATGCCGCGCTCGGCGCTGCCGACTCTGAACGTGCCCGCGCTCGTGCGCTTGCCGTTCTTGATGAGCCACACCTGGTAAGCCTCCTCGCCAAGCGTCGGCGGGGCGCCGAACAAATAGACGACGAACTGCCGGCTTTGGCCGTTGTCGACAATGCACGCAACGCCGGACGAGCCTTCGGATGCGGGTGACTGCGATTTCAAGGAGACGAGCTGTTTAATGCTGGACGCGGAGACGGACAACGCCTGCTCGACGGGCAGCGGGTCGGCGGCATGCTCGCGGCGGAGCTGCGCGTTCCAGACGGAGAGCAGCACGATCGCGGAGACCGCGGCCGTCAAGAGAGCGATCATCGGCTTCATGCCGCGCGGGAGCCGCTTCTGATTCGTCTCTCTCGCGGGGGACGGGCGTCTTGCGCGTTCGAACGCTGCGCCGAACGGATGCCGAACGCGCTCGGCCGCTGCACGGAAGGGACGCAGGCCGCTGATTGCGCCCGCGCCGCCTTCCGTTTCCGCATCCGCCGCGCGGACGGCTTTCATGACCTGCTGCTTCAGGTCTTTGGGCGGCTCGATCATTTCCATATTAGCGGGGAGCGCCTCCCAAACGATATTCAAATCTTCAAGCTCCTGCCGGCAGCCGTCGCAGGTCGGAAGGTGAAGCTCGAAGACGCGCTTGTCTTCTTCGCTGCACAAGCCCGCCACATAGCTCAGGCATTCTTCGCATATGAGCGATCGTCCTCGTTCCGTCATCCCGTTCCAACTCCTTCCGCCGTCAGATGTCTTCGCAATATTTTCAACGTTTGATGCAGCCGGTTCTTGACGGTGCCGAGGGGCTGATTGTACAACGCCGCCAGCTCGCTCAGCGTATAGCCCTCCCAATAGAAGTGCTCCAGCAGCGTTATCTGCTGCTTACTCAGATGGCGGTATGCGGTGCGGATCTGCTCGCGCACGAATTGATGCTCCGCCTGCGCCTCCGGAGACAGGCTGACGCCGTCGGGGATGCGTTCAAGATCTTCCCGCAAATAATGCAGCATGCCCTTGTTCTCCCTGCGCCGCTTCCGGAGCGCGTCCGCCGTTATGTTGCGCACGATCGTGAGCAGCCAGTTGACGAACTTGCCTTTGTCCGGATTGTACACCGACTCGGTTGTCCACAGCCGCAGAAAGACGGCTTGCACGATATCTTTGGCGGCGGCTTCCTCCTTGACCGATCTCCAGGCAAAAGAGTACACCAGTTTCGCATGCCGGTCGTACAGGGTGGACAGCGCGGCATGCTGCTTGCCTTTGACGAGAAGCATCAATTCGTAATCCGATAGATTGTGCATGCATCGCGCCTCCAAGATCGGCATGATTAATTGATTTCATTGTAACGACAAACGGTCTAACGGTAAACGGCCCCAGGCCGGCGGGTTTACTTGACGACGGTGATGACGGCCGTCATGCCTGGATGCAGGGAGCAGTAGTAACTGAATTCGCCCGCATCGTTGAAGGTGATCGTCTTGGCAGCGTCCTTCTTCAGCAGCTTCGTATCGAAGACGTTGTCGACCGAAGTGGCGGAATGCTCCACTTCGTCGCGGTTGATGAAGGTGACGCTGTCCCCGGCTTTGATCGTCAGCTTGTCGTTCGAATAGGCGAAATCCTTGATCTCGACGGTGTACGTCTTCGGCTTCGCTGCCGGCGCGGTCGGTGCGGGAGCGGACTTGCCGGTTCCCGCTGCCGGCTCAGCTCCGGCGCTGCCGCTTTTCTTATCCGTACCCGTCTTGCCGGAAGCGGAAGGATGACCGGCGGTACCGGGCTTGGCGGAAGAGCCGCCCTTGTCGTCAGAGCCTATCTTATCGGAGGAGGAAGGGCGATCGTCTGCGCCGGCTTGGCCGGAAGAAGCGACTTTGTCGTTCGAGCCGTTCGTATCCGCCGAGGCAGAGGCCGGCTTGCCGCCGCCATCGTCCGATACGGCTTTCTGATCGCTGCTGTTCGCGCTCGCCTGATTGTCACTGTTTTCGTCCGTGCCGCTAGTGCTGCCGGTACTGCCGGTACTACCGGTACTACCCGTGCCGGAGCTGCCCGAGCTTGCGTTCTCTGTACCCGTACCGCCGCTTGCGTTTGCGGTTCCGCCGCTGTTGCCCGTACTGCCATTCCCCGTATTGCCGTTGCCCGTTCCGCCGTTACCTGTCCCGGCGGTATTCGAGCCCGGCGCTGCGACGTCGCTCTTGTCATCGCCGGATGTGCCGATTGTTGGGCCGGAGGACGTACTGCCGTTACCGGAATTGGCGGCGCTGCCGGAATTGCCGCATGCCGCGAGCAGGAGGCAGCACGCAAGCAGCAGGCCGATCCCGATGAGCCGCGAGCGAGGGCTTATCGCTCTTCGTTGCAGATTCCGCATCGCGTTTCAGCCTCCTTGCCGTTAGATCACGATGATTTGACCGGTCATGAATTTCATGTGCGGCTGGCAATAGAAATCGTACGTCCCCGGCTTCGTCAGCGTAATCGTGTACGATTCGTTCTTGGCCAGAAGCGGTACGGAGAAGCTGCCGTCCACCGCGACGGCGCTATGGCTGACGTCGTCCTCGTTCTTGAACACGATATGGGAACCTGCCTCGACCGTGAGCGGACCCATGCCGAACGAATAATCCTTGATTTCGATCGTGTACGTCTTCGGCACCGGCGCCGTCGTGCCCGTGAAGGTCGCGGGATTCAGGACGAACCAGACATGGTTGACGTCTTGACCGAGCGTGTCGCCATGCTTCGTATCTTTGATGAAATAGTAGAGCGGATAGCCTTTGTACGTGGATTGCTTGCTGCCGTCGGCGCGGGTAAGGCTGCCCCAGTCCGCGGCGTTCGCGCCTGTCGGCAGGGCGGAACCGGAAGCGTAGTAGGCCGGCCAATTGGCGAGGCAGGTTCCTTCGCAGACGCTCGCGCCTGGCGTATCTTTGTCAAAGTAATACAGCGTTCTGCCCATGTCGTCCGTCAAATAGTTGCCGAGCGTCTTCGATGTGCCGAGCATGGCGGCGTAATCCGCTTTGGCGACGAACCAGACGCCGCCGACCGTTTCGCCGAACGTATCTCCGGGCGCCGTATCCTTCGCGAAATAATAGAGCGGCCAGCCTTTGTACGTCATCTGCGCGGCGCCGTCCGTGCGGTTCAGCACGCCGAAATCGGCGGCGTTCAACGTGGCCGGAATTTGCAATTCGCCGGCAGGGAAGATCGGCCATGCTTTCAGGCAGTCTCCCGTGCAGCTGTTCGGGTCGGCGGCGTCCTTCGTGAAGAAATAGAGCGTCATGCCCTTGCTGTCGGTGAAAATCGTGCCGAGCTTCGCATCCTTATGGAGGCGTATGCGCTCGCCGGAAGGCAAGCTCGCGGAAGCGGACAGCACGCCTTTCGCCTGGAGCGAAGCGAAGAAGGCCGCGCCGTCGGCGGTCTTGGCGCCGAGCGCTTCGATCAACGCGGTCGCGATGTGGGCGTTCGTAATCGCGGCATTGCCGGCGATTTGGTTAAGCCCTTTGCCGGCCGCGAACGCTTCGGTTTGCGCGTAGTCGAAATCCGTGCCGGAGCGGTAGCCGAGCGATTCCAGCAGCACTTTGTACAGCTGTTGCGAGCTGATCGGCGCGAGCGGCATGAACTTGCCGTCGCCGGTGCCGTTCCAGCCGAGCTCGGGATGGGCTTTCAAAAAGCCGAGCACCGCCTGGTTGCTTTCGCCGACCATAGCGGCATCCGCGAAATTGTCCGTCGGCCGGTACGCCATCGCTTCCGCCAATCGGCCTTGCAGTCTCAGCGCGATGACGGCTGCCTGGATGCGCGTTGCGCCTTTCGCCAGGTAAGCGTCCGTTACGCCGCTGCCGTCGCCCAGCAGCAGGCCGAGCGTGCTTGCGGTCTTCGCATCCGACGTCACGGACGTTGCAGACGGAGCGGCTACCGGTTCCGCGGCGGCGCTCAGGGGAAGCAGCAGCGTCGCGCACAGCAGCGCGATCATGCCAAGCAGGTTCAAATACGTTCCCTTCATCGATCATTCCTCCTTCGTGATTTTGGTTTCACAGGAAGAAACGACGAAGGCGAAGAATCGGTTTGAAGGCCGGAATTGTTTTTGTGCATGAAGGGTGAAGGAGGCGCGGCGGTGCGGCTTGTCATGCGGCCCGGCTGTAAGGAAGCCGCGGAAGGAGCGGAATGAAATAGCAAGCTCTGAACGGCCCGAGGTTCGATGCAGACACCGTCCGCCGATCAAGAGGTCGGCGTCCATTGCGCAAGACGGACATCGCGAATGTAGCGCATTGCCCGGTCCACGCCGTGCAGGCAGTCGACGGATGTCCGAATCGCTTCGAAATGCCGATCCATGAAATCGACAAGGGTGCTTAATACGAAGGCGGCGCTCCCGGCATCGGGCACGCCGAATGCCCTCATGGGCGCAACCAAGGCATACGCGGCATTCAGTTCGCGCAGTTCGCGTTCAGGATCGCCGGCAAAACGATACAGGTGGTACCGTTCGCCGTCCCGTTCAAACTCCGCCATATACGAAGGCTCGCGAAGCGATCGCAGCTTCGTCGTGTTCGTTATGGCAATGGCGGTTCCGTGCAGTTCGGCGTCCCGGACGCAATCGGCCCAGAGCCGGTTTAAGTTGGGCAAATACAAGCGGATCTCCTCCAGTAGCGTCGTATCGTATCGCGTTGTATGAATAGCATTACCCAAGGAGGCGGCAGCATGATTACTTATCCGCAGTTCGTCCACATGAAGCTGGAGGGCTGGTTCGCCAACTGCTTTTGTCGTCGGAAGCGGCAGTTGGGCGGTTGACAGATTCGGTTGTTTGGAATATAGTTGTCTAAACAACTAATAAGGCGACGAGGTGATTCGGATGACGACAGAGGAACGCAGCTTGCCGATCGGCTTCTTGATGGGCATGACATACCGGAAGCTGTCGGCGCTGTTCCAGCATCGGCTCAGCAGCTACGGCATTACGCCCGAACAGTGGTCCGCGCTTTATCAGATCGACCGCGCGCAAGGTCTGATCCAGAAGGAGATCGCAGAGCGGACGGGCAAAGACAAGCCGTCGACGACGCGGATTCTCGACCATTTGGAGAAGAAAGGGCTTATCTATAAGAAAGCGGGCGAGCGAGACCGGCGGTCGTTCCTCGTGTTCAGCACCGAGCTTGGCCAATCCGTCATCCGCGAGACGACGCCGATCGAAGACAGCGTCACCGCCGAAGTGATGCAATGCATCTCGGAAGACGAATACGGCATGATGACGGGGCTGCTGCAGCGCATTCGCCAACATATCGAGAGCAAGCTCGCCGGCGCGGACGCGCAGGACGAAGGGCTTCCCGACTGAAACCTACTAACCTACTTACTGGAGATGAATTTATGCAGCAAGAACAACAGCGAACCCCATTATGGACAAGACCGTTCATCGCATTGACGCTCTGTTTCTTCATGTTATTCCTGAGCCTGCAAATGCTGCTCTCTTCGTTCCCCGCGTATGTCAAAGACGAGTTTCACGCGGGCAACGTGCAGGTCAGCCTCGTTACTTCGGTCTTCGCGCTGGCGGCGATCGTGTCGCGCTTCGCAACGGCCTCTCTCATGCGGCGCTACTCGCGCATGAAGCTGCTGATCGTCGGCCTCGTCATAGCGGCGGCGACGACGGCGCTCTATTCGGCGGCCGGCTCGTACGGCGCGCTGCTCGCGCTTCGTATCGGCTACGGCATCGGCTTCGGGATGGCGAGCACGATTCTGCCGACGCTCGTATCCCGCATCATTCCGCTGCGCCGGATGGGCGAAGGAATCGGCTATTTCGGACTATCCACGAGCTTGGCGATGTCCGTCGGTCCGTCGATCGGGCTGAACGTCATGAAGCAAGCCGGATTCCAGGAGCTGACGATGCTCGGGTTGATCGCGTCGGTCGTTATTTTCCCGCTCCTGTGGCTGTCCCGTTCGAAGCACGACATAAAGGCCGATGCGGCCGCTCCCGCGGACTCCAACGCGCAGAACAAGCCGAAGCAGGCTCCGGCGGCCAAACCCGAATTCAACCGCAGGCTGCTGTTTCCCGCGCTCTTGAACGTACTGCTGTCCATTACGTACAGCGGTCTGCTTAGTTTTCTCGCGCTGTTCGGCGATTATGTGCATATCGGGCAGATCGGCCTGTTCTTCCTGTTCAACGCGGTGACGGTTATTCTCGTCCGTCCGTTCTCCGGCCGCATCTTCGACCGTTTCGGACACGCGACGGTTCTTATTCCGGCCGGCTTGTTCGTTACGGCCAGCATGATCGTGCTGTCGAACACGCACGCCATGCCGATGCTCGTCGTGTCCGCGCTGCTCTACGGCGTCGGGTTCGGCGCGATTCAGCCGACGCTTCAAGCGTGGATGCTGCGTTCCTCGACGCCGGAGCAGTACGGCATGGCCAACAGCATGTTCTATAATTCGACCGATCTCGGCGTTGCCGCCGGAGCGATCCTGCTCGGGGCGATTTCCGCGGCGACGAGCTACCCGGTGATGTACCGCTATTCGGCCGGCGTCATGGCGCTGTTCGTCGTCCTCGGAGCGCTGCAATATCTGTCGGCGTCCAAGCGCGCCAAACGTTCGGCGCAGACGACGGTCGGATCGGCGAAGGCATGAACCATCAAGCATAGCCCATAACCCGTTTTTCATAGATTCCACTTCATCCAGAAAGCCTCCGTATCCCGGCATTATGCCGGAATACGGAGGCTTTCTGGTTTCTAGCGGACAGGTCGGCGCTGCAATGTTTTTTGCACGTATTCAATTATCGCGGCGGGTACTTCACGACGGGCCATTTGACTTTGCGCAGCGACTTCATGAGCTCCGGCGAAGCGTTCAGGTTGGCGCGCACGAGCTGGTGCGGCGTGAGGGCCATCCACTGGTTCAGCGAAATATCTTCGAAGCGCGGGCTGCGGAACATCTCCAGGAACCAGAGCGTTTCATTGCCCGTATTTTGCACGTAATGACCCATCGCGAACGGCACGTAGCCGACGTCCCCGGCGCGGTAATCGAACGTGCGCGCGATCCCGTTACCGCCGAATACGGTCATTCGCCCTTGGCCGGACAAGTAATACTGCCATTCGTCGTTATTGGGATGCCAATGGAGCTCGCGCATGGCGCCGGGCAGGATTTCGACGAGCGCAGCGGCGATCGTCTTGGCAGCCGGGAAGTTGCCGGAATCGGCGATGCGGACGCTTCCGCCAGGGGTCTTGAGCGGCTCCTGCGCCAGCAGCGAATGCTTGAACGCGAGCGGTACCGTGCCGTAAGGCGACTGGACTTCCTGGCTCTCCAGCGATCCGGGCACCTGATCTCTGAAAATATAGACTTGCCCGGACGGAATGCCGTTAAACGCTTCTTGCGGAACGCCGAAGTTCGCGGCAAGGACGTCCTTCGGCGTATGCGCAAACCAATCGGAAATGCTCAGCGTGTTCAGATCGGAGAAATGGCCGTCATCGAAGACGAGCAGAAATTCGCACCCTTCCTCAAGCGCTTGAATGGAATGCGGCAGCCCCGCGGGGAAATACCACAGATCGCCTTGACCGACGTCTGCGATGAAGTTGCGTCCCTGCCAGTCTACGGACGTAATCCGGGCGCAGCCGCGGATCATGAACGCCCATTCCGCCTGCTGATGCCAGTGCAGCTCGCGCACGCCGCCGGGGATGAGGCTCATGTTGACGCCGGCAAGCGTTGTGGCGATCGGCAGGTCGCGCACCGTGATTTCACGCGACCAGCCGCCTTGATTCAGCTGCATATGGGTATCGGAGAACGACATTTTCATATTCGGCAGCAAGCCGGCGTCGGTTGCCGGCGGGACGAACATATTCGGGTTCTCCAGATCCCGCATGACGTCGCGCGGACCGAGGTCGAGCCCGCCGGCGCCGTCGCTGCGTCTGATCGGCTGCGGGACGGGCATCGGAGCTGCAGCGGGAACGGTATTGGGATTGCGGCTGCTGCCCCATGCGTTATTCATGGAAAGAACCTTCCCCGTTCGTCCAGCCGTTACCGATCATGCCGATGGGATAGGGCCGGAATGGATAATCATGCTGCGGAAAGCCGGACCCGGAGCGATGATGGCCGTACGGTACCTGCGCCGCCTGCTGCCGATAATGCCCTCCTTGCCGGGCTGTATAAGGAGAAGCGGCCATGCCGGCGACTTTCGGCGCATTGCAATCGGCGGGCGGACCGATGACGACCGTCTGCGTAATCGGCGCGAACGTTTCTTTGACTTTCGCTTCGTTCAGGCAGTAGGTATGCGCGAGCACGCTGGCAGGCGTCAGGCGGAATAAGTCGGAGCCGGGAATGAATTCGGGCACCGGCTGATCGAAGACGGCCAGCAGATGGGTGTTGTCGACGGTGGCCATTTCGTAATGCCACCAGCCTTGCGGGATATTCGCCACTTGGCCGGGCTGGATCGGAATGTTGTTCAATGTTTTCGTAAAGGGATTGATAAAAGAAACGAGCGCCGCGCCGGAAATGCAATAGACGAGCTCGGTCGCGTTCTGATGAATGTGAGGCTCCACGACGTTGCCGGTGCTCAAGTATATGTCTAGCAGCGACACATTGCCAAGGGTGTTCAGCTGGCTGATGGATAACGCGTTGATCAGATTGCACGCGTCCTTCGTGAAGAAATTATTGTTCTTCAAATCGTAAGTAAATTGCACGTTCGGCGAGGTGAAGTCCATATAGGAAACTGCCATGCGCATTTCCTTCCTTTCCTGATCAAACTGGGCGATCGCCCGACGGGATAGTCTATGTTCGCCGCCTGGCATTGGTGCCCTCGGCCGGAACGATAAAACAGCGCCGGACTGCGAATACTAAGCTGCCGGATTTGCGTTAGGCTGAGAATGACATCGATTGTCCGGCGGAAGAGAGGCCGATATGGAAGGAAAACATCGTATACATAGGATTGCGATCCGTTGTATGACGGGTCGCGGCCGGCGGCTAGTTATGGCGCTGGCGGTCATGTTCGGGACGATATGGGGGCTGCGGCAGGGGACGGCAGCAGCTGAGGCACCGCAAGCGCAAGGCGTACAGCCGGCGCTGCAGCAGCCGTTGGCAGTGAAGGAGCCGCAGAAGCCGTATAAGGCGCAGACGCCGAATAAGGCGGAGAAGCGAGAGCTGACGACGCAGGCCAGGCCGGGAGTTGCGAATCAAGCGGAGGCGGTTTTCGTGCGCGGAGGCGCCTTATGGGTCAAGGAACGGGGCCGGGAGCGGCCGTTGACGGAGAACGGCATCGGTGCGCGCAATCCGTCCTGGTCGCCGGACGGGCGTTACGTCGCCTACAATACGGGGGAAGACCAGCGTCAATTGTGGGTCGTGGACGTCGCCGCAGGGAAGAGCCATCTGGCGGCGCCTGACGGCGGGAGCCGGTTTCAATGGTCGCCGGCGAAGGACCGCCTTGCTTACTTGCAGGACGAGAAGCTGCGTACGGTCGGTGCGGAAGAAGGCGACGAAGCCGCCGACGTTGCCGGAGAGATCGGCAATTTCGGCTGGCTGCCGGACGGGAGCGGTTTTCTCGTCTCGTCTGCCGCGCAATTGCTGCCGGACGGATGGACACCGGTACGCATCAGCCGGATCATGCTGCCGACGGAAGCCGCGGACCCGGTGCAGGAGGAACAGATCTATGTCCTTCCGAAGCAGATCAACGATCTGATCGTCGTCGGGACGAGCGGGTTCAAATGGTCGGCGACCGGAGCGTGGATCGCTTTTCTCGCTACGCCGACGGCTTCATTGTCCACGGACGGCAATACGCTCTGCGTGCTGTCCGCCGACGGCAAATCGTTCCTGCCGTTCGCGCAAATCGCCCGCAACGAGCAATGGTTCCAGTGGTCTCCCGGCAGCGGTGCAGGGGGAGCAGACAGCTTGGCGTATATCGACGGCGTGGGCAGGGAGGCTTCGTCCGACAAACGGTTAACCGTAACGCCGGTTCCGGAATTACAGCCGAAATCTTATACGCCCGACGGCTTCGTTGACCAGAATTTCGCATGGTACGGCGGCGATGCGGTCATCGTATCCCGTGCGCGGGCAGGCGCTTGGACCGGGGATTCCGGACAGCGTCCGATGCCGGCTTTGACGAAGATCGGCTTGACGGGCGGCATACAAACCGTCTTGACGAAGCCGCCCGGCAAATGGGGCGATTTCAGTCCGGTTACGTTAGCCGGCTCCGGCGGCTCGCTTGGCTGGGTTCGTTCCGATCGGTCGGCCGCGAACGTTATGCTGGCGAAATCGGCGGGCATCGCGAAGAAAGCGCCGGTATGGATCAAAGGCATCGATAGGGGCGACGATTTCTACGAGCAGTGGAACTGGCAGCCGGTGTTGCAGTTTAGACAAGAAAGCGAGACGGCCAAGTAAGGGGAAGGGCAAGCGTACCGGGCGGCCATTATATGCTTCGGTGCGCTTCCGGCGCATGCTCAGGGAATAGCGCGACATGTAAGAAAGGCTGCCAAGCGATATGCTTGGCAGCCTTTCGCGATTGTCGGCTATTACAAGGCTAGCTTGATGATGGTAAGCGCGGCTCTTGTCCAAGCAATTCGATCGTTGCTTTCATAGGATAGCTTACTTACGGCAAAAGAAAGGGGAGGAAGCGATTCCTGCCCTTTCTTCTATGTACGGTACCAGAGGACTTTCGTGTGAAATGCCGCCGCAAACTTGTCTACAGGGAGATGAGTTTCTATTGAAGAAGCTAAAACTACTAATAATCACGCGTGACTTCAGTCGGCATATGGAGCGGAGCTTTTATTATTTTCAACAAGAGCTGTTGGCTTACGCGGACATTGCGCTATATCACAAGGATGACGACATTTCTTTCATTCTCAAACATTTGCCCTTCGAGCCGGACTTCATTCTGCTGAATGATCTTCGCGATACTCATTGTCCGAGAATAGAAGGGCTTTCCCGTCTTTCCGTCCCATGGGGCATTATCATGCATGACCTCCACTTTAACATCAAGGAACGTAAAGCCTTCATCCGCCATCATCGTGTTCCCGTTATCTTTTCGATGTATCGCAACGCTTTTATCCAATTGTATCCTGAATTTATTTCGAAAATGAGATGGCTGCCGCATTTTGCACATGCTTCGATTTTTCGGGATTATCGCGAGGCGAAAAGCATTGAAGTGCTGCTAATGGGTTACGTAGAGCGGAAGTATTACCCGCTGCGGCTTCAAATGCTGGATCACTATCGAGGTCGAACGGGCTTTGTATATCACGAGCATCCAGGCTATGTGCACTTCCAGAATCAGACAAACGCTTGGATCGGCGAAAACTATGCCAAAGAAATCAACAGAAGCAAGATATTTCTCTCGTGCGACTCCATTCTTCATTATCCGCTTCGAAAATATTTTGAGATACCTGCCTGCAATACGCTGCTGCTCGCTCCGAGTAATCAGGATTTGCTGGATTTGGGCTTCGAACCGGGAAAACATTTCGACTCGATATCAGAAGATGATTTCAGAGATAAAGTGGATTTCTACGCTGCGCCACGAAACCAGGCGATAGTAACGAAAATAGCCAGACAAGGTTTTGAATTTGTTCATAGACACCATACATCGGCAGTTCGTGCGGCTGAATTCATACGGATGATCCAGTCGATTATCCGATCCGGTTCATAAATGATGTTCTTAATGACAGACTTTTTTCCCTGTTTTGTTAAGATCGTCCATACCGATTCTTGCAATCTATCATAGCTTATCTAGGAGGGACACCGCTGCATGCATGATTATATACACGTTTGATGGATGAAAAAGAAATCGCGGCGTTATTGAGAAAGGAGGGCTATATGGTGGGTAAAGAGATGAAAAAAATCGCGGTCATCGGACTTGGTTACGTAGGGTTACCGCTTGCGCTTGCATTCAGTAAGCAAGGATTTGAAACAATCGGCATCGATCTGGACGATAAGAAGCTGCAAGTACTGAAAGAAGGAAGAAGCTATATTAAAGAGATCTCCGATGAACGAGTGAAAGCAGCAATAAGCGGAAAGCGGTTTTCTTCAACCAAGGATATGCGACGTTTAAAAGAAGCCGATGTCATTATCATTTGCGTGCCGACGCCGTTAACTGCGGACGATGAGCCGGATATGACGTATTTGATACAGGCTGGAGCGAGTGTCCGCGACCATCTTCGCCATAACCAAATCGTCGTTTTGGAAAGCTCAACCTACCCTGGAACGACCAGGGAAGTTTTGAAACCGATGTTGGAGCAGAGCGGTCTAATTGCAGGGACTGATTTTTATTTGGGCTATTCTCCGGAACGCGTAGACCCTGGCAATCGGAGCTATCCGCTCGAAGTCATTCCCAAGGTGATAAGCGGCATAACGGAGAAGTGTATCAACGCGGTAGAGGACGTGTATAGAACGGTATTCCAAACCGTTGTCAGGATTTCATCAACGGATGCCGCCGAAATGACAAAGCTGCTTGAAAATACCTACCGTTTCGTCAATATTTCTTTTATCAATGAAATTGCACAGCTCTGCACCAACATGGGCATTGATGTTTGGGAAGTCATCGAAGTTGCCCGTTCAAAGCCATTCGGATTCTCGGCGTTTTTCCCCAGTCCCGGAGTAGGCGGGCATTGTATTCCTGTCGACCCCGTTTATTTGCAATGGAGATCGAAGCAATTTGGAGCAACGAGTTCGTTTATAGCGATTTCAAGAGAGATCAACAATAAAATGCCCGTTTATATCATTGAACGGATTAAAGAGGCATTATCCCGCGAATCTTTGTCATGCGTTAAGATTCTTGTTGTAGGAGTTGCATTTAAAGCGAATATTGACGATATCCGGGAATCCAGTTCAATTGAAATGATCAAACTGCTTCAACGAGAAGGCGCTCTAGTGTCTTACCATGATCCCTATGTTCACGAAATAACGCTACAAGGGGAGAAGCTTGCCAGTTACCGATTTAATGAGCATGAACGGTGCGCGTATGATTGCGCGATCATTGCCGTCAACCATGACGATCTGCCGCTGCAGCAGATCATCGACCAAGTACCGCTCGTATATGATACCAGAAATGCGCTGAAACGGATGAGCGGCAAAGCAAAAATCATTCGTTTGGGAGGGGAAATCGGCGTTTCGGATGAACGATCCGACATCGCCGATTCAACCAGGTAAGTTAATACGGCCCCGTCAAAACTTTTCCTTTAATAAGATGTTCCTTCCCTTGCCGAAGTCGATGCCGACTTTGCCTGTCAGCTCTCGAACCATGTGTGCCAAAATGACGGCATTGACGCCGCAGGCTATGATAGCTACGTCAAAATGGTCAGGATTGGCCATTAGCCAATTCCTAACCAGCTTCAAATCGTTATAGTGCGAGAAAGGGAGCGCCTGAACGATATGAAGATCATAGGGCTTTTTGTCCAAAACATTGCGAAGCTCATCCGCTTTGGATGTTATTATAAGTACTTTTCGTTTGCGAAGGATATTCCAAAATCCAGGGTAATGGGCTAATTTACGGTTGATGCCCGCATGACAAACGCAACGGGGTTGAATATTGAAATACGCAAAAACCTGATCGGTCAACTCGCGTTTTAAATACGCATCTGCTCCGATCGTTTGGTCGCCTGAAGGAAGAATTCCAACAATATCGGCTTCTCTCAGTACGCTTACCATTTCATTCCTCAATGTGAGATTAGGAAGAGTCACGCCTTTCTTCCCCATGTTTGCTTTCTTTGCCCATTCTTCACGAAGCACCCGTTCCATGGTCCACACAGAATTCTGAGCTAAAATCAAGTTTTCTCCGTCACCGATCCGTACGATGGATAAAGGTTGTTTATTGTCTAGTGCCGTTGCAATCCGCTCAAGCAATCCATTGAGATCTAACATAGCAGCGATCATTCCTCTCCGCCGTAGTTGTATGAATCTCCTTTTTTCTGAACAGAGCAATTGGACGGCTAACGGCAAAAATTCGAGTGTGTCTGAAAAACAGGGTGAAGGGTGGAGTTTCATTGATAACGATCAGTTTATGCATGATCGTCAAGGACGAGGAACGCGTACTCGGTCGGTGCCTCGATTCCGTTCGCGATTTAGTCGATGAGGTCATCATTGTCGATACAGGGTCATCCGACCGTACACAAGAAATTGCCTCTCATTATACGCCTCACGTCTATCATTTTCTGTGGAAGGATGATTTCGCGGCCGCGCGTAACTTTTCATTTGAACAGGCAACCAAGGAATATATCATGTGGCTTGATGCGGACGACGTGCTTTACGAGCAGGACCGCAATAAGCTCGCCGACTTAAAGCAGTCGCTGTCCTGGGAGCCGGATGCCATTATTTGCGATTATCAACTGGCGTTTGACACGGCTGGGAACGCAACGACGAACTCGCGCCGCTATCGATTGATTAAGCGGAGCCAAGGTTATCGCTGGCACAACCCGGTGCATGAATATTTAGATGTGACCGGCGGGAAGGTGCTGCAATCCGACATCGCCGTGTCGCATCATCGGGTGGGAGACCATTCGGCGAGAAACATGCGGATTTTGCAACAATGGATTGCAAGGGGCGGCAAGTTGGAAGGACGCATGCTGTTCTTTTATGCGAACGAATTGCTGGACCAGCAACGGTACCTTGAAGCGATGGAATGTTACGAGACGTATTTCCAAGAGCCGAGCGGATATCGAGAGGACCGGATCGCTGCATGCGGCAAGCTAGCCGAATGTTACCATCATCTCGGCCGGAAGGAAAAGAAAATCGATAGTCTGTTCAAATCATTTCATTATGATGTTCCTCACGCGGATATATGCTGCACCATCGCGAGAAGTTTCGAGGATCGGGGAGAATGGGCACTCGCAATTTACTGGTATAGCCGGGCCTTGGAGTCAAGGGAGCCGGACGGTTATATGGGCGTGGTGAATATTGCCTATCGAACATGGGTACCTCATGTTCAGCTTTGTCTTTGCTTTGCGAATCTCGGGCTGCTGCAGCAGGCTTTCGAACATAACGAGCACGCCCTTTCGTACCTGCCAGGCGAAACGAACCTCCTTGAAAATAAAAGGCGGCTGGAAATCGCTCTTGGCATATAGAAGTAATCAATCTATATGCTTGCAACTGCTCCATTATGAAACTGAGAAATGTCCCCACTAGTGTCTTTAAACCCGCGGTAAACACACATAATAAAGGAATAATTGACAATTAGTCTAGCAATAGTGTCCAATCCCGCTATTCGGATAGTTAATATACTAACGTAGTATAAATTGGAGGTGATTCATTATGAGTATTTTTTTGGATAAGCGCACATCAATGAACTCCAACACGGTCGGAGCGCCGGGAACGGCATTGTCATCGACGCCTGCTTTATTCGGAATTGTCGGTCTACAAACGCAAAATGTTGCCAATCCGATTATTACTTTGTCAGGAACGATCGGTGTCAGCGGAGATTTCGGAGACGTGTTTAAAATCGAAGTCGTTCGAGGAGGAAGCTATTCCTCAGCGAACGTCATTTTTACTGCTTTTGGCGTTGTAACCACGATTGCAACAGCGGAGTTTAGAGCTTTCCACGTGCCGGATCTACTTGCCCCTGCAGCATTGGAAACCGTATATTCAGCGTTTATTTCCGGTGTATCCACTACGATCCGTAACGGTCCGGAAGTTTTCTGGGGTGAAGCTACTACTAATAATTAAGTGAAATTCGATGAAGCAACACGACTAAGAAAGGGCAGGAAATAAACCGGCCCCCATAGACGGGACACTTTCAAAAAGTGTATCAGCTGTGGGGGCCTTTTGTATCCTGTTATCAGCACATCAAGGTATCGGAAGCTTTTCCCATGACGAAGGCGTGCAAGTGCGTCAATGAAGAGGAAACTACCGTTCTTAGCCTGGCGATTATACGTGCAACGATTTGAAGAAGCCCTCCCAGTCCCTCTTGCAAATGTTCCACGACCATTGATCAACGATCGTATTTCTTGCATTTTCCCCCATTTTACGGCACTCACCAGGTTCCATCATTAATTTCATGACTTCTTTCCTAATCGCGTTTGCCGTCCGGGGAATAATGATTCCATTGTGTTTGTTGCGGATTAGTTCGGGTACGATTCCTACCTCGGTTGAAATGATCGGCACCCCGCAGGAGGCTGCCTCTAGAACCGGAAAAGGAATGCTTTCCGTTCGGCTTGAACAGATCAGGCAATCCAGTCCTTGATAGTATTCGATCATTTGCTCGCGGGGAACGTAATGTTCTTTAAAGGTTCGTATGTCCAAATCGACCCTTAATCCGCTCAATGCTGACCGTACCATATCATATCCTTTTAATTCACGGCGGGCAGGGAGGTCAATCCTGCCTACCCAACCTACTCTGAATAAGCTATCCCGGCTGCCGGAAGCGGGTTTGAAGCGCGCAGTATCGATTCCTACCCTTGTTTTATACAGGGGAAAGTAAGGGTTAAACAAGCGGACGATTTCATCCGAATACGTGTTAACTCCGCGCAATCTCCGGATAAATTGCATAAATCCCCTGGGGAGGCTTTTATTTGCCAGGTACGGCTCATAAGGAACCAATGAAGTTATGCCCGTCGCCATTCTCTCTAAGGGAATCCCGGCTTTATACAATCTTTCTGCAATCGAGACAGACATCGGATAGATAAGGTCAAAGCGAGCTTGATCGGCTGGAGTCACTTTATCATAATAGTTGGTTTCGAAGAGGATCCCCTCTATGTCGAGGGCGGACAAATCGTTGGCAATATGGTCGAACGCCCAGCCCGGATGATCGGCGACCATTAAAATTTTCATGGTATCGCATCCTTCCTCTTATATGGACACCTCGGCTTCTACTTAATTTATGAGCGATATCATGAACTTGATTGGGTTAAGGTAGGGCGTGTAATGGCCGTTCTTTCCTATAAGTCCTCACATATGCTAGTTAATAGGAACTTATGAGTAATCGTTAGCAGTTCAGAGCGGTTAAAAGGGGGAGCAGCTGTGCATATGCTTGTAACCGGCTGTGCGGGGTTTATTGGTTTTCACGTTACCAATCGCCTGCTGGAGGAGGGTCATGTCGTCGCTGGCATTGATAATTTAAACGATTATTACTCGGTTTCGCTAAAGAAGGATAGATTAAAGCGTTTGGATCATCCGAACTTCTTATTTGCACAAGGAGATTTGGAGGACAGTGACGGATTGGGGAGATTGTTTGAACGGTTTAGTCCGCAAATCGTTATCCATTTAGCGGCTCAAGCAGGGGTTCGCTACAGTCTTGACAACCCTCATGCTTACATTCAGTCAAATATTGTCGGATTCATGAATGTGCTGGAAAATTGTCGTCATCGCGGAGTCGGACATCTGATCTACGCTTCCTCAAGTTCCGTGTACGGCCTCAACGCCAATTTGCCTTTCTCCACGCAACAGCCTGCAGATCACCCTGTTAGCCTGTACGCTGCGACGAAAAAGTCAAACGAACTCATGGCACATACTTACAGCCACCTGTTTGGCCTTCCTACGACGGGACTGCGGTTCTTTACTGTGTACGGGCCTTGGGGAAGACCGGACATGGCTCTATTTCTCTTCACCAATGCCATATTGAAAGGAAAACCGATTCAATTATTTAATAACGGCAGGATGAAAAGGGATTTTACCTTTATTGACGATATTGTCGAAAGCATCGTTCGGTTAATACCGCTTCCGCCCAAACCGAATCCCGATTGGGACGGCGGCTCGCCGATTCCGGGATCCAGCGCCGCTCCTTATAAAATCTATAATATTGGCAATCACGATCCAGTTCCTCTGTTGGATTTTATAACGGCGCTGGAAGAGAAACTTGGCATAACCGCCGCGAAAGAACTGCTTCCGCTCCAACCGGGGGATGTACCGGAGACATATGCCGAAGTGACGGATTTGTTCAAGGTGACGGGATTTAAACCTCAGACATCCGTTCAGGAAGGGATTAGCAGGTTTGTTGAATGGTATGTGAATTATTACGGCAAAGAAGGCACGAGTGTTGAAGAATAAGGTCAAATAGGCAGCAGCGGCGTCTTCTGAATAAGTTGATGGAAGGGGATTATGCGATTGAGAATTCTGTTTGTTGCCCCAAGCTCCAGGGAAGGGGGCTTGCAAACTACCTTGCGAAACCGGATCAATGCTCTTCGCGCTCACGGCAATCACTCTGAAGTCGTGTTTTTGGAGAAGAGCGAGGGTGAATATATCTTTAAAGATATCGTCCATTATTATATGCGGAGTCCGGCCGAGTTTCAAAAGAAAATTATGACGGGAAACTACGATATCATCTCATTCATTTATTCACTTCAATTTCTTCCGTATGTACCGAAGACCTACCAAGGTAAGGTACTCTACGAAGTTAGAGGGTGGAACAGGGAAATTGCCGGTATCTTGAAATCGATCAGCAGCACTAGAAAGGTCCATGCCGTCATGTGTATCGCCAAGTATTTAAAGCCGCTCGTCATGGCTCAATTAACCACCAACGTTCAGGTTTTTGTAGAAGGAAATGCTGTTGACCCCATGTTTCAATGGATTGCGCCCGAGGAGCGAACGTGGAACGATTGCCCGATCCCGGTTAATGGCCGTAAAGTAATTGCATTTGCCGCTAGAATGGAGCGCAGCAAAAACTGGTTCGAATTTGTAAGAATATGCGAGCAGGTTAACCAAATAGTCAGTATTGAGCCATGGTTTATATGCAATCCTACTAATAGGGGGGAATTAGCGGAAGTCCAGCTAGCGTGCGAGAGAAGCGGACTAACGGAGATAAGCCGTTTTATGTATAACATCCCCAATTCATACATGCCGGAGGTTTATTCGGAAGTCAAACGCTCCGGAGGTATTATCTTGTCACCATCTGTCCGCGAAGGGCTGGGCAATCACATACTGGAACCTATGGCCGTCGGCGTACCCATCGTAAGTACGGATGTTCCCGGGAAAAACGAAATCATTACGCATGGGATAAACGGTTTGTTGTATAAATACGGACACATTGATATGGCCGTGGAATGCGTGGTTAAGGCAATGGGTGACGAGAAGTTAAGAAATGCACTGATCGCCAATGGATTAGCTACCATTCAGGAGGAGTATAGCCCTTCCGTTTATGTGAAGCGCTATTCAGATCTATTGGCCCAAATATAGTTGCGTTTTTTCTTGAGCAGCGCCGCCCGGTCAGCGCCGCGCCGTCATTGACGGGGCGGCGCTATTCGGCATGCCGCTTAAGCCGCCCGGCCGGTGCCGAAAGTGACAAAACCGTCACCTTGCGGTATCCTCCGGCTATGGTTACGGCGCGCCCTTCCAGTCTATAGTAGAGATAACGAGAGGGAGGGAGCGCCATGAATGCGTCCGCGATTATACGCACCGAGAATATTTCCAAAGCCTACGGCAAGACGACGGTCCTCAAGAACATCGATTTGACCGTCGCATCCGGCGAGTTTACCGCCGTTATGGGGCCTTCCGGCTCCGGCAAGTCGACGCTGATGAACGTGCTGTCGACGATCGACCGCTTTACGGCGGGCGATGTCTGGCTGGAGGGGCAGTCCTTGCTTGCGCTGGACAAGAAGGATTTGCGCCGGTTCCGGCAGGAACGGATGGGATTCGTTTTTCAAGACTATAATTTGCTGGATATGCTGACCGTGAAAGAGAACATCCTGCTTCCGTTGTCGCTGCGCAAAACGAAGCCGCGGGAAATGGACGCCAGGCTCATGCCGATCGTGCAGGCGCTGAGCATCGCCGATCTGCTGGACAAGTACCCCGGCGAGCTGTCCGGCGGGCAGAAGCAGCGGACCGCCTGCGCCCGCGCGCTCATTACGAAGCCGGCGATCGTGTACGCCGACGAGCCGACGGGCGCGCTGGACTCCAGGTCGGCGACGCAGCTGCTGGAGGAGCTGGCGGCATTGAACCGCAAATTCGGGACGACGATTCTGATGGTGACGCATGACGCGTACGCCGCGAGCTACTGCGGGAGAGTGATCTTCCTGCGCGACGGAGCGATCGTGAATGAGATGTACGCCGGGGATCAGAGCCAGCGGGCGTTCTACGACCGCATCCTGGAGACGCAAAGCCTGCTGGGAGGAAAGCTGCGATGAGCCTGCTCGAGCTGTCCCTGAAGAACGTCCGGCGCAACTTCGGCCTTTATACGATTTATGGAGTCTCCATGGTCATCGGCATGATGATTTTCTTCTCGTTCGCGTCCGTCATGTACAACCCCGATATTCTGAATGCGCTGGAGAACGTGCAGAATTTCCGGACGGGCTTCCTGATCGGATCGGCAGTCATCGTGCTGTTCATCGTCATGTTCATTCTATACGCCAATTCGTTCTTCATCCGGCAGCGGAAGAAAGAGCTCGGCATGTACATGCTGTACGGCATGAACGAAAAGCATCTCCTGCTCATGCTTCTCTACGAGTCGGCGGGGCTCGGCATCGCCGCATTCGTCTTGGGGAGCCTGCTCGGCGGCCTCCTGTCCAAAATCTTCGGGGCGCTGCTCATGAACCTGATGCGGTACGACCAGGTCGTCTCGCTCGATTTTCCGCTGCGGGCGTTCGCCGCCACGTTGGTCGTGCTCGTCGTATTGCTGGCCGCCGTTGCCATGCAGAGCTATATGCTGATCGCCCGCGTGCAGCTGATCGACCTGTTCCGCGCGAAGGAACGAACGGAGAAGCCGATCCGGATATCGTCGCTGACCGCCCTGATCGCGGCAGGGCTGCTCGGTTCGTCGCTCGCGGTTATCGGCAGCGGCAAGCAATCCGTCTTCTGGACCGACCATGCCGGCGTCTCGCTTATGTATTGCGCGGTCGGCCTCATTGCCGGCACCTACATGTTCTTCCGGCAGTTCGCCGGCTGGCTGCTGCAGCAATGGAGTCGAACCAGGCGGTATTACAGCGGCAACACGTCGCTCTGGACCTCGTCGATCCGGTTTCAAATCCGCGGCAATACGCTCAACCTGACGTTTATTTCGCTGTTCAGCACCGCGCTCATCCTGCTCATGTGCTTCGTCTCGATTAACTATGCCGTTCAATTCGAAGCCGTCGGACACAATCTGCCGAACGACGTTGCGTACGAATCGAAGAGCGCCGCGGTCGACCGCGAGGTGAAGCGGGCTATTGACGCTTCGGGCCACGCCGTACGGGACAGCCGCCGGCTGGAGCTGCTGCGCGTGGAGCCCGTGACCGATTCCGGCCTCGCGTTCGAGAATCCGGAATACTTCGAGCCGGGCGTCCTGCTCGTCGCGGCCTCCGATTACAACGCGGTCGCCGCGGCGCGCGGCGACGCGCGGCAGCGGGTCGAGCTGACCGGCGACGAGGCGGTATCGCTGTCGCAAGGGATGGATTTTCCGAAGAAGCTGCCGGCGGGAGGGATTGCGTTCCGCGTCCGTGCGGGAGCGTCCGAAGCGTCGTTCCAGCTGACGGAGAAGAAGGATTACGCCTTGCTCGGCTGGACGACGGATCCCGACTTGTCCATGGACAAGAAGCCGGCGCTGCTCGTGATCGCCGACGAGAAGTTCGCGGGCTTGCGGACGGGAGCCGAGCAAGCGTCGTTCCAGCTGTACGGCCTTGCCGACGCCGCCCATGCGGAAGCGCTGTCCCGGCAGCTTCACGCCATCGTGACGAGGACGCCGGGCACGTATTACTCGTCCTTCGCCGACGTCTATTCCAAGCAGATCGAAGGCTCCTCGCTGCTGCTGTTCGCCAGCGCCTTCCTCGCGCTGATCGCGCTGTTCTCGCTGGCGAGCGTCATCTACTTCAAGCAGCTGCGCGAGGCGACCGATTCGCGGCCGCAATACGCGATGCTCCGCAAGCTCGGCGTCAGCCGCCGGGAGATGATGAGCGTCATCCGCAAGCAGCTGCTGTTCGTGTTCGCGCTGCCGCTTCTGCCGGGCCTGACGAGCAGCTGGCTGATCATCAAGACGTATATTTTGGATTCCGTTCGGGATTTTCCGGATTTGAAGGGGATGGTGTGGGGAATTATCGCGCTGTACTTCTTGATTTACGCCGGATTCTACCTCGTCTCCACGAATATCTATTACCGAATTGCCAACCGGGCGGCTTAACGCCGACAGCCCCGGCGACCGTACGCGGTCGCCGGGGCTGCTTGTCATGTAATCGATCGAATGTTATGCTCTGCGCCTGATAACGGTACCCGCGAGATAGTCGTAGCAGGTTTGCTTGTTTTTGCTAAACCATGGACTTACGAAGTAGAGCAAGACCAGGCCGTAGACTGCTGCCAGCAAGCTATAAATCAGACCGTCGGGATAGGGATTCGGCATGACCATATGCCAAATGGTGAAATGGGCCAGCTCCCACGGGAGGAATTTAAGGGCGGATCGAAGGAGCGAGGTGCCGAGTCCGGCGGCATTCCCGTTCATGTCGGCCACGATAATTCCCATCTTGTATTTTCCCCATGTCGCCTGCGCCTTCGATCCCTCGCATAGCGAGAAATACAGATAGACCGGCAGCGTAATGAATAGAAAGCCGGTCAGCTCCGACAATAGGGGACTTGTCGTAAACAAAGGCAGCAATGCAGGGCGCATAACGAAGGAGAAGCCGACCAGCAGGAGCAAATAGCCCGAAATGATCGCATAATCCCATAAAAAGGCGATGATCCGCGTGCCTAATGATACGTTCGTTAACGTTCCGTGCCTATGCATCAGTGTACTCCTTTGGACCGAATCGCCTGTCAGGCATCCGATAACGGTATCTTCGCCGCATCCGCCTGCCGCAGCGTATCCCGGTAGGGATCGTGGCTGCGCGGGAAATGCACCGACATCTCCGTGAACGAGCCGGCTTCGGATTCGCAAGTGATGTAATGGCCGAGCCGCTTGGACAGCTCCTGCGCCAAGTACAGGCCGATGCCGGTCGATTTCATATGAATGCGGCCGTTCGTCCCGGTGAAGCCGCGATTGAAGATGCGCGGCAGGTCGCGGGGCTCGATGCCGATGCCGGAATCCCGGATGACGAGCAGCTTCTCCTCGTCGCCGGCAAGCGCCGTGATTCGAATCTCGCCGCGTGCCGGCGTGTACTTCAAGCTGTTCGTCAGCAGCTGGCCGATAATGTAATGCAGCCATTTGGGATCGCTCTGCACGACGGTGGCGCCGATCTCGAGCGAGAGCCGGATTTTGCGGGCGATGAACGCTTTGGAATGGCTCTTCACGACATCCTTGACGAGGGGCTCCAGGTCGCAATTGACGAGCTCGTAGTCCTGGCTGAAATTGTCCAGCTTCGCGTAGTACAGCGCCTGATCGACGTACTGCTCGATGCGGGTTACCTGCTCTTCAAGGCTTCGCGGCTCGACCTCGGTCTGCTGCATGAGCCGGATGACGGAGATCGGCGTCTTCACTTCGTGGAACCAGGATACGATGTAATCGTAATAGTCCTTCTGCCTCTTATGAACCTCGTTCAGCGCCCGAATATGCGCGCGCTCCATCTCTTGGATGACGGCCTGGTACGTCTCGGCTTCCAGCGACAACGGCTCGCCGTCCTCGTCCTTCAGCATGCGGGCCGCCCGCGCGTTCCGATAGTACCGGTACCCGAAAAAGGCGGTCAGCAGGAGCAGCTCCAGCGCGGCCAGGTAGAGCAGGCTTTCGGCGCTCAGGCGATTGCCGGGTTCCGCGTACCAGATCAGCATGACGAGGCCGAAAGTGGCCGCGCTGAGCAGGATGTAGGAACGTTCGTATTTAAGAAACCGCCGCAGCTTCATTCCACGATATACCCCATCCCTTTGCGGGTCGCGATGAACGGCTCCAGGCCGAGCTCGGCGATTTTGCGGCGCAGCCGATTGACGTTCACGGTCAGCGTGTTGTCGTCGATGAACTGCTCGTCATGCCACAGCGCCTGCATGAGATCGTCGCGGGAAACGATCGTCCCCGCCTTCCGCATCAGCACGCCGAGAATGATGAATTCGTTCCGGGACAGCTCGGCGACCCGGCCTTCGAAGTCAGCCGTCGAATTGGCGACATTGAGCAGCAAGCCGCGGTGCCGCAGCTGCAGGGTCTCTTCCTGGTAGGTATAATTCCGGCGCAGCAGCGCGGTCACTTTGGCGACGAGGATTTCCAGGTCGAACGGCTTCTGCACGAAATCGTCGCCGCCCATATTGATGGCCATGACGATGTCCATATTCTGATTGCGGGAGGAGAGGAAAATAATCGGTACGTTGGATACCGCGCGGATTTGCCGGCACCAATAGAACCCGTCGAACACGGGCAGGTTGATATCGAGCAGGATCAGATGCGGCCGATGGGTTTCGAACGCTTGTCTCACGTCGCCGAAATCGGCGGGCTCGACAACGTCGTACTGCCATTTGCGCAGCGTATCCGCGACAATGCCGCGAATATCCGCATCGTCCTCCACGAGCATGATTCGAAACAACGCGTATTGCCTCCTTCGTCGGCTTTCTGGATGCTTGTTCCAGTATAGCATGGCGGAAGGGGGGATTCACGGCCGGGTTTCGTTAAGCCGACGGCATGCCGGCCGGCTGCAGCGCCCATTAGCTGCCATGCGAGCGGTTTGCGATCTGCGCGATCTGCGCGATATGATGCCTGCCGTGCCAGGCGAAGCGCTCGACCGCCTGATCGATCGTCATAAGCCCGTGCGCCGGGCTGGTGAACGTCCGCTTGAATTGCTCGTCCGCCATGCCGTGCAGCAGCGCGAGGAAACGCGCGTGCAGCGCCTCCAGCAGCGCAAGCGACGCTTCGACCGGCGTATCGGCGTAGTCGGCCAGTTCGGCGAAGACGTCTTCCCTGAACGTGCCGGCCAGCGGCGCGTCCTCCGTCAACGCCCGCTTGAAGCGGATGTACGCGTTCATGTCGCTGTCGGCCAAGTGGTGTACGACCTGTCTGACGGTCCAGCCTCCCGGCCGGTACGGCATACGCAGCTGTTCCTCGGTCAGCGATGCGACCGTCGAACGAAGCGCTCCGGCAATGCCGGCGATGTCCTGCATCCAGCGTTCGCGGTCCAGCGGTCCCGAATGCCGCGCCGGCACCAGACGGCCGAGCGGGTAACGAAGAGTATCGAGTTCCATGGCAGCCGCTCCCATTCTTTTAAGGTTATCCGTTCTACATTCTCCGCCTTGCGTCACAATCCCTCTCGGCGCTTCGAATCGGTTCGCGAACGCCTTCGGCGCCGATGGCTTAGCGGCTATTCCGCCGGAAGGCAGAACGGCGGAGAGGCCGTTCGGCGAGTTGCGCCCTACTATAAACTGTGCTAGAATTTACACACTAAGAAACGCAGAGAGGCGAATGCGAGACAAGATGGCTCAGTTGAAACGGTTTGGCTTGGGGCTTCAAGCGCTCATCGTGCTGGCGACGAGCGAAGAGCAGCGTTCCAGCGCGGAAATCGCGGTGCAGGTGCAATGCGAGCCGACCGCGCTGCGCAAAATCATGGCACAGCTTGGCGACGCGGGCATCGTCGAAGTGCGGCAGGGCCGTTCGGGCGGCTATGAGCTGGCTCGTTCGCCGCAGGCCATCACCTTGTTCGAGGTGTATACGGCCTTGCACGAAGAACAGCCGCAATGGGATCGGATGCTGGATACGACGGGCGATCACGGCTTCGGCCAGCGGGTGAACGAGGCGTTCCAGACGATCATGTCCGATATTAATACGCAGGTCACGAAGGTGCTTGGCCATTACACCGTGGCGGATCTGATCAAGAGCTAAATTTTTTTGGGGTAAACTGTGCAATTATTTGCTCATATTAAACGTTTTCATAGAAAGCGGCATGATATGGCATTCTGATAGAGGAAGCGAGGAGATAGCTATGACTGCACGCAAGCCGCTTCGAGCCGGATCCGTTGCAAGAACCGTCGTCTTGTCGGTAATCGGCGGGTTGTTGTTCGACTGGATGAATATTCCGATTCCTTGGCTGCTCGGCCCGATGATCGCCGTGCTGATCGGCAATAACCTGGTCGCGGACCGTTTCGTCTGGCCGCAGGAGCTGCGCAATACGGCGCTCATCATCGTCGGGTACACGATCGGGCTGTCGCTCACGGCGGCGGCGTTGAAGGAAATGGCGCTGCAGCTGCCGTATATGCTGCTGATGGCGGTGCTGCTGCTGGCTTATTGCACGGGGATCGCCTACGTGATATCGAGGTTTTCCGGCACGGGATTTCGGACCGCGCTGCTCGGGAGCATTCCCGGCGGCTTGACGCAAGCGATTATTTTGGCGGAAGAGACGGAGGGCATCAACATTACGTCCGTCACGTTCACGCAGGTGACGCGGCTGATGATGATCGTCATCTGCGTGCCGCTCGTCGTGTTCAGCCCGATCCTGGGGCAGGTGAAGGACAGCGCGGCTTCGGCCGCTGCCGCTGCAGCCGGTACGCCGGCAAGCTGGGGCGGCCTGTTCCCGAATATCCTCCTGTTCGCCGTCGTCTCCATCGCCTGCGCCGTCGGCGGGGCCCGCATCAAGCTGCCGACCGCCTACATGCTCGGACCGGCCATCGGGACGGCGGCCTTGCAGCTGTGCGGCGTGCACGGTCCGGCGCTGCCCGGGACGCTCACGCAAATCGCGCAGCTGATGATCGGGGCGTACGTAGGGTTGATGCTGCAGCCGAGACAGCTGCCGAACAAGGTCCGCAATTTCACGCTGGCGATCGTCAGCGGCCTGCTGCTCATCGCCGGCGCGCTCGGCATGGCGTACCTGCTGACCCTGCTGCAGCCGGTGTCCGCATCGACGGGACTGCTCAGCCTCGCGCCGGGCGGCATGGATCAGATGGGCATCATCGCCCATGAAATTCATGCGGACCTGTCGATCGTCGCCGGGTATCAGATGTTCCGGATGTTCTTTATCTTCTTCCTCGTGCCGCCGCTGCTGCGGGTCGTGCTCCGCGCCCGGCCAGGCAGCGGGAAGCGCCGGGGAGCCGCTTAATTCCGCCGCGCGCAGGCTGCCGCCGAAGCGTTCGTCCGCCGGTACTGCGCGGCACGATTAGTGCCCGTCATGGGCAGCTGGCCGCCGGTCGACGGCAATCAGTGGACCGCCAGCCGACGACGGATCCCGTTATACCCGTTATATATGTTCAGCCAACAAGGGGCAGCTATGAGCTGCCCCTTCGGGCTGTCGAGAAAGCTCGACGCCGCTTATGATGCATGTACGGCAAGGGAAAGGAAAATGAAAAGGAAAAGGAAAAGGAAAAGGAAAAGGAAAAGGAATGGATTCCCCCGCCAAGACTAGCGGACACAGGTTCCGTTATTTTGACGAAATCGGGATTTTGGAGTGGCGCACGGACACAGGATCCGTTAAAGCCCTCGAATGAAATCGAAAACAGGCTAATCAGCCGATAGAACGGATTTCTTGTCCGCCGGCACACGCAAGCTCGTGATATAGAAGCGGATAACGGATCTCCTGTCCGCTTCCTTGCACCGATGGACGCTCCGTGAACCAGCCGTCTTGGAGCCGGCCAGGTTCGAAACGGTACCGGCAGCTCATGACACGCCGGCGAAGCGCCAACAGGATCCCATCGTGCTCCAGGGCGCGGTGCGCCGCGAGCCTGCTCGAAGCAGCGCATCGTTCGCAACAATCTGAAGGGGCAGCCATGAGCTGCCCCTTGCGGCTTGTCCGTCAGCGCTTGCGTTGCAGGAGCAAATATCCGCTGATGCCGGACGTTTTTTTGCGGAAGACGATCTTGAAGCCGATGTCGTTATCGAGCAGGCAGGCCAGGGCCGTCGCCAACAGCGTGCCGGGTCTTAAGCTGGCCGTGCAGGGCTGGGAGTTGCCGATGACGCGGGAGGAAACGATGCGGCGCGGGGATCCGGGATAGAGCGCGTTCCTCGACCACAGGATCAAGACCAAATCAGGCTGCAATACCGCTTTCGTGCGAGCCATAGTAATCACCTCACTATTGGTTTTGCTATAGTAGATGATAGAATGGTACAAAACGTGTCAACGATCAGATGGAGGTTAGCGGAAGCGATGAACAAACAGGAAGATGCCCGCATGCCCGCGCGCTGCGGCTGGGTCAATGAAGATCCGTTATACGTCGATTACCATGACCGCGAATGGGGCGTGCCCGTTCACGACGACCGGAAGCTGTTCGAGCTGCTTATCCTGGAAGGGGCGCAGGCCGGCTTGAGCTGGTATACGGTGCTGAAGAAACGCGAGAACTACCGGCAGGCGTTCGATCAGTTCGATCCGGTCAAAGTGGCGCGCTATGACGAAGCCAAGACGGCGGAGCTGATGAACGATCCCGGCATAATCCGCAACCGGCTGAAGATCCAATCGGCGATCGCGAACGCAAGATGCTTCTTGCAGGTATGCGAGCAATTCGGCAGCTTCGATGCGTATATCTGGCGTTTCGTCGGCGGCGAACCGATGGTGAACGACTGGACGGCCAGGAACGAGGTGCCGGCGACGACGCCGCAATCGGATGCGATGAGCAAGGATTTGAAGAAGCGCGGCTTCAAATTCGTCGGCTCGACGATTTGTTACGCGTACATGCAAGCCGCGGGAATGGTCAACGACCATGCGCGGGATTGCGACTGGCATCATGCCAAGCGCTAGCGGAGCTAATGGGCGTTACATGCTATAATGAAATCGAATCTGACAAGCTTGGGGGCATAACCAATGGCACGACGTTATCGCATCACGAGATCGCTTCAAGCGCCGGAAGAAGGCGCGAAACCGATTACGCTCGAAGAATGCAAGGCATATTTTCAGGACAAGCCTGATTTTACGTATACGAACGTGTTTACGGTGAAAGGCGAGACGACGATGTCGATCGAGGGCGATTTCTTCATGTGGCGATTCGGCGAGTCGCTGATCCCGTTCCGTCATTATGATGGCGATCTGTACGTATCGGGAACGAACGAAGCGGTTATTCCGGTCATGCTCGAGGCTGCCGGCGCGCTGAAAGCGGACGTAACGGAAGGCTGATTGCGGCCAGACGGCCGAAGGAATCGAAGAAGCGTGAGCAAGAACCGGCTGCAGCAGGATGTGCGGCCGGTTTTTGTCGTAGTCGAGTCGGCTCTTATTGCGCCGGGATGCTCGGATCGTACCTGTATGCCTGCAACATGTGCCTGCCGTATCCGTCTAATGTGCAGAGGGGGATTGAGATGAGACGATGGTTAACGATGGCCGTCGCGGCCGCGGCGCTGTTATCCGGCTGCGGGACGGCGAATCGCGAAGCTCCTGCCGCCGCGGATCATGACGTAGCGCCGACCGGCGTACTGGCGCACGAGATGCCTGCCGAAATGCCGGCCGATTTTGATTTTCGCGTGCGGTACGGTTACGGCATGAAGGATGAGATCGACACCTACGCGGACAAAGTCACCAAGGATTTGATCGTGAAAGGGACGGCCGCGGCCGACTTGAAATTATCCGATAGCGAAATGCAGGCGATCTATGCGAAAATGAAAACGGTTCATGCGATGCGGCTGACGGATCTGAATCCGGCCAATACGGGCTGCTCGCAGGTGCCTTACAATCAAGCCAGCTGGACGATCACGGCGGCGGGAGAGACGAGAACGCTGACATGGTCGGGCGAACACTGCGACATCGCGCCGGGCGCGAAGAAGCTGCTGGAGCTGCAAACGTACGTTTCGGCCATCGTACAGGCCACGGAAGCGTACCAAGCGCTGCCGGCGGCCGAAGGCGGTTACGATTAATCACGAAACAGTCATTCCTATCGAAAGTCAGGTGGATCTATGATGAGTGACGTTCATCCCATTCTTCCGCAAGCGCTGCAGTGGGCTTTGAAAGCCGTCGATCCCGCCGCCGAGGCGCTTCAGGCGAGACGGCTTCAGGGCGGCATCTCGTCGCTCGTCTATGAGTTGGCGCTGCAAGCGGACGGGGAGAAGCGAACGGTCGTGCTACGGCTGTTCAATGACGAGGAATGGCTCGGCCACCAGCCGGCGCTTGCCCGCCATGAAGCCGACGTGCTGCGGCTCGCCGTCCGCAATGAAGGCGTGGCGACGCCGCGAATCCTCGCGTTCGACGAGACGGGGAGCGAGAGCGGCATGCCCGCCGTGCTGATGTCGCGGCTTGAAGGCGCCGTCGAGCTGACGTCGCCCGATATCGGCTGTTGGCTGGACGGCATGGCATCGGCGCTTGCGGCCATCCACCGCGTCGAGCCCGGCGAGTTTCCTTGGCGCTATTACCGCTATTGCGACGCGTCGCAGCTGGACGCCTCCTCGTGGTCGCGGCATGCCGGCCGCTGGCAGGAGGCGGCGGCCATCGCGCTGGAGCCCGAGCCGTTCGCTCCGCAGCGGTTCATTCACCGCGACTATCATCCGACCAATATTTTGTGCGCGGAGGGGAAAGTGAGCGGCATCGTCGATTGGGTGAACGGCTGCGTCGGCCCGGCGGGCATCGACGTTGGCCATTGCCGCGTCAATCTGGCTCAGCTGCACGGCCTGCAGGCGGCCGATGACTTCCTGGACGCGTATTGTCGTCATGCGGGCGATGCCTATGCCTACGATCCGTATTGGGACATTGTCTCGCTGATCGATTATGCGTTCTGGGAGCCGGAAGTGTACGGCGGCTGGACGGATCTTGGCGTCACCGGGCTGACGAATGCGATCGTTCGCGAACGGCTTGACGACTATTTGCTGAGCCTGCTGGAACGGGCGGCTCGGCGCTAGCGGATTAATGAAGGAGGAGAACGAATCCATGTCTCAAACCAAGCAGCCTATTACAGTACAAACGGTGATCGACCGTCTGATCAGCCCGGCGGGGGAGCCGAAGGCGAACACCGTCGATACGTTGAAGAGCGGTAATCCGAACGCCGAAGTCAGCACAATCGCCGTCATGTTCATGACGACGTACGCGGGGATCAAGCAGGCCGTTGAAGCCGGGGCGGATTTGATCATCACGCATGAGCCGACGTTCTACAATCATATGGATGATCCAAGCTCGCTTGCCGGCGATCCGGTGTACGAGCGGAAGCGGGCATTGATCGAGGAATCCGGCATCGCCATCTTCCGGCTGCACGATTACGTGCATGAATACAAGCCGGACGGCATCCTGCTCGGCATGCTGAAGCAGTTGGAATGGGAGTCCTATGCGGACGAGCGGGATATGCATGTGTTGAACGTTCCGGAAGGCGAGCGGCAAACCGTCGGTTCCATCATGAATCATTTGAAGAGCAAGCTCGGCATCGACAGCGTGCTGGCTGCCGGCGGGCTCGACCTGCCTGTGTCTCGTTTCGCGCTGAGCCCCGGGGCGCCCGGCTTCGGGAAGCATGTGAATTTCATCCGCAATTACGACGCGGATCTGTTGATCGCGGGCGAGACGAACGAGTGGGAAACGAACGAGTACGTCCGGGACGCCATCGACATGGGCTTCGCGAAGGCGCTGCTCGTCATCGGCCATCAGAAGAGCGAGGAGTCCGGTATGCTGACCGTGACGGAGCAGCTGCGCGAGGCGTTCCCAGGCATCGAAGTGACGTTCGTCGACAGCGAGACGGCAATGAGACGGGTTTGAGCTTAAAGCGCTTGCGCGTGATGTGAAGAGGCAGCGAGCGGTTGGTTGAGGAACCGTCGCGAGCGCGGCGATGTCGCGAGCTTTGGTTAGTCGGGGCTATTCGGCAGCATAGCGCCGGAATTGTGGATGTAGTGCACCCCGTGCACTACATTGGCGGACAAGCGGCGGGATAGGCGGACAAGCGCTGGAAATTCAGATCGAGCAGTCGCCGAGATATTGGACTGTAATTTAGCATTCGGCCGCATCTGACTACGTAGCTTCATTTCACTGCCATTTATAGCGATTAGCTTCATATGTCTGCAGTTTATAGCATTCTGCTGCATCGCTTCATGCATGTGACTGCATTGAGCTGGCTGCTCATAGCTGCAGCAAGCTGCGCTTGGCGGCAGCCTGCGGCGCTCGATCGACTGCCTGGCTGCGCACCGCACCGCCGTATCGCACCATACATTTCAATCGCTCAACGCGTTCTCGATACCGAGCAGCCGCAGCCCGAGCTGAACGGCGGCCACGTCGCGCCGCTCCGTCAGATAGAGCGCATAAGCCGTCAGAGCGGGCGGCTCGAACGCGGCGCGGAGTCGAACGAGACGGCCGTCGTCCAAATACGGCCGGGCGATCGATCGCGGCATGAAGCCGAAACCTGCGCCTTGCAGCAGCATCGTCAGCATGATGGACGAATGGTCGGTCTGCAGGGCGGGGATGAAGCCGGGCCCGGCGATCGATTGGAACCAATCGGGAAAAGGCTGGCCCCACTCGATATGGCAGTACGCCTGCGAATAGAAATCGCGAGCGGTTACCGGTGCCGTCCGGTCGCGCGCGGAGACGAGCAGCAGCTCGTCCTCGAACAGCGGGATGCGCGTCACTTTGGCCTGTTCGGGCGGATCGAAGCGGATGGCCACGTGCACGACGCCGTCCAGCAGCAAGTCGCGGATGATATAGTCGGGGTCGATGTAACTGAGAAACTTGACGGCGACCTTCGGATGGGACTCCCGGAAACGAAAAATCCGCTGCAGGTACGCATAATGCCAGACGGAGCCCGGTGCACTCAGCACGATCCGATGTTCGAATTCGTCCGACAGCGTCACTTTGCTTTCTTCGTGCAGGCGGAGCATTCGTTCCGCGAACGGAAGGTAGGCGGCACCTGCCGACGTGAGACTGACATTGCGGTTGTCGCGCAGGAACAGCGTCTTGCCGACGTCCAGCTCCAGCGCTTTGATGCGGGCCGTGACCGCAGATTGCGAGATGTGCAGATGATCGGAAGCTTTGGTGAAATTGAGCGTTTTGCTGACCGCGATGAAAGCTTCCAATTGTGCCGAGTCCATTTACTCCCATGCCTCCAGTCATTTGATTTATGAATCATTATAATCTTTTTTATTCGTTATACAAATCATTCGCTATCCGGTAGGATGTCTCTAGAGGCGAGTAAGCGGCGCCAGCTCGGCCTAACGAAGCCAGCATACAAGACAGGAAGCGAGGAGGGCTTAAAATGATCGGCCAAACGATTCGAATCGAACGGCTGCACGCCATCGGGAACGATCGGGACGCATTGGCGGAGCTGCTTGCCGCGGTGGTCGACGACGGTGCATCGGTCGGCTTTCTTCCGCCGATGCGGCGGGAAGAAGCAGGCCGTTATTGGGATGGCGTGCTGCCGGATCCGGACGTGCTGCTATACATCGCCCGGATCGGCGGCGAGCTTGCGGGCAGCGTGCAGGTGCAGCTGTGCGCGAAGCCGAACGGCCTGCACCGGGCGGAAATCGCGAAGCTCATGACACATCCGCGATTTCGGCGGCGCGGAGTAGCGAGGGCGCTCATGCGGACGGCGGAGGCCGCGGCGGCAGAGGAAGGACGCAGCCTGCTCGTGCTGGACACGCGGGAAGGCGATCCGTCGAATTCGCTCTACGAAGCGTTGGGCTATGCGCGCGCGGGCCGTATTCCGAATTACGCCCGGTCGGCGGACGGCGGGCTGGATGCAACGATCTTGTACTTCAAGTACCGTTAAGCAATCGCGCGTCATAACGCGGCCTGCCGGACTCATACATTAGGTGCATGGGGAAAATCGGACCGTAAGGAGGTCGCAGCATGCAGCGAGTGGATTTGGGCTGCGGGGTGAACAAGCACCGCGATTGCATCGGGGTCGACATCTCGGCGTCCGTCAATCCCGATATTGTGCATGATTTGAACGACAAGCTGCCGCTGGAGGACGACGCGGTATCGTTCCTGCTCGCGAGCAGGAGCCTGGAATACGCCTCGGATCTTCACGGCGTCATGCGCGAAATTTACCGGGTGTGCAAGCATAAGGCCATCGTATGCATCGTCGCGCCGCATGCCCAGGCGGCGATTCATATCGCCAATCCTTCGATCCGCAGCTCCTTCAATGAATATACGCCGTATTATTTGACGCCGAAGAAGTATCATCAAGAAATCGTGGCGGCGGCGCAGTTTTCGCCGGAATTCATTCCCCGGGAGCCGATCGAAGTCGATTTTCGGCTGCTGCGCATGGAGTTCTTTTATTTTCCGCTCTATTTGTCGCCGTTGTATGAACCGAGCGAGCGAATGAGCTTGATGGAAGTGCAGATGAACATGGTGGATGAGATCCTCTATCATTTCGTTGTCGTCAAGCAGCCGATTACGAAGGAAGAATGCAGGCGATTGGCGGCAGGGCGGCTGGAGGAGCCGGAGCGGATCAAGGAGCGCCGTCTGCATGACGGCATGCTGACGAGGCAATCGGCCGGGAACGTGATCGAATCGGCGCCGGACGCGCAGGACGATGCCGAAGAGAAGACGGCTGCGGAAGCGGACGAAGCGGCGAGGAACAAGCGGAAAGGAACGGCGGGGGGATCCAGGGCGAAGACCAGGCCGGCCGCCAAGCAGGACGGGAAAGCGAAGCCCGATGCGAAGCCGGAGCCGAGGGCAAGAGCGAAGCCTGCCGCGTCGAAAGCGAACAAAACGATGCAGATCAAGATGGTCGAGCCGAAGCCGGAACTCGTTCGTCTGCCTTCCCGCCTAGTATTTATGTACTCGGAAGATTGAACTGCAGCACGGCCCCGCAGCCGGCATCATGCCGGATACGGGGCCGTATTCGTTCGCCGCGCGGACGGCCGCGCAACTCCGCTAGGACTGAACGGTTCTCGTATTCTTCTGAATGAGCGAAATCTGTCCGGCATGAATGCCGGTATGATACATCAGGCGCCCGACCGCCTCGAGCGGCGTCGTCGCGGGACCGCCCATCGGCGATTCCACGGGCACGGTCCACGCTTCTTCCGGCAGGTCGCGCATGGCGCTGCGCAGATGCTCGTTCGAATCGCCGAGCAGCTTCAGCAGGGCGCCGAGGTCGGAGTAGTCGCCTTGCCGTCCGCCGGGCCCGGCATTGGTCGACAGCTTCAAATGCTCCGGCATCGGCCTGCCGAAATACCATTCCGTGAACATGTACTCGACTTCGGCGTTGTGCTGCAGCATATACCCGATCGAGGCGGGGCCGATCTTCAGCGCGAGGTCTTCTGCGGGCAGCTGCGAGGCGGTTTTGAAGAAACGGGATTGAATGGCGCTCCAGATCGGCAGGACGGAATCATAATGGCTCATAGTCATGCTCCTTTATTAGTTGGATAATTCGGACGTTCAGGCTTTCGCCGTCTGGCCGTGGCCGTCGCGGTTGACGTGGTTGAATTCGTCGCCGGAGAGATCGATATCGTAAGCCTGGCCGAAACCGGCGACATAGCGCCCCGCCCGCGGCGTAAGCTCGAACAGGGAGAAATCGAGTCCGCGCAGCATGGTGATCATGTTGGCCCCGAATTTGCCGCCGAACAGGTCGAACACATCGTCAAACCCGTCATTGCCGGCGTTCACGGCTTCGCAGACGAAGCGGGCGCGCGTGCGGGCGAATAAATTCGCGGTCTGCGTTTCGTCCTCGATCAGCATGACATCGACGAACGGATTGTTTTCCAGATGGCGGAAATGGTTGGCGATGCGGCTGATATAGATATAAAACTTGCCGTCTCTCTTCACGAACGGGGCATAAGAGATGAAAGGGTTCCCGTTCTCGTCCACGGTGCTGAGCATGAGCGTTTTGACGCTGTCGGCAAAGGCGAGATATTGCGTTCTCATCGTTTCTTTATCGATTGGTTTCAAGCGGGATCCACCCTTCAAAAAGGTATTATTGATAATGATTTTCATTTGCAGTATATCAGCATTGAGAATGGTTATCAATATAATTTTATGGCGGTTTTTTCTAAGGCGAATGAAGTCATAGCCTGCAAAATACAGCATTAGACGAGGAAAATAAAGTCATCGTCCGGTTATCGGGCATGAAGCTGCGCGAGGAAATGGAGGACAGACAACATGGATGCGTGAAGCATGTTGCCGAGATTCGCTTGAAGTGCGGCGCGCATGGTCAAACAACCGTCCAAGGGCTTATACTTGGCTTCATACCGCGATCGCGCGATCGGGTCGCATTACGCGATAGAGCTGGGTCGCAATACGAGATAGAGAATGGAAAGAAGGATGACGATGAACGCGAACGAGAAGCGGCATGCGGAGCGGTACGATGCTTTCGCTGGGCTTGAAATCCGCCGGCTTGGCGGCGAATATGCGGACGATGCGCACCGGCTGATGCTCGATGTCGTGTCGCGGCTGCCGGACAGCGCCTTGTTCGCGACGGACGACGGGGGTTATTTCACCGAGCTGTTGGCACGCGGCGGCGAGCTGTACGGGGCTTTCGGCAACGGGAAGCTGGCAGCTTATTCGACGCTTGCCTATCCAGGCCCGGGGGACGGCAATCTGGGCCGGGAATTCGGCGTGCCGGAAGAAGAGCTGGACCGCGTCTGGATGCTCGATGCCACGATCGTACACGAATCCGCGAGGGGACGCGGGCTGCAGCGCTTCTTCCATGAATTGCGCGAGCGGCGCGCAAGGGAGCTCGGCGCGCGCTGCTTGTATTCGACCGTTCATCCCGCCAATGACGCCAGCCGGCGTAATTTGGAGGCGGCCGGATTCGTTCGGCAATTCACGCGGCCGATGTACGGAGGCCTGATGCGTCATTGTTACGCGAAACGGCTGAGCGGACGGGATGAGCGGCATGCGAACCCGTCCCGGCCGGCAGACGTTCATGCGGGCGAGCCGGACGGACAAGGCGTATAAGCTGCAGCGACGGGCATAGAATGTCCCGCATTCCGCCTCGAAACGGCCAACGACCCCGCCCTGGCGCAATTTGACATGGTTTGGCGAATCCTCTATGCTGACGAAGAGGTGATCGATCGTGAGCATTCAAGCGAATAAAATATTCATTAATTTGCCGGTCAAAGACATTAAAAAATCCGTGACGTTCTTCAACGAGGTCGGTTTCGGCTTCAACGCCCAATTTACCGACGAGAACGCGGCTTGCATGGTGATCAGCGAGCATATCTACGTCATGCTGCTATCCGAGGCGTATTTCCAGACCTTCACCAAGAAATCCGTTGCCGACGCAGCCGCAAGCACGGAAGTGATTTTGGCGATTTCCGCATCGAGCAGAGAGAGCGTGGACGAAATCGTCTACAAGGCGCTTTCCTCGGGCGGTTCGATATCGAACGATCCGCAGGACCATGGCTTCATGTACGCCTGGAGCTTCCAGGACGTGGACGGCCATTTGTGGGAAGTCATCTACATGGACGAGAGCGCCGTTGCCCAGGGCTAATGCCGCAATCGCGACCGCATATGCAAAATAACGACAAAGCCATTGCCGCCGGGAAGCATTCCGGCGGCAATGGCTTTGTTTGCTTGCGAGCAGGGCCCGGGAGCTTAGGCCCGGGAACGGATCTCCTGCCGCATGAACAGCAAGTACGACAGGCCGAAGCAGAGGATCGTCGCCGCCAGCAGACCGACGAGCTGCGGCCAGCAGAGCAGCAGGCTCTGGGCAAGCGGGAGCGGGCTGGCAATCGCGCCGACGACCTGTTCCGTCGTCAGCGGGCCGAGCGAACGGATGCCCGGCGTCAGCATCGTGCTCGTCGTCTCCGTGAATAAATAGGAAGGCGACAGCCGGTTGAGCAGCAGCATCATGTTCGCGTGGCGGAGCAGAATGCCGAGCGCCGACGTTTCGGGCGGACTCGTCGCCTTGTCGACGATCCCCATGATCATGCCGTAGAACACCGAGAAGAAAATCCACAGCGCGATGCCCGACAGGGCGGAAGTCGCAGCCTGCCGGAATCGGATGGACAGCAGCATCGACAGGTTCAGCCAGAAGCCGACGTAGATGACCCCGATCACGAGGAACAGCACGACCCGCAGCACTTCTTCCGGCGTCGGCGGATAGCCGATCGTGAACAATCCGAGCCCCATGACGAGGAAGCCGAGGGCGAACAGGACGACCGCGATCAGCAGCAGCGAGGCGGTGAATTTGGCGCGGATGAAGTCGTCCCGGTAGATCGGCTGGGACAGCAGCCGGCTTAGCGTGCCTTTGCCGCGTTCCGAATTGATGGCGTCGAAGCCGAGCGCGATGCCCATCAGCGGCCCGAGGAAGGAGACGAAGGTAGCGAACGTCGGCAGCGTTCCGTCGGAGGCGGTGAACATTTGCAGGAACAGGAAGGACGTATCCGTATCCTGCGTCTTCACGCCGTCCTTCAGCGCCGTGATCGCCGCATAAATCGAGCCGATGCAGGCGAGCGTAATGATTCCGATCAGAATGCCGAAGCGCCAGCTCCGCATATGATCGCCGAATTCTTTCTGTACGATGACCCAGAACGGGGAAGCCGTCCTTGGCTCCAGGGCATCCGTTTCGCCCGCGGCAGGGTGGAATCGGCCCCATAGCCGGGACAGCCTGCCCAGGAACCCGTCACGTCGTGCCGTGGTTTCGATCAACGGTCCCGCCTCCTTCGAAATACCGGTGGTAGATGTCGTCCAGGCCGTACTGCTTGCGCTGCACCGCATGCAGGTCGGCGCCGTTCTCGATGACCGCCTTCGCGGCTTCCGTCGTCAGATCGCGCGAGCAGCGGAGCGTGACGCGTACCGCGCCGTATTGCGCTGTCGCGCCGGCGGCTTCGGAAGCGCCGCCTGCCGACGCGTATCCCGCAATCTCGGCATTCGCCGCTGCGCCGTCACCTGCCGCCGCTTCACCGCCGCCGTCCGGCAGCTCGTAACGGGGGCCGTTGTACGCGAGCACGCCTTCCAGCCCGGCGAGCGTCTCCCCGAGAGCCGCGTTCCAGCCGGACACTTCGAGCTCGACCGTGACGGAGCGGTCGTCGTCAAGCTGCCGCGCCAGCGAACCGACATCGCCGGAAGCAATCAACTCGCCGCGGACGAACAAGCCGACGCGGTCGCAAATTTGCTGCACTTGATGCAGATGGTGGGAAGACAGGAGCACCGTCAGCCCTTCCAGGCGGCTCAGGTCGCGGATCAGCTGCAGCAGCTCGCGCACGCCTTCGGGGTCGATGCCGAGCGTCGGCTCGTCGAGGATGATCACCTCCGGCCGTTTGATCAGCACGTCGGCGATGCCGAGGCGCTGCCGCATGCCGCGCGAGAACGCGCCGACCTTCTTCTCCAGCGCATCCGACAGGCCGACGCGCTCCAGCAGCTCGAGCGCCAGCTTCCGGGCCGGCGTCGGCGCGATCCGGTTCAACCGGGCGGTGAAGAGCAAATTGTCCAGCGCCGTCCGATCCTCGTAGAAGCCGACGTCGTCCGGCATATAGCCGACGCGCCGCTTTACCTGCAGCGGCTGCCGGGTCGGATCGAGTCCGCACACCCGTGCGCGGCCGCTCGTCGGCTCGGTCAAGCCGAGCATCATCAGGATCGTCGTCGTCTTGCCGGCGCCGTTCGGTCCGAGCAGGCCGAAAATCTCGCCTTTGGCAATGGTCAGGTTCAGCCCGTTGACGGCAGTCTGGCCGTCGTATCGTTTCGTCAGCCAGCTCAGCTCGATGATCGGCATGGCGTCAGCCTGCGCCGCCGACATGCCTTCCGTTTGCGCTTCTGATCGCGCCATCGTTACCGCCTCCCGTACTTGCGGAACAAGTAATAGATGCCCGCCGCCACGGCGATGATGATGAGAATGCCGACCCAGCCCCAGAGCACCGAGGTTTTGACGGCGACGCGGAGCTGGGCGTCGGCGCTCTTCTCGGGCGCGGCCGCGGTCACGTTCACGACATAATCGCCGGCCAACGCTTTCTTATCGGCTTTGATCGTTGCCTGCACATGCGCTTCCTGGCCCGGGGCGATGCTGTCCAGCGTCGCCGGCTCGAAGGTCGCTTCCCAGCCGGACGGCGTTTCGGCTGACAGCGAGACGCCCTTCAGCTCCGAAGACCCCGAATTCGTCACGACCATATCGAGATGGCGGGTCGACCCTGCCGTGACGTCGGTGCTCAGGACGTCGTTCGACGTGCCGAGTTTCAGATCGTAGGTGCCGGTTACGACGGCTTCCACGGTTGTGTTCGCGGAAGTGGAGTTGTTGCCCGCGGTGATCGGGATTTTGTACGTGCCCGCTTTGACCGTTTCAGGCGGCTTGACGGCAATGCTGATCGTCTTCTCGCCGTTCGGATCGACTTCGACGGACGTCACGCTGTTGCCGCCGTCGGTGAACGTCGCGTCCCAACCGGGCTCGGCTTGCGCCGCAAGCGCGTAGGTCTGCTTCTCCGCCGTGCGGTTGCGCAGCGTCGCGCTGAAGGTGAAGGTCGAATCGGAATGCCCCTCCATATTGGCCTGATCCGTCGTCAGCTCCGTCCGGAACGTGCCCTGCTCGGATACGTCCACGGCCAGCGGCAGCGATACGCCGCCTGCGTTCACCTGGAAGGCGTACGTGCCTTTATTCACTTCGAGCGGCACGTCCAGCTGCAGGTTGACCGTCTGCGTCTCGCCGGCCTTGACGGCAAGCCGGGTCACCGTCCGGCCGCCGGCGGTCAATTGCTCGTTCCACTGGTTGCCTTTGGCGTCGAATCCGATGTTCACCGTCTCCGTCGAGCTGCCGTGATTGATGACGTCGATGGCGTACGAGATGGAGTCGCCCGGCGGCGCGGACAGCTCCAAATACGGCGTGTACAGCTCTACCGCGCCTGCGGCGGCGGCTGTGCCTGAATGGAACCCTAGCGTCGTTGCTCCCAGAATGAAACTGATGGCGAGGAGCCAAGAGAAGCTCCTTTTGCGGCATGCACGAAGCATGCGATCCCCTCCTTGATCGGTCGATTTGGCCGCCGTATCGACGGCAGCTTTCATAGTCGGTACGAACGAGGGAGCGAATTGGATGTGTGCCGCCGCAAAAATTTTTTTGTTTTCGCGGCCGGCGATTTTTGATACAACGAAAGTAGAGCAAAAGACGCGGAGGGCGATAGAGAGGGAAGGAGGAACAGCGATGGGGGAGTCCGGCGACAACAGGTCCGGCGATCTGCTGCGCGAGATGCGGGAAGGTTCCGTGGAAGCGTTCGACGCTTTCTACGCCCGCTACTCGCCGTTAATATTCGGCATCGCGCTGCGCATGCTGGGCGATCGGATGGAAGCGGAAGACGCCTGCCACGACATCTTCCTGGAGGCGCTGCGCAGAGGCGGGCGTTACGACCCGCAGCGCGGCTCCGTGGATGCCTGGCTGGCGATCATGACCCGCAGCCGTTGTCTCGACCGGCTCCGGCGCGGCAAGAAGCTGGTTCATCGGGAGGCATGGGAGGCGGATGCGATTCCAGGCACGGAGGATGCCGCCGAAGACAAGGTGCTCACGCGGCTGCAGCGGGAAGATATCCGCGACGCGATCCGGGCATTGCCCGCCAATCAGCTGCAAGCGGTCGTCAGCAGCTACTATGGGGCGAAGACGCACAGCGAGATGGCGTCCGCCTGGAACGTGCCGCTCGGCACCGTGAAATCATGGGTGCGATACGGATTGAACAACATCCGCAAGCAGCTGGAGAAGCGCGGCTGGCAAGCCGACGAGAACGACGGCACGAAGGAGGTGCGCAAATGAACGAACGGCAAGATTGCGAGCCGGAAGCATGCGTCAAGCATTACGCGGAAGAGGATTGGATCGATTGGCTGCTCGGCGGCAAGCCGGCGGCCGAACGCGATGCGATGCTGCGCCATCTTGCGCACTGCGCCCGGTGCCTGGCGACGCGGCAGACATGGGAGCCGCTGCTTGCCGGGGACATGAATGCGGCGGCGCAGCATACGGCGCCGGAGCGGCTTCGCGCGGAGGCTGTGCAGCCGCAATCGGGCGAGCCATGGCCGGGCAGTGCCTCGGCAGCGGGCGGCCTCGCGGCGCGAGACCCGCAATCGGGCGAGCCATGGCCGGGCAGTGCCCCGGCAGCGGGCGGCCTCGCGGCGCGGGATCCGCAGCCGGAGCCGCCGATTCTGTCCGCGGCGCTCTACCGCCGGCTGCGGCTGCGCTTCCAGCTGCGTTCCGCCGGCCTGCGCGTCCGCCGCGCCCTGCACGCGCAGCGGCGCGTCGGTATCGTCGCGGCAGCGGCCGCGATGCTGCTCGTGGTGTGCGCGACGGGGCTGTACCGCTCGTCGCAGAACCAGGAGGAGCAGCGCAAAGTATCCGCCGCCACCCTTGAGCCGACGGCCGCGACGTTCCTGCTGGACCCGCAGACGGCGGGCTATAAAGTGCATCCCGAGCTCGAAGAGCTGGGCGACGGGTATATTTGGTTCAACAACATGTCCGGCGAAGTGTACGTCATGCTGGAGGGGCTGCTGCCGAGCGTCGGCCATGACGTTCAAGTATGGGCCGTTGACGAGACGAAGCACGAGCATGTCAATCTGGGGCTGCTTCACCGCGATCAGGCGAGCCGTGCGCATTTGTACGTGAAGCAGAGCTTGCTGCTCCAAGCGCATCATCTTGCGCTGACGGTGGAGCCGTCCGGCGGAAGCCGCAATCCGACCGAGCCCGAGGTACTCGTCTTCAAGCTGCAGCGCGGTTGATCCTGCTTCGTTTCATGGTACACTAGGAGGAAAACCGCAAGCAGGAGGCAAGCAGCATCATGAAACGCATACCATTCGTACTCGCGGCCGTATTGTCCATCTTCGTAGCCGGCTGCTCCATTTACGCTTCGCCGACGGCATCGGCGCCGGAAGCGGAAGGCATCTCGGCAGAGTGGGCATTCACGCAGGCAGGCCAGAAGCCGGACCGGCTGCTGATCGGCGTAATCGACGGCGCTTCGTCTACGCTGGACATCGCGATATACAGCCTGACGAAGCCGGACATCGTCGACGCCATCAAGCGCGCGAAGAAGCGCGGCGTCGAGGTCCGCATCATTACGGACCGGATCCAATCCGGGGGCAAGAGTCAGCAGGAGGCGCTGAAGCTGCTCGGCAGCGCGGGCATTCCGATGAAACGGAACACCCACAGCGGCCTGATGCATCTCAAAATGACGATCGCCGACGGGAAGACGGCGACGACGGGATCGTTCAATTACTCGAAGTCCGCCAGCACCGATAACGACGAAGTGCTGATGGTCCTGAGGAACGAGGACGTCGCCCGATCGTTCGAGCGCCAATTCCAGGCGATGTGGGAAGATACGTCGGGATTCACGGCCATATCGCCGAAGATCGCGGACGGCTCGGCAGACGAAGACGCTGGGGCCGAATCCGCTCCCGATGCAGCTTCCGAAACCGATGCCGATACAAATAACGCTACGAATTCCGATATCAACGCCGATACCAATGCCGAGGCAGGGACGTCCGCGTCAGTAGGAAGCGGAACTGCCTTCCGCAGCTGCGCCGAAGCGAAAGCGGCCGGCAAGACGCCGCTTCGCAAGGGAGACCCCGGATACAGCGCGAAGCTGGACGGCGACAAGGACGGCATCGCCTGCGAGAAATGACGGCCGGAGCTGACGGTTCGTAGTCGTTGCTGCAACACGGGAACGAATCAAACCGGTGCAAACGGGTGTCAGGCTGTTGGGAAAGCTCGACGCCGCATCTCGGCGAATCCGCGCACCGCCCCGGCGAATTCGTGCCGCCCGGCGAACCGCGCCGCCCGGCGAATCCGCGCCGCCCGGCGAACCACGCCGCTCGGCGAATCCGCGCCGCCCGGCGAACCGCGCCACCCGGCGAACCGCGCCGCCCGGCGAATCCGCGCCGCCCCGGAAAAGCCGCCGTCGCCCGGCGAATCCGCCGCCTGTATTGAAAGGAAAAGTACCCCTCCCCAATACTTCTACACCTCGCGCGGCTCCCCTCGTGAGGTGTGACGCCGTATGACGGCTGTCAACCCCGCACCCCTGGCGGACAGAGGTTCCGTTATTTTGGCGAAATCGGGCTTTTTAGGGCAGCGCGCGGACACAGGATCCGTTAATGTCCCCGAATGACATCGGAAACAAGCTAATCAGCCGATATAACGGATCTCCTGTCCGCCAGCACACGACAAAACGTCATAAAGAAGCGAATAACGGATCTCCTGTCCGCTTCCTGGGCTTCCTGGGCTTCCTGGGCTTCCTAAGCTCCCTTGGCTTCCTTGCATCAACGGACGCACCGTGAACCAGCCGACATGAAGCCGGCCGGTTCGAAACGGTGCCAGCAGTCCGTGCCGCGCCGGCGAAACGGCAGCAGGATCTGCTCGCGTTCCAGGGTGCGGTTTGCCACGAGTCTGCTCGAAGCAACCTATAAGTTTCTCAACAAGCCCAAACCCGTGCGAACGGGTTTTTTTCTCATTTCATGCGGCTCATGCGGCAAAAAATCATGCGACAAAAAACGACAAATAGTTGAAAAACCGGAAGGGATTTATTCATTTATCGTCGAATGGTACACTCAGGAAATCCGATTCATTTTCTATCAGCAAGGGAGTGACCGACAATGATTGCGAAGATGCATCGATTCAGGAGAAAATCGACGTTGAACGGAAGGCTGCGCGCACTCGTGCTCGTGTTCGTGCTGATCGTCGGATTCGCATGCACGGCGATCTTCTCGGTCGTGGAGACCATGCATCAGAAGCGCGACATCTACCGCCAACTGGATCAAACGATTCAACTGCAGCGGCAGTTTATCGATAAATGGCTGGACTCGAGAATGTCGGATATTCGGATCATCGCCGACGACGCCGCGGCGAACAAGGGAGATCTGAAGCATCTGGAGCAGTTGATCGGGATCATCACGAGCCAGCACAGCGAATTTCGTTCCATCAGCTTCATCCATCCGGACGGTATGAGCTTGACGGGCATCAATGCCCGGGACCGGTCGTATTTCAAACTAGCGATGGAAGGCAAGGCGTCGATCTCGGACGTGATTCGGTCGCGCATGGACGGCAAGCAGATCATTGTTTTCGCAGCTCCGGTCATTGGCGGCGCGGGCAGCAGCATCGGCGTCATTCTGGGGACGGTCGAGCTGACCACGATCGAGCAGCTGATGAGGCAGTTCACGTACGGCGAGCGCGGGCAGACGTATATCGTCGACCGGCAAGGCACGCTGATTACGGGCGAAGGCAGCGGCGGCGAACAGCCGGTCAAGATCCGGCCGGCGCTGATGGACCAGGCGCTGAACGGCGTCAAATCCAAGCGGGCGTATGACGATTACCGGGGCATTCCGGTCTACGGCGTCTATAACTGGGCGAAAAACGGCAGCTGGCTCATCGTCGGAGAGGCGGCGAGGCAGGACGTATTGGCTTCGCTGTATACCGAAATCACGTATGCGGGACTGATCATTCTGCTCTCGATGGTTCTTGCGGCGCTCGTCATGCTCCGCGTCTCGAAGCGGATCGCGGCGCCGGTCAATCATCTGCTGCGCGGCGTCCGCAAGGTGAAGGAGGGCGGGTACGATTACCGGATCCACCCGGCGGTGCTGGATTCGACGACGATGGAGTTCCAGCAGCTCGGGGCCGCGTTCAATGCCATGTCGGATACGATCGAGGAACGCACGGAGGCGCTCCGGACGGAACGCAATTTCGCCTCGTCGATCGTCGATACGGCGCAGTCGCTCATCGTCGTGCTGGACAAGGAGGGGCGGATCTTGCGGTTCAACCGCAGCTGCGAGCAAGCGACCGGCTACAGCTTCGACGAGGTGCGGAACGCGTCGCTGTTCGAGAAGCTCGTTCCCGAAGACGAGCATGCCGCGCTGCAGTCGTTTTTCCAATGTTTGCTGACGACGGGCAGCGGCACCGTTTACGAGAATCACTGGCGGACGCGCACGGGCGAGACGCGGCTGATCGCATGGTCCAACACGATCGTGCGGGAGCCGCGAGGCGACATCATGCGGATCATCGGCATCGGCACCGATATTACGGAACAGCGCAAGGTCGAACGGGAGCTTCGGGAGAGCGAGGAGCGCTTCAGGCTGATCGTCGGTTCCATGGAAGAAATCGTGGCGACGTTCGATTCCGAACTGATTTTGACGGGCATCTACGGGCGGACGATGGACGACTACGCCGTTCATAACGGCGCACCGCTGCGGGGCATGACGTTGCACGAGCTGATGCAGCCCGAGGACGCGAGCCTGCATGAAGATGCCCAGCGGCTGGCGCTGCGGGAGAAGACGACCGTGATCGACTGGAGCATGTACATGCCGGATGGCGCGGAGCGCAGCTATCAGACCTCTTACTCGGCTTTCCGCGACAATGCGGGCGACATTAAAGGCGTTATCTCCGTCAGCCGCGAAATCACCCAGCTTAAGGAAGCCGAGGCGGCTTATCGCGAGACGCAGGAACGGATGAACGGCATTTTGGAAAGCATCACGGATGCGTTCATCGCGCTCAACACCGACTGGACGTTCGCCTACGTCAACAGCGAGGCGAAACGCAAGCTGAGCCGGCGCCATGCGGAAATAATGGGCAGGCATCTGCTGGAGGTGCTGCCGGAAATCAGGGAAACGGCGATTTACGAGCACTGCCGGCTGGCGATGGAGGAGCAGCTCCCGTATTCGGTGGAAGGGTATATGCCGTTCCTTGATGCCTGGTACGAGGTTCATATCTATCCGTCGAGGGACGGTCTCTCGATCTACTTCCAGGACGTATCGGTTCGCAAGGAATTGGAGCAGACGGCTGCCGAAAGCCAAATGCGGCTTGCCACGATCATCGAGACGGTTCCGTCCGGCATCATCGTCGTCGGCAAAGACGGGCGGATCGCGATGGCGAACCGGATGGCCGAAACGATTTTCGGCATGGACAAAGAAACGATCGTGAGCCGCAAGTACGATGACCGTATCTGGGAACTGTACGATATGGACGGCCGCTTCCTGCCGGTCGAGGCGTTCCCGGTATCGATCGCAAGGCGGACGGGCCTGGCGGTAACGAACGTCGAGTACATGTACAAGCGGCCGGACGGGGAGCGCGCGATCATTTCGTGCAATTGCTCGCCGCTGTTCGATGCCGAGGGGAACTTGAACAGCGTGCTCGTCGCGCTGTCGGACATCACGGGCCGGGTCGCGATTCAGTCGGCGCTTCAAGCGGCGAACGAGGAGCTGCAGAAGCTGTCCGCGCTGGACGGGCTGACGGGGATATTCAACCGGCGCTATTTCAACGAGCAGCTGCGCGCGGAATGGAGCAGGCATGCGCTTCAGCAGGAGACGCTGTCGCTCATCCTGCTGGACATCGACTGCTTCAAAGCCTACAACGACGCGTACGGGCATCTCGGCGGGGATACGTGCCTGAAGACGACGGCCGCGCTGATCCGCTCCTCACTTCATGCGCCGAACCGGTTCGTGGCGCGGTACGGCGGCGAGGAGTTTGCCGTCGTGCTGCCGGGGACGTCGCTAGAGGAAGCGGCAGCCCTCGCGGAGTCGCTGCGGAGGCGAATCGAACGCAAGGAAATCGAACACGCGAATTCCAAAGTAAGCCGCTTCGTGACGATCAGCCTGGGCGTGGCATCCGTCGTGCCTGCGCCCGGAAGCGACGAAGAATCGCTGGTGTCGGCCGCCGACGAATGCTTGTACGAGGCGAAACGGAAGCGCAACCGGGTCGTCGTGCAATCGGAGCATGAACATGCCGCGCACGCGGGAACAAGAGGGATTCCAGGCGAAGACGGCGGAGACGGATTAGCGGGGATATTAACGTAATAGCAACAGGACTGCATCGATCCGCCGGCCGCGCCGGGAACAGGCTCCTAACGAACAAGGTCCGCAGCGAAGCGCAAAGCGCCGCTGCGGACCTTGTTGCATGTCGATCTAAACGGATGGCAATCAAGCTCAATACACGCCGTAGGTGACTTTGCGCACGAGCTGCTCGATGCGCTCCGCCATGTCCGAATCGTCGATCTGGTCGTAAACGTCCGGCTTGAACAGCTGACGCTTGCGGATGTCGTAATAATCGGAAATCGCCGTGCGCAGGGTCAGATTATGCTTCATCAAATAGTGCGGATCGAGCAAATTGCGGAACATCAGCTCATCCTGAATGATGAGCAGCGTCGCATTGGAGTCATTCAAGTAGCCTTCCTCGATGCCTTTCTCGAAGAAGCGGCGCAGCCGCTCGTTCCGCTCGCTGATCGCGACGTCGATCGACGCCATCATTTGCGGATACACCTCGCGCAGATCGCCGAAGAATGCCTCCGTGCCATAATTGGCGATCAGCAGCGTTTGGGCGAAGGAGGATCTGATCCCTCTCATATAAGCGTCGGGACTGCCCGATTCGAACTGGCATTCGGCCCCGATGACGTACTTGATGATCAGCTTGGTCAAGTAGTCGATGATCTCATCTCGTGACTGGAAATATTTGTACAAGGTCGCTTTGGACAAATCCATCGTCTTGGCGATGTCGTCCATGCGGAAGCTTTGGAAGCCGTTCGATTTCACGGGATGAAGGAGCTTAGCCACGTACTTGTTCTTGATGGATTCGTCCGTATACCGGCAGTTTTGCGTTTCGTTGGTCGTTTCCATACGCGCTCACACTCTCTTTCTATACCTACCAGTATACACATATCGGAGCTCGAAATAAACCAACTGGCCGAATTAAACCGAAATGGTTAAAATGAGTTTACTTTATCCAGATGATGAGGTATGATCATTTTACAAAATGGCGGACGCAAAGCAGAGAGCCATTATTTCAATGCGAGGGAGAGAACTTCTGTATGAGCAATGCGACAGTAGCGAACATCCGCTTCTGGCCGATCATGACCGCTATTTTCTTCGGTGCGTTTCTGAGCATTCTCGGCATCAGCACGATCAACGTAGCGCTGACGATCTTCATGCAAGACTTTGACGCCAGCTTGAGCACGGTGCAGTGGACGCTGACCGGCTTCATGCTGTCGCTCGGGACGATCGCCCCTTTGACGGGTTATCTGGGCAGCAAATTCGGGTTCAAGAACGTCTATTTATTTGCGATGATCGGCTTCGTCGGTCTCTCGGTGCTGTGCGGATTTTCGTGGAATATCGGTTCGCTGATTACGTTTCGGATTTTGCAAGGCTTGTTCACGGGGCTGATTCTTCCGGCCACGATGACGATTATTTTCCAAGTGATTCCGCGGGAGAAGCAGCCCTTCGCCGTCAGTATCTGGGGCTTGTCCGCGATGCTTGCGCCGGCGTTCGGCCCGACGATCAGCGGCTGGCTGATCGAGAAGCTTAGCTGGCATTGGCTGTTCTTCATTAACGTGCCGATCGGCATTATCGCGATTATCTTCATTATGATCATGATTCCAAGCTACCGCATCGGTCAGCCTTCGCCGCTCGATAAGCTCGGCTTGCTAACCGTTATGGTGAGCAGCGCATCGCTGCTTGTCGCGCTCAGCCAAGGACGTCAATGGGGCTGGGAATCCGGCAGAACGCTGGGCTTGTTCGCCGTCGGTCTGGTGTCCCTGGCAGCGTTCATCCTGCTGGAGCTGCGCTCCAAGGACCCGCTCCTGAACCTTCGCGTATTCGGCAACTTCCGGTTCTCCATCACGCTCGTCGCCAATACGATCATTACGATCAGCTTGTACTCCGGCACGCTGCTCGTGCCGCTGTTCCTGCAGAACGTACAGCAGACGAGCGCGATGGACACCGGCCTTATCCTGCTGCCGTCCTCGCTTGTCATGGCGCTGGCCATGCCGATCGCCGGCAAGCTCTATCCGAAGGTCGGCGCGAAATGGATGACCATCGCCGGCCTTGCGCTTATCATCTACGGCAGCTACGAGATGACGCAGCTGCACAGCGACAGCACGCATTTCTATATCATCCTGTGGATGGCCGTCCGCAATCTCGGCGTATCGCTTGCCGCGGCCGCGACGAGCACGGCGGGCATGGAAGAGATCGGACCGACGATGGTCGGCCATGCGTCGTCCGTGACGAACTGGGTGCGGAACGTCGGCGGCTCGTTCGCGATCGCGCTGTTCACGTCCCTGCTGGCGTCCCATACGCTGACGCATGCGACGGACTTGACGCAGAGCGGCAAGGAGAGCGCGAAGCTCATTCCGCTCCTGTCCTTCACGATGAGCGTCAACGACGTGTTCCTGATCGCGACGTTCATCGCGGTGGCCTCCATTCCGTTCACGCTGTTGATCCGCAAGAAGGTCAAGGCCGTGCAGACAGGTGCCGTAGCCGCATAATAGGCAAGACGAAGGGCGCATGCTCCCGGGCTTTCCGGGAACATGCGCTCTTCGCGTTATGTCGGCAGGTGGGATCATTCGGAATGGCGGTTCAGATTGGTTCAGACCGGTGCGGTCCGGTGCTATCTGGAGAAGCCTGGAGATGTCTGATGTAGTCTGGAGAAGTCTGGTGAACGGTGAAGTCTGGATGAAATCTGATGAAATCTGATGAAGTCTGATGAAGTCTGATGAAGTCTGATGAGCTCTGATGAAGTCTGGTGCAGGCTGGTGTACTCCGGCGCAGAACGGATTAATCCGGGTTCGCCGCCCCTCGCCGCTTGTACTGCCGCGGATTGACGCCGAACCGCTTGCGGAACTGGTTGGCGAAATGGTTGTAGTTCTCGAAGCCGACGTCCGCCGCTACTTCGGTCGCCGATCGTCCGGCATGCTCCAGCAGCACCGCAGCCTGCCGGATGCGCATGTCGTTCAAGGAATCGATGATGCTCATGCCCGTCGATTCCTTGTACAGATGGGAAAGCCTGGACGGCGATAAGCCGACCTCCCGCGCCAATTCCTCGATCAGGACGGGCTCGCGCATGCGGGAGGAGAGCAGATGCCGCACCTCCTCGATCCGCGGATCGAGCGGCCTGGAATGTCGCTGCGCCAGCAGGAGGATCACCTCGCGCAGCGTGTTCTCGCACAGCTCGCTCCAATACGTTCCCCGTTCGAAGGCATCGGAGGCGAGCCGCTTGAACGCCCGCCCGATGCGCCGGCGCGCCGATGCGTTGTCCACGGCGTGAATGAGCAGCTTCTGGACGGGGAGCAGGTTCGTTTCCGAGATCCGCGACGTAAAATGCGCCCAGACGAAATGCCAATGGCCGCCCTGACGCGTACCGTATTGATGGGGGACGCCGGGCTGCATGACGGTGACGTCGCCTGCCTGACAGAATCGTTCTTCTCCGTCGATCAGGAAATACCCGCTTCCGTCAAGGGTATACGTAATAAGCCAATCGCTCATGCCGTACGGGCGCTTGGTGAAGTAAACGTCATCCTCATTGAAATGCCCGACAATGACGGCGGAAGCGCCTTGTTCCTCAATGACCGAGGGCAGCTGTTTCCCGCTTGCGCTCATGCTGTCTGCACGCTCCTTCATGTTCCGATGATATGCTCATTATAGCAGGATCGTAGTAGTTTTCAGCATGATTCTTACTTCTTCTGCCTCGCGTTCGCAGCTACAATGGAAACATAGGAAATCTAATTAATTCACTTCGTGTCTTCATAGGGGGAAGGATAATGGCACATGTTTTACGCGCGATAACGGAAGAACAGAAACGGCAGTTCGATACGGAAGGGTACTTGGTGATCAAAGGGTTGTTCTCGGCAGACAATCTGACGGAGATCGAGCAGACGTTCGAAACGATGAGCCATGAACGGATTCCCGGCTATTTCGAGCCGGATTTGAAAGGCGATTCCGCCGATCCGCTGCAGCGTTATCCGCGGGTCATGCACCCGCACCGGTTCAACGAGACAGCGAAGCGGTTCATGCTGCATCCGCCGGTGTTGGAGGTGTTGGCCGATCTGTACGGCGAAGAAGCGTACGCGGCGCAGAGCATGTTCTACTACAAGCCGCCGGGTTCCAGAGGGCAGGCGCTTCATCAAGACAATTTCTACCTGAAAGTGGAGCCGGGCAACTGCATCGCGGCCTGGACGGCGGTCGATCCGGCGCATGAGGAGAACGGCGGGCTGCTCATCGTACCGAAGACGCATGCGCATGAAATTTCCTGTCCGGACGAAGCCGATACCAAGGAATCGTTCACGACGCATTACGTCAAGCCGCCGAAGGACGGCGTCGTCATGCCGGTCATCATGGACAAAGGCGACGTGCTCTTCTTCAACGGCAACCTGATTCACGGCTCATACCGGAACAAGTCGAAGGACCAGTTCCGCCGCGCGTTCATTTGCCACTACGCGAACTCGTCGGCCGCTACGATCAATGTCCACTATAATCCGCTGTTCAAGGCGGACGGCACGGAAATCAGGCTGGCGGACAATCCCGACGGCGGACCATGCGGCATTGAAATGGGCGAGTTTACGTATCATTAGAATGACAGGCAGGCGCGCCATGGATAACATGGCGGCTGAAAGCCGCAGCCGCTCCATGGGCTGCGGCTTTCGCTTGTGCCGCAGACTGAGTGCATTGCGTTAATCTATCGCGACTCCGGCAGCAACCGGATTTTCGAGGGAACGAACGAAATGATCCGCATGCTTACTGCTGCTGCCCATTCAGGATTGACAGGACGGCATGCTTTCGCGGCCGGGCTCTGCTTGCCGAGGCAGTCCGCTTGCGGACTGCGCCGCGGTATCTCTCATGCGGCCGTTATTCTTTTGCGGAGCGGCGCTCGAGATCTCGCCGACAAAGTTACCGTTACGACGGCTTTCCATGCCGCAGACCGGCGGGAGTGCCGATAAAGCTGCCATTCGGGCAGCTTTTCGCGCCGCAGACCGGCGGGAGTGCCGATAAAGCTGCCATTCGGGCAGCTTTTCGCGCCGCAGACCGGCGGGAGTGCCGATAAAGCTGCCATTCGGGCAGCTTTTCGCGCCGCAGACCGGCGGGAGTGCCGACAAAGCTGCCATTCGGGCAGCTTTTCGCGCCGCAGACCGGCGGGAGTGCCGATAAAGCTGCCATTCGGGCAGCTTTATGTTATCGAGAAAGTTCGATGCCGCATATGCCGCTTCTATATACAAGGACAAGATCCCTCTCCAAGGCAGGCGGACAGAGGTTCCGTTATTTTGGGGGAAATCGGGCTTTTGGGGCAGCGAACGGACACAGGATCCGTTAAGCTCCCCGAATGATATCGAAAATAGGCTAATCAGCCGCTATAGCGGATCTCCTGTCCGCCAGAACGCAAAAACACGTGATAAAGAAGCGAACAACGGATCTCCTGTCCGCTTCCTTGCATCAACGGACGCGCCGTGAGCCGACCGTCATGAAGCCGGCCGGTTCTAAACGGACCCGGCAGTCCATGCCACGCCGGCGAAACGGCAACAGGATCTTGTTCCTGCTCCAGGACGCAGGTTGTCACGAGTGTGCTCGAAGCAGGTGATATGCATCTCAACACTCTGAAGCTGCATTGCCTTGCGGGTAGCTTTACAAGCCGCAGACCGGCGAGAGTGCCGACAAAGCTGCCTCCAAGGCAGCTTTTCTCGCCCACAACCGGCGAACCGAAGATAAGCATACTATTCCGGTGAAGAAGAAAAGCGCTTTCGCGGCATTGGCGTGATAATAAGGGCAAGGCATAACTTATAACCCGTGAATCGCGCGGTAACTAACCAATACGCAGGAGGCGGAACATATGTCCAATATCACGAACGGCAGATTGACGCAATCGGAAGTGGATTATTACAACGAGCAAGGTTACCTGTTGTACAAGAACCAGCTGTTCGACGCGGAGAAGCAGGCCGAGTTGTCGACGATTTTCGAAGAGCAATGGGAGATGGTCGGACGGCGGCTCAACAGCGAGCTGGATACGCCGCATTTCCGCGACGAGCGGCTGTTGAAATTCCTGCTCGCCGACGAGGTGCTGGATCTGGTCGAGCCGATTCTCGGACCGAACATCGGGCTGTGGTCGAGCCATTTTATTTGCAAGGAGCCGCTGATCGGGAAGCAGACGCCATGGCATGAAGATTCCGCGTATTGGAAAGGCCGGCTGGACCGGTTCGACAAAATCGCCACCGTTTGGCTCGCCATCGACCCGAGCAACAAGGAGAACGGCTGCATGCGCGTTATTCCGGGCACGCACCGCAACGGGTTCTCCGATTACGAAGCGGTGAACGAGAACGAGAATATTTTCTCGTCGCAGATCAAGAACATCGACGAATCCAAAGCGGTGTACTTCGAGCTGGAGCCGGGCCAATGCTCCATCCACGACTCCCGGATCATCCACGGCGCGACGCCGAACAAGAGCCCGAACCGCCGCTGCGGCTACACGATGCGTTACTTCTCGACCGAGGCGAGAGTGCTTCCCGAGAAGAACCCCGGCTTCAAGATTTGGCTGGCGCGCGGGAAAGACGTGGCCGGGAACCCGTTCGTGAACGTATAAGCGCAAGACATGCAGGCTGTCCATCGACAGCCTGTTTTTATTCAGCGGCACAAGGAGCACGGATGCGGTACCCGCAGCGAGAAACATCAGGTATAATCGAACCAGGCGAGAACGATGGAATCCATGCGAGAGGCGGCGAGGACGCGTGAGCGGCGCGAGCGTATATCAGGGACCGGAACGGCTGTTGAACGAAAGCTTCATGACCCAGGCTTCGCCTGTCCGCTTGTTCAAGCATCGCGTGGACGGACGCATCGATACGCATTGGCATGAATTTTTCGAGATGGGCTTCATTGTCAAGGGGAGCGGCACCCATGTGCTGAACGGCGTGCCGATGCGGCTTGGACGCGGCGATGCCTTCCTGCTGACGCCGGCCGATTTTCACAGCCTGGAGCCCGATCCCGGGGAAACGCTGGAGCTGTACGATCTCATCTTCAGCGATCTATTCATCCGCGATCCGCTGCTGGAGCTGCTGTTCGAGCGGGGGATGCATCATACGGCGGGCTACGATGCGGCGGATACGGCCGCTGCTGAGCGGGAATTCGAGTTGATCTGGGCGGAGTTCGCCGAGTGGCGGGCAGGCAGCGATATGCTCGTGCAGGGCGGCGTGGAGCGGCTGCTCATTCAGCTGTCGCGCAGGAGCGGGGAGGCCGGCAAGGATCAGGGCGGCGGCCATGCCGTGAACCAGCCGATACAGCCGGCCGTCCGCAAAGCGCTGATCTACATCCAGCATCACTTCCGCGACACGATTACGCTGGAATCGGCGGCGGGCAGCTGCGGCTTGTCGCCGAACTATTTCAGCGAATGCTTTCGCAAAGGAACCGGCGTCACGTTCCAGACGTACGTGCAGGAGCTGCGCATGCAGTTCGCCAAATCGCTGCTGAAGGCGACCCGGCTGCCGGTGACGGAGATTTGCTTCGCTTCGGGCTTCAACACGCTGCCGCATTTCGAGCGGGCGTTCAAGAAGCGGTTCGGGGCTTCGCCGCGCGAACTCCGCAAGCAATAAAACGGCCGCTGCGATCCATACAGGCCGGCTGCGCGACCGTCGCGCGGCCGGCCTTATTGCTGCCGCGGACTGCGAAGTCCGCGTGAATGGCGGCGCCGGGCAATTTCGCATTTCCGGCATGAAATCGCTATACTAATAGAGTCAGGTCACATAGAGTCAGGTCATAGAACCTAGAGCCAGGCCGATAGAATCGGATTGGGATTACGTCAGGATGGCGGGGAGGAACCGGTATGCGCAGATTACCGCGGCGATTGATCATCTTCATTGGAGTTTTTACGGTTTTGCAGGTGTATGTGGGGTGGCATTTGAAGTGGTTTCTCACAGCTTGGCTGGACTGGCGGGGAGCGGCGTTCGAAGCCGTGTTCTGGCCGGTTTTCGCGGTGCTTACATACAGCTACTTGATGTCGAGGATGCTTCGCCGGATACTGCCCAAGCCGGCCGCGAAAGGCTTGAAAGTGATCGGCTCCTATTGGTTAGCCGTGTTCGAGTACGCCGTGCTGCTGCTGCCGTTTGCGGATTTGGCGGCGTGGCCGCTGCGCGCATCGTCCTTATCGAACGCCGACGCGATCTTGATCGCCGGAACGGCGGTCATCGCGATCCTGCTGGCCGTTCTGCTCCGCGGCTCGTGGAACGCCTGGATGCCGGTCGTTCGCGAATACGAGATCGCGATTGCGAAGCGGGCGGGCGAATTGGAAAAGCTCCAAATCGTCGTCGCTTCCGATCTGCATGTGGGTACGACCGTGAGACGGCGTCACATCGCCCGGCTCGTCCGTATTGCGAATGGGCGCCAGCCGGATTTGATGCTGCTCGCCGGAGACGTGCTGGACGATGACGTGGAGCCGTTCATCCGCCGGAACCACGGGCAGCAGCTGGCGCAAATCGCAGCCAAATTCGGCACCTACGCGGTGCTTGGCAATCACGAGCATTACGGAGGCGGCACCGAAACCTACGTGCCGGCGATGAATGGGCTCGGGATGCCCGTGCTCCTGGACGAGGCCGTATCCGTCGCGGACAGCTTCTATCTCGTCGGCCGCAAAGACAAAACCGACCGCGCCCGGAAATCCGTCGCCGAGCTGTTGGCCGGCCTGGACCCGGATAAGCCGGTCATTCTGATGGATCATCAGCCGTCGGCACTGCGGGAGATCGCCGACGCCGGCGTCGATGTGTCCGTTTCCGGCCATACGCACCGCGGCCAGATGGCGCCGAACCATTGGATCACGAGGAGGATCTTCGAGCTGGACTGGGGGTATAAGCAGATCGGCCGGCTGCATGCCTTCGTTTCCTCCGGCTTCGGCACATGGGGACCGCCGATCCGCATCGGCAGCCGATGCGAGATTATTGCCATTACCGTCCGATTCGGCTGCCAGGAGTGACAACAAATTCGTATTGGTCGAGGCTCTGAATCGTCGTATAATGGACTGGATTCCCTACGATTCAATCGCAATGGTGATGACCGCAACGAAGGTTAAGAGATTCGAGCTGCATGTCCGATAAGAGAACTGCGATCGAAGAGAGCATTACGAGCGAAGAGTTAGCTTCGGTAGATAGCACTAGGTCAGATAGAGAGCATCAGCTCAGATCATATAGTCATAGACATCGTATAGTCATAGACTAGCAGGTAAGCATTGCGAGATTAGCGCTTCATATACAGCCTACAGTATGGCTTTACAGCCTTTCCACGACGCATCGACGAGGAGCTGCTTATGGATCTGGAACTGGAAACTTCATATATGCCGCTGCCGGTGCCTCCGCAGAGAGATTCGCTGTGGAAGCGGGCTGCAGCATGGTTTGTTCGCCGGGGCAGGATGACGCTCCGGTTCGACACGCAAGTCTGGCGCGCGGGCATCGTGGGCCTCTGGGCCGTGTTTTCCGCATTGCTGGCCGTGACGGCGCTCGGCATGCCGACAGGTCTCGGCGCCGTCTTCGATGCGGCGCTCTTCGTGCTGGCCGGCACGATCGCGATGGGCGCGGCCGGGATCGTCGCCGCCTTCGCGCTGTCGATCTGCTACGTGCCCGTGCCGCGGCTTACGATCGGCATCGCGGCCTTCGCCGGCTATGCCGTCTGGTTTATCTGCGACAAAGCGAGTCTCGGCGACTGGATGTCGCTGGCATGCGCCATCGTGCTGCCGGCCATCGGTTTGGCCGGCGGCTTGTTCGTCGGCTTGCTTATCCATCGGCGGGTGCCGACGGCGATGAAAATCGCGCTCGTCGTCGTCATTGCGGCGACCGGTCTTAGTTTTGACAAATGGCCGATCAATGTATACGGGGACGTGCCGGCCGACGCGCAGCTCGTCACGGCGGAGCCGGAAGTCGCGCAGATCATGGCGGACAACCCGGCCGATGACGGAACGTACCCCGTGAAGTCGTTCACGTACGGCAGCGGCACGGATACGAAGCGAAGCGAATTCGCCTCCGGCGCGGCGTTGAAGTCGGCGACGGTCGACGCTTCGGCGTACATCCACCGCTGGAAGTGGCTGCGCAGCTTGTTCTGGGGCTTCGACGAAACCGAACTTCCGGTTAACGGCCGGGTTTGGATGCCGGAAGGCGACGGACCGTTCCCGCTCGTGCTGATCGTGCACGGCAATCATCTGATGGAGCAGTTCTCGGACGACGGCTACGCTTATCTGGGCGAAATGCTGGCAAGCCGGGGCTTCATTGCGGTATCGGTGGACGAGAATTTCCTGAACTATTCGTTCTGGGGCAATATCCCCGACAATGATTACAAAGTCCGCGCATGGATGCTGCTGAAGCATTTGCAGCAGATCGCAAGCTTCAACGATCAGGCGGGAAGCCCGTTCTATCACCGGGTCGACCTCGGACAAGTGGCGCTGATCGGCCATTCGCGCGGCGGGCAAGCCGTCGCCATGGCGGCCGACCGGTCGAAATGGTTCGCCAAGGACGAGACGCTTGCCGGCATGGACAAGATCCATATCCAAGCCGTCATTGCCATCGCGCCGACCGACATAAGCATCGACAAGCAGCAAGCGCAGCTGAAGGACACGTACTATTTGTCGCTGCAAGGCGCGAGCGACGGCGACGTCGATTCCTTCGGCGGCGAGCGGCAGTATATCCGCACCAGGTTTACGCCGGGATCGGATCGGTTCAAGTCGACGTTATACATCGGCGAAGCGAATCACAGCCGGTTCAATACGAGCTGGGGCACGATGGACGACAGCCTGCCGGGCGGACTGCTGCTGCGCAAAGACGAGATGATGGATGCCGGCGACCAGCGCCAGGTGGCGAAAGTGTACGTATCGGCGTTCCTGGAGACGGCGCTGCACGGCAACGAGCAGTACAGACGGCTGTTCAGCGATTATCGCGCCGGCGGCGAATGGCTGCCGGAAGCGACCTACATGAACCGCTACGAAGACGGCAGCTTCGTGCCGATCGCCCGGATCGACGGCGATTACGACAAGGCGAAGCTGGACAACGGCGTAACCGCCAAAGCGGACCGGCTGCAGTGGACCGAGGAGGCGGCGGAGGACCGCAACGGCAACGATAAAGGCACGCGCGGCGCGGTGCTGCAGTGGAAGCAGGGCGACGGAAGCTATACGCTGGAACTGCCGCAATCGTTCACGGCGTCGTCCGCGCAGGAATTCGTTTTCAACATGACGAATTTGGAGAGAGATCTGCCCGGTTTCGATGAGAATGCGCGGAAGAGCGGCGGTTCGAGCATTCCGCTGCCGGATATCGACGTCGAGCTCGCAAGCCGCAACGGCGCCGTCGTGCGGATGCCTCTGTCCGATTTCAAGGCCGTGACGCCGCTTCCGTATACGCATTTCACGCTGTTCCCGTGGATGGAGAAGCGCGCCATGAACGGCAAGTACAAGGAGCCCACGGAACCGGTGTTCCAGACGTACAGCTTGCCGCTCGACCGGTTCCGGTCGGCGGAGAGCGGGTTCGATCCCGCCCGCTTGTCGCGCATCACCTTCTATTTCAAGAGCGACCAGGGCAAGGTGATGCTTGACGATATCGGCATCGCCAACGTGCTGCCCGAATGAAAACCGCCTGCGTGCGCTTGATCTCGCTTGCGAACGCTCTGTTCCTTATCCATTATTCATGAGGAGGAATCATTCATGCTGCTTGGCATTCCCAAAATCATTTCCCCGGAGCTGCTTAAACTGTTGATGGAAATGGGGCATGGCGACGAGATCGTGCTCGCCGACGCCAACTTCCCGGCGGCAAGCCACTCGCAGCGGCTGGTCCGCTGCGACGGCCACCCGATTCCGGAGCTGCTGGACGCCATCCTTCGGCTGTTTCCGCTCGATCAGTACGTGGACAAGCCGGCCGCGTTGATGCAGGTCGTTCCCGGCGACACGGTGGCGACGCCGATCTGGGACGTTTACGGCTCCGTGATCGAGGCGCGGACCGGACTGAACGCGCCGTTCGAAACGGTGGAGCGCTTCGCGTTCTACGAGCGGGCGCGCGGGGCGTACGCCATCGTCGCTACCGGCGAAGGCGCCCAATACGCCAACATTATTCTCAAGAAAGGCGTCATCGTGTAAACGCGAACTACGTTCTTCATACTTCGCTTCATAAGGATGCAATCACTTCCCGGTGACTGCGTCCTTATTTTTATTTCCGTCTTTATTTCCGTATCTTTATTTCCGTATCTTTATTTCCGTATCTTTATTTTCGTATCGTTATTATTTCCGTATCTTTATTTCGATTTCATTATTTTCGCTCCTTATGTTCGTTCTAATATGTTCGTTTTTATCAACTCATTACGGGAGGGCCATCCATGATTCGTAAAATGGGCTATACGGCGAGTGACCGGTTGTTAATCATCCATGCAGACGATTTCGGCATAACGCAGGGCACCAACGAAGCCATTGTTAACTTGTTCGAAGAACAATCGATAACGTCCGCATCGATTATGATTCCTTGCCCGGATTCCGCTGAAGCTATGGAGCTTAGCAAGCGAAGCGGGATAACGAATATTGGCATCCACCTTACGCTTACAAGCGATGAATCAAACCCTTACACGCCTGTCTGCGCTACAAGAAAATTGACGAGCCTGATCACCGCGGAAGGCTGCTTTCACGCGGATGTGTCCTTCTTCGAGCGAAATGCCGACGAGCAGGAGGTTCTGTTGGAAATGGAAGCGCAGATTCAAAAAGCCATCTCGCAAGGCATCGATCCGACCCATCTCGACAGCCATGCGGGGAGCGTCATGGGATTATTCGCGGGCCGGGATTTTTTAGAACCGGCATTTGACTTATGCGGCAAGTACCGGCTTCCCTTTCTTTTACCTGCCAGGGCAGCGGAACAACCGTTTTTCAATCCGGCTCAGCAAGCGATGTTTCAGAATAGAATCGCTTCGGCAAACGAAAGGGGAATCTTGTTAATCGACGATATCGTCTCGCTCCCTTATTGCTGCACGCCCGTCGTGGCATACGGCAAAATGAAGCAACAGTTAGCCGAAATAATCAAGAACACGAAGCCTGGAATCACCCAACTGACGCTGCATCCAGCCCGAATAACCGATCGGTTACGAACGATAACGAGCTGTTACAGCGAGAGAGAATTGGAGTATCGTCTCCTGAATGATCCTGATATGCAACAATTGATCGACAGGGAACGGATTACTCTGATCTCGTGGAAAGACCTTCGAGACCTGCAAAGAAGCATGTAGCATGCCCATCGTAACGGAACTCGTGATCCAACATCAGGTCAGCCGAGTTTTTTATGCCGGATTTGGCAAAACTATGCCAAACCAACAACCGGAGGCGATGCTGCCCAATGAAGGAAAGATCGCTCGGCCACTGGCCGGTCTTCATGATGATGTCGCTGTCCGTCGGACTGTCGTCTCATGTGATCGTCCTCCCTGCGGTACTCGACGTCAGCCGCCGGGATGCATGGATGTGCTCGATGCTGGCGTTCGCCGCGATCCTGCCTTGGCTGTCCGTTATCATTAGCGGCACGATGAAACGAACGCAGCAGGCCAGCATCCGCGTGTGGCTCCGAACGAGGATGACCCCGATCGGCGCCTGGGTTCTGGTAGTTCCGATTCTCGTCTTCTTGCTGCTCACCAGCTTACAGTCCTTCGCCGAGACGACGGCCTGGGCGTCGGCCACGTTTCTGCCGCTGACGCCGGATCTCGTCGTGCAAAGCGTCCTGATGATATTGATCGCGTTCGCGGCGCTCAGCGGCTTGCGCGCGATCGCCTACATGTCCTGCTTGCTGCTGCCGGTCGTCGTCGTCCTGGGCGACTTCGTCATGAGCGCCAACATGCCGCACAAGGACTACAGCAATCTGCTGCCCATGCTGGAGCACGGCTGGGGCGGACCGCTGCGCGGCATGCTGTACGCCATCAGCTGCGCGATGGAGGTCTTCCTCTTCCTATTCCTGCAGCACTATATGAAAAACTGCGTCAAGCTGTGGCAATTGGTCGCGTTCTGCGCCTTCATCATGCTGCTCATGCTGGGCCCGACCATCGGCGCCATTACCGAATTCGGACCGATCGAGGCGGAGAAGCTCCGCTACCCCGCCTTCTCGCAGTGGCGGCTCGTATCCATCGGCAAATATTTCGAGCACGTCGACTTCTTCGCGATTTTTCAATGGATGTCGGGCGCCTTCATCCGCGTTGCGCTCGGGCTGGTGCTGATGATGGAGCTGATCCCGATTCGGAAGCGGAAAGGCCGTCTCTGGTTCATCGGTGTCATCTGCGTCGTTTACATCGTCATCGTGCAGCAGGCATCGCCGCGGATGATCAAGACCGAGCATGTTATCGAGCTCATATTTCTCGTCGATCTATGCATTATCGTGCTTGTGACGACCGTAATCTGGCTGCTATCGTTCAGCGGGAAGCCGAAGAGGAGGGAACGGGATGACAACGAGCAGCAAGCGCCAAGCGATGAAGCCGGATACGCCAACAACCTGTGATCGGCTCCGCGCGCAGCTGGAGCGGTGCGGCGACGTGACCGTAAGACGAGTCGTCCGCCGCGGAGACGACGAGACAGGCAGGCTTCACTACACCGTCTTCTACGTGCCGGGGATGGTGGATTTCAATTTCGTGACGACCTTGTTCGGCAGCGACGGCAGCCTGCTGCTCGATGAGAAGGTCAATCCGCTCGTCGAACCGATCGAAGTCGGCGAGGCCGGCAAGCCGTTCTTCGACCGGCTCTTCGCCGGGGATATCATGCTGCTGGCCGATTCGACAGGCAGCGCGTATGCCATCGAATGCCCGGGACAGCCTTCGCGGAGCATCGAGGAATCGACGCTGGAATTGTCCGTCAAAGGCCCGCGGGACGGCTTCGTCGAAGCGATCGGGACGAACCTGTCGCTCATCCGGACGCGGCTGCGCACGCCGAGACTGGCGATGGAGTGGTTCTCGGTCGGCAGCGAATCGCAAACCCGGATCTGCTTGCTGCACATGGAAGGCATTACGAACCCGCAGGTCGTCGAAGAAGCCAGGCATCGGCTGCGGAACATCGACGTGCTCGTGCTTCACGGCGCCGGAGAGCTGGAAGTCATGATCGCCGACCGTTCCGTCGCGATGGTGCCGACGATCCAATACGTAGGCCGGCCCGACTTCGTGGTGCAATCGCTCATGAACGGGCGTTTCGCGATCGTCGTCGACGGTTCCCCGGCGGCGCTCATCGCGCCGGTCAATATCTCATACCTCGTCAAATCGCCGGAGGACGCCTACCTGCCGTTCTATTTCGTCTCGTTCGAACGGTTGATCCGGCTAATCAGTTTCCTGCTTGCAGGCATGCTGCCGGGATTCTGGCTGGCGCTGCTCGCGTACAACAACGACCAAGTGCCGTTCACGCTGCTGGCAACGGTAACGATGTCCCGCTTCGGGCTGCCATTAAGCCCGCAGATGGAGCTGTTCCTCATGATGTTCATGTTCGAGGTTTTCCGCGAAGCGGGCGTCCGCCTGCCGCGCGCCGTCGGTCAGACCGTGACCGTCGTCGGCGGCTTGATCGTCGGCGACGCGGCGATCCGCGCGGGACTGACTTCGCCGACGATGCTCGTCATTACGGCGGTAACGGCCGTATCGACGTTTACGCTCGTCAATCAATCGCTCAACGGATCCGTGACGGTCATAAGGCTGTTCATTATCGCATTTTCGGCCGTGCTCGGCTTGCTGGGCTTCTTCGTCTCGGTCTTCGCCGTCCTGCTCTATCTGTGCTCGTTAGAATCGTTCGGCATGCCGTACATGCAGCCGCTGGCGCCGATCTCGTTCCGAAAACTGGCCACCGCCGTATTGCAGCTGCCATGGAAATACCGCGCCAAACGAAGCTCATGACGTTCCGGGCGATGCGCCGTCTCTTGCTGGCCGGCCTGCTCGCCGCGCAATGCCTGCTCAGCGGCTGCTGGGATTCCAAGGAATTGGCCGACCAGGCGTTCGTGACGGGCATCGGCGTCGATTATGCGGACGGTCTGTTCATCGTGACGCTGCAGCTGCTGGATTTCGCGGCGATCGCGAAGACGGAGAGCATTACGCCGACGACGCCCAATACGTGGATCGGAACGGGCAGAGGGAAGAGCTTGCACGCGGCGATCGCAAGCTTGGCCTTCACGTCGCAGATCGAGCTCAGTCTGGAGCAGCTGAAGGTCGTCATCGTGAGAGAGCCGGCCATGACCAAGATGGACGAAATTCTCGACGCGCTGAATCGCGTGCGCGTATCGCGGTATACGGCATGGATTTTCGGGACGAAGGAGCCGGTGAGCAAATTATTCGTCTCGAACGCCTTCTTCGAGCGCTCGCAGCTGGCGAGCATGATCTACGAGCCGAGGCTGCTGTACCGGCAGGACAGCCTGTTCAAGCCGGTGACGATGCAGCGGTTCGTGGATTCTTACAATGAATCGGCCGAAACGACGCTCCTGCCGAGCGTTTCCGTCACGACCAAGGCATGGCGCGACCGGGACGGCAATATGCGGATGGAGCAGCTGAACGGCTTGTTCGCCTTCAAGGAGAAGCAGCGGCCGGTGTTCTTCAGCATTAGCGAGGCGCGCGGCCTGCAGTGGGTCAGCAAGCATTTTAACCGTGCCGTCATGACGGTGAACGGGGAGAACGGCGTCGCAAGCATCACGATTCGAAGCCTGAAGCCGCGGCGCATCGTGGAAACCCGGGACGGCAAGCCCGTCTTGAAGCTCGATATCCGCGTCCGCAGCTCGCTTAACGAAATCACCCCGGACATCATGCGCTCGTCGATTGTCGAGAACGCCGAGAAACAGATCGAAGCGGAGGTTCAAGATACGTATGCGGCCGGCGTCAAGAAAGGCGTCGACCTGTATAACTTCGAGGAAATTCTGTATCGTTACCACTTGCCTGCATGGCGGAAGCTGGCGAAGGCCGGCTGGAAGCCGGAAGAGAAGCAATTGCAAGTCAACGTCCGAATCGGCTTGAAATATTCCGGCGTGTTCGAGCTGCGGTAGCCGGCCGGCAATGGAAGGCATCCGATCCGACAAAGCTCCATATGATCGCTAAAAGCGTCCATGTCATGTGCGGCTTGTACGGCCTATACTTGTAGACGTCTGGCATGATTGCCGATTTATGCGGCCAGCATCGTTTATTCCATAGAGAGGATGTTCTGAGATGTCGATAACGTACAATGCCGATAACGGTTTGTTTCATCTGCAAACCCGCTCGATGAGTTACATGTTTCAATCGCTTGGAGGATTTCCGGCCCATGTGTATTGGGGGCGCAAAATAAAAGAAGGCAGCGCGGAGCGGCTGCTGCAGCGCGTCGAGCGCGCGTCGTTCTGTCCGAATCCGGTTCCGGAGGATCGCACGATTTCGCTCGATACGCTGCCGCAGGAATATCCCGGCTACGGCTCTACCGATTTCCGCAACCCGGCTTATGCCGTACAATTGCCGAACGGCACGACCGTGACGGAGCTGCTGTACGTCTCGCACGAGATCCAGGCCGGCAAGCCGGTCTTGGATGGCCTTCCGGCCGTCTACGCCGAAAGCGCGGACGAAGCGGAGACGCTCATCGTCACGCTGGAGGACGGCATCGCCGGGTTGAAGGTCGAATTGTCCTATACCGTCTTCGAAGCGTTCGACGCGGTAATCCGTTCGGCGCGTCTGATCAATGCGAGCGCGGACGTCATGCAGCTGACGCGGGCGCTCAGCTTCAGCGTCGACCTGCCGCATGACCGCTACGAGCTGCTGCAGCTGTCCGGCGCGTGGGCGCGCGAGCGCTACGTCCACAAGCGGGCGCTCGTTCCGGGCGTACAGGCGATCGAGAGCCGGCGCGGTTCCAGCAGCCATATGAACAACCCGTTCTTCGCGCTGCTCGCCGAGGGGGCGACGGAAGACCACGGCGACGTCTACGGCTTCAGCCTCGTGTACAGCGGCAGCTTCGCCGGCGGCGTCGAGGTGGATCAATTCCATACGTCCCGCGCCTATATGGGTATCAATCCGTTCGATTTCTCTTGGCGCCTGGAAGCCGGCGAGTCGTTCCAAACGCCGGAAGCGGTCATGGTATTCTCCCATGAAGGACTGGGCGCCATGTCCCGCACCTACCACGAGCTGTACCGGACGCGCCTGTGCCGCGGCGCATTCCGCGACGCGGTCCGTCCGATTCTCGTCAACAACTGGGAAGCGACGTACTTCGACTTCAACGCGGACAAAATCGAATCCATCGCCAAAGCGGGCAGCGAGCTCGGCCTGGAGCTGTTCGTGCTCGACGACGGCTGGTTCGGCCGCCGCGACAGCGACAACTGCTCGCTCGGCGACTGGGTCGTCGACAAGAAGAAGCTGCCGAACGGACTTGAGGACCTGGCGGAGCGCGTCCGCAGCCACGGCCTTCAATTCGGGCTCTGGTTCGAGCCGGAGATGGTATCCCCGGACAGCGACCTGTACCGGGCGCACCCGGACTGGTGTCTGCACGTGCCTGGCCGCCGCCGCTCGGAAGGCCGCCGGCAATTGATTCTCGACCTGTCCCGCGCGGACGTGCAGGCATATATCGTCGAGGCGATCGGCAGCATTCTCCGCAGCGCGCCGATCACGTACGTAAAATGGGACATGAACCGCAACATGTCCGAAATCGGCTCGGCGCTGCTGCCGGCGAACCGCCAGCGGGAGACGGCTCATCGTTACATGCTCGGCCTCTATAACGTGCTGGAGCAGATCACGACGGCATTCCCGGATGTCTTGTTCGAAAGCTGTTCCGGCGGCGGCGGGCGCTTCGATCCCGGCATGCTGTACTATATGCCGCAGACGTGGACCAGCGACAACTCCGACGCGATCAGCAGGCTGAAAATCCAATACGGCACGAGCATCGTCTATCCGGTAAGCGCCATGGGCGCGCATGTATCCGCCGTGCCGAATCACCAGGTCGAGCGCAATACGCCGCTGAAGACACGCGGCGATGTGGCGATGTCCGGCAATTTCGGCTACGAATTGGATTTGACGAAGTTCACGGCTTCCGAGATCGACGAAGTGAAGCGCCAGGTGGCGCTGGTGAAGGAAGTGCGCGGACTTGTCCAATACGGCAGCTTCTACCGCCTGCTCAGCCCGTTCGAAGGCAACGAGACGGCATGGATGTTCGTCTCTCCGGATCAGCGGGAAGCGCTTGTCGTCCATGTCGTCGTCCTGAACGAAGCGAACGCGCCGCTTGACCGCCTGAAGCTGAAGGGGCTCAACCCCGATTTTCGGTACGAGTGGATCGGAACAAGCGAAGTCGCCGGCGGAGACGAGCTGATGTACGCGGGCGTTGCGAAGGAACGGCCGCATGGCGATTATTTCAGCTCCGTCTATCGCTTCATCGCCAAGTAAACGGAACGATAAAGCCGGTATAGGCGGGTCTTTGGAGAAAACGCGACGGACGGTGGACATTCGAACGGACAACCTGCTTCCCTTCCGCATACATTGTAGGGCAGTGAATGCGGAAGGGAGCTTGGAGAGAATGCCGAATACGATAGTTTGCGGCGCGTCGGCCGTGATCGGTTCTCTGCTCGTCTTCTCGTTCGGAAGGTGGCCTGAATCCCTGACCGTCCTGCTCATTGCCATGGGGATCGACTACGTGACTGGGATCACTGCGGCAATGCGTACGAAGAGAGGACTGAGCAGTACCATTGGAGCGTGGGGACTGGCGCGCAAAGGCATTATGCTGCTGGTCGTTTTGCTGGCCCACCGGATGGATATTTTGCTTGACTTGAACAATATCACGATGGGTGGAACGATCTACTTCTATTTAGCCAACGAGCTGATTTCGATCACCGAGAATTTGGGCGAAATCGGCGTTCCGATGCCGGACCGGCTTCGTCAGCTGATCCAGGTGCTCAAAAAGAAGTAGCGGCGCGCGACGTTCGAAGACCGGGCTATCCTGCAGGGCCATCCTGCAACGGATAGCCTTTTCGTCGTTAACCGCTTTCCGAACCGGCGGATTGCGTTTCGGCATCCGGCTTGTTATAATGGGAACAAACGTTCTTATTATGGAGCTTGGAGGAGACGTATGGTGCTGGATACGGATGCGAGGGCGGCCGAAGCGTCGGCGCAGCCCGGCAAGAGAAGAGCGGTCGTGCGGACGGCCGGGAATCAGGGTCAGGCCGGCAATGAGCCTGCGGCCGTGCCGACGGCCGATGCGGCGAAGGTCGAAACGTCGGCCCGGCTCGGCAAGGAGCTTGCGCTCGTGAAGCATTACGCGCTGCTCGGAATCGTCAATGTCATTCTGGAGCATGATATCCGCGTTGCCGGGACGGCGCCGACCAAGCTGCCGCGGCTGTACGAGTCCATGATGCGCGGGCTGCAGGATCGCGTCCTGCTCGAGCTGGCCGGCTTGCGCATGCAGTTCAAAGCGAGCGGAATCGGCGCCTTCGAGGAGCGGCGGACGAAGGAATCGCTGGCCGCGAGCTATCGCTGCATGGGCTGCGAGCGCTCGTTCTCGATGCCGTGGGCGTTCGTGAAGGCGGAAGCGGAGCGGCTTCTGAAAGGCTATTTTGAAATCAAGCGGCACTGACGAATCGGCGTTTATTGCCGTTCTTCCCCGTCTTGCCGCGGTACGGTAAAATCCGCCAGCGCTGGATGCATTTTGTTCCCGAACGTTCATCGTTTTGTCATAAAGTGAAAAAAGTTTAGCGGCGGACACAGTTTAAGGTTGAGAAAAATGGACGATCTTATGTAATATAAGAAGTAGACATTTGATGAAAAGGGGAGCAAGTAGCAATGCATAAGTGGATTATGTTTGTCGTATTCGTTGCGGCTTCGGTTTTGGGTGTCGTTCTGCTGACGACTCAGCTGCCTTCCAAGCCGGTTGACGAGGCTGCGTCGCTGCCTCCAGGCGAATCTTTATTGAAAGTGGAAGCTTCTCAGGACTTCGTATTTGACCAAAAGGAATATCACGTCAAGCAAGGCGATAAAGTGAAGCTGGAACTCGTGAACAAGAGCGGTATTCACGGTCTTGCCATCCCGGACCTGGGTATCGAGTTGAAAGACGATAAGATGTCTCAGGAAGTAACGTTCGACAAAGCCGGCACGTTCGAAATGCACTGCGCCGTTATGTGCGGCACCGGCCACTTGGATATGAAATCCGTATTGATCGTCGATCCGGCTTAATCGGGATCGGCACGATCGTTGAATACAACAAAAAAGGAGCCCGCGCGGCTCCTTTTTTGCAATCATGGCCCTGTCAATCATAGGAGCGTCGGCGATTACGATTCCTCGCGATGCCCCAGTCGCATATGAAGCCGAGCAGCGCCCAGGAGGCGACCGTCAATACGTACATCAGATAGACATTGACCGTATGAATGTCCACGATCATGTCGGTGAACCAGGCGGGGACGCTGAACATGAACAGCACCATGTTGTGCGGGTCGTAGCCCGTTGAATTGTAAAGGCATAAAGCGACGCCGATGAGCGTTGCTGCGATCGTTACCGGATAACGCATGCGCTGATCTCCTTTGCTGGAAGATTGCCGAATAGCGGCACCTTGCGTTATTATGTGACAAAAGGGTGCAGCGCATCCCGACCACTATTTATGAAGGAGCGAACTTATCAATGATTACGCATATCGTGCTATTCAAACTGAAGGACGGCAGCCCGGAGAGCGTCGAACGCACCGTACAGGTGCTGAAGAACATGGAAGGCAAGATCGACGAGCTGCGTTCGATCGAGGTCGGCACCGACATTCTCCATTCCGAGCGTTCGTACCACATCGCGCTTGTGACCAAGTTCGATTCGATGGACGACCTGAACGCCTACCAAGTTCATCCGGAACATAAGAAGGTAATCGCGCATATGGCCGAAGTCCGCGAAGCATCGGTCAGCGTCGACTACGAATCGTAAGGGCGGTCAAGGAGAAACGTATGGGTGACGTGTTTGAAATGATGACCTATCTGATCGTGATCATCATCAGTTTGATCGTGATGACGATCTGGCTCAAGCGCAAAGCGCGTAAAAATAAACGGTCTTAACAAAGAAATCGAGGTACGATACATGTATTACGTCAATCGCGAACAAATTACGATACGGCTTGGCGTTATTCCGGAAGTGGCGGAAGCGCTGCGCCAGCTGTGCGCCAACTGGGACGGCAGCCTGATTCAAGGGATGGCGCAGGAACGGGCGATTCATCTCGGCATCGAAGCGGTAACCGATGTCGGCAGTTATCTGATCGACGGATTCATTATGCGGGACGCCAGCAGCTACGAAGATCTCGTGACCATTATTGCCGGGGAGCAGGTGTTCCCGGAATCGCTGAGCGAGCCCTTGCTCGAGCTGGTCAAGCTGCGCCGGCCGCTTGTCCAGGACTACTACGAATGGGAACGCGAGGCGCTTCATCCGCTTGCGGCGGCATTGCCGGACATACTGACCGCCTTCAAGGAAGCCGTCGAAGCCTATCTGCTGCGCGAGCTGGGCGAATAGCCGCATGGCGCCGTTCGCCGATTTACGAATCGGCGGAAATGCGTTACAATGGCGTCATTAACACGGCTTTGCAGAAGCCGGAAGCACGGCTTTGCAAGTCGGAAGCAAGGCTTTGATAGCCGGAAGCACGGCTTGGCATAAGCCGGAAGATGGCTTCGAAGCCAGAGGCGGTGGATGGATTGGAATCGAACGGAATCCCGTTTATGCATAAGGAACAGGCGGTTCGGCAGGAAGGCTCGACGCGGCAGACCGTATTGACGCTGCTCAAGACGAACGGTCAGATGAACGCCGGCGAGCTCGCCAGACAGCTGCAAATTACGGAAATGGCCGTACGGCGCCATCTCGGCACGCTGGAGCGGGACGGATTGATTGCGCCGACCATCGTCAGGCAAGCCATGGGCAGGCCGACGCATATGTTCAGCCTGACCGAGCAAGCCGAGCTGTTGTTTCCGAAGAACTACCATGTGCTCGCACTGGACTTGCTGGAAGAGCTGGAAGAAGATCCGGAGACGGCCGTCGTCATCGGCAAGCTGTTCGAAGGCCGCAAGCGCAAGCTGTTCGACCGGTATGCCCACCGCATGGAAGGCAAGACGCTCCAGGAGAAAGTGGCGGAGCTGGCGGTCATTCAGAACGACGGCGGCTATATGGTTCAGATGGAGAATGACGCCGAAGGACTTGTGCTGCATGAATACAATTGTCCGATCGCGCATGTCGCGAACCGCTATCAGCAGGCATGCCAGTGCGAGCTGGCGCTGTTCGAGCAGCTGCTCGGCACGGAAGTGGAACGGACGGAATGCTTGGCGAAAGGCGGCGGCAAATGCAGCTATCGCATTGCCGGCGCATGACATCAATACGCATCGGACGACCGGCACGGGGCAGAAGCCCCGTGTTTTTTTGTCGTGACCCTGCCCGAAGTTGTGTCAAGTCAAGCCCATGCTGTTTATACTACTAATACGAATTGGGCATTCGCCCGATCGTGCAGCAGATTGGAACGGAGGTGCTGTGAATGGTCATCTGGTTTGAAGGCGCGGCGGCCGCCGCATTCGTGATTTTGGTTGCGGGCGTGCTGCTGTGGCTGCGCTCGGTCGACAAGCGAATGGGGAAATTAATGCAGCTGGCGGAATCGCTTGAACGACGGGCAGAGGTTGCCGTCGCTCAGGTCAGCGATCTGCTCGACCCGGTTACGGAAACGGTAAGGACGGTTCAGCATTCGATGGATGGTGTAAAGAAGCTGACGGAAGCTACGAAGCGCATCGGAGAGTCGGCGAACCAACTGTCATTCACCGTCAATCGGATTTCCAACGAGCTGAACGACACGGTCGACCGTTATGCCAGAACGTCTGGCGAGAAGGTAAAGCACGGCATTACGGATGCGCTTGGCTGGGCCGAAGTCGGGTATGCGGTATGGCATTTCTGGCAGAACAAGCGGAAAGAAAGCCAGACGGCTGCATGCTCGGGGTATGAGCAAGGGCAAGATATGAAGTAATGGCCGACTGTGCAGCCGTCCTCCCAATTGGCGGCGAACAGTCCATAACGGAAGCCGGCGGCGCCCCGAAGCGACAGCGGAACGCCGCGGCTCAATTACAAAGGAGTGTTCCACAATGGCAAAAGCAAACGCAAGCAAAGGATTTCTGTTCGGCGCAATCGCAGGCGGCATAGTCGGTTCCGTAACGGCATTATTGCTCGCACCAAAATCCGGCCGGGAACTCCGCAAGGATCTCGCCGACGGCGCGCAAGTCGTAACGGAGCATACATCCCGCATTGCCGGCCAAGTAAGCGACAAGACGGTTCAAATCGCCAAGCAAGTAGGCTCGACCGCCAGCACGGCGGCTTCCAAGGCGAAGGAAACCGCATCCTCGGTAGTGGACAATGTCCGCAGCTGGCGTTCCGGCGCCGAAGAGAAGCTGGAAGAAGCCGGCGAGCAAGTCAAGGACGTCGTCGAGAACGTGAAGGATAACGCAGGCGAAGAGTTGACCGAACGCCAGCTCGAGATGGCGAACAACTAACCGCCGAGATTGGCATCGCGGGTCGCAGTACGCGACATTTAAGCGAGAGAAGGCTTTGCTGCCGGTAACTAACCGGCGGCAAAGCCTTTTTTGGCGTTTCAGGGCAGGCTACCGGTTCCTTGCCTGCGCGCGGTATTCCGAGGGCGAACAGCCGAAGGCTTTGCGGAATTGCTTGGAGAAGTAGAGCGCGTCGGGATAGCCGACGGACGAGGCGACTTGGTCGATGGACAAGTAATGCTGATCGTTCAGCAGCTCCTTGGCGCGTTCCATGCGCACCTTGAGCAGAAACTGCATCGGCGACACGCCCGTCACCTGCTTGAACATTTTGGACAGATGCGTGCGATGGTAGCCGAGGCTGCGGGAGAGCTCCTCGATCGAGATCGGCTGGGCGTATTGAAAGGACAGCCAGCGCACGGCGCGTTTGATTTGGCGCTCGATATCCGGCAGAATGGCTAACGAATTGAAGACGAGCTTCCCGTCGTTCAGCAGCCCGAGCTCCTTAAGCAGCACGCGCAGATGGCCGCTCGCTTCCAGGTCGGCCAACTCGGGATAGGGCGTCAGCTCGAGCGTGCCTCTGATTTTGCGGTACAGCGAGGCGAGCGCGCGGATATCCTTGGCGTGGACGACGGGCGAAGCGGCGGAGAAGCCGAGGCTGAGCAGCAAATGCTCGGCGGCATGGCCTTTGAACGCCACCCAGACGTAATGCCACGGTTCCGCTTCGTCGGCGACGTAGGAGAACAGCTCGTCCGGGAAGATGATGAACGTATCGCCGCGCGAGCAGCTATAGCTTTGGCCGTCGATTTCGAATTTGCCGCGCCCGCCGATAACGGTGTGGATCAGGTAGTAATTATGGACGGCCGGTCCGATGCCGTGGCCGGGAACGGTCTTGCCTTCGCCGCTGAACAGCACGGAGAGCTCGCCTTGGGCCGGCTGCGAATTGTTCATGACGGTGAATTTGGAATGGTCGGGATTCCGCGTCTTGCCTCGCGCGGGAGCAGCGGGTTGAGTCATGTGCGAGCGCCTTCTTTCACTGGATACTGACTCTTCCAGTCTAAACAAGAATAATACAAATGTACATATTTATAATGCTTTAATTCCTACTCAAGTCAATGTTCGTTGCTCTATAGTAGGGAATAGGAGAAGACATTAATCCGCTTACAAGCGGGCTTATATCGAGGAGGATATCATGCCGAAGATTACGTTCATCGGAGCAGGAAGTACCGTATTTGCCAAAAACGTGCTGGGCGATTGCTTGCTTACGCCGGCGCTGCAGGATTTTGAAATCGCGCTGTTCGATATTAATCCGGAACGCCTTTCCGAATCGGAAACGATGCTGAATCATATTAAGAACACCGTCGGCAGCAAAATGGTCATCAAGTCGTACGCCGACCGCAAGGAAGCGCTTCGCGGCGCCAAATACGTCGTCAATGCGATCCAGGTCGGCGGCTACGATCCGTGCACGATCACGGACTTCGAAATTCCGAAGAAATACGGCTTGCGCCAAACGATCGCGGACACGGTCGGCATCGGCGGCATTTTCCGCAACCTGCGTACCATCCCGGTCATGCTTGATTTCGCCAAAGACATGCAGGAGGTTTGTCCGGACGCGCTGTTCCTGAACTACACGAACCCGATGGCCGTGCTGACGAATGTCATGAACACGTACGGCGGCATCCAGACGGTCGGCCTGTGCCACAGCGTGCAAGCATGCGTATCAGGCCTGTTCGACAGCCTGGGCCTGGATCAGACGGGCGTTCAATCGAAGATCGCCGGCATCAACCATATGGCATGGCTGCTTGAAGTGACGAAGGACGGCGTCGACCTGTATCCGGAAATCAAGCGCCGCGCCCGCGAGAAGCAGAACGAGAAGCATTGGGACATGGTCCGCTACGAAATGATGCTTAACTTCGGCTACTACATTACGGAGTCGTCCGAGCACAACGCGGAATACCACCCGTACTTCATCAAACGCAACTATCCGGAGCTGATCGAACGCTTCAACATTCCGCTGGACGAATATCCGCGCCGCTGCATCGAGCAGATCGGCAACTGGAAGAAGCTGAAGGAAGAGATCGTGAACAATCCGAAGCTGGAGCATAAGCGCACGCACGAATACGCGTCCTACATCTTCGAAGCGATCGAGACGAACGAAGCGTTCCGCATCGGCGGCAACGTCATGAACACGGGCTTGATCACGAACCTGCCGAAGGAAGCTTGCGTCGAGGTTACCTGCCTTGTCGACCGCAACGGCATTACGCCGACATTCGTAGGCGATCTGCCGCCGCAATGCGCCGCGCTGAACCGCACGAACATCAATACGCAGCTGCTCACGATCGAAGCGGCCATCACCGGCAAGCGCGATCACATCTACCATGCGGCGATGCTGGATCCGCACACGAGCGCCGAGCTGTCGATGGACGACATCAAAGCAATGTGCGACGACCTGATCGAAGCGCACGGCAGCTGGCTCCCTGCATACAACTAAAACGCGATCAACGGATTTAAGATTGCACATCCGGCCGTCCCGGCTGCATGAGCGCTGTCATCGACAGCCTTTGCAGCCGGGACGGCTTGTCGTCTATACGGGCGGGTCGGCCTGCGCGTGTTGTACCTTGTCTTTTTAGTGCGCTAATATGCAGGTACCTTTTCATTCGCGAAGTCATATCTTACCACATAAGAATTTATTCGTTTCCTGGTCTGCGGGGAAGCGTGAATTCTTGATGCGAACCAACTTGCCTTTAATCGCGGCCGATCATCTTCGCGGCCGGGGGTAGAGGTTTTATGTATTGAAGCCCCGTCAAAACGTTCAAGAAAGCGGTGTGTCCGTGCAGCAACCGATCGCAATATTGGATTCTGGCGTAGGCGGATTAACGGTGGCCAAGGAGATCATGCGCCAGCTCCCGCGGGAGAAAATCATGTATTTCGGCGACACGGCCCGCACGCCCTATGGACCGAGGCCGGCCGAAGAAGTGATTCGGTTTACCAGGCAAATCGTCGACTATTTGATACAATTCCGTCCGAAAATGATCGTCATCGCCTGCAACACGGCAACGGCCGTTGCGCTGGAAGATATCCGCTCGCGCGTGGCGATTCCCGTCGTCGGCGTCATTCATCCGGGCGCGCGCGCGGCCAACGGCCGTACGCTAACCGGCATCGTCGGCGTCATCGGCACCGAAGGCACGATTCGCAGCGGCGCTTACGAGCATGCGCTGAAGCAGCTGTCGCCGTCCATCAACGTCATAAGCCTGGCCTGTCCCCGGTTCGTGCCGCTTGTCGAACAGGGCAATTTCCGATCGCAGGAGACGCAGGAGGCGGTGGAAACCTCGCTGCAGCCGTTGAAGGCGCGCAGCATCGACACGTTGATCCTGGGCTGCACCCACTATCCGTTCTTGTCGGACACGATTGCGTCCGTCATGGGGAAAGACGTTATGCTGATCAGCTCCGCAGACGAAACCGCCCGCGAGATCAGCACGATCCTGCACGACCGCAACCGGCTGACGCGCGAGGGCGAGCTGCCGGTGCATCAGTTCTTCTGCAGCGGCGACGCCCGGATGTTCCGCATGATCGCCCAGCAGTGGCTCGGCGAACAGATCGAATTGACGCCTGTCGTCTGGCAGGTGCCCAAAATCGGATAGAGCATGCCGAAGCATGGCATTCGAAACCGCCGGACGCGTAGAGCGCCGGCGGTTTTGGTTTTGCGCCTGGCAGATAGGCGCCGGGTCGGCTTGCGTCTGGCGGAATGCGCCTTGCCGATATGCGCCTGGCTGGCATGCGCCGGAGCGCGGCGGCATAGCATGTAGCATGTGGCCGGACCAAGACCAGGCTAGATCAGACCAAGTCGATGATCGAGGTGATCCCATGCTGCCTTATGTCGTGCAGCCCGGCGATACGCTCCTTCGCATCGCCCGCATGTTCAACGTCAACAAGGAATCGCTGCTTGCGGCGAATCCCGGATTGTCCTCCGCCAAGCCGTTGTCCCCAGGCCTTCTGCTGTCCGTTCCCGCGCAGACGGCTTTTATTTACCGCGTGCAGCCCGGCGATACGCTGCTCGGGATCGCATGCAAATTCGGCCTGTCGCTGCAAGATATTATCAGCGCGAACCGGCATCAGGAGCTGAAGCAGCTTCTGCCGGGGGCGCTGCTGACGATGCCGTGCGCTGGCAGCGGACGGATCGTGGACGGCCGCGCCGAATACGGACAGCGCGAACTGACGGCCGATGCCGAGGCGCTGTTGAAGGCCTATCCGTTCCTGCAAGTCGAGAAGATCGGCGCAAGCGTCATGGGCAAGCCGTTAATCGCGATTCGGCTCGGCGAAGGCCCGATCAAGCTCCACGTCAATGCGGGAATGCATGCCAACGAGTGGATCACGACGCCGCTCTTGATGACGTTCCTCGAGGATGCGGCCAGGGCGGCCTCGTCCGGCGAGAAGCTCTGCGGCATCGACATGCAGGCGCTGCTGCAGCGGGTGACGCTTTGGGTCGTGCCGCTCGTCAATCCCGACGGCGCCGAGCTGGCCCAGGAGGGCCTGCGGCCGGATCATCCGCATGCGGCGGAGCTGCTCCGTTGGAATAAGGGCTCCGACCGGTTCAACAAGTGGAAGGCGAATATTCGCGGCGTCGATCTGAACGATCAATTCCCGGCGTTCTGGGAGGAGGAGACGTCCAGGCGCGGCAACGACGGCCCGGGACCGCGCGATTACCCCGGCCCGAACCCGTTGTCGGAGCCGGAAGCGCGAGCGCTGGCCGAATTCACGGCCGAGCAGCGATTCGATCTCGTCGTCGCCCTGCATACGCAGGGACAGGAGATCTATTGGAACTACCGGGGCTACGAGCCTCCCGAATCGGAACGGATCGCGCGCAAGCTCGGTAAGGACAGCGGCTATAAGCCCGTGAAGCTGTCGGGCAGCGACGCGGGCTACAAGGACTGGTTTATTTTGCAATTTCGCAAACCCGGATTTACCGTGGAGATCGGATACGGCGTCAATCCGCTGCCGGTCGAGGCGTTCCCGGATTTATACGACGAAGTGCGAATGCTGCTGGCGGCCGCTTTGGAGGCGGCCCGTGCGCAAGAGAAGCAAGAATGAGTTTCCGCTGCGCACCGGCATCTCATATGCCTGCATGAAACGCGCCGTGCCGCCACGCGGACGGCGACTGTCGTTACACCTTCTTGTGCTATAATAAGCACAAGAAGGAGGCGGGCTCTATGCGCAAACTGTGGTCGCTCCGCCATTGGCGGAACGTGTTCGTCCGAATCTTCCGTTTGCTGACGGCAAAGGAAGTTCGACTGCTGGACAAGCTGCTGTACGTGGTGCCGGTGCTGCTCTACTGGGTGCTGCCGGACGTCATGCCGTTCGTGCCGATCGATGATATTGCCGTCACGATGATCGCCGCGGAATTCTACACCCGATACATGGAGCGAAAATATAGCCGGATTCCGAAGTAGCGGTTGAACAATGGACAAGGTTTCTATACAATATAATAAATAAAGTTGCCTAACGAAGAGGGCATGAGCCTGGCAAGCAGGCGCCATCCTTAAGGAGATGAAGAAGCAATGAAAGTCAAAATTACGCGCAGCGCCGCGAAGGTGCTTCGCGAAGAAATCGATAAACCGGAGAACGAAGGCAAATTCCTGCGGGTATTCGTCACGCATTCCCACGGCGATCATGCCCACTACGGCATGAAGATGGACGACGCGGGCGCGAATGACGAAGTCATCGAGACGGACAAGGACATCAAGGTTGTGCTGGAGCAAGGCGTGGAGCTGCTGGACGGCGTAAGAATCGATTATTTCTACGTGCCGCAGGAAGGCTTCATGATTTCGAACCCAACCCAAGGCAACCACGGCGACCACTAATAGAAACCGGTTTGGGGAGAGAAACATGACGAACGATATACGCATTTGCGACAAATGCAAACATATCCGCACGAAGTCGATGCTGCCGAAGCTGCAGAAGCTGGCGCCCGACGCGGAAATTCAAGTCGCGTGCAAGTCCTACTGCGGACCTTGCGCGCGCTATGCGTTCATTTTCATCAACGGCCGCTACATCACGGCGCCGACCGAGGATGAAGTGATCGAGAAGGCAAGCAAGTACATCAAGAAATAGCATGCGGCCGTCGGCGTTCGGATGCCCGAGAGGCTGACCGGTCCGTGTACGCATGATAGTATGTGTTTGCGTGACTTGGAAACGTTCCTGTATGCACGAAATAAACGAAAGACCTCGGAAATCCACTGTAAAGCGGAGCTTCGAGGTCTTTTTTTCGATGAGATCTAGGAAGGGCTTGAAAATCAAATTGCGTTTGAATTAACTCACTTATCGTCGTCACCGGGCAGGTGCTATCGCACTAGCGGCCACATGAGTGGCCGTACCTCGGGTCATACCATGGGTCGTGTCACTGGTCACGCCAGTGGTCATGCCGGTGTCCACTTCGGCGGTCGCGACTATGGACGCGCCTGCGGTGATGGAGGCGATACCGGCGCTGGCGCCAGAGGAGGCAGAGTCGGTGCCAGAGCCGGTGCCGGTGCCAGTAACAGTGCCGGCTTTTGCGTTGGCGTGCATGGCGGGCACCTGGTCGTGTTCCACGACCAGATCCGATGCTTGCAGCTCCTTGCGCGCTTCGGCCGCGCCAGCCTGGCAGGCGCTTGAATCGGCGAGCGGCTTGCCGTCCGCGAACGAGTAGCATTTGCTATGCGCCTCGAGCCCGTCTTCCGAGGGCAGGTAGAGAACGCTGCCGTCGGTATAGCCGCCACTGCGGAAGACGACTTGCTTGCCGGCGAGCGGCTGCTCCGTGACGAGCGGCGTGCCGATCATCGTCTGACCGCCGCTCGGGATGCCGAGCAGGTGAAGCACGGTCGGCGTCACGTCGAGCTGGCCGCCGACCTGGTGGTACGTCCCTGCGCGCGCATCGTCCGGCAGATGCACGAGGAAAGGGACGCCCTTCAGGATGCGGAACCGGTCGGCTTCGCTCAAAGGACGGCCGAGAAACGATTCGAACGGCTGCCAGTCCGCGATGGAATTGTCGTGATCGCCGTAGAACAGGAAGATCGATTGATCCCATAGCCCTGCGGCTTTTAGCTCGTCGACCATTTCGCCGATCGCCGCGTCCACGTAATGAATCGCCTCCAAATAATCGCCGAACATCGTCCCTTTGAACGCGCCGACGTCGAGCGTTTGAACGGCGGCCGGCAGCGTGTAGGGGTGATGGCTGGACAGCGAGATCAGGAATGAATAGAACGGCTCCTGCTGCGTCTTCATCATCGAGACGGCCTGCTTGAAGAACGATTTGTCGCCGAGCGACCAGCCGAGCGGTTCGTCGATATTGAACGCCGTCTTGCTGTAGAAATGGTCATACCCGAGCGTGTCGTACATCAGGTTCCGGTTCCAGAAGCCGCCGTCATAGGCATGATACGCATTTGCTTGATAGCCGTTCATTTTCAGCACCTTCGCCATGCTGTCATAATCGTGCTGGGCGAACCGGGTGAAGACGGAGCCGGTCGGCATGGGCTGCAGCGACGCGTTCGCGGCAAGATCCGCATCGGATGTTCGGCCTTGCGCGGTCTGGTGATAGAAATTGTCGAAGTACAGGGATGTCTTCATCAGCCGGTTGATGTTCGGCGTTACTTCCTGACCGCCGATGTTTTGGCCGACGACGAAGCTTTGGAACGCCTCCAGCTGAATGAGAACGACGTTCTTGCCTTTATATCGGCCGTATAACGGATCGGTTCGATCCAGCTCGTCGCGCGTATGGCCGCGGTCGGCGAACCATTGCTTCGCCTCGGCGGTCTGCTCCGGCGTCACCGCGTTGCCGCGCAGCCAATGCTCGTCCGCGTACCGGTACAGATCGTAGCCGTGGAAGCCGAGCACGCCGGTGACGTTGTACAAGGACAGGTTCCACCAGTTGCCGGTGAACAGCCCTTTGGCCCACGTCGTTTGCGCACGGTGCACCGGCACGAAGACGAGCATGAAGCCGACGGCGAGCACGACCGCGCTTATGGCGACTCGGCGTACGGCTGTTTGCTTGCGGGAACGGAAGGCCGCCGTGCTTGTTCGGAATGCGCCGCGCAGCCGTTTGCCGAACAACGAGCTGCCCGCGAGAAGCAGCAGGAACGGCCAGTCGGCGAAGAACCACAGGTCGCGCCGGGACAGCAGCGTATGAATACTGTCTCCGAGCTCGCCGACCTGGCCGGCTTGCATCAGCACGGGGATCGTAATCAAGTCCTGGAAGTAGCGAAAATAGAGCAGGTCGCAGTACACGAGCGCCGTCAACGCGAGATTGAGCAGGATCAGCGCCAGCATTCTGCCGCGCCTCGGCAGCCAGAACGTCCAGAACGCAATCAGCGCCAGCGTGCCGACGGCGACCATACGGTCGTCGCGATTCATATCCATGTAGGGCACATGGACAAGCCGGTCGAAGAGCGCGAGCTTGAACAGCATGAGCATAATGAATAGGCAGAGATCCAGCCTCAGCAGCGCGCCGGGAACAGAAAACGGCGCCCGCAGACGGCGCCGTTTCGTGGATAGATCCGGTAAAGTCATGGGATAAGCGTTCCTTTCGGTCCGTAAACCGACATGCGATTTACGAAGGGTTAACATCTTATCCTATTATAAAGCGTATGGGCGCAGACACAAGCGTGCCTGCTGCCGCAGGTATAGCCGGGCTTACCGCCGCGAGCGTACTCGGGCTTGCTGCATCTTCGTTTACAACTCCAGTGCTTTTTGAGTCCAGGTATGCATGGCTTCCGGGCGCAAGGCGTCTGGGCCTATAGCGTCCGGATTGCTAGATTTAATCCGGCTTCTTGCGCGGCGGGAGGGGGCCGAAGAACTGGTAGTACGTGCATTCGAGCCGGCCGTTGAACAGCTTGCGGCGCTTGTCCGCTTTGCGGCCGATCGTGTCCTCGAACGTCCGCGACTGCGTCAGCGCGAACATGGACCAGGTCGGCAGATAGAGCATGCTGAGGCCGAGCTGACGGACGGCTTTCTCCGCGTCCGTCTCGTCGCCGAGCCGCGCGCCGTACGGCGGGTTCGTGACGAGACAGCCGTAATCGCCGTCCGGCTTGATCCGCGAGACCGGCATTTGCGTCAGCTTGATATCGTTCGCGAAGCCGGCCTTCTTGATCGCCGCCGCCGCGACGTCGAGCGCGGCCGGATCGATGTCGGAGCCGGCGATCTGCAGCGGGATAGCGTCCTTCACGCTATCGAACGCTTCCTCGCGCGCCCGGTCCCACAGTTCGTCCGGCACGAGCGGCCAGCCTTCGCTGTTGAAGCTGCGCCGGATGCCGGGTGCGATGTTCCAGCCGATCATGGCCGCTTCGATCGGAATCGTGCCGGAGCCGCAGAACGGATCGTACAACGGGCGCTCCGGCTGCCAGCGGCTCAGCAGGATCATGGCCGCCGCCATCGTTTCCTTGAGCGGCGCTTCCGTGACGAGCTTGCGGTAGCCGCGCTTGTGCAGTCCGGGTCCGGTCGTGTCGAGCGTGATCATGGCAACGTCGTTCAGCAGCCACACCTCGATGACGAACCGCGCGCCGTCCTCCTGGAACCATTCCGTGCCGTAGACGGTTTTCATTTTCTCGACGACCGCTTTCTTCACGATGCTCTGGCAGGCCGGTACGCTGCTCAGCTGCGATTTATGCGAGCGGCCTTCGACCGGGAACTCGCCGTCCGCGGGTATCCACGCTGGCCAATCGATTGCTTTCGCGCCTTCGAACAATTCTTCGAAGGTAGTGGCCGGATATTCCGCCATTTTGATGAGTACGCGGTCCGATGTCCGCAGCCACAGATTGGCGCGGCAAATGTCCGCGGGCCCTCCTTTGAATATGACCCGGCCGTTCTCTACTTTCTGATCGGTATAGCCGAGCTCCATCAATTCGCGCGAGACGACCGCTTCCAGCCCCATCGGCGCTGTGGCGATCAACTGCAGGTTGTTCATTATGTCGATTCCTCCGCCCTCTGCCGATGCTTGTATTGCACCGGCGAAAATCATACAATCAAGTATAGTCATCATAGGCATGTATTACAAACGATATCTGATCAAAATAGCGGCGGGGAGCGTGGAAACAATGTCGACGGAACAAGAAGCAACGGAACGGTACGTGGACGGTTTATTAGGGGACGATGCGGATTTGGCGCGCGTCCATGCGGCCATCGAGGCGCAGGGCATGCCGCAAATCTCGATCGCGCCGGGCTACGGCAGGCTGCTGACGATGCTCGTGCGCATGTCGGGCGCCCGCAACGTGCTTGAAATCGGCGCCTTGGGCGGGTACAGCGGCATTTGCTTGGCGCGCGGACTGCAAGCGGGCGGCAAGCTGACCTCGCTGGAGCTTAAGGAAGAATATGCGGCTACCGCGCGTAATAATCTTGAAGCCGCAGGCCTCGGCGACCGCGTAGAGTATGTGATCGGCGATGCGAAGGAGAGTCTGGCGGCGCTGGAGCAGGAAGGCCGCAAGTTCGACTTCTTCTTCATCGACGCGGATAAGGACAGCTATCCGGCGTATCTGGAGTGGGCGATCAAGCTCGGCAACCCCGGCGCCGTTATTACCGGCGATAACGCGCTGCTGCACGGCAGAACGATCGATCCGGACAAGAACGGACCGTCGGTCCAGGCAATGCGCGAATTTAACCAAACGATGGTCGGCGACGAGCGGCTCACGGGCACGCTGCTGCCGGCGTACGACGGCTTGGCGATCGCGATGATTAAGTAGCGGAACCGGGCAGCATGTCAGCATGATGCCCATGTAAGCCGAGAGTCCGAGCGACGTCTCGGTTTTTTTATGTTCGTCGCGAATTCATCGAAAAAGCTTCCATAAGGCAGGAATTCGAGTGTGATACGGTCGGATGCCATGAAAAAGCTTCCTGGGGGCAGGAATTCGGGTGCAAAACGGCTGAAAGTCGCGAAAAAGCTGCCGAAGAGCAGCTTTTTCGCTTGCGCATGCCATCTCTGTCCGTCAGACCGTCCCCGTCCCTGTATCTGCCGCGCCACCAGCGTCTGACGCACCACAGTGAAATCGAGTGTGAAAAGGCTTAGTGCCGCGAAAAATCTGCCCGTAATGCTAGGTACTCTGCAGCGCAGGCCGTCTCGCGTCGTCAGACCGCCCCCCGGTTTCGGTGCCAGCCGAGCCACCAGCGTCTGACGCACAGCAGTGAAATCGAGTGCAAAAAGCCTAAGTGCCGCGAAACACTGCCCGTAATGCCAGGGACTCAGCAGCGCAGGCCGTCTCGCGTCGTCAGATCGCCCTCCGGTTTCCGTGCCAGCCGAGCCACCAGCATCTGAAGCACCACTGTGAAATCGAGTGCGGAACGGACAACTGCCGCGAAAAGCTGCTTTGAGAGCAAGAATTCAGAGGCGAAACGTTCAGATATGAGGAAAAAGCTGCTTTGAGAGCAGGAATTTGAGTGTGAAACGACCATACGCCGCCAAAAAGCTGCTTTGAGAGCAGGAATTCAGGGGCAATGTGTCCTAGGTTGCCAAGGTCGCGAAAAATCTGCCTATGGCAGCTTTTCGCGTACGCTGGCCGTCTCGTCCTTCAATCCGCCCCCAATTTTCTCGCCCGCCGCGCAACCTGCATTTACCGCACCCAAAGGGGATTCGAGTGCAACAAGGCCGAATGCGGCGAACAAGCTGCCTGAGGCAGGATTTCAAGTTCGCAACGGGCCTATGCCGCGAACAAGCTGCCCTAGGGCAGCTTGTTCGCGGCATAGGCAGCAAAAGCCGTCACGTTCCTCTCGCAAGCCGTCTCGCGCCCGTCAGACCGCGTCCGGTTTCCGCGCCTGCCGCGACACCAGCGTCTGCCGCACCCACAAGGCGTTGACGAGGAACAAAACGGCGGAGATCAGAAACACCCCGCCGATGCCGGTCCAGCCGGAGATCAACCCGCCGACGATGGGACCGATCATGTTGCCGAGCGCGAGCATGCTGGTGTTGAGGCTGAAGGCGCGGCCTTCCATGCCGTCCGGCGTAAACCGGCGCACCAGCGCGTTGACGGACGGAATCAGTCCGCCCAGGAAGCAGCCTTGCAGCAGCCGGAAGAGCAGCAGCTGCCAGACCGTGCCCGCGAACGCCTGCGGGATGAACAGCAGCGCGGCGCCGACGAGCGAGATGCCGAGCACGCGCTCCTGGCCGATCCGGTCGCTGAGCCGTCCGAGCAGCGGAGCGGCGACCATGTTCGTAATGCCGGCGGCGGAGCTGACGAAGCCCGCCCAGAAGGCAAGGTTGACGCTTGTCCCATGCAGCTTCTGCACGTAGAGCGGCATGAGCGGGTTCGGGCCGATCATGGCGAATTGCAGCAGGAACGTGACGGCGAAGAGCGCCATCAGCTGCGGCACGCCGCTCAGTTGACGGAAGCCGGCGATGACGGACAACTGAGGCTTCGCGGCGGCCGCCGAGCGGTCGAACGTTTCCTTGACGACGAAGTAAGCCAGCGTTGAGGCGGCGAATAGCGACACGCCCGTCAAATAAAAAATCGGCCGGTAGCCGACCGCGTCCGCCAGCAGCCCGCCGAGAAAGGGTCCCATGATCGTGCCCGCGATGCCGCCGGATTGCAGCGTGCCCATGGCGAAGCCCATTTTCGGCTTCGGCGTCGTAATCGATACGAGCGAGACGGCCGCGGGATTGAAGCCCGAGATCGTGCCGTTCACCATTCGCAGCAGCAGCAAGTGCCACGGCGACGTGGCAAAGCCCATCAGCACCATGACGACCGCCATCCCGAAGCCCGAGCGGAGCAGCATCATTTTGCGGCCGTACTTGTCCGACAGTTTGCCCCAGAGCGGCTGAAACAGGAACGAGGTAACGAAGTTGCCGGCGAAAATAATACCGGCCCACGTGGCGATCTCATGCTCGTTCGTCATGCCGATCCGCGGACTTTGCAAATACAGCGACATGAACGGCATAATCATGGTCATGCCGCCCATGACGAGAAACTGGCCGATCCACAGCACGGCCAGGTTTTTTTTCCACTGTTCCATTGGGTTCTCCTATTCGATGCCTTGGTCGATGCACAACGTTATGTTCAGTATAACAAGTACGCGCCGGATGGCAAAGCTCGGCAGGCCGCAGGGCATTGTCATAGGTTTGTCAATGATGATTCAGGCAGGGCGGTTGTTACGACTTGGTAAAAAGGGCATAATGGAATCGTAGGGAAAACGATAGAAATGGGGAACTTCAATGAGCTACAACGACATATTCATCCGGGCTTGCCGGGGAGAACGCGTCGATCGCTTACCCGTTTGGTATATGCGGCAAGCGGGACGGTATGATCCCGACTACCGTAAAATAAAAGAGAACTACTCGCTGCTCGAAATTTGCAAACAGCCGGAATTGGCCGCGGAAGTGACGATGATGCCGGTTAAGAAGCTCGGCGTCGACGCGGCGATTCTGTATTCCGATATTATGAATCCCGTCGCGTCCATCGGCATCGATTTCGATATCGTGGCGAACGTCGGGCCCGTGATCGCCAATCCGATCCGGACGGCGGACGATATCGCGCGCCTGAAGCCGATCGACGTGGAGGGCGACCTGTCCCACGTGATCGAGACGATCCGCATTCTGGACCGCGAGCTGAACGTGCCGCTCATTACCTTCGCGGGAGCGCCGTTTACGATCGCCAGCTATTTGATCGAAGGGCGTCCGTCCAAGTCGTATATCAAAACGAAAACGATGATGTATTCGGAGCCGAAGCTGTGGTTCTCGCTCATGGACAAGCTCGGCGACATGGTCATCGCTTATTTGCGCGCGCACATGGCGGCGGGCGGCAAGGCGTTCCAGATCTTCGACAGCTGGGTCGGCGCGCTTGCGCCGCATGATTTCCGTAAGTACGTCCTGCCGACGATCGAACGGATTTTCAGCGAGCTGGCGGATTTGCCGCAGCCGAAAATCTATTTCCCGGGCGTCGCTTCCGGCGAGCTGCTGCCTACGCTGGGCCACGTCCAAGCCGATATTATCGGGCTGGATTGGCGCATTCCGGTAGCGGAAGGACGCCGCAGGCTGGGCGGCAAGTTCGGCGTACAGGGCAATCTCGATCCTTACGTGCTGACCGCGCCGATGGACGTCATCAAGGAACATGCGAAGGCGATTATCGACGAGGGCGTGAAGGAGCCGAAGTATATTTTCAACCTCGGCCACGGCCTGTTCCCCGAAGCTCCGCTCGACAAGCTGCGCGAGCTGACGGAATACGTGCATGAATACTCCGGGCAGGCGATCGCCGCGCTCGACGGGAAGAAGGAGGAAGTCGCGCATGGCTAATCCGAGAACCGGCGTGCTCGTCATGTCTTACGGTACGCCTGAAAGCATGGAAGGCATCGAAGAGTATTACACGCATATCCGCAGGGGCCACGCTCCGACGCCGGAGCAGCTGGCGGAACTGACGGAGCGGTACGATGCGGTCGTCGGCGGCGTGTTCCCGCTTCGCGAGAACACGAACCGTCAAGCCGAAGGGCTGCAGGCTGCGCTTGACGCAGCCGCCCCTGGCCGATACGCCGTCTATCAAGGACTGAAGCATGCCCGTCCGTATATCGAAGACGGCGTCGCGGCGATGGCGGCCGACGGCGTTAAGCAGGCGATCGGTATCGTGCTGGCGCCGCATTTCTCTACGATGAGCGTCGGCGGCTACATGAAGCGCGCGCAGGAGAAAGCGGGAGAGCTCGGCATTGCGCTGCAAGAGGTCGAGAGCTATCATATGCATCCGAAACTGATCGAAGCGCTCGTGAAACGGGTGAAGGATGCCTACGCTGAGCTGGAGCAGAAGGCTGGCAGCGGACAGCCGTTGAAGGCGCTGTTCAGCGCGCATAGCTTGCCGGCCCGAATTCGCGATATCGGCGATCCGTACGAGCGGCAGCTGCTGGAAACATCGGCAGCCGTCGCCGACGGCGCAGGCGTGACGGATTGGCAGTTTACGTGGCAGAGCGCTGGCCGGACGCGCGAGCCTTGGCTCGGTCCGGACATCCTGGAGACGCTGAAGGAAGTGGCGAAAGCCGGTTACAAAGGCGTGCTGTCCGCGCCGATCGGTTTCGTTTCGGAGCATCTGGAGGTGCTGTACGACATCGATATCGAAGCGCAGGCCGTGGCCAAGGAGCTGGGCATCCAGCTCGTTCGCATCGATATGCTGGGCACCGACCCGCTGTACATGGAGACGTTGGCGGACTGCGTCGAGCAGGCGAGCCGGGACGTGTTCCTTTAAGTCGGCCGGAACGATTCGGATATAAAAGCATAGAAGCCTAGATTCGCCATGAGAACGGCCCTTGGAGGCCGGTCTTATGGCGTTCCATATTACCGGAGGAGATGACTCGCGCATGCGGAGTAATGGAAAGCTGGATCGGTTTGTCGTCATCGGCGGCGGGATCAGCGGACTCAGCTCCGCTTTTTATTTGACGAAGGAAGCGGAGCTGCGGGGACGAGAAGCGCATATCACCGTCGTTGACCCATCGGAGCGGATCGGCGGCAAAATCAATACGCTGCGGAAGGACGGCTTCGTGATCGAGAAGGGGCCGGACTCCTTCCTGGCGCGCAAGACGCCGATTATCGATTTGGCCTACGATCTCGGCATTCAGGACGAGCTGACGGGCACGAATCCGGCTGCGAAGAAGACGTACATTCTTCACCGCGGCAAGCTGCATCCGATGCCGCCTGGACTCGTGCTCGGCATACCGACCGAGATCATGCCGTTCGCCAAGACAAGCCTGCTCTCGTGGGGCGGCAAGCTGCGGGCGATGCTGGATTTCGTCCTTCCCGCCAGCAAGGCGGAGGACGACGAGTCCGTCGGCGAGTTCCTGTCGCGCCGCGTCGGCACGGAAGTGATGGAACGGATCGCGGAGCCGCTGCTTGCGGGCATCTATGCCGGCGACCTGAGCAAGCTGAGCCTGCAGTCGACCTTCCCGCAATTCCGGGAAGCGGAGCGCCGGCACGGCAGCCTGATCCGCGGCACGCGGGCGAGCAAGCGCAAGGGAGCTGCCGCGCCGGCCGCGCCGAGCCGGCTCCCCGAGAAGCTGCGGCGCAGCATGTTCCTGACGTTCAAGAACGGCTTGACGACCATGCTGGAGGCGCTGACGCACGCGTTGTCGGAAGCGGGCGCGGAAAGCCGGATCGGCCGCGAGGCGGTCGCTTTTCGGCAGAACGAGGCGGGCGAAGGGCAAGCGCCTTACGAGGTGCTTCTGAACGATGGCGAAATTCTGGAAGCGGACGGCATCATCATTACGACGCCGGCGTTCAACGCAGCCGATCTGCTCGAGCCGCATATTCCGGTCGACGCGCTGCGGGCGATCAATTACGTGTCCGTCGCGAACGTCGTCATGGCGTTCGACAAAGCTTCGTTCGGCATCGAGTTCGACGGTTCTGGCTTCGTTGTGCCGCGCTCCGAAGGCACGACGATCACGGCCTGCACGTGGACGTCGTCCAAGTGGCTGCATGCCAGCCCCGACGACAAAGTGCTGCTGCGTTGTTACGTCGGGCGAGCGGGCGACGAGGCGGTCGTGGATCTGCCCGACGCCGAACTGGCGGAAGCCGTTCGGCGGGATATTCGGAATGTGCTCGGCATTACGGCGGAGCCGCTGTTCACGGAGATCACCCGGCTGCATCGTTCGATGCCGCAATATCCCGTCGGGCATCTGACAGCGACGGCGGCACTGCGGGCCCGGCTGCGCGCGAACATGCCGGGCGTCTGGATCGCGGGAGCGGCGTTCGACGGCGTAGGGCTGCCGGATTGCATCCGGCAGGGCAAGGAAGCGGCGTCGATCGCGTACGACGCGGTCGCGAAAAGATAGGTAGCTCTAAGTAGCTAGGGACGAAACAGCCTGCTCTGTTTCGTCCTTTTTGCTGTGCATGGGATTGTGCAGCCGTCTGGGCTCAGGAAGGGCACTGAAATGGGCGATGGCGGTTATAATGCTTTCACTGTAGCAGAAATAAGCGTTCCGAGGGGGGCGCTAGCCTTCGAAATCCTGCCCCTAGGCAGGATTTCGAAATCGAAACGGTCTTCCCCGGCGAAAGCCTGACCGTAGTTCTGGGGCGAATAAAGCTGCCCGAATAGCAGCTTTACCTGCATTTTACCGGACAGCGGCGAATAAAGCTGCCCGAATAGCAGCATTATTTGCATTTTTGCCCGACCGGGGCAAACAAAGATGCCCGAATAGCAACTTTGCCTGCATTTTTACCGGACTGCGGCGAATAAAGTTGCCCGAACAGCAACTATATCGGTATTTTACTACTCGCAATATGCTGCCCGTGGGCAGGATTCCAGCCCGAAACGGGCCAGCTCCACATACTCCTGCCGGCGGGCAGGATTAAAGCCCCAATCGAGCCGTCTCCCGTAAAACCCTGCCCACAGGCACGGGCAGGATTTCATGCCCCAGCGCCAAGGAAGTCGTCGTTCCGGGCAACACTCTCTCACACAGCCGGGCATAGCGACAAAACCAGGGGCAGCTTCCGGCTCCTGGCCTCAAGCTGCCCCTGTTCCTTCATCCAACCGGCCGCCGGCACCTATTGTCAATCCAGCGGCGGTCCGATATGCCCTTCGCGCTCAGCCTGTTTGCGGTGCGCGATCCGGCTGCTGGCCGCGGCGGCGATCGCCCCGACGATGTCGTCGAGGAACGTGTGGCAGGCCGCGTCATGCTTGTCGTTCAGCTTCTTCAGAATGCCGGGCTTAAGCTTGTCGACATAACCGAAATTCGTAAATCCGATGCTGCCGTATACATTGACGATGGACAGCGCCAGCACCTCGTCGCAGCCATACAGCCCTTCGTCGTTCTCGATCATTTCTTGCAGCGGGGAGAGCAGCTTGCCTTCCTCGGCGAGCAGATCGAGCTGAATGCCGGTCAAGATGGCGTTCTGCACCTCGCGTTTGGTGAGCACGGCTTCGACGTAGGCCTCGCATTCCTCGGGCGTCAGGCCGGGGTAGTAATCCTTTTGCAGGAACATGACGAGTTCGGCGATTTGCGGCGTCGTGACGCCGCGCTTGGTCATCCATTCTTTGGTCGCTTCGGCGATCGATCTGCTGTTGAGCTGGTACGATGCGGACTTGGTCATCGCGAACACCCCTTGTCTCAAATTCGTGGACAAAACTGGTCTAATTGATTTCGACGGCTCGTATACATAGTACTACAAAGCAGGACTTGTACCAAAGGGCGGGCAGCCGCTTAGCCGGATGATCTTGCTGCTTCGCCGGAAGGCGGGCATCGGCCGGTTTGCCTTGAGCATGCGGGAAGCGGCGAGGAGCCGCTTTGCTCCCGGAACGCCCGATGGACAGCGACAGCTGTGTTGCCCAAGCCGTGTCCACACTTAAAGTATCCAAAATGGGGAGGAAATGTTCAATGACACATTATCGCCTGATTCGCCGGGCAGCGCTCGCCGGAGCTTTGGCTCTGCCCATCTTGACGACCGGCTGCGGCTTGTTCTCGCAGCCCGCCAGCGAATCCATCGATCCGCCGCAAAACAGCACTCAGAATGTCAGCGCCGACGTCGACAACGGACAAGTAACCGCCGTGCAGGGCGACCAGTCCCAGATGACGCTCTACCTGCGCGACCGCAATGGGCTGCTTGCTCCGATCACCGTCATGTCCACGCTCGGACAAGACGAGAAGCCAGCGCAGAAAGCGCTTGAAATGCTGGTCGACGGCAGCTCGTTCGCCAGCGAAATTCCGGACGGGTTCTCCGCTGTATTGCCGAAAGGAACGGTCGTCAAGCAGCTTGACATTATCGCCGACCAGAAGCAGGCCGTCGTCGATTTCTCCAAGGAATTCGGCAATTACGACGCCGCCGACGAACGCAAAATCGTCGAAGCGGTAACCTATACGCTGACGAGCCAGCCGGGCATCACGAACGTGAAGCTTATGATGGACGGCAAAGAGCTGACGTCGATGCCGGTCGACGCGATGCCGATCGACGAGCCGCTGACGCGCGCAGTCGGCATCAACCTGGAAGCGGCCGACGGGGTCGATTACAGCACCTCGGCGCCGGTCACGATTTATTTCTCCGCCCTCTCGCCGGACAACGAGCCTTATTACGTGCCGGTCACAAGGCTCGTGAACCGCAGCAATAACCGGGCCAAAACCGCCATCGAGCAGCTGATCAGCGGTCCGATCGGCGATCTGCCGCTGAAGGCGGTCATGACGCCGGACGTCGTCGTCAAGAATGTCACCAAGGCGAAGGATGTCGTGACGGTCGATCTGCAGGATGACAGCTACCAGCCGGGATCACAGGAGCCGGCCGAAATGCTGCAAGCCGTCGTGCTCTCGCTGACCGAGAATACCGGACTCAGCAAAGTGCAGATCAAGCTGAACGGCAAATCGGACTTCGTAGATACGAACAATCAATCGTACAGCGAACCGGTTACCCGCCTCGAGCATATCAACGCGTTCAAATCCTAGTCATACCGAGATCCGCCCCGGGCGACGCCAGATCCGCCTGCCGGGCGGATCTTCGCATTATCGGGTCAGCCGGAGATTACTGGCTGGCCTTTTTGCCTCGGCACGGAAGCGAAGATGTTTTTCGAGCTCGCTTTTGGTAAAATAGGGTGGACTCACCGACAGGAGGATTACAGATATGAGATTGGACGGCAGACAGGCGGACGAGCTTCGCCCGGTCACGATTACGCTGCAACCTAACAAATACGCGGAAGGCTCCGTGCTCATCGAGTTCGGCGATACGAAGGTGCTCTGCACCGCTTCGATCGAAGAGCGGGTGCCGCCATTTATGAAAGGACAGGGCAAAGGCTGGATTAACGCGGAATACGCGATGCTGCCCCGCGCGACGCAGGTGCGCAACCAGCGGGAGTCGGCGAAAGGCAAGCTGACGGGACGCACGATGGAAATCCAGCGCCTGATCGGCCGCGCGCTTCGCTCGGTCGTCGATTTGCAGGCGCTCGGCGAACGCACGATCACGCTGGATTGCGATGTGCTTCAAGCGGACGGGGGCACCAGGACGACGTCCATCACGGGCGCGTTCGTCGCTTTGGCGCTTGCCGTAGACAAGCTGAACCGCAATCATGCATTCGCCAAATACCCCATTACCGATTACCTGGCTTCGGTCAGCGTCGGCGTTATCGGCGAGCGGACGCTGCTGGACTTGAACTACGAGGAAGACTCGAAGGCGAAAGTCGATATGAACGTCGTCATGACGGGCGCGCGCAAATTCGTCGAAGTGCAGGGCACCGGCGAGGAAGCGCCGTTCTCGCGGGAAGAATTCGATGCGCTGCTCGCTATCGCGGAAGAGGGCATCGCCAGCTTGATCGCCAAGCAGCGCGACGTGCTCGGCGAGATGGGCGGCCGGATCGGGACGGCATCGGTATGATGCCGGGCGGAACGGTCGTCGTCGCAACGAAGAACGCCGGCAAAGTGCGCGAGTTCGCGCATGCGTTCGGCAAGCTCGGCATGGACGTCGTCAGCATGTTCGATTATCCGAACCTGCCGGATGTCGTCGAAGACGGCGCCACCTTCGCGGAGAATTCCCGCAAGAAGGCGCGCGAAGTGGCGGAAGCGCTCGGCATGCCGGTGCTGGCCGACGATTCCGGCCTCGAGGTCGCTGCGCTCGGCGGCGAGCCCGGCGTCTACTCCGCCCGGTATTCGGGCGAAGGCGCGACGGATGCGCGCAACAACGAGAAGCTGCTGCGCGAGCTGGCGCGCGTCACGAATGGCGGCGAGACGGCGGCGCAGCTTGCCGACGGCACGAAGCTGCTCAGCGAGGCGCGATTCGTATGCGCGCTATCGCTGTACGATCCCGCCTCAGGCTCGTTCACGGAAAGCGAAGGCTTCGTGTCCGGCTCGATCATGGATCGCCCGAGAGGCGACGGCGGCTTCGGATACGATCCGTTGTTCTGGGTGGACAGCGAGCAGAAGGGCATGGCGGAGATGACGAAAGAAGAGAAGCAGGCCATCGGCCATCGCGGCCGGGCGCTGGCCGACCTGCTGCGGAAGCTGGAAGACTAACGTCGGCAACGCGCCAATATAGGCGGGCACCAGTTGCAACCTTGCAAGAACGTATGCCTGCAGAAACGCCAACCTGCACAATTACAAACCTGACGAATACATGGCTGCAGAAAACCCAACCTGCAAAAGTTACAACTTGCAGGAACGCAAGCCTGTAAGACACAAGGCAAGAACAACAGGAAACCCCCGTTCGCAAGTCGAAGCGCGGCGCGTTCGAGAATGCTCGAACATGCCGGACGCTTTCGCTTGGCGGACGGGGGTTTTTGTCATGCTCGCCGGTGCTCGCGGCGGAGCTACCGAATGCTGACTTTGTAGTCGCGCAGCCACATATCGACTTGCAGCAGGTATGCGAACAGCTGCGGACCGGACATCAGCTGGCCGAACCAAGGCAGGTTGGAGCTGGCCGCTTCGGATTCGGCGAGCTGGCGGATCTTCTTCACGTTGATGAGCGGGAGCAGCGGCGAGGTGCCCTCGTTCAATACGTCGAGCAGCCGTGTGCGGACGGCGTTCAGGTAGTTCGGGTTATGCGTCTTCGGATACGGGCTCTTCTTGCGGTAGAGCACGTCATGCGGCAGCACGCCTTCCAGCCCTTTGCGCAGGATGCCTTTCTCCCGGTCGCCGGCCGTCTTGACGGCCCAAGGAATATTGTACACGTACTCGACGAGCCGGTGATCGCAGAACGGGACGCGCACTTCGAGGCCGACGGCCATGCTCATCCGGTCTTTGCGGTCAAGCAGCGTCGGCATGAAGCGGGTGATGTTGAGGTAGGACATCTGCCGCATCTTGCGCGTATTCTCGTCTTCCCCGGGGAGATGCTGAACTTCCGCGACGGCATCCAGATAGCGGTCGCCGATATATTCCAGCGGCCGGATCCAGGCCGCGACGTCCTGCGACAGCAGGTCCGCGCGCATCCCGGCGGCCAGGGACCACGGGAACGTGCCGGCGTTCAGCGCGTCTTCGCGGTGGAACCACGGATAGCCGCCGAATATTTCGTCCGCCGCCTCCCCGGATATCGCGACGGTCGCTTCCTTCTTGATTTCCCGGCAGAACAGCAGGAGCGACGAATCGACGTCGGCCATGCCGGGCATATCCCGCGCCGTCATCGCCTCATGCAGCGCGCCGACGAGCTCCGGCGTGTCGAATACCATCGCATGGTGGATCGTGCCCAGATGGGACGTCATCCGCTCAATCCACGGGGCGTCCGCGTTCGGCTGGAACGCATGCGACTTGAAATGCTTGTCGTTGTCGACGTAATCGACCGAGAACGTGTGTACCGTTCCCTGTCCCGTCTCCTTGTAATAATTGACGGCCAGCGCCGTGAGCGCGCTGGAGTCGAGGCCACCGGAGAGCAGCGTGCAGAGGGGGACGTCGGATACGAGCTGGCGCTCGACCGTGTCCTTCAGCAGCGCGCCGACCGTACGGGCCGTTTCGTCGACGGTTTCCGCGTGCGGCCGGCTCTCCAGCTTCCAGTAATGGGAGACGTGCACGCCCGCGCGATTGACGGTCGCGCATTGTCCGGGCAGCAGCTCCGTCAAATCCCGGTACACGCCGACGCCCGGCGTTCTTGCGGGCCCGACGATGAAGATTTCCGCCAGCCCTTCCGGGCCGACCTCCGGCTTGACGGCCGGATGCGCGAGCAGCGCCTTCGGCTCCGAACCGAAGATGAAGCGGCCGAGCTGTCTGGAGAAGAAGAACGGCTTGACGCCGAGCCGGTCGCGGGCGATGAACAGATGCTCCTCGCGCGAGTCCCACAGGGCGAAAGCGAAGATGCCGTTGAATCTCTCTACGCAAGACGGTCCCCATTCCATATAAGCGACGAGCAGCACCTCGGTGTCGCAGGTCGTCGTGAAGCGGCGTCCCCGGCTTTCCAGCTCCCGTTTCAGCTCGGGCGCGTTATAGAGCTCCCCGTTGTAGACGAGGACGTACGTATCGTCGTCGGCTGTACGAACCATCGGCTGGGCTCCGTTCGCAGGATCGATGACGGAGAGCCTGCGATGGCCGAGCGCGCAGTGCGGCGAAATCCAGGTACCGGAGGCGTCCGGGCCGCGGTTAGCCAGCGTTGCGGTCATGTTCTCCAGAATAATGGATTGTTTCGTCAAGTCGGCGGTCCAATCGATCCAGCCCGTGAATCCACACATGGTCTCATTCCTTTCTTGCTGCAAGCTTGAAACAGCGGTACTAGAATGGTTATGCCGAAGATTTGGATAAAATGTCTGTCCGGCGGGGGATGCTAGCACTAGGCTTATGCTTTCGAAGCAGTTTTGTTTTCCTTGCCGGCAGACCGGCTGCAAGCTGCGCGCATATCACGTTTAGGAGGGAGTTTGCAATGATGGCCAATGAGCATGACGCGGCATACGACGACCGCAAACCATACTATGTATCCGTGCAAGCCGGCTCGATTCTGGAAGATCCGACGGCTGCCGCATACGAGCTTGCCATAACGGCGAACGAGGAAGAGCTGAACCGGCTGCAGGAGCTGCTTGAGGAGTACTCGTCGATGGACGAGAAACAGGTCATGGATTACTGGACGAATCCGTTCATCGGCGCCGGCGTCGACAACGACCGGCTATTGAACGAGGGCACCGACGGGCTGATCGTCGACATCTACCGGCTGCTCTATGAGCTCGGTACGGATGAAACGAAGCATCACGTGGCGACGATGGGACTGTTCAGGGAAGGGAGCCTGCAATGATCGTGACGGAAGCGCATGTAAGAAGAGCCGCGGACCGTGACGGACAGCCTTGCGCGGAGGTCGGGGTGGTGACGAACGATGCGCAGTTCCAGGAGCTGTTGGCGTATTTCGGACCGTCCAGAGACAATGACTTCGACATGGTCGCGGTCGTGAGCGGCGACGACGCAAGCACCGGGCATCGGGACGCTGGCTTGACGAGCCTGGCGTGCGCCGATATTACCGACGAGCTGTTCGATACGCCGACGATGAAGACGGACTGGGGCGAGCGCGAATCGTTCAAGGAGCAGGTGCTTTCGTATAACGGCGTCCGGGCCGATATCCGTCGCTTGATGGACTGGTCCTGACCGAACGCTCGCGCAAGTTGCGCTAGCCTATGCCGCATGGGGCTGACGGTCATCGCGCGCCGTCGCATTCCGCGCAGGGAGCTGCACGGCGTGCCGAAATGCCGCGCAGCGCAAAAAGACGTGCAAGCCCGAGTTCGGGCCATGCACGTCTTTTTGTCGCATATCACCTTCGAAGCCTTGGCCTTTACAAGCCTCGTCTTTCAAAACCTTTTGCCTTTACCAAGTCTCGGCCTTTGAAAACCTGAAAACCGGCCTCTGCCAAGCCTCTGCCAAGTTCGCTTTTACCGAATGCAGCCCATTGCCAGGCACCGGCTCTTTGCCAAGTTCCGGAGATTACGCGTCCGCCGGCGTCTCCGCTTTAGCCGTTGACGACTTCGCCGCCGTTGACATGTATGACCTGGCCGCTTACGTACGAGGAGTCGCTGCAGGCCAAGTATACATAAGCCGGAGCCAGCTCTTCCGGCTGTCCGGCGCGCTTCATCGGCGTATCGGAGCCGAACTTGGCGACGCTTTTCTCGTCGAAGGTCGACGGTATGAGCGGCGTCCAGATCGGGCCCGGAGCTACGGCGTTGACCCGTATGCCCTGCGCCGCCAGATTCATGGCCAGCGACCGCGTGAACGCGACGATGGCGCCCTTCGTAGCGGAATAATCGAGCAGGTTCGGGCTGCCGTGATACGCCGTGATCGAGGCCGTATTAATGATGGCGTCCCCGGATTTCAGATGGGGCATGGCCGCCTGAGTAAAGTAGAACATGCCGAAAATATTCGTCTTGAACGTCCGTTCCAGCTGCTGCGGCGTTATGAGCTCGATCTTGTCCTGCGGATGCTGCTCCGCCGCGTTGTTAACGACGATGTCAAGGCCGCCAAGCTTCGATGTTACTTCGTAAACGGCCTTCTTGCAAAATTCGGGCTCTCCGATATCTCCGGCAAGGGTCAAGCATTTGCGGCCCAATCCTTCGATCAAGGCTTTGATTTCGCCCGCATCGTCATGTTCGTCCAGGTACAAGACGGCGACATCCGCGCCTTCCTTGGCGAAGAGCAGAGAGACGGCGCGGCCGATGCCGCTGTCTCCGCCCGTGACGACGGCGACCTTGCCGCTTAGCTTGCCGGCAGCCTTGTACGATTCGGATTGGAACCGCGGCTTCGGCGTCATGTCGCTTTCAAGGCCGGGCTGGCGGTTCTGATGCTGCGGGGGGAAGGACGTCGGTCGATCGGTTCGCTGATTGGTCATGGAGGAATCACTCCTTCGATGGGATCGGATTTCATTGGCATCGTGACAGGTCTTCGAGCATCGCTTTATTTTGCGGCTTTACGGTTTGTTTTAAACGACAAGAGCGGAATTAAAACGTTTCATGCCGCCTGGTCTACATTCGTGAATATATGGCCGCGTGTCGAAAAAGGGGTGCAGATCTATACGATTTATCTAATTGACGCAAGAATTTAATTTCCGTAAAATGATTCTTAATAGAATAAGACCCATAAAAAACATAGAAATCCTGGTTATACGATGCGAGGAGCTGGTTCTATGGTCATGGATAGAGAGAATCATGACACGGGACGAAGCGCTACATATATAGATTTACTGCATTAGATCGCAGCCGAACAGTTAACGGCGAGTAAAGGGAGCCAGAGCATGGAGTACTCTTATTTTGTACTTGGGTCGATGATTGAGTACACGGGGCTTTTCGTCTTTATGTTTACCTTGTTTCGATTCTCGTTAGACAAATGGCTCGTGCGCAACGTAATCGTGGTCGCGCTGATAACGAGCCAAGTTTCTTACTTCACCCGCTTGACCCCCGAGATCGGGAATTTAACGACTTATATACAATTGTTTCTATTTGTCGTCGTTCTTTGGGTATTGTTCCGAGTGCCGTTGTTTTATTCCATCATCATGAATTTCTCCGGCTTGATATCCTCGTTCGTTACGTCCGGGATCGCCATTCTATTGGCATCCTTTGCCGGCGCGAACTCCGCGGAAATTCAAGGCAATTCCATGTTAACCGCCGCAATTCAATTATTGTCGGCGCTCATTAACATTGCTGTCGCCCGATTGATTTACACGAGAAACTGGGGATTTGATTTCGTCCCTTCCGAACGCCGGTTTCGCGTCAAAATCAACGGCACGAATGCCGTGCTGCTCGCAATTATCGCGGTCGTCGTGGTCTTGTCCGTCGTCATTACGCTTATTTTCCGAAATGATTTCGATGAATATGTCATTACCGCGAGCCTCATATTCCTCTTAACGATTCCGGTATTCTTCTATTTCTCATTGAGGAAGGATAATGAAGATGCTACGTAGCTTAGCGACAACGATCCATAAGCGAATGAATGATAACGGTGTAGCGGCTCCATCGGTCGATGTCATCGCTTATTCGCTGAATATTATCAGCAATACCATTTCGATCGTGCTATTCTCGTTAATGATCGGCTTATTGACGGGGGAACCCGGACGAACCGGGTTATTGCTGGTCGTATTTGCGACGATCCGGTTTTTGACCGGCGGCTATCATTTGAAATCAGGCTGGCTTTGCATTGTCGTGTCCACGATTGCGATGAGCGTGCTGCCGCATATTCGCATGAACGATGAATGGACAATCGTCCTTACGGCCGCTGCGATGGCGAGCGTGTTAATATTCGCGCCGTCCAATTATGACAAATATGCGCGCATTTCTCCGAAATATTATCCACTTTTAAAAATTATTTCCACATTTCTAGTAGCAATTAATTTTTTTGTCGTATATGATTTACTTGCAATAGCTTTTATCGTACAAGCTGTTTTACTGCCATTCAAAGAGAAAGAGAATGAAAGGGGGTGAAACTATGCGAAAATATTTGTACAAAGGTTTTGCCGCTGTCTTGGTAGGAATTGCATCAGTATTCGTGTTGATGGGATCGTATACGTTCCTGAACAAACCTGAAATTCCGGCTGAGCTGAGAAAGTAATATATGAAGGAGTTGTTGGAGGATGCGGCGCCCATTTCACGTAGTCAATCGCCGAAAAAACGACTTTGATATCGTTGAGATCGATCTTGACGATGTCTTCTACGTGGGGACTCAAAATGGCGAGAAGTACCTCCGAACTCAAGAAAACGTTTACTTCTACATCTCAAGGCCGGAGGAACACGAGCGATTTTTGGAACTTCAAGGTTTTGTCAAAGTGGACCGTTGTTTCATGGTTCAGAAAGATAAAGTGGAGTTCTACGACGAGGAAACCCACAAGCTGTACTTTCAGAAAGAGCCTGTCGGCAAAGAGGCGCCGAATGCCCCGGTTTCTCGCGCGCACATGAAAGAAATTGCCGATATTCGCAGATCGAGCGCATTCGGAAATTCGTTTCTATCTCGCTTGGCCGAGGATAAAGGGTAGGATTGGGCATTCATTATATTGACCGACTGTATTCTCCGCGAGGAGATACAGTTTTTTTTGATTTACTTCCTTTTTGAGTTTAAGCTGTCGGAATAAATAAGGCCCCGACAATGTCGGGGCCATGAAAAATCGATATGGAGCGGGTGAAGGGAATCGAACCCTCGCCTCAAGCTTGGGAAGCTGGCGTTCTACCATTGAACTACACCCGCATATGTTCGGCCGCATCGACCGGAAAGGAATGGCGATAAGGCATTAAAAAAGCCGTGATCCGTTACCAAGCAACGCCTCAAGGCTCCGTGTCTTCGCTGTAATGGCGTCCCAGGAGGGATTCGAACCCCCGACAACACGCTTAGAAGGCGTGTGCTCTATCCAACTGAGCTACTGGGACACGTAGGAAGTATCATAGCATGGGAATTTCGGAATTGCAACCCATAAAATGCATTTTATTTTGCGGGCCGCATACTGGCTGCCGTCTGCGAAATCTAGTAGAATAGCGTCGGCATGTTTCAAATAAAGCCGCTTCGGCCAAAATGGAAATGAACGGCAGGGAATGTTATAATCGAACTCTATTCGAACAACAGCCGATGGACAGCGCGGCATACAAGGCGGTGATTCTATTACGACGTCCAATTCTTCCCATGATGACAATAGAGAGAACGTTTATTTATTTCCGAATATGCTCGATCAGTACCAGAACCAATTGACGCGGCTGCTGGAATCGGAGCAGTACGTCGAAGCCAAGAACCTGCTGAAGTTCCTGCTTCATTGCCAAGGCGAAGAGAAACGGCACTACGAAGAGTGGAGCAATCTGCTGACCTGGCTTGAAGTCGCCTTCCCGACGCCCGATTACGCGGCGCAAGGAAACGGAGCTTCCCCTTACATAGAAGACCAGAATGAAGAAGCGCTGCGCGAGCAAGCGCTCAGTCCTCCGGAATACGACGAAGATTACGTACAGCAGGTACTGTATATTATGCAGCATCATCCTGTCGCGGATCAGCAGCTGCTGGCGCTCGAACGAGCAACGTATCTAACGCATCCCGACGTCGATGAAGCGATTCTGACATGGCTGACGGGCAGCGACCTGCACCCGGAGCTGCAGTTCAAGGCGCTCCAATGTCTGAAGAAGCGCGGCGTGACCGGCACCGTCGAGCTCGAGCGGATGGGCGAGCTGGTGGAGCTCGAGGTCGAAGCTACGCCGCTGTCGATGGAAGAATTTCCGCCGGTGGTCGGCAAGGTCGTCGAGCGTGTCGAATCCGTGACCGAGGTCATCGAGGCGTCGCTGCCGCATTTTGCCAGGGAATTGTGGAAAGAATGCTTGCAGTGCATTTACGGCACGACGGCGTATAACCGGCTGCAGAACGACGACGACGAGACGGTGGACTGCTACTCCGGAGCGCTGCACCAAGTATTGGAACTATCGCTCTACGGCCGCGCGAGCGACGACGAAATTCGCGATACATACGGAATTACGGACGCCCTGCGTTTCAGGTACGAGCAGGCTTGCCGGTCTCTTCGCCAAATCGTTCGATTTCGAATGGAGGATGACGGGGGCAAGTCTTGATATTCGGCCGAATGTTGAATATAATAGAATGGTTTATGACGTGTAACATCTGACGCGGAAGCGTTATTTAATTTGGAGGGGAAAGCATAACATGACAGCAACTTGGGAAAAAATAGACAAGAATCTTGTCTCGATCAGCGTAGAAGTTGAAGCTGGACAAGTCAACGAAGCGATCGACAAGGCATTCAAGAAAGTCGTTCAGAAAGTAAACGTGCCGGGCTTCCGCAAAGGCAAAGTGCCGCGGAGCATCTTCGAAGCGCGCTTCGGCATCGAAAGCCTGTACCAGGACGCAATCGACATCCTGCTTCCTGATTCCTACTCGGCTGCGCTGCAAGAAACCGGCGTATTCCCTGTCGACCGTCCGGAGATCGACGTTCAGCAATTCGCGAAAGGCCAGCCATGCAAGTACACGGCTAAAGTTACGGTTAAGCCGGAAGTCGAGCTTGGCGAGTACAAAGGCCTTGAAGTGCCGGCGGCATCCGTTGAAGTCACGGACGAAGAAGTTGCGGCAGAGCTTAACCGCCTGCAGCAGCGTCATGCCGAGCTGACGGTCCTTGAAGAAGGCGCCGCGGAGAACGGCGACATCGCAGTCATCGATTTCGACGGCTACGTAGACGGCGAAGCATTCGAAGGCGGCAAGGCCGAGCGTCATTCCCTGGAACTCGGTTCCGGTTCGTTCATCCCCGGCTTCGAAGATCAAGTCGTAGGCATGGCAACGGGCGACTTCAAGGACGTTGAAGTCACGTTCCCCGAGAACTACCAAGCCGAGCATCTGGCCGGCAAGGCTGCCGTGTTCAAAGTGAAGCTGCACGAAATCAAACGCAAAAACCTGCCTGCTCTCGACGACGAGTTCGCGAAAGACGTCAGCGAGTTCGATACGCTCGAAGAGTACAAGGAAGACCTTAAAGCGAAGCTGGCTGAACGCAAAGCGAAAGAAAACGAATCCGCACGCGAGTCCGCTGTCGTGGAGAAAGCGGCTGAAGCCGCAGTCATCGACATTCCGGAAGCGATGATCGAGACCGAAACGACTTACATGCTGCGCGATTTCGAGAACCGTCTTCGCATGCAAGGCATGAACCTTGAACTGTACTACCAGTTCTCCGGTCAAGACGAAGCGGCGCTTCGCGGTCAAATGCGCAGCGACGCCGAGAAGCGCGTTCGCAACAACCTCGTTCTGGAGCAAATCGCGAAGAACGAAGGCATCGCCGCTAACGACGAAGATCTGAACGAAGAGCTTGAGAACCTGTCCCAGCAATACAACCGTTCGGTCGAAGAGCTTCGCACGATTTTCGAAGCGAACGGCAACCTGGACAACATCAAGGAAGACCTCGTGCTTCGCAAGACGATCAAGTTCCTGCTCGACAACAGCAAAGAAGCTTCCGTTGTCGCTTAACTTCAATTCACCTCAATTTATGGATAAGGCACGTATAACACGTGCCTTATTTTATCCTTACCGGGTTATAGGAGAGCCGAGTGGCCCGGTCGGGAAGCGTAGCGTACATATGTCAATACCTGTATCGTATAATGTAGTGTCTAGGTGAAACGGCTGCCGCCGTATGCCGGCAAGGCGGGCGCGTTTCATTCCGGTGACTCCGGGATTACGTATAAGGAGGAGAACTTATGCGTCCTGGATTCAGAAAAATGACATTGCATTCGGAACATGTTAGAATAAGTGTGATTTACAAGTCGATAACGAAAGAAGGTTGGTCGCATGAATCTGGTACCTATGGTCGTTGAACAAACGAATCGGGGAGAGCGTTCTTACGATATTTACTCCCGTCTTTTGAAGGATCGGATAATTTTTCTGGGAAGTGCGATCGACGACGACGTAGCCAATGCCGTCATTGCTCAGCTGCTCTTCCTGGCTGCTGATGATCCGGAGAAGGATATTCACCTGTACATTAACTCGCCTGGCGGTTCGGTAACGGCCGGAATGGGTATTTTTGATACGATGCAGTTCATCAAGCCGGATGTATCGACGATTTGCGTCGGCTTGGCTGCAAGTATGGGATCCCTGCTGTTAACGGCAGGCGCCAAAGGCAAGCGTTTCGCGCTGCCGAACAGCGAAGTGATGATCCATCAGCCGCTTGGCGGCGTACGCGGGCAGGCTTCCGACATCGCGATCCATGCGGATTGGATCTTGAAGACGAAGAAGAAACTGAACCAAATTTTGTCCGACCGCACAGGTCAGCCGTACGAACGGATCGACCGCGACACGGACCGCGACAACTTCATGAGTGCCGAAGAAGCATTGAACTACGGCCTGATCGATAAAGTCGTGACAACCCTGTAAGCCTAACCGTCTACAGGCGGACCAACACGAAGGGGTGAAAACTCATGTTTAAATTCAACGACGAGAAGGGCCAATTGAAATGCTCGTTCTGCGGCAAATCGCAGGATCAAGTGCGTAAACTCGTTGCCGGACCGGGCGTTTATATATGCGATGAATGTATCGAGTTGTGTACGGAAATCGTCGAGGAAGAGCTCGGGCACGAAGAAGAGCTTGATCTGAAGGACATTCCGAAACCGCGCGACATCCGCAACATCTTGGATCAATACGTCATCGGCCAGGAGCAAGCGAAGAAGTCATTGTCCGTAGCGGTCTACAACCACTACAAGCGCGTGAACTCGCAGAACAAACTGGAGGACGTCGAGCTCCAGAAGAGCAATATTTTGCTCGTAGGACCGACGGGCTCCGGCAAGACGCTGCTGGCGCAAACGATGGCGAAAATTCTGAATGTTCCGTTCGCGATCGCGGACGCCACCTCGCTTACCGAAGCGGGCTATGTCGGCGAAGACGTCGAGAACATTTTGCTGAAGCTCATTCAAGCGGCCGATTACGATGTGGAGAAAGCCGAGCGCGGCATTATCTACATCGACGAAATCGATAAAGTGGCGCGCAAATCCGAGAACCCGTCGATTACGCGCGACGTGTCCGGCGAAGGCGTGCAGCAAGCGCTGCTTAAGATCCTTGAAGGCACGGTAGCTTCCGTACCCCCGCAAGGCGGGCGCAAGCATCCGCATCAAGAATTCATACAGATCGACACGACGAACATTCTGTTCATTTGCGGCGGCGCGTTCGACGGCCTGGAGCAGCTGATCAAACGCCGGATCGGCAAGAAGGTCATCGGCTTCAACGCAACGGGCGACGGTCAGAAGGACTTGAAGGCAGGCGAATACCTGTCGTTGGTACTGCCGGAAGACTTGCTCAAATTCGGGCTAATCCCTGAATTCGTCGGCCGTCTGCCGGTCATCTCAACGCTGGAGCCGCTTGACGAAAGCGCGCTCGTCCGCATCCTGTCCGAGCCGAAGAATGCGCTCGTGAAGCAGTATCAGAAGCTGCTGGAGATGGACAACGTGAAGCTTGAATTCGAAATGGCCGCGCTCGAAGCGATTGCCAAAGAAGCGATCAAGCGGAACACCGGCGCGCGCGGGCTTCGCGCGATCATCGAAGGCCTGATGCTCGACGTGATGTACGAAGTGCCTTCGCGTGACGACGTGAGCAACTGCCTGATCACGGAGAAGGTCGTTCAAGACCGGATCATGCCGGAGCTTGTTTCCAAGAAGGGCAAGAAGAAAGAAGAAAGCGCCTGATCCACTAAATAACACCTCAATTGTTTCCACCTCTGCTTGCCGCTGCTAGTTCTGGCGGCTTGCAGGGGTGGACTTTGACGTTCATGGGAGAGGTTATAATCATGTATTTGCGCAAGGATACGGTTCCGGTCAAGGTCGGTCCGCTGACGATCGGCGGCAGTGACGAAGTGATCATTCAGAGCATGTGCACGACCAAGACGGCGGATGTCGAAGCGACGGTCGCCGAAATCTTGCGTCTGGAAGAAGCCGGGTGCCAAATCGTCCGCGTGACCGTGAACAACAAGGAAGCGGCGGAAGCGATTAAGGAAATCAAGAAACGGATTCATATTCCGCTTGTCGCGGATATTCATTTCGATTACCGCCTTGCGCTTGCGGCGATCGAGAACGGCGTCGATAAAGTCCGGATCAATCCCGGCAATATCGGCCGCCGCGAGAAAGTCGAGGCGGTCGTCAAAGCGTGCAAGGAGAAGAACATTCCGATTCGGATCGGCGTGAACGCCGGCTCGCTGGAGAACCATCTGCTCGAGAAGTACGGCTATCCGACGCCGGAAGCGATGGTCGAGAGCGCGCTCTTCCATATCGGCATCCTGGAGGAGCTCGACTTCCATGACATCATCGTCTCCTTGAAGGCGTCCGACGTGCCGATGGCCATCGCGGCTTACCGCATGGCTGCCGAACAAATCCGTTACCCGCTGCATCTCGGCATCACGGAAGCGGGCACGCTGCACACCGGGACGATCAAGAGCTCGGCGGGCATCGGCGCGCTGCTGGCGATGGGCATCGGCAACACGGTGCGGATCAGCTTGAGCGCCGATCCGGTCGAGGAAGTCAAAGTCGCGCGCGAGCTGCTGAAGACGTTCGGCCTGATCACGAACGCGGCGACGCTCGTCTCCTGTCCGACATGCGGACGGCTCGATATCGACCTGTTCTCGATCGCGAACGAGGTCGAGGAATACATCAGCAGGATCAAGGTGCCGATCAAGGTATCGGTGCTGGGCTGCGCGGTGAACGGACCGGGAGAAGCGCGCGAAGCGGACATCGGCATAGCCGGCGCCCGCGGGGAAGGCATGCTGTTCCGCTACGGGGAGATGATCCGTAAAGTGCCGGAAGCGGAGCTGCTGTCCGAGCTGAAGAAAGAAATCGACGAAATCGTGCGCGTGTTCGAGGCGACCGGTGAAATTCCGGGGCGCAAGCATCAGCCAGGCGCGCCGGCGACCGCGTAGGAAAGACATTCAAACCATAGCTGCGGGCACTTAACGAAATCATGCGCAATTTCATTAAGTTCCTGCATAACGCGATTATTCCATCCGGCCGGGGGCAATACTGAACAGTATACGCCCTATAGTGGCCGGATTTTTTTAAGTTCGGGACGAACGGCAAAGCCGTCTCCTGCGACGAGAGGAGTAATCGCATATGAGTTTGAGTGTGATTCTGATGTTCATTCAAGTGTTTTTTGCGATCGTGATCGGTCTGTACTTCTGGAATCTGCTGCGCAATCAGAAGACGAACCGGACGGCCGTGGACCGGGAGTCGCGCAAGGAAATGGATAAGCTGCGCAAGCTGCGCTCCGTGACCTTGACGAAGCCGTTGTCGGAGAAGACGCGTCCGCAGACGATCAACGATATCGTCGGTCAACGGGACGGCCTTAAGGCGCTGAAAGCCGCGCTGTGCAGCGCCAATCCGCAGCATGTGATCATCTACGGGCCGCCGGGCGTCGGCAAGACGGCAGCCGCGCGCGTCGTGCTGGAAGAGGCGAAGAAGAATCCGACCTCGCCGTTCCTGATCGATGCCAAATTCACCGAGATCGACGCGACGACCGCCCGTTTCGATGAGCGCGGTATTGCCGATCCGCTGATCGGCTCCGTGCACGATCCGATCTACCAAGGCGCCGGCGCGATGGGCGTTGCGGGCATTCCGCAGCCGAAGCCGGGCGCGGTAACGAAAGCGCATGGCGGCATGCTCTTCATTGACGAAATCGGTGAATTGCATCCGATCCAGATGAATAAATTGTTAAAGGTGCTGGAAGACCGCAAGGTGTACCTGGAGAGCGCCTATTATAATTCGGAAGACAACAACATTCCGATGTACATTCACGATATTTTTCAGAACGGGCTTCCCGCGGACTTCAGGCTCGTAGGCGCAACGACGCGTTCGCCGCAAGAGCTGCCGCCGGCGCTTCGCTCGCGCTGTATGGAAATTTATTTCCGGCCGCTGCTGCCGGAAGAAATCTCGCAAATCGCCGTCAACGCGCTGAAGAAAATCGGTCTGCCTCCGTCGCAGGAAGCGGTCGACGTCGTGACGCGCTACGCGACGAACGGCCGCGAAGCGGTCAACGTCATTCAACTCGCCGCGGGCCTCGCGCTCTCGGAGAAACGGGAGTCCATCACGGCCGCGGACGTCGAATGGGTCGTCAACAGCAGTCAAATTCCGCCGCGTCCGGACCGTAAGGTGCCCGGAGCGCCGCAGGTCGGTTTCGTTAACGGGCTTGCCGTCTACGGACCGAATATGGGGACGCTGCTGGAAATCGAAGTCAGCGCGATCGGCGCGCGTCCGGGGAAAGGCGTCTACACCATCACGGGCGTCGTGGACGAAGAAGAGCTCGGCGGCGGCAGCAGCCGGACGCTTCGGCGCAAAAGCATGGCGAAGGGCTCCATCGAGAACGTGCTTACGGTACTGCGCAGAATGGGTATGAAACCAGAGAACTACGATTTGCATATCAACTTCCCCGGCGGAACGCCGATCGACGGACCGTCCGCGGGCATCGCGATGGCGACGGCGATCGCATCCGCGATCAAAGGCGAACCGATCGACAACAAGCTTGCGATGACCGGCGAGATGGGCATCCACGGCAACGTGAAGCCGGTCGGCGGCGTGCTGGCGAAGGTCGAGGCCGCATTCCAGGCGGGGGCGGACACCGTCATCATCCCGCGCGAGAACTGGCAGGCGATTTTCACCGATCTGCAGGGCGTTCGCGTCATTCCGGTCGATCATGTCGAGGAAGTATTCCGTCATGTGTTCGGAGCGGAGTACATGGAGTCGCCGGCAGCGTCGCCGGTTCAGGCGCCGGACGTCTTCATCGCTTCGAGCCTGCCTTATTTGCAGGCGGATTCCGTTGAGTGATAAAATGGGGGAAGGCTTTAAGAGTTAAGGCCGGGATTTTCGGTCACGATAGGGTGAACGGGAAACTTCAACGACGGAGGTGCTGGAATGGGACCTGCTAAATGGAAAGGTCGTCGATTGCCCCTGCTGCCCTTGAGGGGGCTTCTTGTATATCCAAGCATGGTGCTGCACTTGGATGTCGGCCGCGACAAATCGGTGCGCGCGCTGGACCGCGCCATGCTGGACGATCATATGATCCTGCTGTGCTCGCAGTCGGAAGTGAACATCGAGGAACCGACCCAGGAAGATATTTACCGCGTCGGTACGGTGGCAAGAGTGAGGCAGATGCTGAAATTGCCTAACGGCACGATCCGCGTGCTCGTGGAAGGCGTCGTTCGCGCCGAGGTTGTCGATTACTTGCCGAACGACGACTTCTACGAAGTCAACATCAAGGAGCTGCCGGAATCCGAGACGACGGATCCCGAGATCGACGCGCTCATGCGGACCGTGTTGAATCAGTTCGAGCACTACATCAATTTGTCGAAGAAAGTGACGCCGGAGACGCTTGCGGCCGTGTCCGATATCGACGAGCCCGGCCGGCTCGCGGACGTCATCTCGAGCCATCTGTCGCTCAAAATCAAGGATAAGCAGGACATCCTCGAAACGATCGATGTCCGGGAGCGCCTGGAACGGCTGCTCGACATCCTGAACAACGAGCGCGAAGTGCTGGAGCTGGAGCGCAAAATCAGCCAGCGCGTCAAGAAACAGATGGAGAAGACGCAGAAGGAATATTATTTGCGCGAGCAAATGAAAGCCATCCAGAAGGAGCTCGGAGAGAAGGAAGGACGAGCCGGCGAAGTGGAGGAGCTTCGCACCCAGATGGCCGAATCCGGCATTCCGGAGAAGGTCAGGGAGAAGGTCGAGAAGGAAATCGACCGGCTGGAGAAGATGCCATCCACGTCCGCCGAAGGCGGCGTCATCCGCAATTATATCGATTGGTTACTATCTCTTCCTTGGAATCACCAAACCGAGGACGATCTGGACGTGAACAAGGCCGAAGGCATTCTGAACGAGGATCATTACGGCCTCGAGAAGCCGAAGGAGCGGGTGCTCGAATACTTGGCGGTGCAGCAGCTCGTGAAGAAGCTGAAAGGACCGATTCTGTGCCTGGTCGGGCCTCCCGGCGTCGGCAAAACGTCCATGGCCCGTTCCATCGCCAAGTCGCTCGGCCGCCAGTTCGTCCGCGTGTCGCTCGGCGGCGTGCGCGACGAGGCGGAGATCCGCGGTCATCGCCGCACGTACGTCGGCGCGATGCCGGGCCGCATCATTCAAGGGATGAAGACGGCGGGCTCGCTCAATCCGGTCTTCCTGCTGGACGAAATCGACAAGATGGCGATGGATTTCCGCGGCGATCCGGCATCCGCCTTGCTGGAGGTGCTCGATCCGGAGCAGAACAACACGTTCAGCGATCACTTCATCGAAGTGCCGTTCGACCTGTCCAAGGTCATGTTCATCACGACGGCGAACGCGATTCACAACATTCCGCGCCCGCTGCTCGACCGGATGGAAGTGCTGTACATTCCGGGCTATACGGAGCTGGAGAAGCTCCAAATCGCGTCCCGCTACCTGCTGCCGAAGCAGAAGCGCGAACACGGCCTGCAGGAAGAGCAAATGCAAATGGCCGAAAGCAGCCTGCTGCAGGTAATTCGGGAATACACGCGCGAATCCGGCGTCCGCAATCTCGAGCAGCAGATCGCCTCGCTGTGCCGGAAAGCCGCGCGGGCGATCGTCACGGAAGCGGGGACGGAATCGATCGAGGTCGACTCGGCGAAGGTGAAGGAATGGCTCGGGCCGGCGAAGTTCCGTTACGGCACGGCCGAGGCCGAGAATCAGGTCGGCGCCGTTACGGGTCTCGCCTGGACGGAAGTCGGCGGCGATACGCTTGTCATCGAAGTGACGGTTCTGCCGGGCAGCGGCAAGCTGACGCTGACGGGCAAGCTCGGCGACGTCATGAAAGAATCGGCGCAGGCCGCGTTCAGCTACACGCGTTCGCGGGCGAACGAGCTCGGCATCGATCCGCAGTTCCATGAGAAGAACGACATCCATATCCATATTCCCGAAGGCGCCATTCCGAAAGACGGTCCGTCCGCCGGCATCACGATGGCGACGGCGCTCATCTCCGCGCTGACGAACCGTTACGTGAACAAGGAAGTGGCGATGACCGGCGAAATCACCCTTCGCGGACGCGTGCTGCCGATCGGCGGCTTGAAGGAGAAATCGCTCGCCGCGCACCGGGCAGGCATCAAGAAAGTGCTGATGCCGAAAGACAACGAGCGCGATCTACGCGACATTCCGGACAGCGTCAGGGCCGATATGGAATTCGTGCCGGTCGCCACGATGGATGAGGTGCTGCGGCACGCGCTTGCCGGCACGTCAGCGCCGGCGCCGGTAGAGACGCATTAGAAAGCAGGTTATGAAGACGTGAAAATAATGAACGCAGAATTTATCATCAGCGCCGTAAGGCCGGATCAATATCCGGACGATGCCTTGCCAGAGTTTGCTCTGGCAGGGCGTTCTAATGTCGGGAAATCGTCGCTCATCAATCGGATGATCAACCGCAAGAACTTGGCGCGCACCAGCTCTCAGCCCGGCAAGACGCAGCAGCTCAACTACTACCGCGTTAACGACAGCGTCTATTTGGTCGATTTCCCCGGCTACGGGTATGCGAAGGTGTCCAAGGTACAGCGCCAGCAATTCGGAACGATGATCGAAACGTTCCTCAGCGACCGCGAGCCGCTTCGCATGGTGCTGCTCATCGTCGATATCCGGCATGCGCCGTCCAAGGACGATATTCTGATGTACGATTGGCTGAAACACTACGAAATTCCGGTCTGCGTCGTCACGACGAAGGCGGACAAAGTGCCGAAGAGCCAATGGCCGAAGCAGGTGAAGATGATCAAGCAGGAGCTTAGCTTCCATCCCGAAGACCGCCATGTCCTGTTCTCGTCCGAGACGGGGCTTGGCAGAGAAGAGCTGTGGGACCTCATCAACGAGGTCATTGAACAAACGAACGAAGAAGCGGAAGAAACCGAAGAAGTTTCAATCGAATAGCGAGGATAACGCAAGAAAGCACGGACTCATCGTAAAATCTCCTTAATTATTCTGAAATATGCGAGAATATCGCGGCTGGGCGGCAGGAATAAAAAACCTCAATCGAGTATAATATAGCTAAGCAGTGAATTTACAAATGCCTTACTTTAAAGAATTGAGGAGATTTTTATGGCTCAGCGGATAGCCACAGAGTATGTCAATGCTTCTCTGCAATTAACGGCTGAAGAGATGGCGGGATTTGTCCGGTTCTTCGAAGACCAGCACGTCAAGCATCAAGTGCGCGTACTCGATAACGGCAATCACGAGATGGTTCTCGAGGACGACGCAGGACGAGAAGAGGTCCGCTTAACTTTCGAGCGTCAGCAAGACCGGTTTGTGAGCTTGCTTTCCTGCCGCATCATGCATCCGAAATTGACGAACGCCATGCGCAAAGCCGTTGCCGCTTTCCGGGGTGACGCCGTCGTCAATCGCATCTATCCGACGTATACGATGACCTATCATTACGTTCAAGGCAATGTTCGCAAAATTGTCGAGAATAAGAACAGTGAAGCGAAGGTGATTTTCGAGTTCAAGGACACGATGGGCCAGCTTGAAGCGGCGTTTCGTGCCATGAGCGTTGAGAACCAAATCAAAGTCGTGCAGGGAGCGATCGATCAACTGCTTGATCTGCGCAACCAATGCAGCAACCGCGCGCATACCGCTATTATCGATGAACGTTTAGCTTCCTATACGAGACAGCTGTTCATGCTTGAAGCATGATTCGCAGCATGTCCGCATCCATTAACCAAAGCCGCATGCGTTGCGGCTTTTTTTATTGCGTTCATCGAGGTGGACGAACACAATAAGCGCTGCGGCAACATACGCTTATAACTGGAGTTCGCAGATTGTTCTCCATCGTTTCGGGCCCAAAAAAAACTGTTGCAATTCTACGCAATAGATGGTATTTTTATTTTCGTTGCAATGAATAGGAACCAGGATTCACTCAGGACATGGTAATGTTGCGAGAGGAAAGTCCCTCGGGCAGTGAATGACGTAGGTCCTAGCGGATGAAATTACTAAACATTTTATTCCTAGGAAGGGGGAACCGAAAGATGGAATACTCGACTTTCGGAAGACACGTTGCTGTTGATGCTTGGGGTGTGGATTTTGAGCTGATCAACAACGCGGAATTTTTACAAGCCCAAATGGTAGAGGCGGCAGAAGCTTGCGGCGCTACCGTACTCTCAGTGCAAGCCAAACAGTTTGAGCCACAAGGCGCAACCGTGCTCGTGCTGTTGTCTGAAAGTCATCTTTCCATTCACACGTATCCTGAGAGAGGTTTCGCTGCTCTTGACTGTTATACTTGTGGAGAAACAGTGGATCCGCAGCTCGCGATCGACTACATGATGTCCGTTTTGAAACCGAAAGCAATACATGCTAAGAAGCTTGTTCGCGGCATGGGCGAATTACAAGTCGTTGAACCGGAAATGAAGCAAGTCGAGCTTGTTTAGCATTTCGATATGAATGAATGAATGAATGAATGAATGAATGAAGGCCGCGGCGCTGTCTGCGGTCTTTTTGTATGCATGAAAACGGATGACGTTATTTCAAACAATTTTCATAATTGCAGGGGTACAGGTTGTCGAACTGTGCTATACTAAGTGATGGAAAACGAGATGAAGGGCAGGTGAACGCACATGCACATTATCGTGGTTGGGCTGAATTATCGGACGGCTCCGGTTGAAGTCAGGGAACGCTTTACATTCGCGGACCGGGATTTGCCCGAGGCGCTGAAGCAGCTGAAGCAAACCAAGAGCATTATGGAATGTGTCATTGTCGCGACCTGTAACCGTACGGAGCTTTATGCAGTCGTGGATCGTCCGACGTTGTGCGGACACTACATTCGCAGCTTCATGGAGAAATGGTTCGGAACGCCGAGACAGCAGTTTACCTCGGATCTATATATGTACGAAGACGAAGCCGCAATCGAGCATCTATTCCGCGTTACATGCGGTCTGGATTCCATGGTGATCGGCGAGACGCAAATTCTCGGACAGGTCAAGAACGCGTTCCTGCTGGCGCAGGAGCAGAAGACAACGGGAACGCTCTTCAACTCCATCTTCAAGCAGGCGGTGACGCTTGCGAAGAAAGCCCACTCCGATACGGCGGTCGGCGAAGCGGCGGTATCGGTCAGCTACGCGGCCGTCGAGCTGGGCAAGCGGATCTTCGGCCAGTTCGGAGGCAAGACGGTCATGATCGTCGGCGCGGGCAAAATGAGCGAATTGACGGCGAAGCATCTGTACGCCAGCGGCGTGGAACGCGTCTTCGTCGTGAATCGGACCTATGACCGTGCGGTACAGCTTGCGGATAAATTCAACGGAACGCCGCTTAACATGGCGGATGCCATCGCTCGCCTGCACGAGGCGGATATCGTGATCAGCTCGACGGGCTCCGACGGATTCGTCCTGAATCGCGAGCAGGTGGATGCGGCAATGCGCAGACGGAAGTCCCGTCCGCTGTTCATGATCGATATCGCGGTTCCCCGCGATTTGGACCCGGCTATCGCTTCCGTGGAGAACGTATTCCTGTACGATATCGACGACCTCGAAGGCATCGTCGAAAGCAACATGGAACAGCGCCGCCAGGAAGCGGCGAAGATCGAGACCTTCATCGCGGCCGAGCTGGAAGCTTACCGTCAATGGTACAAGACGCTTGGCGTGGCGCCGCTCATTCAAGCGCTGCAGACGAAAGCTTCGGCCATCCATGCGGAGACGATGGACAGTCTGGCCAACAAGCTGCCGGATTTGAGCGATCGCGAGCTCAAGATCATCCATAAGCTGACGAAGAGCATCGTGAATCAGATGATGCACGATCCGATTCTGAGGATCAAGGAAATGTCCGGCGAGAAGCAGGCGGATCAAGCGATGGACATGTTCGTGAAATTATTCGCGCTGGAGGATGAAGTCGAGCTGGCCGAGCGCAAGGCGGCATCCGCGAAGCCGTCGTCGTCGCGCGCGTCTTCGGAAGCGAAGCCGAAGCTCGGAACGGGCCCGATTCCGGCCTACTGACCTAAATCAGCCTAGGTGGCATAGGCGAGCAGTACCACTCAATACGAAGGGGAAACTCGTATAAGGTACGACCAGCCTGGCGTTAGCGGAGGCGGCTATGGTTACTCATAATTGGTTCTATGATGGAATGCTGTACGTCTACGCCCTGAGCCTCCTGTTTTACTTCTCGGATTTCGTCGATCGAAACCGGCAAGCGAAGCAGGTGGGAATTGGGCTGCTTATTTTCGTCTGGGTGCTGCAGACGGGTTTTCTCGTACATCGGATTATTTCGCACCTGGACATGACGCTTATGACGCTGTTTGAATATTTGCTTGTCTTTTCTTGGCTGCTAATTACGGTATCGTTGGCCATGAGCCGGTTTTTTCGAATGGAATTCATCGTATTCTTCGTCAATGTGTTCGGATTTGCCGTCTTAACGGTCAATTTGTTCCGCATCGGCTCGGGCGCCTCGCTCGCCCGGTGGGAGCTTGCGCATGACATGCTGGTCGTGCACATCGCGCTGATGATTCTCGCGTACACGGCGTTCACGATCAGCGCGATTTTCTCGGGCATGTACTTGTTTCTGTTCGCGCGATTGAAGGGCAAGCAGTGGACGAAACGGATGCAGCGGCTTCCAAGCCTCGATGCGGCGGACCGGTTTATGTTCCGCGTCGCTCTGGTCGGCACGCCGCTGCTGATGCTGTCGCTTGCGGTCGCCGTGACGTCGATTCTTATTGAAGGGCGCTTCGGGCTGCTGCTGGATTGGAAAGTCATCGTATCCTTCATCGCGCTCGGGCTCTACATCTGGAACGTGATGAAGCATCAATGGTTCGACGGCTCGGGCGTGAAATTCGCGCGCTTCAATCTGCTCAGCTACGTCGTGCTGCTGCTCAACGTCTTTACGAACCAAGCGTCCAACTTCCACGGCTGGTCGTAGCGCGGAAGAATCGGGCGGGGGAGGAATGGCTATGACGGCCTATTATCCGATGATGGTGAAGCTGTCGGGCAAACGCTGCATGGTCGTCGGCGGCGGCACGGTGGCGGAACGGAAGGTCGCGGCGCTGCTCGAGGGCGGCGCCGACGACGTTATTGTCGTTGCGCCCCGCGTTACGGATAATCTCGATGCCTGGACTGCAGCGGGGCGCATCGCGCTCCGCCGCAAGGAATATGAACATACGGATAGCGAAGGAGCCTTCCTGCTGATCGCAGCCACGAATGACCGGCGGCTGAACAGCGGGATAGCCGCATATGCGGACCGACAAGGCCGGCTCGTCAATACGGCCGATCTCGGCGACGCGGGGAGCTTCGTCACGCCGTCCGTCGTCAGGCGCGGCGCGCTCGTCATCGCCGTGACGACGGGCGGCGCGAGTCCGGCCTTGACGGCGCTGCTCAAGCGGCGGCTTGCCGGGCAATACGGACCGGCGTACGAGCCATTCGTCGAACGGCTGCATGCGCTGCGCAGACGGGTGCTGGCGGAGGTCGACGACGCCGAGCTGCGCGCAGCCGTCCTGCGGCTTGCGGCCGAGGAGCTTCCGGCGGAAGACGGGCAAGGAACGATCGGCGGCGGCGGGACGGCGGCCGATGCAATCGAGCAATGGATGATCAGGCTGCTGCAAGCGGCCGAGAGGGGACGATGAGGGATGGCATATATGGTAGACGGACGCAGAGTTATCGTCGTCGGAACGCGCCAGAGCGCGCTCGCGACGACGCAAACCGGACAAGTCATTGATCAATTGAAGGCGCTGTGCGCGGAGCATGGGCTGCCGTACGAGTTTGAGATTCGCAAAATCGTGACGAAAGGCGACCGCATTCTGGACGTGACGCTGTCCAAGGTCGGGGGCAAAGGACTGTTCGTCAAAGAAATCGAACAGGCGCTGTTCGATGGCGAAATCGATCTGGCCGTGCACAGCATGAAGGATATGCCGTACGAACTGCCCGAAGGGCTCATGAACGGGGCGGTGCCGAAGCGCGTCGATCCGCGGGACTGTCTGATCACGGCCGAGGGCATCGCGTTCGAGGACCTGCCGCAGGGCGCGAAGGTCGGCACGAGCAGTCTTCGCCGTTCCAGCCAGCTCATGCATGCGCGGCCTGATTTGAAGATCGAGTCGATCCGCGGCAACATCGATTCCCGCATCAAGAAGCTGGAGAGCGAAGGCTTCGACGCCATCGTGCTCGCGGCTGCCGGCTTGCACCGGATGGGCTGGGAGGAGAAGATTTCATCCTTCCTGTCCGAAGCGTTATGCGTGCCTGCGGTCGGCCAAGGAGCGCTCGGCATCGAATGCCGCGTTGACGATGCCGACGTGCGGCAGCTGCTGTCGCTGCTGAACGACGACGCGACGGCGGTGACGGTCGCCGCGGAACGCAGCTTCCTCGGCGCGCTGAACGGCGGCTGCCAAATTCCGATCGGCGCGCACGCCAAGCTGGTTGCGGAAGGCGAACGGGCCGGCGCCGCGCCGCTGATCGAGCTGACGGGCATTGTCGGTTCGGCCGATGGCGCCGTGCTGCTCAAAGAAACGGTTCGCGGCCGCGATCCCGAAGCGCTCGGCATCGAAGCGGCGAACGCGTTGAAAGCCAAAGGAGCGGACCGCATTCTGGCGGACGTGAGAGGATGAGCGATTTGCTAACGGGGAAAAGCAAAGGGAAGGTATACTTGGTCGGCGCGGGACCCGGCGATCCGAAGCTGATCACGCTTCGCGGCCTGGAATGCCTGCAAACTTGCGACGTCGTCGTCTACGACAGGCTGGCAAGTCCGCGTCTGCTGCGGCATTTGAAGCCGGGCGCGGAGAAGATCTACGTCGGCAAGCTGCCTGACCGCCATACGATGAAGCAGGAGGAAATCAACCGGCTGCTCGTCGATTTGGCTTTGCAGGGCAAGATCGTCACCCGTCTCAAGGGCGGCGACCCGACCATATTCGGCCGCGTCGGCGAAGAAGCGGGGCTGCTGCGCCAGCATGACGTCGAATTCGATATCGTGCCGGGCATTACGTCCGCCATCGCCGTGCCGGCCTATGCCGGCATTCCGGTCACCCATCGCGACTTGGCTTCTTCGTTATCGATCATAACCGGACACGAAAGCCCGGACAAGCTGGACGTTTCGATTCATTGGGATAAAGTAACGCTCGCTACGGGCACGCTCGTCTTCCTGATGGGCGTCGCCAAAATCGGCTATATCGCCGAGCAGCTCATCAAGCACGGCAAGCCGGCGTCCACGCCGGTCGCGCTCATCCGCTGGGGCACGCGCGTCGAGCAGCGCACCGTGACGGGGACGCTCGAGACGATCGAAGCGATCGTGAAGGCAGCCGATTTCAAGCCGCCGGCGGTCATCGTCGTCGGCGACGTCGTTCTGCAGCGCGAGAAGCTGAACTGGTACGAGCGCAAGCCGTTGTTCGGCACGCGCGTTCTTGTTACGCGGGCCCGCGCCCAGAGCAGCGAGCTGTGCGCGCGCATCGAAGAGCTCGGCGGCGAGCCGTGCGAGTTCCCGGTCATCGAGACGCGCCCTGCATCGGAGCCGGCGGCGATCGCGGCATTGGAAGCGGCGCTGGCGGATGCCGAAGCGTATGATTGGCTCATGTTCACGAGCGTGAACGGCGTCGATTATTTCTTCGACTGGCTCAAGAAGCTGCGCATCGACATGCGCAGGTTTCATCGCGCGCGCATCGCGGCCGTCGGACCGAAGACCGCGGAAGCGCTGGAGAATCGCGGCCTGATCGTCGATGTTCTGCCGGTGAAGTTCCAGGCCGAAGATCTGCTCGACAGCCTGGCCGGCCATCTGGAGTCGGGACAGCGCGTCCTGCTGCCGCGAGGCGATCTGGGGCGCAAGGTGCTGCCGCGCGAGCTGGAGGCAAGCGGCCTGAAGCCCGTCGAGATCGACGTGTACGAGACGATTCTGGCGCAGTCGCAAGATGAAGACGTGCTGGAGCTGCTGCGCGGCGGGGGCGTGCATGTCATTACGTTCGCCAGCTCGTCGACGGTGACGAATTTGCTGGAGGTGCTGCGCCGGATGGGCGTCGAGCGGCCGGCAGAGCTGCTCCGGGGCATCGACATTGCATGCATTGGCCCGGTTACGGCCAAGACCGCCGCGGAGGCTGGGCTGACCGTTACGATACAACCCGAAGATGCGACCATCGACAAGCTGATCGAGGCAATCGCCGAGTCCCGTCTGGCGCATCGTTATGAACAAGGAGGCGTTTAACGATGGCATTTCCAATTACAAGACACCGCCGGTTGCGCCGGACGGCTGCGATGCGCAGTCTCGTTCGCGAAACGCAGCTGAGCGTAGACGATTTGATTTACCCGCTCTTCATTACGCATGGCACGAACGTGAAGACCGAGATTTCCTCGATGCCGGGCGTGTACCAGGTCTCGATCGATCTGCTGAAGGCCGAAATCGACGCCGTCGCGGCGTCCGGCGTGAAAGCGGTGCTGCTGTTCGGCCTTCCGGCCACCAAGGACGCGGTCGGAACGTCGGCTTTCGTCGAGGACGGCATCGTTCAGCAGGCGACGCGCGCGATCAAGGAATGGGCGCCCGATCTGCTCGTCGTCGCGGATACGTGCTTGTGCGAGTTCACGGATCACGGCCATTGCGGCATGATCCATCACGATCCGCGCACGGGCAATGCCGAAATCGACAACGATTCGTCGCTCGAGCTGCTCGTCAAGACGGCGGTCTCGCAGGCGCAGGCGGGCGCGGACATCATCGCGCCGTCGAACATGATGGACGGCTTCGTCAGCGCGATCCGCGAAGGACTGGATACGGCAGGCTTCGAAATGGTGCCGATCATGTCCTATTCCGTGAAATACGCGTCGGCCTTCTACGGACCGTTCCGCGAGGCCGCGCAATCCGCGCCGCAATTCGGCGACCGCAAATCGTACCAGATGGACCCGGCGAACGCCCGCGAGGCGCTTCGCGAAGCGGAGTCGGACGTGCTCGAGGGCGCCGACATGCTGATGGTCAAGCCCGCGCTCGCTTACATGGATATTATCCGCATGCTGAAGGAACAGTACGATCAGCCGCTCGTGGCTTACAACGTCAGCGCGGAATATTCGATGGTCAAGGCTGCCGCGGCGAACGGCTGGATCGACGAGCGCGCGGTCGTTCTCGAGACGCTGACAGGCATGAAGCGCGCCGGCGCGGATATGATCATTACGTACCACGCGCTCGATGCCGCGCGCTGGCTGCGCGGACAATAATCGCCTTCACGGCCGCAATGACCGAGCCGGGACTCAAGCAAGCATGTCACAATAACAGACAGGCAGGTGTCTATCTACCATGATCGATAAAAATCGCAAACGGTCGGACGAACGTTCCAAAGCCGCTTTCGCCAAAGCGAAAGCGGTGCTGCCGGGCGGCGTCAACTCGCCGGTCCGCGCCTTCAAATCCGTCGGCCTTACCCCGGTATACATGGAACGCGGCGAAGGCTTCCGCATCTACGACATCGACGGCAACAGCTATATCGACTATGTCGCTTCCTGGGGACCGCTCATCATGGGCCATGCGCATCCGGAAGTGATCGAAGCGATCAAGAAGACGGCCGAGAAGGGCACGAGCTTCGGCGCGCCGACCGAGCTCGAAACGCTGATGGCGGAGCTCGTCTGCTCGCGCGTGCCGTCGATCGACGTCGTGCGCATGGTCAACTCCGGCACGGAAGCGACGATGAGCGCGCTGCGCCTTGCGCGCGGATATACGAAGCGCAGCAAAATATTGAAATTCGAAGGCTCGTACCACGGCCATGCCGACAGCCTGCTGATCAAGGCCGGTTCAGGCGTTGCGACGCTTGGCCTGCCGGACAGCCCCGGCGTACCGGAGAACGTCGCATCGCATACGATTACGGTGCCGTATAACGACCTGGAGTCCGTGAAATTCGCGTTCGAACAGTTCGGCGAAGACATCGCCTGCATTATCGTCGAGCCTGTCGCCGGCAACATGGGCGTCGTACCGCCGCTGCCCGGCTTCCTGCAAGGGCTGCGCGACGTGACGGCGCAATACGGCAGCCTGCTTATTTTCGACGAGGTCATGACCGGCTTCCGCGTCAACTTCCATTGCGCGCAAGGGCTGTACGGCATAACGCCGGACCTGACTTGCCTCGGCAAAGTCATCGGCGGCGGCCTGCCGGTCGGCGCGTACGGCGGCAAGCGCGAAATCATGGACATGATCGCGCCGAGCGGCCCGATCTATCAAGCGGGCACGCTGTCGGGCAACCCGCTCGCCATGGCAGCCGGCTATACGACGCTCAGCTTGCTGAAGCCCGAAACGTACGAGCACATGGAGCGGATGGCGACCCGCCTGCAGCTCGGCTTCGAAGCGAACGCCGAGAAGCACGGCATCGCCAGCACGATCAACCGCGTCGGTTCGATGGTATGCCCGTTCTTCACGGATACGCATGTCATCAACTACGAAACGGCCAAGACATCCGACCTGGAGCGGTTCAAGGCGTATTTCGGCTCCATGCTCGACCTCGGAATCAGCATCGCGCCGTCGCAGTTCGAAGGCATGTTCGTATCGGGCATTCACGACGAAGCGGCAATCGACGCGACGATCGAGGCGCATGACGAGGCGCTTCGCCGCCTGTAACGCTCGCGTCGGTTGCGCGCCGGCGTTACCTTAGCGCGCTAACAGCATAACGCAAGTACGGGAGATGAGAGAGCATGATCCATGATCATCACGCGCTGCCCTATGAGCGGGACGGAGAGTGGCTGTCGCTTGCCAGCGAGGACCTGCTTCGTTTCGCCCGTACCGCAGGCGTATCCCCTTCTCCGATCGAGGCCGGGAGCCATCCGCATCATGTGCGGATCTGGCTGCTGGCCCTTGGTTTATTTCCGGAGAAATGGCTGAACCGGCTGTTCTCGGTCGGCGGCATTCGCATGGAGGGCGGCATTATCCGGCTGCGAACGTTCTTGCCCGGCGATCCTGGCCGGGACGCGGTGTACCGCACGGCCCGTGAGGAATTGGCGAGCGGAATCGGGGCAGCGGCGGGAGAAGGGCGAGCAGGAGCGAGGCCGGAGACGGGAGAAGGGACAGCAGCCGGGGCTGGGCCGGCTGCGGGAACAAGGCAGGCAGACGTCCTGTATCAGGACGACTGGTGCCTTGTGATGGACAAGCCGGCGGGCATGCCCGTGCATCCGTCGCAGCCCGGGCAGCGCGGAACGCTGGATGAAGCGGCCGTCCGGCAAGGTTTGCGGCACGGGGACGTTCAGCCGGCGAAGCATATTCACCGGCTGGACGACGATACGGCCGGTCCGGTGCTGTACGCCCGCAACGAGCTGGCGCAGCTGCGGCTGGACGAGGCGATGCGGGAGAAGACGATCGGCAGGCAATACGCCGCCATCGTGCACGGCGTGCCGAAACGCCGGCACGGCACGATCGACGCGCCGATCGGCAAAGACCGGCACCATCGTTCGCGGCGCCGGGTATCGCCGGACGGCGATCATGCGGTGACGCATTACGAGACGGTCGAGGTATATCAGGATGCTTCGCTCGTCCGCGTATGGCTCGAAACGGGGAGAACCCATCAAATCCGCGTACATATGAGCCATATTGGCCATCCGCTCGTCGGCGATACGCTATACGGGGGCCGAGACGCGGTACTGCGGCATCAGGCGCTGCGGGGCGAGCAGCTGACCTTCCGCCATCCGTGGACCGAACGCGAGCTGGCGCTGACGGCGCCGGAGCCCGGCTGGTTCGCCGAAGCGCGCCGCCGTCTTGCATCCCTGTGAAAATCGTAGTCATGCCTGCCCACCTCTTGCCATATAGATAAATAGGCAAGATGAATCGGTCTGCGCCCGAACGCTTGGCGTCCGTCCGTTTCATTCCATAGCAATATAAGCAAAGCATGGCATGCTTATGCTTTCTTGTATTGAACAGCTGCATGGAAGCTTGTTTAGGAGGGGAAAGGAGGGCGACTCACGTGCCAAGCCAGTCAAACGGTTTGCGATTTGATATTTACGAGCGGGTCCATTTGCCAGATGAAGTGGCGGCGATCGACGAGCTGGATGAAATCGAGCTCGTTCCCCGCATTGGCATCGTTCAACAAGACGAGCAGGTACTGTTGAAAGGGCATCTTCTGCTTACGGGGGTCTATCGGTCGGAGGAGCAGCCGCTGGCGGAACAATCGCTGGAGCACTGGATCCCTGTCGAGATCACGCTGCCGCTCAACCGGATTCACCGGTTGGACGACATTTCCGTGGAGATCGACAACTTCGACGTGGATGTGCTGTCGACGAGGACGCTTAACATTACCGGCGTATTGTCGCTGTTCGGCATCGAAATCGATCAGCCGGGCCCGCAGTCGGACTGGCAGCGGGAAGAGCCGTACACGGTCGTGCACAGCAGGGGGGACGAAGGGCCTCCATCCGAGGCGCCGCCGTTTTTCGCCGTTCAGCCGCAGGAGCAGCAGCCGTTCTTCCCGCAGCAGCCGTCGCAGGAACAGCCGTTCTTTGCGACGCCGCCGCAAGAGCAGCCGCCGTTCTGGCAGGCGGAGCGGCCGCGCGAAGCGGAAGAGCAGGATGCGCAGCGCGCGCTAGCCGCCCAAGCGGAGGCGGAAGAAGCCCGCGAGGCGCTCGCGCGCGCGGCCAATGCGAGAGAGCGGGAGCTGCTTGCCTTCGCTCAGCAGGAAACGGCGCGTCAGGAAGCGGCCCGGCAGGAGGAATCCCGCCAAGAAGCGGCGCGTCAAGAAGCCGCGCTGGAAGAATCGGCCCGTCAAGAGGCGGCCCGTCAGGAAGCCGTCCGTCAGGAAGCGGTTCGTCAAGAGGCGGCTCGTCAGGAAGCGGCCCAGCAGGAAGCTGCTCGTGAGGAAGCGGCCGCCCAGCCTGCCCGCGAGGAAACCGTTCCGGCGGCGCAGGACGACGCGTTCCAGGACGTCGAACGCCAGGATATATCGCAGCCGGATGCATTCGTGCCGCAAGCCGAAGCGCAGGCGCCCGCCGCGGAAGCGGCCGTGCCGGATTCCGCGTCAGCCGACCAGCCCGAGCTGGAGCCGTCGGCGCGTCAGCCTTCGTTCGGCGAAGTATCCGTGCCGGAAGCGGAGACGGAGCGCAAGCAGCTTCGCGTCGCGCTGGCCGGGAAGCCTGCCGAGGACGAGGCGGCGCAGCAGGGAGCCGGCAACGTCAGCTTCCGGTCGCTGCTTCAGTCCAGCAGACGCGAGCAGGAAGCCAAGGCCGCGGCCGAACAGCTTGCGGAGCGCGAAGCCGTGCAAAGCCGACGGACGTCGGGCGATGAGATCGAATGGAAAAACCTGCTGCGCCCGAACGAGGAGCATGCGTTCCGCAAAATGCGCATCTGCATCGTGCAGCGCGAGGAGACGCTCGACACGATCGCCGGCCGCTACCAGATGCAGGCGCGCGAGCTCGCGCTGTACAATCGGCTCGGCGATCAAAGCGTCAGCGAAGGCCAAGTGCTGTACATCCCTTAAGCGCTCAAGTCCGGGGGGCTGTCCCATAAGTAAGTCAGGCGGCAGCTCGAGCCGTACAACCGCAAAGACTCAAGATGGGCAGACCTGGCTCTGCATCGTCTTGGGTCTTTTTGCATCGACTGCTGCCATCTTCAGCAGATTGCGGGCGACCGAAAGCCGCTTGCGCCCTGCGATCCGCTTGAACATGATATTACGCGAACGTATTTGGCGATTTTGCCGGGAGGGCAGATGCTCTGTATGCAGGCGCAGGCGCAGATAATGACTTTGATGAGCATTTCGGGGTAAATGGCGTCTCGGCCGCCGGGGTAAGCCTCGGCGAAAATCCTGTCGTTCAAGCGGTCCGCCGCCGCATTGACGACACGAACCAGATGATGGTCAAGCATATCTTCGGGCAGATCCATTGGCTTGTTTTGGGAAACGGACATGAGTTCCTTTATTTGCTCGTATGCATCGATTTTTCGCTCGCTGTCGGACAGGAGATTCGCTATTTCTGCCGATAACCGGGTTTTTGCTGCATTCCGGAGCTATTAACGCATCTTGTGTCCGGTCGCTGCCTCCAAAACGCCGATTTCGATCAATTAGCGGATCCTCTGTCCGTCTGCCTGATGCCCGTTCGCGGAGGAGGTGCACGTCTGATGATGCCTGATGCCCGTGCGGTAACGTTGTCGGCCGCGGGCCACGACCGAACACCTTTTCAACGGTCTGCGGAGGGCGAGGAACCCTGCCCTTAAGAAGAGAGGCTTACCACGGTCATCCAACGATGGCTTATGGGACATCATGAAGAGGCTTCCCAAGGTCATCCAATGATGACTTATGGAACGGCCTTTTTTGCCATGCAGCCTTTTGAATGCTTCCTGACAGCCGCCGCCATTCCCGACTGGAACTATTACGCATTTGCACAAAATACGGCTAAACGCCCATTGGGATTGACGATCGGGAAGCAAAGCGTGTATGATAGAAAAAATAAGGCAATAATGATTTTTAATGACGTTGACGGGGAAGAGTGGCAGGCATACCTTCAGAGAGCGGAACCGATTGCGCTGCGAGGTTCAGCAGGAGCATCCTGTAACTGGTCGCCCCCGAGTCGCTGGAATGAAGCGAGACGATTCGCTTAGTTGCAGCCGGCAGCAGCCGTTATCTGTCACGAAGTTGTCGAATCGGCGCTATCCGCCGTTTCGGAACAAAGGTGGTACCGCGGAAGCCAAAACCTTTCGTCCTTTGCTATAAGGGCGAGAGGTTTATTTTTTTCGCTTTACGGGAAATTTGCCTTATCGATCAGTGATGAATGTCCGGCGGCGCCTCAGTGCGGAAGCCGGGCGAGGACATATTTATTGGAGGTAGGAACTGACATGTCGCAGAAACAAACGATGACTGAAATGCCGACGACCTATGACCCGAAGGCCGCGGAAGCCAAGTGGTATCCTTACTGGATGGACGGCAAATTTTTCGAAGCGGGCAAGCGTCCGGACGCCGAGCCGTACACGATCGTCATTCCGCCGCCGAACGTAACGGGCATGCTGCATATCGGGCATGCGCTCGATTTCACGCTGCAGGATATCCTGATCCGCGCGAAGCGGATGCAGGGCTACGACACGCTGTGGCTCCCGGGCACGGACCATGCCGGCATCGCGACGCAGACGAAGGTCGAACAGAAGCTTCGCGAAGAAGGGCTGTCCCGTTACGACTTGGGCCGAGAGCGGTTTCTGGAGAAGGTATGGGAGTGGAAGGACATCTACGCGTCAACCATTCACGACCAATGGGCCAAAATGGGCTTCTCGCTCGATTACTCGCGCGAACGCTTCACGCTGGACGAAGGGCTGTCCCGCGCGGTTCGCGAAGTGTTCGTCCGTCTCTACGAGAAGGGCCTGATCTACCGCGGCAAGAAAATCATTAACTGGGATCCCGCCGCGCGCACGGCGCTGTCGGATATCGAGGTCGAGCATAAAGAAGTGAACGGCCACCTCTATCACTTGCAATATCCGCTGAAGAACGGTTCCGGCTTCATCACGGTCGCGACGACCCGTCCGGAGACGATGCTCGGCGATACGGCGGTTGCCGTTCATCCGGAAGACGAGCGCTACAAGCACCTGATCGGCGAAATGATCGTGCTGCCGATCATCGGCCGCGAAATTCCGATCATCGGCGATGAATACGTCGAGAAGGAATTCGGTTCCGGCGCGGTAAAAATTACGCCGGCGCATGACCCGAACGACTTCGAGGTCGGCCTTCGCCATCAGCTGCCGCAAATCGTCGTCATGGACGAAAGCGGCACGATGAACGCCGAAGCGGGCCCGTACAATGGCCTCGACCGCGCGGAATGCCGCAAGCGGATCGTTGCCGACATGCAGGCAAGCGGCGTATGCATCAAGATCGAGGACCATGTTCACCAGGTCGGCCACAGCGAGCGCAGCGGCGCGGTCGTCGAGCCGTATTTGTCGACGCAGTGGTTCGTCGACATGAAGCCGCTCGCGGACGCGGCGATCGAAGCGCAGAAGAACGGCAAAGGCGTCAACTTCGTGCCGGACCGCTTCGACAAAACGTATTTGCAATGGATCGAGAACGTACGCGACTGGTGTATTTCCCGCCAGCTCTGGTGGGGCCACCGCATCCCGGCCTGGTATTGCGACGCTTGCGGCGCCATGCATGTCGCGCGCGAAGATCAATCGGCTTGCTCCGCTTGCGGCAGCGAATCGCTCCGCCAGGACGAAGACGTGCTCGACACGTGGTTCAGCTCCGCCCTATGGCCGTTCTCCACGCTCGGCTGGCCGGATCAAACGGAAGATCTGCAGCGCTTCTATCCGACGAACGTACTCGTAACGGGTTACGATATTATCTATTTCTGGGTTGCCCGGATGATCTTCACGGCGATCGAGTTCACGGACGGAATTCCGTTCAAAGACGTCCTGATGCACGGTCTCGTCCGCGACGAGAACGGCAAGAAAATGTCCAAATCGCTCGGCAACGGCGTCGACCCGCTCGACGTTATCGAGCAATACGGGGCGGACGCCATGCGCTACATGATTTCGACGAGCAGCACGCCCGGCCTGGACTTGCGTTTCCGCTGGGAGCGTGTCGAACAGGCGCGCAATTTCGCCAACAAGATCTGGAACGCGTCGCGCTTCGCGCTGATGAACCTGGAAGGCATCTCGGCGGCGGATATCGACATCAGCGTCAAGCTGGGCACGGCCGACCGCTGGATTCTGCATCGTCTGAACGCGACGGTCGCCGACGTCACCCGTCTGATCGACGCGTACGATTTCGGCGAGACGGGCCGCGTCCTGTACAACTTCATCTGGGATGACCTGTGCGACTGGTACATCGAATTCGCGAAGCTGAGCCTGTACGGTCAGGACGCCGGGGCGAAGCGGGCGACGCAGTCGGTGCTCGCCTACGTGCTCGACCGCACGCAGCGTCTGATCCATCCGTTCATGCCGTTCATCAGCGAAGAAATATGGCAGCATCTGCCGCATGAAGGCGAGACGATTACGCTCGCGCCATGGCCGGTCTACGACGCCGCGTTCGAAGCGCCCGACGCCGTCGCCGAGATGGAGCTGCTCATGGAGATGATCCGCTCCGTTCGGAATATCCGCGCGGAAGTGAACGTGCCGATGAGCAAGAAGATCGAGCTGCAGGTGAAACCGTCCGGGGCGAACGAAGCGGCGATCCTTGCCCGCAACGAAGAGTTTATCGTTCGCTTCTGCGGCACGTCGCAGCTGACGATCAGCCTCGACCTGACGGCGCCGGACAAAGCGATGACGGCGATCGTGACCGGCGCGGAGATGTATTTGCCGCTTGCGGGCCTGATCGACATCGCGCAGGAAATCGCCCGGCTGGAGAAAGAGATCCAGCACCTGGAGAGCGAAGTGCAGCGCGTCGAGAAGAAGCTCGGCAACGAAGGCTTCGTAGCCAAAGCGCCGGCGAAGGTCATCGAGGAAGAGAAGGCGAAGATGGCCGATTATGCCGAGAAGCGCGATAAAGTGAGCGCGCGGATCGCGGAATTGAGAGGCTGAGCCGATGAGCGAACAACTGCAACCGAACGAAGCAAACGCATTTTCGACCTATGAAGAAGCTTACCGATGGATCGTGGGACTGGTGCCGTTCGGCGTCCGTCCGGGCATGGACCGCATCCTGAAGCTGATGGAGCTGACGGGGCATCCGGAACGCCGCCTCAAGTTCATTCACGTGGCCGGCACGAACGGCAAAGGCTCCGTCTGCGCCTATCTGACCAGCGTGCTGCTGCGCTGCGGCTATGACGTGGGGACGTTTACGTCCCCTTATATTACGAAATTCACGAACCGCTTCCAATATAACGGGGCGGATATTCCGGAAGAGACGCTGCTCGCGCTGGCGAACCGGCTGAAGCCGCTTGTCGACGACATCGCGGCGACGGAGCTGGGCTCGCCTACGATGTTCGAAGTATCGACGGCGCTGGCGATTCTCTATTACGGCACGGTGGCCTTTCCCGATTTCGTCGTCTGGGAAACCGGCCTTGGCGGCCGTCTGGACGTAACGAACATCGTCACGCCGATCGTATCGGTCATTACGAATGTCGGCCATGACCATATGGACGTGCTGGGCGACACGCTGGAAGCGATCGCGTCGGAGAAAGCCGGCATCATCAAGGCGGGCGTTCCGGTCGTCAGCGCGGTCAGCCAGCCGGAAGCGGCGGCGATCATCCGCGAAACGGCGAAAGCGAAGAACAGCACGCTCTATATGATGGGCGAGAAGTTCCACGAGGTCACCTCGCAGGTGCGGGAGAATGAACAGACCTTCCGGTTCGACGGCATCTTCCGTTCGGTCGACGAGCTGACGATCACGCTGAACGGCGCCCATCAGCGCACCAATGCGGCGGTTGCCGTCATGACGCTCGAAGTGATGCGGCAATATTACGCGCTCATTCTGGAGGACGAGGATCTGCGGGAAGGCTTGCGCAGCGCCGCTTGGCCCGGCCGGCTCGAAATGATCGGCGACTCCCCGCGCGTTCTGATCGACGGGGCGCATAACCCCGAAGGCGCGCAAACGCTGGCCGCGGCGCTGAAGGATACGTATTCGTACGAGCGTCTGCACCTTATGATCGGGATGCTGGCGAATAAGAATCATCGCGACGCCCTGCGGCATATACTACCTCTAGTGAATACGCTTGTCGTAACAGAAGCGGATTTCCGCAAAGCTTTGCCTGCCGCCGATTTGGCCGCCGTCGTTCAAGAGCTTCGGGAGGAAGCTGGTTATTCTTTCGAGCTCATCGTGGAACCGAATTGGAAGCTGGCGCTTGAACGTCTGCAAATGTCGACCAGCAAGGCGGATTTGGCGGTCGTGACCGGCACGCTCTATTTGATTGCCGACGTCCGCTCCCAATTGCTTTACAATAAGGATTCTGAAAAAGGTTGGTGAACCGTCTTTGAATACGGCAGAACACGTTCATTTCATCGGAATTGGCGGTTACGGCATGAGCGCAATCGCGCGTGTCATGCTGGAGATGGGCTATAAAGTGACCGGCTCCGACGTCGCGAGACAGGAGCTGACGGAGAAGCTGGCGGCGAAAGGCGCCCGCATCTATATCGGTCACGAGGCCGAGCAGGTGAAGGGTGCGGATCTCGTCGTGTATTCGACGGCGTTGCCCCGGGACAACGTAGAGCGCAGGGCGGCGGAGGAGCTGAATATTCCGGTGCTGCACCGCGCGCAAATGCTCGCAAGGCTGATGAACAACGGCAAAGGCGTCGCCGTTGCCGGCGCGCACGGCAAGACGACGACTTCGTCGATGATCGCGCTTGTCATGGAGACGTGCAAGCTCGATCCGACGTTCATCATCGGCGGCGAAATCGTCAATGTCGGCACGAACGCCAAAGCCGGCAAAGGCGAATACGTCGTTGCGGAAGCGGACGAGAGCGACGGTTCCTTCCTGCAGTACCACCCGACGATCGCGATCGTCACGAACATCGAGCCGGATCATCTTGAGAACTATGACGGCGACTTCGATAAATTGAAAGCGGCTTACGTGCAATTTCTAAGCCAGGTTAAGCAGGGCGGCGGCGCGATCGTCTGCGCCGACGACGAGAACATTCAGGCGATGCTGCCGGAATTGACGGCGGGACCGCTTGGCGCGCAAGGCGTGCTGACGTACGGCATCGACCGGGAAGCCGTCTATCGCGCAAGCAGTATCGAGCTCGGGGACCGGAAGGTTTCGTTCGACATGACGAAGCAAGGCCGGCTGCTTGGACGGATCGAGCTGTCCGTGCCGGGCCGCCATAACGTGTATAATGCGATGGCGACGGTCATTACATGTCTGGAAGCGGGCATCCCGTTCGCCTCCATCGCCGAAGCAATCGTCGATTTCCGCGGCGCGAAGCGGCGGTTTCAAGTGCTGGGCGAGGTGAACGATATCCTTGTCATCGACGATTACGCGCATCATCCGACGGAGATCGAAGCGACGATCAGCGCCGCCAAATCGACCGGCAAGCGGATTATCGCCGTTTTCCAGCCGCAGCGTTATACGCGTACGTTCTTCCTGCTGGAGCAATTCAGCCGGGCATTCCCGGAAGCGGACGAAGTGCTCATTACGGATATTTATTCGCCGGCCGGCGAGCAGCAGATCGAGGGCGTCAACTCGAAGAGGCTGGTCGAGATGATCATTAAGAACAGCAACGCCAACACCTCCTACTATCCGACCAAGGAAGAAGTGCTTGCCGTGCTGACCGGGCGGGTCAAACCCGGCGATCTCGTCATTACGATGGGCGCGGGCGACATCTGGAAGGTGGCCGACGCGCTGGCGAAGACGCTGCGCGCGAAAGGCTGATCGCGGAAGACTTGTCCTGGTATAGGATTCGAATGATAGAAGCCGGAACAATCCAATCGGAATGTTCCGGCTTTTCTGTTGCGCGAGAATCGATCGGGAAGCGCAAATCCCGCTCCGCGTACGTTAGAAACCAACGGTTTGCGTATGTTCATGCCAACCCGGGTTATGGTATATTCTTTACCACAGATAGAAAGCGCTTTCGATACGCAGGCCAAGCACGCGGAGAACCAAGCCAAGGAGGTAAGTGCCGATGATCGATGTCCGCCTTACGAATGGGATCGGCGAAGGGAAGGTGGTCGGGTGACGATGCGGGATTTGTTCATACTGGGTACGGGCGTCCACGGCGGAGAAATCGCGGAGATCATTGAACGAATCAATCGGGTGAAGCCGGCGTGGAACCTGATCGGGTTTGTCGAGCAGGACACGGCAAAATCGGGCGGCTCGTTCAACGGGTATCCGATCCTGGGATTGAAGGAGGTGCTTGGACATTATCCGGAGGCAGCGCTCGTGCCCGAATACGAATGGCCGTTAAAAGAAGAAATGCGTTCGGAGCGCAGGCTCGTGACGATCGCGGACCCCTCTGCTTTTATTTCCCGAACCGCGGTTATCCAGCCCGGAACCGTCCTATATCCGAATTGCTTCGTCGGCTTGAATGCCCGCATCGGCCGTTTCGTCTTCTGTCTGAGCGGAAGCGTCATTAATCACGATGCTGTCCTCGAAGATAATGTCACATTGGCAAGCGGCGTCAGATTAGCCGGCTCCGTGCACGTCGAACAAGGCGCTTATCTAGGTCAAGCGTCCACGGTAATGGAGAAGCTGCGCATAGGCGGAGGAAGCCTGATCGGCATGGGCAGCGTCGTTATTCGCGATGTGCCGCCAGGCAGTGTCATGGCGGGAAATCCGGCCAAGCAGATCGGATCCAGGGATTGAATCGTTAGGTTGTCAACGTCTTACGGCTGGATGAGCACAGAGAGAATTCAGCCGGTTATTTACATAGGGTACCTGCTTTCGTTATGCTAGAAGAGCTTATCCACAATTCAGGCTCGGAAGGGAGCGCTTAAGGAATATGAAAATCGGTTTGAGCTCATATAGCTTGCATCGCGCCATCGCATCGAATGAAATGACGGTGCTGGACGCCGTACAATGGATTGCCGACCAGGGCGGAGAACATATGGAGGTGGTGCCGATCGGCTTCGATCTTACCGGCAACCCGGCATTGGCGGATGCCATCCGGAGCAAGGCTGCCGAAGCCGGCATCGACCTGTCCAATTACGCCATCGGCGCGGATTTCTTGAAGGAAGGCGAAGGCGCGTTCGAGCAGGAGATCGAACGCGTCAAGCGCGAAGTGGACGTTGCCCGCAGCCTTGGCGTGAAATTGATGCGGCATGACGTTGCATGGTCGTCCGACATTTCGATCAAGCATTTCAACGAAGCGCTGGAACGCATGGCTTCGGCTTGCAGGCAGGTTGCGGATTATGCCTCGCAGTTCGGAATCACGACCAGCGTGGAGAACCACGGCTATTTCGTTCAAGCCAGCGACCGGGTACAGGCGTTGATCCATGCCGTGGACCGCTCGAATTTCAAGACGACGATCGATGTCGGCAATTTCATGTGCGCCGACGAGGATTCGGTTGCTGCCGTGAAGAACAATATCGCTTACGCCTCCATGGTGCATATCAAAGATTTCTACCTCCGGCCGGCGGATCAGAACCCGGGCGAAGGCTTCTTCAGAACGGCAAGCGGCAATTTTTTGCGCGGGGCGATCGTCGGGCAAGGCGACATCGATATGAGAGCGGTACTGCGCGTCATTAAACAATCCGGCTATGACGGATATCTCTCCGTGGAATTCGAAGGCCTGGAAGATTGCAAACTGGGCTCCAAAGCAGGGATGGACAACCTGAAGCGGCTTTGGTCGGAAATATAAGGCGAAGCTCGGCGAACGAGGCCTAGCCATATCACAAGACAGGTGATATAGAAAACACCTTCAAGCACAGGAACCGTGTCGGATGACATGGACCGGCTTGGAGGTGTTTTTCGTTGCAGCAAGCGTCAGGGCAAGCATACGAAAAGAAGCAGCCAGCCGCCGGTTACGGGACGACTGGCCGTTTGGCGATCGCAGGTAGTTAATCGTTTCGGCTGCCTTTGCCGTAACCGGAGCCTTGGCCGCCGCCTTGCTCTTGCCCGCCCTGGCCTTGCCCAGCGCCGTGACCTTGCCCGGCGCCGTGACCTTGGCCTCGTCCGGCGCCGATTTTCTTACCGCCGCCTGCCGACTTGCCCCGGATCATTCGTTTGCCTTTGCCCGTTCCGCTGCTTTTGGCGCGCATTTGCGTCACTTTCTTGCCATGGTATGCATGTACGATCGATTTGAACGTCCGCGGGTCGACGGAGCCCGTTGCCGGAAGACCGTGTTTCTTCTGATAGTACTTCACGCCGCGAACCGTCAAATCGTTGTAATAGACGTCAATGGGCCCGGAATAGCTGCCCGCTCTCCTTGACGAGCGACTATCCGCTGGATCCATCGAATAAAGTGGGTAATAATCCCAAATAAGGCATGGTCAGCAATCCGGCCCGTACCGATTTGCGTCAAAATGCAAAACATCCGTCAAAACAAGCCGATATTACGTTCATCCGTGCCGGTTCGCCTTCAAAAGCAGGCGAATCGTTACGATATTTAAGGAGAGAGAATTTGAGGGTGGGCTGCCCGGCGGCAAAGCGGCAGCTCCCGTTCGGGGTCTATCGAGAGGCGGAATCGCATTGTTCAAGGATTTGATTTTAAACGTATTCATCATTCTTATGTTCGTTCTCTATATCGGGCCGTTCTTCGTCAAGCGCCGGCAAGCGCGGCTCGATACGGGCTGGCGCGGCAAGCTGCTCGCCGGCGCCGCGCATGGCTTGCTCGCGGCGTTATTGAACACGTGCAGCGTAGTCGCTGCGAACGGAGTCACGCTGAACTTTCGCGGAACCGCCATCTTGCTCGGTTCCTTCTTCGGCGGTCCAGCCGCGGCCGTGATCGTCTCGGTCTTCTCGCTGACGGCCCGTTCCTTGATGTACCGCGCCCCGGAACCCGCTCTGATCGTCCTATCGCTCATCGCCGCACTCGGCACGGGCGTCATCATGTCCCGCCTGCAGGGCTTCTGGCAGAAATGGGCGGTCGGCACGGCATTCGTTCAAGCGTTCTACTACGTCAGTTCCTGGCTGCTCGGCTACACCCGATTGAGCGATGTCGGCGCGTACGTTATCTATCAAGGCATCGTGGCTCTGTTCGGGGCAATTCTGCTGCGATACTTGCTTCGGACGCAATCGTACAGGGTGAAGGCCAAAGAAATGGAAGCCGAGCTGGTCGACATGCTGCAAATGCATCCGGGGTTCGTGTTTAAAGTGCATAAACACAACGACCGCTTCGTCTACGAGATGGCCGAGGGCGAATTGCTGGGGCAGCTGGGCAAGCGTCCATCGGATATTAACGGCCGGTCGTTGGAAGCCGTTTTCGGGGACAGGCCGGACAAGCTGTACATGCTCACCCTCTGCTGCGAGCGCGCATGGAGCGGAGAAACCGTCCATTATGAAATCACGGTTCATGACAGGCGCCTGCATGTCACGATGCGCCCGCAATGGAGCAATGGCTCCGTCAAGGATGTCATCGGCTGCGGCGTCGATATTACGGATTATTTCAAGCGGATGGATTCGGAGCGGGCCAATCGGGAGAAAAGCGAATTCCTGGCGCGCATGAGCCATGAGATCCGCACGCCCCTGGGCGGCATCATCGGTCTGTCCTCGCTGCTTCAGCAGACGGCGCAGACGCCGGTTCAGCGCGATTATCTCGAGAAGATCGATTCCTCTTCCAAGCTGCTGCTGCAAACGATCAATAACGTGCTTGACTTCGCTAGGATCGAAGCCGGCAAAATCGTCGTGGAACAAACCGAGTTCCGGCTGGAAGAGGTCATGAAGCGGATCGCGGACACCGTCAGCTCGGCAGCCGGGAATAAACCGATCGAATTGGTGATCCGGACCGATAATCGGTTGCCGTCCGTAACGATCGGAGATCCGCAGAAAATTCAGCAGATATTGATGAACTTGATCGCCAATGCGGTCAAGTTCACGGATAACGGCCATGTCTGCGTGCGAGCGGAGCTGGAATCCGGAAGCGCGGAGGAAGCCGTTGTCCGCTTCTCCGTGGAAGACACGGGAATCGGCATTGCGGAGGAGCATCGGGCCCAGCTGTTCTCGCCGTTCTTTCAAGGCGACGGCTCGACGAGCCGCAAATACGGCGGTTCCGGTCTGGGCTTGGCCATCTGCAAGCTGCTGGCGGAGGCGATGGGGGGCCGTCTCGAATTGCGGAGCGAGGCCGGTCAAGGCACACTCGTCTCGTTCACGCTGCCTCTTATGCTGCCTCGGCGGGAATTCGCCAGCGAACCGCAGCCGCCCGCGACGGTTCATCTCTATCTGTCGCACCCGCTGCTGGAAGAAGCGATTGCCGGCATGTTGACGGGACTTGGCCATCGGGTACGGCTTCTTGCCTCGACTGCCGAGCTTCGGCATGCGCTTCTGACCGGCGAAGGCGAGTACGTCGTCGTCGACGGCGTCGACAACGGGCCGTTCCGGTCGGCGGAAGCGGCCGCGGCGCTGCGGAACAGGAAGGCGAAAGCGATCGCGCTCACGCCGCTGCAGAGCCGGGCGGTTACGCCGCTGCTTCAAGAGATGGACCATGTATTGATCAAGCCGGTCAGCAAGCTCGTGTTCAAAGGCTTGTTCGAAGCCGCGCGCAACGCCTTGCCGCCGATGATTCGAAGCGATCGTCCCGCCGCGCCGGCGCCGGAAGCGGATGCGCGGGCGATCCGGGCGGTGATTGCCGAAGATAACGAGATCAATCAGATCGTCTCGCGCGGACAGCTGGAGAGCCGCGGAATTACGGTGGCAATCGCGGAGAACGGAACCGAACTGCTGGCGCTGCTGAAGCGGACGGAATTCGATCTGATCTTCATGGACCTGCATATGCCGGTCATGGACGGGTTTGCCGCAACGGCGGCCATCCGAGCCGATCGGCGCTTCGATCTGCTGCCGATCATCGCGCTGACGGCCGACGCTCAGGCCGAGACGCATGAACAATGCCTGGCCGCGGGGATGAACGGCATCCTGACGAAGCCGATTGAAGAGGAGCAGCTGGAATCGCTGCTTCAGCAGTGGAAACAGGGCGCAAGGTCCTGTTTTTGGACGCCGGTCAAACACTTTTCCAACAAAATAACCTAAATCGAACGTGCGACACCGGAAATTTCCAAACATTTGTCCATTATGATATAAGCTGCGACAAGGACAGCGGAAGGATGGATGTTATGCATGAACGTACATGGAAGCAAGACGACTATGGACAGATGGTAGGGGGGAAGGCATGAACCTCCTCGAGTACTACAGGGACGCTTTCATCGAGTCGACGAACAGATTCGAGCCGGTATGGGAACGGGATGACCGAAGCGGGAACCCCTATCAATGGATCAAGCGAAATTACCCGTATACGGAACGGCTCCAGCTGTTGGAGCAAGAGGACGCGCATCCGAAGATTCTGTTCTCGATCGAGCTCCCCGAGCAATACATGAACACGTCGCTGATCGAGGAAGTGGCGGGCAGCAACTCCCGATTCGAGCTTTCGATTGCTTCCGGCAATCAGAAAATGTATTTGAACGCCGCCATCTCGGTGGACCGCCTGCAAAATACGGTCATGGGCCATCTGCATCAGGTGCGAAGCGAAATCCTGAGTCTGCTGGAGATTGCGATCGTGATCCCTATGCACGGCGGCGAAACCGCTCACGACTGATTATTACATAACCGAATTAGGAGCTGAAAGTTGATGAAAATTTCGATGCGCCTGAAGCTGCTGGCCAGCTTCTTGTTAATTCTTGCGCTGCTTATGTCCGTCGCCTTTATTTCGATTATCAAAATGAACGCGCTGCAATCGTCCGTATCCGTCGTGCAGGGCAACTGGCTGCCGAGCATTCTGAAGATCGACGAGATCAAATTGAACTTCGCCAACATCGAAATCGGCGCATACGATGCGGCGCTGCAGCAGAATGCCGGGCAGATGAACGAATCGAAGCAGGCATTGAACGATACGATCCGGACGATGAACCAGAACCTGGACGAGTATGAGCAGCTCATCATTTCGCCGACGGAGCGCACGATCTACGACGAACTGGTGGCGAATGCCAAAAGCTACACGGATCAAGTCGCTTCGATCAACGAAACGCAATCCACCGGCGAACGGATGAAGACGATCGACGACGCGCTCGCCTCCAGCCAGAAGGTGAACAACGATTTGCAGAAATGGATCGATTTCAACAATACCGGCTCCAAGGCGGAAGTGGAGCATGCGCGCGACATCAATCAAGGCGGACGGACGCTCATCATCGTATTCAGCATCATCGCCGTCCTTGCGGGACTATCGCTGGCCGTCTACATCTCGGAAAGCCTCGTTCGGACGATCCGCAAAATCGTCCATGTCGCCGTCAACGTCTCGAAAGGGGATTTGCGCGAGAAAGCCGCCGTTCGGAGCCGCGACGAAATCGGCGAGCTTGCCGCCGCGTTCGGCACGATGATCGACAATTTGCGCACGCTGATCGGTCAAACGCTCGATTCGGCGCAAAGCGCTGCGGCGGCGGCCGAGCAAATATCGGCCACGACGGAGGAAATCGCCAAAGGAAGCACGGATCAGGCGGAATCGGCGCAAACGATCAACGAGCTGGTCAGAGAGATGTCGGCCGCCTCGTCAACCGTTGCCGCGAACGCGACGTCGGTAGCGGGCATCTCCGAAGAGACGCGCCAGGGCGCCGAGAAGGGCGCGGAAGCGATTCAGACTTCCATTCGCAGCATGGACCGCCTCTCGCAGCAAATGCAGCTGCTGGAGCAGGATTCCCACAAGATCGGGCAGATCATCGAAGTCATCAACGAGATTGCCGAACAGACGAATCTGCTCGCGCTGAATGCCGCCATCGAAGCGGCGAGAGCGGGAGATCAGGGTCGCGGGTTCGCCGTCGTCGCCGACGAGGTGCGCAAGCTGGCGGAGCGCAGCGGCGAAGCGACCAAGCAGATCGCGACCATTATCAAAGGCATGCAGGACAATACGGAGCAGAGCGTGAAGGCGGTCGAGGAAGCCGCGTCGCTGTCGGCCAGCACGGGCCGCACGTTCGAGAACATCGTCCATATGGTGTCGGACACCGCCGCCCGCATCCAGGAGATCGCCGCGGCCAGCGAAGAGCAGTCGGCCCAGACGGGCGATGTCATGGCGGCAGTCGAAGCGATCGCCACGTCCAGCGAGGAAGCGGCGGCAGCCTCCGAGCAGATGGCGAGTTCGTCTCAGGCGCTCGCGCGCTTGGCGGACGAGCTTAATCAGAACGTCTCCGTCTTTAAAGTGTAAGAGGGCGGAGCCGCGATGAACTATATCGTGATCGAACTTGCCGAGAAGCCGTATGCGTTGCCGTTATCCGAGACGCAGGAGATTATCCGGATGCAGCCCATTACCGAAATTCCGAACGCCAGGGCGTTCGTATGCGGCGTCATCAATTTGCGCGGGCTGATCGTGCCTGTCGTCGATTTGCGGGAGCGATTCTATATGCCGAGCCCGCGATCGAGCGGGGATATGCGCATCGTAATCGTCAAGACGGAATCGGAGGTCATCGGGCTGCTGGTCGACCGCGTCGTCAAAGTGTCGTCGTTCGGCGAGATTTTACCTCCGCCTTCGGGCGCCGACGCCGCCGAGCGCAGCCTGCTGTCGGGCATCGGCCGCACGAACGATGAGCTCGTTTGCCTGCTTGATTTGAACCGCGTATTAGACTTGGGAGGCGAAGGACGTTAATGGAATCGTTCATGATGACGTACTTGGGCGTGTACTTGGATGAGCTCGAGGAACAGCTGCAAATTCTGGACCGCTCCGTGCTGGAGCTGGAAGGCGAATCCGCGAATCTCGAAACGATCCAAACGATTTTCCGCGCCGCCCACACGCTGAAAGGCTCGTCGGCGGCGATGGGGCTTCACTATTTGAAGGATGTCACGCATCATCTGGAAAGCGTGTTCGACGCGCTGCGCCAGCATCGGTTAAGCGTCACGCCCGCCCTGATCAATCTGTTGTTCCGATGCATCGATTATTTGAAGGAGCAGCAAGCAAGGCTTCGGCAGGGACAATTGGAAGAAGTACATAACGACGAATTGATCAGCTTGTTGGAGCAGTGCTTGTCAGGTTCGGCATCTGCCGGTCATGCACGAGCTGCAGCGCATCCCGAAGCATTGCCAGCGCATCCCGATGCATGGGCATCGCATGCCGAAGCATCGGCAGCGCAGGCCGCCGAATCGGCAGTCACAGCCGGCGCGGCGGCCGAAGCCGTGAATGATGCCGGCAACGAGCCTCCGGCGGCGTGGACGGACGCGGAATGGAACGCCATATCGAAGCATCGCGATGAAGGCGTTTCCGTTTACCGCGTCGAGGTGGCATTGGCGCCGGATACGGAAATGCCGCGCGTGCGGGCGATGCTGGTCCATCGCATCCTCTCCGAATCCGGCGAATTGGCCGGGATACAACCGCCGCTTGCCGATTGGGACACGGATGGCCTGCTTGTCAAGGCGCCGTTGACGTTCGCGCTGGCATCGGGAATCGCGGAAGACGAAATCCGTCAACGGCTGGAACGCATCTCGCAAGTGAAGCGGGTCGCGATCGCTCCGCTCGTCCTGCAAGGCGCGGCCGCAGAGGGAACGGAACAGCCGTCAGCCGATGCCGAGCCCGCTTCCAGACCCGTCCAGGCGAGCCAAGCGAAACCGCAGGCGCAGGTTCAGCAAACCGTGCGCGTGGATGTCGACCGGCTGGAGCATCTGCTGAACCTGGTCGGCGAGCTCATCATCGGCAATACGCGCCTGCAGGATTTGAAGAAGCGGTTCGACGACCGTTTCAAGCAAGAGCCCGAAGCCGCCGCGCTGAGCGAGGTGTCGGATCAGCTCGGGCGAATCATCGCCGAGCTGCAGGCGGGGATGATGAAGACGCGCATGCTGCCGATCGAGAACCTGTTCAGCCGTTTCCCCCGCCTGGTGCGGGACTTGTCGCAGCAGGCGGGCAAGGAGATCGATTTCATTATCGAAGGCAAAGAAACCGAGCTTGACCGGACGCTGATCGAGGAAATCAACGATCCCCTCATTCATATTCTTCGCAATGCGGCCGATCACGGGCTGGAACCGCCCGATGAACGGGAATCGAAAGGCAAGCCGCGCAAAGGCCGGCTGAAGCTGCAGGCCAGCCATCGGGAGAACGCCATCATGATCCGGATCTCGGATGACGGCCGGGGGATCGATCCGCGGAAGATCAAACGCAAGGCGGTCCAGAAAGGGTTTATTACCGAAGAGGCCGCGGCCGATATGACGGAGAAGGAACTGATCTCGCTGATTTTCCATTCCGGCATGTCCACGGCAGAGCAGGTGACCGAGCTGTCCGGCCGCGGCGTCGGCATGGACATCGTGCGCGCCCGCATCGAGAAGCTGAACGGTCTGATCGATATCGATACCGAGCTCGGCCAAGGAACGGTCTTCACGATCAAGCTGCCGCTGACGCTCGCGATATCCAAATCGCTGTTAGTCAAGCTGGGCCAGCATACGCTGGCGCTGCCGCTCGTCAACGTCATCGAGACGTTCCGCTTGTCGGATGCCGACATTCAGCGCGTGCACGGGCAGGAAGTCTGCTGCGTGCGCGGCGAGATTCTGCCGCTGATCCGGCTTCACCGCAAGCTGAATGCCGCACGCGAAGGACAAGGCTACGCCGTGATGATCGGCGCGGCCGACAAGCGGGTCTGCCTGTTCGTCGACCGGCTCATCGCCAACCAGGAAATCGTTATGAAACCGTTAGGATCGTACTTGGGCCAAGTCCCGTATCTGTCCGGCGCGACGCTGCTCGGCGACGGCAGCATCGCCTTGATTCTGGACATTCACGCCGTCATGCGCGAAGCGGGGACGAACGTATGGCGCACGGCCAAGGCCGACGCCAAGGATTCGTCAGGCATTATCAAGCTGCTTGTCTTCATACTCGACGGCGAGCGGTATGCGCTCGATATCCGGGAGACGAAAGAGATCATCAAGGTGCCCGAGCTGCACCGCGTCGCTTCCCCGCCCCCGGAAGTGTGCGGCTTGATCGACCTGCGGGGCGAGCTGATGCCGGTCGTCGATCTTCGCGCATGCCTGAATATGCCCGATGCCGGGCTGAACGAGCTGTCGCGCATCATGATTATGAATGTGAACGGCTCCATGACCGGCATCCTGGTGGATCAGGTAACGGAAGTGATCCATGTACCGATGGATGAAGTGGAGCCCGTGCCGGAAGGGGCATTCGGCTTGTCGGCGGCGTATTCGCAAGGCATCTGCAAACAAGGGGGCCATCTGGTAACCTTGATGAACATGAACGCGATCGTTCGGTTGAAAGGAGTTAACATCGGCTATGCCTGAGCATCCGATTATCGATCCGCGCGGCACGCGCAAGAAGGTGCTGGTCGTGGATGATTCGGCCGTCATGCGGACCTTGATTCAAACGATTCTGGAGCAAGACGAGCAATTCGAGGTCGCGGGCACCGCGGCGAACGGGCTGGAAGCGATCGAACGCGTCGCCGAGCTGCGTCCGGATCTGGTGACGATGGACGTGGAGATGCCCGTCATGGACGGGATCGCGGCGCTGGAACGCATCATGGCCGAGCATCCGGTGCCCGTCATCGTTCTGAGCACGCATACCGAGGAAGGCACGGCAATCGCTTTCGAAGCGCTTGCCCTCGGGGCGGCGGACTTCGTGCCGAAAAACAAGCTCTTCGGCGAAGCATCCGAGCCGCAGGCGGTCGACGAGTTTCTGATGCGCTGCAAGGCGGCGCTCGGAACGCGGCTGTTCTGGCGGCTGAAGGAGCGCTTCGACGGCACCGACCGGATGCTGCGCTCGTTCATCGGCTTCATGATCGACTGCATCGGCAAGGATGCGGCCGTGACGGCGTCGTTGAACCGGGTGATCGACAAGCTGAACGGACTGATGTTCTCGCTCGGGAAGGACGAGGAAGACCGTTTCTATTTCGCCGCTTGTTCGGGCACCCTCGTCAACCGGTTCGGCCTCGTCGATACGGAGATGGCCGGCAGGCGGGTCCATGACGCATTCATCGGCGACTTCCCGGGCCAGCTGTCGGACTTGATTCGCAGAGCCTGGAACGGCGAGGAGAATGTCGGCTTCGAGGTACAATGCCGCGGCGCCGTCTTCCAAGGCATGCTTCAGCCGCTCATCCAGAACGGGCGGGTCGAGGAAGTATACGGCGTCGTTATCGATTTGACCGAGCAGCAGCAGCTGAAGGATCAGGTCGATTATATCTCGAACCACGATTCGCTGACGGGCCTTCCGGTCCGGCGGCAAATTCCCGGCGTGATGGGCGAATTCGCGGCAAGGCGCAGCCCGTTCGCGGTGCTGTGCATCAGCCTGGATCAATTCAAGCTCGTCAACGACACGTTCGGCCACGAGGTCGGGGACCGGCTGCTGATCCTGATGGCGCGCCGGCTGAAGAGCTTCGCCCGCGAACCGTCCGTCCTGTTCCGCGCCGGCAACGACGAATTCGTGCTCCTCGTCCCGGACATGACGATCGAGGCCGCGGAACAGCTCGGACTTCAAATCTTGCGTTCGCTCCGGCATCCGGTACGCATCGACGGCCATGAAATCCATCTGCCGTCCAGCATCGGCATCTGCCTCTGCCCGGACGACCTGCAAGAGCATGAGAACGTGCTTCGCTACGCGCACATCGCCATGGCGAAAGCGAAGGAAGACGGCGGCAACCGCTGCCAGCTGTTCGAGCCGTCGTTTCACGAGCAGATCCAGCGCCGCATTACGATCGAGCAGAACCTGCGCAAGGCGATCGAGCGCAAGGAATTCGTGCTGCACTATCAGCCGCAGATCGATACCCGCACGAACCGCGTCATCGGGCTCGAAAGCCTGATCCGCTGGGAAAGCCCCGAGTTCGGACGCATATCGCCGGCGGAATTCATCCCGGTCGCGGAAGAGACGGAGCTGATTTATATGATCGGCGAGTGGGCTTTGCGCGAAGCTTGCCGCCAGAACGCGCGATGGCTGGAAGCGGGGCTGTTCCGGGTGCCGGTCGCGGTCAACCTGTCTTCCCGGCAGTTCTACGACCAGCGGCTGAAGGAGAACATCGAGGCGGTGCTGGCGGAGACCGGGCTCGATCCGCAGTATTTGGTGCTGGAGATCACCGAGAGCATGACGATGCACGTCCAGAAGGCGCTGCCCGCGCTGCATAGCCTGAAGTCGCTCGGCCTGCTCGTGGCGATGGACGATTTCGGCACCGGCTACAGCTCGCTCGCGTATTTGAAAGAGTTTCCGATCGATAAATTGAAGATCGATCAATCGTTCGTCAAAGGCATCCGCCATCATCCGGCCAACGCTTCGATCATCGGCGCCATCATATCGATGGCCGCGAGCTTGAATCTGGAGACGATCGCCGAAGGCGTCGAGACGATGGAACAGCTCGTCTTCCTCGGCGGGCAAGGGTGCGGCGTCATGCAAGGGTATTGGTTCAGCCATCCGCTTGAGGCGGAGCAAGTACCGGCGTTCATCGCCCGGTTCGAGGTCAATGCCGACGAATGGGCGTGAATAGACAGGGACGGGGATGAAAGCCGGTTACGGAAGCAATAGGATAAGCATACGGTATGACAAGCAGTCAACCAGCTCAAGGACGATCCGGCAACGGAGCTCGTCTCGCGGGAAGGTTGGCTGTTTTTGTTGTCTCCGCTTGTCTGGCCGTCTCTTCTTGGCGCTCGCGTTTGTCCTAGCGACCTGCCGGGACGGGTCATAATTCTCTCAAAACGCTCATAGACTTGTACTAGAGTACGCGGACAAGGAGAGAGTGCGATGAGTACGAAAGGACGCATTACGTATCGGTTCGATAAACAGAGCGGTGCCCGCATCGAGGCGGCCCGGCAGGAGACGAGACGCGCATCGGGCGCGAATGCCGTTCCATACTTCCAGGAGGAACTGAAGTTCTCGTCCGATATCGGCACATGGACCAGTCACTTTCAAGATGACGCCGGGGCATTGGAGCAGCTCATCCGCGAAGCCGACGGCCAGATCCCGAAACAACGCCCGAAGGCGGGCATGAACGAACATGCCGCGGCGGACCGCTTTCCCATAGATGGGCCGGAAGAGCGGCTGTCGGCCTTGGAGACGAACGAGACGATACTGCTGGGCGACGAGGAGGGCGAATTCGAAGCGGCTCCGCGCGCCTATGCCAATCGGACGCCATCGCCGCAGGTTATCGATATGTATCCGCACATCGAGACCGATGACGAACATGGTCATGGCCATAACGAACGGGGAAGACAGGCGTTCCCGGGCGCATTGCCGTCCGGTTCCGGCAAGCGTCCGGCTCAGGGACCGTCCTGGTTCAAAGTGTTTGCCTCCGTAGCGGGCGCGATCGCGACCGGCGCGTTGTTCGGCTACTTCGTGCTGACGATGTTCACGGGCGGCGGCGCATCGGACGCGACGGGCAGCGCCGACGGATCGCTGCCGGCTGTCGGCAGCACGGCCGATCCCGCGAAGACGGCGGCCGGCGGACAAGCGGCGAATGCCGCCGGCACCGGCAGTGCCAACAATTCGGGCGCTTCGGCCGGAACGGGCGCTGCCGGCACCGTCAAGCTGAGCGTGCCCGCGGCGTCCTATTATATGCTGCAATACGGCGTATTCAGCAGCCAGGACGGATTGACGGCGGCCGCGGCGGAGCTGCGCGACAAAGGGCTTGCGGCCGCGTCGCTTACGTCCGGTCAAGATTACCGGATCTACGTCGGCATGGCCTCCGACCGGGCCGCGGCCGATCTGCTCGGGCAGTCGCTGACCGGCATGGATGTCTATGTCAAGCAGGTCGATGTGCCCGCGCTGACGAAGCTAACGTACGGCGGAGCCGCGTCCGACGCGCAGACGTTCTTCGAAGATACGGCCGGCCTGCTCGCCAAGCTGGGCGACATGTCATCCGCCAAGCTGAACGGTCAAGCCGGAACGGGCGATAACGATTGGCAGACGCTGCATCAGCAGTGGACGGAAGCCGCTTCCCGCCTGGAGTCGGGAATGACGGACAAGACGAATAAGGCGTCGCTGCTGAAGCTGATCCAGGCCGTCAATTCGGCCGCCGTCGCCGCAGGCGAATACGCCAAGAAGCCTTCCGATGCGTACTTATGGTCCATGCAGACCGCCATGATGAACGCCGTCTTCATTCAGAAAGACTGGTTTGCAACCAGCGGATCATTGTAAAGCGTTTCCCGTCCGCGTATAATAAATCGTACGTGTCAAAAAATGGCGAGGGACGTTGGAAGATGAAGAAAAATATCTGGGTCTTGCTATTGTTCATGCTAATCGGCCTGCTGGGCGGCGCGCTAATCGCCCGTTCGCTGGCTTCGTTCCCAGGGCTCTCGTTTCTGACGAATACGACCACGATCAGCTGGTCGCCCGACGCGGATTTGCTCGTGCTGAGCTACGCCTTAACGCTGCATGTTCATATCAGCCTGCTCAGCCTCGCCGGTTTGGCGGTTGCGATCTGGCTGTACCGCAAGCTTTAGAACCGCCTAGGGAAACGCAAAGGAGCATGGCCTGAAATGGGACAATCCCGCATTCATTCAACCGAACATTTGCGCCAGCTCGTGCTGGCTTCATCTTCTCCCCGCCGGCGGGAATTGGTCGCATCACTCGGCCTTTCCTTGCCGGTTCTCATTTTGCCCAGCGATACGGACGAAGGGACGCCGCCGGATTGGCAGCCGTCCGAAGTCGTCGAGCAGCTCGGCTTGCGCAAAGCGCGCGCGACGGCGAGGCTGCTCGCCGCCGAGGACAGAGCGGGCTCGCTCATCGTCGGCGCGGACACGATCGTCGTGCTGGACGGCGAGATCCTCGGCAAGCCGCAGGACCGCGCGGATGCCATCGCCACGCTGACCCGGCTGCAAGGCCGGCGCCATCGCGTATACACCGGCGTCGCGTGCGTCGATACGCGCAGCGGCCGTGAACTGGCCGCCCATCGGATGACCGAGGTCCTGATGAAGCCGCTGGATCCCATGATTATCGAACGCTACGTGGACACCGGCGAGCCGATGGATAAAGCCGGCAGCTACGGCATTCAAGGCCGCGGTTCCGTCTTGGTCGAGCGAATCGAGGGCTGCTACTTTACCGTGGTCGGCCTTCCGCTCGCGCTATTGTCGGACATGCTGGCCGAATTTGAAATTGCGGTCATATGACGCCCGCTGCGCCGCCGGCAAGGCCGGCGACAGCTTCAGAAGGCCGGGACCCGTCCCGGCCTTGCGTCGCAATCAACCTACGATAAGGCAGGGAATGTTCATGAAGGCAGAGGCGGAACAACAGTCTTACGTGCTCAAGAACGTCCCTAACGAAGACCGACCTAGAGAACGCCTGATGACCGTTGGGGCCGAAGCACTCAGTCATGCGGAATTGCTTGCGATATTGCTGCGCACGGGGACGAGGAGCGAATCCGCCGTTCTTCTGGCTTCCCGGATTCTTGCCCAGTGCGGCAGCCTGCGCGGTCTTGTGGATATGAGCATCGCGGAGCTGACGAACATCCGCGGCATCGGACCGGCGAAAGCGGTTCAACTGCGCGCCGGCATCGAGCTCGGCCGCCGTCTGGCCCGCAGCCGGCAGGGCGAGCTGCCGACGATCCGCCGGCCGGCGGACGCGGCACAGCTGATGATGGAAGAGCTCCGCTACTTGAAGCAGGAGCATTTCGTCTGTTTGTTTCTGAATACGAAAAACCAGGTCATTGCGACCGAAACGCTGTCCGTCGGCACGCTGAACGCGACGCTCGTCCATCCCCGCGAAGTGTTTCGCGCCGCCATGAAATGCAGCAGCTCGTCCTTGATCTGCATGCATAACCATCCGAGCGGAGATCCGACGCCGAGCTCCGAAGATATCGCGTTGACGAAACGGCTTGCCGAAGCGGGGGAGCTTGTCGGCATCGACGTGCTGGACCATTTGGTAATAGGTGACAATCGCTTTATAAGTTTGAAGGAGCAAGGCCACATGTAATATAATAAGAGGGATTGTCTTATGAAAGAAGGGAAGATACAACATGTTTGGTGGTTCGAAAGATTTAGGAATCGATTTGGGTACGGCTAACACGCTCGTCTATGTCAAAGGAAAAGGAATTGCCGTAAGAGAACCTTCCGTGGTTGCTCTTCGTACCGATACAAAAAAAATCGAAGCCGTCGGCGAGCATGCGAAGAAAATGATCGGACGCACGCCGGGCAATATTCGCGCGATCCGTCCGATGAAGGACGGCGTAATCGCGGATTTCGACACAACGTCGACGATGATCAAATATTTCATTCGTCAGGCGCAGAAGAGCCGTTCGTTGTTCCCGCGCCATCCGAACGTGATGGTATGCGTGCCGTCCGGCATTACGGCCGTCGAGCAGCGCGCCGTGAAGGACGCGACCGTGCAGGCGGGCGCGCGCGAGGCGTTTACGATCGAGGAGCCGTTCGCGGCGGCGATCGGCGCCAATCTGCCGGTCTGGGAACCGACGGGCAGCATGGTCGTCGATATCGGAGGCGGCACGACGGAAGTCGCCGTCATCTCGCTCGGCGGCATCGTAACGAGCCGTTCCATCCGCATCGCAGGCGATGAAATGGACGAAGCGATCATGCAGTATATCAAACGGATGTACAACCTGATGATCGGGGAACGGACGTCCGAGCAGCTGAAGATGGAGATCGGCTCGGCAATGGCGCTGGAGCAGCAGGAAACGATCGAAATCCGCGGCCGCGACCTTGTCTCCGGTCTGCCGAAGACGCTGCCGATTTCGTCCGACGAAATTTGCGAAGCGCTGGCCGATACCGTCAATGCCATCGTAGACGCGGTCAAGATCACGCTGGAGAAGTGCCCGCCGGAGTTGTCCGCGGACATCATGGACCGGGGCATCGTCCTGACGGGCGGCGGCGCGCTGCTGAAGAACCTGGACAAGCTGCTTGCGCGCGAAACGGGCATGCCGGTCATCGTCGCGGAGAATCCGCTGGACTGCGTTGCCATCGGCACGGGCCGGGCGCTCGACAACATCGACTTGTTCAAGACGCGCGGAGGCCCGGTTTCCCGTTCCAAGAAATAATCCGGGCAAGAATGCAAGGGGAAACGGATAACGACGCTGATCGGTTTGGACGGGCCACGGGTCCGTTCGGCATTCAGCGGCGGTGATCGGTTTGAACGGCCATGGGGCTGTTCAGCATGGAATGGGCAGGTGAGACGAAGTGTTTAATTGGATGCGCAACAGACGGATGTTTGTGCTCATGATCGTATTTATTCTCTTCGTCGCCGTCATGGGCTTTTCGATCGGCGACCGGAAGAAACTGACCTGGCCGGAGAATTTCGCGCTCGATACGTCGAGCTTCCTGCAGGAGTGGCTGTACAGGCCGGCCGGTTATGTCTCGGGTCTCGTTCACGACCTCTCCCACTTGCGGGAGGTCTACAAGGAGAACGAGCAGCTGCGCATTGCGGCTGCCGCATACGCGCGGGACAGCATCAAGTACAATTTCATGGAATCGAAATTGAAGACGCTTGAAGAAGATTTGAAGTTCACGGAACGCCAGAAGCAGCTGGACAATTATAAATACCTGATCGCGCAGGTCATTGCCGTCAGCAACGATCCGTATAACGGAACGATCCGCATCAACCTCGGCTCCAAGGACGGCATCAAGCCGGACATGGTCGTCGTGACGAACAAGGGCCTGGTCGGCCTGACGAGCAGGGTCGATCCGTTCTACTCGTCCGTCATGCCGATCACGAAGCTGAACGTCAACTCCGTCGACACGAAGCAGATCGCCGCCACGGTGCTGAGCAGCCTCGGCAAGGAGAAGGAGTCGTTCGGCATCGTCGACAACTACGATCCGGAGACCGGCAAGCTGTCCATGTCGAAGATTTCCGAGCACGATCCGCTCAAGAAAGGCGATACGATCATTACGTCGGGCCTCGGCAACGTATTCCCGCGCGGAATCGTCATCGGCACGGTCGACAGCAGCCAGGTGGGCGACTTCGGCCTTACTTACACGGCAACGATCACGCCGGCGGCGGATTTCGACCATCTGACGGAAGTGTTCGTCGTACAAATGCCCGACACGGGAGAAGCCGCGCCATGAGCCTGCAGCGTATCATCGGCGTCATGCTGCTCTTCTTCCTCGTAGAAGGAACGCTGTTCTATTGGCTGCTGCCCGACAATCTGGTCGGGCGCATCGTGCCTCATTTTACGCTCGCCTTCGTTCTGTTCGCCGCCCTCTACCGGGGGCGCCACTCGGCGCTGCTGCTGGGCTTGTCGTTCGGCTTGCTGCAGGATCTGGCCTTCTACGGCCGAATTATCGGCGTTCATTCCTTCACCATGGGCCTCGTCGGCTATATGACGGGACTGATGCTGGAGCGCAAGCGCAGCACGCTGATGATGGCGCTCTCCATGATCGGGCTGTCCACGCTCGTCTACGATACGGTCGTCTACTTCATATATCGGGTGTTTCGGCTGACGAGCCAGCCTTTTGAATGGGCGCTGTCGCACCATATCATTCCGAGCTTGTTCATGCAGCTTCTGTTCGCTTTGGTATTATACGTACCTGCAAGACGATGGTTCGAAGGCAGCAAGAAGCCCAAGACCGAAGATGAAGAAGATTAAGGCGGTTCCGTTGCAGGAATACGCATTCGATTGAAAGAATCGTATACAGAGGGGTGGGGCGAGCGTGACCGAGAAGCAGCATATTACGATAAAAGGCGTCAAGGATGGATTGATCTTCCTTCTTGACGACAATTGCGAGTTTTCCACCTTGTTGGACGAGCTGCAATATAAGCTGGAAAAGTCGCATCAACAGCTGCTGACTGGCCCCATCGTTCACGTCCAAGTGAAGCTCGGCACCCGTCAAGTGAATGAGGAAGAGAAAGAACGCATCAAAGCCGCGATCAGACAGCAGGGCAATTTGCTCGTGCAATCCGTCGAGAGCGAAGTCAAAGCCGAACCGAAGCCCGAGGACGGCAACAACCTCAAGCTGATCACGGGCATCGTCCGCTCCGGCCAAACGCTGGAGCATGACGGCAGCCTGCTGCTGCTGGGCGATGTTAACCCGGGCGGGACGGTGCTGTGCACGGGGGATATATTCGTGCTCGGCGCTCTTCGCGGTTTGGCCCATGCCGGCTGCAAGGGGAACAAGGAAGCGGTCATCGCCGCCTCGTTGCTGCGGCCGACGCAGCTGCGCATCGACGAGATCATCAGCCGTCCCCCGGACGAGTGGATGACGGGCGATGCGCAGATGGAATACGCCTTTCTGAGCGACGGCGTTATGAAAATCGATAAAATGACGCAGCTGCAGCGTTTGCGGAAGCTGCCGGTCGTGTTTAGAGCTTGAGCGGGGAGTGTGAGTCATGGGAGAAGCGATAGTTGTTACATCGGGTAAAGGCGGGGTCGGCAAAACGACGACTTCCGCCAATATCGGCACTGCGCTTGCTTTGCTGGGCAAGAAAGTATGCATGGTAGATACGGATATCGGCTTGCGCAATCTGGACGTCGTCATGGGGCTGGAGAACCGCATCATCTACGATTTGATCGATGTCGCGGAAGGCCGCTGCAGGCTGAACCAGGCGCTGGTGAAGGACAAACGGTTCGACGAGCTGTATATGCTGCCGGCTGCCCAGACGAAGGATAAAAGCGCGATCTCGCCCGAGCAGGTCAAGGATATGGTGCTGGAACTGAAGAAGGAATTCGATTACATCATCATCGACTGTCCCGCGGGCATCGAGCAAGGGTTTCGCAACGCCATTGCCGGAGCGGACCGCGCGATCGTCGTGACGACGCCGGAGAATGCCGCAGTCCGCGACGCCGACCGGGTCATCGGGCTGCTGGAGCAGTCGCAGGTACCGGCGCGCCTCGTCATCAACCGCATCCGCGCCAACATGGTGCGTTCCGGCGAGATGCTCGATATCGACGAGATCTGTCAAGTGCTCGCCATCGATCTGCTCGGCATCGTGCCGGACGACGAGAAGGTGATTCGCTCCGCGAACGCCGGCGAGCCGACCGTTATGGACCCGTCCTCCCGCGCCGCAATCGCCTACCGCAACATCTCCAGACGGATGCTCGGCGATATGGTTCCCCTCATGCCGCTGGAAGAGAAAGCGGGCGTTATGAAGCGTTTCCGCAAGTTTCTTGGGATAGGATGAATGCGTAGTGCTGAATAAACTGAAAAAGATCGACGTGGGCATTATCGTCATCTTGCTGGCCTTCACGGTTGTCAGTACGCTTCTCGTGCACAGCGCGACGTACGGCAATCCGGGATACGCCAGCTACGACACCAAAACGGTCATATTCTTCGGCATTGGCTTCGTCGTCGCGCTGCTCGCGGCCATGGTCGATTACCGGATCTATTTGAAATTCTGGTATGTTTTGTACGGCATCTGCGTCGTGCTGCTTGTCATCGTCTATTTGACGGCGCCGGAAATCAACGGCGCGAAGAGCTGGTTTCCGCTTCCGGGGGGATTGCAGTTTCAACCGGCGGAGATGGCGAAGCTGGTTTTGATCATTACGGTCGCTTTCTTGATGGGCCGCAGGCAGGGCGATCCGCTCCGGATCAGACAGGATCTGTTCGTCATTGCCTTCTTCTCGTTCATCTTGTTCGCGCTCGTCATGATACAGCCCGATTTGGGCAATGCCATCATCTATCTTGTCATCGTGCTGGGCATGCTCTGGATCGGCAACGTCCGTTATACGCATGTGCTGCTTGGCCTCGGAATCGTGGTGGGCGGGACCATCCTGTTCGTATCCTTGTTCAATACGTACAACAAAGAAATCCACGATTATATGGTCGAGCACAAGAAAGTGCACTGGTACGAACGGATCAACGGCTTTATCAATCCGGAAACGGCTTCCGAGAAGGAAGTGTACCAGGCGAACAAAGCCAAAATCGCCATCGGATCCGGCGGATTGACCGGCGACGGATATATGAACGGGCAGTCCAAGAAAAGGGGTTTCATTCCGTACCCGTATTCGGACGCGATCTTCGTCGTCATCGGCGAAGAGTTCGGCTTCCAGGGCGCCGCGGTCGTGCTGATGCTCTATTTCTTATTGATCTACAGGATGATCATCATTGCCTTCCAGTGTTATGACTTGCGAGGATCGTTCATCGTCATCGGCGTCGTATCGATGTACGTCTTCCAAGTCTTCCAGAACATCGGCATGATGATCGGCTTGATGCCCATTACCGGCATTACGCTTCCGTTCATCAGCTACGGCGGCACGTCGCTCTTGCTGAACATGCTTTGCATCGGCATCGTGTTCAGCGTGAAAGTCCACCAGGAGAAATACGAATTGGCTACTTGACCGTCCGGCGCCGCCGGGCGGTTTTCTTGGTTTGCTAGGGGAGGCAGGAAGATGGAGAACACCCGGAAGCCAGCGCGTTCCGTGCAGGCCGCGCATACCGCGCAGACCGTGCGGATCACGCAGGCCGCACAATTCGCGCACTATATTGGCATCGATTATTCGGGGAAAGGGCTGCCCAGCCAGCGGCACACCGCGATTCAAATCTTTGAGGCAGGCACGGAAGGGGAGCCGGTCCGGGCGCAAGGCATGAGCAGCTGGTCCCGGCAAGGCGTCTATCGGTACCTGTCGGAACGGCTGGAAGCGCAGCGCGCCGGCCGTCTCGGGCCGATGATCGTCGGCATGGATCACGGGCTGTCGTTTCCGCTCTCGTATTTCCAGGCCGACACGCCGGTCAAGCCGCGTCTGACGTCGTGGATGGATTTCATGGCTCATTTCCATGACATGTGGTCCGGCGCGATGACGGGCACGGTCGCCTCCGTGCGCGCGGCGACGCTGCCGTATGCCGATCCGAGGGAGCTGCGGCTGACCGAGAAGTTCACGCCTGCGGCCAAGAGCGTCCTGAACTTGAACCCGACGCTCATCTCCGTCGCGTTCTCGACGCATGCGGGACTGCCGTGGCTCTATGCACTTCGCTCGGCCTACCCGGACGTGCTGCATGTCTGGCCGTACGACGGTCTGCATCCGGCCCCGGGCATGAGCGTCATTGCCGAAGCGTACCCGTCGCTTCTCTATCATCGCTACGCATATCCGACGGAGCTGACGAAGCGGGACGAGAAGGATGCTTACGCGATCGCCCGCTGGCTGCAGGAACAGGATTCGGGCGGAGCGCTGCGCCTTTACATGGGCTTGCCGACGCTGAATGAACGCCAGCTTGCCGAAATCGTGCCGCTCGAAGGCTGGATTCTCGGCGTGCTGTAATCGGTTCGGGACAACTCATAACTAGTCCGGGCGCCTCATATACTGGAGTGAACAAGCTGTATAGAGGCGGAGGGGATTGGCGATGGATACCCGTAACAGCATCCGTGAACGCAGGCAGGAGCGCATTCGCCGGATTATCGAAAATAACGAGCGCCGTGCCGGCAAGGACCAGAGGCAGAGCGCCGCGCAAGACGAGCAGGGCTTGAAGTCCCGCCGCCAGCCGGACAACCGGTCGCTGCGCCTGCCGCTGAAGACGGATCAACCTGCCGAGGACTGGCAGGAACAGCCCGCGCCGCCGTCGAGGCGCGAGGAAGATCCGGAACGGTTGTGGAAAGCGAATCCCAATCCGTGGCAGACCGCAGGCTGGAATATCGCGCCGCTTCCGAGCAAGGATGTCCGGGCGGGCAAGACGGGCGGGCCGCCCCCCGATCCGCCGAAGGGCGACGCCCGGTTTATCGTGCGGGGGTTGTTTATTCAGTCGGTCATCGCGGCAGCGGTATTCGCCATCGTCTTCATGATGTTCAGGACGGATCTGCCCGCGGCCGAGAAAGGCCGGGAGGCGGTAACGGCCGCCCTGACCGAGAACATGGACTTTCATGCGGCTTCGTCGCTGTATAAGAAATGGTTCGCCGGCACGCCGTCGTTCATCCCGTACTTCGGCGGCAAAGGCGATGAAGAGACCCGGCTGGCCGAAGGCGCGGTCGCGCTGCCGATCGTGTCGCCGCTGCCCGCCGGCACGGTCGTGCAGACGTTCGCGGAGTCGCTGAGCGGCGTCCAGATCGCCGGCACGCCGGAGCAGTCCGTGCTGGCGGCGGAGACGGGACGCGTCACGCTCGTGACGAATAACGGCGAAGAAGGCGAGACGGTCATCGTGCAGCATGCCGGCGACCGGGTCACGGTGTACAGTCATCTGTTCGGCGTCATCGTGGCGCCCGACGATTGGGTGGAGGCGGGCAAGACGCTCGGGAAGCTCGCCCCGGCCAAGGCCGATAACGGCGGGCAGAGCCTGCTGTTCTTCGCGGTGAAGGAGAAAGGCCGGTACGTCAATCCTGCGGACGTCGTTCCGCTTGATTAAGCTTGGCGGCATCCGGTGGTCCGTTCATCCGCTCTTCGTGCTGATTATGCTCGCATCCGTCCTCACGGGCTCGTTCGTCGAGCTGCTGACGCTGTTCGCGATCGTGCTCGTTCACGAGCTGGGTCATGTCATCGCCGCGAGAAGCTTCGGCTGGACGGTGCGGGAGGTGAAGCTGCTGCCTTTCGGCGGGGTGGCGGAAGTCGAGGACGGAAGCGGGCTGTCGGCGAAGGAGGAGGCGCTCGTGGCGCTCGCGGGGCCGCTGCAGAACGTCTGGATGGCCGGGGCGGCGTGGCTGCTCGGACAGATCGGAATATGGCAGCCGGAATGGGCTGCCTATGTCTGCCAAGCGAATATCATGATCGGGCTGTTTAACCTGCTGCCGATTCTTCCGCTGGACGGCGGCAAGCTGCTGCAAGCAGGGCTGAGCCGGACGCTGACGTTTCATGGCACGCTCGTGTGGGGGACAAGAATCAGCCTGTTCTTCAGCGCGCTCATGATTGTCGGCGCCGCCGTTCCTGCGCTCTTGAGCAAGAACGCGGTCCATTTGCATGCGAATTTGCTCGCGGTCGGGCTCTTCCTGCTGCTGACCAATTGGACAGCCTATCGCAACATCCCCTTCCTGTTCCTGCGCTTCCTGACGAATCGCGCGGCATCGGCTTCGAAACAGGTATCGCGGGGAACGTGGGCCTTTCCCATCATCGTGCCGAAGGGGTATACCGTGCTTGCGGCGCTGCGCCTGTTCAAGCGGGACAGCTACCACCTGATCGTCGTGATGGAGGAGCGGGGAGACGTGCTTGGCGTGCTCCCGGAGCAGCGTCTCGTCAGCGGTTTTCTCTCGGACGGAAAAGCGGACCGTGCGGTATTGGAGCTTTTCATGTGAGAAAGCCGTTATCGAAGCCATTCCAAGAACGAACGGCCGCGTGCGGAGGTTTGTTTTATCGCCGACAAGAATTCGTTTTTCCAATAAACTTGGAAACTTTAAATTCTTATGTGGTAAAATAAATATCCGTGGAGACCGTTCGAGGCAGGAGGGCATCGCAATGAAGAAAATGCTGGTTCACGGTCAGAAGGACATGCTTCAAATCGCCATCGTGAGCGACAACGCGCTGTATGAATATTACATGGAGAAGACGGAGAATGCCGGACAGCTCGTCGGAAGCATCATCAAGGCGCGCGTTATCAACGTCTTGCCCGGTATGCAGGCGGCTTTCGTCGATATCGGGCTTCCCAAGAACGCGTTCCTCTATATCGACGATGTGCTCCACCCGCATCTCGAGCGCCAGCCGAAGGAGAAGCCGCTGATCGCCGAGCTGCTTCAGCCCGGCCAGGAGCTTCTCGTGCAAGTCATGAAAGAACCGCTCGGAGGCAAAGGCGCGCGCGTGACGACGCATTTCTCGCTGCCCGGCCGCTTTCTCGTCTATATGCCGATCGCGGATTACATAGGCGTTTCCAAGAAAGTGAGCACGGAGGCGGAACGTTCGCGCATGCGCGCCGTAGGGGACAAGATCCGGCTGCCCGGAGAAGGCGTCATCATGCGCACGGCCGCCGAAGGCGAGAGCGTGGAGTCGCTGCAGCAGGACGTGCAGTTTCTGCGCGAGCATTGGCAGGAAATCCGCCACCGGGGCGAGACGGCCTCGGCGCCGACGCTGCTTCACCGCGACGCGGATCTGGTGCACCGGCTCGTCCGCGACCTGCTGACGACGGAGATCGACGAGATATGGATCGACGACGGCTCCGTCTTCAGGCGGACGAAAGCGATGATGAAGCGGCTTGCGCCGGCCATGCTGCCGCGCTTGCGGCTGTTCGTGCCCCAGATCGGCGGCGCTTCGCTGTTTCAGCAGGAGCGTATCCACGAGCAGCTTCAGGAAGCTTCGCAGCGGCGGTTCAGGCTGAAATCCGGCGGCGATCTCGTCTGGGACCAGACGGAAGCGCTGACGGTCATCGACGTGAATACGGGGTCGTTCGTCGGCTCCTCGGATCTGGAGGACACCGTATTCCGCACCAATCTGGAAGCGGCCGAGCAGATTGCCCGGCTGCTGCGGCTTCGGGACGCGGGCGGCATCATCATCGTCGATTTCATCGATATGGAAGAAGAGCGGCACCGCGAGCAGGTGATGCACCTGCTGGAACGGCTGGCGAGATCCGACCGGACGAAGTGCCAGGTTGTCGGCTGGACAAGGCTCGGTCTGCTGGAGATGACGCGCAAGAAAGTGCGCGAGCAGAAGATGCCGCCTTCCAAAGAAACGTCCGGCGGCCGGGATTAGAATCGGCCAAGGCGGCAGGAAATCAAGAAATGCCCAAAATTTAAATTGCTATCGTTATTCATCTATGTTAAGATGTTATGGTGTCTGCGATTGGGAAACATAATTTCAGGCATCATTACCGCACAGAACAGGTACATAAGCTCGCGAAAGCCCGGCTTTCACGGCACCTGCATCAGGCGAGTCTTCGATATAAGGAGGTGCAACACATGTTTGCGATCATTGAAACGGGTGGAAAGCAATACAAAGTGCAAGAAGGCGACGTTCTTTACATCGAGAAACTGGATGCTGCTGAAGGCGAGAGCGTAACGTTCGACCGCGTATTGGCTGTTTCCAAGGGCGAAGAGTTCGTTACCGGCACACCGGTAGTTTCCGGCGCTACGGTAACGGCTACTGTCGAGAAACACGGCAGAGGTCAAAAAATCATCGTTTTTAAATATAAAGCGAAGAAAAACTACCGCCGTAAGCAAGGCCACCGTCAACCGTACTCCAAAGTTACGATTGGCAAGATTCAGGCTTAAGAGGCATCTCGATGATTACGGTGAGCATTATGCGGCAGTCCGCCGCTGATTCCCGGATCGTATCGTTTGCAATCGAAGGACATGCCAAGTTCGCCAATCCCGGCAAGGACATCGTCTGCGCCGGCGTGTCGGCCGTATCGGTCGGCACGGTGAACGCGATCGAAGCGCTGGCGGGCGTAGCGCTCCCGGCTTCGATGAAGAGCGGCTGGCTGCGGTCAGAAATCCCCGCTGGAGAGCTTGATGCCGATTCCGACGCGAAGACGCAGCTTCTCCTGGAAAGTATGATCGTCATGCTGGAGTCCATTGCAGCCTCGTACGGCAAGTTTGTCGTTATTCGTCACCTATTTCGTGAATAAAGGAGGGAACATCCATGTTGAAACTGAATCTCCAGCTCTTCGCTTCGAAGAAAGGTGTAGGTTCCACGAAGAACGGACGTGACAGCCAATCGAAACGTCTCGGCGCCAAGCGTGCCGACGGCCAAGTCGTAACGGCGGGTAGCATCCTTGTTCGTCAACGCGGAACGAAAGTTCATCCGGGCAACAACGTTGGTATCGGTAAAGACGATACGCTCTTCGCGAAAGTGGAAGGCGTCGTGAAATACGAGCGTTGGGGACGCGACCGTAAGAAAGTCAGCGTTTACCCGGTTGCGGCAGCAGCAGTCGCTGCAGCGGAATAAGCAACAATCCCCGGTCTGCTTGCAGGCCGGGGTTTTCTATATTCAGACGGATTTCCCCGCCGGCCCCTCCTGTTCGATGAAACGTTCCTGCCGCGCCCGTCACAAGACGGCGCTTGATACAGACAGCCGTATCGCCATGTGCTATACTGGACATGGCTAGAAAGAATAGGAAAGTAGGCTCGATCATGAATCGCACCCGATATTATGCGGCCTCTTCTGTCATCTTGCCGGCGGCGGCTGTCCTCATATGGCCCGCGCACCGGTGGCTGCTGGCCGTATTTCTGGCATGGACCCTGGCAGCGGCCGCATGGTGGATGCGCTCGCTGGCGCGGGAACAAGCCGGGCAGCTCGAACGGCTGGAACAGACGATGCAGCAGAAGGCGATAACGACGCTTAATCATCACCGGCATGATTGGATGAATGACCTGCAGATTATTTACGGCTATTCCCGAATGGGGAAGACGGATAAGACGATTCAGTGCGTGGAACAGATAAAAGAACGAATGACGACGGAAAGCAAGATCGCGAAGCTGGGCATTCCGTCGCTCGTGCTTTTTCTGCAGTCTTTCCGGACGATGACCAACGCGATGGTCATCGACTTGGACATCGACGGCGAATTGAATTTGGCCTCGCTCTTCCCCGAATCGAAGGAACGCGCGGCGAATGCGATTATAGAGCTCATTCAGGCGTACCGCAGCGCGGCGGCTTCGAGCGACGGCCATGCGGCCCGTCTGCTCGTGGACGTGTCTGCGGACGAGGAAACGCTGCATATGGCGTTTCATTTGGACGGCGAGCTGAAATCGGGCAGCGAATGGAAGACGAATTGCGAGCGTGCGCTTCAAGGATCCCCGCTGCATATGGCGGGCGTCGACGACGGCAAAGGGATGCTGATGCTGGAAGCGCAGCTTGGGAACTAAACGGAGGACGTAAGAGATGTTTGTCGATAAGGCGAAAATATTCGTAAAAGGCGGCGACGGCGGGAACGGAATCGTGTCGTACCGGAGAGAGAAATACGTGCCGAACGGCGGTCCGGCAGGCGGCGACGGCGGCAAAGGCGGCGACGTTATTTTCCGCGTTGACAGCGGATTGCGCACGCTGATGGATTTCCGCTACCAGAAGCACTTCAAGGGCGAACGCGGCGAGCGCGGCAAAGTGAAAACGATGCACGGCGCGAACGCGGAGGACATGATCGTCCGCATTCCGCCGGGAACGGTTATCATCGATGACGATTCCGGCGAAATCATCGCCGACATGACGCAGAACGGATCGGAGATCGTCGTGGCGAAGGGCGGGCGCGGCGGACGCGGCAACTGCCGGTTCGCGACGGCCAGCAACCCGGCGCCGGACTTTGCCGAGAACGGCGAGGAAGGCGCGGAGCGTTGGATCATCCTGGAACTGAAAGTCATGGCGGACGTCGGTCTCGTCGGCTTCCCGAGCGTCGGCAAGTCCACGCTCCTGTCGGTCGTGTCGGCGGCGCAGCCGAAGATCGGCGCATACCATTTCACGACGATTTCGCCGAATCTCGGCGTAGTCGACGTCGGCGACGGCCGCAGCTTCGTCATGGCGGATTTGCCGGGGCTGATCGAAGGCGCGCATGAAGGCGTCGGTCTCGGTCATGATTTTCTGCGGCATGTGGAACGGACGCGCATCATCCTGCATGTGCTCGACATGTCGGGCTCGGAGGGGCGCGATCCTTACGAGGATTGGGTAACGATCAACAACGAGCTGGAGCTGTACAACCCGGCGCTGGCGGAGCGTCCTCAGATTATCGTGGCCAACAAGATGGACATGCCGGATTCCGAGGATAATCTGGCGTTGTTCCGCGAACAGCTGGCAGCGCGCGGCGACGAGATCGAGCATAAGATCGTGCCGATGTCATCGCTCACGAAGCAAGGGGTGCAGGAGCTGCTGTACAAGGCGGCCGACCTGCTCGAGACCGTGCCGGAGACCCGGCAGATCGAAGAAGTGCGCGACGTGGCGGAGCGCAAGGTGTACACGCTGGACAAGGAAGAGGACCGCTCGTTCAAGGTCGGCAAGGAGAACGAAGGCTTCTATGTCGAGAGCCCGTATATCGAGAAGTTCATGAAGCGGGTCAACCTGAACAATTCGTACGATGCGATCATGCGGTTCGCCAGAACGCTGCGCATGATGGGCGTCGACGCGGAGCTGCGGAAGATCGGGGCGAAGGACGGGGACATCGTGCGCATCGCCGATTTCACGTTCGAATTCTTCGAGGGAAGCGACTTTTACTATCACGAATAACCTTAAGCGGATTACGGAGCTGCCGGAGCCGTGTGTGCAGGTCGACTGCAGACATGGCGGAGGCGGCTTTTTTGCGGTCGATTGGCTTGTTCGATGGAAATGACTATTGCCGCCTCATCGGTTTTTCGCTATAATGTCCTCTATGAGAGAACAGTTGTCTTTGATGGGAGGACGCATTGTGGAAGACCGATATTACGTCGTTCGCGAGGATATGCTGCCGGAAGCCATCGTGAAGACCATACAGGTCAAGGAGATGCTCCGCCGCGGCGAAGCGGCTACCGTTCATGAAGCCGCCGAGCGGGTAGGTCTGAGCCGCAGCGCCTTCTATAAATACAAAGACGGGGTGTATACGCAGGATCATCTCAAACGGGAGACGATCGCGACCATCTCGATGGATTTGGACCACCGTTCAGGCGTGCTTTCGAAGGTGCTCGGGCTTGTGGCCGGCTCGGAAGGCAACGTGCTGACGATCCACCAAACGATTCCCCTGCAAGGATTAGCCAATGTCGTCATTTCCGTCGATACCTCTCGTATGCAAGGCGCGATGTCCGGGTTCATGGACGCGCTCCGCAGGCAGGGCGGCGTTCGAAAGGCGTCCATCATCGGACAAGGATAGACTATATACTGGAGGGTTACGGAATGAAACCGATTAAAGTAGGATTGCTTGGACTCGGCACCGTAGGAACGGGCGTCGTGCGTATTGTGGAGGGGCATCAGCCGGATCTTCAAAGCCAGGTGGGCTCTCCGATCGTCATCGAGAAAGTGCTCGTGCAGAACAAGAGCAAGGAGCGTTCCATCAGCATTCATCCCGATAAATTGACGGAGGACGCATGGGATATCATCCATAATCCCGACATTGACGTGATCGTCGAAGTGATGGGCGGCATCGAGACGACGAAGGGCTATATTCTCGAAGCGCTGGCCCGCGGCAAGCATGTCGTGACGGCGAACAAGGATTTGATGGCGCTGCACGGCCCCGAAATCATTGCTGCCGCGCAAGAGAACAACTGCGATGTCTATTATGAAGCGAGCGTTGCCGGCGGCATCCCGATCATCCGGACATTGGTCGAAGGCTTCTCCTCCGACCGGATTACGAAGATCATGGGGATCGTCAACGGAACGACGAACTATATCTTGACGAAGATGAGCCAGGAAGGCGCGGCTTACGGCGACGTGCTGAAGGAAGCGCAGGAGCTCGGCTATGCCGAAGCCGATCCGACGTCCGACGTCGAAGGTCTGGATGCGGCGCGCAAAATGACCATTCTCGCGACGCTGGGCTTCCGCGCGAACGTCGCGCTGGAGGATGTGGACGTGAAAGGCATTTCGGCCATTACCCGCGAAGAGATTCTGTACGCGAAACGCCTTGGTTACGAAGTCAAGCTCCTTGGCATCGCGGAGCGCCAGGACGACTACATCAGCGTCAGCGTGCAGCCGACGATGGTGAAAGCTTCGCATCCGATCGCGTCCGTCAACGGCGTGTTCAACGCGGTGTACGTGTACGGCGAAGCCGTAGGCGAGACGATGTTCTACGGCCCGGGCGCCGGCGAACTGCCGACGGCGACTTCGGTCGTGGCCGACCTCGTTGCGGTCGTGAAGAACTTGAAGCTCGGCGTGAACGGCAAGCAGGAGACGCTGGCGTACAACGAGAAGAAGCTCAAAACCGACGAGCAGATCGCCTCGAAATATTTCATGCTGCTTCACGTGGCCGATCGCGCAGGCGTGCTCGCCCGGATCACGCAGGCGTTCGCGGAGCATGAGGTCAGCCTGGAATCCGTGCTGCAGCAGCCGAATCCGAGCATCCCGGAAGCGGAAATCATCATCATTACGCATGACGCCAGCAAAGCTGCGGCGAATCGCGTCCTGAAATCGCTGGAAGACATGGAAGTCGTGAAATCGATCAAGAGCGTTTACCGCGTAGAAGGGTAACGAACGCAGGCCGCCGATTGCGCGGCAGATCAGCCTAGACGGCCTTGAAGGCCAGTACAATACGCGACGGATACAACAGCCGGACTTGCCCGGCGGCGCAGCGGATCAGTCACGCTGCGGAACGCTCCGTTATGTGAAAGGTGCGGTATTATGTTAAACAGCCAGGTATTGGTGAAAGTCCCGGCCAGCACGGCGAATCTCGGTCCGGGCTTCGACACGCTTGGCATGGCGTTGTCGCTGTACGCGTGGATCGAGATGGAAGCGGCTGACGGCGAGACGGCCATCGAGCTTTATGGCGACGGATTGGAAGGCATTCCGACGGACAAGACGAATTTGATCTATAAAGTCGCGCAATTGGTGTTCGAGGAGGCGGGGGTGCAAATCCCGGAGCTGCGCATCGCCATGTACAGCGATATTCCGCTGACCCGCGGACTGGGCAGCAGCGCTTCGGCGATCGTCGGCGCGCTCGTGGCGGCCAACGCGCTTGCGGGAAGTCCGCTCAGCGAAGACAAACTGTTCCAGATGGCTTCCGCGTTGGAGGGCCATCCGGACAATGTCGGCGCCTCGCTCTTCGGCGGCATCGTCGTCTCCGCATGGGACGGCGTCCGCGCGGAGAAGGTGCGGATCGCGCCGCATCGGAATTTGGAAGTGCTGGTCGCGATTCCGTCGTTCCAGCTGTCTACCGAGAAGGCGCGCCATGCGCTGCCGTCCAAGCTCGAGATGAAAGACGCGGTCTACAATGTCGCGAGCAGCTCCCTGCTCGTCGCGGCTTTCGCCAGCGGGCAGTTGGAATTGATTCCGTTCGCGATGCGGGATAAGCTGCATCAGCCTTACCGGGCGCCGCTCGTGCCGGGCATGTCGGAAATATTGGAGCAGGCGACGAGCCGCGGGGCGCTCGGCGCCGCGCTGAGCGGCGCGGGACCCACGCTGCTGACGCTCGTCGACCGGGGCAGCAGCCGCAAAGCGGAGCTCGAGGCGTTCCTGCTGCAGACGCTCGAGAAGCACGGCATCCAGGCGCGGACGATGTGGCTGTCGCCGGCATTGAACGGACCGGAGCTGTCCATCGTCGGAAGAGGCCATTCGGGATCGTTCATGGAACGAGTCAAAGGAGAAGTCAAGGCATGATAAGCGCAGCGTGTTTGACGAAAGGATCTACATCCGACGAAGCGGCCAGATATATGCTGAACGGCCGCGGCGTCGACATTCGATACGAGTATCACCGCATGATCGCGGACGTGTTCCTGTCCACGGCGGAAGGAAAGACGGATTATGCCATCATTCCGATCGAGAACACGATCGACGGTTCCGTCAGCCTGCATACCGACTGGCTCGTCGACGAGGTGAATTTGCCGATTCAGGCGGAATGGGTTTATCCGTCGATTCAGAATTTGATCGGCGCGCGCTCCGAGCTGAGCGAAGCGGACGGCGAGCTCGCCTATGACCGCATCGTGAAAGTGATGAGCCATCCCGTTGCCATGGCGCAGTGCACGCAATATTTGAAACGCCATCTGCCTCACGCGGAGCTGGAGCATGTCGGCAGCACGTCGGAGGCGGTGCGCATCGTCCGCGATAATCCCGGGCGCGGCTGGGCGGCCATCGGCCAAGTATCCGCGGCGGCGGATAACGGACTGGATATTCTCGAACCGGCGGTCACCGACCACGACAACAACTACACCCGGTTCCTGCTTGTCGGGCCCGAGCCGTTCGCGCTGCGGGAGTCGGAGAAGCACAAGACGAGCTTGCTCATCACGCTGCCGGAAGACTATCCGGGCGCGCTCCATCAAGTGCTGTCCGCCTTCTCCTGGCGCCGGATCAACCTCTCGCGCATCGAGTCGCGGCCGACGAAGAAGAAGCTCGGCAACTATTATTTCTTGATCGATATCGAGATGTCGATGGACTCCGTGCTCCTTCCGTCGGCAATCGCCGAAATCGAAGCGATCGGCTGCCAGGTGCGCGTACTGGGCAGTTACCCGAGCTTTACTTACGAAGCGCGTTAGCCGCTTCGGCTGAAGCCATATGCGACTATTGAAGCTCCCTGAAGGCGTTCGCGCCTACGGGGGAGCTTCAATTTTTTTTTGTGAAGCAGGGTGACACTCGCCCATCTGTTGCATAGGATGTAGGGATTGATAACGGGCGTTTGCCGCGTCTGCCCAAGACGTAAAACGTGACAGGAGGTTTTTGGCGGGTGAAAATTCATATTGTGAAAAAAGGCGATACGCTGTACATGATTGCCCAGAAGTACAACGTGTCGTTGGAAGAGATTTTAAAGCTGAACCCATCCATTACGAATCCCGATCAGATCGACATCGGCATGAAGATCAAGGTTCCGGCGTCCACGGGCGGGGACATGGACATTATGCATCAGCACGTCGTGCAGCAGGGCGATACGCTCTGGAAGCTGTCCAAAGCGTGGGGCGTTCCGCTCGGCGATATGATCAAGGCGAATCCGCAGCTGAAAAATCCGAACGTGCTGCTGACCGGCGAAGTCGTGAACATCCCCAAACCGAGCACGCCTAGCGCCATGCCGGAAATGCAGGAAGCGCACGAGCATCACGGTCACGGCCACGAACACGGACATAAATCGGGAACGGGCCATCATCCGCTGCACCCGGCTTCGGTGATGCAGGGCGTTCATGGACTAATGGGCAAAATCCCGACCGGCAAGAAAAACACGGGGCCGAAAGCGAACACCGCGCCGGTAGAAGAAACGCCTGCTCCGATGCCGATGCCGCTGCCCGAGCCGGTGCCGACGCCGATGCCGGTGCCGATCGAGCTGCCGATCGTGGAGAAGAAATATCCGGTGCACAAGCCTTACGAGCAAAGCGTAGATCTGTTTAAGCAATATGGGATTCCGGCAACCGAAGTGATGTCGCTGCACGAAACGCCGACGCACGGCGGCTACGGCTACAGCCAGCCGACGGCGGTATCGCCTGCGGCAACGGCGCCGGTGCACAGCGGCTACGGCTACAGCCAACCGACGGCGGTATCGCCTGCGGCAACGGCGCCGGTGCACAGCGGCTACGGCTACAGTCAGCCGACGGCGGTATCGCCGGCAATGACGGGCGGCGGTTATGGCTACAGCCAGCCGACAGCGGTATCGCCTGCGATGACAGGCGGGGGTTACGGCTATGGCATGCCGACGGCGGTGTCGCCTGCGATGACAGGCGGGGGTTACGGCTATGGCATGCCGACGGCGGTGTCGCCTGCGATGACGGGCGGCGGATACGGCTATGGCATGCCGACGGCAGTATCGCCGGCGATGACAGGCGGCGGATACGGCTATGGCATGCCGACGGCAGTATCTCCTGCGATGACAGGCGGCGGATACGGCTATGGCATGCCGACGGCAGTGTCGCCTGCGATGACGGGCGGTTATGGATCCGGCCAGCCAACGGCTGTCAGCCCGGCGGAAACTTCGCCCGAGAGCGGAGCCGGTCTGCCGTGGGGCGCGCCAAATTACGGCTGGGGCTCGCCGATGGTTAGCCCGATCAGCGATGAAGGTTACGGATCGGGCATGGTATCGCCTGAGAGCACGGGCCCGATGGGCGGCTACGGCTACAATCCGTCGATGGTATCGCCGGAGAGCACGGGTCCGATGGGCGGCTATGGCTACAATCCGTCGATGGTATCGCCGGAAAGCACGGGCCCGTGGAGCGGCTACGGCTACAATCCGTCGATGGTGTCGCCGGAGAGCACGGGTCCGATGGGCGGCTACGGCTACAATCCGTCGATGGTCTCGCCGGAGAGTACCGGCCCATGGAGCGGCTACGGCTATAATCCATCGATGGTATCGCCTGCCGGCACAGGCCCGATGAGCTACGGCTACATGGGCAACGGTCAAGTTTCCCCGATCGGCACGTCCGGCAAGAAGCCGTGCAACTGCGGCTGCCAAGACAAGCGCGAAGATGACGAAATCGAAGCGGACGACGCATTTGAAGAAGTGAAGCTCAGCAAAACGAACGCTTCCCGCAAGCCGGTCAAGAAAGCCGTCGTTCGCCAAGCGCGGACGGTGAAGCCGAAGCGCCGCAACAGCCTGCCTTGGATTAACAATTAACGTCCTTCGGTAACTTGATTCGCATACCGAGCCCCGCACGCATCCACCGATGTCCGTGCGGGGTTTTCGTTATGCGCGCCGGTCTATGCATATTTCGCCAATCGGGTTGACAAACTAACAAAAAAGGCAAATGGGGGGAACCCATCATGATTACATTCAACCTCTGGCGGAAAGTCAAGCAGAAACTAAGACGAAGTAAACGGCCGATATGGCAGTTGGCTTCCGGGCTGCTCGTGTCGGCAGCGCTGCTGTCGGCGGCTTTCCATACGGAAGGCCGTATAGACGCAGCACCGATCCATGGAGACGAAGCTGAGGCGCCGGCGCAAACGCAGCCGCCGGAAGACGGCAGCCGCAGCGTCATTGCGACGCTATCCGACATGCGGGCGAAAATAACCGTCAAAATCCGGCGGGTCTATATTTGCGGTTCCGAGTCGGAAACGATCGGCGTGCTGAGCTCTTCGGAGACGATTCGCATGATGAAGCAGCATCCGGAATGGACGGCGCTGCTCGACGAGCAGGGTGCGGTCGTCATGGAGCAGCGAATCGACGATTTGTCGGAGTCGTGCAAGCGGAGCGCTTACTTCGGAATAGACAAGCTGGGCCGGCTATCGCTGTTTGACGGCGAGCCGAAGAAAGAGAAAGTGATGCGGACGTTCTTCCAGCTGGACGTGAATTACATGGAGAGCAGCCTGCCGAAAGACCGGATCGACGAGCTGGTCAAAGGGATCCGCGTGACGGATAAAGATGCATTCAACAGCGTATTGTCGTCATTCGGCGATTACGCGGTGGAACGAACGGAGAAAGTGATGAAGCGCACGTTCTAGCTCGGCTCGCAATAGCGACCACGGATTAGGCGGCTGCCGGGGGCAGCCGCCTTTCGTGCTGTCCGGAACGGCTCCAGGGGCAGAAGAAGAAACGCTTGTTCTCATCCGTACCATCATTTGATATAATGGGGGGAAGCCGTTTTTTTTTGAACTGAACGGCGCACGCGCAAGCAAGGCATGATTTCTGTTCCTTTTGATGCATAAGATTGTGCAGTGTCCGGACAAATCATACGATCGGCGTAAGGAGAGAAGCAGGTTTGCGAGTATTAGGCATTGATCCGGGAATCGCTATCGTAGGCTTCGGATTCATCGACAAAATCGGGAGCAAGCTCGTTCCCGTGCAATACGGCTGCATTACGACGGAAGCCAAGACGGCGCCGGAAGAACGCCTGAAGCAAGTGTACGATTCGGCCTGCGCGCTGATGGACCGTTACAAGCCGGATACGGTCGCCGTGGAGAAGCTGTTCTTCAACCGCAACGTCACGACGGCGTTCTCGGTCGGTCAAGCGCGCGGCGTCGTGATCCTGGCGGCGGCGCAGCGAGGCCTTCCGGTCTCGGAGTACACGCCGCTTCAAGTCAAACAAGCCGTCGTCGGCTACGGCAAAGCGGAGAAGCGGCAAGTGCAGGAGATGGTGCGGATGTTCCTGAAGCTGAGCGCCATCCCGAAGCCGGACGATGTCGCGGATGCGCTTGCGGTAGCCATTTGCCATGCGCACTCGGCGGTGCTGGCGAACAAAATTAACGAGGTGAACCGCTCTTGATCGATTATGTAAGAGGCCGGGTCGTGCACCTGGATACGGAATTCGTGGTCGTGGACGTCCGCGATATCGGCTATCGAATCTTCACGCCGAACCCGTACGCGTTCGCGAAGAGCGACGATGTCGTCACGATCTATACGCACCATCACGTCCGCGAAGACGCGGCGCTGCTCTACGGGTTCGCGAGCCGCGACGAGCAGGCGATGTTCCGCAAGCTGCTGGATGTCTCCGGCATTGGACCTCGGGTCGCGCTTGGCATTCTGGCCGGCGGCAAGCCGGAGACGATCGCCGCGGCGATCCAGCAGGAGAATCTGACGTTCCTGACGAAGCTGCCGGGCATCGGCAGGAAGACGGCGCAGCGGATGGTGCTGGATTTGAAGGATAAGCTCGACGCGATTCCGGGCGGCTTCAGCTTTGCCGCCGCGGGCGTCGATCTCGAAGACGCCGGATCGGGCAGCGCGGAAGCGGAAGGCGGGAAGAACTGGCGCGAGGCGCGCGAAGCGCTGATGGCGCTCGGGTACACGGCGGCCGAGCTCGATCGTGCATGGCAGAGCATGAAACAGACGGATATGCCGAATGAAACGGTGGATGCGCTCATGAAGCGGGCGCTGCAGCAGCTGTTCAAAGGGTAGGCAACGGTATAAGGCCGAAGCAAGTTTGATGTTCATGCAATTATTCATAACCGAATTTAGTATAATGAAACTGCAGCATGATTCTATGGTTAAGCAATCGTACTTGGCAAGTTGAGTGGAGAGGGGCAAGCGTGAATGGACGAGAGGATAATTTCCGCCAACCTCATGATGGAAGATCAAGCGGTGGAGCTGAGTTTGCGTCCCCGCTATTTGTCCGAATATATCGGCCAGTCGCAAGTGAAAGACAATCTGAAGGTGTTCATCGAAGCGGCGAAGCTGCGCAAAGAGGCGCTGGATCATGTACTGCTGTACGGCCCGCCGGGCCTTGGCAAGACGACCTTGTCCAACATCATCGCCAACGAGCTCGGCGTCAGCTTGCGCACGACGAGCGGCCCGGCGATCGAACGGCCCGGCGATCTGGCCGCGCTGCTGACGAATCTGCAGGAGGGCGACGTCCTGTTCATCGACGAGATTCACCGGCTTAACCGGTCGGTGGAGGAAGTGCTCTATCCGGCGATGGAAGACTTCGCGCTGGATATCATGATCGGCAAAGGTCCGAGCGCGCGTTCCGTCCGCCTGGAGCTGCCGCCGTTCACGCTGATCGGCGCGACGACGCGGGCCGGCTTGTTGTCCGCCCCGCTGCGCGACCGCTTCGGCGTCGTCAGCCGGCTCGAGTTCTATACGGTCGACGAGCTGTCGTTCATCGTATCGCGCGCGTCGGAAATTCTCGGCGTCAGCGTCATCGGGGAAGCGGCGCAGGAAATCGCCATGCGTTCCCGGGGGACGCCGCGGATCGCGAACCGGCTGCTGAAGCGGGTGCGCGACTTCGCGCAGGTGCGCAATGACGGTATCGTGACGCATGAGCTGGCGCGCTCGGCGCTCGGGCTGATCCAGGTCGATCCGCTCGGGCTCGACAGCATCGACCATAAGATGCTGAGGGCGATGATCACGATCTATCGCGGAGGTCCCGTCGGCTTGGATACGATCGCTGCGACGATCGGCGAGGAAGGCCAGACGATCGAGGACGTCTACGAGCCGTACCTGATGCAGATCGGCTTCCTGCAGCGCACGCCGCGCGGGCGGATGGTGACGCCTTTGGCTTATCGTCATTTGGGACTGCCCGTGCCTCAAGATAACGCCGCATCGGCGGATGCGGGAGAATTGAAGGAAGAAGGAGGCGGCTTCGTCTAATGGGCTCTAGAAGGAAACAAGCTGAAGAAGAGAGGCGAGAGAAGCTGATTGTGCTTTACGACGGTACGTGCAATTTATGTTTGGCCAGCGTCCGTCGGTTGAAAGAGCTGCAATCGACCGCGATACTGCGGTTCATTCCCGTTCAATCGCTCGAGGATACGTATGAGACGATCCCCGAGCTTTCAGCTGTAACCGAAGAACAGCTTTTGACGAAAATGCATGTCGTAGAGATGGATGGCACCGTGCATGCCGGGGCTGCCGGCGTTGTGCGCATATTGAGAACGGTCCGAGGACTACGCTGGCTAGCGCCGTTGTACCGTGTCCCCGGGCTGCGCGGCGCGGCCGATTTCATGTACCGGTTTATCGCCGGAAGGCGGTACGAATGGTTCGGCAAGGCGGATGAGGGCTGCCATGATGGCGCTTGCGCCCTGCCGAAGAAAGATTAACGAGTAGATGCTTGCGAAGTAGTTTTGCTTCGCAAAACTGAGCGAGTGCTTACGAAATAGTTGTGCTTTGCAAAACTGAGCGAGTGCTTACGAAGTAGTTTTGCTGCGCAAAACTGAGCGAGTGCTTACGAAGAAAGTTTTGCTGCGCAAAACTGAAAGCTGTCGAGAAAGTTCGACGCCGCATACGCCGCATGCGCATGTGTGGTAAGAAAAGGATCCCCCTCGAAGACTAGCGGACAGAGGATAAGTTATTTGGGAGAAATCGGTCTTTTTGGGGCAGCAAGCGGACAGAGGATCCGTTAATGTCCCCAAATGACATCGCCAACTTGCTAATTGCAGCCGATATAACGGATCTCCTGTCCGCGAGCGCACGGAAAAACGTGATAAAGAAGCGAATAAGGGATCTCCTGTCCGCTTCCTTGCATCAACGGACGTACCGTGAACCAGCCGTCATGAAGCCCGCTGGTTCGAAACGGTACCGGCAGTCCATGCCGCGCTGGCGAAGCGGCAACAGGAACTGTTCGTGCTCTAAGGCTACGAGCCTGCTCGAAGCAGCGTATATTTCTCAACAATCTGAAGTTCTGCTTCGCAGAACCGAGCCTATGCTTACGAAGAAAGTTTTGCTCTGCAAAACTTTGAGGAGGACAAGAGCCGTGAATGGCGTAAACGCTCATAACGACGGGGACAACGGATCGGCCTTGCGGCTGCTCGCAATGCCGAAGGCGAAACGAACGATTGCGGTCATGGCGGCAGGCATAATCGCCCTGTCCGTATGGAACTCCCGCCCGACCGAGGGAGCGGCCGTTCCGACGCTGGATACGATCCGGGTCGGCATTTTCATGAATACGAGCAATTACAGTCTGAACACGGCGACCGCATCGTTCAGCTCGGCAGGATCGCTGAAAGTCGGCGTCCGGCTGCCGTCCGGCGTCGTGCCGCTGTTCGCGACCGGCGCCGGCGACACGATTCGCTTCGCGATGGATAACTATAGTCCGCTGCTGTTCGAAACGGCCGATTACATGAAGGCGCTGAACGCCTTGAAACGGTTGAAGGCGCTTGGCGCCTCGGGCATGATGACGGCCGTAACCGCCTCGGGCGGCAAAACGTACCAGATATCGGAAGGCTCGTACGCGACGGCCGGAGATGCCGGCGCGGCGGGCGACAAATGGATGAAGGACGCCACGATCGCGGGCATAGCCGGGAAGTCGGCGAAGGCCGGTATAATCGGGCCGTTGCATTTGGAAACGGGGCTCAAGTTCACCTCGCAAGGCGAAGCGTCGGCGGCGGCGCAGAAGCTGTCGGCGGCAGGCATTGAAGCCTATGCGGCGATGAAACAGAGCGGCACGGCGGCCGGCGCCTATACGGTGCTCATAGGCGCCGAGAGCGATGCGGCCGCCCTAGGCGCGGTCAAAGCGGTCGCCCAGCAGGCGGATGCGGGCTTGACGCTTAGCCAGACGGATGCGAAATCGTCGTACATCCTTATCCGCGACGATTATACGACGGCGGAATCGGCATCCAAGCCGCCCGTTCCGCTTTACTCCGTCCCGGTCGCGGGCACGAAGGTGTGGGTCGAGACGAAGGACGCGTCCGGGGTCAAGCTGGCCGAACGGTACAATCGCAGCTACCGCGGTTCGTTCGAGGTGAGCGGCCTGAACAATAAGATGGCCGTCATCAATGAAGTGCCGTTCGAGCAATACGTGTACGCCGTCGTCGGCGCGGAGATGCCGGCCTCGTGGCCGGCCGAAGCGTTGAAGGCGCAGGCGGTCGCCGCGCGTTCCTATGCCCTGTACCAGGGGTTCGGGTTCCAAATCGCGCATGTCGTGGATACGACGCTCAGCCAGGCTTACGGCGGCATCGGCTCGGAGAAGCCGGCCTCAACCGCGGCGGTCGACGCGACGAAGGGGGAAGTCGCCATGTACGGCGGGAAGGTCATCAACACCGTCTTCTCTTCGAGCGCTGGCGGGTTCACCGCGGATGCCCAGGAAATCTGGGGCAGCAGCGTCGATTACTTGAAGAGCGTGCAAAGCCCGGACTCTTCGTCCGAGAACGGTCTGTTCAAATGGTACCGCGTCGTGCTGGCGAACAATCAGGTCGGTTATATCCGCGAGGATCTGGTGGAGGATACCGGGCAGAAGTCGGCCGGCGGACAAGCCGTCCTTCGCGTGAAGGGCGACAGCACGAAAGTCCGCGCCATCCCGCTGGCGCAGGACAGCACGGAGGTCGTCGCTACCGTAGGGAAGGGCGCGCTCGTCGTGCAGCTGGAGAAGGTGACCCAGTCGAACGAAATGTCTTGGGTACGGGGAACGTACTCCGCTGCGGAGCTGCTTAAGCTGACGCAAGGCAAGCTGAGCAAGGCGATCGGCGGTCCGATCAAGACGCTTGAGATCAGCAAGCAGGGCCCTTCCGGCCGGCCGACCGAAATCGAGGCCAACGGCCAGCCGATCAGCGTCAAAACGCCGGATGCCTTCCGGTCGGCGTTCGGCGGCTTGCCGAGCACGCTGTTCACGATCGACGAGACGGCCAGGGTGACGATTGCCGGATCCGGCAGCGCGACGAGCGAGCGGCCAGCCGACGGCGGCGCGATGTACGTCATCGGCGCCGATGGGCAGAAGCAGGAGCTCAAGGCGTCCAATTATTTCATCCTGAACGGCGGCGGACAGGTGCGGGCAGCGACGAAGGACCCCGAGTTCCGTTTCGTCGGGTCGGGCAACGGCCACGGCGTCGGGCTGTCCCAGTACGGCGCGCGCGGCTTGGCAAACCTTGGGTATGACTACAAATATATTATGCAATACTACTACAAAGACGCGAAGATCGTTAAGGAATGACATAAACCATGAATGTAAACGAATTTGATTTTGAATTGCCCGAGCGTTTGATTGCGCAGACGCCGCTTGCCGACCGCACGTCGTCGCGGCTGTTGACGTTGAACAAAGAGACGGGCGAAATCGGCCACCGCTATTTCACGAAGCTGGCGGACATGCTCGAAGCCGGGGATACGCTCATATTGAACGATACCCGGGTTATGCCTGCCAGGCTGCTTGGCGTCAAAGCCGACACCGGCGCCAAGGCCGAGCTGCTGCTGCTGAAGCAGCTTGAGAACGACCGCTGGGAAACGCTGGCGAAGCCGGGCAAGCGGCTCAGAGTCGGCACGAAGCTGGCATTCGGCGACGACGGGACGGGAGCCCCGCTGCTCCGGGCAGTTATCGTCGCGGAAGGCGAACAAGGCGCCAGAGTGGTGGAATTCGAGTATGACGGCATCTTCAACGAGCTGCTCGACCGCCTTGGCGAAATGCCGCTGCCGCCGTACATCAAGGAGCGGCTGGACGACCGCGAACGGTATCAGACCGTTTACGCGAAGCACGAGGGCTCGGCGGCGGCGCCGACGGCAGGTCTTCATTTTACGAAGCCGTTCCTGGACGAACTGGCGCGCAAAGGCGTACATATCGGCTATATCACGCTGCATGTCGGACTCGGTACGTTCCGGCCGATGTCGGTCGATACGGTCGAAGAGCATGCGATGCACGCCGAATATTACGAGCTGAGCGAGGAGACGGCGGAGCTGCTGCGCAGCGCCAAGCGGAGAGGCGGCCGCATCGTTGCCGTCGGGACAACTTCCGCGCGAACGCTTGAAACCGTTGCCGCCCGTTTTACGTATGAACAATTGCAGGCTTGCAGCGGATGGACCGATATTTTCATATACCCGGGCTACGAGTTCAAGCTGGTCAACGCGCTGCTGACGAATTTCCACCTACCCAAATCGACGCTCGTCATGCTTGTCAGCGCGCTGGCCGGGCGCGCGAACATCATGCAGGCATACCGGGAAGCCGTCGAACGGGAGTACCGTTTCTTCAGCTTCGGCGATGCCATGTTTATCTATTAACAACCTGGAAAGAGGCAGAGTGCATAGTGGCAGTCAAATACGAATTAATCAAAACCTGCAAGCAGACGGGAGCACGGCTCGGCCGCGTGCATACGCCGCACGGCGTCATCGAAACGCCGGCCTTCATGCCGGTCGGGACGCAGGCGACCGTCAAGACGGTCAGTCCGGAAGAATTGAAAACGCTGGACGCGCATATCATCCTGAGCAACACGTACCATCTCTTCGTAAGACCGGGCCATGAGATCGTGCGCAAGGCCGGCGGCCTGCACAAATTCATGAACTGGGACCGTCCGATCCTGACGGACAGCGGCGGCTTCCAAGTGTTCAGCTTGAGCGAGATGCGCAAGATCAAAGAAGAGGGCGTGGAGTTCCGCAACCATCTGAACGGGGACAAAATGTTCATTTCGCCGGAGAAGGCGATGGAAATCCAGAACGCGCTCGGCTCCGACATCATGATGGCATTCGACGAATGCGCGCCGTATCCGGCCGAATACGATTATGTCAAAAACTCGCTCGAGCGGACAACCCGCTGGGCGGAGCGCTGCCTGGCCTCGCATGCCCGCCCGCACGATCAAGCATTGTTCGCGATTGTGCAAGGCGGCATGTACGAGGATTTGCGCCGTCAGAGCGCGGATCAGTTGACTTCCATGGATTTCCCGGGGTATGCTATTGGGGGATTGAGCGTCGGAGAACCGAAGGAACTGATGTATAACGTACTCGATTGTACGGTTCCGCTGCTGCCCGCGAACAAGCCCCGCTATCTGATGGGCGTCGGTTCGCCGGACGCGCTGCTGGACGGCTCGATTCGCGGCATCGACATGTTCGACTGCGTCCTGCCGACGCGTATCGCGCGCAACGGCACGACGATGACCAGTCAAGGAAGGCTCGTCATCCGCAACGCCAAATTCGCCGAGGATTTCGGCCCGCTTGACCCCGAGTGCAGCTGCTACACCTGCACCAACTATTCGCGCGCGTACATCCGCCATCTGATCAAGGCGGACGAAACGTTCGGCATCCGGTTGACGACGATTCACAATTTGCATTTCCTGCTTGAATTAATGCGAGGCGTGCGGCAAGCGATCATGGAAGACCGGCTGATGGATTTCCGGAACACCTTCTTTGCCAAGTACGGCTTGTTCGAGAACGATAAAGGATTTTAGGCTCGCCGTTCCGCCGAAGCGGAACCGCGCGCCCGTGCATCCAGAGAAAGGGGTGAAATGAAATGTCAGGAGCAGCATCCTTAATTCCGTTCATTCTGATGTTCGCGGTATTTTATTTTCTGCTGATTCGTCCCCAGCAGCGGAAATCGAAGCAGCGCAACAGCATGCTGAGCGCGATCAAGAAGGGCGACAAGATCGTCACGATCGGCGGCATGCACGGAACGATCGTGGAGCTTACCGACGACATCGTCGTGCTTCGCGTCAACGATACGATGAAGATTACGTTCGATCGCAGCGCGATCAACACGGTGGTCTCCTCGAACGCGGCCATTCCGGCGGCAGCGCCTGCACCGGCAGCGGTGAAGGAAGAGCAAGCGGAGAATATTAAGAGTTAACGGTACGGAAGCCGGCAGCGCGCAGCGCTGCCGGCTTTTTTTTCATGCCTTGAACGAAGTTCAAAGCCCGGCTTGAATCACGCCGGCAGCGAACATCATCCAATCGTTCCAACCGCACTCATAGATACCAACTACTAGGTAAATACTATGGGCACGACATCGGGATCGAGGTGAATACGAAGGTATGTACTTGTGGCTGGAAATTATTTTTCGCACGCTTTCGGCTGTGCTCTTCCTACTCATGCTCACGAAAGTGCTCGGCAAACGGCAGGTAACGGAATTGTCCGTTTTCGAATACATCACGGGCATTACGATCGGTAATCTTGCCGCCTTTGTATCATTAGAAGCGGAGCATAAATGGTATTTGGGGCTGCTGTCACTCGGGGTGTGGGCCCTTGTATCGCTCGGTATCGAAGTGCTGCAGATGAAAAGCAAGAAAGCCCGGGACTGGATCGACGGGCAGCCAAGGGTACTGATTCAGAAAGGCAAAATTTTGGAAGGCAATTTGAAGAAAGAACGGATAACGACGGACGAGTTGATGGAGAGTCTCCGCAGGAAAGACGTGTTTAAGCCGGCTGACGTCGAGTTTGCCGTTATGGAAGTCAGCGGCGCCATCAACGTCATGCTGAAAGCGGAGAATCAGCCGTTGACGCCGAAGACGCTCGGTCTTCGCGTTCAGCCGGAGCATGAGCCGCAGGTGGTCATTATGAACGGGAAGATTCTTCCCGATCCGCTCAGGTCTTCGGGATACGACGTCAACTGGCTGAAGAAAGAGCTGGACAAGTCCAATGCGAAGATCGAGGATGTGTTCTTGGCGCAAATCGATGATTTCGGCAGCCTGTACTTCGATCTGTACGACGATAAAGCGAAGCTGCCCAAGCATTCGAACGGCCAGGCATCGCTTCTCGCGGCGCTCAAGAAGTGCGAAGCCGATATGGAGATGTACGGACTGCTGACGGCGGACGAGAGGGAGAAGCTGCAATACGCCGCGCTGTCCAAGCAGCTGCAGCAGCTGATCGACGACGTGCGGCCGTTGATTTACCACTAACGCGAAACGCCGACAACGCAACGACCGCTGCCGCAGGGCTTGTGCCCCGCCGACAGCGGTCGTTGTTCGTTCGCGCGGTATGTTATTTGACGTCCTCGCGCAAGTAGCTGACGGGCGACGTTTGCGGCACGATCGAGCCGCGGCGTCCGCGCAGCGTCCAGTTGATGCGGCTCATGCGCACGCCGACAGTGGAAGCGAATGTCGCGAGCACGAGTCCGCCGCACATGTCGATGAGCCAGTGAATGCCGAGGTAGAAGATCGCGAAGATGACGACTCCGGCGCAAATGCAGCAAAACCAGGCCCAGCGTTTGATGCCCGAGCGCACGGCCAGAATGGCAAGCGTCACGGAAATGGACGTATGCAGGCTCGGGAAACAGTTGTTCAGCCCGGACAAGGCCCGGTACTGATGCTCGAAATCGGGGAATGCGTTCAGCATCAGGAAGCTGACGTTCGGGTCGTGATACCATACTTCGCTGACCGGGAAGAACAGGTAGAACGGAATCGCGATGGCGTAATTCAACATGACGGCATAGCAGGTAGCGTAGAACATTTTTTTGTTAGGGCTGCGATATGTGTAGATGCCGACGGATGCGATCAGCATCGCCTGGAAGACGACGACGTAGACGAAAGCCAGAATCGGCGTCAGCCATGCGTTCTCGAACGTATGCTGCAGGTTCGCGACAAAGCTGCCTTCGATCGATTGGAAGAAGCCTGCGAAGTCATGCTTGTTCGTCATTGTTTTCTCGATGGATAGTTCGATTTTATTGCAGAACAGAATGAGGATAAGCGCGACGAAATGGGCGTTGTATTTGCGGTTAAAGAGGTTTTCTTTAACGAATAGTCCGCCGATTTTGAATGGATTGGCCGCGGCTCCGTACCAAATCAGGATGATGACGGTCAAAGTCGTGTACAGCGCGACCGTCGTCATATTGTCAAACAAAGTCATGATACTTAATATCCCCCTAAAGTGTTACGTCGTAACGATTCGGTTTAGTATAACACATTTCGCAGGGATGATTACAGCTTCAAGCCATGACAAACCTTACCGCAAGCTGTCAGGAGCGCTTCGTGTTCACGCCGATCATGCCGCCTAAGGAGCCGCTCAGCAGCGTTTCGATGAGCATCGTCAGCGTTCTTCCGCTGAAGCCGGCATTGCTGGCAAGAAAGCTGACCAACAGCACAAGAATGGCGTAGGCGATCCCCAGCATACCGCCGTAATACCAGCCGCGCTGCTGCGAACGCCTGCCCGAAACGAAGCCGCCGGCCAGCGCGGAGCAGCCGTGAATGACCAAGCTGTACGTCGGGAGCTCGTTCTCCTGCATGCTGCCCCATCTCAACAGCGCCGACAGCAGCAATGCTCCCGCCGCGAGCCAGATGGAAGCATACAAGAGGCCGGACAGCAGCGGCGAAGCGATGTGCGCTTTAGGCACGGTTTTCATTGCATTGATCGGTTTCATTATTGCTTATCCCTCCCATTCCTCTTCTTGTCCATGAATGAATTAATACAACATATGGCTGGGCAGGCAGGAATAGTACATGCTTGACGAAATGCTGAATGATGGAATGCCGAACAGGAGCGAGCTTTGACGCGAACCCGGCTGCCATAATTTCGAATTCCCCCCTTCGTATGACGCGCGGACCATCCGGTGACAATAGTTGTACCTTACGCAGGGAGGGCGGTTCTCATGGAATACTGGACGCTGTTATTCCGAACGCTACTCATCTATTTCGTCGTGTTCGTGATCATGCGGCTGATGGGAAAAAGGGAAATCGGCAAGCTGTCCGTTTTCGATCTGGTCATATCCGTTATGATCGCGGAAATCGCGGTGTTCGTCATTGAAGACACGAACCGGCCGGTCATGGACGGCGTGCTGCCGATGATCATCCTGCTGATCGTGCAGATCGGAATAGCGGTCATTTCGCTCAAGTCGCGCAAATTGCGGAAGCTGTTCGACGGGGAGCCGACGGTCATCGTGGACCGGGGCAAAATCAACCGGGAAGCGATGCGCAAGCAGCGGTACAATTTGGATGACTTGCTGCTGCAGTTCCGGGAGAACAAGACGAATATCGCCGATGTCGAGTTCGCGGTGCTGGAGACGACAGGGAAGATGTCTATCGTGCAAAAGGATAAGGCCGTGCACCGGTCATCCGAAGGCGCGGGCGGCGGGGAGGAAGGGGCAGGCAATAAACAATCCCGGTCGAAGAAACCGTTTCCGCGCAATTACCGATTCGAAAGCCTGCCGGTTCCGCTTATCATGGACGGCGAAATACAGAAAGAAAATCTGGAGCGGTTGGAGAAGGACCGCTTCTGGCTGAACAACCAGCTCAAGCAGCGCGGCATCGTCGATGTGAAGCATGTCTTCCTGTGCACCATCGATCATCGGGGCAAGCTGTTCATCGATGCCAAGCATCGCCAAGAACCGCGGCGATAACGGGAAGACGGGAAAGCAACGGCAGCTGCCGTTGCTTTTTCGGTATGTTATCAAGATGTGATGGACAGTTATCGCGCTGGAACGGGCAGGCGTCATGGCGACGGGCCTAACGGCCGTCTACGGCCGGAACCATCGCCCGATGAGCGGGATTCGGGCGGCGTCATGCCGGTCGACGATGCGCAGGACGACCATCAGGATCAAATAAACGATGCCTCCCGCGATGCAGGCCGTAATCAAATTATGCCACAGCTTCGGAAGCGCCTCCCGGTTCATGACCCAAAGCGATGCCGCGCCCATGATGATCATCGCCGTCAGCACTTTCAGGAAGTCGAGCCACTGCATGCGGAACCCGACGAAGCGCATGACGCTGAACCAGTGCAGAGCAGTGACGAGGACGATATTCACGTTAATGGCGATGAGCGCGCCGTAGATGCCGAGGGATGGCATGGAGGCCAACTTCATGATGAGGATCAGCTTGACGACGGCGCCGATGAACGTATTCATGAGCGCGGTGGACGGCTTGTCGAGCGCCTGGAGCGCGGCCTGAAGCGGTGCCTGCAAGTATATGAAGAGGCCGACCGGGGCCATCCATTTCAGCATGGGCGCGATTTCGGCGTGATCGTACAGGATGCGGCAGATCGGATCGGCGAACAGCAGCATGACGACGACGAACGGCGCGCCGGTTACGAGCGCGAGACGCATCGATTGATGCAGCCGTTTGTGGATGGTCGCTTTGTCGCCTTTGGCGGCGGCCTCCGACAAGGACGGTACCAGGGAAACCGCAAGCGAATACGTCAGGGCGGTCGGCAGCAGCAGGATGGGGACGATCATCCCTTGCAGCGCTCCGTACTGCGCCGTTGCGGCGCCCGTTGCGATGCCGGCAAGCAGCAGCGCCCTTGCGGTGAAGATCGATTCCAGCAAGTAGGAGAAGGAACCGATCATGCGGCTCGCGGTAACCGGGACGGATAGGCTGATCAGGCGCCGCATGACGGGGACGCGCTCCTTGGAAGAAGCGGCAGTCTTCGGCCGGTTCGTCTTCAATGCCGGGAAAGGATCAAGCTGCGCCGAGTTGTCCGTCACTGTCTTGGGAGCGGCAGGCGGTTTCTTGCGGTCGCTTGCATAGTGCAGCAGCAGCACGGCGAAGCCGGCGAGCTCGCCGGCCACGACGCCGAGCATCGCGCCCGCTGCGCCCCATGCCAGGCCGTAAGGCAGCAGCCACTTGGCGAACAGCAGCGCAAGCACGATCCGGAAAATCGTCTCCACCGTTTGCGACAGCGCGGTCGGAATCATATTTTGCTTGCCCTGGAAGTACCCGCGATAGACGGAAGAGATTCCGATGATGATCAGCAGCGGACTCATCATCCGGAACGTCTGCAAGACGCGGGGCTCCGTCATCAGATGCTCCGTGATCCACGGCGTCAGCCAGACGAAGAGGACGGTAAGCACCGCCGATAACATAAGCGTAAGGGCCATCGCGGCGCGGAAGATTTGTTTGACGCGCTTGGCGTCCCCGTCCGATTCCGCCTCGGCGATCCATTTGGCGACCGCGAGCGGAATGCCGCCCGTAATGAACGTGAGCAGCACGATCAGGAACGGATAGCCGAGCTGATAGATGCCGACCCCCTCGGCGCCGATGATGCGGGGCAGCGCAATGCGCGGCACGAAGGCGAGGATGCGATTAACGACGCCCGCGGCAAGCAGGATTAATGCTCCTTTAATAAACGTTTGCTTGGTCAATACGTTCAACTCCCTCTACCGAGAACATGTCCGGCCCCACCCCTGGTCGTGAGCTCCGCTCACTGCTCGGGTATGCATCCTACCTCCATGCTTATGCGCGGCATGTCCCTTTCCATGCAGTCAATTTCTGGACGGCCTTCGGGTCCGGCAGGAAATTCGACATGGACGGCGAATGATAACAGGCAAGAGGACATGTCGAGGCAAGGGGGGCGCAGGATGGAAGAAGATGAGAGACCGTTGTCTAACGAGGAATGGATATCGACGATCGAATATTTATGCGGCAGCAAGGCCGAGGAGTTTAAGCTGTTCGGCTACGAGTACGTAACCGCCGAAGAGGTTTGGCAATGCGTAAGCGAGAAATACGCCAAGAACGGAGAACCGGCAAGGCATCAGGTCGTAAATGACATTTTATCGTTAAAAGTAACAAAATTTATGAACTTTATGACGCTTAGCGCTTATAAAGGGACCCATTTTTAACCGATGGGCTCTTTTTTTTGACTCGTTTTTGAGCCATCGGTATAATAGGAATATTGACTGAGCATTTAAGGGGGATCTGTGGGAATTATGAATCGTCGACTGGTAACATTTATACTCATCGTCGCCGTATCGCTCGGCGTCGTTGGAGGCTTGTCCAAGTGGGTGGTGGACGATGTCAAGCTTGGATTGGATTTGAAAGGCGGATTCGAAATCTTGTATGAAGCCGAGCCGATCGAAGCCGGGGAGAAGGTAACGAAAGATTCCCTGACGGAAACGGCGAAGAGCCTCGAGCAGCGCGCGAACGCGACCGGCGTCGCGGAGCCCGAAGTCACGACGGAGGGCAGCAATCGCATTCGCGTCAAGATCGCCGGCGTTACGGACGAAGCGAAAGTGCGGGACATCCTGAAGAAGCCTGCCGAGCTTACGTTCCGCAGCGCGCGCGGCTGCGCGGCCGATGCCGGGTACTGCAAAGTCGAGCTTCGCGGCAGCGACTTCAAGCAGAACGGCGCCGATGTCCGCCAGACGCAGCTGAACGAATACGAGATCACGATCAAGATGAAGAGCGCCAGCAAGTTCGCCGAAGTTACCCGCGAAGTGGCCAAGCTGAGCACGAGCGGCACGAACCAGCTGGCGATCTACCTGGACGATAGAATGCTTTCCGCGCCGAACGTATCGGGCGAAATCAACAGCACCGACGCTTCCATTACGGGCACGTTCACGCGCGAGGAAGCGTACGATCTGAAGAACACGATCAATCTCGGCGCGCTGCCGCTGAAATTGACCGAGAAGTACACGCAGAGCGTAGGCGCCACGCTCGGTAAGAAATCGCTCGACGAAACCGTCTACGCCGGCCTCATCGCCACGATCGTCATCCTGTTGTTCATGATGGCTTTCTACCGGCTGCCGGGCGTCATCGCGTCCATTTCGATCATCGTGTACATCTGGCTGCTCCTGCTCGGATTTAATCTGATCCATGCCACGCTTACCCTTCCGGGTATCGCGGCATTCATTCTCGGCATCGGGATGGCCGTCGACGCCAACATCATCATGGCGGAACGGATCCGCGAAGAGCTGCGAAGCGGCAAGAGCATCATGTCTTCGCAGAAAGCGGGCTCGAAGCACTCCTTCCGGGCGATCATCGACTCGCACGTTACGACCGCGATCGCCGCGCTTGTCCTGTTCTTCATCGGGATGGGTTCGGTTAAAGGCTTCGCCATCATCCTGCTGCTTAGTATCGTCATGAGCGTTCTGACGAACGTGTTCTTCTCGCGCCTGCTTCTCACGCTTCTCATCCGCAGCGGTGTTGTCAAGAAGAAATCCAACTTCGGTGTGAAGGAGAGTGAAGTACGTGCGCTATAAAGCATTCGAAAAAACGGACGGGCATAAATTCAGCTTTGTCAAAGCGTCCCGTTACTTCTTTATGTTCGCGATTGCCATTACGCTTCTGGGCATCATCACCTTGAGCGTATTCGGCCTCAAGTACGGCGTCGATTTCAAGGCGGGATCCAGCGTCGATATTACGTTCAAGAAAGACATCGGCGGCGAGAAGGCTGCGTTCGAGCAATATTTGAAGGATAACAGTTTCGGTTCGCCGGGCATTACGTTCGGCGCGAAACGCGTGACGCTTCGCTTCGACGACGTGTTAACGGATACGAAGGAGAAAGCGCTCAAGCAAGGCATCGCCGAGAAATTCGACAAGGACGCGTCCATGGAAGTCAACACGGTCGACGTCGAAATCGCGAAAGAGCTGCAGCGCAATGCGCTCAAGGCGGTGTTGGTCGCCAGCGTCGGGATCGCGATCTACGTCAGCATCCGGTTCGAATGGCGCTTTGCCGTCGCGGCCATCGTGAAGCTGCTCCATGATGCGTTCATCGTCATCAGCCTGTTCTCGATCTTCCGGCTGGAGGTCAACCTGCCGTTCATCGTCGCCGTCTTGACCATCATCGGTTACTCGATCAACGATACGGTCGTTATCTTCGACCGGATTCGCGAGAACCTTCGGTTCGCGAAGCTCAAGACGGTCGCGGATATCGCCAATGTCGTCGATAGCAGCATCTGGCAGACGATGTCCCGTTCCATCAATACCGTCATGACGGTCGTGTTCGCGACGCTCTGCCTGCTCATCTTCGGCAGCGAATCGATCCGGCTGTTCTCGGTGGCGATCCTCTTCGGCCTCGTCGCCGGCGTGTACTCGTCGGTATTCATCGCGAGCCCGCTATGGTTCCTGCTCAAGAGCAAACAAAAAACGAAAACCAATGTCAAATCTTCGGCTGCATCGTAGGGAGAAAACCTCTATCGCAGCGATTCGAAGATATGCGACCGCGTTTCGTGGCGGGTTTATCGCCATTAAGAATTTGTTCTTTCATGAGAATCGGAAGCTTATAATTTCTTATGCGGAAAAATAGGCAGTACGACGTTATATCAATCAGGAGGCGTCCATGACAGCGAACCATCGTTATGCCAAGGCGGAGTCGGCAGCATGGACCGGACTTATCGGCAATGCCTGCATTGCGGCAGTTAAAGCCGGGGTAGGCGTATCGACGGGCAGCAAATCGCTGCTTGCCGACGCCTGCCGTTCGGCTTCCGAGGCAGCCGCCTCGTTTGTCTCCTTGACCGGTGTCCGCCGGTGCAGGCAGCTGGGTTCTCCCTATGCGCCCGTACCGGCTTCCCGCGGCCGTTCGGAAGCCGCGACCGGCGTCATCGCATCGTTATTGCTAATGATTGTCGGTCTCGAAATCGGAATCTCCGCCATCAAATCGATTGCGGACGGCGTCGATGACGCGCCCGGCTGGCCTGCGGCAGCAGCCGTACTGGTTGCGTTTCTTGTCAAGGAAGTCGGGTTCGGCAGCAAGGAACGCGGACTTGATTTCTATGCCTCGCTGGCGGCGCTTGTCGGCACCGGCGGCTCGATGCTCGGGAGACCGCTCGGCATGCATCTGCTTTACTATCTCGATCCTGCCGCTTCGCTTATTATCGTCGTTATCGTATTCAGCAGCGGATACCGCGTCGCATCGGCGTCCGTCATGAGAAGCCGGTTTTTGGAAGTGGAGCCGTCCGATCTGTCGGAGCTGAAAGCAGTCGTGCAGCGCATGGAAGGCGTCATCAGCATCGAGGTGCTTCGCGCGCGCGAACACGGCCATTATGCGGTCGCGGAAGTCGTCATTAGCGTCAATCCGCGCATTTCGGTGCTGGAAGGCAACGAAATCGCCAAGCGCGTCCGCGAATTCATCATGAAACGGTTCAATCACATGACGGAAGTGACCGTTCACGTCGAACCTTACGATCCCGGTTATCCGTACAAAACCAATTACGATTCCACGCAGGAACATTCGACAACGCTACTGCAATAGCAGCTAGCGTTCATTTTTTTGAAATCCGGATTTGCCGGCGGCCCGCATATGCTACGGTTAATCGATAGCGCACTCGGCATCGCACGCCGCATCAACCCGGATTTTCCGCTACAAGAAACGCACCGCGCCGCGAGGCATGCGGTGCCGTTTCACCTTATAGAGAGAGGTGTCAGCGATTTGCTGCAATCAAAAACACGCTGGAGCCTCGCGTCCCTCGATGTGGAAGGCGAAGCCCGCGCGGCGGTATTGGCGCGCTCTTTATCGCTATCGCCGCTTGTCGCCAGGCTGCTCGTGCAGCGCGGTTATGACCGCGTGGAGTCGGCGAGGCAATTTCTGCACGGCGGCATCGAGTGTCTGCATGATCCGTTCCTGTTGAAAGGAATGAAGGCGGCTTCGGAGCGAATATCGCTTGCGAGAGCGCATGGCGAGCGCGTTCGAATATACGGCGATTACGATGCCGACGGCGTATCCTCCACGACGCTCATGACGTATCTGTTCAAACGGCTGGAGCTGAGCTTCGACCACTATATTCCGCATCGGACGCTGGAAGGGTACGGCTTGAACAAGCGTGCGCTCGACGCGGCGGCGGCGGCGGGCGTGACTTTGATCGTGACCGTCGACACCGGCATCAGCGCGGTGGACGAAATCGCCTATGCGGCCGAGCTCGGCATCGACGTAATCGTGACCGATCACCATGAACCGCCTCATATCCTGCCGAACGCATACGCGATCGTGAATCCGAAGCAGGCGGATTGCGACTATCCGTTCAAGGGGCTGGCGGGCGTCGGCGTCGCCTTCAAGCTGGCGACGGCGCTGCTCGGCGAGCCGCCGCTGGAATGGACGGACGTCGTGGCGCTGGGCACGGTCGCCGACCTGATGCCGCTCACGGACGAGAACCGCGTGCTCGTCCGGTTCGGGCTGGAACAGCTCCGGCAGACGGACAAGCCCGGATTCCGGGCGTTAGCCGAAGTCGGCGGCGTCGAGCTGCCGGCATTGCTGGCGACGCATATCGCGTTTAGCATGGCGCCGCGCATCAATGCGGCAGGACGGCTCGATCACGCGAATGCCGCGGTCGAGCTGCTCACGGCCGGCACCGATGAAGCGGCCGCCGCCGGCGCTTTCCGGCTCGACGCGCTGAACAAGGAGCGGCAGGGCATCGTGGACGACATCGTGCAGCAGGCGCAAGCGATGTGGGCCGCCAAGCGCGAAGCGGCGAAGGAAGCGGGGAAGCCCGCTCCGTCGGTCATCGTGCTGGCGGGCGAAGGATGGAACGCCGGCGTCGTCGGCATCGTCGCCTCCAAAATGATCGAGAAGCACTACAAGCCGACGATTATTCTCGGCATCGATGCGGAGACCGGCAAGTGCAAGGGCTCGGCCCGCTCCATCGAAGGCTATGACCTGCACGCGGCCTTGACGGAATGCGAGGAATGGCTCGAGCATTACGGCGGCCACCAGGCGGCGGCCGGCATGACGCTGCACCGCGACAACCTCGCTCCGTTCGAGGAGAAGCTGTCCGGCCTTGCGGACGCTTGGCTGGAGCCGGAAGACTGGGTGCCTAAGCTGACGGTCGATTTGTCCTGCAAGATGGAAGACGCCACGCTTAAGGTGCGCGAGCAGCTCGCGAAGCTGGAGCCGTTCGGCGCGGGCAACGCGGCGCCCAAACTGCTCCTGACCGGCATAACGCTGGCGGACCGCAAGACGATGGGCAAGGACGGCGCGCATCTGAAGCTGTCGCTGGCCGGGCAAGGGAAGATGCTGGACGCCGTCGGCTTCGGGTACGGCCATCTGGCGGAGCGGCTGACCAGCGGTGCGAAAGTCGAAGTCGTCGGCGAATTGGCGATCAACGAATGGAACGGCCAGCGCAAGGCGCAATTTATGCTGAGCGATCTGCGCGTACCGCATATTCAGCTGTTCGATAAGCGCGGCGAGCCGGATTGCGATTCGGTCGCGGCGGCGGTCCGCCTGCTGTCCGCGACGGGCATTGCCCAGACGGGAGGCATCGTGCTCGTCCCGAACGAGCAGTGGAAGGAAGCCGCGGTACAATCCGAGCAATCCGGATCCGATCAATCCGATCAATCCGCGCCTTTCCAGCTTCCGCCAGCATTTCGGCTCTTGACATATGACGAGCTGATCGGGCAAAGTGTATTAGGCCGTCATTTGATCGTCGCCGGCAAGCCGCCGTCCGCTGAGCGGTTGTCCGCCGCCGTCGCAGCCTGCCAAGAGCTCGAAGCCGTGCATCTTCTCTACGGCATCGACAAGGAGCAGTGCGAATTCCCGACGCGCGAGGAATTCGGCCGGCTGTACCAGCTGCTGCGGCGCGAATGTCCGCTGCCGGAGAGCAGCGGCAGAGAGACGCTGGCTCAGCGGCTGGAGCGTTCCCCGCGGAGCGTCGGCTTGATGCTCGGCGTATTCGAGGAGCTGCAGTTCATCGCCAGCGAGAACGGCATGATCACGCTCAGCGCGGTGACGGGCAAGAAGGAGCTGTCGCTGTCCCGCACGTACCGCGACGGCAGCCGGAAAGCGGAGTCCAATGCGATTCTCTCCCTGCCGGTCAAGCAATTGTCGGAGTGGCTGAACGTGCAGAAGAGTATTACCCATAATGATCAGAACGAAGGAGTCGTCCACGCATGAATTATAAAGAATATATCCGGGTCATCCCCGATTTCCCGCAGCCGGGCATCCGGTTCAAAGACATTACGACGCTGACCAACAACGGCGCCGTATACGCCGCGGCCATTAACGAAATCAAGCAAGCGGTCCAGAACAAGCAGATCGATCTCATCGCAGGACCGGAAGCGCGCGGCTTCATTATCGGCGCGCCGCTCGCGGTGTCCATGGGCGCCGGCTTCGTGCCGATCCGCAAAAGCGGCAAGCTGCCCGGCGAGGTCGTCGAGGCCAGCTACGATCTGGAATACGGCAAAGACAAGCTGACGATTCACAAGGACGCCATCAAGCCGGGGCAAAAGGTGCTGATCGCCGACGACCTGCTCGCGACGGGCGGAACGATCGCGACGACGATCAACCTGATCGAGCAGCTCGGCGGCGAAGTGGTCGGCGCGGCGTTCCTGATCGAGCTCGGCTATTTGGACGGGCGCAGCAAACTCGGCAATATCGATATTTTCTCGCTCGTGACCTATTAATTGGGATTCGCCCTGCGCCGGACACGGAAGCTGCCGCTTCTGTCGTCCGGCGTTCTGCAATCGCGATGGTTGACGGAAAGGCTTGAAAACAGGCATAATGATAGAAAAAACGCGGGCAGAACGACGATGAGCGACCATTTCACCTTGATCTCGCAGGACCGGGAATCATTCGGAATTGATTTGGAAAGCAGCACGGACGCGCGCTTTTCCGGAAAGGAACATTCATGGGCATAGAGCAGCTACTCGATAAAGCATCAACCTACATGAAGGAACAAGACTTGAAACGAATTACGGAAGCTTATGAATTTGCCGATCAAGCCCATCACGGGCAAGTGCGCAAGTCGGGCGAGCCGTATATATTGCATCCTGTAGCCGTTGCGGAAATTCTCGTCAATATGCAGATGGACGTATTGTCGATTATCGCGGCGCTCCTTCATGATGTGGTCGAAGATACGACCGTTCCGCTGGAGGAAGTGCGCTCCCGGTTCGGCGAGGCATGCGCGGCCGTCGTGGATGGTTTGACCAAGCTGGAGAAGATTCAATTCCGTTCCAAGGAAGAGCAGCAGAACGAGAATTACCGCAAAATGTTCGTCGCGATGGCGCAGGACATGCGCGTCATTCTCATCAAGCTGGCCGACCGGCTTCATAATATGCGCACGCTCAAGTATCAATCCGAGGAAGCGCAGCGGCGGATCGCCTACGAGACGCTGGAGATCTTCTGCCCGATCGCGCATCGGCTCGGCATTTCCGCGATCAAATGGGAAATGGAGGACATCGCCCTCCGCTATTTGAATCCGCAGCAGTATTACCGGATCGCCAATCTCATGAAGAAGAAGCGCGCGGAGCGGGAGCAGTACATCTCCGACGTCATCGCCCGCATTCGCGAGAAGCTTGACGACATGGGCATCGAAGGCGATATTTCGGGGCGGCCGAAGCATATTTACAGCATCTATAAGAAAATGACGTCGCGGAGCAAGCAGTTCAACGAAATTTACGACCTGCTCGCGATTCGGATTATCGTCGACAATATCAAGGACTGTTACGCGACGCTCGGCATCATCCACACGCTGTGGAAGCCGATGCCCGGCCGGTTCAAGGATTATATCGCGATGCCGAAGGCGAACATGTACCAGTCGCTGCATACGACCGTGATCGGTCCGACCGGCGAACCGACCGAAGTGCAGATCCGCACCTGGGAAATGCACCGCACGTCCGAGTTCGGGATCGCGGCGCACTGGGCGTACAAGGAAGGCGGCGTCGTCCCGTCGGGCTCGTTCGAGGACAAACTGACGCTGTTCCGCGAAATCATCGAGCTGCAGCACGAAGCGCGGGACGCGTCGGAATTCGTCGAATCGCTCAAGATGGACTTTTTCTCCGACCTTGTGTTCGTGTTTACGCCGAAAGGCGAAGTGTTCGAGCTGCCGGCCGGCGCCGTGCCGCTCGATTTCGCCTACCGAATCCATACCGAGGTCGGCAACCGGACGATCGGCTCCAAGGTGAACGGCCGCATCGTTCCGCTCGACTATAAGCTGAAGACCGGCGATATCGTCGAGATCTTGACGTCGAAGCATTCCTACGGCCCGAGCCAGGACTGGATCAAGATCGCCCAGTCCTCCCACGCGCGCAGCAAGATCAAGCAGTGGTTCAAGAAGGAACGCCGCGAAGAGAACATCGTCAAAGGCCGCGAGGCGATCGAGCGCGAGCTGAAGCGTCTCGGACTCGAGCCGCCGAGCCTGATGTCGGATGCACAGCTGCAGGAAGCGGCGTACAAATATACGTTCAACGACATCGAGGATATGCTGTCCGCCGTAGGGTTCGGCGGCATCACCGCCGCCCAGATCTGCACGAAGCTGACCGAGAAGATGCGCAAGGAAGCCGAAGAGGCGAGCCAGATCGTCCTGACGAACGAAATGAAGGAAGTGAAGTCGTCGACCTCGCTTCGCAAGTCGCGGCCGACGCACGGCGTATCGGTCAAAGGCGTGGACAATTTGCTCGTCCGCTTCGCCCGCTGCTGCAATCCGGTTCCGGGCGATGCCATCGTCGGTTATATTACGCGCGGCCGAGGCGTATCCGTCCATCGCGCGGACTGCACGAATCTGACGTCGAGCGCCGAAGGGGAAGAAGCGGCGCGGATGATCGAAGTGGCATGGGAAGAATCGGTCGAGGCGAATTACAGCGTCGATATCGAGATTACGGGGCATGACCGTTCGGGGCTGTTGAACGAAGTGCTGCAAGCGGTGTCGGAGAGCAAGACGAACATTTCGGAAGTTTCCGCCCGTTCGGACAAAAACAAATTGGCGTTGATTCATATGACGGTGCTCATCAAGAACATCGAGCATTTGCAGTCCGTCGTGGAGCGCATCAAGCGCGTCAAGGATATTTATTCCGTTCAACGGATTATGCAATAGCCAACAAGGCCGCGTTAGGGAGCTGGAATCGAACATGAAAGTGGTTGTGCAGCGCAGCAAGCAAGCAGCCGTTACCGTCGACGGGGAGACGGTCGGCTCGATCGGGCATGGCCTCGTTCTGCTGGTCGGCCTGACCCATGAGGATACGGAATCCGATATTCGCTGGATGGCCGACAAGATTGCCGGCTTGCGGATTTTCGAAGACGAGAGCGGCAAAATGAACCTGTCGGCAGCGGACATCGGCGGGTCGATCCTGTCCGTGTCGCAGTTTACGCTCTACGGCGACTGCCGCAAAGGCCGGCGGCCGAATTTCATGGCCGCGGCTCGTCCCGAGCAAGCGGAGGCCCAGTATGACGCGTTCAACGAAGCGCTTCGCGCGTCCGGGCTCGAGGTGCAGACCGGCCGTTTCGGGGCGATGATGGACGTGTCGCTGACGAACTGGGGACCGGTTACGTTGATTGTCGACAGCAAATCGTAAGCAGGCGCGGAAGCAAAATCGGAAGCTAGCAAGGAAGTCGCCAGCACATGCCGTCAGGCTGTCAGGGTGCCTAGATTAGTCAAGTGCGCATGGATTGAAAGGAATCCCGCCGAGCCCGGCGGACAGAGATTCCGTTATTTTGACAAAATCGGCTTTCGAAGTTCGCGATCGGACACAGGATCCGTTATTGTCCCCGGCTGGCACCGAAAACATGGCAATCGGCCCGAATAAAGGATTTCCTGTCCGCGAACCTAGGAAGACAGGTGATCAAGAAGCGAATAGCGGATCTCCTGTCCGTTAGTTTGCTCGGTTGGTCGAATTGCGGCCTAGCCGACATGCAGACGAATAGGTCATGACGCAGCGGCAGTCTCGTCCATTCCAGACCGGCGAAGCGGCCGCTGGATCTCTCCATGGGCATGGTGCAGGGTGCAAGCTGACGCGAGTCAGCGCGAATCCGGATCCTACTATAGTGTTTTGGCATAGTTTTTGGCCAATCCGGCGGCATGCGCATGCCGTCTTTTTGCATTGACGGGCGAACGGACAAGGACGAATCCGAGAGGGCTGCGGCGAGTCCGATGCAGGCAGCGTCGAGTCAGACGGACCGAATTCGCTCGATGCGTGTTGAAATGACCGGAAGCGGGCAGACTAGATGCTGATAAGCACGCGCACGGATGGCGCGGAATACGGCGGAGGTCGAACCTAGCATGCACCAATCACGCAAAGAACAAGGCATTGAGAGGACTGCCAAACGGCTGCTGCACGCCGATCGCCGCGAAGCGATCATGCTGGCCCGCGAGGAATCCGGCATCGAAGCGGGCGGGGAGCTTGGCAGAATGGCGGTAGTACCGCCGAAAACGCCATAAGATAATGCGGGCGGGCAGTTTGTGCTGGCAGCGATGCGAAACGATGCCGAACATGATCGGACGAAGGCGAATGCACGCGGATCGCGCGAAATCGCTTTATTTTTTGTAATATAACTGTAACGTGTTTTCAATGTTTCTCTAACATGACAAGCCTATAATACAAAGCGACCCCCTTTTTTGAATATATTATTGATGGACCTACAACGCGTTTGTAGGTTTTTTTCTGTCTTCTTCCGGATTGGGTTTTTATTCAGGCCTGGATGGGGCGGTACGGATGTATATGTCAATTGTCTGAGAGAATGTCACCCTAACTGTTCTGTGAAAATGTCACCCCCGTTGAGTTTAAAGCCACCGTCAGGTGGCTTGGTTTCGGCCTTGCATTGTGGTATTCTGAATCTGTTTTTGGTGTACCTGATACGTCCTTTTCCAAGGATGGTCAGCGGCGGGTTTGCGTGGCTGCGCAATACCCGCTTTTTTATTGGGCTTCTTCTCCGCCTGTCGGACCGCTTTCGTGGTCTCCTTCAGCATTAAGGCCTCTCCGTTGTGCCAGATCAGCAAGGCCCCGCTAAGTGTCTCTCGGACCTCGACAACGGATTTGGCATCCCAGTGTCCCGGTACCGCCTTGGCGAAGGTGTAAATCCTCCCGCCGTACGAAAGCGTTCGGCCCGTACCCAGCTTACGATGTTCACGTGTCGTGAATACATGCTCTAAGCGTACGTCCTTGCCAAGCTTGCGGTAAGCGGAGTCGGCAGATACGGGGGCTACGGCAAACTGCTTGTTGTGCTTGGCGATAAGCTTGGGGAGTGCCTTATTGGCCTCCTCGATGGTCGATACACCGAGCAATCGCAGCTCAATGACGAGGCGGTCCTGCAGCGTCACCCAGAGGCGCTCAATGCGGCCCTTGGCTTGCGGCGTGACGGCCTTGATGTGTTCGATGCCCAATTCATGCATAGCCTTGCCAAAGTGCGAGAGGGGCTTGGTCATGCCAGCAAGCTGCTGCTCCAAGGTAAGTTTCTCGTTCGGCGAACGGAAGATGGTGTGGCGATCGCTGTAGAGTCCGAGTGGGATGCCTTGTTTCTTGATTCCCTGCATCATCACAAGCGAATACCCTTCGCGGCATTCAGTGGGCATGAATACGGCGCCTGTCACGATGCCGGTAGCGTCGTCGATGGCGGCGTGAAGGGCAAAGACAGGGGCACGATCCTCGAGCCAAGCATACGGAGTTGCGTCGATCTGCCAAAGCATACCGACTTGGGAGCGACGTTTACGGGGCTGGTGCACCTTCGAACGTCTACGCTGTTTCGCCGATTTCAAACCCTTGGTGAGGAGAATGCGACGTGTGCTGACGCCGCTTAGTTCAATCCCCTCATGCTCAGCAAGCAGTTCGGCAAAGTGACAGCTGTTGCTGCCTTGATACTTTTGTGTGTAAAGTTCCGCGACTCGATCCTTGATTTCCGCGGACAAGGCATGAACGGGCTTACGTCCGCGATTGCCGTGAGCGATCCCCCCAGCGTTTCCGACTTGATAACGTTTTTTCAGACGTTGAACCTGTCTAACCGAAAGCCCCAGCAGGGCAGCTCCTTCCTCATTCGTCATGTGTCCATCCAACACTTTCTCCACAACCAATACCTTCTTCAGCTCTGTGTTCGTCAATGTCATGGTCTCCTGTCTCATAGTGACATTATCTCAGAACAGTTACAGGGTGACATTATCACAGACGAACAACAGGCGGTACGGATGTATATTGACAGGTCAAAACTGGAATGCTAAGATATACGAAATAATGTGTCGATCCGATGATAGGACAGCTTCGCTCTGTCTGCACCGACTCAGAGATGGATTCCTTGGCTGGAAGAATCCTCGGCGTGCTGGAGCGAATAGACCCCCTTGAGGACATGCGGCGAACCTGCAAGCTCATGCACCGCGCTTGTTCAGTAGCTGTAATGCGTAGCCGGGCGTTAACCGGATAAAGCGAAACCTCGCGGGTTATCCCGCTGTTTCGGAATGTGGGTGGTACCACGATTGCTTCGTAAACGACAGCTCTCGTCCCTTTAGCCTGATGCAGGCGGAGGACGGGAGCTTTTTTGATTTCAACGTTCAAGGAGGAAGCTGCAATGGCGTTTCAGAAACCACCGGGCACGCAGGATTTCCTGCCGGGCGCCGTGGAGAAATGGCAGTATGTCGAACGCGTGGCGCGCGACATTTGCCGGCGGTTCAATTTCCGTGAAATCCGCACCCCGATCTTCGAGATGACGGAGCTGTACAAGAGGGGCGTCGGCGAGACGACGGATATCGTCGAGAAAGAAATGTACACGTTCACCGACCGCGGGGACCGCAGCCTGACGCTCCGTCCGGAAGGAACGGCGGGCGCCGTCCGCGCTTACGTCGAGAACAAGCTGTACGGCGAGCCGGATTTGACGAAGCTGTACTATATCGGCCCGATGTTCCGCTACGAGCGTCAGCAGGCCGGACGGTACAGACAATTCCACCAGTTCGGCGTCGAGGCGCTCGGCGCGGTCGATCCGGCGCTTGATGCGGAAGTGATCGCGCTCGGGTATGCGTTCTACGCCGAAGTCGGGCTCAAGGACGTACGGGTTGAAATCAACTCCGTCGGCACCCCCGCGGTGCGCGCGGCGTTCCGGGAACGGCTGCTGGCCTTCCTGGAGCCGAAGCGCGAGATCTTGTGCAAGGACTGCCAATCCCGCATGGACCGCAATCCGCTGCGCGTGCTGGACTGCAAGGTGGATCAGCATCACTTCGAGGGAGCGCCGTCCATCCTGGACAGCCTCGACGAAGCGTGCAGCACCCACTTTGAAGCGCTCAAGCGGCATCTTACGGGGATGCGGATTCCGTTCAGCGTGAATCCGCGCCTCGTCCGCGGCCTCGACTACTACACGCATACGGCGTTCGAGTACAAGGCGGAAGGCATCGGCGCCATCGATACGATCGGCGGCGGCGGCCGGTATAACGGCCTGGTGGCCGATATCGGCGGACCCGATCAGCCGGGCGTCGGCCTCGGGCTCGGGCTGGAGCGCACCGTTATGATTCTGGAAAGCCAGAACGCGCAGCTCGATAACCTGCATCAGGTCGATGTGTACATGGTCGGCTTGGGCGAAGCGGCCGATGACGAAATCACTCGCTTGCTGCATGGCTTGCGGATGCGCGGCATCGCCGCGGAGCGCGATTACCAAGGCCGCAAGATGAAAGCGCAGATGAAGTCGGCCGATCGGCTGCAAGCGCGCTTCACGGCCATTCTCGGCGACGACGAGCTGCAACGGGGCGAGATCGCCCTCAAGAACATGGCGACGGGCGAGCAGCGGTTCGTCGCGCTGGACGGGCTGGCGGACGCGATTCTAGGCGCGTAGCGGCGACTGCTTTAAGCCGGCGTTTGTTATGCCGCAGCGCCTCATGAACGTATTTTCATTCACTTACTATAAAAGGAGTCGAACATTCATTATGATGCTCAAAACGCATGCATGCGGAACACTGACGAAAGCGGAAGTAGGCCAAACCGTAACCCTGAACGGCTGGGTACAACGCCGCCGCGACCTTGGCGGAGTATTGTTCATCGATCTTCGCGACCGCACGGGCATTGTGCAAATCGTCTTCAACCCGGACTTCTCCGGAGATGCGCTCGCCATCGCCGACCGCGCGCGCAACGAATACGTGCTTGCGGTCCGCGGCCAAGTCGTTGAACGCGACGCCGAGACGGTCAACACGAACATCGCGACGGGCGAAATCGAAATCCGCGTCACGGAAATCGAAATCATGAACGCGGCGAAGACGCCTCCGTTCCCGATCGAAGACGGCGTCGACGTCGACGAGTCGCTGCGTTTGAAGTACCGCTACCTGGACCTGCGCCGTCCGGAAATGCAGAAGACGCTGCTGCTTCGTTCCAAAGCGGCGAAAGTGTTCCGCGACTTCCTCGACGGCCAGGGCTTCATCGACGTCGAGACGCCGATCCTGACGAAGAGCACGCCGGAAGGCGCGCGCGATTATCTCGTGCCGAGCCGCGTGCATCCGGGCGAATTCTTCGCCCTGCCGCAATCGCCGCAAATCTTCAAGCAGCTGCTCATGGTCAGCGGCCTTGAACGCTACTACCAGATCGCGCGCTGCTTCCGCGACGAAGACCTGCGCGCGGACCGTCAGCCGGAGTTCACGCAAGTCGACATCGAGACGTCGTTCCTGTCCCAGGACCAGCTGCTCGACCTGATGGAAGAGCTCGTCGCGAAGCTGTTCAAGGAGACGGTCAACGTCGACATCCCGCGTCCGTTCCAGCGCATTACGTACGCGGACGCGATGAACAAGTACGGTTCCGACAAGCCTGATCTTCGTTTCGGCATGGAGATGGAGGATATCACGGACATCGTGGCGGCCAGCGACGTGAAAGTATTCGCGTCGGTATCGGCGAGCGGCGGCGTCGTCAAGGCGCTGAACGCCAAAGGCTGCGCGAGCTGGAGCCGCAAGGAGCTTGACGACCTGCAGCCGTTCGCGGCGCGCTACGGCGGCAAAGGCCTTGCTTGGGTAACGGTGAAGGAAGGCGAATGGCGCGGCCCGATCGTGAAATTCTTCAAGCCCGAAGAAATCGCGGCCATGACGGAGCGTCTCGGCGTCGAAGAAGGCGACCTGCTGCTGTTCTCCGCGGATAAGAAGAAAGTCGTCGCGGATGTGCTGGGCAACCTGCGTTTGAAGATCGGCAAGCAGCTCGGTCTGATCGACGAATCGAAGTTCAAGCTGGAGTGGGTCGTAGACTTCCCGCTGCTCGGCTACGACGAGGAAGCGAAGCGTTACGTGGCGGAACACCATCCGTTCACGCGTCCGAACGACAACGACCTGGAGCTGTTCAACTCGAACCCGGGCGACATCCGCGCGCAAGCGTACGACCTTGTCTTGAACGGTTACGAAGTAGGCGGCGGCTCGATGCGGATCTACAAGCGCGACGTGCAGGAGATGATGTTCAAGGCGCTCGGCTTCACGCTCGAAGAAGCGCATGAGAAATTCGGCTTCCTGCTCGACGCGTTCGATTACGGCACGCCTCCGCACGGCGGCTTCGCGTTCGGCTTCGACCGTCTCGTCATGCTGCTTGCAGGCCGCACGAACCTGCGCGAGACGATCGCGTTCCCGAAGACGGCCAGCGCGACGGATCTGCTCACCGACGCTCCGTCCGAAGTGGATATCGCCCAGCTGCAGCAGCTGCATATCCGCACGATTCAGAAAGCGGCCAAGCAGCCTGAGGCAGCAGCCGCCGGCGCCGCGCCGGCACCGCAAAACTAATCCACTACCCGGCTTTCGTCCGCTAGCCATGCGGGCGGAAGCCGGATTCGTTACCGCATAAGAACGGATAAGCGTTCGAGAATCGCGTATAACAGAGGTTTTCCCGTATATCGCCCATGGAGGTGTGTGTAAGAATGCTGCATCAATTTTCCCGCACGGAGCTGGCGATCGGCCCGGAGGGGATGGATATTATGAAAGGGAGCACCATTGCGGTGCTCGGCATCGGCGGCGTCGGCTCCATCGCGGCGGAAGCGCTGGCGCGGACAGGCGTCGGACGCATTATTCTGATCGACAAGGACGTCGTCGACATCACGAACATCAACCGTCAAATTCATGCGCTGACGACGACGGTCGGCCAGCCGAAGGCGGATCTGATGCGCGACCGGATCAAGCTGATCAACCCCGAATGCGACGCCGTTTCGCTGCGCATGTTCTATACGGAGGAGACGTACGAGAAGCTGTTCGAGTACGAGCTCGATTACGTCGTCGACGCTTCCGATACGATCATGTACAAGATCCACCTCATCAAGCAGTGCCTGGAGCGGCAAATTCCGATCATCTCCAGCATGGGAGCCGCGAACAAGATGGATCCGTCGCGCTTCCAGGTCGCGGACATTTCCAAGACGTCGATGGATCCGATCGCCCGCGTCGTCCGCCAGAAGCTGCGGAAGGAAGGCATCAAGAAAGGCGTGAAAGTCGTCTTCTCGACGGAGGAGCCGATGAAGCCGCGCGCGGACGTTACGCAGCGGATCGTGCCCGAGAACGCGCCGGAGATCCGCAAAGCGCAGCAGCCCCCTGCAAGCAATGCGTTCGTGCCGCCCGTTGCGGGACTGATCATGGTAAGCGAGGTCGTCAAAGATTTGCTGGCATCAGGAGGCCAACCGATATGAACGTAGAACTGATGAATAAACTGAGGCTGTCGCTGGACATGCGCACCGCCCTGCTTGAAACGCCCGACGATTCGTACAAGGAATCGCTCGGCGCGGAGAACGCCGAGCCGTTCAGCGAGATGGACGCCGGCACGTACGATTTCGTCATGCTGTTCGCCAAAGATATCGCATCGCTGACGGAGCATGCTCCCAAAGCGCTCAAGGCGGTCAAGAAGGACGGGCTGCTCTGGATCTGTTATCCGAAGGGCACGTCCAAGATCAAGACGGACATCAACCGCGACCGCGGCTGGAAAGTCGTGAAGGAAGCGGGCTGGGAGGGCGTCTCTCTCGTATCGGTCGACGATGCGTGGTCGGCGATGCGTTTCCGTCCCGCCGGCATGGTGCAGGCCGGCGCGAGAGCGAGCCGCGCAGCGGATGCGAGCCGCACGGCCGGCGTGTCGATGGTGAAGGAAATCGTCGTCCCGGATGACGTGCAGGCGGCACTGGCGAGCGTGCCGGAAGCCGCAGCGTTCTTCGCGGAGCTGGCGCCGTCGCATCGCAAAGAATACTTGCGCTGGATCAACGAAGCGAAGCAGGAAGTAACCCGCGCGAAGCGCATCGGCGAGATGAAGGAGAAGCTTCGGCAGCAGCTGAAGCGCCCGTCGGACAAGCCGCAGGCGTAGGATGGAGCGGCATGAGCATCGTTCAGCATGCGTTCGCGTGTAAATTAGAAGCAGGTTTATCGGAGCATCGACAGCCGTCGATCCCCGGTAAGCCTGCTTTTTTTCTTGTGTTGCACGGCCGAAATGAACCGGCGAAATATTAGACGAGGCCATGAAATTTGTCCCAGTCAACAAAAGTTGCCTTTGACAAACTTTTTTGGTGGTGTACAATGAAATTAGGAAACAATGGTTTCCCGGATGCATACTTCTAGGTTATATCCATCTCGGAATTCATAATAAAGACGAACATAAAGAGGTGAAAGGCAATGAGCAGCAATCAATCGGCACCGTTGGTTCAAGAGAACGGCTGGCGGAAAGACAAGAGCGCGAACACGCTCCCTGAAGTATATCGTTCAATGAAAATACCGAAGCACGGCTCGTGGTTTCGCAAATTTCTGGCCTTCGCGGGTCCCGGCTACCTGGTTGCCGTCGGCTACATGGACCCGGGCAACTGGGCGACCGACTTGGCGGGCGGTTCGAAATTCGGCTATTCGCTCTTGTTCGTCATTCTGCTGTCCAACCTGATGGCGATCCTGCTTCAAGCGCTGGCGGGCAAGCTCGGCATCGTAACCGGCCGGGATTTGGCGCAGGCATGCAGAGACCATTACAGCAAGCCGGTATCCATGGCGCTGTGGGTGCTTTGCGAGCTGGCCATTGCAGCCTGCGACCTTGCGGAAGTCATCGGATCGGCGATCGCGCTTAATTTGCTGTTCGGCATACCGCTGATAGCCGGGGTGTTATTGACCGTCGTGGACGTGCTCCTCGTGCTGCTGCTGCAAAATAAAGGGTTCCGCTTCATCGAAACGCTCGTCATCGTGCTCATCGTCACGATCGGCGGCTGCTTCCTGATCGAAATGTTCTGGTCCCGGCCCGAGGTGGGCGCGGTCATGCAGGGCTTCATTCCGACCGGCGACATCGTATCGGATCCGACCATGCTCTATATCGCGATCGGGATTCTCGGCGCGACGGTCATGCCGCATAATCTGTATTTGCACTCGTCCATCGTTCAAACGCGGCAATACGAGCAGACGGAGCTCGGCAAGCGCCAAGCGATCAAATACGCGACATGGGATTCCAGCATCGCCTTATTCTTCGCCCTGTTCATCAATGCCGCCATCCTCATTATCGCGGCTTCGACGTTCCATACGACGGGCCATACGGAAGTGGCGGAGATCGAGGACGCGTATCACCTGTTGTCGCCGATGCTGGGAACGGCCGCGGCAAGCGTACTGTTCGGCGTCGCCCTGCTGGCCTCGGGACAGAACTCCACCTTGACCGGCACGCTTGCGGGCCAGATCGTCATGGAGGGCTTCCTGAATATCCGCCTCAAACCATGGCTCAGAAGGCTGATCACGCGGATGATCGCCGTCGTGCCCGCAGTCATCGTAACCTGGATCTACGGCGCAAAGGGAACGGGAGAGCTGCTTATCCTGAGCCAGGTCATCCTGTCCCTGCAGCTATCCTTCGCGGTCATCCCGCTGGTGAAATTCACGAGCGACAAGAAGAAGATGGGCAATTTCGCGAATCCGCTCTGGCTCAAAATATTGGCATGGGTCGTAGCGGTCGTTATTGCGGCACTGAATATCTATTTGCTGGTTCAGACGTTTACGGGTTAACGGCAGGCAGGAACGTCAGATCGGAACCGAGAAGCCTTCTCCGCATGGGGAAGGCTTCTTGGCTTTCCCGGCTCCCCTTGCATGGCGAACATGTGTGCTAGTGTGATATGATAGGGCGGAAAGGGACGTGATGCGGATGGATTTGTTTACCTATAACGAAGAGGAAGCGCAGCCGAGAGCGAAGCTGCTCGCGGACCGCATGCGCCCTCAGACGATCGACGAATATATCGGACAGCGCGACGTCGTCGGACCGGGCAAGCTGCTGCGCAGGGCGATCGAAGGCGACCAAGTGTCGTCCATTCTGCTGTACGGCCCTCCGGGATGCGGCAAGACGACGCTCGCCCATATTATATCCAAACGCACACAGGGCGATTTCGTGAAATTAAACGCCGTCGACGCGACCGTGAAGGATGTCCGGGCCGTGATCGATCAAGCGAAGATCACGAAGTCGATGTACGGGCGCAAAACGATCCTGTTCCTCGACGAGGTGCACCGGTTCAACGCTTCCAGACAGGATGCGCTGCTGCCGGCCGTCGAGCAGGGCATTATCGTCTTCATCGGCGCGACGACGGAGAACCCGTTCCACTACGTGAACGGCGCTTTGCTGTCCCGTTCGACGCTGTTCCAGTTGGAAGCGCTGACGCGGGAAGACGCGCTGGAAGCGATGCGCCGGGCGCTAGCCGACCCGGAGCGCGGACTCGGATTCATGAAGCTGCGCGTCGCGGAAGAGGCGCTGCAGCATATCGCCTCCATGGCGGGCGGAGACATTCGCCGGGCGCTGAACGCGCTGGAGCTGGCCGCCGTGACGACGCCGTCGCAGCCGGACGGCACGGTCGACGTCACGCTCGAGGTGGCGGAGGAATCGATCCGCAAGCCGACCGTTCGCGCCGACGAATCGACGCAGTACGACGTGCTGTCCGCCTTCCACAAGAGCGTCAGGGGCTCCAGCGACGCGGCGTTGTTCTGGTTCCTCTACGCCGTCGAGAAGCTGGGGATGGATCCGATGACGTTCCTTCGCCGGCTGATCGTCGCGTGCAGCGAGGATATCGGACTGGCCAATCCGCAGGCGATGGTACAGGCCGTGACGGCGATGGACGCTTATCACAAGATCGGCTGGCCGGAAGCCAAATACAACATCGCGCAAGCGATTCTGTTCGCGGTGGAGAGCCCGAAATCCAATGCGGCGGCGGTCGCGATCGGCAATGTCATGTCGACGATCGAAAGCATCGGCTCGGCCGACGTTCCGCTCCATTTGCGGGATACGCATTACAGCGGGGCCGAACGGCTCGGGCATGTCGGTTATCAATATCCGCATGATTATCCGAATCATTACGTGAAGCAGGATTACTTGCCGGAGCGCATCGCGAACAAAAAGTTCTATAAAGCGACGCAGCAGGGCATGGAGGATAAAATCCGCCAAAATCAAGAGCGAAGAAAGTAGCTTCTTGCACCTTAGCGGTCAATAACGCTAGCAGGAGCGCGAAAACGGTGCATAAAGGCCGACCTTTACAGAATAAGCATGAGTAAAACCCGAATTCGGGCCAGAAGGTGGGATGACGGCATTTGACGGAAAGTCCGGTCATCGTCTAATGTAGTATTATAAAAGAAATTTATAATTTTTATTCCCTGAAGGAGGTGCACCTGTTGGTCGTGATCGCGGCTTACGGCGCGAACGGCGAGCAGGGAATCATTGAGTAGTGACCCGTTACCCATAGCGTGGAGCATCGTATTGATTTTGGTGCTCGTCTTTCTAAACGGATTTTTCGTTGCCGCCGAGTTTGCCATGGTTAAAGTAAGAAGCAGCCGAATCGATACGCTCGTCCAGGACGGCAATCGCAAGGCGCGGTTCGCATCGCTGCTGACTTCGAATTTGGATGCTTACTTATCGGCCTGTCAGCTGGGCATTACGTTGGCTTCGCTCGGATTGGGCTGGGTCGGAGAGCCGACCGTGTCGCATATTCTCGAACCGCTGCTGGAGAAGCTTCGCCTTGGCGAGGTTGCCGTCTCGACCATTTCATTCATTGTCGCCTTCTCGGTCATCACCGTCTTCCATATCGTGCTTGGCGAGCTTGCTCCCAAGACGTACGCCATCCGCAAGGCGGAGCCTGTAACGCTGTGGACGGCCGTTCCGCTGATCGCCTTTCATAAAGTGATGTATCCGTTCATTTATCTGTTGAACGGCATGGCGAACGGCATGTTGAAGAGCATCGGCATCGAGCCCGCGGCCGAGCATGAATCGGCTCATACGGAAGAGGAAATCCGCATCCTGATGAAGGAAAGCCACAAGTCCGGTCTCATCGATAATACGGAGCTTACGCTGGTCGACAATATTTTCGAATTCGCCGAAACCCATGCCAGGGAAATCATGATTCCACGTACCGAAATGATCTGTCTGTACGCGAACCTGCCGTTCGAGGAGAACCAAGCGATCGCGCTGAAGGAAATGCATACCCGTTATCCCTTATGCGAGAAGGACAAAGACAACATTATCGGTTTCATTCATATAAAAGATCTGTTGAAGGTATCCCGTCAGCACATTGAAGACATCCGGGAAATCGCCCGGCCGATGACGACGGTGCCGGATTCGATGCATATCAGCACGCTGCTCAAGCTGATGCAGAAGAAGAAGACGCAAATCGCCATTCTGATCGACGAATACGGCGGCACGTCGGGCCTTGTCACTTTGGAAGACATCATGGAGGAAATCGTCGGCGAAATTCAGGACGAATTCGACGAGGAACGACCCGATGTCGAACCGAAGGAGGACGGCTCGCATTCCGTCAACGGCATGATGCTGATCGAGGCAGTGAACAGCTGCTTCGGCACGGAGATCGAAAGCGACGATTACGATACGATCGGGGGCTGGATGTACGCGCAGCTCGAGAATCCGCCGACGCAAGGACAGCGGGTCGTGCATCCGATCGGCTTCGAATTCATTATCGAGGAAACCGATCATCTGCGTATCTCGCGCATCCAGATCCGCAAGCACGCGGTTAACGATGCCGACGAGGAGCTGCTGATTGAAGATAACTTGCAGGCGGAGACGGGCTGAACGGACGCTCTTGCCGCGTCATCATAAACGAAGAGACGGCCATTCGGCCGTCTCTTCTTGTCATGGTTGCTCTTCATCGCTTCCATTCCCTTTCCCGGAAGCTTCGGTTATTTCTTCACGATATCGATCGTGCCGCCGCCGAGACAGACGTCCCCGTCATAGAAGACGACGGCTTGGCCGGGCGTGATCGCTTTCTGCCGCTCGGCGAAGACGACATCGGCCGTCGACCCGTCGGGACGGAACGTCACCTTCACCTGCTGGTCCGGTTGACGGTAACGGAATTTCGCCGTGCAGACGAACTCGCCATTCGGCTTGGCCGGGGAGATCCAATTGATGCCCGTCGCGGTCAAGCCGGCCGAGTACAAGCTGGGATGCGCATCTCCCTGCACCACGTACAGGATGTTCTCCTTCAAGTCCTTGTCCGCGACGAACCACGGCTCGCCGCTGCCGGAGCCGCCGATGCCGAGCCCTTGGCGCTGGCCGAGCGTATAGTACATCAGGCCGTCGTGTCGGCCCTTCGTCTCGCCGGTCATGATATCGATCATCGGACCGGGCTGCGCGGGCAAATAGCCGCTCAGGAACTGCTTGAAGTTGCGTTCGCCGATGAAGCAGACGCCGGTGCTGTCCTTCTTCTTGGCCGTCGCCAGGCCGAATTCCTCGGCGATCCGGCGAACTTCCGGCTTCGGCAGGTGGCCGATCGGGAACATCGCCTTCGCCAGCTGATCCTGCCGCAGCGCGTGCAGGAAGTACGTCTGGTCCTTGCCGGAATCCACGCCGCGCAGCAGCTTCGATTCGCCGTCGGCGGTCCGCTCCAGGCGGGCGTAGTGCCCGGTTGCCAAGTAGTCGGCGCCAAGCTCCAGCGCTTTCTGCAGGAAATCGCCGAACTTGATTTCACGGTTGCACATGACGTCGGGGTTCGGCGTGCGGCCGTTCCGGTATTCATCGAGAAAGTAGGCGAACACTTTGTCGTGGTAGGCTTTCTCGAAATTGACCGTATAATAAGGGATGCCGATCTGGTCGCAGACGCGGCGCACGTCTTCCGCGTCTTCCTCGGCCGTGCAATGGCCGAGCTCGTCGGTATCATCCCAGTTCTTCATGAAGATGCCGATGACATCGTATCCTTGCTGCTTCAGCAGCAGGGCGGTCACGGACGAATCGACGCCGCCGGACATGCCGACGACGACACGGATATTGGAATTGCTCATAGCTATGATCCACCACCTTGTCTATCAACCCATTCTGGCAGGAAGCAGCCGAATTGGGCGCTTAAGTTGTTATTGTAGCACACTTTCAACCCTTTTTTCATGAAAGTGTCATCGTTTTTCAACAAAACGCCGTCCGGTTATGTTAACATAGATATGATATGGGAATACCATGAATTGTAATCGATTACGGAAGCAACCTTATAAATAAGATTTTGTTTCGTCGGAGAAGAGGTGCACGATATGAAAATTTCTACGAAAGGCCGTTACGGCCTTACGATCATGATGGAGCTGGCAGCCAAATTCGGCGAAGGCCCGACATCGCTCAAGAGCATCGCGGAACGCAACCAGCTATCGGAGCATTACTTGGAGCAGCTGATCGCGCCGCTGCGGAACGCGGGACTCGTGAAGAGCATCCGCGGCGCGTACGGCGGTTACATTCTGTCCAAGGAACCGCAGAATATTACGTCCGGCGACGTTATTCGCATTCTGGAAGGCCCGATCTCGCCGGTCGACTTCACGGAAGAGGACGATCCGGCCAAGCGGAACCTGTGGCTCCGCATCCGCAACAGCATCGCGGACGTACTGGATTCGACGACGCTTGCCGACCTCGTGGCGTACAAGGAAGAGGTTCAGCAAGACTCTTACATGTTCTATATTTAAGGATGATGGCATAATGGAACGCATTTATTACGATCACGCGGCATCGTCGCCGATGCATCCCGATGCGGCGGCGGCGATGATGGACGTCTACGCCGGAATCGTAGGCAACCCGTCCAGCATTCATGGCAACGGACGCGCGGCAAGGCAGCTGCTGAACCGCGCGCGCGATCTGATCGCCGGCGGCATCGGCTGCGCGCCGGCCGAGCTTGTGTTTACGAGCGGCGGCACGGAGAGCGATAACGAAGCGCTTATCGGTGCGGCGAGAGCCGCCCGCAAACGCGGCAAATCCCATATCATTACGGCCGCGACCGAGCATCACGCGGTACTGCATGCCTGCGAGTCGCTGGAGCGCGAAGGGTTTCGTCTGACCGTGCTGCCGGTGAACGAGCAGGGGATCGTGGCGCTTCCGGATGTCGCGGAAGCGATCGCGGACGATACGGCGCTGATCAGCGTTATGTATGTCAACAACGAGACCGGCACGATTCAACCGATTGCGGCAATCGGTGAGCTCGCCCGGTCTAGCGGCGTTGTTTGTCACGTCGATGCCGTGCAGGCGCTTGGCAAGCTGCCGATCGACCTGCGGACGCTGCCGGTCGATCTGATGAGCTTCTCCGCCCATAAGATCAACGGGCCGCAGGGCGTGGGCGCGCTATTCGTCCGCAAGGGCGTCGCGATCGAACCGCTGCTTCACGGGGGATCCCAGGAACGGAAGCGGAGGCCGGGCACCGAGAACATTGCCGGCATCGCCGGTTTCGCCGCAGCGTTTGAACGTTGTGTGAACGAGATGGCGGAACGGAAACTTTTGTTGGACAAGCTTCGTTATACATGGATAGAACGGATGAAAGCAATCGCCGGCGCGGACCGGGTCGTCGTGAACGGTCATGACGAAGCATATGCTCCGCACATCGTCAATCTCAGCTTCCTCGGGATCAGCACGGAGACGATGCTGATGAATCTGGACATTGCCGGTATCGCGGCATCCGGCGGTTCCGCCTGCACCGCAGGCGCGCTTGAGCCATCGCATGTGCTGCGGGCAATGGGCGTCTCGCAGGAACGTCAGGCATCCGCCGTACGATTTAGCTTCGGTTTGAGAAATACTACGGAGGAACTCGAAGCGGCGGCAAAAAAAATTGAAACCTTTATGGGCCGCATTCGTACTACTGCCTAGGAGGCTTTACCAGACTGTGTTGCGACTACAGCATCTGATTGGACTGCCTGTCATTGAAATGAACGCCGGTAAGCATGTCGGGTATGTGAAGGACGCATGGTTCGATGAACACTGGCAGCTCGGCGGCATTATTCTGGACGCCGGACGGCGGTTCCTGACTTCGATGAAAGCCGTTGTGTGGAGCGAGGTTCTGGTCTGCGGAGAGGACTCGGTTCTCATCATGAACGAAGCCTCGGTGCAGCGAACGAAACAAACGGAAATTCAGCGTTCGTTCCTGACGGGAACCGTTCGTTTGAAGGATTTGCCCGTCGTTACCGCGCACGGCGAACAACTTGGACGCGTTTCGGATGTTTATTTTGGCGAAATACAGGGTACACAAATAATAGGCTACGAGTTGACGGATGGTTTCATAGCGGATATCATGGAAGGCCGTAAGTGGCTGCCAGCTCCGCCGCAAGCCGACGAAGTCATGCTAGGCAACGATGTAATTATAGTACCGGCCGGAAGCGAGGAATTCCTCTCGCCGGTCGTTGTTTCTGAGACGGATATTAGGGAGAAATGAGCTATGAAATGCCCGAATTGCAGTTCAAAGGATATCGGAAAAATCGGATCGCACCAGTATTACTGTTGGGGATGCTTCATCGAATTAACGGTGAACGGCGAGAAAATGTCGGTCTATCAGGTTGAAGAAGACGGCACGCTCAGCTCGCTGGACGATTTGTTCTTTGAAGACGAAATGCCGCAGGTTCATGCGAACTAGCGTGCAGCGTTCAGCTGCGTTTTTAGGGAAACGGCCTAATTTATAGGCCGTTTTTTTATTTGTCCGTTCCTTGCGCCGGAGAACCGGCTCCCTTTCGGCAGATTGCGGGATGATTCCGGCAACTTGTACATATACTGTAATAATGCCGGTCTTATCGAACACGCATGGCAGTAGAGCGCTTCGGCAAGTCGATCGAAGGGGGCATCGAGGTGGAACGGTTCACGAACAATCGCATATTCAGATGGCTCGTCTATCTCATTCTGGGACTGGTCGCCCTGTATCTCCTGCTGCTGCTGAAGCCGATATTCATCCATATCTACGTCTTCCTGCGGGCGGTGCTCGCGCCGTTCCTGATCGCGATGATTATCTCCTACGTGCTCAATCCGATCGTCAGCCTGCTGAACGAGCGGCGGGTGCCTCGGACAATGGCCGTGCTGCTCATCTACGCCGTCTTCTGCGCGGCGCTCACGGTCATCCTGATGAATGCCATCCCGATGTTCATGGAGCAGCTGCAGGAGCTGAACCGCCATATGCCGGATTTGTCGATGAAGGCGCAGAACATCGTGGACGACTTGAACAATTCGTCGTTTCTGCCGGAGAGCATCCGCTCGGGCATCAATAAATCGCTGTACAAGCTGGAGAAACAGGGCTCGGACGCCATCTTCAGCTTCATCAACAACATCGGCGAGATGCTGAACGTCGTCTTCATCGCGTTCATTATTCCGTTCCTCGCGTTCTACATCTTGAAGGATTTCGAGGTCTTCGAACGGACGTTGCTCACCTATGTCCCGAAGCCGCACCGCAAGCATGCCGTGCGGCTGCTGAAGGACATCGACAACGCGCTGGGCAGTTACATCCGCGGCCAATTCCTCGTATGCGTCATCGTCGGCACGCTCGCCTACATCGGCTATCTGATTATCGGCATGCCGTATGCGCTGCTGCTGGCGAGCGTCGTCGCCGTCACGAACATCATTCCGTACCTGGGCCCGTTCTTCGGCGCCGCGCCGGCGCTCGTCATGGCATCGACCGTCTCGATCAAAATGATGCTGATGGTCGTCATCGTCAATACCCTCTGTCAGATCCTCGAGGGCAACATCATTTCGCCGCAGGTGGTCGGTCGCACGCTGCATATGCATCCGCTGTCGATTATTTTCGCGCTGCTGGTCGGCGGCGAATTGGCAGGCATCGTCGGCATGATTCTCGCGGTGCCGATCTTCGCGGCGCTGAAGGTAATCGTGCAGCATATTTTCGCCTACTACGTTCGCAGGAAGACGATTTGACAGCGAATACGGATTGCTGATATTCTATCTTTATCTAGGTGAATTGCATACCTGAATACGTTGAGGAAACCGAAGTAGTTCATAGACCGCCAACAGAGAAAGAATTTCTTCGCGTCAGCGGATTGGTTTGTGTGTACAATCGCGAGATTGGACATACAGCATTCCGTCAGCGGATTGGTTTGTGTGTACAACAACCATTCCGCGAACGATAACGCGTCGGCTGAAAGAATTCTAAGGGCGAAGGATGAGCGAAAGCTGGTTTCGGAGTGCGAACGAACTTCGCCGGTTGGACCCGTTACCGTCTGCTGAAGGAGATTGTCCGGGCTGAATGCGGCCGCTTGCAAGCGCGCGTTACGCTGCCGGGCAATAACCAGGGTGGTACCGCGAACGATTCGTCCCTGTTAGATGGGGGCGTTTTTTTATTTTATCGACATTGTGGAGGTAGATTGGACATGAAAGCAAGTGAAATTCGTTCCAAATGGCTCGCTTTTTTCGAGAGCAAAGGCCATAAGATCGAGCCGAGCGCTTCGCTCGTGCCGCATAACGATCCATCCCTGCTCTGGATCAACGCAGGCATGGCGCCGCTGAAGCCGTATTTCGACGGCCGCGTCATTCCGGACAATCCGCGCATCGCGAACTCGCAGAAGTGCATTCGGACGAACGATATCGAGAACGTCGGCAAGACGCGCCGCCATCATACGATGTTCGAAATGCTGGGCAACTTCTCGATCGGCGACTATTTCAAGGAAGAAGTCATCACGTGGGCATGGGAGTTTCTGACGAGCCCGCAATGGATCGGATTCGATCCGGAGCGTCTGTCCGTCACGGTTTACCCGGAAGACGAAGAAGCGTTCCGCTACTGGAACGAGAAAATCGGCTTGCCGGCCGAGCGGATTTACAAGCTGGAAGAGAACTTCTGGGATATCGGCGAAGGCCCTTGCGGCCCTTGCACGGAAATTTTCTACGACCGCGGCGACGCATTCGGCGACCTGAACGACCCGGAATGCTGGCCGGGCGGCGAAAATGAACGGTTTCTCGAAGTATGGAACCTCGTCTTTTCGCAATATAATCATAATAAAGACGGCAGCTATACCCCGCTGCCGAACAAAAATATCGATACGGGCGCGGGCCTCGAGCGGTTCACGTCGATTCTGCAGAACGTCGATTCCAACTTCGACACGGATCTGTTCCGTCCGATCATCGACCGCACTTGCGAAGTCGCCGGCGTAACCTACCATACCAATCCGGAGCACGACATCGCGCTGAAAGTCATTGCCGATCATGTCCGTACGGTAGCGTTCGCCATCGGCGACGGCGTCATGCCGTCGAACGAAGGCCGCGGCTACGTGATCCGCCGATTGCTTCGCCGCGCGGTTCGTTACGGCAAGTCGCTCGGCGTCGACCGTCCGTTCCTGTTCGAGCTCGTGGCGATCGTCGGCGAAATCATGGGCGCCTACTACTCGGAAATCGTCGAGAAGCGCGAATTCATCGAGAAAGTGATGCGTACGGAAGAAGAGCGTTTCCACGAGACGCTGTCGGACGGCCTGTCCTTGCTCGGCGAGCTGGTGAAGACGGCGAAAGCCGATGGCGGCGCGCGGATCAGCGGACCGGACGCGTTCAAGCTGTACGATACGTACGGTTTCCCGTTCGACTTGACGGAAGATTATGCCGCCGAGCATGGCATGACGGTCGACCGCGAAGGCTTCGACGCGGCGATGGAAGAGCAGCGCACCCGCGCCCGCGCAGCGCGTCAGGATACTGGCGGCATGAACGTGCAGGGCGGACCGCTGGCGGATTTCACGGCGAAGTCGGAATTCGTCGGCTATGAGGAGCTCGCTGTCGAGGGGGCCAAGGTTATTGCGATTGTCGACGGCGATGCGCTTGTCGATGGAGCCGGCGAAGGCGCCGAGGTTCTGGTCATACTGGACCGCACGTCCTTCTACGCCGAAAGCGGCGGGCAGGTCGGCGACAGCGGCACGATCAGCGGCGAAGGCTTCGCGCTGAGCGTCGGGAACGTTACGAAAGCGCCGCATGGCCAGCCGGTTCATCACGCCGTCGTCGGGCGCGGCACCGTCAAGACGGGCGATACCGTGCAAGCGGTCGTCACGACGCAGACGCGCGAGGATACGATCAAGAACCATACGGCGACGCACTTGCTGCACCGCGCGCTGAAAGACGTGCTCGGCGAGCATGTCAACCAGGCGGGCTCCCTGGTCGAGCCGGATCGCCTGCGCTTCGACTTCTCGCATTTCGGCAGCATCAGCCCGGAAGAGCTGGCTGACATCGAGCGCCGCGTCAACGAGCAGATCTGGCTCGGCACGACGCTGCAGATCGACTACAAATCGCTGGCCGAAGCGAAAGCGATGGGCGCCATGGCGCTGTTCGGCGAGAAATACGGCGACGTCGTGCGCGTCGTGCGCGTAGGCAGCTACAGCCTTGAGCTGTGCGGCGGCTGCCACGTGACGAACACGTCCCAAATCGGCTTGTTCAAGCTCGTCAGCGAGAGCGGCATCGGTTCCGGCGTCCGCCGGATCGAGGCACTGACCGGCCGTCACGCTTACCTGTACATGGAAGGGCAGCTGGACCTGCTGAAGCAAGCGGCCGCGCTGCTGAAGAGCAGCCTGAACGACGTGCCGAAGCGGATCGAAGGGTTGAACGCGCAAGCGAAGGAGCTGACCCGCGACAACGAATCGCTGCAAAGCAAGCTGAGCCGCATCGAAGCGGGCTCGCTGGAATCGCAGACGAAGACGGTCGGCGGCGTAACCCTGCTCGCGGCCCAAGTCAGCGCGCCTTCGATGGATGCGCTGCGCGGCATCGCGGATGAGCTGAAGACGAAGCTGACCAGCTCGGTGATCGTGCTTGGCGCCGTTGCCGAGGACAAAGTCAATCTGGTCGCGGCTGTATCGCCGGATCTCGTCAAGCAAGGCTTCCATGCCGGCAAGATCGTGAAAGAGGCAGCAGCGGCTTGCGGCGGCGGCGGCGGCGGACGTCCGGATATGGCGCAAGCCGGCGGCAAGGATCCGTCCAAACTGGCGCAGGCGCTGCAAATTGCCGAAGAACTGGTTCTTGCGCAGTCAAATGTGATATGATAGAGACATAAATTGGCTGTCAAGCGACTTGGAAAGTGAGGTGCTGGCGATGAATTCAATGGACAAGACAATGAAATTCGACGTGAAAGCCGAAGGGGAAGCCTCTTCGAAGGAAATCATGCTCTCCGTCTACGATGCGCTGCTTGAGAAGGATTACAATCCCATCAATCAAATTGTCGGTTATTTGTTGTCCGGAGATCCTGCTTACATTCCGCGGCATAACAATGCGCGCAGCTTGATTCGCAGGAAAGAGCGCGATGAATTGATTGAAGAGCTGGTGCGCTCATACCTAAGCCAGCACAGCAAATCATGATCGACTACAGGAAGAAATGAGGTTCCCGTCGCATGCGTCTAATGGGTTTGGATTACGGCGACCGCAGGATCGGCGTTGCCGTCAGTGATGCATTCGGCTGGACCGCGCAGGGCGTCGGCGTTGTCGCGAAGCGCCGCGATAACAGCGAGGACGAGGACATCGCGAAGCTCATGCAGGAACATGAAGTATCGGAGATCGTTGTCGGATTACCGAAGAACATGAATGGCACCATCGGTCCGCGTGGCGAAATTTGCATCGCATTCGCTCAACATTTACAGCAAAAGCTAAATGTACCCGTACACCTTTGGGACGAACGGCTGACGACCGTTGCCGCAGAACGAACGCTGATTGAAGCGGATGTCAGCCGAAAGAAGCGAAAGTTAGTGGTGGACAAAATGGCGGCGACGCTCATTTTGCAAAATTATCTCGATTCTAAAACGAAAAGGTGAGGGTTACGATGGCAAACGACAACATGCAGAACGAAGAGCCGGAAATCATCTATATTCCGGATGAAGAAGGCAACGAGGAAGAGTTCGAGGTAGTCATGAAGTTCGAGGTTGACGGCTCCGATCAGAAATATATGATGGTCGTTCCGCTGAATGTCGATGCCGAAGACGAGCAGGACGAAGAAGCGGATGAGGTGTACGCGTTCCGCTACGAGGAAGACGGCGACGATCTGAAGCTGTACACGATCGAAGACGAAGAAGAATGGAATATGGTCGAAGAGACCTTTAATACGCTGCTTGCGGAAATTGACGACAACGACTAATCGGATCGGCTCGCATCGGAGCAGGAGCTTCGGATGTGGCTGCCGCCGGCCGGCGTTCGTTGAAAGGAGATCTGTATCTTGTCCGAAGTAAAACGGATTTCCGTGCTGAGCCCTATTTACGGGACGGAAGTTGACTTGATCGGCGATGCGGGCGAGACGGAACCGTTTCAAATCGTTGCCGAGTTTCAGCTGGGCGACCGCGCCTATGCAGGCTTGCAATCGCAAAGCATGCAGAAGGAAGACGAAATCGCGTTCTTCCGCATCGTCATGAACGACGGTTCCGAGCCGGAGCTGGAGTCCATCGAGGATGACGAGGAATGGGAAGACGTCGCGGAAGCTTACGACGATCTGATGTTCGAAGGCGACGACCAGCCTTAATGGCGATGCCTGATCGTCAAATAGAAACGAACGGATGGGGGCGGCGCTGACCGCCCCTTTTCCGCGCTGACAATAGAAACGGGGGATCGTTGCTTGAGTCCATCAAAGCACCGGCCGGATAACGACTGGCCGGCAAACGAAGACATGCGCCCAGTCGGGCCGTCAAAAGCGCGAATTACGTTCTGGGTCATAACATCGCTCTTAAGCCTGATGATCCTCATCGTAGGCGGCACTTATCTGTATATTTGGAACGGACTTCGGCCGACATCCTCAGGCGATACGGTGCAGGTCGAGCTGAAGAAAGGCTCTTCGCCCCTGGCGTTCGCGGAGGTGCTTGAAGACCATGGCATCATTCGCAATGCGTTCCTGTTCAAATATTATTTGCGCTACAAGAACGAAGGGCCGCGATTCCAAGCCGGCGTCTACGAGCTTCATCCGGGCATGAACAAGCAGGAGATTATCGACAAATTGAACGCCGGCGAAATTCTGCCGGCGGAGACGATTCGCTTCACGATTCCGGAAGGGTTCACGGTGGAGCAAATCGCGGACAAGCTGGCCGAGGCCGGATACGACGACAAAGCGGGCTTCATTGCGGCCGCCGACAAGGATCAGGCGTGGCCGGATGCGGATGCCGCGAAGAACGTGCCGAAGGACGGCAAGCTGCGTCATCGGCTGGAAGGCTATATGTTCCCCGAGACGTACGAGCTGCCCAAGGACAGCAAGCCGGAGGCGATCATCGACCGGATGCTGCAGGAGACGGACCGCAAGCTGGACAGCCTGCCGGAGAATTGGGATGATGCGCTTGCCGAGAACGGCGTTAATTTCCATCAAATGCTGACGATCGCCTCGTTAGTCGAGCGGGAAGTCGTCGTCGACGAGGAGCGGCCGATCGTTGCCGGGATTATTTATAACCGGCTGAAGAAGGGGATGCCGCTGCAAATCGACGCGACCGTGCAGTATTTGCTCGACAAGCAGAAGGAGCATCTGATGGAAGCGGACCTGCAGGTCGATAGTCCGTACAACACGTACAAGATCAAGGGTCTTCCGCCGGGGCCGATCGCTTCGCCGAGCTTGAAGTCGATCGAAGCGGCGCTGTTCCCGGCCAAGACGGATTATTATTACTACGTCACGAAGAAAGACGGCAGTCAGAAGCATTTGTTCGCGGAAACGCTCAAGCAGCATAATCAGAACATCGCGAAGAGCAATCAAATGGCGACGCCATAGATGATGCATGCGAAGCCGGTTTGCTGTCTTGGCACGCGAACCGGCCGCAGGCTTCGTTCAAGTAACGTTTAGGAGGATTTGCAAATGGCAACAAAGCCGGAGCTGCTCATCGATGCAGCTTCTCTCGCCGACATGGAGCGGCTAATTGAAGCGGGCGCGGATGCGTTCGTTATTGGCGAAGCGCGTTACGGCATGCGGCTTCCCGGGGATTTCGACATCGCCGGAATCGCGGCGGCCGTCAAGCTGGCTCACGCGCATCGCGTTTCCGTCTACGCAGCGGTCAACAACATGATGGATAATGCAACGGTCGACACGCTCCCGGAATATCTTCGGGCGCTGGCCGATGCCGGCGTCGATGCGGTCGTATTCGGCGATCCCGCCGTGCTTATGGCGGCGCGCGAGGCCGCGCCGGATATGAAGCTGCACTGGAACGCCGAGATGACGTCGACGAATTACGCGACGGCCAATTACTGGGGACGCCGCGGCGCTTCCAGGGTCGTGCTCGCGCGGGAATTGAACATGGACCAGATCATCGGCGTGAAACAGAACACGCCGCTTGCCGTTCAAGTGCAGGTGCACGGCATGACGAATATATATCATTCCAAGCGTCCGCTCGTGCACAATTATTTCGTCCATCAGAACAAGGATGGCGCCGAGGAGAACGTGCCGGTGCACGGCAAGCGCGAGGACGGCTTGTACCTCGTGGAGGCGGAGCGTCCGGGCGAGCGATTCCCGATCTATGAAGACGCGAACGGAACCCATATCATGAGCTCCGACGATCTGTGCATGCTTGAGAACCTGCATGAGCTGATGGAAGTTAATATCGATAGCTTTCGGATTGAAGGCCTGCTAAAATCGATAACATACAACGAAACCGTCGTGCGCGCGTATCGCGCGGCGATCGACGCGTACATGGCGGACCCGGAAGGCTATGCGTTCAACGAAGCGTGGCTCGAATCCATCCAAGCGCTGCAGGATCCGGGCCGGGAGCTGTCCTATGGGTTTTTCTATAAAGAACAAGTGTATTAAGGGCAGATCAATTGCATAAGTTGCCCTGGCCGTCGGCTATGCTGACCTCGGCCGCGAGCTTCGTTCGCCGCCCGGGTCTGCGTACGTGCGGCTGCCCGGGCCTGCGAGCTGCCCATGTATGTTTTGGAGGTGAGAATGGTGACAACGCAATCCGCCCCTCGATTGAAGGGCAAACGAAACCGGTTGGATAAGCCGGAACTGCTTGCTCCGGCAGGCAACCTGGAGAAATTGAAATTCGCCGTTCATTACGGTGCGGACGCGGTCTATATCGGCGGACAGAAGTACGGACTTCGCTCGAACGCCGACAATTTCAGTTTCGAAGAAATGAAGGAAGGCGTCGAATTCGCCGCGCGCTACGGCGCCAAGGTGTTCGTCGCTACGAATATATACGCCCATAACGAAGACATCGACGGCTTGGAAACCTATCTGCAAGAGCTTGAACGGGCAGGCATCGCCGCCATTATCGCGGCCGACCCGATCATTATCGAAACCGCGCAGCGCGTTGCGCCGAAGCTCGAAGTGCACCTGAGCACGCAGCAGTCGACGTTGAACTGGCAAGCCGTGAAATTCTGGAAGGACGAGGGACTGCCGCGCGTCGTTCTGGCGCGCGAAGCGAGCCTCGAAGAGATCGCGGAAATCAAGGCGCATGTCGATATCGAGATCGAGGCGTTCATCCACGGCGCCATGTGTTCGTCGTTCTCCGGACGCTGCGTGCTGTCCAACCACTTTACGGACCGCGATTCCAACCGGGGCGGCTGCTGCCAGTCCTGCAGATGGAAATACGACATCTACGAAGACGATCTGCAGATGGTCGGCATGGACGCCGATCAGTTCACGATGGGCTCCAAAGACCTATGCATGCTGGAGCATATCCCGGATTTGATCGAAGTCGGCGTCGACAGCTTCAAGATCGAAGGGCGCATGAAGAGCCTTCACTACGTGGCGACGGTCGTCAATGCGTATCGCCAGGCGATCGATTCGTACATGGCCGATCCGGAGCATTACGAGCTGAAGCAGGTATGGCTCGACGATATTCGGAAAGCCGCCAACCGGCCGCTCAACACGGGGTTCTTCTACGATACTCCGGGCGCGGAAGATCATATTTACCAGCCGGAAGACAAAGCGGCGCCTTATGATTTTGCCGGCGTCGTGCTCTCGTACGATGAAGCCGCGGGCACGGCCGTCATCCAGCAGCGCAACCATTTCAAACCCGGCCAGGAAATCGAGTTCTTCGGCCCGCACGGTACGTTCTTCAAACAGACGGTCGGCGATCTCGCCGATACGGACGGCAATGCGCTCGATGCCGCGAGACATCCGCTGCAGCATATCGTCATGCGCGTGAATGCCCCGGTTAAGCCGATGGACATGATGCGCAAACGCATTCGATAATGCAATAGACCTAGAAACATCCTTGTCGATCATTCGGCAGGATGTTTTTTTTGTTAAAATTTTTCTTCCATAGGCTAATAAAACGATTTCCGCATTCCGATAAATTGGATATTGCGTCGAATAAGGAACGATGGAACTGGTGCTGCGACTTCGTACATAGGCTACCGACACGTACCGCAATCAGCCGAATTCCGAAAACAGGAATCTATTACACAATCAGGTGGTGTCAAGCGATGAAGAACAAGTTGAAGAAGGATAACGCGAAGAAATTATCGAACGAAGGCAAGTCGAACAGTAACATGAAATCCATTTATGAAAGCTCCGTCAAAGGCATTAGGAACGTCAAGCTGACGAACCCGATCAAGTCCGTGGGACTCATGCTGTTCTTGATTATTTTTTGCGCGATCTTGATATGCGTGCTTGGCGTCGGCCTGTTCTCCTACTCGACCTCGAAGAGCATCATCAAGGACAAGGTTGCGGAGTCCAGCTCCGTGGCGCTTGCCCAGTCGAACGGTAAGCTGGAGTTAATGTTCAAGAACTACGAGGCTCTTTCCATGCAGATTCTGCTGGACAAGAACGTCCAGGATATGCTGATCGCGTACCATAAGGCGACGGACGATTACGACAAGTTCGACTTGATGAAGAAGCTGAGCGACACGATCCAGTCGTACATTCTCGGCAACCAGACGATCGTCGGCGCGGCAATCCTGCCGATCAACGGCAAATCGAATGCCGTGACGATTGGCAGCACGAACATCACCTCGGAAGACGCGAGCAAAGCCGATTGGTTCCAAAGCGTCGTCGATGGACAAGGCCGTCTGGTGTGGCTCCCTTCCAAGGCGAAAGGCTACAGCGACAAAGGCACCGAGCCGACGTTCGCGATGGGCCGCGTCATGAAGAACACGGTTAACAACGAGGGCAACTTCATTATGCTCGTTGAAATCAAACTGCACGAAATCGGAAATCAATTGGATGACTTGAAGCTGGGAGAGGGCAGCGAAGCGTTGATTCTGGACGCGAAGAACAACGTTATCTACAGCTCCGACGAAGCGCAGCTCGGCCAGCCGTCGCCGATTGCGATTTCGGAAGAGCAGCTGAAGAAATCCGCGGGCTCCATGACGACCTCCGACTCGGACGGAGACGAAGTGCTGGCGATGTACAATAAATTCGAAACCACGGGCTGGAATATGCTCGGCACCGTTCCGGTGAAGGAGCTTGTCAAAGACGCGAAGCAAATTCGCAATGCCACGTACATTATGGCCGGCATTGCGGCCTTGCTGGCCATCGGGATCGGCTTGCTCGTGATTCGCATGGTCGCGATTCCGCTCGTCCGTCTGCGGAACCTGATGAACGAAGGCGAGCGTGGCAATTTGACGGTTCGCTCGACGCTCAACAAGAAGGACGAAATCGGTCAATTGGCGCAAAGCTTCAACCAGATGATGGCGCAAATAACCGTGCTTGTGACGCAGACGAACCAGTCGGCGCAGGACGTGCTCGTCACGGCGGGAGAATTGTCCGACGCCTCGAAGAAAACGGCGATCTCCGCCAAAGAAATTGCCGTCGCTACCGAAGAGATTGCCAATGGCGCTACAAGCCTCGCGGTCGAAGCGGAGAAAGGCAGCGACTTGACGAGCGAGATTGGCCAGCAGATGCAGCAGGTGACCAGCGCGAACCAGGAGATGGGCGTTGCGGCATCCGAAATGGAGAAGGCAAGCCAGCAAGGTACGGTATATATGGGCACGCTTATCGAGAAGACCGGCTTGACCGAAGAAATGACCCGTTCCATGGTCGAGAAGGTCGACAAGCTGAAGGAATCGACCGGTTCGATTCGCAAAATTTTGGATGTCTTGAACAATATCACGAAGCAGACGAACATTCTGTCGCTGAACGCCACGATCGAAGCGGCGCGTGCCGGTACGGCCGGCAAAGGCTTCATGGTCGTCGCGGACGAGATTCGCAAGCTTGCCGATCAATCCCGTCAGTCCATCGATGTCGTCGGTCAAATCACGGAGGCGATCCAGAAGGAAATCGACGAGACGGTCAACGTGCTGTCGAACGCGTATCCGATCTTCCAGGAGCAGATCCAGTCCGTTAAAGAAGCGAATCAAATTTTCTTGACGGTGCAAGGCCAAATGGGCGAGTTCGTCGGCCGCCTGGGCTCGGTGACAACCTCGATCGGTACGCTGGAACGTTCGCAGGTCGTATTGTCCGAAGCGATGGGCAACGTCAGCGCGGTAGCCGAGGAATCCTCCGCGACGTCGCAGGAAGTCGCGTCGCTCAGCAACGAGCAGACGAACATCAGCGAAGGGCTTGTCCGGTTGTCGGATAAGCTGGAGACGGTATCGACAGGGCTCAAGGAGACGCTTAGCCGTTTCCGTACGTAAGTATAACGGCGCATGGGCGCATGCATAACTGCACGAAGACCGGTCCTATGTGGGCCGGTCTTCGCGCTTGTCAGGCCAATCGCTGAACCGTAGAGGTCAATCGACTGTCGACGTTCGATTATGCGACGATCACCGGAAGGCCGGTCTATCGGAAGGAATGAAACGAAGGGGCGAGCAGCTATAGCTGCTCGCCCCTTGCTCTTGCGGGAATTATGATCGTTCGTTAATCGCGCTGCTGCTGGGTGAAAATAAGAATGTACTTGATCAATTCAAGCAGCGAGATCAGCGCGGCGGCGACATAGGTCAGCGCGGCGGCGTTCAATACTTTGGCGACTCCTCGCTCTTCGTCGTTCGTGATGAAGCCTTCGGCAACCATCAAGTCGCGCGCGCGGCTGCTTGCGTTGAATTCGACCGGAAGCGTGACGAGCTGGAAAGCGACGGCGCAGGAGAAGAAGATAATGCCGAGACCGACGAGACCGGAGAGATTGAACAGAAAGCCGGCGATCAGCAGAAACGGCGCCGCGCCCGACGCGAAATTAACGACCGGGAAGATGCGGTGGCGGAGCGCAAGCATCGGATAGTGCACTTTATGCTGGATTGCGTGTCCGACCTCGTGGCAGGCGACGGAGACGGCGGAAATCGAGTTCTCGTAGTACACATGCTCCGAAAGTCTGACGACGCGGTGGATCGGGTCGTAATGGTCGGAGAGCGTACCCGGTACCGGCTCGACCGGGATATCGTGAAGTCCGTTCCGGTCGAGCATCATCCGCGCGGCCTGATAGCCGGTAATTCCGCTCGCCGTCGGCACGCCCGACCAGCGATTGAATGTGCCTTTGACTCTGAATTGCGCCCAGACCGACAGCGCGAAAGCGATGATGATCAAGAAGTCCATCGGGTGAAAAAACATACAGGTTCCCTCCGTTTAAATGGAATGCTACATGAATCCGCCTTTGTTCAGCAGCAGCATTAAGGCCTCGACGCAAGCGGCCGTCTGCGGGATCAACCGTTTGAATACTTGTTTAGCCTGCCCAGGCTTCAATTGGCTAATAACCGGCTCGATGGCCATCACTTCGCGCTGCAGCTTCTCCAGATGGATCTCCAGCTCGATGAACTGTCCGGACACTTCCTCCTGCGAGGAAACCTTCTTCCAGCCCGCCAAGCTTGCTTTGATCTCATCCAGCGAAAATTTTTCTTGCTTCAATTGTACGATACGTTTGAGACGCGATAAGGTTTCATCGCTGTATAAACGATAATTTTTGGCTGAGCGGCGTTCGGGCTCGATTAGGCCGATGGAGGTATAAAAGTCGATTGTGCGGGGACTTACGCCTGCCGCTTTGGATAATTCGCCGATCCGATATAGGCATTGATCAGACATTGAGAACACCTCTTTCCTTATAAAGCATGGTATGTACCAAAAAGATAAGTACCCTATATAACTATGATACAAATCCTGAACCATACAGTCAAACGTTATGCTTTGACAATAAATGCACAATATTGCGTGTATATAAAACCTGACATTAGTTGCGGTGGAGCACTAGAATCTAATGAGATGCCGGACGCGGATGGCGCTGCAGGGGCACTAGCTGGCGAAAAACACGAAGTATGAGTTCGGAAAAACAGAAAACCAAGCCGATTAATTGTTAAATTACTTAACATTATGCTGGTTTTAAGAGACGAACGTTAGATTTTTTTCTCAAAACGGCAAACTCATTATTGTCAAATCGGGAAGATCTGACTATAATGACATTAAGTCTTTCGTAATATGTTAGTAAACATTACATTAGGGAGTGGTCGTATGGTTAAGAAGTTGCTTTTGTCATTAGGAGCCTTATCGTTGTTATTCCCGGCATTGGCATTCGCGGATGATTCCGACGCAGCCGTGCTGAACATGGGGCTCAACTCGATTTGGGTGCTCGTTGCGGCCATTCTGGTCATCTTGATGCAAGGCGGTTTCATCCTGCTGGAGTCCGGGTCGACGCGCATGAAGAATGCGGGCCATATTGCAGGGAAAACGATTTTCACGCTGGGTCTCTGTACCTTGGTTTACTGGGCCATCGGCTATGCCTTCGCATTCGGTGCCGACAATGCCGAGAACACCATCAGCCGCGTCATCGGGTGGGGCGGTCAATTCTTCTCGCCGGCCGTAGCCGCGGGAGACGGCGATTCGCTGCCGACGACGATATTCTTCGTCTTCCAGCTGGCCTTCGCGGCAGTGTCGCTCTCCATTGCATGGGGCGGCTTCGCGGAACGCGCCAAGCTCTCCGCCTATCTCGTCTTCACCGTATTGTTCACCGCGCTCATCTATCCGGTCATCGCGCACTGGATCTGGAGCTCCTCCGGCTGGCTGTTCACGAAAGGCGCGCAGGACTACGCCGGCTCTACCGTCGTTCACTTGACGGGCGCGATTGCGGCCTTCGCCGCGACGGTGCTCTTGAAACCGCGGATCGGCCGCTTCAATAAAGACGGCTCCGCGAACGAAATTCTCGGTCACAACCAAGTGTTTGGCGCCTTGTCGGTCCTGATTCTGTGGGTGGGCTGGTTCGGCTTTAACGCCGGCAGCGCGCTGAGCGTAGGGGATGGATTCTTCGGTTATGTCGCGTTCAATACGCAGCTTGGCGCAGCGGGCGGCGCGGTATCCGCATTGTTGATCTCCTGGCTCGTCAACGGCAAAGCGGATATCACGACGACGCTGAACGGCGCGCTTGCCGGTCTGGTCGCCATCACCGCGACTTGCGCATTCGTCGATCCTTGGGCGGCGGTCGTAATCGGTCTCGTCGCAGGCGTCCTCGTCTTCTTCAGCGTCAAGTTCTTCGAGAAAATCAAGGTCGACGATCCGATCTACGCGCTGTCGGTGCATGGCGCGGCCGGCATCTGGGGGACGCTTGCGAACGGGATCTTCGCGACCGACGCGCTGGCGAAGAAACTGAACGTCGGCGTCGGCGGTCTGATCGATACGGGGAGCTGGCATCAGCTGTGGGTGCAATTGGAATCGGTCGTCGTCTGCGGCGGCTATACGCTGGTCGCCTCCTTCCTGCTGCTCGGCATCATGAAAGCGGTCATGGGTCTTCGCGTTACGGAGGAGCAAGAGATCATCGGCCTTGACCTCTCGGAGCACGGCACGTTCGGTTACCCGGAACAAATGAAGAAAGCTCAACAAAACATGTAGTCCCCATGCATGGCTAAGGAAACTGCGGCATAGATTCCGATATCGTTCATAGGGATGAAGCTTGCGGCGCCGCTTATGCACGGCGCCGCCGGTTTCGGACCCACTATCCTGATAATGAGGTGAGCACTGCATGAGCGACCCGGTTCTTGGGCAGCTGCTTGCGCGCATCGGCGCTTGCGGCGACGCGCATTCGCTGCGCGGCTTGCGGGACCATATTCACTCGCGTCTGGAAGCTCTGCTCGCCGAACAGCGCATCGATCACTTCTATACGGATCTGAACACGATGCACGACGCCATCATCAGACGCGCGGTCGCCCTCTCGGAAGAGCAGCTGGCGCGGTCGGGGTTCGGTTCTCCGCCCGTGCCGTATGCGTATCTGCTGTTCGGCAGCGGGGGCAGGGCGGAACAGACCTTCGCGAGCGATCAAGACAGCGGGTTGATCTATGCGGACCCGGCTGATCCGGCGCAGGCGGAATCGACCGCGCTGTACTTCGCGCGATTCGCGCAAACGGCGGTTTGTCTGCTTCAACAGCTTGGCTATCCGCCGTGCGAGGGCGAGGTCGTCAGCGCCAATCCGCTCTGGTGCCGTTCGGAATCGCAATGGAAGGCGCAATTGGAGCAGTGGTTCCGGGATCCGGACTGGGAGCGGGTCAGATACCTGCTGATCGTGGCGGACTGCCGCATGGCAGCGGGCGCGCCGGCGCTTGCCGAAACGCTGCAAGACTGTTTCTTCGCAAATATGCAAGACCATGAACGGATCGCCGCGAATATGCTGCATAATACGATGCGCCACAAAGTGCTCGTCGGCGTATTCGGCCAGCTGTTCAAAGAGCGTTACGGCGAGGATTCGGGCAGTCTCGACCTGAAGTACGGCGCGTATATTCCGATGGTGAACGCGGTTCGTCTGCTAGCCATCCAAGCGGGCATCCGCCGGACGTCCACGCTTGCGCGCTTGCGAGCGCTGACGGACTTGGGGATTGTCGATGAAACGGAAGGCGCGCGCTATGCCGAGGTATTCGCGTTGTTCCTGCGGCTGCGCTTGATGACGACCGTCAAGCTGGACGACGGCTTCTATGCCAACAACGGCAAGCTCCCCCATGCCCGCATGACCAAGGAACTGATCGAGGAACTGAAGACCGGCCTTCGCGTCGCGAAGAAGCTGCAGAAACGGGTTCGGAGACGGGCGCTGGGCCGGATATAAGCGCAAGCTCATCCGGAGGGGAAGAACATGAACGAACGGAAAGGCGTAGGCCGGATGTGGCATTTGTACAAAATGGGCGGCATCACGCCGGCGCTGGCATCGATGAGGGGGGTGCAGAACGCGCAGCAGATGGCGTTCATTCGCTCGATATCCAAGGAACAACGCAAAGATTCCATCATGGACCAGCCGCTGTCCGAAATGGAAGTCGTCGTGTTCGATCTGGAGACGACCGGCTTCTATCCGGCCAACGGGGACGAAATCATTTCGTTCGGCGCGGTTATGCTGAAAGGCGGGCAGCTGCTGGAAGAGCGGACGTTCTACAGTCTGGTCAATCCGAAGCGCAGCGTGCCGAGGCCGATTTCGGAGCTGACCGGCATTACGAACGAGATGGTGCGGGACGCGCCCGAGCTGATGCAGGTGCTGCACGATTTTATGGCATTCGTCGGGAAAAGGCTGCTCATCGCGCATGCCAGCGGGCATGACAAGCAGTTTCTGAACAGCGCGCTCTGGCGTACGTCGAAGGTGAACCTGACGCATCGCGTGCTGGATACGATAATGGTCGCCAAGTGGCTGGATTCGGGGCGCGCCAGCTATCATTTGGATGACCTGCTGGAGCAGTCCGGCATCGTGATCGGGCAGCGTCATCATGCGCTCGAGGATGCGGTGATGACGGCCAGGCTTTGGCTTCATTATCTGAAGCGGATGCTGGAGCGGAATGTGGTGACATTGGGGGACTTATACGCTTATTTGAGCAAGCATTAACGGATGGAACGTCCCGTCCTGCAGCCAATATGGCTGCAGCGCCGCTCCAAGCTCCGAATGCCGGGGAGCGACGATCCAGTACGAGGTGCCGCCGTCAACCGGCGGGAGACCGTCGCGGTCGGCCGGGCTCGGCACGGGAGGCGAAGCGGGATGGGAATGGAAGAAACCGACAAGCGATTGCCGGTTTTTTTGCATGCCGTACAGCACGCGGATCCAGTCGGCCGGATCGAAGGCAAAGGCCTTCGCGGGAATCGGCGATGCGTTTCGAATCGGATGGACGCCGGAAATGCGAAGCAACTCTCCGTGGCAGGAGCCGCTTAATACGCCGCATGCTTCATAGGGCAGCGCATTGACGCATGTCTCGATCAGGCGGTTACAGGCTTGCGGTTCCAGCTCGGCTCTCCGCGGCGGCTGCCTCATGGCGGCGGTTCTCCTTCTGTGGCTGCATGACAGCGATAATTAACCTCATTATAGCGCAAGCGCCGCGGGAGCGGGAGGTCGGATGGCCATATCGAGCGATTGCAAGCCGAGCTGATTTATTCGGCCGGCGCATCCCCGGCCTGTGCCGGCGGGTGCACGAGGAAGACGATGATCAGCAGCGCGGCTACGGACAAGCCCGACACGATGCCATAGAGCAGCGCATCGGATTTCGCTGCGATCCAGCCGAATAACGGCGGACCGAAGGCGACGCCGAAGAAACGCAGGCTGCTGTACAGCGATGTCACCATGCCGCGATGCTGGCGGTCGACGGAACCGGTGATCAATGTGTTCAAGCATGGCAGCAGCAGACCGGTTCCGAGGCTGCTTAGCGCGGCGAAACCGATCAGCACATAGATATTCCGGTGAAGGAACGCGGCTGCGGCCAAGGCGGCGCCCATGACGGCGAGTCCGATGATCATGAGGACGCGCATCAGCTTGCCGTTGTTTTTGATTTTACGGCCGGTAATGTACGCGGTTATGACCAAGAACAATAACGGAATCGCGAGTACGCCGCCCTTCGCGACGCCGTCGACGTTATAAGGCGCCTTCTCCAGCAGGTCCGACAGCCGGAACAGGACGCCGAACAGAATGAATAAGCCGAGCGAGCCCGACACGAAGGCGCTGATTAGCCATTTGCCTTTCTCCCGGAACACTTTGCCGATGTCCTTGACGTATTGTTTGATCGGCAGCGCTTGTTCCTTGCTCTCCCGGGACGGTTCTTTGATGAGGAACATCACGGCGGCGAACGAGCAAGCGCAGAACGCCGGGAACGCGAATAGCGGCGCGTACCAGGACAGCAGCGCGAGCAGCGATCCGATGATCGGGCTGATGACTTTGCCGGCGCCGTTGGATGCTTCGATCAGGCCGAGCGCCTCGCTCTCTTCGCCGTCCTTGTATTTGTCGCCCACGAGCGCCATGGCGATCGAGGACGTTCCCGCGGCGCCGATGCCTTGCAGCGCCCGGGCGGCAATGAGGAAACCGTACGAGTGCATGACCGCCGCGACGCCGGCGCCGATTCCCGCGACGCCGTAGAGCGCCAGGGAAGGGAGGATGACGCCTTTCCTTGAATAGCGGTCGGAGAGATATCCGGAGATCGGAATAATTAAGCCCGCCGAGACGGAGAATAACGTAATTACGAGACTTGCCTGAAACGTGGAGATGTGAAGCTTGCGTTCCATTTCCGGGAGAATCGGCACCAGCATGGAGTTGCCGAGCACGAGCACGAGCGGTACGGTCGCCAGGGCCATGTATTCCAGCCATTTGCCGCCGCCTTTGCCGCCTTGCTTCGAGTCGGACGCCGAACCGGCCGGTCCCGTCGTCCGCAGCTTACCGGGACCGCCGGCCGCGCCGCGGGATTTCGTCGATTGTTTCACTGTTTCCAGCCCCCAAGCCCCTGGTTTGACCGAATGGTCTTCGGGTAATGTGCCCTTGAACTTGAGCTGCCATTCTTGCTCGTGGTAACATAGGGGAAGCGAGTCGGATGTATCGACAAATTTTGGAAAGAAGGCCCAACATGAAACGATCGATCGTATTGCTAGCCATTGTACTTCTGCTTGCGGGAGTAGCCGTATATCAGAATAACGGCAAACATGACGAAGTCTTGGCCGCATCGTCGGATATGCTGCCGAAGCCGGGTTTCACCGCGCCGACGCTCAGCTTGCCCGATCTGAAAGATCGGCCTGTCGCGATCGGCGGGAAGCAGGAAAAGCTGACGCTGGTTAATTTCTGGGCGTCCTGGTGTTACCCCTGCGAGATGGAAGCGCCCGATCTTCAAGCGCTGTCGAAGGAATATGGCGATAAGCTGCAAATCTTGGGGATCAACGCGACGAGCGTCGACAAGGAACGGCAGGCGAGGGAATTCGTCGATCAGCAGAAGCTGACGTTCACCATCCTGATGGACAGAGAGGGCAGCGCCCAGAAGCTGTACAAGATCAATTCGTTCCCGATCAGTCTGCTGGTGGACGGCAACGGTATCGTCCGGGAACGGGTCGAGGGCGTCATCAAGAAGGAGCAATGGCAGTCGCTTATCGACAAATGGCTGAATGCCGAAGTTGAAGAGAAGGCGAACGCGGCGACCTGATCATGGCGGCGCGATCCAATACGATACGAGTCAACAACGGTTAAGAACCGACAGTGACAATGAAGATACAACGGATAGAACGAACGGCGAAGAAGCGGATGCACCTTAATGGCGGTATCCGCTTTTTGCTGCGGAGATTTTATTCCTTCATCCAAATTCAATCTTGACAGCGTTTGCAGGGTAGTGGTATATTTTTCTCCCTGTCATTCTCAATACACTAATAAAATATGGAGGTACAGGAAGTTGATTACTTTGGAAGGCATAAGCAAAACATTCCTGGTTGCGAAGCGGCAACCGGGTATCCGGCATGCGGTCAAATCGCTGTTCCATCGGGAGTACACGGCGGTCGACGCGCTGCAGGACATCTCCTTCTCGATTGCGCCCGGCGAAATCGTCGGCTACATCGGGCCGAACGGGGCGGGCAAATCGACAACGATCAAAGTCATGAGCGGCATCCTGGTGCCGGACCGCGGCGCGTGCGTCATCGACGGCTTCACCCCGTGGAAGGACCGGGTGCCGTTCGTGAAGAACATCGGCGTCGTGTTCGGCCAGCGCTCGCAGCTGTGGTGGGACGTGCCGGTGCTCGACTCGTTCGAGCTGCTGCGCGACATCTACGACGTACCGGAGGCGCAGTACAAGGAGACGCTGACGCTGCTCGTCGAGGCGCTCGATCTAGGCGCCATCATCCACACGCCGGTCAGGCAGCTGAGCCTCGGCCAGCGGATGCGCTGCGAAATCGCCGCCTCCTTGCTGCACAGCCCGCGCATCTTGTTCCTGGACGAACCGACGATCGGGCTTGACGCGGTTTCCAAGATCGCGGTGCGGCAGTTCATCAAGAAGATCAACAAGGAGAAGGGCGTCACCGTCATTCTGACGACGCATGATATGAACGACATCGAAGCGCTCGCGAGCCGGATTCTGCTGATCGGCAAAGGAAAGCTGCTCTACGACGGCAGCGTGCAGGGCCTGCGGAGCCGGTTCGGCACGAAACGGACGATCACCGCCGACTACCACGAGAACGGCAAGCCGCTGCATATTCCGGGCGCCGAGCTGCTGTCCTGGACGCCGGAGCGGGCCATACTCGGCGTCGACACCGAGCAGGTGATGATCTCCGAGGCGATTACCCGGCTCTCCGCGCAGGTCGAACTGCTGGACGTGGCGGTCGAAACCCAGCCGATCGAGGATATCATCGTCCAGATGTACAAGGAGTACCGGTTATGAGGAAGGCTTACTTATCCGTCTTCAGGCTCCGAGTCAGCACCGGTCTTCAATACCGCACCGCGGCGCTGGCCGGCATCGGAACGCAATTCTTCTTCGGTTTCGTCTTCATTATGGTCTTCGAGGCGTTCTACGCGCACACCGTCAACCAACCCCCGATGACACTGTCCCAAGTGATCACCTACAGCTGGCTCAAACAGGCGTTCCTGGCTTTCATCATTCTATGGCTCCGGGACAACGAGCTGTTCCAGCTGATTACAAGCGGCAACATCGCTTACGAGCTATGCCGGCCCAGCGGCATCTACGGCTTCTGGTTCGCCAAGCTGCTCGCCCAGCGGTTGTCGAGCGCGCTGCTGCGCTGCTTCCCGATTCTTCTTGTTGCTCTGTTTCTGCCGGACCCTTACCGGCTGGAGCTCCCTTCAGATCCGCTCACCTTGCTGCTCTTCGTCGCCGCGCTGTTAATCGGCCTGCTCATGATCGTATCGTTGTCGATGCTGATCTATATTTCCGTGTTCGTCACGATGTCGCCGAGCGGCTCGCTGCTGATGTTCAGCATATTCGGCGAATTTCTTGCCGGGATGATCATTCCGGTGCCGCTGATGCCGGGATGGATGCAGAACATCGTATACGTGCTGCCGTTTCACTGGACGGTCGATTTTCCGTTTCGGGTCTATACGGGGGATCTGACGAAATCCGATGCGGCCGTGGGGCTGCTGGGGCAATTGACATGGCTCGCAGCGCTGGTCGCCGTCGGCAAATTCACCATGGGACGGGCGCTGCGGCGCATCGTCGTGCAGGGAGGCTGAAGCGGGGCCATGAAGCTTTATTTCAAATACATGCTGATCATCTTGAAATCGCAAATGCAATATCGGGGCTCGTTCTTGCTGCTCCTCGTCGGCCAGTGCTTGACGCCGTTCACGACATTGGCCGGGGTGTACTTCATGTTCGAACGGTTCGGGCAGCTGAAAGGCTGGGATTTCTACGAGGTGGCGCTATGCTTCGCCGTGACCCAGATGGCGTTCTCGCTCAGCGAGACGTTCGCGCGCGGCTTCGATACGTTCTCGAGCCTTGTCGTGAGCGGCGATTTCGACAGGCTTCTCGTACGTCCGCGCGGCACGGTCGTACAGGTGCTCGGCTCGCGGTTCGAGTTTGCCCGCCTTGGCAGGCTGCTGCTCAGTCTGGCCCTGCTCGTATGGTCCGTCATGCATATCGATGTCGCGTGGACGGGACTCAGAATCATGGCGCTCGTCCTGATGCTCCTATGCGGTACCGTCATTTACACCGGCATCTTCATCCTTGCCGCGTCGATCAGCTTCTGGACGGTGCAGGGGCTGGAAATCGTCAATATCTTCACCGACGGCGGACGGGAAATGACGCAGTATCCGCTCAACATCTATCACCGCTGGATCAAACGGTTCTTCACCTTCATCATCCCGTTCGGCTGCATTAACTATTTGCCGCTGCTGTACATCCTCGGGCGCGAAGGTGCCGATCATGCGCTCTACGCGCTGACGCCGCTGAGCGGGTTTCTGTTCCTCGCGCCATGCCTGCTCGTCTGGCGGATCGGCGTCCGGCATTACCGGTCGACCGGTTCGTAGCCCATATGCAAAAGAAGGGGCCGCCCGTTGCGGGCAGCCCCTTCTATAGCTAGCAATTTCACCGGTCAGTGGTTCACGAGACCCAGCTGCTCGCGCGGTTCGTCATGCGAATCGACTTTGCTCTTCGTCAGCAGCGCGTAGCGAATGCTGTCGACAAGCGCTTCCCAGCTCGCTTCGATGACGTTGCTGGAGACGCCGACCGTGTTCCAGGTGTTCTTGAAATCGGTCGATTCCATGAGCACGCGGACTTTGGCGGCCGTTGCGTCCTTCTCGTCGATGACGCGTACCTTGTAGTCGGACAGATGGAAATCGTTAATGCTTGGATAGTAGGTTTCCAGCGCCTTGCGCAGCGCGTTGTTGAGCGCGTTGACGGGGCCGTTGCCTTCGGCGGCCATATAGACGGCTTGACCGTCGATATTGACCTTCACGATCGCCTCGGCGTTCATGCCGTGGCCGTTCGTTTTCTCGACGAGCATTTTGAGCGATTCCAGCTTGAAAATCTCTTTCATCTCGCCGAAGGCGTCGCGTAGCAGCAGCTCGAGGGAGGCGTCGGCGCCTTCGAATTGGTAGCCTTGATGCTCCAGCTCCTTGATACGCTCCATGATTTGCTTCGTCTTCTCGTTGTTCGCGTTAATGTCGAGCCCGAGCTCTTGCGCCTTGGAAATGATGTTGCTCTGGCCGGCGAGCTCGGAGACGAGCACGCGCTGCTTGTTGCCGACGAGCTCCGGCCGGATATGCTCGTACGTCTTCGAATCTTTCATGATCGCCGATACGTGGATGCCGCCTTTGTGCGCGAACGCCGCGTTGCCGACATACGGCTGCGCGACGGGCATATGGACGTTGGCGATTTCGCTGATATAGCGCGCCGTCTTCGTCAGCGACTGCAGCTGGTCGTCGCTGATGCAGCGGTAATCCATTTTCAATTGCAGGTTCGGAATGATCGAGCAGAGATTCGCGTTACCGCAGCGTTCGCCGTAGCCGTTGATCGTGCCCTGGATTTGACGGGCGCCGGCTTGTACGGCCGCAAGCGTATTGGCGACGGCAAGCTCGCAATCGTTATGCGTATGTATGCCGATCGGCGAATTCAGCTCGGACGCGACGCGCGTGACGATGTCGTGGATTTCCGTAGGGAGGGTGCCGCCGTTCGTGTCGCAGAGCACGATCCAGTCGGCGCCCGCATCCTGCGCTTTGCGCAGCACGGAGAGCGCGTACTCCGGATTATGCTTGTACCCGTCGAAGAAATGCTCCGCGTCGAAGATCGCCTCGACGCCGTTGCGTTTCAGGAAGGCGAAGGAATCGTAGATCATGGACAGATTCTCTTCGAGCGTCGTTTGCAGCGCGGTGTGTACGTGGAAGTCCCACGACTTGCCGACGAGCGTAGCGGCCGGAACGCCGGATTCCACGATGCGCAGCAGGCTGCTGTCTTGCTCGGCGAGGCTGTTCTTCCGCCGCGTGCTGCCGAAGGCGGTCAGCTTCGCGTTCAGCTTCATGCCTTTGATGCGCTGAAAAAATTCAATGTCCTTGCTGTTGCTGCCGGGATTTCCGCCTTCAATATAATGAACGCCGAGCAGATCGAGCTTCTGGGCGATTTTGACTTTATCCTCTGCGGAAAGACTGATGCCTTCTCCCTGTGTGCCGTCTCGCAGCGTTGTGTCGAATACGGAGATTGTGTTTCCCATGAATGCAGAAGCCCCCTTCCAAAGACCAGTTTTACGTTCTAGTCATAATATTTTATTATACCATCAGAAGAGCGGGGCGTAAATGTCGGATGCATTCGCCGGCGGCGAAAGTTGACGCGGCGGACGTTATCTTGCTATGCTGAAAATACGATCATAAGTTCGGGTATCGGTTATCCGCGGAAGGATGTTGCTGCGATGACGAAGGAGCGGGAAGCGGCGCCTCCCAAAAGCCGCGTCATTCTTCATTTAGACATGAACGCGTTCTATTGTTCCGTTCACGAGGCGGAAGAGCCTCGCTTATATAAAGGCAAGCCGACGGCGGTCGCCGGAAGCGTGGAGCAGCGGAGAGGGATCATCGTGACGTCGTCGTACGCCGCGCGGGCGCAAGGCGTCAAGACCGGCATGACGGTGCGCGAGGGGCTCCGCAAATGTCCGGATCTCGTGCTGATCAGTCCCGATTTCAACCTGTACCGCATGTACTCCAAAGGCTTCATGTCAATAGCCAGGCAGTATACGCCGCTCGTGGAAGCCGTCTCGATCGACGAGTGCTATATGGATATAACGGGCTCGGCCGCCTTTGGCGAACCGCTTCACATCGCGCATACCATACAGGAGCGGATCCGCACGGAATGGAATTTGCCCTGTTCCGTCGGTATCGCGCCGAACAAACTGCTGGCCAAGATGGCGTCCGACATGCAGAAGCCGAACGGCTTCACCGTGCTGCGCATCCGCGACGTGCCCCGGCTGCTCTGGCCCAAGCCGTGCGATACGCTGTTCGGCATCGGCCGGAAGACGGCGGAGAAGCTGACGAAGCTGAACATCCGTACGATCGGACAGCTTGCGGCCGCCGAAGAAGCGGCGCTGATCAAGCATTTCGGCGTGACCGGCAGCTGGATGAAGGCGGCCGCGCACGGCTATGATTACGCGCCTGTCAACGCCGAGCGCGGACGGAACAAGTCGATCGGCCACACGACGACGCTCCCGAGAGACGTGACCGACCGGGACGAAGCGCACCGGATACTGCTCAATCTGGCCGACCAGACCGGCAGGCGGATGAGGCAGCAGAAGATGATGGCCGCAACGATTCAGATCGTTATCCGGAGACCGGACATGGTGACGATCAACCGCTCCGTCACGCTGGAGACGCCTACCGATTCCGCGGCCGATATTCATAGGGAAGCGTGCAAGCTGTTCGATAAGCATTGGAAGGACGGCGAACCCGCGCGCCTGCTCGGCATCACGCTGCAGAACCTGACGCTGCAGTCGGAAACCGCGGTCCAGCTGGATTTGTTCAATTATAGCGAACAGCCGAAGAAAGAGGCGCTGACGCAAGCGATGGATAGATTGAGAGACAAATTCGGCGAGGATGCGGTGCTGACGGCGGGCATGCTTGGCGACGATCCGTCGGCCTTAATCCGCAATAAACGAATTCGCGGGACATCCTTGCAAAGGGATGAGCATATGTTATATAGTGATGAGTGAGGGTTGTATGCTTAGTATGAAGCACATAACGTAAGGTTGAACTTACCACATAATAGGAGGAACCACGATGTCGAAATTTACTTGGGTAGAGAAAGATACATGCATTGCATGCGGAGCGTGCGGAGCAACGGCACCGGACATTTACGATTACGACGATGAAGGTTTGGCTGAAGTTATTTTCGGCAACGACGGTAACCACGGCAACACGGAAATTCCGGAAGATTTATACGATGATTTGCAAGATGCGGCAGACGGCTGCCCGACCGACTCCATCAAGATCGCGGACACGGCTTTCAATAACTAATCTCACATATAAATCGCGTAAACGCGCACATGAAGTCCCGTTCCCTGTTTCGACAGGAGCGGGATTTTTCTTGTTTTTTCGACAATCCGTTGTTGCCAATCGTTGTAAGTCTACTCTAGAATGATAGGTAGCTTAATAGCCTATTTCTGGCAGCATGAACAAGAGAATAGGGGGCGTGTATGCACAGGCGCAAATGGATCGCCGCGGCTGCGGCCGGTATCGTCATTATGCTGTTCTGGTCGTTTCTAAGCCAGTTGGGAACGGGTGGGACGCTGAGCAAGCTGGAATCGGTGCTTCAAGACAAAGTAACGAAGCAATCGGATGCGGCGCGAAAACCGAACGTCAACATCAAGCTGATTACGATCGACCAGGCTTCGCTAGACGGGCTCGGGCAATTCCCGTGGGACCGCAGTCTGTACGCGCAAATGATCGGCATGCTTGCGGATGCGGGCGCGAAAGCGATCGCGCTCGACGTCGTGCTGTCGGAGCCGGGGAACGATCCCGCGATCGATGCGGCCATGGCGGAGACGATGCGCAAGTATCCGAACGTCGTTCTGCCGGTCGTATTCAATTTCAAGGCAAGACAGGACCAGGCCGGCGCATTGGAGACGGAATCGATCTCCTACCCGGCTTCGACCATCGGCGCAGGACCGGATCAGCTCGGGCACATCAACGTGCTGCAGGACAACGACGGCACCGTGCGCAAGCTGACGGTCGGCTTGCGGGACAACGCGGGCAGGATGGTTCCGGCGTTCAGCGTCAAGCTGGCGAATTACTTGCTCGACGCGTCGCATCAAATCGGTTGGGATGCCGGCAGGAACGGCTGGTACCGGGGAGACAAGCGGTTGCCCGTCGATGCGCGCGGCCAATTGACGACACAGTTCTACACGGAGCCGAGAGAAGCGATGAACGCGGATACGGGCTATGACACCCAGAGCTTCGTCGACGTCCTGACGGGCAACGTGCCGCCCGAATATTATCAAGGCGATATCGTGCTGATCGGACCGTATGCGCCGGGCTTGCAGGACGAGTACTTGACGCCGCTCAGTCCGGTGCTGAAGATGTACGGAGTGGAGATTCACGCCAACATGGCGCAGTCGCTCGTCGCGGGCAAGTTCTATACGCAATCCGGTCAAGGCATCGGCTACGCGTTGATCGCGCTGCTGACGCTGCTGCCGATCCTGCTGTTCGCGCGGATGACCGGCTACAAGACCTTTATCGTCTACGGGGCGCTTGTCATAGTCTATACCTTGACCTGGATCGAGCTTTACCAGCTCGAGTCCGTCTTCATTCCGTTCACGTATCCGTTCTTGGCGATGACGACGGTGCTGATCTGGTCGGTCGTGCGGTATTACGTCATGGAGCGCACGGAAAGGGGCAGGGTGACGAACATTTTCGGCCGTTTCGTGCCGCGGACGGTCGTCGACGAGCTGCTCGCCTCCGGCGAAGAGGTTAAGGTCGGCGGACAGCGCAGGGACATCAGCGTCATGTTCGTCGATATTCGGGGATTTACCCCGATGTCCGAGAAGCTGGAGCCGGAGCAGATCATTCAAGTGTTGAACGAATACCTGGATATATGTACGAAAGCCGTCTTCAAGTACAACGGCACGCTGGACAAGTTCATCGGCGACGGCGTCATGGCGATCTTCGGGGCGCCGGTCTCGCAGCCGAACCATCCCGAGCTCGCGGTGCTGGCCGCGCTGGAGATGAAGCGGCAGTCCGCGGAACTGGAAGAGCGCTGCCTGCGCGAGATCGGCGTTCCGGTGCGGTTCGGCGTCGGCATCAACAGCGGTCCGGCCGTCGTCGGCAACATCGGCTCGCAAATGCTGCGGCTGGACTATACGGCCATCGGCGATACGGTCAATCTTGCGGCGCGGCTGGAATCGAACGCCAAGCCGGGACAGATTCTGATCAGCGATGCAACGCTGAACCGCGTGACCGGGCGGTTCGATACGGCGTTCATCGGCGAAATCAAAGTGAAGGGCAAAGAGAAGCCCGTGCCCGCAACGGAAGTGCGGGGGCAAACGGAATCTTCGCCGTCCTTGCATCCGATTCGCGAATTCGAAGGGAGAGAAGGAACATGAGGAAGGGAAGCTCCCGCACGCTGCTTGCGGCGCTGTGCTTCTTGCTTGTCATCGGACCCGCGTCGCTGTTCTTCGGCAAGCAGGCGTCGGCACAGATTATGCGCGTGGCTGTCGTGCAGTCGCTGAAAGGCGGCGTAACCGTCTTGAAGTCGGGAGGCGCGAAGCCGTTCAAGGCGTTCAAGAACATGAGCCTGAACGAGGGGGATCAGATCGCGACGGCGAAGGACGGCCAAGTCGTGCTCGAGCTGTCCAGCGCGAATGCGGATAAGGATTCCATTACCATCGCGGCCAATTCGGTCGTCAATTTCTCCAAAATGAAAGACGGCGAAGGAACCAAGTCGAAACTGAGCGTATGGGCCGGATCGCTGTGGGTGAAGGTCAAGTCGGTCTCGAACGCCAGCGATCAGTTCGAGGTGGAGACGCCGACGTCGATCATGGGCGTGCGCGGCACGCAGTTCTACGTCGACGTCGATCCGATGACCGGATTGACCCAGCTGTTCCTTGCGGCGGGCGTTGTCCAGTCCTCGACGAACGATACGCGGAAGGCTGCATCGAGCCATGAGCAGATGAACCAGCAGCAGCTCGTCTATCCGTCGCAGCAGCTCGCCGAATCGCATGATCAAGCCGATCTGATGACGCAAATCGCGATTGTCGACTTGCAGCAATTCATTGCGCAGGCGTCGCCGGATATCATTCGGGCCATCCTCTCCAGCGCGCAGTCGATCATGGCGGAGAACGATGCGTATCTATTGAAGAAGCGGCAGGAGCTGGACAAGGGTCCGAAGGGAGACCCGGCCGGCAGCCTAGCCTCGCAGGAAGAGCTTGACCGGATCGCGGAGAATCTGGGCAATTTGCTATCCGCGATTGCGCAAGAGGCGCTGAAACAGCAGAAGCTTGACCAGAAGGCGCTGGAACAGCTGGTCGAGGAAGCCGGCAAGAAGCTGGACGGCAGCAATATCATCGACTTGAAGAAGAAGGCGGACTTGAAGCTGACCGATAAGGAAAAGGAACAGCAGAACAAGCTGGATCAGCTCCTGAAAGCCAAACAGGAACAGGCAGCCAAGGAGCAGGCGGCCAAAGAAGCGCAATTGCAGCAAATGAAAGACGCCTTGGCGAAAGCGCAGCAGAAACTGCAAGAGCTGATCGAGCAAAACCGGAAGAAGCTGGAGGAACAGCAGAAGCTGGCCGAGCAAGCGTACTTCAATACGCTGTCTGCGGACGAGCAGAAGAAATTCAACGCCAACCGCGTGGACAACGGACTTGCGCCGCTTGGAACGGGTACGTCGCCGGGCGCTGGCTCCGGTCCCGTCCAGCAGCCCGCTGTCCGCAAAGCGAGCTTGGCGTTCAGCAATCCGCAGCAGGCGGCGACGCCCGTCGATAACATCGGCGACGTGGACCTGAATCTCGTCTTTGACGGATTCGCCGCTTCGCCGCGTATCGCTGGTTATCAGATCGAAGTGGAATTCCCGACGCAGATGGCCGCGTTCCGTCAAGGCGCGTTCGCCGAACCGGAGTCGGCGCTGCAGTATCGCGCAGGCGCCGCAGGGTTCAAGGTCGAGCCGGAAGGCACGTCGGTCGCGAACGCGAACAGCGTCGACGATTTTCGCGTCGTCGCAGGGTCGGCTACATCGAGCGTGATCTATTCGGTGGCCATGTTCAGAGCCGATCCGGCGACCGTCCCTGACAGCGCGGTAATGCTCAAGCTGCCGTTCAACGTCCATGCGCCGTCTGCCGGCGGGGATACGGGAAGCGGACTGGCCAATGTCGCGTTCCATATCAAATCCATTAAAGCCGTCGACGCGAACGGCGATCCGATTGCGGTCAAGGCCGGAGATGACGTGACGGTGCAGGTGCGGCAGGCGAATACTTAACGAGGAGATACGTTGCCATGAGGAAAATAACGAGATTCGCCGCCATCGCTGCGGCTGCTTCGGCCGTGCTGGCGGCTACGGGCGGCACGGGATACGCCGATGCGGGGAGCTCCCGGGATACGATCGGAAACCTTAAAGCGCTGTACGAGGTGCATACGATCGCAGGTACCGGCGATTACCGCTTGTCCAGCGGCGCGCCGCTCGGCTCCGCCTTCAGGACGCCCAGCTCGCTGCTGAAGGATAACGGGACGGATGCTTATCTGGTGTCGGATACCGGCAACCAGCAGCTCCGCTACATTACTTCGAAGGCGACGGACAAGGCTGCGGGCTTGTACATCGGCAGCGGCGACAAGGACGATCCGCTCGGCAGCTTCGTCGACGGTCCGGCCGCCGAGGCGGCATTCAACGGTCCGGCCGGCCTTGCGCAGGACGCTTCGGGCAACGTCTATGTCGCCGACGCCGGGAACAATGCCATCCGCAGGATCGATGCCGAAGGCAAGGTCACGACGGTTGCGGGCACCGGCGTATTCGGCGACGCCGACGGAGCCGGCGCGAAGGCGGAGTTCGATCATCCGCTCGATGTCGCGGTGACGAAGGACGGCGTTATCTACGTCGCGGATACGCTCAACCATGTGATTCGCCAAATCAAGAACGGCGCCGTGACGACGCTGACCGCGCATTCCGACCGGATCGTGGAGTACAGCCCGGGTTCGGTCGCGGCAGCGGGCGATTATGCGGACGGCCCGATCGGGCAGGCGAAGTTTAACGAACCGAGCGGCCTTGCGCTGGACGGCAAGGGCAATCTGTACGTCAGCGATACCGGCAACGACTTGATCCGCTATATCGATTTCAAGGCGGGCAAGGTAACGACGGTTGCGGGCGCGGGCGCGCCGGCCGGAACGGCCGGCCTGTACGGGGCCAACGCCGTCTACGCCGAAGGCGGATTCGCGGACGGGGCCGCGCGCGCGGCGAAGTTCCATGCGCCGCGCGGCATCGACGTCACCGCGGACGGCGGCGTGCTGATCGCGGATTCGCTCAACCACGCGATTCGCTACTTGTTCTCCGGCAGCGTGACGACGATCGCGGGCACGCCGGGCGAAGAAGGACGCGTAGACGGCCTTGCGGGCAGCGGCGCGCTGCTGAACCTGCCGACCGACGTGGTATGGCTCGGCGGAGGCGCGATGGCGGTTGCGGACAGCGGAAGCGGCACGATCCGGGTCGTCGAGCCGTATCGGGCGCCAGCCGAAGTCAAGGCGGACGGCACGATTCATCTGCTGTACGGAACGAAATTGCTGCAGAGCGACGCGAATCCGATCATCAAGGAGAGCGTTACCTTCGTGCCGGTCAGAGTGTTGGCGGAGCAGCTCGGTTACAGCGTTCAATACGAGAATGGCCAAACGACGCTTCGCAGCGGAACGACTGCTTATACCGTGAGAACCGGTTCCTCCGCGATCGCGAGATCGTCGGAAGGCAATGCGAAGCAGACGTTCAACATCGCGGGCACGCCGTTTAACGCGGGCGGCCGGTTGTTCCTGCCGGTTCGTTTCTTCGCCGAAGAGCTCGGCCTCGACGTGCAGTGGCTGCCGGATCTCCGCGCCGTACTGCTGCGCAGCAAGACGGTCGGCCATTGATCGCGGCCATAAAATAATTATAAAAAGAGCCGTCCGGATGTTATCCGGGCGGCTCTTCTGCCGATAAAATAGCTACCGGGTTCGGAACAAGGGAGGCTGCGACATGGAAACGAACGAGGATATGAACTATCTCAAACGTTACGTACAGAACCATCCCGATAATCGAATGGCCTGGTATTTGCTGGGCAAGCAGTACGTGCGGGAAGGCAAAGACGCGAAGGCGAACTATTGCTTCCTGCAATCCGGCAGCATCTATGATGCGTACGAACGCAAGCAGCATCCGCTGGCGAACGAGCCTCAGCAAATGATCGCCGAATGGAACCGCACACGCCGGCGCCGCCTGCTCGCGCTGCGTACGGCGTCCGCGGCGCTGCTCCTTGCCCTGATGACGATGTTCATCCGGCCGCACGGCTACGAGGACGGGGCAGGCGAAGCCCCCGGCAGGAGCAAACCGTCGGCGGCAGCGCCGGTTGCTGCGCCGGCCGTTATGAAAGACGGGCTTCAAGTCGTCTTCGTGAAACCGGGCGGGAGCGATGCGGCTATGTTAGGCAACGCGCTTGGCGCGCTCCTGCAAGGGGGGAGGAGCGGAGCCGGGCGGGGGCTCGCCGTCAGCTTGGAACAGGACGGCAAGTGGCGTAAGTGGACGGGTACGACCCGCCTGCTGGCTCAGACAGCGCCGATGGACGGTCAAGGCCGCGCCGATGTCGGCCTGCTTGACGCGCGGGCATGCGATTGCAAGCCGGGCAATGCATCGCAAGCGCGCAAGCTCTACGCCGGCTGGCGCGCGTGGCAGGAGCAGAAATGGACCCTGTCGAGCGCGATCGCGCATTACCGCGAGCGGACGACGGCATGGCCCGCCGCGCTGGACGATCTGGTGCGGCCGTATCCCGATAACGTGCTGTCGGGCAGCTCGGGAACGATGCGGCAGCTGTTCGCGCCATTACTGCAGGCGATGAAAACAAAGGCCGGCCAAGGCGCGGCGCCGCCGGCCGGGGCGGGATCCTCCGAGGGGAGCGGTGCTGCGGACATGCCCGATATGCGCGTTCCCGCGACTTCGGGCGTATCCGCAGCGGCCGCTTCCGCAATAGAATCGCCGCTGCCGGAGGAACCGCTGTCGATCGTCGTCGACAAGGCCAGCCATCAGTTAGCCGTCGTCAGCGGGGACGTCATCGTCCGCGGCTACATGGTGGGACTGGGCGGCGGCAAGACGCCGGAAGGCAGCTTCCGTATCAGCGAGAAGGTGCGCCATCCGAACGGCCGGGACGACAGCGAATTCGGCAGCCGGGGCATGGTGCTGTCCGGGTCGCTATACGCGATTCACGGCACGGACGAACCGGACAGCATCGGCAAGGACGAATCGCACGGCTGCATCCGGATGAACCGGAAGGATCTCGAGGAGCTGTACGACCTGGTTCCGCTCGGCACGAAGGTCCATATAAAAAGCGGCGTTCTTCCCGGCCAGCCGGCGCCGATCGCAACGCGTTTCCGCTTGCAGCCGGCCCAGGACGAGACGAACTCCGCTGTCGTTTACGAATGGCTAGATTGATTAACGGCCGAACTTACTTGTCAATAATAAGCAGTACGGCGATGACGATCACGACGACGACAAAGACCGATCCGATCCAGATGAGCGCTTTCTTATTGACTTCTTCTTTCGACTTGGATTTCATGATGGGCGGCTTCTTCTTGGCTTGGCTCATGCGGATCAACCTTTCTTTCACGGAAATGAGAATATGGTTTTATTGTAATCGTTTTCTTGCGTATAAACAACTGTTCGCAAGGCAATCGCGAGTCGCGCCGCAGGGAATGAAGGCGGCGGCGACTCTTTCTTTTTCGTGCCCGACACGTTAAACTGTTCGATAGAGCTAACACGAAGAACGGAGTGACTTAACCTTGCTGTACACCAAGATCGCCAAGCCTTATTTCTTCCGGATGGATGCGGAGAAAGCCCATCATATGGTCATCGACGGCCTCCATTCGGCAAGCCGCCTCCCGGGCATTCCCGGCATGATGCGCGCCATGTACGGCGTGCCGGAAGCGAAGGAGCTCGCGTCGAACCTGTTCGGCCTGCATTTCGCCCATCCCGTCGGCCTTGCCGCCGGATTGGACAAGAACGCGAAGGCCGTCGACATGTTCGCGAACATCGGCTTCGGCTTCGCCGAGGTCGGCACGGTGACGCCGAAAGGACAAGCCGGCAACGATCTGCCGCGCCTGTTCCGGCTGCCGAGCGACGAAGCGCTCATCAACCGGATGGGCTTCAATAACGACGGGGCGGAGGCGATGGCCGGACGTCTGGCGCATTATACGAACCGCCGGATTCCGATCGCCGTCAATATCGGCAAGAACAAGACGACCCCGAACGAGCTGGCGCACGAGGACTACCGCGCGTGCCTGCGGCAATTGTATACATACGGCGACTTCTTCGTCGTCAATATCAGTTCGCCGAATACGCCGGATCTGCGCGCGCTGCAGCATGGCGACGAGCTGAAGCTGCTGCTTGCGACCGTCATGGAAGAGACCGGCGCGCAGGCTGCCAAGAGCGGCGCCGCCCGCAAGCCCGTGCTCGTCAAGATCGCGCCGGACATGACCGACGAACAGCTGGCTTATACCGTCGAGACGATCGTTGCGAGCGGCGTGAACGGCATTATCGCGACGAACACGACGATCGGCCGCGAAGGGCTGCGGCATCCGAACGCGAAGGAAGCCGGCGGCTTGAGCGGCAAGCCCGTACGCGACCGTTCGACGGCCGTCGTGCGCGACGTGTACCGCCTTACGGGCGGACGGCTGCCCATTATTGGTTCCGGCGGCATCTTTACGGCATCCGATGCATACGATAAAATTCGCGCGGGTGCAAGTCTTGTAGAAATATACACTGCGCTGATTTATAAAGGCCCGGAGCTGCTCCGGGAGCTGACGGAAGGACTCAAAGCGCTGCTGCGCAAGGACGGATTCGCATCGATTACGGAAGCGATTGGGGCAGATCATCGGTCTTAAGACAGGAGGCGGCCGGATGGACGGAAGAGACTGGGGATTATTTTTACAGCCATATGAGCAAGCAGTCGAAGAATTGAAGGTCAAGCTGAAGACGCTTCGGACGGAGCTGAAGAATAGAGAAGCCTACGCGCCGATCGAGTTCGTCACGGGGCGGGTCAAGAAAATTTCGAGCATTCTCGAGAAGGCGAAACGGCTGTCGGTGCCGATGGAGAAAATCGATACCGGCATTGAAGATATCGCGGGCATCCGCATCATGTGCCAGTTCGTGGACGATATTCACCGCGTGGCGGGGCTGATCCGTTCGCGCAAAGATTTGAAGCTCGTCTACGAGAAGGATTACATTACGAATTTCAAAGACAGCGGTTATCGCAGTTACCATATGATCATCGAATATCCCGTTCAGACGGCGATCGGCTTAAAGAACGTGCTGGCGGAAATTCAAATCCGCACGCTCGCGATGAATTTCTGGGCGACGATCGAGCATTCGCTGAACTATAAGTATAAGGAAAGCTTGCCGGAGGACGTTCGGGGCCGGCTGAAGAAAGCGGCCGAGGCGGCGTCGCAGCTCGATATGGAGATGTCGAGCATCCGCAACGAAATATTGGATGCGCAGCGGGATTTCGAAGAGAAATCGAACATATTCTCCAGCGTGCTCAGCGACATTCAGGATCTATACTTCTTCAATCGGGTGCGGGAGGCCGTGCAGTTCCAGCTGCGGTTCAACGAGCTTTGGGAGCAGGAGGATACGTTCGGCATTCGCATGCTGTCCGACGAGATTCGCACCGCGATCAACCGGTCGAAGAAGGGCGGCACGACGTAAGTGGGCGGCGGGGCTGACAAGCTTTACGACGAGCGGTTCGTCCATTTCATCGTCCTGTTCAATACGGACCGGGATTATTTCGAATGTCACGAGGTCATGGAGGAATTGTGGCTGGAAGAAGGCCGCAATCTCCTCTATCAAGGACTGCTGCAAGCGGCGGTCGGCCTGCATCATTGGCGCAATGAGAATTTCTCCGGCGCGGTCAAATTGTTTAAGCAGGCGGACTCGAAGCTCGTTCAATATCCCGATGAGCAGATGGGCATTGATCTGCGGCGGCTCCGCGCCGACGTGGCCGGGAGCTTGGCACTGCTCGTCGGCGAGGAGGACAGGCTGTTAGCGCCGGCCTTCGCGCCGTTCCGGCTCGTTATTACGGATGAGCGGCTGATGATGGAATCGGAAGCGCTTGCGCAGATGCCATTGGAGCAGCGCCTTCATCCCGATGCATGATTCAGGGAGTCCGGGCGGACTCCCTTTTCGAATTCGCAAGCTCCCGTTAGCCGGTTGGTCAATGGAGCGGCTTTCATATACAATAAGTGAAGCATCGGACGTTTGGAGGATGAATAAAAGATGGCGAAACGAATGCGGCTGGATAAGCTGCTGTCAAATATGGGATTCGGGACGCGAAGCGAAATCCGGCGCGCGGTCAAGCAAGGGCGGGTCACGGTAGACGGAGCCGTCGTCAAGGATTTCGGCCTGCAGCTCGATCCGGAAGCGGAGCAAGTCAGGTTCGACGAAGAAGCGGTTATCTATAAAGATACCATCTACGTGATGCTCAATAAGCCTCAGGGCGTCGTTTCGGCGACGGAGGACACGCGCGACCGGACGGTCGTCGATCTGCTGGAGCCGGAGGATCGCGTGCTGCAGCCGTTCCCCGTAGGACGGCTCGACAAGGATACGGAAGGACTGCTGCTGCTGACGAATGACGGGAAGCTCTCGCATGACCTGCTGTCGCCGAAGAAGCATGTGCCGAAGACGTACGAGGCTTTGGTGCACGGCGATGTGGACGCGCGCGACCAGGAAGCGTTCGCGGCGGGCGTGACGCTGGACGACGGCTACGAGACGCAGCCGGCGAAGCTTGTTATCGGCGAGAAAGAAACGCGCGAGGATGGGATCTACAGCCGGATTTCGCTGACGATTCACGAAGGAAAGTTCCATCAAGTGAAGCGCATGTTCGAAGCCGTCGGCAAGAAGGTCGTCTTCTTGAAGCGGGTCTCCATGGGACCGCTTGTGCTCGACGAGACGTTGGGGCTTGGCGAATACCGCCCGCTCACGGAAGAAGAACTGGAAGCGCTGTTGAACGTTCGTAAATAACGATCAATAGATAGATAGATAGATAGATAGATAGATAGATAGATAGATCAACAGACAGATAGACAGACAGATAGGCAGGGAGAGGAACCATATGGCCAACATCAACTACGATTTAATTGCGCTCGATATCGACGGCACGCTGCTTACGGACGGACATGTATTGACCGCCGGCGTCAGAGAGGCGGTGCGCGAAGCGCATGAGCGCGGCGCGGAAATCGTGCTCTGTACGGGCAGGGGGCCGGCGAACGCGATTCCGGTCTTGGACGAGCTTGGACTTGCGGGCACGATGATTACGCATAACGGGGCGGCTACGGTCGACTCGGCCAGCCGCAGCGTGCTTCATCAATACAGCATCGCTGCGGCGGAAATGGCCCGTTTCCGGGCGTATTGCCTGCAGGCGAAGCTGCATTTCGATATTAACACGGCATTCGAGATGCTGATCGAAGGCATAACGCCGGAGGCGCGGCGGATGTACGAGCGATACGGCGCGAATCCGGTCATGCGGCAAGCGGACGCGCCGCTGCCGGAGGGGCTCGTGAAGTTTACGCTGTTCGGCGATATGGCGGAGCTTGACCGCGTCGAAGCGGAGTGGAACGGCTGGTCGCACGGCTTGCAGCATATCCGGAGCGGCGATTATTTTATCGACGTGCAGCACAAGGAAGCGAGCAAGGGCACGGCGCTGCGTCAGCTCGCGCAGCTTCGAGGCGTCGACCATAGCCGCGTCATGGCGATCGGCAATTACTTCAACGACGTCGGCATGCTGACGTTCGCCGGACTCGGCGTTGCGGTCGCGAATTCTCCGGACGCCGTGAAGGACGCGGCGAACGCAGTGACCCGTTCCAACGAAGAGGACGGGGTTGCGCACGCGCTGCGCGAGCATGCGTGGTAACGCGCAAATGAAAAAACCGTCGAAGGGGAGCCTTCGACGGTTTTCTCATTATCGCCAGTTAGTATTCCTTAGAAGAAAACCCCGCGGGTTACGATGACCAGCAGAATGAACAGAACCAGAATCACGCCAGCAGAAGTAAATCCTCCGTGTACACCGGACATGCAATTGCCTCCCTTAAAAGGTTTTTCCGGCACCGGCTTCAAGATTGTCATGTTGTTCTCGGCACTCGGTATACAGTATTGTATGAAATACGCCGTTCGCGGATTGGACAGATGCCCGCCTCGCCAACAATTGGGCAAATCGCGCGGGATGGATGGCCGAAGAATGAGATGGTTATCCGCGAGGCAAACGGAACGGAATGTACGCCTATCAACGGAGGCGGAGCCCGTCCGATCGAAGCCCGGAGCTTAACGCGCGCAGCTGCGCGCCATCGAATCGCAATTGAACGGAGGTTAACGCCATGCATGCTGCCCAGGACTTGCAGGGCTTGAAATTGCACACGAAACGGCTTGTGCTGCAAGTCGTTGACGAAACGGACGCCGAACGCGTGTTGGCGTTCTTCGCGCGCAACCGGGAGGCGCTGGCCGAATGGGAGCCGGCCCGGAACGAAGCGTTCTACACGCTCGATACGCAGCGGCAGCTCATCCGTCAGGACTTGCAGAGCCTGCAGGGGGGTCAGCGCGTCAGCTTCTGGCTGTCGCTTGCCGGGGACCCGGACGGGGAGCTGATCGGCACCGCATCGGTCAGCAATATCGTGCGCGGCGCGTTCCAATCCTGTCATCTCGGGTATCGGATGGACGAGAAGCACCGCAGCCAAGGCTATATGACGGAGGCGTTATCGCATCTCATCGCCTTCGCCTTCGACCGCTTGAACCTGCACCGGATCGAAGCCAACATCATGCCGCGCAACGCGCCGTCGTTGAAGGTGTGCGAGCGGCTTGGGTTCCGGCGCGAAGGGCTGGCGCGGGATTATTTGCGCATTGCCGGGCAATGGGAGGACCATGTCCATATGGTGCTGCTGCACCCTTGCTGGACGGAACGCTAACCGCCGGCGGCTATCGGAGCGTACGGAAACGCACGGGGGATAATTAACCTGCCATAGGCATTTATGTCCTTGCGGGTTTCATGTTAGAATAGAACATGCATCCTCTTGCAAGACATAGAGCGCAAATACGGGCACATAAGCCTTACTTGACTATACGATGTTCGAACGCCTCGATTGCGGACGAACGGGAGATTCCGGTTGGAAATCCGTTCTTCGCCCGCATTTCCCGGGATAGAGAAGCTGTCGGCCGCGGTCGTCGCGGCGGAACGACCGCGATGCGGGAACCCGCCGGTGCCAAGCGTTACGGCGCTTGAGAGGCCGAAGAACGGCCTGCCGGGTTCATCGGACTTCCGATGATCCATCCGAACGATGGCTGCGCATGGATCCGCGAGCGGATCATGCGACGATAAGTAGAGGATGCAATTCATATGGACGGGAGATTGAAAGGATGTACAGGACGGCGATGCTTGGCATGCTGCTCGGTCTCGTTGTGCTGACCGGCGCCTGTTCGATTCAGAACGACCCTCCGAACCAGGACCCCGTCACGGGCGAACGAATCGACTATCGCGATTCATCGGGCGCTTCCGATGTCATGAAAGCTTACGAAGAATCCATGGTCGAAGCGGTCAATAAGAACCGCTTCTCGCTTGTGGAAGGACTGCTCGACCCGGACGGGCCGCTGTACAAGGAACAGGAAGGCCTGGTCCGCCGGCTCAGCGCCAAGCAAATCAAAGAGAAACTAATCCGCTATCAGACGATGAATATTCAGAAGATCAACGGTACCTATAAATTTTACATTATCGAGAAAATCGGCGTTTATTACCCCGACGGCAGATCGACGGTGAACGAGTACGAATGGATCTATACCGTTACGCAGCATCCCGTGACGAATGCCTTCAAAGTGTACAGCATCGAACGGTGGGAGTAGCCGTTCGGCCGCGGCCGGGAGAACGAGGAGCGCAGACGGAGCCGGTTTCGGCGCCGTCCGTTCAATCATGAATAAGCAGCCAAGAGGTGCAACAATGTCGAGCATAATTGCGTTTGAACCGTATAGCGGCCAATATTTGGAACGCGTCCGCGGCACGTACAACCATTTCGTGGCGCATACGACGGTTTCGTTCGATCTGTATCCGTACGACGCGGAGCAGATGCGTCAGCTGATCGAGCCGGTATCCGAGCTGTACCGCTCGTATGTCGTGCTGTACGCGGGCCGTTACGCGGGCTATATGCTGCTCACCCAGCATAAGAAGAAGCTTGCGTTCAACGTTACGGCCGAAGTGACGATCTACCTCGAGCCGGATTTCACGGGCAAGGGCATCGGTACCGAAGCGCTGCGGTTTCTGGAAGAGACGGCCGCATCGCTGCGTTTCCACTCGCTTATCGCCGCCATTTGCACGGAGAACGAAAGCAGCATCGCGCTGTTCTCGAAGCTCGGGTACAAGCAAGTGGCGCATTACGAGGAAATCGCCTACAAATTCGACCGCTGGCTCGATTTGGCTTGTTATCAGAAGAAGCTGAACTAAAGGCGGTGGTTACATGCGGGTTCGTGCGTCCGCAAGAGGCTTGGCGCTGTGCGCCGCCGCTGCGGTCATGCTTGTCGCGGGCTGCAGCGGGAACGCGGATAATCTCCGGAAGCGGCTGGACGCGCAGAACGAACAGCTGGCTGCGCTCAAGCGCGATAACGGTTCGCTGGCGAAGCGGCTGGACGAAGCGAACCGGAAGCTCGGCGAAGCGGACAGGCGGTTGACGCAGATGCAGGCGCAAGCCAGCGAAGAAGCGGAACAAGCGGCCGAGGATCCGTATGCCGACCGGACGGAGAACGATCTGCTGGTCGACCGGCGCCTCCCTGCGGATGCGGCCGGATTGCTGCTCCGGCTGATCGAAACGGTCAACGCCAAGCCGAAAGCGGACGACCAGATTTGGGCGCGCTTTTTTCAGGACCCGTCCCGCATGCGTTATTTTATCGAATCCGTCCTGGCGAAGCCGGAACTGACGTACGTCAAGCTGTTCTATCAAGGCGAAACGACGTATGCGAAGCCGGGCAAAGAGACGGTGTCGATGGTCGTCGTCGGCAAGCTGAAGACCGAAGGCGCCCATGCGTTCGCCATGACCGATACGAACGGCGCCGGATGGACGATCGTCGATGTCGATTGAAGCCGTCCCGCATGCCGTCACGGCCGCCGTTTCGGATACATGCATGCGCCATGGAATGAATCGCCGGCAGGCGGAATAGCTATAGTTGGCAAGGGGACAAGCGAATTGCCGCGGAGCGCGGCCGCGTTCTCCTTGGCAGGCCGGGAGGTGAGATTGCAGGTAGAATGAGGAAAGCCATTGCATGGATTACCATTGCGTATTCCCTCTTGCTGCTGTATTGGATGTTTATCGGGTTCGGGCGCACGCACCCGCAATTGCCGGGTTACAAGTACAACGTCGTGCCGCTGCAAACCCTCAAGCTTTATTTCCGGCATGCGGACAGCTTCCAATTCAAATACTGGATCGTGAACATCGTCGGCAACATCGCGGTATTCGCGCCGTTCGGCCTCTCCGTTCCGTATTTGCTGCGGATGCGGCTGTTCTCGTTCACCTGCTTCTTCATCTGCGTGCTGTTCCTGCTGGAGACGTTTCAGCTGCTGCTGCAGCGCGGCAGCTTCGATATCGACGATATTCTGCTGAACACGATCGGCGCGCTCATCGGCTTCGGATTGCTGCAGCTTATACGAAAGCGGGTGGTGATATGACCGCGTACAAGGCGATACTGTTCGATCTGGACAATACATTGCTCGATTACGATACGAGCGAGCGGGAGTCGATGCAGCGGACGATACGCGACCACGGGCTGACCGACCGGGAAGGCTTGACGTGGGAGCTGTTCTGGACGTCGTTCGCCCCGATCAATTGGACGTACTGGAGCGAGCGCATGGAGCGGAAGCTGCATATTTCCGACGTGCTGGATTATTCGTTTCGCGATACGCTGGTGCAGCTCGGCTTCGACGGCGCGCTGTCCAAGGCGCTTGCGAAGACGTACTGGGAGCTGTTCTGTTCCTCCTGCCTGCTCATGGACGGCGCGGAGGAGCTGCTGCCCGGGCTGCACGGCAGCTACGAGCTCGGCATCATCTCGAACGGCATCGGCGAAGCGCAGCGCAGACGGCTCGCGATCGGCGGCATCTCGCACTATTTCCCGCATCTGTTCATATCGGACGAGGTCGGCGTCGGCAAGCCGCATCGGCTGATCTTCGACAAAGCCGTCGACGCGCTTGACGCCGAGCGGTCGGAAATCCTGTTCGTGGGCGATTCGTTGACGGACGATTATGCCGGGGCAAGGGCCGCGGGCATCGATTTCTGCTACTATAATCCGCATCGCAAGCCGGCGCGGGAGGGGATAGCCCCGCATTACATCATCCATGAGCTGACCGAACTGAACGGCATCATGAAGAGAGAAGAGGAACCGCAGTGAAGTTCAGACCTTGCATCGACCTGCATAACGGCAAAGTAAAACAGATTGTCGGCGAAACGCTGGGGAGCAGCGGACAGGTCGTGGAAAATTTCGTCTCCGCGCACGATTCCGCGCATTACGCGGACATGTTCAAGCGCGACAAGCTGACCGGGGGCCATGTTATCATGCTCGGCGGCGGCAACGAAGAAGCGGCGCTCGCGGCGCTGCGCGCGTATCCGGGCGGCCTGCAGATCGGCGGCGGAATCCGGGCCGAGAACGCGGCGCTGTATTTGGAAGCGGGGGCGTCCCACGTCATCGTCACGTCCTACATCTTCCGCGACGGCGAGCTCGACATGGGCAATCTGCAGCGCATCGTCTCCGAGGTGGGGAAAGAACGGCTCGTCATCGATCTCAGCTGCAAGCAGAAGGACAATCAATGGGTCGTCGTGACGAATCAATGGAAGACGTACAGCAATTTCGTCGTGGACGCGGCCCATTTGCGAGAATTGGAAGCGTACTGCGATGAATTTCTAGTCCATGCCGTCGACGTGGAAGGGAAACGCACCGGAATACTGGCCACGCTCGTGGAGCAGCTGGCGCAGCAGGTGACGATCCCGACGACCTACGCCGGCGGCGCGCGGTCCTTCGGGGACTTGGAGCTGTTCCGTTCCTTGGCGAACGGCAAGCTCGACATTACGATCGGCAGCGCGCTCGATATATTCGGCGGCGCGTTGTCCTACGACGAGGTTGTCGCTTACTGCAGCCGGTAGCGGACGCCTGAAGACGCCAGCCTGCGCGCGACGCGGGACTGGCGTTTTTGATGATGAGCGCGCGTGCGCAAGCAGGGATTGTCTTCTAGCAATGACGAGTATCATCTTCCGCATTCATTACATAACCTTCGAAGTCGAGAGCGGCGACCGGATGGAATTTCAAGTGACCGGCGAAGAATCCGGCATGCTGGTCGAGGGGGACCAAGGCAAGCTGACGTTTCGGGGGACGCGCTACAAAGGTTTTCAACGTTACGGCAGCAAACAGACGGTGAGGGACTAATACTAATCGAAACAATGGATAGCTTTTCCCTCTGCAAGCGATTACAATGGTAGTGATTGCATGTCTTCATCGAATCCATGATAAGAGGAGTGGCAGATCAATGGCAGGAAATCGCGCGGTCGTCTATGACCGGCCAGGCAGGGTGGAAATTAGTGATATTGCGTATCCGGAGCTGATTTTGCGCGACGGTCCGGGCGTGAATCCGCTCAACGTCGGCAGAAAATGCGAGCATGGCGTCATTCTGAAAGTCATTACGACGAACATCTGCGGGAGCGACCAGCACATGGTGCGCGGACGGACGACCGCTCCGAGCGGCTTGGTGCTTGGACATGAAATAACGGGCGAGGTCATTGAAGTCGGCCGCGACGTGGAATTCATCAAGAAGGGCGATCTGGTATCCGTGCCGTTCAACATTGCTTGCGGACGGTGCCGGAACTGCAAGGAACGGAATACGAACGTCTGTACCAACGTCAATCCGGACCGTCCCGGTTCCGCATACGGCTATGTCGATATGGGCGGCTGGGTAGGCGGTCAATCCGAATACGTCATGGTCCCTTACGCGGACTTTCAATTGCTGAAATTCCCGGATAAAGACCGGGCGATGGAGAAAATCCTCGATCTGACGATGCTGTCGGACATCTTCCCGACAGGCTATCACGGCGCGGTCAGCGCAGGCGTCCGTCCGGGCTCGACGGTCTATATCGCAGGCGCCGGACCCGTCGGACTCGCCGCCGCGCATTCCGCGCAGCTGCTTGGCGCATCCGTCGTCATCGTCGGCGACTTGAACGCCGAGCGTCTGGCGCAAGCGAGAAGCTTCGGCTGCGAAACGGTCAACCTGCGGGAGCACGCGAACTTGGCGGAGCAGATCGATCAAATTCTCGGCGTGCCCGAAGTGGATTGCGCCGTCGACTGCGTCGGCTTCGAGGCGCACGGCCACGGCAAGTCGCACGGCGAAGCGCCGGCGACGGTGCTCAACTCCATTATGGAAGTGACGCGCGCCGGCGGCAGACTGGGCATTCCGGGCTTGTACGTGACGGGCGATCCGGGCGCGGTGGATGAAGATGCGAAGATCGGCACGCTCAAGATCCGCTTCGGTCTCGGCTGGGCGAAATCGCACACGTTCGTCACGGGTCAGACGCCGGTCATGCAATATAACCGCGAGCTGATGAGCGCGATCTTAAGCGGCCGGGCGCAAATCGCCAAAGCGGTCAACGCCACGCTCATATCGCTGGACGAAGCGCCGGCGGCATACAGCGAGTTCGATCAAGGCGCTTCGAAGAAATTCGTCATCGATCCGCACGGTTCCGTCAGACGCTAACGGAAGAAGTCCGGCCTTGCCGGAAGGATCGGCGAGAGACCCGTTTTGCCCCTCGCGGGCGGGACGGGTCTTTTTGTTGGGCGCGCTCGGGGAACGGTAAAAGTCGACTATAGGCAAATAAGTAGTACCGCGCCAACCGGAGACATGGTACACTGAGTACGGGTCAAACCTTCAAACAGCCGAAGGCAATGAAATTGCATGCGGGAGGTCATTCGCGGTGAATAATTGCGCCTTGATTACCAAGCCGGCAATGAATGTGGTGGGCATCAGCTATTGCGGTCCTTATTCTACGTTCCCGGATGAAGCCATTCATCTGCAGAGTGAGTTTCTCTCCAGAAAACACGAAATCGAAGGCGACGTCAAAACATCGGTGCTGTACAGTCCTTATTTCGGCAATGAAGTTTTCGCTACGTATTGGGCATGCTTCGAGGTGCCGCATTTGGAGCAGGTTCCTGCAGGCATGGTACAGTTCACCATTCCTCAGCGCACGTACGCCATGGCGGTATGCACGTACGAACGCATCGGCGAAGGCTATGAGCAGTTGACGGCGTGGATGAACGAGCAGAAGCTGAGCAGGCGGGAGAACGCCGTATCGCTGGAAATATTCTATATCGACGAGCATCTGGAAGCCGAGCAGGTCGAGCTGCTCATTCCGATCGAAGAAGAATAAACGCGCTTGGTATGCGACACTGCCCGGCGGCTGAAGACAGCCGTCAAGGGGCGGTGTTTTTTGCGTAAGGAAATCGGTCCGATGCCGGCGGCAACGGGAAACGGGATGGGAGAATCGGCGGGTTTTCCGTACGATTGAGAAGCCTTATTCGGCTTCAACCCTGCGAATGATTCGGGAGGTGCGTGACATGTCGTTAGCGATATCCATTATTGATGCATTTACGAAAGAACCGTTCCGCGGCAATCCGGCAGCGGTCTGCGTGCTGGAGGAGGAGCGAGGTGCCGAGTGGATGCAGCGCGTCGCCGCCGAGATGAATTTGCCGGAGACGGCTTTTCTGCGCCGCCGCCAAGACGGCAGCTACGACCTTCGCTGGTTTACGTCGACGCACGAGGTCGATCTGTGCGGCCATGCCACGCTTGCCAGCGGCCATTATTTGTGGACGAACGGGCAGCTGAGGCAGGACGAGCCGGCACGGTTCCATACCCGCAGCGGATTATTGACCGCGGAGCGGACGGAAGAAGGCATTACGCTCGACTTTCCGGCCGAGCGTGCCGAACCGGTCAACGCGCCGGAGGAGCTTATTGAAGGGCTTGGCCTTATCCCGCGATTTGTCGGCCGCAATCGGATGGACTATCTGGTAGAGGTCGACAGCGAGGCAACGGTGCGCACGCTTCGGCCGGACCTCGGGCTGCTGGCTCGCGTCGAAGCCCGCGGCGTGATCGTGACGAGCAAGGGAGCGCCGGGCGCTTCGCCGGCGTACGATTTCGTCTCCCGCGCCTTCTATCCGGCAACCGGAACGGACGAAGATCCGGTGACGGGCTCGGCCCACTGCGCCTTGGCGCCGTATTGGCAGCGCCGGCTGCGGAAGGACGAGTTCCTCGCGTACCAGGCCTCGGCTAGAGGGGGAGAGCTGCGCATCGCCCTTCGCGGCGGGCGGGTATTCATGACCGGACGGGCCGTAACGGTGCTGACGGGGCAGTTAAAGGTATAAGACAACGCTAGATACCGCTGCCGCATTGTGCTATAATATCATATTGCAGTTGTATACAGAGGAAGGTGTGGAACGTGACTTACGAGATTCCGAAGCATATTCAGCAGTTCGGTGTCGATATTGACGAGCGGCAGCTCCGTTATCATAACCGGCGGGTGCTCGTTTCCAAAGAATTTACTTTTGACAGCGCGCATCATCTGCATCTCTACGAAGGAAAGTGCAAGAGCCTCCATGGCCATACGTATAAGCTTCAAACGATCCTGTCCGGCACGACCGACAATCGCGGACTGACGATCGATTTTACCGATATGAAACGAATCGCGAAAGAGCGGATCATCGACAAGCTCGACCATCGGTACCTGAACGAGGTGCTACCGCCGATGAACACGACGGCCGAGAACATGGTCGTATGGATGTACGAGCAGCTGCACGACGCGCTCGTCGAAGAAGGCCATTACCCGAATGTGCGTATCGAGGAGATCCGGTTGTGGGAGACGCCGACCAGCTATGCGGCGGTTACGCGGGCGTTGATGGAGGCGGACGAGCATGCCGGCTAACGAGACGGGGCTGGAGCCGCGCGCCATTCGGCTGCCCATGGTGGAAATTTTCGAAACGGTCGAAGGCGAAGGCACGCGTGCCGGGTTTCCGACCGTTTTTGTACGTCTGTTCGGCTGCAACCTGCGCTGCGTCTGGTGCGATACGAAATACAGCTATCCACCGGCCGAAGCGGAGATGACGATGACGATCGACGAGATCGTCGCGCAGGTCGAAGGACAGTACAAGTCGGAGCATATCTGCATGACCGGCGGCGAGCCGCTGCTGTATGGCAGCCGGTCCGGCGCCCTGCTGGAGGCGCTGTGCGGCATCGAGCGCATCAAGGACGTGCACGTGGAGACGAACGGCGCGATCGATTTGGCTCCGTTCCTGCGGGACATTGCATCGCCGAAGGCGCGGTATATCATGGATTACAAGCTGCCGGATTCCGGCGAGAACGAGGCGATGCTGCATGACAATTTCGCGCTTCTGCGCCCGCAGGACGAAGTGAAGTTCGTCATCGCGAGCGACGCGGACTTCGATTATGCCGTGAAGGTGCTTGCCGAATATCCGACCAAGGCGCTTGCGCTGTTCAGCCCGGTATGGGAAAGCATGCCGCCGGCGAAGCTGGTCGAACGAATGCTCGCTGCGGGCTTGACGGGGGTCAAGCTGAACATGCAGCTGCACAAAATCATTTGGGATCCCGCCCAGAGAGGTGTATAAGTTGACGAAAAAAGCGGTCATTATATTGAGCGGAGGATTGGACAGCACGACCTGCATGGGCTATGCGAAAGAAGCGGGCTATGAGTTGTATCCGATCTCCTTCCACTACGGCCAACGCCACATCATCGAGCTGGAGAACGCGCGCGCGGTAGCCGAATTTTACGGCACGGCCGACCGGTATAAAGTCGTGCAGCTCGGATTTCTGCGCGAATTCGGCGGCAGCGCGCTGACGGACGACACCATAGACGTGCCGAAGACGGGCGCCGATCCTGAATCCATGCCCGAATCCGACGAGCCGGGCGAAATCCCGGTGACGTACGTGCCCGGCCGCAATCTGCTGTTCCTGTCGATTGCGACGTCCTATGCGGAAACCGTCGGCGCGGAAGCGATCTATATCGGCGTCAATGCGCTGGATTACAGCGGCTACCCGGACTGCCGTCCGGAATTCATCGCGAAGGTGCAGGAAGTGATCGCGCTCGCGACCAAGGTCGGCGCGGAAGGCAAGCCGATCTCGATCGAAACGCCGCTCATTCATCTGACGAAGGCGGGCATCGTCGCGGAAGGCACGCGCATGGGCGTGCCGTACGATCTGACGACGTCCTGCTACAACGGCGAGAAGGAAGCCTGCGGCGAATGCGACAGCTGCCGCCTGCGGTTGAAAGGTTTCGCCGAAGCGGGCATGACCGATCCTATTCCATACAAACAGCGTTAAGCTGCGACGAAAGCAAGACAGCTCCGAGCATAGGGACGAACCTTCGTCCCTTGCCGGAGCTGTCTTGCGTTATGTATGCCGCGATAACCGTATATAAGTCGATGAAAGCCGTTCGTTATGCCTGTGCTTTCGATTTGCCGGCGCCTTCGGCCGACCGCGGCCGGGTGCGCATGGAGGCGTGAAGCGTTACTTTGTTCTTGCCCGTCGTCTTGGACTGGTACATCGCTTCGTCGGCTTGCGCGACAATCTCGGCGATGGACGCGCCTTCGCGCGACAGGCTGACGCCGACGCTGATCGTAACCATCGTTTCTTGCTCGACCCGGCTGCGAATCGCTTCGGCGACCGTTTCCGGCTTGATGCCCGGAGCGGCGACGAGACCCAGCAGCTCTTCGCCCCCGTAGCGGCCTGCGGTGCCGATGCCTGCGGTTTCTTCGCGAATAATGTCGGCGACCTGCTTCAGCACGCCGTCCGCCCTGTGGTGGCCCTGCGTGTCGTTCAGCTTCTTGAAGTTATCGATGTCGCAGAATATAATCGCGATCCGCTTCGTATCCCGCAGCAGCTGCTCCGCCTTCTTGTTGAAGTGCCGGCGGTTGTACAAGCTCGTCAAGCCGTCGGTAATCGAGGATTGGAACGTCATCAGGAGCCGTTCAAGCACCCATTCGAACAAGAGCAGGAACAGCAGTCCGTAGTAGATGACCGGCAGAAATTGGCTCAGTATGACGAGCATCGGCACTTTGCCGTGAAAGACGTACCGGTCGGCCATCTCCGCGATCTGACGCGCGAAATAGACGATCAGGCTGGCCGAGTAGGTGAAGCGCTGATCGATCCCGCGCAGGTTCAGCAAGATGACGAAGTTCAAGATTAAGCCGTAGAAATCGACGGCGAGAAAGTTGACCGATTCCGCTTCCGGTCCCGCAAGCATGATGTTCGGCGTGAACGCCACCTGCGCCGCCGTAACGAGCGCAAGGCCGGCGATCATGAGCAGGAACGGAAATCCTTTCAACTTGGCCGAACGGCCGGTATATAACTTCATGAACACGAAATTGATGATAATAAACGCAAGCAGGTCGAGGAAGATGACGGTAAGCTGCCAGTACGGAGCCGTCGTCCGACCGGAGCAGGCGATGCCGAGCACGGCCGCGTTCTGGATCAATCCCACGAGCAGCAAGAGAATGAGCACGAGATAAGTTCGATTGCGCCGATAGCTTTGATACAGCTTAATCGCCATGAACAGCATGAGGACGAGAATGGTCATGACACATGCGGATGCGAAAACGTGGCCGGATAGGCCGGCCAGCCAAGGAATGAACGTCATATTTCAACCACCTAGAATGAGAGTGCGAACAAGGTTGATTATCGGCAAGAGGACGGATTTTCGTGAGCATACGGAAACATATGTTCTAGTATAGCATAAGTTCGCGGATGAAGTCTTTAATACGTCGGATCCATTATGAGCTGTTCGAATTCCGAGAACAGAAAGCGCAAAGTACTTCGCAAACTCGGCGATCGCAAGCGCAGGAATGCCTTATGCCTATGCCGTCCCGCCGGCGGAGTACGCAACTGCCGCCGCATGCGCATTACGCCGCGGCAGCTGCGGCAAATGCTCCGTTTACTGCGCGACTTCAACGCCTTGATTCCGCCCGCCCTCTCGGTCCAGGAGCCCGAGGCGGTCAGAACCTGCGGCAGATGCTCTTCCGCTTAAACCGGCTGGTCGGTCTGCTGTGTCCCCTGAACCGTGAGCGGATCCTCCGCCTGGCGCTGCTGGATTCGATACTGGCGAAGCTGGTCGTGCCGATCGCGTTCGTCACCTCCGCCGCCGTCGATATGCGCATCTTCAATACGCTCGTCCAAATCGTCACGCTCGTCCAAATCGTCGCGCAGCCGCTTGTCGTCAATTCCGTCGTCCGGAACGAGCCGACCCAGCTCATTCAAGCCATCGACAACTCGTTAAGCATCGTCATCGACAACGTCCTTGCGGGCGCGGAAGGTCCCCAGGGACCGGCTGGACCCGCAGGCCCGGCCGGACCCCAAGGGCCGAACGGGCTGCCAGGTCCGGAAGGCCCTCCTGGACCGAGAGAGCTGCCGGTCAATCGCATCTATGTGTCGTCGGAGAATCTCGTTACGGTAATCGACGGCAATACCGACACCGTGACGGCGACGATACCTTTGGGCACGGGCACGGCGACGATTCAGGGCATCGCCGTCAATCCGACGACGAGCCGCGTCTACGCGGTCAACCGCACCAGCGCCCAAGTCATCGTCATCGACGGGGACACCGATACGATCCTGCATTCGCTTTCCGTGGATCCGCTGCCGTTTTATCCGGCGGTAGAGGTATCCACCAATACGATACTCGTTACCTGCGGTTTGTTCGATACGGTAAACGTGATCGAAGGAAACACCGATTCGATCATCAAAAAGATCTCGGTCGGGTTGACGCCCGGCGGCATCGCGGCCAATCCGGTTACCAACCTCGTCTATACGTCCAACGGGAACACGTCCGCCGGAAGCGGGAGCGTCTCCGTTATTGACGCGATTACGAATACGCGGATCGCGCCGGACGTGCCGATCGGCAGAAATCCGGGTCTTATCGCCGTGAATCCGGCCACGAACCTGGTTTACGTAGCGGGCTTCGACACCCCGAACGTCACGGTCATTAACGGAGCCAACAAATCCGTGCTCGCGACGATTACCGCGGGTATCGGAGCCCAGCCGTTCGGCGTGGCGGCGAACCCGGCGACGAACCTGATTTACGTGGCGAACCGGGGCAGCAATACCGTATCGGTCATCCAAGGAGCGACAAGCACGGTAGCATTGACCATACCGGTCGGCCCCAGGCCGCTCGGCGTCGCCGTCAACCCCCGCACGAACCGAATTTACGTGGTGAACGGCGGGGACGGCACGTTGTCCGTTATCGACGGGGAGACCAGCACGGTCGTACAGACGATCGGGATCGGGCTTACTCCGTTCGATGTCGCTGTACAATTCTAGGAACGTATCTCTAGCAACGTCACTAGGAACGCCGCCCGCGGCAACGGTCGCATGCCGGTCTAAGCGCGCGGTTCGCATTGTGGCCACAAGAAGACATCTCCGCCGGGAGAGCGGGGGGAGATGTCTTCTTGTTGCATGGTGCGCCCGGCATGGGCGATAACTAGGCGGTGAAAGTCCGCTACAGGCTTGGCAGTAGGAACTGTTCGCCGAAGGCAAGGGTGTCTTGACCGCTTTCATGGCTATCGGACGTACATACGAAGGGACAGGACTTGCGGAAGCCGGAGATACGTGGCAGGCCTGCCAATGGGGAAGCGCCGTCCTTCACGGCGTTGGCGCTTCCCGCACGCGGTCAAACCATTTAAGCGGCGACAGACGTTTTCCGATCGGATCGCACATATCATACCTTAAGAACGGCTCTTCGATATTCACTCCTGTGCCAAGCACGCGGAACGGATGGAAAATCATGGAATTGCTGGCGCGTTATTGCAGGCAGGGCATTGAGGAAAGATTGCTCTAAAGGCCGAATTGCCACTATAATGAACAGACACAGTGGTTTGGGAGGGCTTGAGATGAACATTTTGCAGGCACTTTTTTTCCCCCCGGAGCAGCCTGGCGGCGTGTCCTCCATGGTCCCGTACATTCAAGAGCGGTTCAGTAAGCTCGGTTGGCCGATGGAGCTGTTCTCGCTGCCGAAGCGGGTAAGAGGGAAGGGACAGGAGCCCGTTTCATTCGATACGTTCGATGTCGTTCATTACGAGGGCAATCCGATTATCGATAAATATTTGCAGACGTACCGCGATTACGTCTGGTGGACGAAGCTGCGCATCAAGAAGAACTACGATATCATCCATGCGCATCATCCGATCTCCGCGCTCGTCATGAAGCAGCTGTACCCGGATATCCCGCTTGTCATGACGATCCACTCCAGCTTCGAGCGCGAGCTGATCCTGAACGGCAAAATCGTCGAAGGCGGCATGGAGCACCGTTTCCTGACGGCGGTATACGGCGAGCTCGAATCGAAGGCGGAACGGATCCTTACGCCGTCGGCATCGTTCCGCGAATACTTGCGGCCGTACGTCAAGGACGCCGACCGGATTCAAGTCATTCCGAACGGCTTCGACGAGAAGCGGTTCCGGCCGATTTCCCACGAGAACGCGGTCGTGCAGCTGATAACCGTCTGCCGGCTCGTACCCGCGAAAGGACTCGACGTGCTCCTTCGCGCATGCGCGCAGCTCAAGGCCAGGGGCCATGCGTTCGTGCTCCATATCATCGGCGACGGACCGTGCCGGGAGGAGCTGGAACGGCTGGCGCAGGAGCTGAACCTGTACGACGATATTATCTTCTACGGCTATATGCTGCACCCGGAAGAGTTCATGCCGTTCTTCGACGTGTTCGTGCTGCCGTCGCGGGCGGAAGCCTTCGGCTCCGTGTTCGCGGAGGCGGCCCTGTGCTGGCTGGCGCTCGTCGGCACGAACGTGGGCGGTATCGCCGAGCAGATCGACGACGGCGTGAACGGCTTGCTGGTGGAGCCCGAGAATCCGGCCGCGCTCTGCAACGCGCTGGAGAAGGTCGTGTCCGACCGGGATTACCGGTACAATATGGCCCGGGCGGCATGGAACAAGGCGAAGAAGGCGTACTCCCTGCAGCGGGTAATCGCCCAGCTCAAGCAGGTGTATACGGAAATCAAACCGGAACCGGAAGCGGCGGAGTAGAGGGAGAGGAAACATGGGCGTCTCGTTTCGGTTTATACATGCCGCGGATCTGCATGTCGACAGTCCGTTTCGCGGCCTTACGGAAGTGCCTGCGCCCGTGCGCGAGGCGCTTCAGGCGTCGACGTTCGAAGCGGTGAGCAGGCTTGTGGACGCGGCGATCGGCGAGGAGGCCGATTTCGTCGTCGTCGCGGGAGATCTCTACGATTCGGCGGACCGCTCCCTTCGCGCGCAGCTGGCGCTTCAGAAGGAATGGCTGAGGCTGCATGCCCACGGCGTGCGGCTTTTTGTCATTCACGGCAATCACGATCCGCTGTCCGGCCAGCAGGCCGCGCTGCGCTGGCCGGACAGCGTCCGTTTCTTCGGCGCCGAGCGTCCCGAGCAAGTGCCCGCTTACACGAAGCAAGGGGAACTGGCGGCTTACATAACCGGCATGTCGTACGGCTCGCGGTCCGTGACGGCGAATTTGGCGGCGAGCTATGTCCCTCGGCGCGACGGCGCATTCGGGATCGCGCTGCTCCATGGCAATGTCGACGGCAATGCCGGCCACGATCCGTACGCGCCTTGCAGGCTGGACGAGCTGGTCGGGGCCGGGTTCGACTATTGGGCGCTCGGCCACATCCATCAGCGCGCGGTGCTGCATGAATATCCCCATGTCGTCTATGCCGGGAATACGCAGGGCAGGCATGCCAAGGAGACGGGGGCAAAAGGCTGCTATGTCGTCGACGTCGCGGCTTCGCATGAAGTCGCGCTTCGTTTCGTGCCGCTCGATTCGGTGCGCTGGCTGCAGGCGGAGACGGCGATCGACGGCATGGCGGCGGAGCAGGAGCTGCTGGACGCGATGGAGGATGCGGTCTCGAAAGCGTACGCGGCATGCGAGGGGCGTTCGCTGATGATGCGCCTCACGTTTGTCGGACGAGGGCCTTTGCACGCGGCATTGGGCAATGCGGAGCGGCTGCAGGAGCTGCTTGCCGGACTGCGGGAGCGCGTGGCCGAGCCCGGATGGCAGTCGGCTTTGCCTGCGGGCGGCGCTGAAGCAAGCTGGTGCTGGGTTAGCGAAATCGAGGCGTCGACGGCCCCGGAATTGGATTATGGGGCGCTGGCGGAGGAAGACAGCTTCGTCGGCGAGCTGATCCGCGGCAGCAATATGGCGGCGAGGGATAGAGACTTGCTGCAGGCGTTGACGGAGGAGGCGATGCTTCCCCTGCTCGGATCGCCGAAGCTGCGCAAGCGAGTGCGGAACGCGATGGAGAGGCGGGCCGAGGATTGGCTGGACAAGGCCAGGGCGTTATCGGCCGGCCTGCTCGCCGCGGAGCCGGAGACGAACGCGACGGGCGCGAAGGATCAAGGAGGGGAATCGTCGTGAGACTGCTTAAGCTGCACGTGGAAGGGTTCGGCAAGCTGAGCGGCGTTGCCTGCGATCTGGCCGCGCCGGTAACGATCGTTTACGGGCCGAACGAGGCGGGCAAAAGCACGCTGCTCCATTTCCTTCGCGCGATGCTGTACGGGTTCGCGAATCGAGGGAGCCGGACGGAGCGTCTGGAGCCGGTGAACGGCGGGCGCCATGGAGGAAGGCTCTACTTTGCCGACGAGGCCGGCCGTTCGTTCGTGATGGAGAGGTACGGCGCTTCGTCCGGCAAGGTGACGGTGCGCAGGCTGGCTGCCGGCGGCGCCCGCGAAGAAGGCGCGGAACAAGCCGACACGCTGACGCAGCCGCAATGGGAGCGGCTGTATCTGGGGGGCATCGGCGAGCGCGTATTCCGCGAGCTGTTCGCGATTACGCTGACGGAGCTGCAGGCGATCGGCATGCTCGAAGGCGACGAGCTGGGCAAGCAGCTGTACCATGCCGGCTGGAACGGCGGGAGCGCGATCGCCGGCGCGGAGAAGCTGCTGCAAGGCCAGCTGGACGATCTGTTCAAGCCGCGCGGAAGCAATCAGCGGATGAGCAAGCTGCTGAAAGCGCTGGACGAGACGGAAGAGCAGCTGCGGAAGCTGGAGGACGGCATCGCGGCGTTTAACGAATTGACGCATGCGATCGCCGAAACGGAACGCGGGCTGGCTGACGTCGAAACGCGCATGCCCGGCTTGCGGAGCCGGAGCGCGCTGCTTGAGCGGGCAGCGGAGCTGCGGCCGGCCTGGATGCAGCGGCTCGCGCTGCTCCAGGAGCTGGATGCGCTTCAAGACGCGCCGCGGCTTGCCGCGGATGCAAGAAGCCGCTGGGAATCGCTGGCGAACGAGCTGCTCCGCGCCCGCGAGGAGCTCCGGGAAGCGGAGGCGTCGGCGCTATTGCTGGAAGGCCGGTTGGAACGGCTGCAGCTCGACCGGGAGCTGCTCGACCGCCGGGCGGACATCGATACGTTAATGCTGTCCGACCGCCAAATCGCGGCCGCGAAGCAATCCATGACCGAGCTGGCGGCCGAGCAGGAAGAGCATCGGGAGGCCGTTAAGCGGCTGCTGCTGCGGATTTCGCCGTCGTGGACGGAGGCGTCGCTGCGCGCGTTTCTCGCCGGGGTCGCGGAGCGGGAAGCCGTGCGCGCGCACCGGTCTTCGCTGCAGGACGCCGAGCGGGCGCTGCAGGCCGCGGATGCCGAGCATCGCGCCGCGCTCGGCCGCGTGCGGGAAGCGGCGCTTGCGGTGGAACCGTCGGGACTGGCGGATGCGGAAGACACGGGCGGGACGGGAAGAGCCGGCAATCGCGGGAGCGGCGAAGCCCGCACAGGCGGCAGCTTGCAAGGGTCGGCGGCTGCCTGGGGGGATGACGAAGCGCTTGCGGCCATTTTCCGCTTGCTGCCGCAGACGGGCGATGCGCTTCGCTATGCCGCGCGCCAGTTCGAGGACGCGTGGCGCGAGCTGGAGCTTGCCCTGCTGCGCGAGCGGCATGAAGCCGGCGAGGCCGCTGCCTTGCCGCGCCGGCTTGGAGGCGCCGCCGCCGGTTATGGGGCGGCGGCGGCGGTTTTGGCCGCCGGCGCGGCGGCGCTCGCGGCGGCCGGCCAGGCCGCGGCCGCCGTCGCCGCCGGCGCAGCCGCGGCCGCGCTGGCGGTGCCGGCGCTGCTGCGGCTCGCGCGCCCGCAAAGCGGCGACGGCCGCGCCGCGCGCAGCGGCCTCGCGCGCTCGCGGCGCGCGGCCGTGCCTGCGGTGGCTGTCGGCGCAGGCACGGCCGCGGCCGCGGAGCAGCGCGCGCTCGCGGCGCTGGGCGCGCTCGTCGCCGTGCCCGGCGGCGCGCTGGCGCTGCTGCTGCCGCGCGAGCGCGCCGCCGGCGGCGCTGCCGCAGCCGCGCCGCTGCGCGAAGCGGCGGCCGCGCGCGAGCCGACGCTGCCGCCCCGCGGCGCCGCTGCGCCAGGCCCGGCGCAGCTGCTCGCGCGCCTGCGCGCCGCGATCGACGCGCGGCAGGACGAGCTCCGCGCGCAGGCCAGCGGCGCCGAGCGGCGCGCGGAGCTCCTGCGCGCGCATGCCCGGCTTCGCGCGCAGGAGCGATCCGCCCGCGCCGCGGCCGACGCGGCGGCGCAAGCGTATGACGCGGCCGCGGCCGCGTGGCGCGACTGGCTGACGGCGCGCGAGCTGCCGCCGATCTTGTCGCCCGAAGCCGCGATCGAAACGATCGAGCTCGCCGAGCAGGCGCAGCTTCGCTTGCAGGCGCAAGAGCGCGCGGCGGGCAAGGCCGCGCGGCTGCGCGAAAGCATCGCGGCCTTCGAGCAGGCGGCCGGCGCGCTCTGCGAAGCTTTTCCGGTCGCCGTACGCCTGGCGCACGGCGACGCCGCTGCCGGACTGCGCCTGCTGCAGGCGGAAGCCGCCAAGCAATCGGCCGTCCAGGCCGAGCGGGAGGAGCTGCGGACGAAGCTGACGGAGCAGGCCATGCGGATCGCAAGCCTGGAGCGAAAGCTGGAGGAGCTGGAGCGGCAGCGGGATCGCTGGTTCGCGGCCGGCAAGGCGGCCGATGAGCCGGAATGGCTGACTGCGCTTCAGCGCTCGGAGCGTTTGGCCGGCATCGAGCTGGAGTCGTATAAGCTGAACGCGGCGATAAGCGCCGGCTTCACGGAAGAAGATTCGGCGCTTCTGGCGGAGTGGTACGCCAGCACGGACGAGACGGGGCTGCGCGACATGCTCGCGGACGCCAAGACGGCATGGCGGGAGGCTGAAATCGCCCGCAGCGAGCTGCAGGAGCGGCTCGGCCGTCTGAAGCAGCGGCTGGAGCTGCTCTTGAAGGACGGGGACCGGCAGCGGCTCATCGGCGAGCGCGAGCGGCTGAATGCGGCCTTGGAGCAGTTGATCGACCGGTACGCGGTGCTGTCCGTCAGCATGACGATGATCAAGCGCACGAAGCGGATCATGGAGGAACAGCGCCAGCCCGGCGTGCTGCGCGAAGCGTCGCGCTTGATGGGCATGCTGTCGGAAGGGCGATACAAGCGAATATCCATGCCGGAGGGAGAGCGGACGATCGCGCTGGAGACAGCCGACGACCGCATCGTCGAAAGCGGTTTTCTGAGCAGGGGAACGGCGGAGCAGCTGTATCTCGCGATGCGTTTCTCGTTGGCGGGCGAAGCGGCGGCGGTGCATCAGCTGCCGCTGCTGCTGGACGATCCGTTCGTCAATTTCGATTACGATCGGCTGCAAGCGGCGGCAGGCGTGCTCGAAGAGCTGGCGGAGCAGCGGCAGATCGTCTTCTTCACCTGCCACGCGCATATGCGGGATCTCTTCATGAAACGGCTGCCGGGCGCGCGGCTGATCGCGTTGAACTCCTGAATCCGCGATCGGACGCAGCAGCAAGATGCCATGGCAAGCGCTGCCTCGCTCGGGCGCGAGTACTCGAGCGAGGCAGCGCGATTTGCGTTTCTACCTATGTTTCGTCCGCCGGTTCACTCCCGAACGGGGGGCCGATGGCGGATCAACAGGATCAGCCAGCCGAGGCTGATCAGGCCGAAGATCGGATAGAGCGTCGAGAGCAGCGGTCCGAACCCGATTTGGCTGGCGAAGTAGCAAGCGCCGAGCGTCAAGGTCGTCAGCATCGTGCGGGACAGCTTGATGCGCTCCTGCAGCTGCAGCGTAAGCCCGTATATATCCGCGATCAGCGTCGTGAAGATCTCGGCGAAGATCAGGAAAATATACACCCACTGGATGCCGTGCCCGAGCTCGCGCGCGATGCCGCCCATCGGAATGGCGAACTGCTGGATGCCCGGCATGTAGACGGAGAGCGCGATATGGCCGGACAGCAGCATGAATCCGATGCCGATGCCGCCGACCCAGGAGCCGTAGACGATCGTTTTGCGGTCTTTCATCGCTGCGCCGAGCGGCACGAGGACGGCCTGCGCCATCGACAGATTGAACGCCGCGTACAGGAAGGGCGAGGCCCATACCGCGAACGGCGAGAAATCGCTCTTCAGCAGCAGCCAGCGTCCGGAGCCCGGCGTTTGCACCGTATCGATAATGATCAGTACCGTGAACAGCAGCATGGCCGGGACGACGATCGCGTTAACGGTCAGAATCGCGTTCATGCCTTTGCGCAGCAGGAGGAAGCAGCCGACGATCGTCAGCAGCAGGCCCGATTGGTAGGAGAAGTTCCAGTTCTCGGAGAAAATCGCGCCGGCGCCGGCCAGCATGACCGCGCAAACGCCGAATAAGACCAGCTGCATGAAATGGCTGATCCACCTGCCGAACCGGTCGCCGAACAGCACTTTATTGACATCCTCGTAGGATTTGGCTTGCACGTCGTTCGAGATGAGCATCATTTTCGCGCCGAGCCAGACGAACATCAACGTGGCCAGCAGAATCGTAAGCGCGCCCATGAAGCCGAAGCGGGTGAAGAACTGCAGGATTTCCTGGCCCGTGGCGAAACCGGCGCCCACGACCGTGCCCATGTACGTAAAAGCGATTTGCAATATCGTACCGATCCGTTTCATGCTTCGATCATTACCTGCCTTTCGGTCACCTTGACAGCCTGTAATTCTATAGGTATGTCCAAGCGCGGACAGGCATGACTATTACATGACTATAATTCGAAAACTTGACATTGAAGGCAGTTGATCCGATCCAATGGCTTTGGTTACGGCCGTCGGCGTGTTCGCGATCGCGCTTGCGCTCATCGTATGGAAGCCGAAGGGGCTTCACGAGGCGATTACCGCCTTGGCCGGTGCGGCGCTGTTGTTCGCGATGGGCATGCTGGATGTTGGCGACGCGGCATATATTTGGCATTTCGTTTGGGATGCGACATTTTCATTGATCGGCATAATGATGTTTACGTCGCTGCTGGACGCGAACGGTTTCTTCCGCTGGGCGGCGCTCCATATCGCGCGGCGGTTTCACCGCCGTCAGCTGCGGCTCCTCGTCGGACTATGCGCCCTCGCCGCCGGCATTACGATCTTCTTCAATAATGACGGGACGATTCTGATCATGATTCCGATCGTGCTGGAGGTAACGGCGCTGCTGCGCCTCTCGCGGACGGTCCGGATCGCGTTCCTGCTCGGCGTCGGCCTGATGGCCGACACGGCGAGCGCGCCGCTGATGATGAGCAATTTGACGAATATTTTGACGGCGGATTTTTTCGGCTTGACGTTCGGGGAATACGCGCGGACGATGATGTTTCCGGGCTTTGTCGCAATCGCGGCGACGATCGCGGCAACGACGGCGTATTTCGGCAGGAGCATTAAGCGGGAAGAGAAGCAGCGCGAAGCGCCGGATGAGTTTCCGGATCCGGCCACGGCGGTCCATGACATGCGGCTGTTCAAGCTGTCCTGGATTATTATCGCGTTCATGCTGGGCGGTTATTTGGTATCGGGGAAGGTCGGCTTGCCCGTCGCGGTCATCGCGCTCGGGGGAGCGGCCGTTCAGTGGGCGGTCAATATGTCTGTCGGACTGGGGGATATCCGAACGACCGTGCGCCGTACGCCGTGGTCTATCGTCGTCTTCGCGCTGTCGATGAATCTGGTCGTCTACAGCTTGTACTTGCACGGCGCCATCGATTGGTTTCCGCGCGCGCTGACGCCGTTGACGGAACAAGGCCCGCTGATCGGCATCCTCGGCTCCGGCGGCATGTTCTCGCTGCTGAGCGCCGCCGTCAACAATTTGCCGGCGGTGCTTGTGTCGTCGCTCGCGATTCACGATTCCGGCGGTCCGCATTATTTGGCGTATGCGAGCCTTCTCGGCACTTCGGTAGGCGCCAAGCTGACGCCGATCGGCTCGCTCGCGACGCTGCTATGGCTGCAGCTGCTCCGCAAAGGGGGCATCGATATGACGTGGCGCGAGTACGCCAAATACGGCATCGTACTGACGCTGCCGATCCTGTTCTGCGCGCTCCTAGCCTTGTGGCTGACGATCGGCTGAGAACAGCTTGATGGACACGATCCGGTTGTTCTGCGGGTCGAGATCCAGCTTCAGCAGCGCCCCGGCCGCTTCGTAAGCAATGACGCTTGTAGTCCGGGTGCTGGGCTTGCCGAGCGCCTTGACGGCGGCGTTGCCGCTGTCCCCGATGCGCAGCCCGCTTAAGCCGGTCACGGCCGCTTTGCCGAACGCTTCCACGAAGACGACCTTCTTGTCGCTGCCGTATCCGACGGCGTAATCGGCATATTCGTCGACGGTCAGTTTACGGGTTCCGTCTTCCAGCGGATACGTGTCGAGCGGCTTGCCGAGCTTCGCGCCGGCTTCCGATTTCGGTTCCCCGAGCGCGACGCCGATCAGGCGGGGCGCTTCGGCGTTCCAGGCGGCATCGGCCGCAGGCCCTGTAGTCTTACCGGGTTTGACGGCTGCGGCGCCTTCGGAAGATTCCGTCGTCGCGTTCGGAATCGCCGCCGCTTCGCCGTCCTCATCCGTGTCCTTCACGGCAGCGTAGGAACCTTTGTCCTTCGCATTATAGGTTTTCTGGGGGCTGTCCGATTCCGGGCCGGGGTCGGCATGCCGGATCGCCGCGCGATCGTCGTTTCCGGCTGGCTGCGAGCTGTCTCCGGCGCCGAGCTGGCAGCCCGTAACGGACATGGCCAGCAGCGCGGCAGCGGCGGCGCCGGCGGCTCTTCGGGCATAATTGAATTTCATGGCAAGAGACCTCCTGATGGTGCTCCGATAATGTTACGTAAGATCATTGTAATATGTAGACGCCGGGAATGGAAGAAAGTTGCAGCCGATTTCGTTCCTCGCGGATCGCCTGCGCGTTCAGTTGCGCGGATTGAAACCATATGGTACCTTTAACGGAAAAAGATTTGGTGGAGGGAACGCGAATGGAGCTGCTAAAAGAACGTATTTTGCGCGAAGCTTCGATTATTAACCAAGACGTCCTGAAGCTGGACGCACTGCTGAATCACCAGGTCGATCCGCGGCTAACGATGGAGATGGGCAAGGAATTCGCCCGCCTGTACGCGGAAACGCCGATCACGAAAGTCATCACCGTCGAGTCTTCCGGCATTCCGGTTGCCTTCGCGACCGCTCTGGCGCTGAACGTGCCGCTTGTGTTCGCCCGCCGGAAGAAGACGCTGATCGCCGATTCGGACGCTTATACCGAGCGGGTACCGTCGTTTACGAAGGGCATCGTGACGGACATCATGGTTTCCCGTCAATTCCTGTCACCGGACGATACGGTGCTGTTCATCGACGACATTATCGCCAACGGAGACGCTGCCAGAGGGCTGATCAAAATCATCGAGCGCTCCGGCGCCAAGCTCGCCGGTCTCGGCATCGTCGTGGAGAAATCGTTCCAGGCCGGCGCGCGGACGATACGCGAGCAGGAGATCCGCGTCGAATCGCTCGTCAAAATCGCTTCGCTTGAAGGCGGCCAAATCCGCTTCGAGCAGTAAGCCGGAATCCGCATCTTTTCGAGATTCGCGTTTTGACTTATAATGATCCTAAGTACGGATGGGGGAGGCACAGATTATGGCTAAGCTATCAGCTGAGTATTTATTAACCAAGTTGTCGGACGCGAAAACCCATTTTGAACGTGCGCTCGATTGCAAGCATACGGAGTTCGATGACTTGTATCCTTATATGATCGAGCATCCGCAGTTTTTCTGGTACAAACGGTATGTCGCCTGGTCGGAGCTGCTTACGATCGTGAAGCTGTCGGAAGAGCTTGAGATCGACTGGAAAGGCAATTTCACGGAGAAGCAGGCCGAATACGTCGAGAGCCGGGTCATGTCGTCGCGCGTGCTGGACGAATGGTACGAGACGAATGATTCCAAGGAACACGTAAGCTAATTCAGCTATGAACGGGAACCTCAACGCCAGCGCTCGCCGCGGTCTTGAGGTTCTTTGAGCATTGGGGGCAGCGTATGATTACGGAAGAACAACTGGATCGCTATCGCATCGATGGGACGCCACTTCGGGTCGTCCGCGACAATTTCGAGATCAACGACGTGCTCGGCATTGTCGTCGCGTGGGACGAAGAGCATGTCGTGATCCGCAAGCGGAACCGCAAAGTCGTCAAGTTAAGCCGAGGCTATGTCTATGAGCCTGTAACAGCACCGCGAAGCGAAGTATAACAGAGCTGGAGATATTGTTAGAAAATTAGAACTTTAGCGTGTTTCTTGACTTCGAGCAGGTCAGATGATAATATAAAACACGTGATTGCGGCACTGTCGCAGTCGATCTGCCAGATGCGGTCGTGGCGGAATTGGCAGACGCGCTAGATTCAGGTTCTAGTGGTGTAACAGCCGTGGAGGTTCGAGTCCTCTCGACCGCACCAACCTTATACGTTCAAGAAGCCTTGCTGATGCAGGGCTTCTTTTTTGCGTTGAATCGGTTTTTTGCGTTCGCGCCGGCGGCCTTTCATGCTCTTCGGTTTCTTATTTGCGCCTCTACGCCCCACCGTCTCTCCGGCACCCCGAAAGCTTAGCCTGAATGTCACCCTGATTCAGCCTATAGTTCTTTGTTCTCTCTTGAATGATGCTTTTGTCATGCTCGCAGCTATTATTTCCCTTTACATTACGAGTCGAATTACATAGAATGATGTTGTCGAAATATGTCAATGAGCGGTTTGCTGGAAAGTACAAGATAACGAAATGGGAACATTCTGCTGCATCAGTCCAAATAGTTGGAGACGATAGGATGACATATGGCAAGCTTGTAACTCGCATGATCTTTCTGTCGGTCGCGCTCTGCTTGCTGACTTCCTGCTATAAGGGCGGCATGCAGCGCCCGGTCTCGCCGCTGGATCCCGAAGAAGCGGGGAAATGGCAAGCGGTGAACTCGTATTACCGTCTGACCGATTTGCATGCGAAAGGCTTCACCGGCAGCGGCGTGCATGTGGCGATCGTTACGTTCGATACCTTTGAGCGGTCGGATATCGAGCTCTTCTCGCAGCAATTCAACCTGCCCAAGCCGGAGATCCGCGTCATCCCGGTAGTAGGCGGGGCTATTCATCAAGGCGCGGCGGCCAACGGCCATGTCGAGTCGACGCTCGATATCGACGTGGTGCACGCAGCGGCCCCGGACGCGGCGCTGGACGTCTATTCCGTTCCGCCGGCCGTCCCTTTCTCGCACGTGCTTCAGCAGATCATGGATGACGGGCAGGCTCGAATCGTGACCTTCTCCTGGGGACGTGCGCCGGATCCGAGGGACGACAAGCTCGTCTACGACATTATTGAAGAGATGGGCAAGCGGGGAACGACCGTGTTCGCGTATACGGGCGACATCGGCCCAAGCCTCGATAACTCGCATATCGCCTCGCCGTCTTATTTGCCGAACGTGGTAGCTGTCGGCGGCACCGTCCTAACGGTCGATTCGGCTTCCAAAGCCGTTGCCGAGCAAGAGTGGCCGTTATCGGTAGGAGGCTGGAGCGTCGCATATCCGTCGCCTGCCTATTAATCCGCCGCGGCGGCAGTCATGGAAGGGAACGCGGAGAGCGGAAAATACCGCATGCTCCCCGATGTCGTCGGACCTTCAATCGTAGCGGCGGCCGGCTCGCCTACCGCGGACCGGGACGGGCTGCCGATCTTCGTCACCGATCCGAAGACGGGCAAGGGCGCATGGATGCCGGCCACCGGGACGAGCGTTGCTGCGCCATACGCGGCCGGCATTTTTGCGTCTATTGCCGGCGGATTGAACAGAGGGCTCGGGGATATCCATGAACCGCGTGTCCTCTCCGGTCTTTACGGGATTGGCCATGCCTGCGGGCGCGTGCGGCCCGCATCAATTCGAAGTGAACATCATTCGAGATGCGGCGCCTTCTACGCCAAGCGCGCCAAGCACGCCTAACCATACGACTACGAAGGCCGTGCTCGTGCTGGATACGAACCCGAACGAGACGGATCAGTCGGCCAAAACGGCGATTACCCAATTCGTAGGCAAGAATTTGAAGCTGTCGGGCACCTTATTGACGCCGGACGGCAAACCGGTTAGTCTCCCGGACATCGAGATCGGCGCGGACGGCTCGTTCAGCCTGAACAACGTGCCTCCGGGCGAGTATAAAGTCATGCTCAGCGTCGTGGCGCCTACAGGCGAGAAGCTCGCCGGCCAATCGGCGAAGCTGATCGTGAGCAGCGACGGAACCGCCAAGCTTGAAGCAGGCTTGATCGACCCGTACGGCATTGTGACGGACGCGGTTACCGGCGAAGCGATCGACGGCGCGACAGTGACGCTGCATTGGTCGGATACGGAGCTGAACCGTTCCAAAGGCAGAAAGCCGGGCGAATTGGTCGTATTGCCGGAGCTGCCGGACTTTGCTCCGAACAAGAACCGCGATCCGCAAACGACTGTGAATAAAGGGCAATACGGCTGGATGGTATTCCCGGATGGGGATTACTACATCGTGGCCGAGAAGGCAGGATACGAGCCGTACGACAGCCGCAGCGATACGCGGGACGAGCGGCAGGGCGATGACAGTTACGTGAAGAACGGCACCATTCACGTCGGCCAGTCGATCGTACAGTATAACTTCGCGATGAAGCAGAAAGTCATCGGTTCCGGCGGCCATATGCCGTACATGCTCGGCTATCCGGACGGCTCTTTCCGTCCTGAGCGCGGCCTTACCCGGGCGGAGACGGCAGCGATCCTGAGCCGTTTGTTCGCGGGCGAAGCAAGTCAAACTTCGGCGGCATCGTTCGGCGACGTGAAGGCAGCGCACTGGGCGGCGAAGGAGATCGCCGTCGTCGCTGCGCAGAAGTGGATGGTCGGCTATTCGGACGGCAGCTTCCGTCCGGACCAGCAAGTAACGCGCGCCGAGCTGGCGCAAATACTGCTGAACGTGAAGCAGTGGACAACGGATGCGACGAACGGCTTTGCGGATGCGAAAGGACATTGGGCCGAGAAGGCGATTGCCGCCCTGCAAGCGCAAGGCTTGATTGCGGGCTACCCGGACGGCAATTTCCATCCGAACGATCCGGTCAAACGCGTCGAAGCGGATGTCGTCTTCAATCAATTGACCGGCCGTACGCCTTGGAAAGTGCAGGCGAAGCAGAAGTGGACGGACGTCGCCCCGGGCTATTGGGGCTATGACGCGGTCATGGAAGCATCCGTGCCGCATGACTATGAGCAGTACGAGAGCGGTTCGGAGAATTGGACGTCGAATTAATCGGCCTTGAGGTTGATTAAGCGCGGCCGTATTCGCCATCTTGCTCTGCAATGAAGAAGGCCGCGTGCGCCAGAGGGTACTACTGGCACATGCGGCTTTCTTGTTCGCGGCGCAACATCAGAGGAATCGCCTGGAATGTTATGACCGGAATGGCGATGGACCGAATATTAATTTTTCGTTGACTTTCCATTCTTCGGCATGCTATATTATTTCTTGCCGCTTCGATTTCATCGTTGAAGCGACATCTGCCAGATGCGGTCGTGGCGGAATTGGCAGACGCGCTAGATTCAGGTTCTAGTGGTGTAACAGCCGTGGAGGTTCGAGTCCTCTCGACCGCACCATCTTAACATTGAACAGCTCTTGAATTCGTCCTTGGGACGGTTCAAGAGCTTTTTGCATAGTTGGGATTCGCGACGTTAATGAACATCTTAAGTCCTTCTGTTGATATCTCAACAGAAGCGATACTATTAACTATGTGCATGTTAACCTTGTACAACTATAATTCTTATTATATCCGACAACTTACTGGAGGTAACGCAATGATAGCTGCTCAAGCACGTGCCGTTTTTAGTCCGGAGGGATCATTCAAGCTGACCGCCATCGAGCGCAGAGATCTGCAGCCGCATGATGTCCTTATTGAAATTAAGTACGCAGGCATTTGTCATTCCGATATTCATACGGCTCGAGGCGATTGGGGACCGATCGATTATCCCCTCGTGCCGGGACACGAAATTGCGGGAATCGTCGCCGAAGCAGGTTCGGACGTTACAAAATATGCGGTTGGCGATCGGGTTGGCGTTGGCTGCATGGTCGACTCTTGCCGCGAGTGCGAGCCCTGTCGGCATGGAGAAGAACAGTACTGCCTCGATGGGAATACCGGAACCTATGCAGCCATCGACAGATATGGCCAATATACGCAGGGCGGTTATTCCACCCATATCGTTGTCAACGAGGATTTCGTGGTGAAAATTCCTGACGGCCTTGCGCTGGATGCTGCCGCGCCGCTGCTATGCGCCGGTATCACGACATACTCGCCGCTGCGCCATTGGGGGGCTGCGCCTGACAAAAAAGTGGCCGTTATCGGATTCGGCGGACTTGGGCATATGGCCGTGAAGCTTGCCCATGCGATGGGGGCGGAGGTGACGGTTTTATCGCAAACCTTGAATAAACAAGAAGACGGTTTGCGTCTTGGCGCGGACCATTACTATGCTACGAACGATGCGGAGACGTTTACGAAACTGGCTCATTCATTCGACCTCATCATCAATACGGTAAGCGCGAAAATTGATATCAACGCTTACCTGGCATTGCTGGCGCTGGACGGTACTTTAGTCAATGTTGGCGCGCCTTCGGAGCCGCTGCCCGTTCAGGTGTTTTCGCTTATCCCTTATCGCCGGTCCTTTGCGGGGTCCGCGATCGGCGGAATCCGCGAAACACAGGAAATGCTGGATTTTTGCGCCGAACGCTCCATTGCGCCTGAAATCGAGGTGATTGCCGCTTCGCAGATCGATGAAGCCTGGGAGCGGGTGCTGGCTTCGGATGTTCGGTATCGGTTTGTAATCGACATCGGCACGATGAATAACGAATAACGAACAACGAATTACGAATAACGAATTACGAATAACGAATTACGAATAACGAATTACGGCAGCATCAAGCTCTGCGAAGAGTTTGATGCTGCCGTTTTTATAGGTATTCATTTTTTGAAAGAAGGATCCGGTTAGCGGCCGAAGCGCAAAGCGAAGGGAGCTAACGAATGAAAGCTAATTAAATTGCGCAGCCGGAGCCGGTCTTTTCACCAAGATGACATAGGCGACGGAGGCAAGCATGCTCGTCATGAAAATCGTGACTCCGAAAGGCCAAGCGGCGTTTTCTCCCGCAAGCCCGACGAGTGGAGAAGCAACAGCCCCCAGTGCAAATTGCAGCGAGCCTAATATCGCGGCAGCGCTCCCTGCGATATGTCCTTGCGATTCCATCGCCAACGTAAAGGAAATCGGGCCGACGATGCCGATCGATGCCGCAAACAAGAAGATGGCAAGGAACAAAGCAAAGAATGGCCCATGAGCCAAAACCTCGATGAGGATCACGGCGGCAGCTACAAAAGCCAACAGCAGCCCGATCCGGAAAATCCGCCGTTCATCCATCCGTCCGGCGAGCCGTTTGACGAATTGCGATCCCAAGATGATACCGAGACCATTCAAGGCAAACAGAACTGAAAACAGCGGGGATATGCCGTACATGTTCTGATATATAAACGGTGTACCTGCAACGTAAGCGAACACGCCCGCGAACAAAATGCCGTTGACAAGCGCAAAGCCCATAAAGCTCCGATTCCGAAGCAAAGCGCCATAGTTTCTCAGCACTTCCGCCAAGCTGCCCGGGACACGCCGCTCGACAGGCAAGCTTTCTTTGATTCCCCACATGGTCATGCCGCTTAAGAAAAGCCCCAGCAATCCCAAAAAGACAAATACGCCGATCCATGAAGTAAACGTGGTCACCAGGCTGCCGGCGGTAGGTGAAACCAAGGGCGCGATATTGCTGATAATGGTCAACAATGCCATGAATCGGACCATCTCGACGCCGCTGTAACGGTCGCGAACGATGGCGCGGGAGATGACAAGCCCGGCGGAGGCGACAAATCCTTGAATGAAACGCAGGGCAATAAATATCCCGACGCCGGGCGAAAATGCGCAAGCCAAGGAAGCCAGCAAATAGAGCAGCATGGAGATGATCAAAGGCCTCCGTCTGCCGTAAACATCGCTTATAGGTCCTGTCACAAGCTGACCGACGCCTAATCCCAGCAGGCCGGCTGTCAGGCTCATCTGGATCGTGGACGCATTCGTACCGAAATCAGCGGCCATTCGCGGAAGCGACGACAGGTACATATCGACCGTAAACGGCCCCAGAGCAGAGAAGGCCGATAACATCAAGGCAAATAAGATAGAATAACGCTTAGTCTGCATACTCATCTAAGTAACTGAACACCTCGCCATAATATAATGAACTCATGTTCATAATTATATTTTGTTCCAAAACATCTTCAATCGTTAAAAAGGCGAGAATCGTTCAATAATGAACGGATACCTGACATCTGTTCATTTTTCGTTCGAAAGGGTTTATTTTTTTGCCTGGAATTAACATGGATAAGAACCGATAATGCTATAATGGTCTACACATTATACAGGCAGGTGGTTCCCCGTTGTTAGTAGAAGAACGATTGTCGCCGCGTACGAATGGATACGGCGCCAGACTGTCTGAACGGCTGTACGGACGGGAGCGCGAAGCGGCGCTGATCGCCGAAGCGTATCATTGGGCGACGCTCGGGTCGACGCAGATGATCTGCGTGTCGGGGCCGTCCGGCATCGGCAAGACCGCGCTCGTTCAAGAAGCGACGCGCAAGATCGCGTTCGGGCAAGCGTACGTCATTGCCGGCAAATTCGAGCCCTTGCAGCAGGATAAGCCGATGTCTCCGCTCATCGCCGCATTCCGGGAGCTGACCGAGCAGCTGCTGAGCGAAGACAAGCCAAGTCTGGATCGGTGGCGCAACGATATCGTACAGGCGCTGGGCGCGAACGCCGCCGTCATTACGGAGGTCATTCCCGAGATGGAGCGGATCGTCGGGCAGCCCGCGTCCGTCGAGCAATTGCCGCTGGAAGAAGCGATGGAACGGTTCCAGTTCGCGCTGCGCCGCTTCATCCAAGTGTTCTGTCGCCAGAAGCATCCGCTTGTGCTGTTCATGGACGACTTGCAATGGGCGGACGAGGCTTCGTGGCGGATGATCCGCGCCATCATGACAGACCCATTAAGCCAGAGCTTGCTGCTGATCGGCGCTTATCGCGACTATGACCAAGCCGGCGTGAGCCGAATCGCGGACGAATTGGAGGCGATCGCGTCATCCGGCGTATCCGTACAGCCGCTTCGGCTGGAGCCGCTCGCGCTCCCCGAGTTGACCCATATCGTGAAGGACACGCTGGGCGTGAATCGGGAAATCGCCGACGATATCGCCCACGCGCTGTTTCTGAAATCGCAGGGCAACCCGTTCCTGTTCCGGCGCTGGCTGCGCCGGAGCCTGGAAGAAGAGACGCTTCGGTACGACGACGGACAGGGCTGGATATGGAATTGGGGCGAAAATGATCCGAGCGGCGATCCGGAGCATGCCGACCTGCTCTTCGACTATATGATGGACAGCATCGACCGGCTTCCTGGCGATACGCGTCTGGCGCTGCTGGAAGCCTCCTGCTTGGGGAGCGAATTCGAGCTCGGGCAGCTGGCCTCCTGGCGCAGCGAATCGGCGGGACGGACGCTCGCGCTGCTGCGTCCGGCAATCGATCGGCAAATTATCGCTTGCATGGACGAAGCAACGGTGAATGGCGAGCTCCCGCGCGAAGCGGTACGCCTCCGGTTCGTGCACGACCGGCTGCAGGAAGCGGCCAACGCGATGCTCGATGCCGAAGCAAGCGGACGGGTGCATTGGTATGCCGGCAATTATTGGCTGGATCATCCCGATCCGGCGAAGCGCGAGCGGCATCTATACGATGCGGCAGGACATCTCAATAAAGGCAACCGGTTCGCGATGCGGCCGGAGGACGCCGATCGTCTCGTGCGCGCGAATGCCGGCGCAGGGCGGAAAGCGAAGTCGGCTACCGCATTCGAAGCGGCTCTCGTCTACTTCCGCGCGGCCGCGGCAAGTATCGGAGAGGAGCATTGGGAGCGCGATTACGGGTTCTGCTTCGACTTGATGGTCGATCTGCTGGAATGCGAATACATGAACGGCTGGCAGTCCTCCGCCGATGCATTCACCGCGTCGCTGCTCCGTCGTTCCCGCAATGCGTACGACAGCATGCGCGTACAGCTCATCGTCGTGATGAGCATGCTGCATACGGACAGGATGGCGGAAGGGATCGCGCTCGGCATGCGCAGCTTGCGCGACCTGGGCTTCCGCGTGCCGGCGAAATCGGGCAAATGGAGGCAGCTGGCCGAAGCGCTGTTCACAAGGGAGCGGCTGCGCCGCAAAGTCGGCCGTTTCGAGGGGCAGCCGTCCGTGACGGATCCCGTCGTCACGCTCGCGCTGCAGGTGCTGACGCAGCTGTCGGGCTCGGCATTTATGTGCGACAGGCCGCTGTTCCGGACGCTGACGTACAAATGCGTCAGGCTCTCGTTGAAGTACGGCAACTTTCCCCAAGCCGCGGCGGTGTTCGGCAGCTTCGCGGGGTCGATCAACCAGGCGTTCGGCGACCGCAAGCTCGCGCATGCCTCGCTGACGCATGGGATGCGAATTGCGCTCGCGTACAATCAGCCTTCCATTCTGTGCAGAGCCTACTTAACGATGGGCGTCATGTTCTTCGTCATGGAAGACGACTATCGGGACTTCGGCGCGAGTTTGCAGAAATCGATCGACTACGGTTTGGAGGCCGGAGATCTGTTTTTTGTCGGCCAGACGGTCATTATCATGCTCGTCAATCTTCATTTGACGGGAAAGCTCGTCCGGCTGCGGAAGGTCCTCCCGGAATATCGGAAGCTGCTGCTCGATACGCATAATCAATATTTGCTTCCCTGCCTGACGATGATCGAACGATGGACGCAGGCGATGAGCGGAACGGAGGAAGAGGCAGGGGCCGTAGCAGGCGCGGAGGACAGCGAGCTGCTTCGTCAAATCGGCCGTTCCGGCATGGAATCGAACCTGTTGTTCCTGCATGGCTTATGCCTGCTTCAGGAAGGTTTCCTGCTCGGCCGTCACGGATTGGCGCAGCAAGGTATCGCTATGGCCGGCAGCCGTTCACAGGATGCGACGCATTACGTGCAGCGCTCCGAATTCGAGCTGTTCCATGGATTGGAGCTTGTATCCAGGTGGGATTCGCTCCAGCCTGACGACAAACGATTGGCAGCGTCATTGTTGAAGCGGCTTCGCCGTTCGGCGCGCAAGAACGCAGCGCATGTCCGGCACAAGTCGCTGCTGCTGCAAGCGGAATATGCCCGGGTTCGCGGCAAGCGCGAAGAGGCGGGCCGCTTGTACGACGAGGCGATCCGGGAGGCGAAACGGAGCGGGTATGCGCATCATGCGGCGATCGGCTGCGAATGCGCCGTGAACCATTATTTGTCGCAGGCGCGGGAAACGATCGCGAAAGGGTATTTGATCGAAGCGCTGACGCTCTACCGGGAGTGGGGAGCCTCGCGCAAAGCCGACAGCATTCGCGAACGGTATGCGGCGCATTACCAGGAGCTGGGCGCACGGGAGACGGCGGCAGCCGTTGAAGGCAGCGCCTTGTCCGCCGACGCGGCGGCTTCGGAGCCCCTTGCCTTGCCGGGCGCGCTGGAGTTCAATGTCGTGCAGCAAGCCTTTCAAGCGATGGCGGCCGAGGCGGATCAGCGGATATTGATCGACCGTTTGGCACGGACGGTCTTGGAGCAGGCCGGCGCGCAGAAAGGCTGCATCGTGTTCGAGCAGGCCAAACGGCTCGTAGTCGAACTGGCCATCGGCGAGCAGGGCGTGACCGACCGGAAGCGATTGCCGCTGGAGCGGTACGACGAGGTATGCGTATCGGCAATCCGGTATACGGCGAACACGGGCGAGCCGCTGCTGCTCGACAATGCGTCCGCAAGCGGGCGGTTCGCGCGCGATCCGTACGTGATGAGCTGCCAAGTCCGCTCCATGCTGTGTATGCCGCTTTATGTCCAGAACGAGCTTGCCGCCGTGCTCTATCTGGAGAATAACGCGAAGCCGGGCGCGTTTGCCGCCGGCAAGCTTGACATGCTGCGTATGCTGGCGACGCAAGCGGTGTTCCTGCTCAAGCTCTTTCCGCTGGAGGTTGGCCGGACGACAGCAGCCTTGTCCTGCGACAATTCGCCTACAGACGCCATGCCGAGTCATGCCGAGCCAAGCCGCTACGTGCCGGGCGAAGCCGGGGAACGTGACGCCGCGCCAGTGGGCGCCGATCCGAATGCGTTCGCTCCGGTCGACGTCGCGCCAGCTGAAGTCGCTGCGCTGCCGCCCCCGTCCGATGCGCCCGCGGCGCTGCCGATGGATCCGCTCACGAACCGGGAATTGGAGGTGCTGCAGCTCATCTCGCTGGGGCTGTCCAACCAGGAGATCGCCCAGCAGCTTCACATCGCCGTCGGCACGGTGAAGCTGCATACCAATCGTATTTTCAGCAAAATGAACGTCAACCGCCGCGCCAAAGCCGTCATCGAAGGCAGGAAGCTGAAGCTGCTGGATGACGGAAAATAAACGAAATCGTTAGGCAGTAGACTTGCAAAGAACCTCACACACCTGCTGCAGAATAGCAAAGAAGTCGTGGCTAAATGGGAAAGCTGCCATTCAGTCAGCTTTACCCGCCGCAGACCGGCAAAAGTGTCGATAAAGTTGCCATTCGAGCAGCTTTACCCGCCGCAGACCGGCAAAAATGTCGATAAAGTTGTCATTCGGGTAGCTTTACCCGCCGCAGACCGGCAAAAGTGTCGATAAAGTTGCCATTCGGGCAGCTTTATCCGCCGCAGACCGGCAAAAGTGTCGATAAAGTTGCCATTCGAGCAGCTTTATCCGCTGCAGACTGGCAAAAATACAGATAATGTTGCCATTCGGGCAGCTTTATCCGCTGCAGATTAGCAAAAATGCCGATAAAGTTGTCATTCGGACAGCTTTACCTCCCGCAGGCCAGTAGCTTTGCAAAGAACCTACCACGGGCAGTGGAGAACTTTACAAATAAAGAGAGTTCCCCTTCGGATCGTTACGCGAAGAAGTTGACGTTTGGGAACACCTCGCTTCTTTTTCTGGAAGCCATTTTACGCGGTTGTCCCTTGCAGGAAATGGCCGATCACTTAGAAAGTTCACCGTGGATGCAACGTTGGTTGGGACTGTCCTCCATCCGCGCCTCCAGTTTGCATCGCAAACTCGAGCGACTGCCGACGGAATCGTTGCAGGAGCTTTGTCATCAAGCCGCCAAAAAGCTTGCTACGATGTACTGCGATGTGAGCCTTCGATCGCTTGGACGACTAGCCGCTGTCGATTCTTCCATGGTTACCCTCGGTAGCAAACGTGCCGAATGGGCCTATGTTTCAAAGGATTTTCACGCCATCAAGCTCCACCTGAGCTTAGGATTGGTCAATGAGACAACGTCATATCCCTTGCGGACGGTGCTGTCGACGGCCGTCGTCTCTGACAACGACGACGAAGTGCTAGCTGTGCTGGTGGAGCCTTCGGATTTCACCTATGTGTTTGACCGCGGCTATGTGAATTACGGTCGGTACATCGCTTGGAACGAGAACGACATTCGCTTCGTCGCGCATCCGCTTCAACAATAAGTTTCGCACCATCCGCGAACGTAAGTGCAGCGGGGAGATCAAACGGGATGCGACAGTCGAAGTCGTCGATGCGAAAAGCGGCTGTAAGACCCACTTGCGTTTGGTTGAATACCGTTTTTTGGGTACGCGTAAGAAATGGCCTGCCATTCGCGTCTTGACGAACCGAACAGATTTAACGGCCAAACAAATCGCGCGCATCTATGCCTGGCGCAGGAAAATCGAAAATTTCCGTACGCATTCTGGTCTACTAAAGCATGACAAATCCATTTAAAAAACGGTGTTACCTACATGGTAGCAGGGGATTTGCTTTGTTTTTTGACTGCTTCCGCTGCAAATGCCCTCTCGAACTTAAGGTGCGAAAACGCCGGAATTATATGACTCATTCAAGTGCAAGAGGAGCCATTTCCCTTGTTGCAGCCACACGTGTTAGGTAGTTTGCAAAGCTGCAGATCGTTAGGACAATGGACCCGGGAGTATGGCCGAATGCGGCGATATTCTCGGGTTTTTTGGCGTTTTATGCGGAAAATGCACAGATATAACTTAAGGTATACGACAAATTTCGCATTCGACGCGTAGAGTGGAACAAGCATGAGACGATCAAAAGGAGACACGGACGGATGAGAAGGAAAGCAATCGCGTTCATCGCCGCAGCGGCGCTTATGACGATGTGCCTCGCTTCCTGTTCCCGAGCAGGCAGTTTGAGCCAGGAGCGGGACCAAGCGCTGCGCAAGCAGACCGGCGATATCCTCGTCGGCGTAGCCTGGCCATTCGCCTCCCGCAATGACGGATTTCGCGAAGGACTACAGCTGGCGCTCGATGAGATTAACGAACATGGCGTGCTTGGCCATCGGCTGCAGCTGATCGAGCAGGACGATAACAACTCGGTTACGGAAGGACTCGAGATCGCGCAGTCGTTCTCGGGCAACTTGAAGCTGACGGCAGTCATCGGCCATCGCAGCTCGGCGGTCACCGTCCCGGCGGCCCAAGACTACGATCATGCCGGCCTGCTGCTGCTCGCCCCTTCTTCGACGGCTCCGGCGCTCACGGCCTCCGGAATGGAGCGCGTCATCCGTCTGATTCCGAACGATAAGCAAATCGGCTCCGCCATGGCGAAATTCGCCTTTGCGCAAGGCTACCGTCATGCGGCGATTTTCTATACGAACGACGAGTACGGCCGCGGGCTTGCCAACGCGTTCGAGGATGAAGCCGAGAGGAACGGAACGCAAATCGTCGACCGGGTGTCGGACTATAAGGATTTGAACGATTTGCGGCGCCTGGCTGACAAATGGAAGCTGCTCGGCTGCGATGCCGTATTCGTGGCGGAATCCATGCCCGAAGGGGCCGCGCTGATCTCCGATCTCAGGAAAGCAGGCGTGGAAGCGCCGATTCTTGGCGGAGACGGATTGGATTCGGCCGCGTTGGCGGAAACGGCGGGCGAAGCGGCGGAGCAAGCGGTTGTCGCCTCCATCTTCGATCCGACCGATAAGGCGGATGCCGTTCAGCAATTTGTACGGCGCTATAAGGATAGATACGGCGCGGAGCCCGGCAAAATGGCCGCCCAAGGCTATGACGCGCTGCAATTGCTAGCCTACGCGCTGACTAAAGCGGGGACGCGCGAGCCGTCCAAGCTCGCGGAAACGCTGAAGGGAACGAAGTCGTGGCAGGGCGTTGCCGGCCTTCATTCGTTCGACGGGCAAGGGGACGTAAGCGGCATGCCGATCATTCTGAAACGGCTTGAAGGCGGCAAGTTTCACTATCTACCTTAAAAGGAGCGCAAGCGGATGAACAAGGACGTGTATCGCAAAGTGTCCCTCGAGCGGCTGTCCTCGCCCGAACAACTGGATACGCTCATGCGGGTGACTTCGCCGCGCGGCTGGCTGGCCTTGGCTGCGCTCGGACTGCTGCTGCTGTCGGCGATCGCGTGGGGAATCGGCGGCACGATCAGCACGAAGATGGAGACGCAGGGCGTATTCATCCGTCCGGGCGGCCTGCAGACGATCTATGCCGGCGCGAGCGGCACGATTACCGACATTCGGGTCGTGGAGAACGACGAGGTGACGAAGGGCGACGTGGTTGCCCGGGTCGAGCAGCCGGCGCTGCTGGAGAAGCTGGGGCAGCTCAATCAGTCGCTGAAGGCGGCGCAGGGGGAATACGGGCAGCAGCCGAACAAGGCGCTAGCCGGGCAAATCGACGCCGTGCAGGCGGCGATTGTCGCGGCGAAATCCAACTATATGGCTGCATCCCGAATCGTCAGCCCCTACACGGGACGCGTGCTGGAGGTTCGTTCGAAGGCAGGCTCCGCGATCGGTTCGGGCATGCCGCTGCTTACGGTGGAATCGGGCGCGAAGCAAGCCGGCGCGCTGGAGGCGGTCATGTATCTCCCGGTGCAGCAAGGCAAAACGATCGTTCCCGGCATGGCGGCCAATATTTATCCGAGCTCGGTCAACCGGGAGGAGTACGGCTTCATCAGAGGCCGGGTGACGACGGTGTCCGAATACCCGGTGACGGCGCAGGCCATGATGGCGACCATCGGCAGCGAAGCGCTCGTTGCCGAGCTGGCGGGGAGAGGGGCGGCGCTGCTGGAAGTGCGCATCGCGCCGCTGCTTGATCCCGGCACGGCCAGCGGCTACAAGTGGTCCACGACCGACGGGCCGCCGGTCCGCATCGACAGCGGCACGCCGGTGACCGCCTCGATTATTATCAAGACGCAGAAGCCGATCACATCGATTATTCCACAGATCAAGTGACCAGGAAACGGAGTTGAAGAGCAGGTGGCGACGACGGCAGACGCGGGGAACGGCGCCCGCATCCCGAAACGGGTGAAGACGCCGACTGTACTGCAGATGGAAGCGGTAGAGTGCGGCGCGGCGGCACTGGCCATCATTCTTGGCTATTACGGAAGCCATATCCCGCTCGAGGAACTGCGCGTGGCGTGCGGCGTATCCCGGGACGGGAGCAAAGCGAGCAATCTGCTGAAGGCGGCGCGGAACTATAACCTGACGGCCAAAGGCTACAAGAAAGACCCCGAGCAGCTGCGCACGATGCCGTTGCCGATGATCGTGCATTGGAACTTTAACCACTTTCTCGTCCTGGAAGGGTTCAAGGACGGCCGCGTCTATCTGAACGACCCGGCTTCGGGCCCGAGAGTCGTGTCGAACGAGGAATTCGATATGGCCTTCACCGGCGTCGCGCTCACCTTCGCGCCATCCGGGCTATACGAGCCGGCAGGCGCGCGGACCGGGATGCTGACAGCGCTGGCGGGCCGGCTGAAAGGATCCGAGTCCGCGCTTGCTTATGTCGTGCTGGCCGGCTTGTTCCTCGTCGTGCCGGGCTTGGTCGTTCCGGCGTTTACGAAGATTTTCATCGATAACATTCTGCTTGCCGGGCTGCATAACTGGCTTATGCCGCTTCTGCTCGGGATGGCGGTCACCGCCGTCGTGCGGGCTTGGCTCACCTGGCTGCAGCGTCGCTACCTGCTTCGGCTCGAGATGAAGTTCTCGCTCAGCACGTCCGGCGGTTTCTTCTGGCATGTGCTGAAGCTGCCGATCGAATTTTTCTCGCAGCGGTACAGCGGGGAGATCGGCTCGCGGATCATGATTAACGACCGCGTTGCGCAGCTGCTGTCCGGGGACTTGGCCGTCGCGGCGCTGAATTCGATCATGATCGTCTTCTATACGCTGCTCATGCTGCAGTACAGCCTGTCGCTGACGCTGATCGCCGCGGCGGTGGCGGCAGCGAACGTATTGTTCCTGCGCTTCGTCTCGAAGCGGCGGGTGGATCAGAATATGCGGCTGCAGCAAGAATCGGGCAAGCTGCAGGGCGTGTCCATGGGCGGCTTGCAGTTGATCGAAACGTTGAAATCGGGCGGCGCGGAATCGGATTTCTTCGCCAAATGGTCCGGTTATCAGAGCAAGCTGCTGCACACGCAGCAGGAGCTTGGCGTATCTTCGGGGTGGCTGACGGCCGTGCCGGGACTCTTGTCCGGCGTAAGCACGGTGGCGATTCTAACCGTCGGGGGCCTGCAGGTGATGGACGGTTCGTTAACCGTCGGGATGCTCGTTGCTTTTCAAAGCTTGATGGCCAGCTTCATCGCGCCGGTCAATCAAATGGTGCAGCTCGGGAGCTCCTTGCAGGAAGCGCAGGGCGGATTGAACCGGCTGGACGACGTGCTGAACTATAAGGCGGACGAGCAGATCACGGATGCGCCTTCGGACGGCGAGAAAGGACTTGACCTGCTGCCGAGCGCGAAGCTGTCCGGCTTCGTCGAGCTCGACCGGGTGACGTTCGGCTATAACCGGCTGGAAGGTTCGTTGATCGAGAACTTCAGCCTGCAGCTGAAGCCGGGCATGCGCGTCGCGCTCGTCGGCGGATCGGGCAGCGGCAAGTCGACGGTCGCCAAGCTCGTTGCAGGCATCTATGAGCCATGGTCCGGCGAAATTCGTTTCGACGGAAGCGCGCGCAAGCGGCTTCCGCGCGCGATGATCGGCCATTCCGTCGCGGTCGTGGATCAGGATATCCACCTCTTCGAAGGGACGATCAAAGACAATCTGTCCCTATGGGACGCGACCGTTCCGGAGACGGACATCGTGCGCGCGGCCAAGGATGCGCGGATACATGACGAGATCAGCGTTCGCAGCGGCGGCTACGAACACCGGATCGAAGAGGGCGGCGGCAATTTCAGCGGCGGTCAGCGCCAGCGGCTGGAGATGGCCAGGGCGCTTGCCGGGAATCCGACCGTGCTCGTGCTGGACGAAGCGACAAGCGCGCTGGATGCGACGACGGAGGCGCTGGTGGATGCGAGCATTCGCAGGCGAGGGTGCACATGCCTGATCGTGGCCCATCGCCTGAGCACGATCCGCGATGCGGACGAAATCATCGTGATGCAGCGTGGCAAAGTCGTCGAACGCGGCACCCACGAGCAGTTGGTCGTCCGCGACGGCGCATACGCGAGATTGATCGAGGAGCACTGAGCGGCGCATGTTGGGTTCGAAACGACGACAGCGTACGAAAGGAGGGAAGACGTTGAGCGAGTTGGATAAGGCCGCGCTCCGGCGGCTGTTCGCGGAACGCGGCACCGAGACGTCCGTCGACGGAAGCAGTCCTTTGCTGATACGGGACGAGCGGTATGTCTGGATGGTCCAAGACGGCCATGCCGACGTGTTCGCCGTCACGCTCCGCGGAGGAGAGATCGTTCGCCAGAGGCGTTACTTGTTCGGCGTCGATCGGGGGCAGCTTGCGTTCGGTTATCATGCCGGCGACGAAGCGGGACCTCGCGGCGTTGCGGGAGACGACGGCAGAGAGAATGCGAGAGAGCCGGCCGGAGACGATGAGGCAGCTATAGCCGGTGACGAACCGGGAGCCGGCGCGGGAGTAGACGCTAGTGGCGCTGACGGCGGCAGCGCTTCGTCATGCCTGCTCATCGCCGGCTTGTCGGGAACGAAGCTGCTGCGCATGGAGAAGGCCGAATTCTTCCGGATCGTGCATGAATCGCCTGCCATCAGGGGGGAAGCGGCCGCGGCCGTGGATGCGTGGATCCAGGTCTGGTCGACGGTTTTGGCGACGGCCGCTCCGGCTGAGCAGACCGTCGGGCTGGAGCCGGGCATCGGGATGGTGGCGGCGCAATCGACGCTGCGCGCAGCGGCCGGGACGGCGTGGGTGCGGGTAAACGCAGGCAAGCTGCATTGGATGGGCGATGCCGCGCTTGCCATCGACGGCCCGGATCGTTTCTTCCCGCTGGCGCCGGCAAGCTGGGCGGCTGCCGAAGAAGCGGCCGACCTGTCCGTCTTCGGCACGCCGGAATGGCTGGCGCAGGACGAATCGGCGCAAGGCTTGTCCGCCTTTCATGCCCATGCGGCGCATTGCCTCCATCAAGCGGAGCAGTTCCGGGAACGCTTCGAGCACGAGCGGTTGAGGCTCAGGGCCGAACAGGACCGGCTGGTCATGGATCGGGCGCTGAAACGTCTGGCTGCCGTAACCGGCAGCCCGGAAGCGGGGGCGGGAGCGTCGGGGGAGCCTCATTCGGAGGACGGGCTGTACGCCGCGGCACGACTGGTGGGCGATGCTTGCGGCATCCAGGTCAAGCCGATCCGGGCCGGGCAGCTTCGGCTGTCGCGCGATCCCGTCAGCGAAATCGCCAAAGCTTCCGGGTTCCGATCGCGCCAAGTCATGCTGCGGGACGACTGGTGGCGGCGGGATAACGGTCCGCTGCTCGCATTCATCGAAGAAGGCGGCCAGCCGGTCGCGCTCCTTCCGCAAGGGCCGAACCGCTATCGCCTGGTCAATCCCGCCGACGGCTCGGAATCCGTCGTGACCGAACAGCTGGCAAGCACGCTGGAAACGGCGGCGCATATGTTCTATCGGCCGCTGCCGAGCCATCCGCTGTCGGTGTTGGATCTGCTCAAATTCGGATCGCACCGGATGGTTCGCAAGGACGCTGCGACCGTGCTTGCGCTTGCCGTCGCAGGAGGGCTGCTCGGCCTGTTCGTCCCGGTCGCGAACGGCATCCTGTTCGATACCGTCATCCCCTCGGCGGTACGCGGACCGCTGCTGCAGATGGGACTCATCCTGTTGTCGGTCGCCGCGTCGACGACGCTGTTCGAGCTGATGCGTTCCGTGGCAACGCTCCGCATCGAGGGGCGGATGGACGGCGCCATTCAGGCCGCGGTCTGGGATCGGCTGCTGCAATTGCCGGCCTCTTTCTTTCGCGGCTACGCGGCCGGCGATCTGGCGGGCAGGGCGAACAGCATCAACGCCATCCGGCAGATGCTGTCCGGCGTCGCGCTGAACGGCCTGTTCTCGGGGTTGTTTTCCTGCTTCAATTTCTTCCTGCTCTTCCATTACGATGCGCGGCTGGCGCTGACCGCGGCGGCGCTCGTCCTGATCCCGATGACGGTGACGATCGGCATCGGCATTATCCAGACGCGCAAGCAGCGGCGCCTGCTTCAAGCGACGGGCAGGCTTACGGGCACCGTGCTGCAGATCATCAACGGCATCTCGAAATTCCGGATGGCCGCGGCGGAGAAGCGGGCGTTCTTCCTGTGGGCGAAGCTGTTCGGGGAGATGAAGGAAACGTCGTTCCAAGCGAGGAAAATCAGCGACCTCCATGCGGTGTTCAACGCGTTCTTCCCGATTGTCACGTCGATCGTGCTGTTCTACGCGCTTGCGTCCCATCCCGACCGGTTGAGCGCAGGCCAGTTCATCGCGTTCTTCTCGGCGTTCACCGCCTTCCTCGGAGCGATGATCGGGATGTCGACCGCCGTCGTGACGGTCATCGGCATCGTGCCGCAATACGAGCGCGCCAGGCCGATTCTGCAGGCGCAGCCGGAAGTGCTGGAGACGATGGACGATCCCGGCGAGCTAACGGGCGCCATCGAGGTGCGCCATGTCAGCTTCCGCTATGCCGCCGAACAGCCGCTCGTCCTGAACGATATGTCCATGTCCGTCCGCCCGGGCGAATTCATCGCCTTGGTCGGCGCGTCGGGCTGCGGGAAGTCGACGCTGCTGCGGCTGCTGCTCGGCTTCGAGAAGGCGGAGTCGGGCTCGATCTTCCTGGACGGCCAGGATCTCAAGTCGCTCGATATTCGCGCCGTCCGCAAGCAGCTTGGCGTCGTGCTGCAGCATGGCAAGGTGATGGCCGGCGATATATACGCCAATATCGTCGGGTCAACGAATCTGACGCATGAAGATGCCTGGGAAGCGGCGCGGATGGCGGGCTTCGACGAGGATATCCGGCAAATGCCGATGGGCATGCACACGGTCATCTCCGAAGGCGGCGGCACGCTGTCCGGCGGACAGCGGCAGCGGCTGCTCATTGCCAGGGCGCTTGCCAGACGGCCGAAAATCCTCTTCTTCGACGAGGCGACGAGCGCGCTCGACAATCGGACGCAGGCCATCGTCAGCGAGAGCCTGGAGAAACTGCGCGCCACGCGCGTCGTCATCGCGCATCGGCTCAGCACGATCCGCAACGCCGACCGCATCTTCGTGCTCGACAAGGGACGGCTCGTACAGGCGGGAACGTACGCCGACCTGATGGCGCAGGAAGGACTGTTCATGGAGCTGGCCAAGCGGCAGCTGGCATAGACGCCGACAGGCGGGCACAAGGATGCCGGCCGGGCAAGGAAGATCAAATTCGAGGAGGAATCGGCGATGAGTCGGAACCAGGAAGCATTTATGGAAGCAATCAGGAAAGTAAGCGCCCGGGCTGCGGTCGACCCGGCATTCAGAAGCTTATGCGCAAGCGACATCCATGCGGCGATCCGGCAGGAGAGCGGCATCGAGCTGCCGGCAAGCTTCACGATCGGCGTGCTCGATCCGTCGGCGAACATGTTGAATATCGTACTGCCCCCGATGGCAGGAGAAGAGGGCGAGTTGGGGGAAGACGAGCTCGGTCGCGTAGCGGGCGGGGTTAAAGGAACGGCGGCGGAAGGGTCCGGCGAGATGCCGCGAGACAGCGTCGGCATTATTCCCGGGCGGCCCGACACGGGCGGCATGATTTATTTCGGCGGCTTTCCTCAGTAGACGGTTTGTCCTGCCTGCACCTGCTTACCGATCGGGTGCGATCATCTTCACGGCCGTCCGGTTTGTCCGCGGCCTGCATATGCGTTCATTGTCCGGCTTTCTGCCGGGTTAATGATAAATAGCCATTATTCTTGGAGGTGTCAATCATGAGTTGGACGAAAGAAGCGGTTGAAGAAGCAGTGCGCAAAGTCGGCGCAAGAGCGGCGACGGACCTGGCGTTCAGAAGCCTGTGCGTCAGCAACATCCACGCGGCGATTCAGCAAGAGAGCGGCATCGAGGTGCCGGCGAGCTTCACGATCGGCGTGCTGGATCAATCGGCGCATCAGCTGAGCATCGTTCTGCCTCCCGTCGCAAGGGAAGCGGACGAGCTGCTGGAGAGCGAATTGGAAAGCGTGGCGGGCGGCAGCAAATCCGGCGCGAACGATTTCTTCACGGGCATCGCCACGGGGATCGCGTCCGTCGCGACGGGACAGCTGGTCGATACGCATTCTTCCGAAGAAACAGCCGGCAATATCGTCGGTCAAATCGTCGGTTCGCCGCTGATTCTGATTTCGTCGTAATCACTCGGCGCTAGAGGCAAGAACAACTTACCAACTTACTATGCGGAGGTAGAACGATGAGCTGGACCAAAGAAGCGTTTGAGGAAGCGGTACGTAAAGTCGGCGCAAGAGCGGCGACGGATCTGGCATTCAGAAGCTTGTGCGTGAGCGACATTCATGCGGCGATTCAGCAAGAAAGCGGCATCGAGGTGCCGGCAAGCTTCACGATCGGCGTGCTGGATCAGTCGGCGAACCAACTGAACATTATTTTGCCGCCAATTGCCAGAGATGCGGACGAATTGCTGGAAAGCGAGCTGGAGAGCGTAGCGGGCGGCAGCAAATCCGGCGCGAACGATTTCTTCAGCGGCATCGGCACGGGCGCGCTGGCGATGTTCGGCGAAGACACCGGCTACCGGCCGAACAGCGCGGAAGGCAACGCAGGCACGATCGTAGGCGCGATCTTGACCTTCCCTGCGGCATTGAGCCAGTAATCGATCCTTATTTCATTTCCGCGATTTAAGGCAAGCTTCGTCGGGCTGCGAAGAATCCCGAGCCTTCGGGGTTCTTCCTGCGGCCGGCGGTTTCACGTTGGCCGGCAAGGTCCGGCCAGCCATAAACGCAGAAAACAACTTGCGATTCGCATGCGAATAAGCGGCGGACGCTTTCATTATAGATTGCTAGGCCCGCAGCCGTGCGCCTCGGGAGCGCATCGGCGCAATACAACTGGAATAGGCGAGGGGATTGTTCATGTATAGCGTCAAACGATTGCGTGCCGCGGAATGCTCGCCTTATGAATCACTGACGTATCGCTACGCGCGTCCCTTGCTGTACCGGACGGATGCCGATAGTTCGGTCCTCGTCGTCGGGGCGGAATGGACGGAAGGGGAGCGCCAGGGGGAAGCGGCCGGGCTGGTCGTCCTCCAATGCGGGGAAGCCGGCGGAACCGCGGAGGTCGTATCCGTCTTCGTCAAAGCCGCCTTCCGCAGGCGCGGCATCGGCAGCGCGCTGCTCTGCGAAGCGGAACGGCTGCTACGGGACATGCATGTCGGACGGCTGGCGTTCACTTACTATTCGGGCAAGTCGATTACGCCTGCCTTGGAAGCTTTTCTGCGGCGCGAAGGCTGGTCCGAGCCGATGCCGGAAGGCAAAGTGTACAAGACCGATGCCCGTATCGCGGAAGCGCCCTGGATTCGGAAAACGGCCATGCCGAAAGGGATGCGTTCCTTCTACTGGCATGAGATCGATCGCGAGGAGAAAGAACGGCTCTTGGCGCTGGAAGGCAGCCTCTATCCGGCGTTTCTGTCGCCGTTCAAAACGAAGCTGCCGCCCGAGAACGGCAACAGCCTCGGCCTGCGGCTGCGCGGCGAAACGGTCGGCTGGTGCGTCAATTACCGAATCGCGGAAGACACGGTGCTGTACGACAGCGTGTTCGTGACGCCGGAGCTTCGTCTGACCGGCTGCGCGTTCATGCTCGTGGCGCAGTCGATCGCAATCCAGCTGGAACAGGGCATTCCGAATGCGATCTTTGCCGTGAACAGGCAATCCCCGTTCATGCGCAATCTGCTCGATCGCTGGCTGGAGCCGCATGCGACGAGCGTTGCGGAGCGAAGAACGGCTGCCAAAACGATATCTGCGCCGAGGGGGTTGGCCGATGGCATTATCAGCGAATAGGCAGCAGCGCGTGGCCATTACAGGAATGGGCATTCTGTGCGCGCTTGGCGGCCAATTCGACAGTGTCTTGTCCGCTATGCGAGCCGGGACGACGGGCATCGGCCCGGTGACGCGGTTTCCGACGGAACGGTTCCATTGCGGGATCGGCGCGGAGCTGCGCGAGGACGCTGCGGGCGCGTTCTTCAACGCGGAGCAGAGGCGGCGGTACGACCGGTGCGCGCAGTACGCGATTATCGCCGCCGATCGGGCGCTGCAGGACAGCTGTCTGGAACCGAACGGCGCGCTGACGAAGGGACGGCGCGTTGGCGCCGCGCTCGGAACGTGCAACGGCGGCATTTTGTCGCTTGAAGAGCAGTGGACGGTAACCGACCTCGATGAGCAGAAGACGGCCCGGTACCCGTTCTATCAGCAGGGCGACGATGTCGCGTCGTATTTCGGGCTGAACGGTCCCGTGACGACGATTCATACGGCGTGCGCGGCAAGCGGCAACGCGATCGGATTCGCGTACGATATGATCCGCTGGGGACATGCGGACGCGATGCTTGCGGGCGGTTCGGATCCGCTGTCGCATGCCGTGTTCTCCGGCTTCAACGTGCTTCGCGCCTTGAATCCGGTGCCGGCATCGCCGTTCGCGAGCCGGTTCGGGCTTAGCCTGGGCGAAGGGGCGGCGTTCGTCGTGCTGGAGCCGCTGGATCGCGCGTTGCAGCGGGGCGCGAACATCTATGCGGAGCTGTGCGGCTACGGGCTGAGCAACGACGCGTATCACGAGACGGCTCCGGATCCCGAGGGGCGCGGCATTCAGGCGGCGGTCGCGATGGCGCTTCGCTTGTCCGGCGCGGCTTCGTCACAGATCGGCTACGTCAACGCCCACGGCACAGGCACGCAGGCGAACGATCAGGCCGAAATCAAGGGGCTGCGCCGCGTATTCGGCGACGAACTCGGCAGCGTGCCGCTCAGCTCCAGCAAAGCGTATTTCGGCCATACGCTCGGCGCGGCGGCGGCGATCGAGCTCACGACTTCCCTGTACGCGATCCGTCACGGCTTGCTGCCTGCCACGCTCCATTACGACGAACCGCGCGAGGGCTGCGAAGGGCTTCATGTCATTGCCAATGACATGCGCGAAGGCCGGCCGGCGTACATGCTCAACAACAATTCCGCTTTCGGCGGCCATAATGCTTCGATCGTCGCGCGAACCGGCTTGGCGGACGACGCGGCATGCGATCCGATGCCGTATGACGCGAATCGGAGAATCGGCATTGTCGGCATCGGAGCCGTATTGGGCGGCGAGACGACAGCGGCGGCGGATCTTCCGCCTGGCGCTTGTTCCTTCTCGCTGAAAGCTTTCGATGCGTCCAAGTACGAGCGGCGGATGAACCGGCTCTGCCAATTCAGCATCGGCGCCGTGCAGACCGTGCTGGACGCTGCGGGCTGGAATGACGCAGGCGATGGCGGAGGAAGCAGGGACGGTGGAGGAAGCGGCGATTCCGACAACGACGATCCGGCAGGGAAGGAGATCGGCTTCGTCTACGGCACGGCGCGCGGCAGCACGGAGAGCATCGGCAAGTTTCTGCACAGCGTATTCGCAGGCGGGCCGGAATTTGCGAGCAGCATACATTTTCCGTATACGGTCATCAACTCCATTGCCGGCAAGACGGCGGAGAAGCTGGCGCTTCGCGGCTTCAGCAGCTCCCTCAGCAGCGGCGGAGCGGAGGGCATCCTAGCCGCGGCCTCCGCGTGCGGCAGCATCCGCAGCGGCGTGCACCGCCGATTCGTGATCGCCGCCGGCGAGGAATGGTCGCCGCTATCGGATCGGATCGACCGGGCCAAAGGACTGACGGACAGCCGCTATCATAAGCTGGAAGGCAGCGTTTGTCTCGCGCTGACGGCTATGGACGACGCCATGGGGCAAGGCTTGCCGGTCATTGCGGAGCTGAAGGGCTGCGGGATGGCATACGGCGAATATCCGTGCTCGCCGCGAACGGCGGATGCGCTGAAGCATTCGATCGAAGACGCGCTGGCGCAAGCGGGGCTCGCGATGGAGCGGATCGACGGCGTGCTCGTCGACAGCGTCGGCCGTCCGGGGGAATGGGAAGCGCAGCAGGCGATGATCCGTCAACGGTTTGAGGGGCGCGAGGTGCCCGTGATCAGCTTGAACGAGCAGCACGGCTTCGGCGAAGCGGTCAGTTCGATGCTGCTGCTCTCGACGGCCGCCGAGTGGGTGAGGCAGGGCAAGATGCAGATGACGCATATTCTCGCCGTCAGCATAGCGGTGAACGGCAATACGGCGGCGGCCGTGGTCGGCGCGGTCGGCTGACATTCGGTTCGATAACCTATACGAGGAGGAGACGGCATGCGGGACTGGTGCAAAGCGTCGCACGAGGAAATTAAAGTAACGGTGAAGCAGAAGCTGTTGATCGAACGGCTGGAATTGGAAGACGTGACCGCGGAAGACATCGACGACGAAGCGCCGCTGTTCGTCGAAGGGCTGGGTCTCGATTCGGTGGAAGCATTCGAAGTGATGGTCGGACTCGAGGTTGTCTTCGGGGTCATGGTGGAAGGCATTGAAACCTTGCAGTTGAAGGCGCATCTGCATAGCGTGGATTCCATCTCCCGTTTCATTAAACAATACGTCGAAGCGCAATTCCCTGCCGCGGCGGCCGCGGCAGGGGACAACTGACCCCGATGCCGCAGCATAATCGGGTTGCGATCGTTACAGGAGCCACGCGGGGAATCGGGAGAGCCGTGTTCGAACGCTATGCGGAAGCCGGGGCGGCCGTCGTCGGCGTCTACTCGAAGCGTGCCGACCTTGCGGAACGGATGGAAGCGGACATGGCGTCCAAATCGATGAAGGGCCGCCTCTACCGGGGAGCGGTCGACGATGCCGATTTTGTCCGATCGCTGATGCGCGACGTAAGGGAGCAATACGGGCGGATCGACATTCTCGTGAACAATGCCGGCATTGCGCGCGACAATCTGGCGATGATGATGACTGCCGAGGAATGGGATGCGGTGATGCAGACGAACCTCATGGGCACGCTGTTGTGCGCCGCGGAAGCCATTCCGTATATGCGGCGGCAGGGGGGCGGCGCGATCGTCAACGTCGTCTCCGTTTCCGGCATCCATGGCCGGGAAGCGCAGGCCAATTACAGCGCGGCCAAGGGAGCGGTGATCGGGCTGACGAAGCTGCTCGCGCGGCGCCATGCGCAGGAAGGGATTCGCATCCATGCGATAGCGCCGGGGATGGTCGACACCGAGATGACGGAGCGCGTGCCTGCAGGCAAAATGGACAATTTCCTGCACCATACGCATTTGAAACGCCAAGCGAAAGCATGCGAAATCGCGGAAACGATCGTTGCCCTCGCGAGCGGCGGGCACGGCTATCTGTCCGGACAAGTGCTGAAAGTAGACGGAGGGTTCTTGCGATGAGCGGAAAAGTATTGCTAACCAAGGGGGACGGGGCAATTAATTCGTCCGTCCTGCGCGGATTGCTGGAGCGCGGCTGCACGGTTGCGGTTGCCTGCAGGGAAGGCGAAGAGGCGGATGCAATCGTGAACGGGTTGTCCGACTGCGGCAATCGCGAACGGCTGGTGCCCCTGTTCCCGGCTGCCGAGGATGAGGCGGCCATTAAAGCGACGGTTGACGAGGCCGTCCGCCGTATGGGCGGAATGGATTACGCGATTCATGGCGTGGACCATTGGGACGAAGAGGAAGCGTACGACGGCGATGCGGCCGCGTTCGGCTTGAGAGCCGCCGCATCGCTTCGATCGCGCTTTCTGTACAGCCGCGCGGCGGCTGCGCATATGGCGCGCCATAAACACGGCCATATTGTGTTCCAGCTCATCGCGGATCGTTTCTATTATGCAGGCTGCGCTTCGAATCCGGTAACGAACAGCGGCACGATCACGCTCATGCGCACGCTCGCGAAGGAGATGTCGCCGTTTCGCGTCGGCGTCAATGCCGTTACGTTCGGCTGCTACGCGATGCCGGAAGGGCAGGCGGATCGAAAGCGGTTGAAGCAGCAATTGGAAATCCATGCGTTGAAGCCGTATTTGCCGCAGCCGGACGAACTGGCTGACGCTTCGCTTACGTGGCTGCTTCATGCATCGGGGCAGCTGGTCAGCGGGCAGAACATTCATTTCGGAGCGGGGATCGACACCGACCTGTAAGGCCGGCTTCAACCTGGGGGAGGCGATGAAGTGATTCGGGGTATCGGATTGGATCTCGCGGATATCGCGCGATTCGGCAAAATGGTCGGCGCGGGTAACGAAGCGTTCGTCAAGCAGCTGCTCACCGATCGGGAGATGGCTGTATACGCCGCGTTATCCGGCGATCGCAGGCGCGCCGAATTTCTGGCCGGCCGATTCGCGGCGAAGGAAGCGCTCATGAAGGCGCTTGGCTTGGATTTGCCGGAGGGCATCGGCATGCGCGATATCGAAGTGCTGCCGGATCGCTTGGGGAAGCCGGTTCTTGCGCTGTCCGAGGGCGTTCGCCGGCAGATCGATTACGATTACGCTTGCAGCTTAAGCATTACGCATACGGCGACGACGGCGGGAGCGGTCGTCGTGGTCGAACAGCGCGATCGGCAGGCCCGAGGATAATAAACTTGAGAAAGGTAGAAGGAACAACAAAAGGTAGAAGGAACGGTTGACTTTTCTCCCTCAACCTGATAAATTAATATTTATCGCTGAAAGAATTCAAGCGGTAACTGCCGAACATGCGGTCATGGCGGAATTGGCAGACGCGCTGGCTTCAGGTGCCAGTGGTAGCAATATCGTGGAGGTTCGAGTCCTCTTGACCGCATCCCATGAAAGCGAAACCCCCTCGAGAAATTCGAGGGGGTTTTTCATTGCCTGTTTCCGCAAGGTTACGTTCAACCGCGGGGCAAGTTACGGGATACTCGTCCATACCATTTACATGCCATTTTCATAGAATGAGGTATCTGGATGGAAGGGAGTTGAACTATCGAATGGCACAATTAATCGATTATAATGTCAGCGTTCCCGCAGTCGCGACGAACCAAGTGGCGATCACGGCTCCGCTTACGCCGGATAAAATCATTCTGGCCGAGCTTGGCATATTCGTGCTTCCGCAATTCGCGAACAATAACCGCGTGCAGCTGGTAGCGACGTTCGGCGCGCAAGCCATAACGAGCACGCCGCCGCTGCTGTTCCGCGTGTTTCGCGGCACGCAAGAAATTTACTACGGCGTGCATGGGCTGGAAGCCGGCTATGAACATTACGGCATGATAACGTTCCAAGTGATCGACATCAACGTTCCTGCCGGCGCGCACGGCTATTCGTTCTATGTCGAGAATCTGGAAGCGGACACCGAAGGTCAAATCATCGGCCCGATGAACGTCAGCGCCGCCGTATTCGCCGTTTAAGCGAACCGGCATCATAACCAGGCTGCCTCAACCGTCAAGGGAGACGATTGTTGGGACAGCCTTTCTTTGCGTTCCCGGTCATTCTGCCGAAGCGAATACATAAATTTCCTCCTTCTGACAAACAATGAATCCGATTCGTCAAGAAAGAGGGAGAATACGATGAACAAGAGAATGAGGCTTGCCGCCAGCTGCGCGGTGGGAGCCGCCGCGATTGCCATGACGGTAATCGGGGTCCCGGGTCAAGCGGGGTACGCCAAGGCGGAAGGCGGTCAGCAAGACGGCAAAGTCCAGCGTCAGGTGGCCATCGTCATCGACGACTTCGGCAACGGCATGACAGGCACGCAGGAGATGATGCAGCTGCCGGTGAAATTGACGACGGCGGTCATGCCGTTCATGCCGACGACGAAGCAGGATGCGGAGCTGGCGTATCGGCTCGGTCATGACGTCATCGTGCATATGCCGATGGAACCGGTCAGGGGCAAACCCGAGTGGCTGGGGCCTGGCGCCATCATGACGACGATGAACGATGCGGAAATCCGCAAACGGGTCGAAGCCGCGATCGACGATGTGCCGCATGCGGTCGGCATGAACAATCATATGGGCTCGAAGGTGACCGCCGACGAACGGGTGATGCGGGTGGTCTTGTCCGTCGTCAAGGAGCGGGGCTTGTTCTTCCTGGACAGCCGGACGACCTACAAGACGGTGCTGCCGAAACTGACGGCTGAAATGGGCGTGCCGCTGCTGTCCAACCAAGTGTTCCTCGACGATGTGTATTCGACGGCGCATATCGCCAAGCAGGTCGGCCTGCTGCGCAAATATTTGGAACAGAACGAGAGCTGCATCACGATCGGGCATGTCGGGCCGCCCGGGAAATTAACCGCGGCCGTGCTGAAGGACGCGATTCCCCGGATGCAGCCCGATACGCGTTTCGTGCGTTTGTCCCAGTTGCTGAAGCCGTCACCGGAGCAGGAGATAGTTCCTCACTCCTGAGGCGATGGCCGCCGCGATCTCCGTCTGCTTGACCGGATTCGTCAGCATCCGCCGGTCGCCTTCATGACTGATGAAGCCCATCTCCACGATGACGGCCGGCTTCTTCACGACATTGAGCAAATAGAAGGGCTTCCCTACACGGGGAAGCCCATGCGTGTTTTGCCTGCGGTTCAGCGCATCCTGTATGCAATATGCGAGCAGCGCGCTCTGGCCTTCGTTCTGATGCAGCACGAGCGGTCCGTATTCGGTGCGGTCGGGCGCCCAATTGACGTGGATGCTGATCAGAATTTGCGTGTCGATTTCCTTCGTCAGCTGGCTTCGCTGGGACAGGTCGCGCCGATGCCGGGACGAGGACGGATTCCAGCGGTTGTCGTCGCTGAGCGCATAGTCGCCATTCCGGTTCATGATCGCGCGAATGCCGCTGCCCTGCAGAAGCAGATACAATTTCTTCGCGACGGCTAAATTAATGTCTTTCTCGAGCAATTCTTCATGGTGCGCGCCGCCGTCGATGCCGCCGTGGCCCACGTCGATCAGCACTTGCGCCGTCGGCAGCGCGCGGCTGTAATCCGTCGGCAGCTTGCCGCCGCCGGAGCCGGCATGAAGCGAAGGGGCGGCTTGTCCTTCGGGCTGGCCGGTGCGCGACGGGTTGGACGGCTCGGCATACGAACGGTCCGGGAAGAGGCCGAACAGCAGGATAACGGCCGTACTTATCGTGATGCAAACGTGTAACGGGAGAGATTTCGTACGCAGGACGCGCATCGTTCACATCCTCCATTTCCAGATTGGTTGGCTATCCCTAGCGTGGCACAGACCAAGGAAACTCATTCATGTTTGAAAGGAATGAATCGCGGGGAAACTGTACAATAGCGAGCATGATTGACGTGCATTTCATTTTCATTGCGATGAGGAGCGTGCGAGCATGGACAAACCGGAAGAATACATCAAATTCATGACCGGCAAAATGGTGGATTATATCGAGATGCCGACGGAGCAGCGCAAAGAAAAACGCAAAAAAGCCAAAGCCGCTAAGGAGCCTTGGCTGACGCGCTGGTTCGGTCTCGGCGGCTTCGCGATTGCGCAGTGGCTGCAAGCGCGCGACAAGTCCGACGGCGAGCCTATCATTCAATCGATCGAGGAGCCGGCTGCCGACAGTCTCTACCGGTAGAAGCGGCCTTCCCGGTTCAAATGATCGAAGGAGATGTACCTCGTGCCGGGAAACGATTGATCGAAAGCGACGAACAGGCGGCTGTCGTTCCAGCGATGATAACCGACGGCCGGCAGCACGTACAGCACCGTCGAATTGAACAGCTCCGCCGTGTAGCGAATCTGGCTGAGCTTGTCCAGCATTTCGGTCAATCCTGCCAGCTGGCTCCGGGAGAGCGGAGCGTTGGTCAGCCAAGGCATGCGTTCGTAGGGATCGAAGGCTTGATTCGTGCGAACGGCATCAAGCGTGTACGGTCCCGGCAGCGCGGTCGTCTTATTGGTTGTCGTCGATTTTGCCGTGTCAAGCAGCTTTGTCTGCGCGAGCCAGTCTTCCTCGGTAACGGGCAGCGCTTCGCCGGTCCAGGCGTCCAAAAAATACGTTTCCCCGGCAGCCGTCTTCCATTTCCAGGCGGCCAGCATCGGGGAATGATAAAGCCGTTCCAGATGGAGCGGCTTTTTGGCGATTTCGCTGTAATTCTCGATCAAGCCTTGACGAATCAAGGCATTGTACATCGTATTGGGATCGAAGGCGGGATGGCTGCCGACGCCGTATTCGCCCAGCTGATAGCCGCCTTCCGGCGTCGCGTTCACGATCATGTAGCCGGCCGGCTTGCCGGCGGCGGTGAACGTTACGAGCCAGCCATGCGTGCCGGGGCCGAGCGGCGAAACGGTCTTCGCGGCGGATTTCCATGCCTGGAAGGCGGGCTGCTTCGCCAATTGATCGGCCCATGCTTGAATATGCTGCTGTAGTTCCGCGCCGGCGGCATGTTCATTCCCCATCGGTACGGCAGCTTTCGGCACGGAAGCGGCGTTCGCGGCAGCCGAAGAGGCTTGGACGGGATTGCCCGTCACCAGCATCGCCGTAATCGCGACGGCGGTTATTGCAGTCCATTGTCTCATAAACGGCACCACCTGCTGTTTCTGTAGAATGGTTGGCTTGCGAGCGGACGGACAAGCCTGACAACGTCATTGTAGCGCAACTTGCGCGGGGAGGTTGTTGGTTCCTGTCAGCGCTTACGGACAAGCCATGTTCTAATTTTGCCGGAATAAGGAGGACGCGCGAGGCCGGCGAACGGTTCTTGTCGCAATTCCGATTACCCGATGCCCTGCAGATAGAAAATGCCGCAGTTTATGGCGGAGACCGTGACGCGCGGCTCGTACTGCCAGCGGATTTCTTCTTGCCTGCGGTCGTACTGCTCCGCGATTCCCGCGCGCTGATCCTCATCGGCGCCTTCGATCAACGGCTCGTAATAATGCCGGATCGTCGCCAGTTCCTCCTCCAGCCGTTTGGCGGCGGCATCCGCCCAGCTGTAATCGTACGTCCGCAGCTTGCGCTCCAGCGTCGTCTCGGCGATGGCGGCCGCCTTGTGCAGCGTGAACGCATTCTTGGCCGTATGCACGTTCGGCGGCAGCTTCGGCGTCATCCGGTATTGCAGCAGCCGGTCGCTGAACTGTTCCATAACTTGGCCCGTCGCCAATGAAATACCGAAGGAATGGATTTCCTCGCGTTTCATGTCGCATTGGAATTCTACTTTCATATTAACCCCGAGCCATGCGCTGTAAGCAGTGGAGTGGAGCGGATGGCTCGTGCGCTTCTCCGGCTCCTGGAACAGGCACAGGTAGCTGCCGCCCGCCTTGACGGACTGGAACAGCTGCTCCAGCCTGCGCGAGCCGAAATACAAATCCTCCCGCGGCACGCGGGCGTTCGCGTTAAGCGAGCTGTTCAAGTAACCGAACGAACGGTTGAACGCGGCCTCGGAGGAATTCCCGGACGGCGTCGCGGGAAGAGCCGCCGCCGGTTTCTCGACGGCGGCCGCCGCGTCGTCGTACTTGGCCTTGTCGGTGACCAGCAGCATGGACATCGTCTCCGGCTCGGCGCCGGTGCGGTCGACGAAGCTCCAATAATAGGGCCGGTTCGTCAGATCGCGGTCGGCGCGTGGCGACAGCTTCACTTGGAAATGCGCCGGCGATTTCTCGATAATCCGGCAGTCCATCGCCTCCAGGTACCGCTGGACAAACTTATGAATTTGGCGTTCGTTCACGGTCTCACCTCGATCGATTGTCCGACGGCGTTCATGACGGCATTGACGGCGCCGAGATCAACGGGTTCTTCGAGCTCCACTTCGTCCCGGATGCGGCTGAGCGAATTGCCGAGCTCGTCGATGCTATGCTTGAGCGCGTCCTTGTTCGCGCCCGATTCCAGCATGAGGCGGGCAAGCCGCTGCTCCAGCGACTCGTTCTTCTGCTCGAACCGTTCCAGAATATGATCCAGCTCCCCGATGACGAGCTCGAACAGGTTGATTTTCTCATGGAGCAGGCTGACGATATGCTCTTCGATCGTGCCGACGGTGCACAAGTTGTAGATATGGACGTCGTTCGTCTGGCCGAGCCGGTGCACGCGCCCGATCCGCTGCTCGACCCGCATCGGGTTCCAAGGCAGGTCGAAGTTGATCATATGGTGGCAGAACTGCAGGTTGATCCCTTCGCCTCCGGCTTCCGTCGCGATCAGCACCTGGGCGCGGCCGCGGAACAGGTCCATCATCCAGTCCTTCTTCCCGCGGTTCATGCCGCCCCGGTACGGCACGGCGACCAGGTTGTGCGACCGGAAATACTGAAGCAGGTACTCCTGCGTGGCGCGGTATTCCGTGAAAATGATCACTTTGTCGTTCATCTGGCGAATAAGCTCCATCGCCTTCTCGGCTTTGGTGTTGGCGTTAATGCCGCGGATGACCTCGACCAGCTGCCATATTTTCGCGCGGATCGGCGAATCCTCGGCCGTCTTCTTGAACATGTTCACCAGCGTGAGGAACACGGCGTCGCGGCTGCTGCACACTTCCCGCTGCAGCGTGACGAGCGAGAGCATGCTCGTCCAATCGCCTTGCGACTCGTCATACCGTTCCTGCACGAAGCTCGTGACGGCATCATAGAGCGCCTGCTCGTCACCGGAGAGCTGGAGCGGCACGTTCTTGACGATTCGTCTCGTGAAATGAATGCCGCCGTCGCCGCGGCGGTTGCGGATCATGACGGCTTGCAGCGCTTCCTGCAGCTGGTCTTCGTTCTTCGGCAGCCGCTTGTCGACGACGAAGTTCGCCGCGAATTCGCTCTGTCCGCCGAGCTGGCCCGGCTTCAGCAGCGTGATGAGATTATAGAGCTCGTCCAGGTCGTTCTGTACCGGCGTCGCGGTCAGGAGCAGGCAGTATTTCTTGCGCAGCAGGTTGACGAATTGGTAGTTGGTCGTCTTCTTGTTCTTCAATTTATGGGCTTCGTCGATGATGAGCATGTCGTAATCCTGGCCGAGCAGCTTCTCGCGGTGCGGGTCGCGCTTGGCGGTATCGATCGAGGCGACGACGACGTCATAGCCCCAGGAATGCTCTTTCTTCTGCGCGAAGGCGGAAATGCCGAATTTCGTGTTCAGCTCGCGCACCCATTGCAGCACGAGCGAAGCCGGAACGAGAATGAGCGCGCGTTTCACGAGACCGCGAACCATATATTCTTTGAGCACGAGCCCGGCTTCGATCGTCTTGCCGAGACCGACCTCGTCGGCGAGGATCGCCCGGCCGCTCATGTCGTGCAGCACTTTGCGGGCGGTGCTGATCTGATGCGGCATCGGCTCGAACGACGGGAGGCTGCGCAAGCATTGCAAGTCGTCGAAGCTGCCGATCAGCTTGGCTTGTTCCGCTTCTACCGCAAGCTGATGCATCGTCCAGTCGTCCCAGGGGCCGTTGCGGTCGACGCGCTCCTGCAGCTGCGTCAGCCACGTACGGTCGTATTGCAGTTCGACGCTGGGATGGAGCTTGCGTTTGGCGGTCGCGAAGCCTGCGGGAGAGGTAGAGGAAGGGAGCTGTTCTCCCTTGGCGGAATCCGTATTCGATTGCATAGAGGGCGGAACTCCTTTCTTATGAGATTCCGGCTAGCGGGTCCTCCGGGGATGATCGTAACCCTGGAAGGCGGCGGTCGATTCACTTTGACGGAAACGGTATGCGATTAGTATGACCGTTCAGCGCGGAATTCATAAGGGCGGCAGGCAGGAGAAGCCCCGCGACAGGATGAACAGCCGATACCGGCTGAGAGGATCATAGGCGGCTTGCGGCGGATGCGGCGGAAGGGATATCCGTACTCGTCCGCGAATACATCAATAAACGAGAGGATCTTCGATGAAGAGGGAGGCCAGCGGCATGAGGGCAAGCGGGAAGGAAACGAGAGCGTACAAGCAGCTGGATGGAGGCGGCTCCATCCTGGCCGATATTTACGATCAAGGCGCCGGATCGCCGGTCATCGTCTACATTCACGGCGGCGCATTGATATTCGGGACGCGCGCCTGGCTGCCCAAGGAACAAATCGATCGCTACGCCGCGGCGGGCTTCAGCATCGTCAACATCGATTATCGATTGGCTCCCGAGACGAAGCTGGAGTCGATCGTGCAGGACATTCGGGATGCGCTCCATTGGGTTCGGACGACGGCGCCGCGGCGGCATGGCTTCGATCCGGAACGGATGGCGATCGTCGGCAGCTCCGCCGGAGGCTACCTCGGTCTGCTCGCGGGCACATGGGAGCTTAAGCCGAAGGCGATCGTCTCGTTCTACGGTTACGGGGATATCAAGGGCGACTGGTATACGCAGCCGAGCGCCTTCTATTGCAGCCGGCCGACGGTCAGCCGAACCGAGGCGTTCTCGCATGCGGGAGAGAGCGAAAGGACGGAAGGCGCGTTCGAGCGGTTCCCGTTCTATCTCTATTGCCGGCAGCAGGGAACCTGGGTGCGGGAGGTGTCCGGCCTGGACCCGCTGCTGCACGAGCGCGCCGTAGGCGCATATAATCCGGTAGAGCTCCTGACGCCGGATTATCCGCCGACGCTGCTGCTGCACGGCGACCAAGATACGGACGTGCCTTACGAACAGTCCGTGCTCATGTACAAGCGGTTGAAGGAACAAGGCGTCCCCGCCAAGCTGATTACGATCGAGGACGCCGACCATGCTTTCGACAACCGGTTCGAAGCGCCGGCCGTTCAGCAAGCGTTCGATACGGTCATCGATTTCCTGCGGCAGCATGTGTAAGATCGGATGACGGATCCCAGTTATTAACAGGAACTTCATAAGTCTCGTACAATCCCTTAACAGTGTCGTTCTATGATGCTAATGATAAGAGATTAGGAGGCGAATGATGTTGAAATCCAGATTCGGTTGGAAAAGTTCGGCAATCGGCATTACGGCCGCAGCGCTTGTGATCGCAAGCTTCACGGCGGCGCATGACGACAATGAAGCGGCAGCGGCATCGAAGCAAGCGAAGAACGTCATTCTGTTCGTAGGCGACGGCATGGGTACGGCCCAGCGCGACGCCATCCGTCTTGCGACAGTCGGCGAGAACGGCCAGCTGGCGATGGACGACATGCCTTACCTCGGCTTGATTCATACGAGCTCCACGACGCCTGTTACCGACTCGGCTGCGGCGGCTACCGCTTTCGCAAGCGGCGTGAAGACGTACAATGGCGCAGTCGGCATGGACGCCAACAAGAAGAGCGTCAAAACGATCATGGAATACGCGAAGGAAATGGGCAAGTCCACCGGCTTGGTCACGACGAGCCAAATTACGGATGCGACGCCGGCTGCGTTCGCTTCCCACGTTGAAGACCGCGGCAAGCAAAGCGACATCGCGCTGCAATATTTGACGAAATCGAAAGTCGACGTGCTGCTTGGCGGCGGCGAAGACTTCTGGTATCCGGCAGGACAACCCGGCGGCTTCAAAGACGGACAGCCCGATGATCCGTCCGAGAAAAGCAAAGGCACGCAGGGCAACCTCGTCGACAAAGCGAAGTCGCTCGGCTACGCGTACGTGAAGAACACGACGGACATGAAGAAAGCCAAGAACGGCGGCAAGCTGCTCGGCCTGTTCGCCAACGAAGAAATGTTCCAGCAGCGTCCGGAAGGCGAAGGCGACATCTACAATCCGGTCGTCTCCCTGCCTGACATGACGAAGAAGGCGATCGAGTCGCTGTCCGCGAACAAAAAAGGCTTCTTCCTGATGGTCGAAGAGGAAGCAACGGACGAAATGGCGCACCAAAACAACGCGAAGCTGACGATCAAAGCCGGCCAACAGCTGGATCAATCGGTACGCATCGCGAAGAACTTCGCGGCTTCGCATCCGGATACGCTCGTCCTCGTGCTGGCCGACCATGAAACCGGCGGCTTCTCGATCGAAGAGGTCGATGCCAACGACGAATCCGGGGATGCCATCTCCAAAGAAGACGGACCGTTCGCCATCGCGAAATCGAAGATGAATTTCGTCGTGGACTGGACGACTTCCGGCCATACGGCGGTTGACGTTCCGGTTACGGTAACGGGAACGGGCGCCGAATTGTTCTCCGGCGTATACGAGAACACGGGGATATTCACGCGTTTGGCGCAAGCAATGGGCGTCAAGCTGCCCAAATAACGACGCCGATCACGGATCGGAAAGCTGCCGCCATCAACGGGGGCAGTTTTTTTGTGTTGAATTTTAATTATACCGGATGTATATTTATTCATAATTATGGGGAGGTGCGATGGCATGACGGTCGATATGGAAGAGTTGACGATGAACGCTTGGCCGGCCCGGCAGACGGCGATGCTCGGCGGATGGCTGCTGCGCTTGGCGGAAGGCTTCACGAAGCGGGCCAATTCCGTTCATCCGTTCTATGGCGGAGAAGAATCGGGGGAGTCGCTGCAGCGGAAAATCGCTGCTTGCGAGGCGTTCTACGGCCGGGCGGGACAGGATACGATTTTTAAAATGACGCCGTTCGCGCCGGACAGCCTTGATCGCGCGCTGGAAGAACGCGGCTACGTGCTGCGGGATCCTTCGCGTGTTATGCTGTTAACGGGCCTTGCGGCGCTGCGGACGCCCGCCAGCCGCGAGACCGGCATCGCGATCGAATGCGAACCCCTGCTGCCGTACGGGTGGCTGGCGAATATGTGCGGCTACGCCGGCATTCCGCCGCAATTTGAAGGCTCGGCCGCCCGGATCATGCAATCCATTACGATGGAGACCGGTTATTTTACGCTCTATGCGCAAGGCGTGCCGGCTGCCTTCGGTCTTGCCGTTATGGAGAGGGGCTATGTCGGCCTGTACGATATCGTAACCGCGCCGAACATGCGCGGCCGCGGATACGGCGAACGGCTGCTGCTGCATATGCTGCACTGGGCCAGGAAACAAGGCGCCGTGCGCAGTTACCTGCAGGTCGTGCGAAGCAATGAGCCGGCGAACCGATTGTACGAGAAATTGAACTACAAGGAGCTGTACCCGTATTGGTATCGCGTCAAACCGCGGGCTTCGCAGTAGCGTTGCCGATGAATAAGAGGCTGTGAACGAGAGCCGATGGACGAGCCGACGATCAAGAACGGATGAATGAGATCGATAATGGAAAGGAGCGTGCACCAGCATGACGATAGAGCTTCGCGGCCATCATCTGCTATGCTTGCTGGGGTTTAGGGGGATGGGCTATTCGGAAGCTTATGCGGCGAACATGGCCCTCGTATACAACCGGCTGCGCGACAAGCCCGATACGGCCGTGACGATCGTCGCGGGGCCGGACCAGCTGTGCGCGTGTTTCCCGGCGGACGACGAGCCGCACTGCGAGAACGCCTCGGTCGCCCGCCTCGACGAGCGCGCGCTGGCCAAGCTGGGCTTGCGCGTTGGCCTTACGCTGCCGTGGTCGGCCGTTATCGAACGGGTGCGCGGCAGCGTCGAGCCCGAGGACATCAACGTGCTGTGCCATACATGCGAATGGCGGTCCTATGGCGTATGCGAGGCCGGGGTACGGACGGTGAAGCGCGGAGAAGCGCTTCCGCCGCTGCCATAGCGCCGCAGCGGCCGCTCGTCCTATTCCCCCGCCCCGGCTGCCGGCAGAAGGGCGAGGAAGCGCTTCGCCGCTTCGGAGCGGGGGACGCCGTGAAGCGTAGCGATGCCGATTCCTCGCGGCGGCACCGGTTCGGCGAGCGGAATTTCGACGAGGTCGCCCGCAAGCAATTCCCCGCGATAATAGTCCCGCACGACGAACGCAAGTCCGAGTCCGCTCTTCGCGAAATCCGCTAGCAGGTCCATGCTGCCCAGCTCAAGCTCGGGCTCCAGCTTTACGCCGCATGATTCGGCATGCCTGTCCAGATGCCGCCGCGTGCTCGTCCCTCCCTCCAGCATCAGGAGCGGGTATTGCGCCAGTTCCGCCAGCTTCAGCGGCCTGCCCGCCAGCCCGGCGTATTTGCGCCCGCCGACCAGGCAGTCCTGCTGCGGCGAGCTGACCGCAATCTCCGTTCTGCCATCCGCGGCGGGCAGGTTGACGATGCCGAGGTCGATCGCCCCTTCCCGCAATAACGCGAGCGTCTCCGGCGTCGTCCGGTTCGTCACGCGGATGCGAATTTGCGGATACGCGCGGTGATACCGCTCCAGATAAGGGAGCAGATAATGCTTGCACAGCGAGTCGCCCGCGCCGATCCGAATTTCCCCGAATGCGAGCTGATGCATTTCAAGCAGCTTTTTCTCGCCGGCCGCAACGAAATTGAACGCCTGCTCCACGTAACGGTACAGCAGCTCGCCTTCCGCCGTGAGCTGAACGCCCCGCGCGCCGCGGATAAACAGCGGTCCGCCGAGCATGTCCTCCAGCTGCTTGATCGTGTGGCTGACCGCGGGCTGCGTAATATGCAGCTTCCCGGCCGCGCGCGACAGGCTGCCCGTCTTGGCGCACCAATAGAAGCTGCGGTACCACTCCAGATTGATTTCCGGCATAGTTATTACCTCATTTGATAGCTCATATTATTTATATCAATTATTCTTATGCTATTGTCTCCATTATAATCAACCTTGCAGCATAATCACAGGGGCAAGGGGAGATCGGGCAATGACGGTTACGGCAGTCGCAGGAGCGAATTGGGGAGACGAAGGCAAAGGGAAGGTGACGGATATTTTGGCCGCGGACGCTTCGTTCGTGGTCCGTTACCAGGGAGGCAGCAACGCGGGGCATACGATTATGAACGATTACGGCAAATTCGTGCTGCGGATGCTGCCATCGGGCGTTTTTTATCCATCCGCAACGAATGTGATCGGTCCGGGAACGGCGCTGGACATCGAGGTGCTGCTCCATGAACTGGCGGAGCTGGAGAAGCGGGGAGTTCCTGCGCCGGCGATCGCTATATCCGACAGGGCGCAGGTCGTCATGCCGTACCATCGGCTGTTCGATCGGCTGGAGGAAGAGCGCCTCGGCGGGGCAAGCTTCGGTTCGACGAGGCGCGGCATCGCGCCGTTCTATGCGGATAAGTACGCCAAGCTGGGCGTACAAGCGTCCGATCTGTACGACGAAGACCGCTTGCGGCGCCGTCTGGAGCAGTCGCTTGCCAGCAAGAACGTGCTGCTTCGGCACTTGTACGGACATGAACCGCTCTCGGCCGAGGCGCTGCTTCCGGAGCTGATGGCATCCGGCGCCCGAATCGCGCGGTACGTAACGGATACGACGGCGCTTCTGCACCGGGCGCGCGCGGCAGGCCAACGCATTATCGTCGAAGGCCAGCTCGGCGCGCTTCGCGACCCCGATCACGGCATTTATCCATTCACCACCTCGTCGTCCACGCTGGCGGGGTTCGCGTCGGTCGGCGCGGGGCTGCCGCCCGGGTCGATCGCCGACATCGTCGCCGTTACGAAAGCGTACTCCAGCTGCGTCGGCGCCGGGCCGTTCGTCGTGGAGCTGCATGGTCCGGAAGCGGAAGAGCTCCGGCGCCGTGGCGGCGATGCCGGCGAATACGGGGCCGTTACGGGCCGGCCAAGGCGAGTCGGCTGGTTCGACGCCGTGGCGACCCGTTACGGCTGCAGCCTGCAGGGCGCGACATCGGTCACGCTGACGAATTTGGACGTGCTCGGGTATTTGGCGGAAATTCCGGTTTGCGAGGCGTATCGGCTGCCGGACGGTACCGTTACCGGCGATTTTCCGGCGACGGCGCCGCTGGAAGCGGCCGAACCGGTCATGACCGCGCTGCCGGGCTGGCAATGCGACATTTCCGCGGCGCGCTCGTTCGACGAGCTGCCGCCGCAAGCGCAGGCCTATGTCCGCCGCATCGAGACGCTGCTCGGCGTCCCGATCACGCGTATTTCGGTCGGGCCGCGGCGCGAGCAAATCATTTCGCGCATAGACTGCATTTGATTTGTAACGGGAAAGAATGGTAAGATGCCCTACGAGAACAGAGAGGAATTGAGGAGAGACAGCTTGGAAAATCGTTCTTCAATCATCGCCATGTGGATTTCTCTGCTCAGCAATGTCTTTCTTACGGGCATGAAACTGATCGTGGGCATTCTGTTCAAAAGCCAGGTGCTGATCGCGGACGGGATCCATAATGCCGGCGACATCATCGCCACCGCGACCGCGTACAGCTCGATGCGGCTCTCCGGCAAGCCGCCGGACGAAGATCATCCGTACGGACACGGCAAAGCCGAAGTGATTGGGGCGGGGGTCGTGGCGTTCATCCTCGTCATCGCGGCGCTCTACATGGGCTATCACGCCGTTCTGGCCTTCTTCCGGCCGCCGGGCGAAGCGCATCTGATCGCGCTGACGGCGGCGATCGTCTCGCTCCTCGTCAAGCAGGTGCTGTACGTCTATACGAAGCGGATCGCGGACCGCGTCAACAGCAAAGCGCTTAAGGCGACGGCTTACGACCATCTGGCGGACGTGTACGCTTCCCTGGCGGCGACGGTCGGCATCGGACTCGCCTGGATCGGCGAGCGGAACGGCGTCGATTGGCTGAGCTACGGCGATCCGGCCGCGGGCGTCATCGTCTCGTTCCTCGTCCTGAAGCTCGGCTTCGACATGGCGCGGGAAACGGTCGACGTGCTGATGGATAAGAGTCTGAGCCCCGATAAGATCGAAGATATTCTGGAGCATATCCGCGAGGTGCGCGAAGTGAAGCGGATCGACCGGCTTCGCGCGCGCGAGCATGGACATTACGTGCTCGTGGACGCGAGAGTGGCGGTGCACGGCACGCTCACCATCCAGGAAGGGCATGACATCATCCGGGAGATCAAGAAGAGAGTGCGGGACGCCCATCCCGAGGTGGACGAGGTGCTCGTTCATTTGAATCCGTGGTACGAGAATGAATGAATCGAACCGTCCGGCCGGCATGGATGCCTTCCATGCCGGTTTTGTCGTCCATCGGGCCGCTATCGTCGTCATTCGGGATGGCGCCGAAGAATCCAAAAGGTCAAGCTGCAACCTTTTCCATCCCCCGCGCGTCTAGGGACATGTAAGATCTTACAACATCATTGCGAACAGCGGGAGGAGCAGGAATTTATGAATAAGAAGAAAGTCATTATCGTCGCTACGCTTGCAGGGCTGCTAGGCTCGGCGGTCGCCGCGGAAGCTTCGGGCTTCTTGCAGAAGGTGAATGGATTCGTCAGGAGCGATGTCAAAGTCACGGTAGACGGCGAGCAAACCTCGCTGAAGCCTGTATTTATTAACGGTCAAGCCTACTTGCCTGCGAAGAGCGAGGCGGACGCGCTCGGCTACGACGTTCGCTATGATGCGAAGGATAAGACCTTGTCGCTTACGTCAAGAGACGGAGGCAATGACGGCGGCGGAAACGGTAATGGAAACGGCGGTCAGGAAGAGGCGAACTACATGACGCTCGCGGGCATCATTCAAGGCGTGAATAAACTGCCGAACGGTTCGTACCAGCTGGATGTCATCGGCAAAGGCACGAACAGATGGGTGATCCTGACAGTGGACAAGGATACGCAGCTGACGGGCGCGAACGGTCAAGCCGCGGAGATGAGCGCGCTGAAGGCCGGCACGGAAATTACCGCGGCGTACGGACCGGTCATGGCACTCAGCTATCCGGGACAATCTCATGCCGCGAAGGTGACGCTCGGCAGCGAGCACTTGATCAAAGAAGACGCCGTGCAAACGGTGAAACATACGAATGACGGGTGGCAGGTGACGCTTGGGAAGGCCGCGGACGGCGATTCGCTGTCGTCGGTCGTGCTGAACGCGGGCAAAGAAACGAGCGTTGTCGATAAGGAAGGGCAGCCGGTCGCTTGGGAGAACGTGAAGGCCGGCATGAGGGTGCGCGCCTACTACGGCCCGATGATGACGAAGAGCCTGCCGCCGATCAGCCCGCTGTTCTACCTGGTCGTGCTCGGGGATCAAGCGGACGCGCTTACGCCGGCAGCCGTTGGCGAATTCCGGACGCTCGCCTGGAACAAGCTTACGAACGAGCAGAAGAAGCATGTGACGACGAAGCAAGCCGATGCCGAAGTGAGCCTCGTGAACGCGGCCGATTCCGGCGTCCTGGCTTCGACCGACGAAGCGAAGCAGCTGCTGCAGGCAGCGAAGGATCGCGGCGGCAAGCTCGCGGCCGTCACGTACGCGACGGATCAGGACCAGCTGCTCGGACCGCTGACGGTCGTATACGATCTGGATTCGAAGACCTTCATCGGATTCAATATCCGCAAATAATCCATCGGCCGCGATGCGTGCCGAACGAACGATTGAACGCCTCTTGGGACGACCAAGAGGCGTTTTTATGCGGAAGCGCGCCATTTGCAGCAGGGATCGCGACAAAGGCTATCTCCGGAAGCTTGGCTTAAAGCCGCTTATTGGAGATAGCCTTTGTCTTGTACCGTGGCGCAGCGCGCAATGACGGGCAGCGCAAGAGGATGACCGGCCTCGGTCATGCGCATTGAGCGCGTTTAACCGCCGTTCAGCAGCCGGTATTCCGTCGGGCTTTGGCCCGTCTCCTTGCGGAAGAACTTCGCGAAATGGTTCGTTTCCTTGAAGCCCGTCTGATCCGCGACGTCCTTGATGCTGAGCGAGGTCGTGGTGAGCAGGATTTTCGCCTTGTCCGCGCGCCGGCGGTTCATGTACTTGAGCGGCGAGACGCCGAAGTGCTTCTTGAAATACGCGATAAAATAATTCGGATGCAGATGCGCCGCCCGCGCCATGTCTTCGACTTTCAAGCTGCTGTCCATATGGCCGTCGATGTAGGACTGGATGAACTGAATGCGCTTCAAGTCCTCCGAGCGATGCTGAAGAATGGTGATCGGCACATGCTCCAGATAGCGCGCGATTATTTCCAGCATGACGGATTTCTCGCGCAGCCGCGAGATGACGGAATCGTTGGCGCGCAGGCTGACGAGCAGCTTGAAGAGCGCCGTCATTTCCTCGCGGTCCGCGATCGGGATCGACAAGGGCGCGCCGATCCATTGGAACAAGTCGAACGGGCCGATCGACGCCGTGAAGTGGCACCAATATTTCAGGAACGGCGGCCGGCCCTTCTGCGCGGCATACGACTGGATGACGTGCGCGGGCAGCATGCACAGATCGCCGGGGGTTGGCGTCAGCTCCGTCGCGCCGGATTTCAGCCAGCCTTCGCCCTCGACGATGTAATAGAACTTATTGTATTCCGGCACGAAGTCATAATCATGCCAGTCATGCGTCACCTGCGTCTTGAAGGCGGAGATGACATCGATTTGCAGCGTATGCAGCAGGTCGGTCAAGGCGCTGTGCTCGCGTTTCATGTTCATGGGGGTCTCCTTACACTGGCGGTCAGCCGCGGTGCGTAAGGCGTGCGTCGCATCGCGCGCCATCCGGCTTGACCGTCGTTATGGCTCTATCATAGTCGATTTTGGCCGGCGGGGGAACGTACACCTTAACTTTGGCACCTTCATTCTTAGCCCTATCCATTTGAAAGCGTCTTCCCCGAATCTATAATGAAGGGGAAGAAAGAACCCCAAGGAGGACGATCGAACGATGGCACAGCAGCCGCTATTACTGAATGACGAACAGATGAAATCTTTCATTGCCAACGGATTTCTTATTCTCAAAACTGATTTTCCCCGCGAGTTTCACGACCGGCTCGTGACGCAGCTGAACGAAATATACGATAAAGAAGGCAATCCGGGCAACAACATTTTGCCGCGTATCCGCGATTTGCAGCGGGTGTTCGAGCATCCGGTCATTACGGGCGCGCTGACGAGCGTTCTTGGCCCGGAATACTTGCTCCATACGCATCGCCACGGCCATTACAATTCCATTCCGACGCCGGGCGGCTGGCACAAAGACAGCTATTGGGGCTACAACCGGCTGCGCAACCACCATCCGTGGTGGGCGATGATCATGTACTTCCCGCAAGATACGCCGTCCGAGCTCGGACCGACCGGCGTGCTGCCGGGAACGCATTACGAGGACAGACGCAATTTCGCTTCCGACGAGATGGAGGAAGAAGCGACGGCGAAAGGCGAAGCGGGCACGTTCGCGCTCATCCACTACGATATTTGGCATCGCTCGACGCCGAACTTGCTCGGCAACCCGCGCTTCATGCTCAAGTTCGAATTCATGCGCACGCAAGCGCCGACGGTTCCGACTTGGGACAACCAAGCGCCGGAAATCGGAGATATCGCGTCCGTAGGCGGGCGTCCGGCATATCAGCCGATCGCCGAGGACGTATGGAACTGGCTTTCCGGCCGCGCGGCTTCGCGCGTGAACAGCCTTCCGGCCGATGCCGAAGCCGTTGCGGCGCTCGCTTCCCGCATGGCGGAAGGAACCGAGCCGGAAGCGCTTGGCGCGTCGTACGACCTGGCGGCAAGCGGCCTGGCGGGCATCGGCGCGCTGCTCGAAGCGCTGCATGGCGAATCGAAGCGGGTCTCGCGCATCGCATCGTACGGCTTGTCGACCGCCGGTTCGGATGCCGTCGCCGGATTGACGGCGGCGCTGGCGAGCGATAACGAGACGACGGTCAACCACGCCGCCTTCGCGCTCTCCGAGCTGCGCGGCTACGCCGAGAGCGCCGTGCCGAAAGTGGCATCGCTCATGAATCACCCGTCGGCCGTCATTCGCCGCACGGCCGTGGACGCGCTCGGCATCATGAGCATTAATCCGCAATCCGTCGTGCCGGCGCTCATTCAAGCGCTGTCGGACGAAGATACGCAGGTGCGGTTCATGGCCGGCTTGGCGCTGGTCCGCATCGGCGCAGCCGCTGCCGACGCAGTGCCGGCGCTCGCTGCCTCGCTGGAGGACGAGAACCGCTACGTGCGCGGCCATGCGCTGGAAGCGCTGCGCCGGATCGGCACGAAGGATGCGCATGACGTGCTGCTTCACGAGCTGTTCAACACGCGCTGGTGCTCCGACACGACGCCTGCGAGCACCTTCTAATCCGTCTCGAATACAGTCTTGCATAAGCTTCGCGTTCGCGGCGCGGGCAAACGGGATTCATCGTACCGTTTGCCCGCGCCGTCTTGTGCTGCCAACGAATGCGAAGGCAAGCCCGCGTTTGGAGGCGCTTAGCTGCTGGACAAGCGCAAGCTCGTGAACCTACGTCAACACGCGCGCAGCCTGGCTGACGCAATCAAGCGCCGTTGCTTGCGATTTCTTTGCCGCTGTCGACGATGGCGCAGCAGCTATGCGGGATAGGCGAACAGGCGACGCAGCAGCTGCATCGCCTGTACTTGCCCGTGCTAGCCTTAACTAGCCTATACTAACCTTTGTAGTACTACGGTTTGTAGTCCCACTGAATGTGATAAACTCCGCCACAGGTGACGGCTGCGCAATCGTACCAGCCTCATAATGAGAGAAACACCTATAAGTAATGGATGATTCGAGCAAGCTCGTAACATCGTGAGCCTTCGAGCTCGAACCGATCCAATGGCCGCATCGCCGGCGGGGACTGCTCCAACCGTTGCGACCCTGCAATCTTCATGACGGCTGGGTCACTGTACGTCCGGCGAAGCAAGGAAGCGGACAGGAGATCCGCTATATCGGCCGATGAGCTTGTTTTCGATGCTATTCGGGGATATTAGCGGATCCTGTGTCCGATCGTTAACCCCAAAAGTCTGATTTCGTCAAAATAAAGGAACCTATGTCCGCTAGACCCGGAAGAAGGCGATCCTTTCAACACCTAAGGCGTCGAACTTTCCCGGGCAGCCTGAGGCGATGCAGCAGCTGCATCGCCTGTTCGACGAGGAAGAGAAGTACGCCGTACGGTCGAGAGGAGACGGCGCTGCTCGCGTGGCGATCAAATTGTTAGGGAAAGGATTCGCAAGACCGCGAGTCCACAGGACCGCAGGGCTGCTGGCCCGCAAGCCTGCAAGACAGCAAGTCCGCAAGCCCGCGATACAGCGAGACAGCAAGATCGCGAGTCCGTAAGTCCGCGAACCGCAAGCCCGCGAGTCCACAGGACCGCAGGGCTGCTAGCTCGCAAGCCTGCAAGCCCGCAAGCTCGCAAGTCCGCGAACCGCGAACCCGCGAACAGCGAAACAATCGGATGTTCTGAAACCTACTCCAAATCCGACAGCGCCGGCATGCCGTCCTGCGCGCCGAAGACGGTGACCGAATGCGACGCGGCCTTAACGGCCAGCGGCAGCGTCCGTTCAAGCTCCCAGCCCGACGCGAGCCCGAAGCATAGCGCGGCGTTGAAGGAATCGCCGGCGCCCGTCGTATCGACGACGCTCACAAGCGGAGCGGGAACCGTGACGATCTCGTCCCCGGCCAGGCAGGAGATGCCGTGCTTGCCGCGCGTGACGATCAGCGTCTGCTGCGGGAACCGCTTCTTCCATGCATGCATCTGACCGAACAATTCCTCTTCGGTCGATGCGGAGGCGCCGCAGTAGAATTCAAACTCGGTCTCGTTCGGCGTGAAATAGTCGCCGAGCCCGAGCTGCTCGTCCGTCAGCGCAGCCGCCGGGGCGGGGTTGATGATCGTGGGGATGCCGGCTTCGCGGGCGATCCGCAGCGCCGCTTCCACGGCCGGCAGCGGGATTTCGAGCTGTACGATCAAGGCGTCCGCGCCCGCGATCATGGAGGCGTGGGCCTGGATTTGTTCCGGCGTACACTTCCCGTTCGCGCCGGGCACGACGACAATGCAGTTGTCGCCTTCCGTATGCAGGATGGTGGCCGTACCGGTCGGAACGTTCTCCAGGACGGCGATCGCTGCCGTTCCGACGCCGAAGCCGTTCATCCGCTCCAGAATTTGCGCGCCGAAGCCGTCATTCCCGACAGCGCCGATCATGTCGACGTTCGCGCCAAGCTTGGCGCAGCCGACCGCTTGGTTCGCGCCTTTCCCTCCGGATATGTAATGGATGTCGTCCCCTTGCATCGATTCGCCCATGCGCGGCATGCGCGGCATGGAAATGACGAGATCCATGTTCAAACTGCCGACGACGGCGATGCGCGGTTTTCGCGTCATATGAATCATCCTTTGCGGTATAATAGGATAGTGGTTACATAGCGAATGCATTCCGACTATACCACGTCCCAAAAAAAACCGTCAATGGCGGAATCCGCCGATCGACAGCGTGCCGGACTGCTAGCGCGCTGATTAAATAGACAAAGAGAAGCACGAGCGAATCGCTCGTGCTTCTCTTTTTATGGCAATCGTATGGCAATCGTATGGCAATCGTAATGCCGTTAATGCCGATCGGGAATCGGCGAATGTTCGCGCATGGTCGGGACGACACGATTCGAACATGCGACCCCCTGGTCCCAAACCAGGTGCTCTACCAAGCTGAGCTACGTCCCGAGATGAAGATGGTGCCGGCGATAGGAGTCGAACCCACGACCTACTGATTACAAGTCAGTTGCTCTACCAACTGAGCTACACCGGCTAGCGTGTTCTGAACACAAATGAAATATTAACATAATCATCAAAAAAGATGCAACACTTTTTTGATGATTTTATGAAGGCGCGCAGACAGCGGCCGATTGTCTAGCGACGACGATGCGGAAGAGCGCGCGGCGGAAGGCTCGGAAGCTGCGCGGGAGGCGGCGAAACGCGTATTCTCCCAACGCATGAGACCGTCCGCATCGATGACGAAGCCGAACTTGGCATAGAAGTAACGCAGCCGGTCGAGATGTTCCCGATGCTCCGCCTGCTGCATGCGGCCTTCAATATAGGCGACGCCTTCCCGCTCGGCAAGCAGGAGCAGCTGGCGCAGCATGATGGAGCCGAAACCGCGGTTGATCTTATCGCCGAGGATGCGGATATATTGCAGATACCAGGCGTTGACGGGCGCGCCTTCGACCGGCGAGACATGAAGGGAGAGATCGTTCACATGCCGTTTCGTCGCGGTTCCGCCGGCGAACAGAATCCGGGCGTAGAGATCGAGGCGTCCGGCAGGCGAATAGAGGATGACGGTATCGCCGCCTTTCGCTTCGGCAACGCCGTGCACGCGGCATCCGTCCTGAAGAAGGACTACGATATGAGTTTCGATCAGCGTCTCCGTAGCCATAGCAGCCAGCCTCCCCTATGCGAAGCGATCCGCTTGCCGCGCCATGCGCCATCCTTGACCCGCCGGCAGCCGCGCAAGCTCTCCATGCGCTTGGTACAGCTTATTACTGAACGTTAGCAGACATGCCGGCGAAAGCGCCCGCGCTTTGTGCCGTTTTGGGCAAATGCCGTCTCGTTTTATGCAAAGACATGCCCGCATCTTCGTCGTATACTGCACGTAAGCACGTATCGGTAATAATCCTGAACGGAGGCGGAACCATGACGGTGCATGTAATAATGGGGGAACGCGAGCTGGAGCTGGAAGGACCCTACTTGACGCAGTTGAAAGAATCGAACGATATTTTGAACGACGAGCAGGCGCTTCGCGAACGGCTAAGAGAGGACGGATACTTGTTCATTCGCGGGTTTCATGACCGGGATCGGGTGCTGCGGGCGAAGCTGAGCTTCCTGCAGCGGATGGCCGGGCAGGGCAAGCTGGCCGAAGGCACCGCGATCGAGGACGGCATTATTAATGAAGCGAATCGGGGCGCGTCGTTCCAAGGGAGCGAACGGCAGCCGCAGGAGCTGCTGGACGTCGTGAACGGTCCGTCGACGATGAAGTTCTTCGATCGCTTCCTGGGCGGAGAGAGCATGACGTACGACTACAAATGGGTCCGCGCCGTGCAAACGGGCGGCTTCACGGGGGCGCATTACGATATCGTATATATGGGGCGCGGAACGACAAACCTATACACGTTATGGACGCCGTTGGACGATATTCCCTACGAGCTCGGCGGGCTGGCGGTACTGCTCGGCTCCCAGCATTTCGATCGCATCCGCGAAACGTACGGGCAGATGGACGTGGACCGCGACCGGGTCGACGGGTGGTTCACCGACGATCCCATCGAGCTGATCGAGAAATACGGCGGCCGCTGGGCGACGGCGCAATTCCGGGCCGGCGACGCGATCATCTTCGGGATGTACACGATGCACGGGTCGCTGACGAACCGGACGAACCGATACCGCCTCAGCGCGGACACGCGTTATCAGCTGAAATCGGAGCCGGCGGACGAACGTTGGGTCGGCGCGAAGCCGAAGGGGCATTATGCCTGGCATTCCGGGGCGACGGTCAAGATGGAAGACGCCCGTGCCAAATGGGGCGTATAGCAGGCGGCGGGCATTCGGCCGGCGGGCTGCAGATCGATGGGCAAAAGAGTCTTTCGCGGCCTTGGCCGTTATCGAAAGGCTCTTTCTTGCTTTCGTCCGCTATGGTAGATTAAGGGTAAACAGCCGGAAGGAGAGGTCGCCCATGCAAATGCCGCATGCGAAAGGCTCCTTCGTAACGTATCGTGCCGGCTGGCATATGGGGCCGCATGCGCATGCCACGTTCGAACTGTCGGCCGTCCTGGAGGGGAGCGGAACGTTCCTGTGCGGCGCGGGCAGCTATCCGCTGCAGGCAGGGCATATTGTACTGATTCCTTCCGGCGTGAGCCATGATTACCGCAGCGATGCGCCGATCCGCTTCGGCGTCCTCGAGGCGGGCGGCATGCCGGACCGCATCAACCGGCTGATGGCGCGTCTGGCGCCGGATCGCACCCCGCGCCTGCTCGCGCTATCGCCGATCGCCTTGTCGCAATACGAGGATTTATACAGGCAATGGCTTCGCATGATTTCGCAGCCTTTAATGGAAGAAGCGGCCTGCCTCGCGGCGTGGGTGGAACTGCTGTTGCTGTTCCTGCTCCAGCACCAAGGCAGCCGGGGCATGAGCCTGTCCGTGGCGTCGGCAGCCGACTACATACGCGCCAGCTTGGACAAGGAGCTGTCCATCGGCGAGCTGGCGAAGGCGTGCAGGCTGTCGGAGTCCGCGTTCCGTTCCGCCTTCAAGCAGGCGTTCGGCCTGTCGCCGAAGCAGTACCAGCAGCAATGCCGGATCGAAGAGGCGAGATGGCTGCTCCGGTCGACCGGCAAATCGGTGCAAACGATCGGCAGCCTGATCGGCTTCGCGTCGATCCATGCGTTCAGCGGCTGGTTTCAGAAGAAGGAAGGCGCCTCGCCGACGGATTGGCGCAAATCGCAGCAAGGGATGAACGGAACGGCAGCCAAAATTATTGAAACGCAATCCGCCTTATCGCCGTATTAGGTAACATGAACGCTGACGAACAGCATAATATCAAGGAGGAACCAAACCATGTCCGTATTTAAACGCTTGCGCGACCTGACTTTATCGAACGTATATGCCCTGATTGAGAAAGCCGAAGATCCGATCAAGCTGACGGATCAATACATCCGCGACATGCAGGAAGACCTGGAAGACGCCGAGAAAGCGGTAGCCGCGCAAATCGCGATCGAGAAACGATTCAAGCAGCTGTACGAAGAACAGGATGCGCTCGTACAGAAGCGCAACGAGCAGGCGCATACGGCGGCATCCATGCAGAACATGGAGCTGGCGCGGCGCGCGCTCGAAGAGAAGAAAGCGGCCGAACAGAAGCGCGACGAGTACAAAGTAAGCTACGACTCGAACAAAGCATCAGCCGATAACCTCCGCGCGAAGCTGAGCGAGATGCGCGACCAGCTGACCGAGATGAAGAACAAGCGCGAGACGCTCGTCGCCCGCTACAAAGCGGCCAAGGCGCAAGCGGATATTAACAAGGCGATGACGGGCTTCAGCTCCGACACGGCGATGTCCGGCCTGAAGCGGATGGAAGAGAAGATGCTGCAAGCCGAAGCGCAAGCCGAAGCAAGCAACGAAATGAACAGCAAGGGCAAATCGCTGGACGACGAGTTCGAGGCGCTGGGCAAGAACAAGGCCGTTGACGACGAGCTGGCGGCGCTCATGAAACAATACGAGAAAAAAGAATAAATTCGTCGTATACTAGTCGTATACGATCGGTAACTATCCGCAGTTGTTGGCTTGTGGAAAGAACGTCTGCCGGCATGGATCGCAAGGCTTTCTCCGCCTCCATCCGCCCTAGGACGTTTTTTCTTTGCTCTGGCCAAGCTGCGGATCAAAGACGATGACGATGGAGGCTAAGTGCGCATGAATTTGGATCAAATGCTCGGCATTCTCGTGTGGACCGGAGCGGGCGCGGTGTTGCTGATCGTGCTGATGGCAATCGATTCGCTCTTCACCCGGTACAAGGATCTCGAAGAAATCAAGAAAGGCAACGTGGCGGTGACGACGCGCTTCATGATGAAGCTGCTCGCGCAGGCGTATATCTTGTCCCGCTCGATTGCGACGTCGGACGATCTGTGGGAAGCGCTGGCCGTGTCGGCGATATCGTTCGTTATCCTGCTGCTCATCGAAAGCCTCGTCGAATTCGCCCTGCGGGCCGCCGCTGGATTGGATCTGACCGAAGGCACCAGGCAGAACCGGATCGCGACGGCGCTGTTCGCCGGTTCGCTGCACGTCGCCGGCGCGCTGATCATCGGAGCCTGCCTGTAAGCGGCGGGCGATGCCGGCCCTCCGCAAAATTGACGCATAAGGAGCTATCGCCATGGGAATTTTCTCTCGTATTAAAAATATTATCGCGAAGCCCGAGCCTCCTCTCGTCGAGAAGAGCATGCTGACGATCGGCCCCGGCGACGTCTGCGAAATCTCGCTGGTCACCTATCAGGTCATCGGCAGCGTGCAGAACCGCCAGCGCAATATCGTCGTGCTCACGCTGCAGGACGGCTCCGCTATCCGCTACTTAACGATCGAAGAACGCGAGCGCACGCTGTTCGCCATTTACGAACCGATCGACGGCCGGCTGGATTCCGTCGAGGAAGTGCCGACGGAGCTGGAGCTGGACAACCGGGTCTATCATATGGAAGAGCAATATTCCGGCTTCGTGTCCGCCAACGGCAAAACGCCCTTCGTGCATGCCGGGGAGCAGTACGTCTGGCAGTACCAGTCGGACGATCAGAAGCTGCTCCGCATCGAATGGCAGGACGGGCGGTTCATGCTGTACGAAGGGGAAGACGTGCTTCCGGCTGATGTCCGCGTTCTCCGCGGAACGTAGGGAGGGGAAGCCGAATGCGAAGCAAAGGGACTTATTGGCTTAAATTGCTGCTCGTCTTCTCGCTCGTCTTACCGCTGCTGGCGGCATGCGGCATCGACCAGAAGATCGAGGAGCAGTATCCGCTCGAATCGGTGAACGGCAGCGGTTCGAGCACGTCTTACGTATACCGCGCGGCAGGCGTCAGCGTACCGGAAGTCGCGAAGGCGCTCGCCGATCAGCAGAAGCCGGAGCAGCAGTCGACAGAGGCGAAGGATCGCATGTTCCTCGTCTACTCCAACCGGATCATCCATCTGCAGCAGGATGCCGAGAAGCCGGAAGACACGCTGATCGAAGTCGACTCGAAGGAATACGTGCGCGAGAATTACAGCTCGAGCTTCCTGGAAGGCTACTTGCTGGCCAGCTTCCTCGGCAGCTTGTTCGATAACGGCCGATACGGCCACGGGACGTATCGCGGTTATGAGGAACGCGGAACGTACAAGCCGACGGGCGGCAGCTACCATGCGCCGTCGGCGCAGGAGAAGAAAGCCGTTCCGCCGATGACGGTAACGCGAACCGGCTCGATATTCAAGCGGTCGAAGAACGCCGATTCGACGACCAAATCCGGATCGGGCGGCGCGCTCAGCAATCCGTCCAAAGGGAAGATCACGCGGAATGACGGCAGCGGCGGCAAGAAGTCGAGCAGCTGGTTGACGCCGCGCAAGTCGACGAAGCCGAAGACGCGGGTCGGGTTCGGCAGGGTGTCCAGGCGACGATGAAGCCGGTGCACTACCAAGGCCGAGACTCGGCGTAACGGCAAGCGGAGACGGATAACAACGGTATGCGGAAGCGCATAACGGCAAGCGAACTTCATACAGGTAGGGCAAACGGGAGAACGGCAGCGAACCGACGGTTCGGGCGCCGTTCTTTTTTTGCATGCAAATCGGGTTTGGCCTTTAAGCGCGGACGGGCTTTGAGGTATGATGGGGAAGTCATGATTTTTGGGAGGGCCGTATCGAATGGCCGTACATAAGGAAGGGGATTGGAATGAAACGTTGGTTGTCGCCGCTGAATACGGTCGTGCTGACGCAGTTTTTGAGCGCGTTCGCGGATAATTTGAATTTTTTTCTGATCGTGGGGATGGTGAAGCGCCAAGGCGTGGACAATCCGGATATCGCGGTCAATTACATCCAGATTGCGTTTCTGGCCGCTTATGTCGTCTTGGCGCCGATCGTGGGCGCGTTCGCCGATAAGAAAGCAAAGTCGAACGTGCTGCTGCTCGGCAATGCATTGAAGGCGGTCGGGATCGCCATGCTGCTGTTCGGACTGCCGCCTGCGCTGTGCTATGTCTTCGTCGGCATCGGCGCGGTCGTCTACTCGCCGGGGAAATACGGCATTCTGACCGAGCTGACGAGCACGGAGAGCGAGCTGCTGCGGGCTAACGCGAAGGTGGAAGGCTCGACGATATTGGCGATTCTGCTGGGTACGGTGGCGGGCGGCTTCCTCGCGCAAAACTCCGACCTGCCGGCGATTCTTACCTGCCTCGGCGTCTACCTCCTGTCGCTGCTCATGACCTTCATCATTCCGGCGCGCGAGGGCAACGCCGAATTGCGGTACGGGAAGGAAGCGATGCAGTTTCTTCGCGACTTCGGCACGATGTTCCGCAATCCGCGGGCAAGGTTCTCGCTCATCGGCACCGGCTCGTTCTGGCTGACGGCGGCGGTGCTTCGCATTGCGCTGATCGCCTGGCTGCCGCTTAACCTCGGCATCACCGATACGGATCAGCAGTCGATGATGATCGGCATTACCGCAGTCGGCGTCGTCGTCAGCGCCTTTCTGACGCCGAAGCTGGTACCGGCGGGCAAGCTGCACCGGGCGTTCTTCTACGGGCTGTTCATGGTTGCCTCGGTCATGCTCGCCACGATGACCTACGTGCTGTGGCTGACGATCGTGCTGCTGTTCCTGATCGGCATCTTCGGCGGCATCTTCGTCATTCCGCTGAACACGATGCTGCAAGAGGAAGGCAAGTCGACCATCGGCTCCGGCAAGACGATCGCCGTGCAGAATTTCAGCGAAAACATTCTGACGGTGACCGGGTTGCTGATCTATCTGACGTTGGCTCAAATGAACGTATCCGTCAACGGCTCCGTCATCGGCATCGGGCTTGTGCTGCTCCTGTTCATTCTGTTCCTGGGGACGCAGCTGCCGAATATTACGGGCTCCCGCCGCAAGCATCGCAACGGCATGCGATCGGGGGATGATCAATGAAGGCGGCCGACATTCCGGCGGAGATAGTGAGCGCAATCGGGCCGGTCATCCGGATGCGGATGCCGATTCAAGGGCATACGTCCGCGGTGGCGCATATCAGCACCGAGGCCGGCGAGTTTATCGTAAAGCGATGCGATCGCCAGCCGTTCCGCGATTGGCTGCGGAAGGAGCATCGTCATTTATTGCTGTTGCAGCCGAGCGGCTTGCCGATACCGCGCGTTTGCGGCTTCTACGACGAGGATGAGGCGGGCGCAAGCTGGCTCGCCACATCTTATATGGAAGGGATGCGGCTGAGGGAGTATCTGGCCCAGGAGCGGAACGAGTCGAAACGGGCGAAGGCGATTCGCAGCTACGGCGCGCTGCTGCGGGCCATTCACGGAACGGCAGCTCCGGCCGCGCTGACAGGCCAAGGCGATTGGCTGACGAACATATTGCGGGAATCGGCCTGTAATTTGGCCCGTTACGAGGTCGACGGCAGCGCCGAGCTGCTGGCCGAGCTGGAACGTTCGCGGCCGGAGCCGATCCCGGGCACGCTAATTCACGGTGATTATACGATCGATAACGTTATTGTGCGCGAGGATGAAGCCGTTGGCGTCATCGACTGGGGCGGCGCCGCTTTCGGCGATCCGCGCTACGATATCGCGCTCGCCATCAGGCCGAAGACGAACGCGTTCGAGCAGGCGGAAGACATCCGGCTGTTCTATGAAGGCTATGGGTTGAGGCGAATCAGCGAGCATGAATTCCATTATTTCGAGGGCGGCATTTATGCATTCTTTTAATGAAGGAACGGATTGGACGAACCTGTCGTACTTGCAGCGGGGCAGCGCCGTGCAGGCCGAAGTGTTCGCGCTGCTGACGAAGCATCGGGTGATGGACAAGCTCGCGGCGTACGATCCCGTGCTGGTCGGCACGGTACCGATCGGCATTGAAACGCCGGCAAGCGATCTGGATGTCATTTGCCGCTATGCGGACGCGGAGCGGTTCGAGTCGGAGGTGACCGAGAGATTCGGAAGGGAAATCGGCTTCGGCTGCCATCGGTCCGGGACGGGCGGCAGCGAGTATATCACGGCCAATTTCATGCTGGAACGTTGGCCGGTCGAAATTTACGGGGCGAGGCTTCCGGTACGGGAGCAGAACGGATACCGCCATATGGTCGTCGAAGCGAGACTGCTGGCCCTGCTCGGCGAAGCATTCCGGGAGCGGATCGTGCGGCTGAAGTACGAGGGCGTGAAGACGGAGCCGGCTTTCGTCCGGGTTTTGGGCATCGATGGCGATCCTTACGAAGCGCTGCTCGCCATCGAGTCGTGGAGCGACGAGCTTCTGCAAGCGCTTCAGTCTAAGGAAGCATAAAGATTGCATTAATAAATACTAAAGAAGCCTTTCGTCATGCTGCATCCGCAGCAGGATGAAAGGCTTTTTGGCATGCGCGAAAGGGGACCGAAGCCTGCATTTCGCCCGGTTTGTAGGACAGGGGAACCGAAGCGCGCCTGAAAACGGGCATATCCTCCATCGATTGCAGGCGGTCCTCGCGCTGCTTCGCTGTACCTAGCCGATCGCTAATTCATACCGGAGACCTTGTTTCGTTTGCCCGCGGGAAACTTTTGCGCCTGTTTGTACCGGGACGGCTTCCACAGGGAAACGGCAGCCAGGCCGCTCGGGAGTAAGGGAGTCGGCTTTATGAACTGTAAGTAAATTGTAATACTTTTGTCAGATCACTTACTTTTATTAAGAAAATAATTATTGTGCGAATATTTGCTGAAAACAGATAATAAATGGTTGAATATGGAAATTAATTTGTCGAATTTGTGAATAAGCGTAGGAGTTACAGCATATTCGTAGATCTGAAAACACGAACGGACGCCTAATTGAAATTATTACCTTCTTCCCTGATCGGCTTTTTGGCATTGTGACATAATCTAATCGTGCTCAAAACGACAACGTCCCCCATAGGAGAGATCCATGATCGACATGCATTGTCATTTGCTGCCTGGGCTCGATGACGGCCCGGATCACCTGGAGGAAGCTGTGGAACTGGCAAGGCGCGCCGCCTACGACGGCGTGACCGCAATTATCGCAACGCCCCATTACCGTCCCGGCGCGTACGAGACCGATGCCGGCCGCATCCGCCGGGAAGCGGAGAACATGAACGCCGAGCTGCGCAAACGCAGAATTCCGCTGATCGTTCAGCCGGGCCAGGAGATCCGCGTCTACGACAATCTGGTCGCGGATCTGGAAGCGGGCCGGCTGCTGCCGCTCGGCAAATCCGCGTACGTGCTGCTGGAGCTTCCGTCCTCGCGCATCCCGCTGCGGATCGAAGACATGCTGCACGAGCTGCGCATCGCGGGCTGGACGCCGATAATCGCGCATCCGGAACGCAACGCGCAAATCGCCGCCGACCCGAGCCAGTTCGAACGGCTCGCCGATTACGGAGCGATGGCGCAGCTGACGTCGCACTCGCTGACCGGCCGATTCGGCAAAGCCGTCAAAAGCGCCGCGCTGGAGCTGTGCAGGCGCAATCTGGTGCAGACGATCGCTTCCGACGCGCATAACGCAACGACAAGACCATACGAATTGCTCGCCGCGCACGACATCGTCGCGGCCAAGCTCGGAAGGGCGCTGTCCGCCGCTTACGAGCGCAATGCCCGCGCCGTATGGCATGACGCGCCGATGGAGCGGAGCAATCTGCCCGAGCGGCGCAGCGCAATGTCGCGGCTGCTCGCGAAGCTGCCAACATTCAAACTATAAACGACGGAGGGATTCAACTCTTGAGCATCGATCTGGATTTGCGGCATTACTTGTCCATCATACGCAAGCGGGTGTGGCTGCTTGTCGCCATCGTCATCGTCAGCACATCCGCGGCAGGCATCGTCAGCTACATGTATTTGCAGCCGGTCTATCAAGCGTACACGAAGCTCATCGTCAATTCCGCGAACGACAAGCCGGGCATGCTTCAGCTTGATTTGAACGCGATCAATACGAATATCAGCCTCATCAACACCTACAAGGAAATTATCCGCACGCCGGCCATCATGGACAAAGTCGTCGCCCAGCATCCCGAATTCGGCGTGACGGCGGACGATCTGATGCGGGGCATCAATTTCACGTCGGTCAACGGCACGCAGGTCGTCACGCTATCGTACGCCAGCACCGATTACAAATTGGCCGCGCGCATCGTCAACGCGATATCGGTCGTGTTCCAGGCGCAAATCCCGAGCATCATGAAGGTCGATAACGTATACCTGCTCCATATGGCGAACGAGAACAAGCAGCCGTCGCCGATCAAGCCGAACCCGAAATTGAATATGGCCATCATGTTCGTCCTCTCGTTCATGTTCGGCATCGGCCTCGTGCTGCTGCTCGATTACTTCGACGACCGGATCAAGTCCGAAGCCGACGTGGAACGGTACTTGGGCTTGCCGACGCTCGTGCAGATTCCGTCGATCCGGCAGGTGGATCTGCGCGGTACGCGCAAGACGAAAGCGACTTCGAAAGGGGAGGAACAATCGCGTGCAGCAAACTAAACCATTCAACGTGACAAGCGGCCGGCCGATCATTACGGACCTGAATCCGTTGTCGCCGATTTCGGAAGCGTACCGGACGCTGCGGACGAATTTGCAATATGCCGGCGTCGACCGCTCGCTCCAGCTGCTCATGGTCACCTCGGCGAGCCCGCGGGAAGGGAAGACGACGACGATCAACAATTTGGCCGTCGCCTACGCCCAAGCCGACAAATCGGTGCTGCTGCTCGATGCGGACTTGCGCAAGCCGACGGCGCACCAGACGTTCCAGCTGTCCAACCGGTGCGGCTTGACCCATGTGCTCGCGGGGAACGCGGCGGCCCGCGAGGCGGTGAAGGAGACGCATATCCGCAACTTGAGCGTCATGCCTTCGGGCTCGATTCCGCCGAATCCGTCCGAGCTGCTCGCCTCGCGCAAGATGGATCTGCTGCTGGACGAGCTGCGGCAAAGCTTCGATCTGGTGCTGATCGACACCCCGCCGGTGCTCGCCGTCAGCGATGCGCAGATCATGGCGTCGCGCTGCGACGGCGTATTGCTCGTCATCAACGCGAGAAGCGGGAAGCGGCAGCATGCCGCGAAGGCGCGCGACGCGCTCCAATTCGTGCAGGCCAAGATCGTGGGCGTCGCGCTGAACCAGACGGCTGCGAGCGAATTAAGCGGCTATTATTCCTACACGCAGGCTTCGGCCGAATGAAATCGAGGAGGTAGTAAGAGTCATGATTTCCGCTTATCGGACGCATTTATTAATCGCGCTTGACGTATCCGCCATCGTCCTCGGATCGGCGTGCGCGTTCCTGCTGCAGACCGGCGATCCGCTGCAAACGTACGGCGTCGCGATGCCGCTGCTCTACATGCTGCTCGCCGGCGCGCTCGGCGTGCTGTGCATGTTCCGCTTCCAGCTGCACCGCCGGATCTGGCAGTATGCAGGGGTCGGCGAACTGGTGGCCATTCTGGTCTCCGCCGCCGTTACGGCCATCGTGCCGTTCTTGGTCGCGAACGCCGTGTTCGGCTGGGAGCTTCCGGCGCTGCTGCTGCTGCATCACCTGACCGCCATGATCTTCCTGATGGCCGGTCCGCGGCTCATGTGGCGCGCCTTCTGCGATTACTTCGGCACCTGCCGGCGCCGCCAGAGCCAGGGCCGCACCCGCGCCCTGATCATCGGCGCCGGCAGCTGCGGCTCGCTGATCGCGAAGGAACTGCTGCAGAACGAGATCGCGCGGACGGTGCCCGTCGGATTCATCGACGACGATCCGTACAAGCGCAGCTTGTCGCTGTACGGCTTGCCCGTGTTCGGCAGCCGCTGCGACATTCCGAAGATCGCGGAGCGGGAATCGGTCGACGAAATTATCATCGCCATGCCATCGGCTTCCAAGGCGCAAATCTCCGCCGTGATCAATGTGTGCAAAGGAACGAAGGCCCGGCTGAAAATCGTGCCCGACTTGAACGAGATCATGCAGGGGCGCAGCAGCGCGGCCCGCGTCCGGGACGTGTCGGTCGAGGATTTGCTCGGCCGCGATCCGATTCGGACGGACCTGGAGCATATCGCCAATTACGTGGAAGGCAAGACGGTGCTCGTCACCGGCGCCGGCGGCTCCATCGGCTCGGAGCTGTGCCGCCAGATCGCGCCGTTCGCGCCGCGGCAGCTGCTGCTGCTCGGCCATGGCGAGAACAGCATCTACTCGATCGAGATGGAGCTGCTCGCGTCTTGTCCGGGCCTCGTCATCGAGACGGTCATCGCCGACGTGCAGGACCGCAAGCGGATGGAGGACGTCTTCGCCAAGTTCAGGCCGCAGGTCGTGTTCCACGCCGCCGCGCACAAGCATGTGCCGCTCATGGAGCGCAATCCGTCGGAAGCGATCAAGAACAACGTGTTCGGCACGAAGAACGTCGCCGAGTGCGCGGATCAATTCGGCGCCGAGCGGTTCGTGTTCATCTCGACCGACAAGGCCGTCAATCCGACGAGCATCATGGGCACGACGAAGCGCATCGCGGAAATGTATATCCAAAGCTTGGACAAGCACAGCAAGACCAAATACGTGGCCGTCCGTTTCGGCAACGTGCTCGGCAGCCGCGGCAGCGTCATACCGCGCTTCAAGGATCAGATTCTGAAAGGCGGCCCCGTAACGGTGACGCATCCCGAGATGGTGCGGTACTTCATGACGATCCCGGAAGCCGTCCAGCTGGTCATTCAAGCCGGCGCCTTCGCGCAGGGCGGCGAAATCTTCATTCTCGACATGGGCAAGCCGGTCAAGATCTACGACCTGGCCGCGGATTTGATCCGCCTGTCCGGCTTCGAGCCGCATGTCGACATCGACATTCATTTCAGCGGCATCCGCGAAGGCGAGAAGCTGTACGAGGAGCTGCTGACGAGCGAGGAAGGGCTGACCTCCACGATGCATGACCGGATCTTCGTCGGGAAGCCGATGCAGATCAACCGTTCGGAGCTGGAATTCGAGATTCGCAAGCTGGAGCAGGTGCTCGGCCGCCAGCCGGCCGAAATTCGCGCGGTGCTGAAGCATCTCGTCCCTTCGTACAGCAACGCGTCGTAGGGAGAACGGAATAGAACGTTGAACGAGATTGGCCGCAGCCAACAATCGCAAGGGTGGTCGTACACAACATGGCAAATGCACAACGGCTGGACGCGCCCGCCGTACCGTCATCGGCGCCGGCGAAATCGTCGGCGAGGAGGGCGCTCGCCAAAGGCGGCAGCCTGACGTTCCTGATCAATGTCAGCGGCATGGGACTCGCGCTGCTGATGCAAATCGTCCTGGCCCGCCTGCTCGGCGCGGCGGGATACGGCACCTTCGCCTATGTGACGACGGTGACGACGTTCATGATTTTTCCGGCGAAGCTGGGCTTCGATACGACGCTCGTCAAGCTGGTGTCCTCGTACAAGGCCAAGGACAATTGGCCGCTCATCAAAGGCTTGCTGCAGCGCGCCAACCAAATCGGCTTCGTGCTGTCGCTGATCGTCATGGCCGTCGGCCTGGCGGTCGTCGCCATCCGCAGCGGGGGCATGACGGAGCAGCAGATCGTCTGCTACGCGGCGGGCATGGTCACCATCCCGCTGCTGACGCTCGCCACGCTGCGGCAGAGCGCGCTGCAGGCATTGAAGGATGTGCTCTTCGCGCAGATGCCGGAGAAAATCATCCGCCCGATCCTGACGATCGGCCTGCTGGCGCTCGCAGTGCCGCTGCTCGGCACCGGAGCCGGCGCGGGCACGGCGATGATCTGCTTCGCCGCTTCGCTCTTCGTCTCGTACGTCATCGGCGCGGTCGTGCTGAAGCGGCGGATCGGAAGCCGGCTCGCGGCCGTCGAGGCGCAGTACGAGACGCGTTCCTGGACGCGGCTGTCGCTGTCGCTCATGGTGAACGCGGGCATGTACCTGATTCTCGGGCAGCTGAACGTGCTGCTCATGGGCGCGATGGACAGCGAGACGGCGTCCGGGTATTTCTCCGCCGCGGTGCGGCTGGCGACGCTCGTCGCCTTCGCCCGGACGGCGATCAACATGACGGCGGCGCCGCTGCTGTCGGAGACGTACGCGAAAGGCGACCGCGAACAGCTGCAGCAGGTGTGCACGGCTTCGGGACGGGCGGGCTTCGCGTTCGCCGTCGTCGTCTGCGCGGCGTTCGCGATCGGCGGCAAGCCGATCCTGACGCTGTTCGGACCGGGCTTCGCGGACGCGTACCCCGCGCTGCTGCTCATGTCGGTCGGCCAGCTGTTCGGCGCCTATTGCGGCCAGAACGGCACGCTGGCGACGATGGCCGGGTCGCATAATTTGTTGACCCGGGTGCTCGCGGGCTCGACGGCGTTGAACGTCGTCATGAGCGTGGCGCTCATTCCGGTCATCGGCATGACCGGGGCAGGGCTCGCCGCCTGCTGCTCGACGATATGCTGGAACGGCATCATGGCGGTCGTCGTCGTGCGGAAGTACGGCATCATCACCCCGGTATGGCTGCCGTCCTTCGGCGGCAAACGGAAGAATTGAAGAGGAGTTGACGTTACCATGGCTACCGTGCTGCTCGCCGGCGTACCGAAATCGCCGAATTTGGGTGACGGCCTCATCGCCAGGACGCTGACCCATATCATTCACATGCAAGGCAAGCACGACGTAATCCACTTCGATATTACGCAGGGCGAAGTCGAGGAGGAGAACGCGGCTCGCATGGATCGCCCAAGCCTGCCGCGGATCAACGACGCCGGCTTGAAGAAGCGGGCGACGCCGGACGGTCTGCGGATGATGAAGGCTTATTGGATCCACCGAAGGAAGGACGCGGCCGTCGGCAGGCCGCTCAAGGCGCTCGTCGCCAAGTGCGACGCGGTGTTCCTCGGCGGCGGGCATCTGCTGATCGACACGTACCTGACGTTCCCGCTCGCGGTGAAGCGCGTCGCGGACGAGGCGCGGAGGCAGGGCAAGCCCTTGCACATCGTGCTCGTCGGGGCGCGCGGCCCCTGGAGCGCGCCCGCCCGCGCCTGGTTCCGCCGTGCCTGCAGGTACGCGACGACGATCACGCTGAGGGACGAGGAATCGCGGAGGTTTCTGCTCGAGAAGGACCCGTCGCTTGCGTCCAAGACGTTCGCGCTCAGCGATCCCGCGCTGTTCACGCGGGAGACGTTCGAGGCCGCGCGGCTTGGCGTTCGCGAAGCCGCTGCGGCCGCGGACCGCGAATTCGGCGGCGTGCCGGCGGCGGGCATGCACGGCGCGGAGGCGGCCGCGTCCGCCGGGAGCGTCGCAACGGCTAACCGGCGCGTCGCTGCCGGCCCGCGTGCCGCGACGGCGGCCGCAATCGCCGAACGCCGCATCGTCGGCCTCGGCATTATGGACCCGAACGAGCTGAAGCGCGCCTCCGCGCATCGCTGGGAACGGGAGACCTGCGCCGATTGGTGGCGCGACGCGGCGAAGGCGCTGCTCGCGCAAGGCTTCGAGGTGCGGGTGTTCACGAACGGCGCGGCGACGGACAACGGCTTCGTCGAGACGTTCGTCAAGCCGCGCTGCGAAGGGCTGCCGCATGTGAGCTTCTATCCGTATCCGTCCTCGGTGGACGCGCTCTACCGCCAGCTTGACGAGTGCGACGCCGTCATCGCGCAGCGGCTGCATGCCTGCTTGCCGTCGGCGGCCATGCTGAAGCCGACGTACGCGATCGTATGGGACAAGAAGCTGAGCGATATATTCACCGACCTGGGGCTTGCCGACAAGCTGGTCGACTTCCGCGATCCCGCCGCGCAGGCGGTCGCGGCGATGCGGCTGGATGCCGAGCCGAGCGCGACGTTCGTCCGGAAGATGCTCGGCAAGAAACAGGAAATCTACGAACAGATCGGGAGAATGCTGCCATGACCCACAAAATCAAAGTGCTGCACGTCGTCGGCAAAATGCATCCCGGCGGCATCGAGACGCTGCTTATGAACGTGTACCGGCAATGCGACCGGGAACGGTTCGAATTTCATTTTGCCGTACAGACGGACGAGAAGGCGTTCTACGACGACGAAATTATCGCGCTCGGGGGCCGGCTGCTCCGGCAGCCCCATCCGAAGGACGGCCTGTCCGCCTTCAAGCGGACGCTTGCGGCCAATATTCAAGCGAACGGGCCGTACGCGGCGGTGCACAGCCACATTTTCGCCTTCAGCGGCTACGTGCTGGCGATCGCGCGCGAGCTTGGCATTCCGGTGCGCATCAGCCACAGCCACAATGTCCAGTCCGGCGGCCGCGCCGCCGCGAAGTCGTTGAAGCGCATCGCCTACAACGCGTACATGCGCAGCTTGATCCGGCGGAACGCGACGTATATGCTGGGCTGCTCCAAAGCCGCCTGCGAATCGCTCTACGGCGCGAATTGCTGGCGGGACGGCCGCGTGATGGTGTTTCCGAACGCGATAGCGGTCGAGCCGTACGCTTCGCTGCCGCCGGACCGGCGGCAGCTGCGGGCGAAGCTCGGCCTGCCGCAGGGCGACGCGCCGTTGTTCGCGCATATCGGGCGGTTCGCGGAGCAGAAGAACCATGCGTTCCTGATCGACCGCTTCGCCGAATTCGCCAAGCGCGAGCCGGGCGCGGGGCTGCTGCTCGTCGGAGACGGGCCGAAGCGGGAGGAGATCGAACGCAAGGTGAAGGAGCTCGGGCTCTCGGAGCAGGTGGCGTTCCTCGGGCTGCGCAGCGACGTGCCCGAGCTGCTCGGCGCCGTAGACGGCTTCGTCCTTCCTTCCTTATACGAAGGGCTCGGCATCGTGCTGATCGAGGCGCAGGCCGCCGGAATTCCCTGCCTCGTGTCGGACGCCGTCCCGGAAGAAGCGGATCTGAGGCTCGGTCTGTTCGCGAAGCTGAAGCTGACGGACGATCCGGCGCAGTGGGTGGACGGCTTCCGCCGGCTGGCCGCCTCGACGACGCCGGAATGGCGGTCGCGGCTGGCCGCGCTCGACAGGCTCGGCTACAACATGACCGCCAGCGTACGGCGATTGGAGCAGCTCTATGGCGGGTAACGATTTCGCGGCGGCCGGGAAGCGGAGCTGGCGGCAAGCGGACGGACGCGGGCAAATGCATGCGGGCAGCGATCGGCGCGGAGCGAAGCAAGCGGGCGAAGCGGCGGGCATGCCTTACCTGCCTGGCCGGCGCAGCCCGCTCCCGCTCGAACCGGCCGCGGCCAGGATCGCGCTGCATCATCCCGCGCTGGCCGCGATGTATCTCGTCATGCTGCTGCTGCTCGGGAAGCTGTTCTTCGGCCTGGACGAGAAGCTTGGCATGGTGGCGTTCTTCGCGCTGCTGATCCCGTTCTTCTTCTTCCTGCTCCGCTGGCCGAATACGCCGTTCGCGCTCTTCGGCGGCCTCGGCGTCATGCTGCTCGGCAAGCTGGTGTATGCGGCGACGATGAATCCCGTCGGCGGCCCGGATTCGATCCATTATTTCGAGCAGGTCAGCACGTTCCAGCGCTTGTCGGATTTCATGCCGTACGCCTGGAACCACATCGTGACGCAGTGGATGAACATATCGGCTTACCCGATGTTCGGTCTGGTGTACATGCCGTTCTTCAAATGGCTGGACATCGAGGATTCGCTGCCGATTATCATGCTGAACGGCCTGCTCCTGCTGCTGCTCGTCAACGGCGTCTACCGCATGAACGAGAGCCGGTTCGCGTACGAGCTGCCGGAGGGCAAGCGCAGCCGGTTCCATGCCTATGTGATTTTCGGCCTGCTGGCGAGTCCGTCCTTCATGCTGATGTCGTCGATGTTCGCCAAAGACGTGCTGTGCGCGCTGCTCGGCGCCTACGGCGCAAGCCTGCTCATGCGGCGGAGGTACGTGCTGTTCGTCCTCCTGCTGCTGTATGCGACGGGGCTTCGCGATTACGCGGTCATCTACACCTTCGGCTTCTACTTCTTGTACCGGCAAAAGTTTCGCACCGCCCTTGCGGTCATGGTTGCGGCGATGGGGCTGCTCGTCATGCAGATCGGCCCGCTCGGATTGATCAACGCGAGCCTGCTCGTCGTCTATCTGTTCCTGAGTCCCAATCCGCTCAATCCGGGCAACTGGGACAGCGAGCTGCTGCTGCGGACGCTCGAAGCGCTGATCATGACAGCGGGGCTGGTCGTCAGCGCGCTGAACTTTCTCCGTTTCAAGGAAACGAGGCCGTTCTACGCCGTCGCCTTCGTCGTGCTGTTCACCTACGCCTGCACGCTCGTGCTGGTCGGGTACGTCACCGTTACCGAGCGGGATCTGGATTACGGCGTGGGCACCGTCGGCGACAACATGGTCCGCAAGAAGCTGCCCGTTCTTCCGCTGCTGTACGTCTACCAGGCGTATACGTTCGTATGGGCGGCGAGATGGTTCCGCCGATGCGGCAGGCAGCCCGGGAATCGCGGCGCGAACCCGAATGGGAGCCTGCCGCCCGGCAAAATGCAGCCCGGTCAGGCTATTAACCCGATTTATCGGAGCGGAAAAGTATAGATGATAAGAAGCGGACGACGACCGGCAAGCCGTTCGCTCAACTGCCGGATTGCCGTACGGCCGGACCGAGGCCGGGCATCGCTTCATGAGAACGAAAAGGGGGAATTGCCATGCGGGGCCGTGACTTATTCGTTTCCGCCAAACCGCTGTTGAACGCTGTTTCCGGCATGCTGCGCCTCGTGCCGAAGCCGCTGCTCGTCTGGGCGTGGCACCTGACGGACCTGCTGCCGGAGCTGCCCGGCATTGCCGCGCGCTATACCATTCTCAAACGGCTGGCCCGCAGCTGCGGCGACAACGTGCTTGTCGGCCGGGGCGTGGAAATCCGCTATTGGGAGCGCTTGTCGATCGGCTCCAATGTCAGCATTCATAAGCAGTGCTACGTGGACGCTTACGGCGAAGTGCTGATCGAGGACGACGTATCGATCGCGCATCAGACGTCGATCGTGTCGTTCCAGCATACCTGGCAGGATCCCGGACTGCCGATCCGGGACAATGCCGTCGTCACCGGCATGATCTGGCTGCGCCGCGACGTCTGGATCGGCTGCGGCTGCCGGATTTTGGCGGGCGTCACCATCGGCAGCCGCTCGGTCGTCGCGGCCGGCGCGGTCGTGACGAAGAACGTCGGCTCGAACACCGTCGCGGCCGGCGTGCCCGCGAAGCCGGTGAAGCAGCTCGGCCCGGAGCTTAAGCCGCAGCATCCGAGGCAGCACGGTTAACGGCCGCGCGCAATCGTTGAATTCAGGAAGCGGGAGGGAACACGCATGCATGTTGTTTGGGCGCATGACCATACGTTTTATTTCAATGAAACCGGGAAGTTCTATTCCGGCGGCAAATTGCCTTACGCCGTCTGGGAGCGGTATTTGGGCGTCTTCGATTCCATGACGGTCGCCTGCCGCGGACAGCGCACGTCCGCGGATGCGGATATGAAGGGCAAGACACTGTCGAGCGGCCCGAACGTCGATTTCCTCGTGCTGCCGTCGCTCAGCAACCCCGTCAACAAGCTGACGAAACGCGGAATCGTCGAGCATAGCCTGCGGGAGGCGATCGCCAAGGCGGACGCCGTCATCGCGCGGATGCCGAGCGAGCTCGGGGCGGAAGCGATTCGGGTCGCGCGTTCGCTCGGCAAGCCTTTTGCCGTGGAGATGGTCGCCTGCGCGTGGGACGGATTGTGGAATTACGGCAATGCGCAGGGCAAGCTGTACGCGCCGTTCTCCTTATGGAAGACGCGTTCGCTCGTCAAACGGGCGCCGTACGGCATTTACGTGACGGAGAAGTTTCTGCAGAAACGGTATCCGTTGTCCGCGCAAGGCGTGGAGGGCTCCTGCTCCAACGTGGAAATTCCCGCGGTTTCGCCGGACGTGCTCGACCGCCGCTTGAAGCGGATCGCCGCCGGCAAGGGGACCTGGAATCCGGATCGTCCGTTCCGCATCGGCATGATCGGTTCGCTGAACGGCAAGACCAAGGGCATCGATACGGCGCTGCGCGCGTTTGCCCGCGTGCAGTGGGAGGAGCTGCCCTCGTTCGAGTTCCATATTCTCGGCGACGGATCGGCAGACCGCTGGCGGTCACTCGCGGAGAAGCTCGGCATCGGGAGCCTCGTGAAGTTCTGCGGCGTGCTGACGAGCGGAAGCGCGGTGTTCGAATGGCTGGACGAGCTGGATCTGTACGTGCAGCCAAGCTTCCAGGAGGGGCTGCCGCGCGCGACGATCGAGGCGATGAGCCGCGCTTGCCCGGTTCTCGGCTCGACGGCAGGGGGCATTCCCGAGCTGATCGGCGCGGAGTGGCTTCATAAGCCGGGCGGCTATAAGCAGTTCGCCGAGCATTTGGGGCTGGCGATCGGCAATACGGCCTGGATGAAGGAGCAGGCGGAGCTGAATTTCCATACGGCGCAGAAGTATACGAAAGCGAAGCTCGACCAGCAGCGGCGCGCCTTCTGGGAATCGTTCCGCGACTATGCGGCGACGTTCGCGAACGGCGCGGAAGCCGGCGCGACGGCGAATAACGGCGGGCAAGTGTACGTCAAGAACGACAATGCGAAGGGAGCGGAAGCGCTATGACCATTCTAGTAACGGGCGCGGCCGGATTCGTCGGCTATCACGTGAGCGAGCGCTTGATGAGAGACGGCTTTGATGTCGTCGGACTCGACAATTTCAACGACTATTACGACGTGCAGCTGAAGCGCGACCGCTTCGGCATGCTGTGCGGCCATCCCCGCTTCGCCGGGGAGGAAGGCGATATCGCCGATTTCATGACGCTGAGCCGCCTGTTCGAGAAGCATGGCATCACGTCGGTCATTCATCTTGCGGCGCAGGCGGGGGTCCGGTACAGCATTACGAATCCGTTCGCGTACCTGGATTCGAATCTGACGGGCTTCGGCAACGTGCTCGAAGCATGCCGCCGCTTCGAAGTCGGGCATCTGCTGTACGCCTCGTCGAGCTCGGTCTACGGCGCCAACGCCTTGATGCCGTTCAGCGTGCACGACAGCGTCGACCACCCCGTCAGCCTGTACGCAGCGACGAAGAAGGCGAACGAGCTGATGGCGCATACGTACAGCCACTTGTACGGCCTGCCGACGACCGGCCTGCGGTTCTTCACGGTTTACGGGCCTTGGGGCCGGCCGGACATGGCGTATTTCAGCTTCACCCGGGATATCGAGAACGGCGTACCGATCAACGTGTACAACGAGGGGCGGATGCAGCGCGATTTTACGTACATCGACGATATCGTGGAAGGCGTCGTCCGGCTCCACGGTCGTCCGCCGCAGCCGGATCCCGCCTGGGATCGCGAGCGTCCCGATCCCGGTTCGAGCTATGCGCCTTACAGAGTGTACAACATCGGCAACAACAAACCGGTGGCGCTGATGCATTTTATCCGCACGATCGAGCTCAAGCTGGGCATCGAGGCGAAGCTGCGGTTCATGCCGATGCAGCCCGGCGACGTGGAAGCGACGTTCGCGGACATCGACACCTTGCAGCGCGAAATCGGCTTCAAGCCGGTAACGGCGATCGAGGACGGCATCGGGCGGTTCGTCGACTGGTACAGGGCGTATTATTCCTCGCGGAGGATGGCGGCCGGGCTGAATGCCAGATGATTGGCCGGGAGCGAGGCATTGCCCGGAATAGAGATCGCTTGAAGGGTTGGGGAGAGCGCGATGAGGAAAGTCGCCCATATTTGTACGTCGGGGATCAGCTACAAAATCCTCGGCGATAAGCTGGCGCTGCTGCAGCAATCGGGCTGCGAGGTGACGTTCATCTCGGCCGGGGACCATCTGGACGCGTCCGTCAGGGGTTCGTTCCCGTTTCAATGGCGGGACGTGCCGATGAGCCGGACGATCCGGCCGCTGCAGGATCTCGCGTCCATCTGGAAGCTGCGGAAGCTGCTGCGCAGCGAGCGCTACGACATCGTTCATACGCATACCGCCAAAGCGGGGCTGATCGGACGCGTGGCGGCGAGGCTCGCAGGCGTGCCGATCGTGCTGCATACGAGCCATGGGCTTCCTTTCTACGAGGGGCAGTCCAAGGCGGCCTATACCGCGTATCGGCTGCTGGAACGTTTCGCCGCCCGGTTCTGCGACGCGCTTGCGTCGCAGAACGAGGAGGACGCCTGGGCGCTGCGCAAGCTGGCGCCTTGGCAGCCGGTCTACTGCGAAGGCAACGGCGTCGACCTGGACAAGCTCGACCGGTTATCGGCCGGCGCGCTTGAACGGCTGAAGCCGGAAGACTTGAAGCAGGCGTACGGCATCCGGACGGATGCGCCGATGCTGCTGATGGCGGCGAGGTTCGAGAAGGTCAAGGATCATGATCTGCTGCTCGACGCGCTCGCATCGCTGAAGCGGCGCGGCGCGCTCGGCTGGGTGACGGTGCTTGCCGGCCAGGGCCCGCTGGAAGCGGATATCCGGAAGCGGATCGAGACGGAAGGCCTGGACGGAGACGTGGCCTTCATCGGCCATCAATCCGATCTGCTGCCGTGGCAGCTGATGGCGGATGCCGTGACGCTGACGAGCGAGAAGGAGGGCATCCCCCGTTCGCTCATGGAAGCGATGGCGCTCGGCAAGCCGATCGTGGCGACCGACGTGCTCGGCACGCGGGAGCTGGTAGCGTCCGACCGCGGCGGAAGCCCGGAAGCGACGGGCGAGCTGGTGCCGTACCGCGACGGGGAAAAGCTCGCCGATGCGCTGGCGCGCATGATGGACGAGCCCGCGCGCCGCGCGCGGCTCGGCGAAGCAGGGCGAAGGCGCGTCGAACGGCAATTCACGGAAGCGAAGGTCGTCTCCCGGCTGCTTGTCATGTACGAGGAGATCGCGCTTCGCAAGCGGCTGACCTCGTCCTGGCGCAGCCGCCTGCAGCGCTTCGTCAAACGGGGCGTCGACATCGCCGCCAGCCTGACGCTGCTCGCGCTGCTCTCGCCGGTTATCGCCCTGACGGCGCTGGCCGTGCGGGCGAAGCTGGGCTCGCCGGTGCTGTTCCGGCAGGAACGGCCGGGCCGGTTCGGCAATCCGTTCTACGTCCGCAAATTCCGGACGATGACCGATGCGAAGGACCGGCACGGCAACCCGCTGCCGGACGAGGTTCGCCTGACGGCGTTCGGCAAGCTGATACGCAAGCTCAGCCTGGACGAGCTGCCGCAGCTGCTGAACGTGCTGTCCGGCGAGATGAGCCTGATCGGGCCGCGTCCGCTGCTGATGGAATATTTGCCGCTCTACACGCAGGACCAGGCGCGCAGGCATTACGTTCGTCCCGGCATAACCGGGCTCGCGCAGGTGAACGGCCGCAATGCGCTTTCGTGGGAGGACAAGTTCCGCATGGATGTCTGGTACGTCGAGCATTATTCGCTGCTGCTCGATCTCCGGATCGCGCTGAAGACGGTGTCCAAGGTGCTGCGCAGCGAAGGGATCCAGCAGGAAGGCCATGTCACGACGACCAAATTCGCCGGAACGCGCAGCTCCCGGGAGGCGCTGTGAACCGGCCGGCGGCAAGGGTCCGCATGTCTGGCAGGGAGGCGCTCGGGAAGCCGGCGCGGACAGAGCATACATCGGTGCCGACAGAGCAGGCGTCGGCGCTAACAGAGCAGGCCCCGGCACAGACAGATCAAGTACCGGTGCAGACAGAACAGGCGTCGGCGCAGGCAGAACAGGCGTCGGCGCAGGCAGAGCAGGCGTCGGCGCAGGCAGAGCAGGCGTCGGCGCAGGCAGAGCAGGCGTCGGCGCAGGCAGAACAGGCGTCGGCGCAGGCAGAGCAGGCACCGGCGCCGCGTGAAGCGGCCGCCGCGGAGATGCCGCCGTCGCCGAAGGACTCGCCGCCGCTCGTCCCGCTCGTCATCGTCGGCTGCGGCGGCCACGGCCGGGTCGTCCGGGATATCGCCGAAGCGATGGGGCGGTTCGAACTTATCGCCGTCGCGGACGACAAATTCGACGAGATGAAACGGATGGAGGACGGCGTATGGCAGTGCCCGGTCGGCATCGTTCCCCGGGTGCTTCGGATGTATCCGGGCAGCCGGCTCGTCGTCGCGATCGGCGGCAATCCCGTTCGGCGGGCCATTGTGGAACGGCTCGCACTGCCGGAGGCATGCTACGCGCGGATCGTGCATCCCGGCGCGCATGTGTCGCCCCGGGCGGCGGTTGCCCCGGGCGCCGTCGTCATGCCGGGGGCGGTCGTGAACGCGGGCGCGCGCATCGGCGCGCATGCCATCGTCAATTCCGGCGCGGTGGCCGAGCATGACGCGACGATCGGCGCGTACGCCCATCTGTCGCCGAACGCCGCCGTCGCGGGAGGCGTCGAGGTAGGCGAAGGCGCGCACCTCGGCATCGGCTGCGCCGTCATTCCGGCGGTCGCGATCGGCGAATGGTCGGTGCTCGGCGCCGGCGCGGCGGCGGTATGCGATATTCCCCCGCGCGTCGTCGCGGTCGGCGTACCCGCCAAGGCGAGACGGGTGCTCGAATAGCTTGCGTTGGACCGAATACACAGACAAGGAGCGATTGCACTATGGCACATCAAGGCCGGATTTATCTATCTTCGCCGCATATGAGCGGCAGCGAGCATGAGTATGTACAAGAAGCGTTCGCCACGAACTGGATCGCGCCGGTCGGACCGCATGTCGACGGGTTCGAACGCGAATTGGCCGCGTTCGTCGGCACGCAGGGAGCGCTGGCGCTCAGCTCCGGCACGTCGGCGATCCATCAGGCGCTGCGATTGGTCGGGCTGGAACGCGGCGACCGCGTCTTCGTCTCGACGCTCACGTTCATCGCCAGCGTCAATCCGGTGCTGTACGAAGGCGGGGAGCCGGTATTCATCGACTCCGAGCCCGAGACGTGGAACATGTCGCCCCAGGCGCTCGAACGCGCGCTCGTCTCGGCGAAGCAGGACGGCCGGCTGCCGAAAGCCGTCATCGTCGTCAATTTGTACGGGCAAAGCGCCGACCTTGATCCGATTCTCGAGCTTTGCGGCGCCTATGGCGTGCCGGTCATCGAGGATGCCGCCGAGTCGCTCGGGGCCACGTACAAGGGCAGAGCAAGCGGTACGCTCGGCGCGTTCGGCGTCTATTCGTTCAACGGCAACAAAATCATTACGACTTCCGGCGGCGGCATGCTCGTCTCGAACGACCTGGACGCGCTGGAGAAAGCGCGCTTCTGGTCGACGCAGGCCCGCGATGCGGCGCTGCATTACGAGCATAGCGAGCTTGGCTTCAACTATCGGCTGAGCAATGTGCTCGCGGGCATCGGCCGCGGCCAGCTGAAGGTGCTTGAAGAGCGCGTCGCCGCTCGCCGCGCCGTCTTCGAACGCTACGAGCAGGCGTTGTCGCGCATCGACGGCGTCGCGTTCATGCCGGAAGCGGCGTACGGCATGTCCACGCGCTGGCTGACGGCGATAACGATCAATCCGCGCGTCATCGGCATAACGCCGGCGGAGCTGGTCGCCCTTCTCGCCAGCGAGAACATCGAAGCGCGTCCGGTCTGGAAGCCGATGCATCTGCAGCCTCTGCTGCGCGCGTACGATTACTACACCGATACGCCGCAATTCAGCGTATCCGACCAGCTGTTTGCCCACGGCGTCTGCCTGCCGTCCGGCTCCAATATGTCCGTGCCGGAGCAGGAGCGCGTCATCGATCTGATTGCCCAACATTTGCTTGCGAGGAGGCTTATTCATGAAAGTGCGTAAAGCGATTATCCCTGCCGCGGGTCTCGGAACCCGGTTCCTGCCAGCCACGAAAGCGCAGCCGAAGGAAATGCTGCCGATCGTCGACAAACCGACGATCCAATACATCATCGAAGAAGCGATCGCATCCGGCATCGAAGACATTCTGGTCATCAGCGGCCGGGGCAAACGGGCGATCGAGGATCATTTCGACAAGTCGTTCGAGCTTGAAGAGACGCTGCAGTCCAAAGGCAAGAGCAAGGAGCTGGAGCAGATCCGCGCCATCTCCGATCTCGCGAACATTCACTACATCCGCCAGAAGGAGCCGAAAGGTCTCGGTCATGCCATCTGGTGCGCCCGCAGCTTCGTCGGCAACGAGCCGTTCGCGGTGCTGCTCGGCGACGATATCGTGCAGTCGGAGCAGCCTTGCCTCAGCCAGCTGATCCGCGTATTCGAACGCTATTCCTCCTCGGTCGTCGGCGTGCAGCGCGTCAGCGACGAGGATGTATCAAAGTACGGCATCATCGCGCCGCGCGGTTCTTCCATCGAGCCGTCGGTATTCTTCCTGGACACGCTCGTCGAGAAGCCGTCGCGCAAAGCCGCCCCGTCCAACTATGCCATCATGGGCCGTTACGTGCTGACGCCGGATATTTTCGACATCCTGGAGCACCAGGCGCCCGGCGCCGGCGGCGAAATTCAGCTGACGGACGCGATCAAGAAGCTGAACGATCTGAAGAACGTGCTCGCGTACCAGTTCGAAGGGGTGCGCTACGACGTCGGCGACAAATTCGGCTTCATTAGAGCAACGCTTGACTTTGCTTTGCAGCGCGAAGACTTGCAGGCGGATATGCTCGCGTATATTCAGCAGGTGTACGAACAACAATTCTCACTCCTGACAAAGGCGGCGAAATAGATGAAGAAAATCACGGTGATCGGAACGGGCTACGTCGGCTTGGTATCGGGGGCGTGTTTCTCCGAAATCGGCAATCGCGTCATCTGCTGCGACGTCGACGCGCGCAAAATCGACATGCTCAAGAAAGGCGGCATTCCTATCTACGAGCCCGGACTTGATGCGCTCGTGGCCAAGAACGCCGAGCGCGGCAATCTGCTCTTCACGACGGAGGTCGGCGAAGCGATCGAAGCGTCGGACATCATCTACATCGCCGTCGGCACGCCGATGTCCGAGACCGGCGAAGCCGATATGCGTTACGTCATGTCGGCGGCCAAGAAGATCGGCGAGCATCTGAACGGCTACAAAATCATCGTCAACAAGAGCACCGTTCCCGTAGGCACCGGCGAGCTTGTCCGCGAGGTCGTGCAGGCGAACAAACGCAATCCGTGGACGCAGTTCGACGTCGTGTCCAATCCCGAGTTTCTCCGCGAAGGCTCCGCGATCAACGACTGCATGAACATGGACCGCGCCGTCATCGGCTCCGACAGCGAAGCGGCGCGCGAGACGATCGCCGAGCTGCACGCGCCGTTCCGCACGCGGATTTTCAAGACCGACCTGGAAAGCGCGGAAATGATCAAGTACGCGGCCAATACGTTCCTGGCGACGAAAATTTCCTTCATTAACGCGATCGCCAACATCTGCGAGCGGGTCGGCGCCAACGTGACCGACGTCGCGGAAGGGATGGGGCTGGACAGCCGCATCGGCAGCAAGTTTTTGCAGGCGGGCATCGGCTACGGCGGTTCTTGCTTCCCGAAGGATACGTACGCGCTCGCGCATATTTCGGACAAGGCCGGTTACGATTTCGAGCTGCTTAAGTCCGTCATCCGCACGAACCAGCGGCAGCGCCTGATCATCCTGGACAAGCTGCGGAGCACGCTGGGCAGCCTTGCGGGCAAACAGATCGCGGTGCTCGGCCTCGCCTTCAAGCCGGACACGGACGATATGCGCTATGCGCCGGCGCTGACGATCATTCCGGAACTGCTGAAGCAGGGGGCGATCGTTACGGCGTTCGATCCGATCGCGACGGAGACGGCGAAGCGGGAGCTGCCGGAAGGCGTGCATTACTGCGAAAGTCTGGAGCAGGCCGTGACAGGCGCGGACGTATGCGTCGTGTTGACGGAATGGCAGGATGTGCGGCAGATGGACCTTGCGCTCCTGAAGAAGCGGATGCGGCATCCGCTGATCATCGACGGCCGCAACTGCTTCCCGCTCTCCGCCATGCAGGAGCAGGGCATTCAATACCATTCCATCGGCCGCCGTTCCGTCCATGCCGCCGAGGCGGACCGTCAATCGGCGAACTTCTAACGCGATGGGAACGGGCCGCGCGCGCAAGCGATCCTGGAAACGATGGGCAGCGATAACGGCTTCCGTCGTCCTCTTGCTCGCCGGCGCTGCCTGGTACGCCTATACGGTAATGACGGACAAGCTGGTGGAGGTGCTGACGGATGAGGCGGCGCAAGACAGCGTCGGGGCTGACTCCGATGAGGGGGCCGCCGCGGCGGCTCCGCCAGCGGCAAGACCGGCGGATGAATCGCAGGAACGCGAAGCGTCCCCGCCGGGGAAGCATGCCTCGTCATCGGGCGCGCTTCGTCACCGGGCGCCAGCGCCGAAACCGGCGGCGAAGGCGGCGAAGGCGGCGAACGCGGGCAAGGACGGCGACGGGCAGTCATCGCCGAAGCAGCCGCCGCAAGCGGCGGTACCGCCGGAAGATGTCGCGACCGCCGCCCGTAAGGCGACCGTGAAGGACCGGCTCGCCATCGGCAAAGTGCTGCTGAACCACTGGGATGCCGCCGATTTGAAGGCGATGAGCGGGAAGCTCAAAGGCGGACTGACCGTCGCGGAGAAGCGGGAGCTGAAGCAGGAAGCCATGGCCAAGCTGACGCCGGAAGAATACGACAAGCTCGCCGCCATCGCGAAGAAGCTTGGACTGAGCCGCGGCAAGAGCTACGCCGATTCGATCCGCGAGCAGCGACTACGCCCGTAAGGGATCTGGAGGGAACTTATGTTGAAGCGTAAATTGGCAGTCATGACGGCAATCGCCGTCTTGTGCGCGACCGCGGCGCCTGCCGCAACGTACGCGCACGGGCTGCAAAAGAAAGAGTCGACGTTCTCGCATATCGGTCAACTCATTAAGCAGAAGCAAGAGGACAAGAAGAACGGCAAGGGCAGCGACGGTAAGAACGACGGCAAAAACAACGGTAACGGCAAGGACAACGGCAAAGGCAATAACGGTATTGGTAACGGTAATGGTAACGGTAACGGTAATGGTAACGGTAATGGCAATGGCAATGGTAATGGCAATGGCAATGGTAATGGCAATGGTAATGGCAATGGTAATGGTAATGGCAATGGTAATGGCAATGGCAACGTCAAGCCGGATCCTAATGCGGTCAATGCCATCGTGAAGGACACCTTGAACCAGCTTGCGGCGTTGCAAGGCCGATGCTCGAGCGATCTGATCAGCATTGCGCTGCAGTTCGCGAAAGCGACGACGACGCACCAGAAGACGGTGCTTTACGCGCAAGGCAAAGATACGTTCGCCGGCTGTGTCACGTCGTTTACCTTGATCATCGCGAATGCGACGCTCCAACTGAAGGCGATCGGTTCCGACGCCTCGCCGCTCGATCCGCTGAATGATGCATTCATCATGTTCCAGTCGGAAGGCAGAGCGATTTTGAATCGCATTATCGGCTAAGCAAGCACTTGAATTCAAAACTAGGGACAAAAGAGAACTCGCCGTTTGGATGAAAACGAAGGTTTCTCTGCACTCTGAATGGACGGCATGGACGATGCCGTCCATTCGTGCTGTAAAGAATCTTTTGTTGACAGAAAAAGATCTACGCTTTAAAAACATCAGTGAACCAATCCTGCTCACACGGCAGGATTATCAAGCCCAGAAGGGCAATCGAGCCCCAAATCCTGCTCACACGGCAGCTTTTTCCGGCCAAGAGGGGCAATCAAGACAAAAATCCTGCTCACACGGCAGGATTATCAAGCCCAGAGGGGCAATCGAGCCCCAAATCCTGCTCACATGGCAGGATTTTTCGGCCTTAACAGGCATCCGGGCCTGGAATCCTGCTCACACGGCAGCTTTTTCCGGCCCAGAGGGGCATTCGAGGCATGCGAGCCCAAAATCCTGCCCACCTATCCATCCCACTATAGCTCCGAAACATCCGGCGAGTGCTCATTCCCTGTTTTTCTCCAGCCCTACAATGGACGGGATGCGCATGTCATTCCATTCTTCTTGCGCTTGGGATCAAGTGGCTTCCGCGAGGATGAGGAGGAACTGCGGCTCTTGGCCGCGAATAGATCATGCATGCACGGCATTCCGAATCCCGAATAAGCGCGGCAGGGGTCAATAAGGGGCGTATCAGAATATGGCGGAACAATTTTACCGGCATATGGGGGTTTACGGGATATGCGTAATGGACAAGAAGCTCTTGGTTATACGTAAACGTCTCGGCCCGTACACGGGGCGGTTTGATTTGCCCGGCGGCCGTCCGGAACCGTCGGAGTCGCTGGAGCAAGCGATGATGCGGGAGATGAGAGAGGAAACCGGCTATGTCGTCCAAACGCTTGCCAGTATCGGCGTTTGCGATTTCGACGTGAAATGGATGCGGCAGGATGGCGCGACTGAGACTGTGCACCATATCGCGATATTATACGAGGCTTCTATAGACCCCGCCGAGGCGGCAGGAACAGTGGAGCCGTTCGAAGGACAGGATTCATCGGGCGCTGAGTGGCTTCCGATCCATGAAGCTGCATCCGCGGCTTGCTCTCCGTTGGTACGGCAAGCGATTGCATGGCTGAGCACGAAGACGATACCCGTTAGAAGAGCATCGTTTGACTATAGGGGCTGAACGCATGAGCGAGAACATGAACTTAAGCGATTCCTTGGACGCGATCCGGAACGAGCAAGCCGCTTGCGGCGGTCAGGCGTTCGCTCGGCCGCTCCCGGGGCTGGGGCTTGTTTATTTGCGAAATGGGTATATCCCATCCTGCGATAGTCTGATAAAATAAACGGGCGTAAACCTACTTAGGGAGGATTTTCTCTTGTCGTCCGAACCGCTGCTTACCTTTCTATCTCCGCCGCTTCCTTACTTCATCGAGTCTAATCGCGGAACGTATCCGAAAGGCGGCGAGCATCCGAATCGCCGGAATATCGGCGTGTTTGATCTGCTGTTCGTTCATAGCGGCACTTTATATGTCGGCGAAGAGTCCCAAACATGGGAAATCGGCCCGGGCCAGATGCTTATTCTCAGGCCTGATCTATGGCATTATCCAACCAAGCCCTGCACGGAAGAAACGGTGTTCGACTGGGTGCATTTCCAGACGGCCGGACCGTGGGAGGAGCACGATGGCAATAGCTGCGGCACGCTGCGGGGCGATTACTATTCATACGCCATCCGGCTGCCGAAAACGATGACCGTCGCCTATCCGGAAGAAGCGATCTCCTTGTTCAGCAAGCTGCACGATGCGGCGCTCGGCACGTCGCATGCCGCGTTCTGGCAGCGCCAGCAATGGTTCCTGCATCTGATGCAGCTGTTCGACGAAGGCTGGCGGAGCGACGCGGCCAAAGCGCCGATCTCCGTCGCCGAAGAAGCGGCGGCCTACTTGAAAATGAATTTCCGCACGACGGTGACCAACAGCAAGCTCGGCGAAGCGATGGGGCTGCATCCGAATTACATCGCGCGCTGCATGGGCGAGGTGTTCGACTGCACGCCGCAGCAATACTTGCTCTCGTACCGGATGGACCAGGCGAAGCTGATGCTGATGAAGACGAATTGGCCGATCTCCAAGATCGCCGACGAAACGGGCTTCAAGCAGACGCCTCATTTCTCGCGGTCTTTCGCGGAGCATGTCGGCATAACGCCGCTGTCGTACCGGAAACGGTTCACCGGTTCGTCGCTGGCAAGAAACAGCCAGCGGGATGAATTGGAAGAATAAGCCCCGCGCAGAATCGGCCTATCGATTCCGTCTCGACCGTCGAACAGCCTGCAGCGCGATTGCGCTGCAGGCTGTTCGTCTTCTATGCCCAACATTTCGGCTTCGCCGCAACTGACAACCGCATGGCGAACGATCACGGCTGCCAAGCTTGCTCCAATTGCGCGTACAGCTGCTTCGTGCGTTCCGGGTCGAGGTCGTTGAAGAAGATATACGTATTGCGCAGCTTGATGCGAATGTACGGCGGATTGTTTTTGTAGACATAGAGCCGCGCCGCGCCCAGCCCTTTCAGCGTGAATTTGCCTCTTGCCACGCGCGGCGTTCCTTCGCCGTTCGTCCGGTTTCCCTTCGGCACTTCATCGACTAGATCAAGCTGTTCGATATCGGCAAGCGGGAAGCCGTAATCATACATCGGATAGTCGATTTCGATTCGATGTTCAGCCGTGAGCGTCAGCATCGGGGACGTGAGCTCGGAACGAATTAAGAGGAAGGATACGACAATGATCGTGCCGGCGAACAACGCGACGATCCCGCCTGCGATGATTTTGCCCGCGACGGTGCCCGTATTGATCGTCGTCCCGATCCCGATCCGTTTCGGAACGATCACCGCGTTGTCGTACGGATTATGGTACGTAAAGCCGTTCGCCCAATACTCGTCGTCATCGGTATAAATCGCCTGCCCGTCCTGAGACAGCGCTTCTTGCTCCCGGGCATGAATACGGCGGTATGTCGTCAGTACGAGGAGAAGCGAGACAAGGGCGAGCAGGGCGGGAACCGTTATCCAGATGCCGATCTCCGCCGTGCTGTCGAGCGACAGCAGCGCGATCAGAAGCGGAGCGTGAACGCTCTGCGCAATCGCGAGCAGCAGCCACATGTAGGATAACGCTCTCCGGCGCGCTTGGTTTAAGCTCAAATTCAAGTCGCTGTTCGCGCTGAACGCCTGCGCCTTCATTCGGCCCATATAGTAAGCGGCGATTGCCAGCAGCAGCGTTAATCCGATTCCCGCGTATGCGATGCCGGTCAGCGGCTCCTCTTCGCGGATCGCCCATAAGAGCGTTCCGATCGAGATCGCCAGCGGGAAAGCGAACAAGCCGATCGGGGCGGATGTGGCGTTCTTCATGCGGGCGGCCCGCAGATCGCCGTGCACGACGTTCTTCTTGCCGACGAACCATTCCTGTTCCCGCTTCAAGGCGAGCGTGGCGCGGAAGGCACGCCGGCCCGGAGCAGCCATGCCGACGATGAATACGGTAAGCCAAGCGAAGAAGTAGATGAACGAATAGGCATTCAAGGCCTCCCATGCGTTCAACGCAAGGAGCGGGAGGGCGGCGGCTCCCAGCCAAATGCTCAACCGCGCGAATTGCTTCTTGAACCGTACTTGAATGGCGCCGACCGCCGGATGCTCGATGGCGTGCGCGGGGAGCGTGACGGCGAACAGCATGCCGTTCTTGTAGGAGGCGAGCGGCCGGTAAGTTGCCCACATCGCGAGATAGAGGATCAGAATCGGGAAGAGCTGGATCAGCGTGATGGTCATGAACATCGTGACGGGCTCCTTTCGTTGAGAACTGAGTCAGTGGATGAAGGCAGGCTCGGCGGATGCCTTAAGGCAGGGGCATGAACAGGGATGGCGGAAGCGCGAGATGCCGAGGCCAAGGCGGTTCTCAAGGCTGAGGCTCGTACCTCATCCGGGCGAAAATGCGATCGCACAGCGAATCGAACTGCGAGCGCTCGACGCCTTTGATAGCCGCTTGCGCAATGATCAGCTGAAGCTGCTCTTCCAGTCGCGGAGGCGGCTGGCTTCCTGCGCCGACCGGCGTTCGGGGGCTTATTTTCGCGCCATGGCGCCTGTCGATGACGATATAGCCTTCCTGCTTCAACAGCGCGTAGGCCTTGTTGACGGTCATCGCGTTGATGCCGAGCTCGTCGGCGAGCTGGCGGACGGTCGGCAGCTTCTCGGCCGGTTCGAGCTGACCGGTCGCGATGCCGATCACGATCTGGTTGCGCAGCTGCTCGTAGATCGGCGTGTCGCTGTCCAGCTGCAAAGTAATCATCATTCGGTCGCTCACCTCAAAACGGTTGTTTGTATTATTTATAGTAATACAAATGATACTTACAGTAAATACATGGAAGCATGGGGACCGAAATTAAATTTTACTTATCGTCTCCTGGGCGGCGCTCCATTCCCCGAAGTAACAACGAAAGCCGTTCCGGCGTCAAGCGCTTAGAACGGCGATCGTCTTATGATGCTGGTTGTCTACATCAGCCACCTGAACCAACGTCCGTGGCCTTCGGTTTCCGCGATCTTCGTCGGATGCAGCTCCCCGTCCAAATACGCGTCCAGATGGAGATCGAGATCGTCCATATTATTATAGAGATGATAGTAATCGCGCTTGCGGCCAAGTTCCCGAAGGCGCGCCCTTAATGCCTGCTTGGCCTCGGCGGTGAACTGGTTGGCGACATGCGTATGGAAGATGCACAGCGTCGCTTCCGCTGGCGCTTCGGCGGCCACATCCGCGATCAGCTCGATGGCATCGCCTTCGATCAGCCGGACGGGCGTACGCTTCAAGCACGCTGCCGCAGTCGTCAGCCGCATGCGGCGCTCCCTATGCTCCGGCCAGATGAGCGCGTTCAACCAGCGCAGATCCGCTTCGTCGTTAAGGTCGTTGACGTGCAGGTCGATGCCGGTGCGGGAAGCGACAGGCGGACTTTCGAGCAGGAGATCGGGCTTGTTGTCTCCAAGCGGCTCCGATTCCAGGCGAAGCGCGGCAGACGCGCAGCCGTATGCAGCGCCGTCCGCTCCGTACGAATAGCCGTACCGGTCCCACAGCAGCTGCAGCCCGGCGCTCGTGCCGATTTCGATCAGTGCGAGCGGCTTGCCCGAATGGCGGTAAACATGGCAGAAAGCAGGATAGAGGTACGCGCAGCGATTGACCTCGTTGGTCTGCACGCGCTTGCTCTTCAGCAGCGCGACGATTTCGCGCCGATACGCGGCGCAGAACGATCGGAACGGCTCGAATGCGAGCGCCGGCTCGCCGGGATCGTCGACAAGGCTCGGATAGAAGCGGCGGAGCGGGTGCCGGGCTCCCTGGAGCAATACATCATGTACGGCGCCGAAGAGCATGTTCGGCTGAGGCTGGCCTGCTCGCGCCTGCGCGGCAAGCGCGAGCAGCTCGGCATCCTTCGCGATTCGAAGCGAAAGCGCTTCGTAGAGCGGACTGGAATCGCGGAAATAACGGACGGCGTACCGGTGGAACAATTCCGATAAGGCTTGCATGCGCATCCTCCTCCAATATCAAGTTACTCGTAGTATATACACGGGGGTTGATAAAAGGAATTTTCTATATTTTATCCACTATATAGAAGATGTTTATTGGATTGACGGAGCTATGGTGAGGTGCGTCGTCTCGCCTTGTCCGGTACGAAGCGATGGCCGGAGAAGCGCGCGAATACGGCTTGCAAATGCGGCGTTTACAAACGACGGTTTATATTTTAAGATATCGAGTGGCTATGAAGATATTAGAAGAAAGAAGGATGGGACACCTCAGATGGAGAGAGCAGCAAGAGCAGAGAGAGTAGAGAGAAGCAGGACCCGCAATTTGAACTACGAGCACACGTTTCAGCAGGTCGCCATGCAGGAAGAGCAAAGCACGTTCAAGTTCCTGGTCTCGCTGTACCGGGGAAACTTCATGAATTTGTCGCTGTCGGTCCTCTTCTACATGATCAAGAGTCTTCCGATCTTCGTCCTGCCGGTCGTCACGGCGAATATCATCAACATCGTCAGTCATCCCGGCAGTCATCCGATGCGATCGCTATGGATCAATTTCATCGTCATCGCCGTCATTATTTTGCAAAATATCCCGACGCATACGTGGTATGTCTCCTTCATGAGCCGGGCGATCCGCCACGTGGAGGCAAGCATTCGGAGCGCGCTCGTCCGCAAGCTCCAGCAGCTGTCGATTACGTATCACCGCGATCTGCAGGCGGGCAAGCTGCAGTCGAAGGTGCTGCGCGACGTCGAGGCCGTCGAGCAGCTGTCGAAGCAGGTCATGCTCGCGCTGCTGCCGGCGATCTTCAATATTATCGTCGCGGTCATTATCACCGTCTATCACAGCTGGTCCGTGTCGCTCTTCTTCGTGCTCACGATTCCCGCCGCGGTGTTGATCGTGCAGGTGTTCAAAGGCAAGATCCGCTCCACGAACAAAGAATTCCGCAAAGAAATCGAGAAGATGTCTTCCAAGATGTCCGAGATGGTCGAGATGATTCCCGTCACGAGGGCGCACGGACTGGAAGAAGTGGAGATCGAGCGGATCGACCGGTCGCTGTCCAAGCTGCAGGGCAAGGGCCAGCGGCTGGACATTATCGAAGCTTATTTCGGCGCGTCCAATTGGGTCACGTTCCAGCTCTTCCAGGTGCTCTGCCTGATTTTCACCGCTTACCTGGCGTATCAAGGCAAGATCCCTGTCGGCAACATCGTCATGTACCAAGGCTTCTTCAGCATGATTCTCGGTTCCATCACCGCCCTGATCACGACGTACCCGAACATGGCGAAGGGCTTCGAATCGATTCACTCGATTACGGAGATTTTGCGCTCCCAAGAAATCGAGAATAACCAAGGCAAGCTGAAGCTGACGGCGATCAACGGCGATATCGCGTTCGACCGGGTGCAGCTTGTCTATCCCGGCAGCGAGCATCATGTATTAGAAGAAGTTACGCTGAACGTGAAGGCCGGCGAATGCGTCGCCTTCGTCGGGGAATCGGGCGCGGGCAAATCGACGATTCTGAATTTGGTGACGGGCTTCCTGCAGCCGACCGGCGGCATCATGACGATCGACGGCGTCGATTTCAATGCGATAGATCTGCGGGAATACCGGAAGTTTCTCTCCGTCGTGCCGCAGACGAACATCTTGTTCTCCGGCACGATCCGCGACAACATCACGTACGGCCTGCCGGATATTACGGACGAGCAGGTCTACAAGGCGATCGAGATGGCGAACCTCGCCGAATTCGTCGGCCGCCAGCCGCTCGGCATTCATACGAAGGTCGGGGAACACGGCGGCAAGCTGTCCGGCGGGCAGCGCCAGCGGATTGCGATCGCGCGCGCGCTCATCCGCGATCCGAAGATCATCATTCTCGACGAAGCGACGTCCGCGCTCGACAACGCGTCGGAATACCATGTGCAGAAGGCGATGCAGAAGCTGATCAAGGGACGGACGACGTTCATCGTCGCCCACAGGCTGTCCACGATCCGCGACGCCGACCGCATCGTCGTCATGAAGCAGGGCCGTATCGCCGAGGTCGGCACGTTCGACGAGCTGATCGCGCGCAAGGGCGAGTTTTATCATTTGAAGCAGCTTCAGCTGTAGCCGCGGCGATCCGCAGCCGCTCGAATCCGGCGGCAAGAAGCCGATGCTCGTTCGCGGCCGAAGCCGTACGCATACCGCGAGGCGCGAGAGATCGCGATGAAGGAGGGGACAGGGCTTGGCGGAACCGGAGAACAACCCGCATATCGAGAAACATTTCATGGCTTCCGACGCCATTCGCGACATCGTCATCGGGATGTCGGACGGATTAACGGTCCCGTTCGCGCTGGCCGCAGGACTGTCGGGCTCCGTCTCGGGAACGAATGTCGTCGTTATCGCCGGGCTGGCCGAGATCGCCGCAGGGTCGATCGCCATGGGGTTAGGCGGCTATTTGGCCGCGAGAACGGAACGGGAGCATTACGAGCACGAGCTGGAGAGGGAACGCCGGGAGATCGTCGAGCTGCCGGAGCGCGAGAGGGAAGAAGTAGCCGAATTGCTGCGGGAATGGGGGCTGAGCGAGCCGGTTGTCGGGGAGGCCGTGAAGGAAATCAGCAGCGATCCGCAGCGGTGGACGGCCTTCATGATGAAACACGAGCTCGGTCTTGAAGAGCCTGAGCCCAAGCGAGCCCGGAACAGTTCCGTTACGATCGGACTGTCCTATATCGTCGGGGGAATTATTCCGCTGCTTCCGTATATGCTCGTGCATCGCGCAGCTTCGGCGCTGCTCGTGTCGGTTATCGCGACGCTGCTCGCGTTATTCGGATTCGGTTACGGCAAAGGCAAATTGACGGGCTCCAAACCGTGGAAGAGCGCCGTTCAAACCGCGCTTGTCGGGGGATTGGCGGCGGGAATCGCCTTTCTGGTTGCCAGGCTCATTACGTGATTCGCCGTTAACGGCACTTCATTCAGCCGATCTACATGGTTGACCTCCGGAAGGAAGAAGGAAGAAAGAAGAAGGAAGAAGCAGCGTCGGTCCCGGCGTTGCTTTTCGGCGTTCCCAGCGTTGCTTTTCGGCCTTCCCAGCGTTTCTGGCGTTGATGATGTTACAAAATCATGAAACAACCAGAAACAAGACGAATGGCTGATTGACAATCCTGAATCATACGGAATAGGATAGGAGAAGAAAAAGGAAACGGCCATGGGGGAATAAGATGTTAGCCGAAGAACGAAGGCAGCGCATATTGGAGCTGCTTGCCGCGGACCGGAGAGTCATCGCCAAGGACTTGGCCGGCCGATTTCAGATTTCCATCGACTCGATCAGGCGCGACCTGACGATCATGGAGGAGCAAGGCTTGCTGCAGAAGACGTACGGAGGCGCGATTCCGCTGTCTCCGCTGCCCAAGGTGCGCACGCTGTCCCAGCCCCGGTCCATCCGGTATGGAGAAGCGGCCCCGCATCAGGACGCGATATCGCGTTACGCGGCATCGCTGATTCAAATGAACGATACCGTATTTATCGGCGGGGCGGGCATTCATTACGGAATGCTGCGCCACTTGCCTGAGGATATTCCGTTCACGGTCATTACGAACGCGCTGACGATCGCCGAAAACATTCGAAACCGGAGCCATATCGAATCGTATCTCATTGGAGGCAAGCTTCGATCCGCCGGCGACAGCCTGATCGACACGATTGCCTTCGAAATGATCGGAAAGTTCAATTACGATATCGGATTTATTACCGGAGGCGGAATCGCGCTGAACGGCGTCAGCACGTCGACGCCCGAAGGCGCCGCTTTGACGCGCGCCGTCTCCGAAGCGTCCAGACGCACGATATGCCTGGCGCCGCACGAGAAGATCGGCGTGCAGATGTTCGCCGGGTCCGTTCAGCTGCATCAAATCGATCTGCTGATTACCGACCAGGGCGCTTCCGAGAAGTTCGTGCGCGAAATCGAGAGCCGAAACATTCAAGTGAAAATTGCGGATGAATACGATTCGAACGAAGGAGCAAACCATGAGAGCGATTAAAGTTGAACGATCCGCGCCGCTTCAAGGCAGCGTTAAAATTCCCGGCTCCAAGAACAGCGCGCTCGCGCTGTTCGCGGCGGCCTGCATGGCGGATGGGCCCGTCACCCTGCTCGGCATCCCCGATATCGCCGACTTGCGGGTAATCGACGGGCTGGGCAAGGAGATCGGGCTTCATATCGAGCGGCATCCCGACGGCAGCGTAACGGTCGACGGAAGCGGCGTCAGCAGCACGGAGTTCGACCCGGTCCGATCCTCTTCGTTCCGGACGGCCTATTATTTCATCGGCGCGCTATTGGCCAAATTCGGCAGCGTATCCGTCGGCTATCCGGGCGGAGACGACTTCGTCAGCCGTCCGATGGATCAGCATATCAAAGCATTGAAGCAGCTTGGCGCGACGTTCACCTTCCATGACCGGCATTACGAAGTCAAGGCGGCGGCGCTGGAAGGCGCCGTCATCTATTTCGATACGATTACGAGCGGCGCGACGATCAATGCGATGCTGGCCGCCGTTCTCGCCAAAGGCACGACGGTGCTCCTCGGCGCGGCGCGCGATCCCGAAGTGACGGATACGGCTAATTTGCTCAACCGGATGGGCGCGCGCATCGTCGGAGCGGGCACGGATCATATTCGGATCGAAGGCGTGACGTCCTTGAAAGGATGCACGTACACCGTGATCCCGGATCGTCTCATCGCCGGCGCTTTCCTGATGGCGGCCGGCGCGACGGGCGGCTGCATTACCGTGCAGGACGTCATTCCGGAGCATATGTCCTCTTGCATCGCCAAGCTGCGCGAAATCGGCATGGACATCGAAACGACCGAGCATGCGGTGACGGCGCGGTCGACGGGCGCGCTGCGGGCGACGCGCGTCCGCACGGCGATGTATCCCGGCTTCGCGACCGATCTGCAGCAGCCGTTAACGGCGCTGCTGACGCAAGCGGCCGGCAAAAGCATCGTCGGCGACCGCATATATCCGTCCCGATTCAATCATGCGGCGCAGCTCGGCCGGATGGGGGCGAGCATTAAAGTCCGCTCCGGCGTTGCGTTCGTGAACGGCGGACAGCCGCTGCACGGCGCGCTCGTGCACGCGTCGGACGTCCGGGCGGGCACATGCCTCATCATTGCAGGACTTTGCGCCGAAGGCACGACGACGATTGCCGGCGTCCAGCATATCGAACGGGGCTACGAGGACGTTGTCGGCCAGTTCCGTTCGCTCGGCGCGAACATCGGCATGTTCGACTCCGACGAGCAGATCGCGCATGTCGCTTCGCTGCGGATGAGCAAGTAAGGGATAGGCATCGTCATACGGGGCTGTCCCAGAAGCCGGATTCTGATTGTTCGGAGTCCCGCATAGAACCGAATTTCTTCGAGAAAAGGACCTCAACTTCCACTTCGCAGTGGAAGTTGAGGTCCTTTCGCGTAATAAACGGGATGTTCCCATGGCATGCGATGGGGTTAGCAGTACGTCCCGCGATCACCGATGCCGCAACAGCTCCTCGACTGCCCCGACCTTGAATTCGACGCTGTCCCAGCGGTCCATGCAATGATGGAGGATCATCTCCAGATCATTCGCGTTCTGGGCATCCTCCGTGTTGCGGTAGAGAAGGTTCATTAGCCAGTTGGTCAGATTCCGAAGATGATGGCGATAGGCATAGAATCGCAAAAGGTCCGGATTGACCGTCACGGCGCGCCCAAGCTGCCGCTCGTACGCGGTCAAGAACACGCCGAACTCTTCGCCCATGTAACCGATGAAATCGAATTCCGGCGGCGCGAGCAGCATCGACTCCCAGTCGACAACATACAAGTCATTGTCGTTTCGGATCAGATTTCCGCCCCACATGTCGCCATGGCATAATACATGCGCTTTGGGATCGGCTACCGCCGCATCGCGAAGCCGATGCAGGAGCGTCATCAAGCCGCGGATCTGCGCCAGCTTCGGCAACAGCGACGCCTGCAAATCCGACAGGATCGGATTGGCGAAGACGGCGGTCGTTTCAAGCGCCGTCAGGCATGTCTTCAACTCGGTTTCAAAGGAAAGATCGTAGGTTTCGGACACGAGACTCGTCTTGTCGATCAACGGGGCAAGCCGATGGATGGCCGCCGCCGCCGCCGCGATCCGTGCGACGATCGCTTCGGAGAAGGGATAGGCGTCAGCCAGCGTCTCTCCGTCGATGAAGTTAAACAGCACCGCCGTTATGCCATGGAAACGGGTCGCGAATTGCCCGTTCCGATTCGGAAACGGGTAGGTCAAATACCGGAAAAGGCCGCGATGATGCATGTGCCAAGTGGCCGGCAAATACTGCCGAAGGCGCTCGATGCTTCGGAGCTGCCGGCCGTTCGCCGAGTCGAACAATTTGAGATAGCGGCGTTCGCCGTTCGCGCAATCCACCCGATACGAATAAGCCGAATCTCCCATCGGAATGAAGCGGATGCGTTCAATCGGTATCCCGTATTCGTGCTCCAGATGCGTCGTAAGAATGGAATCCTCGATCCGGTGTTTCACTTCCAACGGCTTCACCCTCCAATAGGCTGTAAAGAATCGATCCCGATAAGCTGTAAAGCAGCGCTGCTATCCACTTCTCGATCGGGACGCCTTTTCCCTGCAGCCGCTTGCCGCGTGAACGGAAATTGCCGCGTTTGCCGCATCGCAACGCATAAAGCAATGGCCTCGATACCGCCGCCCGGAAGCGGTCGGCGGTATCGAGGCCATTGCATGGCATGCGAGATGCGTCGAATGAATTGCTTGATCCGGCCTGCTGCCTGCCGTTGTTGCTGCTTGCAGTCTGCCGCTTGCCGCTACAGCGCCATGGTCAAAATTTCTTTCACGTCCTCTTGGTTCAGCTTCTTGAAATTGCCGAGCGGCCCGAACAGCACCGCTTCCCGCGCCATGACGTCGAGATGCTCCTCGCCGATATCGTAGAACGACAGCGTCGCCGGCGCCCCGATCCGGGTGAAGAAGGCGCGCGTCGCGGAAATGCCGGCGAGCGCCATGTCCTCGTCGGATTTGCTGCCGCGCTCGATGCCCCAGACGCGTTCCGCGTACTGCGCGAATCGCTCGACCCGTTCGTTGTACACGTATTTCATCCAATTCGGGAATACGATGGACAAGCCGGCGCCGTGCGGAATATCATAGATCGCGCTGATTTCGTGCTCGATGCCGTGGGACGCCCAGTCATTGGCCATGCCGACGCTGATCAGGCCGCCGTTCAGGGCAAGCGTGCCGCACAGCATCAGGTTCGCCCGGGCTGCGTAATCGTCCGGCTTGTCGAGGGCGGTTTCCGCATTCTCGATGACGGTCTGCAGGATAGATTCGCACAGCCGCTCCTGCAGCGGGACGTCCGCCGTCAGCGAGAAATACTGCTCGAAAACATGCGACATGATGTCGACGATGCCGTTGACGGTCTGGTCGCGCGGAACGGAGAACGTCAGCGTCGGGTCAAGAATGGAGAAACGCGGGTAAGTATGCTGGCTGCCGAACGAACGCTTCTGTTTCGTTTCCCAGTTGGAGACGACGGAATTGCCGTTCATTTCCGAGCCGGTAGCCGACAGCGTCAGAATAGCGCCCATTGGAAGCGCATCCCGGATGACCGCCTTATGCATGAAGAAGTCCCAGACGTCGCCGTCATAGCGGACGCCGGCCGCGATCGCCTTGGACGCGTCCAGCACGCTGCCGCCGCCGACGGCCAGAACGAAGTCGACGTTATGCTCGCGGCACAGCTCGATGCCGCGCTTGACGGAGCTCAGCCGCGGATTCGGCTCGATGCCGGCCAGCTCGACGACGGCTGCGCCGATCGACTGGAGCTGGTTCATGACTTCGTCATGCAATCCGGTTCTTTTTATGCTGCCTGACCCATATACAAGTAGAACCGTCTTGCCGAACGGCTCCGTCAAGCTGCCCAATTGCGAGACCGTGCCTTTGCCGAAAACGATTTTCGTAGGATTCTGGAACGTGAATGAATGCATGCCGCACCTCCGGTTAATTATACTCCGATCATTGTAGCGATTCCCCGAAAGCGAAGTCAAGCCGAGCGGAAGCGGTCCGCGCGGAGGGAGATCGAGATTGACCGAAAAGGAGGCATGCTCTAATATAGTTCGTAGTTGAACTGTTCATGTGTATGACAGTCTATTATCGAGCTGTTAGGGGAGGAACTATCGAATGAAATACGCTGATCCGCAAGTCGAACAAGCGATCGAGGTGCTGCAGTCGTTCATGGCCGTCACGCGCGCGACCTCCGAATTGACGCGCCGCAACGCGGAAAGCGTCGGATTGACGATGCTCGGGATGTCCATCGTGAATACGCTGTTTCGCTCGCCCGGTCTCACGTTGAAAGAGTTGACAGAGCGGCTGCAGGCGTCCAAGAGCACGATCAGCGTCAGCGTGGAAGGACTCGTGCAGGCAGGCGCCGTGACGAGAGTCCAAGCCGAAGGAAACCGGCGGGAAGTGAACGTCGCGCTGACCGCCGAGGGGGAGGCGCTTGCGCGGAAATCGATCCGGCAGGCCTACTCCTACCGGGCGATGACGGCCGCGCTTCAATCGCTGGACGAAGGGCAGATCGGGCAGCTGCTCGGCATGCACGCGCGAATCGCGGAAGCGCTCCGGCGGTTCGACATCGAAGCGATAACGGACGAGCGAACGGAAGCCGATTCGGACTCAGACGGCTTGAACCAGCAATGAGAATTTTCTGAAAATTGGATGCCAACTTTAACCGTGACGTGTATAATGAAAGCATGATCGCGCTGCGTTAGTATTCATAACAAAACCTTAACAAAGAAGCTACGCTAAGGAGGTGGATGGCGCTTTATGGCGAATGCAGCAACCGTCGGGATCTCATTGCGCGATATGTATTTGTTTAACAAAGGCAGCCTGTTTCACAGCTACCGCACATTCGGCGCGCATCCGATCCGGCTGGCCGACGAATACGGCGTTCGTTTCACGGTGTGGGCGCCCAATGCCCGGAACGTATGCGTGGTCGGCGACTTCAACGAGTGGCAGGGCGCGCGGCACGGCATGGAACGCATCGGCGAGACCGGCGTATGGAGCTTGTTCGTGCCCAACCTCGAGCCGGGTACGGTATACAAGTACGAGATTCACGCCTCGACCGGCGCCCGTCAACTGAAAGCGGACCCGTACGCCTTCCAATCCGAGCTCAGGCCCGATACCGGCTCCGTCGTATCCGACGCGTTCCATTACGAATGGGAGGATGGCGACTGGCAGCGGCGCAAGCAGGAGATGAGCCCGTATCACGAGAAAATGCTTATCTACGAGGTGCATCTCTCGTCCTGGCGCAACCGGGGCAAGGAACTGTTCTGGACCTATGAGGAGATGGCGGACGGACTTGTCGGATATGCAGCCGAAATGGGCTATACGCACATCGAGCTGCTTCCGGTCACGGAGCATCCGCTCGATATGTCCTGGGGCTACCAGGTGACGGGCTACTACGCCGCAACGAGCCGGTTCGGGACCCCGGCCCAGCTCATGTACTTGATCGACCGCTGCCATCAGGCGGGCATCGGCGTCATCCTCGACTGGGTGCCGGGCCACTTCTGCAAGGACGATCACGGGCTGCGTCTGTTCGACGGCACGCCGATCTACGAGGGAGCGGACTGGAAACGGGCGGAGAAGCCGCTGTGGGGCACGCTCGCCTTCGACTTCGGCCGCACGGAAGTGCAGAGTTTTCTAATTTCGAACGCCATCTATTGGATGGATGTGTTTCATATCGACGGCCTTCGCGTGGATGCCGTCGCCAGCATGATCGACCTTCATTTCGACAAACCCCCTGAAATGCTCACCTATAACAACTTCGGCGGAACGGAGAATATCGACGCGATCCGCTTTCTCAAACGATTGAACGAAACGGTGTTCCACTACTACCCAGACGCGCTTATGATCGCTGAGGATTCTTCCGCTTGGCCGGCCGTCACGTCTCCGACGTACATGGGCGGACTCGGCTTCAATTTCAAATGGAACATGGGCTGGATGAACGACATGCTCCGGTACATGGCGCTCGATCCGTCCGAACGGATGCGTCATCACAATCTCATAACCTTCTCGCTCGTGTACGCCTTCTCCGAAAATTTCGTGCTGCCGCTGTCCCACGACGAAGTCGTGCACGGCAAACGGTCGCTCTTGAACAAAATGTCCGGCAGCTACGAACAGAAATTCGCCCAATTGCGGCTGTTCTACGGCTACTGGATGACCCATCCCGGCAAGAAGCTGCTCTTCATGGGCGGCGAGTGGGGCCAGTTCGACGAATGGAAATACGACGAAGCGCTCGATTGGATGCTGCTCGATTATCCGAAGCACGGCGCGATGCACGACTACGTCAAGGCGCTGAACGGCGCGTACGGCGAACTGCCATCGCTATGGGAGCGGGACTGCGACCCCGGCGGCTTCGAATGGATCGACGTCCATAACGCGGCCCAGAGCGTCATCGTCTTCATGCGGCGCGGCCACGGCGAGCAGGACTTCTCCGTCATCGTCTGCAACTTCTCGAACCGGCATTACCCCGAGTATCGTATCGGCGTACCCGTGCCCGGCCAATACAGAACGGTGCTGCACAGCGATGCGGCGCAGTATGGCGGCTCCTTGTCGAACGCGTCCGAGACGATCTCCAGCGCCGCGGCCGCTTGGCACGGAAGGCCCTGCAGCCTGGTGCTCGACCTTCCTCCGCTTTCGTTCCAGCTGCTTGCCTTCTCCGCAGGGGACCATGGCCCGAGCGGGCGCTTTTCCGCTTTGCATGGATTGACGTAATGCAACTATCAGGCGCTGCGGCTGAATGCTTGCAGACGCGAAGGAGAGGGTATCCATGGGCAGAAAAAGAATGATCGCGATGCTGCTTGCCGGAGGCGAAGGGAAGCGGCTGGGCGTGCTGACGAAGGATTTGGCCAAACCGGCCGTTCATTTCGGCGGCAAGTACCGGATTATCGATTTCACGCTAAGCAACTGCGCGCATTCGGGCATCGACACGATCGGCGTGCTGACGCAGTACCAGCCGCTCGTGCTGAACACGTATTTGGGCATCGGCAGCCCGTGGGGGCTGGACCGGCGGGACGGCGGCATGGCGATCCTGCCTCCGTACGTCAAGCAGAAGGGCGGCATGTGGTACAAAGGAACGGCGAATGCCATCTATCAGAACATGGGGTTCATCGACCGCTACGATCCGGACTACGTGCTCGTCATTTCGGGGGACCACATCTACAAAATGGATTACGAGCTGATGCTGCGCGAGCACGAGGAGCGCGGCGCGGACGCGACGATCGCCTGCATCGGGGTCGACTGGAAGGAAGCGAGCCGGTTCGGCATCATGCATGTGGACGAGGAAGGCGCGATCACCTCGTTCGAGGAGAAGCCGAAGGTGCCGACGAGCAATTTGGCGTCGATGGGCATCTATATTTTCTCGTGGCCGGTCCTCCAGCAATATTTGATCCGCGACGAATCGAACCGCCATTCCGGCAACGATTTCGGCAAAGACATCATTCCGGCGATGCTGAAGGACGGCATCAAGCTGCAGTCTTACACGTTCGACGGTTACTGGAAGGACGTCGGCACGCTGGAAAGCTTGTGGGAAGCGAACATGGACCTGCTGTCCCGGGAGCCGGCGCTCGACTTGCACGACCGCAATTGGCGGATCTATTCCGTCAATCCGAACCGTCCGGCCCATTATGCGTCGGCGGGCGCGGAGATCATCGATTCGCTCGTTACGGAAGGATCCGTGCTCGAAGGACTCGTGCAGCGTTCCGTCCTGTTCTATGGCGTTCATGCCGGAGCGGGCAGCGAAATCAGGGAATCCGTCGTGATGCCGAATGTCCGGATCGGCAAGGACGCGCGCGTCTATAAATGCATCATCGGGGAAGGCGCCATCATCGGCGACGGCGTCGTCGTCGGCAGCCCGAACAGCGATGCCGTCACCGTTATCGGAAGCGACGAGCTCGTCACCGTCAATCATTCGCTGCAGGAGGTCGAGCAATCATGAATTCATCGATACTGGGCGTCATCAATCTCATTCACGAATCGGACGAAATGGAGTCGTTGACCGCAAGCCGCTGCCTGGCCACGGTGCCGTTCGGCGCGCGTTTCCGGCTGATCGACTTCACGCTCTCCAGCATGGTCAACTCCGGCATCAACGAGGTCGGCGTGTTCGCGCAGACGAAGTACCGCTCCCTGATGGATCATCTCGGTTCCGGCAAGCACTGGGATCTGCATCACCGCCAAAGCGGGCTGTTCATCATGCCGCCGTCCACCGACGACGTCAACGAGGTGCGCCGCGGCGACCTCTATCACTTCTATCAGCATCGCGATTTCTTCGCGAGAAGCACGCACGAGTATGTGCTGGTTACGCGCAGCCATATGATCTGCAACATCGATTTCGAAGGCGTGCTCGCTTCGCATAAGGCAAGCGGCGCGGACATCACCGTCATTTGCAAGGAGCAGGCCGAGCTGTTCGGCGGGCGCGCGCGGAAGGTGCAGATCGACGAGAGAGGGCGCGTCACGGCGATGCAGGATCATTTCGGACGGCTGGAAAGCGAGCTCGTCTCGATGGAAATGTACTTGATGCGCAAGGAGCTGCTGCTGGAGCTGATCGATACGTCGCTCGCGCAAGGGCAGGATCATCTCGTGCGTCATGCCATCATGTCCCGCGTCGACAAGCTGCACATCCAATGCTGCAAGTTCGAAGGCTATCTCGGCATCGTGAATACCCTGAACAGCTATTACCAGAACAACATGCAGCTGCTGCGGCCCGACGTATGGAAGCAGCTCTTCTTCGAGCCCGGACCGATCTTCACGAAAGTGAAGGATGAGCCGCCCGCCCGCTATGCGGAAGGGGCGAAGACGAGCAATTCGCTCATCGCGAACGGCTGCATCATCGAGGGAACGGTCATCAACAGCGTATTATTCCGCGGCGTGCATATCCGCAAAGGAGCGGTCGTCCGCAACAGCATCATCATGCAGAACGGCATCGTCGGCGAGAACAGCTCGGTCAATCATGTCATACTCGATAAAGACGTGACGGTCGAGCATGGAAGGGAATTACACGGCGCGGAAGCGTCGCCGTTTGTTGCTATGAAACGGAAGGTTATCTGACACGATACGACAAGATTGGCGGCCGGACGTCGAATATCGATTCGAACGAATCAAGCATCAAGCGGCCGGGCTCTTCGGAGCGGCGGCTGCGGGCGAGGTGGAAGCGGCAATGACGAAACTATTATTTGCGGCATCGGAGGCGGTGCCGCTCGTGAAGACGGGCGGACTTGCCGATGTGGCGGGGGCTTTGCCCAGAGCGCTTCGGGAGAAGGGAGCGGACGCGCGGGTCATCCTTCCGAAATACGGATCGATTCCCGCGGAGTTCGCCGAACAATTCACGACGATCGCGACATTCACGGTCAGGCTCGGCTGGCGAGAGCAGTACTGCGGGCTGATGAAGGCGGAAATCGACGGCATCGTCTATTACCTGATCGACAACGAGCATTATTTCAAGCGAAGCGGGCTGTACGGCTACGACGACGATGCGGAGCGGTTCGTCTTCTTCTGCTATGCGGTCATCGAGTCGCTGTTCCATTCCGACTTCCTTCCGGACATCGTTCATTGCCATGACTGGCAGACGGGCCTTATTCCGTTCCTGCTCAAGACGCGCTACCGCTACGAGCCGGGCGCGCGGGATCTGGCATCGGTGTACACCATTCACAATTTGCGCTACCAGGGCGTATTCGGCCGCGAGCTGCTCAAGGATTTGCTCGGCTCGGGCGACGAGCTGTTCGGCTCGGAAGGGATCGAATTCTACGGGGCGGGCAATTGCATGCTCGGCGGGATTCGTTACGCGGACAAATTGACGACCGTCAGTCCGACTTACGCGAACGAGATTCAGACGGACTACTACGGCGAGAAGCTGGACGGACTGCTGCGCTGGCGGGCCGGCGATCTGTCCGGCATCGTGAACGGCATCGACACGGAGCTGTTCGATCCGATGAACGACCCGGCGCTGTCGACGCCGTACCGCGGCTCGCTGCCGCGCAAACGGAAGAACAAGCTCGCCCTGCAGCGGGAGCTGGGACTCGAGGAGTCGGAGGATACGCCGCTGATCGGCATCGTGTCGCGGCTTGTCGATCAGAAGGGCTTCGATCTCATCGAGGCCGTGCTGGAGCAGCTGTTGTCGGAGAAGGTTCAGCTGGTTGTGCTCGGTTCGGGCGACTGGCACTACGAGAACATGTTCCGCAAAGCGGAGGCATGGCGGCCCGGCCAAGTGGCGACCTGGTTCGGCTTCAACGACGGGCTCGCCCGGCGCATCTATGCGGGCAGCGATATGTATCTCATGCCGTCGAAGTTCGAGCCGTGCGGGCTGAGCCAGCTGCTGGCGCTCCGCTACCGTTCCGTGCCGATCGTGCGGGAGACGGGCGGATTGCGGGATACCGTGCAGCCGTATAACGAATTTACCGGCGAGGGGAACGGCTTCAGCTTCGCGAATTACAACGCCCACGACCTGTTGTATACGGTGCAGCGCGCGATCCGGTTCTATCAGGATCAGGATACGTGGCAGCGGATCGTCGCGAACGGCGCGAAGGAGGATATCGGCTGGTCGCGCTCGGCCAAGGCGTATCTGACGCTCTACGGCTCGATTGCACGGCATAAGGAGGAGCAACCTACATGGCCCGTCATCTCGTAATCGGCAACGGCAAAATTCTAATCAACCTGGACCGCAACTGCTATATACGCGACATCTACTATCCGTTCGTCGGCCAGCTCAATCACGTCGGCGGCCAGTACTGCCGGCTTGGCGTATGGGTCGGCGGCCAGTTCTCCTGGCTGGATCATCCCGACTGGCACTTCCAGCTCGCCTATATCGCGGATTCGCTCGTTACGAACGTGGTCGCCCGGAACGACAGGCTTGCCATCGAGCTGCATATGAACGACGGCATCCATCAGCGGGAAAGCATTTATATCAAAAGAATCCTGATTCGCAACCTTGGCGCCGATTCGCGGGAATGCCGGCTGTTCTTCCATCACGATCTCATGATCGACGGGTCCGAGGTCGGCGATACGGCGGCGTATTATCCCGAGAACCATACGCTGTATCACTACAAGCGCTCGTCGTATTTCATGTTCAACGGCTTCTCCGACGAGGGCGGCATCATGCAATACACGACGGGCATCAAGCGGTTCCAATCGGCGGAAGGGACGTGGCGCGACGCGGAAGACGGCACCCTCATGGGCAATTCCATCGCGCAGGGCTCGGTCGACAGCACGATCAGCTTCCGCACCGTCGTGCCGCCGGGCGGCGAGAAGACGATGTACTATTGGATGTCGATCGGCAAGAACCTCGAGGAAGTCAAGGAATTGAACCAGTACGTGCAGGATCAGCATCCCGAGAAGCTGCTTAGCCGGATCGTCGTATACTGGAGCCACTGGCTGCACCGGGCCGAGCAGAATCTCGGCGATTTGCCGCCGGAGGCGATCCACCTGTACCGGCTCAGCCTGCTCATCGTCCGCACGCAGACCGACGAGCGGGGGGCGATCATCGCCGCGAACGACACGGACATTCTCCAGTACAACCGCGACCATTACAGCTACATGTGGCCGCGCGACGGCGCGCTGATCGCCGACGCGATGTCGGCGGCCGGCTTCCAGAGCGTCATCGCGCAATTTTTTCATTTCTGCGCGCAGGCGCTGTCGCCGGACGGCTATTTGTTTCACAAATACAATCCCGACGGCACGGTCGGCTCGAGCTGGCATCCGTATATCGTCCAGGGCAGCAGGCGCCTGCCGATCCAGGAGGACGAGACGGCGCTCGTCCTGTTCGCGCTGTGGAAGGATTACGTGCGCAATCAGGTGATCGAGCTGCCGCAATCGCTGTACAACCATCTCATCCGCAAGGGCGCGGCATTCCTCAGCCAATATATCGAGCACGCGCTCTCCCTGCCGAAACCGAGCTACGACCTGTGGGAAGAACGGTATGGCATATGGACGTATACGGCCGCTTCCGTCTACGGGGGTCTCATGGCGGCGGCTTTCTTCACGGAGCTGTTCGGGGACTACGAGCGCAGCGACCATCTCCGGAACACGGCGGAGGGGATCAAGAACGGCATCCTGACGCATCTGTGGGACGAAGAATCCGGCCGTTTCGCGCGCGGCTTGATCCAGAAGGACAACCGCTGGGTGAAGGACATGACGCTGGAGAGCAGCCTGTTCGCCATCTGGGAGTTCGGGGTGCTGCCCGTTGACGACGAACGCGTCGTCAAGACGATGCAGGCGATCAAGAACGGGCTGTCGGTCAAGACGCATGTCGGCGGCGTTGCCCGGTACACGAACGACTATTACTTCCAGCAGTCCGGCGATATCGAGAACGTGCCGGGCAACCCGTGGGTGATCTGCACGCTGTGGGTGGCGAATTACGAGATCGAATCCGCCAGGACGCTCGCCGACTTGATCAAGCCGCGGGAAACGCTGCAGTGGGTCGTGAACACGGGGCTGTCCAGCGGCCTCCTGCCGGAGCAGCTTAACCCGAACGACGGCAGCCCGATGTCGGTCGCCCCGCTGACGTGGTCGCACGCGACGTACGTGCAGTCCGTCACGCGATACGCGGAGAAGTTCGCCGCCCTGTCGGCGGCCGAAGCCGCTTCTTCCGGCTCGGCGTAACGCCGCCATTATGCACGCCTCTTGGAATGCCTCGACAACGTTGTCGAAAATTGCTCATACGGCCGCTTAAGATTCGATCGTTTTTGCATGACTGCGCAGTTTGTCGTATTTTCAGAATAATGACTTTTCGCTTGACATTTTCGTCGGCCTCCTGAATAATATGGAACACAGATTCATACATGGCGAGAACCAAAGACACGGTTCCCATCGTCGGGCTGCTCAGAGAGAGGGATGATTGCTGCGAATCCCTTCTGTCCCGTGACGCGGAATTACCACTTTGCAGCCGTCACGTTGAACCCGCCGGCTCGGTGCCGCGGTTGTAAACGGAACCGATTCATCCCCGTTACCGGATTCCAATAAGGACCTGGCTTCGATGCGCATCATGCGCGCCCGGCCGGTCGAATTAGGGTGGAACCACGAGCCGAACGCACTCGTCCCTTCCGGGGCGGGCTGCGTTTTTTTGCGTTCCCGCGCCGAGGGATGAGCCATGTGCTGTACTGGCGCCGCAGACGATGCGCGCCGCGCGGCTCGTCTTGCGTTCAATCACTCACAACGGACGGAGGAAGGCGCATGGATAACAACATCATCTTGAAAATGACGGACGGATCGGTACGAAGCGGCATGAAAGGGGTGTCGGTGGCGACGCTGGCGGAACGAATCAGTCCCGTGCTGCGCAAGAACGCCGTCGCCGGGAGAGTGGACGGGAAGCTGGTGGATCTGAGCTACGTCATCGGAGACGAAGACGGCACTGTCGAGATCGTGCCGCTGGAAAGCGATGACGGGCTGGACATTTACCGGCACAGCGCGGCCCATTTGCTGGCGCATGCGGTCAAACGGCTCTATGCCGGCAGGGAAGAGATTCAGCTTGGCATCGGACCCGTCGTCCAGGACGGCTTCTACTACGACCTCGCGGCTGACCGGCCGCTGACGCCGGCCGATCTGCGCGCGATCGAGAAGGAAATGGAGGCGATCGCGCGCGAGAACCTGCCTATCGTCCGCCGGGTGCTCGGCAGGGAAGAGGCTAACGCGCTGTTCGAGGCGCGGGGGGAGCGGCTGAAGCTGGAGCTGATTCGGGACCTGCCCGCCGATGCGGAAATTTCCGCCTACGAGCAGGGGGAGTTCGTCGACCTGTGCCGGGGGCCGCATCTGCCGTCGACGGGCCGGATCAAGGCGTTCAAGCTGCTTAGCGTCGCGGGCGCGTATTGGCGCGGCGACGCGAACAACGCCGTGCTGCAGCGCATTTACGGCACGGCGTTTCTGAAGAAGGCGCAGCTGGAGCATCATCTCGCGCTGCTGGAGGAAATCAAGAAGCGCGATCACCGGAGGCTCGGCAAGGAGCTTGAGCTGTTCATGTTCTCCGATGAGGCGCCGGGCATGCCGTTCTTCCTGCCCAAGGGCATGGTCGTGCGCACGCAGCTGGAAGCTTTCGCCCGCGAGTTCGGACGGAAGCGGGGCTACGAGGAGGTCCGCACGCCGTTCATGATGAACCGGCGGCTGTGGGAGCAGTCCGGTCACTGGGAGCATTACAAGGACAATATGTATTTCACGAAGGTGGACGAAACGGATTACGCGCTCAAGCCAATGAACTGCCCCGGCCACTATCTCGTCTATAAGAACCGGCTGCGCTCCTACAGGGAGCTGCCGATCCGGCTCGCGGAATTCGGTCAGGTGCACCGCCACGAATTCTCCGGAGCGCTGAACGGAATGCTGCGCGTGCGGACGTTCTGCCAGGACGATGCGCATCTGTTCGTGCGGCCGGACCAGATCGAAGACGAAATCGGGCGCATCATCGCGCTGATCGATGACATGTACGTCGTGTTCGGTTTCTCCTACCGGATCGAGCTGTCGACAAGACCGGAAGACGCCATGGGCGGAGAGGAGCTGTGGGCGCGCGCGGAGCGTTCCCTGGAGGGCGTGCTGCGGGAGCGCGGCATCGCGTACACGCTCAATCCGGGCGACGGCGCGTTCTACGGCCCGAAGATCGATTTCCATATCCGCGACGCGATCGGCCGCAGCTGGCAGTGCGCGACGGTGCAGCTCGATGCCCAGATGCCGGAGAAATTCGATCTTGCCTACGTGGGCGAGGACGGGCAGAAGCACCGCCCGATCGTCATCCACCGCGCGGTCTACGGCTCGATCGACCGGTTCGTCGGCATCCTGACGGAGCATTACGCCGGCGCGTTCCCGCTCTGGCTCGCCCCGGTGCAGGCGAAGATCATTCCCGTGTCGGAGCGGGATCTGGCGATTGCCCGCGACGTCAGGGCGCGGCTTGAAGATGCCGGACTGCGCGCCGAAATCGATGAGCGGCCGGAGAAGCTGGGCTACCGGATACGCGGGGCGCAGTTGGAGAAAGTGCCGTATATGCTCGTGATCGGCGAGGCGGAGCGCGATGCCGGAACGGTGTCCGTGCGGAAGCGGGGAGAAGGGGATATCGGCGCGTTCGCGGTGGGCGAGCTGGCTGCCCTCCTGCAGGCGGAAGCGGCGGCGCGAAGCTGATGCCGGTGCTGGTGGTCGCGAAGGCAGCGCCGCGCATAAGAAGGATCGCGAGGGCGAAAGGCGAGGATCCATACGACGTCCTGCGCGCCTATTTGCGGGCAAAGGGGCTGCAGAACAATAAGCGCGGCATGTCGCTCGAAGTCTATCGGGTGCACAAGCCGGTCTGGCCGGATGAAGTGGATGTCTATATTCCGCTGCTGTAACGACGGCGGAAGCGGCAAACGCGGCAACAATGAAGAAGAGCTTTCGGCTTAGCGTGCCGGAAGCTCTTCTTCGTACACGGCGTTCAGCGCCGAAGGGGACCGGCAATTACGCGTTCGTTCCGACTGCCGATCCGCCGGCCAAGCGCCAAAAACGGCTCTGCCCGTCGGCAGAACCGCTTTTGCGTCACAGAGGGGTCCGGGTTTACCAGAAACCGCCGCGAAGAACGATTACGAGCAAAATATAGAGAACGAGGATTACTCCCGCACCAGTCCAAAGAACGCCTGGTCCGCAACCGATTCCTGCGCCGCCTACACCGTTCATGTATCCCACTGTACATACCTCCTGAGTGGTTAATTTGTGATGTTTCTTATCACATAAGCAATATATGTCGGCGAGGCGGAATCGTTTGGACGTTTGTACGGGGTACAGATATATTTGCGCATTCGCCTAGACGGACGGTCGGTCGTTCCGCGGGCGGTCCTGCATTGGCGGACAGCAGCCCGTGCCGTAATAGCGCATCGGCGGTTTCGCGAACTGCCGGATGTTGCTGATGCGCGACTGGCCCTTCGTGTTCAAGCCGTTGCCGACAAGCACGAGGGCGGAGCCGCTGATCGCGATGACATCGATGCAGCCGACGCTGATCCGCGGCTCGCGGTTGATGGTCCGCATGTCGACCGGATCCTGCGCGGCGGCGAGCAGCCAAGGAGTCGGCAGCGGAACGGGCTGGGAGAACAGATCGTACGACTCGAAGTAGACATTGTCCTTATCCAAGTGATCGGACTCCCGCTGTACGGCGATGGCGCGAAGATTGGCATCGACGTCAGCCCGGTCGCCGAACTGCGCGATCGACGACGTGCCGATGCTTGTCAGGCAGACGCCGCCGACCTCCGAGACGCGCACGGGATAGTCCGATAGGTCGCCGGCCGCCGGCTGCCGGCCGGCCGGTCTAACCATTCGTCCGCTCCCGGCGGGCCGGAACGATGCCGCTCGGCTGTCCGTTTACGGCTTCGGCGATTTCCTGCGCCTCCTGTTTGAACGCATCGCTTTCGCCTTCGGCCGATTCGGCGCCTTCCGGCGCTTCCAGCGGCGCGATCGGTCCGACGATGACGGATTCCGGCGGCGTGTCGAACATGGATACGAGCGAGACCGTCTGCGTATCCCCGATCTGCAGGATCGAGGCGCTCGCGACGGCCGTCAGCTGGATGCTGCCGACGGCCAGCACATGATTCACGACGTTGAGCTGCATGGTCATTCTCCTTCCTGTCTTACGGGCTCGACGTCAGACGGCGGACGTAGTTCTTCAACGCCATGTCGATATCGCGCTCCGTCTTGCGGATCACTTCGTCCGGGAGGCCCGGCTCGGAGCCTGCGGCTGCCGGGCCTTGATCGTGCTCGCCTTCGGATTCGCGGGACAGCGTCTGGATATAGAACTGAATGCGCTGACTCATTTGTTTCCGGATATCTTCAATGACCAGTCTCCGATGGTAAGGATCCAGGGAGATGCCGGCTTCCGCCTCGAACCGCTGCAAATTCAGCGGCGCGCTCTGATCCAGGTAGCAGTCGATGACGCGGCGGATTTCCGGATACGGCGGCGCGGGCGTGACCGCGGGCGGGATGCCGAGCGAGGCGGGCGCAGGGAACTGATGCGGCGTGTTGGTCGCTTGCGGATCGGTCTTCGGTTCCGAAGGCGATTTGGGCTCGTTCACGACAATGCCGCCGTTGCCGATGGCCGCGCCGTTGCTGACGAGGCCGTTCCAGCCGTTGCCGCCGTTCGCCGCGCTGCCTGCGCTCGCGGCATGCGCCGGGTACGCCGTTTTGATGCCGTTCATGTGATTCCCGGCATTCCCGGCACTTCCGGCATTCACGTGATTCACGGCACTCGAGGCGTTCCCTGCGTTCCCTGCGTTCGCAGCATTTCCGGCATTCCCGGCGTTCCCGCCAATCCCGCCGTCTCCGCCGCCCGCCGGCATGACCAGTTGTCCGATCTCTTTGATCTGATCCTCGCTCGGCGCCGACATGCCGATGTTGAGCGTCCCGGACAGCTTCTCCACTTTCAGTTGGTCAAAATGATATTGAATCGTGTCGACGTGGTAATAAGGCTTATTTTCGACCGCCATGATACGTTCGTTCAACATGTCAAGCTGCTGGGTTAACCGGTTGATTAGCGCCTGCTGGTCGTTGATCTGGCACTGCAGCTGCTGCACGTATTGGTTGAGTCCCATGACCGCTTGCCATGGCGACGGGGTCCTCTGGGCATCGCTTTGCATTTGCAGGCACCTCCGGCTTTAATGAGGGTTCGGCAGCGGCACGAAGTTGACGGGATTCTCCTCGAGCTGAGGGGCCGGTTCCGTGAAGCCGCCCGTATTGAACATCTGGGAATTGGAAGCGATGGACCCCGCCGTCCCGACTTGCAGGACGGAGGAGTTCGTGACGCTGTCTACTCGAAGCTGATGAATGGTGATGCACTGATGAACCGTCAGATTCATTACACGTTGACCCCTGTCGCGACTTCATTGTTCGTATTGTCCTGAACGTCGGGGTCGCTCGTGTTCGTAGCGCTGACGGCGTTGTTGGAATTCGCCAGGCTGCCGGTCAGGAACGAACCGGAACCCGCGTACGTTTTGGAAGAACTCGTCGGCGACAGCTGCACGGAATCGCCGAATTGAACGATGGCGCTCGAGCCGACGCTGATGACTTTGACGAAACCGACGATGGCGGGCATAAGGAGACACTCCTTCTATGGAAATTCAGCGAGCAGATGTTACATCTTATGCGGCATTCGCCCAGTGGTGACTTCCGGCAGGAAGCGGCGGTTGTGGCGGACGCATGGGCGCATGCATATAGATGAAGCATGCGAATGGAGCGGAGGGATCGGTTATGGCGCTGAATTGGGAAGAATTGGAGCAATGGATGGAGAAGCAGCAGCTGCCCAAAGGGTTCGATATGTTCAAGCAGTCGGAGTGGATCGAGAGTTACGTTCGCGGCATGATGAACAAGGCGCTGCCGGCGGCATCGGCGGCGCTGCAGACGTCGAACGCCAACGTCGTCGAAACGAAGCGGTACGTGATCGTAACCTACCCGATCGGGGAAGCGGTCGAAGTGGCGGATGTCCGGCTGATCGCGAAGGAAGACCGCCTGAAGCTGAGCGGCCTGCCCGGCGGCGGGAATGAGCTGATCCGCCTGCCGAAGCTGGTGCTGCCGCGAACATGCCAGGCGCAATACGACGGCGTCGTGCTCAAGATCAAGCTGCGGAAGCGGCCTGCGAGCAAGAGGTCGCATGTCGCGACGATCCAAGGCCTGTAACGGATACGGGAAGCCTGCCGACGCGGATGCCGCGGATCCGCCGTCACGGAACTGTCACGATTTGTCCGAACTTCCCGCGGCAGGCTGCTGGCTAATAAGCCGAGCGTTGGCTTATAATGCAAGTATAGATCTTGCATAGGGAGTGTTTTCCTTGGAATTGGTGGATGTCAGTCAAGTTTCCGCGGCTTTGTTCATTACGGGCGCGATCTTCATTATGCTGATCTTCGGTCTGCTCAGTTTCGGCATACTGAGGATGTTTCAATTGAAGTACCGCGCGGGTACGTACAGCTTTATCGGCGCGGTCGTAAGCGCAGTCGCATTCGGCATTATTCTGAATACTTGGTTTGTCTGACGACAAGCCGCTTCCGCGAACAAGGACGAAAGCCGTCTTCGCCGCCCGAAATTCAGGCGCGAAGACGGCTGTTTTGCGTTTGCGGGCATTACGCCGGGGTAAAGGGAATATGACTGATCGCGCAAACAATTTTGTTTGTCCGAATCGGGCCGCCGCGTTTAAAAATAGTCAATAATCCAAGTTGCCAGAACATAAGATGGAGTATAAGATAATGATATGAGAGAATATTCAGAACATTTCGTTAATGAATCCAAGCGAAGGGAGGGATTGCCGATGAACAAGAGCTACGAAGTAGAGTATTGCAATTTGGAGCTGCGATTCGACCGCCGGCAAATCCAAAATCTCATTCGGGATTTGATCCAGGAGGGGTATTCGCTTTATTGGAGCGAAACAGAGGTCTATTTTCTCATCTCCGTGCGAAGCGGACGCAAGCTGGTGAAGCTTCGCTTCCAACGGATGCGAAACCGCTATAAAATCGTCGGCGATTATTTGATCAAGGACGAGAAGCTGTCGGATTTGCTGGAGAAGCTCATCAACGATTCACGAGGCCATGCGGTTGTCAAACGTTTCAAGGACAGACAGATTGTCATCGAGAGCATCATGTTTGGCGAAATCATAAGACTTGTGGAGGTGTCCGGCATGGAACATCGGATCATTTATCAGAAGAAACCGTTCGTTACTGTGGAAGAAGTGATTCAGGCGTTTCAGTCGAAGCGGGCCGAAGAGCGGGCGTCCGTGCTTCGTTACGAACTTGACTACGAGCTATCCGTTCTCCACGAAGCGATTACCGAAGGGCGCGAGACCGACATGGCGCAGTCCAAGGAGAGACTGCAATCCCTAAGAACTGAGATGATACAGCTTGAACTTTGAAATACCTGCCATAGCAAGCATGAAATAAACTCCCGGGCTGTTCCAGCGGGAGTTTATTTCAATTTCCGGCCTTTAACGACATTTTTACTGCCCAATGGTTTTCATTAGCGGTTAAAAAGAGTAAAATAGGAGTATTGTATGCGTAAAAAGCCTCGCGGCACGTCGCAATGCTTCATCACTATATCAGAGTAAAGGTGTGGAGATTTCTATGTCTAAGCAGCAAATCGGCGTAATCGGCCTTGCCGTCATGGGTAAGAACCTTGCGCTCAATATCGAAAGCAGAGGGTTTACGGTTTCCGTATTCAACCGTTCGCGCGAGAAGACGGACGACTTGATGAAGGAAGCCGCCGGTAAGAACCTGGTCGGTACATATTCCATCGAAGAATTCGTGCAATCCCTTGAAGTGCCCCGCAAAATCCTGATCATGGTACAAGCCGGCGCCGGCACGGACGCGACGATCGACTCGCTCGTTCCGCTGCTCGACCAAGGCGACATCATCATCGACGGCGGCAACGCGTACTTCCCCGACACGGTTCGCCGCAGCAAAGACCTCGAAGCCCGCGGCCTGCGCTTCATCGGCACCGGCGTTTCCGGCGGCGAAGAAGGCGCGCTGAAAGGACCGTCCATCATGCCTGGCGGCCAAGAATCCGCTTATAAGCTGGTCGAGCCGATCCTGACGGCGATTTCGGCGAAAGTCGGCGGCGACCCATGCTGCACATACATCGGCCCGGACGGCGCGGGCCACTACGTCAAAATGGTTCACAACGGCATCGAGTACGGCGACATGCAGCTGATCTGCGAAGCGTACGACCTGCTGAACCGCGTGCTCGGCGTAAGCACGGAAGAGCTTCACGCCATCTTCACCGAGTGGAACAAAGGCGAGCTCGACAGCTACCTGATCGAGATCACGGCCGACATCTTCTCCAAATACGATCCGGAAACGAACAAGCCGATGGTCGACGTCATCCTCGACTCCGCCGGCCAGAAGGGCACGGGCAAATGGACGAGCCAAAGCGCGCTGGATCTCGGCGTGCCGCTGTCCATCATTACGGAATCCGTATTCTCCCGCTTCCTGTCCGCGCTGAAGCAAGAGCGCGTCGAAGCGAGCAAGCTGCTGAAAGGACCGCAAGCGGCGGCGTTCCAAGGCGACAAAGCGGCATTCATCGAAGCGGTTCGCAAAGCGCTGTTCGCCAGCAAGATCTGTTCCTACGCGCAAGGCTTCGCGCAAATGCGCGCGGCGTCCGACGAATTCGGCTGGAACCTGCGCTACGGCGACATCGCGATGATCTTCCGCGGGGGCTGCATCATCCGCGCCGGCTTCCTGCAGAACATCAAGGACGCTTACGACCGCAACCCGGCGCTGAGCAACCTGCTGCTCGACGAATACTTCAAGGAAATCGTGGAATCGTACCAAGGCGCATGGCGCGAAGTAATCGCGACGGCCGTCGCGCAAGGCATTCCGGTGCCGGCCTTCTCGAGCGCGCTGTCCTACTATGACAGCTACCGCACGGAACGTCTGCCTGCGAACCTGCTGCAAGCGCAGCGCGACTACTTCGGCGCCCATACGTTCAAGCGCGTGGACAAAGAAGGCACGTTCCACTTCAACTGGATTCAATCGTAAGGCCGGCGATCACTTCCAGCAGGCATTGGCGCAGCCGGTCGGCTTCCGGGCCGCATCCGCTGCGCTGCTTCAGCAGCAGCAAGGAAGCTTCGGCGAAGCATTGAAATTTCTTCAATAAGAGTGGCTGGGGGAGACCGTGCAAATCGGGTGCTTCGTCAGCCATTTTCTTTTTCACGAATTCAAGCGTCCAGATGACGTCGTCGCGGGACAGCGGGTAGTCCGGATCGCTGATGCGTTTGACGCGATAGAGGGCGGAGAAGGGCTCCGGCAATGCAGCCATGACATTCACTCCTTATCAAGATTTGACCAGTACTATCAACTCTACGGTAGAAACAAGTTTTTTATACCCGAGGTACATGAAAAATGCTATAATCATGAAACATGTTTATCGTATACAGACGTAAGGGAAGGTGTCGGACATGAGCGAAATCAGCTCGCAGCATATCGTGCTCATCGGTTTCGCGGGCACGGGCAAATCGACGGTCGGCAAGCAGCTTGCGAGCCGGCTCGGCTGCGCGAGCACCGACGTGGATGCCGAGATCGTGAAGCGCGAAGGCGAAGAGATCGCCTCCATCTTCGCGAACCGGGGCGAGAGCGCCTTCAGGGCCGCGGAGACGGAAGCGCTGGAAGCGGTGCTGAGCTCGCGGGAGACGCTTGTCGTCGCGACCGGCGGCGGGGCCGTGCTCGCGCCCGTCAATCGCGAGCTCATTCTTCGGAGCGGTTTCGTCGTGGCGCTCAAGGCGGATCCCGAGCGATTGATCGAGCGCGTCAGCCAGGATCCCGACCGTCCGCTGCTCCAGGGGAACGTTCGGGAACGAACCTACAAGCTGCTCGAAGAGCGGAAGCACGCATACGATTTCGCCCATCTGACGATCGATACGACGAGCCTCGCCGTCGACGAGGTCGTGGAACGAATCGCGCAAGCCATTCAACGCTAACATTACCATGAAACATTCCATTAAGAAGGGGACCTGCGCAACCATGGACGTTATTGTTACACCTACGCCGCAATTGAAGGGCGAGCTTCAAGCGCTTTCTTCCAAGAACTACACGACGCGTTACCTGCTTGTCGCCGCGCTTGCGGAAGGCACCAGCACGATCTATTACCCGGCTCACAGCGAGGATAGCGACGCGATGCGCCGCTGCATCCGCGACCTGGGCGCGGTAATCGAGGAAGACGACGAGAAAATGACGATCGTCGGTTTCGGATCGAGCCCGCGCGACGTGAAGGAACTTGACGTCGGCAACGCGGGGGCTGTGCTGCGGTTCCTGATGGCGATCGCTTCGCTGGCGCCGGACGTGACGTTCATCAACCGTTACCCGGATTCGCTCGGCAAGCGCCCGCACGACGACCTGATCGACGCGCTCGGCCAGATCGGCGCGGACGTGCGGCATAACGACGGCAAACTGCCGATTACGATCCGCGGCGGCGCGCCGAAGGGCGGCAAAATCCAGGTGTCCGGCAATGTCAGCTCGCAGTTCCTGAGCGCGCTCCTCTTCTTGACGCCGCTGCTGAAGGAAGACAGCGAGATCGAAGTGCTGCACGACCTGAAATCCAAGGTCGTCGTCGGCCAGACGCTCGAAGTATTGGAACAGGCGGGCATCGTCATCGAAGCGAGCGAGGATCTGATGCGCTACCGGGTGAAAGGCGGTCAGAAGTACGCGGCGAAGGAATACGTCGTGCAAGGCGATTATCCCGGTTCCGCGGCGGTGCTTGCGGCCGCGGCCGTCTCGCAATCCGACGTGAAGCTGCATCGCCTGATGGAGCACAGCAAGCAGGGCGAGCGCGCGATCGTCGACGTGCTGCGCATGATGGACGTGCCGCTCACGCATGACAACGGGATCGTTCACGTCCAAGGCAACGGCAAGCTGAAGGCGGTAGAGTTCGACGGCGACAAAGCGACGGACGCCGTTCTGGCTATGGTCGCCGCCGCGGTCTTCGCGGATGGCACCTCCCGTTTCTACGACGTCGAGAATCTGCGTTATAAAGAATGCGATCGCATCACGGACTACTTGAACGAGCTTCGCAAAGCGGGCGCCAACGTGGAAGAGCGCCGCAGCGAAATCATCGTTCACGGCCGCCCGGAAGGCGTCGAAGGCGGCGTCGATATCAACGCGCATTACGACCACCGCGTCATCATGGCCTTGACCGTCGTCGGTCTGCGCGCGAAAGCGCCGATTCGGATTCACGATGCGCATCATGTCGCCAAATCGTATCCGATCTTCTTCGATCATATGAAGGCGCTCGGCGCGAACGTGGAATGGGTAGAATCCAAGTAAGGAATGGATCCGCAAGCCGTCTCTGAGGCTCGCTGAATACGGATAGGGCTATGGAAGCGCGGTCCAAGATGAAAGGATGGATGACGAATGGCATTCGCGAATCCTTCGCGGGATGAGATCAAACGGATTCTGGAAGCATCGCGCACGATCGCGGTGGTCGGCTTGTCGGACAATCCGGAACGTACCTCCTACATGGTGTCGGAGGCCATGCAGGCCAAGGGCTACCGGATTGTTCCGGTGAATCCGAACGCCGAGACGATTCTCGGCGAGCGCGTATACGCATCGCTGGGCGAAATTCCGTTTCCCATCGATCTTGTCAATGTATTCCGCCGCAGCGAGCATACGCCGCCGATTGCCCGGGAAGCCGTCGCTATCGGCGCCAAGACGCTCTGGCTGCAGCTCGGCGTCGAGAACGAGGAAGCGGCCGCAATTGCGCAGCAAGGCGGGTTGAACGCGGTCATGGACCGCTGCATTAAAGTCGAGGATTCCATCCTGCTGCCGCACGGCAAAGCCAAATCCTAACAAACATAAAAACATGCCGTCTCTCCAACAATAAGGGAGGCTTTTCGGGGCTAACGCTTTGAAGCGGGTGCTCCGAAGCCAAATCCCTGAATTCTAGGAGGACATCACAACGATGAATCAATTTGGGCAGCAGGGCTCTAACGGAATGTCGGGCGGAATGGGTCAACAGAACCGGTATCAACCATCGGGGTTCGTGCAATCCCACTACCAAGGCATTCCGAAACAAGCCGGCAATATGTCGGCGCAGTCCAATACGGGTCCTGTCATTTCGCATCTTGGTTATTCCGCTAACAACGGTTATGGCCAAAGCTCCTCTATGAATTCGAGCCAAATGCACGGTTCCCAACCGGTATTGTCGCATTATGGCGGAAGCTCGAACAACATGTCGTCGCAGCCGGTCATCTCGCATTACGGCGGCTATCAAGCCCAAAACGCGCAGCAACAGCAGCAGCAATCCCAGTCTTATCGGACGCAGGCTTCGACGAGCTACATGAATCAACAATCGCAGCCGGTCATTTCGCACTTCGGCGGCTATCAAGCCCAAAATATGCAGCAATCCCAGCAGTCCCAGCCGTATCAATCGCATGCTTTGACGAGCTACGCGAATCAACAATCGCAGCCGGTCATTTCGCATTACGGCGGGTACCAGGCGCAGAACGCCCAACAACAGAACGCCCAGCACCAAAGCTCCTTCGGCAGCGGCGGCTACGGCGCAACGCAATTTACGAGCCAAGCCGGCAGCACGCCGGTCCTTCAGCATTCCGGATTTTCCAATCAAGGTCCGGTCATTTCCCGTCACGGATTTACGGCGAACAGCCAGAACTCCGGCGGCTATCAGCAATAACCGGAGCGGAACGGCAGGCGGCTAGCAGCCGTTCCGGGTTCGGGAAGGCGGCGGACTAACGGTCCGCCGTTTTCTTTTGACAAGCATCGGGGAAACCCTTACGATCAAAGCAAGCCATACGTATATCGTGATCATAACGACGCTGCGCCGCCGATCGGACGGCGGCAGCCGATTTACGCCCGAGAGGAGGGAAGCTTATGAACATCATGGGTCATCTGCAGCAGCTTGGACGTTCGCTGATGCTCCCGACCATCGTTTTGCCCGCGGCCGCGATCTTTCTCTGCCTCAGCGCCCTGCCATGGGACTCCTTCGGCATGCCGAGCATACATACGCATTTGTTGACTGCCGGTCAGACGCTCTTCGCGTTCCTGCCTTATCTATTCGCCCTCGGCGTCGCCATGGGCATGACCAGCAATTCCGTTACGGCCGGGCTTGCGGCGATGGCGGGCATGTTCATCTATACAGGCATTATCAACGCCAGTCATTATGAACTCGAACCGACCGTATTCACGGGCGTCATTATCGGGATCGTGACGAGCATCTTGAACGAGAAGTTCAAGACCATCAAGCTTCCCGAATATATCCAGTTCTTCGGCGGACCGCGATTCGTGCCGCTGATTGTCAGCGTTTTTTCCACCTTATGGGCGATCATTATGGTTCAAATCGCTCCAAGCATACATAACGCCTTGATGGAGCTTGGCGATATCGTCAATTCCGGCGGCGGCTTCGGCGTGTTTCTGTTCGGCTTCGTGCTGCGGATACTGGTCGTGTTCGGCCTGCATCATCTCGTCAGCCATGTATTCTGGTTCCAGGTCGGTGCCTATCAGGCGCCGGACGGGCATATGGTGTTCGGCGATTTGCCGCGTTTCTTCGCCGGCGATCCGATGGCAGGCGGGTTCATGGCCGGCCTGTATCCGACGATGATGTTCGCGCTGCCCGCGATCGCGTTCGCGATCATTCACGAGGCGCGCGAGGATTTGAAGCCGAAGATCCGCAAGACGTTCATGACCGCCGCGCTCGCTTCGTTCCTGACGGGCGTGACGGAGCCGATCGAATTCGCGTTCCTGTTCGTGGCGCCGTATCTCTTCGTCATCCATGCGCTGCTCTCCGGCCTGATGATGTGGCTGACCTACGAGCTTGGCGTGCGGACGGGCTTCTCGTTCTCGGCCGGCGCGATCGACTATCTGATCAACGAGCATTTGGCGACCCGCGGCTGGCTGATCATTCCGCTCGGCATCTTGTTCGGTCTGATTTATTATGTCATGTTCCGCTGGGCGATCCGCCGATTCCGCATTCCGACGCCGGGGCGCGAGGAAGGGTCGCAGCTCGACGAATGGGCAGGCGACATTCCGTACAGGGCGCCGCTTATTCTGCAAGCGATCGGAGGCAAGGAGAACATCCTCCAGATGGAGGCCTGCATTACCCGCCTGCGCTTGAAGGTCGGCAGCGACAAGCTGATCGACAACAACGCGCTCAAGCATCTCGGGGCGGCCGGCGTTATCCGCCTCGGCGGAGGCAATGTTCAGATCGTGTTCGGCACCTATTCCGAGCTTATCCGGGAGGAGATGAACAAGGCGATCCGCCGGGACATTTCCAGGGTGCTCTTCTGTTCGCCGGTGCAGGGCCGGATGATGCCGCTCAGCGAGGTGCCCGACCCGATCTTCGCGGGCAAGCTCGTCGGCGACGGCGTCGCGTTCATGCCGGAGAAGGGCGAGCTCGTGTCGCCGGTGCTCGGCAAGGTCATTCACGTCTATTCGTCGATGCACGCGATCGGCATTCGAACGCCCGACGGGCTGGAGGTGCTGCTCCATATCGGCATCGATACGTCGCAGCTGAAAGGCCAGGGCTTCTCCGCGGTCGTCAAGGAAGGCGACCAGGTGAAGCCCGGCCAGCTGCTGATCACCTTCGATATGCAGAAAATCCGTAAAGGAAGCAAGTCGCTTGCGACGCCGATGGTCATTACCAATTCGGAGCTCGTCAGCTCATGGAGCTTCGCGCCGTTCAAGAGCGTGAAGCGCGGGCAGGCTTCCGTCATGTCCGTCGTGCTAAAAGAGAGAAGCGGTGGAGGGGAAACAGCGTGATTCAAGGTATTGGAGCATCATCTGGCATCGCGATCGGCAAGGCGTTCGTACTCCCGAATTGGGAATGGGATCTTCCGGAACAGAAAATCGACGTGGGCGATCTCGCACGGGAATTCGATCGCTTATATGAAGGCATCCGCACGTCCAAAGTCGAGATCGAGCAAATGAAGGACGAGCTTCGGGAAGCGGTCGGTCCGGAAGAAAGCTATATTTTCGACGCGCATCTGGCGATTCTGGACGATCCCGTCTTCATGAACGAAATCCAAGGCATCATTCAGCGCCAATACAAAGCGGCGGAAGTGGCGGTCAAAGAAGCGATCGACCACTTCGTCACGATGTTCGACCTGCTGGATGACGAATACATGAAGGAACGCGCCCTCGACATCAAGGATGTCGGCAACCGGCTGCTCAAGCATCTGCTCGGCGCGCCGGAAATTACGCTGCCTTCCGATACGCAGCCGTTCATCTTGATCGCCAAGGAGCTGTCGCCGTCGCAGCTCGCGCATTTGAACCCGAACCATGTGCTCGGGATCGCGACGCTCGCCGGCAGTACGATTTCGCATTCGTCGATCATGGCGCGGGCGCTCGGCGTGCCGCTTGTCGTCGGCATCGAGTCGAAGCTGGAAGAGACGATTCAAACCGGGGATATGCTCATTATCGACGGCGGCCTCGGCATCGTGCATCTCCATCCGGAGCAGTCGCTCATCGACCTCTATACGGGCAAGCAGATCATGCAATCGGAGAAGAAGCAGCAGCTGAAGGGCATTATCAATTTCAAGCCGGTCACGCAGGACGGCAAGGAAATGGAGCTAAGCGCCAATATCAGCTCGCTGAAGGAGCTTGACGTCGCGCTCTCCAGCGGAGCGAACGGCGTCGGCTTGTTCCGGACGGAGTTTCTGTACATGGACCGCAGCCGTCTGCCGCGGGAGGAAGAGCAGGTCGAGGTGTACCGCCGCGTCGCGGAAGAGCTCGGGTCGAAGCCGCTCATCATTCGGACGCTCGACATCGGCGGCGACAAGCATCTCGATTATTTCGAGCTGCCGGAAGAAGACAATCCGTTCCTGGGGTACAGGGCGATCCGCATCTGTCTGGACAAGACGGAGCTGTTCAAGACGCAGCTGCGGGCGATCTTGCGCGCCAGCCATTACGGCAGCGTGAAAATCATGTATCCGCTCATTTCGTCCGTGGACGAAGTGCGGGCGGCGAATGCGCTGCTCGGAAGCTGCAAGAAAGAGCTTCGCGCCGAAGGCATTCCGTTCGCGGAGGAAATCGAAGTGGGCATCATGATCGAGCTGCCGGCCGCGGTCGTCATCGCGGACATGCTGGCCGACGAAGTCGATTTCTTCAGTATCGGCACGAACGATCTCATTCAATTCACGCTCGCGGTCGACCGGATGAACGAGCAGATCTCGCATCTGTACGAACCGTTCCATCCGTCCGTCCTGCGGATGATCCAGCTGACGGTCGAAGCGGCGAAGCGCAAAGGCATTCATGTCGGCGTATGCGGCGAGATGGCCGGCGATCTGAAGGCGCTGCCGATCTGGCTTGCGCTGGACGTCGACGAGCTGAGCATGTCGGCGCATTCGATTCTGCCGGTGAAGGAGCGGCTGCTGGCGCTCCGGCAGCAGGAATGCCGCAGCCTGTTCAACCGGCTCCTGCAGTGCAGGACGAGCGCGGAGATTCTTGCGCTGCTCGAATTGAAACCGTCGGAAGAGCAGAAGGCGGAAGCGTTCCCGGACATATTCAAGAGCTGACCGTTCACGGAGCTGTTCGCGGCATTGCTGAGCGGTCTGTACCGGCCCATGATAACGGAAAGGGCGGCAAACCCGAGGTTTGCCGCCCTGAACGATCGCGATGGGATCGTGCTGCAATCGCGATGCGGTTATGGCGTCCGACACGCCGTTCCATTACGCGCAAGCACAATTGTCATCTAAGCATATATGCGTACGTATATGAGAACAAGCGTAAACATCAGCCGTTCCGCAGCGCGTCGACGAACGCCTTGGCGTACGGCGGCAGATCCGGCGGCCGGCGCGCCGAAATCAGATGGCCGTCGACGACGACCGGCTCGTCGAGCCAGACGGCGCCGGCGTTCTCCATATCGTCCCGGATGCCGGGCGTTGACGTCACTTTGCGCCCGTTCAGAATTTTTGCGGAGACGAGCACCCAGCCGGCATGGCAGATTTGCCCGATCGGCTTGGCCGCCGCGTCCAGCTCGCGCACGAGCTGGAGCACCTTCGGATCGCGGCGGATTTTGTCCGGCGCCCACCCGCCCGGCACGAGCAGGCCGTCGATCGCGGCGCCGTCGAGCTCGTCGTAGCCGATATCGGCCTTGGCGGGAACGCCGTATTTGCCGATATGCGTCCGGCCTTTCTCGGGTCCGGCGAACAGCACGGTCGCGCCTTCCTCGCGAACGCGGTAGACCGGATACCATAATTCGAGATCCTCGAATTCGTCGTCAAGCAGACAAATGATCGTTTTTCCTTGCAGCGACATCGTTGTTCCTCCTCTTGCCCTGATTCGGCAGACATTGTACTCATTCTATACGAAGGTGATTCCATGAAGCAAACCGCAAGAAGGAGTCTCGCCCTGCTGCCCTCCGTGCTAACGATGGCGGCGATCTTCTGGCTCTCCTCGCGAACCGGCGACGAGCTGAATACGGTGCTGCCCTGGCTGCAGAAGCTGTTCCCCTCCATGGCGGATTTCAACTGGGGGCATTTCGTCGCTTATTTCGCGCTCGCCTTGGCGTACGCGTACGGCTTCGGCCGGCGCGCCGAGCGGCTGTCCGCGAAAGCGGCGGTCGTGCTGCTGTGCCTTGCTTACGGGCTGACGGATGAATACCATCAATCGTTCGTCGCGGGACGGTCGCCCGACTTCGAGGACCTGCTGCACGACGGCATCGGAGCCGCGCTGGCCATGCTGCTGCTGACCTTCCCGCCGGTGATCAAACAGTGGCGCAGACTGGCTGTTTAACCCGTTAGAAGCAAAAATTACAACCTCTCCGGAAGAAGGACTTCGCCGCAAAAAGTCGAATACCTTTATCGTCTAGCTATGCCTGCGATAAACGCATTTTTCTAGAAGCGTTTCCATGGCTGTGCTTCTTTGAGGAGAAGGGGTGGATTATTTTGCAAAAGCGCTGTGCTTGCGGCGGTACGATGCCAATGAAGCTGCGTACCGTCATATATTCCAACAAGGTTGAAATTGATAACGTTCCGATTTACTCTTGTCCTTCCTGCAACCGCAGCGAAGTGTTTCCGGAAGTCAAGCCGGACCTCACGGGTTTGATCGGCAAACTGGGCGCCCAGCCGGCAAAACAAACCTTTTTGTTTAACGAATGGAATGAATGGGCAAAGCTGTTAGTAGAGGCTCATCACGATAAGAAGAAATCCGATCCGGCGCTCGTCAGGCGGATGACGGAAGAACGAATCGACATGCTTCTGGATCTCTTGTCGGTCGCGAAAGCGGCGGGAGACGAAGAGTGGATGGCTGACATACATAAGCGGCTGAGCCAATTAAGCAGGGGCATGCTACAATAAGGATAATCAAAGGAGGGCCCGGAATGGACATGCCGGTTCCGCTTGCGAATGCCGTCGAATGGGAGGCCGCTTACGACGAATCGTTTCGTCAGCCGTTGCTTGTGTTCAAGCACAGCACGCAATGCTCGATCAGCAGCGGGGCGTACGACGAATTGTCCAGCTGGCTCGAAGACGCGGTAACCTTATCGCTGAAGCCCGTAATGGTGCTCGTCCCGGAAAATCGGATCGTCGCCGATGCGATCGCGGAGCGGCTGCTGGTGAAGCACGAATCGCCTCAGCTGCTATTGGTGGACGGCGGCAAGGTGTCGTGGAGCGCTTCCCATTGGCGGATTACCTACTCAACATTAGACGAGCATCTCGGCACGCATTGCGAAAAGTAATATTTTGTCGTATGATTAAAGATAAAGTGTTACGGGGCGAGAGAAAAATTTGAACTAATGGAGAGAAGGACTGTGACGGTAACCATTTATGATGTAGCAAGAGAAGCAGGCGTGTCCATGGCAACTGTGTCACGGGTCGTCAACAACAATCCGAACGTTAAACCTCAGACACGCAAGAAAGTATTCGAAGCGATCGAGCGCTTAGGCTATCGTCCGAATGCGGTTGCGCGCGGTTTGGCGAGCAAGAAAACGACTACTGTCGGGGTCGTTATTCCCGACATTTCCAATGCGATCTTCGCCGAAGTCGCTCGCGGCATCGAGGATATCGCCAATATGTATCACTATAATATTATTTTGTGCAACGCGGACAAGAAGAAAGAGAAAGAGATCCGCGTCATCAATACGCTGCTGGAGAAGCAGGTCGACGGGCTGCTGTTCATGGGCGGCGCCGTGACGGACGAGCATCTGCAGGCGTTCAAGTCGGCGAACGTGCCGATCGTGCTCTGCGCGACGACCGACGAGAACGGCGCGATTCCATCCGTCGACATCGATCACGAAGCCGCTGCGTTCGACGCGGTACAGACGCTGATCAAGAACGGCCACCGCTCGATCGCGATGATCGGCGGCACGCTGCAGGATCCGGCGAACGGCTATGCGCGTTTCCAAGGCTACAAGCGCGCGCTGGAAGCGAACGGGCTGCCTTACGACGAGAACATGGTGCGGATCGGCAACTACCGCTACGAATCCGGCGTCGACGCGATGAAGTACTTCCTGGAGCTGCCCTCCCGTCCCACGGCGGTCTTCTCCGCGACGGACGAAATGGCGATCGGCGCGATCCACAGCATCCAGGATGCGGGCCTGAAAGTGCCGAACGATATTTCGGTCATCAGCGTGGACAACAGCCGCATGGCGTCCATGGTCAGACCGCAATTGACCGCGGTCGCGCAGCCGATGTACGATATCGGCGCGGTGTCGATGCGTCTGCTGACGAAGCTGATGAAGAAAGAAACGGTTGATAATCCGAAAGTCGTGCTGCCGTACGAAATCGTAACGCGTCAATCGGTAGGGAGCATCTAATGACGACAGCTTACCGCAAGATTGGCATCATTGGAGCTATGGTCGAAGAAGTGGAGCTGCTTCACAAGCATGTCGAGAAGACGGGCGCTTTCGTGAAGGCAGGGATTGAATATACGGAAGGCCTCTTCCAAGGCCGCCAGGTCGTGTTCTGCAAGTCCGGCGTAGGCAAAGTCAACGCGGCGGTTTGCACGCAGCTGCTGATCGAGGCCGGCGTCGATTGCGTCCTGTTTACGGGCGTAGCGGGCGCCGTGGCGCCGAGCTTGAACATCGGCGACATCGTCGTATCGACATCCTGCCTGCAGCATGACATGGACGTGACGCCGCTTGGCTTCGCCCGCGGACAAATCCCGTACCAGGATACGTGGGATTTCCAGGCGGATCCGGCGCTGGTCGAGCTTGCCGGCAGCGTCAGCGAGCAATTGTTCCCGGGCCGTACGCTGAAGGGCAAGGTACTTTCCGGCGACCAATTCGTCGCTTCCCGCGACACGGTACGTGCTCTCTACGAGGAGCTGAACGGCGCGTGCACCGAGATGGAAGGCGCATCGCTCGCGCAAGTATGCCATATGAACGGCATTCCGTACGTCGTCATCCGTGCGATGTCGGACAAGGCGGACGGTTCGGCGCATGTGAATTTCGCCGAGTTTACGGTGCAGGCTTCCATTAATTCGCACGCGATTATCGAAGGCATGATCAAGCAGCTCTAGGCTGCGACGATGAATAGAGGCAGCTTCTCGCTCTTCCGGCATGGAAGAGGCGAGGGCTGCCTCTTTTGCGCGTGCGTTGGACGCTGCGTTAGATTTGCTGCAGTACGACCGATACGACTTCTCCGTTGCGGGCTTCGATTTCTTGCCTGCGCGGTATCGGCTGCCAGTGCGCGAGATCGTCCAGCCAGCTCGCGGGAAGCTCTTCATCGGCCTCGGACTGCCAATGCTCCTGCCAAGACCGGGGAAGCGGCTCATTCGCCTCCGTATCGTTTAACCGTTCGGCGAGCGGATGATCCGTCATGGCGAGCCAGACGAGCGACCAGGCGCGCGGCACGACGCGCCAGATATCGTAGCCGCCGCCCCCGAGCGCAATCCATTTGCCTCCCGTATGCGCGTGGGCGAGCTCATGGATGATGGCCGGCATCGCCTGATAGATGCGCATGCTGCAATGGATGTGCGAGAGCGGATCGAATGCATGCGCGTCGCAGCCATGCTGGCTGACGATCACGTCGGGCTTGAAGTAAGCGGCCGCGCGTTCCACGGTCAAGCGGAAGCTCTCGAGCCAGGAATCGTCTTCCGTGTACGGCTCCATGGGGACGTTGATCGACGTTCCGAATCCGGCGTCCATGCCGCGTTCGGTGACGAAGCCCGTGCCGGGAAACAAATATTTGCCCGTCTCGTGAATCGAGTAGGTGCACACGTCGGGATCGGCATAGAACGTCCATTGGACGCCGTCGCCGTGATGAACGTCCGTATCGATATACAGCACGCGGGCACCATATTGCTTGCGGATGTGCGCGATAGCGACGGCGGCGTCGTTGTAGACGCAGAAGCCCGACCCGCGGTCCGGGAAGGCGTGATGCAGCCCGCCGGCCATATGATACGCATGCAGCACTTCGCCGCGCATGACGACGTCCGCCGCAAGGGCGGAGCCGCCGGCGATGGCGGCCGCCGCCTCGTGCATGCCCGGGAAGTACGGCGTATCCTCGGTGCTCAGGCCGAATTTGCCGGCTTGGGCGACGGCGCTGCCTTCGGGATGCGGCATGCTGAGCTTGCGAACGGTTTCAAGATAGTCCGGCCTGTGAACGAGCTGCAGCAGCTCCTCGCCGGCGGGCGAGGCTTGCAGGATGTCAGCCGGGTCCAACGCGCCCGCTGCCTCAAGCAGATGCCTGGCAAGCGTCAGCCTGATCGGATTGAAGGGATGCTCCTGATTGAATTTATAACGTTCCGCATCGGGAGAATAGATATATACGGCATTGGCCGTCATGCTGCTCAACTGCCTTTCTGCGCAAGCTTTGCCTGTACGCGGATGCTAGTACATGAACCGCTGCCGGAAGCGGACGCGGTCGAATTGCTGTATGGAGCTTAGCGGCACCTCCCGGCCGATGCGAACCATGAGGCAGTTCGCCGGGTGGGCGCATATTTCGGGGTCGTCCGTCGCGAACCAGATCATTCCGGCTTCCTTCATGAGATTCTCCATCATAGCGCGGTAATCCCACACGCTCAGTCCCGTGCCTTCGAGATCCCAATGCCAATAATATTCCGTCGTATAGACGATGACGTTCTCCAGCTGCTCTTGCTCGAAAGCGAGCAGAATGAGCCGCTTGGCCAAACCAAGTCCGCGGTAGTCGTCCGCGACCTCGACGGCCCCGAGCTCGACGAGATCGTCCATATGGCCTTCCGACCACGTCTCCAGCTCGTCCGGATAGTGGAAGGTGACGTAGCCGACGATAAGGTCGCCGTCCCGGGCCGCGATGATGCGCCCTTCGGGGAGCTCGGCGATTTCCAGAAGCGCCTTGAACTGCTCCGGCGGACGGCGGAAAGCGTCCAATTGGTGGTGCATTCTCAAGCCGGCCAGCCGTTCGGCGGGAAGCGGACCTTCGATCATGATTTCCCGGCCTTGAAAAGGAACGATTTCGGCATGCAGCCATTTGCGATGTTCCATTGAAGTCGGCTCCTTTCTCCAATATAAGTCGCTGCAAGCGTTATGGGCGCACAGGCAAGCTTATATTTCACCGGCATGAAACGGCCTTCCGCTGCCGAAAGGACGCCGAAAGCCGTTTCACCTTGTACTACCCTACTTATATCAAAAAAAAGGTTGGATGAAAAGCATGGCCTGAATTACGGCAAGCATGATATAATATGAAAGCGTATTCGGACGTTGATCCGAACTAGACAAATCGGTTTTACTATGGGCAGGAGGATGATGATTTATGAGTAATTTGCATCAAGAACGGATTCCGGCGACGGCATCCGGCTCCAACATGGCTAGCTATGAGGAAACCTATGCGCAATTCAGTTTCGATGAACTCGAGCAGCATTTCTCCTGGCATGAAACGGGCAACGTGAACATGGCCTATGAAGCAATCGACCGTCATGTCGAAGCAGGGCGCGGCGACAAAATTGCTCTCTACTATAGCGACAACGCAAGAGACGAATCTTATACGTTCGCAGAGATGGCGAAGCAGTCGAACCGGTTCGCCAACGTGCTTCGCGGACTGGGCATTGCCAAGGGTGAACGGGTTTTCATCTTCATGCCGCGCACGCCGGAGCTGTATTTCAGCCTCCTTGGCTCGCTGAAGGCGGGCGCAGTGGTCGGACCGCTGTTCGAAGCGTTCATGGAAACGGCGGTCAGAGACCGTCTGCAGGATAGCGGCGCGGTCGCGATCGTGACGACGCCGGCGCTGCTGTCGCGCATTCCGCGCGAGGAATTGCCGGAACTGAAGCATATCATCGTGATGGGCGACGATGTGCAGGCGGGCGGCGGCATTATCGATTATAAAGCCGAAATGGCCAACGCTTCCGATGAAGCCGAGATCGAATGGCTGGGCCGCGAAGACGGCTTGCTCATTCACTACACGTCGGGCTCGACAGGCAAGCCGAAAGGCATCTTCCACGTACAGAACGCGATGATCCAGCACTACTTTACGGGCCGCGTCGTGCTTGATCTGCAGCCTGACGATATTTATTGGTGCACGGCCGACCCGGGCTGGGTAACGGGAACGTCGTACGGCATCTTCGCGCCTTGGCTGAACGGCGCGACGAACGTGATTCGCGGCGGACGCTTCAGTCCGCAGGACTGGTACAAGACGATCGAGCGCTACGGCGTAACGGTATGGTACAGCGCGCCTACCGCGTTCCGTATGCTCATGGGCGCAGGCGACGACGTCGTCGGCCAATTCAACCTGTCCAGCCTTCGCCACGTGCTGAGCGTCGGCGAGCCGCTGAACCCGGAAGTCGTTCGCTGGGGATTGAAAGTATATCAACAGCGCATTCACGATACGTGGTGGATGACGGAAACGGGCGGTCAGCTGATCTGCAACTATCCGAGCATGGACATTAAACCGGGCTCCATGGGCAAGCCGATCCCGGGCGTGCAGGCCGCGATCATCGACGACGGCGGCAACGAGCTTCCGCCGTACCGAATGGGCAACCTCGCCATTCGCACGCCTTGGCCGTCCATGATGCGCAAGGTATGGAACAATCCGGCCAAGTACGAGGAATATTTCCGCATTGCGGGCTGGTACATTTCCGGCGACTCCGCTTATCGCGACGAGGACGGCTATTTCTGGTTCCAAGGCCGCATCGACGACGTCATCAATACGGCCGGCGAGCGGGTAGGCCCGTTCGAAGTGGAGAGCAAGCTGGTCGAGCATCCGGCGGTAGCCGAAGCGGGGGTTATCGGGAAGCCGGATCCGATGCGCGGCGAAATCATTAAAGCGTTCGTGGCGCTTCGCGAGGGCTTCACGGCTACGGACGAGTTGAAGGCCGATATTACGAAATTCGTCAAAGAAGGCCTCTCCGCGCACGCCGCGCCGCGTGAAATCGAATTTAAGGATAAGCTGCCGAAGACGCGCAGCGGCAAGATCATGCGCCGCGTTCTGAAGGCGTGGGAGCTGAATTTGCCGACAGGCGATTTGTCCACGATCGAAGATTAATCGCGCGAAGATGAATCACACGAAGATGAATCACGATTTCGCGAAAATCGGCGCCGTCCAGCGGTGGCAGCTCTTAGAGCTCAGCGGAGGCGCCTCACGGGCTCTATATTAGCCGGCCGGCTTGACAGCCAGCCGGCAGGAACAACCCAAAAAAACCTTCCGACGCATCCCAGCGGATGCATCGGAAGGTTTTTTTGCTGTTATTTAAGCCCGACGGGACTTGAAGTCGGGGATTCGCCGGTTTCGTTCACGGCGCTCACTTGGAAGTAGCCGCTTGTTAACGGCGATACATATTCGAATCTCGCTTCGTTCGTAGAGCCGATCTTGCTGTACTTGCCGGTTCGGCTCGGGCTGTAGTACACGTTGTAGCTGGTTACCTGTTCCGCCGTGGCATTGTCGGCCCAAGTCAGCTTAATGCCGATATCGGTGCTGTCGATCGACACGTTCATTGGCGCGGCCGGAACGGAGAGAGCGGCCGATGAACCGTTCCCTCCGATTGTCGTCGTGCCTGCATTAGCAGGCGATCCGGTATCTTGCGGAAGCCCCGTAATGTCCTGGGCGCCGCCGTCGGATGTCATTCCGGGACCTTGCGGCTCGTACGCGCCGCCGCCGGATGAGACGATCGGGCTCGGAGCGGACTCTCTGCCCGCGACGTCGACGGCGGTCACGTAGTACGAGTAAATGCCGCCGCTGCCGATATAGCTGACGAACTTCGTATCTTGTCCCGTCAGGACCGGACTGCCGGTATTCGCGAACGATCCGTTATTGACGGCACGGTACAGCCGATAGCCGATAACGTCTTTCTCCGGCGACGGATTGAATGCAATGCGGTAAGCGCTCGTCGTCGATACCGTCTCGAGCGTCACGTTCGAAGGCGGGCTCGGCGCTCTGCCGTCGTCGACGCGCGGATCGACGATGGAAGGCGCGTCCTTGCCGGCGTCGGCAGGGACGTAGACGCTCATCGGCCTGCGGCTGTCGGCCGGCAGCTTCGCCTGCGCCGCTTCGATTTCCTGCATCAGCTGGTCAAGCGGCTTCTCGCGTTTGACGACGAGCAATTCCTTGACCATGTCCGCAGGGGTAGTCGGCTGCGGGATGTAGTTGACCCCGTTGTAGGAGATAACGGACATCTTGACCAGCGCATCGTCCGGCTCCTTCGGCAGGAACTTCGTGTTGAACCAATCCGTCACCGTCTTGCCCGCGCTGCGGGTCAAATCGGTCGGAAGTTTGCCGCTCAGGCTGGATACGGTCGCCTTGGCGATGCCCGAAGGCATCGTGAACTCCTTGGTCGGGAAGAGCTCCGGACGTTCGGTCGTCACTTCGTTCATGATATCCGACCAGATAATGCGGGCTCGTTCCCGCTCCGGCTTGGACAGCGTGTTCTTCTGCTTCTCGTAGCCGACCCATACGCCGAGCGTAATGTCCGGCGTGAAGCCCATGAACCATACGTCGCCGTAGCTTTGAGTCGAGCCGGTTTTGCCGACGACCGGAATTTTGCCGTAGTTTTTGAAATACGACGTGATTTTATGACCGGAGCCTTGCGGTTCGGAAATGACCGTCCGCAGCATATCGGTCATGAGGAAGGCCGTCTGCTCCGAGAAGACGCGAAGCGGCTTGTCTTCGTGCTGGTAGACGATATTGCCGTTCGCATCGGTGATTTTGCTGATCATGTACGCATCGTTGAAGACGCCCTTGTCGGCGATCGCGCCGTACGCGTTGGTCAGCTCCTCGACGGAGACCCCGATGCTCAGACCGCCGATGACGCCGGTTTGCGCATAGTCGTCTTCCGGCTGAATCGTCGTGATGCCGAGCTTGCGCGCGAACTTCCACGCTTCGGGGATCGTCACGATGTTGTTGAACACTTTAAGCGCCGGAATATTCAGCGAGCGGTTCAGCGCGTCTCTCGCCGTTACGAGCCCGTAGAACTTGTTCGTCACGTTCATCGGGATATGGAAGCCCTTCTGGCCGTCCTTCATGACGATCGGCGAATCGTCGATGATGCTCGCCGGTTGAATCAAGCCTTTCTCGATGGCCGGCAGGTAAGCGGCGATCGGCTTCATGGTGGAGCCCGGCTGACGGGTCATTTGGGTCGCGTGGTTCAACTGCTCGGTATAGAAGTCGCGCCCTTCGAGCATGCCGAGAATGGCGCCGGTCTTGTGATCCAGCATGATGGCGCCCGTCTGCTCAAGGCCTTTCTCCTTGCTGTCGCCGCCGAAATTGTTCGGATCCGAGCCGACCTTGTGCATCGAATTGTACACTTTCTTATCGATCGTCGTGAAGATGTGATAGCCGCCGCGGAGCAAATTCTGATGCGCCGCTTCGAGCAGCTGCGCGTTCTCCTTCTTCTTGACGTCTTCGGGCTTCAAGTCCGGATTGTCGTGCAGAACGAGCAGCTCCGCCGCTTGACGCTCGGATTCCAGCATCAGGAACGGGAACGTCGAATAAGCTTTCTCCGTCGGCTTGGCCAGCGATTTCTCGATGTCGAAGGTCAATGCCTCGTCGTATTGCTCCTGGCTGATGCGGCCCGTTTCCAGCATCCGTTTCAATACGAGGCGCTGCCGGTCCATGGAGAGCTTGAAGCCGGAGGGGTTGAATTTGCCTTTGCTCGTAAAGGCCGTATAAGCTGACGGGCGCTGCGGCAAACCGGCCAAATACGCGGATTGCGCGATGTTCAGCTGGTTCAGATCGGTAATGTTGAAGATGCCTTTGGCTGCCGCTTTGATACCGTACAGGTTGTAGCCGGTGTTGCCCGTGCCGAACTGCACTTTGTTCAAATACGCGGTCAGGATTTCGTCCTTGGTCAAGAAGCGCTCGATCCGCAGCGAGAGGAAAATTTCCTTCACCTTCCGGCTGTCGGTCTTGTCCAGGGTCAGGAACACCTGGCGCACCAATTGCTGCGTCAGCGTACTGCCGCCGGTCTGCGTATCCTCGTTCAGCACCTTCTGCTTGACCGCGCGGGCGAGTCCGTTGAAGTCGATCCCGACGTGCTTATAGAAGTTGTTGTCTTCCGTCGCGAGCACGGCGTTGACGACCTGCGGCGGAATATCTTCCCGCTTGATCAGGCGCCGGTCTTCCTCCGTGCGCAATTGACCGACGGGGGTTTGTCCATCGTTGAAGTAGACGAACCCCGTGACGGCGTTCTCATTGATTTTCGCTTCCATTTCTTCCCGCGAGCGAACGGGTTCATCCTTAACGAATGAGGCCACGTAGCCGGCAACGGCGGCCGTAGCGAATAATCCGATTAATAGTCCGAAGATAAAGAGCCATTTAAACGTTATCAACGTCACGATCCCGAAGGTCCGCCATTTGCTGTAACCTTTGGCGTGCTGTTGTCGGTCTTGATCCATAGAATGATTAGCCTCCTCCGATTAACTCCATTATTATAGCATAAATCGCCATTTGAAGGAGGGCTTGGGCCGTGAAAATGTCGGTTCCTCGACCATTTCCCCGCTTTCGGCGGGCAGCCGTTGACTTCTCTCGCCGCCCTGTGGTATAACCTGATACAAGGTTAACGGCCATGGCCGTACCGGCTTCGCAACAACTGCATATCGACAATGCGATGATGGGCATCAGTAGAGATGCGGACCGCGATACCAGAGAGCCGGTGGCAGGTGCGAACCGGCACGCGCCGTATGTTGAATTACCGCCTTGAGCTGATCGGACGAACGCGCGAGCGGACGGTTGCCTGTTCTTGGGGCAGCGGTTCTTCCAGTAGTCTGCATCCGGATAAGATCCGTTATGAAATGAAGTGAGAGCCGAAGCGCAGGCATGCCTGTCAGCATGAACCCGATGCTGCGGGGAACCCGGCGGCTCTAACGAGGGTGGTACCGCGAGCTAATCCTTCTCGTCCCTTGAGACGAGAAGGATTTTTTGTCATTTTCTGATAGGGAGAGTGGGTTCGCATGGTGAAATGGGAACAGCTGACGGCCGCGCAGCAGCAGGAAGTCGAGCGGCAAATGGCGGTCATTCGGCGGGGTGTCGCCGAGATCGTGCCGGAAGAGGATTTGAAAGCAAAAGTGGCGAACGCCGTGGCGACGGGCACGCCGCTTAAAGTGAAGCTCGGGCTCGATCCGTCCGCGCCGGACATTCATATCGGGCATACGGTCGTGCTCCACAAGCTGAAGCAATTTCAGCAGCTCGGCCATGACGTACAGCTCATCATCGGCGATTTTACGGGCCGTATCGGCGATCCGACGGGGAAATCCGAGACGCGCAAGCAGCTGAGCGAAGAGGACGTGAAGCGGAATGCCGAGACGTACCAGAAGCAAATCTACAAGCTGCTCGACCCGGCCAAGACGACGGTCTACTACAATTCCGACTGGCTCGGCGCGATGAACTTCGCGGAGGTCGTAACGCTTGCGGCGAAAGTGACGGTCGCGCGCATGCTCGAACGGGACGATTTTACGAAGCGCTATCAGTCCGGGCAGCCGATCAGCATTCATGAATTCTTCTACCCGCTTATGCAGGGCTACGATTCCGTCGCCCTGGAGACCGACGTGGAGCTCGGCGGCACCGACCAGACATTCAACGTGCTGATGGGCCGCACGCTGCAGAAGGAATACGGCAAAGCGGCGCAGGCCGCGATCATGATGCCGCTCATCGCAGGCTTGGACGGCGTGAACAAGATGAGCAAAAGCTTGGGCAACTACATCGGCATCGACGAAGAGCCGAACGAAATCTACGGCAAAACGATGTCGGTTCCCGACGAGCTGATGCTGACGTACTACGAGCTTGCGACGGCTGTCGGCGGCGAGGAGCTGGAGCAGCTTCGCGCCGGCATCGCGGACGGCAGCAAGCATCCGCGCGATGTCAAGATGGCCTTGGCCCGCATGTTCGTGGGGATGTACCACGGCGAAGCCGCGGCGGAGGCGGCCGAGCGGCATTTTATTGCCGTGTTCCAGAAGCGGTCGCTGCCGGACGACATTGAGGAAGCGGCATTGCCGGCGGCGGAGCTGGAGGATGGCCGGATCCGCATTCTGAAGCTGCTTACGGCGCTCGGCCTGCAGCCTTCCGTCAGCGAAGCGAAACGGAGCGTGCAGCAGGGCGCCGTGCGCATCAACGAGCGGCGGATCGAGGATTGGACGGCGGACGTCGTGCCGGCCGACGGCGACATTATCCAGGTCGGCAAGCGGAAGTTCGTGAAAGTGGTCCTCCGCTAGCATATATTGCCTAGTACTATAAGCTTCTTGGCCTTGCTTACTTCCGTTGCAATTGCAGCGATGACGGCATGTTTCGACATTTTCGGAGCAATCGCTTCCTTCGGCGGCGAAACTTCTTCTTCGCGGCGACGTAATAAATATCGGATGCGATTCAATATTATGGAATTCAAGGAATGGGAGGGAGGGCATGGAAGGACTCTATCTCGGCTGTTTGATTGCCGGCATTCTGTTCGCGCTCGTCAGCGTCGTATTGGGCGACTGGCTCAGCCTCGCGCTCGACGGCGTGCTCGATTTCCTGTCGCTGGACGGGGTGCCCGTTCTGAAGCCGACGGCCGTCGTCGGCGGCGTGACCGTCTTTGGCGGCGCGGGCTTGCTGCTTGAGCATCACAGCGGGTTCGGTCATGCGGCGAACGCGGCGTTAGCCGCGCTTGGGGCCGTGGCAGCGGCGATCGGCGTGTACTATGCGTACATTCGCCCCATGGAGCGGAGCGAGCATTCGACCGGCTACTCCATGAAAGAACTGACCGGCATGAGAGGCGAGGTGACCGTGCCGATTCCGGCGAGCGGGTTCGGCGAAGTGACGGTGAAAGCCGGCGTGGGCTTGTCGAACCATATTGCCGCGAGCTTCGACGGCACGGAGATCGCAGCCGGTTCGCGCATCGTCGTGATCGGCATCGAAGCGCATACGCTTCTCGTATCGAAATTAGAGCTCTAGACGCACGAAAGAGAGGGGAAGTTATTACATGCCTGATTATTTGATCATTCCGGCGGTCGTCGTCGGCGTATTAATTCTGCTTGGCTTGGCCTTCTGGGCCAGATACCGGACCGTCGGACCGGATAAAGCGATGATCGTCACGGGGTCCTTCCTGGGCAGTCACAACGTCGCGGTCGACGAGTCGGGACGCAAGAACAAAATCGTCCGGGGCGGCGGCGCGTTCATCCTGCCGGTCGTTCAGAAAGCGGACTTCTTGTCGCTGCTGTCCCACAAGCTCGACGTGTCGACGCCGGAAGTGTTCACCGAGCAGGGCGTTCCGGTATTCTGCGACGGCGTTGCCATTATCAAGATCGGCGGTTCCGTCGAAGACGTCGCGACGGCCGCCGAGCAGTTCCTGGGCAAACCGACGGAGGCGCTCAAGGGCGAGGCGCAGGAAGTGCTTGAAGGCCATCTGCGCTCGATCCTCGGCGGCATGACCGTGGAGGAAGTATACCGGAACCGCGATAAATTCGCGCAGGAAGCGCAGAGCGTCGCGGCGCGGGATTTGAAGAAGATGGGGCTGCAGATCGTTTCGTTCACGATCAAGGATGTGCGCGACAAGCACGGATACTTGGAAGCGCTCGGCAAGCCGCGCATCGCCGCCGTCAAGCGCGATGCCGACATCGCCGAAGCCGAAGCGGTGCGGGATTCCCGGATTCAGAAGGCACGCGCTGAAGAAGAAGGCTTGAAGGCCGAGCTGCTGCGCGATACGCATATCGCGGAAGCGGCCAAGGATAAGGAATTGAAGGTCGCTTCCTTCAAGAAGGAACAGGATTCCGCCAAGGCGGAAGCCGACCAGGCTTACGCCATTCAGGAAGCGCGCGCCAAGCAGTCCGTCGTCGAAGAACAGATGCAGGTCGAGCTCGTGCGGAAAGAGCGCGAGATCGATCTCGAGGGCAAAGAAATTTTGCGCCGCGAGAAGCAGTACGACGCGGAAGTGAAGAAGAAGGCGGACGCCGACAGGTACGCGGTCGAGCAGGCGGCGGAAGCCGATAAGGCGAAGCGGATGCGCGAGGCGGACGCCGCGCAGTATCAAATCGAGGCGGAAGCGAAGGCGCACGCGGAGCAGAAGCGGCTGGAAGGTCTCGCGATCGCGGACGCCGAACGGGCGAAAGGCACGGCGGAAGCCGATGTCATCCGTCTGCGCGGCTTGGCGGAAGCGGAAGCGAAGGAGAAGCTGGCCCACGCGTTCGAATCGTTCGGCGAAGCGGCCGTGCTCGATATTATCGTGAAGATGCTGCCGGAGCTGGCCGGCAAAGTCGCCGAGCCGATCGGCGCGATCGACAAGCTGACCGTCGTCGATACCGGTCACGGCGAAGGCGCTGCCCGCGTCAGCAATTACGTCACGTCGCTGATGGCGACGGCGCCGGAAATGCTGAAGAGCGTATCGGGCATCGATCTGAACGCCCTGGTGCGCGGGCTGACGTCGCGGAACGGATCGTCGCCGGTGACCGCGGCATCGTCGCCCGTTGCCGAAACATCGGCGCTTCTGGCGGAAGCTGCGGCGAAAGGCGATATCGCTTGATGTTGGCGGCTATCGTTTAAGCATCGCGCGGGACACGCAGCGTACGCAGCACGCACGGCGCACCAGCGCACACAGCGCGCGCCTTTTCAATGCGTACGCAGCATGCATAACGTTCTTACAAACCCCGCTCCTCGCACGGAGCGGGGTTTCTGTATGCGTGCCGTCCGTTGCAATCGCATCGGCATGCCGCAGCATGCCAGCTTCTTCACGAAGGAGATCCGACACCGTATCGCGAAAAGTAGTAAGAACGACGCGGCGGAGCGGGAGGAATAGCCTAATGATCAAACTGCATACCTGTTACGTGAAAGAGTTTCAAGGGCAATGGGATATGGGGCGAAGCGTCACGCAGTACCATATCCTGCTCGTCATCACGCGAGGGAAGGTCGATTACTGGGTGAATGACGATACGGTCAGCCTGCAGAAGGGAGACGTGCTGTTCATACCGGCCGGGACGGTTCGCGGCGGCAGAGGAACCGGGGATCATCAGCGTTATGCGACGCATTTCACGCTGGAAGCGCATGACCGGGCGCTGCTGCCCATACTCGAAGACAATCGCCCCTGCCATGCGTCGATCGGCGCGTTCGAATATTTCAAGCAGCGTTTCCTGCTGCTCCAGCACCACCGGCTCATGCGGGGACCGTACTCGGAAACGACGTGCTACGCGATTCTGCTGGAGCTGCTCGGCATCATCAATTACGAACGCGACCGCTGGAAGCTCCCGGCCAAGAAGATCAATATGGCGGAGGACATCAAGCATTATTTGCTCGGCCATTACCGGGAGCCCGTGACGCTGCGCGACTTGGCCGGGTTCACCGGACGGACGCCGAATCATATCTCGCATGCGTTCAAGTCGGTGACCGGCTTAACGCCGATCGAATACTTGCACCATGTCCGCATCGCCAAGGCGAAGGAGCTGATGTTCGACCGCATGATGCCGATCAGCGAGATCGCGGAAGAAACCGGATTTTGCGATCAAGCGTATTTCAATCGGGTATTCAAGAAGCTGACCGGCTGCTCGCCGACGGCATTCCTGAACGGAAGGGCGGACTGAACGGCGAAATGAGAGCGTTGTCATAACAATCGTTGAATCGTACAAAAGATAACCGGATCGTTACTCGAAACGCGGCGGATGAACTCTTATGATAGAGACAGGAAGCGCAACACTACCATGGAGGGGATCGACGATGAATCCATCATGCTTGCAGTATGCGTTAACAGAAGAAGAGCGCAGGACGTTTAACGAAACCGGCTATTTAATCCTGGAGAACGCCTTGTCGGAGGAACAGACCGCCCGCATTACCGAAGCGTTCGACCGGATATACGCGAACAAGCTCAGCGAGGGACATGACCCGAAGACGGCGCTGTTTTATCCAAATTTCATTCCGGATCACGAGCTGTTTCTTGACCTTGTCGACTACGAGAAGGTGCTTCCGAAGGTATGGGGCTTGCTTGGCTGGAACATCTACTTGTATCACGCCCATATGATTGCGACGCCGCCGTCCGGCCAGGCCAAGAACGACGCGACGTTCGGCTGGCATCAAGACAGCGGGCGCGTCAACGTGGAGATGGAATCCCATCCGCGGCCAAGGCTGTCGCTGAAGGTGGCGTATTTCTTATCGGACGTATCCGAGGCCGACCGCGGCAATTTCTGGGTCGTGCCGGGCAGTCATTTGAACGACAGCCTGGACATGCCGGCCGACCGCCACGGACAGCCGGAGGGCGCCATTCCGGTTCGCGTCAAGCCGGGCACGGCCGTCTTCTTCGACCGGCGCCTCTGGCATGCGGGCACGCCGAACTGGTCGGAGCTGACGCGCAAAGTGCTGTTCTACGGCTACGGCTACCGCTGGATTCGCACGAAGGACGATATGACCGTTTCGCACCTGTGGGAGAACAGCAGTCCGATTCGCCGCCAGATGCTCGGCTACGGCGTGAACTGCAACGGCCATTATACGCCTACGGATGCCGACGTGCCGCTGCGCGGCTGGCTGAAGGAGCATCAGCCCGACATGGTCGCGCGGTAGCGGGAAGGACTGCAGCCCTCGTACGACTTGAATGCCCGGCTGAACGCGTGGATCGTCGAATAGCCGAGCTGATCCGATATTTCCTGCAAGGACAAGTACGTGTACCGGATCATCGTCTTGGCCTTCTCCAGCCGGATATGCTGATGATACTGAATCGGCGTCCGTTGGAAGACGTTCTTGAACAGATGGATCAAATAAAACTTGCTGATATGGAACCGGACCTCGAGCTCTTCGAGGCTCACGCTGCGATGGGCGTTGTGGTCGATGAAGGCTTTGATCTCGGCGAGCAGCTCCAGCTGTCCGCCGCCGGGCGCCTTGCTGCCCCAGTATTGCTCGCGCATGATCAGGGACAGGATGTCGAGCATGAGGCTCTTCATCCGCAGCTCGTGGAAGGGAGGCTTCGTCTCGAATTCGCGGATCAGTTCGAATAACGCCTGCTCGAGCGGAAGCGGGTCGCCCGGCCGGAAGCGGGAAGGAATGTAATACGGCCGGGCGTCCAGTTCGTTGCTTCGCAGCCAGCCCCGTTCTTTGGCGGTCATCTGCTCCAGCGGCTTGAAGGAGACGCCGACCTCCGGGCTGTCGGGCTGGACCGTCAAGTCGAAGTGGACATGCGGCTGCCGGATCCGCGTCCCGCCGATAATTTGAATGGAATGCGTCTGACCCGGTTTAAAGAAGAAGTAATCCCCCGCGCTTCCCTCGTACGTCTCCCCTTCCACCGTGACGAGCAGTTGGCCTTCCATCAGATAAAGCAGCTCGTAATCCCAAATGACGCGCTTGCCGATGCTCCAAGAAGCGTCCAGCACACTATCCATCGCGACCCGGATATACGGGGACAACCGTTCGATTTGCACGTTCAACACCTCAGCAATAATGGATAAATAACTGAACAATATACGGTAACGGATCTTCTTATCTTTCATTATATAATAGGCTCGTACAAGCACAATATCTGATACATGAGGTGAGGCATATGCTGCAACAGAACGGATTGGGACTCGGACTTGCATCGGCGCCGCTCGTCACGAAAGCGCGGACAAGATCGATTACGGCGGAAAATCCAAACGGCGAGAAAGGGCAGGGCGGCAAAGCGTCGAGCAATCTTGGCCCCGGCCGAAAAGGGCGTCCGGCGATCACGCTGACGGCGGGTGAAGAGGTTACGCTTGCTTCCATTCAGGGAACCGGGATCATCCAGCATTTCTGGATTACGGTCACCGATCGAACGGGCAATGGACATCCGGGGCACTTCGTGCTTCGCGACCTGGTCATCCGCATGTTCTGGGACGACGAGACGGAGCCGTCGGTCGAAGTGCCGCTCGGCGATTTCTTCTGCAATGGCTTCGGGATCCGGACCAACGTGAATTCGCTTCCAATCTGCGTCGCGCCGACGGGCGGCATGAACTGTTACATTCCGATGCCGTTCCGCCAATCGGCCCGGATTACGATCGTGAACCAGCATGCCACCGACATCGGCGGTTTCTTCTATGCGTTCAATTACGCGCTGGTGGACGAGCTGCCGGAGAACACGGCGTATTTTCATGCGCAATGGCGCCGGGAAGCCGTCACCGAGCTGGGCAAGGACTATACGATCCTCGACAACGTCAAGGGCGAGGGCCATTATATCGGTACCTATTTGGCGTGGGCGGCTCTGGAGCGCTATTGGTGGGGCGAAGGCGAGATCAAATTCTATATGGACGGCGACGACGAATGGCCGACCATCTGCGGCACGGGCACGGAGGATTACGTCGGCGGCGCATGGTGCTTCAACAATATGGAGCAGGGCGTGCCGGAATCCTATTCGACGCCGTATCTGGGCTACCAGTTCTATAAGGAATCGACCAAGATCGATCCGTGGTACGGCCATAACGTGCCGATGCACGGCATGTACCGCTGGCATCTGCTCGACCCGATCCGGTTCGAGAAGGACCTGCGCGTCACGGTTCAACAGATCGGCCATAACTCCGTGCAGCTGTTCGAGCGTTCCGACGACGTCTCTTCCGTTGCGTACTGGTACCAGATGGAGCCGCATGCGCCGTTCCCTGCACTGCCCGCGGTCGAGAAGAGATGGCCGCGTTAATGATTGCGATGAGACCGGATAAGCGAATCCAGCCGATGCCGATCGGGAAATAAAAAAGGTCCGAAGCGATTGCTTCGGACCTCTTGCTTATTAACGGCTGTAGAACTCGACGATTTGCTTCTCGTCGATCTCTTGCGGAAGCTCGGCGCGTTCCGGAAGACGAACGTATTTGCCTTCAACGGCAGCGTCGTTGTACTCCAGGTAGTTTGGCAGGAAGTTGCGGCCTTCCAGCGCTTCTTTGATCGATTTCATAGCGCGGCTGCGTTCGCGCAGGCCGATTACGTCGCCAGTGGAAACCGTGTACGAAGCGATGTCGACTTTCTTGCCGTTTACCGTAACGTGACCGTGGGAAACGAGCTGACGCGCGCCTGCACGGGAGTTGGAGAAGCCAAGACGGTAAACCAGGTTATCCAGACGGCTCTCGAGCAGAACCATGAAGTTTTCGCCGGCGATACCTTTAAGCTTCGAGGCTTTGTCGAACAGGTTGCGGAATTGTTTTTCGTTTACGCCGTACATGTGGCGCAGCTTTTGTTTCTCTTGCAATTGAATGCCGTAGCCGCTCATTTTTTTGCGTTGGCCCGGGCCGTGTTGACCTGGTGGGAATGCGCGCTTCAATTCTTTGCCAGTACCGCTCAGGGAGATGCCGAGGCGGCGGGAGAGTTTGAATTTAGGACCTGTATATCTTGACATGTGTCGTAAAACTCCTTCTTCAAATGGAATGTTTGAAAATGGGTGTTTCGCCGAGTACTGTCTTGTCTGCATTGACAATCAATGCGGATTTATCAGGCATGTTCAGCCGCAGGCCTGATCGCGACAGCCTCTATGAGGGTGACACAAAACCGTTCCCATGTATTCAACTATAAATATTATATAAACTCATAGCGCAATGTCAAGTATTTTAAAGGCGGCAGGCACGATATCGAAGCGCCGCGCGCATCTGGACGGCAGTGCGGGGTGCCGGCCATGGAGCATGGCGCGGAGAAGTTGTCGAAAACATATCTTAAGACCTATTTTTTTCCAACCATTAATAGTGCAATCAAGCTAGTTTTCAAGTATAGTGGAAGATGTAAGACGACCTGGAATGTAGAGGAAAGCCGAGGATGATGCTGCGTATGATGAGTTCACATGACATGTCTATATCGAATTCCGTCGAGCTCTTGGCGGCCGATATTCGGGAGACGCAGCAGCCTGACATTTGGTTACCGCAAGGCGAATTTCATGCCGGAGACGATAAGCTTATAACCATTTTAATGAAAGAAACCTGGAACCGATGGCTCGCGCAAGCCATAACCATATCTTCTCCCTTGCTGCAGCATCCCGTCCGGCTGCTGAACGCCGAAGGCGGCGTCCTGGACGAATGGAGCGGCGGCAGCGGAACGCATGAAGAGGGCGAAGCTCTGCAGGCGCCTGTATGCAGCAGGACGAGGGAAGGGGACTGCATCGCGCGCTTAACGGTGGCGGCGCCGGACCGCACGGCAGCCTTGCTTCCGCTATTGCAAGCCGGAGCTCTTGCGCTGCAGGAGATGTACGACCATGCATTCGATCTGCTGACGGTCAGGCAGGTATTGAAACGACAGCAAATCAGCGACAAGGAAGCGCGCGGGCGCGACAAGCTGTTTCAGGCCGCGAAGCGGCTTCATGACCAGAACGACGTCTACTCGGTGCTTCATGTGCTGCTTGACGACGTCGAAGGGATGTACCCCGGCGCCGATATCAACCTGTATCTGTCGCAGGATTTCTTGTATGCCGACAATCGCGTGAAGCCGCTCCTGCTGCGCCATACGAACGACGACCTGAACGCGGAAGCGTTCCTGACGGGCAGGCCGGTTTCCGCCGAGGAGGAAGGGGGCGGGATCAGGCTGGCCATTCCGATGCGGGGCAAACAAGCCGTGTACGGCGTGCTCAGCTTGAGCAAGCAGCAGCAGTGGGACGAGTTCGAGCAGCGTTCGATGCTCATGCTCGTCGACACGGCCGGTTCCGCTTTCGAGAATGCCAAGCTGTACGAGCAGTCCAATCTGCTGATCAGCGAGCTTCAGCTCATTAACGAATTGACGAAGCGGCTGAACCAATCCCTGCGGCTGAACGAAGTGTTCGACTTCGTCTTGACCGAGCTGCTCCAAATTTTCAAAGCGGATTACTGCCACATGATGCAGCTCAGCATCGAAGATAACCGCTTCCGGATCGTGGCGAGCAACATTCCGATGGAAGCGAATGCGATCTACTCCACCGACAACGGGTTTAGCGGGGTCGTGGTCAGGACCCGGGAACCGCTGATCGTCTCCGATTACTGGTCTACGCGGATCGTCGACTCCAAGCTGATGGACGCTACCGGCTCCAGGTCGCTGATTGCCGCGCCGGTCATGGCAGGGGCGGAAGTCGTCGGGGTCATCATGGTCTCGCATCTGACGCCGAACTTCTTCTCGTACGAGAACTACAAGCTCCTTCAAGTGCTGTCGACGCACATCGGACTTGCGGTAGCCAATGCCTCCCTCCATGCGGAAGTGAGGCGCATGGTCATTACGGATAATTTAACGGGCCTCCACGCGCGGCACTTCTTGAACGAACAGATTCAGCTTCGTCAGCGCAAGGACCGCTGCGGCTCGCTCGTGCTTGTCGACATCGATCATTTCAAACGCGTCAACGATACGTACGGCCATCTGGTCGGCGACAGCATCCTGGTTCTCGTCAGCGACGCCATCCGCAGCTGCATTCGCGATACCGATATCGCGGCGCGCTGGGGCGGAGAAGAACTGGCCGTCTACTTGCCGCGGATCCGAACGGCACAAGCGCTTCGCATCGCCGAACGAATCCGCAGTTCGGTGGAGACGCAGACGAATCCTCCGGTAACGGTGTCGTGCGGCATCTCGGAATGGACCTTCGAAGAGGACAAAATCAGCGTGGAATCGTTGTTCAACAAAGCGGACATGGCTTTGTACGAAGCGAAGAAGAATGGCCGGAACCGTATTTGCATCGGCGATAACGGGTAGGCGGCAGGCAGCCGGCGTGCGCATATGGCGTTCGCCGTTTTTTTGTGCCCGAATAACTCGAATCGAATAACCCGAATTGCTCGAATCATATAGAAGCAAATGTTCCGCAGGTACATAAAGATCGATGATCGAACAGACGCTATCCGTGGAGGACGAATCAAGCTGAAACAGGATGGTGAGCGAAGATGAATCGAAGCAAGCTAATCGCGATCGGCGCCGTTTGCCTGGCGCTGACGGGCTGTGCGCATGCCAATAACCGTTCGCCGCAGGAGCTGCTGTCATTGTCCGTCGCAGGCCTGTCCGGCGTCGACCGATATGCATTCAGCGGAGAGACCGGCATCGGAACCGGAACGCAGGCGGATCGCAATCCAAGCGCGTACCAAGGGACGGTCAGCAACCATAACCAAGTCAACGTGCAGGGAACCGGGGGGAGCATGCTGCCATCGCAGCGGAATCCGCTCGAACTGCTGAACGAAATCGAAGCGGCGGCGGTCAAGACGGAAATCATTCCCGAGGAGTCGACCGGTCAGCGGACCGTATTGCGCATCACGACGGACCCGAAGAAGACGGCTGCCCTATGGTCCGATCGCCTGCGCGGCGAATTCAGCCTGTTGGAGAAGAAAGTTCCCGCGAACGTATCCGCCGCGCCGCAAGGACAGGGGCATGTGCAAACCCAAGCCAAACCGCTGAGCCCGGCTGATCAATCCGCGCTTGAAGCGGAATGGAACGGCGAGCTGGCACATTCCAGACGGACGCTCGAATCGATGCTCGCGACGATGCAGGCGCAATCGACCTGCAAGCTGGCGATCGACCGAAAGAAGCTGCTGCCGCTCTCGCTGGAAGAGCGGACCGCGTTCCGATACCAGGTCGACGGGAAGCCAGTGGAAGAGAACCGGACGACGCGGCTGAACTTCAACTTATGAATGCCGGCGGTCGGAGGCGCATGACGGAAGCCGCCGTGCATACGCCAGCCAAACATGTTAATATACTTGCGTAAGAAATGTGTAAGAACGAAGCGGAGGTAATGACATGCGTGATCCAAGAATGCAGAAGCTTGCGGAGAACCTGGCAGGCTATTCCATTAACGTGCAGCCCGGTGAAAATGTACTCATCGATATGATCGGCTCGGAACGGGAATTGGCGAAATGCTTGGTCGAAGAGGTGGCCAAGCGCGGAGGCCGCCCGTTCGTCGAAACGAGCGACCGCACCGTGCTGCGGACGATGCTCATGAATGCGACGGAGGAACAGATCAAGCTGTGGGCCTCCTTCGATTTGAAGCGGATGCAGGCGATGCAGGGCTACATAGCGGTTCGATCGGGCGAGAACATCAACTCGCTGGCCGACGTGCCAAGCGACAAAATGAACCTGTACGACAAATATTACCGTCATCCGATTCACTCGGAGCAGCGCGTGAAGCACACGAAGTGGGTCGTGCTGCGCTACCCGAACGATTCCATGGCGCAGCTGGCCAACATGAGCACGGAAGCGTTCGAGGATTTCTATTTCGACGTGTGCAATTTGGACTATGCGAAGATGGATAAGGCCATGGATCCGTTGCAGGCGTTGATGGCGAAGACGGATAAGGTGCGGATCGTCGCGCCGGGCACGGACTTGACGTTCTCGATCAAAGGCATCGGCGCGAGCAAATGCGCGGGCGAACGCAACATTCCGGACGGCGAAGTGTTCAGCTGCCCGGTGCGCGATTCCGTTCAAGGCACGATCACGTATAATTCGCCATCGGTCTATTCCGGCGTCACGTTCGAGAATATCGCATTTACGTTCAAAGACGGGAAGATCGTCGAAGCGTCGAGCAACAATACCGCCAAGCTGAACGAAATTCTCGACATGGACGAGGGCGCGCGCTATATCGGCGAATTCAGTCTTGGCTTCAACCCGTATATTCTGCATCCGATGAAGGACATCCTGTTTGACGAGAAGATCGCGGGCAGCCTTCATTTTACGCCGGGCCAGGCGTACGAGGAGACGGACAACGGCAACCGTTCCGCCGTTCACTGGGATTTGGTGCTCATCCAGCGGCCGGAATACGGCGGCGGCGAAGTGTATTTCGACGATGTCCTGATCCGCAAAGACGGCTTGTTCGTCCTGCCCGAACTGGAAGGCTTGAATCCTGAAAATTTAAAGTAAAAGCCCCCTTGTAGGAATGTCGAAATCGGGTTATGATGAGTGAAGTTAGCGAATGTAACTAAATAATGGAGGGATTCCCATGTCCAATAATGCGGCAATCGTTGATATTTCGCAAACGGCCAATAAATTCCGGTCGTCCATCGTTCTGCAAGCCGAGAACAAATACATTGACGTCAAAAGCATCCTCGGCCTATTCACCACATTGGTCGGCGGTCACTCCTACGAGCTTCACGTCCATGGACCGGATGCGGAGGAAGCACAAGCGGCTATGGCCGAAGTGTTCGCCAAGCACAACTTGAATGTAACGATAGTCGAATAGTTTTTTCGTCCTAAGCAACAAGGAAAGCGCTTCACCGAATAATCGGTGGGGCGCTTATTTGTTTTGACCTTGTACATTCGTTTGATTTCGTCTAATATAAAGGGTATAAGACATATCGACGATTAGCGAAGCAATATGCACAAGGAGGAGTACGATGTCTTCATCCGATGTTCTTATTCACTTGCATCAAAAAGCGCTCAATCTCCTTCACGAGGATGCCAATAAAATTGAGAAGTTAATCGAAGTCCAAATGGAAAATTTGACGACGCGTCAATGTCCGCTCTATGAAGAAGTGCTGGATACTCAAATATATGGTTTTTCCAGAGAGGTCGATTTTGCGATTCGTGCGGGACTCGTGACCGAGATTGTGGGCAAAGAAATCATCAGCAAGCTGGAGCGGAATTTGGCTCAGCTCTATGAAGCGTTGGAGAAGTAGCCGCAGTAACGTGCAGCTGCTTTTTTTTTTTGCGCCGAACCGCCTATTCGCACCGGATTCGAATGAGATCCGAACGGGAAGAGGATAACGGCCGAATAGCAGGAAAGAAAACAAGACGTTCCCGGGGGAACGCCTTGCTGCTTACACCAGGTAGAACGAAATGCCCAGAATAATGTAGACGAAGATGAGCAGCGCGCCTTCGAACCAGTTCGTCGTGCCGTCCTTCGAGATCGACTTGGCGATGAAGACGGAAACGGCAATGGCGGCAAGCTCGATCGGAGTGAATACGATGTCCATCGTCTCGCCGAAGAGCGCGCTGACCAGAATGAGCACCGGCGCTACGAACAGCGCGATTTGCAAGCTGCTGCCGACGGCGATTTCCACGGCCGCGCCGATCTTGTTCTTCATAGCCAGCATGACGGCCGCGCTATGCTCGGCGGCATTGCCGACGATGGCGATCAGGAAGGCGCCGATGAACACCTCGGAGAAGCCGAATTTCGCCGTGAACGTATGCAGCGTGCTGACGAGCCATTCGCTGACGAACGCGGTCATCACCGTGGCCAGGACAAGGAACAGGACGGACGTCGATTTGGACCAGGAAGCCTCTTCGCCATGGTCCGGCGTCGTCTCCTCGACGTCGCCGAGAATATCCTTGTGGGTGATCATCGAGAACACCAGCCACAGGATGTAAGCAACGATCAGGATGCCCGCGATGGTCAAGCTGAGCAGCTGCGTTTTGTGCGCGGAGAAATGCTGCGTCGAGATGAAGATGGCCGGAATGCCGAGCGCGATGACCGCCAGAATCATGAGCGAGGAGTTGTGGCTGGCCAACTGTACGTTAAAGCGCTGCTCCTTGAACTTCAATCCCCCGAGCAGCACGCTGGCCCCCAGAACGAGCAGCAGGTTGCCGATAATGGAACCGGTGATGCTCGCTTTCACCATGTCGAACAGCCCTTCGCGCACCAGGAAGATCGCGATGATGAGCTCCGCCGCGTTGCCGAACGTTGCGTTCAGGAAGCCGCCGAGCCGCTGCCCGGCGTAATGGGCCACGCTTTCGGTCGCTTTCCCGAGGAAACCCGCTACGAACAGAATCGCGAGCGCGGAGATGATGAACTCCGCGACGGTTCCGAAATGGGCGTAATGACTAATCCCGCTTAGTACGAAAAGACCGATGAGTAAGGCAAAAAACAGTTTCTGATTCAATGTTCCAGGCACCCCGTATTTGGAAATTGGAAATTCTGTTAACACTATAGCTGAAAAAGTCGTTTGTGTAAACTTGGACGGCTCGCGAAGGGAATGCCTTGCTTCGAATGTAAGGTTCCGATACAATGGAAACATAAGGTGAACGAGGAGTGAGTGGCATGACAGAAGAACTTCAATCCGGCATCATTCGTATTTCAGACGACGTAGTCGCCACCATCGCGGGCTTGGCTGCGCTTGAAACTCCTGGCATTGCTGCTATGTCCGGGGGGATATCCGAAGGCCTTGCCAAACGACTGAGCGGCAAGAATGCGCAGAAGGGCGTATCGGTCGAGGTCGGTCAGCTCGAAGCGGCGATCGATCTGCGGATTATCGTGAAATACGGTATTCCGATTCAGGAAGTGTGCCGCCAGTTGCAGGAGAACGTCAGGGAAGCGGTAGCGACGATGACGGGACTGCATGTCGTGGAAGTGAACATCAAGGTAGAGGGCGTCGCTTTCAAAGAAGAAGAGACGGCAGCCGAAGAAGTCGCGCGTTTGAAATAAGCCAGGCAGAACAACAAAAAGGCATGTCCCTCGCGGGACATGCCTTTTGAACGTATTAGAACGTATACGATGCGATCAGCGGATCGATTTGGCGGCGGGTACGGTGCTGCGCGTCGAGATGACCTTCTCCACCTTCTCCGGCCGGTTGTACTCGCGGGAGATACTAAGCAGGATGCCCATGCCGAGCAAGCAGACGAGAAGCGAGGAGCCGCCGTGGCTGATGAAGGGCAGCGTAACCCCGGTAAGCGGCATCGCGCCCGTAACCCCGCCGATATTGACGATGGCTTGCACGGCGATCATTCCGACAATGCCGACGCCGACGATCGTGCCGTACACATCCGGGCAGCGAAGCGATACGATCATCCCGCGCCAAATGAAGAATAAGTAAAAGAGCAGGAAAAGCAAGCTGCCGATGAATCCGAATTCTTCGCCGATGACGGAGAAGATGAAGTCGCTGTAGGGATACGGCATGTAGTCGAGCTTCTGGATGCTGTGCCCGAAGCCGGCCCCGGTTATGCCGCCGTGTCCCAGCGCTTCAAGCGACCGTGACAGATGGTACGTGGTGTTCAGCATGTCCGACGTCGGGTCCATGAAGGCCGTGAACCGGTTGATCCGGTACGTCCAGCTGTCCGGGTCGTGAAGCATCGAGATGCTGACCAGCGCGGCCACGATCGATCCGATGATAACGCCGGATAAGAACAATTGCTTCAGGTTCGCGCCTCCGGCAACGATGATGATGAGCGAGGCGCCGGCGATGACGATGCAGGCGCCGAGATCGGGCTGCATCATGATAAGTCCGCAAATGACCGCGATGATAATGAACACCGGGACGAGGCCCTTCTTGAAATCTCGAAATTTCTCGCCCTTCTTGGCGATCAGGGAGCCAAGATAGAGGACGAGGCCCAGCTTCGCGAACTCGGTCGGCTGAATGCCGAGCGAGCCGACGCCGAACCAGCTGCGTGCGCCGTTAAGGCTCTTGCCGATAAACGGTACGAGGATGAGCATAATCAGTACGGGGAAGAAGTAGATGATGAATCCTTTCTTGAACGCCGTATAGGGGATGTTCATCACCACGAACATGCTGAACGTGCCGAGCAGCGCGAATTCCAGCTGCCGCTTCGTAAAGTAAAGGGCGTCGAAATTGTTGCTCTTGGAAATCGCCGCCGTGTTCGAGCTCGCGCTGAACACCATAATCAGACCGAAGCCGACGAGCAGGAGCGTGAGCACGAGAAGCAAGAAATCCGGCCTGCCGCGCAGGCCGTTCGTCTTTGGTTTCATTTGTGGACCCATCGTGAATTAGGCTAGCAGCTTCTTCAATTCTTGCAAGCGCTGCGTCGCAGCGTTGAGAATCGGCTGCGGGATTGGAGAATCGTAATCCAGACCGTGCGGGAACGTAGCTCGTCCGATATAGACGGATTCTACTTGAAGCACGGCATGCGCGGACTCCAGCTTGCCTTCAATCGCGCGGACGTTGAAGCGCAGGTAGTAGTCCTCCCGGTTCGTGCGGTCTTCCAATTTCAGATCGTACGTAGCGCGGTAATATTCCCATTGCCAACGAACGAAGCCGAGTTTCTCCGCGGACTCGTCAAGATGCGCGAGTTCGCTGCTCAGGCCGTTCAAGCCGGTATTCTCAATAATCATGGAAGATCCTCCTTAAGCTCTGATGCAGGTTGTTATATGGATTATGATAGTCGTTTTCAAGGGGCAGTGCAAGCCTCCGCCTGATCGTGTAACGACGCCAAAAGTGACAGCTTTACGAAAAATGTTCTCTTTTATTGGCAAAAATCTTTCGTGCGCCGTTTCGGTTCTGCTACAATTAAGGCGAGTCTAATAAATGTACGTTAAGGGGGTTGGCATGCGTGAGCTTGATGGCCAAGTTAGATGCGCAGCTGCAAACGGCTTATCCGACGATGGTGGCGTGGCGCCGATATATGCACCAACACCCGGAACTGTCTTTTCACGAGAAGGAAACGTCCCGCTGGATCGCGCAGCGGCTGCGGGAGATCGGATGCGACGTCAAGGAAGGCGTCGGCGGTTACGGGCTTGTCGCCGCCGTTCGCGGCGACAAGCCGGGCCCGGTGATCGCGCTGCGGACGGACTTCGACGCCTTGCCGATTCAGGACGAGAAGGCGGCGGACTATGCGTCGAAGGTGCCGGGCGTCATGCATGCATGCGGGCACGATGCGCATACCGCGACGATGCTGGCGATCGCGGCGTTCTACCAAGCCAACCGCGATCAGCTTGCCGGGGAACGGCGGTTCTTGTTCCAGCCGGCCGAGGAAGTATCGCCCGGCGGCGCGATCGGCATGATCGGGGAAGGCGCGGTTCAAGGCGTCGATGCCGTCTATGGCGTGCATCTATGGACGCCGTTCCCGTACGGCACCGTGGCTTCGCGATCCGGGCCGTTCATGGCCGCGCCGGACGAGATTTATATCGACATCGCGGGCAAGGGCGGGCACGGGGCGCTGCCGCACGAGACGGTCGACGCGGTGCTCGTCGGAGCCGCGATGGTACAGGCGCTGCAGACGGTCGTCAGCCGCAGCGTCAATCCGCTCGATCCGTCGGTCGTGACGATCGGTTCGTTCCATGCGGGGTCGACGGCGAACGTCATCGCGGAACGCTGCCGGCTGACCGGCACGGTCCGGACGTTCACCGAGGACGTTCGGACGCTGATCCGCGGCCGCCTGGAGACGATTGTCGAACATACGGCCGCGATGCACGGGGCGCGGGCGACGCTGGAATACCGCGGCGGTTATCCGACGGTCGTGAACGACGCGAGGGAAGCGGATCGCTTCTTCGGCGTGGCGGCCCGGACGTTCGGCGCCGAAGCCGTGACGGAATCCCCGCTCATTATGGCGGGCGAAGATTTCTCGTATTACTTGCGCGAGGTGCCGGGATGCTTCATGTTCGTCGGAGCCGGCAATCCGGCGTGCGGGGCGACGTTCCCGCATCACCATCCGCGATTCGATATCGACGAGCGGGCGATGCTGATGTCGGCCAAGCTGATGGTGGCGATGGCGGAGGATTTCGCCGCGGAAGCTTCGTCCGACGGGGCGCGTTCCGAACGGTAACACGGACGGATGGCAACAGTTATTTGCGCGGCCTCGCGCATGACTGCCGCCGGAGACGGCCAACCTAAAGAATGCAAACGAGCATTCAAGGGAGGAACGCCGACGATGGCACGTTCAATCAAGGAATTGATGTCGACGGACTGCGTGACGGCAACGCTGCTGGATAATGTGTATGAGCTTGCGGTTTTGATGAGAGACCATGACATCGGTTTCGTGCCGATCGTGGACGGGAAGAAGCTGATCGGCATCGTCACCGACCGTGATTTGGTTATTCGCGGGTATGCGGCCAAACACCCGGGCTCGACGGCCGTGTCGGAAGTGATGTCGTCGGATATCAAAGCGATCGATGCGGATACTTCCGTCGACGAAGCGGCCATGATGATGTCGCGCAATCAGATCAGACGGCTGCCGGTCGTGGAGAACGGCAATCTCGTCGGCATCGTATCGATCGGCGATTTGGCCGTGAGAGACAAATTCGCCGATGAAGCCGGCGAAGCGCTCAGCGGCATTTCCCGGCAGGACGCGGACGATACGCAGCAGCATGCTTATCATTAGGAAAGACAATTTCGCTCGGAGAAGACGCCTTCAGGTCGGAGGCGTCTTTTTGATTGGAATCGACCGGACCGCAAACGGCGAGTGACAGTGTTTCCATGATTGTATATATAACATATTTAATATATCGTTTCGACAAAAAAACCGACAATGGACTCGAAATTCGAGAGGTTAAGTGCCGATAGCACGACAAATGCGAAGGAACGATAAGAAATATACGAAGTTTCTCATGAAAATGATTGATAATATATGTTAAATATATTATATTTGGATCAGGCCGTTGTGACCGGTTGCAGTTGAGGTAGAAGGAGACGCTTATGACGTACGAAGAAGTGAGCCCGACAACATGGAATTTCATATCCGTACGTTGGTCGGCGTCAACCGATGTGCCACCTTCAAACGTAAGAGTCCTTTCTATTGAGAAGCATCCGGAATTTCCGGCAAGCGGTTCCTTGATTCGGCTTCGGTATGCCGGTGAGCGGATCGCCGGCCGGAATGTATGGAATCGGTTCCTGTCTTGGCTGCGAGAAGACAGCGGACACGGTGCGGGCATGGCTTTCGCTGCGCGCCGCCGGTGCAGGGCTGCGATTTCAGCTCGCTTTGCTGGAATTTAAAGCGCTTACTCTATAGGAGGTGGAAAGGGAAATGGTTGTAAACGAAGCAAGAACCGAAGTTTTGCCGGCGAAGAAGAGCAAAACGTGGACGAAAGTCTGGAGCTTCAGACATGCGTACTTATTTATGCTCCCGGCTTTTATCTGGTACCTCGTATTCAGTTACTACCCGATGTACGGCATTTTGATCGCATTCAAGGATTTCAAGTACAACCTCGGTATTTTGGGCAGTCCCTGGGAAGGCTTGCGCTTTTTCAAGCAGTTTTTGAACGATTCCAGCTTCTATTCCGTGCTCCACAATACGCTGTCCATCAGCGCCCTGAAACTGTTGTTCGGATTTCCGGCTCCGCTGGTCCTCGCCTTAATGCTTAACGCCGTGATGCACGGCAAAATCAAACGGATTTTCCAAACGATTTCCTATCTGCCTCACTTTGTGTCATGGGTCGTTGTCGTGACGCTGATGCAGAAGATCCTTTCCCCGAACGTGGGGCTTGTCAACGACATCCGCGAACACATGGGGTTGAAACCGATCTTCTTCATGGGGATGCCGTCCTTATTCTATCCGCTCGTCGTCTTGTCCGATATCTGGAAGGGCATCGGATGGGGATCGATCATTTATTTGGCCGCGTTGACCAATATCGATCCGCATTTGTACGAAGCCGCGGATATGGACGGGGCGGGCCGCTGGAGCAAGCTGTTTAAAATCACGCTGCCGACCCTTACGCCAACGATCGGCATCCTGTTGATTTTCTCCCTCAGCGGCATTCTGAACGCGGGATTCGACCAAATTTGGCTGATGCAGACGCCTGCGACTTTGAGCGTCTCTGAGATATTGGACACCTACGTATTGAAAACGGGTCTCCAGCAAGGACAATTCGCGTATTCCACGGCGATCGGCTTGTTCAAGTCGGTAATCTCGCTGTTCCTCATCGTGATCGTGAACAAAGTATCCAAGAAGGTAAGCGACGTTTCGCTGTGGTAAACGACACTCAATTCATCGACTAAGGAGGTGCGGGTATGGGCGCGAGAAGAATGTCGGCTGCCGATAGAATGTATGCAACAGTGAACTATGCGGTGCTGATCGTATTCTGCCTTACGGCTCTCTATCCCTTTATCTATTTTCTGGCGCTATCGTTAAATGACGGCTATGACGCCATGAAAGGCGGCATTTACTTCTTCCCTAGGGTTGCCACCCTTCAGAACTACGCGAAAGCTTTTAACAACTCGCACATTTTGAACGCGTTCATGATTTCCATCTCCCGGACGTTGATCGTTACGACATGCTCCGTATTGCTGACGGCGCTGCTGGCCTACGGTCTATCGCGCAAAGGGCTGCCGGGAAGAAAGTATATCGTCTTCTTCTTCTTCTTTACGACCCTGTTCAGCGGCGGTCTGATTCCGACCTTTATCCTGTACCGGCAAATCCATATCCTGAACACGTATTGGGTGCTCGTGCTGCCGGCGCTGTACGACTTCTTCAACGCCATCGTCATGAAGACGTTCTTCGACGGGATTCCCGGAAGCCTGTCGGAATCGGCCCGAATCGACGGCGCAAGCGAGCTGTCGGTATTCTGGAGAATCATCCTTCCGCTATCGATGCCGGTATTGGCTACCATCGCCTTGTTCGTCGGCGTAGGCATCTGGAACGACTGGTTCACCGGGCAGTTCTTCATTCAGAAAGAGAACTTGCAGCCCGCGGCCACGTTCCTGAACAAAATGATCAGCGAGGCATCCTTCCAGTCCATGACCGGATCCAGCAGCGGCTCGGCCATCAAGAACATGAACGAAGCCCAAGTGGCGCTGCGCGGAGTTACGCCGGAAGCGCTCCGGATGACATTCGTCATTATCATCACGCTGCCGATCATCTGCGTATATCCGTTCCTGCAGAAGTTCTTCGTGAAGGGCGTGCTTGTCGGTTCGCTCAAAGAGTAGTCGAGGAGTATAAGAGGCATTGCCTTTTATATATAAAAATTTGCAAACGAAAGGGGCTTGTCAAATGCGTAAGACCAGGCTGAAACGTTCACTTAGCTTGACGGTTGCGATTCCATTGCTTGCATTGACAATGACGGCATGCGGAGGGAACAACAACGATCCGGGCACGACGGGCAATACGACCGACTCGACGAACGCGTCGAACACGGGGCAGAAAACGGATGCGCCCAAACCGGTCACATTATCCTTCCTGAGCGCCTGGAACGGCGGTGGAGCGGGCTTCCCGCAAGATCAGGAGAATAACCCCGTAGCCAAAGCGGTAAGAGAGAAAACCGGCGTGACGCTCAAGCTGGAATCGATTACGACGAGCGAAGTAGAGAAACTGAACACGATTTTCGCTTCCGACACGGTTCCGGATATCGTGAACGCGCCGTACTGGTCGACGACAAGCGGGGAAGGACAAGTCATCAAGAAGGCGGCCATGGAAGGACAGCTGCTGGATTTGACGCCTTATCTCGATAAATATCCGAACGTGAAGAAATTGATGACGACCGGCGTAGCCAAGGATTTCGCCGAATTCGATATGAACAGTCCCGACCTCAACGGCAAGCAATACGTCATTCCGATGCAGACGCCGGACGGAACTCCGGAGAGCATCCATAACTGGAATTACGGTCTCTACGCCCGCGGCGATATCTTGAAGGCGCTTGGCGTGAACCCTGCGGATATCGATACGGAAGATAAAGTGTACGACTTGCTCGAGAAGATCAAGAATGGCAATTTCAAGGATATCAGCGGAAAACCGGTCGTTCCCGCGGGTACGATGCATAACGGCTGGGACTACAGCCAATTCCTGTCCGGCTGGTCCGATTATAATATCTCCGATTTCCGCGAAGAAGACGGCAAGCTGATTTTCTGGACGCAATCCAAAGATCAGGAAGCGCGTCTGTTGTACATGAGAAAGCTGATCTCGAACGGTCTGTTCGATCCGGAAGCGTTCAGCAATACCGATACGACGGCGAACGAGAAGCTCGCTACGGGCAAGCTGGCCGTATTCGGCGCGCAAAGCATGATGGGACAATTGCAAAATACGCTGTATAAGACGAATCCGGAAATGCAGTACGAGCTGCTTGGACCCATGAAGAACAAGAGCGGCAAAATCGTGACGCAAGTCGAGAAGCCGGGCCGTTCGGGCTTCCCGGTCATCTTCCTGAGCGCCAAAATCAAAGATCCGGACGCAGCGCTTCGCTTGATCGATTATGTCAACAGCGACGAAGGCCGCCTGCTCGCTTATTGGGGCATTGAAGGCACGGACTACACGATGGTGGACGGCAAGCCGCAATGGATTCCGGACATGAAGAAGAAGTTCGACGACAATACGGACGTGAAACGCGACGAAGGTCTGAACTACCTCTCCGGCAGCTTCATCGGCGCGTTCTCTTCCGAAGTCACCTGGCCGACGCCGGAGGATCAGAAGACGCAGTGGGAGAAGCTGGAATCCAGTTTCTCGGCCAAGATGCCGATTCAAATTATCGACAAAGTCAGCGCGTCCTACCTTGAAAGAGATTGGCCGAAATACCAGAACTATATCGATAAGACGAGCAGCTTGAACTTCAACGACGAGTTCCAGAAAGCTTGCTTCGCAAAATCGGATGCGGAAGCATTGAAAATTTTGCACAACATCCAAGACAAGTACAAAGCAGCGGGCGTGGAGGAAATGGCTGAGTACGTGAGCCAAAAAGCAGCTGAACGTACGGACATCGGCTACTAGGATCGGGATTTACTACGGATTCATCCATCTGTCTTCCTAGCAAGCTTCGCAGCGAAGGACCGGACCGCGTTACGCGGTTTGGTTCTTTGCGTTATCCGGCAGTTTTGGCCGGCCTGCCGCAGGGTGCATATTTTCAACCGTTTCCAACCATACTGAATTATTATCTTGGAACCGGGAGCTGGTAATCGTGATGAAACGACAGAATCGCCCGCTTTGCGTACAGGCCGATTTGACCGTGCTGCTGGACGACAGGCATGAACAGTCGGATATGGCGCGCGAGCAGTTGAACCGTTTTGCCGATCTGACGAAACGTCCCGGCCATATCCATACGTATCGCATGACGCCGATGTCGCTCTGGAACGCCGCGGCGGCGGGCATGAAGCCGGAGGCCGTCATCGAAGCGCTCGATGCGTTCAGCTCCTACGAGCTCCCGCTGCAGGCCGTCAGCGCGATCCGCAAGCTGGGCGACCGATACGGGAAGCTGATGCTGCAGCATACGAGCGACGGACGCCTCCTGCTGCTCGGCGAAGAATCGCTGCTGGCGATGCTGGAGGAGAAGCCGTCGGTCGCCTCCGCGCTGCTCCCCGCGCAAGAAGAAGGGCGGCGGCTTGTGAAGCCGGAAGCCCGGGGAGTCATGAAGCAGGAGCTGATCAGGCTCGGTTATCCGGTCCTGGATTTAGCCGGGTACCGGCACGGCGAGGCGCTGGACGTGGAGCTGCGCGCGACTACGGCCGCAGGACGCCCGTTCCGGCTGCGGGACTATCAGGAGCGGGCGGTCAATTTATTTTATCGGGAAGGGCAGGCCGATGGAGGAAGCGGCGTGCTCGTCTTGCCGTGCGGCGCGGGCAAGACGATCATCGGCATTGCGGCTCTTGCCCGCATGCGCTGCGACACGCTCATTCTGACCTCCAACGTGACGTCGGTGAATCAGTGGAAAGCGGAGCTGCTGGATAAGACGTCGCTGCGGGAAGAGCAGATCGGCACGTACGCCGCTTCGGCCAAGCAGGTGAGGCCCGTAACCATCGCCACCTATCAAATCTTGACCAGCCGCCGTCAGAAGAGCGACGAGTACGCGCATATGCGCTTGTTCAGCGAACGGAACTGGGGGCTGATCGTCTACGACGAGGTGCATCTGCTGCCTGCGCCCGTATTCCGCATGACGGCGGATCTGCAGGCGACCCGCAGGCTCGGCTTGACGGCGACGCTCGTCCGGGAGGACGGCCGGGAGCAGGATGTCTTCTCGCTGATCGGTCCGAAGCGGTTCGACCTGCCGTGGAAGACGCTCGAGACGCGCAGATGGATCGCTTCGCTGACGTGCACGGAGATTCGGCTGCCGCTCGCGCACGGCGAAGCGGAAGCGTACGTGGCCGCCGACGAGAAGGCGAAGATCCGCATCGCCGGGGAGAACGGCGACAAAGCCGAGGTCGTCCGCGCGCTGCTGGAGCGGCATCCCGGCAAGCCGGCGCTCGTCATCGGCCAATATTTGACTCAGCTGCACCGGCTGGGGGACGAGCTGAATGCGCCCGTATTGACGGGCGAGCTGTCCCATGAAGAACGATCCGTGCTGTACAGCCGGTTCAAGACGGGCGAAATTCCGGTGCTCGTCGTCTCCAAGGTCGCGAATTTCGCCGTCGATTTGCCTGAAGCGGCCGTCGCCATTCAAGTATCCGGCAGCTACGGTTCGCGGCAGGAGGAAGCGCAGCGGATCGGCCGAGTTCTCAGGCCGAAGGCCGGCGACAACGAGGCATGGTTCTATACGGTCGTGACGCAAGGGACGAAGGAAACGGACTACGCGGGCCGGCGGCAGCTGTTCCTGCTCGAGCAGGGCTATCGCTACGAGCTGGCGGACTGGGCGGAGCTGCGCGGCAAGCTGCTGGCGGAGGACGCGGCGAATCGAGGGGCTGCCCTGTGAATGCGGGCCAAATGAATGCGGGCCAAGTAAACGCGGGCCAAGCGAATGCGCATCCGATGAGCGCGGGTCAAATCGCGGCCCGTCTGACGGCCGAACAAGCCGACCGGCTGCGAAGCCATGCCCTATGGCGCGAATGCCATCCCGTAACGTGGCCGGAGACGCTGCTGGATCCCGGATGTACGGCGGCCGTCTGGCCACTCATGGCCGAAGAGGCCGCGCTTGCGCTTGAACTGATCGCCGCCGCCTTCGGGACGAGCCCGTTCACCGAGGAGCAGCTGCTGCAGGCCGCCAGGCCCGGAATCGCCGGCGCCGCATTGCGCCTTGGCTTGCATCGGCTCGGCGAAGCCGGCATCGTCTTCACGGTGCGGCGGGGCTGGGGCGAGAAGCTGTTCGTGCTGCCGCTGGACAGCCTGCTGCCGTGGCATGAGGCGATCCGAACGGCGCGCCGCGGTTCGGATCGCCGGCAGCAAGGCCTGCCGCCGGTTGAAATTGACCCCCGCGGCATCGATGCCGTCGAAGGCGATGGCTACGCTCCTCCGTTCAGCCTGCAGCTGCTGCACGCGATGGCGCATATGGCCGATGCCGGATTGAAGCTGACCGCGAAGCGGGTATTAACGAAGAAGACGATCGCGAGAGGCGCCGGGCAGTTGTTCGTCGAAGACGCGGCGCTGTCGGCGCTTATCCAGTCGCCGGATGCATCGGCCGGACCGAACGGCATGGCGGACGCAGTCTATCCGCCCGCGCTGCTGTTCGTGCTGGAGACGGCGTTTGCCTCCGGATGGCTTCGCGAAGCGAACGGCAGCCTGGTACGGGACGATGCGGCATGGCAGGGCTGGCTGCATGCGTCCCCGGCCGAAAGGGAAGCGTCGCTGCTGCGCCAGGTGCTGGCGGCGGCCTGCGCCCGTCATGCTGCGGCCGCTGCAGGGGCGGCTGCGTTATGTTCGCTCGCTCCGGGCGTATGGTACCGCGCGGCTGAGGTCGAGGCCGCTGCGGCGGCATGCCGGCGCTTGCTTGCCAAACCTCGGCCTTCCATGATCGATGACTGGTGCCGGCTGTTCATACAGATGGGCTGGCTCGAAAGGGGCGTAGACGGCACGGGTTCGACGGTCATTCGATGGCTGATCGAACCGGCGCCATTCCGCCGACAGGCGGAAAGCCCGGCCGGCGGCGATTCGGGGCGGTTCGCCCGAAGCGGCGTGCAGCTAACGCCGGACGGCGATTTGTACGTCGATGAGCATTGCGCCTACGCCGTCAGATGGCAGCTTGAAACGGCCGCCGAACGCCGCCGGACCGATATTACGACCGTTTACCGCATCCGGCCCGACAGCTGCAAGCGCGCGGCACGGGCGGGGCATACGCGGGAATCGCTGACAGCCTTTCTGGAGGAGCTTACGCAGGAACGCCTGCCGGATACCGTACGCGCCATGATCGTGCTCGGCATGGAGGGACGGAGCGGGGAGAACGGCGGCACGAGGCGGGATGAAACGAGTGAAGCTGCGGCTGTTCCGACTTGCGCGAACACGTTATTCGCGCAAGCCGAAGACGGCTTGTACGAACTGATTCAAGAGCGGACGACGCCCAGGCAATTGTTCGCCGGCATCGACGACGTCCCGTCCATGTGGCTGAAGCAGTTTCGGGCGTACCATCTGTCGACGAGGCGGGAGTTAATGGAACAAGCATTGCGATGGCGGACGGCGGTCAAACTAAACTGCGCGGGAGCCGTAACGCATTTCATCCCCGAGCGCATCATCGACGAGGACGGCGGATGGGCCGTATCCGGCTATAGTCGGCTGCGCTACGACGACGACCGGCATCGATTCCGGGAAGAGCAATTGACGCAGGTGAAGCTGTATCCGGCGATGTGGGACGAAATGATGCTCCTGCTGCCGATGCCGTTCGGCGGGTAAACGTTCTCAAAATCGCAGGCTGCTCTACCTATTTACGATCATGGTATGGTATGATACGTTTAAGGCAGAAGAGCCTATTGATATAGAGGGGGCGGAACTAATGGAAACATTGCCGTTATCGGACCCCGCAGCGCATGAATTGGATTTGCCGCTCTACGAATCTTTCGATTCCTTCGAGTCCGGCGATTCAACTTCGCTCGATATGGGTCAACTGTTGTTACGCGCCTACGACATTGGCGATTTAGTGAATCAGTCGGCGGAAGTCGCCGAATACGCATATTGGAAAACCGTTGTCGACGAGCATGAGCAAGTTCGCGAGCTCGTGAAGAAATTCGCCAAGGCGAAAGAGCTGTTCGCGGATTGCGAACGGTTCGGCCGGTTTCATCCGGATTATCATGCGGCGAAAGACAAGGTGAAAGAAGTCGAAGCGCAGTTGAACGGGATCGAGTGCGTCAGCCGGTTCAAAGCGGCGGAGCAGGCGGTCGACGATCTGCTGCTCGCCATCGCGACGGAAATCGCCGGCGCCGTATCGGAGACGATCAAGGTGCCAAGCAACGATCCGCTGCCCAAAGGAGGCGGCTGCGGAGGCGGCGGCTCCTGCAGCTGCGGAAGCGGCGGCTGCGGTTAGAGAGAGGAGACGGGAGCTTTCATGTTTTCGGAACGCTTAGGTTATATCGTATGGGTCAGCGATCTTAAGGCTGCCCGTTCGTTAGAGAAATACGGCACGGTGCATTACATGTCCCGTAAAATGCATTATGTCGTCATGTATATGAATGCGGATCGGGCGGAGGAGATCGTGCGCAACATGGGACGGCTGCCTTACGTGAAGCGGATCGAACGCTCGTACCGCAACGAAATCAAGACCGAGTATACGCAAGGCGTTCCCGACAAGACCCGCTATTACAGCATCTAGGACGCAGGCCCCCGGCTGGAGTGAAGTCGGGGGTTTTATTTACCCATTTAACCAACCATAATATGCCATATTTGGAGCAAGTTTATTTTTGAGTTGAAATCTCGGACATGCATGCTACAATAATATGGAAAGTAGATATAGATAATAAGGCCTACTTCCGGGGAGGGGTGGATCTGAAATGAAAGACAAGATTACAGAGCGATGGAACACGTACGAGTCGTTTCATGTCGATCTGGGCGACAAGAAAGTGGCGGATATTGTCATCACGAACCACGCCAAGAGCCGCTGGGCCGATCGCATCGAAGACAAGAAAACCGGCTACGAGGATATCGCCGACTTCATGTGGCAATGTTTGAAGCAAGGCCGAATCGAGCCGTACTATCGCAACGAGCAGGACGTCTATCTCATTGACGATGACCTGGTGTTCGTCGCGGAGTTTGCCGTATTGGAGAAAGAAACGGACTTGACCGGCAATCCGCTGCACAAGATGATCGTCGTTACCTATCTCGGACGCATGTCTGAGACGATCGAACTACGCGATTTGAAATCCTATTATTCCTGGCTGCGTCATTCCAGACGGATGACCTTGATCAAGAACAGCCGTAAACGGAAATAATCCATATATAACGCGAGCATGGCAGCGAGCACGGGGTGCGGGGACCCGTGCTTTTTCTCATTCGGACGATATTTCGGACTGCGTTTGATGTATAATAGGCGAAAGAGAAAGGAAGGGATGCCCTTCATGGCGCTAAATTTCCATCAGCTGCATATTTTCTATACCGTTGCGGAACGGGGGAGCTTCTCCGCGGCGGCCCAGGCGCTGCATATGACGCAGCCTGCCGTAACGATGCAAGTCCAGTCGCTGGAAGATTATTTCGGAACGAAGCTGCTGCACCGTTCGACGAAGCGGATCGAGCTGACGGAAGCGGGGAGGGCGCTCATGCCGTACGCCCAGCGCAGTATCGATCTGATCCGCGATACCGATCTGCAGATGTCCAAATTCACGAAGCAGCTGAAAGGCCGCCTGCAGCTTGGGGCGAGCCTGACGATCGGCGAATACATTTTGCCGCGGCTGCTCGGCCCCTTCGGGCAGGAATTTCCGCATATCGCGATCAGCATGAAAGTCATGAACACGGCGCAGATCATGGAAGAGATCGTCAATCATCAGCTTAATTTCGGCTTGATCGAAGCGCCGGTCAATCACCCTGACATGCATATGGAAGCGGTCTTGAGCGACGAGCTGAAGCTGATCGTCGGCAAGTCGCATCCGCTGGCGGGCGTGAAGGAAGTCGATCTGGAGGAAGTGATGAAATATCCGATCGTGCTCCGGGAGCAGGGATCCGGCACGCGGCTCGTCATGGAAGAACAGCTGCGGGCCAAACAGATGAACATCGCCGACATGAAGATCGTCATGGAGCTTGGCAGCACGGGCGCGGTCAAGTCCGCGGTCGAAGCCGGGCTCGGCATCTCGTTCGTATCCGCATCGTCGGTCAAGCACGAGGTGGCGCTCGGTCTGATTCAGATCATTCCGATCCGCGACGTACAGTTCAAACGGCAGTTCTATTCCATTTTCCTGAAATCGGCGCTGCTGCCGATATCGGCCGTAACCTTTATGACGTTTCTGAGAGAGAGGGATCTGCAGCAATGGCTATAATTCGGACGGGCAGGGCGGATTTGCATACGCATACAACGGCGTCGGACGGCATGCAGCGGCCGGCCGACAATGTCGCCGCCGCGAAGGCGAAAGGGCTGTCCGCCATCGCCATCACGGACCACGACACGGTGGACGGCATCGACGAAGCGATGGAAGCGGGCGAACGGCACGGCATCGAAGTCGTGCCCGGCGTTGAAATCAGCACCGTAGCCGACGGGATCGATATCCATATCCTGGGCTATTACGTCAATTGGCGCGATCCGGACTGGCGGGAGAAGCTGAAGCGGCTGATTACGCTGCGCGAACAGCGGAACGACATGATCCTCGCGAAGCTGAACGAGCTCGGCATGGCGATTACGCTGGAGGACGTGGAGGAAGAAGCGAGGCTGCAGGGCAAGGACAGCGGTTCCATGGGCAGGCCGCATATCGCCGCCGTGCTGATCAAGAAAGGCCATGTCGGCACGATGCAGGAAGCGTTCGACCGCTACTTGGCGCAAGGGGCGGCCGCTTACGCGAACCCGCCGCGGCTTCATCCGTTCGAAGCGTTGGATTGGATCCGCGAAGCGGGCGGAACGAGCGTCATCGCGCATCCCGGGCTGTACGGCAACGACGAGCTCGTCCGGGCGATCATCGCCCAAGGGGCGCAAGGCATCGAGGTCTTCCATTCCGACCATGACGAAGCTGCCGAAGCGCGGTATGCGCGGCTAGCCGCCGAGCATGGATTGATCGTGACGGGCGGTTCGGATTTTCACGGCGAACGGCAGGGCGTCATTTTCCATGGCGACATCGGCAGCCGCACGGTCGACGCGGCCGTATTGAATCAATTGAACCCGGCTTGGCGGAACGGGAACTAGGCGGACGAGTCGTGAACGGGCTGGAACCGTGGTTTGTTCGCGATTCATTCGTCACCTGGTTAAGCTGTTTATCGTTACGCAGCTTTAAGTTACGCAGCATGTAATTGAAACGCAAAAACGGCACGAAGCTTCTTCGCGAAGCTGTCGTGCCGTTTTTTGTTGGTGCCGGCTGCCTGCGCAGGGCCGCCGAATCCGGTTCAAGCTTTGATTTGCGAGGGGAGCTGCTTCAGCCGCTGCTCGTCCGGCGTGATGAACAGCGTTTTCTGATGATCGTAGATGACGAAGCCCGGCTTGGCGCCGCTCGGCTTCTTGACATGCCGGATCAGCGTATAGTCGACGGGAACCATGGACGACGAACGGGCCTGGCTGAACTGGGCCGCCAGCATGGCGGCTTCCTCCAGGGTGCTGTCGTTGAAGCTCGTGCCCCGAATGACGACATGCGAACCTGGAATGTCCTTCGTATGCAGCCACGTATCGTTCGGACCGGCAACCTTGTTCGTCAGAAAATCGTTCTGCGTGTTGTTCTTGCCGACGTAGATCGGCAGTCCTTCCGAGGACGTATAGCATAAGAGAGCGGGCTGCTTCGGCTTCTTCTTCCGGCTTCCGCGCTTCTCGCGCTGCCGCATGTAGCCCTGTTCGGCCAGCTCGTCGCGGATTTCCTCGATATCCGCCAAGGATGCGCTGTCCAATTGCTGCAGCAACGAGGCGAGATACCGGATTTCCTGCTCGGCCAGCTCCATCTGCCCGGTGACGAACGTCTGGCTGTTGCGGAATTTCGCGTACTTCTTGAACAGCCGCTGCGCGTTCTGCGAAGGCGTCAGCTGCGGATCGAGCGGGACGGTGACGACGGGCATATCCTCTTCATAGTAATTGGCCAGCTCCACGGAAGTATCGCCCCGTTTGATGAGGTGCAGGCTGGCCGTCAACAGCTCGCCCAAGATGCGGAATCGATCGGCGTCCTGCGCTTCGCGGAGCGACTCCTCGAGCTTCTCCAGCTTCTTCTCGTTCTTGCTGCGCTCGTTCTGCAGGAAGCGGAGGAGGTCGGACACGCGCTGCTTGACGGTATCGCGCTGCGCCTTGTCGCCGAAGAACGCCTCCAGGCAGGCGCTTACCGTATCGAACGAGGCGATTTCGCCGTTCAGATGCGTAAGCTGCGTAACGGAGAAGGCGGATTTCCCGCTGCCGCCCGCCGGCGTCACAATCTGCGGAGCGTAAGTTCCGGAACGGAACGCCGTCATCATGTCGCGGAAGCTCGGCCAGAGCGCCGCTCCGGCATGCCGCAGCTCGGCCAGCCCGTTCGGCAGCTTGACGCCCGCGTTCGCCGCTTCCGCGCGGTGTACGATCTCCTTGGCCAGCAGCGGGCTGATGCCGCTGAACGCGGCGACGATCAGCTTGTCCGGCGTAAGCGACTCGACCGGAACGGGCTTCGGCGCGGAGCCGAAATGGATGCTGTCCTCGTCGGGGATCGGCGGATGGACCAGCAGCTGCCCGGCGGCATGCATCGCCTCGGCGAATTCCTGCTCGCCGTCGATCTCGAACGGATCGCGCTTGCCTTGCTCCGGCGGCGCGACATAGGCGGTGCCGGGCATAATGACGCGATAGCTGCTGATGGACGGCGTCACGTGATGAATGCCGTCATGGATCATCTCCGATGCCGCATCGAGCAGAATAATGTTGCTGTGACGCCCCATCAGCTCGATCACGATCCGTTTCTGGAACGTATCGCCGAGCTCGTCGCGCTGCCGGACGTCGATATGCAGGATGCGCTCGTTGCCGACCTGGCTGACGGCTTCGATGACGGCGCCTTCGCAGTGCTTGCGCATCAGCATGCAGAACATCGGCGCTTCCAGCGGATTGACGAACGTCTCTTCCGTCCAGTGAACGCGCGGATACGTCGGATTGGCCGACAGCAGCAGCCTGCCCGGATTGCGGCCGCCGCGGATTTGCAGCACGAGGTCGTGCGGCGAAGGCTGGTGGATTTTATGAATGCGCGCGCCTACGCAGGTTTGAAGCTCGTCTGCGATCGCGCGGGTAACGATTCCGTCTAATGCCATAATGTAAAATTCCCCTTTGCATGGACTTCATCTTCCTATCATGCCATAACCCGTCCAAAAACTTAAGTCCCGGCTGGGATATTTTCCGGTTTGTCCGAATACATTTAGCCCATAGAGGCTGTCCGTTCGGGCGGCGAGTATCGGAAGGGAGTCGGAGCAATGGAACAGGGAATGTGGCATGGGCTGGAAACGGCCGACCTGGCGCAAGCGCTGGATGCGAACCTGGATACGGGACTGGCGCCGGGCACGGCAGCCGAGCGGCTGGCGCAAATAGGCCGAAACGAGCTGTCGGAGGGGAAGAAGACTTCTCCGCTGATGCTGTTTCTCGGCCAGTTCAAAGATTTCATGGTGCTGGTGCTCATGGGGGCGACGTTAATCTCGGGGCTGCTCGGCGAATACCTGGATGCGATTACGATCGTCGCGATCATCGTCATCAACGCGGTGCTCGGCTTCGTGCAGGAATTCAGGGCGGAGAAATCGCTGCGCGCGCTTAAGGCGCTGTCCGCCCCGATGGCCAAGGCGCTTCGCGGCGGCGATATCGTCGTCATTCCGGCCAGCGAGCTCGTCCCCGGGGACGTTGTCGAGCTCGAAAGCGGCGACCGGATTCCGGCGGATCTTCGTTTCATCGAGACGAACAGCTGTTATGCCGAGGAGTCGGCGCTCACGGGCGAATCGGTGCCGGTCAGCAAGCATTGCGACCCGATCAAGGCCGCCGATATCCCGCTCGGGGACATGCGCAATATCGGTTTCATGGGCACGATGATCACCCGCGGCACGGCCAAAGGGATCGTCGTTCGAACGGGCATGAACACGGAAATGGGCAAAATCGCCAATCTGATCCAGCAGACGGAAACGATGGAAACGCCGCTTCAGCATCGCCTGGAGCAGCTTGGCAAAATCCTCATCATCGTCGCGCTTGCGCTCACTGTCATGGTCGTCGTCGCGGGCATCCTGCATGGGCAGCCGGCGTACGAAATGTTCCTTGCCGGCGTCAGCCTGGCGGTCGCGGCCATCCCGGAAGGGCTTCCGGCCATCGTAACGATCGCGCTCGCGCTCGGCGTGCAGCGGATGATCAAACGGCGCGCCATCGTGCGGAAGCTGCCTTCCGTCGAGACGCTCGGCTGCGCGTCCGTCATCTGCTCCGATAAGACGGGCACGCTGACGCAGAACAAAATGACCGTGACCCAGCTGTGGATCGGCGGGCGCGGCATGGATATCACCGGCGAAGGGTACGAGCCTGCCGGCGGCTGCTTCGAGGGCGGCAAGCCCGTCGACATAAAGCACGATCAATCCCTTCGCCGCTTGCTGCAGGTCGCCGCGCTCTGCAACAACGCGACGGTGACGAAGCTTGATCAAGATCCGGATGCCATCAAGCGCAAGAAGAGCAAAACGGCCGTCGTTCAAGACGAGTGGGTGCTGAAAGGCGATCCGACGGAAGGCGCGCTGACCGTATTGGCCGCCAAGCTGGGCGCGTCGGCGAAATCGATGGAGGGGCTCTACAAGCGGGTCAAGGAATATCCGTTCGATTCCGAGCGGAAACGGATGTCCGTGCTCGTCACGCATCAAGGCGGCCGGCTCATCTGCACGAAGGGCGCGCCGGATATGTTAATGAATCAATGCACGTACATGCTGTGGGACGGCAAAGTCGTGCCGTTCACGGCGACGCTGAAGCAGAAGGTGAACGATGCCGCGGAGAAAATGGCGGCCGGCGCGCTGCGCGTGCTCGGCTTCGCGTACCGCGAGCTGCGCCCGCAGGACGCCTCGGAAGTCGAGTCGGACGTCGAGAACCAGCTCATCTTCGTCGGCCTGTCCGGCATGATCGATCCGCCGCGCCGCGAAGTGAAGGACGCCATCGCGAATTGCCGCCGCGCGGGCATCAAGACGGTGATGATCACCGGCGACCACCAGCTGACGGCGGAAGCGATCGCCGGCCAGCTCGGCATCATGCCGCGCGGCGGCATCGCCGTCAGCGGCCAGCAATTGAACGAGATGACGGAGGAAACGCTCGACAGGCTGGCGGACAACATTTTCGTCTATGCCCGCGTCTCGCCCGAGCATAAGCTGCGCATCGTCAAAGCGCTGCAGCGCAAAGGCCATGTCGTGGCGATGACCGGCGACGGAGTGAACGACGCTCCGGCGATCAAAGCGGCCGATATCGGCATCGCGATGGGCATTACGGGGACCGACGTCTCCAAGGAAGCGTCCTCGCTCGTGCTGAGCGACGACAACTTCTCGAGCATCGTGGCCGCCATCGAGGAAGGCCGCGGCATCTACGAGAACATTCGCAAATTCATCCGGTACCTGCTCGCGTCGAACGTCGGCGAAATCCTGACGATGTTCCTGGCGATGATGGCGGGCCTGCCGCTGCCGCTCGTGCCGATTCAAATTCTGTGGGTCAACCTTGTGACGGACGGCCTGCCGGCGATGGCGCTCGGCGTCGACCAGGCGGAGAAGGATCTCATGCAGCAGAAGCCGCGCTCCGCGAAGGAAAATATATTCGCCCGGCGCCTGGGCTGGAAAATCATCAGCCGCGGCATACTGATCGGCGTCTTCACGCTCCTGGCGTTCTGGGTTACGCTGCGCATCAGGCCGGGCGATCCGCAAAACCTGGTCCATGCGCAGACGGTCGCTTTCGCCACGCTGGTTATGGCGCAGCTGATCCACGTGTTCGACTGCCGCAGCTCGCGGTCGATCTTCCACCGCAACATCCTGCAGAACAAATACTTGCTGTTTGCCGTTCTGTCCTCCGTCGTGCTGATGGCGGCCGTCCTGTACGTGCCGATGCTGCAGCCGATTTTCAAAACCGTGCCGCTCATGTTCCGCGACTGGTGCCTCGTCATCGTCGCCGCCGGCATCCCGACGTTCCTCATGGGCATCGGCAGCGTGCTCGGCACGTCGAACAAGAAGAAAACCAAATGGCCGCTGCAGGGACAGAAATCGATTGCGCGTTAAATTCACTCGTAATGATGGTTCGGGACCGCCGGAATGCATTTCCGGCGGTCTTTCGCATGAGCAGGTCAGCCTGTTGTTACGTGGTGGCCTCGGCATGTCGAGAAGGTCCGAGGGATTTCCGGTGCAGGCGGCGAGTTAAGGCGCTTTGAACGTCCAAGCAGCGGCGATAGCGTTGTGTTATGAGGTTGACAGCCGTCATGCGCCGTCCCACTTCGCGCAGGGAGCTGCGCGAAGTGCCGGAAATGCGAAGGATACGGACATGAGATCCTTTATTTGCCCGTATTCATCGTTTGTTGCTTGCTGCCGGACAGGAGATTCGCTATTACTGTCGAAAGTCGGGTTTTCGCTTCATTTCGGAGCCGATAACGAATCCAATGTCCGATCGCTGCCTTCAAAACGCCGATTTCGACCAAATAGCGGATCCTCTGTCCGCCTGCATTTGCGCGAAAAGAAAAGCTGCTCTAGCCGGTCGGTACCGTCGTCAGCCGCTGGTCTTGACCCGAACGCGTTCTCCACAGTCAGAGGTCAACCCGTTATTAGGGTTGGCCTGTTTCTCTGTTCGTGTATTGGCCAGCGGCAGTGGCAGCGGCAGGCCATATACCTTGACCCGGCGTCATGGTTTATAATGAGCGCATGGAGGCGTTGACGGATGAAAATCAATGAAATCGCCGAGCGGCTCGACATGACGCCGCGCGCGATCCGGCTTTATGAAGCCCGCGGCTTGCTGAAGCCGGAGCGGGAAGCGGAGAACGGCTACCGGAGCTTCGCGGAAAGCGATGCGTGGCGGCTGCAGACGATCGGGGCGCTGCGCGGCGCAGGGCTGGGGCTGGGCGCGGTCAAGGCGCTGCTCGACAAGCTTGATCAAGGCGATTCCGCGACCGTGCATCATTATTTGGAGCTGCAGCGGATGGCGCTCGCGTCGAAGTGGGTGGAGGGGAAATACGCGATGACGATGCTGGACGAGCTGATCGGCCGATTCGAGGACAAGGGACGGCTCGACGCCGCGGATCTATTCGAGCTGACCGGCAGGCTGAGAACGATCCGGCGGCAGCAGGAGACATGGATCGATGCCTGGCAGTTCGACGACATCGCGCCGCAATTCGACCGTTCCGCCGCGCTGCTGTCGACCGGCACGGCGCTGACGCAGGACGAATACGACCATGTGCTGGATCTGATCGCGCAATGGATATCCCCGCGTCCGGGCGAGCAGGGGCTCGACATCGGGACGGGGACGGGCAACTTGGCGGGGCTGCTTGCCTCGCAAGGAACGCGGATGTCCGCCGTCGATCAGTCCAAGGAAATGCTGGCGATATGCCGGGACAAGCATCCTGGCGTCGCGGCCAAGCTCGGCAACGCGCTGGCGCTGCCGTTCGTGGACGAGCGGTTCGCGCTCGTCGTATCCGCGTTCGCGCTGCATTTTCTGAACGGGGACCAACAGACGCTGGCGGTGGAGGAGATGAACCGCGTGCTTGCGCCGAACGGCCGCATCTGCCTGGCGGGATTGATGACGGACGGGCACGAGGACGGCGAGGAAGCCGCTCCTGCGGCTGCTGGCGATGCGGTAGGCCGGGAGCACGTATCCGAGAGGCATGCGATCGACCGCGGCCGGCTGATGGCCTGGTTCAAGGCGCATGACTACATTACCGTTCATTATGCGGTCAACCCGCAGATCGGCGTCCTGTACGCCGTCCGCAAACATTGACTTGACTCTCACCCTGCGTCATCCCTCAAGCTGAAGCGGCAGCAAACATTCAGGCTTCGTTGTACCCTAGCGCATATTCACTGACGCATATGGGATACTGCTTGCCTAGCAATCCCGGTAGCGAACAATGTTCGCTGCCCGGGCATGCAACTGCAACCTACCAGGGAGGGATACGCATGATTCAGCACGACATCATTTATCGGAGCGAGACCGAGCGGTACGACCGGCTTATCGCCAATGAAGACAGGGACGGCAACGTATTTCGCGCCATCCGCCGGATCGTGCCCGGTCTTCAAGGACTGGACGCGGCGGACATCGGTGCCGGAACGGGCAAAATCGCCAGAAAGCTGGCGCCGCATGTGCGGTCGCTCGTCATTACGGATGCCTCGGAGGCGATGCTGGCCGTGGCCGAGAAGCATTTGATCGCCGAAGGCCGCGCCAACTGGCGCAAAGCGCAAGGAATGAACGACCGGCTGCCGCTCGCCGACGATGCCGTCGATTTGCTGACAGCGGGCTGGACCGTCTGTTACTCGGCGAGCGCGAACGTCCCGGATTGGGAGAACAACCTGGCGCGCATCCTGCGCGAAATCGCCAGAGTCGTCAAACCGGGCGGCACGGCAATTCTGTTCGAAAACTTCGGCACAGGCACGAGCGTCCCCAATCCGCCGGATTTCTTGACGGCGTACTATGCCAAGCTAGAGGGGCAATATGGATTCTCGCATCAGCATATCCAGACCGATTTTGTGTTCGAGTCCATGGAAGAAGCGGCGGCGCTGACCGAATTCTTCTTCGGCCGCGAGATCAGCGAGGAAGTCGTACGGACGAAAGCCAAGCGGGTTCCGGGGTTCACGGGCGTCTGGTGGAAGAAATATTAAGAACGCGCCGCAAAAAGCAAGCGTACAAGCGTCCTCCGTCAAGGAGAGCGCCTGTACGCTTACGGTCTATCCGTGAAAGAAAACCAACTTCGCCGCCAAAGAACCGGCGGCCACCAATTGCCGGCGAGTAAAACGAGCCCAGGCAATCCAGAAAACCAACTTCGCCGCCAAGAACCAGGCGGCCACCAATTGCCGGCGAGTAAAACGAGCCCAGGCAATCCAGAAGACCAACTTCGCCGCCAAGAACCAGGCGGCCACCAATTGCCGGCGAGTAAAACGAGCCCAGGCAATCCAGAAAACCAACTTCGCCGCCAAAGAACCAGGCGGCCATCAATTGCCGGCAAGCAAAGCGAGCCCAGGCAATCCAGAAAACCAACTTCGCCGCCAAGAACCAGGCGGCCACCAATTGCCGGTGAGTAAAACGAGCCCAGGCAATCCACTCCCGCGCCAAAAGTTAAGCGTGTCCCGCAAGGGACGAAAGCGACTCCGGCACGATTCACCGCACCAAGCGTCTCAGCGGCGCATCACGTTCTCATGGTCCCGCAAGGGACAGCAGGTCACTCGCGACCGCCAAACGTAAAGCGTGTCCCGCCAGGGACGAAAGCGAGTCCTGCACGACGTGGCCCGAGTGCGCTGCTCAGTATCGCCAACGTTATACCATCCGGGTGTCCAGAGGGCGGAGCCCTCGGGGTCCCCCTTGGAAAGGGGGATTTAGGGGGATGGACTCCTTAGTAGGCCCCCGCTCCTTTAAAGGTGCCCTTGTCCAGGTCCATCACATTGACGGATTCGGTGTTGCCGGCATTGTCGACGGCGAAATACTCCACCTTATGCGTGGTATTCGCCATAATATCGAATTCGCCGTCGTACGTTTTCCATAACAGCGAGCCGTTGATGCGGTATTTGAGCGTGAGCACGCCGGATCCGCCCGCGCCGTCGCTGGCTTGGAGCGAAACGTGGAAGCCCTTGACGTACTGCTTGCTTCCGATGGTGCCGTAGATCGGCTCGAAGTGATATTTCGTGACCGGGTCGGCGTTATCGATACCCAGCTGGATATCGTACGTGGTCGTATGGCCTTCCGTCACAATGACGTTATTGGCCCCGCTGGGAACGTGGCCGAGAGCCGAAGCCTGGATCGGATACGTGCCGGGATTTAGGTCTTTCAAGGTGTAGATCCCTCTGAGGTTCGTAATGACGGTGTTTCCGTTGGAATCCGTAACCAGAGCGCCGATGACCGGCTTCCCGCTGGTATCCGTGACTTTCCCGGTAATGACGCCGAGGGCGGACAATTGAATGTTAAGCGTCGTTTCCTTGCCGGCGGTGACGACAACGCCCGTAATCGTCTTGCTTGCATAGCCGCTGGCAGAGGCGGTGACGCTGTAAGTACCGGGATTCAAATTCGACAACGAATATTTGCCGGCGCCGTTCGAGATGTCCAGGACCGGGAGAACGCCGACCGTGACTTTCACGACCGCGCCTTTGATTTTATCGCCGTTCGTGTCCGTGACCTGCCCGGCGATGCTCCCTTTGGTCTGCGCCGCGAACGATACGGAGGGCGCGAACAAGTGAAGCAGCAGCATGATGCTCAAGAGCGCGAAAGCCTTGAATAACCATTGCTTGGACTGTAGTTGGGCCATTAGGGGCTGCACCTCATCTTTAGTAGAATGGTTTTGCGCAATGCGACGATTCGTTATAAACAACGGGCACCGCTGACGTTAACTCGGCGACAGAACTTCCCGCTTCCAGAAGTCCCCGTCCCAAATGAACTGCCAATCCAGCCCGCCGTGCTCCGTATTCCGAATGTCCAGTACATCGAGCCGAGGAGCCTCCCACGCTTTCTTGCCTTGCTGATGATACGAGCTTTGATCCATTTCCTTCATACCGACACCAGCCTTCTCTAGATTTTGTTCGTACGTACCGCCGACTCTGCGAAAATACGATGATACAAATTGTATCGCGATTATTATGACATTGTAAAACGGGAATGTTAATAGGTTCCAAGAACTATAGGCATGCCTAATTATGTCGGATTTTCGGGATTCGCAATAATTCTATTCAATCAACCATGAACATTCGGCCGCATATTCTTCAGTTCAACAAGGCATGCGTTATGACTTAATGCCCATCGCTTCAGGCATGCAAAGCGATCCGCCCGAAGCAGCCGAGTGCGCTGCAAGGCAATCCGACGATATACCTTCCGGGTGTCCGCAAGGCGAAGTCCCGGGAGAACGCCCCGGAGAAGGGGATTCGAGGACGGGAGACTCATTAAAATACATGAAAGTGATGCAAAAATGCAAAGATTAAAGTACAATAATTAATTATAATAATTGCATAATGAAAGCCACTGGGCTGAGGGAGTGCAATTATAATGAATTTTACTAAAATGCATGGACTGGGCAACGATTTTATCGTCGTAGCGGGCGAAACGAAACTGCCGGATAACGCGGCGCAGCTCGCCGAGCAGCTCTGCAACCGCTTTTTCGGCATCGGAGCCGACGGACTCGTCTATATTCTGCCTTCGGAACAGGCGGATTTCCGGATGCGCATCATCAACTCCGACGGTTCCGAAGCGGAACAGTGCGGCAATGCCATTCGCTGCGTAGCGAAATACGTCTACGACAAAGGCTTGACGAGTCAAGAATCGTTGACGATCGAGACGCTCGGCGCCGGCGTGCAGGAAGTGCAGCTGACCGTGGACAACGGCAAAGTCGCGAAAGTCCGCGTCAATATGGGGCAGCCGATCCTGGAAGGCTTGAAGGTGCCGACGACGATCGACGCCAATCCGGTCATCGACCGGGCGATCGAGGTGGACGGACGAGAATTCAGATTTACGGCCGTCTCGATGGGCAACCCGCACTGCGTTATCTACGTCGACGACGCGGTGAATTTCGACCTAGCGGCATGGGGACCGAAATTGGAAGTGCATCCGCTGTTCCCGCGCAAAATCAATGTGGAATTCGTGACCGTCCGCTCCAGGGAGCATACGGACATGCGCGTGTGGGAGCGCGGCGCAGGACCGACGCTGGCTTGCGGTACGGGCGCATGCGCGACCGTAGTAGCCTCGGTACTGAACGGCTTGACGGACCGGGCGGCGACGGTTTCGCTGAAGGGCGGCGACCTGCTGATCGAGTGGGACGAAGCGACGAACTACGTATACATGACCGGGCCGGCGGCGGAGGTGTTCGGCGGTACCGTGTAAGAGATATAACGAAGGAGTTTTGACAATGAAACCGGATTTAAGGGAAACGCTGCGAACGCGTATCTTGACCGGCGACGGCGCGATGGGAACCTACCTGTACGGGATGGGGTTCCCTGTCGGCGTTTCCTACGAAGAATTCAACTTGCTGCGACCGGAAGTCATCGCTGACGTGCATCGCCGCTATTACGAAGCCGGAGCGAGAATCATAGAGACCAATACCTTCTCGGCGAACCTTGCGAGCTTGACGAATTACGGCCTTGACAACGAAGTCGAAGCCGTCAACCGGGCAGGCGTGCGGATTGCCCGTTCGGCCGTCGGCAGCGACGCATTCGTCGTAGGCGCAGTGGGCTCCATCCGGGCCGGCAAGCGCAAGAACATGTCGACCGGCAAGCTGGAGCGGCTGTTCCGCCAGCAGATCGACGCGCTGCTGACCGAAGGCGTGGACGGCATTCTGCTCGAAACGTTCTACGATCTGGAAGAAGCGCTGATCGCGCTGCGTATCGTGCGCGGGCTGTCCGGGACGCCGGTCATCTGCCAGTTCGCGGTCGAGAAAGAAGCCGTGCTGATCGACGGCCAGCCGGTCGAAACGGCCTTCGAACGCCTGCGGCTTGAAGGCGCCGACGTGGTCGGATTCAACTGCCGCAGCGGCCCGAACGGCATTCTTCGCGCCATCGATACGCTGAGCGGCGACTTGCGGCTGCCGCTGTCGGTCTATCCGAACGCGGGGATTCCCGATTACGTGGACGGCAAGTACATCTATGGCACGACACCGGAATATTTCGCGCAGTACGCGCGCACGTTCGCCGATCGCGGCGCGCGCATCATCGGCGGCTGCTGCGGCACGACGCCGGAGCATATCGCGGCGATCGCGGCGGCGCTGGACGGCTACGTCCCGCAGCCGGCAGCGGCCGTCGACCCGGCGGAACCGGAGCAGCCCGCGCGGACGGAACGCATCGTCGTCCAGGATAGGGAAGCGCGGAAGCGCGAAGCGGAGAACGCGGAAGCGACGATTGTCGATCTGGTGAAGCGGCGCCATACGGTCATCGTCGAGCTCGATCCGCCGCGCGACCTCGATATCCAGAAGTTCATGGATGGCGCCAAGGCGCTGAGAGCGGTCAAGGCCGACGCCGTGACGATGGCGGATAACTCGCTGGCCGTCACGCGAATGAGCAACATCGCGCTTGCGGCGCTGGTGCAGGAGCAGGTCGGCATTCGGCCGCTCGTCCATATCGCATGCCGCGACCGCAATTTGATCGGAACGCAGTCGCATATGATGGGGCTGGACGCGCTCGGCATCGATCACGTGCTGGCGGTGACGGGGGACCCCGCAAGATTCGGCGATTTGCCGGATTCCAGTTCCGTGTACGACCTGACGTCGTTCGAAATGATCCGGATGATCAAGCAGCTGAACGAGGGCATGGCGTTCTCGGGCAAGCCGCTGAAGCAGAAGGCGAATTTCATTACGGGAGCGGCATTCAATCCGAACGTGAAATATTTGGATAAAGCGATCGCGCGGCTCGAGAAGAAGATCGACACGGGCGCGGATTACATCATGACGCAGCCGGTGTACGACAAGGAATTGATCGTTCGCATCGCGGAAGCGACGAAGCATCTGCAAGTGCCGATCTTCATCGGCATCATGCCGCTTGCCAGCGGCAGAAACGCAGAGTATCTCCATAACGAGGTGCCCGGCATTCAGCTGTCGGACGACGTTCGCAAGCGGATGGCGGGACTCGAGGGCGAGGCGGGACGCGCCGAAGGCGTGCGCATCGCGGAAGAGCTGCTGGACACGGCGATGGATTGCTTCAAAGGCATCTATCTCATTACGCCGTTCATGTTCTACGGTATGACGGTCAAGCTGACGGAGTATGTTTGGCGAAAAACGGGCAGTTTAACCATATAACCCCGTTTTTACTCCCGTTTGCGCTTTAGCACTTGTTCGTCCATTCAAAATGGATTAATATAGACAATGGATGCACTTGCCATGCCGCTACCAATGCGTTAGAATTAGGGACTCGAAGTCTTTGCTGACGCAGGCGGGGAACGGCTGACGTAACGTATGCTCCGGACTTTTTTCGTCAAGAATAGTGCAATATTCTGCCATTGCGGATTTTTTCATTGCTTGCACTTATCTATAAGTCGTGTACTATTCATATCCATGCACGAGAGATACCGGGGGGAACATAAACATGGCCATAAAGCTCATTAATATTGGTTTCGGGAATATCGTTTCCGCCAATCGGATCATTTCCATCGTCAGCCCGGAATCGGCGCCGATCAAACGGATCATCCAGGAAGCGCGCGACCGGCATATGCTGATCGACGCGACTTACGGGCGCCGCACGCGTGCCGTCATCATCACGGACAGCGATCATGTCATTTTGTCAGCGGTTCAGCCGGAAACGGTGGCGCATCGTCTCTCCACCAAGGACGACGATCACGACGAATAGTAACGGGGAGTCATATGAACAGAGGATTGTTAATCGTATTGTCCGGTCCTTCGGGCGTAGGCAAAGGCACGGTATGCGCCGAGCTGCGGCGTAAGCAGAACGAATTGGTGTATTCCGTATCGGCAACGACGCGTTCGCCTCGCCAAGGCGAAATCGACGGGATCAATTATTTTTTCAAAACAAGAGAGCAATTCCAAGAGATGATCGCTCGCGACGCGCTGCTGGAACATGCGGAATACGTGGGCAATTACTACGGAACGCCTCGCGATTTCGTCGAGCGCACGCTTGCATCGGGCAAGGACATCATTCTTGAAATCGAAGTGCAAGGCGCGCTCAAAGTAAAAGAGAAATTCCCTCAAGGCGTTTTCATTTTCTTGGTGCCGCCTTCCCTTGACGTGCTTAAACAGCGCATTACGGGACGCGGTACGGAGAATGCCGATATTATCGACCACCGGATGAACGTTGCGGTGGAAGAGATGAATTTGATCCGTTACTACGATTACGCGGTCGTCAACGACCAGATCGATGCCGCATGCCACCGCATCCAATGCATCATTACGGCGGAGCATTGCCGCAAGGAACGGTTTATCGAAGAACTCGAAGAAGTGAAGGAAGCTTCCGAGAAAGCTTGAGTGTGAGGTGAGAGAGCATTGTTGTACCCATCGATCGATGAAATGATGAAGAAAGTCGACAGCAAGTATTCGCTGGTTGTCGCAGCCTCGCGCCGTGCGCGCAAGCTTCGGGACGGAAGCAAGAGCGAGATTCGGAATCCGAAATCGCATAAGTATGTCGGCGTTGCGCTGGAAGAAATCTACCACGACATTCTCGTGGTCGAGAGCACGCTGAACAAGAATGACGAAGCATGAAATCATTCGCGTAGAAGAACAGGCCGCTTTCCCGTATTGGGTTGGCGGTCTGTTTTCATCCCGCTGAGCCGATGTTGAGCATGAAGCGTTGCACCCGTAGAAGGCGCCGGATGAACGGGCGCCTTTTTCATTCCGCTCGTTCTTACAGCTAATCGTATCGTTAATTCTTATAGCTAATATTGATGTCATCGCCGTTCATTTCGTCGGAAATTTCGTCCTTCAGATCCGAACTCATGCTTTTCCACCAGGTGGTTTGCATCCAATCGATCGTCTCATGCCGGAGTGCTTCGTATTTCTTTTTGGCGGTTTCGTATTGCCCTTTCAAGTATCGTTGATACGTATGTCCGCAAATCGACAGGACGAAGACAAGCAGGAAAGAGCGATTGCCGGCGATGGTTCCTACGAATTCCATGAGGTTGGACTTGTTCCCGATGCGAGAAAGCTGTTGGTAGATAGAGAACAGGAGCAAAAGTGACAACGCATACGTAAACATGGTAAACACGGTATACGAGGCTTTGAAGCGATTTAACGTTTTTTTCCTGTCCTTCAGCTTCTTGATTGTCGAAACGACATCGGCTGAAACATGATCCTGCCACGGCATCCGTCATCCGCCCCAATATGAATGGTTTAGTACATGCTATGCGGATCGCGCGCGCCTCATGTCTGGTTGGGACGGGGAACGAGCGGGAAAAATCGCGGCTTCCGCCATAATCGATCGGCCCGCGCGGCGGCAGCGTTCCGTAAGCGATGACGATCATCGGCACGACAAAGAATTGCAATATTTTTGCGTATGGATATGATGAGATAGAGCGTGTTTATGCAAGGTAAACCTCCAATTCGCATCATAATTTCCGCATTATATAGGAAGCATGGCCTCGGGCTGTTCGGACAAGCCCGCAGCGGGCTGCGCCAAGAAGAGAGGAGAGAATTCCATGCTTACAGGCAAAACCATACTGCTGGGGATTTCCGGAGGCATCGCGGCGTACAAGGCGGCGACGATCTGCAGCCGGCTGACGCAAGCCGGGGCGAAGGTCCGCGTCATCATGACGGAGTCGGCGACGAAGTTCATCGCGCCGCTGACACTGCAGACATTATCCCGCCATCCCGTTTATTTGGACACGTTCGACGAATTCGATCCGTCCGTCGTCGCCCATATCGATGCGGCCGACAGCGCGGACCTCGTGCTGGTCGCGCCGGCGACGGCCAATATCGTAGGGAAAATGGCGAACGGCATCGCGGACGACTTCCTGAGCACGATGCTGCTCGCGACGACCGCGCCCGTCATCGTGGCCCCTGCCATGAACGTGCATATGTACGCGCATCCGGCGGTAGAGCGGAATATGGCGCTGCTGGCCGAGCGCGGCGTGCGTTTCGTCGAGCCGGGCACCGGGCTGCTCGCATGCGGCTACGTCGGCAAAGGCCGCCTGTCGGAACCGGAAGAGATCGTCGCCGCCGTGCAGCGCTTCTTCGCGTCGCGCAGCGAGCTTGCCGGCAAGACCGTCATCGTCACCGCCGGCGGAACGGTGGAGCGGCTCGATCCGGTGCGGTTTCTGACGAACGACTCTTCCGGCAAGATGGGCTTCGCGTTCGCCGAAGCCGCCGCGAATCGCGGGGCGGACGTGACGCTGATCGCGGGGCGGACGACCGCGCCGCCGATCGACGGCGTCAAGCTCGTGCGCGTGGAATCCGCCGAACAGATGCTGCATGCCGTCCTGGAGCGGTACGATGCCGCCGACCTCGTCATCAAAGCGGCCGCGGTCGCGGATTACCGGCCGGTCGAGCAGGCGCCGACGAAGATCAAGAAGAGCGAGGAGAAGCTCGTCCTCGAGCTGGAGCGGACGACCGACATCCTGAAGACGCTCGGCGAGCGCAAAACGCATCAATTCCTCGTCGGATTCGCCGCGGAGACGGAGCGGGTCGCCGAGTATGCGATGAGCAAGCTCGTCCGCAAGAACTGCGATCTGCTCGTCGCGAACGACGTATCCCGGGAAGGGGCGGGCTTCAACGTCGATACGAACGTCGTGCAGCTGTACGGCAAGGAAGGGCTGCTTGAATCGCTGCCGCAGCTTCCTAAGCGGGAAGTGGCGGAGCGCGTTCTGGAGCGGATCGTGCAGCGGATGCGCGATAAGGCGGCCGGGGAGGCCGGCGAATGATCGCCCGAGTGATCGTGGACGTGCCGAGCCGGGCGACGGATCGGCCGTTCGACTACGCCATCCCGGCGGACATGGAAGGCTGGGTGGAAGTGGGGAGCCGCGTCGGCGTCCCATTCGGCGGACGCGTCCTGCAAGGGTTCGTCGTCGGCATCGCCCCTTTCGCGGATATCGACGCCAAGCGGCTGAAGCCGATCGCGGAGCTGCTCGATCATATCCCGCCGCTGTCGCCGGATCTTGTGGAACTGGCGCAGTGGATCGGCGACAAATACTGCTGCCCGCTGACGACGGCGCTGCAGGCGATGATTCCGTCGGCGCTCAAGGGCAAGGCGGATTCCGTCGTTTCGCTGTCGGAAGATGCGAAGGAAGAAGACGCCGGCCAGCTGCAGCTCGATGTCGCCGAGCCGTGGTTTCAATACATACGACAGCACGGCGAAGTCCGGCTGGCGCTGCTGCAGGAACGGTTTCCCGGCGCCGCCGCTGGCATCAAAGCGGCCATTCGGCGCGGCGCGCTGACGGAAGAAGTGTCGATCCGCGACCGGCTGAAAGTCCGCAAAGTGCTGACGGTATTCCCGCCGGACAACCCGGACGCCGTGCGGGCCGAACTGGCGGCGGCTACACCGCGGGCCGCGAAGCAGCAAGAAGCGGCGCGCTACATGCTGGCGAACCCGACGCCGATCGCGCTTGCCGCGCTCGCGCAGGAGCTTGGCGCAACGACGGGGACGATTCGCGGCGCGGCGGAGAAAGGCTGGCTTTCGATCCGCGAGACGGAGCAGCGGCGCGACCCTTACGCGGGCCGGGGGTTCAAGCGGACGGAGCCGCTGCCGCTGACGGAAGGGCAGCAGACGGTGTTCGGCGAGCTCGCGGAAGCGCTCGACAACGAGGCGTCCCGCGTGTTCCTGCTGCATGGCGTGACCGGAAGCGGCAAGACCGAAGTATACCTGCAAGCAATCGCGCGGTGTCTCCTGGCGGAGCGGCAGGCGATCGTGCTTGTGCCGGAGATCGCGCTCACGCCGCAGATGGTGGAGCGGTTCAAGGGCCGCTTCGGCGATTCCGTCGCCGTGCTGCACAGCCGCCTGTCCAGCGGCGAACGCTACGACGAGTGGCGCAAAATCCGCGAAGGACGCGCGGAAGTCGCCGTCGGGGCGCGATCCGCGGTGTTCGCGCCGTTCAGGCGGGTTGGTCTGATCATAATCGACGAAGAGCACGAATCGTCGTATAAGCAGGAGGAAAGCCCCAAGTACCATGCGCGGGACGTCGCCGTGCAGCGCGCCAGGCAGCACGGGGCGATCGTCGTGCTCGGCTCGGCGACGCCGTCGCTGGAGTCGTTCGCGGCGGCATCCGCATCGCGCGGCCAAGCGGACCGGGCGGCGTATGCGAGCCCGTCCGGCCATACGGGCCAAACGGACTACGGGAGCCCGGCCGTTCGGACGGGTCAACCCGACCAGGCCGGCGACCGGAGCGCTGCCGCCAAACGAGGGGCGGCCTTGCTGCCCATGCCCGACCGGGTGGCGGGGCGACCGCTGCCGAAGGTGCATCTGGTCGATATGCGCGACGAGCTGAAGGGCGGCAACCGCTCGATGTTCAGCCGGCAGCTGCACGAAGCGCTGCTGCAGCGGCTCGAGCGCGGCGAGCAGTCCGTGCTGCTGCTGAACCGGCGCGGCTACTCGACGTTCGTCATGTGCCGCTCCTGCGGGTACACCGCCCAATGCCCGCACTGCGACATTTCGCTTACGTACCACCAGAAGTCGCGGGCGCTCCGCTGCCATTATTGCGGCCATGCCGAGCAGGCGCCGGAGAAATGTCCTTCCTGCGAGAGCGAGCATATCCGATTCTTCGGCACCGGCACGCAGCGAGTGGAAGAGGAACTGGCGAAGCTGTTCCCGGGCATCCGCGTCATTCGGATGGACGTCGACACGACGACGGAGAAGGGCTCGCACGAGAAATGGCTGACGATGTTCGGCGAACGCCAGGCGGACGTGCTCCTCGGCACCCAGATGGTCGCCAAGGGGCTGGATTTTCCGTATGTGACGCTCGTTGGCGTCATCGCGGCGGATACCTCCCTGCATCTGCCCGACTTCCGGGCGGCGGAGAAGACGTTCCAGCTGTTAACGCAAGTCGCGGGTCGCGCCGGACGCCATGAGCTGCCGGGAGAAGTCATCGTGCAGACGTACAATCCCGAGCATTACGCCATTATCAGCGCGCAGCATCACGATTATTCGGCGTTCGTGCAGGAGGAGCTGAAGCACCGCAGGTTCATGGCCTATCCGCCGTTCTGCCGGCTCATTCTGGTGACGCTGTCCCACGAGCAGCTGGCGCTCGTCGTCTCGGAAGGCGAGAAGCTTGCAGCGACGCTGCGGGACCTTGCGCGGGCAGCCGGCATCCGGGGCTCCGACGAAGGCGACGGCAGCCGATTCATCGATATTCTGGGGCCGGTCGCGTCGCCGATTCCGCGCATGAAAGATCGCTATCGTTTTCAATGTATGATAAAATATCGAGGCAGTACAGGGGCTGCGGAGCTGTTGAAGCAGGCGATTTCGCTGGTTTCGGGCAGCAACGGGCAGCCGGCGGTAACCATGAGCGTCGACGTGGACCCGCAGGTCATTTTGTAAACGTTAATTCATAGGATATAGAGCAGCTATGACTGGGAGGTCGATGGATATGGCAATTCGATTAATCGTGCAGGATCCGGATCCGGTTCTTCGCGAACGGGCGGTAGAAGTAACGAAATTCAATGCCAATTTGCATAAATTGCTGAACGATATGGCGGAAACGATGTACGACGCGGACGGCGTCGGCCTCGCCGCGCCGCAGGTCGGGATTTCGAAGCGCGTCATCGTCGTGGATATCGGGGACGACAACGGCTTGATCGAAGTGGTGAATCCCGAAATCGTGGAAGCGACCGGCGAGCAGCTCGGGCCGGAAGGCTGCCTGAGCATCGCCAAGCTGAACGGCGACGTGCGCCGCGCGCTGCATATCAAGCTGAAGGGCGTCGACCGGAACGGCGCGCCGTTCGAGATGGAAGCGAGCGATTTCCTGGCCCGCGCGTTCCAGCATGAAATCGATCATTTGAACGGGGTGCTGTTTACCGATATCGCGGAATCCGTGTACGACATCAGCAAACGTCCCCGTCAGGACGGAGAGTGACCCATGCGCATCGTATTTATGGGCACGCCGGACTTCGCGGTGCCGTCCCTGGAAGCCGTGCTTGACGCCGGCCATACCGTCGAGCTCGTCGTGACGCAGCCCGACCGGCCGAAGGGCCGCAAAAAAACGCTGACGCCGCCTCCGGTCAAGGAAGCGGCGCTTCTGCGCGGCCTGCCGGTCGAACAGCCGGAGCGGCTGCGCGGCTCCGAGACCGCGGCGCGGATCGCCGAGCTGAAGCCGGATCTTATCGTGACGGCCGCCTACGGGCAGATTCTGCCCAAGGCGGTGCTGGAAGTACCGCGGCTCGGCTGCATCAACGTTCACGGCTCGCTGCTGCCGCGCTACCGCGGCGGCGCGCCGATTCAGCGGGCGATTATGAACGGCGAAACGGTTACGGGCGTGACGATCATGTACATGGCGGCAGGGCTCGACACGGGCGATATGATCAGCGTTGTCGAAGTGCCGATCGCCGATACCGATACGTCGGGCAGCCTGTTCGAGAAATTGACGGCCGCCGGCGCGAAGCTGCTGGCCGAAACGCTGCCGGCGATCGAAGCGGAGACGGTCGAAGCGAAGCCGCAAAACAACGACGAAGCGACCTACGCGCCGAATTTGACGCGCGAAGACGAGCGGATCGATTGGCGCCTTCCGGCGCGCCGCATCTATGATCAGGTACGCGGCCTGTCGCCGATGGCGGGCGGATTCACGGTATGGAACGGCGAGCCGTTCAAAGTGTGGGGCTGCTCGCCGGTGAAACGCGGCGTCTCGCAGGCGGAACCGGGAACGGTGCTGTCCGCGTCCGACGAAGGCATTCTCGTGCAGACCGGCGAAGACGCCCTGCTGCTGACGACGATCCAGCCGGCCGGCAAGAAGGCGATGCCTGCGGCCGAGTGGCTGAAAGGCGCGCGGCTGGCGCCCGGCACCGTCTTCGGCGAAGGCGGCGGCGAACGCGAAGGAGCGGAATCGTGAGCGGGGGCGAAGATCAACGCGGGGGCGCGGGAGCAGGGGCTCGCGGCCGCACGGGCGCTGAAGCGAACGGACAAGCCCGCGGCGGAGCTCCTGTCGGTGCCGGTATCGGCGCCGGCGGCAGCTCGCGGCAGAAGCAAGGCGGCGGCAAGCCGCGCGCTCATCAGGGCCAAGCCGGCGCGAGACCCGGCGCGAAAGGCGGCGCGCGCGCGGACAGCCGGCAGCAGCCGGGAGCGCGCGGCGGGGCAGCAGCCGGACGCAGCCCTGGCGGCAAGCCGGCGCCGCGGCGCAAGACGGCCCGCGAAGTAGCGCTGGACACGCTGATCCGCGTCGCGGAAGCGGGCGCGTACAGCAATCTGCAGCTGAACCGCGCGCTGGAGGACGCCGGCCTGTCGCGTGCGGACGCCGGGCTCGCTACGGAGCTCGTGTACGGCACGATCCAGCACCGGCGGCTGCTGGACGACAAGCTGGACGCGCTGGTGGCGAAAGGGCTGGGCAAGCTGGCGCCGTGGGTGCTGGCGCTGCTGCGCATGAGCGCCTACCAGCTGCTGCTGCTTGACCGGATTCCGCCGCACGCCGCCGTCAACGAGGCCGTCGTCATCGCCAAGCGACGCGGCCATGCCGGCATCTCCGGCATGGTGAACGGCGTGCTCCGCAGCATGGAACGCAACCTGACCGAGCTGCGGCAGCCGGCGGAACCGGCCGATCCGGCGAAGCGCATCGGCATCAACCATTCGTACCCCGACTGGCTGGTGCGGCGTTGGATCGACGTCTACGGCGAGGAGACGACGGAGCGGATCTGCGCGTCGGGCAATGAACGGCCGCATGGCAGCCTGCGCATCAACCCGCTCAAGTTGTCGCGGGACAAGGCGATCGCGCTGCTGGCGGAGTCGGGCTGCGAAGCGAGCCCGTCCGCGCTGGCGGCCGAAGGCGTCGTCGTCAGCGGCGGCGGCAATCTCGCTCAGTCGGAAGGCTACCGCGACGGCTGGTGGACGCTGCAGGACGAGAGCTCGATGCTCGTCGCCGCCGTTTGCGCGCCCGAAGCCGGCATGAACGTGCTGGACTGCTGCGCGGCGCCCGGCGGCAAGACGACGCATCTCGCCGAGCTGATGGAGGACCGCGGGCAAGTCGTCGCGAACGACGTCCATCCCCATAAGCAGCAGCTCATCGACGAGCATGCCGAGCGGTTGGGCTTGCGCGCCGTAAGGACGGTCGTCGGCGACGCGGGCACGCTGTCCGAGCGGTTCGCGCCGGGCAGCTTCGATCTCGTGCTGCTGGATGCGCCATGCTCCGGCTTCGGCGTCATTCGCCGCAAGCCGGAGATCAAATGGACGAAGTCCGAGGCGGACGTCGCGGCGATCGCGGCGATGCAGTCGAAGCTGCTGGACGAAGCCGCGAAGCTGGTGCGCCCGGGAGGCGCGCTCGTGTACAGCACGTGCACGATCGAGCAGGACGAGAACGAGCGGCAGGTACTGAAATTTCTGTCCCGCCACGAATCCTTTAGGCTGGATGCCGATTGGCCGGAACGCGTGCTCCAGCCGCTGCGGACAAGCGGGATCGCCGGCGAAGGCTTCGGCGGCATGGTGCAGCTGCTGCCGCAGCATTTCGGCAGCGACGGCTTTTTCATCGCCCGGCTGAAACGATTGTCCGAGCAGCCCGTATAGCAGGAAAGCGCAGAACGCCCATGACAGCTGCGAAGTGGCCTGTTATGGGCGTTTGTGGTAAAATAACGATGGCAGTTCCCGGAACGGGAACGCCGCGAAACCATTTTGCATAGAAACAGGTGTTTAACCGATGAAACCGTTCATCTACGACTATACGCTGGAGCAGCTTCAAGATTGGATGAAAGCGAACGGCGAGTCCGCTTTCCGGGGGGCGCAACTGTTCGAATGGCTCTACGCCAAGCGCGTGAAGAGCTTCGAAGAGATGAGTAATTTGTCCAAGCCGCTGCGCCAGAAGCTGGAAGACCATTTTCAATTCGTCACGCTTAACGAAATCACCCGCTTTGAATCGAAGGACGGCACCGTCAAGTTCCTGTTCGGCCTTCACGACAACCATGCAATCGAAACCGTCATCATGCGGCACAACTACGGCAACAGCATTTGCGTCACGACGCAGGTCGGCTGCCGCATCGGCTGCACGTTCTGCGCCTCGACGCTCGGCGGCTTGAAGCGCAATCTGACCGCGGGCGAAATCGTGGCGCAGGTCGTGGTCGCCCAGCAGATGCTGGATGCGACGAACGAGCGCGTGTCGAGCATCGTCATCATGGGCTCCGGCGAACCGTTCGAGAATTACGACGCGACGATGACCTTCCTGCGCCTCATGATCCACGAGAAGGGGCTCAATATCGGCCAGCGCCATATTACGGTCTCCACGAGCGGCATCGTGCCGAGCATGTACAAGTTTGCCGAGGAGAACACGCAGATTAATCTGGCGATTTCGATCCACGCGCCGAACGACAAGCTCCGTTCCAAGCTGATGCCGGTCAACCGCCGCTTCCCGTTCGAGGAAGTGATGGAGGCATGCCGGAATTATATCGCGAAGACGGGACGCCGCATCACGTTCGAGTACGCCTTGATCGGCGGCGTGAACGACCAGAGCGAGCACGCGGAGGAGCTTGCCCAGGTGCTGAAGGGCATGCTGTGCCACGTCAATCTGATTCCGGTCAACCACGTGCCGGAGCGGGACTACGTGCGCACGCCGCGCGAGCAGATTTTCGAGTTCCACCGCATTCTGGAGAAAAATAAAATCAATGCGACCATCCGCAGAGAACAGGGTCACGACATTGCAGCGGCTTGCGGACAACTACGTGCTAAACATATGGAGTCTACGGCGGGGTGATGAGTTTTGAAAATGGCTTTGCGAAGTGATATCGGAAGAATTCGACTCTTAAATGAAGACCGGGGCTGGTGCGGCGAGCTGGAACCCGGTCTTGTCGTTGCTATCGTGGCGGACGGCATGGGCGGCCACAAGGCAGGCGACGTGGCAAGCCGGCTTGCCGTCGATACGTTTCGCGAAGCGCTGCAGGGATCCACGGCATCGATGACGGTGGAAGAACGCAAAACGCTGATCAGCCAGGCGATCCTGCAGGCCAATGAAGTCGTCTACGACACGGCATCCAACAATGAGCAGTACCATAATATGGGCACGACGGTCGTTGCCGCTCTCATGACGGAAGAGAACGGGGTTATCGGCCATATCGGGGACAGCCGCGCGTATCAATGGCGCGACGGCGTCCTCTCGCAGCTGACGGAAGACCATACGCTCGTGAACGAGCTGGTGAAATCCGGCCAAATCACGCCGGAAGAAGCCGCTAAGCATCCGCGCAGGAACGTCATGACGCGGGCGCTCGGCACGGACGAACAGGTCGAGGTCGATGTCAGGGGCATTTCCTGGCAGAAGGACGATGTGCTGCTGCTCTGCAGCGACGGCCTCTCGGGCATGATCGGCGCGGCGGATATAATCGCGACGCTGCGGCAGGATGAACTGGATCTGGATCAGAAAGCGGATAGGCTCGTTCAACAAGCGCTCCAAGCCGGCGGAGACGATAACGTAACCGTCGTGCTGCTGCATCATGCCGAAGACACAGAGCTTGAGGGGTGATCCGACATGATAGGACATGAGCTTGGCGGAAGATACGAAATCATTACGCGCATCGGCGGAGGCGGAATGGCGCTTGTGTACAAGGCACATGACGTGCTGCTCAACCGTTTCGTCGCCGTCAAGGTGCTGCGCCAGCAATTCGTGCATGACGAGGAATTTATTCGCCGCTTCAGGCGCGAAGCGCAATCCGCGGCATCGCTGTCGCATCCCAACGTCGTCAGCATTTACGACGTGGGCCAAGAGGAAGACACGCATTATATCGTCATGGAATACGTCGAAGGCAACAATCTGAACGAAATCATCAAAGAACGCGCGCCGCTGCAGGCCGAAGAAGCGGTCCGGATCGCGGTTCAAATTTGCGATGCCCTGGAGCACGCGCATCATAACCAAATCATTCATCGCGATATTAAGCCGCATAATATTCTTATCGGCAAGAACGGACGCGTCAAAGTGACGGATTTCGGCATCGCCCGCGCCGTCACGTCGTCGACGATCACGCAGACGAGCTCCATGGTCGGCTCGGTACATTATTTCTCGCCCGAGCATGCCAAAGGTTCCGTGACGGACGAGAAATCGGATTTATATTCGCTCGGCATCGTCCTATATCAAATGCTGACGGGCAAGCTCCCCTTCCTCGGCGAAAGCCCGATCAGCGTCGCGCTCAAGCATCTGCAGGAGAATTTCGAGGAGCCGCGCGTGCTCAACCCGTACATTCCGCAGAGCGTCGAGAACGTCATCCTGAAAGCGATGCGCAAAAATCAGCATGAGCGTTACCGTTCGGCGTCCGAAATGCTGCGCGATCTCGAAACATGCCTGCAGCCCGAGCGGCTGCACGAGCCGAAGATCGAGTTCAGCGATCCCGATTTCGACGAGACGCGCGTCATGCCGGCCATTCGCGGCAGTATTGCGGATACGCTGGCGGCGCCGAGCAAGACGACGGCGAAAGCCGATCCCGCGGACGCCGCGCAGCGCCCCTTGCGGCAGCAAGCTCCGCAGGCGGCGCCGGAACGGCTGGCAGCCACGGCTGCCGCGGCGCAGCAGGAGCCGCCGCCGGCCGATACCGAGGACCGCTGGGATTCCAGCGGACTCGAGGATAAGCGCAGGCGCAAGTGGGTCAAGCCCGTCGTCACGGTCGCATCGACGCTGATCATCATCGCGCTTGTATACTGGGGCGCGATGACGGTGCTAAGCTGGTTCGACATCGAAGAGGTCGACGTGCCGTATGTCGTCAACATGTCGGAGACCGACGCCCGCAGCACGCTTGAGCAAGCGGGACTGAAGGTCGAGGAACCGACGATAAGGACCGACAAGGAAGGCGTGGCCAAAGACATCGTCTACGAGCAGTCGAAGTCGAATCAACGGGTGAAGGTCGGCTCGTTCATTAAGCTGTACGTCAGCACGGGACCGGAAATGAAGACGGCGGACAGCTATCTCGGGAAGCAGTACGACGACGCGGTCGCGGCGCTTGTCGGGCTCGGCGTCAGCCAGGATCGGATTTCCAACGTGCCGATCTTCAGCGACGAGGCGCCCGGAACGGTTCTCGAGCAGACGCCGCAGGCCGGCGAGTCGTTCGATCCGAAGAAAGCGTCGTTCAAGCTCACGGTCAGCCAGGGCAGGGAAACGTTCAAGATGCCGAAGGTCGTCGACAAGATGGAGAGCGCGGCGATCGCGCAGCTTCGTTCCCTGGGGCTGACGGTGAACGATGCCGATATCGTCTACGAGCCGAGCTACAAGCCGAAGGGCACGGTAACGGCCCAGTATCCGTACGATCCGGACGCGGAAGTGGCCAAAGGCGCGGCGATTACGCTGACCGTAAGCTCCGGCTTGCCGGACGACGCGCTGACGTACACGTTCAACATGGTCATTTCGCCGGCGCAGGCAGGGAAGACGAGCGAAATCCGTATCGTATACTCTGACGCGACCGGGGAAAATATCGAATGGGGCAAGCGCAATATCAAAGATACCCAGCAGTTCTCCGTCAACGTGACGCTGGCGCCGAATACGGAAGCCAAGGTGACGATTATCAGGGATAAACAACCTGTCGATTCGTTCGCGAAGACGTACGAAGACGTCAAATCGGGCGTCGATTCGACGCCGGAAACGGTGCCTGGCCTGGATACGCCGCCGCCCGCCGACCAGCCGGCGCAAGGCGAGGCAAGTCCGCCGGACGGCGGTTCGAACGCTAACCCGCCGACGGACGCCGGCGCGGGCGCCCAGGGCACGGACAACGGAACAAATGGAGGAACCGATTCTGACACAGCCGTTGAGCAATAAAGTAACGAAAACCGGAAGGATCGTCAAAGCGCTGAGCGGCTACTATTACGTTCGCGCGGAAGACGCTTCCGCCGGCGCCGACGATATACAGTGCCGGGCGCGGGGCATCTTCAAGAAACGCGGCGAATCGCCGCTTGTCGGCGATCTCGTCGAATTCGAAGAGACGGAGAACGGGGAAGGCGCGGTCAACGCGATCCATCCCCGCAGCTCCGAGCTGATCCGGCCGCCCGTGGCGAACGTGGATTTGGCCGTGCTCGTCTTCTCCGTGACGGAGCCGGCCTTGAATTTGCAGCTGCTCGACAAGTTTCTCGTCCATATCGAGCATGCGGGCATCGAAGCGGTGCTCTGTTTGAGCAAACAGGATTTGGCCGAGGACGGCGAGGAGACGGAAGAGGCGGCGCGGGCGATTCGCGATGTGCGGCGCGTCTACGAGCCGATCGGATACGAGGTGCTCGGCACGAGCTCAAGGCGGGGGGAAGGCACCGTCGAGCTCAAGGAACGGCTTCAGGGGCATTTGGCGGTGTTTGCCGGCCAATCCGGCGTCGGGAAATCTTCGCTGCTGAATGCGCTCGTTCCGGGCCTTACGCTCGAGACGAACGAAATCAGCAACCGGCTGGGGCGCGGCAAGCATACGACCCGGCATGTGGAGCTGATCGACATCGGCGGCGGCTTCGTGGCCGATACGCCGGGGTTCAGCCAGCTTGATTTCGCGGAGCTCGGCATCGAAGAGCTAGGCAGCTGCTTCAAGGAGATGAGGGAGCTCGCCTCCTCCTGCAAATTCCGCGGCTGCACGCATATCCACGAGCCGGAATGCGCGGTGCTGGAAGCGTTGGAGAGCGGGGACATCGCGCCAAGCCGGCACGCCAATTACGTGCTGTTCATGGCGGAGATGAAAGAGAAAAAGCGGAGGTACTGACATGTCTATCATTGCACCATCGATCCTGTCCGCGGACTTCGCGGCGCTCGCGGAAGAAATCAAAGACGTGGACCGTGCCGGCGCGGACTGGATTCATATCGACGTCATGGACGGCCATTTCGTCCCGACCTTAACGTTCGGGCCGTTGGTCATTCAAGCGGTGAGACCGGCGACGAAGCTCGTCTTCGACGTCCATCTCATGATCGAACGGCCGGAGCTGCATATACCGAATTACGTTGCGGCCGGAGCGGACCGCATCACCGTTCACGCGGAAGCGTGCACGCATCTGCACCGCGTCATCCATCAAATCAAGGAAGCCGGCCTGCCGGCGGGCGTGGCACTGAATCCGGCAACGCCGGTCGGCGCGATCGAGAACGTCATCGGCGATATCGACATGGTGCTGATCATGACGGTCAATCCCGGTTTCGGCGGCCAGCAATTCATTCCGCAGTCGTTGAACAAGCTCCGCCAGCTGCGCGGGCTGCTCGCGTCCCGCGGGCGCGGCGACATGCTCGTCCAAGTCGACGGCGGCGTCAATGCCGAGACGGCGCCGCTGGTCAGGGAAGCGGGAGCGGACGTCTTCGTGGCGGGCAGCGCCGTATTCACCGCAACGGATCGGGCAGCGGCAATCGCTGCCCTCCGTTAAGGGGCGGCAAGCGATGTTCGAGCGACTGAAGAACACGTTCCTGCTGCTCTTGTACAGCGCCGGATGCGGCGTAGCCCTGTTCCTGTTTACGATCATCAAAGGGATGGCGAACCTGGCCTTCTCCCTGCTGGCCGTCTTGATTGCGATCTATTATTTCAGACGGGTAACTTCGATCGGGGGCCGCATCGGGTTTGCCGCGCTCGCCTTGCTGTTTTTCTTCATATCGGTCTTTATCTACGCGGCGATCACCGCCGTGAACACCGCTCCCTAGCGGGCATGGCGGAACAGAATAGGCGCAAGCCAAGTCCTTCGGTTTGGAATAGGACAGTCCGCAAGCGCATAGGATGGTTACATGAACGAACGTTCTTGTAGCCTTTTTTTGTGGGGAAACGCGAAAGGCGGGAACCGTTACGGATGTTTACGACCTGCCGTCAGGCGGTTTCGGCCTGCGGAGGCTCTGTCGATGAAGGGCCAGCACAACGCTTAGGAGGGGTGGAGCATGAAATTTTACACAATCAAGCTGCCGAAATTTCTGGGCGGCTTCGTGAAGGCGATTCTAAATACGTTTCAGAAGAGCTGACAGCGGCGCTCCGATCGGCTGCCCCTGGAACGATCCTGAGCATGCGGGTACATGAGCGCGGAAGACCGCTTGGCGAACGGCGGACTTCCGCGCTTAAGCATGCAAAAAAGCACCTGATGTGGATCAGGTGCTTTTTGTCCATGGCTTGATTACCCTTATACGCGGGTTACAAGGCCGGATTTAAGCGCACGAGTGCTGACATAAACGCGTTTTGGTTTGCCGTTAACTAGAATTCTGACTTTCTGAACGTTAACGCCCCAAGAGCGGCGGGTTTTGTTGTTAGCGTGCGAAACGTTGTTACCTACGCCAGGGCCTTTGCCCGTAACGAAACATTTGCGAGACATGGAATACACCTCCCCTGAAGAATCACTGCAAACAAACAGACTTCAATATAATAGCATATGTATCGACATTCTTCAAGCGGTTGTCAACAATCGATTATGACACCTACAGCTAATAAATCGGAGAAAAAAGTCGAGAAAGGGGTGCTGGACTTCAAAATCGTTCATATTTATAGTACAATGTAGATTAGTCCATAATAAAACGGTGAAGGAGTGGTTTTCCATGCCTCTGCAGATAAATTCCGAACTCGGAAACGTATATATAACCGATCATGTGATCTCCGTCCTGGCCGGTTCAGCGGCGATGGATTGTTATGGACTGGTTGGCATGGCTTCAAGAAAGCAGCTTAAAGACGGTATAGCCGAACTGCTTGGTCGGGATAATCTATCACGCGGTGTCGAAGTCCACCGAGAGAACGATCTTTTACACATCGATTTATACATCATCGTAAGCTACGGCACGAAAATATCCGAGGTCGCACATAACATTCAGTCGAAGGTGAAGTATGTGATGAACGAGGTTGTCGGCGTTAAGGTAGACGTTGTCAATATTTTTGTCCAAGGCGTACGGGTATCTCGGTAGGAAGGGGTAATCACGCTTGATCAAACGCTTTATTAACGGCTCGGATTTGACGGGAATGGTCCTGAGCGGAGCGGATAATCTGCAACGAAACGAAGCGCGCATCAACGCTTTGAATGTATTCCCTGTTCCGGACGGGGACACGGGATCGAATATGAATTTGACGATGACCTCGGGAAAACGCGAGCTTCTCAAAAATCCGAATCCAGCAGTGGGCAAAGTTGCGGAAGCGCTTTCGAAAGGCCTGCTGATGGGCGCCCGCGGCAATTCGGGCGTCATTCTGTCGCAATTGTTCAGGGGCTTCTCCAAGAGCATCGCGGCGCAGGAGCAGATCGACGCGCAGCAATTCGCGGCGGCGCTGCAGCACGGCGTCGACATGGCGTACAAAGCGGTCGTGAAGCCGGTCGAGGGCACGATCCTCACAGTGGCCAAGGACACGGCGAAGCATGCGGTGGCGTTCGCGAAGCGCAACAACGACATCGTTCAGCTCGTGCGGGAAGTCCATGCCCGCTCGCGGGAGTCGCTGGAACGCACGCCGGATTTGCTGCCTGTGCTGAAGCAGGTTGGCGTCGTCGATTCCGGCGGGCAAGGTCTCGTCTGCATCTACGAAGGCTTCCTCGGCAAGCTGTTGGAAGAAGCCGGAGGTACGGATGACCGCCATATCGGCGCGGAAGCGGCCGTGGCGCTCCAAGCGCCGGCGGCTGCGCCCAAACTGCCGGCTCCGCCTCCTGCGCGTCCGGCAGCGTTCCGGCATGCGAGCGCACAGTCCAAAATCGAAACGGACCATATCGAGTTTCTGTACGATATGGAATTCTTCATCAACCGCAAACAGTCGGGCCGCACGGGCCTGCGTTTCGACGAGGCGCTGTTCAAAGGCATGCTGGGCAGGGACGGCGATTCCATTCTCGTCATCGTCGATGACGAGATCATCAAGGTTCATGTGCACACGCGCAAGCCGGGCGACGTGCTCAATTACGCACTGCCGTACGGCGAGCTGACGGAAATCCATATCTTGAACATGCGGGAGCAGCATCGGGATTTGCTGCATGAAGAAGAGAGCGCGGCGATTGCCGGCAGCCCGCTTCCCGTAACGGCGGAGGTACTGCCGGAGACGGCGGTCGTGGAAGAAGCCGCGCTGGGCCTAGCCGTCTCGGAAGTGCTGACGGGCGCGCCCGCCGACGCCATCTCCGCGGAGCAGGCGCATGAACAGGCGCCGTTCGGCCTCGTTGCCGTCGCGATGGGCGAAGGCATCCGCTCGATCTTCCTTGATAACAACGTCGACGTCGTCTTGTCCGGCGGGCAGACGATGAACCCGTCGACGGAAGATTTCGTGAAGGCGATCGAATCGCTGTCGGCGGAGCATATCTACCTGCTGCCGAACAACAGCAACATCATTCTCGCCGCGCAGCAAGCGGCCGAGCTCAGCGAGCGCAGCGTAACCGTCATCGGCACGAAGAACATTCCGCAAGGGCTCGCGGCGGTGCTCGCCTTCCGCGAAGAGGAGTCGGCGGAATACAACGCGCAGGCGATGAGCGAAGCGGTGCTGCAGGTGCGATCCGGCCAAGTGACGAACGCGGTGCGGAATACGTCCATCGACGGCATCTCCATCCAGGAAGGCGATTATATCGGCATCCTGGAGAAAACGATCGTCACCGCTTCGCCAAGCCTTCTGGAAACCTGCAAGGAGCTGATCGGGCGCATGCTGGAAGACGGCGGAGAGCTGGTCACCGTGCTGTCCGGCGAGCAGGCGAAAGCATCGGAAACGGCCGAACTGACGGCGTGGGCGAAAGAAAGCTTCCCCGACGCGGAATTCGAAGTTCACGAAGGCGGCCAGCCGCTGTATCCATACTTAATCGCGGTCGAATAGGAGGTGCGGGGATGAGCGGCATTAAAATCGTAACCGACAGCACGGCGGACATTCCGAAGCGCGTCAGAGAACAGCTCGGCATCGAGATGGTTCCGTTGAAAGTCATGTTCGGCGAAGAATCGTACCTGGACGGCGTCAGCATTACGAACGATCAATTCTACGGACGGCTGGCGTCGGCGGCATCGCTGCCGACGACGTCGCAGCCTTCGCCCGGCGAGTTCACCGAAGTGTACGAGAAGCTGCAAAAGAAGTTTCCGCGGTCGTCCATCATTTCGATTCATCTCGCTTCCGCGCTGAGCGGAACGTACCAGTCGGCCATCCTTGGCTCTTCGATGATGGAGGAGCCCGGGGACGTGACGGTGATCGACTCGAAGTCCGTCTCCTACGGCCTCGGCATGCTCGCGGTGAAAGCGGCCGAAATGGCGGTCGCCGGCGCAACGAAGGATGAAATCCTGGCTGCGATCGAAGCGATCCAGAAGGATATGCGGATGTATTTCCTCGTCGATACGCTGGAATATTTGCAGAAGGGCGGACGGATCGGCAGAGCCGCCGCGCTCTTCGGCTCGATTCTGAACATCAAGCCGATTCTGAAGGTCGACCGGGACGGCGTCGTCTCGCCGGTCGACAAAGTGCGCGGCACGAAGAAAGCGATGCAGCGCATCATCGATCTGTTCAAGGAAGACTTCGGCGGCGAAATGATCGATATGACGGTCGGCTGGACGCATAAGAGCGAGCTGGCGCTCGAGCTTGCCGCCCTGGCGCAGTCGCAGCTGAACGTGCGTAACATCAGGCAGACGGACATCGGGGCCGTCATCGGCACGCATGCCGGTCCTGGCGCCGCCGCGTTATTTATTACTCGAGTGTGAGGTCATGGGGATGAAGCTGGATGAACTACCCGTCCGGCAAATGAAAGGCGTGAGTGCTCAGAAGGAATTGGAGCTTCACGCCTTTGGCGTTCATACGATCGCGGATTTGCTGGACTATTTTCCGTTTCGATACGAGGATTATCGCATTCGGACCCTTGGGGAAACGCAAGACGGCGAGAAGGCGACCGTTGAAGGCAAAATCATGGGCAACCCGATCCTGCAGCGGTATGGCCGGGCGAAGACGAGGCTGACCTGCAAAATCGCGGTCGACGGCGTCCTTGTGACGGCCGTATGGTTCAACCGGCATTTTCTGCAGGATCAGCTCGTTCCGGGGCGCGATATCGTGCTGACGGGGAAGTGGGAACAGAAGCGGCTGCAGATCACCGTGTCGGAATCGGAATTTCCCGACAAAGGCAAGGCGCGATCCGGGACGCTGCAATCCGTCTACTCCATTGGCGGGAGCATCACGCAGCAATGGATCCGCAAGACGATTGCGCAGGCGCTCGCGCAGTACGGAGAGATGGTGGAGGAAATTCTTCCGGCCGCTCTGATGGAGAAGCATGGTCTAATGCTTCGCCGCGAGGCGGTCAGGCATATCCATCAACCGGACGATATCGCGCAGGGACAAGCCGCCAGGCGCCGGCTCGTCTACGAGGAGCTGTTCTTGTTTCAACTGAAGCTGCAAGCGTACCGTTCGATGAACCGCAAGCGGATGGACGGCGTCGCCCATGTGGTGGAAGGGGAGGCGATCCGGGCGTTCTCGCGGACGCTGCCGTTCGAGCTGACCGATTCGCAGAAGAAGGTCGTCAACGAAATTCTGATCGACATGCGCTCGCATGCCTGCATGAACCGGCTGCTGCAAGGGGACGTCGGCTCCGGCAAGACGGTCGTGGCCGCCATTGCGTTGTTCGCTGCCGTCAAAGCGGGCCATCAGGGCGCGCTCATGGTACCGACGGAGATTCTGGCCGATCAGCATTACCGCTCCTTGCAGAGCTTGTTGGGCGGCGTAGGCATGCAGGTCGCGCTGCTAACGGGCAGCTTGACTGCGACGCAGCGGCGCGAAGTGCTGGACGGCCTGCAGATGGGGCTGATCGACGTCGTCGTCGGCACGCAGGCAATCATCCAAGACGGCGTATACTTCCGGAGTCTCGGTCTTGTCGTAACCGACGAACAGCATCGCTTCGGCGTTAACCAGCGCAGCGTCTTGCGGCGCAAAGGGCTGAATCCCGACGTGTTGACCATGACGGCGACGCCGATTCCGCGCACGCTCGCGATCACGGCATTCGGCGATTTGGACGTCTCCACGTTGAAGGAACGTCCGCGTGGCCGCAAGCCGATTCAGACGAATTGGGTCAAGCATTCCATGCTTGACCGCGTGCTCGGTTTTATCCGCCGCGAGGTCGAAGCCGGCAGGCAATGCTATTTCATCTGTCCGCTCATCGAAGAATCGGACAAGCTGGACGTGCAGAACGCGATCGACCTCCATATCCAAATCCAGCAGGCGTTCCCGGATATGCGGATCGGCTTGCTGCACGGCAGGCTGTCGGCCGCGGAGAAGGACGAAGTGATGCGCGCGTTCGGCGCGAACGAGGTGCATGTGCTGGTCGCCACGACGGTCGTGGAGGTGGGCGTCGACGTACCGAATGCGACGCTAATGGTCATCATGGACGCCGAACGGTTCGGCCTGTCGCAGCTTCATCAGCTGCGCGGCCGCGTCGGACGGGGCGGGCATCAATCGTATTGCTTGCTCATCGCCGATCCGAAGTCGGAGATCGGCCGGGAGCGGATGAAGATCATGACGGAGACGGACGACGGGTTCGAGGTATCGAGGCGCGACCTGGAGCTTCGCGGTCCCGGAGATTTCTTCGGAACGAAGCAGAGCGGCGTGCCGGACTTCAAGCTGGCCGATATGGCCGCGGATTTCGAGGTGCTGGAAGAGGCGCGCGACGATGCCGCGGAATTGACGGCGAGAGCCGAATTCTGGACCGAAGCGCCGTACGCCCGTCTGCGGGAAGCGCTGCGCAAAGATCAACTTTTTCAAGGTGAGCTGCTGGATTAAGTCGTGAAACCGGCATTTCCGGCATATAGTACATCGATGGCAAGGTTAGAGGCGAGCCACCGAACGGGTGGCATGGAACGAGGAGCCGCTGAAGCTGGACGGAGGTGCTATAACCGGAGATGAGCTATACGAAATTCGGCATTCGGCCTGAGCTGGTTGAGCGCGTAAAAGTGAAAATGAAAAATCCGGTCACGAAAGACCGGATTAAGATGATGCTGAACGGCGTGAGCAAGTACGATCTGCAAGATCGCGTCAAGGTGCGGAAGCTCGTCCGCATGGCGGCGGGTATCATGCAGGAGAATCTGACGGACCAGCAGGAAGAGCAGCTGATCGCGTTCGTCATCGCGCAGAAAATCGATCCGAACAATACGCTGCATTTAATTAAATTGTGGGCCATGTTTCGCTGATCCTTCGGGATCGGCGATTTTTTTCGCTATCGTCAGGTTAGGCGTTGGAGACGAGCGGCTCGATACAGGTTGCGTCGTCCTTCTTCACACTGCCGACGCCGTCGGCGACGGGATACGCTTCGAGCAACTCGTCGGGGAAAGGGCGCAGCAGCCGGTTCAGCGCGGCGGGATCGTTCATGGAACGGTCCAGCCACGCCGCTTCGTCCTCGCGCTGCAGGATGACCGGCATGCGGTCGTGAATCGGCGCCATCAGCGAATTGGGCGCGGTCGTCAAGATGGTGCAGGTGCTCAGCTTCAGGCCGTCCGGCGACGTCCACGTGTCGTATAGGCCGGCCATGCCGAACAGCCCGCGATCGCGTCTGACGATGCGCATCGGCTGTTTGCGGTTCTCTTGCCGCTGCCATTCGTAGAAGCCGTCCGCCGGGACGATGCAGCGTTTGCGGGTCATCAGCGGCCGGAATGCGGGCTTGTCCCACACGGTCTCCGAACGCGCGTTGATCATCTTATTGCCCAGCTTGATGCTTTCCGCCCAGGACGGGACCAGCCCCCATTTGAGCTCGCCGAGCCGGTTCTTCATGCCGTCGTTAATGACGGCCAGCACCATCTGCCCGGGCGCGACATTGAATTTGGGCTGCTGGAACGGAACGTTCGACTCGGCGATCAAGTAATGCAGCATCAGCTCCTCCAGCGTGACGGTAATCGTATAGCGTCCGCACATGCGCATCGGCCCCCTTATTCCGGACTGGCATAACGTTGAATAGTATTAGTATACTACAGCGGCTAATCATTGACAGAGCAGTTCATACTAAGCCAAGCGATAGATTTTCCGGAGGTAAAGGAGGGCCGGCATGCCGCAGCACCGCCCGCAGCGCAAGCAGCCTTCGCTGCTTGCCTGGTTGAATCACGTTATCCGTCTTATTCGAAATTACGTACTGCATCGGCAGGATGCCCGACATGCATCGCATGCGCTTGCCGAGCACGCGCGTCCTGCAGCGATGCGCCAAGAGCTCGTCAGCGAGCTGTTGGCGGCGCTGGAAGCGTTAGATGCGCGTACGGCGGAGGAGGCAGCGTCCGGCATGCCGTCAATCCCGCCTGCGTCGTCGTCGACAACTGCGCCAGCCACGCCAGCCACGACAGCGCCTGCAGAACCGAGAGCCTCGTCACCGTCGGAACAGGAGACGGAATCCGTTCTTGCGGTCAGCGAATCCATGGCTTTATTAACGGACGAGGAACGTGCGCTTATTCATCGCATCCACCATGAAACGGAAACCGCCAACAGGAACAATCTTACCCGTACGGAAGCCTACCGCGCGGTTTATTACCGCAGCCCGGAGCTGCAATGGGCGCTGCTCGCCCACCTGGTATCGCGCAACGGCGGGTGGAACATGACCGATCTGAAAGGCGAGCTGCTTCCGAAGCTGTTGGACGACGCCTCCCGCACGCATGCATTCATGATGCTCGAGCGGATTAATTCGCTCATCTTCCATGACGCGTATCCGCAATTGCTGTTATACGAAGCTTCGTGCAGGGAAGGGACGGACCTGTCGCGGCTGCTGCCCTACTTCGGCGTTTCGCGGTTCATGCTCCCGGTCTGGCGGCAGTTCTGGCAGCGCAGAGACTCCGTCCTGCTGACGACCGCGCTCATCGTGAACGAGCAGCATGTGATCGAGCGGCCGATTGTGCGGAGCGAGCACTTCCGGGCGCATGTCCTGAAGCGCGCGCCGTTCCTGCTGCAGATCCCGCTGCAAACGAACACGGTCGTCATGCCGTACGGGTCCCCCCTCGACTCCGGAGGCGAAATGATGCTAGCTGGACTCGTGCTTGAAGATTTCAGTGACGTCAAGGAGCGCGTCGAATTCGGCAAGCGGCTATACGCCATTCTGCTCGCGGTACCCGAAGTGATGGAAGGGGTGATGGCGTTCGTTCGCGGCGTGCACCACAGCGGATCGCGCGCGGATTACGCGCCGCATCTGTTCACGAAAGAACGCACCGGCCGGCGCGAGGACGACGGATACCAGGCGCGGCTCGAAGGCTGCAAGCTGACGAAGGCTGCTGCCGGAAAGCTGTACAGCCCCGACCTTCAAACCGCCTGGGCGGATGTGCAAGCGAAACTTCCGGAGCGAACGGACTGGTTCGAGAGCGCCGATGCGGTCGGCGGTTATTTCGAGGCGCTGCCGATGCCGGACGTCTTCGAAATTACGTTCGAGCACTGCATGGCGTTCAACAAACTCGAGCTGGCCGTTGAAGCGAAGCAGCGGTTCGGTTCGCACGGCAAGACAAAAGGCACTGATGCCCGCTGACCCTGTCAGCCGCATGCAGCGCCTTTTTGTCTTTAGTCTTTGTTCTTCATTTTGCCCGGTACAGCGAATGGTAACTTCCCGGTAAGCCTGCTCACCGTTTCAGCAGTTCCCGGCGGTACACGTATTCGAACAGGAACTCGAACGCTTCCAGATGGCGCTTCGCTTCGAATGCGTTCGCCCCCCAGGCGTAAATGCCGTGCTTGCGCAGCATAATGCCCGGAATGCGTTTGTTCAGACGCTCCGTCACTTCCGGAACGATGCTCGGAATATGCGCGAAATTGGATACGACCGGAATGTCGATATGCGCTTCCTCGTCCCAAATATTGAACGCCTTGATCAGCTCGACGCCGTCCACCGGAATCGATTTGCGCTCCCAGAACAGCTCGGACGCCAGATTGTTAAATACCGTATGAACGTGGAAAATCGCGCCGCAGCCGGTTTGCTTGTAAATTTCGCAGTGAATGAGCGTTTCGGCTGACGGCTTCAGCTTCGTCGGCTCGCTTGGCTTGCCGGCTTGGTCGACGAACAGGAAGTCTTCCGGCGTGGACAGCGATTTGTCCTTCCCGCTCGCGGTGATGGCGAAATGAAACTCATCGGGCGCGAAATCGCCGACGCGGATCGACAGGTTGCCGCTCGTGCCCGGGAACCAGCCGCGGCCGGCGAAGAGGCGCTTGACCTCCGACAGCTCCGCCAGCGCTTGTTGTTTGGCTTCTAATGGGATTTGTGCGAAAGACATCTTACGATTGCGCCTCCTGCAGTTTCATTTGATGGATGACGTCATGGAACGTCTCGTATTCGTGATGGGGCAGCCCGAGCTCCGCGCATTTCTGCGTCAGGTGGGAGCGGGAGAAGACGATATCGGCCAGCTTGGCGCCTTCGAAATCCGTCACGCTGTCGCCGATCAGAATGCGCTCGAACCGGTCGGACGGGAAGCGGCCAATGATCGTCTTCTTGCACATGCCGCAATCCGTCGTACAGCCGCCTTCGCAAGGATGGGGCCATGTGATTTCGATCCGTTCGCCGCTGAAATCGCTGCCGTTGCAATAGATATGGTCTTCCGGAATCCCGAACGGCGCGAGCAGCGGATAGACGAAGAAATCGATGCCGCCGCTCGTCACGTAGAATTGGATGTTGTTGTCCTTGCAATAGCGCAGCAGGTCCGCGAAGCCGGCCCGAATGCGGGCGTTGGAAATCGCATAGTCGATCACTTCGCGTTTCATGGATGCCGGCAGCAGCCGGAACAGCTCGCCGACGCCCTGCTTGATGCTCTTGGTCTGGTTGACGATACTGTTCACGATCGCTTCCCAGCCCGGCGGGTTGAAATGGCGGATAATCGCCACGATATTATCGTTCTCGGTAATCGTACCGTCGAAGTCGCAGAAAATCACGCGTTGTTTGGTCATGGATGTCCGTACCTCGCTTGTGGTCATGGTTGTTTATGTCCCCAGCTGTCGATGGCCGCTTGCAGCGCTTCGTTGCCCGGCTGCGCCGCCGCGTCCGGCAGGGAGACGCCGTTCAGCGTTGCCGCGATGGCTTGACGGAACGCCTGTCCGCCTGCCGCCGTGCCCATCGGATGGCCGTGAATGCCGCCGCCCGCATTGACGACGACGTCCGTGCCGAAGTCGCGGAGGATGAGGGGCACGAGACCGGGATGAATGCCGGCGGACGGCACCGCGAAGCTCGGGCGGACCGGGAGCGCCGGATCGATCAGCGCGGCCTGTACCGCGAGGTTCTCTTCCCGCGGCATGACGACGGAGCCGTACGGCGACGGGAACAGGGCCAGATCCGCGCCGGCGAGGCGCATCAGCTTGCCGAGCAGCAGCGGGGCCGAGATGCCGTAATGCGGCGACGGATAGAAGGCGCCCGCCATCGCCGGATGGGCGGCGATCGGCACCGTGATCTCCGGATCGCTGCTCAGCTCGTGAAGCACGTCGAAGCCGTACGCCAGCACGTTGAAGAGCAGGGCGTTGGCGCCTGCGGCGATGGCCAGCTTCGCCTGCGAAGCAAGCTTCGACGTCGGACCGGTCAGGTTGACGGCGTACAGCAGCTTCTGGCCGGTTTCGGACTCCGCTTGGCGGGCCGCTTCCATGCATGTTTCGACGCGCTTCTGCAGCGGCGTCAGCGGGTTCTCGAACAGAATTTCGTCGTCCTTGATCAGGTCGACGCCGCCAAGCGCCTGCTTGTAGAACTGTTCGCGCAGGTTAGGCAGGTCGTGGCCGATGACGGATTTGAAGATGCTCATCAGCAGCGGGCGGTCATGCACGCCCAGCAAGCCGCGAACGCCGTTCAAGCCGAATTTCGGACCCGGGAACGCCGACAGGAAGTCCGGCGAGAAGCCGAGATCGAGCAGCTTGATGCGGCCGTCCATGGACAGCTTGCCGAATACGGTTACGAGCAGGGCGGGGATGTCGCGGCTGAAGTTAACGTCCGGATAGGCGATGACGATATCCGCGTATCGCGTTCCGGGCTCCGTTCCCGCGTGCTCCTCGACCGAAACGACACGGCCGAGATGCTTCTCCATTTCGGCTTTGCGCGCCTCGGGCAGGTCGGTCCAGCTGCCGACGGTCAGGCCGACGGCGATGCCGAGCGCTTTCTTCTGGAAATCCGCTTTGTCGTCAAAGCAACGATAAGCGGCCGTGCATACCGCGTGGCTCATTCTTTGGCCTTCCTTTCGATTTCGGCTCCCATTTCCATGGCGCGTTCGGCGCACCGGCTGACGGCGCCGAAGACGGCTTCCTTGAACCTGAATTCGTCGAACTTCTCGATCGCCGCCTGCGTGGAGCCGTTCGGCGACGTTACTTTGCGGCGCAGATCGGCCGGGTCCTCGCCTGTCGCCTTGACCATATGGGCTGCTCCGAGTATCGTCTGCAGCGTCAGCTCGCGCGCGGCTTCCGCGGATAAGCCGAGCTTCGTTCCCGCGTCGATCATCGCTTCCATCATGTAATAGAAATAAGCAGGTCCGCTGCCGGAAATGCCGGTCACGACCTCGATCATCGGCTCTTCGACGATCGCCGTCAGCCCGACGGCCTGGAACAGCGTGTCGGCAAGCCGGCGCTGGCCTTCGCTGACGGCGGCCGAGAAACTGATGCCCGTCGCGCCGAGCCCGATGGTGCTCGACGTGTTCGGCATCGTGCGAACGATCGGCAGCGGCTTGCCGAGCAGCGACTCGAGCGTCGCGATCGTCATGCCCGCGATGAGGGAGACGATCATTTGCTCCGGCCGGAGCAGGTCCCGTACGCGCTTGATCGCTTCGGCCGCATCCTTCGGCTTCATGGCGAGGAAGATAATGTCGGCTTCGCGCAGCATCGATTCCTTCTCGCCTTCGCTCAGAGCGCCGACGATGCCGTAACGGCTCGAAAGCTCGTTCATGCGCTCGGCGTTCTGGCGGTTCATCATGCCGATCCGGCCGGGCTCGGTCAACCCGCGGTCAAGCAGGCCGCGGACGATCGCTTCGGCCATGGAGCCCGCGCCGTAGAAACAGAGGCGCATCGTATTGATAGCCGGCGCGACGCCGGAAGATAGGGTAGTCATAATAGCTGGTTCCTCCTGTCATACCCGTGCATAGGCCGAGTAGTCGTTGCATTCATTGTGTAATACGCTAGTACAGTTCACAGCGGCGGGTGCCGATCGCGCTTGGCTGCGTCATATTCTTGAATTCACCGCGAGCGACTGCTGATATACGACCGAATTAAACGCTTAGCCGCGAACCTGACCGTTTCCATGGACGCGGAATTTGGTCGACGTCAGTGCCGGCAGGCCCATCGGTCCGCGCGCGTGAAGCTTCTGCGTGCTGATGCCGATCTCGGCGCCGTAGCCGAATTCGAAGCCGTCGGTGAAGCGGGTGGAGGCGTTATGGTACACCGCGGCTGCGTCGACGCGCTGCAGGAAGCTCGCGGCATTGACCGCGTTCTCGGTCACGATGCATTCCGAATGCATCGTGCCGAAGTCGGCGATATGCCGCAGCGCTTGCTCCAGATCGTCGACGATGCGGATATTCATAATGTAATCGTTATATTCTGTCGCAAAATCGCCATCCGATGCAAGCGACGCTTCAGGAAGTATCGCGCGCGTCCGCTCGCAGCCGCGCAGCTCGACATCGGCCGCAAGAAAACGGTCCGCCAGCGTGCGCAGATGCTGGCTTGCGAACGCTTCGTGCACGAGCAGCGTCTCCATCGAGTTGCACACCGACGGGCGCTGTACTTTCGCGTTGAAGGCGATGTCGGCGGCCATGTCGTATGCGGCGCTTTCGTCGACGAACGTGTGGCAGATGCCAGCGCCGGTCTCGATGACCGGCACGGTCGCGTTATCGACGACGTTGCGAATGAGCGAAGCGCCGCCGCGCGGAATGACGACGTCCAGCAAGCCGTTCAGCTTCAGCATTTCGTCGACGGAGGCGCGTGACGGATCTTCCACCAGCTGCAGCGCATCGGCAGGCAGCGCGGTTCCCGCGAGCGCCTCGCGCAGGACCTCGACGATGCGGCGGTTCGATTCCAGCGCGGCGGAACCGCCGCGCAGCACGACGGCATTGCCCGTCTTGAGGCAAAGGCCGGCCGCATCGACCGTTACGTTCGGACGCGCTTCGTAGATCATGCCGATGACGCCGAGCGGCACGGAAATTTTCTCGATGCGCAGGCCGTTCGGGCGCTCGAACGTCTCCAGCGTTTCGCCGACCGGATCGGGCAGCTCCGCGACTTGGCGCAGCCCTTCGGCGATGCCTTGGATCCGGTCCGGGGTCAGCTTCAGCCGATCGAGGAGAGACTCGCTCGTGCCGTTCGCACGGCCGCGGTCGATATCGATCGCATTGGCCGCGATAATGGATTGCCGGTGCTCGACGAGCGCGTCCGCCAGCGCGAGCAGCGCTTCGTTCTTCTCGTTCGTCGTCAGACGGTTCATAATTTGCGCGGCCGCTTTGGCCAGCGCCGCTTTACCGCGTACTTCGCTCATGGTTAGCCCTTCTTTCTTCCTTTTCTTTTTTCTTTTACTGGAATTACAATTGTGGTGATGACCAGAGGTCAAATTGGAGTCGGAAAAGTGAAACGGTCGCCTTTGTAGTCTGATTTCAACATATAATCACTTATAAATTAAAAGAAATCAGAACTACAACAGCGATTGGAGACCCAATTTGACAGCAGGTCATCTAACACCACAAATTTAATTCTTCAGCGTGACCCATTCGTCGCGATGGATCACTTCCATGCGGACGACCTCGACGCGCCGGCGCACTTCCTCCGAGCTGAGCCCTGCCGCGGCCTGCGCCTGCCAGGCGTCGTAATTGACGACGCCGCGGCCCAGCGTCTGGCCGGACAAATTGCATACCTCGACGACGTCTCCGGCATGGAACTCGCCTTCGATGCGGCGGATACCGGCAGGCAGGAGGCTCTTGTGGCCTTCCAGCAGCGCGCGCTCCGCGCCGTCGTCGACGATGATGCGCCCCTGCGGCATCGAGTGGAAGCCGAGCCATTGCTTCTTCATCGGCAGATTATGCAGGCTCGTATCGAAGTACGTGCCGCGGCCCTGGCCCGATACGGCAAGCTGCAGGTCGCCCGGTTCGACAACGCGGCCGATGAACGTCGGCACGCCGCCGCGCATGGCGATCCGCGCGGCATCGATCTTGGAACGCATGCCGCCCGTGCCGACCGAGGACCCGGCGCCGCCGGCGAAGCTCAGAATATCGTCGGAGATTTGGCCGACGCGGTCGATGCGCTTGGCGGCCGGGTTCTTCCTCGGATCCTCGGTGTACAGCCCGTCCATGTCGGTAATAATGACGAGCTGCTTCGCTTTGACCAAATTGCCGACGAGCGCGGACAACGTATCGTTCTCGCTGAATTTCAGCTCTTCCGTGGCAACGGTGTCGTTCTCGTTAATGATCGGCACGATCCCCTGCTTCAGCAGCTCTTCGATCGTCATTTGCGCGTTCTGTATCCGTTTGCGGTTCGAGAAGTCGGCGCGCGTCAGCAGAATCTGGGCGACGCCGACGCCGCCGTCGGCGCCGTAAGAGCCGAACGCTTCCTGATAGGCCTGCATGAGCAGCGCTTGGCCGACGGCGGCGGCGGCTTGCTTCTCGTGGATGATTTTCGGCCGGCTGGCATAGCCGATCTTGCGGAAACCGGCGGCAACGGCGCCGGATGTCACGAGCAGCACTTGATGGCCGGCTTCATGGAGCGCCGCCAATTCATGCGCGAAGAACGCGATGCGTTCGCGGTTGAGGCCGCCTTCTTCCGATGTCAGGGAGCTGCTCCCGATTTTGACTACGATGGTCTCTGTCATGCGATTCAAACCTTTCCCATGAATGGTACATGCATAATCCGGCTGAACATAAATAAAAAAACTTCCGCCTTTGCAAAATAGACAAAGGACGAAAGTTTACTTCCGCGGTACCACCTTTATTAACGGTCATGCCGATCCCGTAAGGGAGCATGCCGTTCGGCTTCATGGGCCTGGTAACAGCAGGCCGCTGTCCGACTCGTCGCCGGCCGTTCAGGGGTGGGTTTCCGCAGCAAGCGCGGTAAATTCTCGCAGCCAATGAATTTACTCTCTGATCGCGTCGCGGATTGCGTACTTAGCCCCGTCAATACGTTGCTTGTGTGAAGTTGTGAAGTTATAGCAAGCATACCATGTTCTGCGCCGCCGTGTAAAGCAAACGAAAGCCCGCAGGCGGCATCGCTGCGGGCTTCCTGAACACGACGGAAATGAATCGCGCGGCTGCGCTAACCGAACAGACGCAGTTTGCCGATCCGGCGGATGGCTTCCTGAAGCCGTTCCTCCGAAGCAAGCAGGCCAAGCCGGACATAACCTTCGCCGTGCGTGCCGAACCCGATTCCCGGCGCCAGGACGACATCCGCATGCTCCAGCACGTAGTCCGAGAACGAAGCGGAGGTGTGGCCCTTCGGCACGGGCAGCCAGCAGAAGAACGAGCCTGACGGCTTCCGGCTTTCCCAGCCGATTTCGTCCATGGCGGCGAACAGCGCGTTCCGGCGGCTCTCGTAAGCGGCCGTCAGCTCCGACACGCATTGCTGCGAGCTGGTCAGCGCGACCGCGGCCGCGGCCTGAATGCCGCCGAACAGGCTGCAGTAATAATGATCCTGCATCAGGTTGATCAGCGAGACGACCTCAGCATTGCCAAGCGCGAAACCGACGCGCCACCCGGCCATATTATACGTCTTGGACAGCGTGTAGAACTCGACGCCGACTTCCTTCGCGCCGGGCGACTGGAGGAAGCTGACGGGCGGGTTCCCGTCGAAGCCGATTGCTCCGTACGCAAAATCGCTGGCGACCACGATGCCGTGCTTTGCAGCGAAGTCGATCGTTTGCGCGTAGAAGTCGGCGCCCGCGGTCGCTCCGGTCGGATTGTTCGGGTAATTGATGAACATCAGCTTCGCCTTATCGGCCGCTGCCGGCGAAACCGCGCCGTAATCCGGCAGAAAACCGTTGCTTTCCCGCAGCGGCATATATTCCATGACGCCGCCGGCAAGCGCGACGCCGGACCAGTAATCCGGATACCCGGGATCGGGCACGAGGCAGACATCGCCGGGATCGAGCAAGCATTGGCTGATCTCGATCAGGCCCGTTTTGCCGCCGAACAAGACGGCCACTTCCTTCTCGGGATCGAGCTCGACGCCGTAATCTTCCAGATATCGTTGCGCGACGGCTTCCTTCAAGAATTTGTAGCCGCTGAACGGCGGATACTTATGGTACAGCGGGTTCGGAGCCGCTTCCTGCAGCGCTTCGACGATATGCGGCGGCGTCGGCCGGTCCGGATTGCCCTGCCCCAGATTGATGACATCGCGTCCTTTGGCCGCCTGCGCGTTCGCCTTGGCGACAAGTCCCGCAAAAAATTGAGCCGGCAAACCCGTCATGCGGCTTGCCGGTTGAATGTGAAATGCGTGTGTGCGTTCCATCGTAGTCCTATCCTCCAACCCATTTTCATGCCCTAAATGTAGCATATGGATCGAACGAGTGTCGAGTTCGCATGCGGAATGCGATAGAGATTAGAGGTCCATGGCCTTCAGGAACGGTTTGATATTGGATTTGAAATTAAGCAGGTAAGGTTTCCGGTTCTCGTCGAAAATAAGCAGCAGCTGCGGTTTCTTCGGACAGTAGAACAGGAAGACGTCCTGCGTGGTAACTTGGTCGGCGCCGGCTTTGACCGCCGTCGGCTCGTCGAGCGGAATGCGGAATACGAAGCCGCATTTATCTTCGGCCTGCAGCTTCGGCGAGAGTCCCGTATTCGCCTTCAGCCACGATTTGGCATAGTTCTGAAAGTCGGGGGTGTTCGGGACGGTTTTGACGACTTTGCCCGCGACGACGTCGAATGCCTGCACGGGACGGAGTCCCGTTCCGCCTTCGCCCTCGTTGGCGGCGGCGTTCGCGGAGGAAGGATAGACTAAACAGAGCAGAAGGGCGAATACGGCCAGCAGGTTTATGCTTTTTATTCTCATGCAGATAAGCTCCTTTAAGATGGATTATCGTTTCGTTGATACGTTGCCCATCTTGACAGGGAAGCATGAGACGTTATCATTAGGTAAAACTGAGCAAAACAGGCGCGGGAAACCGCTTTGGGCGGTATGCCGGCATGGAAAACGGGAGGCAATGGGATGAGTGGAAACAAAATGCGGCTGGCTCTCGTGCAGATGCATGTCGATGCGGGAAATCCGGACGCGAATTTCGAACGGCTGCGGCTGAAACTGGAAGAAGCCGTGAACGGCGACGCGAAGCCGGATCTGATAATGCTTCCCGAGATGTGGAACACGGGGTATGCCCTTGAACGAATCGAGGATATCGCCGATCCGGAAGGACGCCGTGCGAAGGAGCTGCTGTCGTCCTTCGCGAGAACGCACGGCGTTCAGCTGATCGGCGGCTCGATTGCGGAGAGACGGGAGGACGGCGTGTACAATACGATGTACGTCTTCAATGAAGAAGGCGTGCTGACAAGCCAGTATTCCAAAATCCATCTCTTCCGTCTGATGGACGAAGAGAAGTATTTGCGGGCCGGGGAGGAACCGGGGCGTCTGGAAGCCGGCGGAACGCCCGCGGGCATGATGATCTGCTACGATATCCGGTTCCCGGAGCTTGCGCGCAAGCTGGCGCTCGGCGGCGCGCGCGCGCTGTTCGTGCCGGCGCAATGGCCGAACCCGCGGCTGCATCATTGGCGGACGCTGCTGACGGCAAGAGCGATCGAGAACCAAATGTTCGTCATCGCCTGCAACCGCTGCGGGACGAGCGGCGAGAGCGAGTTCTTCGGCCATTCCCTCGTTATCGATCCATGGGGCGAAATTATCGCGGAAGCGGGCGAAGAAGAGACGATCGTGCGGGCCGAAATCGATTTGTCCCTGGTGGACGCCGTCCGCACCAAGATCCCCGTGTTCGAGGATCGCAGGCCGTCGCTATATTAAGTCCTGACGTTGAGCATCGCCGTATTGTCGCCGCGGCGACGGATAGGCTGCCTGAAGCGTAGTCTTATGCGTCGTTGAAAGGCTAGGCATTGTTGAAATGCTGCTCGGTCGTCACATTCATCGTTTCAATGAACGCCTCGGCCGCTCTCGACAGATAGCGGCCTTTGCGGCTTGCGATGACGAGCGTTCTCGTCGGCTTCGGCACGGCAAAATCCAGATAGACGGGAGCCAGCTCTCCGGTTACGTGGCGCTTGAGCATCTTCGGTACGAGCGTAATGCCCATGCCCGCCGCGACCAGCGATTGCACGGTCTCGATGTTGGTGCTCTCGAAGACGACCCGCGGCTCGAAGCCCGCCTTCTCGCATGTCTCGAGGACAATCTGGCGAAACCCTTGTCCCCGCTTGAGCACGATGAACGGCTCGCTGCGCAGCTCGTCGACCCGCACGGGCTTCGTCCGTTTCGCAAGCGGATGCTCCGGCGGCACGGCCAGCACGATTTCTTCCTCTATAATCGGGATCCATTCCAGCGAAGGCTCGTGCAGCGGCAGAGCGAGCAGACTGAGGTCGGTCTGGCCGCTCGCGGTCAGCTGCTCCAGCTTGGAAGGGGTATCCTCGACGAGCACGACTTCGATTTCGGGATATCGGCGTCCGAAGATCGGGAGCACGATCGGCAAGACATGCGAGCCGGTAATCGACAAGCTGCCGACGACGAGCTTGCCCTTGCGCATATGCGCGAGGTCGTCCAGCTCCTGCTTGAGCTGCTCGACGTTATCCAGAATGCCCTGCGCTTTCTCGACGAAGACGTTGCCGGCATGCGTCAGCTCGACGGAATTGGTCGTGCGGCGGAACAGGAGCACGCCGATTTCCTTCTCCAGCTTGGAGAGCTGCTGGCTAAGCGACGGCTGGGCGATATGCAGCTTCTCCGCGGCGCGGGAGAAGTTCTTTTCTTTCGCGATCTGGATGACGTACTGAAGCTGGCGAAGTTCCAAGTAAATACACTTCCTTTTATGAAGAATCGAAGGTAAGATCGTCATAGGCCGTACCTATTGCTTTTATAGATATTATATCTTGGTTCAATGAAGAAAGAAATGCTATGATGACAACAAGGAATTACTAGATTGCGCCAATGAAATAACGAGAATCTTTTATGAGGTGAACACGATGACGAAGAGAACGATGTTTGAGAAAATTTGGGATAACCACGTCATTCATGCCGAAGAAGGCAAGCCGAGCGTCATTTATATCGACTTGCAGCTTGTGCACGAAGTAACGTCTCCGCAAGCTTTCGAAGGCCTTCGCATGACAGGCCGCAAAGTTCGCCGTCCGGACCTGACGTTCGCGACGATGGACCACAACGTACCGACAAAAGACCGCTACAACATCAGCGATCCGATCTCCAAGCAGCAAATCGATACGCTGACGCAGAACTGTAAGGATTTCGGCGTCAAGCTGTTCGACCTGGACAACATCGACCAAGGCGTCGTACACGTCATGGGCCCTGAAATCGGTCTGACGCATCCGGGCAAAACGATCGTCTGCGGCGACAGCCACACGTCCACGCACGGCGCGTTCGGCGCGCTGGCGTTCGGTATCGGCACGTCCGAAGTCGAGCACGTGCTTGCAACGCAATGTCTCCAGCAGTCCAAAGCGAAGACGATGGAAGTTCGTTTCGTCGGCTCCCGCAAGCCCGGCGTAACGGCGAAGGATATGATCCTCGGCGTTATCGCCAAATACGGCACCGACTTCGGCACGGGATACGTTATGGAATACACCGGCGAAGCGATCCGCTCGCTGACGATGGAAGAGCGTATGACCGTCTGCAACATGTCGATCGAAGCCGGCGCGCGCGCAGGCCTGATCGCACCGGACGAAACGACCTTCAACTACTTGAAAGGCCGCGAATACGCGCCGCAAGGCGAAGCGTTCGACCGCGCGATCAAGGTATGGAAAGAGCTGGCGACGGACGAAGGCGCTGCGTTCGACGTGGTCATTGAATTCGACGTCGACTCGCTGATCCCGCAAGTGACATGGGGCACTAGCCCGGGCATGGGTACGGACATCACGAAGTCTGTTCCTGTACCGTCCGAGCTTCCGACCGAGAACGAGCGCAAAGCTGCCGAGAAGGCGCTTGAGTACATGGGTCTTACGCCCGGCACGCCGATGAACGAAATCGAAATCGACTACGTCTTCATCGGTTCTTGCACGAACGGCCGTATCGAAGATTTGCGCGCCGCTGCCGAAATCGCGCGCGGCTACAAAGTCAGCGACCGCGTAACGGCAATCGTCGTGCCGGGTTCCGGCCGCGTTAAAATCCAGGCCGAGAAGGAAGGCCTCGACAAAGTGTTCACGGAAGCGGGCTTCGAATGGCGCGATGCGGGCTGCTCGATGTGCCTCGCGATGAATCCGGACGTTCTCGAACCGGGCCAGCGCTGCGCTTCGACGTCCAACCGTAACTTCGAAGGCCGCCAAGGCCGCGGCGGACGCACGCATCTCGTTTCTCCGGCAATGGCTGCAGCGGCTGCTATCATGGGTAAATTCACGGACGTGCGCGACTGGACGATCAAGTCCGAAGTGCTGAACTAGCAGGAAGAAGAGAGAGGAGTCATCTATCATGGAAGCTTTCAAACAACTGACGGGTCTCGCCGTGCCGGTAGACCGCGTAAACGTAGATACAGACGCAATCATCCCGAAACAATTCCTGAAGCGCATCGAACGCAGCGGCTTCGGCCAATTCCTGTTCTTCGAATGGCGCTGGGACGAGAAGGGCAATGTCATCGACTCGTTCAGCCTGAACCAGCCGCGCTATCAAGGCGGGGAAGTGCTGCTGTCCCGCGCCAACTTCGGCTGCGGTTCCTCCCGCGAGCATGCACCTTGGGCGATTCTCGACTACGGCTTCAAAGTCATCATCGCGCCGTCGTACGCCGATATTTTCTATAATAACTGCTTCAAGAACGGCATCCTGCCGATCAAGCTCAGCGAGGAGCAAGTGGAAGAGCTCTTCCAGCGCACGGCGAAGACGGAAGGCTACAAGCTAACGGTCGACCTGGAGAACAAAACGATCTCCGACGACGCCGGCCTCAGCATCGCGTTCGATCTGGACGAACACCGCCGTCAATTCCTGCTGCTTGGCCTTGACGACATCGGCTTGACGCTGCAGCATGAAGACAAAATTTCCGCATACGAAGCAAGCCGCGTCGCGTTCTAGAACGCGCTGCTACGCTTCTTCGATAGCAAAAGGGAAACCCCCGGGCGCAATGACTTAATTGCGCCGGGGGTTTCTTTGCCTACCGATTTCGGCCGCCGCAGCAACAATTTTCCTATAAACGCAACTTTTTCTGACAAGCTGCGTCTAATCATCGTCTGCAAGCATCGTGTACTGCGAGCTGGTTAAAGGCGAAAAAACAGTCTTTGAGGTGAAAGATGAAGAAGTTTGTAACCGCTGTATTGCTGTTATCGTTCCTCCTCTCATTGTTCCCGGTTCTCGTGGGTGCAGCGGAAGCACCCAAGCTTTATCTGAATGGCAAGGCATTGTCAAGCACCGCGGAACCGAAGATCGTCGATTCCTCGACGTTCGTTCCGATTCGAACCGTGACCGAGGGACTCGGTTATGACGTAAGCTGGAAATCGCCCAATGTGACGATTTCGAACGGCGACACAATGGTCGTGCTGACGATCGGCAGCAAAACCGCCGTCGTTAATAATCGGAACGTCAGCTTGGATGCGCCGGCGATGATTTCGAGCAGCGTCACGTTCGTGCCGCTCCGTTTCGTAGGCGAACAATTCGGTTTAGATGTAAATTGGGATAGCGAAACCCGCTCGGTACAGATGTACTCGAAGCTCGTCAACAGCCCGCCGCAGACCGGCGGCTCCGATGGACCCGGCACGGCGAATCCGGGCGACGCAGGAAGCGAAGGGACGGTCCCCGGGACGGATATTGGCTCCGGCACGGATTCCGGTTCCGGCGGCGGAACGACGCTGCCGTCGACGAATGTCGGCGCTTTGCTGAAATCCATCACGTATGACGGGACAAGCAGCGTATATTTGGCGTACGAGGGAACGATCGGCACGATCAAGACGGAAGTGCTGCATAATACCGAACGGATCGTCGTCGACGTGCCGTCGATGAATTTCGATCCGTACTTTCTTCCCGGCTTCATACCCGCAAGCAACGGCTCGAAGGTCGGCGAGATCATCGTCGATTCCCATCCGACGCTGACGAAGATCCGCTATTCGTTCTATTCGGACAACCCGGCGACCGTGCGCGTCGTGCTCGATTTGACTGCGCCGACGAATTACAAGGTCGTGAACGAGGATCATGCGATTCGCATCGACGTATTGGATCAAACCGGCCCGGCAGTCGATCAGCCGACTCAACCGGATAATGACAATCCGCCGGTCACGCCGCCGGTTACGCCTCCCGTAACGAACGACAACGGCGTATACAAAGTCGTGCTTGACGCCGGTCACGGGGGCAAAGACCCGGGCGCGTCCAGCGTGAACGGACATAAGGAGAAGGAATACAATCTGGCCATCACGTTGAAGGTGAAGGCGCTGCTGGATAAGGAAACGAAAATCAAAGCCTATTTGACGCGCTCGGACGATACGTTCATCGAGCTCGCCGACCGAGCGAAATTCGCGAACAATCTCCCCGCGGATCTGTTCATTTCTTTCCACGCGAATATGGCGACAAGCGCAACCGCAAGCGGATCCGAAACGTATTACTGGCGTTCGGACAGCTTGGCGCTCGCGAAAGTGATGCACAAGCATCTGGTAGCCGGCACGGGGCTTAAGGACCGCAGCGTGCGGACAGGCAATTACCATGTCATCCGCGAAACGAAGATGCCGGCCGTGCTGCTGGAAGCCGGTTACTTGTCGAACAGTTCGGACAGCGCCGTTCTGTTCAACAGCGCGAGGCAGGACCAGATCGCCAAGGAGATCGTTGCCGGAATCAAAGAATACTTGAAACTCAGCTAGGAGGATGCCCATGAAACGTCAGTCGACGAAAAGGTTGATGTTGGTTCTGGTTGCGGCTGCTGCGATCGTTTCGCTCAGCGCCTGCGGCAGCAAGGCGCAGCCTCTGCAAAGCAGCGAATCGTCGAACGGTCAGAACGGGGCCGTATCGAATAACGGCGCCGGGAATGACAATGCAGCGGTAAACGAAGGGAGCTCTGACGGCACTTCGGACACGGGGGTTGCCGATCCGGATGCCGTTAACGCCGGAGGAACGGGCGGCCAGGGAACGGATGCCGGCACGGCGGCGCCCGAGGTCAAGAAACAGAAAGAAGAAATATCCGTCTATTATACGGACGATCAAATGATCGATCTTCACGCACAGAAAGCGGAAATCGAGTACGGCGATGCGATCGAGAGGCTGACTGCCGCGTTCAAGGCGCTTCAGAAGGACAGCGACAAAGGCGAAGCATCGCTGTGGAAGAATGTCCAGCTGCTCAGCATCAAGCAGAACGGAGACGCGGTGACGCTAGACGTGCATCTTCCGGACGAAGCAAGGCTGGGCGCGCCCGGGGAACAGCTCGCGATAGCGGCCGTCACCCAAACGTTCTTCCAGTTCAAAGACATTGCGTCGCTGGATATCCTCGTTGACGGCGAAGCCGTAAGCAGCCTTATGGGGCATGAAGACCTGGAGCATCCGATCAAAAAACAATCATAGGGGAGCGAAGCAGTATGCCGCAGCAGAAGAAATGGGCAAAACTGGCCTCATCATTCATGGTATTCTCGTTGCTGACAGGTTTCTCCGCAGTCGGCGCCGCTTCGGTTCACGCGGATACGGCGATCGCGACGACGAAATTCAGCGACGTGCCGGCAGGCCATTGGGCAGAGAAGCATATCGCCAAGCTGGCGAGCCAGGGCATCGTGAAAGGGACGAACGGCGCATTCAAGCCGAGCGATAACATTTCGCAGCAGGAAGCGGTCGCGCTGGCGATCCGGTTCATTGGCAAAGAAAGCGAAGTGAAGACGGACGAAGCGGTCGTATTCCCGGAGAACTTCAACGTCAGCACCTACTTCAAGCCGTATATCGTGCTCGCCTTCCAAACGGGATTGCTCAATCGCGACGAAGAATTCAAGCTTGCCGACGCGACCCCGGATACGCCATGGGGCACGAAGCCGGCATCGCGGGAATGGATCACGAAACTGGTCGTCAAGGCGATCGGCAAGGAGGAAACGGCGAAGCAGCTGGCTTCCTCGGCCAGCTATTTCAAGGACGGCAATCAAATCGGAACCGATTATGCCGGCTATGTGAACGCGGCCGTAGCGCTCAAGCTCGTCAACGGCGTGACGGAGGACAAGTTCGATCCGAAGGGCAGCATTACGCGGGCCGCGATCGCGACGATTCTGAGCCGGGCGGAGAGCGTGTTCCCCGTCGCATACGACGGACAGTCAACGGCGGTATTGACGGGTCAAAGCGCGGGATCGCTCAACCTCTATCAAGACAGCAAAGAGACTTCCGTCAGCGTGGATGCCAATACATACGTGTACCGGTTCGATTCCGACAAGGCGCTGACGCTGGATCAGCTCGTGCCGAACACGAATTTGCTCGTCGTTGCGAGCGGCGGCAAAGCGCTGTATGTCGAGCAATTGGACGACACGCAGCAAGTCGAGAAACTATCGGGCACCGTGGATCGCGTGCTGCCGAACGATAACAAGCTGTGGGTCTGGGTCAACGACGAACCGGTAGCCGTCACCTACACGTCCGCCACTACGATTACGGACGGTTCGGGCAACGCCATTCCGGCATCGAGCCTGACGGCGGACAGCAATGTCGAAATTACGCGCGATACGTACCGCTCGAATCCGGTGACGCTGTCGATCGCCGTGAAATCGGCTCCGGTGAATGCGACGGGCAAAGGCGCGGTCAAAGACATCCAGGCGACCGACCTGACCTTTGAAGACACCGATACGAAGGCAGTAACGAAGTATAACGTTTCGCCGCAAGCGGAGGTCGTCTGGCAAGGGCAGATTTTGGACGGCGGCCTGTCGCAGCTCCGCGTAGGCGATATCGTGACATATGAGGTGAAGAATTCGCTCGTGACGCGGATCACGATCGTTCAAACGTCGTCGAAGGTCATTCGCGGCGAATTCTACTCGGCAAGCTCCGACGGGAATACCATCCAATACGTGAAGAACGCCGGCACGGCCCAACAGGCGCTGGAAGCGAAGTTCGTAACGGATACGGTCGATGTATCGATCGGGGGACTGACGGGGACGACGATCGCCGATCTCGTGAAAGGCGACGTGCTCGACATTACGCTGAACGATAAGGACCAAGTGGCCGCAATCAAGGTCATTAACCGCCAAGTCAACATGCTGACAGGCGCAACGGTCGTCAGCTACGACGACGACTTGAAGGCGCTGACCGTCAAGGATGCCAAGAACAATCTGGTTTCCGTGTATTTGAGCGCCAATACGAAGCTCGATATGAACGGAACGGTTCTCACGCTGAATGCCGTTACTTCCCTCCTGCAGAAAGGGAAGAAGGTTACGCTCGGCTATACCGAGAACAAAGCCGTCATTCTTCAATTCGTCTACAAATACGACGGTACCGTGACGGCTGTCAATGCGAATACCAATTCGATCACGATGCTGCAAAGCAGCGGGACGCCGGTTACCGTACAGCTGGATACGCCGATGCATGTCGACATCGTCGGCAAGCCGTCCGCCGCTCTGTCCGACGTGAAGGCCGGCGACGTGGTAACCGCCCAGCTGAACGCGGCGCAGGACAAAGTATCGCTGCTGCAGGTGCACACGGCGAAACAAATCGAAATCTACTCCGTCGACGCGGCTGGCAAAAAGCTGAAATTGAAGGCGAGCGACGGTACGTTCTACGACTACTCGACTTCGACGCTCGACGTGACGAACGAGAAGGGCGAGAAGGTTTCGATCGATAGTGTCGCTGCGGGACAGACAGGCAACCTGTACTTCACCGGCAGCACGATATCTTCGTTGAAAATGCTGAACGTAGCGGTCGGCAGGCTGACGGCCATATCGACGGACGCGATTTCGGTCGTCGACTATAACGGCAATTCGGTCACGTTCCCGCTCGGAGCGGCATACAGCGTCGTCAAGAACGGAGCGACCGGCAGCTCCGCTTCCGTCCTCGCCGCCGGCGACCGGGTGGAAGTCAAGCTGGATGCGAAGGATCAGCTGGCCATCACCGTGATAAGCGGCGTTGCCAAAAATTTCTGGAAATACGATGCGGCATCCAAAACGCTGTCCGTGAAGCGGATCTCGTTATCGGAAAGCAATACGTATGCGGTAACGGCATCGACGAAAATCACGCAGAACGGATTGCCGCTCAGCATCGGCCAATTGGCGGACGGCGATGCCATCGTGCTTTACATCTATAAGAATGCGCTGGTTGAAATCGTAAAAGCGTAATCGAGTTGAATGCCATTGTCCTGGCTTGCTGCCAGGACAATTTTTATTTCAATTCTGTGAAAAAAGCGGTTCAATTGCCTAGAACCTTAACAGAAGCGGTTGATAAATGTGACAATTTTCGCTATGCTTTGAGACGATGGTTCTATTAGGAGTTGAGTGCGAGTTGAAGGCGAAAGAGAAAATGACCCATGTGCTGGACGTCATCGGCGGCATGTTTCCGGATGCGCATTGCGAGCTCCATCACAGCAACCCTTTCGAGCTCACCATCGCCGTCTTGCTTTCTGCGCAGTGCACCGACGAAACCGTGAATAAAGTCACGCTTCATTTGTTTCAAAAATACCGAACGCCTGCCGATTATTTGGCCGTCCCGCTGGACGAGCTTGAAAATGACATAAAGCGGATCGGACTATATCGCAACAAAGCGTTATTTATCCAGAAGCTGTGCCGCATGCTGATCGACGATTACGGCGGCGACGTCCCGCGCGAGCATGCGGAGCTGACGAAGCTGCCCGGCGTAGGACGCAAGACGGCCAATGTCGTCGTATCCAATGCGTTCGGCGTACCGGCCATCGCGGTCGACACCCATGTCGAGCGCGTATCCAAGCGGCTCGGCTTCGCGAAACCGGACGACAGCGTGCTGGAGGTCGAGCATAAGCTGATGAAGCTCGTTCCCCGGGAATTATGGACGGAGACGCACCATAGGCTGATCTTCTTCGGACGGTATCATTGCAAGGCGCAGAATCCGCAATGTCCCGTTTGCCCGCTGCTCGACATTTGCAAAGAAGGCAAGAAACGTATGAAACCCGCTCCAAACCGAAAAGCTAAGAGCTAGACGCTATTTCCAAACACTTGACGAGAAGGATGATTAAACCAATGAAATGCATTTCCGTGTACACGAAAGACTTTGCCTTGTTTTCCGACATCTACGAGCAAATCATGGACGCGCCGCCGGCGGAAAACGAAGAAATCACGATCGAAGGGGTTACGGTCAGCGGAGCAGGGGACGTGCCTGATCAATATATTGAACGTATGAGGCTGAAGCCGGAGTGCGTCGTCATGAAAGAGAAGGAACGGAACGTCACGATTCTGCAGCACGGGGAAGTATTCGAAATCTGTTTGCCAGCGGTACAATTAGTTTGAGCCAAGCGGCTCAAACTAACTGAACCAATGGCTCGACTTGTTTGAGCCAAGCGGTTCAATGAGTTAAGTCAAGCTGCTCAAACTAATTGAACCATTGGCTCAACTTGTTTGAGCCGGCATTGAAGTACCGATAGACGGGGAGCTACAGGGAGAGAGAAACATGAGCCAGACGATTGAAAAAAATGCACAAGCCATGGAATCCGCGTTGACGGACATGGCTTCCATGATGGCTGCGGCCGGCGACGAAGGGGATGCGCGGCGCTTGCTGGATTTGCGGTCGAAGCTGGATCAAGGCCAGCTGACCGTGGCGTTCTGCGGCCACTTCTCCGCGGGGAAATCGACGCTCGTGAATCGGCTGTGCGGCACCGAACTGCTGCCGTCCAGCCCGATTCCGACGAGCGCGAACGTCGTCAGCATCATGAACGGGGAAGCGAAGGCGACGATCACGAAGCTTGTCTCCGGACAAGAGCAAACGCTGGAAGTTCCGATTCAAGACGTGAATGCTTATTGTAAAGACGGCGAAACGGTCCTGTCCGTTTCCTTGTCATACCCCATCCCCCGGCTTGGCGGCCATACGGTGCTGCTGGACACGCCGGGCATTGATTCCACGGACGACGCGCACCGGATGGCGACCGAATCGGCGCTGCATTTGGCGGACGTCGTTTTTTATGTCATGGACTACAACCATGTCCAGTCGGAGATCAATTTCACCTTCGCGAAGCAGCTGAAGGAATGGGGCAAGCCGCTGTACCTGATCGTGAACCAAATCGACAAGCACCGCGAGAGCGAGCTGTCGTTCGAATCCTATAAACAAAGCGTCGACGAAGCGTTCGGGAACTGGCATTTGGAACCGAGCGGCATCGTCTATTTGTCGTTGCGCGAACCGAATCATCCGCATTCGGAATGGGCGTCGCTGCTGGCCTTGTTCGAATCGCTGGCGGGCATCCGCAGACCGCTTGCCGTCTGCAGCGTGGATGCTTCCGCGCGTCATGTGATCCGCATGCACGGCAAGGCGATGGACGATGCGACAGAGGAGGAACGCGAGCGGCTGCTCGCGCAGGCCGGCGGAGAAGGCGAGGCGGAGCGGGTGCGGGAAGAGATCGCATCCTTGGAAAGCCGGCTTCGCGCGAGCGAAGCCGAAGTCGAGGGGCTGCGGACGCGGCTGCGCCTCGACGTGCAGAGCCTGCTCGACAACGCCAACATTACGCCGGCGGCGACGCGCGATCTGGCGCAGACGTTTCTGGAGAGCCGCAAGCCGGGCTTCAAGGCGGGCCTGCTGTTCGCGGGCGCGAAGACGGCTGCCGAACAGGAACGGCGGCTGCAGGCGTTCTACCACGATCTGCATGCCAAAGTGCAGGCGGGCATCGAATGGCATTTGCTTGACCTGCTGCGCAAGGCGGCCGACGGGATCGGCTGGCGCGGCGATACGCTGGAAGCGGAGCTGTCGCCGTTCGTCAACGGCTTGTGGGACGCGGATCTGCTCGTCGCGCAAGTGAATACGGGCGCTTCGTTCGGCAATGCCTACACGATGACGTACAGCAAGGAAACCGCCGAAGCGATCAAGGGGCTGTACCGCAAGCGCGCGCTGGCCTGGATCGACGCGCTTGGCGACCGTGCCGCCGCGGCCGGCGAAGCTGCCGCCGCGCCGCTGCGCGCGCGGCTTGCCGAGCTTGCGGCGCAAGCCGGCGCGCTCGCGGCGCTGGCCGCGCTGGCGGAGCGCGCGGCCGCGCACTTGGCGCGGCTGGCGGCGCTGCTGCCGCCCGCGCCGCCGCGCCCTGCGCTGCCGAAGCCGCAGGCGCTCGGCAGCGGGGCGCGCAGCGCCCCTGGCGCTTCGCCGGCGGCGGCTAGCGCCGGCGAAGGCGCGGCCGCGGCGGCAGCGCCCGCGGCCGGCGGCGGCGCAAGCGCAAGCGCAGCCGCGCCGCCAAGCGGGGGCGCCGCCGGCGCGCCGGCGCCCGAGGCGCCGTTGGCGCCGGGAGCGGCGGCGGCGATCCCCGCCGCCGCGGAAGCGCTCGGGCCGCAGCGCCAGGCGGCCGAGCGGCTGAGCAAAGCCGCGGACCTGCTGGCGCCGCATCCGTCGCTGGCCGCGGCCGTGCACGGCATGCGCGACAAGGCGGAGCGTCTGCGCAGCAGCCGGTTCACGATCGCGCTGTTCGGCGCGTTCAGCGCGGGCAAATCGTCGCTCGCCAACGCGCTGCTCGGCGACGCGGTGCTGCCGGTATCGCCGAATCCGACGACCGCGGCGGTCAACCGGATCGTTCCGCCGACGGCGGAGCGGCCGCACGGCACGGCCGCCGTCTGGATGAAATCGCGCGAAGCGATGCTGGATGATTTGCGCTACTCGCTCGGCTTGCTGGGCGAGAACGCCGCGCAGTTAAACGACGCCGCGCTGCTGCAGGCCATTCACAAGCTGTCGCCGGACGGCGTGCATGCCGGCGGGCGGCCGCATTACAGCTTCCTGAAGGCGGCAGCCAAAGGCTGGGCGGAGCATGAAGCCCATCTCGGCCAACAGCTCGCGGTCAGCGGCGACGAGTACCGCCGTTATGTCGCGGAAGAATCGCGCTCCTGCTTCGTCAGCGAAATCGAGCTGTATCACGCCAATCCCCTCACCGCGCAAGGCATCGTTCTCGTCGATACGCCGGGAGCCGATTCCGTCAACGCGCGGCATACGGGCGTGGCGTTCAATTACATCAAGAACGCGGACGCGATCCTGTTCGTGACCTATTATAATCACGCCTTCTCGCAGGCCGACCGCCAGTTCCTGATGCAGCTCGGCCGCGTGAAGGATCAGTTCGAGCTGGACAAAATGTTCTTCATCGTCAATGCGGCCGACCTTGCGGCCAGTCAAGAGGAGCTGGAAGGCGTGCTCGCGCATGTGGAGCGCAACCTCCAGCAGCACGGCATCCGCTTCCCGCGGATGTTCCCGGTATCGAGCTTGCGGGCGCTGGACGGCAAACGCTCCGGAAGCAGCCGCTTGGTCGCCGAATCGGGCATCGGCGCTTTCGAAGAGGCTTTCCTCGGGTTTACGCGCGATGACCTTGGCAAGCTGGCCGTTGCATCGGCCGAGCAAGAGCTGGAACGCGCCGGCCGTACGATCGCCAACTGGCTGGAGGCGGCGTCCGGCGACGAGCAATCGCGGCAGCGCGCCCGCGAGTCGCTGCAGTCGAGCGCGGAGCAGGCGCGCAAGCTTGCCGACGCGCTTGCCGTGCCGAAGGAGCACGCGCAGCTGCAGCAGGAGCTGAAAGAGCTGCTCTTCTACGTCCTGCAGCGGGTTAATTTCCGCTTCGGCGACCATTATCATTTCGCCTTCAATCCGTCCGTGCTGCAGGATGACGGAAGGGATTTGAAGAAAGCGATGTGGACGTCCTGGCTGGAGCTGCAGCGGCTGCTGCAAATCGAACTGGCGCAAGAGCTGGAGGCAACGTCGCTGCGTCTCGATAACGCGCTGAACAAGCTGGCGGCGAAACAGTACGCGGACACTGCGGAGGAAGCGGCCGGCTTGCTGGACGGCTTCGCGCCGTCCGGTTACAAGCCGATGGAGCTCCCGACGCCGGAGGAACAACCGGCTTGGGCGGCGCCCGGCATCGACGTCAAGCTGCTGTGGAGCAAATTCAAATCGCCGAAGCATTTCTTCGAAGGCGAAGGCAAGACCGCCTTGCGCGAGAGCTTGGAGAAGGAGCTTGCTGCCCCGCTTCAAGCATGGATGGGCGATGCCGAAGAGGCGTGGAGCATCCGTTACGGCGAGCTGATGCATCAGGCATCCGCGGCGAGCGCCGCTCGGCTCGCTGCCGATATCGATTCGTTTGCCGCAGGCAAGCTGGCTTCGTTGACCGGCAATACGGACATGAACGAGCTGCGCCGGATTCAGCAGGCACTGATGGCGATTTAGTCAGGTCGATGCGCGGCCGTACGAAGGATGAAGGCTGATGAACAAGCTTATCCGCGAAAACCAATTCGCGCGATAAGCTTGTTTGTTTTTTTGCTATTTGTTATTGTTGATGCTTTTAGATTAAGCTACCATATCGGATTCTCTTCTGTTCATGTTTATTAGATGCTTTGCGTACAAGCTTCCGTGTGCGAAATCGAGTTTGCAATCCTGCGAGCATGCATAAGCGCCGCGAATTGCGAAGGACCGGCGTTTTTATCGTTGACAGGGAATGGGGGGGTGTATTAAAGTAAGTAATTGTTGATATTGATAATCATTATCATACTATCGAAGACAAGAGTAGAAGGAGATTGGGTCATGAAGAAAATGCTTTTCCTCCCGTTCATGCTGCTCATGCTGCTTGCGGTCAGCGCCTGCGGGAACAACAACAATGCCAACACGGCGAACAATGCGGCAACCGGCAATTCGGCTAATGCTGCGAATAACGGAACCAATGCATCCGGCGACGCAGCCGGCGCGTCTGCCCAAGATACGGACGCGTCCGGCAACGCGCAAGCCGATAACGCCGCTGCGGCAACGGGAACCATTACCTATCAGTCCGAGACCGGACCGGTCGAAGTACCGGCTGCTCCGAAGCGCATCATCGCGCTGACGAACGCGCCGAACGTTCTCTCGTTGGACGGCACGATCGTCGGGGTGGACGAATGGACGAACAAGAACCCGCTGTTCACCGAGAAACTGAAGGGCGTGGAGGTCGTATCGGACGAGAGCCTGGAGAAGATCATCGAATTGAACCCGGATCTGATCATTGCCGGTTCGTACAACAAGAATCTCGACAAGCTGAAGGAGATCGCGCCGACGATCGTGTATACCTGGGGCAAGCTGGACTATCTGAACCAGCAGATCGAAATCGGCAAGCTGCTGAACAAAGAGAAGGAAGCGCAGGCGTGGGTCGACGACTTTAAGCAGCGCGCCGCGGAAGCGGGCAAGGAAATCAAGGCGAAAATCGGCGAGAACGCAACGGTATCGGTCATGGAGACGGATGCGAAGGCGTTCTACGTGTTCGGCGACAACTGGGCGCGCGGCACGGAGCTGATCTACCAGGCGATGGGCCTGAAGATGCCCGAGAAAGTCAAAGCCGACGCGCTCGGCCCTGGCTACTACACGCTGTCGTCCGAGCAGGTCGGCACGTATGCAGGCGATTACCTCGTGCTGAGCCGCAGCGCAACCGGCGATAATTCGTTCATGAAGACGGCGGCGTGGAAGAACATTCCGGCCGTCAAGAACGGCCATGTCATCGAGATCGACACGGAAGCGTCTTCGTACAGCGATCCGACGACGCTGGAATACTTACTGGACATTTTCAAGAAAGGTTTTCTGAAATAAACCATTATCTGCGAGCGGCGGGGCGATCCCGCCGCTTGTTTGCCTCTGAATGTCGCATCCCGCGCGCCGAGCGATACTCTGGCAGCGCCATTTGCTCGCTCTACTCGCCGCTCTACCTGCCTCAGCTCCGAAATCATGCCGGGGAGGCAGAATTCCTGCCTACTTCACTTGCCGCAGCTCAGAAATCCTGCCCAAAGGCAGGATTTCAAGCCCGAAACGGTCTGCCTCCGGTGAAATCCTCTACGGTGGGTAAAGTTGCCCGAATGACAACATTACCCGCATTTTTGCCGGTCTGCGGCGATTAAAGTTGTCCGAATGACAACATTATCGGCATCTTTGCCGGTAAGTGGCGGGTAAAGTTGCCTGAATGACAACTTGTCGGCATTGTTGCTATTCTGCAGCAGGTGTGTGAGGCTCTTTGCAAGTCTACTGTGGCGAAATCCTGCCCATAGGCAGGATTTCAAGTCCGAATCGCTCTACCCCCGGCGAAATCCTGCCCATAGGCAGGATTTCAGGCCCGAATCGCTCTACTCCCGGCGAAATCCTGCCCATAGGCAGGAATTCAAGCCCGAACCGCCCTGTCCCAGCCAAATCCTGCCCATAGGCAGGAATTCAAGCCCGAATCGCTCTACCCCCCCAGCCCAATCCTGCCCATAGGCAGGAATTCAAGCCCGAACCGGCCTGTCCCCGGCGAAATCCTGCCCTCAGGCAGGAATTCAGGCCCGAAACGCTCTGCCCCTCAGCAAAATCCTGTCCGCAGGTCAGGAATGAATAAAGTTGCCCGAATAGCAGCTTTTCGACTTTTACGCTGTTCTGCGGCAGTTGGGTGAGATTCTTTGCAAGGTTACCGGGATTTACATCCATACCAACCGCCCCTGCCCCGAAGTCCTGCCCCAAGGGGGAATCCCCTTTAGAAGGCAGCCGTTGTCCTCCATCGGATTGTCTGCCGTATGTCGACGAGCAAGCACGCGTAGCGACGGCTTTTCCCGCCGATTTTCCATGAAAAATAAATCATGCAAAAACAGCGGCAAAAGTGCAAAAACGGAGGAAAATGGCCTTATTTGCCTGATTTGAGACGATATCGAAGAATACCCCCTTACTTTTGAGCAGGATGGAAGAGGAAGCGAATATTGTCAACTATATGACGCAGCACTCTGTTTGCCGTACCGGACTCATGCTGTTAATATTCAGTCATATCTAGAAGAAGCAGCCGTTCCGAACGATTCTGGCGCGGTTCGCGGCTTCCCGATAGGCCTTACGGCGCGGATTGGCTTTAAGCGCATTCATGCTTGGAGGCAGGCTCAAAAGCAGTTCAAAACAGCACAGGGAGAGTGTTACCCAATTGGATGTCTTCAGGCAGCTAAAACCGTATTACTGGGTCGAACGTAGAAATTTATTCGCTTCGGTCTTCTTCATGATGTGCGCAACCGCGCTCGGACTCGTGTATCCGAACTTACTTCGCGTCCTTATCGATGATGTCATCGTTCCTAAAAAATTCACCTGGGTGCCAGCGCTGTCGCTCGCCGTTGTCGGCGTCGTTTTCGTCAAAGGCAGCATGGGCTTCCTGTCCGGCTTATTCGGCGGCCGGCTCGGCAACCGGGTCGCCTTCCGCCTGCGGAACGCCTGCTACGACAAGCTGCAAACCTTGTCCAATCAATACTACGACACGGCCAAGACCGGCGACTTGATGTCCCGCCTGACGGCCGATCTCGAAGCGGTGCGGAACTTTATCGGCTTCGGGTTCACGCAGCTGCTGAACATGTTTTTGATGGTTATTTTCGGAGCGATCATGATGTTCTCGATTCATTGGCAGCTTACGCTGATCACGCTGTGCACGATGCCGTTCCTGGCTTTCACCGCTATGCGGTTCGAGAAGCGCATCCACCCGGCCTTCCGGGAAATGCGGCAGGCGATGAGCAACCTGACGACGGCGGTGCAAGAGAACATTACCGGCGTCCGGACGGTCAAAGCGTTCGCGCGGGAATCGTTCGAGATGGATAAGTTCTCGAAGCGCAGCGAGTCGTACAAGAACAATCAGATCGGCGCATCGAGCCTGTGGGGCCGCTACTTCCCGATCATGGAACTGCTCGGCAGCCTCAGCGTCGTTATTCTGGTCGTGTCCGGCGGCACGCTCGTTATCCACGGTTCCATCACGCTCGGGCAGATGGTCGCCTTCTACAGCATGCTGTGGTACATCATCGGTCCGATGTGGAGCGTCGGGTTCCAGATCAACAACTACACGCAAACGAAAGCTTCCGGCGAACGGCTGGTCGGCTTGCTGAACGAATACGTGCACGTGAAAGACAACGAGAACCCGTTCGTGCTGGACGACAGCAAAGTCCGGGGCCATGTGGAATTCCATAACGTCACGTTCAACTACGCGGATAAAACGGCCGCGCTGACGAACATCAATATCGATGCCAAGCCGGGCATGGTCATCGGCCTGCTCGGGCCGACAGGATCCGGCAAATCGACGATCGTCCAGCTGCTGATGCGCGCGTACAACGTCAAGACCGGCGACATTACCCTCGACGGGATCGATATCCGCGATCTGTCGCTCGACAGCCTGCGCAAGCAGATCTCGCTCGTGTTCCAGGAGACGTTCCTGTTCTCCTGCTCGATCCGCGACAATATCGCCTACGGCATCGAGCACGTAACGATGGAGCAAATCGTTCAGGCCGCCAAGCTGGCCAAGGCGCATGATTTCATCATGGAGCTGCCGGAAGGCTATGACACGGTCGTCGGCGAGCGCGGCATGGGGCTCTCGGGCGGTCAGAAGCAGCGGATCGCGATCGCGAGGGCGCTGATCAAGAATCCGCGGATTCTCATTCTCGACGATGCGACAAGCGCGGTCGATATGGAAACCGAGCATGAAATTCAAGCAGGCTTCAAGGAAGTTATGGCGGGCCGCACGACGTTCGTCATCGCCCACCGGATTTCGTCCCTCCGCCACGCCGACGAAATTCTCGTGCTGGAGGATGGCCATATCGTGCAGCGCGGAACGCATGATCAACTGATTCAGGTTCCGGGAAGATACCGGGACACGTACGATATACAATACGCCGACCGTCCGATGACCGCCGACGAAATCATTGCCAAAGTTGAAAGAGGGGTCGTACAGTGAGCCAGCAGGAAACGAAGCAGCCCCGCGCCGCTAACGAACGTTTTATATACAAGGATGACGATGCGATCGAGAAGCCCTTTAACTGGGCGCAGGTGAGCCGTCTATTCACCTACATGAAGCCTTACCGCAAGAAGCTGGTGCCGGTCATCCTGATCCCGATGCTGCTCGGCACGCTGACGCGGCTCGCGATTCCCGCCTTGTTCATCAAGGCGATCGACGATGCGATCAATCCGAAGGCCGGCGATCCGAGCCTCTCGAAGCTTTACATGTACGGCGCAATGATGCTGGCCCTGTATATTATTCAATGGGCGGCCAACACGTACCGGATTAAATACACGAATATCATCGGCCAGCAGGTCATCTACGATCTTCGTCACGATTTGTTCCGTCATATCCAGAAGCTGTCGTTCCGGTTCTTCGACAAGCGGCCTGCCGGATCCGTTCTCGTACGGGTGACGAACGACGTCAACGCCCTGCAGGATCTGTTCACGAACGGCGTTGTCAACTTGATGATGGATATGGTGCAGCTGGTCGGGATCGTCATTATTTTGCTCTTCTGGAACTTCCAGCTCGGCATTGCGATCATGGTTACCGTTCCGCTCATGTTCGTCGTGTCCACGGCGCTGCGCAGACGGATCCGCTTCGCCTGGCAGGACGTGCGGATGAAGCAGTCCCGCATCAACGCGCATTTGAACGAAAGCATCCAGGGGATGCGCGTAACCCAGTCGTATACGCAGGAGAAAGCGAACTTCAGCTTCTTCCAGGGCATTAACCAGACGAACATCAAAGCGTGGAACAAGGCATCGGCGCTGAACCAGGCGTTCGGACCGATCATCGAGATCACCTCCGCCATCGGCACGCTCATCCTGTTCTGGTTCGGCTCCCATCTGATCATGACCGGCGCGATCACGGTCGGCGTGCTCGTCGGCTTCGCCAACTATGTCGGCAACTTCTGGGATCCGATCAACCGGCTGGGGCAAATGTACGCGCAGCTGCTGATCGCAATGGCTTCCTCCGAGCGGATCTTCGAATTCATCGACGAGGAGCCGACGGTCGGCGAACTGACGGAAGCCCGCGATCTGCCGCGGATTTTCGGCGACGTCCACTTCGAGAACATCGTCTTCGAATACGAGAAGGGACGTCCGGCGCTTAAAGGCATCGACCTGCACGTCAAAGCGGGCGAGACGATTGCGCTCGTCGGCCATACCGGCTCCGGCAAGAGTACGATCATGAACCTGCTCTGCCGGTTCTACGATCCGGTAGAAGGCGCGGTGAAGGTAGACGGCATCGATATTCGGAACGTCAGTCTGGAAAGTCTCCGTTCGCAGGTCGGCGTCGTGCTGCAGGATACGTTTATTTTCTCGGGCACGATTCGCGATAACATTCGTTTCGGGCGTCTGGACGCGACCGACGACGAAATCGTCAAGGCTGCGACAGCGGTTGACGCGCATGATTTCATCATGAATTTACCGGACGGGTACGATACGCAGGTTCAGGAGCGCGGCAACATTTTGTCGATGGGTCAGCGCCAGCTGCTGTCCTTCGCGCGCGCGCTGCTGGCCGATCCTCGCGTCCTGATCCTCGACGAGGCGACGGCGAGCATCGATACCGAGACCGAGCTGAAGATCCAGGAAGCGCTCAAGACACTGCTTAAAGGCCGGACGTCGTTCATCGTCGCGCACCGGCTGTCGACCATCCGCAACGCGGACCGGATCGTCGTGCTGGATCACGGTCAAATCGTCGAGCAGGGCAACCACGAAGAGCTCATCCGCCACAAGGGCACGTACAACGGATTGATCGAAGCGCAGTACCGCTTTTTGTCGGCCTAATTCTTGCTTTTTCGGGACGGAACCTCCACAATGGAAGGAAATACGCGTGTCTGCACGCGGCGTTGACGCCGCGGCGGCACGCATCTTCCCTGGGAGGTTCTTTCTGTTATGTATGGTTCGCCGTATTCATCCACTGCCCGTAAAATCATGCTGCTCGGCTCCGGCGAGCTCGGCAAAGAGGTCATCATCGAAGCGCAGCGGCTCGGCATCGAGACGATTGCCGTCGACCGCTACGAGCATGCGCCCGCGATGCAAGTCGCGCACCGCTCGCATGTCATTGATATGCTCGACCCCGAAGCGCTCCGGGAACTCATTCTGAAAGAAACGCCGGATCTGATCGTGCCCGAAATCGAAGCGATCGCGACGAGCGCGCTCGTCGAGCTGGAGCAGGAAGGCTGGAACGTCATTCCGACCGCCCGCGCCGCGCTGCTGACGATGGACCGCGAGGGCATTCGCCGCCTGGCCGCGGAAAAGCTCGGCTTGCCTACCGCGCCGTACCGCTTCGCCGATACGCTGGACGAGCTGAAAGCGGCCGTGGCGGAGCTTGGCACGCCATGCGTCATCAAGCCGATCATGAGCTCCTCCGGCAAAGGCCAGAGCGTCTGCAAAACCGAAGTCGACGCCGAAGCCTGCTGGCAGTACGCCATGGACGGCGGCCGCGCGAAGAAGCAGCGCGTCATCGTCGAAGGGTTCGTCCGTTTCGACTCGGAAATTACGCTGCTCACCGTGCGTTCCGCGTCCGGCACGTCGTTCTGCGCGCCGATCGGCCATGTGCAGAAGGACGGCGACTACATCGAATCATGGCAGCCGCATGATATGACGGCACAGCAAATCGCCGAAGCGGAAGCGATCGCCCGCGCCGTAACGGACGAACTGGGCGGCTTCGGCATCTATGGCGTGGAGCTGTTCCTGACGAAGGAAGGCGTTCTGTTCAGCGAAGTTTCCCCGCGTCCCCACGACACCGGCATGGTCACGATGGCGACGCAGGATCTGTCCGAGTTCGCGCTGCACGCGCGCGCGATTCTGGGCTTCCCGATCCCGACGATCCGGCTGCTCACGCCAGGCGCGACGTACACGCTCAAGGCTGACCGCGATTCGGACACGTTCCAGATCGACGGCTTAGCGCATGCGCTCGCGGTACCGAACACGCAGGTTCGCGTATTCGGCAAGCCTGTCACGAAGCCGGGACGCCGAATGGCCGTCGCGCTCAGTACGGCCGACGACGCGGAACAGGCGCGCGCGCTGGCCAAGCAGGCCGCGCAATCGTTAACGATCCGCTACGAATAAACGATACCTGCATGCCTTCCTTGGACGAACAACAACCCCGGTGCCATCCGCGCATCGGGGTTGTTTGTTATGGTGCGGTTCGGTTGCATTCACATGCATGGACAACGATCCGCCAGTCCGTTCATCGCAGTCTCGCTTGAACGAATCGGCCGATATTCGCAATCGCCTGCCGTGCTTCCGGCAACATAAAGGCCATGAGATGAAACGCGCACCACATCTGGTCCCATATTTCCAATTCAACCTGGACGCCTGCGGCTCGCGCGCGATCGGCCAACCGCACCGCATCGCTCAAAAGCACCTCATGGTCGCCCGCCTGAATCAATAAATCGGGCAGTTTCTCCAAGTTCATTCGCAACGGGGAGAGCAGCGGAGTCTCCGGGCGTCCGCCTAGATATGCGCGCAGTATTTGCCGATTGCCTTCACGACTGCCAGTTGGATCAAGCGCCGCCCGGCTTGTATACGATTCGCCGTCCAAATGGACGAGATCGGTATGCGGAGAAATGAGGAAAGCGCCTGCTGGGAGCGATTCGCCGTTGTCCCGCAACGAAAGCAGCGTCATGAGCGCAAGGCTGCCCCCGACGGAGTCTCCTCCGACTACGAGATGTTGGGCGCTGAATCCGTCAGCGAGCAGCGAACGGTAGGCTTGCAGGCAATCGTCGTTGGCGGCGGGGAACGGATATTCCGGCGCAAGCCGATAGTCGATGATCAGCACTCGGATGCCGCTCGCGCGTGCGATTCTAGCGCACAGATCGCGATAAAAGGCACATGTCCCCGCGACGAACCCGCCGCCATGAAAATAAACGATAGCTCGGTTCTCGTTTCCTTGCTCAAGGCGGTTCGGAATGACCCACTCACCGCACAGTTGCCCCTGTCCGATAGTTGCTTCGCGAATGACGGTATCGGCGGGAGCTGGCATTTTCGAAGCTGCCTGGCGCATTTCCTCCCGAATTTGCATGACCGACTTGTTTTCGAAGCTGCCGGTTTGTTTTATATACATCTTGATCGCCGCAAGCTGTTCCTGGCTGGTTCGCTCCAACGTAATCCCTCCTACAGATTGAGATGACATCATTATAAAATCTGTAGGCAGGTACAAGGTCAAGCTAGGATTCCAAATGGAGCGTGCGAAGCATTGCTTGTATTTCCGGGCTCTTGTCGGCGGCCTGTAAATGGATCCGCAGCTTGGCGAGCAGCGTCAGCGTCGTTTCTTTTTTGGCGATGTCGGAACGAATTTTAGTCATCTTCTTATCGATCGCACCCAAGAAATCGTTCAAGTCGATTCGGGTGTTCTCCGACGCTGCCAGCGCTTTTTGAATCTCCTTCAAGGTGAAGCCGCATGATTTGGCATGATGAATGAACGTCAGGCGGCTAAGCGCGTCTTCCGAGTACAAGCGATAGCCCGATTCCGATCGCCGCGGCTGAGGAAGGAGGCCAAGTTCCTCATAATAACGTACGGTCTCCGTATGCACATTCGCCAATTTCGCGAGCTGCCCTCGTAAATAACTTGTCATGACCGACATCCTCTCGTCGCGTTGTACTTTTATAGTGCCTGTTTTAGAATCATGCCGCAAGCGCGCAGATGGATGAATTTGCAAATTGATGTTGAAAGGATTACTTTTATAAGACAAGAAAAAGGATTCTTTCAAGTTTCCCGACTTGTATTCTTTCAGTCTAAGGCGCGCAGCGCCATCCAACGCATATTAGGCACCAAGGAATGGAAGAACGCCGTCCTGAAAAGTGTGTCCGCGCCAGCGGATGAAAACGGGCTTTCCGCCAAGGAAATGTCGAAGACAACAAATTTGAAATCAAAAAACGAGGAGCGACCAGCACCCATGAGAACGTTATCCTCCAGCAGCTTATGGAGATGGATCGGGTTATCGGCCGTATTGTCGACGATGCTGCTGCTTGCTGGCTTCGGCTACGCCGTGAAAGATATGCTGTATCCGAAAGGCGCGTCCTACGCGGGCAGCGAGAGCTTCCCGGCACTGCCGGCAAACGGCAAGCTGAGCGATGCGAAGGAGATTTCCGTCACCGCCGTCGGCGATTCGCTGACGAAAGGAACCGGCGACGCCACGGGCGATGGCTACGTCAAGCAAGTGATCGGCTTGCTGCGCAAGAAATATCCCGACGCCACGGTCCGCTTGAACAACAATTTGGCCATCAACGGGATGAAGGCCGAACGTCTGGCGCAGCTGCTGGCAACGGACAAAGGCTATCGTTACGCATTGATGCAGGCTAATGTCATCCTGTTCACAATCGGCGGCAACGACTTGTTTCAAATCGCCGCGGGGCATAGCGCCAGCCAAGCGACAAGCAATCTGGATTTGAACAAGCTCAAGGCGGAGCTTCCGCAAGGGCTCGCGCAATTGGAGAAGGTGACGAAGCAGCTTCATGCGATCAATCCCAACGCGCATATCGTCTACGTCGGGCTGTACAATCCGTTTTACGACATCGCCGACTTTCGTTCCGGCTCCTTGCAGATTCAGCAGTGGAACGAGCAAGCTTACGCGCAGCTGCACCGATATACGAACATGACGATGGTACCGACGTTCGATCTATTCGAGAATACGATCGGCCGCTATCTGTCTTCCGATCATTTTCACCCGAATCATAACGGTTACGCGCAAATCGCGGCGCGGATCGTGCAGTCGCTGGAATAGGAGGGAATGCGATGAACAGAACGATGAACGACGAGATCGTGTTGTCGGTCCGCGGCGTCAAGAAGCAGATCGGCGGGGTGCCGATCGTCAAGAACGTGACGTTCGACGTGCGCCGCGGCGAGATTTTCGGATTTCTCGGACCGAACGGCGCCGGCAAGACGACGACGATTCGCATGCTGGTCGACCTGATCAAACCGACTTCCGGCGAAATCACGATTTGCGGCGAAGACATCCGGCGCCATCCGGAAGCCGCGCTCAGCCACGTGGGCTGCATAGTCGAGAACCCCGAAGCCTATCCGTTTATGAGCGGCTGGGAGAACCTCGAGCATTTCGCGCGCATGCAGCGGGGCATCGATCACGCGCGTATCGAGGAAGTCGCGGCGATCGTCGGACTGGACGCCCGCATTCATGACAAAGTCAAAACCTACTCGCTCGGCATGCGGCAGCGGCTCGGCATCGCCCAAGCGCTGCTCGGCAGACCGAAATTGCTCATTCTCGACGAGCCGACGAACGGACTGGATCCCAAGGGCATCAAGGAACTGCGCGAATTCGTCCGCAAGCTGGCCGACGAGGGCATGAGCTTGTTCATCTCAAGCCATTTGCTAAGCGAAATCCAGCTCATGTGCGACCGCGTTGCCATTATCAGCCGCGGGGAAGTGCTTGCCGTCGGCACCGTGGACGAGCTCATTCGCGGCGCAGGCAATTACGTAGTCTGGCAGTTCGAGCAGCCGGATGCAGGAAGACGGCTTCTGGCCGGCGAAGACGACGTGCAGCTCGTCGACGACGAGAAGCATCGCATTGACGAAAGTTTGCTGGCCGGCTTGAAGGATGCGCAGGTGACGACGATGAATCAAGACCGGATTTCGGCATTGGTGGAGAAGGCGGTTCGCGCGGGGATCGGGGTCATTGCCGTGCAGCGCATCGCGCCCACGCTGGAGGAACTGTTCTTGCGGATGACGGAGGGAGAAGCCATTGGATAGATTGCTGCCGCTCATACAGAACGAAACGCTGAAAATATGGAAGAAGAAGCGTTTTCTCGTCATTGTCGTCGTCCTGCTTATCTTGATTCCGATCTTCACGTACGCGCAGCTGCGAATCGCCGAGACGAACAAGCAGCATTTCAAGGATTGGCGCAACCAGCTCGTACAGCAGATCAGCGAGTACCAGAACATGCTTTCGAGCGATCGGATTCCGGACGAGTGGAAGCGTTCGCGCCGGATCGCGGTGCAGCAGCTGCAGTATTACCTGGATCACAACGTCAATCCAAATTCGCCGGACGGCGTTACGTTTACGCGCAGCTTCATGTCGAACGCGGTCACGCTGTTCTTCCCGCTGCTCGTGCTGGCGATCGCGTCCGATCTCGTTTCCGGCGAAAGAAGCGCCGGCACGATCAAAATGCTGCTGACAAGACCGGTGCGGCGCTGGAAAATTCTGTTCAGCAAGCTCGTTGCGCTGACGCTCTACGTTTCGTTAACCGTTGTAGTAAGCGCCGTTCTCTGTTATCTTATATCAGGCGCGGCATTCGGCTACGACGGGTGGGAGATGCCTGTTTTTACCGGTTTTGTCATTCAGGGCTCTTCGATCGAAAGCAGTTTCGTCCACGCGGTGCCGCAATGGCTCTATTTGTTGATGGAGGCAGGCCTGATCTGGGTATCGTCGATGACGGTCGCCTTGATGGCCTTAATGGTGTCCGTGCTCGTTCGCAGCACGGCCGCGAGCATCGTGACGATGATGGCCGCGGTCATCTCCGGGACGATCTTGTCCAGCATGTCCTCCTCGTGGCACAGTGCCAAATTCATCTTCTCCGTCAATTTGCAGCTGACCGATTATTTGGCAGGCTCGCCGCCGCCGATCACGGGGATGACGCTCGGATTTTCGCTGGTCGTGCTGGCGGTTTGGGCCGCCGTGTCGCTGGCTGTTTCGTTCTCCGTCTTTACGAAACAGGACATTTTGAATTAGAATAGCTTGATGTGAGGCTTATCATCGAACAACGGTTCGATGCGACGGCGCGTGCGACGGATGGATGAGCCGGATGACGGCAGGCGGTTGAAGCGGCGGCGGATGGCACCGAAGCTCTTCAATCCCGCAGGCGAAAAACCGTAAATAACGGAGTAACCGTAATCTTACTTGATACTTCCGAAGCGGGCGGCCATGCTCGTGAGGGAGTATTTTCGCGAAAGCAAGCTGTAGGATCGATGGATTCAAGAAGTATCGCAATTAATTTGGTTTATGCTTTCGAAGCGAGTTTTTAGCTCGCGTAGGAGTATTTCTAGGAAGCAGCGTAAAAAACTTTTAGGAGGCTCTCTATGACTGATCAGCTGGATCTGTTTGCGGGCGAGAGAAATTCGGCAGCCGGCAACTACGACGCGGATGACATACAGGTGCTGGAAGGGTTGACCGCCGTTCGCAAACGCCCTGGGATGTACATCGGGAGCACGAGCGCCTCGGGTCTGCATCATCTGGTATGGGAAATCGTCGACAACGCGGTCGACGAGCATTTGGCGAAGTTCTGCTCCGCGATCGACGTCACGATTAACGGCGACGGCTCGGTTACGGTGCGCGACAACGGCCGGGGCATCCCGACGGGGATGCACAAAACCGGCATTCCGACGCCGCAGGTCGTCTTCACGATCCTGCACGCGGGCGGCAAGTTCGGCGGCGGCGGGTACAAGAAATCCGGCGGTCTGCACGGCGTCGGCGCATCCGTCACGAACGCGCTGTCGGAGTGGCTGGAAGTGGAGATTTACCGCGACGGCAAAATACATAAGCAGCGTTTTGAATATTGGGTCGACAAGCAGGGCAAGGAGCATGTCGGCGAACCGGTGACCGGACTTGAAGTGACGGGAAACACGAACCGCACGGGAACGAAAATCACGTTCAAGCCGGATGCCCGCGTATTCCACGGGAATATCTCGATCAACTACGAGACGCTCTCGGAGCGGCTGCAAGAGATCGCGTTTCTGAACTCCGGCTTGAAAGTGACCGTGAAGGACAGCCGGGCCGGCAAAGAAGACCTGTATTACTACGAAGGCGGCGCGAGCCAGTTCGTGCAGTTCCTGAACGAAGACAAGACCGTGCTGCACGATGTCATCCACTTCACGGGCGAGCGGGACGATATCGAAGTCGAAGTGGCTTTGCAATACAACGACGGGTACACGGAAACGATGGCCTCATTCGTCAACGCCATTCCGACGAGAGGCGGGGGCACGCACGAGACCGGCTTCAAAACGGCGTATACGCGCGTCATGAACGACTATGCGCGCAAGAACGGCCTGCTGAAGGAGAAAGACAAGAACCTGGACGGCAACGATCTGCGCGAAGGCATGATGGCCGTCATCAACATCAAGATGGCGGACGTCGAATTCGTCGGCCAGACGAAGGATCAGCTCGGCAGCTCGTCGGCCAGAAGCGCCGTCGACGCGATCGTGTCCGAGAAAATGCAAGTGTTCCTGGAAGAGAACCCGCAAGTGGCGCAGCTGCTGCTGAAGAAAGCGGTGCAGGCGTCCAAAGCCCGCGAAGCGGCGCGCAAGGCGCGCGATGAAATCCGCAGCGGCAAGAAGAAGAGCGAGAGCTCCAATCTGAACGGCAAGCTGTCGCCCGCGCAGTCGAAAGACGTCTCGCGGACCGAATTGTTCATCGTGGAAGGCGACTCCGCCGGCGGTTCCGCCAAGCAGGGGCGCGATTCCAAATATCAAGCCATTCTTCCGCTCAAGGGCAAGCCGATGAACCCGGAGAAGGCGAAGCTGCTGGACATCCTCAAGAACGACGAATATAAGGCGGTTATCGCGGCGATCGGCGCCGGCATCGGCCCGGAATTCGACGCGGAATCGTGTAATTATAGCAAAATCATCATCATGACCGACGCGGATACCGACGGCGCGCATATCCAAGTGCTGCTGCTGACATTCTTCTATCGCTACATGAAGCCGCTCATCGATTCCGGCCGCGTGTTCATCGCGCAGCCGCCGCTGTACAAGATCACGCGCAAATCCGGCAAGCTGGAAACCGTCCGGTACGCATGGTCGGACGAGCAGCTGCAGAACTACTTGAAGGAATTCGGCAAAAATTTCGAGCTGCAGCGCTATAAAGGTCTCGGCGAGATGAACCCGGAGCAGCTGTGGGAGACGACGATGAATCAGGAAACCCGCACGCTGCTGCAAGTGCAGATCGAGGATGCCGCGAAAGCGGAACGCCGCGTATCCACGCTGATGGGCGACAAGGTCGATCCGCGCAAACGGTGGATCGTGGAGAACGTCGATTTTACGGAATACGAAGAATAACAAGCCTAAGGAGGGTTCGGCATGAGTATGCTGGAACAGTTTTTACCGGCGTTTCTGGAAGAGGTCGTCGGCGACCGGTTCGGACGCTATTCCAAATACATCATTCAAGACCGCGCCATTCCTGACGTTCGCGACGGGCTGAAGCCCGTACAACGGCGGATCCTGTACGCGATGTACGATGCGGGCAACACCCCGGACAAAGGGTACCGCAAATCCGCCAAAACCGTCGGCGACGTCATGGGCAACTACCATCCGCATGGGGATTCGTCCATCTACGAAGGCATGGTCCGCATGGCGCAGCCGTGGAAGATGGCGCACCCGCTCATCGACGGCCACGGCAACTGGGGCTCGATCGACGACGATCCCGCGGCGGCGATGCGGTATACGGAAGCGCGGCTCTCGCCTATCGCGATGGAGCTGCTGCGCGATATCGAGAAGCGCACGGTCTTGTTCAAAGATAATTTCGATAATACGACGAAAGAACCGGTCGTCCTGCCGTCCCGTTACCCGAATCTGCTGGTCAACGGCGTAAGCGGCATTTCGTCCGGCTTCGCGACGGAAATTCCGCCGCACAACCTGCGAGAGGTCATCGACGCGTGCAAAGCGCTCATGGATAAACCGGACATCGGGCTCGACGAGCTGATGACGATCGTGAAAGGGCCGGATTTCCCGACAGGCGGCCTGATCATGGGCGAAGACGGTATCCGCGACGCTTACCAGACCGGCAAGGGCCGTATTTATCATCGTTCCAAGACGGAGATCGAAGAGCTGAAGGGCGGCCGCCAGCAAATCGTCATTACGGAGATTCCGTTCCAGGTCGTCAAATCCCGTCTCGTCACCGCGATGGAGAACATCCGGATCGAGAAGAAGGTGGAAGGCATCGCGGAAGTGCGCGACGAGAGCGGCCGGAACGGACTGCGCATCGTCGTGGAGCTGAAGAAGGAAGCCGACGCGCCCGGCATTCTGGCCTATCTCCTGAAGAAGACCGACCTGCAGGTCGCGTACAACTTCAATATGGTCGCGATCGTCAACAAGGCGCCGCAGCAATTGGGCCTCATTGCGATTCTGAACGCGTACGTCGCGCACCAGAAGGAAGTCGTCACTCTTCGCTCGCGCTACGAACTGGAGAAGGCGGAGGACCGCGCGCATGTGCTGGAAGGTCTGGCGAAGGCGCTCAACCTGCTGGACGAGGTCATCGCCACGATCAAGGCGTCGAAGAACCGCCAGGACGCGCAGAACAACCTCGTGGCGAAGTTCGCGTTCACCGAACGGCAGGCAGACGCGATTCTGACGCTGCAATTGTACCGGCTGACGAACCTGGAGATCACGTCCATCGAGAAAGAGCTCAAGGACATTCAGAAGCGGATTGCTTATCTGCGCTCCATTCTGGACAGCGAGAAGAAGCTGCTCGGCGTCATCAAGGACGAATTGACGGAAATCCGCGAGAAATTCGGCATCGACCGCCGCGCCGATATTAAGGGCGAAGTGGAAGAGCTGAAGGTCAATCTGGAAGTCATCGTCGCGTCGGAAGACGTATTCGTTACGCTCAGCCAGGACGGCTACATCAAGCGGACGTCGAAGCTTTCGTTCACTCGTTCGGGCGGCGAGCTGACGAGCGCAGGCGTCAAGGAAGGCGACGTCATCCGCACGCTGCTCGACGTGAATACGATCGATCAGCTGCTGCTGTTCACGCGCAAAGGCCAATATTATCAGCTCCCGGTCCATCTGATTCCGGAGTTCAAGTGGAAGGATACCGGCACTGCCGTCGTGAACGTGGTGCCGCTTCCGAAGGACGACAGCATCGTCAGCGTCATGCCGGTTAAGGACTTCGAGACGCCGGGCAGATCGCTCGTCTTCGTAACGAAACGCGGCCAAGTGAAGCGCACCGAGCTGAAGGATTATAAATCGACGCGTTCGACGGCCATTGCCGCCGTCAAGCTGGCCGACGGCGACGAGGTGCTGCGCGTCATGCCGAGCGACAACGCGATGGAATTGCTGCTGATCACGAAGAACGGCATGAGCATCCGGTTCGCGGAGAGCGATGTGAACGCCATGGGCCGCGTCGCGGCAGGCGTTCGCGGAATCGCGCTGCGGGAGGACGACGAGATCGTCGCCGCCGAAATGGTGAGCGGGGACGAGGGCGAGATTCTGGTCATGACGGACCTTGGCTTCGCCAAACGCTCCTTGCTGCTCGATTATCCGATGCAAGGGCGCGGAGGCAAAGGCATTGCGACCTTCGAGTTCAAGGAAGGCAAACGCGTCCGTTCGAACGGCGAACGCCTCATCGGCGGCTTGCTCTGCAAGGAAGAGCGGGAGCTTGTCCTGCTAGCCGCATCGGGCGCGGCATTCGAGGCAGCGACCGAGAAAGCGCCGATCGAGGATCGCAAGTCGACCGGCCGCGCCATAGTCGCGGTCGACAAGAAAGACACCCTCGTCACGCTGTTCGTGCGGGCGGATTTGCAGCAGGTGACGGAGTAATTGAACGTGTACGAGCGAAGATCCCGCGCCAGCCGTCGTCATCGAACGTCTGGCGCTGGGATTCACGTTACAGCTCCACCCGACGATTCCGCAACAGCCGTCTCAATCAAACGGCTGATGCGGGGACTCGCGTTGTTCCAGCAGCTCCATCATCAATTCGAGCACGACCCACAGTGGCGCCGGTTCATCAAGCCGGTCCAGCCATTGCGGGTCTTTTTGTATCCCGAGACGGCTTAATTTATGCAGCAACTCCAGCTTTCGGTCGTCCATGTGCGTTCACGCTCCTGTTCAAGTTTCGAGCCGGTACAACAGCCTATAGCTCCAGTGTATGTCTAAAAGTGTCAAAAGGTTCTCTTTTAACGCGATTAAGCGGACAAAATATTAACTGCATTAACCTTAAATTCGACAACGGCTCATGGTATAATAAGGGATAACAAAGGTGAAACGGCTGATGCCGTCGTTCAAGCGGCGCAGCGCGCTTCATTCCGGAGAGAGATAATCTTAGCTAGAAGTCGATAAACTTACAAAGTCTTGACGTTGCACAAATCGGACAGAAAGCAGGTGATGGTCATCGTTTCTGCGGAATTTGCCCGGCTGTGGATGAAGATGACGAAGGAATGGAAGACGCATCTGGAGGATGAGCTCGCACCGAATTTAACGGAAGGCCAATTGGTCGTACTGGAGCTGCTCTTGCAGCATCAACCGATGAAGCCGTCGGATTTGCTGGCGTACTTGACGACGACGCCGGCTGCGATCACGACGCTGCTCGACCGGATGGAGCGCGGCGGACTCGTCGTGAGAAACCGGGACGAGAGCGACCGCCGCATCGTCTGGGTGACCGTAACGGAGAAGGGGAAGACGGAAGCCGAACGCGGCGTCGCCATCCGGGACGCGTACATCAGCGAGGCGCTCGACCGGATTTCCTTGCACAATCAGCAGCTGCTCGTTTATTTGCTCGGTAAAGTCGCGAATGCATGAACCATCGCCAAGGGGAGCTTGCGCTGCAGCCTAGTCGGCGTAGAGCTTGACAGCCATTATGCGCCGTACTGCACTTCGCGCAGGGGAGCTGCGCGAAGTGCAGTACGCGCGTTTCGCTTTCCGCTATATGAACAAAACCGCCCATCCGATTTCGGATGGGCGGTTTTGCGAAGCGGCTTACGATTATGAAGCCCGTTACGGAGCGGCTTGCAGATGAACCGGCTTGCTGCGCAGCGATTCGATCCGTTTCGCAACGACCGCGTACGTGCTTTTCAGCTTGCCGTAATCGGCAGCACTCATCTCGGGAAACGGCTTGGTCTTGGAAGCGAGCGCGCTTGCGATCGGCACGACGGCATAATGATTCAGGCCTTTGACCGTCGTTCGATGCACCCACGTCGGAATCGCCTTGACGCTGCCGATCGTCGTGGCGCCGTGATCTTTATGAACGGCGACTTGATAGATGACGCCGAAATCCTTCGTATCCCCGCGCTGGTTGGAAATGAAATTGCCCATGGAATAAATGATGAGTCCCTTCCGGACGGATCCGTCCGGATTCTTAACTTCGGCGAACTCGTACGGCTGCACGACATGCGGATGAGAGCCGGCGACGATGTCCGCGCCTGCCGCGATAAGCGCCCGGGCGAGCTTCGTCTGCGCCTCGTTCGGCGTCGTCTGATACTCGATGCCGAAGTGCAGCGCGATCGTGATGAAATCCGCGCCTGCCGCTTTCAATCGATGGATATCCTTGATCATCGCTTGCTCATCGATAAGCGTTACCGCATACGGCTGATTCTTCGGCAGCGGAATTCCGTTCGTTCCGTACGTATAGGCGAGCAGGCCCATGGAGATGCCGTTACGCTTCTCGATCGTGAGCTGATCGGCTTCCCAGCGGGAACGGGCGGTGCCTTTGGTCACGAGGCCGAGCTTCTGCAGCTTCGCCAGCGTCATCGCGATGCCTTGCGAGCCGCGGTCCAGCGCGTGATTATTCGCGTTCGTTACGATCGTAAAGCCCGCGTCCTTCAGCGCATCGGCCAGCTCCGGGGGCGCGTTGAAGCGAGGATAGCCGGAAAGACCGAGCGACTTGCCGGCAATCGGCGTCTCGAGATTCGCGAGCGACCAATCGCCCCGTTCGATGATCGGCTTCACCTGTTCGAAGAACGGCTTGAAATCGTACAGCCCCGTATGCTTATCGAGCGCGCCGGGAAGCTGGGGCGAATGCATCATGATGTCGCCGACCGCGATCAGCGTTGCATCGTAAGTCCCTTCATCGACGGGCGGTTTCATCGGTTCGCCGTTCTGGCCGGTTTGCTGACCGGCGCCTAGACTGGCATCGTCTTGGTCGCTTCCGCCATCGCCAGCTTGCCGTCCGTCCGTTGCAGGAGTTTGCGTTCCGGAATTTCCGTCGCCGGGCTGGACCGGATCTTGTCCGTTATCTTCGGGCGCAGAGTCCGCATCGGGATCGGGCGCCGCTTGACCGGAGCCGTCGTTGGCCGTCCGATTGCTCCCTTGGCCGGCAGCCTGATTATTGCCGTCGTTGGCCGATCGATCGGGAGCGACAGGGTCGAGCTTCGGATGCGAAGCGCAGCCGCCAAGGAGCATGACGGCGAGCAGTCCGAGCAGGAACAGGCGCATGCCCTTCGCGGTTCGGCGATTCATCTGTCCATCCCTCCTTCGGCGCTTATTGCGTGCAGCGCTTTGGCAAAATGATGCTCGTCGAATCGGCTCCATGGCTCCGTCGCCGGCGGCTGCGCGACGATCGTCAGCCATTCCTTCGTGACGGGATGCGTCACGCCGACGGAGGTCGACCATAACGCGATGTCCTGTTCGCCCTGGACGGGCGGCGCGCCGTATTTGCGGTCGAAGACGAGCGGACAGCCGACGGCCGCCATTTGCGCCCGGATTTGATGCGAACGTCCGGTCAGCAGCTTGACCGCGACTAATGCATGCGATCCTTGCTTCGCAACGACCGCGTAATCGAGGATCGCTTCCTTGGCGTCGTTCAACGGCTTGTCATGGACGGTCACGATATTCCGGCCGGCGTCCTTGCGCAGGAAGTGCCGCAGACGGCCGTGCGGGGCCGGAGGAGCGCCATGAACGACGGCGAGGTATAGTTTATCGAAATTGCGGCTGCGAACGGACTCCGACAGTCTGGAAGCCGCCTTCGACGTCTTGGCGAACAGCATGGCGCCGCCGACGGGGCGGTCCAAACGATGGACAAGCCCGACATAGACGTTGCCGGGCTTGTTGTAGCGTTGTTTCAGATCGTCTTTGAGCAGCGACACCATGTCGGCTTCGCCGGTCTCGTCCGCTTGCGAGAGGATGCCGGGGGGCTTCACGACGGCAAGCAAATGATTGTCCTCGTAAAGCACCGGCAGCTTGGGTGCAGGGGTCGGCCTGCCGTCGCTGCCGGTCATCTTACCGGCCCTCCCAGCGGCCGAGAATGCCGCATGGCAGCGTCAGTCCCGATGCCGTAATCGGAATGCCGATCTCGCCGCAGTGAATGCTGCCGTTGAACTTCCTGCCCACCGTCATGTGAAGCATGTTGTGAAGCACGGTGGGCGAGAGGCCCGTCGTGTAGGAGTTCACCAGCACGAAGAGCGGATTCTCGGACATGATCGTCGTGCACGATTCCAGGAACGGGAACAGGTTCTGCTCCAGCTTCCACATCTCGCCGTTCGGGCCGCGCCCGTAGGACGGCGGATCCATAATGATGGCGTCGTACCGGTTGCCGCGGCGCTGTTCGCGCTGCACGAATTTGAAGACGTCGTCCGTAATATAGCGGACGGGCGCCGACGCAAGGCCGGACAGCTCGGCGTTTTCCTTCGCCCACTGCACCATGCCTTTGGCGGCGTCGACGTGGCACACTTCCGCTCCGGCCGCCGCCGCGGCGACCGTTGCGCCGCCCGTGTAGGCGAACAGGTTCAGCACTTTGATCGGCCGGCCGGCATTGCGGATCTTGTCCATCATCCACGTCCAGTTGACCGCTTGCTCGGGGAACAGGCCGGTATGCTTGAAGCTCGTCGGCTTGATGTGGAATTTCAGCTCGCCGTACGAGATGGACCAGCGCTCCGGCATTTTCGTGCGGAACTCCCATTCGCCGCCGCCTGAGGAGCTGCGGTGATAGTGGCCGTCAGCCGTCTTCCAGCGGCCCGTTTCGTTTGCGATCGGCCAAATGACTTGCGGATCCGGCCTGCGGAGCACGAATTGCCCCCAGCGTTCCAGTTTCTCTCCGTTGCCGGTGTCGAGCAGTTCGTAATCTTTCCATAAATCAGCGTTGTACATGCGGGTTTCCTTCCTTGATGTTGAATTTATAGCCGACGCCGCGGACCGTGACGATGTAGATCGGATTCGCGGGATCGGGCTCGATCTTCTTGCGGAGGTTGCTGACGTGCACCATAAGGGTTCGCGTATCGCCCATGCTGTCATGTCCCCAGACAATGGTGTACAGGTCGTCCAGCGCGAACGCGCGGTTCGGCGTCTTGGCAAGACGGACGAGCAGCTCGAATTCCTTGGTCGACAGGAACACTTCCTTGCCTTTCACATGGACCGTCCTGCCCGGCAGGTCGATCACCAGGCCGTCGAAACGAAGCACTTCGCCTGCGGCCCTGTCGTACGGAAGCTGGCGGTCGTTCACCGATTGCCGCCGCAGATGGGCTTTGACGCGCGCAACGAGCTGGCTCGGGCTGAAAGGCTTCGTCATGTAATCGTCGCCGCCTACGGTCAGACCATGTATAATATCAGTATCGTCGCTTTTACAGCTGACGAACAAGATCGGGACATCCGAAACTTGGCGAACGAGCTTGCAGACGTCGAAGCCGTCCATCTGTCCCAGCTGCACGTCCAGAATGATCAAATCCGGCTGAAACGAATCGGCCAGCGCAACGGCATCCTCGCCGTTGTCCGTCGTATGTACGAGATAGCCCTCACGCTCCATATATAACGAGATCAGCTCGGTAATATCCGTTTCATCGTCTACAACCAATATTTTGCTTCCAGCCATTTCCACAGCTCCCCCTCTTCCTCGCACTATTATATCGAATCTTGGGAGGGGTGGGCAATCTACGTTTTCAGGAGGGGAACGTCATTCGCCGCTTATTCGCACTCATACTGTTCCTGTTCATAATAACAGTTTCGCTGGCCGGCTGCTCGGTAGAGCCCAGAGGCGGTGCGCCGGGGGCCAAGGACGGCGTCATCGATCTGCGCCATTGGTCGTTCGGGAACGACGGCCAGGCCGAGCTCTCGGGCAAATGGACGTTCTACGGCGGCCGGCTGCTCGCGCCGGGCGATACGCAGCTCGATAGCGGGGAGCGGTATGTCATGGTGCCGCGGTCGTGGAACAGCTATACCGGCGGCAATTCAGGCATCCATAACGGCCAAGGCTACGCGACGTACAAGCTCACCGTGCTGCTCGCGCCGACGGATCGGGTGCTGGCGCTGCGCGTGCCGAATATTTTCAGCAGCTACAAGCTGTGGATCGACGGCAAGGTCGTAGCGGCCGAAGGCAAGGTCGGCACGAGCCGCGGCGATTCGACGGCGATGCAGTTTCCGCGCATTGTCTCGTTCGGGACGAAATCCGACCATGTCGAGATTGTCATCCAGGTGTCCAATTTCCAGCACCGCAAAGGCGGAATCTGGGTGCCGATCACGATGGGCGACAGCGATACGATCGTCCATTCGCAGATGAAAACGACGGCCAAGGAGATGCTGATCCTCGGCAGCCTGCTCATTATCGGCGTCTACCATATCGGTCTCTACGCGTTCCGGAGACAGGAGAAATTCACGATTCATTTCGGCTTGCTTTGCCTGTTCGTAGGCGCAAGGGCGAGCGTGACGGGCGATAACTACCTGCTGCAGCTGTTCCCGATTCCGTGGGAGGGCGGGCTGAAGATCGAATACATCTCCTTCGCGCTCAGCGCGGTCTCCGGTTATATGTACGTGTACCGGCTGTTCCCGATGGATGCGTCGAGGAAGGTCATTCGTTTCGTGCTCGGCATCGGCGTCGCGTTATGCGCGTTCGTGCTCGTGTGTCCGGCGATCGTCTACTCCCGGCTTCTCTTCGTCTTCCAGCTGTATGTCATCGCGGTCAGCATCTATACGTTAGCCGTCCTGATTATCGCCAGGCTGCGCCGGAGGGTTGGATCCGCCTTCGTATTGTCCGGCGTCGCGGTATTCGTCGTTACGGTAATGAACGACATGCTGTTCTACAACGAATGGCTGAATTATGCGCAGCTGGTGCCGCTGGGGTTGTTTTTCTTCATGCTGATGCAGTCTTTCATTATTTCTAAACGGTTTTCGAGCGCCTTATACCAGGTCGAGCATGTGTCGAACGAGCTTCGGGAGCTGAACATGCATCTCGAGGAACGGATCGAGGAGCGGACGGTGGCGTTAAGCGAGGTTAACGAGTCGCTGGCGCAGACGAACCGCGAGCTGCAGCGTTCCGAAACGTCGAGACGGCAGCTGATGACGAATATTTCGCATGATCTGCGCACGCCGATTACGCTGCTGCAAGGGTATCTGGAAGCTTTTCAGGACGGCGTGGTGAAGACGGAGGAACAGCAGCGGCGGTATATCAAAATGATGCTCGGGAAGCTCGGCGGACTTAATCGGCTTATTCGCGACTTGTTCGAGCTGACGAAGCTGGAGGCGGGGCAGACGCGGTTTGATTTTGCGGAGGTGCCGCTGGGACAGTGGATCAACCAGGTGAGGGACTTGTACGAGATCGACGTCATCAGCAGCGGAATTCGGTTCAACTGCGAATATCTCAGTGAGAACGAGCCCGGGGAAGGGCTTGTCCACGAGGTTCGGCAGCAGAACCGCATCCGGCTGAGCTTGGATTTGTCCCGCATGGATCAGGTCATCGCGAATGTCATCTACAATGCCATCAAGCATACGCCGAGAGGCGGAGAGATAGCGCTTTCTTTTTACTTCGAAGCGTCGACCAACCGTGTCATCGTCACCGTCAGCGATACGGGCGCCGGCATCGAGGAAGAGCATCTGCCGTTCATTTTCGACCGCTTCTACAGAATCGAGGCTTCCCGCAATTCCGCCGGGGGCGGGAGCGGGCTCGGCCTTGCCATCGCGAAGGAAATCGTCGAAGCTCACGGCGGCACGATCGGGGCGGTCAGCGCGGTCGACAAGGGGACCATGATCTGGTTCATGCTCCCTTGCACCGTCAAATAGCTCAATCGCCCTGCTTAAGGACGGCCATCATCCGGTCGATCGACTGTTTGCGTCTCTCCTGATCCATGCCGTTCAAAATTTTGATGATTTCGATCGCTTCGGGCGTTACCGGCGTATCGGGCTTGACTGGCTCTCCGCCGATGATGTAGTCCAGCGAGACGTTGAACAGCAACGCTAATTTCTTCAACGTTTCGTAAACGGGCTGGCGGTTGTTGATTTCGTAATGACTGTATGCGGAACGGGTAATTCCGATTTGCCTGGCTACTTCTTCTTGCGAAATGTTCTTGCGAAGTCTCAGTTCCCTTAATCGATCTCCCATCGTCATCATTTATTAACTCCTTACGTCATACTTCCATTTTGTAACTGGGCCGAAGGTAGTATTGTTCGGCCTTCTAATAGATAATTTATGATACAAAGTGTATCAATGTCAAGGGAATTATGGGAATATAAGGGGACATTATAATTTTTTCACGATTTAAAGGGGAACGACGGCTTTGCAGGCGACTGAGCTGCATTCGAAACGAGCATAGATGCATTCGAAACAATCTATATATGAAACGATTTGTATCAATAAATATTGTGAGAGAAATGGGAAGGGGCTCGCAGCTTGTTTGAGGGTGAGGGGGAGACAGCCTCGGCAGTTTCGGCTTGTGTCGGGATTTCGGCTATCCGGAGGGGACGGACCTTTGGCAGAAGGCGGGCGGTCGAGCGAGAGGGCTGCCGAGGGAGGCATGCGAAAGGGATATCGGAGAGTTTGAATGCCAATCCGTGAATGATATGAAGGGAATATCGGGCTGGTGTGACGGTGGTGTGGAGCAGCGGGCAAAATGCTGGACGAACGCGGCCGATTGTTTGGGATGCCGCGTGCTTGTGCCACACATTCCCTCGTTCTCGAGATGTAGTGCTAGGGATGCATTACATTGGTCCAATGCGGCCATGAACTCAGTATTCGAGCAAAGAGTTGTACGTGGTACAATACATGCCGAGAAATTGGGGGAAATTGAGCAGAGAGTTGTATGTGGTACACTACATGCCTGGTAAAGTGGGAGAAATTGAGCAAAGAGTTGTACGTGGTACACTACATGCCGCGATATCGGCCGCATGCGAGTAAAGAGGTGCACCCCGTGCACTACATGCCGCGATATCGGACGCATGCGAGCAAAGAGGTGCGCCCCGTGCACTACATGCCGAGATACCAGCCGCATGCGGGCAAGAGGTGCACCCCGTGCACGCGTACGGCACACATTGACCGAAGCGGATGATTCTCGCTCGGGTCAATGTGCACGAGAGGCACCTACCCGCTCCCGCCATACTTGGCGCGGTAATGCGCCAGTGCCAGTAGCGGCCAGACGACCGGGTAGCTGTCGTAGCGCATGTAGACGCAGCCGGGCAGTCCGGCGCCGGTTGGATAGGAGACATGCGGCCCGTCTCGCAGCATATGCGCCAGCAAATATTCGCAGGCTCGTTCCATCGCCGGAACGGGCCGTTCTTGTACCGCAATCAGGGCGTCGAGCGCCCATGCGGTTTGCGAGAGCGTCGAGTGCGGCAGGGGCCGGTAGCGTTTGACGCTGTCGCTGGCGCACGATTCGCCGAAGCCGCCGTCAGGCCGCTGGATGCTCAGCAGCCATTCGACCGCGCGGCGAATCGGCGGATGATCGGCCGGTTCGCGGACGGCGGCCAAGCCGGTCAGCGCCGCCCATGTGCCGTATATATAGCACACGCCCCAGCGCCCATACCACGAGCCGTCCCGTTCCTGACGGCCGTAGAGCCAATCCGCCGCGCGGCGGACGAAGCCGTTCGCGCTCGTCAAGCCGGCGCTGCGCCCGAGGTATTCCAGCGTCCGGCCGGTCAAATCCGGCGTGGACGGATCCGTCGCCGCGTCTTCGGCGCCGTCGAGCGGCACCCAGCGGATGATGCGGCTGTCGACGTTCCGCTCGAACGCGGGCCAGCCCCCGTCGCTGTTCTGCATCGCGAGCAGCCATTGCAGGCCGCGGTCGGCGGCTTGCCGGGCTTCCGTCCCGGGCAGCCCGCGGATTGCGCGCAGCGCTGCGGTCGTGTCGTCGACGTCAGGGTTGATCGTATTGACGTCGGAGAACCCCCAGCCTCCGGCCAGCGGCCGGTGCACGTTCCGCTTCCAGTCGCCCAGCGCCGTGTGTTGCCGCGGCAGAATATAACGGCCGGCTCTCGCGACGGCGGGATGACTGCCGGACAATCCGGCGGCTTGGATCGCGTGGCTGATCAACGCCGTATCCCAGAGCGCCGCGGTCGTAATTTGCACCGATGGTTTCGACCCTGTCTGAAGGTCCGGAAACAACAGCGATTCCAGTCCGTTTAGAGCATTCGCCATAACGGGATGGCTGTTCGGATAGCCGCGTCCATGGAGCGCGTGCAGCATCAGCAGCGTGGCGCTCGAGTAGCTGTAGAGCGTGCCGTCCGGCTCGATCCGATCCAGCATGTAGCGTTCGGCGCGTCCGGCAGCCTGGGCGTGAAGCTTGGCGGGCAGCCGCCAAAGTCCTTTGCGGCGGTGCTCGGACAACTCGCGGAAGGGAAGGCCGAAATGCGCTCGCCAATGCCGGTTCATCCAATGGCTGTCCATGCCGTTAAAGCGGCTTGGCTCTGCAATCGGCTGCGTTTGCGGCAGCTTGCCGCGGGTCTTGCGGTCGGCGAGCAGCAGCATCGGCGCCATATGGACGCGGGCATAGCCCGAGAATTGGAAGAAATGGATCGGGGACGAGGACGGGAGCAGCATAATGGACAGCGGAATCGGGAACCAGCGCGGCCAAGGATAGCGTCCGATGACGGCGAGTCTGAATTTCGTCAGCAGGTTGTCGATCCGTTTCATCCCGCCAAGCGCGTCGAACGCCGCTTTGGCTTGGAGCAGCGCCGGCTCTTGCGGTGAAAATCCGGCGAATTGCAGCGCATAATAGCATTCTGCAGTCGCGGACGCATTCCCGCGTTCTTCGTCGGGGTACACCTGCCAAGCGCCGCCATCCGCCTGTTTGGCCTGTATCCGTTCCGCCAGCGCTTGCACGAGCCTTGGCATGCGCACGCCGATGCTCTGCAGCAGGAAGATCGCGGCGGCATCCATGGAAACGCCGTGTTCTATGAAACCCATTCGCCAACTGCCGTCGTTCTGCTGCTGCTCCAGCAGCCTGCCGACGAGCGCGTCGATGCCGTAAGAAATCCGATCGAGCATGCCGTTCACCTCATTCGTCCGGCGCCGCCAAACGCCAGACGCCGGATAGATAGAATAGTGTATGACGGCTGCAGCCCGAATCATGTCGCTTCGCGAATGCGATTCGAACGCGGCAAGACGCTCGTTTGGAACAAAATCGCATATAAAACATAGACAAGCCGCTCCGAACTCTATATTATGAAAATGATTCTCAATGAACGATTGGTCGTGCTTTCATTATCTAACGGTTTGTCGTACGTGCATTCTCTTTCGGTTTGTCGTACGTTCATCGTCTAACGAATCGTCGTACATTCATTGCCTAACGGATAGTCGCGCGGTTAATGCCGCGCCGGGCTTGCTTATCCTGCCAAAGCGCGTTACGGTTTCGCGGATGGATGCTGTCGTTCGTCTCAGTTCTTATTGGAGGGTGTACTTATGCTGTCTCGTTTTATCGCCTATTACAAGCCGTACAAGAAGCTGTTCTATCTCGATTTCTTCTGCGCGATCCTGGCCGGCTTCCTGGAGCTCGGGTTCCCGGTCGCGGTCAATCAATTCATCGACAAGCTGCTGCCGGGCAAGAATTGGAGCTTGATCGTCTGGGCATGCGCAGGCTTGCTGGTCGTGTACTTGTTGATCGCGCTGCTGAATTACGTGGTCACCTATTGGGGCCATATGCTCGGGATCAACATCGAAACGGATATGCGGCGCAAGCTGTTCGACCATATTCAGAAGCTGAGCTTCCGCTTCTTCGACAATACGAAGACGGGCCATCTGATCGCCCGGCTGACGAACGATCTGATGGAAATCGGAGAAATGGCGCATCACGGGCCGGAGGATCTGTTCATCGCGGTGATGACGCTGGTCGGCGCGTTCGTCCTCATGCTGCTCATCAATTGGAAGCTCGCCCTGCTGACGTTCATCGTCGTGCCGCTGATCATCTGGCTAGCCATCTACTTCAGCGGCAAAATGACCGGCGCGTTTCACCGCTTGTTCTCGGACATTGCCGAGTTCAATGCGCGCGTCGAAGATAACGTCGGCGGCATGCGCGTCGTACAAGCGTTCAACAACGAGGAACACGAGAAGAAGCTGTTCGAGGCGAACAACAAGCAGTTCCGCTGGACGAAGCTGTTATCCTACAAAATCATGGCGTTCAACACGTCGATCAGCTACATGCTGAAGCGGACCGTCACGTTATTCGTCATGGTTTGCGGCACCTGGTTCGTCATCGGCGGGGAATTGACGCCGGGCGAATTCGTCGGCTTCCTGCTGCTTGCGAACGTCTTCATCGGTCCGATCGAGAAAATCAATGCCGTCATCGAGAGCTATCCGAAAGGCTTCGCGGGCTTCAAGCGCTACGTCGAGCTGATCGAAACCGAGCCGGACATCCAGGACCGTCCGAACGCCGTTGCCGTCGACCGGCTGCGCGGCGACATCGAGTTCCGCGACGTCAGCTTCGGCTATGGCGATGACGCCAAAGTGCTGCAGCATATCGATTTGACGGTTCACGAGGGCGAAACGGTCGCCTTCGTCGGTCCTTCAGGAGCGGGAAAAACGACGCTCTGCAGTCTGCTTCCGCGCTTCTATGACGTAACCGGCGGCAGCGTGTCGATCGACGGTCGGGATATCCGCGATTTGAAGCTGGCTTCGCTGCGCAAAGGCATCGGCATCGTGCAGCAGGACGTGTTCCTGTTTGCGGGCACGCTGCGCGAGAACATCCAGTATGGCAAAATGAACGCCTCGGAGTCCGATCTGTGGGCGGCCGTAAAGCGCGCGCAGCTGGAAGCGTTCGTCCGGTCGCTGCCGGATGGGCTGGATACGATCGTCGGCGAGCGCGGCGTGAAGCTGTCCGGCGGACAGAAGCAGCGCGTCGCCATCGCGCGGATGTTCTTGAAGAATCCGCCGATCCTCATTCTCGACGAGGCGACCTCCGCGCTGGATACGGAGACGGAATCCGCCATTCAGCAGTCGCTGGCCGAGTTGTCGGAAGGGCGTACGACGCTCGTCATCGCGCACCGGCTGGCGACGATCAAGAACGCCGACCGGATTATCGTCGTGACGGAGCAAGGCGTCACGGAGCAGGGCAAGCACGAGGAGCTGCTTGCCGCGGGCGGGCATTACAGCCGCTTGCACCGGGCGCAGTTTCATGCTTGATGCGCGGAACCCGTTCGAGCGCGAACGGCCGTGAATCCTTGCACGATTTCGTTGATGAAACCGGACGCCGCGCGTCCGGTTTTTGTATCCGCCGGGAATGGCTCCGAGGTCAGATTGGGCAGCATGCGCAGTACCGGCTGGGCCGCGGCCTCGATTCATCGTACAGCGCCTTTTGCAATCCGATATCGGGCCTTGCTATAATGGACAACGTTTCGAAATCATGAACGATCACGTCTTCACGAAGGAGCCAACGAAATGAAATCATTCCAACATCGCATGGAACAATATGCGGCGCTGGCCGTCGAGGTCGGCGTCAACGTGCAGCCCGGCCAGAAGCTGTGCGTCATCGCTCCGGTGGAAGCCGCCGTATTCGTACGCGAGATCGTGAAGCGCGCTTACCGGATCGGATCGCCTTACGTGCACGTCGACTGGAGCGACGAGCTGGTCACCCGCGCGCGGCTGGAGCTGTCGCCCGAAGAAGGGCTCTCCGGTTATCCATCGTGGCTGGCGGATGGCCGCGTGCAGCTGGCGGAGGAAGGCGCCGCCTTCCTGTGGGTCGTCGCGGAAGACCCGGATTTGCTGAACGGCATCGATCCCGCGCGGATCGGCACGGCGACGAAAGCGCAGCAGAACGCGCTGCAGCCATTCCGCAAATTCACGCTGAATAATGAGGTTGCCTGGTCGATCGTAGCTTTTCCGACGCAGCCGTGGGCGGATAAAGTATTTCCGGACCATGCCGGGACGGAGCGCGTTCAAGCGCTGTGGGAAGCGATCTTTGCGGCCGTTCGCGTCGACGAGGATGATCCGGTCGCCGTTTGGCGGACGCATGCGGGCAATTTGCGCGACAAGGCCGCGCGGCTGAACGAGCGGAGATTCAAGGAGCTGCATTACCGCAGCGCTTCGACGGGCACCGATGTAACCATCGGCTTGCCGGACGGACATATCTGGGTGAGCGCGGGCGCGCAGAACAAGCAGGGGACGACCTTCATTCCGAATATGCCGACGGAGGAAGTGTTTACGTCGCCGCTCCGCACGAGCATTAACGGCAAGGTCGCCAGCAGCAAGCCGCTGAGCTACAACGGCAATTTGATCGATCGGTTCACGATTACTTTCGCAGACGGGCGCATTACGGACTATGCGGCCGAGAAGGGGCAGGAGGCGCTGCAGCAGCTCATCGAGACGGACGAAGGCTCGCATTACTTGGGCGAAATCGCGCTCGTGCCGTTTCGTTCGCCGATCTCGGACACGAATCTGACGTTCTTCAACACATTGTTCGACGAGAACGCGGCCTGTCATCTGGCGATCGGCTTCGCTTTTCCGTTCTGCCTGGAAGGCGGTTTGACGATGAGCAAGGAAGAACAGCTCGCGAGCGGGTTGAACCAGAGCTTGACGCATGTCGACTTCATGATCGGCACGGCGGATCTCGAAATCGACGGCGTGAGAAACGACGGCAGCCGCGAGGCGGTATTCAGGGCAGGCAATTGGTCATTTTAACGCAAAAAGAGCTGCACCACGTGCAGCTCTTTTTGCGTGCAGTTCATGAATTATGCCCGCGTCAGCGGTTTCTCGTACAAGCAGAAGCCGCTTGGCGACGTGCCTTTGTACGTATAGCCGAGTCCGCTGTAGAAGGCGTTCAGCTTCGGATTGCTGGCGATGCAATCCAGACGCATGACGGTTTTGCCCGGGAAGGAAATGCCGGTTTCCGCCCACCGCACGATATCGGCGCCGAGCCCTTGCCCGGCATAGTCCCGGTTGATCGCAAGCCGGTGGAGGTAGACGTTGGGCTCATGTCCGTCCGGTCCCCACAAATGATGATCCCAGTCGCCGGGCACCTGCATGAGCAGGACGATGCCTGCGAGCGTATCTCCGTCCTTGAAGAGGAACAGCTCGCCGTTCTCGATGTGGCCGACGACATCGTGATGATCATCGCCGCTCAGCAAGGCGCTCCATTGCGTCGAGCCTTTGCTCTGCAGCCACTTGGCGGCGCCGACGAGCAGCTCCATGACGGCCGGCGCGTCGGCGGTCTTCGCCTGCGAAACCGCGGTGCGCGCATTGGCGCGGTTGTGATGCATCGTATAATTCAACATGTTCGATTCCCCGCTTACAGTTGGATAGGTAGCATAGGGTTCTATTGTATCACCATGCGCGGCGGCGGTTCAAACGGCTTGTTTGCGAACGACGAAATAATACATGCAGAGCGGCCACCAGATGACCGCGAATATCGGATAGACCGCCCAGATCGTTTCCGGCGACGTCACCGCATTCACCGCGATGAACAAGGCGCAGGTCAGCAGCGAGGCGCACAGCGCGAAAACGAACCATTGCCTGGTGCGGCTGAAATAAATCGACATCGGCCACCACAGAATCGCGTAAGCCGGGAAAATGATCCACGGAAACTGCGGCGCGAGCAGCAGGTTCAGCAGCCCGTAATAGACAATGATGCAGAAGCTGCCGGCAAGCGCCATGGCGAGCGTGCCCGCGAACCGGCCGGCGTACATGAGGATCGGCCACCAGATGACGGCGAAGCCGGCGTATAGAATCCATGGATAGTCGGGGCTGTGCGCGATATTCTGATAGCTTAGATAGGCGAGAATAAGTGCGGTCGTTGCCAGCGAATACGCTTTGATCCGGCCGTTCGCGGCATAATAAAGCGAGATCGGCCATTGCAGCAGCGCGAAAGCAGGGTGGATGAACCAGATTACGCCGGGCGAGGTCAGCAGATTGACGATCAGCAAGAAGAAGATCGACATGAAACTGCCCGTCACGGCAAAAGCGATATGATGTTTCCGCATCGGTTTACCTCCTTATTTCCAGCCGAGCCATTTGTAGAACATGACGAGCGGCCACCAGGCGACGGCAAAGGTCGGATAGACGAACCAAATGACGTCAGGCGTGTAATAGACGTTGATGAACAGGAAGAGGGCGACGATCAGCCCGCTGCCCCATAGCGAGAAGCCGAGATGGAGGCCGTATTGCCGCTTGGACGAGCGGGTTTTGCCTTCTTTGACCCCCAGCTCCTGCTTGATGTCCGAGATATCGCCGAATTCGACGATCGCCTTGTTGGTGGCGTCTTCCTCGGTTTTGCCGGCGCGCATGAGATCGAACACCTTCTCTTCGAGGTTCTGCGTGATTTCTTCCTGGATCGCCTGCTTCTGCTCGCTCTCGGGTATGTCCTTGAACCATTCATCCACGTACGCTTTGATTTTCTTCATTTGTCATAGCCCCTCCATGAATATATTGACGATCTCTTTGATTTCGTTCCATTCCTCGACCGTTTCCTTAAGGTACGCCCGGCCGAGCTTCGTAATCTTGTAATAGCGCCGCTTGCCGCCGTGCGAAATGTCGCCGAGGTACGATTCGATCAGCTCTTTGCGCTCCAGCCGTTGGAAAACCGCGTAAAGCGTCGCTTCTTTGATTTGAAACCGGTCGTCGGTGCGGACGCTGATTTCTTTGGAAATTTCATACCCGTAACGGTCTTCTTCATAGATCAGCCTTAAAATAATGGCGTCCAGATGACCGCGGATAAGATCGCTTCGGATCATGCGGGGTCCTCCTGTTCTTGTTCGTTCCATACGCAAGCATGTCTGTAACAGTTGTTCTGGTCCGATTGCCGCAGAAGTATTCTGCCTCATAGTGCTCTGCCTGCCAGTGTTCTGTCTGTCAGTGCTCTGTCTGATAGAGTTCTATCTGATGGAGTAAATGTAGCATATCATTACTCTATGTGTCAAAGTAATTTTTGAAAAGAATGCGGACATGAAGAAAGCGCCCGGTTATGGGCGCCTTCTTCAATGTTCGCATTCTTCAATGTTCGCGGTATCGGATGATGCCATTTTGATGAGCTAGCGCCTTTGTACGTTCTTACCGCCTTTTTTCGCGTTCTGTCCGCCTTCGTTGGCGTAGGAGCCGATATTGCGGTTGATCTGCGAGTTGCCGCTGACCCGCGTATTGATCGTAATCCATTTGTTGATCGTAACGTGGATAATCTTGATGTTGCTGCCGGCGCGCTTGAAACGCTTCATTTGCGAATCCCTCCAAAGCTTGTATTCGTATAGGATATGCGCGGTGCAGGGCAGCGCTTATGTGGATGTCCATCCGTTGCGAAGTTAGGTGACGGGGCCGTCCTATTGACTTCTGCAGCGCGAATCGGCTATGATATTTTTATGATTTAGTAAATCAGTAATCCACTAACACGGATGAATCGTTAGCATGTGCAATCGACAGCTGGAACCAGCTGATACATGCAGCAATTCACCATCGCGCCATATTGCGGGAAGAGGAGCCTAACGATGAAAATTCCAACGACATTGAAGCATAAACCGGTTATCGTTTCCGAGAATTACGAGCAGATCGACGGCAGGTACGCGGGCCATTCCGATGCGAAAGGCCTTTCCTTGGGGCTGGCGCAGTGGAACGACCGGGGCAAGCTGGACATATCTGCGAAGGTATGGCGCTACACGGGCGAGAAGTGGTCCCGGCAGTCCGAGGAGCTGCCGCTGCACCGCGTGCTGGATTTGGCGATTTTGGTCAGCAGAGGGCTGATGCATTTTCAGGACGCGTACCGGTATCCGGATCTGTACGATCCGAAGCAGCCGATCATCGACCGCGTCGGCTTGCAAGGGGACGCCATGACGATCGCCGTGTGCACGGACAACGAGAAGATCAAGGAAGACATGAAGCTGTTCAATCAGGCGCTGGGCGACGACGGCGAGATGATCGGAGAACGGCTGCGGACGCTGTCTAGTCTGTTGAAGGAGCTCGGCTACTAATTACGGCTTCGATCGGAAGGAGCGAACGGCATGACACTCGATAAGCAGAAGAAGAAGGAACTGGCCGCCGCATACGCGACCTCGTTCCGCCCGATGGGCGTCTACCAGATCCGCAATACGAAGAACGGCAAACTGTACGTTGACGGGACGATGGATCTCGAAGGCGCGCGCAACAGGCTCGAATTCTTCAAGCAGACGAATATGAATACGATTCCCGAGCTCAGGCAGGATTGGGCCGCATGCGGCGCCGATGCGTTCGTCTTCGAAGAGCTGGACCGGATCAAGCCGCGCGAGGAAACGTTGAACGATCCATCCGGGCTGTCCGCCTGCAAGGAAGACGTTCAGGCGCTGCTGGAGCTGTGGCTGGAGAAGCTCCAGCCGTACGGCGAGCGCGGCTACAATAAGCCCAAGCGCAAGGCGTAAGCCCGGCGGGTTCACGAGCGTTATAGGTCAGCCCGGCGGCTGTATCTGCAGTCGGATGGAAGGCTTAATACCATTGCTTGCCACCGGTGACACAGTAAACTTCGGATGATACAAGAGGGATCGTTCATGAAGGCGGCAGCCGGCTTCATGAGCGATCCCTTTTTGAATCGCTGCGCCGCAAGGCAAGCGATTTGCAAGCCTTGTACATGCGGTTGCTTCGAGCGGCATCGAACAAAAAATGCCCATGACATCCCGGCGGCGTTATGGTACCATGAAGTCGGCTTTTTCGACAAGATTCTGTCTGTATGGACAACTCAGTCCGGCATAGGGGATGCGTGCAATGGGTTCTTCACTCACCATGTATATTTCGCTTGTCTCGACATCAGGCGTATTTACGATGTTTCTGTTCCTGTACGCGTACATCAAGCGGGCCGAAGTGCATGGCGCTCGCATATTCATGCTTTATATGGTCGCGCAGGCCATTTATATATTCGCGGTGGCGTTCGAGATGGCCAGCGGTACATTGGCCGAACTCATGCGATGGACGTCCGTCCAATATGTGGGCATGGCGACATCGCCCGTGCTGGGTCTGCTGGTCGTGCTGCAATACATCGGGAAGCCGGTATCCCGCAAAATAGCGGCGGCGTTGTTCGTCATTCCGGTGACCAGCATTGTCATGGTGGCCACGAACGACTGGCATCATTTGTTTTACAAGGCGGTTACCGTCCGGCACGGCGCTTCGCTGCCGTATACGGATATCGTGATCGGGCAGTTCTACGTCGTTCACGGCATCTATACGTTCTCTATGATGCTCGCCGGCGCCGTCCTGCTGCTTCGCCGATGGCGGCGCACGAAGAAGGATTACCGGCTGCAGCTTGCCACGCTTATCGCCGGGCAGCTGCTGCCGATCACCGGCGCCTTCGTCTACTTGCTCGGCGTGACTCCGGGCGGGATGGATCCCGTGCCGGTCATCATTTGCGTCACGTCGGCGATGTTCATCTGGGCGATCGTGACCACGCGGATTCTGACGATCGTTCCGATCGCGAAGGAAAGCATTTTCGAGAGCATGGGCGAAGGCGTCGTCGTGCTCGACACCGCGAGCCGGCTCATCGATTTCAACGGCGCGGCGCGCCGCATGCTGCCTTCGCTCGGCGCGGAGATGATCGGCTTGACGCTGGATGAAGCGTGGACGCGCATGACCGGCTCCGGCTTCCCGCTTGTCGGGCTGTCCGAGCATGAACAGGGCGAGGTGCGCTGGAGCGTCGGGAACGGCGAGTTCGCTTACTATCAAGTCAGAGCTTCCGTCGTCCGCGGCCAGAGAGGCGAGGCGGTCGGCAGCCTGTTGATGCTGATCGACGTGACCGAAGCGAGGCGGCTGCGTGACCAGCTGGAACGGCTTGCCTATCATGACGGCTTGACGCTGCTGCTGAACCGGACGTCGTTCTTCCATCGCGGCAAACAGCTGCTCAGCGATACCGAGAATCGCGGCGCGCACGCGTCGGTCATTCTGTTCGACGTCGATTACTTCAAGCGGATCAACGACACGTACGGCCATGAGGTCGGCGACTTCGCGCTCCGGCATGTCGTCGCTGTCGTATCGCCGCTGCTGCCGCCCGAAGCGATCTTCGCACGGTACGGCGGGGAGGAGTTCGCGATTTGCCTACCGGCCGAGCGCGGGGATGCCGCGCGCGTGGCGGAGCGGGCACGGGCGGCGCTCGAAGCCGAGCCGCTCGCCGCGGACGGTGCGACGATTACCGTTACGGCGAGCTTCGGCGTCTCGCAGTCGGAAGGAGCGGCCGGCGAATCTCTGGCATCGCTGCTCAAGAAAGCGGATATGGCGCTGTATACGGCAAAGCGGGAAGGGCGCAACCGGGTACGGCTGCAAGAAGCGGCCGTAACGGCTTGATGAACGGCAGGCAGGCAATGCATCGCATTGTCGGCCTGCCGTTTTTTGTCATGCGTACGCAGCTCTTTGATCACGGCCGTGTATGGCTTCATCCGCGTTTGCCGCCTCCAGTCGGCTCTCCGGTGCGCATGGACTTTCACGCCGAATTGCCAAGCTTGGGAATTGAAGGAGGGAATGGAAGCATACTATAGGACAAGAAGCTGCGCCGGTTATGTTCGTGCCTGCGCTTGCAAATTGATTCGAGAGGATCGTGATTCGCATGAAGGATACAATCGGAAAAGCCATTTCGCTCGGGCTTGGACTGGCGCTTGCCGGCAAAGAGCAGGTGGAGAAGACATTCGAGGAACTGGTCAAGAAAGGCGAAGTGAGCAAAACGGAATCCAAGGCGCTGGTGGAAGAACTGCTGGCCAAAGGAGACGAGCTTCGGCAGCGGGTGGAAACGATGGCGCGCGAGCGCGTGCAGGCGCTGATGGGCGAGGGCAAGCTGGCGACGAAGGAAGACATCGAACGCCTCGAACGGCGGCTGGAAACGCTGGAGCAGGAACGGTCGAATCCGTCCGGACAATGATCGGAGGCCTGCGATGAACGCGGGGAAACGGCTGCGGCAATTGCAGCGCTACAGGACCATTGCCTCGGCGTTCGCGCGCAACGGACTCGGCTATGTGTCCTCTGAAATGGGAATCACCGACAAGCTGTTGTTCTTCCGCAGCGAAGAGAAGAAGGAGCTTCACGCCAAGACGCTCGGCGAGCGCATCCGTCTCATGCTGGAGGAATTGGGGCCGACGTTCGTGAAGCTCGGGCAGATCGCCAGCACGCGTCCCGACCTCGTGCCGGCGGATATCGTGGCAGAGCTGGAACGGCTGCAGGACAGCGTGCCTGCGTCGCCGTTCGATGAGGTCGCGCCGATTATCGAAGAGGAGCTCGGCGCTCCGATCGGGGAGCTGTTCCGGTCGTTCGCCGAGGAGCCGCTCGCCGCGGCGTCGATCGGGCAAGTGTACCGGGCTTGCTTGCCGGACGGCACGCCGGTTGCCATCAAGGTGCAGCGGCCGGGCATTCAGCGGCTGATCGAGACCGACATGGATATTTTGGCCGATTGGGCGCGGCTGGCCGAAGGCACGATGGAGTGGGCGCGCAATTATCGGCTGGGCGAGATTATCGACGAGCTCGGCCAGGTGCTGCGCAAGGAGCTGGACTATTCGCTGGAGGCGCGCAACGCGGAGCGGTTCATGGCCCAGAGCGAACCGCTGCAGCATGTCCTCGTGCCGAAGGTCTACTGGGATTACAGCTCCAAGCGCGTGCTGACGATGGCATACGTGGACGGCGTCAAGCTGTCCGACCGGTCCGCGCTCGAACGCAGGGGGCTGGATACGCGCCAGCTGGCGGACCGGTTCGCCACGACCATGCTTCATCAGATTCTCGTCTCCGGGCACTATCACGGCGACCCGCATCCCGGCAACGTGCTGGCGCTGGAGGACGGCAGCCTGGCGCTGCTCGACTTCGGCATGGTCGGCAGGCTGAATCCCGCCATGAAGAAGCAGTTCGTATCCTTCATTATCGCGCTGCGGAACCACAGCTCGAAGGGCGTCTTGCGCGCCATCTCGAACATGGGCGTCATTCCGGAAGAGACGGACATGGACGCGCTCGCCGCCGATGTCGACGATATGCGCGAGAAGTACTACAAGCTGCCGCTCAACCGGATCGGCTTCGAAGAAGTCGTCGGCGACCTGTTCTCGCTGTCGTTCAAGCATCGGATTCGCATCCCTTCCGAATTGACCCTGCTCGGCAAAGCGCTGCTGACGATGGAAGGCGTCGTGACGGCGCTGGATCCGAGCTTCAGCGTCTTCGACGTTGCCGAGCCGTTCGGCAGGAAGCTGTTCCTCGAGCGGATCGATCCCCGCAACATCGTGAAGCAGTGGCTGGAGGACATCCCGGAGATGCTTGATCTGATCAGCGACGTGCCGCTCAGCCTGAAGCAGCTGGCGCGCCTTATCCGGCAGGGGAAGCTGCGCGTCGAGGTCGCTTCGCCGCAAGTGGACGCGTTGACCAAGAAGATGGACCGGCTCGGCAACCGGTTGTCGTTCAGCATCGTGCTGCTCTCCCTCAGCATTCTGATGGTCGGCTTGATTATCGGCGCCGCGCTCAACCATTCCCAATCGATCCTGTGGCATGTGCCGATCATCGAGGCCGGGTTCATCGTCGCCCTGTTCATGTTTATGTGGCTCATCTACGCCATCTTCCGATCCGGCCGTCTCTGAAGCTTCCGGCTCCCGAATGTAAGCGATGGGCTGCAAGAACCTTCGCCTAGAGCTTTGAATAGGATATTACCTATTCAAGGCTTTTTTGCGTTTGGCCCCGCATGCGTCGGCATACCCGGTTCGGGCGAACCGTTCACATACAGCATGGCCCTTGCATGACGGACATTATCGATGGCAAAGGAGTAGTCACCATGAGGAAAATGATCAAACCGGCACTGCTGCTGCTGGTTGCCGTGCTGCTGGCGATGACGGCAGCCTGCGGCAAAAGCTCCAAATCGGATAAATTGACGACCGTCAAATTCTCCGAAGTTATCCGCTCGATTTTCTATGCGCCGCATTATGTCGCGATGTCGCAGGGCTTCTTCAAGGAGCAGGGCTTGAACGTCGACATGAATACCGCGCAAGGCTCCGACAAAGGCGCGGCGGCTCTCATTGCGGGCACGGCGGACATCTCGATGGTCGGCCCGGAAACGGCGATCTACATCTACAACCAGAAGGGCGGCAAGACGCTGAAAGTATTCCATCAGCTGACGGCGGTCGACGGTTCGTTCCTCCTGTCCCGCGAGCAAATCGACAACTTCCAGTGGAAGGACCTGGAAGGCAAAACGGTCATCGGCTGGAGGCCCGGCAGTTCGCCGCAGATGGTGCTGAATTCGACGCTGACGCAAGAACAGGTCGCCGGCGCGAAGGTCGTCACGAACATCGCTTCGACCGCCATGGCCGGCGCATTCACGAGCGGCCAGGGCGATTACATTCAAGTGTTCGAGCCGGTCGCCTCGACGCTCGTCCAGGAAGGCAAAGCGTATTACGCCGCATCGCTCGGCGAAGCGTTCGGTCCGTACCCGGAAACGTCGTACGTCGCGACATCCGATTACATCAAAGCGCATCCGGACATCATCACGAAATTCACGGCTGCGGTAACCGAAGGCGCGAAATGGCTCGGCACGGCGTCCGACGAGCAGATAGTCGCCGCCTTGAAGCCGTTCTTCGACGGCACGTCGGATGAGCTGATCCTTCAATCCGTCAACCGTTACAAGGCGCAGGGCACATGGCCGACCGATCCGGAGCTGACGCAGGCGCAATTCGACGTGCTGCAGAACGTGCTCGTCGAGAACGGCGTGCTGAAGGCGGAAGACAAGATCGCGAAGATGGAAGACGTCGTCGACATGAGCTTCGTGCAGAAGCTCGGGAAGGCGAAGTAACGCGATGATGCGCAGGGAGAGCGGCGCGCGAGCGAGGCAGGCGGAGCATATCAGGCTGGACGGCGTCGGACTGAGCTATTTCACGCCCCGGGAAGAGACCGAGGCGCTGCGCGATATTACGCTCGCGATCGGCAAGGGCGAGTTCATCAGCATCGTAGGGCCGAGCGGCTGCGGCAAGAGCACGCTGCTCTCCCTCATATCCGGCATGCTGAAGCCGACGCGGGGCAAGGTGTCGATCGACGGCGCGGAGGTGACGGAGCCCTCCGTCAAAGTCGGGTATATGCTGCAGCACGACCATCTGTTCGAATGGCGGGACGTGCTCGGCAACGTGACCGTCGGCGCGGAAATCCGGCGAATGGAGAAGGAGGCGGCGCGGCGCAAAGGCGCGGAGCTGCTCGCCCGTTACGGGCTCGGCGATTTCATGCGCCATGCGCCGGCCCAGCTGTCGGGCGGCATGCGCCAGCGCGTGGCGCTCATCCGTACGCTCGTCGCGGAGCCGGATATCCTGCTGCTCGACGAGCCTTTCTCCGCGCTGGATTACCAGACGCGCCTGACACTGTCGGAGGAAGTATTCCGCATTATCAAGGACCAGGGCAAGACGGCCGTCCTGGTCACCCACGACCTGTCCGAGGCGATCAGCATGGCCGACCGGGTACTCGTCATGGCGAAGCGGCCGAGCACGATCGCCGCGGTGCACGAGATCGACCTCGACGAAGGCGGGCAGCTGTCGCCGTGGAGCAAGCGGCAGGCGGCCAAGTATCACGATTACTTCAATGCGATCTGGAAGGAGCTGGATGGCCATGCCGTCTCCCCTCTATGAACGCTACCTTCGGTCCCAGAGACGAAGGCAGTGGCTCGTATGGTTCGCGCGGCTCATGCTGCTGGCGATTTTCCTGCTGCTGTGGGAGCTCGCGGCGCGGTGGGAATGGATCGACTCCATGCTCACGAGCAAACCGTCGCAGCTGTGGACATCGTTCTTCGATCTGGCGCGGAACGGCAGCCTGTTCCATCACTTATGGATTACGACGCAGGAGACGCTCGCCGGTATCGGGCTGTCGATGACGGCAGGCATCTTGGCCGCGATTCTGTTCTGGTGGTCGTCTTTCGCTTCGAGGGTGCTCGATCCGTACATGGTCGTCTTGAACGCGCTGCCGAAAGTGGCGCTCGGACCGATCTTCTATATCTGGCTCGGCGACCGTTACTCCGTCTACGGGATGGCGGTTGCGATCTCGCTCATCGTGACGATCATCATGATCGAGAGCGGATTCAAGGAGATCAGCCGGACGAAGCTGAAGCTGATGGAGTCGTTCGGCGCGACCAAGCTGCAAATGCTGGGCATGGTGCTGCTGCCGGCCAGCGTGCCGCATCTGATCTCGACGTTGAAAGTGAATGTCGGCTTGACGCTCGTCGGCGTCATCATGGGCGAGTTTCTGTCCTCGAAAGCGGGGCTCGGCTATCTGATCATCTACGGCGGCCAGGTGTTCCAGATGAATTTGGTCATGGTCAGCATCGCGCTGCTCGCGCTGTTGTCCGTCGTGCTGTACGGCGTCGTGAACCTGCTGGAACTGTATGCGAAGAAGAAATACCATCACGAGTCGTGACGGAAGGCGAGGAAGGGCGGAGCGATGGCAGCTTATGAGTCGCCGCTTGCGGGGACGCTGCAAGGGGGAAAGCGCGGACCCTGCAGCTTGTCGGCAAGCGGCTCGTTGGCTGGATGGACGATCGTAGATCTCTCGCGGCAGATGCCGCGGTTATAGAATCATACGGGCACGACGATCGCAGGCTTGACCGCAAGGATGCGCAGCCGTCTGTAATCGACATGCCAGACCCCGTCGCGGAAGAGCGCCGGCCGCGTTTTCGCCGCGACTTTCGCGAATACGCCATGCTTCTGTTCGTCCGTCAGACCGTTGATGAAAGTACCGGCGAAACCGCTCAGCCAGTGATTCAAGCCATGGTCGCCGTCCTTCATCGGCGTCGGCCGGTCGAAGTGAAACGCCGCTTTGACGTCGAAACCCTGCTCCTCCAGCAGCGCGGCGTATTGCCCGATGCTCGGAAAATACCACGGATTGCGCGCTGCCGCATCGATCCCGTAATCATCCGCAAGCGTTTCGCGCAGCGCGTCGATGACGGCCGCGACATTGCCTTGGCCTCCGAATTCGGCGGCGAAGCGGCCTCCCGCGCTTAATGCGTTCCACACGCAGCGGACAACCTGCCGCGGATTCGTCATCCAGTGCAGGGCGGCATTCGAGAATACGGCGTCGTAAGCCGCGTCGACGGCGAACGCCTCGCCGTTGCCGACGCGGAACTCGAGGCGGGGGTATTTCGATCGCGCGGACGCGATCATCTCCCCGGACATGTCCATGCCGGTCACGATGGCGCCCGACTTTGCGATTTCGTCCGTCAAGTCTCCCGTGCCGCAGCCCAGGTCGAGAATCCGTTCGCCGCTCGCCGGCCGCAGCAATTCGATGACGCCTCTGCCCAATTCCGATACGAAGCCGAGCTTGTCGTCGTACATGCCGGGCCGCCATTCATTAGTCTGTGTCATACCGATCACCTCGTTTCGCAGGATGAGGCTATTGTCGCACGGGCCGGATGCAAAGTGAAATACAGGCTGTCTATGACTTCTATAGGCGAATGTTATTTATTCGTGAAACCGGGTAAGTATGATAAACTATGAACGGCGCATATCCGATATAAATTTGGGAGCGGCCGGATAGAACCGGCCTAGGCATCCCATCCTAAGCATCGATAGGGTCGGCGCGACAAGCAGCAATCAGAATTGGGGGGAACGAGGTTGAAATTAACGTCTGAGCAGCGGATCACGCTGCACGGGTTCAACAACTTGACGAAGTCGCTGAGCTTCAACATGTACGACATTTGTTTCACCAAGACCAAAAAAGAACGCGAAGCGTACATCGCCTACATAGATCAGCAGTACAACGCGGATCGGCTTACCGCGATTCTGAAGACCGTCGCCGAAATCATCGGCGCCCATGTGCTCAATATCGCCAAGCAGGATTACGAGCCGCAAGGCGCGAGCGTGACGATGCTCGTCTCGGAAGGCCCGATCGAGCAGGCGCCGAACGAATCGTTCGAGGAATCGCCGGGACCGCTGCCGGACGCGGTCGTCATGCACCTCAGCACGAGCCATATTACCGTGCACACCTACCCCGAGTATCACCCGGACGAAGGCATCAGCACGTTCCGCGCGGATATCGACGTGTCCACCTGCGGCGAGATCTCGCCGCTCAAAGCGCTCCATTACCTGATCCGCTCGTTCGATACCGATATCATGACGATGGATTACCGGGTTCGAGGGTTTACGCGCGACATTAACGGCCACAAGCTGTTCATCGACCATGAGATCAGTTCCATCCAGAACTACATTCCGGATGAAATCAAAGATTCGTATCACATGATCGACGTCAACGTGTACCAGGAGAACATTTTCCACACCAAATGCAAGCTGCGCGAATTCGATCTGAACAATTATTTGTTCGGCTACACGAAGGATACGCTGAGCGCGGAAGAGCAGGCGGAGATCGAGAAGAGCGTCAGGTGGGAAATGGACGAGATTTTCTACGGTAAAAATATGATATTCGCCTAAGCGGGATATGGATTGGCCCGCGCACGGCGCCATACCTTCCCATACCGCTCGAGAAGGACTCTGTCCCGCGGGCGAACATGCAGCAAGCCCCGGTCACTAAGAGGCGATTACGCTTCTTCTTGACCGGGGCTTGATCATTGTGCCTGTTCGCAGTCTGCCTAGTTCATGACCGCCTTCATATGCGCTTCCGTAATGGACCAGTGCGAAGCCGTCCAGTACTTGGCTTTATCCTTCACGAGGATGATTTGCGGCGATTCATGCTTCACCGCGACGTCTTCGGCGATCTGGTTGGAGACGGGACGGGATTCGATGACTTTCACGAGCACATAGTCCGTGTCTTCGGAAGCGGCATCGCTGTTCAAGTAGTTCGCGAACTCGTTGTACGCGTTCGCGCTTACCGGACAAGTCGTGCTGTGCTTGAACACGACGAGCGGGCGGGAAGCGGAGCCTTCCAGCGCGGCATTCCATTCTTCGATCGATTGAATTTCTTTGTATGGTCGGGACATTGCGGCTGCTCCTAACTGTTATGAAATGAGTTACAGTACTCCTGTCTCAACATCATACCATAACATGCGGAGCGGCACCACTCCGAAAGATCGTCCCCAGCTTGTCTACTTCTGCCGCAGCATCTGCTGCCATAGTTCGGGCTGCTCGAATCCGAGCCGCCAGGCGGCGACGCCGGCCAAATCGTATTTCTTCGCGATTTCCACGCGCGCCTTGGTCGTGTCCGCCGATTCCGCCCAGAAGACGTGCGTATAGCCGTCAAGGCCGTTATACATGTATTTGACCTGCCCGGAAACGGCGTCGTAGCTGCCTTTCGCGCCGGTCGACAGCACCAGACCGGGTATATTTTTCATCAGAATCGCCTTGCTGTCGACGAGCTTGCCCGCAGCCGAGACCCGCCATTCGCGGACGTAGAACGGAATGCCGAGCATCAGCTTGTCGCGCGGGATGCCGTACGTCAGGAACTGCCGTACGCCTTCCTCCGTCCATGCCAGCTCCGAGACGGAACCGGCTTCGCCGCCGCCTTGCCAATGCTGGTCGTAAGCCATCATCATGATCATGTCCACAATGCCGGCGAGCGCGGTATGGTCGTAAGCGGTTTTCGCGTCCCAGAGCACGTCGCCGCGCGGCAAATCGATCGAAACCGTCAAGCCTGCCTTATGGGCGGCGCTCGTCAACGAGCGAATGAACGCGGTGTACAGCGACCGATCGCCGCCGGCCAGACCTTCGAAATCGACGTTCACGCCGGCAACGTGCAAGGCTGTCAGCCTGGCGACCAGTTTCGCGATGAATGCCGACTTGGCGGCGGAATCCCGCAGGAAGGCGCTCGTCAGCTTGGCGTCGAATTGATTGCTGACAAGCGGCGTCAGCTGGATGCCCGTTGCGCGGAGCGACTCGACGAGCGCCGGGTCGGAATGATCGGTCAGCGTCCCGCTCGCGTCGGCCAGCTCGAACCACGAAGGCGAATCGATATCGAGGCCCTGCGTCTGGCCGAGCTGACTCAGCACTGTCTGCGTGCTGTACGTGCCGTTCCATCCGAGATAGATCAGGCTCGCATTGTTCCAGATCGAGCGGTTGTCGGCCGTGACGACGAAGCTGTTCTTGTATTGGGCGGCGAACTGCACCGCGCTCTGGCGAGTATTGAAGTTCCGCAGCAGCTTGTCGCCTTGCAGAACGGACAGATAAGGCTTGTTCGTCCACCAAGTCGCGCCGTCCTGCAGCACGGAAGCGCCGGCTAACGTTTTGGCGTAGGCGATCGCGCTGTAAATGCTGAAGAACGAAGCGATCTCCGGCCCCGACTGAATGACGGTAAACAGCGGAATATTGCTATGTACGACCTGCCCGGTCTGCTCGTTGACGACCACGACGCCGGATTTGCCGGCGGATGCGCGAATGGCATCCAGCAGGAAGCCGTATGTTCCGCCGCCGAGCGGCGCGCCGTCCTTGTACAAGGCGTACTTCGCCCCGGAAGCCCGCTGCGCGGTTTCTTGAGCAGCCGACAAATTATCCCATACCCATTGGTTGGTCGCAAGCTCCATGATATGAGCGTTGGCATAGGATCGAGCCGTCTTCTTCGCGTCCGCCAATGTGGCGAACGACCAGTCGGCAAGCGTCTTGTCCCCCTGGTACAGCCGATAGTTCGGATAATTCGCCGAGACGTATCCCGCCGTTTCGAGATCGCGGATTTGGGCGAACCGCGTTTTGCTTGCGAATTGCTTGGCTTCCGCCAGCGTTCGGAATTCCCGGCCGGCCGACGATACGCCGTTCTCGTACACTTTGTATCTCGGGAAATTGTCCCACACCCATTGACGGCCCGTTATCTTCTCGACATGGGCGTACGCGAATGATTCGGCATAGTTGACGGCGCTCGCGCTGGTCTTGAATTCTCGCAGCGCTTTGTCGTTCTGATAGACGCGATAGTAGGTCGTGTTGTCCGCGGCGGCTTGCGCATTCGTAACGGCAAACGTCGTCAAGCCTGCTTGCAGTGCCAGCGAAACGGCAGCAACGGCGGTCCATTTGATTCGATTTTGCATAGGCTTAGGTGTGCACTCCTCTCCAAATCTATGCCATTAGACGCAGAGAATTGGTAGAGGTTGCGCAAATTCGACAATATTTGCGAAATAAAAAACGGGGCAGCCGTTACGCTGCACCCGTCTAGTGTTGCCATGCCTTATTAATCTTCGATATCCGCCCAGAACTCTTCGTCCGCATCGAGCGTGATTTGAGAACGGAACTTGCGAAGCTGATATTGCTTATGCAAATATTGCTCGATCGCTTCCAGCAGATTCGCTTCCACCAGGTACTGACTACGGCCGCTCACCCACACTTCGGCGGTAAAGCCGTATTGCTCCTCCCAGGACAGCTGCACTTCGACATCTGTCGGCGAGACGCCTTTGCGTTCGGCGATATGGAGACAAACGGCATTAATGATCTCGTCCGTATAAATCCGCATCGTTAGTACGGTCTCCGGTTATCCGGATGCGTCGGCCGGTTCCGGGTTCGGAAGTAGCGGACGATCCCCATAATAAGCGTGATCACGACATAGATGGCCAGAATGTTGATCAGCATGCCGAAAATATTGCCGAGGAAGCCCATGTTGCCGAACAGTCCGCCGAACAGCATGCCCGCCAGGCCGCCGATCATAAGTCCTTTCATGAAGCTGCCGCCGCTAAAAAATCCGCGCTGCGGCGTCGTCGTGCCGGATTTCGCCGTACCGGATTTCGTCGTGCCCGTGCCCCCGGACGTACTCTTGTTAACGTTGTCCGCCGGCTTGGACGGCGTCGTCGTGAAGCTCTTCTTCGGTGACGAGATTTTACCGCCGCGCGGTCTTGCGTCTGCGGCCCCGGCACTGAACACGAAGAACAGCGCGAAAGCCATGAAAACCAAAATCCCCTTCTTCATATGTCGTTCTCCTCCTGTTATTGTGAAGCTATGAAGTTAGTTTGCGCTTCAGTACAATTACGTCTAATATGATCAAAGGTTTCAATTTTCATTCCCGTCTACGAATATTGACGAAAAATTGGGGGATTAGGATGGAGAACGGACGGTATCCGGACGCATACGAGTCGTTTCTGTTCGAGTTTCACGCGACGCGGGATTATTTCGAATGCCATGAGCTGCTGGAGGAGTATTGGAAGGCGCATCCTGACGACGGCTTCGGAGATACCTGGGTCGGACTGATTCAACTGGCCGTAGGCGCGTATCACTTTCGAAGGGATAACCGGCGCGGAGCCGTGAAAATGCTCGGGCAATCGCGCCGGCGTCTCGATCCTGCGCGGCTGGCGGAGCTCGGCATCGAAGGCGGGGAGCTGCTGGAGCTGATCGACGGCGCGCTTGCAGGCGCGGAGCGGGGAGCGGCATTCGCGGATGTGAACATCCCGCTGCGGGATGAACGGCTCGCGGAGCGTCTGAAGCTTGCCGCGGCGGAGCAGGGGCTGGCGTGGGGAGCGCCGAGCGGCATGGACCCTGCGCTCGTGGACCGGCACACGCTTCGCGACAGGAGCGAAGTCGCCGCGGCGCGAGCGGCCGCCATGGCGGCGAAGAACGACGAACGCGGGAGCGGTAGAGGAGCGGCGGATGCCTGAACGGAAGGGCGACAGCGGCGTGAATCTAGCATTCGCTGACTGCGAGTACCGCCAGCTGAACGGCAATAGCGCTCGCTGAACGTAACGGCGTCTGCAGAACCGAACGTGCACGCGTGAAATAGCAGGGCATCGTTGAACGAAACACTCTTCGTCAGAAAGCCGGATTGTCGAGAAACATATAAGCTGCTTCGAGCAGACACGCGAGACCTGCGCCCTGGAACACGAACAGATCCTGTCGGCGCTTCGCCGGCGTGGCAGGACGGCTGGTACTGTTCCGAACGAACTTTCTTGACAGCCTGACCTTCGCTTGAAAGCAAACAAGCTTCGCCATGCCGGGCGCTGCCCGTGCAAGCGAAGCTTGTTGTCGTTGATTCGAACGGCGATCAATACCCGTCCACGATGAGGTCCAGCTTGCCCGTCGTCGGATGGATGATCATGCCGTGCACTGGCGTGCCCGGCGGGAGGAGCGGGTGGTTCTTGATGATGCCGACGCTTCGCACGACGCTGTCATGCACGTTGTCGAAGCCGGTCAGCCACCGTTCCAGATGCATGCCGGAATTGGTCAGGGTGCGGATCGTTTCTTCCGTTACGCCGCTGTCGCGCATATGGCCGAGCACGATTTCCGGGTCCAGGCCGGTCATGCCGCATTCGTGGTGGCCGATGACGAGCACTTCGTTGGCGCCCAGCTCGTACAACGCGACGAGCACGCTGCGCATAATATTACCGAACGGCTGCGTTACGATCGCGCCGGCGTTTTTTATGATTTTGGCATCGCCGTTGCGCAGGTTGAGCGCTTTGGGCAGCAACTCCGTCAGGCGCGCGTCCATGCAGGTGACGATGACCATCCGTTTGTCGGGGAATTTATCGGTCACGTACTTCTCGTAGTCGCGGTTCTCCACGAATTGTTCATTGAAAGCCATAATGTCCTGAATTCTGTTCAAGCTAGCTCCTCCTCCAAAATCTCTGCAGTATGATAGGGATGATACCTTCTCTGATCTGTGTACCGATCCGGCTTCAGCCATTGCCGCGCAGCAAACGCAGGTTCGGCGTGTAAATCTGATTGGCGCTCTTCAGGACGAACGCGCTGCGCGCCCTGTTGTAATCGATCGTGAGCTCCGGTTCGAAGAACACCTCGTAATTGGGCTCGTACCATACCGGATACGGCGAACCTTCTCCGAGCTTATCGGTCGGCTCCGGCTCAGGGACGACAAGCAGCGTCGGCACGCCGTTCATGACGCATCCGCAGCCTTCGGTGTCGTACAGCAGCTTCAGGCCGCGAGTGCCGTCCGCCATCGTGTCGGCCAACCGTTCCACGGCGCTGAGGGTAAACGTAAAACGCATGCGCAAGGGCTCCTTTCCGCGTAAATGGACGGCATTGACCGGCATAGCCGCACGTTCCGACGAAAGGAAGAAGGATCGCCGCGAAGGGCCGGCCCGTTCATCTTCCCGTACAGGATTAAAGTTGATTATACGGTTTGCAAAAAGTATGATCAAGTAGCAGCCGAATAACGTGAATGGAAAGGTGAGGATAGCAATGACGACAACAGGCGACACACTGGCCTTATTTACCGAGCGAATCGGTCTTATCAAGAGCTATGAGGAAGCGCTGGCCGTGCTTTATTGGGATTTGCGCACGGGAGCGCCGCGCAAAGGCATGGACGTCCGTTCGGAGGCGATCGGCAACCTGTCCGGGCAAATGTTCAAGCTGTCCACCGCGCCCGAACTGGGCGAATGGCTGACGGCGCTCGAAGAGCCCGCTACATACGAGGGATTAAGCGAGATCAACCGGAGGCTCGTCAAGGAAACCCGCAAGGAGTACGACCGCAGCGTCAAGATTCCGCCGAAGCTGTATCAGGAGTACGTCGTTTTGACGTCGCAGGCGGAGTCGATGTGGGAGGAAGCGAAGCGGAACAGCGACTATGCTTCCTTCGAGCCTTATCTCGATAAAATCATCACCTTCACGAATCAATTCATCGATCTGTGGGGCGTCAAGGGCACGCGCTACGATACGCTGCTCGATATGTACGAGCCGGGCATGACGACGGAGCAGCTCGATCGCGTATTCGGCGGCTTGCGCGAGAAGCTCGTGCCGCTGTCCGCCTCGATCGCCGCGTCGCCGCATCAGCCGGAAACGGGGTTCCTGGCGCAGACGTACGCGAAGGAAGCGCAGAAGAAATTCAGCCTGTTCATTCTGGAGCAGATGGGCTTCGACTTCGCCGCCGGCCGGCTGGACGAGAGCGCGCATCCGTTCGCGACGGGCCTCAACCCGGGCGACGTGCGCATTACGACGCGTTATCTCGAGAACGATGTGACGAGCGCGCTGTTCGGCACGATCCACGAAGGCGGCCATGCGCTGTACGAGCAGAACATCAGCAAGGACCTGGTCGGAACGACGCTGGCGACCGGAACGTCGATGGGCATTCACGAATCGCAGTCCCGCTTCTGGGAGAACGTGATCGGCCGCTCGATGAGCTTCTGGAACCGGTACTACGGCGATTTGCAGCGGCATTTCCCGGGCCAGCTGGACGTGCCGGTAGAAGACTTCTACCGCGCGACGAACGTCGTGGAACCGTCGCTCATTCGGATCGAAGCCGATGAGCTGACGTACAACCTGCATATTATCATCCGCTACGAGATCGAGAAGCAGATCTTCAACCAAGGCGTGAAAGCGGCCGAGCTGCCGGCGCTCTGGAACGCGAAATACAAGGAATACCTCGGCATCGAGCCGTCCAATGACGGCGAAGGCGTACTGCAGGACGTGCACTGGTCCGGCGGCGCGTTCGGCTACTTCCCGTCCTACTCGCTCGGCAATATGTACGCGGCGCAGTTCACCGACACGCTGGAACGCGAGCTGCCGAATTTCTGGGAGCTGGTCGGGAAGGGCGATTTGCTGCCGATCAAGCAGTGGCTGTCGGAGAAAATCTACCAGTACGGCAAGCTGAGAACGCCGTCCGAGCTGATCGAAGGCATCACCGGCAAGCCGCTCGATCCGGAGTATCTCGTTCAGTATCTGAAGAAGAAGTATACGGGGATTTACAAGCTGTAAGGAACGAAAGCGCGTGCGCTTCGCGATTCAAACGGAAACGGCGCCGCCGGGAGTAATGCCCGGCGGCGCCGTTTGTCTGTTTCAGGGCAGCAAATGTCGGTTTGAGCGCGATGGCGTAATTGACCGATCCAACCGCAAGTTGAGCGGAGGCGAGAGGAATATTTGTCCATCATGTAGAACTAGAATAGCAATAGAAGACTATTCCAAGACTTGAAATTGGAAAAGAAAGCGGTGTTCTGGCATGTCCGGCATATACGGAATTTCCGGTTTATCCTTCCTGATCGTGGCTTTATTAACGCCGCTGCTCATCCGGGCGCTGCGCGCGCTCAAGCTGACGCAGCCGATTCGGGCCGAGCTGCCCCCGGATCATCAGGCGAAGCGGGGCACGCCGCTGATGGCCGGCTTGATCCTGCTGGTCGGGGTAGCGACTTCGCTGCAATTCCATCCCGAGCCGTTGATGGTGTTCCTGTGCGCCGCGTTCCTGCTGTTCAGCTCGATCGGCTTCATGGACGACTTCAAGAAGGCGGCATGGCAGGATCCGTCGGGCATCTCCGGACGGATGAAGCTCGTGCTCCAATTCGCGTTCACCGGCATGCTGCTGTTCGTCTTGTTCCGTTCGTTCTCCCTGACCAGCGACATCGCGGTGTTCCACGGGTTCCTGCTGCATCTGCCCGTGTTCGTCTACATCGCCGTGATGTTGCTGTTCGTGGTCGGCTCCGCGAACGCGATTAATTTCACGGACGGATTGGACGGACTGTTGATCAACGTTGCGATTCCGACGTATTTCTTCTTCTTCATCATCTCGGACAAGCCCGAGGTACAAATCTTCTCGCTGATCATGATCGGCTGTCTGCTCGGGTTGTTTCTATACAACATTTATCCGGCCAGAGCGTTCATGGGCGATACGGGTTCGCTGGCCATCGGCGGTTCGCTGTCGCTGCTGGCGGTCATCGAGAAGGTGGAGATTCTGATTCCGATTCTGTTCTCGGTCTACTTGATCGAGCAATTGTCCGTTATTTTGCAGGTCTGGTATTACAAACGCACCAAGCTGCGGCTGTTCAGGATGGCGCCGATCCATTATCATTTCAGTCTCAAATACGGCTGGAGCGAAAATAAAATCGTCATGATGGCCGGATTCACTTCATGGGCCTCCGTTCTCGTATGCTGGCTGCTGTGGAAGTTCGTTCTTTGAGCTGCTAAATGATGCATGATGTTCTTGTCGGCATCGCATGGATCGAGCCTTCGACATGAATAACGGTGGGCGTCATGCCAATCGGCCTGATGGGAATTGGATTCGGAGTTGGTTACGACGATTATATGGAAACGGATGATAACGGCGTCGCGAGGTCTTGTCCTTGCGGCGCCGTTTTGCCGCCTTAAGCCTTGTCTCCCTATCGACGGCAGCGCGGTACCGACGATGCGTCGGAGAAAGCCTCGTGCGGTCGTCTGCGTCAGCCTATCGTTCGGTCGGCGTAGGCGCTTTGAGTTCTTTCTCCATCAGCCGGCGAAGCTTGGTCTCGGTCGGCGAATCCGGCGCGGGCGTATAGATGCTGCAGCGGAGGTCGGCGTTCCCTTGCAGCTGCAGGGAGGTGAGGTGGAACAGCATCTTGCCTGCCTTGGCGTGCCGGAATTCGATCAGCACCTCAGGCGCGGCGCTCACTCTGCTTTCCTCCCATAGCGGCCGAAACTCGGGATGCGCGGCCGTCATATCCCGCTGGAATGCATCGTACCAGTCGTCGTCGACGTATTGGCCGTAATATGCGCGGAAGATCGCGAGGAACCCGCCGACGAAATGTTCCCAATTGACGGCCAGCCGGCGGAATTCTTTGCGTTCGAACAGCAGGGCGATCATGTTGCGCCGCTGCTCCGGGATGCGTTCGAAATCCATGAAGACATGCGCGGCCGCTTCGTTCCAGCCGACGATATGGCAGTGACGGTCCGAGATGATCGTCGGGCACGCGCGCAGCTCGTCCAGAATTCGCCGCAGCGGCGGGCTGATGCGGGCCGTTTCCTCGCGCAGCGAGGAGGCGCCGGCGCCCGTTTCAAGCGCGAGCGCGAACAAATATTTGCGCTCGTCGGCATTGAGAAGCAGCGCGGCGGAGATGGATTCGAGCACGGAGGCGGAGACTTTGATGTCCCGTCCCTGCTCCAGCCATGTGTACCAGGTCGTGCTGACGCCCGCGAGCTGGGCGACCTCCTCGCGCCGCAAGCCGGGCGTCCTGCGGCGCGTGCCCGCCGTCAGGCCGACTTCTTCCGGCGTCAGCTTGGCGCGCTGGGCCATCAAGAAGCTGGAGAGAGCTTTCAATCGTGTCGGCTGATTCATTAAGTCACGCTCCTTTCGATGCATATATGGTACGCCAGCCTGTTACTGGTAGTGATTATACTAGGATAAACGACAACTTGTAATAGGATATCATGTATGGCAACATAGCACCACAAGGTTCGTTTAAGGAGGAAGCAACGATGGAGAAAGTAATGATCACGGGCATGGGCGTCGTGTCTCCGCTGGGCAACGACGTCGGCACGTATTGGGAAGCGTTGAAACGGGGAGAGTCCGGCATCGCCTCGATCGACCGGTTCGACGTATCGCAGCAGCGCGCGCGAATTGCGGGGCTGGTTCAAGATTTCGACGCGGACGCGCTGTTCGGCAAGAAGGAAGCCCGGCGGATGGACCGCTTCTGCCAGTATGCGCTGGCGGCGGCGGATCAAGCGTGGGCGGATGCGGGGCTGGACGCGGAGAAGCTCGATCCCGAGCGCGCCGGCGTGTACGTCGGCTCGGGCATCGGAGGGCTGGAGACGCTGCTTGCGCAGGATGCGGTGCTTCAAGGGCGCGGCCCGGATCGCGTCAGTCCGACGCTCGTGCCGATGATGATCGCCAACATGGCAGCGGCGATGATCAGCATCCGCTACCGGCTGCACGGCCCGACGATGGCGCCGGTTACCGCCTGCTCGATCGGCAACACGTCGATCGGCGAGGCGTTCCGGCTCATTCGCCACGGGTATGCCGACGTCGTCATCGCCGGCGGGTCGGAAGCGGCCGTCACGGAAATATCGCTGGCCAGCTTCGGTAACGCGACGGCGCTGTCGACGCGCAACGAGGAGCCGCGCAGGGCGAGCCGGCCGTTCGACCGCGGCCGCGACGGCTTCGTCATGGCGGAAGGCGCGGGGATTCTGGTCCTGGAGTCCGAATCGCATGCCCGCAAGCGGAACGCGCGCATGTACGCGGAAGTCATCGGTTACGGCGCAAGCTCCGACGCCTACCATATGGTAGCGACGCATCCGGAAGGCTACGGGCCGTATTTGGCGATGAAAGCGGCGCTGCGCGAAGCCGGTATCGGCACGGAGCAGGTGGACGTCATCTTCGCGCATGCGACGAGCACGGAGCTCGGCGACCGGTCGGAGACGCTTGCGATCAAGCGGCTGTTCGGCGAGAGTGCCGGCGCTATTCCGGTATCGGCGGTGAAGTCGATGACCGGCCATATGCTAGGCGCGGCCGGCGGCACGCAGGCGATCGCGCTGGTCAAGAGCCTGCAGGAAGGCATTATTCCGCCGACGATCAATCTCGACGAGCCGGATCCCGAGTGCGACCTCGACTATGTGCCGAATGAAGCGAGGCGGGCGAACTTGACGATCGGCGTCAGCAACTCGTTCGGCTTCGGCGGACATAACGCCGTCATCGTCGTTCAAGCGGTTGACGCTGAGTAAGCGCAAAGGGTACCATTGTTTGATAGACAAGGTACCGGTAACCGATAATAACGGGAATAAGCGAGCCGGAGCGACATGCTCGCGGCTCGTTTCCTATTCCGGTTCCGGTCAATAGTCGTCATCACGAGGAGCGTCGCTGCATATGGGGATTCGAGTCATCAAAACCGCGCTGGCCGCGCTCGGCGCGTTGTACACCGCCCATTATTTGGGGCTGAACCCGGCGCTGTCGGCCGGCCTGCTCGCGATTCTGGGCGTGGAAGCGACGCGGCTGAAGGGGCTGAAGAGCGCCTTCGAACGGTTCGCGGCTTCCGTCATCGGATTGTTTTTCGCGTCCTTGCTGTTTATGGCGCTGGGGTTTCAGCTGTGGACGATCTCGCTCTTCGTCCTGGTCTCCATCCCGATCCTGACGAGGGTCGGCTTGAAGGACGGCATCGCGACGAGCGCCGTCATCGTCTTCCATGTGTACGCCCGCGAAGAGGTGACGGCGAGCTTGATCGGCAACGAAATCATGCTGCTGCTCGTCGGCCTCGGCTGGGCGACGGTCATTAATATGATCTACATGCCGACGGAAGAGCATAAGCTGGCGCAGCTCCGGCATGCGACGGAAGCGCAGTTCGCCGCGATTTTCCTCGCGCTCGCGCAGACGCTGCGGACGCCGGAACATGTCTGGGACGGGCAAGAGCTGCTGAACGCGGGCCGGCTCATCAAGGAAGGGCAGCGGCTTGCGGAGACCGATCGGGAGAACCGGATTTGGGGACAGGGAACTGCGATGAGCCGCTATTGGCCGACTTACTATGAGATGAGGCAGCAGCAGCTGGAGTCGATCGGCCTTATGCTGGAGCAGGTCGCGTTCGTATACGAGCGGCTGCCGCAGGGAGAACTGACCGCCGAGCTGTTCGATCTCTTGTCCGGCGACGTGAAATCGGACGTGTACGAAGGCGGCGTGGAGGAGCGGATCACGGTGCTGGAAGCCAAGTTCAAGGCGATGCCGCTTCCAGGGACGCGCGACGAGTTCGAGATGCGGGCCGCCTTGTTCCACCTGCTGATTGAACTGAAACGGTATCTGGCGATCGCCAAACGATTCAAGAAGCAGCGGGACAGCCTGACGGATGCGGTCATGCATCGCATGGAACGATAGCCTGAAACCCTCCTTTTACCGCTGACGATAATAGTAGTTCCGAAGTCTCCTTCTATTACTAAGCCGTATTTTGGCGGTCGGCGGAAAGATTGCTGGCTGCGATTATTTTCGGCGCGCTTGCGTTCAAGTGTTATGGAAACGGGTCCGAAGCCATAAGATTTATTGAAGGCAAACGTAAAAAGCAGCCCTTTGCAAGGCTGCGATAAGCATGATTCGCGCTGACGCAAAAGCTGGAACGCACGGAGATGAAGGCGATTCCGGACAAATCGGCATGCCCGAAACAATATCTATTTGTTCTTCGAGAGTTTAATCAACAAACGCCTATGTCCTGCATACACTTTAATTGAATGATTGTATGGAGGAGGTTAGATCGATGGCTTATGCAGATAAACAGCTTAAGGCTAGAGAAATAATTACCAAAGCTGTCTGCGGAAAAGGTCGTAAGTTTTCCACAGTAACCCACCACGTTACGCCGCCTCACCACCCGACGAGCATTTTGGGCGCATGGATTATCAATCATCAATACGAAGCGGTCCGTTCCGGAGACGGGATCGAGGTTATCGGTACTTACGATATCAACATTTGGTATTCCTACAACAAAAACTCGCAAACCGACGTAGCAAAAGAAACGCTGTCGTACGTTGAGCATGTGCCGCTGTCCTATCTGGATCCGAAGCACCGGGCTTCGACCGAGGAAGTATCCGCGGAGTCAACGCAAGAGCCTAACTGCATCGAGGCGAACATTTCGTCCAGCGGTTCCGGCGTCGTTATTCGCGTGGAGCGCGAATTCGCGGTCGAGCTGGTGGCCGAGACGAAAATCTGGGTAGCGACACTGCCCGGAGCCGACGATGACGGGAAAGAATTCGAGTACGGGGACGACGGGGATTTTGAAGATTTGGATCCGGAATTGCTTGAAGACGGTGACGACGAACTGTAATTGTAGCGAATTACAGGTATGTTGTATCGTATGCGCGGGCAGTGAGAGATTCGAGGGCGAGAGCCCTCTTTTTTTTCCGAAAATATGCGGTTGCGGAAGGACGGGGCGTGGAGCCGTGGCAGGCAATGTGTGGCTGTGGGATGGCAAAGCCTGCCGGCGGATCGCCGGCATGGCGGAAGCGGGCGAGGCATCGGCAGATGATAGGCACGTCAAGTGTGATAACGGAATTGCTGAAGCGAACGGGCGGGCTGCCGAGCGGGAAGCTGGCCTGGAGACGGTGAACGGAAGAGGCGTTGGACTGACCGGGAGCTTGGGGGGGAAACGAGGAAGCGGCGATGGGCTTGCCGAGGGCTTGGTGGAGGTGCATCGCCGGGGCGCGGAGCGGAGAACGGTGCTGTCGGAAACGTCCCGGTGCGGCAACGAACCGGGAGCGGGAGATGCCATTATCGTTGCCGGTTCGGTTCCGGCGTGGCAGGTTGACGTCGGATACGGGGGACGGCGCGTGCTTGTGCTGAATGCGAACGCAGCCGATTTCGCGGAGCGGGGCCGGGACGAAGCAGAGCGGCGGATGCGGCGGGCGGGCGCGCCGGTTTTCTCGCCCGAGCAGAGGTCGCTTCGCCGATATGACGTCTCGCTGTTTCAGCTGCAGCCGCTGGCGGTCGAACAGCTGATGACGAACGGACGAGCTCCGGTTGCGGCAAGCGCCGCTCGTACCTCTGCAACCGGAGCGCCTGCAGTTTCGGTTATCCGTGCCGAATCGCGGGCTATTCAAGTGCAGGACGCGCGTTATCGCCCGCTCGCGCGCCTTGCCGCGCGGGCGCTGCACGCTTGCGGCTTGGACAACGGCATCGTCGAGCTTGCGGACGACGATGCCGGCAAATGCTATGTCGCCGGCATCCGCCTGCCGTCTGCGGCGGCTTACCGCGCCGGCATCTGGCGGGAAGCGGCGGCGTCGCTGGCGGTTCAGCTGCGGCAAGCCGGTCGCGCCGGCCGCGGCCCAGGAGCGCAAGACATTCTGCTCGGCGCGGATCCGGAGTTTCTGCTGCTCGCCGAGAACGGCCGCATCGTATCCGCCGCCCGCTACTTGGACGGCGGGCATGGCGCAGGCTGCGACGCGATGGTCGTCGGCGGGACGATCCGCCGCCCGATCGCGGAGCTGCGCCCCGCGCCTTCGCCGACGCCGGCCGGCTTGGCGCGCAATCTCCGCCGGCTGCTGCAGCAAGCCGCGCGGCGCATACCGGATCAGCCGCCGCTGCGGTGGGCGGCCGGCGGCATGCCGGCCGCCGGCTTCGCGCTCGGCGGCCACATCCATATCAGCGGGGTGCCGCTGACCGGCCGGCTGCTGCGTCAGCTTGACAGCTACGCGGCGTTCCCGCTGGCCATGATCGAAACGCCGTCCGAGCAGGCGCGGCGCCCGCGTTACGGCGCGCTCGGCGATTTCCGGCTGCAGCCGCACGGCGGGTTCGAATACCGCACGCTGCCAAGCTGGCTCGCCTCCCCGCTGGCCGCGAAGGCGGCGTTCGCGCTGGCGCTGCTCTGCGCGCGAGAGACCGACGTCCTCGCGTACATGCCTTCCGAGGACGACAAGTACGTCGCGGCTTACTACGCGGGGGATCGGGCCGCGCTGGCCGGCTGCATGGAGGAGCTCGCCGCATCGATGGCGCGCACGGCATCGTACGCAGAGCTCGCACGCTGGATCGAGCCGCTGCTGCAAGCGATCCGGGAAGGCCGCACCTGGGACACGGCCGGCGATTTCCGCCCGAAATGGCGGATCGGCACGCCATAGTCGGAACGTGCGGCGTTCGATGCGGAGGTGCGATGAATAGCGCCCCAAGATATTAGGGCTGCCAATCTGCATGATGCCTATTGGGAATCCCTTCTGAGCGTCAGAGGGCAGAAGCCCCAATGTGATCTCCTCGTTCAGGGCTGCATGAAGCTCAGTGAGAGAAGCTTATGCATCCTTATATAAATGTCAGTGTCCACTGGGCTAGTTGAAAGGCGGAAAAGCAAATGGGGGAGGGACATTGAACGTCCGCTCCTCTCCGGACCGTTCGCTAAGCGATCCCAACTAAAAATCCGCTTTCAGGCGCCTCGCCGCAGGGCGCTTTTTCTTGCGTTCCCGATGCTCCATGCGGGCTGGCTTTTCTGCTATAATGGAGTTCTGGTGTTCATAAACTAGCTATTTTACGACAGGAGGGGCCGCATGTCTGCTTATACCCCGATGATTCAACAATATTTGGCGATCAAAGAAGGCGCGCAGGACGCGATTCTTTTTTTTCGCCTTGGCGATTTCTATGAAATGTTCTTCGACGACGCGATCAATGCGTCGCGAGAGCTTGAAATAACGTTAACGGGCCGGGAAGGCGGCGGAGACCGCAAAATCCCGATGTGCGGCGTACCGTATCACTCGGCCGAAGGCTACATAGCCCGCTTGATCGAAAAAGGGTTCAAAGTCGCCATCTGCGAGCAGGTCGAGGACCCCGCGGCGGCCAAAGGCGTCGTGCGCCGCGAAATCATCCGCGTCGTGACGCCGGGCACGGTCATGGAAACGAAATCGCTCGCCGAGAAAGCGAACAATTTCATCGTGTCCGTCTCGGAGCTGAAGGGCGTCTACGGCGTGGCGGCGTGCGATCTGACGACCGGCGAGCTATATGTTACGTCGTTCGCGTCGTCCGCCGAAGCGTTGACCGATGAAATCAACGTCTACCATCCGTCGGAGATCGTCGGCGACGCTGCCGTCCTGGAACGGCTGCGCGCGGCTGCCGCGGGCTGGAACCGTCCCGTCCTGTTCACGGACCGGGAACCGATGGCGGACGAGCTGCTGCGCAAGCAATTCGGCCAGCTGGAGCTGTCGGCGCTCGCGCCGGCAAGGCATCGGGCCGTAAGCCTGCTGACGGGCTACCTGGACGAGACGCAGAAAAGATCCCTCGGCCATATGCGCCGAATCTCGGTGTACGAGCCGAACCAATACATGGTGCTGGATCCGTTCACGCGCCGCAATCTCGAATTGACGGAGACGGTGCGGGACCGCAGCAAGAAAGGCTCGCTGCTCTGGCTGCTCGACCGGACGCGCACGTCGATGGGGGCGCGGCTGCTTCGCCGCTGGATCGACAAGCCGCTGCTCTCCAAGGCGATGATCGACGAGCGGCTCGAAGCGGTGGAGAAGCTGTACTTGAGCTTTATTTTGCGGGACGAGCTGCGGCAGGAATTGAACGAAATTTACGATCTGGAGCGCCTCGTCGGCCGCGTTGCGTACGGCAGCGCCAACGGGCGGGACTTGAACGCGCTCAAGACGTCGCTCCAGCATGTGCCGGCGCTGACGGCGCTGTGCGCGGAATCCGATTCGGCGACGCTGCGCAAGCTGGTGAACGGCGTGGACGGCTGCGCGGATCTGGCCGAGCTGATCGAGACGGTCATCGTGGAGGAGCCGCCTGTTTCCGTCCGGGAAGGCGGATTGATCCGCTCCGGCTACGATGCTTATCTGGACGAGCTGCGCGAAGCGAGCGTGAACGGGAAGAAATGGCTTGCCGAGCTCGAACGCAAGGAGCGGGAAGCGACCGGCATCAAGTCGCTCAAGATCGGTTATAACAAAGTGTTCGGCTACTATCTGGAAGTGTCCAAGGCAAACGTCGGCAGCCTGCCGGAAGGCCGTTACGAGCGCAAGCAGACGCTGGCGAACGCGGAGCGGTACGTGACGCCGGAGCTGAAGGCGAAGGAAGCGCTCATTCTGGAAGCCGAAGAGAAAATGGTCGATCTCGAATACGCCAAATTCATCGAGCTGCGCGACCACCTGACGGCGCATTTGCACCGGCTGCAGAAGCTGGCCGAGGTGATCGCCGAGCTGGACGTGTACCAATCGCTGGCAACCGTGAGCGGCGAGCAGCGGTACGTGAAGCCGAACGTGACGGAAGGGTATGATTTTGTCGTAGCCGAGGGCCGGCATCCCGTCGTGGAGACGGTCATGGAGGGCGCCGCGTTCATCGCCAACGAGACGAAGCTCGTGAAGGACGGCTCTTCGATGCTGCTCATAACCGGTCCGAACATGGCCGGCAAAAGCACCTACATGCGCCAGGTGGCGCTTATCGGCATCATGGCGCAGATCGGCTGCTTCGTGCCCGCGAAACAGGCGGAAGTGCCGCTCATCGACCGGATTTTCACGCGTATCGGGGCCGCGGACGACCTGATCGGCGGCCAGAGCACGTTCATGGTCGAGATGAAGGACATCCAGATCATGACGGAGAAAGCGACGGCGCGCAGCCTCGTCATTATCGACGAGCTGGGCAGGGGAACGTCGACGGGCGAAGGGATGGCGATCGCGCAGGCCGTCATCGAGTTCGTCCATCACGAAGTCGGCTGCAAAGCGCTCGTGTCGACGCATTTTCACGAGCTGGCGCATCTCGGCGATACGCTGCCGCATCTCGCGAACGCGTGCATGGCCGTGCAGGAAACGGGCGACAACGTCACGTTCCTCCGCAAGCTCGTGCCAGGCGCGGCGGGCAGCAGTTATGGGATCTACTGCGCGCAGCTGGCAGGACTGCCGGGCAGCATCATCAAGCGCGCGTATTCGCTGCTCGATCTTCATACGGCGCACGAGTCCGCTGCAGCAGCCGCCGAACTGCCGTACGTTTCGAACGCACACGGGTCAAGCGACGTGCCGCTTGCGGAAGCCGCGCTAAGCGGCCGGGCCGAAACGAGTTTCGCCAGCCAAGCGATCGAAACAAGCTTCGCTGCAGCCGCAGCCGAGGCGGCCCCGGCCTATGCAGCGCCGGAATCGGCCATGCTTAACGCGTCGTTAACGTCGGAGCCGGCTGCGCCTGCCGCCGGAAGCGTCGTCCAGCTCTCGATCTTCGAAGAGCCCGCGCCGGCGCCCGTCGACACGGGCAAAGCGCGCAAAGCGAGCCCGCGCGCGGAGCTGTTGGCCGATCAGCTGCGCAAGCTCGACTTGTTCAACATGACGCCGATGCAGGCGATGCAGTGGCTGAACGAAATGAAACTAAAGCTGAACGAATAGCGCCGGCGCTTGATTCGAACGAATCAGTTCCGAACGAATCAGTTCCAAGCGAATCAGTTCCAAGATCCTTCGGTTACACGATAGGAAATACTTGGTTTCAAACGAAATAACAGCACAGCAATTAAGGAGCATCTCATGTACCCGTATGTGCCGGGAGAGCATCAAGCAGCATCCCGCGCACTAGTATACCGGGATCGTATTAAGCAGCCCCCGTATACCGGGACATCTAAGGCAGCATCCCGTGCACCTGTACGCCGGGATCCGAATGCCATCGATTCATCATCGCAAAGGAGGGTTCGGCTTCATGAGCAAAATCCGCATATTGGACGAGCAGCTGGCCAACCAAATCGCCGCGGGCGAGGTCGTGGAACGGCCTTCCTCCGTCGTGAAGGAGCTCGTCGAGAACGCCGTGGACGCGGGCAGCACGACGATCGACATCGTCATCGAAGAAGGCGGGCTGTCGCTGATCCGGGTAACGGACAACGGCTCCGGCATCGAGGGCGACGATATCGAGACGGCGTTCTTCCGCCACGCGACGAGCAAAATATCCTCCAGCAAGGATTTGTTCCGCATCGCCAGCCTCGGCTTCCGCGGCGAGGCGCTGCCGAGCATCGCGGCGGTCGCGAAGGTGGAATGCGTGTCCGCCCCGGACGGCGGCGGCCTCGGCCGCAGGCTGGTCATCGAAGGCGGCACGATTACGGCCAACGAAGAGACGAGCTCGCCTCAAGGAACGGATATCAGCGTGCGGGAACTGTTCTATAACACCCCCGCGCGCCTCAAATATATGAAAACGATTCAAACGGAGCTCGGCCATATCGCCGACTACGTCAACCGGCTTGCATTGGCGCATCCCGGCATCGCCTTCACGGTAAGGCATAACGGCAATATGCTGCTGCGCACGCTTGGCAGCGGCGACCGGCTGCAGACGTTCGCGGCCATCTACGGCTCCGCGACGGCCAAAGCGATGCTGCCGGTGGAAGGCGAGCATCCCGATTACGAGCTGCGCGGCGTCATATCGAAGCCGGAGCAGACGCGCTCCAACCGCAACGGCATCACCATCGTCGTCAATGGCCGGTATATCAAGAGCTTCGTGCTGAACCAGGCCATGCTGCAGGCGTATCATACGCTGCTGCCGATCAATCGGTTTCCGCTCGCGGTGCTGGAGCTCGGCATGCATCCGTCCCTGCTCGACGTGAACGTGCATCCAGCGAAGATGGAAGTCAGATTCAGCAAAGAAGCCGAACTGCGCGAGTTCATCGAGGACGCGATCAGACGCGCGCTCGGCAAGCAGCGCCATATTCCGGGGCCGGCCGCGCCGGCCGAACGGTCGAAGCCGGCATTCGTCCAAGACCGGATTTCGTTCCATCAGCCTGAGCCCGGCATCGGGCAAGGCCACCAGCCAACGGCGGCGGACGGCCAACATGCGATGCCGCAGACGGTTTCCGGCAGCACGCCGTTCGCGAGCGGCTATGGCGCAGCAGCCCGCCAGCCTGCATCCGCCGGCGCAAACGTTCCCGGCCGGCCGCCGCTCGGGCAATCCGGGCAGGCGCCGTCTGCCTCGGAAGTCGCAGCCGCGCTCGACAAGGCTGAATCGAGCTTCGGCAGCCGCATGTCCGATGGGCCTTCCGCAAGGGACAGGTTCGCCGCCGAGCCGCCGTATCGCAGCCAAGCTGCGCTTAATCGGCCGAACGGCGATGCGGCGATTCCGCGCGACGCGACGGAACGGCTGTACGCGCCGCCAGGCGCGCAGCGGAATCCATGGGGCGCGCGGGAAACGGGCATCTCCGCCGATCGATACGACGCCGCTCTTCGGCGTGCCGTCGACGCGAGCGCGGGCGCCGGCTTGCCGTCCGCCGATACCGCCCGCATGGCAGCAAGCGGCGAGACAGGTTCATCCAGCGAAGCGGCCGAGATCGCGGACTCCGTCCCGGCACACGAACGTCAAGCGTCCGAAGCTGTACTGTCCGCAGCTGCTTCGTCCGGAACCGGGCCTGTGGTAACAGTGCCTCTCGACTCCGCGCCTTCCGAAGCGGCACAGACATATGCAGCGCCGTCCGATCCGAGGCCGTCTGAATCGGCACAGCCGCATGCGGCATCGCCGGCATTCCCGGAGCTGTATTGGATCGGGCAGCTGCATGGCACCTATATCGTCGCCCAGAACGAAGAGGGCTTGTTCCTCATCGATCAGCATGCGGCGCATGAACGGATCAATTACGAGTATTATTTGGATAAATTCGGCCGTCCCGAACAAGCGAGCCAGCAGCTGCTCGTGCCGCTGACGCTGGAATTCACGGCGGCGGAAGCGGCCTCGCTGCAGAGCAAGCTGCATGTGCTGCAGGAAGCGGGCGTGGAGCTGGAGCCATTCGGCGCCAACGCGTTCCTTGTCCGGTCTTATCCGGAATGGCTGCCGTCCGGCGAGGAAGGCGAAGTCATCGAGGAGATGGCGGAATGGCTGCTGCAGGAGCGCGGGGCCGTCGATATCGGCAAGTTGAGGGAGAAGTCGGCGATCATGTGCTCGTGCAAAGCATCGATCAAAGCGAACGACAGGCTGACGCGAGAAGAAGGCGAAGGTCTGCTGCGCCGCCTCGCAGCCTGCTCGCAGCCGTACACCTGCCCGCACGGCAGGCCGATCGTCGTCCATATGACGACGTACCAGCTCGAGAAAATGTTCAAGCGGGTGATGTCATGATCGTCACGACGCCGCAGAAGCCGTCGGAGGCGCAGACCGCCTATGCCCAGCGTATCGCCCTCGAGGTCGGCGGACGCTTCGTTCCGCGCAAGCAGGACTCGCTGCAGACGCTGGGGCGCAAATACGGGGACGCCCGGCTCCTTGTTGCAGACGATCGCGGACTGCGCTATTATGAGGATTCGGAGGAGCCGTTATATTTTCACCCCAGCATGGCGTACGTCCGCGTCAAGCGGATGCGCAAAGGGGAACGGGACCCGCTGATCGCGCTGACCGGCTGCATGCCGGGCGATTCCGTCATCGACTGCACGGCAGGACTCGGATCGGATTCGATCGTCTTCTCCTACGCCGTCGGAACGGAAGGCAGCGTCATCGCGCTGGAGAGCGAACGCATGCTGTACACGGTCGTTCGCGAAGGGCTGCGCGCGTACCGGACGGAGCACGAAGACGTCAACGAGGCGCTGCGGCGCATCGAGATGCGCTGTACCGACCATCTAACCTATCTAACGCAATTACCGGACAAGAGCGCGGACATCGTTTATTTCGATCCGATGTTCCGCCACCCGCTGCACGATTCTTCGGCTTTGGCGCCGCTTCGCGGACTTGCTAACGGCTCGGCGCTCCAGGAAGCGTCGGTGCGGCAGGCATTGCGCGTTGCGCGCAAATGCGTCGTGCTGAAGGAGCACGGCGACAGCGGGGAATTCGAGCGGCTCGGCTTCGAACGCCGCCATCGCAACAAAATCGCATACGGAGTGATCTACCCAACATGAATCCAGCATCCATAGCGACTGACAAGCCGAAGCTGCTCGTGCTGATCGGACCGACGGCCGTCGGCAAGACGCGCATGAGTCTGGATATCGCCAAGGCGTGGAACGCCGAAATCATATCCGGCGATTCGATCCAGGTCTACAAGGGCATGGATATCGGCACGGCCAAAATCAAGCCGGACGAGCAGGAAGGCGTTCCGCATCATCTGATCGACATCTGCGATCCGGCGCATCCGTTCTCGGTCGCCGAATTTCAGGAACGGTGCGCCGCGCTCATTCCGGACATCGGAAGCCGCGGCAAGCTCCCGTTCATCGTCGGCGGAACCGGACTGTACGTCGAATCCGTCGCTTACGGCTATGATTTCGCCGAAGTCGGCTCCGACGACGCTTTCCGCGGGGAGATGGACCGCTTCGCGCTGGAGAATGGCGCGGATGCGCTGCACGATAAGCTGCGGGCCGTCGATCCGGAAGCTGCGGAGCGTCTGCATCCCAACGATCGGCGCCGCGTCATTCGGGCGTTGGAAGTCCATCATTTGACGGGCGTCACGTTCACCGAGCAGCAGAAGGGACAGAAAAAAACGTCCCCGTACGAACTGTGTATCATCGGGTTGACGATGGACCGCGCCGTTCTGTACGACCGGATCAACGAACGGGTCGACGCGATGATCGAAGCCGGCCTCGTCGAGGAGGTCCGGGGACTGCTCGAACGCGGGGTGCCGGCCGATGCCGTTTCCATGCACGGACTCGGCTACAAGGAGATCGCGCATTACTTGCGGGGCCATCTGTCGTTGGACGGGGCGGTCGAGCTGCTGAAACGCGACACGCGGCATTTTGCCAAGCGGCAGCTTTCCTGGTTCAGGCATATGCCGGACATTCATTGGATCGACGCCGGTGAAAATTTTAACAAGAATTTGCAAGCGATTCATGCTATAATAGCAGGAAAGTTTAGGATGGAACTTGAATATACTTTTAACCAACCTTTTGACGATGGGGGTAACGCGCAATGAACAAATCAATTAACATTCAGGATACATTCTTGAATCAACTTCGCAAAGACAGCGTTCCGGTAACCGTATATTTGACGAACGGTTTCCAGATCCGCGGTGTCATTAAAGCATTCGACAACTTTACGATCGTCATCGACAGCGAAGGCCGCCAACAAATGGTGTACAAGCATGCGATCTCGACGTTTACCCCGCAGCGCAACGTCTCCCTCATGCAGGTGCAAGACAACGAAGCGTAACCGACCGGCAGGCATATTTTGAAACCTTTTCGGAATATGCTTCGTTTAATTGGATATCGGCACGAAAGAGCAGCCCTTGCGACGTGCGGGGCTGTTTTTTCTTTGCGGGCCTGCGGCGCTATCGAGCCTGCGGCTCGGCAGACGCATGCATGGCGGGATTTGCATGTTTATAATGCCGACGTTGCCGTTTACTCATATAGGGTATAAATAGAGAGAAGAGCGTAACGCGCGATTTGAACTGGAGGGGAACCTGACCCATGACTGAAGAACCACGCAGCAGGAACAACGGAAAGCCGGAGAAGAAAGGCAAAGTCAAGAAGAAACGGAACAAGCGAAAGCTTGCCGTCTGGATGTTTTTTACGGCGGCCATTGCGGTTGTATGCGGTATCATCGGATATATGCTTATTATTCTGAACGGCGAGCGGATTCTCGCCGACAATCAAGATAAACTTACGCTGCCGGAAGCGTCGACGATTTACGACGGCCAAGGCAAGGAAGTGGCGAAGCTTGGCGCGAACCGCGAGAGCGTGGAGTTCAACGAGATTCCGGAGCTTATGCGCGATGCCGTCATCGCGACGGAGGACCAGCGTTTCGAGAAGCATTTCGGGATCGACCTCTATTCGATCGGCCGGGCGATCGTGAAGGACGTCGTCGCGCGCAGCGCCGTCGAGGGCGGCAGCACGATTACGCAGCAGCTGGCGAAGAACTTGTTCCTGACGCAGGACAAGACGTTCTTCCGAAAGGCGACCGAAGCTTCGATCGCCGTCGCCATCGAGCATAAAATGACGAAGGACGAAATCATCACGATGTACCTGAACCGGATCTACTTCGGCAAAGGCGCGTACGGGGTGAAGGCGGCGGCCGAGTATTATTTCAATACCGACCTCAAGGATCTGAAGCTGTGGCAAATCGCGACGCTCGCGGCGATTCCGAAGGCGCCTTCCACGTACAATCCGGTCAATCATGCGGACAAGTCGAAGGAACGCCGGGCCGTCGTCCTGCAGCTGATGCACGACCAGGGCTACATCACGCAGCAGGAGATGGACGAAGCGAAAGCGGTCGACTATGTCCCCGTTCAGCATGCGAAAGAAACGGAGACGTACCAGGCGTTCATCGACTACGTCATCGACGAGGCGGAGAAGCTTGGCGGGGTTTCCGAAGAACAACTGCGCATCTCCGGCTATAAGATCTACACGACGCTGAACACGCAGGCCCAGTCGGCGATCGAGAAAGAATTCGAGGACGACGGCAATTTCGAGAAGAGCGTCGACGAGCAGCAGGAGCAAGCGGCGATGATTATCGTCGATCATCGGAACGGCGAGATTCAAGGTCTTCTGGGCGGCCGCGATTACGTCAACAAAGGCTTCAACCGGGTGACGATGATGACCCGCCAGCCGGGCTCGTCGTTCAAGCCGATCGCCGTATACGGGCCGGCCATCGAGACGGGCGACTGGTCCCCGTCATCGACGCTGCAGGACGTGAAGACATGCTACGGCTCCTACTGTCCATCCGACTCCAACAAAGTCAAATATGTCGGACCGATCAGCATGCGCCAATCGCTCAAGGAGTCCCGCAACGCCTCGGCCGTCTGGCTGCTTAATCAAATCGGCGTGAAGACGGGGCTTAATTTCGCGAAAAACCTCGGCTTCGAGCTGGATAGCTCGAAAGACCGCAACCTCGCGATCGGCCTCGGCGGTTTGACGTACGGCGTGACGCCGTACCAGATGGCGGCCGCGTACAGCGCGTTCGCCAACGACGGGAAGAGCGTCGACCTGCATGCGCTCATCAAGATTACGGATAAGGAAAACGATCCGATCTATACGTACAAAGCGCCTGAAGGCGAGCAAGTGATGAAGCCGTCTACGGCGCAGAGCATGACGGATATGATGCAGGGCGTCCTGGAGAAGGGCGGGACGGGCGTCAATGCGCGCATCGACCGTCCGGTCGCCGGCAAGACGGGCACGACGCAGAACGGGATTCCCGGCCTCAGCAACGGTTACAACCGCGATGCATGGTTCGCGGGATATTCGCCGGAATGGACAGCCGTCGTCTGGATGGGCTATGATCAGACAGACAAGAATCATATGATCAAGAAGAGCAGCGAGCAAGCGGCGGCCATGTTCGGCAAAGTCATGCGCCAAGCGATGAAGGGCGTTCCGAAGGGCAGCTTCACGAAAGCGGCCGAAGAGAAGCCGGAGGAGCAGCCGCCGGCGGGCATCGCGAATTTCAGCGCCGTCTACAACGAACAGAAAGCAGCCGTGCAGTTGGCCTGGTCGCCTGTAGTAGGCGAAGGAATGACTTACCGGATCTATCGCAAAGCGACGGGAGAGACGGAATTCACCAAGCTGCTCGATTCGTTGACGACGACCGGGGTCGACGACTTGAACATCGCGCCGGGCATGGATTACGAGTACTATGTTCTGGCTTACGATCCGGCGAAAGACTTGGAAGGCGCGCCGTCCGCCACGGTGAAGGCGAATATTCCGGCCGCCGAGATCGAGCCGCCGCCGACGGACGAAGGCAATCTGCCGGGGAATGGCGGCAACCCAGGCAACGGCAATAACGGGCAAAGCAATAACGGGCAAGGCAACAACGGCGGAGGCGGTATCGAACAGCCGCCGGGCAGCGGGAACGGCGGCCAGGGCAATGAAGGTACGCCTCCGGATAATGGCAGCGGCGGCGGCCCGTTGCCGGGGAACGGCGGCGAAGGAATGCCGGCTCAGCCGGGAGCCGGCGGCGGAACGAACGGCGGTTCCGGGAACGGCGGCAACGGAGGAGCGGGAACCGGTACCGGAACCGGTACAGGAACAGGGAACACGCCTGCTACGGGAACGGAAGGCGGGACTTCCGGAACGCCGGACAATAGCGTGAATAATGAATCGAGCGGTCAAAGCAATCTCGTCGACAGTGCCGCTGACGGGCCGGCCGACGGCTCCGTTCCTGCGGACACGACGCCTCAGGGTCCTGCCAACGGCACGAAGAACGCGGGCGACAAGCCGGCGATCACCGCTCCTTGACCGGCAAGCAGCGCGACCATCACGAACTTAAATGCGGAGGTTAATCGAAGATGAATATGAAGAATCGGACGGCGCTTACCGTCGTCCTGTCCGCCATGCTGCTCGTAGCATCGGCATGCGGAACGAAACCAGACAACGCGGCACAAAACCAAAACGCAGCGAACTCCCAGACGGAAACGTCCGCCAGCGGCAGCAACGCAGGTCAATCGGGTACGCCGAAGCAGTGGTCGGAGAAGCCGAAAATGGCGATTGACACGAACAAGTCGTACAGTGCCGTATTCAGCACGAACAAAGGCGACTTTACCGTAGAATTGTATGCCAAGGACCGGCCGGAAACGGTCAACAACTTCGTCTTCCTGTCCAAGGAGAAGTTCTATGACGGCGTGAAGTTCCACCGGATTATCCAGACGTTCATGATCCAGGGCGGCGATCCGACCGGCACCGGAGCGGGCGGTCCGGGCTATAATATCCCGGATGAGCTGGACGACAAGTACAAGTACGACGAGGGCGTCATCGCGATGGCGAATACGGGGCAGCCGAATTCCGGCGGCAGCCAGTTCTTCATCTGCACCGGGGCGGACGCAGCCGGCTTGAACAACATGCCGAACTATACGATTTTCGGCAAGGTGACCGACGGCATGGACACCGTGAAGGCGATCGCCGCCACGCCGGTCACGACGAGCGCGCAAGGCGAAGCGAGCGCGCCGACGGAAGACATCGTGATCAAGACGATCACGATTTCGGAGAAATAAGCTTGACCAAGGGGAGAACGGATGAATGCCGTTCTCCTTTTGTCGTTCATCCGGCCGGCCGAACGTCTGCCGGACAGGCCGGGCCTGGTTTATTTGCGGGGTTCGCTGGTGATGGCCGTTAGATTGTGGTAATCTTTTTTTAATGAGGGAAATCTGCCCTGCCTGCTTGTTTACATGTCCGCGCAGCAACTGAAGCGAGATCCTAACGGAAAGGTCGTTCCGTATGAAACGTAAATTTTCTGACCGAGCCAACTGGCGCCGCATTCTGCGTAGAAGCTATACGTGCTTGACCATGGACGGGGATGAGTTCAAAGGACTGGTGACGTTCTACCGGATTCATGAATTGCGCGAGCCGTTGTGGAAAGAATACAACGGACGCAAATTATGCCTGGCCGACCGTGGATATTTGTGGATGCAGCATTTTCCCCGGGGCGAGCATTTCGTCGTGACGACGATGTTTGACGATAAGAACCGCGTTGTTCAATGGTACATCGATATTTGCAAGACGCAAGGACTGACCGATCAGCAGGTGCCGTGGTTCGACGATCTGTATCTCGATGTCGTCGTGCTGCCGAGCGGAGAAGTGTTCCTGCTGGACGAGGATGAGCTGGAAGAAGCGGTTATTCAAGGCGCGGTGACGAACAAGGACGCCGCTCTGGCACGGAAGACGGCGGGCAGACTGCTCTCCACGATACGAAACGGACGGTTTCGTTATTTCACGCTTAGTCTGAAGCATCGCAAGACGCTGGCGCAGAGCGGGGAATTAAGCGAGTCGTGAAATCGGCCGCGGTTCCGAAGCGCACGCCCAAACGCCCGAAACGCAGCTCCCGCAGACGATTCCGTCCATTCGTCCTTCTTCTGCGGATCTGCGCTTGGGTCGCGGCGTTGGGCGTATTCTGGTGCGCGTATCTGCTGTGGCTGATAACCAGCTACGATGCGCCGAATCCGGTCCCGAAAGCGGATGCCGCCATCATACTCGGCGCGGCGCTATGGGACGATCAGCCAAGCCCCGGCTTGCGAGAGCGGCTGGAGAGCGGTTACGAATTGTACAAGCAGGGCACGGTGCGGCATTTCATCTTGACCGGCGGCCTGGATCATAACGGCTCCACCCTGACAGAGGCGGAAGGCATGCGCAATTATTTGCGCTTGAAAGGCGTGCCGGATAGCGCGATGGTGCTCGAGAACGATGCCCGCAGCACGTACGAGAATTTGCTGTTCAGCAAGCCTCTTGCGGCTAAGCGAGGCTGGACGAAGCTGCTGATCGTGACGCATGATTATCATGCGCCGCGCGCGGGCGATATCGCGAGCTACTTGAAATATCCATCCGGCACGACGGCCGTCGGCTACAAATCGAAAGTGCTGAACTTGACGTTCAACTACTCCCGCGAAGTGCTTGCCTTCACCAAATGGAAAGCCGACGAGCTGATCATGCGAATGGGCTTCCATCTTCCGGATTCGTTCTGAAGCAGCTCCGCTTCGCGGCGGAAATCTGTTAATATGGCTGTCATCGCTAGAATACAATGGATTATATGCGCAGCAGTTGCTCATGATCCTTTGAAGGATAGGTGATGAAGCAGATATGGACGATCGAGTCGTAACGTCGGGCGGAAGCGGAAGCGGCCGGCCTGCCCGTCAAATCAATATTGTCCTTCGAAGCAGCGATACGCTCGCCCTTACGGGCAGTTCGCCCCCGCAGCTCGAGAGCGAGCCCGCGCACTCGGCGCGGCCGCTGCCGCCGGGCGACCCGTATCTGGACATTCAGCGCGAGCTGGAACCGATGGTCGGACTGGAGAACGTCAAGCAGCTGATCTATGAAATCTATGCGCTGCTGCAAATTAGCCGCATGCGTTCGGAAGCCGGTTTGTCGGGCGGCTCGCATGTGTATCATATGATTTTCACCGGTAACCCGGGCACGGGCAAGACGACGATCGCACGGATCGTGGCGAAGCTTTTTCAGAAGATGGGCGTTCTCTCCAAGGGCCATATGATCGAAGTGGAGCGCGCGGACCTGGTCGGCGAATACATCGGCCACACGGCGCAGAAAACGCGGGATCTCGTGCGCAAGGCGCTCGGCGGCGTGCTGTTTGTGGACGAAGCGTACAGCCTGGCGCGGGGCGGGGAGAAGGATTTCGGCAAAGAGGCGATCGACACATTAGTCAAGGCGATGGAAGATTACAGGAACCAGTTCGTGCTCATTCTGGCCGGGTACCCGCTGGAAATCGAGCAGTTTCTGATGACGAATCCGGGCCTGCCGTCGCGGTTCCCGATCCAGATCGAATTCCCCGATTACTCGGTCGACCAGCTTATTCAAATTGCCGAGCTGATGGCCAAGGACCGCGATTACACGCTGATGCCGCAGTCGATCTTCAAGCTCCGCCAGCATTTGATGCTGGAGAAGACGATGTCGATGTTCGCCTTCAGCAACGCGCGGTACGTGCGCAATATTATCGAGAAGGCGTTCCGCTATCAGGCGGTTCGGCTCATGACGCAGTATCCTACGGGATCGCCCGGCAAGCAGGAATTGATGTCGGTGCGTCCCGAGGATCTGAAGTGGGAGAAGTAACGGCGTCCGGCATCGCGATAGACGTGAAACAAAGGAGCGGTACGATAACTGCATGCGCCAACCATCTTACGATACCGATACGGATCTGCGTGACCGGGCAATACTGGTCAGCCTCGTGACGCCGGATATCAAGCGCGGTTCCGGAGATCCGGAGCACTCGCTGCGCGAGCTCGTCAATCTGGCGGAAACCGCGGGCGTCGAGGTGCTCGCTTCGATGACGCAGAACAAGGACAGCGTCGATGCGAAATGGTTCATCGGCAAAGGCAAGGTCGAAGAGCTTCGCCTGGCCGCGGATGAACTTGGCGCCACGACGGCAATCTTCGATCAGGAGCTGTCGGGCGCCCAGGTGCGCAATCTGGAAGAAGCGCTCGATTTGAAGATCATCGACCGGACGCAGCTCATTCTGGATATTTTTGCGCAGCGAGCCAAAACTAGAGAAGGCATTATTCAAGTCGAGCTGGCGCAGCTCAGCTATCTGCTGCCGCGTCTATCCGGGCACGGACGCAATTTGTCCCGTCTGGGCGGCGGGATCGGTACGCGGGGACCGGGCGAATCGAAGCTGGAGACGGATCGCCGCCACATACGCGGACGGATCACGGATTTGAAGCATACGCTGGAGGAGATCGTCCGCCATCGCACGCTTCACCGCGAGCGCAGACGGAAGTCCGGCGTCCAGCAGGCCGCCTTGGTCGGCTATACGAATGCCGGCAAGTCCACGCTGCTGCGCGAGCTGACCCAAGCGGACGTCTATGTGGAGAACCAGCTGTTCGCCACGCTGGATCCGACTTCCCGTCTCTTGGAGCTGCCAAGCGGCAAGGAAGTCATCCTGACGGACACCGTCGGCTTCATACAGAATTTGCCGCATGATCTGATCGCCGCTTTCCGGGCGACGCTGGAAGAGGTGTGCGAGGCGGATCTCGTTCTTCACGTTATCGACGGTTCCTCCGCAATGCGAGACGAGCAAATCGCCGTCGTGGAGCGCATTTTGGGGGATCTTGGCGCCGCGGATAAGCCGCAGCTCAAGCTGTATAACAAGATCGACCTGTGCGTGCAGGACCGCCCCGGGCTTGTTCCGGCCAATGGACCGGGTGTGCTGGCCATTAGCGCGTATAACGCGGGTGATCTGTCCCGGCTTCGCCAAGCCGTTCAGGACAAGCTGGTCGGCAGCACGCTGACATTCGCCGTCCCCGCCGAACGCGGAGACCTGATCGCGCTCGCTTATCGAACGGGCGAGGTGCTGGAGCAGTCGGTCGATCAGGATCGGATGGTATTGAAAGTGCAATTGAATAAGCAGGACTACGAGGTGCACGGACATAAGCTGGAAGCTTATGTGCTTCACCGTTGACGCAAGCTTGCGATTAAGAGGAGAGACTTGGACAGTGAAACGTCAAGGTGACAACTGGTTGGCTTTAACGAAGTGGGCGGAGGCTGCGGAGCAGCAGGCCGCCCCTGTTTTTCGTTCCATTGACGGTATCGCCGAACGCAATCAATGGAAGGTGATCGATGCGTTCCAGCAGCATCGGGTAAGCGATTTTCATTTCAACGGCTCGACGGGCTACGGTTATAACGATACCGGCAGGGAAGTGCTCGATCTCGTATACGCGGACGTAATGGGCGCCGAGGCGGCGCTCGTCAGGCCGCATTTCGTATCCGGCACGCACACGATCAGCTGTGCGTTATTCGGCCTGCTTCGGCCGGGGGACGAACTGCTCTATATCACGGGCCGGCCGTACGACACGCTGCATAAAGTCATCGGCGAGCCAGGGGACGGCAAAGGCTCGCTGCAGGACTTCGGCATCGGCTATGGCGAAGCGGCGCCGCTGCCGGATGGCTCGATCGACTGGGAAACCGTCGCGGCAAAGATCACCGGCCGGACGCGCGTCATCGGCATTCAACGCTCGCGCGGCTATGATTGGCGCGCCTCTTACACGGTCGCCCAGATCGGGGAGATGGTCGAGCGGGTCAAAGCGTTGAAACCGGACGTCTACGTCTTCGTAGATAACTGTTACGGCGAATTCACGGAAGAGCTGGAGCCGACCCAGGTCGGCGTCGATCTGATGGCCGGCTCGCTGATCAAGAATCCGGGCGGCGGCCTGGCGCCTACGGGCGGATACGTGGCCGGCACCAAACACGCGGTGGAATTGACGTCTTACCGGTTAACCGCGCCGGGCATCGGAGGCGAGGTCGGCGCAACGCTCGGAACGCTGCGCGCGATGTACCAGGGCTTGTTCCTTGCTCCTCATCTCGTCGGACAAGCGCTCAAGGGCAGCGTCTTCGGAGCGGCGATGTTCGAAATGCTCGGCTTCGAAAGCAACCCGCGCTACGACGCTCCGCGAACGGACCTGATCCAGGCGATCCGCTTCAAGGAAGCGGAGCAGCTGATCGCGTTCGTGCAGGGCGTGCAGCGCGCATCTGCCGTCGATGCCCATGTCGTTCCCGAGCCGTGGGACATGCCGGGGTACGAACATCCCGTCATCATGGCTGCCGGTACGTTCATGCAAGGCGGCAGCTTGGAGCTGTCCGCGGACGCTCCGATTCGCGAACCGTATATCGCCTATATGCAAGGCGGTCTCACCTATGCCCATGTCAAATATGGTGTTCTGAATGCGTTGTCCATGCTAGCCGACCGTAAGTTAATTGTAATTAAACCTTACACAACTTGACATGTTTTTGGCGTAGCGTTACAATGGAAGCATATATCAGACACTGGAAGGTTGATGCGATATGGGTGACGAAATACGCAGAAATATGGCGCTTTTTCCGATCGGCATCGTCATGAAGCTGACGGATTTGACCGCACGGCAAATCCGTTACTACGAACAGCATGAGTTGATCGTGCCTGCACGTACGTCCGGCAACCAAAGGTTATTCTCGTTCAATGACGTGGAGCGGCTGCTCGAAATCAAATCGCTGATCGAGAAGGGCGTTAACATTGCCGGCATTAAGCAAGTCATGAATCCGGTTTCCAAGGAATCGGAGGATGCAACCGTCGTGAGCGAGCTTTCCGAAGTGAAGCGACGCGAGCTGTCCGACGCCCAGCTTCACCGCCTGTTGAAACAACAGCTGATTGAGAAGAGGCCCGGGAACAAGGCCTCGCTTATCCAAGGTCAATTGTCCCACTTCTATAACAAAAGATAATCGAATGCCATTCGCCATAATTCCAACCACCACTATTAAGGAGCTGATCGCGTGAGCTACACGAAAGATGACATCAGACGTATCGCACAGGAACAGAATGTTCGGTTTATTCGACTGCAATTCACGGATTTGCTCGGCACGATCAAGAACGTCGAGATTCCCGTCAGCCAGCTGGAGAAGGCGCTTGACAACAAAATGATGTTCGACGGCTCTTCGATCGAAGGCTACGTGCGTATCGAAGAATCCGACATGTACCTGTATCCGGATTTGGATACGTGGGTCGTATTCCCATGGGTAGCGGAAGACCGCATTGCCCGTTTGATTTGCGATGTGTATATGCCGGACGGCACGCCGTTCGCGGGCGATCCGCGCGGTATCCTGAAGCGCGTGCTGAAAGAAGCGGAAGAAATGGGCTTTACGTCGATGAACGTCGGTCCGGAACCGGAATTCTTCCTGTTCAAAACGGATGCGAACGGCAATCCGACGACGGAGCTGAACGACCAAGGCGGTTATTTCGACCTTGCGCCGATGGATCTCGGCGAGAACTGCCGACGCGAAATCGTGCTGACGCTCGAAGAGATGGGCTTCGAAATCGAAGCTTCCCACCACGAAGTGGCGCCGGGCCAGCATGAGATCGACTTCAAATACGCGGACGCCATCAAAGCGGCCGACCAAATTCAAACGTTCAAGCTCGTCGTCAAGACGATCGCGCGTCAACACGGCCTGCACGCGACGTTCATGCCGAAACCGCTGTTCGGCGTAAACGGCTCCGGCATGCACTGCCATCAGTCGCTGTTCCAAGGCAATGTCAACGCGTTCTATGACGAGAGCGACAAGCTCGGCCTGAGCCAAACGGCGCGTTATTACATGGCTGGCGTGCTGAAACACGCCCGTGCTTTCGCGGCTGTAACGAACCCGACCGTCAACTCGTATAAGCGTCTGGTGCCCGGCTACGAGGCGCCGTGTTATGTGGCATGGTCCGCGAGCAACCGCAGTCCGATGATCCGTATTCCGGCTTCCCGCGGACTGAGCACGCGGATCGAAGTGCGCAGCCCGGACCCGGCGGCGAACCCGTATCTCGCGCTTGCCGTTATGTTGAAAGCCGGCTTGGACGGCATTCAGAACAAGACGCCTCTTCCGGCGCCGACGGACCGCAACATCTACGTTATGACCGACGAAGAGCGGATTGAAGAGGGCATCCCGAGCTTGCCGGACGACCTGAAAGAAGCGCTCTCCGAGCTGCTTCGCAGCGAAGTCATCTGCGACGCGCTGGGCGAACACGCGCTGTCTCACTTCTACGAGCTGAAGGAAATCGAATGGGATATGTACCGCACCCAGATTCATGAGTGGGAACGGGATCAGTATCTGACGCTGTACTAGAATGACGAATGCAGTAATGGCGCGGGTTTGAGGGGCTTTTTATTCTGGGGGCATTTTGGAGTGTGCAGGTTGTACTATCAATCTGCCCCCGAAATGCCCCCCGTCTTTTGAGTCAGACCATCTACGTAGGCATCAATTTTATCGGTGTTTTTCGCCTCGAGTTTTTTGGAGATGTGTGAGTAGACGTCGGATGTGATCTGAATGCTCCCGTGTCCGAGCTGCTCCTGGACATACTTCATATCGGCTCCGGCCTCGAGCATGAGGACCGCGCGTGTATGGCGCAGCGCATGGATCGGTAGAGCTGGAAGCTTTGCCCGAATAAGTATCCGTTCAAATGCGTTAAATAGGCTGGAGTTTCGCATCGGCGAGCCGTCTGGTCGGCACAGGACCAGATTAAGCTTATGGTAGTACAAATCACCCGAGTTGAGTTTGTTTTGGTTTTGCCAAGCAAGATGGAACCGCAAGTCGCTCGCGAGCCCCTCGCTGATTTTTACGATCCGCTCGGAATGCATCGTCTTTGTATCCCCAAACATCGCTTCATTAATCTTTGCTTTGAAGTCTAATGTCTTATTTATGCGAATCGACAGGTTTTTAAAATCGATATCGCTCCATTGAAGTGCCCCGGCTTCGCCTTTTCGCAGACCTGTTCCAATGAGCAGCCGGAAAAATATCCAGTAGATATAACCGTAATTGTGAGCTGCTTGCAGAAAATGAGGGACATCCGATGACTCGATAAACTGCACTTCTCGTTTTCGCTTGATGCCTTTGTTAATAGCGCCTACGCAAGGATTACGATCGATCTTACCCTGAATTAGCGCCCGACTCATCGCGGAATTGACTGTAGTATGGATGATCTCGACAGTCCGACGACTCAATCCTTTGCTCAGGCAGTGATCGAGGAATTTCTGGTACATGTCCGGTTTCAATTCTCGAAGCATTAGTTTTTTAAAATACGGCTTAATGTGATTTTTAACGTTTAATTCGTGCAGTGCCGCCGTATTTTTTCTTTTTACACCCTTTTGGTAATTCTCAATCCAGTGATCCAGATAATCGGATAGCGGCAGATCAGATTGCTCCGAACCCTCCTTAAGCTTCCGTAAAAACTCCGCAGCCGCCAGTTCGGCCTCAGGTTTTACCCTAAAACCTCGTTCCGATTTCTCGCGGACTTTTTTTGTAAAAGGGTCTGTGTACTTTAAACGGTACTCCCATCCGGTCGAGTGTTTCTTGTAACTTGCCATTTCTTTTCCACCTTTCAGAACATATGTTCGTTTTGTATCTATAGTAAACCGCCTCACGGCAGGAAAGCGCGAGTCAGCAAACAAAGCATGTATAGTCAAACAGGTCTAGCACTCCCAATGGCTCAAAAACTACGGTTCGATGACCGACCTGTGCGGACAGGCCGTACTTATCTATGTAGTAGCTGATGGCCTGTTGCAAAAAATCCTCGGTGACACCTAAAAATGCTGCGAGCTCATGTCGGCTCCGTACACCTTTATGGTGGGCTTGTGCAATTGTAGAGAGCGGAACGAGGCGCTGGTACGCCCAGCCTCGGGCGCGGCGCTCTTGCTTACGGTTTCGAACGTCTGCCTGGTCGAGGATATTGCCGAAAGAAGTGTGGTGGTGCCCTAGTTCCTCAGCGAGGACACAAATGCGCTCTTCTTTGCTGCAGACCGCTGCCGCATTGATGGTTATGACATTGTCTGAGTACAATCCCTTAATCCGTTTGGATTTAAACCGGTAATCGACCACTTTAATCCCTTCGCGCTCGGCCTCGGCGTAAAGCGGGAGAAGATGCATAAGCATTCAGTCCTTCCGCTTGGATTTGATATATTTTGCGTATTCCAAGATCTCGTCCATTTCTTCTTTGGTATAATCTTCGCCATCAAAATGAGCTGCCAGCGTTTCTGGCTTGTCGTCAGTGATCAGGTCCAAGCCGTTTTCTTCTATAATGTTACTCTTTTTTATTCCGAAACGGTTCGCGATCTTCTCGATTGCGCCCATTCTCGGCTCCTTTAGGCCTGTCTCCCATGCGGAGACCGCTTTATTCGTTACACCAGCAATCTCGGCGAGCTGCTGTTGGGTTAGATCATATCGCTCCCTTAACTTTTTGATGTTATCCGCGATACTCACAATCATCACTCCAAATTGGTTTATGTCCAGAGTATACATAGTATGTCGATAAAAATCAACTCAAAGATAGATTAATTGTGATTTAGGTCGTTGACATTCTACTTTAGGTAGATTATTATTGGATTCAACGGCAGCAGAGAGGAGGTGTTGCAGCGATGACACTGACCGTTAAACAAGCAAGACAGCTAAAAGGCTGGACGCAGAAAAGAGTCGCCGCCGAACTTGGGGTGCACCGCCAAACTTTTAGTAAATGGGAAAGCAATCCTGACGAAATGCCTGTCGGGAAGGCAAAGCAGTTCTCAAAACTTGTTGATCGCAGTGTAGATGAAATTTTTTTTATCGCATAGTCTACTTTAAGTAGACAATTATCGCGAAAGTAGAATGAAAGGAGGAGCAAAATGATCTCTGTGAGTGTAGATGCGGCAGAAGCAAAAGCAATCATCCATAAACACATCGCTGAGCTAATCAAAGAGGTCGACGCCGAGAAAGTATTTTGGGACACAGGAGAGCTCAAACGGCGCACTTGTATGAGTTGGGAGACGATCCAGAGTCAATTTTTTTACGACTCGCGTTTTCCAAAATTCAAGCTTGGCGGGAAGTGGTACTTCCCGACTAAGGCCACTAGGGAGTTCCTGCTGATGTGGCTACATGAACAAGGAGGCAACGAACTAATATGACTCAACTCGTATTTATCGACAATGGTAAGCCTGTCACGGATAGCCTGGCGGTGGCCGAGACGTTCAGCAAGCGGCACGATGATGTGTTAAAAGCAATTCGAAACTTGGAGTGTAGTGATGATTTCCGCCTCCGCAATTTTGCGGAGACCCCCTACACTCACCCGCAGAACGGTCAGACCTACTCGAAATACCTCATCACACAAGATGGATTCTCGTTCCTGGTCATGGGTTTCACCGGCAAAGAGGCGGCACGCTTCAAGGAGATGTATATCGGAGAGTTCAACCGGATGCGCGATCAACTTTCCGTGCCGATGCCTAAAGTGCCTCTAGCCAACATGGAGCACGACAAGATTACGAAGCTGCTCCAAATGGTTCGGATGGCAGAGCAGGGAGATCTCTTTACCCCTGAAACGGATCGTGCGATTCGGAAGCAGATTGCGGAGATGATTACGGGGCAACCGAGAGTCGAAACGGCTCCACAGCCCGCTAGATTACCTCGCCCTGCTGGTAACTGGTATACGACAAAGGAAGTCGCCGCGATTGCTAAAGTAACGGTTCATCTGATATCAAAGCTTTCCAGTGAACACGGGCTTCGAACTGAGCAGTTTTGCCGCCTTGAATCCAACCGCTCTGGAGAGAACAGCACCGGGCTGACCTGGGTCGTATACAACGAAACGGCCAAAGACCTGCTCGTAGAGTATGCGAACGAGCGCATTGCTCTCGGGTACACTCCTCGGCTTGGTCAGAAGTGGAGCCGCAAGAGGGCTCGGGGATAAGCGGACTTCGTAACTGTCGCTCAAAGCAACCGCGTAAGGAGGGAATTGCATCGTGCGCATTAAGATCAACGGCAAGGATATTGACCCTGGCGACCGCGTCACTTTTGAATCGTCTGACTATCCAGACAGCCTGGCGCTCGTAATCGCGCTAATCGGCTTGGGTATCATCTTTTGGATTGCGTCGGGAGGGCTGCTGTTATGATCGGCATCCATCCCGTGCACCGCCGCCTGGCGGAGCTGCTTGAAAAGTCTACCAGGCTGGGCGGGCTCATCTACCTGTCAGGTGCAGAGCAGGCCGAGATCAGTCATTGCCTGCACATCAACGCCAAACTCGTCCGCGAGCTCGATCAGCTTAAGCAATTGGCGTGGATCGCCTGCGAGGCCGGGGATGTGGAATGGCAATACGAGCTGTGCGAGCGGATCGACAAATTGGAGGCAACGCTGTGAATGGGACGGAATTCGGAGCCTACTTGAAGCAGCTGCGGAAGCGTAAAGGGCTGACAATGATGGATGTAAAGGATCTGTGCGGCATATCTACCCCCTACATGTCGCAGTTGGAAACAGGATATAAAGGCGTACTACCGTCACCTGAAATCCTCCGCAAACTATCCGCCGCTCTTGGCGTGACTCACATCGGCATGATGATCAAAGCCGGCCACGTCACAGAAGACGAAGTGCTGACGATGCGTCGGGAGCACGGCATCTATGATTGATTGTAGTAACGAGAGGAGGTGTGAGGAGAGATGGACCTTTCTAAAGTCAGCATTGCCGATCTAGTTGCAGAGCTGGCAAGCCGAGATGGGGTTGATCGGATTTCAGTCGGAGCGTATCAGCAGTATGAGTTGCGGAAGAAGTACGGCGCCGACCGCGATCAGATCAGCGCCGAAACGGTTCTGGTTGTAAATTACTTGGAGACTTGATAGAAGCTCCAAACAAGCGCGAACGTCTCCAAAACGTTAGAATTCCCCTTTGACTTGGTACTCAGGTGTTCGAGTATTAAGCCGAAATCGTCTTCATCTGGAAAGCTCGAATCGCGAAGTATGTCGTCTGCTAGGTCGCCAATTGGGAGATCAACGCCCTTAAAGCAGGCAATCCAGGTTTTAAACGTCCAGGGAATAGGAGTGGGCATATTGACTCGCCTCCTTTCTGCAAGAATCTGATTACGCATCTATCATTTTACAGTTAAACAGGATTTCCGGGAAGAAGCACGAGAGGAGGTGAGAAGAAAGGTGAACGAAGCTCAACGGCCTCAGGATGAAATACCATGGGTCAACATCGTGTGTGACGGTGATGCAGATCGGAGCACGATGGGCCTGCTGACTGTAGGGGATATGCAAGTACTGTACAAGGTGCAGGAAATGAAAAACGATCATCGCGGGGTAGGAGCCGCAATGATCGCACGATAATCAAAACATATTACCGCTATTTTACCTTACAAGGAGGCAATTATCAATGGTTAAAGGCGTAAAAGCATTTGGCGCGGGGTTCCAGTGCCGCGGATTTCAGTTCAAGGAGAATGAAGTATTCGAGGTGACAGACCTTCCGAGGGCTTGCCGAAGAGGTTTCCATTTCTGCGAAAACCCTCTCGACACGTTGGATTATTACCCACTGATCGACGATGCCGGCATTGTCACGGAGTTCGCCGAAGTTGAAGCGCTTGGCGATGTCGATACGGAAGAAAACAAGATTTCTACCAATAAAATCCGCATCGGTGCAAAGCTCGGCCTGGCCGGTTTTGTAAAAGCTTCGTTCGACTTCCTGTGGGAAAAGTGCTGGACCGATCCGCGAGCCATCACCAATGAATCCGGCGATTCCGAGGGCAACCATACCCAGCTCGCCAGCAGCGGCGACGGTGCCCGGCTCGCCAGCAGCGGCAACCATGCCCAGCTCGCCAGCAGCGGCAACCATACCCAGCTCGCCAGCAGCGGCAACCATGCCCGGCTCGCCAGCAGCGGCGACGGTGCCCGGCTCGCCAGCAGCGGCGACGGTGCCCGGCTCGCCAGCAGCGGCGACGGTGCCCGGCTCGCCAGCAGCGGCGACGGTTCCCAGCTCGCCAGCAGCGGCGACGGTGCCCGGCTCGCCAGCAGCGGCGACGGTGCCCGGCTCGCCAGCAGCGGCAACCATACCCAGCTCGCCAGCAGCGGCAACCATGCCCGGCTCGCTCTGCAAGGTACGCAATCTGTCGGCGCGGCGATCGGCCGGGGCAACAACCTCATTCGCGGTAAAGTCGGCAGCTGGATCACTCTTGCGGAATGGGCGCGGGCCGGCGCTACCTATAAGCCCGTTTGCGTTAAGTCCGCGCTGATCGATGGCGAGACCATCAAGGCCGATACCTGGTATGCATTGCGAGACGGCGAGTTTGTCGAGGTGCAGCTATGATCGCCGCCAAGCGGTCGGCGCGGCCGCTCGAACGGCAGCTCCGCGCGATGGTAGCCAAGGTCATTCTGCTCGATGCAGAGTGCCAGGTGTGCGGCGGCCGGATGCATGACAAGTTTCTGCAACCTTTCCCCGGCGCGCCGGAAGTTAAGGCATGCCATCACTGCATCGACGAGACGGCGGGGGTGGATGTCGATGCTTAAAGACCAAGCACGCGATCTTGAGGAGGACCTTGCGCTTTGTGAGGCAGCGACACCGTCTCAATGGAGCTCGATTCCGTGCCGGTGCGGTGAATGCAACATGCAGTTTATCAGTGTGGCATGGTCCGAAGGAAGATTTGAGCCGGCGGACGCTCGATTCATTACTGCCGCACGCGAGGGCTGGCCGTACGCGATCCGCCGCGCGCTGGAGCTGGAAGTCGAAAATGATCGGTTGCGCGAGGAGATCAGCTTAATGCAAGAGCAGGTGCAGCAACACCGTAGCCTTTGCTACGACTAACATACACCAGGAGGCAAGATCATCATGTCCGTACAAATCATCATTAACAGCGAAACCGCCGAAGAAGCACTGCTTAAAATCGCCGCTTTAGCGGCAGGGCTGACAACTGGCCGTGTGGAGCCGATCACAATCCCTGCGCCAGCGGCGGAGCCCGAGAAGCCGAAACGGCAGCGTCAGACGAAAACGGAAACTCCAAAGCAGCCAGAACCGCCTGCCGAGGAAGACGACCAGGCAGACGATGTCGAAGAGCATCTCGACCAGCAGGACGCAGGTGACAACGAGGACGTCCCGACCGATGTCGATCTGCGCGCGGCAGCGAGTGAAGCCGGCAAGCGTGTCGGCGCTGCGCAGGTCAAGGGGCTGCTGAATAAATATGGCGTTCCGAATGTGACAGCCATTCCGGCATCGGACCGGAGAGCGTTCCTGAGAGATTTGGAGGGCTTGAAGTGAGTCAGGCGCATGCGCAGAGAGCACACGCCCTGCTCGGCGCGTCCAAGGCGGCGCAGTGGATCAACTGCCCGCCGAGCGCCCGGCTGCAGGAGAGCATACCTGACAAGCGCAGCGATTACGCAGACGAGGGTACGGCGGCTCACGAGTATAGCGAGTGGAAGCTGCGGCGACAGCTGCTGCCGTGCGATTCGAAACAGCGCGCGAAGCTCCAGACAGCGATGCAGTATTTCGTAGCCGGCAACCAGTACTATTCATCCGAGATGGAAGACGCCGTCGAGTCCTATGTCGAGACGGTAAGTGAGCGCTTTATGGCCGCGCTCGCCCGCTCGCCGGACGCGGTGCTGTTGCTGGAGGAGCGATTGGATTTTAGCGAGTGGGTGCCTGACGGCTACGGCACTGGCGACGTCGTCATCATCGCCGATCAGGTCATGGAGATCATCGATCTTAAATACGGCAAGGGAGTGCCAGTCAGCGCGGTTGGTAACTCGCAGATGAAGCTGTACGCGCTGGGAGCCTTGTCCGCTTACAACTATCTGTACGACATACGGGAGATCCGCATGACGATCGTGCAGCCGCGACTTGACAGCGTCAGCACGGACACGATCCTGGTTGATGATCTGCTGGCGTGGGCTGAGAGCATCGTCCGGCCGGCGGCCGCGCTGGCCGATGCCGGCGAAGGCGATCTGGCGTCGGGCGATCACTGCCGCTGGTGCAAGGTCAAGGCGACCTGCCGCGCCCGCGCCGACGCCGCTATGTCGGTCCTTGCTCACGAGTTTCAAGATCCGCGTCTCATGACACTGGAGGAGATCGGCAACACCCTGTATATCGTTGAGCAGATGCAGACGTGGGCCAAGGACGTGCAGGAATACGCCTATGAGCAGGCCAAGAGCGGCACGGCCGTACCGCGGTGGAAGCTGGTCGAGGGTCGGAGTGATCGGAAGATCGCCGACATCGAGGCGGCGAAGGCCAAGCTCACAGCAGCCGGCTACGACGAGACGAAGCTGCTGAAAGACCCGGTGCTGCGCGGGATCGGCGAGCTAGAGAAGCTCGTAGGCAAGAAGCAATTCGCAGAGCTGCTAGAGGGCATTGTGATTAAGCCACCAGGCAAGCCGGTCCTCGTGCCGGAGACCGACCCGCGGGCGCCGGTGAACAGCGTCGAAAATGATTTCGCTGGGGAGGATTTCGAAAAATGAAACTAGTTTTTGTCCTTTTAATGAGCGTACTCCTGTTGTCTGCATGTTCTGAGGCCGATACCGTCTCCAAAAACATCTCCAAGTCAGCCGATTCGTTCGAAGTGCAACGCAGGATTGTCTTCTTCAACGGCATCACTGACAAGTACCTTTTGACGATCGAGGGATTATGCTCGCTCGGGAATGATGACGATCCTCGGGAGCTAAGCGTCACATGCAAAGTTGGCCCGAAATCTTACAAGAAGCACTTCTTGGGATTAAGTGACAACGTGAGCTACCTGGTGGAACAGACTGACGCAGTTAACGTGGATCCGTTTCACTACCGTATCGTGTTCCGTCCTGAGACCATCGTTCCAGACATCGATTTGCAGACCAGTAAGTAAGCGCGGTTGATTTTTAATCTGATTCACTACAAGGGAGAGCTGACAACATGGCAAACGATCAATCGACGAAAGTAGTAACGGGCAAGGTGCGTCTGTCCTACGCAAATATCTGGGAGCCAAAGGAAAATGACCAGGGGCAGCTCAAGTACAGCTGCGCGCTGCTCATCCCGAAGACGGATAAGGAGACGCTCCGCAAGATCAAAGCGGTCGTCGACGCACTGAAGGCTGAGGCAATGACGAAATACAAAGGCAAGCTGCCTGCAAATTTCAAGTTGCCCCTGCACGACGGCGACGAGGAGAAGCCTGACGATCCAAATTACGCCGATCATTTCTATGTAAACGCGTATGCCAACACGAAGCCTGGTATCGCGAAGCCCGTCGGTAAAGACGCTGTGGGCAACACCAAGTTTGTTGAGATTACGGACACGACGGAGGTCTACTCGGGCTGCTACGCTCGCGTCTCCCTTAATTTCTACAGCTACGACAACAAGAGCAAGGGGATCGGGGTCGGCCTTAACAACATCGTCAAAGTCCAAGATGGGGAGTCTCTGGCAGGACGCAGCAGTGTAAACGAAGACTTCGCCGAAGAAGAATTCGATGTCGACGGCGAAGACGACTGGATGAATTAAGCTTCTATTAACTATGCATAGGGGATTGGGTAACTGATCCCCTTTCCTATACAGGAGGGTTTGACAATGAGTGAAAGCCCAGTTCAACCATTTATGATCAGCACGTTGGTCGAGGCCGCACACCGCAACGCCGTAAGCAAAGGATGGCACGATGAGCCGCGAAGCTTCGGCGACATTATCTCTCTTATTCACTCGGAGGCATCCGAGGCGTTGGAAGATCACCGGAACGGTCACGAATACACCGAGGTTTGGTACACCAAGAAAATCAACGGTGAAGAGATTCGGACCTATGAGCAGCCGGACGAGACATGGAAGCCCTGCGGCATCCCTTCCGAGCTGGCCGACGTCGTGATTCGCGTGTTCGACGCCTGCGGGCTGTACGGCATCGATCTGGAGACGGCGATCCGCGAGAAGATGGCCTACAACGCGACGCGGCCGCATCGGCATGGAGGCAAGGTGCTATGAGCAAAACACTTTCTAAAGTTGATATTCTTAGTAAATTTGGAAAGCTGTTTGCTTATACCGGAGAATCTCGTCCCATATTACAGGGGATTCACTACGGGACGAACGGGATAGCTTTTGTGACAAATGCTCATTTCGCGCTCCGGGTATCAGGCATGCACAACTTTCAGCAGCCAGTAACACTTAACGCTAAGACAGGGCAACCGATCGAAGGTGTATATCCGGACCTTAGCCGGATTTTTCCTACAGACTTTCTTGAGGAGTTCGAGATCTCGCAGGCAGAGGTTCCGGAAGCGCTGCTCGCCGCGCAATGCACTGCCGCGGTCGCTGTGAGGCTAAGCAAAAAAGTGCCAACAGCCAGATTGGAGATCGACGACGGAATCATTTATCTTAGCGTTGATAGTCAATATCCAGACCTTACTCTGTCCGCTAAGATAGGCGACGCTCCAGTGAAGAGTAAATCGCTTAGAACGTTCAATGCTGAATACTTTTCGACCGCGCTTGCTGTATTTGAAGCCGCTAATACAGCCGTTACGCTGAGACTTCGTGGGCCGAACGACCCGATCGTTCTTTCAAGCGATACAGGAATCGACGTCCTGATTCTTCCATATCGGGTATCTTCATGACCGTTCTCCGCATCGACATCGAGACATACAGCTCTGTCGACTTGATCAAATGCGGTGTTCATCGGTACGTCGAGGCGCCGGACTTTGAGATTCTGCTGTTCGCGTACACCTACGACGACGAGCCAGTGCAGGTGGTCGATCTGACAGCCTTCGAGGACGTTCCTACTCAGGTTATGCGGGACATGGTCGACCCGAACATCATCAAGTCAGCTTTTAATGCCGCATTCGAGAGGACGTGTATCCGGAGGCATTTCGGCATTGACTGCGACCCAGCCCAATGGCGCTGCTCCGCCGTCCACGCGCTGACGCTCGGCCTGCCGGGGAATCTCGGCGGCGTCGCTGAAGTGCTGAAGCTGTCAGCGGAGAAGGACGCCAAGGGCAAAGCGCTGATCAAGTATTTTTCCGTTCCGTGCAAGCCGACGAAGGTCAACGGGCAGCGCACCCGCAATCTGCCGCACCATGAGCCAGAGAAGTGGGCGCAGTTCGTGGAGTACTGCCGGCAAGACGTTGTCGTTGAACGGGAGGTCGCTCGGAAGCTGGAGCGCTTCCCGGTGCCGGAAAGGGAGTGGCGGCTCTGGGCGCTCGATCAGCGCATCAACGATCAAGGTGTCCGGCTCGACCCGGAGCTCGTCCGACAAGCGATTATCTGCGCGGAGAACTACACGGAGCGCCTCACGCAAGCGGCGAAGGAGCTGACCGGGCTGGATAACCCGAACAGTCTAACACAGCTGAAGGCATGGCTCGCTGACCGCGGGCTGGAGACGCCGGACGGCCTCGGCAAGGACTTCATGCCTGTACTGCTCGACGCGGCGCCGGACGAAGACACCCGTCGCATGCTAATGCTCCGGCAGGAGATGGGTAAGACCAGCAACAGCAAATACGACGCCATGGCGCGCACGATCTGCGCGGACGATCGGGTTCGCGGCATCCTGCAATTCTGCGGCGCGAACCGGACGTGGCGGTGGGCTGGCCGGAACGTGCAGATGCACAACTTGCCTAAGAACGAGCTGGAAGACCACGGCGACCTGGCACTCGCGCGGGAGACACTGCGGAGTGGCGATCATGAGATGCTGGAGCTGCTGTACGGAGCGCCGCCGTTCATCCTTTCCCAGCTCGTGCGCACCGCGCTTATTCCATCGGACGGCTGCCGCTTCCTCGTCTCGGACTTCAGCGCTATTGAGGCGCGCGTCATCGCATGGCTGGCCGATGAGCAATGGGTGATCGACGTTTTCCTCGGTCACGGCAAAATCTATGAGGCGACCGCGGCGCGCATGTTCGGCGTCCCGTTTGAGACGATCGTCAAGGGACACGCCAATTACAGCTACCGGGCGCCGGGCAAGGTGGCAACGCTCGCCTGTGGCTTCGGCGGCGGCCGGGCCGCGCTGGAGAAGATGGATAAGAAGAAGGAGATCCCGCCGGACGATTATGACGGCCTTGTGCGGCAATGGCGAGAGGCAAACCCGAAGATCCGCAAGCTATGGTACCGTGCCGAGGAAGCCGCGATGCAAGCAGTTCGGGAGAAGCGGACGGTTAAGCTGGCACACGGTGTCCAGTACCGGTATGCTGCCGGCTTCCTGTTCGCCGACTTGCCGAGCGGTCACAGCCTCGCCTACCCGCAGGTCGAGATTCAACACGATAAGAAATTCGGCAAGGACGGCCTGACGTTCTTCGCGCAGGATGATCGAGGTCAATGGAGCCGACAGCGGACATGGGGCGGGACTCTCGTGGAGAACCTGGTGCAGGCGATCGCCCGTGACTGCCTCGCCGAGAACATGCTTCGGCTGGACGACGCCGGCTACCCGATGCCACTCCATGTGCATGACGAAATCGTCGGCGATTGCCCAGTAGGCTTCGGCGACGTGGATGAGATGACGACGATCATGGGGCAACCAATCGACTGGGCGCCCGGACTGCCGCTGAAGGCCGCCGGGTTTGAGACCTCATTTTACTGTAAGGACTGATGACATTATGACCCGTCACTATTACATCACGCCGGAGGATTACGCCACGGCAGCCGAGTGCGGGATCTGCGCGCGAACGCTGGAGAGTCGAGTGCGCGGGCTTGGCTGGGACGTCGATCGGGCGATCAGCGAGCCGCCGAAAGTGCAACGCTCCTATCCGGAGTGGCGCGAGCTGGCAAAGCAAAACGGAGTATCGAGCGACACATTTTACTACCGGTTTGGGCGCGGCTGGGAGCTGGAGAGGGCGGCTACAACGCCGCCTCTCACTCGCCAGGAGGCAATGACGAGGGCAGCGAGTACCCGGCGCAAAATCCCGGCTAAGATCAGGGCGCTTGCTGACGCCAATGGCATCAAGCGGAGCACGTTCTATGGCCGCATCCGCGATTGTGGCTGGACGCCTGAGCGAGCAGCGACGGAGCCGGTATGGACTCAGGAGCAAGCCAGTGTGTATGGCAATGCCCGGCTCCGGGAGCTTCGCTATCATACAACATATTGAATAGGAGGCTGTACATGCCAAGCTGGGAATCTCTGATTAAGAAACGCATCCGTGAGCTTGAGGAAACACTTGATTCTCCTGTCTGTCGATCCGAGAAAGATAGATCCGGAGTCCAGCAGCAATTGTTTTGCATCTATGGTTTAGCAATCGATAAGGGCGACAAGGTTATCAAACAGCGAGCTGGTGAAGTACTGAGGCGAAAGTTTGTAACAAAATGAATAATCAAATACATGGGAGGGTGAATTTGGATGGAAGCGAAACAATGCGGCCAATTGTATGTATTTGGAAAGTGAAGAATGGCGGGAAAAATATGTGGCCCTATCAAAAAACGCCAAGGACATGAACATTGGATGAACACGGAGGAACATGAGTGGAAAAATTCATAGTCAAGCTGCAACGGGCACTGTTTCCTGAAAATTCGTCTTTGCTTATCAGTAACCGCGATAAGACATTATACCAGCAGCTTCCGTACGAGGGGCCGCTTGTAAAAGCTATTGGGGACAGAGACAAGGTTTATCTTGAAGTAAGTCAGCGAGCAGACGGCGTATTGGTTTTGCATCGTGAAGTCAAAGCAAAATGGTGAATACGGAAGGACATGAGGTGGCTTTGATCGTGAATTGGATTAAGCGATTATTTTGCCGTCATGAATGGGAACACAATCTCGAAGAAAGAAATAAAACCTGCCGCAAATGTAGAAAGACAGAAGAAGTATTCATGGGCTGGGTCTGAATACGGAAGATCATAAGAAAGACGCTCAGCTACGAGCGTCTCGGTATTTTTCAATTTGCTCAATGGTCCAAAGTGGGCCGCTGGCAAGTCTCAGGGCAGGCTCTGGAAACTTATCGCGTTTGATGTATTCAGAGACTTGTTGCTTCGACCATCCAAGCATTGCAGCAGTTTCCGCCAGGCCGACGACCAAAGGCTCCATCCTGTTGGCGATTAGTCGGTTTTGTGGATCGACGTATACGACGCGACCGAGTCCATTACCAAAGTCCTTGACGACATTCCGGATAGCTGTTTTGGGGAGTTTCATTGACTCGTAGAGAGGGCTCAAACCAGTCAAGGAAAGGCCGTACTCTTGGTTCAAAGAGTTAATGTAATCTTCCGCTTCGCTCATTTTATGTTACGTCCTTTCGACCTCATCCGGTTTCCCCGGCTTGTTGGTTAGATCAGTAATATTCGTCAACAAGTTTGAAAGCGACGTGGTGGATAACGGAATCTCTGCCTTTTTCTTTAATAGCGGACTGAGCCTCCTCACTATTTAGTACACGTATTCCCTTTTCAAGCATATTAGGCAATGCGCGTACGGCCCAATTTGCATTCTCTGTCATTCGAAGGATATGTGCTTTCAGTTCTTTTTCCACTTACAACCATCTCCTTTGTTTAACTTTATAAATCAATAATACAACAATTGTTTTACTTTGTCAAACACTTTAATTTAAGAACATGTCCGAATAAAACGCTACGTAAAGGAGAGTCAGTCATCCATGAGCATCTATATTTCTCCTGAGCATTACGAGCAAGCGGCAGCGATCGGCATCTCCAGCAAGAATGTATATCAACGTGTGCACCAGTACGGATGGAGTGTCGATCGGGCGATCAGCGAGCTGCCTATGAAGCGCAGTCTCGAGTTACCCGAACACTGGCTGGTCGTCGCGGCGGCCAACGGCATCAGCCGCCGCAAGTACGCCCGCCGGATCGCGGCCGGGTACACCGAAGAGGACGCGGCCACGCTTACTCATGAAGAAGCGATTAAGCTCCGGGCGGAACGTCAGCGCAAGGTATCGCTTGCGGACATCGAGCGTGCGGAGGCGTTGGGTCTGACGGCACACAGCCTGCGAGAGCGCCTTCGCAATGGCTGGAGCAAAGCGGACGCGTTGACGCTGCCCAAGTTTGAACGGTGCGCCCGCGGAGACTTTGGCGGTTTACGCCGCAAGGAGGCAAAGCATTTGTGAGACGTGTGAACTGGATTTTGCTGGTCGCTCTCGTGTACTGTGCCGGCTTTTGGTTCTTTATGATCCTATTAATCTTACATCTATGGAGGTTAGCATCATGAACGATCCAGTAAATCACCCAGCGCATTACACGGCCGGCGGCATTGAGTGCATCGACGCGATCGCCGCAGCGACGACTGGCCTGACGGGCGAGGAAGCGTATGACACCGGGGCGGCGATTAAATACCTGTGGCGCTGGAAGCGCAAGAATGGTGTCGAGGACTTGCGTAAGGCCCGCTGGTATATCGACCGATTGATCAAGAAAGCGAGAGAAGCAGAGCAGAGGTGACAAGACATGAACGATCTCGAACTGGATATATCGATCGGCAAGCACCGGGCGGATCTCAACTGGAAGGCGCAGTACATGACCTGGCCGGAGCTCTGCGACCGGCTGCGACAGGTCCGCCGGACAGCGGAGAGCATGGCGGAGTACGACAAAATGGACCGCAACGCCCGTGGCAACGCCAAGGACGGCCCCGGCTTCGTCGCCGGGATGCTCGATGGCGGACGCCGGAAGAAGGAGGCGGTCAGCTCGCGCAGCGCGATCACGCTCGACGCGGACTTCGCCGACGACGGCTTCTTGTTCGCCGTCGAGCTTGTCCTTGGCGGCTATGCCTACGCGGTCTACAGCACGCACAGCCATCGCCCGGAGAAGCCGAAATACCGCGTCATCGTGCCGACGGACCGCCCGATGAGTCCCGACGAGTATGCGGCCGCCGCGCGCAAGCTGGCGGAGCAGATCGGCATGAGCTATTTCGACAAGACTACATTCCACATCCACCGCCTCATGTACTGGCCGAGTTGTAGCAGTGATGCCGACCCTGTCCTCGAGATCGCCGATGGCGCCGCGCTGCCGGTCGACAGCCTGCTTGACCAGTATGCGAACTGGCAGGACGTCATGTCATGGCCGCGGCACGCCGATGACAAGGCGCCGGTGCTCGCCGGGAAGCGCGCGCAGGATCCGCGGGAGAAGTATGGCACGATCGGCTTGTTCTGCCGGGCTTACCCGGCCGAGGACGGCATCGCTGAGTTCTTGGACGACGTCTACTCAGTCGGCACGATGCCGAACCGATATACGTACGTCCGCGGCAGCTCCGCGAACGGCCAGGAGCTCTACCCCGGCCAGGAGCTGGTCTACTCGCACCAGGACTCCGACCCGATCGCCGACGGCCGGACATACAACCTGTTCGACCTGGTCCGCGTACACAAGTTCGGCCATCTCGACGAGCGCGTGAAGGATCATACGCCGGATGCCAAGAAGCCAAGTCACATGGCGATGGAGCACTGGGTGGCGAGTCTGCCGGAGGTCAAGCGGATGAAAATGGGGGAGCTCGAGGCGGCGTTTGCTGACGACTTCGGCGACGAGGAGTACGACGATACGCCGGACGCCGCCACGGCCGAGCCGGAGGATAGTTGGAAGGATCAGCTGGAGGTACACCACAAGACGGGTGTACCTCTTGGCACCGCCGGCAATGTCGAGCTATTGCTATCGCACGGCCCGTGGCATGGCGTTCTCGGTTACGACGCGTTCGGCAACGCTGAGGTCGTACTGCGCAATCTACCGTGGCGCGCGCGGGATCGCCGGACCCGTTCGTATGAGCCTTGGCTTGGCGCGGACGACAAGCGCCTGCAGCACTGGCTCTCGAAGACGTATGGCATCAAGGGGGCGGCGATGGTGCAGAATGCCTTCACGGAAGTCGTCCACCGCAATACGTTTCATCCGATCAAGACGTTTTTGGAGGCGACGGAGTGGGACGGCACCGCGCGTGCCGAGCGCTTGTTTATTACGTACCTCGGCGCCGCCGACGCGCCGTATACGCGCCAAGTGACGCGGAAGATGCTGCTGGCGGCCGTGACGCGGCTGTATCGCCCCGGGTGTAAGTTCGACCAGATGCTTGTCCTTGTCGGCCCGCAGGGCGCCGGCAAGAGCTCGCTGCTTGCTAAGCTTGGCCGGGAGTGGTTCTCGGATAGTTTACGGACGTTTGAGAATAAAGAGGCCGGCGAGCACCTGCAGAGCGGCTGGATCTTCGAAATCGGGGAGCTGTCGGCGATGAAGCGTTCAGAGGTCGAGGAGGTCAAGGCGTTTTTATCGAAGACGGAGGACCGGTACCGCGTGGCGTACGATCGCCAGGTGTCAGAGTTTCCGCGGAAATGCATCTTTTTTGGGACCACGAACAACCGGGAGTTTTTGAAGGACGCGACAGGGAATCGCCGTTTTTGGCCAGTGGACGTTGTGCCGGAGCAAGCGGGGCGCAGCCATTGGGACGATTTGACCGACTACGAGGTCCGGCAGATCTGGGCTGAGGTGATGTGCTGGTACAAGGCGGGGGAATCGTTGGAGCTGGATCGCGAGGCCCGCGAGGAGGCAGATCGGCGGCAAGCCGCGCACATGGAGTCCGATCCGCGGGAGGGGCTTATTCAGGAGTGGCTGGAGTCCGAGGAGGTTGACGAGCTGGACCGGCCGACCGGCCAGCAGCGGGACCGCGTCTGTGCGGCCCAGATTTGGACGGAATGTCTCGGCAAACGCCGCGGCGATATGAAGCCATGGGACTCTAAAGAGATCATGGATCTGATGCGGAACATGCACGGGTGGGCTGAACGAAAAGGCAAGGTGCGAGTAGGTGAGTACGGCGTTCAGCGGGTATTTGAACGATCGTTATGACGTTGCCGTGCGTTGCCGTGCGTTGCCGTGCGTTGCCGTGCGTTGCCGTGAGGTGTTGCCGTTGTTGCCGTGATGTTGCCGTCAAACAGAGTTCACGGCAACGTCTCAACCCCTTGCGTGCCAAGGGTTTCAGCGGTTTGTTGCCGTTGTTGCCGTAAAATCCCTAGTAGTAGTAGTAGTAGTAGTATTTAACTATATAGCGGAGCCCGTGAATATAAGTTAAACGCGTAATACAGGAGTACGCGCGAAATGACGGCATCGGCAACAGGAGGAAAAGACATCATGAGAGAATCCCCACTGGAACGAAAGGCGCGGCTGGCGGTGGAGCGGATCGGCGGTAAAATGCCGAAGTGGGTGAGCCCGGGCAACCGAGGAGTGCCTGACCGCCTGGTCATCCTGCCAGGTGGCCGCACCGTTTATGTCGAGATGAAGGCACCGGGTAAGCCGCTGGAGCCGATGCAGCGGAAATGGCGAAAGACGCTTTTGGCAATGGGCCACACCCATTACAAACTGGACTGTGAAGCCGACATCGATCGGTTTATTGCGGAGGTGATGCCGAAATGAAGTTCACCCCACATACCTACCAGCAGCACGCCATCGAGCGGATCCTGGACACACCATACATCGCCTTGCTACTTGAGATGGGCTTGGGTAAAACGGTATCCACGCTGACCGCGATCGACATGCTGATCAACGACTACTTCGACGTCGCGAAAGTATTGGTCATCGCGCCGCTGCGGGTAGCGGACGACACCTGGCCGCGGGAGGTCGGTAAGTGGGATCACCTGAAGCACCTGCGAGTCTCCAAGGTCCTGGGTGGCGCGGAGGCGCGGCGGAAGGCGCTGCGAGCGGACGCCGACATCTGGGTCATCAACCGCGAAAATGTGCCTTGGCTGGTGCAGGAGTACGGCAGCAAGTGGCCGTTTGACATGGTTGTCGTCGACGAGATGAGCAGCTTCAAGAGCCACCAGGCCAAACGGTTCAAGGCGCTAAAACGCGTCCGGCCGCTGATCAAGCGGCTCGTCGGATTGACTGGGACGCCGGCGCCGAACAGTCTGATGGACCTGTGGGCGCCGATCTACCTGATCGACCAAGGCGAGCGGTTGGGTAATACGATTACCGCCTACCGGGACCGGTACTTTACACCCGGCGAGCGTGACGGACATATCGTCTACCATTGGCGGCAAAAGCGTGAGGCCGAAGAGCGGATCTACGAGGCCATCGCCGATGTTGCCGTGAGCATGAAGGCCGCCGACTGGCTGGAGCTGCCTGAGCGAATCGATCGGATGATGCCGGTCAAGCTGGACGCGAAGGCGACGGAACTCTATCGGACTCTCGAGCGAGATCTGCTGCTGGAGTACGTCGATGCGGACGTCGTAGCGGCCAGCGCGGCCGTGCTGAGCAACAAGCTGTTGCAGATGGCGTCTGGCACCGTCTACGACGAGCAGCGCGGGATGAAGTGGATTCATGATGCGAAGCTGGACGCGCTGGAGGACATCATCGAGGCGGCGAACGGGAAGCCGGTCATGTTGTTTTATAACTTCAAGCATTCCCTGGCACGCATCCAGCAGCGGTTCCCGCAAGCACGCATTCTTCGCAAGGGTAGAGACGGGAATGACGACATCGCCGCATGGAACAACAACGAGATTCCGCTGCTTCTGCTGCACCCGCAGTCGGCCGGCCACGGCCTGAACCTGCAGGAGTCGAGCTGCCAGACGGTCGTATGGTTTGACCAGATCTGGAGTTTGGAGTACGAGCAGCAGGCGAATGCGCGCGTTCATCGCCAGGGCCTCCGGCAGAGCGTCGTCATTATCAAGCTGATCGCCGAAGGCACGATGGACATGGACGCTGCGGCCGCACTGGAACGTAAAGCAGCAGGCCAAGAAGAGCTGATGCAAGCCTTGAAAGCCCGCATCGACAAGATCAAAGCAGGATAGAGAGGAGCAGCACGAATGCTTAAAATAAAACGAGGGACCTTTTTACACGTCGAGTCCGAGCTGTACGCCTACCACGACACGCTACGAGAGATTGTTCGGATTAAGAACGATCTGTTGCAAGGCAAAACGTCAGAGGACGAGAATGTCGGAGGTGGCAAGAGTAATCTGCCAGGCGACCCCACAGGACGAACGGCTATACTGCTTGTCAGCCATAAACGTTTAGAACAGATGATGAACGTCGTGGATGCCATTGAGTCGGTTGTCAGCGGACTGCCTGATGACCGGCAAAAACTCATCCAGTTGCGATACTGGACGCGGCCGCAAACCTTGACGTGGGACGGAATTGCGGCGGAGATCCCCGCGCACCGGGCAACAGTGTTTCGGTGGCGGGACGGGATCATTACGGCGATTGCTGCGCGAGCTGGCTGGAGATAAATGCTACACCGATGCGACTTTTGGCCCCGAAATCCGTGTTATTATGCTAGTATCGAATAATTTAAAGCGAGCCGTCCATTCGTGGGCGGCTTTGTTCATGCAAATAAAAAGGGCCGCGGGGATGCCTTCCCACAACGGCTTAACGTCATAGTACCATATTGTGGAAAAATAGTAAAGTGAGGTGGCCCTGGTGGTGAAAGGCAATTATCATGAATGGCTGACAGCCGAGGGGCTGCTGAAACTTGAAGGCTTGACTTACGACGAGAGAGCGGGGCGAGGTGAGCCATGTGAAACTGACGGAGAAACAAAAACAGTTTGCGGATTTTTACCTTGAGACTGGAAACGCCACGGAGGCGGCCGTCAGAGCAGGGTATAGCGAAAAAACAGCAAGAGTCATCGGGCAAGAGAACCTGCTAAAACCTGCCATTAAGACCTACATCGACGCCGCAATCGCCGAGAAGGACGAGAAGCGCATCGCCAAGCAGGACGAAGTGCTGGAGTTTCTGACGAACGTGCTGCGCGGCCAAGTCAAAGAGCAGTTCCCGCTCGGCATGGGCATGGGCGAGCAGTCACTCGTCAAGAAAGAGCTCGACGGCAAGGACCGCCTTCGGGCCGCGGAGCTGCTCGGTAAACGGTACAGCATGTGGGTGGATAAGCAGCAGGTCGAAGGGCAGGTTGTCGTCTTCAAGGGAGAGGAGAGCCTGCCGGATTAGGCTACCTCGCAAAATGTGTATTTTGACGTAAAGTCCGAAACCTTGACATATAAGAATCAGCCGTATTCGACCGTGAGCGCCGATTAGCTAAAAATCAAGCGCTCTTTTTACTGTCCAGATGGCGGCGAATTCGCGCATCCCGTGCGAAATGACGATCTCCGTTTTACTCGCGATTTCTCGTGTTTACGCATAGGTCCATTTTGAAGGTGATTAGCATGGAAATAAATCTACCTGACATGGTTGGCCGCGGATACGGCTCTTTCTGGCGGTCGAAGAAGCGGTACCGCGTCCTGAAGGGCGGCCGGGCGTCCAAGAAGTCCCGGACGGTGGCGCTTTGGTACATCTACAACATCATGAAGCACCCCCAGGCGAACGCCGTCGTTGTCCGCAATACGTTCAACACGAACAAGGACAGCACGTATGCGGTGCTGAAGTGGGCAGCGCGCCGGCTGGAAGTATTCCATCTCTGGAAGTTTACCGAATCGCCGCTGGAGGCCAAGTACCTGCCGACAGGGCAGAAGATCCTGTTTCGAGGCTTCGACGATCCACTTAAGATAACGTCGATCACGGTTGACGTCGGGGTGCTCTGCTGGGCCTGGGTGGAGGAAGCCTTCGAAATCGAGAAGGAAGAAGAATTCCGAACCTTCGATGAGTCTATTCGTGGTGAGATGCCTGACGGGCTCTGGAAGCAGGTGACGCTGAGCTATAACCCGTGGATCGACTCGCATTGGACAAAGAGCCGTTTCTTCGACAATACGGACCCGGATGCTGACACGTACACGACGACCTATAAGTGCAACGAGTGGTTGGATGACGCGGATAGACGGCTCATTGAAGACCTGGAGCGCACGAATCCAGCGCGGTACAAGGTTGTCGGCCTGGGTGAATACGGACTGCCTGGCGGCACGTACTTCGAAGAGTTCAGCGAATCGGTACATGTCATCCAGCCGTTCGTTATCCCGGATGACTGGCAACGGTTTAGAGTGCTCGACTACGGATTGGACATGCTGGCTGCGTACTGGATTGCCGTCGATATGCAGGGCTTCGCCTACGTGTACAAAGAGGTCTACGAATCGGATCACATCATCAGCGCGGCGGCCAAGCGGCTGAAAGAGATGACGCTGCCGTCCGAGCGAATCAAGCTCACCTACGCGCCGCCCGATCTGTGGAACCGCAGGCAGGACACTGGCAAGAGCGCGGCGGAGATATTCCAGAACAACGACGTGACGCTCATCAAGGCGGGCAATGAGCGCATCCAGGGCTGGCTCAACCTTAAGGAGTGGCTGGCACCATACGAGACGTTCGACGAGCAAACAGGCGAGGCCAAGAAGACGGCACGGATTAAGTTCTTCTCGAACTGCAAGAACATCATCCGCACGCTGCCGGCCGTGCTAAAGGACGAGAAAGACCCGAATGACGTGGCTACTGAACCGCATGAGCTGACACACGGGCCGGACGCGATCCGGTACTTCTGCGGCATGCGGACGTTGCCGTCGAAGCCGAGCGGCGCGCCGAGGCATCCGACGAAGGAAGAACAGGTGCAGCAGCATATCGACAAGCTGGACAAGCAAGCGCGGTCGAAGCGCAAGCGGAAAGGGGAGTATGCGGGATGATGAGTACGATCATTATCACGATGGGAGCTATCGTGTTTCTGCTCTTGTGCCAGCTGCACATCGAGCGTAGCCGCGCTGAGCGGAAGCTGAGCGAGCTTGAGGCACACTGGGCGGCAGAGCGACGCGACTTGCTCGACCGCATTCAGGCGCCGAGCTTCGAAGCCTACGCGGGCAAGGTGATCCGTGAGAAGCGCGCCGAGCAGCCGCCAGAAGGAAAGGAAGAGCCAATTGATTTTATCTCATAGGAGGATGACCCATGAAACTATTTGAGCTAGCAATCGGCACAACGCGCAGGTATGTCGCATCTGAGAGTGAAGACGCCGCATACGCCATCGGCACGGACCCGGTCAAGCATCCAGACATCAGCTTTTTGCCGTTTACGATTACGGAGGTCACGGTGCCGGGATACGCGATCAAGCTGACCAAGCAACGCGAAACAGGCGACGGATAAGGTAGGTGTTGGCACTTGGCAAAGGGCAAGAAGCAAGACAGCATAACATTCGTGAAGGAACGCTTCGAAGAAGCAGAGGACTGGTCGATCTTGCGGCAGGTGCAGATCAACCGGTCCTTTTATTCGTCCAAGCAATGGATTAGCTGGGACAGAGTAGCCCGGCAGGTGTACGTTCCCGAGCTGCGGCCAGGCGAGGTGCGGCTGACGTTCAACAAGATCAAGCCGGCCATTCTGACGCTGCTCTCCAAGTTGTGTAAGAACCGTGTGCAGCTTGAAGTCAAGCCGGATACCAACGATATTGACCGGATCGAGACGGCGAAGGCGGGCTTCAAGTATCTGACGTTCCAGTGGACAGAGGACAAGATGGACGCGAAGACACGACGGTTGAAGTTCTTCATGCTACTGGACGGCTTCCCCGCGCTTAAGGTCTACGTCGATAAGAACCAGGGCGACGACATCGCCGTCGAGCCAGACATGTTGACCGGGATGGAAGATGCCGAGGTGCCGACGAAGACAGGTAAGATCGTTACTGTCGTTCGGGATCAGTTCTCGCTTTACGTCGATCCGAACGCCGAGAGCCCCGAGGAAATCAAATGGGTGGTCGAACGAATCCCCGTTGACGTCGACCAGATCGAGGATGATTGGGGCGTCGAGGTAGCGCCGGAAGGCGATATCACGGTCCGCAACTCGTTCGACGGCGGACTCGGCTCAGCCAAGAATAAGACGTACAAGCATCACGCCTGGCTGTACGACTACTGGGAGCTGCCGTGCCGCCGGTACCCGAATGGCCGTCGGATCGTCATCGCCGGCGATAAGGAGCTCGAGAACAGCACAGACCCCGGCGAGTTCCCGTACATCCTATTCCCGGCCATTCCGCTCCCCGGTACAGCGGTAGCAACGGGCATGGTGACGGACCTGACCACGCCGCAGAAGTCCTACAACATCAAGCGCACGGCAGAGGCACGCATCCTCGAAGAGATGGGCAATCCGCTCTGGCTTAAGCCGGAGGGGAGCGTGGATGACGAGGAATTGGTCAACGAGATCGGCGGCATCGTCACGTATACGCCGATTGGTTCTTCGAAGCCTGAACGTGTCCAGGGCGCATCGGTAGACAACGGCTGGCAAGCAGCCATGGAGCGCGACGAATCGGACATGGAGGACATCTCCGGCGCGCATGAGATCAGCCAGGGCGCGACACCGAGGGGCAATAACACGCTTGGCGGGCTGCAACTGCAGGTGGAGCAGGATGAAACTAAGCTCGCGCTGCTGGTGCAGTCGTATGAGGACGGCATCAAGATTTGGGGCGAGAAGGTGCTACGGCTCGTACAGAAGCATTTTCCCGAAGAGCAGCAGTTGTCCATCACTGGAGAGAATGGAGAGATTGAAGCATTTTCGTTCATGGGTGCCGACTTGACCGGTGGAGAGGTCGTTGACGTCGTGCCGGGATCCAGCATGCCGACGCTGAAAGCCGTACAAGACGAGAAGGTCATGCAGATGTACGGTGCTGGCCTGTTCAACAACCCGCAGACCGGCCAACCGGACAGCCGCCGCGTCGTCCGCATGCTCGGCGAGTCGATCGCGACTCAATATTTTGACGATACCGAGCAAGACGAGAACAAGGCGCTGACCGAGAATCGGCTGTACCAGCAGGCATTCGGCGATGAGGCGACGGTTCAAGCGCTCATTCAGTACCAGCAACAGATGCAGGGGTATCAGGAGCAGGCGGCCGCTCTGGCGCAACGGGGGATGGACACGTCGATGTTTCAGCCGCCGCAGCCGCCCGTGAAGCTCCCGGTCGTGCGGGATTTCTACGATCACGAAGTGCATATCGCCGCGCACAACCGATACCGCAAAAGCGACGAATACGACGAGCTTCCGCCGGAGTTGCAGGCGCTGGTCGATCAGCACGTCGCTGAGCACCAGCAGGCGCTCCAAGCGCCGCAGATGCAAGCACAGCAGCAACAAGCGGCAGAGGCTGAGCAGCAGGCCCGACAGCAAGCCGAGGAAGCGGACAAGCAGCATCAGCATGAGCAGGCTGCGAAGATGCAAGATCATCATATTCGGATGCAGGAGATGGCCGCTCAAAATGACGCCGCGCTCCAGCGGCAAGGAGGGATGTAGGTGCACAAGATACAGAATGACGGCAGCGTGCAGGATGAAGTCTGGGTAGTTGGTAGAAATATTCCGCTAGGCGTTCAGTATTACGAGAACGCCTTTGCGATTCGAGATACCAATAACTATCGCCCCAATCTCGATCTGTCCGGGTTTCAAAGATTTCAGATTTGGGCATTCAACTCCATGGATCAAGATATCTCAGTGACGCTACAAAAGCTTGATTTAGGAGCGCCCCAGAACATTCAGCAATGGAATGGGACAGCATGGGCGGTGGCACAAATAACTGTTCCAAAAGGCAGCACTTATTATCTTCTTAATACCGCGTTGCCTTGTCTTGACAGGCCGTTCGAGTCGTTGGCATTGAGAATCTCCGCATCCGTCGCCCCAACTTCGGGTTCTATAACAATAAAAGTCGTGGGGGTGCCAAACTAATGCCAGAAGAAACAGCCGAGGCGGTAGCGTGGGCTCTACAACAGAGCATTGTCGTTGATGGAGATGCATATCCGGTCAAGAAGGATACTTGCCAGATGCTGGTTGATAAGGTGAGCGAGTATTTTAATACCAATCACATCGATTACGGGTCTTTCAGTTATGCGGACATAGACGACAGAGGATTTTTGAATTAACGAAGTTCAATAGCACGACAAGGCTAGGCCATCGCTGAGACTGCGGTGGCCTTTTCTCATGCCATTTATTCGTCGGCGTTGATGGTGGAGTTGCGCCGCCCACTAGGAGGATTTCTCATGACAAAGTATCGTTTCCCGCTTAACCTGCAGCTTTTCGCCGATGGTGAAGAGGCTGCTTCGGGCGTTGATGACGTGTCTGCCGCCGGGACACAAGAGGAAGTTTCAACCGCCGGTGAACAGGATGCCGGCCAAGGAGCCGACAAGGCATTCGCGAAACGACTGGCCGCTGAGCGTGCCAAGATCGAGAACGAGTACGCCGAACGGTTCAAGGACTACGACACGCACAAACAGGTCAGTGATTACTTCGCCCAGCTTAACGGAATGGACGCGCTGACGTTGCGAGAGCGTGTTGAGTTGGAGCGTCTGCAAGAGCAGGCTGATCAGCAGCAGGTTCCTGTCGAGGTCATGCGCAGGCTGCAGGAGCTTGAGGCCAAGGCTGCGCAAGCGGACGAGTTGACCCAGCAACAGCAGCGGGGGCAGATGGAGCGCACCTATTGGGACGGCGTGAATGCATTCGCTGCCGAGAAGGGCGTCGATGCCAAGGCGCTCAATCAGTTTCTCGTGGACAGCGGCATTCCAATCGACCCAGGCAACATGCAAAAAGCTTTGGACATCGCGTTCAAGGCTGTTCGGCATGACCAGCTCGAGAAGCAGATTGCCGACGCGGAGAAGAACGGGATGAAGAAGCTACTCGGCGCAAAGGGCAGCATCCCAACAGTAACAGGCTCCATGGCTCAGGGGCAGGCGGCCAGCACGGCGCCGAAGACGTTTGCGGAAGCGCGAGCCCGCGCGATGCAGCGCATGAGCACAACCGATTAATTGGAGGATGGACAACTATGGCATTTGATTTGGCAGCCGCGAACGCGGTATTTAAAGAAGATTATCATGGCCCTGTACGCGAACAACTCAACAACGACAACCCGGTCACCAAGCGTCTGGTGCAGAATAAGCAGGAAGCAACCGGCAAGCGGTTCTTCGTGCCTCTCCACTACGGCCGCAACAATAGCGTCGGCTACCGTGCAGAGGGAGCGGCGCTTCCGACGGCCGGCAACCAGAAGTACAAGGAGACGACGGCTAACGTCAGGTATTTGTACGGCGGCATCGAGATTTCTGGCCCGACGATCAAGGCGATGCGCAACGACAAGGGTGCATTCATTCGCGCGGTCGAAAGTGAGATGAAGGGACTGGTCCGCGACCTGAAGGACCAGCGTTCCCGCGCACTGTTCGGCGACGGCACGGGCCGCATCGGCACGTTCGCGGTCAACACATCGGTTAACACGCTGACGGTCGACAAGATCAAGTACTTTCAGATCGGCATGAAGATCGACATCGTCAACAACAGCGGTACCGTCACGCAGACAGGGCGTACGATTACCAACCTCGACAAGGCGAACAAGACCATCACGATCGATGGCGCAGCCGTAACGACGGCCGCGACCGATTATGCTGTCGTTACTGGCGACCTGAATAACGAGGCGATGGGGATCGGCGGCATTATGAGTGCTTCCTTGCAGCTTCAAGGTATCGATCCGGCAAGCAATCCGTGGTGGAAGCCTTCTGTTCTTGCAAACGGCGGCACGCCGCGCGCTATTTCGCAGCTGCTGATGCGCCAGGCGATTGACACAGCCGAGTTGGAAGGCGGCAAGATCGATTGGATCACAACGTCCTACGGCGTCCGCGCAGCGTACGAAGCTTTGCTGCAGCAGAACGTACGCTACACCAAACCGATGACGCTGGAAGGCGGCGAAAACGTCCTGGAGTACGACGGCCTGCCGATCTTCGTCGATCGCTATCATGAGAGCAATCGCATGTTCTTCGTCGACTCTGGCGAAATCGACCTGTATCAGCTGTCCGACTTCGAATGGATGGAAGACGACAAGGGTGCAGCTCTGGCACCGGTACCTGGTTACGATAAGTACGCCGCGACGATGTTCTGCTACGAGACGCTTGTCACGTACAAGCGGAACGCGCACACGGCGCTGATGGATCTGACGGAGGCACCAGGCTACGCGGTGTAATTCATGTTAGGGGAGGGTCTGCGGGCTCTCCCTTTTCTTTTTAGGAGGGATCGTATGGCTCAATACGATGTACACGATATCGAGCGGCGGCTTCGGGAGATTGATCCGAAGATCATCCGCATCGACTTTGATCACAGGCGCGCCCTGCACCGCATCATTGCCGTAGATCGGCTCGGCGACGAATACACGGCATGGACGGTTCCGCTCGGAGAGCTGGACGCCCGCCAAGAGCGCGAGGCGTACCGGATCAATCCGGAACGGTATAACGCCTTCGACGAGCTGCGCGCGGCAGAGGCGGCCAAACAGCGCCGCCAGGATGCGAAGGTAACAGATATGGCAACGGACATGGCCGAGAACCTGATCAGCTCATTCAGTCATAAGCCGAGCCGGAGCATTGCGTAAAGGAGGGATGGCCGATGTTTCTTCGCGAGTTGAAAGACCGCGTGATGCAATTGACCGGCGGCGCGTACCGCGACCAGCAGCATATGCGCGTTCTTCTCAATGACGCCGTCATGCAGATGGCCGGCGACGCCAAGCTGCAGGCGAAGCAAACCGTTACGACGGTTCCCGGCACGAGCAGATATCCATTGCCGGTTGATTTCAAGTCGCCGATCGCTCTAACGGAGCTGGAGAATCCGAGCTGCAGCTACCCGCTGATCGATCCTCTCGATGGCCGTTACGGCTTCGGCGTCTATGGGAACGAGCTAGTTATCTCGCCGACACCGGGCAGCGCTGTGACGCTGAACCTCTACTATTACGCTTATCCATCTGAGATGGTCGCGGAGACGGACACCTTGCCGATTGATGCCCGCTATGCGCAGGCGGTTGCGTCGTATGCCGCAGCGATGATTCTCGCGCTACCGAACGTCGGCGGAAGCCAGGGATTGATTGAACGTTATTTTGCCGTATGGGACGATGCACAGCGACGCTTCAAGGTGGACATGCAGAAGCGGCACAAACAGGCGAGCGTTCGGAAGGCGGCGAGGAACTGGTGAAGCCTTATCAATTTACATGTGCTGTCCGCATCGAAGAGACAGGCGAGCTGATGCCGATTTACGGCTTGATGACGCCGGTTGTCGAGACGGAGACGCCGACCGCGGCGATTCGGCATTCGTCCACGGTCAATTATTGCGCAGACAATAAATGCACCGTCTATGAGGTGGTTCGATGAATACTTGGAATGCGGGTCAAATTCTGTCCGTTGTACGGACAGTAAACAAGATGGATATCGACTATCTGGGATCTGACAGCACCAGCCAGAACCAGACGTTGCTGCAGTTCATGAACGTCGCGCTCTGGAACCTTGCACGGCTCTGCTACAACGCGGAGACGAGCGATACCATAGCGATCAGCGCGGACGGCAATGCCTCCTTCACAAGGGGGAATGCCGCCATCACGAACATGTTCGAGCCGCTGCGCCTGATCAAGGTGAACGTCGACGGCTCGGAAGAAGAGGCACCGCAGCGCTACCTGGACACGTCGGCCGTCGGCTGGTACTGCGAGGGGCCGAACCAGCCGATTCATATTCGCGGGCTGTCCGGGTCGTTCAAGCTGAAGTATCTGCGGTACCCGCGTATCGTAACGCAGGAGTCGGACCCCGTGGATATGCCGGAGAGCGGATACAAGCCGCTGATCATGGAGATATCGGCGCTCGTGAAGAACGTGAAGAACTTCTACGAAGAAGCGAACGCGATGGAAGGCGCGGCGCGGTCCGGTTACGCCGAGATCGTGCAGGCGGCAATCTCCGCCAGAGGCGCGGCTCCCGGCGGCAGCCCGCCGAGCTTCGCTGACGTGCCGAAAGCCAAGGGGGACGGATAGATGCCAAGCGGGATTCAACAGCCGCTGACCGTTAATCTGAGCGTCTCCGGCGGCGTCAATACCGTCTCCCAGCCAACCGCACTAGCGCAGAATCAAGCCCGCTTGCTGCTCAACAGCGTTCAGCCGCAAGGCCGGATCGGGCCGAGCGCCAAGCGCCCCGGTAGCGTCCCTGTGACGGTGACGCCGCTGGGTAATCCGATCAAGCGCCTGACGGTCTATCGCACAGGGGCGACAGATAAGGTTATCGCGACGGCAGGCACGACGCTGTATCGCTTCAATGGCACGGCGCTGCAAGCGGCATCCGGCGCGTTGGCGAGCGCCGACATGTCCGATGTTGACTTCACGGACGCCAACAGCGTCAGCCGCAAGATCATTACGGACACCGGGACAATCAAGGCCTACAACGACACGGCATTCAGCGTTGCGCAGATTACGCCTGCCGCCGATGACCCGAGCCCGAACCCGCCGAACATTCTGTCGACGCTTCACGGTAAGGGGATGAAGTACTGCTGGAGCTACCAAGGGCACGTCATGGTGAGCGACGGCAGCGATACGGTGTGGTACAGCAAGCGCTACACGTTCGACTACTACCCTTCCGTCCAGTGGGAGCGCTGGGTGCGACAGAACGATTATGTGAACGGCACCGGCATTGCGTTCGACAATGTGCTGATGCTTCCGATGCGCCGCGGCTGGGGCGTATTGTTCGGTTCCAGCTTCGACGACTTCGAGGGCAACCAGTTCCTCAATACGAAGGCCGGCGTCGTTGCGCCGAGGTCGATCGATCGTTTGACGTATCCAGACGGCACACAGAGCGTCGCGTATTTATCGGATGACGGCGTCTATGAGATCTACGATACGCAGCTTATGGATACCGGTTCCCGCCGCTATGCGACGCGATCCATCACCGTCGACAAGCTGGACTGGGACGCGATCGGCCTGACGGATGCTGAGAAGGCAGGCGTTGTCGGGTACTTCGATGCCATCACAAGCCTGTACCTGCTTCAGATCAATCGTGGCACAGAGCGTCTATGCTACGCCTACGACGTCCGCAACCGTGAATGGTACCCGTGGACGAACATCAAGGCGGCCGGTTTCGCGCGCAGCGGCGTGCTCTATTATGCCGGTGAAACAGGGCTTCTGCATAAATTCGATGCCACGCTGGGTACCGACTGGAACGACGCGGCGAAGACAAGCGGAACGCCAACCGACATGATACGGGTGTCGGACATGATCAAATTCGAGTCGTCAGGTAAGATGTCCGTCTTGGATGAACTGATCATCAATGCGCGGCAATATGCGACGAAGTCCAGCCTAGATGTCTCGATTATCTTCTACAGCTCGCGAGCCGACGTCGCCAGCGCGCTGCAGAATCAGTATATGACCTGGGACGTGACGCAGTGGGACAGGGCTGCATGGGCGAATTTGGATTACACCGATTTGGTCAGCGCGCCGACGCCGCTGATTTTCTGTAAGAATTCGTACTACTTCCAGATTATCTTCCGCAACAACCGGGACGAGCTCTGCGAAGTGTACGACATGACGATTAAGGGGAGGGCGTCCGGTTACTAATGGCGAATCTACCATCCAATCGAACGAAATTGAATACGGCCATTGCGAACCAGCAGCCGTCAATCGTCGCTTCATCGCAGGCGAACCGTGAGGCTCTTATAGAAGCCTACGATACCATTGATCTGCTGAATCAGAAGGCCGATAGCCTGGTTGCTGGCGGTCTGCTCGTGCCGTTTCCTCCTGATTTTCAAAGCAGACAAGCCATCATCAATGGTAATTTTGACATCTGGCAACGAGGCACAAGCTTTACCGGGTTGAATGGATTCTCCGCAGATCGGTGGACCATTCAATTTGATGGCACGTTGGCGGCAGACGTGAGCCGACAAAGCATCACGCCAGGGCAAACGGACGTGCCAAACGAACCGACCTACTACCATCGCATTAACGTTACAAGTGTAGGAACCGGAACGCGAGTTGGAATTCAACAACGGATAGAGGACGTCCGAACGTTCGCAGGGAAGAAAGTGACACATACATTTTGGATCAGATCAAACCGGACAGGCCTCAACGTACGGAAAGATATCTACCTTCAGAATTTCGGTAGCGGCGGAAGTACGCAAGTTTCGGCGACAACCGGACAATCCCAATCGCTTGCCGCGAATGTGTGGACACCGATTACATTTACAGCCACATTACCTAGTATCTCAGGTAAGACGGTAGGGGCGAACAGCTACCTAGCCTTTGAAATTCGCTGCTTAACCCCGCAGACAGGCGACGTGATCGACATTGCCCAAGTGTCGATCAATGAAGGAAGCTCGGCTCTACCATTTCAAAGCCGCCCTATAGCAGATGAGCTGATGCTATGCCAACGGTATTACGAAAAAAGCTACGCATATGGAACAGCGCCGGGCACCGCAATTAGCAATGGTTGTGTACAGTCCACGTCATTGACAACATTCTTGCTTACTCGGAATGATGTTGGATTTAGGGTGAACAAGCGAGTACAGCCGACAATGACGATTTATAGCACTCAAAATGGGACGGTGGGATCCTCGACAGAAATTACTTCCGGCGGGACATTTGTAGCAGATCGAGCCGTCACCGCAACGGCAGTAGAATCTTCGTTCTCCGTAGGTGCATCCGCCGGCGCATTCACCGCGAATAACTTCCAGCGCTTCCATTGGACGGCAGATGCAGAATTGTAAAGGAGGATATCATGGCAAACCATTATGAAAGAACCAATGAAGCCGGGGTGATTATCCTTGGCTTTTCTGATGCCTTCGTTCAGCCATTGGAGACCGATATTCTTGTCGCCGAGGATGCGGAACGGCACTACAACCCTGTGCTCACGAACGAGCGGGGGCAATTCCTTTACCATCGGATGTACGGCCAGCGTGCCGAGCGTACGCAGGAAGAGCTCGACGCGGAGTGGGCTGCGCGACCGCCCGACCCGCCATCGATGGAAGAACGGCAGATTGCAGCCGAACAAGCGATACTGGCGATTATGGAGGCGTTGTCCTGATGTACGAGTTCATTCTAACCCAGTGGATCATGCGTAAGATTGATGCTGCCAAAGTCATTAGCTACGCCCCGAAATGGATTACCGTCGAACAGGCGGAAACGATCCTGGCAACGCCGCAGATAGCTGATTAATACCTCTATCTTGTGTTACTATGGAATTATCTTACTTATGAGGTGATTCTATGAAACGGAAGATAGCTATCATCGCCACGTTGTTTCTATTAATCTGCGGCACGGCCTATGCCGCGAACGGATCGCTCGTCAAAGTCTTGGTCAACGGGAAGGCGGTACAGTCCGGCCAGATCATCAACGGCTCCACGATGCTGCCGCTGAAGGCCGTCGCGGAGGCGCTAGGCGCTCGTGTCGATTGGGACAACATCAAGAAGCAGGCGACCATTACGACGGCTCCCGCGCCGGTACAGCCCGCACAGAATGGCTTGTCGCTGGCGCAGCTGAATAAGATCGGCGAGAGCGTCGGCCTCGTCTACGCCTACGCCGGACAGCAGGCCATCGCGCAGGGCAGCGGCTTCATCGTCAATACAGACGTGTTCGTCACAAACTGGCACGTCGCCAAAGGCTCGGATACGCTGACCATTAACTTCGCCGATAAACAAGAAGTCGTGAAGGTAGCCGACGCGCTGTTCAAGAATGAAGATGAAGATCTGATTGGATTCCGCGTGAAGGGGTATCCGTCGCTTACGCTGAATACGGGAACGCCGGTTAACAAGGATAAGGTGTACGCGCTGGGGTATCCGAGCTCCAAGTTCACGATCACGGAAGGCATGTTCGTAAGTGAATGGAACGATGATCGGTGGAGTCATTACCCAGATACAATGCCTGGAGCAAGCGGTGGGGCGTTAATTAATAGTACTGGAGAAGTCATTGGGGTTACGTCAACGGTGGGTACCGCTGTCAGATCCTCAATACTTCGACTCGAACTAAATAAAATTTAGCAACAGGACGCTCTTAATGGGCGTCTTTTTCGTTGCCATCAGAAGGAGATGCCTATGGCGAGCTTACTTACGAAAGACCCTGTCACGGGACTGAATAAATTGCAGCAAGCACAGGTCGATGCTCGGCAGGCAGCGGGGCAAGCGGCACCGTCGTATGCGGCGAATCCGGCAACACCGACGTTCGTGACGTCTACGCCTGCCCCATCTACAACCGGCACACCAAACTTCACGACGGCGGGGGCCGGCGTGCTGCCGGCAGTATCCGCTGCATCGAAGCCCGCCACACCGACATTCGTTAAAACACCTACGACGCCGACAACGCCATCGACGACGGGCACGCCAACCTTCACGCCGTCGACATCATCGCCGCTCGCGAAAGACCCTGTTACAGGCTTGAACCAGTTCCAGGCAACGCAGAAGGCGAACCAGGCGATTACGGCTGCTGGCGGCACGCCGTCATACGTGGCAGAAGTTTCCGCACCGTCGAAGCCTGCGACGCCGACATTCGTTACGACGCCGAGTACTCCTTCGACGAATCCTACGATTCCGAAACTCGTTTATAACGAAGCGTCGCAAACCAATTATGGCGGAAAAGGCGATCCACTTAATGAAATTTTGTACTCGAAGAAGCAGTACGACGCTGGGAACACAGCATGGGCTGCACAGAATGCGCAGCAATTTTATGCGCAGTTAAGTCCTGAAGAGGCTGCCGCTGTAAAGAACATGAATACCCAGCAGTTGATTGATTACATCAATAATAAGAATACAGGAACTAGCAAAACACCTACAACCCCGAATTTCGTACCGTCTACACCGACGCAAACGTCTACACCAACGCCTGCAGCAGTACCCGGCACCGGAAACATGCCTGTATTCACGGGGCCGGCCAAGTCGGACGTCCCGACCGTTGATCAGTACAAACCAGCGATCCCGGTTATGGACGAAGCCGCGATTCGGAAGTACGCGGAGGATCAGACGGCGCGCAAGCTCTCCGACGCCCGACTGACGGCCGATCAAGCCATCGCGAACAGCCAGTTGACGGCCAAGCAGCAATCGGACGCGCTGAAAGGCAACTTCGACAAGATGTACGAGACGATCAACGAAGACCGGTCGACGGAGGACGTGCAGAACCAGCGCCGGCTCAGCCCGTTCAGCGGCCGCAGCGACTATGCGCTCGGCATGATCGAACAGAACCGCGCCCGGACGGACCGAGAGAATCAATCGTCGCTGCAGACGAACCAAGCGAACATCGCGGCACAGGCCGCACAGCTGCAGCAGCAGATCAACGACAAGTATACCGCGCTGGCGAACGCGGCGCCGGATGAGCGCGAGGCGTTGTTCCAATCGATCAAGAACGACGAGCGGAATTACGACCTCATGGTCCATGGTCAGCTGACGCAAGATGCTTTGACGAACAGCCAGCTCGGAAACACGGCGTTCAACCAGGCGCTGCAGCAGTTCCAGACGAACTACCAGGTCGGCCAGGATCAGATCCATAACGACGCGCAGTACGCAGGAACGTACAATGGACAGCAGACGGTGCAGCAGCAACAGCAGCAGATCCAGAATGATGCGATCTACGGCGGCACGTACAACGGCGGCCAGTCCCTGCAAGGACAGCAGCAAGCGCTCGCGGATAAGAACGCGAATTGGGGTGCCTACATGGACATGGTGAACCAGACAGGCAACCTCGGCAAGGGCCCGACACAGACCTGGGGGAACCTGGTGAACAACGCGAACGCAGGCGCGCAGACGATGGCCGGCCAACAGAACCAGTTGAACCAGACGCAGGTCATGGCACAGCTTACCGGGACGCTGCCAAACGGGCAGAAGACGACGGCGGAGCAACAGCGTCAGCTGCAGAACCTGTGGCAGCAGGCGGATATGACCGGCACGATTCCCGACCAGTTGGCGACGATCTACGGCATTCCAAAAGGCACGCAGACGCAGGCAGCGAAGCAATGGGCCATGAGCTACAGCCTCCAGCAAGATCAATTCCAATCGGGCGTCGATCAGGACATTTACAAGCTTCAGCAGCAACAAAACCAACAGCAACAAAGTCAGACGCAAGCAGGCCCGACGTCGGCTGACATCTCGAAGGCGATCAACAGTTCGCCGCTGCTGCAAGGGTCGAAGGACCAATACGGGAATCCGATCCCGGTCAATTTCGCAGATCCGGCGGTGCAGAAGCAGATCGAAGCGATGATCATTACGCAGACGCAGGATCCGATCGTCGCGGTGCAGCTCTATAACATGTACGGCATTCCCGTACCGGATGAGCTGACCAAAGAGTACAAGGCGGCGCTTGCGGCGGGAAAGCCGGCCAAGTAGAAGGGGGGACTGGTAACTATAACAATTACGCGAAGACGGCATCGGATAGCAAGGCGAACCCGGCAGCCTACAAGGCGGCGAGCACAGCGGTGTCGTCAGCGCTGCAGTCTGGCGGCTACCCGGCGAGCTGGTTGCAGCCGATGTTGGAGCTCGCCGCGCGCGAGTCGAGTTTCAATTCGTCGGCGAAGAACAGCAAGTCATCTGCCAGCGGGCTGTTCCAGTTCCTTGATTCGACCCGGTCGGCTTACGGCGGTAACAGTGTGAATTGGAGCGATCCGACGCAGCAGGCGCTGGCAGCGGCCAAGTACATCAAGGACCGCTATGGCGATCCGGTCAAGGCGCTGCAGTTCTGGGACGCGAACAAATGGTATTAAGGAGGCGGCCATGAGCTATTTTACGGAAAGGGCGAAACAGTTGGGGCTTACCGGCAGCCCGCCGGATGACGGTCATTCGCAAGCAGGCGAGTCGTATTTCCAGCGCCACGCGCGTGAGCTTGGCCTGCAACCCGCCGCGCCAGCACAGCAACCCGCCTCCGCGCCGGTCAGCAACTTCTTCACGAATCGCGCGATGGATCTCGGGATCATTCCGGATGAGCGGCACGCGGATTACCACAACAAGATCGATACGACCGACCTGACGATCCATCCGAAAGGCGAGCCGGTCATGCCGCCGTTCTCGGGGAATACACCAAGCCAGGCGGCACCATCGGTACAGCCGGACTATTTGAAGCCGCAGGCGGCACCGGGAAGCTTTCAGGCGATTCAGGACTTCCAGCAGCGGACGCCTCTTCCAGAACCGACGTCGGCCAAGCAGCAGTTCTACGAGCAAGAGGCTGCGGCACGAGATAAGCAGCTTGCGGGCGCGCCGGGATTCATTAAGAAACCGCTGGAATTACTCGGCCACGGGCTGGATGTCGTGCAGGCTAACATTCCCGGCCTTGCCGACTTTCAGCAGGGCGCAGGCCGTACACTTGGCGTAGAGGCAGATACAGCGCCAACCACGGGCGGACTGTTCGGGAAGGCGGCCAACATCGCCGGGCAGTTCGCGGGCGGCGCGGTTAACCCGGCTGCATTGGAGCAGAGCGCCGTCACAGGCGCGGGCCGAGTGACAACCGGAGCGTTGCAGAAGCTCAAAGGCAACTTGGGTGAAGCAGCAACCTTAGGTCAGCGGCTGGCGGGCAACGCCGTCGAGGGCGCGGCGCAGAACGTGGCAAATACGGCAGCGGCCGGCCATACATCTGCGCGGGACATAGCGGAGGCTGCGGCATTGGGCGGGCTAGGCGGCGCGGCGTTCGAGGCCGCTGGTACTGGCTTGAAACGTCTAATCGGAGGGAAGCAGCCGGCTGCCGGAGCGGTGCCGGAACCAGCGACACCGCAGCCTGAGCCGCAAGTACAGTCCATTCGTGAGATTGATCCGGCGCTACATGCTACAGATGCACAGGAGCCATTACGCAACATTCCGCAGGCCGAGAAACCGGTCGCCATGGAAACGCCTCTGCCTGAACCGCGCCCATTGCCGCAACAGCCCAGCTCACAGAGTTTGGGTTTTTCGGCATTTGGTGAGAAGGCAGGCGCTTACGACAACCTTCGGACGTCGACCAAGTCGCAGCTCGTCTCGCGCCAGAAGCGAGAGAAGATGCCGGCGAAGGCGCTTCGCGGTAAATTGTACACGGATTGGGTAGACGATCTGCATCCGATGGATCGTTTCGACAAAGAGGTTGAAGCCGTGACCGGCGAAAAACTTGATGCCGCGGACAAGTCGCATACGCTCGCGCTGAATAGTCGCGGGGCGGACGTTGTCGCGAAGCAGATTCTGACGGCACGGCAGGTGGACAGCCAAGGTAAAGATATCGGTAAGTCGCTGAAGGAGATCCTCGCGCCGCTGCCGCAGCACGAGCACTCCTATGTCGACTTCGAGGATTATTTGGTTAACCGGCATGCAATAACGAGGATGGAGAAGCGCGGCGAGCGGGTATTCCGCGAGGACTTGCACTGGACGCCGGACGAAGGTCGGCAGATCCTCGCTGACTATGAAGCGGCCTATCCGCAGTTCAAGACGATGGCTGATGGGATTGACCAGTTCCAGCGTAACATGGCGCAGCACTGGCTCGTCGACACAGGTCTACTGCCGCAGAAGTCTCTCGACCAATGGCTCGACGAGAACCCGACATACGTCCCGAACAAGCGGTACTTCTCGGAGCTTGAGAAGACTGGATCGGCCAAAGGCGGCGGGAAGAAGAAAGGCTACGGCAATCAGTCCGCGCCGGTTAAGGGTTACACGCCTGGCGGTTCGGAGCGCCTTATCATCAGCCCAATCGAGGCGATGATCGAGAACGTTGACGCCTTCGTCAAGGCGGCCAAGCGTAACGAGGCGATGCAATCCTTTGTGAAGAATTTGGAGAGGGACCCGGAGGCGCTGTCTCACTTCGCCGAGCTCGTGCCCGAGGAGCAGATCGCCGGTTCGCACTCGCTTAAAGGGTTGAACGAGACGCTGAACAAAGAAGGCATCGAAGGCGTGATCGCCAAGCTCGGAGAGGACTTCGACCTGTCGTTCCGGAAAGCGACACAACGCGGGCTCGACAAGGATAACATTGTGCGCGTGATGGTTGGCGGCGAGCCGAAGTACATCCAGGTCAATGACAAGCCGCTGCTTGAAGCCATTACGGCCCTGGGTCCAGATGCTTCGAACGTCGTTATGGACTTCTTCGGCAAGGTGACAAGCGCATTTAAGACGCTCACGACAGGCGTCAACCCGGTGTTCTCGCTGACGCGCAACATCATGCGGGACATTCCGCAGGCGTATGTCGCGAGCAAGTCGACACATAATCCAGCGCGCTTCATGGCTGATCTCGCCCAGTCAGCGTGGGCGATCGCTAGGAACAAGGACCTGTATCAGGATTACCTGAACCTCGGGGGCGGGCACGCTTCGCCGGCGGCCGCAGACCGGAATCTACTCGCGCAGTCCAAACGGCAGATTCTCCCGCAACGAGGTAGCAAGCTGAAAGGCATTGTCCCTCGTGGATATGACAAGCTGCAGAACATGCTGAACGCCGTAGAGAGCGCGCCGCGGCTCGGGGAGTTTAAACGGTTAGGCGCAAACGCAGAAGGCGTGGCCGCGGCGCAAGACGTAACGGTCAACTTCAAACGGCGAGGGCGTCACGGCAAGCAGTTCGATAAGGCGCTGCCGTACTTCAATGCCGCTGTGCAGGGACTGGATAAGACGGTGCGCATGTTCAAGGATGCGCCGCCGCAGGCTATCGCGAAGACTGCGCTGGCCGTCAGCCTTCCCGCGATGATCTCGTATGCAATCAACCATAACGACCCCGATTACCAGAAGGTCAGCAAGCGGACGAAAGACAATTTCTACTTGCTGCCGAAAGGCGGTACGTTCTTCAAGATCGCCAAGCCAAAGGAGCTCGGAACCGTGTTCGCGGATATCCCAGAGCGTCTGCTTCAGGTATTCGCGCACCAAGACCCTGACGCGTTCCGTGACTTCGCGGATCAGGTCCGCACAACCTTTACTGTACCCGGCGTGCAGGGTGCGCTGAAGTCAGGTGGTATAACGGACCGGCTTCTTGGAGCGGTTGGCGATACTGTCGGTGGGCCGATCGCGGACGTCGCGGCGAACCAAAACTTCGCAGGCGCGCCGATTGTGCCGGGTTACCTCCAGAATCTATCGCCAGAGCTACAGTCCGATCCGCGAACGTCGATTGTGGCGAAGAAGGTCGGCGAATGGACAGGCACGTCGCCGAAGGCGCTCGATTATCTATTCAAGCAGTATACAGGTATTCTCGGACAGCTGGGACAGCCGCTGCTGTCGCCAGGCGGAAGCGTCGGTAACACACTGGTGCAGCAGGTAACGACCGACCCCGTGTACAGCAACGACATCAGCGAGAAATTCTACGATTCGAAGGGCAAGCTTGACCAGGCGAAGGCAGACTTCCCAGTCAAAGGGGAACTGCCAGCCGGGTACAACGACGGCCTTCGTAAGCAACTGGGTAAGGTATCGGATGCCATGAGCGGCGTGCGGAAGCAGATGCGCGACATTGAAGCCGATATGACGATACCAGCAGCAACGAAGCGGAAGCAGCTCCGCGATCTGCAGGAGCGAATTAACCAAATGGCGCAGGACGGCAACGATATGGTGAACCAATCGAAGTGAGGTGATGAAAGTGGAGGAAGACAAGAAAGAAGCCGCCGAAGAATCGACGGCTCCAGTTGTTCCGAACGATGTAGACCCCTATATTAATTGGGGCGATAACTGGTCTGACGAAAAGAAATGGCGCCCTTAAGAAAGAAGTGACTTGATATCCTTTAGGAGCTGCTCATTGTTTTTCTCAATCGCTTTGGCTATAGCATCTCGTAATGCAGACGCCGAGATCTGCTTATCCGCGTCGATGCCTTCAAGCAAAATGTACGAGAGCTGTTCAGCATTCAATCCGATTTTCATATTTTTTCACCTCCCTCTTTTTCCAATTATCGGGTATAGAGAGGGTGTATGTGAAGCCCTGCCAAGCGCGGGGCTTATTTTATTTAAGGGGTGGAGCAAATGAATAGACAGTTACTCGCTTTCGACGTTACTACTAGCAAAGCCGTTGTCGCGGCAATTGGCGCATGCTTGGGGCCGTGGATTGAGGCCCTTTATGGTACCGGGCGGATCGCTCCGATCAGCGTGCTGCTGGTTGCCATTCTGCTGGACTGGATTACCGGTATCGCCGCGTCGCACAAGGACAAGACGTATTCGTCGGAATATGGCCGGCGTGGCGTATACAGGACGCTTTATCTGCTCGTGTTCCCGGTGCTCGCGAATGGACTTGATAGGATGCTGGAAACGCCGGGGCTACTGTTTTACGGCATCACCTTCGCGCTCATCTACCACACATGGCAATCCTTAACCGCCAATGCGGAGCGCGCCGGGTGGGGTGCGATTATACCAGGCTGGGCGTCGAAGATGGTAGAGAGCGAACTGCAAGCAAAAATCCAAAGGGCGGATGATCGCCGGCAAGGGGTGGACGAGGCAGATGCAAGCAAGACAAGCGAGTGACGTAAAGGGGATCGATGTATCGCATTGGCAAGGCTCTATCGATTGGAAGAAGGTTGCGGCGGATGGCGTGAAGTACGTCTTTATCAAGGCGACGGACGGCGCGAGCAAGATCGATCTTAAGCTATCGTCTAACGCGCCCGGCGCGGCCGCTGCTGGGATCAAAATCGGCTTTTACCATTACGCCCATCCCGAACTCAATGCGCCGGAGACGGAGGCCGCTAACTTCTTCCGCAACGTGAAGCAGTACAAGGCAGACTTCCCTCATGCGTTGGATGTCGAGGGCGAAGCGTTGAAAGTCGGCGCGGCCGCGCTCACGACTTGGTGCATAAAGTTCCTCCGGGAGGTCGAACGGCTCACGGGGCACCCGGCGATGATTTACACCGGCGCGAGCTTCGCGAAGACATACCTGGGTACGGATAAGTCGAGGGAGCTCGGCAAGTGGCCGCTATGGATCGCGCACTATAAAACCGATAAGCCGATGGCTAACCCGACGTGGGATAGGTGGGCAACGTTCCAATACAGCGACGCAGGCAAGGTGACAGGCATCTCAGGCAACGTCGATATGAATGCTATGGATCGATCGTTTTACGACAAGTATGTTCTGGCACCGCAACCGCAGCCGGCGAAGGAGGAGGTGGACGAATTGGAACTTACGAAATATCAACGTGACACGCTCGTCGCGGGATTGGAAAAGCTGCACAAGGATGGCAAGTTGAACGATGCGAGCTGGATCGCGAAAGCGAAGGACGGCACGCTTACGGTATCTGAGCTGTCGTGGCTCGGCTTCATCCTGGCAACCCGATAATGTCAAAGCCCCGCCGGGATATATTCCAGCGGGGCTTCTTCTTTTTACGTCAGACTTGCTTAAATACTTGCTCGAAGTTGTTAAGAACCATCTTTATATGCAAATCAATATCTGCCTGACTCGCCTCGTATTCGTGACGCCTTCCCTGGAACGAATACTGGTAGCGCATCCCCCTGATCGGCACCTCGTCAACCCACATCTTATTATCCCGCATCGAACGTTTGGACTCGGCCAGCTTGTGCGTGATTACTTGGCCGACCACTTTGCCGATCGCTTGATTCAGGCCGCGCGTGGAGTCGACGTATTCCGCGGCGTTATCCCGAGCGACCAGCAGCGCTATGTGACGGTTCAACGCTATTTTAGGGTCAAACATACTCTTCATCCTTCCTCAAACTATTTACGAACAGGTGTTCTTGTGTATAATAAGAATATATGTTCGCATAGGAGGGTGTCAAGAATGTTGAAGGACAAGCACATCGGGCAAACGATCACGATCATCTATCTGGACAGCGCCGGGAAGATCACGCAGCGGCGCATTCGTGTAGACGCTTTAGCTGGCGGCAAGGTCAAGGCCTATGACTGGGATAAGCGGGCGCCGCGGGTGTTTGTCGCTGCAAACATCTTGGCCGTGGGAGTAGGACGGGGTGTTGGGTAGCTGTAAATTCGACAAATTGTTACAGAGGGTTGGAATGCATTTTAATGAAGCGCTGCGTAGAAACTGGACGATTTTACCTGCAATTCGTTTACAATATTCGACATTTAATTCGTGGATATTGTCTTATAATGGGGTAAATAGCCGGAATTTTGGGAGCATATTGCTCCCAAACGCTCAAGGGAGTGCGGACAAGCCCGCAACTGCCTACTTCAGCTCACTGTTAAAATGTAGATGTTATGCATGCTGCACCCGACATCGCCCAGAATCAGTTCAGCTTGGTACATATCTTCAGGCTTCATAGTTCTCTCGTCTCTGCACCAATGAGATACGAGCCGCCTGGATTGTCCAGCTCTCTCTGCATATTCCAGGTGAGTCCATCCCTTAATGTCAAGAAAGCGCTGAAGCTGGCATCTCCCTCGAGAGACGCGCAAATGGTAAGCTCCTTTCATCTTTTAGGAAAGAAGGTGTGAATGCAGAAAATTATACCATTTATTACGCGCTTCGTCTCTAAGTCGGACAAACATCATAAAAAGGGGCCGATGTTAACTATGGGTAAAATAAACAGAATGATGTCGATCAGGGAGCACCGCAAGATCGCGGGACTAACTATCCGAGAAGCGGCGCATCTGATCGACATTCATGTAGATGACCTTATGAACTTTGAGGCGGACAGTAGAGATGCGCCTTGTAGCATCGCATTAAAACTTTGTCGGCTATATAGCATCGCTACAGTTGATCAGTTTTACGTGGGCGTCGATCCCATAGCAAAGGCATTCAAGAACTACCGTCTAGCATCTCAGACATTGCCCACCAAGTTACCCACCTAATGCCCCCAAATGCTCCATATCGTTACTGATTTTTGCATTTTCCCTATTTATCTCTACTATTAAAGTGCTAGTGTTACCGCCTGTTTCCTCTCATTACGGTTCATAGTATTTAAACCGCACCCAGATTCATGAGTGGGAACGGGATCAGTATCTGACGCTGTACTAGAATGACGAGCTTGACTCGCGCATCGCATTTCCGCGATGAATAACGAACGGGCATGATACGGGGCTTATTAGAGCCTGCATCATGCCCGTTTTTTATGTGTATCCACATTGTTGGAATCCTCGCCCATTCCGCACTAGGACGCTTGCCCGCGCATACAATGCCATCATAGCGACGAACGAAAGGGTGTGCCGCATGCATGGCTGGGAAAATCGTGCGGAGGAACGAGGCGTTTCGGGTAAGCGGCCCGATTCTCGCTCAAGTGGCCTCTTATATGATTCCTTTCTACCGCAAAATCGCCGGCAGCCGGAGTTATGCGCTGCGTTGGTCAAAGGCGGTTAGGCAAGGCGATTTGGATACGCTGATCAAGATGTTCAAAAAGGTCGCGCCGATGGCGAAGTATGACAGCTTCTCGGTGAACGGCATCGGGTATTTCATTGATTTCGCGTTTCCGGCACCGACCGTACTCTATTCGAACGGCACGACGATTCCCCCGGGCACGGTCCAATTTACATTCTCGACGCCCGTTCATCAAGCCCTCGCAAGAGCCGTCCTGCCGTTCTATTGCAAGCTGTCTAATTCGACAACGTATGCGAATGCGCTGGCTGCCGCGATTCGCGCGGACAATGCCGCGCGCGTTCGCTGCCTCGTTCGACAACAAGTGAGGACGACGGCGTTGAAGAAGATACGGATCGACTTCTCGGGCGTGGAATTGAACTTTAAGTTTACGAGGTGCTCGTATACGTACCGTAATTTATTATTCCGGGAAATCGCAGGTTAGGTGACATGAAGAGGCACGGTATCCGGAGTTCGAAATGCGGAGTATGATGAGCGATAAATGAATCCTGACAATAAAAGAGCCGCCGTGCATATGAGCCGGCGGCTGCGCTGCTATAGCGTGCGTGATATTAATGGATATCGCGGAAGAGTCCGATGACCTTGCCGAGAATGCTGACGTTGCGCAGTCGGATCGGTTCCATTGTGGAATTCTCCGGCTGCAGACGAATGTGGTCCTTCTCCTTATAGAAGGTCTTGACCGTCGCTTCGTCGTCTTCCGTCATCGCTACGACGATGTCGCCGTTGGAGGCGTTCTGCTGCTGACGGACGATGACGTAATCGCCGTCATGAATGCCGGCTTCGATCATGCTCTCGCCGATAACGTTAAGGATGAATACCGTATCGTCGCCGACCTTGTCGGCAGGAAGAGGGAAGTAGTCTTCGATGTTCTCCGTCGCGGTGATCGGCACGCCGGCGGTAACTTTGCCGACGACAGGCACTTTGGCAATGGCGAGCGGGAACGGAATCTCGTTGTTGTCTTCGCCGTCCAAAATCTCGATTGCGCGCGGCTTCGTCGGATCGCGTCGAATCAGGCCTTTCTTCTCCAAGCGGTCCAGGTGGCCGTGAACGGTCGAGCTGGAGGCGAGTCCTACGGCTTCGCCGATCTCGCGGACGGAAGGCGGGTAGCCTTTATCCTTAACTTCCGTCTTGATGAATTCTAGTATCGCCTGTTGGCGGTTTGAAAGTTTCGACACCGGAATCACTCCAAAGGTTCATTTGTGTAAAATTATAGCACAGAACCGGAGTTCGTACAAACATAAGTTCGAGAAAACATAGGTTCGCATATGCGTGCGAACAAACGTTCTAAAAGTTGTTGACTGCAAACGGATGTTCGTGTTATTCTGGATTCACGATAACAGAACAAACGTTTGGGGTGCTGATCATGATGCAAACAATATCTTCATACTCAACTGCTTATACAGAACAACCGGCCGCTGTGCGTAGAACCCGCAGCTCGAAGAATAGCCGTAATACGATGAAAGACCGTGCAGTGGAGCGCGTGCTTGTCCGTCTCGCGGCTGCTTCTCTCTTCTTCGTACTGCTCTTCGTCGGCTTCTCTTTATTGACAGGACATGCCGACGGCGAACGTCCTGCCGAACCGGGCGCGAATGAACAAGTGATTATCGTAGGCTCGGGAGATACGCTCTGGCAGATCGCGAGCAGCGTACGGAAGGATGGCCAGGATATCCGCCGCATCGTATTCGATTTGCAGCAGCGCAACAACTTAAGCTCGAGCGAGCTGGAAGTCGGGCAATCGTTAATCATACCGGCAGCCAATTAATACGGCGGCTGGCCGATAGGGATGAGAGACTGAACGGATGCCGTTCGGTCTTTTTCTATTTCTTCCGTCAATCCTTGTACCGACGGCGCTTCGGCAGACCGCTTCACCTTGACAATGGGCGAATAAAAATGTCAAAGTAAAGAATGTGATGTTGGCCTGAAAGACGAGAGGAGATAGTAGGCAGGATGGAGAAAATCATCGCTCGGATCAACGAGCTTTCCAGAAAAAATAAAACCGTCGGATTAACGGACGAAGAGATCGCGGAGCGCGACGAACTGCGCCGCATTTATTTGGACAACTTCAAGCGTAATTTCCGCAATCAGCTCGATACGATCAAATGGGCGGAAGACGAGGAAGCGCAGGATAACGGCGGTTCGATCAAACATTGATCGCATCGCATGAAGCCGGGTAGGATTGCCTGTCGCTGCCGCTTCCCGCGCGGCGTTAGCGAACGGCACTACGATATGATCTAAAATTGGGAGGGGAACCCGAATGCAATATCGGCGACTGGGCCGCAGCGGACTTGCGGTTTCGGAACTGTGCTTGGGCACGATGACCTTCGGCAATACGACGAATGAAACGGATTCCATTACGATGATGCACGATTTCCTGGATCGGGGAGGCAATTTCCTGGACACGGCCAACGTCTACGTGCAGGGCCGATCGGAAGAAATCGTCGGGAAAGCGATCAAGAACCGGCGTTCGGAAGTCGTGCTCGCTTCCAAAGTGCGAATGATGACAGGCGAGCATCCGAACAGCGGCGGCGTCTCGCGCAAGCATATCATGGACGCGATCGATGCAAGCTTGAAGCGGCTGGATACCGATTATCTCGACCTCTACCAGGTCCATGTCTGGGATCAGGCGACCCCGATCGAAGAGACGCTGCGCACGCTGGACGATTTGATATCGGCGGGCAAGGTTCGCTATATCGGGTGTTCGAATTTCTTCGCCTGGCAGCTCATGAAGTCTCTTGCCGTCAGCGACCGCGACCGCTACGCGCGGTTTGTTTCCATTCAGCCGCAGTACAGCCTCGTCAGCCGAGAGATGGACCGCGAGATGCTGTCGCTCTGCTTGGAGGAGAACGTGGGCATTATTCCTTGGGCTCCGCTCGGCGGCGGGTTCCTGACAGGGCGCTATACGCGCGAGGAGCCGACAAGCGGCCGGTTGACCTCGAAGCAAGGCGAGAGCTCGTGGGCGCTTCGCAACACGGATAAGAACTTTGCCATCCTCGAAGCCGTGCAAGCCGCAGCCAAGGAATTGGACAAGACGCCGGCACAGGTTGCGCTCGCCTGGCTGCTGCGGCGCGAAGGCATTACGTCGCCGATCTTCGGGGCAAGCACGCTGGCGCAGTACGAAGAGAATATGGGCGCGGTCGGCTGGGCGATGCCGGAATCGGTCTGGAACCGGCTGAACGAAGCCAGCGCGCTTCCGAGCGAATATCCGAACCGCTTTATCGCCAAGTTTGCGCGTCCGTTATAATCCTGCGCATGCAGGCGAAATGCAGAATGTATAGAGATTGTTAGGGGGACCATCCGTGTCAAGATCGTGGCAGCGTAAAGTACAGAAAAACCAGTCCGACATCAACAAGCAGCGCAAGAAACGGGGACAAGCCCCGCTTATGTCGGCGGCGTCCGGCAAGGAAGCGCTGGATACATACAAGGGACGCAGCTATCTCATGCCGGCGTTCCTGCTGCTGTTCATTCTCTTCTATGTTATCGTGACGCTCAATGCAGAAGCGTTTAAGCCGGACGATACGATGTTCTGGGTTACGATCGGGTTATATATCGTGCTCGCCGGCGTGTTCACGCTGCGCAGGCCGTATTTGGCGGTGGGCCGGGATTTCGTGCGTTCCCGCCGTTTCACCGGTGACCGGAGCGTGAGCGCCGGCAGCATCAAGGGCATTACCACGCAGAAGGGCTACGTGATCATCGAGCAGCACAAAGGCGGCAACTGGGTATTCTCCCGCGTCATGAACCGTTTCCCGACCGAGGCGATGGCCGTGCGGCTGAAAGCTTTTGCCGAGCAGCATGGAATCCCGTTCACCGACAAATAAGAGAGTGGAGTGCAGAAGATAAGATGGCAAAACTAGCGGTTCTATTTGATTTGGACGATACGCTGCTGTGGGACGACCGCAGCGTGCAGGAAGCGTTCGACGCGACCTGCGAAGCGGGCGCGGCGGCGGCCGGCGTAGACGCGAAAGCGCTGGAAGAGGCGGTCCGCCGCGAAGCGCGCGCGCTCTACGAGTCGTACGAGACGTTCCCGTTCACGAAGATGATCGGCATTAACCCGTTCGAAGGCTTGTGGGCGAATTTCCTCGAAGGCGAGCAAGAGGAATTCCGCAAGCTGCAGCAGCTTGCACCGGGATATCGGAAGGATGCCTGGACGCGCGGACTGCTCGCTCTTGGCATCGACGACGCCGGGCTCGGCGCGAAGCTCGCCGAGCAATTCCCGGCCGAGCGCCGCAAACGTCCGTATGTGTACGAAGAAACGTTCGCCGTGCTCGACAAGCTGAAGGGGAACTACAAGCTGCTGCTGCTGACGAACGGTTCGCCGGATCTGCAGCGCGAGAAGCTTGCAGGCGTGCCGGACATCGTGCCGTATTTCGATCACATCATCATCTCCGGCGAATTCGGCAAAGGGAAACCGTCCGCGGATATTTTCCGCCACGCGCTGGAGCGCCTCGGCATCGAGCCGGAACACGGCGTCATGGTCGGCGACAAGCTGACGACGGACATCCTCGGCGCCAACACGATCGGCATGACGTCGGTATGGATCAACCGCCACGGCATGCAGCGCAACGATGAAATCATTCCTACGCATGAAATCAAGCATTTGGAAGAGCTGCTGCCTCTGCTGGTCTAAGCAGTTAGACGGTCAGGAAATAAGGGTGGCTGTGCATTATTGCAGCTGCGAATAGCTCACAGCATTATATAACGAAACAAAAAGGAGACCTATCCACAGACAGGTCTCCTTTCTCTTATTGTAAAACAAGCGAATAGCAAGAGCGAGGAGCGACCGCAGGTCGTTCCTTCCGCGAATGCTATTTCGCGAACGCCGGATCTTCGACGTTATGCGCGATCCAGCCGTCCTTCTCGATGAACAGACGAACGGCGATGATTTCGCGGTTGTCCATCAGCGTGAAGAAATGGTTCTTGTTCTCCGGCACGGAGATGACGTCGCCGGCTTCCAGCTCAACGTCGAAATAACCGGTGTCCTCGTCGCCTTTAATAATGAAGATGCCGCGTCCGGATACGATGCCGCGGATTTCGTCTTCGGTATGCGTATGGATCTGCTCGAATTTCTTGAGCAGTTCGTCGATGTTCGGCGTTGCGTCCGACAGCGAAATGACGTCCCAGATTTGATAACCGCGGCGTGCGGCCAAATCGCGGATTTCGGCGTCGAATGTCGCCAGAATCGTCGCTTTCTCTTCGTCGTTCAGCACGAATTTGTCCTGAAGCTCAGCCGGAAGCTTGGATGCATCCCAGTGTTCGTAGAGTACTTCTTGCTTGTCAAGAAAAGCACGGACGTTTGCTTCGCCAGTGATGCGCTCGTTGGTGTTGCGTACACGTATTTCTGCCACTCGAATCCCCTGCTTTCAATATGAAATCGTAATTCCGATCAGAATAATTATAAAGCATTCCGATTGCGCTGTCGACAGACGGACGAAGCTTTCGAACTGGGGCGGAAATGCCTTTTCACAAGGGTCGAATTCTGGTAGAGTATAGGGAAATGATTTTTAGCCGGACCTTGAGCAGGGCCTGAAAGACAGGTCCGGCTGCGGGCGGCAGCTTCGGAAGGGAAGTGCATCGATGACGAAACCGACGATACAGGAAATGCTGGCGAAGCGCATTCTCATCTTGGACGGCGCAATGGGAACGATGATCCAGCAGCGCGACTTGGGTCCCGATGATTTTGGCGGGGAGGAGCTGGAGGGCTGCAACGAGATGCTCGTGCTGACCCGTCCGGACGTTATACAAGACATCCACGAGCAATATTTGGCCGCAGGCGCGGATATTCTCGAAACGAATACATTCGGCGCGACGAGCGTCGTGCTGGCGGAATACGACATCCCGGAGAAAGCGCGCGAGATCAATCTTGCCGCGGCGCGCCTGGCGCGCGCGGCGGTGGAGAAATATTCGACGCCGGACAAGCCGAGATACGTCGCCGGCGCGTTCGGACCGACGACCAAGACGCTTTCCGTTACCGGCGGCGTAACGTTCGACGAGCTGGTCGAGAGCTATTACGAACAGGCGCTGGCGCTGATCGAAGGCGGCGTCGACGCGATGCTGCTCGAGACGTCGCAGGATACGCTCAACGTCAAAGCGGGCACGATCGGAATTCACAAGGCATTCGAGGAAACGGGCATCACGCTGCCGCTCATGATTTCCGGCACGATCGAGCCGATGGGCACGACGCTTGCGGGACAGAACATCGAATCGTTCTATATCTCCCTGGAGCATATGAAGCCGATCTCGATCGGCCTGAACTGCGCGACGGGCCCGGAATTCATGCGCGATCATATCCGCTCGTTGTCGGAAATCGCGCGTACGGCGGTCAGCGTCTACCCGAACGCGGGGCTGCCGGACGAGAACGGCCACTATCACGAATCGCCGGCTTCGCTCGCGAAGAAGGTTGCGGATTTCGCCGAGAACGGCTGGCTGAACATCGCCGGCGGCTGTTGCGGAACGACGCCTGAGCATATTCGCGCGCTTGCCGAGACGCTGGCGAATTACGAGCCGCGCAAGCAATATGGCGATCATGCGCCTGCCGTATCCGGTATCGAGACCGTGTTCATCGAAGAGGACAACCGGCCGATCATGATCGGCGAACGGACGAACATTTCCGGCTCGCGGAAGTTCAAGCGTCTGATCAAGGAAGAGAGGTTCGACGAGGCGTCCGAAATCGCCCGCGCCCAAGTGAAGGGCGGCGCGCATGTCATCGATATCAACCTGCAGGACACCGATATCGACGAGGCGTACGCGGTGCACCGGTTTCTGCCGGAAGTCGTGAAGAAGATCAAAGTGCCGCTCATGCTCGATTCGACCTACGATCATATCATCGAGCTCGGCCTGAAATATTCGCAAGGCAAAGCGATCATCAATTCCATCAACCTCGAAGACGGCGAAACGAAAATCGAGAAAATTTTGCCGCTCATTCACCGTTACGGCGCAGCGGTCGTCTGCATTCTGATCGACGAACGCGGGCAAGCGGTTTCGCGCGAAGCGAAGATGGAAGTGGCGACGCGCTCGTACGAGCTGCTGACGGAGAAATACGGCATGCAGCCGGAGGATATCATTTTCGACCCGAACATGTTCCCGGTCGGCTCCGGCGATCCGCAATACATCGGTTCCGCCGTCGAGACGATCGAAGGGATCAAGATGATCAAGGCCAAGTATCCGCGCGCCAAGACGATTCTCGGCCTCAGCAACATCTCGTTCGGCTTGCCGGATGCGGGCCGCGAGGTGCTGAACTCGGTCTACCTGTACCATACGACGAAGGCCGGGCTCGATTACGCGATCGTGAACACGGAGAAGCTCGAACGTTACGCGTCCATTCCGGAAGAAGAGCGCCGTCTGGCGGAAGACCTGATCTATAACACGAATGACGAGACGCTCGCCGCGTTCGTCGCCGCGTTCCGCGAGAAGAAGGTCGAGAAGAAGGAGAAAGTGTCCACGCTGACGCTGGAGGAACGGCTGGCTTCCTATGTCGTGGAAGGCACGAAGGAAGGCTTGTTCGTCGATCTGGACGAGGCGCTCGGCAAATATCCGCCGCTCGATATCATCAATGGCCCGCTCATGCGCGGCATGGAAGAGGTCGGACGGCTGTTCAACAACAACGAGCTGATCGTCGCGGAGGTGCTGCAGAGCGCCGAGGTCATGAAGGCGTCCGTTACGCATCTGGAGCCCCATATGGAGAAGGCGGAATCCGCGGTCAAAGGCAAAATCATGCTCGCGACCGTCAAAGGCGACGTGCACGACATCGGGAAAAACCTGGTGGAAATCATTTTGTCCAACAACGGTTACAAAATCATCAACCTCGGCATCAAGGTGCCGCCGGAGCAAATAATCGAAGCGTACCGCAAAGAACCGGTCGACGCGATCGGCTTGTCGGGTCTGCTCGTCAAGTCGGCGCAGCAGATGGTCGTGACGGCGCAGGATTTGCGCAATTCCGGCATCGACGCGCCGATTCTGGTCGGCGGCGCGGCGCTTACGCGGAAATTCACCAAAACACGGATCGGTCCGGAATACGATGGCCTCGTGCTGTACGCGAAGGATGCGATGGACGGACTGGATATCGCCAACAAGCTGATGGACAAGGATCACCGCCGCTTGTTCGAGGACGAATTGGCCGCAGCCAAAGCTTCCGGCGTCTGGGAAGAGGAAGAGAAGAAGCCGCTGCCGGAACTGACGCGCGCGGTCAAATCGAATATTTCGCCCGACGCGCCGGTGTATATCCCGCCCGATCTGGACCGGCATGTGCTCCGCAATGTGCCGATTCCGCATATCGTGCCATACGTGAACATGCAGATGCTCCTTGGGCATCACTTGGGTCTGAAAGGCAATGTCGAAACCTTGCTGAAGGAAGGCAACGAGAAGGCGGTCAGCCTGAAGGAGACGGTCGACGGCTTGCTGAACGAAGCGGCGAAAGGGATGCTGAACGTTAACGGCATGTATCAATTCTTCCCGGCGCAGTCTTCCGGCAACGACATCATCATCTACGATCCGAAGCAGCCGGGCACGGAAATCAAGCGCTTCACGTTCCCGCGCCAGCTGGTGGAACCGTACCTCTGCCTGGCGGATTACTTGAAGTCCGTGGAAAACGGCGTCATGGACTATGTCGGCTTCCTCGTCGTCACGGCGGGCGAGGGCGTTCGCGAGAAGGCGAGCGAGGCCAAAGACAACGGCGACTATCTGCGCATGCATGCGCTGCAGTCCGTAGCGCTTGAAGTGGCGGAGGCGATGGCCGAGCGCGTCCATCATATCATGCGCGATACGTGGGGCTTCCCGGATCGTCCGGACATGACGATGAAGCAGCGGCACGGCGCCCGCTACCAGGGCATCCGGGTGTCGTTCGGTTACCCGGCCTGTCCGAACCTGGAGGATCAAGGGCCGCTGTTCGAGCTGATGCGTCCCGAGGATATCGGCGTGCAGCTGACGGAAGGGTTCATGATGGAGCCGGAAGCTTCGGTATCCGCGATGGTGTTCGCGCATCCGGAAGCGCAGTATTTTAACGTCGAGAAGGTTTAAGCGAAGGCAAGATACCCTCCGAAGCATGGTATGAACCGTGCCCTTCGGAGGGTATTGCTATAGAGATGCCTGGCAGCATCAGAATGGGAGGGAGTAGCTTGCAGCTCATATTTCTCGGGACCAGCGCAGGAAGGCCGACACGCTCCCGCAACGTGACGTCGATCGCCTTGTCGCTGCCTGAACCGCATTGCGGCTTCTGGCTGTTCGACGCGGGCGAGGGCACGCAGCACCGGATGCTCGGCAGCAAGCTCAAGCTGAACAAGCTGGAGCGGATTTTCGTCACGCACCTGCATGGCGATCATATATACGGTTTGCCCGGTCTGCTAAGCAGCCGGAGTTATTTCGAAGGCGCGGGTCCGTTAACGATCTACGGGCCTCCCGGCATACGGTCGTACTTGGAACAAACCTTCGAGTTGACCGGCGTTCATCTGGGCTATGAGCTTCATATCGTCGAGATTGCCGAAGGCGAAGTCGCCGCCGACGAACGTTATCTCGTGGAAGCCGCCGCGCTCGAGCATCGTCTGCCGTGCTTCGGCTACCGCATTACGGAGCGTCCGCAGAGCGGTCAATTGAACCTGAAGCGGCTCGCCGAGCTCGGCGTTCCGGCCGGGCCGCTGTTCGGCAAGCTGAAGCGCGGAGAAGACGTAACGCTGGAATGCGGCACGACGATATCGGCAGCCGATGTCGTCGGCCAACCGCATCCGGGCCGCGTCGTGACGATCCTCGGCGACACGCGGCCCTGCGAGAATGCGGTGAAGCTCGCCTGCAGCGCCGATCTGCTCGTGCACGAAGCGACGTTCGCCGGCGGGCTCGAGGAGAAGGCGGCCGCGTACGGTCATTCGACCTTCACGCAAGCCGCCGAAATCGCCAAAGCCGCGAACGCCAAACGGCTTGTGGTGACGCATTTCAGCTCGCGCTACGACGACGAGGAAGTCGCGGAGCTGGCGAATGGCGCGAAGGCGATTTTCGAACGGATCGAGCCAGCCGTCGAAATGGCGGAAATCAACGTGCCGAGGCTGCCGCTTACAAATTCGTAACGTACTCCGAATCTTCGCCTGACAGTCCGCTGGTACGATGATGGCGCAATCATCAACGTACAGCAGACGAAGGGATGAGGAGACATGGATACCGGAAGTCATCTGTTGTTTGGCGCTACGTTAGCGGGTTTGGCCCTTGCGGACCCTGCCGTCGCCGCTCATGCCGAGCTGCAGCATGCCGTTCTCGCGGCCGCGCTGCTTGGCAGCCATGCCCCGGATTTCGATTCCGTCATGCGGCTGCGCGGGCCTTATGCTTATATTCGCAACCACCGGGGCATCACGCATTCGCTGCCTGCGCCGCTCGTCTGGGCTCCCTTGCTCGGCTTGCCGATCGCATGGCTGTTCGGCGCGCAAGCGTGGAGCGGCACCGTCATGCTGTGGACGTTCATTGCGGTCTGCTTCCACATCATTCTCGATTTGTTCAACGCATACGGCGTACAATGCCTGCGGCCATTCACGCGCAAATGGCTGCATCTCGACGCGCTGTGCCTATTCGATCCTTATTTGTTCGCCGCGCACGGGATGGCCGTCCTCCTGTGGCTGTTCGATTATTCGCGCGCGACGGCGGTATTCGAGTTCGTCTATGCCATGACCGGCGCGTACCTCCTCTGGCGGCTGGTCGTGCACCGCAAGGTGCTGGCCAAGTTATGCGCCTATTATCGGACGGAGGCGTCGCAGGTGACGATGCTGCCGACGTTCCTCGGCACCGCCTGGCAGTTCGTGATCGACCGCGGAGACGAGTACATGACCGGCTACTATCAATTCGGCCGCGTCAACGAAGCGGCGTACCTCCCGAAAGCTAAGCCGGACAGCTTGACGGAAGCGGCGAAAGCGACGATGGCCAGCGAAGGCGTGCGCGCGTTCCATCGCTTCTCCGATCGAATCCACGTGAACGTGCAGGATTTGGTCGACGGCTATCTCGTGACGTGGAGCGACGTGCGCTTCTGGCATCATCGCCGGATGCCGTTCAGCGCAGCGGTAACGCTGGACCGGAACCTGAACGTGCTCAGCGACCGGCTGGCCTGGAACAAGAAGTCGTGGGAGCCGCCGTTCGTGTAATCGGACCGCAGCTAAGACCCTGAGGAAAGAGGCGAAATTCCGCCGAACTTTCCTTGAGGGTCTATTTTCGTTAAAAGTAAGTTTGGGCATTAAGCCTAGGAAGATCGCCGCCTGAAAAGTGTGTCCGCGCCAGCGGACGAAAACGAGCCGACGCTGAAGGAAACTTCGAAGACGGCCCAAGGGGAAGGCACGCTCCATCCGGGTCCAGGGGCGGAGCTCCTGGGGTCCCCCTTAAGAGAAGGGGGATTTAGGGGGTTGTGAAACGCCTTTTGAACTGAACCCCTTTAGGTTATGAGAAGGTTAGGGGTAATGGAGGCGGACGAGACTCTAGCCAAGCGAACAGATATTCGCTAAAATGGTGCATATAAGAGGTGAGCCGTCCATGTTCAAAAAGAAATCGCTGCCGGAACTGATCGACGACCTGCGCAACAACGAGAACGTCATCCACTGGCATGAAATAAATCCGAAAGAAGCGAAGACGAAGCCCATGCCGGAAAGCGTCGATCCCCGTATCCGGGAGGCGCTCGCGAGAAGGGGCATTAACGAGCTGTATACGCACCAGCATTCCGCCTACGAAGCGGTCGGCAAGGGCGAGAACATCGTCGCCGTCACGCCGACGGCGTCCGGCAAGACGATGTGCTACAATTTGCCGGTGCTGCAGGCAATCGCCGCGGACAGCACGAGCCGGGCGCTCTATATCTTCCCGACGAAGGCGCTGGCCCAAGACCAGAAGAGCGAGCTCAACGAAATCATCGCCGAAATGGGCATCGATATCAAAAGCTACACCTACGACGGCGATACGTCGCCGGCGATCCGTCAAGTCGTACGCAAAGCAGGCCACATCGTCATTACGAATCCCGACATGCTGCACTCGGCGATTTTGCCTCATCATACCAAATGGGTGAGCCTGTTCGAGAATTTGAAGTTCATCGTCATCGACGAGCTGCATACCTACCGCGGCGTATTCGGCAGCCATGTCGCCAACGTCTTGCGGCGGTTGAGACGGATCTGCAATTTCTACGGCAGCAACCCCGTCTTCATCTGCACGTCGGCGACGATCGCCAACCCGCGGGCGTTGGCCGAGCAGCTCACGGGCAGTCCGATGCGGCTGGTCGACGACAACGGCGCGCCGAGCGGGAGGAAGCATTTTGCGTTCTACAATCCGCCGATCGTCAACAAGCCGCTTAACATCCGCAAGAGCGCAACGGCCGAAGTCAACCAGCTGGCGCGCGATTTTCTGCGGAACAAAATCCAGACGATCGTGTTTGCCCGCAGCCGGGTGCGCGTCGAAGTCATTTTGAGCCATATACAAGATTTGGTGCGGAACGAAATAGGGACGAAATCCATTCGCGGCTATCGCGGGGGCTACCTCCCGGCGCAGCGCCGGGAAATCGAGAAAGGGCTGCGAAACGGCGATATTCTGGGCGTCGTCAGCACGAACGCGCTGGAGCTTGGCGTCGATATCGGGCAGCTGCAGGTATGCATCATGACCGGTTATCCCGGCAGCATTGCCAGCACGTGGCAGCAGGCGGGCCGGGCGGGCAGGCGGCACGGCGAGGCGCTGATCGTCATGGTCGCCGGCTCGACGCCGATCGACCAATATATCGTACAGAACCCGGACTACTTCTTCGAGCGTTCGCCGGAATACGCGCGGATCAACCCGGAGAACCTGATCATTCTCGTCGATCATCTCAAATGCGCGGCCTACGAGCTGCCGTTCAAGGAAACGGAACAATTCGGTCCGCTCGACGTGGCGGACATTATGGAGTATCTGGTCGAGGAGCGGGTGCTGAACAAGAATAAGGACACGTTCTATTGGGCGAACCTGGCGTTCCCCGCGAGCAACATCAGCCTGCGCTCCGCTTCGCAGGAGAACGTCGTCATCGTCGATCAGACGCAGACCGGCAACGTCGGCATCATCGGCGAAATGGACCGCTTCAGCGCCATGACGCTGCTGCACGACGAAGCGATCTATCTCCATCAGGGCGTTCAGTACCAGGTCGAGAAGCTCGATTGGGAACATAAGAAAGCGTATGTGCGCGAAGTGGACGTCGAATATTATACGGACGCGAACCTGGCGGTGCAGCTCAAGGTCCTGGAAATCGACCGCACCAGGGACAGGGACTACGCCGCCATCCATTACGGCGACGTGACGGTCAACGCGATACCGACGATTTTCAAGAAAATCAAGCTGTCCACGTTCGAAAATATCGGGTCGGGGCCGATCCATCTGCCGGAGGAGGAGCTCCATACGAGCGCAACCTGGCTCGAGCTGAAGGAAGTCGACCCGGCGATCGGCACGAAGACGCTGGAGCAGCTGCTCCTCGGCATCGCCAACGTCATGAACCACATCGTGCCGGTGCTCGTCATGTGCGACCGCAGCGACGTGCATGTAGCCGCGCAAATCAAGGCGAACCACACGGGGCTGCCGACGATTTTCATCTATGACCATTATCCGGGCGGGATCGGTCTGGCCGACGATGTCTACAAACGGTTCGACGAGGTCAAAGCGGCCGCGATCGACTTGATCCGCAGATGCCCGTGCGAAGACGGCTGCCCGTCATGCATCAGCTCGGAAATCGAGGGCATGAACGCGAAGAAGAAGAGTTTGCAGTTATTGGAGGGATTGTAGTATGCCGCGTCTTGCATTCGTCTATCATCCATGCGAGCTTCCGGTCAGTACGCAGCCGTTCCGCCCCGCGCGGAAGGCAGGCAATCCGCGATGAGCGGGCTGAGAGACAAGCTGCTGCGCCTGCGCAGCGCGCAAGCCGCGCAGGCGGAGCGGTTGGCGGGCATGGTCGAGACGCCTGCCCAGGCAGCCGAGGCGGGCGCGGACGGCGGCGCAGCAACGGGCGTAAGCATGAGCGGAGCTAGAGTCGTCGTTGAACCGCAGGCACAGCAAGTACAAGCCATCGAAAGCGCAACCGCCGACTCGCCTGTTGGCGAAGGCGCTGGCGCGTTCGCCGGCGATATGTCCGCCTCCGTCGACCTAGCCGGCAGCGACGAGCGAGAGGATGTGCTGGAGCCGGCATGGGGCGAGATCGGGGTACGGCTCGTGCGGACGCCGGAAGGCGATTTGCTCATTCGGGAATGCCGCTATCCGTTAGCGCACCGTCATGGCGCGCATGCGCTGGAGGAGCTGCTTGAGGCGCAGCCTGCGCTGTCAGCATTCGACGAGGCGAACGCCAAGCAAAGCAAAGGCGTCGAGGCCGGCCGCGTATCCGGCGATAGAGCCGTTCGCGAAGGCATGAACATGCTCTTCCTCGACCTGGAGACGACGGGGCTTGGCGTCGGCGCGGGCAACGTGCCGTTCATGGTCGGGCTGGCTTACATGCAGGAGGAGACGTTCGTCGTCGAGCAAATTCTGATCCGGCATCCGGCGGAGGAGCGGGCGATGATCGGCTATTTGAGCGCGCTTCTTCCGCGCTTCACGCATCTCGTGACGTATAACGGCCGCACGTTCGACTGCCCGGTGCTCTACAATCGGTTCGTGCTGCACGGGTATCGATCGTTCGACTGGCAGCCGGTTCATATCGATTTGCTGCATCCGTCCCGGTCCGTTTGGCGCAATACGCTCGTTTCCTGCAAGCTCAGCCATGTGGAGGAGGAACGGCTCGGCATCAAACGGAACGACGACGTGCCGGGCTCGCTCGCGCCGGCGATCTATTTTCAATACCTGGCTGACGGGAACCCGGAGCCGCTGCACGGCGTGTTCAGGCATAACGAAATCGACATGCTTTCGCTGGCAGCGCTTGCGATCCGATTCGGGCATTTTCTCGCGGGCGGGGTAGGGTCGCGGCTGCCGCTCCCCGAAGAAGCCGAGGAGCTGCTCCGCACGGGATTGTGGCTGGAGCGCATGGGGAGAACCGACCTGGCCGAGCCGCTGTACGCGCGGTTTGCGGTTCATCCGCGACCAACCTTCAAGAGCCTGTGCCTGCTGGCGGAACGCGACAAGAAATGTGGAAATTGGCATCGGGCTGTGTTATTGTGGCAGAAGGCTGTTTTGTTGGCGAGCGAGACGGCAAGACCGGGCTACGAGGCCCATATCGAGCTTGCCATGTATTATGAGCATAGGACCAAAGAGCTCGAGCAGGCGCTGCAGCTTGCCGAGCAGGCATTCGAGCTGGCGGCCATGCGGCACGCGGGCTTGCGCATGGACGGGAAGCGCAGAGCCGAACTCGATGTCATACGCAAACGGATCAACCGACTGCAGCTGAAACGATCGAAGGGGTGAGCGACATGGGGAACAACGACAATCACCTCCGCGGATTGCTGATTGACCTGGATGGCACGCTGTATCATGGGGGCAGGATGATTCCCGGTGCGGATGCGTTCATACGCATGCTGCGCGAAGAGGAGCTCCGCTATTTATTCGTAACGAACAATTCGTCGGCTGCGCCGGAGACGGTCGCGGAGCGGCTGAACGGGATGGGCATCCCGGCCGCTGCCGATGACGTATGCACGTCTGCGCAAGCGGCGGCCGCTTATATCGCGGAACGCAATCCCGGGGCGCGCGTGCATGTCGTCGGCGAATCCGGACTCAGGGCTGCGCTGCTCGAAGCGGGGCTGCAGCTTGTCGACGAGAATCCGGAGCTTGTCGTGCAGGGCATCGACCGTTCGCTGACGTACGACAAAGCTGCCGACGCCGTCCGGCATATCCGGGGCGGCGCGGCTTACATATTGACCAATCCCGATTTGCTGCTGCCGTCGGACAACGGGCTCGTTCCCGGCGCAGGATCGATCTCCGCCTTCATTCAAGCGGCTTCCGGCGTCAAGCCGGTCGTGATCGGCAAGCCTTCCGCCATTCAGATGCGCTTCGCCTTGAAACGGCTCGGACTGGCGCCGGAGGAGACCTGGGTAGTCGGCGATAACCCGGCGACGGATATCGCGGCGGGACAAGCCGTAAATTGTCCGTCGGTGCTGGTATTAACCGGGCTGGCAACAGGCGACAATTATACTGAGCTGCTCGAATCGGCGGGCTGCGAGGCCGACGAGGTCATCGCCGATCTGCACGGTTTGCGGGAGTGGCTGGACAACAAGCTGACCGAACAAAGACAGCGCCGATAGGAAGGAAGTTGCACGCATGCCGGAATATCCGGAAATGGAACATTACCGCAGGCTGCTGGCGGAACGCATCGCCGGCCAGCCGATTACGAAAGTGCTCGTGACTCGGGAGAAATCCATCAATGTGCCGGTAGAAACATTCGAGCGGGAGCTTGTCGGCCGCGTCGTATGGTTCGTGGAGCGTCGCGGCAAAATGATTCTCTTCCATCTCGATAACGGCAAACGGCTGCTCCTGCATCTGATGCTGGGCGGCCTGATTCGATATGAATCCCATACGCTGCTGACGCCGGAAGGACTGCCGTACGAACGGCCGGAGCGCAGCGTTCAGGTGACGCTTGGCTTCCCGGGGGGCGACCTGTGCTTCATCGGCCTCAGGCTCGGCTATCTTCACTTGTTGACCGTGAAGGAGGCGAACGCGCAGCTTGCGGCACTCGGGCCGGAGCCGTTCGATCCGAGGTTGACGCTCGAAGCGTTCAAGGCACGGTTCAAGGGCAAGCGCGGTTCGTTCAAGAACGCGTTCGTCGACCAGCATGTCATCGCCGGCATCGGCAATTGCTACGCCGACGAAATCGCGTTCGAAGCCGAAATTCGTCCCGATGCGAAGCTGTCGGTTATCGAGCCGGATTCGTGGGAGCGGATGTATACTGCCATGCATACGGTGCTGGAGGACGCGCTGGCGCACGGCGGATATATGGAGCTTCCGCTGACGGGCGACGATACGTTGACGGGCGGCTATAACGACCGCTGCCGCGTATACGACCGCGGCGGCGAGAGCTGCCTGCGCTGCGGCGATACGATCGTGCAGACGGAGCTGAACGGACGCAAATTGTTCTATTGCCCATCCTGCCAGAAGGAACGGTGATCGCGCATGCGGGCCGGCGTTCACGTGTCCACGCGGGGAGGCTATCGCGAAGCGGCGAGAAGAGCGGCCGCATACGGCGCACAAGCCTACCAGTACTTCCCTAAGAACCCGCGCAGCCTGACGGTCAAGTCATTCGACCGCGCGGAGGCTCAACGCTGCGCGGCGTATTGCGAAGAGCACGGCATCGTGTCGATCGCGCATTCTCCATACCCGACGAACGTCGCCGCGGAGGATGCCGAGCATCGGGCGCGAACCGTCCTGTCGCTGCTTAACGATCTCGACATCGCCGAAGCGTGCGGATCGCTCGGCGTCGTCGTTCATTTCGGCGTCTACAAAGGACCGGATCCTCTAGAAGGCTATCGCAATGCGGTCGTTACGCTGAGCGCGGTCACGCGGCAGTGGAACGGCAAAGCGAAGCTGCTGATCGAGAACCAGTCCGGCGAGCATACGTTCATGGGCACGACGATGGAAGAGCTAGCGCAAATCCGCGGCTTGTGCGCCGACGCGGACAAGATCGGCTTCTGCCTCGATACCTGCCATTTGTTCGCGAGCGGCGTCTGGGACGGAAGCCCGGATGCGCCGTGGCTGGTGAAAGCGGCGGAGCTCGGCGTCACCCGGCATCTTGCCGCCGTTCATTTGAACGATTCCGTGTATCCGAGCGGCGGGAAGAAGGACAGGCATGCCGTCATCGGGGAAGGGCACATCGGGGAACCTGGCTTAACATGGCTTCTGCGGCATCCGTTGCTCGCGGATACGCCGTTCGTATTGGAAACGCCTTCGGGGAACGACGGCACGCATAAGGGACAATTGGCGCTTATTCGGCGTATGGGAGGCTGAACAGCCGCATGATCAATGTCTATCTGGATGATTACCGGCCATGCCCGCAAGGATTCGTCCTTGCGAAATCGGCGGAGGAATGCAAGCTGCTGCTGGAGCATGAGGAGGTCGGCGTGCTTTCGCTGGATTACGAGCTCGGATGGGGGCAGCCGAACGGGCTGGCCGTCGTGCAATACATCGTGGACAGCGGGCGCTATCCGCGCGAATGTTTTTTTCATACCTCGAGTCCGGCAGGAAGGATCAACATGATCCATCTGCTCACGCAGCATGCGCCGCCTGGCGTCGTCATCCACCATGGACCGATGAAGCGGGAGTAACCTTGGGAGGGGATAAGCATGATCGCATTGCAGGGCATTACGTTTCGTCGCGGGGACAGGCAAATCCTTAATGGCGTTAATTTAACGATGAACAAAGGCGAGCACTGGGTCATTCTCGGCCGCAACGGCTGCGGCAAGACGACGCTGCTCGAAATGATGAACGGCTACGAGTTTCCGAGCTCGGGCACGGTAGAAGTGCTGGGCAACCGGTACGGCGAATGCGACGTGCGCGAAGTGCGCAAAGCAATCGGCTATATCAGCCAATCCATCATGGAGAAGCTGACGCTGCGCGACCCGGTCTGGGAAGTGGTGGCGACAGGCGAGTACGCCTTCCTGCGTTTCTATCAGGAGATCGACGAGGCAGTCCGGTTAAAGGCGCTGTCGCTGTTGGACGAAGTGGGCTTGCTGCATGTCGCCGAGCAGTCGCTTGGTTCGCTGTCGCAAGGCGAACGGAAGAAAGTGATGCTTGCCCGCGCGTTGATGCAGAATCCGAAGCTGCTCATCATGGATGAGCCTTGCGCCGGTCTTGATCTCTACGAGCGCGAGAAGCTGCTGATCGACCTTGGCCGGCTCAGTGAACGAGATATGATGGTCGTGTACGTCACGCACCATATGGAAGAAATCATTCCGCTGTTTACGCATGTCGCCTTGGTGCAGAACGGCGAAATCGTGGCGGCCGGACCGAAGAAGGACGTATTGAGCGCCGAATGGCTGAGCGCCGCGTACGATTGGCCCGTGGAAGTCCAATGGGCGGATGACCGCCCTTGGATCCGGGCATTGTCAGGAGGAAGAAATTAAGTGACGGAATGGATTGGAACCGCGAATCACGGCTTCGCCTCGCTTGCGATGGAAGAGCTGCGCAGAATGATTCAAGGGATTAAAATTACGCAGCTCGTCGCCGGCGAAGTATTTCGGATGGAAGTATCCTTAAGCCGCGAGGAGCTGCTCGAATTGCTGCAGCGTCAAGAACCGATCTTCCTGCGGCATATACAGCCGATCGACCGCATGCTGCCGATTCAAGGCGGATCGGACGATCTGCAGGCGCTGGCCGAGCTTGTCCGGAACGCCCGGATCCGCTGCGAGAACGGAACGACCGCCATCCATCTGCGGCGCGTCGACGGCACGCCGTATCCATACTCCGCAGCGGATACGAAATCGGTGCTCGATGCGGTCATTATGGAGCTCGGCGGAGAAACCGCGATGCAGTCGCCGGATCAGATCCTGTCGATCTTCGCCGGGCGGGACGAACTGTACGTCGGCTGGGGGACGCCGTCCGAACAGCTGTCGGATTGGCCGGGAGGCGCCGTTCGCTTCCAGCGCGAGGAAGGCCAGATTTCGCGAGCGAAGTTCAAGCTGCTCGAAGCGGAGCGGGCTTTCGGACTTTACCTGGAGACGTTCCGGGAGGCGCTCGACATCGGTGCGGCGCCCGGCGGATGGACGCAGCTGCTGCTTGAACGCGGACTTCGCGTCACGTCGATCGATCCTGCCGAGCTTCATCCGAAGCTCGCGGCCTATCCGCGTTTAACGGCCTTAAAGAAGAATGCGTCGGATGTGCGTTTCCCGCCGGACACGTTCGACCTGCTCGTCTGCGACATGAGCTGGAGCCCCATGCAGATGGCCAAGCTCGTGCTCGAGAAGGCCGATGCGCTGCAGGACGGCGCGACCGCGATCATCACCGTCAAGCTGATGCACAAGAAGCCGCTGCAGACGATCCGCGACGTCGTGGCGAAGCTGGAATCGGCGTTCGAGCTGCGCAAGGCGAAACAATTGTTTCACAACCGGGATGAAATTACGCTATACTTAGTCAAGAATGGCTAGCGGATGCTCAATCCGATACCGCCTATAATGAATCATTCCGCACAGGAAAGCATCCTGAACGGACGGTCTCCAGGACTCTGGCACCGTCTTCGTTCAGGATGCTTTTTCGATGTTAGGGGGAGGAAAACGCTTATGGGACAGAAGGAGTTTCGTCTATTCGAGAACGGCGCGGTCGTCGGAGACCGTTACCGGATTCAAGGATTGATCGGCCAAGGCGGCATGGGCGAAGTGTATGCGGCCGAGGACCTGCGGCTGCAAGGCAAGATTCGCGCCTTGAAGGCAAGCCGGGCGTCCGCCGGGTGCGGCCTGCGCACCGCCGAGGAAGCGGGGCTGCTGATGGAGCTGAACCATCCGCATGTGCCGCTGATCGTCGACTATTATCCCGCGGACGAGCGCGACGGCTATGAAATCATGGTCATGGACTATATTGACGGTTTGACGCTGCAAAGGTACTTGGAGCAGCAAGGAGGCCTCGTTCCGGCGGCGAAAGCCGTAGAGATCGGCCTGCAGCTGGCCGAAGCGCTCCGATACTTGCACGGCCGGCAGCCGCCGATCATCCACCGGGACTTGAAGCCTACGAACGTGATGATCGACCGGAGCGGGTTCGTGCGTTTGATCGATTTCGGCATTGCCCGCGTATTCAAACCGGGACAGGAGATGGATACGGCGAGGCTCGGAACGCCCGGGTTTGCCGCGCCTGAGCAGGAGGGGGAACGTCAGAGCGACGAGCGTACGGATATTTACGGCCTTGGCGCGCTGCTGTATTATCTATTGACCGGCGGCGGCAGGATCGATTCTAATGCCGGAGCAAGCGGTCATGGCCTGCATGCATCGAAGGGCATGCAGGCCCTGCTGGGCGGAATGCCCGCGATCGCGGCTGCGATCCTCAAGATGACCGATCCCGATCCGGCAAGCAGGTACGGTTCGATGGAGGAAGTAAGCAGGGCGCTGGGAGATTGCCTGCAAGGCGCTGCGGCGACGGCGACGGCGGCGGCTGGCTCCGCCTCGTCTGCGTTCGACGGCCCGAGCAGGGGAATGGCAGCGCCGGCGACAGGATCGCTTGCCCGCCTAATGTCGCATCGGAATCGTCAGCGCTCCGTAATTGTCGCCTCCTTGTCCCCGGGAGCAGGCGGCACGTTCATAGCGATCACGCTTGCGCATCTGCTGGGTCAAATGAACGGCGCGACCGTTGCGGCCGTCGAGCATCCCGCCCTGGAACCGGAGTGGCACGCGCTTCTCCCGCTGACCGGCAGAGACGGCTATAGCGATTCGCAGCCGGAGGCGGACAACAGATATGCCAAGCTGACTGCAAGCTCTGGCGGCCCGGAGTGGTACCGGCTCGAGCCTTCGGTCCATTCCGCTGCCGGACAATCGGCCGAATTGCAGCTCAAGCATCGCATGATGCTGCAGGCGATTCGCGCCTCGGTCGTCGTGACGGACGTCTCCGGCCGCTGGCTGTCGCCGGAGATGGAGAAGCAGCTTGCAACCTGCGATTGCCTGCTGTTCGTCGTTGACCCATTTCCGTCCAAGTGGACGATCGAGCGGCTGGCGACGGCTGGCCGGATATGCGGCGAGCGCGGCGGAGGCGGACGAACGACGCACTGGATCGCCAACAAGGACGGGAAATTCGGCGCGCGAGCCGAATGGCTGGCGGCGATGCCTGCTAAGCCGAGCTGCTCGGTACCGCTGCTGCCGGCGCAGGAATGGGCGGACGAAATGTGGTGCGGCCGGTGGGCGACCGCGAACAAGCGCTGGCGTTCGCAGCTCGAGCGGGCGTTAGCTCCGGTGCTTGGCTCGTTGGCGGCCAACGTTTAATCACGTTAGAAGGTTCGTCGAGCGTGTTCGGCATTCGCGAGCGTGTTCGGCATTCGCGAGCGTGTTCGGCATTCGAGCTTGGCAAGCTTTTGGCCGGACGCCTGCACGCCGATATGAGCCGTAGTCTATATGGTCAACCAGGATATGGCGCACAAGGATTCAATCGCCTATCGTCGCCCGAGTCTTGTCATTGCGCATGCGCCAGCCGAAGTTCAACGCCGTCAGACTTCTTCCAAGCGCGCCTACTATATCGCTTGCATTGACGGACATGCTTAATTATGATTATGGGAACGGGTCCGCCGGGAACCGTTATAGATTAGAGCAAGGTAGGTGCAGACCAAGTATGAACGAACGCATTCTTGTCATCGAAGATGAAGACGGCATTGCGCGGATTCTCCAGCTTGAGTTGGAGCATGAAGGCTATATCGTCGGCCGCGCTTCGGACGGCAGGAGCGGCCTGGAACAGGCGACGAACGGCGAATGGGATATGCTGCTGCTCGACGTCATGCTTCCGGAGCTGAACGGCATCGAGGTGCTGCGGCGCATCCGGCAATCCGGCAATCCGATTCCGATTATCCTATTGACGGCGCGCGATACGATTCCGGACAAAGTGAGCGGATTCGAGCACGGCGCCAATGATTATATAACGAAGCCCTTCGCGATGGAGGAGCTTCTCGCGCGCGTGCGCAATTTGCTCCGCATTTTCCAGCAGCAGCCGAAGGAGCCGGAAAGCCCGGACGTGCTCAAGGCGGCCGATCTCTCCATCGAGCTCCGCACGCGCAAAGTGTTCCGGAAGGACTTGCCGATCGAGCTGACGCCGAGGGAATTCGAGCTGCTCGTCTATTTGGCGGAGCACCGGAACGAGGAGAAATCGCGCGAAGACATTTTATCCGAAGTATGGGGCTACGATTTTATCGGCGAGACGAATCTCGTGGACGTGTATATTCGCTACCTGCGGCAGAAGGTCGACAAAGGCTACCGGCATAAGCTGATCCACACCGTTCGCGGCGTCGGGTACATGCTGAAGGAGCCCGACGCATGACGCTTCGCCGGCGCTTTACGTTTTTCACCATATTCTGGTTAATTTTTATTTTGATCTTGTTTAATATTTTCGTTTATTTGTTCGTGATCAAAATCACGATCCGCAGCGAAGACCAGCTGCTGACGAATAAAGTGAATATTTTGCTGGAGGATCCGCGCATCAACGACCCCGATCAGCTGGCCAACATGGATTTGCTGCGGGATTACTACAACGTGAGCGAACTGATGCGCATCGTCGACATGAACGGCAAGGTGGTCAATACGCAGGGCTCGGATCCGGAGCTGCTGGCGCTGAAGCCGGATTTCTCCACCAGGCACGATACGGGCATGTTCTTCATCGACGGCCGGCGCGTGCTGTACATGAAGGTGCCGCTCTTCCACAACAACGAAGTGATCGGCACGCTGGAGCTGTATCGCAAGCTGACGCTGCTCGACAGCTACTTGAAGGTGCTGGTCATCGCGCTGACGATTACGAGCATCGGGGCGATACTGTTCGCGATCTTCGGCACCTACTGGTTCACCTCGCGCCTGACGTCGCCGATTCAGCATATGGTGCAGACGATGCGGGAGATCGACCGGAGCGGCAAGCTGCGTAAGATCGAGCTTGCCCAGCGGGATCAATCCGCCGAGCTGCTGCAGCTCGCCAGGGCGTTCAATCAGATGATCGACCGGCTGGACCGGACGTTCGAGCGCCAGAAGCAGTTCGTCGCCGATGCCTCGCACGAGCTGAAGACGCCGCTGACGGTCATCAGCAGCTATGCCGGCATGTTGAAGCGCTGGGGGCGCGACGACGCGAACATCCGCGACGAAGCGATCGAAGCGATCGGCAAGGAATCGCAGCGGCTCCAGAACTTGACGAAATCGATGCTTCAGCTGGCGCAGGCGGAGCAGGAAGACTGGCTCAAGCTGGAAACGTTCAACCTCGTTCAGCTGGCCGACGAGACGGCGGATATGCTGCATATGACGTTCCAGCGGATGATCCGCGTCCATACGCCGAGCAAGCAGGACATCAAACTGAGCGCGGACAAAGAGAAAATCCGTCAGCTGCTCGTCATTCTGCTCGATAATGCGATTAAATACAGCAAGGAGCCGATCGACATCAGCCTGTCGCTGCACAAGAACGTCGTCCGTTTCTCCGTGACCGACAAGGGGATCGGCATTCCCGAGGACGAGATGCCGTATTTGTTCGAGCGCTTCTATCGGGTGGACGGCGCCAGAAGCCGCACGACGGGCGGAGTGGGACTCGGCTTATCCATCGCGAAGCGGATCGTCGATCTGCACGATGGCCAGATCGACGTCTTCAGCAAGCCGGACCAGGGCACGACGATTTCGATCGCGCTTCCGCAAAGAAAATAATACATGCCATTAAATTACGCACGTCCAAGGGGAGAGAGAGCATGAAAGGGTTACGCGTCTGCGCGGTGCAATACAAGCTTGAGGACATCGGCCGTTTCGACGATTTCGCGGCGCAGGTGCGCCATTACGTGAGGAACGCGTCGGAATACGGCGTGCATTTTATATTGTTTCCGGAATTTTTCACGACGCAGCTGCTTTCGATCGGCGACGATTCGGGCGCGGCGCTCGGCATCGGCCGGCTGCCTGAATTCACGGACAAGTACGTCGAGCTGTTCCGGTCGCTGGCGGCGGAATACAACATGCATATCATCGGCGGCACGCATGTCGTATCGACGGGGGACGGCAAGCTGAACAACGCGGCGCATCTGTTCTACCCGGACGGACGGGTGGAGCGGCAGGCCAAGCTTCACATGACGCCGACGGAGCGGGAAGAGTGGAATATGTCGCCGGGCGAAGGCCTCGGCGTGTTCGATACGGAGTTCGGGACGATCGCGATGCTGACCTGCTACGACATCGAGTTTCCGGAGATCGTACGCATGGCGCGGGCCAAGGGAGCGGATATCGTCTTCTGTCCTTCCTGCACCGACGACCGTCACGGGTTCTACCGGGTACGCTACTGCTGCCATGCGCGGGCAGTCGAGAATCAAGTGTATATCGTGACGACCGGCACGGTCGGCTCGCTCCGCAAGGTCGACTTCATGCGGGCGAATTTCGGCCAGGCGGCCGTCATCTCGCCGAACGATATCCCGTTCCCGCCGGCAGGCATCATGACGGAAGGCATCATCAACGACGATATGCTCGTTGTCGCGGATATCGACGTCTCGCTGCTGCACGATGTCCGCGCGGCCGGTTCCGTCACGACTTGGCGCGACCGCCGTACCGATCTGTACGGAGATTGGTCGTAGCCCGCAGGCCCTTCGGCCCTCATGGAGGTATATCGCATGCGCAAGCAAATGATCGTCTATGCGGAGGGCAAACCGGTCGAGATCGTCATCCGCAACTATACGCAGTCGGACTTTGCCGGGATGATCGCCATTCAGGAGGCATGCTTCCCGCCGCCGTTTCCTTCCGAGCTGTGGTGGAATGAAGCGCAGCTTCGCGAGCATGTGGCGCGGTTTCCGGAAGGCGCGATATGCGCGGAGCGGGACGGGCGGCTGATCGGCTCGATCACCGGGCTTCGGGTCGACGACGCGCAGCTGGCGGGCAGCCATAGCTGGGAGTCGATCACGGATGGCGGCTACATCCGCAATCATGCGCCGGACGGCGACACCTTGTACATCGTCGACATCTGCGTCGTACCGGAGATGCGCAAGTCCGGCGTGGGCAAATGGCTCATGCAAAGCATGTACGAAACCGTCGTTCACCTAGGCCTCAAGCGGCTGCTCGGCGGCGGCAGGATGCCCGGCTACCATCGTTATGCGGACAGCGTATCGCCGGATGAATATTTGGCCGGTATCGTCGCCGGACGCTACAACGACCCCGTTATTTCGTTCCTGCTGCGCTGCGGCCGCATGCCGGTCGGAACGGCGGAGCATTATTTAGAGGATGAACAATCGTGCGATTACGCCGCGCTCATGGAGTGGCGGAATCCTTTTATGCGCTAAACCATTCACAGGATGAACGATAAGGAGCGAGATTATTGGACTACATACGCATTCAATCGATTGATAACCCGCTGTTTGCTAAGATGCACGGCCTGATGCAGACGGTTTTTCCGCCCGAGGAGGTGCTGGCGTATGAGAAGTGGCAGGCGCCGCTGAAAGACGCGAGCATCCATGTCTATGTCGCGGTGCATGAAGGAGAAGTCGTAGGGACGACGGAATATCGCTATTACCCGGCAATGAAAGTTGCGATGACCGATTTCACGATCGTCGGCCGTCCGGGGCTGGGCATCGGACGTTTCCTGCTGCGCAGCCGCGCGCGAGATCTGCAGCGTCTCGCCGAGCAGAGCGGTACGGTCTCTATCGGCATGTTCGCCGAAATATACGATCCCGTGCAAGCGACCTACGAGTTCGGCGGTATCTACCCGATGAATCCGTACGTCCGCCGCGAAGTGCTGTCGCATATCGGCTATATGCGCCTGGACTTCCCTTACGTTCATCCGTCGTGGGAAGAGGACGGCTCGGCGGTGAGCGGGCTCAATCTCTGCTTCCTGCCCGCGGACGAGGACCGCACCGAGCTTGACGCGTCGCTCGTGACCGCGTTCCTGACGCAATATTATTCCGCGCTGCCGAACAAGCCGGACGAGTGGTACGGCATGATGGAGCAGCTGAAAGGCAAGCAAACGCTAGCCCTTCTACCATTGTAGCACCGTTTTCATTGCGACGGAAAACATCACGGAAGGAGGTCGAAATAGGATGATCGTTACATTCTGGGGAACGGGGGACGCGATGGGCGTTCCCCGCGTCTACTGCTCCTGCGACGTCTGCGAGGAAGCGAGAGCCGAGGGAAGGAACCGGAGATATCGTTCGCTGGTGCAGCTGACCGACGCTTCGTTCGGCACGATGCTGATCGATTGCGGCCCGGATTGGCGAAACGGCATGGAAGCGTTCGGTCTGCGCCATATCGAGACGCTGCTCGTTACGCATGCGCATTTCGATCATATCGGCGGACTGCCGGAATTCGCGGATATGTGCAGATGGCTGGGTCGCAAAGGCAAGGTATACGCGAAACGGGAAGTCGTCGACGAAATTCTGGTCCGGTTTCCATGGCTTCGCAGACAGATCGATTTCAAGCCGATTGACGGGAAGCTGACCTTCGGCGAGTGGGAAACGGTCTGCTGGAAGGTCAATCACGGCAAGAACGGACACGCGTACGCGTTCCGGTTCACGCATATCGCGAGCGGCCGCTGCTTCGCTTACTGCTCGGATGCCATCGCTCTGCAGGGTGAAGAGCTGGAACCGCTGCGCGATCTGGACGTGCTCATCCTGGGGACGAGCTTCTACGAAGAGCCTTATCCGTTCGAATCGCGCTCCGTTTACGACGTTCGGGAAGGGCTGCAGCTGATCGAACGGTTAAAGCCCGGCAGAATGATCTTTACCCACATGTCGCATGACATTGATCTATCTCGCAACTACGATCTCCCGGCAGGCACGGCATTCGCGCGTACGGGCATGTTGATCACGATTTAGCCGAATGGCCGCTTGACTTCGGCAGCGGTCAGGAGCTATGATGAAGGTAACTTTATGCAGCAAGGGGAAATTTTAATGCGTGTCGGTGTTCTTAACTTCTAAATTGGATATTGCCTGGGGCCTGAAGCGCCGCCAGGTGCGGAACTGAATTCGTATTGCAAGCGAACTTGCCCGGTTAGCGCAGGTTTAGTTTGTTATCGGCGAATGCAGCGTCCGCAGCCAATGAGTTAAGAACATGACCATTTCCCGCCTGCTGGACGGCAAAATGAGCGTGCTCTTCGAGCACGCTTTTTTTCATGCCGGCCGACGGCCGCCTCTCAATCGGCGGCGTCTGCCTTCGCATGGCTGCCGATGTCCTTGAACAGGAACGGAATGCGTTTATGCGCTTTCCGTTCCTGTTTTTTTTGTACCCTTTCGCATGGCCCAATCAACGATAAAAGGTGGATTCCGCAATGAATCAAACGACGATGAACGCGTTGGAATTTCAAAAAATCAAATCGATGCTCGCAGCGTACACGGTATCGGAAGCAGGGAAAGCGCTGGTTGAACGGCTCGAACCGAGCAGCCGGCTCAAGCAAGTAACGGCATGGCTGAACGAAACGGAAGAGGCGGCGAAGCTGCTTGCGACGGGAGCGAGCGTTCCGCTTTCGGCGATGGAAGGCATCGGCCCGTTCATGGCGCTGCTCGGCAAAGGCCGGATTTATACCGAACAGGAGCTCGGGCAGCTGGCGGCCTGGCTGACATCGGTCGCGCAGATGAAGCGTTACATGGACAGCAAGCGCATGACGGCGCCGACCATCAGCAGCTACGCCGACTCGATGCATGATTGCCCGGAGCTGATCCAAGAGCTCGCAAGATGCATCCGCCACGGCGTGCTGACCGATCAAGCCAGTCCTTATCTGGCTGATATCCGCCGCCACATCGCGGCGGCCGAAGACCGGATCGAGCGCAAAATCAATCAATTGCTCGGCAAATACAAGCATGCGCTGCAGGAGCAGCTGGTCAGCAAACGGAACGGACGCTTCGTTATTCCCGTCAAACGCGATTTGCGCAGGCAGGTGCCGGGCACCGTCTGGGATGAGTCGTCCAGCGGCCAGACGCTGTTCGTCGAGCCCGCCGACGTGGCGGACCTGCAAGGCGAGCTGCAGCTCTGGAAGAGCGAAGAAGAACGCGAGCGGATGCTGATCTTGTCCCGCCTGTCGGACGAGGCGGAGGCATATGCCGCCGAGTTCCGATGGAACGTGGAGGCGATGGCATCGTTCGATTTTATTTTCGCCAGGGGCAAGCTTGGCCGCACGTACGGCGGCATAGCGCCGGCCGTTACCGATCGGCCGTACATCCGCTTGACGGGCGCGCGCCATCCGCTGCTTGGCGAGAAGGCGGTTCCCCTCACCGTGGAGATCGGCGGGGATTGGCGGCAGCTCATCATTACGGGACCGAATACCGGGGGCAAGACCGTCGCGCTGAAGACGATCGGCCTGTTCGCGCTGATGGTGCAGTCGGGCTTGCTGCTGCCCGCGGATAAAGGGACGGAGCTGGGATTGTTCGAGACCGTGCTCGCGGACGTCGGGGACGGGCAAAGCATCGAACGGTCGCTCAGTACGTTCTCGGCGCATATGGACAATTTGAGCGGAATGCTCCGCAAGGCGAACGGCCGCTCGCTGCTGCTGCTTGACGAGCTGGCGGCGGGCACGGATCCCGGCGAAGGCATCGCCTTGTCGATCGCCGTGCTGGAGGAGCTGCTGCAGCGCGGTTCGCTTGTGGCGGCGACGACGCATTTTAACGAGATTAAACGATTCGCTTCCGTCATGGAAGACTGCACGAATGCAAGAATGGCCTTCGACGCGGAGACGCTGAAGCCGCTGTACCGCTTGGAAATCGGCGAGGCCGGGGACAGCTACGCTTTCGCCATCGCCAGACGCTTCGGATTGCCGGAGAGCGTCGTGCGGCGAGCGGAACAACGGGTGAAGCAGGCGGCGGCACCGTCGGAGACGGATAGCCCCGAAGGCCAGCGCGGCCAGTACGCGGATTCGCAATCGTACGAATTCCCGCAATACAATGCGGTGCAACGCGAACGCAAGCAGCAGCCTGCGCGAATGAAGCCGGCCGATCCGGTAGAAGCACTCCCCGACACGGAAGGAAAGAAGCGCCCGTTCGAAGTCGGCGATTGCGTCTGGGTGTACCCGCTCAAACGAACGGGCATCGTCTTCCGCGCGGCCGACGAACGCGGGGAGGTCGTCGTGCAGGTGCAGAAGTCGAAAATGACCTTCAACCGGAAACGGCTGTCGCTTTACATCCCGAACACCGAGCTGTACCCGGGCGGCGAGTACGATATGGATATCGTGTTCGAGTCCAAAGAGAACCGGAAGAAACGGAAGCTCATGGGGCGCAAGTACTCGCCGGGGGTATCGATTGTCACGCCGTCGGAGAAAAAGGACGAATGAGCCGGCGCAATGCGCCCATTCATGCAAAATCCGCTTGAAGTATAGGGCCGCCGCGGCTAAAATAGGAAAGGATTTAGAATAGGGCGGAGCCGGCGGAGGCAACATGAGATGAATGCAGCGATGGATATGGACATTTTCACGGTTTTCAGCATTATCGGCACGATCGCGTTCGCGGTGAGCGGCGCGATCGTGGCGATGGAGGAAGAGTACGATATTTTGGGCGTATACGTGCTCGGACTCGTCACCGCCTTCGGCGGCGGGGTCATCCGCAATCTGCTCATCGGCGTGCCGATTCCGATGATCTGGACGCAGGGCATGCTGCTCAAGACGGCGGTCATCGCGATGACGGTCGCTTTCGTCCTGCCGATCAAGTGGATCAAGACGTGGAAGAAAAGCGAGGCGTTCTTCGACGCGATCGGCTTATCGGCGTTCGCGATTCAGGGCGCCTTGTATGCGACCGGCAAGTATCCGCTCAGCGCCGTAGTCGTCGCCGCCATGCTGACCGGTATCGGCGGCGGCATGATTCGCGACGTGTTGGCGGGCCGGAAGCCGCTTGTCCTGCGCGACGAGATCTACGCGGTATGGGCGATGAGCGCCGGCGCCGCGATCGGACTGGGCTGGTTCGACTCGCCGGTGGAGCTGCTCATTCTGTTCGCCATCGTCATCGTATTCCGCATGTTGTCCGTTCACTACGGCTGGCGCCTGCCGCGCAGATCGCTCAAGTACGCGCTATCGCAGTCGGTGTACGAGGACGAGAACCGGGAAGCGGCCAAGAAGGAGCACAAGGAAGGAGAACGGCAATGATTCGGGTTTTATTCGTATGTTTGGGCAATATATGCCGTTCGCCGATGGCGGAAGCGGTTTTCCGCCATCGCTTGAAGGAAGCGGGATTGGCGGAGCGGATCGAGACGGATTCCGCCGGAACGGGAGATTGGCATCTGTGCAAGCCGCCGCATGAAGGGACGCGCGCGCTGCTGGACAGCCGCGGCATTTCGTATGAAGGCATCCGGGCGAGGCAGGTGCTGCTCGACGATTTCGACCGGTTCGACTATATCGTCTGCATGGACAGCAATAACGAGCGCGACGTCAGAAACGTGTTCGGCAGCAAGGCGGACGGGAATACGAAGGTGTTCAAGTTCATGGATCTGCTGCCGGAGCAGGAGAACGACGACGTGCCGGATCCGTATTACACTGGCAATTTCGAAGAAGTGTACAAGCTCGTTGCCGAAGGCTGCGACAATTTGCTCGTCCGCATCCGGGACGAGCATCCCGATCAAGTCCGATAGGCGCGCGAACAACAAAACGGTAAGCCCCTCCGCGAGGGCGCTTTACGGTCAGGCTGTCGAGAAACTACACGAATCTTCAAGTCGCATCGCCTGAACGAGATAACCCCTGTGGGCAACGGACACAGGATCCGCTATTTGTATTGAAATCGGTGTTTTGGGCTGGAGATCGGACACAGGATCCATTATTGCCTCCGGATAGCACTGAATGGCTGCCATGTTGGGCGAAATAGCGCATCTCCTGTCCGCAAGCACACGGTAAAACAAGGAAAACCGGCCAATAACGCATCTCTTGTCCGCTTCCTTGCATCGACGGCAGTGCTGCTGCCCAGCCGGGCAAAAAGCCGATTGATCAAAGCGGTTTCGGCAGTTATGCCGGGGAAGCGGCAGCCTGAGCGCTTCTTTCTGCATTTCACGCAGCTACCTGTGCGAAGTGCGACGGCGCGTGATGGCTCCAACCTTATTCCTGCGGGGAGCCGCGGGAAGCTCGCAAAGAAGTAGTCACCCATTGATCACACGACTACCAAAAGGCCTGCCCCCAGGCAGACCGCAGGCTGGAGAGACCCTTCAGTTTTTTTATAGAGAGTTATAAATTGCCGATATCTCATTCGAAAAGTCGTGCTCAGATTGGTTTTAATCGATTTTTTAATTAACGAGATGTGGGACCGCCACTAAACAAAAATAAAAGTGCCGAAAAGTCCGCTGGACTTTCTCGGCACTCTAACCGTAAGCCCCTCCGAGAGGGCGCTTACGTTTTTTGTTTGTACGTCATGCTCGGTTCATGAGCGAATGCATACGGGGCATCAGCTTTCGGCGTGCAGGAAGCAGCGCAGCGCGTCCGGAATGAACCGCTGCCAGAAGCCCCATACGTGATCGCCGTCATGCTCGCCGTACATCGTCGACGCGCCCTTGCTTTCGAGGATCCGGCGCATCTCGCGGTTCATCGCGACGAAATCGAATACGCCGCGGTCGGATTTGAAGGCGGTCTCCTGCAGGCCCACGATCATATAGAGCGAGAGGTCGCTCAGGTCGCCGGCCGCTTCGGCGATTTCCCGCGATGCGGGATAAAAGGCGCCCGACAAGGCAATAATTTGATGGAACAATTTGGGGAAGGCAAGCGCGATATGGAAGCTCACCGAGCCGCCGAGCGAATCGCCGGCCAGGATGCGCGACTCCGACTCGCTGCGGATCGGATACTTGCCTTCAATGAAAGGAATCATTTCCTCGCCGAAGAAGGACACGTATGCCGCATGCCGATCGCCGTCGGGCGCATATTCCGCGGTGCGGCGATCGAGGTCGACGTCGACGCCGACGATGATGAAGGGCTCGATTCCTTCATCCAGAATGAGCTGATTCGCGATCGTCGCGATCCGGCCGAAGTTGAAGAATTGCTCGCCGTCCTGGCAATAAACGACGGGATAGCTGAGCAGTTCATTATACCCCGGCGGCAAATATACGCGAAGATTTCGGGAGCCCTCCGGCAAATAACGGCTCGGCACGACCTCCTTCACGATTGTTCTTTTTAAATAGCGTTCATCCGTCATGCGATGAAATCTCCTTTCGCTTGCATGCATTGCGAGTCGATTGGGTAAACAAAGGGGAGGCGTAATGTCGGCCGCGATCCGCGATAACACTGCGATTACACGGTGATAACACGGAGATAACCGCAAAACTCTTGCTGTTGTATTATACTGTACTATCACTATTTAATATCTGTTACATATACAACTTAGCAAGGTTAAACATAAAAAATTGCCGAGTTCAGCGGATTTCGGTGCATTATGCTTTGACCATTTCGGTTAAACAGGTTTATAATCATTCTATAACAGAGCTACTCGTTTTTTCAAATATTCAACTGAGGTGAACAATATGAGCAAGCTGCCTTACGAAGTTCATTCGGAACCGGTAACACCGCTTTCCGTCTTGTCTCCTGAAGGGGAAGTCATTAACGAGGCTTACATGCCGAATTTGACTGACGAGCAATTGAAAGAAATTATGTACCGCATGGTCTTCACCCGCACTTGGGACGAGCGCGCGGTCAATCTGGGCCGCCAGGGCCGTCTTGGCTTCTACGCGCCCGTATCCGGTCAGGAAGCATCCATGGTCGGCAGCGAGTACGCGCTGAACAAGGACGATTTCGTCTGCCCGGGCTACCGCGACATGCCGCAAATCGTATGGCACGGTCTTCCTCTGTACCAAGCGTTCCTGTACTCCCGCGGCCATCAGCACGGCGGCCAAATTCCGGAAGGCGTCAACGTTCTTATGCCGCAAATCATCATCGGCGCGCAGATCCTGCACGCGACTGGCGTTGCGATGGCCTTCAAGAAGAAGGGCGAGAAGCGCGTAGCGATCACTTATACGGGCGACGGCGGTTCCTCCGAAGGCGATTTCTACGAAGGGCTTAACTTTGCGGGCGCGTTCAAACTGCCCGTTATCTATGTCGTGCAAAATAACGGCTATGCCATTACGACGCCGTTCGCGAAGCAAACGGGCGCGCAATCGATCGCGCACAAAGCGCTGGCGGCCGGCATCCACGGCGTGCAAGTCGACGGCATGGACGTGCTTGCCGTTATCAAAGCCGTATCCGAAGCGGCCGAGCGCGGCCGCAACGGCGAAGGCGCAACGCTGATCGAGATGCTCACGTACCGTTTCCGCCCGCACTCCATGGCGGATGACACGTCGAAGTACCGGACGAAAGACGAAGAGGCCGAATGGAGCCTGAAGGATCCGCTGACGCGTTTCGGCAAATTCCTCGAGAAGAAAGGCCTGTGGACGGAAGAAGACACGGCCCGCGTGAAAGAGGAAGCGAAGGCGGCCGTCAACGAGAACATCAAGAAAGCGGAAGCGACGGAGAAAATGACGGTCGGCGGTTTGATCGACTCCATGTTCGAAACGACGCCCGCGCACCTGGAAGCGCAAAAAGCCGATTTTCAATAATGGGATGAATATAGAGAAGCTAGCTTAAGGAGGAACTCGCGACAATGGCTCAAATGAATATGAAAGAAGCGATCCGCGACGCGATGCGCGTGGAGCTTAAGAACGATCCGAACGTAATCGTCTTCGGTGAAGACGTCGGCAAAGTCGGCGGCGTATTCCGCGCGACGGAAGGTTTGCAAGGCGAATTCGGCGAAGAGCGCGTATTCGATACGCCGCTTGCCGAATCCGCGATCGCGGGCATGGCTGTCGGCATGGGGATCCAAGGCTTCCGTCCGGTGGCGGAAATCCAATTCGTCGGCTTCATCTATGAAGCGCTCGACCAAATGTTCGTGCAGGCGGCGCGCATGCGTTTCCGTTCCGGCGGACGCTACAACTCGCCGATCGTGTTCCGTACGCCGTTCGGCGGCGGCGTCAAGGCGGCCGAGCTGCACACGGATTCGCTGGAAGGCCTCGCGATCCAAACGCCGGGCATCAAGGTCATCGTGCCTTCGAACCCGTACGATGCGAAAGGATTGCTCGTCGCGGCCATCCGCGACAACGATCCGGTGTTCTTCATGGAACACTTGAACCTGTACCATGCGTTCCGCGCGGAAGTGCCTGAAGAAGCGTACACGGTCGAGATCGGCAAAGCGAACGTCGTTCGCGAAGGCGCGGACGTCACGATCATCGCATACGGCCTCATGGTGCACACGGCGGTGAAAGCGGCCGAGGAGCTGGAGAAGAGCGGCGTGAAAGCCGAAGTCATCGACCTGCGCACGCTGCTGCCGCTCGACATCGAGACGATCGTCGCATCCATTCAGAAGACGAATCGCGCGATCGTGGTGCAAGAAGCGCAGAAAACGTCCGGCGCCGCGGCCGAAATCATCGCGCAAATCAACGAGCATGCCATTCTTCACCTGGAAGCGCCCGTGCTTCGCGTTGCCGGTCCGGATACGGTGTATCCGTTCGCGCAAATCGAGGACGCTTGGCTGCCGAACGTCGATCGCATCGTGAAAGCCGCGAACCAAGTGCTGAACTTTTAATGGATGACAACGCAAGAGGACAAATGGGCAGGTTGTGAGACCTGGAAGGAGGTCACGGGACGTGGCGAAGTTTGAATATCGTTTCCCGGAGCTGGGCGAAGGCTTGCATGAAGGCGAAATCGTAAAAATGCATATCAAGCCCGGCGATACGGTGACGGATGAAGATATCATCATGGAAGTGCAGAACGACAAGGCGATCGTGGAAGTTCCTTGTCCGGTGAACGGCAAAGTGCTCGAAGTGCTTGTCAAGGACGGACAAGTTTGCCACGTTGGCGACGTTGTCGCCGTTATCGACGCCGAAGGCGAAGTGCCCGAGCAAGCGGCTCCGGCGGGCGGAGGCCATAGCGCTCCGGCACCGGCAGCGGAAGCGCCTAAGGCGGTCGAAGCGCCGAAAGCCGAAGCGCCTGCGGCTGCAGCGCCTGCAGCGGCTCCGGCAGCGACGAAACCGGCCGGCGGCCTTGTGCTGGCGACGCCGAGCGTGCGCAAATTCGCGCGCGAGCAGGGCGTAGACATCGCAAGCGTGGCGGGCTCCGGCAAGAACGGCCGCATTACCCGTGAAGACATTACGGCCTTCGCATCCGGCGGCGGCGCGGCGGCTCCTGCAGCGGCGGAAGCTGCGGCGGCTCCTGGCGGCGAAGCGAAAGCGGCTCCGGCGGCGGCGGCAGTTCCGTCGGGCGACCGTACGGAAGAGCGCGTGCCGTTCAAGGGCATCCGCAAAGCGATCGCGAACGCGATGGTGAAATCCGTCTACACGGCGCCGCATGTTACGATCATGGACGAAGTCGACGTTACGGCACTGGTCGAGCTGCGCGCGAAAGCGAAGCCGCTGGCCGAGAAGAAAGGCGTCAAACTGACGTACCTGCCGTTCATCGTGAAGGCGCTCGTCGCGGCTTGCCGCCAGTTCCCGATCATGAACGCGACGTTGGACGAAGAGAAGCAAGAGATCGTCTACAAGAAGTACTACAATATCGGCATCGCGACCGATACGGATAACGGTCTCGTCGTTCCGGTCATTCCGGACGCCGACCGCAAGAACGTCTGGATGGTTGCCGACGCCATCCGCGACCTCGCGGTCAAAGCGCGCGACGGCAAGCTGGGCGCGCAAGAAATGCGCGGCAGCACCATCAGCATCACGAACATCGGCTCCGCCGGCGGCATGTTCTTCACGCCGGTCATCAACTTCCCTGAAGTCGCCATCCTTGGCACGGGCCGCATTTCCGAGAAGCCGGTCGTCAAGAACGGCGAAATCGTCGCCGGTTCCGTTATGGCTCTGTCCCTTAGCTTTGACCACCGTCTAATTGACGGCGCGACAGCTCAAAACTTCATGAACTACATCAAACAGCTGCTTGCTGATCCGCAATTACTTGTAATGGAGGTTTAAAACTATGGTCGTAGGTGACGCTTCACTCGATATCGATTTGCTAGTCATTGGTGCGGGACCCGGCGGCTACGTGGCCGCGATCCGCGCCGCGCAGCTTGGTCAGAACGTACTGGTCGTAGATAAACAATACGTAGGCGGCGTGTGCTTGAACGTGGGCTGTATCCCGTCCAAGGCGCTGATCTCCGCATCCCATCAATACGAATCCATCAGCCATGCTTCGGATTTCGGCATCACGGCATCCGACGTCAAGGTGGAATGGAGCAAGGTGCAGGAATTCAAGAACGGCGTCGTCAAGAAATTGACGGGCGGCGTGGCATCGCTTCTCAAGGCGAACAAGATCCAGTTCTTCGCCGGCGAAGTGATGTTCATCAACGAGAACGAAGCGCGCGTCTTCAACGATCAGGAAGCGCCGCGTTACCGTTTCAAACACTGCATCATCGCGACGGGCTCCCGTCCGATCGAGCTGAAAGCATTCCCTTACGGCGGCCGCATCGTGTCTTCGACAGAAGCGCTGTCGCTGCCTGAAATTCCGAAGAGCCTCGTCGTTATCGGCGGCGGCTACATCGGCATCGAGCTTGGCCAAATGTATGCCAAGTTCGGCACGCAAGTAACGATCATCGAAGGCTCTGACAGCATCCTGCCGGGCTTCGATTCCGATATGTCCTCGCTCGTCGCGAAGAAGCTGAAAGCGTCGAAGACGGAAATCGTCACGGGCGCGCAAGCGAAGAGCGCCGCGCAAACGGACAAAGACGTTACGGTTACGTACACGGTGAACGGCGAAGACAAGCAAGTAACGGCAGACTACTTGCTCGTAACGGTCGGCCGGCGTCCGAACACGGACGGCGAGCTGGGTCTTGACCTGATCAACCTGAAGATGACGGATCGCGGCCTCATCGAAGTCGACGACCAATGCCGTACGAGCATTCCGCACATCTTCGCGATCGGCGACATCATCGCCGGCCCGGCGCTTGCGCACAAAGCGATGTACGAAGGCCGCGTTGCGGCTGAAGTCATTGCCGGACAGCCAAGCAAGATCGACTACAAGTGCATCCCGCTCGTCGTCTTCTCCGATCCGGAATGCTCCAGCGTCGGTTACAGCGAGAAGGAAGCGAAGGAAAAAGGCCACAACGTCAAAGTGGGCAAATTCCCGTTCAACATCAATGGACGCGCATTGTCGCTCGGCGTCAAGGAAGGCTTCGTGAAAGTGATCGCGGACGCGGACAACGGTCTCGTGCTCGGCGCGCAAATCGCCGGCATCGAAGCGTCCAACATGATCGCCGAGCTTGGCCTGGCCATCGAGATGGGCGCAACGCTCGAAGACATCGCGCTTACGATCCACGCGCATCCGACGCTCGGCGAAATCGTGCTCGATGCAACCGAGATGGCGCTGGGTCACCCGATCCACGCGATTTCGAAGTAATCGTCATCCCGGTAATCCCGTCTTGCGTTTCAATTGCATCATGCACAATGTTAAGAGCGAAGAGGTCACGCCGCAGTTGTTCTGCAGCTGGGCCTCTTTTTTTCATCACGATTGACCGCTAGTCGGCAGCCTTAATAGCATAAATAAAAGCAGTTAACATGAAGGAGGGTAACCGCATGTCCGAGCGCAGCAGCAAACCGATCAGCGAATCCCGTTCCGGCATGATGCAGCTTATTTTTCCGTCGGATACGAATTACCACGGCACGATGTTCGGCGGCAAATTGATGGAGTACATGGACAAGATCGCGGCGATCGCGAGCATGCGCCATGCAAGGGGACCGGTGGTGACGGCGTCGACCGACAGTCTGGATTTCGCCTCACCGATCCGGGTCGGCGATATGATCGACGTCGAGGCGATCGTGACGTGGACGCATCGCAGCTCGATGGAAGTGTACGTCAAGGCGGAGACGGAGAATGTGTACACGGGCGACCGCAAAACGGCGGTTACCGCCTTCTTCTCGTTCGTCGCGCTCGATGAGAACGGCAGGCCGAGACCGGTCGCAGCCATCGTGCCGGAAACGGAAGAAGAATGGGCGCTGCATCGCTCGGCGCCTGCCCGCTATGAGCATCGCATGCAGCGAAAGCAGGACAGGCTGGACAAGAAGTGATAAAATAAACCTACGTGGCTAGGTTGAGATCTGATTATTTTGGGGCAAGGAGGCGTCGGATTGAGTACGAGCGAAGAGCAATATTTGAACTTGCTCCGGCATGTGCTGGAGCATGGCGCGAAGAAGGAAGACCGGACCGGTACGGGGACTTTGTCGGTATTCGGCTATCAGATGCGCTTCGATTTGCAGGCGGGATTCCCGCTGCTGACGACCAAGCGGGTGCCGCTCAAGCTGATCGTCAGCGAGCTGCTGTGGTTCATGAAGGGCGATACGAATATTCGCTACCTTCTTCGGCACAAGAACAATATTTGGAATGAATGGGCGTTCAAGAAGTGGGTCGAAAGCGAGGCGTACGAAGGCCCGGACATGACGAACTTCGGCTTGCGTTCCCAGTGGGACGAGGCGTTCAACTTGCAGTATCAGGAGCAAGAGAAGCTGTTCGTCGAACGCATTCTGAACGACGACGCGTTCGCGGCGGAGTACGGCGATCTCGGCAATGTCTACGGGAAGCAGTGGCGCAGATGGGAAACGTCGCAGGGCGAAACGATCGACCAGCTGAAGAACGTTATCGCGGAGATTAAGCGCAATCCGGATTCGCGCCGGCTGATCGTGACCGCCTGGTCGCCGGAAGACGCGACGCCGCAGCGTTCCGCGCTGCCGCCTTGCCATACGCTGTTCCAGTTCTACGTGGCCGGCGGCAAGCTGTCCTGTCAGCTGTATCAGCGGAGCGGCGATATTTTCCTCGGCATTCCGTTCAATATCGTCAGCTACGCGCTGCTCACGCATATGATCGCGCAGGAATGCGGCCTTGCGGTCGGCGATTTCGTGCATACGATCGGGGACGCGCATATTTATTCGAACCATTTGGAGCAGATCGAGACGCAGCTTGGACGCGAACCGAAACCGCTGCCGTCGCTGAAGCTGAACCCTGACGTCGCCTCCGTATTCGATTTCGAGGTCGGCGATGTGCAAGTGGACGGGTACGATCCGCATCCTTCCATTAAAGCGCCGGTCGCGGTCTAAGCGGCGGAACGAAGAAAGGAGCAGAAGCTTGATGACCATTACGATGATTGCCGCCATGGCCGAAGACCGCGTGATCGGCGTCGATAACGGCATGCCTTGGCATCTGCCGGCGGAAATGGCGCATTTTCGGCGCTCGACGACAGGCAAGACGATCGTGATGGGGCGCAAAACGTTCGAGTCTTTCGGCGGGCCCCTCAAGAACCGGAGAAACGTCGTTCTGACCCGCAGCGCCGATTACCGCCCCGACGGAGCGGAGACGATGCACACGGTGGAGGAAGCATTGGCGGAGCTCGGCAGCGAAGAAGAACTGATAATCATCGGCGGGGCGCAGGTCTATGCGCAGTTTCTCCCTTTCGCGGATAAGCTGCTGCTGACCGAAGTGCATGCCGCCGTCGAAGGCGATGCCCGGTTCCCGGCGTTCGATGCGGCGGAATGGGAAGCGGTTAGCCGCGAGTTCCATGCCAAGGACGAGAAGAACGCCTATGATTTTACGATTATTACTTACATCCGCAAGCAGCGGGACGCTAACTGACGGAAACCGCAAACCTCGAACGTTCCGTCATAAAGTGCAAATGATTGTACGGATAATCCATTTCATGAACGCATCCTAATTGCTACGATATTGTAAATAGTTTATGGGAAAGTTTGATATTGAATCTTAGTTGCTTTCTCTATATAGTTTGAGAGAGATCACGAACATTCGGCAATGGGATAATGGATGGAGGAAAGCGAATCATGTCAACACCTACTGGATTTATGGACTACAAACGCGAGCTGCCCGCTGACCGCGATCCGCTTGAACGGATCAAGGATTGGAATGAATTTCATAAACATTTCAACGATGATCAATTGCGAACGCAAGGCGCGCGCTGCATGGACTGCGGTACGCCGTACTGCCATACGGGCATCGAGCTGCCAGGCGGAACTTCCGGCTGCCCGGTCAATAACCTGATTCCGGAATGGAACAATCTCGTCTACCGCGGATTGTGGCGTGAAGCGCTCGACCGTTTGCATAAAACGAATAATTTCCCCGAGTTTACCGGCCGCGTATGTCCGGCGCCTTGCGAAGGCTCCTGTACGGTCGGCCTGATCGGCGACTCCGTCACGATCAAGACGATCGAATCCGCGATCATCGACAAAGGCTTCGAGGAAGGCTGGGTCGTACCTCAGCCGCCGCTTATGCGGACAGGCAAGAAGGTCGCCGTCGTCGGTTCGGGTCCCGCCGGCCTGGCAACCGCGGCGCAATTGAACAAAGCCGGCCATACGGTGACGGTGTACGAGCGCGCGGACCGCATCGGCGGCTTGCTGACATACGGCATACCGACGATGAAGCTCGAGAAGCACGTCGTTCAGCGCCGCGTGGACCTGCTTGAAGCCGAAGGCATTAACTTCGTGACGAACGCCGAAGTCGGCGGCAACGTTCCGGCGGATCAATTGATGAACGAGTACGACGCGATCGTCCTCTGCGGCGGCGCTACGAAAGCGCGCGACGTCGAAATCGAGGGCCGCGACTTGAACGGCGTTCATATGGCGATGGACTATCTGAACGGCACGATCAAGAGCTACCTGGATTCCAATCTGGAAGACGGCAACTATATCAATGCCGAAGGCAAAGACGTCATCGTCATCGGCGGCGGCGACACGGGCACGGACTGCGTCGCTACGGCGCTCCGTCACGGCTGCAAATCGGTAACGCAGTTCGGCACGCACGCGAAAGCGCCGCTGACGCGCGACAACGACAAGAACCCTTGGCCGCAATTCCCGAACGTGTACACGCTCGACTATGCGCAAGAGGAAGCTCGCGCGCTCTACGGCGAAGACCCTCGCGCATTTTCCGTCCTCACGAAGAAATTCGTCGGCGACGGGAACGGCAATCTGAAAGAGCTGCACACGGTGCAAATCGAGCGTACGGTTGACGAAACAGGCCGCAAGATCTACAAGGAAATTCCGGGCACCGAGAAAGTATGGCCGGCCGATCTCGTGCTGATCGCCGTCGGCTTCGAAGGACCGGAGAATACGCTTATTCAGAAGCTCGGCCTGGAACAGGACCGCCGTTCCAATGTCAAAGCCGCGTACGGCAAATACGCGACGAACGTCGAGAAAGTGTTCGCAGCGGGCGATATGCGCCGCGGACAAAGCCTGGTCGTCTGGGCGATCAACGAAGGCCGCGAGGCTGCCCGCGAAGTGGATCGTTTCCTGATGGGCACGACGATGCTGCCTTAAGCCGAGCCAAACCGGTTCGTTTATGACCTTAAATACGCAAAGCGCCTTCGGGCGCTTTTTATTTCTTTCTATCGCGAACGAAGGGAGAATGGCGATTATGATTCAATACGGTTCCGATACGGTTACGCAGCTGAAGTTCAACGCGTTCAATCCGCGCATGGAGCGCCGCGACGGACAATGGATCGATATCGAGCTGGCCGTCGAAGTCGAAGATGCGACTCCGGTACCGTCGGGGCTGACGGACCTGACGGTGCTTGTCATTACTACGCATGGCGGCGCCATTGCGCAGATCGTGCCGCTCGACGAAGGAACGGATTGCGAATTTCAATTCACGGCGGACGAGAAAGAGCAGATCCGCGCGTATATGGAACGCGATGAAATTCAAGCCGCAATCGCAAATCTGGCCGCGCAATAAGGACAAGCTGTGGTAAAATTGACCTGAGAGCCAGAAACGCGCGGCACCGCGGGAAGACGGGGCAGCCGTTTCGCCTTGTTCGTTCAGGAGGCGGTATCATGAGCGGTCATGCAGCCGGCGTGTTAACGAGAGCGGATATTCATAACATCCGGCATTACGTCCAGCATAAACACGGCGACTTGCCGTTGGAGCGCCGCGCCGAGATCGTCGCGGATGCGATGCAGCGCATCGTGCTGCGCCAGCTGCCCGAGTTCGAAGCGGAACAGCAGCGTGCGGTCATGCACGGGGTGCTGCGCGAGGTCGTGGCCGAGAAAGGGGTACCAGTCGGCGAGGCGCATATCTTCGAAGCGAGCATGAGTTTGGACATCGATCGCCCTGACGTCATCCTCCCCTTGCACAAGTGGACGGAGAAGCGGCTCGGAGCGGCGATCGATTTCCGCCTGTTTCGCGAAGCGGTGAACGAAGGCAAGCGTATCGCGGCGGATCCGAGTCTTGGCTTGACGGCCTGGGATGCCATCGTCGGCGCGGCAGGGCTGCACGTCGAAGCATCGCTGGAAGAACGGGGCGAGATTGCGTTGTCGGGCGTCGTGTCATCGTTGCCCGGTATTAGGCGGAGGCGCAAGGCAGCCGTTTATTTGGCGTTATCCCTGGTAATATGCACGGGCATGCTCTATTACGGATGGCGGCTGCTTCACCCGGAGACGGAAGCCGTGCCGCGCACGCCTGTCGTGTCGCAGCCTCGGCTGCAGCATCCCGAAGCGAAGCCGGTAAACGCGCTGCCGGGCAATTTGCGTTTCGCCGAGGTGGATCGCGGCCGGCTCGTTCATCATTTGCGCGCGAAGGAATCCATGCTCGCCGAAGAGCCTTATCTCAGCGCGATTATTCGCGCCGCGCAGGAATTCGATATCCATCCGCTGCTGCTGTTCGCCATTACGGGACAGGAGCAGGGGTTCGTGCCGAAGACGGCCAAGCGCGCCAAGGAAATCGCGAACAATCCCTTCAATGTCTTCTACAGCTGGGAAGCGTACAATACGACGATCGCCGATTCGGCGAGAATCGCCGGCAGGACGATTAACCGGTTGAGCTTCGAACGGCCGGCGAACGTCGATCCGGTCGAATGGATCAACCGCGAATACGCGGAAGACAAGAACTGGTCGACCGGCGTGAACCGCATCCTGAAATCGATGATGGCGCAAATCATGACGGATCAGTAACCTAGTAACGGAACGAATGAGGGATCATCCTGAAAACATTAATCATTGCGGAAAAACCCGATATGGGCCGGACCATCGCCGCCGTCGTGGAGCCGCGGGCGCAGAATAAACGGACGTATCTGGAGGGCGAGCGCTACATCATTACGTGGGCGATCGGCCATCTGGTCGGCCTCGCGGAGCCCGATCAATACGATCCGAAATATAAACGCTGGAACGCGGCCGATCTCCCGATCATCCCCGACCGGTTCAAGCTATGGCCGAACGCGAGGACGAAAGATCAGCTGAAGATGATCGGGGAGCTGGCGAAGCGCTGCGGCAGGCTGGTCAACGCCTGCGATGCCGGGCGCGAGGGCCAGCTTATTTTTCATCTGATCCGGCAATATTTGAAGCTGATGCAGCCGACCGACAGGCTCTGGATTTCGGATTTGACGCCGGAGACGATCCGCCGCGGCTTCGACGGACTGCGCAGCGATACGGAATATGACGATTTAACGCGCGCGGCGCGGGCCAGGAGCGAAGCGGATTGGCTGGTCGGCATGAATGCCTCCCGGGCGTTCACGATTCGTCACAAGGCGCTGCTGTCCGTCGGACGCGTGCAGACGCCGGTGCTTGCTCTGCTGTACGACCGCCATAGGGAGATTACGGCGTTCAACAGCGAGACGTTCTTTATCGTGCAGGCTTCGTTCGACCAGCTGGATTTCGATTACAAAGGCGTCTGGCAGGGCGACCGGATCACCAAGCGCGAAGAGGCGGAGAAGCTGGCCGCGAAGGTAAAGGACAAGCCGGGGAAGATCGTCAGCTACGACGTGAACGAATCGAAGGAATACCCGTATCGCCTCCACGATCTGACTTTGCTGCAACGCGAAGCGAACGGGAGATACGGCTACCCCGCGAAGAAGACGCTGGATATCGCTCAGGCGCTCTATGAGAAGCACAAAGCGATCACCTATCCGCGGACGAGCTCCAACTACGTGACGGAAGAGAACATTCCCGTCATGGGCAGCGTGCTCCAAATGCTGAAAGGTACGGCGTATGCGGATCTTGCGAACGGCGCCGACCGCAGCCGCGTGCATAAGGGCAACCGGGCGGTATGCAACCCCGCCAAGGTCGAGGATCACCACGCCATTCTGCCGACGCCCAAGAAACCCGGAACGCTCGGCGCGGAGGAGCAGCACATCTACGATATGATCGTGCGGCGCTTCCTGTCGCATTATTATCCGCCTGCCGTCTATAACAACCATGTAGTGATAACGGAAGTCGAAGGCGAACAATTCCGGACGCGGGCGAAAGAGCAGCTGGACATCGGCTGGCGCATCGTGCTCGATAACGGCGACCGCAATGCGCCGAAGGGGAAGAGCAGCAAAGGCGGGAAGAAAGCAGACGATGCCTCTCCGGCCGGGGATGACGGCGATGACGATATGATGGAAACGGACAAACCGTTTGCCGTGAATGCCGACCTGCCCGTGCATTGCAAGCACGCCGAGGCGGTCGAGAAGGAGACGAAGCCGCCGAAGCCGTACACGGAAGGCACGCTGCTCAAGGCGATGGAGAGCGCCGGGAAAGCGATCGAGGACGAAGAGCTGCGCGACGCCATGAAGCAGACGGGCCTCGGCACGCCGGCGACGCGCGCGGCGACGATCGAACGGCTGAAGCAGGTCGGGTATATCCAATCCGCGGGCAAGCGGCTTGATATTACGACGAAGGGCTGCACCGCGATCGAGCTGATTCGCGGTGCCGGCGTCGAGCTGCTCGCATCGCCGGAGATGACCGGGCGATGGGAACAGCGGCTGCATCAAATATCGAAGGGCGAAGCGTCGGACGAACAGTTCATCGCCAAGGTCAAGCAGTTCGCCGAATTGATCGTCGACAAAGTGAAGCTGCAGCAGCCGGCTGCCGCCAGCTTGTTCGAAGAGCCGGAATCCGCGGGCAGAGGCAAAGGCGCGGCGAAAGGAAGAGGCCGCGCCGCGAAGCCTTCCGCGCGGACATCCGGCGGCACAGCCGAGCGAAGCGGCGGTTCGCGCAGCCGCGTTAGCGTCAAAACTGCCGGTGCTGCGTCATCCGGCACAGCGGATGCGATGCCGTTCGGCGGTGCTTCGTCGACAGCCGGGAACGGCAGGGGCGCGAAGCGGGCGCCGTCGGTCGGCGGCGCGGACGCGGCGATTCGCGCAGCGGCAGCGACGCGCGGCGCCGATCGTGCGTGGAACGGTTCAGGCGCTGGTGAAACGGGAAGCGGTTCGGCGCATACCCCGTCCGGCGCAGCGGCGGCAGGCGGAGCAGCAGCCAGCCGCGTCACAGTGGCAAGCGCGGTTGAACGCGCGGGCGGGAAACAGGCAACGCTCGAACAGCCTGCGGTGCGCGGCGCGATCGCCGCTTGTCCGCGTCCGGGCTGCGGCGGTCAACTGGTCGAAGGCAAACGCGGTTACGGCTGCCTGCGCTTCCGGGAAGGCTGCAATTTCGTCATTTGGAAAGAGCAGCAGGGCAAGACGGTAACCGCTGCGATGGCCAAGGCGTTGGCGCAGAAAGGCGAGACGCGCAAGTCGACGGTGAAGCTCGCGAATGGGTCATCCATATCCGGGAAATGGCGCTTAACCGACCCCGCTACCGGAGCGATTATGTTCCAGGCGGAGTCGTAGATGCAGCCACGGAACGAATTTGCTAGCGTCGCAGGCATCATTAATTTCGCTAACGAATTACCGTGCGACCAAATAAACAGGCTTGGCCGATGAACGCGCGATTCGCGCCGCCATCAGTCAAGCCTGTTTCATTGTCATTACATTGTAATCCTATTGCAGCCGCTTGGCGACATAGCTGCGAATGCTATCCGGAATGTCCGACAGCTGTTCGAGCGTGAGGAAAGCGCCTTTCGGCTCGACGTCGACGCCGACGATGTTGTATACCCATTCCGAGTCGGTCTTCATATGGATCGCGTTGATACCGTTCGTCAAGGCAGGGATAACGTCGGTTCGCAGGGAATTGCCGATCATCCATGTCGACCGGCGGTCGAATTGGCCTTCTTGTAGAATGCTCTCCATCGCTTCCGTGTTCTTCTTGGCGCGCACGTATATGCGAGGCCCGAAATAGCGCTCAAGATTCATCTGTTTGATCTTCTTCGTCTGGATGAGCAGTTCTCCGCCCGTGTACAGATGGAGATCATGTCCCTGGCCGCTTAGCTCGTCCAGCGTCTCTTCCATGAACGGGTAGGGTTCGGCTGCGAATTCGTAGACGCTTCGGCCGAGCTTCCATAACAAGTCTTCTTCCAGTACGGATTTCGAACGTCCGAACAGATGGGAGAAATAACGGTAGGTATCGATGAACGACTGTGGAAAGTGATCGCTCTTGAACCCTTCGATATGCACGCCGGCAATATCGAGCTCTGTCTGCTTGTCGCGGATTTCTTCGGGCGTAGCCCCGTATCCGCGAAACCAGTCCATCATGCAGTCCGTAAACTGCTCAATGACGAAGAAGAAGTATTTGTTGCAGTAAATTAGCGTATCATCGAGATCGAATAGAATGGTTTGTTTCATCTTAGGCACGGCTCCTTCCCCAGATGAGTTCGCTGTAGAAATAATCTACCGCAAGTTGGGATTCGCCGTCAAATCGTATACGGTTGGAAGTATCTACAAATACTGAAGCCGGAGGTGAAGAGGACATGGTGCTGAACAAGAACAGCAAAAGGAATCGCAATGACGAGTCCGGCTTGAAGGATTATTATGTAGGGTTGAAGCCTGAGAAAGCGGCTAACCGTCCGCCAAGCATGAACGGCATTAACAAACAACTGCCTTAGGGAACGAAGTCAGCGCTTCGAGGAGTCTCTGAAGGCAGGGCGGCGGTCCGATTGCGGACGGGCTGCCTAGCCTCTAGAGACGCCGGAATCAAGCGGGAAGGAATCAAGCATATTTTTGAATTTTGGCAGTCAGGTTTTGTTTGATAAAGGCGAGCCGCCGCTTCACGTAGAAATCGTAGCTCGCGCCCTTCAGATCGCGGGGGCTGATAATCGTATCTTCACTGTTGTCGATGATGGTCAGCGATCCGTTGGAATAGAACTTGAACGTCAAATCGCGAAAAGGTCGATGCGTCTCGATAAAACGGTAGCTTTCACAGTTAGTCATGATGGTCAGCCTCCTAACGGTCGATGGGGAATTAGAACGTTTGTTCTTGTTTTTATTATAGCAAACATCTGTTCGTATGGAAACTATTATTTTTATCCCTTACACTAGATTGATAGCTTATTCATTACCAATCTGTTTCAGCTGCAATTCAAAGCGGATAAGGAGCCCAGTCATGATCAGAATATCGCAATTATCGAAACAAATTCCGGGCGGGCCGCAAGTGCTCTCCGGCGTGAGCTTCAATATAGAGCCCGGCGAGTTCATCGCCGTCAAAGGGGCGAGCGGAAGCGGGAAATCGATGCTGCTCAAATGTTTGGCGCTGAAGGAGAAGTGGACGAGCGGTACATACACGGTGGACGGGGTCGATATTTTCGCCAAAGGCATTCAAGGCCGCTTGAAGGTTCGCCGCGAGATTGCCTATCTGGAAGAGAAGCCGGCGCTGTACGCGAACAAGACGGCGCTGAAGAACGTCATTATCGGCGCGGTCGGACAGACGCCGTTCTGGCGCCGGATGACCGGCATGGTCCGCAACGACGATTACATGGGCGCCATGGATATGATCGAGAAGATGGGGCTGCTTGACAAAGCGCACCAGAAGGGCGACAAGCTGAGCGGCGGCGAGAAGCAGCGGATCGGAATGGCGAGAGCGCTGGCGCACGGCGCCAAGACGTTGCTCGCGGACGAGCCGGTGTCCGGCCTCGATCCGCACGCGGCCGAGCAAGTGCTCTCCGATTTGAAGCGGATGTGCCGCATTCAAGGGATTTCCGTCGTTGCGGTTCTTCATCAAGGAGACTGGGCGGAGCGGTTCGCGGACCGCATCATCGGGCTTAATAACGGACAGATCGCGCTCGATATCAAAGGCCGCCGAATGACCGAACGGGAGAAGAATCTGCTGTGACGCCGAATGAATCCGCTTCCCCGTTCGAGCTGCGCTTGATGCGCGAGGAAGACCTCCAGGCGGCGCATGCGCTGGAGCTTGCCTGCTATCCCGCCGAAGCGGCCGCGACGCGGGACGCTTTCTCGTATCGGCAGAAACATTTCCCGGGCTATTTCCGGTCCGCATGGCGGAACGGCTCGTTGATCGGACTGGCCTGCGGCGTCCGGACGGCAGAAGACAGCTGCGAATCGGACGCGCTTAAAGGCGCCCACGACGCTGAAGCGGCCGGCCGGCATCTGTGCGTGCTGTCCGTTGCCGTCTCCGAACAGAGCCGCGGGCTCGGCGTCGGCAAGGCGCTCATGGAAGCGTTGATCGGCCAAGCGAAGGCGGACCGGCTGGAATCGATCGTGCTGATGTGCGAAGCCGGGCTGATCCGGTTCTACGAGCGGCTCGGTTTTCGCTACGCAGGCCGTTCGGCGTCGGAGCATGGCGGCCTGCAGTGGCATGAAATGAAGCTGCAGCTGGCCTGACGCCGGCTTCTATGAAATCAACGTGCAATGGAAGCCCGCTTGAAGCATAGAATGGAGCATCAACCTAAAATAGGCAGGTGTTCCGCAATGGCATTCCATTTTCTAAGTCCGGCCGTCGTTCAATCGTCGAAGGTGACGTTTCCGAAAGCCGAGCTGTACGTTCCGGTCGTCAGCGGTCTCCAGAACGCGGCCGCGCGCAACGCCATCAACAATAAAATCCGCCAAACGGAAAGGGAGCTCGTCCACGACCAGGGCGCGCTCGCCGATCCGCGGTCGGAAATGATCGGCTATTTCGAAGTGAAGACGAACGAGAAGAACGTGTTCAGCCTCTCGGTGTTCAACTACGCCTACACCGGCGGGGCGCACGGCCTGACGCTGCAGGAATCGCTCACTTTCGATGCGGGAACGGGCAAGTCGTATACGCTTGCGGAACTGTTCAAGCCCGGAAGCGATTACGTGAAACGGCTGTCGGATATCGTGCGCGCGCAAATCGCCAAGCGGCAGATCGAAACGTTCGAGCCGTTCAAATCGATCCGGCCGGATCAGCCGTTCTATATCGCTGACCGGACGCTGGTCATTTATTTCGCGTTGTATGAGATCACTCCGTACGCTTACGGTTTCCCTTATTTTCCGATTTCGGTGTACGAATTGAGCGACATCGCGAATCCGAACGGCCCGCTCGGCCGGATGGATGTGAACGATTAATCGTCTAGAAGGAGATTGTTATGATAGTTGCTCTCGTTCTGCTGCTTGCTTGCGGCGGATTAGTCATCGGCTTGCTGCGGAGGCGGCGGAGAAGACATCAACCGGTCGTCGTCCCGTATCTCGCCAATGTCCCGCATGGCGCGAATCAGGAACAGCAGCGGCATTCCGCGCCGAACGAACCGAAGCCAACGGTCGTTCCGTTCAAGGCGGATGCCGTTCCGGCCGCCCAAGACGGCAAGTATGCCGTGCTCGTCGCGGACGATCAGCCCTTGATCCGCATGCTGCTCAGGGAGCTGCTGCAGCAGGACGGGGTTACGGTCTACGAAGCGGAGAACGGGACAGCCGCGGTCGAAGCGTTCCGCCGACATCATATCGACTTTGCGCTGCTTGATTTGAACATGCCCGGCATGAACGGTCTCGAGGCGCTCAAGGAGATCCGGCAGCTCGATGCCTCCGTCGAGGCGGCATTCGTAACGGGCTACGGCGATCCCGAGATGCTGAACGAAGCGAAGAAGCTCGGCGTTCTGACCTGCTTCACGAAGCCGTTCGATATCGAGTCGGTCAGACGGCATGTCGCGAACCGCCGGGAATCGGCGGCGCGCAAGGACGGGGTCGTATCCTGAGTCCGGCGGCAGTCGAGAAGCATCCGGCTTCCGGGCGATTGACATTCGGCGAGCATCGGAGCCTGTAGCCAAACCGCATGTTTGTTCCGTCCGCCGGCAGCGATTGCCGGCGGATTTTTGGTTCGGCGGCATGCCGCGACGGCCGTTCATCTGCTTGTGCTGACAAGAACGCCCGCCTCATACAGTCTGATATGGGGGTGTTGGGATGGTCACGCTGTGGTTGGGCTGCACGGTGTTTGCCGCGGTATGCACGCTTGCTCTTCTTCTGGCCCGAGCGGCGGAACGCCGAACGGGGCTTTCGCTGCATCAACCGCTTCACAATCATTCCGAATACGTGCGTTACATGCGCGACAAGCATGATTTGAACGCGTTTGGATTCGCGCAGCAGCTCCCCCGCCATATGGGCTGGCCTTCGGCGGCCGGCATGGCGGCGTCTTCGCTGCCGCTCATCGGCGGAGCCGTCTTTCTGCTCGGCCCGGCCGCGGCGGCCGGAGGGCCGGCGGTCATCGGCATCGGCTGGCCGCTGCTCGGCCTGTTCGGCCTGCTCACGGCCTCTTCCGCCGCCGCCTTCGCATCGACGGTTCCGACGGCAGGCGGCTGTTATCATTGGGCGATGGCTTCCGGGAGCCGGCGCGCCGGACTGTGGTCCGGCTGGCTGCATGCCGCGGGATCGTCGCTCCTGCTGGCGACGACGAATCTGTATCTGGCCGATTGGATGAGCCGTACGGTAGAGCGGCATTTCGGCTATACGGGCGGAGCGGGCTTATTCTACATCATCCTGCTCATGCTGATCATAACGCAGGCTGCGGCCCATATTCGAGCCATTCGCCTGCTCGGCCGCCTGATGGCCTGGACGGCCGCCGCTCAATTGGCGGCCGCCGCCGGCATGATCGCGATCCTGGCTTCGATCGCTTGGCCTGGCATATATCCGTTCGCGATCCTGGCGCACGCGTCGCCGGCCTGGACAGCGTCAGCGCCTCCGGATGGCGGGAGCTCGTCTGCGCTTCTGGGCTTCCTGCTGCTCCAGCGGCTCTTCATCGGCATCTGCGACGGCGCCCAGGCCGGGGAAGAAACGAGAAACCCCCGCATCGCGCTGCCATGGTCGATCTATCTGTCGACCGCCGGACTTGCGATATTCGGCTTCGTTTTGTTCGCCTTCATCATCCTGCACGCGCGGATCGGAGCGTTCGGCTTGACCGCCATGCCGGCGCTCGGCGACTGGCTGACCGACATCTGGGCGCGGTGGGGACAACCGTGCGAAGCGCTCTTCTTCGCGATGATCGTCTTCCTCGCTTGGGCGAACGGAGCGTCGGCGCTGGGAGCGGGCGCGCGGACGCTCTTCGCGATGGCGCGCGATGAATCGCTTCCGTTCGCGGGCAAATTGTCGGGCGTATCCGCGCTCTATCGTTCGCCGGTCATGGCGCTCGTCATTACGGCTGCCGGTGCCGGGACGATCGCGCTGCTTGCGGCAGCGGCTTGCGGGGCCGCGACCGGAGGTTCATCCCTGCAATCGCAGACGCCCCAGCTCGTTCTGCTGAGCATCGCCGCCATGCACGCCGCTTATGCCATTCCGATCGGAGGGAGACTATGGCGGACGCTCAAAGAGAGCAAAGACAGCAAAGACAGCAAGGACAGCAAGGACAGCCGGCTGCGAACCGCCGGCCGCAAGCGTTCCAAGACGCATGGCCCATGGGAGCTCGGGAAATACGCGGGAACCGTGGACGGCGTCACGGTCTGTTGGCTGGCAATAAGCGCAATATCCGCTGTCTGCCTGTTGAAGCCGGCCGCGCTGCTGCTTGCTGCCGTCTGTCTGACCGTAGGCGCCGTCGCCATCGAACGGATGCATCGCAGCCTGCGCCGGAAGTCGCCGTTCAAGGTCGTCGGTTCCATGCGCTTCGGCAAACGGTCGATGGACGAATGTATCAGAATTGAAAGAAAATTTCCTCAATAACGAGCGTCCATCGGATGAAGCCATTAATGGCCCGGGAAATCTCCGATTAGCGAACGAGGAAATAATGATGGCATTTCCCAACGATCATTTCCCGGGCAAACGCAGGAAGCAACACAATCAGCGCCCTTTCGACACGTATTGTAACACCCGGCGTCTCAAAGTCATTTTCGCGCCGCGCAGACCGCCGTCATTGCCATATGGAAAGCAAAACACGTATAATTTCGATAAACGATCGGAGCAATGGCTTACGCATACGCGGCATATAGATGCCGGAATCCCGGCTATGGCCGCGTTCGCAAGGCTGCGCCGGATATGAGGAGGCTTGGGAAATGAAACTGGGGATGCTGCAATCGCTGAACGTGTCGTTGCTGGAATCCGTGCCGTTCGGGAAGAAGGAAGTCGTGACGGGCATCAACAAGAAGCCCTATTCGGGCGCGCTGCTGCTCGGCATGACGGGATTGCCCGGCGATGCGCAAGGCGACACGGTCTTCCACGGAGGTCCGGACAAAGCCGTCTGCGTCTACAGCGCCGTCCACTTCCCTTATTGGGCGGACAGATGGGAGCGTGCCGTATTGCCGGGCGCTTTCGGCGAGAACTTCACGGTTTCGGCGCTGACGGAGCATTCCGTCTGCATCGGCGACACCGTTGCGATCGGACATGCGCTCGTTCAGGTCAGCCAGCCGCGCCAGCCGTGCTTCAAGCTCGGCATGAAGCACGGCTTGCCGGGGCTGCAGCTCGACGTCGAGGAGACCGGGTTCACCGGATTTTATTTTCGCGTCCTGCAGGAAGGCTTCGTAGCCGAAGGCGACGCGCTGACGCTTCAGAAGCGGCATCCGGCGGGCATCACGGTAGCCGAGGCCAATCGCGTCATGCATACGGACAAGCGCGATCGCGACGGCATTGTGCGATTGCTGGCCGTCGGCGAATTGGCCGAGAGCTGGCGGCAGTCGCTGACTAAGCGGCTTGCCAAGCTGGACGAGGAAGCGGAATCGGGAGGATAGACAATCGACATGATCGAGCAAACCCAAACCGAGAGGAACTATTCCGCGATCGTCAGCCGGTACCGGCTGGCGGAGCCGGTCCGGATCGAACGGGAAGAGAGCGGGATGAACAATACGACCCGTATGATATACGCGGGCGCCGAACGCTATGTGCTGCGCGTGTACGAGAATCATAACGATCGGGCGATCGTCAGCCTGGAGCATGCGATACTGCGCGCGCTGGGCGGTTCGGGACTGTCCTTCCATGTACCCGCGCCCGTTCGGAATGCGGCGCAGGACACGGTAACGGAAGCGCCGGACGGCAAGCTCGCCGCGATCTTCGGCTATATCGGCGGCGAGCGTCCGACGGCGTCGTCGCCTTCCCATATCGAAGGCTTGGGGCGGGCCGCCGGCGAACTGACGCGGAAGCTGGGGAGTCTGGAAGCGCTGGCGAAGCTGAAAGCCGTATATCAGCCGTATTACGAATTCGAGGACATCCATGCGGCCATGGACGAGGCAGCGATTCGAACGTTGAGCGCGAAGCTGCAGCTGACGCCGGGGCGGTGCGGACAGGTCGAGGCGCTGCTGGACGTCAAGCACCGGTTAACGGCGTTAATCGATCGGTTCAAGAAGCTGCCGAGGCAATGGATTCACGGCGATATCGTGTTTGCGAACGCCCTTGCCTCCGGCGAGGCGATCGTCGGCCTATTGGATTTCGAATTCTGCACGATCGATGCGCGGGCGATGGAATTGGCGGTCATATGCGCGGAATTTCCTTGCGAGGACGATGCGTTGTCGCTGGAACGGATTTCGCTGCTGTGCAAGGGCTACGGCTCGCGTTCGCGGCTCGACCGCGACGAAATCGCGCTGCTGCCGGATTTGATCCAGCTCCGCATGATCGACGTCTGGCTTCATTTTGCGGGACGTCTGGCGGATGGGCTTGACAGGGAAGACGTATGGGTGCAACAGATCGAACGGGTTTCGTTCGTCTGCGGCTGGGTCGAGCGCAACCGCCCGCGATTGCCGGCGGTTCTCGAAGCGGCTGCCATGCAGCAATCGACAGTCCAGGCGCATTAGGAAGAGCCCGGCGATTCATTCTTTGCGAACAAAGAATGATCGGCCGGGCTTTTGTCATATAAATGCTATGACGGGAGCCTTGACGACGATCGATATTACCGCGTCCGCAGGCGCAGCAGGAGGGGGAACGCACAGATGACAAGCACGGCCGAGCTGCTCGGATACGATCCGATGGACCGCCTCTTGATCATAAACGCCGACGATTTCGGCGTCTGCCATTCGACCAACCGCGGCATACAGATGCTGCTCGAGGAACGGACGGTATCTTCAGCCACGATCATGATGCCCTGCGCCTGGGCCAGGGAAGCGGCGCAGTGGAGCGCGGCGCGCACCCATCTGGACGTGGGCGTTCATCTCACGTTCACGAGCGAATGGGAGCCCATGAAATGGGGACCGGTCTATCGCGGCGGCGCGACGACGTCGATGACGACGTCCGAAGGCTATTTCCACAAGGATGCCAAATCGTTCGAACGGCGCGCCGACGCCGGCCAGGTGAAGCTGGAAATGATCGCCCAGATCGAAATGGCGCTGACGCTCGGCATCGACGTGACGCATGCCGACAATCATATGGGCAGCTTGTACGGGCTGCAGACGGGCCGGGATTTTCTCGGCGACGCGTTCGATGTCTGCGCGATGTACGGCCTGCCGTTCCGGCTGCCGCGGTACTTGCTGCTCGAGAGCGGGGTGCCGGCGCCGCCGGAGCTTGCCGGTCAGGCGATGAAGCAGGCGGAAGCGGCCGCGCGCAAAGGAGTGCTTGTGCTGGATTATTTGGTCGGCCTGCCGTTCCGCGCCGCGCAGCCGGAGACGTACGCGCAGTTCAAGGCGCAGATGATCGGGCTGATCGGGCGGCTGAGGCCGGGCGTGACGGAGCTGATCCTTCATCCGTCGTTCGTGACCGACGAGCTGGCAGCGTTTCACGGCGAACCGGTGCGCAGGGGGATGGAGCTCGACGTGTTCCGCGACCGGGACGTTCAGGATGCGCTCCGCAAAGAAAGGATCATCCAAATCGGCTGGCGCGCGCTTAGGCAGGCACAACGCCGGCAGGCGAAACCATGACGAATGCAGGGCGAGACAGGCATGCACTGTCTCAGCCTTGTTGCTGTATCAAGGACGAGCTGTACTATTACAGCTGGAAGGACAAATAACTGTATTACCCGTTTGAGCCTGGCTGTTATGGAAATAAACGCTATTCGCCGTCCCGTTCTAATGGTATACTGACTGTTGTGAAAATAGAAAGTATTCAGTTAATTCGGGAAGGGAGTGGAGCAAGTGGCAATACTTCCAAAGCAGAATGAGCTTGGATTCTTTGAAATTCGACTGGAATCGATCGGCGGCCTCGGCGCCAATCTGGCGGGGAAAATGCTCGCGGAAGCGGGCGTGGTCGGAAGCGGTTTCAACGGAGTCAGCTTCTCTTCGTACGGTTCGGAGAAGAAGGGATCGCCCGTCAAGGCGCATATCCGTTTCTGCGATCTGACGACGAATATCCGCGACACGACGCCGGTTGAACGACCGCATATCGTAGGCGTATTCCACGAGAACCTGTCCAAAACGATCAACGTTATCAGCGGGATCTATGAAGACAGCGTCGTCATGGTCAACTCCTCCAAAACGCCGGAGCAGCTGAAGGATAAGATCAAATTGTCCGCCGGCACGCTGGCCGTCGTCGATGCAACAGGGATTGCGCTCGAAGAAAACAACCGCGTCAACATGGCGATGCTCGGAGGCTTGTTCCGGCTTTGCGACTTCCTGGATTTCGAACATATGAAAGGCATTATCCGCAAATCGCTGGAGAAGAAGTATCCGCAGGCGGTCGACCCGGCCTTGCGAACGTTCCAGCGCGGCTACGACGAGGTGAAGTTCCAGACATTCGCGCTCCCCGAAGGCGCCGCGATGCCGCAGCCGACGCGCTGGGACGTGCCGACCCTCGGTTACGCGACGCAGCCGATCGGCGGCATGATCGTCAATCCGGGCAACAGCGTGCTGAAGGACCTCAGCATCTCTCGCCAAGGCATGATGCCGCATTTCGACGAGGAGAAATGCATCCACTGCGCGGCTTGCGACACGGCCTGCCCGGATTTCTGCTTCGTCTGGGAAGAGCAGCCGGACAAGAAGGGACGGCCGCAGATGTTCCTGCAGGGCATCGATTACCAATATTGCAAAGGCTGCTTGAAGTGCGTCGTCGCCTGTCCGACCGAGGCGCTCGCCTCGGAACGCGAGACGGACGGTTACGGCGACGATCACCGGGTACCGCATCGATTCGTTTGGGCATCAGCGAATTAACGTCGTCAATGAATGGAATGAAGCCATTCGCGCCGCATGAACGCAGCGTGACCGGTTTCCTTTTGGACGAAAGAGAGGAGCTTTCAAATGGCCATTGAAATCAACAAAGAAGTGAGCACGGGCACGGTCGAGCAGCGGATGGTATACGAATCGGGCAACGAGATGGCTGCCTATGCCGCGCATCAGATCAATTATCACGTCATGGGTTATTTTCCGATATCGCCGTCGACGGAGGTCGCGCAATTCCTCGATCTCATGAAAGCGAACGGCCAGCACGACATCAAGCTGATCCCGGCGGACGGGGAGCACGGCTCCGCGGGTATCTGCTACGGCGCCTCGGCCGCCGGCGGACGTGTATTCAACGCGACGAGTTCGAACGGCTATCTCTATATGCTGGAACAGATGCCGGTCCAGTCGGGGACGCGCTTCCCGATGGTCATGAATCTCGTCTGCCGTTCCGTGTCGGGGCCGCTCGACATTCACGGCGACCACTCGGATCTGTACTTCGCGCTCAACACCGGCTGGCCGATTCTGATGTGCCGCGACCCGCAGGCCGTATACGACATGAACATCATGGCGCTGAAGCTGGCGGAAGACCCGCAGGTCCGCTTGCCGGTGCTCGTCGCGTCGGACGGCTATTTCACCTCCCACCAGAAGCGCCGCGTGCAGACGTTCGCGCACCGCGCGGACGTACATGCCTTCGTCGGCGAGCACTCGCCGGATGGCTTCATGCATGTACTGGACCGCAACAATCCGATCACGGTCGGCCCCTACATGAACGAGCCGGATTATATCAATAACTGCTACCAGCAATCGATGGCCATGTATAAGGCCGCCGACGTGTTCGACCGCATCCGCCAGGAATACGAGGCGCTGACCGGACGCGATTATCCGATTCTCGACCTGTACCGGATGGACGATGCGGAAGTGGCGGTGTTCCTGATGAACTCGGCCTCCGAGATCATCAAGGACGTCGTCGACCAGCTCCGCGCCAAGGGGATCAAGGCCGGCTCGATCGCGCCGAATATGATCCGTCCGTTCCCGGCGAAGCAGATCGCCGAAGCGCTCCGCGGCGTCAAAGCCGTCACGATCGGCGACCGCGCCGATTCCTACGGCGGCCACGGCGGCAACATGACGAACGAGATCAAGGCGGCGCTGTTCACGCACGGCGTCAAGGATACGCTCGTCATTAGCCGTATCTACGGCCTGGGCGGCAAAGACTTCTACGCCGAGGACGGCCATCATCTGTTCGAGCTCGCCATCGAAGCGGCGAACGCGGGCAAGGTCGACGTGCCGTTCGATTATTGGGGCCATACGCCGGGCGATCCGTCCAAAGCGCCGAAGCGCGTGCTGGAGCCGCTGAAGTACGAAGACTTGAAGACGGGCTTGATCACCGTCGACCGCGACGAAGCGACCGGCAAGCTGAAGGTGAAGGTGCCGCCGGTCCGTCAGCTGACGAAGAAGCCGAAGCGGCTCGCTCCGGGTCACGGCGCATGTCCGGGCTGCGGCATTTTCTCCGGACTGGAGCTGTTCTTCAAAGGCATCGAGGGCGATATCGTCGCGCTGTACCAGACAGGCTGCGCGATGGTCGTCACGACGGGCTTCCCGTATTCCTCGCATAAAGCGACGTATATCCATAACCTGTTCCAGAACGGCGCGGCAACGCTGTCCGGGGTCGTGGAGATGTTCTGGGAGCGCAAGCGCCGCGGCGAGCTGGACCAGTACGGCCTGAAGGACGACTTCACGTTCGTCATGATAACGGGCGACGGCGGCATGGACATCGGCATGGGGCCGGCGATCGGCAGCGCGCTTCGCAATCATAAGATGATCATTCTGGAATACGACAACGAAGGCTATATGAACACGGGCGCGCAGCTGTCTTACTCGACGCCGCTCGGCCACCGCACGTCGACGTCGAACGTCGGCAAGCATCAAGGCGGCAAGCTGTTCCATCACAAGGATACGGCGCAAATTATGGCGGCTACGAACATTCCGTACGTCTTCACCGGATCGGAATCGCTGCCGCAGGACTTGCTCCGCAAGGCGGCCAAGGCGCAGTATTACGCCCAGAACGTCGGCCTCGTGTACGGCAAAATTCTCATTACATGCCCGCTCAACTGGCTGTCCGAGGAGAAGATCGGCCAGACGCTGATCGACGACGCCGTGAACAGCTGTTTCTTCCCGCTCTATGACGTGGAGGAAGGGATCACGACGATCACGTACAACCCGGAAGACAAGGGCAAGCGGATTCCGCTCGGCGACTGGCTGAAGAACATGGGCAAAACGAAGCATATGACCCGCCCGGAATACGCGGAAGCGCTGCAGAGCTTCGAGAACGAAGTCGAGCGCCGCTGGCAGCGGCTGAAAGCGAAGCACGAGAACGCGTACCTGTAACCGACGGTAGAGGTGACGGGCCGTCGGCCGGACCGTGACGGCAGCTCCGAACGAGGTTCGGCTCGAAAGCGCCGGGCCTTGTTCGTTTTGCACGACAGGATGAAGGCGATGCGTGCCGGCAGGCACTCGTACGAGTACGCGCGCAACACGCGCGCAACAATTCGGGAACGAACGGGCAAGCGAACAGGCTGGCCCGGAATTCCCAGGGAAAGGAGCGGCGCCGATGCCGACCGTATTGCGTCACCGCGCATCCGGCGAAATCGCGTGCGGGATGTTGAAGAACGTGTATCAATTCGCATATTATGGCGCGCTTTGGTGGGACGATAACGAGACGGCGGAGCGCGAGGCCGCCGAGGCGCTCGCGCTTGCCGGCTATGAGGACGACGGCGGCTGGGACGCGCTCGATATCAAGGAGGAGCGGCTGAAGCTGTTCAACGTCAAGCTGAACAACGACGGCAGGCGGAAGCTGCTGCTGCAGCCGGACGGCTCGATCCTCGTCGTCAAGAACTGACAACTGTCAAGCGCGGGAGGTCGGATAGGACATGAACCCTACGAGCGTGCACGATTATTTCGCACAATTGAAAGAACTGCGGTCCGGCGCGGAGATCGAGCCGTTCGGAAAGGCGCTGCGGGAGGCCGGGTTTACGCCGGTGCGCAAATTTCTGGACGAGTTCCGGCAGTATCTCCGAACCTACGAGGATGCGGAAATCGCAACGGCTTCGGAGCTGCTGGAGCGCGCCATGAAAGCCGTCCCGGAGCCCGGGCGGATCAGTCCGTCCTGGGCGTACATCTGGCGCGAATTCAAAGGCATCATCCGTACCAAAGCGCAAATCTTCAAGGATGTGCCGGCGTCGCGGCGGGACGGCGAATGGCAGGTGCTGCTGGACAATCCGTTCTCCAATCAGAACATCGCCGTCTATCCGGGGCTGACGTTCATCGAAGCGGCCTACATGTTCGCGTATTTCCGGACGGAGCTTGCCAACAACGAGTACGTCCGGCTGCAGAAGATCGCGACGGTCATGACGATTTCCGGCGCGGATTCGGACGGCTTGCAGCCGATCGCGAGCTTGTGAATCGCCGAAACGCCGGCAAAAAGGCTTTGATCCCCGCCTTCTGTTCATTGGCGGGAATCAAAGCCTTTCTGTTGTTGGACGGCAGCCGCGGCATCTGCCGCAGCTGCGAAGGCTCGGCAGCTCCGGCTAGGCCGCAATCTTGATCAGCGTTGTTTCATTGCTGCCGTGCCGCCGGCCGGATCCTGCCGGTCTGCAGCAAGTGCGCGGCGATTTTGCGGCCGTGGAACCGGCCCGACTCGATGAAGATCTCGTTCGCCTGATGGCGCGAGGCGACGACGCCCGCCAGATAGACGCCCGGCACGCTGCTCGCCATCGTGTCGTCGTCGAAGGCCGGATAGCCTTCGTCCTCCATGGCGACGCCGAACGACTGCAGGAACGCGCGGTCGGGATGGAAGCCGGTGAGCGCGAGCACGAAATCGTTCGCGAGCTCTTCGCGCTCGCCCGCATGCTCGATCGTGACGCTGCCCGGGCCGATGGCGACGATCCGCGAGGCGAAACGCATGCCGATCCGCTCTTTGCCGACCAGCGCTTCGAAGGTCGGACGCACCCACGGCTTGATGCTGGACGAATAGGTCTCGCCGCGATAGACGACCGTAACGCGGGCGCCGGCCCGTTCCAGCTCAAGCGCCGCGTCGATCGCGGAGTTGCTGCCGCCGATAATGGCGACATTCATGCCCGTGTACGGATGCGCTTCGCGGAAGAAGTGGGACACCTTGTCCAGCTGCTCGCCGGGGATGCCAAGCATGTTGGGATGGTCGAAATACCCCGTCGCGACGATGACCGCGTTCGCGCGGTACTGCCGCGTCTCGCCGTCGCGGCGCTCGCTGCGGAGCGAGAAACGCCCGTCCGCCTGCGGCTCCACGGCCGTTACTTTCTCGTAGGCATGGACGCGAACGCCGCGCCGGAGCGCGACGGTGCGGTAATAATTGAGCGCTTCCAGCCGCGACGGCTTCTCGCTTGCCGTCGTGAACGGGATATCGGCGATTTCCAGATTGACCGGCGTGCTGAAGAAGCTCATGTATGTCGGATATTGCGTGATGGAGTGAACGATGTTCTCTTTCTCGATGATCAGCGACGAAATTCCGGCTGCCTGCAGCTCGATCGCGGCGGCAAGCCCGCAAGGGCCGGCTCCGATTATAATGACTTGTTCGTCTGGCATTTGCATGGCGCAATCAACTCCAATACTTATTTAGGACGTTAAACAGCATACTTCCTAGTGTACCATATTGGGCGGCGGTGCGCGTATTCGGAAGCATGTTCTCAGCCAAGCCGTATTGCCGGGCCGTGCCGGGGGATGCTTGAAAACGCCGGGTTCGTACGCACGCAGAAGGGATGCCGCAATCAATCGAGCATTTGGCTCTGTGTGGAGCGGGCAATATGTTGTATAATAAGCTAACGCTGCTTGAAAGGGGAGATAGAATGCGACGGCGATTCGTTATTGAAGCCGTAATGGTTGCTACTTATGGTCAATTGCTCGTGCCAAGCCGGCCGGTCGATTTTGTCTTGCCATATTCGACAATTATGGAACTTTACGATATGAAGGACGGCCAGGAGCCCGTCATGGACGATCCGGAAGACGATAAGCACGTGAAAGGCAAGATTCAGGAGCTGATTGCCTTCTTCGAGGATCCGTTCAACCGCAAGAAAATCGAACGCTCGCTGCAAATGCCTTGGCGAGAAAGCCCGCCGCTGCTGCTGAACGACCTGGTGCAGTTTACGGTCGTGCACGCGGTCGACAACGCCCAGTACGGCGAATATTTCGATCCGGTCGAGACGGAGCTGCTGCTCACTTCGATGAAGCTGAACGTGCCGCTGTTGTCGGATCAGTTCGAGTTTCAGGATAAGCTGCTGGAAGCGGAAGTGCCGGTGCAGGTGTACGACATCGAGGATTACGACTTCGCGGTCGAACAGGGCATCTCGGCGTCCGATTTCGAATCGATGCGCGACCTGTAAGCGCGGGAAGGCCCGCGGTATTACGAGATCTTAACAAATAGAACGCCGGAAACGGACCGTTTTTTTCTGCAATGCCTCTTGCGCTTCGCTTGGAAGTGATGATAAGATTTGGATGTTCCTACGAATGATTACAATGAAAGGAGGGCGATGGATATGATTCACTTCGAGAATGACGCGCTGCAAGGCCAGTTTCAATTCCAAGCGGAATCCGTCCATCGGCCCGACTTCTTACGCATGAGACAGCTGTAGGCGGATGCCCTGTTTCGCGCGTACAAGGAGACTTTGAGCCATGGTGCTCGAGGTCTCCTTTTTTGTTGTCGTCCTGACGGAGCCGGTTGTTCACAAGCGTATGCTTACGAAGTCGTTTTACTCTTTCATGCCGGCTGACCGGCTGCGAGCTGCGCTCGTAAAACGTTTAGGAGGAATGCAGGCAATGAATGTGTTACTGCGCTTGCTGAAGTATTTGCGGCCAAGCTGGAAATGGGTCGTGTTCTCGGGGCTGCTCCTCGTGCTCGGGACGGTCGTCGACCTGGTGGCGCCTTGGCTGCTCAAGGAAGTGTTCGATAAGGGGATCGGAGACAGAAACACGAAGATGATTATCGTCTTCACGCTGGCGCTGGCAGGCATACAAGTCGCCAAAAGCATCGCGATGTTCTTCCAGGGGCGGTCGCAGGAGCTGGTCGGGCAGAACGTCGTGTTCAAGCTGCGGGAAGAGATGTACGCGCACTTGCAGCGGCTGTCGTTCAGCTACTATGACAAGGCGCAGACCGGCCAGCTGATGTCGAGAATGACCGGGGACATCGAATCGGTCAAGAACTTCATCGGGTTCGGCGCGATGGCGATGTTTACCGGCGTCTTGACCTTCGCGGGGACGATCGCGTTCATGCTGTTCATGCAGTGGCAGGTAACGCTGCTCAGCATGGCGACCGTGCCGCTGCTGATGTACGCGCTCTACCGCTTCAACAAGAAGGTCGGTCCGGCATGGGGCCAGGTCCGGGAGCAGATGGGGAAATTGACGACGACGCTCCAGGAGAACATTTCCGGCATCCGGGTCGTCAAGGCGTTCGCGCGGGAGAAGGTCGAACAGCGCAAGTTCGAGGACCGCAACGCCGATAATTTCACGACGAACATGGAACGCGCGAAGCTGGAGGCGAAGGCTTTTCCGCTCATGAACTTTTACGGCGGCATCGTGTTCGTGACAATGGCCTGGTTCGGGGCGCTGTATGTCGCGAACGATCAGATGTCCTTCGGTACGTTCATGGCGTTTCAATGGTACACCTTCGGCATCATCTGGCCGCTCAATATGCTGGGATGGCAGATCAACATCCTGCAGCAGGCGATGAAAGCGGCGCCGCGCGTGTTCGAAGTGCTGGATACGCCGGTCGACATCGCCCAAGAAGAAGCGAAGAGCGTCGACGTGAAGCGGATCGAAGGCAATGTACGCTTCAACGACGTTGCGTTCCACTTCGCGGATCAGGATCCGGAGAACGAGGAAGGCGTGCTTGAAGGCATCACGCTCGACGTGAAGCAAGGCGAAGTCATCGCCGTGCTCGGAGCGACGGGATCGGGCAAAAGCAGCCTGATCGCGCTCATGTCGCGGTTCTACGATGTCAGCCGCGGCACGCTTACGATCGACGGCGTCGATGTCAAAGATTACGAGCTGGAAGGGCTGCGCCGGAAGATCGGCATCGTGCCGCAGGAGACGTTCCTGTTCTCGGCGACGATCCGCGAGAACATCGCATACGGCGTGCCCGAGGCGACGCAGGAACAAATCGAATGGGCGGCCGGCAAAGCGCAAATCCATTCGTTCATCGAAGGGATGCCGTTCGGCTACGACACGATCATCGGCGAACGCGGCGTCGGGTTGTCCGGCGGCCAGCGGCAGCGCGTCGCGCTGGCGCGCGCGATTCTGATGGATCCGCCGATACTCGTACTCGACGAGGCGACGGCCAGCGTAGACACGGCGACGGAATCGGCCATCCACGAGGAGCTGCTGGAGATCATGAAAGGACGCACGACGTTCATCATCGCGCAGCGGCTGTCGTCCGTGAAGCGGGCGGACCGCATCATCGTGCTCGATCGCGGACGAATCGTGCAGCAGGGCACGCACCGCGACCTGTTCGCGCAGGAAGGGTTCTTCCGCAATTTGTTCCAGATGCAGGAAGCCGCGGCTTCCAGATAGGCCATGAATGACCGTAATCTGTTAATGACCGTAATCTTTCATACAGATAATCGATACCGGCAACTATGCCCCATGAACGGATAAAGGAGGGAGAAGGACTTGAGTCAAGTGGAATGGGATTCCGGCGAAGAGATCGAAGAAAAGCCGTTTAACCGCGCTTATCTGAAGCGGTTGTTCCGCTACGTGCTTCCCTATCGGAAGGTGCTCGCCTTCGTTATCGTCATCGTCTTGATCAATATGGTGCTCAGCCTAGCGGAGCCGCTGCTGGTCAGGTACATGATCGACGACGGCATCATGAAGAAGGACTTCATGGTCATCAATATCCTTGGCGCCGCGATGCTCGGATCCAAGGCAATCGGCTGGCTGCTCGGCTACCTGCACACGAAGATGATCAATTTCACCGGCCAGCGCATTCTGTACGATTTGCGCCAGCAGCTGTTCAATCATCTGCAGACGTTGTCGTTCCGGTTCTTCGACGGGCGGCCGGCGGGGAAAATCATGTCCCGCATCACGAACGACACGAACGCGATCGGAGAATTGGTCAACGGCGGCCTTATTACGATGGTCATGGAATTCACGCATTTGATCGGCATCGTCGCGATTCTGCTCTGGATGGACTGGAAGCTGGCGCTGCTGTCGTTCATCACGCTGCCGCTGCTCTATCTCATCGTCGGCTTGATGCAGCCGAAGATCGAAGGCTCCTGGTCGCACTCGCGCAAGACGATGTCGGCCATCAACGGCAATTTGAACGAAACGATCCAGGGGATCCGCGTCATTCAGGCGTTCTCCCGGCAGCGGGAGAACGATCGCCGGTTCGAGCAGCTTAACCTGCGCAACAAGAACGCCTTCATGCGCGCGATCACGCTGGAATCGATGGTATGGCCTTCCGTCGAGATGATCGGCATGATCGGCACGTGCATCGTGCTGTGGTTCGGCGCGCAAGCCGTCATGGACGGCGATCTGACGCTTGGCTTCATCATGGCATTCATCAACTACTTATGGCGCTTCTGGGGACCGCTCAGCGCGCTGTCCAAAGTATACAGCCAGGTGCTGTCGGCGATGGCTTCCGCGGAACGGATCTTCGAGATTCTCGATACCGAGCCGGAAGTGAAGGACCGCGCGGACGCCAAGGCCATGAAGCCGATTCAGGGCGAAGTCGTCTTCGACGACGTCTCGTTCCGCTACGCGGCGGATAAGCCGGACGTGCTGCGCAGCGTGAACCTGCGCATCAAGCCGGGACAGCGGGTCGCGCTGGTCGGTCCGACGGGCGCCGGCAAGAGCACGATCGTGAACCTGCTCATGCGGTTCTACGACGCGACCGGAGGCAGAATCCTGATCGACGGCCAGGAAGTCACGTCGGTGACGCTGGAATCGCTGCGGCGTCAGATGGGCATCGTGCTGCAGGACTCGTTTATATTCTCCGGCACGATCGAAGACAACTTGCGCTACGGCAACGAGGACGCGTCGGACGAGGCGCTGCGCCGGGCGGCGGAGAGCGTCCGCATCGACAAGTTCGCGTCGCAGTTCGCGGACGGGTTCGACACGCAGGTCGAAGAGCGCGGCTCCAAGCTGTCCGTCGGCCAGCGCCAGCTGCTGGCGTTCGGGCGCGTGCTGCTGTCCGATCCGCGCATCCTGATCCTCGACGAAGCGACGTCGAGCGTCGATACCGAGACGGAGCAGCATATCCAGGCGGCGCTGCAGACGGTGCTGGAAGGCCGGACCGCGTTCATCATCGCGCACCGGCTGTCGACGATCCGGGACGCGGACGTCATTCTCGTCGTCAGGGACGGCCAAATCGCCGAGCAGGGCACGCATGACGAGCTGATCCAGCAGGGCGGATTATATAAGAAGCTTTATATGACGCAGTACGAAATGCAGCAGTCGCTTGCGCTGCAAACGGGCGCGTAAGGTATGAGGGCAGTTCTCTTCCTTGATAGGAAGGGGGCTGCTTTTCTGCGTGATTAGACAGTTTCCGGCTGTTGCAAGCAAGCGCGCGGCGATTCGTTATGCTAGAGCGGATTGCAAGTAGCAGCGCTGCGGCAAGAGCGGGGAACGTCCTTTTCCTTCAGGGGGTTGAGCGGCTGCCGATCGGGGTAAACTGTATAAATGAATTGACATTCAGTCGCAAATTTTATAAGCTTACAAAGAATTTTCAAATCTACAAAACAGGAGATTGATTTATGAAATTCAACATCAAATTTAAAGATTTTGCAGCGGCTGATATTAATCCGGCAGCAGGTCTATATCATTTCGTCGTAACGATGTCCGATAACACCCAAATCCGCCTGATCTTCACGAAGAATCCGGATTGGAAGCTGATCGGCGTCAACCGTCTTCTGACGGTGCCTTGCCCGATCTGCCGCAGAGATTACTACTGCAACTGCATGACGAAATACACGGAAGCGTTCGAGCGTGAAGTATTGGACAACGAACTGATTTCGTCCGTTCTTTAAATGATGATACCCGACCGGGGCGATGCCGCTTGCGCGGCGGCGGAAGCTCTGTTATACTCACAAGAATAAGCAAACAGGCCGATGATGAGTATCCAACTCGGAGGCGCTGCGTACAGACCCGGCATGACGAATGCCGCGCTCTCCAAGCAGTCCGGCACCGTGCCGTTATCCGCGGAACCGAGAGAGTCAATCCGGCGATTGGCTAATTTGGGTGGCACCGCGAACGCGTTCTTCGTCCCATTACGATGGGATAGGAACGCGTTTTTTGGTTTCCCAAATAATGACAATCGAGGAGTGTTGGACATGTTGGACATCGGTATGATCCGGGAACGGGCGGCGGACTTCCAGGAGGCGGCGGACCGGAAAGGGATCGCGGTCGCGATCGGGGAGCTGCTGGCGGTCGACGACCGGAGGCGCGCGCTGCAGCGCGAGACGGAGGAGCTGCGCGCAGCCCGCAACCGCAGCTCGAAGGCGGTCGAAGGGCTGATGCGGGAAGGCAAGCGGAATGAAGCGGAGGAAGAGAAACGGCGGGCGGCGGCGTATCTCGGGAAGCTGAAAGGGCTGGAGGAGCAGTACAGGGAGGCGGAGCGGGAGTTCCATGCATTCATGCTGCTCGTGCCGAACCTGATCTCGCCCGACACGCCGCACGGCGCGAGCGACCGCGATAACGTGGCGCTGCGGCACGTCGGCTTGCCTCCGGCGTTCGCGTTCGAGCCGCGCAGCCATGTGGAGCTGGGCGAGTCGCTCGGCATCGTCGATATCCCGCGCGGGGTCAAAATCGGCGGCACGCGGCAGTACGTGCTTAAGAACGGCGGCTTGCTGCTGCACCGCGCCGTGCAGCAGCTGGCGCTCGATCTGCTGCTGAGCAAAGGCTACGACCTGCTGGACGTACCGGTCATGGTCAAGGAGGAAACGATGGTGGCGACCGGGTATTTCCCCGGGAACCGCGATCAGAGCTACGCGATCGCAGGCGAGGACAAATGGCTCGCCGGCACGTCGGAAGTGCCGCTCGTCTCGTATTACGGCGGCGAAATCGTCGATCTGGCCGCGCCGAAGCTGCTTGGCGCGGTCAGCGCCTGTTACCGCAGCGAGGTCGGATCGGCCGGCAGGGACGTTCACGGCCTGTACCGCGTCCATCAATTCGCCAAGGTGGAGCAGGTCGTCATCTGCAGGGCCGACCCGGCGGAAGCGCTGGAGCATCTCGAGCGGATGACGGCCTGCGGCGAGGAGCTGCTCCGGCTGCTCGAATTGCCTTACCGCGTCGTAGCCGTGTGCAGCGGCGATCTGTCGCAGAAGAACTACAAGCAGTACGACATCGAGACGTGGATGCCGAGCAGGGACGGCTACGGCGAGACGCATTCGGCTTCGCTGCTGCTCGATTTTCAGGCGAGACGCTCGAATATCCGGTACCGGGACGCGGATGGACGGTTACGGTACGCCTATACGCTGAACAACACGATGGTCGCGACCCCGCGCATCCTCATTCCGCTGCTCGAGAACCATCAGCGCGAAGACGGCTCGGTCTGCGTTCCGCCGGCGCTCCGGCCGTACTTGCGGGGGATGGACGCCCTGCAGCCGCTCGCATGAGCGGCGCAAAAAATGGATAGCTCTCCGCTTCGAATGCAGGTATACTACTAAAGTAAGCACTTACATTCGCTGGGAACGAGAGGAGCAAGGTAAGATGAACGTGGGGAACATCGCACAGACGGCAAACGCTATACGCTCGAACGTAAGTAAAGTTATCGTCGGTAAAGAAGAAATCGTGGATCAATTGATCATAGCGATATTGGCTTCCGGCCATGTGCTGCTCGAAGACGTGCCCGGCACGGGGAAGACGCTGCTCGCCAAAGCGGTCGCGAAATCGATCAGCGGCGAGTTCAAGCGGATCCAGTTCACGCCGGACTTGCTGCCGTCGGACTTGACGGGCATCCATTTCTATAATCAGAAGCTGGGCGAATTCGAGTTCCGCCCGGGCCCGCTGTTCGCCAACATCGTGCTGGCCGACGAAATCAACCGCGCCACGCCGCGTACCCAGTCCAGCTTGCTGGAATGCATGGAAGAGCGCCAGGTGAGCATCGACGGCACGACGCACGAGCTGGGCCGGCCGTTTCTCGTCATCGCGACGCAGAACCCGGTCGAGCAGCAGGGCACGTTCCCGCTGCCCGAAGCGCAGCTTGACCGGTTCTTGTTCAAGCTGAAGATGGGCTATCCGACGACCGATGAAGGCATCGCGATCATGAAGCGGTTCATGGCGGACAGCCCGCTGGAGCAGCTTGTTCCGGTCGTGACAACGGCCCAAATCGAGGAAGCGAAGCAGCAATACACGAGCGTGCAGGTGTCCGACGATCTGCTCGGATACATGCTCGCGATCGTGGAAGCGACGAGGAAACATCCCGACGCGGCGCTCGGCGCGAGCCCGCGGAGCAGCCAGGCGCTGCTGCGCGCCTGCCAGGCGAAAGCGGCGATCCAGGGACGCGACCATGTGCTGCCGGACGATATCAAAGCGATGGCGGTGCCGGTGCTCGCTCACCGGGTCGCGCTGCGCAGCTTGCAGCGTCTGCGTCCCGAAGCGGCGGAGAACGTCATTCAAAGCATTTTGTCCACCATTCCCGTTCCTGCAGACGAGCCGCTGATCAGCCGGGCGTAAGCGGCCTGCAGAGGGAGGGAAGCCATGGGCATACAATGGTATATTATAAGCGCCGTTATCGTCATCGTGCTGCAGCGTTACTTGTTTCGTTATTTCGGCATGCGCAAGGTCAGCTACTCGCGTACGTTCAATGTGAAGACCTGTTTCGAAGGCGATGCGATCGAGATGGTGGAGAAGGTCGCGAACGGCAAAATGCTGCCGGTTCCTTGGCTGCGCGTGGAATCGCTGCTTAATGCGGGACTGAAGTTCGAGAGCGACGCCAATTTCGCAGTCAGCAACGGGGAGCTGTTTCAGAATCACCGGAGCTTGTTCAGCTTGATGGGGAACAAGCAGCTGACAAGGCGGCATACCGTGCATGCGGCCCAGCGGGGCTGCTACCGGATTACGGGCGCCTCGCTTACGTTCGGCGATCTGTTCGGGTTGTTCAGCACATGGCAGTCCGTTCCGCTCGAGGTGGAGTTGCTCGTCTATCCGCTGCCGGTCGATCGCAGCCTTATTCAGCTGCCGTCCCGGAGCTGGCAAGGGGATATCGCCGTGCGGCGATGGATCGTGGAGGATCCGTTCGCCATCAGCGGCGTGCGGGAATACCGTCCGGGAGATCCGCTCAAGATGATCAACTGGAACGCGACGGCGCGGGCGGGCAATCTGCAAGTTCACCGCCGCGACTACACCGCGGACTTTCGGCTGATCGTGCTGCTGAACGTCGAGGATCATGCCGGCATGTGGCATGCCGTCAACGATACGTCCGTCATCGAGTACGGCATCCGGCTTGCCGCGGGCATCCTGCAGATGGCGACGGAGCAAGGGCTTGAAACGGCTTTCGCCTGCAACGGGCACGACATGGACGTTCCGGGAACCTGCATGGTCACCGAGCGGGGCGGAGGCGGCGAGCATTTGAATTACGTGTTCGGGCAGATGTCCAAGCTGGTCATCGCGCGCACGCTGCCGTTCCATACCATGATCGAACAGCTTGCGCCGGAGTGGAGCGAGCGCAGCGACATCGTGATTATTTCCGCGTTCATGAGCGAAGACATTAGCGAGGCCATGGCGCAGCTGCGCCTGGATGGCCACGCCGTCGATTGGCTGCCGATCGCGGAGAAGGAGGCGGAAGCGGTATGAGCATCGGTCTTCGCCGTCTGGGCGGCAGCCTGTTATTGGCGAGCGTGTTGGAGCTCCTGCTCTACTTCCCGGTCACGCTTGCATGCTATGCGATCGCGCCTCCGGGTCCGATATCGCTGGCCGTCGACCAGCTGCTCCTGCTGGCGTTCTATTGGATAGGGTACGGCATCAATGTACGCCTGAAGTTCAAGCATCCGTTTCCGAAAGTGATCATCAGCCTGCTGATCGCCGGCGTCGGCGGATTTCTGCTGTTCGGCATCTCGGGCGGGAGCGTCGCGATGATCCTGCTTGGCACGACGGCCGTATACCGCGGAGGGCGATTAACGGGTATGCCGTTATCGGTGCGGCTGCTGCCGCAGGATTATATCGTCGGGGTGGTCTTCTATTTCGCCGGTGCGATCATGGACAGCTTTAATCATGCGTATGACGGTTACAAGCCGTTGTACCTGGCGGCCGGCATCGTGACGCTGTTCGCGGCGCTCTTCCTGACCAATCGCAACATGGTCGGCCGCGAGACGCTGTCCGGCGCGGAGCGGCCGGCGGTCGAGCCTTCCGTCAGACGCAATAACCGGATATTCGTCGGCGTCGCGATGGGGATTACCGTGCTCATCGCCTTGGCTTTCCAGCTGCAGAAGCTGTTAAGCGAAGCATGGCATGCGATCGGCAGCTGGCTGATGGGCTTGTTCAAGTATCACGGCAAGCACAGGGACATACCGGACCAAACCGCCCAGCAGCAGCCATTCACGCCGCAGTTCGATAAGTCGGGATCGCATCCGGCTTGGTTGGATTACATCATGTACGTCCTGGCCGCCATCATCGTGCTGGTCCTCCTGTACTTCATCGCCCGCAGGCTGCTTCTGCTGCCCGGTTGGCTGAAGGGGCTGCCGAAACGGTTCCTCCAGCTGTTTCAGCGGGACAGAAGCCAGGCGGCGCGCGGCTATGTCGATGAAATCGAGCGGATCAAGAAGAGCGAGAACCCGTTCCGCAGGCTGTTCTCCAGATCGAAGGAAGAGCGGCTGAAGTGGAAGGATCTGAACGACAACGAATCCCGGCTCCGCTATCTGTATCGCCGCTGGATCGGGAATGCCGTCAAGAAAGGGTTCGCGCATCAGCCGCATTTGACGCCTCGGGAAATTCGGCGCAAGCTGGATGACGAACGCGTCGGACAAGTGCCGCTTGACGTGTCGGAAGCGCTGATCGAGCATTATCAGCAGGTGCGCTACGGCGGCGGGACGCTGAGCGACGAGCAGCTGCAGGCGCTGGCGGCCAAACTGGGACAGGCGAAGCCGTAAGCTTCGCCTGTCGTCTCTATAGCAGGGCGGTCCGAACGAATGGGCCATACATATTTATCCATGGACGGGGCAACCTGTAACGGAATTGAATTCGTTGCAAGACAAGGAGCGATGTTCATGAATAATGAGATGTCAGGCCAGACGATCAACAGCCAGCAGCTGACGTACGAACAGTTTCAAGAGCAGGTGAAGCTGAAGCAGGAGCAAGAAGCCCAGCGCGCCAAAGAAGCGCTCAAGAGCGCCGGCCTGGACCAGCAATCGCAGCAGGTGCAAGCGGTCGTTCAAGCGCTGTACAGCGTTGAGAACGAGCTGAAGCACGCGGAGAACCAAATCCAAATGCAGATGGACGCGCAGAAGCGCCAAATCCAGCTGATCCAACAGAAGATCACGCAGGCCATGGCTCAAATTCAAGGCTCTGCGCCTAACGGCGGCACCCAGCAGTACATGGGACAGAACTACACGCAGTAATCGCAATAGGCAGCGGCGCGCATGCATCGATGTTACTTATAACGGTGCTGCGCACCGTGTACGGTTATTCGCCGCGCGAACGAAATCCCTCCTGCATCCCGATCGGGACGAGCAGGAGGGATTTTTCATCATGCCCGCAGCTTGGCTGTCCTTCGGGGCTGCGCCGCTTCCGGCCGCGCGTCCGCTTTACAGACTTCGCTCCGGAATGCTAGAGTAGAGCTAATTTGCATCGCAACGATGCCCCGAGGAGAGGAATGGACCTGTGAGCAATCCGAGTTCGACGAACATACATCCCTATTATGCGCATGCGGAAGAAGCGTTCCGCGAGCTGCCTGCCGCGATCGGGCAATTGGAACGGCTGCGCGACGCGTTCCGCCAAGCCGACGAGGATTTCCTCGCCATCGAGCTGAAGACGATGATCGCCCGGCTGGATGAAATCCGGTCGCTGCTGGCGGAAGGGCCGCAAGGCTGAAGCGAAGCCGTGTCTGACCGCACAGACACTTCGATTTCGCGCCGCAGGCGTTTGCAATCTACCAAACGGCTTTGGGAGGATGCCCCTCTCCATTCGTTTCTTCGGCACATAGAATAGAGGAATGGAAGAGTCGAGGAGGTCTGCCCTTTGCCAATATTGGACACAGGACTTCTGTATAATCTGGAGAAGCGGCGTACGGCGAGTTTGAACATCAGCATCGTGAATCGGGGCAGGCAGCGGGCAAGGGTGGTCGTCCAGCTGTACTCCGTATCGGAAGGCGCTAACGGAGAAGGGGAGGCGGCGCTGGACAAAGGGTTCGGCACGCTTCAGACGGAAACGCTCGCGAACGTAGCGCTCAGCCCTGCCGGACGCCCTAGAAGCTTGTTCTCCGTCACGCGCGACGTGCTGCTGCTGTCCGTGTACGGCATTCGCGTAACGGTCGGCGGCTTGGCCGCGGGCGAGATTACCGCTTCGTTCGCGGAGCTGGACGAAGCGGGAGGCGTAATCGCGCAGCATGTGCTGGAGCCGCAGGCGGCGAACGCCGACGATCTGCTGCACGCCTACGTGGCCAATCATACGCAGCATACGCTGACGGTCATACAGACCGATACGAGCGCCAGGGTGGCGACGATCAAGCTTCCGGCCGGGAGCAGCCCGCGCATGCTGGAGTTCTCGCCGGACGGCAGGGAAGTCTACGTCGTCTGTCAAGGGGATAAAACCGTCCGAATCATCGATACGCTCACGCACGAAACGAGCGGCGAATTGTCGTTCCCGCAGGATGCCGTACCGCTCGCGCTAGCGGCTGCTCCCATCGGGGCGAGGGCGTACGTGACGACCGTCATTCAGGACTACGTCGCCGTATTCGACATGGACGCCCGTTCGCTGATCAAGCTCGTTCCGCTGCCGCGCGGGAGCGATCCGGCGGCGATCGCCGTCTCGCCGGACGGCAAGAAGGCGTACTGCTGCCTGATCAACCGCGGCACGATCGCCGTCATCGACACGGAGAAGCTTGCCGTCACGGTAACCGTCAAGCTGCCGCTCGGCGCGCAGCCGTCGGCGGTCGCGCTTACGCCGGACGGCATGTACGCGTACATTACCGATATTCATCACGACCGCGTCTATTGCCTGCAAACCTCGAACCATGCCATCGTCGCAGTAGTGCAGCTGGATGCCGGCAGCGAGCCGCAGCAGCTGATCGTGACGCCGGACGGCGCGCTCGCGTACTTGGTATGCCGAGGATCCGACGAGATCGTAGCGGTCAACGTCGCCCGCAACGAAATTCTGACGAAGATCGAGCTGCCGAAAGGGAGCAATGCCAGCAGCATCGCCATTACCTCCGACGGACTCAAGATTTACGTCACGATTCTTACTTTCGGATACGTTGCCGTCATCGAGGTGGCCAGCCAGCTGCCGATCGCGATCCTGCCGACGGGGAGCTTCCCTTCCGGCGTCGCGATATCGCCGATCCTGCTGCAAGGCTAGCGCCGGACAGCACAAAGCCGCAGATTGCGGGCGCGAGCCTGCCGTCTGCGGCTTTGTTGCGATAGGTCCGACCTACTGCTCGTCGAGCGGCAGCCATTCCAGCACATGCTGGATGTACGTATCCCAGTAGCCCCAGCTATGATCGCCGGGCGCTTCGGTATAGGTTAGCGGAAGTCCGAGCTGCTGCGCGTGGTTGCGGAATTTAATGTTATCCGCGTACAGGAAATCTTCCGTGCCGCAGTACTGGTACAGATTCGGGATCGGCTGGCCGGAAGCTTTCAGCTTCTCCGAGGCGAGGAACAGGTTGTTCGGCAGCGCATTGACATTCTCGGACGTGCCGTAGATCAGCTTGAAATCCTGCGGCGCCCGTTCCTCGAACGTCGATACGTCGAGCGCGCCGGACAGGCTTGCGGCCGCCGCGTATTGCTCCGGCTTATTGAGGGCAAGCTTGAACGCGCCGTAACCGCCCATCGACAAGCCGGCGACGAAATTGTCCTCGCGGCGGTCCGACAGCGGGAAGAACGAGCGGGCAATCGCCGGCAGCTCTTCGCTGATGAACGTCCAATAATCGGCGCCGCTCGCCATGTTCGAATAGAAGCTGCGGTTGACCGCGGGCATAACGACCGCAAGGCCGAGCGGGGCGACGTACCGTTCGATGGACGTGCGGCGAAGCCAAATGGTATGATCGTCGGACAAGCCGTGCAGCAGCAGCAGCGTCTTATGCTTCTTAGGCGCCGCTTTCGACGTCATGCCGATTTGCGATTGCGCGTTTTGCGGCAGAATAACGTACATCGAGCTGGAGATGCCGAGCACATCGGAGAAAAAGTCGCATTGAATGAATGCCATGGTTGGGAAAGCCTCCTCAAGGATATGTAATGTGAGCGGCCTTGCGATGCGAATCAAGCCCGGCCGACAAAGGTTCACTCTTCTTATTGTACACGTCCTGGCGGGAACTTAAAGTCGAAATCAACCGAAAGAGGTATTTTTATGAACGCATCTGCTGCCCTGCAACAACCGCCGTTCGTCACGGACGCGCTTCTGCGCCGGATGGCGGAGTGGAAAATCAAAGACGTCGTTGCCCTGAAGGACGGCAAACGGATCTGGGCGTGGCATGACAAAGGCGCCGACCGCATCGGCGCGGTCTACTCCGCCACGAAGAGCATCGTTTCGGCGCTCGTCGGCATCGCGATCGGCGAAGGCCGCATACCGGACGTCGAAGAGCCGCTGACTACCTATTTCCCTTCGCTGGCGGACGCGTCCGATCCGCGGTACGGGCGGATTACGCTGCGCCATCTGTTGACGATGACGTCCGGCCTCGACTGGCCGGATTTCGATAAGCCGTACTGGCAGATGAAGCGCCGCAACGATTGGATCGCTTTCGTCCTGGCGCAGCCGATGGCGCATGAGCCCGGCGCCGCGTTCGCGTACAACACCGGCGGCTCGCATCTGCTGTCGGCCATACTGACCCAAGCGACGGGCATGCCGACGTACGATTACGCGCACGAGACGTTGTTCCGCAAGCTTCGCTTCCGCAAGCCGCGCTGGAACAGCGGCGGGGGCATTTACGAAGGGGGAGCCGGGCTGCATCTGACGACGGCGGACATGGCGAAGTTCGGCCAGCTGTACTTGCAGGGCGGCGAGTGGGAAGGGGAACAGATCGTTCCGCGGCAATGGGTCGAGACGTCGACGATCTCCCATCACAAAGGGCTTCAGCATTACGACCCGCCCATCTTCGGCGAATACGGCTATCATTGGTGGGTTTCCGGCGCGCCGCATAACGGATCGGTCGATTGCTACTTCGCCAAAGGCTTCGGCGGCCAATTCATCTTCGTCGTACCGTCGCTCGGGCTCGTCGCGGCGATCCGCAAGGAACCCGACGGCCGGCGCAACGCGCTGCTGGCCAAACGGCTGTTGTTCGAGCATATCGTTCCATTCTGTTCATAATCCGTTCAAAAACCGTTGGTATCTTAAGTGCAAGGCACGAACCAACGATAGTTGAACGATAGGAAGGATGGAATCCATATGGAAAATTCACGCCGATTTGCACAAGACGCGCCGCAAGCGCAGCAGAAGCGGCAAGCGCAGCGAGCCAATCGCGCGCAAGGCGCGCAAGACGATAAGCAGCCGTCGAAAGGAAGCTGGAAGCTGCTCCTGAAGCTGCTCGGCCGGACGAAGCCGTCCGCCGGCCTGATCGTGACCGCTGTTGTCCTGAGCCTCGCGGGTACGCTCATCTCGCTCATCATCCCGATGTTCACGAAGAAGCTGGTCGACGGCTTCGATCTCAGCAGCTTGTCGTTCGGACAGATCGCGACGTTCGCCGGCGTCTTCATTCTGCAGGCGGTCGTCAGCGGGTTGTCGATGTATATGCTGAACGTCGCCGGCCAGCGGGTCGTCGCCAACTTAAGGGATCAGCTGTGGAAGAAGCTGCTGAAATTGCCGGTGTCCTACTATGACAGCAACCGGACGGGAGAAACGATCAGCCGGATGACGAACGATACCGGCGTCGTCAAGCAGCTCATCGCCGAGAATTTCACGGGGTTTCTGACCGGTATTATCTCGGTCGTCGGTTCGATCGTCGTCCTGTTCTATATGGATTGGCAGATGACGACCGTCATGCTGGCGGTCATCCCGGTCGCGGCGCTGTTCATGGTGCCGCTCGGCCGGCAGATGTACCTCGTGTCCAAAGGGCTGCAGACGGAGACGGCGTCGTTCACCGCGACGTTGACGCAGGTGCTCTCGGAAATCCGGCTCGTGAAATCGATGAACGCCGAGCCGCGCGAGTACGAGGCAGGGGAGAAAGGCATTACGGGCTTGTTCCGATTCGGCCGCAAGGAAGCGCGGATTCAGGCGATGATCGCGCCGCTGATGTTCCTCGTCGTGATGATGCTGCTCGCGGTCATCGTCGGCTACGGCGGCATGCGCGTATCGTCCGGAGCGCTGTCGGCCGGCGAGCTCGTCGCATTCATTCTGTACCTCATGCAGATCGTCATGCCGTTGTCGCAAATCTCCACGTTCTTCACGCAGTTCAAGAAGACGGTCGGCGCGACGGAGCGGATCGTGCACATTCTCGACGCGCCGGAAGAGGATCATGATGCAGGCAAGCCGGTCGAACGGGCCGATCTGGCCATTCGTTTCGAGCAATTGAGCTTTGGCTATAAGGACGGCGAACCGGTACTGAAGGAGCTGACCTTCGACGTGCAGCCGGGCACCGTTACGGCAATCGTCGGCCCGAGCGGCGGCGGGAAGACGACGCTGTTCTCGCTGCTGGAGCGCTATTATGAGCCGACGGGCGGTTCGATCAAGCTCGGCGGCGATGACATCCATGCCTACTCGCTGCGTTCCTGGCGGAAACAAATCGGCTACGTATCGCAGGAGAGTCCGCTTATCGCGGGCACGATCCGCGACAATATATGCTACGGCATGGACCGCCAAGTAAGTCAAGAGGAGCTCGAACGCGCGGCGACGATGGCGTATGCGAATCACTTCATCGGCGAGCTTCCGGACGGGTACGACACGGAGGTAGGCGAGCGGGGGATCAAGCTGTCCGGCGGCCAGCGCCAGCGGATCGCGATTGCAAGAGCCTTGCTGCGCGACCCCGAGATCCTCATGCTCGACGAAGCGACCTCCAGCCTGGACAGCAAATCGGAAGTCGTCGTGCAGGAGGCGCTCGCGAATCTGATGGCAGGCAGAACGACGCTCGTCATCGCGCACCGGCTGTCCACCGTCGTGGACGCGGATCAGATCGTCTTCGTGGAGAAGGGCCGGCTGACCGGCAAGGGGACGCACGAGGAGCTGCTCGGAGAGCATGAGATGTATCGCGAGTTCGCAACGCAGCAGCTTCGGCTGCAGGAGAAGGATGCAGCGGTCGTATCGGCCACGGCGGCTGCAGAGGCTGCAGCTAATGCCGCAGCATCAACGGCAACTTAAGCATTAAACTACGCATTGATTAAATGAAGCATCAAATCAAGCTTAAAGCATCATATAAGCATCAAATAAGAGTCGACAGCAAATTCAACATCTTCAGCGGTTTAAGCATCTTCAGCAGTTTAAGCATCTTTAGCGATTTAAGCATCGAGCATCGACGGTCAAATAACATCATATCAAGCAGTTTCAACAGCCTTAACAACCGCAGCAGCTTCAATGGCGGCATCGGCAGCTAACCGGGCCATCTTGCGGCTCAGGAAGGAAGCGCGGCGTTCCCGACACGGAACGCTGCGATTTTTTTTGTGTTCTCACTGATAATTATTATCACCGTTGGCTATACTACCGGATAGAAAGAGAACGGGCCGCCTTCTGGCAAAGGCAGCCCGCTGGAACGCTTATATTTTCGGTTCGAAGGTTTTGCAATCCGTTTCTTCGGAGTTGTTCGCTTGCTTGCCGCGATTGCTGACGACGTAAATCGAAGATGCGTTGCAGTTGTTGCCCGCTGCCCAATACTTGCAGGAATTCACTTCGCACAAGACGTCTTTTGCCATAGCCTATCACCTCCATCCTTTGTTTAGGATGGACGTTTTTGCATGCTTTTTATACCCTGTCCCTCGAAGAAATATTGCCGAATGAACGCTGCTGCCGTTATGATGATGGAGATTCTTGGTCGCTGCAAGCGACGATCGGAAATGGCGGAACGGGGTAGGATGGATGTTAAGCTTGAAGACGATGGTGAAATGGCTCGGATACGGCCTTGTTATGGGCGGATTGACGGGAAGCGCGTCGGCGCTGTTCCTGGCAGGCTTGGAATGGCTCACGGATACGAGAGTGGATCATCCGTGGCTGCTGTGGCTGCTGCCCGCAGGCGGAGCGCTCGTAAGCTGGGTTTATATGAAGTACGGCACCAACGCCGGTAAAGGAAACAATCTGATCGTGGAACAGATTCGCGCGGGCGACGAACCGGCAGAGCGGTTCGAGCGGGTTCCGGCGATCATGGCGCCTTTCGTGCTGCTCGGCACGTGGATTACGCATCTGTTCGGCGGCTCCGCCGGGCGCGAAGGCACGGCGGTGCAGATGGGCGGCAGCCTTGGAGACGCCTTCGGCCGGCTCGTCAGGGCGGAAGGCGCCGACCGGCGGGTCCTGCTCGTATGCGGCGTCAGCGGCGGCTTCGCCTCCGTATTCGGCACGCCGCTTGCGGGAGCGGTATTCGCGCTCGAAGTCGTCACGATGGGCAGGCGGATATCGGCCCGCATGATCGTGCCGTGCGCGGTAGCGGCGTACGCGGGCGATTACGTGACGCGCGCCTGGGGCATCCGCCATCTGCATTACGCGATGGGCGCCGCGCCGGCATTCTCGGCGCTCGTCCTGCTGAAGGTGATTGCGGCGGCGATCCTGTTCGGGCTGATGAGCCTGGCCTTCACGCTCGGCATTCAATACGCGAAGCGAGGCATGGCCCTCGTCGCTTCGCATCCGTCCGCGCGAAGCTTCATCGGCGCCCTGGTCGTCATCGCGCTGGTCTATGCGGCCGGAACGCGCGATTATTTGGGCCTCAGCCTGCCGCTGCTCGTGCAGTCGTTTCAGGAGCCGCTGTCCTCGCTCGCCTTCCTATGGAAGACGATTTTCACGGTCATTACCCTCGGCAGTGGATTCATGGGCGGGGAAGTGACGCCGCTATTCGTCATCGGAGGCACGCTAGGGAATGCCTTGTCGCCACTGCTGCATCTGAGCGTCCCGTTCCTTGCCGCGCTCGGCTTGATCGGCATCTTCAGCGGCGCCGCCAATGCGCCGCTGGCCTGCTTCTTCCTGGGCTTGGAGCTGTTCGGCCTGCATGGCGCCGGCTATATGGCCGTCGTCTGCCTGGTCAGCTACATGTTCTCCGGCCATGCCGGCATCTACAGCGCGCAGCTGGCAGGCGTGCGAAAGCCGCGGTATTTTGTTCGTATTCCCGGTTACCGCGTCTGGGCAGCGAACGGCAGGGAGAAGTCGCATACGCCTTCGAAGGAGCGGGAGACCCGCTAGCATTCGGGGCTACCCGCGGCCGCGTCCGTCCGCGGGCGAAGACGAAGAAGCCTCGTCCCGTATCGGGGAACGAGGCTTAGGCTGCCGTGAGAAAAGTCGAAGCTCCACATCGCATAGCTTGAACCGGACAGCCTCCATAGGCAACGCGACAGCGCGGACGCAGAATCCGTTATTTGTATTGAAATCGGTGTTTTGAGCTGACGATCGGACACAGGACCCGTTATTGACTCCGGGATGTTCCGAATGTCTGGATTCGGGGCGAAATAGCGCATCTCCTGTCCGCGAGCACTCGAAAATTACGTTAAAACCGGTCAATAGCGCATCTCCTGTATCTCCTGTCCGCTTCATGCCGCTCACGAATTTCCGTTTGTTGGCGTTAGACGAATGCATGTGGTGTGAGAGCAGATTCGCTCCAATCCGAATGTTCAAATTCGATGTTCTAATTCGATGTTCATATCGCCGAGAGTTCCCAACAGGCTGAAGAAGCCTCGTCCCATTTCTGGAACGAGGCTTCTCGATGTCGTTTAAGCGGCAGACGCGACTATACGCGGCGTGCGAAAGCATAGTGGGATTTCCACCAGCCGGAGTTGATCGTAGAGACCGTCACGCCCGGTTTTCCGTAGGTGTGGATGATTTTGCCGCCGCCGATGTAGATGCCGACGTGATGAACGGGGCTGTAGAAGAACACGAGATCCCCTGGCTTCAAGTTGCTCTTGCTGACGTACTTGCCGACCTTGGACTGCGCTTTCGAGGTGCGCGGCAGCGAGACGCCGTGCATCGCGAAGACGCGTTTCGTGAACGACGAGCAGTCGAAATAACGGGTCGTGGACGTCGAGACGCCGAATTTATAAGGCGTGCCCATATAATGTTTCGCGGAGGCGATAATGCCCGATGCGGTCGAAGACGAGATCGCCGCGTGCGCCGGCGTCGCTTGGAGTACCGCCGTGCCGCCCATAAGCAGCGAGAAGCTGATCGTAACGCTCATCATCAATTTGCCGAATTTGTTTTTGTTGGTCATCATTAGTTCCCCCTTGGTGTGCGTTGTATATAGGAATGTTGGCGATTAGGCCGTTTGTCGCGAACTGGTTCGTTTGACCTAGTCCAACTATACCACAGGTTTTTTTGCCATCATTTGCATGAAACCTTTTGGATTCAGGCGTCGTCAGGGTTTCCGGCGTTTCATGAGAATTCGATTAGAAAATATTCATTTGCGAATATTGACAGCGCTTTACGAATACGATCATAGATACAGTCGCGAAAAGGAGCCGGTAGCGATGAACGTCTTCTATCTCGTAAGCATGGCCGCGGTGGCGGGCTTGTCCGGCCGCTCGATCGTAGCTGCCTATCGCGGGCGCGCCGCCATCAGCTGCATGGCCGGCATGATGATCGCCATGACGATCAGCATGATGCTGAGCGTCGCCGCCGGTACGATCATCGGCGTTCTCATTCCGCAAAACCTGGCGATCTCCACGGCTGCCGGGGTGCTTCTCGGCATCGTCAGCGGCTATCTGGCCGGCAAGCCGGTCAGTACGATGGCGGCGCTCGACGGGATGATGGCCGGCATCATGGGCGGCATGATGGGCGCGATGCTGGGCGTCATGCTGGGAAGCCATGCGGGGATGATGGTGTTGTTCCTCGATGCGATCTTCGTCTTCATACATATCGTGCTGCATCAGCTCATTCGGGAAGAGACGGTCTCGCTCGAAGCTCCGGAGAAGAAGGAGAGCGCCCAGACGGGGACGGTGCTGCTTCATCCGTACGTATTCGGGCTTGCCGTCTTCGTCATGGCCGCCGTATTCCTGTATCAGGGCTGATGGACCGGATTGTATACCCCCCTCAGGTATGATATAGTGAGTAGCAAAAGGAAGGTGTCGGGAATGGAACAGTCGTGTCATAGCGGAACGGACGTTCATGAAGACCATGCGTCCGCGCGCAAAAGCTCGCACAGCCAGGAGACGAAGAACAACCTGATCTCGCGGCTGAACCGGATAGAAGGGCAAATTCGCGGTATCAAAGGCTTGATCGATAAGGATACGTACTGCGACGACGTGCTGAATCAGATCGCGGCGGCGCAATCGGCGCTGAACAGCGTAGGAAAGCTGCTGCTGGAGCATCATATGAACAGCTGCGTCATCGACCGGATCAGGGAAGGCGACCACGAGGTGGTCAAAGAATTGATGGTCACGATGAACAAACTGATCAAATAACGGAGACCCGGCGGCTGAACGAGTTGCCCGGTCTTTTTTTTAGCTATTGAAATACCCCCATGGGGTATGTTATAGTGAAATTGTTAACGGATACCCCATGGAGGTATATATCGCAAGAAAGGATTTGTTGGCGATGGCGAAACAGACGACGACGCTTCAGATCACCGGCATGACCTGCGCATCCTGCGCGTCCCGGATCGAGAAAGGGCTCGGCCGCATGGATGGCGTGGCGAGCGCCGCCGTGAACCTGACGATGGAGACGGCGCGCGTGGAGTACGACGGCGACGTGACGGGACCTTCGGCGTTCATGGATCGGATCGACGCGCTCGGCTTCAAGGCGGCGCTTCGGCGGGAATCCGGGCTCCCCGGCAAGTCGGCCGAACTGAATCGGCTGCGGATGCGTTTCTATATAGCAGCGGTTCTCTCGCTGCCGCTTATCGCGTCGATGGCGGGGCACTTCGAATTCCTGTCCTTCCTGGCGCTGCCGGATTGGCTGATGAATCCGTGGTTCCAGCTGGCGCTGGCGACGCCGGTGCAGTTCTGGATCGGCGGACCGTACTATGTCGGCGCCTACAAGGCGCTTCGCGGCGGCAGCCCGAACATGGAGGTGCTCGTCGCGATAGGGACGTCGGCCGCGTATTTCTACAGCCTCTACGAGACGATTGCATTCGCGTCCGACCCGATGCATAGGCTGGAACTGTATTATGAAACGAGCGCGCTGCTCATCACCTTCGTACTGCTCGGCAAGCTGCTGGAAACGCTGGCCAAAGGCCGCACCTCGCAGGCGATCGGCGCGCTGGTGGGCTTGCAGGCGAAGCATGCTTCCGTCGTTCGCGACGGGCAGGAGCTGCGGCTCGCGATCGACGACGTGCTGCCAGGCGATCTGGTGCTCGTCAAGCCCGGCGAGAAAATCCCCGTGGACGGCACGATCGAGACCGGCAGCTCCTACGTCGACGAATCGATGCTGACCGGCGAGAGCGTGCCCGTGCGGAAGCAGGCGAACGACCGCGTCATCGGGGCGACGCTGAACGGCAAGGGAGCGCTGACGGTGCGCGCCGGGGGCGTCGGCCGGGATTCCGTGCTGGCGCAGATCATTCGCGTCGTCGAGGAAGCGCAGGGCGCGAAGGCGCCGATCCAGCGGGTCGCCGACGTCATCTCGGGCGTGTTCGTGCCGATCGTCATCGGGCTTGCCGTCGTCACGTTCCTGCTCTGGTACTTCGCGTTCAGCCCGGGGCATTTCGCGGATGCGCTCCGCACGGCCATCGCGGTGCTCGTCATCGCCTGCCCCTGCGCCCTCGGCCTGGCGACGCCGACCTCGATCATGGCCGGCTCCGGCCGCGCCGCCGAGCTCGGCATTCTGTTCAAGAGCGGCGAGCATCTCGAGCGGGCGCATGCGATCGACGTCATCTTGCTCGATAAGACCGGTACGGTGACGGAAGGCAAGCCGCGGCTGACCGATGCCGCGCTCGAGCCGGCATTCGAGGCCGATCGGCTGCTTGGCTGGATCATGGCGGCGGAGGGCAGCTCCGAGCATCCGCTCGCGGAAGCGATCGTCGCCGGCCTGCGGGCGAGGGGCGTCGTTCCCGCCGCCGAGCCGGATGCATTCGAGGCCGTGCCGGGCTTCGGCATCTCGGCCGTCGTCGAGGGCCGCGCGCTCGTGATCGGCACAAGGCGGCTGCTCTTGCAGCGCGGCGTCGCGTTGAGCGAAGCGGTGCTGGCGCGCCAAGCCGCACAGGAAGGCGAAGCCAAGACCGTCGTTCTGGCGGCGGTTGACGGCGTCTTCGCCGGAAGCCTTGCCGTCGCGGATACGATCAAGCCGACTTCCCGGGCGGCGATCTCCGCATTGAAGGCGCTCGGCTTGGAGGTTATGATGGTGACAGGCGATAACGAAGCGACCGCGCTCGCGGTTGCCCGGCAAGCCGGTATCGAGCGGACGCTCGCGGAGGTGCTGCCGGAAGGCAAGGCGGCGGAAGTGAAGCGGCTGCAAGCGCAGGGCAAGAAAGTCGCCATGGTGGGCGACGGGATCAACGATGCGCCTGCGCTCGCGGCGGCGGATATCGGCATCGCGATGGGCACGGGAACCGACGTGGCGATGGAGACGGCGGACATTACGCTGATGCGCGGCGATTTGAACGGCCTTGCCGACGCGATGGATTTGAGCCGCAGAACGATGGCTGCGATTAAGCAAAACTTGTTCTGGGCGCTTGCCTATAACGCGATCGGCATTCCGATCGCCGCGGCCGGCCTGCTGGCGCCGTGGGTAGCCGGCGCCGCGATGGCGCTGAGCTCGGTGTCGGTCGTGCTGAACGCGCTCCGGCTGCAGCGGTATCGCAAGCAGGGGAAGCGGGCGGCGGCATAGCGCGATCTGTCGCTGCAAGGATAAGAACGGATTATATGCAACGCCTACTATACAATGGGAGATGATCGAACATGACAACCGTAATCGAAGTAAGAGGCATGTCCTGCCAGCATTGCGTGAACAGCATCGAGGGCGCGCTCAAGAAGAAGGGCGTATCGGCTAAGGTCGACCTTCCGGGCAACCGCGTGACGGTGGATTTCGAAGAGAAGGCGATTACGATCGCCCAGATCAAATCGACGATCGAGGACCAAGGCTTCGACGTCGTCTCTTGATCGGCGGCGCGGCGGCCGAGACGAAGACGAAGGCCAAGCCAAGGCCAAGCCAAGGCCAAGCCAAGGCCAAGGAAAGCCGGGGGCTAATCCGCAAAACGGGTTAGCCTTTTCTTGCGCTGTCGTGCTATGATTAAGGTTCGATTGGAGGCTTTTGAGACGTGACTAAGTACCCCTTTGATTTTGACCCGAAAACGCCGTTCGTCCAGCAGGCGAGCGACTGGATCGCGGACGTGTTCTACGAACGGCTGCCCGAAGCCGGCTTCGAGCTGCGGGACGAGCAGATTTACATGGCGTTTCAGCTGGAACGCGCCTATCACGAGAAACGGACGATTTTCGCCGAAGCCGGCGTCGGAACGGGGAAGACGTTCGTATATTTGCTGTATGCCATCCTGTATGCGCGGTATACCCGCAAGCCGGCCATCATCGCCTGCGCGGACGAATCGCTGATCGAGCAGCTGGTGAAGCCGGAGGGCGATATCGCCAAGCTGGCCCGTTACCTGGACCTGACGATCGATGCCCGGCTGGGCAAATCGATGGATCAATACTTGTGCTTGAATAAGCTGGACGACGCGCGCGGCAGCCTGGACAACCTGGAGGCGATCGGCGAAGTGTACGCCTCGCTGCCGGATTTCGTGAACAGCCCGGGCACGATGCAGGCGTTCCATCCTTACGGCAACCGGAAGGATTATCCTCATCTGACGGACGAGCAGTGGAATGCGATCTCGTGGGACGTCTTCCAGGACTGCCTCGTGTGCAGCCGACGCCACCGCTGCGGCCAGACGCTGTCGCGCGAGCATTACCGCAAAGCGGCGGACATCATCATCTGCTCGCACGACTTCTACATGGAGCATGTGTGGACGTACGAGGCGCGCAAGCGCGAAGGGCAGCTCCCGCTGCTGCCGGAGCACAGCTCGGTCGTCTTCGACGAGGGCCACCTGCTGGAGACGGCCGCGCAGAGCGCGCTGACGTACAAGCTGAAGCATAGCGTGTTCGAGTCGATCATCACCCGCCTCCTGCAGAGCGATATCCGCGAATCGCTGGCGCTTGTCATCGAAGACGCGATCGCGCAGAGCGAGCTGCTGTTCGACGTCCTCGATGAAGGCAGCGTCGCCGTCGAAGCGTCGGACCGGCGGGAAGTTCCGATGACGGGACAGCTGTTGCGCGAAGTGGACCGGTTCAGCGCGCTGCTGTCCGCCATCGAGGAAGAGCTTGTGTTCGAGAGCGGCATGTTCACCATCGATGCGTATCAGCTGACGATCGTGGAGGAGCATCTGGAGATGCTGCAGCTGGCGCTCCGCCTGTTCAAGCAGCCGGAAGGGCTGATCACCTGGGTGGAGCGGGACAGGGACGGGACGACGCTCGTCATCATGCCGAAGATGGTCAAGGAGATTTTGCGGGAGCGCGTATTCGCCAAGCAGATGCCTGTGGCGTTCTCGTCCGCGACGCTCTCCGTCGGCGGTTCGTTCCAATACGTCGCGGACAGCCTCGGGATCGAAGACGCGCTCAGCTTCTCCGTGGCTTCGCCCTACGAGTACGAAGAGCGCATGCGGGTCGCCGTATCGAGCGAGCCGGACCGCGCGGCCAAGCTCGATCTGGCGCTCGAACGGCTGCGCCGGTCGGAAGGCAGAGCGCTCGTTCTGTTCCCGTCGAAGGAAGAGCTGAGCCGGTTCCGGGACGATATCGCCGGCCGGGCCGAGTTCGCGGAGTTCCGCTTCTTGTTCGAAGGAACGGCGGAGATCAGCCATCTGATCGCGGCGTTTCAGAACGACGAGCACAGCGTGCTCTGCGCCGTCACCTTATGGGAAGGACTCGATATCCCCGGTCCGGCCTTGTCGCATGTCATGATGTGGGCGCTGCCTTTCCCGCCGCATGATCCCGTGTTCGCCGCCAGGCGCCGGGAATCCGCCGATCCGTTCGGCCAGGTGGACATGCCCTATATGCTGCTCCGCCTCCGTCAAGGCGTGGGCCGCTTGATCCGCAAGCGCGACGACGAAGGGATCGTTACGATCTTCGGCCGCGAGCTGGAGGACGACGCGATCGCGGCGCAAGTCAGGGCCGTGCTCCCGCAAGGAGTCGAATGGACGCTGCTGGGGAACTGACGCGCGCCGCTGCATGAATGCGTGCCGCCTTTCTCCCGTCAGTACGGCGGCAGCCGTATCTTCGCCCCGAATTGACATCGGCGTTGGAGGCTCATACAATTCAAATAGATTGATAGAAAAGGAAGGGAAGCCAATGTCGCAACCGGTTAAGAAGTCGACGTACAAAAGCCAGCGCAAAGCCGAGCAGGAACGGCTGGAGAAGCAGCGCAAGACGATGCGGAAATTGATCTGGGGGACGGCTGTCGTCGTCGTGCTCGGCATCATCGCGGCGGTTATCTTCACGCCCAAATCGAATCCGACCGATTTCGATTACGCCAGCCTTCCGGTTCTCGGCAAGACCGACGCGCCGGTCAAGATCGTCGAGTTCGGCGATTACAAATGCCCGTCGTGCCAATATTTCAGCCAGCAGGTGAAGCCGCAGCTGGAGAAGGAATATATCGATACGGGCAAAGCCGCGATGTATTTCATGGATTTCCCGTTCATCGGACCGGATTCCACGACGGCGGCGCTGGCCGCGCATGCCGTATTCCATCAGAGCAACGACGCCTTCTGGAAGTATTATGATTTGCTCTACAAGAACCAGCCGGACGAGAAGACGCTCTGGGCGACGACGGATTACCTCGTGCAGCTGGCGAAGGACAACAAGCTGGACGTCGATTACGACAAAATGAAGACGGATATCGATAAACAGACGTATATCAAAGAAATCGACAAGGGCGAATCGACCGCGCATAAGGCCAACGTGCAGTCGACGCCGACGCTGTTCATTAACGGCAAGGAGTACACCGGCGACTTCTCGAATTACGGCCAGCTGAAGGAAGCCGTCGAGAAAGCGCTGGCGGCAGGTAAGGCCGAATGACGGCGAAATCGCCGTTCCTCGCGTTTTTCGGGCGGTACGCGCTTTATCTCGCCTGGGTCGTAGCCATCGTCGCGACGGGCAGCAGCTTGTATTTAAGCGAAATCATGAAGTTTATTCCATGCAATCTATGCTGGTACCAGCGGATATTCATGTACCCGATCGTCATTCTGCTGGGCATCGCCTGCTATTGCCAGGATCGCAAAATCATCCGGTACGTGCTGCCGCTCTCCATCCTGGGAGGCTGCGTTTCCTTGTATCACTACCTGGAGCAGCAAGTCCCGGCGCTGGCCCGCGCGCTGCCGTGCACGGTCGGCGTTCCTTGCAGCGAGGATTACCTGGACTGGTTCGGCGGACGCGTTACGATCCCGTTCCTGGCGCTGATCGCGTTCATTCTCATTACCGCGCTGCTTGTGAACGGCCTTCGGCGCGAAGAGGGCGCGCATGCGGAAGACGAAGAAACCGAAGCCGCGGGGGCATAGCCCGTTCGCTATGGCAGGATAGACAACCGAATCGTCTGATCTTGGGCGGCGTTCCTTACACGGGACGCCGTCTATGCTGCGTTCGGCGGCTATTTTGCGACTTTCTCCCAGCGCTGCCGAATGAAGGGACATGTAATTATGAAGATTATGAGGACATTTGCCGCATTATTTGTTCCTCCCAATTAGTTCTGTTATCATGGATTGATGGAACGCTACGGCGGGGTAATGGAAAACAGGCAGATGAAGCCCCGTTGTACAATTATTGATGGAGGTAGCCGTTAATGACAGCAGAGAGTAATGACCGCAAGTCGCCATGGGAGCTCTATTACGGTCCGAACCTTGGGTACATCGAAGAGATGTACGAGCGCTTCTTGCGCAATCCGAATGACGTAGACGCCGCCGTTCGAGAATCTTTCGAGAAGTGGGGACCGCCGCCGTCTGTAGCCGCAGGCGGCAACGCGAACGTGGTTCCGCCTTTGAGGGTAACGAACGACGGTTCCAATAGCATTAGAACGATCGACCCCAACTTCTTGAAGAAAATCGTCGATGCCGGCAAACTGGTCCGCAACATCCGTACGTTCGGCCATCTGGCCGCGGACAACGATCCGCTCGGCTTCGCTCCGGCGCCCGATACGCGCTTGATCGAGCCGTCCACGTTCAATTTGACAGCCGAAGACCTTGAAGCGATCCCGGCTTCGCTGATTTGGGAAGAAGCCCCGGCTTCGATCAAGACCGGCAAGCAAGCGATCAATCATTTGAAGAACGTGTACACGAAGTCGTTCGGCTTCGAATTCGCGCATATCCATGAGCAGGACGAACGGTACTGGCTGCACCGCCAAGCCGAGCTCGGCATGGCGAGCAAGCCGATGACCGCGAAGGAGCGCATTGCGCTGCTGCAGCGGCTGGTCGACGTCGAGCAATTCGAGACGTTCCTGCACCGCTCTTTCGTCGGGCAGAAGCGATTCTCCATCGAAGGAACCGATACGCTTGTACCTATGCTGGACGAAGTCGTGAGAGAAGTGGCTCATGACGGCGCACGGCATATTCTGATGGGCATGGCGCATCGTGGGCGTCTGAACGTGCTCACGCATGTGCTCGGGAAGTCGTACGCGGCCATCTTCTCCGAGTTCCACCACTCGCCGAACAAGGACAAGGACCTGTTCCCGTCCGAAGGCGCGATGGGCATCAACATCGGCTGGACCGGCGACGTGAAATACCATCTGGGCGCGCATCGTTCCGTCAAGGAAGGCGAGACCGTCGAGACGCGGATCACGCTGGCGAACAACCCGAGCCATCTGGAGTACGTCAATCCGATCGTCGAGGGCTTCACGCGCGCGGCGCAGGACGACCGCTCCAAGCCGGGCTATCCGGCTGCGAATTTCGGCAGCGCGGCAGCCATTCTGATCCACGGCGACGCGGCCTTCGCCGGCGAAGGCATCGTGGCGGAAGCGCTCAACTTCAAGAAGCTGCCGGGTTACGAGAACGGCGGCACGATCCATATCATCGTCAACAACCGCATCGGCTTTACGACCGAGAGCCGCGACTCCCGGTCGACGTACTACGCGAGCGACTTGGCCAAAGGCTTCGAGATTCCGATCGTGCACGTCAGCGCGGACGATCCGGAAGCGTGCATCGCGGCCGTTCGCATCGCGTGCGAATATCGTCAGAAGTTCCGCAAGGACTTCCTGATCGACATGATCGGTTACCGCCGCCACGGCCATAATGAAACGGACGATCCGGAAACGACCCAGCCGCTGCTGTACCAGAAGCTGCGCAAGCATCCGGTCGTCAGCCGCATCTACAGCCAGAAGCTGCAAGAGAACGGGCTGCTGAGCGTGGAGCAGGACCAGACCATTCGCCAAGAAGGACTTGCGAAACTGCAAGCCGCCTTGGATGAAGTGAAGGCAAATGATAAAGCCTATAAACAGCCGAAAATGGACGAAGCCGGCAAGCGCCGCAAGAAGGACGTCGTGACGGCGGTTCCGCTGAAGAAGCTGGCCGCCATCAACGAGGCGCTGCTGAAATGGCCGGAGGGCTTCAAGGTGTACGAGAAGCTGGAGCGGATCCTGATGCGCCGCGCGAATGCGCTGGAGGCAGGCGGCAAAGTCGATTGGGGCCATGCGGAGGCGCTCGCGTACGCGACGATTCTGTCCGACGGCACGCCGATCCGCCTGAGCGGCCAGGATTCCGAGCGCGCGACGTTCGCATTCCGGAACCTCGTGCTTCATGACGTCGAGACGAACAAGACCTTCTCGCCGATGCACACGCTGCCGCAGGCGAAAGCTTCCTTCGGGATCTACAACAGTCCGCTTGCGGAAGCGTCCGTTCTCGGCTTCGATTACGGATATAACGTCTTCTCGCCGGAAACGCTCGTTCTGTGGGAAGCCCAATACGGCGACTTCGCGAACTGCGCGCAAGTCATCATCGACCAGTTCATTACCGCCGGACGCGTCAAATGGTCGCAGAAGTCCGGTCTGGTCATGCTGCTTCCGCACGGCTACGAAGGCCAAGGGCCGGAGCACTCGAGCGCGAAGCTCGAGCGGTACTTGCAGCTGGCGGCGGAAGACAACCTGACGATCGTCAACATGTCGTCGGCCGCGCAATATTTCCACCTGCTGCGCCGCCAAGCGGCGATACTGAACACGGACGAAGCGCGTCCGCTGATCGTCATGGCGCCGAAGAGCTTGATCCGGAACCCAAGCGTCGCATCGGTTCCGTCCGAGCTCAGCGAAGGCTCGTTCAAGCTGGTGCTTGAACAGCCGGGGCTTGGCAAGCAAGCAGACAAAGTGGAGCGCCTGATCCTGTGCTCGGGTAAAATGGCGATCGATCTGGAAGCGGCGCTGGAGCTCAAGGACGGTCAAGCTTCCGATGCCTTGGATTGGCTGCACATCGTCCGCGTGGAACAGCTGTACCCGTTCCCTAAGACGGATGTCGAACAAATCATCGCGCGCTATCCGAACATCAAAGAGGTGCTGTGGGTTCAAGAAGAGCCGCAGAACATGGGGGCCTGGAACTACATCGAGCCGCGGATTCGCGCGCGCGTCAACGGCGACGTGTCCGTGCGTTACATCGGCCGTCCGAAACGGTCAAGCCCGGCGAGCGGCTTCCAATACATTCACAACATGGAGCAGCAGCGGATCATCTCCGTTGCGCTTAACCGCGGCAAGCTAAATTAGATTCGATTAAGGAGAGAAACAGCCATGAGCGATATTAAAGTACCCGCAATGGGCGAATCCATCGTAGAAGGCACCATTTCCAAATGGCATGTCAAAGTCGGCGACAGCGTCAATGTCGGCGACGTGCTGGCAGAGCTTGAAACGGATAAGGTCAACATTGAAATCAGCGCCGAAGAAGCAGGTACCGTGGCATCCTTGCTGCGTGCCGAAGGTGATACGGTCGCCGTCGGCGAAACGATCGGCGCGATCGGCGCCGGCGGCGGAGCAGCCGCTCCTGCAAGCCAGCCGGCTGCCGCCGCTCCGGCAGCGCCTCCGGTTGCGCCTGCCGCGCCGGAAGCCGCAACGCCGGAGATGAAGCCTGCGACGCCGCCGTCGCCGCCGATCGCGGCTGCGCCTGCGGCTGAAGCCAATACGGCCGCTGCGTCGGCTACGCCCGCGGCCCGCAAGCTGGCAAGAGAGCGCGGCATCGATCTGAACCAAGTGCAGTCGCTTGATCCGCTGGGCCGCATTCGCCAATCGGATATCGAAGCGCATGGCACGAATCCGGCAGCCCCGGCAGCGCCTGTCGCATCGCCGGCCCCCGCGGCGCCTGCAGCGGCATCCGAGCCGGGCAAACCGGCCGAGCGCCGCAAAATGTCCCGCCGCCGCATCACGATCGCGAAGCGCCTAGTGGAAGCGCAGCACAACGCGGCGATGCTGACGACGTTCAACGAAGTCGACATGACGGCGATCCTGGACGTTCGCAAGCGCCGCAAGGATGCGTTCAAAGACAAGCACGAGGTCGGCCTTGGCTTCATGTCCTTCTTCACGAAAGCCGTCATCGGCGCGTTGAAGGCATTCCCGCTGTTGAACGCGGAAATCCAGGGCGATGAAATTCTCGTGAAGCAGTACTACGATATCGGCATCGCGGTGTCGGCGAAGGAAGGCTTGGTCGTGCCTGTCGTACGCGATGCGGACCGTCTGGGCTTCGCGCAAATCGAGAAGCAGATCGTCGACCTGGCTGGCAAGGCGCGTACAAACTCGCTGTCTCTGAACGACCTGCAAGGCGGCACGTTCACGATTACGAACGGCGGCGTCTTCGGTTCGCTGCTGTCCACGCCGATCCTGAACGCTCCGCAAGTCGGCATCCTCGGCATGCACAAGATTCAGGTGCGACCGGTCGCGATCAACGCGACGGAGATGGAGAACCGCCCGATGATGTACATCGCGCTTTCGTACGATCACCGGATCGTCGACGGTTCGGAAGCGGTACGCTTCCTCGTCACGGTCAAGGAATTGCTCGAAGATCCGGAATCGCTGCTGCTCGAAGGCTAAGCTTCCCCGGACACCACATAGCTGTTGATAGAAACCTCACAAGCCGACGTCAGGCCATCTACCCTGATCCGTCAGCTTGCGGGGTTTTTCTATTTGCTAAACCCGAACAATCGCCATAAAATAGAATCAACACACGTAATAACGCAGACGGAGGCGGATGACCATGAATGTACGTAAAATGCGGCTGTTCGATTACGAGAACATCCACTCCAGCGAAGATCGGGACGAATTCGAGAAGGATTACGCCAGGCTAATTCAATCGCCGGCTTTCCGGCGGCTGCAGGGGAAATCGCAGGTGTTCGGGGCGGGCTCCGGCGACTACTACCGGACGCGCTTGACGCATTCGCTGGAAGTGTCCCAAATCGCCCGCGAAGTGGCGCGGAAGCTGTGCAAGACGACGCCGTTTCTGGCCAAACGGGAGCATCCGGGCCTGATGATGGACCCGGAGGTTGTCGAATGCGCTTCGCTGGCCCATGATTTGGGGCATCCCCCTTTCGGACATAAGGGCGAAGAGGTGTTGAACGATATCCTGCTGAAGGAATGCGGGCTCAAGTACGAGGGCAACGCCCAGAACTTCCGAATACTGATGTTCCTGGAGAAGCGCGCGGGCAGCGACAGCGGTCTCGATCTGACGGCCGCCGTGCTGCTGGCGATCAATAAATATCCTTACAACCTGGAAGACCCCGGCCGGCTGAAGGGCGTCTACGGGATGGAATGGGAAGGCATCGGCTCCCTGCGCAGCGCGTGGGGCATGCCGGACGGCTGCGCGACGCTGGAAGCGCAGCTGATGGACCTGTGCGACGACATCGCGTATTCAACGCATGATATCGAAGACGGCATCCGCGCCGGCAAAATCCAGATGAACCCGAGTCTGTTCGAGGACGACCGGCTGGTCGCGGGCGTCATGCAGGAGATCATCGACGATCCGGGCAATGCCGTCATGCATTGGGAGCAGGTCGACATGAAGCAGATGGTGAAGCAAGCGCTGCATCATTATTTGCAGCAGTGGGAGAGCATCTACGTCGAATGCGGCAGGGAGCCGTCCCGGACGCGGCGCGAGATGAAGGCGCGCTGGGTCCGGAAATTCGTCAGCGGCGTCGGCATCATCGACGATCCCGCGACGGGCTGGAAGCGGGTCACGTTCATCCGCGACGGCGTGCAGGATCTGGAGCTGCTGCGCACGATGGAAATCTTGAAGAAGCTCGCCTGGGTGACGCTGATCAAGGACTTCCGCGTGCAGCGCCTGCATAAGCGGAGCGAAATCATGATTACGCGGCTGTGGGACAGCTTCAGGACGCAGGAGACGGGCCGGCTGATCATTCCCCCGGACTGGCTGGAGAGCTACGAGCGCCAGCGGAGCCGCTGGCCGTGGGAGCGGATGGTGGCGGATTACATCGCCGGAATGACGGACGCCTATGCCGAGAAGGTGTATGCGGAATTTTACGCCAGCCGCTCCGGTTCGATCTACGAGCGGGACTAGTAGGGGCGGGCTAGTCCCGTCAACGATCACTCATTTATTGGTAAGGGGCTGGCCCTTAAGCAAGTTAGGGGGCAGATCTATACCGTAAAACCGCAAAACACCCAAGATGGGCAGAGCTAGCTCTGCCCATCTTGGGTGTTTTGCATCGACCGCTGCACTCTTGAGCAGATTGTGCGCGATAGCAAGCCATCCGACCTCCAAGCCGCCTCTCCGTAAGCTTCGAAGCAGGAACCGCCGGAATCCCCTGTTGCTCATCAGTTGTCCGATTACACTTTCCGGCTCATGCATCCTCCGGATTGCAAGGGCGTAGCCCTCCTCGCCGGAGAGCTTTTCCCTTACCGCTTTCTTCTGCGCCATGTCCCGCGAACGGACGCTGATTTCGCGATCGGCGATGATTTTGGGAATATCTTCATAGATCCGTTGGCAGGGTTTGGGAAACGGACAGGAGAAGCTTTATTGGCTCGTATGCATCGATTTTTCGCTCGCTGCCGGACAGGAGATGCGCTATTTCTGCCGAAAGCCGGATTAGTGCTGCATTCCGGAGCCCATAACGCATCCTATGTCCGATCGATGCTTCCAAAACGCCGATTTCGATCAAATAGCGGATCGTCCGTCCGCCTGCCTATGTTTGTTCGCGGTGCTACCCAAAACGCCGATGCTGTCGGCCTTTCAATTAATCAGCATTGGCATTTCGCGGTTAATATTGACGCGCTCGTCGTCACCATCGTTCGGGCGGGAACGCTCGGCCGGTTTAACGGGAGCGGAATTCGCTTGGGATCGTTACGCGCCGTTCGTGGAGAATCGTGCGTGGCGAGAAAGCGGAGGCAGGAGATCTGGCGTGGTTCACGTCCATGAATACAAGAACATCTGCAGGATTCATCCGGCAGGTGTTCTTGGACGTACAAGGGAACATCCAAGTAACATCCGGCTCTCTATTCAGGAGGAATCAACGCCTCCAGCAATTCCTTCCGATAGCCGTTAGCCGCTGGATCATATACGCCGAACCCCGCGCAAAATTCCCAATACGACCAGCCGAAGCCATGCTTCTCGGCTTGTTCGCGCACGAAGCTCGTCCAGCGTGCTCGCGAAGCCATGTCGGCATTGCTGTACGCGCCGAATTCGCCGAGCCAAATCGGCCGGTTGTTCTCTTCTCCCCATCTTTCCGCCTGATCGAAAGCTTCCGCAATCGCATGGGGGCCAGCCGGATTCGTGTCCGCCGGTTCCGTATTATACGCATTGAACCAATCGTTCACCCACTGTACCTGCTTGGCGGCATCGACAGGTTCCGCCTTCTGCGCCGGGGGACCTGGCCATACGATGCCGGTTGTTCCGTTCTCCGGGCCTACCCAATCTGCACCTTGATGAGTAAAGAGAAACGGATCGTAATAATGGAAGGAAACGATGACGTTCCGTTCGGTATCCGGAATGTCGAGCGACACGAGCGCGGCGTAATTGCTCCAGTTGGCGGAATCGATAATGATCGTATGCCACGGATCCTCGCTCCGAACCGTATCGAGCGCTTTCTTCAGCATTTTATTCCATTTGGACCAGGTCAGAGAACCGTTCGGTTCATTGGCCAGCTCGTAGTACACATTGCCTGGCAGCTCTTTATACCGCGCCGAGATTTGCTTCCATAAAGCCAGAAAACGAGATTCTTGCTCGTCTGCGTTCGCATTGAACTCATCGTAATTGTGCATGTCAAGAACGACGTTCAGCCCTTGCTTCAACGCCTGGCCGAGCACCCAATCTATGCGATCGAAAAACGCGGCTTCAATGGCGTACGGCGCATTCGCGTCCGCATGCCCCGACCACTTGATCGGAACGCGAACCGTCTCGAAACCCGCATCCTTGATCGTCTTGAAGTAACTTTCCTCTAGCGTGACTCCCCATTGCCCTTCTACCGGCGCTTCCAGCGCATTGCCAAGATTGACGCCTCTTCCGAGCTGCTTCGATTGTTTCCGTACGTCAAGCTGCGCCGACCGGGGGTCGCGCTTCGGCAGCTTCGGGTCCGGCGCAGTCAAAGGCACGTCAGCTGGCACCGGATCGGGGATCGGCGAGACGGCCGGGTCTGGGGCCGGCGCGGCCGTCTCTTCTTGATTGGCCGGCGGCTTGTCGTTCTCCGCTGTATTCGCCGCCGCATTTTCATGATTTTGCGTGCTGTTCTTGCATCCCGCCGCCAATACAAGCACGAGCAGCAAGACTGCGAGCGTCATGATTCGTTTATTCAAGGTCAACTTCTCCTCTCAGTAAATTCCTTCCATTATAAACCGCTTTCATACGGAGTTGAATACCTTTTTCTCCGGCAACGGGTATACGGGGACGAAGCAAATGAACCATCGCAAGGGAGCGTCGTTTTGGCCGTCCTATTGTAGGTCTCAATGAGAAGAACCCGCATTATTAAACATGCGGGTTTCTCTTCAGACCGGCTATCGCGAGTTTGATGCGCTAGGTCGCCGGCGTTGGCGGCGGCTCGGGATTTATACTTTGCTGCTGCTGTTGTTGCTGTTGTTCGGGATCGCTTTCTTGTTGCTGTTGCTGCTGTTGCTGCGCAAGAAGAGGCGACGGTTCGCCCGAAGGCGGAGGCGGCGACGACTCAAAGTTTACGATTTGCTGCTGCTGCTGTTGTTCCTGCTGCTGCTGTGAATCGAGTTGATCCTGCATCTGCTGCAGCTGTTGCTGCTGGGTTTGAATATGGGTTTGTACGAGCGCGAAGAATTGCAGCTGCGCTTGATATTGCGACTGCTCGGCGCTTTGAATCTGTCCTTGCACTTGCGTCTGGAACAGCAATTGCGCCTGTACCTGTGCATTAATCTGCGCTTGCAGCTGGGCTTGGAACTGCTGCTGCGCTTGCAATTGCGCTTGCGTCTGCTGGATCGTTTGCAGAATTGCGAGCGTGATTCTTGAGCTGGCAGTCGAGCATTTTCTCGCCGCTTTGTGATGCTTTTTGCTGCCGTGCTTTACGGTACAAACCGCCATAAACGTCAGTCGCTCCCTCCATGATTGAATATGACATCCCATTACATTATGAATCTATGCGTTCCAGGGACAAGGCGGATACCATAAGACGTTCGCGTATCTTTAAGGGATAAGCCCGCTATCTCTCGCATGCCGGCGGCGTTGTCTTGCATCGCGATATTTAGGTAATTCAAGCAAGTAAGCCGTCTAGTCCAACGTTGCCGCTTAGTCATATCTTTATAGAAGGGATGATGCTATCAGATCGTTCTATCGGGAGGCTGCTATGAAAGGGATGATCTTATGCGCTGGTCATGGCACGCGGCTGAGGCCGTTTACTTATTCCAGGCCGAAATGCACGGTTCCTGTGAACGGGGTTCCTGTCATCGTCTCGATTGTCGAGCAGTTCGTAAAGCTGGGCATTAACGACATTGGGGTCGTGCTGAACGCAACCCAGCATCAGATACGCCGCTTGCTGGGAAACGGGAGTTCGTTCGGCGCTTCCATCTCGTATTTCCTGCAAGATGAAGCGCTTGGCCTGGCGCATGCGGTCCAAGCAGGACGCTCGTTTCTACAGGATGGACCTTTCTTCTTAATGCTGGGAGACAATTTGGTGAATGACGTTCCAAGCGCATTGATCGAACAAGTGGCGAACGGCAACGCGGAAGCGTCGCTGCTGCTCGCGCGCGTTGACGATCCGCGTCAATTCGGGGTGGCGACGTTGCGAGAAGGCATCATCGTACGACTGGACGAAAAGCCCGCAGCGCCTATGTCCGATCTAGCCATTGTCGGCGTCTATGCATTCGGCGGCGCCATTTTTCAAATGCTCGACCGGCTTCAGCCGTCCGCGAGGGGCGAATACGAAATTACGGACGCGATCATGGGTTTGATTGAAGCCGGAGCTCGCGTGACGTACAGCCTCATGGCAGAGCCGTTCTTCGACATCGGCAATCCGGATCGGTGGCTGGCGGCCAACCGGTTCATGCTGGACCGCTATTCGGTTACAGCAGTCGGGGGATCGAAAGGGCTGATGTGACGATCATTCCTCCCGTCAATATCGCTCCGTCGGCTGTCGTGGGAAACAGCACGCTCGGTCCTTATGTCTATGTGGGGCCTGATTGCGAAATCGATGCATGCCGTCTCGAGAACGCCATCGTGCTCGATCACGCGAAAGCGCAGGACAGCATCTTCGGCTCCCATGTACTGGTGTCGAACGCTTCGCTGGACGCGAATCCCGGCCGATACATCAGTGATTGAGGACATCCTGGCCCGGAAGGGTCGTATGAGGATAATCGGACAAGAACCTCAGCATCTCTTGATCGCGGTTCGTTCTCGCGCGCATATTCGCCAATCCGAGCAGTATAACGCCGGAATTGAAATATCGGCTCGGCTCCAGGCCGCAGGCAATAATCTCTTCCTTGACGCCCATGATGCCCTGATCGATCGAAGCGGCCAAATAATGCTCGCCCAGATCAATGTTCCATAATTCCGCGATATCCATATTCACGAAGAGATCGCAATCCAAATAAATGACTTTCTCTGTTTGCAGCACGTTCGGCAGGTACAGGCGGTAGAGACTTGTTTGCGCTTGTTCTCTTCGGTCAGCGTGTCGTCGTGCAAGATATGAACGTTCAGCGTGAGTCCGTCCGTTGAATAATCGACATCAGCGTGACGGCGGCATGCTTCGCATACGATCCGCTGCGGTCGTTGAATGCCAAAGCCAGTTCGATCATTAGGTCCCTTTACACTCCTCGCAGCTTTGTCGTGAAAGCATTCATTCATTAATGTATGAGCCGGGTGCATCGGCGATCCGGGCATTGTCCATACTCCCGTCTCTTTTTCTTGCCCATTTCAATGCTGCCATAAGGAGAAGGACCTCGTCTCTCGACAGACAGACGCGAGATTCGTTATTCTCTGGACGTTATCAATGACAGTCGACGTTAACAGCCCTGAACAGCGCAGAGTGGCGAGAAGGATGTGAACAGCGGATTGCATTATTTCCCGACAGGACTATGATGATAATGAGCAGCAAGACCGCAGAGAGCGCTGCGGCTTCGTTGGATGTGTAAGGAAGGGGCGGCGTGGGCATGGAAGAAGACGCGACGGCAGAAAATGCGGCGGGATCGGCTGATAATAATACGAAACGAACGGCATCCGGCACAAGCTGTCTGGTGCAGCGAACCGGGCTCGTCACGATGACGGGACCGGAAGGCGTGACGGCGCTGATCAACGGCAGGACGCTGCTGCTTGCCGCAGAGAAGGTGGAAGCCGGCATCGAGGCAGGCGATACCATCGTCTGGAACGGCAATATTTGGACCGCTTCAAACGGCGGCGCGCAGGGTACATCAAACATGAGAAAAGCTTAATGGCCGCGGCGCCCCTATAAGGGGCGTTCGCTGCGAATCCTTCATAAAGAAGGGGAGGATGATAACGCTCATGGAAGTATTGGATACGAAACGATGCCTGTTCTGCGATGCGCTCGTGCAGGTGAAACATAAAGGCGGCAGCGAATGGTACATGAACTGCCTGTGCTCGCCAAGCGGCTCTTACGGTTTGAAGGATGGCAGCAGCGAACCGTTCCGCCTGTTGTCGTATGCGGAGAAACGGTCCGCATTCCCGATTATTTCGGCTTATATCCGGGAACAGAGCGATTGCGAAGAGACGGTCGTCGTCGCTTACGACGAGCTCGGGGCCATCCTGCAATCGCCGCTGATTCCGCTCACGCCGGAGGAGAAGGGGCTGAAGCTGCTTCGCTATCTGCACCGACATTCGAACGGGCCGGGCGAACCGGTCGTGATCAATCAGTTCTCGCAATGCTTTAATCTTACGTATTCGCTTAATTTGCAGGAATTGGTCTACCTCGTCGAGAAGCTGAAGGAAGAAGGAATGATCGAGCGGATCGGCTCGACGTTCCGTTTGACGGAGAAAGGGTGGCTGGAGGCGGACGCAAGCGCATCGGGCAAAGCGTACAAGCCTTGCTTCGTCCTGCTTCCGGATGGCGAGGAGGACATGGCGCAGCAATGGACGGAGAACGTCTTCCCGAGGCTGCTGCAGCTCGGCTACGCGCCGAAGCTGGTCCATCAAGGCAGGCCGCGGAGCGCGGCCGACACGCCCGTGCAGGAAGCGATGCAGCAGCTGCTTACATGCAAACTGTTGATCGCGGACATCAGCGCTCCCGAAGCGGAGACATGGATGTACGCCGGATATGCGCTCGGCAACGATATTCCGGTGGCTTGGACATGCCGGTCTTCGGCGGCCGGGACTCCGCCGGCCGGCGTCCGTCCGATTCAATGGGAGCATGCAGAGCAGCTTGCCGATCAGTTGCAGCAAGCGATGAGCCGCGACAAGTGAGGCATTGTCGATCGTAAGCTTGATTGCTGCTTGACAGGCGTGTGGACAGGCATGCCGGCTCAAAATAAAGTTGCTTACGAATCGCGGAATCGTCTATAATAATTTTATGCAATTTAATTTAATGAAATCGACTAACGGCCGATTTCGGGAGGGGACCGCTCATGGGCATTTATGATTTCAAGGTGACAACGATCGACGGCAAGGAGACGACGCTTGCGCCATACGAGGGCAAGATCATGCTGATCGTCAACACGGCGAGCGCTTGCGGATTGACGCCGCATTACAAAGGGCTGCAGTCGCTGTACGAGGCGTTCAAGGACGAAGGCGTCGTCGTGCTCGGCTTCCCGTGCAACCAGTTCAAGGAACAGGAGCCCGGCAGCAACGAGGAAATCGCGCAGTTCTGCGAATTGAATTACGGCGTTACGTTCCCGATGTTCGCGAAGATCGACGTCAAAGGCGAGCACGCGCATCCGCTGTACAAGCACCTCGTGGATGCCGTGCCTGCTCCGTACCATACGGGCGATATCGATTGGAATTTCGCCAAGTTCCTCGTGGACAAGCAGGGCAACGTCCTGAAGCAATATCCGGCGCCGACCGATCCTGCGGCGATCGAAGCGGATGTGCGCAGCTTGATCGAGAAGGGCAGTCTCTAATCGGCTTTCGAATGCAGCGATCGACTGGCAGGCGCGTTCCGTTCGTGGTTGACTTCCCGGCACGCGCCCGGTATGATAATGACGAGTCATTCCATACGAACGCGTATAACCTCAATAATAAGGTTTGAGGGTCTCTACCAGGAACCGTAAAATCCTGATTACAAAAAGGGCAATACTACTTTTTGTGATCGGGATTTTTGGCGTACGCTCATTCTCGCGATAGGGGCCGCGAAGTATGTAGTCAACGGCCACATGGACGCCTTCGGGCGAACGGGAAGGCTGCAATCGAAAGGCAGGTCGAACGAAATGGAACAGGAACGCGAAGCGCTCCGCCGAAGAATCTTGGTCGCAGGCAAGCGGATGCCCGCCGATCTCGTCATCAAACAAGCGACAATCGTCAACGTATTCACAGGGGAACTCATGGAAGGCGACGTTGCCGTCGTTGACGGCGTAATCGCCGGAATCGGCACGTACGAAGGGAAGGAGACGATCCAGGCGGAAGGACGCTACCTCGTTCCCGGCTTCATCGACGGTCACGTGCATGTCGAGAGCTCCATGCTCGCGCCGGGCGAATTCGCGAAGCTGTTGCTGCTGCACGGCGTCACCGCCGCCGTCACCGACCCGCATGAAATCGGGAACGTGGCCGGCGAGGACGGCATCGCGTATATGCTCCGCAGCGCCGAATCGCTGCCGGTCGATCTGTTCGTCATGCTCCCCTCGTGCGTGCCCGCCACGTCGTTCGAGAGCGGCGGCGCCGTGCTCGAAGCGGAACGGCTGGCGCCGTTCTATGCGCATCCGCAGGTGCTTGGATTGGCCGAGGTGATGAACTTCCCTGCCGTCGCCGGCGCCGAAGACGCGATGCTGAGCAAGCTGGCCGACGCGCAGCGGCGCCGCATCGACGGCCATGCGGCGGGCATCGGCCGGGAAGAGCTCAACATCTATATGGCCGCGGGCATCCGAACGGATCATGAATGCGTTACGGCCATGGAAGCGAAGGACAGACTGGATCTCGGCATGCATCTGATGATCCGGGAAGGCACCGTCGCGAGAAACCTCGATTTGCTGCTGCCCGCGATCACGCAGCGCAACGCAAGGCGGGCGCTGTTCGTCACCGACGATAAGCTGCCCGACGATCTGGTCGCGGAAGGCAGCGTCGATCATGTCGCCCGGCTTGCGATCCGGAAGGGACTCGACCCGATCACGGCTATTCAGATGATCACGATCAACGCGGCCGAATGCTTCGGTCTCCGGGACAGAGGGGCTATCGCGCCGGGGTATAAGGCGGATATGCTGCTGCTGGACGATCTTGGCAGCATTGCCATCCACGCCGTGTACAAAGCAGGGGTTCGCATCGTGGAGCAAGGCATTCTGGATACCTCCGCGTTCCCGGCGCCGATCCCGCAAGGCGACCTTCCGCCGTCGATCGCGGCGATGCAGGTCAAGGCCGTCGCCTCGCAGGATCTGGATATTCCGCTGTCGTCCGATCGCTGCAACGTCATCGAGATCATTCCCAATCAAATCGTAACGCGCCATCTGCAGGAAACGGTCGATATCCGGGACGGCAAGTTCCGGCCTTCGGTCGATAAGGATCAATTGAAGCTCGCCGTCGTCGAGCGCCATCATGCGACAGGCAACGTCGGGGTCGGCATCGTCAAGGGCTTCGGGTTCGGTAAGGGAGCGATCGCCTCGTCCGTCTCCCATGATTCGCACAATATCGTCGTCGCCGGCGCCTCGGACGAGGATATGCTGGCCGCCATCGAGCATCTTGCAGCGCATAACGGCGGTCTTGCGGTCGTCATGGACGGACGGGTGCTGGCGGCGCTGGATTTGCCGATCGCCGGCTTGATGTCCGATCGTCCATACGGGGAGGTATGCATGCGGCTTGAACAGGTGAAGCGCGCATTGGACTCGATCGGCGCCCGGCGGTCGTTCAATCCGTTCCTGACCTTGTCGTTCCTGACGCTGCCCGTCATCCCGTCGCTGAAGCTGACGGACAAGGGATTGTTCGACTTCGCATCCTTCAGCCATATAGCCGTCCAATGCCCGTGAACGCGCATGAAGACGAAGAAGAGCGCAAGAAGCAATGTCTTCTTGCGCTCTTCCGGATTTTATTCAGGCTTGAAAAGATACGATCCGCCTCTCGCGGGCGCGGTCCCGACGAGGAGAAGCAGCAGCGCGGCGGCGGCCAGCAGGAACATCGGCAGCGTCCAATTGCGGACGGCGTCGTGCAACACGCCGAACAGGAACGGCCCGACCGCGGCGAGCAAATAGCCGACAGACTGGGCCATGCCCGAGATCTCGGACGCTTCCCTCGCGGTTCGCGTGCGCAGGCTGAAGAACATCATCGCGAGACTGAAGGACGTGCCGCCGGCGACGCCAAGCGCGAGGACCGCTATCGAAGTCATGACCGGATTGCCGTCCGCGGCCAGCAAGCCGGCAAAGCCGGCTAAGTAGAAGCAGCAGGTCAGCACAAGCAGCCCCAATTGGCTCTTCAGCCGGCCCGCGATGATCGGAATCAGGAACGCGAACGGCATCAAGCCGACCTGCAGCAGCGACAGCATGTACCCGGATTCCACGTTGCTCATGCCTTGGGACAGCAGCATATCGGGCAGCCACGCGACGAAGACGTAGAAGATGAATGATTGCAGTCCCATGAAGAGGGTAATTTGCCAGGCGAGCCTCGAACGCCATACGTTCTGTTTCCTGTCCGCCGCAGCCGCCGAGGTGACGGCCGCCGTACGATTATGCCTTAATTGCGGTATCCAGGCGCCGAGCGCAAGGACGCCGATAAACGCGACGGCGAGGAATGTTCCGCGCCAGCCCAGGCTCGTGCCGTTCGCGATCGGCGCGCTGACGGCCGATGCGGCCGCGGCGAAGACATTCATCGAGATGGAGTAGATTCCTGTCGTCAAGCCTAGACGCCGGGGAAATTCCTTCTTGATCATCGCGGGAAGCAGGACATTGCCGGAGGCGATGCCAAGGCCCGTAAGCACGGTGCCGGCGAGCAGAGCCGAGACGCCGCCGGCATCGCGGACAAGGCTGCCGGCAACCATTGCGATCAGGGCGACGAACAGCGTGTATTCCATGCCGAACCTGCGCGCAAGGCGCGGCACGAACGGCGACAAGCCGGCGAAGGCGAGCAGGGGAAGCGTCGTCAGCATGCCTGCCAATGTGCCGGAAATCGGAAAATCGCTGCGGATCAGCCCGATCAGCGGGCTGACCGACGTAAGCGGCATTCGCAGGTTGGCGGCGATCAAGACGATGCCGGCGAGCAGCATCGCCGCATTGCGGCTGCGGGCAGGCTGTGCGTAAGCTTTGGCGAGCGTTTGTGTATTCGTTGCTGTCATGTCATGGGGTCTCCGTTTCTGCCGTTTCGTGCAACATGGATTTGGTCAAGGCGATATAGGCGTCGACTTCCTGCTCGGCCGCGGCCGCATTGCGATTCGAGATGGCCGCCACGAGCCCCGGATGGCCAGTAATCGCATCGTTGGAGAATTCCGTCGTGCTCGCGATAGACACCTGGATTTCCTCGAACAGGCTGGTGTAGATGTCAAGCAATAACGCATTATGGGAAGCGGCGACGATGGCCTGGTGCAGCTGCCAGTCCGCGCTGACGAATGCTTCGAGGTTCTGAGCGCGGAACGCGGCAATGCATGCCGCGTTGGCGTGCCTGATCCGTTCGAGATCTTGCTCCGTCCGGTTCGAGCAGGCGAGCGATGCCGCCTGACGATCCAAGGCGTGTCTGACCTCGAGCGTCTCCAGCACCGAGGAGCGCTGCATGCGCTTCTGCAGGATCGCGTTCAGTTCGCTCGTCGCCGCCACGAAGGTGCCGTCGCCCTGCTTCGTCTCCAGCATGCCGACATGGACCATCGCCCGGGTGGCTTCCCTGAGCGTATTGCGGCTGACGCCGAGCTGCGCCATCAGCTCCGGTTCGCTTGGAATGCGGGCGCCCAGCGGCCAAGTACCGTCGGCGATCATTCGTTCCATCTCGCCATAGGCTTGATCCGACAGCGAAATCCGGTTCAATTTATTCAACATGTATTCGTCCTCCTTATCAAACGTAGGATGTCTGATGATTGGTTGATTGTTTCATACTACCACTTCAGATCGTCCGCGTAAATAGGGACCGAGTGAATCGAGGGGCAGTCCGTCCAATAGAGCGGACCGCCCCTCTTGCCGGCATGTCCGGTCCGCCCGGCGAAGTCGGAGACATTTTGTTGACATCCCGTAGACGCCGCCGTGACATTCGGACGTTATGATGATGTTGAACTTACTGCGACTATCGCAAGCCGGGAGGACAACATGAAGAGAACGGGAAGCACGAAAGGGCTGGCCGGCTTTATTTTATTATTCTGCATCCTGATCGTGATCGGCTGCGCGCTAGCTGCGCAGAACGATCGTCGCTCCGGCATGAATATGCCGCTTGCGGATCGGCATGCCGGAGCAGGCATCGGCCCGGGAGAAGCCTCGGACAAGCCGTACAAGATCATGATCGATCCGGGCCACGGCGGCAAGGATCCGGGTTCGGAAGGCAGCGGCGGCGAATGGGAGAAGGACAGCAATCTCGCCCTTGCAGCGAAGCTGTACGACCTGTTGAAGCAAGATCCGGCGTTCGAGCCCCGTATGACGCGTACCGACGACACCTTCGTCGAACTTGACGACAGGGCCGCCATGGCGAATGACTGGCATGCGGATGTCATGATCTCGATCCACGGCAATGCTTTCGAAGACAAGACCGTCGCCGGTACGGAAACCTATTACCGGTTCGACGACGGACTTCGGCTGGCGGATATCATTCATAAGCAGCTGGTTGACGCGCTCGGCTTCGAGGACCGCGGCGTAAAGCAAGAATCGCTCAAGGTACTGTCGCTCAGCACGATGCCGGCGGTTCTGATCGAGCCTGGATATATTACGAATCCCGCGGAGGAAGCGGTCATGCTGAGCGGCGACGGACAATCGCGCGAGGCGCAGGCGATCGCGGACGGGCTGAAGCAATATTTCGGAGAACGCTGACGGCTGCGGGGTTCTGCTGGCGCCTGCTCGATTTTATTCAGGCGGGCAGCTATGCTACTATGGGCCTTACGAGGTACGCGCAAGCCATGCGGAACAGAACAAGGTGGGAGCCCGAATGGACAAAACGAAAATACTGATCATCGAAGACGAGGAAGCGATCGCGGATTTGCTGGCATACGGTCTGGAGCGGGAGGGCTTCCTCGCGCGCACGGCTTCGAACGGGGCGGACGGCCTCAAGGAGCTGGAGCGGTTCCGTCCGAATCTGCTGCTGCTCGACTGGATGCTTCCGGACCAGAGCGGCTTGGACATCTGCAAGAGGGTGACCGCGAACTATAATTTGCCGATCCTCATGATCACGGCGCGATCCGATATTACGGACAAAATTCTCGGCCTCGAATTCGGCGCCGACGACTATATTACGAAGCCGTTCGACCTTCGTGAAGTCATTGCCCGGATTCGCTCAATACTACGGCGGATCGCGCAGGCCGGCCAGATCGAAGATGCCGCGAGCGGCGATAACGTCATTCGCTTGCGCAACATCGACGTCGCGCCGGCCGAGCGGCTGGTTACGAAGGACGGCGAACCCGTCGAGCTGACGCCGAAGGAATTCGACCTGCTTCTGACGCTGCTCGGGAACCGGGGCAGGATCTATTCGCGGACGGAACTGCTTGATCTCGTCTGGGGCTACGATTTCCCCGGCGACACGCGAACCGTCGATACCCATATCCAGCGCCTGCGCAAGAAGCTCGATGCGGGGGATCTGATCACGACGGTGTTCGGCATCGGCTACAAATGCGAGAAAAGGGCGGATTGACGGCATGTTCCGGACGATAAGGGCCAAATTCGTCATCGGCTTCTTCGTGATCTTCGGGCTTGCTTTCGTCGTGCTTAACCTGACCCTGAAGGAAGTCATTCGGACGAGCAACCAGAAGATCATCGCCTCCGACCTGATCGGACTGAAGAACAACGGCAACGTCTATGTTCGGCAGGCGTTTCTCATTAACCATTTTACGAATAATAACCTGTACTTCGGTCAGATGGCCGAGGAGATGGTGGACGATCTGCATCGCGCCGCTTCGTGCGAAGTGGCCGCGTATACGGTCGACGGCATCCTCCTGTACGCCTCGGACGAAGTCGCGTTTGCCGGCCGGCCCGCGGACGATCTGAAGCAAGCGCTGAACGGCCGAACCGCCTATACGATCACGTACAAAGGCAGCGAAGGTTCCGTCTACTTCTCCTACCCGGTCATAATCGACGGCGTGAAGGTAGGCATTCTGCGCTACGCGGAAGACTTCTCCCCGCTGTACGAGCAGAGCGAGCGCATCTTGAACGTCGTCTTCGAGGTGGCGCTGGCGATATTCGCGGCGGCGTTTCTGTTCTCTTACTTGCTGTCCAGGCATATCACGATTCCGCTCGTCAAGCTGACGCGCGTATCAACGGAAGTCATCGGCGGGAACTTGAACGTTCGGAGCCGTATCAGGCGAAAGGACGAAATCGGGCGGCTGGCAGCCAATTTCAACGAAATGATCGGCCGGATCAGCAGCCAAATCGCCATGATCGCCCATGACCGCGACCGGTTGAAGCAGCTGAACGAACAGGAGAAACGGTTCTTCGACAACGTAACGCACGAGCTGAAGACGCCGCTGACGTCCATTCTGGGCTACGCCGAGTTAATTAGGGAGAACGGGACGAACGATCCCGCGTTCTTCGATAAAGGCATGAACCATATCGTGGACGAAAGCAGGCGGCTGCACGGCATGGTGTTGAATCTGCTCGAGGTTTCGCGGCGCCAAGCGGACCGGGAGGCTCTCGAGCTCGTCGAAGCCGGAACGATCCTGCGCGACGTATGCGACGCGATGGGCATTCGGGCGAAGCGGTACAACAAACGGATCGTTCCCGAAGCGAAAGACGCGCTGTACGTGCTCGGCCAAGGGGACAGGCTCCGGCAGCTCTTCATTAATCTGCTCGACAACGCGATCAAGTACAGCTCGCCGCGTTCGGACATCGCGGTCTCGGCCGATACGGACGCGTCTGCGGGGATCGTATGGTTCGAATTCGCCAATCCGGGCGAAACGCTGTCTTCCGGCCAGCTGTCCGCCGTGTTCGAGCCTTTCAATTCGGGGGACCGCCGATTCAAGGAAGAAGGCAGCGTCGGGCTCGGCCTCAGCATCGTGAAAGCGATCGTGGACGATCACGGAGGGACGATCGCCATCCGCTCCGATGAGCGGCGTACGACCGTCCGCGTGGAGCTGCCCGCCGCGGGAAGGGAGGAAGGACGATGACGAAGCTGCGACGGCGCTGTACGCTCTTCGCGTTGGCGGCGCTTATCCTGCTGCTGACTTCCGGCTGCATGGGCGGTCCGCGATCGGAGACGATCGTGATCCCCGGCACGGACGACGATCAAATGAACAGCGGGGCGACCACCGGTCAGTCCTTCCGGGTGAAAACCATCTACCGGCTGCCGGCTTCCGCCGCGAACGGCGCGCAGCTGCTGGGGTGGGCGAACAACGCCGATCTCGTCGCGCTGAGCGCGGAGAGCCGGGCAGCGACGAGCACCGGGCTTCAGCTGCAGCGTCTCGCGCCTCCTTACGAGCAATTCCAGCCGATGGAAGGCACGGTTCCAGCTGCCGGCTGGTACGCCTTATCGCCGGACGGAACGCGGACGGCATTCATTGCGAAGGCGAAGACCGGTACCGAATTGACGCTGGCGTCGTTAACGGACGGGAAATCGGCGCACATGGCCGCGCCGCCGAACGGGCAATGGCAGATGCTCTCGGGCAGCTTGAGCTGGTCGAACAACGGCCGGTTCGTCTCGTATCTCGTCGTCTCGGCGGAAGAGAGGGGGCAGCTGCGCATCGTCGTTTGCGATACGGTTGATCGTACGGCCGAGCTGTACCCGCTGACGGGACTGCAGTCGTACGGCGAGCTCATCAAGGTCGCGCTGTCGGACGACGGCAGCGGCGCGTTAATCGATACCGGGAAGACGGTCGCGTTCGCCAAGCGGAACGGGGACGGGTATGCCGTTCAATACGACCGCCCTTCAGGCTTCGGCGAGAGCGCCTGGGTCGGCGAGAGCCAGTTCGCGTTCCTGGGCTCTGACGGCACGCTGTTCCAATACGACATCCGCAACGGAGAGCTGTCCGTGCTGCTGGAGAAGGTCGACAGCTTCCGGCTGTCGGCGGATCGCAAGTCGATTGCGTATACGCAGGACGAGAAGGATACGATCTTCGCGGGCAAGCTGCAGGGCAACAATATCCTGTACAGCGAGGCGGTCTATCAAGGCGTCTACCCGCTGCGGATGGACTGGAGCCTGGACGGCGGCGCGCTGCTGGTCGATGGGCGCAAACGATATGCCCATGCCGCGGCGCAAGGCATGCCGGCAGTCGAGTCGAACCCGGTCGTCGATCAGCTGCCGTTCATCATTCGGTTTCGATCTTAACAGGAGCAGTGCGACAGCGCCTGCTTCTTCTACCGTTAGCCGCGGCAGGTTGGGCGATCGTTCCGTCCGGCCTGCCGTTTTGTTTGAAATTCGGAGACATTTTGTTCGCAACCGGTCGAAGTTTCGGAGACATCTCTCCTCTAAGCTGTGGATGTGCCCGCCAAGCGGGCATAATCGATTCCGAGCGAAGGAGAAGGAGATCAGACCATGAATAAAATCGGCACGAGCCTGATGGCGAGCTGTATGCTTGCGCTTGCCTTAACGGCTTGCGGGAGCGGAGAAGGAACGGGCGGCGGCGCTTCTTCCGGCAATGCGTCATCCGGGGGCAAGGCGGCGGCAGGCACGGCGGACGAGCGCGGCGGGAAGGACGCGGCGAACGGAGCAGAAGGGTCGAACGGGAGCGCGGGCGGCAAGAAGACGATCGTGTTCTCGACCTTCTGGCATGACGACAAGTACGAGGACGCGAAGAAGAACTATGAAGCGCTGCATCCCGACGTCGAGATCAAGCTGGAACACGTCGATTCCACGGATGCGACGCTGGAAGCCGATATCGAGAAATACGTGACGTCGACGAACGCGGCGATGCTGGCGGGCAAAGGTCCCGACGTTCTCGAGACGGACCTGCTGCCCGCGGACAATTACGTCAAGCATCATCTGCTGGCGGACCTGAACCCGATGATGAAGCAGGATTCGGGCTTTCGCAAGGACGATTACTTCGGCAATGTCCTGGACAACGTCCGCGTAGGCGGCTCGCTCTACGAGATGCCGCTCTCCTTCTTCCTGATGGGCTTCGCGGGCGACGCGGACGCCATTGCCGATACCGGGGCGAAGTTCGACGATCTGGCTTGGTCCTGGAACGATTTCGCCAAGACGGCGGAGGCACTGACGGCGAACGGGCCGCTGCCTTCCGCGCTGTCGTATTCAAGCCCCGAATATTTGCTGGGCGAAATGGTCGGCGATAATTACGGCTTGTTCATGGATGAAGCGGAGCATAAGGCGCATTTCGACTCGGCGTCTTTCACGGGGCTGATGAAGCAGGTGAAGACGTTGTACGACGACGGCGTCGTCTCTAACCTGGGCCGAGGCGCGAATGCGTATTTCCGGAGCGTCCAGATCAATTCGCCGAAGGATTACCTGGAAACGATGCAGGGCATCGCGCTCGGCGTGAAGGTGACCCATAAGGAGCTCGGCAACCGAATGAAGCTGTACGCCAAGCCCCATGCGCAGGACACCGCGGCAGGCGGTTATTTCAAAACGTACCGGAACGTCGCCATTGCCGACAATTCCAAGGTGAAGAAGGAAGCTTGGGATTTCGTCAAGTACCTGACGTCGGAAGCGGTGCAGGCCCCGTCGAACGCGACCGGATTCCCGATCAACAAAGCCGCTTATGCCAAGCAGATCCAGGCGTTGAAGGCGCAAGGGTCGTTCGGGTCGTATCCCGAAGGGCCTCTGCAAGGCGAAGCCGTCCAGGTGGACGACGGCATGCTGGACGGATTGAACGGTTACGTGAACGGCGCCGTCCATTCCGTCCGGGATACCGGTTCCGACAAGGTATGGGAAATCGTCACCACGGAAGCCAAAGCTTACTTTACCGGGCAGAAGTCGGCGGAGGATGTCGCGAATCTCGTTCAGAACAAAGTGACGACATACCTCAATGAGTAGAACGGCGCCGTTCGCGCGGCTGCGGAAGGACGGCTTCCAGGCGCTTTGGTTCCTGCTGCCCAGCGCGGCCGGCTTTGCGCTCTTCTATCTCGCTCCGTTCCTGCTCGGCCTGTACGAATCGTTCACGGACGGCGCGCTCGCCGGGAAGTTCGTCGGCTTCCGCAATTACGCCGAGCTGCTGGACAGCGAATCCTTCCTCAAGGCCGCGGGGAACACGCTGATATTCGCCGGCATCGGCGTTCCGCTGCTGATCGCGCTGTCGCTGACGCTTGCGCTGCTGCTGAACAGGCCGCTCTATGCGCGAGGCTGGCTTCGGTCATCGATCATGCTGCCGCTCGTCGTGCCCGTCGCATCGGTCGTAACCGTATGGCAGCTTTTTTTCGATTGGAACGGCACGCTGAATGCCTGGCTGCATCAGCTTGGGAAGGAGCGGATCGACTGGCTGCAATCGAATGGGTCGATGAGCGTCATCGTCGCCATGTTTGTCTGGAAGAACGCCGGCTATAACATGGTCTTGTTCCTGGCCGGCCTGCAGTCCATCCCGAAGGATTACTATGAGACGGCGTCCATCGAGGGAGCGGGCCGATTCCGGCAATTTCGAACGATCACGCTCGTGTATTTGACGCCGACGATGTTCTTCGTCCTGCTCATCTCGATCGTCAACTCGTTCAAGGTGTTTCGGGAGACGTATCTGCTGGCGGGCGATTATCCTTACGACCGGCTGTACATGCTGCAGCACTACATGAACAACATGTTCTACGTACTCGACGTGCAGAAGCTGACGGCCGCGGCCGTGCTGATGGTCGGCTGCATCGTCCTGCTGGCGATGGGCCTGCTCCGCATCGAGCGCCGGTTCAGGGACAACACGGAATAGAGAGGGGCGGTCCAATTTGAAAGGCATGGCAAAGCTGCCGCGTCTCGCGCTGTCGCTGGCGATCGGAGCGTTCGCGGGAGCGATGTTGATTCCGGTCCTGCTCACATTCACGAATTCCTTGATGACGCAAGCGGAAATCGGCCGGAATTACGATCTGCTCGGACGGATGGTCGATACCGCGCATGGCGGCAGGGACGCGTTCGTCAATCTGAAGCTGCTTCCCGATTGGCTGACATTCGCGCAGTACGCGCAGGTGCTCGTTCTCAGTCCGAAGTATATGAGCATGTTCTGGCATTCGGTCCTGCTGGTCGTGCCGATCGTTGCCGGACAGGCTGCCGTCGCCTCGCTGGCGGCCTATGCATTCGCCAAATTGCGCTTCTTGGGACGGGACAAGCTGTTCGCGGTCTATCTGATGACGATGCTGATGCCGTTCCAGGTTACGCTCGTGCCGAACTATTTGGTGATCGACAAGCTCGGCCTGATGAATCATGCGTCTGCGATCATTCTGCCGGGCATCTTCGGCGCTTTCGGCGTCTTCATGATGCGGCAGTTCATGTCGCATATTCCGATGGCTTACGTCGAAGCCGCCAAAATCGACGGCGCCGGTCATTGGACGATCTTCGCGCGCATCGTGCTTCCGCTTGCCAAGCCGGGGCTGGCCGCATTGGCGGTGCTCTTGTTCATCGACTATTGGAACATGATCGAACAGCCGCTCATTTTCCTGCAGGACAAGGCGAAGCAGCCGCTGTCGCTCTATTTGGCGCAGATCAACGCCTCGGCGCGGGGCATCGGGTTTGCCGCATCCGTGCTATATATGGCCCCGGCTGTGCTGCTGTTCCTGTATGCGGAGTCGTATTTCGTGGCGGGCATTCAGCAATCGGGCATCAAAGGTTAATCGGGAGTGGTGGTCATGGAAGAATTGGTTATCCGGTCGAGGAAGCGGAAGATCCGTCTCGCAGCCGGACTGTTCGTCGTCCTGCTCATTGCTTTCACGCTGGCAGGCAACACGCTGCGCTCCTTGTCCTTGCCGAAAGTTTATATGGCGGCAGCAGCGGAGGGACAGGTGACCCATAGATACGAAGGCACCGCGGCGGTTGAGCCCGGCGAGACGATAGCGCTTGCGAATCCGGCAGGATGGAAGGCGGCGAATGTCCTTGTCAAGCAAGGCGACCGCGTGCACGACGGACAGACGCTGGTCGAATACAACGATGACGATGCGCAGCTGCAGCTCGCGGATTTGAAGGCAAGCCTGAAGAAGCTCGAGCTGTCGATGAACCAATTGCATGCCGATTATATCGCGGCGGCGAACGGAGGGGGCGAGAGCGCGATAATCGGCGCCGGCAACGCGATCGAGACGGCGAAGCTGGATATCGCGACCGAGCAGCAGCATATTGCCAACCTGCAGAAGAGCATCGCCGCGAACGGCCGATTGACGGCCCCGTTCGACGGAATCGTCATGCAGGTCAATGCGGCGGAAGGCTCCTTCCCGCAAGGGGGAGCGGATATTGTCTTGTCGAATACGGCCAAGGGCTACCGGATTCAACTGGCGGTGCCCGCCGATACGGCCGACTTGCTCGAAATCGGCGAGACGATGGACGGTGTCTCGCTCGACGAGCCGGGCGGCAAGCCGCTTTCGGGAACGGTCTCGGCAATCGACCAGATGGCCGTGTCCGGCGATCCGGTTCTAACGGAAAGCGGCGATCCGGGCGCAAACGCGGGCAAAACCGGTTCGCGCATGGTGACGATCGCGCTCAAGGACGAGTCGATTCGCGGCGGAGAGCGAGTCATTGTGAAGCTGTCCAAGTCCGCAGGCGTTCCGCTGGTTACGGTGCCCGCCAAGGCCGTCCATCAGGATGAACGGGGCGCATATGTCTATACGCTGAGGGAAGAAAGCGGGCCGCTCGGCAACGCTTATTACGCGGCGGAGACGCCGGTTCGAATCATCGATGCCAACGCTTACGTGATGGCCGTGGACGGGGACTTGTTCGCGGAGCAGGAGGTCGTCGTCGACAGTTCCGGCTACTTGACGGACGGCGTTCGCGTTCGAAGATGACGCACTGGCAGTACGGTTCAGGCGATGATTGGCGTGAGGTTTAGATGAAGGATCAGCTGTAATAGAACAGGGGATGTATGCGAATAAGACGGTTGTCGATCCGGTTAGCGGATGGTCAGCCGTCTCTTTGCTTTTCCTCATAAATCCATTTATATCGCCCAAGCCGAATGTCCTGGCCTGCCTGCCGACGATGGCCGGCGGTGCGTAATTATAGCGGATATCGGAAACATTAACGAAGAAGAAGGCCTTTAGAGAAAGAGCGAGACCTGCGGAACCGGAGTTCGGGAACGAGTTTCTTATGGAGATGCGTGCGGGGCCGAACAAGACGGTGTGACAGATAGAATGCTGGCGATTATAATAGAATAGGCAATAGCGCGGGGGACGTCCGTCTTGGCGTTCCAGGTTTCTTCCGTCATGGCGATGATGGGATCGAAGCCGAGGAGCGAAGAAGCGGATGACGGAAGCGCCGGGCGGTATCGAAGTCATGGGAAAGTTTGCACAAGGCGGTATCGGATCGTGAACGGACGTCAGGCTGCGGGACAGCGGCATGAAGCGCTGCCGCGATGAAGCCCGGCTGCAGCAGAACGAACCATTGGCTTCCGGGGGAGAACATACAATCCAGCGAGAGCGCCCATCCGACAATGTAACAGAGACAGGGGTGGAGAGCTTCGGACACATAGGTATACGATATGCCGAGGTCGGATGGGCGGCGGACAGCAGCTGCAGCTGTATGCGGTGAACACCATGGCGATGAATGAGAGCAGGTACGCTGGCATTGCCTGCGAGCCCTATTCGGGAGCGCCGATCCTCCCGGGCTTCTATCCCTCCGCGCACTCGGCGGCTGCATGCGTGATCCCTGACCGGATCGGAGTCGGGCATAGCAGCCGCTGCGCCACCGTTGATAACGATGTTTGTTATCGAACCGGGTACAATGCGGAGCAGCACAACATTCAATTCAGGGGATGTCGACGGAAGAATTAGAATCAACCTAGAATTTGCGCGATGAACGGAAAGGATGCTTACATGTGTCAACGACTGAAGAAGAGAAACCGAAACTAATCCCGACGAAGATTTGGAAATGCAAAAATCCGGAGTGCAAAGCGTGGGTCCGGGAGGAATTTGCCGCTAGCGAGCAGGCTTGCCCGATCTGCAAAGGCCCGATGCACCGCAGCATGAGGCATTTGCCGGCCGTTCAGAACAAAATCAAACGACAACCGAAGAAACCGAAATCGGAATTCGATCTATAAGCCGCCGCTCTGGCGGCTTTTCTTATGCCCGGACTAGTACAGCAGGCGCCATAGATAGAACGTCGCATATGCTTTCCAGTCGCCCCACGGCTCGGACAGCGACTTGATTTCGGCGACGGTCGGCTTCGCATCCCGGCCGAGCGCATGCTTGAGGGCGTTGTGCAGCCCGACGTCGTCGATCGGAAAAGCGGCCGGCATGCGGAGGCAGCGCATAAGCACGTAATTCGCCGTCCACGGACCGATGCCGCGGATGCGGATCAGCGCTTGCTCGATCGCCGCCCAATCCTCCAGCGCAAGCAGTCGTTCGCGGGACAAGCCGCCTTCCGCCATCAGCTGCGCGACGCCGATGACGTATTCCGCTTTGCGCCCCGTGAATTGCATGTCCCGCAGCTCGGCATGGCCGATCGAGGCGATGTCCCGCGGCGCCGGGAACGCCCAATAGCGCTCCCCGTTCCATTCCGCGTAAGCGCCGTATCGTTCCACGAACCGTCGTTTGAGCGTATAGGCGAAAGCGAGGTTGATCTGCTGGCCCATGATGCCCCAGCAGAGCGCTTCGAACAAGTCGTCGATTCCGACGATGCGCAATCCGGCGAACCGCCGGGCGGCGCCGGCCAATACGGCGTCTTGGGCGGCCATGGCGAGGAACGGCCGGAGATCCCGGTCCATATCGAACCAATTCCGCACATACGCGGCGATCGCATTCGAATAGGCGGCATCCGGCGGTTCCTTCAGCGCCGGGCATTGGATGACGAGCGAACCGTCGGGCTGCGACGCGGCTTGAATAAGGACCCGGTCATTCAGGAGGGGGATAAGCTTCGTGATCGTATGATTCTCGATCCGGTACAGACACTCATTGCCCGAGCGTTCCAGATAGCCGAGGATGTGGCCGAAATCGAACGCCGCCCGCGGCGGGATGATTATGTTAAGCGTCATGGATTCGTAATGCCTCCTTCTTCTTGGCGATGATGAGCTTGGCCCGAAGCGCGGGCACAATGATGAACTCATAATCGTGCGAACGTGCGATTGTGCAAATGATCAATTGGGCAAATGAGCAAAAGTGCAAAGGAGCAAATGAGCAAATAAGCAAAGGAGCAAATGAGTAAATGTGCAAAAAGCGGGCGTACCGATACTCGCGCCGCTTGTGCGGGCGTTGTTCCTCATGGTCTAGTTGTATCATATTTCGCGCGGGTTCGGCTTTCGTAATCTTGCTTTTCCATTCACGAGAGGTTACATGCGGGCTATCCGGCGGTGTATACTTTGCCTTGGAGGCGAGTGCCGTGGTAAGCGAAGACAACTGGTCCGCCATCGTCAATTGCGATGCCGGCCAAGATGGCAGGTTTTATTACAGCGTCAGCACGACGGGGATTTTCTGCCGGCCCTCCTGCAAGTCCAGGGCGCCCAAACGCGAGCATGTGCGCATCTTCGATACGGCGGCAGGGGCGGCAGCGGCGGGGTTTAGGCCATGCAAGCGATGCAAGCCCGACGGCCTGCGGCTGCCCGACGAGGAATGGGCCGAAGCCATCGCCGAGTCGATCCGGCTCCGTTACCCGGAGCGGATCACGCTGCAGTCGCTGGCGGAAGAGCAGCATGTGAGCCCATTTCATCTGCAGCGCACGTTCAAGCGGATCCAAGGGATGACGCCGGCCGCGCACTTGCTGCGCGTGCGGCTCGATGCGGCCCGAGCGCTGCTTCGCGATACGCGGCTTCCGGTGGCCGATGTCGGCGAACGGGTCGGGATACCGAACGCGGCGCATTTCGCGACCGTATTCCAACGCGCGGAGGGGCGCTCGCCGTCCCGGTATCGGCAAGCTCGCGCAGAGGCTCAAGGACAGGCAGAAGAATAACGAAATCGATTTCGGATCGGAAAGCGGGTCGGATGGATGAATAGCTTGTATTGGACACAGCTGGAAAGCGGGATGTGGAAATTATTCTTGGCGGCGACGGAGACGGGATTATGTTACGTGGGTTCGCCAGGCGCGCCGTTCAGCGAGCTTGAAGCATGGGCGGGGAAGAAGCTGCCTGATGCCGTGCTCGAGCGAAGCGATGCGGCACTGAAGCGGTACGCCGATGCGGTGGAGGCCTATTTGCAAGGCACGGCCAGGCGGTTCGAAGTCCCGCTGGACATGAAAGGGACGGCGTTCCAACAAGCGGTCTGGGAGGAGCTGCTCCGCATCCCGTACGGCGCCACATGCGCCTACGGCGATATCGCGTCGCGAATCGGACGGGACTCCGCGGTGCGCGCGGTCGGGACGGCGATCGGCGCGAATCCGGTGCTGATCGTCGTGCCATGCCACCGGGTCGTCGGCAAGGACGGCAGCCTGACCGGCTATCGCGGCGGCATGGAGGCGAAGGAAGCGCTGCTGCGTCTCGAAGGAGCGCCGATCGGGGCGATGACCGGGGCGGTGCGCGCGGCGAGATGATCTTCTACTTCATCGCCCTGTCGGCGGCCGGCGCCGTGCTGCTGCTCAGCCAGCCGCGGCAGGGGGCGAACCGCTGGGCGGCGTTCTTCTTGTTCTGCGCCGCCATCGGCGGCTTGGAGCAGACATTGCGCGACGCAGGCCTGGCGCATGCCGCCGATGCGGTCGTGTACGTCAACCAGACGTGCACGCCGTACGGCATCCTCGCGTTCAGCCTCGTCTATGCCGGTTATTTGCCGGCAGGACAGGGGGCTGCGCGGCTGCTGAAGCTCGCGCTCCTGCTGCCCGCGGCGGGCATGCTGGCGGTCACGCCGCTGTGGCCTGCGCTTCGGCTGGATTTTGGCTTGCTGCTCTGTTGGGTCGGGCCTTATTATGCCTTCTCTTGTTTCGTTCTGCTGCGCGCGCTGTGGAAGGAGCCGGATGCGGGCCGGCGGCGGAACCGCCTGATGACGACGCTGATCATCGTGCCTTCCGTCCTCGCGGCGCTCGTATTCATCAATGTGGCGCGGGTCATCGAGCCCGGGTTCGATTTCTTCGCGTATATCTCCATCTTCGTTCTTTACTCGCTCGCGATGGCGCTGTTATGCGTGTTCATCTACGGATTCCTGGGCGTGAAGCTGCGGATCGAGCGGGACCCGCTTGACGCGACCATGCAAGCCGTCAGCTCGGGAACGACGCTGCTGAACCATTCCATCAAGAACGAGATCGGCAAAATCTCGCTCAGCACGCTCAATCTGCGTCACCACCTGCCTGGCGCCGACGAGGAAACGAAGCGGCATCTTGCGATTATCGCCCAATCGTCCGAGCATATGCTGGAGATGGTGACGCGTATCCACCATCGAACGCGCGCGGTCGAGCTGCACGAAGCGCCCTGCGCGCTCGATGTCCTTGCGGAGGAGAGCTTGGCGAGATCTGCCGCATTGCTGGAGGACAAAGGGATTACGGCCGCGTTCAGCCCGCTGGAGCGTCCGACGCTGGTTCTCGATCCGATTCATGTCCGGGAAGCGCTCGGCAACCTGATCATGAATGCGGTTGAAGCGTTGGAGCACGGCGGACATGTGCAGATCGGGCTGGACGGCGATAAACGCAACGTTCGCTTGACCGTGGCCGACAACGGGCCGGGCATCCCGAAGGCGCTGCTTGGACGGGTGATGGAGCCGTTCTTCAGCACGAAGAGCCGCGCCGACAATTACGGGCTCGGCTTGTCCTATGTGTACAATGTCATGGCGCTGAGCGGCGGCGCGCTGGACATCAAGAGCGAGCCGGGCGGCGGAACCCGCGCGACGCTGATATTTCCGCGCGACAAACGAACGAAAGGATGAGGCGGAACGGATGAACACCATACGCGTGCTGCTGGTCGAAGACGATCTCGATTGGATAAAAGCGATCAGCACGTTTCTGAACCGGGAAGCGGACATGCTCGTCGTCGGAGCCGCGACGAATGCCGCGGAAGCCGCCGAACTTGCCCGGTCGCTCTCGTTCGACGTCGTGCTGATGGATATTCAGCTGACCGACCGCAAGCTGGAGGGCATCTATGCGGCGGTGGAAATCCACGAGCTGGCGCCGGCAGCGAAGATCATCATGCTGACGTCGATGAGCGAGGAGTCCGTCATGACGCAGGCGTTCACGGCAGGCGCCGTCAATTACATCGAGAAGACGAATTATCTCCATCTGCCGCACGCCATCCGCGCGGCGTACCGTCATTCGGCGCCCATGGACGCGCTGCTCAAGGAATTCGCGCGGTTGAAGCGGGAAGAACAGCTGAAGCCCCTGACCGCCGCCGAGCGCGAAGTGTTCGATCTCATCGAGGAGGGCTATACGCAGCCCCAAATCGAACGCAAGCTGTTCAAGGCCGAGAGCACGCTGAAGAATCAGGTCAACAAGATGCTGAAGAAGCTCGGCGTTCGCAGCAGCCGCGAAGCGGTGGAGAAGGTGAACCGGAAAGGGCTGTCGCCGGATGACAGGTAATTCGCAGCGGGGAAACAGGAAATGGCGGTTTACGGCCGTATTTTGGGGCATTTTCGACAAGCCGAGGTTCTACTGCCCGTATACCTCAGGCTGACCTGGAACGTTCGACGCCGTATGTGTTGAAGGGCTGCCTTCATCCGGACGGGCGGACAGAGGTTCCGTTATTTTGGCGAATCGGGGCTTTTGGGGTAGCGCACGGACGCAGGATCCGTTAATGACTCCGAATGACTTCGAAAACAGGTTAATCGGCCGATATAACGGATCCCCTGTCCGCCAACACACGGGAAAACGTGATCATGAAGGGATTAACGGATCTCCTGTCCGTTTCCTCGCTCGGCGGACGTACCGCGACCCGGCAGTCATGATGACGGCCGGGTCGCAGCTTCTGTGCAGTCCAGTCCATGCCCGCGAAGCGGCTGCAGGTTCTGTCCGTGCTCCAGGGCTCAAGTTGTCACGAGCCTGCCCGGAACGTCTATTATAGGCACTTCGATACTTTGAGGCGGGTGCGCTTGTGCAGCCGGCAGTTGCGGAGAGGTTCATCTGCACGCTGAGGTACTACAAACCGTAGTACCTCTTTGTGCTGCCGTTCTATGGAAGTTGGTTCTGCCGGAACGGCCGGATTCGCCGTTATACTTGCGCTAGAGAGGAGCTGAGCAGGAATGATGGACGGAAGAAAGCCGATCTACGTGGAAACGACGATACGCGCCGACATGGAAGCGCTGTGGGCACATACGCAGCGGCCGGAGCTGCATCGGCAGTGGGATTTGCGGTTCAGCGACATCGCCTATCTGCCGCGCACGAGCTCCGAAGCGCCGCAAGGGTTCACGTACAGCACCAGAATCGGGTTCGGACTGCGAATCGCCGGAACGGGCGAGACGCGTTCGCGCATCGCTTCGAAGCGCAATGCGCGGCTGTCGACGCTCGTATTCGGTTCCCGGCAGCCGTGGTCGCTTATTCGCACGGGGGCGGGATATTGGAAGTACACGGAGGCGGGCGAGAGCGGGAGCCGCGAAACGCCCGGACAGCCGGAACAGAGCGGACAGCCGGAACAGCCCGGAAAGTCCGAACAGGCCGAACAGGCCGAAAAGCCCGAACAGCCCGGACGGTCCGGACAGCCGGAACAGAGCGGCGGCGCAGGGCGCGAAATCCGCTTCGCGACCCAATACGATTACCGGACGCGCTTCGGCTGGACCGGGGCGGCGTTCGACCGCTGGCTGTTCCGGCCGCTGTTCGGGTGGGTGACCGCATGGAGCTTCGACGCGCTCCGCATCTGGCTCGAAGACGGCATACCGCCGCGGATGCTCGTCCGGCAAGCGTTGATTCACTACGGCTGCGCCGCCGCGCTGGCGCTGCTGTGGATCGGCCAGGGCCTGCTGCCGAAGCTGCTCTTCCCGGGTCACGGCGAGCTTGCCCTGATGCAGGAGGTCGGCTGGATTCCTGACCGCTGGGCGCCGCTGCTCGTCAAGCTGCTCGGCGCGGCCGAAGCCGGCATCGGCATCGCGTCGCTGCCGCTGCATCGGAGCCGCCCAGTGCTGCTGCTGCAAATGCTGTTGTTAGCGGCCATGGCGCTGGCGGCCGCCGCGGCCAGCCCCGGGCTGCTGGCGACGCCGTACAACCCGGCGGCGCTCGCGCTAGGGATGATCGCGCTCTGCTTCGCAGTGCTGCATACGCGCCTCGATCTTCCGCAAGCCAGGCGCTGCCGGAGAACGCCAAATCGATCCTACGGAGGGCGATGACGCTATGAAATCCATCTATGAACGCGTATTGGGCGCCTCGTTTCGAACGCTGCATCCGCGCATGCAGGAACGGTTCGGCTTCAACAGCCAAGACGGCGTCGCCTCGATCGGCAAAGGCGTCATGGAACGGATCTGGTACGCCAAATGGGCTTCGGCTCCGCTGCTGCTCGGTTCGACGCGCCGCATCATGTTCCCGCAGGCAGGCGAGAACATTCCGTTCACGGTCGCCAATTACGCCTATAGGGACAGCTTCGGGCGGGAAACCGTCACGTGGAGCCGGAGGTTCCGATTCCCGAACGGCGTGCGCAAATTCGACGCAACGATGATTTACAGCCCGGAAAGGCGGCGCATCGTCGATTACTTGGGCACGAAGCAGCATCTGGCCGTCGACTTGGCGCTGGACGTCTCGCCGAACGGAGGCATCCATATCCGCTCGGGCGAACAACGATTTTACGAGAAGTTGCTGCGGTTCCGTTTCCCGGAACGGTTGACCGGCGTTGCGGACGTCTATGAATGGTATGACGACGCGGCCGGCTGCTATCGCATTAAGGTCGATGTCAACAACCCCGTGCTGGGCCCGGTGTTCCGTTATGCCGGACGATTCCAGGCATCGCGGATCTCAATGGCGGACAAGCGCGTGCCGCAGGAGGCGCTGCCGGCGCGCGAGGAGTTCAGAGAGTGAAGCGCGCAGTCCCGCCGGTTCGTAAGTCGTCCCCAAACGCGGTATAATGGAGGCTACGACGTCTGGAAGGATGAGGAACATGATCGAGATCGAAGCCTATACCGTTGAGAAAATCAAAGATCCGTTCGGGATTTTGGCCGGGGAGCGGTATGAATTCAAATTGGACACGGAGGTTGCCGAGGACGACGATCTGTACGTCGAAGGCGGCTTGTATCTTCGGGTCATCTACCGCGCGGACGGCGACGGCGGCAGGGTCGTCAAGTACGAGCTGTACGAGCGGCTGACCGACAAATACGTCGACGCCGAGCTGGAGGACGAAGAAGAGCAGATGCTGGAAGCGTTCTGCGGCGCGCATTTCTCCGAAGCGGAGGAATAGAGGCTGCGCCGGGTTTCATGACGCGACGGCTCGTTTAATAAGGAATACGGCAAGCGGATAAGCGAGCCGAAACCAGTGATTAGGCGGTGAATGACATGACAGTCCATTATCTGTTGAATTGTTACAACAATCAAATTCTGGTGAAGCAGGAGCAGGTGAATGGCGAAGCCGATGCCTTCCATGTCAACATCCAAAGCAACAACAATCCGCTAAGTTTCGGCAACACGCTGTATACGGCTTCGTCCAAAGAGCAGGCCGTGCGAATTGCCGACCAGCTTTGCGAGTTCTACTCGTTAGCCAGAACGAACGGCTATCGCCTGGAAGGAACGATTTTCCGCAGCGAGAACAAGCCCGACATCGCGGTCGAGTACGTGCTGAACGTCGAACGCACGGCCGACGAGCTGCACAAGCTGCTCCAGGGCGCATAGGCCGCGTTTGCGCAGGCCTGCATATGCCGAACCGAATACATCCCGTACAAGCGCAGGGCCTTTCCGAAGGTCCTGTTTCTTTGTATGGAGCCGGTTGGCCTAAGGGAGTTGCTGGAAGGCCCGGCGCCGAAAGTGGACAGGCCTCGTCCCGGCGTCCTATAATGGAGGGTATGGTATTGCAAAGCATAGGGTTGAAGCGAGGAAACGAGGCGCTGGCGTCATGAAGACATTCAAGAAATTTTATATCGAAATAACGAGCATCTGCAATCTGGCCTGCTCCTTCTGTCCGCCGACGAATCGCGCGAAAGGGTTCATCGGCATCGAGGATTTCACGAAGACGCTGGATGAAATCAGGCCGCATACCGAGCATATTTATTTCCACGTCAAGGGCGAGCCCCTGCTCCATCCCAAAATCGACGTGCTGCTCGATCTCGCCGGCGAACGCGGCTTCAAGGTCAATCTGACCACGAACGGCACGCTGCTCCATAAGGCAGGACCGAAAATCATCGGCAAGCCGGCGCTGCGCCAAATTAATTTCTCCCTGCACAGCTTCGACGGGCATGAAGGATCGGTCGACAAGGAAGGGTACGTCGGCAGCGTTCTGACGTTTGCCAAGGAAGCCGTCGCCAGGTCGAACGTCTTGATCTCGCTGCGGCTGTGGAATCTAACGGAGAACAACGTGACGAACGTGCAGCGTCAGCGCAACCAGGACATTCTGGACCTGCTGGAGCGGGAATTCGCGCTCGAGTACCGCATTCAGGATCAGTTCACCCGCGGCAAAGGGATCAAGCTCGCCGACCGGATCTACTTGAACCACGACCATGAGTTCAAATGGCCGGATTTGAAGGAGAAGGAAGACGAGGGCCGCGGCTTCTGCCACGGACTGCGGAATCAAGCCGGCGTGCTCGTGGACGGCACCGTCATTCCGTGCTGCCTGGACGGCGAAGGGGTTATCGATCTGGGCAACATTCATCAGACTCCGTTCTCGGCAATCATCGAGGGGGAACGGGCGAACCGTATGTACGACGGCTTCTCCCGCCGCGAAGTGGTGGAGGAGCTGTGCCGCAAGTGCGGATACAGGCAGCGGTTCAGCATGTAAGGAAAGAAGGGTTTTCATACAATCATGCATCATTCACCGATTCAATCGCCCAAACGGCTGCTTCGCTTGAACGAGGAGCGGAATGTCCGCGTGCCGCTGTTCTACGCGGCCGTCTTCATTCTGCTCGTCAAGCTGGCGCTGCTGCGCTATTTTCTGTTCGGCGACATCAAATGGACGCGGCTGACCGCGGACGCTTCCGCGCTGCTCGTGCTGGCATGCGCGCTTGAGCTGGCGACGCCGGCCAAGCTTAAAGCATGGGCGTACGGCGGGCTGAACCTGCTCTTGTCGCTGCTGTTGTTCTCGTCGGCGGTCTATTTCGAGCATTTCGGCACCCTGCCGACATACACTGCGCTATACGAGCTGCATCAGGTGACCAAAATCAAAGACAGCGTCGAGAACACGGTACAGTGGAGCCATTACTGGTTCTTCCCGGATATCGCGTTCGCGCTCGGCTGGTGGATTTATACATCGGTTACCGGGAAGAGAAGAAGCGGCCCATCCGGCTTCCGATTCGGTAAAACCGCTCCGGCAAGGCCGATGTACCGCGTCGTGCTGAGCGTGCTGTTCATTCTCGCGGTCGTCGTGTCGGCGAGGTTCATCCAGACCGGCATGCCCATCGAGAACGAGCTCGTGCTGGCGGAGGACGAAGGCTTCCTGAATTATCAGGTGACGGCCGCGATCAAAGCGGCCAAAGACAACAGCATCGCCGCCGAAGGCAACACGGAGGAATTCGCCAAGCAGGCCAAGGACCTGCAGGCGACGTATCCGTACCAAGACAAACAGGGCGGAACGCCGGTCGATTTCGGGATCGCGAAAGGCAAGAACGTCATCTTCGTGCAGCTCGAAGCGTTCCAGAACTTCCCGATCCACTTGAAGCTGGACGGCAAGGAGCTGACGCCGAACTTGAACAAGCTGGCCGACGAGGGCATTTACTTCCCGCATATTTTCCAGCAAATCGGCCAAGGCAATACATCGGATGCGGAATTCATGTCCAATACGTCCATCTATCCGACGGCGCAGATCGCCATGTCGACGGGCTACGGGAACCGGAACGTGCCGAGCCTGCCGCGGCTGCTGCAGCAGAACGGCTACGTGGCGGACACTTTCCATGTCAATGACGTGACGTTCTGGGACCGGAACAAGCTGTACGCGGCCATTAACTTCAATCACTATTACGACAAGCCGTATTACAAGAACGACCATTTCAACAGCTTCGGCGCGTCCGACGAGGAATTGTACCATACCGCCGTCGACAAGCTGAGCGAAATCAGCGTGAGCAAGCAGCCGTTCTACGCCCAGTTCATTACGGTATCGAGCCACTTCCCGTTCGCGGTGCCGGCCGACCGCGCGAAGATGACGCTGCCCGACAAGCTGAAGGGCACGCAGCTCGGCAACTACCTGCTTGCCGTCAATTATACGGATTATGCGATCGGCACGCTGATCGAACGGCTCAAAGCAGCCGGCCTGTGGGACGACACCGTGCTCGTCTTCTACGGCGACCATTTCGGCCTGCAGCCGGACGATAACGATCCTGCGCAGGTCGGCGAGGCGCTCGGGATCAAATACGATCCGAAAGTGACGCGCTTCAACATCCCGCTCATCGTTCGCGTGCCGGGCGAGCAGAAGGGGGAAGTCGTGGATCGGGTCGGAGGACAGGTCGATATTCTGCCGACGGTAACGAACCTGCTCGGCATTTCGCTGGACGAGGCGAAATTCACGGCCTTCGGACATGACTTGCTTAACGTCGACCATAACGTCGTCGGCTCGCGCTATTACTTGCCGACCGGTTCGTTCTTCAACGACGACGTATTGTTCGTGCCGGGCAAAGGCTTCGACGACGGAACCGCCGTCAATATCCGAACGCTGGAGCCGGTTACGGATCTGTCGCCGTATCGCGCCGATTATGATTACATCATGAAGCTGATGACGCTGTCCGACCATTACGTGCGGTCGCTTCCGAAGCGGTAGCCGATTGAATACGCGAAGCAGGCAAGCCCGGGAGATAAGCGCTCCCGGGCTGTTGCCGTTCGGGAACACGGAGGGTCATCGCGGGCTCGGGCTGCATGCCGGCTTACGCGAGTATGGGCGCCGTGCAGAATCAATCGGCGAACTAGAAGGCGAACGGACGAGAGGCGTATACTAGAAGAACCGGGAGGTGCCGCGAAAGGTGAAGAAACTGATTATCGTGCTTGGAACGCTCCTGCTGCTGATCGCAGTCCTGGGGGCGGCGGCCGCATGGTACGTCAAACCGGCTGAAACGCTCGATCTGAATTATACCCCGGTACCTCTGGAAGACCGGGCGCTCGACATGGCCAGGAGCTTAAGCACGAAGCTGACCCTCTCCGAAGCCGACGTCAACAATATAGGCAAAGCTTACATTGCGGCCAACCCGCAGTACGGACCGAACGTGACGATTACCGGCGCGCGTTTTCGGTTCGAGAACGGCCGCGTGGCAGGCCATTATAACTTGAAGGTGAAGAATCGCGTCCCGGTCGGCATCGTCGTCTACTATAACGTGAAATGGCAAGATCCGAACCTGATCGCCGAGGTGGACGAAGCGAAGCTGAGAAGCCGAACGCTGCCTTTGAAATATTTCGACGATATCGTCATTCCGCTCGGAGATTCCGTCCCGAAGCCGCTGCGCGTTCAATCGGCATCGTTGACGGGGAATCAGCTGGTCATAACGCTTAAAAAGCCTACCCTGTCCGAGCTCGCCCAATTGCTGCGGCGGGAGCTCGGCCTGTAGGCAGGCTTTCTAGCGAAGTATTAGGTAAGGCGGAATTTTGCTTGCGTGAGCGGACGCTTCTTGAGCGGACGCTGCTCCTCGGCGCGGCTTGTCAGCGCTGCGACCGGGCAGCAAGCGCTGCGAATGTCAGCGCAGCCGAGCCAGCATCGGCCGCAGCGTGCTGATCAATGCGGTCGCCGCGACGGCTTTGAGGCAGTCGCCGATTAGGAACGGATAGCATCCGCCGCTCATGGCGGCGCCGAAGCTCAGCTTCGCTTTATGCGCAAGCCACGGCACGCCGCCGACGTAGGAGAGAACGACGCCGAAGAGCGCCAGGCTGGCGAACAGCAGGACGATGCCGGTTCGGTTCAGCTTCTTCGAGCCTGCGAACAGCCGGTCGCTGGCGAAGCCGATGAGCAGGGCGGAAAGCGGGAACATCCATATGTAGCCGCCCGTCGCGCCGAAAATAACGGCAATGCCGCCGCTGCCGCCAAGGAGCGGGAGTCCGATTGCCGTCAGAAGGACGACGATGATAATGCTCAAGAATCCGTAGAAAGCGCCGAGCAGGCCGCCTGCGAGCATGACGGCGAGCGTCTGGAGCGTAATCGGGACGGCCGAGTACCATAGCGGGATTTTGGCGAAGCTGAAGGCGACGAACAGGGCCGCGAACAAGGCGGTGAATACCGCGCCTCGAATCCAGGATGCGGAACCGGAGCGTCTGTCGGTGGAAATCGGTGTCTGTGCATTGTGAATCGGCGTCAAAGCCATTGTCAATTCTCCTCTCGAATGTTAACCTTGTTATCTGTTGGAGGTTAACAATTAGCATCTTATCATGGGAGTAAACTTTTGGGAAGAGGGAAATTCGAGTGGTGGATCACCTACATAATAAGCTTGTCCTGCAAAGGGTTTCCGCTTCGAGCGAGTCGGCCGAGGGCGCGGGGACACCAAGGCTGGACAAGATTGACTTCGCGCTGAACCCCGGGGAATGGGTTAACCTGGTCGGCGTCAACGGCAGCGGCAAGTCTTCGCTGGCCCGTCTGCTGGCAGGACTTCCGATCGACGGCGCGCAGGGGTCGTGGGACCGCGGGTTTGCCGGAGCAACGCCGTCGCCGTATGTGATGCAGCAGCCCGATGCGCAGCTGTTCGCCGAGACGCCGCGGGAAGAAATCCGTTTCGCGCTGGAATGGCGCGGGCTTGCGCCCGAGCGGATCCTGACGGAGACGGAGGCGATTCTGCGGGAAACCGGTCTGCAGGCCGTCGGCGATCTGCCATGGGAACGGTTATCCGGCGGGCAGCGACAGCTTGCGGCCGTCGCGGCGGCTTCAGCGGCGAAGCTGGCCCTGATCGTGTTCGATGAAGCGACCTCGATGCTCGACGAGCAATCGCGGGAGGGCGTTCGTGCCATTGCGGCCCAGCTGCACGAAGGCGGGGCGGCCGTCGTCTGGGTAACGCAGCGGCTGCAGGAAATCGGAGCTTCGGAGCGGACGGTCGCCTTGTCGGAAGGGCGGATCGTATTCGACGGGACAGGCGGGCAGTTTCTATACGGTTCCAGCTATCCGATTTCCTTCGGACCGGATGCGGATCCGCCCTGCCTGGCTTGCGGCTTGCACCTTCCGTACGCATCCCGGCTGGCGCTTGAGCTTGGCCGAATAGGCCTGCTCCAGCCGCCATACCCCGAGACGGCCGGTGAATGGGAAGCGGCGCTTCGGCAGGTGACCGATCGATGAACAGGGATTGGGTTCATGCATCGGGCGTCCTCCGAATAAGCGGCATTCAAATGATTAACGGCGAGCATGCTCCTCCGTCTGCCGTCGGCCATCAGCCGCAATTAGATGCACTTGAGCTGAACACCGGCGAAATCACGGTATTGATGGGCGCGAACGGCGCGGGAAAAACCCGTCTGATGGAGAAGATCGCGGGCTTGCGCGGCCCGGGAGAGGTAAGCATACAGTACGGCCGCGAGCCGCTGTGGGTGTCCAGCCGGACGTCGATCCGGGGCAAGAAGAAGCTTAATCCCAAGGCGCTGCTCGCTTACGCGTACGCCTGCCAGTCTCCGGAGGAGCAGCTGTTCCTGAGGACGGTTCGCGAGGAGCTGGTCTATTCGCTAAGACCATATGATAATTCCCTGCCGGCTGCGGAGAAGAGCGGCCGAATCGCGTCCGCCTTGGCAGCCGTGAGCTGGGACGGCACCTGGCTGGAGCGCGATCCCTACGTGATGAGCGGCGGCGAACGGAGACGGACGGCGCTCGCTTGTCTGTTCGCGCCGCCGGCGGATTGGCTGCTGCTCGACGAGCCGACGGCAGGGCTCGACGCCGAAGGCCACGAGCTGCTCGGGGCCAAGCTGCGGCGCTGCGCGTCCGACGGTCAAGGCGTCCTCCTGATCTCGCATGAGAGCGATTGGGCGTTCGGGCTCGCGGACCGCATTCTGCTGCTTCATGGCGATGGAAGCGTTCGTTCGTGCGATCGAAGCGAGCTGCTGGCCAATCCCGGCTGGCTGACCGAGGCGGGCATGAACGTGCCGGACTGGTTCGGCATCGCGCATCTTAGTCTTCAGCTGGGCGTAAACGAGCCGGACGTGTGGGACGCGAGCAAACTCGCTGCAGCGTTGGCGTGGCGGCATCGTCCGGCGCGTACATCGGCTGCCGCCGACGAATGGGATAGGGAAGCCGAAATGCCGGCTGCCGACCCGGCTGTTGAGGCCAGTCAGGCAGCGATACGGGTTGGAGACTCAGAAGCAAAGTTTGCAGCCGGCTCAGAAGCATTGTCGGCAGCCAGTCAGGCAGCCATGCCGACAGCCAGCTCAGTAGCAACGCCAACAGACAGCTCAGAAGTAATGCCGGCAGCCATGCCATCAACTAGTTCAGAAGCAACGCCTTCAGCCGCAATGACCACGGCCGTGTCATCCGGTCAAGATGCCCCGCCGGCGCTCTTACTGGCCGCAGCGCCCCGCCAAGCTGCGCCGACAGACGCAGCACCGGCGCGCAAGCCCTTCGCACTGCGCGCGTCGGCGGCCCTGCCATCGCCGATCGCGGCTTTCGACGCCCGCGCCGTATGGCTGACCTACATCATCCTGTCGACCTTCATGCTCCGGATGGCGGGCTGGCGAAGCATCGGCCTCGCCGCGGCGTTCGTCGCCTGCGCGATCTATTTCGGCCGCATTCCGCTGCGCCGATGGCGCGGAGCGATCCGGGCGATCGCGACGTTCACGGTCGCCGTCTCGATCATTGCGGGCTTCGGCCGTCATCCCTCAGGCGCCTTTTGGGACATGAACGACGCGCTCGTTTCTTTGCGCTCGCTGCTCAAGCCGCTGCTCGTCATGCTGCTCGGCTTCGGGCTGCCGATCGCCGTCACGCCGCTCAGGCTGAGGCGCTCGCTGGAGCAGCTGTTCACTGCCTTCGGTCGCATGCCGGCCTGGGGAACGAAGCTGCTGCTGACGGTAACGCTCCTGCTGCGGTTCGTACCGGTTCTGCTCTCGGAATGGGAGCGGTTTGCCCGCATCGCGGCGGCGCGCGGCAAGAAGACGGGGCATGGCTGGCGGGGAGCGGTCAGGCGTATCCAGGAGACGGCGCTTCCGTTCATGCTGTCCTTGTTCCGGCTCGGCGATCAGGTGACGGACGCGCTGGAAAGCCGCGGCGTCGGCGTACAGCCGCATCCGACCGTGCTCGTCACGGAAGCTTGGCGGCTTCGGGATACGCTGCTCGTTGCCGCCGGAGCGGCGGCAGGTTTGATCCTGCTGCTGAACGAATAGGATTTTCGCCCGGAATGGGCTATGATAGTACAAGGTTCAAGAAAGGAGCGCAAGCAACGATGACTCAACCGCTTCAGCCGCGGATCGACCGCGCGTACATGCTGGCATGTCTCGAACGGCTGCTCGCGACGCCAAGTCCAAGCGGCTTCTGTACGGCCATCATGAAGCAGATTCACGAGGAAGCCGCGAAGCTCGGCTATGACCTTGAACGGACGCCGAAGGGCAACGGCATCATCACGATTCCGGGCAGCCGCCCAAGCGCCGATGACGTCATTGCATTCACCGCCCACGTAGACACGCTCGGCGCCATGGTGCGGTCCGTCAAATCGAACGGCACGCTACGCTTTACATCGGTCGGCGGTTACGCCATGCAGTCCGTGGAGAACGAATACTGCCTCGTACATACGCGCGACGGCAGAACGTACGAAGGCACCGTGCTCACTTCGAAACCGTCCGTCCACGTGTTCTCCGACGCCCGCGACTTCAAGCGCGAGGAAGCGAATATGGAGATCCGCATCGATGAACCGGTCCATGCCAAGGACGACGTCCTGAAGCTCGGCATCGGCGTCGGCGATTTCATCTCATGGGATCCGCGGACGAGAATCCTCCCGAACGGTCTCGTAAAATCCCGCCATCTGGACGATAAGGCGAGCGTAGCCGCGTTGTTCGCTTTGCTGGAATGGATGAAGCGCGAAAGCCGGACGCCGGAACGTACGGTCAAAATCATCATTTCGACCTACGAGGAAGTCGGTCACGGCAGCTCGCATATCCCGGCGGACATTACGGAAATGATCGCCGTCGACATGGGCGCGATCGGCGACGATCTGTCGGCGACGGAATACGACGTCTCGATCTGCGCCAAAGATTCTTCGGGTCCGTACGACTACGAGATGACCTCGGCGCTTATCTCGCTCGCGAAGCGCGAGAATATCCCGCACGCGGTCGATATTTATCCGCATTACGGATCGGACGCGTCCGCTGCGCAGCGCGGCGGAAGCAACATCCGCGCGGCGCTGATCGGACCGGGCGTGCATGCCTCCCACAGCATGGAGCGCACGCATGCCGACGCCATCGCCAATACGGCGGCCCTGCTTGCGGCCTATCTATTCGAGCCGCGCGCCTGAGACTTGCTGGAAAAATTACAAGTGGACAAGTGCAAAACGGACATTATATGATAATTTAAGGGTGATTCGACATGACGACAGAAAATAACGTATCCAATAATAACGATACGCAGGAGCAAGGGAATATTTCGGAAGAAGAATTCCGGCAGGTCGTTCAAGCGCTGCACGACAATGGCTTGAAAGCGCTCCGGTTCAAGTTCGAGGACGAGCAAGTCGACGGACAGGTGTTGAACCACGAGGTCTACGGACCGATTTTTACGTTCAAAGTGGAAACGAGAGACGGCGGCAAATACGCGACCGGCTTCTTCATGCGCGAATTGCTGCAAACGTTCCAGAGCAACGAAGATCCAGCGCTGTGGATCTCCTCGTTCTTCTTCGATCTGATGGACGGCCACGAGGGCGCGGACAGACTGCTGCCGAAGCCGCCGCAATCGGAGGAAGACGCGAAGGCGCTAATCGATAACATCATCGTGCCTTATTGCGCGAAGACGATCCGCGACGAGTTCCCGAACGAACAAGTTTACGTGGATCTGGATCTTCACGAGCAGCACGGCCCCGTTCTGGAAGCCGGATTCACGGCGATCTCGGACGGCAACAACATTTGCGCGCTGCCGCTGCACGTGCTGATCGCGCACTTCCTGTTGAACCGCGATCCCGCCGAGCCGATGATTCAAGGGCTGTACCGCATCCGCGAGGAGCATGGGCTGGAATAGGCTTGCTGCCTCCGATGTATCGCATCCGGCGTCAACGTCTCGATAACGACGACATGAAAAAAGCCTGAGCAATCAGGCTTTTTTGTCGATATTCGGTTCGGGCCGGCGCCATTAATCAACCGCGGCGTTCGCGGACAGCGGATCGGCAGGGAGCGCGGTGCCGGCCTCATGCTTCTCCGCGCGCATGTACAAGACCAGGCCAAGAATGATGAACAGGCCGCCGACCACTTGGAAGCCGGTAATCATTTCGCGGAAAATCAGCATGCCGAGCAGGCTCGCGCCGACCGGCTCCGCAAGCACGGTCATCGAGATGGTCGTCGGCTTCACGTATTTCAGCAGCCAATTGAAAATCATATGGCCGAATACGGTCGGCACGATGGCCAGCAGCGCGAAGACGAGCCATTCTTTGGCGGGATAACCGCCCATCGGGATGCCGCGCGCGACGTTATAGATCGCGAAGCAGGCCGCCGTGACGCCGAATGCGATGAAGCTGTACAGAAACGACGATACGCGGCGCATAATCTGCTTGGCGATGAGCATGTTGACGGCAACGGCAAGCGCGCCCAGAAACGACAGCGTGTCGCCGAAGAAAGCGCGGCTGGACAAGCCGATATCGCCGGAACCGATGCTGGCCGCGCCGATGATCGCGACGAGCATGCCGAGGACGGCCAATCTGCCAGGGCGGTCCTTGAACAGGAAGAACGCGCCGATCATGACGAACACCGGTTCGAGCGCGAGCAGGATGGTGGAGCTTGCGATGGACGTGTAGGTCAATGACGCCATCCAGAGCAGGAAATGCAGCGCAAGGAAGAAACCGGCCGCGAGCAGCAGCAGCCAGTCTTTGCGGCCGATCGTATGTATCGTCCGCAGCTGTTTGGCGCCGAAAGGCAGCATCAGCAGGAAGGTGAAGAGCATGCGGTACATGCCTTGCACGGATACCGGCGCATCGGAAGCGCGAACGAGAATGGGTGCGAACGAAATGGCCAGCATGCCGACCAGAAGCGGAAAGATCGGCGATACGGGCGGCTTGGCGGCCACTGTTGTTGATTGCATGATGACGGTCCTTTCTGCGGGCGGCGTGTAATGAAATGGATGAAGCAATCCTCATTATGCACCTCGAAGCTTGTCCAGGCAAGAGAGCGGCGCGAATTGGCAGCGCGGCGTCCTGATTAGGGAGCGGTGCCGCTCGTCTGTCTGCATGATGCGGATGCTGCGGCCAAGCGCGGCATTCGTCATAATGTTGTCATTTGTAACGTTATGTCAGGTCTGTTATGATGTCATGTAATAAAGGGGCGGCTCCGGATGACCGGAACTGCCGAAGGAGAGACTGACAATGGGCGTACCTGCAGGGGTATGGATTTCGGCGGTAATCATCGGGGTGCTTGTCACCTGGATGACGATTTGGATCACCAATAAAGCCTATTCCCGGCGATGGGAAGATCATGGTCATGGCACGGGCAATAACAAAAACGACCCGACGAATTAATGCGTTTGACATGAAACCAAACGGTGTCCTATACTGAAGGCGAAACCGGAAGGGTTCGCTTTTTTGTTTATCGGACGCATGCTTCTTCCAGGATAACGAGACGTACCAAGGAGATGACAGTAGCATGGAAACGGAGAACGTCTTGCCGGATATTCGGCAAACGCAGGTATTCAAAGCGCCGATCCAGAAAGTATGGGCCGCGATCGCGACGTCTGAGGGCTTAAGCAGCTGGTTCATGCCGAACGATTTCGAACCGATTGTCGGCCATTCGTTCAAGATCGACGCAGGCGCGTTCGGCATGCAGCCATGCGTCGTCAAGGAGATCGAGGCGCCTACCCGGATCGCGTTCCAATGGGGCAAGGAATGGACGATCACGATCGAGCTGGAGGATCAGGGCGACAACCAAACCGCTTGCACGCTCATTCATTCCGGCTGGCGGGTGGACGGCATGACCGAATTCAATATGCCGCATAGCATGGTGCGCGATACGATGAGCAAGGGCTGGGTCGGCCTCGTCGCCAAGCTCGGCTCGTTCGTCGAGGCGTGATATGACCGCGCTGCCATCCGGCAAGCACGACGTGTTTCAGGCGATCGCCGACCCGACCCGGCGCGAAGTGCTGCGGCTGCTCGGCGACAAGGAGATGCCCGTCACCGCCATTACCGGCCATTTCACGATGACGCGCACGGCGGTATCGAAGCATCTTCGCATCCTTTCGGAGGCCGGTCTCGTCAAGGAACGCAAAGTCGGGCGCGAGACGCGCTATCGGCTCGAGCCGGAGCCGCTGCAGGAGCTGCGCAACTGGCTGCGGTATTATGAGCGGTACTGGGAGAACAAATTGTCCGCGCTGCAGCGTATGGTCGAAGCGGACGGCGAACCGGCAACGGACAAGCCCGTAACCGACGAACGGGAAGGCGGCGGCTCAAGCTAACGTTAAACCGTCCGTTTCCGATTTACAGCATCAGAATGCCATAGCGCTGCAGATGCTCATATGCGCTAATCATGTCGCAAACCCGTGGTTTATCGCCGCGGGTTTTTCTGATACGCTTAACGCATGCGAAAGGAGAATTCAACCATGTCAATCGTTACCGCAGCTATACAGTACATCGGACAAGTCGGCGTCGTGATCGGCCGCAACGGCTTCAAGCTCGCCGTCGATCCGTATTTGACGGACTCCGTCGACCGGATATCGCCGGACGGGTTTTGGAAACGCTCTTATGCGCCGCCGGTCGAGGCGTGCGAGCTGAACGACCTGAACCTTGTACTCGTCACGCATGAGCATCTGGACCATCTCGATCCGGAAACGCTCCTTGCCGTTGCCGGCGCATCGCCGTCGTGCAGGTTCGCCGGACCGGCCGTGTGCGCGGACATGCTGAAGCACATCGGCATTGCCGCCGAACGCGTGGACAGCCTTCGGTACGGGGAACGTTACGAATGCGCGGGCGGATTGACGATTCATCCGATCCCGGCATGGCACGAGACGAGGGTCATCGACGAAGAAGGCCGCGACCGCTTCCTGGGCTATATGCTGGACTGGGACGGAATCGTCATCTATCACGCGGGAGACACGCTGGTCACCGAGGAGCTGATTACGATTCTGAACGGCTTCAGCATCGACATCGGCATGCTGCCGATCAACGGCAGGGATCTGTTCCGTCACCGCCGCGGGATCGACGGGAATATGAACGCGCGGGAAGCGGCCGCGCTGGCTGCCGACACAAGGATGGGCGTCGTCGTGCCGCTCCACTTTGACCTGTATCCGAACAACAGCGAGGGGATCGTCGGCTTCGTCGGCGAGCTGTACGATCACTACCGTGGCCAGCGGTATCATATTTTTCAACCGGGCGAGACTTGGATATATGTAGCGAGCGAGGCTCGCTAAGCGCCAGTGGCGCAGCATCGCGCAATCGGATGAAGCAGCGGCGCATTTCGAGCCGGCCGTATCGGAAATACTAGTCGAAATCCGCATTGCAAGCCGTTTACAAGCTATGAAATCATTCAACAATGAAGACGCGTTCTGCAGGAGCAGGAAGGAGGGTGGTCGCGCGTGGGCATTCTTGCGTTCAAAGCATTGAGCAAAACGCTTGCCGGCGGCAGGACGTTGTTCGCGAACATTGCCGCATCGATCGATACACCCTCGTCCATCGCGCTCATTGCGCCTTCGGGGCATGGCAAGAGCACGCTGCTGCGCCTGCTCGCCCTGCTCGACGAGCCAAGCGGCGGCGAGGTGCTGTTGGAGGATCGTTCATCCGCGGGCTGGGAGCCGCAGGCATGGCGCTGCAAAGCGGCTTACGTGGCGCAGCAGGCGGTGATGCTCCCGGGCAGCGTCGAGTGGAATTTGCGCGCGTTCAGCCGCCTGCACGGCACGGCATTCGACGAAGCCGGCGCCAAAGCGCTGATGGCCGCAGCCGGATTGTCGGCGACCGGCTGGTCGGAGGACGCGGATACGCTGTCCGGCGGCGAGAAGCAGCGGGTGTCGCTCGTACGCTCGCTCCTGGCGCGGCCGGAGATCCTGCTGCTCGACGAAGTGACGGCCTCGCTTGACCGGCACAGCAAGGATGCGGTGGAGAAGATGCTGCTTGCCTTGCAAGCGAAATCCGGCACGTCGCTTGTCTGGGTCACGCATGACTTGGAGCAGGCCAGACGCGTCAGTACGCGGATCTGGTTTCTGGCTGACGGGTCATTATGGGACGGGGAGTCGGAAGCCTTCTTCCGGCAGCCTCCGACCGAAGCCGCAGCGCAGTTCCTGAAGCAGCGGACGATGGAGGCGGTGGACTGATGTCGCTCACGGCGGTTGCGTTCACGCTGCTCTTCGTCGCGATCACCATATTCGTCTCCATGCGCCAGAAGCTCGGGCTGGAGCGCGATATTATCGTAGGCACGATCCGCGCGGCGGTGCAGCTGCTCGCCGTCGGATTGGTGCTGCAGGCGATATTCCGGACGACGCATCCGCTGCTGCTCGTGCCGATCATCGTCATCATGGTCGCGATCGCGTCCTGGCACGCAGCCAGGCGGGGGAAGGGCTTGCGGGGCATCGGGCTGAGGATCGGCATCGCCATCGCCTCGACGGAAGCGATGATCATGCTGCTGCTGCTCGGCATGCATATTATCCAGAGCACCCCGCAGTATATCATCTCCATCAGCGGGATGACGATCGGCAATGCTATGGTCGTGGCGGGCCTCTACCTGAACCATATGAGGCGCGACGTCGAGTCGTCCCGCGGCGAGATCGTGACGCTGCTGGCGCTCGGCGCAAGCGCGAAGCAGGCCATCCAGCTCGGCATCAAACGCGCGGTGAAGGCGAGCTTGATTCCGACGATCGACGGCATGAAGACGGTCGGCATCGTACAGCTGCCCGGCATGATGACGGGGATGATCATCGCGGGCGCCGATCCGCTGCAAGCGGTTCGCTATCAGATGCTGATCGTCTTCGCGTTCACGTCTTCGGCGGCGGTGACGAGCATCATATTAAGCTTGCTCAGCTACAAGCTGTGGTTTACGCCGTCTCTGCAGCTGCGGCGATGGGAGAAAGAAGAATAGCCATTCTCGCGGCTGCTGTCCATCCATGAGAGGGGCAAGCCAGTCCGACCAACAATCGAAGGGAGAGAATCGAAGATGATGAAATACCGCAGATTAGGACGCACGGGACTTGAGGTTTCCGTGATCGGGGTAGGCACATGGCAGTTCGGCGGCGAATGGGGCTTGCAGTTCTCGCAAGCGGATGCCGACGCCATTCTGGACCGGGCAGCCGAGCTCGGCATCAATCTGATCGATACGGCCGAATGCTACGGGGATCATCTGTCCGAATCGCTGATCGGCGATTACCTGTCCCGCCGCAAGCGCGAGGACTGGATCGTGGCGACGAAGTTCGGCCACCACTTCCATGAGCGGTTCACGCGCACCGACAGCTTCTCGCCGAACGAAGTCGTGAAGCAGCTGGAAGCGTCGCTGAAGGCGCTGAAGACGGATTACGTCGACGTATACCAGTTTCATTCCGGTCCCGACGGCGTGTTCGACAACGACCACCTGTGGTCGGTCTTGAACGACCAGGTCCGAGCGGGCAAAATCCGGCATCTCGGCACGTCTATCGGCAGCAACGCGAATGCGCATCAGGTGGACGCCTCGACGAGAATCGGCTCCGAAGTCATCCAGGTCGTATACAACCGGCTGGACAAGGTGCCGGAAGAAGCCGTATTCCCGTCCTGCATGCGGCAGGATCTGGGCGTATTGGCCCGCGTTCCGCTCGCAAGCGGCTATCTTAGCGGCAAATACAAGCCGGACGCCGTCTTCGACGCGACCGACGTGCGTCATCGCCACGATCGCGAAAGCACGGTCCGGAAGCTCGAGGAGGTGCAGCGCATTGCGGCGGAAGAAGTGCCTGCCGGAGTGGATATGGCGGCATGGGCGCTTGCCTGGTGCCTGAAGCACCCGGCGGTGACGGCAGTAATCCCGGGCTGCAAAAGTCCGGCGCAGGTCAGCTCCAACGCGAGCGTGACGGCGCTCTTGACGGACGCGCATCCGCAGGACGTTCGGCGATAGGTCGGCGCAGCAATCGGGAAATATGGAACGTAAGCAGATCTATTGCTGCTCCTCCTTAATTGCAATCTTGATTGCAATCATGCATTATGTGCCGATAAGGCAGTTCGAGGTTAGTTTCACTCATTCCTTGTCATGCGGACAGGATGATAAGCATGGTTTTTCGGATCATATGCTGCTTGGCGGGAGGAGACAGCGTTGTTACACTGGATGTGGCAGTGTCCAATCAGCTGTACTGAATCAAATGTCAACGGAGGAGAAATCGAACGATGAAACTGAATATTTATAATGCCTTATGGGGCATGCCCGGCACTTATGCGGAGCAACTGGCGAGAGCGGCCGAAGCGGGCTATGCCGGCGTCGAGGCTCCGGCCCCGTCGAAGGAGCATGAGAACGAGTTCAAGGAACTGCTGGCCAAGCATAACCTTGGCTATATTGCCCAAATCTTCTCTTCCGGCGATCATGCGGCTTCGTTCGCGGAGCAGGCGGAGCGCGCGGCGAGCTTCGGCCCGCAGCTGATCGTCTCGCACAGCGCGAAGGACAGCATGCCGTTCGCCGAGCAGGTGAAGTTCTTCCAAGCGGCACTCGACGTGGAGCGTTCGATCGGCATTCCGGTCGCGCACGAGACGCATCGCGCGCGGGCGATGTTCACGCCGTGGGCGACGACGGCGCTCTTGAAGGAACTGCCGGAGCTCCGGATTGCGGCGGATTTCAGCCACTGGTGCTGCGTAACCGAGTCGATGCTGGACGACAGAGAAGATGATTTGCAGCTCGCGATCGAGCGCGCCATCCATATCCATGCCCGCGTCGGATTCGCGGAAGGACCGCAGGTGCCGCATCCGGCCGCGCCGGAATTCGCGTACGAGCTGGGTCAATTCGAAGCCTGGTGGAGCCGGATTCTGCAGGCGAGAGAGCGGGATGGCCGCGCCATCGCGACGATTACGCCGGAATTCGGCCCTCCCGGCTACATGCCGACGCTGCCGTTCACGGGCCAACCGGTCGCCGACCTGTGGCAGGTCAATTACTGGATGGCGAACCGCATCCGCGAGAAGTTCGGCCAAGCGTGACGATGGAACCGCCCGATTGCGCTTTCGCCCGATGTGAGACATTCGGTGCTTCCCGGGATCGGCTCCTTTTATTGCAGCGGGAGCGATGGGGGAATTACGCCCGAGGGACTCGGGGCGGCTTGAACCGCCAATGTCGGTCGGTTCCTTCGGGTTTCGTTCGGCTCCCTGCGGTTCCCCGCGGCTCCCTGCGGCTCCTCGCAAGAACGAGGTTGACGGCCATCACGCGCCGTCGCGTTTCGCGCAGATAGACGCGTGATGGCTTCCGCTCCCAGGCTGAGCTGCCGAAACCGTTTGGATCAACCGGCATTTGTGGCCGGCTGGGCAGCAGCGCCGGCGTCGAAGCAAGGAAACGGACAAGAGATGCGTTATTGGCCGGTTTTCATCGTTTTTCTGTATGCTTACGGACAGGAGATGCGCTATTTCGTCCAACATGCAGGCATTTGATGCTTCCAGGGGGCAATAACGGATCCTGTGTCCGATCACCTGTCCATAACGCCGATTTTAATACAGATAGCGGACCCCGTGTCCGTAGCCTATGCAGGTTATCCCGTTCAGGCTGCGCGGGTGGAAGCTTCGAATAGTTTGTCGACAGTCTGGCCGCTCCGAATAGGGAGCGGTTTTTTGCATCCCCAATCACCTCCAAGACAGCCCGCGCGACATTGCCACAAAATAATAATTGCTGATCGCCCGCGTCTAATGGTACGTTAATAGTTACTAGTCTTTACCTAGCGGAGCGGGAGGTAGACGCGTTAACATGTCGGTATACAAACCAGTTCGTTTAGCCGCCTTGCTGCTGATCCTGTTCGTGCTCGGATCGGCCGCTCGCGCCTTTGCGGCGGAAGAAGACCCGGGACCGCCCGCGCTGTCCTCGGATTCCGCGATTCTTATCGATGCCAAGACGGGGACCGTCTTGCTCGCGCATAACGAAGAGAAAGAGCAGTTTCCGGCCAGCATTACCAAGATCGTGACCGGCATCATCGCCATCGAGAGCGGCCGGGAATTATCGAGCCTGGTGACGACGTCGAAGGAAGCGCGGAACGAGGACGGGACGCGCATCTACTTGGAGGAAGGCGAGCAGCAGACGCTGATCAACCTGCTGTACGGCATGCTGATGAATTCGGGCAACGACGCGGCGACGGCGATCGCGGAATTCATGGACGGCTCCAAGGCGAAATTCGCGGATCGGATGAATGAGTTCGTCCGGGAGAAGGCGGGAGCGACGCATACGTTCTTCGTCAATCCGAGCGGGCTGCCCGATCCGCGGCAGGTGACGACGGCGGTCGATATGGCCAAGATCGCCAGATACGCGATGCAAAACGACTTGTTCCGAACGATTGTCGGCACGAAGAAGCTGCCATGGAACGGACAAGCCTGGCAAACGACGCTCGTCAATCATAATGAAATGCTCGGCAATTACGAAGGCACGACAGGCGTCAAGAACGGCTATACGGGCGATTCGGGTTTCACGCTCGTCACGTCGGCCAAACGCAACGGCATGGAGCTGATCGGCGTATTGCTGAAATCGCCGACCAAAGCGCTGCTGTACAAGGATATGACCCATCTGCTCGATTACGGGTTCCGGAACTACGACTTGCAGCAGGTGAAGATGACAGAGCAGGCGTATCCGTTCGCCAGCCTGGAGACGGAGGGCTTCGTGGCCGAGGAGCCGTTATACGCCGTCGTACCGAAGGGCGAAACGCCGGTGGTTACGGTTTCGCCGGCCGGCGAGGTCAACGTCCGCACGTCGCTCGGCGATTATTCGGCAGGCTGGCTGAAGCCCGTGTCGCCGAATTTGTCCGCCGTTGCGCAGCGGTACCCGGAGGTCGAAACGGCGATGAAGAGCGCCGCGTCGCCGGTTCATGATGCCATCGAGCCGTCGAACAGCAAGAAAGAGGCTATTCTCTTCGTGTGGATCGGATTGCTGGTGTATTTGGGCGTGATGGCCGTTATCCGCCTCAAACGGCAGCGGGTACAGCGCAGGCGCTATTAGCCGGGCAGCAGCCTGATATTATCGACCGCGAAGAGGTAATTCCCTTGGCTGCGGCGAATATATATCATGTAACCGTATCCAAAACGAGGAGATGGAAACGATGAGACTTTCGGTAGAACAGTCGGCTGCACAATGGTACATCAGGGAACTGGAATTGGCGGATGGCGATCATTTGCGGATTTTCGTAAGGCTTGGCGGCAGCGGCAGCGTTCAACCCGGCTACTCGCTCGGCATCATGAAGGATACGCCCCGCAATCCGGGTCTGAAGGACGTCGTGGAAGGCATCACGTTCTACATGGAAGCGGACAACTTGTGGTTTCTGGAAGACAAAGAGCTGCTCATCCGGTTCAATGCCGAGGAAGACGACATTTCCATGGATATCGAATAAGTTAGACGGATTGCCGCCGCCCGAGGGACTGCCCTCGGGCTTGTTTATTCCGGGGGCATTGCGCCGCATTGTCCAAGTATCCGCCGTTAATCGCGCGCGGTTAGCTATCGTCTGGCTAAAGGATGATTGCAGAGGCTTCAGCCGCATAAGGCAGTCTTGGCTTCGCTTGCCCCAAGGGGGCGTTCCCACTATAATGGTTCCAATGAATTCGGCAAGGACGTGAGGCAGGCATGGATTTCAAGAAATACAAGACGTTTCAGGTCGTCGCGGACACGCTCAACTTGACGAGGGCCGCCGATCAGCTCGGCTATACCCAGCCGACGATCACCCTGCAGCTGCAGTCGCTCGAGAGCGAGCTTGGCGTAACGCTGCTCGGCCGCAGCGGGAAACGGACGTTCTTGACTCCCGCGGGCAAGCTCGTCAAGCGATACGTGGACCGGACGTTCGCGCTCATGGAGGAGATGGAGGCCGAGCTGCGCAAGCTTGAGCATCCGCATGGGCTGTTGACCGTGGCCGCGCCTGAATTTTATTGCACGCAATATTTATCGCTCATTCTGCATTCGTACATCGCCGAGAATCCGAACGTCAAGCTGCAGCTGTTCTCCTGCGACAGCAACGACGCGATGAAGAAAGTATCGTCCAACGAGGCGGATTTGGCGATTATCGCCGGTCCTTGCGAGCTGCCGCAAATCGAGACGATGCCGCTCGGCAGGGAGGATCTCGTTCTCGTTACAACAAGCGAGCTGCTGGAACAGCATACGTTGACCGAACTGCTGGGGACCTACCCGTTCATCACGTACAAGTCCGGTTCCAACATTCAGCGCCTCGTGAACGAATGCTTGTCGGAATACGGCATCGCGCCGGAGAAGTACATCGCCTGCGTCTCCGACGAGACGATCAAACGGACGGTCATGTACAATACGGGCATCGCGCTGCTCGGCGCAGGGCTCGTCGAGGATGAGCTCCGCAAGGGAACGTTGGCGGAAATTCACAGGTTCCCGGGCAAAATCGAAACGAATATGGTCATGCTCAAGAAACGGATCGCGGAACAGAACATCCATTCCTTCGCGGAAATCGTCAAACGCATCTGGAAGGAATGGGGCTGACGCCTTCGCCCGCCGATCGAGGGCGTATAGGATCTTACATCGGCGCCCATCAGAACACCTCAGGACGCCTTCCCATATCGATGCCCGCCTCCGGCCGTTCGTCTGCCGGAGGCTCTTCGTCGTTGCCGGAGCGGGTAATTGAGCGTCTCAGCAAGCGCTATATCTTGGAGAGAAATTGAGGCAACATTGCATTTCTTAATCGTAACCATTGAATTATTCAATTTTTTCAACAAAAAACGCTATGCTACAATGAGAATGAACGAATGTTTTGGGAAAGGGTGCAACGTATGGATGCGGTGAGGAAGACCAACATCACGATTATCGGCGTGCCGCTGCATTATGGTGCAAACCGGAAGGGCGTGGATTTGGGACCGGACGCGATTCGCGGCGCGAATTTGCAGGATCGGCTGGAAGCGCTCGGCTATACGATCGACGATCTCGGAGACTTGCAGGTGAACAGGCAGCTGCAGCCTGCCCCCGAAGACGAGAAATTGAAGTATTTGAGCGAGATCGCCAGGGTCAACCGGGAGCTGTGCGCTTCCGTCTCGGCAGAACTGGGCAAAGGCAGATTTCCGCTCGTACTGGGCGGCGACCATAGCATCGCAATCGGCACGATCAAGGGCGTCCTGCAGCATATCAAGCGGCTGGGCGTTATTTGGTTCGATGCGCATACCGACGTCAACACGCATGAAACGACCGATTCGGGCCATATCCACGGCATGTCGCTGGCGGCCGCCCTCGGGTTCGGACACGGCGACCTGACTTCGATCGGCGGAGCCGACGTCAAGCTGAACCCAGGGAACGTCGTCATTATCGGCGCGCGGTCGATCGATCCCGGCGAACGCGCCTTTCTGAAAGCGAGAGGGATCCGCGTGTTCACGATGCACGATATCGACCGCGACGGCATGAAGCGGGTGATGGAGGAGGCGCTGGACATCGTGTCGAACGGCACGGACGGCGTCCACTTGAGCCTCGATCTCGACGGCATGGATCCTTCGGCGGCGCCTGGCGTCAGCACGCCGGTAACCGGCGGCCTGTCGTACCGGGAGAGCCATTTCGCGATGGAGATGCTGTTCGAACGGAATCTGCTCGTCTCCGCGGAAGCGGTGGAAGTCAATCCGATGCTGGATCGGCACAACAAGACGGCCTCGGCGGCGGTGGAGCTGATCGGCTCCGCGTTCGGCGAGCGGATTCTATAGCTCGTCAGTCGATACGGGAGAGTACGCAAGCGCAAGCCCGCAAGCAGAGTGCAGTCGGAGAAAAGGAGCGTGGCCGCATGGCAAGCACTTCGAATGCATCCAATCGGATCATCGCCCGGACGGAACGGTTCGGGGCGCATAATTACCGGCCGCTGCCGATCGTCGTCTCGAAGGCGGAAGGCGTCTGGGTCGAAGACCCCGAAGGGAATCGGTATATGGATATGCTGAGCGCTTACTCGGCGCTGAATCACGGCCACCGGCATCCGCGCATCATCGAGGCGCTGAAGGCGCAGGCCGATCGGGTCACGCTGACCTCGCGCGCGTTCCATAACGACCGGCTCGGCGAATTCTACGAGAAGCTGAGCGCGCTGACGGGCAAAAGCATGATTTTGCCGATGAATACGGGCGCGGAAGCGGTCGAGACAGCGCTTAAAGCGGTTCGGCGCTGGGCGTACGGCGTTAAGGGCGTGCCGGAGAATCAGGCGGAGATCATCGTCTGCGAGGGCAATTTCCACGGCAGGACCATTACGGTGACGTCGTTCTCGTCATCGGACGAATACAAGGCGGGCTTCGGACCGTTCACGCCAGGCTTCCGCATTATCCCTTACGGCGATATCGAAGCGCTCCGGGCGGCGATAACGCCGCATACGGCCGCATTGCTCGCGGAGCCGATCCAGGGCGAAGCCGGCATCGTCATCCCTCCGGACGGTTATTTGAGAGAAGCTGCCGAGCTGTGCCGCTCGCGGCAGGTGCTGTTCGTGGCGGATGAAATCCAGACCGGATTCGGCCGCACGGGCAGACGGTTCGCCTGCGACTGGGAAGGCGTTGTCCCCGACATGTACATCCTCGGCAAAGCGCTCGGCGGCGGCGTGTTCCCGATATCCGCGGTAGCGGCGGACGAAGCGGTCCTCGGCTTATTCGAGCCCGGATCGCACGGCTCGACGTTCGGGGGCAATCCGCTCGGCTGCGCGGTTGCGATCGCGGCGCTCGACGTGCTGGAAGATGAAGGACTGATTAAGAGATCCGAAGAACGGGGTAACTACTTCATAGGTCTGCTTCGAAGCATCGGCAGCCCGGTTATCAAGGACATTCGCGGCCGGGGATTATTCATCGGCGTGGAGCTGAACGGCGAAGCGCGTCCTTATTGCGAGAAGCTGATGAAGCTCGGCATCCTGTGCAAAGAAACGCATGCGACGACGATTCGTTTCGCGCCGCCGCTCACGATTGCCACCGGGCAGCTTGATTGGGCTTTCGAGCGGATCAAGCTGCTATTCGCACCGGATAGCCGCATAGAATAGTATGACAAACCGATCCGAATGTGGGGCGAAAGCGATGACTAATAGGAAAGACACTCGCGGCAGCGGCGGTCGTTACTCCGCCGGTTCAGGCAGGAAGCTACATCTCATTCAGGTGCCGTTCGGTCTCGGCGCAGGCAGGCCGGGCAACGAGGCGGGGCCGGAATCGATGATTCAAGCCGGCTTGCTGCGCCAGCTTCGCAAAACGGCTTACGAAGTAACGGGAGAATCGAGATTGAACGCCGCCGGCCGGCAGGCGAATCCGGCAGTCGCGGAAGGACCCGTCAAGCATGCGGCTGAAGTCGGCGCGATGTGCCGGAGCGTCTCGGAAGCCGTCGCGGAGGCCTCGGAACGCGGCGAGCTGCCGCTCGTGCTGGGCGGCGATCACAGCGTAACGATCGGCGTGCTGGCGGGGCTTGCGGCGAAGGAGAGACGCGTCGGCGTCATCTATTTCGACGCGCATGCCGGACTGCATACGGAGGCAGGCAGTCCGAGCGGCCATATCGGCGGCATGTCGCTGGCGGTGGCGCTCGGCTATGCGAGGCCGGCTCTCGGCGATGTCGGCGGGCTTGCCGGCGGCAGCGCGATCCGCAAGCAGAACGTCGTGCTGATCGGCGTCCGCGACGTGGAACCGGAGGAGCGCGAGCTGATACTGTCCGAAGGCATCACCGTCTTCACGATGCATGAAATCGACCGGATGGGCATCGAAGCGGTCATCGGCAAGGCGCTCGAAATCGCGGGCGACGGCACGGACGGCATCCATGTCAGCTTCTCCGCGGACTGTCTCGATCCGCTCGAAGCGCCGGGCGTCGGCATGCAGGTGCCCGGCGGGCTGACGTACCGCGAAGCGCATTTCGCCTGCGAGCTGCTGGCGGAATCGGGCCGGATCGCGTCCATCGATATGGTCGAAGTTAACGCGATGCTGGACGAGAGCAGGCGAACCGCGCGTCTGGCGATCGGCTTGATCGCTTCGCTGCTCGGCAAACGCATACTATAGGAGCATTCGATGAGCACACGTCAATGACAGCCGCAATCTCTTAGATGAAACGACTACAGCCGTTACGAACCGCTATCTCTCCGATTGCGCTCCGCAGCGGCTGTTTATTTATCGTTCCTATGAACAGCTCAGACGAACAGCTTAGATGAACAACTCGGGTGAACTGCTTAGGTGAACAGCTCGCGTGAACGGATCAGGTGAAAGGCTCCGACGAACCGCCAGGGAGTAAGGTTCACGCGGCGTTCCGAAGCGCGCTGCGCAACCCGGCCGCCCCCGACCGTCCCCGAACGCCGGGCTCGATCAGGCGCAGAAACGGCATATTCAACGTATCATGCAAGCAGAGGGTTGAACGATAACGTCCCATCCACTGGAGGCATTCGGCATGGATCTGTTATTGAGAAGCTTGTTTCAGGCGCTTGGCAAGAGCCGTACGGCCCATCGGCTGGCGAAGAAATACGGGCTGCGCCTCGGCGCCGCCCGATTCGTCGCCGGCGAATCGGTCCGGCAGGCGATCGAAGCCGTCCGCAAGCTGAACGAGAGCGGACGAATGGCGACGCTCGACCATCTCGGCGAATTCGTCTTCAACGAGGAGGAAGCCGAACAGGCGGCGGACATGTGCATCCGGACGCTAGACGCCATCGCGGAATCCGGCGTGCAGTCGAATTTGTCGCTGAAGATGACGTCGCTCGGTCTCGATATCGACCGCAAGCTGTGCATCGGCAATATGAAGCGGATTTTGGACCGCGCGCGCAAGTACGGCAATTTCGTCCGAATCGACATGGAGGATTACGCGCACTGCCAGGCAACGCTCGACGTCTATCGGGAGCTGCGCCGGCAATACGATAATGTAGGGATCGTGCTGCAAGCCTACTTGTACCGGACGGAGCAGGACGTGAAGGACTTGCATAAGCTGCAAGCCAACCTCCGGCTCGTGAAAGGCGCCTACAAGGAACCGGCGAGCGTAGCGTTCCCGGCGAAGAAGGACGTGGACGATAACCTGGCGCGCATAATTCGGCTTCATCTGACGAACGGCAATTATACGGCCATCGCGAGCCACGACGAGGCGATTATCGATGATGCGAAACGGACCGTGCGGGAACTGAACGTCGACCGGAACGCGTTCGAATTTCAAATGCTGTACGGCATTTGCGACGAGCTGCAGCTGCGGCTCGTGCAGGAAGGGTACCGCGTGCGCGTCTATGTCCCGTACGGGACCGATTGGTTCGGCTATTTCATGCGGCGGCTGGCGGAACGGCCGGCCAACGTGTGGTTCGTGCTGAGAAACCTGCGCGGCAAATAACGACCGAAGCCGTGCGTCGCATGCCATGCACCGATGCATCATGCGTTAGAGCAGCACCTGACCACCCAAGATGCCCATCTGGAGAGGAGAATGGATATGACGGCAACGCCATTCAATGAACCGCAGCCTTATGCCAACGAACCGTTCACGGATTTCAGCCGGCAGGACGAACGCGAGGCGATGGAAGCGGCGATCGCACAGGCCAAGACGAAGCTGGGGCGGACGTATCCGCTGAAGATCGGCGCGCAAATGATCGAGACGGAGCCGAAAATCGCCTCCGTCAATCCGGGCAACGTCAATGAGGTCATCGGCTTCGTCAGCAAGGCGAACCAGGAGCTGGCGGAGCAGGCCATGCAGGCGGCGCTAGCCGCTTTCGAGTCCTGGAAGCGGGTATCGGCGCGCGAGCGGGCGGAATATCTGTTCCAGGCGGCGAAGCTGATGCGCGAGCGCAAGCACGAGTTCTCGGCGCTCATGCTGCTGGAAGCCGGCAAGAACTATGCCGAGGCGGACGCGGATACGGCCGAGGCGATCGATTTTCTCGAGTATTACGGCCGCGAAGCGATCCGGCTGAGCGCGGTGAACGAGACGCAGCCGCTTGTCAAGATTCCGGGGGAGGAGAATCGGCTCTCCTACATCCCGCTCGGCGTCGGCGTCATTATTCCGCCTTGGAATTTCCCGCTCGCGATTTGCGTCGGCATGACGGCCGCCGCGATCGTCTCGGGCAACGCCGTGCTGCTGAAGCCGTCGTCCGCGACGCCGGTCATCGCCTACAAATTCGTCAAGCTCATGCAGGAAGTCGGGCTGCCTGCGGGCGTCATCAACTACGTGCCGGGCAGCGGCGCGGAGATCGGCGACTACTTGACGTCGCATCCGCAGACGCGCTTCGTCAGCTTCACCGGCTCGAAGGAAGTCGGCTTGCGCATCAACAGGCTGGCCGCGGAGACGGCGCCGGGCCAAATCTGGATCAAGCGCGTCATCGCCGAGATGGGCGGCAAGGACGGCATCGTCGTCGACGAGACGGCCGATCTGGATGCTGCGGCGTCGGCGATCGTCGCCTCGGCCTTCGGCTATCAGGGGCAGAAATGCTCGGCGGGCTCCCGCGCGATCATCGTCGAAGCCGTATACGACGAATTGGCGGGGCGCATCGTCGAGCTGACGAAGCAGCTGCAGGTCGGCCTGCCGGAGCACAACTTCGCCGCCGGGCCTGTCATCGACAGCGCCTCTTATGCGCGCATCCTTGACTATATCGACCTCGGGCGCGAGGAAGGCGAGCTGCTCGCCGGCGGTTCGAAAGCGCCGGGGAACGGCTACTATATCCAGCCGACGGTATTCGGCGGCGTGGATGTCAAAGCGCGTCTCATGCAGGAAGAGATTTTCGGACCGGTGCTGGCGCTGGCCAAGGCGAAGGATTGGCGCGAGGCGATCGAGATGTACAACGACACGGAGTTCGGCTTGACGGGCTCGTTCTTCTCGACCGACGAGGACCGGATCGCCGAGGCGCTGGAGACGATGCACTGCGGCAACCTGTACGTGAACCGCAAGTGCACGGGCGCGCTCGTCGGCGCGCAGCCGTTCGGCGGCTTCAATATGTCGGGGACCGATTCCAAAGCCGGCGGGCACGATTATTTGCTGCTGTTCACGCAGGCGAAGGTGACCTCGCGTAAACTATAGTCCCGTGGAGGAAGCAATCGATGCGCCCGCGAGACCCTCGGCCGTTCGGTCGAAGGGTCTCGTTCGCTCCCAAGCGGCACCGCCGCTCCTGCGCATGATAAAGCCTGGCTTTGGCAATGCTGGAAGTGATCAATGTTTATGATTCGCTCGCCGCTGCGCGTGATTCAGGCGGCGTTCCGGCCAAACCGGACTTAAGGATTACGGATCGAGCACCCGCAAGGGAGAAGGAGAGCGTAACATGGCGCAAACGAGCATGATTTTCCGGCTGGAGCTGGATCACACGAAGGTAAGCTTCGGCGACGTTGCGGCGGCGATCAGCCGGGCGGGGGGCGACATTTCCTCCATCGACGTCATACGCCCCGGGCACGATACGTCTACGCGGGACATCACCGTCGATCTGCAGGACAACAAGGAGACGGCCGTCGTCGAATCGCTTCGGGCGCTGGACGGCATCAAGGTCGTCAACGTCTCCGACCGCACGTTCCTCGTTCATCTCGGGGGCAAGATCACCATTCAGCCGACGCTGCCGATCAAGAACCGCGACGACTTGTCCAAGGTGTACACGCCGGGCGTAGCCAAAGTGTGCCGCGCCATCGCGGAGGACGCGAACAAGGCGTACTCGCTCACGATCAAGCGCAACACGGTCGCCGTCGTGACGGACGGGACGGCCGTGCTCGGTCTCGGCGATATCGGGCCGCATGCCGCGGCGCCGGTCATGGAAGGGAAGGCGATGCTGTTCAAGCAGCTGGCCGGCGTCGACGCGTTCCCGATCTGTCTCGACACGAAGGACACGGAAGAGATCATCAAGACGATCAAGACGATCAGCCCGATCTTCGGCGGCATCAATCTGGAGGACATCGGCTCCCCGCGCTGCTTCGAAATCGAGAACCGGCTTGCCGCGGAACTGGACATCCCCGTCTTCCACGACGACCAGCACGGAACGGCCGTCGTTACGATCGCGGGCTTGATCAACGCGCTCAAGGTTGTCGGCAAGCGAATGGAGAATATCCGCGTCGTCGTGAACGGCATCGGAGCGGCGGGCGTGTCCATCTGCAAAATGCTGCTCGGCGCAGGAGTGAAGCGCCTGGTGCCGGTCGACCGGGAAGGAGCGATCGTTCGCGGCGGCACGTATCCCTATCCGATGTGGCAGTGGCTGGCGGAGCAGCCGCAGGTCGAAGCGCAGGCCGGGACGCTAAAAGAACTGATCGCCGATGCCGACGTCTTCATCGGCGTTTCTCGCGCGGGCCTGTTGAATCAGGAGGACGTGAAACGAATGAAGCCGGGCGCGGTCGTGTTCGCCATGGCGAATCCCGAACCCGAGATTACGCCGGAGGAGGCGCTGCCTTACGCGGCGGTGTTCGCGACGGGGCGCAGCGATTACCCGAACCAGATCAACAATGTCCTCGTATTCCCGGGCTTGTTCAGAGGCGCCTTGGATTGCCGCGCCAGACATATCAACGAGCCGATGAAGCTGGCCGCCGCGCGCGCCATCGCCTCCGTCGTCACGGCGGATGAGTTGAACGAGCATTACATCATTCCGAGTATTTTCAACGAGAAGGTCGTGACGTACGTGCGCAAAGCCGTAATCGAAGCGGCCATTCTGACCAATACCGCACGCCGCACGCCGCCGGATTTCAGGTAGTCAGGCGCGATCGCGCATTTCCGATGGAGCCGCGAATGGTCTGCGTGCGATCCGCTATTGAGCTGCGTATGATCGCAAGCCTCCGGCAAGGCATGCGAAAAGCAAGATACACGGAAGGCCGTCAAGCCCGCTTAAGCTGAGCGGAGCTTGACGGCCTTTTTGCGTCGTGCGCGGGAAGCTTCTGCCTAGCCGGTCGACGGGCTGTTCGGCACATGTCCTTTCTGGTTGCGGTTGCGGTCGGTGGAGCCTGCCGCGTCGTTCTCCGCCTGACTGTCCTTCGCCCGCATTCCCTTCATTTTATCCGGAATCGCTTGATTGTCATGCCGTCCCATATCGATCCCTCCTTACGTTCGAATCTTGGCGCGCGGCGCCCTCGCCGCATGCCTGTTTAGGTTGCCCAGCAACGGTGCAGGGACATGCAGGCAATGCCCGAAGCGCCCAAAATGGTCCAAATCGGAGAAATCGTTGTCCAGATCAGCCATGAAACGCATGTTCAGGACCGCTATGATGAGGGTAGAAAGCGTTTACCATTGGATGAAATCGATCATCATCGTCGAAACAGAGCGCAGGCATAGGTTTCATCGACACATTCGAAGTTCAAATACGTGATGGAGGCTGATTATGAACGAAACCATCGGCATAGGGATTCTGGGTTTTGCCCATGGCCATGTGAACGCCTACTGCGAAGATTGGCAGCAGACGGACCGGGGCGTCCGCGTTGTCGCGGGCTGGGACCATGATTCCGCAAGGCTGGCGCAAGCCGTAGAGGCCTACGGCCTGGAAGGTTACGGCGACGCGGAAGCGCTGCTCGCCCGCGAAGACGTGCAAGCCGTCGTCGTCTCTTCGGAAACGTCGCGGCACGCGGAGCTGGTGGAGCTTGCCGCCGCAGCCGGCAAAGCGATCATCCTGCAGAAGCCGCTCGCGCTCAACATGGCCGAAGCGGACCGCATCGTCGGCGCCGTCGCGAAGCATGGCGTGCCGTTCACGCTCGCTTGGCAAATGCGGGTCGATCCGCAGAACGTACAGATGAAAGCGTGGCTGGAGGACGGTACGCTCGGCCAGGTATTCATGGTACGCCGCCGCCACGGCCTGAACGTGGGGCTGAACGCGGATTTCGCGAACAGCTGGCATGTCGATCCGGCCAGCAACCGCGACATCTGGGCGGATGACACCTCGCATCCGGCCGATTTTCTTCACTGGCTGCTCGGCGAGCCCGAGAGCGTGACGGCGGAGATCGCCTCGCTCTACAATCCGCGCATTCCGAACGACAACGGGATCGCGATTTACCGTTACGCGGACGGCCCGATTGCCGAGGTCAGCTGCTCGTTCACGTGCCACGCCATTCAGAATACAACGGAAATCATCGGCGAACGCGGCACGATCGTACAGAACTACGGTGACGCGCCGAGCTGCAACGCGCCGAGGCCGGACGCCGGCGCGGGTCTGCGCCGGTTCGATGCGGCGGCCAATGCATGGGTGGACAGCGACCTCGCATCGCCGTCCGGTCATTACCAACGCATCCGCGGGCTTGCCGAGCCGCTGGCGGCGTTCCTGCGCGGCGAGCGCGGGCCGATCGCGACGGCGGAGGAAGGCAGAACGTCGCTGCGCATGGTGCTGGCCACGTACGTGTCTTCGCGCGAAGGCCGCCGGGTCGCGTTGAACGATCCCGCCGTTAACGACGTGTAGGTTCGATCAACATCGGGATTTTGGGATAGATCAGAATCCTGAACAAGACCAGGCAGGCTCAGGAACAGGCTTAACGTCAGAATCAGGTACGACTTATTAAGGTAGACAGTTATGTTCGGTCTTCATTCTGCAAGGCTCAAATTCATAATCGGGAGTGATAGGAAATGGCAGTTAAAATCGGATTGGTCGGCTTGAACGGAATCGGGAATTTGCATGCCGCTTGTTATCAGGAAGAAGAGCTGGCGGATTTGGTCGCCGTGTGCGACGTCGTGAAGGAACGCGCCGACGCCACCGCGGAGAAGTACGGCGTGAAAGCCTATTACAGCTTGAAAGACATGATCGAGAACGAGCCCGACATTGAAGTCGTCGATATTACGACGGGCGGCATCGATAACGGCAGCTGGCATTTCGAGCCGGCCATGGAAGCGATCGGTTACGGCAAGCACGTGCTCGTCGAGAAGCCGCTCTGCCACGATATCCGCGAGGCGAGAGAGCTCGTCGCGTTCGCGGAGAAGCAGCGCGTCTACCTCGGCTGCAACCTGAACCACTTCTTCACGGAGCCGGCGGAGAAAGCGAAGCAGTACGTCGACAACGGCGACATCGGCGAGCTCGTGTACTGCATGGCCAAGATGGGCTTCAACGGCGGGGTGGACAACTACGGCTTGGCCGGCAGCCCGAAAGTGAAAGGTCATCCGTATTTCCATATGAAGGCGTTCCTGACGCATCCGTTCAGCGTCATCCGCCACTTCTGCGGCGACATTACGCATATCCAAACGTTCTCCGACCGGCCGGGCTTCCGCCGCAGCGCGGGGGATGTCATGGTCTCGATCAACAGCATCCACATGAAATTCGCGAACGGAGGCGTCGGCTACCTGCTTAGCCAGCGCGGCGACGCGGCGTACGGCCTTGGCGGCTGGTGGAGCCTCGAGATGGCCGGTTCGAAGGGCACGTTCTGCATCGAGAACTGCGTCGAGAAGGTATCTTACTGGAAAGCCGAGAAAGGCATTCCGGCCATCAGCCAACAGCCGGAGCCGGTCGTTACCGATTTCGGCACGACGGATTTCAACCGCACGTTCAACAACCGGCTGCACGCGTTCCTGGAGGACGTCTCCAACCGCGTGCCGCTCGATCAATTGCGCGCCAACGGCCGCGATGCGCTGGCCGTGCTGGAATATACGTTCGCGGTCATCGAATCGTACGAAAGCGGCGGCGAGCTCGTTCGTCCGCATCCGCTGCCGCCGCTGCACGGCGACCCGCTGTTCATGAAATAATCAACCGCTGGAGGCGCGTTAGCAAGCCGTTCCGGTAACGGTGCGGTTTGCTTCCGGCCGACATCGGTGCGGCTTCGAATGGCCGATATCAATGCGATCTGGCCATGCTGGGCGGTCTGCCGCCTTAATTCATCCCTATTTCGAGCATCAATCAGCATTCATTTCTTGCCATTACAGGAGGTTATCGTTCATGATTTCATTAGGCGTCAATTCCGTCTTGTTCAAAAACTACGATTTCGCCGAAGCGGCCCGCCTCATCGCGGCTTGCGGTTACGACGGCGTCGAAATATCCGCGATTCAAGGCATGTGCGAGCATCTCGACCTGAGCCGCTGGGAAGAGCAGAAGGACGAATTGCAGCGCATCGTGCAGGAGAACGGCTTGAAGTTCCTGTCCATGGAAGTCGCTTCGCTCAGCGACGAGCGCCTCATTCCGGCATTCAAGGCCGCTGCCGCGATCGGCATTCCGGTCGTCAACGTCGGCCCCGGCGGCAAATCCGGCGTCGAGGAAGACCTCGCGAAGTCCATCTCGGAGCTCGCGCGGCTGTCCGGCATCGCCGCCTCGTACGGCGTCACGCTCTGCGTGAAAGCCCATGTCGGCAACGCGATCTACAATACGCCGACAACGCTGGCCGCGATGGAGCAGATCGCTTCGCCTGCCTTCGGCATCGACATGGATCCGAGCCACGTTCACCGCTCCGGCGAGAACGCCGAAGAAGCGCTGCCGGCCGTTCTGAGCCGCGTGAAGCATGTTCATATCCGCGACTGCAAAGGCCGCGAGCAAGGTCCGGGTCCGATCCAGCTGCAAGCTTGCGGACGCGGCGACATCGATCTGTACGGCTATTGCGCCGCCATGGTGGAAGGCGGTTATGACGGCCCGGTCGTGCTCGAAGTCATCGGCGCGACGCCGGAGCATACGATCGAGCAAGTGACCGCAGTCGCGGCCGAATCCTACGGCTACCTGAACGCCTGCCTCAAAAAATTAGGAGCGCGCTAATCGCCGCCAAGGAGGAACTCCCGATGTCCGCTAAAAAACCGAATCTGATTCTGTTCGGCATCGACAGTCTGCGCCGCGACCATATGAGCGGTTACGGCTACAGCAAGCTGACGACGCCTTATATCGATAAACTTGCTTCCGAGGGCGTGCTGTTCGAGCAGCATTTCAGCCCGAGCATTCCGACGACGCCGGCTTACGCGTCCATGCTTACCGGCATGGACGTGTTCGGCACCGACGTCGTGGCGCTGCGCCACGAAGGCCCGCTCGGCGGCCATGTCAAGACGCTGGCCGAAGTGCTGGAAGAGAACGGCTACAACACGACCTGCGTCGGCTTCACGGGCAACCCGTCGGCGCGCGGCTTCCAGACCTACCTGAACTACGAATCGTGGGTGCCGGACGAGACGACGGGCAGGGCGCCGAAGGCCGAGAACCTGAACGACGTCGCGATTCCGGAGCTGGAGCGCCTTGCGGCCGACGATAAGCCGTTCTTCCTCTTCATGCGCCACATGGACCCGCATTCGCCGTATTTGCCGCCTGCGCCGTTCGAGCGCATGTTCTACGGCAACGACGAGAAGGATCCCGGCAATGCATCGATGGAGCCGGTGTACAACTTCAGGCCGTTCGGTGATTTCCTGAAGTCGTGGATCGGCGAAGACGTCACCGACCAAGAATACGTCAGCGCGCAATACGACGGCGCCGTGGCGTATATGGATATTTGCATGCAGACGATTTTCACGAAGCTGCAGCAGATGGGCATCGAAGAGGAAACGCTGGTCGTCATTACGGCCGACCACGGCGAGACGCTGTACGAGCACGACTGCTTCTTCGACCATCACGGTCTCTACGATTGCACGCTCGTGGTGCCGCTCATCTTCAAATTCCCGGGCCGCGTGCCTGCAGGCAAACGCGTCGAGAGCGTCAGCGTTATCGCCGACATCATGCCGACCGTGCTCGACCTGCTGGACGTCGACACGGGCACGGCCTACGACGGCCGCAACTTGGTGCCGATGATGCAAGGGCGGACCGCTCCGTCGGAAGAGCTGACCGAGCTGTATATCACGGAATGCACGTGGATGCGCAAACACGGCTGGCGGACGCCGGAGTGGAAGCTGATCGTCGCGCTGGAGCCGGATTTCCACGGCAAGCCGGAAGTCGAATTGTACAATTTGATCCGCGATCCGGAGGAGAACGTCAACCTGGCCGAGCAGGAGCCGGAGATGGTCGAATTGCTGCGCGGACGGATGCTGGCTTACATCGCGAAGCGCGAAACGCAGGTGGACCGGACGAATCCGATCTACACGAACACGAACTGGAACGGCCAGAACCGGTACTTCGAATCATCGGAAGACGCCTACAATTCGCTCTACATCGGTTCGATCGTCAACGCCCGTTCGCTGCAGGCGAAAGACAAGGCGAAGGAGCAGGCCGAATCGGCCGAGGAGCAGGAGAAAGAGACGGTCAGCAATGATTAAGGTTGCGGTCGTCGGCGTCAATAATATCGGCAAAATCCATTGCGAGGCCTATCGCCGTCATCCCGATACCGAGCTTGCGGCGGTATGCGACCTGATGCCGGAGCGAGCGGAGGCGGCGGGCCGCCTCCACGGCGTTCCGTCGTATAGCGATCTGCGGGAACTGCTGGCCCGCGAAAGCGTCGATGTCGTGATCGTGGCGACAGCCGGCGTCGAGAAGGGCAGCCATCACTACGAGCCGGCCATGATCGCGCTGGAAGCGGGCAAGGCCGTATTCGTCGAGAAGCCGCTCTCGAACAACATTGACGAAGCGCGCAGGATGGTGGCGTTCGCGCGGGAGCGCAATCTCGTGCTTGCGTGCAACCTCAACCACCGGTTCACGCCGGCGGCTGCCAAAGCGAGAGAGCTGGTCGATGCCGGGAAGCTCGGCACGCTGCTCTTCCTCAATATGCGGCTGACGATCCAGAATCCGCAGGAGGACACGGAATGGCTGCATATGCGCGCGCTGCATCCGCATTCGATCGACGTCATGCGTTATTTCGCGGGCGACATCAAGTGCGTGCAGGCGTTCATGACGAAGGCGCCTGGCCGTTCGTCGTGGTCGACGGCTTCGGTCAACGTGCAGTTCGCTTCGGGCGCGGTCGGCCATTTGACGGGCAGCTACGACATGTCGATGCGCCACCCGATCGAGTTCTGCGAAGTCGCAGGGCACGAAGGGCGGATCATCGTGGACAACGTTTACGAAAGCATGACCTATTATCCGCATCATTCCGATGAGCTGACGGTCGTGCGCAATTCGATTTTCGGCGGAATGAACGGGTTCGACGACACGTTCGGCAGGCGGATCGGCTGTTTCATCGACGAGCTCAAGGCGGGCGTGAAGCCGGAGCGGATCACCGCGTCAGGGGCGGACGCGCTTGCGGCCCAGGAAGTCATCGAGGCTGCGATCCGGTCGCAGCAGCTTGGGGGCGCTCCCGTTACAGTCCCTTCGTAGGGATGCTTCAGGAGAGATGGAGGAGAACATAATGAACAACAGTCATGGCGCGGTACTTTGGTTCACCGGCTTGTCGGGCGCCGGCAAGACGACGACGGCGGAGGCCGTCCTGCAGAAGCTGCGCGAGCGCGGACGCCGCGCGGAGCTGCTCGACGGCGACGAGCTGCGGACCGTCATTTGCAAAGGGCTCGGCTTCAGCATGGAAGACCGGTTCGAGAACGTGCGGCGGATCGCCTATGTCGCCAATCTGCTGTCGCGCAACGGCGTCGACGTGCTGGTCTCGGCGATCAGTCCGTACCGCGCGATGCGGGAATACGCGCAGCAGCAAATCCCGAATTTCGTCGAAATCTATGTCAACTGTCCGCTCCACGTCTGCGAAATGCGGGACGTGAAGGGGCTGTACGCGAAGGCGCGTTCCGGCGAGATCAAGCATTTCACCGGCGTTTCGGACCCCTACGAGGAGCCGCTTCAGCCGAACATCGCGCTGAATACGTCGAGCATGCCGCTGGACGAGAACGTGCAGACGGTGCTGGCTTATCTGGACCAGATGAAGCACCGTTTCCACCATCTGCCGGGAAAGGATGCGATATAGGGTGAAAATCATTCTGATCTCGCTCGATACGCTCCGGGCTTCGCGGATGAGCGGCTACGGCTACGGCAAAAGAACCAGTCCCCATATGGACCGGATCGCGAAGGACGGCGTTCTCTTCGAGCGCGCCTTCGCGGCGGATATTCCGACGGAGGTGGCGCATACGGGCGTCTTCACGGGCAAGATCGGCCTGACGACCGGCGTCATCTCCCACGGTTCCGACTTGACGCAGCTGCCGAAATCGGTGGAGTGGCTGCCGAACCTGCTTCGCACCGCCGGCTTCACGACGGGAGCGGTCGATAACCTGTACCAGCTGAAGGAATGGTTCGCCCGCGGCTTCAATTACTATATCAACACCGTCGGCGGCAATCGCTGGATCGACGGCAGCACGATCAACAAGCTCGCGCTGCCGTGGATCGAACAGCACAAGGACGAATCGTTCTTCCTGTTCCTGCATTACTGGGACGCGCATACGCCGTATTTGCCTCCTGCTTCGTACGTATCGGAATTCTATGACATGTCCAAGGACCCGTACGATCCGGCGAATCGGAGCATGGAGCCCGCCTACAACCATACGGCGTATCCGTTCTTCAAGCATCATCATTACGATCTCGTCGGCCGCGTGACGGATACCGATTATTACGACGCGCTGTACGATGCGGAAATTCGTTATTTGGACGATCGCTTGAAGGAACTCGACGATCATTTAGCGAAGCTAGGTATACAGGAAGAAACGCTCCTCGTGCTGTTCGGCGATCACGGCGAAAGCTTGACCGAGCATGATATCTATTGGGATCATTGCGGTCTCTACGAGCCGACGGTCCATGTGCCGCTCATCATGCGCTGGCCGGGACGGATTCCAGCCGGCAGACGCGTGCCGGGACTCGTGCAGCAGGCGGATCTGCTGCCGACGCTGCTCGAGGCCGTGCGCCGGGAGAAGCCGGCGGGCATCGCCGGGAACAAGCTGGCCGATCCGGCCGGGCTGGACGGCAGCAGCCTGTGGAGCGCGATCGAAGGCGCGGCGGACGGCACGCGCGATACGGTTTACTTGAGCGAATGCGCCTGGCAGGCGGCGCGCGCCATTCGGAACGATCGCTACAAGCTGATCGTCACGTACGATTCCGGTCCATTCCGCAGGCCGCCGCGCGAGCTGTACGATCTGAAGGAGGATCCGCGGGAGACCGTCAACCTGGCCGACGCCAAGCCGGAAATTGCGGACGCGCTGCAGAGCCGGCTGGAGGACTACGTGGCGGCGAAGCTGGACGGCAGACCCGATCCGATGCAGGAGCAGCTGCGGCTCAGGGGATTACCATTCCGCAGACGCATCGAGCAAATCCTGAACGGCGTCGGATTGACGTGGGAGGAATGGGAGCGCAATCCGGACCGTGCCGTATTCGATCTTGCGACCGCCGGCTCGGACGGACATTAACTCCGGTACGGCTTCCATGGAATAAGGTTCATAAATCGCATGTCAGACAGGATTCAGGGGTGGCCGAACATGAGAGAAACGATATTGTCCAGCAACAGCTACATGAAATCGGAGTTTCCGTTCTGGATCACGCGAACGTCGCAAGGCAACATTCAAGAGCACGGCCATGAATTCGTCGAGCTGGTGTACGTCGTTCGCGGGAATGGAACCCATCTGTTCCAGGGCTCGCGCTACGAGCTGCACGCCGGCGACGTGTTCATCATCAATCCGGGCGAAACGCATGCGTACGAAGTGGCTCCTGGCGGGCAGATGGAGATCGTCAACTGCCTGTTCATGCCTTCGTTCATCCCGGATGCGCTGCTGGCCGAGCTGGAGATTACCGATTCCATGGATTATTTCTACGTCCATCCTTTTCTAACCCACGACATGCGGTTCAATCACCATCTGAACTTGAACGGCCAGGAAGCGTCCCACGTGCTGGGGCTGCTGGAAGGGATGATCCGGGAAATCAACGCCCGTTCGACCGGACATAAGACGATCATTCGCCTGCAGCTCATCGAGCTGCTCGTGCTGCTGTCGCGCTATTACACGCTTATGCCGCCGCATCGCGCCCATCCGTCACCACGACAGCTGGACCGCGAGCTGACGGCCAAGCGGATCTATGGCTACCTGGAACGGAATTACGAGAAGAAAATCACGCTGCAATCGTTGTCGCTGCTGTTCAATTCCAGCATCCGGCAGCTGAACCGGCTCATGCGCGAGGAGTACGACCGCAGCGTATTCGAGGTGCTTCACGAGGTGCGCATCGAGCGGGCAAAGCATCTGCTGCTGGAGACGGACGAGAAGGTGATCGTCGTCGCGACGATGGTCGGCTACGAGGATCAGTCGTTCTTCAATCGCTTGTTCGTTCGGCATGTCGGCTGCTCGCCGAGCCAATTCCGTTCAACCGGCTGAAGAAAGGGGAACTTCCACCGTGAATGTCAGGAAACCGAACATCCTGCTGATAACCGCCGATCAGCTGCGTTACGACTGCATCGGCAGCAGCGGCCAATATCCCGTGCATACGCCGAATCTCGACCGGCTTGCGGAACAAAGCACTTTGTTCTCGCAAGCCTATTCCCATATCCCCGTCTGCAGCCCGGCCCGGCAGTCGCTGCTGCACGGCAGACGCCCGGAGACGTTCGGCGCGCTGTGGAATTACAACGCCTTCCTGCCGGTGGGCTGCCTGCAGCCGAACCAATACACGTGGACCAAGCAGCTGGCGGAGAACGGCTACCAGTCGGTGTTCCTCGGCAAATGGGGCGTCAATCCGGAGCAGGATCCGACGGCGTTCGGCTTCGACGCCTACGTCAGCGAAGGCGATTACGCCGCATTCCGGAAGAGCCGGTATCCGGACGTCGTCTATACGAACGGCTTCTTGGGCGAGACGAATCCGATTCCGCTCGAGGATGCGGAGACGCACTGGTTCGCCGGGCGGGCGATCGAGGCGATGGAGCGGATGAACGCGGAAGGCGAGCCTTGGCATATCGCGCTCCATTTCTCGGAGCCGCATTTGCCTTGCCGGCCTGCGGGACGCTTCGCGGAGCTGTACGATCCCGCGGACGTTCCGGAGTGGGAGGGTTTCCGCGAGACGTTCCGGAACAAGCCTTACATCCAGCACCAGCAGCTGCTCAGCTGGGGCATCGAAGCATACGGCTGGGAAGACTGGGCGCCGATCGTGGCCCGGTATTACGGCATAATCAGCCAATTGGACGAGGCGATCGGCAGCGTGCTTGCGGCGCTTGAACGATCCGGCGCGGCGGACAATACCATCGTCGTCTTCACGGCGGACCATGGGGATATGTGCGGCTCGCATCGGATGATGGATAAGCATTACATCCTGTACGACGACGTCGTTCACGTGCCGTTCATGATCCGTCAGCCCGACGGGCGGCAGGCAGGTACGCGTTGCCCGCAATTCGTCTATAATCTCCTGGACTTGGGGCCGACCTTGCTGGAGCTGGCCGGCATTGAAGCCGGGGAGCGCGCGGTGTTCCACGGCCAATCGCTGCTGCCGCTGCTTTCCGGCGGTACGGAGGCCGAAGCGGTAACGGCCGATGCTTGGCGCGATGCCGTCGTCGCTTCGTACAACGGCCAGCAGTTCGGCTTGTTCACGCAGCGCATGATTCGCACGAAAGCGTGGAAGTACGTATGGAATCTGACGGATATGGACGAGCTGTACGATCTGGAACGCGATCCGGCGGAGCTGGACAACGCGATCGGCAGGCCGGATCTGGCCGAGCTGACGGCCGATTTGCGGCTTCGCTTGTACGAGCGGCTGAAGGCGGACGGCGATCCGGCCGTCGGCAACGAATGGACGCGGCGACAGCTGCTCACGGGGGCGATCAGCGCATCGCGGAAGTGAATGGGTTATGCGGGGCGGCATGCCGCAGCGCGGTACTGGGCACTCTCCTAGCGTTGCGCACGAGAACTACCAAAGGCAGTATCGCCTGGTCGATCGATCAAGGGTAGAGTGTCGAGCAAGTCTAAGAGGACTTCTCGGCACTTTCATTATTTAAATAGGTTTCGTCTCATCGGAGAGCGTTTCGATTGAAACGAACGGAGGGACAACATCAAGTTCGGTTACTCGAAGCCTTTATAATTGACGGCGCCATTAAACCTGGTCTGGTCAAAAAACAAGGTTTTTTAACGGTTGTTGACTAACACTGGGCTAGCTCCAACATTGCATGCGTGTACAAGAATTATAGCCGCCGTCATGCAAGAATCCTGCCTCGCAGGAGGCGAACCGCCCTGAAAAGCTGCCGTCAGGCAGGAATTCGGCGCCGCAGGAGGCGAACCACCTGGAAAAGCTGCCGTTAGGCAGGAATTCGGCCTCGCAAGCGGCGACCAGCCCGGAAATGTTGCCGTCCCGGCAGGAATTAGGTCTCGCAATCGGCGACCAGTCCGGAAATGTTGCCATCACGGCAGGAATTCGGCCTTGCAATCGGCAACCAGCCCTGAAAAGTTGCCGTCCCGGCAGGAATTTGGTCTCGCAATCGGCGACCAGCCCGGAAAAGTTGCCGTCACGGCAGAAATTCGGCCTCGCAATCGGCAACCAGCCCGGAAAAGTTGCCGTCACGGCAGAAATTCGGCCTCGCAATTGGCGACCAGCCCGGAAATGCTGCCGTCACGGCAGGAATTCGGTCTCTCGCACAGCGACCAGCCCGGAAATGCTGTCGCCGCCATACAAATTCGGCGCCGCAGGAGGCGAATCGCCCGAATACTCTCGCCCGTCAAAGACCGACGCAATGCGAGAAGCGCGCCGAATTCGCCGGCTGACCGCAACTGCCGCTTGGCATGCCGCCGCCGGCCTTGCTATAATGATGACATTCCAATCGAGGTGATCGTATGGCGAAGAAAGATCGACAGCGCGCGGCAGCGGCCCAGACGAACGCGCAGCCGAAGGAAGAGAAGGCGGCGACGCTGAAGGACTTGCTGCGGCCGGATGTACTGGATAAGCTGAAGGCGACGGCGCAGGATTTGAAGTCCGCGGAAGAGAAGCGCAGAGAGGATCTTCGGCAGCAGCAGGAAGAAGCCCGGAAAGCGGAACAGAAGCGGCTGGATAACGACTTCGAATATTTGCTGAACAACAGTAAGATGGATTGGCGTTCGAACAAAGGCTGACCGGACGTTCTCCGGCGAAACCCCTTGCCTGCTCCAGCAGGCAAGGGGTTTTTGCATGGAATTAATCGCCTCGCGCGCAAAACGTCCAAGCAATCGAACTGCGGTGGCATACGCTACTACCTGATCGTTATGCCATCATGATTACTGGATCCGAAAACTTCCCAGATTGCCAGCTGCGCAACTCGATTGCAATATCGATCTTGGTCGTCGGTACCCCGAACCTGGCCGCGCAGCAAAACTTGTCGTCGGGCACGGCAGGGCTGACGCGCGTGGAATTCGCCGGTGTCTACGGGGTACTCCGACCAATTTCGGGCAAGGTATTGCCAAACGGCTATTGGATCATGTTATAATGGTCGCAACTTAACCGTATCGGAGGTATCCAATTAGACATCATGTGGACTTAATTCCCTGTCGATCATGATTTTCGAATAATGACGAACAGAGATGCTTTGCCTGTGCGCGAAGCGGAATGGGTTACGTGTGTCTAATGGGAGATACTCCCGCTGTCATCCGGCGCGATATCGGCGTCCGCTTGAATTCGACTTGCCGAAGAGGCGCGATTCGCGGAAGGCCGATTTCTTGAACGCGCGGAACCGGCATGAGGACGGCTTCTGCCGTTTCCAGCTAGCGGAGACAGTGCTATTCACGTCTATCCGATTTCGTTTGCTGCGAGCCGCGGGCACTGCCTGCGGCTTTTTTGTGTTGCAAGGGCAGCGACGCCGAGCGGACCGGAACTTCCCGGCCGCCTCTCGTCAAGCCGGCAGCGCTCTGTGCGGAGTTCGATTATCATCGCCCTTGTCAGTTATTCAACTACAAATCGGAGTGGTGATCGGATATGACATTACTGACCCTACGCAATCTCAGCAAACAATTCGGCGAGCAGGCCGTCCTGCGGAAAGTCGACGCGGATATCGCGGCAGGCGAGCGGATCGGGCTCGTCGGGATGAACGGCGCGGGCAAGACGACGCTGGCCAATCTGATCTTCGGCGCCATGCAGCCGGACGGAGGGACGCTCGCTTACCATGCGGCAGGCCTGCGGATCGGGTATTTGCGCCAATCGACCTCGTATACGGTGCATTCGTTGAGCGCCATGCCGGAGCTGGAGGACGAGACGGAAGGAAGCCGGCGTTTCCTGGAAATATCGAGCCATCTCGGCTTGCGGAACGTGAAGGGATGGGAGGAGGCAAGGTTCTCCGGCTTAAGCGGCGGCGAGAAGACAAAGCTGGCCATCGCGCATATATGGGCGTCCAAACCGGATATTCTGCTGCTCGACGAACCGACGAACCATCTGGATTTTCAAGGCGTCGACTGGCTGATCGGGGAGCTTCGGTCGTTCGGCGGCACGACGATCGTCATTTCGCACGACCGCTACTTCCTGGACGCGGCGGTCGACAGAATCATCGAGCTGCAAGACGGCGAATCGGTCGATTATGCCGGCAATTACACGTACTATCGCGAGGAGAAGGAGCGCCGCTTCGCCACCCAGCTGCACCGGTTCGAAGAGCGGCAGAAATACGAGCGGAAGATCGAGGCCGAGATCAACCGGCTCAAGAACTGGTCGGCCAAGGCGCACCGCGAGGCCGGCAAGACGGGCAAAATGGCGGAAATGCGCGGAGTGAAGGAGTTTTACCGCAGCAAAGCCAAGAACATGGATAAACAGATCAAATCGCGTATCCACCGGCTGGAGAAAATCGAGCTCGAGGGCGTAAAGAAGCCGAAGGAAGAGGCGAAGGTAACGTTCGGCTGGGACAGTCCCGGCAAACGCGGCCGGCGGATCGTCGAAGCGTCCCGTATCGGCAAAAGCTTCGGCGAACGGACGCTGTTCCGCGACAGCTCCTTCTACTTGCAGCGCGGCGAGAAGATCGGGCTGATCGGACCGAACGGCGCGGGCAAAACGACGCTGATCGAGATGATCACCGGACGCCAGCCGGTAGAGGCCGGCGATCTGTGGATCAGTCCGACGGCGCGAATCGCGTATCTGACGCAGGACGTGACCGATCTGGAAGGCAGCCGCACGGTGCTTGAACGATTGCGGGACGCGTATGCGATGCGGGACGACGTCGGCCACGCGCGAACGCTGCTGGCGAACATGGGCTTCGACGAAGCGATGCTCGGCAAGCCGATCGGGCAGCTCAGCCTGGGCGAACGGACGCGCATCAAGCTGGCGGAGCTCATCTTGCAGGAGCAGGACGTGCTCATTCTCGACGAGCCGACCAACCACCTGGACCTGGCAAGCCGCGAACAGCTGGAGCAGACGCTGGCATCGTACGGCGGCACGCTGATTATCGTCTCGCACGACCGGTATTTGATCGAGAAGCTTTGCAATAAGCTGCTGGTCGTCGGGGATGGCGCGATACGGCGATGGGAGAGCGGGTTCCGCGACTATATCGAACATCGGGAGCGGCAAGAGCGCGACGAGCGGGAAGAGGCGCCCGCCGATGCGAAAGCAGACGTGAGCGGCGAGGAAGGCGATCCCGCGGAAACGGCGCAGCCGAAGGCCAGCAAACGCCAGCTGAAACAGCAGCGAGAGGAAGAGCTGATGCTCGTCACGACGCGCATCGCCCTGCTGCTTGGCGAAATCAGCACGTTGAAGCCGACGGACAGCCAATACGCCGCATTGGATATGGAGCTGCGCGAGCAATTGGCGAAGAAGAAGGCGCTGAACGTCTTGTGAAAATCTGAAACGCGGACGGCTGGCGGCGAATACGATGGAGTAACCGTTTGCAGCGTGAATGGCACCGTATTCAATGCGCATACTAGGTGCACGGCGCCAAGCATACGCTTCGGCAAGACGACAGGGCGGTGATTCAACGTGCAGCCACAGACAGACGTTACTTTCGGATGGGATATTTATTTGCTTGCGGGCGTCGGTTCATCCAGAACGATTTTCTTGGAATGCATGAACGATTTACAGCGCAGGTTCGAGCAGTCCGGCATGATTTCGCGCATTCGCGCCCTGTATCCGTACGGCGATCATACGCGCAACTTATACGCGCAGCTGCTCATGGTGCGGAAGGATCTGTACCGTCTGCGCAAAGCGGTGCAGTCGGGCGCGAAAGCGGCGGTCGAACAAATCCGGAACCTGTCCGCCGGCCGGCCCGTCCTGCTCATCGGCCATAGCGGAGGCGGCGTGGCGGCTTATCAGGCTGCGGTCATGCTGGGCCAGGAAGGGATCGTCCCGGATTGGCGCGTCGTGCAGATCGGCTCGCCTAAGCTGCCGATCCGCGAGGAGCACGCCGATAAAGTGCATTATATCGTTTCGGTGGACGGCAAAGGGTTTTGCGCGGATTACATTACGCGTCTCGGCAGCTGGGGCGGCATCAGCCGAAACCGATGGGGCGTCCCGTTCTGGAACCGGATGAAATTTGCGCCGAAGCATATTATTCCGGTTCAGACCATCGGCGGCCATCAGCACTATTTTCGCAAAGAGGAACCTTTCGTGCATCCGGAGCGCGGCTCGAACCTCGGGCTCGTCACCGACACGATCTGGAACCGCGTGGCAAGCCATTTGGAATCCGCGGCTTCGAGCCTGTTCTAGCCTTTCTAATCTTGACGCGGACTAGAGCGGTCTACTGGAAATCCTCGGAATTGGTACTTTCCGTTAGGCCATGCCATCGGCTATGATAAGTGAAACCAACTTATCCTACGAGGTGTGAAATCATGGCTATCTTGTACCGAATCAATTGTCCGCTTCAAGCCGCCGACGTCGCGGATGTGTTCCGAAGCGCGGGGATGAGGCGTCCCGTCGACGACCTTGACCGCATTGGCCGCATGATCGAGCATGCCGATATTACCGTGACCGCCTGGGACGAGGACCGATTAGTCGGCATCGCCCGCGCCATTACGGATTACGCGTACTGCTGCTATTTGTCGGACCTGGCGGTTTGCAAGGAATATCAATCGTCCGGCATCGGGACGGCGCTTGTGAATCGGCTGCGGGAACAGCTGGGCGAAGAAGTGACGCTGCTGCTGCTTTCGGCGCCGGGCGCGATGGAGTATTATCCGCGCATCGGCTTTGAACGGGTGGAGAATGCGTTCCTGATTCATCGAGTCAGATGATCCTGTGCGGGACGGATGCTTACAAATCAGCATAAATAGCGTAACGCAAACTAAACCCGCCGTTGGAGTCGTAGGCGGGTTTAGTTGCGTTGCTGCCGAAAAACCTAGCGGTTCACGACAGCTGCAAAGGGCTGCATATCCAAGCGTCGTTCATTCGAAGCCATTCATTCGATGTCGTGCATTCGATGTCGTGCATTCGATGTCGTTAACTCGACGGATCGGTCGCGTGTTCGGGCGCCGGCGCCGCTGGGCGCGGTTTGCTCGGCGACTTGGCCATCTCGGCGTCGAAGTATGCTTCGAGCTCGGCCATTTTGCGTTCGTCGTCGGTGGCGATTTTGCCGGTCAGCACATGCTCCACGATAAGCGGCCACGTCGGCTTCACTTTCTGGGCGGCGATGATGCGGATGGCGTTCTTCACGAGCTTGCGTTCCTTGGCGTTGGAGTACACGTCGACGTATTGCTGGATCCGGCCGAAATCGAGCTTGTCGAACACGGCGCGGAAGATATCCGCGGTCATGCGCGCGTCATCGAGCGCCCGGTGCGCCTGATTGTCCTCGGCCGTAATGCCGAGATCCGCCAGCGCGTTCTCTACGCTGACATCGTTGGTGACGCCTTTATACCGGATGTAGCCTTTCAGCAGATCGTAGTAATGGACGCCGAGCCAATACGCGTCGTCAAGACCGTGCATCCGCGTGTCGAACACGATGCGCTTCATGTCCTCTCCGCCCCACGTAATGATCAGGAATTGCTCGCTTGGGCCAAGCCAGCTCAAGAAGTCGCCGATGACCTTCGGGAACCCGTCCGCGGCATCGATGCCCTCCTGGGGAATGCCCGTTTTCTTCTGAATGAAATCGTTCAGCTTGGCAAAATAAACCGGTTTGACCAGCGCCGTAAACCGGCCGGTCTGCCGAAGCTCCGCATCCAGCCGGACCGCGCCGATTTCAATGACCTCCATCGGCAGGTCGCTGGCGAATTTTCTTCCGTTGAATTCAATATCGAGTACGATGTAGTCCAATTCCATATCCTCCGCTCTCCAGATGCTGCATTCCATTCTAACAGAAGGGTGGGGCTCTTGGCTAATCATGCGGTAAAATCATTGAATTTGTCGCCGCCCATGCTTTCTCTGGCGGCCAAAGCCGCATGTTTTATGGAGCAAGGGGTCAGGGCTTCATTCGCTTGAGACGTCTGATGTACGATGCAGACGTACAAAAAGAATGGTACGTATCGTACACTCCCTATAGGGTGTACCAATACGCACCATTCGACGCGGCCATTATGGATCCGCTGCCATAGGCGGAAGCAGCCGCACAGTTTCGGCAGAGCGGGCTCATTTCTTCCGAGCTTATGCTTCTTGACCGACGCGCTCCAGCCGGACCGCGCATACTTTGAACTCCGGCATCCGGCTGATTGGACTTAACGCATCGTTCGTCAACAGATTGATGGAATGCTCGCCGCCCCAATGGAAGGGGACGAACACGCTTGTGGGGTGGATATCGGCCGTCACCTTCACGTCGAAGACGAGCGAGCCTCTTCGCGTAGTCAGCCGCAGGCGGTCCCCCGGACGAAGCAGGATCCGTTCGGCCGCATGCGGGTGAATCTCGGCTACCGGGACAGCCGCTTTCTTCAGTAAAGCCGCTGTCCTTCTAGTTTGCGCGCCGCTTAAGTAATGGTTGCCCAGCCGCCCCGTTGTCAAGATGAACGGATAATCGCGGTCCGTCGTCTCCGCGGGCTCCATCGGCGTAATGGGATGCAGCTTGGCGCGTCCGTCAGCGTGCAGGAATGCGCCGTTCTCGAACATGCGCGGCGTACCGGGATGGTCTGGCGACGGGCATGGCCAGAACAGACCCTTCTCCTCCTTCAGCCTCGTATAAGACATGCCGCCGTAATCGGCGATTCCGCCGGCCGAAGCAAGGCGCAGCTCGTCGAAGATGGCCTCTGGCGAAGCGTACGCGGCGTACCGTCCTCTACCGAGCTTCTCGGCCAGCATGCCAATGATTTTATAATCCTCAAGCGCCTCGCCCGGCGTCTCGAACGCTTTCGGACGATGGAAGACGCGGCCTTCCAGATTAGTCAGCGTTCCTTCGGCTTCGAGGAAAGAGGAGGACGGCAGCAGCCAGTGCGCATAGTCGGCTGTTTCCGTTGCGAACATATCGATGATGACGAGCAATTCGAGCTTCTGCAGCGCTTCGGCTACGCGAGCGCTATTCGGACTGGAGACGAGCGGATTGGAGCCGAGCACGATCATCGCTTTGATCTCGCCGTCAAGTATTTTGCCATATAGCTCATAGGCCGAGACGCCTTTGCCGGGCAGTTCGTCCGGGTCGATGCCCCACACGGATGCGACATGACGCCGCGCGGCCGGATCTTCGATCAATCGGTAACCGGGCAGCTGATCGGCTTTCTGCCCATGCTCGCGGCCGCCTTGACCGTTCGCTTGGCCGGTAATCGGACCAAATCCGCAGCCGGGCCTGCCGATCTTGCCGGTGACAAGGCAGAGGTTGATATAGCTGAGCGTATGTTCAACCCCGTTCACTTGCTGCTCCAGACCGCGCGCCGTGAAGATCAAGCCGGTCTCAGCCTGAGCAAAGCCGCGAGCCACGGTGCGAATAACTTCCTTCGGTATGCCGGTATAATGCGAGACGTTATCCGGCGAGAAGGCGCGCACCGCCTCGCGGACATCTGCGAATCCGCTCGTATGCGCCTCGACATACCGCGAGTCATGCAAGCCTTCCTCAAGGATGACATGCATCAGCCCGCTCGCGAAGACGGAGTCGAAGCCGGGCTGCAAGTTAATATGGATATCCGCGATCTTGGAGGTCATCGTTCGGCGAGGATCGATGGTCACGATGATGGCGCCTTGCTTCTTCGCTTCGAGCAAGTAAGGGACCATCGTCGGCTGGCATTCGGCAATGTTGGTGCCTGCCAGAATGACGTACTTCGCCTTCGGAATCTCGTCGAGCGCTGCGTTCAAGCCCCGATCCGCGCCAAAAGCGCGCAGCTGTGCAGCGGCTGCCGAAGACATGCAGTACCGCCCGTTGTAATCGATATGCTTGGTGCGCAGCGCGGCGCGGGCGAATTTGCCGAGCAAATAACAAACCTCGTTCGTTAGCGACCCGCCGCCGAACACGGATACCGCATCGTTCCCGTATTGCTGCTGAATCGCCTTCATGCGGGCCGCGATATCATCCAGTGCATGATCCCAGCTCGCCGATTGCCACGAAGCGCGCGCATGCTCATCGGGAGCAACGCGCCGCATCGGCGAAAGCAGACGGTCCGGGTGGACGACATGACCGAGCGCATTCAGTCCTTTCTGGCATAACCGGCCGGTTGCGACCGGGAAGAGCTGGCTCGGCTTTATTTCCCAACCGATCTCATTATCGGCGCGGATGAGATCCATCCCGCACTGCATGCTGCAATAGCAGCAGTGCGAGTATAGCCGATCTGCCTGCGAAGAGGCAGCGGCAGCGAGCGGCGGCAGCGCCATCGTAATTCCCCCTTTATGCTTACGGCGAGCTATCTATGACGCAATTGTCGATCCTCCGGCATCTGCATGAGCAGCTTTGCGCCCCACGGAGAACCATGTCCGCTTCCATGTCCCTTGCGCAGCCGCGATGAGCCCGATGCATACCAGCGCGCCCCCGCTCAGAATCAGAAAGCCCGGCGTGTACGAGCCGGTCGACAGCTTCAAGCTGCCCAGCACGTTCGGCAGGAAGTAACCGCCTAAGCCGCCGGCAGCGCCGACGATGCCGGTGACGATGCCGAGCTCGTTCTTAAAGCGCTGCGGCACAAGCTGGAAGACGGAACCGTTACCCATGCCGAGCGCCATCATTCCAATGAACAGCAGCGGAAGAATGAGATAGAGCGGAGGAAGGGAAGCGATGCAGGCCATCATCAGCGCAGCCGCGCCATAAAGCGCGAACAGCATGCGGATGCCGCCGAACTTATCCGCCAGCCAGCCCCCGACCGGGCGGAAGAAGCTGCCGGCGATCACGCAGACGGTCGTAAAATCAGCCGCGTGCACGGGGCTCAATCCATACTGCGTATTGAAGAAAATCGTAAGATAGCCCGACATGCCGACGAATCCGCCGAAGGTGACGCCGTATAAAAGGCAGAACATCCACGTATCGCGTTGCTTCAGCACCGCGCCGTAGTCGGAGAGCTTGCGCGGCGCCGGCTGATTCGGGCTGTCCTTGGCGAAGAGGGTGAACGCGACGAACGCCGCCGCGATCGGGATCAGCGCGAGACCGAAGACGACGTGCCAGGATCCGAAATGCTCCGCAATCCGATTGGCGAATAGCGTGGCGAACACGGTTCCGCTGTTCCCGGCGCCGGCGATGCCCATCGCAAGGCCTTGATAGTGCGGCGGATACCAGCGGCTCGCGAGCGGCAGCGCCGCGGCGAACGAAGCGCCGGCAATGCCGAGCAGCAGCGCGACGATGTACAGCTCGCTAAGCGAATCGGCGAGCTTCCAGCCCCAGACGAGGGGGATGACCGTTAGCAGCATCCCGATTTGTCCGGTGCGTTTCGGCCCGATGACATCCGTCATGTAGCCGAGCCCAAGCCGTAGAATAGAACCTCCGAGTACCGGGAGCGCGACCAGGTTCGCCTTTTGCGCAGCGTCCATCTGGTAATCGTTCATAATAATGACGGACAGCGGTCCGAGCAGCACCCAAATCATGAAGCTCGTGTCAAAGTACAGAAATGCGCTTGCAAGCGTAGGGGTATGCCCGCTCTTCAAAAAGCTCTCTCGATTCAGCGTCATAAACAGTCAAGCTCCTCTCCAAATCGTAAGATTAAGAACATAAAAAGGCCGCACTGCAGTCGTCATACCTGCAATACGGCCTCATCGCCACTGGCAGCACGCCTTTGTGCATGCCGACTATTTCATGATCAAGACTCACATCTTTGTGAGCTTAGTTGCATTATATGCACGCTAAAATCTTGATGTCAATATAGCTAACATAATATTTTGCTAGCCATGGATCAACTGATACACCTTAACGATCGAAGCGGCAATATCGCCGATCCGTTTCCGTTCATTCATCGCCTGCTTGCGCAGAAAATCATACGCTTCGGCTTCGGATATGCCCTTGACCTCACATAGGACGGCCTTCGCTTGGTCAATCCACTTCCGTTCCTCGAGTCGCATAAGCAGCTGCTCGCGCTCTTCCAACCAATGCTTGCGCTGCTGAAAGATGCGAAGGCCCCATTGCAGGGCGAGCTTCATTTCATGCACCGTCATAGAAGGAAATATGACGCCGTCCGGCGCATAGCCCCAGTCCGCCTGCTGATGCGCGGCCTCCTCCGAACATAGCCAGTAGACGGGCAGCCGTCTCATGCCTATGATCGCTGTCTGCCAATCGACCAGATCGGCATGCGGGACGTGCAGGACGACGGCATCCGCCGTGTGAATATGACGCTGGATTTCGCTGGTTGCTGCTGCTCGGTACAGCTTATGGCAGCTTTGCTGAAGAGGATGGGGAGACGGGATGGCGCGCGTTCCCGGTTCGATAAGAAGAATGGTTGTCGGAATAACAATCACCTCGCGAAGATGGCATTCATGCCAGACATTTAGATGTACAGTGGAATTATGTAATCTAATATAACATCAAATGCAGGTTTAGTCGATGAGTAAATGGGTGATATCTTGTGAATCGAATCGGTTTGTCCTTTTATAGATTTCATGTGTTAACTTTATTGACATATCGTTCTCTGGCAGCTATACTAAACCCAAGAATACGAATGGAATGGCACAATGGCGTGCCGCTTCCTAAGGCAATGGAGCCTATCCTGCTCTTCATCATGACAGCGGGGTAGGCTTTTATGTTTGTATACGAGGAGTGGAAAGCGATGAAACAACGATTGGTGATGGTCGGCAACGGGATGGCCGGCGTGTCGTTCGTAGAGCAGTTGCTGAAGCTGAACCCGAATCGGTACGACATTACGATTATCGGCGCCGAGCCGTATCCGAACTACAACCGGATTATGCTCTCGTCCGTACTCGCCGGCGATTCGAGCATGCAGGATATTATATTGAACGATTGGGATTGGTACCGCGACAATCGCATCACGCTTCATGCGGGCGAGAGCGTAACGGCAATCGATTCGGCGGCGAAGCAGATCGTCACGGATAAAGGCGCCGTCATTCCGTATGATGAGCTGGTGCTGGCGACAGGCTCGCTTCCGTATATGCTTTCGCTGCCCGGGGCGGATAAAGAAGGTGTCATCGCGTTCCGCGATATTAAAGATTGCGAGACGATGATCGAAACGGCGAAGCGCTACCGCAAAGCGATCGTTATCGGCGGAGGGCTGCTTGGTCTGGAAGCGGCGAGCGGCTTGATTCATCTGAATATGGAAGTCAGCGTCGTTCACAAACACGGTCACATTATGGAACGCCAGCTCGATTGGGCAGCCTCGCGCATGCTGCAAGATGAGCTGGAACGGCAAGGGATGCGATTCTTGCTGCAAAAGCAGTCGAATGCCATTCTCGGCGATGCCAGGGTGAGCGGACTTCGTTTTCAGGACGGCACGGAGGAAGCGGCCGATCTGATCGTGATGGCGGTCGGCATTCGGCCGAACGTTCGGCTTGCGCGGGTAAGCGGCATCGAAGTGAATCGCGGCATCGTCGTAGACGATTATATGCAGACGAGCGCAGCGAATATCTATGCCGTCGGCGAGTGCGCGGAGCATAGAGAAACGACCTATGGACTTGTCGCCCCTCTGTATGAGCAAGGCGCTGTCCTCGCGAAGAAGCTTGCGGGCATCGCGGTCGACGGCTACAAGGGGTCCGTGGTTTCCACGAAATTGAAGGTTTCCGGCGTACATGTATTTTCGGCGGGACGCTATGCGGACGGTCCGGGGACGAAGGCGCTTCGCGTGCAGGACGACCTTGAAGGCGTCTATAAGAAAATCGTGTTCGAGCACGGCAAAGTGGTCGGCGCGGTGCTGTTCGGAGACACGTCCGAGAGCTCCAAAGTGTATTCGGCGATTCGGAGCGGCGAGGATTATTCGGGCCGCGAGAAAGAAATTTTGTTCGGCGGGGCAGGTTCCCCTGGCGGCGGCGGGCGAAGCGCCAGCCCGATCGACCTCGCGGCCGCGATGAACGGCGACGAGATCGTCTGCGGCTGTAACGGCGTGGCGAAAGAGACCATTGTCGCCGCTATTACGGAACGAGGCTGCGTCAGCATCGGCGAAATCAAAGCCTGCACCAAAGCATCGGGCAGCTGCGGCGCGTGCAAGCCGGTCGTGGAGGCGTTACTGGCGGCGACGATCGGCTCGGAGCAGGTCGCGCCGGTGAAGGAAGGGATTTGCGGATGTACCCCGCTCACGCGGGACGATGTTGTCGAGGCCATTCGCCGGATGAGGCTCAGGACAACGAAAGAAGTGATGCATGTCCTTGAATGGAGCAATCCGGAGGGGTGCTCCAAGTGCCGCCCTGCGCTTAATTATTACATTGGCATGCTCTATCCGAAGGAGCATGAGGATGAGCCGGAATCCCGGTTCGTGAACGAGCGCAACCACGCCAATATCCAGAAGGACGGAACATTCTCGGTCGTTCCCCGGATTTATGGCGGCGTGACAACGCCGGAGGACTTGAAGAAGATCGCAGCGGTCGCAGAGAAGTATCATGTGCCTCTTGTGAAGATCACCGGCGGTCAGCGGATCGACCTGCTCGGCGTGAAGAAGGAAGACCTCCCGAACATGTGGAAGGATCTCGACATGCCGTCAGGTTATGCGTACGGCAAAGCGCTGCGGACGGTCAAAACATGCGTCGGCAATACATTTTGCCGCTTCGGCACGCAGGATGCGATCAAGATGGGCATCGACATGGAGAAGAAATTCGAACGGTTGAACACGCCGCATAAGGTAAAGCTCGCTGTCTCCGGCTGTCCCCGCAACTGCGCGGAAGCGACGATCAAGGATCTCGGCGTTGTCGCGATCGATGGCGGCTGGGAGCTCTATGTTGCCGGCAACGGCGGGATGCGCGTGCGGGCGGCGGATTTGCTCACGAAAGTGAAAACGGAGGATGAGGTGCTGGAATGGACCGGCGCTTACTTGCAGTATTACCGGGAGACGGCGAACTTCGGCGAACGGACGAGTGAATGGTCGATTCGCGTAGGGCTTGAGACGATCAAGAAGGCGCTTGCGAATCAAGAGGACCGTGACGCGCTGAACGAACGAATCCATGTCGCGCTTGGCCAGACGCGGGACCCGTGGAAGCAAATCGTGGAGAACGACGATCTCCGCAATGCGTTCGAGGCGCTTACTGCGCCGTTATCGATAGAAGCGGCTGCCAGCAATGAGTCGGGTGCAGCGCATAACGAAGGGGGCGGCCAAGCATGAATGAGTACGTCATCGGGCATGTGTCCCAATTTAGTGAGCGCAGAGGCCGGATCGTTCGTATAGGCGAGCTCGAGCTTGCCTTGTTCAAGCAATCCGACGGCACCGTGACCGCGATCGAGAATCGATGTCCGCACAAGGGCGGCAAGTTGTCGGAAGGCATGGTGTGCGGCAGTCACGTCTATTGTCCGCTTCACGACTGGAAGATCGACCTGAATGACGGGCTGGTGCAGGCGCCGGATGACGGCTGCGTGCAGCGGTTTCCGGTCTTCATCGACGAGCATGAGAACGTGATTCTGCGGATGGCGTTAAGCAAGACGAAAGTATCGTAGAGGGGGCGCGCGAGTATGGCGAGGTTGGATAACAAAATCATAGCGGTAACCGGTACCCGCCAATCCGATGTGCTAAGCCGCATGATCGGCAATTTCGGCGGCACGGCCGTCATCCGTCCTGCGCAAGGCACCGTGTTTATCGACGATTCGCAGATCGAGCCGCAGCTGCGGTCGCTAATTGATCGACCGGCTGATTGGCTCGTTCTCACGACGGGAGCCGGGACGGATGCGCTCATCCAGGCAGCGGAAAACCTCGGCTTAGCTGAGCCGTTCCTCGCTGCGCTTGGCCGGATGAAGCTTGCGGCACGCGGATACAAGACGGTCAATGCGCTTCGCAAGCTTGGCCTTGTACACGAAGCGCGCGATGATGACGGTACGACGGCCGGACTGCTGCGAGCGCTCGACGACGGTTACGATCTGCGGGGAAGCCGCGTTGCGCTTCAGCTGTACGGAGATCCGGCGCCGAAGCTAACTGCAGAGCTGGCGCGGCGAGGGGCCGTATGCGAGGAACTGCTGCCCTATCGGCATATACCGCCCGTCGATGAGGTCATCGAGCAGCTGCTGCAGGAGATCATCCACGGAAGGATAGATGCCGTCGCTTTGACGAGCACGGTCCAGGTTCGTTTTGTAATGGGATGCGCGGAGAGGCTGGGCGTGGCAGAAGCGGTTCGCGATGCATTCGCAGCCCGCGTTCTCCCTGTCGCGATCGGCAAAGTGACCGCGGAAGCGATGCGGGAAGAGGGCGTCTCGCGCGTCTTGTATCCGGAGGAAGAGCGAATGGGCAATATGCTTGTCGCGATGAGCAAGTACTACAACGAAGCCGGGGAGCGTCTGCTTGCCGCCAATTAGTTCAGGAGAACCGCTGCTGCAGCGGTTCTTTTGCATGCAGCCGACGGAACGTCCGCGCTGCGTTGGATTTATCCCGTTCATCTACCGGATACGCAGGCGTTCCGCTGAGAAACGAATGTCTCCGGGAAAAGGACCTCTTCCTCCGCTTCGCAGTGGAAGTTGAGGTCCTTTCGCTTAATAAACGGGCTGTTCCCATGGCATGCGATCGCTTGCGGGACAGCCTCTTCGGGCTGCCCTGGAACGTTTGACGCCGTATGTGCCGGGAGGATCGTCGACCTTAGGGGTTGAGGACAGAGGTTCCGCTATTTTGGCGAAATCAGCCTTTTGGGGTAAACGGTCGGACGCGGCGGCGCCGACGCAGAACCGTCATTGGATTTCGGCGGAAGAATGATAGATAATGAGGGAACAGATAGATAGGGGACGTAGATTATATACGCATGCACGAAACGAGCCGCGTCGCCGGAAGGACTTCGCCGGCCGTTTCGCCCAGGGAGGTAAGCCGTGGTTACATTTCTACAACTGAATACGATTTTTCTCAGCATGATCATGGAAGCCATTCCGTTCATCCTGCTCGGCGTGATCGTCTCCGGGCTCATTCAGACGTTTCTGTCGGAACGCTGGATCGCCCGTGTCATGCCGCGCAACCGGTTCGCGGCGTCCTTGCTCGGCTGCGGCGTCGGGCTGCTGTTTCCCGCCTGCGAATGCGGCATCGTGCCGATCACGCGGAGGCTGCTGCGCAAAGGCGTGCCTCTGCACGCTGGCATCGCGTTCATGCTGACGGGCCCGATCATCAATCCCGTCGTGCTGTTCGCGACGTATATCGCGTTCGGCAACGACTGGCGCATGGTGCTCGTGCGCGGGGGAGCGGCCGTGGTCGTCGCCTACGCGACGGCGATTATCCTGTCGTACCTGTATCCGAAGCTGCCGATGCGGCTGCGGGAGGATGCGGAGCTGGGCACTGCCGCGCTGGAAACGGCTGCGGCTTCGGAACAGCCGACGATTCCGCGTGTCAGCATGCCGATGTACCGGCGCTTGTACGATGTGATGCTGCACGCGATCGACGAGTTTTTCTCCGTTGGCAAATATCTGGTGCTCGGCGCATTCATTGCGGCATCCATGCAGACGTTCATTCCGACGTCGTCGCTCATGAAGCTCGGCGGCAATCCCGTCGCAGCCTCGCTCGTCATGATCTGCCTGGCATTCGTCATGTCGCTCTGCTCGGAAGCGGATGCGTTCATCGCATCGTCGTTCCGCAGCACGTTCTCCGTCGGCGCGCTGTCGGCGTTCCTCGTGTTCGGACCGATGATCGATATCAAGAATACCTTGATGCTGCTCGGCGTGTTCCGCGGCAGATTCGTGCTCGTCTTGATCGGGCTCATCGTCGTCTGCACGCTCGGCGTATCGCTGCTGGTTGGGAGGCTGCTGGGATGATACGACTCTATTTGTTGGCGGGATTCGCGTGCCTGTTCCTGATGATGAACATGAACGGCAACTTGAACAAGTACATCAATATGAAGTATGCGTACTTGTCCCGGAGCGCCATCGCGCTGCTCGTCGTCTTGTTCGCGTTCGAGTTTATCCGGTTGTACGCCAAGGAGAAGGACGCGGGCAAGCGAAAGGCGAAGCTGGAGGCGGAACGGCAGTCTGCGGAAGCCGAAGGCAGCGCGCTGCTCGCCGCGCTTCAGGCATCCGAAGGCGGCGAAGATGCAAGCGAGGGGCATCGGCATGATGCGCAAGCGATTGGGGATCATGCGGCGCACGGGCACCACCATCACGGGCAGCATGAGCATGGTTATGCCGAAGCAAGCCATGGCGGCTATGTTCATGAAGATTACCATGATCATGCTCGACATAGCCGCGAACACGGTCACCATGACCATCATGATCATCACGACCATCGCGAACACGGTCACAACCACGTTCACGGCGAACACGATCACGACGGTCACGGCCATAATCACGATCACGGCCACGATCATCATCACGATCATCACGGTCACTCGCATGAGCAGCCGATCCGCTGGAAACGGTATCTAGGCTACGGCATTCTTATCTTTCCGCTGCTGACGGGATTCTTCCTGCCTGTGCAGACGCTTGATTCCAGCTTCGTGAAGGCCAAGGGATTCTCGTTTCCGGATTTCAACGTCTCGGCCGACAATCCCGGGTTTCACCAGTTCCTGAAGCCGGACACGAGCGTGTTCTACGGCAAGCAAGGGTATGCCAAGGTATCGAAGAAGGAATTGAACGAATTCACGGGCGCGAAAGATTTGGAGCTCTCCGATGCCAATTTCTTGAAGGGGCTCGAGGCGCTGTACAATTATCCCGACGCGTTCATCGGCCGCGAGATCGGTTTCGACGGGTTTATCTATAAAGGCCAGCAGGTCGAGGGCAACGCATACTTCGTCTTCCGCTTCGGCTTTATCCACTGCGTCGCGGATTCCGGCGTGTTCGGCATGCTCGTCCGCTTCCCGGAAGGGCAGGCGTTCCAGAATGATCAGTGGGTGCACGTGACCGGCAAGCTCAGTTCGGAATTCTATCAGCCGTTCAAGCAGACGCTGCCCGTGCTGGAAGTGAAAGCTTGGAACGATATCGACAAGCCGAAGGATCCATACGTCTACCGCGCTTAATCGATAAGCTTGTCTATCCCATATTGCGTCGATCCAATACTGCGCTAATCCAAAATCGCATGAGCAGCCAACGGCAAGAAGCCGCGTTTCCGATCGGGAAGCGCGGCTTCTTGCCGTTGCATGAAGCATTCAGATCGCCGACCATGTTGACGCCCGGCAGGGGGGAGCGGTCGATGCCGTAATGATCCGGTCTCTTCAACAAGCCGCAGCCGATATCCAATATCATCGCGTGTCCCTCCCTGAAGCGAATCATGCTCTCCCACCAGTGTATGGGATACCGTCGAATCGGGCGTATACGCGTGCCTATCCAGGCGAAAAACGCGCAGAAGCGATCGGCCTCTGCGCGCGGTATTGCGATGATGGACAGCAGGCGCGACTGGAAACAGCCGGTTTGGGCGTTGAACCGAACGGTTACAGAACGCTTCGAACCGAATGGCTATAGTACGCGGCGCGCCGTCACGAATTTGCGGTCCCAGGTGCTTCCTTTAAAGGTAGAGATCGTCACGCCGATGCCGACGCGGTACGTGTGCAGCAGCTTGCCGTTGCCGATGTACAGGCTGACGTGGTTAATGACGCCGTCGCCGTTCGTATCCGAGAAGACCAGATCGCCGGCCTTCAGGTTGCTCTTGGATACTTTCACGCCGACCTTGGATTGCTGCTTGGACGAGCGCGGCAGACTGATCCCGTTCTTCTTGAAAATGTATTGGATAAAGGACGAGCAGTCGAATGCGCTGGTGATGCCGGCTTTCGCGCCGAATTTATAAGGAACGCCCATATATTTCTCGCCGGTGGCCGTTATCTTCTTCGCGAGCGTCGAAGATGAAGTCGCGGCATGCGTCGTCTGCGGCGCGATCGTCATCGCCGCGCCCGTGAAAGCGATCGTCATTCCTAATGTAAGGGCTGCCAGCTTCTTGGCGATACCTTTGCCCGTTCTCTTCGTTGTCGTGCTGTTCATTTCGAAGTCCTCCTGATCGTTGGTTGTTAGTTGCCATGGACTTGGTCTCTGAAACTACTATAACACGCCTAAATCTAGTTAAATTTACCTATGTAAAAGGAAACCCTTATTTATCAAGCGCTGAAGCAGGTTTGTTAGAAAATAATGAGAAAAGACTCATGAAGCAGGGATTGACAATGAGAAAAAGCCAACCAGGAATATCCTGATCGGCTTTTAATTGGGCCGTCACCCAGATACGCGGCCGCGGCCGCCTTATTTCGCGATCAATTTGAAATCGTCGTAATGAAACCCCGGCGCCACGACGCAGGAGACGAGCACGGGCTCGTCGCCGAGCGGCTTGGCCTTCTGCCAGACGTTCGCGGGCACGAGCGCTTGCGGGCGCTGTCCGGCGGCGATATCGGGACCGATGACGATTTCTTCCGTGACGCCCGGATCCGCTCCGGTTCCGCCGAGCGACAGCAGCAGCGGGCTGCCCGAATGCCAAAGCCATAGCTCGTCGGACAGGACGGTATGCCATTCGGAGCACTCATGCGGATGAAGCACGAAATAAATCGACGTCGCCGAGAAACGCGGACCGGAGTACGCGCCGCCGAGCACGTCCTGCGGAATTTCGAACGACGCCTTCCACAATTCTTTATACCAGCCGCCTTCCGGGTGCGGCTTCAGATCAAGCATGTTGACCAAAGGGGATAATTCCATTGTCGCGGTACGGTTCATTTTGCGGGCAAGCTCCTTCATGGCAGTAGTGGTTTCGCTCAGACTCGCTGTGTCTCTCTCTCTCTCTCTCTCTCTCTCTCTCATTCGTCTCTCGATTTAACTCTATCAATGTAAAGGATTTTGACCGAATTGTAAACGGAAGAAGCCGTGGCACTTGATACCATGCCGCGGCTTTCGGATATGGATGCGATTCTCTTATTGAATGACCCCGCAGGCGATCCGGTCGCCGGAGTTGCCGGATGGATCGGTCACGTAATCGTCCATCTTGTCGTGAATGACAAGCGCGGTTCCGCCTTCCTTAAGAAGCGAATTCGGCTGGCCCTTCGCGAGCGTGACGACCTTCGTTTCGAACTCGGCTTTGGCGTTGCCGCCGGCATCGGCTTTCAAATTCGGCAGATCGCCGTTGTGGAACCCTTTCGGATTGTTGAAGCCGTGCAGCCTGGCCGCAGGATTGAAATGGCTGCCGGCGGTCGTGAAGCCTGGCGCTTCGCATTTGCCCGTCTCATGGAAGTGCAGCCCGTGCTCGCCTGGCGCAAGCTTGGACGCTTCCACGCGCACGAGCACCGCGTTCTCCTTCTGGGTGAGCACGGCGGAGCCGATCGCTTCGCCTTTCGCATCGATGATCTTCACCGTCACTTGCGGCGCCTGCTTGTCGTGATGGTCGCTGGCCAGCGCTTGCAGCGGATTTGCGGCCGCAAGTCCGAAGAGCAGCGCGGAAGCCGCCGCTCCTTTAAGCAATGTTGCCTTGTTCATGTTCGTAAACCCTCCTGTATGCAGCATTAAAGCAATCGCGCTTCCTGTTTATCATTGCCTCCGAATCCAGTCGGCAAACATGCGATTTTGGCGTGATATTGGATTGGTTGCGCTTGCATTGTATGCTACTTTAGGAAGGCAAGAGTTATTATCCATCAGGAGGCGAAGCAGTTGAACGCAATTCGCATAGGATTTATCGGTACGGGGGGCATTGCCGGCTGGCATGCACGCCAACTTCAGGAACTGCCGGAGGCGACGATTACGGCTTTGGCGGATACAAGCGCCGCGAGCTTAAGCAGATTTATCGAGAACCACGGACTGTCCGGCGTGCAGACGTACTCGGACTATCATGAACTGCTGGATTCCGGCGCGGTTGACGCCGTTGTCATTTGTTCGCCGCACACGCTGCATTTTCAGCAGGCGGGCGACGCGCTCCGCAAAGGCCTGCACGTCTTGATCGAGAAGCCGATGACATGTTCCTCCGAGGAAGCGGAGCAGCTGATCCAGATCGCGGAACAATCGGGCAAAATCATGCAAGTGTCTTACCAGCGCCATTTCCAGCCGGAGTTCCTGTATATTCGCGATGCGATCGCAAGCGGCGTCATCGGCAAGCTGACGTCGGTTACGGCGTCGCTGTACCAGGAATGGCAAGTCGGCACGGTCGGCTCGTGGCGTCAGGATCCTTCGCTGTCCGGCGGCGGCTTCCTGATGGATTCCGGCAGCCACATCATCGACGTGCTGCTGTGGACGACAGGCCTTACGCCGGTCGAAGTGAAGCCGCAGCTTCAAACGAACGGCACGCCGGTCGAGATCGATACGTTCACGTCGATCCGCTTCGCGGAAGGCGCCATCGCGGGCTTGAATCTCGTGGGCAATTCCCCGTGCTGGCATGAAACGTTCGTCTTCTGCGGCGAGACCGGCGGCATCTTCTTCGACAACGGCAAGATCACGCTGCGCCGCCAAGGCCAGGAGCATGTGACCCCGGAATTGCCGCAGGCGACGACGAACCAGGACAAGAGCTTCATCGACGCGATCCTGGGCCGCCACGAAGTGCTTGTGCCGGGCGAATTCGCGCTCAAAGTCGTGAAGCTGTCGGAAATGATTTACCAAGCGGCCGGCTATGCGCCGATCCCAGCCAAGGTCTAGGACATACATGCCGAAACGGTCATCCCTGGCCGTTTTTCACGAAGGATCGACGGCCGAAGCAGCCCCGTAGCGGGATGCTTCGGCTTTTTTGCTGCACGGAGGAAGGCGGCGTTGATCCCGCGCTGCGGGGGGGCGGGCTAAATGGCATTTTGCGCCGGGATTTAGTACACTGGTCGTGGAGGAGTGGATGAACGCAATGAAGCCGGTATTGTTTACATTAGAAGAAGCGAATTTGCTGCTGCCTCGGCTGCAGGAAGAATTAATCAAGCTCCAGCTGCTCGTGCAGCAATTCGAGATGAAGTTCGAAATGCTTCAACAATTGAAGGACAATCGCCGGAGCGGATCGCGGCCTGCGGGCGGCGGAAGCGACGATCCATTCTTCGAGCTGGAAAGCCAGCTGGAGTTCATGCGGATGGAAGTGGAGCTGGCCGTCGGCAATTTCGAACGCAAGGGCGTCTTGCTCAAAATGATCAATCCGGGACTGATCGATTTCCCCTCGATGCTCAATGGTGAGGAAATTCTAATTTGCTGGAAGCAAGGCGAGGAGCGCGCATCCCATTATCATGGGTACGACGACGGTTTCAGCGGGCGGAAACGCTTTCCCGACGCGGGTTTGACAAATTGACGGCAGTTTTAAAAACAGATTGGAATTTTCTCATTTAAGGGGCCCGAGCGATCGGGCTTCTTTTTATTTCGTCAGAAGCGGCATGTCCGTCGACAAAACTTCATACGATTCTTACAGAAGCTTTGACATGCTTTTCAAAAGACAGCCTTTACAATCTAACCTATATCGGAAAGGCCCTTAAAATCCAAGGAAGAGGTGTATTCATGTCTCGGATTATCCAATGGAATGCAGCGGTCTATATGATTAGCGCGGCGCTTCTGGCGTCCTTGCTCTTCGCTTCCAACGTTTCGATCCATGAGTGGAATAAGTCTTCAGCCGATAAGAGCTTTCCGCAATGGCAGATCAAGAAGCAGTCGCTCGCGCCTGCTCTGCTGACGGGGCCGACGCTCCCGACCATGCCGAAATCGTCGTTCCAGCCCGTCACGGCCATCCCCGAATCCTCGTCCATCACTGCCCCGGCTGCGCCTTCAGTTCCTTCCATACATAGCGATTCGGTTCCTGTTCCCCCATCCGTTCAGGTTCCCGCATCGGCCCAGGTTCCCGTAACCGCCCAAGTTCCCTCGTCCGTTCAAGCCGGCGTAACCGGCCCGGCTTCCGTATCCGATCAAGCCGGCGCATCGCCTGCCGCGCAATCCGTCCCCGGCACGAATCCGGTCTATCAAGTAACCGCGTATTACCTCAATGTCCGCGCCATGCCGAATGCCGACTCGGACATTATCCGCTCGTTGAAGCAGGGCACTGCCATTCATGTGCGGCAAGCGACCGATAATGGATGGCTGGCGCTCGAAGGCGGCGGTTACGTGCATGGCCGCTACGTCGTGCCTTGGCCGGAAGCGGATAAGGCCGCGGCTCCTTCAACGGATGCCGCGCAGAAGAAAGGCGTCGTCAAAATCGCTTCGGCCGCAACGTCGGTGTCGGCGTCCAAGGCCGGCGCCGTGGCCAAAACGGCCGCTATCTCGGCCGCCGTATCGGATCGAGGCGGGGACCCGTTCAAGCCGACTTCGAAAATCAAGTCCTCTTCGGGGCTTACGAAAGCCCATATTGCGGCATTGCTCGAAGGAACGAAGCTGCAAGGATACGGTCTCGAGGATGTCATTCTCGGCGTCGAGGAGGAATACGGCATTAACGCGTTCTTCACGATCGCGGTGATGAAGCTCGAGAGCGGGAACGGCAAGAGCACGCTGTCCCGGACGAAGAACAATCTGTTCGGTCTGAACGCGGTAACCGGCAACGCGCATAAGAAGGCGTTCAGCTTCAAGAGCAAAGGGGACAGCATTCGGAAATTCGGCCAGCTGATCAACGACAACTATGTCGAGCGGGGATTGACGACGGTCGAGAAAATCGGGCGCAAGTACTGTCCGGCCAACAGACTATGGGCAGGGCATGTCCAGAAGATCATGCGAAGCGATTTCGGCAAATTAGCGTGAGCGGAGCTATCGAATTCCAGTCGCAATCCAGTCGAATTCCAGTCGCAAACCCGTTGACAGGAACGCGTCGTTCATGTAAGATTTCGTGAGGCGAGCTTCGCAGCAGCCTCGCCGACATTCGTATAGCTCCGCATCAGGGCGGGGGTTTCTACAGGAAGCCGTAACTTCCTAACTACGAATATGGAATGATCTTCGGATGATTTCATATTTGTGGTTAGGAAGTTTTTTTATGCCTTGCGGTAAGCGGGATCGTTCGAATGGGGCAATGGAACGTTAAATGCAGAGAGACAACGGAGAGGTGACATACGGGATGAAATTCGAATTGAAATACGCGGCGGCCGTCTTCCTGGGCGCCGTCAGTTACGGCATCTTATCGACCATCGTCGTGAAGGCTTACGGCGAAGGCTATCGATTGGGCGAAGTCGTGGGCTCGCAGCTGCTGGTCGGCTTCGTGCTCTCTTGGCTGCTCGCCATGTATAAACAGAGCAAAGCGAAGCGAAAGGCGCGGGGCGTTCATGAAGCGGCAGACAGGGCCGGCTCGGATGCCGGCAATGCCGGGAAACGGGCCGGATTGACGTGGAAGCAGCGGCTGGTGCTGATGTCAGCGGGGGTGCCGACGGCATTGACCGGGCTGCTGTATTACCAATCGCTGCGCTATGTTCCGAATTCGCTGGCCATTATTCTGTTATTCCAATTCACGTGGATGGGCGTGCTGATTCATGCCATCAGGCTGCGCCAACGGCCGAGCAACGTCATGCTGGCGACGCTGGCCGTGTTGTTCGTCGGAACGCTGCTCGCCGCCGGCGTGCTGGATCAAAGCTCGGGCCATGTCGATGCGCTCGGTATCGCGTTTGGCCTGCTTGCGGCCGTCAGCTATTCGTTGTTCGTATTGTTCAGCGGCAAGGCGGTTCCTTCCGCCGACCCGGCATTTCGCAGCGCCTGGATGATTACGGGCGGTATGATCGTCGTCTTCATCCTGTTCCCGCCGGCGTTTCTATGGAATGGACTGATTTGGGGTCATCTGCTGTTGTTCGGCCTGCTGCTCGGCATGTTCGGCGCCTTTATCCCTCCGGTGCTGTTCGCTTCCGGCGTGCCGCATATCGGCGAAGGGATGGCCACGATTCTCGGCGCTTCGGAGCTGCCGGTTGCCGTGATGCTGTCGGCGGTCGTCCTGCACGAGCAAGTCAGCGCATTGCAATGGGGAGGCGTCGTGCTCGTGCTGCTCGGCGTCGCGATTCCGGAGCTGGTCAAGCGGCTGCCGGCTCGGCATGAACGATCGCGGCATCGCGCGTAAGGCTCGATCTGGCGTCCGTTGTCTTCCGGCGAACGGCACGGTATAGTAAAGTTATTCCAGGGACGAAAAGGGTGGCTGCGGTGACGACGTATATTGCGCTTATTCGAGGCATCAACGTAGGCGGGAAGAACAAGCTGACCATGGCGGATTTGAAGCGGGAGCTGACGTCGGCCGGTCTTGAGGGAGTTCAGACGTATATCCAAAGCGGCAATATCGTCCTGCGTTCGGCTAGCGGCGCGGATCAGGTGCGGCAAGTCATCGAAGCCGCGATTACGAGGATGTCGGGGATCGTCGCCAATGTGTTGATTCGCACGGAAGCCGAGCTGAACGAGATCATAGCTCGCAACCCGTATACGGAGGAAGCGCGATCGGAAGGCAAAAGCGTTCACTTGACGGTGCTCGATGCGCCGTTGACGGACAAGCAGCTGGATAAGCTGAAGGGCGGGATCTCGCCGCTCGACCGTTATCATGCCGACGGATCCGCCGTGTACTGCCATTACGGTCTGAGCGTGCGGGACTCCAAGCTGGCCGCTAATTTCGCCAAGCTGGGCGACGGCGCGACGACGCGCAATTGGAACACGGTACTGAAATTGCAAGCGATGGCCGAGACGATGAACTCGGACTAATGACGCGGGTTGAATATGGACTAATGACACGCTATGCAAACAAACAAGAAGCCTTCCGGCAGCGGAAGGCTTCTTGTATATGCCGTTAGCCGCCTTGCGGCGCGAGTTGGCGAGACGATTCATCACGGCTGCCTGCGGCGCCGCGCCGAATGCCGCCTCCGGCTGAGCCGGCGGCGGCATGGCAGCGGAACGAGCCGGACGCCGCGCGTTAAACGGCGATTCGTCCGAATATCGGTTATTCTTCGTCTTCGTTTTGCGCAGCAAAGTTCGAAGCGTTGTTGTGCTCGAACGCTTCAGCCGCTTCTTCGGCGGAGAATTCGGTGTCTTCTTGGCCCGGCACAGGCAATTTGTTCAGCTCCGAGGATTGTACTTCGGATTTGGACACTTGGTTTTGCGGATTGTTCATGGTGTACACCTCCTCATGGAATGTTTTGGATGCGCAAGGCAACAAAAACTAGCGTACCCATGAAAGGCTGCGCTTTATACGTCTTCACGAATTCTTTATTCGAATCGACCGTATTTCTGCGGCAGAACGGCAGCCGGTCTTCCTCCAATTCCATCCAATTGGCTTCTTGCGAAATGAAAGCGTTATAATAGAGAGGGACTACTTTCGGAGAGGGGTAAGGAACTGATGAGAATTGTCATTACCGGCGCAAGCCGAGGTCTGGGGTATGAGCTGACCGTTGCAGCCGCCAAGCGCGGTCATACGATTGCCGCGGGCGTACGCGACCGCTCCGCGGCCGAGACGCGTTTCGCGCGGCTGGATGCGGAGCTGCGCGAGCGCATCGAGCTGTTCGAGCTCGACGTCACGAGCAAGGAGTCCGTTCGCGGCCTGGCGGACGAATTGCAGCAGCGGGGAGCGACTGTCGATGCGCTCGTGAACAACGCCGCGATCCTGCTCGGACGCGACGATACCATTGAATCGCTGAATTTCGACGACGTTGCGGAATCGTTCGAGACGAATCTGTTCGGTCCGATCAAAATGATTCAGGCGATGCTGCCGCTGCTCCGCAAAGCGAGCATGCCGACCATCCTGAACATCTCTTCCGAAGCCGGCGCTTACGCCACCGTGTACGGCGGCGACTACCCGTACGGGCTGTCGAAATCGGCGCTGACCTACCTGTCGGAGAAGCTGCGCAAAGAACTCGAGCCGCAAGGCTTCCAGGTGCTGTCCGTTCATCCCGGCTGGATCAGGACGGACATGGGCGGCGAGCAGGCGCCGGGCGATCCGGTCGAGACGGCGGATAAGCTGCTCAAGCTTCTGGAGCGCGTCCGTCCGCTGAAGCTGATGCGTCACGGCTACGTGAATCCGGAGGGAAGCGAGCTGCCGATCTGAGCTCGCGTGCGCCAAGAACCCCGACGGGCGGTCATCGTACTGTGTCGTCGCGCGGGACGGCGGTCAACCGATATTGCGATTGCCTGCCCCGTCAATTGCGCCAAGACGCGGGCAAGAAGCGTTTCGGATGGAAGTCCGAAACGCTTCTTGCCGTTAGGCGCGGTCATGCGCAGATAGGCGCCGGTTATCAGCCCATGTCCACCGCGTGGGCCGTCGGCGTTTGCGCGCCTTCGGTCTTCGGACGGCGGAGCGTCGCGGCGCAGAGCAGACCGAACACGGCGAGACAGACGAGCACGAGATACGCATCGTGGAACGCATGCGACATCGCATCGGGAATCGGCTTGTCTCCGCCGCTCACGTAATGGGCGGTGCGGTTGGCGATGATCGTCGTCAGGCCGGCGACCGAGAAGGACGTGACGACCTGCTGCGCGGCGCTCGTAAGCGACGTGACGCGGCTGACGAGGTTGCTCGGCGCCGATTGGATCAGATGCGTATTAAGCGCGAGGAACGACAAGCCCATGCCCATGCCGAGCATCGCGCGCGGAATCAGGAACTGGACGGCGCTGTCCGACGGATCGATGCGCGAGATCAGGTAGGCGCCGACGCCGACGATCGTCAGGCCGACCAGCACGAGCGGGCGCGCGCCGATCCGGTCGTACAGCCTGCCGCCGATCGGCATGAACACGCCGGCCGCGATGGCTTGCGGCAGCGTCCACATGCCTGCATCGAAGGCGGACATGCCCATCAGCTTCTGCATGAAGAACGGCACGGAGAAGATGATGCCGAACATGACGAACTGCAGCACCCATTGCACGAGAATGCCGCGGGTGAACAGGGAGGAGCGGAAGACGCGCAGCTCGAGCAGCGGCTCTCCTTTGCGCAGCAGCTCGACGGCGACGAAGCCGATAAGCGCCACGAAGCCGACGATCAAGCCGATGATCGTTTTGTCGGATGTCCAGCTGGTAGAGCCTTCGCTCAAGCCGTACGACAGGCCGGCGAACGCCAGCGGTCCGAGGATGACGCCGAGCGTATCGAAGGAGGTCGACGCTTTCTTCGGCAGGTTCGGCAGCAGCCATGCGCACAGGATGACGCCGACGATGCCGACGGGGATGTTGATCAGGAAGATCCATTCCCATCTGACGTAATCGACCAGATAGCCGGCGATAATCGGGCCAAGGGCGGGCGCGAGCAGGATCGGCATCCCCATCAAGCCCATGATCGAGCCCGCCTTATCCGGCGGGCTGAGTTTATAGGTCATGGCGAAGGCGATCGGGCTGACCATCCCGCCGCCGAGGCCTTGGAGCACGCGGTACAGGATGAGCTGGTCGACGGATTGCGACGTCGCGCACAGGATGGAGCCGAGCGTGAACAAGATGAGCGAGATGATGAAAATCTGCTTGGAGCCGAAACGGTCCGTCATCCAGCCGGCGAGGGGAATGACGGCCGCTTGCGCCAGCGCGTAGCCGGTGATCGTCCACTGCACCGTCTCCAGCTTGCTGTGGAAATCGTCGACCAGCTTGGGAACGGCGACGTTGACGGCCGTGCTGTCCAGGATGACCATGAAGATCCCCACGATTATGGCGATAAGCGGACCTGCGAGCTGACGCATGGACGTGAACGGAAGAACGGGGGAATTGACGCGTTGAGCGGACATAACAGCCTCCTAAATTTCTATTTCCTTCCACTTTAAGTCGCCGCGGAGCGGAAGTCAAAAGAAATCTGGATGAACATTTTCAAAGATTTGTTTACGATTCCGGCTGCGTGTCCCGATCCGGACGGCCCGTCGGTTCGAGCGATGTATCCACGACCTGGAAAGCTTGATTGTAGCAGCGTCTGCAGACCGGTTTGTAGTCCTCGTTGCCCCCGATTTGAATCTGGTCGCCGGTGTTTACAGGCTTGCCCCCCTGGAACCGGATGACCATCGTCGCCTTGCGGTCGCAGTACCAGCAGATCGTCTTGATTTCTTCGATCTTGTCCGCGTGCACGAGCAGATTGTAGCTGCCCTCGAAGAGCCGGTTCTGAAAATCGTTCTTCAGTCCGAAGGCCATGACGGGAATGTTCAATTCGTCGACGACCCGCGTCAGCGCCAGAATATGATGCTTCTTCAGAAACTGCGCTTCGTCGACGAGCACGCAGTAGATTTGTTTGGGTCCCGACGAGGTCAGGCGGGATTTGACGCTCGCGTACAGATCGGTGCCGTCTTCGACCGGAATCGCTTCGCGCTCGAAGCCGACGCGCGACCCGACCAGCTGCGACGCGCCTCTGCCGCTGAAGGCCGGCGAATAGATGAGCACCCGCTTGCCTTGTTCCTCGTAATTATGGGCGACCTTGATAATTTCGAACGATTTGCCGCTGTTCATCGTGCCGTATTTATAATAAAGCTGTGCCAATCGAATCTCTCCTCAGCGATGATGTCTTTACAGGTTTAACATATTTGCAGGACGCTGACAAGGCGCCGGCGGCATCGGACGGCGGCTGCCGCCGCCCTCCCGAGGGCGGGGAGGAAACACAACGAAAACAGCTGCCGGGCATGCCGGCAGCTGTCCTGTATCCGATTACAGTTTGTTCTTCAGGTCCATCACGTATTTAACGACAATCCCGAATGCGGCGATGTAGTAAGCCGTTTCCATGATCCAGCCCGTATGGTCCAAGACGGTGAAGCCGGCAAGCATGAACATTGGCAGAACCAGCATCACGAGATCCTTAAGATACGTCGTGATCAAATCGCTGGAGAACGTGCTCGCTTTCAGCGATTTGTAGAGTCCGAGCAAGAAGTTCAATCCCATGGCTCCCATAACGATCCACATCGAGTACAGCATCCAGTCGGTAAGCGCAACTGTCATTTGAAATCACCTCCCCCGCGGGAAGAGTAATTGCATGTGATATCATATGTCCGAAGCGCGCGGGTTGTACTGGGAAAGCGCTGATTTTGTCGGCGAGGCGGGAGTCCGCGACGGCTGCCCATGCATAACGGCGTCCCCATTGGAAAATCATACCTGACACGCGCGCGCGGCGATCGTGATCGTGTATAATGCTACGAATCAACTGAACGAAGGAGCATAACGAGTGAACAAGCATACGCAGACATTGCAGCAGGCGTTCAATGAAGCGCCTTATCCGGTCGGCGGGCACGGCAAGCGTAACGCCGGTGTCTTGTTGGAAGCCTTCCGGAACGTCGCGGCGGAGACGGACAGCGATACATACGGCTCGGGCGCGATCATCGAGCAATTTCAAGCGGAAATGGCGGATTTCCTCGGGAAGCCGTCGGCCGTGTTCTTCCCGAGCGGGACGATGGCGCAGCAAATCGCCCTGCGGATCTGGAGCGACCGGAGCGGCAAGACCAAGGTCGCCTATCATCCGCTCTGCCATATGGAGATTCATGAACAGAACGGCCTGCGGGAGCTCCACCGGCTGGAACCGGTGCTGCTTGCTGACATGACGTCGCTAATTGCGCTGGCGGACGTACAAGGCTTGCCGGACGACGTCGCCTGCCTGCTGCTCGAGCTGCCGCAGCGGGAGATCGGCGGCCAGCTGCCGGCGTTCGAAGAGCTTGAAGCGATCGCGGCCCATTGCCGCGGGCGGGGCATCAAGCTTCATCTGGACGGCGCGCGCCTGTTCGAGGTGCTGGCCTATTACGGCAGGAGCGCCGCGGAAATCTGCGCGTTGTTCGACAGCGTGTACGTGTCATTCTACAAAGGCATCGGCGGCATTGCGGGCGCGATTCTGGCCGGCGACGCGGATTTCGCGGCGGAATCGAAAGTATGGAAACGCCGGCATGGCGGCGATCTGATCAGCTTGTACCCTTACATTATCCCGGCAAGGCACTATTTCAAGGAACGGCTGCCGAAGATGGAGCAGTACTACCGCGACGCGGTCGAACTGGCAGCCTTCTATAACGGCTGCGGCGGCGCCGTCTCGACGAGGCCGGCGGTACCGGTATCCAATATGTTTCACGTTCATCTGCAGGCGCCCAAAGAAACGGCGGAGCGCGCGATGATTCGCATCGCGGAGCAGACGGGCGTCGGCTTGGCGCATCATGTCAATGCCGTTTCCGACGATGCGTGCTACTACGAGGTCAGCCTGGGAGACCGCTATCCCGGCGTTCCGAAGAAGAAGCTGGAAGAAGCGTTCCGGCTGCTGGAGCAGCTGTTGAATAAGCAAGCATGAAGCATCCTGCGATTATGGCTTGACATGGATTAGGCCTGCAGACATAGGCTGCGGGCGCAGATTGGCAGGAAACCGATATGCTGCTTCGAGCGGGCTTGTGCCAATAGGCGCCCCGGAGCACGAACAGATCCTGTTGCCGGTTCGCCGGCATGGCACGGATTGCCGTAACCGTTTCGAACCGGCCGGCTTCATGACGGCAGGTTCACGGTGCGTCTTCACGGTGCGTCCGCCGATGCAAGGAAGCGGACAGGAAATGACAGGAGATCCGCTATTCGCTGCTTGATGACGTTTTTTCGTGCGCTCGCGGACAGGAGATCCGTTAAATCGGCTGATTAGCCTGATTTCGAAGTTATTCAGGCGCATTAACGGATCCTGTGTCCGTGCGCTGCCCCAAAAGCCCGATTTCGCCAAAATAGCGGAACCTCTGTCCGCTAGACTTGGAGGGAGATCTTCTCCGTACCATTCATGCGGCATATGCGGCATTGCACCGCAAACCAAGAGAGATCATCGAGCGAAGCTTCGCGGAAGCCCAAGAGCTCCACGGGTTTCGTTATTGCCGTATGTTTCTTCGCGTTCTAGGCCTGCAGACATAGACTGCAGGCCTTTTTGCACCTTTAAACCTAATGTTTTCATAAAGAATCGGCATGTGCGAACAGGAAATTTTGCCCGGTTGTCGAATTCAAGGAGGTCTGTTTAACAATATTGGCTAACGCGTCATGGGGGAAGAGAGATGTTCTGTACACAATGCGGAGGTACCATTGCCGCTTCGAGCCGGTTTTGCAACCATTGCGGAGCGAAGGTTCCGGAAGAATCAGCCTCGCCGGCCGCACCGGCCGCGCCTGCTGCGGAGGCGGAATGGCAGGCGGGGATGCAAGAGACGGCCGCTGCCGCGGCGGTCGAATACCGTCGGGAGCACGACCTGGTCGAGGCCGGAGCAGTCGGCGTTCATCGGCTGCCGGCGCCGCCGCTGACGAATCCCGAGGCGATCCTGCCGGCCCAGCAGGCGAAGAAGCGCGCGCGTTCTTGGACGTATTTGCTCCCGATCAGTTCGCTGCTGATCGTGGCGATCGCCGGCGCGGGCGATTACTTGTATCAGCAGCAGCAGTCGCAGAGGGCGAACGAGCTGCTGCACGCCGGCGAAGCGCTTGCGTTGAAGGGGAAATACGCCGAGGCCAAGACGAAGTTCGAGCAAGCGCTTGCCCTGCGTCCCGAACATGCGGTGCTGCTGAACGACAGCGCGCTGCTCGCCGATGTCATGAAGCTGGACGCGAGCCTGCAGGCTGCGGATACCGAAGCGCAGAAGAAGCAGTATGAACCGGCGATCAGAGACATTCGCGACTTGCGGGCAACGATCGCCGCAAGGGACGGGGCCGTCTACAAGAAGCTCGGTTCGCAGGCAGCGGCCAAAGAAGAAGCATTCGTCGTCGGCCAGGTCAAGGACGGCATCGCCGCGCAGAAAACGGTGAACGAGCTGCTTCCGCTGCTCGATACGTTGAAGCCGTATTCCGGCTCCGACGCGAAGAACGCGCTCAAGGACGTGAAACAGAAGATCGTCGATATCTCGTACGAACAGTCGTCGTCGGCTTTGCAGAGCCGGAACTTCGAGAAGGCGTTGTCGATCGTGGAAGGGGCGCTCAAGCAGGATGAGCAGAACGGGAAGCTGCTCGGCTTGAAGAAGACGATCGAAGCGAAGCGCCAAGCGTTCGAGGACGCGGAGCGGCAGCGCATCCAGCAAGCGATCGAAGCTTCCACGCGGGAAGACATGAACAACCGGACGAACGGGGTGCAGCTCGTCTCCATCCATGCCGGACTCGATGCGTACGGTTATTTCGCGATTCAGGGCGAAGTGAAGAACGCGGCGACGCGTCCGATCAGTTCCGTGACGGTCTATTACGATCTGAAGGACGCGAACGGCAGCGTGCTCTATTCCGATACGGTCTACGCGACGCCTTACTATCTGGCCGTCGGCGACAAGGCAAGCTTCAGCAACAGCTATTATTATGACGGTTCCATGTACTCCGTGACGGTCACGCGCATGGAATGGCAGCTGATTTAGGGGGAACGCGCAATGAAACCATGGCTATCGATTACGTTATCGGCGGCGATTCTCGCAGCTGGCGGTACGTCGTTGTATGCGCTGCATGACCGATGGAACGATCCGGTCGTAGAAGGGGCTTCCGCGCTCGGCAAGCCGGGCGCGGCCGAGAAGCCGGCTGCCGTCAAGCAGGATTTGAAGGTGGTCATACAGGACGACCAGAAGAAAGTCGTTGCCGTCGAAGTGGCCACCGGCGCCGGTGACGCGACCGGATCGGGATTCATTTATAACGATAAGGGCGACATCGTCACGAACGCGCATGTCGTAGACGGAGCGGAAGCGATCAAGGTCAAAGCCTCCGACGGCAGTCTCTATGCCGGCCGATTAATCGGCGTAAGTCCCGAGAAGGACATCGCCCTCATTCGCGCGGACGGATTATCGGGACGGGAGCCCCTGGCCGTCGATGCGGAAGCGAAGATCGACATCGGCGACGAGGTCATCGCCTTCGGCAGTCCGCTCGGCCTCGACAATACGGTGACGACGGGCATCATCAGCGGCTTGGACCGCGATTTCGACATCGGCGAGACGAGCTACAAGGGGCTCTATCAAATCTCCGCTCCGATCACGCACGGCAACAGCGGCGGCCCGCTCGTGCTGAAGACAAGCGGGAAAGTCATCGGCATCAATACGGCCGGCGAAGACCAGGGCACGATCGGCTTCAGCATCCCGATCGGCCAAGCGCAGCCGATGATCGAGAGCTGGAGCCTGCATCCCGACTTGGCGCTGGCTGCTCGGACGGCCGGTTCCGGCGATGCCGCGGAGGACGGCGGCGATTTCACGTACGCCGAGATGTCGAGCGGGGCGGAGGAGACGGTACGGAGCTTCTACGAAGCGCTGGACAGCGGCGATTATGTCACGGCTTACAGCCTGCTCGGAAGCGATTGGCAGACGAAGACGTCGTATGATTCATTCCGCAAAGGCTACTTGCATACGCTGAGCGTCGGCGTCAAGAGCGTGAAGGTCGCCTCGGCCGATTCGGCGTCCGCGCAGCTTGCCGTCATTATCGAAGCCTACGAGAACAAGAACGGCGAGACCGTTCTCAGCTCCTACAGCGTGCAGTACACCGTCAAGCCCGAGAACGGCGTGCTGAAAATCATCACGGGCAAAGGAAAGAAACTATAGCGGCGTCTTAACCGGCTTGAATAGCCAGCAAGATGCGCACAAGCGGAGCAGCCCGGCGCGGGCTGCTCCCGCTGCTATCCGGCCGGAAGTCCGCTGCCGGCTTATTCGCGCGCATAAAGCAAGGCGCAGATTGGCAAAATGAAGGAACTGACACCATTGGAAGGGGAGGCCAACATGACCATTTTCCGCCGCATGTTCAAGCTGATCAGCGCAAGCGCGAATTCAAATCGATCGGCGAGCGGCGGGGCCATGGACCAGCGGGGATCGCTGTCATCCGACCTGAAGAGCAATTTGGCGATGCTCCGGCAAGTGTTCAGCCTCGCGCCGGATATCGTCGTGCGCACGTTTCGCTACCAGCGCACCGACAGGCAAGCCGCCTTGATCTTCTTCTCCGGCTTGTCGGACAAGAATTCGATCAATAACAATATTCTCCGGGAGCTGATCCTGCTCCAGCCTGACGGCAGCCCCGAGAGCTTCCTGCCGGTAACGGTGGGCAAGCTCATATTCTGCACCTCCTGGGCGCAGCTGGAGAAAGCCGTCTTGGACGGGCGGAGCGTCCTGCTCATCGACGGCATGGAGAAAGGGTACGAGCTGGACACGCAGGGCTGGCCGCAGCGGGCGATCACCGACTCTCAGATCGAAGCTTCGCTCAAGGGCGCCCATCAGGCATTCGTCGAAACCGACGAAGCGAATATCGCCTTGATTCGGCGTTACTTGCCGACCCGCGAGCTTAAAATCAAGGAGTATTTCATCGGCTCCAGGGCGCCTTGCCGCATATCGGTTCTCTATCTGGAGGATGTGACCGAGCCCGAGTTTATCCAAACGATCGATGAGCGGCTGCTCGCGCTTGACGTGGACTGCATCATCAATACGGGCGAGCTTGCGGAGCTGATCGACGACCACTCGTTCTATATGTTTCCGCAATATATCACGACGGAGAGGCCGGATAACGCGGCTTCCCAGCTGCTTCAAGGACGAGCATGCGTCGTCGTCGACCGCTCTTCCAGCGTTTTGATCGCGCCAGTCAATTTCATCTCGTTCTTCCATGCGATCGACGATTACGGCGTTCGGTGGCCGATCGCGAGCTTTCTTCGTATCCTTCGGTTCTTCGCGTGCCTGATCGCCATTTTCTTGCCGGGGCTTTACATTGCGGCCATTTCGTTCAACTACGAGATCATCCCGCTCGACTTGATTCTCTCGATCGGGCAGTTCCGCGCCTCGGTGCCGTTCCCGCCTTTCATCGAGGCGCTGATCATGGAAGTGACGCTCGAAATGCTGCGTGAAGCCGGCGTTCGGCTGCCGCAGCCCGTCGCGCAAACCGTCGGCATCGTCGGGGGCATCGTCATCGGCCAAGCGGCCGTGCAGGCCGGGATCGTCAGCAATCTGATGGTCGTGGTCGTCGCGACGACGGCCGTCGCTTCTTTCATCCTGCCGAATTACGATATGGCGGCCGCTATTCGGCTCTTGCGGTTTCCGACGATGATTATGGCCTCGCTGTTCGGCATCGTGGGCTTGATCGTCTGCTTCATGCTCATCGCGGCCAGGCTTATCAGCATACGTTCGCTGGGCGAATCATACAGCTCGCCGATCGCGCCCATGCGCATCAGGGATTGGAAAGACCTGTTCATCCGGGTGCCGTTATGGATGATGGTCAATCGGCCGAGAAGCGTCCGTTCGATCCAGAAACGGCGAATCGGCCCGGACAACCAAGGAGGCGAAGGGGGATGAACGGCACTTCCGTCCTGCAGCCGGACAGCAAGCAGAACCGTATCACGATCACGCAATTCGTCCTGCTCATCCACAGCATGCAGCTTGGCGTCGGGGCGCTGTCGCTGCCTTCGGACATGGCGAGAATCAGCGGCACGGACGGCTGGATCGCGCTGTTCTTCGGCTGGGCGGGCGCGCTGCTGGCCAGCTTGATCATCGTTCAGATCATGAAGAAATATCCGAAGGGCACGATCATCGAGCTGATCTCGCATTTCTTCGGCAAATGGAGCGCGCGGCTGGCCATGATTTTCTTCGGCGTTTACGGGGCCATCTATGCGTATTTGATTCTTAATCGGATGGTTCTGCTCATTCAAAGCTGGATTATGCAGCAAACCCCGACGTACGTCCTCATGTTGCTGTTCATGCCGCCTGCCTACTTGATCGTGAAAGGAGGCGTGCGCATCATGGGCCGGTATTCGGAAATCATCGTGTTCAGCTCGATATGGATGCTGGGCGTCCTGCTGGTGATGATGCTGAATGAAGCGAATTGGCTGCATTTGCTTCCCGTGCTGAAAGAGGGCTGGATGCCCGTCATTCATACGGTCCCCACGACGATCCTGTCCTTCCTCGGCTTTGAACTGGTGTTCTTCATTTACCCGCACCTGGACAAGAAGCAGTACGCGAGCCTGGGTGTCGTCATCGCGAACACGTACACGCTGCTCATTTATTTATTCGTTACGATCGTTTGCTACGTCATCTATAGTCCGGATCAGATCACGCAGTATAACGATGCCGTCATCTCCGTCGTCAAAATCGTCGAATATCGCTTCCTGGAGCGGTTCGATATTATTATGCTGACCTGGTACTTGCTCATTATATCCAAGACATGGATTCCCGCGTTGTACATATCGGTCAGCTGTACAAAGCGGCTGCTGGTATTCGGCAAACCGCAGCTGTATGTCGCCCTTTTCCTCATCGGCATGTGCGTAATGACGCGAATCGAGAAAATGGGCTGGATGGAGAACACGGCGGCGCTGAAATGGTTGAACGGCTACGGCATCGTGGTCGCGTTCATCGTACCGGTCTGCCTGTGGGGCATCGTGTCGGTTATGGCGAGGTTCAAGAGGTGGCAAGTATGAAGCGGGCCGTCATGGCGCTTACGGCGATCGCGATGCTCTTCGTGCTTCCCGGATGCAAGGACCGCCTCAGCCTGGAAGATATTACGCTCGTGCTGATGCTGGGCATCGATCTGGACGAGAACAATAATCTCGTGATCTATTCGTCAAGTCCGGTATTCAGCAAGGAAGCGAAGGAGAAGAACGAAACGACGCAAGTCAACGCGAACACGTTTCGCGATTCCCGGGGGGATTTCGAAGCCCGCGTATCCGCGCTGGTCGCCACGGGCAAGCTGCAAAACGTACTGATCGGCAAAAAAGTGCTTGAGCAGCCCGGATGGACCAAGCTGCTCGACTTGTTCTACCGCGACTCCAAAACGCGCGTCAACGCGCGGCTCGTCGTCGTCGAAGGATCGGTCGCCGATATCATGTATTTCGTGCCGCCGAACAAACGCAGGCTGTCGCTTGCCATCGCCAAGCTGTTGGATACGGCGTATAGCCGGAATTTGATCGAATTGACGACGCTGTGGGAATTCCACCGGCTGCTGTACGAGCGCGGACGGACGCCGGATATGACGGTGCTGCGCAAAAACAGCCGCGAAGTCGTCGCCGACAAAACGGCGCTGCTCGATCATCAGGGCAACTACGTCACGACGATCGACTTGCGGGAAGCCGAGCTGCTTCAAATCTTGCAAGACGACAAAAAAGGGGACTTGTCCCTGACGATCATCCTGCCGGAGGAACAGAAGAATCCGAAATCGGCGATCAAATTCGGAAGCATCAGCTTCTTCGTTCTAGATGTCGATCGGAAGGTTCGGACGGGGTATAAAGACGGCAAAATGCAATTCGATCTTGATTTCGCGCTGTCGCTCCGACTGACGGAGCGATTGTTCGCATTCGACTTGATGAACGATATGGATCGGCTGCAAGCGCAAATCGACAAGGAGCTCAAAGCTCATATGGACGCCTTGGTCGCCAAGTTTCAGAAGAACAAGGTGGACCCGATCGGCCTTGGGCTGCATGCGAGAGCCTATCAATACCGTTCGTGGAAGAAGGTGCAGGACGAATGGGGCGAAGCGTTCGGTAATGCCGACATCAACGTTCACGTGCATACCCGGGTCGCCGACATGGGCGAGATCCGGTAAAGACCGCCGCCGCAGGCCTGAAATTCTAACGCGAATGCGAATGCAAATGCGAATGCAAATGCAAATGCAAATGCAAATGCAAATGCAAATGCGATTGCTGACGCATACGCATACGTACTTTACGCTGTCCCGGCCGCATAAGCTAAACGGGTGGATTCAACCGTGAAAGGTGGCGGCTGCGCGTGAACGGGAAGGACGCCGTATTATTCGAGCACCGGTTTTGGCTGCAGATCCTCGGGGACCATTGCCGGTTCATTCTGAACGCGCTGGCCCCTTCGGAGACGAAGGACATCGACATTGCGAAGCAGTTCATCCTGGCGTTCGACGAACTGCTGGTCCGCGCGAGAAACGCGCAGACGGACGCAGAGAGCGCGAACGTGACGGCCGAAGCGTACCCGCTGACGGAAGAGCTGCGGAATTTCAAGCTTTATCTGCTGGAGCGGATGCTGCTCGGGCGGCTTGTCTTCGGACTGACGCCGTCGTTCATCAACCATATGGTCAACGAGCTGGAGGAGTATGTACGCATTCTCGATGCGCTGAAGGAAGGAAAGCCGGTGCCCGTTTTCGGCGCGCTGCATCACGATCTGCTGTGGCTGACGGATGCGGCGTTCCATGCCGCGACGATTACGGGCGACCTTGACCCGGTCGAGAAACGGCTGCAGGATCGCAGCCGGACGTTCCGGAAGCATTTCGAAGATCTGTACTTGAAGAGCATCGAGCTGGCCGGTTACATGCGCACGCAGCTGCATGACTTTCCGGCGTTCCGGCGGTTTCATAAGGACGTGGATCTGGAGATGAACCTGTTCCGCAGCTTCCTGGCGGAACTGGAATCGTGGGAGCTGACGGACGAGGTGCTCGACAGCCTGACGCCGCTCGTGCCCGATCACATGCTGCGGGAAGAATGCTATTACTTGGGTAAACTCGCGGCGCTCGGACTCGTGCCGGCCCCGAACTGCGACCCGGACCGGCCGAGAGTCGGTTCCTGACGCGCCAACCGCGCGAGACACGCATAAGAAGGATGAGGCGGCCGTTTGACGGCCGGGTCTGCCCGCGGGCAGACCTTTTTTATCGTAGCGGGATCGATGGGGGGATCGTCCCAATCGCTCGGGCAGGTTAGGCTCGGCGGCAGAACGGCCATCGATGCAAGGGAGCGGACAGGAGATCCTTTATTTCGCCCGACATGCCAACATTCCTTGCTTCTCGGAGGCAATAACGGATCCTGTGTCCGAGCGCCAACCCGAAACGCCGGTTTCCATTCGAATAACGGATCCTCTGTCCGTGGCCTATAGAGGTTGTCTACTTCGGCGATGCGAGTTGTCGATTCGAATACGTTCTAGACAGTCTGGCGGCCGTTTGACGGCCGTCTTTTTGCGCAATTGCGTAAACGTTGCGGGATGCGGCGATTAATCATTGAGTTGTCCGGGGCGGAACGCTATAATATAACGAGGAAAAAGTCCAACAGAAAAGGTGTCATCGATGAGTATATTAAACGTAGAACGGCTCAGCCACGGCTTCGGCGACCGGGCGATCTTCAACGACGTCTCGTTCCGTCTGCTGAAAGGCGAGCATATCGGATTGATCGGCGCGAACGGCGAAGGCAAGTCCACTTTCATGAACATCATTACGGGCAAGCTTCAACCGGACGACGGCAAAGTGGAATGGTCGAAGCGGATGCGCGTCGGCTACTTGGACCAGCACGCGGTGCTGCAGCGCGGCCTGTCGATTCGCGACGTGCTGAAGGGCGCGTTCCAATACCTGTTCGACATGGAGCAGGAAATGAACGACATGTACGGCCGCATGGGCGAAGTGACGCCGGAAGAGCTGGAACAAATGCTGGAGGACGTCGGCACGATCCAGGACACGCTGACGAATCAGGATTTCTACATGATCGACGCCAAGATCGAAGAGACCGCGCGCGGCCTCGGCTTGACGGACATCGGCCTCGATAAGGACGTCACCGATCTGAGCGGCGGTCAGCGGACGAAGGTCCTGCTCGCGAAGCTGCTGCTGGAGAAGCCGGACATCCTGCTCCTCGACGAGCCGACCAACTATCTCGACGAACAGCATATCACCTGGTTGAAGCGCTACCTGCAGGAGTACGAGAATGCGTTCATTCTCATCTCCCATGACATTCCGTTCCTGAACAGCGTCATCAACCTGATCTACCATATGGAGAATCAAGAGCTGAACCGCTATGTCGGCGACTACGAGCATTTCCAGCAGGTGTACGAGATGAAGAAGCAGCAGCTGGAGTCGGCGTTCAAGCGCCAGCAGCAGGAAATCGCGGATTTGAAGGATTTCGTAGCGCGCAACAAAGCAAGCGTCGCGACGCGGAACATGGCGATGTCCCGTCAGAAGAAGCTTGACAAGATGGACGTCATCGAGCTGGCGAAGGAGAAGCCGAAACCGCAGTTCGGCTTCAAGGAAGGCCGGACGTCGGGCAAGCTGATCTTCGAGACGAACCAGCTGGTCATCGGCTACGATTCGCCGTTGTCGCGTCCGCTCGACCTGCGCATGGAACGCGGTCAGAAAATCGCCCTCGTCGGCGCGAACGGCATCGGGAAGACGACGCTGCTGCGCAGCATTCTCGGCGAGATCACGCCGATCTCCGGCACGGTACAGCGCGGCGAGCATCAACTGGTGGGATATTTCGAACAGGAAATCAAGGATGCCAATTACAACACGTGCATCGACGAAGTATGGAATGAATTCCCTTCGCTCAACCAGTTCGAAGTCCGCGCGGCGCTGGCGCGCTGCGGCTTGACGACGAAGCATATCGAGAGCAAGATCGCGGTGCTGAGCGGTGGCGAGAAGGCGAAAGTGCGCTTGTGCAAGCTGATCAACCGCGAGACGAACCTGCTCGTGCTCGACGAGCCGACGAACCACTTGGACGTCGACGCGAAGGACGAGCTGAAGCGCGCGCTGCAAGCGTACAAGGGCAGCATCCTGCTGATCTCCCACGAACCCGAGTTTTACCGTGACGTCGTGACCGACACGTGGAACTGCGAGACGTGGACGACGAAGGTGTTTTAAATCGCGTAAGCTGTAAATCGTATAGTATGTAATGAAACAGCCTGCTTCGCTGGGACGGTATGACCGTTGTGCGGGGCAGGTTTTTTTGAGGCCATATATTTAGGCTCTAGGTGAGACAGGTGATGGTCGGTTGCTGTGTTAGTAAATAGATTGGATCGCCTGCTTAAACGAAGACGGGTAGAAGCCAGCGGCATGAGCCTGCTTCACGTTCACCGCCTCGCCCGCCGGTACGCCGACGGCGTGCACCCCGCGAGCTGCTTGAACACGCGGTTGAAGCTCTTCAAATCCTTGTAACCCGCCTGCTCGGCGATGGCCGATACGCTCATGCCGGTCGTCTCCAGCCATTCGCAGCTGCGGCTGATGCGCTGCTGCTGCACGTATGCCAGGAACGTCTGGCCGGTGGTCCGCTTGAACAGCCGGCGAAAATGCCGCTCGCCGATGCCGGCCGCGGCGGCGGCTTGCGCCAGCGTGACGCCGCTGTCCGTGCAATGCCGGTCCAGCCAGGTCATGGCGCTCAGCATTTGCGCGTGCGCGGAATCGGCATTCGATGCGGCGCCGGGCTTGCGCTCGAACAGCTTGACGTGCAGCAGCAGCACCAAGGCGGTGAGCGCCGTTTTGCAGCCGGGCAATTGGCCGGCGTACTCTTGGAACATGCTGCGGAAGAGGCCGCCGATTTCCTCGGCTTGGTCCTTGAACGCGAACCACGGCTTCTCCGTTCCGCCGCTTGTCGGCGCGGCTGGCACAAGCAGTCCGTGAAGCGACTGCAGCTGCTTCAAATATTCCGCGTCGATCGCGCAATTGTAGACGACGAGCTGCGGCGCCGGCGGCTGGCCGGACGGACGGAAGATATGCGACGTGCCGACGGGCAGGTAGAACACGTCCCCGCGATGGACGCGCACCAGCTCATCCTCGATATAATGGAAGCCCGTGCCTTCCTCCACATAAATGATCTCCACGAAATCATGCGTATGCTGCCCGATATAGAAGCCTTCCTCCGTCCGGCTGACATAGATCGGCAGCTTGTCGGTGTAGAGCATTTTACCTTCCAGCATCAGTTTCGCCGGCTGCATGGGTACGGTCTCCTTCTGTAGCGGATGAGGTCCGGAATTGCCCTGTCTTTTGTCCGGAATAGCCCCATTCGATGATCGTTACATTCAGTATAATGAAGTGGAACCGGAAGTAAAGCCGAAGGAATAACGATGCGATAGAGGGAGCGTGCGGCATTCGTGAACATCAGATATGAAAGCGCCAATAAACAAGAAGCGAAGGCGATTTGGTACAACGACGACGGGCAGGAGCGCAACGCGTTCGCGCGGTTCAGACTAACGCTGGAGCTGGCGGACAAGCCGGAGGAGGCGCTGCTGCATCTGTTCGCCGATACGACGTACCAGCTGTTCGTCAACGGCGAATTCGTCCGGAACGGCGGCGTGAGGTTCGATCCGGCCCATCCGGTGTACGATACCCATGATTTGAGCGAATGGCTCGTCCCGGGCCGCAATGTCATCGCCGTACAGGTCAATTACGTGGGTCATAAAACGTTCATCACGATGAAATCACAGGCCGGTTTCAAGGCGTGGGGCGGCATTCGAATCGCCGGCGGCGAGGAATCAGACGTGACGACGGGGTATGCGGCATGGAAAGCCGAACCGGCGAAAGCGTACCGCTACGCGGCCAAATCGAGCTTGTTCCTGAAGGCGGGCGACTGCTACGATCAGCGTCTGGACGAGCCGGGCTGGACGGAAGCGGACTACGACGACGCCGGTTGGGCGCCGGGAGTCGAGCTGTCGAACCAGGCCGCATGGGGCCGACCGGAGCCGCGCGCGATCCCGTTCATGTCCGGGGAACCGGTCGCCGCCGAGCGGGTGCTTCACGTGCTGCCGCTGGAGCAGGACGAAGACGTCTATTCGTTCAGCGTCCCGATGCCGCATGTCAACGAAATTCACGAGCCGAACCTGACGAGCGCGTTCATGGCGGTGACGACATGGATCTATGCGCCGGAAGAGAAGTGGGCGACGGTCGGCCTGTTCTACCAGAAAACATGGCTGAACGGCGAGCCGATTGCGGCCGGCCTGTACTCCCCGAATAAAAGCATGCGGCTCAACCATCGCGTCCTGCTCCGCAAAGGCTGGAATCACTATTTCGCCGAGACGGGCGCGCTTCAAGATATGCATCATCATTATGTCGCTTTGCCGAAGGGAGGCGGCTTCGTCGTCTCGGCGGACCGGGATCCGGCGACGGGCATCGCGTTCAGACGTTCGCCGGTCGTCTCGGAGGCGTTGTTCGAGCGGGAGCTCCGCGGCATCGACCTGCCGTACCGAGCGGACGAAGCGCTGACCGGCGTCGGCGGCTGGGTCGCGGTCGGCTATGACGAGCAGGGGCAAAGCCCGACGATGGCAAGCGGCTGGGATACGTACGGCGAGCCGATCGACAAGCTGGAGCCGGCGGACTTGGAGAACGCGGCATTCCCGCTGGAACGCTACCCCGCAGGCTTCTCGCTGCTCATCGATCTGGGCATGACGCGGCTCGTGTCGCCGCGAATCGTGCTTGAGGGCGCCGGCGGCGCGGTGGTCGATCTGACGTACGGCGAGCATTTGAACGGAGACGGCAAGCATTTGCGACATTATCATTGGTACGGACTCGGCGATCGGGCTTACGGCGACGCGGAGCAAAATCTGCTCGATTGGCGGTTGACGCAGCCGAGAGGCTGCCGCTATGTGCAGCTCACCGTCCGGCATCCCCGGCGGGATGTCGCGCTTCGGGAGCTGGATCTGCGGTCGGCAAGCTATCCGGTGGAAGAGAAAGGACGCTTCAGCTGCTCCGATCCGCTGCTCGATCAGATATGGGCGATGGGCGTGCGCACGGAAGCCGTCAACATGGAGGATGCGTACACGGACTGCGTTACTCGCGAGCGCGGCCAGTACATTCGCGATACGATCATTCAATACCATAACAATTTGGCCGTCTTCGGCGATCAGGCCTTGATGCGCCGCTGCCTGGAGCTGATGGGGCAGTCGCCGGACGAGACGCGCAAATTCCGCGCGGTGTACCCGAATACCGGCGATTATACCATATCGGATTTCGCGCTGAATGCGCTGGAGGGCTTCTATGCCTACTACGCGCAGACGGGTGACAGCGGATTGATTGCACGATATTGGGGCGCGATGATGCGCAACTTGTCTTGGTTCCATGAGCTGGCGGACGAACGGGACGACCTGCTGCTGGATGCGGAGTGGGACGTCAAACGCGGCATTAAAGCCCACTACGGCGGTTTCCATGGCGATCTCGGCATTAAGGAAGGGTATATGGCGATTACCGGCATTCACTGCGTGTTCAGCATCACGTACCTGATCGCCTTGCAGAACGCCGCCAAGCTTGCGGCCGCCATCGGCCAAGACGACGACCGCGCCGAGCTGGAACGGCGGATCGCGATACTGACGCCGGCCATCCAGACGAAGTTCTGGGACGAGGCGAAAGGCTGCTACAGCGATAACCTGGACCGCAGTTCCCATTCGGCGCATGCCAGCCTGTTCGCGGCGCGAGCGGGCATCGTCACGGACGCGCAGCTGCCATCCGTGAAGTGGCATGTCGCGCATTCGCTTCGTTCTCTGTTCGTGAACGGCTACGGGCCCGAGAACGGCGTCTATGCATCGCCAAGCTTCTCGTTCTATATTTTCGAAGGGCTCTATTGCCTCGGACTCGCGGAAACCGCGGAAAATATGATGCGTCAAGGCTGGGGCTGGTTCCTCCAGCAAGGCTTGAAGCAGACGCCGGAATATTTCGATCTGTCGAACAGCTTATGCCATGCCTGGTCGTCCTGTCCGACGTATTTTCTCTCGCGGCATGTGCTCGGCATCCAGCTTCCGCAAGAAGGCGCGCGGGAAGTCGTCATTCGCGTGACGGCCTCGGGCGTGACGGAAGCCGAAGGCGCCGTTCCGCTCGCGGACGGACTCGTCGAGGTCAAATGGCATACGGATGCGGACGGGATGCGCGTGTTCGATTACGTCCGCGTGCCGGAATCGTACCAAGCCGTCATCGCGGGTTAAATCCCTTGACCGTCCTCCTCCAAGCGGCTACAGTTAATTGAAGGCCAATATGCAAAATATGGAGGAGGAACACCGGGTGGAGCTCAGGTATGGAAGGCCCGCGCGCGTATGGACGGAGGCGCTGCCGGTCGGCAACGGCCGGCTTGGCGCCATGGTATACGGCGGCGTGGAGCGCGAAGACATTCAGTTGAACGAAGATACGCTGTGGTCGGGGCATCCCCGCGACGGCAGCAATCCCCGCGCCAGAGAAGTGCTTCCGCAGGTGCGGCGTCTGATCGAGGAAGAGCGCTTCGCCGAAGCGGATCGGCTGTGCAAGGAAATGATGGGCCCGTATACGCAGGCGTACATGCCGCTCGGCCATTTGAGGCTGACATTCGAGCATGGCGGCGCGCATGCGGGCTATTCGCGCGCGCTCGATCTGGAGCGCGCGGTGACGACCGTGACCTATGCGATCGGCTCCGTCGTCTATACCCGCGAATTGTTCGCTTCGCATCCGGACGGCGTTATCGCGCTTCGCCTGCGCGCGAGCGAAGCCGGCAAGCTCAGCTTCCATGCCCGGCTGGACAGTCCGCTCCGGTACCGGACGCGAACGGAATCGGACCGTTACGCGATACGCGGCGTCGCGCCCGAACATGCGGCACCCAGCTATTACAGCGTGGACGAGCCGCTCGTCTACGGCGATCCGTACACGTCCGAGGCGATCTCGTTCGATGGCTGCCTGAAGGCCGCGGTTAGCGGCGTGGACGGCTTCTCGTGGGCGGACGGCGACGGGCTGCATGTCATCGGCGCGACGGAAGCCGTTCTGTATTGGAGCGCCGCGACAAGCTTCGACGGGTACGATCGGATGCCGCGCAGCGAAGGGAAGGAGCCTGGCCCGATCGCGGCCGGCGCCGTGGAAGCCGCTTGGGCGATGCCTTACGAGACGCTGCTGGAGCGCCATATCGCCGATTACGGCGCCTTGTTCGGCCGCGTTTCGTTGAAGCTGGGGGCTTCCGCCGCACCGGCGGGCATGGCTGCCGATGAGCGGATCGCCGTGTATGGCGCGAAGGATCCCGGACTGGTCGAGCTGCTGTTCCAATACGGACGTTACCTGATGATCGCCAGCTCGCGCCCGGGCACGCAGCCGGCGAATTTGCAGGGCATCTGGAATCAGGAGACCCGCCCGCCGTGGAGCAGCAATTATACGGTCAATATCAATACGCAGATGAATTACTGGCCGGCCGAGAACTGCAATTTGGCGGAATGCCATCTGCCGCTGCTTGCGTTCGTCGAGCAGCTGGCCGAGAAGGGCAAGCGGACGGCTTCCGTCAATTACGGCACGCGCGGCTGGACGACGCATCATAACACCGATTTGTGGGCGCAGACCGACCCGGTCGGCGATTACGGCCACGGGGATCCGATCTGGGTAAGCTGGCCGATGGGCGGCGTCTGGCTGTGCCAGCATTTATGGGAGCATTACGCATTCGGCGGCGATCTGGCTTACCTGCGCGGCCGGGCGTATCCCGTGATGAAGGAAGCCGCGCTGTTCTGCCTCGATTGGCTGGTCGAAGACGGCGCAGGCCGGCTGGTGACGATGCCTTCGACGTCGCCGGAGCATAAATTCCGCACGGCCGAAGGCGGGCTTGCCGCCGTGTCGAGCGCGTCGGCGATGGATCTCGAGCTGATCTGGGATTTATTCACGAACTGTATGGAAGCCGCGTCCATCCTGGGCGAGGACGGGGATTTCGCGGCGGAGCTCGCTAGCTCGCGGGAGCGGCTGCTGCCTCTCGCAATCGGCAAGCATGGCCAGCTTCAAGAGTGGACGAGCGGGGATTTCGGAGACGAAGACGTTCATCACCGCCATGTGTCGCATCTGTTCGGCGTCTATCCGGGCCGTCAGCTGACGGCGGAAGCCGCGCCGGCGTTGTTCGAAGCGGCCAAGCAGTCGTTGGAGCGCCGGGGCGACGGCGGGACGGGCTGGAGCCTCGGCTGGAAAATCTCCCTCTGGGCTCGTTTCGGCGACGGGAACCGCGCGCTCGGCTTGATCGGTAACTTGCTGAAGCTCGTCCGGGAGGACGAGCCGGACAATTACCATTCCGGCGGCGTCTATCCGAACCTGTTCGACGCGCATCCGCCGTTCCAGATCGACGGCAATTTCGCGGCGTCGGCCGGCATTGCCGAGATGCTGCTGCAATCCCACCAAGGCGAGCTTCGGCTGCTGCCTTCGCTGCCCGACGCCTGGCCGGAGGGCCGGGTTAGCGGCTTGCGCGCCCGTGGCGGCTTCGAGGTCAGCCTGCGCTGGTCGGCCGGCCGTTTGGCCGAAGCCGAGCTGCTCTCGCTGGGCGGGACGACTTGCGTCATCGCAGCCGAAGGCCCTGTAACCGTGGCGCTGCTGATCGGCGAAGGCGATCGCGCATCGGAGCCGGTCGAGCCGGAGCCGGCAGAAGGCCTGGCGGCCGGCCGGATGCGATTCCGCACCGATGCCGGAAGGCGTTATGTGATTACGCCGGTATAAGGCGGCAGAGGCGATCTGCGCAGACGAGTACGCGCGTGAATATGGACGAAATAGAAGGACGCCTTTGCAAGGCGTCCTTCGTTGCGTCACTGCAGGCTCATCGCGTCTCGATCCTGCTCGTCCCCGCTCGTCCTGTCCGGCAGTTCGGCCGGTTTGAACCACAGGTCGCGGAACCGGACCCAGCCCAGCGATTCCAGGGCGATGCCGCGAACGGACGGGTGAAACGCGGTTTTCAGATGCTTGCGGTACAGGAACAGGAGGCGGTGCGTCGAGCGCAGCTCCGATTCCATCCCGATCAGCATCCGGTTCCGCAGCTCGGCATCCCGCATCACCATGATTTCGGCGAGCTTGCGCTCGAACGCCTGCTGCGTTGCCGGCAGCAGATGATGCAGCATGCTCTTGAACAGCTCGATAAGCCGCAGCTCGCGATGCTCGTCCAGCATGACCGCGAACAGCAGCAGATCGGCGGACAGCCGCGACTCGCCCTTGAACATTTCGGCGGGGAGCAGCTCGATCTCCAGCCGTATGCCGGCGTGCAGGCATTCATCGCGCACGAGCTCGGCGTCGGCTTGATACTGGGGGATCGTCGCCAGCACGATCCGCTCGCCTGCGTATCCGGATGCGGCAAGCTGCTCCGGGCAAGTATTCGCTGCGTCCGCGCGACGGCTGTCAGCTTGCAGCCCGCGCAGCTTCCATGCGCCGCACTCGGCGTTCCCGTCAAGGCTGCCGGTCCGAACCGCATCCCGTTCCGACGCATCGCCTTCAGCGTCTCCGCCGATGCTGCCGTCCGCCCGGACGTCAAGTTCCGGCCAGAAGCTGTTCGTCGCTTCGATCACGTCGCCGGACAGCCGCTCGATCAACTTCGCCCGATCGAGCGCCAGATCGACCGCCTCGCGGACGGCCGGATTGCGCAAAGGGCCGTCCCGCAGCTCGTTGACGGTAATGAACTTGCAGGTCGTGCCGGACTGCCGCACCTGCTGTAGCTGCTCCGAAGCGGCCTCCGTCAAGCGGACGTTGTGCATGACTTGAAACGCCGGCGGCTCGTCTTCCGTTCCGAAGCTCGACGGATCCGGCTCCGTCCACACCTCCACGACGTCGAGAAACCCTCTGCCTTGAAAATACCCCTCGTTCGCTTCAAGCGTATATACGCCATGCGCGCTGCCGGCAAGCCGGAAAGGCCCCGTTCCGACGGGGGCGCTCCCGAATCCGGCGCTCTCCGGCCCGGACATGACCGGGACGATGGACGCCCGGTTCGTCGTCAGGAACGACAGGAACAATTCGTTCGGCGCCCGCAGCCGGAACGTCACGGTCCGTTCATCCGGGGTAACGATGTCCGCGATATCGCCGTACGCCCAATAAAACAGTCCTCTCGGCGCAAGCTGCCGAATCCGGTCGAAGGTATATTTCACATCCGCGGACGTGAACTCGCGCCCATGATGGAACCGGACGCCTTTGCGCAGGAAGAAGGTCCAGATTTGCCTCGAGGCATCCGTCTCCCACGCATGGGCAAGCTGCGGCAATGCTTCGTTGCCGCTTGGACTCATCCTGACCAAGCTGTCGAACAGCTGGTTGACGAGATGGGATTCGCCTGCGAAGTGCATGTCAGTGGGATCCAGGGCGCGAATATGCTGGGGAAGCGGAAACCGCAGCACATCGAGCCGCCGTTCCCCGCGTACTTCGGAATGGAAGCCGAACCGGCCCGACAGCCAGGCTTGAAATTTGGCCCGAAGCCCGCTACCGGCAGGATCGATCTCCTGCAAGTAGGAGACGGCGCGCCGTAAATCTTGTTTCTCCGCGATTTCCTGCGCTTCCGCCAGCGTCTGCTCCTCCTTGGTGGCCAGGAAGCGCAGGATCGAACGGTTGCCGCGGCCGCGTCTCGGTTCCCAGCTCAGCCAGCCTTCGCGCTGCATGCGCTGCAGCAGCAGCACCATGTTCCGGTGCGTGCAGTCGAGCGCTTCCGCCAGCTCCAGCGTGGTCGCTTCGATCGGTTCGCGTTCTTGCGCGAGCGGGTACAGGCCGCGAAGCGCCAGATAATGCCGTCTAATTTTCATGCGATGCGTCTCCTTGCCTGTGCGATTCTAAAATATGAAAGGACAACAAAATAACTTTCACTTTTTGTTCCTATTTTATCGGCTACAATAAATGGAAGCAAGTCATCCGCGCTTACGTCGGCGCAATTGCAAGGAGTGAGACGATGCGAAATCCGGCGCCATGGCAGCGGAGATACGAGAATATCGCTTTGCTGTCGATGCTGTTTGGAATCGTCAGCCAATATTTATTCGTCGGGAACGGGTTCAACGTGAACGTGCCGTTGTTCGTAATCGCGTTCTACGGCTTGTTCTTCTATGCGGTCAGAGGCAGAATCGGCGGGTTCGAACAGTGGCGGGGCCAGACCAGGTCCGGCTGGCTGCTCAGCGTGCCCGTGGCGTTGCTGTCCTTGACGTTCGCCTTATACGACAATGCGTTCTTCCATCGCCTGAACGTGATCATGCTTCCGGCGCTTGCGGCCGCGCAGACCGTGCTGCTGACGAGGAGCAGCGCCAAGCCTTGGTATCGCGGCGGGTTCTACGTCGATGTGCTGCATCTGGCGCTGCTGAAGCCGAGTGCATATATCGGCATTCCGTTCGGCCTGCTCAACGACCGGCTGCTGCCGAAATCCGAAGCCGGCGCCAATACGGCGTCAGGCAAGCTGCGGCGGATATTGTTCGGCCTGCTGCTGGCGGCGCCGCTGCTCGGACTCGTCATCGGCCTGCTCGCTTCCGCGGACCGGATATTCAATTCGCTGGTTTGGCGCATTCCGCGGCTGTTGTTCCACTGGAATCTGTTCGACGGCTTCATCCGGATTTTCGTCGGCGCGTTGTTCGCTTGGTACGCATTCTGCTATCTGTGGGCGCTGCTGTTCAATCGGAGCGGGGATCACAGGGCGGATGGGATCGGCGGCGGCTTGCAAAGCCGGCCGGTTATGAGCGCCGAGGCGAAACGGGAACCGTTCGCGCTTGACCCGCTGACCGCCTGCACGCTGCTGATCAGCATCAATCTTGTCTATGTCGTCTTCGCCATCATTCAATTCTCGTATTTGTTCGGGGCTGCGAGAGGACTCCTGCCGGACGACGTCGCCTACGCCGAATATGCGAGACAAGGCTTCGCGCAGCTGATCGCCGCGGCGCTTATCAACTTGATCCTGCTGCTGTGCGGGCTGCATCTCGTCAAACGCGGCGAACGGATCGGCGAGCTGGTGCGCAAGCTGTCGCTCAGCCTGCTTGTCGGCTGCACCGTCATCATGCTCGTATCCGCGTTCAGCCGGCTGTCGCTCTATGAACAAGCGTACGGATATACGCAGACGAGGCTGCTCGTGCACGGGTTCATGGTGTTCCTCTGCTTCATTCTGGCGGCGTCGCTGCTGCGGATATGGCGGGAGCGATTCTCGCTGGCCAAAACGTACATCGCGCTTGGCATCGCGGCTTACCTGGCGATGAATTTCGCGAATCTCGATGCGATCATTGCGGAACGCAATTGCGACCGTTATGCCGCAAGCGGAGAGATCGATACCGCCTATCTCGGCACGTTGTCGGCGGATGCGCTGCCGGCGCTGATCAAGCTTCAAGCCGGACATCCGGACGCTATCGAAGGGCTGGAGGAAGCGATCGCGGGCATTCGAATGGGTACGGCCGAGGGAGGAAGCTGGCCGAGCTGGAACTTGTCCAAATGGAGAGCGGGAAGCACGGACATCGTTGATAATTAATGATCTAAACAATGGTGAAATAGAATAATTAATGCCGCTAATGATTTGTTTATATGCGCAAATCGACGGACGGAGTCGAGCGGGGTCGAACGGCAAAAAAAGTAGTCGAACTGTACGAAAATCGTGTTTACGTTAAGAAGAGCATGCGTCGAACGGACGCGAATGGCGGCAATGTTATCGGCGCGGTTACCGGCCTCTTGACAATCGTCCAGAACCTGTTGTATTTTTAGAACCAATCATCAACGACCGTAATCAAGGACATGCCGTTCGAGCACAAGCCGCGTACAGAGAGGAAGCCCACGTTGAGAAGCTTCCCGCGGCCGCCGGACAGTCCCGCCTTGTAGTCGCTGCAAAGAAAGCCGAGTATTTGCAGCCGGGAGATCCCCGTTATCCAAGCCAGAGCGCCGATCGGCGGACATTCGTCCGCGATCCGGCTGAATTTGGGGTGGTACCGCGAGCACGCACTCGTCCCTTGACCGGGGACGGGTGCGTGTTTTTTTGCATTCTTGCGTTCGCGGCATACGCATGGTCATGCCGCGAATGTACGGATTCGGGTTCACGAAGCTGTATCGCGAATAATCTGGGTTCAGAAAATGGAGGTTCATTATGCGACAACAAACGATGCTTATGCCGACGATGCGGGATACGCCGGCCGATGCGGAAGCCGTCAGCCATCGGATGCTCGTCAAAGGCGGCTTCATCCGCCAGCTGTCTGCCGGCGTCTATTCGTTCCTGCCGCTGGGGCGGCGCGTGCTGCGGAACGTAGAACGGATCGTCCGCGAGGAGATGGAGCGGACAGGCGCGCAGGAAGTGCTGTTGCCGGCGATGCAGCCCGCCGATCTGTGGCGGCAGTCGGGCAGGTACGAGGTGTACGGTCCGGAGCTGGTTCGCCTGCGCGACCGCGGCGACCGGGAAATCGTGCTCGGCCCGACGCACGAAGAGGTCATAACGGATCTTATCGGTCAAGAGGTGTCGACGTACCGCAAGCTGCCGGTTACGCTGTTCCAAATCCAGACGAAATTCCGCGACGAGCGCCGTCCGCGCTTCGGCTTGCTGCGCGGCAGGGAATTCGTCATGAAGGACGCCTATTCGTTCTCTGCCGATTGGGAGAGTCTCGACGCGACGTACCGGGCGATGTACGACGCGTATCATCGGATTTTCGAACGGTGCGGCTTGGCGTTCCGGGCGGTGGAAGCCGATGCCGGCGCGATCGGCGGCGAGGGCGGCACGCATGAGTTCATGGCGATCGCCGCTTCCGGCGAAGACGATGTCGTGGTTTGCAGCCACTGCGAATACGCAGCCAACATGGAGAAGGCGGCCGGACGCGGAACGGCGGCCGGCGCCGGTCTCGGCGGCACTCGCGAGTCTTCCGTGCATGGCGCGGCCGACGAAGCGGAGGAAGCCGTGCCGGGCATGGAGAAATTCCATACGCCGAAGCTGCACAGCATCGCGGATCTGGAAGCGGCGCTCGGCATTCGCGGCGACGAATTGATCAAGACGCTGATCTTCATGGCGGACGGCAAGCCTGTCGCGGTGCTCGTCCGCGGGGACCGTACGCTGAACGAGACGAAGGTGAAGAATGCGCTCGGCGCCAACGAGCTTGAGCTGGCGGACGGCGGGACCGTGCTGGCGGCAACGGGCGCGGCAATCGGCTTCGCCGGCCCGGCCGGGCTGCGCATTCCGCTGCTCGTCGATCTGGAAGTCGCCGCGATGCGCCGCGGCGTCGCCGGCGCGAACGAAACCGACTATCATATCCGGCATGTCGTGCCGGGCAGGGATTTTCCGCTGTCCGTTGTCGGCGATTACCGCAACGCGGAGGAAGGCGAGGCATGCCCGAATTGCGCGCAAGGCGCGCTGCAGGTGATCCGCGGCATCGAAATCGGCCATGTGTTCAAGCTCGGCACGAAGTACAGCGAATCGCTGAACGCCCGGTTCACGGATGCCGGCGGCGAGAGCCATCCGTTCATTATGGGCTGCTACGGCATCGGGGTGACGAGGCTGCTATCCGCCGTCATCGAGCAGCGGCACGACGACAACGGCATGCTGTGGCCTGTCGGGCTGGCGCCGTTCCAGGTCCATGTCATTCCGGTCTCGCATCAGGATGCAGCGCAGATGGAGGCGGCGAACCGGCTGTACGAGCAATTACGGTCAGATGGCGTCGAGGCGCTGCTCGACGACCGGAGCGAACGGCTCGGCGTGAAGCTGAAGGATGCCGATCTGATCGGCATTCCGCTCCGGATTGTCATCGGCAGAGGAATTGCCGACGGCCAGGTCGAATGGAAAGAGCGGGGCAGCGGCGAGCCGGCCGTGAACATTGCGGCGGAGGATGCCGGCGCGGCCGTTCGCAAATGGCTGGATGCCGCCCGACAGTCGCTAGGCTAGTACAGCCGTTCGCGGCTGGCTGAGCGTTCGATGGACGCGACGCGTAAGCAATCATTCGCAGCTGGCCGGGCGCTCGGCATTCGCGAAACTAATGAAGCCGGAAAAGGAGACGATTCGATGAGTTTGCAATGGCATATGACTGACCAGCCGTTCAACGTCACGCTGCACGGCGTTTCGAAGCAAGTACCTCCGGGAGACGATTACGGAACGACGATCAAGGAGCTGCTCGACAAGCTTTGGGCGGAAGTGCGCGGCCAAGCGCTGCCGAACCGCGGGTTGACCCATATGGTTTACGAGGAAGACGGCACGGTGTTCGTCGGCGTGGAGCTGGAGCTTCCGGCATCGCGCGGCGAAGGCGCTGTAGATGGCGTCCCGAATTTGGCGAAGCGCGCCTGGACGCTGAACGAATACGCCTACTGCGTTCATCGCGGTCACTACGGCGGTCTGGGCCGCACTTACGATGAACTGCATGCGGCCGTATCGGCAGCCGGACGCCAATGCAAGAAGCCGCTCGTCGAAGCGTACGGCCATTGGAAGGAAGACGAGTCGCAGATGGAAACCGGGATCTATTTCTCGCTCGCTTGACGAGCAGATCCTGTACAAGCAAGCCCCGAACAAGCGTACCCGGTACAAGCAAGCCCCTAACAAGCATGCCCGGTACAAGCAAGCCCGAAAAGAGCCATGCATACCCTCGCATAGCAACGCCAAACCGCCCGGCCTTACTGGTTCGGGCTGTTTGGCATTTCTGGCGGCGCCCGTCCCTTGCCGGGCTGGCGCTATTCCCGTCTCACGATGAGCTTGAAGAAGCTGCTCTTCAGATAATCGAGCGAGTAGAAGACAGGCTTGTCGTGCTCGTCGTAATGCAACTGCTTGAGCAGCAGGATGTCGGGACCGAGCAGCTCGATCGCCGTGCGGTCGAGCGGGCTGTCCAGGCTGACCGCGCAGATTTCCGTAATGGCGTACGTAATATGAATGCCGATTTTATTCCGCAGAAAATCGAAAATCGCGCCGGTGAATTCGCCGTCGATATGGCCGGCGACAAGGCTTTGCGGAAAGATGTTATAGTAGAACGCCACTTTGTTGCCGTCCGCCGTTCTGGAACGTTCCAGGATGACGACGTTCTCCTCGCTTTGCAGCTTCTCGCTCCAATCCGCTTCGGCTTCCCGGGTATAGATGTGAATATCGAGCTCGCTCTCCTTAAAGCCGGCGTTCTTGATCATTTGCCCGACGCTTTGCAGCTTGTTCAACGGATTCAGAATGCCGTCGGTGCGGCTGTTCACGTAGGTGCCGACGCCGTTCCTGCTGATCAGCGTCTTCTCCCGCTGCAGCATCTTGAGCGCCTCGCGCAGCGTGGGGCGGCTGACCTCGTATTGCTTCGCCATCTCCGGCTCGGAGGGCAGGCGGTCGCCCGGTTTCAACGCGCCGGCCGCGATGCCGCGCTCGATTTCTTCCTTCACTTTGAGATATAGCGGTTTCTTATCCAACTTTCCGTTGTTCCTCCTTGGCGACATATGCTGTCTGACATCTAAAGTGTAGCACAGACATCGGCATTTTCACAATAAGAAGCTTGCTATTGCTGGATACTATCTCAACAAACACTTAACATTGCCTGGATTGACAGTCAAGAAATGGACTGCCTATAATTCAAGGTGTCAGACAGCATCACTATCCAAACGGGATCGGGGGAGATGGATCGCGGCGAATCTGACGACCGCAACGGCGCCTAGCCGCCGGATAGGCCGGCATAGGACAACGGTGTCTGCTTCGCTTTACCATGTACAGACAGCTATTCGGGAGGGAAAGTGGATTAAGGAGCCGTACTGGGGGGATTCGCCATTGTCGCGGCGCAATCGCCATAACGGCGAATACGGCCGAACGGATGTATCGGATTCATCGGCGTGAAAAGCGTCATAATCATGCGCTTCATCTGCTACTCAATTTACGGGAGGGTTAACCATGTTCAACAAACCACGCGCCCGCATGGGCGGTTTCGTCCTGGCATCGGCATTCGCGCTGACGGCCATGCTGTCCGGCTGCGGCAGCGACAACAGCAATAACGGCAGCACGGCGCAAGCATCGACCAATGCCGCAAGCAGCCAAACGGCGGCGAACGCGAATACGGCCGGCGGCAAGAACGCTGCGGACGCCGGCACAGCAAGCGGCAATTCGGCGGCAGACGCGGCGCCGGCCGATACGGCGCCGAAGTCCGACAAGCTGGTCGTCTACGCCGCGCTCAACGAGGACGACATCGTTCAGATCCAGAAGCAGTTCAAGGCCGATACGGGCATTAACATCGAATACATCCGCCTGAGCGGAGCGGGCGATGCCAGCACGCGCGTCCAAGCCGAGAAGAACAACCCGCAGGCGGACATCATGGTCGGCGGCTCGGTGGAATTCTATGACGGCCTGTCGGATCAAGGATTGCTCGAGGCGTACACGTCGCCGAACGCGAAGGAGATCGATGCGCGCTTCAACGACCCGAAAGGCTTCTGGCAGGGCTGGTACATGGGCGTGCTCGGCATCGTGCTGAACAAAGACCGCTTCGAGAAGGAACTGGCGCCGAAAGGCGTGAAGGAGCCGCAGACATGGGACGATCTGCTCGATCCGAATTATAAAGGGAAATTCATCACGTCGAACCCGGCGACGGCGGGCGGCGGCTATATTTTCGCGGCGGATCAATTGTTCCGGCTCGGCGACGAGAAGGGCTGGGACTACTTGAAGAAGCTGAACGCGAACGTGCATCACTATACGCCGGCGGCCGGCGACGGCATTACGCTGACGGCGACGGGCGAGTTCCTGGCCGGCATGGCTTGGGCGCATGATATCGTCAAAGCGCAGAAGCAGGGCTATCCGATCAAAGTCGTCATTCCGAAGCAAACCGCATTCGAGATCGGCGGCGTCGGCATCGTCAAGGGCGGCGCGAATACCGATAACGCGAAGACGTTCGTCGACTGGCTGCTGACGCAGAAGGTCGGCGAGATGAACACGAAGATGTCCAACCGCTACTCCGTTCGCGGCGACGTCGCGCCACCCGAAGGCATGGTGAAGATCGAGGACGTGGATCTGGTGAATTACGACCGCGCCAAAGCATCGGCGATGAAAGCCGACGTCGTGCAGAAATTCACCGACATGATCGGCAAATAAGCTTAACGAGTACGCATTCTTCAGCCGCCGCCTCCTCTCTGCGGGTTCGATCCGCAGGGTGGAGGTGCGCGCCTTGAACCGAAAGGGTGAACGCTTTGCTCTCGACTGCCGTCAAACCGAAACCGGGCGCGGGGGACATGAAGCGAACGAGGCGAAATCCGTTGCCGGCGCTCGGCTCCGCCGCGATGATCCTGGTGACGTGCCTGTTCGTCGTCTGGCCGCTCATCAAGGTCGCCGGATATTCCCGCTTGGACGATTACCGCAAATTATTCACCTATTCGAGCTGGTATCATGCCGCGCTCAACAGCTTGTTCATGACGGCCGTCTCGACGGTCTCGTGCACCTTGATCGCGTTCTTGTTCGCCTATGCGGTCGCAAGAGCGCAGGTTCCGTTCCGCAAGCTGTTCGCTTCGATCGCGCTGCTGCCGATCGTATCGCCGCCGTTCATTGTCGCGCTGTCGTATATTTTGCTGTTCGGCGGGCAAGGCATTATTTCCAAATACGTGCTTCACGTCCATTTCGATATCTACGGCTGGCATGGGCTATGGCTCGTGCAGACGATTACGTTCTTTCCGTACGCTTATGCCGTCATTCATGGCGTGATGGCGTCCATCTCGCCGGAGCTCGAGAATGCCGCCTACAACCTAGGCGCTTCGCATTGGCAGGTGTTCAGGCATGTCTATTTGCCGCTGTGCAGGCCGGGACTGGCGGGCGGCGCGCTGATCGCGGCGATGAACGTGCTGGCCGATTTCGGCAATCCGATCATCATCGCGGGCAATTTTCACGTGCTGCCGACCGAGGCGTACATGCAGATGTCGGGGATGTACGATCTGCCTTCGGCTTCCGTCCTGTCGACCGCGCTGCTCGTTCCGGCGCTGGCATTGTTCGTCCTGAACCGCGCGTGGGTCGGACGACGCTCCTATGTGACCGTAACGGGCAAAGCTTCGAATTCATATGCGTTTGCCCTTCCCGCCGCGGTCAAATGGACGCTGTTCGCGGGCTGCATGCTCGTGACGGCGCTAGTCATCGCGATATACGGCGTGCTGTTCTACGGCGCGTTCGCGAAGACATGGGGATATGACTGGTCGTTCACGCTGAAGAACGTCCACTACATCTTCTCCAAAAGCAGGGAGATGACCAACAGTCTCGAATTCGCGCTCGTCTCGTCGCTGGCCGCGGCGCTGTTCTCGCTTCCGCTCGCGTTCATCGTACAGCGGAGACGAACGCGGATGTACCGGCTGCTGGACGCGCTTGCCATCCTGCCGGGCGCGGTACCCGGCATATTCCTGGGGCTCGGCTTCGCCGTCGCCTTCAACGAGAAGCCGCTGCTGCTGTCGGGAACGCCGGCGATTATGATCCTGGCGCTGATGTTCTGGAATTTGCCGACCTGCTACAGCGCCATTCTGGCCGGACTCGCGCAGATCAGCGGATCGCTGGAGGAAGCCTCGCTCAATCTCGGCGCGAATCGGCCGCGAACGTTCGCGCGGATCCTGCTTCCGCTGCTTCGGGGGCCGTTCCTCTCGGCCGTGACCGTCTCGTTTCTGCGCTCCGTCACCTGTCTGAGCGTTGTCGTCTTTATCTATTCCGCCCGAACGTCGGTCGGCACGGTCTCCATTCTTGGCCTTGTCCAGAACGGGCAATGGGGCAGCGCTTCGGCATTGACGGCCGGACTGATCGTCCTGGCGTTCGCCGTCCTGGCGGCCGCGCGGCTGCTCATGAAGAAACAGGCAAATCCGATCCAACTGTAACGGAGGGCCATATGCCAGTCAACGAAACGATGCATGAACCAATGAACGAACCGATGATTGAAATTACGAACGTATCCAAACGCTTCGGCGATTTCGAAGCGATCAAGAATGTGTCGCTCGGCGTACCGGAAGGCTCGTTCACGACGCTGCTCGGACCGAGCGGCTGCGGCAAAACGACGTTGATGAAGCTGATCGCCGGTTTCTTCGAGCCGGATGCCGGCCAGATCCGCATCGGCGGCAAACGGATGAACGGGCTGCCGGCCTTCAAGCGGGACACGCCGCTCGTCTTCCAGGATTACGCGTTGTTTCCGCATATGACGGTGGAAGACAACATCGCCTACGGGCTCAAGCTGCGGAAGCTGCCGCGGCGCGACGTACAGCAGAAAATCGCGGCCATGGCGGATATGTTCGGCCTGCACGGGCTGCAGCACCGGTACCCGCGCGCCTTGAGCGGCGGCCAGCAGCAGCGCGTCGCTTTCGCGCGCGCGCTCGTCACGGGCAGCCGGGTGATCCTCATGGACGAGCCGCTCAGCAACCTCGACGCGAAGATGCGCGTCGAGGTCAGGGACGAGCTGCGCCTGCTGCAGCAGCGGCTCGGATTCACGGCGATCTTCGTCACGCACGATCAAGACGAGGCGCTGTCGATATCCGATCAGGTAGCGGTATTCGACCAAGGCCGGATCGTGCAGACGGGCACGCCGCGGGAGATCTATCACCGGCCCGCTTCCGCATTCACGGCAGGCTTCGTCGGCGCGGCCAACTTCGCGGACGGCGTCGTGCAAGCTGTAGAAGGCGGCGAGCTTATCATCGCGAGCGGCATCGGCCTCATGCGGGCCGTCCGCGATAGCGCCCGGTTCGCCGAAGGCGACCGGGTGACGATGGTCATCCGGCCGGAAAATATCGCCATCCGCGATGCTTCGTTCCACGGCGACAACGCCTGGAGCGGCTTCGTTCGGCGCGTCAGCTTCCATGGGCGTTCAATCCGGTATTGGGTAGCGGACGACCATGCCGAATGGATCGTGGATTGTCCGGGTACGGGTCCGGAGAACGGCGTCGGATTGGAAGCGCGCATTCAACTGTCGGTGGATAAACGGGCGATTCATGTACTGCCTTACGAAGGCGACGCCGCAGGCTTCGGCCAATCCATACGACCGAACAGGGAGGAGTAAACCGCATGACCATGAACGGCGCGGAGGTCCATTTTCTGAACGTCGGCTGGGGCGATGCGCATGTCGTCCGGATGCCGTCCGGAGGCGTGACGCTGATCGACGGCGGCGACGAGCATGGGGCAGGCGAAGCGCTGCCGGACCGCGACCATCCGCTTCATTGGCTGAACCGGCACGGCTACGCCGAGGTCGAATGGATGGTGCTGACGCATCTGCACGAAGATCATTTGAACGGCCTGCTCGCTGTGGCGGAGCGGGAAGAGATACGGGTGAAGCGCGCGCTGCTGCCGTACGAACCGTTTCGGCTCCCGCCGGCTAACCCGGCGACGGCGCTCACGCCGCTGGCGGCAAGCATGCACCGCATGCTCGCTGCCTACTTGACGATGATCGACCGGCTGCTGGCGCGGGGGACGATCATCGTATGGCGCGAACGGTATGACCGCGAAGGCAGCGAAGTCGTATGGGAGGAAAGCGGGATCCGCTTCGCTCACGAATACCCATGGCGCGGCGACCCGCTTCCCGCGCGGCAGCTGCTGCCCGAGCTGGCCAAGGCGGAGCAGGCCGAGAGCGAGCTGCTCGAGCGGTTCTTCGAAGCGTCCAACCACGACAGCTCCGTGTACCGGCTCAGCTGCGGCGATGCTCCTGCGACCGGCGTGTTATTCGGCGGGGATCAACTGGAGCCGGGCTGGGAGCGGCTCGCAGGCAGGCGCGATCTGGCATGCGAGGTATGGAAGGCTGCCCATCACGGGCTGCCGGATGGCTGCAATGAGCGCATTTTGGGCTGGATTCGGCCGGCGTATGGCGTTATTCCGATCGATTCGGCTCGTTCGGCGCCATATGCGGCCGAATGGGAGCGGTTGAAGCGGCTGACGGGTATCGAATTTCAGCTTACGTCCGCTTCGGCGTACGGATGGGTGTATCGACTGAATCGGCACGCCGATTGCGGGAGTATAGGAAAATGACTTATCGGATGGGAGCGAATGCCATGGAGGCGCAAGCGGCTTATGAATTAACGATGCTGAAGAACGCCGAGCGATACGCCAGGGAGGCGGGCGCCTTAGTCGCCGACCGGATGAACTCGCCGCTTCGCATTCAGGAGAAAATGAACAAATCCGATCTGGTGACGGCCGTGGACGTCATGAGCGAATCGTTGATATGCCGGCTGATCCGGGACGATTATCCCGAACATTGGATTTATTCGGAGGAGACGGACGGCGCCGAAGGCGATGCTTGGCAGCGCATGCTGCAGCCCCGGGAAGGCTACGGTTGGATCGTCGATCCGATCGACGGCACGACGAATTACATTCACGCGGTCGGTCATTTCGCGATTTCGATCGGCATCGTCAAGAACGGCGTACCGGTCTGCGGCGTCGTGCACAATCCGCTCACCGGCGATCTCTATACCGCCATGAGGGGCGGCGGGGCTTATCGGAACGGGGAGAAGCTGGCGGTCGGACAAGAGCGGGGGCTCGGCGATGCCTTGCTCGGGACAGGATTTCAGGCGAAGGACTGGCATCCCGGTTCCTGCGCGGCGAAGCAGATCGGGCGGATGGCGGGAACGGCCCGCGACATTCGGATCTTCGGCTCGGCCAGTCTTGATCTATGCCTGGTGGCCGCCGGCAGGCTGACGGGATTCTGGCATGACGGGCTGTATCCGTGGGATGCAGCCGCCGGAATCGTCATCGTTCTAGAAGCGGGCGGGCAGGTGACCAATCGCGACGGACGCCCTTACGCCCTGAGCGACAATACGCTGATTGCGTCGAATGCGATCGTTCACGCCGAGCTGCAAGCGGTGTTGAGCACCGTTGCGCGCGATGAGTAAGGGAGGCGAATAAGGGAATGAAAGCGAGAAAGGGATGACCCGAAGCCGCAGCGGCCAAGGTCATCCCTTTCTTCATTTCATTGCATTCGTTCAATCGCATTCATTCAATTGCATTCAACAAGCTTGACGGCAACATGCCGACGACGACGACTCCCCAAGCAGCCTTCAAGCCATTCAGCCTTTCCTCACGCTTCCTTCGGCCGATCGATCGCTTCCGCCATCGTCTTATCGGTCAGATGCGCATAGATCTGCGTCGTTTCCGGGGAGGCGTGGCCCAGCTGCTCCTGCGTCTTGTACAGATCGTTGCGGAGATAATAATCCGTCGCGAACGAGTGCCGAAGCTTATGTACCGACAAGTAAGGCTTGCCGAACCGTTTGGCGTACTTGATGACCATCTCCTGGATCGCGCGCTTCGTCATCCGGGAGCCTTCGTTCTTGCCGTTCGCGAGCGCGAGGAACAGGGCTTTCTCCCGCTTGGGCGCCTTGTACTGCGATTCGCGAAGCGACAGGTAGTGCTGCAAGTCCCGCAGCGCGTCCTGGCGGAAATAGACGGGCGTCTTGAACGTCTCGTCGTTCTTGCCTTTGCGGTAGACGTACAGCAGCTGCTTCTTCAAGTCCAGATCGTCTACGTTCATATTGACCAGCTCGGACACGCGCAGACCGGAATTCAGAATCAGGCTCACGATCGACGTGTCCCGCGTCCGGTTGTTCGCATAGGCATAGGACGCCTGCTTGTTGCTCGCGACCTCCAAGCCGTAATCCTCGTTGATATAACGGATAAATTCCTCGATTTCCTGCTCCTGCAGCAGCTTGCCCTCGAGCTTGGCGGCCGTATCCTTCGGCTTCGACGTCCGCTTGATCGACACCTTCGCCATCACGTTCCGCTTGAGCAGCGGGTAGAACTGCTCATCCTCCGCGATCTGGCTCAAATAATGAAAGAGCGAGCGCAGGGACGACAGCTTGCGCGAGATCGTCGCGCGGCTGTTGCTATGCGCGGGCCTGGTGGCGAGAAACATGCGGAACGAGTCGATGCTGTCCATATGCAGCTTCTCCAGTTCGTCCAATTTCACGTCGCGGATCGTCGGGCCTTCAGCCAGCCCTTCGGCGAGCAGCCAGGACAGGAAGGCATCGTAGTCCCTTACATACTCCAGCAGAGAGGACGGCGACAGATCGGGCAGCTTATAGTTAATGAATTTCTCGATATACCAGGGCATCGCCGGGATTCTCCGATCCAGCTCCTGCCGGTCCTTCACCTTGAGAATGTTCATCGCGTTGCCACCTCCGTGTAGTCCATTTTAGAACAGAGGCGTTTCAATGTAAATGTTGGAAAAGAACATGCGTTCTCCGGTTCTCCCGATCGATTCGGAAAGCCTAACCGCACGGAAAGCCTGATCTAAGGAAAAGCCTGGTCGCACGTTACAAGCTTACTCCTTGACGACGATCGCCTGGAGCGGGTAGTGGTCGGACGGATAGCGGCCGTTGTATTGTTCGCGGTCGACGCGGGCGCTCGCGATCCGGGCGTTCGGCGAGACGAAGAGATAGTCGATCGGATTGCCCGATTCGCCGCCTTCGAAGTCGTGATAGGTGCGTCCGTGCGGCTCTGCGATGACGTCGTACGCGGAATGGTAGCCCGCTTGCCCGACGAGCTTGACGGCATTGCTGTCCGGCTCGCTGTTGAAGTCGCCGGCGAGCACGAGCGGAACGGAGCCTTGCTCCGCATTGGCTTTCATTCGGTCAAGCACCAGCTGTATGCCGTTGTCCCGCGCTTCCTCGCTCATATGATCGAGGTGGGTATTGTAGACGAGCCATGCCGCTCCGTCCTTGCCGACAAACCTGCCCCATGTGCACATACGCGGACAGGCCGTGTTCCAGCTCATGGCGCCCAGCTGCTCCGGCTGCTCCGACAGGCTGAAATTGCCGCTCTCCGCCGGCGCGATCGTCGCGTGTTTGTAGAAAATCGCACAGTATTCGTCTTCCGTTTCGCCGCTGCGGCTAGCACCGATCCAACGGTAATCGGGAAGCTGCTTCTGCAAATCCCGCAGCATAGCGGCCGTGCCTTCCTGCGTGCAGACGATATCCGCATCCGATTGCCGGATCGCGTCGGCCGCGCCGGTTACGCGGTTGGGCCATGCGTTATCTCCGTCGCCGAGTACGTGAACGCGCAAATTGAATGTCAGAACGTTTAATTTCATACGATATCCCTCCGTTTATATAGGATGACGATTAGAGCGCTTGCTCAGGCAAGTCACAGCAACATTATAACTGAAGAAGCGGGCAGGCACATCTCTTGACGGAATATTGCAGCAATCGCGTTCCGGCCTTGGCACGCCAGCATCAGGGGGACGTATTCCGGCGGGAATACAGGGGCGGATGCGGAAGTTTGCGCGCAGCGGTTGACAATATACCGCATTACTTATATAGTTAGTTACATGAGTAACTAACCAACATGGTGGTGAAGCGATGGGAAACACAATCGACGACAGCCGTCCCATCTTCGTTCAAATCGCCGAACGCATCGAGGACGACATTATCGCCGGGGGATTGCCCGAAGAATCTCAAGTGCCTTCAACGAATCAATTTGCCGCGTTCTACGGCATCAATCCGGCAACGGCGGCTAAAGGCGTCAATCTGCTGGTGGACCAAGAGATTCTGTACAAGAAGCGGGGGATTGGGATGTTCGTATCGTCCGGAGCGAAGGAGAAGCTGATGGAGAAACGGAAGGAACAGTTTTTCGAACAATACGTCGTGACAATGATCCGCGAAGCGGAGAAGCTTGGCATCACAAGAGAACAACTGACGGACATGATCCGCGGGAAGGGGAATTGACCATTGGAAACCATTGTGGAAATCAACCGGCTGACGAAGTCGTACGGCAGCTTTACCGCTGTCGATCATGTAAGCTTCGCGATCGAACCGAATAAAATCTATGGCCTGCTCGGCCGCAACGGCGCGGGGAAGACGACGATCATGCACATGATCACGGCGCAGCTGTTCCCGACGGGCGGGGAGCTCCGCGTATTCGGCGAAGCCCCGTACGAGAACGACCGCGTGCTGCGTCAGATCTGCTTCATTAAGGAAAGCCAGAAATACCCCGACACGTTTCGGGTAAACGACGTGCTCTATACCGCCGAAGCGCTGTACCCGAATTGGGACAGGGAATTCGCGAAGCGGCTCGTGGCCGACTTCAATTTGCCGCTCAAGCGGCGGATGAAGAAGCTCTCCCGCGGCATGCTGTCGTCCGTCGGCATCATCATCGGGCTTGCCAGCCGGGCGCCGCTGACGATTTTCGACGAGCCGTATCTCGGCTTGGACGCCGTGGCGCGGAATATTTTCTATGAACGGCTTATGGAAGACTATACGGAGCATCCGCGCACCGTCATCCTGTCGACGCACTTGATCGACGAAGTGAGCAAGCTGCTGGAACATGTCATCGTGATAAACAAGGGACGGATTTTGCTGGATGAAGAGGCCGATTCGCTGCGCGGGCGCGCCTACACCGTCTCGGGGCCGGCGGCGAAGATCGATTCGTACGCGGCGGGGAAGACGGTCATCCATCAGGAATCGCTCGCTGGCAGCCGCGCGGTCACGATTTTCGAGCGGCTCGGCGTATCCGACCAGAAGCGGGCCGAGGCACTGGGACTTCAATTCACATCGGTCACGATTCAGCAGCTGATCGTATTTTTGACGAACGGCGCATCGGCTAAGAAAGAGGGGACAGCATAATGAACATGGCGGTCAAAGGCATTGTCAAAATGCATTTGAGGGACCGGATTTCCTGGTTTCTGGTCCCATGGTGCATCATGATGAGCAGTTTCTTAATCAATCTGATCATCGCCGGAACGATGAACGACGATCAGATCATTACCGGCGGGCTGGCATCGATCTATATCTATAGCATGGTGAGCGGTATCGTAGCGGTCAACCATACGTTCCCGTTCGCGCTCGGGCTCAGCGTCCGCCGGCGCGATTATTTCACCGGCACGATGATGATGATCCTGGCAGTGAGCATCGTAACCAGTATCGTTCTGACGCTGCTCTCGTATATCGAGGACGCTTCGAACGGCTGGGGCGTGCGGCTCTTCTTCTTCCATCTGCCCTACGTAACCGACGGCAACGCCTTTCAGCAATTCATCGTTTTCTTCTCGTTCCTGCTGTTCATGTACTTGTTCGGCTTCGTCATCTCCAGCTTGTTCCGGCGCTTCGGCAGAACCGGATTGCTCGTGGCCGCGATCGTGTCGCTTATCATTGGGACGGTGCTTGTCTTTGCCATTATTCATCTGGAATGGTGGAGAGATATTTTCGACTTCTTCGACGGGCGTTCCGCCTTCAACATCGCGCTGCTGCTGCTGCCGGTCACGATCGTCTGCTCGCTCGTTTCTTATGCGCTGTTTCGCAGGAGCACCATCTAATCAGGGGGCCGGGAGGTCAAATGATAATAATTTAAGATCATTAAAAACCTCCCTTTTTCCGCATGCAGGCCTGAATTACGTGCTATGATCGGCTTCCATACTTATGTTTGGAGGGATTCAGGCTTCATGAACAGACAGACACGAATCATCGCATTGCTCGCCGGCGCGATCGTCGCGGGCAGTTCCCTGCTCGGTTACGGCGGTACGGCCATGGCGGCTTCGCCGCCGACGCTCAAGGCAGGCAGCGCGGGCAGCGACGTGGCGGATCTGCAGTTCAGACTGCAAACGCTCTATTATTTCAAAGGGACGATTACGACGACATATGGCATGACGACGCGCTCGGCCGTAATTGCTTTCCAGAAAGCCCATGGCTTGCAAACGGACGGGATCGCCGGTCCGGCGACATGGAGCACGCTCAAGAAATTGACCGTCAACAAGCCCGAATTGTCGAAATTGGCGCGGATCATCTATTCCGAAGCGAGAGGCGAAGTATACAAGGGACAGGTGGCCGTAGGCGCGGTCGTCATGAATCGGCTCAAGTCGCCGCTCTTCCCGAAAACCGTGACCGATGTTATTTTCGCGCCGTTCGCCTTCGCGGCCGTTGCCGACGGCCAGTACTGGCTGCTTCCGGACAACACCGCCTTCCTGGCGGCGAAGGATGCCGTGCGGGGTTGGGACCCGACCAAAAACGCGCTTTATTACTACAATCCTGCAACGGCGAAGTCCCAATGGATGCTCGCGCGCAAAGTCACGACCAAAATCGGGAATCACGTATTCGCAGTTTAGTTCGCAGAATGGCAGCTCATTGATCACCCATATGTTTAATTACGTTAATTAAATCCGCCTGATGGGGCGGTTTTTTTTATTTTATCGGGCCGTTCCATCGCAACTATTGCGGCGCGTTCCCGTTTAAGATGATGAGGAGAACGACATCGGCATGCATTCGATTTTGTTTAATGGCGCTAACTATCGCTCTCTTGAACGTGCTCCCGGCGAAGCTTGATGCCCCATCCGCATCTTCGCCTAATCCATGTTGGAAAAGGAGAGAGGTTCATGAAGAAATGGACAGTCGTCTTGCTCGTTCTGGCCATGTTCGCGTTCGGCGGAAGCTCGGTATTCGCGCATGGCGGTTATTCGGGCAAGGACGGCAAGAACAACCAGCAGCAGTCGTGCAGCCAGACCGTCAATATGCTTAATCAAGTGCTGCAGAAGACGAAGAACGAGCGCTCGCGCTCGCTGCTCGTCAGTCTCATCGCCTCGTTCAAAGCGCAGTGCGCGGCCGACAACGGCAGCAGCTTGAATACGCAGAAAGTGACCGAAGACAAGAATGCGCTCGCCATTCAGTACCTTGTGAACGACAACGCGAATAACGTGACGCTGCCGGTCATTCTTCCGGCCCGCGGCAAGAACGGATCAACCGTGAAATGGACGTCCAGCAATCCGCTCGTGATCTCGAACGACGGTCTGACCGTCCACCGGCAGGCGAAAGCGGATGTCGCGGTGAACCTGACCGCGGTGCTTACCTATAACAATGCTACGGCAACCAAGACGTTCCGCGTCGTCGTCAAGGGCACGTCCCCGCAGCTCTCGGATATCGAACGCGTCACGCGAGACAAGGCGGCGCTCGCGATCGGCTTCGGCGAATCCGATAACGGCGGCAGCGTGACGCAGCCGTTCAAGTCGCTGCCGGCGAAGGGCGAGAACGGTTCGACCGTGAAGTGGACGTCGATGACGCCGTCCGTCATCTCGAATGACGGCAAGGTCGTTAATCGGCCTGCGGCCGGCAGCGGCGACGTCACCGTCGTCTTCGCCGCGTACTTGCAATACGGTTCAGCGACGGAATTCAAACTGTTCACCGTCACCGTGAAACAGCAGCTGCCGGATACGCAGAAGGTCGCTGCCGATAAAGCGGCGCTTGCGATCGACTTCGGCGGCTCGGACAACGCCGGCCGTGTGACGCGTCCGCTGGACGGCCTGCCGGCCACGGGCGTCAACGGTTCGAAGATTACGTGGATCTCCAGCGCGCCCGGCACGCTTTCCGCCGATGGCAAGACGTTGAACCGACCGCCGTCCAACGCTTCCGATACGATCGTCTACATGACGGCGATTCTCTACAGCGGCTCCAGCAGCGATACGAAGATGTTCGCCTTGACCGTGAAGCGCCAATACAGCGATTCCGAGCAAGCGGCCGCCGATAAAGCCGACCTTGCGATCGCGTATCGCAGCGGCGACTCGGCGTCCGGCGTCACGCAGCCGCTCGGCTTGCCGACGAAAGGCTACTACGGCAGCACGATCACTTGGTACTCCAGCAATACGTCGGTACTGTCCAATGACGGCAAGACGCTGCATCGGCCTGCGCACGGGAAAGGGAATACGAATGTGACCTTGACCGCCATCATCAGCAACGGCGGGTCGGCCGACGTTCGCGCATTCACTGTAACCGTCAAGCAGCAGTAAGCGGCCTGCGGCGGGCGATCCTGCTTTTGTCCGATATTTGTGGTTGTACGATGCGTTGGATAGCGCTATCATTCTAGGTGAAGCACTTGTACTTGGGATCATCAATTCGGACAAATCGGGTGAAGCGAATGGGAATTAATTATTGCATGACTTGCGGAGCGCCGCTGGCGCTGCGGGATATCGACGGTACGATGCGCATGGCCTGCTCGGCGGAAGGCTGCAGCTTCGTGCATTGGGGCAATTACAGCATCGGCGTCGGGGCGCTCGTCCTGAGGGACGACAAAGTGCTGCTCGTGCGCAGGGCGCAAGAGCCGGGCAAGGGCTATTGGACGAATCCGGGCGGTTATATCGAGCAGCTGGAATTGATTCATGATTCCATCGTGCGCGAGGTCAAGGAAGAGACCGCCGTGGACGCGGAAGTCCGCGGCATCGTCGCCGTGCGCGATTTGCCGCGCAACATCCATAACGTCTATATCGCGTTCGCGATGGACTACGTGGGCGGGGAGCCGGAACCGGACGGCATCGAAGTCGATCGGGCAGGATTCTTCAGCATGGAGGAGCTCGAATCGATGAACGTCGCCGGATTTACGCGCTGGCTCATCGATGTGGCGCTGCGTTCGAAGAACGAAGGGCTGACGGAAGACAAGGAACCGCTCGTTCAATTGGACGGTCACGGCTTGTTCCGCGTATAGCGCGTATAGGCGGTACGACAAGCGGGTTGAACAAGGGAACAAGGGAACGAGAGACGGAACGACGAACAGTAGGCCGAACGGTACAATATTCAGCATCCGCGGCACAACAATCGGAATGCCAAAGCGCACAATAAACCGTAAAACGAAACGTCCAACAGACGGAACTTCAAACGCATAACGAAAGAAGCCTCTCAACGTCGCGATTGCCGCGGTGCTGAAAGGCTTCTTGCCATTTGGATGCTTCTTCGGCAGATTAATTAAGCACGCGTCTTGCCGTTACGTAATATTTCTTCCAGTAGCTCGAGTCCATATCGGAAATTTCAACGCCATTGTTGGCGCTGTGCAAGATTTTGTTGTCGCCGGCGTAGATCGCGACATGGCTGATGCTGTAGCCGTTCGTTTTGAAGAAGACGAGATCGCCCATGCTGAGATAGCCTTTCGCGACCTTCGTTCCTTTCAATGCTTGATCGAACGAGGTGCGCGGCAGCGTAATATTGAAGTTATCGAACACGTATTGCGTAAACGAAGAGCAATCGAATGCGTTCGTCATGTATGGAACCGCTCCATAAAGATAAGGCGTACCTATGTATTTCTCGCCGTAGGTGATCAATTCTTTGGATTTCTCGGTCGCCGCGCTTGCCGTTGTCGCCGTTCCTGCCGCGATGGCCGCAACGCCGATCGTGGAGCAAAGACTCACATTTAGGATGCTTTTGAGTAAAGTTTTATAAGAGAACGACATTGCTTTGCTTTCCCTCCAGCTCTTCAAGGTGTCATTTGTCTTTTTACACTATAGCACAGCTGAAACAGCGGGTTTTGGGCGAATGAGGACGTTTGTCGAGCGGTTCAGTGAAAAATGCGGCTTTATGAGAATTACGTGAGAAATTTCTCATTTGTAAACGCAAGTCTTGTCGAAACAGGGCCGGCTGGCGGCATTTGGTAAGCGAAACCGTCTTCTGGTATGATAAAGAAAGAGCTGGCAGACAGAAAGGACGAGACGAAAATGAGCGATATCAATACAGATCAAGCGCAGCAATCGGGCAGCAAGCTGGAGAAGGCGACCTTCGCCGGCGGATGCTTCTGGTGTATGGTGACGCCGTTCGAGGAGCAGCCGGGCATCCATAGCGTCGTGTCGGGCTACATGGGCGGGCATACCGCGAATCCGACGTACAAAGAGGTGTGCTCCGATACGACGGGCCATGCCGAAGTGGTGCAAATTACGTTCGATCCCGCCATTTATCCATACGAGAAATTACTGAATACTTATTGGCAGCAAATCGATCCGACCGATGCGGGGGGCCAGTTCCATGATCGGGGCCATTCGTACCGGAGCGCGATCTTCTATGAAGACGAAGCCCAGCGCGCCGCGGCGGAGAAGTCCAAGGCCGAGCTGGAGCGGAGCGGGCGGTTCGACAAGCCGATCGTGACCGAAATCGTACCGTCGGCGGCGTTCTATCCGGCAGAGGATTACCATCAGGATTATCATCACAAGAACCCGCTCCGTTATCGGATGTACCGTAAAGGGTCGGGCCGCGACGCCTTCATCGATGCGCATTGGAATACGACGCAGGACCGCGAAGCCCGCCGCGCGATGCTGACGGCGGAGCAATTCGAAGTGACGCAGAATAACGCGACGGAGCCGCCTTTCGCGAACGAATACTGGGATTTCAACGGCGAAGGGATCTACGTCGACATCGTGTCGGGCGAACCGCTGTTCAGCTCGAAGGATAAGTTCGACGCGCACTGCGGCTGGCCGAGCTTCACTAAGCCGCTCGTGAACGCGAACGTGAAGGAGAAGGGCGATTACAGCCACGGCATGATCCGCACCGAAGTGCGCAGCCGGGAAGGCGATTCGCATCTGGGCCATGTGTTCAACGACGGCCCGGGCCCGTCGCGGCTGCGCTATTGCATCAATTCGGCGGCGCTGCGTTTCATTCCGAAAGCCGATATGGAGGCCGAGGGGTACGGTTATTTCCTGCCATTCGTATAAGGCGTGGTATCAAAAGCAGGTGGATTAGGCGTGACACTTCATACGGAATAATAGAGCGTGAATGCTGTGTAGGCGTGACATATGCGGGCTGATAAGGCGAGACATTCAAGCAGGCTGATTAGCGTGACATACATGCGGGTTGATAAGGCGAGACATTCAAGCAGGCTGATAAGGCGAGATATATGCGGGCTGATTAGCGTGACATTCAAGCAGGCTGAGTCATTGGGGACTTGGTCTGCTTGTTTATGCTAGCCAGGCGGATGTGCCGGTTGTTATAGGTAAGAGAGGTAGATTTGAGTTATGATAGAGAAAAATGAGAGGGGCATTGCGGCATGAAGGTAGTATTGGCGCCGGATTCGTTCAAGGAAAGCATGTCCGCGTATCGCGCGGCGGCCGTGATGCGCGAGGCGATTCAAGGCGTTGCCGGCGGCAGCGAAACGGAAATCGTCGAGCTGCCGGTCGCGGACGGCGGGGAAGGGACGCTGGACGTCTTAATCGGCGCCATGCGGGGCCGTCTCATCGACGTGGAAGTGACGGACCCGTTGGGCGGGAAGGCTGCCGCTCATTACGGTTTGTCCGGCGATGGCGGGACGGCCGTCGTGGAGATGGCGCAGGCGAGCGGGCTGCAGCTTGTTCCGCCCGAGGCCAGAAATCCGCTGCTGACGACGACATACGGCACGGGCGAATTGATCGGGCATGCGTTAAGCCACGGCACTGTTCGCCGCATGATCATTACGATCGGCGGCAGTGCGACCAACGATTGCGGCGCAGGCATGCTGCAGGCGCTCGGCGCGAGGCTGCTCGATGCCGGCGGCCGGGAGATCGGGCGAGGCGGCGGCGAACTGCCGTGCGTGGCGGCGATCGATCTCTCCGGGTTGGACAAGCGGCTGCGTGAGGTGCGCATCGCCGTCGCCTGCGACGTGACGAACCCGCTGGTCGGCCCCCGCGGCGCATCGCAGGTGTTCGGCCCGCAGAAAGGCGCCTCGCCGCAGATGGCGATGGCGCTCGATGCGGCGCTAAGCCATTTCGCCGACCGCATTGCGGAAGCGTCGGGTCTGCGGCTGCACGACGTGCCCGGCGCCGGCGCTGCCGGCGGGCTCGGCGCAGCGCTCATGCTGTGCGGCGGCAAGCTCGAGCCGGGGATCGAGCTCGTGCTGGACGCGGTCGATTTCGATGCGCACCTGGAAGGCGCCGATTACGTGCTGACCGGTGAAGGGCGTATCGACGGCCAGACGCCGAACGGCAAAGTGATCGCGGGCATCGTGAAGCGCGCGCGAAAAGCCGGCGTGCCGGTCCTCGCATTCGCCGGCAGCCTGCAGCCGGGATACGAGAGCTTGTACGAAGCGGGCCTGCAGGCCGCCTTCGGTATCACCACGCGGCCGATGCCGCTTGAGGATGCGCTGAAGCAGGGCGAACAGAGCTTGCATCAAGCGGTGGCGAACGTGATGCGCTTGGTCGCGGGAACGAAGCGGTGAGTGCAGCGGCGGTGATGCGGCCTAGGTCGCGAGAGTTGCGGAATGGTCAGCAATGCTGTCGGGCAGGGGATTGGCCGGATGGACATCTTGCGTGGCTGTAAGATGGCAAGATTTCAGGATGGCAGAGGCCTAGATTATTTGGCCGAAGGCCGGTGAAATCGCACGAAAAGCTGCCGCCTGGGCAGCTTTTGTGGCCGAAGGTGCGGAAAGCTGCCTTTGGGAAGGAATTCGCGTGAAATGCTGCCGCAGAGCACCGAAATCCTGCCCTTGGGAAGGATTTCACGGGAAATTCTGCCGTGGAGCCCGTGGAGCACCAAAATCCTGCCCACGGGAAAGAATCACGCGATTTCCCGGTGCAAGCATCAAAATCCTTCCCTTGGGAAGGATTCCCCAGGATTCCCCTCATAGGGAGCAACTTTTTCGGCCGAAGGCCGGTGAAACTGCTCGAAAAGCTGCTCCGGCGGCAGCTTTTATGGCCAAAGGCCGGTGAAGTCGCACGAAAAGCTGCTCCGGCGGCAGCTTTTATGGCCGAAGGCCGGTGAAGCTGCTCGATAAGCTGCTCAGGAAGCAGCTTTTACGGCCGAAAGCCGGTGAAGTCGCACGAAAAGCTGCTCCGGCGGCAGCTTTTATGGCCGAAGGCCGGTGAAGCTGCTCGATAAGCTGCTCAGGAAGCAGCTTTTACGGTCGCAAGCCGGTGAAGTCGCACGAAAAGCTGCTCCGGCGGCAGCTTTTATGGCCGAAGGCCGGTGAAGTCGCACGAAAAGCTGCTCCGGCGGCAGCTTTTATGGCCGAAGGCCGGTGAAACTGCACGAAAAGCTGCTCAGGAAGCAGCTTTTATGGCCGAAGGCCGGTGAAACTGCTCGAAAAGCTGCTCCGGCGGCAGCTTTTATGGCCGAAGGCCGGTGAAACTGCTCGAAAAGCTGCTCCGGCGGCAGCTTTTATGGCCAAAGGCCGGTGAAACTGCTCGAAAAGCTGCTCCGGCGGCAGCTTTTATGGCCGAAGGCCGGTGAAACTGCTCGAAAAGCTGCTCCGGCGGCAGCTTTTGTGGCCGAAGGCCGGTGAAACTGCTCGAAAAGCTGCTCAGGCGGCAGCTTTTGTGGCCTAGGGCCGGTGTAACTGCTCGAAAAGCTGCTCAGGCGGCAGCTTTTGTGGCCGAAGGCCGGTGAAGTCGCACGAAAAGCTGCTCCGGCGGCAGCTTTTACGCTTGTTGTACGCCCAGCATAGGCGTCATCTCCGGGTGAATTCCCGAACGGGGGGTTAGCTGCCGCCTCCTACTCGATGGCCAGCTTCCAGGCAACGGACCAGCTCTTCCGCAGCATCCATCCTCAGTTGCGCAGCATCCATCCTCAGTTCGACTCCCCATACAACTCCGCCATTCGCCGAAACGACGCTTTCGGCTCCCACGGCATGCCGGGATAGGCCGTCTCGCGTTGGCTGCTTCCATCACTATCTCCTTCGCCGAACGTCTTGACGACGCTGTAACTAGCCATGTCCAAATCGAACTGCGGCCGGTCGCTGCCGGGATAGAACGGCATGACGAACGTGAACCAGAACGCGCCGTTCACCTGTTCTTCCTCGAAGATCGTCAGCAGCTCTTCCATGTAGCGGGTCTGCTCATGCTCGTCCCGCGCATAGTCGCCTTTTAATCGCGGCGGCGACTGATCGCGGTCGACGATCGCCCAGCCGTAACCGCCTTTCTCGCCCGCTCCCGCATACGTGCAGCAACCGAATTCAAGCACGATGACGGGCTTGCCGTGTTTGGCATACGAACGCAGCTTCTCGCGGTAGGTTCGCCGGGTAAACCGATCCCGATAGCAATCGACGCCGACGTAGTCGAACGGCGCCCAATCTACATGCTCCCAGACGCCCGAAGCATACGTCAGTTTGCCATGGAAACGCGCGCGCACGACAGCTGCAGCTTTGCTCAGAAAAGCATTCAACCGCTTATGGAACGAGCCTTTCCGTAGCGTATTCTTGATCAGCTTCCATGGATTCATCAGCGTCTGCATGCGGTCGAAAGCCGTCTCGCCGCTCACGAGTCCTTTCATGAAAAACGTCAATTCGCAGCCGACAACGAAAATCACATCCGGAGAAAGCTGGCGCAGCTCCTCCGCCGCTTCGGCACATGCTGCAAGGTAAGCTAAGGTCGCTTCTTCGCCGGCATTCACGTACGAAGGGGAGAACCATACTTCAAGGCCTTGCTCGATGGCGAATCGCGCCGCTGCTGTCAGCCGGTCAATGTCTTGACCGGAGATGCGGACGGCGTTGCAGTGCAGATCATGCCGGATGATTGCCAGCTCCTGCCTAACGATCTCGGGTTCGAAACGTTCGCGAGACGAATAGGCTTGACTGCGCGTGTAGGTGCCGACATCGTAATGGATGCCTTTCCGGCTTAGGCTTAATGCATGATCTTCATTCATTGCGTTTCACTCCTGACTTGTTTCGTCTATAGGTGTCCATGTTCGTTTGCACCTTGTCTATTTGCTCCATGTTCGCTTGCACCGTGTCCGATAGTTCCGGTTTCCACTTGTTCGATGCTCGCTCCGTATCTTCTTGTCCCAAGCCAACGAGCGTGATATAGTAAATAAAAAATAACTATATTCTCCTATTTATCTTTATATCATGCCTATAAAATAAACAAATATGAACGAGTTGTCAAACGCCAGGAGGAGGGGCGCCGAATGAACAAGGAGGCCGGGCAGATCGCCGCGAGCTACATGCAGCTGATACCGCTGCTCTACCGCGCGATGGATAATCCGAACGACGAAGACAAGGAATGGAAGGCGCCTGCTGAAATCACCCATCTTCAGGTGCATATCCTGGAGGAGCTGTACCAGCATCCTGACGGCATCGCGATGACGCCGCTGTCGCGTCTGATTCGCGTATCCAAGCAGCAGCTCACCCCGCTGGTCGCCAAGCTGGAAGAGAAGGGTTACGTCAGCAAGCACGCGGATGCGAGCGATAAACGGATCGTCCGGCTGCGGTTGGCAGAGAAAGGCCAGCAGCTTGTCAACGAGCGCTGGGGCAACTTCCATCACGGGCTCGTGCGCCGTATGGAAGGACTGAACGGGGAGGACCGCAGCGATCTCGCTTACGCGATCGAGAAGTTGACTCATATTCTGCGAAGGCTGCCGACATAACGAAGAGCCGCGAAGAACGCGGCTCTTGCAAGCAAGACTATGCAAGTAAAGCTATGCCAGCTCGATCACAACGTCGAACGACGATTCTGCGAAGGCTGCCGACATGACGAAGAGCCGCGAAGAACGCGGCTCTTGCAAGCAAGACTATGCAAGTAAAGCTATGCCAGCTCGATCACAACGTCGAACGACGATTCTGCGAAGGCTGCCGACATAACGAAGAGCCGCGAAGAACGCGGCTCTTGCAAGCAAGGCTATGCAAGCAAAGCTATGCCAGCTCGATCACAACGTCGAACGACGAAGGCGGGCGGAGACGGGTGAAATAATAGGTCTCCGCGGAGTCCCAGCGCGCATGCCATTCGGTGTCCTCGCTGTTCTCGCGCTCGTTATGGCGCCGGTAGCGAGTTGCGGGCGGCACCTCGATGAGGATCGAAAGGCCGATCAGATCGAGCAGTTCCGGCAGCGTGCCGTAAATGCCGTCGAGCAGGATGACAGCCGCAGACTGCACCGTTACCGTATGGGCCGCGAGGCGATCGTCCGTCTCGAACGAGAACGGCCGGTAATTGGCGCCATGACCCGCGAGCAGCGGTTCTAGCGCTTCGCGCCGAAGCCGACGCCAATCCATGCACCGGCGGCATTTCTGCTCGTCCGTGCATCGATCCCATTCCGCGTCGGGAACGGATGCGTCGAAGAAGTCGTCGATATGCACGACGGCCGCCGGAATCCGCCATTCGGCCAGCTGCTCGGCGGCCAGGTGCGCCAACGTTGTTTTGCCGGCGCCGCTTCCGCCGTCGATCGCGGCGATGAACGGAATCGCATGCATGGCTTGGGCCGTCCGGACGGCATGCGCGATCGCGTTCGCGGCAGCGGTCAGGGCGTGATCTGGCGAGCGTGATGTCATGGCAGCACTCCCTTTCGCATAATTAGGTGTAATGAACGTAAGCACCTATTCGCGATTTGCGTTGCATATCCCTTCCGACGCGTCATGATGTGGTATGCTAAAAGATGGAAAGGGGCGATATTCATGCATGCCAGTCCGGGGCTTGTCGTGCTATGGATCGTGCTGGTGCTGCTTCCGGCCGCCGCAGGCTGGAGGCGAAGATGGCGGCCGTTCGCCGTTTATGCGCTCGGCTGCGTTATTTTTATCGTGGAAGCGAACCGCGGCAACGACGGCTGGGACGACTTGGCCGACGTGGCTACCTTGGTCGTCATCGTGCTGCCGTTATATGTGATCGCATCCGTCGTCTGGCTGATTCAAATCGTCGTCGGCAAATACCGCAAGAAGCATACGTAACCCATTCCAGCTTACAGGAGGGACAAGCATGGCAATCGTACAAGTGACCATCGTTCCGCTCGGAACGTCATCGCCAAGCGTCGGCGCCTACGTGGCCGCCGTCATCGACGTGCTTCGCGAAGCGCCGGAACCGATCCATTACGAGCTGACGCCGATGAGCACGATTATCGAAGGCGAGCTGGACAACTTGCTGGCCGTCGTACGGCGGATGCACGAGGTGCCGTTCGAGCACGGCGCGATGCGGGTATCGACGTCCATCACGATCGACGACCGCAGAGACAAGAAGGGCTCGATGGAACAGAAGCTGAAATCCGTCGAAGAGAAGTTGAAATAAAGCTCCGCCGATCGAATCGACGAGCCCTTTAAAGAAGGCATCGCCAAAGCCGGGAAGGGCCGAGGGATGCCTTTTGTTCTGATCGTGCATGACCGGATGCCGCTCGAAAGCGCGACGTTCGACTCCAAAATAACAAGAAAACCCCGAGCCATTGGCCCGGGGTTGCGTATGCCGATCCGTAACAAGAACTCTACCAACATCATACCAAACCCTTCCGAAACAGTCTATATTTTCGTGCGGAAATTCGTTAATATTCTAGATGCCGGCCGGCAAATCGATCGATTGGGAGGATGCTTCGGCATGGACCAGCAGCAACATCTACATCCGGAAGACCTAACAAGTTTCGCGATTCAAACGTTTGGACACGATTATCGGCCGGCGGGACTGACGCGGCTGTATGGAGGCGCGCAGAAAGTCATATACGACGTTGCTTTCACGAACGGCTTCCATTGTCTGCTCTACATCTGGGATATCAGCCAGAATTTCTTCAAGGAAGAGATCGAAGAAGCGGATCGGGCATGGCATTCGTACGGTGCGGATTTGTTCGCCTTGAATCACGATTTTCTGACGAGGCACGGGATTCCGACGCCGGCGCTGTATGCCTTGAACCGCGAGCGGGAGCGGTATTCGTTCGATTACGCATTCGTGGAATACGTCACCGGTCCGAAGCTGGAGACGTATTTGACCGAACCGGGAACCGGTTCCGCGTCGGGGCCGAGCGCGTCGGCGAAGCCGGATGAGCTGATGGAGCAATTCGCCGACATCGTGAAGCGGATGCATGGCATCAAGGGCTTCGCGTATGGTCAAGCGGTCGCCGACAACGTCAATGCAGCGGACCAGTCGATTCCGTGCCATCGGCATCAGCTGATGAATGCGGAGCAGCAATTGGCGTATGCAGCACGGCACTTGGAGGAAGCGGCGGCCAACCGGGATCGGCTGCTGAAGAAGCTGTACGAGCTGGAAAGCCGGATTGCGCCCCGGCGAGCGTACGGCTTCATCCACGGAGAACTGGGGCCCGATCATGTGATTGTGAAAAATGACGCCGAGCTCTACTTGATCGATATCGAAGGGGCGAGCTTCTACGACGTCGAGCATGAACACGGCTTCCTGCATCTGCGCTTCGGCGAGCATTACGAATGGCTGCGGGACGAGTCCATCGATCCGGCAAGGCTGGCGTTCTATCAGCTGCACCATTACCTGTCGCTCACCGCCGGCGGTCTGAAACTGCAGCAGCGGGGGTTCCACGACCAGGCGCTCGCGCGAGGAATCATGGAAAGCAATCTACGCCGAGCGTTGCAGTTCGTAGGCTGAACGTTAGCGGCAGGGCTTTTGCTCCAGCCATAAGCCCGTTAGTACACAGCAGTCATTCACACAATGGCGTGGAGGCTTGATATCGTTCGACAGAGTACGGTTCACGGTCGACGGACGGTACAAGCGGTACGGGGACTGGCGCAGATATGCAGATATGCAGATATACGTTGAACAGCCGGTTTGACGAGGGCTATGGTTATTCGACGATGCCCGCCCTTTCAGTTCAGCTTGTTGCCCCGCAGGGATATTTCCCTTGCGGGGCTTTGTCGTGAACGGCATGGCATGCATACGGACGCATAATTTGCCAGCCCGGGGGAAAAACCAACAAAACGACAGGAGAGGGAGCGATGCAGATGAAACTGTTTCACGTGTTTGCCGGCGAGTTCCGGACCTTCATACGAACGCCGATGCTGCTCGTGACGTTCGCCGCCGTGGCGCTTGTGCCGATTCTGTACAGCGGCTTCCTGATCCGCGGAACATGGGACCCGTACGGGCAGCTGGCTTCGCTCCCGATTGCCGTCGTGAACGAGGACCGGGGAGCCGAATTCGAGGGCAAGACCCGCAACGTCGGAACGGAATTCGTCGACGAGCTGAAGTCGAACGAGCAATTCGCCTGGCATTTCGTCACGCCGGACGAAGCGTTGAACGGCATGAAAGGCAACCGTTATTACGGCACGATTACGATCCCGGCCTCTTTCTCGGCGGATGCGGCTTCGCTGGAGAGCGATCATCCGAAGCAGGCGGAAATTCGCTTCGAAGCCAACAGCTTCAATAACTTCATTGCCGGGCAAATCGGCGAGAACGCGATCAAGGAGCTGCGAAACCGATTGTCCGCGACGTTGACCGAAGCGTATTCGCGGGCGATATTCGCGCAGTTCGAGACGATTGCCACAGGCTTCAGCGACGCGGGGAAAGGCGCCGGCGAGCTGCACGCGGGCGCGCAGACGCTCGGAGACGGCATTCATACGCTGAAGGCGAACCTGGATGCGCTGGCGAACGGGACGGGCCGGATGGCCGGCAGCGTCGGACAGCTGCGAACCGGCGCGGGTTCGCTGCGCGACGGCGCTGCCGCGCTGAAGCAAGGGGCGGGCGACCTGGCGAACGGCGCGAAGGCTATCCAAGACGCCGTCGGCAAGCTCGATCAAGGCGCATCATCCGCCGTAAGCGGCAGCCGGACGCTGGCGGACGGACTGAAGGCGTTCAAGACAGGAGCAGACCGCCTATCGGACGGATTGAAGACGGCCGCTGACGGCAGCCGCTCGCTTCAAACCGGACTCGCCGCGTCATCTGCCTCGAGCGCTGACCTGGCAAGCGGAGCAAGCGAAGTCGCTGTCGGACTGGAGCAGTTCGCCGCCGCGCATTCCGATCTTGCGGAGGATGCCGCATTCCAGAAGCTGCTGGCGGCGAGCAAGTCGGTTGCGCAAGGGAGCAAGACGCTCAGCGAAGGCCAGCGGCAGCTGCTCGCCGGCAGCCAGACGCTTGCCGCCGGGAACGGAACGCTGGCCAGCGGCGCGCAATCGTTGAGCGGCAGCGCGCAGCAATTGGCCGGAGGCGCGGAACAACTGCGTACGGGCCAGCTATGGCTGCAGAGCGGGCTGCATGCGCTGAGCGGCCAGCTGCCGGCGTTCGCGGACGGCGCCAGGAAGGCGGGCGACGGGGCGGCGAAGCTGAACGGAGGCGCTGCCGCGCTTGCCAGCGGCATCGGCGAATTGGCGTCGGGCATCGATCAAGCGGCGAGCGGCGCGAAGAAGCTGGACGACGGGGCGGCCGAATTGGATGCGGGCGTGCCGAAGCTGGCGGACGGCAGCGGCAAGCTGGCCGACCAGCTGAACGCCGCCGCGGCCAAGACCGCTGCCGTTAAGGCGGACGATGCTTCCGTTCGAATGCTCGCCGACCCGGTAGCGATCGTATCCAATGACGACCGCAAGGTGAGCGTGTACGGAAGCGGCATCGCGCCGTACTTCATTTCGATGTCGCTGTTCGCGGGCGCGCTCGTGTTCACGACGATCTATGCCGCCCGGGGCACGCGGGTTGCGGACGCGACCGGCCCCCGGCTGCTCGTCGGCAAACTGATCGTGTTCGGCCTGATGAGCATCGTGCAATCGCTCGTCGTCTGCACCGTGCTGCTTACGATGCTCGGTCTGCATGTGCAAAGCGTGCCGCTGTTCTATCTGTTCACCGCCGCGACGGGATTGACGTTCATGCTGCTCGTGCAGATGCTGGTCACGTGGCTGGATCAGCCGGGCCGGTTCATCGTGCTCGTCGTGATGATCTTCCAGCTGGCTTCGAGCGCCGGAACATTCCCGCTGGAGCTGCTGCCGGGCTGGGCGAAGTCGATGCATCCTTGGCTGCCGATGAGCTACAGCATACAAGGGCTGCGGGACGTCATCTCGAGCGGCGACTTCAGCCGGGCATGGAGCCAGATGGGCATGCTGGCCATCTTCGCCTCGGGTTCGCTGATGCTGACCTGCGTTTATTTCATGACCCGCGAGACCGATGACGACGAGCAGCTGATGCCGGCCAAGGTTTGAACGCGCCGCCGGCAGCTTTCGCTCTTGTTGACGTCATTCACAGGAGACCCGGCAAAGCGTGATGGCATACTTCCTTCGGAGTCTGTAGAATAGAGGGTAAATAACCGCGTTGTTTACCCTATGACGCCGGCGGTTCGGAGGACAGGCCATGAACAAACACGAACAGGTCATGATGGATCTCAGGGATGTATTTAACAAAATGGCTTGGCTGAACAAGATCAAGATGGAAGTCAGCTTGAAGGGGTTCAAGCCCTCTGAAGTGCATTGCATCGAACACATCGGGAGACATGCGGATTCCAACGTGACGAAGCTTGCGGAGTCCTTCTATATGACGCGAAGCGCCATAAGTAAAATGACGAAGAAGCTCATGGACAAAGGCCTCATCGAAAGCTACCAGAAGGCGGAGAACAAGAAAGAAATCTATTTCAGGCTTACCGAGCAAGGGCAGGCGGTCGACAAGATCCATGAGGAGCTGCACCGGGAGTTTCAAGCGCGGGATAAGGCGGTATTCGAGACGGTAACCGAGGAGCAATATGACGGTATGCTCCGTTTCTTGGGCAAGTACAGCAAGCATTTGGATGCCGAAATCATGAAATCGGGTGCAGATGCGAAGTCGGAATAAAGGCGAATAACGAAAGGCAGCCTAATGCGATGCGGGCAGGCTGCATTTTTTTGCTTACTTTTTTGTTGACTAGGACACAAAATGGAGGTATGATTTTGGTGCCAGGGAAACAAAATTCCGATGCGAACGAACTGACAAGGGAATGCACGATAGCACGCGATAACATCTGAGAGGAAAATCCTATGAAACCAAATCCAATGAAAGCCCCCGGTTTGCCCAGAGACGTGCTTATCGCCGCCTGGGCGATCGCGCTGGGAGCCATTGCCCCGATGCTTGACTCCACCATGGTGAACATCGCCGTCGACAAGCTTACGAAACAATTCCATACGACATTGGATATCATTCAATGGGCCATTACAGGGTATGTGCTGGCTCTTGCGATTGCGGTTCCGGTATCCGGATGGCTGATGAACAAGTATAACGGGAAGCGCATCTTCATCGGCGCAGTCGTCGCCTTCGGTGCCATTTCAGTGCTCGCCGGCTTGAGCTGGAGCAGCGGGAGCTTCATCTCCTTCCGGCTGATTCAAGGCTTCAGCGCCGGGGTCATCACCACGCTCATGTCAACGCTCTTGGTCAAGACCGCGGGTCCGGAGAATTTGGGACGAGTGATGGCCATCGTCAGCACGCCGATGATCTTCGGTCCCATCCTGGGGCCCGTAATCGGAGGCTTCATCGTTCAAGGCGCGTCATGGCGCTGGATTTTTTTCATCAACGTGTTCATCGTGCTCATTGCCGCGCCGCTGATGATGAAGAAGTTGCCTGACTTCGAACCGTTCAAGAAGGATAGCAAATTGGATGTATTCGGGATCGCTGTTTTGTCGTGCATGAGCGCGGCATTGATATACGGTATTACGAAAGCGGCGGATCACGCTACCTTCTACAATCGCGCAGCCGTCCTCTGGGTGGGCGTCGGTCTCGCATTAGCCGTCATTTACCTCGCCTATAATCGAATCCGCAATAATCAAACCGTGCTTCCGTTGAATTTGTTTGCGCATAAGCGCTTCTCCGCTGCCAGCGTCGGGTTGTTCCTGGCGAACATATCCATTATGGGGCCGATGCTTATCTTCCCCTTGTTCTTTCAGCATTTTCGCCATTACACGGCAATCGAAGCCGCGCTTGCGTTAATCCCGCAAGGCGTCGGAATGCTCGTTACCCGGCCCCTGATCGGCAAAATGATCGATCGGCTCGGCGCGAAATACGTGGTTATGGTCAGCCTGGCGATCTCGCTGATCGGATCGGTTCCGCTTATCTTCATCACCGATCATACGAGCATGGTTTGGATAGCCGTCGTATTATTCATCCGCGGAACCAGTTTCGGAGGAATCATTCTGCCTTTGACGAGCGATGCGTATACAGGACTTGACAGCAGGGAGCTTCCCGAAGCAGGCGTAGGGATTAACATGATCGAGAACCTGGGTTCGAGCTTCGGTTCAGCGATTGTCGCGACAGTGATCTCGGCGGTCTCTCAGGGCTTGCAGCCCACGATCGCCAATGAGCTGAAAGGTTACCATGCCGCATTCCTCGTGTCCGTCATTGTTCTTGCGGCCATCTTCATTCCGGGTTTATTCCTGACGCATAAGAAACGAATGCCTTCCCGACACTAGATGACAACCTTAATCCCCAACTGCTAAACTGGCATTATCTCCCTGAAGGCTTGCCGTCAGGCCGGCCGGCGATGGGCAATCACTTCAAGCAAACGGAGGAAGAGATGAACAAGGTGATCGAAGAGGTCGTCAATCGGTTAAGCGGCAGGAATGGGCGAACGATTATCGGGATTTCAGGTCATGGCGCCTCCGGCAAGACGACGTTAACCCGACAACTCGTCGAGCTTCTCGGCCCGGATCATGTGAACGTGATCAATACGGATACCTATCTGATCGGCTCTGCTCTTAGGAAATATACTTTGATCAGCTACGACTATCGCAACGAACGCCATCAAGACAAAATGACGGCCTGTCATCCCGCGGCGCACAACAGTCTGGCATTGGAGCGAGACTTGCGGATGATTCGAGACGGGATGGATCTGTATACCATACGCACGGAGTTTGCGGAGCAGCAACTGATCTCCCCGCATAACGGCATTACGATCGTCGAAGGGATGACCGTCGCGTTTACGAATCTCGATTTGTATGATTCGACGATCTACTTATACACCGACGGCGAAACGGAACTGACGCGCAGAAGCGATCGCGACGTGAATGAGCGCGGCCGGGACATCGAAGCGTTAAGGCAATCGCATGACGAGCGCAGAATCCAATATGAATTGTTTATGCATCCCCGCTGTCATCAGTTCGATATAATCATCCGAAGCTCCAATGAAGGCTGCGTGCTTGAGAAATAACGACGAGTTAAGGCGGCATGCCGTTCGAACGCCGGATCGCATGACGCCTTTTTGCCGTGCTTTCGGCTCTCAGAGCTTCTGCACAGCCGCCGCTGCATGCCTCGCTCCGCTTTAACGCCGACACTCGTTAATTCCGTTGATAACGGACTGCCCATGCTCCCCTGGCAATTCGGTTATTTTTTCAAAATCTAACGTTAACGTAATCTTGAATTTCTGCTATGATAGCAAAAGCTGATCAAACATTCCGACTGGAGGGAGGTACTACACAACTTGGCGCCTTCGGTGAAATTATCGATGGAAGAAGTGACGGAGCGGCTCGGGATTACGTCCCGTACGCTGCATTATTACGAGGAAATCGGGCTGCTCCCGGACGTCGCGCGGACGGAAGGCGGTCATCGCATCTATGACGAGGCGATGGTTGAGCGGATTGCGCATATTTTGCGGCTGAAGCAGGTGCTTGGCGCTTCGCTGCAGGAAATCCGCGACATCCTGCAAGCGGAGGAAGAGCTGGATCGCATTCGGGCGAGCTATCGCGGCGAATCCCGGCTTGAAGAACGCGACCGGCTGCTGGATGAAGCGGCCGAGCGGCTGCAGTCGATCATCGCGCATATCGACGAGAAGATGGCGAAGCTGGATGCGATGCGGCAGAGCTTCGGCGCGCGGCTCGAACGGGCGCATCGGTTGAAGCAGGAACAACGGGAAGCGGCAGATCGCTGAACGCGAGCGTGAACGAAGAGAGGTCGATGAATGACATGAACGATTCTAGAAAATGGTGGATTTTATCCGTAACGAGCCTTGGTTCTTTATTGTCGGCGCTTAATTTCAGCACATTAATTATCGCGCTGCCTGATTTATTGAAAGGCCTGCACGCATCGCTGCTGCAGGCAATGTGGGTCATGCTCTCTTACATGGTCGCGCAAACCGTCATGGTGCTGATGGCCGGCTCGCTGGCCGACCGGTTCGGCCGCAAACGCGTGTATATCTTCGGCATGCTGCTCTTCACCGTCGTCTCCCTGGCGGCCGGGTTCGCGGACAATGCGCCGCTGCTCATTGTTTTCCGGATCCTGCAGGGCATCGGCGGCGCGATGATCATGGCGAACAGCACGGCGATCGTGGCCGACGCTTTCCCGAGAGAGGAGCTCGGACGCGCGCTCGGCATCAACATCATGGTCGTCGCGGTCGGTCAAATCATCGGACCGGTGCTCGGCGGCTGGCTGACGGAAGCCTTCGGCTGGGAGTGGACGTTCTGGTTCAATGTGCCGTTCGGCGTCATCGGCGTGATTTGGGGATTCAAGGTGCTCGGCATGAAAGACGACAAATTCGCGGCTCCGAAGGCCGGAGGCTTGGATCGCGGCGGCGTTATCACGTACGTGCTGTCCATTACGGGCCTGCTGATCGCCCTGACTTGGGGGCCGATCCAGAGCTGGACGTCGCCGGTCGTATGGATCTCGGGGCTGTTCTTCGTCGTGCTGTTCCCGCTGTTCCTGCGCTGCGAGAAGCGCCATCCGAACGCGCTGCTGCATCTGCCGCTGTTCGCGAACCGCGTCTTCTCCTTCGGCATCGTATCGGCAACGTTAAACGCGATCGCGCGCATGGGCGTCATGTTCATGCTGATCTTCTACTTCCAGGGCGCGCTTGAGAAGGATGCCCTGGTAGCCGGAATCATGACGATTCCGCTGGCGGCGGGCATGCTCGTCGTCTCGCCGGTCGCAGGCATGCTTGGCGACAAATACGGGGAGACGATGCCGGCGACGCTCGGATTGTTCCTGAACATCTTCGGCATGGCGGGGCTTGCGCTCGATACGGGCCTGGATACGCCGTTCTGGCATCTGGCCGTCTACATGACGATCATCAGCGTCGGCTCGGGCCTGTTCAACTCGCCGAACTCCAGCAGCATCATGAACGCGGCGGGGCCGAAATACCGCGGCGAAGCGTCCGGTATCCGCTCGCTGACGACGAACATGGGCATGATGCTCAGCATCGCCTTCTCGATGCCGATCGTCACGCACAGCATTCCGCATGAAGCGATGCTCGCGATCTTCTCCGGCACGCAAGTCGGCATGGACGATAAGTCTTCGCTCAACGGTTTCATTTCCGGCCTGCATGCCGTATTCTGGTTTATGGCCGCCTTGATGGCGCTGGCCACCGTATTGTCCTACTTGCGCTCCACCCGGAACGCCGGCGCTTCCGGGGGAGCGACCATTCATCATAAATAACCGTTAGCGGTATGCAAGGAGTCAACGAACGATGCCTGACCGTACTGTCATGCTCAAGTTATGGGGCGTATCGCTGCTATGGGGCTGCAATTATGTCGCGAGCGCGTATTTACTTCGGGATTTCTCGCCGATCCTGCTTTCTTTCTCGCGCCTTGTCGTCATGTCGCTCTTCCTGATCTCGGTCGCGCTCGTCAACAAATCGATGCGCAGGCCGACGAAGCGCGAGTGGCTGCTCCTGCTGTGGGCCGGCATAGCCGGCACGCTGATCAACCAGCTGTTTTATTTCACCGGACTGGAGCACTCGACCGCAGGCAACGCCGCGCTGATCGTCGCCTTGTCGCCGATTGCCACGACGCTCCTGTCGCGGATCTTCCTGAAAGAAGTCATCTCGTGGTCGAAATATTCCGGGACCGTCATCGCGCTGGCCGGCGTCGTCTGCATCGTGCTGTACAGCGGCAAGTCGATCGGCATCTCGATCGGCGACATCAATCTGCTTATCGCCACGCTTGGCCTCTCCGTCAGCCTGCTGTTCATCCGTAAGCTGACGGTCGGGATGTCGTCTTACGAAATCACGATCTACGCCACCGTCATCGGCACGATACTGATGACGCCGGCGGTCGGCTACGAAGCGCTCAGCGGCCAGTCGCACGGCAGCCACCAGCTGATGCATTGGCTGCTGCTGATCGCCGTCGCCGTGATCGGACAGGGGCTGGCCGGCTTCTGGTGGAACCGGGGCATCGCGGTCGCCGGGCCTTCCGTCAGCGCGATGTTCATGAACATTCCGCCGTTCATCGCGATCGTCGTGAGTCACTTCGTGCTTGGCGATCCCATCAAGCTCGCGCAGATCGGAGGCGGCGTGCTCATTCTGGCCGGCGTCGCGATCGCGAACATGAAGCTGCCGAAGATGCTGAGCAAGTCCCGCGGCAAGTCCGTCGGCTTGTCGCGGGCGGACTAACCGGCTACCTTGTGCATCTCAGTGCATCGCATTGAATTTCGAAGGATAAAGACCGTTCAACGCGGTTTTTATCCTTTTTGCGTTTATTTGCAGCATCGTTTCACATGTCGACAGGCCCGGCATATGGTGAAGGAAGGTGGTGATGATACATGGATTATGGTTTCACGCTCGGGGATTGGGTCGTGTACACCATGTGGGGCGCATTCGTGTTTATGATTCTCGATTTCGTGATCGCCTTCGCCCGTTCTTTCTGGTCGGGAACGTTCGATACGACATTCATCGGCTATCTGAAAGACATCCTCTATTACATCGTGCCGCTGAACTTTATTCTCTCGCTGACCTCGATCGACCCTACGCACTACACGCTGATCGTGCTCTATTTTATCGGCGGCGCGTCGATCATGATCAAATACGCCGTAGACATCGTGCACCGATTCAGAACGTATACGCGCTGACCGTACGCGTTAAGACGGCTGCGTTCGTTGCGATCGCCATACGCTGTTCCGACATGCATCTCCGTCCGTTCGATGACGTTTCGCTGCGGACCGTTGTTAAAGACGACGGGGATGCATGTTGGCTGAACAAGCGAATCCATACAAGCCAACGCGTACGCGTAAGCGAACTCGTTGTTGAACGAACGGACAAGCTTCACGAGCGGGAGCGGCGATATCGGGCCGCTTGATAGAGGCGATCATTGCCAAGGCCGAAATGATGGAGTATCGTATGCATATGGCTGCCTACTTCGCTGCAGGAGGTTCCCGCATGTACAGTGTCATGATCGTGGAAGACGAAATGCTCGTCCGGTTGGGATTCAAGAACGCCGTCGCCTGGGACGCGTACGGCATGACGGTATGCGCCGACGCGGCTAACGGACGGGAAGCTCTGGAGCACTTCAACGGCGGCATCCGGCCGGATGTCGTCATTACCGACCTGCGCATGCCGATCATGGACGGCCTCGAGCTGATCAAGCGGATCCGGGCGTTCGACGACCGGACGCGCATCGTCATCCTGTCGTGCCTGGAGGATTTCGAATTGATGCGCCAGGCGATGCAGCTCGGCATTAGCGGCTATATCCTGAAGCTGACGATGACCGACGAAGAGGTCCATCAGGTGCTTACGCGCGTGCGCGACGAGCTCGTCGCGCAGCGTGCCGTCGGCACCGCAAGAGGCATTATCCGCAACCCCGATTCGCTGAAAGAAAACATCATCAAAAACTTCGTGTTCTACAACCTCTACTCCAACGACGAATTTACCCGCCACATCGAGCAATTGAAATTGCGCCTGCATCCCGAACGGCTCATCGTCTGCATGATGGAAATCGACCATTTCGAGCAGGTCCGTGCCAAATTCAACGACGCCAAAGGCGAGCTGATCCGGGTCACGCTCATGAACGTGCTGGGCGAACTGCTGGAGCAGTCGCAGCGGGGAGAAGTCGTCTCCGACGAAGACAAGCGCTACTTGTTCCTCTTCAGTTTCCGCGATCGATCGAGCGAGCTGCATATTCGCGAAGAATTGACGGGCATCCTTCGGCAGATCCAGAAGGTGATGAAGCGATTCTTCAACATTTCCGCCACGTTCGGCATCAGCGGCATGCTGACCGGGTATGCCGCCCTGCATGATCTGTACCGGGAGAGCGAGCGGGCCGTCGGGCAGAAGTTCTTCTTCGGTACGGAGAAGCTCTTGTTCCTGCGCGATATCGCAACCGGCGCCTTGGAGGAGAATGTCGCCCGCGCCATCGAGCGGTATTGCGAGCAATGGCTGCAGTACGAAGAAATCGGCCATAAGGAGCTTGCCGCGATCGTGCGGTCGTTCCTCTCGACCGGCAGGCTCGGCGACCGGCAGGACATTCGCAAGCTGTTCGTCCGTCTGCTGCACGGACCTGCGATCACGAACATCCTGAGCGAAACCGAAGTGGCAGCGCTCGCGGCGAATCGCAGCGAAGAGCTGCAAGTGTGCGAGACGCTTGACGAATGCGCGGCCGTCTACGGCAAGTTCCTGCTCGACGTCGAGGCCGCCCGCGGAGCGAAGAAGCAGCTGGGCAAGGACATCGCCCGCGCCGTTCGATTCATCCAGGAGCGCTATAGCGAGGACATCTCGTTGCAAGAGATCGCGGAGCTGCTGGAGCTGTCGCCGAATTACGTCAGCCTGCTCTTCAAGAAGGAGCTGCGGCTCACGTTCTCCGAATACGTGAACCGCGTCCGGCTGGAGAAGGCGAAGGAGCTGCTGCTCGGCACGAACCTGAAGTCGTACGAAATCGCTCAGCGCGTCGGTTTCGCCGACGACAGCTACTTCAGCCGGGCGTTCAAGAAGCATACCGGCGTGAGGCCCGGCGGCTTTCGCCGCCTGTGGATGAACGAGTGGACGGGAGTGACGGAATAGGATGGCGCGCAGAGGGAGATGGCGGCTTGCGGGATTTTCGCTGAAGGCACAGCTCATTCTATCGTTCATGGCCGTTACGCTGCTCGTGCTTGCAATCAGCTCTTACTACAGCTACACGAAGACATTGGCGCTGTTCAGGAACAAGACGCAGGAGACGACGATGGCGCAATTTCGCCAGATTGAATTGAATACGCTTACATTGCTGCGGGAGGTCGATAAGCTGTCGAACACGTTCCTGCTCGAGACGAAGGTGCAGGCTTTCCTGCAGAATGCCAAGCCGACCAACCTGGAGTTCATCGGGCTGGAGCGGGACATCACGGAGCGAATCATTCAATATTTGACGAACTACGATTACCTCGATTCCATCTATATCTTCGGCGACAACGGCAGCGTGATCGGAGGGACGCTGGCGCAAAATCAATCCACGAACACGCTCGGCAAGCAGTATCCGTTCTACGGTACGCCGTTGTACGCCAAAGCGAAGGCCAGCTTCCCGCAGCCGATCTGGCAGGGCGGCATGACGACGATCGATTTCATGCGTTCCGCGATTCCGGTCGGCTTGACGAACGCGCATCTGATCTCCTCGCTGCGCGGCATTCGCTGGATCGGCGGCAGCCGGATGAACGCGATACTCGTGTTCAACGTCAACGAGCGGTATTTCCAATCCAGCTACGGCAGCCTGCAAAGCTCGCCTGACGGCTCGCTCACCATCGTAGACGGAGCCGGCACCATCATTTCCAGCACGCTGACGGACACGATCGGCGAAGCGTACCGGTTTAACGGCGACATCGCCGCGGACCGCCGCTTCGGCAGCTTCTCGTCCAGCCGCGGCGGCACGCCCGAGCAGGTCATCTATTACCGGATGGCGGATACCGGGTGGCTGTTCGTGAACGAAGTGCCGACGGCGCATTTTACGAGGGACGTCGTCGCGATCCAGCGGTTCATCGCCGCCGTGTTCCTGCTGTCGCTGCTGCTGATCGTTATTTTCTCCTCGCTGTGGATGAACCGGATCATGAAATCGCTCCAGCTGCTCGTGAAAGGGATGAAGCATGTCGGGCGCGGCAAAATCGGCCTCACGCTGGAACAGGCGTCGAATAAGGAAATCGGCCAGCTGATCGCCCAGTTCAACAGCATGTCGACGGGCATCCTGGAGCTGATGCAGCAGAACGAGGAGGCGGAGAAGCAGAAACGGCAGCTGGAGATGGAGGCGCTGCAAGCGCAGATCAATCCGCATTTTCTGTTCAATACGCTCAATACGGTGAAGTGGATGGCGGCTGTCGCCGACGCGCCGAACATTATGGCGTGCATGACGAGCCTCGGCAGCATGCTGCGGCCGATCTATTACGATCCGTCGCCGATGTGGTCGATCCGCGAAGAGATCGAATGGGTCAAGCATTATGTGAACATCATGAACTATCGGTACGGGGACGAGATCCGTTTCGAAATCGACGTGCCCGATCGGTTGTTGTCGTGCCGGACGCTCCGGTTCATGATCCAGCCGTCCGTGGAGAACGCGATCATACACGGCGAGAGCCGTAAAGGACTGATTCGCTTGTCCGCGGAGGAAGCCGGCGGCGATCTGACGATCGTCGTCTTCGATACATGCGGAGGCATGGCGCCGGAGAAGGTCGAGGAGCTGAACGCCAAGTTTCGCCTGACGGACGCCGGCGAGCAGACGTCCAAGGGCATCGGCTTGTATAACGTGCATAAGCGGATTCGTCTGCATTACGGCGAGCAGTACGGCATTCGGGTGCAGAGCACGGAGCATGCCGATACGAGCGTGATCATGCGAATTCCGAACATTCCCGGCGCGGCGGCGAATCAGCCGGCATGAAGGCGGCGCTTCGACGCCGGTCGATGCCTAGTCTCGACCGCGGAACGATGACCGAAGCAAACAGGGGGCAAGCGGATGAATGGAAGAGCGACGATTCGCCGGGCTGTAACGTTGGGCATTGCGGCTATACTGGCAGCGGCATTGGGCGGCTGCTCCGGCGCCGGCGGCGGTGCCGGGGATTTCGGAAGCGGCGGCAGCGGTTCGGCAGAGAAGGGAGCGGCTCGGTTGGCCGACACGGTCGGCGGGCAGGCCGCCGATCTGGGCAGCAGCGGCAAAGCAGAAGCCGATAGCTCCATTGCCGGCACGGCGGCGCAGAAGCCGATTACGTTGAAAGTAGAGCTTAACAGCACGGGCAAAGATTTCGAGAGCACGGAAGTCTATGACGAAATCACGCGCATGACCGGCGTTACAATGGATATCCAAACCTACGACGAGCAGAAATTCAAGGTCGAGCTCGCGGGCGGGAATCTGCCGGACATTATCCAGGTTCCGAACAAGAACATCAAGGAATTGATCGAAGGCAATAACATCCTTCCGCTCGACGACTTGGTGAAGGCATACGGACCCGACATCGCGCAACCGGTCCTCGCGCGGAGCCTGGATTATATCCGGCGCTTCTGGAGCGACGGCAAGAACAAGCTGTACATGGTTCCGGTGCAGGTCGGCAGCAGCGGCTTCGGCTTCCAGCAGGAGACGGGCTTGAACGTCCGTTGGGATTATTACAAGGAGCTCGGTTATCCGCGGATTCGGAGCATCGACGACATGGTGAACGTGATTGCCGAGATGGTTCAGCGGCATCCCGAGACGGAGGACGGCAGCAAGACGTATGGCGTAAGCATGTGGAACGACTGGGGAACCTGGAGCATCCGCAGCATCGGGTTGATTACCGGGGGCGGCGTGTACGACGTCAATACCGGGCAGCTCGTCAACGATTATACCGATCCCGATCACAGTGCGGTATGGGACATGGCCCGGTTTCTCTATCTGGCGCAGCAGCGCGGCATCCTCGATCCGGATGCTTTCACCGCGAAATACAACGATATCGTGGCGGAGGCTTCGAAGGGCACGCTGCTCTCCGCGTTCGCGACATGGCCGTTCGCTTATGTCAATGCGGAGCTGCTCCGGCAAGGGCCGGATAAGGGCTTCGTGACCCTTCCGCTCGACTGGGGATTTACGAACGTCGGCGGGAGCACGGTCGCGGGCTGGAGCGATCGCGCATGGGCGATCACCAGCAATTGCAAGGATCCCGGGCGGGCGATGGCGCTCATTAACTTCCTCGTCTCCGAGCAAGGCTCGCGCTTGATCGCCAGCGGCATTCAAGGACGGCACTGGGACTATGCCGACGGCGTCCCGCAGATGAAGCCGGAAACCGCGGCGCTCGCGGCCGAAGGCGGCGATAGCTGGAAGCGGACGGGAATCGGCATGTTCGCGAACCAGCAAGGCTTCACGGATCATGTCGTCACGAACGACGGCGGCATCGTGAACCTGTTCGAATCGCCCGAGATGTACAAGGCCAAGATGAACTCGCTCTACGAGGACTATGACCGGCATTACGGCGTTACCTATCCGGCGGAGGCGTATAAGCGGCTCGTCGAGCAAGGGAAGGTGAAGACGCTCGACCAAGTGCCGCAGGATATCTTGAACGCGATGCCGCCCAAGCCGGACGACATCATCCGCATTCAGAGCAAGCTGGATGAGCTGCTCATGAAGGGCATGCCGGTCGTCGTGCTCGGTTCGGCGAATGACGCGGAGTTCGCGGTCAACGAGCAGAAGCTGATCGACCAGCTGGTCGATGCCGGAGCCGACCGGTATTTCGCATGGTTCAAGCGAGCCTTCGAGGAGACGAAGGCGAAGATGGGGCGCGGTTGACCGGTGGCTGTAAGGGGGCAATTGGAGCGAAATGGCGTAGCGGATCGTAGGGCAGGGCGTCTGGCAGCCAGGATAGTAGCTAGTAGCTAGGATAGTGGTGCGAGATTGAGTAGGGGCGGGCGATAGAGCAGAGAGATCGAAAATCAAGTGTGTATCACTGGTGCAGTTACAGATTTGAAGCCGGGACTTGGCGCTTGGTGCTTGGGGCCGCGCTTCCACATGTTGTGGGAGTGCGGCTTATTTGCTTGTCCTTACGTAGGCTCCAAGCGTTAGATGATGGCAGTTTGGCCGACCCTGAGCGGCGGCCTGTGGCTGTGTGGTGGGGGAGGTGGCACGAGGCTGAGGTTGAAAAAGCTGCCAGTGGGCAGCTTTTTGTGTGAAATCCCGGGCCTGAGGCTTAAAAAGCTGCTGTTGAGCAGCTTTTAGAGAGAAGTTGTTGGCTCGAGATAGAAAAAGCTGCCGCTAAGGCAACTTTTCATATGAGATCGCTTGTTCACGACTTGAAAAGCTGCCATCAGAGCAGCTTTCTAAGCAATATCACTATATTATGGATGAAAAAGCTGACATTTGAGCAACTTTCTGAGCATTATCCCTGGTATAAAAAATGAAAAAGTTGCTGAATCCGCTGCGCCTCGCGCCCCCAACGCCCAGCGCCCGGCGCCAGCCTGCCGTACCTCGCGCCAACAGTGCATCGGAGCGAACCCGCTACGCCTCGCAGCCTCGACGCACCCGTCGCCAGCCCGCCGCGACTCGCAGCCTCGACGCACCCGTCGCCAGCCAGCCGCGACTCGCACCTCAGCGCACCTGGCGCCACCTCGCCCTGCTTCGCGCCCGCAGCGCCCGGCGTCACCCCGCCGCACCTCGCACCTCAGCGCCCCCCGCATCACCCCGCCTTGCCTCACAGCCTCCGCACCCCCAGCACTGCACCCAGCACCACCCCACCGCACCTCGCGCCTCAACTCCTCCAGCACCCCTAGCCATACACCTGCATTTCAGTCCAAATATCGTAGATTACTCCATATTTCCTTCGCCTGCGATCCCTTATACTCAAGTCAGCAAAGCAATCCAGATTGGATGATGGAGTGATCGACGATGAAAGCCCCGTCCAGCGCGGCCGCCGTTTCGGTTCGCAAGCGAAGGTTGAAAGCAAGCCGGGTAGCCCTGTTCGCCATGGTAGTGCCGTTCGTGATTCTCGTGTTCGTGTTCAATTACATTCCGCTGTTCGGCTGGCTGTACGCCTTCTACGACTACAAGCCCGGCATTCCGCTGTCGCAGACGCCGTTCGTCGGCTTGAAGTTCTTCCGGCTCGTGCTCGACAGCAAGGACGATCTCATCCGGGTGCTCACCAACACGATCGCCTTAAGCATGCTGTCGATCCTGACCTCGCCGCTCGCCGTTATATTCGCCATTCTGCTGAACGAGACGCGAAGCAAGCTGTTCAAGAAAACGGTCCAGACGCTGACCACGCTGCCGAATTTCATCAGCTGGATCATCGTCTACTCGCTGGCCTCGGTTATTTTCTCCTCGGGCGGTCTGCTCAACCAAATTTTGTTCAAGCTCCATTGGATCGAGGATGCGACGAACGTGCTCGGCAATCAGCCCGCGACCTGGTGGTTCCAAACGGCGATCTCGGTCTGGAAAGGTCTCGGCTTCGGCAGCATCATCTACCTGGCCGCGATCGCGGGCATCGACCAGGAGCTGTACGACGCGGCGAAAGTCGACGGGGCAGGGCGGTTTCAACGCATCATGGCCATCACCGTTCCGGGCATCATGCCGACGTTCTTCGTGCTGACGCTGCTCAATGTCGCCAACCTCCTGTCCTCGTTCAGCTTCGAGCAGAACTTCGTCTTCTACAACTCGCTCGTGGCCGACAAAATCGAAACACTCGACTATTACGTGTACCGGACCGGAATCGCGACCGGCGACGTATCGTTCGGCACGGCGGTCGGCATGGCCAAATCGCTGATCAGCATCGTGCTGCTGTTCTCGGTGAACGCGGTATCGAAGCGGGTAAGAGGCCAGTCGGTATTTTAGGAGGAAAGGAGCGGGAGCGCGCATGAACAAGTCATCGAACCTGTCGTTCGACATCGTTAACTACGGCATACAGATCATCTTCACCCTGCTGTGCATCTATCCGTTCTACTACATCTTCATCTATTCCGTCAGCGATCCGCAGCAGGCGCTGAAGGGCGTGATCCTGCTGCCGAAGCAGCTGACGTTCGTGAATTACACGCATATCTTCCGGCTGGACAATATGCTGCATTCGTTCCTTATTTCGGTGCTCCGAACGGTGATCGGCACGATCGTCACCATTGCCTGCAGCTCCTGGTTCGCCTATGCGGTGACGAAGAACGAGCTGTATGGCCGCACCGTCATCTACCGGTTCCTGATCGTAACGATGTATTTCAACGCGGGGCTCATTCCATGGTACATCACGATGAAGGAGCTGGGGCTCAAGAACAACTTCCTGCTCTACATCCTGCCGTTCGCCGTCGTCGCCTACTACGTCATTCTGCTGAAAACGTTCATCGAGCAGCTGCCCCAGGCGCTCGAAGAATCGGCGATGATCGACGGGGCGGGCTATTTCCGAATCTTCACGTCCGTCATCGTCCCGCTCTCGACGCCGATCATCGCCACGATTGCCGTCTTCGCTTCCGTCAGCCAGTGGAACACATGGACCGACAATTATTTTCTCGTCTCCGCCGACAACCTGCAGACGCTGCAATTGATTCTGTACAACTATTTGACGGACGCCCAGCAAATCGTCAACAGCAGCAATCTGCAGGACTTGAACCGCGGCCTCGCGACCAAGATTTCGCCGGAATCGATCCGCATAACGATTACGATGGTCGTGACGCTGCCCGTCATGCTCGTCTATCCGTTCCTGCAGCGGTATTTCGTCAAAGGCATTATGCTAGGCGCGATCAAAGGCTAGGCGCGATCGGCGGATGCAAGGCTTCCGACTGGAAGCCGTCATCATATACAAGACCATTAAACAGGAGGTCATGGCATGAAGCGGAACAAAGCATTCAAAGGCAGCATGCTGCTCGTATGGACGGCCGCCGTCGTGGCGCTGTCGGGCTGCGGCGGCAATAATGCGGCGAATAATTCGCAATCGGCTTCGACGAACGACGCCGGCACGGCATCCACGAACAACGGCACGGCAACGAATGACGGCGGCTCGGCGAATGGCGATACGGCGAATAACGGTACGGCTGCGGCGAACGACGGCGCGGGAACGGACGATGCCGCGGCGCCGGCGAAAGAACCGATCACGTACAAAGTGCTGGTCAACGCCACGCAGAAGGATTTCGAGAACACGGAGGTCTACAACGAAATCACGAAACAAACCGGCGTCACGATGGACCTGGAAACGTACGACGAAGAGAAGTTCAAGGTCGAGCTGGCGAGCGGCGACTTGCCCGACATCATGCAGGTGCCGAACAAATATTTGGCGCAGATGATCCAGGGCGGCAATATCATTCCGCTCGATGATCTCGTGCAATCGAACGGACCGGATATCTTGAAGCCGGCGTTCGAGAAGAGCCTCTCGTACAGCAAGCAGTTCTGGAGCGACAACACGGGCAAGCTCTACGTCATTCCCGTCCAGGTGGGCAAAGCGGGCTGGGGCTTTGACCAACAGACAGGCTTCAACGTCCGTTGGGATTATTACAAGGAGCTCGGCTATCCCGAGATCCGCAATGTCGACGATATGGTGAACGTGCTCGCCGACATGGTCGCGAAGCATCCGAAGACGGCGGACGGCAAGAAGGTCTACGGAACGGCCATCTGGAACGATTGGGGCACATGGGGCCTCACCAGCATGGGCATGATTACCGGCAACGGCTCGGTCGCCAACAATTATACGGATGTGCCGAACAGCGGCTTCTGGCAAACGTCCGAATTTCTGTACAAAGCGAAGCAGAAAGGCATTCTCGATCCCGACGCGTTCACGGCCAAGTACAACGACATCGTGACGAAAGCATCGCAAGGCACGCTGCTTAACGCCGCGGCGACCTGGCCGTTCCAGGCCGTCAACGCAGAGCTGCTGAAGGAAGGACCGGATCACGGGTTCGTAACGATTCCGCTCGATTGGGGCTTCGCGTGGGTAGGCGGCTCTACGGTCGCGGGCTGGTCGGACCGCGCATGGGCGATATCGGCCAAGGCCAAGGATCCGGCGCGCGCCATGGATCTGATCAATTTCCTGACGTCGGAGCAAGGCTCCCGGCTGATCGCGAGCGGCATTCAAGGCGTGCACTGGGATCTGGTTGACGGCAAGCCGCAGATGAAGCCGGAAATCGTGCAGCTCGCCGCATCCGGCGGTGACGCCTACAAGAAAACCGGCATCGGCATGTTCGCGAACCAGCAAGGGATGACCGACTTCTCGGAACTGAGCGATGGAAGCCTTGCGAACCTGTACAATACGCCGGAAGTGTTCGCGACGAAGGTCAATTCGCTGAACAAGGATTACGACGAGCACTACGGCGTGACGTATCCGGCCGCCGCGTACAAGAAATTCGCGGACGAAGGCAAAGTGCTGACGCTCGACGTCGTGCCGCAGGACGTGCAGGCCGCAATGCCTGCTCCGCCGGATGATATCAAACGGATTCAGACCAAGCTGGACGATCTGATGACGAAGGGCATCCCGGATATCGTGCTGCATGCCAAGAACGACGCGGATTACGCGAAACGCCAGGAAGCGCTGATCAAGAAGCTGAACGATGCCGGCGCGGACAAATATTGGGCATGGTACATGCAAGCGTTCAACGATACGAAGGCGAAATTCCAATAGGACATCATCGGCTCGATGCGACTGATTCGCATACGAGCCTGCCATGAAGCCGCGTGAATCGCGGCTTTTTGCCAGGTTCGCCGCGTACTCTCATTCTACTTTCCGGCTATTCATGATACGATTGACGTTAATAGGATCGGAAATCGCCAACATAGGGGACAGGGAGAGCTGAGCATGGTGGACATTCGAAGAGCGCGGCCGGAGGATGCGGAGGCACTCCGCGGGTTGTACATAGAAGCCGCCATGTGGATTCGCGAAGCGAGAGGCTTCAACCAGTGGCGGGAGGAGACGTTCGCAGGGGCGTACATCGAGCAGTTCATCGGCTCGCGCGACGTATTCGCCGCTGTCCTGGACGGCAAGCCGGTCGGCTGCTTCTCCGTGGAATGGGAAGACGAGGAAATCTGGGGCGAGCAGTTTCATCGCAATGCCGGATACGTGCACCGGCTCGTCGTGTCGCGCGAGCATCGGGGACAAGCGATCGGCGGGAAGATGCTGGACTGGGCGGCCGAATACATCGGCAGTCAGGGCAAGTCATGGCTGCGGCTCGATTGCATGGCGGACAATCCGCCGCTCAACCGCTATTATGAACGGCAGGGCATGAGCTTCAAGGGACGCTTCGACGCTGGCGCCTGGAGCGCGAATCTATACGAGCGACGGATCGAACCGTCAGAGCCGAAGTGCCGGTAACATTCTGTAGGAGGGGATCACGATGTCCGAAGACAAAGAAACGATGCTCTATGCAAAGTCTACATTATAAACAACGGCGGTTGTTTGTATAGAGCCGAAGAATGGACCGCTTATGATGCGTAAACGGAGTTTATAATGAGACTTTGCTTCCTTAAAACCATCATGTTTAAGGAGTAGAGCGATCATGAAATACGTAAACGCGAATGTTTTACCGGAGCCCTTGCTGAAGGAAGTACAGAAATATATCAACGGCGTTATGATTTATGTCCCGAAACCCGAAGGAACGCGAGAGGGATGGGGCGCGAGGTCCGGCAGCAGGGCCTATATCACGCAGCGAAACGAAGACATCCGGCGGCGATTCGCGCAAGGAGCTACCGTGGCTCAGCTTGCCGAACGGTTTTATTTGTCCTGCGGAAGCATCAAGCGAATCGTCTACAGCAAGAAATAATCAATAATAGCCTGTTGAAGCTAAGCCACATTAGATCATTGTCTAATGTGGATTTTTATGTCAAGAACCGTTTAGATCGGTTCGTGATCTATGAACCCGTCGGAGCAAGCTGATAGACTGGTCATGCAGGCAGCGATTTCCTGCGGGCATCGATGGCTCCGTACGAGCCTCCGCTGCGTCCGGAACGGGTCGCGGTCACGGAGCTGAGGGCCGTCGAAGATCGTGCGCAGAAGCTTGCGGCGTACCTTATGGGGAATTTCGCATTCAGATCGGAAAGAGAGGAATAGCAATGACAAAACCAGCATTGAGCTACACGATTTGGTTCTCGCAGCGTACGGGAAGCACGCTTCTGAGCGAGGCGCTTACCTCGACCGGAATCGCGGGCAATCCCGCCGAATGGCTGCATTATCAACACAATGATCCGGCAACGATGACGCCCGGTAAGCTGGAAGCGATATGGCGGCACGGCATGACGCCGAACGGCATCTTCGGACTGAAAATCCAATTTGAACAGCGATGGGTCGACGCGTTCCGCGCGATGTTCGACCTTTCGGAGCATGTGTCGCGGGCCGATGTATGGAGCACCGCATTTCCCAACTGCGCCAAACATATCTATATGACGCGGCGCAATAAAGTCAGATTAGCCGTTTCGTGGTGGCGTGCGATCGTATCGGGCGAGTGGCACCGGAAAGCGGGGCACAAGCCCGACGAACAAGATCTTGCGGATCAGTACAATTACGAGGCCATTCGTCATCTGATTCAAGAAAGCATGATGTGCGAGGCGGCAATCGAGGATTTCTTCACGGCATCCCATATTAACCCGCTTACGATCGTCTACGAGGATTTCATTCTGGATTACGAGGGAACCGTCAAACAGGTGCTGGCCTTCCTGAATCTCCCGGCGGACAACGTCGCCATCGCCCCTCCGGCATTCGATAAATTAGCCGACGAGGCGGCGGAGCAATGGGTGCAGCGGTACCGCGCGGACAGTCAGAAGGGTTGGGAGAACGTTCGGTGGTGAGCATGCAGCCGAACTGAGCGTGCAGTCGATAAGGAGGCGCAGGCCAATGATTCGAATCCGTCCGTATCAGCCGTCGGATGTGCATGCGGCAGCGGAACTCGTGGGGCTGCTGGGATACGCGGCGTCGGAGGAACGGATGCGCAAGCGAATGGAAGCGATCGATTCCCAGCCGACGGCCGCTACCTTCGTTGCGGAGTATGGCGGAAGCGTTGCCGGCATGGTCGGATTGCGCAAGCTGTATCCCTACGAGCAGGACGATCCGGTCGTTCAAATCGCGGCACTGGTTGCCGGCTCGAATTACCGCGGTCTCGGCATCGGACGAGCGCTCGTCCTGCAGGCGGAACGATGGGCGGCGGAAGCAGGCGCTTCCGCGCTCGTGCTTACAAGCGGCATGAGGCCCGAGCGCGAGGAAGCGCATCGCTTCTACGCGCATCTCGGTTTCGCCGTGACCGGCAAGCGTTTCGTGAAAACCGTTCGGCAGCCATGATCGTGAATGTCATGAACGAAACCGGGAACGTCAAAAAGCCGCGACATGCGGCTTTATTTGTCGTGGCAGGGCGGGAAGAAACGGCAGGTCGACGGAATGCCGGATATCGGCAAGATTCATTCGAAGCGCGGGCAAGATCCGAAGCGCCGGAAGCCTGCCTTCGAGCCGCTATACCGAGCGCGTCGGCGAATGAAGCAGCGGCTTGCCTTCTTTATAGTAGAGCGCCGGCGACAGGATTACGAAGAAAATATGAACGTTGTCATAGCCGAACTCCTGTAAGATGCGATACATGTTGAAGGCGACGGCATCATGTATTTCCTGAGCGCGCTGGAACATATGAATTTCGAGCGAGCGCGGCGTGTTCGTGATGATGCGAATATCGAGCAGCTCGATTTTGACGATTTCTTGCGGAATCTTGACGATATGGGCAAATTCCTCGACGACCGAGGGGGTAATTTGCTTCAGGAAAGAAGCGGTAAATCCTTTGAAGCGCAGAAATGGCACGGGAATCCCTTCGTTTCATTAAAATGATCGTACATTGTGATTATAATCACATGCACGTGGGGATTCAACTTGACAGCCTTACCTTATGAAGCGCTGGTCCGGTCATAATCGCGCGTATGCTCATTCTCTCTCGCGCATTCGCGTCTGCTTGTCCGAATGTAACAGCCGGCGAGGAAGCGGCGGGATGTATGGTCTTCCGTTCAAAATAAAAGACAGCCGCGGGGGACGGCTGTCCAGGTGACACAGGCCGCATACCTTATACAGCCGGGGAAATTAACGGCCTGTTTGCTGCTGCATCGGTTGTCCTTGCTGTGTCTGCTGTCCTGCCGCTTCGCCATACGTTTTCTGGCAGTGCATGTTGGAGATCCGCGGGATCACGACGGTTTCGCCGGCTTTCAGCTGGTTCGGATTCTGGATTTGCGGATTCGCTTCCTCCAGAATCGGATGCGGGATGTTGTACATATGGCAAATCGACATCATCGTATCGCCCGGCTTCACTTGGTGCTGCGCAAAAACCATGTCTCCGGCCTGATCTTCCCTGAAGAAAGGGAAGAAGAACGGGGAAAAGAAAAACGACGGGTACAAGAAACGGCCGGGAAAGAAAGGGTGGGGGAACGGACGGAAGAATGGACGCCCGAAACCGCCCGGGAAAAACGCTCGATTCATGAGTCAACCTCCGCGTAAGTAATAGTCATCTGACTATACATGGTATTACGCGGGTGCCTAAAGGTGACAACTATTTCCCGTGTGCGAGGGCCGGATCGCTTGGCGATTGTCGTTCAACCGGATGCATGCTATACTCCGCTTGAATTCGAATCGCTAGCATCGCGTTACCGAAGATGGAGGATGAGAGAACAGATGGATGATGCATCGAACCGAAATTGCCCGATCTGCGGCCAGAGCAACGCCTGCGAAGGCAGTCTCGCGTGCTGGTGCGGCAAAGAATCGTTTCCGAGGGGGCTGCTGGAGCTTGTACCTGACGAATTTCGCAATCGAGCGTGCATATGCCGTGCCTGTCTCGTCCGGTTTATAGAGCAGTCCGAACATGGCGATCGCACCGGGCGAGACTAACGCTATGCTTCAATTTCATCGCCGAGGCGCTTATTCAACCCCGTCAGTGAAATTCTTCTCGTAATGCTTGTCGCCTTTATGTTCAAGGTCGCATACCGTTTTCTCGAGCGTCTGCACGATTTGTTCTTTCACTTGCGCGAGCGTGTCGTAGAACAGCACTTCTTCGCTGCCGACGATTTTGTAGCCGTTGATCGCATGTAGCGCCGTCAATATCCGATGCTGCTCCGCAAGGTCGTTAATGGCCTTAATCGTATGGGAGGTTTGCAGGAACAAGTCCTTATGCTGCTGGTGAATAAGCCGTAGTTCCAATTTCGCCATTCGTTCATTCATCAGGCATTCTCCTTCGCGTGCGCATAATGTTCGCCCTGCAAGAGGGACGAGAGCGGGGTACCACTTACTTGTATGAGCGAAAGCCGCCCGGAATGCCTGCGCCAATTCTTAAATCCGCACACGCCTTTATCCGGTACGATCTGGTAGTATGGTAGAGACATGCTATGAATCTCTCGCAAGCAATCCGTTAGTCATCTATCGACATGGAGGTCGGCGAACAATGAGCAACTCGCAAATCGTGGAGCAGGCAAAAGAATTTCTGTATGGCAATGCGCGGTTATTGGATCGCAAGCGGTATGAATACCATTTTGAGGGCGGGACGAAAGCGGGCGTGATTCAGGCGCTCCGCGCTTACCGGAATACGGACGGCGGCTTCGGCAATGCGCTGGAAAGCGATATTCGCTGCCCCTTCAGCCAGCCGGTACCGACGGAAGTGGCGCTGCTCATCATGGAAGAAGTCGACGGCTTCGATGCGGAGATCATACGCGGCATCGCGGAATATATGCGCTCGCTTACACTGCCCGGCGGCGGCGTCCCGTTCGTCCTGCGGAGCGCGGCCGAGTATGCGCACGCGCCTTGGTGGAAGACCGAGTCGGACGATCGCCCATCGATGAATCCGACGGGCAGGATCATGGGTTTGTTGTACAAGCAGCAGGCTCTGCCGGAGATCGTTCATGAAGCATGGTTCGTTCGCAACGCCGCATATGTATGGAGCGCGATGGCGAACGAGGCGCCGGAAGGCTTCCACGATGCCGTACAGTGGATCGCCTTTCTGGAGAATGTGCCCGATGCCGCGAGACGCGAGGCGTACTTGACGAAGCTTGACGCGTATCTAACCCGGCCTGAGACGATCGAACGCGATCCCTTCGCCGGCGGCTATGTGCAGAAAGTGCTTGATTGGTGTCCGGACCCGAAGAGCTATCCCCGGAAGTTCGTGAATGACGATGTGCTCGCGCGCCATCTCGATATGCTGGCCGGAACGCAGCAAGCGGACGGCGGCTGGCCGATCAGCTGGGAAGCGCCGTCCAAGGGCGCGGAGCTGGAATGGCGCGGCTGGGTGACGGTAGAGCGGCTCAGGACGCTGCGAGCGTACGGGGTGATTTGACGCATGAATGGGGTTTGCCTAGCGGTATTGGTATTAGGACCGTATGAATGCCGACGGGCGGACATCTTCCGAGTTGCTAATGGTTGACGGCGTTGGGCATGGCAAAGCGCTGCGCGCCGGCACCCGGGAGAAGCGGACAAGCTGGCTGCTGGGCGGATAACGATAGACAAAGGGAGGCGGACTGCGGGTCCGGCCTCCCTCTGTACTTAATGGCTAGATGAATGCCGAACGACGGTCATTGCAGCCCGGCGGTGTCGTTCAGGCGCTCGCCTAGTTCATTATCCCGCGTTATTTCAAATACACGCGGCTGTAGTTGATTTCGTAATACTTGCCCGAAAGTGCGGATGCCGGCAGCGATTTGTTGACGCTTGCGACTTGCGTGTGTCCCCAGCCGAAGTCGAAGATGAAGTCCATGTCGATCGGCGTGCCGCCCGCGACGTTGCCGACGGTCCAGTTGTAGTTGGTGCCGGACTGTACGAGATGGCCGTCCATGTACATTTTGTACGAGTTGTCTTTGCCGTAGAGAAGCTGCCATGTGTGATACGCCGTCGGATCGAACGAGGAGACGCCGCCGGCAGCCATGCCCGAGGACCAGCTGCCGTAATTGATCGCATCCGGATTGTTGACGCTGTTCGAATGCCAGCAGCGGCCGTCGAAATTCGTATTGCCGCCGCCGTTGTCGTAGCCGAAGCTCTCGACGAGGTCGATCTCGGCGCCGTTATTCCACGTATTGCCCGCATTCCAGAGCGCGAACCAGAACGCTTGCGGCCTGACGTAACGGACGCGCGTCTCCCAGAGCACGTCATGGCCGAGCAGCGAGCCGCCGTTCGGCAAATTCCACTTCGCCTGGATGGAACCGTTGCCGACGTTGTGCTGGCTCGGCCATACGGTCGTCGCGCCGTTCAGCGGAACGAGGAATGTCTTCATCGAATCCGCCGTAAACTGCCGAACCGGATTGCCCGCGCTTTCGACCGGCTGTGCGCCGGTAGGCGTGCTGCTTAGCGCAGTCGCGGCCGTCGGCGCAACGATGACGGCGCCGTAGTTGGTTCCATTGGCGATCGTGCCGAATTGATCGTGGAACTGGAATTCGCCGATCAGGTCATTCGTGTTCTTGATCGTGCCGCCTGTGCCGAAATGCCAATTCTTCACGAGCGTGAAGCCGCTGAACGAGCCCGATGGCGCCGGGCCTATCGCAGGGCTGGCGAAGCTGCCGCCGCCGACCGTTTCCGCGCTCGGCGTGCCGACCGTCGTCGCGGACAGCGTCAAATCGCCGAAAGCGGACGTAATCCAGTCAAGCTCCGCGCTGCGCCAGCGGCTGCGGGCAACACAGAATATACACATCGTTCCGGTTCCCGACTATATAAAATCGTGACCATTGTAGTCATATTGTGATTTTTCCCGCGCGTTCGCCGTCCGTGAGCGGCCGGGCGGTCCGGCGCTCACCGAAGGGGCTTTCATTTCGCGTCTTGTCCGGTGCTTGCAGCCTTGATATAGTTTGGTTAATAGGCCCAATCCATGAAATCGCACCTGGCTAGCCGTGCGTAGAAGGAGAAACGCAGATGAACGATTCAATGACTACAGCCTTATCGAACGCCGGCGATTTTGTGCAAACCGCCTGCATGCGTCAGATTTGCGAAGCGGTACAATACCCGGATGCCATAACGCTGGCGCTGCTTGCCGAGACGGAGCGGCTGGCTTCGGATCCGGAGCGGGCGGATGCGGCCCGGAGATTTCATCGCGAGCTGTTCGATGAGCATAAGCGCCTGTCCGGCGATAGTAATCGGGAGCTTCTTGCCTGCGCCGACGGAGCCATGCTGGCCGCGGTCGTGTATGCCGGCGCGATTCCCCAGCTATGGGAGCGTTATTATGCGAAGCGCGGCATAGCGGCGCAGATCTTGATCGACACCGTGCAAGACCTCGCGATCTGGATGGAAACGCATCGCAAGCGTCACGGGCAGTGGGGATTGAGCGAATTGGGGTGGCTGCATATCCATATGACGGGCGGGCTGTTCCGCACCGGGCGCCTGCAATTTCAGCCGATCGCATTCCCTTATTCGGCGCGCGTCTTCCGCAACCGGTTGACGGGAGAACATGTCGTGCTGTCCGATGAGGGCGTTCGCTTCCATGCGGACGGACAGTTGGCGGGCGATGCCGATTCCGCCGGCATGCAGGGCGGCGAGTGGACGTCGGCTTTTGCGTTCGACGGCCGGCATTTCGTCGGACATCCGATCTCGCGCCTCGGCGCTGCAAGCCGCGAAACCGTCCGGCTGCCTGCGGATACGTGGAACCTGACGCTGCAAAAGGGCGACGACGTGCTGAACGTCCATATTCCCGAAGGCGGACGCATGTCCCATGACGCGTGTCTGGCCTCGTATGCGAGCGCTGCGCGGTTCTTCGGCGAGTGCTTCCCGGAGCAGCCGTTTCGCGCGTATGTCTGCTCGTCGTGGCTGCTCTCGCCGGAATTCCGGGACTGGCTGCCGGAACAATCGAATATTCGCCAGTTCCAAAGCGATTACCACCTGCTGCCGCTGATCTCGGATGAGACGCAGATCCTTGAACGCGTGTTCGACTTCGGCACGCAATTGGCCGATCTTCCGAAGCTGGCGGCGGAGACGTCGCTTCAGCGCGTCGTCTACGATCATTTGACGGCCGGAGATCGGATGCATAACGGCTGCGGGTTTATTTTGATGGAAGAGAGCGGCGCTGAACAATAGCTCGCCGAATGGAGGCTGCGGATATGGATGTTCGGTTCAATCAAGCTTGGCTGGTTCATAAGTTTCAAGAAATTCAACGGCGGACGATCAAGGCGATCGAGCAGTTGACCGACGAGCAGTTGAATTGGCGGCCGAATGCGGCGAGTCTCAGCATCGCAACGCTTATTCGGCATATCGAAGGCAATATTCTCGAACGGATCGAGAAGGGGATTTTGCATCGCGATGTCAAGCGAGACCGGGAACGGGAGTTTCTGCCGATTCCAATGGCCAAAGCGCAGTTAATAGCCATCGTGACCGAGAAGTTCGATCTGGTCATAGAGACGGTACAACAGCTTACGGAAGCGCAGTTTGAGCAAACGCAGCCCATCCGGTCGAGAGAGCGTACGCATGCGGACGTGCTGCATCAGTGCGCTGCGCATTATTCCGAACATATGGGACAGATCTTCTATATCGCTAAGCAATGCTTGAACGATACGTATGCTTCTACGTCATTATGACAGGACAAGAGAGGATCGATTCGATTGAAACGATTCATGATCGGTCAATACGGCGCTTTCGATGAAGTCAAGTATGCCCGTGATTTCAGAAGCGGTTTCTATGGCATCGAAGCTTGTCTATTTCAAGACGAAGCCGATACGCGGCGGTTGATCGAGGCGTCGAATGACCATGGCTTCCGGATCGGCATCCATTTTCCGCTGTATGCGGACCGGTCTCGCCAGAGAGACGCTTTATTCCTCGCGCAGGACGAGACCGTTCGTTCGGATGCGATCGATTGGATTCGACGGGAACTGGAAGCACTCGTGCCCGTGAGTCCAGACTATGTGCTGTTCCACTATCCGAAGCCCGTCATTCTGGATGATCGCGCGGGCTGGTCGTTATGGCGTTTCGGCGATCCCAGCGAGTACGTCTATGAGAGCGACTATTCATGTGACGAATTCCAACGGCGAAGCGAAGCCTTGTTCGAGTGGCTGTCGGACAAGAGCGAGGAATACCGGTTCACGCCGGTGCTGGAATTCGACGCTTTGAACCGCTATGTCTATGACGGCGACTTCTTGACGCGCTTGCTGGATCGTCATCCTCGAATTCGACTATGCCTGGACACGGGAAGGCTGCATTTGCAGGATCGGATCGATCCTTCTTTCGACGCGAAGCAGGTCATTCGCAAGTTTGCGCGATATGCGGATTTGATCCATCTTAAGAATGTGAAAGTGACGGACAAAGCCGAACATAACAATCATCCCGTGCTGCCGCGGTTGAGACCGGAGGAGGGCTGGGCGCCGATCGAAGATTACCTGGCGCTGGTCAAAGAAGGGAACCCCGATGTGAGAATCATGTTCGAGCATCGTTCCGGCCTGGTCAGCGACGACGAGCTGGAAGCATGCTACGACTGGGTCGAGCGGCTGATGCGCAAGTGCTGATGCGTAAGTGAAAATGTATCGAAACAATCAAGTACAACCGGCGGGAATAGCGAACAGTCGACGAAGTTGGAGGTAAACGCTGGCGCAATGCCTGCCGGAGCCGGCAAATTACGAGAGCGGGAGGGAAGCCTGATTCCGTTGCTCGTATTCCCGCCATAACGATTGGTAGATTCCGGGGCGAGCGGACAATTCCGCGTGCGTGCCTCTTTCCTTCAAGCGGCCATCGTCCAGCACGATAATGTCGTCCGATAGCTGCGCGAGACGCAGACAGTGGGTGATGAAGACGATGGACATGCCGTTCGAATGATCGCGAATACGCTTCATGATGCGGCTTTCGGTCCGGTGATCGAGCGCCGATGTCGCCTCGTCCATCACGAGGATGGCCGGCTTGCGGAGAAGAGCGCGGGCGATGCTGATTCGCTGGCGCTCGCCGCCGGATAGCTGCAGCGCTTGTTCGCCGACCTGGGTATGCAGGCCATCCGGAAGCCTCGCGATCCATTCGTCCAAGTCTGCCATCGCAGCCGCTTCCATTATCGCATCCGGCGTCGCGGCTTCGAAACCGTATGCGATATTGTCCAAGATCGTGCCGCTGCGCAGCATCACGTCCTGAGTAATGCAGACGACCGAGCTTCGCAGCCAAGCGGGATCGATCTCGTCAAGCGCAATCCCGTTGATACGAACATGACCCGAAGCAGGCGGTTTCAGTCCGAGCAGCAGATCGGCCAGCGTCGATTTGCCCGCCCCCCGATAGCCGACGATGGCAAGCGTCATGCCCGGCCGGACATTGAAGCTGATCCGATCGATCACGCTTCGTTCTTCGTAGTGGAACGTCACCTCGTCCGTTTCCAGCGTCAGCGGACCTGGCGGAACGAGACCGTTCTTCGCTGGCGGCGAAGGAAATGCGATGCCGGCCAGCCGGTCGACGGCTTGGGGGAGCTTCATCGACTCGATCGACCGCTCGATCATGGACGCGCCGAAGGGCCGCAGCCAATTGTAGACGGCGATGAACGCGACCAACGTGCCTACGGTAATCGCGCCGCGAAGCACGAACCAACCTCCGGCCACGTACATCGTGACGAGCGCGAACGCGTTCAATGCGGCATGCAGCACATGAACGCGGTTTTCGGCCGTCATGCCGCTCCGCGTATGATTCCATTCTTCGTGCAAGCATGCGCGGATGTCCTTGAGCGCATCGGCTTCACGACCGGCCGCTTTGATAAAGGCGGCGCCGGAGATCAGCTCCCGGACCGTCTCGGCGACGTCCGAGTGGCGCCGGGCCGCGTCTGCCGCCTTCCGCTTCACCTGACGGCCGAGCCTCGACAGCAATACGGCTTGCACGGCCCAGAAGAGCAGCACGATCGCGCCAAGCGGAGGCTGCAGCGCCAGCAGGATGAACGCGCCGGCGACGATCGTAACGATATGAAACAGCGTAAAACCGAGATGGCCGTTCGCCATGCTCGTAATGAACTGGGTATCGTCGAGAAGGCGCGTCAGTAGATCCCCGACCCGGCTGCGCAACAGCCATTCCATCGGCCGGTGCTGAAGGCCGTTATACAGCTCCGCCCGCCCGGTTCCGCCCAAGCGAAGCATGAACCGGCCGGCTATATTCTCCCATACGATCATCATGCTTCCCGTAATCGGAGCCGCCACCATGCAGATCGCGATAACGATAAGCAGCGGCCAATGCCGCTCGGGCAGCACGGTTTCCAGCACGTATTTCGACAAGAACGGCGGTACCATGTACAGCAGGGCGCCGACAACGTTCTTCAGCAGAATGAAGAAGAAATTCCAAGCATGCGGCAGCAGATGCTTTCGCGCATATCGAATGACGACCTTGCGATTATCGGGATAGGACGGCATGCTGCCTTGCACCGGCTTCAACTCCTTGTTCGGCATCTTCGTCTAAGCCTTGTTCGACGTCTCTCTCCATGCCTTGTTGTTCGGCATCTTCGCCATCGACATGACCGGCTTCGCCGTCCGCTTGCTTCAACAGCCTGGCATACAGTCCGTTCCTCCGTTTCAATTCCGCGGGCGTGCCTTCCTCGACAAGCCTGCCTTGATCCAAGACCAGAATACGGTCGGCTAGCTCGGCAGCCTTCAGCCGATGCGTGACGATAATCCGGGTCATGCCTTTCAGACGGGCCGACAGTGCTTGCAAGACGACGGATTCGCTCCGCTGGTCGAGCGCGGAGGTCGCCTCGTCCAGCAGCAGCAGCCGGGGATTCCCGACCAGCGCGCGTACGAGGCTGACGAGCTGCCGCTGTCCGCCGGACAGCAGCGAGCCGTTCGGACCGATATCGGTATCGTAGCCGGCGGACAGGCGGGACACGATGTCGTGCGCATCGAATGCCTGCATCCAATCGTCGAGCGTCCCTTGGTCCGCGTCGCCGAGATACGTTAAATTGCGGCGCAGGCTGCCCCGAAACAAGAGACTCTCCTGCATGACGCAGCCGATGTTGTGTCGCAGCTGCGCCGCGTTCCATTCGCCGATCGGCAGGCCGCCGATGCGGATCGTTCCGGCCGTAGGCTCCTGCAGCCGCAGCAGCAGCTTCAGCAGAGTGCTCTTGCCGGCGCCGCTCGGCCCGACGATCGCGACATGCTCGCCGGGGGAGATCGTGAAATGGAGATCACGAAGCGCTTCGCCGCGTTCTCCCGCAACGCTGACGCCTTCGAACGCGATCGGGTGTTCTCGCAATCTATCGGGGCTGTTCATACCAACCTGCAGTCCCGGCTCCTTCGGCAGTCGCAAATAATCGAGGAGTCCGTCGATGCGCACCTTGATGCCGGCCAATTGCGCATGCAGCGAGAAGAACGAACGGACCGGGGCGTTAATGGCCGGTATGTAGGCGATGATCGTTACGAGCTGGCCGACGGTAGCTTGTCCGTTCGCCATCTGCCAGCCGGCGAAGATGAACACGAGCGCCGGCGCCAGCGAATCCGGAATGCGCGGGAACGTCCGGTACCAGCTGTTCGCGATTGCGTCTCGGTACGTCAGATCCGCCCATTGGCGCTGCTCGGCCGCGACCGATTCGAACTCATGGCGCTCGGTGCCGAACAGCTTGATTTGCTTTAGCGATTCCAGCTTCTCCAACAGGCTTTGTCGTATCCTGGCGTCATGCACGGCCAATGCTTGATGGACGGATGCGCGTTTCTTGCCATAGACATGAACCGGAACGAACAAGATGACATAGGCGGTCAGAAGAAGCAGCGCGAGCAGCCAATTCCACCGGATCATGACGGCCATGGCCGCGCAAGCGATCAGCAGTTCCTGAACGAACGAAGGCAGGGTGTTCAGGCCGAAGGACTGGATCGCCTTCGTATCTCTTGCGCACCGTTGAAGCAGTTCGCCGCGGGGCGTCTTCGCGAAGAAATCCGCCGACGTTCGCAGCACGGAGGCGAGCGTCTCTTCCGTCAAGGCGTAGGTCAAACCGACCATCGTTTTCGCAGATACATACGTCTGCGCCGACTTGCATAATTCCGCCAGCAGCAGCATGCCCATGAGCGACAGAGCAATCTCGTACATGCCGCCGCCGCCGCGCAGCGAGACGGCATCCATCATACGGCCGATCAGGAGCGGGACTGCAGCCCCGCACAGCGCGGTAATTACGGTCAGCAAGGCGATCAATAGGACGGCGCCTTTCGCGCGGGCCGATTGCTTGGCCAAGAATACGAGCCATCCCGGCATGTTCAACCCTCCTTCATACGCGGAATCCGAAGCAGCGAAATTGCCATTATCGTAGCAGCTGCCTTCTGAACGGGTCAAACGCCGAAAACACATGTTCGCATTTTGGCCGTTACCGTGGCCGCGCCGAATAACGGCATTTTCTGAAAACGAATGCTTCGATTTGCTCGCTCTTGCGCTTGAATTCGCAATTTTCAGGGGAAATCTGGAAACGCCCGCAGGGATTTCGCGCCTTGAACGCGAATGGATCAGGAGGAGAACGCGGATCGAACGCGATATGCGCGTGGAAGAATGGAGGGGTTCTGTTGGCAATCCGAGCGGTCTTTTTTGATCTGTTCGAGACGCTGGTTACCGAGTTTGCGGACGGGCGAAGACTTTCGAACCGCCGCTACGATTACGAGAAGCTGCTGGGCTTGACCGAGAAACAGTTCAAAGGCGAATGGAAGCTGCGCCAAGAGCGGCGGATGAACGGGACTTTCGCCGCGTTTCCGGACGTCATACGGGACATCGCGGCAGCGAATCGGCTGAGCGTCGAGGAAGATGCGATCGAGATGCTCCATCAAGGCCGCCTGAATGAGAAGCGCATTCCTTTCCGCGAAATTCGTCCCGATATCATCGCGCTGCTGGAGGCATTGCGGGAACGCGGTTTGACAATCGGCCTGATCAGCAATTGCACGCCGGAAGAAGTAGCCGCCTGGCAGGATTCGCCGCTGTCCGCGCATGTCGACGATGCCGTATTCTCGTTCGAGGCGCGGTGCAGCAAGCCGGATCCCGCGATCTATCTGCTCGCCTGCGGCCGGTTACGCGTAAAGCCGGATGAGGCGCTGTTCGTCGGAGACGGAGGATCGGACGAGCTGGAAGGCGCGGATCGAGCGGGACTTCGCGCTTATCACGCGTTCTGGTTCAACACGTACATCGAAAGCCGGTTCGAGAAGCTGAAGGCGCCCGGCGAGCTTCTGCGCGTTGTCGGCGAAGGCGGGCGCGAGGCCGGAGCGTAACCGGATCGACACCGGAAATCGGACCGGATCTTGCCTGCCGGCCGATCATAAGCTATAATACCGCTAAACATTGCGTTACGAAGGAGATTACTCCCATGCTGCAAGCCAATCGCCGTCATCAACTTCATCATCACAAGCTGCGTTAGCACGCCCGTTACGATACAGGGCGGGCTAACGCATTACGCGTTGGCCTCCCTGCGGCATACGAACGCGCAGGACCAAGAGGTCCTGCGCGTTTTTTATTTTTCCGACAACCGAAAGGATGGGATCGAGATGCAGAACGTGAAAGGAACATACGACTATTTCGGACAGGAGCAGCGCATTCGGAAGCAGGTGCAGCAGACGCTGCAGGACGTATTCGAGCTGTATGATTTCGACGGCATGGAATCGACGGTTCTGAACGAGCTTGAACTGTTGGCGTCGAAGTACGCGGGCGGCGATGAAATTCTGAAAGAGATGTACCGGTTGACCGACCAAGGCAGCCGCAGTCTCGGCTTGCGGTACGACTTGACTATTCCGTTCGCCAAAGTGATCGCGCTGAATCCCGGCATCGACATGCCGTTCAAACGATACGAGATCGGGAAAGTATTCCGGGACGGTCCCGTGAAACGCGGGCGGCTGCGCGAATTTCTGCAATGCGACGCCGATGTCGTCGGCATTCCGGGACCGGAAGCGGAAGCCGAGCTGATGCAGCTGGCCGCGGAAGCTTTCCGAAGGCTGGACATTCCGGTGCGGCTCAAATGGAATAACCGGCGCTTCCTCGGGGAAGTGCTGGAAGCCGCGGGGATCGAGCGAAGCGCCATGCTCACCGTGATGCTGACGCTCGATAAAGCGGCAAAAATCGGCAGCGAAGGCGTAAAGGAGGAGTTGCTTGCCAAAGGGATCGAAGCTGCCGCCGCAGCAGCGCTGGTGAATCTGATCGAGCTTGATAATCCGACCTTCGAGGAGCTTGCCGGCCGCTTCGGCTTGGCGTCTCGGCCCGGTGCGCTTGAAGCCGCCGCGCTGCAAGACTTGATTCGCAAGCTCGGACTCGAAGCGATGTGCGAGTTCGATCCGTTTCTGTCGCGCGGCTTATCGTTCTATACGGGCACGGTATACGAAGCGTTCGATGCCACGGGCAAATTCACGTCGAGCATTAGCGCCGGAGGCCGGTACGATGCGATTATCGGGCAGTTGGTCGGCAGGGAAGACCTGCAGTTTCCGACCGTCGGCATCTCCTTCGGCATCGAGTCGATCATGGAGCTGCTGCTCGACCGGGCCCGGCAGCCGGATGACCGGAGCGTCACGCTCATCGTCCCGATCGGCGATACGATCCCGCAGGCGCTGCGCGCTGCGGCCGAACTGCGGAGCGGCGGCATTCGCGTGCGCGTCGAAGCAGCCGGACGCAAATTGAAGAAAGCGCTGGCCAGCGCTTCGTCCAAAGGCATTCGCTATGTTATTCTGATCGGAGAAAGCGAAGCGGCGGCGAATAGCCTGCGGGTGAAGGACATGCAAGAGATGACGGAAACGGTCATGAGCCTGGAGGAAGCGGCCGCGCTGCTGCCGCGAAAATCATCCTGATGGAGAAGGGGGTTGCCGAGCAATGCGGATCGGAGAGTACGGAACGGCGCTCGCCACATTCGCCGGCGGCTGTTTCTGGTGCATGGTGAAGCCGTTCGATGAACTGCCCGGCATTGTCGCAATCGTTGCCGGCTATACGGGCGGCCGCACGGCGAATCCGACTTATGCGGAAGTCGGCACGGAGACGACCGGGCATTACGAGGCGGTTCAAATTACGTTCCAGCCGGACATATTGCCGTACGAGCGGCTTCTCGATATTTATTGGCGCATAATCGATCCGACCGACGACGGCGGGCAGTTCATGGACCGCGGCCATTCGTACCGGAGCGCCATCTTCGTGCATGATGCGAGGCAGCGGGAGCTTGCGGAAGCTTCCAAGCGCGCGCTGCGCAAGAGCAGGCGCTTCAAGCGGCCGATCGTTACGCCGATCTTGAACGCGGGAGCGTTCTACCCGGCGGAAGACGAGCATCAGGACTACTACAAGACGCACCGCAGGAATTACAATCTCTACGTCGAGGGATCGGGGCGGGAAGCGTTCGCCGATCGCAGCTGGAGAAGCGAGCGGGACGTCGCGGAATTGCGCCGCGTCTTGACCGAGGCGCAATTCCGCGTAACGCAGCTGAACGAAGACGAGCCGCCCTTCGAGAACGCGTACTGGAACAATGCGCAGCAAGGCCTGTACGCAGACATCCTAAGCGGGGATGCGCTGTTCAGTTCGACGGATCGATTCGACTCCGGCACCGGCTGGCCAAGCTTCGCCAGGCCAATCGAAGAAGGCATCGTGCGAAGAGAAGCCGAATTCCGCGGCGGCCATGCCCGTACGATCGTTCGCTCTCGCTTATCGGGCAATTACTTAGGAACTTATGTCCAGGAAGGCCCTGCAGGCTCGCCGCCGTATTATCGGGTCAACTCCGCCGCGCTGCGGTTCGTGCCCCTCGAAAGAATGCGGGACGAGGGCTATGCGCGTTTCGTCCGCCTGTTCGCCAAGCAGGAGTGACGGAATCGGCACGGCGGCCGGATGCTGCGGCATTCCAAGCGGGAACCGGCTATTCTTCATAGATCATTTTACGGGTCATCCCGCCGTCGACGACGAGATTGGTGCCCGTCACGAAATCATTCGACGGATCGGTCAAATAAAGACAGGCTTTGACGATGTCAGCCGGTTTGCCGACGCGCTGCGCGGGATGCTGGGTATGGTCGATCGGCCGCAAAGCGTCGTAGTCGCCGTTCTCGATCCAACCGGGACTGACGGCATTCACCCGAATGCGGTCCGGTCCGAGCGACAGGGCAAGCGCATGCGTCAGCGACAGAATGCCTCCCTTGGAGGCGGCATAGGCTTCGGAGTTCGGCTCGGACATGATCGCCCGGGTCGAGGCGATATTCACGATCGCGCCGCCGGAGCCGTCCCGCATCAGCTTGGCCGCTTCCCGCGCGCATAGGAACGTGCCGCGCAAGTTCGTATGGATCACGTAATCCCATTCCTCGACGGTCAGATCGTATACGGATTTCCAAGCGCCCAATCCGGCGTTATTGACCAGTACGTCCAGCCTGCCGACGGTTTGCCGCACCCAGCCGAAGCAAGCCTCGACCGCGGCAGGATCGCTTACATCCAAGACGCGCGTATGCGCGGCATGCCCGGATTCGCGTATCCGTTCGGCGGTAAGCGCGAGCGCTTCGGCATGCCGGTCGATGAGGATGACCGTCGCGCCTTGTTGGGCGTAAGCTTGCGCAAGCTCGCGGCCGATTCCGGCGCCGGCGCCCGTGATCAGTACAGCTAGATTATCGAACAGCATATCGCTCACTCCTTCAATTCGCGGACTCTGCTTCCCAGAGTTACATTTGCATCGATAAAAGTCAAATCGAAACGCGAGCGGCGATGATGCGACATGGTATACAAAACGGGGCGGACGTGCAAGGAGGGAATAACTTCGCTATTTCGCGTGACTGCACCGCGCGGTGCTTCAAGCTCCGCTTCAAGCCTTAAGGAGGAATATCAACGTGGGTATAACAATCGGTGAAATTAATGCCATTAATCGTTATCCGATAAAATCATTCGGCGGCGAGCCGCTGACAGCCTGCCGGATCGAGCCGTACGGCATGCATGGCGATCGGTTCGGATCCTTCTATGATGCGTCCAAGACCGGGTGGGCGCGCTTCGTCACGGCGCGGAACGTCCCCGCGATGATGTCCTACCGGGCGAGCTTCGCGGAAGGGGAAATCCGCGTCACGGCGCCGGACGGCCGGAAGTTCGGATGGGACGAACAGCTGCTGCGCGAGGTTCAGCGGCATTCGAAGACGCCGATATCGATGTCGGCGCTGCAAGAGCCGAATCCGGAAGATCCCCGCCTGATGTCGGTCGATGCGGCGAGCATTCTGCTCGTGACTGACGCTTCGCTTCGCAAACTGGAAGCGCAGTGGGGACGAGAAGCCGATCAGCGCCGATTCCGCGGCAATTTCGTCGTGAAGCTGCGCGAGGGCGCGCCGCTTGAAGGCGAATGGATCGGGCGCCGGCTGACCATCGGCGGCGTCGGGCTGCAGGTCGACAGCTTCTGCGAACGATGCGTCATGATCACGATGGATCCCGATACGCAGAAGAAGGATCCGTCGTTGCTGAAGATGGTCCACAATGAATTCAACACATGCTTCGGCGTATACGCGTCCGTCATCTCGACGGGACGGATTGCGATCGGCGACATGGTGATGCTGGAAGATATGGATACGAACGCCTAAGCGGTAACGGCGCTAAGCCCGGAACATGATTCGTCATGTTCCGGGCTATTTGGCGTGAAGCCAGCATGAATCCATTACAGCAAGCGCATTATGCGCCGAACATGCCATGCCGGCTCCAGCCGCCAGTCGAATCACCCAGCGGCGATGAACAGCAGCTGTATAGAACAGCAGCAGAAAATAAGGTTTGACTTGCGGACGAAGGCGAGCATATAATGACCTTGTATTTAGTAATTTAGTAAATTAGTAAGACATAAAAGGAGTAAATCACATGGAACCCCATCTCTATGAGGCTCTATCGCCGGATCGGCAGCTCTCGGAAGCGGAGCAGGCGCTCGTCTGGCGGAAGTCTGCCTCCCATCGAACAAGCGCGGAGGAACGCCGAATCTGCCGCGAAGTCAGGCGGAATTGGCGGCGAGGCGAGATGAAGATCGCCACGATTCTGCTCGAAGGCGACGCCGGCTCCGGCAAAACCCAGCTGGCCAAAGCGTTGTCGGCCGATTTCGGCCTGCCGTATACGAAAGTTACCTGCTTCGCCGATATGGATAAAACCGACGTGATCGGCGCGATATTGCCGGTGATCGCCGACGATCGGCTTGCGCGGCTGTCCCCCGAAGACCGGGAGGCGCTGCAGGCGTTGTACGACAGCGACGGATTTCAGAGCGCAAGCCGGTTATTGACGGATAAGCTGCGGCTTTCGCCGGAGGCCGCGTCATACCGAATGAAACGTCTCCTGCAATTGGCGCAGGAGCAGACGGATGGCGATGCGGTGGAATACAGGTTCTATCCGTCCGAGATCGTTAACGCCTACCGCAACGGCTACCTGCTTGAGATTCAAGAGCCGACCGTCATTCGCGACGCCGCGGTCTTGATGGCGCTCAATTCCGCGCTTGAGCCGGACGGCAGCATCAATCTGCCGACCGAAGTCGTACGCCGCCATCCGGATTTCATCGCGGTCATTACGACCAATCGCGGCTATGCCGGGGTCAGGCCGCTGAACGAGGCGCTGCGCGACAGAGTGCAGCACGCGGAGCGAATGGATTTGCCCGACAAGGACGCGATGATCGAGCGCGCGGAAGCCAAGACCGGCTACCGGAACCGGCGCGTGCTCGCGACGCTGGCGGACGTCATTCTGCTGCTCGACCAGACCGCTCGCGCCCATGCGATCAAAGGCGTCGCCGGGATGCGCTCCTTCTTCTATTGGACGGACGCGGTCGCGGCCGGAGCAGGCGTGACGACGTCGTTGTATCCGAAGGTCGTCTACAAGCTCACGACCGATCCCGAGGAAATCAAGCTTCTGGAAGCGGCGCTCGAGCAACGCGGTTTGTTCGCGGCGCTAGCCGGAGCGGAAGCGGAGGCGGCAGCCGGACGGGAAGCGGTACTGGAACCGGATCAGGAGGCGGAACCGGAACAGGAGGCCGAGGCGGCAAGACCAGCCGCGGAGAACGGCCGGGAACGGCACAAGCCGCAGCGCCGGACTGACGCGGAAGCCGTTGAAATCCATACCTGGGGAGCCGTCGAGGTTGAATCGGAGCTTCAGGAGCAGACCGATGCCGAAGGAATTGCGCTGAAGAAAGCGGCAGGCAGCGAGGAGGGCTCGGCAGGCGCTTTGATCGCGCCGGCCGACGGGGAAAGCTCCGAGAATGGCGATGACGGCGAACCCCGTTACCATCAAGCCAATCCGGAAACGATGCCGGCGGAGGATGCGGTCAGGCGAAGGCGGGAGGAACGCGCGCAGCTGAACCGGGAAGCGCGTGAGGCAGTGGCCGAATCGCCGCACGGCCGCGTCAAGCTTGTCGTGCATCGGCCCGATTTCGACGAGGCCGGCAGGAACGAATACGAGCGAATGAGCCGCGAGCTGCTGCCGGTCGTGCGGGAAATCGCGCGCAAGGCGCTGCCGCTGCTGGAGCAGGAGCCGACAGCGGAATTCGCCCGCCATCATGCCTATGGCAGCCGATTTCAAGCGGACGCCGTCGCTCATCGCGATTTCAACGCCTTCGCCAAGAAAAGGCCGCCGACGGATTCGCCGTCCCTGGCGGTCGCGCTGCGGGTCGACGAATCCGCGTCGATGGCGGCATTCGGAAGGCTGGAAGCGGCGAAACGCGCGGTAATCGCGGTTTATGATTTTTGCCGGATGTGCGGCATTCCGGTCATGATCTACGGCGACACGGCGGACGTGTCGCGCCTGGAGCAGATGTCGGTCTTCGCATACGCCGATCTGAAGCGGCTCGATCCCGACGACCGCTATAGGCTTATGGGCATACGGGCGCGAAGCAACAACCGCGACGGCATGGCGCTGCGCATCATCGCGGAACGGCTCGCGGCCTCGCCGCAGTCGACGAAGCTGCTGATCAGCTTGAGCGACGGACAGCCGAAGGCGATGGAGGATTACGCGGGAAGCGTCGCCATGCGGGACATGCGGCAAACGATCGCGGAATTCGAGCGCAAAGGCGTGACGATGCTCGCGGCCGCCATCGGCCAGGACAAGGAGATTATCAGCCGTATTTACGGGAACGAGCGGTTCCTGGACATTACGGATTTGCAGGCGCTTCCGGCCAAGCTGGTCGGACTGATCGCTAAGTATTTGTGATCCATCGGGCATTTGAAGACAGTCAATAATAAGGAGGAAGCGATGCGGCATGGACAAGAACAAACGCAAGGAACTGCAGGAAGCCTACAAGCAGATGAAGACGTACATGGGCGTGATCCGAATTACGAATCGGACGAACGGCAAAATCTACATCGACGCCTATCCCAATCTGAAGAACAAGTGGCTGACGATTCAAGCGCAGCTCGATACGGGCCGATTCGCGAACGCGGAATTGCAGCGGGATTGGAAGACGTTCGGTCCCGGCGCCTTCGGCTACGAGGTGTTGGAGCAGAAGGAAACGGACGACATCGCCGATATCAAGTGGGAGATGAAGAGGATGGAGAAAAGGTGGATGGAGGAGCTGCAGCCGCATGGCGAGAGAGGCTACCGCAAGCCGCCGAATCCATAAATCAAGAAAGGCAGCCGCGAAGGCTGCCTTTCTTGTTCGAACGGTTGTTATTATCATTCGAAACCGTGCGGCAAACCTACAAAACCCGTTCCAGGAATCTCCGGGCCCGTTCGCTCTTCGGCGCCGTGAAGAATTGCTCCGGGGCCGCTTGCTCGATGAGCTTCCCGTCGTCGAGGAAATAGATCGTGTCCGCGGCTTCGCGGGCGAACTTCATTTCATGCGTCACGATCAGCATCGTCATGCCGGAATCGGCGAGTCCGCGCAGCACCTCGAGCACTTCCTTGACCATCTCGGGATCGAGCGCCGACGTCGGTTCGTCGAAGAGCATGATTTCCGGATCCATGGCGAGGCTGCGCGCGATGGCGATCCGCTGTTTCTGGCCGCCGGACAGGCGGGACGGGAACTCGTCCGCTTTCTCCTTCAGGCCGACGCGCTCGAGCAGCGCCATTCCTTTCCCGCGCGCTTCTTCGCGCGACAGGCCTTTCACTTTAACCGGCGCGAACATGATATTGTCGATGACGGACATATGCGGGAACAGGTGGAAATGCTGGAATACCATGCCGATGCGCTGGCGGAAGCGGACGATGTCCGTCTTCGGATCGGTAATTTCCGTGCCGTCGATCGTAATCCGGCCGCCGGTCGGCGTCTCGAGCAGGTTCAGGCAGCGCAGGAACGTCGATTTGCCGGAGCCGGAAGGGCCGATGACCGCGACGACTTCTCCCCGCTCGACCGTAGTAGAGATGCCCTTCAGCACCTCGTTCTTGCCGAACGTCTTCGTAATATTCTCTACATTAATCACTGCGGCGCATCCTCCTTTCAAGCAGACGGGCAAGCGAAGTCAAGATCAGGACGAGCACGTAATAGATCGCGCCCGCCAAGAGCAGCGGTTCGAACGCGCGGTACGAAGCCGCCTGCACGACGCTTGCGCGGCGCAGCAAATCCGATACGCCGATGACGGAGACGAGCGACGATTCCTTGACGAGGGCGACGCATTCGTTAACGAGCGCCGGCAGGATGTTCTTGACGGCCTGCGGGAAAATAATGCTGATCATCATCGTCCGGTACGGAATGCCGAGCGCCATCGCCGCTTCGCGCTGGCCGCGATCGACCGCCATAATGCCGCCGCGGATCGTCTCCGACAGGTAAGCGGCGGAGTTCAGGCCGAACGCGAGTCCTGCCGCCATCAGGGCCGGAATATCGTAGTGAAACAATTGCGGCGTCGCGTAATAAATCAGGATCAATTGCAGCAGCAGCGGCGTGCCGCGGAAGATCGACGTATAGGCGGTCGAAAACCATTTCAGCGGTTTAATGGAAGACAGCTTGAACAACGACAGTACGGTGCCCCAGATAAAGCCGAGCAGGGCGGAGACGAGCGTGAACAGCAGCGTCACGAAGATGCCCCGCAGGATGAACGGCACGTAGCCGTTCAACGTGCTGAAGTCGATCATATGCTTGGCGGGCGTCACCGCATCGTGCTTGCCGAACCATTTGTCGACGATCTGCTGCTTCTCGCCGCTCGCTTCCATTTCATGAAGCTTCTCGTTGAACGCGGTCGGCAAATTCGAGCCTTTCGGGAAAGCGATCGCGTAGCCCTGCGATTCGTCCTCGTTCGGAAGCATCGTCATCGTCAGATCGGGATTCGAAGCGACCGCGTCGAGGGCGACCGCGTCTTCCACGATCGCGGCGTCGATCCGGTTCGATTTGATTTCTTGAATGAGATCGGTAATGCGGTTCAATTTCTTGACGGCGACGCCGTTCAAGCCCGCGACGGCCGTCTCCTGCGTGGAGCCGAGCTGGACGCCGACGCGTTTGCCTTTGAGCTGATCCATGGAAGCGAATGCGGCATCCTTCTTCGAAACGATCGTATTGCGCGCGGCGTAATACATGTCCGAGAAATCGACGCTTTGCTTCCGTTCATCCGTAACGGACATGCCGGACATGACGAAATCGACCCGGCCCGATTGCAGCGCGGCGATCAAGCCGTTGAAATCCATGCCGGAAATTCGCAGCTTGCAGCCAAGCTTCTCGGTAATCGACTTGGCGATATCGACGTCGAGGCCGACGATCTCGCCGCCGTTCTTGGCATCCGTGTCTTCATAAGGCGCATAGTCGGGGGACGTGCCCATGACGAGCGTCTTGCCTTCGCATACCGAATTCCCGGCGGCCAAGGCCGTTCCGGAGCCGATCCCGAAGACGTTCAGTCCGGCCGCGGACAATGCGGCCAGCGCCACAAGCATCAGCGCCGCGATCATACGCCGGAAGCGTATCGTGTTGATGTGATTCATTGCAGATTCCTTTCTTGCTCATGATGTCGAGGATATTTTGACCATCGTTAACTATGCCGCATGGAAAGAAAGCATGTCAATAGGCAGCATTGCGTAAAAGGCGAGGCATATGCTGGAAGCTATGAATGCGCCATTCCGCCATTCTCTTGTCATATCTGCGGTTCGTCTGCATACCATTAGGCGATGATGCAGGATACAAGGATGGAGGGCTGACGATGACTGCTTACGAGCCGCAATGGATTCGGATCGCCGCCGCCCATTTGCCGATCGGCGCCGAGCTGGCGATGCAAGGCGGATCCATCGCGCGGGCCGCGGTATGCGCGGCAGACATTAACGGCGACCGGGTGCCGGAAGTTGCCGCGATCTATCGCGCGAACGGGGAGCTCTATCTGCTCGTCCTGGCGTTCCGCAACGGCGCGTGGACGGAAATGCAGACCGTCAAGGGGCTGGGCGGCGGCGTCGCGCTGCTGTCCGCGCTGCCGGTCACGCGGGCGGGTACGCCCAATCTCGCCGTCGGCTGGCGTATCGATGCTTCGATGTCGAAGCTGTCGGTTTACGAGCTGACAAGAGACGGGCTCCGGGATACGGCCTCCCCGGAGATGAGCTTCGCGGCCATGGAGGCCCTGGATATGCCGGGTCCGCATGGCGTCGACGGCAAAGCGGAGCTAGCGCTCTGGTCCCGGACCGGTGACGGAACGTACCGGATCGAGGTGCTGCGCTGGGCGAACGGCGCTTTCGTGCCCGCGCTCGACGCCTATGCCTATTATTTTCCGAAAGTGGCGCTTTATTACGAGCAGCTGACCCGGCAAGATCCGCATAATCCGTTCCATTGGCATGCATTCGCCGATGCCCAGTACCGGGCCGGGCTGCATCGGCCAGCGCTGGCGTCGATCCGCCGGTCGCTCGAGTGGCTGCAGCCGCAGTCCCGCGGAATCATGCTCGATCTCGAGCGAAGCATCCGTGCCGAATTCGAGGCGATCGCCGATGCCCAGCGAGCCGTATACTTGTATCCGGCTCCGCTCAAGACGACTTCCGGCACGAAGTGGGGCTTCATCGATCGCAGCGGCAGAATGGCGATCTCGCCGCGGTTCGACGACGCGATGGATTTTCAGCCGAACGGTCTCGCGATCGCATCGGAGCGCGGCAAGTACGGCTTAATCGATGCATCCGCCAATTATATCGTGAAGCCGGTGTACGACTCCATTGGCAATTTCTCCGAAGGACGGGCGACCGCCATCGACAGCCAAGGCTTCAAGCTGATCGATGAACGCGGGCATGTCGTCACCAAGCGGGCATATCCGTTCATCGCGGATATGAGCGACGGGCGGGCGCTTTATTACATCATGGACGAGGGCGGCGAGACAGGCGTCAGCAAGTTCGGTTACTTGAACGCGCAGGGCGAAGAAATCATCCCCGCCCGGTTCCTCGAAGCGAATGATTTCCAGCTGGGCAAGGCGCTCGTGAAAATCCAAGACAACCGTTATGCGCTGATCGACAAGAACGGCAGGACGCTCGCGTCGTTCGCGCACGCCTACGTCGGCCCGCCCGGCGACGGGCTGCTCGCGTTCCAGGACGATCCGGCCGGCAAGTACGGCTTCATCGACGAGCAAGGGAAAGTCGTCCTGCAGCCGGCGTATACATCGGCGTTCCCGTTCCATAACGGCCGGGCGATCGTGAATACGGCTGAAGATTTCAAGGCGAGCTATGGCGTCATCGACAAGCGCGGCCATTACATCGTGCAGCCGGGCTATAACGATATTCGCGATCTCGGCGAGGATCGCTTCGGACTCGGGCGCGCGGTCGATCCGGAGCAGCCTTTCATCGGTTCGCGCTACGCGATCGCCGACTGGAACGGAAAACGATTGACCGATTTCGCGTATCACGACGTATCCGATTATAAGAACGGTCTCGCTTCCGCGACGGACGGGAAGCAGACCTATTTCATCGACCGCGGCGGCAAGAAGGCGCCGGGTTATCCGGTCGCCGAAGGAAACGGGACGTTGTCGGCGGAAGCCGGAGGGCTGATCAAAGCGTTCGTCGACCAGCGGCTGTCCTATCTGGCGCGGGACGGACGAATCGTCTGGAAACAGAACACCGTCATACCGCTGCGGCCGCCGCTGATCGTGAAGGAGCTGAAATACAAGCCGAATCCCGACTATCTCGTCTATTTCCCGCAATTGGGCGGCAAGAAGGACGAGGCGGCGCAGCAGGAAGTCAACGACAAGCTGAAAACCATGTCCCAAGTGAAGCCCGTTCCCGCGGATCAGCAGCTCGAATATTCGTACAGCGGCGACTTCGACGTATCGTTCTACCAGCAGGATCTGCTTCAACTCGAGCTGACGGGCTACAACTTCCCGTTCGGAGCCGCGCACGGCATGCCGACGAAGCAATATGCGATCATCCATTTGACGGACGGCCGCTTCTTCGAGCTGAAGGACTTGTTCAAGCCGGGCAGCGACTACGTGAAGACGCTGAGCGGCATCATCGGCAAGCAAATCAAGGAAGACCCGCAGTACGAGTACGTGTTCCCCGATACGTACAAGGGCATTCAGCCCGATCAGCCGTTCTTCGTCACGGAGCATGCGCTGCATGTTTATTTTCAACCGTATGATATCGCGCCGTACGCCGCCGGTTTCCCGACGTTCACGATCCCGTTCGCGCAGATCGATTCGATCATCGACAAGGAAGGCGAATTCTGGCGATCGTTCCATGCCTAGCAGGCGTGCTGCTTGATAACGAACGTTCATTTCCGTAACGGCTGCTTCGGCAGCCTTATTCGTTTGACGGTTCATAGGGTTAACGGTATTTCCGGCCCCGTCGCATGGCGAAACTCCGAGACGGATTTGGAGTGGAATTCCAGTTGAGGAGGAATTCGTGCCGGAATGTTGAATTAGGTTAAATACTCGAATCTGTCGGAGGAAAACATGAGCGAAATCCAACGGTTTTTCGAAACGCAGCAGGATGCTATTGTCGCCAATTGGATCCACCGCATGGATATTGCCTTTCACCAGCTATATGACCTGGAATTGCTTCATGCGAGAGGGCTGAAATTCACCCATCTGATCGCGGACGTCCATACGCCCGTGGAACGACATCGCGATTATTCGATGTACCTGCGATGGTGCGAAGTCATGTTTCAACGAAACATTCCCATAGACCATATTATGGCGAGCGCCTCGTTCTACCGGGAAGCGTTTCTGGAGACGATCAGCGAATTCGACATCGAACGCGCCGAGCTGATGCGGATCATCGCTTGCGTGACATCGCGAATCGACGATTTAGCGATGAATATTTATACGTATTTCTGGAATCATGCGCGCGGCAAAATCGAACAGCAGGACAAGATGATCGAGGACATGCATGCCGATAAATTGAACTTGATCGGCAAGATGGCGTCGAGCATGGCGCATGAAATCCGGAACCCGCTCACGACGATCAACGGTTTCGTGACGCTGATCCGCAAAGCGCTTCCCGACTCCGGACTGGAAACCGTGAAGAAATATCTGGACATCATCGACACGGAGTTTCACAACATCGAGCAGCAGATCAAAGGGTTTCTCAGTTTCTCCCGCAAGCCTATCGCCGAGGAATTGTATACGTCCGCGAATTTGAACGAGCTGCTCGAGAAGACGCTGATGCTCGTCAATCCGCTGCTGCTCAACGAGAATATCGAGCTGATGCTCAAGCGGGAAGAGGGCATTCGCGCGCTCATCCAGGAAGCGCCCGTCATGCAGGTGTTCTCGAACCTGTTGAACAATGCGATCGACGCGCTGCGGGAGCAGAAGGACGAGCGGCGAATCCTCGTGCATATCTTCTCCGAAGGCGACTATACATACGTCAAAATTACGAATAACGGCCCTGAAATTCCGCATCATATCCAACAGCACCTGTTCGATCCGTTCGTTACGAGCAAATCGGACGGAACGGGACTCGGCCTTGCGATCTGCAAGCAAATCGTCGAACGAAACGGCGGCAGCATTGCCTTCGAGTCGAACAAGGAAGAGACCTCGTTCATCGTGCGCTTCAACAAGCTTATGGAATCATAGGCATGCGCCTGCAAGGATGGTATTCAATTAGGATGACGATCGGTATGGATGAAGACTTCGAGATGGAATATCGCGCTTACGGGCAATGGGACGAAGAGGCATGGTCGGCGGCAGAACCCATCTATAAGGAAGCGTTCCCCGAGCACGGGCGCAAAAATAAAGCGATCGTCCGCAGGATGCTCGATCGCGGGATAAGCAATCTGCATGTCTGGCGGAGCGGGCGGGAACCGGCGGCTATGGCGCTGACCGCATACGATGCGCGGACGCGGCTGCTGGTCATCGATTATATCGCCGTTCGCCGTTCCATGCGGCGAAGCGGCGTCGGACGCCGCTGCATCGATGACATACGCGGCTGGGCGATCCGAACGATGCCCGATTGCCGCGGCTTGGTCATCGAAGTCGAGGCTGAGGAGAACGAGACGAACGCCGAACGTATACGGTTCTGGCAGCGCATCGGCTTTCGTCTGACCGGGTATGTGCATGCCTACATCTGGGTGCCGGAGACATACCGGGCGATGTATTGGCCGTTCGAAGAAGTCGAGCCGGTGTTAAAGGATGACGGCAAGAGCTTGTTCAAGGCGATTACCCGCTATCATGAGCGCGCTTATCGCTCCAAGTAGCGGTTCGCGGCATATGCGTTGACGAGAGAGGAGACGTCCGTCTGCTCTCTTTTTCTCGATTGCGGATTGCATGTCGTGGAAGGCTCTGGTAATATAGGAACGTATGTACGGTTGGGGAAGGACGATTGTAATCGTTGAACGGAGGTGCCGGGGATGGAACCGATTCGAACGACGAAACGGGCGCTCAGGCGGTTATTGCTCGATAGACAGGGGCTGCTCGCGGCCCCGCAGCCGCGCGCGGATTCCGATGAAGCCAGGAGCAAGCAGGCGATGGCCGTCATCCGGCAGCTGGAAGGCGTACAGATCGACCCGGTATCCGCCGTTCGGCCGAATCAGCACCTGACGCTCGCGGCCAGAATCGCCGGCTACGCGCCGGATGCGTTGAACGGACTGCTCCCGCGCGGCGAAGTGTTTGAATATATTGCGAATGCGGCATGCATCCTACCTATGGAAGACTATCCGATCTTCGAGCCGACGCGCAGGCTCATGCGGCAGCATACGGAAGCAAGGGTCGAGGCGCTGCGGCCCGTCATCGAGCAAGTGCTGCTGCAGCTGGAGAGGGAAGGACCGCTGCCGGCCAAGGCATTCGAGTCCGACGTACGGGTTCACGGCTACTGGGACGATGCCAATGCGGCGGCGAAGACGAAAGCGACATCGCTTGCGCTCCAGCTTCTCGTCGAAACCGCGCAGGTCCAAATCGCGGGACGAGCTGGGAACCAGCGGCTGTTCGAATTGAGCTCGCGTTACGTGCCTGCGGACCTCCTGCGCCAATCGGACGCGATCGGCCAAGAGGAAGCGGAGAACGCGATGCTGCTGAAATATTATCGGGCGTACGGCGTATTCGAGCCAAGCGATTCGCGCTTCGGCTGGCTGCGCTTGCCCGCGCAAGGCAGACGCGATGCAATCGCCCGCCATGTGGCGGGAGGGACTGCGGCACAGGTCGCGATTGACGGACTGAAGCAGCCTTATTACATACTGACAGCAGACCGCGAGCGGTTGGCCGTCCATCAAGAAGCGGATGCCGAGCTGGATAGACGCGGACAGGTGGACGATTTGGCGAATAGCATGAACGCGGCCATGGAAGACGATTCGCTGCCGTTCCGGTTCATCCCGCCGCTCGATAATGTATTATGGAGCCGCAAGCGGCTTGAGGACTTGTTCGGCTTCGAGTACCGATGGGAGATTTACACGCCTGCCGTGAAGCGCAAATACGGCTATTACGCAATGCCGATCCTGGCCGGCGACCGCTTCATCGGACGGATGGACCCGCGTCTCGATACGAAGCGGCGGCATCTGACGGTCGAGCTGCTCCAGCTCGAGCCCGGCCTTGCATTCGATGGCCGATTCAAGCGCAAGCTGGAAGACGCGCTTGAAACATTCGCGCGAACGCATGGCGCCGAGACGTTGACGATCGAGCGTTATGCGCTCGGAGAATGATACGCAGAGACGAATTAACGACAGGAGGTGAGCGCCGCCGCGGTACCGGAAGGTACTCGCGGCGGCGACGAATTTGAGTATTCATATCAATGCTAAACCCGGCGATATCGCCGAAACGATTTTATTGCCCGGAGACCCGCTGCGCGCGAAATATATTGCCGAGCGCTTCCTGGAGGATGCAAGCTGCTATAACGAGGTTCGCGGCATGTTCGGTTTCACGGGTACGTATAAAGGTCACCGGATTTCCGTTCAAGGCACTGGCATGGGCGTGCCGTCCATCTCGATTTACGTCAATGAACTGCTGCGCGAATACGGAGTGAAGCAGCTGATTCGCGTCGGCACATGCGGCGGCATTCAACAGGACGTGAAAGTGCGCGACGTCGTCATGGCGATGTCGGCGACAACGGATTCGAGCGCGAATCAGCAGCTGTTCCCCGGCTTTCAATTTGCTCCGCACGCGGATTTCGACTTGCTGCGACGCGCCTATCAGGTCAGCCAGGAACGCAGGCTATCCGTCAAAGTCGGCAACATTCTGACGGCGGACACCTTTTACCGCGAAAGCATGGAGCCGGTGAAGAAGCTGGCGGAATACGGCGTGCTTGCCGTCGAGATGGAGAGCTCGGCGCTGTATACGCTGGCTGCCCGCTACAAGGCCAAGGCGTTGTCGATCCTGACCGTGAGCGATCATCTGTTCAGCGGCGAGACCGATACGACGGCCGAGGAACGTCAAACAACGTTCAACGATATGATCGAAGTGGCGCTTGACGCGGCAATCCGAACGGACTGAACGACTGCTCGAGACTGAGCCCCCTTTCACGGTAAATTAATGCGCTTCGGACATCTCGGGCACAAGGAACTAGGCCTGTGCTGTCGAATAGGATGTGGTAAGGGGGTGCAGTCATGAACAATAATCCGCAGTATTACAATGGTCATGCCGGCAATGGCGAATCGATCCGACGTATTGCAGCACGATTGTCAGCACCGCATTCGTTAGCTCCGCAGCGACCGTCCGCAGCGACAGCGGCGGGAGCTATCGGCGACGCTCCATTTCCGGCGTATTTCAACGGTTACGCAGGCAATGGGGAATCGTTCCGGCGAATGGCTATGAATCAGCAGATTTAACCCTTGTGATTTGTAAGCGGTTACAAACGAATGCAGACAGCCGCCGGCTGTAAGGCCCGACTAGACAAGCGTTCATTCGCTTCAGTCGCCTTGCTCCGGCGGCTATTGGCATTGCATCTCGATTCGTAATGCGCCCGCTGCATTCGTAGGGTATGAATGGCTTTTTATCTCTTCCGTGAGCGCGGCTCCGGTTCGGAAATATTCTGATAATAGCGCTCACCCGTGCGTGGGTTGAACCACACCTGCTGCGCGATGCCGGTCGTCGGATCGATGAACTGCTCCTCCGTCTTGATGTAGTCGAAGGGAGGCTCGACCGTCTTTCCCTTCAACCGATTGCGCCGGATGACGATGGTGCCGATGACGGATACGATCACGATCAGCGGCGCGATTATGAAGTAGAGAGCCAGGAGGAAGGTCATGCCTACTCCTTCTGGACGACAACCGCCGTTCCGTAAGCCACGATCTCCGACATGGATTGGCCGATTTCGCCGGAATCGAAGCGCATCATGATGATGGCGTTCGCGCCCATCGCATGCGCGTTCTTGATCATCCGGTCGATGGCCGCTTTGCGCGCATCCTCGATCATCTCGGTATATTCCTTGATTTCGCCTCCGACCAGACTGCGGAACGCTGCCGTAACATTGCCGCCCAGCCCCCGGCTTCTTACGGTGACGCCGAACGTATGGCCCAGCACCCGTTCGATGCGATGACCGGCGATATTTTCCGTCGTGACGACGAGCATGTTCATCTCTCCTTAAACGTTGGTATGGTTCGACTTTACCATGCGGGCCGGCATATAGCAAAAGCATCCGGCCTTCTCAGGTAGATGCACGATGCTGCGATCGGGCATTCAGCCGCTTCCATGATGTACGGCGCTTCAGCTTGTCCGCCTTGAACGCAAGCATGCCGCGGCAAGTATACCGCGGCATGCGATGATCGGCATCAGTCGAGCAGAAAGCCGGCGATCGTGTCGAGCCGCTCGGCACTGACGACAAGCTTGCGATCCTGTAATTCGCCTACTTCGAGCGTGCGTACGCATACCAGCTTGCCGCCTTCCGCAGCGAATTCGCGAACGCGATGGAAGGACCGGTCCAGCGTCAGCTCGCCGGCCGTGAACGGAATGCAGGCGACGGAGACGGCATCGGCCAAGTCCTCTTGGGCGATTAGCGCCCAATTGCCGGCGTATGTCACGCCCCCGGCGACGGGGAAGCGCTTGAGCGCATCGCCTTCGCCGCGCAGCGTCAACGCCGTCAGCAGCAGATTAGCATCGTCCGTACCGAGCATCGCCGCGCGCTGCGCGCCGTCGAACGCTTCCAGGCGTCCCCATGAGCGGAGCTCCGGTTCGCCCTTCAAGCTCCCCGTGCTCGCGTCCAGCCACAGCGGCTTCCAGCCGCACGTGCGCCGATGCCAACAGTGCAGCGCCGTCCAGCGCTGGATGTCCGGCGCTGTCAGACGTTTGCCGTCATTATCGCATTCGCCGAGCGTCAGCCCGTTGACGCCGACGACGGCGGTATCAAGCAGAATCGAGCCGAGCGTATCCCAGTAATAGCCGGTCGACGAATTGACCGCCATGCCGTGTCTTGCCGCCAGCGATGCCCACAAGCAGCGCTGATTGTGGCCGGAGAGCTCATGCTTCGCGCTGTCGCCGGCATCGCCGAGATCGTCGAGGTTGATCAGATCGGATACGGCGCGCATGAGCGGATGGACGCCATAATAGATGATCGTGATTGCCGGGTCGGCGGATTTCGCCGCATCGTATATAAGCTTCAGCAATCCGAACGCCAGCCGTTCGCCGCGATAGGCCGGGTCGCGCGGCGCGCAGCCGTCCGGACCGGGGAATCCATAGCCGAAATCGAGCTTGAGCGCAGCCGGCTTGTAGCGCTCGACGAGGCGAACCGTGCGCTCCTGGATGACCTGCCGCGTCCGCTCGGAGCTCGGGTCGAGCAAGTAGTGGAATTTGCCGCCGAACGGGCTGCCGGACCAGCGCCAGCGGCGGGGCTTGCCGTCCGGGCCGCACAGCAGATCGCCCGGCTTCAAGCCTTGCGCATCGGGATTGTCCGTCCATCCGATGCTCTGCCAGAAGGCCAGCTCGTAGCCGTTGTCCCGCAGCCGCGCCATATCGGCATCGAAATCCGGGAAACGATCGAGATTCGGCTCGGCGCTGCCGACGAACGTTTCCCACGAATCGTCCATGACGACCATATCCGCAGGCGTCGTAGCGGAGACGCGATTCGCATAGGCTTCCAGATCGAAGCGGCCTTCCTTGAAATCGCCCCATGTGCAGAGGAACGAGCGCTGGTGATGCGAGGATTTCGGTTCGAACGGACCGAATGTGTCGAACAGGACGCCAAGCGCGTCGTAGCCCGTGCCGCCCCATGCGAGCCGAAGCGGATCCAACCAGGTGCGCTCGCGCGGATCCGGAGCGCCCCACAGATCTTCGCGGTATGCGTAATGGACACAGGCCGACACGGATTGGATATGCAGCGTCAGCGGCGCATCCGGCACTTCGCCTGGCCCGAACGCGAGCCAGCCGTGCTTGCCGCCCATGGCTGCCGCATACAGCGGCCGGGGGAACGCGGCAGCGTACGGCGTGCCCATCGCGTCGCCGAAGCTGCCGAGCGGCAGGCGGGCGCTGCCCATGTCCCATGAGCGCCAGAACGAATGCGTCGGGGACGAGCCGGCGGCCGGCACGCAAAATCCTTCCGCCGACCAGTCCGGCCAGAAGACGCTGTCGGCGCTCGGCGTGCAGAGCCGCTCCGATTCCGTCAGCAGGCGGGTGCCGAATTGCAGCGAGACGAGGCGCGCATCGCGGCTCCACGCGGCTTGAAGCCGTTTCAATCGAATGCCCCATGCATGCGTTTCGATATCGAGCGTGCCTGTTCCATGAGCGCCGAGCGTCAGCCGGATCGATAATGCGCCCTCAGACGAATACGTCACGCCGGTCGCGGCCGCTTTCACGTATTGCGCGGCGCCGTCGGCCGCGAATTCGAAGGCCGGCAGCAGGCTGCCTGTCCATACCGTGCGCGATAAGCTTTGATCCGCTGGAGTGCTCTTGTTGGAGGAGGCCGACAACCGCGCCTCGTCCTTCTCCGTATCCCAAACCAGCATCAATCCGGCCGATTCATGCGTAATGATCATGTTCACCGTGTTGTTGTTATTCCGAAGATTATTGATGGGTGTATTGGTTAGAGTCTTGTTGGGAGTATTGATGGGAGTATTGGTAGGATGCTGCAGTGGATTATTCATTGCTGACCTTCCTTCCGCCGTATATTCGCTTCCATTATAGAAGCGAGGCCGGCAAAAGTAAGCAGTCCGAATGCAGGAATCGGTATCCAATATAGCGAAAGGCGGGTCAAGCGGCGAGCTCTGCCGTTTTCGCCGCCAGCTAATCTTTCATCGGCCACTGGTTCCGGTGGTCGGTCACGCAGAGCGCGGAGCAGAAGCCGGTCAGGCTCATGCCGGTTTTCTTCTTGAACATTTTGCCGAAGGCGTGAACATCGTTATAACCGACCTGCTCGGCGATTTCGCCATAGGAGAGCGCCGTCTGAAGCGCCAATTCCTTGGCTTTGGAGATGCGCGCCCAGATCAGGAACTGCATCGGCGTCGTGCCGAACGCTCTCCGGAATTCCGCGATCAGGTAGTTCCACGTCAGCCCGGTCAGCCGCTCCAGCTCGGGCACGTCGAGCGGTTGATCGAGCCGGCGCTCGATATGGTTCTTGACCTGCATCAGCCGCGCCACGTTGCTGCGCTGGCCGGTTGCGCCGGCTGCGGCATTGCCGGCAGGGCGGGCGACGCGGGCCAGGATGGCGAGCAGCAGCGATTGGCATGCAAGCCGATTCTCCACGCCCGGAAGCCGGTATTTGGCGACAAGCTCGGCGAATTGATGCTCGACGGCGCGGCCGTTGAAGCGGCCGAGCATATGCAGGCCCGCGAACGCATCCTCCAGCGGGAACGGCATATCCGCGAAGTGAAACACGACGGTAATCGATAGGAAAGGACGTCCCGGCAGCGCCCGCAAGCCATGCGTTTCATACGGCCGATAGAAGAACACGTCTCCTTTGGCGACCTGATGCGCGCTGCCTTCAATGGCGAATTCGCCTTTGCCGTCGATGACGTAGTTGAGCGCGTACTGTTTCAGTGTCCGGTTCGAGAAGCCCCAGTCATCGGGGGCATGGAAAATATGCGCAAGCGAAATATAAGGCGGGAAGCGAAAATCCCGCAGCGCGTCCAGCGTTTCCTGCGGGTGAAGCGCGGCGAGATCGGGTTCGATGGCGCTCATAACGGATCGCTTCCTTTCGACGGCTTGGATATAGATCCATTATACAAGGGCAATCGTAATTAAGGACACCTGCTTTTATCGATTGGCGGCAGATCCGACCGGAGCGGCAGGATTGGCGGTATCCCGCGAGCGAAGCAGCTTCGGCTTCGTATTCACGATGACGATGCTGGCGACAATGAGCAGCAAGCCGGCGACGAGCTTGAGCGTGATGGTCTCGCCCATGAACGCGACGCTGAACAGAATGGCGATGAGCGGGATAAGGAAGGTGAAAGAACCGACCTTGCTCGCTTCGCCGGAACCGACGAGCTTGAAGTAGACGAGCCAGCCGAGGGCGATGACGAAGACCGAGATGAACAGCAGGTTCGATACGAACGACAGGTTCCAATCGATTGCCGACCATTGCTCGTACGCCGATCCCGACAACAGCAGGGCGACGCCTCCGATCGTTATTTGCAGCGCGACCACCCAGACCGTGTCCGTCCGGGCCGCGTTCTTCTTCATATATATCGTCCCGAGCGCCCAGCTGATCGCGCTGCCGATCGCAAGCAGGACCCCTGCGAGCGAGAATTCGCCGGATCCTCCGCTGACGCTGATGACGCCGACGCCGAGGAAGCCGAGCAGGAGGCCGATGATTTTCAGGCCGTACATGAGCTCCCCGAGCCACAGCCAGGAGAAGATGCCGAGCAGGACGGGCTGCAGGAAGACGATGGAAGAGAACAAACCGGCCGGCAGATACTTCAGACCGACGGTTTGCAGCCCGTAGTAGAGGATGATATTGAGCACGGACGAGATCAGGTAGATGGGCCAGTTGTCCCGCAGCCGGATGCGTTTGTAAGTGGGGAGGGCGATCGCGATGAGGATGATTCCGCCGATCAGCGTCCGCAAGCCCGCGAACAGAAGCGGCGGGGCGAACTGCAGCGCGGACTTGGATAACGGCCAATTGACGCCCCAGACGACGACGAGAAAAGCAAGGTAAAGGATGGTTCGCTGACGCGAAAGCTGCTGCATGTTCGTTCAACTCCTAATTTTATCTGTACCCACCATGTTACTCCGCCGGTTCGAATTAATATAATGAATAAAACTTATCGGATCGATAACATTATTGTTATAAGTCGTACATGCCCCATAGGTCGCCTGAGGCCGAGCCGCCCAAATTGTCGTTTATTTCATAAAATAGATTGCGCGCGGGCAAGCCGGCATGGTATGATTCTGCTTGTCTTATGACGCGGAGCCGTGGTGTAGAGGCCTAACATGCCTGCCTGTCACGCAGGAGACCGCGGGTTCGAATCCCGTCGGCTCCGCCATTCCATATGAATGTTGCTTGAGCAGGAGCTTGATTCCTGCTCATTTTTGCATAGGAAGGGGATCGCTGCCCGCGATGAGAGGACGTTTCGCCCCGACGCCGTCGGGGCTCATGCATATCGGCAACGCCAGAACCGCGCTGCTTGCCTGGCTGCAGGCGCGCAGCGCGGGCGGAGCGTTCGTGATGCGGATGGAAGACGTCGATCTGACGCGCTCGAGGACCGAGCTGGCGGAGCAGGCGCTTGCCGATCTGCGCTGGCTGGGACTGGACTGGGACGAGGGACCGGATGTCGGCGGAGCCTATGCGCCGTACACGCAGAGCGAACGCATCGGCATGTACGAAGAAGCGCTCGCCGCATTGGAACGCTCCGGCAGGCTTTATGAATGCTATTGCAGCCGAGCCGAGCTTGCCGCCGTCGCCAGCGCGCCGCACGGACTCGGCAGCGAGGGGCCGGCCTATCCCGGCACTTGCCGCTTGCTTACGCCGCAGCAGCGGGCGGAGCGCCGATCGCTCAAGATGCCTTCGCTTCGGTTCGCCGTCGACGCGGCCGAATCCGTCCGCTTCGACGATCTCGCAGCCGGGCCGCAGACGTTCCCGCCGGCGGCAGGCGGGGATTTCGTCGTGAAACGCGCGGACGGGATGATCAGCTACCAGCTCGCCGTCGTCGTCGACGATGCCGCGATGGGCATAACCGACGTGCTGCGCGGCGAAGACTTGCTTGATTCCACGCCTCGCCAGCTGCAGCTCTACGAGGCGCTCGGCTGGGCGCCGCCGCGATTCGCGCATGTGCCGCTGATGTACGGCAGCGACGGCAAACGGCTGGCCAAGCGGCATGGCGCGCTGTCGCTCGCGGCGCTTCGCGGCTCCGGTATCGCCCCCGAGAAGGTCGTCGGCTGGCTGGCCGCCGTATCGGGGCTGATCGGCAAGTTCGAGCCTGTCCGCGCAAGCGAGCTGGCCGGGCATTTTCGCATTGATCGGGTGACGAAGGAAGATATCCTCATTACGGATGATTTGCTGAACCGGCTTGTCGAATGAGATTGTTGCGAATATGCGATCGCCGCATAGCGATGATGTACCGCGAAATTAACAATGTAGCACCATGAATGGATCGTTAGCATGTTGGCTGACCGCCTTCATGCACCACTCCACCGCGCGCGAGCGCTGCGCACGGTGCAAAAAAGATTCGACACCACGACTATCATCGGATAAAGGAGCTGCATGCTTATGTTTCATCAAGCACATTACCAAGGCACGCGCGAGCAGAACTACGAGCTCGTCGTTCAACAATTGAAGGCGCTGCTGGACGGCGAATCGGACCGCATCGCCAACCTGTCGAACGCCTCGGCGCTGCTGAATCAATTTCTCGATCGGATCAATTGGGTCGGCTTTTATCTGTATAAAGACGGCGAGCTTGTGCTCGGTCCGTTCCAAGGTCTGCCTGCGTGCGTGCGCATTCCGCTGTCCCGCGGCGTATGCGGCAAGTCCGCAAGCGACCGGGCGACCGTACGCGTGCCGAACGTGCATGCGTTCCCGGGGCATATCGCCTGCGATGCCGCCTCGCGGTCGGAGATCGTCATTCCGCTGCTGGTAGACGGAGAACTGCTTGGCGTGCTCGACATCGACAGCCCCGAGCTCGACCGCTTCGACGAAGTCGACCAGCGCGGCTTGGAGGCATTCGTCGCCGAGCTCTGCGCAGCGTTATAAGATGGAAGCCTCGTTTCGGCTAGCTTCAATTGGCTGGCGTTCGGAAACGAGGAAGAATGAAATGGATTTCGCGGAATATGGCGGCACGCGGCACGGAGCTACGAATTCCTTCCTGTGGGAAGGAATTCTGGTGATTTCGCAGTAGCCTTGTACAGAACCTTACACACCTGCCTCAGCGCGTCAAACCCACAATAATGTCGGTAAAGTTGTTGTTCGGGCGATTTTTCCCGCCACGGATCGGCAAATGTCGGTAAAGTTGCTGTTCGAGCAACTTTTCCAGCCTCTGATCGGTGATAATGCCGATAAAGTTGCTGTTCGAGCAACTTTTCCAGCCACGGACCGGTAAAAATGCCGATAAAGTTGCTGTTCGAGCAACTTTTCCAGCCATGGACCGGCAAAATGCCGGAAAAGTTGCTGTTCGAGCAACTTTTCCAGCCACGGACCGGTAAAAATGCCGATAAAGTTGCTGTTCGAGCAACTTTTCCAGCCATGGACCGGCAAAATGCCGGAAAAGTTGCTGTTCGAGCAACTTTCCCTCCTCGTACCAGTAGCTTTGCAAAGAGCCTGGTGATTTCGCGGTGTGAAGCTATGAATTCCTGCCTTTGGGAAGGATTTTGCCGCTTTGCTCCACGTGAGGCTGCGAATTCCTACCTCTGGGAAAAGTTTCGCGGCTTTTCACGACCGTCTTCGGCGGGCAAAGCTGCCCGAATGACAACTTTATCGACACTTATGCAGGTCTTCGGCGGGCAAAGCTGCCCGTATGACAACTTTAACGACACTTATGCAGGTCTGCAGCGGATAAAGTTGTCCGAATGGCAACTTTATCGACACTTATGCAGGTCTGCGGCGGATAAAGCTGCCCGAACGGCAACTTTACCGGCATTTTTGCAAGTCTTAGGCGGGATAAGTTGCCCGAATGGCAACTTTTGCTATATCTGCAGTAGCTGTGTGAGGATCTTGGCAAGTCTCTGAAGTTTCGCGGCGCGGAGCTGAGAATTCCTGCCTATAGGAAGGAATTCTCGGGATTTCGCGCCGAGTAGCTACGAATTCCTTCCTTCGGGAAGGAATTTCTGGTGATTTAGAAGCATTGAGCTTCAAATTCCTTCCCATAGGGAGGAATTCAGGTGAGTTCGCGGGTGTGGAGCTATGAATTCCTGCCTCTGGGAAAGAAATCATGGAGACTGACGATGCAGAGCTGTGAATTTCTCAGTAGCCTTGCTAAGAGTCTCACACACCTGCCGTTGCTATTCAGGCAACTTTACCCGTCCCAGACCGGTATAAAGGCCGATAAAATTGCTATTCCGGCAATCTATCTCGTGGAAGGAACTCGAAGGAATTCTCGAAAGCCTGGGAGCCGATCGCAAAGTCAATTCCCGACCTCTCAAGCCTCACGTTATGTTGTCATCGCATGGAAACCAAGGACCTCGCTTGCCACTTTGCAGTGGATTGCGAGGTCCTTTCGCATCTCCATTGGGAAGCTCCTTCATCGTGTGTGCATACGGGCCAGCCGCTTCGGTATGGATGCGTCATGCGTCATCCCCCTCGCTCTGAGGCTGCTTCAACCGCTGCCGGTAATCCCGGGGCGACGCGCCGTACCGCTGCTTGAACAGCTTGGAGAAATGAAATTCATCGTAGAACTGGAGCGACGCGGCGATTTCTTTGATCGACAGGCTTGTCGTCTCCAGCGATGCTTTCGCCGAAGACAGCTTGAGCTCCTGCATGTAGCGATTCGGCGACATGCCGGTCCGATCGCGGAAACGGGCGTAGAAGACCGTGCGCGACAGGCCGCTTTGCCGGACAAATGCATCGATCGGTACCGGACGGCCGATATGCTGGTGCATGTAATACAAGATGTCGTCCAGCTCGGGGTGGCGGCTCTGTCCGTATGCGGCTTGCTCCCGGGCCAGTAACAGCAGCAGCTCTTGGGCGCATAGATGAACCGAGATCCCGTAACCGACGGGGCGGACGATCAGGCTGTCGATCAATCGTTCGCACAAGCGGATCGCTTCGGGCATGTTGGCGGTGGTCACCGGTTTGCCGGTCGGCATCTCGAGCTGATGCGGCATGTCCAGCGGATCGAAGTGGAGGAAATAGAATTTCCAATCGCCGTCCAGGCACTGATAAACGCATGGCACGCCATTCGGGACGATTATATAGGTACCCGCATGCAGGTCGCTGCTCGCATCCGCAAGCTTGAGAACCCCTTTGCCCTCGTAAGTAACGAAGATGCCCGGCCATTCGAACCCTTGTGCATTCGTAACCTGATAGCTATCGTTAGCTTGCACTTTCCAAATCGACCGGAACCGGAAGGCCGGAATCGCGAATCCATCGTCAAGCAAGTATGGGATATTCATGTAAGCCAATTCTTTTGCCGCCTCCTCCGTCCAATCAGGTTAGTATGATTATACATGTTTCAGTGAAATCGTTCCATGTCGGAACGAAGCGACAGCGTTTACAATGAAACCATAAGACGATGGATCACGAAGGAGAGAGCGCTGATGTTACTGAAAGTAGGCAATCGCGAGCTGGAGCTTGGCGGACCGCATCTGGATGAATTAAGGGATTCGAACGATATTATGCATGATTTCGACGCGCTGCGGGCCCGAATGCGGGAGGACGGTTATTTGCTGCTGCGCGGGCTCCACGACCGCGACGAAGTGCTGGCCGCCAGACAGGCCGTATTGAAGAAGATGGATAAAATGGGCAAGCTCGATCGCGACACGCTGCTGGAAGAAGGCATTATGGCGGACGGCAGCAAAACCTTGTTCCTGGGCGGCACGAACGAAGACTTGCCGGAATTGTTGAACGTGCTGAACGGCGAGCGGATCATGCGCTTCTTCGATCGGTTTCTGGGCGAACAGTCGCTGACGTATCATTACAAGTGGCTTCGGGCCGTCGGCAAAGGCGATTATACCGGCGCGCATTACGATATCGTCTACATGGGCCGCGGAACGAAGAATCTCTATACGGTCTGGTCGCCGATCGGGGATGTCGACTACGCGAAGGGCGGATTGGCGTTGTGCCTCGGCTCGCACCGCTTCGAAGAGCTGAAGCAGTCATACGGGTCCAAAGATTCCGACCGCGACGGAATCGGCCATTATACGGACGATCCGCTCGTCATTACGAATAAATTCGGCGGCAAATGGGCGACGACGGAATTCAAAGCAGGCGACGTGCTCATTTTCGGCATGTACCTGATGCATTGCTCGCTCGAGAACACGACGAACCACTACCGGATCAGCGTCGATACGCGGTATCAGTCCTCGCTGGAGCAAGTCGACGAGCGGTGGAGCGGCAAGAAACCGCGCGGCCACTTCCAAGACGCCGCCGCGCCGAACTGATCTATCGCGTAAGGATTCATCCAGGCGCAGTACCCATCATACGAGCGAATTGAGGGACAGCGGACGACGCTGTCCTTCTTCTCGTTGGCGGCGGGGGTGGTGTTAGAAAATGCCATTGCTTTTCACCCGGCGAGCCGATATGATTGGATACTGTTGTTGCAATTGAATACGCGAACCCTCATCGTGTCGGATGAGGTAGAGGTCGCGATGTTGAAGAGTACGTCGGAGGAAGTCCAGCAGAGACTGTCGATTCCGATGGAAAGGCGCCATCGCCGAAGCCGCACGGTTTGCTGACCGCGCCGGCTGGGGTCGTTCCCGATAAGGGGCGGAACTGTCATGCTGTTGATCGAAGAACAGTATGTTGTGCTATCTTGATCGGATAAATGGGGGAGTAGAAGCTGCCTTGCTTATTGCTGAAGAAGGCGGTTTTTTTGTGTTTTTCGGGCAATATTTCAACAAGAATCCGCAGAGAATAGCAAAGGGGTCGTACAGAACGTGAAAGACAACACGAATAAGCTGCGCAGAGGTTTGAAGTCCCGGCATATGACGATGATTTCGCTTGGCGGCTCGATCGGGACGGGCTTGTTCCTCGCGAGCGGCAGTGCGATTCATGACGCCGGGCCGGGGGGCGCGCTGCTTGGCTATTTCATTATCGGCATCATGGTATATTTCCTGGTTACGAGCTTGGGCGAAATGGCTACCTATATGCCGGTCTCCGGCACATTCAGCACGTATGCGACGAAATTCGTGGATCCGTCCTTGGGCTTCGCGCTCGGATGGAACTATTGGTATAACTGGGCGATTACGATCGCGGCCGAATTGTCGGCGGCGACGCTCATCATCAGGTTCTGGCTGCCGGACAGCCCGTCGTTCCTATGGAGCGCACTGTTCCTCGCCTTGATGGTCGGTCTGAACTTGTTGTCCGTCAAAGGCTACGGCGAGTCGGAATATTGGTTTGCCATGATCAAAATCATTACGGTTATCGTGTTCATCGGCATCGGCTTGCTGATGATCGTCGGCATCTGGAAAGGCGGCGCGGTCGGCTTCAGCAATTTCACCGCCGGCGATGCGCCGATCTCGGGCGGGTGGCTGGCCGTCCTCGGCGTCTGCATGGCGGCCGGCTTCTCGTTCCAGGGTACGGAGCTCGTCGGCATTGCGGCCGGCGAATCCGAGAATCCGCGCCGGAACGTGCCGCGCGCGATCCGCAGCGTCTTCTGGCGGATTCTGCTGTTCTACATCTTGGCGATCTTCGTCGTCGGCATGCTCATTCCGTTCACGACGGATACGTTGGCAAGCGACAGCGTTGCCGCCAGCCCGTTCACGATTGTTTTCGAGAAAGCCGGTCTCAGCGTTGCCGCCTCCGTCATGAACGCGGTCATCTTGAGCTCGGTGCTGTCCGCGGGCAACTCCGGCATGTACGCTTCGACCCGGATGCTATGGGTGCTCGCGAAGGAAGGCAAAGCGCCGCGGCTGTTCGCGAAGCTTAACAAGCGCGGCATTCCGGTCAACGCGCTGCTTGCGACCGCGGCGCTCGGCATGCTGGCTTTCCTGGCCTCCTTCTTCGGCGACGGGCAAGTGTACATCTGGCTGCTCAACGCTTCGGGCATGTCCGGATTCATCGCATGGCTCGGCATCGCGATCAGCCATTACCGGTTCCGCCAAGCGTACGTCGCCCAGGGCCGCCATCCGCAAGATCTTCCATACCGTTCCCGCTGGTTCCCGATCGGTCCGATTCTGGCCTTCGTCATGTGCATGGTCGTCATTATCGGTCAGAGCGTGAGCGCCTTCTCCGACGGTCAAGCGGATTGGATGCTGCTCGTCGCTTCTTACGTCGGCATTCCGCTGTTCCTGGCGGTGTGGCTCGGCTACAAGTGGAAATACAAGACGAAGCTGCTCAAGCTGGAAGAATGCCGGTTGGAGCCTTCGACCGACTAGTGCTTCAGGCGGCGCAAGGAAGATGGCATGGAGACATGCGCAAGGAATGAGAGCAATGGCTGACGGTCCTTGCTTAGGATGACAAAGTCTGGCTTGGGTACGCCCCGCACTGAAATGCCAAGCAATTGGGATTTTACTGCGGGGCGTTTGAACGCTAACGAAAGTCCGAGAAGGAAATAGGCTGCCACATAGGTGACCATCAGCCACCAGGTAATACGTATGATGATAGAGATCGAACGTTTGCCGCTGCTTCGGTCGAGTACGAAGCGAAGCTTCAAATTGCCCCGACCGGACAACCTTCATAGGTCGTGCGGACGGAGAACCCGTTATTAGTATCGAAATCGGCGTTTTGAGCTGGCAATCGGCCCCAAAAGCCGATTGAAAAGACCGGTTTTGGCAGCTTTGCCGCATGAACGCCGCCCGACGGCGCTCTGCGGGACGCCGCCGGAACTGCCCGTGAATTGCGGTTCAAGCTGCCCGCACTGCCAAGAGTTGATTCGTTTTTTCTTCCAAAGCGCCTTCTATAAGGCGAAAGGCTATCTGTCTTTGCTCGTTTGCTTGGGCGAAGTTTGTTGCGTTCGTGAATAAGGGCTTGCAGATGCCGGAAATCGTAAAAGTCAGACTAGGTATGATCCGTCTTCGTGTGGTAATATTTAGAAGACCAGCGGAAAGAACCTGTTACCCTTCCGCCGCCTTCCGCCGAATCCATGACGACGGAGAACGGGCATTTGAGCAAGGAGGACCCCATGAATCCGGAAGCAGGGCATGTCCAGAAAGCGGTCGGGTTTATCATGCGTTCCAGCGAATCCGGCCAGCATCAGCTACTCGGTTATTTGAGCGATCCTGGCGTGCCGTACCGATTCGTCGGCGGCAAGGTCGAGGCGGGGGAAGAGCCGGAGGCGGCTTTGTTGCGCGAAATTAGAGAAGAATCCGGGTTGACGGGCCTGACGATCGTCCGTAAGCTGGGCGTACAGAACTACTATAAACCATACATCGCCGCTTACGTGGTAAGACATGATTACCTGCTTGTGCCGACGATGAAATTGCCGGAGCGGTGGGAACATGTCGTTACCGGCAGCGGCGGAGACGATGGGGCCGTGTTCAGGTTTGAATGGCTGAACAGCGGCGAGCATGATCGGATTGATCCGGAGTTTCGCGATTTGGTGCGTGATGCGTACATACCGGAGCTGTTCAACGTTTGACGGAACCGGTTGGCGAGAAGCTGAAGCTCATTGATGGCAGCGCTAACTTATGGCGTGCCTGGGGAGGGGAACTATGCGAGAGATCCATTTCGATTTTCCTGCCAAAGAACGGGTCTATAAAGTCATTGGAGAACGGAAACTGAAGCTGTTCATCTTCGATTCCGGCGAGACGGCGAGCGGCCGAACGGCTGTATTGTTTTTCAACGGTGGGAGTTTCAAGAAAGGACCTTTGACGCCGGCTCAGTTCCAGCATCAGGCGCAGTATTTCTCATCGCAGGGCGTCGTTGCGGTGTGCGTCGATTATCGGAACGGACATGATGAGGGCTTCACCCCGATTCAAGCGATCTGCGACGCGAAATCCGCGATTGCCTGGGTACGTCGCCATGCGGAGGAGCTTGGGGTCAATCCCGAACGCATCGTAATGTGCGGCGCGTCTGCCGGCGGTTATACTGCGGTTTCCGCGCTGATGTTCGACGATATCAACGACGATCAAGCGGTGGATTATCATCCGAATGCGCTGATCGTGCTGGCTGCCGGCATGGACGGCGTGGATATTATGGGGCGGCTGTTTCCTGAGATGCAAGATCTGGCGCTTCGATTATCGCCGATACATCATTGCAAGCAATGCCTTCCGCCGACATTATGGATGTGCGGGACGTCCGACGAGCTATATCCTCAGAATAAACGATTCACCGCGCTCATGCAGGAGGAAGGCAACGACATCGCTTTCATTACCTATGAAGGCATGGGGCACGGATTCTTTAACTACGGATGGCATGACAATAAGCCTTATAACGAAACGACCTTGAGGATGGAAGCGTTTTTAGGCGGGATCGGGTTTATGCAGCCGGACTGATATCGAATTCGATCTACCATAAACATCAATACGAGAATCGCATCTGGGAATAAGGGAGACCTATCGTGCTCGTAAAGATCATCGGATAAGCCAACAGCGGCAATTTCGGACCGAACGCCTCGTCCAAGACTGCCGCTGTTCTGCATGCGCTGCTGTAGTGATGTGCGGCTATAGCTTCACCCATGCCGTCAACCCTTCCGGTTCATCCGGATTGATGCCCATCCGTTCGGCGCGGCCCAGCGCGACGATCTGCGGGATGAAGAGGAACGGGATGCCTTGGACAGGCAGCGACAGCTCCGATTCCGTCTGAATGACGAGCTCGGCATCATCCGGCGACAGGTTCGCGGACGCATCGCCGAAGGCGATCACTTTCGCGCCGCGGCTGCGAATGTCCTGCAGCAGCTTGCGCTGCTGCTCGGGCTGCCGGCTCGTAAGATGGGCGATGACGAGCGTATCCGGGCCTACGGTCACCATCGGACCGTGGCGGACATCCAGCACGTGGAACGCGTGGGCTTGCGCCTTGGCGATCTCGGTCAAGGCAATCGCGCCTTCCGCGGCGAGGCCGTGCACTTCGCCGTCGGCCAGGAGCACGACGTTCGTCCAGTCGAAATCGCCGGCTTCCCGGATTTGGGCTTCGACTCGGTTCATGTAAGCCTCGCCTTGCGCGATGACGAGGGCGAGCTGGTCGATGACGGTCTCATCTTCGCCGATGAAGGCCGCGAGCATGAGGTTCGCCGCGTACAGATTCGCGACTGTGCGCGTCTGGCAGACGCTGCGGTCGAACGCCCAGGGCAGCGTCAACGTCAAATCCGCCATGGCCGAAACCGGGGAGTCGGGCACGCAGACGACGGCCAGGACCGGAACGGGCGCCCGCTGCTTCGCAAGCCGGATCGCCTCGACGATTTCGCTCGTGGCGCCGGAACGGGAAGGAGCGATCAGCACCGCATCCGCCAGCAGGGGGACGTAGCCGTCCGCGTTCAGCATAAGATCGCCGCCGGCGAGCGCAATCGCGCGGCGCTTCGCGCGCAGGCGCATCGAGAAGGCGCCCGATTCGCTGATGGCATAGCTGGACCCGCAGCCGACGAAGGCGACGGAGCTGCCGGCATGCGCGCGGAAGAAATCGGCAATCTGGCTGCGCTGCGATAACAGATAATCGAACGTTTGCTTCAGTGCGGTATATTGCGCCTTGATTTCCTCGTACGTCAAGCTCATGATTCATCCTCCTTATTATGGCGGTTCCGCTGGTTCTGCCCTTATCATAGACGGTATACGTGATGACGGCAATCAATATTTGATCGTATAACTCAAGAAATGATTGTAAAGATCAAATTCACTCGGTATGATTACGATATCAGCTATGTTTCGAACCGCAGACGCATTCGCAGAAACGATGAGAAGGGTAGGATGACGATGTCGTTGCAAGCTTCTACCGAAATGCTCCAGGCCGCCAGGGAAGGGAAGTATGCGGTCGCCGCCTTTAACGTCCACACGCTGGAAATGCTGCAGGCGGTCGCGGAGGCGGCAGCGGAAACGCAGTCGCCGCTCATTATTCAGTCCACCGTCGGAACGGTCAATCATCTCGGCCCGGATTACATCGCGGCCGCCGCGGCCGTCGCCGCCAAGCGAACCGGCACGCCGGTCGCGCTCCATCTCGACCATTGCACAGACTACGATTTAATCGTCAGATGCATCCGCGCCGGCTATACGTCGGTCATGATCGACGCTTCCATGTATCCGTTCGAGGAGAACGTCGCGCGCACCGCGCAAGTCATGGCCGCCGCGGCCGCCGCGGGCGTGAACGTGGAAGCGGAGCTTGGCAAGGTCGGCGGCGTGGAGGACGATATCGTCGTCGACGAGCGCGACGCGCTGCTGGCCGATCCCGACGAATGCGCGGCATTCATGGCGCGGACCGGCGTGCATACGCTTGCGCCGGCGATCGGTACGGCGCACGGAATCTATAAAGGCACGCCGAACATCGATTTCGCCCGGATCGCGCGGATCGCGGATCTGGTATCGGCCCCCCTCGTGCTGCACGGCGGCTCGGGCATCCCGGCCGACCAGGTGAGGCAGGCGGTATCGCTCGGGATGGCGAAGATGAATATCGCCACCGAGTTGCGGATCGCCTTCTCCGACGCGATCAAGCAGGTATTCGGCCGGCTGCCGGACGAGAACGACCCGCGCAAATACATGGTCCCGGCGAAAGAAGCCGTCAAGCGGCTTGCCATGGAGAAGATGGAGCTGTGCGGCTGCGTCGGGAAGGCCGCGAACATCGTGAATCGTTAATTCAGGAAGGAAGCAATGTCATGCAGTCCAAAGCAGAGCTACGCAGAACGAAAATGCTTGAACGAATCAAAGAAGGCGGCAAAGCGACCGTCGAGGAGCTGGTGCAGGCAACGGACAGCTCCGTCGCGACCGTACGGCGCGACCTGGAGGTGCTCGAGCGGTCGAATCACATCATCCGCACGCTGGGCGGAGCGGTCTACGACGAGAACGGCGGCAGGAACGCGGAGCTTGCTTTCGCCGACAAGCGATTCGTCAACCTCGCGGGCAAGGAACGCATCGCGGCCGCGGCGGCGGCGCTCGTGAAGGAAGGCGACGTCGTATGCCTCACAGGGGGCACGACGACGTTCCTGATCGCCCGCGCGCTCAAGAACCGCCGCAGCCTGACGGTCGTTACGAACGCGGTCAACATCGCCAACGAGCTGATCGACGCCGAAGGCGTGCAGGTGGTCGTCACCGGCGGCGTCATGCGCCATAAGAGCTCGGAGCTGATCGGGCCGCTGGCCGAAAGCATCATCGAGAAACTAAACATCACGAAGATGTTTCTCGGCGTGGACGGCGCATCGCGCGAGCATGGCTTCACGACGCATTCCGAGCTGGAGGCGCGCATCGCCCAGCTGCTGATCGCGCGCGCGGCGGAGGTATACGCGGTGTTCGACCAAGCCAAGCAAGAGCGGACCGCGCTGTTCACGATCGTGCCGTACGATCAGGTAACGGGCGTCATCACGGACCGCGAGTAGCGTAGGCAATCATCCGGCTCAGCTTGACGGCTTGAGATGAGATACTGCAAGCAATCGAATAAATGGAGGCGATCGCCATGATTCATGCAGCCGTAATCGGCGCAGGAAGCCGGGGAATGTTCGATTTAGGATCGTATGCGCTTAAGCGGCCGAACGAAATCAAATTCGTCGCCGTCGCGGAACCGAACGAGGAGCGGCGGCGCAAGTTCGCGGAGATGTACGGCATTGCGCCAGAGCTGCAATTCGGCAGCTGGGAGCAGCTGCTCGCGCAGCCCAAGCTCTGCGAAGCGCTGCTCATCTGCACGATGGACAAGGGGCATTTCAGGCCGACGATGAAGGCGCTGGAAGCGGGCTACCACATCCTGCTGGAGAAGCCGATGTCGCCCGATCCGAAGGAGGCGCTGCTGATGGCCGAGGAAGCGAAGCGGCGCGACCGGATATTAACGATATGCCACAGCATGCGGTACTCCGGCTTCTTCCGGGCGGTCAAGCAGCTGCTCGATCAAGGGGCGATCGGCCGGATGATGACGATTCAATGGATCGAGAACGTCGGGTATTGGCATCAGGCGCACAGCTTCGTGCGGGGCAACTGGCGCAATACGGCGGAATCCAGTCCGATGCTGCTGCAGAAATGCTGCCATGACCTCGATTATTTGAATTGGATCGTCGGCGCGAGCTGCACGAGCGTCTCGTCGTTCGGCAGCCTGTCGCATTTCCGGGAAGAGAACGCGCCGGAAGGCTCGACGGATCGCTGCACGGACGGCTGCAAGGTCGAGCACGAATGTCCATACTCCGCCTTGAAATGGTATTTGAACGAGAAGGACGCCTGGCCGCAGAAGGTCGTCTCGCTGGAGCCGACGCTCGATGCGCGCCTGAAAGCGCTGCGGGAAGGCCCGTACGGCAGATGCGTGTACCGCTGCGACAATGACGTCGTCGATCACCAGGTCGTCACTCTGCAGTTCGACAACGACGTCACGGTAGCGTTCACGATGACCGCGTTCACCCGCGAGACGAGCCGTTCGTTCAAGATCATGGGCACCAAGGCCGAGCTGATCGGCCATACGGAGCAGAACGAAATCGAAATCCGCCACTTCTCCGGCCGAACGGAAATCATCCGCCCCGAGGAGCAGGAAGGCGGACATAGCGGCGCGGATACGCTGCTGATGCAGAGCTTCGTGCGCCAGGTGGAGACGCAGAGCGAAGGGGTCAGCAACGGCATGGAATCCGCGCGCAGCCATCTGCTCGTCTTCGCCGCCGAACAATCGCGATTGACGGGGGAGACCGTTCATTTCGACCGGTACGTGGATCGGCTGCGTACGGAGTACGCCCAGGCAGCCGAAGCCGTCCAAGAAGTTTAGCCTCCGGGCGGCAGACATGCGCCTCATCCGGCGTTTGCCGCATTAACATACTAGAAGCATGCAGACGGCATTGTTTCAAATTTTACCGAGCGCAGCGTTCAGGCTGCCGGGAACATATATGAAGTCGTATCGCCTGACGAGATACCCCCCTTTTTTTTTGCAACGGACACAGGATCCTTTGTTTGTATGGAAATCGGTGTTTTGGGCTGGAGACCGGACACAGGATTCGTTATTGCCCCCTGGAAAGCACCGAATGTCTGCATGTAGGTTGAAATAGCGCATCTCCTGTCCGCAAGCACGCGGAAAGACAAGGAAACTTGGCTAATAACGCATCTCTTGTCCGCTACCTTGCTTCGACGGCCGTGCTGCTGTCCAGCCGGATTTAAGCCGATGATCCAAGCGATTTCTTCTGTTATACCGAGGAAGCGTCAGCCGCTGGACTTTATCGACACCGAGCGCAGCGCAAGTTGCCGCTTTTTTTATATGGAACGCGAAAGGCGATAATCGCAAAAAAGATGAACGAGTCGAAAATCCGGCGATAGCAAAATGCGGCGGAATCCGGTAAGTTGAGCATGAGAACACGGCATGCGAGCACGCACATGCAAGCTCACCATTGAACCGCAAGCCGGTCCGCAAGCCGCTAATACCAGTGGGGGAGTTGAACGCCGGGATGGAATCAGGGGCAAGCAGAGAGACGGTTGATTTGGGCCGCTTGTATCAAGGACCGTTTCAGATTGAACAGGATGACGGCTGGTTCACGATATATATGGCGACGCCGTCAGCGGAGCCGGTTCGCAATCCGGGCATGGGGCTCATCGCTTATGCCTGGGAGGAGAACGGACCGTCGCTCCAAGCACGAAGCGGCAACGAAACGATCGAGGAGCATGTGGAACGATTGGCGAAGCTGCCGTTCGTGGATGTGCTGTACATCCGCTGCGATTGGCGGCATGTTCAGACAGAGCCGGGGCGCTTGAACCTGCATCCGATCTGGGAGGCGACGCTGCAAGCCGCCGAGCGGCACGGACTGCGGGTTGCGTTCCGCGTTCAGCTGTCGAGTCCGAATCCGCAGCCGGAGCGGCTGGCCATGCCGGACTTCCTGATCGGCCAAGTGCCGCTGGTCAACATCGGGCGTTTCGAGGGGCAGGACTACGATTATTGGGAGCCGCGCTACGATCATCCGGCGTTCCGGGCCGCGTTCCGGGAACTGAACGGGCTGCTGGCGGAGCGGTTCGACGGCGATCCGCGCATCGAATTCATGGATTTGATGATGTACGGCTTCTGGGGCGAGGGGCATACGGGCGACCTGAAGAACCCGTTCCCCGATTATGCGGCTGCCGAGCATACGTTCATGGCGATGACCCGGGAGCAGGTGGAACGATGGCGGAAGACGCCGATCGCGGTGAATACCCAGCCGGATATCAGCCAGACGGGCAACCGGACCGTTCGCGCATACGCGATGAGCGAGGATTGCTGGGTCCGCACGGACAGCATCATCCTCGACGAGCCGGAGCAGATCGAGATTATCGCGAACCGCGCGCCTTGGACGGCCGCGGTCGTCGAAGACGGTTATTACCGGCATTTCAAGCTGGATCAATTGAAGTTCGACAGCGCGAACGTCGACGTCATCGCCAATTCCATGCTGCATGCGCTCGATATCGGCGGCAACTACTGGGGGCTGTGGACGGAGGCGGAGGCGATTGCCCGCTATCACGAGCGCTACCCGCACGCCATCGAGACGCTGCGCCGCCGGCTCGGTTACCGGCTGAGGCCCGCATGGATCTGGCAGCGCAAGCGGATCGGCACCGACGAGCTCGTCATCGCGCTGGCGAACGACGGCGTCTCCGGCGTTCCGGGCGCCTTATGGCTGGAAGCGACCGACGGGACGACATCATTGCGCGGGAAATTGGACAAAGGCAGCCCGGTTCCCGGCAAGGTGGGCATGGCTTCGCTTACTCTGCCGCAGCACTGGCGGGACATAGAGGTCCGGCTGTCGCTCCGGCTCGAGATGAAGCCCGGCGTCTTCAAGCCGGTGCAATGGGCGTGCGCGCAGCGGACGGAAGCGGACGGTTCGCTTGCCATCCGTCTGAAATCGCATGCGGATACCGATTGGAGGTGCGGCATATGATACGAATCGGACTCGTCGGCTGCGGCTGGCATTCCAGAGCGACGCACGGCCGCTGCTTGACGCGCTATCGGGAAGCTACGGGCAATCTCTTCCTGGCCGCGTGCTGCGACGTCGACGCCGAAGCGGCCGAATCGTTCCGAACGGCGTTCGGTTTCGCGCGCGCATATACGGACTTCGCGCGGATGCTCGCGGAAGAGGAGCTGGACGCGGTATGGATCGTCGTGTCCGTCGAACATACCGCATCGCTGGCGCTGCAGGCGATGGAAGCGGGCATTCCCGTCTTCCTGGAGAAGCCGCCGGGCATCGACGCGGCGGAGACGAGGCTGCTCCGGCAGCGGGCGGCCGAGCTCGGCATTCCGCATCGCGTCGCGTTCAACCGGCGCTTCGCCCCGCTGACGCGCAAGCTGGCCGCCATCTTGAACGCGTCCCGGGGCAGACGCATATACAGCTTGACGTACGAGATGATTCGCATCGATCGGAAAGATGCGGATTTCTCCACGACCGCCATCCATGCCGTTGATGCGGCCAAATTCATCGCGGGCTCGGACTACGCCGAGCTGCGGTTCCGATATGACGAGCTCCCGGAAGCCGGGCCGGGCGTCGTTAATATGATCGCCGACGGCAGGTTCAAGAACGGCGTTCGCGTCCAGCTGCTCTGTTATCCGTATTCCGGCATCGCCGTGGAGAAGGTGACCGTGCGGGGCGAAGGATTCTCGTGCGAGCTGCGGCTGCCGCTGCAGGAAGGCGCCGGTCCAACAGCGAGTCTGAAGTATGCCGACCGAGGCAGGGAAGAAGTCGATCAGGCGGAAGGCGATTGGCTGGAAGCTTTCGGATTCTACGATGAGAATGCGAGCTTCCTGGACGGGCTGCAGCAGGGGCATTCGCTCCAGGACGACTTGCGCTCCTCGCAGCAGTCGATCGAAGTGATGGAAGCGATCCGGCAGCGCGCGGAGCGATATGAAGACGGATAATCTCCTCCATGACATAGGCGAGATAACCGAACGAACGCTTGAATAACTTCAACGCTTGAATGAACCGACTAACGCGTTAACGCGATTGGAATCGGATTAACAAGGCCGCTTAACGCACTTCACGGTGCGCGACGCGGCTTATTGGCGTTCCAGAATATAGTGCTGCTTACGACGCTTGCTCGGAGTTAAGCCGCAGGGCACCTAATGCTCGTGAATCATGACCGCGGCAAACGCCAGCGCTTGATTACCGGACAAGAGAGGACTGGTCGAATTTATCGCTGTTTCACTTTTTTTCGCATGCGCCAAAAATAGGTGAAGCAGTCAAAGAACAGGCGATTTCCTTCCCGCAACCGATGTTCTAGGCTGGTAATGAGGCGGAGTCTCCCGATCGAAACGCGGCTTCGAAAGAGGGGATGCCGCATGAGTCGTGCAACTTTATCATTGCCGGAGCAAGCGGAACCATCTTCCGTTCAAGGAGGGATTGTCATGGAAAAGCTATACGACCTTGCATACGACACCGGCTTCGGCGACCCGAGTCCGAGCCGCATGAAGCCGCCCGCAGGGGAGCGGCTGAAGCTGTTCTTCGTCCCGAGCGTCAAGCATGGGTACGAAATCGTCGAATTCATCCGCCGCACCGGCGTCGATTTCGAAACCGTCACATTCGACAGAGCGTGGGACTTGAACAAGTGGGGGATCGGCGACTATTACGATATCCGCGCCGCGGTCGACGACCAGCATGTCATGATTGACAATCTGGAGCGCGCGCTCGTCTCGGAGGAGCACTACGATGTGCTCGTCATTCCTGCGGTGAATGGCTGGGCGCATTTCACGCCGGCGACCCGGCAGGCGATTCTGCGTCGCGTCGAGGCAGGCGCGGGGCTTGTGCTGATTCGTCCGTTCAATGGCGAAGACAAGCCCAAATCGCCTGAGCTGGAGGCGCTGTCGCCGCTCGTCAACCTGTTCGAAGAAGGCTTTGCCGTCGACAACAACGCCGGCGAAGGCTATCCGAAGGTGCGCTTCGATCTGTTGGCGTCCGGCCGCTGGTCGGCAGCGGCGCCGCATTATATTACGCGGGGCATTCCGTTCGGGCGGCTGCCGAGCGAGCAGCTCGCCTATTACCCGTACGAGGCCGCCGGCGAAGTGCTGATCGAAGCGGAGGGGGGCGCGCCGATCGCAGCCGTAAAGTCGTACGGCCAAGGGCGCGTCGTCGCCTTCGGCTACTATCCGCGCGATATTTTGCCGCAGCATAAGGACTATACCGGCAAGGAGTCGACGTACGACGCCGTGATCGACAAGTGGAGCGGCGTCCGGACCGGCGCGTCCTTCGCGTTCCTCGACTACTTCTACGAGCTGGCGTACCGCAGCGTCGTATGGGCGGCGAAGCGCGAGCCGGACTGCGCGCTCTCCGTCGCCGAACAGGGCGAGCGCAGCTGGATAATCCGCCGCGAAGGCAGCGCGGCGTCCGACCGGCTGCGGTACAGGATCAAGGACGGCTGCGACGAAATCGTCGCCGAAGGCGATTGCGGTTCGGACGGCTTGCTTAGGCTGCCGGAATCGTTGGACGACGGAGGCGCATTCCGCATCGAGGTCGAAGCGTTCGCCGGCGAAGGCGTACTGGAATTCGCCACGTTCGCGCTGGAGAGGCCGCTTGCCGCCTCGTTCGCGCACGCTTCCGTCAACCATGACGCGCTGGCACTCGGGGAGACGCTTCACGCGGTCTTCCGGCTGCAGGGCGAATCCGGCGTACAGCTCGTCATCCGTGTCGCGGATGATTTCGGCCGGGTGCTGGAGCAATCGTCGCCCGAGCTGCGAATCGGCGAGACGCTGACGCATGCGTACCGCGCTGCGGCAGCCAAGTCGATGCATATCGAGGTGCAAGCCGACATCAGACGGGGCGGGCGCCTGCTTCAGCGCTGGTCGTCCGGCGGCATCGTCGTTACGCCGTCGAAGCGGCGGCTGGACGACTTCGAAGTATTCACCGCGCCGCAGAACCGGGGCCATGGCGACTTTCTCCCGCTCGTCGCCGAGCGCTACCGCGAAATCGGCGTCACCGGCCTGTATCCCGGCAGCGCCAAGACACTGACGATGTCCGGCGCCTCGGGGATGGGCGTCTACTGGTACCATCGCGCGCCGTACGTCGAGCGGAAGGAGCGGTACTACCGGACCCGCGACAAGCGCTTCCTGGTCCGCGTGCCGTGCCTGAACGATCCGTCGTTCTGGGAAGAGCAGCGGAGCAAGATTACGGCAACCGTGTCCGAATTCAGGACATTCGGACCGATCGCTTATTTCGCCAACGACGAGGGCTCGCTTACGTGTTATACCGACGAGCTGGATCTGTGCTTCTGCGCTCATTGCATGCGCGAGATGCGCGTCTGGCTGCGGCAGGAATACGGTCAGCTCGAAGAGCTGAACGGCGCTTGGGGCACGGCGTTCGCCAGCTGGGAGGATGTCGTCCCGCATACGCGCGAAGAAGCGAGGAAGACCCGGCAGTTCGCCCCGTGGACCGATCATCGGCGCTTCATGGAGCATATCTTCGTCGACGCCTACCGCCGAATCGCCGCCCTGGTGCGCGAAGCCGACGAGGGCGGGGTCATCCGAATGTCCGGCTGCCAGGCGTCGACGGCCTATTCCGGCTACGATTACTACCGCCTGCACCAGCACGTCGGGTATTTCGAAGCGTACGGCGTCGGCAATCAATACGAATTCCACCGCTCGTTCGCCAAGCCCGGCACGATTATCGGCGGCTGGTTCGGCTACGGCGCGGACGGGGTTAACGCGCAATACGGCGTCTGGCATGCCGTCTATCACGGGCTGACGCTCTGCAACCTGTTCTGGGAATACAGCTTGCTGAATCCCGATTACTCCCTGAGCAGAAGCGCCCGCGATCTGAGCGTGCCGTTCCGGGAAATCCGCGAGCATGGCATCGGCAAGCTGCTGCTGCATGCCGCGAAGCGCGATCACTGCGGCATCGCGCTGCATTATTCGATGGCCTCCGTGCGCAGTACGGCCATTCTGGGCGACAAGGCGCGCTTCGAGAGCAACCGCCAAGGCTGGATCGATATGCTGGAGGATCTCGGCTATCAGTATGACTTTGTCGCCACGCAGCAGATCGAGGCGGGCGAGCTGGCCGCCCGAGGCATCAAGCTGCTCGTGCTGCCGTATTCGGTCGCGCTCGGCGAAGGGGAGGCGCTGGCGATCGCCCGCTTCGTCGGCGAGGGCGGGACCGTCATCGGGGATTTCCAGACCGGCCTCATGGATCATCGCGGCCGCATGCTGGAAGCCGGCTCGCTGGACGGCCTGTTCGGCATCGAGCGGCTGACGACGGAAGCCGAGCCGTTCTATATCAACGACGGCTTCGTGCCGAATGTGGCGTTCCCGTATTTTGCGCCGGGCGCGTTCGAGGATGAACGCATGGCGGAATTCGGCACGCGCTCGGCCGCGGGGACGCCGGCATACCGCGATGATTTCGCGCGCCAGGTCGTCGCCGTGAACGTACGAGAGCAAGGCAAGGGGAAAGCCGTCTATCTTAACATCGCGCTGAACAACTATCCGAAGCTTCGTACGCAGACCGGGGAGGGCGCCGCGCTGCGCAAGCTTATCCGCAGCCTCGTCGGCCTGTCGGGCGCGGTCAAGCCGGCATCGCTGACGCGCGCGGACGGCAGTCCGTTCGAGACCGGCTGCGAGAGCTTCTATTACGCCGGCGACGGCGCCGCATACGTTGCCGTCCTGCGGAAGCTGAGCCGGAACCAGGCGCTCGGCCATGACGGCTTGGCCGTCGGCGCCGGCCGGGAGCGGCAGGACGCGGCCGAACGGCTGCGCTTCGCTTTCGCGGAGAAGGCGCATGTGTACGATATCCGCGAGCGCCGCTATGTAGGATATGCCGACGAGGCGGACTTCGAGCTGGCCGAAGGCGACACGAAGCTGTTCGCGCTGCTGCCGTGCCGCGCGACGGGCTTGCGGATCGACGCGGCCGACGCGTGGAAGCGCGGCGATACGGCGCAGGTCCGGTTCATGCTTGATGCCGATGGCGCGCAATCGTTCGCCAGCGTGCTGAGCGTCCACGTGTACGGCCCGGACGGCAGCCGCGAATGGCTCTACTCCGACAACGTATACGCGGAACGCGGCGAGTGCGCGCATGCATTCGCGATCCCGGTCAACGCCCGGACGGGGACGTGGACAATATCGGTGAAAGATGCGGCAACAGGCCTCGAAGCTGCGCATGCCGTTACGGTGCTGGATTGAAACCGGCTTAGGCGCCGGATTGAAACCGGGCTTCAAGGACTCTGCCGAATGCCGTTCGCAATTTGCATGGGAGGAATTTGGAAGAAGGGGCTTAAAAGGCGAAGCTAGCAGGATTTCACGCGCGAGTAGGGTATTAAGAACGTAAGAGGCGAAAGCGCTCATAACGAAAAGGAGATGTTACGGTGAAACTTGCTCTCAATACGCTCGGCTGTCCCGACTGGACGTGGGAACGCATCATGGAGGAGGCGGCCCGGCTCGGCTATGACGCCATCGAGGTGCGCGGCATTCAGGATGAGCTGCTGCTGCCGAAATGCCCGCCGTTCCTGCCGGAGCGGATCGATTCGACCAAGGAGGCGCTGCGGGGCAAAGGACTGGCGATCTGCTGCCTGAGCACGTCCTGCGTCTTCCATGCGCCGGAACGCTACGAAGAGGCGATTCAAGAAGGCAAGGCGACCATCGATTTGGCCGAGCGTCTCGGCGTGCCATACATTCGCGTGTTCGGCGACGCGATCCCCGACAAGGCGAACATGGAACCGACGATCGCTGCCGTCGCTGCCGGTCTTCAGACGCTTGGCGATTATGCCCTGCGCAAGCAGGTGATGGTGTTGATCGAGACGCATGGCGATTTTGCCGACCACGACATTCTGCATGACGTGCTGAACCGCACGCATTCGCCGGCGATTGGCGTGCTGTGGGACATTCAGGTTACGTACAAGCACGGCGGCGGCCAGCGGCCGGAGGCGACCTACGCGAAGCTAGGGCCCTACGTCCGGCACGTTCACGTGAAGGATATGTCCGGTTCCAACGAGAATCGCCGGCTTTGTTTGCCCGGCGAAGGCGATGTGCCGATCGGAGCTTGCCTCGAATTGCTGCGCGAGCAGGGCTACGACGGGTACTTCTCGTTCGAATGGGAGAAGCGGTGGCATCCGGAGATTGAACCGCCGGACGTCGCGTTCCCGGCATTCGTGCGCTATATGTCCGCCTTCGCGCAGGAGAAGTAACCTCGTCGTACTAGCTTGAGGCCGCTTGACGAATACGTTGGACATGTACAGCAGCTGAGCCGAGTCAGAATGCATCTTTTCCGTAACAGCGATCCGTTCTTATAGGAGATGATGGCATGGCTTCGAAAGCCGCTTATTGGACAAACGCAACGATTTACACGCCGGCCGGCATCGTGGAGCAAGGCACGCTCGTCGTTGACGACGCCGGCACGATCGCCGCGATCGGAGGGCCGGAGCTGGCGGCCGATCCCGCGATTGCCCGGCATGACGCCGGCGGAAGGCTGCTGCTGCCGGGCTTCATAGACGTGCATATCCACGGCGGCGGCGGATGCAACGTAATGTCCGGCACGTACGCGGAGTTGGACGGCGTCAGCCGCTTCCATGCCGCGCACGGGACAACCGCGTTTCTCGCGACGACGACGACCGCGCCGCTGGCGGAGATCGAGCAGGCGCTGCGCGCGTCGGCAGACGCGATGAATCAAGGCGTGACCGGCGCCGGCTTGATCGGCATCCATCTGGAAGGGCCGTATCTGTCGGAGCGAAGGCGCGGCGCCCAGAGCAAGGCGGATCTGCGGATTCCGACGGAGGCCGAGATCAAGCGGCTGATCGATGCGGCGGCGGGGCAGATCCGAATCGCCACGGTCGCGCCCGAGATCGATGGCGGCATGGCTGCCGTCCGTCAATTCGCGGCCGGCGGCATTACGGTTTCGGCGGGGCATTCCGACGCTACGTTCGAGCAGATGCGCGACGCCGTCGGCGCAGGCATCAGCCATACGACGCATCATTTCAACGGGATGAGCCCGCTGCATCACCGCGAGCCAGGCGTCGCCGGGGCCGGCCTGCTGTTGTCCGAACTGACGACGGAGCTGATCTGCGACGGCATCCATGTCCATCCGGCCGCGGTCAAGCTGCTGTTCGAGACGAAGGGCGCGATGAACGTCTGTTTGATCACCGATGCGGTGACCTGCGCCGGCCTGCCCGACGGCGACTATGGCGGCGTCACCATGCATGAAGGCCAAATTTATCTGAAGGACGGCTCCAGCCTGGCCGGCAGCGCGCTCACGACGATTCAGGCGCTGCGGAATGCCATCCGGTTCACGGGCTATTCGCTGGAGCGGCTGCTCCCTTCGATAACGGAGGTTCCCGCCCGCCAGGCGGGCGTGTCGGATCGCAAAGGATCGCTGGAAACGGGCAAGGACGCGGACTTCGTCCTCGTCGACCGGGAGCTCGACCTGTACGAGACGATTGTCGGCGGCCGTTCGGTTTATGCGAGGCAGTCCCATGAAGCTTGACGAGGCCAAGCCGATGAAAGCGCTGGTTGGCGTCGATATAGGCGGCACGAACACGGTGATCGGCATCTTCGACGAGACGCGCACGCTGCTGAAGAAGACGGTCATTCCGACGCTGAAGCCGCATTTTCCGGGAACGACCGATCGGCCGGATTCGTTCTGCGACGCCTTGGCCGAAGCGATCCACGCGCTTGCGCGGGAGGCGGGCTTCACGGACGGCGTGGCCATTGTCGGCATGGGGGTTCCCGGCTGGGTCGATCCCGTGCTCGGCCGTGCGGAAGGCGCCTCCAACCTCGGCTGGCGCGGCGTTCCGTTCGCCGAGCAGATGAGCCGCCGCCTGGGCGTCCCCGTGCATATCGACAACGACGTCCGCATCTATGCGCTCGGCGAGATGCAGGCCGGCGCGGGCCGGGGATACAAGAACGCGCTGTGCATTACGATCGGCACCGGCATCGCCGTGGCGATCGTGGCGGACGGGCGGCTCGTCCGCGGCGCCAGCTTCTATGCCGGCGAGATCGGACATGACGCCGTCGAGGGACAGGACGGGGCGTGCAATTGCGGCAGACGCGGCTGCGTCGAGAGTATCGTCTCCGCCACGGGCATCGCGCGCTTGGCTAGAGAGGCGCTGGAGACAAACGGCGAGAGCACCTCGCTCAGCCGGTTGAACCGTACGCCGACGGCGCAAGACGTGTATACGGCCGCGATGGCCGGCGACGCCGTGGCCGGACGGATATTCCGCTTGGCCGGGGAGGTGCTGTCCGCCAAAGTGCTGACGGCCGTCACCCTGCTCAATCCGGAAGCCGTCATTATCGGCGGCGGCGTGGCCGAAGCGGGCGACCTGCTGCTCGGCCCGATCCGGGAGCGAATACAAGCGCGATACACCTTCGAGAAGAAGCCGGCTATCCTGAAAGCCGCATTGGGCGATTCCGCCGGCTTGATCGGTGCCGTCTCCTACGCAGCGAGCTATTGAAGCGGACGATGGCGCCTTCGAATCGAGCAGTTGACGGTTTCCGGCTGCCAGCCTGCGTCATGCGGGCAGCAACGTCTATCGGTGGAGTTGACTGGGAAATCGCGGTCTGGCAGCGTGCGTCAAGCGAGCAGCAACGACTATCGGTGGAATCGACAAGGAGATCGCGGTCTGGCATCGTGCGTCATGCGAACAGCAACGTCTATCGCGGACTTAACGAGAATACCGGACTTGATGGCTTGCTTGACGGCTCGGTCTGCCTGGACGGCCTTGATCTGCAGCTTGACGCGCTCGCGAGCCTCATAAGATGATGACAGCATAACGTCCGCTTCCCGTTCATGGAAGCGGACGTTTCCGTGTTCTCGAAGCAGCCTCGCATACGGAGATCCCGACTGACCGGTCACCGATTCCTCAAGCGCGTTCAACCTCTACGCGTGCACACAGCGCCATCGTGTCCGCCAGGCTCACTTGCCCCGTTCCGGCGGATTGAGCGTTCGCGGTACCCGCCGCAACGGCGAAACGGAGCGCCTCCGGCATCTCCATGCCCCGCGCGCAGGCGACCGTCCAGCCGGCAACGAACGCATCGCCGCTGCCGACCGGGTTCGCCGCCTGCACGGCGGGCGGGACGGCTCGCCACAGCTCGCCGTCCGGCGTCGCCGCAACGCAGCCGTCGCGGCCGAGCGAGACGATGACGGTGCGTACGCCGGCTTCGCCCAGCTTAGCCGCCAATCGGCGAACGGCGTCATGCTCCCGCGGGTCGTCGCCGGTCCAGGAGCGAAACTCGTCCTCGTTCGGCTTTACGGTATGCGGGCCGCTTGCCGCGCCGAGCGAGAGCGCCGTGCCGCTCGTGTCGAGCACGACATGGGCGCCTGCCTGACGTGCCGCGCCGACCAGCCGCGCATAGTAATCGTCGCCGAGCCCTCGCGGCAGGCTGCCCGACAGCGTCATCCAGCGGCCGGGGAGGCATAAGCTGCGCCACAGCGTAAGGAAACGCTCCTTCTCGGACGGCGAAATGTCCGGTCCCGGCTCCAGCACTTCGGTGGAAACGCCGGTGCTCTCATCGATCAGATTGAGACAGATACGGGTCTCCTGGTCGATCAAGACCAACTGGTGGTCGAGGCCGATCGCGTCTAGCCGGTTCTTCACCCAACTGCCGTTCGCGCCTCCGGCAAAGCCGGCTGCCATGACCGGGGCGCCGAGCGATTGGATGACGCGCGCGGCGTTCAACCCTTTGCCGCCCGCCGTCGCCTCGATGCGAGCCGCCCGGTTCACCTGCCCGAGCCCGAACCCGGGGAGCATCAATCGCTTATCGATCGCCGTGTTTAAGGAAGCGCACACGATCGGCAGCGTCAATTCTTGATTCGACGGAGCATCTAACCGCATATCATTCAATTGCATATTGCCAAATAGCTGATTATCCAATCGCTCATCATCCAATCGTGTATCATCCCATCGCCCATCATCCAATCGCCCATCATCCGATCGCCTATCAGCCATTCGCGCTTCATCCTTTCCGCATGCCGGCTCTTTCCTCGTCATCCGGCATCCGCAGGGAATGTAATCCGCTCGTTCAAGAACCGCTCGACGCCTTCGCGCGTCACCGTTCCGGCGCCACCGATCGCAAGCGTCGACAAGGCGCCGCAGGCGTTGGCGAAGCGCAGCGCATCGGCATCGCTCCGGCCTTCGAGCATGGCGGCGATGAAGCCGGCGTTGAAATTATCGCCCGCTCCTGTCGTATCGAGCGGTTCGACGGAGTAGGGGAGGCCTTCTACGACTCGGCCGTCCGGGAGGAAGAGAGCGGCGCCTTCGCCGCCACGTTTGACCGCGACCGCTCCGCGCGACGTGGGGAGACTGGCCGCAAGCTTGGCGATATCTTCCGCTTCGAAGATGCGCAGCGCTTCTTCTTCGCTCGGCATGAACCAATCGGTCCATGCGAGCAGCGCCGCCAGCCGTTCGCGGTCCCACTGCTCCGCCGGATCCCATCCGACATCGAACGAGGTCGTCAGACTGCTCTGCCTCGCCCGCTTGAACAGCTCGGCCCAATGCGGCCGCATGCCGTCCTGCAGGAAATAAGAGCCGAAATGGACATGAGCGGCATCGCGCAGCAGTTCCTCCGGCACGAGCTCCGGCGTCACGTCGGCTATCGTGCCCATGTACGTCAGCAGGGAGCGGTCGCTGCCGTCCGACATGGACAGAGTCGCGCCTGTACGTCTGCTGCCGTCAACGAGCACATGCGCCGCATCGACGCCTAGCCGGACGAGCTCCTTGCGGCAGTAGGCGCCGAATTCGTCGTCGCCGACAATGGAGACGAAGGCGACATCGTAGCCGAGTCCGGCAAGACCGGCCGCCGTGATGGCGGAGGAAGAACCGAGCGCGAGACGAAATTCGCGGACGAGCTTCTCGCGGTTCGGTTCCGGACGAATATCCTTGTCGGCAAAAATCAAATCCACGTTCAATTCTCCGATCACGATGATTTTCTTCGCTGGCATAACGGCATTCCTCATTTCGTAATGGGTTCAATACGAGTTGCGGGCCTGCGTCAAAAATGCCTTTCCGAGGATAATCGTATGAGAAATCCGGCTGCGCGGCAATCGTCACTATTTACGATTCTCACTTCTTATTCAGGTTTACCGTTGTCAGTGCCGATCGGAGCCGTAGAATGACGAAGGACTGCCCCGAGCGATTTCGTACGCTAGCCGGCAGTCCTGTCAAGCAAGTCTATGAGGGGTTCGAGGGAAGCAATCCGGCTATCGCAGCGCGATCGTATTCTGAATCGCGCGTAATGTATCGTCGCTCAGAATGCCCAGGTACCAGAAGGCGACGCCTTTAATGCCGTATCGTTTGGCCAGGCCGATCTTGTCGCCGACGGACTGCGCGTTCTCGCTGCCCAGCGAAATCCCGAGCACCAGCTTCGACTTCGGCACTTCCTTCATGGCCAGCTGGACCGCTTCATTCACGCGGTTCATTGGCTCGGGTCCTTTGTCATACGAATACTCGTACGCCATGAGAATGATTTCGTCCGCCAATTCGCCGAGCTTCTTATAATCGTAGCCGCGGTAGGAGCTGTTAAGCGGATGCAGCGCGAGCGTCAGCTTCAAGTTCGCCGCGCTCGCGCGCTGGTCCAGCAGCTTCACGAAGCCGGTGTAGGACTGCTGGATGGCCGCCAAATCGCCGGATAGACCGAGACCTTCGAAATCCAGCGTGATTCCGCTGAAATGATTGTCCGCGGCGAGCTGCACCAGCTGGTCGATGACCGCGGATTGAAGCGTCGGATCCTGAAGCAGCTTCGTCAGCTCGCCGCTGCCGTCCGTTGCCACCGCCATCAGATTCGGGCTGCTGCCCGCCGCCGCGGCGTCCTGCACGATCGATTCCGGCGTCACGTCTCCCGCCGGCTTCGGCCAGTAATAATCTCGTCCGTTCAAGACGAGATTGCCGGTTGCGTCGATTCTCGTCCAGCCGAACGATACGGCGTTGAATTTCGGTACGAGCGCGACTTTCTTGAACGAGGAGATGGCGTAGAACGCTTCGGCATACATCGGCTCGGCCGGCGATACGATCGAGACGGTCCGGAGCACGCTGTCCCAGCTGACCGCTGCGCCGAACGCCGTACTGAAAAATTTCAGCGGGACGAATAGCGAATCGTCCTTCATCGCCGGCGCGACGGCCAGCACCTGCTGCTGCCCGTTGATCGAGGCTTTCTTGTCGTTCTTGCGCAGCACGACCGTCGTTGCCGTCGCGTTCGCATCGGCCGGCGCTTTCGTCGCCGTCAGCGACTGCGTCTTGTTGGACCAGTCGACTTGAACGTTCAAAGCCTCGGCAATGGCGCGAAACGGCACCATCGTCGTACCGTCCGCTACGAACGGCGCGGCCGGAAACGGCAGCGGGTACCCGTCGAGCAAGATGCCGATCGGCGGAGACGCGCTCGCCGCCGTGGGAGTCGCAGCGGCGCCGGCAGCGCCGGAGAACAATAACAGGGCCGAGCTCGCGGCCAGCAATGAAGTTTTGACTACGTTACTTTTGGAACGCATACAATTTCGACACTCCTTCGGATAAGAAAGGCATAATAGCAAGCGTTGTCCTGCAGGTCGCTTAATCTAGCAATCAAACACTATTATAACGCGCGCAGGATTCCAAGGGTTGCAGAAAGTTTGCATATCATTAGCAAATCAAGCAGAGACTTACAAGAATCGGAAAATCGACTATAATCGAATATACGAGAGACCTATACTCCGTTCTATCAAAGATACGGATCGATAAAGGAGCGGAATCCAACCATGACAACTGCCTATCCGTTGCCGAACCTGCAATTGGAAGAAGCGAGTATTGCCGAGCTGCAGCTTGCGATGGAGGAGGGGCGATTGACTTCGCGGGACCTGGTGCTTGCCTACCTCTCCCGAATAGCGGCATACGATAAGGTCGGACCGCGTATCAATGCCATCTTGGAAATCAATCCCGATGCGATATTCATTGCGGAGTCACTGGATGCGGAACGGGCGCGAGCCGGCGGCAGAGGGGCGCTCCATGGCATACCGGTATTGTTGAAAGACAACATCGAGACCGGCGACAACATGCGCACGAGCGCCGGATCGTTGGCGCTGGAGCAGCATGTGTGCGACCGGGACGCCTTTCTCGTGCAGCGCTTGAGAGAAGCCGGAGCCGTGATCCTGGGCAAGACCAACAACATGACCGAATGGGCCAACGGCATGTCCTCTACGATGTGGGCAGGGTACAGCTCGCGAGGCGGCCAAGTCGCGCATCCGTACGGCGATTATTTCGCAGGCGGCTCCAGCACCGGATCGGCGGCTGCCGCTGCCATGAATTTCGCGGCGGCGGCGGTAGGCACGGAAACGTCCGCTTCGATCTTAAGCCCGGCCGTGCAGATGTCGATCGTCGGCATCAAGCCGACCGTCGGCTTGATCAGCCGCACGGGAGTGATCCCGTTCACCTATTCCCAGGATACGGCAGGCCCGATGGCCAGAACGGTGGCCGACGCGGCAGCACTGCTGAACGGCTTGATCGGGCGGGACGAGCAGGATCCGGCCACCTGGCGCGATGCCGGTTCGATCGCCGATCCCGGCAGCGGTTCGGCTGACATGCGGGATTATACCGCCTATCTGGACGAAGAGGGCTTGCGCGGAGCGAGGATCGGCGTATTCAGCGAGGTGCCGGAGCATGCGCGGAACGGCGGCGAATTCGATGAATCGTTATTCTCGCAGGCGATCCGGGATATGAAGGAAGCCGGAGCCGAGGTCGTCGAGGCCATTCGGATCCCTTCCTTCCACGGGCCTTGGAAGTGGAACAAAATGAATCTTGAATTCAAGCATGCGATCGACAATTATCTGCATCGGCTTCCGGCGCATATGCCGGTTCATTCCTTGGCGGAGCTGATTCGATGGAACGAAGCGCATGAGGAGAAGGCGTTAAAATACGGTCAGGACGCCCTGGAGTATCGCGAGGGGCTGGTCAATCCGCTCGGCGGGAGCGATTACGCCCTGGAGTCGGTTCTCGACCTGCGGCGCGCGCAGAACGACGGCATCGATTACGCCCTGCGGGAATATCGCTTGGATGCCATCCTGTTCCCGGCGTATATCGGCGCCGATCTGAGCGCCAAGGCGGGCTATCCGTCCATAGCCGTTCCGGCAGGGTATCAAGCGAACGGCAGGCCGTTCGGCATTACGTTCGCCGGCACCGCGTTCAGCGAACCGGCGCTCATTCGTATCGCCTACGCGTATGAGCAGCGAACGAAGCACCGCGTGAAGCCTGAAATCCGTGCCTGACGCATTCTATTAACAGCATTAATCATATGTCGAATACCGCATTGGAGGCGCATGCCGTGAGTGAAATCATCGACTACTATTCCAGTTTCGACGAGTGGGGCAGGCTTGACCGCGAACCGCTGGAGTTCAACGTAAACTGGCATTTCATCCGGAAGCATCTGCCGAAGGAAGGGCGCGTTCTGGATAACGGGGCAGGTCCCGGCAAATACGCGATGGCATTGGCGAAGCTGGGCCTCCGCGTAACGCTGTCCGATCTGACGCCAAGGCTGGTGGATATCGCGAGAGCGAAGGCGGAGGAATTTAATCTCGTTAATCAATTTGACGATTTTCTGGTCAGAGATGCGCGGAGACTGGAAGGGCTGGCAGACGATCATTACGATGCCGCGCTCATGCTGGGGCCGCTGTATCATTTGCAGGCGGAGGATGACCGGATTCAAGCCGTCAGGGAACTGTACCGGGTTACGAAGCCGGGCGGAATCGTATTCGTCGCGGTGCGGCCGCGTATCCGCAAAATATTAACGGCCTTAATGGCTCCCGCGCAATGGAAGCCGCTGGACAATATGGCGGCCATCCAGAGCTTCAAGGAGACCGGCATATTCGATCATGCCGATCAAGGCCGGTTCACGGGAGCGTATTTCTTCAATATCGCGGATATCCAGCCGTTCTTCGAACGTCATGGCTTCGAGACGGTCTCGCTGCTGTCTTCTTCCGGCATCGGCGGGCGGTTGACGCAGGAGAATTGGGCGTATTGGCAATCGCGCGGCGAAGAGAAACAGCTAATGGAGCTGATCTATGAATCGGCTGCGGATCCGTATCTGCTGGGAGCGACGGCATCGCATTTGCTGTACATCGGGCGGAAAGCTTGACAACGCCGAATCAGTCATGGATGGGGGCGGCCATACGGGATTGAATGCTGCGGTACGGCTCATACGACTACATGAACAAACAAGAAGAGCGCAGGCATGATCATGAATCGCCCGTGCTCTTCGGTTTGATGCGCTTGAATTATGACGTGAAATCGTACGCATCGTATTTGTTCGCATTGCTTATGCTTGCCCACACATCGGTGCTTTCCCCGCCGATATACCAATAAGCACTGCCGGCGAGCGAGTAAGTATGAACGAACTCGGTTTTGCGCGTCAACGAACGGCCGTCTTCCAGCCAAATCCGGCGCTGCAGCAATGAATCAATGTACGCCGATACATATTGTCCAAGCGTATCATCCCACGCCGTCACGGCTTTATTCGCCAGTATGGCGCGATTTTGCGCGAGCAGGCTGATCTCTTCGGACGTATACGAGCCATCCTTGCCGCGCGTCCACTCGCGCGAGTACAATGGCAAAGCCAGAATGATTTTACCGGCAGCCGCTTCGCCCAGCAAGCGATCGATCCCGGTGCGCAGCCATGGCAGCGAAGAGACCGAGCCGGGCTCCGGATCCCCGTCCCAATGCTCGTCATAGCCCATCAGCACGATATAATCGGCGTTGACGGACAGCGCATGGTAATCGAACACATCGGTCCAATCTGTCCCGAAATCCGGAGAGACGTTAACGGACAAGACGGCGGGGACGGTCTTCAATTGCTGGTGAAGCGCCGTAATGAACGCCGTGAACGCGCTTCGGTCCTCGGGCATCATATTCTCGAAATCGATATTCAAGCCGTCGATGCCATTTTTCCGGACGCGTTCCGCCAATTGCAGGATGAACGCCTGACGCTTGCCCGCGTCGGACAACATCGCATGCGTCGCTTCCTGACTGGAATGGTTGCCGACCATGGCCCATACGCGCTTGCCCTGCTGCCGCGCCCAGAGGAGGAGGGAAGCGTCCGTCTGGTCCTCGAGCGCGCCGGATTGCCCAAGGAAGAACCAACGCGGCGAAACGGTGTTTACGCTTGATTGCGCGACTTGCTTCTCGAATTGAGCGGTCGTCTGCCCGTATTGCCAGCCAAGCTGAATGCTTGACGGCGGCGGCGCCTGGAGTTTCGCCTTCCAGCCTGGATACGTCCAGATCCGGTTCAGCATGACGGCCGCTTCCTGCCTGGTCATCGATGCTTGCGGGCGGAAGCGGCCTTGGTCGCCCCCCATCAATCCAATCTCCGTTAGCCTCATGACGGCGGCAGCGGCCCATGTACCGACTTGCTCCTGATCCATGTAAAGTCCCGTAGGTATGGCCGTAGAAGCCGATAAAGACTGTTTCAGCGCGCGAGCGATCATGACGGCCGCTTCTTGACGGCTGACGGGGCGATTCGGCTCGAACGAAGCAGCCGTCATGCCCTGAACGATGTTCAATTGAATCGCGGGCATCACCCATTCGTAGTACCATGCCGCCGGCGCCACGTCGCTGAATGCGGCAATCGCGCTCGTCACGGGTGCAATGCCCAGCAATCGGTCGAGCATGGTTATGAATTGCGCGCGTGTTACCGCTGTGTCCGGTTCGAACCGGCGATCGCCCATGCCCGTTATGATGTTCAGTTTCGTCATATTAACAATCGATTCCGTCGCGTAATTGCTGCGGATATCGTCATAGGGAAGAACCGATGAGGCTGCGGCGGCCGTTGCCGGGAAAGGCAGCGGCAGGGATGCCATCATAACTGCCAGCAGGCCGACGACGATCGTTTGACGGATAGACAATAATCGCAACATGGGTCTAGACTCTCACTTTCCGCTAATAATAGAGCGCATCGCATAAGCGATCTATCTATCGTAACGAATAGAAATCGGAATACCTAGACGTAATTATTGGCAGGGATGTCGATGAATTCATGCGGTGGCGTGACTTGAGTTTACATAACTAATATTATGTGCGATACGAACATCGCCTCATTTCGACCGTGTCCCGACTATCTCAATAATGTTTACATAACAATGATTATGTAATATGAAAATAAAATCTTTACAAATTCGCTGAAAAATGATTCCTTTTGCGCAACGCAACGCGGATACGAACGTTTTACATAATAAGCAAGCAACTATCCTACGCGATCGAGAAGGGGAAGAGGATCACGATGAAGAGACATCTGCCGAAATCCGCCGCGATGCTTGTGCTGGTCATGCTGCTGTCGGGGTGCGCGGGCACGTCCAGCGCGTCAAGCGACGATTATACCGCGGCAACGTTGTTCATTAAGGTTACGGCCAAGGAGCATTCGGATGATTATAAACAGAAGTGGATCGTAGCTCATAATTCCAGCATGTCGAACGCAGAGGACATCCGACTTATCGTAGACAGCAATATGGTGTGGAATCTGATCGAAGTCGGCAGCGAATATTTCGCGACCTACGAAGGCTCGGCGGCGAAGGGCTACCGTCTCAGTCAGATCAGTCATCCCGGCGATCAAGATACGATACGTTAAAGGGTCAATCTTCGCACAAAAAAGGGATGAAGCGCTCGCTTCATCCCTTTACGCTAAACTTAAACGGGCATCAATTCTTCACGTAAACCCGGAAGTAATCGAGGCTGAACTTCGCCGGGAACGTAGCGGAAGTCGGGTTGCTGTTCGGGCTGCCGCCAATCGCGAGATTGATCAGCACTTGCGGCGCCGGGCCGTACCAGAGGAAGTTGGTGCCTTTGACCATCGTGCCGTCGACCCATTTCTGGATTTCGCCTTCCTTCCAGACGAGCGAGTACGTATGGTAGTCGGCCGAGAAATCGGTGCCCGGATGCCAAACCCATTGATTCGTCATGATGTTGTAGTAATTGTCCCCTACGCCCGAGCCATGGTCGTAACCGGTCCAGTCGTAGTGGTTCTGCGTCGGAGAGTTGAAGAATTCGAAAATATCGATTTCGGATGCGGTCGAGCCCGTGCCGCCTGGCGAATACATCCAGAAGGCCGGCCAAGTGCCGACGCCGTTCGGGATTTTGGCGCGCAGCTGGAAGATATACGTCTTGCCGTTCGACGGGTAGAAGGTTTCCTTCGTCGTGATTTGGCCGCTGCTGATTCCGCCGTCATAGACGCCGCCGAGATTCGCGACTGCCGTCAAATCGAGCGAATTGGAGGTCAGGACATGGTTCGTCGCATTGATTGGTTGATAGCGCTGCCATTCGCTGTTAATGACCGTCGTGCCGGCGATGCCGTAAGCATTGAAATTGTTCGAGAGGGCGGTCAGGCTGTTCACGTTCTTCGAGGTGCCGAACGAATAGTCTTTGTAGAGCGTGTATCCGGCGAGGCTCGGACCTTCGGATGAGATCGGCGTCGTGCCGTCGGAGACGATCAGCTGCGGCGCATTGGCGCCTTCTTTGGAAGCGAACGCGACTTCGCTTCCTGCCGTAGCCTTCAAGATGATCGAATACGTCCCGTTCGCCGAAACGAGCGAGTTGACGCGGAACGAATACGTATTGCCGGCGACGAAGTTGATATTCTTGGAGTCGAGCAGGGTGCCGACGGCCGGCTGGTTATTCCAGGCCAGATTGGCCTCCGTCCACGTATTGTTGCCGGTTCCCGCATAGGCGTCAACCGTGGCCGTTCCGCCGGTGACGCAGGTCACTTTCAGGATGGCGTCTTGAATGGTACCGGCGCCGCTTGCCGTGAATTTCAGATAGGCCTTCTTGTCCTGCCCGCCGTAGACGGATAGGCTGGTCGTGGAGCTGCCCATGAATGTCGTGCCCCACATCCAGGCATCGTCGGAAGCGGTGAAAGAGAGGGATTTCGCATTGGCATCGCTGCCCCATGCGATGAAGAGCGCGGCAGCCATAACGGCGGCCATGAAGAGCTGTAACGCGGGTTTGATTCTCTTGGTCATGTCAATTCCTCCTGTTCAATGTGGCTAACGAGCGGTTGTGCAGCTTCGCCTCCTTCCCGTAGACGAATCTTCGCTGGCTGACCATGATGCAACAATCGGAAAAGCACATTCATTATATACGAAACGGAGCGGATTTACAGCGGGAATTTGGTTCGATTGGATAAATGATACAAATTAGTGCGGGTTGCGATACGCGGAAAACGACCTTGTCAATCGGTGGCAGCGTGTACTAGTAGTCCGTTAAAATGGAATTGTCTGGGGTGAGGGATTGAATCGCATTAGATTAACGGCATTAATTGCATGTATGGCGGCATTGATTGCGGCGAAAATCGCCTTTCTCGTTCATCCAAGACACACCGGCATTTCTTCGGAACAAGCCGAGCGAATTGCGCTTCGTCAAGCCGAAATGGACGGCTATGAAGACGCGAAGCTATGGACGCGGTTCCATACCGAGATAACGACGCGTTACTTCTACTCGGAATCGGATCGTAAGGACGTGCTCGTGTGGTCGGTGTACGTCGATGCCGCCGGTAATCCGCCGATCAAGAATACACCGGCCGTGATTTACTATATCAAGCGGAACAATGGCGCTGTTATAAACACGATTAATGGCATGAAAGCGGGCTCTCCGAGTAAACCACTGACCTGACCGGTTCCGCAATCCTGCTGAGGCGGTAACTGTCCGGGCGAGATTGAGCGGGTTATGGCCGAAATCCTGCCGAGGCGGCAACTTTTCAGGTGAGACAGACCGGGTGAGAGCCGAAATCCTGCTGAGGCGGTAACTGTCCGGGCGAGATTGACCGGTTCAGGACCGAAATCCTGCCGAGGCGGCAACTTTTCGGGTGAGATTGAGCGGGTCAGGGCCGAAATCCTGCCGAGGCGGCAACTTTTCGGGTGAGATTGAGCGGGTCAGGGCCGAAATCCTGCCGAGGCGGCAACTTTCCGGGTGAGATTGAGCGGGTCAGGGCCGAAATCCTGCCGAGGCGGCAGCTTTTCGGGCGAGAGTGACCGGAACTGGGCCGAAATCCTGTTGAGGCGGCAACTTTTCGGGTGAGATTGAGCGGGTCATGGCCGAAATCCTGCCGAGGCGGCAGCTTTTCGGGCGAGAGTGACCGGAACTGGGCCGAAATCCTGCCGAGGCGGCAGCTTTTCAGGTGAGACTGACCGATTCAGGGCCGAAATCCTGCCGAGGCGGCAGCTTTTCGGGTGAGACAGACCGGGTAAGAGCCGAAATCCTGCCGGGGCGGCAGCTTTCCGGGTGAGACTGACCGATTTAGGGCCGAAATCCTGCCGAGGCGGCAGCTTTTCGGGTGAGACAGACCGGGTAAGAGCCGAAATCCTGCCGGGGCGGCAGCTTTCCGGGTGAGACTGACCGATTTAGGGCCGAAATCCTGCCGAGGCGGCAGCTTTCCTGGCGAACCCTCCAAAGCCCAGCCGTCTGTTTGACGACTGGGTCGCGATACGTCCGTCGAACTTTGGAAGCGGACAGGAGATCCTTTATTCGCTTCAATACCATGGTTTTACGAGTGTTGGCGGACAGGAGATCCGTTAAATAGGCCGATTATCATGTGTTCGATGCCATTGCGAGGCAATAACGGCTCCTGTGTCCGATCGTTACTCCCAAAAGGCTGATTTCGCTAAATAACGGAACCTCAGTCCGCTTGACCCGGAGGAGGAAGGCGATCACTTCGATACATACAACGTCGACCTTGCTCGACACACAACGTCGTACTTGTGCGACATACAACGTAGTACTTGCTCGACATACAACATCGACCTTGCACGACATACAAAGTCGAACTTTCTCCACATACAACATTGACCTTGCCCGACAGCCCGCGTGCCCATAGTCCCCTTGGACGACTTCCGGGACGCCCATACATTATGGGGTAACATCCAGCTTCGCCATGTTGGACATATCATGGTAGAACACATGGCTGCCGATCACATGGATGTACATGCTCTTCGCCTGGCTCAGCGCTTCGCGATCCGTGCCGTCCGTCCGGATGCGCGTCAGTTTCTTGTTATCGCCGTAATTGCTGTAATAGATCCAATCCCCCGAGACGTTGATCGATCGCGCGTCGTCGGCGGACAGCAGCGTCAGCTTCGAGCCGTCGGTCTTCATTTTGTATAAATGCTGATCGTAGTTGAAGTAGAGCCAGTCTCCGGCGACGTTCAGCTCATTGATCGTTTTGCCGGTCAGCAGTTTCGTCTTCGACTTGCCGTCCGTGCTCATCTCGAAGAGTTTGTTGTAGTAGGACGTGTAATAAATCCGGCTGCCGCTTACGACGAGCTGGCTAATATGATCGCTGCTTAGTAACTGGGCCGTGCCGGTTCCGTCGGTCTTGATCCGATACAGAAGTCCGTCCTGCGGTCCGATATTCGAGTAGTAAACGTAGTCGCCCGCGACGTTGACGTGAAAAGCCGAAGGCGCAAGCACCTGCTTGGCTGACCCGTCGAGCTTCATCTTCGTCAGCTTCCAGCCGTCCGAGTAGTAAAGCTCGTCCCCGACAAGGTTCATATAGGCATAGAATCCGTCGGCGATCTTCGTTTTGCCGCTTCCGTCCTCGTTGACCCGGTACAGCCCTCCTTCCCGGGAAAAACTGTTATAGTAGATCGCATCGCCTTCGGCGACATAGAACCCGCTGTTGTTCAGATTCCCGGTGCTTGTACCGTTCACCGCCGCGCTCCCCGATTGTTCCGCTGCAAGGGAAGTTGTATCGACGATAAGGGCAAGGGCGGCCAACATCGCGATTAAATTTCGTTTAAGCAAGCATCTCATCTCCTTTGCCAGCCTTGCGGCCGGATATTCTGCACCCTTGACGAGTCGAGTGTTAAAAAGGTTTTGGTTTGGAGCAATTCGAATGGCAGCAAATAAATTAATGACATTAACTGTCGGCGAGGGATAAAGTATACGTAAATATAGTTATGTAAACCATACTCGCAGACGCCACATTTTCCGCCAGCGATCGCCGGACGCTCCTGCACGCAGCCGGGATACGGAAAGGAGATGCCGCCGTTCAAGGCATCATCTCCTTCCGTGTTACGAACAGCGCTATGAGGCAGCCCCCACGCGTATTGCAGCGGCTCCTTACAACAAGGATTGTTTCGCGTACTTATGTCTGTAATGCTTCTCAAGCCCGATCGAAACCCAGTACAAGGCTAGAATGAACGCGATATACGCGCCTAACGGATAAAGCAGCAGCCATTGATGGACGAACAGGTTGTCCCGTGCCTGCCCGATCAAGCCGCTCCATTCGTTCGAGCGCGATACGTATTCGACGGGGTCGAAGAACTGCGTCGTGCCGCCGACGAAGACGTTGAAGATTGCCAATTGCCCGAACAGGCCGAGCGCGAGCACGACCTCCTGCACGAACAGGACGGCGATGCTTTCCTTCAAATGCGGCCAAATATGCCGGCGGACGATCGTTCCATGGCCGGCGCCGATCGATTGAGCGGCCGTAATGAACGCTTTCTCCTTGATCAAGCCGGTCTTCGCGCGCATCGTCGAGATGACGGGCGGGATGCCGACGAGCGTCAGCACGGCGCCGATCATGAGCGTCATCGCAAGCGGCGATGCGGCGGGATTCATCGATATGCCGATCATGATCATCCAGACGATGACGAATGCGGGAATGCCGTTCAATGCGCCGGCAAGCGGAGAGCCTGCCTGCCCTTGCTTCTGTCCTTGCTCTTGACCCTGCCGAAGCCGCCTGTGGCCGGCATTGCTGCCGTAGTAGCCGAGCAGCATGCCGAGCGCGCTGCCGGCGGCCGTGCGGGCAGCGGCGATGGCTAACGCGCCGCCGATCGTGTAAGGAGCGCCGGCGAGCATTTTCGCCAGCAGATCATAGCCGTATTTATCCGTGCCGAACGGATAATCGCCGCCCGGCGGTACGGGCAGCACCTGGAGCGAGCCGCTGCCCGACTCGTCGACGGTGTAGCTGGCCTTCGCCTGATCGCTCAAGTCGTGCGGCGCCGCGAAATACGCGGCGGCAAGGCCTGCGAACAGGAGCGAAGCGAGAATGAGTCCCGCAAGCAGCGGACGGTTCAGCGTCTTAGCGCTCATCGTACGAACACCTTCTCCCAGCCGTACAGCATGACGCGCAGCAGCGCATACACGACGGCGTATATGGCCAGCAGCGTCAACAAGCCGTTGACGACCAGCCCGTACTGGTAGCCCTCGTAGGCGAACGCGTTCGAGAAGACGAGCATCGTGACGCCGTGCAGGTTATACAAATACTCGAAAATGAACAAATTGCCGAACAGAATGCCCATATACTTGTGCAGGTCCGCCTTGATATAAGGCAGCACGTTCGGCAGCGCATGGAAGAAGACCACATACGTTTTGCCGAGTCCTCGCGCCTTCGCGAAGCCGATATAGTCTTCCGTTAACGTCTGCTTCATCTGCAGCGACACGTTCCGTATCATATAATTCGCCGGAATGAGGATCGCCGTCAGCAGCGGCAGGGCGACGGCGGGATCGTCGGACGTGAAGCTGGCCACTTGGAAGACGACGAAACCGGTCTCCGACGCAATATAGACGATCGACAGCTGCAGCAGCAGGACGATGACGAAATCGGGCATGAAGCCGGTAAGCGCAATCAGGCTTCGCAGCCATCCGGCCCGCCTCGAGACGGCGAAGCAGATGCCGAGCGACACGCCGAGCGTCATGCCCGCCAAGGCGCCGAGCGCCGTATAGAAGAGCGTGACCGCCGCGCTGCTTCCGATTTCCCGCCAGAAGCCGAGCTCCGTCTTGCCGGAGAGATACCGGAAGGACGAGCCGTTCGCGTATCCGGCGAAGTATTCGCGCACGCTTGCGAGGCCGTCGCTCCATCGCAGGCTGAAGCCGCTGCCCGCAGGGCCGGCATGCAGCAGGGCGGGGAAGAGCGCGAACAGCAGCACGCAAGCGACGAGAGCGGGGAGGACAAGCGCATGCCGCGCTAGTTTCGGCATAGAATCGTTCCTTTCGCGATCTGGGATGGGAGCTCTACATCAGACAAGTATAGTCGTTATGCGAGAGAGCGCCTAGAGCGGATGCGATGGGAAAATATGACTGGGCGGGCCCGTTCAAATTGCGGCGGAAGCCGAAGGAAGGAACTCCCTGCCGAATCGCGAAATGTCATACATGCGCATTTAACGATTCATGCGCGTTCCAGTCCATTTCTCTGATTCATTCATCGATTCGCCCGTTACGCCTACAACCATCGGAAAGAGGAACATCCATGCATCTGAAGTTCGCGATTTGCGACGACGAACAGGTCGAGACGAACTATCTGTCCGCGCTTGCCGCCGGATGGGCGCAGACCCGTAACCATACGGCGGAGATCCGTACCTTCGGTTCGGCCGAAGCGTTCCTGTTTCACTATGCCGACGACAAGTCGGCCGACATTCTGCTGCTCGACATCGAGATGGGGGCGATGAACGGCATTGAGCTCGCGCATCGCATCCGCCAAGACAACGAGTCGATTCAGATTCTCTTCATCACGGGATACTCGGATTTCATGGCATATGGCTACGAGGTGTCTGCGCTGCATTACTTGATGAAGCCCGTGAACGAAGACAAGCTGTTCGACGTGCTGGACAAGGCCGTCCGACAGTCGAATAAATCCGACAAGGCGATTATGCTGACCGTCGGCGGCGAAAGCGTGCGGATCCCGCACAAGGACATTCTCTGCGTCGAGGCGATCGCGCATTCCGTCATCGTGACGACGCAGACCGGCCGATTCGAGGCGAAGCTGTCGCTATCCGAGATCGGCGGGCAACTAAGCCGCCAGGAATTCAGCCGCTGCCACCGATCCTATATCGTCGGCTTGAAATGGATCAAACGAATTACGAAAACCGATATCGTGCTGGACAACGACATGTCCGTACCGCTTGCAAGACGTTCGTACGGCGAGGTCAACCAAGCGTTTATCCGATTCTATAAGGTGGATGGTTAATGGGCCTCATGAACATGCTGTTCGGACGCATGCTGGATCGCCGGATTTCCGCCTTTCAGCATGATCTCATCCTGAAGCACTGCGACGAGGTGCAGCATATGTACAACCAGATGCGCGGCTGGCGGCACGATTATCATAATCATATCCAGACGATGAAAGCGCATTTGGCCCTCGGGCAAACCGCGGCGCTCGACGACTACTTAAATCAGCTCGACAGCGACCTGTCCGCCGTCGATACGGTGCTTCAGACCGGCAATGTGATGGTCGACGCGATTCTGAACAGCAAGCTGTCGCTTATCGCGACCAAGAGCATCGCCGTCAACGCGAAAGCCGTCGTGCCGGATAAGCTGCGCGTCTCCGAAATCGATCTGTGCGTCATGATCGGGAACTTGCTGGACAACGCCATGGAAGCGTGCTTGAAACAAGCGCTGCCGTCCAATCGGTTCATTCGCGTGTATATCGGCATTTTGAAGCAGCAGCTCTACATTTCCGTGGCGAATTCCGTCGGCGGAGACGTGATCCGCAGCGGCAAGTCGTTCCTGACGACCAAGGACAGCGACACGCACGGCTTCGGCCTGATGCGGATCGACCGGATCGCGGACAAGTATAACGGCTATGTCAATCGCCAGCACGAAGAGGGCGTATTCGCGACGGAAATCATGTTGCCTCTGTGACGATGAACGATGACATCGCCGTGCGTCGTTGATGGCGCCTGCTCCGCTAGGCGCCGCTGACGCTCCAATGATCGCTTCATCAACGGTTCCATCAACTGCTTTATCAGTCGCTTCATCAGCGGTTTCAACCGCTTCGACAACCGTTCGTGCTCGTATACAGACCGTTCGTGCGTATCTGGACTCTTGCCGCCTTCGGTTTGCTATGTTTATTGCAGGAGGTGCGTCTTATGACTAAGACCGGGCGGCATTCACCGCTGCATTCGATGTTCGGCAATCTGGCATTCCTGCTTCGCAAATCGTATCAGCTGGACAAATCGATCGTGTTCGCGACGATCGCCCATATCCCCGTCATCGTCCTACTGCCGCTGCTCGCCGCTTATTTATCCAAGAGCGTCGTCGAGCTCGTGACGGACGCTTCCGACGCAGGCACGTTGACCGTATATGTCTTGTCGATTTCCGCCGGATTGCTGGCGATGCATTGGTTGAATATGTATATCGGCGCGAAAATCCAATTTCGAGCGTTCTACAACCGGTTTCTCTACATCGGCCTGAGCATCGACAAGGTGATGAATACCGACTACGACAACATCGAGAGCAATTCCGGCCAGCATAAAATGGATAAAGCCAACAAGGCGATGGAAGGGGACGATACCGGAACGCAGCAATTCTTCGCGCAGCTCGTCAAATGCTGTTCGAACGGCATCGGCTTGCTCACGTACTCCGCCATGCTGAACTTCCTGAGCCCCTGGGTCGTCTTACTGCTGTTCGGGAGCACGGCCATTAACTATGCCGTCAACCGCGCGCATAACCACTGGGTGCAGCGAAACAAGGACAACTGGGTGCCGTTAGAGCGGAAGCTCAGTTACATCAGCAAGAAAGCCGGCGATTTCGAAGCGGCCAAAGACATGCGGATCTACGGCATGTCGGGCTGGTTCCGGCAAGTATCCAAGCGTCTGCTCGGGGAACGGCTCGGATGGAGCCGGAAGAGCGAACGGCGCGGTTTCATCGTGGATGTCTTGAACGTGACGATGACGGTCGTCAGAGACGGCGCCGCTTACGGATTCCTCCTCTATCAAGTGACGCACAACGGCATATCCGCCGCCGAATTCGTGTTCTTCTTCGCGTTGATCACGCAATATTCGGGCTGGCTGCTCGGCATTATCGACAGCTTCAACGCGCTGCATAAGACGAGTCTCGCGATCGGCGATATGCGCGACTATCTGGATATGCCCGACCGGTCCAATCGCGGAGCGGGTGCGGCGCTGCCCGACGCTTCGCCGGAGATTCGTTTCGAGAACGTCTGGTACCGTCACGACAGCAGCGACGACGCAACGATTAAGGACATTAATTTCACGATTCGGCCAGGCGAGAAAATCGCGATCGTCGGCATGAACGGCGCCGGGAAGACGACGCTCGTCAAGCTGTTATGCGGATTATACCGGCCGACGGAAGGAGCCGTCATTGCCGGGGGAAGGAATATCGCCAGCTACAACCGCGACGACTATTACAAGCTCCTGTCCGTGGTCTTCCAGGATATCTACTTAATGCCGTTCTCCATTGCGAAGAACATCGCGCTTTGCGAGGCGCATCTGATCGACCGGGAGCGGCTTGAGCACGTGCTGAAACTATCCGGCCTGCATGAGAAAGTCCAAAGCTTGCCCGAGAAGGAAGAAACGCAGCTATTGAAAAGCGTTCGCGACAACGCCATCGACTTGTCGGGCGGAGAGAAGCAGAAGCTCGCGCTCGCAAGAGCGCTGTATAAAGGCGGCTCGATCATCGTCCTTGACGAACCGACCGCGGCGCTCGATCCGATCGCCGAGAATGAAATGTATTTGAAATACAATGAGCTGACGGCTTCGGCAACGTCGATTTTCATCTCGCACCGGCTCTCCAGCACCCGCTTCTGCGACCGAATTCTGTTTCTGGAGAACGGCCGAATCGTCGAGGAAGGCTCGCATGCCGAGCTGATGGCACTGGGCGGGAAGTACGCCGGGATGTTCGAGCTGCAGAGCCACTATTACAAGGAGGCGGTAGGCGTATGAGAAGCTGGATCGCGGACATCGCCTATATCGGCAAAGGACTGATCGAGGTACGCCGCCTGCGGCCATGGCTGCTGACGCTGATCGTGTGCCGCGCGATATGCGAGGCGTTCGCGCCGTTCATCGCGATTTACATGTCGGCGCTGATCATAGACGGCATCGCCGAGGGAGAAACCTTCCGGCAGCTGATTACGCTGTTGGTCATCACGGTTCTGTCGCAGGCAGGATCGTCGCTAGTCATTCGTTATATGACGAGCCGATACAACACGATGCGATTGGAACTCAATTACCACTACGAAATGGCGCTGAGCCTGAAAATCATTGAAATGGATTATGCGAGCATCGAAGATCCGGAGACGCATCGGCTGCGGCAGAAGATGGACGAAGTACGTAATTTAAACGACGGCGGTATATGGCGGTTGATCCATTCCTTCCAGGATATGACGAAATATCTGTTCGGTATCGTGTTCTCGGTCTCGCTGACGTTATCGTTGTTTGCGACGCATGGTCATTCGGACATGACGGGCATCTACCGATGGGTAGGGTCGCCGTACTTTGCGATTCTGCTAGGCCTAGGCATCTTGGCCAACGTGATGCTGGGCATGTACGCGAATGCCACTACGTCCCAAAAATTCCTTAGAATCTTGAGCGAAACCATTCAGATCAATCGTCTGTTCGGTTATTATATGACCAATTATTTAAACGCCTATCATGCAGGCAAGGATATTCGAATCTACAATCAGCAGAAGTTGATTGCCAGCGAAGCGCGGACGATGTTCGACAACGCGGGCGTTACGCTGAACAAGATGGCGCGCAATGAAGTGAAGTACGCGACGATGACGACGATCTCCACGGTGCTCATCTCGACGCTGATCTATCTGTTCGTCGGCTTGAAGGCGCTTGCGGGCATGATCAGCGTCGGCGCAATCGTGCGATACGTCGGAAGCATCAACGAATTTACCGGCGCGTTCACCAATTTCATGAGTCAGCTGGCGCTTCTTCGCGAGAATAACGCCAATCTGAAGGTTTACTTCGATTATCTCGCGCTTCCCTCGCAGATGTATCAGGGCACGCTGCCGGTAGAGAAGCGCGCGATGTGCCTGGACGGCGACAACGAGTACGAGATCGAGTTCCGGAACGTGTCGTTCAAGTATCCCGGTTCGGAGGAATACTCGCTGCGCAATTTGTCCTTGAAGTTCCGTGTCGGAGAGCGGCTGGCCGTCGTCGGCATGAACGGCAGCGGCAAGACGACGTTCATCAAGCTGCTGTGCCGGCTGTATGATCCGACGGAAGGGGACATTTTGCTTAATGGCATTAATATTACGAAATACCAGTATGCCGAATACATGTCGATATTCTCGGTCGTATTCCAGGATTTCAAGCTGTTCTCGTTTGGCCTTGGCCAGAACGTTGCGGCCACGGTCGATTACGACAAGGCCAGCGTCGAAGCTGCCGTGACGGAAGCCGGCTTCGGCGAACGATACGGTCAACTGCCTGACGGTACGGAGACGTATCTCTACAAGGATTTCGAAGAACGGGGCATCGAACTGTCCGGCGGCGAGGAACAGAAGCTCGCGCTTGCCCGCGCGCTCTACAAGGACGCGCCGTTCATTATTCTCGACGAGCCGACGGCCGCGCTCGATCCGGTCGCCGAGTTCGAGATCTATTCGAAGTTCAACGAAATCGTCGGCGGCAAGACCGCGATCTACATTTCGCACCGTCTCTCGAGCTGCCGGTTCTGCGATAATATCGCCGTCTTCCATGAAGGCGCTTTGGTGCAAAGAGGCAGTCACGAGGCGCTTGTGGCCGATGCGGACGGGAAGTATCACGAGCTGTGGAACGCGCAGGCGCAGTATTACGTGGACTGATGATGGACGGCGCAGGCGCATTCAACAAGGAGGAGGTCATGGCATGCAGCAAGCAAACTTGAATAAATGGTGGATCGACGATCCTGCGGATCCCGGGCGATTAACGCTGCAAGATGCGGATGTCGACCGACTGGCGCAGCGAATCTCGCCCGGCGCTTCGGCCGTCGACCTTGGCGGAACGATGAGTTTGAACGTGAAGATCGAACCCGACAATCTCGTGCTGCGCATCCATCAAGCTTTCGTGAGCCGCCAACGGTTGTCCGCGGTTCAACGAATTCGAAGTCATTGCGCGGCGCAGGGGCTTGTAACGACCGAGCCGTTGTATCGAAACAACCAATCCATGTTTCGTTTCAGGAATCGATGGGCCGAGCTGGAGACCTACCTGCCGCATGAACGGCTTGCGCCGACGGCGGATGCTTACTTGTGGATGTTCGAAGCGATGGGCGTTCTGCACCTTGCATTGGAAAGGTTCGAACATCCCGTTCCGCGCCCTGTCGTCTCGACCTACGCCGCGCCGTCCACGTTGCGGCGCTGGCTCGCGACGGCCGAGTCCAAAGTCCGCGATGATGCGGACGCCCTGGTCATTGTTCGCCGCCTCCGCGATCAACTTCAGGCGCTTAACAGGCAGTGGGTCTATGCGCCGGAGCTGCCGGTGCAGCTCGTTCACGGCGACGTTCGCTTGTCGAATGTGTGCAAGGGAACGGACGGGAGGGACGTCTACTTCGATTTCGGATTTGCCGCTTACCGTCCTCGCATTCATGATGTGGCTTATGCCATCGCGTTCATGCTGCTTGCGCTGGGCGGACACAAAGAGCCGGAATCCGATGCGTGGACGCTGATCGGAGAGCTAATCAGTCGATATGAAGAGGCGGCGCGGACGACATTAACGGCCTCGGAGCGCAAAGCGCTTCTTCCCTATACGGCCGCCGTGCCGCTCTATCAGATTGTCATTGCCGGTTTAATGAACGATACGGGCGGGGAGCTGCGCGGGAAGCTGCATTTTCTGCGGCTTGGGGAGCTGCTGCTGAAGCATCCGGATGCAATCCGCTGCTAGAACCGGTTGCCGGATTGTTCAAACGAGTTCCGATGGAATGTATTTGTGATGGCCGTCTCGTACGACTTCGTCGAAGAGGTTATCCTTTTGTTTCGGCTGCTGAGGCTGTTGTTGCTGAAGCAGCTGAGCTACGATTTTGTCCAAGTCTCCGAGCGTTACCGGTTTTGCATGATTCATCAGCTCATAGCCGATTTCCCCGCTCATTTCGATGGTAGCCGTTTTGATATCCGTGAAAGAAATAATTCCCTTTTCCCTCAATTTTGCTTCTAATTGGTCAACGGACATGCGCAGCTTCTTAAGGTTTGCCGTAAGAATTTGCCCATTCTTGATCACTAGCGTCGCTTCGCCCATGACCCACTTCTCGATCCGATTGAACTTGATGGCAAGAAACTGAATCGTTAATAAGAGCGTTACGAAAATACACAGCGTAATGATTGTCCTCAACAAGCCGTCTCCCCGAACGGCGTGCCCGATCATAGAGGCCATGGATAAAAGGGTAATGATCTCAAGGCCGGTCATTTCGCCCGCCGTTTTTTTGCCGATGATTCGTTGCAGGCAGTATCCGATCAATAAGACGGTCACTGCTTCCCAGATAAAATTCGGATTCATTTGATCCCTCCGCGAGCTCATCGCAATTGCTTGCAAGATGCTGGTATGTAAACGCAAATAACGGCATGGCAAACCTGCCTGTATTGTTTGCTGCCATATATGGATTTATTCGTAAGGATGGCGCTATGCCGAGTAGAAGAACTGTTCGGCGCATGCTATGGATTGACATGGATTGTCAATTTTCCAGAGATGTACATACTCCTTTGGGGAGAATCGGGCCAAGAACGTGCTCGCCGCCGGTCCGTTCGGTTACGTCTGTGGGGCGGCAGGAGCAGGGGATACGCATCGCGGCAATATAGAAGCTTTTCAACATTACCGGATCCGGCCAAGGGTTTGCTGCGATATTACGAAACGCGACCTATCGGTATCGATTTTCGGAACCCGCTTCCCGGTTCCGTTCCTGCTGGCGCCGATCGGGGTCAATACGATTCTTCATCCCGACGGCGAACTGGGCCCCGCCAGAGCCGCGGCAAAGCTGGGCGTTCCTTATATCCTCAGCAATGTCTCCAGCGTTCCGATGGAGAAGGTGGCCGAAGCGATGGGAGATGGGATCAGATGGTTCCAGCTCTATCCTCCGAAAGACCAAGAGCTTACCAAAAGCTTTCTGAAACGCGCGGAGGATTCCGGATTCAAGGCCATCGTCGTCACGGTCGATTCGACCATCCTCGGCTGGCGCGAGACCGATCTGCAGAACGCCTACTTACCGTTTCTGACCGGACAAGGCATGGGGATTTATTTTACCGATCCCGTCTTTTGCTCGAAGTTGAGGGAAGCGCCTCATAACAACGTGAAAGAAGCCGCATTGAAAGCGCTGGAGGAAGGCAACAACACCTGTTTTACGTGGAAGGAGCTTGCTTTCATTCGTGAACAAACCCGTCTGCCTCTGCTCATCAAGGGAACTACCCATCCGGACGATGCGTTATTGGCTATGGAGCATGGCGTCGACGGTATTATCGTTTCGAATCACGGCGGCCGGCAGCTCGACGGCGCCGTAGCGACGTTGGAAGCCTTGCCTGCCATCGTTGAATCGATACAAGGGAAAATCCCGATTATCATGGATGGCGGCATTCGCAGGGGGGCGGATATTCTAAAAGCGATCGCGCTTGGCGCCGCTGCCGTGCTCATCGGCCGCCCGTACGCATACGCTCTCGCCGTCGCGGGAAAATCGGAGGTAGAGGAAGTGATCAAGCATCTGATCGCAGAGACTGAACTGCAGCTGGCGATATCCGGGCGGAGCAGCAAGAATGACGTTAATCCATCCTTACTTATGAAAGTGAAATGACATCATAGAGCGGCAAGCGGCGGCAGGATCGTACGGACGGCGTAAACACTTCCATTCGCGAACCCAAACCTACCGATTTCAATCCAGTAACGGATTCTGTGTCCGTTGCCCATGAAGACGATCCAGCCGGCATGGGCAAATTCGAAGAACCGAGTACTTTCTCGACAACAGCCTGAAGAAGCGTCTAACCAACGCTTCTATTCTATGCTATAATAAGTGCGCAAAATCAGTGTTTTGCGCACTTTCAAATGTAAGCCGCCTAATCGGACATTATTTGATCCTAGCTTTGCCTAATTCGAGCAAAAACGCGAGGTGTTTATGGGATGCCGAACCATCACGAGCTGGATGAAGTATACGGGGCGCAGACGCGCGCTTTTCGAATCTGGATGAAGCAAGCCGGGTACACCGATACGACGCAGAAGGAATACATGCGGGAGGTGTACGCGTACCTGCATTCGCTGGACGAGCTTGCCGTGGAGCAGGCGGGGAAAATGCATGTCATCTCGTTCCTCGTCTCCAAGCAGCAAGCGACGGGCGACCGTACGCGCAACCGGACATTGTCCGCGATCCGCTCGTTCTATGCGGCGTTGATCGATTTCGAGATGACCGCCCGCAATCCGGCGATGGAAGTGAAGAAATCGAAGACGGAGAAGAACAAGAAGCCCGTCTATCTCGAAGAAGAAGAGCTTGCCTTGAGCTTGGCGTTCATCGATGGCCGTTACCGGAACCGCAATTTGGCGATTTTCCTCTTGATGAGTTATTGCGGGCTGCGCGTCGGCGAAGTGCATCGGTTAAACCGCAGCGATTACAAGAAGGCGAAGGGAACGATCGAGGTATTCGGAAAAGGGCGCAAGTGGAACGAGATTCCCGTGCCCGAGGCGCTGGCGGCGATGCTGACGGAGGTCGAACGGGAGCGGATCGAACCGTACCGGGAGAAGGAGGACGCGTTCTTCGTCTCGCAGAAGGGGAAACGGCTGTCCATCCGCCAAATCCAGAAGATCGCCGGGCAAACGTTCGAGGCGTTCAAGCGGCAGTATCCGAAGCTTGCCGACATGAAGCTGTCCTGCCATAAGCTTCGGCATACGTTCGCGACGATGCTGCTGCGCAACGGCGTCGACATTCGGGTCGTGAAGGAATTGATGGGCCATGCATCCATCGAGACGACGATGATCTATACGCATGTCAACGATCAGCAGAAGAAGCAGGCGATGTCGACGATCAACATTCCGCTGCATGCCATCGGCTGAGCCGCGGCAAGCGTAAAGCCGCTAAACGAAGGCCGGCATGGAACGAGGGGACTACATAGAACGAGAGGCATGGAAAGCAAGGCCGGCGGTCAAATGGACCGCCGGCTTTTTTGGCGTTGGCGTGACATCAAGGTGACGTATCATCAAGGCAGGATCGTAATGAAGGAGGCTCGCGGGACCGCAGACGATCGGATAGGCGGGCGGCCGCTGCATCATTTAACGGCATTAACATATTATTTTCACAAAAGTATTGACGTATTGTAAATAATAGGTTAAATTCTTAAAAGTCAACTATCTTACTCAGTAAGATATTTAAGAAGAAAGGTATTCGGCATCATTCGCGGATGATCCGATCGGAAAGGGATGAGGATCGCTGTGTCGGACGGCAAAGAAGCCAAGCTTGCAGAGCTGCAGCTGCTCATGGAACGGTGGTTCCAGCGGGCGAAGAACCGGATGAAAACATTGGAGAACCCGTTCAATTTGGCGAACGGCCACATTTTCGTCCTGATGCATATGTATCGGGTCGGAACGTGCAAAGTCAACGACGCCGCCCGAATGCTCGGCATCACCTCGGGCGCGGCTACCGGGCTGACCGATAAGCTCGTCACGCTCGGCTTGGTCGAACGAACCCGCCAGGAAGAAGACCGCCGGGTCGTGAAGCTCAGCTTGACCGCGCAGGGCAAGGACACGGTCGAACAGACGTGGAAGCAGCGGCGCGAATGGTTTACAAGCATTGTCGGACGGCTGGACGATTCGCAGATCGATATCGTCTTGAATGCGTTCACGCTGTTGTATCGCATGCTTGACGATAACCAAGACCAACAGAACAAGGAAGTGGAACGATGACAAACATTAGTCCTAGGCAAATCCGCTGGATCGTGACCGGACTCATGCTCGGCTTGCTGCTCGGATCGCTCGACCAGACGATCGTCTCGACGGCCATGCCGCATGTAATTGCGGAATTGAACGGTTTCAGCTTGTACAGCTGGGTATTTACGATTTATATGCTGACATCGACGACGGCCGTGCCGATCTTCGGCAAGCTGGCGGATTTGTTCGGCAGACGGCTCGTTTATTTGATCGGGATGGGGCTGTTCCTCATCGGCTCCGCGCTTTGCGGCCTGTCCCATGACATGACGCAGCTGATCATTTTCCGGGCGATCCAGGGGATCGGCGCAGGAGCGCTGATGCCGATCGCGATGACGATTATCGGCGATATTTTCCCGCCGGACCGCCGGGGCAAGATGCAAGGTATTTTCGGCGCGGTTTTCGGCTTATCCAGCGTTATCGGCCCGGCCGTCGGCGGCTTCATCGTCGACCATATGGCATGGCAGTGGATTTTCTACATTAACCTGCCGTTCGGCATTTTCGCGGCGATCATTCTCTCGATTGCGCTCAAAGAATCCAAAGGCACGGAGAAGAAATCGATCGACTGGGGCGGCGCATCGACGCTTACCGGCGCGATCGTCGCGTTCCTGCTCGCGATCGAGATGGGCGGCAGCGGTTCGTCCGACGGCGGCATGAAGCATTACGCATGGGGCTCGCCGCAAATTCTCGGCCTGTTCGGCGCCGCGCTGGTGCTCATTCTGTTGTTCCTGTGGATCGAATCCAAGGTGAAGGAACCGATCATTCCGCTGAAGCTGTTCGCGAACCGCTCCATCTCGGTATCGAGCATCGTCGGCTTCCTGATGGGGATGGGGATGTTCGGCGCCATCACGTACATTCCGCTATTCTCGCAAGCGGTCATCGGCACGTCGGCATCGCACTCCGGCTACATCCTGACGCCGCTCATGCTGTCGCTCATTCTGTCGAGCATCATCGGCGGCCGTCTCATTACGAAATTCAGCTACCGCTCGATCGTTATGACGTCGATGGCGATCATGACGGTCGGCTATCTGCTCATGTCGCAAATGGGCACCGGCACGAGCAGCTTCGAGCTGGTGCTGTACATGATCGTCGTCGGTCTCGGCATGGGCGCCTTGATGCCCGTGCTGACCATCGCCGCGCAAAGCGCGGTCGGCCATGAATTGCGCGGCGTCGCCACGTCGACGACGCAGTTCACGCGGTCCATCGGCGGCACGGTCGGCGTCGCGATCATGGGCGTCATCATGTCAAGCCGGATGACCGACGGCATCGCCGACATTCGCAGCGACTTCGCGGACATCCCGGCAGATCAGCTGAATCAGCTTGCGAATCCGCAGGCGCTGCTGCAGCCGGAAGTGAAGGCGACGATCCCCGCCAAGCTGCTTGGCGCGCTGCAATCGATTCTAAGCGACGCCATTACGTCGGTGTTCGTGATCGGCATTATCGTTGTGCTGCTCGGTCTGATCTCCGCTTTCTTCTACGGCAAGCTGCGGATGCCCAAGCGCGAAGCCGGAGCGGCTCCGGTCAAGGCCGCAGTGGATATGCACTAATGGATTCCCGATAATAGCATGCGAAACCAAGTCTCCTGCGAGGCTTGGTTTTTGCTATCCCGCCGATTATCGCCGCCGGTAGTTACGTAAAGGATAGTAGCTAATACTGAAGTGCGTACTTCCACAGCGGCCGTTTCTTGGCTATAGTGTGGAAAGAATACATATTACGAATTCATAATAGGGAGTGGACAGTATGGAATACCGCGTTCTTGGTCGTTCCGGATTACGGGTAAGCGAGGTTAGTTTGGGCTGCTGGGCCATCGGCGGTCCGTCATGGCGCGACGGGGAAGCGGTCGGCTGGTCGGGCAATGACGACAACGCGTCGCTGGCCGGCTTGAAGCGTGCGTTCGAGCTGGGCATTAATCATTTCGACACGGCGGACGTGTATGGCGACGGCCATTCGGAGCGCGTCATCGGCCGGTTCCTGAAGGAGGTTCCGCGCGATCAAGTCGTCATCGCCTCTAAGGTCGGCTGGTTCCGCGGCACGGCGCCGAACGCGATGCAGCCGATTCATATTCGTCATCAGCTGGAGCAATCGCTGATGAATTTGGGCACGGACTACCTCGATCTTCATTTCTTCCATAATACGAATTTCGGTCCGGACGACCTGTACCTGGAGGAAGCGGCCGACACGATGCGCCAGCTGCAGAAGGAAGGCAAGGTCCGGGTCATCGGGCAGTCCGGCTACGGCTACCGCGACTTCATGCGCGTCTGCCCGGTTACGCGGCCGGACGTGCTCCAGTTTCACTACAATGCGTTCGGCAACGAGTTCGACAAGCCGGACACGAACTTGTTCCGCTGGGCGGACGAGCAGAACATCGGCATGGTGCTGTTCGGACCGCTTGCGCAAGGCTTGCTGCTCGACAAATTCGATCCGGAGAACCCGCCGCAATTCGGCGACGGCGATATCCGGGCTTCCAATTCATCGTATACGAAGGAGCGCCTGCTCGAAATCCGCCGCCGGCTGACGCCGATCAAGGAACGGTTCGGCACGGACGTACAGGATCTGGTACGGGTCGCGATTCAGTACGCCCTGGCGCAATCGCCGAACGCCTGCGTCATTCCGGGCTTCAAGAACGCGAAACAGGTGGAATCCAATGCGCAGAGCGCGGGCAAGCCGCTCAGCGCGGAAGATGCGGCGTTCATTCGCAGCGTGATTCAAGGGGCTTAAGGACATCCAAGCCAGCGCTCAACTCGTGATCAACAAGCTGTCAGCACGTGATCCGGCAAGGGAGCCGCTGATAGAGTCGTCAGCGGCTCGGTATATAAATACCAGGTTGGATGGTTCGGAGCAAATCGAATCGCAGACCTCGGACAGTCCCGGCAGCATGAGCGCACGACCGCACGAGCGCATGACCGCACGATCATACGACCGCATGACCGCATGACCGCTCAAGCAAGGCAGCGGACAGAAGATCCGCTATTCGCTTCTTTTAACGACTTATTGTTAGCTGGCGGACAGGAGTCGACAAATGCCATATTTTCGTCCTGGACGATAATGAAATCGGCCAATCGTTCTGGCGCCGTATGGGCTGGAACAAACGCGGCGGATTCGCTGTCTATTCGACGGACATATAGGGCGATAAGCTTGTTTGCGGTTTGAATGACCGGACGAGCAAATGCTGCTTCCAGAAGGTCGAGAAACCGTATGCGGCTCGATATAATTAACAAGATTAATTCGTTGAACGTGCCGTACGTCCGTCCAAACGAGGATTGACAGACACCGACCGCAGGTATAAGGTTGAAGGAACAATTCCATGACCTGATTATGCCGATGATGAGCATCCAACTCGGAGGCGTTTCCGTCAAGAGCATCGATTGTTCCGTCGATGCTCCTAAGTTTACCGGCCCCGCCCGTTATCGCGGAACCAAGCGGATCGAACCCGAAGCGGTTTGATCAAGTTGGGTGGCACCGCGAGCGAACGCTCCTCGTCCCAATAAGACGAGGGGCGTTTTTGCGTTTTCGCAAAGGGAGAGGAAGATGTCCATTGGAACGGATTCATAATTTCAATCCGGGGCCGGCAGCTCTGCCGCTGGAGGTGCTGCGGCAGGCGCAGCGGCAATTGATCGACTATAGGCACGGCGGCATGTCGATCATGGAAATGTCCCATCGCAGCTCCGATGTGGAACGGCTGTTCGAAGAAACCGGGCAGCTGCTGCTGAAGCTGCTCGGGTTGGACGCGAGTTACACGGTCCTGACGATGGGCGGCGGAGCGAGCATGCAGTTCGCGATGCTGCCGCTGAACGCGAAGGAGTCGGGGAAAGCCGGAGGATATGTCGTATCCGGCAGCTTCTCGGAGAAGGCGTACCAGGAAGCGCGCTTCGTTGGCGATGCAACCGTGCTGGCCAGCAGCAAGAACGCGAACTGGCGCACGCTTCCCGCGGTAGACGATCTGCCATTGGACCCGGCTATGGCGTATGTCCACATGACGACGAATAACACGATCGAGGGTTCGCAGTTTCGGCACTTCCCCGACACCGGGGCCGTCCCGTTGATCGGGGATATGACGAGCGATATGTTAAGCCGGGTCATCGACTACAGACGGTTTGCGATGTGCTACGCATCCGCTCAAAAAAATCTCGGTCCCGCCGGCGTTACGGTCGCGGTCGTCCGCAAGGATCTCCTGGACGTCTTCGCCAAAGTTCGACAGCTCCCGTCCATACTTAGATACAGCACGTACGCTCAGCATAAATCCATGTACAATACGCCGCCCGTCCATGCCGTATACATGATGAAGCTCGTCCTGGAATGGACGGAGCGACAGGGGGGGATAGCGGCGATCGAGCAGGAGAATCGCCGCAAAGCGGAGCTGATCTACGGCGTCATCGATCAGAGCGACGGGTTCTACGACGGCTTGATCGCGAAGTCCGACCGTTCGATGATGAATATGACCTGGCGCATGGCGGACGAGGCGATGGAGAAGCGTTTCGTGCTGGAATCGGAAGCGAACGGCTTCGACGGATTGGCGGGCCATCGCAGCGTCGGCGGAATACGCGCCTCGGCATATAATGCGGTACCTTATACAGCGTGCAAGGCGCTTGCCGAGTTCATGCTCGACTTCCGCCAACGTAACGGTTAACCGGTTTTATGCTCTGCTTCCGCCGACGTAACGGTTAACCGATGTCATGCTCTGCTTCCGCCAACTAACGGCTAACCGAGTTCATGCTCGACTTCCGCCGACGTAACGGTTAATTGAAATCCCGCAGGACTTGCCTGCGGGATTTTCGTCGTTCTCGGGGCGAATACGGATATCGACGGCGTCTTGGAAACGGAATCTCTTGCGCGGCCGCGAATATGGTAAGTAGTAAGGGGTTACAAGAAGTCGCAGCAGGATCAATCTTGACGGAAGGGCGGAATGCAGCATGGAACCGCAAATGGTTCGCCCGATACACCATGTGCGTTTTGTGACGGCTGCCGCATTGTTCGACGGGCATGATGCCTCGATCAACATTATGAGGCGGATTCTTCAAGCATCCGGCGTCGAGGTGATTCATCTCGGCCACAACCGCTCCGTGCAGGAAGTAACGGACGCGGCGATTCAGGAGGATGTGCAGGGCATCGCGATCAGCTCGTATCAAGGCGGGCATATCGAATACTTGACTTATATGCATGACGTGCTGCAGCAGGCGGGGGCCGGCCATATCCGCATCTTCGCGGGAGGCGGCGGCGTTATCGTCCCGGCGGAGATCAAGGCGCTGCACGAGTACGGGATCGCCCGCGTGTTCTCGCCCGACGACGGCCGCGAGATGGGCTTGCAAGGTATGATCAACTATATGATTCAAGCTTGCGATTTCAAGCCGCCGCGACAAGCGGCGGAGGAGCTCGCGGCCTTGCAGTCACGGAGCCGGAGCGCCGCGGCCAGGCTGATCTCGCTTGCGGAGGATCAGGCGTCCAAGGCGCAATTGGACGACGCCGAGACCGCCGTGCTTGCGCAGCTGCGCGCCAATGCGCCTGCAGCGGCATCAGTGCCCGTGCTCGGCATAACCGGGACCGGCGGCGCAGGCAAGAGCTCGCTGACCGATGAGCTGGTGCGGCGTTATCTCGACCGTTTCCCGGACCGCTCGATTGCCGTCATCTCGATCGACCCGACGAAGCTGAAGTCGGGCGGCGCCTTGCTCGGCGACCGGATTCGGATGAACGCGGTCCACGGTCCGAGGGTATTCATGCGCAGCATGGCGACGAGGGGCTCGAAATCCGAAATCAGCGAAGCCGCCACGGATGCCGTCGCCGTCGCGAAGCAGGCGGGGTACGACTTCGTCATCGTCGAGACAAGCGGCATCGGCCAAGGCGGGGCGGCGATCGTCGATATCAGCGACGTGACGATGTACGTCATGACGAGCGAATTCGGCGCCGCTTCCCAGCTGGAGAAAATCGACATGCTCGATTATGCGGACATCATCGTTATCAATAAGTTCGAGCGCCGGGGATCGGAGGATGCGCTGCGGGACGTGCGCAAGCAGTTCAAGCGCAGCCGCCAGGCGTTCGACATTCCCGACGAACGGCTGCCCGTCTTCGGGACGATCGCCAGCCAGTTCAACGATTCCGGCACGACGGAGCTGTTCCGGGAGCTGATGCGGATCGTCGAGGCGAAGACGGGCGGAAGCTGGGCGCTGCCGGAAGCGGATGATTGGTTGCCGGGAGCAGCGGGCGCAGCAAGCAATCCGGCGGCGAGTACAGCTGCCGATGCCGCGGGGAACGCGTCCAAGCAAGCCTCGAAGAATAACTCGAAGCATGAGACGATTAACGATATGATGAAAACGACGATCATTCCGCCTGAGCGAACGGGATACCTAAGCGAGATCATTCATGCCGTCCGCCGCTACCGCGCGTTCGCGGAGGAACAAGTCGCGGCCGCCCGGAAGCTGGCCGCGCTGCGCACCGCCAGGCAGCAAATCGCGGCCGATGACGGCAGTCATCTGTCCGAGGCCGAGGCGGTTTTGTTCGCGGCGAGGCTGGACGCCATGATTGCCGCCTGCGAAGCCGGTATGCATCCGGATAGCCGGCGGCTGCTTGAGGCCTGGCCGTCCGTCCGCGAGACGTACGGCCAGGAGCGTCTGATCGCTAATGTTCGCGGCAAGGAAGTCGTGACGGAACTGACCGTCCATTCGCTGTCGGGCAGCCGCATTCCGCGCGTCAGCCTGCCGAAGTTCGAGGACGACGGCGAGTTGCTACGCTGGCTGCTGAAGGAGAACCTGCCCGGTTCGTTCCCGTATACGGCGGGCGTCTTCCCGTTCAAACGGACCGACGAGGAGCCGAAGCGCCAATTCGCGGGCGAAGGAACGCCGGAGCGCACGAACCGCCGGTTCCACTACCTGTGCCGCAACGACGACGCGAAGCGGCTGTCCACGGCCTTCGACAGCGTGACGCTGTACGGGCAGGATCCGAGCGAGCAGCCCGATATTTACGGCAAAATCGGCAACAGCGGCGTCAACGTCTGCTCGCTCGACGACATGAAGAAGCTGTACGACGGCTTCGATCTATGCCATCCGGCCGTAAGCGTGTCGATGACGATCAACGGTCCGGCGCCGGCCATTCTGGCGATGTTCATGAACACGGCCATCGACCAGCAGGTCGACCGTTTCGCGGCGAAGCATGGACGGCAGCCGGACGCGGCGGAATACGCCGCCATCAAGGCGGCGACGCTGCAATCGGTCCGCGGCACGGTGCAGGCGGACATTCTCAAGGAGGATCAGGGACAGAATACATGCATTTTCAGCACGGAGTTCGCCTTGAAGATGATGGGGGACGTACAGCAATATTTCATCGATCATCGCGTGCATCATTATTACTCGGTCAGCATCAGCGGCTATCATATCGCGGAGGCCGGAGCCAATCCGATCACGCAGCTGGCGTTTACGCTGGCGAACGGGTTTACGTACGTCGAATACTATTTGTCGCGCGGGATGCGAATCGACGATTTTGCCCCGAACCTGTCGTTCTTCTTCAGCAACGGGCTCGATCCGGAGTACTGCGTCATGGGCCGCGTCGCCCGCCGCATCTGGGCCGTCGTCATGAAGCATAAGTACGGCGCGAACGAGCGCAGCCAGAAGCTGAAGTACCATATCCAGACGTCCGGCCGGTCGCTGCATGCGCAGGAGATGGACTTCAACGATATCCGCACGACGTTGCAGGCGCTGATGGCGATCTACGACAACTGCAATTCGCTGCACACGAACGCGTACGACGAAGCCGTCACGACGCCGACCGAAAGCTCGGTGCGCCGCGCGATGGCGATTCAGCTCATCATCAACCGGGAGCTTGGGCTGGCCAAGAACGAGAATCCGCTGCAAGGCTCGTATATCGTGGAGGAGCTGACGGACTTGATGGAAGAAGCGGTGCTGCTGGAGTTTCAGCGGCTGCACGACCGCGGCGGCGTGCTGGGCGCCATGGAGACGGGATATCAGCGGGGCAAGATCCAGGACGAATCGCTCCATTACGAGCAGCTGAAGCATAGCGGCGAGCTGCCGATCATCGGGGTGAACGCGTTCGTCGATCCGAACCCGGCCCGGCAGCCGGACGATATCGAGCTGGCACGGTCGACGGAAGCGGAGAAGCGGGAGCAAATCCGACATCTGGCGGCGTTCCGGCAGCAGCATCAAGACGGCAGCGAAGCGGCGCTCGAACGGTTGAAGCAGGCCGCCCGGCAGGACGGCAATGTGTTCGAAGCGTTAATGGACGTCGTGAAGTCGGCATCGCTCGGTCAAATCACGCGCGCTCTGTACGAAGTCGGCGGGCAGTACCGGCGGAATATGTAAGCGCAGGCGAGGGGGATTTCCGTGAAAATCTATACGCGAACGGGTGACAAGGGACAAACGAGCTTGGTGTACGGCACGAGGATTTCGAAGCATTCCGCGCGGGTCAATGCCTACGGTACGTGCGACGAAGCCAATTCGATGCTCGGCTTGGCGCTGGCTTGGCTGGGGAAGGGCGACGAATGGACGCCGCTGCGGCAGACGATGCATGTCGTGCAGACGAAGCTGTTCCATGTGGGGGCGGAGCTGGCGACGCCGACGAGAATGAAGGTCGCCTGGCCGATTACGGACGCGGATGTCCGCGAGCTGGAAGACCGGATCGACGAGCTGGAGGCGGCGCTGCCGCCGCTCGGCAATTTCATTCTGCCGGGCGGGAGCCCATGCGGCGCGGCGCTGCACGCGGCAAGGACGGTCGTTCGCCGCGCCGAACGGATGGCCGTGGACGTATGGAAGGAAGAAGACATCAGTCCGGTCGTATTGACCTACCTGAACCGCCTCTCCGATCTGCTCTTCGTCGCCGCCCGCTTCGTCAATCATCAAGAGGGGGTTGTGGAGCAGGGACTGCATCAAGACGAAACGCCATAACGGCGAACACGGGCAAGGAAGCCGCCGGTACGGCATTCCGGCGGCTTCCTTGCGTTATTACGGGACTGTTCGCGATTAGTCACATAAATCCATCCGCGAAGAATATGAATCCATTTATTCCCAGATCGGCTGTGCTACACTGAGAACAAGGTCGTATAAGGGAGGGGCGAGAACAATGAACGCATACGAACCATTGAAGCTTGTCATCGGCGCAGGAGATTACAACAATAATCCGGGTTGGCTTCAGACGCAGGAAAGCGACTTGAATCTTTTGAATCGTCCGCAATGGGAGGCGCGGTTCCCGGCGGCGGGCATCGATGCCGTCGTAGCGGAGCATGTGTGGGAGCATCTCGATGCCGAGGAAGGCGTCGCCGCCGCCAAATGCTGCTTCGATTTCTTAAAGCCCGGCGGTTATGTGCGCTGCGCCGTGCCGGACGGCTATTTTCCCGATGAAGCTTATCAACGCATCGTTCAAGTCGGCGGACCGGGACCGGCAGACCATCCGGCGGCGAGCCATCGGATCGTATATACATACCGGACGCTCGTAACGATGTTCGAGGCGGCAGGATTCCAGGTCAAGCTGCTCGAATATTGCGATGAACAAGGCCGGTTCCACAGCATCGATTGGAACGAGGACGACGGCCTCGTCTATCGTTCCTTGCGTTACGACCATCGAAACGCAGACGGCATCCTGCGGTCCGTTTCCTTGATCGTCGATGCCGTCAAGCCTCATCAAGCATAGAAAGGATGAATGCCATGCAGCTGAAATGGCTCGATTGGGCAAAACAGATTCAAGCGATCAGCCAAGCGGGACTCGCTTACTCGAAGGATATGTACGATCTGGAGCGCTTCGAACAATTAAGGTCATTAAGCATTGAAATCATGCATGCGTATACCGATGTCGAAACAACCAAGATCCGCGACTTGTTCGCAAGCGACTCCGGCTATCAGACGCCCAAGGTGGACGTGCGCGGCGTGATCATCGACGAGGAGGACCGGATTCTGCTCGTCAAGGAACGGCTGGACGGCGCCTGGGCGCTGCCGGGCGGATGGGCGGACATCGGCTTGTCGGCCAAGGAGAACGTCGTCAAGGAAGTTCGGGAAGAAGCGGGACTGGACGTGACCGCTTCCGAACTGCTCGGGATCGCGGACAAGAAGTTCCATGCGCATCCGCCGTCTCCCAATCACGTCTACAAAATCTTCATTCGCTGCGACGTGCGCGGCGGACAAGCCGCCGCCGGCATGGAGACGACGGAAGTCGGCTATTTCGGCGAAGACGAGCTGCCTGAATTATCGCTGGAGCGCAACACGCCGGAACAGATCCGGGCGCTGTTCGAGATGAAGCGCCATCCGGAGCGCAGACTGCTGTTCGATTAAGGCTTTCGGCGGAAGCACGGATCCACTGGAGCGCATCCGTGAATTCGCTGGGTAAGCCTGCCTGACGCTGGCTGTACCTTTGCAAGCTCCGCATGTCGGGTTCCGCGCCGCGCATCGGGATTCGCGCGATTGCCGGCGATGACGAACCAAGAATGGGTAACGCCGGCCGTTACCAGCGGATGCCGATCGTATGGCGCGTGATTTTCCAATGCAGCGTATTCGAGGTCAGCAGGGCAACGAAATAAAGCAGCAGCGCCAACGCGATGGAACCGATGACGCTCCATAGCTGCGACAGTCCGAGCTCGGAAGTCATGAAGTCCATGATGACCTGTCCGCACAGCGCCATGAACGTCATGCAGATGCCGACCTTGATGTAGGGCTGGATCGGGACATAGATGCCGATCGATCCGGAAATCGAGAAGAAGTTCAGCAGCGTCTGCATGACGATGCCGACCCCGATGCCGAAGGCGACGCCGACGATGCCGAACTGACTGCCGAAGACGAAGATGGACACCGCTTTGAACGCCGTGGCCGCGGTGAAATTCCACAGCGTCGCGCTCGCGCGGCCGAGCCCCAGCAGGATCGCATGAAGCGGGGCGTCGAAATAATGGAGGAAGAAGATCGGCGCTAATATTTTGAGCAGCATGCCCGCTTCCGGCGAACCGTAGATGAGCGTCGTGAGCGGCGTCGCCCACACGAACAGGATGACGGTCGCGGGCGCGCCGATCAACAGGCCGAGGCGAAGCGCCTGGTTCATGCGTTCATGCATGAGCAGCCCGTTCTTGTTCGCCGAGGCTTCGCCGATCGCGGGCACGAGCGCCGTGGACAAGGACTGGGTGATGAAGCTCGGCATGAACAGCAGCGGGAAGGCGTACCCGGCCAATAAGCCGAACTGCTTCGTCGCGAGCGCGGTACTGATGCCCGCCATCGCCAAGCTCGTAGAAATGAGCAAAGGCTGAAACGCGCCGTACAGCGATTGGACGACGCCCTGTCCGGTGGTCGGCAGACCGATCTTCAGCAGCTCGCTCAGCGTGCCCTTGCCTTGCTTCAAGTGGGCCGCCCACGTCTCTCCGGCGGTCTTCTGCTCGCCGCGCAGCTTGTAGCTGGCGAAGAGGAACAACAGGCCGGTCGCTTCGCTCAGGACCGATGCGGCCATCGCGCCGGCGGCGGCATACGCGACGCCGTACGGCATCAGCACATGGACCAGCGCCAGGACGCAGGCAATCTGCACTGTATGCTCCAGCACGTCGGAGGCGGCAATCGTCCGCATCTGCTGTATCCCGCGGAAATACCCCCTAAGCACGGCGGACACGGCCACGATCGGCGCGATCGGCGTAATCGCGATCATCGCGTAATACGCGCGCTTGTCGCTGAGCAGGAGAGACGCGATCCAATGCGAGCCGAGCAGCGATACGGCCGTCAGCGTTACGCTGAGCGCTCCGGTGACAACCAGCGAGACATGTAGAATGCGCCTGATTTTGTTCCGGTTGCCCTGCGCCTGCGCCTCCGCGACCAGCTTGGAGATCGCGACCGGCAGGCCGAGCTCCGTGATCGTGATGACGAGCGGGACGAGCGGATGGGCCATCATCAGCAGCCCGATTCCTTCGGCGCCCAGTACGCGCGCGACGAACATGCCGCTGATAAAGCCGAGAATGCGGTTGATGAAAGCGGCGATAGACAGGGCCAGCGTCCCTCTCATGAATGATCGCTCAGGTTGTGCCATAGCTTGATCCTCCTGGTTATCGAATACTTTAATGTATTCATCAATCGGAAAAGCATGCGAACGAGCTTCGGCGCAGCCTGTCGCAAGCCTGTCCCGCCGGGCGTCAAGAAGGCCTTTTCATTCGCGGCCGACATGCTTATAGTAGGAATAAGCGCCGTTGATGAATTTCTGTTCGAACGGCCGATCGATTAGACACGCGGAGGATTCATTCATGAAACAAATACAAGCGTTCGGCCCGCAGGATTTAAGACTGGTCGACGTCGCGGAGCCGCAGGCAGGAGAAGGCGAAGTGATCGTTGACGTGAAAGCCTGCGGTATATGCGGCTCGGACAAGTGGTGCTGGCATGTGACCGAGCATTCCGATTACGTGGCGGGACACGAGGTCGCGGGCATCGTCGCGCAGGCGGGTCCCGGCGTGGTTCGGCTGCAGCCGGGCGATCGCGTCGCCGTCAACAACGTGAAAGGCTGCGGCGTATGCAAAGCATGCAAGGAAGGGGCATATGTCAGATGCGCCCGGCCGATTACGCATATGGGGTTCGGTTTCTCGGAGAAGATCGCCGTACCGGAACGGAATTGCTTGCCGCTCGAGCCCGAGATCGGATACGAGGCGGGAAGTCTCATCTTCGACAATTGGGGTACGCCTTACGCCGCCCTGTCGCGGACGTCGATCGGCGAAGGCGACCGGGTTGCCGTGACGGGCTGCGGGCCGATCGGGCTTGCCGCGGCTGCGCTAGCCGTATTGCGCGGCGCGAAGGTCGCCGCCGTCGATCCCATCGAGGAACGCCGCGCCGCGGCCATCCGCATGGGGGCCGAAATCGCGCTGAAGCCGGGCGAGGATACGGAGGAACGGCTGAGGACGTGGAGCGGCGGCGAAGGCGTCGGCTACGTCGTCGAATGCTCGGGCAAAGCGGCTTCTTACGAGCTGGCGTTCGGGGCGCTGCGCATCGGCGGAACGATCGTGGTCATCGGCGAAGGGGCGCGGTTCGAATTTCAATCGAGCCGGCTGATCGGCAAGCATATCCAAATCACGGCTTCGCTCTATGCCGGAATGAAGGACGGCGAAGCGGTTCAGCGGCTCATGGCGCAAGGCGCGATCGACCCGATGGCGATCGTCACCCATCGCTTCGCGATGGAGGAAGTTCCCGGCGTCTTCGGACAAGTCGTCGAAGGCGCGGGCGGGCTGCTCAAAACGATCGTCGTTCAAGATTAAGGTCCGACGACTGCCATACAGGACTGTCCGGTGAAGCTGGCAAACGGCCGGAGAATGAAGGGATATCGGGCGTTGGCAGCGCAGAAGCAGATTCAACCGCCGGTTGAATCTGCTTGTTCAACTGACGTTTGATAGATCGGGACCGGTCGGTTTGCTATGCTGTACCCAGACAGTGCGCACTGTACATTCTTGCAAGCGGAGGCGTTCAATAGATGGACATTCGGAAGATCGGCGCATACATTTCGACGTTGAGAAAAGAAAAAAGCATGACGCAGGCGGAGTTCGCCATGAAGGTCAATGTCAGTCACCAAGCCGTATCCAAGTGGGAACGGGGGGAATCGATGCCCGATATCGGTCTGCTGCCGACCATCGGCCGCCTGCTCGGGATCTCGATCGACGAGCTGCTCGCCGGCGAAAGCCGGATCGTGCCGGCGCAAGCGCAGGAAGCGCCGGCCGTCGTACCGGCTGCACCGGAGCGGGAAGCGCTCCTAAAGGTAGAAGCCGCTGCCGATACGGCAAACGAGGCGGCTGTGAGCCAAGAGGCGGCACCGGCGTCAGCCGAGAGCATGGAAGCGACGCCGGTCGCAAAGCAGGATGCCGTTACTGCGGAAGCGGTGGACGCCGTCGCAGATACGTCACTGGGCGTAAGCGGCGCAGGACTGAAAGCTCTTGAAGCATTGGAAGCACCGGAAGCATTGGACGCACTTGAAGGATTGAAAGCGCTTGAAGGATTGAAAGCGCTTGAAGCATTGGAAGCACCGGGAGCCGCTGAAGCCGTCGACAGCGCCGAAGCCGGCGAGATCGGAGAATCCGTTGACAAGGATGAACAGCCGCACGAGGAAGCCGAAGAAGCGGACGGCGAATACCCAAGCTTGCGGTCGATCATGGATCTGGCGCCGTTCCTGGGAAGCGACACGATTGACGAAATGATCGGCTACGTCGAAGACGGCCGGCTGAACGGCGACGTGCTGCAGAGCTTGGCGCCGTTCATCAGCCGGAGCACGCTGGCCCGATTGGTGAGCAAGGCAGCGAACGGTACGTTCGATATTCGTCAAATGGTCAGCCTCGCTCCGTTCCTGGACACCGAGCATATCGACCAGCTCGTGCGGCAGGCGGAGGACGGCAAGATCGAGTGGCGGTTCGTGCAAGAGCTGGCCCCTTTCATCCGCCGGGATACGCTGGCCCGGCTGGTGGGCAAAGCGGCGGGCGGCACGCTCGATATCCGCGAACTCGTCAGTATCGCTCCGTTCCTGAACGCCGAGCATATCGACCAGCTCGTGCAGCAGGCGGAGGCGGGCCGAATCGAATGGCGCTATGTCCAGGAGCTGGCGCCGTTCATCGGCCGGCAAACGCTGGACCGCCTTGTCGACAAAGCCGTCGATGGCGATGTCGGATTCGATCAAGTCGTCGAGCTGGCGCCTTTCCTGTCCAAGGAGAGTCTGGAGAAGCTGATGGACCATGTAACGATCGGCGAGCTTGGCGCCGACAGGCTGTCCGAGCTCGCGCCGTTCCTGAACAAGGAAACGCTGGAGAAGCAAGTGCGCCGCATGCTGAGCCGGACGTTAGCGCGCAAGGCCGAATAGGCCGACGAGAACGTGCATCCGTTTCCTGTTGCCTGTAGGATCGCGTTCGTATGCGATTCGTTCACGAATCACGGAAGGCTGGAGTCCCATCGGGGGATTCCGGCCTTTTCGCGCTGTCTGGCGGCGGACGCGGCCATAGCGTTTGCCATAGCGGTTTATACCAGCGGTTCTATCGTTGCATATAGCTAGTTGAGAAATGAACCTGTATAATGGCTTCTGTACTCTTAAGTTGCGCCGAGGTGAGCATCTTGTCACGCCCTAACTGGAAATCCGCCGCTATGGAAGCCTTCGAAAGCGGACGCGATGTGATCGGATTCTATATGTCCATCCCTGAATCGATGAAAGAATCTTCCATTGAAGCCATTCATGACGGCAGCAGTGGAGCTGCTAATGAATCTATTAGCGCGGCTAATAATGAAGTTACGAATGAGGCTAGTAACGAAACCGCGAATGCTGCTGCGGACGAACGCACAGGAGCGCCGGCCTTGCCGGACAGCCTGGAACTGGCGGAAGCCGTTCGCAGCGCGATCTACCCGCTGGATTCGCGATGCTCGGCAGCGGGCGGAAAGGCGAGCGCGGCCATTCGGCGGGACAACGCCTTCGACTTGATCGGGAGCGGCGATGACGGCATTCGCCTTGCATCGTCCGCCGTGGCCGATCTGTTCGGCATGACGCCAGCCTCGCAAGCCGTGCAGCGGCTGTTCGCGCTGGCGCAGGACACCCGCGATATCGTCGGCTTGCGATCCGCGCTGCGAGCTCTTCCAGCTTCGGCCGTCCTGGCGTATGGCAAGCTGGTGAGCACGCTGTCGAAGCTGCGCGCGCCGATCGTCGTCGAGCTGGCGACGCCCGCAGGCCTCGCGGGCGAAACGGAGCTGCGTCCGGAGCAGCTGAATGCCGCCGCGGCATATATTGAAGAAACGCGTGTCGATTCCGTTTACCTGAAGGTTAGAGGCAGCCTGCAGGGCTTTCATCCTGCCAAGAAGCTGTTTCGCTTGGAAGGCGACGACGGCCTGAGCTATGAAGGCGGCATGACGGCGGAGCTGCGGAAGCGATTCGCGAAAGAAGCGCCCCGCATTGCGCTGCCGTTAATCGCCGAGGCGCTGATCGAGAGGCGGACGACGTATCGCCCCAGCATCGAGGCGGAATCCACGGTGGATGTGCTGGCGGAGCTCGATACCGATCCGGGCGAGAATCGGGAGGAGCTGCTGCCGAAGCTTCAGCGGCTGCACGATAGGCTGAACGCGGCGCTGGACAGCGAGGACGGTATCGAACAGTCCGCGCCCGTATCCGCAGCGGATTACGAAGCGCTCGCGGAGCTTGCGGATCGGCTGCTTGCCAGCAATCCGCACAAAGGCGCTCGCCGTGCCATCGAGCCCGCCGACTTGTCCGACATGCATGCGCTGCTCGCGGATAGCAGGCCGATCGCCAGGCTGGCGCTCTCGGACGGGCTTGTCCTGGCCGAGGACGATTATGACGCGGACAGCTATGATGCCGGCCAGGCGGCACGCGCCGCGAAGCGGAAGGCGATCGCCGAACGGCAGAAGCTGGCCGCGGCCGCCTATGCCGACAGCGTCAAATTAGCTGGACGATTACTGCGCATCATCGACTCTCTCCTGGACGACGCGCCTTGACGCTAGGCTCGCTCGCGAGACCATTTCAGCGGTTGGGAACTCGCAGCTGCCTGGATTCCTATGGGATCATTGAACGCCGCCTCGTTCCAAACGGCGTCATCCAACGTCAATCGCTTCAGCTGCCTATTTCGTACAACGCCAAGCTTCCGGTCGCAAGACCGGAAGTTTTTTTATGTTCTGAGGGCAGGAGAAGCTGGCAGAAGGTGGAATGTGTAAGAGGAACGCATTCCTACTTTATGTTTTGGAGGTATCGTCACATGAAATTAACGTTCGAGCAGAAGGCATCCATGCTGAAGAACGGGTACATTCACGTGCCCGGCGTTATTCCCAAATTGATGGTCGACCATGCGGTGAAGCATATCAATCATTCGGTAGGACAGGGCATGGATCCGGCGCAAATGCAAACGTATCGCGCCCAGTCATTCTGTCCGGAGCTGCAAGCCCAGTCGCCGATCTCCGGGCTGTTCAACGATACGCCCGTCAAATCGCTGGTTGAGGACTTGCTCGGGGAAGGCAGCGCGCTTCCCGTGAACGCCGGTCAGATCGCCTTGCGATTCCCGTCGCTACAGGACCCTCCGGCCGTTGCCAGGCCGCATCTGGACGGTATGTATTCGCCGACCAACGGCGTGAAAGAAGGCACGATCGGCAACTTCACGATGCTGGTCGGCGTGCTGCTCAGTCCGGTTCGCGAGCAGTACGCAGGCAATTTCACCGTCTGGCCGGGCACGCATACGCAGTATGAATCGTATTTCAGGGAGCATGGGCCGGAAGCGCTCCTGAACGGTATGCCGCCGGTCGAACTGCCGGATCCCGTCCAGACGCTCGGCGAGCCCGGGGACGTGTTCCTCGTTCATTACCAGCTTGCGCACAGCGTCGCCCAGAACGCATCGCCGTTCCCGCGCTACGCGATCTTCTTCCGCGTGAAGCATACCGAGCATAATCAGGACTGGAGAGCCCCGATGAAGGACATTTGGCTGCACTGGCCGGGCATTCGTTCCATCATGAACGGCTAAACGGCGCATACGCGGCTATTAAGCTATCGCATTGCTAACCTAGCAGTCCCATATAGGGAGGTCAATTTACCATGAAGCTTCATTGCGCGCTGCCGAGGTCGACGCCCGAAGCGCAAGGCATCGCATCCAGCGCGATCGCCGGTTTCCTGGACGCCGTCCGGGACCGGGGGTTCGAGGTACACGGCTTCATGCTGTTGCGGCGCGGACAGGTCGCGGCCGAGGGATGGTCGTCGCCGTACGGACCGGAGCACCCGCATGAGCTCTACTCGATGTCCAAGAGCTTTGCCGCGACGGCGATCGGAATCGCCGAAGCCGAAGGCTTCCTGACATTGAATGACAAGGTCGTCGATTTCTTCGAGGACGAGCGCCCGGAGACGATTTCGCCGAATCTGGCGGCCATGACGATCAGGCATTTGCTGATGATGGGCACGGGACAAACGGAAGCTATCGACGACTGGACGCCGGGGGAGGACGGATGGGTCAGACGGTTTCTGGCCGCTCCCGTGCCGAATGTTCCCGGAACGCATTTCTTCTATAACACCCCCGCGACCTACATGCTTTCGGCCATTCTGCAGCGCGTGGCGGGCCAGACGCTGCACGATTATCTCGTTCCGCGTCTGTTCGCTCCGCTTGGCATGACAGGGACGTCATGGAAGACTTGCCCGCACGGCGTGACGGTCGGAGGCTCGGGGCTTCGTCTTACGACCGAAGCCATCGCCAAATTCGGCCAGCTCTATCTGCAGGGCGGCGAGTGGGAAGGCCGGCGGCTGCTGACCGAAGCGTGGGTCCGGGAGGCAACCCGGTTTCACATCGCGAACGGCAGCGAGCCGGACAACGATTGGACGCAAGGCTACGGCTATCAGTTCTGGCGCTGCCGGCACGGCGCCTACCGGGCGGACGGCGCTTTCGGCCAAATGTGCGTCGTGATGCCGGAGCAGGAAGCGGTTCTCGTATTGACTTCGGGCTCCGAAGACAAGCACGGGCTGCTGAATACGGTATGGGAGACGCTGCTGCCCGCCTTCTCGCCTGATGCATTGGCGGCGGACGAGCAGGGGAATACCGCGCTCGCCGAGCGGCTGCGGGCGTTTCGCTTCGATGAGCCGCAGGCGGAAACGGCTTCCCCGATCGAAGCGGTCATTCAAGATCGGACGTACCGGATGGAGCCGGGCCATCTGCAGATCGAATCGATCGCATGGCGATTCGAGGATCGCCATGCGATCTGCGTCCTGCGCAACGTCTTCGGCGAACAGCGTATCCGGCTGGGGCGCGGCAGCTGGCAGCCGAGCCGCGTTCGTTTCGCGGCATGGAGCCTCGAATCCGAGCAGCCGGTCGAAGGCAGCTTCTCGTGGCAAGACCCGCATACGCTGGAATTCCGGCTGTTGTTCGTGGAGACGGCATTCGCGTACCGCTTCGTCTGTCGATTGGACGATCCGCTGCTCAGCCTAGAGGTGACGTCCAACGTGTGCTTGGAGTGGGAACCGTGCCATGTCGCCATTCGCGGCGAACGGCTGGTCACGGCTTGAAGTCCGATCGTCCATTCGATCGCCTATGATCCGCGTCACGACCCAGCCATCACGACCCAGCCATCACGACTCAGCCATCATGAAGACGGCTGGGTCGCAGTGCGTCTGTCGGAGCAAGGACGCGGACAGGAGATCCGCTATTCAATTGATAATCGCGTATTTTCGTATGTTGGCGGACAAGAGATTCGTTATATCCACCGATTAGCCTGTTTTTGATGCCATTCGGGGACATTAACGGAACCTGTGTCCGATCGCTTACCCCATAGGTCCGATTGCGCCGAATAACGGATTCTCTGTCCGCTAGACCCGGAGGAGAAACGCTCCGTTCAACACATACGGCGTCTAACTTATTGAGGCAGCAAGAAGCCTGCGATGCTCGCAGGCTTCTTCGGCATTTCAATAGCATCTTACGGCTTGAGCGAGATCATGAACAGCTTCGCGAAGCCGAACGCATCCTGTATGTCTATCGCGCCGTCGCCGTCATAATCCGCTTTCGGATCGTAATGCAGCTCGCCCTGCTTCGTACCGAACGCGCGTAGGAAGGCAATCGCGTCCTTCATATTGATGACGCCGTTGCCGTCAATGTCTGCGCTCGGCCCGGGATCCGGATTACCGCCGGGATCCGGATGCTCGCCAGGATCCGGGTTCTGTCCGGGGTCCGGGTTATCCTCCGGATCGGGATTCTGCCCGGGATCCGGATTATCCCCCGGGTCGGGATTCTGTCCCGGATCCGGGTCCTCTCCGGAACCCGTCCCGGGATCGACGGCCGTCCCCGTCACTTCATACCAGACCGTGCCGAGATACGCCTGCCAGCCGTCGCGCCAGAACATGGTCGCCTTATCGCTCACGATCTGCTCGGCAGGCTGCCGGCCAGCCGCATCGCTGCGGCTCAGGTAGATGCTGCCGTCAAAGGTGAAGGCCGCGTCGCCGGCAGGAGAGACGGCGATCAGCCGGCTGCCGCTCGTGCTCGTCGGCGTCAGGCGCTCGTCTTCGCCTTCAGGAGAGCGAAGCCATAGCTGCTTCTGACCTTCCGCGGTCATAACGGTGTACGCCGTCCAGCCTCCGGCCGTCATATAATCGCCGGGAACGACGGTCGCCCCGGGAAGAACCGTCTCGCCGCCGGTCCGGCGAAGGACAAGCTCGGACGCATTCGTCGACCGATTCGTTCGGGCGTAGAGCAGCGTATCGCCGTCCATGACCGGCGCCGAATAAGCGTAGCTGCCGTCTTGCGTAACCTGCTCGGCCGCGCCGTTCGCATAACGGAACAATTGACCGCCGTTTGCATACACGACCGTGCCATCCTCGTCCAGCGCATAATCGTAGCTGTCGGTGAATCCGACGAATTGTTCGCTGCCCGTCAGCGTGTCCGTAATGAACAGCTCGCGCAAGCCCGAACCTGGCGCGCGATAGACGGCATAGCGGCCGTTCACGCGGATGTCTGCCGCATCGAGCGGCTCCAGCGCGCCGTTTTGCCATTCAAAGTTCACATAGGTGCCGTACGGGTCGAGCCCTCGCTGATAATAACCGTCCGGAAGCCCTTGACTGCTCGCGTCCAATGCGCCGCCCATCGCGCCGTCCGGCGTCAGATGCACGTTCAGATCCGTCTTCTCGGGAACGAGCAGCGGAAGCGTCTCCCATGCGTCCGTATCCCGGTGATGGATACGAAGCCGGTGGTCGTATGCATTCCAGATCAACGTGCGGTTCGCATCGGAATCGAGCACGAGCCCTTGTTCATGGGCGACGACGGTCAGCTTGTCGCTCGCTTCGACGTAGATGGGGAACGATTGATTCAGCGTAAGGCCGCTCGCATCCGTCGCGTTCAGCTGGACGGTTGCTTGCTGGCCAAGCCACTTGTCCGCCGCGATCGTCTGATCGATCGAAGCCGTCCCTTGCGCGAGCAGCGTGCCGTTAATGCTCATCTTCACGGCTGAGCAGCCGTCCGGATCATCGTCCGAGCACAGCAGGCTGACGGCAAGATTCGGATCCGCAACGTCAAAGGGCAGCGGGGAGGCCGGCTGCAATTTCGGCGGATTGTTATGCTTCAGCGCAAGGCTGAAAGGAGCGCTCGCGGTGCCGTCGACGTCGACGGCGGACAGCTGCAGCGAGAACGCGCCCCACGGTAGCGAGGAGATATCCAGCATGCCGCGGTATTCGCAGGAACTGCCGCATGCCGCCGTTTGTTTCGTTAAGCTGACCGCGGCCAGCCCGCCCACCGAAGCCGTTACTTCCTTGACCGGCACGGACGAATTCACCGTCAGCGTGACGAGGAAGCTGTCCGGCACGAGCGCATTAGCGGCAGGCGCAACGCCGGCAAGCTTGGGAACCGATACCGCAGCCGCGGCCGGGCTCGCTTGCAGGAAGGTCAATCCGAGTAGAAACAGTAGCAGCGCGGCGAGCAGGCAAGCCTGCCGTCGCACATGACGATTCAGTTGCGGCCTGATGAACCATTTGTCAAATATATCCACAATCGCGGGCCTCCTTAAATGATTTTACCTGAAACTGTAAATTCCCTCCTTGCATTCTGACATTGCAGCGAGCTGCAGCGACATGCACGACGAATAAATATCCAAACGTTTCCTTTTCGCGGCGCAAGCTTATTATGCCGTTCGCATTTTCGGGCGTACATAGGGAAATGACCCTATTTGCAGGAACCAATTTCCGAGGCGGCGCCGGCACGGTTTCGGGACGATCCGTTCTTTCGGCCTGCCGACATTTTTCAACAAACAGGCGTCGAAATCGCAAGCGGGATGCGGCTTTCCGGCCGCCGGGAGGGGGGAGCGAGATTTGATTCACGCTACGAATTGCGGTAGGATTATGAGATAGTCAAGAAGAATCGAGAGTCCCACCAGAACTACCGGAGAGGATAGGATGAACGAATGAGTGCTGATACTAGCGTCAAATTAACTTCGCTGTCGAGCAAGGGCGGCTGCGGCTGCAAAATCGGACCGGCGGACCTGGAACAGGTCATCCGGACGCTGCCCCCGGCGGAGCGCAACCCCAATCTGCTCGTCGGCCTCGACACCAGCGACGATGCGGGCGTATACCGGTTGAACGATGAGCTGGCGATCGTGCAGACGGTCGATTTCTTCACGCCGATCGTCGATGACCCGTACGCGTTCGGCCAAATCGCCGCCGCCAACGCGATCAGCGATATCTATGCGATGGGCGGGAAGCCGCTGACCGGCTTGAACATCGTCGCCTTCCCGATTGCGACGCTGGACAAGGCAATTCTGGCCGACATTATGCGCGGCGCGGCCGACAAAGCGAAGGAAGCGGGCGTTACGCTGCTCGGCGGCCATTCCATCGACGACAAGGAGCCGAAGTTCGGCATGGCCGTGACGGGCACCATCCACCCGGATCGTATCCGGACCAATGCCGGCGCGAAGCCGGGCGACCGTCTTATCTTGACCAAGCCGATCGGCGTGGGCATCATGACGACTTCGATCAAGCAGGACAGGCTCTCGCCCGAAGAGACGGCGCGCGTGACGAAGGTCATGGCTACGCTGAACAAGACGGCGGCCGAAATCATGGACAAGTACGATGTCCATGCCTGCACGGACGTTACGGGCTTCGGCCTGCTCGGCCATGCGCTGGAGATGGCCAAAGGCAGCCAGGCGGAAATCACGATTCACCGTCATGCGGTGCCCGTACTGCCAAGAACGCGAGAATTAGCCGAGCTTGGCTGCGTTCCCGGCGGAACGAAGAACAATTACAAGCATATCAGCGATAGCGTGACGTTCCCGGAAGACATGGATCAGATCGATCAATGGATTCTGTGCGACGCCGTTACGTCCGGCGGTCTGCTGATCGCCGTGGCGGCGAACGAAGCGGAAGCGCTGCACCGGGAACTGATCGCTGCCGGCGTGGAAGCGGGATTGATCGGCGAAGTCGCCGAGGGCAAGGGGCATATTACCGTACGGCCTTAAGCGGCGCGGACATCAGCGAGGAGCAATCGTATGTTTCAAGAAATCGCATTGGACAAATGGCGGAAGCTGAAAGACGCAGGCGCGGTCACGACGATCGACGTCCGGTCGCCATCCGAGTATGCGTTGGCGACCATACCCGGCAGCCTGAATATTCCGCTGTTCGACGACGACGAACGGGCCGAGGTCGGAACGCTGTACAAGCAAGTCAGCGTCGAAGCGGCCAAGGCGCGCGGGCTTGAGATCGTATCGGCCAAGCTGCCGGCGTTCATCAAGCAATTCGCCGCCATTCCCGGCAAGAAAACGGTCTTCTGCTGGCGGGGCGGCATGCGCAGCAAGACGTCCGCAACGCTGCTCTCGCTTATGGGGCTTGAAGCCGACCGGCTGACCGGCGGCTATCGCGCTTACCGGCAATGGGTCGTCCATCATCTGGCGACGATGGAATACGCCCCGCGCGCGCTCGTGCTGCACGGCAATACCGGCTGCGGCAAGACGGTCCTCCTGCGCAGGCTGCAGGAGGACGGCTATCCGGCGATCGACCTGGAAGGAATGGCGGGCCACCGCGGCTCGGTATTCGGCGAGCTCGGCCTCCGTGCCAGCAACCAGAAAATGTTCGACGGCTTGCTGCTGGAACAGCTATGGGCGTATGCCGGCCAGCCGGTGGTCGCCTTCGAGGCCGAGAGCCGCAGAATCGGCAAAGTCGTGCTGCCCGACTTGATCATCGGCAAGAAGGAGCAGGGGCTGGCGATTCTCATCGATCTGCCGCTGGAGGAACGCGTGCGGCAGATCGTGGACGATTACAAGCCGTGGGAGCAGCCGGAAGCGTGCAAACGCGCGTTCCAATTCATTAAAGCGAGGATCCATACGCCGGTCGCGCATGAAATTCAATCCTGCCTGGACAAAGAATCGTACGAGACGGCGGTCGAGCTGCTGCTTACGCACTACTACGATCCGAAATACCGGCATTCGTCGCAGCAGTACGAGATCAAGCCGGACCATATCATTCAGGCGCGTAACGTAGACGATGCCTACCGGGATGTCGAAAGCGTCATGCGGGATATGATCGGGTCGCGCTAGCGTATCGTTACTCCCGAAGATGACTCCTTCCTATGCGAGGAGTCATTTTTCGTCTAGGATCGTACCGCCCAAGCGCAGCCGCGAATTAATAGAAATTTAAGAAGCGGTTCATCGTTCATTTAGAATCTGCGTTTATGCTGATGATGCGGACCGCCGCCATCAACCGCGTTTCGAGGAGGAGCGTCCCCGCATGTCCATTCGATTGAAGCTGCTGCTGTCTTATGCGGCGATGCTCGTCATACCGCTCGTGTCGATCATCCTGATCTCCTTCCTGATGGTGCTATTCTACCGCGGGGATTTGCAGAATCTGATCGGGGTATACCATACGACCGAGGACAAATTCGATCACGAAGACATCGAACATATCGCCAAGGAAATTAAGCGGTCGATCGAACGCCAGCCCGGTCTGCTGACGGACAGCAATTATTTCGACGAGATGACGGCGGAGCTGAAGTTTAACGACTCCGGCTTGGCCGTGCGGCTGAACGATACGCTCACGTACCGTTCGCAAGCGATGGAACAAACGCCGGAGCTGCTGGAAGGACTGCCGCCGTTCAAAAGGCCGGGCAGCTTGAGTCAATACCCGGTGCGGAAGATCGATGATGCGAATTACTTATATATGCAGGTCGATTTCGGCGTGAAGGCCAACGAGCGGGATACGGTGTTCATCATTACGAAGATCGATCCGGTCACGTATTTCATCCGCAAATATTTTCCGACGTTGTTCATCTCGCTGCTGTTCGTGCTTGTCCTGACGCATATCGTGCTGACGACGTTCATGTCCAAACGGATCATTCGTCCGCTGCAGGCGCTGCGGGATGCGGCCCGCGAGATCAAGGAAGGGAATCTGGATTTCCGGATGCAGGTCGCCGGGAAAGACGAAATCGGCCAGCTCGGCGTCGCGTTCGAAGAGATGCGCTCCCGCCTGCAGCAATCGATCCGCGTGCAGCTGCAGTACGAGGAGAACCGCAAGGAGCTGCTCGCGCATATCTCTCACGATCTGCGGACGCCGTTGACGGCGATCCGGGGCTATATCGACGGCATTCTGGAAGGGGTGGCGGATACGCCGGAGAAGAATGCCAAATACATGCGGACGATCGCGCTCAAGGCCGATGAGCTGGATCATTTGATCGGCGAGCTGTTCCTGTACTCCAAGCTGGACATGAACCGGCTGCCGTTTCAATTCGAAGCGGTGTCCCTGGCGCCGTTCCTCGCCGACTGGAAGGAAGAGCTGCAATTCGAGCTCGAGAAGCAGGGAATCGCGTTCCATGCGAGCATCCGTCTCGGGCCCGATGCATACGTCTCCCTGGATCGGGATCATTTCAAGCGCGTGCTCAACAACATTGTCCAGAACAGCATCCGCTATATGGATAAGCCGCGCAAGATGATCACGCTGAACGTCTACCGCGAGAACGACGCGGCGGTCATGGTATTGGCGGATAACGGCATCGGCATCGAACCCGATGCGCTGCGGCATATTTTCGAACGGTTCTATCGCGTCGACGAATCGCGAAGCGCCCATACGGGCGGGAGCGGGCTCGGCCTTGCCATCGCCAAGCAGATCATGGAGGGGCATGGCGGCATCATCGCCGCTGCCAGCGAACGACATATCGGAACGACGATTACATTGAAGATGCCCATTCTGCCAAGGGACTGATGAACGATGAAGAGGATTCTATTGATCGAAGACGACGTGTCGATATCGGAGCTTCAGCGGGACTATCTGGAGATCAACGATTTTCAAGTCGACATGGCGCTCGACGGCCCGTCCGGACTCGAGATGAGCTTGACCGGCGCGTACGACCTGATCATTCTGGACGTGATGCTGCCGAGGATGAACGGCTTCGAGGTGTGCAGAGGCATCCGGGAGCAGAAGGACATTCCCATCCTGATGGTCACTTCGAGGCGGGAGGACATCGACGTCATTCGCGGCCTGGGGCTGGGAGCGGACGACTATATCACGAAGCCGTTCAAGCCGGCCGAGCTGGTTGCCAGAGTCAAGGCGCATCTCGCGCGATACGAGCGGCTGATCGGCAAGAAGGAGACGAAGAAGGATATTCAGATCCGCGGCTTGTTCATCGATCCCGATTCGCGGAAGGTGCTCGTGAACGAGGAAGAAGCCGTGCTGACGACGAAAGAGTTCGACCTGCTCTATTTCCTGGCCAGCCATCCCGGCCGCGTATTCGGCAAGGACCATCTGTTCGAGCGGATTTGGGGCATCGACGCGCTCGGCGATTTGCAAACCGTAACGGTGCATATTCGCAAAATCCGCGAGAAAATCGAGGCGGATGCGGCAAACCCGACGTACATCGAGACGGTATGGGGGAGCGGTTACCGGTTCAAGGATTAATGTACCGAACGGGTGCATAAGCTGCTGCTGATGCATGCAGCTCGCCTGGATCCAACCTTAACCTTATGCAAGAAACAAGCCTGATCCGGCGGTCAGGCTTGTTCGCGTTGGCCGCGCCAGAAACCGCAGCAGCCGCAGAAACCGCATGACGTACAGCAACAGGAAACTTAGTCGAAAATTAATAACGCGTTTATGTAATTTTAATATCTTCGTCGTACAGTAGGCTAATAAGCACATGCGGCGTGTCTGATCCGACCGTGAAGGGCACCCAGCAGGTGTCCTTTATTAGTGATGCGGCTTGTCGTCTGCCTTGGAAGCCGAGGCATGCCTCGAAGGCGAGCTCTATATCCACGCACGCTATACTAACTAACGCACCCTATATCAACGGTCTCTATACCATTGGACTCGATAACAACGAACTCATAAGGCGCTCTATATCAGCTGCCAAGACGCTCTATACCAGCATATCCGGAAGGGGGAAGCCGCTTGAACATGCTGCGCAGGCAGGCTCCGCTGCTATGGCTGTTGTCGATACCGCTCATCGGCCTGTTGTATTCCTGGCAGAATCACGAGCGAACGGTCGAACATGTGCTTGCGACGCATCTGGACCGCGTCACGCCGTTCGTACCGGCGTTTTCCGTCTTTTATTTTTTCTGGTACCCGTTCCTGTTGCTTGTCCTCGCCTTGATTTTCCGGAACGACCGAAAGGCCTATTACCGGGCGCTTGCCGCGGTCTGCGTCGGCATCCTGCTGGCCAACGCGATCTTTCTCGCATACCCTACGCATGTTCCGCGTCCGGCGCTCGGCAAAGGCTGGAACTATTTCGTCCCCATCACATACAAGCTGGACGAACCGTACAACGGGTTTCCGAGCATTCACGTTATTACGAGCTACGTCTTGCTGCGGGCTTCGGGAATCTTGTCCCGTCCCGTCCGCATCGCGGCCGCCGTCATGGCGTGGCTGATCATTCTGTCGACGCTGTTCATCAAGCAGCATGTGCTTGCCGACGTCGCCTCGGGCATCGCGATCGGCGAGCTGGTCTTTCGAGCGACGGGCCGGTTCGCGCGCGTGAAGCCGAGGCGGCAATCCAAGGACAGCAAATGGAATGCTTCGAATTGAATGCTTTAGATGGAATGATTCTGAAGGAACGAGTCTGAAGGAACGTTTAGATGGAACGCTTCAAGGTGGAACGTTGCCGCCATGCGCGCTTATCGTTGCACAATCCGCTCACTTGCAGGAGGATGGAAGGATGAAAATATTAATAACGACGGATACCTATTCTCCTGTCATCAACGGCGTCGTCGTCTCGGTCAACCATTTGTACGCCGAATTGAAGCAGGCCGGCCATGACGTTCGCATCTTGACGTTGTCCCATACCGGGAATGACCGGATCGAAGGCGATGTCTATTACATGAGGTCGGCCCGCGCCGGCGTATATCCGGATGCGAGAGTCGCGTTTCCGTATTTCAGCAAACTCGTGCGGGCAGTCGTCTCGTGGGGACCGGACATCATCCACTCGCAAACCGAATTTTCCATGATGCTCGCTTCCCGTTCCATCGCGCATAAGCTGAATATCCCGCATGTGCACACGTACCATACGATGTACGAGAATTACTTGGACTACTTGTGGGGCGGCATTCTATCGAAGAACGTGTCGGCCATCATTACGAAGAAGATGCTGAACCCGCTCGACGGCATCATTACGGCGACGAACAAGACGCGCAAGACGCTGCTCGGCTACGGCGTCCGCAAGCCGATCCACGTCATCCCGACGGGCATCGCGATCGATCGGTTCCGGCAGCCGTCGGCTCCCGAAGAGCGGCAGGCCATCATGGCGAAGCACGGCATACGCGAAGGAGACCGGCTGCTGGCGTTCATCGGGCGGATCGCGGAAGAGAAGAACATCGGCGAGCTGCTGACGCTGCTGCCCGCGGTTATCGCGAAGCATCGTCGCGTCAAGCTGCTCGTCGTCGGCGACGGGCCGTACGCCGGCGTGCTGGAAGCACGGATCCGGCAGCTCGGACTGGAGAAGCATGTCGTCATGACGGGCATGGTGCCCCCGGATGAGGTGAGGCACTATTACAAGCTGGCGGATATCTTCGTCAACGCTTCCACCAGCGAGACGCAGGGACTGACCTATATCGAAGCGCTCAGCAGCGGCTGTCCTGTCGTGTGCAAATACGATCCGTGCATCGACGGCGTCATCGAGCAGGGCTTCAACGGGTACGCGTACAAGGAGCCCGCCGAATTCGCGGCCTGCATCCAGGCGATACTCGAGAATGAAGGGCTGCGGGAACGAATGAGCGCCAATGCGCTGTCGAAAGCGAACGAGTACTCAAGCGGCGTATTCGCGAATCATGTCCTGGACACGTACATGGGCGTGCTGCGCGCCAACAGGGAAGCGCGGGTGCCGTTCACGAAACGGCTCATGCTGATCGTTAGAAGGAGATAGAGGGCGCCGAAGGCGGCGTCAAGCGTTGCGACAAGCTAAGTGTCCAGCGAGGCATCAAGCGTTCCGACAAGCGAGGCGTCTAGCGAAAGATGCTATAGAAAAACCGCTCATGATCCGCTCATGAGCGGATCAGATTGTTGAGAAACCTATACGCTGCATAGAGCAGGCTCGTGACTATAGGACCTGGCGCACGAGCAGATCCTGCCGGCGCTTCCCCGGCGTGGGGTGGATCACGGGTACCGCTTCGAACCCGCCGGTTTCATGAGGGCGCATCACGGTGCATCCGCCGATGCAAGGAAGCGGACAGGAGATCCGCTATTCGCTTCTTCGGCACGTGTTTTCGTGTGTTCGCGGACAGGAGATCCGTAATATCGGCCGATTTGCCTGTTTTCGATGTCATTCTGGCGCATTAACGGATCCTGTGTCCGGGCACTCCCCCGAAAATCCCGATTTCACCACAATAACGGAACCTGTGTCCGCTTGTCTGGGGTGGATCCTTTCCTTACCCTACATGCGCATAGGCGGCATTGTACCGCAAACGACAAGAGCCCATAGAGCGAAGCTTCGCGGATGCCAATGAGCTCCACGGGTTTCGCTATTGCCGTTTGCGGGGCTATTGCCGTTCGCGGGAGCTGCGGATTGCAACCGAACAGGCGCATATTCCCGCAGCTGTCCAGAACATGAATGCGATTGCCCTCCGTCTTGAAAGGAAGGTTACAGGGGGATGGACGTCCCTTCGAAGCCCCTGGACAGATTCGAACATAAAAAAGAATCCCAGCGTTTATAAAAAACGCGGGTTTCCCTACAAGCTGAGCCGCTCATGATCCGTTCATGAGCGGCTTTTCGCATTCGGCAGCAGCAGCGTGAACAAGCTGCTGACCGCGATTGAAGCATAGTAGGACAGGATCCGCCAGACGAACAACGCCGGCAGGATGGAGTTCGATGCGAAGAACAGGCTGTAGATGAAGTAGAAGCCGCCTTCGGCGCCGCCCGCCGCGCCCGGAAGCGGGATGACCGCCATAAAATTGAACAGGAAGATCTGGGCGTTCAGCATCGTCCACATATCCGCCTCGTGCAGTCCGAAGCTGCGATATACGAAGTACGGCATACTGAAGAAGGCGGCGTATTGCAGCAGCGTGAACAGCGACGCCCGGACGCACATGCCGAGCCGCTGCTTCAGGAACGAAGCGCTGCGGTGAAAGTCGATCAGTTCGCGCTCCATCTTGCTGCGCGCGGCTTCCGCGTTCTTCAAGAGCCTGACGCGCGCCAAGCCGCCGCATACGGCTGCGAGCAGGCGCCCGGACAGCCTCGGGTTCGCGCAGAACAGCACGGTAACGATCAAGACGCCGATATGGACGGCAAGCCCGAGACCGCACAGATAGGAGAAGTACTGTACTTTCGCGTTGAAATAACGGAACATGCAGAGCAGCGAGACGATCAGGATGGCGATGTTGATGACTTGATGGATCATGAACTTGATCATCAGAATCGATCCGGCTTCCCCCGCCGGAATGCCGTTCTTCGTCATCGCGTACAGCTGCGCCGGATGGCTGCCGGCCGAGAATGGCGAGATCGCGCCGAAGAACTGCCCGATCATCTGGAATTTGAGCGACCGCAGCAGCCCGCTCCGGATACGAAGCTTGCTGACGAGTATCGTGTGCAATGCGAGCATTTCGCATATCCAGCTCAGGAACATGGCGGCGCCCGCGAGCAGCAGCCACCGGAGGTGCAAGCCGCGAACCGCTTTCATCATCGATTCCGTGCCCTGATGGAACAGGAAGAAGGACAGGAAGATGCCGAACGTTACGACGACGACGATCACATTGAAGAATTTCACATTGAAGCATTTCGCCTTGAAGCGTTTCAAATTGAAGCGTTTCGTGTTCATTCGCTAACTCCCGTTCATGGCGGCCGTCAAGAGCCGACGCGATCATAGAATTGCTTCCACAATGCCAGCACGCGCTGCTCGGAATAATAGTCGTGGCACTGCCATGCCCGCTCGCTCCAGCTCTCGTACGCCGCGCCTTTCTCCTGCAGCGATTCGATGGCCCGGACATATGTCTCGATGGAATCGCCTTTCAAGTAATGATCGAACAAGATTGCCGGATACAACTCCAGATCCCGCAGCAGCACGGGCTTCTTCAGCGCCAGCGCCTCCAGAATCGACATCGGGAACAGCTCGTTGTACGAGGGCAGGAACATCAGATCGCTCATATTGTAATAATCGTTCATCTCGTCCCGGCCGACGATGCCGGGGAACCGTACGTTGGCCGGCGGTTGCTCGACGATCTTCTTCAGTTCCTTGTACCCGTCCGTAATCGCCCCGAACGAGAAGCCTCCCGCCCAGATGAATTGAATATGGGGGAGACGCTTCGCTACCTCGATGAAATCGAGAATGCCCTTCCGGGTCTGCACTTGTCCGACGCCGAGCACGACGAACCGATCCGCCGGCAAGCCGTGTCCGCGCTTAAGTTCCGCGATCCGCTCGTCCGGATAACGATAGAAGCGTTCCTCCGATACGAAATTCGGGATGTAGGTCACTTTGCGCTCCTCGATCCCGTACGTCTTCAACACGTCGACGAAATACGGGTTCACGACGACGATATGGTCGACCGATTTATAGAAACGGATCATGTAGGAATAGAAAATTTTTTTGATCACCGGCGGCAGCTTCAAACTCTCCTCGATCGTCTCGGGCACGAAGTGTACGTACGCGACCGTCGTGCCGACCCGATTCGCGAAGAAGAGGCCGAGATAGAATTTCAGGTCGATCGTATGATAGTGGTTGATCGCGCCCGGGAACAAGCGGTTCCTCGTCACCCGGTACGTGTCTTGGAGCCCTGTTTCAACGAGGTTCACCTGCTCGATATAAGCGGACAGCACCCCTTGGCCCTTCACCTTGTGGGCGGAAGAGAGCATATTGATCACCGGCATTGCGCATTCCCCTTTGCAAGCAGCTTGATATTCCTGCAGACATCATACACAAAACGGCCGGATATGCACAAACGTACATTTACCATATTATGGCCGCCGATTTTAAACGCGAACAGGCATGAAGCTGCGGCAAATGCAGGCCGGTTCTGGGTTTGACTTGCTTGTCCATCGCTGCCGGCATCCATTCGCGACGATCAGTTAAGAAAATGTTAATAGTCGTTTCATATCGGGTTGAGGATTTGCTTCTACAGTGGTAGTAGTCCGATAGGGCTCAACCTCGAAGGGAGCGAACATGCACTCATGTCCAACATCGTTACATCCGTGATCCAAGGCATCGTGGAAGGGCTGACGGAGTTTCTGCCGGTATCCTCGACGGGTCACTTGATTCTGACCGGCAAGCTGCTCGGGTTTACGGGGGAGAAAGCCGATACGTTCGAAATCGTCATCCAGCTCGGCGCGATTCTGGCGGTCGCGATCGTTTATTGGCGACGGATTCTGAGCTTGCTCGGGCTAGGCGGCCCAGGGCCGGGACCGGGCAGCGGCGAGGACGCGCCGGAAGCTGCGGAAGGGAAAGCGGCCCGGAAGCTGAATGTGCTGCATGTGATCCTGGCTTGTTTGCCTGCAATGGCGCTTGGCTTGATCCTGCACGGATTCATCAAGTCGTACTTGTTCTCGCCGTATACGGTGCTGGCGGGGCTGGTGCTCGGCGGGCTGTTCATGCTGCTCGGGCAGAAGAAACAGGCCGCCGTGCAGGCCGAGGACATCGATCAGCTGTCGTACAAGCAGGCGCTGCTGATCGGCTTGTTCCAGTGCTTGGCGCTGTGGCCGGGCTTCTCGCGTTCGGGCGCGACGATCGCGGGCGGGCTGCTCGCGGGCGTCGGTTACCGGGCGGCGACGAATTTCTCGTTCCTCGTCGCCATCCCGATGATGATCGCGGCAAGCGGTTACGAGCTGCTCAAGAGCCACGGGACGTTGACGGCTTCGGATGCCGGCTTCTTCGCGACGGGATTCATCGTCGCATTCGTCGTGGCGCTGCTTGCCGTATTGACGTTCTTGAAGCTGCTCGAGAAGCTGAAGCTCGCGCCATTCGCTTATTACCGGTTCGTCCTGGCGGCCGTATTTCTTGCTTACTTGCTGTTAAGCGCCTAGTATGCTGCCGGAATTTCGGCAGAAGCATGCGCTCGAAACGCATATCCGCCTGATTACGCGAAGGAGATGAGGCTTCATGCTGCACGCGCAAGCGCAGGACACGCACATGATACCGCCCGCAGTTACCGCCATGTCAGCTGCCGCTACGTCCGATTCCGCCGTGTCCGACCTGATCATCGCGCATTGCGACTATCGTCTCTCGCCGGACGGCTTGCCTATGATCGAACTATCCGTCATGAACCCGGACATAAGCGCCATTGGGGCCGATCTGACCGTCAGCCTCACGCATGCCGTGCAGTCCGCGCAGGACGAATACCGCTATGTCGATGTCGGCGGCGGCAAGCTTAAGGGCAGCTTCGCGTTCATGCCCGGCAAGGAAGCGCAGGTCATCTTCCGGCATGTACCGCTGCTCATGCAGGGCGAATACGAAGCGGAAATACGGCTGAAGCACGGCAAGGAAAGCCAGCTCCGCCGTCTGGACTTCGATATTAGCGAGCAAGAGGCCGAGCTGGCCAAGTCGGCGTGGGCGCAGAGCAAGTCCGGCGTTTCAGGAAGAAGAGCCGGCATCAGCTTCGCGCGGGGCATCGGTTCGATCCTGTTGGCGTCCTGTACGCTTGCGTTGGCGGCAGTCCGGTTATGGCGAACACGGCGAATCGGGATGAATGGCGGCAGAAACAACGACCAGTAACCGCCAGCAACGACTAGTAACAAACAGTAACGAAGCAGTAACGCTGCTTGCCAAACCAAGCCAGGCCCGTCCACCTTCTTGTCCGAGACCTCGCAAGACGCCGATCGAAAACCGAATAGCCCCATTCCCCCCGCCATACAATGTACAATGGTACGTCAACTGCTGTTGCATTCCCGATCCCTCACGAACGGTTGCGCCGCAGGCAGATCGGAAGGAGGATGGCATGACAACGAGGAGAACGATACGAATCGGTTCCGGGCAAGGCTTCTACGGCGACTCGCTCGCGCCTGCGCTTGAGACGGCGAGGCGAGGCAACGTCCAGTATTTGTGCTTCGACAGTTTGGCGGAATTGACGCTGGCGATCCTGCAGAAAGACAGGCAGCGGGACCCGGCGAAAGGATATGCGTCCGACATCGCGCGGCAGATGAGAGAGCTGCTCCCGATCGCGCGGGCGAACGGCATCCGGATCATCACCAACGCCGGCGGCATGAATCCGGCCGGGGCGCTGCAGGAAGCGAAGCGCATCGCGAGGGAGCTCGGGCTGCGCGGGCTCAAGCTAGCCGTCGTGACCGGAGACGACGTGAGAGAAGCGATCGACGCGTTTCAGGACGAAGGCGTCCCGCTGGCCCATCTTGAAGACGGAAGGGATATCGCGGCAATCAAGGATCGCATCGTCTTCGCCAATGCCTACTTGGGCTCCAAGCCGATCGTCGAAGCGCTGCGGCAAGGGGCGGACGTCGTCATAACGGGCCGGGTGACGGATTCGGCTTTATTTCTCGCTCCGTATATCTATGAATTCGGCATCGGTCCGAAGGATTGGAATCGGCTGGCGCAGGGGGTGCTCATGGGGCATCTCCTGGAGTGCTCCGGGCAGGCGGCGGGCGGCAATTTCAGCGGCGACTGGCAGTCGGTCGAAGCGCTGGAAGACATCGGCTTCCCGATCGCGGAAATCCAGGAGGACGGGACCTTCGAGCTGACGAAGGCGGAAGGAACGGGCGGGCTCGTATCGGTGGATACGGTGCGCGAGCAGCTGCTTTATGAAATTCACGATCCGTTCGCGTACGTTACCCCGGATGTCGTGCTGAACGTAACGGAAGTGCAGTTGGAAGCGATCGGCGTCAACCGGGTGCGCGTTACCGGCGCCCGCGGCGCGAAACGCCCCGATGCGTTCAAGATCGTCATGGGGTATGCGGACGGCTGGCTCGGGCAGGCGATATGGGGCTATGCGTGGCCGGACGCGCTGGCGAAAGCGCGGGCGGCCGACCGGATCGTCAGGAAGCAGCTCGAGCGAAGCGGGATGCGCTGCGACGACATCCGAACAGACTTCATCGGCTATAACTCGCTGCACGGGCCATTGGCGGCGCTCCCTGCCGAGGAACCGAATGAAATCTACGTACGGATCGCGGTCCGCACGGACAGCCGCGAAGACGCCGCCAAGCTGGGGCGGTTCGTGCCGCCGCTCATGCTGAGCGGGCCGCCGGCGATGGGCGCCTTCCTCGGCATGATGAAGCCGCGCGAGCTGCTCGGCATGTGGTCGTGTCTCGTTCCGCGCGACCTTGTCGAGCGCGGCGTCCAAGTCCGGCTGGAGGTGGTATGAAGATGGCGCGCGTACAGCTTCGGCAGATCGCCATGGCCCGGTCCGGCGACAAAGGCAACACCGTCAATATCGTGCTGCTTGCGCCGAACGACGACCTATACGAGCTGCTGGCCAGCGAAGTGACGCCCGAACGCGTGAAGGCCCATTTCGAGGGACTCGTACGGGGAGAGGTGGTGCGTTACCTGCTGCCTCGGCTTCGGGCGATGAATTTCGTCTGCAGGGATGCGCTCGGCGGCGGCGGATCGGCGACGCTGCGCATCGATAATCTTGGCAAATGCTTCGCATCGAATCTGATGCGGCTGGAAATCGAAATCGACGGCGATTCCGGGGATCTCAATCTCACCACGTCTTGACAGAAGAGAGGTGTTCGCGGATGCATTTCGAATTAACGGCAGAGCAGGCGATGATCAAGAATTTCATGCAGGATTTCGCGGATGGCGAAGTCGCGCCCGGGGCGGTCGAGCGCGATCGGACGGGCGCGTTCCCGAAGGAGATCTTCGAGAAGCTGTCGGCGCTCGGCATGATGGGGCTGCCCTTCCCGGAACAGTACGGCGGCGCGGGTGCGGATACGATCAGCTTCGCGATCGCGGTCGAAGAGCTGAGCCGGGCATGCGCCTCGACGGGCATCACCTATTCCGCGCATGTGTCGCTCGGCGGGGCGCCGCTCGCTATGTTCGGAACGGAGCCGCAGAAGCAGCGCTACCTGACGCCGATCTGCACGGGCGAATCGCTCGGCGCGTTCGGCCTGACCGAGCCGGATGCGGGATCGGACGCGAGCGGCACGCGGACGACGGCGGCGCTGGACGGCGAGCGGTGGATCATTAATGGCATGAAATGCTTCATTACGAACGCCAGTTACGCCCGCCATCTTGCGCTGACCGCCGTGACGGACCGGTCCAAAGGCACGGGCGGCATCAGCGCGTTCATCGTGCCGACGGATGCCCCCGGCTTCACGATTCGGAGCGCCTACGAGAAGATGGGGCTGCATGCCTCGAACACGACCGAGCTCGTCCTGGATGCGGTCGAGGTCCCGATAGAAAACGTGCTCGGCGTCTTAGGCAGCGGCTACAAGCAGTTTCTGGCCGTGCTCGACGGCGGGCGGATCGGCATTGCCGCAATGGCGGTCGGCATCGCGCAGGGCGCATTCGACAAGTCCCTCCGTTACGCCAAGCAGCGCAAGCAGTTCGGGCGCACGCTCGCTTCGATGCAGGCGATCCAGTTCAAGCTCGCAGATATGGCAATGAACCTCGAGATCGCTCGTACGATGGTTTACAAGGCTGCCTGGCTGAAGGATCAGGGAAGGCCGTTCAAGAAGGAAGCGGCGATCGCGAAGCTGTTCGCATCGGAGATGTGCATGAGCGCCTGCAGCCAAGCGGTGCAAATCCACGGGGGCTACGGCTACATGAAGGAGTTCGAGGTCGAACGGTTCCTGCGCGACGCGAAGCTGCTCGAGATCGGCGAAGGCACGTCGGAGATACAGCGAATGGTCATCGCGGCGCAGATCGGCTGCTGACGCAGCGGGCCGACAGAGAGGAGCACCGGCCGATGGAACGTGGACGCGAAGCCGGCAACGACCGGCTGCAGGAAGAGAGCAAGACGATCAAGCGGGGCGGCGCCGCCAAATATCACGCGCGGAACGCGGAGCAGGGCAAGCTCTTCGTCCGCGACCGGTTGACGCTGCTGTTCGACCCGGACTTCGAGATCGAGGACGCGCTGTTCGCCAGCTGCGCGGAGGAAGGATTGCCCGCGGACGGCGTCGTGACGGCGCTCGGCCGGATTCACGGACGCACGGTGGCCGTCATCGCTAACGATTCCACCGTCAAGGCCGGTTCGTGGGGCGCCCGGACGGTCGAGAAAATCATCCGCATGCAGGAGACGGCCGACAAGCTGCGCGTGCCGCTGCTCTACCTCGTCGATTCGGCGGGGGCGCGGATTACCGATCAGGCGCTGATGTATCCCGGGCGTCGCGGGGCGGGGCGGATTTTCTACAATGAAGTGAAGCTTTCGGGGAAGGTGCCGCAGGTATGCATCCTGTTCGGACCGTCGGCGGCAGGCGGAGCGTACATTCCGGCGTTCTGCGACATCGTCGTCATGGTGGAAGGCAACGCCTCGATGTACCTCGGATCCCCGCGCATCGTGGAGATGGTCACCGGCGAGAAGGCGACGCTGGAAGCGCTGGGCGGGGCCAAGATGCACTGCTCCGTATCCGGCTGCGGCGACGTGCTGGCGAAGAACGAGGAAGAAGCGATTGCGCTGACGCGCGCGTATTTGGCTTATATGCCGGCGAACTTCGCGGAGAAGCCGCCCGTCCGCGAGGCGCGTCCGCCCGCGGACGCCGAACGGACCTTAAGCGAGATTATCCCGGCGGACCAATACGCCCCGTTCGATATGTACGACTTCATCGACGGGCTCGTCGACGAGCGCTCGTTCTTCGAAATCAAGCGGCTGTTCGCCAAGGAATTGGTCACCGGCCTGGCGCGGCTGGCGGGCAAGCCGGTCGGGATCGTCGCCAATCAGCCGCGTACGAAGGGCGGCATCCTGTTCCACGATTCCGCCGACAAAGCGGCCAAATTCATTCAGCTGTGCGACGCCTTCCATATCCCGCTGCTATTCCTCGCCGATGTGCCGGGCTTCATGGTCGGCACGGCGGTGGAGCAGGCGGGCATTATCCGCCATGGCGCCAAAATGATCGCGGCCGTGTCCGAGGCGACCGTGCCCAAAATCTCGGTCATCGTCCGCAAGGCGTACGGCGCCGGCTTGTACGCGATGGCCGGCCCGGCGTTCGAGCCCGACTGCTGCCTCGCCCTGCCTTCGGCGCAAATCGCCGTCATGGGCCCCGAGGCGGCGGTGAATGCCGTGTACGCGAACAAGATCGCCGAGCTGCCGGAAGCGGAACGGGACGCATTCGTCGCCGACAAGCGCGAGGCGTACCGCCGCGACATCGACTTGTATCAGCTGGCGTCGGATATGGTCATCGACGGCATCGTGCCGGCTCACGGCTTGCGCAAGGAATTGATCAAGCGGTTCGAAGCGTACGGCTCGAAGAGCGTCGTTTTCACGGAACGGAAGCATCCGGTCTATCCGGTATGAGGTTAGGGGAGACGCAAGCGTGGCCTCGTTCACATGGGCTTCGTTCACATGGGTCGCGTTCATTAGGGAGGCGGTACTCGTGCAGCCGGTAATATGGGAAGCGCAGGGGCATGTCGGTCTGCTGCGGCTGAATCGTCCGGAGCAATTGAACGCGTTGAACGGCGCGATGCTGGATGCGCTGGCCGAGCGGATCGGCGAGATCGCGCGGCAATCGCGCGATATCCGCGTCGTCGTCATCGAAGGGGAGGGCCGGGCGTTCTGCGCCGGGGCGGATTTGAAGGAACGGCTGACCCATTCTGAGCCGCATCAGGTTCGGCAGACCCTGGATCGGATCAACGCCGTGTTCGACGCCGTCGAACGGCTGCCGCAGCCGACGATCGCCGCGATCAACGGCTATGCGCTCGGGGGCGGGCTGGAGCTGGCGCTAGCCTGCGATTTCCGGTATGCCGTCCGCGGAGCGATGCTCGGGCTGACGGAAGTCGGGCTCGGCATCATCCCCGGCGCAGGCGGGACGCAGCGGCTGCCGCGATTGATCGGCCCCGCGCGGGCGAAGGAACTGATCCTGACGGCGCGGCGAATCTCCCCCGAGCAGGCGTACGAGTGGGGCATCGTGAACGGCGTCGCGAGCGATCCGGAGCAGCTCGCGGCCATATGCGCGAAGCTGGCGAAGGAACTGGCGGCGAACGCGCCGCTGGCCGTCCGCCGAGCGAAGGCCGCCATCCGCGACGGCATGGACGTCGATCTGCCTGCGGCATTGGCGATCGAACGGGCGGCGTACGAGACGTTGCTGCCGACGAAGGATCGGCTGGAAGCGCTGGAGGCGTTTCAGGCGAAGCGGCCGCCGACGTTCAGCGGCGAGTAGCATCGCTTGCGTTGGCCGCGGACATAGGATTCGTGATTTTGTCGAAATTGGTGTTCTTACGCGAGTAATCGGACACAGGCTCCGCTATTGTTTTCGGCAGGCTATAATATAGTGCCTTTCGGGCTAAATAACGGAACCTATGTCCGTATGCCTGTCCATCATCGGCCGAAACGCCAAAATAGCGGAGCACATGTCCGCTTGTTTGTTTTCTAAACCCGCGTCGTCCTGCCCGTAAGCTATAGGTTCATATTTAATGCCTGTTGAGCTGCCCTCAACAGGCTGTTTTCATTATTTATCACTACAACCCGTTAGCACAGACGGCCGGTGCACGGCACGGCTGCGTGAAGCAACCCGGCCATTGCTTCAAAATACCATAGAAACCTGAAGATTACCCCATACATTCGCATGCAGGGCGGTGGTACGCTGTTTAATGTGAACGTTACCATTTATTCCTTATTCGCGAGGGGAGGGCAGGATCGTCATCATTGCGGCAGCGGACAACGTTACGATTTCGACGTGAGGTGATTTTATGAGCAGGCATTCCAATGCGGGAGGGCGTTCCATGACGAAGGGAAGACAAGGCTTCATCGCGTTCGTATGCGCCGCGATCGTTGCAGCGCCTTTTACGGCGGTTACCGCCTACGCGGCAGCGGGCTCCAATCCGGGACCCGTAGACGTTACGCTCGGAACGGGCTACGCCGAGCAGGGCATGTCGGCCTGGACCGGGGACGGAGGCAGTGTCAACAATGTGACGTACGACGGCGTTTCCGCCTGGGAGACGAATCCGGCAAGCGGCAATCATTATATTTATCTGAACGTCTCGGACGACTTTATCAACGGCGGTTCCAACCATGTCGACGTTACGTTCGAATACTACGACGGCGCGGCCAACGGCGACGGCTTCGCCTTCTCGTACGATTCGGCCGAGACGGCCTGGGACTACAACGTGCCGAAGACGCTTCTGACCGGCAGCAACACGTGGAAGACCGTAACGTACACGCTGAGCGACGCCCGGTTCTCCAACATGGAAAATGGCGCGGATATGCGGATCGACACCAACGTGCCGATTGCCATTCGCAAAGTAACGGTCGCCGCGGCGGCGGACGAATCGGTGCCGACGGCCATTAACGTCGAGCCTGCATCGATCGACATGAATGCGCAAAGCGTACAGCCTATCGCCGCGACGATCAGGGATCAGAGCGGCAGCGTCATGAACAAGCGCGCCGTCGATTGGACAAGCAGCGATCCCGCGGTCGCGACGGTGGACGGCAGCGGGACGGTCACCGCGGTCTCGACCGGAACGGCAGCCGTCACGGCGTCCTACGGCGGCCTGTCGGCGCAAGTGCCCGTCACGATCACGAACGGCCCGGTCAGCGCCATTCTGGGCGCGAGCAACCTCAACCGCGGCATTTCGGTATGGCCGGGGGACGGCCCGGGCGCGACGGCGGTGACGTATGACGGCGTGACCGGCCTGCAGACGAATCCGGCCACCGGCGCGTTCGGTATATACGGCAATGTCAGCGACAAGTACATCTTCGACGGCAAGCATAAAGTCGAGGTTACGATCGAATATTACGACGCGAAGCTGGACGGCAAGCAAAATTTCAGCCTGCTCTACGACTCGGTGCTCTACAACTGGTCCGGAGGGCCGAACACGACGACGTACCTGACGGGCACGAATACGTGGAAAACCGTGACCTATACGCTGGACGACGTCAAATTCGCCGGCCGTGAAAACAATGCCGCGGATTTCCGCATTAACACGAGCGCGCCGATCGCGTTCCACAGCATCACGATCGAGAAGTTCCCGATCCTGACGATCGAAGGCAGCAGCGCGAAGACGGGCAACATTTTCCTGACGTCGGAAACGCCGGCGATCAACCTGTCGTTCGGCAATCAGTACGATACGAGGGAAGCGTTGACGGCGCGCTATTCGGTGCTCGACTACACCGGCAGCGTCGTGAAGAGCGGCTCGTTCGACGTCGATCTCGCGCCGAACGAGCCGGGCTACGTGCAAGCGCTGTCCTTCGGCGCGCTGCCGAAAGGCACGTACGCCGTTACGGTCAACGCCGCGACTCCGGACGGTTCGACACAGCTTAGCGAAAGCTATCATTTCAGCGTCATCGCCGACCTGACCGGCAAACCGGTCGCGCCTTTCCTCGGCATGAACAGCCATTACAGCATCAGCTGGAGCAATATCGATCTCGGTCTGCCGCTCATCGCGCAGTCGGGCGCGACCAATATTCGCGACGCGCACGCCGACGTATCCGACAAGGCGGCGGCATACGGCATCTCGATGCTGACGGGCCTCAGCTTGTCCGGCTTCTCGCAGGCGGCGGCCGGGACGGACCAATATTACGCGGACTTCAGCGATTACGCCAAGGAGTACGCCGCGACGATGAACGGCAAAGCCGAATACATGGAAGTCGGCAACGAGTACAATTCCGGCGGATCGGCTGCGGAATATTTCAAGTTTCTGAAATTGGCCTACGTCGCCGTCAAGAGCGTCGCTCCCGACATGAAGGTCGTCGCCGGCGTTGCTTTCCAGTACGACGCCAATTGGCTGAAGCAGTTGATCGACCTCGGCGCGTGCGATTACGCGGATGCGATCTCCTTCCACGTATACAGCAACAACAATCCGGAGAACGAAGGACTCGTCGGCAATTTCCAAGACCTGCGCGGCTATATCCAGGGCAAAGGCGTCACCAAGCCGATCGACCTGCTGCTTACGGAGACCGGCTATGCCACGCAAGAGACCGGCTACGGCGGTCTGCCGGAAAGCACGTCGGCCGCGTACGCCGCGCAATTGTACGTCACGACGCTGGCGAACAACGATCTGATCAAGAAAATCTACTGGTACGACTTCATGAACGACGGTACGGACCCGACGTTCTACGAAACGAACGGCGGCATCGTGCGTTCCGATCTGACCGCCAAGCCATCCTTCGTCGCGTTCAACGCGGCATCGGATCTGCTGGCCGGCGCGTCGTTCGTCGAATCGTACAATACGCTGGACAGCAACATCCGCATCTACAAATTTCACCGGGCGGCGGACGGCCGCGATATTCTCGCGTTATGGGCGAACAAGAACAGCCAGACCATTCAGCTGGGCTTGGGCGGCGGCTCGGCGAGCGTGGCGGATCTGTTCGGCAACGAACAGCAATACGACGAGATCGGCGGCACGATCACCTTGACCGCGGCCGAGCAGCCGATCTACATCGTAGGAAGCTTCGCGCAAGCGCCGACGCTGGGCGCGACGCCGGCTTTCGCAGCCGATACGGCCAAGATCAGCGTGGCGCCGGGCGATGAGGCTGCGGTCCACATTACGAGAGCGGCAGGCGCCGAGAATCTGTCCGGCACGTACGCGGTCGAGCTGCCCGCAGGCTGGGCATTGACCTCCGGCGGACAATTCAGCGCAGGCCAGACGACCGATACGCTGACGTTCGCCGCGCCGGAATCGACGGATCAGGCGACAGGCGAAATCCGCATCTACCCGACGAGCGAAGCAGGGCATCTGTACGCGAAGCTGAAGGTCGACACGCAATTGTCCGAGCCTTCGACCGTCGAGATGCTGCCGCAAGTGAACGCGGCGGGAACCGGGTACGACCTGGCGGTCCGCATCACGAACCTCAGCAATAAAGGGACGCTGAGCGGCGGTACGGTTACGGTGCTCCAGCCGGCTTCCATGGCGGGCAGCGCGTCGTTCGATACGATCGCGCCGAATTCGGTCGGCGAAGTCCGATTCGCCGCGCCATCGCTCGACGTCTACGCGCCGACGAGCGTGAAGCTGCGCATCGACCGCGCGGACGGCAGCTCGCAGACGATCGAACGGAATCTGACATCGCTGACCGCCGTGAAGGCCGATGCCTCGATCAACATCGACGGCGTCATCGATCCGGCCGAATGGAACCATGCGCAGTCCTTCCGGTTGAACGACGCCTCGCAGGTCAAGCTGATGACCGACTGGGGCGGAACGGACGATCTGAGCGCCGACGTGTATACGAAATGGGATGCGAACTATCTCTATCTGGCCGCGAGCGTCACGGATAATGCGGATTTCAATCCGTATACGCCGGACCTGAGCTGGCAGGGCGACGGCATTCAGTTCACGATCGATCCCGGACGGGCGCAAGGACCCGGCACGATCAAGAGCAGCGAGAACGGCTTCGCGCTGAATACCGACACGGGCGCGATCATGAAGAGCGGGGGCTACGGCGCCGGCAACCTGGAAAATTCGCTGGTCCAGATCAAGCGCGAAGGCAGCGCAACGAACTACGAGCTGGCCATCAAATGGTCCGACATCCTTCCGGCAGGCATGGCGGCCGGATCGGGAACGAACGTCGGCTTCTCGTTCCTCGTCAACGACAATGACGGCGCGGGCCGCAGAGGCTGGATGGAGTACATGAGCGGTATCGGCTTCTCGAAAGATCCGAATTTGTACGGCGATCTGATTCTGACGGACAGAACGTCGCTCGGGGAAGACGGCCCGCCTTCGCAGCCGCCGGTTACGGCTGCCGCGTTAGCGCCGGCCGAGCCGGACGGACTGAACGGCTGGTACGTGCAGCCGGTCACGGTCAGCCTGACGCCGGATCCGAACGGGGCGAAGACCGAATACAGCCTCGACGGCGGTACGACCTGGCAGCCCTACTCGGCGCCGGTAACGTTCGATCAGGACGGAACGTATTCCTTATCCTATCGGTCGGCCGACGAAGACGGGCAAACGGAAGAAGCGAAGACGATCGATTTTAAGCTGGATCGCACCGCGCCGGTCGGAACGGTTCAGTACAGCAGCACGGAACCGACCGCCGGTCCGGTAACGGCGAAGCTCACGGCGAACGAACCCGTCACGATAACGAATAACGACGGAGCCGACAGCTACGCGTTCACGTCCAACGGCAGCTTCACGTTCCGATTCATCGACGAAGCCGGCCATACGGGAACGGCGGAAGCGGCGGTCGCCAACATCGTCGCGAAGAGTACCGCCGCGCCGGGCGAACCCGTATTATCGAACGATAACGGCTGGGATACCGGTCTGCTGGACGGCGATTACCGCGTCGTCATGAACATGTGGTACGGCAACAACGGCAGCACGTACAAACTGTACGAGAACGATGTGCTCATCGATACGCAGACGCTGACGGACAATGCGCCGCAGGCGCAGTCGGCGTCCACGGCGATCAGCGGACGCAAGAACGGAACGTACACGTACGTCGTCGAGCTGACCAATGCGTTCGGCACGGCGCGAAGCAAGCCGATGACCGTCGCCGTGAAGGACGCGGAGCCGGCCAAACCGGTGCTGTCGAACGATAATTGGGACGGCGACGGCAATTTCAACATCGCGATGAACATGTACTGGGGCACGAACGGATCGGCCTACCGGCTGTACGAGAACGACGTGCTGATCGATGAACAATCGCTTGACGCGCATACGCCGCAGGCGCAATCCGCCGTAACCGCCATCGCCGGAAGGGCCGCGGGCACGTACACGTACCGCTGCGAGCTCGTCAACGAAGCAGGCGTCGCGTCGAGCGCGACGATGCAGGTAACGGTGAAGCCGTAACGGACGGCGCCGGATTCAACGAGTTTCGACTGCCGAGGCTGCCGCCTCGGCAGTTTTTTTCATGGCGTGCAACGTACGGCAGCCGGAAGGAACTTCGAGGAATCGTCACGAGGCCGGTCCATACCTTGCTGCACGGAGAGCGCGCAGGCAAGCTCAAAGATCCGTTCGGTCATCTATGGATGCTTGCGACGCCGCTTGGCTGAATGCATGAGATCGTTCCTTGTACGCCCCGCGTTCACCTTTTCGCATGGAAGGGAGTCGCGCTTTTGGGAAATAATACGCGCATTGGATTCTACAGCTCATGAAGGCAGGCGATGTACGATGAACGACCCTAAACGTTATGCGATATTTGCTTTGCTGCTGCCCTGTATCATCGCGATCGATATCGGCATGGACTTGCTTCAGCATCTTCCGGGCGAAGAAATCGTCCGCAACATGCTGTTTCCGTACAAAATGCTCGATCAGATCGAAAAATCGATACTGGCGATCGTGTTGCTGCTGTTCGTTTGCCGCCCGCTGTTCGCCGCCCTCAAGCGGATGTGGCCCGATTCGGACAAATCCTCAGGAGGAGGAAGCGGAGGAGGAGCCGGAGGAACCGGAAGTGCCGGTGGACCCGGAGGAACCGGAAGTACCGGAAGTACCGGTGGAACCGGAGGTTCGGCTTCCACGACGCATCAAACCGATGAGCAGTAAACCGGCCGGAATCGCGAATTGCAGGGGCAAATGCAGGTAGTAGGGCACGATCTTCAGTCCTTCCTGCAGATGCTCCGTCAAGCTGCCCGAGACGGTTAACGTCGTGAACAGAATGATCAGGCCGATCGGCGTAATGAGCGTTCTGTAGTTCTTGACCCGGAATAAATCGCTGGCCGCCAGGATCGACGCGAACATGAACGTGCCGATCTTGAAGAAGCTGGTGATAATGAGCAGGAACAGCACGATGGCGTCCAGCCGCTGGATGAATTCCGCCAGTCTGAGCCGGCTTAAGGACGTGAATAGGGGGAACGTCGCCCGCGAGGCGATTTCGATGCCGAGCACGGAGATGTTCACGAACGTCACGATGCATAACATGATCGCGCTGAACACGATGGCGCCGCTGCAGATCGGGACCGCTTTGAACGTCCGGTTCAAATACGGCAGGAACATCGTCATCACGATCATTTCGCCGTAGGGGAACGTAATGCTCGTCGGGAACAGCGCCTTCATCACGGGATGCCAGCCTTCGCCTAGCACGGGAAGCATTCGCCGGCTGTCCGACATTTGCGAGAAGACGGCCAGGACGACGATGAGCAGGAACAATCCGCAGCAGATCAGGAAGAACAGGAACGCGGTCCGTCCGAACACCTCGATCCCCAAGTAAATCGTATAGCTGACGGCGATCAGCATGAAGACAGCGAGCGCGAACATCGGCGTCACGTCGTACGCCGCCGCGGAAAGCAGGTCGACGAAGTCGCGGACGTCGCGGCTGGCGATATAGATGAAATACAGCAGGTAGGCGAACCCCAGCAGCCAGCCTGGAACGGGACCGATGATTCGGCGCATATAAGCCGTAAGCGGAAGATTCGGGTACAGCTTATACAGCATTCCGCTGACGCCCGCGAAGAAGGCGACGCCGATCAAGCAGCCGAGCAAGATGACGATCCACGCATCCTGCTTCGCCTCTATGCCGACCGGAATGACGACGGCCGTCCCCAGCTCGAACAGCGTCACCCACGCGAACAGATGCAGCGGGCCGATGCGTATGACGGATTGGTTCATGCGAATGCTCCTCCTTCCGGCCGTAGGTCTGTCAAGATTTGTCCATGAGCGATTTGCTCCGCATGCCCGCCCGCAGGATTTGTCCCTCGAAGACGATGTTGACTTCCGCTTCCGCGAACAGCTCCTCCCAACGGTCCTGAACGCCCCGCCAGGCCTTCGGATGGCTGCGCTGCAGCACTTCGCCGAATCCGAAGATGTCGGATTTGACTGCCTGCGCGCTGCGGATAGCCGCCGTCATGTCGGCCTTCGTCTTCGCGCCCCATTCCTGCTCGATCTTGTACAGCGTGGACAGGTTGTCCAAAGTAATACCGCATTTCACCTCGGCGATGCTGCCCTCCGCCGATACGCCGATGCTCACTTTCACTTGCCCGTCCTTCAAGGCAACGCTCGTTTTCGTTTTGCTTCGGACGATTTCCAGGGCGAGGCCGTCCCGTTTCCCTTGGCACGACAAATTCATGATCGTGCTCCGCACATGATTGGTGGTGAACATATACCCTCTCGCTTTATTGCGGTCCAGCCATCCGGCGAGTTTCCCTTCGCGGAACATCGCAACGCCGGATATTTCGAGGTGATAGGGAGGGAGCGTCTGCTCCAGGCTTCGTTTCTTGGCGACGTCCTGATCGTAGCCGACGATGCGGAGTCCGCTGATCGCGGGCTCCGACCCGGGGTTGATCAGCTTGCGGATCGCTTCGTCGATTCCGACCACGGGCGAGCCGGACCATATTTTGCCCGTGGATTCGCTCGCCCCCATGATCGCTTCCGCTTGCAGCGGTTCGAGCGGAACGAGCGTGCTGAGCAGGGTGGACGGCGAATCGCCTCTGGCGACGAGCAGCATCGACGTCAGCCTCACCTCGTGCGACCGCTCGAAGAAGTCGAAGATTTCTTCGATCCCCGCCGTCGCAAGCCGCTCGCCAAGAATGACGATTTGAATATGCGAGAAGAACAATTGCCGCGGTACCTGCTTCGATGCTTTGCGAATGCCCTCGAATAAGGTCGCGGATTGAACCTTGTATACCGTGAACGGCGCCGCGCCGGTGCCGGACCTGCCCGTGCTCATCAGCTCGCCGGGCATGACGACCTGAAAGGCCAGCTCGTATTGATCGTTCGCTTCGGCTTTATCGATCGAGATGGCCGTGACGATCGCCAGCTTGTTCAATTCTCTGCTGTTCCAGCATCCGGCGGTCGGCAAGGCGGATGCGGCGGCGAGCGCGACGAGAAGCAGCCTCGTCAGCCAATGACTTGCCTTCATCCGATCGAACCTCCTTGTCGTCGCGCTATCCATTGCCCGACGTCGCATCCGGATTTTGCCCGGCCGGCATCCGGGTCGTATCCGCCGACGTATCGTCGGGCCGGTCGAGCATCCTCCAATGCGGCAGGCGCACGAAGAAATCCTTCATCTGATCGAGCTTAAGCGGCACGAGCGGCGACAGAAACGATACGCCGAACGAACGCAGCGCGTTCATATGCGCGACGAGCATGATCATGCCGAGGATGATGCCGTAGAAGCCCAGGAATCCGGCGGCGATCATGAACAGGAAGCGCAGCATTCTCGCCGTGATGGCCAAATTATAGGCGGGAATCGAGAAGTTCGCGATCGCGGTAATCGAAACGACGATGACCATGATCGGGGAGACGATGCCCGCTTGAACCGCCGCTTCGCCCAGCACGAGCGCCCCGACGATCGATACGGCTTGTCCGACCGCGCGCGGCATCCGAATGCCGGCTTCGCGCAAGATCTCGAAGCTGATTTCCATGGTGAACGCTTCGATGAGCGCCGGGAAGGGCACGCCCTCGCGGCCGCCGGACAAATTGATCAACAACGTCGTCGGCAGCATCTCCTGATGGAACGTCGTCAAGGCGATGTAGGCGGCAGGCCCGAATAACGCGATGATGAAAGCCATATAGCGCAGCAAACGCAGAAAGGTTCCGATATCGTAGCGCTGGTAATAATCTTCGGCCGAGGTGAAGAACTGCGATAGCACGGTCGGCACGACGAGGGCGAACGGCGTCCCGTCGACCAGGATTGCAATTCGCCCTTCAAGCAAATTCGCGGCGATGACGTCTGGCCGTTCCGTGTTGAACACGGTAGGAAACGGCGAGAACCGATTGTCCTCGATAAATTCTTCAATATAGCCGGATTCCAATATCGCGTCCGTGTTGATGCGCTCTAGCCGCTTTCGGACCTCTTGGCGAATGTCGTCCTTCACGATGCCGTCGATGTACAGCATCGCGACGCTCGTCTGCGTCACGCTGCCGATCTTCAACGTGTCGATGCCGAACTTCGCGCTTCGGATCCGGCGCCGCACGAGCGAGATGTTCGTGGCGATCGATTCCGAGAAGCTGTCCTTCGGCCCGCGAATGACGATCTGGGTGCTCGCTTCCGACACCGCGCGCTTCTCGCCGCCGATCGCATTGCCGCTGATGCACGCGTTCCAGCCGTCCAGGAACAGCAGCATTTTGCCGGTCAAGAGCTCCAGCAGCACATCGTTCCAGACGTCGTGCACCTCGATCTGGCCGACCGCCATCGCGTTGTCGCGGATGAAACGGAACACGGACTCCGGCGATTGCGCGTTGTCCGGCAAGTCGGGCTGGAACGGCGACATCAGCGACCGCATGACGAGCTCGTTGATCATCTCCTTATCCACGATCGTATCCAGGTAGATGACGGCGACCTGATACGGATGGCCGGTTCGCAGCGTGAATTGGCGCACGATCAGATCGGGACTCGACTCGAGCTCGGCATGCAAGCGCCGCAGATTGGTTTGCAAATCCGCGCCGAGCTTATCGGACGGTTCGGCCGGCGTCCCGTTCCCGCCGTTTCCGCCGCCTTTGCCGAAAGCCGCCGTTCGCGTCTTCATCGCGCACGCACCTCCTTATGGTTCAGCCGTCTCATCGGGCCGCATAGGGGTAGTATGCCTAATTTCTCCTTTTTTTACCGTTTCGAGCGTTGAATAAACGAACATTTTCGCAATCGGGCGGATTTCGGCGTTTACATGAACGTTCGGAATTGTTATTCTATTGGCAATATTCAAAACGCGATGAAGAGAAGAGTACGGAAATCCATTCTTGCACAGAGAGCTCCGGCAGCTGAGAAGGAGCGAAGAACCTTTCCCGAACCAAGCCTCCGAGCAGCGCGCCGGAACCCCTAGCGGGGATGGCGCGACGGGCGCTCCCGTTACAGAGCTAGAGTATCGCATTGCTCGCAATGCCGTACTCGAAGAGGTTAATATGGCGACATATTAACGAAGCCGGGGTGGCACCGCGATAACTTCGTCCCCAAGACCGATGTCTTGGAGGTGAGGTTTTTTTATTTTCGCAGGTGTGCGATCACTTCGATGAGGAGGTGCCGGCCATGACCGCGCCAGGTCATTCGGACCATGACCATTTTCTGTTAAAACGCATCGGCGAGGAGCTGAAGGAGCGTCCGTTCGCACGAACGATGTGCACGCGTTTCCCGCCCGAGCCGAACGGCTATCTGCATATCGGAAGCGCGTACGCCATCCAGACGAATTATGCTGTCGCGCAGGCGTACGGCGGCCGCTTCCATCTTCGCTTCGACGACACGAATCCGCTGAAGGAAGATATCGCTTACGTGAATGCGATCATCGAAGACATCCGGTGGCTCGGTTACGATCCCGGAGAACGTATTTATTACGGGTCGGACTACTCGGAAGCTATCTATGACGCCGCGGTGGCGCTGATCAAGCGCGGCAAAGCTTATGTCTGCGATCTATCGCCGGATGATATGACGGCTTACCGCGGCACGCTGACGGAACCCGGCCGGGACAGTCCGTACCGGAACCGTACGATCGCGGAGAATCTGTCGCTGTTCGCGGGCATGAAGAACGGCGAGTATCCGGCTTCCGCCAAAGTCCTGCGCGCCCGGATCGACATGAGCTCGCCGAATATGAATTTGCGCGACCCGGTGCTGTATCGCATCATCCATGCCGAGCATTACCGGACCGGCAGCGCTTGGTGCATCTACCCGATGTACGATTTCGCCCATCCGATCCAGGATGCGATCGAAGGCATTACGTATTCGTTGTGCTCCATCGAATTCAAGGATCACCGGCCGCTCTACGAGTGGGTATTAACGGAGCTTGAGATCCCCGAGCCGCCGCGGCAAAGAGAATTCGGCCGCTTAAGCTTGACGGGCGTCGTGACGAGCAAACGATTTCTGCGGCAGCTGGTGGAAGGCGGGCATGTCGACGGCTGGGACGATCCCCGGCTCCCGACGCTCCGCGGCCTGCGGCGAAGAGGCTTCACGCCGGCGAGCATCCGCCGCTTCATCGCCGAGATCGGCGGCATTCGAACGCAAAGCACCGCGGACATCTCGCTCCTGGAGCACTGCCTGCGTCAAGAGCTCAAGGCCGAGGCGCATACCGTCATGGCGGTGCTGAACCCGCTGAAGGTCGTCATTACCAACTACCCGGATGGAGAAGAAGAGCTGCTGACGCTGGAGAACAACAGCGAGAACGAAGCGCTGGGGAAGCGCGAGGTGCCTTTCTCGCGAACGCTCTATATCGAACGGGACGATTTCATGGAGGTGCCGTCCCGAGGCTATCGCCGTCTGAGTCCCGGCGCGGAAGTCAGACTTAAAGGCGCTTACTTCGTCCGATGCGAGGAGGTCGTCAAGGACGAGGAGACAGGCGAAATCGCGGAGCTCCGCTGCACCTATGACCCGCTTACTAAGAGCGGCACGGGATTTGCCGGACGCAAAGTGAAAGGAACGATCCATTGGGTATCCGCGAACCATGCGGTCAGCGCCGTCGTTCGCCTCTACGACAAGCTGCTGCTGGACGAGCAGAACGTCCCGCAGAACGGCGAGGACTGGACGTCGGCACTCAATCCCGATTCATTGACGGTTGTCGCGAACGCCTATATGGAGCCAAGCATGCGGCATGCCCTGCCGGAGCAGCAATTCCAATTCCTGCGCCACGGCTACTTCTGCGCGGATCGGAAGCATGCCGCCGATGGGCGGCTCTTGTTCAACCGGATCGTGCCGCTGAAGGATTCGTGGGGCAAAGGCTAGAGAAGCGAAGTTTAGGAAGGCGGAAGGCGGCGCGCAGGGCCGACGAACGAGCTGCGATCTGTCGTCGGCCGCCGTTCCCTAATGCGCTTATACGGCCAAAGCCTTTACAAGCCAGGCGGCAGCGTGTAAGCTAATAGCAGCAATCGCATATCGATTTACCGGTGGAGCCTGTCATTGACGGGCTCTTTTCGTCTTTTTTCGGTAATCCTATGCGGTATAAGAGAAAGGGGCATGCAGCCATGGAACACCAGGCCGTTTGGGCTATCGTTATCTTCTTACTCTCCTACGCGCTTCTGATTTCGGAGAAAATCCATCGCACGATCGTCGCCATGCTCGGTGGACTGCTCGTCGTGCTCAGCGGCATCGTCGACCAGGCAACCGTGCTCCGGCACATCGATTTCAACACGCTGGGGCTGCTGATCGGCATGATGATCATCGTCTCGGTTACGGCCGACACGGGGCTGTTCAGGTTCATCGCGATCTGGGCCGCCAAACGGGCGAAAGGGAAGCCCGTCCGTATTATGGTCGCATTGACGGTGATCACGGCCGTCGGCTCGGCCTTCCTGGATAACGTCACGACCGTGCTCTTGATGGTTCCCGTCACCTTCAGCATTACGAGGCAGCTGCGAATCACGCCGATTCCGTTCCTGATGGCCGAAATCATCGCGTCCAACGTCGGCGGAACGGCCACGCTAATCGGCGACCCGCCGAATATTATGATCGGCAGCGCGGTGAAGGAGCTGACGTTCGGCGCGTTTATCGCCAATTTGACGCCGATCGTGATCATCATCATGGCCGCCTATATTCCGCTATTCGTTCTCTTGTTCAGGAAGCAAATGCGAGCGGAGCCGGAACGGATCAGGGCGATCATGGAGCTCGAGCAAGCCGGCCTGATCACGGACGTCAAGCTGCTGGTTAAATGCTTGGCCGTACTCGGCGTTACGATCGCCGGCTTCTTCCTGCATCAGATCATTCACGCGGAATCCGCCGCGATCGCGTTAAGCGGCGCTTTCATCCTGCTGCTGTTAACGGGCGAGCGGCATATGGAAGAAGCGTTCGGCAAAGTGGAGTGGATGACCATCTTCTTCTTCATCGGCCTCTTCTCGCTCGTGGCGGGGCTTGTGGAAACCGGCGTCATCGCGGATCTGGCGGCACGGGCGATCGAGCTTACCGGGGGCGACGTCGCCGCGACGTCCATGCTGATCTTATGGCTCAGCGCGGTGGCGTCCGCTTTCCTGGACAATATCCCGTTCGTCGCCACGATGATTCCGATGATTCAAGAGATGGGGAATATGGGCGTCGATAATTTGGAGCCCTTGTGGTGGAGCCTCGCGCTCGGCGCGTGCCTGGGCGGCAACGGCACCTTGATCGGCGCCAGCGCCAATCTGATCACGGCCGGACTATCCGCCAAGGAAGGCTACCCGATCCGGTTCATGGCCTATATGAAAATCGCTTTTCCGTTGATGCTGCTATCCATTATTCTATCAAGCGCGTATGTGTATGTCCGATATTTGATGTAACGCATCAGGCGGCGGCGCCTATGTCGAAGCGGCGACAGGCAGGTTATGGCGTAAACTTGCAGTTTCGTGACATCAATTTGAAGTAAACAATGGCTCTGCAATATGCTATTGTCGTTCTGTAACGTTAATGAGGTACTGGTCACCGCCAAACCATTTCATAGAAAGAAGGATCAGAGATGAGCAAAAAGATTCGTATCGGGATCATCGGAACCGGGGGCATCGCAAGAGCCCATGTATCCGCATACAAGAAGCTGCCCTACGTGGAAATCGTCGGCGTAGCGGACGTCATTCCGGGCAAGTCGGCGGCATTCGCCGAAGCGAACGAGCTGAAGGAAGCGGCTTCGTTCGACACGCATACCGAGCTGCTCCGCATGGACCTGGACGGCGTGAGCATCTGTACGCCGAACGTATCGCACCATATAACGACGGTGGACGCGCTTCGCGCGGGCAAGAACGTCCTGCTCGAGAAGCCGATGTCCGTCACGCTGCAGGAAGGCATCGAAATGACGCAAGCCGCGAAGGAAAGCGGCAAAATGCTGACGCTCGGCTTCCAGCCGCGCTATGACCCGAACATGAAGCTGCTTCAGGAAATCGTGCAATCCGGCCGTCTCGGCAACGTGTACTACGTCGAAACGGGCGGCGGACGCCGCCGCGGCATGCCTGGCGGCACGTTCATCAGCAAGAAGCTGGCCGGTGCCGGCGCGATGGCGGATATCGGCTGCTACTCGCTCGACATGGCGCTGAACACGCTCGGCTATCCGCGTCCGGTGACGGTATCCGCGTTCACCTCCAATCACTTCGGCACGAACCCGCTGTACCACCCGGAAGCGAGCAAGTTCGAGGTCGAGGATTTCGGCGTAGCGATGGTGCGCTTCGAGAACGATCTCGTGCTGCAGTTCAAGATCTCGTGGGCGATGCACATGGATTCGCTCGGCTCGACGCTGTTCCTCGGCACGGACGCAGGCCTGAAAGTTACGCCTGCGGGCACGGGCAACTGGTCGGGCGTATGGGACGGCGCGGTCGGCTCCATTACGATGTTCCATGACGAATTCGGCGGCCAGACGTCGACGGCGGTTCCGCTCGTTCAGCACCAATTGAACCTGTTCGATCAGAAGGTGCACGACTTCGCGGAAGCGGTCCGCGACAACCGTCCGGCTCCGATCCCGGGCGAGCAAATCCTGATTCAGCAAGCGATCATCGACGGCGTTCTTCGTTCGGCGGAAGCCCGCAAAGAAGTATCGATCGAACTGCCGCGCTAATACATGACTTATCTATCGAGAAGAGGAACCCGCGATCGTTGCGGGTTCCTTTTGCTGTAGAGCCGTTCTTTTGTTGCAGGCTCGCGGCTGTCCCGGACTTGCGCCGCTTCCAATTAGCGCCGCTTATGCAAGAAAGGTATTGCCATTCAAGCAAGAAAAGTAGTGCCATTCAAGTATCAAAAGTAGTGCCATCCAAGCAAGTATGGTCAGTTTGTCGATAAAGTCCAGCGACAGACGCTTCCTCGGTATTACAACCGAAATCGCTTGGATCATCGGCTTTGTATCCGGCTGGGCAGCAGCACTGCCGTCGAAGCAAGGAAGCGGACAAGAGATGCGTTATTGGCCGGCTTTCCTTGTCTTTCCGTGCGCTTGCGGACAGGAGATGCGCTATTTCACCCTACAAGCAGATCCGGGGGCAATAACGAATCCTGTGTCCGATCGCCAGCCAAAACACCGATTTCCATACAAATAGCGGATTCTGTGTCCGTTGCAGGGGGGCTCGTTGAGCGATGCGATTTCGTATATTTTCTCGACAGCCTGGCCATTCAAGCAAGAAGGTATTGCCAAGAGACTTCATTGCCTATAAATTAGATATATATCAAATTAGGTGAACGGCAAATTTAAATTGAGCGGCCAATCTTGATTGAGCGGCAAATCTCGATAAGAGGGCAAACGCATTGCGGCACTTCGCGCAGATCCCTGCGCGAAGTGTGACGGCACATGACGGCTGTCAACCTCATGCCCTCGCTATTGTTATCGCATAAGGAGCTGAGAATGATGAAGACCGACTTTTATCTCGTGCGGCATGCCCGGAAAGATCAAGGGATCGGCGACGTCCCGATCACGCAAGCCGGCATTCTGCAAGCGCAAGCGACCGCTCGCTGGCTGAGCGAAGTGGCTGTTCAAGGGAGCATTAGCAGGATCGTATCCAGCCCGCTTCGCAGAGCCGTGCTAACGGCGGCCATCATCGCGCAGGCGACAGGCGCGGCCATATCGGAAGACGTGCGGCTGCGGGAGCGCGCGAATTGGGGGGATGTCCCCGGACAGTCATTCGACGAATTCGTCGCCATGTGGGACAGATGCACGCGCGAACGCGGCTTTGCGCCGCCGATCGGCGATTCCGCAAGACGGGCAGGGGATCGGTTTGCCTCGTGTCTGCTCGATTTATCCGCTGCTCATCCTCGGGAGAGTATCGTTATCGTCACCCACGGGGGGATCTTGACCGATTTTCTGATCAACGTCATTCCGGAGTGCAAGTTGGAGCGGTTTCACCCGAACTTCATTCAGAGGCAAAGCAGTCTGATCAGCGAGTGCTCGATCACGAAAGCAACCTGCACGCGGGGGATTTTCGAGCTGGAACGCTTCGCGTTCGTCGATCATCTGAAGACGATCGGTCCGCAGCCGGAATCATTCATGGGCATGAAATTGTGATTTTGTCGGAATTCTGGATATTCGAAAGCGCTTTCGGCTGATACAATGGGGAGGAATGCCATTCAAGCGAGCCGAAAGGGGTTTGTTGTCAATGCTGACGGAAGCGGAGAAGACCGACTGGATATTCGCCGGATCATTGCAAGAAATTCAACAAGAGCGAGCTAAAGTCATTAAAGGCGGCATCGCTGTGTTTCATCACGAAGAACAGGTTTACGCCGTGGACAACCGTTGCCCTCATCTCGGTTTTCCGCTGCATGTCGGAAGCTTGTGCGACGGCATCCTGACCTGCCATTGGCATCACGCGCGTTTCGACGTATGCAGCGGAGGGACGTTCGATCCTTGGGCGGACGACGTTCCAGCGCATGAAGTAAGGGTCGAGGACGACGGCGTATGGGTGCATTCGCGATCCCGCACGGTGCGCGACGCCGGGATGCAGCTGGACCGGCTGAAGAGCGGGCTGGAGCAGAACATCGGCATCGTCATCGCCAAGGCCGTCGTCGGGCTGCTGGAATCCGGCGTTCCGGCCGTCGAAATCGCACGGATCGGCATCGAGCACGGCACGCGCTTGAGCGGGGGGTGGAATTCGGGGCTCACGATCTTGACGGCGATGACGCGCATTCTGCCGAAGCTGGACAAGATGGGCAAGCTGCTGGCGCTCTATCAGGGGCTGCATCACGTCGCTCGCAGCAGCAGCGGCCGCGCGGAGCGCCCGTTGCTCGGCAAGCTGCCGAGCGGCGACGTCACGCAGGAACGGCTGACCGCTTGGTACCGGAACTGCATCGAGGTCCGGGACACGCAGGGAGCGGAGCGGATCTTGCTTACCGCCATTGCGAGAGGCGCGTCCGATCAGGAGCTCGCGGATATGATGCTGAAAGCGGTTAACGACCATTTCTACCTCGATGGCGGGCATACGCTGGACTTCCACAACAAGGCGTTCGAATCGCTCGGCTTCGTCCTGCCGGAGAAGAAGGCGCAGGTGCTCGCTTCGCTCGTGCCGCTGCTCGGCAATCCGACCCGCAGCGAAGAGCTGCATCAATGGCAGGCGCCGATCAATCTGGTCGAACCGCTTCGCGACGCGTTCGGCCAGCTGACCGAGGACGGCGACGCGCATGCACGCCGACCGCTCGCCCCGGATGAGGAAGAGCGTCTCGTGGCCGTCCTGCTCGGCGATCAGCCGCTTGCGACGATCGATGCGCTGCTTCAATGCATCAAGGACGGCGCGGATCCGCTCCAGCTGGCGCGCCTAGTCGTCCTGGCAGCGGCCGAACGCATCGTCCGCTTCCACACGCAGAACGATTTCGGCGACTGGATTGCGGTGCTGCATACGTTCACGTACGCGCAGGCCGTCCACGAAACCATCGCGCGCGGCGGGCGCCCGCAGCTGCGGGCGATCTTCTACGGCGCGGTCAGCGTCTATCTGGACCGCTTCCTGAACGTGCCTCCGGCCGCGCGGCCGAAGCCGGCGCCTGCCGATCAACCGCCTGCGCTGGAAGAGCTGCTGCAGTTAATGGATCAGCGGCAGCAGGTGAACGAGGCTGCGGCTTGGGTCGTCCGTTACTTGCAGGCAGGCGGCGACCGGGCAGCGCTGATCAATACGCTCGGCCATGCGCTTCTGCGCGAAGACGCGGAATTCCATACGTTCCAGCTCTATGAAGCCGCCATGACCGCGTACGATCATTGGAACGACCGCGGCGATCCGTTCGCGGAGCGCGCGAAGGAGACGCTGCTGCTTGCCGCCGCGCGGTATTTGGCCGCTCATGCGCCGACCGCCCGGGAGACGCCGCACACCGCGCGGATTGCCTGGAGACTCTATCGCGGCGAGAAGCTGTTCGAGGAATAACGCGCGATCATCGCGCGGACGAAGACGCGCGTGGCCACGCTCGGTCGCGTGTGGTCGCGCATGGCCGCGCGCGATCGGGAAGCCCGCGCACGCATCGCATGCGCGTCTCGTCCATTGCAGCATTAATCGTAACAATCGCATGGCAACGCTTGATTCTGTAAGGGTTTACATGAACAGGAGGAATCGAACACCGATGAGCACTGGGCAATCCTCACGCAATCGAACGGCGCTCGTCACGGGCGCCAGTATGGGCATCGGCGCGGGCATCGCGCTGAAGCTGGCGTCGCTGGGCTACGATCTGGCGATCGCTCATTATGCCGAACCCGACGAAGCGAACGCTATCGCCAAGCAGATCAGGGAAGACTACGGCCGGACATGCCATGTGTTCCAGGGCGATCTGGCCGAACCGCAAATGCCCGGCGAGCTGGCCGCCTTCGCGGTGGAAGCGCTAGGCAGCATCGACGTGCTGGTGAACAACGCAGGGGTGACGAGATTCAAAGAAATCCAGTCGCTCGACGTTGCGGTCATGGATCGCTTGTACGGCTCTAATTTCCGGGCGCCCATGGTGCTGATGCAGAAGATTTCCACCCATATGGCAGAGCAGGGGCTGAACGGCTCGATCGTCAATATTACGTCGTCGCGGGCGGAGCGAGCCTATCCGGGCGACGGGGCGTACGGCGGCTTGAAGGCCGCTCTTACGCGCGCGTCCCAATCGGCCGCGCTCGACTTGTCCGCGCACGGCATCCGCGTCAACTGCGTCGCCCCCGGGGCGATACAGGTGCGGAATAATCCGGACTGGGAGCCCCACTTCCAGGAGCTCGGGAAGAAAATTCCGCTCTCGCGGATGGGCAAGCCCGCCGATATCGCCGAAGCGGTCGCTTGGCTGGCGTCCGAGGCATCCTCGTACGTAACCGGCACGACGATCCGGGTCGACGGCGGACTGATTCTGCCGGGCATGCCGGAGCGAAGCGGAAGCACGGGCTGGAATTAAACATCGCAAGCGAATCATACAAACGGGAGAGTGGAAAAAACATGTCGAACTTAACAATACGTGATGTCAAAACAATCCTTACCGCGCCGGAGGGCATTAACCTCGTCGTGGTCAAAATCGAAACGTCCGAACCCGGGCTGTACGGCCTCGGCTGCGCGACCTTCACACAGCGTTATCTGGCGGTCGCGACCGCGATTGAAGAGTACCTGAAGCCATTCCTGATCGGCAAAGATCCGCACCGGATCGAGGACCTGTGGCAAACGGCGATGGTCAGCTCCTACTGGCGCAACGGCCCAGTGCTGAACAACGCCTTGTCCGGCGTCGATATGGCGCTGTGGGATCTGAAGGGCAAGATCGCCGGACTTCCGGTGTACCAGCTGTTGGGCGGCAAATGCCGCGAAGCGGCCGCCGTATACCGGCATGCCGACGGACGGGACGAGCGCGAAGTGGAAGAGAACGTACGCAAGTTCATGGAGCAGGGTCTCCGGTATGTCCGCTGCCAGATGGGCGGCTACGGCGGCCGGAACCACCAGCTGCATCAGCCGGATAACGCCCTGCCGGGCGCTTACTTCGATCCGCAGGCCTATGCCCGCAGCGTACCGCGCATGTTCGAGCATCTCCGCAGCACGATCGGGTTTGAAGTCGAGCTGCTGCATGATATCCACGAGCGGCTGGTGCCGATCGACGCTGTCCGGCTGGCCAGGGATCTCGAGCCGCACCGGCTGTTCTTCCTGGAAGACCCGCTTGCGCCCGAGCAGATCGACTGGTTCGAGACGCTGCGCAGCCAGACGTCCACGCCGATCGCGATGGGCGAGCTGTTCGTGCATTCGCGCGAATGGATGCCGCTTATCCAGAACCGGCTGATCGATTACATCCGCTGCCACATTAGCGCAATCGGCGGACTGACGCCGGCGAAGAAGCTCGCAACGCTATGCGAAGCGTTCAGCATTCGCACCGCTTGGCACGGCCCTGGCGACGTATCGCCGGTCGGCCACGCGGCCAACCTGCATCTGGACATCAGCTCGATCAATTTCGGCATTCAAGAGTGGTACGGCTTCTCCGAGAAGATCAAGGAAGTGTTCCCGGGCTGTCCGGAGCTTCGCAACGGTTACGCGTATCCGAACGACAAGCCGGGATTCGGCATCGATATCGACGAGAAGCTCGCGGCCGCTTATCCGTGCGAGAACCGTCTGCCTGCATGGACGCTGTCCCGCACGCCTGACGGCACATCGGTAAGACCTTAATCCTATCCGAAGAAGGAGTGAACGCGAATGAGCATCCACGTGAGAGACGATCTCGCCTTGCCGCGCGGCAACCCGGAATCGCAAGGCGTCGCATCGTCCGCCTTCGTCGCGTTTCTGGACGAAATCGCGGCGAAGAATCTCGAGCTTCACAGCTTCATGGTGCTCCGGCACGATCATGTCGTCGCCGAAGGCTGGTGGCAGCCGTATGCGGCGGAGCTGCCGCATCTGCTGTTCTCGCTGAGCAAGAGCTTCACGTCGACCGCCATCGGGTTCGCCGTATCGGAAGGCCTTCTGACGGTGGACGATGCCGTCATCTCGTTCTTTCCGGACGAAGCGCCGGCCGAGCCTTCCGCGAATCTGCGCGCCATGCGAATCCGCCACCTGCTCATGATGGGCACCGGTCACGAGCAGGATACGACGGATGCGCTGTGGAAGCAGGAGAACGGCAACTGGGCTGAAGCATTCCTGAGCCGGCCGGTCGATCGCGAGCCGGGCTCGCATTTCGTCTATAACAGCGGAGCCACGTACATGCTGTCCGCGATTCTGAACAAGGTGACCGGGCAGTCGCTGCTGGATTATTTGCAGCCGCGGCTGCTGACGCCGCTTGGCATCTTCGGCGCGACTTGGGAAACCTGCCCGCGCGGCATTGCCGTCGGCGGCTGGGGACTCAGCGTGACGACGGAGAGCATCGCCAAGTTCGGCCAGCTATACTTGCGCAAAGGGCTGTGGAACGGAACTCGGATCCTGTCCGAGGCCTGGATCGACGAAGCGACGACCAAGCATATTTCCAACGGAGACGGCGGCGAGAACGACTGGGCGCAAGGCTACGGTTACCAATTCTGGCGCTGCCGGCACGACGTCTATCGCGGGGACGGCGCCTTCGGACAATACTGCATCGTCATGCCTGATCAGGATGCCGTCGTGGCGATTACGGCGGCGACGAACGACATGCAAGCGGTGTTGAACGCCGTATGGGCGCATTTGCTCCCGGCCATGACTCCGGCTCCCCTGCCTGCGGACGAGGAGCATGCGATGAAATTAGCCGAGCGGATTCAACGTTTGGATCTGCCCGCTCCGCGGCAGACGGCTTCGTCATCACGGGAAGACGAGCTGAGCGGACGGTACGGGCTTGAAGACAATTCATTGCACTGGTCGACATTCGGCATCCTTTTCGAAGAGCAGGAAGCGGCGATTCTGCTGCGGGACGCTCAGGGCGAACATGAGGTCCGATGCGGCCGGGAGGCCTGGATCGTACAGACGGCGCAGAATCATGGCAAAGAGCAGCGCATCGCCGCAAGCTTCACGTGGCAAGACGAGACTTCGATCGCCATAACCGTGCGTTATATCGAGACGCCGTTCTGCCACTCGATCATGTGCCGCCTGGACGGCGGACAGATCACGCTCGAAATCAAGGCGAACGTCAACTTCGGACCAAGCGAGCTAATGCCGCCAGTGAAGGGCAGCCGCATCGCTGCCGATGCATAAGATCGGCAGCTCGGCGTCGATCGCGGCAACGGAATCGGAGCCGGGTAGCGGAGTCGTTTATGCTCGCCCGGATTCCCTGTCGACGACGATGTCCGTCTGAAGCCATACGATCGGCTGCAACCGACGAAGCCCGGATACCGGTAAGACGCTGTCTATCGGTTGAAGGGCTTTTTTGGTTTTATTTTCGCTCATCGTCCAACAGTCGGCGGTTTCGAACGTTATTCTGGTTGTAAAGCAACTTAATCGAGTGGAGGAATCTGGTATGACGGATATCGCGCAAGGCGTTACGATCGAGAATTTGGGTATGCTCGATTTGTCGGGGAAGAGCACGACGGAGCTGACCGGGATCGGTCTCATTCAGAATGTAGGCTTGATCCTCGTGCCGCAATCGTTATCGGATGCGTTAATGAGGATTCCGCAGCGCAACGTCGGCATGACGGTGACGCTGCCTGCGCCGTCGGGTCCTAACGCCCAAGTGAAAGTGTTCTCCGGCCAGTTCACGTTAAGCGGGGAAGTCTTCGCGAATGACAACGGCTCCCCGGACGATGTGCTCGTGTTAGCGGGGCAGATCATCATTTCGTCGCCGATTGTGAAGGTGGGATTCGGAACGATCATCTTGGCGGGTCAATTGCTGGCGCCGAAGAAATCGGAAGCGCTGCTCGCTTCCAGCTTCTCGCGCGTGACAGGGCAGATCATCTATTACAAGACGGATGCGCCTCGCGTCTTCATCGGGGAAGAAACGTTCTCCAGGGCGTTCTTCGAACTGATCGACAGTCCGATGAGCATGGTTCTTATCGGCAGCTGCCATATCGAAGCGGACGTCGATGCGGCGCTGCTGAAGCAGAAGGTCAAGGAACTCAGCCTGATCGGCGATTTGCATGCGCCGAAAGCGCTCGTGCCGCTGCTGCAGCTGCTCGCCGAAACGAAGCTCGGCGAAATCACCGTGACGGATCCCGATATCGCGCCGGGTGCGTGATGCGGAAGGAATTGTTCCGGGACTTGTACGAAATGCATTCGAAGCCGATCTTCGCCTTCCTGTTCGGACGGACGAACAATAAGGAGCTTGCCAAGGATTTGCTGCAGGACAGCTTCCTGAAAGTCTGGAACCGGATTGAGGCCGCGGCGGCCATTCCGCCCGACGAGCGGCTGTACTGGATCTTCTCGATCGCCGCCAACGGGCTCAAGGACCATTACCGGCGCAGCGCGCACCGCAGCAAGGTGGATGCGCAGCTGAAGACGGCTTCGGCCGGCGGAAGCGCCGGCGGAGATATCTCCGGCGTCCTTGCCGGACGCGAGCGGCTGCGCGATATCGAGACGCATATCAATGCGCTGCCCGAGGAGCTGCGCTGCATTCTGCTGATGAAGGTGCTCGGCGAATTGACCAGCGCGCAGATCGGCATGATGCTGAACCAGCCGCCCGGAACGATTCGGTACAAGATTTCACAAGCACGGAAGCTGCTCGCCGAGAAATTGAAGCTGCTGGAGTCGGCCCCTGTCGGCGGAAGGAGGATTTCGAATGAGTAAATTAACGAACATGAGCAGCTTGCCTCCCGAGGTGGATACGGCGCTGGACCGGCTGCTGGCCGATTGGACGGGATCGGTGTGGGACGGCTTGCAGCTGGCTGAACCCGCGATCGGGCAAGACGTCATTATCCATGCCGAAGATCTAGGCTACGCGTGGTGGAGCGAGCTCATCGCCCATATGCCGTTCCATAGCGCCAAGGCCGTATAGCCGTCTGCTGATCTTCTTGGACCTTGCAAGGAACTATCGGAGAAGGCATATCGCAAGCGCAAATCGAATCGGAAGAACGCTTGAAGGACGGACTGCCGGGCAGGAGGGCGGATCCGTTCTTCTTCGAATGTCCTGAAAACGAACGGCCGCCGCGAACCTTATAGAGATGGAAGCAAGGGGGGAGCGAGCATGGAACGGCCGATCATATCGGAGCATGAGATGGTCAAAGAAACGGAGCTGTTCTATCAAATATTCTCCGTGTTTATCGAGGAGCTCGACCTGATCGAGCGCACGCGCGGCAAGCTGAACGATTTTCAGCTGATGCAGGCCGTGTACCGCGCGAAGGACAATATGGGCATTCTGGGATGGGAACGCAGGCAGATCGTTAGCGCCATCTTCGAGAAATACATGCATATTTATCGCGTCTTCGGACGGCTCGAGGCGGATGAATGGGTCACCATTACGTTCGGATACAGCATGAAGCGGCGCAACGATACGGAGATGGGGAATGAGGCGACGAACGATTCGACTGCTCCGGCGATGACGCAAGAAGACGGCCGTTCGGCGGAATGGGCCGCTCCGGCAGACGGTTTCGACCCGGCCGCGGCGAACGCGGAGGCGCTGTCTCGGCTAATTGCCGAGAAGGAATCCGAGCTGCTGCAGCTGTACCGGGCATTATATTTGTTGCAGCAGAACAATTGAACGGATGGTCCTGTTCATGAAGAGGAAGTGCGCGCTGCCTTAGGCAGCGTGCTTTTGGCATGCTCCCGTGCATGCTTGATCAAGCGCTTGCGCATCTAGAGGTTTATCCGCTCGCCTCGAACCGAATGACTTCATCCCGCGTGGAAACTTTTAGCGCGTGGAAACTTTTAGGAGGATGCGACGTCTAATTTCGTATCGTTCATTATCTATACCTATTGCCATAGGGGGCAGCCAAGCCATGAAACGGAGCCGGTCGTTCTTCTCGCATTTCAGAAAATCCATTCAGTTTCGTCTGACGTTCTTCTTCCTGCTGTCGATAGTACCGCTTACTCTCGTATCCTTATACGCCGTCGCCCAGTGCAAGCAGATCGTGCTGAAGCAAGCCGGGGAGCGGACTCGGGCGGCGATGCTGTCCTCGCTCGGGAATATCGATCAAATCATGGCGAACCTTAACCAATTCAGCTTATCGATCGCGAACAACACTTACATGAACGACTTATTGAACAAGGACGAGAGCGAGACGAACATGATTATTAGCGCGAGCCAGCTATGGGACTACTTAAGGCAATACACGATTGGAAGCGATTACTTGTCCGACGTCTGGATCCTGCATTCCAACTTGAACATGATCATCTCCCGTGAAACCGGCGGCAGCCGCATCGACTACGAAGCCAAGGACTGGTACAAGCAGGCGATCCTCGGCGGCGGAACTTCGCTCATGTACAATCCTGACGGTATTGCCTCGGGCGACGAGTCCGATCCGCTCGACAACCGCGACGCGATCCTGCTCCTGCGGGAAATGGGCTTCAACTACGGCAGGCAGCATTCCCACGTCGTCGGCATTACGGTCGAACGCGATACGCTGCTACAGCTGTGCCAGGGACTGATCACGACGCCGGAAACGAAGTTTTTCCTGATCGCCCCCGACAATAAGGTCATCGTGTCCAACACCGGCAGCCGCACGCTTCCTTTTCAAATCCCGCACAACAACGAGAGCTATATCCAGCATTACGAATCGAGCGGCCGGCAAGACTTATTCGTGACGAGCGTCATCTCGCCGAAATCCGGCTGGTCGATGCTGCTTGCGCAGCCCGAGCGCATCATTAATCAGGAATCGATCAAATTGCAGCGGTTCATCTATGTCCTGATCCTGCTCAGCGTCCTGCTGGCGCTGTTCATCTCGGTCATCGTCTACACCGGCATATCCGCTCCCGTCTCCACGCTCTTGAAAGGCATCTACCAGTTACGAAACGGCAGGCTGGATGTGCATCTGAAGCATAACCGCGTCGACGAGTTCGGCGTGCTGACGGAATCGTTCAATCAGATGGCCGCGCAGCAGAAGCAGTACATCCAGGATATTTACGAGCAGCAGGTGGAGAAAACGAGAACCGAGCTGAAATTTCTGCAATCGCAGATTAACCCGCATTTTCTGTACAACACGCTGGATTCGATCTACAGCAGCGCGATCAATTACGACGCCGAAGAAATCAGCGAGATGGTGCTCAATCTGTCGAAGTTCTTCCGCTTGAGCCTGACCAAAGGGAAGGACACCTCGACGCTGGATGAGACGATCGAGCATCTCGGCTATTACATTCGGATCCAGCAGCTGCGGTTCGCCGATCATTTCACGTGGGAATGCCGCATCGACGAGCCATGCGGAACGCTGCCGATTCTGAAACTGCTGCTGCAGCCGATCGTCGAGAACGCGATCCATCATGGGCTGGAGAAAACGCCCGCGGGCGGCGCGCTCATGCTGGAAGCCGCGATTCGGCAGGACATGCTGTGCGTTGCCGTCCGCGATACCGGCGCCGGCATTCCCTCAGACCGCTTGCTGCAGCTGCAGGCCGAGCTGGCGCGCATACGTTCGAGCGTCTTCATGCTGCAGGCCGACGGACAGTCGGGCGAGTTCTTCGGGCTTAAGAACGTCTGCTCCCGCTTGAAGCTATATTACGGCGATCAAGCCGAACTGCGCGTCGACAGCAAGGAAGGGCAAGGCACGGAAGTGATCGTGCGCATTCCGCTCGGCGCGCTTAACATGCAGGACAACATACCGCTTAAGGAGGAAGAAGCCGATGAAGCTGCTCGTCGCCGAGGATGAAATTCGCCTCTTATATAATTCGGTCTACAACATTCCGTGGGAGGAACACGGCATCGAAGTCGTCGGGATGGCCAAGAGCGGATCAGAGGCGCTCGCGCTCGTCAGACAGCGCAAGCCGGACATTCTGCTGCTCGATATTCAAATGCCGGACATGGACGGGTTGAGCCTCGTTCGGAAGCTGCAAGCCGAAGGGGAAAAGCTCCGTTTCGTGATCCTCAGCGGGCATGACGATTTCAAGTACGCCCGTACTGCGCTGGAGCTGGGCGCCGACAATTATTTGTTGAAGCCGGTCGGCAATCCGGAGCTCGCCCAAGCGGTGTCCAAGACGGCGGACGCCATTCGCAGGGAACGCGAATTGGAGCATAGCCGGCAGGAGCTGCAGCAGAAATGGCAGAGCCACTTGCCGTTCCTTCGGCATTCGTTCCTGCTGCATCTGGTGCAAGGGAGCTACTCGGACGCGGAGATCGTCCGTTACGCGGGCGAATACATGCTTGAGCGGCAATTGCTTGCGCCGAAGGCGTTCATTGCGGCCGTCATCGAAGCCGACCCGCTCGATGCCGCGGACACCCGGTTTACCGCCGCAGACGGTCCGCTGCTGCAGTTCGCGCTGCAATCGATCGCAAGCGAATATCTCGGCCATGCCGTTGCGGCCGTGTTTCCCGGGGAGAAATTGCAGCTCGTCGTACTGTTCGCCGAAACAAAAGGAGCGGACGAGGACGAGCTGATCCGGCAGGCCAATACCTATTGCTCCAAGCTGCTGGCGATCATCAAGGACTGCTTGAAGGTAACGGCCAGCGCCGGCATGGGCGCCAAAGTATCGCGAGGCGATCTGGCCAGATCCTACGGGCAAGCAAGAACAGCGCTCAATGAACGCGTACTCTACGGCGGCAATATCGTCATCCCGTATAACGATCATCCCGTCGCCTCGCAATTGCCGGATTTCCGAATGTTCGAGAAGCAAATCCAGCAGGCGCTCGAGATCGGCGACGGCGCGCTGGCGCAAGCATGCATCGAAGCCTGGTACCGCGAAACGTTCGAATCGGCCACGTCGGTCGAAGCGCTGCAGGAGCAGGTGCTGTCGATCCAGAGCCTGCTCCTGCGCATGATCCGGCTGCAAGGCTGGCCGGTGCGCGAGGTGGTCAAGGCGCATTACGCTTATTTCCTGCAGCCGGCGCAGCTGCTGGCGGACAATCAGACGTACGCATGGCTGACCGGAACCGTGCAGCAGTATCTGGATTACGGGAGAGAGCAGCGGAGCTTGTTCGGCAACCGGCTCGTCGCCGAGGTCGCGAGGCTGATCGACGAAGCGATGGATCAGGAGCTAAGCCTGCATGAAATCGCCGAGCGGCTGTTCGTCGATCCTTCTTACCTCAGCCGGCTGTTCAAGAAGGAGACGGGCCAGACCTTTACGGATTACGGTCGGCTGCTGAAGATGGAACGGGCCCGCAAGCTGCTGCAGGGCGGCGCGAAAGTATACGAAGCGTCCAGGCTGGTCGGGTTCAAGGACCTCGGTTATTTCACGAAACTGTTCCGCAAGCATTGGGGAATGACGCCCGGCGAAGTCGCCCGCGACAGCCAATAGTCATGGTTCTCCGGCATTGATGTCATCGTCGTCCGCTATTCGACAGCTTCGCCTTTCCTTTATACTCGTGCTATAAGCAGCGCTGCTGGGCAAGGCCATCTTCCGAATTTCCGATTGGAGGGTCCGATGAGCACGATCAGAATAGTGGACGAACAATTCAAGTCCTTACCGCTCGGTTACCTGCCGACGGATATAACCGCGATCGGGGAGTATCATTATTATCGTCCCGGCGATACCGGCATCTGGTATGAACCGAACAAAGACACCTCGTGGACCGGCCGCAAATGCTGGATGATCAAGGAGCGCGAGGGTATCCGCGAGCTGGAGCAGGGGATGTACGTCGAAGCATGCACGACGATCCCGATGCTCGTCACGGGCGAGAGAGAATGGCGCAATTACGAGCTCGGCGCGACGGTCTGGCCGCTTCGCGCCGCGGGAAGCGACTGCGGGATCGGGTTCCGGTACATGGACAGCAGGCATTTCTACTGGTTCTGCCTGAGCGGCGGGACGGAAGCGGTCGTGTACAAGAAAGAAGAGGAGGACCTGATCGTTCTCGCCCGCGCCTCCTTCGCGTACGATTCCGATCATGCGTACCGGCTCGGCGCCCATGTGCAGGATCAGACGCTGACCTGTTCCATCGACGGCAGGCAGGTGCTGACCGTGGTTGACGGCAGTTATGATTACGGCAACGTTGCCATCGCGGCGCTGACGGAAGCGCGCTTCTCCAACGTGACCGTCGATATGACGCAGCCTGAACTGCAAGACGTATCCGCCCGTATCCAGGCGAAGCAGGATCGGCTTCTCGCCAAGCGGAGCCATTATCCGGCTCCGAAGCTGTGGCGAACGCTTGACCTGCATGATTTCGGCGCGGCAAGAAGCATTCGATACGGCGATTTGACCGGAGACGGGATCAAGGATCTGTTGTTCATTCAGAACATGGAGAGCTTGAATAGCTGCGACGAATGCATGATCAGCTGTATCACGGCCGTCGATCTGGATGGACGCGTCCTCTGGCAGATCGGCGAGCCGGATCCGAGGAACGGCATGCTGACGGCGGATGTCCCGGTGCAAATCTACGATATCGACGGAGACGGCTTCAACGAAGTGATTTATTGCAAGGACTTCAAGCTTATCATTGCCGATGGAAGAACGGGCAAGACGAAAGCCTCTATGCCGACGCCATGCAAAATACCCCATGACCGCTTCGTGATTTATCAGAACGTCACGTTCGACCGGATCGTCGTCGATTCCATCCGCATCTGCAATTTCAGCGGCAGCGCAAGGCCGTCGGATTTGTTGATCAAAGACAGGTACAACAATCTTTGGGCGTATGACAACCAATTCAATTTGCTCTGGCAGCAATATGTCAATGCGGGTCATTTCCCGTACAGCTACGATATGAACGGCGACGGCAAGGACGAGCTCGTCGCCGGACATACGCTGTTAAGCAGCGAAGGCGAGCGGTTATGGGAGCTGCCCGGCATGCATTGCCACGTCGACGAGATCGTCATCGGCCGCTTCGATCCCGACAAGGACGAGCTGCTTATCGCGATGTCGAGCGGCGAAGACGGCTTCGTCCTCGCGGATCAGAACGGCAGCGTGCTCGTGCAAGACATGCTTGGCCATGCGCAGCGCGTCAGCGTCGCCAACTACAGGCCGGAGCTGCCCGGGTTGGAATATTGCGTCACGACGTTCTGGCGCAACACGGGCATCATCGCGCTGTACGACTGCAAGGGCAACCGGCTCTGGTCCGGCGAGACCGGCGCCAACGGCAACGTCATTACGCCCGTGAACTGGACCGGAGACGGCAAGGAGCTGATCCTGTACTCGGCGAACGCGCGCTACGGCGGTCTGCATGACGGGTATGGCGATCAAGTCGTCGCATTGCCGGATGACGGCCATCCCGATCTGACCTGCGACGCGGTCGACTTGTGCGGCGACGAACGAGAGGAGCTGCTCGTCTGGGACACGCGCCGGATGTACATTTACACGCAGGCCGACAGTCCGAAGGACGTGCGCTATGTACCCGATAAGTACGAGGCGCACAACTACTCCAACTACCGCGGCGAATATTCGTTCCCGCGGTGGAAAGACCGCGGCTAGCAGGCCGCGGCGCCGAAAGCCCGCGAATCCAAGGAGGTATCCAGAATGGCTGAGTCCGCCGTGCTGCCGAAGGCAAGCAGTCCGCCCGCGCAGCTTCATAGGCGCAAGAGCCTGCTCGTCCGCATGTGGAAGGCCAGGTTCATCTATGCGCTGCTATTGCCGGGCGTGCTCTATTTCGTCATCTACAAATACATTCCGATGCTCGGCATCGTCATCGCTTTCCAGAATTACAGCCCGTTCCAAGGCTTCCTGCACAGCGAATGGGTCGGGTTCCACAACTTCGCGCTGATCTTCGAGTCCGCGGATTACGGCCGGGTGCTGTTCAATACGCTGTACTTGAACGCGCTTCAGCTGGCGTTCGCTTTCCCGGCCGGCATCTTCATGGCGCTCTTGGTGAACGAGGTCCGGTTCAGCGCCTTCAAGCGCATCGTGCAGTCCATCGTCTATCTGCCCCACTTCGTATCCTGGATCGTCGTCGTCGGCCTCGTGTATACGTTTCTTACGACGGACGGATTCGTCAATGCGTTGTTGAAAGCGCTGCACTTGCCGCAGATCGACTTCCTGACCTCTCCGGGCTGGTTCATGCCGCTGATTCTGCTGGAAGGCATGTGGAAGGAATCCGGCTGGGGCATGATTATCTTCCTGGCCGCGCTGGCCGGGATCAACCCCGACCTCTACGAATCGGCCGTCGTCGACGGCGCGAACCGATGGAAGCTGATGTGGCATATCACGCTGCCCGCGCTGCGGGGCACGATTACGATTCTATTGATTCTGCAAGTCGGCCACGTGCTCGATACCGGCATCGAACAGATCATCCTGATGATCAACTCCATTACGAAGGATGTCGGCACGACGCTCGATTACATGGTGTACCAGAAAGGGATCATCGGCGCCGATTTCAGCTTCTCGACCGCCTTCGGCTTATTCAAGAGCATCATCGGCCTGCTGCTCATTGTCGGCGCGAATCGGCTGGCGAAGAAGGTCGGAGAAGAAGGCGTCTTCTAACATCCGTCCGGGGAAGGAGGTTCTCGCATTGAATACCCGATTATACGGCAATCGATCCGTCGATTACGTGCTTGCCTGCATCTTGATCCTGATCGCGTTCACGATGCTGTTCCCTTTCTTCTACATGGTCGTCGTTTCCTTCGCTTCGTTCAACGACTACACGAATTCAGAGCTGCTGCTCTGGCCCAAAGAATGGGTGCTCGATGCCTACAAGTACATTTTCGCGTCGGAAGCGTTCGTCCATTCGATCTACGTCACCATCGGCATTACCGTCGTCGGCACGCTTGTCGATCTTGCGATGACGTCGACGATGGCCTACGGGCTGACGCGCGAGGCGCCGGGCAAGGGCTTCATCAACTTCATGGTGCTGTTCACGTTCCTGTTCAGCGGCGGCATGATTCCGAATTACTTGGTCGTCAAGGCGACGGGATTGCTTGACTCCTATTGGGCTTTGATCGTTCCGGGAGCGATCAGCGCCTTCAATCTGATCGTGCTGCGCCAATTCTTCCGAAGCATCCCGTCGGAGCTTAGCGAAGCGGCGATCATCGACGGCGCAAGCGAGCTGAAGGTGTACACGCGGATCATCCTGCCGCTGTCCAAACCGGCGCTCGCCACGTTCGGATTGTTCTACGCGGTCGGCCATTGGAATTCGTTCTTCGATGCGATTCTTTATTTGAACGATTCCAGCAAATGGACGGTACAGGTCATTCTTCGGCAGCTCGTCATTCAAGGCAACGTGCAATCCACGCTGCAATCCACGATCATGCTTCAGCAGCTCAGGAGCCAGCAGATGCCGCCGCCGGTCACGATCGGCATGGCCGCCGTTCTCGTATCGACCGCGCCGATCCTGGTCGTGTATCCGTTTTTGCAGAAACACTTTGCGAAAGGAGTAATGCTAGGCTCTGTGAAGGGCTAGAGCCGCGTTACGACAATAGAGTAATGCTAGGCTCTGTGAAGGGCTAGAGCCGCGTTACGACAGTAGAGTAATGCTAGGCTCTGTGAAGGGCTAGAGCCGCGGTACGCCGAACATTCTTATTTACATGGAGGGGTTACGATGAACGCTTGGGGGAAGGTCAGCCTGCTTGGCTTGTCGCTGGCATTGGGATTGACAATGAGCGCCTGCGGCAACGGCAGCGAAGCGAACAAAGACAATACAAACGCGTCAGGCGGCAGCGGTGCGGCAGCGAATACGACGGGGGCGTCTGACGGCAGCGCGGGGAATGCGAAGCAGACGGACAACAGCGAAAGCGCGAACGCCGAGAAATTCCCGGTCAGTTACCTGGCAGGCGAATGGGGCACCGTGCCGAAATCGAACGGTCCCGGGGTCGACGCGATCAACGAGAAGTTCAACATCGATTTCAAGCCGCAGATTGTGCCGATGGGCGAGGCCGGTCAGAAGGTCGCCGTCGTCATGGCATCGGGCGACGCGCCGGACATTCTCGATCTCGAAGGCGCCGACGGCAATTTCGTGAAGTGGGCGAAGCAAGGAGCATTCCTGCCGCTCAATGACTACATCGATAAGTATCCCGAGCTGAAATTGATTCCGCAGTCGATCTGGAACGCCGTTACCGTTGATGGGAAAATTTACGGCATACCGAAGTTTTTCCGTACGAAGTACATGAACTCCGCCATCATCCGCAAGGACTGGCTCGATAAGCTGAATCTGCAGATGCCGACCACTTATGCGGAGCTGCTCAAAGTCGCGGAAGCGTTCACCACCCAGGATCCGGACGGCAACAAGAAGAACGACACGTACGGTTTCTCGACGAGCAAAGGCATCGATTGGGATATGCGCATGGGCAACTATTACAATGCCAGCTCCTGGCTGAAAGACGATCAAGGCGGCTATATGCCGGGCATCATTACCGACGGCGCCAAGGAACGGGTGCAATTTCTGACCGACGCCTACAAGGAAGGGCTCGTACCGAAAGACTGGCCGGTCATGGATTACGACAAAGCGAGCAAATTGTTCTACCAAGGCAAAGCGGGCATCTATTACGAGGGCATTCCAGGCAATAACGCGTACTGGGATTTGCTCCAGCAATCCGCTCCGGATGCCGTCGTCGCGCCGATTCCGCCATTCCTGGCTCCGGACGGTTCCCAAGGACAGCCGGGGTTGTCCGGCTACTACCAGCTCTTCGCGCTGTCCGGCAAGCTGAAGGACGAGCCGGCGAAGATCGACCGCATCCTGAGCATGATCAATTACTTCATGCAGTTCATCCCGGTCGAAGAGCGCAATCCGAACAACGCCGACTTCGACTGGAAGAACGGCGGCGTGGACAAAGGCTACAAGTATGCGGATGGCGAGGCAACCTTCCCTTCGGACGATACGATGAAATCCTACCGTCCGGCGTCGTATTTCCACGGGGTCGAATGGGCGCCGAGCGACGAGGACCTGCATCTCGAAACCGGTCTGATCAATCCGATTCAGAAGTCGTACGTCAAAGCGACGATCGCCGAGTGGTCGAAGCCGAATTACGTGTATATCGACCCGACTTTTAGCATCTACTCGGAGAAGTACAACTTGAAGTTCTGGGAGCTGTACACGAAGATCGCCGACGAAGAAACGAAGATCATCCTTGGCCAGACGCCGATGTCGGATTGGGATAAAATCGTCCAGGATTACCTGAAAGCCGGCGGTCAGGACATGATCGACGAAGTCAACGCGAAGATCAAAGAAGTTGGCGTCGAAGGAACCTGGAAGTAAATTCGTCTCGGAAACAGACCCGGTAATCGGAAAAGATACGGTGCTCAGAAGCAGGTCCGGTAGTCGATAGCAGCACTGGTGCCAGGAAGTAGAAACGGCGCCTGGAAGCAGGATTGGCGCATCAATACGTCGTTCCCGAAAGAAGAGGGTGCATGCCTTATGACGATCAGTCGGCTGATTCACGATATGATTCGGATTTGCCCGCAGTCGGGGGAAGTCATCGAATACGAAGGGGGAAGCCGGTCCATGACCGTCTTCTCCCAGGAAACGCTGCAGCTCGTTTCCCCGCGCAATGCCTATGTCTCGTTTCAACTCATCGTTCCATACACGCAAGAGGTCATGCAGGCCTTCGATATCGTTCCCGGTTCGCTGGTCGGCGAACAGGGCGAGATCGCTGCGGGCGAGTATGCGCTCTACGTGCAATGGTATCATCGGATTCAAGGACGCTATATCCCCGACGCGCTCATTCCATGGAAAGCCGGCAGCACCTCGGAGCGCCCGCTCGCTTCAGTTGCGGAACGCAACGCGGTGCCGGATCAGAATTTCGCAGCCCTGTGGCTCGATCTGTTCATTCCGGCGGATACGCCGCCGGGGAGCTACACCGGCCATCTTGAAATCGTTATGGGTACGGAGCGGTTTGAGCGCTGCAGCGTCGCCATTCAAGTGCTGGAGGCGACCGTGCCGAATGCGTCTATCATTACCGCCGACCTGAACAGCTACGCCGACGGACTTTCGCGGCGAATGGAATGCTTACGGCATAATCCGCATCGGTACGCGGACGGCACCTACTTCAAGGTGGAACGTCAGTTCTATCGCATGGCGCACGAACACCGCTGCCTGCTGCATTATTTGCCGTACTCGCATTCAGGGGATATGCCGGACAGCTTCGCGCCGGCGCTGGAAGGCAAAGGGAAGCATATGCGCGTCAGCGACTGGTCGCGGTTCGACGAGCATTACGGCGCTTACCTGGACGGTTCCGCTTTCCAAGATACGAAGCGCGGTTCCATCCCGCTGCCGCATCTCTACCTGCCGTTCAATTTTCATTGGCCGGCCGATTACGCCAAGTTCGGAACCAAAGGCTACGCGACCGAATTCACGGCGGTGCTCGACCAATTCCACCGTCATTTCACGGAGATGGGATGGCTGAACACGAAATTCGAGCTATTCCTGAACCATAAGAAGCGCTACAAGCTCTTCCCGTACGACGGCGACGAGACGCGGTTCGTGTGGGACGAGAAAATCAATGATCTGTATTACGCGCTGGGCGAAGACGTTCTCACGCGGCAAGACGGCGCCTCGATTATCTTCCGTACGGACTCCAGCTGGTGTTTCGGACAGCATTACGAGCAGTATGCCGCGAAGATTCATCACTGGGTCGTCAATGAAACGATCGGCTCCTGGTATCCGGAAGGATTCGCGTATTTGAAGGCGCAAGGCTGCGAGGCATGGACGTACGGCAGCGCCCAGGAGATTGGACAATCGCTGCTCGGCACGGCGATCGGGCCGCTGGTTGCCGTGGCGCGCGGCGTCGACGGTTTCCTGTATTGGGAAAGCCTCGATTGGGGAGCGGATTGGCAGGTGGAGCCGGCAGCGGACGGCGCGACGACGATGTTCTATCCCGGCGATGGAATCATCGGCGTGAACGGTCCGCTGCCGTCCATTCGGTTGAAAGCGCTGCGAAACGCGATGCAGACGGCAGACTTGACGGAAGCGTGGATTCGCGTGCAGGAGCCGGAACGGCGCGCTGCGGTCAGCGCGCTCGTCGCGCAATCGCTTGGCGTGAAGGACGACGCCTGGTGGCCGGGCAAGCCGGATTTCATCCGGCTGCCGCCGTACGAGTGGATTGATACGATGTTCAGCGACGCGCCGCAGGCGACGCTGCACCAGGGCAAGCAGCCCGAGTCGTTTCTGGATTTGCGGCACGCGCTATGGCGGTTAATCGAACAGGAGGCCGGGTCATGCCAATAATCGAATTGATGGAAGTTGCGCGTATCGGCGCTTTGTTCTTGCCTGGCGATTCGCTCGAAGAGGTGATGCCGCCCGAACGGCGCGCCTACCCGCTGCGGGTCCAATCGGGCAACGAATTCGCGCTCGGCGACGAGATCGATTATGACGAGCATCATTTCAATGCGTTGAAACGCGTGCTCTTGCTGACCGAACGCATTGAACCGTCCCGCAAGCCTTCGACGGCGCTATGGATTCGCAGGCCGGAGAGTCCCGCGCGGGTCGAAGTGATGGTCGCGGGCAGGTCGCTGCCGCATGAAGGCTATCAGATCCAGCCGGCGTGGCCGGAGCTGATTCGCGCCTTCGAAGGATTGCCGACGAGGTGGGACCGGCCGTTCGGAACGACGGTGTATTACCCGATCCGCAATTCCGACGAAGACATCGTCGGCGTGCTGGAAGTTTCCGAATCGACGTCGCTGTTTGCGATTTAGCGGTGGATCTAGCACAGTTAGGGTATCTGGAAAAATCGGGAAGTGCAGAACGATCAGGAAGTGAAGAACGATCAACAGACCAGTACAGGAACAGGAGGGATCTTGCTTGTATACGCGAGAGACATTCGAGCGGAATGCCGCGTTCGATGCGGTCGAACCGAAGCTGCATGAGCTCATTACGCAGCGAAGCCTGCAATATGCCGTCTTCCCGCCGGAGACGAAGCATAACGCGATCTGGGACTATGCCATTCATCCGAACGGCAGGCATTATTTCGGCCTATGCGCCGAAATCAGCTATCCGGATTACGTGCATTTCTATGAATACATTCCGGAAAAGGCCGAATTGAAGCTGTTATGGAAGCTGAACGACAGCGTGATCACGCACGACCGCACGATCCGGCCGAGCAAAATCCATACCTGCATGTCGTTCTTGCCCGATGGGCGGATCATCATGACGACGCATACGACCGCCAGTGCGCCGAATCATCCGTATTGGCTGCCCTGGGCGTACTATTCGCATATGTGGGAAGGGTACGCGGGCTCGAACGTCATCCTCTATGATCCGGAATCGGGCAAAGTGGAGGACTGGGGCATCCCCGTCCCGCGGGAAACGATCTACGGCGGCATCTATGACGCGAAGACGAATGCCTATTATTTCGGCGGCTATATTCGCGGCCACGTGTACCGGCTGGATATGGCTACCCGGCACGTGACGGATTACGGTCAGGCGGCGGAATACGCATCTTTCCGGTTCGTGAAGGGGCTTGACGGCCATATCTACAATTCCTCGAAATCCGGCCGGCTCTACAGGATCAATACCGATACGAAGCAGCTGGAAGACCTTGGCCTCGATATTCCGCAGTCGTCCGACATTCCGTTGTCTAAATTCCACAATCAGATGATCGCCGCGGAGAACGGGCCGGATGGCCGTCTCTATATGCTGGTTGCCTATAACGACAAGCTCTTCGCCTACGATTATGCGAAGAATGCCATTGAAGCCGTTGGCGATTTCAGACCAACGGAATTTCAAGCCTACGACTGGACCCCGGTGACGCACAGCATGGCGTTCGATCAATACGGCACGCTTTGGTACGGCCTGCGCTTCCAGGGAAATGGCCGAGAGACCGCGAATTGGCTGATCAGCTGGGATTTCCTGAACGGGGGCGTTCCGTTCAATCACGGCATTGCCGGCGTGCTTGAGCGAAACACGACGCTGTTCTGCGAAATGTACATCAAGGACGACGTGCTGTACGGCGCGGATACGAATCACGCGCTTGATCCGCCCGGCATGTTCCAGATCGATTTGAAGGCCGTCAGGGAGGACCGGCACCTACCAAGGCTGACCTGCCGCGATCCGTATCATTACATCAACTTCAAGGATGGCCTGCAGTTGTACGGCGATACGCTTCTCCAGGATGCCGCGCGCTATTACGACATGTTCGCGGAAGGAGAGAGGGATGGGCGGTTTCTCGCTCAGAACCCGGACACGTTCCGTGCAGCGAATGTAAGCGTTGCCAAAATATGGAAGCATACCGCGATTGAGCAATCCCGGGTGAACCGGGTCTGGTATGACGAACGGCATCGCATTCATGCCATCTGCGGGAACGAGGTATTTACGCATTTCATTATTGAGGACGGCATCGTAGTCAGCCAAGAAGCAATCGACGGTTACGAGCCGAAGCATGAGGGCGTTGATCAGGCGTTTGCCCATGTGAAGCTTCCGGCGCATCCAGGCCGACAATACCTGGCGGTTGCGAGCGCTGCCGCGAGCATCTCGAACGGCAGACGGCTGGTCGGTACAACGGACGGCATGCTGGCAATCGTTGCCGGCGACAGCGTGTTCGCCTTAGGAGCATGCGCGCCGCACGGTCCGGTACATGACATGGCGGTCACGTCGGATTTAACCAAGGTGTACGGTGTCGCAGGCGATCCGTCAGATCTAGGAATGGTGTTCAGTTACGACGACCTGAACGGCGTCCAGCAGCTAGGACGCGTTCATTTCTCGGATCCGAACAAGGTCGGCGGATGCGGCTTAAGCAGCGAACCGTACTGCATTGCGATTTCAGGGGACGACCGTAAGTTGGCCATCGGTGTAATTGATCGCCTTGGGTGCGTGTATGAATTTATGATTTGAGTGGCAACAAAACGACGCAAAAGCCGCGTTGCGGCTTTTTTACTTTAATACATTTACACAAAACCCGTATTTTGTACATATGTCATCAGTTAAAATTGGAATAACAAGATTTAAATTGTCGGAGTCTGTTTGTAAATTAAATCACAAAATGGATTTCCATAATCAAGACATTCTAAATCAATAATTAAAGGATTTCCATTCACCCACAAAATATTCTTGCAGTCCATATCGCCGTTGGATATACAGGTGACAGCCGGTATCTTTTTTAGTGCCCTATTAAATTCTTCTTGGCAAGCGTACAAGATTTCTCTATAACTATTTAACTTGTCTGCGATTTCTGGACACTCTGTAGTTGCCGTCGCAATATATGCGCCCCAATCAATACTAATTTCATCTCTGACAAAGGGTTTCTCAATCTGCTCAATTTTGTGAATTTTAGCCAAGAGTTCACCGACTATTTTACAATGCTCCTCTTTTATTTCATCCCCAGGGAGCGCGCTCCCTTCAACCCACGGAAAGACGTAGTAATATTGATTTTCGATACACTGCATTTTGCGGCCATTTATCTCCATTGCCGGAACAATAGGCATTTTGTTTTCTTGCAATACCCGTTCTAAACGCTCTGCCTTTTGATAATTCTGGAATGCACTCGGCCTTTTCATAATAACGGGGTTTAATAGCTTTAATGCATATTTTCCTGTAGTGGTCTCTAAACAATACATTTTGTGCATAAAACCACCAGAAACCCTTTGTGGTTGTAGTACGAAAGAGCCTAAATTTAAATCAGTCAATATTTTGTGAAAAATAACGCTATGTTCCAATTTACGTACACCGCCTAATATAAAATTTCAGTTACCCATACATTACTAAACATTAGAAAAAACTGGAAGGTAATAAACTCATATAATTAAACTGCCCGTTAGTTGAACGAAGGCAGCCGATCGTATTCGTGCACGGCTGCCTTCGTTTGTAGTTGAGCTATAGTCTCCCGTTAGCTCAAAATCCATTATCGAACTCTATCGCAATCCATTACTGAATACCCATGAATAGAAGTTTTCTTTTGAAGGCTTGGTGTATTCGTAGTTTAACGATGTGTTAGCGTCATTAATTAGATTTACTGCCTCATTAAATACTATCTCAGGATCTTTATCTTTAACATCAATTTCAAATTCATTAATAAGCAAATTCCTTTTGGGAATGGTTTGATACATTTTCTCAAGCAACTCAGTATCTACAAGTCCTCCAGCTTCGCGATTAAGCATCTGATTCAAATTCTGTTGATAATCACTGCAGACAAGCTTTAAAGTTATGTAGTTAAACCCTTTAAAAACATCAGGAATATCTCTTGTTCTTAGATCGTCAAAATCTAAGCCTATCACGTTTTTATATCCTAATTTATTGAAATTAAGAAGAAGTGTGACTGTACTTGACCAGCATGTTTCTTCTTCGAATTCCCCAGTTACCTCTGTTTTACCATCGGTTGTTAAGAATTCCGGGATCATATTTTGTTCGATGTAAACACTCTTATAATGTTGATATAGCTTCTTTGCTAAAGTCGTTTTTCCAATACCACTTGGTCCAATGATGAATATGAAATCCCTCAAAAGAATGCTCCTCTCATGCTTTAATGTCATTTTCAACTAAAGTACCCGTTAGTCCAATAATAAATTATGTCTTAGGCACATACGCATACCTTTCTGGATAATTTAACATCGCTGCAACCGAACCATCAAAAACAACGGTGCCATACCGTGGACTGTTTTTATCTAATTCAAGAACACAACTTGTAATTGTCTTACCCATTACATTTACACCGTTTTCCATGGGCTCCTCGGTCGTCTTTACTCCCATATTGTTATAAACCTTTTCAACGGCAGCCAACCATTTTTTGTTATCTTGAAGCGATACATCCTTCCAGCTAATCTGCATCGGCTCACTCTTAACATTATATTGAAGAATGCTCCCCTCCTGACCTCGCTGTTTAGTTATTTCCTTTTCTACATATGCGACGTCTTCTGGTTTAAACTTAGCAGTGATTCCAAATAAAATAGGTTCGGGGGATAAATAACTAAACGTAAAACTAACTTCAGCAGGACGACCATATATCTTTATTTTTTCGTTGGATGTGAACGTACGCGTTGTACCAAGACTGCTTGTTTCAGTTAAATCCTTTTCTCCGATTCCCAAAACATCTAATGTCTCAGTTACGTTCATGCCCCATTTTAGGTTCTTTATTGGAGCTGGGGTTCCATAAGAAGATGTTTGACTACAACCAGCAACAAGAAATACAAGTAACGAAAATAGGATTAAATAAGGACTATATTTCACATAAAAACCTCCTGTATTGGATCCTCTATTTTAACTTGCCTAGCTGCCTGTTCAACACAGCCACCAGCTTAGAAATCCCAATATTTACCACATGGTATTATACGTTGAAATGCAGAACGAGTTGCGTTTTTCTTATAAATGGCAGACGCAATAATATTCCATTTGTTGCTCTAAACTGCCCGTTAGTATAGGGGGAGGCAATCGTTTCTGACAGCTTATTTATCAGCTTGCACTGATTCCAAACTTATTTCTTCCGTGCTAATATGTACTTACTTATGGACCACCCTGATATTATAAGCAGAAGAATTGGAACTACTATAAACTTTCCAATATGCAAAATAAATCCGCTATAAGTAGCCGTAGGGTCATCAAAAAACAGTGTCCCTACCACCAACCATAACAGACATATCATTGTCCCTACTACCCCAGGAATTCCGCAAAGCATGGCAATTACTAACCATACCCATATACCGCGCTTTACCACTCGATTCTCCTCCAGACGAATCAGGAACTGCCAATACTCTAATAAATTCCTTGTAACCGTTAAGCTAATCTGCCCGTTAGTTCAATGATTTGTGTCGCTAGACATGGCTATTGCGTTCAAAAATGGCTCTAATTACTTCGAGACAGATTTCTGATGCAATAGTGGATAGTTCTAAACTATCAATGTGCCAATCATCCCAAGCTTCATCTACTAAACAATCGCTAATGAACCCAATCCAAGTACTCGCAATATTGCACGCTTCACAGGCTGCAAATAAGGCCGATGTTTCAAGATTTACAATGTCTGCCCCCATTGTTTGATATTCACTAATCAGTTTCTTGGTTTCCCTGTACAGTGCATCCACATTGGCCACACATACTTCCTTAACTTCATATCCGATTTGAGTCGATACTTCTTTTGTTAGTTTAATTAGATCACTGTTACCCAGAAGTTCAGCCCTATCACTTACATATGATTTGCTTGTTCCATCGGTAATTAAGGACTTCACGCCAACTACTTGCTGCCCTTTGCCAATTGTTTTATTAATTGATCCTGCGGTCCCATAACCCAATATGTATTTCACACCGATGAATGCAAGCTCCTCAACTATTATTGCCGCTTGGGGGCCTCCCCAGCTTAACCGTGTTATGATTCCGACGTTAATACCATTGATCTCAGCTTCAAAGACTTGTCTCGATGTCTCTGTAGCATCTATACCGTAAAATACTTTGTATCCCTCGATCGGTTTCGCATTAAATTTATTTACTAAGATGTCGCAACCCTGTCTATTACGAAAACATAATATAGCAGCTTCCCATTGCGGTATTGGATTAGATGCAAAACGGCTTCTCATCACTAATTCTGGTTTCAAAAATCGATCTCCCACGTCTGATACCCCCCTGACAAAAATATACTTTACGATACTCTACCATATTGTGGAATTCGTTTCATTGATTGAACTCACGTCGAGCCTATTCCGACAGTGCCCGCATGATGTTCGATTTCGCCTCTGCCGCAATCGCTTCATTCCCGTCATCGACTGCCTGCATCAAGATCAGTACAGGGATGTACACCGCGATCAGCCGCGCCAGCAGCTTCGTTTCCTCGTCCGCCCCACCGTACGTTTCGAAGAATACGCCGCGAGCGCACGGAGGCAAAAAGCTGTAAGCAACGCTCAAATCGCAAGCCGGATGACCGACGCTCAGATCTCCCCAATCAATAATGCCGGAAACGATCCCATTCTCATTCACCAGCATATTTTTGAAATGAAGATCGCCATGTAGCAGCACATTCATAGTCTCGACACGGTCCGTTTGCAGCCCGCTTAAGTAACCTTCGATCGCACCGAACTCTTCCGGAGATAAGTATACGAGCACCTTCGATAGAAAACCTTCCAATTTCACTTTGCGCGATGCGATGTCCGTCAAGCTTCGATGATCTTGCTGAACTCCGCACTTCAGCGCAGCCTGCACCGGAAACTCATGCAATCTCCGCAAAAATGTCGCCAGCGTCTCTGCCGATAAAGCCCGGCGTTCTTCCGACAAGCCGATAGGAAAATCCCCCGGCACGTAGGTGTAGCCAAGAAATGGTGCCGGGTATTCGTCACTTGCTTCACCATAAAACAATGGTTTCGGGTAGGGGACGGTCATATACGCCTCCAGCTTCGGCAGCAGCTTCCCTTCCATACGAATCGACCCGACCGCAATCGTTCTTCTTGGAAAACGAAACACGTACTCGTCACCGATGAGAAAAACCGTATTGTCCCAGCCCCATCCCAATCGCTTTACTTGCTTCGATGACAGCTGCTGGAATTGGCTGACGATCAGCGTCCGCGCCAGCTTTTCGTTAACCTCCCACTCCGCATCCCATACATTCGTTTCTCCCATGAATTGTCTGTCTCCTTCAACGATTACAACGGCGAAACGTTCGCTATCGTTCCCGTTAATTTAATGGGTGCCTCGTCAATGTGTTGATTATTTGTAATTCCAATCGAGTTGTCCCGTTCTTATTTTGGCCGCATAGATGATCTGTCCCGAATGAAAATGGACCTCTCTAAACATTGCCATCATAAGATTCAGGGCTGTTTATCTCTATCTCGTGTTCATGATTTTACCAAACATACATTCCGTTAACAACGCTAAACCAACCGCATTTACCACGCTGCCCGTTAACGAAGCACCGGCAGTCTAGCACTTTATTTTCCGAGTTAATACATGTATTCAGTCTATTATTTAATTTTCTTCAGACAATGGCGGTTGTTGCTTTGGTAGAAGTTGAGAGAAAGCTGCATGTTTCTGAATCTCCCATGTCAGTCTAAGTGGTAAGAAAAAGACAGGCTCCGGGAGGGCGAATCTATGTTTCCGATATCTATTCCATCTAGCAGATCCACCAGAACAGCCCCGCGTCGCCGCACATCAAAGCTGCCGCAGCTGATCCTCTCGCTCATGGTCTTTCTCTCGACGCCATTCCTAATGTCTCCGGCCGAACGCCAGTCGATGCCGCCCGATTGCGCCGCGCGCCCCACGACTGCGCCTGGATTGGCTTCGACCCCGTACGATTGGGTGAGACAGACGATTCTTATCTCGCATGCGCTCGGCGGCATCGAACAATTCGCCGGTACGAACAGCCGAGAAGCACTGTTTCATGCCTATGCTTGCGGGAATCGCGTATTCGAGACGGACGTGAGCGTTACGTCGGACGGCCATTTGGTGTTGCGTCACGACTGGGAGGCCGGCACGTATCCCGTCCTCGGACAGTCGCCGCAGATAAAGAGCGGAGCGATGACGCTCGCGAAGTTCGAGGCGTTTCCGATTCATGGGCATTATTCGCCCATGACATTTCAGCAATTGCTTGGCTTTATGGCGGATCATCCCAATGTGCTGCTTGTAACGGATACGAAGGAAGCGGATGCGGCCAATGCTGCTGCGATTTATCGGAAAATCGTCAAGGAGACGGAGGATGCGAACCCCGCTCTTCTGAAGCGCATCGTGCCGCAGCTCTATCAGGCCGATAATTATGCGGCCGTCAATGGCGTCTATCCGTTCAAACAATATATCTACACGTTATATATGAATCAGGATTCCGATGAAAAGATCATTTCGCGATATGACCGCGCAAGGCATTCGAATCGCCGTCATGGACGAGAACCGTTATTCACCGGAATTAGTGCAGGCGCTAAAGGACAAAGGCATTTATACGTACGTCAATACGATAAACGACCTTGAACGAATCCAGTCGCTCCGGAAGTCCGGTGTCCAAGGCGTCATGACTGATTTCATCGAGCCGGAACAAGTGAATCGACGCTCAAGCGACAAGTCGGCGGCGCCGGTCACGATTCGTAACAGGCTCCCTCGGAAAAGGCAGTTCCAGCAGCTTGAAAATCCGAGCTTTCGACAATATTACGGATGATTTTGAATTTGCAATGGGAAAAGCTATAATGGAACTACTTGTATGTCGAATCAGAGACTAGTCTTGCGATGCGAAATTGCGCAGCAATTCTTTCAGGAGGAGTCAAGCGGATGAAAAATGTGAAAATATTTTCCGGTTCATCAAACCGCCAGCTCGCGGAAGGGCTATGCCGGCAGCTTCATGTACCGCTTGGTGACATCGAAATGTCCACGCTGCCAAGCGGAGAAATCAGCTTGCGTTATACCGAATCGATCCGCTCCGCCCATGTCTACATCGTTCAATCCTTGTCTCATCCCGTCAATGAGCATTTGGTCGAACTCATGATTATGATCGATGCGGCAAAACGGGCTTCGGCCAAAACGATTAATATCGTGATGCCTTATTACGGCTATGCCCGTCAGGAACGGAAATCCGCCCCGCGCGAACCCATTTCCGCGAAGCTCGTAGCTGACGTGCTGACAACCGTAGGCGCTGATCGTATGATTACGGTCGATCTTCATGCCGATGCGATTCAAGGCTTCTTCGACATCCCCGTAGATCATATTACCGCGCTGGATCTGATTACGGATTATCTGAAGGCCATGGACATTAAGAACCCGGTCGTCGTCTCGCCTGATGCTGGTCGGGCAACGACCGCCGAGAAGCTCGCCAATTATATGGACTGCCCGTTTGCCATCATGATTAAGAACCGCCCTGCTCACAATAAGACGAAAATCACGCATATTATCGGTGAAGTCGAAGGCATGACTCCGATTATCATTGAGGATTTGATCGATACGGGCGGTACGATCGTAAATGTTGTAGAGGCGCTTCATAAACGCGGCGCGAATGACGCCTATATATGCGCGACGCACGGGTTGTTCTCGGATAACGCGCTCGAGAAGCTGTCGCATCCCTACATAAGGAAAGTCGTTATTACGAATACCATCGCAATCGATCCGAACCATTCGGATAAGTTCGTCGTTCTTCCAATGGAGGAGCTCCTCGCAACCGCGCTTAGAATTATTAATAACGGCGGATCCATTAATACGCTGTTCAAAACGAAGCAAATGTAAGGATTCGCAAGCGACCGTCTTCATTTCCAATCATGATTTCAGCCGCTCCGCTATACGTTCCAGCATTTCAAAGCATGCGCGGCTGTTGTGATACGGGCATTTCCATGCGCTGACCTTTGGCCCTGGGAGCGGAGCTTGATCCACTCCGATACTTTGATGCCATTCTCCGCCTTCTCGGTCAATGACATGCGTATCAATAAATGTCCAAGCGCGATAAGCAGCTGCAAGGTAGCGATTCTGACCGCTTAGCTGATAAGCATTGTAGAAACCGATCATCGCTTCGGCCTGCGGCCACCAGTCCTTGTTCCGGTCGATCAGAATCATTCCGTCAGACTCGTTCCACAGGCCTCCGTCCGCGTCCATGCCCCGCTCCAGCACTGCTTCAGCCATCTTCAGCACAGTAACGCTGCTCTGCGTGCGCAATGCTTCGTCTCCAAGAACAGTTACGGCTTCAGCGAGCAGCCAACTTCCCTCAATGTCGTGTCCATAGGAGATATGAGAGGATAGGGCGTTCCAGCAGCGGTCAAAATACAAATGAAAGTGGTTTGTCCGTGAATCAACGATTCGCTCGGAAGTGAGCGTGATGAGTGCCTCTAACTTTGTCTTGAGCTCACTATCCGGCCATACACGGTATAAGCTCGTATAGGCTTCGAGCATATGCAGATGCGTATTCATGGTCTTGTCCGCCCGGATGCTGCTATCGCTTAAACTATAATCGTCAAGCCGTTTCCAATCCGCGGTCATCGCTTCCGAATATCCACCGTAATCGGGATCATAAGCGTACTTTTCTAGCAATTGGAACAAGACGATGGCTTGTTCGAGCGCTTGTTCATTACCAGTCGCGCGATATAATTCGGACAACGCGTAGATGACGAACGCCTGACCGTAGACTTGTTTCTTGGCATCCGATAGCTCCCCGTTGCAGGTCACCATCCAGCTGTATCCGCCCCATTCGCGATCCATGAAATGCTGGGCAAGATACGTATACGCATGATTGGCTGCCCGAAGGTAGTTCTCGTCCTGATAGAATCGATAGGCAGTAGCGAATGTCCATATCAATCGCGTATTCAACACCAAACTCCGGTCAGCGCTTACCTGCACGGCGTTGTGATCGTCGATCTGGCCGTGGAAGCCTCCTCGTTCCCAGTCAAGCGCATGCGTCATCCAATAGGCGAGAATGTTATCCTTTAGTTCATGCTCGATCTTCGTCTGCCAACGTGGGATATGCGGTAATTCCGCAGCGTGGTCGATTTTATTCATTTCTATCCCTCCATCTCGTTACTGATCACGGGCTTTACCTGTCATATGTGTGCTAGTTATGATGAACCGTTTTCCTTGCTTTCAAAATTATTCAGCAATACACGCACTTCGCTTGTGGATTTGGCGTTCATCAAGCTGGTTCTGAGTTCACTTGCTCCGCGAAACCCACGGACATAAATTTTGAAGAAACGGGTAAGCGCACTAAACGAACGTGGCTCCACTGCTGAGTATTGATCATGCAGATCCAGATGGAGCCGCAGCAGATCAAGCAATTCCGCACTGCCGTGCTCCTTCGGTTCCTTCTCAAATGCATATGGATTTTGAAAAATACCGCGTCCAATCATAATACCGTCGACACCGTATTGCTCTGCAAGCCGCTGGCCGGCCTGACGGTCAGGGATATCCCCGTTAATGGTCAGAAGCGTATCTGGCGCCACGTCGTCACGAAGCTTCTTGATCTCCGGAATCAGTTCCCAATGCGCGTTTACTTTGCTCATTTCCTCTCTTGTCCGAAGATGGATGGACAGATTAACAATGTCTTGTTTCAAAATATGGGTTAGCCAGTCACGCCATTCGTCGAGGTCATTAAAACCGAGCCTTGTTTTTACACTGACAGGCAGTCCTCCGGCTTTGGAGGCTTGGATGATATCCGCTGCGATTGCAGGACGGCAGATCAGGCCGCTGCCCTTCCCATTCTCTGCTACATTCGCCACTGGGCAACCCATATTAATATCGATGCCTTTGAATCCTTCTTTCGCCATGCCGATGCTCATTTCACGGAAAAATTCCGGCTTATCTCCCCAGATATGTGCTACAATGGGCTGTTCATCTGGGGTAAAAGTCAAGCGCCCACGTACGCTTTTATTCCCCTCCGGGTGACAATAGCTCTCCGTATTCGCAAACTCCGTAAAATACACATCCGGTCTGCCTGCCTCGCTTACCACATGGCGAAACACAACATCTGTCACATCTTCCATGGGTGCTAGTACAAAAAAAGGTCGTGGTAAATCGCGCCAAAAGTTTTCTTTCATCATTAAAAACCCCTCTATACCTACCAGAACAATCGTTGTCCTTAGAATAGTAAAATACTTGCTGTCAGTGGAACATGGTTCTAACGCCATTACAGGTTAACAACAGACATTCCATAAAGCACACGGCTTTATTATAAACTGAATACCGTCATGATGGGTATGTCCCCTTCGTAATTGGCGCGAACTGCTTCAATATACGATCCCAGCCTTTCGTCGGCAATGGCATCAAGTTCTTGTCAATTTCGGTTTACTTGTATTGAACTAACGTTCCCAGTTAGCTTAATGCAGTAGTGCTTTGAAGTATTGCTTTTATCCTCCTAACACTGGAAGACGAGCTCTCTTCCTTAACAATTACAAAAGTACCAAGGTCAGCCGTATTTACCGCGTGAGGACCGCCACATATTTCTTTGGAGAATTTGCCCATCGTATATACTTTTACCATCTGGCCATACTTGCTCTCGAATAGGCCAATGGCTCCTGTGCTACGAGCATCTTCAAGCGTCATCTCTTCGAACGTAATTTCGACGCCTTCGGAAATCGCTTCATTGACCAGCCGCTCCGTTTCCGCGATCTCTTCTTTGGTCATTTTACGATGGAACGAAAAATCAAAACGCAGTCTCTCAGCCGTTATGTTGCTTCCCTTTTGCGCCACCTCTTCTCCCAGAACCTTTCGTAATGCAGCATGCAGCAGATGAGTAGCCGTATGAAGATTTGCCGTCTGTCCGGAATGATCCGCTAAGCCGCCTTTAAACTTTTGGGCTGCTCCGGCTTGCGATAACTCTCTGTGTTTCTGAAATTTCTCGAGATATCCTTCCAGATCGATGGCGAAGGAACGCTCTCTTGCCAGTTCCATGGTCAATTCGATGGGAAACCCATACGTATCATACAGTTTGAATGCAGCTGCACCGTCTAGGCGGCCATTTACCAATGAATTCGAAAGCTTATCGAATTCACGAAGTCCCTGTGCGAGCGTTTTTTGGAAACGAGCTTCTTCTGCTTGAAGTTCCCTAATAATTTTATCGCGATTACTTTGGAGCTCCGGATAGATTAACTCATACTTGTCAATCACAGCGTTAGCGATGTCTGCTAAACCGCCTTCTCGAATACGTAATTGCATGGCGAATCGAACAGCCCGGCGAATCAATCTGCGCAGCACGTAACCTTGGTCGACGTTGGACGGAGTAATGCCGAAATGATCACCCAGAATAAATACGGCCGTGCGGGTATGATCCGCAACAACCCGATACGCTTTGGGCTGATCTACGTATGTGGTCTCAGTCAGTTCCGCTATCCTTGAGAAGATCGCGGTAAACAGGTCGCTATCGTAGACTGTTCCTCCATTCAAAGCGACTAACACTCTCTCTAAGCCCATTCCCGTATCGACGTTTGTTTGATTAAGCGATTCAAACTTTCCCTCCGCCGTTTTGTTATATTGCAGGAATACATTATTCCAGAATTCAACATAGCGCCCACATCCACAAGCCGGCGAACACGAAGGACCGCAACGTTCTTTATCCGAAATGATGAAGATTTCCGTGTCGGGACCGCAAGGCCCTGTTTGACCTGCCGGCCCCCACCAATTATCGGCTTTAGGTAAAAAGAAGATTTCATCCTCGCTTTGGCCTAATGCACGCCATAGATCATACGACTCCTGATCACGCGGAGCATCATCATCTCCTTCGAAAACAGTAATCGCAACTTTATGCTTGGGAATAGCTAGCCAATCCGGCGAAGTGACGAACTCCCAACTCCACGATATGGATTCGCGTTTGAAATAATCGCCAAGTGACCAGTTGCCCATCATCTCAAAAAATGTGCAATGGGTATCGTCCCCGACTTCATCAATATCTCCAGTACGAATGCACTTTTGAACATTGGTTAACCTCGTTCCAGCCGGATGCTTCTCTCCAAGTAAATACGGCACCAGTGGATGCATGCCCGCTGTCGTAAACAATACGGTTGGATCGTTATCGGGTATGACGGAAGCGCTGGAAATGACGGCATGACCTCTTGCTTGAAAAAACTGAATATACTTCGCTCTTATCTCTTCAGATGTATACAATTTCATTGCTAGGTCTCCTTCTGCTCTAATTTGGACAACAAAAAAACGCCCCAAAGATTGGGACGAATTAATCGCGGTACCACCCAAGTTATTGTCTTCGCATTTGGCGATACAATCAGCTCTGATGACGATAACGAGTCAAACCGGCGGGCATTAACCGCACTCCTGAACCGGCAATAGACTGAATTTCGTAGGATTTCACACCGAAACATCCCTCTCTGAACGAAATGCAGCATATTTTGTTCATTCATTGCTTTTACTTATAGATTTTCCTAATTAGTAAAATATTAACCAGTTGGAATTCAGATGTCAAGGTACTGCAACATATGCCGCTACAGGAACGAGGCGAGTTTGGATGGAAAGTCGCTGGGATCATGCTAAGCAGCAGGTACACATCGTCATGAAGAAGGAGATCACCCCTGCATTGTCATGGCTCTGGATGACGGAGACGGCGGAGAAGAGCACCGTGCGTTGGAGCCGGAGTTCCAAATTCATCGAGCTGCTGCAGCCCGGCTGGGAAACTGACACTGCGAGCACGACGTTTACGATGCTGTACCAGAAAGCGGGATACATGGCCGCATTGGGCGGTAACGACAGCTGGACCGGGGATAGTGGCAAAGTGATAGCGAAGGCTATTAATCTGGACGGCCCGGAATGATTGGTCCTAAGAGGCGGCACCGGTCACATAAGAAAAACCGCCAAGGCACGATGCCTTGGCGGTTTATTTATCGTTGATCTAATGCATATTCTTTGTCAGCACCTTCAGACGGTCCGACTTACACGGTTAGTCATGAATATCAGTTAAACACAAGCGATAATTATTTTATAGTCTAACCACTTTCAGAATTTATAAACATTCCATAATCTAATCCATTATATTTTTTCTTAAGTATCCCTTCCTTCTTTGCTCCCAATCGCTCATTAGCTTTTTGTGAACGGCTATGAGTTGTTGTCGTAATTATTTCACACACCTCAGGAGAATACCATGTCCATCCGATATTCAAGTTCTTGTACACAGACGAAATCCTTAAATACCGGGTCATTCCGACCATTACTATTAAGCGTTTTATCAAAGACAACATAGGGAAATTCTTCTCCGTGTTCCCTCCCTAAAATTGCTGCACGAATGAAGGTCTGCATTTCATTTAAATTATGGATTTTAGTCGGGAGGTTTTCCCATATTTGAGGAGATTGTGAACAATGGAACAAGGAATCTGCGTGCTCCAACTCAAGTGGGATTAATGATATTCTTTCGCCTTCTAATTGATCGAAACTCATTTCCTACGCTCCTTTCGAATGATGGTAGTTATCTATTTTTTTCTTTGCATGTCCCTAAATACCTGCATCGCCGCCACCGAACTATCCTGCCCGATAAGGCTAAAGTCGCTGCATCAGCGAGCTGCACTCCAATGAGCCCATTTTTGGGCAATATGAAGTCATATCGGGTCGAAGGCAGCCCCCGTGATCGCTTCGAGAGCATCGCACCTCGCTCCAAATATCGAAACGCGTTGGAAAATCGCATCTTCATAAAGACCGGAAATAAGCGGTTCAATAAAAGCATGCTTGTTTATCGTGGATGCGAGTTTTACAGAAGCGTATCGGAGGTTCATATTGGAATCCTGAAATATCCTGCTGATTTCATTAGTTAGCTCATGCCACGTTTCGGGACAATTGTTCAATGCAAATAGAGCTGCCATTCGAACATAACTACAGTCATCGAGAAGTAACCGACGCAAGGCATTGCTCGAAAGCTTGTCTGTGGGGGTACCGCTTCTAAAGCTGCCGCAACATCAATTAGACCCGCATTCAAATCGTCCCAATTCTCATTCCTTATCGAACTGCTGATAATCGCGGATTTCACTTGGTTCGCTGTCCAGTGGGGTTGTGCTTGCCAAATACATGCTGCACATCCCAATATAATGGGGCCTGCAAATGAAGTCCCTTCTGTCCTGGCATAATCCTCGGGCAGGTGAACATTAGGCGCAGTATAATGATTTTGTCTCTCTTCTAGGGTGTGAAAAGGCATAGGTAAAACCAAATTTTCAGCCGGGGCCAGAATTTCAGGTACCCGCTTCCCTTCAAAGGTCTTACCCCTGCAGCCGTGGTATGGTTTTGCATGATTGATGACTGCGTCCTCTGCGATGATCACGCCGCCAACCGACAGTACGGACGGTGACGATGCCGGCCCATTGCATGTTAATTCCATCAACAATAGCAATACCGACATCTTTACCAGTGAGTTCCTGCGGAATCCGAAGGAATTCTCTAATGGAACACCATGACATACGGCCGCCCCCCTCGATTGCATGAAAAAGGACCGAGGATGCTTTTCCCCCGGCCCTAATGTTATACATAGCATATTGGCTGCTGTTTAGGAGCGATTGATAATAAAAAGCCTGTTCCTGGCGTTTCGCCAAGTCCAGGCTTGATTACGTATTACAGTTTTACAACATTCTCAGCTTGAGGTCCTCGTTGGCCCTTAACAACATTGAATTCAACACGTTGACCTTCGTCCAAAGATTTGTATCCTTCGCCTTGAATGGCTGAAAAATGAACGAACACATCGTCGCCGGCTTCCCTTTGAATGAAGCCAAACCCTTTTTCTGCATTAAACCATTTGACAGTACCTGTTTCCATTCATTTAACCTCCATAGTGTAAACATTATGCCCCAACAAAGTGGACTAATCACAAGTATATCCCAACGAAAACGAAAAAACTGTTGGAATTTGTCTTAAATTATTATTTATAAAGAAATTTTGGATCATGCCATCTTGTCATTGTATGATCGTTCGCCGTTGCTGTACGTTCGTCGAAGCAAGGCAACGGACAGGAGAGCCGTTATTCACTTCATAATCACGTATTTTCGTGGGTTGGCGGACAGGAGATGCGTTATATCGAATTGAGCCATATAAGCCGCGCGCTTGGTCATCGTATCGTCGGCGGCCGCTTGCGCTCGGCGAGCATCGCCTCCGTAGACCGCGTCGACGATCCATTTCTGCCCAAAACCGGCATGCACCACCTCATCTGCCCAATCAAAATCTTGGAAGGTTGTCCTAAGCGGATCCTTGACGATGTCGCGGCAGAACTCCCACTCCAACACTTCGTTAATGCTCTTGTCGAAACCGAATTCGTCTCCCGTCGTGCGGTTATAATAGCGGGCGGTGGCAAGGCAGATATCGGAGAGCAGGCCCTTGGCCACCCGAATGTTCCCTTCGCTGAAGGCGCTGATATGCTCAAGGAATCCTTCCAGGTGTCCTATGATGTCTTCGCTTGTCGCCTGCTCCAGCATCCGATTGAAAAGCTCGAGATCGCGGATGATAGAGAACCTGCCGCTCTCGCCCGCGGGCCCGGACGCCGAGGGAAACAGCACCTGCCCCTCCGACTGGAAGAAGCTGGCGTCGATTAAGGCCGACGTCTCGGCATAAGCCGTTCCCAGCTCTTGCAGCCGTCGGTAGATCGGGCTGACGGCAATATAGATCGTCAAGCCGTACTCCCTGCGGATTAGCTCCAGGAAATCGTGGCAGAAGCTTTGGAGCTTCATCCGCAGCTCGCGCGGAGTGAGCGGTTTCGGGAACAGGCACGTGAGAACGAGATCGTTGTAGCGGTAAGAATCGATAATCTCGAATTCCCGCCGCTTGGCCGCAGCCTGCGCCATCTCGGTCAAGCTTCCGTGGAGCTTCTGGCCGCGGAATGAAGCTAGTGCTCTATTGTGGTTACAGGTAGGAGAACAATGGAAAGGCTGCTGGCGTGCACCAGTAGCTTCTCCATGCAGGCTGACGAGAACGTTCGGTGCTGGCTACGCCGTATGCGTATGCATGATTAAGGAAAGGATCCTCCTCCAAGACTCGCGGACAGAGGTTCCGCTATTTGGGTGAAGCTTCCTTGCATTAACGGACGCACCGTGAACCAGCCGTTATGGAGCCCGCTGCTTCGAAACGGTACCAGCAGTCCATGCACGTTTACTGTAATCCCCCTTCCTTGTTGCGGAACTAAAGCCGCCCGTTAGCGTTAAACAGGCTGCCGATCATGCCGGCAGCCTGGTGATGTTGTGCTATAGCGTTCCTGTTAGTTCTATCGTTGACGATCCGGTAGCGGCACCTGCATTTCAATTGTGTACGGCTTGCCATCCGGGCCGCCTGCGACATTAAAGTATAACTTGAGCGCGCTTGCTGCTTTATTAACAGGCTCGAATATATAGTACTGTTTACTGCCCGACTCCGTCTCCGGATCTCCCTGACCGCCAAGAATCGGATAGACGCGCCCCTGATCATCCCGCGCTGCCGACATATCAAAATCATCCGGATGCACGAATGTGTTTGCTGTATCCTCGGCCTTAGGCCGTAGATGGAAGAACACCTGTGTCGTCACAGGCGTCACGATGATCTTGTCCACGACAAATCCGCGATTAGCGAGCGTATCTGGCATGTTGGGCTTCTCGATCACAACCGATTCGGCATTGATTTTCACCGGTACGTCAAAGCGAAATGGCTGTTCGACTCCGGCTACCGTAAGTGTAACCCCAAGCGTGAACGGACTCGTCAACCCCGATTGAAACCGATCCATGCTAACGAGCACGGAATGCTCTCCAGCTGGCCTCCATGACGGCATTAGCTGTTGCTCCTGCCAATAGGCCTCGACGGAAGTCAGCTCGCCAGGCTCAGGATTCCGCAAGTCGCGGCTGTAGAATTCCCCGTCACCCTCCCGTTGCACCTCCAGCACGATCCTCGCCCCATCATAAATGACATTTCGGACGCTGATTGTTGTGTCTCCGAGAGTCTCGGTGACTGCAACCGGCTGCACCAATCCATTCTCCACTGCTGCTTGCATTCCCCTGTCCCCATACAAGGAGAATAAGCTTCCGATCACCGGCACCGACCGCATTGATTCGGCGAATGCCGACGACATGTAACCGAGCCCGGCCATGCCCATTCCAAGCAGTAACACGCCTGCCACAGTTATGGCTGCCAAGCGTCGCAGCCGGCGGAACCGTCCGGGGACGATGGAATGAGAGCCGGCTTGGCCATTCACCTGCAGGATGCCGTCGGAGAGGCCAGCCCGATCCGGCTTGCGGCGCTTGCCGGCTGCTGGCAATGAGGAAGGTGCTTCGGCCCGGATTTTCCCAAGTATCTCCTCCATTCGGAGCTCTACGGCCTCGGGAATGTCTACGTTCAGTTCCGTTCCCGACCGGAGTCGGTCCAGCCGTTCGTCAATATGATCTGGCTTCATGATTACCTCTCCCTTCCCAAGACGGCTCCAGCCAGCTTCTCAGCTGGGCCTTGCTCCGTTTCAGCCGCATCTTGGCTGCGCCTTCGCTGATGCCAAGAATCGCCGCAGCATCCGCAATCTTCAAGTCCTCCAAATAGACGAGCACCACCACTAGCCGAAGCGGCTCCTCCAGGCGATCAATGGCTTCTTTCAGTTCTACGTCTTGGCAAATCGGGCGATCTGCAACCGGCTCCGGCAGCGTGCCGGGCAGAGAGTGGCGTAGTCTCTTCTGCAAGATCGAATTGCATTCATTGATAAGGATTCGATACAGCCATGTTTTGACATGGGTCGGTTCTCTCAGCGAACGGATTGCCTGGTAAGCCCTTACGATGGTTTCTTGGAGTGCATCCGCACAATCCTCGTCGTTTTTTAGAATCGTACTTGCGGTTCTGTAGAGCGCACCCTTCAGGCTCTCTATCAGCTCAAGAAAGGCTTCCGTATTCCCCTCTCGAGCCGACCATGCGAGCTTCGCCAGTTCAATTTTATTCGACGATGTGACGCTGCCTGACCGATTATTCGTCATCCTTTTAATATTCCCCGCCTCCCAGAAGACCCGGGCCTTCTCGTGTTTCATTGCTGTCGACATAGATTAGATGTGCTGAGCGGAGAAAAAGTAACGGGTGGGGACGAATATTTGATATCGCTATATAACATCATAAGAAAAAGCCTGATTTCTCAAGCTTTTACTCGTTCAATTATGTAGGTGGAGTTGTGTCGCTAGACAGATATGCTGCTGCAAACATGAGAGGTTCTTTCGTATGAGGAGGTTAATCCCTCGGATAATTCATGCTCATGATATCCATGAAAGGAACCTTGTCCAATCCGTCTGCCGTATTCACATGGACCTTGCCCGTCCTGGAATCCATCGCTATGATTTGTCCCCGCACGCTCTCTTCTCTCCCCCAGACGGTCAGCAGAATCACTGATTCCTCCTGAAAGGCCTCCACGAGCTGATTGCCTATCTCCTCCAGTACGAATTCGTCTCTGGTAGGTCTCTTCGGTACTTTCGCTTTAGCCACTTTCGTCACGCCTTTGCTTAATATCTTGTAGCTCTATCATAATACAACATGATCAAGAAATTGATCTCCTAAATACAAAAAGCCGCGAATATTGCGGCTTTTAATGAGATACCGTTCTTGTCACCCGACAGCTGAGATGCATTGACGCAACTGGCCGCGTCGTGTCAGTGCCGTCCCTTGTTCGTATTGATGATTTGCGGAAGCATTTTCACGCTTCTCACCATTGGGGATTGGCAAATCGAGCACACAGGCACGTTCGCAAATGAGAAATTATCACGGATCCATCCTTTGCAATCCTTATGCGTGCAGCTCCAGATTATCGTTTCTTCATGCGGTAGCTCTTCTACCGGTTTGCCGCGATATGCCAACAAGAATCCCCTCCTTTAATTAAAAAGCTGCCCTTAACGCGGTGTTAAGGGCAGCTTCACGGGCTTGGTTTAAAGCTTAACTACGTTCTCGGCTTGAGGTCCGCGGTTGCCTTGAGTCACGTTAAACTGAACGCGCTGGCCTTCGTCGAGGGTTTTGAATCCATCGCCTTGGATTGCGCTAAAGTGTACGAATACGTCGCTGCCGCCTTCAACCTCGATAAAACCAAAGCCTTTGTCAGCGTTAAACCATTTTACTGTTCCTGTTTGCATATTGAATATGCCCCCTAATGAATGATTAACATGTTTTTCTTGTATGGTGAACAAAAATCACACATTGAAAAAAGTACCATCCGGACAATGTGAACCCTTTTCAATATGTAAATTTAAGGTATGATTTATGTTAATCTAATTTATAATACCACAGTACAATACACAAATCAATAAATATGGTATCATGAAGAATAAACTGATTTAGGAGTGATAGGTCTGAAGAAAAGAAACAAGCCGATTTCCTTTGATGAATTGCTGAATGAGCTTCAAGGCGCGAAATCCAATGAAGGCGACCAAAATCACGTATCCATTGAAAAGTTATTTCATGAGACCTTCATGAGTCGGCACTCTTCCTTCAAGAGTTTCAACGAGTTTCTCCGCAAGGGAAACTTCGACGTTGACACCCTGGAAGACATCGACAACATCCCCGAAGAGCTGTTAGATCGGCATGTTAACCGGGAGACCGACTTCGGCAGCTGGAAGTCGATGCTGGGCCGGGCCAACGAGGATTATGAGGCCGACCAGCGGGTATAGCGGCTGTCGGATTTTATTCACTCAAGCTTTTCACTAATCCTTGCCATGGACCCATTAAATGAAAGGCTGACATTTATTCCCCTACATAATAAGTAAAAAGTCTGATTGCTCCAGCTTTTACTCGTTCAATTATGTAGGTGGATTTGTGTCGCTAGACACCTCTGGAGGCTTACTTTTACTCGGAAGGCGCCGCCTCTCCATTAGTGGTCAATCTGTTCTCATTAGAACAAGTCTTGCACTCCCCCCTTGTGTAATTTCATAAGAATCCCATACCCATCAGTGCAGCCTCCGCTTTTTACGAACGCCTTACAAATGTGAGCCTCCGCTCTTCTTGCGCTAATCGCGTCGCAATGGCACGTCCAATCCCGCGGCTCGCGCCCGTAACCAACGCAACGTTACCCTTTAATTCAGTCATGATTTTATCTCCTCTTGTGTCAAATACGGTACACGATAGTTATAACACGAGGCGAATTTTGAAATGTTGCTCTCCTATTCGAGGGAACAAAATTCGGAACGGATTCTTATCGCGTCGGCGTCTTAATGGGAGATCGTTTATTACAAATTTTCAACTCTGTGCCAGTATAAATTAATTTAGTATTTGCGGCCTTCTGGCCAATGTTCCGGCTGCTCCATGACCGCATTCCCCTCACAATCGCGAATCCAAGTATCGAACTTCCTCTCTCCCGCCTTGAGTTGAATAACGCGAGCGCCGACGGGCATAAGGTCTTTTCTTACGCCATCAATAAAGCTCACATAACGGGTCGATCGTCCGTAACAAAGCTTGATTCCGTGCAGTTCTCCAACGAAGTCATTGGCATGGTCATGACCAACGAACGTCCCCATGACATCCCCCATTTCCACCATCGCGGCGAAAAAGCCCGAATTGATCTGCGGACTTGAACAACAGCCGTCATAGCGATACCCGTGGCAAACGTGGAAATCCCATACTTCGTTATACTCCGGCAGCGGAATATGAAAGAAAGCAAGCGCCGGCAAAGGATTGCCGCCATTTCGCCTCGTAAACTCGCGCGACTGTTTGGTATACCAATCAATTTGGTCGCGCCCGATCCACGCGTATCCTCCGACTGGGCTGTCCTTGGCCGGATAATCGCCGCTATCGAGAAAATAAAGCGCTGCAGCCGGTTCTCCTCGTTCATCATGAACCGACAAGACGTAATTACCAGCTCCGCTTACGTCCTTGGGGTCTTCAAGAGCTACGTTGTAAGGATACTTCAGCTGCTCTTCATGCATCGCTTTACGCGGCACGCTCCCTTCGGAATCGTGATTACCGAACACGGCAGCCCAGTTGACTCCGAGTCGTTCTACGATGGATACGGCAGTGCGCATCGATTTAAGCGGATCCCTCGCCCGATTGCTCGCAATCACATCCCCGCAAAATACGACCAAATCAGGCCTTTCGGCGTGAATGATCGCTTCCATCGTACGTAGGGTTGCGACATCGTATGCTGGCGTTTCCGGGTCATAATCGAACTCATCTACTAGTTCCGTATCGGAAAACTGTACGATTTTGAAAGTACCATCTTCACGAAAGGTTAGTTTGCGCTTCATGATTGCTGCCTCCGATTCTAATAATAAAGGTAAAGCTGGATATTCCGCGATAAGCCGGCAATTTGCTTAACACTGTCCCACTCGATGTTTCTCGTATTATACAGCCGCGTCTCTAGCCCGCTTCTCATGCTTCGTACTCAGCGGATTTCCACGTGTCCCGTCTAATTATTCGCGCTCAAAGCGTCCGATCCTCCAGCTGTACCGACATTGTAGGAATCTTTGTGTCGCTAGACAAAAAAGCTGCCGGTTTCAGTTTCCGGCAACTCCTGCTTCCCAGCTTTGCTGTATTTCTGCTGCTACTGTTGCGCGGCCGAGTTCCATGTCAGAGCAATCCACATGTCGGACATCGATTTTGTGTCGAAATAGAGGCTCCAGTCTCCGACAGGCGCAGCAGGCAAGCCGTCAGACAATATCCCGCGATGCAAATTATTATCTGCCACTAACTTGCCCTTCGGTGTATTGCTATTCGTACTACCGGTTTGGAAAACTTCCACAATTGGAGGAAGCGGATCCTCCGTTCTGCTGCGCGCCAATATCTCGACTCGCTCGACGCGCTTAAGCCGGTCTCTGCTCCAGAATGGGTAATGCTCGTCTTTGAAACGGAGCACCAATTCGAACCGCTTGGTGTCGCTTGGTTGTTGGCTTTGAAGATTTGCCCACGCTGCCGGAAACTCATGACGCACGGAGAATAGGCGGACCGATCCCGGCGCCTGAGCAATCTCGGCCAGACGATTGAAGCTCTTCTCGGCTTCGCTGCGCAGCGAACCGCCTCCCTCGCGAGCCGTATAGCGAAGGTGAAGAAGCACGTCGCTGATCGTGTCATAGTCGAATTGGCGCAGATTCGTCGGCAGCTCCAGCTCCCATTCGCTAATGACGCCCATGTTCTCGAATGGAAGATAGCGCTCATCCCGGAGATTGGTCTCGAACATCCCGCCGTCGTTCTGGGCCGTGCTCGTGACAATGGCTTGCGCGCTGCCGTAATAATCGCTGAATCGACTGTCTTCCGTACCCAGCCGCGCATAGCCGTCCCCTACTCCGATTTCCTTGCGAATGGAGCTCTTGGTCAAAGTCAATGTGCAGTTCACGGAAGTGTAAGGGCCGGTGACGCAAGGAATGCTTATCGCCACGCTTCTGATCCGCCGGAAATAATGTCCGGGTCCGTCCATATCGAACAGCGCTTCAGGCAGTTGGATCGACGTTCTCCCCGTTGTGCGCAGCTCGATGAGGCCTAGCGGATTCACCTGAAGCAAACTGACGTGCTTGGTCAGCTCATACTCGCGCTTATTCAACTCGTGGTAAGCCATCTCCATGCGCTTCAGGTCGAAATACAGCTTCTCTCCTGCCAACAAACCTTCCTTGCCGGACATATAGCCATACTGCAAGAAAGTCAGATCGGGCTTGCCCAATTCGTGCTGCAAGGCGCGTTCGGCTTTCTTCGCCACATCGAAAGCAAACTGGAATACCTGCGCGTATAAACCGCGTACCTCGCGCTTTAGCCATGCGTAAAAGGCTTGCGTGGTTTTTTTGCCGTTCTTTTCGTTGGTTAGGAAATCTTCGATTTCCTGCGAGTGCTTGATTTGCTGCCGGTGGTTGCGCCACTCGCGCTCGGCGACATTTTCGCGTATTTGCGCGGCTCGCAATTGTTTGAAGATCTGATTGATCTCGCCGGCTGCAGCATTGCTTTGCTGCACCCAGTCTTGTTCCCGGCGGGCGAATGATCCTACTTTCGCCGCTCTTCCCGCTTGATAGTTCAAGTGGTCGGACCATTCAAGGGCTAAATCAGCAGCAAGACGAGCCGTTCTGGAAAGATCCGTACCGCCCTTCGTGGCATGTCCCCCTAATCCCCAAAAGTGGAAGTCTATATTGAAATCCGGTAACACGGACAGACCTTCCCCAAGCAGAATAGAGCCTTTTGCTATATCATGCCACATTCTTGAAGAACTAGATTTGTCCAATTCCTCCGCTTCATAGCTGCTCACGATTTTGCCGCCGGATTCGCCCAAATCTTGCGCAATGTCCACTTCATAAGCTCGGCGCGCAACCTCCGGTTCGGAGCTCTTGAACTTCAACTTGTCGAAGCTGTCCGCATCCAGCGGATCCATCCCCGGAACCGCGATTTCACTCTCCGGTTTGCCGAGCATCCGTTCATAATAGATGTAACGCTGAGCCGCGTTGAAGAGCGATGTCTCGAGACCTTCCCGGTTTTTGATCGTCTCCTGCCATTGCGCGTATTTGACCGTTTCTGCTAGACCCAGAATGACTTTTTCGTGCCTGGCGCGAAGGATCGACAGTGCCTCGTTATCCTCCTTCTCCAGCGCGGATAGCAAGCTGTTGCCCAGCGACTTGACTTCCTGGCCGATCTCTCCAGCCTTTTGCACGAGCAATTGATAGCGCACCAACGGAAGCGGCTGGTTGATTCCCGCGATGACAGCGCCGATATCCAACCCTGCGGCAGCCGCCCTGGCCAGCAATGCCGGGTCGATCGGAGGCTCGAACAACGGCAGCTGGCGATAGATGCCTTGCAAGTTCAAACTGTTGCGGATCTTAAACAAGCGGTCGGCGACCGTATCCCAATAGCTCATCAGCTTGTCGTTACGCGGCACGCAGAAATACAACGACGTCCCAATCGAGCTTAAGGTCGCAAATTGATCGATGGCGCCGCCTGTCATGGGAAGAGGGGTGATATCGAACGGAATCTCGCTCTCCATCTTCTCCAGCGTGTTGCCGAATTCATCCCACTTGCGGCGCGCGGAGGCATACGTTAGCGGTGCCAACGACCCTTTCTTAGGCACGGCTTGCGGCCGATCGCCCAGAATCAACGCGGCCAGCACATAAATCTGCGTTGCCTCATTGATGGCTTCGCCGGTATCCTGCCGGAACAGGTCATCTCCCCAGGCGATTAAATTGTCCAAATAAGCCATCACGGCCTTGAACATATAAGCGGTATGGCGGTACCGTGCGATAAGATGAGGCCGAAACGGAGAATCCTTCCAAGCGCCAATGCTATTGATCGTGTCCTTCTGCAGCGCCGAGTCGGTTCCCGCGGACAGATTGATAAGTATTTCTTCAATCTGTTTGACCTCGGTGTACTGAAACGGCTGCACTTTCCAGAAGCGTTCCGGCGTCGCTCCGTCGCTGCTGTCCGTAGGATCGAAGATAAAGTGGAACCACCGCTGCGCTTCCTCGTAGCGCTGGTTCTTGCTGAGATGTATGGCGGCAGCGATCGGAATGTGGTAGAACAGCTCCCAGTTATAGACGGAATAAGCACCGCCCGAAGTAAAGTCGAGGTCTCGTACAGGGTAAGGCTGCTGCACCAGATCCGTAGGCGAATAGCGCGTCTCGGTGAAGATCTCCCGATAGAGCTTCGGGAGCGGCTTGCCGCCCAGCAGCTTGATGTTCGTCCCCGCAGGCAATGCAACGATGCCGGGCTCGGCTAGCCGGCGCAGCTGCCCATCTTCGCCTATGATAAGGACGGCTTCCGGCAAGGCGACGTACACCTCTTCGGACACAAGGATCACGACAGCGCCGATTTCGAGATCGGCGGCGGTCCCATCCTGGAGCGCGACTCTTATGCCCCGTTGTTGATCGGCGGCTATGACGCTTCCGGGCAGCGTCGTCTTCAATCCGCCAGCCAGCCTCACATCGACACCGTCGGGAATCGCAACCGTTACGCTTCCTTGCAGCGTGATCGGTTCGCTCTCCGTCGGTTGGCCCTGCCGCGGTAATTGCAAAGCCAGACCATCCGGCAAGGCAATCTGGAAGCTGAACGGCAGCGTCCGATACGTCCCGTCCATGTTCTTCACGTAGTCGGTGTCGGCAGCCTGCAAACCCGCGACCGATCCCTCCATCAACCGCTTGGCCAATTCTCCGACATAAGGATGAAAGTGAGGGTAAATACGATAGCGGAGGGTTCGGGATTGGGTAAGGATATGGCGTTCGCCCGTTACGGTCTCTTCGACCTCGACATAATCGTGAATAGGACCTAACAGCTTGATCGCGGCTGAATCCGCCAGACCGTGAAATGGAGCAGCCTTCCCATTTGGACTCGTCATCTAGCACCTCTATTCCTCATATTGATGCTGCCCCCGGCGCTGGTGATGACGCGGGATAGTTGTTCCGTCTCTTGAATGCGGCCTTTGGCCCCGATGAAGGCATCGCCGAATTGCAAGGCGATGTCGGGCTGAGTAAGCGCATCTGCATTGGGTTTAATGCTGTACAGCGAGACGGAGTTCATCGTTTCTGGTCTAAGTTGAGGCTGCGTGATGAATACCTGGTTATATTTCGGCGGAATCACCGGTTTGAGCTCGTGAGGCGGATGCTCAATAAAATCGTTCCAGCGCGGTCGCTGAGACTTCTCGGTATGGATATAGCCCTGCCACTTCTCAACCGTCGTCTCCGTCAAAGACGGCTCTACAAAAAAGGTGTACAACTCGTCTGCATAAAAAAAGGGGCTGACTAGCGGCGCAAACTCCTCATTCGGCCAACTCATTCGATTGCTGGCCTGTAAGAGCGTGAAGCTGCCGATATTGGATAAAATGGTTTGCGGCGCAGGAGAAGCGGCTTTCGTTACGCCGTCTTCCGTTACCGCTTCCTGTACGAATGATACCGATAATGCGCCCTCTCCTTCGTAACGATTATAGGATGTCTTGTTAAAAGCGTATGGCGTAGCCTTAGTCGACAAACGAGTGCTTTCGAACTGGGGAACGCCGTTCTTGCTAGCTACTCTGAAGTAGTAGAATAAACCGTTCAAATGGATTCGAACCGCATCTGTACCTGCATCCGAATCTTCCTCCTTGGACACGGTTACGAATACTTGGCTTGCGTCAAACGGTTGAGAAGCAATCGTATTCCCGAAACCGCCGGATTCCCGCACCGTCCATTCGCCTTGGAAGTATTCGGACCAGTTCAGTTGAATATCGAGGCTTCGACTAACCGCGCCTTTGGAGACCGTTGCGGCATCATTAATTAACGTCTTTAATTGAATATCGCCCAGGCTGCCCGTCTCGTTCGTACGGGGTCCGGTCGGAGACTCCTCTACCTTCTCCATGAAGGTCAACCAGAACAAATGCAGCCTCTCTCTCCACATGACCGCAACGAGATGATCGCCGTCGATGTCGGCTGTCACCGGCTCCCAGGGGGTCCACATGTGATAAGCATAGCTGCGATAGAAATACTGGCGCGGCGACATATAGGTGCGTCCGATCACATGAATGGTCGGCGGACCTAACGGCTTCTCCTCCGCATACATCGTTACGATTTCCAACCGCGCCAACTGGTCGAGCTTCTTCAGGTATACATAAAGCGCATCCTCGGCGAGCTGGTTCGTCACGTCGCCTTGCAGCAGGCTGCTCTCCAGCTCCTGATACAAATGGGTTTTGTCGTCGCGCCATTCCGGCTCCAGCCAATTCTCGGGGTACAGGTAAATCTTGCGGTTCGCCTCCCACACCCGGTAGCGCTTCATCCAGCTCCAATGCTGCGCGTTCAGCACCGAAGGATGAACGCTAGGCTCAAGGTTCAAGAAGCAGCGCTGAATAAACGTCTGCACCGACGATATGGCCAGCCGAAGCCGTGAAGTTTGCACGATCGGCTCGGTACCGGGATCGATCAAGAAGTATTCAAACAGCTTCTCGACGCTAACCAGCTGCTCGTTCGCGTGCATGATGTAAGCGACCAGCGCATCGCGCTGACGCTGGCGCAGCGGGTCGAAGATCGCCTGCGCTAATCGCTGCCATGTCTCCGGCTCGTAGCGGGCTTTTACCGTCCTGCGAACATTCATGGCAACGGCTGCATCCGGCTTGGCGGTAAGCCATGTCTTCAAGGTCGACACCGATATCCCGAACCTTTCGACGAATTGCAGCGCTTGCCACAGACGTCCCACCAGTGCTTCGTCCGCGAAATGCACGGGTTCCTTCATCTTTAGTTCGGCTGCCGCCAGCTGCACTTCACTACTCCGTCTCCTTGTCAGAGCCGCGATACGTTCACATAACGCTTCTATTCTTGCGGCCTTCTCGCTGTCTTCGAAACGCAAGCGGGCATATTCGAAGACGGCGATGAGGTCGTCGCTCCCGCCCGCCAGATCGCGCTTAAGCGAAGCATAGCGTACCAAAGGCATAAATCCGCTGAAGCTCGCCACGGCCGGATCGACAGCTTGCTCATCCCGAACTTCCTCGCCGGCATCTACCCCGGCCGGTCGTTCCTCCGTCGGCAGCAGACGCCAATTCACGCCGCCGAAGTCCGACGGATTCGTCAGCATGTGGCGAACCTCCCGCTCGCTCAAACCGAGCCCTTGCGCGAGCTGCAAGGCTTTGGCCGCCATCGTGTATGCACGTTCCGCTTCGTTCAACTCGTTCCGGGGGATCATGATCACAAGCTTGCCGAGCTGCTGTTTAGGCGTGGTCTCGCCTTTGATTAACAATTGAAAAGCGCCGCTTTGCAGGTTGCTGGCCGTCAAATGGAAGGCATACAGCACACCTGGCTTCAAGCTGAGAAGCGCGGACAGCTCATCGCCTTCTTTCGCAGCAATGCCGCCTTTCGCAAACGCAATGGCTGACTGGTCAATAGAAAGCTCAACTTTGGCTGCTTCCTTGCCCAATATGGCGTATAAACGGTACTCTCCGTCAAGCGGGACTTCGATAAAGCCCTCCCATGTCGCTTCCTGGCATTCGTCGTCCTCCTTGATCTCGATGCGCTCGGTCGATTCGGGCTGCTTCTCGGCATCAGACGGCGAGAACTTCACGCTGAAGCCGCGCCGGCCCAGTCCTTCAAGCATGGACAGCAGCGCCTTATCGGGCGCATCGGGCAACGCGAGAAATTCCCGGTTCGTCAATAGCGCTTCAATCAACGTTGGATCGCCGCCGGTCTGCGACGTCATCGCTTGCACGATGGCCCTGCGAGTAAGCTTCGCTTGGAGAAGAGGAAGTATCGTCGCCACTATCTTCTGGCGTTTCGCATCTCGCGATACATTCACCTCGTTACCGTAGAGCTCATTGAAATTCAGAGACCCATCGAAGTTCTTGCTGAAGAAGGCCTCGAATTGAGCACTTGAGTCCAAGGCGATATCATCGAGCAGCTCCGCATAGATTTGACGCGCTGCAATGGAATCTTGATCACCGGGTAACGGTTCCGGAATCGCGTCAAGCAAGGCATTCTTGTCGGCTGAGGTCAGGACGCCCGTGTACGTTACTTTCTGTTGCTGCCGGTTCTCGTCATAAGAAACGTTCACGCCGTTGATCGCATAACCTGCCGGGTCGAGGCGATGCTTTGGGGGCACGTCTTCTTTCGTCGCGCTATACACTGCTTTGTCCAGCAATAGCTCAACGACATCGGGAGCATAAGCCATCCCCATTGCCTGCCTAAGCTCGTCATCGCTCACGCTCGCCGAGACATCAGGTATGGCGAAGTCGGCAGCAATGGCATGCAGCTGCGCGGCCAAGAGCCTGATCCAATCCTTGGAACCGCCGTCTTCGCGATAGCTGCCGTTCGGATCCATCCGATGCCGGAACAGGTAATTAAGATCGTTAATCGTGAATGTACTGGCCTTCACTTCCTGCGCGAGGCGTACGAAAGCAAGCGTTTGCTTGAGCGGATAATCGTCCTCGATGCCGCTCAGCGCATTCGGACTGAGCAGGTGGAACGGATTCAATCCGCTAAGCGTCTTTAAGCTGATCATTTCGCTGACGGACAACTTCAATGCTTTGGCCAATAGACCATAGCGATACAGCGTTGAAACGGTAGATAACAGGAGTTTGGCTTTATGGACCTCGCGCTCGTCGCCCTTGCTGCTGTCTTGCAGGATCAGAGAGATCTCGTCCGCCGTTAAGTTCAACGCGGCTTGTATCGCGGGCAAATGATCTGCGAGGAACAAGTCCGGGTCGCTTAGGTAGTTGCCCCAAGGATCGTCGAATACGGCATCCTCTTTCAGGATGTTGCGCGTTAAGAACAGCTGCGCATACAACGAGTTTTTCCCCTTCGTCGGCATTCGTTCAGACCACAGCATCAGCAGCTTGATTCGCGAATCCGTGCCTGCTTGAAGCCGTTCCGACAACTCTTTGAGATGCGCCAGATAGACGAGAGCGGTCTGCATCGCATTTCCCAATGCAGCATCCGTGATTGCTTCGTTGACGGGAAGACGACAAAAAGCGGTCAGCGCAAGATCGGTCTCCTCCATCGTCCACCCCAGCCGCTTCCATAACCGTACGAATACATTCAATTTGATGAAGACCATGGCATCCGCTTCCGAACCGTCCGAATATCTCAGCTCTGCCAAATCTAACCCGCCGCCGCTATCCGGATCTTTTAAAACAACGATCTGCTCGAACTCCTCTGCTTGCCAAGAAAGATCCAACCATTGCGCAGCGTCAAAATGGGGTTTGAACTTCTCGGTGAGCGCCGTCAGACGCCGCTCGAACTCGTCTTCTTCCTCAGGCTCAAGAGGCGCATATTCAGGATGCTTCTTGTAGCGAAACACTTCTTGCACATCAAGTCCCAGCTTGCGCAGCGTGACCAGAGCGTGCAGATTCGGGTTTACGAACTCGGTCTGCACAAGCTCGATGAGTTCCTTATAGGTTACATCCAGTCTGCGAGAGAGCGTCTTGGCCGAAGTGAGTATTGGGATGGCTTCGCTTCCGCTCTCCGTGCCGTAACCGTATAATCTAGGCCAGCTAGCTATATTCGGAGCCGTATATAGGGCATATTCAACGGGAGTTAACCCAAGAAATTCGCTGAAGATATGTACGCGATAGTAGGCTTCTGCGGGAGCTTCCGCAGGCTCGAACAATTCATGGCTCGGCCGAAACGTATCCAGGACTTGCCAGAATGGCGTCTCGAAATAGCCGCAGAAGCGGCGTATCGTCTCCAGCCACAAATCAAACGGCAGCGACAACGGATAGATCGCGTCTTGTAACGTTTCGTAGGCTTCGGGGATGATGTTCTGAGGTTCCGCGATCAATTCCGCGGAGGTGGCTTCCCCGGTATCGCGCACCGCTTTGGCATCCATTTCGCTATAAGCGACGTAGTATTCCAGAATTTCATTGACGAGATCGATATAGGGCATTGCCGTGTTGGTATTCTCGCAAGTCAAAGGCAAATAAGGGATATCCGGGCGGCGCTTAGCGAGCGCTTCATACGGTTTAAAATAATCGTAGCTGGCATACGTTCTGCCGTTATGGGTTTTCTCCCAATCCTTCAAAGCATGCGCCCAATCTTGTTCCGATGGATCGACGAAGCGCAGCAAGTCCACCAAATACGCGGCAGGACTAAGAACAGAACGGCAATGCTCGCATTCGCAGTAATCCATCGAATCGAAGAGCGATTCCATCGTCGGATAATCTTTCAGCAGCGACTTCAGGTCACGCTTGGCCTTATCATGGCGTTCGGTCGTGCCGGTGATCGCCGTAATCGTCGGCGTACTGTCTATCTTCTTGGCAAGCGTGTAAATATTGAACGTGGATGAAGTGATCTGTACGCTCTTATCCCAAATGACTTCCGTTACGGTATGCGAACCGAAATCTTGAGCGTACCGCTCGATAAAAGCAGCTTTCGGAATAGCGGCCACCTGCCTGGCCGAAGTGAACCCAAGATCGAGCAATATCGTCATCGCATCGTCGCTCGGAGTCATCTGATAAGCGCGCGTCAACAGCTTAACCCCTTCCTCGGCGAGCCGCTTATCGGTATCGGTGAACCCGTCAAACAAGGATTCCCCGTGATGCCGAAGGAATTGTTCCACCGGCGTTCGTCCAAGCTGAAATCCCTTGTCCAGCGCATTTTTCAATACAGATTGAACAGGCGCCTTCATCTCGTCATGCCGCGAGCCTAGACGCAAATCTTTCTTCTCCAGCATCCGATGAATGACTTGAGTGGGAAAGCTCTGACGCACCTTGCGCGCAAGGTCGCCGGCGTATGCGTCGCGGCGGTCGTTAAGCTCCTTCTGGCTATACGCGGACGGGATCAATCCAGCAAGCTTCTCGGGAATGACCACGCGATTCTCGCTCGCCATGCTATCCAGCCTCGCACTCCATTCTTTGGGCGTGTATAAGTCTTGCTCGACCAAATGCGCCAGGTTCTCTTGCGAGCCGATTTCATTCATCAGAGACTCGCTAAGCGGTGCGTTGTTCAACGTCAAATAGGCAAGTTTGCCTTGCAATTGCAAATCGGCGATCGGAATGCTTCTCTTCTTGGCTTCCATCCATAATTGTTCGTCGTCGTCATCATACTGCATCAACAGCTTTTCAAACTCGTCCTTGTGCGCCTGTTCCAGATTCAATTTGGCCAGCATGTCGCCTACGCTTGATAATGCGCCGGGAACGATCCTCTTACGCCGCGCGGCAAGGGCAAATGCTTCGAACGATCGGGCCGCTGCGGTGATTTGGTCCATAGTGAGAGTGATCACGCCCGCTTCATGGGCGCGCGTCAAGGCGGTTGCGAATGCCTCGGGCGTAACCATGGCCAACGCTTCGGGATCGTCCGGCAATCCGGCGCGGATTGCGCCATAGAGTGCATCGTGCCGAATACCCGTTATCGGACTGAGCTTGGCGGCGGAAGCGGCTCTAGCGATCAAACGCGCATCCCAATTGGTCGTTTCGTTCAACATCGATAGATCATAGCTATTTCCGTTCTCTTGCGCCCGAGCGAGCTTGCTTAGGTCGTCGCCGATGATTCCCTTTAGATCGCCTGACATCAAGGCGAATTCGTTGGCCTGAGATGTAACGGTGGAAGGCGCAACAAGGTTGAGCACTTCATAGCGGCCGGCGTTAAATTTGGGCATGGAGAGCCGAACTTCATTGAGATCCGAGTCAAGGGTCCGCACTTCGATGTGCGCGGCCGAGTTGTCCAAGTCATAAGGCAAAGCATAGAAGCCTTGATCATCTGTCTCGGCCTCGCCGAGCAACGTCTCGTCCTCGCCGAAGCCTCGGTTCACGATGCGAAGCTTAATCTTCGCGGCAGGCAAGCCGTTGTCCATAAAGATACGTCCCTCGACCCGTCTGGGGAGAGCAACGTTCCCGACAGCAGTGACAAGCGCGTTCCGCGTCCCGTCATCCAATACGCCTGTTTGGGCAAGGTCGAATGTAGCTTGCAGCTGCAGCAGCGCATCGTGCGTGCCGACCCCGAAGATGCCGCTTCCCGTCTCGCTCGCCGGAAGCGTGACACCCAGACTGGCTAATTTGGCATGAAGGTCCTTGACCGCTTCGCCTTGCATGTTGAGCGAGAGCGGAGCGGCCGTTCTCCCAAGCGTACCGATCTTCTCGTCAATACTCGCCAGATGATCCGTTCCGGCATTAATCGCGTTCAACGTCTGCCCTTGCGTCTTCAGCGCTTCGGCCAATTGTGCCCACCCCTCATCCAACGCGCCTAGTTTCTGCAGGAGATCATTGATTGCGGCGGCTGTCGCCTCGTCAACGACTCCGCTGTCTGCCAGATGCCGTTCCTCTTGAAAGATGCTGACCAGCTTAATCGTGCCGTCTTTATATATTTGATCAACGCGCTCTTGCTGCAACAGCGCGCCCAGCTCTCGCCTGAAACTTTCATTACCGGACATCATCATGGCTTTGTCCAGCAATAGCTGCAGCGCGGCTTGCAGATCGCCGACCTCCGGGCTTCGGTCACCTGGCTGCAGGGGGAAGGTTATTTTGTTCATGGGGGCCTCCTTGGATATCTACCTGAATATCTATTTGCTACTCAAGTTGAACGTTTTGATACTTACATTTGAGCTATTCAGCCAGGTTATGGATTCCTTCGTCACCTCAGCCTAGGCGGGTTATCGCGCCTGGCCAGGGCCTCCCGGGTTACGCCAATCGCCCTGGTGGGCGTCGAAATGTTGTGTCTCGGTCAGCGGCACATTGATCGGTGTTCCCATGATGTGGTGGATGCTGATAGCCTCACCAGAGACAGCATCGGGGAAATAGCGCTGCCATGCCTCATCAACATAGGGAACATAACCAGCTGCAATGAGCGCGCGATTATTCTCGCTCAATATGTCGGACATATCGCTCTGATCCCAAATGTCGCGCCACTCACGCCAATCCGTCGGGTTGTGGCGCACCACGCCAGAGGCGGTCGTATTGCTGGATTTTGGTGGCCTATTGGGATCTCGGACGAATTTCCCGGTCTTCGGATCTCTTGCTTGCTTTGGCGGAGCAGGCGGACCGATGACAGGTTCGTCGGGCGGGCCGCCGGAAGCCCCTCCACTCGCTAGCGGTGGTTTGCGAGAATAATTTTCTTCTCTAGAAACGCCAGGCACATAGGTGCCGTTCTCAGTAAACGTGCCTCTGACTGTCTCGACATTTGGATCAGGGTTTTCGACGGGAGGAACGATGACTTCTATTTCGTCGTTCCGGGAATAAATCTTTCGATTTGGATCGACGCTTTGTGGAATATTCGGGTCGGCAGAAGGCGGTGGCTGGTTGTCTTCCAGATGTACCGGCAAGTACGCAGATACGAATATGCCAATGATGAGCCCCCAGCCGATTCCTCCAACGAGGAGAGGACTTACCGGCGCACCAGGAACAGGTTCGACTGGTGGCGGCGCGGGTTCAACCGGTGGCGTGGGAGGTCTCAAATGATTGGCGTTCCCCGGGAATCCGCGACCACCAGGCGGGCTAACAGGATCAAATGTATTTGGGGATGGCAAGTTCTGCACCGGCAGAGGCGCGAGTCCGGAAATGTCAGTCATTCGGACGGGGTTGGATGCTCCGTAGCAATAGAGGTCGATGCCGCCTCGCATGTCCACTGGGTCACAGCTCACCCACCGCCCCAACCACGCCGCGTAATACCTCGCCGCGTGGTAATACAGCCCGCTCTCCTCGTCCCGCTCCTTCCCCGTGTACCGATACCGCTTCGCCGTCTCCGTCTGGCTGCGCACGGCCTGATAGGTCGAGCTGCCGTAGGGCGCATACTCCTCGTAGGAAATGATCTGCGCTTGCTCGTCCAGCTCCAGGCTGCTTGATCCGAGGTGATTGCCGAACTGGCAGCGGATCAGTCGCTGCGGTACGTCCTGCTCATCGCCCAGCGTGCGCATTTCCACCAACGCGATGCGCTGCTTGTCGTCCATCACGTGCAGCGTCTCGCGCTCGAGTTTCAAGGTTCGCGCATGGGCCGCACCTTCATAGCTGCGAAACACTTCGAATCCGCCGAGGTAGATGCGCTCGTCATTGACGCCGCCGTTGTTGGCCAGCTCCGTTACCTTGCGCACGCGCTGGCCCGAGGCGTCGTAGACGTACCAAGTGCGCTCGCCGTGGCGCTCTCGGCCGCCCGCGTCTTCGTCATTGACCTTCTGCCGCTGCGTCATCTGCAGCTGATCCCGGTAGTCCCACTGCATCGTCTGCAGCTGCGGCATACCCAGCATGTTTCCGTGGGCGTCGTGGCTGTAGGGCTCCAGCGCGGCGTTGCCGACGGCGGTGCGGCTCAGCCGGTTGCTCTGCTTGTCGGGCTCGATCAGGCTGGCTTCGCCGTAAGTATAGGCGCGCGTCCAGTCCGCAACGGCGGCATTACCCCGAGCGTGCTGCATCTGCAGGAAGTTGCCGACCGCGTCATAAACGTAGCGTTCGGTGTAGCGGCCCATCGCATTCCGGTCGTTGGGCGCGAAGCGGCCGGCTGGATTGGCACTGAGGATGCCGACGCGCCCGGCATCGTTGTAGGCGTGCGAGATCGGCGTGCCTCCCTGGCCGAGGTGCTCGCGGCCGGTGGCCTGGATCAGCCGGTAGAGCGCATCGTAGACGTAGTCGTTGCTCGGCTCGACGCGCTGGTTCTTGAAGTAGACGGCCTGTTGCGCGTCGTCGTGGATGTGGGTGATGTTGCCGGCGGGGTCGTAGGTGTAATGCAGGTTCTGCACCTGCTTGCCGGGCCAGGCGGGGTCACCGGCCTGCTGGTCGTCGCCGGGGAAGTCCGCAGGCTTGCGCCTAGTCAGCAATTGGGTGAGGCGGAAGGTGTGCGGGTCGTAGCTGTAGAAGGTGCTGGCACCGTTCATGTAATCAATGCACAAGCGCTGACCTTTGGCGTCGTAGTCGATGTTGGCGACGCCGACCGGCGACGGCGTCTCCACGGCCGGATCGAGCAGCTTGGCCGGTTCTGCCGCGCGTTCCAGCCACGCATGTACGCGCTCCGGCAGGTTGGCCTCGTTGAACACCGGCTGGATGACGTTGACCTTGCCGCGCCCCAGGCTGCTGCGCGGCGCGACGGACTGGATGGGACGATTGAGCGCGTCGTAGCAGGTGCTGCCTTCGAAGGTCTCGGCGTCGAGATTCGGTCTTGGATTCCGCGACCAATCGGGAATGGCTTTGTAATCGCTGACCAGCTGCCGCGTGCTGCACAGCAGATTGCCCTTGAAGTCATAGGCCTCGGTCGGCTTGCCATCGGCGTCGAATCTTGCGTTGGCGGTGACGCCGGCGGAATCGAAATGCCGATAGATGCGGGTGCGCAGGTTGAGGCGCTGCGCTTCTGCTTCCTGGTCCGGCGTAGCCCCAGGCGGCGGTTCGCCGTATTCGATGCTGTCCACCAGCAGACCAGCCTCGTTCGGGGGATTCAGCGTGTGCGGGTCGGAGTTCGGCTTCAGCGGATCGGGATCGCTGAAGGTGCCGCGCACGTACTGCTCGATCGGGCGGCGCAGCGCGTCATAGCTTGTCGTAAAGTCGTGGCCGCGGCTGTCCCAGGCGCGGATGGACTTGCCGGCCACGTCGTTGAGCATCCAGCGCGCGCCGGCTTCCATGCTGAGCTGGTAGACGCGATTGCCAAGCATGTCATAGGCGTACTGCATGACAACGCGCTGCTCCGGCGCCCCTTGGGGCAGGTTGTCCGCGTCGGGCAGCCTGCGCTCGTCGAATACCTTGCGCTGGTTGCCTTCGATGTCCAGCTCGACGCGGGTGCGGAATTCCTCGTCGGGTTTGTTGTGGAGCAAGTGGCCTTCGCAGATTACCCGGTTGCGTGCCACGGTCAGGAAAGGCCGACCCAGAGCGTCGAAATGGGCGGTGGCGGGTGTGCCGGCGTGGCCGGCGGCGCGTTCGGCGGCCTTGGTTTCGTTCTTGCGATCCTCGGCGGCCGGGTAGCGGTCCGCAAAGGCTTCGGCGTGTGCAGGCAGGGTTCTCAGCTCGTGCCAGGTGGGCAGGTAATCGGCATCCGGCAATCGGCCGAAATAGCCGGCGATGTCAGCATCGCGCAGCGGGTTGTCGGCATGCACCGGCAAGAGCACCGTGTCGTTGACGTCATGGGTCGTTTGCTGCCACGGATCGAAGACCACCTTCTCCCAGGTGTGGTTGGGATGCAGCGTGGCGACAACCCGCTCGGCCGGGTCGTAGAACAGTACCGGGCTGATACCGATCTGCACGCCGAACTCGAAGCGGTGATCGCTGTAGAAGCTGCCATCCGGCCGTTGCCGCTTGCTGAAGAAGGGCTCGTACTGGCGGACGGGCTTGCCCTTATTATTGAAGATGGTCCATCCGCTGCCAACCCAGCGCGGGTTGACGATGGGCGAAGCGGGGTCGTTGACGTCGAGCGGACCGGGTTCGGCCTGGATCTTCTTCTGGATTTCGCGGCCGAAGCCGTCGGAGTAGCTGAAGCTGATCTGCAGCTTGCTCTTGGCCCCCTGGCCCAGATCGCTGACATGGGTTTCGCGCGCGATGGTGGCCGCGAATGGCGGCTCGCCCAAGCGCATGTAGCGCGTTAAGTCATAGACGATGCGTGTCGTCGCGTTGGCGAGCAGATCGTGCGCGGCTTCGGTTGCTGCGCTGGCCTTCGGGTCGGGCGATGCTTCGCGCGGCATGTCGACGAAGGCATCGAACAGCGCCTGCGGCGGCTCAGGCGAAAACAAGGCATCGAGCCGGTCGCCCTGGCGCGGGTTGTCCGCGGGCTTGCCCATCACGGCGGTGCCGACCACCAGGCCGAGTGTATCGAAGGCCACTTCGGTCTGGTTGCGGTTCGGGTCGCTGACCAGGCGCGGCTGGAGCACGCGGTAGTCGTTGGCGTCCACCGTGACGCGGTTGCCCAGCGCGTCGCGGGTTTCGGTCATCAGCAGGTCGTGGGGGTCGAAGGCGAGCACGGCGCTCAGTCCGAAAGGATCGCGGTAGCGGCGCGGCAGGAAGAAATGACCTCGCGCTTCGGCCAGTTCAACAGGGGCTGCCGCATCGTCCGGGTGATGGAACGATCGGCCCGAAGGGACCCACCAGTGGCCGTCGCCATCCAGGTCGACGTAACCGCCCTGATTGCCGGCCTTGCCGCCGAGGATCGTTGCCTGGGCCGCCGGCGGCAGCAGGGATTCGTCGGGCTGCGCGGGGCGCGGGCGCTTATACACCTGATCCAGCAGCCCGGGAGTGAAGGCGAGCTTGTAGCTTTCGCCGGGCAGGGCGAGCGGCTCAAGCGCCTTAAGTGCAAGCAGCGCATCGGCATCGCCCTTGCCGGCCCCGCAGTCATCGGGCCGGTAGAGCGTGCGCAGGCGCTCAATCAGGCGTTTGCGCTGCTTACCGATCGGTGTCGTGTCTTCGTACTGAATCTCCTTCAAGGCGGTCAGCCGTTGGAAGCCGTCATTCACCCACTCATCGAAAGTGAAGCGGCCGGTATCGTCGGGCGGCGTGAAGCCGCAGAGCTCATAGGTGAGCGCTTCAGCCGGTAAGGGAGCGCGATAGACATCGGCGTGCTTCGCGAGTTCAGGGTCGCCCGTCGCGCCGATCGGATGGGTGACAGCGTTTTCGGCGTAGCTGAGCAAGGTGCTGGTCTGCCTTGCGCGGTCCCGCTCGTCGATCAGCGGCGATTGGCGCCGCCCGTAACCTGCGGCAAGTGACCGGAGCACATTGCCATAAGCGTCCACCTCCAGCGTCAGCGCGTGCTGCACGCGCGGATCGGCCGGGTTGCGCTCGTAGTGGTAGTTGATCGCCTCGCGCGCATGGGTGAAGAAGACGGCATGGCGGTTCGAGCCGCGCGGCTGCACCTGGCGGATGGTGAAGTTCTGCTCGGCGACGGTGTAGGGGTGGCCATGGGGGTAGTCGGCATCCGCATCGAGGCCGTCGAGCGCATAGACCTCCTGTCGCAGCATCATGCCCTTGAGGGACCGCACCGCTTCGCGCTCTTCTTCAGCGCTCAGCCCCAATGGAAGAATCGTGTCCGGAAGCAGACGCTTTTGTGCCTCGTCGTCGTTGTCAAGCCAGGCTGGCTCCCGGTAATACTCACCGCGGTCCGAGGGATTCAGCAATCCGGCAAAGTAGTTGGAGACACGGTCAGCCCTGCAGTAGATCCCGCCGTGGAACCAGGTTCTGGTCAGCACCGGCGGCACATGCGAGACACCGTCGATGTTGGCTGCCGGCGTCTCCCCGTCTGCAAGGGCTGCGAACTGTTCCGTGTCCCACTGCTCGACCATGCCGAATCCGCGGAACTCGCGCTCCTCACCGTCGAAGTAGCCATGGTGGTAGGCGTAGCGGGTGACGAAGCGGCTGCGGCTGATGCGGTCGAAGGTTTCGACACGCTCGACGACGTGCACCGGGAATGGCAGCCGCGTGATCCAGGGTTTGCCGTCTAGTTGATCCTGCAGATAAAACTTGGTCGAAGGCGCATACGTAACCGTCGTCTCTGCGCCCAGGTTATTGATCGTCGTCTCTAGCAGGTGCGGCTTCCGCCCGCCCATCAGGTCGACATAACGAATCGGACGGCGAGCTTCCCCGGGCAGCGGAGATGACCAAACCAAACAGGCCGTGCCGTTGCCGAGAAGATCCAAGGCTTGCACCGAGGCGACGTTATCGGGCACAGGGAAGCTTGGGATCAGGGTCGGAACGCTCCAGCTATTGCCGGATTGGTTAACATACAGGCGCACGCCATCGCGATGAAGATAGATCAAATCCGTCGTGCCCGTACCGTCTATGTCGGCCAGCCGAATGCGGCGGGGATCGAATTGATCGGCGTGGTCGAACGTGAAATCGGGATCCTCGGAATCATAATCCATCGTGACTTTCGCGCCAAAGCGGCCATACCCGAGATTCGGCCAATAGCATACTTCGCTGTTGCGAATACGGACGATATCGCTGAGTCCATCGCCCGACATATCCGAGAGATAGATCGACTGGTCCCCATCGGCAAAAACGATATGCGGCCCCTTCTCCTCGTCCCACGCATGGCTAACCCGCTGCGCGGCATCAAAGCCGTCTTCGCCCAACGAAGGATACCACACGAATGCGTCATGTTCGCTGATCAGGATATCGGCGTGACCGTCGCCGTCGATGTCGATGAACTTAAGATGGGGGTCGTTCCAATTCACATTGGGCAGCGAGGCGAACGGTACGAACGGATCCCATTGACCGTCCATGGTTCGTTCATAGAATCCCGGGGTCGGACCGGCATATTGTACGACATCCGGGAGACCGTCGCCTGCCAGATCGAGAAATTGGAATCGATCGGCCAATGCTGCAGCAGGCTTGAACGGTACAAGTTCGGCCGGACCGAACTTCGCCTCGATCGGTCCATCCGCCAAAGTGATGGGACTCAGGTTTCGTTTGTAGATCCATGTGCTCGCTTGCTCGGCCAACAAGCCCGACAGCCCTTCGCCGTCAAGATCGATCCACCGATAGCTGGCGCCGTCAATGCCGACCGGCACATTGTCCAGATTCTCGCCTTGCAGCTCTCTTAATTCGGTTTGAATTTCAGCATCGCTGTAAACAAATGCTAGCGGAGGCAGCTGTGCGGCGAGATAATTGCCGTCGTCTGTAAGGTTATAGCTTCGTTGGATCACTTCGATTAACTTGGAATACACGGGGGTACGTGCATTTGCAGCGTCTTTCTCATACGCGTAGGTGAAGTCGGTTGAACGAACGAGGCCGTCATATCCTTTCCGTGCGTCCGGTTGGTGCGGGTCGTCATCCGGGATATGATGGAACATTAACACGCGCCGGCACAATCGATAGGTACGAATTTCAAATGCGGAACGGTACGAAGAAAACGGGTCGTTGCGAAGATTCCATTCGCCTGTCTCCTCAGGAGCAGGCTTAGCCTCATCATGTTCGCCATAATCGAGCACGGCTTCGAAATACCAATCCCCGGGCGGTTCCGGCCATGGTTCGTTTTCCGTTAGTTCAGGCAGATAAGGCTTATGATTACCGTACAACATACGCTTGAGGTACTTATTGACGCTACGCCGTCTGTCTTCGCCATCCCCGCGGTTCGCTTCGTGAGCTTTCGAGAAGTCAACCTTACTCGCATTCTCGGCTTTGTATTGGTAATTGACTACATTGCCCTTGTCGTCGTGGCTCTGGCAGATCAGCCAGCTGAAGATCCGCCCAGGACGCTCGGAATGCTCAGGATGTTCAGGTTGCTCAAGGTAGGCGATCCTCGAATCTTCGCTTTTCCCGTACCAGGTAGTGATATTGTCTTTCGTGATGGAACGCCAAAAGATATCTCCGGGATCGGCGGCGTTCGTCCATCGCTCGATGCGGGCAAACAAGCCTTCAACGCGAGGACGATACCGGCGAATGTCATATTCCGTGCCGCTTACAGTCCGTGGCGGCAGTACCTCGGGAACCCAGTTTCCCGACGCATCCTGCGCGAGCATGGGTACCAGATCTTCGGCGCCCGAGAGGATGAAGACATCCGAATCTTGAGCATCCTGATAGCGCGGCAGACCTTTATCCGTTTTACGCGTGATCGCGGGCAAAGACAGATGCCATCCCAGACCGAAAGGCCCATTGCCTGCGCCTGAGTCATACGACAAAGAAAGCTGCGGACCGAATCCGGATCGCCCAGGGCTCATAGCGATCGGGACACTTATAGAGCCCGTCCCCGTCACGGGATTCGCGGCGAATTTCTCGCCCATTCCGCGGATCGCTCCCCCTCCCTTTGGTAACGAGATAGTTGGAGCGTTCCATATGGGGTCCTCCTTGCTGGGAGTTGGTGTACTTTCCGGCTTAGACAATGCGTTCAACCTCCGATACGCGTATTCTCAATCATGCATTCGGAAACGTGAGTTTACTGTTTCTTAGCCATTATTGTGTCAACCAGCATGCACGATTAGAAAAACATTGAGGCGTGACTATTCGCAACGTGTGATACAATCCGTATCCGGTTGAACGGGGGGATATTGTTAGAGATCTAAGTGGCTCGGGGACATCTATACGAGAACCGGAATAGCGCTTATCTCCTCTCTATTATTCAACTGTATGTATATTTTTACCAATATGCTTAAATGCCTATTTTTAATTTGTTTTTGCGAGATATTATGACATCTTCCCTTCTAGCGGTACGCGAGTCTAAGTTTAGTCAGTGACTTCTGGCTTGTTTTCTTCATTCATGTTGATTTCCAGATTTTCGCGGAGTTCTTGTCATTTTCGGAAATGGGATCAAGTTCTTGTCATCCGACCTCATCTGAGATTGTAAGACTTCACCAGTTATATTGTTGATTTCTTCTGATTGCTGAGCAACATAAAATGCGACTACCTGATCAACAGCCTGCTTCATATCTGAAACGTGGATACTCGGTTTTCAAGTCTCTTCCTGCAGTTGTTCTCATTATAGTCCCGTCCCCTAAATGGAAAATTAATCCACATTTATGACAGCGAATGTACATTCCTCTTGTCGCCTGTCCATATTTCTTAAAAACCATTATTAAATGACACTCCTTGTCTTAGTGGACCTTATCTTTTTTGGATTTAAGGCAAACTCGCTGACTGCCGAAACCGTCACGGAGCCCAGAAACGCGTTCATTCCCGTTACATTGTTCCGGATTGCGAACATGAGCGGCCGATCTGCTTACGTTCACACTCAGTGCCGACTGCTGTTGCCGCCGCCGCTTCCTAACCTCACTTACCGCTCCTGATGTCCTCGTTAAACGAGTCGATCACTTCTCGCTTCGCGAGCAGCTGCTGCTTTTGCAGCTCGGTCCTCGGATCCGCCTTCTCGTTCATCAGAATCTGTTGGATGGCCGCCACAACGTATTTGCTTAGACGGTCTTTCAGAAAATATTCCTGGTGGGGATTGGCAGCCGTTTGGAGGACCGCATCGACCAGATCCTGCCGAATGTCGGGGAACATGGCGCTCACGGCGATATCCTTGCGGACTTGAAACAAGTTGGGGAAGCCGCCTCGGTCCTTCACCCATTGCAGCTCCTTCTCTTTCTGTTCCTTGGAAGATACATAGGTGATATACGTCCAGGCGGCATCCTGTTTCTCCTTCGACGAATGCGCGTTTATGGTCCAGAGGGCGCCGCCTACTTGTCCGTATGCCTTGCCGGAAGGGCCTGCCGGGAACGGCATCAGACCAATATCGCCGATGTTCATGCCTTTGCCCGTAAACATGTCTACCGATCCGATTTCCATGCCCGCTTTGCCGGCTGCAAAGTCCTGCAGGTTGCGGTCCCAATCCTGCAGCGCGTTCTTCTGAACGATCTTGTGCGTCCATTTCAAATCTTTATAGAATTGCAGCGCCTTGACGGCCGCATCCGAGTCAAACGTCAACGTCGCCGTGCCGTCGTCGTTCCGCCGGGTCAAATCTCCTCCCGCCTGCCATACGAAATATTCGAAGTACCAGTCCGCCCACTCCGTTCCGAGGATATTGAAACCGTATTGCCCCGTGGCCGGATCCGTCAGCCGTTGCGCAATCCTTACGAATTCATCCCAAGTTCTAGGCGCTGCACTAATACCGGCGGCCTTGAACAGCTTCTTGTTGTACACCATCGTCATGACGTAAATGTCTCTGGGAAACCCGTACAATCTACCGTTTCTGGTTCCTGCATCGATTGCGGCGTTCGAGAACTGCTCCTTATCGGCGTACTCGTTCCAGCGATTCGTTAAGTCCGCGACGAAGCCGTTCAATATGTATTTCTGGATGTCGGGAAACGCGTTGCCGGACCATACGTCGGGACCGACGCCGCCCGCCATGGCGGTCAAGTATTGCTCCCTGTACTTCGTCGGATCTACTTTCTCGTGCTTGACTTTAATGTTCGGAAACTTGGCCGAGAAATCATCCATTTCTTTCTCCCATTCCGGCTTATTGGCATCGTCGTCAGGCGGCTCGTCCCAAGCCGTGATCTCGACGGTATTCACGGCGGCGGCGCCATCCGATTCCACGGTCATGCTGGAGAGCAGCTCCACGGACGGATGGCTTCCGCTGCCGCAAGCCGGCAGGAAAGCGATTGTCGCAGCCGATACGGTCAAGGAAAGCGCGCTCCAGATCTCCCTTTTCCTATCGGGCATGACTAGAATCCCCCCTCCGCAATTGCAGCACGATATCCGTCAGGACAGACTGCAGCTCCGCATGATCGACCGGCTTATGCAAATAATGCCGAACGCCGAGATGGCTCGCCTGCCGCGCATATTCAAGATCGTCGTAGCCGCTGATGATCACGCACTGGATCGGCTTCCTCAAGCTGCGAACCCGCGCAATAAAGGCAAGACCGTCCATCTCGGGCATGCGGATGTCGGTAATGACGATATCCGGCATCTCCAGCTCCATATAGGCAAGACCTTCTTCGCCGTCTCCCGCTTCTCCGATAATCCGGAGCGGAAGATCCATCAGGGCGATTTTGTTCGCGAGGCCTTGAAGCAAGATCCGTTCATCATCCAATAGAAGCACTTTGTAATCCATCTCTTGCTTCCTCCCCATCCGGAATGGCTGTCATTAATGTCAACGCAACTACGGTTCCGGCTTGCGGGCCGCTCTCGATCGTTAATCCGTATGCATCCCCGTACAATAATCGAATTCGCGAATGGATGTTCTTGATCCCGATGGAAGCATCCGTTTGGCCCGCGCTTGCGGACAGCGGCTTCCCGTTCAAGCCGCTCCGAATGGACTGCAGCTTCATTGGCTCGAATCCGATTCCGTTGTCGGTCACGCGGATTTGCAATTCACGCTCGTTCAGCGCGATGGCCTCGATGCATACTTTCCCGCCTCTGCGCATGCCCTCGATGCCGTGAATGATGCTGTTCTCGACGATCGGCTGGAACAGCAGCTTCGGAATCGATACGGAAGAGAGCTGTTCGTCCACGCGCAATTCGTATTCGAGCCGGCTGCCGAAACGTATTTTCTGAATCGACAGGTATTGCCGGATTTGCTTCATCTCCTCGCCGATCGAAGCATACCGTCCGCCGCTTATATTGTAACGAAGCATACTCGAGATCGAACGGCAGATGTCGCCGATCATCTCCTCGCTGCCCGGAATGGATGCGAGGCTCTCGATCGTGCCGAGCGTGTTATACAGGAAATGCGGATTCATTTGGAGCTGAAGCGCCTTGATCTCGGCATCCTTCTTCTTCAGCTCGGATTCGTAGACTTGCCGGATCAGACTGTGGATTTCCGAAGCCATCCGGTTGAAATTATGGCAGAAGAACCCGATCTCGTCCTTCGTTTCGACCGGCACCGCGATCTTGTAGTTTCCCTTCTCGATCTGTCTCATCCCAAGGCGCAAATGCTTGATTGGACGCAGTACCTTGGACGACAAGACAGCCGCGAGCAGCATCGCGACGATCAGGCAAACCGTGCCAATTAGCAGGGTCCGCTTGGCAACGGCGTTGACTTGCCCCAATAACTCGGACAACGGCGCTTTGCCGACGAGCACCCATTCCGTCTGGCTGATCGCGCGATAAACGACGAGCGATCGCCTCCCGGATTCATCCGTGTACTTGTACGATTGCTGCTCGGAACGGCTCATCTGGGCCGTTTCGATCGCGGATGCGCAGCTTCCGCTGCCTGAAGCCGTCCGAAGCACGGGACAGCCGTCCTTCCTGTCCATGACCGCGTACGCGAAAGAGTTCTGCGCTTGCAGGGAATCCATCCATTGCTGCAGCATTTCGCCGTCCAGCAGAATCACGATGGTCCCGATGATGGGCTGCAGATCTTTCTGTACGTCCTTCAAGGCTTGCACGAACGCGAAAGTCGGCATGACGCGGTGTTCGGTGCGATTCATGAGGCGCGAGAACTCCCAGGCTCCGGTGCCGTTGCGGCTTATTGCGACTTGCTGCAAACGTGCGATTTCCTCTTCGAACGTCTGTCTTTGCCCGTCATTCCCGTAATAATTGCTCACGCCCGTCTGAATCCGTCCCTCGGCGTCCTTGCCCATGATCAATATTGCTCCGATCAAGGGGTTGTTCCGCTCCAAGATGCCCATCTTGCTCATAAAGTAGCTGGTCGCATCCGGCGAGCCGAACCCGCTCTTCACCAGCGTCTGCAGCTCCGAATCGCCGAAGAAGTTCCATGATTCGTTCCGTATCGTCTCCATCTGGGATTCGATCGTCAGAACCGCTTGATCCGTCAGCTGCTGCATGTTCGCGACGGCGTCCCGGTTGATGCCCTTCGACGTCACGACATAGAAATTAATGCCCAGGCTGCATACGGTTACAATAATGATCGCCAACATGCCAATCAGCATCTTCAGGAAGAACGACCGCTCCACGGCCCGAATCGGATACGCCAACCATGCCCATGCCTGCTTCAAGCTGCCAACCTCCTACGCGTCTGTTTCTTTTATCATCATAGCAGGATCGAGAAGTCCGGAGGGATAGACCGCCAAAGCTTCTTATCGGGCATGAAAAATGCTCCCTGCGACAGACAGGTTTGTTATTCACCTGTCCACCGATGGGAGCATATCAACTGAGGCCTCTATTAGGGACGAAGTCGCGGCATACTTCCTAGGAGAGGCTGTAAATCCGGTACATCAATGCGGCCGTTTCGGCTCTCGTCGTGTTCGCAAGCGGATGAAGCATGCCGCCGCTTCCCGATACGAGCCCCTCGCCTACGAGGGTTGCGATATCGTCCGTAGCATAACGCGCGATGCTGCCCCGATCCGAGAAGCCATTCAAGTCCACCTGGCGGTCGGATGCGCTCAGTTTGCCTGCCGCCTGCAGCGCCCTTGCCGTCATGACCATCATATCCTGCCTAGTGATCGGCTGCGCAGGATTGAATCGCGCGCCGTCGTCGCCCTTGGCTATGCCAAGCTCCTTGGCTGCCGACAAAGCATCGGCATAGAACGAACCGGGCACGGCATCGGTAAAGTTCTTGTCCGCTTTCGCGTTCAGACCGAGCGTCTTCATCAGCATCGTAATGAATTCGGCACGCGTCACCTGCCTGGAAGGCGCGAATTGCTGATCGGATATACCGTTCACGATTCCCTTGGAAGCCAGGATCTCGATCGGCTTGCGCGCCCATTCAGCTTTGCCGAGGTCATTGAAGGATTTCTTCACGAACGCGACGGCATAGGTGCTGAAATGCGTAGTCGTGAAGGTCATGCTCCCCTGTTCCCCGTTATACCGGCCATCGTACACGGGAACCGCGTTTCCGCTGCCGTCCACGTAACGCACGGTCAAATGCTCCGGATCGCCGCGCTCGGCAGCGGTCGGGGAATAAGGAACGCTAACGGCCACGGGGGCATGAAGGTTGCTCCATGCGACGGGCTTGCCATCGGCCAGAAGCTGAAGCTCGACGACCGGATGCCCGGCGATGATTTGATTCGCCGCATCGGTCAAGTTCAGCTTGCTTGCGTCTGCTTTCCCGATGCTGATCGTAATCTCTCCCTGTGGCAGCGAACCGGCCGGAAACATGTCGCTGCGCAGCGTGATCGTCCCGACTGGAGTCGTGATTTGAATCCGAACTTTTCCCGTACCGTCCGCGAAGAACGCGGAAGGCAGCTTCAACGCGTAAGTTTGCGCTCCCGGCACTTCCGCCAGGTCCGCCTTAATCGTACGGTTGCCGTTGCTATCCGCTTGCGCGTTCTGAAGCTCGCTTGCGTACTTGTCCGAACTCAGGGAAAACATGGCCGTATGGGAGCTATTGTTGCCCCCCGAACCCGGGTCAGGCTGAAGCTTCACGCCGCTCCCTCCCGAATTACCATTACCATTACCATTACCATCGCCGTTCCCGTTACCATTGTCATTGCCATTGCTATTACCGTTGCCATTGCTATTACCGTTGCCATTGCTATTACCGTTGCCGTTGCCATTGCCATCGCCATTACCATTACCATTGCCATTGCCATTGCCATTGCTATTACCGTTGCCATTGCCATTACCATTACCGTTGCCGTCGCCATTCCCGCCAGTTGAGATGTTCACGAATAGGTTCGCGTTTACGTCGATTACGGCGGATTCCAGCTTCGAATTCACGGTTTTGACATGTTGAAACACAATGGTAGTATTGCCCGCCGCAAGTGCTTTGAACGTCAGCGTGTACAATGTCGCCGTACCGCTTACGCCAGGTATGGCGCCTACCATGGTATGCGCCAGCGTGATGGTGTTGTCTTGCACGATAGGCTCGATGTCGTACCCTTTGCCCGCAGCGATCGCTGACTTGAACTCCAGCTTCGCGGAATCATAGGTCAGACGGACCTCGTTCGCAAACAGATCGGTTAGATCGCTTCCCGTCAGCGTGACCTGGAACTCGTTGGCCGTCTTCGGCGTTCCCCCGGACACCGCCAACGAGAAGGACGGCGCGCTGGCGGCCAGCGCCGCGTGCGGCAGCAAGCAGGAGACGCACAGCAGCAATGCCATGCAAATCGGAAGAATCGTTCGCTTCATCGTCATCGTCATCGTTCATCCTCTCGGAAAATAGATGGAGAAAACGTGCCGGAAGCGCGTTTTCTCCACCGAATTGGCCCTGCTTATTGCGGATTGCCGAGAATCATTCGGGCTAATGCGGCAAGGTCGACGATGTCCAATTTCCCGTCATGGTTGAAGTCGTACTTCTGCAGCTTGCTCCAATCCGAATCGGACGAGACAGCGCCGTATTTCGCGGCCAGCCGTCCCAAATCGCCTACCGAAGTCCTCGTAATCATCGAGGCGATGAAAGCTTGAAGTGCTGCGTCCAGGCTTCCCGTAGACGCATCGACTTCCGCCTGCAAGGCATCCTCGTCGAGGTTCACGCGATTCCCGTCACGGATCGCGGTTCCGAGCGCATTGTACGTGTTTTGCGGATAGTTGCCGTATCCCGTGCCCACCTCGGAAGCATCAAACTTCTCCTGAGATTCCGCAAGCTTGGCCGTCAACTGCGTCTTGTCAGCCGGCTGTACCGTTCCGATGACCTGTATGCCGTAAACGGAACCGTTGTTCAGCTTCGTTTCATTGCCCGATGCATCGGAGACGACCGCATTGCTGACATAAACATAGCTGGACGCCGTATGCTCGATGGATTTCGCCGTGAAATGCAGCTTCAGAAGATCGACGGTTCCCGTGATCGTTCCGCTCGTTCTCGCGCCGAGCAGACGGATTTGCCCTTCCGAAGCCGATTCATCGACGACCGCGAACCCGGCGAGAGACGATTCGGATGAATCGTAAGTAAGCTGCGAAGGATCATATTGGACCGTGAAATCTCCCGCGTACACGTTCGATGTCAGTCCCGCCAAGCCTACCGTCACGTCGACCGGCTGCTCCGCGCCTGCTTCGGCAGGTCCGCTCAGGATTACGGAAGCCGATTGCTGGCCAGTGAATCCAGTGTTCCCGTTAAATACGGGAACGACAAGCCGATTCCCGTTGCTGTAGCTTTGGAGCGCATTGTTCTGTACCGTGTTGAAGTTAAACTGCGTGCGGCCTCCGCTGTCGCCGTTAGCCGTGTTATCGATGTGGATGCCTTCTGTCTCGCCGTTCTCGATCGTGTTCAATTCGACTCGGACATCCTTCATCGGATTGACGGAGAGCCAGAAATGGAGGCCGGCATGGTTATGGCCGGTATGGCCCGCCTTGTTGATCGTGTTCCGTTGGAACTTCAGCCCTTCGATCGGATAAGAAGTCTCGTGCTTGGCCTGATCGCCGACAGGCTCGGTCGCGACCATCATGCCCGCGTTGTAGGTACTGTCGATGAGATTGTCGCGCAAGGTCAAGCTGTTGCCGCCGATATCCGACAAGCCTCTGCCCCAGTAGCTGGCGATAATCGAATTAAATTCCGCCATGTTGCTGTTGGCGATCGCGCCGAAGTTGAGCAGGTTAACCTGCGCGACGCCGTCGTCCCCAAGTCCGCGCATTGCGTTGTTGCGCGCCAGGTTGCCGCTGTTGCCGCCATCGCCCCAATGGATGCCGTCGAAATACGTGTCGCGGATACGGACGTTTTGAATGACCGAATCCGTCCAGTCCGTCCAGCCTTCCAAGCAACCGACATGCTCCGCCCATAGATTCTGCAGCACGTTGTTATGTCCCATACCAGGGTTTGTCAGAACGACGATGCCGGAGTGACCGCCCCGCTGCGTATCCACGCTGCTGATCCGGAGATCGGAAATGGTCGTATTGTCATTGAGCGTAAACCCGACCGTGCCGCCCCAATCCGAAATCGACGTCGTGGCGTGCAGGGTCGAATACCAGATGCCTGCCCCTTGAATGTTCACGCCGGACGGAACTTCGATCTTGACGCTTTGGTTGTACATGCCTACAGGGAGCCATACGCCTTTGCCCTGCGCGGACGCGTCGTTGACGGCGCTTTGGATCGCCGCCGTATCGTCAGCGACTCCGTCTCCTACCGCAAGATACGGCGCATCTTTAACGGAGATGAAGTTCGCCGGCATGCTTAGCGGAGCTGCCGCCGTCTCGAGATCGATCAGGTCGATCGCGTACCATGCCAGGCTGTCGCCCGCGTCTCGCTGCAGTTTGACGGTATCCCCGGCGTTGATGTCGATGGCCAGATCCGTCTCGTCGAATCTTCTCGCGGCGTTGACGTCGCCCGTATCGTACAGATACGTCGAACTCAGGTCGATCGTCTGTTTCTTGACATCGTTGACGTACAGGCTGAGCGTGCCGCTGCTGTCCTTAGGAATGCTGTAGCGAAGCACGAAGCGGTTCGCATCCCGCACGTTGCTCCACTGCACGTACTCGCCCGTGCCGTTCAGATTGACGTAGGACTTGCCCGAGGCAACTTCCTTATGCATCGGATCCGGCGTATCGTTCAGCGCAGCTCCCCCGCCAATCGTTCCGTTCTCCGCTTCGTATGTCGTATAAGGCACGGTCGCGCCGCGCGATTCGTTGTTCGTCAAGCGGAACCAGTCGATATTGGCGATGCCGATTCCCGACTTGCCGACGATGTACAGATCGTGCAGCCCTTTCGCTTCGGACGTCAGACCCCAGGTTTGGGTTTCGTAACGGTTCCAGCCGTCCGTATTCGCCACCGTGAAGGTACCGACGACAGGACCGTTCAAGCTGTCGAGCCTCACTTCGAATTGGCCGCCCGTAGTGACCGACGCAAGACGGGCTTCGATCGTCTTATAACCGCCGCTTAAATTGACATTGCCATAGACCAAGTAGTCGCCTTGATCGAAGCTGCCGACGACTTTGCCGCCATCTGCTCCGTCTGCTGCAATCGCATTCGCGCCTGTCACGGACGTCTTATCTTCCGCCTGCAGCTTCAACGCGTTCGTCATCGTAATGACCGGCATCCATTTCGTCTCGTCGTTCGCCGCGCTTCCGTTGTTGTTGACGATGAAGTAGATCGCATCGCCGGCTTCCACATGAATGTTCGTCACGCCGTCCGGAATGGCATCCGCTTCGGAGGTGATCGTATGGCTCCACAAGACATCCTTGTTCTTCAGAATGGATGCGATAACGCCGTCGCCGTGAACGTCCGTCTTGAACACCGTTCCCGTAATGTCGATGTTGCCCGCCCTAGGCGCGACCCATTTCTTGACGACGTCGGACGCATAGTCGGGATGGAAGAAACCGTCGCGCGTATACGGCAATCCTGTCGTGCTGTCCGGATCTACCCATTTCGGAATGCTGTCCGTGACATATTGCGTGAGATAGGAATAAATGCCGTTCAGCTTCTTCATGCTGTACCAGCCGCCCGCGCCTTGCGTATTGCCGAAGGAGGCTTTCGCGTCGAAGGTTTCGCTCTCCGTCGTTGCGACGGCCGTTGGTCCCGTAACGCCGCCGCTTGCGGAACCGACGAGCGTGACTTCCTTGAACACGGTCGTATCCGCCCAGTACGGCAGCGATTTGTCCACCCAGCTGACGTACGTATCGCGCTTGCCGTCGCCATTCGCGTCATCGTTCGCGCTGGCGTTGAATCCGATCTTGTCGCCTGACTTCGGCGTCAGAGCGGTGAAAGGCACGGCGAACTCGACGATGTAACCGTCCGCGGTCGTTTTCACCGCGCTTTTTACTTTCGTCAGATCCAGCGATGAGACCGCCGACGATACGACATTGTTAATGTCCACTCTCGCCTGGTAATCGCCCAGCTGCATCGTGCCGTGCTTGGCATTCAACTCGTCCGTCCATACCTCGACGGAATCGTTGTTCTCGTTCGCGCCTTTCGCGTTCGGCGTGCTGTCTTTCACGTTGAACAGATAGTACAGATTTTTGCTGTCCCACGCGACCTTGGCCGTTCCCGTCGTGCCGTTCGCATCCGTATTCATTTGCAAGGACGAGGAACCGCTCCACAGGTCATCCACGTCCCCGTCGATAACGGGCGTTCCCTTCGCCGCATGCGGCGGATCGATTAACGTAATTTCTTTGAATACCGTCGTATCCGCCCAGTACGGCAGCGACTTGTCGATCCAGCTGATATACGTATCGCGTCTTCCGTCGCCGTTGGAATCGTCGTTCGCGCTGGCGTTGAACCCGATTTTGTCGCCTGCTTTCGGCGACAGCGCCGTGTACGGTACGGCGAACTCGATGACGTAGCCGTCCGCGGTCGTCTTCACCGCGCTTTTCACTTTGTTCAAGTCGATGGACGCAATCGTCGACGACAGCGCATTGTTGATGTCTACCCGCAATTGATAGTCGCCATCCTGCATCGTGCCGTGCTTGGCATCCAATTCATCCGTCCATACTTCGACGGAGTCGTTGTTCTCGTTCGTGGCCTTCGCATTCGGCGTGCTGTCCTTCATGTCGAACAAGTAGTACAAGTTCTTGTCGTCCCACATGACTTTGGCCGTTCCCGTCGTGCCGTTCGCATCCGTGTTCATTTGCAGCGGCGAGGAGTTGTTCCATTGCTCGTCCGCCACGCCGTCGATGACCGGAGTGCCTTTCGCGGCGACGAATTGGGCATCCGCCCCGCCGTCTCCGCCGGCTTCGGGATCGTTCTCCATGTCCGAGGTCACGACCGCGCCGGCCGCACCATTGGAGAATGCCGCTTTGCCGGAACCCGACACCGTATTCCCGGAGAAAGCCAGCGTGCCGATAACGGTCTGGACGATCCGAATTCCGTACTCGGCCGGATCGACGATCTGGTTCCCGTTGAAGGTCGCGTTGATCGGAAGCGAGCCCACGATCAAGACGCCGCTGTCCTTGGAACCGTTCAAGATGTTGTTCTCGATCAGCGCATTATCGATGCTTGGCGCTTTATTCGTGCCTTGCAGACGGATGCCGCCCCGTTCCGCGACCGAGCTGTTACTGCTGTCGCCGGTGATCGTATTTCCTCGTACGATCAGATTGGATACGGCAAAGGTATGCCAGTTGCCTTCCGAAGCAATGTAGACGCCGGCGCCGCCGGTGTTCGTGATCTGATTGTTCTCGACGGTAATGTCCTCGCCGCCGGAAACCGTAATTCCCCGGGCGTGGCCACCCGACACGTTATTGTTCTGAATCGTAACGCGCTTGGACCAGCTCGGCGTCTTCTCGTAGGAGACGACAGCGATTTGGTCATCGCCGTTATCGATGCACGTATTGTTCTCGATGAGAAGATCGCTCGAGCCGCCCGTATTGTGAATCCCGTCGGCGAGCGTATTCTTGACCGTATTTCCGCTAATCACGCCGTTGTTGCCGAAGTTGATGATCCCGGCGGAAGAGCCGCCGTCGATCACGACGCCTTTAATCGTAAAATTCGTAGCGGTATTCGTAACGAAAACCCGCGCGGAATCGTCGGTCGACAACCGTTCCGACGCCGCGACGGTAGTCAATTGCACGTTGCTCAAGTCGGAGCCGTCGCCGCCAAGCTCGATCGATTGATGCTGCAGGTTCGTGCTCTTCAGAATCGATGTCGCTCCATCGCCCGTCAGATCGACCCCGTCCAGCATAATGACGTCGTTGAACAGAAACGTCCCCGCCGGAACATACACCGTCTTGCCTTGCGTCTTGGCATCCGCGATGGTGCTGATGATAGCGGCCGTATCGTCCGTCTCGTCATCTGCCGTCGCTCCGTAATCCACGATCGATAGCGTAGTTTCGACTGCCGGCTCGGCGCCGACCGTCGTTGTTGCTGCGACTGTCATTGCAGGCATACTCATTAATAATGACAATAAAACGGCTAATACCCTTTTACCTGACATTCAATGGCCTCCCGTTCGCATCGTTTCGACTTTCACTCCAATTGTAGAAGACGAAACTTCGCAAAAAAACGGAATTAATTAACAATCGACTATGAATTATTTAACCGCTTTCATTTGCGCCCGGTATTGCCTTGGACTCGTACCGAAGCACTTCCGGAAAACGCTTCCAAAATACGCCGGATCCTCATAGCCGACCTTGCCGGCAATATGCGAAATTTTCAAATCCGTCTCGAGCATCCAATTCACGGCCGCGTTCATGCGCAGTTCGGTCAAATAGTCGTGGAAGCTGACGCCGAACTTTTCTTTGAACCGTTTCGAGAAGTAGTTCGGATGGATATAGTAGGTATCGGATATCGTTTGCAGCGAAATCGGTTCATTGAAGGACGTATCCAGGTACTGCTTGGCCTTCTCCATCACGTCCGTATGCAATTCATGATTCGTGGCCATCACATAACCAACGATTTCTCTTGCCAGGCTATTCAGCTTGCTAACGGCCTCCCGCCAAGTCTCCATGTTCTGGAGCCATTGCAGCAAATCGTCCATATCCCCGATCAACCGCTCCGGCGCGGGCAGCTTCGCCAAGAACTTATGAAACAGCAAATACACGTCGACGCAGAACCATTCCAGCTGGGAAAAGGTCGCGCCCGGCGAGGCAACAAGGCTCTCCAATCGTTGTTCGATCCATCTCGCCCAGGCTGTTTCGTTGCCATCCTCCAGCCATTGCTGCAAGATGCGCTCTTCCTCCTGGGATAACAATGGACGAACGATCGGCAACTGTTCCTGGAATTGACCGTATTCGAAAATATGCCCCGTTCCGCGGATGACTTTGTTGCGGATGATCTGCTTCGCCTGTTGATAAGACTGCCGGATATCCTCGATTCGTTCGACGGTCTTGCCGATGGAGACGGTCGCTTTCAATTTGAGGTAATTCTGTATGCCATCGAGAGCCTCCCGCATGGTTACATGTATCGCGTCTCGCTCCTCCGTGCCATTGAAACCGAACAAATAGACCAGCTCGTTCGCATGAATCGCGTGCGTGAAGAGAACGCCTTGCCGTCCGGACGATTCCATCCGGTCGGACATGATATTCTCGACCGCGAACCGGATAAGCTCCTCTTCCCCGTCGCGGAACGAATAATGGGGAACCGCATACGGCTCCAGAATCAGAGCAACGACTAGATAATGGTCGAAATGCGCCTGCACCTCTTCAAGCCCATGGTCGGCTATTCCATCGTGCATGTCCGTCTGCGCGGATAATTGGATCAGCTTCGTTAAATACCGCTGCCGCAAAGTCTCCTTGTTCAACGCATGGCTTTGGAGCAGCCGCGCTCGCTCCTCCTCCAAGGCACGCTCTTCCTCGATCCGGCGAATCGCCTTCAAGAGCGCGTCCCTCAGTTCCTCCCTGTCGACCGGTTTGAGCAAATAATCGGACACGCCGAAGCTCATCGCCCGCTTCGCATACTCGAACTCGCCGTAGCCGCTGACGATGATGACGTTCAGCTTCTCTTGCAGCATGCGCGCTTGCTCGATGAACTGCAGCCCGTCCATGCCCGGCATCCGGATGTCCGTGACGACGATATCGGGCTTGATCTCGTCGAGCAGCTCAAGTCCGTCAATGCCATTATCGGCTTCGCCGGCGATGACAAGGGGAAGCTTGTCCATCGTAATTTTGTTCACTAAGCCTTGGCGCAGATAAGGTTCGTCTTCCAAAATCAAAACCTTCAGCATGGTTCCACTCATCTCCTTATCGGATCCCTTGGGACAAATGAGCCGCATCTCTTGCTGCTGGCGGAACTGCTTCTCTGATTATGCGAGCATCTGTTGTCTTAACACGAATGAATACGCTTCCAATTCATGCGTGCAAGAAGGGGACTGTCGATTCTTCATCAGCAGTCCCCTTGGTGTCGGTGTCGTATGCGTCTAGCTCCGCTATCGAATAATTTCAGCCTAACACATCCGAATTGCTTACTCAATACATGCGCGATCGAAGTGGTCACCGAAGACAACCGAAGGGATTGCAAGCATTCGGTTTGAATTTCAACGGCACTGTAAAAAACGCTAGCGGAGACAAATGTGCGGTGAGATAGCTTCCGTCGTCTGTAAGGTTAAAGCTGCGCCGGATCACTTCGACTAGCTTGGAATAAGTGAGGTACGTGTACTTGCGGAGCCAAGTTTATTCCTATGGGACGTACATCCAGGAGGCCCGAAGTACTGTTCTCAGTCATGATCCGACTGGCGAGCAATGTCTTATTTATTTGACTTTTTATAGCAGTCATCAAGAATTTCCGCCCATTTTCGAGCTTTATCCATGAACGAAACATGTGCGCCAGGCAAAGTAACGAACAGGCTGCCCGTTTCTTGTGCTAATTTCATAGCCACGTCTGCGAACCAGACTTTATGTTTAACGGTCCAGTCTCCAGCCGCAAAGATGAGCTTATCCTTATATTCGCGCAGAGCCGCTATATCGGGCATGTAATTCGTGATGGGGATTAATTCTTGCTTTATGAAAATATCGTCGGCGAGGGCTTGAGGCATTCGAGCCTTCCCTGCCTGCTTGGGCTCTCTGAGTAAATACCATTTCAGCCGAATATCGGATAGCAATGGAGCAAACGTCCGCATTCGCTCCTGCTCGTCCCTTAGTATGCTGCTTACGAAGGCCGTTCGCATCTTAATGCATTATTCCACTTCTGCGTAGATCATAAAAAACAGTTATGAACGTAACATGAACATAATCATCATGCCGCCTGTCCTAGTTTCTCGCAGGAATGAGATCAAGTTCTTGTCCATTTCGGAAAATGGGATCAAGTTCTAGTCACCTGAGAGAGCCTGCCTGTGCCTTCACGATGATTCCCGCCACAGCAAAGAACCACTCAGAAATTTGAGTGGTTCTTTGTTTTAAAGAATGCCGATCCCGACATGTTTGGGGAATCGCGGTATTCGAACGTGAAACGTTGCTCTATCGAAGTAATCTTAAGGCTCCGCCACATAATGGAAGGCGTCAGTGATGATGGAGGATCCGCCCTCTCCAATCACGCTCACGTCAACGGGTCCCATAGAACCAGCCGGCGTTGTGACCGTAATCTTTGAATCCGAATCGATCGTAAACTGAGCTTGTGCGCCGCCGAACCAGATCTCCGTCGTGTAGGTGAAGCCCGTTCCCGTAATGACTACCGACGTACCGCCAGTAATTGGACCTGATGTGGGGCTTATGTTCGAAATGTTAGGCATCGCCGCATACGTATAAGCGCCGGTCAATGTCGTCCAACCGCTAAGTGTCGTCACTGTTACATTAACCGGAGCCCCAGCCATTCCTGCGGGCGCGGTCGCCGTAATTTGCGTATTTGACAAGACGGTGAACGACGTTGCTGCAACACCGCCGAAGGATACGGCTGTAACCCCCGTGAATCCGGTGCCCGTGATCGTTACGCTTGTGCCACCCGCATCCGGGCCTGCCGGAGGACTAATGCTGACAATAGCCGGCAAGGCCACGTAGGTGAAGCTTGCAATTGCCGATGCAGTGCCTCCGATCGTCGTGACCTCTACATCCACTGCGCCGGTCGTCCCTGCTGGAGCAATCGCGGTGATTTGCGTATTCGACAAGACGGTGAATGACGTTGCTGCACCGCCAAAGGATACGGTTGTAACCCCCGTGAATCCGGTGCCCGTGATCGTTACGCTCGTGCCGCCTTCAGCCGGACCGGTCGGTGGGCTGATGCTCGAAATCGTCGGTGCCGCTACGTAAGTGAAGCTTGCAATTGCCGATGCAGTGCCTCCGATTGTCGTGACAGCGACATCCACTGCGCCGGTCGTCCCTGCCGGAGCAATCGCGGTGATTTGCGTATTCGACAAGACGGTGAATGACGTTGCTGCACCGCCAAAGGATACGGCTGTAACCCCCATGAATCCGGTGCCCGTGATCGTTACGCTCGTGCCGCCTGCAGCCGGGCCAACTGTTGGGCTAATGCTCGAAATCGTCGGTGCTGCAACGTACGTGAAGCCTGCAACCGCCGTTGCAGTGCCTCCGATCGTCGTGACCGCCACATCCACTGCGCCGGCCGTCCCTGCCGGAGCGATCGCGATGATTTGCGTATTCGATATAGCAATGAACGGTGTCGCCGGAATGCCGCCGAAAGATACGGCTGTAGCACCATTGAATCCGGTGCCTGTGATCGTAACGCTCATGCCGCCTGCAACCGGACCAACTGTTGGGATAATGCTCGAAATCGTCGGTGCCGCTACGTACGTGAAGCCTGCAACTGTCGTTGCAGAGCCTCCGATTGTCGTGACAGAGACGTTCACAGACCCAGCTAATTCTGCGGGTGCGGTCGCTGTAATTTGCGTATTCGACACGACGGTGAACGATGTTGCTGCAACACCTCCGAAGGATACGGCTGTAGCCCCCGTGAATCCGGTGCCCGTGATCGTGACGCTCGTGCCGCCCGCTACCGGGCCGGCCGTTGGGCTGATGCTTGAAATCGTCGGTGCCGTTACGTACGTGTAGCCTGCAACCGCCGTCGCCGTGCCTCCGATCGTAGTGACCGCTACATCCGCTGCGCCGGTCGTCCCTGCCGGAGCGATCGCGGTGATTTGCGTATTCGACACGACGATGAACGACGTTGCTGCACCGCCAAAGGATACTGCTGTAACCCCCGTGAATCCGGTGCCCGTGATCGTTACGTTCGTGCCGCCCGCTACCGGGCCGGCCGTTGGGCTGATGCTCGAAATCGTCGGTGCCGCTACGTACGTGTAGCCTGCAACTGCCGTTGCGGTGCCTCCGATCGTCGTAACTGCCACATCCGCTGCACCGGCCGTCCCTGCCGGAGCGACCGCAGTGATTTGCGTATCCGACACGACGGTGAACGACGTCGCTGCCTCGCCGTCAAAAGCAACGGCTGTCGCCCCCGTTAATCCGGTGCCCGTGATCGTTACGCTCGTGCCGCCCATCTCCGGACCGGTCGTCGGGCTGATGCTCGAAATCGTCGGTGCCGTTACGTACGTGTAGCCTGCAACCGCCGTCGCTGTGCCTCCGATCGTCGTGATCGCTACATCCACTGCGCCTGTCGTCCCTGCCGGAGCGACCGCCGTAATTTGCGTATCCGACACGACGGTGAATGACGTTGCTGCCTCATCATCAAAAGCAACGGCTGTCGCCCCCGTAAATCCGGTGCCCGTGATCGTTACGCTCGTGCCGCCTGCTTCCGGACCGGATGTTGGGCTGATGCTCGAAATCGTCGGTGCCGCAACGTACGTGTAGCCTGCAACCGCCGTCGCCGTGCCTCCGATCGTAGTGACCGTCACATCCGCTGCACCGGCCGTCCCTGCCGGAACGGTCGCCGTGATTTGCGTATCCGACACGACGGTGAACGACGTCGCTGCCTCGCCGCCGAAAGATACGGCTGTGGCCCCCGTAAATCCGGTGCCCGTGATCGTTACGCTCGTGCCGCCTGCTTCCGGACCGGCCGTTGGGCTGATGCTCGAAATCGTCGGTGCCGCTACGTACGTGTAGCCTGCAACTGCCGTTGCGGTGCCTCCGATCGTCGTAACTGCCACATCCGCTGCACCGGCCGTCCCTGCCGGAGCGACCGCAGTGATTTGCGTATCCGACACGACGGTGAACGACGTCGCTGCCTCGCCGTCAAAAGCAACGGCTGTAGCCCCCGTGAATCCGGTGCCCGTGATCGTGACGCTCGTGCCGCCCGCTACCGGGCCGGCCGTTGGGCTGATGCTCGAAATCGTCGGTACCGCTACATACTGGTAGCCTGCAACCGCCGTTGCAGTGCCTCCAATCGTAGTGACCGCTACATCCACTGCGCCTGTCGTCCCTGCCGGAGCGACCGCCGTAATTTGCGTATCCGATACGACGGTGAATGACGTTGCTTCCTCATTATCAAAAGCAACGGCTGTAGCGCCCGTGAACCCGGTGCCCGCGATCGTTACGTTCGTGCCGCCCGTCTCCGGACCGGCCGTCGGGCTGATGCTCGAAATCGTCGGTGCCGCTACATACTGGTAGCTTGCAACTGCCGTGGCAGTGCCTCCGATCGTAGTGACCGCTACATCCACTGCACCGATCGTCCCTGCCGGAGCGACCACCGTAATTTGCGTATCCGACACGACGGTGAACGACGTCGCTGGCTCATTATCCAAAGTAACAGCTGTCGCCCCCGTAAATCCGGTGCCCGTGATCGTTACGCTCGTGCCGCCCGATTCCGGACCAGCTGTTGGGCTGATACTCGAAATCGTCGGTGCCGTTACGTACGTGTAGCCTGCAACCGCCGTCGCTGTGCCTCCGATCGTAGTGACCGTCACATCTGCTGCGCCTGTCGTCCCTGCCGGAGCGACCGCCGTAATTTGCGTATCCGACACGACGGTGAATGACGTTGCTGCCTCATCATCAAAAGCAACGGCTGTAGCGCCCGTGAATCCGGTGCCCGTGATCGTTACGTTCGTGCCGCCCGCTACCGGGCCGGCTGAAGGGCTGATGCTTGAAATCGTCGGTGCCGTTACGTACGTGTAGCCTGCAACCGCCGTCGCCGTGCCTCCGATCGTCGTGACCGCTACATCCACTGCACCAGTTGTCCCTGCCGGAGCGACCGCAGTGATTTGCGTATCCGACACGACGGTGAACGATGTCGCTGCCTCGCCGTCAAAAGCAACGGCTGTTGCCCCCGTGAATCCGGTGCCCGTGATCGTTACGTTGGTGCCGCCTGCAGCCGGGCCGCTCCCTGGGCTGACGCCAGTGATCGTCGGCTTCCGCACGATCGTCACGGAGCTGCCGTCGTTCGCGGCTTCGACCGTCAACGAATAGATGCCTTGCGCGTTCTTCACATTTATTTGGAAAGTTGCCGGCTCCCCCGTGATGGGGTCGCCATCATCGACCAAATGCGTTGCTGTATAAACGTGTCCTTTGTTCGTAAACGTATCCGGGTTACTTCCGTTGATTTTGAAATTGCTCAACTTCGTAACCGGAACGTCCGTCGTGAAGGTCAGCGTAATCGTATCGCCGATGACTGCGACAGCTGAGCTAGAGTTACTAGAGGTTATGCTGACATTCGAAATGACCGGCGGAGCTGCATCTTCGACGATGACCTCGCGCGTCACTTCCACGGCTTGGTTGCCCGCGCTATCACGAACGTTATAATGCACGATATACGTACCCGACGACATCGTGTCGATGGAACCAACCGTCTCGCTGCCCTTCGTATACGTGACTGCAGCGATTAACGCTGAATCTCGATCATCCGTAACCGCGACGCCAGCATCCTTATAGTCGCTTCCGTATGCGACATGAACGGTTGCGTCCCCAATCCGCTCGATTACCGGCGCCGTACGATCAGGCGAGGTTCCTGCCGGCGATGGCGGACGAACAAGATCCGAACCCGCATTGTTGTTGACGGCACTCGTGCCTCCGGCGATCGGCGCTCCGCCGCCTCCGGTTACGCCTTCCACGCCGGCCGCGACCGAGATCTTCGTGTTTGGTGTTGTGATTTTGGTATGGTCGGCACCAGTGTTGACCTCGACCCGTTCAAGCTTGCCCGCACCTGTAATTTCGGTGCCTTCGGCCGCGGTGGCAAGCAAGCCTACCGTCCCTTCGACCTCGATCCGGGCACCGACGGCTTCCCGACTCACGGAGATCGTCTCCGCGCTCGAATCTTGATCGACAATGACTCTCGAATGTTCGCCGGTGATGCTGACTTCCTTCATGCGCGCCTTCCGAGCGTTCACCGTGACGCCAGGAGCCGCGACGTCGATGCGGCCGACGGCACCTTGCACGTTGACGTCGTCGGAGCCATCGTCGACGTACACGACATCAACTTGAGCATCGTCTTGTACCTTAACGCTGACGATACCGTCGATTCGAGATACAATGACCCGCGATACAGAGGAATTTCCTTTGATGATGACGGAATTCTCCCCGCCGCCCCGTACGACCATCCTGCCGGTCACCTTCACGTTATGTAAGACGACCTCGCCGTTGCCGACGCCATCTCCAATAACCAGATCGCCGTTCACCGTGACGTTATCCAACGTGACGCCTGGCGCGCTGATCAATACATTCCCCTGCGGGAGCTCGGTTACGACGCCGTTGGAACGGATGTATTGCTTAATCATGTTGTCCAGCGTCTGCGCGAACTCTGCCCGCGTCATGCGTCCCTTGGGATTCAATTTACCATTGGCCCCATGAACGTAACCGGCATTAACGATTGCATACACGTCGCCTTTGGCCCAAGCGGACAGATCGTCCGTATCCGCGAAAGCCGTGTTCGAGGTATCCGCCGGCTGGAGCTTGAACGCTCTGGCGAGAATCGTGAACGCTTCTTCGCGCGTTACGGCATCCTTCGGCCGCATTTGGCCGTTCGAACCGCCGACGACGCCCATATGGGAAGCAATCGCCATCTCTGGCGCATACCAAGCTCCCGGCGCAACGTCCTTATATCCGTCAATGTCACCCTTCACAGCAGCGCCGAACATCCGCACGACGATGGAAGCCATTTCCGCTCTCGTTAATTGGGCGTCGGGCAAGATCCTGCCGTCCGTTCCCCGCAACAGTCCGTTCGCGATGGCATGCTGCAGCGCCGACGTCGACCAGTCATCCGGCATATCCGCAAACGCCGACGGTTGAACGATGCCTTGCCCGGTCGCAGCCGCACCGGCCGCAACCGGCAGCGAGCCGAACAGCATGGCCGCGGAGACGATCGTGCTTACGCCGCGCAGCGATTTATTTTTACTTCGAAAACTCAATTTCCGCTCTCTCCTCTGTCATATAAGATGAGTCCGCCGAATGACATCCAAATACAACCCGCACATTTTGACAAAATTCGGAAAGATTCTCTGTTATCTAGTATAATTCTCATAGAATTGGTCCGCAATGCCTATTTTGATAGATTACCATGGCCGCATCTGCTGAAGTCGGCCTGCATTATTCTGTCGGGAACGAGACAGCCCATGAATGCAAAAAGCCGCGATTTCGCGGCCTTTAATGAGATCATGTTCTTGTCACCCGACACCAAATTCTTTTTTAGCCAATGCTGATTTTGATGCGCAATGCGAATGCTCCATTCGGACAAGCAAGTCAACCAACTCTGGGCCTGCTGCATAGTTAACTGTTTAAGCTCCCATGATACAGATCACGATACAGCCCCTGCTTGCCTAACAGCTCTTCATGAGGCCCCTGCTCCACGAGACGGCCTTCCTTAAGCACCAGAATGCGGTCGGCCTCGCGGATCGTGTTCAGCCTGTGGGCGATTACGAAGCTTGTTCGTCCCTCCATCAACCGTTTCAAGCCCTCCTGGATTTTGATCTCGGTAACGGTGTCGATACTGCTCGTCGCCTCGTCCAGCACGAGAATGGCCGGATCGGCCAGAATGGCGCGCGCGATGGCGAGCAGCTGCCGCTGTCCCTGACTGATGCCGCTGCCATCGGCCTTCAGCACCCGGTCGTATCCGCCGGACAACCGCATAATGAATGAATGGGCGTTTGCGAGCTTGGCGGCTTCTTCCACCTGGCTGTCGGTGGCATCAAGCTTGCCATAGCGAATATTGTCGCGGATCGTTCCTTCGAACAGAAAGGAATCCTGCAGCACGAACGCCATATGGGAGCGGAGGCTTTCCCGCCGAATCTTCCGGATATCCTGCCCGTCCAACGTGATCGCCCCCGCATGCGCATCATAGAAACGCGAGAGCAGCTGAATCAGCGACGTCTTGCCGGCTCCGGTAGGACCGATGATCGCTATCGTTTCACCGGGCTTCGCCTCGAAGCTGATTTCCTGGAGCGTATGTCTACCCGCCTCGTAAGCGAAGGACACCTGATGGAAGACGATCGCGCCTGCCACGTCGTCAAGCGCAACGGCCGTATGCTCGTCCGCGTCTTCTTCCTGTTCATCCACGATTTCGAATACCCGCTCCGCTCCTGCGATGGCGGACAAGAGCGTATTCCACTGGTTCGCCAGATCGTTAAGAGGTCTGGTAAACTGCCGGGCGTATTCGACAAAAACGATGATGACCCCAACCGTTATCGCTCCCCGGATAGCCAATATTCCACCGACGCAGGCAATAATCGCAAAGCTCAGATTATTGAGACCGTTCATTAGCTTCGGAATAAAGCCCGATATGGTCTGGGCCCAGAATCCCGAATGTTTGATGCGCGTATTGCGTTCATGAAAGGCTTGAATCACCCGCTCTTCCTGGGAGAACGCTTTGATAATCCGCTGACCGGACAGCGTTTCTTCCACGAACCCGTTCAATTCTCCCAAATTCCGCTGACGCTCCTTGAATAGCGTGCCTGTCCGCCGCGTAATCCACCGCATGCCGAGCACCATCAGCGGAACCACCAAGAACGTCAGCAGGGTCAGCAGCGGACTGAGCAGCAGCATGACGACGACCGTGCCCGCCAGCATCAGCACGCTGGATAACAGCTGGATCGCCGAGCTGTTGAGCGTAGAGCTTACGCTGTCGATATCGTTGGTCATGCGGCTCATGAGATCGCCCTGCCGGTTTCTCCCGAAGAACGGGATCGGCAGGCGATGCAGCTGCGCGAAGAGATCGGTGCGCATCCTCAGGACGGTTTCTTGGGCGATCTGAATCATCCATATATTTTGCAGCCAGCCCACAATGGACTGAAGCACATAGACGCCGGCCAATCCGAGCAGAAACAGCAGCCATGGCCTGCCGCCCGGTCCCTCCAGATAATCGTCAATCGCCATTCCGATCAGATACGGACCGAGGAGCGTGAGCCCGCAGCTTCCAATTACCAGCAGCATGACCAGCGAAAGCCGGCCTTTCCGGTGAGACAGATAGGACCAAATCCGTCCGAGCGTTCCATGCCAGTCCTTAGCCTGGGCTTTGGCCCGCTTGCCCGCCGAAGATGCATCGGGAACGGCATCTTTCCCGAGCGGTCTGGGATACCGGAAAGGCTCACGTAATGCTTCCCACATATGCCGCTCCCTCCTTCCCGAATTGGGATTCATATATACGGCGGTACAAGCCGTCGCCGGCCATCAGCTGACCGTGAGTTCCCTGCGCAATGAGATTGCCTTCGTCCAGCAGCAGAATCAAATCCGCCCCTATCGTGGAGCTGATCTTCTGCGTAATCAGGAGCGTCGTGCAGGACATGCCCTTGAGCGCCTGCAGCAATGCCGCTTCCGTTCGTACGTCCAGGGCGCTGGTGCTGTCATCCAGCAGCAAGATAGCCGGCTTGCGGATCAAGGCGCGGGCGATGGACAGCCTTTGCTTCTGCCCTCCGGAGAGATTGATGCCCCGCTGTCCAAGAAGGGTATCGTACTGATCGGGCAGCTTCTCGATCGTCTCGTGAATTTGCGCCAGCTTGGCCGCTTCCAAGACCTGCTCCATACTGGCATCCTCCAAGCCCCAAGCGATATTATCGCGTATCGTGCCCGAGAACAGCAGCACTTCCTGGGACACATAGCCGATGGAGCGGTGCAAATATTCCAAATCCAGCTCGCGGGCATTCCGTCCGTCGATGCGCACGACTCCGGCAGTTTCCTCGTAAAGGCGCAGAACAAGCTGCATCAGCGAAGACTTGCCCGATCCGGTCGCCCCCAGGATCGCCACGGTTTCACCCGGACGGACCTTGAAGCTGATGTCCACCAGCACGCGGGCCTCCGAGTTCGGGTATTGGAAGGAAACTTGTTCGAATGCTATGCCCCCTTCACACGGACCTTCGGGATTCCGGCCGGACCTGACCGGTGCCTCGCTGTCCGTAATCAGCGCTTCATCTACCCGCTGGGCAGACGCACGGGCTCTGGAGAAAGCCGCCACGATCATGGAGAAGGCCGATAGGGCTCCCGCCGTTCGGAGCGAATAATTCACAACCGCCACCACCTCGCCCGCAGACGCGGTCCCCATGCTGATTTGCTTATGCCCAAACCAAAGCACGGCAATAATCCCGGCGTTCATGATCAGCAGTATGAAAGGCATCGTAATCTCCGTCAGACGCAAGGCGGAGACCGTATTCTTCATTAAGTCCTGGCTCAGCCGCGCAAAACGGCTCACCTCTTCCGCACACCGGACATATACGCGGATCAGCCGCATGCCGGTCAGATTTTCCTGCATCACGCGGTTCAGCGTATCCAGTCTCATTTGAACCCTTTTGAATAAGACGGACGCTCTCTTCATGATCCAAATGACGAATACGAGCAGTGCGGGAACGGTCAAGGTGAGCAGGAAACCGAGCTGCACATGCACGACAAGCGCCATGATGATGCTCCCGATGACAACAAGCGGCATGCGCAGCATAAACCTCAGTCCCATGAATACCGTATCCTGAAGCTGCGTAACATCATTCGTTAACCGGGTAATGAGGGATGAGGTGGCGAAGCGATTAAAAACCGGATAAGCGAACCCCTGCACCTTGGCGTAAAGGGCCTCCCGGACATCGAACGCAAACCCCTGACTGGCATGCGATGCAAAAAAAGAGCTCAGAATACCAGCGATGAATGCGGCAACCGAGCCGCCTACCAATATTCCGCCCCACAGCAGCACGACTGACGTATCCTTTTGCGTAATACCTTCATCAATAATGAACGAAATGAGATAAGGCTGAATCAGCTCCACTGCCAGTTCGACCAACATCATAACGACAGCCATGCCGGCTGCAACTCTGTATTTCCCCAAAAAACGCAACATGCTCATGCCTGTGATCCTCCGTTAAGTTATGAACTGTTAAACTTGCAGCCATTTATCCTGCGTCATCCCACCTTTGCCCCGTTATCCGCTTCCTCTGAGCGGCAAGCCCGTAATGAATAGAACACAAACCTATTATCAGGTAATTCGCGTATGGATTACATTATCCTGCCCGTTCCTTCCATGAGAACGGCAGCTGATCGTTAGACCGGCTGCCGGTTTTGGTAACTGAGCTATAGTTCCCCGTTAATTCTATTCAACGACTGTACCCATACTTTGGCTTTAGCTTGCAAGGTTACGATAGTTCTTGCCACCCGACATTCCCTCATATAGAACAAGGAGCAAGATCGCGGCGGATCTTGCTCCTTGTTCTTGTATAGCTATATCGGATGTCACCCCAATCAACTGCACGAACCCGTTCCCCGGTCGGGGAGACCGATTATTAAGGTTTGGAAGTACTGTTTATTTTCTCGAAGTACGGGGCGAGCTTGGAGGCGAGCTGCTCAAGCTGCTGCTGTTCTTCTTTCGTCAATTTCTCTTCATGGACGACTCCTTTCTCATCGGTGATTGTCAGCTTTATTTGCACCAGCTGCTTGGTCAGCTTCGTATATTCCTTGTATTCGTCTTCGGTGAGCTTGCCTTTCGCTGCCTGAAGCATGCCTTCAATTTCTTGATAATTTTCCTGCGTGCCGCCGTGTTCTTCGATGGTCGCAGGGGAACCGAAGATATCATCGGCCAGATAGGAAGCAGCAAATACAGAAGTCGGAATCAGTATGGCTGCTGCGACGATGCCGGTCAGTATGCGTTTTTTCATAGGAGATCTACCTCTCTTCTCGGTCATATAGCGTTGATAGGACTTGCGGACACGTCCATACAGATCGGGTGGGCAGTGCATGGAATCCGCCGCCCGGTGAAGCCCTTCACGTAATTCCTCTTCAATGGACATAAACGTCTCCTCCCGTCATAGCGACACGTTTCCGAAGTTCTTTCATTGCCAAGTGATGTCTGGATTTCACTGTTCCAACGGGGATCCGCAGCATAGCTGCGATTTCTTCCAGGGCATAATCGTGATAATAGCGAAGAATGACAACCACACGTAGTTTGTACGACAACTGGCGGACAAAGCTGAACAGTTCTTGCTGCATTTCGGACTGTAGAATCGTTGTATCGGTCCATTCGAACTGTTCGTATGTCATCCGGCTGTTTCTTTCAAAGAGGCGAATTCGCCGCCAGGCCTTTCTTTTCCAATCCTGGACCTGACGGAGGATGATCCCATGCAGCCAATACCGGAACGGCCGGTTCGGGTCGTACGCGTGAAACGATCGCCATATGCGCATGTAAACTTCATTCACGATATCCTCAATGTCCTGTTTGTTGAAGACGAGAAAAGCAACCGTCCGATAGACGTCCTGGTGGGTCGCCTGATAGACAAGCTGAAAGGCCGACTCATCGCCCAACGTTGCTTTTTCCAGCCATGGAAGTAACTCTTTTTCATTCATGGGGGGCCCTCCCTAATGTGTTACACCCAATAATTCGCCCTTGCGAGGAAAAAGGTTCAGTAATAGAACAAACTTTTTGACGGTACTCGCCGGAAACATCTTCAGGTATGCCGCAAGACAGCCAGCCCCCGGCTTCCCGGATGCTGGCTGTCGCTTTGGCTTGCGCTTTAGCTATGCTTTAATCGGTTTCTTCGTACATCTGTCTGAAAATAAAAAACCGCATAAAATGCGGCCAGAATGTCGTGAAACCCATGTTTAAAGATCCTGAATGGCTTTAGACAGCCGCAGCTGTTTGGATCACATCGCTCGCGGACATAGGATCCTTTATTTCGTCAAAAAGGCAGACGTTCGATGCGCTCCGGAGACAATAACGAATCCTGTGTCCTTTCGTTTACCCAAACAACCCGATTTCCACCAAATAACGGATTCTGTGTCCGTTGCTCATGAAGACGATCTAGCTGGCAACGGCAATGTCGAAGAATCGGGAACTTTCTCGACAGCCTGCCAATTCCTCAAGTGTTAGTTTTAACTTCGTTGCTATGCCGTTACGCCTATACTCTGGTGCAACCCACAATTGAAATATCTCCACAAATCGTCCGTCTTCTTGAAACAAACCTCGATCTATTTCATGAAATATGGTTTTCCAAGGAAATTTACCGTCTCGGTTAAGGATCGAGTACATGATTAATCCTGCTTTCTTTCCAATCTTCTCGTCTTCAAAAATAAATGCCCCTCTATCATGTTCAGTAACAAATTTCAATATTTTACTTGAATGCTCTTTTAGATTTTCTTCCGTAACGTTGTTGCATTCTCGACTTCCGACGGAGTCGGATGTGTCCGGCTGGTCCTGCTTCCTGGCTTATGCTAGTCCGGACTGAGGGCGAATGCCCGAAGCGTGAATGCAGTGTTAAACGCTGGTTCGTTCTTCTTCGAAATCCCCAGCATTGCTTGTTCAATTCAACTTCCAATTGTATTAATCCCATATCCTGCTCAATTTATCAGAATAAAATAGGATTGCCTTCTTATACTCTTGAATACCTTTATCATTACTTGTATCTGCTAATTGCTTTAATATGATTTCCATTGCCTCACTGTACGCAGCCTGATTGAAACGTACCATTGCATAAAATACTTGATACTCTCTGCGATCTGGATACGTTCTTATCGCTTCCTCGAATATGAGCTGCGCCTCATCATACATTCCTAAAGTTCGAAATGTACTCCCCAGCCCCAGATATGCACCTTGTCTCTCCTCGTCTTGCAATTCTAATTCAAGGGATCGTTTGTAATACGGTATTGCTTCCCTTTCTAGTTCCATAACATCATGCACCCATGCACATTGATACCAAACAGAAGGGTTCATCGAATCCTGATTGATTAAGTCAAGTAATATTGTTCTTGCTTCTTCTAATTGACCTGACTCTCTAAAATGAATAGCCCTTTCAAGGTCCTCCATGTTTATCATCCTTTATGCTCTACATTAATTTCATATATCGTTGTTGCATTCTCGACGTCCGACGGAGTGGGGTTTGCGACTGATTCCGCTTCCAGGCTTCCCTACTTCAGTCCGAACCGAGGGCGAGTGCCAGATGCGTGAATGCGGTGTTAGCCGATGCTTCCTCTTCTTGGGAGCTGCCCACCACATATGTTCTTGATCTTCATGCCTTAGCCGAAGGAGGTTCTGGAAGCAGCCATTGTATTTAAGGCGTTCTCAAAATAGCTATATACTTCATCTGCAATTCCCAGAAACTCTTCAACAAGCACATGACTATCCAAGTAACAAGCATACAGATATTCAACTAAAGCGGAGTCAATCTCGCAATAGTCTAATATGGCATTCTTCATCTTAATAATGTCATCTTGCCATACACCTGTATCTTCTAAAACCAAAGAGTATAATGCACGAATTAATCTCTTAGAATAACCTTTAACATATCTAGTTTTCATTGTGTTATCACTAGCATTAGAAAGTAATTTATGTATACGATCTACTTCCTCCTTGGTCTCTGTATTTAAGTCTAAAATGAACTCCGGAGAAGAAATTATCGGTGGCACTTTTTCACCAACGTCATGACCATTTAGGCAAACACAAATTATCTTAATCCAGAAACCCCACTCATTCGGTTTACTTAATACATCGTCAATCGAGCAAATGATCGTATCAATCTTAGTTACTACTGGATACTCTTTCAAAAGCTTGTCTTTAATATTTGTTAATCTTTCGTAATCAATATCTTTGGGATTTACACATACAATAGTAAAGTCTGCATCTGAGTTATAAGGTTTTGCAGTTCCTTTTGGAATCGAGCCACACATATAAATGCTATGAATCTTACCTATAAATTCGTTAAGTATATTATCTATATACTTATCAACAAAATCCTTATATTCACTTTGTATTCCAATTCTTTTTATAACTTTTTCTAATATCATATGGACTCCTCCTGCACATGCAAGAACTTCTTTCGGCTAACGTTCTTGAAGTCTCGACGTCCGACTCCGTCGGACGTGTCCGGCTGCCACCGCTTCCTGGCTTTTCTACTTCGACCGGACCGAGGGCCGAATGGCCCGAGGCGTGAATGCGGTGTTAGACGAAGTTAACACTTCACTGAACTGCTCATACTCAGTCTTTCAAATGGTCCTTAAACTCTTTTTATATCGCCATAAATTGGCCTTTCAAAAGTGATCCTCTTATCCCCTTTATATTGTATTCAAGGATTTTCAAATTTCTTTAATACACGCTTTGCTGATTCACTTCTTTTTCCAACTGTGTTATCATATTTCTAAAGAAGCCGAGTGCGGCTAACACTCGGCTTATCAATTGGCTTGGATGGGCGTATCCCTTCTTGGTCGAATGGACATAAAAACCCACCTTTGGCGTCAACCTTGGGGTGGGTTTTTACTTTCTCTTGTTGTTAGAATCGATGTATGTTAAAAGGGCAAGGATACACGACCCAAATAAAAACATGATGGTCAATGCATCCTTTACCTCCATGGCCTCACCTCCTTTCGAAGGGAAACCATGCCCACCCAAGTTTCAATTGTTTTCCCCCATTGTACCATTATCAAAGATGGAGAACGATTGTTCGATGTTTAAATTAAGCTTGAACTTGTTAATTTCGTCTAACGTTGTTGTATTCACGAACCCTCACTGCCTTAAGTGACCAACCGGAACGGCCGCGACGAGGTTAGGCCGTGCAGGGTTGTCCGGCTGAAATAACTTCCCTGACTCTGAATTCCTCTTCTTCCTACTTCGGCCGGACCAAGGAGCGTTAGCGACGCAGCATGAATACGGTGTTAGGCGAAGCCTCTTGAGTTACCTTCACATTCAGTAGTCCTTAGAATCCCATGTATTAAATATCATTATTATGATAAAATTAAATCAATACCTTATTTAGAAAGCGGTGAATGTCTTGCCAATCATTAGACCCATTTCTGATCTTCGGAATAATTTCAATCTCATCTCAGAAACCTGCCATCAAGAAGGTGAACCTGTATTCATCACTAAAAACGGTCATGATGATCTTGTCATTATGAGTCACGCTCTTTATGAAAAACAACAGGCCACTATCGAATTATACCAAAAATTGGCTGTTGCTGAAAAAGAAAGTGCTGATCCTTCTATTCCTAAAACAAATCACGAACTTCTAATGAATAAATTAAGGGGTCGTATCCATGGAGAAAAAGTATCCGATTAACTATTTGCCTGTTGCTGAGCAAGATTTATCGGATATTATGGAATATATCATGTTGGATGATCCTGCAGCAGCATTAAACCTGCTAAATCAGTTCGATGAATCAATATCTATTCTTTCCTTGTTCCCTAATAGCGGCGTCATCCCCAATGATTCTCGACTTCAAAGCTTACATTATCGAATGCTTATTGTTCATAGTTATCTTGTGTTTTATGTATTCAATAATGAAACAATCGAAATACGTAGAATTCTACACGGCAAAAAAAAATATGGTTTCTTATTATGAATCTCTTCTACGAATCAACTACTCAAACCATTCTTCGGGTTTCGCCTAACGTTCTTGTATTCTCGACGTCCGACGGAGTCGGATGTGTCCGGCTGCTTTCACTTCCAGGCTTCTCAACTTCGGTCCGGACCGAGGGCGGCAGCCCGATGCGTGAATGCGGTGTTATCTGATGCCGGTGCCTTCCTCGAGTTACCTGCTCCATTCCCTTAGGTATAATTAGTCCTTGAAAGGGGTTGTCAATTGTGGCTGTTAGTAAAGAACGTTTTAATGAATTATTCGATCGATTGTCTGTAAAAGATCTTGAACTGGTCTCTGAAATAATGGAACGCCTTTCTCAGTCAGATGCTAATAAGAAAATCCCTCTTGATGATGAACCGACTACTCAGGATGATCTTAATGCCATCAATAATGCTCGTGAGGCTTACCTAAAAGGTGAGCTACTTACTCTGAAGGATGTTGAGCATGAATTACGAAATTAAGTTCCATAAGGATGCCTTTACTATCTACAGAAGCAGGATGCTGTTACTCGGAAGCGAATAATTGATTATCTCCATATTCTATCTGAAGACCCGAGGCATCCAGAGCTTGATATTAAAAAAATGCAAGGCCTGGAAAATCACTTTCGGCTTCGAATCGGATCCTTTCGCGTAATTTACACTATTATTGATAACGAACTCATTGTGATTATCGATAAAAATCGATCACGTGGAGACATTTATAAATCTTGATGGCACTTGAACTTCAAGTGTCTTTTTATTGTCTTGCACCGGTTTCAGATAACGTTCTTGTATTCACGACGTCCGACGTATGTCGGATGTGTCCGGCTGACTCCACTCTCAGGCTTCTCAACCTCAGTCCGGACCGAGGGCAAAGCCCGAAGCGTGAATGCGTTGTTATCTGAAGTTCCCCCACTTCATTGAATCGCATTCAAATTGTAGTGTTCATTTATTTCATAAAGAACTATAGTACTTAGTGCCCCATATACCTTCATTGATAATTCGGCTCTTTCTTTATCAGGTTTAGTAACATTTATCAACGTGTTTGAAATTATTAACGAAGCCAGCGGTGAGAATCCATGCTTGTCTTGCTCACTTGTTTCCCATAAATCTATTTCATTCGTTTCTTTCATAGACTCAGTGAAAAACTCTTTTATAGGTTCCGGATCAAAGTGAAACGCTGACTTGTCTCTTATATACTTTAAGTTTGTTTTCTTCAATTCCTTTATCGCTTGAGATTCTATAAATACCCATGCTTCAGCAAGAACCGAATCACAATTTATCGCTTTTTGAATTACTCCTTTACTAACAAGTTCTTCAAACTTATGCAATGTCTCACCAATTCCTGCTAATGCCATCGCCAACATAATTATGTCGTCTTGAGAAGATAAATTTGCTCTCCCAGCCTCCTCACCCATATAAAGACCCAAACATGTACGCGTAGTTGAAAGGCTGCATAATAACTGGAATAAAGCTATTTGTTTAGGATCCTGAAGATCAATTTCATTTAAATTTAGTTTCACCTTCATTGAAAAAGCCTCCAATTATTGCTCTTGATCTGGGGAATTTCAGATAACGTTAGTGTATTCACGACGTCCTACCGCCTTTGCCCGAAGGACGGCCGCGATGCGGTTAGGTGGTGGGATATGTCCGCTGAATCCTCTTCCTCGAAATGCCTCGTGCGGACCGAGGGCCGAATGGCCCGAAGCGTGAATATGGTGTTATCTGAAGTTCCCATAATCATTGATTCATTATTAGGTGTAAATAACATTAAACCCAGCCTGATAAAGATGGCTGGGTTTAATGTCTAGTCGTTAGAAATCCAAATTGTAATAATACATGTAATTATTGAAATAAAAATTGCAAGTACACCGATGAAAGTTGCGTAGTTTCCCCATTTATTAGTTGTAACGAGCGATTGTATATGCTTTGTCGAAGTGTCTATTCTTTCCTCAGAACGTTTAACTGATTCTTTTACATCTTTCATTTCATTTTCAAGTTTAACTGTTGTATCAGTAAGTGCCTTTAATATTCTCTCTTCTCTTTCTTTTGCATCCTGTCTTGCCCTTGACTCACGCTCAGTGGCTTCTTGCCGAAACCTTTCTTCTCTCGCCAATAACTCACGTTGTATTCTCTCATCTCTTTCACTTATATCTTTCTTGAAATCTCTTAAATCCTGATCAAGTCTATCAATAATCTTTTTGTAGCCTTCATCCATTGGTTCTTCACCTTCTTTTGGTGACATATCCTTGCTTGAAGAGTTCATTAAAAACGGTAAGTACGTATCAATTATTGCCGTAGAGGCTCTCCCCTCTTTAAGTTGAGGTTTGACAAATGTATTATACTCTATTCTTTTACCTTCATGTCTAATATCTTTTGGATTATTATGCTCCTCTTCTATTATGATATATCTTTTCGTTTCCAATGTACTCGATCTGTTTTTAGAGTTATAATTTTTTAAATCAACGACCTTCTCACCCATCAATTCTATCACCTTTTTTGAGTTCACTTAATCGTTCAGTGGTTTCCTCAATTATTTCAGAAATTGATTTCACGGATCTATTGGCTCGAGTAAGTATCATTTGAAGATCTTCCTCATCGTACCTCTCGATATTAGCCTTAATAAAATCCAATAGACCATTAATAATAAATGTGTAGGTACGTATATTTGCATCAAAAATATACTCTTTATTGTTTAAGTTATAAATCGTAAGCTTATCCAGTGTGTCCGGGTCATCTTGTATTCTAACGTTCATCCCGTATATGTAATCTGGGCTTAATTCCGCTTGCATTTCTAACCTTCTGCAATCATGACTAAACGTTTTATGAAGCATTCTGAATAGTTCACCATATTCATATTCAGACGTAATTGCTTCAAAATCACTCTCATCATTTTCGGTAAAAAACTCACTAATTGCTTCCCCTACAGGAGCTCCGAACATCTCATTTAAAGAACTAGCAAGATCGAAGTTTTCATATTTATGTCTAGTAATAAGTCTATCTAATGTAAACCAAAGGGCATTAATAAGATTGGGATTCTCTTTCAATTTTTTATCTAAAATATACAGCCCATTCTCTAATGCCATTGCTCCTGTAGTCATTTTATCCCCCTTGTGAATTCCAAAATAAGCCTCAAGCTTATTATAATTATCTTCTCAGGCTTTGAATATAGTTTTGTGGGAATTTCAGATAACGTTCTTGGATTCACGAACCCTCACTGCCTTAAGAGCGGCCGCGATGTGGTTAGTCAGTGCAGGGTTGTCCGGCTGAATATGCTTCTCTGCCACTGAAAATACTGCAACCGAATCCGCTTCTTATACTCCGGTCCGGACCAAGCGGCGTAGCCGCGCAGCGTGAATCCGGTGTTAGCTGATGTTGCTGTCATCTATGTATCACTTACAAATTTTTTTTCAATTATCTCTTCTATAAGATACGGTCTCCACACTCTACCAATTTCTGCATCCCCATGGATTCTACCAGCATAAATACCTAGAAATTTATTGCTAACTCCACCAGCCATAATGTAATTCCCGTTAGAAGTGTTGTAACCTCCAGTAAGTCTAAGTATAACAGGGGAACCTGACATTCCACCTCGTGTTGTTGCATCAATCAAAAATACTGGCAAATTGTCATAATTTAAATCGGGATCAGAGGCTATATGTCCTGTTTTCCAAATGGGAAAAGCAACCCCTGTAGCTATACCATATGGAAAACCAATTATTGATACTGGCATTGCAGGTTGGGCGAGCATATCAACACTAGCAAGATTAAGATCTAGTGGATATGCAGAAACCTCACTATTAATTGTCACCGGTAATGCAACAACATCAATCTTGTTTCCCATCGGATGTTCTAACCATCTCGCATTACCATCTGAATCATAAAGTTTTTCAGAGATTCTTATCCAATTACCTAAACCTCTGCTCGAATGATAAATGATTCTTACTTCGTCAGGTACAGCTCCGGTTGACGATAGTAACATTCCATTTTCTGCATTTCTACCTGAAAGAACATGCCAATTTGTTATCAAATAATTGCTGGAGTTAATGTTCACTAAAAATCCTGTTGCTGTACTCAAGACATGGTTATTAACTGCTAACTCTAGTCGCAGACTACAAGCACTTAAAGGATCAATAAATATGTTCTTTCTTGTATTCATGGAATCTCCTCCGCTATTAATCTATTCAGTTTTTTACAGCAATTTCAGTTAACGTCTTATTCACGTACTTCGTAATAATTCCATATATAGGGTATTCGCGAAACATTGGAACTATCCTGCCCGCTAGCTTCATGCTGGTAACCAGTTCCACCTCATAGTTAGATTACTGGAATGGCGGCGGTTTCGGGCTTTTTTCTTTCCTACTTCGTTTTTATCATTAATTTCCATACCGTTCCCTCACTCCGTCGCTCGATCCCCTCATTTTTTATTGAATTTACGTTTCCGAATCCAGGAGACCGATGAATTCCCGGATCGGCTGTCGTCTATGTAATCGAAAGCATGAATGAACACAAACCAATTTGAAGAAGAGGTGTATTGAAAATGGCGTTAACGTCCGCATTCACGAGCTTCAACCTGCCTGTACTCGACGTAGCACGATCGCAAGCGTTCTTCACCGGACTCGGCTTCGAGCGCAACCCGCAGTTCCCCGGGAACGAGAATTCGGCAGCCATCGTAATCGGCGACAACCTGCAGGTCATGCTGATCAAGCAAGCATTCTTTAATACGCTCACGGAGAAGGAATCCGTCGATACGAGCAAGTATGCGCAGATGACGATCGCATTGGCCTTCGAAAGCCGGGACAAGGTCGATGAAATCGTGAATACCGCGGTTTCCTTGGGCGGGCAATTGCACGCTGAACCTGAATATCATGGGTCCATGTATCATTGGGGCTTCGTGGACTTGGACGGCCATCTGTGGGCCATTAACTGCATGAACATGGAAGCGCACTAGGTTAAGGCTAACGGAGATCACGCTCGTACGAGGGTTCGCAAAGAAAGACGCCGGGCATCTTCCCCGGCGTCTTCTTCGCGATGATTAGTTTTGTTCGGTATAGGCTTTGAAATGGTCCATGATCGCTTGCCAGCCTGCTTGCTGGAATTCGACGGGATTGGAGCTCTCCGCGTCGAACGTTTCAATGACCTTCGTCTCATTCCCTTGATCGACGAAAGCAATATCCACTCTTCTTCCGTCTCCCATGGCGTAGCCGATCGCCTCATGCCGATTCACGACATCGTAGACGCCGCCAAAATCAAAGCCCATGCTGCCATCCTTCGCTTCCATTCGCGTCAGAAACTTGCCGCCGGCCCGCAGATCGTTTTCGGCTCGCGGCGCATGCCAGTCCGAGGACGCTTGATTCCACTTCGTGATGTGGTCCGGCTCGGTCCAATAGCGCCACACCTTCTCGACAGGGGCTTGAATGACGGTTTGCACGGTTACTTTCGTCGGTTGATTCGTTTCCATTATTAAAAAACACCTCTCTCCTATGAGTCGTCGTTTGGCTATCCTCAATAATATAGACGCAAGCCCATGGCGAAATTCATTGGTCCATTCGCTCAGGCAGCCCAAATCGCGAAAATAATGGCGTATGAATGAAGTTTTGAACGTGCAGGATTTGATTAGCTTTGGTTTCGATGACGTGGATGCCCCAGGGTACCAGGCCAGGGCCCGATTGGTCCGGCATATACTGGGCCAACGCCGGATAACCGCCATTCACCGTAATGGGCACGAATCGCGAACCTTCGCAATGCCAGCGAGTAAGCGAATAGAACGCGGACAACTCTTCCTTGCCGCGGATCCACATCTCGAAGGGCGGCATCGACATGCAGCCTTCCTCGTGAAACAACGCGACGAGCGCAGCGATATCGAATTGCTCAAAGGCCTCCACATACCGGGCCAGCAGCTGCTGCTCCGGTCGAACGTCCATGCTGCAGAGCTCATCCGAGCGAAGCTGCGCCCGGTCCATCGTCTCCCGTGCTCTCTGCAAGGCGCTGTTCACCGCTGCCGGCGACATCGCCAACGTTTCCGCGATCTGCTTGGAGGACCATTCGAAGACATCCTTCAAAATGAGTGCCGCGCGCTGCCGCGGAGGCAAGGTCTGCAGGAGAGCGATGAAGCACAGTCGAAGGGTCTCTCTGCGGACGAGCCGATCCGCCGGATCGTCCCCGAAGCCGGTAGACGGCCAGATCCAGGCAGAGTCTGGCAGCGTGTCGCGCGGCTCGACGATGGCGACGGCCGGATCGAACAGGTCAACGGGAAGCGCGCGCCGTTTGGATTGTCGCAGCTTGTCCAAGCACAGGTTGGAGGCAATCCGATAGACCCACGTTTTGAACGAGGAATCCTGTCTGAACGTGCTCCGGCTCTGCCAGACCCGAATACTCGTCTCCTGAACGGCATCCTCCGCATCGTCCATGGAGCCTAGCATCCGGTAACAGAACGAGGTCAAGCCCGGCTTCAAGCTTGCAAATAATGGTTCGTCAAATGCGGTCTCGTTCATCGCGGCCTCCCTTAACGATCTCCCCGAAGGGCGGTACCTTCAATATAGTTAATGAAGCGGACAGCCTCAATACCTGCGCTATTGACCGCTGGGTATCACTATTCATGAGCAAGAATGTTAATAAGTTTGCCAAACGGGTCGCGGACATAGAATCGCCGAACGCCCCAAGGTTCATCGACTGGACCATATTCGATCTGAAATCCAGCGCGTGTCATGCGTTCATAAGCAACATGGACATCATCGACTTCGATGGACAGATCAGGCGTAGGCGTGCGGGAGCCGCCTTCTGAGGCAAAACTAATTTGAATATTCATCTCCCCGGGTGAACCGTATGTTCGAATCCAACCATGATCCATCAACAAATCAAGTCCGAGGACGTCCTGATAAAAGCATTTTGCTGCCGCGATATCCCGTGTGTCTACATTGGTGACGATTCGTGTTACTTTCACATCTAACCTCCGTTCTAATCACAGACGATCCGAACTGGAAGAAACGCCCTTTATTTTACAGTAACTCATGGCAATGCGTTATTCAACTACCCTGCCCGGCGATTTCCTGGCAAGCCGTCCTCTGCTTACTCATATACCGGAGAGCTCATTCTGGAGAAAGCAAACAAAACATCGTGCAAAGCGGGTAATTCCAGGTCATGCGGAATGTCAAAGCTGTTGGAATAGATGGCATCAAGCCCTTGTTCGGAGAGAAGGGCGAATACGTCTTGAACGGAACGATATAAATTGAATTTCGGTTCCCTCGTCCGGTTGGCCATATATCGGATGATATAGGCAATGGTCGCTACTTGCTGCTGTGAAACAATCGTATCCAAGCGAGAAACATCCACCGTGTCTTTGCCCAGCTGAATCGTATTGCTGCCGACATTCACATATTCGAAGATCCGATTGCTCTCCGCATCCCTTTTGAAAGTGGTCAGAGAGTCCGTCTTCACCCATCTCTCCAGCTTCCACTGCACCTCATGCGCATCTTCTCTTTCATAGAATGCATACGTATGTTGCCTGGATGGCTTTAATTCGCGATTAAAGTTATGCAGGGTATAGTTCTTCATCATGTACACATGATCGGCCAAATCCAGATATTCACTGGTTCCGCCAATAATTAGAATGGTCGAAACCCCCGCTTTGGTATACAAATGACGGACGCGATCCGTAAAAGGGACGATGGGATCGTCTTGAATGATTTGCTTCATGCGGGAATCGCGTATCATGAAGTTGGTAGCCGTTCGGTCTTCGTCAATCAGCAATGCCTTGCATCCGAAGGATACGGCTTCGATAATATTGGCCGCTTGCGAGGTGCTTCCGCTGGCATGCTTGGAACTAAAGGCCTTGGTATTGGAATGCGGAATATCCCGTATAAAAGGCGTAATGTCCAGGGAAGTTACGCTGCGGCCATCCTCTGCAATGATTTTGCAGCTTCTCTCTTCGGTTATGCAGTACTCGCGCCCATCCCCAAGAACATGATTGTAAATGCCCGATAACATGCTGTCTAACAGCGTGCTTTTCCCTGAATAGCCGCCTCCGGTTATAACGGTCACGCCTTCGGCGATCCCCATGCCTCTAATCACAAAGCCGTCCGATAATGTAAATTCGATTTCATCTTCCGTCGGGGAAATAAAAGGAACGGCCTCGCCTAGCGGTTGGTCTCCTTTCCCCCGCGGCAGAACACTGTTATTGGCTATAAAGCTTACCAGCTTGCGCTCTTGCAATAAACTTCTGATCTCCATCTGTCTTCTATACACGGTATTAAATCGAACGCAGGCATCATGGTCGAAGAAGTCTACAAAATCTCTGATCGCCTTTCCCAATTCCTTTCTCACGATCTTCACGGATAATTTGCCTGCCACGACATTCCGTTTCTCCATCATGTGCACAGGGAAACGGATGACCATCGCGAGATTCAGCATGTCATCTTTAAGAAAACAGCTGTTGCGGGCAATGACTTTTTGATTAGGTGCATGAACGTATATTTTGCCCGTGAATTTCTCTTTCCCCGTCTTATGCTCTTGCGCCAAATCGATCTGTTCGATAAGCGAAACAAAAGCCCGCAAACAGAAGTCGGCCGTTGAACCGTCCAAAGTGCTGTCGCGGCTTTCTAGGCTTAACAGCTGTACGGGAATCCGAAGCGTAAACTTGACGAATTCAGGTTTTGATTTATGCGTTTCATTGCATACGATCGTGACTCCGTGGTAGGAATAAACGTTATCGTTCTTATATAAGGCTCTTAATGAAGTCACATCGGAGAGATCACATGAGCCTAATAATTTGATGAGTCTGTTAATAGCCATTCGCCTCCTGTTGGTTATGGCTATAATTGTGACATTTCCCCCATTTCATTACAAAGGAACGTTTTTATTTAACTGTTTTTTATCGGCTGGCCCGAGTCCGGTCAGGAGATATAGGAGCTGCGGCCTGAGCTCCTCCTAAGGCAGCGAAAAGGCAGGTTCGCTTGCGGCTCCCGACGGTTCACTTTGATCCAACTTCACCAGAGTAAAATTTCAAATAATCTTCAAAATGCTCCGTCCAATAGGATACGGAATGATCACCGGGATTGGCATGCCACTCCGCTTCAACATGCCTGCTTTTCAATAGGGCATACAGTTCCTGATCCGCTTCTGCTAGCTGATCGGAGCTTCCCGCATCGAGGTAGATGTCCACGTCATTCAGGTTGCGGCTAACGGCCAGTTTAAAAGGATCCCGCTGCTCCCGTAATGCCTCGGTGGGGAACAGCCAGTCACGCTGGTCCATATATTGATCATTATCCGTATAATCCCAGATTGCAGCGCTATGTCCCCCAATCTTACTGAAGAGGTCCGCGTGGTTAAAACCGAGGTAAAGAGCGGCGTAACCCCCCATCGAGAAGCCGCCGACATAGCGGCCTTCCCGCGAGGCGATTGTGCTGTAATGAGAATCTACGTAGGGTATGACCTCTTCTACTAAGTAGTCCTCATAATTGCCTTCATCTACGCCGCCTGGATTCACGCCTTGTCCGGGGACCGTGTTTACCGCGAAGCTATTCCCGTAATCAGGAGAAACGATAAGCATGGGCACGATAGTACCTTGTTGAACGAGACGATCGGAAACTTCGCCTAGGCCCATATTTTCAAAAACGTAATCGCGATTTCCGCCATAGCCATAAAGCATGTAAACTACCGGATACCGCGCCTTTGGGTTATAGCCTGGCGGCGTATAAACATCGAATCGCATAGTCGTCGCCAATGCCTTGCTGTCAATTTCAACGTCCTGGATGTTGGAAACGGCCTTCGCGTTACTAGTCTCCATCGAGCTTGAAGAACAACCGGTGACTACCAGACCGATTACGGGCAGTAAACAACAGGTAAGCTGCGCGATTTTACGTCGCATAAGCGAAAGCCCCTCCACTCCGCATTTGAAATTAATCTTCATGACATTTTATCCCAATTCAAGATCGCATACGCCGTTCTTCCCGATACAGCATATAACCGACAACAACTCCATATACCGCAGAAACAATATGGATCCAAGAAGGTCTTGTATCTGCTGCTTTCGTAAGCACCAGTATTGCATCGATGGCTGGCATCAGAATGGAGGTTACCATCACGACAAGCATTGCTTTTCTCATACGAAGTATCATCAAGAGCAGGAGCAAGATTCCAATAAAAAGGTCGCGATCTGCTTTGATGTATACAAGATTCTTATCCGCGGAGTCGTGAAGGGGCAAGCCGAACTCCCGTATTGCAGCTTCTGGCTGGACAAATCCTCGTATGCCTAGATACAGCATTAACAGCGTCACGACACCCGCGAGCCAAAATGTTACTGACTTTGGTCCCCAATTACGTATATTCATTCTCTACCTCCATTGAATAATAAATTGTGCATCGGTTCAAGACGAAACGAATATCGGGAGATTAACGGGAGATTAAATAGAGGGGCATCGCCGACGGCACCATCTTATTTCTTCACGATGCCCAGCAGGCGATCAACCTCCTGCGTCCAGTCGATTCCGATCGCCTTGGCATCTTGAAGCATAAGACCGGTTACGACCGACAGAAACAGAATCAATCTGCCGTAGGGATCGCCCTCCGCGAATTGTCCTTCCTGCTGCCCCCGGACGAAGATCGGAATCAACGACTCGATCGTATCCCGGGGGGAATATCGCTCGATGGCTTCCTTGGCCCTCTGGGGTACCCCTTCCGACTTTTGCGCTTGTTGAACGAGCATGAAATAATGCTTGTGGTTCTCGTCCAGCAGCCGAAGCGTGAACGCCTTCAGCTGATCAAGGGGCGAACCTGGCAATTGCCCCATATTCCGAATGGCGTCCTGGGATTCTTCGATCGCCTCTTCCACGAGAAGCGCGAAGATTTCGTCTTTGGATTCGAAATATTTATACGTCAGCCCTTGGCTGATGCCCGCTTCCTCGGCGATCAAGCTCATCTTCGTTCCGGCGAGCCCTTTCTCCGCGAAAACTTTAAGCGCAGCTCGCTTGATATGAGCTTTGCGTTCATCGTGTACTTGTTCGGATTGCGCTTTTCTTGCCATGGTCATCCTTCTTCCCTTCTGCGTGTCGCCCCGTCAATTATGCTTCCGATGCGCGAGTTTGCCATTCGCTAACTTCCCAAAGCTTTTTCGCCGCTTCCATGCTCCGGGCTTGCGCCGACTGTGTCCCCACCCGCTTATCGGCGTAATAACAGCCGCTCTCCAGGTTGTTGACATCGGTTTCCGCCAGCCATACAAGGGTCTCCGCGCCTTTCTCGGGCGTACGGGCGAATCTCATCATGGCGGCAGTCGTCATCCGGGCCATCCAGCCGTTGTCGCGATTGAAATTCGTAGCGACGAGTCCGGGATCAAAGCAATACGCAGCCACATTCGTGTCCTTCATACGCTGTGCCAGCTCGGCGGTAAACAAGATGTTCGCTAGCTTGGTCTCGCCGTATCGAAAATTAGGACCGCCCTTCAGTTTTCCCAGAAACCCAAAATAACGCTTGCCGCTCAAGTCATCGAAATCGATCCCTTTCATGGCCATCTTATGGCCGTGGGACGACGTTGTAATGACACGGGCATGTTCACTCATCGCAAGTCTATCCAGGAGCAGCGTCGTGAACAAGAATGGCGCGATATGGTTGACCGCCAGCGTCATCTCGATTCCGTCTTCCGTCATCGTATGATGAACGAACATGGCACCTGCATTATTGATCAAAATATCAATCTTCGGACATTTCGCCAAAATTTCGTCCGCCGCACGGCGGATCGACCGCTGGGACGATATGTCGGCGATGAAAACGTCCACCGTAACCCGATTGCCGCAGGAAGCCCGGATCTGTTCGGCCACCGCTTTCGCTTTGGCTGCATTACGCGCAACGATACCCAAATTCGCCCCTCTGGCAGCTAACTCTTGTGCGGCTGCCAAACCGATGCCGCTCGTCGCACCGGTAATCACCACGTATTTCCCGCTTAGGCTGCGACCGTTCGCCTGTCGAATTCCGCTCATTTTGAATGCCTCCTATTAATTAAATGAACCGTTCATTTAATTAAATTATATAGAGGATCCATTCATCTGTCAACGGTGCGGATGCCTTGCATTCATAATGGGCGCGAGAGAACACAACCGCTGCCCGCAATTCCCCAACTCGTAACAATTCGGCTACGTCTGCGCCACACTTTGGCAATAACTTTCCGTTATCCTGAATTTCGGACAACTACCTTCCGAAATGAGGAACGAACATGAAGAAAATCGCATGGACCTTGACAAGCCTGGTCTGCTTACTCGCCGCTTGCAGCGGCAACAGCTCCCAAGGGACGGAAGTACCGGTGACGGAACCCGCTTCGCCTTCGCAAGCCCCTTTGGAAAGCGAGCATGCTTCCGAACCTGTCACATTAACGTTCGCCACCTATTATTTGAGCGATCGGATGAAGACGGCCGTAACGAAATACGAATCCTTGCATCCCGACGTAACGATACGGCTTCAAGCAACGCCGTCTTACGGGAAGGATTTGGACGAAGCGGCGGCTAACAGGGAGAAGTTCCTGACCGGCGCGAATACGGCCATCTTGGCCGGCAAAGGCCCTGACCTGGTGGAGCTGGATATATTGCCCATGGAGGCTTATGCGAATCGTCATCTGCTCGTCAATTTGCAAGACATGATGTCAAGCGATATATCGTTTCGCGCGCAAGATTACTTCACCAATATCCTGGATAACGCGAGAGTGAACGACGGATTGTACGGCATGCCGTTATACTTCTACCTGGACGGATTGCTTGGCAATAAATCGGCCATCGACAAGACGGGCGTGCCGATTGACGACAGTAATTGGACGTGGAACGATTTCATAGCCGCAGCCAAGCAGTTGAAGCAGAAAGGCGAGATCGCAAGCGCGTTGATTACCGAGCCTTCCATCCTGCTGAGCGAGATGACCGCCGATAATTTCACTCGGCTCGTTAAGGAGAAGAACGGTGAGCGCGCGTTTGATTCCGATTCGTTCATCGAACTGATTCATGACGTGCAGGCCATGATCGATGACGGCTTGCTGTTCGACATGGCCGCGGACGGCGGCGGCAGGGGCAGCGCGGCCACCTTGAACGCGAAGGCGTATTTCAACGCATGGCCGATCGATTCGTTCGAGAGCTATTTATTGAACGGCTTTGCCGAGCAAACGAAGCTATATACGCTGCCCCATCCGCACGAATTAGGCGCTGGCGGTTATTTCTCCACTTTCGGCATGGTCGGCATCAACGCGAACTCCCCGCATAAGCAGGAAGCGTGGCAATTTCTCGCCTTTCTCATGGATGACGAAGCGAAGTCGCTTACCGCTGCCGATACTAATACGAATATCGGCTTCCCGATCAACAAGCTCGCGTACGATGGGCAAGTCGAGCAATTGAAAGAAGCGGGTACGATTCAATCGGACGTTCATCCCGAAGCGATCGTCGACACCGAGAAACTGGATCAATTAAAAGGCTCTCTGTCGGAAGCCGTTCATTGGGTGCGGACGCCTTCCAAAATAGATGAAACGATCATGAACGAATCCAAAGCCTATTTCAGCGGCCAGAAATCGGCCGAAGCCGTCGCGAAGCTCGTTCAGAGCAAAATCGATCTCATCCTCAATGAGTAATCATTATGTATGCAAGGAAGTTGCTAAGCGCTGTTGTTCTTAAGTCCTGACTCCAATGCACATAGAGCCTGTTAGCTCAAGGCTAACAGGCTCCGTTGCAAGCAAGATCTTCCTATGGCCTTTGAAGCGCGATCGTAATCTCGTGCCGATCTTCCCCAAACTGCGAATCCCCCCGCGTAAAGACCCAATACGCCGGAATCATGCTTCTCAGCAGTTCAAGCTCCGCGCCGTTCAACCGAAGTCCCTCGATCCGGTCGCCCGGGAAGCGGTAATCCGCGCCTTCGCGCTTGCGATACTTAATCGCCAACAAATTTTTGATACCGCCGATCGTAATGAACGGAAAGCGGTAGCCGTCCGATACCGCCGACTCCATCAACTGTAGGTTATCCTGCGCGAACGTCAGCAGCCGTTCCCACTTGACGTTCGGATCGACCGCCTCCGTTAGCTCGGCCTCGCTCTCCGCGCCGGCGCGAAGCAGATCCATAATCTTGTTGGCCGACAGTCCGTGCGCGATCATTCGCTCCAGCTGCAGCGAATAGAGCTGCGGCAGCTTCGTTCCGCCGCCGCTCATACGAGGTGGCAAGCGACGCTGTGATCGTTCCCGACGTTCCGGAACAACGGCGCTTCCTCGCGGCAGCGGGCAACGGCAAAGGGACAGCGCGTATGAAATTTGCAGCCGGACGGCGGATTCGCCGGGTTTGGCAGCTCCCCGCTCAGCACGATCCGTTCGCGCTTCAGCTTCGGAATCGGGATCGGTACGGCCGACAGCAGCGCCTTCGTGTACGGATGCAGCGGATTGCGGAACAGCTCGCCGCGCGAAGCGGTCTCCATCATCGACCCCAGGTACATGACCCCGATATGCGAGCACAGATGCTCGACGACGCTGAGGTCATGGGAGATGAACAAATACGTCAAGCCCTGCGTGTCCTGCATCTTGCGAAATAAATTGATGATCTGCGCTTGAATCGAGACGTCCAGCGCGGAGACCGGCTCGTCGGCGATGATCAGATCGGGATTCAAGACGAGCGCCCGGGCGATGCCGACGCGCTGGCGCTGGCCGCCGGAGAACTCATGCGGGAACCGGTCGATATGATACGACGACAGTCCGCATGCGGCCAAGACGTCCATGACCCGGTCGCGAATTTCTTCCCGGGGCGCCAGACCGTGATCCAACAGCGCTTCGCCGATGGCATCGCCGATGCGCACGCGGGGATTCAGCGAGCTATACGGATCCTGGAAGATGAGCTGCATTTTCGGACGAAGCTGTCGCAGCTCCTGCGGCGCCAGCTTGTACAGATCGACGCCCTTGAATTTCACTTCGCCGTCCGTTTTGTCCGTCAATCTGAGAATCGTACGGCCTACCGTGCTTTTTCCGCTTCCCGATTCTCCGACTAAGCCGAAGGTTTCGCCTTGCTTGATCGAGAAGCTGATATCGTCAACGGCCTTGACGCTGCCGACCGTACGGCTGAGCAGACCTGATTTGATTGGAAAATACTTCTTTAGCCCATTTACCTCGAGCAGCGGCTGTGCTGCCTCAGACATGCGCGATCGCCTCCTCGTACAGCCAGCATGCGACCTTTTGCCGCTTGCCGGCATCCTTCAACGCCGGCTGCTTCGTCCGGCAGATGTCCATGCAGTGCGCGCAGCGATCGTGAAAGTAACAGGACGGCGTCAGCTCGAGCGGATTCGGCACCTGACCCGGAATGGAATACAGCTCGTCCCGGCGCTGATTGATGATCGGCTTGGATTTCAGCAGCCCCTGCGTGTACGGATGCTTCGGATGCTCGAACAGCTCCACGACCTCGCCTTCCTCCACGACCTTGCCCGCGTACATAACGACGACGTAGTCCGCCATCTCGGCCACGACGCCCAAATCGTGCGTGATGAGCAAAATCGACGTCTCCGATTCTTCCTTGAACCGGCGCAGCATATCCAGAATCTGCGCCTGGATCGTCACGTCGAGCGCGGTCGTCGGCTCGTCGGCGATAAGCAGCTTCGGGCTGCAGGAGATCGCGATGGCGATCATGATGCGCTGCAGCATGCCGCCGCTCAGCTCGTGCGGATACGAATCGGCGATCTGCTCCGCGCGCGAAATGCCGACTTCGCCGATGAGCTCGATCGCCCGCTTCCGCGCGGCTTTCTTGCTCAGCTTCAAATGCTCCATGAGCGGCTCCATCAGCTGCTCGCCGATCCGAAGCACGGGATTGAGCGAGGTCATCGGCTCTTGGAAGATCATCGCGATCTCGTTGCCGCGAATGGTGCGCAGCTCGTTGCGGCTCAGCTTAAGCAAGTCTTCGCCGTTGAACGCGATGCTCCCGCCGATCACACGGCCGGCCGGCTCTTCGATCAGCCCCATCACCGACAGGGCCGTGATGCTCTTCCCGCTGCCGGACTCGCCGACGATGCAGACGATTTCGCCGGGGCGAACCCGCAGGCTTACGTCGTCGACGGCCCGGACGATGCCCTCTTCGGTTTTGAAATGCGTGCTTAAATGCGTGATATCAAGTAACGGATTCATGTTCGCGCACACCTACCTTTTCTGCTTGGGATCCAGGACGTCCCGCAGCCCGTCGCCGAAAATATTAATGGCGATGACGGTTGCGAAGATCGAGAGCCCGGGCGGAATCCAAAGCCACGGATGGTCCTGGAAATCGATCATGTTGTTGGCCGCGTCGATCATATTGCCCCATGTCGGCGTCGGCGCCATAACGCCGAGACCGAAGTAGCTCAGCACGGATTCGTATAGAATCGCCCCGCCGATGTTGAGCGTGGCGATGACGATGAGCAGCGGCACCAGGTTCGGCAGCAAATGATGAAATAGCTTCCGACGATCGCGAAGCCCGAGCACGACGGTGGCTTGCATATATTCCCGCTCCCGGAGGCTGAGCATCTGGCCCCGCACCATCCTCGCGAGCCCCGGCCAGCCGACGATGCTGAGCATCATCATGACGATGTACATGCGGTAATCCGTCGGCACCTTCCATTCCGACAAGAGCGCGCCCAGAATGAAGAGCAGCGGAAGGCTCGGAATCGTCAGCAGCAGGTCGGCCAGGCGCATAATGATTTGATCGGCGATGCCCCGGTAATAGCCAGCGATCACGCCAAGCAGCGAGCCGACGAAGACGGACAGCGCCATGGAAGCCAGGCCGACGGTCAAGGATATTCGTCCGGCCTGCAGCACGCGGGTCAGCACGTCGCGGCCCAGCGCATCCGTGCCGAGCCAGTGCTTGAGGCTCGGCGCCTTGTTCATGATGGCCATATGGATCTTGTTGTCCGTGTACGGCGAGAACAACGGGCCGACGAAGCAAGCGACGAACATGAACGCCACGACGACGAAGCCGAATACGGCCAGTTTGTTTTTGAGCAGCCGCCTCAAGGATTGCTTCCAGAGGGACGTATAGACGGGACGAACAGGTTGCGGGTTAGCGGACGCCATAGCCGCAGTCCCCTCTCCGTGAATCGTTGACATCGAATGGACCTCCTACAGCCTGACCCGCGGGTCGGCGACATGATACAGAATGTCCGAGACCAGCGTGCCGATGACGGTCAGAATCGCGATAAACAAGGTGAAGCCCATCAGGAGCGGGTAATCCCGCAAACTGAAGGATTGCATATAGAGCTGCCCGATCCCCGGCCAGTTGAAAATTTTCTCGATGATCAACGAGCCGCCGAACAAGGCGGGAAGCTCGAAGCCGACCAGCGTAATGGCGGGCAGCAGGGCATTGCGCAGGGCATGCGTGAACAAGACCTTGCGCTCTTTCAAGCCCTTCGCCCGGGCCGTGCGGATGTAATCCTGCTTGATGACGTCGATCATGTTGCTGCGGAAGTAACGCGTCAGCGAACCGACGCCGAGCAAGGTCATGACCATCACCGGAAGAATCATATGGTGAATGACTTCCCGAACATAAGCGAAGCCCGTCGCGTTGCTTCCCGTTGTCAGCATGCCTCCTGGAGGCAGCCACTTCCAGTCGACGGCCAAAATCTTAATGAGGAAGAGGCCGATGAAGAACGACGGAATCGACATCGCCGCGAAGAGAGCCACCATGACGATCGTATCGAACCATGAGTATTGCTTGTAGGCGGCGACGACGCCGACGACGACCGCGATCAGCCAGGTCAGGAACGTGGAAACGACCGCAAGCAGGAACGAATTCCAGATATATTGGTTAAACAACGTAAGAACGGGCTTCTGCTGCGACAGCGAATAGCCGAAATCGCCGTGGAAGGCGTTCTTCATCCAGGTGGCGTACCGCTCGATCACGGGTTTATTCAAGCCGTAGATCTCCCGAAGCTCGGCTTTGCGTTCCGGCGTCAGCTTGATGTTGCCCGTAATGAAGTCGCCCGGCGTCAACGCGTACAAGCAGAAGATCAAGAAGGAAGCCGCGAACAATATAACGATCATGTATAAGATCCGCTTCGTAATGTACGTGCTCATAATCGACTCCTTAACCTGTCATTCCCCGCCCGGTTTCGGACAGGGAATGGGGATTGTATGTCTCGTTATCGTTATTGGCTCAGCGTCCAGCTCGGCAAGCTTGGAGCAAGTCCGTTGAACGGGCTGACGCTCAGGTTCTGGATCCGCCCGTTATAGGCGTACACGCTCTTCTTATAGCTCGTGAAGATGACCGGCAGCTGGTCGTTCAGCAGCTTGTAGATATCTTGGTACACGGCTTTGCGTTCGTCGATGTTCGACGTCGCCAAGCCTTTGTCGTAAAGCTCCTTGAACGTGGCGTCGTCGTAGCCCGGAATCTCGCCGTCGACGAATTGGAGCAGGCCGTCCGACGGATCGGTCAGGAGCGATGTCGAGAAGGAAGCCATGTCGTAATCGCCGCCTTCGACCTTGGAGACGAGCGCGTTGAAATCCGCGAATACTTCGGGCTCGAACTTGATGCCGAGCGCTTCGTAATCCTCTTTCGCCACGGCGATGAAGATATCGGTCTCCGGCTTCTTGGAGCCCAGGAAATGGATGGTCAGCTTCTTGCCGTCTTTCTCGCGAATGCCGTCCGCGCCTGCCTTCCACCCCGCTTGGTCCAGAAGCGCCTTCGCTTTCTCCGGATCGAACTTGTACGGATTGATGCCGTCCTCCGTATAGGACCACGAGATCGGCGAGGATGGAATGTTCGCGACTTGACCCGCGCCCTGCGCCGCATCGACGTAGATGCTCTGACGGTCCAAACCGTAGGTAAGCGCTTGGCGCACCAGCTTGTCTTCCAGCGCCGGATGCTTCAGGTTCAATTGCAGATAACCGTACGTGCTCGGCGTATACGAGAGGATATTGACGAACCCGAGCGCTTTCAGCTTGTCGATATTCTCTTTGGTGGCCGTGAAGGACGCGTAGTCGACCTCGCCTGTCTCCAGGTACTGCCATGTGTCGCCTTGGGCCGTTTTATATATGAAATGCTCCGTCTTCGGCTTGCCGTCAAAGTAGTTCTCGTTCGCGACCATGCGCACTTCTTGGCCCGGAATGAATTTCTCCAGCTTGTACGGTCCGGTTCCCAGCGGGCTGCCGCTCAGCTTCTTCATGTAATCCAATTGGCCTTGCTTGTAGTCCTTGCCGTAATACGCCTTGGAGAGCACGTCGGAACCGAGCAGCGTCAGCGCGCTGGCGTTCGGCTTCTCGAGCGTGACGGAGATCGTCTGCGGGTCGATGACCTTAATGCCCGGGATGCTTGTCGCCGTGCCGGCTTTATAGGCGTCGCCGCCTTGGATATGCAGCGTATTGACGAGGGAGTCGCCGTCGTATGACTTGTCGTACAGGATCGTCCACGTGAAGGCGACGTCGTCGGCCGTAAGCGGCGTGCCGTCGCTGAATTTCAAATCCTTGCGGAGATGATACGTGTACGTCAGGTTATCGGAGCTTACGTCCCATTTCTCGGCCAAGCCCGGAATAGGCAGGCCTTTGTCGTCGACGCGGACGAGCGGCGTGTACAGCAGGGACGATACGTTGCCGTCGTAGCCGCTTTGCTGGAAGTACGGCGTGAACGCGCCGCTCGGATCGGTCAAGCCGACGATGATCGTGTCCGTACGCTGCTTCGCGACGTCGGGCAGCTTCGACATGTCCGAAGCCGTTATGAGTCCGGCAGCACCCGACGCACCCTGATCGGGCGTCGCCGCGGTCGCTCCGTTGCCGGCTGCGGGCTGGTTGGCCGCAGGCTGGTTAGCCCCGGCCGCATTGTTCGCGTTCGAATTGCCGCCGTTGCTGCCGCAAGCGGATAAGAACAACGCGGTCGCGAGAATGGCTGTCGATAGAGTTACGATTTTTTTATTCATGATACCCTCCCTGGAATCGGCTGCTTTGTAACGTCGTCTAATCCCGACAGGATTACTCAGCATTATTTGTCCTTATTATAGGGAGGATTAACGGTTCTGTAAATAGAGAACTAAAAATAAATTCTTTAAAAAAAGAATATAGGAAATGTTCACCAGAAACATAACGCAATGCTGCATACGTCCGGAAACGCAAACAACCGCTTACGCATCGTCTAATCGATGCGTAAGCGGTCGTCTGCAGCGCTTGTCTTTAATCCGCCGGCTTCTTGATATAGTCCATAATTGTACTGTGCGCCTGCTCGATCGCGCTCGTTCGGAGGCTGTACGTCGTCAGCGTCTCGCCCTCGAAATGCGCCGTCAACATACCGGCGTTGCGAAGCTTCGAGATATGATCATGGGTTATACCTTTGGACAGCTCCATATGGCGCACGATCTCGATGAACGAACGCGGGCCTGCGCTCAGGTATCTCAGAATCTTCAGCCGGCTCTTCTCCGCAACGCTCCGGATCATGCGGTACTCGTGCGGCGACAGGAAATCCTCGTCGCTGACGTACACCCGTGCGGCGTAGTGGCAGATGGTGATTTTCCCATAGTTGCTGATGACGTTGACCGGCTGAAAATGATATTGCGGCATCAGAATCACCTGCTCGAGGCCGTTCACCGGCACGAACGACAGGCCGTTCGTCGTCTCGTCGACGAACGCGAACGGGTCGGCCGACGGAAGCGCTTGCTTGCGGGCGCGCGCTTCCTCCCGGAGCATCGGCATGATCGCCGGATCGATATGGCGAAAATACTGCTCGTTCCATTGTTCGAACAAGCGTACGGTATGATCGCGAAATTCGCCCATCTGATTCGGGAACTGGTTGCCGTAAGCCGACATTAATTCATACAGCTCTCCTGCCGACATCCCTCTGAGCCAATCGATGAAATCGGCGACGTCTTCGCCGGGACATAGATGCACGAGCAGATAGGTTAGCTTCCAGTCGCCGTCGATTTGCACCTTGTCGAGCAACGCCGCCAATTCAGGCGTGATCCGCTGCCGGACGTCCTTGGCCCAGGACGGGGATAAATCGAGCTTCTTATGCGATTTGCGGCAAACGTAGGCATGCAAGCTGCCCATGATTTCGTATAATGGTTTGAATCTCACGTCCAAGCTGTATTCCATGGCCGTACGCCCCTCTCTGCCTCATATTATAGCAATGGATCCTCGTTGCGCACCACTTGGAATTTTCAAGCCCTGCGGACGGGAGGCAGAAACCGCCAAAAAACGCGTACCGGGCCCGATTCGAGGATAGGAGGTCGCCGTCCATGTCCCTCTTGATTAAGCAAAAGGGACGCGATTGTTTTTCAAACCCAAGAACAACCGGCCGGCCATAATCGCCCGGATGTTCTTGTTCCTGGCAAAGACCATTCTCGTTCAGCTTGCGTAAGGAACGACTATAACAAAGCTGACAAGCGGCGACACGCCGCTCATTCCCGGTACGCTCCCCGGAGGACTGTACAGCGTCACCTCATACGTACCCGGCCCTTTGTTCGGCGTTAACCGGTAGGTGAACTTGCCATCCTGAAGCGGAATATCCACGCGCTTGCTCGACAGGTTTCCGGCATGATAATCCATGCCGATCGAGTCGAAGCTCTGCCCCTTCAATGCCCCCGTAATATCGACTGAGGCGCCGGCGCTTATCTCCGCGTAACCGCTTGGCCACGACTTTCCATTGCTGCTCGTCAGCTTAAGCTCAACCTTCAAGGAATCCGCGAAGAAGGAACCGTCCGTGCGAAAAGGCACATCGGCAGCCGTAATCGTCGTCTTGATCGGAATGCTATCAATGACGCGCTTCGTCTGCATATCCCGCATGACAAAAGCATTGTCGCCCGGCAGCAAATCCACGCCTACTTTATACAGCTGGTACTTCAAGCTGTTATAGCCAACCGGAGGCTTTTGCTGCTCATAGCCCCAGGACGCCCCTGATCCCAACCGCTCATTGGAGTAGGTGAACGGAGGTCCTCCGATACTGAGCACCGAGGTCTTATAGTCCGCCTTGCTGCCGATCGGCGGCACGACCGAGTTGGTCGACCAATGCGTATAATGCACCGCGATTGCTTTCGCGGCGGCATCGTAGGTAACCGGCAGACCGAACTGCTCCGACATGAAACGAAGCGGCACGAGCGTCGTGCCATCCTTCACAAGAAGCGGTACTGTCGCCAGCTTCTCCTGCTTGCGGAACACTTCACCGGTACGAAGCCGCAGCTGAAGTTCGTTAAGCCAACCGTTCTGGGAGACGTAGACTGCCCCGCCGCCGGCCTCGGCAACGTACTGAATCTCCCCTCCGATAAGGGTCGCAATATCCCGGAGCGGCAAGAACGCCGTCCCGTCCTTCACGATCGGAGCTTGCGCCAGCGGAACGAACCGATTCTCGTACGGCTCGAACATCTCGCTGCGCCCTGCCTGCAGGTTCAGCTGCATATCGACCGGCAGCAGCACGATATCCGCCGAGTCGAGCAGGTTCACGACAGGCCGAAAGCTGGTCAGCATCGAGACGAAATCTTCAAGCGAACCAAAGCCGGCAAACGAGTAATACGTGCCGCCGTTATTCGTCCAGCTCGCCGAATACGTCACCTTCCCGGAAGCCGCCTTCGTCACGAGTACCGTTCCGGCCGCCCCGCTCACCGGTGCGCCGGCCTTGACCATCGCAGCGAATTTACTGCTCAGCTGCTGCTCCAGCCCCGCGTCCGCGCCAGTGCTCCAGAACTTCCAGCCAGCGGCATCGCCGCTCTGCAGCAGCTTCGCGCTCGGCGGCACCGACAATCCTTCCTCGGCCGCCGACCCCGCCGCAAGCCGGTAAAGCACATCGGAAGCCTTAGGCTCCCCTGCTCCGCCAGCGCCCAGCAGCATCGCCACGGCCGGCAACGCCTTCTCCGAGCGATACGCCGTCAATATATAACCATCACCGGTCAGTTGACTCCGCATGCCGTAATATTGCCAATGCGAATCCGGCAGCCGCGTCGGCAAATACGCCGTGACGGGACTCTGGTTAAACAGCTGCTCCGCCAACGCGCTCGTAAAATGCGTATAATAACCGAAGCCCGGATCCAGCTCCGGTTTACCGTTCCCGGTCAGCCTCGGCGCAGACGCGCCATCCGTACCATTTGCCCCATCGGCCGCCGCCGACGAAGCCGCGCCATTACCGGCCGTCCCCGCGACCAGCGCTCCCGCAAGCAGCAGGAACCTTGTCCAGCTCTTTGTCATTTCCGCTAACCTTCCTTTCATGATAAGCTTCCTGTTTTTACAGACGCTCCCATCGCTGAAAAGTTGCTTCCATAGCCGAGCGAAGGCAACATATCATCCATAGACGGTTGTCTTCGTTTGCGGTTGAATTTTTTTACCCGTTTACGTAAATAGCGAACGGGGAATTCTTTATTCTGATCAAGCCTTGAAGCTCCTTCTCTTCCGTGAAGAGAACAAATGCGGCACGTATTCCGTATAAACGGATTACGTGCCGCATTTGTTCGGTCGCGTCTTTGTTTGAGTTATCAGCTGGCAAACCGCGCCCTGGAGCACAACGGATCCTGCTGCCGCTTCGCCGGCGTGGCATGGACTGCTGCTACCGTTTCGAACCGGCCGGTTTCATGACGCCTGGTTCACGGTGCGTGCGTCGCTGCATGGAAGCGGACAGGAGATGCGTTATTCGCTGCTTTATCGCGTGTTTCCGTGTGCTCGCGGACAGGAGATCCGTTAAATCGGCTGATTAATATGTTTTCGATGCCATACGGGGACATTAACGGATCCTGTGTCCGTGCGCCACCCTAATAGCGCGATTTCGCCAAAATAACGGAACCACTGTCCGCGAGTCATCGAGAGAGACCCTTTGTGATCCTTTCCTTTCGAACTGGGGCACAGGCGGAGTCGAAGCCCGCTCCTGTGCATCCAATGTATCTCCCCTGCCGCATACGGAGGCCAATCGTCACGACTTGGGCGTCTGCTTCTCGCCCGCCGGTAACCGGATCGTCGCCTTGGTGCCGACGCCGACCGCGCTTTCGAAGCTTAACCGCCCGCCCATGCCATGAATGATTTGATACGCGTCCATCAGTCCGACTCCGCTGCCCGACGCTTTCGTCGTATGGGAGACGCTTCCCAGTTTCCCCAGCTGTTCTTCGGTCATGCCCGCTCCCGTATCGGCAATCTCGACATGCATGCCTTCTTCCTGCCGATAGGCGCGGATTTCGACGGAGCCCCCGTTCGGCGTCGCTTCGATGGCATTCTTGATCAAATTGATGATGACTTGCTTCAACTTCACTTGATCGCCGGTTATGCTCAATCCCTCGTCGATGAAGGTATGCATCAGGATGCCTCGCATCGTAGACATGGTGCTCATGAGCGTATGCATATTCTGCAGCAGCAGCGTGAGATCGATCGCTTGAATGCGAGCTTCCCGGGGCTTAGCATAGTTCAGAAAATCGCTGATAATAAGCTCCGCCCGATCCAATTCATCGACGGCGGTATTCATGTAATACTTCCCCCGATCGTCGAGCGACATCTTGGCCAGCTGAATGAAGCCTCTCACGACGGTCAACGGATTGCGAACTTCGTGCCAATTCGCTCATCACCGAGAGCATATCGTACTTCTGCAATTCCGTATCCATATGATGCAATTCCTTGTCCTTTTGCCGCAGCTCCGCTTCTTTCCGTTGCAGCGTGATCTTCAGGGCATGAAGCTGTACGCCTCTTTCGATAAAATGAACGCATAGCACGGTCAGTACAATTTGGAGAACGCCCCCTGCCGCGTAAGCAAGCCAATCCATCGGAGAGAGCGCCGTTTGCGTCTGCCCTTCCCGGAACATAAGCGCGTTAAGCAGGTATGCCCATCCCGCTACAAGCGAGCTTAGCCAATACTTCCGTCTCGAATCCAGTTCATTGATGCGCAAGGCAATCGGACAAGCCAGAAGGAGAACGAGAATGCTGCCGGCCGCCCAGACATGCCAGAAGCGCGGATCCGATACGAGAAGCATATAACCGCACATGATGCCGGCCCCCACCCCGCCGGTTCGCAGCCCGCCATATAGGGAAGCGATGCCGATCGCAATCCAAGCGTTATCCAATTGAATGGCCCCGTCGGACGAAGGCTGAACGACGATGCTCAGAATCGACGTCGACCCGCATACGACGCCGATCAGCCAGCGATTCGCGAAGCGGGGAGAAATCCGCTCCGTCATTACCGTTCGAATAATTGTAAGTGGAACCATTATCATGAAGGCATGCATCATGATATCCTTGACCATCTGAATCTCCCTTTCCGCAGGACATCAAAAAAAAGCCTAAATAAAGGCTGCGTTCGGCAGTCTTTATTTAGGCTTAAGTCCGGTGTAATACCCATCCACTTCCACCTGTATACAATTAAATCGCTTGGCTCGGCAATGCATGGAGTGATTTCTGACACGGTTAGGCCGCAGCTTCATATCCGCGCGCCCACTCGTATCATTTCGCGATCCTCGCTTCGTTTCAATACTTATTAAGCGGTCGGATTCAAGATGAACACGTTGTTGTTATTGTGCAGCAGCCTTTTCTCCAGCGCCCGCTTGGCGATCACCAGCTGGTCCGTTAAGCCTTGGCGGATGAGCTGTTTCTCGATCGGGACCAAGATGCCGTTCCGAATGACCAGCAAGGTTCTGGCGTTGATCAGATAGGAAGCCACCTCCGCCGGCGTTTTCTGCGCTTGGGCGCTGACCGATATGATCTCGGCATGAATGGCTTCTTTCTCGGGATAAACGCACTCGGACAGCTTGCTTCCGTCATCGGTACAGATGCACGTGAAATTGCCTATATAACTCGCAATATCGGTTTGCGTCTTCAAGCGATCCAATGGCGTACTCCCTCCCGAATGACAATCTCGTGCTAAGATTGCCATCCGAAGGGCGTAGTTATACCTGGATTAGCGCACGCCTGCTGAGTCGGTAGTATCTATCTCGCAGCCGCTCGCAGCTCCATCCGTCAATAGATTTCGGTGGCGTCGGCCGGCAATCGACGAACATGCTCGATATATGCCGTTACGCGCAGATCGTCTTCATGAGGATATTCGTACTGCAGTTGATCCGCAACAACTTTCGCCGTACTGCGAAACAATCCGCACATCGCGAGCATCGCTTCCCATACGGCATCGCAGCTTCCTTCGGCAAAGGTGGACAGGAGCTCCTGCCAGCTTTGTTCCGACAGATACCTCCCCAAGTATTTGCCGCTTTTGCCCGCGCTTACGGAATAGTCGGTTTGGATGCCAACTCGCCACTCCAGCATCTTGAGGAGCATCGGCCTCATTACGTTATTAAGATGATGATGGGCATAGAGAATTTCCTTCCTCCATAGCCCCTTCGCCACGTACGTAGAAATCCACCAAAATTCGTTGCAGCAATCCGCGAAAAATTCGGGCGACGGGCGTTTCGCCCTATAATCTTCGTCAGTCGGGGCCGCAAGCGCTGGAAGGCATGCGTCTTTATCCAATAAAATCATAGACAGCTTATCGCCGTTGTTCCAGTTATCCTTGTTCTTGATCGGGGAAAGCGAGAGGTCGATTCGGTTGCCGTCAGCAAACAGCATCAGGTAAGCGAACCCGCCGTCGTTCCACTCGGACGGAAATAAGGGCATGTTATCCGGCGTTTGCATTATAATGCGCTCGCCGAAAACATCGATCCAACGCGGATTGCGAACAAAGGAATCCACGTCGGTAACGATATAGACAATGTCAAAGTCCTGAAAAGGATCCTTCGGCGCATTCGGATTCGTCCGCGATCCGTTCATGGCTACCGCGCGAATCCGTTCGTCCTTAGCAGCGATACCGAGGATCAAATCAAGCATTTCTTTTTCATTTCTCATATTCGTTTGCCAACCTCCGCATTCTATTTTTTGGAATTCAATCTAGAAATGCCAATAAGGAGGTCCGCGATTTCGAACGGTATAAACGCTAGCCCGACAGGCAGGTTATAACTTTTGGAACGTCTTCTTCATCGTCGTTTCTCCTCTCTAAAAGGATAGTCGTGCAATGCTTAAAAATGGATGTGCTCCCACGATATCACTGCAAGATACTAACCTCAAGAGCTTGCTGCCTTGATTCATTGGACTTCCAGTTAATCGCGGGAATGAGAGAAAGGTCTAGTCGGTCGTAGTGTTCAGTCTCACCGGCTGCTTCAGCTTCGCGGACGCGTAAGCGGCGATCGCAACCTCCATGGCGCGCAAGCCATCCAGGCCGGTCACGGACACCGGCTTGTTGGAAATGACGCATTCCACGAAATGATCGATCAGTCCTTGATCCGGATCGTCTCCCCAGAAAGGCGTCGTCGTCTTCATCGTGTCGTCGCTGTGCAGCGTCAAATTCTGCTTGTACAGGTCGACCTTGGCGCTGCCTTCCGTCCCGATCAGGTCGAGCGTCAGGTCGCCCCACACCGGAAAGGATTTCGAACGCGACCAGGATGGATCCAGCGAGGCGACGACGCCATTGTCGAACGTGAACGTCAGCAAGCCGCAATCGTCGATGTTCGCGTCCTCGTAAAAGGATTGATCGATCTCCGCGTACACTTCGTTCACTTCGGCCCCGGGCATGTACCAGCGCATGACGTCGAGCACATGAACGGTATGATCCATGACGGCGCCCCCGCCAGCCAGCTCCTTGTCGGCGAACCAGCCCCAGGGCATCGTGCCGCGGTTCGTCCCGCTGAACGCAACGATTCGCCCGAGTTCTCCCGATGCGATGCGCGCCTTCATTCGCTGCGCTACCGAGCTGAACCGGCAAGGGAACGCGATCATCAGCTGGACGCCTGCCCGGTCGGCGGCGTCTATCATCGCCTTGCCGTCTTCCACGGTCGTGGCGATCGGCTTCTCGCACAAAATATGCTTGCCGTGCTTCGCCGCAGCAATTGCATAACCGGCGTGCTTGGCGTTCTCCGAGCAGATCACGACGGCATCCGAAGCTTCAATCAGCTCGATCTCGCTCGCATACCACGACGTGCCGAATTCCTCGGCCATCCGTCTGCCGCGCTCGGCGTCGTCGTCCGCGATGCCGACAAGTTCGGCGTCCGGATTACGCAGGATGGCATGCGCATACGACCATGCATGCATATGGGCAAAACTAATGATTCCGATTTTCATCCGCCTAACCTCCTCTAATCGAACGTAACGACTTCGCCCGTCTCCGCGGATTTTACGGCCGCAAGGGCGAGCGCCAGCGACTTCGCCGCGTCTTCTCCGGTGACGAGCGGCCGCGAACCCGTGCGAACGCAATCGACGAAATGACGCAGCTCCGCTTCGTATGGCGATGCCGCCAACGGGCTCTCCGCTAATGCCGCCGGATTGCCGTCCCCTCTGAGCGAGACCGCAATCGGCTTGTGGTCGTCCGAATCCAGCTTCAGAACGCCGCCGGTTCCCGCCAGCTCGAGATACGAGCGGAACCCGTCGGGGAGCGCCCAACTGGCGGTCAGATGCGCGATGATGCCGCTCTTCGTCCGGATCGAGACGAAGGCATGCTCGCCCGGCAGCCCTTCCCCGGCGATCTTGGCATAGACGCGCTGCGGTTCGCCGAACGTCCAGCGAAGCCAGTCCAGATCGTGAATGCCGAGATCGGCCAGCACGCCGCCCGAACGGGACTTGTCCTGGAACCATTCCGCCCATCCCGGCGCGGCTCCTTCGCGAATCATGCGCACGGTGCCGACCTTGCCGAGCTTGCCTTCTTCGACGAGCTTCTTGGCCATCGCATAGTCCGGCGAGAAGCGAAGGGCTTGTCCAACCATGAACGTCACGCCGGCGGAGCGGCAAGCCTCGTCCATCCCGATCGCGTCCTCGAGCGAAGTCGCGATCGGCTTCTCGCAGAATACGTGCATGCCGCCGGACGCCGCCCGAATGACATGACTTTTGTGCAGATGGTTCGGCAAGCATATATCGATCACGTTCGGCTGCTCGGCTTCGATCAGCGCCTCCATCGAGGCATAGCTGTTCGCGCCGTAAAGGCCCGCCAGCTTGGCAGCCGTTTCCGGCTGTTCATCGGCTACGCCGACGATGCGAACCTCGGGAATTCCGTCGTAAGCGGCGGCATGCGTACTCCCCATCATCCCTGCTCCAATAATGCCGATCTTGAGCATCGTTACCCCTCCTTTATGTTCGGATAGACGCGCCGCCCGCGAACATACGTCTCCAGCAGCTCGAGCCGCTCGTCCAGGACGAGAAAGTCCGCGTCCAGCCCTTGCGCCAGCGCGCCTTTGCGCCGATCCGCCCCTGCCTCTCTCGCCGGTACGGCCGTGAACGAGGGCAGCACGTCCTCCAGCGGGCGGCCCGTGATGTCCAGCACCCGGCGCAGCGAATCCAGCATGGTCGCGGAACTGCCTGCGAGCGTATCCGTTCCCTTCAAATAGATCTTCCCGCCGTCAACTACCGTGTTGCCGTATTCACCTTCCGCCATCCCCGCTTGATAGACCGCGTCGGTAATGACGCAGACGTTCCACGGCCCCTTCAAGTCATAGAGCAGACGCACGGCCGCGGGATGCACATGAATGCCGTCGACGATGATTTCGGCCGTCAAGCGTGGCTCGGTCAGCCCTGCCCCCGCGACGCCGGGTTCCCGATGGGCGAAAGGACGCATGCCGTTGAAATGATGCGTCGTATGGCGCGCGCCCCACGCGACAGCGGACACCGCCTGCTCGTACGTTGCGTCCGAATGGCCGATGGACACGCGGACGCGTTGATCCGTCAGCCACCGGACGAACGGCTCGCCCCCGGCTAGTTCGGGAGCGAGCGTAATGAGCCGAATCGTCCCTCCCGCAGCCGCGATGTAACGCTCCATCTCCTCCCGATCGGGCGGATGGAGCCAAGCTTCCTCGAAAGCGCCCTTGCGGATCGGATTCAGGAACGGCCCTTCCAGGTGAACGCCGATGTAGTCGGCGCCGTTCATCGAGCCGTCGGTCTGAGCTTGCAAGGCGTTGCGCAATATGCCGATCGTCTGCGGTTCCGGCGCGCCGCCGGTCGTTGCGAGCAGCGAAGTCGTCCCGTGCGCCGCATGAAAGCGCGCCGTACCGCGAAAGTCCTCCGGCTCGCCGCGAAGCAGATCGTAGCCGCCGCCGCCGTGCACGTGGACGTCGACGAAGCCCGGCACGATGATTTTGCCGGCCAGATCCACGGTTTCGCCCATGTCTGCCGTCGCGGGAGCGTCAGCCGGACCCGCCGAGACGATCGTTCCGTCTTCGGCTATGACTAGCCGGCCATCCGCGAAGCGCTCGCGACCGTTATACAGCTGCGCGTGAATGTAGGTGGTAGTCCTCACATCTTCTCTCCCCCTTCTATTCGGAATTAACCATGCCTATTCAGGATAAACATGGTGCAAGGCGCCGATAAGCGCGGCGTCCTCGCCGAGGGCGGCCGGCACGACGCTAAGCTTGCCGCGCAGCCACGGGAATCGGTCGTGCAGCTGCCGGCGAATGGGTTCCAGCAGCGGCTCCCCGGCATTCGCGACGCCGCCGCCGATGACGATGATCTCCGGATCGAGCAGCGCCACGGCCGTCTCCAGCTTATCCGCAAGCAGCCCGGCGGCATAGCGATACATACCGCTCGCGCGTTCGTCGCCTACCGCGCACAACCGTGCGACGTCCTCCGCCGTCGGGGGCACGGCATCCGACATGCCGGACAGCCCGGCTTCCGCGGCTAGCCGCGCGATGCCCGGACCGGAGACGATCGTCTCGAGGCAGCCGACCTTCCCGCACGGACACTTCAGCGCAAGGCCGGGAACCGTGTCGTGTCCGATCTCCCCCGCCAGATTATGTCCGCCGCGAATAAGCCGGCCGTCGACCGCGACTGCGGCCGCGATGCCTGTCCCGATCGTGAGGCATAACGCATTGCGCGCTCCTCTCGCCGCTCCCGCCTGAAGCTCTCCCCGCGCGAACGTGCGGACATCGTGATCGATGCATACGGGAACGCCCAGCCGCTCGGCCATTAAGGGGACGAAGGGAACTTCTCTCCAGCCAAGATGCGTCGCCTCGTAAACGACCCCATCCTCGGGATCGACGCCGCCGGGAAGGCCGAAGCCGGCTCCGGCAAGCGCCGCCGGTTCGCCGTGCAGCGCGGCCAGCGCAGTCTGCAGCCGGCTTGCGATCGTCTCCATGAAGGCGATCGGCTGCCCGAACCGCTCCCGCTTCGCGCCCAGCGTCTCGAATTTCGTCTTGGCCAGCAGCGAACGCGATTCGTCGAACAAGCCGATCACCGTACCCGTGCCGCCGATGTCGATGCCCGCATAGATGCGCCTCATCGCCCGCCGTCCGTTTTCACGGCGCCGTTCGTCTCGGACGATAACCGGATCGCGTCCAGAATCCGCATGACCGTCAGCCCTTGGCGGACATCCGATACCGGCTGCTCCCGCCGGATGACGCATTGAACGAAATGGTCGATTTCCTCTTTGTAGTAGTCGTTGCTCTCGACCTGCAGCCGGCTTTCGACCGGCACGAGGCTCGATTCTTTGAAGAGAAACAGCGGGTCGAGGCTGACGCCCCCTTGGGTGCCGTACAGCTCGATCTTCATCGCGTCGTCTTGCGCCCCGTTCGCCGCCCAGCTCGCTTCGACGGTCAACGCGGCGCCGTTCGCGAACGTGATGTATGCCGTGCCGAAGTCCTCCACGTCATAGATGCCCTCGGCTTTGTTATCGGCCGACCGCGCTTCGTAGAACCCGTTCACCTTCGTCTCATACGGCGCGATGCGGCGAAACAGCTTGCCAAGGACGTTATCCGGCTCCGGCATGCCCATCAGCCACCAGGCCGCGTCCAGCGCATGGACGCCGATATCCATCATCGGTCCGCCGCCGGACAGCGTGCGCGAGGTGAACCAGCCCTTCGGCACGCCCCGCCTGCGAATAATGCGCGCCTTCGCGAAATAAATGTCGCCGAGCTCGCCCGACTCCGCGATCCCCTTCAGCGCTCTGACGTCATACCGGTAGCGGCTGCTCATGCCGGCCATCAGCACGCGGCCCGTTCGCTCGGCTGCTTGCACGAGCCGTTCCGCCTCCTCTGCCGTCGCCGTCATCGGCTTCTCCACAAGCACGTCGAGGCCGGCTTCGAGCGCCTGGATGGCCAGCTCGGCATGGCTCGCGTTGAACGTGCAGATGCTGACGGCATCCAGTCCCGCGCCTTCGAACATCGCTTTCGCCGACGGATAGGCGGCCGCGCCCCATTCCTTGGCCGCCTCCTGCGCGCGCTCGTAATCGAGATCCGCGACCGCCACGAGCTCGACCTGTGGATGGTTCTTGTAGTTGGGCAAATGAAAAATATGGGCGATGGCGCCGATTCCCACGACGCCGACTTTAATGGTTGTCATGTTTTCACGCTCCCGGGCTATTCTTTCGTGTCGAAACGTTTGCACGTACAGGGAAGAATACCGCTTCCGTTGTCAGCGGAGCGGCATTGGCAGTCGTTTATGCTTTCATTTGGCCGCTGCCCGAGCTCTCCCGGACGATTAATTCCGTCGGGATGACGATCTTGCGCACCGTACGGCGCTCCGGCTCCGTCTCGAGCGAAGCGAGCAGCAGCTGTACGAGTTCCTGGCCGATATCCTGAATCGGCTGCCTCACCGTCGTGAGCGACGGCTTGAACAGGCGTGCGGAGAAGATATCGTCGTACCCGACGACCGCGACGTCTTCCGGCACGCGGATGCCCGCCTCCTCCATCGCCTTGATCGCCCCGAACGCGAGAAGATCGTTCCCGCAGAACAACGCATCGAAGGCGATCCCGCTCGCGCGGAGCGACTGCAAGCCTTCGTAGCCGTCCGCGAACGATTGGCCCTGCACCACGCGGATCAAGCTTTCGTCGACCGTATAGCCGTGCATCATCAGCGCCTTGCGGTAACCGAATTCCCGCTCGATCGAGACGGCGGGTCCCCCGATATACGCGATTCGTCCGTAGCCGAGCCGGATGAGATGCTCCACCGCGATGTACGTCCCTTGCAGATGATCGCCGATGACGCAGCTCACGCCCGCGATATTCGGGTCAAGGGAGACGAGCGGGATGCCGGCCGTTTTGAGCGCCTCGATCTGCTCGCCGGCCGCCAGTCCGTAATGAGGGGAGGAGCAATAGATAACGCCATCCATCCGGCGCTCGGAACACATTCTCAAGTAAGCGTTTTCTTTATCCGGTTCGTTGTCCGTCGAACAGATGAGCGTCGTGTATCCGCGCGCCCACAGCTCGTCCTGGATGACTTCCGACATCAACGCCCAATATTCGTTCGATAGCTGAGGAACGATGAGTCCGATCGTGCTCGTGCGTTTCATGATCATCGTGCGCGCGACGAAATCCGGCTGAAACTGCAGCTTCTCGATCACCTCCCGCACGCGGTTGATCGTATGGCGGCTCACCCTGTCCCTCCCGTTCAGCACGCGCGAGACGGTGGATATCGACACGCCGGCTTCCTTGGCCACTTCCTTGATGGTCGTCTTCATCTTATCCCGCCCTTTTCGCAGCCTCTCCGGCCGCATCTCTCGAACAATGCAGCAATGCCAGGCGAATCTCCAAGCCTACCCGCGGTCCGGCAAGCGGCGAATGCGCGGATCGGTGAACACGTCCGACTCGTCATGGCTTGCGCTCGAGAACTCCGAGACGACCGCCCCCTCCGCGCCGGCCTGGAACCAGTGAAGCGTATTCGGCGCTATCGTATACTGCTGTCCCGGGCGGAGCTCGACCTCATGAAACGCCGTGTAATACGGCTCGCTTCCGGCCGGAGGCCGGGCTTGGCGGCGTAACGTCTCCTCGCCCTCCACGTACAAATACACGACGCCCGAGCGGCAGCGGAATGTCTCCATCTTGCCGGGATTGGCCGCGGACAGCGGCGGATGCCGATGCTCCGGACAGGTCTGGCCCGGGAGGAGCACCAGATCCTTGGCGCAGTACCGTTCGTTATTGACATACGTGATCAGCTGCAGCCCGCTACGGGCAAGCTCGCCAAGCCCCATATCGGCCACTTCGACGGCCGCTTGCTCCTCTTCGGTCAGCACGGTGCCGGCTTGTGCCAGCATGCGGATCGTAAAGGCCCGCGCTTCTTCCCTGGTTATGGTCATGCTCATTTCCCGCAACTCCTTCTTCCGCGATTTCACCTTCGGCGGCTTACTCTACCGAGCACGCGACGAGCGCGTACAACGGCAAGGCCGGAAGATGGACGGTCAAATAGCCATCCTGGCAGTTCCATTCCGCTTGCACGGATTCGGCGTTCAGCGTGTGAACCGCCAGGCCCTTCACGCGGCGCGGCATGCGCATCCGAAACGCGGCCGGCGCCGGAACGACCCGGTCCTGTTCTTGATCGAACCGATAGTTCACGAGATGAACGGCAACGTCGCCGTTTGGCAGCGCGTGCGGGTGAAGCCCGATATCCGCCGCTCCCTCCACCTCGATCTGGAACCTGGCATCCGGCAAGGCGTCCTTGATCGCGGATACGAAGCCGTACAGCTTGTCCGCTTCCTCGCTGCGTGCGGTACCCGGATGCGCCAGCACCTTGGCTGCCAGCTCGCGCGCTTCCTCGTCCGCGGCGTCCGCCAAACGGCCATACACGACGACGCTGCCGCCAGCGTCCAAGTAAGCCAGCACCGTCGTCAGCTGCCTTGCCGTCATGATGTCGTTATCGGGCAGGACGAGCACTTTGTACGCGGAGAGGCGCTCCGGCGTGAATTCGTCCCGGAACAGCTCGCCGTCGTCGGAGATGACCACGTCGAACGGAATATGCTGCTTGCTCATCTGCCGGATAATGTCCCAGAACGGCATGACGACGTCCTTGTTGACCGTCGACGAGAGCATCGTCGCCTGGTCGCCGTCGTCGCCGACCGCGTCGTTCTCGCGGTGCCAGTAACTCGGGTAGCTGTAGTTGACGGCGATCTCCGCGCCGGACACGTTCGAGATGAGATGGTCGTAGTTCTTCAGGAACCGTTGGACGGCCATCGTCGGCTCTTTCGGCGCGTAGAACGCGTCGCGGATCGTGTTGCCCATCCATCCGCCGTACGGAATCGACAGGTTGCAGCCGAACGTCGTCGCCTCCAGCAGCATGAGCTGGAATTGCTCCGCCATGCGGCCGGCCTTCAGGTTCTCGAGCAACTCGGGAACGATGCCGCCGTACGGGTTCTCGACGACCGTCATCGGCTTGCCCCCGGCGAAGCCGTTCGCATACCGGTACCAGTATGCTTGACGATAGAGCGTATTGCGCATCTCGGTCGCGATCATGTCGACTTCCGGCTGCAGCGGCATGTATTGGTGCATGACGTGGAAGAAGTTGCCCGACACGAGCACGTCCCGGCCTTTCGATCGGCCGTAGGCGCGAATGTGATCGGTAAGCTCTTTGAAATAGCCCGTCATGATTTTCATCTGGAAGCGGAAATACTCGTTGAACAGCGGAACCGTTCCCCGGTTGGGACCCGGAAAATCGATGCCGTTCGCCTGCAAGTACTCCCCGTAATGGAACGCGTCGAAGTCGGTGTCCGCGAATTGGGCGGGCAGCAGACCCAGCTGCCGGCGTTCTTTCAAATAAGCGCTGAACGGCTTCATGCAATCCTTGCAGAAGCAGCCGCCGTAATTAATCGCCGTGATCGGCAGCTCGCACTCGTCGAGATGAACGCCGTGAACGCCGGCGTCGATCTGGATTTCGATGATTTTCTTGAGGTACGCGCGCCACACCGGATTGTTGCGGCACATTTGATAGCAGATTTGCTCGTTCCCCATGACCTCGACCCATGAAGCGTGAACGGCCGTGCCGTCCCACTTGCGCGCGGCGCATTCCTCCCACAGATCGGTCACCGGCTCGCCTTCGCTGTTGTAGAGACCGTCCGGGAAATAATCGCGGAACGTCTTCTTGAACAGCTTCGGATACTTGTCCTGACTGAACTCGCGTAAGCCGTACCATGTCTTCTTGCCCTCGCCGCGCAGAATATTCAAACCGAGCAGCTTCGTCTCGTCCTCGCTGATCTCGGCGGGAAACTCCCAGCCCTGCACCTCGAATACGACGCCGAATACCTTGATGCCGTGCTTGTCGCATTCGCGGATGAATTCCCGGTCGTTCATATACCCGTATACGCGCAGCCGCTGCGGCACTTCGCCGTACGCCTCCTCTTCCAAATAGGAGAGGGAGAGGCTGCCGCCGCCGAGCGCGGACCAGACGAGCATCGTCGCCTCGTAATCCTTGAGATCTTCGACCATTTGCGTCCTGCGCATCGGCAAGCTCGGGTGGAAGCAATGCTCGTCCCGATACCAGGCGTCGAAATAAATGCCGCGTTCCATAGTGGTTCATCCTTCCCGCGTAGTAAGCTGGTTGAAGCGCCGAAGCGCAAACAACGATAGATCGAAGCCCGGCTCTTCGCCCGCGGCCAAAGCAGCCAGGATTTCGCCGATGGCGCTGGCGAACTTGAACCCGTGTCCGGAAAACCCGGCGCCGATGGCGACATGGGGATAGTCCGGATGGCGGTCGAGAATGAAGTGCTCGTCCGGCGTCATCGTATACGTGCAGGCGCTGCCTCTAATGATATCGGGTACGACGCCCGGCATATAACGCCGCACGTACGCGGCGCAATCCGCGCCGTCGTCCGCGAACGCGCCGTGCGCAGGCAGAACGCCGTCCTCCGGCATCGGACGGAAGCCTCCGTCATGCCGTCCCGCCTTCACGCCTTCGCCGCCGATGTCCGGGAAGCCGAAGTAGATGCCTTCGGGCAGATCGAACAAGAACGCGGGAAAGCGGTCCGGCGCATAGTCGGCCGTCGCCGGCCGGAACCATTCCACCGTCTTGCGAATCGGCGCGAGCGGCATCCGCTTCAAGCCGAGCTTCGCCAGCATCGGTCCGGCGAATTTGCCCGCCGTCACGACGAGCGACTTCGCGCGGAACGTGCCTTGCGCCGTGACGACGTCCGCGCCGCCCGCGTCCGGACGGACGGCAACGACCGGCGTATCGGCCAGCATCGCTGCCCCGCGCGCGACCGCCGCGTCCCGGTAAGCTTGCACGCAGGCTTCGCTGAGCAGGACGCCGCTGTCCGCTTCGTAGCAGCCGGCGAACGATTCGGGCAGCGTCAGCCCCGGCCAGCGCTTGCGCATTTGGGCGCCGTCCAGCAACTCTGCGGGCAGCCCGTTCTCCCTCGCGCTGACGATCATCTCGCCGAGCATCCTGGAGTTCGGCTCGCCGGCTTGCAGGAAGCCGGTCTTAAGAAACAGCTCGCGCCCGGTCTCCCGCTCCAGCTCGGCCCACAGCGCCTGCGCGCGCAGCGCCATCGGCGTGTATTCGCGTCCTTCCCCGTACGCATGGCGGATAATCCGGGTTTCGCCGTGATGGGTGCCTTGCGCGTGAGGCGGATCGAACGCGTCGATCATAAGCGCGCTGCGTCCCGATGCGGCCGCGTGATAGCCGGCGGACATGCCCATCGCGCCCGCGCCGATGACGATGACATCGTAGTGCTCCACCTTCAGCCCCTCCTTCCGTTACTCGGCTTCTTGCTTAGCCTGCCGTCCATACGGCGCTTCCGTATGCGCCAAGCGTCACCTGGTAGCCGTTCGTCTGATTATCGTTCGCCTGATCGCCGTTCGTCTGATTGTCGTGAGTATCGGCGGCTCCGTATGCGAGCGAGGCGCCGTTCATGGATTTCGGCAGCGCGAACGTTGCCGGTTCACTAGACAAATTCACCGCGACGAAACGATTTTCCTTTTCCTTCCTTCTCCAGAACGCGATAACCGGCGTACCGGTGTACACGTATTCCGTCTGGAAGTCGGCATCGAAGCACTGGCGCCGCATCGCGAACAACTCCTTGAAGAACGCCCGCAGATCTGGGCCATCTTGAAGATAGATGGACGCGTCCTCGTCGCCTTGGTACAGCATCGGCATGCCGTCGATGCAGCTGAGCAGCACCCAGAGCGCCTTCGCTCGGGCTTCGCCGTACCATGCCGTCGCGCGCGACTTGTTCCATACCCACGTAACGGTATCGTGATTGCCGAGAAACCGGAGCTTGACGTAGCCGGGAACGGTGCTGAGCAGCTCCGCCTCCAGCCAGCGCGTGAGCTCGCGGGCAAAGTCCGCCGGGGCGAGCCGTTCCTCTTCCATTTCATAGAGCGCCCGGAACAGCGCCATGTCATAGAAGACGTCGGTGTACGGCGCGTAGGCCGGAACCGGATTAAAGTTCTCCGGCGTCGACAGCGGCTTCTTGCCGGCCTCGACGAAGCCGTCGCGGATCGCCTTGCTGATCAGGATGCCGCCCTTCAGATTCGAGCTGCTCGGGCGGTTGCCGCCGTAAGGCCGCCAATTCGTCAGCCCGCCCATCGCGCAGTCGATGCGCGCGCCGTCGACGCCGAAGCGCGCGACATGTTCTTTGACGAGCTCTCTCGTGTAGGTCAAATATTCCGGATTCGTCATGTCGAAGCTCAAGCAGTTCCATTCGATCTGAGGTTCGCCGTCCCTGCCGACGGAAGCCCATCGGCGATATTCGCGGCCGAGCGGATCCTCGAGCTCGGGACCGTGCGGCACATAATCGAACAGCAGCGTCATGCCGAGGTCATGCAGCCTGCGGCTGAACAGGGCGACGTCCTCGTCGCTGCCGTAACGCGGATCCACGATGCGCTGATCGGTCGGATGATAGACGCCGCGATCCAGATGCTCGAAGATCGGCAGCACCCAGACATGGTCGATGCCCATGTCGCGCAGCGCCGGCAGCTCCCCGGCGAATGCCGCCATGTCGCGGCGGATCGGGAAATCCGCGTCCATCGTGCCGTGCGGGTGGCACGAGTAGAGCACGCCGTCCCGATGGCCGTCCGCCGGCGGCGTCCAGCCTCGGCCGGCATAGAGCTCGCGGATCGGCGCGAACGGATCTCCGTCTCCGATCGCCTGCACGTACAGCATGCCGCATGTCAGCTTCCCGCCCGGCAACAGATTCGCTTCGACGGCCGCGAGATTGACGAGCCGCAGCCGTTCGCCGTCCCGGTAGACGCCGGTTCCCCACTTCTCTTCTTCGTCCACGAATATGAGGTTGGTCCGCTCGCCGCCGCTGTTCAAGCGGATGACGGGATTGACGAGCCCGGTCTCGACCGGCGCCCGGTCGGCCAGGCTTGCGGCTTCGAACATCCGGTAAGGCACGTTGCCCGGAAAATCGAATGCCGTCCCTTCCGGTCCGATCGGCTGGCTTGCCATGAAAGCGACGCCGTTCACGTGCAAGGAAGCCGTGCCCGCGTTCTCGAACTCCGCTTCGATGACCGCGTTCGCGCCGATCGCGCCGTACCGGACGGCCAGCGCCAGTCCGCCGCGGCGGAACCTGGCGGTCAGCAGCTCCTCCGTCTCTTCCCAGCCGGCGAACGTCCACGGCGCTTCCGGGCCTTCGCCCGGAATGACGCGCGGAAGCTCCCACGTGTTGGCGCCTTCGAAGCTGCGCCAGGCAAGGCGTCCCGTCCCGTATCGGCCGTCGCAGCCGATATCGAGGGTCAAGTCCCCCCGCCATACGCCCCTGCCCGAGGCTTGGACGGACCGGAGCCGGCCGTCGTTCTCGTCGAACGTCAGCGTAACGTCGCCCCGCGTCCATTGCCGGACGGGAGCCGGATTCGAATGAGCCATGCGGCACTCTCCTTTCCTGCGCGTACGGCCTGGTTATTGCTCGTTGGCCAGCAGCGCGTCCGCGATCATTTTGAACAATTCGAGATCCTGCTTGTAGTCTTCCGGCGTCGTCTTCGGCGCGATCCCCTTCGTTACGACGTCATAGAACGTCTCGAGCTCGACCGTATACGGATCCTTCAGCGTCGGGCGCTTGACGTACTCATGATACGCTTCGCCGACCGTTTCCTTCACTTCCAGCGTCGTCGGCAGATGACGGATGTATGGCGTGTCGTACTTCACGTTCAGCTGCTTGTATTTGCCGAACACTTCGATCGAGGCGTCGAAACGGCACTGCTCGTCCACGCCCGTCTCGAAGGTGGCGAAATAGCCGTCGAATTCGAGGGTGGCCGTAATGTAGCCGCCGCCGTTCCACTGCGTCGCCGAGACGACGCGTTTCGGCATGCCGAGCAGCTCGCGCATCGCGGACAGGTCATGGCTGTTCAAGCCGGCCAGCAGCCCGTACGCGTTATAGATATCCTGCGGCACGTCGCCGATTGCCTCCTTGATCATCGCCGAACGGCGCGTCCAGCGCTCATCCATCTTGTCGCCGGGGATATCGCCGAAGCGGTACACCGTGCTCGATTGGTCGATGATTTTGCGGTTCGGGCCGATGATGTCGCGGATCTTCGCGTATTGGATCGGGCCGAGCGTCTTGATTTCCTCCAGCGCTTCCGTGAATGCAGGCGCATAGCGGCGCATGTAGCCGACCATCACTTGCACGCCCGCCTCGTCGCGCGCCCGGATCATTGCGTCGGCGTCGGCGCGATTGAGCGTCATCGGCTTCTCGATCAGGACATGCTTCCCGTTCTTGAGCGCCTGAATCGCGGAATCGGCGTGGTATTCGTCGCTGTTCAGCACGAACACGGCATCGAGATCCGCCTGCGCCGCAAGCTCCTTATAATCCGTGTACAAATTCGTCACCCGGTACTTCTCGCCCAGCACCTGCAGCAGTGTCGGCGAAATATCGCAAAGCGCCGCGATTTCATAGCGGTCCGCCAAATTTTCCAAAATCGGCAAATGCGTGATTTGGGCCACTTCTCCGAGTCCAACCAGTCCAACCTTCAATTTTCTCATCGTGTACGTTCCCCTTCGTCTATTCGAATGTAATGACTGCTTTCAGAAACCCTTCCGTCTTGCCCTTTGCCGCTTCGAAAGCGGCGTTAATGTCTTGCAGCCCGTAGTAATGGGAGAGCAGCGGCGCGATGGCCAATTGGCCGGATTCGAGCAGCTTCATTCCCGTGCGAATGCCTTTCAAATACGCTTGCGGGTCGCGCTCGTGCGCGTTGATCACGTCGAGTCCTTTCCAGTTCCAGGCCTGCACGTCGATCATGCGCTTGCCTCCTTGATGGTAGCCGAAGATGACGAGCCGGCCGCGGATGCGCACCGCTTCGGTCGCGGTATCGAGCGCTCCCTGCTTGCCGGTCGCTTCGATGACGACGTCCGCGCCTTCGCCGTCCGTCAACTCGAGAATGCGCGCGACCGCGTCTTCCTTCGTCGCGTCGATGACCGCGTCCGCGCCGAGCTTGCCTGCCAGCTCGATCGATTCCGGCCGGGTGTCGACCGCGATAATGCGGGTGGCTCCCTTAAGGCGCGCGCCTTGCAGGATCAGCCCGCCCATGAAACCGACGCCGATCAGCACGACCGTGTCGCCGACTTCTATCCCGGAGCGTGCCGTGCCGTTCATCGCGCAGCCGATCGGCTCGCCGAGCGCCCAATCGAACGGCACGTGGTCGGCCAGCTTGATGGCCCATTCCTCCGGCACGGACACGAATTCGGCGTATCCGCCCCGGTCGGTGAAGATCGTCACCCGGTCGCCGACCGCGAAGCGCCCGGCTCCTTCGCCCAAGGCGACGACGATGCCGCTCACTTCATGCCCGAAGAAGATCGGCTCCGCCGTCTTGAAATTCGGATCGTTCCACATGCCGAGCTCCGACGAGCAGAGCCCGCACGCTTTCACCTCGATCAGCAGTTCGCCGGGACCCGGCGACGGCTTGGCGATGTCCATGACCCGGACGTCGCCGGGTCCAAATATAGCAGCAGCTTTCATGTCTTCTCTCTCCTCTTCGCGCAATCAGATGTCGAACGCGACGCCGGCCTGCAGGATCACGTTCGCGTATGGCGTGTTCTCGCCCGTCCGAACGACCGCGACGGCTTCTTCCGCGATCAGCCGCTTCAAGTCCGCATGCGGGATAGCCGTTATCGGAACGTCGCCCAACAGCTCGAGCGCCTCCGATCGCACCGCGCCCTTGACGGCCGTCCATTCTTCGGCGACGATGGCGCTCTCGACGGCGAGCTCGCTTAGGATCGCGCGCAGCGTGTCGACGAAGCCGGGTATGCCTTGCACGAGCGCAAGATCGATCCGCTTCACGTGCCGCGGGATCGGCAGCCCGCAGTCCGCGACGACGATCCGGTCGGTATGGCCGAGCGATGCGATCAGCTGCGAAAGCCCGGAATGGAGCAAGGCGGTCTTTTTCAACGTCTTCCCTCCTTCCTTAACCCTTGATGCCCAAGCTGGCGATGCCGCCGATCAGGTTCTTCTGCGCGACGTAATAGATGATGAGCAGCGGCAGGAGAATGACCGTGGAGGCAGCCATGAGCAGATTCCATTCCGTCGACCGGGAAGAGACGAAGTTCGCAAGACCGATGGCGAGCGTGAACTTCTCCGGCGAATTCAGGTAGATGAGCGGCGACAGAAAATCGTTATAGACGCCGGTGAACGTATAGACGACGATAATCGTGAGCGACGGGCGCAGTATCGGCACGAGCACCTTCCACAGGATTTGAAACTCGTTCGCGCCGTCGATCTTGGCCGCCTCGTCCAGATCCTTCGGGATGGTCAGCAGGAACTGCCGCATCAGGAACACGTAGAACGCGTTGCCGAAGAAGGACGGGACGACGAGCGGCAAGTACGTATCGATCCAGTCCAGCTTGCTATAGAACAGGAACGTCGGAATCATCAAGACCTGCTCGGGAATGAGCATCGTCGCCAGCATCAGGAAGAACAGCGCGTCGCGGCCGCGGAAGCGAAACCGGGAAAAGCCGTACGCGATGAGCGTGCACGAGATGACTTGTCCGGCGATCGTCAGAATTTCAAGCGTGAGCGTGTTCGTAATGTAGGTGCCGAAAGGAGCGAGCGTGAACGCGTCGTGATAGTTGTGCCAGAGCGGATGGGAGGGAATCCACTTGGGCGGAAATTCCCACATGCCCGCTTTCGTCTTCAGCGAAGTGGAGATCATCCACAGGAACGGAATGAGGCACACGATCGACAAGGCTGCCAGCACCAGATGCGCCAGGGTCGAACCGCCGAGTTTGCGAATGCGGTAGGTCATGCCGTTTTCCCCTTTCCGTTATTGTCTTCGGCGTCGTAGAACACCCATTTGCCTTGCGACTTATAGACGACGATCGCCAGAATGAACGAAATGATCCCGCCGACCCAAGCCATTGCGGACGCGTAGCCCATGTCGAAGGTTTTGAACGCCTTCTGGTACAGGTACAGCATGTAGAAGAGCCCTTCGTTATTCGGTCCGCCGCCGCTCGAGCTGCCGCCTCGTCCGTTCATGATGAACGCGGACGTGAACACCTGGAACGAACCGATGATGCCCATGAGAAGCTGGAAGAACAGCGTTGGCGTCAGCAAGGGGAGCGTAATCCGGGAGAACCGCTGCAAGAGCCGGGCGCCGTCGATTTTGGCCGCCTCGTAGAGATGGCCCGGAATGTTCTGCAAGCCGCCCAGGAAGATGATGGCGCTCCCTCCGATGCTCCACAGACTCATGATGATGTAAGTCGTTAGAATCCAGTTCGGATCCTCTAGCCATTTCGGGCCGTGGATGCCGATGAGCGAGAGCAGGTAATTGAGCAGGCCGTAATCGCTATTGAAGATCCATTTCCAAACCATGGCGATGGCCACGCCCGAGATGACCGACGGCAGGTAAAACAGCGTCCGGTACGTATTGATGCCGCGAATATTCAGATTGAGCATCAGCGACAGGGCCAGACCGAATATCAAGCCGAGCGGAATCGCGAAGGCGCTGTAGACAAGCGTGACGCGCAGCGATTTGTAGAACAGCTTGTCGTGAAACAGATGCTTGAAGTTATCCAAACCTACCCAGGACGGCGACTGGTAAATATCCCACTTCATGAAGCTGATGATCAGCGACGCGGCGATTGGGAATACCGCGAAGATGACTAATCCGATCAGCCAAGGGGAGATGAACAGAAAACCGAGTCTTTCCTCCCTGCGTTCGGCCTTGCTCATAATCGATTTGGCCATGACGGGCCCCCGTTCCTTGAATGAATTGTGATCAGAATTGTCAAAACGTTTACGCAAACGGACATGCGAAACCGCAAAGGGAAGGACGTGGCGCCCTTCCGGTAAAGCGTTGTCAACGAAGGCTTTACTCGACGTTCACGTATTGATTGCCGGCGCGGTCTTGTCCGCGCGCCAGGAAGATCTGCCAGTTCTCGTTCTTCTCCGGCACGACCTTCGTATCGGCCGACAAGAATCTCATCGTGTAGCCGCACCGGCGGTGCGGGCTCGTATTCGCCGTCGCGCCGTGGATGATGCGGGAATCGTGCAGCGAGCATTCGCCGGGCTCGAGCTCGAAGTAGACCGCCGCCGATTCGTCGAGGTTCTTGATCGTCGCGTGGAACGTGTTGATCGCCATGTCGACCGATTCGTATTCGGAGAAGCCGTTATGATGCGTGCCCGGAATGACTCGCATGCAGCCGTTCTCCTTGTTGCTGCGATCGATCGCAAGCCAGACGGTGACGATGTTGTCGTACTTGTCGAAGCGTCCGTTCCAATACGCGGAATCCTCGTGCCAAGGCGTCTGGCGCCCCGTGAACGGATCCTTGCAGATGAAGTGGCTGGACCAGAGAATGATGTCGGGACCGATCAGCGGCTCGACCAGGTCAAGCACTTCGTCGGCCAGCAGAAACTCCAGCAGGCGCGGATCGCGGAAATGCGGCGTGTCGAGCTCGTCGGACAGCTTGGCGCCCTTCTCGGCCAGCTGCTCTTCGAAGATTGCCGTCAGCCTCGCCATTTTCTCGGCCGAGAATACCGGCTTCTTGTATAAGTGATAACCTTGCTCGCGATAAAACGTTACTTCTTCTGCAGTCAATTTGGACATCGCGGACCGTCTCCCTTCGTGCGTGAACGTGTGTAAAATCGTTTTGACTCCTGCTATCTTCATTATAGGGAACGATTCGCCGCCGTTCTTGTTTCAGACGGTACGCGCCTTTGTTCTATTTTGATATTCCATCAGCTCGTACACGGACGGCCCCGCTTGTTTCGATGCGGGTATCGCCACTTTGCGGTTGCCCTTCCTGAATTTGGCCGGCGTGCTGTCGAATCGTTCTTTGAACAAGTGATAGAAGTGACTCAAATTCTCGTAGCCGGCTTCCATGCAAATCGAGACGATGGCGTCGTCGGTCTGCACGAGCAGGTTGGCCGCGTACTGCAGCCGAATTTCGTTGATCCATTCCGTCGGCGTTTTGCCGAAGCACTTCTTGACGACCCGGGTCAGATGCTCCGGGCTTTTCCCGGACAGCTCGTACAGCCGCGGCAGGCCTTCCGCGAAGTTTTCCTTGATGCGCATTTCGTTCGCCAGGTCGACCAGCCAATCGGGTACGGTAAGCGTTGCGGCGGCCTCCGGACGATCGGAGAAGCAGCTCATGAAGATATCTGCCGTAAACACCCGGATCTCCGAGCGGATCTGCTTCTTCTGCATGCCCGGAAGCACCGTGATTTCATGCAGCTTATCCCGGATGATGTCCGTCTGATAGGTTCCGATCTGCTTGACGGGCGGCATCGGGCTGCTCAGCAGCCCTTCCGCGTCCAAGCCGTCGCCCAGGTAGCCGAACATGGCTTCTGCCATTCGGGGCGAGAACGCGAGGTTCAACAGCTCGACCGGACGGTTGCCGTCCCCGGCGTAGCAATGCACGTCGGAAGGCCTGACGAAGCACAATGTACCCGCTTCGAGCAGCTCTTTCTTGCCGTTGATCAGATGCAAGACGGAGCCTTTGGTCACCAGGAAGAGCTCGTAGAAGTCATGGTCGTGCATGTCGGTAATATTCGAGATCGATTTGTGATAGGCGTAATGAATGTCCGTCTCCGGGTCCAGCAGGTTTTTCTCAAGCAGTTTTACCATGCGATCACATCCCTGTTCAGTTAGGAAAACAAACCCCGTGCGCCGGATTTAGGCGCACAGGGCGGAAACGTTATGACTACGCGCGGCAAGCTTATTGCTGCGAGAGCAGCTCGTCGATCTTGGCCTGCATCTCGTCCGCCACCTTAGGCAGCACTTCGGCGGGATCCTTGTAGGTTTTGCCGTCTACCGGATTTACGACGTCGGTGTAGGCCTGCGTGAACATCGAGCCGACCTCGTTCCATGTCCGGTTGCGGTCGTAAGAAGGCGCCTTCGTCGTCAGCTTCGCCTGCTCGAGGAATACCTTGAGCAGCTCGTCCTGCTCCAGCCCCTTCTCCTCCCATACGCTCGGCATCGGCGGTCCCCACATGAAATTCGTATCGATCGCCTGCTTGCCGACTTCCGGACTGGACAAATACTTCATGAACGCCCATGCCGCGTCCTTCTTCTCGCTCTTGTTGTTCATGTACCAGCTGACTTCTTCGGTCCAGGCGAAATTATTAGCGCTGCCGGCGTCTTTCGGGAACCCGACGGCACCTGCCTTGAAGCCTGCTTTCTTAATATCGTTATAGCCCCACAGGAAGCCGAGGGACATGCCGATTTTGCCGCCGGAGAACGGACCTTGGTCGCCCGCGGTCTGCATGACCGAGGACGGCGCGTTGACGCCTTCTTTGGACAGCGTTTGCGCGTATTGGAACAGCTTGATCATCTCGGGAGAATCGACGTAGCCTTTGACCTTCTTGCCGTCGTCGCTTGCCACGTCCCCGCCCATGTTCCAGATGATCGGGTTGCCCGTAATCGCGTTGAAGTCGCTCGCGAACAGGTCCGTGCCGTAAATGCCGTCGTCCGGATGCGTCAGTTTCTTGGCGGCTTCATGGAAATCGTCGAGCGTCCAATCCGACGTCGGGTACGGCACGCCGTATTTATCGAACAGATCCTTGTTGTAGTAGATGACCGCGTTCGACATATCCCGCGGAAGACCGTAATAATGGCCGTCCGCGCCTTTCAGGCGAAGCGCCGTGGCCGGCTGGAAATACTTGTCCATATCGTATTGGTCGCGAGCGATGAATTCGTCGAGCGGCGCGATATAGCCGCGCTCGAACTCATCCGGGGAATACCAGCCGCCCCACAAGTCCGGCCCTTTGCCTGCCGCGAAGGCCGCGTTCAGCTTTTCGAAGAAGCCGTCTTCCGGAATATTCGCCATTTTGACTTTAATATCCGGATGGTCCTTCTCGAATTGTTTGATCAGCGTCACGTAGAAGTCCTGCGTTCCCGTGCCGTCCAGCTGCCAGAAGTCGATCGTGGTCGTTTTGCCCGGCGTTGATTTGCCGGACGAATTGTTTCCGGAAGCGCCGTTTCCGGAGGTATCCTTGCTCCCTCCGCTGTCCGAACCGTTGGAACAACCGGCAAGAACGCCGACCGTCAGCGCGGCCGTCAAGGTAATGCCTGCCCACTTTTTCATGTGAATCCTCCCTTTTCTCTTACAAGGTGTTTCGATTCGTAAAAAAGATGTATGTGCGAAAACGTTTCGACACCGAACGATCGTCCGCCATAAAAGCGTTTTCATGAATCTTATTATATCGGATCGTTTAGCGAAATCTTGTATTATTTTGATCTTCGTATTTAAAATAGAAAAATAATGCCTGCGGACTCCGCAATGTATCGGTTCACGAAAAAACGGCGGCGCTTTACCCTAACGCGCCGCCGTATCTTTATTGCATTATGTTCTTGTTTTCTCAAGTAACAGAAGTTCTGTCCGCATCATGCTGCCGGTCGAATTTTAACTGGAGCGAATCGCAAATGGGAGTATAGCCGATCTTTTGATAGATGCTGTTCGATGTGGGATTTGCCAAGTCCGTATACAAGACGCACTTCGTAAATCCTTTATCCAATGCAAGTTGGCTGATTTGCGCCACAATGGATGTCGCGTAACCCTTTCCGCGCTCGTAAGGAGGGGTATATACGAACGCCACGCCAACAGCCGTCTGCATGACTCTCGTATATCCCGCCATAGAAACGGGTCTCCCGTCAACCTCTAAAATATACAGTTTTTTCGATGCGATCCGGTAGAGGTACGGCTCAGCATCTTGCGGGATGGCCATTTCCGTTCTGCCATAACTTGCCGCAGCATAGAATGCTTCGGCCCAGTACGGGAAAAAGTGAATATCCTTTTCATCCAGCAATCGAACGCTACCGGCCTGCTGAATGTCCGGGTTTACTGCCGTAAGCTCATATATACGTTGGTTCATGGTTGTTTTGAACGTTATTCCCTTGCGCAAGGCGTAGGCTTTGGCGAAATACTCCGCCAAGTTTTTTTCGCTTAGCACGCCTGGAATTTCACGGTCTAGCAGCTCCTCGATCAGACAGTTTACGGCTTCCGGGTTAATGCTATTATCCGTTGCATACAGCGTAATATTGTGCGGCGGTGTCATTATGGCGGTCAATCGTATGCCCTCGGCATCCGAAACCGTTGCCATAAGCCAATTGACAGGATCACGCCAGTCTGTTTTGTCTCTTCCTTCATGCCCGATGATAATATTGCCGAGAGGAATCAAATTTTGCGCTTCATGACGCATCAGCACATCATAGGTAGCGTCGTAAAACGCATGCACATCCGTATACAGCTTGAATTGCATGGACATATCACCCTTTCTCCAATTTAATCGTAGATGATGAAGACGCAAAAAAACTCCGTCCCGATAGGGACGGAGCTGCTCCGCGTTACCACCCTGATTGGCGTTTGCATCAAACGCCCTCTTAGCCATCGTCCAACAACGATGCTTCTGTGTAACGGTAGAATCCCGGGCCCGTCTACTCTGATTCGGGGGCCAGCTCCGAGGTGATTTTTGGATTCGGATATCCGCTGCCTCGCACCGACCGGCAGTTCTCTGAATGGCGTTTCCGACCTACTTGTCCTCTTCATCGCATTTGGTCATTGTTCATTACGTTCACTATAAAATAAGCGCAATATTCTGTCAATAACTCGAGCGCCCCAGCACGTCTTCGGGCCATTCCGGCATAGGCATGAACCGATCATTCAATACGTTCTGGATCGCGGCATAAGCCGCCCTCGCGAGTAGCTTCTTATGTAGTTTTCAAGGAGCCAATCATTCGTATAACGAAGCCGTCGAAGCCAGGTTCACCGCATCCGGTTCTGGCCGTGCAAGGATTTGCCCGGAGGGCCGGTGTTCTCGAACGAGAAAAGCCGCCATTGCACGACCAGGTTCGATGCGTTTGGCTGCGATGACGGCTTCGTTACAGCCCCGAATGAGCTTGAAAGGCGGCATATGCGGCCCGCCCGCGCCGGCATCTCTCGCGCGGCCACCGGCCGCATTTTCCTTTGCTTTTGTACTGTGCCTTAGGATTATCAGCAGGCTGCTGTGATCTGCCTGGCGTGGCAATGATCGAAACGCAGCGAAAGCGGAGTGAAATGATGGCCGCGTGCCTTCCATAATAAAAAGAGAGAGCTGGCTTACAGCTCTCCCATACGAGAATGACCGCCGGAGCGATAAGCACATACGGGTTGCGAAGGAGCTTGTTAACCATGCGCGCTGCCGGCCAATTGCTTGCGAGTCACAATGACGCCCTCCATCGCTGCGATCCGGTTCAAGGCGGATTCGATAAACGCCTCGTCTCTCGTTCGCTGCTCTTCGCTATCAAAATAGTACAGGTCGTGCCCGGATACATAGAGACGGGCGGACTCGCCGACGTTCAAATCATCTTCCGTCTTCATGATGATCGTGCTACAGCCCGCAGCCACGTGATACAAGTGATCCATCCCGAGCATTTCCTTGGTCACGATCATCCCGGCGGCCTGTATGCCTCGGAAACGGGCCGGCTTCGTCAGCCTCGCTTTCTGCGGGCGAAACCCGATCGCTCCCATGCCCGGAAGAGCAATCGTATTCATGCGGGGATCGCCGATGAAGGTAGCCACGAACAGGTTGGCCGGATTCTCGTATACTTCCTTGGGGGTACCTTGCTGCATGACGCGTCCATGATTGAAGATCACGATATCGGTTGCCATCGTCATTGCTTCGATTTGATCATGCGTAACGAATACGAACGTGGATTTCAAGTCCCGGTGCAGCTCGATCAGCTCGCCTCGCATCTGGTTGCGTAATTTGGCGTCTAAATTGGATACTTTTATGTTTTCAAGCCGAATTCTATATTGTTGCGCACCGTCATATGAGGATAGATGGCATAGTTTTGGAAGACCATGGCAATCCCTCGCTCTCCGGGCTCCGTTTTGGTGACATTTCGGTCGCCGATGTAAATCTGTCCGGCGCTAACCTCCTCCAGGCCGGCAATCATGCGCAAGGCAGTCGTCTTTCCGCAGCCCGACGGCCCTAACAGCACGGTAAACGAACGATCCTTCACTTCGATGATAGGCTTTAGCAATTAAGTTAAAAAAGCGTCTTCCGTGAAGGAAGAATTGTTCGACTCGCACAGAGCGAGACTTGCATCGATCTGCCCGATTACTTGTTCAGCACGGGCATCCACACCTCCCATTCATACGCGTCCGAATTAGCGTCGCCCGGGCCGTATACCTCCAGGGACGGCACCTGTTGATTTCGCTTGTATCCGCTCACCGGGAACCATTCCGTCATAATGCGGGCATACGCTTCCCCAGCCTCGGCGAAACCGGTTTTAGACGTAATCGTAAATACCGCCCACAGCGCCGCGGGAATCCCCTCCACATCCATGCCGTCAAGCGCAGGCTTATCTCCGAGTTCCGCTCCGATGATACAGGCCGGTTCATGCCCGGCTGCGCTGAATTTGTACGCCCCCACCTGCCAGTAAGGGGCCTGATAGTAGCTGGCGAGGCCTTCTCCGTTCAGCAGCCTCGCGTTATACCGTTTCATGAACGAACGCCAGTCCTCGCTGTCTCCGCCGCAGGCAAAACCGATGATTTGGAAAGCCGGCTTGGTTTCCATCCGAAATCTCATCTCATTCACTCCCCTGATGGTGAGTTTGAAGGCGATCTGGGGATAGGTCTTCAAGGAAACACCGCTTTTCCGCGCCGACAGCGGCGTTTGCCCATGCAGCTCCTTGAACGCACGGGAGAACGTCCCCGGCGATTCATAGCCGTATTTGAGCGCAACATCGATTATTCTCCCGTTTCCGTTCTGGATGTCGAAAACGGCCTGGGTCAGCCGTCTCCGCCTGATATAGTCCGAGACCGGCATGCCGGTCATGAACGAAAATATGCGGGAGAACTCGTATGTCGAGCAGCCGACGATCGACGCCATCGCCTCCATTCGTATGTCCTCGGTCAAATGATCTTCGATATATGCAATGACGCGGTTCATTCGATGAAGCCAATCCACATTATCCCTCCCCTCGTATGCTAGTATAGGCGAACAAAGCTTGCGATTCTTATCATCTGTTGGCAAATGCGGCTAAGCTTAAGCTTAGCGGCTCGAACCCGATTGTCGCACAGATCCGTTGAATCTCCTCTACGGGGAATGGCGCGGTCCTGCTAACCGAACCGAGCTGCGTTTCTAGTGGACATCACATTCATCGCGCGATCCTTCCGCTACAATGACTTATACCATCGAAAGCGTGACTGCGGCAGCCCAAGATTTCACTTATCCTCACGATCCCCTTTACTACTATAACGCTTGATCGGTTTTATTGCCGGTGACATATATGACCGGAATAACAACCAAAAGAAGCTTGATTTCTCAAGCTTCACTTTTCACGCTCCTGCTGTCGAGAAAGTACCCGGTTCTTCGATATTGCCCATGCCGGCCGGATCGTCTTCGTGGGCAACGGACTATGTCCGCGAGCATTAATAAAGCCATGAAAACAGGCGAATAGCGGATCTCCTGTCCGGATTCAATGCGATTCGCAGACAGTGCTGCTGCCTATCTCTCCTTATGCGATGTGAGTCAAACTGCTGGAGCTGTCTAAGCCGGGGAACGGGGATGCGGCTGGCCGCCAGATCATTGTTTCACTTCAATCTTGTATACCTGCGGCGTGCCGAACTGCGGAAGCACTTCCCGCTCGCCGAACCGTTCCAGCAAGTCCAGCAGCATTTCCCGCATGAGAAGGCCGGGCTTGTCGGAATGCATATGCGTCTCCAGGCGCAGCTTCAGGTCGAGCGGCACGTTCGCCTCGGTCGATTCGAGCACGGCCATGTCCTCGTCGACGACCGCCTTGTCGAAGGCGATCACTTTCTCCGCCGGCACGTCCGCCTCCGTATCGTTGCGGAAGACGAATTGCGTCAGCATGCAGCTTCCGTCGTCGATCGGCGTCGCGCAGGTCACGATCGAATGAATAAGCCCAGACGGGTACGTAATGTCGGTCTGGCGGATGAACGGCATGTACCAGCGGGAGTGCGTTCTGCGCGTCGTCTCCTTCTCTTCGGTGTCGATGACTTTCACGACGCTGTTCAGCTTGTTCGTGACTCGAATCTCGGCATGCATATCGAACCCGCCGTCGAACGGCGCGATATCCATCTCCGCCGGAACGGGGTCGGTGTTCTCGCCGAACGTATTGTGATGCACGAACGCGATATGCGCGTTGTCGAACGAGTTCTCCATCAGCCGCAGCGCCGAACAGCCGATCGGGTGATAGAATTCCTCGATTTGCCGGAAGCCGGGCTCGTCCGCGCGCTTGAAAGCCGGAACGTCCGCGATCGGATCGTCCAGCGCCACCCAGACGTGGCCATAACGCTCCTTGCAATGATACGCTTTGATTTTGTAAACCTTCGGCGGGTTCTCGAGCTCGGACTGGGGAAAATACGTGCATTTGCCGTTTCCGTCGAACTGCCAGCCGTGGTACGGGCAGACGATGCAGCCGCGGCTTACCGTCCCCTTCGACAGCTTGGCGGTACGGTGGCAGCAGCGGTCCACGGCGGCGGCCGGCTTGCCGGATTCATCCAGCCACAGCACGACCGGCTCGCCGAACATCGTCACGCTCCGCGGCCTTTCCTCCAGCATCGACGCCGGCATGACCGGATAATAAAATTTGCGCAGTACGGGCTGTTGCGTTTGCAGCATATCAACCGCTCCTCTCCAGTAGCCTTCGCGAGATCCTCATAGCGAACGTACGGCTGCCCGCGGGCGCTTCCGGCAGGCAGCCGTTTGATTGCATGCGTTTATTTGCTTGGCAGGAATTCCTTCGTAAAGACACTGCCGATATCTTCCTTCTTCTTCAGCACGCCCACGTCCAGCAGCTGCTGCTGCAGTTCCGTCCAGCGCGCTTCGCTCATCGTTCCCGTACCGTCCGTCGCGGCGTCGCCGCCGAACGCGAAGTCCATCTCCTTCTCCGCGCTGAATTTCATCATATCGAGGCTCATGTCCGGATTCTGCTTCTGAATGGCGGGATTGATCTCGTCGGCGTGGTCTTTGTAATAGTCCCAGCCCTTCACGGTCGCTGCCATAAATGCCTTCACTTCGTCCGGATGGTCCTTAATCATGTCTTCTGTCGTAAAGTAGACGCCGGCATAAACGTTGTAGCCGGAGTCGGCGTTCAACAGCATGTCGAACTCGACGCCTTGCTGCTGCAGCGTGTACGTCTCCGAAGTGACGTAGCCCTGCGTGACCGCTTGCTTATCGTTGACGAAATTGACGAGCGATCCGGTGTATTTCATTTCCTGCGCGTCGCCCAGTTTATATTTGTTTTTCATGAAGAGCCAGAAGCTTGCGGTCGAGGCGACATAGACCTTGTGCCCGTTCAGGTCGCCGAAGCCGTCGATGCCGGCATTTTTGTGGTAGAAGAGCGCCTGCGGGCTCTTCTGGAACGCCGTGCCGATCGCCACGACCGGAATGCCCTCCTGCCTCGCGACCAGGATGTCGTCGGCGTTCGCCATGCCGAACTCCGCTTTGCCGGAAGCGACGATTTGGGTGGCCGAAACCGAAGGACCGCCGGGCATGAGCGTCATGTCGAGACCGCCGTCCGCGTAGAAGCCTTTCTCCTGCGCGGCGAAATTCCCGCCGTGCTCCGGCTCCGCGAACCAGTTCAGGACGAGCGTCGCTTTGACCGGCTCCTTCGTTCCCGAGCCGTTAGAATCGCTTGCATTGCCGTTCGAGCCGCATGCAGACATCAGACCGGCGGATAAAGCCATAATCGCGGTTAAAGCGGCGCCTCTCTTCGCATTCACAGTTTTCATGGTCATGCTCCCCTCCATCAAGCTTCTTTTTTTATTTTGTGCTTCTAGGCTCATCATAGAGGGTGCGTCATATACAGGTCAATATATATTACATTAGATTTGTAATCCGGCACAATATTCGGAGAATAGATTGTTATTCGCTCCTTGTACTGCGAAGCGCATCACATGTAACTAACTCATAATCGTCATACATAACGTATATATGACGTGAATAGGCACGGGATGATTAGACAGTCCCCACAGTTACCCCGAGTTCTTTCAACCAGCGGCGGTACGCGACCGAGAAGACATCGACCCGGTGGTTCAGCTCCGCCTGCAGGTCGAGCGGCAGCAGCTCGGGCTTCTGCGATTCGATGACCTGCGCATCCTGATCGAAGACGATATCCTGGAAGCGGATGAAATTCGCGTCGTCCGCGTCGAAGCCGTAATTGCGAGAGACCAACATGAACACGAGGCATTCGTCCTCCGCCACCGGAGAGACGGTAAGCAGAATCCACAGGGTCTGGCCGTTGCCGGGGTCGGTCTTCGACAGCCTTCCGGACAGCGGACGGAATACTTCCTTGCGATAGACATACGTCGTTCCATCCTGCTTATCCGAGCCCGAATGCGCGACCGGCTGGAATATCGGAATGTTCTCGATATAAATCCGGTCCTGCTCCTTGACGACCTGGATGTCCGGAAGCTCGGCGTAGTCGGGATGGCCAAGCAAATCCTGATGGACGAACATAAGATGCGCAAAATCGGTGAAATTCTCGATCACCCGCGTCCCCGCCGCCTTCACCTTGTACGGTCCGCAGGGCAGCGGACGGAAGGCCGGGTCGGCGAACTCTTCGAAATGCGGCACGCTGCCCGCCGGTTCGCCGAGACAGATCCAGACGAAACCGTACTTCTCCTCGCAGGCGTAGGCTATTGTCCTCGTCCGCGGCGGAATCCGTTCCCCGGCCGGCTGGGCCGGAATGCAGACGCATCGCCCTTCGCCGTCGTACCGCCAGCCATGATAGGGGCAGACGATCTCATCGCCCTTCATCCAGCCCTTGGACAGCATCGCGCCGCGATGGATGCACAGGTCGCGCAGCGCCTGGACGCCGCGGCTGTTCCGGAACAGCGCCACCCTCTCGCCGAGCAGCGTGATGCCGATCGGCTTCTCCTTCAGCTCGGAGGATAAATACACGGCATGCCAATCGTTTTCCAGCACGGGATCGAGCAGTCTTGCCATAAGCGAAGCACCGTCCTTCAATGGGATGTGTAATTATTGACCGGAACGAAACGCCGGATAGCGCGCCGCCAGCTTCGCGCGCAGCGCGTCGACGCGCGCCTGGGCGCGGCGCAGCAATTCCCGTTCGTCTACGAGAACGCACCGCCCTTCTTCGACGACGATTCGGCCGCCGACCATAACGAGCTCCACGTCGTTGCCGTTTGCGTTATATACGAGGGCGGAGGAAGCGCGGTGAACCGGACTGATATGCGGTTTCAGCAGATCGACGACGACGAGGTCGGCCTTCTTGCCGGGCTCGAGACTGCCGAGATCGGCTTCGCGGCCCATCGCCTTCGCTCCGCCGTTCGTCGCCATCCGCAGCACATCCATCGGAGGCAGCAGCGTCGCGTCCATCGCATCGACTTTATGAAGGCAGGCCGTAAATTTCAACACCTCGAGATTGTCTTGGCAATTGTTGCTTCCGGGCCCGTCCGTGCCGAGCGCCACGTTGATGCCCAGCCGCCGCATAGCCGGCACGCGCGCGATCCCGGAGGCGAGATACATGTTCGATACCGGGCAATGCACGACCGAGGCCCGCCTGTCGCGGATCGTCTCCAGCTCGCCGTCGTCCAGCCATATGCCATGCACGACCTGCGTGCGCTCGCCCAGCAGGCCGACTTCGCTCAACAGCTCGAGATTGCGCAAGCCGAACCGTTCAAGCGTATTGTCGATCTGACCGCTCGTCTCCGCTACATGCACGTGGGCGATGAGATCTCGCTCGTCTGCATAGCGGGCGGCGCGTTCGAGAAATCCGCGCGAACAGCCGTACAGATTAAGCGGGCCGAGCGCGATGCTTACCCGCCCCGATGCCGCGCCTTCCCAATCGTCCAGCAGATCGTCCGTCGCGGCGAACACCTCCTCCGCCGATTCGCGCAGCCGCCGTTCGCCGGACAAGTCGGCTCCGCCGCGGGCGAGATGGCCTCGTATGCCGGAGTCGACGAACGCGCGCAGCACGCCGGACGTATTATCCGGAGAAGTATGAATGTAATGGTGGTCCATCAAGTAGGTCGCGCCGGACTTCAAATTTTCGACGCAGCCGATGAGGCCCGCCAAATAGAAATCCTCCGGCTCCATGACGAGGCTTAGGGGCCAGATAATTTCGCGCAGCCAGTCCGCGAGCGGCAAATGGTCGGACACGCCGCGCATATAGGTTTGGAACAAATGGGTGTGGGCGTTGATAAGTCCCGGAATGACAGCCTTCCCTTCCGCGTCGCAGACGTACGGACAGGTCTCGCGAAGCCGCTGCAGCCGTTCGTCGTCCCAGCGCCACGGACCCACCTCTTTGATTTCGTCTTCCGATACGTACACGTAACCGGGCTTGAGCACGCTGCCCGCTGCGTCCATCGGCAGCACCGTTCCGTTATAGATCAGTTTATCCGTCACTCTCGTCCCTCCCTGGTGACAGGCGTTCATGCCTGATCATCGTATACGTCGAGCGCCGCTTGCACGGACTCGCCTGCCGGCAGCTTCCGGCCTTCGCGCAGCAGCGATGCCTCCAGCGCGCCGAGCAGATGAAGCACGTTCGTCTGCCGGCAGCCGTAGCCCATCGTGCCGATTCGCCATATTTTCCCTTTCAGCGGCCCGAACGAGCTGGCGATCTCGACGCCGAAGCCGCGCAGCAGCCGTTCGCGCACCCGCTCGCCGTCGATGCCGTCCGGCACGTTGACGCATGTGACGACCGGCAGCTTGCAGCCGGGATCGCCGTATAGCTCAAGCCCCATTGCGCGCAGGCCGCTCATCAGTGCCCGCTCGTGCAATCGGTGGCGGGCGAATCGTTCCTCCAGACCTTCGGACAGCGCGATCCGAACGCCCTCCCGAAGCGCATACAGCATGGACGTCATTTCGGTATGGTGATTGAGCCGGGCCGGGCTCCAATAATCCTGCAATTGACTCAAGTCAAGATAATTGCTTTGCACGGGCCGCGCGGAAGGCGAATCGCCGGCGCCGGAGCGAAGGCCGCGCTCGATCCGCTTGCGCTTCAGCAGCTTGCGTTCGGCGCGATCGTTATACGTAACGGGCGCCATGCCGGACGGAATCGACAAGCATTTCTGCGTGCCGCCAATGACGGCGTCCAGCTGCCATGCGTCCGTCTCCATCGGTACGCCGCCGATCGTCGCCACCGCGTCGACGACAAGCAACGCGCCGACTTCGCGGCATGCGGAACCGATGCCCTCCAACCGCTGCAACCGTCCGGTCGACGTTTCGCCGTGCACGATCGCGACGAGATCGGGACGCTCCCGCGTGACGGCGGCCGCGATTTCCCCGGGGGCGAAGACGCCGCCCCATTCCCGTTCCATCACGATCACGGAAGCTCCGCAGCGCTGGGCGATCTCATGCAGCAGATGGCCGAAACGGCCGTAGATGGGGATGAGCACCCGGTCTCCGGGCTCGATCAAGCTGTTCAGCACCGCTTCGATGCCGGAGCGGGACGTGCCGTCGACGGGATATGCCCATTCGTTGCCGGTCCGGAACAGATGGCGCAGCAGCTCCATCGATTCGTTCATCAGCCGCGTGAATTCGGGATCGAACTGGCCCAGAATCGGATACGACAGCGCGCGCAGCACGCGCGGCTCGGCCTCGACGGGGCCGGGCGTCATAATGATGCGCGGGGAAGGCGACAATTCCTTGTAGGCGGATCGGTCGAAAGGCGCAAGGCCGAACGGTTGGTTCATCGCTGCCACTCCTGTCCATAAGTTAATTCGTACAGGCAGTCCGCCAGGACGGCAGCGCCTTCCTGCAGATGCAGCGGGGCCGAATATTCGTCCGGCGAGTGGCTGACACCGCCTCGGCTCGGCACGAACAGCATGGCGGCCGGACAAACGGCGGCGAACAACTGGGCGTCGTGTCCCGCTCCGCTGACCATCCTGCGCGAGGAGTAAGCCCGCGCCAAGCAGGCGCGTTCCAGGAGACCGGTCAGCCCGCCGTCCATCGGCACCGGCTTCGATGCCAGCCAGATACGCGACGCGAAACCGAGTCCCCGCCTTCGCGCAATGGCCGCGAAAGCGGCGAGCGTATCCCGGCAAAAGGATTCCAGCATCGCATCCTCGTCGTGCCGGATATCGAGCGTGAACCGAACCTCGCCGGGTATGACGTTCGGCGTGCCGGGCATCGCCTCGAGACGGCCGGCCGTAGCCACGAGCGGATCGCCCGCCGCTTTCGCCCGCGTCTCGAGCAGGGCCAGCATCTCGGCCGCGCCGGCCAGCGCGTCGGCCCGCATCGACATCGGCGTCGTGCCCGCATGATTGCTCGCTCCGGTCAGCGTGACGGCATAGCGCCGCTGCCCGACGATCGCCTCCACGAGTCCGATCCGCCGGCCCGAGCGCTCGAGCGCGATGCCCTGCTCGATATGCAGTTCGACGAACGCGCCGATATCGCGGCGCAGACAGGGCGTCTGCGCCTCCAGGCCGAAGCCGGCCTCGCGCATCGCCTCCGCAAGCGTAATTCCGTCCGCGTCGGCAATGCCTGCGCCGTCTTCGAGGCCGTAGACGCCGGTCGCATTCCCGGATCCCCAGTAGGCGAGCGGAAAGCGGCTTCCCTCTTCCTCGCAAAGCGACACGACCTCGAGCGTGCGAAGCGGCGCGCCGCAGGTTCGCTTGAGCGCGGCGACCGCCAGCAGGCCGGCCGCTATGCCATAGGCGCCGTCATACCGGCCGCCGGAACGGACGGTATCGACATGCGAGCCGGTCAGCACGACCGGCGCTGCCGGGTCGGCGCCAAGCAGCCGCCCGTACAGATTGCCCGCGCGGTCGAAGCGCGTCTCGAGCCCGGCCGCCCGCATCCGCTCCTCCAGGAACAGCTGGGCCGCCCGCCACGGCTCCGTATATAGCAGCCGGGTGACGCCGCCGCCCGCCTCGGCGCCGAAGACGGCCAGTTTATCAAGCAGCCCCTGGAGCTCCGCGAAGGCGGACATGTCCAGCGGCGCCCTCATGACGGCCGCTCCCCGTTGCCGGGCAATGGCCGCGAAGCCTGGCGGCTCAACCCCGGTGCGGAGGCAGGCGTTTGCGCCGGAAGCGCATTCGGCTGCGCCTGGCGGACATCCGGCTGCGGCTTGGGGACATCCGGCTGTGCCTTGGAGGCATCCGGCTGCGCATGGGGGTCATCGGGCCGGGCCTTGGGGACGTCCGGCTGCGCCGGGAGGACGATCGTCCGTTCGATCGGCGCTTCGCCCTCTCCCGCAATTCGAGGCGGAACCGTAAGCCGCATTCCGCCGCCGGGCGTCACGCCCTCTCCGTCCATGTACACCGTCTTCCCGCGGCACAGCGTCCGTACGACCTTACACGTGAATTGTCGTCCGATGTACGGATTATGCGGATGCCGGTGATAGAGCCCCTCGCGCGTCAGTACATAAGGCCGGTTCGGATCGACGATCGCCAGATCGGCGTCGAAGCCTTCCGAAATTTCGCCTTTGCGCGGATAGAGGCCGAAGCGCCTTGCCGGATTGGCCGACAGCGCCGCCGACAGCAGCGGCAGCGGTAAGCCGCGCTTCACCCAGCCTTCCTCCAGCATCAGCTCCAGCGTGTTCTGCGCGCCGGCGATGCCGCCCCATGCGTCGAAGAACGACAGACCCGGCGCCGTCTTCATCGATTCCGGGCACGGCGAATGATCGGATGCGATCAGATCGATCGCCCCTTCCAGCAGGAGGGACCACAATCTCTCCCTGCGGTCTTCGCCGCGCAGCGGCGGCGCGCATTTGGCCGCCGGCCCGACGAGCGCCATGTCGTCCTCCGTCAGCGTCAAGTAGTGCGGGCATGTCTCCGCAGTGACATCGATGCCCCGCCGCTTGGCGGCCGTTATCATGTCGATCGCCTCCGGCGTGCTGATATGCACGAAATGGAGGCGGCAGCCGGTCTCCGCCGCCAGCTCCAGCGCCACGGATACCGCCTCCAGCTCGGCCACGGCCGGACGCGATGCGGCAAAGTCCCGCGCCCCCGTCCGGCCCTCGGCCGCGAATTTCGCCGCGAGCCGCGAGGTGATCGCCTCGCTCTCCGCATGCAGCGCGAGCAAGCCGCCGAACGCCGCGATCCGGCGCATTCCATCCCGCAGCGCCTCGCGGCCGATTTCGCGGAATCGCCCCTCGCCCTCGCCGCCCGGATTCGACATGAACGCCTTGAACCCGACGACCCCGGCGGCCGCCAATTCCGCCAATCGGTCCGCGTTGCCCGGGACGAGCCCGCCCCAGAAGGCGTAATCGACGGCGGATGCGCCCTCGGCGATCCGCGCCTTCAAGGCCAGCGCATCCGCGTCGACCGTCGGCGGATTGCCGTTCAGCGGCATATCCGCGTAAGTCGTGCAGCCGCCGGCCGCCAGCGCCGCCGATCCGGATGCGAAGCCTTCCCAATGACCGAAATTCGGCTCGTTAACATGCACATGGACGTCGACGGTCCCGGCCATGACGAGCAGGCCGTCCGCATCGATCGATTCCGCGGCACGGCCTGCGCCGTCAAGAAGGCCAGCGTCCGCGACGATCGCGATCCGTCCGTCCTTCACCGCGATGTCCGCCTTCCTCGCTCCGGACGGAAGCACGGCCGTTCCTCCCCGGATGATCACATCGTAGCGTTCCTCCAGTTCTCCCAGTTCCCCCATGTCGTTCAGCTCCCCCGATACGTACTATAACCGCCGGGCGCCGCCAGCAGCGGGATATGATAATGGGCTTCCGGATCGGTCACCCGGAATCGTACCGGCACCTGCTCCAGCAGCTGTTCCGGCGCGGCCGCCTTCGCCTCGGCGGAACCGCTCGCGAACGCTTCTCCTATGCAAGCTTCCCCTTCGCCGGCCACTGCGCCGCCGAAATAACCGCCGATATGGAACAGCAGCTCGTACACGCCGCGCTCCAGGCAACCCTCCGCCAGCAGCGGCTGATTCAGCCTGCCGTCGGCGTTGGTCACCGCTTCCGTCACGAGCACGCACGGCAGCGTCCCGTCCAGCCGCCACAGCTGCACCTTCACTCCGGGAGCAGGCCGCCCGCGCGAGACGTCCAGCACATGCGTCGTCAGCCGTCCCCCGCTCATGCCGACTCCCCCGGTACATCGTCGCGCAAGGCGAGCAGATCATCCTTCGTCATCGAGAAGCCCTGGAAGCCGAAAGGCGGACGCGGTTCGGTGAATACGCCCGGCGCGCCGCCGCCCGCCGGCTCCACGACGGTTTCCCAAGTCCGGTTGTTCGACTCGAATCTGACCTCCGCCAGCTGCGGGAACCGGGTCAGCAGCCGCTGGCCGATCAGCCAGATCAAATATTGAATGGAAGGCGTCGCGAACTCGTAGAACACGTTATGCGCGATATCGCGCACCTGCTCGGCCGGGACGTAGCGTCCCTTCTCCGGCCGCAGCGCATCCTCCGGGTCGTCGTAGCGCCACAGCAGGTCAAGGAAAATAAACAGCGGCCGATCCTGCGCTTCCGGCAGCGTCGTGTATTCATCGCGAATGAAACCGGCGAACGAGCTGCCGCTGACTTTAATAAGCTGCAGCGCCGACAAGCCGCACCAGTGGGAGGCGATCGCCGAGCCGCCGGCCTCACTGCGCACGACCTCCATTCCGGCGCTTGCATGGTCGTTATGGGAAGGACGGTACACGAGGTCGTTGTGCATGAAACCGCCCGGCCCCGGCACGGCGAGCGGCTCGAACGGAATCCGGTCCGCGCTCAGCTCCACGCGATCGATATGCGGGTACACCGCCAGGAAACGTTCGGCCAAAAAGGCAAGCAGCCCTTCCGTCGCGCAACCGTCGAACGAAGCCGACTGGCGCAAAATGAAATTTTTCATCGAGTCGGTGGCGACGACCTGGCGGTTGTCCCCTTCGGTGAAGGACGTCAGCAGCGCTTCGCCGCTGACGGCGAATTTGACGTTATGGGCGAAGATGACGTTGCGCGTCTCGGAGTACGGCGATTCCGGTATCGGCGGCGCTTCCAGCGGGCGGGCGTAAGTCCGGTAAACGAGCACGTCGCCTTTTCCGTAATAAAGCGTGCGTCCGCACGGCAGTTTCAACATAGCAATCTCGTCCTCTCGTTCTATATTCAGGAGCCGATGATGCGACCGAGACGGAGCTCGGTAATGCGGGCGATTTCAGCCAGCGCCCGCCTCCGTTCGGAAGCCGGGTCGCCGGCGATTCTGAGGCGCATCGCTTCGGCGACGTCCTCCTTCGTCCGTCCCGCGACCGCGAGAATGAACGGGAAACCGAACTTTTCCGTATACGCCCGATTCATGGCGTTGAAATCGTCGTATTCCTCCGGCGTCAGCGCATCCAGGCCGGCGCCCTGCTGCTCCTCGGCCGACAGCGCCGTTACGCGGAGCCGGGTCGCAAGGTCCGGATGGGCGCGCAGCAGAGCCAGCGCTTCGTCCGGGGAGGCCTCCTCGACCTGACGCAGCATCGTCTCGTGGAGATGCGTCAAGGAACGGAACGGCCCCTTGCTCCACGCCCGCCCCGCTACCCAGGAAGAATGCTCGAATACCGGGCCGAGCAGTTCGGTGAAGCGCGCTTCGTTCAAGCCGTTGATGTGCGCGATCGTCATTCGTTCGCCGCTTGAATCGCTTATGTCCTTTCGTTCGCTCAGCCGTCTCCCCTCCTCAGCTCCGCCGCCCGCCGGACCGCCCGCATGATGCCTCCGTAGCCCGTGCATCGGCACAAATTGCCCGACAGCGCCTCCTCGATCTCGGCTTGGGAAGGATTCGGGCGCGCGTCCAACAGCGCGGCCGCGGACACGACCATCCCCGGCGTGCAGTACCCGCACTGGAAGCCGCCTTCCTCCAGAAAAGCGCGCTGAACGGGGTGCAAGCCCCCGTCCGCGATGCCCTCGATCGTCGTGATCGACCGCCGTTCGCACTGGTACGCCATCGTCAGGCAGGCATTGACCGGCGCGCCGTCGATCAATACCATGCAGGCGCCGCAGCGGCCGATCTCGCAGGAACGCTTCGTCCCGGTCAATGCCAGATCGTCGCGGATCACGTCGAGCAGCCGTCTTGACGGCGCGATCGCGAGCCGTACCGGCATGCCGTTCACCTCGGCCTCCCAATCCTCCGCCAGCGCCGAGATACGCATCGCTTCATCGTTCATCGCCCGTCGCCTCCTTGCTCCGCATAGGAGCCGCATCCTGCAGCAGCGCGGGGTCGACCGGCAGCCGGTCGATCCACCGGCCGGCCGCGTGCCGGATCGCCGACGCGATTGCCGGCGCGAGGCCGATCGAGCCGATCTCCCCGATGCCTCTCGGACCGTGTTCGTCGCCTTCGGGCAAGTCCTCGATCGGCAGCACCTCGACCGGGCCGGCCTGATCGATGATCGTCGGCACGAGGTAGGTGTCGAAATTCATCGTCACGTACCGCCCGCCCTCCATGACCGCTTCTTCCAGCAGCGCATAGCCAAGCGCCATCGAGCTGCCGCCTTCGATTTGGCCGAGGAAGCCCTGCGGGTTCATGACCGGCCCCGCCGCAACGGCGTGGAACTGGTCGAGCACGCGGACTCTTCCGGTCAACCGGTTGATCTCCGCCTTCACCGCCACGGCGGCGTGGCTGTACAAATAATGGGCGCCGATTCGCTTCGTGTCCGAGGCCGGGTAATGGACGGCCGCTTCGCATACGATCGGCTCCGCCAGCGTCGCGGCCAATTCGGCGTAACCGACGGCGAGGTCTCCCGTCGACCGCCAGCGCGCGCCGCCTTCCCCGAGCCGCAGCAGCGCCGGCGAAGCGCCGAGCGACTTGCCGGCCGCTTCCAGCACCTGCTCGGCAAAAGGCTCCTTGAGCAGCTCGAGCGCCTTCCACATCATGGTGGTCGCGCGCGACGCCGTGGTGGAGCCGCTGTCCGGCACGGCATCGGTATCTCCGATCACGATCCGCACGTCGCTCGAAGCGAATCCAAGGCGCTCGATCAACATCTGCTCCAGCGTTGCGATCAGCCCTTGGCCGCATTCCTCGAAGCCGAAGGCGGCTTCGATGATGCCGTCCTTGCGCAGCGTCAGCCGCCCGCCGGACGGATCCGGAATGCCGACTCCGAGACCGGCGCCGTGCATGACCAGCGCCGCGCCGATGCCGGTGACCAGCCACGGCTTCCGCGCTTCCGGACGGAAATCGGCATCGGCGGCGGATCCGTCGAGTCCGCCGATCCGCTCCTGCCACAGCCGGCTCTCCCGCAGCGCCTTCCAGACGCGTTCCGCCCCGTCCGTCTTCGCGATCGGCTGCCCGAACGGCCCCGTTCCTTCAGCCTCCGGCTTCAGATTAAGCTTGCGGAACGTCCACGGATCGAGTCCGGCCGCTTCGGCCAGCCGGTCCATTTGCCCTTCGAGGGCGAAAATCGCCTGATTGCCGCCAAAGCCCCGAAACTCGCCGGACATCCCGTTATTCGTGAAGACCGATCGGCTGGCCGCGTCGACCGCGCCGAACGCGTATGAGCCGATCGCGTGCTCGGTCGCGAAGTTTAGCACCTCCGCTCCTAACGTGGCGTACGGGCCGGTGTCGGCGACGATCCGGACGAGGTGGGCGGCGATCCGGCCGTTATGGTCGATGCCGGTCTTCATGCGGATGACCATCGGATGGCGCTTCAGACCGGATCGTACGGATTCCCAGCGGGAATTGTGGATTTTCACCGGACGGCCCGCGGCGCGTGCGAGCAGCGCGCCGTAGGGCTGGACGTTCAGCTCGTCCTTGCCGCCGAACGAACCGCCGATCGGGCTCGATACGATTCTGATCCGATCTTCCGGCACCGCCAATATTCGCGAGAGCTGCAGCCGGTCCATCAAGCCGTGCTGCGTCGGCGCATAGACCGTCAGCCGGCCGTCCGGCTCCGGCACGAACAGGCCGCCCTCCGTTTCCATGTAAGCGTGCATCTGGCGCGGCGTCCGGTACGTCTCTTCGACGATATGCGCGCATTCGGCGAAAGCCGCGTCGATGTCGCCTTTCGCATACGAGGTCTCGTGCAGCACGTTGCCATCGGGATGCAGCAAGGGCGACCCCGGCGCAAGCGACCGCTCGGGATCGTCCAGCACCCGCAAAGGCTCGTAATCCACCTCGATCAGCGAGAGCGCCAGCTCCGCCTGCGCCCGCGACTCCGCCGCCACGGCCGCCACCGCATCGCCGACGTACCGGACGCGGTCTTCGCAGAACACCGGCTGATCCTGGCGGGCGATGCCGAAGCGGTTCAGCCCCGGCACGTCGGCACAGGTCAGCACCGCCGCGACGCCGGCCAGACGCCGGGCCGCTTCCGTGCGGACCGATCGGATCGCCGCGTGCGGATTCGGGCTCCGGAGCACCATGCCGTGCAGCATGTTCGGCGCGGTCATGTCGGTCAAAAACGTCAGCGCCCCGCTTACCTTCTCCGGACCGTCAGGCCTGGTACGCCATTTGACTCCGCTGTTTTGCCGGTTCAACCGCATGGGCGCTCCTCCTTATCCTTCTTCGTAATCGCGAACGGCCTGCCAGAGCTGCGACGAGATAACGTTCGCGGCAGTCCGTTTCCGGTACGCGGCCGAAGCGAAAGCGTCGGGCTCCGGCTCGTAATGTTCCATGACGAGCTCGTGCAGCCGGGCGATGGCGCGATCGTCCGCCGCGGCTCCCTCAAGCTCCGTCTCCGCAAGCGACAGCCGTTTCGGAACCGTGCGTCCGCCCCCTGCGGCCAGACGAAGCCCGCGCAACCGGCCCTCTTCGATCCTGCCGCTAAACGCGGCTGTCACGACGGACGGCGTGAACGCTTCCCGCCGACCGATTTTCTCGTAGCATGCGAATTGCCGGCAAGTCGGCTGCGCCGGCGACCCGCAGAGCGCGGGCTCGGCGCCCGCCCGCAGCGGAAGACGGATGCGCAGCAGCAGCGCCGAATCGTCCGCCGCTCCGGATGCCGCCTTCGTCAGCCAGCCGGCAAGCGTCCCGCCGCGAGGCGAATCGCCTTCCTCCCAATCCAGCTCCGCCTCGTACGCAAGCAGCGCGGGCAGCGCGTCTCCCACGACGGACATGACATTGCCGCCGATCGTCGCGGCATTGCGGACGGAAGGCGCGGCAATGAAGCGCGCCGCCTGCGCGAGAAGCGGAAAGTCCGCCGCGAGCTCCGGACTATGCCGGCAGGCCGCGAGCGTCGCGAGCGAGCCGATCGTCATGCAATCGCCGGACCGATCGATGCCTGACAGGGCTGCAACGCCGTTCAAGTCGATCAGATGAGCGGGCATCCGCTTTAATCCCGCCTCCCATTGGGTGCGAAGCAGCGTTCCTCCGGAGACGTATTCGGCTCCCTGTCCGAACCATTTTTTCATTCGGACGGCCTCTTGCGCGGCCTTTGGACGCCACACGGCCGGGTAACCCGCGGCTCGTTCGCCGTACATGCTCATGGCCAGCAGCTCCTTTCGTCAATGAAATCGGAACTAGAAGCGGAACGATATAATTCAACTATACGCACGCGTCATATATAAGTAAACTTACCTAACACATTATTGGATAACTCGCTAATGAAAGCGAAAAAACGTTGTGCGCCGTGCACAACGTCAGAAGATTTGAGTTATATTAGCTAACGTATTGAATACCATCTCGGTTCTTGTCATCCGCGCCCGTTCCAACGAAGGTCTATTTCGATTGCGCCATCAGCTCCTTCGCCAACATTAAATCTTCCGGCGTATCTACGTCGAACACGAGCGTCGGCTCCCGTATCGGCATGATTTCTCCCGCGACCCCCGGCTCCGCCAGCAGCCGTTTCGCGCCCTGATCTCCCTTGAGTCCGGCGACGCTCGCGAACAGGCTTCGCGCCAACAGGACGGGCGGCATGGACGCGTCGCCCGAGCCGCAGATGACGTAATCCAGCCCGGGACGGCTCCTCCAGGCATTCGCAAGTCCATTCAGCAGCGCCGGCGTCACGAACGGCTGGTCTGCCAGCGCGACGATCGCCGCTTCATGTCCGGCCGCTTCGGCGCAGGCTATGCCGCAGCGCAGCGAATGCGCCATTCCGAGGCCGGCATCCCCGCAGAAGACGATTTGCAGCTTCGGATCGGAATCCGCGGCTTCCGGCAGCCAGCCCAGCGGATCGCCGGGCCTGACGATCGCGAACGCCGCGTCGATGCCGGAAGCGAGCAGCGCGCTCAACCCCCTGCCGCCGAGGCCGATACCCGGCAGCAGCTCCGCGGCCGGTTTGGAGCCGCCCAGGCGCGAACCTGCTCCGGCGGCCAAATATACGCCCGCGATCGTCATGCGTCTCTCCTTGCCGGATCGGCGGCGCGCAGCCGTTTGCGCCAGCCGATCAGCTCGGCGGCGATGCTGACGGCAATCTCTTCCGCGCCCTCCGCGCCGATAGCGAGGCCGATCGGCCCGCTGACGAACGGCTCCGTCGCCATGCCGCCGAGCACGAGTCCGACCCGCCTCGCGGAGCCGACGATGCCGAGATAAGCCGGCCTGAGCGGCATGACGAGCGATGCCAATTCGCGATCCCGGCGCAGATGATGGCTCCCGATCATGATGTAATCGCGCGCGCCGATCCGCAGCTCGGACACGATCCGCTCCGGCTCGCCGACGATCGTCGCCGCATGCGGGAACCGGCCCGGCCGGCAGAGCGCCGGACGCCAATCGGCGACAACTGTCCGGAACCCGACGCCGCGCGCCAGCTCGTCGACCGCCGCCGCCTCTTCGCCGGCACCGAAGATGACGAGCCGCTCGCGCGGCGCGAACGCGCTCGCGAACGACGGCGCGCCGTCCGCCTCTCGGTCCGGCCGCTCGCCCGGCATCAGGAACGGGCTTCCGTCCGCCGGCAAGCCTGCCTCCTCCTCGTCATGCCGGGACAACGGGCCGGCAACTGCGGACGGCCCGCCGGAGAAGCCGTCAGACCGCGTCTTCGCCGGTTCAAGCGAGTAACGAAGGCGGCCCTCGGCTTCCCGGCGGACGAGCAGGACACGCTCCCCGCAGCGCACCCGCCGGCCGATTTCAAGCAGCATGCCGCGAAGCGTCTCCGTCAACGGCTCCAGCAGGATGCGGATATCGCCGCCGCAGCCGATTTCCTCGCCCCAGACGAAGTCCTCCTCGGGCCGCATGTTATAATCGACCAGCTCGTGAACCCCGGATCCGAGAACAGCCGCGACCCGGGCATGAAGATCCGCCTCCAGGCAGCCGGGACTGATGCTTCCGATCCGCCTTCCGTCTTCCGTCAGGAGCATGGCCGCCCCTTCTTTCCGATAGGCATGCCCCCGTACCCGAACGACGGTCGCAAGCACCGCTTCGGCGGAATGATTGTCGACGAAAGCCAAGATTCGTTCCGATTCCATGCGCCTCTCCCCTTTGTTCGCAATCGCCGGCCTTCCGAAACGAGCCGGCACGGAAGCCTTCGGCAGGAAGGCCGACGTTCAGGCATTACGCGCGGCACGACGAGAGACAGCGCTTCTACAGTCTCGCCAGCAGACGTCGCAGCGCGGCGTCCGACGCCGGCAGCACGCGGGACTTGTCGATCGTCCGGACGACTTTCCCTTCCATGACGATTTTGCCGTCGATCATGACCGTGTCGACGTCGCCGCGCGTAGCCGCGTAGACGACTCGCGACGCCCAGTCGGCATCGAACGACGGATAGACGTGAAAATCCTCTAAATCGAGCAGCTGCAGATCGGCCAGCTTGCCGACCTCGACGCTGCCGATTTCATTCTCCATGCCAAGCACCTCGGCGCCGCCCATCGTCGCCATCCGAAGCACGGAAGCGGCGTTCATCGACGTCGGTCCGCACTTAACCTTCTGGATGAACGCGGACAGGCGCATTTCTTGAAACATATCCAAATTGTTGTTGCACGGCGCGCCGTCGGCCCCGAGCCCGACCTTCACCCCGGCCTCGAGCAGCGCGGGAATTTCGGCAATGCCGGATGCGAGCTTCAAGTTCGAGCCCGGACAGTGGGTCACTTTGACGCCCCGTTCGCGGATGATGCGCTTCTCCTCGTCGCTCAGCCATATGCTGTGCGCCAGAATCAAATTCGGCCGCGCCAGGCCGATGCGATCGAGATAGACGACGTTGCGCATGCCGCGTTCCGCCTCGACGAGCGCGATCTCGCCTTGATTCTCCGCGGCGTGGGTATGGACATGCACGCCGTAGTGCGCCGCCAAATCGCGCACCCGGGTCAACAGCTCCTCCGTGCAGGAGACGACGAAGCGCGGACAGAACGCGTAGCGGATGCGCCCGCCGGCCGCGCCGTGCCATGCTTCCAGCAGTTCGATGCTCCGGCGGATCGAGTCCTCCGTCGTCTCCCGCAGCCCATCCGGCACCTCGTCCCCGTGATCCATCATGACTTTGCCCGAGAAAGCGCGCATGCCGCTCTCTTCGATCGCGCGGAAGGCGGCCTCGGCATGATTCACCGTCTCCATGTCGAGGATCGTCGTCGTGCCGCTTCGAATCAACTCCCCGAGCCCGAGCATTGCCGAGATATAGACCGATTCCTCGTCATGCGCCGCCTCCATCGGCCAAATGCGCCGCCGAAGCCAGTCGATCAGCTCCAGATCGTCGGCTCTGCCGCGAAACAGCGTCTGGCATAAATGAACGTGGGTTTGAACGAAGCCGGGCAGCAATGTTTTGCCCCCGGCTTCAATGATGCGATCGGCGCTCCCCGCTAAGCGAGCGCCGATTCGGCTGATTCGGTTGTTCTCGATCCATACGTCGCCCCGAAGCACTTCGCATCGCGCGTTCATCGTGACGATGACGGCATCGCGAAATAATGTCGTTCCCATATGCGCCGCTCCCCTTCCGCTGGTTCTCTGAATCCGTTGCGCGACTGCTCTTCGGGATGAAGCAGCTGTGGAACAAGCGGCCCGCCTTATCCGATCTTGCCCGGATTCAGCAGCCCGAGCGGATCGTTAACGCTCTTCCGAAGCTGCATCCCGTTCACCGCGCCGCGCCCGCCGTTATCGAGCATCCAGGTGTGCGGGTCATAAATCTCGACGCCGATGCTTCGGCAGGTCGCGATGATATGATAAAGCCGCTCCTCCGACGCGAACCGGACGACCGGCAGCGCGTTCGGCAGCAGCCGCCCGCCTGCAAGCACCCATTCGACATGCATCAGCAGCTCGTCGCCGAACAGGCGTTTCAGCTCTCGCAGCTGCTCCATATATAGCGCCGGGTCGAAGCCCGCCTGCAAGTACGTATAGGCGGCGTCCGCCTTCAGCGCCCACAGCGTCGTATGGTTCCATGTAAAATCGGACAAGCCGATCGTCTTGCGGTATTTCTCCGCCGGAATGACATGGCCGATACCGCCCCCGTGCGCGGCGGCAAGCACGGCCAGCTGCGGCAGCGTACCGTCCGCCGTCTCGGCGAACACGACCGATTTGCCCGAAGCAAGCACCTTCTCGAGCGGCTTGAAGAAGGACGGCAGCGGCCATTCGATCGGCGTCACGAGCCGTTTCGGAATATCCCCGTTGCGCGCCAGCGTTTCGCCGAAACGGACCGCGTCCTCGAAATCGTCGAACTGGGCCACGACCTGCATCCAGTCGGTCTTCTTCGCCAGCGGAACGACGACCTCCGTCATGATGCCGGTCGTGCCGTAATTATGGATGTAGTCGTACAGTTCCCGCCCTTCGATTTCGAGGCGGCGCGGCCGCTCCTCCATGGTATACACGACGGCCGACAATACGTTGCCGTCCCACAAATTCCCCCACGTAATCGAGCCGACGCCGCCGGAGCCGCCGGACACGAAGCCGCCGACCGTCGCTTTGGCGAACGTGCTCGGATAGATGCGCAGCTCCTGCCCCGTCTCGCGCGCCTTCTTCTCCAGCGAGCCGAGCTTGACGCCACATTGGACTCTCGCGTAGCCGTCGCCGATCTCCGCGATGGCGTCCAGCCCGCTTAGATCCAGCACGATACCGCCCTCCAGCGGAACGGCTTGGCCGTAGTTGCCCGTACCCGCTCCGCGAACCGTAACCGGAATCCGGTGGCGAAAGGCGAACGCGAGCGCCGCTTCCACCTCGCGCTCATCCCTCGGCGCGAAGATCGCGTCGGCCTTCTTATCCTTCAGCTTGGCGTCGAGAACCGGGGAATACCAGAAAAAATCTTTCGACAGTTTTTCAACCGTCGCCTCGTCCGTGTAAACCGCTATATCGCCCAAATCCGTTTTCGCCTCCGCGTGCCATGTTAGAGACATCTCCGTCACCTGCTTTCCACTCCGTATAATTTATGATAGCGCGACCCGAAGCCTCTGCTCCGGTTCCTGCTCGACCGGGTTGACAAGACCGGCAAAGCCGCCGATTCGGCATTCCGCCACGTCGCCTTCGCGAATGTCGACCGACCCCGGGGTTCCCGTCATAATGACGTCGCCCGGCAGCAGCGTCGCCATGCGGGAGAAATACGCAACGACCTGCCGCAGCGGGTAAATCATATCCGAAACGAATGCGCCGTGGACGATCCGCCCGTTCAAGACCGTCTCCACCCGAAGCGACTGCGGATCGGAAATTTCCCGCGGCGTCACCAGCTCCGGCCCGAAGCTGAAAAAGGTATCGAAACATTTGGAACGGCCGAGAAAACGCGGATTGCGCGCATGAATGTCCTGATCCGTCATATCGAGCGCCGGCACGAAGCCGGCGATGAAGCGTTCCGCCTCCGCTTCCGCGACGTTCTTGCAGGCCTGCCCGATGACGATGCCGAGCTCCGCCTCGGCGGTCACCCGTCCGCCTCCGGCCGGTATGACGATGGCGTCGCCGGGACCGATCAGGCTCGTATCCGGTTTCAGGAAGCAGATCGGCTCGGCGTCCGGAGGCGTCACCTTCATGTCCGCCGCCTTCGCCCTGTAATTGGCGCCGATTCCCCATATTTTGCGCGGATAACGGTACGGCGGGGCGAATACGGCTTCCGCAGCGGGAATCGCCTCGAGCCGGCGAAGCAGATGCGCGCCTTCGGTCCGGCTCCAGTCCTCCAGCGCTTCCGCTTCGCCTCGGCTCAACAGCCCCAACAGCCGCGTGCTCCACTTCGTACCCGCCGCCTCGTTCACGAGCCGAAGCGGAACGAAGCCCGTTTCGGTCGCGATCGCCGCTTCCTCGCAGCCTCCGGACACGATCGTCGCCAGCCTCATGACGGCACCTCCGCACCCGCCTTCGAATCCGCGCCTCTCCGGACGTCGGACACATCGAACGCGCAAAGCTCGACGAGCGCTTCGGCCAGCGTGTCGGTTATTCGCCCTTGTATGATTTCGCCCTTGGCCGCCGTCGCCTTCGTTGCGTCGCCGCAAATGCCGCTCGCCGAAATGTCTGCCATTCGCCAGGCGAACCGGATTCGCCCTTCGAGCGTCAGAAACCGTTTGTCGCCGACGTTCGGCATCTCGCGAACAAGAAATTCGTCCTGGACCCAGCCCGGTTTAATCGCCTTGACGATGGACGTCTCGTAGTCGCCGCCGTGAATGCCGTATTCCAGTTCCTCCGGATCGATCAAGCCTTCGGCCCCGCCGAGGCTGGACGGCGCAAGATAGAACACGGTCATCCCGTGCCGGATTCGAATTTCCCGGGAAACGACGTTCAGCAGATCGACGTTGCCACCATGCGTGTTAAACAGCAGCAGCCTTCCGAAGCCGCTCAGCTTCAGACTTTCGGCGATATCCATCACGATGCCCTGAAGCGTCGCGGCGGACAGCGAGATCGTGCCCGGCAGTCCGAGATGCTCGTTGCTTTTGCCATAGGAAACCGGCGGCAGCAGCCATACGTTCGCTTCCGGCGGAAGCTTGGCGAGCGCCTGCGTCAACGTCGCCTCGCCGATCAGCGTATCGGTCATGACCGGCAAATGCGGCCCGTGCTGCTCGATCGCGCCGATCGGCAGCACGATCAGCGCATCCTCCTTCGGCAGCTCCTTCACCTGCTTGCTCGTCAGCCGCGGCAAGAAACGCTCTTCCCACGCCGTGCCTTCATATCGCATAAACATACGCATGCTCCTTCACGTTAATGATAAGTGCGTCCGTTCCTCTCGAACGGAACAATGTCGCTGCCGGTCCGGGCTCTCCGCCCGTAACGGAGCGTCTAGCCGACCGTCTGAGGCGGGAGCGCACGGCTCGCGGCATCGCGGATCCAGCGCAGCAGCTTCGCATCCTGCCGCGGCCCGGCTACGAACGACAAGCCGACAGGCAGGCCGTCTCCGCCCTTGAGCGGCATCGTCGCCTGCGGCAGGCCGCCGAGCCCGGCGATGCAGGACAGCTGCATGGAGCGAGCGCGGGTTCGCTCGACCTGCGCGCCGGTCAGGCCGATTCGGGGCGCGGCGCATGGCGCCGTCGGAATGACGAGCAAGCCGTCGTCGCCAAGCAGCTCCTCCAGCGATTCGCGAATGCGCTGCCGCACGGGAAGCGCCCGCTCGTAATCTCCCCTGGCAATCGTGGCCGACCAGGCGAACCGCTCCGCGATCCCGGGCCCGAATTTCGGCCGGTGCTCCGTAATCCACGCTCCATGGACCGACCATATTTCGTAGCCCTGAATCGTACGGAAAGTCGCGAACCAGCTCTCGAGGCCTTGCGAAGCTACGATCAGCCTGCTTGCGTCCATCGCCCCTTGCAGCACGTCCGCCGTCCCGGACAGCGCCAGGCGGCAATCCGCCTCCGCCACGTCCCAGGCATCGGTCGCGAACAACAGCCGCTTGAAGGCGCCTCCGGCGGGCGCGGCGTCGCCGCCGATAAGCGCCTCCCCGACCTGAAGCAGCGTCGCGGCGTCGCGCGCCATCCAGCCGACGGTGTCGAAGCTGGCGGAGAGCGGAATGACGCCGTCCAGCGATACGAGCCCGTGCGTCGGCCGAATGCCGTACAGGCCGCAATAGGAGGAAGGGATGCGGACCGAGCCGCCGGTATCGGTGCCGAGCGCGAAATCCGCGAGCCCGGCTGCCGCGGCGGAGGCCGAACCGCTGGACGAGCCGCCCGGAATCGAGCCGGGCGCCTTCGGATTGACGGGCGTGCCGTAATGGACGTTCTCGCCGTTCAGACTGAACATGAGCTCGTCGGTAATCGTCGCGCCTCTCAGCCGGCCGCCGCGCGACAGCAGCCTGGCGACGGCTTCGGCATGCGCAATGGCCGGCCCGTGGGTGCGCAGCCAGTCCGGATTGCCGGCCGAGTTCGCGTGCCCCGCGATAGCGAACACGTCTTTGACCGCGAATTCCTTGCCGGAGAGCGGCCCCGTTCCTGTCGGTTCGACGACAACATGCTCGTTGATATACGCATTGAAGCCGTTCTGCATATGGCGTCCTCCCCCGTTAGGCGAATGTTCCGGCTCCGGCAGGACGGGCGCCGCTCAGCACGCGGAGGTCTTCCTCGTCCAGACTCGCTGCCGGTCCGGCTTTGATCAAATCCGAAAACTTCTCGTCGGGCACCATCGTCGTCAGCACGTACAGCCGGCCGGCGCCGGTATTGCGCACCTGATGGTTATTGCCCGGGGGGACGACGAAGAAGGAGCCCTTGCGAATGTCCGTCTCCGCTTCGCCGACGATGGCCGTCCCCTCTCCTTCCAGCACATAGAAATATTCGAACGCTTCCGCGTGTTCATTCGGAGGCGTCTGTCCGCCCTCGTCGAAAATTTCCACCACCGACACGAACGGAGCCTGGGTCCCGTCGCACAGCAGCACGAATTTGTTCGTATCGCGGGCGGATATTTTCCGAACCTCGCATTGCTCGAAATGTCCCAGCACTAAGCCTTGTATCGTCATCTTTCTTCATCCTTTCCGGCCGCCGCCGCCATCGCGTCCAATATTCCTTCGGATCGGGCGACGAAGCCGTAGCATTGTTTGATGTTGTACAGGGCCGCTTCCGCGCAATATGCCGGCGAGCTGGTCGCGCAGCAGTCCGCGAGCAGCACCGCGTCGTAGCCGAGACAGACGGCGTCCTGCAGCGTATGCATGACGCACTGGTCCAGATTGACGCCCGCGAACAACAGCGTCTGCGCCCCGAGGTTGCGCAATATGCTGTCGAGCGGCGTATCCCATAAGCCGCTCATGCGGAATTTGTCGACATGGATATCCTCCGGCGCGGCCTCCAAACCATCGACGAGCGCGGCCCCCCAGCTACCCTGCTCCAGCACGCGCGAGCCGTTGCCCGGCAGCGGACTGCCGATACCCGTTCCGGAGCCGTCCGGATCGTATACATGCAGCACCGACGGATTCAGATTCATCCGGTCCGCGCGATTGCCCCAATTGAGCCACACCACCGGAACGGCGGCCGCGCGAAGCGCCGGAAGCAGCCGCCGAAGCGGAGCGACCGGTTCGAGCAGCGGCGACGTATCGATGCCGATCGAGCCCAGCCAGCCGTCCGGCGAACAGAAATCGTTCTGCATGTCGACGACGACGACCGCGGTTCTCGCCAGATCGATCGTCAAGCATTGCGGCTCGGCGGCGAAGGATACCGGATGCGGCGGATGAGCGCCGCGGCACAGATCCGCCCGCTCCGGCGACACGTGCCAATAATTGCGAGGATGACCAAGCTGCTTCATGGTGTCTTCTCCCTTCGTGACATGTTCGTCGGATGCCGCCGCTATCGCATGCGATGCGGCCCCTTCCGAGACGCGCGCGAGGGCGGTCATGCCGTCCGCGATCGCCGAACGAGCGTTATTGCGCGTGAAAGGTAACGGAGGCTGGACGGAACCGAGATTACTTGTCCGGCCTTATTGCGCAGCTTCCAAAAACGACGCATCGAACGCCTTGGACACGTCCTGCTTCGCCTTCAGCCCGCCGATTTCCAATAACTGATCCTGAATCAGGCTCCAGCGGTCCGCGGTCATATAGCCGATGCCGCTCGTTTTGGTCTCGTCGTTCAGAATGAACGGCTTCTCCTGCTCCGCCTCGTAATCCATCGCCTCGACGGCCATGTCTTTGTTATACGTCTGGATGAACGGATTGACGGTCTTGTAATGATCCAGATAATACGCCCACCCCTTCTGGCTCGCTTGCACGACGGCCTTCACGATATCGGGATGTTTCTTCAGATAATCCTCGGTCGTGAACAGCACGTCGCAGTAATTGGCGTAGCCGGAGTCGGCAATCTTCAGCACGTTCACCTTGACGCCCTGCTCGCCGAGCGCGTACGGCTCGTTCGTGATGTAGCCTTGGTTGAGCGCGCCTTTCGTCTTCAGGAAATTGACCAGCTGTCCGTTATAGTTCATTTCGTTGACATCCGTCAACTTGTATTTGTGCTTGATGTATTCCCAATACAGCACGCCGGGTTGGATGAAGACGGACCGGCCCCGCAAATCCTCGAAGCCTCCGATCTTGTCCTCGGCATGATAGATGAGCACCTGAGGCGTATATTGGAAGCCGGCCAGGAGACCGACGACCGGAATGCCCTGCTCGCGCGCCCGCAGAATATCGTCCGCATAGGAGATGCCGAAGTCCGCCTGGCCGGAAGCGACAAGCTGCAATCCGGAAACCTGCGGCCCGCCGGGCTGGATCTTCATGGCGATGCCGGCGTCCTTGTAGTAGTTCTGCTGCAGCGCCGCGAAATACCCGCCGTCCTCGCCCTTGGCGTACCATCCTTCGACCAGATGCGCCTTCTGCAGCTCCTTCGCGCCGTCTCCGGCAGCTTCGCCGCTCCCGGCGTTCGATCCGTTATCGCCGGCTTGTTCCGTAATGGCGTCGGCGCCGGACGCCGGCTCGTTCTTGGCCGCGGAGCAGCCGGCGGCCACCAGCAGCAAGACGGCAATGCCGACGGTCATCGGCGTTCGGTTTCGTTTCATGGTCAGCACCTCTCCTTCTTTGTCATCGGCTTGGCTTTCGTTAGCCAAACCCCTTCGTTCCATTCGCCATTCGCCGCGAAGCGCGTTTAATTGTTGATCGCCGAATCGTGCCAGGAACGGAGCAATCGGTTCGACAGGGCGTTGATCAGCAGGAAGAACACGATGCCCATGACGGCCGCGGTCAAGCCGCAGGCGAACAGATAAGCCGTCTGAAGCCGCGTCGATGCGACCGTGATCGCATAGCCGAGTCCGCCTTGCAGGCCGCCGATCCCTGCCACGTACTCGCCGACGATGGCGCCGACGACCGATAGCGAACAAGAGATTTTCATTCCGGCCATAATGTAAGGCAGCGCCGCCGGAATGCGCAGCTTCCAGATCGTCTGCCATTTGGTGGCGTTGTAGAGGTAGAACAGGTTCTTCATGTTCGCCTCGGTCGAGTTGAGGCCGATCAGCGTGTTCGAGAGAATCGGGAAGAAGGCGATCAGGAAGGCGATCACGACGATCGCGTTCATGCCCGCGCCGCACCAGATGACGATAATCGGCGCGACCGCGACGATCGGAATGGTCTGCAATATTATCGCGTAGGGATAGACGCTGCGCTCCACCATCTTGGAGAAAGCGAGCCCGATGGCGAAAGCGACGCCGAGAATTACGCTGAGCGCGAAGCCGAGCACCGACTCCGCCACCGTCGTCCGCACGGAGACGAGCAGATTATGCCAATTGCCCGCCGCGGCCTGCACGATATCCGACGGCTTCGGGAACAGATACGGCTTCACGCCGCTCATCCGAATGGCAATCTCCCAGATCGCGATGAACAGGACGAAGACGACGAGCGGCGGTACGACCCGCCCGGCGAGCTGCCTCCATTTCGACTCCGTTCGCAAGTGCCGGGAAGCCTTCCCGGATATGGCGGACGCCGAGGACGCGGCGGGCGGCGAGACGCTGCCCGATGCATCCGGTACAACATTTGCGCTTGCAACCAACTTTTCCATGCTTATTCTCCTTTCGATGCGCGCTTCGGTTAATGCTTGAGCGCATCCGACACCTTATGCACGTAACTGCCGAATTCCGGCATTGACCGGTAATCCTCCGAACGCGGGAAGGGAATCGGGATGTCGATGACCTCGGATATTTTGCCCGGCCGCGGCGTCATGACGACTACGCGCGTCGACAGGAACGCGGCTTCGAATACGTTGTGCGTAATGAAGAGGACCGTCATTTTCCGCTCCTGACGCCAGATGTTCAGCAATTCGTCCTGCAGCGACTGACGCGTGATCTCGTCCAGCGCGCCGAACGGTTCGTCCATCAGCAGCAGCTTCGGCCGCGAGATCAGCGCCCGGGCGATCGACACCCGCATCTTCATCCCGCCCGACAGCTGACGCGGCAGCACCTTCGTATAATCCTTCAAGCCGACAAGCTCCAACACCCGTTCGCCTTCCCGGATCCGCTCCTTCTTCGGAACGCCCCGCAGCGTAAGCGGCAATGTGACGTTGTCGATCAGCTTCTCCCACGGCAGCAGCGTATGCTCTTGAAACACGAACGCGATTTCGTTCTGCTTGCGCGCTTCCTTCGGCGTCGTTCCGAGCACGGACAGCCGGCCGGAAGTATGGCCGGTCAAACCCGCGATCATATTGAAAATGGTTGATTTGCCGCATCCCGACGGACCGACGAAGCAGAGGAACTCGCCTTCGCCGGCATGAAGGTTGACATGCTGCACGGCGACCGTTCCGTTCGGGTAGACTTTGCCGATATCGTCCATGCTGACGAGATAATCCGAACCTCCCGCGCGTCCGGGTATCGTATGCTGGACTGTTCCTGTCGTTAATGTCGAACTCATTCGGATCCCTCCTCGCAATCTATATGTCAGATTATATGACGTATATTCCTGGTCATCAACGGATTCGAAGCAAATATGTCGCCAAACACAATGTAAGGGCTTCGCATTTGGTATGAATTACAGAGAGATCGATATATCGCGTAATTTTTTATGACACTCATATAACATAACCAAACATTTACGTCAGGTCGGTCTCTCGCCGAGCAAAACAACCCTCTTCTCCTCCTCCGCCAGGACGTGCATCAACCTCCTCTGTGCCATGTCATTCATGCTTAAGAAGGCAATGGCACGGATTTACGCCCGCAACGTCACGAAAAAGCCCGCCCGCAGCCGATTTTCGGCGAACGGGCGGACCATCCAGCGATCCCGTATTCGATTTATTGTAGAAATCCGCTTGCCGCAAGCGCCGTCGCGACGGCGGCTACCCGGCGGCCGAGCCGGCCTGCCATAATCAGCTCCCGCTCGTCGGGCGTCCGCGAGCTGTCCGGACCCGCCACCGTCGACGCGCCGTATGGCGAACAGCCAATGCCGTCGGCCGTCAAATATTCCGGATTTTCGGAATAAGGAAGCCCGACCATGATCATGCCGAAATGAAACAGCGGCACCATCGACGTCAGAATGGCAGCTTCCTGGCCGGTATGAATGGAGCCGGAGCTCGTAATTAGACCGGCCGGTTTCCCCTCCAGATTGCCGTCCGCGCACAGCTCCGAGGCGAATTCGAGAAATAGCTTCACCTGCGCGGGCATGGAGCCGTAATAGGTCGGGAACCCCCACACGATGCCGTCCGCCCATCGCAGGTCGGCGTTCGTCGCGACCGGCACTTCATGCTGCAGCGCCAGCGAGCGCTCGTATTTCTCGAAGCGGCCGACCGTTTGGAAATGATTGCCCAGCTTCGATTCGCTCTCGCGCTTTTTGAACTTGTCCTGGAATGGCGTCCGGTTCGACTCGGCCTCCATTTCCGGAATGCGCCGAAGCCGCACCTCGCTCCCGAACCGCGCCGCGCCGTCCGCCGCCGCCTTCGCCATTTCGTACACATGCCCGTAGGCGCTGAAATAAACGACCAATATTCGGCTCATTCGTCAGCCCCTCTCTTCGCGAAAAGAAACGCGTTCGCACGCATCCGCCCAATAGGCCCGCAGCGCGCAGCCGCTCCACTCCGCGCGCGGCGCTGGCGCTCGAAGGCATCGCCCGCGCCGCCATACCCAACGCCGTTCCGGCAGCATCGTCAGCAGTTCCTCCGGCGTCGCCGCGTCCAGCACGACGAAGTCGGCGTCAAGCCCCGGCTCGATGCCGCCGCGGACGCCTACGACCGCGGCCGGATACGTCGTAATCATTCGCAGCGCTTCCCGAATATCCGCCGGACTCCCCATATGGGCGGCATACGCGGTCACGAGACCGATCAGCAGCAGGTCTCCCCGGCCGAACGGATGGAACGGATCGTGGATATTGTCCGAGGCCGCGGCCAGCTGCACTCCCGCCGCCAACAGCTCCTTGACGCGGGTAACGCCGCGCCGAACCGGGAAGCGGTCGTGCCTGCCCTGCAAATAGAGATTCGCGCCCGGCAAGGTTACGGCGCCGACGCCCGCCTCCGCGAGCAGGGCGATAATCGGCTGCGCGTCTTCGTCCGCCATCGCCGCAAGGGAGCATAGATGGCCGGCCGTCACTCTGCCGGACCAGCCGTAATCAAGCGTCTTCCGCGCGATGTAGGCCGCCGTCCGAACGCTCGGATTATCGCTTTCGTCCGCATGCAGATCGATCGGGCAGCCGTATCGTTCCGCCAGCCCGAACACGCGGTCGATATCCGGCTCCGGCTCCGGCGACAGATGCGGCGCTCCTCCCAATCCCGTCACCCCCATGCGAAGCGCTTCGGCCGCCGTATCCAATGCCTCCTCGGTCAAATCGAAGTACGGCAGCATCGGGAAGAGCTGGATCGTCGCGTAAGGCGCCAGCGCCTCCTTCACCTCGAGCGCGGCCTCGATCGTCCGCATCGCGACCTCCCTGCCGTGCCTGACATGAAAATCGAGATGCGTCCGCAGCGTCGTGCTGCCGTACGATATCGCCTGCAGCGCCGCGCGCATCATTCTTGCCTTCAGCTCGTCTTTCGAGAAATTCGGCACGGCGGCCGCATAGCTGCGCACCGCCTCCTCCAGCGTGCCCGTAACATTGCCCACCTTCGGTAGCGAGAACGCTTTATCCAGATGCATATGCGCGTCGACGAAGGCCGGCAGCACCGCAAGTCCGCCGGCATCCAGCCGAAGCGAGTTTCCCGCCGGCGGCATTTCACCGCTCCAGCCGTCAAGCGGCGTCGTCTCCGGCGACGATACCGTCGCGCCTTCCTGCCGTTCGACCGCCGTCCAGACGCCATCCTCGGCGGACAGCGTGAACAAGGCGCGTTCCTCGCGCAATGGCAGCGCGGCGTTCACGATTCTCAAGCTTCTCGAGCTGGTTTTCATGCGTCATCCCCCCACGCCTCTTCATATCCGCGCTTTTATAATCGAAGTCAGCCGGTCTCAATAGAAATTAACCGAGCTTGCTGGCGGGCGGCCTGCGCCATGCGCGCATGTCGTTACCCGCCGGCCAACGGCAGCTCGATCCGCGACAACGCGCCCTTCCCGCCCGCGACGGCAACGGTCGCGATATTCAGCTCGCCCGGTCCGGCGCCCGCGGCGCAGCTCAACGGCGCTCCGTTAGGATGCCGAAGCAGGAGCGGAAACGCGCTGCCCGTCAGCTCCAGCCGGATCGACGAACCGGCCGGACAGCGGACGGCGATCGGACGAAGCTCGATGGCGGCCGTCTCCCAGCCTCCCTCGCACATGGCTCCGGCGCTCCCGATCTCCGTCCTCCCGACAGACAGAAATCTCGCCTCGCCGCCAGGAAGGAGCAAGGTCAGCACGGCGACGAGATCGGTCGGCCCGTCCAGCGTCTGGCAAACCGCTCGCACCTTAGGCGAGCCGAGTACATGCAGTCCCTCCCGCAGCGGCTCGCCGGTATAGACCAATATTTCGTAGCGGTCCTGCTGCGGGCTCCGGTCGGCGGGAAGCGCCGAGGCAAGCGTCATCGGCAGCCGCGCGTCGTACACGAACACGTCCGGCGCCGCCTTCTTGTCGATCTTCTCCTCGAGATCCGTCAGTCTGCCGCCTCCGAGCGCGCCGTTCGCCGGCAGCTCCGAGCCCGACAGAAACAGCCGCGAGGTCGTTCCCCGAGATGCCGCTTCGGCGTCGGGCCAGGCGTCCGCTTCTTCCCACCGTTGGCCGAACGGCTCGAAATACCGGACCGGCGCTTCTTCGTACGCGCCGTTGTCCGCCTCGCCTTTCAACCAATAATCGAACCAGCGCGCCTGTATGAGGTGCATGCCGCCGTCCGCTTCCGGGCCGTGATCGATTCCGCCCGCCTTGCGGCCCCAAGGGATATGCGTCCACGGCCCGATTACAAGCCGGTGAAACAGATCGGGCGAACGGCCTCCATCCCGCTGCAGCGCCGTAAACGATTGGATCGTGCCGTGCAGCAGGAAGTCGTACCAGCCTCCGATATGCAGCGCCGGAACCGGTTTCTGTCGGAATGCTTCCAGCCAGTTCAGTCCTGCCCAATAATCGTCGTATTCCGGATGCCCCGCCCAGTCGAAATAAGCGGGCATGTAGCGCTCGAGCAGCGGATGGCCGCCGTTCAGCGGCAGCCTCCGAAGGAGCGAGGCCGGGTCCTGCATGGCCTGCGCGCACAAGGCCTCCGCCTCCGCGTCGCCCGCCCGCCGGGCGCCGTCCCGCGCCAGCTGATAGGCCCAAGGCAGGCAGTTCTGCGCGTCGAAGCTGCCATAAGGGTACATCCAGCCGTGGTACGGGTCCGCCGCCGTCATGCTGGGCGCGATTGCCGCCAGCCGCGGCGGGCGCAGCGATGCCGCGGCCCATTGCACCGCGCCCTGATAAGAGAAGCCGTACATGCCGACCTTCCCGTTCGAGCCCGGCAGCGCCGCGGCCCACTCGACCGTGTCGTAACCATCCTCCGCCTCGTGCGCGAACGGCGTGAATACGCCTTCGGAATCGCCCCGCCCGCGAACGTCTTGAACGACGACTATGTAGCCTCGCGAGGCATACCAGACCGGGTGCGCATGACTGACCGTCGAAGCGATCGAGCGGCCGTACGGCTGGCGCATCAGCAGCACCGGGCATTCTCCTCCGCCGATCGGCATGTAGATATCCGCGTATAGCGTGACGCCGTCCCGCAGCGTGCAGGGCACCTTGCGCCGAATCGATACGTCTCCGAATTTCATATTCTGCCTCCCAATTGACCATGGATTTTATATGTTAGATTTTATAACGCAAAATTTATGATCCACAATACTATTTCCGCCTATTTGTATTTTTGCACAAAGAAAATAAAGATCGATTGTGAAATTCGACTACGTATGCCATAATTGATGTTAGGATATATGACATATAAATGGAATGCCATCATGATCTCGGTACGGTTGTCAATGGGAGAGGCACATCGAACGGATGCGAAGGGGATGAATCGCCATGTATTTAACGGTGGAAGACGCGCTTAAAATTTATCCGTTGTCCGAAGGGAAGCTGACGGCGGGCCGGAAAGGCACCGGCAGGATCGTCAAATCCGTCAACGTCATGGACGCGCCGGATATTTCCGATTGGGTTCGCGAAGGCGACATCCTGTTCACCACCGCCTACTTGATGAAGGACGATCCTTCGGCAGGCGTGTCCCTGATTCGCAAGCTGGCGGAGAAGAGCGCCGCCGGTATCGGCATTAAGCTGGGACGGTTCTGGTCGAGCGTCCCGGACGACATGGTGGCCGAGGCTGACCGGCTCGGGTTCCCGCTCATCGAGCTGCCGTTTCCGTTCACCTTCTCCGATCAGATGAAAGGACTGTTCAACGCCGAGCTGCAGCGCAGCACGCGCATGCTGCACGGCGTGCTCGACAAACAGAAAGCGCTGATCCGGTTCGCGCTGGCGCCCGACGGCGTAGGCGAGCTGTTCAAGCGGATCGGCTCCATTCTCGGCGTACCGCTCGCGGTCGTCGGCCTGCGCGGGCAAATTCTGTACAGCAGCCTGCCCCCCGCCGAGCTGGAGCTGCTTGGCAGGCATCCGCAGAAACCGTCCGTCCAGTGGATCCGTACGGAGAACTGGAACCTGCTGCGCATTCCGCTGAAGAGCCCGGAAGCCGGACAGGACGCGATTCGCAGCGCCGTTTTTCAAATTCCGAAAGGGACGCCGCTCAAGGAGGAAGAAGGCCTCTTTCATCAAGCCGCCGAAATCATCTCGCATCATATGAACGCAATCGAACGGAGCTACATGGAACGGTCGACTCAGAACGAATTCGCCTCGCTGCTCCAAAATTATTTGAAGCGCCGAATTTCCATCGACACGCTGCTCGAATGCGCCGCGCGGCACGGCATTGCGTTCGGCGGCGCCCCGTATCTGTGCGCGCTGTTCTCCATCTCGGCGATCAGCGAACCGAAGCGTGATCGGATGTTCCGCACGATCCGCCAGGAGCTGCAGTACCATCCGCTGCTGAAAGACTTCACGAGCCTGCACGTTCACGTCGACGGCGCCATTCTGACCATCCTGCCCGACCGGTTGCCGCCAGGCGCCGGCAAGCCGGCCCAGCTGCTGGCCAAGGTGTTCGCGGACATCGCGGCCGAATCCGGCAGCGCTCTGCGCGTAACGATCAGCCACGCGAAGCATAAGCCAGAGCAGCTCGAACAGGCGTACCGCGAATGCTGCGACGCCCGGGAAACGGCCGAGCGGCTGGCGATCAGCGATTACGTCGTGGAATTCGAGCACGTGGAGCTGTCCTATCTGTTCGAGTCCGTCCCGCAGGACAAAATGCGCCGTTTCCTCGACATGACGTTATCCCCGATTATCGACAAAGCGCCGGATTCCGCACAGGACCTGCTGCGGACGCTGGAGCTGTTCATCGAGAACAACGGGCAGGTGAACGAGACGGCGAAGCAGCTGTACATTCACCGCAACACGGCCGCCTACCGGCTCGATAAGATCGGCGAGCTGCTGCAGGTTGACTTCAAATCCTTCTCCGACCTGCTGAAGCTGAAGCTGGTTATGCTGTTCAAGCATAGGCTGAAGCCTTGATCCCTTGCCATCCCTTCATCCAACCCATCCCGTCCGGCACTCATCGATCGAATACGGTTTATCGCACAATAGAAGACGGCACGGCAAAAGGGCTTGCAAGAGAATCTTGCAGGCCCTTTGTCCAGGGGCTGACCCTTTGGGTGACCTGGATCGATAGGTAATTGCACCGAATGGTGCGGAGCAGCTTGAACCGCAAGTCTCGGACAGCTCCGGCGGCGCCACGGGAGGTGCTGTCAGGCAGCGCGTTTCTCTCGGCATGTTGCCATGACCGATTCATCAATCGGCTATCGGCCATTCCGGCCGGAGAGGCAGCGGTACGATCGCCGAGAGCGATGCGGCGGCATGAAGCGGCACGATCGCCGAGAGCGATGCGGCGGTATGAAATGGCGTGATCGCCGAGAGCGATACGGCGGCATGAAACGGACAGGAGATGCGCTATTTCGTCCAAAATGCAGATATTCATGGCTTCCCGGAGGCAATAACGGATCCTGTGTCCGTTTGCCAACCCAAAACGCCGATTTCGATACGAATAACGGATCCTGAGTCCGCGCTCCTTATGAAGGTTGTCTAGTTCGGGCTATGCGATTTGAAGATTCGCCTAATTGCTCGACAGCCCGATGGCCTACAGGCCCTACAAGGCCTGCAGGGCCAGCAGGCCCTGCAGGAAAGGAGGATCTTACAAACCAAATCCTAAAGCCATCTCGGCGGTGCGCCGCTTACCAGCCGATTGCCGCTCCGTCGCTGCGGGGGTCGGCGCCGCCCTGCCGGAAGCCGTCTTCGTCGATTTTGATCGCGTGGGCATGGCCCATGACGGCGTCGAACGCGCCGACCGTGCGAACCGAATGTCCGTTCTCGGCAAGGGCGGCCGCGACGGCGGGATCGATTCGCGACTCCAGCTTCAGCTCGCGCGTCGGCTCGCCCCATGTCCGTCCCCATACCCAGCGCGGTTCGCTGACCGCTCTCTGCGGGTCCATGCCGTAATCAAGCATGCGCGTGACGAGCGCCGTTTGCGTCTGCGGTTGGCCTTCCCCGCCTTGCGTGCCGTACAACAGGAACGGCTTGCCGTCCCGCGTCGCCATCGCCGGCATGAGCGTATGGAACGTCCGCTTGCCCGGCTGCAGGCAGTTGACATGCGCCGGATCGAGCGAGAAGAACGAGCCGCGGTTTTGCAACAGTATGCCCGTATCGCCGGCGACGACGCCCGAGCCGAACTCGAAATAAAGGCTCTGGATGAACGATACGGCATTTCCGTCCTTATCGACGACTGCCGCGAACGCCGTATCGCTGCCCATCGGCTCGGCTTCGAGCTCGGATGCGCGTTCCGGCCGGATCGAAGCGGCCAGCGCCGACGCGTACTCCTTGGACAACAAACGCTCGAGCGGAATGTCATGGAACGCCGGATCGGTCAGCACCTCGTTGCGATCGCGGAAGCTCAGCTTCAGCGCTTCTACGAGCAGGTGATAGTAGTCGCGCGTACCGTGTCCGACGCTGCGGAGATCGAACGCCTCCAGAATGTTGAGCGCCATCAGCCCGACGAAACCTTGGGAATTAGGCGGCATTTGCATGATTTCGACGCCGCGATACGTGCCGGTCAGCGGATTCACCCAATCGCCGCGGTGACCGGCGAAGTCCTCCGCCGTCAGCAGTCCGCCCCTGCTCCGCAGAAAGCCGGCGATTTCCGCCGCTATCCGGCCGCCGTAGAAGGCGCCGTGCCCTTCTGCCGCCAGCTCCCGCAGGGTTCGGGCCAAACGCCGCTGCACGAAACGCGCCCCCGCGGCCGGCGCGCCGCCGCCGGGCAAAAATATCGCGGCCGTTCCAGGCTCGGCGGCGAGCATTCCCGCATGCGCCCGCGTATTCGCGCATTGGTCTTGCGAGAGCGGGAAGCCGTCTTCCGCGTAGCGGATCGCAGGCTCCAACGCCTCGGCGAAGCCGAGGCGCCCGTAAGCGGCATTCACCGCCTCCCAGGCATCGACCATGCCCGGCACCGTCACGGCGCTGCGGATACCGCGAGTCGGAATCGCCGAACAATCCGCAAAAGCCGCCATCGTCGCGGCAGCCCCTGAGCGCCCGCTGCCGTTATAGCCTCGAACCCGGTTCTCTCCCGCCTCGTACGTCAGCCAGAAGGAATCGCCGCCGAGCCCCGTCATATGCGGATAGACGACGGCCAGGCAGGCGCTTACGGCCACCGCCGCGTCGAACGCGTTGCCTCCCCGTTCCAAGATGCGCGCGCCTGCCGCCGAAGCAAGCGCATGCGGACTGACGATCATGGCCTCGGTCCCGATAACCGATTCGTTTCTTTCCATGCAACGCATCCCTCTCTCCATGTGATGTTAACTAACATAACATAGAGATCCGAACCATGACAACGGCTATTTTCATGCATCGTCGAAAAATTGGCACGTATGCCATTGATACGAAAGAATAGCGCATATTAAGTTAACGTATCGAAAGTATAATACAAAATAGGTTTACATATAGGAGACATACGCAGTATGATCGTTCCGCGTATTTCCGTGCCCCCTGGTCGCCGGAGACGGTTCAGCCGGCGGACATTTCCGTTGTTTCATACGGATGGCCGCTTATGGCGCGTAACGCAGGGAATGACCTTATCTATTGTCAATAATTCGATGACATGCTATATTGATAACGATTATCATTATCACCAAGAAAAGGTGGAGTTATATTGTCGAAATCCAGAAAGCCGTATGTCGTTCTCGTATTCACGCTCGCATTCGCACTGCTGCTCGCCTCTTGCGGGCAATCCACGAACCATAACGCCGAATCGTCCCCTTCGTCGTCCGAATCGCTGCCCTCCCCTTCCTCCGGCGAAGCCGCGAACGGAACGAAAATCTATGCAGCCGCGAACGGCGACATCGAAGTGCCGGTTAATCCGCAGCGCATCGTCGACGTGACCGCGTTCTACACCGGCTTCTTCGTTGCGCTCGGCGCGCCGTTAGCCGGCGCCATGGACAACGCCCTCGCCAATCCGTACTTGAAGGGCAAAGTCGACGGCGTCGCGAACCTGGGCACCGTGCCTTTGCCGGAGAGCATTCTCGCGCTGAAACCCGATCTCATCATCGCCTACAAGGGAACGGATGAGATCGACCAGCTGGCGAAGATCGCCCCGGTCGTCGCCGTAGAGTACGGCAAGCTGCCCTACAAGGAGCAAATGATCGAATTCGGCAAGCTGACGGGCAAGGAAGCCGAAGCTTCCGCCTGGGTCGACCAATGGGAGAAGAAGATCGCCGATCTGAAGCCGAAGGTGCAAGCGGCCGTCGGCGCCAAAACCGTATCGATTCTGAACCCGTACGCGAAAGGGCTGTACGTGTTCGGCCACAACTTCGGCCGCGGCGGCGAAATTATCTACGGCGAATTCGGCTTGAAAGCGCCGGAAGAGGCGCAGAAGGCAGCGATCGACAGCGGAACGGGCTGGGCTTCCATCACGCTGGAGAAGCTGCCCGAGTTCGCGGGCGACATTATCTTCACTTGTCCTTGGTCCGGCGATACGAGCGATCCGAAGATTGTCTACGACAACGCGCTCTGGACGACGCTTCCCGCCGTCAAAGCCGGCAACGTGTTCCAGCTGAACCCGGCGGCGGATACGTACAACGATCCGGTATCGCTCGATGCGCAGCTCGACTTCATCGCGAACAGTCTGCTGTCCGTCAAATCTTAAACTATGATCGTGAAAAAGCGCCCTCGCAAGGGCGCTTTTTCACGATCGCTATGGCTTATGCGGCGCCGGCCCTTCGATTAAGCGCCGATACAGGAAAGCGCCCGATTCAGGCTCAATGGTACGGCCCTAGACGCGTGCCGCTCCCGGCATTCGGGGATGCATCTACGATAGCATCCGATCGATCTCGAAGCCGCATTGCTTCAACACCCGCTTTACCTCGTCTAATTGTATGGGCTTCACCAGGAAGTCGCTCATGCCTGCCGACAGACAGCGCTCCCGGTCGCTCGGCAGCGAGTTGGCCGTCATCGCCACGATGATCGGCTCCTGGCCCGACCGTGACGAAGCGATCACCCGGCGGGTCGCTTCGACGCCGTCCATGACCGGCATGCGCATATCCATCAATATGAGATCGTACCGGCGTAAGCCGGCCAGTGCCAAGGCATCGCTGCCGTTGCCGGCCACATCGGCCGAGATGCCGAGCTTATGTAACATGGACAAGGTCAGTTTCTGGTTAATCTCGTTATCGTCTACGACAAGCACCGCGCGGCGCTCCGCGCCTGCAGCCTCCCGCGCCAAGGCCGGCCATCCTTCGGCAGCCGCCTCCTCGTTCACCGCCGAACCGCTTTCCTCCTGCATCGTTTGCAGCGGTATGGTGAAACGGAAGGTCGTACCGATGCCAACGGCGGAATCGACGCTAATCGAACCGCCCATTAGCTCGACGAGATTTTTGCTGATCGCCAGGCCCAGCCCGGTCCCTTCGTATTGGCGCGTTAGCGACGTATCCACCTGCGAAAAAGGCTGGAACAGCATCGGAAGCTTGTCTTCCGGAATGCCCACCCCGGAGTCCGCGACGGCGAATTCGATCCATGCCCGAGATTCGCCGTCTTCCATCAGTCGCGAGCTGACGGTAATTCGCCCCTCCGGCGTAAACTTGAATGCGTTGCCAATCAGGTTGACCAGCACCTGTCGCAGCTTGATTCCGTCCCCCACGAGAAGTTCCGGCAGCGCCGGGTCGCGCTCGTAAGCGAGCTTAAGCCGGCTTTGCATCGACTTCGCGGTGAACAAATCGAACGTTTCTTCGATCAGCAGCGGCAGCTCGAACGGCAGAAGCTCTACCTCGAGCTTGCCGGATTCGATTTTGGCATAATCCAAAATGTCGTTAATGACCGACAGCAGCGCCTCGCCGCTCTTACGGATAATCTCCGCGAATTCCCGCTGTACGCCGTCCAGCTCCGTGTCGAGCAGGAGCCCCGTCATGCCGAGCACGCCGTTCATCGGAGTTCGAATCTCATGGCTGACCATCGTTAAGAAGTTCGACTTCGCCCGCGCGGCGATCTCTGCCGTTTCCTTCGCGGCCATCAGCTCTTGCTCGAACCGCCTGCGCTCCGTCATGTCAACGACGGTGCACGCGTATACGCGCTCTTGGTCCACGGTCGCGACGCCGATCTGAATCTCCGCCGGGAAGCGGCTGCCGTCCTTGCGGACCGGTTCCAGGTGCCGGCGTCCTTCCGCCGAGCCGCCGATGTCAACCGCCCCGAACGTTCCTCCTTCGAAGCAGGGAATCAATCGCATCACGTGATGACCCAGCACATCCTCCTCGCGATAGCCAAACATCGTTCTCAGGGCCGGGTTAACCGTCAGAATCAAACCGTCCTCGCCGAATGTCATCATCGTATCCATGCTCGTTTCCTGAATGGCGCGCGTCAGCGCCTGCGTCTTCGACAGCTGGTACGTCGCCTGCATAAGCTCGCGGTTGCTCCGCTCCAGCTCCATCGTCTGGCGCTGCAGCAGCTCCGTCTGCAGCTGCAGCGTCTTGCTGCCCACATATAGATTCATGAACCCTTCAATCTTCGCCTTCAAGATCTGCGGAACGAACGGCTTCAGCATATAATCGATCGCGCCGGCTTCGTAGCCGGTAAAGAAATGCTCGGCGTCCTTGCTTGTCGCCGAGATAAAGATAATCGGCGTCTCCTTGGTTTTCTTCAACGATTTAATCAGCCTTGCCGTTTCGAATCCGTCCATCTCGGGCATTTGCACGTCTAGCAGAATCGCCGCGAACTCCTCCCTCAGCAGGCATCGCAGCGCCTCGGCGCCGGATAAGCATTTCACGAGATTGCAATTCAAATCCCCCAGCACCGCTTCCAGCGCCAGCAGATTGTCCGGATGATCATCCACCAGCAAGATATTGACCGGTCCATCGTAAACGATCATAAGTGCGCCACCTTCCCCGTACTAGATACAGCGTGTTTCGGCCGCCGCCTCATGTTCATTCCTGCTCGATCGCAGCCGGCTATCTCGGCCCGCGCCGCGGTTACGCTTTGATTTTGCGATACAGCCGGCTTCGGTCGTCGAATACCTCGTAGTCGTCCGCATACCGGGTGAAATTGATCGATTCCTTCGTGCCAAGCGCCAATATCCCGAACATGCCCAGACTGTCGTAGAGCAGGCCGTGCACGTGATCTTGCAATTCCTTGTTGAAATAGATCATGACGTTACGGCAAAATATGACATTGAATTCGTTGAACGAACGATCCGTAACCAGATTATGCTGCGCAAAGACGATATTGCTTTTGAGCTCGCTCTGAAACAGCACGGAATCGTATTTGGCGGTGTAATAGCGGCTGAACGATTCCGTGCCGCCCGCCTCGATGTAGTTACGCGTGAACGTCTGCATCCGCTCCAGCGGAAATACGCCTTCGCGCGCCGTTTCCAGCACGTACTCGTTCATGTCGGTCGCGTATATGCGCGTTTTGTTGTACAACCCTTCTTCTTTCAGCAGGATCGCCATAGAGTACACTTCCTCGCCCGTGGAGCAGCCCGCATGCCAAATCCGGATGAACGGATACGTTCGCAGAATCGGCACGACCTGCTCGCGGAACGCGCGAAACATCTCCGGATCCCGGAACATTTCCGTCACGTGGATCGTCAAATCGGCGAGCAGCCGGTTCGTCGCGTCGCGGTCATGCAGCACCTTCTCCGTCAAAGCCGTGATCGTGGGCAGGCGCTCCGCGTTGACCCGGTGCCAGATACGCCGGCGCAACGAAGAGAAGGCGTAATTGCGAAAGTCTTGTCCGTACAGCCGAAACAACCCTTCCAACAGCAGCGTGATTTCTATTCGCTCGCGCTCGCTTACGTCGTTTCGTTCCTTGTTGTCTCCAAGCATCGGCGAAACATCCTTTGCTTCGTCTCTCGTTCCGTTCTTCGGATCTTCTCTCATCGTATCGATCGTCTCTTTCCTCCGGCGTCACTGACCGCCGTTATCATTGATATAGCCACACGCGCATCAGAGACAGCAGTTGATTGATATTAACCGGCTTCGCGATATAGTCGGACGCGCCGGCTTCGATGCATTTATCGCGGTCTTCTTTCATCGCCTTCGCCGTAATGGCGATCATCGGAAGCCGTTCAAACTCCGGCATGGAGCGGATGTGCCGCATCGCCTCGTATCCGTCCATTTCCGGCATCATCATGTCCATGAGTACGAGCTGCGTCTCGGGGTGCCGCTGCAGCATCTCCAGCGCTTCGCGCCCGTTATCGGCAAAATGGATGTTCATCTTGTAGCCCTCCAGGGCGCTCGACAAGGCAAACACGTTACGAATATCATCATCGACGATGAGTATCGATTTCCCTTCGAAAATCGTCTCCACGCTGTGCAGCTTCCGCAGCATGTTGCGCTTCGCCTCCGGCAGGTCCGCCACGACGCGATGCAGGAACAGCGTCGTCTCGTCGAGCAGCCGCTCCGGCGATTTGGCGTCCTTGATGATGATCGTTTCGGCGTACTTCTTCAGCTGGATCTCGTCCTTTTTGTCGAGATCGCGGCCGGTGTAGATAATGATCGGCAGCTCCCGCAGCTTCTCGCTGCGGCGAATGTCGTTCAGCAACGAGAAGCCGGAGACGTCCGGCAGGCCAAGGTCGAGCACCATGCAGTCGTAATGCCGCTCCTCCAGCTCCCGCAGCGCCTCGGCGCCCGAGGAAACGGCTTTCACGATGACGTTGTCGTCCCCGACCAACTCGATGATGCCGGTTTGCTGGGCGGGATCGTCCTCGACGACGAGCACGTATTTAAGATCGCGTGCCAGGAAAGACTCGATCTGCTGGAATAGCTGATCCAGGCGTTCCTTTTCCGTCGGCTTGCGCAAATAGGCGATTGCGCCCATGGCCAGTCCCTGCTGCACTTCTTCCATGACGGATATGACATGCACCGGAATATGGCGCGTATCGGCATCATGCTTCAAATGGTGAAGGACGGACCAGCCGTCCATGACCGGAAGCATCATGTCCAGCAGAATCGCATCCGGCTTGTAGCGTCGCGCGTTATTCAGGCCCGTATCGCCCTGCAAGTCGACGATGCCCTTGAATCCGCGCGCACGGGCCATGTCGAGCAGCAAGCGGGCGAATGGCCCGTCGTCCTCGATAATGAGGACGACGCGGTCCTCCGGCCCGATCGCGTTCCTGTCGTCCTCGATCGAAACCGCGAGTTGTTCGGCGCCGCGATCGGACTTCGCCGCGTACGGCGACAATTCCGGCGGGACTTTCGCCGCGATCGCGCGGAAATCCTCGTTCCCGGATTGGGCAAGCAGCGCCGCCCCCACGGCCTGGGCGCCGAGCTTGGCATCCTCCGCCGCATTGACCGGTGGTTCGTCATCGGACGCCGGCGCTGCGCAATACTCCGGCAGATAGAGCGTAAACGTGCTGCCTTTGCCTTCTTCGCTGGACAGCGCGATCGTCCCGCCAAGAAGCTCGGCCAGCTCGCGGCTGATGGCGAGCCCCAGGCCCGTGCCTCCGTAGATCCGGCTGGTCGTGCCGTCAACCTGCTGGAACGCCTCGAAGACGAGCTGCTGCTTCTCCGCCGGTATGCCGATGCCGGTGTCGCGGACTTCGAAGGCAATCATCCGTCCGCCGTCCGCCGCCAGCTGAGCTTCTTCCGGGTCGGAGTTCCGAACGGTTAGGCTGACACTGCCCTGATGCGTGAATTTAAAGGCGTTGGAAAGCAGGTTTTTGAGTATTTGCTTGACCCGGTGGCTGTCGGAGTAAATACCTTCCGGAACATCCTTCTCCACCGATTGCTCGAAGGCAAGCCGCTTCTGCTGGCTCATCGGCCCGAAGCTCCGGTTCATGGCATGCATCAGGTCGGACAGATTCACGTGCTCCGTCACGAGATTCATTTTGCCCGCGCCGATCTTGGACAAATCCAGAATCTCGTCAATCAGCTTCAAGAGATCGCTTCCGGAAGAATGAATCGTCGTGGCAAAATCGATTTGGCGGCCCGTTAAATTGCCTTCCTTGTTATCGATCAGCATCTGCGACAAGATGAGCAGGCTGTTGAGCGGCGTCCGCAGCTCGTGCGACATGTTCGCGAGAAACTCCGACTTGTATTTGGACGACTGCGCCAGCTGAACGGTCTGCTGCTCCAACGCCGTCTTCGTCCGCTCGATCTGCTCGTTCTTCTGCTCCGTCGTGCGCACCTGCTGCTCCAACAGATGGGACTTTTGCAGCAGCTCCTCGTTGGTCTGCTCCAGCTCCTCCTGCTGGCTCTGCAGCAGCTCCTCGGAGCGCTTCAGCGAGCGAGTCTGTTCTTCCAGCCGGTCATTGGAGCGGCGCAGCTCCTCCTGCTGCGAGATCAGCTCCTCGGACTGCGCTTGAAGTTCCTCGCCAAGCGCCTGGGATTCGCGCAGCAGCTCCTCGATTCGCAGCCGGCCGAACAAATTATTCAGCTGAATGCCGAGATTCTCCGCCAATTCGTTAAGCAGCTCCCGCTGCCGTCCGACGATTGGAACCATGGAGGCCAGCTCGATAACGGCAAGCTGACGGTTCTGGTACGACACCGGGAGGAGCAGCAGCACATTCGGCGGCGTCTCGCCTATCCCGGAGCGAATCCGGATGTAGGTCGACGGCAGCTCGCGCAGCTCGATGGGCTGACCGGTGCCGGCGCACTGCCCGACCAAGCCTTCTCCCAAGCGGAATTGGCGATCGAATAATTCTTCGCTTTGCGGCGCATAGGCGCCGCGGAGCCGGAACGAGTTGTCCTCTCCCAACCTCTCACGGATATACAAGCCGCCGTACACAGCGCCGGCGAGCGGTACGACTCGCTCCATGAACACAGCGCCGAGCTGTTCGATTTCAATCTCGTCCTGCACGGCGACGGTCGATGCGACGAGGTTGGTTTTCACCCATGCTTCGTCCTCGATCTTCTTGTTATAGGCCTGCTCGGCCTCCATCCTCCGCTCCAGATCGTCGGCGAGCGAGAAGAACGCTTTGGCGACCTCCCCGAATTCATCGCCGGTTTCCGCCCGCTTGCGCAGGGCGGGATCGCTGATCCCCCTGGCGTACGCCCCAATGATCTCGGTCAGCCGGTTGAGACTGCGCGTGACGCCGGCGATGTTCCACAGCATGATGCAAATGCCGATCAGCAGGCCCGAGATGATCGTTCCGATCATGATCATCCGCGTGCTGTGATTGGCCGATATGGCTGCCGCTACCGCCTCATCCGTCGCCACGCGATGGAAGTCGGTCAGATCGCCGATCAGATTGAGCGTATTCTCTTGCCCGTTGACCCCTTCCTTCTCGCGCAGCGCGGTCGCCGCCGCGCTGTTCCCTGCTGCGATCAGCCGCTTGACCTCGTCCGCGTACTGAAAATACGCCGTAAAGCTGCGTTCAATCTCATTCAGCTTCGAACGCTCCGTTTCGGCCGTGGATAGCTGCTTCAGCTTATCGAAGGAACGCCGCGCGTTGTTAGGCTCCTGAGTCAAGATGCCTTCATTCTTGGCAACGCTCTCGGCGGTCGGTACGGTCAGGATGTTCGTCAAGCCTTTCGCCTCGTTGTTCACGGATGCGCGCAAATCATAGGCCGCCATCAGCTTCTGGTAGCGGTTGGCGTACACTTCGTCCAGCTTGCCGCCAAGCATCGAGATATTGTTCAAGCTAATGATGGACATGAAGAGCAGCACGGCCATCAGGATGATGAAGCTAATCGTCAATTTTGTCTTGGTTTTCATTGAATGCCCCCCGAGCTCTATTCCTCTGAATCGCTTCATTCGTTCAGAGCGGTAACTTCATATGTAAACGCACGAACAGACCGCCCGTCCCTGAGGACGGCGGCCCGAACGTCGCGATTATGTTCGCCGTAAAGCCGACAATCGTAAATGCACCGCGATCCAGCTCCTCTTCGTATCGTCCCGCTTACATGCTCGACAGCCTGATGGAAGTCAACTTGGAGCGGATCTCTCTCCGCGCGAATTGAATACATTCGCCGTCGCGCGAAACCTGCCTCTTCCTGGATGCCAATTTCATTGGCGGATGCCTTAGCCAGGTGAGACTAGTCTGAATTACCCGGACGACCTCCGCTTGAAACACGGATCGGCTGCCGGTCCCGCCCGCGCATGCCGATCGCCTATCGATACGCGCCTCGATACGCGCGAACGGAACCGGTTCATTGCACCGAATGCTTCGGGAATGAAACGGAGGTTATGATTGCCCAGCCAGATTCCTTAATTGGTCTATAATCACCTCGGGTTCCGCCCGCTCCATAAAGTCCGGATCGACATGGGCATGGCGAATGATGCCGTTCTGCCCGATGACATAGGTCGCCGGAACTGGCAGAATCCAGCGGTACGTGCGATTGTAGTCGGCGAGATCCAGCTTTAATCGCGTTGATAATGCATGCTGCAGATAATCCGGAAGCTCGAATAGCAGCTTGTAGCCGGCTCCCGCTTGGCCATCCGGGTCGCTAAGCACCGTGTACTCCAGCTGCTCCTTCTCCTTCTGGGACAGCGAATGATCCTGACTTTGCGGCGATATGGCGATCAATCGGCCGTTCAGCTCGCGGATCCGAGGCAAGCACCGTTGGAATGCCCGAAGCTGGATATTGCAAAACGGACACCAATCGCCGCGGTAAAAAACCAGGATCACGGGTCCGCGGGCAAGCTCCTCGCACAAGGCGATTTCCTCTCCGAGATGGCCATTCAATTTAAAGTCAGGAGCCTTATCTCCTTCTTTCAATCCGAATGAGTGACCGATCTGCTGCTGCTCCCGGATATGCCGGAAAATGACTTCCTGCGCTTCCGCCGGCACCTTTGCCATAAAGGCCGCTTTCGCCTGTTCCAATTGACGGTTAACTTGCATGAGACAACGCCCCTTTCCTCATCCGATGCCGGTGTCGGAAGACGGAATATCCCGCTACGGCAAGTCCGCATAGCGCCGCATCGATGCCGATCAGGAGTTGATAATTCCTGAAAATATCGTAGAACACCCCGCCGATCAGCGCCCCCAATATGCCCCCGCATTGATGAAACAGCATCAGATTGCCGACCAGCCTGCCTTTATTTCTCGTAAACTCGTTCGCAATCAGCATCCCTCCCGGAACGGCACCCAAGTACGTCAATCCGAAGGTAATCGCAAAAAGGACGGGCGTCCACGCGAAATGGAAGAATAGAATCATAAAACTGAGTATGCGAATGCCGTACAGCGTCATCATCACGAGCTCCTTATTCATGACGTCCATCAGCATGCCGAACGCAAGCGAGCCGACGATTTCCATCACTCCCAGAACTCCCATCGAGAGCGCGATCGACTCGGAAGCGACTTTCGCCTCTTGATGAATGGCCACCAGGTTCATCTCGACCGTCCCCATATTGATCCCGCAGGTAAACAGGGCAAAGGCAATTATGGCAATCGGCCAATTGAATTTGCTTGGGAGCAGCCTGGCGTCGTTGTCAATCGGGAGCTCCGTGCTATCGGATTGGGCTGACCCGGCCGGCTCGCCCTTATCCGGCCGAATCATGAACACGATAAGGGGGATCGTGATCAGCAGCCCGAGCAGCGCAGACAGCAGGAACGCATGCTCCCAGGTCAGGCTCCCGTTGGCTAGAAACACCGGGGTACAGACAGCGAGCCCAATGGAGGATGCGCTGTTAAGAAGACCGGCCGCCTTCGCGCGGTGGCGTTCAAACCATCCGAACAACAGCAGGTATGCCGAAGAGGCCCCCATTCCCGCCAACCCGGATACGATCCCGTAACCTACGAAGAAGATCGCCGGAGAATGCCCCGAATAGACGAGAGCGGCTCCGCAAATACCGGCAATGCTCGACACGAGCATCAACTTCTTCGGGCCATAACGGTCCGCGAGCCTCCCTCCGATCGGAGCGCAGAGGGCGGCGATCAACAGATTGGTCGACCACGCCGCGGAAACGAAGCTTCTGCCCACGTGCAAATCGTCAGCCATCTGAACCTGATAGGACGCCATAATGAAACGGGAAATCGCGCCGATAAATCCAATCATCCATAATGCGGCTAATCCAAGCCATGCTTGGCGCTGCAGGTTCCTCTGGCCATGTCTCATACGCAGCCTCCCCATTTTCTGACATCAATAAAAGATACCGATCGGTATCTTTTATTATAAGGGAATTCCATGACATGGCAAGGGCTCCATCCGAAATTTCTGCTATAATCTAGGTAACAAATCCGGGTGAAGTGCGGGAGGCCACAATTGAAAAAAGGAGATAAAACGCGCGAGCATATCATTATCAAATCCGCCGAGCTCTTCAATCAACAGGGCTACGCGGGATCATCGATGAACGATATTATTGCCGCTACCGGCATTCAGAAGGGCGGAATCTACCGTCACTTCAGCGGGAAAGACGAGATTGCCCTCGAAGCGTATGATTATGCCGCAAGCCAGGTCGGTCGGCGAATCGCCGAAACGATGGACCGGGAAGCGTCGGCGGCAGGCCGGCTGCTTGCCTATTTCCGTGCCTACGAGGATGCCGTTAACGATCCTCCGTTCATTGGCGGATGCCCGCTGCAGAATACGGCCGTAGAGAGCGACGACACCCATCCGGCCTTGCGGGAGAAGGCCCGACAGAGCTTGCATCGTACGCTCATGCAGATGAAGGGCATTATACACGACGGGATTCGGACAGGTGAATTCAAGGCGAATATAGACACGGACGCTCTCGCCGCGTTTGCATTGTCCTTAATGGAAGGCGGCATCATGATGAGCAAGCTCGAAGGCAATAACCGGTATATGCATATGAATATTGCCACATTCACCGCATACCTGCAGCAATGCTGCTCGAATGGACAAGAGCGATCGTCCTGAAGATCATGGCTATAAATGAAAGGCAGCCGATCGTTGTCGCGAACCGGCTGCCTTCGTTGGCGGATGAGCCGTATGACCGATAGCTCAATAAGAATAGTGATCTAGAGCTTCTCGGAGCCGGACATCGCAGCATGCCGGACGAACCAATCCAGCGCCCCGTTCAGCATTTCGTCGGTGAATTGATGCGCGGCGTCGAATTCGGTAATCTCGAAACGTTCCGGACAGGCCGCGTAATGGTCCGACACCGCCGCCTTGAACTTGTGCGCTCCGTCCGGAGGCACATGGCCATCATTCGCCCCGTTCAGGAAGCGAATCGCGGGAGCATGTTCATATTTGCCCGCGTTCGTGAGCGGATTGCAGCGATGATAGCAATTCCAGGCATACGTATCCGGGCGGCTCTCTTCTTCGTCCGTGCCCGGACGCAGCCAGTCCGGCGTCGAGATGCAGGCCGCTACCGCGGTGATCCGTTTGTCCAGCCCCGCGGCGGCCAAGGCGATGTCGCCGCCCATCGAGATGCCCCCCGCCATCACGCCGCCGGTCAGTCCGAATCGTTCTGCCGCCCAGTCGATCACGCGCGGATATTCCTCCGCCGTCATTGCGATCATCGGCCAGAAATAACGGCGCTTGTTACTCCGTAGTTTACCGACGAACAGATCCCGGCTCTCCCTCATCCGCTCCCCGTGCTCGTACGGATCGTACGATACGGCTACGAAACCGGCGTCGGCGAACATCCGCAGATGCGGGCGTAGTCCTTCCTTGTCGCCGGTCAGCCCCGGAAGCCAGATGACGAGGTGTCCGTTCCGCTCTCCATTCGGCTCCTCCCATATAACCGGGATATGATCCACTCGTTCATGATTGCGCTTATTCGTTTCTATCGCATCCATCCGTTACCTTCCTCCCCATGTACGATCATATCGCGTCATTTCCGCATCGCCTGCTAAGGTATGGGGCTATGATTCTCGCATGTTGTCCTCCATATCAAACAATGCCAACCAAATCGTACCATACTTTCGGAATAGATGAGAAGATAACCGGTTCAACGAAGTGAAGTGCGCATGCTCACGCTGCTCTTAGAACTTAGGCAGCGGGTCGTTGAGAGATCGCAAGCCCGGATTTCCCCCAAAGAACGGAACCTCTGTCCGCCAGTCTTTGAGGAGGAACCTTTCCTTACTATACATGCGGCGTACGCAGCGTCGAACTTTCTCGACAGCCTCGAGTGTGCCGGCTGCGGTTTGTTTAATCAACGAATATCAATTATCATACCAATGAAGCATGCAAACGTACGCTTACCGTTTATTATCCGTAAAGGTTTGGTGGAATTTACAATGGCCAAAGTAGACCGAAGAATCCTGAAAACACAAGAAGCGATGAAGAAAGCCGTTCTTGAACTGATGTCCGAAAAAAATTTCGATAGCATAACGATTCAGGATATTGCCGACCGGGCAAACATTAACCGTGGAACAATTTACTTGCATTATCAAGACAAATTTGATTTATTGGATAAACTCATCGAGTCCTACATTAACGATTTAGGAGATATGGGAGAATGGGCATGCGAGTTGGATTGGGCCGACGCCCTTGTACCTTATTTTGAATATTTCGAACGGCATTATCTGTTCTTCTCAACCATGCTGGCAAGTAAAGGTGCTCCCATATCGTTTAGAAATCGGCTGCTTGCCCATATCATCGAGGGATTCCAGGGCGAGATCGACAGAGTAAGCGGAAGAAATACCGATCTGCATGAAGATATCATGCTGCAGTTCTCCGCGACCGCATATGCCGGGGTCATCGAATGGTGGATTACGAACGGAATGCCGTATCCGCCGCAAATAATGGCCAAACAGGTGGGTGTCCTGTTAGGCAGAAGTCTATGAACAAGAGATACCGCTCCCTGCCAAATGCTGAACTAATGGTAGTTCGGGTTGGAACCGTCCAGCATCTTTTGCATCAATTTGTTTTTGCGTACGTCTCCCGTATCCCTGAATGCAATGACGCGGTCGGTTATTACTTGTTCGGAAGGGATTCTCTCCAGCGACGATCCGCCGACGTACCCTACGGCAGCCGTATGGTCGTACACGCAAAAAGTGCCATCATCGCGTACGAGGAGCTGCCCAATAAGCCAACCGGCGACCATTCGTGGCGTTTGGAACGAGGAATGTAATTTCGCGTCGGATCGTATGCCGGATTGAGCACTTTTTGCAGCTCATATTGTACAGGGATGTTCACATTTCCATCGGGATCTACGATGGCGGCCATCTCCGTTTCCTGAACTATCCATCTCCCCCATTCATCCTTTAACCACTTGTTCTTCCATTCCAGTTCATGCGCCTCGCCTACAAAGGCGGGAGTAGCGGGGCTGGTTGGGGTTCGATCGTAGAAAACTTGGTTTGCTATGAAATAAACGAAGTAAATAAACAAAGGCAGCCTTTGAATATGAACGGTACCTCATGTTAGAACACTAACATCAGGTACCGTCATTTCGTTCGGCTGCCTTTTGACACTGGAGGAATAGCAATGCGATGCGAATGATCGGCGTAATGACAAATCACGATCGATCTGGGTCAACTTGAGCGCTTGTAGAACACGTCCCCTTAATGGCTCCAGGCGCTTAAGCGTGCTGGTATTGCGCTTGATGAAGCCTGCTGTAGATGCCGCCGGACGCGATTAGTTCCATATGGCTGCCTTGCTCGGCGATGCCGTTCTCGTCGACGACGATGATGCGGTCCGCGTTCTTGATCGTCGCCAGCCGGTGCGCGATGACGAGCGTCGTGCGGCCTAAGGACAGCTCGGCCAGCGACTTCTGGATCGCCGCTTCGGTCTCGGTGTCCAACGCCGACGTCGCTTCGTCCAGAATAAGAATCGGCGGGTTCTTCAGGAACATCCGAGCGATCGCCAAGCGCTGCTTCTGACCGCCGGACAGCTTCACGCCGCGTTCGCCGATAATCGTGTTCATGCCTTCCGGCAGCTGATTGATCATCGCTTCCAGCGAGGCCCGTCTGGCCGCCTCCCAAATCTGCTCGTCGGTCGCCTTCAGGTCGCCGTAAGCGATGTTCTCGCGAATCGAGCCGGAGAACAGGAAGACGTCCTGCTGCACGATGCCGATATTTCGGCGCAGCGACTTCAGCGTCAGGCTGCGGATGTCTTGGCCGTCGACCGTAATGCGCCCCCCGGTGACATCGTAGAAACGCGGCAGCAGGCTGCAGATCGTCGTCTTCCCGGCGCCCGAAGGGCCGACGAAGGCGACCGTCTCGCCCGATCGAACGGCCAGATCGACGCCCTTCAGCACGTCGCGGCCTTCCTCGTAGCCGAACGAGACGTTCTCGAAGCGGATTTCTCCGCGCAGCGAGTCGACCGCGACGGCATCCTTGGCGTCCTGAATATCCGGCTCCGTGTCGATAATCTCGACATAGCGCTTGAATCCGGCGATCCCCTTCGGATAGCTCTCGATGACGGCGTTGATCTTCTCGATCGGGCGGAAGAATATATTAGACAGCAGCAGGAACGCCATGAACTCCCCCAGCTCGATTCGGCCGTCGATATAGAACCACGCGCCGCACACCATGACGAATATCGTAATGAGACGCATCAGCATATAGCTCACCGAGAAGCTCTTCGCCATCGTCTTGTAGGCGAGCAGCTTCGTCTCGCGGAAATTGCTGTTGTCCACGGAGAACAGCTTCTTCTCGTGCTCCTCGTTCGCGAACGACTGCACGACGCGAATGCCGCCGACGTTCTCTTCGATGCGGGCGTTGAAGCTTCCCACGTTGCCGAACAACCGCCGGTACGTGTTCGTCATGCGGCCGCCGAACAGGATAATCAGCCAAGCCATGAATGGAATGATCACGAACGTGAGCAAGGCCAGCTCCAGGTTGATGTAGGCCATCAGCGTAAAGGAGCCCGCAAGCGTCATGATCGCGATAAAAATATCCTCCGGCCCATGGTGCGCGATCTCCCCGATATCGTTCAGATCGTTCGTGACCCGGCCAACGAGATGACCGGTTTTATGGTTGTCGAAGAAGCGGAACGACAGCTTCTGTATATGGTCGAACATCTTCCGGCGCATGTCGGTTTCGATATTGATGCCCAGCATATGCCCCCAATAGGTAACGACGTAGTTCAGCACGGTGTTGAGGGCGTAAATTCCGAGCAGTCCGATGCTGGCCAGCACGACCATCTTCCAGTTGCCGCTTGGCAGCAGATCGTCGATAAATTCGCTGACCGCCAGCGGAAAACCGAGCTCGAGCAATCCCGCGATGACCGCGCAAGTGAAATCGAGAATGAATAAACCCCTGTAAGGACGGTAATACATGAAAAACCTGCGAACCATTGTTTAATGTCCCCTCTCTTTGGTCCGTCGGACCTTCAGACCACGGCTCTGATCCGATCTCTTGAATATCGACAGATGAATGAACGTAATCTTCGATCACTTGATCCGGCGCCTTCCATTCGCCGGCGGCATCGGGTGACCGATTCAATGATGGGCCGGGCGAGCTGCCGGGCAAGCGTCGCTCGCTTCGCCTTCGACTGCTCCGGAAACCTCCGTCTCTCCTTCAACCCTCCTCGTATACAAGCGTATACTTGACAATATGTATTAAATGTAAATGAAATCCGGAACAGGCGTCAACCCCTAAACGAAAATGCACCTTCTCCCGCCGATAGGCTCGCTGGAGAAGGTGCACAGACCGCCGCCGCTGCAAGCCCTGCCGGCAATTCGGTCTTATCGGCTAGTCGGGTTTATGGACGATCGAAACGACTGTTGACGATTTGCTTCGGTCAGCTGGCCGAATGGTCTTACCATGCGGACGCGCGGAAACCGGACAGCAGGGCGAACCGGGAAGTCGCCGATTTCATGATAGCGGCCCTGCTACGCATCGGATATGCCAAGCGCTTGGTTCCGTTCTTTAAACCTCTCGTTATGCGACGATACATAAGCCATTCTCGGCGCCTCGGGATCCATGTACCGTTTGGCGCTGTTAAGCGCTACGGCCGCATCCGTGAACGCCCCGGCAATGAGGTTGAGCTTGCTTTCGTAATTGACGAAGTCGCCTGCCCCGAAGATGCCCGGCATGTTCGTCTCAAGCCTCGGGCTGACGAATATGTTCCATTCGTCCATATCCAGTCCCCAATCCTTGATACCCGTAAAATCGGATTTCAACCCGTGGTTGATAATTACCTCGTCTACTGCCAGCTCGCGCGAAGCGCCTGTATCGACATGCGCGATCGTCACCCGTTCAATCGTCTTTCCGTTGCCGCTGTATAACTGCGTGACTTCATAGGGCGTAAGCACATCGGCAGAAGACGCCTTCATCCGGGCAATGTTTTTCTCATGCCCGCCGAAGCGGTCGCGCCTATGCACGACCATGACCTGAGCGGCGATGGGAACCAGCTCGTTCGCCCAATCGACGGCGGAGTTTCCCCCGCCCGAGATAAGTACGCGTTTCCCTCTGAATGGCTCCAGTTCCTGCACCGTATAGTGCAGATTGGACACCTCATAGCGCTCGGCTCCTTTCAGCTCCAGCTTCGCCATTCGCAGAATGCCGCGGCCGATAGCCAGTATGACCGTGCGTGTCCAGTGCTTCTCTCCCGTAGCCGCCTCCAGCATGTACGTCGAATCCGCCTGTTTCTCCAATCCGATAATGTGCTGGCCGAATACGATCGTCGGGTCGAACGTCTTCGCCTGCTCCGACAATTGGGCGATTAACTTCTCGCACAGGATCGGCGCAATCCCTCCGACATCCCAAATCAGTTTCTCGGGATAGATCAGCATCCGCCCGCCCAGCTCGTCTTTCGCTTCGATCAGCTTCGTCTTCAGATCGCGCATTCCGCTATAAAAGGCAGCATACATCCCCGCAGGGCCGCCGCCGATAATCGTCACATCGTATAATTCAAGCTGCTCCGTCAATCGATGTCCTCCTCCAGCCGGCTCATGTCATGTCCATGCTGTGATAATCATTCTCAATATCATTGTAGCTTCGGCAGCGCGACAATAACAATGGACAGAATCGACAGTCGCTTTATACAAAATGGAGGATGGGATCCGGAACTTTACGCGCGAGCACAACCAAATCAAGCTAACGATCGCAGGATATCGTCGATTTTGATACCGTTGGATATGATTCCGTTATTCATCCAGGTTAGAAAATCGACCTCGTACACGCGGTTGTTCCGTACGGCGGGCAGATCATGCCACTCCGGCCGCTCGAGCAGTTCCCGCTCCTTTCCTTCGGCTTGGCTATGCCACTTATCGAACGTAATGAACAGATGATCCGCGGTTAACGCACGCAGGTCCGCTACGGAGAGATTGAACATGCCCGGCCTATTCGCTTGGGAAGCTACGCCTACCGCGGCATGTGGACGCAAGCCGGCATCGCCATAGAGAACAGTCGACACAAAGGATTGCCCTTCTTCCGTATATTGGATGATGTGGTCTGCCGAGATACGCAAGAAAGCGACCGTTTCACCTTTCATAATTTGACTCAGCCTATGACTCGCATTCCGTGCTTTGAAATCATAGTTTGCGATCGCATCGTCGGCCAACGCCGTCCGACCGAAATAATCGGCGACGGTTCGCAGCAGCGTACGCCAATTATTGGTCTGCTCGCGCAGAATGCACGTGTTGGATATGCGTCGGCACTGCGAATATTGCTGCTGCTCATAACGGTCCATAAGCAAGATCAAATCCGGCTTATAACCGGAAAGCGCGTCGAAGTTGCCGCCGTTCTCATCGAACGTCGGAATATGGTTTAAGCCCAGATAGTCTTGTTTTCCCCATTTCGCATGCCAATACTGGGCGATAGGCTGCATATTCAGCGCGACGATGAAATCCTCCAAGTACGGCGCTACGACCCGAAGCTGTCCCTTGCGGCTGCGACGGTATTGTCCGGGCGACATGCCTACCGTCTGCTTGAAACGGCGATTGAAATAATATTCATTGCTGAAACCCGCATTCAGCGCAATATCGAGCAGCTTGTCATCGGCGCTTGCCAGCCATTTCTTGGCTTGATTGATCCGTACATCATTCAAGTACTGGAGCGGTACTTGACCCGTCGCTTCTTTGAACAGACGGGTATACTTCCAACGATCGATGCCTGCGAGGGAGGCCAGCTCCTCCACGGTCAGAAGCTCACGGTAGTACTGATGAATATGCCGTATGCTATGCTCGACACCATGCCGCTCGATATCCGTTCCCTTCTCCTCGGCTGCAGGTGCATTTTGGCTGAGCAGCAAGAACAGCAGCTCTTGAAATCTCGCGAATCGTTGGAACAGCCCGAGCTGGTCGCTCGCCCCGCGGAGCCCATATAACTCATCGAGCAGCTCCATTGTCTTCGCGAAGGGCGCGCAGGCAAGCTCTTGCTTATCCGGCAGTAGGCTGGAAGCCGCGTCATTGCCGCTCGTAACGAAGCACACTCGGTAATAGCTGCAGCTCAGCACCTCAGGATCCACGGATAACGTCCTACCAGGTCTCTGCAAATAGCATTTTCCTTGTCCCGTCCCGCTCATGATAAAGAGCAATTCAAAGCTTTCCTTATCGTTATTGTCGCTGCCGTCCGAATCACTCCGATCCGCTTGCTCGCCCGCAACGATCAAGCGGATCGATTGCAGCACATAATGGACGATAGGAGCAGTCCCGGTTTGTTCGCGCTGTTCAATATCCAACATCGTTACTTTCAACCGCCTTCTAATTGATATTCATTCTCAATGAATATAGTGTAAATCAAAACGAGCCGCTCATCAACCTTCGTTGAAAAGCGGCTCTATTTCAAGGATGGCGTTGAGTCCCGCCAATGAACGTAATCACGCTTTATTCCCGCTACGAAGCCAGCAATCGAAGCAAATCATCCATCTTCAGCCCGTTGGCCGTAATGGCGCCCGTCTGCCAATACGATCTCTCTACGGGATATACGTGACCTTTCTTGAATGCAGGAACGGTCTGCCATAACGGATCCGCCTTCATTTCTTCAAGCGCCTTCGCGTTGCCCTCTTCCTCCCACGTCCCGTTGGACGGAAGCAAGATAATATGGTCCGCGTCAAGCTCCGGAATGACCTCCTTCGACAAGACGATATTGCCTTCCGTCATCGCTTCGGCGAATCCCGGCGCCTTCAACCCAAGATCCTCATACAAGAGTTGTCCGACAAACGTGTTATGGATGCCGAAAATATTAATCGATTTGTCTGCGACGTTCATTCGCAGGACGACAAGCTTCTCATCGCCGATCGCCGCGTTCAGCTTCGCCTTCACATCGGCGATACGGGCTTCGTAATCGGCAAGAACCTGCTTCGCCTTGTCGCTGAGACCAAGCAATTCGGCGATTAAGGTCAATGTTTTGCGCGAATCCGCCAGTACGTCGTCCGGCAAACGGAACGTCGGCGCGACCTTGGAATAGAGCTTGTATTGTGCGGCATCGACTTCTCCGGCGCCGATGATCAAGTCCGGCTCGGACACAAGCAGCGCTTCGATGCTGCCGGTCACGTCGAACAACGGCACGTCCAGCTTCAAATAATCCTGCTTACCCCACATCGGGTTATAATATTGCACGATCGGCGTTACCCCGAGCGCAACCAAATAATCTTCACGATACAGCGCCGAGATTCGCTTCGGATTCGTCGGAATCTCTACCTCTCCGAAGGCATCGGTAACGACGCGCGTTTCCTTCTTAGGCGTAGCTTCGCTGGGCGCCGCCTGTGCAGGCTTATCGGTATTCGTCGTGACCTCAGCTTGATCGCCTGACGAGCCGCAGCCGGTCACCGTAAACATCGCTGCCGTTATAAGCGATATCCATCCTGTTTTCATTAATCCCGATCTTGCCATGATTCCATTCACTCCCATGAGGTTTATGTTGTGCAGCAAAACCATTCGTTATTAAAAATGATAATCATTATCATTTCGAATGAGTAGATTGTACCCCAACTTGGATTTCATGCTCAATACACATTCTCAACGACCGGCTTTATACAAACTCGTCATATCCTGACTAATGAGAGTACCATAATGAATCCAGAATATCGTTGACCGGCGCTTTAACTTCAACTATAATGAATACACGTGAATAAGGCGATGGAGTTCGCCATAACCGCCCTCGGGCTAATGACTCCTACCAGTGAGCAACTTGCACTGGTAGGAGTCTATTTTTTTGTCCGAAATTCACCCAATCAACCCATGCTAAGGGAGAGAAAACATTGAAAAAGCTAAAAGAAACGGCCTATCATTATGCCGAAAAAACGATGCATGCTGCCCTGGTCGGCTCACTGTTCAAATGGATTTTCTACGGTGGCATGCTGGGCATTTTATCCGGTTCGGCTTCCGCGTTATTTTTGGAGAGCCTGGAATTTGCGACCGATCGGCGAACGGCGCACCCTTGGCTGTTGTACCTATTGCCGCTCGGCGGGGCATTCATGAGCTTGGTATACTTGAAATTCGGCAAAAACGCCGGCAAAGGAAACAATCTGATTTTAGAACAAATTCAAGACGGACAAGAGAGCATTCCTTTTCGTATGGCTCCGCTTGTGCTATTGGGTACGTTTCTAACCCATCTCTTCGGCGGTTCGGCAGGTCGGGAAGGAACCGCCGTGCAAATGGGCGGCAGCTTCTCGGAATGGATCGGCAAGGTATTTAAAGTCGATGGCATTGATCGTAAAATTCTGTTGATGTGCGGCATCAGCAGCGGCTTTGGATCCGTATTCGGAACGCCCCTTGCCGGAACGATTTTCGGACTCGAAGTCATTGCGATCGGGCTTGTCAGCTATCAGGCTATAATTCCATGCTTCATCGCCGGTTTCGTGGGTAACCTGGTTACGACGGCTTGGGGCATTCATCATATTCATTACACGATGGGCGCTGTGCCGGCTCTCTCTGCGTCCGTCGTGTTCAAAGTCATGGTGGCCTCCATCCTCTTTGGATTAACCAGTCTTTTTTTCAGCGAGCTTACGCATGGACTCAAAAAAATGTATGCGAAGCTTTTCAAAAACCCGATCATCAAGGGCTTTGTTGGCGGACTTGTTATCATTGCGCTTGTTTTCATTTTCGGTACGCGCGATTATTTGGGGCTGGGCATTCCCTTACTGCAGCAGTCCTTCGAAGAGCCGGTTGCGCATCTGGCGTTTCTATGGAAAACGTTATTTACCGCGCTTACGCTTGGCGCCGGTTTTCAAGGCGGCGAAGTTACCCCCCTCTTCGTCATCGGGGCAACGCTTGGCAACTCGCTGGCCGTTCTGCTCCATCTCTCCGCGCCGTTTCTTGCCGGACTTGGCTTGATTGCCGTGTTCAGCGGCGCCACCAACACGCCGCTGGCCTGTTTCGTGATGGGCATCGAGCTTTTTGGTTCGGAAGGGATGATTTATATGTTTATGGCGTGCATCGTAAGCTATTTGTTTTCCGGTCACACGGGCATTTACACCTCTCAGCAAATTGGCGTCTCAAAATCGAAATTGCACCCTATTCCTCTAAAATCAACCCTTGCCTCCGTGAGGAACAAGAAGACCGCAGAGAAGGAGAAAGCATGACCCCGATCGACTGAGCACAGGTTAAGCAGACAGGCAACGGCGCATGAAAAAGGAGCGATCGCTCGCTCCCGGATTGCGGAGAACTATACGCTGCTTCGAGCAGGCTCATGGCAAACCGCGCCCTGGAGCACGAACGGCTCCTGAGGCGCTTCGCCGGCGTGGCATGGACGCCGCGATCATTCCCAGGTTTCATCAAGATGCTGTGCGTAATATTTGATCGGTTTGCTAAAATATTGCAGTTTCTCATCTGCGGTTGTTTCGAGCAAATTGGTCAGAAGGAGTTCCGTCGACTCTTTGTAGTTCCCCGTATTATAAAGGGCGATCGCAAGAAAAACTTGCAGTCCTCTATGATGAGGGAACTCTCTTACGCCGCGCCTTAACGTTTCCTCTGCTTCCTTATAGTAGCCCAAATAACGATAGGTGCTTCCTAATCCGAGCAAAGCTCTTTCGAGATCTGCTCCGGCTAGTCCTTGTTTAATGGCTAGTTCATAGAACGGAATCGCTTCTCGTCCGAGTCCTGAATTGTCATGCGCAACGGCTGTTTGATAGTTGATCTCGGCATCGTCCGGGTAAGCGGAGACTAGATCTAGAAGCATCGCGCGGACTTCGGCAAGAAGCGCTTGATTCTGCTTGGCTCTTCCTTCTTCGCGCAGCTGTATGGCTTTATCCAGACGCTCTCGTTTCATAGTTGCATTTCCCTTTCTCTTGTGGCTCTGCATCAAACGCAGCGCCGGCTGATAAGCGTTATTCTTACTTAGATAAAATTTTCATCAAAACATCCGCTTCGGGGAAACCGTACGTTTCGTCTCCTTGTTCTTGCAAGATTAAACTGTTAATCATGCATAAGTACCAGCTTAGAAGTTGCTTGGGATCTCCTTGGATGAATTCGCCGAGCTCTTGACCCTTTATGACTATGGGCAACAGCTGATCAAGCATCCTGTCGTTGGAATAGCGTTCGAAAATCTCCGTCACCCTGGGAGGAAGATTTTCGGTTTTACGGGCTTTGAGAATAAGCATAAAGGCAAATTTGTTTTCGTCGTCCAGCATATTCGCAGTTAAAGATCGGATCTGTTCGTACGGGGTACCCGGCATGATCCCGCTATGACCGATCTCGCTTGCCGCATCTTCCATCAATTCTTCGACAATGGCCGAGAATAGAATGTCTTTGGATTTGAAGTAACGAAAAATCAAACCTTCGCTGATCCCCGCAGCTGCGGCAATCATACTTGTTTTCGTCCGGTTGAAACCATTTCGAGCAAATATTTTAAGTGCCGCCTGCTTAATTTGCGTCGTGCGTTCGTCACGGATTTGATCCAGACGCTCTTTGTTTGGAGGTGACAATGCTATCTGCTCCGATCCATTGGGAATGTTGTCATCATTATATCACGTATAGCCCTCCGTATCCTGTCGTTTGACTAGCGCGTGAGCGGAAGCACACGCTGAACTAGCAAGTCCAGAAAGTATTCCGAGCTTGCAAAGCAAGCGAGATGTCCGGCATTCGGAACGAGCGCGAATTCCTTGCAGGGGGCTTCGATATCTTCAAAAAACGAACGAGCCGTATCGACCGGCGTAACCAAATCGGTATCCCCTTGAAAAATGAAGTAAGGCAACTCATATTTCAGACCTACCTTGCGAGCGTCGAACGTAATCAATTCCTCATATAACTGTCCCAGCGAGTAATTCATCCCTTTGAAATACGCGAGAATATCCCGAAAATTATGATTTGGCGAAGCCAACATCGATGGCAGTACAAGATCCATAATCATATTAGGCGCAGGAGTAACGACTTTGACCATCCAACGATTCTTATGGTCAAAGTCTTCGAGGCTCCAGCGGGCTGGATCCGGTCCGATTTGCTCGAACAGCCTGATACCTTTCGCACAGCCTGCTGCGCGGAGGCCATCCAAATTCATGCGGTACGAAAGCTTATGTCCTTCGATGTTTACATTCTGATCCGTCCCTACATAGGCATGAAATAAATCCGGGCGTCGTTTCGCCATCTGCGTCCCGATAATGCTTCCCACGGAACTGCCGATCAAAATCAATTTATTTTGCTGGAGCGATTGCAGCAGATATTTCGCTACTTCAATACCGTCCCTGACTAGCAGATCAAAGTTGATCTCGCCAACTCCGTCCTTGCTGTTACGGCTATATGTTTTGCCAGAGCCTCGCTGATCCCATTGCACGATCGTAAAGTGTTTCTCCCAAGAGCGAATAAGCGGACTGAATATCGAATAGGAAGACGCTGGCCCTCCGTGGATGAATAGCAGAATGGGATTACGGCGATCCTCGCCGCGAATCGATATCCATTGTTCGATCCCGCCGATCGTGATGTAACGACTCTCCAAGATCCTGTTCGGTGACAATAGACGAAGTTTACGTGCATTTTTGCGTTGGTTGAAGATTCTTAACATCAAATCAGGCAATACGTTTGTTTTGCTCATATGGACAGCTCCTCTATTTCGTAATTTTATTGAGTGAGTCACTCACTCAATAAATTGTAAACGATATTCCACCATCTGTAAATACCTAATTTCTGCAGGAAGGGTTAGGTTATGCTTCAGCCATGACCTGTCCAGAGCGGTGAAGTCCGAAAATAAAAAAGGTCATCGTGAGCATTCACGATGACCTTGGTATGCTGATTCGTTGCACTATCGTTCTCCGGATTCAGAAATGCTGCATTTGTATAGCCATTAATCCGTTGCCGTCAGGATCTTCAAAAATAACAAGATTGTCCGCTAGGAACTCGTTATGATTGACATGCCGTTGCCAGATAGCTCAACAGGCCGCAACAATAAGCGGCCTGTGCTTCGTTGCGCTATAGTCCCGCTAACGCACAAGTCGATAACGACTGCCATTCAACGTCACGAAGCCCTGCATGCATGCTACTTCTTTCTGCTCTTTCCAAAATACCTGTAACCTAATGAAGATGGCGTCTGTACGATCGCTTTCTGTCTATCCGTTAGCATGTCCAGAAGCTCTTGAGACCTGTTGAAAGGCGCCCATGAAATCATCGCCGGCGAATATTTATAGAGCAAGGATCTCCGTTCGTGCGCTGCTTGCCAGGCAAATGTACCGTGTGTCAACGCTTCCGAGAAAATGAGCACGTCTCCGGCTTTTTGCGGAATGTGGACAACAGGCCCGATTTCCGAGTAATGCTTATATTCAGCCGGCGTTCTGTAATTCGATTTATGGCTGCCGGGAATGCAACAGAACCCCCCGTCGTCCGGGCCGATATCCGTGAGGGCGTAGGAAACGACGGTCAATCCGCTGTACATTTTCCCATCTTGAAACGTATAATATTGCCCCGGGTCATATGGAACCCCTCCCCCATGAAGTCCGAGCGGAGGCGCTCCCTTCTGATGGATAATCGAATATTCATGATCCAGACGATATTCCTCACCCAGAATCTCGGTCAGATACGGCTCTGTATTCGGGTCGTCGATCAGATCGCGGAATGCTTGTTCTTCCCAATACATGAAGCTTCTTCGCTCTTCCGGCGCTATGCCGGCCTGCTCGTCAATGGCCTTGTTGAGTTTCGCAAGCTGCTCCGTAGTCAAGACATCTCGAATGACAATGAAACCTTGTAAGTCAAATAAGTATTTTTCTTTTTCATCCATGCTTTCCACCTCCGTATTATTCATTCGCTATTCCCGAACGGCAATCGCTCGTCGCCATGATACGAACGCAGCGTCCTCCTTCAACAATCAACTCACCTCACATACTAGCAAAAAGCGTGAGTCGTAATACCGAGAAGCGTGTCGGAAGAAATAATTTACAGCGAGCGAGGTACCGTCAATTGGCAAGGCATAACGAAAAAAGTGTACCTTCACCCTTGAATCGGAGCATATAGCTAGAACATGAAAGGAGGTGAGGCGCAATGTTGTTTGATATCGACGCCTTCATGCATTCCCTCTTCAAATGGCTCATTATCCTCGGCTATGGTGCGTAGTTATGGGTTAACGGAAGAAAAATAATGAAATTCAGACGCCCGTCAGCGGTCTAACACGTAGAATACGTGGTATGATTTTGCTGCCGGGTTCTTTTTTGTTTTCCAACAGCTTGCTCAAAAAAATGATAAAGCGAGGATTTCGTATGAAGCAATTAACTTTCCATGAGTTACAGGGCTACTTGGCGCTAAAATACAAAGAAGGACGTACTTCCTCTGCTTTGTTTATGAAGCTGGTAGAAGAAATTGGCGAGGTCGCAGAGGTACTAAACCAGTTAGAAGGACGAAAGGAACATTCAGGGGATGCTTCGTTAGAACAAGAGCTCGTGGATGTCATCCATTACGCCGTAGCCATCGCGAGCATCAATCATATTGATCTAACCGAGGCCATTATTAAGAAGGATAAGCAAGCTGCAATGAAATACAATCAATCGCCTAATTTGGAAGCATTTTTAGAAGCACGGAATAAAGAACGCCAACATTGAAAAACATAATGCATCGCTGCGCGAGCAGCGGAGGCTGTCAGGACGTGACCGGCTTCCCGAACTCGATTCTTGCATGCGCCTTATGGTTGGTTTGGCGACGACTACACCGATCATTAAGGCAGAAGCGCCTGACTTGTCCAAGCGACAAGATTTCCAGACAAAAAAAGCCGCAGTTTATGCGACTTCCGTTGTGACATCCGATGTATAGCTGTTCTTGACGTCCGACTTCCGTAGCCTTCATAACAACGGTGTTCTTCCGGCCGTCATCACACCTCGTGCATTACTGCGCCTGCTCTGCCGCAGGCTTCCGCTTCCATTCCCGGAACCCCACGAATCGCTTGCTTCTCTCGTCCCATAACCGGTAACGAAGGGCTTGCAAACTGAGCCGGATGCCGATCGCCGGAACGTTCCGCAACGCGTCGCTGCTGTCATGGATTTGCTGCAGCCGGTAATTCGACGCTTGGGGCACCAGATGATGGATATGATGAAAGCCGATATTGCCCGTGATCCATTGCAACAGCCGAGGCAGTTTATAATACGAGCTGCCGTGCATCGCGGCGTTGACAAAATCCCACTCGACCGCACGCTCGTTATACGTGTCTTCGAACTGATGCTGCACGTAGAAGAGCCAGATGCCCGCAATGCCGGATAGGTAGAGGATCGTGCCCTGCACGGCCAGCACTTCCTTCCACCCCAGCGTCCAGCAAAGCAGTCCCATCACACCGACCAGCGCGGCGTTCGTCAGATGCGTGTTTAACCGCTCTTTGCGCTTGGCGTTCTTGCGGTTCAGCCGGTACGCGACCAGAAACAAGAAGATCGGTCCGAGTCCGAACAAGATGAACGGGTTGCGGTACAAGCGATAGCCCAGCCGTCTCAGCGGGGAGAAGGCCGCGTACTCGTCCGTCGTCAGCATCCAGATGTCCCCGATGCCCCTGCGACATAAGTTGCCGCTCGTCGCATGGTGGATGGAATGCTCGTTCTTCCACTGATCGAAGGGGAAGAAGGTCAGTATCCCGGTGATCGTCCCGACGATCGCGTTCGCCTTCTTGCCGGCGAAGAACGACTGGTGGCAGCAATCATGGAAAATAATGAATATCCGAACTGCGAACCCGGCGGCAGGTACTGCCAGCGCCAGCGCGATCCAGATCGAAAACGAATAGCTTGCGTACGCGAGTCCCCAGATCAGCAGGAATGGAACGATGGTGTTCGCCAATTGCCACATGCTCTTCCTCAAATCGGATTTGCCAAGCGCGGCAATGTCCTTCTTCAAGCGGATGATTTCTTGTTGTGATTTCATTATATTCCCCTTTATCCGGTATTCCGCCCTCTCCGCCCGTTCTTGTCAATGCGGCGGCATCCGACGTCTTGCTGCGTGGTTATCCTTGCGTCGTGCGGTACCTCGGAGCGTTCAAAGCTTTTTTCATGGCGAGGCCAGCCGTGAATACGGGCACCTTGCCCGCCGGAAGCTCGATATCTTCCCCGGTTTTGCGGCTTCGACCCGTTCGCGCTTCGCGATAACGGACATCGAATTTGCCGAAGCCGACGAGCTGCACCTCCTCGCCTTGCAGCAACGCCTCCAGAATCGAGTCGAGCACATGAGCTACGGCTTTTTCCGCGTTTTTCTTCGAGAATCCGCTGCTCTTCGCCACTACTTCCACCAGTTGTTCTTTGTTCATTCGCGTTACCTCGCTTCTCTATAGTCAACCGACGTGCTACGACACGCCTCCGGATCAGGAGCACACAGGCGGCCGAAAAAAAAGCCGCCCCTTCATGTGGGGCGGCTTGAAAGTTTTAGTAAACTTTAGTAACGTTCTCGGCTTGCGGGCCGCGGTTGCCTTGTACGACGTCGAATTGCACGCGTTGACCTTCATCTAACGATTTGTAGCCTTCGCCTTGAATCGCACTGAAATGAACGAATACGTCGTTGCCTGCTTCGATTTCAATAAAACCAAAGCCTTTCTCCGCGTTGAACCATTTCACCGTACCTGTGTGCATGTAAAGCCTCCAAAAAAGATGTATTTGCTCTATCATTACGCCAATTTGCTGCGGCCGTAATCGCGAAATAACGGTCAAAAGGCTTTATCAGGACGACTTGATGTCCGCTAATGTTTCGAGTAAACTAAGAATACCATGTCCGCTATTGTAAGTCAAGGCAGGAGGTTGAATGATGTTGTTCGTCTGTGATAATGTCACCCTGTAACTGTTCTGAGATAATGTCACTATGAGACAGGAGACCATGACATTGACGAACACAGAGCTGAAGAAGGTATTGGTTGTGGAGAAAGTGTTGGATGGACACATGACGAATGAGGAAGGAGCTGCCCTGCTGGGGCTTTCGGTTAGACAGGTTCAACGTCTGAAAAAACGTTATCAAGTCGGAAACGCTGGGGGGATCGCTCACGGCAATCGCGGACGTAAGCCCGTTCATGCCTTGTCCGCGGAAATCAAGGATCGAGTCGCGGAACTTTACACACAAAAGTATCAAGGCAGCAACAGCTGTCACTTTGCCGAACTGCTTGCTGAGCATGAGGGGATTGAACTAAGCGGCGTCAGCACACGTCGCATTCTCCTCACCAAGGGTTTGAAATCGGCGAAACAGCGTAGACGTTCGAAGGTGCACCAGCCCCGTAAACGTCGCTCCCAAGTCGGTATGCTTTGGCAGATCGACGCAACTCCGTATGCTTGGCTCGAGGATCGTGCCCCTGTCTTTGCCCTTCACGCCGCCATCGACGACGCTACCGGCATCGTGACAGGCGCCGTATTCATGCCCACTGAATGCCGCGAAGGGTATTCGCTTGTGATGATGCAGGGAATCAAGAAACAAGGCATCCCACTCGGACTCTACAGCGATCGCCACACCATCTTCCGTTCGCCGAACGAGAAACTTACCTTGGAGCAGCAGCTTGCTGGCATGACCAAGCCCCTCTCGCACTTTGGCAAGGCTATGCATGAATTGGGCATCGAACACATCAAGGCCGTCACGCCGCAAGCCAAGGGCCGCATTGAGCGCCTCTGGGTGACGCTGCAGGACCGCCTCGTCATTGAGCTGCGATTGCTCGGTGTATCGACCATCGAGGAGGCCAATAAGGCACTCCCCAAGCTTATCGCCAAGCACAACAAGCAGTTTGCCGTAGCCCCCGTATCTGCCGACTCCGCTTACCGCAAGCTTGGCAAGGACGTACGCTTAGAGCATGTATTCACGACACGTGAACATCGTAAGCTGGGTACGGGCCGAACGCTTTCGTACGGCGGGAGGATTTACACCTTCGCCAAGGCGGTACCGGGACACTGGGATGCCAAATCCGTTGTCGAGGTCCGAGAGACACTTAGCGGGGCCTTGCTGATCTGGCACAACGGAGAGGCCTTAATGCTGAAGGAGACCACGAAAGCGGTCCGACAGGCGGAGAAGAAGCCCAATAAAAAAGCGGGTATTGCGCAGCCACGCAAACCCGCCGCTGACCATCCTTGGAAAAGGACGTATCAGGTACACCAAAAACAGATTCAGAATACCACAATGCAAGGCCGAAACCAAGCCACCTGACGGTGGCTTTAAACTCAACGGGGGTGACATTTTCACAGAACAGTTAGGGTGACATTCTCTCAGACAATTGACAGGCAGGAGGTTGAATGAATGAATAGAACCGTCGGCATATCCGACCACGGCGCGCGCGCGATTCAGGACTTCATCGAAACGCTCGCCATCCCAGAGGCATTGACGCCGAAGACATTGAAAGAGTATGCAAGCGATTTGAAGCAGTTCATCGCTTGGTTCGAAACGATAGATCGCCGCGATGCCGAAGACGCGTTCCGAATCGAAGCCGTCACCGAGTCCGCCATTGTGCGATACCGAGAGGCCGCACGGCAGGAGATGGCATTGAAGCCGGCCACCGTCAACCGCCGGCTGATCACGCTCAAGCGCTTCTTCGGCTGGGCAGCGGCCGAGTGGCGGATCTCCCTCGATCCCGCGAAAGCGGTGAAGCTCGTGCCGGAAACCAAAGCAAGCCCGCGGCGAATGCAGGAATACGAAGAAGCCGCATTGATCGCGGCGGTCGAGCAAGGAGGTTCCCTCCGTGACCTGACCATCCTGCTCGTTATGCTGCATGCCGGGCTGCGGACGATGGAAGTATGTGATCTCGCCCCTAACGATATCCGGCTCGGCAAACGCGTCAGCGAGCTGACGGTCCGATCGGCCAAAGGCGATAAACGACGGGAAGTGCCTTTGAACGACGTGTGCAGCGCCGCGCTGGCAGCCTACCTAGCCGCATCCTCCGAGCACAGTCCTTACTTGTTCCCGTCGGAGAAAACCGGCGATCGCCTCACTGAACGGGCGCTGCGCCATTTGGTTCGGAAGTATATGACGGCCGCCGGCCTCGAAGGGCTGAGCGCCCACGATTTGCGGCACCGCTTCGGGTATGCGGAGGCGGAGAACATGCCGCTCCACCGCTTGGCCCGGCTCATGGGCCATGACCGTCCGGAAACGACGATGCATTACTACAAGGCGACCCCTGAGGAGTATCGCACCGAAGCCGGAAGTTCGGCTTGAACGCGCGTCCCCAGCGGCATGCGGATTTAACAGCGGGGCGAAAAACTGTGGCAGCGATGAATTGGGCCAGAATGGCTCTCAGGGGCTGTCGAGAACGTTCGACGCCTCCTACGTCGCATGTCCTGAAAGGGAAAGGATCCCCCTTCTAAGACTCGCGGACAGGGGTTCCGTTATTTGGGCGAAATCGAGCTTTTGGGGCAGCGCACGGACACAGGATCCGTTAATGTCCCCGAATGACATCGAAAACAGGATAGTCGGGTGATTTAACGGATCTCCTGTCCGCGAGCATACGAATCTAGGTGATAAAGAAGCGAATAACGGATCCCCTGTCCGCTTCCATCGAGGACGTACCGTGAACCAGCCGTCATGAAGCCGGCTGGTTCGAAGCGGTTCCGGCAGTCCGTGCCACGCCGGCGAAGCGCAACAAGATCTATTCGTGCTCTTGTGCGCGGTTGCCGCAAGCCTACTCGAGGCAGCGTATATTTCTCGACAATCTGCGGGCCGGAATGGCTCTCTTAATTAACTTGCAGAATAATGTCCTTCAGCTCCATCAGCTTCTTGATTCGATAGCTGGCCTGTGAGAAGTCATGTGTTTGCGTAAAGTCGTTATGGACAATGGCACAGTCGATACCGGCTGCCACGGCAGCGGTCAACCCTCTGTTAGAATCCTCGACAACCAGCGTCTCTTCTTTGGCCGCTCCGAAGCGCTTCAGGCCGGTCAAGTATGGTTCCGGATGCGGCTTGGTGCGCTCGTAGTCTTCGCGAACAAGGACGAACTCCATGAATGGCGTAATCTGGCGCTTCTCATGAATCAGTTGAAAATCCGCATGTTTGGCAGTCGTCACGATGGCCATGCGGACGTACTTGGACAATTCGGCCAGCGTTTCGACTACGCCTTCAATCTCTATGGCTTCCGTTCTTAGATATTCCTGATAATACGCGTTGCGGACCTCGCGCTGCCTGTTGATGGTCTGTTCATCAATCCCCGCCGCCCTAGCCTGGGACCAGGTGCCCCGCGACCTGGTCATGTCGCGGAGGTATTGTTCTTTATCCAAGGTGAATCCGATGTCAGCCAGAGCGCGTTCTCCCGCTTTGTAATACCAGCATTCGGTATCCACCAGAACGCCGTCATGATCGAAGAGGATGTACTTTTTCATTTATCGTTCTCCTTTGTCAGCTGTGGCAATCATGCGCGCTTCTAACGGTCTGCAGGTTGAGGCACCGAAATTTCGAATTACATCCTGTCTATTTATGTCGCTTAGCTAAGGTAAGCATGTAAATTCTTTTTAAGCCGCTCCTTTACAGGATGCGTGCCGTCGTCGGCAAATTCCTTGCCGGTAAGCATTTCGAAGAGGCGGATATAGCGATACGACAGTTCGATGACAAGGTCATCAGGTGCGGTCGGCAGAATTTTATCTTCGTAAGGGTCGCAATGCTCCCTGAACCACAGTCGCAGGAATTCTTTGTCGATATTCTCCGGTTCCTTGCCCTCGGCTAACCTCGATTCGTATGTCTCTTTCATCCAATAGCGGGAAGAATCAGGCGTATGGATCTCGTCGATGAGAAGTATCTCTCCTTTGTCATCGATACCGAATTCATATTTGGTATCTACGAGAATTAATCCATTCCGATCTGCGATTTCCGTGCCCCTGGCAAAGAGCGAAAACGCGATTTTGTGCAAATACTCCCAGGTCCCTTTATCGATTAAGCCTTCGTCAACGATTTGGGCAGCCGTAATCGATTCGTCATGTTCGGCTGACTTCTTAGCCGGAGTCAGGATCGGTTGCTCGAGCTTCTGATTTCTCTTCATTCCGTCGGGCAGGATATGGCCACATATGTCTCGGATACCTTGCGAGTATTGAACCCAAACCGAGGTAGCAGTCGAACCCGTAAGGTAGGCCCGCATGACGAATTCGACCGGAATTACCTTGCATTTTTTCCCTATCGTAACATTCGGGTCCGGGATATGTATAACGTGGTTACTTATTATATCCGAGGTGTTTTCAAACCAAAAGGCGCTAAGCCGGTTTAATACTTGGCCTTTAAACGGAATGTTGGCAAGAATCCGGTCAAATGCGCTTTGACGGTCCGTGGTAATAAGGATTAGAGTATCGCCCCTATCATAGGTGTCGCGTACTTTATCTCGCCTGAACCCGGGTACATTCAGAAATGAGGTGTCCTCGAGACAGTTCCATAGGTTTTTTTGAATCGTTTCTTTGGTTATCATACGCACCTGACCTTTCAATAATTGAAATAAAAAAAGCATCTGATCTAAGATCAAATACTTTGCCCAGGCGTACGGCTTATGAAATATGCGCTCCCCCGTAGTTACCTACGTTACGCCAGTCACACATATTTGAATACAATTCCATACTATCAGATAATTCTATCATTTCCAATGTTATTTTTGAATCTATTTACATCCCGCTTGTTGCTGCTAACCTGCTCGCTAGGTCTGAGCAACAATCATTATCTAGTCCTGGCCAATCCCAGTGCTTTATGGTCCCAAAGAATATCTTCCACGACCGAAGCTTGCCGTTCTTCGCATGTGACAATGAGCACGACATCGCCTTTCTGGATACTATCCAATAATCGCGGTTCTTTTTTGCGCAGATCAAGAGGTACGACATAGATACCCGACACTTCTTTTTCCTTCAGTTCAGTAAGGCCGATTTCGAGAAGACTTGAATATTCGAACGTAGCCACGAACTGCATCGACAATTGTCTCCAATCATTATTCGGTGTCCCGCCGGCTGGAATTTCTCGATCAGGTACTTTCTTTGCGACTCATCGAACAATTTGTTATTTTCTATGGTGTTCGTATAGGAATCATAAATCGTAAAAAAATACAGCGACGGGAAATACAAGAACCACTGCTCATTCAACACGGCCGAAGAAGCTCGGATATCGACTAAGATCAAATCATGTATGGCCAGCATGACGTTAGACTGCCAAACGATAATGATTGTGCTTATCAATAAGAACCCGACCAACACGATGCGATGTATGTACAATTGACCTGCGCTCGGGATTCCCATCGACCATATTGCGGCAACCCTCGGTTTACGTTTATCCAGGTAATTAATCTCCAAAGCTCCGATACTGAAGACATTAAAGGGTCCGTTTTCTCTTTGCGCCAGCAGGTACACTTTATTCAGGTCTACGGATGTACGGTAACTGTCATATATAGCGAACAAGTACACAGGTATGTAGAGCGATATGAATTTGGGATCTAATGCATCCCTTGCCGCTTGAAAATGACCGTTGAAGGTTTGCACCATGGCTACATTCAGGTGAATCTTCTGGTTGATAAACACCTCCCACAGGATCAGCGCATAGCCGCGCAAATATTTATTCAGCAGCAAATGCCCAAACCCGGGAAAGGCCATGGACCAGCATGCAATCGTATACGGATTACGCTTATGCAGTTGGGTTGTTCCCAATAAGCTTACATGCGCCATGTACCGTTGATTTCTGAATTTATCCCTGAAGTTATCCATTGTCCCTCCCGATTATAACCCTGGCTCGTTTGGGGATAATTTGTCCTCCGACGAAATGGAATATGTAGGGAGATAAAAATTCGCGTGCATAAATTCTCGCCATGCTCAAGCATGAATTGAATGTGAATGGAGATGATGAGGAGGAAGAGTACACAACGGACGGAATGATAGCATGTATAAGGAAAACGTCATTGAATTTACGGATAACAATACGCGTGAAGTAAATGAGTTGATCCATCAAAAAATACAATTCTGGTATGAGCATGTATTATTTTCGGGTTTATGGTGGGTCAATCTTGCATTTGCGATCTTGCCGTGGTTATTATGGCTTGGTTTCCGAAAGAAAGAAAGCACGAATCGGCTGCTGTTCTCAGGGCAATTTGTGATAATCGTTTCTCTTGTTCTTGACTTAACTGGAGACCAACTTGGGTTATGGTATTACCGATTTAACGTAATCCCTGTTTTTCCGACTTATGTTCCCTGGGACTTGACGTTAATGCCTGTAACGATCATGTGCTTCCTTCAGGTAAAGCCGGATTATAATCCATACATTAAAGCAGTTCTCTTTGCTCTTGTATCCTCTTATCTAGGGGAGCCCTTCTTTCAATGGATGGGCATTTATGTGTTAACTCACTGGAAATTCTTCTATTCGGTCCCGATTCAATTCGCTATATATTTGATGGCACATTACATGGCTAGAGGGAACAGGTATTCACCTTTGGGGTCGTAAGCCGCTGCTATTAGCGAGCCCGCCCGAGTTTAAAAACAATCGGAATGTAAAAAATGAAATGCAGGATTGAAATTATCCTTGCCGCCGCAGCCAAGGGACGAAGGAGTGTAAATAATGAGCCTGGCATTTGCCGGAATTCTCTTGATACTTGCCTTACGTTGGGCAAAGTGGTCCAAATGGTATGACTATTACCCGACGCTCCTTTACGCGGCTTTGCTCAACTTCCTCTTCCTCTATCTTGTGAAATCAATTCCGCTTTGGAAGTATAAGTCCTCGATCCTCTCCCAAGAGCTGCTTGACCTGATGATTATCTTTGTCGTGCAAGGAGCAATGATTATGTTGTTCTTGTCTTACCATCCTCATAAGTGGAGAAGGATGATTCTCTACTGGTCAGCATGGATAATCGTCTTCTCCGTCATCGAGTACATTTTTAATGTGAATGGCCGGATCAGTTATGCGAATGGATGGAATGTGGTATGGAGCGTTATCTTCTACGTCATTATGTACCCGATGCTGTACCTCCATTATCGAAAACCGCTTATCGCCTTGCTGCTCTCGCTTCCCATTACACTAGGATTCATGTGGATCTTTCATTATCTATGAACCGAGAACATACGAAAAAGGCGCCGGAAGGCGCGGTGCGTACGATCCAATGATCCCGTATTCGCTGCGATCACGGACATCCCTTAATGCGTCGGATTAGCCGGAACTAGAGCACACCAGAAGCCGCTTAATGACTTCACGATTGATAGGCTTGCTTACATAATCGTCCATGCCTAACGCCAGGTATTTCTCACGATCTCCCTTCAATGCGTTCGCCGTCACCGCTACGATGCGCGGACATTTCTCGGGGGCCAGCTTTTCTTTGATGGTCCGCATGGCTTCCAAGCCATTGATTACCGGCATATGGATATCCATAAAAATCAACTCGTACGATTCCGTAAGCGCCGCTTCGATCGCTTCTTTGCCGTTTACGGCCACGGAAACCCGATGCCCCATTTTCTCCAGCATCTTCTGCAACACGAGCGTATTGATGGCATTATCTTCGGCAATCAATATTTTTGCTTTCTTCATCGCTGCAGCAGTTAATGGTTGGGATGGGCTGAATTCCCGAAGCTTACGTTCGTTAAGCCGTATCGTAAAATGGAAGGCGGATCCGTGTACGCCATCGCTCTCGGCATGGATCTTCCCTCCCATCAATTCTACGATTCTTCTGCTGATGGAAAGTCCCAAGCCGGTTCCTTCATACTGGCGGGCCATGAAATTATCGATTTGAGTGAAAGGCTCGAAAATTTCTTCAAGCCGCGACGGCGGTATCCCGATGCCTGTATCCGTAACCGTGATGCCTAGAAGCGGCGGTTGGGCTTTCATGTTCTTGATGGCAACCGATACGGTACCGCTAGGCGTGAATTTCACAGCGTTGCTAAGTAAGTTAAGAACCACCTGCTTCAAGCGGTCTTCGTCAGCGTAGATGTAATCGGGCACGTCGTGATGAATGGTGCAGGACAACTCCAGATTCCTGACTTCGGCCTTTGCCGAAATAACGGACAGACAGTCCTTGATGCAATTTCGCAGATCGAATACGTCTTCTTGCAGCTCCGTCTTGCCAGCCTCGATCTTCGACAGATCGAGAATGTCATTGATAATGGAGAGAAGCGATTCCCCGCTTTTACGAATAATCTCCACGAACGCTTTGTTCTCATCGTCCAGATCCGAGTCTAGCAGGAGATTGGTCATCCCGATCACGCCGTTCATCGGCGTTCGGATTTCATGGCTCATCATCGCCAAGAACTCGCTTTTGGCTTGATTGGTCGCTTCCGCCGTCTCCTTGGCATGCACCAATTGCTTCTGTTCCGAAATATCCTTGCAGATGAGATAGAAACCAATGATTTGATTCTTCACGATGATCGGCGCGATACTCGTGAGCACTTCGATGATTTCGCCGCTTTTATTGACAAGGCTGTCGATTTGCAGTTCGACGGTATCATCGTAGAGCGCTTCTTCCAGAATGCGGTCTACGTTGGGCTTTCCGATGAGATTGGCGAGTTCCATGCCGATCATTTCCGATTCGATGGGATAACCGGTTATTTTCTCGGCTACCGCGTTGGCATTGATCACTCGTCCTTGCAGGTCGAAGGAGATGACGGCATCATGGTTATATTTCTTCAACGACGTATAGCGCTCCACGGTTTCTTGAAGCCGCTGCTCGGATTCTTTTTGCTTGGATATATCGATCAGCTGCGCGATGTAATAGAGCGGCTGCCCTTCTTCGTTACAGAATAACCGAACGGACAGGAACACCCAGATCATAACGCCGTCTTTTCTAAAATAACGCTTCTCCAGCTGCACTTCGGCTTCATTCCCCATTAGAAGCTTCAGCTCGTCTATATTTTGGACCGAATCGTCGGGCAGCGAAAAAACACCGAACCGTTTGCCGTCGAGCTCTTCCTGCGTATATCCGAATATCCGTTCGAAAGCAGGGTTAACGGTAAGAATTAATCCATCGGGCGCCAATAGCGCGATCCCGAAGGAAGCATAGTTGAATACTTGTTCGTTGAACGAATGCGGATCAAGATTTACGCGGTGCATAGGAACCTCCATTAGTAGTCTTCAGAAACAGGTCAAGCCACTATTACACTGTTACACCGTTTATTAATCGCTGAAACCGAACTCCCGCACCATTCCCTCATGATTCACGTCCCACAGCCCCGGGTAACATCACACTACATGGCAAACAAGTCCTCCGTACCCACTTTCAGCCATGCCCATAGGCGATTGGGATCAATTCCGCAGCCATAGACATTGACTTTTACTCAGACGATCTCCAATACGCTTCGCTTGGCCCAAGACAGCAGCAGGAACCGTTTGCCCTAATTATCCCTACTTAAGGAGCGTGACGAAATTGAAGACGAACAAGCTGATCCTCCCCCTGCTCGGACTCACCCTGATGCTGCCTGCGCTGGCGAACGCCGATGCGCTGCCGAACGAGCCGACGGCGCCGACGGTTACCTCGGCGGACGTACCGGCCGCTCCGATGAGCGTGTATACGGTGAAGATGAAGGTGAACGACCCGATGCTGGACAATAACGGCCGCATGGTGAAGATGGACACGAATCCGATGCTCTGGAAGGGCATGGTGTACGTGCCGGTGCGCGCGCTTGCCGAAGGCGTCGGCGCGAAGGTTGCGTGGACCGAGGCTACCGGGGAGACGGTCATCTGGGCCGGGTCGTATGTGATGAAGTTCTGGGTCGGACGGGACGCAATGGAAATTAACGACGCGAGAATCTCCATCGGTTCGAAGGTCATGCTGAACGAGGACGGCCGCGTCATGGTGCCGCTGCGATTCATTGCGGATCAGCTCGGCTGGCAGCTCGATTACAGCACGCTCGACTGGAGCATAACGCTGACCAAAATGGTCCAGCCTTAAAGGCGGTAATGGCGGTACGCTACGAATAAGACGAAGACAAAGGATGAAGCGCAGCTTGCTTCATCCTTTGTCGCGTTCCCGTACGATCGAATCGCGAACATTGCGCGCAGTTCTTGTACTCATGCATCATTGACCGTTCGTGAGCTGTTGCGCCGCCAGGACGATGAACATAAAATGCGAAGAGCCGCCCCCCATGACATATTCCACTTGCTGCCACAAATACGGGAACACCAGCAGTTCCGGAAAGTCGGGACGGATCAGCGCAGTGCCCGAAATGACGCCGCCGGGAATATACGACCAGTCGGCGCGATTGAGTCCATAGCCTACCGTTGCCGACTTCGCGCCCACTCCCGATGCAAACGACATCGTATTGGAGCCCGGATGACAGCCCAACACGAAGTTCAGCGCATTGAAAATCATTTCGGAATCGAAAATGTCGGAATACGCCCGGTGCAGGAAATAATATTCGTATCCCAGCTGCTGAATCCCCCAACCCGCCCCCCAGATATGCGGGCGATACGGTATCCCGTACGGCGTTTCGGCACTCTGCCGCGCGAACTGCTCTTTCAATGCAGGCAAAGCGCCGCGAATCTTATTGGAGAATCCGGCGTCTTTCATCGCGTACTCGGCTCGCGCGATGAACCAGCCAACCTTGTCGATCGATGCGACGATGTACTCGGCTTCCGACAGCAATACGTCTTGATATTCCCGATCGCCGGTGGTCAGAAATAATTCCGCGGCTGCATGTATGCGGGCCGTTCTGGCAGTGCCTGTCCCATCCGTAACCTTATAGATCTCTCGGGCCGCTTGCAAAGCTTGGCTGCTTAATGCAGGGTTGAACGCTTGCAGAGCGCGGGAAGCTGCTGCCAGATGAGCGGCGGTCGTCAATTCGCGCGGCGGATTATCTTCCGTAAACACCCAGCGATCCCCGAGCATGCTTGCGCTGTCGCCAAGATGTACGTACTGCCGAAGATCGCTTTCGATAATCCCCCGATACAGCCGCCCTAATGCGCGATAGGCGCCTACGACGGACAAGACGCCGTGCTCGATCTGCTGCAGGATGTCGTTCTTGCCGTCAGGCTGGTGGATTTCGACGATTCGTCTGTCCTGGTCAATGGTGGTCGCATCGTAATGGACATTGAAGGCCTCGTACGCCAGGGCCAGCGTATAGAATTCTCCGGACTGCGACTCTACGCGAAGGTCGAAATCGCCGGCATCGTGCCAACCGCCTATATTCAGCCCCGGAACGACGTCTCCCGGTTTGTAACCGGTCAATGTGGATGGCCCTTGCACATAACCGTCAAAGTGATTCAGATTTACCGGTGCCATCCGAGCGTCATCATCATGACAATGGCCATGCCAGACGCGGTATTTCTCGCTTACCCGCATATGGCACATCTGTACGGGAAGGAAATACTCCAGCACCGGCTGCCAGACGCCCCGGTCGTATACATCGCTGGCGATCCGGAAGATGGACGACTCCGAGGAACCGTACTGAATTTTGTAGAGTCCCTCTTCCTTTATGTCCGTAAAATCGAATTTCAAGTAGCGATAGCGGAGGAATTGCCCCCATTCCTGCCCTTCGGCGGACAAAACCCGTTGCTCGCCCGTCTCTGTTAGTTGGGAAAGGATGAGCTTCTCGCGTCTGCTCTCGCGTTGGTCAAGTTCAATGATGGCCGTCTTCGTTTGGCCCGGATGGTATCCGACCTGCGAGGTTTGAACGACGGCCGGATGGAGCCAGTCTTCGACGACATTGGGCGTGATGACCCATTGAATCGCATTGGCGGCGGCACCGGCAGGCACTTCGCTGCTGATCACAAACCAGCCGTTATTGTGGTTCATGCGTCCGTCGTATAACTTAAGCTCCGCCCCCTTGCTTTCGATCGTGAAGCGGTTATAAGGGTCGTCGGGCCGAACCGTAAACCGTCTGCCGACGGCATACGGTTCGGCGATGAGGTCATCGGCAATCATCGGGCTGTATTCCTTGCTTCCCCCGGACAGGAGTGCCGGATCGGCCTTCGCATCGGGTTCGCCGAAATTTCCGATATGCGAATAATTGGCCGGTTGCGTCATTACAGGTCCGTTGGGCTGTTCAGGAAATATTCCCTGCCTGTTGTCCATGATCCAAGGCTTACCGAACAGCGCGCCGGGAAACAGTTCGAGGTTGAAGCTGATCTTGCCGGCATAGTTGTCCGGTATCGGTCTATCCAGTTCAACGGAAACGTGAACCGACTTGCCATCGCCTTGGACGGTAACCTTGTAATCGAACTCGAAATCCGGATAGATCATCGGGTTAAAGCCCTTTAAGTGCCTCGAGGTGTCTGGAAAATGCAGCGATGCGGTGATCGTATTCGCCATCTCATCCAGTTCGCGCTTCCCCTGTTTGGGTACCGGCTGCCATTGTCCGGGCGTCTGTTCAAAACGGATATCGCCGTTCGTAGCGACGCGATTGCCGTGCATGATGATGCTTACGCCGGATTGATGTCCTTCCGGATAAATATCGTCGAAAGCCATCACGTCCACGCCCGCGCATTGAAAATAGCCGGAAGCGTGATTCAATATAAATCCCTGCTTCGCAGCGCCCTTGTAACCGTTTCCATTTTCCATAATGACGCCTCCTACTTATTTGGATGCCTGATAGTAATGATAATATAGCCGCGGTCTCGTGCATAGGCCATTGCCGGTAAAAGAGGTGATTGGCTTATCGGCACTCCTGTTCCGTCCACTTGCCGCTCCCCTGATCGTGTGCATAATGTCGGAAAAAATAACCATAATAACTCAGTCGGTAGGATTTCAATATTACAAGGAGCAGATGAACTTGAAAATCAAATCGATGTTGGCGTTGCTTTTAACGGTGGGGCTCATGATAAGCTTGAATCCAGTAGGCGTATACGCCCAGTCGGCTACGGTACAGAACGCAGCATGCATTTCCCCCAAGATGGTTCAATTGAGAACGGACATGCAGCGGGTTTGGATCGACCATACCATCTGGACGCGGAGCTATATTGTAAGCGCCGTATCGGATCGTTATGATCAGCAGGACGTTCTAGACCGCCTATTGAGGAACCAGCAGGATATCGGAAACGTGATTAAACCGTATTACGGGGACGCCGCAGGCAATAAACTGGCTGAGCTACTGAGAGAGCATATCTTGATCGCAGGGAAAATTATCGTGGCCGCCAAAGCCAATAAACAAGACGAAGTGAATAAACTGGAGGCCGATTGGCATAAAAACGCGGATACAATCGCTTCGTTCTTAAGCGCCGCCAATCCAAACTGGCCGTTTAAAGCGCTGCAAGATATGCTGTATACCCACCTGCAGCTTATAACGGAGATCGTACTGGACTGCATTAAGGGTGATTGGAAGGCCGATATTGCGGCGACGGATAAAAACGAGACCCATATGATCCATCTGGCGGATATGCTTACGGATGGGATTATTAAACAGTTTCCAGCCAAGTTTAAATAAACGTCTAACCATTGGACACGGAGGCTCCTTTCAGCTTGGAGCCTTTATTAATTTCCTAGCTACATGAGGCGAATTATATTGTGAATTAGTGTAAATCACAGCTGCTGCCAAATATTTTCCTGCTTAGTTCCTTGATCGAAGGGCTGTATTCCCCTGAAGTATCAATAGCGAACGTAGGTACGTCGAGCCGGGGCTCCTCGTAAGGACTCACGCAGGGCGCCATGCCTTTCCTCGCCATGTCGATTCCTTTATCACCATGGAAGTACTCCCTGAGCGGATTGTCCAGCCCCCGTCGTACGAACCTGTCGAGCGCGACCTTGCCGTCAACCTTGCAAAGGCACAATTTCACCTGCGCCTTGCCCATGAACGGTTCAAGCCTGGTCGACCAAATCCGATGCTGGAACGCCGCTTCGGCAATTACCGACACCTGGTTGGCGATCAGCCCCATGAGCGTATCGAAGAAGATTTCCGTTGCCCTTAAATTGCTCTCCTCCGGAAGCTCGCTATGCCTTCTCGCGAAAGTATGCACATATCCTTCCTTGATCTGGTCCCGGCTGATGACGGGCATCCAAATTTCATTGCCAAGCACCTTAGAGAAGGTCGTTTTCCCTGAACCCGGCCTGCCAGTGACAATGATTAAATATGGCTTGAGCATATCGTATCACTCCATTTGGTCAAGTCTTCATGCTTCCCGCGCGCCTTACTTCTGATGAAATGTACCGTCCTGCCTCAATCGGCGGCATTGCGCGTATATGCTGCTGCCAATCGCTTCGGAGCGCATCTTAACCAAGCAAGCTCGATATATTCTTGCAGTACATGCCGATCTACAGCCGCAAGTCTTACCAGTACGCTTGGATGATTGCGATAATGATCCGTTAGGTAGAAAATAGCCGGGTGAAGTTCAAGCAAAAACTCCCGGTCTTCAAATGCGACTTTAAGGACGAGCGATTGGCCATCCTGATGCAGGCGAGCGAATAACTTCCCTTTGACCCGGAATGCCGTCGTTCCCTAAGACATGCCCTCTTCCGCGCCTGGCAGCGAAAGCGCGATCGCGCGAACCAATTCAATATAAGGGCTTGGATTCATGTACTCACTTCCTCGCGAGATTGACTATAAAATGAAACTACTGTAATTGAATCTACTATATAAATGCATTCGCGAAGTGTATTGAACTATCCTGTCCGATGCTTCAACCCGGATCCAATAATCAAACAAGAGCCTTCGGAACCCGATCGGTTCGAAGACTCTTGCTGATAGACGGTTAGATCAGATCGGACTTCTGAAGGAGGTTCCGCACCATCATGGCGACTTCGGCGCGCGTAACATTAGCTTTCGGCGCCAGAACGGCATCGCCTCGGCCTGTTACGATTCCGGCCTGCAGGCTGTCGGCAATGCCGGCCTTCGCCCAGCCGGACGCCTCGGCCACATCCGCGAACGAACGCAGCGCTGCCTCTGTCGATTGGGCCGGAAGCCGATCCTTCAAGCCGGTCACCTTCATCGCCTTGGCGACGATCGCCATCGCCTGTTCACGCGTAATGCGCTCACTCGGGCGGAAGGCGCCGTCCTCGAAGCCATTGATCAACCCATGCTTGACCGCGGCGTTCACCGCCCCGGCATACCAGTCCGACGCCGCCACATCCGAGAAGGCGCCCGCTCCGCTCTCCTGTTTCAGTCCGAGCGCGCGAACGACGATCGCGGCGAACTCGGCGCGCGTGATCTCGCGGTCGGGACTGAACAGGCCATTGCCGGTTCCCTCGATGATCATTCGCGATCCCATGTCGTTGACCGCATCCTTCGCCCAATGCTTGGTCATGTCGGCAAATTCGATCGGATGCCAAACGACGGAATACATGCTGTTGGTTAAGCTGCTGATCTTCGCGTACGGCTTGCCGTCAATCATGACGATCTTCGTCGGTACGTGGCGTACCGTACCGTCCGGATCAACGACGACGCCCGTCGTAATCTTGCTCAGATCGACGCCGTCCGGAATCGCGATCGTACGCTCTACGTAGGCGTTAAATGAAGCGACTTCAACGGTCTGGTCTCCGTAAATCGCCCGAATCGTGAATTCCACCGGCGGCACGACAAGCGTGAAAGTGCCTTTCTCCGCCGCGTTTTCCACCAATTTGACCTGATCCGCAGCCGGAACGGCAATCTCGACTTGCAGCTTGATGTCTTCCAGCGCCACCGATTGGCCAAGTTGTGCGGATATCGCATCGATGTTGATCTGCGCCGCCGGCAAGGTGTACGTTGCGCGCTCCGTTCGGAGAACAAGCGTAGCCGATGCGTTCTCCATGTTTTTAATAAGTTGTCCGTTCAATTCGCCAATGATGGAATCCGCTGCCGTATTGACCGGTATGGTCACCACCGCATGACTGCCTTCCGCATCCAGCTTCGCCTGCAGCTTGGCGGGGTCGATGGTAATGGTCGTCTTCTTCATGCCGCCGACCTCGGATGTCTTCGACTTGCCGAGACTTTCGGCTTTGCCGTTGACGAGAACTTCCACATCATCCGTTGCGCTTGGTACGGATGTAGAAGACCCAGGAGATGGCTTATTCGGCGTCACTGTCGGTTCATTCGTTACGACCGCCGTCGTTTGGCCGAAGCGTACCGCTTGGCCTGTCGACGCATCTACTTCCGCAACCGCGATCTTATCGCCGCTCGTTGCCGCGATCAGGCCATCGGCAGGCAGATCGGCGTAACCCGTCAGTACATCGCCGACGTTCGGCACGGTCACGCTGCCGCTGCCGAAGTTGCGGTATACCTGCTTGTTGCCCTCCGTTGCGTCAGGCGACACCGTCAGCTTCGTCTTGCCGTCATTCTCCGCGCCGCTCGGATCGGCCGACGTTACCGTCAGTCCCGCTGCCGCATCCGGTCCCGCCGGCTCGTCCGTTACGACCGCTGTTGCTTGACCGAAGCGTACCGCCTGGCCCGTCGCCGCGTCTACTTCCGCAACCGCGATCTTATCGCCGCTCGCTGCCGCGATCAGACCATCGGCAGGCAGATCGGCGTAACCCGTCAGCACATCGCCGACGTTCGGCACGGTCACGCTGCCGCTGCCGAAGCTGCGGTATACCAACTTGTTGCCCTCCGTTGCATCTGGCGTCACCGTCAGCTTCGTCTTGCCGTCATTCTCCGCGCCGCTCGGATCGACCGACGTTACCGTCAGCCCCGCTGCCGCGCCCGGTCCAGCCGGTTCGTCCGTTACGACCGCTGTTGCTTGGCCGAAGCGTACCGCCTGGCCCGTCGCCGCGTCTACTTCCGCAACCGCGATCTTATCGCCGCTCGCTGCCGCGATCAGGCCATCGATAGGCAGATCGGCGTAACCCGTCAGCACGTCGCCGACGTTCGGCACGGTCACGCTGCCGCTGCCGAAGTTGCGGTATACCAACTTGTTGCCCTCCGTTGCGCTCGGCGTTACCGTCAGCTTCGTCTTGCCGTCATTCTCCGCGCCGCTCGGATCGGCCGACGTTACCGTCAGTCCCGTTGCCGCATCCGGTCCCGCCGGCTCGTCCGTTACGACCGCTGTTGCTTGACCGAAGCGTACCACCTGGCCTGTCGCCGCGTCTACTTCCGCAACCGCGATCTTATCGCCGCTCGCTGCCGCGATCAGACCATCGGCAGGCAGATCGGCGTAACCCGTCAGCACATCGCCGACGTTCGGCACGGTCACGCTGCCGCTGCCGAAGCTGCGGTATACCAACTTGTTGCCCTCCGTTGCGCTCGGCGTTACCGTCAGCTTCGTCTTGCCGTCATTCTCCGCGCCGCTCGGATCGGCCGACGTTACCGTCAGCCCCGCTGCCGCATCCGGTCCAGCCGGTTCGTCCGTTACGACCGCCGTCGTTTGGCCGAAGCGTACCGCCTGGCCCGTCGACGCATCTACTTCCGCAACCGCGATCTTATCGCCGCTCGCTGCCGCGATCAGACCATCGGCAGGCAGATCGGCGTAACCCGTCAGTACATCGCCGACGTTCGGCACGGTCACGCTGCCGCTGCCGAAGTTGCGGTATACCTGCTTGTTGCCCTCCGTTGCGTCCGGCGTCACCGTCAGCTTCGTCTTGCCGTCATTCTCCGCGCCGCTCGGATCGGCCGACGTTACCGTCAGCCCCGCTGCCGCGCCCGGTCCCTCTGGCTCGTCCATCGAAAAGGCCATCGCTTGGCCGTAGTGAACCACTTTACCGGTCGAGATGTCAACTTCCACGACACCGATCTTATCGCCCATTGCCGCCGGAACGAGACCGCCGGCAGGCAAGTCGGCGTATCCCGTCCCCGGCAGCACGTCGCCGACGTTCGGCTGGGTCACGTCGCTGACGCCGAAGTTCCGATAGACCAGCTTATGACCTGCCGCAGCATCCGGCGACACCGTCAGCTTCGTCTTGCCGTTATTCTCCGCGCCGCTCGGATCGATCGACGTGACGTTCAGACCGCTCAGCGTGATCTCGTACGTCGCTTCGCTAGCATCCACAGCGTAATTGGTTCCATGGAAATCGCCCGTATAGCCGGAGTATACGGCTTTAATCGTATGCGCGCCTTCCGAGATATCGTTGTAGTTAATCCAGTTAAATATACCGTAGGGAGGCAGCCCCGTGACGATCGAAGTCAATGGCACGTTATCGGTTTGAAGAACGCCGTCAACGTAGAACGCCATCGTTCCCCCATAATAGACGGGACCGAAGATCCCTGCCGAGTAGGTTGGAGCGCCCGTTACGGAAGCGGTATAGAACACGGGCAGCGTTGGACCGATTACGATATTCTTCGACCCGCTGATGTTCGTCGTCGAAGGCGTTCCTGCCGCTCCTTCCGCCAGCAGCATGCTTTTATTGCCCGCCCGGTCTACGGCCTCAATTTCATATACCGCTGACGTCGGGGGAGCGGTAAGGGTGTCTGACGGAGCTTCGACCTGGTGAGGTAGCCCGTCGACATACACATTATAATGATCGATGCCGCTGCCTTCCCCGTCGGAAGCTTCGTCCCAAGTTAACTCGATGCTGCCGTTGGTCTCATTCTTAGCGATCGAAGCGCCGTTATCCCAAACGGGCGACGTACTGTCAACGGCAATGCTGGGATGAAACACGCTTGTTCGATTGCCGTACTGGTCCTCGAAATAATAGCCGGCATTCAGAGTATGCGTTCCATCGTTCATGCCCGCCGTATCGAGCATGACCGGCACGGAAGCATGCGTCCCGGCGACGAACGAATCTACCGGAGTATCGTCATCGCTTGCATCATAGACGCGAATGTGATGGCCATAGCCCAACCACTCGGAATCCATATTGAATGTAACTTCGTGCTCGCTTACGCTCTGATTGGAGACGAATTGCGGCTCCGCATGGAAACGGATGTCCATGCCGGCGTATAGCTGCGGGTAACGGCCGCCCTCCACATGCCACACATGCTCGAAATCCCAGTTGTTATCGGTTTCCGAATCCGACGTGAAGGTTGCCTGGATTTTCATTAGCATGGTATCCAGTCCACGGCCATACCGATCGTCATTTTCCATCAGATCCGGCTGGTGCGACGCTTCCGTATCCCAATAAGAGGCTCGGACGAACGACTGTGTTTGATCTTGATTGTTCAAACCGATCAAGCCGCCCGCTTGGGTGCCCGAGGCTTCTACCTCGCCTGCCGCATAACTGCGCGAGATCAAGTCGTATACGGTGTATCCGATCAGGCCGCCTACGGCATTGCCGCCGGATACGTGGGCGGTTGAATACGAATCACGGATATTCGATGACATTGAAGATCCAATCAGACCGCCGACATCATCCGTTTCCGGAGAAACCGAGGAGGTATCGACAGTCCCTGCCGAATAGCTTCTGGTAACGTTCGAGTCGGTAAAGGCTCCGAGCAGACCTCCTATCCGCGAATGATCTTCCTCTGCGTCGCCTTCTCCCGCAGCTACGAAAGCTTCGGCATGAGAGCTGTATACCAATCCGCTCATCAGGAATCCTGCCAGTCCTCCAACCGAATTGGCGCCGGTCACGGTACCCGGACCGATATGATTGTACGCAAACGCCATGCTCGCATTGTCGTCTCCGCTGGCCTTGCCGACCAAGCCGCCGACATTTTTATTCCCTTTAACGTCTCCCGTGGCGGAAATGAACATTAAGGATGTTGTCGACATGCCGTTATCATCATCGTCCGTTTGCTCGACGGACCCGGCAATGATGCCGACGTTATCGTGGCCGGTAATGCCTTCCTGACCGGTTTCGACAGTTAAGTTGTATACATGCCCGTTCAAAATTTCGGCGAATAAACCGACATTGTCATCGTCGGGCATATCGATATTCAAGCCTGTGATTTTTTTGCCGTTGCCGTCGAACGTCCCGGACAAGTAGCGGATCGGAAACCAGTTCGCATCGGATAGATCAATGTCGTTCATCAAAATATAAGGACTGCTATACGAATATTGCGCATACCCGATTAATTCCAATTGCTGTCGATTGGTGATTTGCCACGGGTCGTCCGATGTACCATTCCCGCCCAGTTGATCAAAAGCATATGCCACTTTTCCCCCCATGGGCGAGAACACCGACACCGCCACAAGCGAGCCGGCCAAAATCATCGTCAGCTTTCTTCCGGGATTACCCCCGGCCGTCTTCGCGCCGTTCCGTTCCTTCACATATAACCCACCTTTACCATGTATGATCGTTGATGCTTCCCGAATCATTATATCGAACAGCAATAAACGCAGAATCAACAAGAAAAAAACCGCGGAATCCCGTCGGATTCCGCGGCTTTCATGGCCGCTTGAAGTCAGCGCGCTATTGCACCGGCTGCCTTCATATGGTTAGTAAGCGATCGTGGCGTCACTCAATGTCCCATGCCTGGGCGCGGCTCTTCGCCTTCAGGCGGCTTCGTGCGGCGAATGAACAGGCCGATCACGAGCGCGAGCACGCCGATGCAGAAGCCTACCCAGAATGCATTGTGCAAGCCCTCGACCATGCCTCTTAACGATTCAAGCGGGTCTGCAGGGTTGCTCGACTTCGCGAGATAATCCTTCGTGCCGTTGGACATGATGCTGATGAACAGCGCCACGCCGATCGCGCCGGCAACTTGCTGCAGCGTGTTCATGATCGCCGTACCGTGCGGATACAGCGCGCGCGGCAGCTGGTTCAGCGCCGTCGTCTGCGCAGGCATCATCACGAGCGATATCCCGATCATCATAATGATATGCACCGCGATCAGGTAGCCTTTCGTCGTCTCCATATCCACGCCGGTGAACATGTAGACGGCGAGAACAACAATGGCAAGCCCCGGGATAACGAGGACGCGCGGCCCGAATTTGTCGAACAGAATGCCGGCTACGGGCGCCATCATTCCGTTGACAATGCCGCCCGGCAGCATAATCAGACCCGAAGTGAAGGCCGTCAGCATCAGCGGACCTTGCAGGTACATCGGCAGCAATGTCAGCGTCGAGAACAACGTCATCATCATCACGAGCATAAGCACCGTAACGAGAGCGAACATAGGGAACTTGAACGCGCGCATATCCATAACCGGGCTTTTGAGCGTCATCTGGCGCACGGCAAAGACCAGAATACCGAGGACGCCTGCCGCGACCATCAAATACACTTGGGGATCGCCCCAGCCAAGGTCGCCCGACTTACTGAATCCGTATACGACACCGCCAAAGCCGATCGTCGAGAGAATGATCGACAGGATGTCAACCTTCGGCTTCGTGATCTTCGATACGTTCTTCATATAGATCGATGCGAAAATAATCGAGAATGCCGCAAGCGGAATGATGAGGTAGAACAGCCAGCGCCATTCCAGCTGATCGAGAATGAGACCCGATACCGTCGGTCCGATTGCCGGCGCGACCATGATCACCAGGCCGATCAGCCCCATCGCGCCGCCGCGCTTCTCGGGCGGGAAGATCGCAAGAATCGTGTTCATCATAACCGGCAGCATCAATCCGGTACCGAACGCCTGCACGACGCGCCCGACCAGCAGCACTTCGAAACCCGGTGCAACCGCCGCAATAATCGTACCTATGAGGAACAATGTCATCGCCCCGATGAACATTTGCCGCGTCGTGAACCATTCTTGCAAAATCGCCGTTACCGGCACGAGCACGCCAACCACCAGCATATAGGCGGTGGACAGCCATTGGATCGTAGAAGGCGTTACATGTAATGCCGTGATTAAGTCCGGAAAAGCGTTACCGAGCAGCGTTTCGTTCAAAATCGCAACGAATGCCCCGATAATCAGCGCGATAACAATCGGCGCTCGTTTGATTTGAGTCAAATCCGGCCCTTCCGCGTTCATTGCAGCTTGACTTGCAGCTTCCATCGTAATCCGTTTCCTCCCTATTGTGTCTGTCTTCGCGACATCCGGCTTATGTAGCGATCGGTTAAGTGCCATCCCGAATTTCCAAGATTTATTGAAAATCATCACCCGGCGTCCCTCATTCAATATAACACACATCCATCGCGGTATGAACGTGAAGTCTTCCATTATCTAGATCGGGATTCCGGATTCCGTCTCCTATAATCAGGCTCATGGCCTTGCATCGCAAGGACGGCTCATGCGAATCGCACGCCCGTTATCCCCGTGACCAAGCCGACAAGAATGCCGAATAGGCAAGCCGCCAGCCAGATTTTCCTGCTTCGGGCTTCCTTCAAGAAACTCCACCCTGCGATAATTAATAAAATTCCCTCGATTAAAAACCACGGTTCGAAGAGCGCTAGATCCCATAGCACATAAGTATCTTCATCCATGTGAAATGAGCCCGATTCCAACCCGGTTATCCCGCTGATTTGAAGGATGCGATAACCCACTCCATAAATGCCGTGCGAAGCGGCTAACGAACATCCTGCCCAAGCTGCGAATAGCAGCATCAAGCTGGAAACTCTGCCCTTGGCCCAATAGATAAACGCAAGTCCAAGGAATCCGGCAGCCGTTAGAAATACGGAGGCAATCCAATTGATCCATTCAAAATCGATCGATTGCACGAGATCAGGTTTCAGTATCCCTCCGCCCCTCTTGCCGCCCAGCGCCCAATAGAGGTGCGGGAGCATGTAGCCGATCGACCATATAAACACTGCGTACCCCGACCACAGTGACGATTTTGTTATCCTTGGTTGAATAAGTCTGCTCATATCATCTGCCCCCTCTATACTGACAGACGATTCAAAAACGAAATGATTGCACTTCTCCGTATGAATGACGAAAGCCATCCGGCCGGATGGCTTTGGATACCTTATCTTGTTGCATCTTAATGCGCCTCTCATAGCGTGTCTGCTCCATTTAACGTATCTGCTCCATCCCCACTGATTGCTGCAAAATAGAGATGTTTTCCCGAAGAAACGGCCGGTTCTTATCGATACCTCTGTTCTTGCACCACACGACGGCACTGAACGCATCGTAAAAATCATAGAACGGCAGCACCGTCTCCAGATTCACCATGGGGCGAATCGATCGATACCCTTCGATGTACGGCAGCTTTGTTCGCGGGTTTACTGACCAAATATAACGATTGATTTTGGTAAAGTCGATTTCGGAGGAGCCGCCGCGGGCACTCTCGAAGTCAATAATGCCCGTAACTTTGTTAGCATGTACGAGTATATTGCCAGGTCTAAAATCCATATGAACGATGCATGGCCCGTCAGGCTCCGGTAAAGCAGCATATACGTCTTCAAAGCGCTGCACGCATCGTTCATACAGCTCTGGATCGAGAATCGCTTTGCAAGGCTCTTTCCACTTTTCGACATTATCCCTGATATGCAGTCTCCAATTATTCCGGTCAAGCAGCTTGAATCCATCCGTTGCATGGACCCCGTAGCCTGGCGTTGCAACCTCATGAAGCATCGCATGATTCGCGCCGATTTGAAAAGCTAGCTTCTCATCCATATCTGCTGTGCAAGCCATGCCTTGTATCGCCGATAGAAGCAATGCGCCGGTAGTCGTTTCGTCCCCTTCCCAAACATCCAGTACGTTAGGAACAGGTATGACATCCTTCAATGTGTCAAGCATCCGAAACTCACGATACAGCTTATCCTTGTTAAACGGAATTTTGACATACGCTTGTTCTCCGCCGGCAAGGGTAAGTTTGTATACCTCTGAACTATACGACTCCGGAACATCTTCTATTTTCGAGACGTTCAGCTTTAATTTGTCGATAACGTTGCGAATGGAACTCATAGCGTACCCCCTCGTGTTGGATTGCAGAGCGATATTCCCGATCTCACCCTTATGTCTTATTGAGCTTAGTGCCGAGGGGGAGCGCGATGGCCAACCGTTATACGGGTTTGAGCTGAATGAACATATCGAGCTCGCTATCGTCTTGTTCATGCTTGAATCGTTCATCGTAGACTTCGAAACAAACCACATCGAACGGCTCATAATGATTAGCGCCGAGCCAGTCCGTCAGCTTTTCGAACGTTTCGTTGATCTTGCTGACGGGTCCTCGATGAGTTACGCCTGCATATTGGCCTGCGGGAATGGGATACATAGACATTCCTTCCGGCACTTCGCTGTTAGAAGCGGTTTTCACGCCTGCCAGATAGCCGAGTTCGTTGCGTTTGATTAATCCTATGGTCTCATGGGGATTAACGCGATCGGTTATGTCGTTGATCCGGGAAAACAAAGCCGGCCAGACATCGCCAGGATCGGTCGGTTTACCGATGTTTCCAAAACCAATAATCGTACAAGCAGGAATAGCAACGAGAATCGGCTGCATGTTCCCCCTCCTCTATGACCGGGTATGATTCTTATTCGCTTGATTGGAATATAATCCCTTCCTGCGTTTGCCAGAACGTAAAAAAGTCGCTCCGATGAGCGACTCAGAATGTGGAGAAATAAACAATGCTTCGAGCAGCAGGCTTGTGGCCAACCGCGCCTGGAGCACGAACAGCTCCTGTTGGCGCTTCGCCGGCGTAGCATGGACTGCCGGTACCGTTCCGAACCAGCCGGCTTGGTGACGGCTGGTTCACAGTTCGTCCGTATGTTCCCGTTCCCGTTAGGCTAATGCCTGCATCAGCGCCGCTGCGAGATTGCGAAGCGATGTTAAGGTATCCGTGTCCGTCACGCTGCCATCGGTCCCTAGCTTCCTGCCTACGAACGGAACGGCCAGCGTCGCATCGTCCGGAACCGCCGCGCTCATCATTCGAAGCGTCTGAATTAACGAAGACAGCGCGGCCGCTCCGCCTTCGGGATGCGGGGACACGCTAATAACCGCCGTTGGCAAATTCATCCATTCGCCCGAAGAAACGACCCAATCGAGCGCATTCTTAAGCGAGCCCGGGACTCCGCGTGCATATTCCGGCGTGCAGATCACGATCGCATCCGCTGCCCTCAGCCGTTCCCGCCAATCGACCACCGCTTCATGAGGCTCGGCACCGTCGATATCCAGGTCCGGATTGAAATGCGGCAAGCTCGCGAGCCCATCGTACGTTCGAAACTCGACACTTGGAGACATCATGCCCGCGATGGACGCCAGAATTCGTGAATTCGTCGATCCCTCGCGGAGACTTCCGGATATCCCCATCACTACTAGAGGGCGTTGATCCATAACGCTCACCAACTTATCCATTTGATCTGCTGCCTACACGAGCTTCAGCATGCCCGAATAGATGCCCGGTTCCGGCTGTTCGATCTCGACCGCGCCGACCGCGCGTCTGTAGAAGTCGACCGGGCCCGCGCCTCCGATGATGCCGTACGCGTACCCGTAATCCCGCATCGCATGCAGCGCTTCGAACAGCAGCTGTTTGCCGATTCCGAGGCCTCGCATCTGTTCGTCCACGCCTGTCGGGCCGAAGAAGCCCCTGCACGTCGCATCGTAGCAGGCGAAGCCGAGCAGCTCGCCGTCCTTGACGGCAATGAGGCAGGCGACCGGCTGGCGGGCGAAAGCGATCTCGGTCTCGCTGCGCCAGCCTTTGCCGAACCGCTTCTCGATCCACTCGGCAACGGTGACCAGCTCCGGGCCGATCGCTCTGCGGACCGTAATCCCGGTACGCTCCGCGAATTGCTTCGCCGATTCGGACTCCGGCAATTGATACAATTTAACCAACATATCTCCCATTCGTGAATCTTCCTTTCACCGACAATAGTGGCCTATCGCGCATACTATCATTATTGTAGCGAACGATGCGGCACGATTGCAATCGAGGCCGCCGAATTCCATGTCCGGTTAGACAATGGAACAACGATTTCGCTGTTCCTATTGTGGTATTGCCGAAGGCTAACCGCGTTCCAGCAGCGTCCGTACGCGCGTCGTCGTCTCTTCGTCGGCCGGCATGTTGATGGTGACGGTGAGATGAGGCGCGTCCGATACTTGAAACGCGAGCTGGTCGAATTCCAGCCGTCCTGCAATCGGATGATAGTTGATCTTCTTGCCTTCGGGTCCCACGATAACGTCATGCTCCTGCCACCAGCTTCGGAATGGCTCGCTAATCCCGCTTAGCTCCTCAATCAGTGCAATCCACTGGGGATCGCCCGTGAATTTGCCGTAATTGGCGCGGAATTGCGCGAGCCGGTGCCGGGCGTGGGCCTCCCACTTCTCTTGCAGCAAGCGTCGGATCACGGGCGAAGTAAACGTGCGCCAGAGCGAATTGCGATCGCGAACAGACAACATTTCATAATCGCCGTAGATCAGGTTCGAAGCTTGGTTCCATGCGACGATGTTCAGCTGCTGGTCGGTTACAAGGGCCGGACTCGTCCCCTGCTGATCAAGGAATCGTTGCAGGTACGGGCTGACGGATCTGACGGACTGCGTGAAGTCGGGCGGCAGCTGCTGCAGCGCCAGCATATACAAATGCCGGCGCTCCGTCGCATTCAGCTTCAGCGCCTCCGCGATATTGTCCAGCACTTGAGCGGATACCTGGATATCCCGGCCTTGCTCAAGCCTCGTATACCAGTCGACGCTGATCCATGCCAGCTGAGCGACCTCCGAGCGGCGAAGTCCGGGCGTTCGTCTCCGGCCGGTATTCGGCAGGCCGGCCTGCTCGGGCGAGATGCGAGCCCTGCGCGTCTTCAGGAAACGGGCCAGCTCTTGGAGTCGTTCCTGTTCCGATGGTTCCATTGGCATACGATCGTTCCCTTCTCTAGCCTATGATGATTTCTCCTAGGATAATCGGACATCTCGTCTAAGTATACGATCTACTTTACGCTTAGCAAGCAAGAAATTCACGGAACAGAAAGGGTGTCATTCGATTGCAAGAAGCGGTGATGCAGACCAAAGCGCCGACGCGTTCGGCCAGGCTCGTTGTTCTACTCGGCCTTTCGCTCGGCTACTTTATGGTGCTGCTGGATATGACCGTCGTCAGCGTGGCGCTGCCTGCCATTCATGCCGACCTGGGCGGCGGCATATCCGGCCTGCAATGGGCGGTGAACGCCTACACGATCGTATTCGCGGGATTGCTGCTGTCGATGGGGGCGTTGACGGATAAGCTCGGGGCCAAAAAAATGTTCATCGGCGGACTGGTCCTTATACTGGCTGCCTCGGGCGTATCGGCAGCCGTTGCCTCGATTGGTGCCCTGATTACGATGAGGGCCGTGCTTGGCATCGGCGGAGCGGCGCTGCTGCCGGCTTCGCTGACGCTCATCGCCCATGCTTATCCGGACCCCGGCGAGCGAGCGCGGTCGTTAGGGATATGGGCAGCCGTTACGGGAATTGCGCTGGCGGCCGGACCGGTCGTTGGCGGGCTGCTGGTTGATTCGCTCGGATGGCGAAGCATTTTTCTGCTGAACCTTCCCCTCGCGCTTATAAGCCTTGTCGTCGCTTGGACGTCGATTCGCGAGACGGCCCGCAATCCGCGGCGAAGCCTGGATATCCCGGGTCAGCTGCTCGCTATCGTGTCGATCGCGGCTTTGTCGTACGCCCTGATGGAAGGCGAGTCCTACGGCTGGCGCTCGACCGTTATTCTGGGCGCGTTCGGATTGGCGCTCGCAGGCATGGCCGCATTGATCATCGTCGAAACGCGCAGCAAGCTGCCGCTTATCCCGTTTCAGTTATTCCGAAGCGCTGCGCTGTCGGCCGGCATGGCTGCAGGCATGCTCGTTAATATAGGGCTATCCGGCATTCTGTTCGTTATTCCGATGTTCTTCCAGCAAGAACGCGGGCTATCCGCCCATACGGCGGGACTTGCTTTACTGCCGATGATGATTCCGATGGCGGTCAATCCGATTGTCACGGGACGGATCGTCGGCCGGCATGGTCCGCGCATGCCGATGACCTTCGGCTTCGCTTCCGCGGCGGCAGGGGCAGCGCTGCTCGTCGGGGTTACCGTCACGACAAGCTATGGGCTCACCTTAGCGGGGCTGCTCCTGCTCGGGTACGGCCTATCGCTTACGATTCCGTCTCTGATGGCTGCCGTTATCTCTTCATCGCCCAAGGAGCAAGTGGGCACGGCTTCCGGAATGATTAATTCGAGCCGGCAGCTTGGGGCAACATTAGGCGTTGCCATGACGGGGGCACTGGTTAACGCGCGAGAGTCTTTCTTATCCGGGATGCACGCATCGCTCTTCGTCACGGCTATTCTATTAGCCGGCGGCAGCCTTCTATCGTATCTTGCGATGCGGCGAGCGAAGAAATCTTAGTTCTAGGAAAATCTTGAAACGCGCGTATAATGGAATCAGGTTGTATGCATGCCGGCCCGGTGACGAGCTTGCCGGACGCGGTTATCGGGCCGAATCGCATAGCCTGCTGTAGACGCTTGCGTCTTAATAAACCGGAAGGCGGTGCATGGAGCATGAGATTTAGCGAATATACATACGAGAGACCGGACGTGAAGGCGTTCGAGGCGAAATTCAAGGAACTGCTCGGCGTATTCGCCGCGGCCGGCAGTTTCGAGGAGCAGGATTCCGCGATGGCGGGCCTCAACAAGCTCCGCAGCGAGTTCGACACGATGCAGACGATCGCCAGCATTCGCCACTCCATCGATACGAACGACGAATTCTACAAGGCCGAGCAGGACTTCTTCGACGAGAACAGCCCCGTCGTGCAGGAATTCGTGACGGACTATTACAGGGCGCTGGTCGGCTCGGCGTTCCGGAACGCGTTGGAGGACAAGTGGGGACGCCAGCTATTCCGGCTCGCCGAGCTGTCCTTGAAGACGTTCAGTCCGGAAGCGATCGAGGATCTCCAGCAGGAGAACAAGTTGACGACGGAATACACGAAGCTGATCGCTTCCGCGAAAATCCCGTTCGAAGGCGAAGAGCGCACGCTCGCGCAGCTCGGTCCGTTCCAGCAGTCGACCGACCGCGATATGCGCAGAAGAGCCGCCGAAGCGTCCTCCGGCTTCTTGGCGGAGAACGAAGCGACCCTCGACCGCATCTATGATGACCTGGTCAACGTCCGCACGCGCATCGCGAAGAAGCTCGGCTTCGACAACTTCATCGAGCTCGGCTACGCCCGCATGAGCCGGACCGACTACGACGCCGGCATGGTCGCGAACTTCCGTAAGCAAGTGCAGGACTATATCGTCCCGGCCGCGACGAAGCTCAAGGAACGTCAACGGAACCGCATCGGTGTCGACAGCCTGCTCTATTACGACGAGAACCTCGCCTTCCTGTCCGGCAACGCGACGCCGAAGGGCGACCCGGACTGGATCATAGCCGGAGGCGCGAAGATGTACGCGGAGCTGTCGCCGGAGACGGACGCGTTCTTCCGGTTCATGCAAGACAACGAGCTGATGGACCTCGTCGCCAAGAAGGGCAAACAAGGCGGCGGTTACTGCACGTATATCAGCGAATACCAAGCGCCGTATATTTTCTCCAACTTCAACGGCACTTCCGGCGATATCGACGTGCTGACCCACGAGGCAGGGCATGCGTTCCAGGTGTACGAGAGCCGTGGCTACGCGGTGCCGGAATATGCCTTCCCTACCTACGAAGCCTGCGAGATCCATTCCATGAGCATGGAGTTCCTGACTTGGCCGTGGATGGAGCAGTTCTTCAAGGAGGACGCGGACAAATACCGGTTCGACCATCTCGCCAGCTCGCTGATCTTCATTCCGTACGGCGTGACCGTGGACGAATTTCAGCATTACGTGTATGCGAATCCGGAAGCGACGCCGGCCGAGAGGAAGCAGGCATGGCGCGAGATCGAGAAGAAATATCTCCCTCATCGCGATTACGCGAACAACTCGTACTTGGCGGCAGGCGGCTTCTGGCACAAGCAGGGGCATATCTTCAACTCGCCGTTCTACTATATCGACTACACGCTGGCGCAGCTTTGCGCGTTTCAATTCTGGAAGAAGTCCCGCGAAGACCGCGAGGCCGCATGGAATGATTACCTCGGCCTATGCCGTCTGGGCGGCAGCCTCTCCTTCACCGAGCTCGCAAGCGTGGCCGGCTTGATCTCGCCGTTCGAAGACGGCTGCGTCGCCTCCGTCATCGGCACCATCGAGGCATGGCTGAATAGCGTGGACGACACAGCGCTGTAAGCCGGTTAGCAGGCTGTACTGCGTGATCTATGCTCCGTACAAAAACCAGCGGAAGTCTCGGAACGATACGTTCCGGACCCCTGCTGGTTTTTTGTGCTGCGGTTCATATCTGGATTGGTTTACCTTTACAGGCTTTCAATGGCTGATGTGATCTGTTCGTTAAGGAGCGGCGTCTCTTTTGATTTCGCCCAATAAATCATCAGGAGATTTCCCTTCTCATATAGAAAAGGATACGTGGTGAATTGGGCATTTATCATCTGCTTATTAAACGCTTTAACACCGGATTTACGAGCTGATTCCGTATCGAATCGATAAAAATAAGCAAATTCCGGATCCGCGTGATCCGTAGCTGCTTCGCCCTCGATCGCGTTCATTTCTGGAACGACTTTATTTAACGTTGGTATAGTGCCTGCCATCCCGTACGGCGCTAGCGTTACATGCTGCGACTCCAAAGCGCGAGTAACGTCTTGAACGCTATATTCATGTTCCTCGGCATTTTTATTGCTAGCGCACCCGACTAATGCGATCATACCTATCAAGAAGAGAATTCCCAACCTCGATTTCATGTTTATCCCGCTCCCTTCCTTCCGTATCACCTTTATCTTACCATAATTGGCAACATCGACAGGGTCTAATCCGGCGTAAAGCCGTGCCGCGCCTAGTAAACACAAAGAAGCCGCGATATACGCGGCTTGGACTAACTGATTAATAGCATTAATCACTGATCTATCAACCGATACTGCCCTATCGTGGTCTTACAACGAACCCAACGCGCTCTATTCGTGCGTCGGTTCGATAACCGGATAGCCGATCTTTTGCCAGCGGAACAGATGCTTGGCGCGTTCGGACAGGTTATCGTACGTTTCCTGCGGAATTTGAACGGAGTTATCCCGGTGGGAGGCACTGTAAATCAGCGCCAGATTCGGACGGATCTCGTTGCTGCGGTTCGGCGTTCCCCGATGCCACATGCGCACGTCCCGGATCAGAATCGAGCCTGCCGGCATATGTACTTTGATCGAGTGCATATGCGATGCCAATTCATCCGGATTCGGGCCGTTCGGGCCGTAATAATGGTCAGGCAGCAGATGGGTTCCGCCCGGCCAAATCTCCATCGGACCGTTCCCGTCATCGACGTCGACGAGCGGAATATTGAAGACTAAATCCGTGATCGGAAGCGATATCTTGCACAAATCGCCGAATCTCGCGCCATAATCCGGGTGGACCGGCTGCGCCTTCTTGCCGCCCGGGAGAGAGGTGTTCGACGAGAATAGCGTAACGGCGTAATCCGTTCCGAGAATACGGTCGATAATCGCCAGCGCGAACGGATGCTCGATCACGAGCGAATCGTTGAACGGCGGCGCAAAAGGAAGAAGAATGCCCAAGTGATTGGTGCCTTCGTTGAATCCTTTTTTGTTCAGATAGATTTCTTCCCCGTGCTTGTCGATGAACCAGTTCATGCAAGCCTTGAACGCTTCCCTGAGCTCGGTCACTTTCTCTTGAGGCAGGACGCCTTCAATAATCACGTACCCGTTCACTTTAATCAGGTTAACGGCAAGTTCGACGGTCGCGTCGTGCAGCTGCAGCGTTTCCAGTTCTTCTTTGCTAATTTTCAACCTCATTCACCTCGCATAATTGGATGGATCCCCGATCACGATCTGCTTGTTTACGGTTACGAGTGCTCTTTCACGCTTGCCTTCTCGGCCGCGCTTGCTTGTATGATAGATGCACAATTCTCATCATAGCATTGCTTGCGCTATTTGACAGCCCCTCCGCCGGATCGCAGCATATCGCGGCATGTGCCGTCCATCCGTGAAAAAGGCGGCCGAACCGGCCGCCCCCTTCGATCACGCATCGCTTGCTTGCTTGTTCTTCATTGCTTCCGCATGTCCGGATCTGCCGCTCAGTTCTCGTCGGGATACTTGTCGTTGACGGCTTTGATCGCGTCCGCGAGCCCGAGGCCCATCTGCTCGTCGACGTATTTCTTCATGGCCGCCTTGATGTCCTCTTTGCCGATGACCAGCTGGGTTACGAGCGCGTCCAAATCCCCGCCGCCCGTACTCAAGGAGCTGGCGAAGGCGTTGACGATCCAGTTGATCGGCGGTTTCTCGCCGGATTGCAGCTGTTCGGCCTCGACATTGTCGATGTACTCCTGAACCTTGCCCGTCTCCGTCGCCGGATAGCCCTCGACATACTTATTGCCATCCGACCAGATGGCCAGCGCGCTGAACACGTTATTGGACGGGTACAGCTTCATCAAGTCGAAATCCTTCTCGCTCTGATGCTTGTTCGTTACCATGTCGCCGTTCGGCTCCCAGTCCACGCCCTGCAGGCCGTAGCGCGTCACCTTCTGCCCTTCCGGCGAGGCGAGCCAATCCATCAGCGCGAGAAGGCGCTCCTGCTTCGCGTCCGATGCAGTGCCGCTGAACAGCGTGCCGGACCAGTAATCGAAATAGCCGTACAGGTAATTCTTCCCGTCCGAAGCCGGTACCGGGTTCAGAATCTTCACATGATCCAGAATGCTGGAGTTCGGATTCGCCTTGTTCCACAGCGCCGGCTCGGCGTTCATCGTCTTCGGCGTCGTCACCAGCGCCGCCGCTTTGCCTTGCATGAACTTATTCTCCGCGTCGACGTTCGGCAGCGCGAAATCTTTGTCCAGCAGTCCGGATTGGTACAGGTCCCGGATTTGCGCGATCTGTTCCGCGTAGCCGTCCGTCATCCAGCCCGGCTGCCATTGGCCGTTCACCTTCTGCCACCATGCGGACGCCGGATTGATATTCTGGAACACGCTCTCGCGGATCCAGCCGATGCCGCCGGCCGTAAGGCCGATGACATGCTTCTTGTCGGCGATCGTCTTCAGCACGTTCTTCAGCTCGTCGTACGTCGTCGGATCCTGCAGGCCGAGTTCGTCCATCCAATCCTTGCGGATCTCGATGCCCCGGTCCATCGGCAGCTCGTTGCGGTTGGCCAGCATGCGCGGGATGAAATAGTTTTTGCCGTCCGCCGCCGCGGCGCCGGCCACATCGGGCAGGTCGATGTATTTCTTCAGGTTGGGATACGGGCTCATGTCGTCCGGCAGCGGCTTGATGATGCCCTGGTCCGCCCATTGGTTCACGAGGTCGCCGCTCGTCTGGTCGAAGAAGAACGCGTCCGGCAGCTGACCCGAAGCCGCCCACAGCTTCGTGCGGTCCCCGTAGTCGCCCCACGATTCGTTCACGGGCTTGATCGTGATGTTGAATTTCTGCTCGATCATTTGCAGCATCGGGTCGGGCTGGTCGGCTTTGATCGAAGTGGCGATGTCGTAGAACGCGAGCGAAATGTCCAAATGATCCTTGAACAGATCGTCCTCCGCGGCATTCGCGTTCGTATTCTTATTCGTATTCGAACTCGAGTCCGCGCCGTCGTTCGACGATGCAGGGACGCTGCCCGTCCCTTCGTTCCCGGACGGCGAATTCGAGCCGCAGCCGGCGAGCAGCGTTGCGGCGAGCGCCAGGCTCGCGATGCCCGCGGCGAAAGTTTGACCTCTCTTCATAACGATTGCCTCCTATAATGGATTGACCCCGCAATGATACGTGAATGATCGCGATCGGCAAGGGCCGTCAGCCCTTGATGGAACCGACCATCACCCCCTTGGCGAAATACTTTTGCAGGAACGGGTAGATGGCCATGATCGGGAAGCTCGCGATGACGATCGCCGCCATTTGCATCGCTTCCTGCGGAATGTTGATTTTGGACTGGTCGATTGCGGACATGCCGACGTTCTTGCTCAGAATCTGGCTGATATTCATCAGGATGTTGCGCAGCATCAGCTGCAGCGGGTATTTGTCGGAATCCGACAGGAACAGCATCGGGCCATACCAGTCGTTCCAGCGGTCCACCGCGTAGAAGAGCGAGATGGACGCCAGCACCGGCAGCGAGGTCGGGATGACGATCCGCAGCAGAATCGTCAGATCGCCGGCGCCGTCGATCCGCGCCGATTCCTCCAGGCTCGCCGGGAAGTCCCGGAAGAAGCTCATCATGATCCAGACGTAATAGGTGCTGATCGCCGACGGCAGGATCATGACCAGGTAACTGTTATACAGGCCGACGCCCTTCACCGTCAAGTAGTACGGGATGAGACCCCCGCCGAAGAACATCGTGAAGATGATGATCGTCATGAGCGCGTTGCGCCCGGGCATCGCTTTCTTGGATAGCGTGTACGCCGCGATGATCGTCAGGGTGAGGCTCAGCGCGGTGCCCGATACCGTAACCAGCGTCGAGACGACGAACGCCCGGCCGATGCCGAATTCGATGATCTGCTTGTAGCCCTCGAACGTGAAGTGCGTCGGCAGCAGCATGCCCTTCGGCGTGCCGAACGACGTGATAATGACGGTGTAGAACGGGAAGACGGCGCAGATGCCCAGAAGGATGAAGACCGCGTGCAGCAGCAGGTCCGCCCGGCTCTTCCCCCGGTTCGCGAGGCGATCCTCGTGTCCCGTCTGATTCGTTAAGACAGCTTCGGCCATTAGACGAGTCCCTCCTGTCCGAGTCGTTTGACAGACTGATTGGCGATGATGAGCAGGCACAGGCTGATGACCGACTTGAACAAGCCGACCGCGGTCACGATGCCGAAGCCCAGATTGACGCGGCCCGCGAATGATAACCGGTACATGAACGTGTCCAGCGTGTCGGCGACCTGGTAGACCGGCGCGCTGTAGAGGTTGAAGATTTGGTCGAAGCCCCCGTCCATGATGCCGCCCACCGCCAGGATAAGCATCATCGCGACGACGCTGCGGATCGATGGCCAAGTAATATGAAGCATCTGCTTCCAGCGATTCGCTCCGTCGACGTAAGCCGCTTCGTACAGCTCCGGGCTGATGCCCGCGATCGCCGCGAAATAGATGATCGCGCCCCAGCCGGCTTCCTTCCAGATGTTCGTGACGTACAGCAGCGGCCGGAACGTGGCGGGATCGCCGAGGAAGCTGACGTAAGGCAGATCGAGCTTCGCGAACAGCGTCGCGATCGCGCCCGTGTTGCCGAGAATATTGACCAGAATGCCTCCGAGCACGACCCACGACAGGAAGTGCGGGAAGGTGAATACCGTCTGGTACACCCGTTTCAGCTTCGAGCGCGCGATTTCGTTCAGCAGCAGCGCCATGATGATCGCCATCGGAAACTCGACAAGCAGCCGGCCGCAGCTGATCAGGATCGTATTGCGGAACGCCGTCCAGAAGTCCGAATAGCGGAAAATGTACCGAAAGTTGTCCAAGCCGACCCAAGGGCTCTTCAGCACGCCTTTGTTGAACATGTACTTCTTGAACGCCAGCGTGATGCCGTACATCGGCACGTACGAGAAAACCGCGAAATACGCGACGACCGGAACGAGCAGCAGGTAGAACACCCGGTACTGCTTCACTCTTCGCCATAAGCGGGCTCTCTTCAATCGTTTGGCGTCCTCGGGCGGCTGCGGGCCGTAGCCCGGCCGAATCGCTCCTTCGCGCGAAATCGATCCATTCATCCTGCACCTCTCCCTGCCTTAAGGAATGCTGTCTCCGTCTTGCGACAACTTTCATTTTAGACATGATTGTAAGCGCTTACCATTGGCAAAAGCCAGCCGAACTTGTGCAGGGAATCGATATGTTGACGCTCCGCTCCCGTCTATGGAGTGCAAGCGCGAGCGAGAAGACAACATTATCGCGCGATCGTCCATTTACCGGCGTCCGCGCGAGGCGGAAGACAAAAAGGAGCCATTCCCGCCCGTTACCCGGAGAAAGGCCCCTTGTCCTGCTTGGCTGCGGCAGGCTCGCTCATTCGTTCATCCTGTAGGCTCTGGGTGTCCTGCCGGTCATTTTCTTGAAAATCTTGCTGAAGTAATACGCATCGTGATAGCCGACCTCTTCGCCGACCCGATGCACGGGCATATTGCTGTCCCGCAGCAGCTCGCAAGCCCGCCGGATCCGCAGCTCGGCCAAGTAATCGGTGAAGGACCGGCTGACATGCTTGATGAACAGCTGCCCGATGTAATTGCGGTTCATGTAGAATTCGTCCGCCAGCATCTGCAGCGTCAGGTTCCGCCGGTAGTTGTCATTCACGTAACGCAGCACCGCGAGGAACGCGTCGCTGCGAATCTGACCCAGACCCTGTATGTACATGCCGCCAAGATAGGCCGTCGTCATCCGCTGCAAATCCCGCATCAGCTCGCCGAGATTCTCGTAGCGCTCGATCAGGCGCTCGTAATCAATGAGCAGATAGCCTTCCAGCTGCTCCGTATCCGTCCGCTGCGCCTGAATAATTGCGGTCAGCACGGTGTTATAGAGGAAGAACGCGTGCTTAATCTGGTACGCCCCCGAACGGAACCAGGCGGCATAGTCGTCGTACAGCTTCGTCAGCTCGGACATGTCCTGCTTGCGCAGCGCCTCCGACAGCTGCCTGAACGCGGCGAAGCCCGTCTGCTCGCCCGCTTGGTACACCGTCGGCTCGCCGGCGATGAAATACTGGTACGCCGCCATCTCCGCTTCCTCGATCGCCGCCTTAACCGCTTCGGCGAGATGCACCGTCCGGCTGAGGCCGATGCCCGCGAATCGCCCTGCGTAGCGGCGCAGATGCTCCTGCAGCGGTGCATGAGGGTCCTCTTGGGCGATGTAGAGGCTCCGGCCGCCGCGTCCGATCAGCTTGACGTGCCGGTAAGGCGTCAGCGGCTCCGGCCCCTCGAGATCCACGGTCGCCGCCACGCGCATGCCCCGGTCGGGATCGATGCCCGCTTGCGCGAGCAGCAGCTCGAACCGCTCGAGTCCGGCCGGCGAGTCTTCCAACAGACATTCGAGCATGGACGGCACGCCCTTCTCCGCCCGTTCGTCGAGCATGTCCTTCGTCTTCTTGAGCAGCGGCGCGAGTTCCTCTTCCTCGACGGGCTTAAGGCAATAGCCGATCGCGCCCAAGTTCAGGCATTTTTGCACATACGAGAACTCGGCAAAGCCGCTGACCACGATGAACAGCAGGTCCGGCTGCAGCTCCCGGCATTGCTTAATGAGCTCGAGCCCGCTGATGACCGGCATGCGAATGTCGACGAACACCACGTCCGGGCGGAGCTCCCGGATCCGCTCGCGCGCCGTCGGGCTGTGCGTCTCCGTGCCGACGATTTCGAATCCGAACCGCGCCCAATCTACGGCGCTGCGCAGATTGGCCACGACCCACTGCTCGTCGTCCACGAGCATCGCCTTATACATGCGAATCATCGCCTTCCTTCCGTATGGGGATGCGGAGCGTCACTTCGGTTCCCGCCTTAGGCCGGCTTTCGATCGCGATGCCGTAATCGCTTCCATAGAGAAATTGCAGCCGATGCTGCACGTTCGACAACCCGATCCCCCGAGTGCCGTCCGATTCCGTATCGCGCCCGCCGGCCGTTAGCTGCTCCCGGACGGCCGCGAGCCGCCCCTCGTCCATGCCGACGCCGTCGTCGCAGACGCGCAAGACCAGGACGGGGCCGTTCTCTCCGCCTTCCGCCGCCGCCGTCAGCGTCAGCATACCCGGCTCGTACTGCGGCTCGAGTCCGTGGTAGACGGCGTTCTCGACGATCGGCTGCAGGATCATCTTCGGCACCGGAATCGCGAACAGCGCGTCCGGCACGGCGCAGGCGAACCGGAACCGGTGGGAGAAGCGGATGGTCTGAATGTTCATGAACGCTTCGACGATGCGGAGCTCGTTCCCGAGCGGCACGATATCCTGCCCCTTGATGCTGTAGCGGAAGATCCGCGACAGCGACCGCGTCATGTCCCGAATCTCCGGAACCTCGCGCGCCGCGGCGATGCCGCTGATCGCGTCGAGCGTGTTGTACAGGAAATGCGGATTGACCTGGCTCTTCAAAAAATCGAATTCCGCCTGCTTCCTCCCGATCTCCGTCCGGTACAGCTGCTCGTTCGACGCCACCAGCTGCTTCGTCAAATGCTGTACGCTCGACAGCATCTGGTTGTACCGGTTGCCGATGACGGCCGCCTCGGCGGAGCCCCGCAGCTTGATCCGCTTGTTCAGGTCGCCGCTGTCGCTGATGCGCAGGTACTGATACAGCTTGCGCATCGGGAAGATCATGTTGTTCAGAATGAGCAGGAACGGGACGGCCAGCAGCAGAATACCCGCGGCAAGCGCCAGCAGCGACTGCCGCTGCAGCTTGCGGATGTCCCGGAAGAAGACGTCATCGGGGATGACCCGGACGATCCGCCCGCCGATCTGCGGCAGCTCGTCCACCTGAATATGCGTCAGCTCGCCGTTCAGCCGGACCACGCCGCTGCTGCCCGACATCGACGGCACCTCGAACGGCTTGCCGATCATCCCGCGGTCGTTGCTCATGAAGATGCGGCCCGTCCGGTCGAGCAGGTAGAGGTCCGTGCCCGGCTGCAGCGATTTCAGGTCGTATCCGCCGGTTAGCGTCGACGCGTCGATGATCAGGATGATCCGCCCGATGACGTTCGTGTATTCGCGTTTCAAGTCGCTGGAGAAAATATTCGTGCCGACCGCGAAGCAGTAGCTCGAGGACCCGACGGAGCTCTTGCATTCCTGCACCTTCGAGAAGTAGGAATCCGCCTTCTCCGGCATGAAGTCGCCGAACTCGCTGGCCGACGAGCCCTGCAGCGAGAACCAGTCGCCGTTCTTGCCGACGACGACGAAGTCCGAGATGCCCGGCTTCACGGTCGAAAGATTGAGGAACAGATTCTTGATCGTGGGATAGCGCTTCACCTTGGACAGCATGTCCTTGTCCAGCAGGTAGTCCTGGATCAATTGATTGTAAGCGATATTGTAGGTCAGCCATTTGACGACGTCGTAGTTGGACAGAATCGTCTGCTCCGTCTGCCCGAAAATTTCGTTCGTGTACACTTCGTTGTTCTTAGCGATGAACGACGCGCTGCGGTTGTAATTGAACAGCAGGATCGCGACGAACACGACCATCGTCAGCAGCGCGATGATGTACATCTGCTCGCGGATAGGCAGCTTGCGCAGCAAGTTCATAAGGCGAGGTTCCCCCGGCTTCGGTTATGACATCCATCGGCGTAATGTTAGGGCTATTACTTCTCTCTGAACAGGATAAATCCCTCTTCATAGGCAGACCGCAATATCGCGGTGCATCCGATTATGAGAAACGGGGCTGATAGCTATAGTAATCCTGCGCATGCACCGCCTTGAATCCAACGGATTCATATAACCGCAGCGCATGATCGTTTTTCGTTTCGACTTCTAAGTGTACGGAGTATCCGGCCGAGCGCTGCTCGTTAATGACTCGGCGCAACGCTTGTCTGCCTATTCCCTTGCCCTGGTATTCCGGCAACACGGCAAATCCATAAATCCATGCTTGCCCCTCTTCGCGGCTCACTCTGATCTTCCCTACCGTTCCTTCGTCCGCATCAATCATGAAGACTACCGTGTTCTCCCCCAGGTCCCTGCTTTCCAAGACTCTGGCGTCTTCTTCGTCCACGCCGAACGCCGTAACGGATAATCGTACGCGCATTGCGTAATCTTCTAACGCTGCTTGCCTGAGGAGAATTGCGCCCGACTCTTCAAGAGGCATCCCTTCCCATTCCATTTGATGCTCCGAGAAGGCATACGCAGCACCTGCCTGGCTCAAAAAAGCTTTCGCCGTATCGGATCCCGCAGGCGCGTTCAACAAGATTTTCTTGTATCCGTTCCGATACGCCTTCTCCATGGCTTGTCTGAACAATTGCTGGAAATGCCCCTTCCGCCGTTCGCTCGGATGCACCATGCCGCAAACTTCCACTGTGGAGCCGAAGGGGTACAGCCCCATAAACGCGATAAGAACGTCTTTTTCGTAATGAAAAAAATCCAATGGATCGGACCCGCGGTCCCTAAGCATGTCCCAGTTAAGTTTCAGTTGTACATGATCATGCGTTTCGCACGCTTGCTGCAGCTGTTCAATAGCTTCCAATTGTCGTGGGGTTAACATGAACTCTCCTTTGACTGTCCGCATTATAAACGCGATTCTAACGTTTATTCTATCAGGGAATTTCTTATTTTAGAATGACGGGCTTAAGGACAACGCAAATAAGGCTTCCCATACGTCATCGTTAGATGATTATGGAAAGCCCTTTCTTAAGGAGAGGGTTCTTCACCCTATGCGCAAGCTGTTGATAGGATGTTGTTCTAGCCCCTTCCTACGGCGGACAGCGTTACACTAGGGCAGCCTGCATCGTCAGATGATTACCTCCTCCTCCATGAACGGACATAGGCAGGCGGCAGGCGGACAGAGGATCCGCTATGTGATCGATATCGGCGTTTTGGAGGCAGCGATCGGACATAGGATGCGCTATTGGCTCCGGCATGCAGCATAAACCCGGCTTTCGGCACAAATAGCGAATTTCCTGTCCGGCAGCGAGCGAAAAATCGGTGCATACGAGCAAATAAAGGATCTCATGTCCGTTGAACGACAAGTATGAGGGCCATCCTGTACAGGACAGCCCCTTCTGACACGAAGCTTAATCTCTGCCGGTCAACAGTCGTCTTCCGAGCTGCAGCCGCGCTTCCAGCTCGATTCTGTTTTTGCAATCCTCGCAGCAATGCAGGGCGTTGATATTTCTCTTCATACGATCGTAAGCTTGCGTTCCCTCCATGACATAAAACATTCTTCTGCAACTATAGCAGGTAGAATGAAAACAAAAAAATCCATCGATCTGCTCTTGCATTGCATCCCCTCCCGGCAATCCCGACAAAGTCCAGTACTCTTGACGTGATGACTGTGACGCGATATAACGGAGTAAATTCTAAATCACACACTGTATTGATTATATTAATACAGTGTGTTATTTAAAACAAGGGGGCATTTGCCGTTGCCGAAAGTCGTAGACCACGAACAAAAAAGAAAACTGATCGCCGAATCAGCATGGAATATTATTGAAGAAAAAGGGATCGAGCATGCATCGATCCGTGCCGTTGCAGCCGCGGCAGGGTTGTCGCCCGGCGCATTGCGGCATTATTTTTCGACACAGGACGAGCTGTTGCTATTTATCGTGGATTATTATTTGACAAGAGGAGCTGCCCGAGCAGAAGAACGCCTGGAACTAAGCCCCGTTCCAATGAAGGCTGCGAAGGAAATTCTGTTGCTGCTGCTCCCTCTGGATGCGGATAAACGAACAGCCGCCGGCGTCTGGTGGATCTTCGCCATCCGCTCGCTCACGAGTGCGGCATTACGAACGAAGAAAGACGAGCTCACGGACGGACTCCACGGCCTGACTAAAGCCGTACTCGAAATTCTAGCCGAGGCGAAGCTTCTCCCCTCTTCGGCGGACATCCAACTCGAAACATTACGATTGGCGGCGATTGTCGAAGGCTTGACGATCCTCGCATTGCTCCGCCCGGAATTTTACACGCCGGGGACCGTTGAGCGAATCGTCGTCCGCCATCTTCAGGAGCTATGCCCTATGCCCGCAAGCTGCGATAGGTGAGCATCTATGGATATTTAATTCGTTTAATGTTTAATTCCATTAAACAATATCTCCATAGATGTCTATTTCAATAGCAGGTAGATACCAACAACGCTCGCGTATATTCCGACTGCGGGTTCGTAAATACCGTATTCGCGCTTCCGTACTCTTGAATCGAACCGTTCCTCATGACCGCGACCCGGTCTGCGAAGCCAGGGACGGTCTCAATCCAGTGCGTGATATACAGAATGGATATTCCTACGGAACGTCTCCGTTCCCATAGCAGCCGCATGATTTCCGCTTCGTTGTCCGGATCCAGCGCCGACGTGACCTCATCGGCCACAAGCAGGGCCGGCGCCACCGCCAGCGCCTTGGCGATAGCGATTCTCTGCTTCTGTCCGCCCGAGCATTCCGATGGGAACCGCTCTAATCATTCGGCGGACAACCGATCCCTCGCGAGCATCGCAGCCGCTTGTTCGTTGGCCGATTTCTTGCTCAACCCGCTCAGCCGCAGCGGCTCCGCGATGATTTTCTTCAGGTGCCAATACGGATTCATCGACCGAAGACGAGCTGCATGGCCTGGCCGCCTGATCTTGTTCGGTCTATCCGGCTGCGACGATCCGAATCGACGACGCGCACCGGATCTGGATCGATAAATACGGCATCCGCCCATTGCTGCATCAAGCCCGCTCCTTCGTTTCCATAGCTCGCATAACCGTTAATCAGCACGGTTCCTTCTACCGCATCATCCGGTATGAGTCCGTAGACGGCTCGCGCCAGCGTGATTTTGCCGGAGCCCGATGCTTCCTTGCTCCACTTCGAACGAGATCGGATGCACGATTGTTGTATCGCCATATGTCACTTCATCATTGATAATGAATATCAATATCACTTAATGGTAAAACAATGACCATATTTTGTCCGAATGACGACCGAATGACGGTAAATGCCACGTTTTCGAAAGTCCCGGCTAATCAATTTCTGAAGTCCCAAGCGGATAATTAACCAACAAATGGATAAAATAACGTTCCAGGAGGCGAGGATCGTGGATTTTCAGGCATTGAAGCACAACAGCGATTTTGTTAAACGCGATCTGGAGAACGCCAATCTGAATGTATCTCTTCAGTACTTCAAAACGCTGTGCGACGAGAAGAAGCTATCGCGCGATTTAATTGCCCCCTTCTACAGCGCGACAATGCTTGCGGATTACGACCTTTATCTGAAGTCGTTGGATCAATGGTCGGAAGAAGCACGCGAAGCAGACGCCATACCAAAGTTATTGGCAGGCGCGGTTGCCGTCTCGATCGGAGAACGAGTATACACCGTGAACATGAGCAGCTTCGCTACCCGGTCCGTGAGCCAGTCCACGGAAGAGAACGTTCAGCAGGGACCGAGCGATTCTCTGAGCGAGAAACCCGATATTTCGCTTAATATGATCCGCAATCATTACCGTCTATCCACGCTGCGCGTTGAAGAACTGCAGCTTGCGGTGGATTCGAAAACCAGATCGGTCCTTGTGTACGACGAGAAGCTGGTGGACCCGCAAGCCCTTCAATATCTACGAACGAAGCTCAGCGCATTGCGTAATGAAGTCATCCAATCCGCGGGACAATTGCAGCGGCTTCTAACCAGTCGCAGAGGCAACCCGTTTCCATTGTTTCTGGCGACGGAGCGTACGGACCGGGTCGTCAGGAACTTGTTCGACGGGCGGATCGTGCTGCTCATCGAGGGTTCATCCTGGAGCTTGATCGGCCCTGCTTCCTTCTTCGATTTCTTTAAATCGATGGATGATATTGCGCAATTGTCTATCGTGGGCGAGTTTCTCGTAGGCACTCGTTTCTTAGCGCTGCTGATTACGTTGTTTCTGCCAGGATTATATGTCGCTATTATTTCCTTTTCACCGGATATTATTAACGTTCAATTAGCTCTGCTCATCGCGGGCAGCCGCGTTTCGGTCGCTCTTCCGCCGTACTTGGAAATTCTATTCATGATGCTGATGGTCGAATTCTTGATCGAAGCGAGCATACGTCTTCCGAAGACCATCAGCTCGACAGCTACGACGGTAGGCGGACTAATCCTCGGGGAAACCGCCGTCCAAGCCGGGTTGGTTTCGACCGTCATGATTATCGTGACCTCATCCGTTGCCATATCGAACTTCGTTATTCCCGTCAATGCAATGCATCAGGCCATTCGCATCACCCGTTATCCGATCATCATCATGGGCGCGCTGTTCGGCATGCTCGGAATCGTCGTCGCTTCCATCGGGCTCGTGTCCTTCCTGTGCGGCCTTCGAAGCTTGGGCACGACGCCCTATATGGTCTTGTTAAAACGACCCATGAAGTAGGTGCATAGATTGTTGGTTAATCGGTATTTCTTCTACATCATCATGCTCAATTCATTAATGGGATTAAGCAGTTTGATCACCACGATCCTCTACCGCCATCAGTTGACCGGAAGCTTCACGAGCCTATTGACCGCAGGAGCCGCAGGCTTGCTTATTTTTGCTATCTTATACAGTCAAATCAATAAATTCCCCGGCCAGCCGATATTCCGCACTTTGAAGAACGCTGTTCCAGGCTGGTTGTTAATCCCCTTCCTGGTCATACAATGCGCGCTCTCTTGGGGGTGCGGGTTATTTTTTCTCATCGAGATTACGCAATCGGCCAAGATCTTCTTAATATCCGGCCATTCTTCGATCATGATCCTGTGTCTCTTCCTTGCATGCATTCTGCCGGTCGCGGGTCTCGATTCGAAGTCCCTTCTGTTCATCTTCGAGTTCATCGTCATCCTGTCGCTTCCGGTGCTCATATTGCTGGCATGGCGTACCGCTACCGATGACCTGATCCAGGTCGATTCCATGATCGAGGTCATCATGACCATCGGCTCGCGACCCGACCTTACCTCGATTACCGCGGCGGCGAGTATGTTCACTTGCATTACCCCGTTACTTGTCTTCCACGAGCATTTGCGTTATGTACCCAAATGGCTGCGATTCGCGGGACTTGCCGCAGGGTTTGCCGTCCAACTGTTCACGTTCCTCGTCCCCGTGGGCTATTTCGGCCGCTACGGCGTAGAGAACTTGAAGATCGCCTGGCTGGCCGTAGGCGACAGCATGAGGTTTGAGAATATACTGATCGGGCGGATGGTTCATATCTTCTATTTGTTCTACGTCGAAACTACGCTCGCGTTCGTTATCTTGTGCTGGCATTGCTCCTTGCAATTCATCAATCAAGCGGACCTGCGCTCAGGAGGGAAATTTCGATGGCTCGTACTTTCGTTGTTCGGTGTTGCGGCGATTTGCACCAATTCTTTCGCAAGCGAGCTCGCGGTGCCCTTTACGATGTTCATCAACACCCGATTCTGGGGAGAGATCGTATTCGTCCTCCTCGTCCTCTGGGCCGTGCGAGCAAGACAACGCCATTCGTCATTAGCGTCTCGCTCTTGATCATGCTGATCGTTACGCTTAGCGGATGCGCGCTGGCCATTGATAGACGGGCATTCGTCAGCGTCATCGGGATCGACCAATCGGACCAGCCCGGGAAACGCTATAAAGTCACCTTGAAAATCTCGCTGTTCAAAGGGGATCCGAAACAGACGGGAACCGACTTCGTCTTGTTGTCGGCGGATGCCGGCACGATCTCGGAAGCCCTGTATAAAGCGAGAGCCCAGACCGACAAGAAGCTGTTCTTCGGCCATACGAAAGTCATTCTATTCGGGGAGGCGCTCGCCCGCAAAGAAATTCGCCCCTTGCTAGACTTCTTCGTCAAGAATCGGGAATTCCAGAAGAATGCATACTTGGCCGTCGCCGAACCGAACGCGTACAACGTATTGCTGCATCGGCCCCAGCAGGAGCCCGTGGCCGGCTTCTTCCTCTACTCGATCTTCTACCTGAACGAATACGAGTCATCCAATGTCGGAACATTGACGTTATTCGATGCCTACCGAAGGGAAATCGACCCCGCGCTTAATCTCGCGATGCCAATCGTCGAGCGTCAGCAAGAACGCATTCGCGTGGAACGTACGGCGCTCTTCAACAAATCGAGTATTCAGCTTAAGTTAAGTTCTGCGGAGTCTCGATTGATCGCGCTATTAACCACCGGGGTTCAAGACTCCGAATGGATCATGCATATGGATCAAGGATCGTATGCGTTGAAAATCGTAAAGGGCAAGGCCAGTTATTCGATAACGGAATCGGCTCCCGCTATCACCGCGCGGCTCCAGATTCGAATGACCGTTCGCGTGGAAGAACAATCGAATATCCTGATGAAGGCAGCCGATGCGAATATGCAGAAGATTGAACAGCAAATGAAGCGAACGGTGCAAGCGGACACTGAACGGCTGTTGCTTCGGATTCGAGATAACAAGCTCGATCCGATCGGTTTCGGCCTCAGGTACAGATCCCGTCATGCCTATAACGCCGCCAATTTCAATAAGGACCAATTTCTGTCGCGCCTTGTCTTCAAGGTGAGCCCCGTACAGGTAAAGCGAGAAATCGTGAAGATCGAATAAGTCAGCGTTTCTTGCTAAGCGTAAAGGATTCCGGAGCCGCTCCCCATTCCATGTACGTGCATGGCCCCCTGCTGCATAATTTAATCGTAATCGCCGGTATTGCCCGATCCGGCAGCTCCGGCTTAAGCACGATTTCTATCGGACCTTGTTTGATTTCGATGTATCCGATCTGTTCAATGACGCCAACCCCGCACTGTGGACAATTGCTCATGTTGTTCGTTCCTTCCTCTCATTCATTCGTGTTCGGTCTTATTCGCATTACGGCTGGATTCGCATAAATGGGCAGGATAAGATCCGGCTTACCGAAGGTAAACCGTTAAATACTACAAAGGCAGGCATGCCCTGATCGAATCTGTCTTGATCGAATCCGTCCTGTTCGAATCATGTATACTTCATTGCTCCCTGGCAGGCTTATTCGACGCATCCTCGATCGTCTTGTCGAATACATACACCGTCATCGCAATATCTTCCTCGATGTTAATGTCGGTGAATATGCGCACGATTCGGGCTTGGACAAGCTCTTCGAACTTACGCAGCACCTCGGGATTCTGATAGATCTTCTTCACCAATTTCGTACGGGATTCATGCACCATCCGCTTGCCTTCTTCGGAGCTGATCATGAACTTCTCGATATAGGTCAGATTGCCTTTCATTTCACTGATGGCCCATGAACCGGCGAAACGGGTCGTTATCTCTTTCGGCCCGTTTCCAACATATTCTTTGCGGATCTCGCGCACCAGCTGGCTGAATTCATGTCCGAGGTTTCTAGTCATTCGCTTCTCCCTCCTTGCCGGCACGCAGTAATCCCGGAGCTAGCAGCACATAGCTGATCACAAGCACAAGAATCGACAGCGATAAGTATAAGTTATCCGATGTATTGTCGTGGTTCACGATGATGAACCGGATCGAGCCCGTGATGCCGATGTACAGGAGGTACCGCAATGGGAAATGATCATTTTCGCAGAAATACTTCACGATCATCGAAATAAACACGAAGTACAAGAAGAACGCCAGAACGTTTTCCAATACGCTGTGAACGTTATTGTTTCCAAGGAACACCTCTTTTATGATGGTGCAAAGCTCGCAAACGAGGTAATAGCACAGGATCAACGCTAGAATGACAAGCGATGCATTGAGCAGCAATTGAAAAGCCCTGACAATCCAGGTTTTCCCCTTCAATTCTAGTAATCCGAACATCTCGTCTAGATTCCCCCTTTTGAATATAAAAAAACCACCAAAAAAACATTCTGCGTACTTTCGTACGCAAATTGCTTTTTCGGTGGGTTAATAACAAGGCATTGGACAATACCCGTAATCCTTCCCGCCTTCGAGAACGAAGAAAACCAGTGATCAAGAAGCAATTTATCATTACGACATGAACATTGGTTTTTTCTATTTCAGTATACCACAAGGGATCAAATCAATGTCAAGATAGGTCAGAGATCTTTCGTTGGCAAATGCAGATCACCCGTCGCTCGTCACTCGACGGGAAATGAAATCTCAACCAAACTCCCCTTATTAATTTCGCTTTCGACATGTATGGCGCCGTTCATGGCCCGGATGATGCTGAAGGCGACCATCGTACCGAGACCCGTGCCTTTTTCTTTAAGCGAATAGTACGGCGTACCGAGCCTATGGATTTGTTGCTTCGTCATGCCGCAGCCCGTATCCTGAATCCGGATCACGACCGCTTTGCGTATCCGTTGAACCGTTACGTCTACGCTCCCGTTCGCTGAAGCTTCAATGCTATTTTTGATCAAGTTGATCAGACTGCGGCGGAGCAGTTCGCTGTCGCCGGGAACCGTTTGATCGGTATAAGAGGCAGCCGTTAACGTGACTAGTTCCGTGTCTGCATAGGGTGTCAGCATGCGGACAACATGCCGAAGCTCTGCCGACAAGTCCAGGAGGGTCATCGTCGTAATACGGGGCTGCGCGAAGGTAAGATAATCAGAAATGGTATTGATCGCCGAACTCAGTTCAAGGATCGCCGTATTCGCCAATAATTCGCGCTTCCCGGCAGGCAGCTCCTTCTCTTTGAACACTTGCAGCAGCCCGTTCACGGCCGTTAACGGATTTCGGATTTCATGCGCGACGCTAGCCGCAACCTGACTAATCGCCTTCATCTTCTCGATCTCTTTCATTTCTTCCAGCATGCTGAAATGGCTGCGTATTAATTCAACGTAGTAGACCGATAGGCAAATGCCGACAAATTGAATAAGGCCGAATAGAATCAGATGACAGGCTAAGCTGAAGCTGATGTCGTTCAGCGACAGCAAGATCGCTTTCAATAGGACCTGGCTTAGGAATGTAGACATAAAGAGGGCGATGAATAGTTTCTTGCGGCTGTTCAAGCGTATTTTGGTCATGATGAACGCGAGACTCAAGAACACAATCGCAGCTACCAGCAGACCGATATAGATGCCGGAGCCCCCGATCGTGAATCGGAACGCGAATAGAATGACAAGCAGCGTCGCTCCTACCAGCCGGCCAAAATATAACGTGCCCAGCACGAGCGGGATAAGGCGAAAATCGATCAAATAGTTGCCATCGTATTCGTACGGATAGGACATGCATAATACGATGGTCGTGCTTAAAAATAAGAACGATACAAGCTTGGACATCTTGCCGGTACTTGCGCCGTACTTCGTCCATATCGCGAAATAAATAATCGATGGAACGCATATAAACATAAAATTCCCCATGATGCCTTGTAGGGATTGCGCCAAAATATCTCCACCTTGACATGTAGTGGTTACCGTTGCGAGACATTTTTCAGAGGTCGTGAAGTGAAATGAGTGGTGGCTTAGCCGTCTGTACAAATCATTCGTATGAGAATGGGAATATTAGGCTGTCTTCCGGGCACGGGCAAGCAGCCTGCGGCCCATAAGCCAAATCGCTGCGCCGGTTGCCCATAAGATCAGCGCCGAGCCAAAACCGACGGACACCCACCATATCACAATCCGATGCTGCCCCCATGTCCCTCTCGCAGGCATCGTCAGCAACGTAATCCCGGCAAGGACGCACATAAGCGTACCAGCCCAATAATGAATCCGGATCCGGAAGAGATGCGCCAGCGGAAAGAAATGCGCGCCGACAATAAAGGCCATGACGGGGAATAAAACATCCATATGATCGGTGGCGCCGCATAATCCGCTTGCGATGCCGATCATCGCGCCCTCAAGTCCGAAAATCATCCCGAACCGCTTCATCGTCCGTTTCATGTAACGGCTATCCGTATCCGTCATCGTACTCGAAACCGCTCTGGACGCCTTAATCAATTGAACCCCGCCGCTGATAAACAGGCTTCCGATCAACAATGACGGGATCAACAGCCAATAGAGACCCAGACCTTGCAGGCCGCCGATGCCGATTGATGCCCACAACGTACCGAAAAAACCCATGAAAAGCACGCCTGTGGCTGCCCCTGTAATAGCGGCTCTGGGAATATGGTCATGCGCCATGCACGATGTCCTCCTTAAGTGATCGAATGTTGCCTATACACCAAAGATACCATCATGCAGGATTGCAAATTAGTTGTAGCTATCATGAAAACGGGATGACAAATGTCACCTTTCGGGCCAATTTCGTCCAACCTTCCTCGTGATATCAGACCCCGTGTCAGGAGGAGGATATCGGGCCGCCGATCGGTTGCGATCGGCGGCCCCGCTTGGCCTGCCGCTTCTACTTCAGTTTCACCTGGAACGGCTGTTCGATCCAGGACGGATAGTCCGTGATTCGAAACGTCAACGGATTCGTGTACGGTTGGTCGAGCATGGCGTCGAACGTCGTAACGATCCCGTCGGTCCCGTTCGTGCTTGAGGTCCGATAGCCGCCGATCTGAAACTCGCGGCCTGCCGCGTCATGAAACGTCCCGTCGACGATCGAAAAGGAATAATGGTCTCGGTCCGTATCGGTCTTCACGCCCAGCCGCACCGAAACCCGGCCCGCTCCGGATTTCTCGGCGGAAATCAGGCTCACCTGGTCGTCGGGCGCTTGCACGATGCGTTGGTTCGCCAGATCCAGCTTCAACTCCAGCTTCGATTTGTCCAGCGCCATAATACGGGCGCCTTCCAGCGTCAGATGCTTGGGCTTCGAGAAGAAGGCGCTCTCGAACCGCAGCGTCACCTTGTTCGGCGAGACTGACGTCGACCCGTAGCTGCGGAGCTCCTCGCCGGCATCCGTCACGATCCGGAGATCGCCCAGCCAGAAGATCTTCATGGCGTTCGCTTCGTCGAATTCCGCGTCGACCTCGATGCTCGTCGGATGCACGACCGCCCGCGTGAACCGGATCCGCTGTCCCTGCACGACGATGGTTTGCTCGAGCGGAATCGTCTCCGACAGGCCGTCGAATCGCGCTTTATCGATCGGGAAGGTTGCGTTCCACGTCATGTCCTGCGAATAGGCCGTCAGTCCGATGCTAAGCTTGATGCGCTCCGGCATCTCCGTCCCGGCCGCCAGGCTGATGTCCATGCGCTCTTGAAATTCGGAACGCAGATCGCCGTTAGATCCCGAACTTCCGGAAGAGTAGGAAGCCTGCAGCGGCTTCCCCGTATCCGCGTCATAGGCGCGCGGCCGGTCATAAGGAAGATGATCCATCTTCTCGGACAGCTTCACGGTATAGAAGACGTTCAGCCGCGTATCGTCCGCGATGATTCCGGTGACGGTGAAGGTCACGCCGTCATGGCTGTCGCCGGCGTTGACCGGCTGCACGAAATCGTTCCGCACGGCGCCCTCTAGCCCTTTGTCTCCGGCGACCAGCGAGACGAGGCCCGACATGCCGGGCAGCTCCGCTACGGCCGCGGCGAAGGCCGGGGAGACCCGCAGCAGACCGAACAGCAGCACGAGCAGCAGGGCAGCGGACGTCGCCGTCGCGGTCCGCCTCGCGCGCCTGCGCCCGGTTCGTCCCGCGCGCGCCATGCCGCGCAGCACAGCTTCGTCCAAGGCGGCCGGCAGCGGTGCAGCGTCCCACGACGTCTGCTCAGCCTTCAACTCCGCTTCGACACGATGCCGTTCATGCTCTGGCAAAATCATGGCTTCCCTCCTCCCCCAGCTCACTTCGCAGCCTCACGAGCGCTTTGTGCAGCCGAGTCTTAACGGTGCCCTCCGGGCATTCCAGTACGGCCGCGATCTCCGTCAAGGTGAGCTGCTGATAATATTTCAGGATAATAATGTCCTTCTGCTCCCGCGGCAGCCCGTCGACGAGCCGGCGCAAGCTGACCCGCGTATCGCTGTCGTCCGCGAACGAGCCTGTCGCTCCCTCCGTCTCCCGGCCTTCGGCCGGCTCGCGGCGCTTCCGCTTGCGGAACTCGTCGGCGCAGACGTTGAGCACGATCCGCACCGCCCATGTATGGAAGTACGCCGGATCCTTCAGCTTGCGGAAACTCTTGTACGCGCGGTAGGTCGCCTCCTGCACGGCTTCCACGGCATCGGCCTCGCGATGAAGGTAGGCCAGCGCGATCCGGAACAGCCGTTCCTTGCTCGCCCCCATCAGCCGCAGGAACGCGTCGTCCATGCCGGATGCGGCCGCTGTTATCTGCTCGATCGTATCCAGTATCTTAACCTCCCGCATGACCTTGATGAGTATTAGACGCCGGGAAGGGAGAAACGGTTTTCCGTCGCATAAAAACCTGCCTACAGTATTCTCCTCGATGTCGGTAGCGGTAAATTCTCGGGCTATCAGGACCATCCTTTGGAGGTGGCCCTTCTTCTCTCACTTTGTTCAATTATTGTCCCTATTGCTTCATGTGCTTATGTTGCTCGTACCGCCAAACAAACTTTCCAGAATGGCATCGGCGCATTCTTCTGAAGAATGTAAATGCGTATTAACAGTGCAGCTATACTGTATATCCTTGGCCATTATTTTATTTTGCCATTCTGATTGATCTTCGGTTCTATCTCCGCGTTCAATATTCCTTTGGCGACAAACTTCCAAAGGACAATATACCTCAACCATATAGAATGGATACCCGGCAAATATGTCCTTCACTTGTTCATAATGCGGTTTTAACTCGGGTCTTTCTACCAAAATGCCATCGATAAGCACATTCTTCCCATGATCAGAAAATAGTTTTGCCGTATGATACATCATAACTATCGCATCACTTAAATATTTCCAGTAGTTTTCACGAAGATAATGATCCCCAATCGTATTTTCAAAAAGATCGTTGGCAACAACATAAAAAAATTCATTTGATCTTAACTGAATAGCATCAACTATAGAAGTTTTTCCAGCGCTAGTTACACCGTTCAAAAAAACGATCTTACCCTTCTCCATCTCAGTATTCCTCTCTTGTTCTTGGTCGCCAAAAAAATCAATTCTGCGTCGATGACCTCAAGATCCACCGGATATTCGCAGCTTGCACGGAAGTCCCCTAGAAAGCGTACATCAATTCATTGTATACAAACACAAGCCACTCCTTTTGTGGAGAAACAATCTCCGGCAACTGATCGAGCGGAGACCAGAACAATTTGAACGTATGATTATCCGCTTCCTGCCCCCATTCATTTTGGTCACAATCAGAACGAAGATGGTAAAAATGTCTCGAAATCGTAGAAGCGATATTCGAGTCTTCTACCCAGCCAGTGATTTGATAAGTGATGTAATTGGGATCGCGTGGATTTCACGGGAAATGCTGCCGCGGAGCGCTGAAATCCTGGACTTCGCGGCTTTTCATGACCGTCCGCGGCGGATAAAGCTGCCCGAATGACAACTTTATCGACACTTTTGCCGGTCTGCAGCGGATAAAGCTGCCCGAATGACAACTTTATCGACACTTTTGCCGGTCTGCAGCGGATAAAGCTGCTCGAATGACAACTTTATCGACACTTTTGCCAGTCTGCGGCGGGTAAAGTTGCCCGAATGGCAGCTTTATCGACACTTTTGCCGGTCTGCGGCGGGTAAAGTTGCCCGAATGGCAGCTTTCCAGTTTTAGCCACGACTTTTTGCTATTCTGCAGCAGGAGTGTGAGGTTTTTTGCAAGTCTACTGCTGAAAATCCTTCCCGGGGGAAGGATTTAATGGAAAATCCTTCCGCGGAGCGCTGAAATCCTGCCCACGGGAAAGAATTCGCCTAATTTCCCGGTGCTGAGCACCGAAATCCTGCCCTTGGGAAGAATTCACGGTCTGCGGCAGGAATGTTGCCCAAAAAGCAACCTTTCGACTTTTTCGCTATTCCGAGGCAGGTAAGCGTGCGGAATCCTCACGTGCTTCAACCGTGCCAGCAGGAAATTGAATGCCTGCATGCGGATGCTGAATCACAAGAAGCTCCTTTAGAGTGAAGAAAAACAAACACTTTGAAAATTATGCTTCATTGAATGACATCCGCCGTTGGCAATGTAATATAGACGGCATCCATTTCGCTTTTCCCATCGATTAATGCTTTCGCAATGCGATGTCCGCCATCAATTAATTGTCCATCCGAGCATAATAAGATGGGGTACTCCATGTTTGCGTCGATAATCCGCTGGCAATGAAACGCAACATTGCGTATCGTTGGAATCGATCTACTCCTGCTGTCTTTAAACCAACAATCCTGATCAAGCTCCGTGATGGAATCAATCGTAATTTTGCGAACGGGTACGTTCTTCGATAAGGCCCACAGCTTCTCGACGTCCCAGATATGCCGCTTTCCATCAATGATCCTACCGTGCGTATGCTTCATTCGTGAAAGCAAATCTTCCACAACAGTCACCTCGTTGTTCATAGTAAGGAAAATCATGTTCTAACATAATACCAGTTATTCGCCATATATGCCGCTGCTTGCCCGCTACGGATTCCCTATCAATGTCCTTGCCTTGTACAATAGCCAGGTTTTTAACAATGACTCGTTATCCTTATGCATGGCAATTCGATGCCGAAACCAAAAGTCATCCAGCGAGACATGTATCTTGCCGATTGGGATAATCGGTTCGCGACTGATCAGCTCGTCAAACTGGAGCTTCCCTTGACCCGAGGCTGTAAATTGATCTCTAGGAAGGAGGTATACCGCACCTTCGGTCCACGGCTCGTTCTTCATTGTCGATTCATTGATCGAGAAGAAGTAATATTTCTTCTTCCGCCCAATTATACAGCCATTCCTGAAGCTCCCAACTAATCGGCTCCGATTGAATATAGCAAAAAACATGGACCAGATCGGGTCCGAGGATGCGAATACGGCTTTCGTTAATTCTCCGTTATACAAGGTTTGTTCGCGAGGCGCAAAGCGTTCGATATGCTGATTATTCGAGCCATGAAAAACGTATTTCCCCTTCAAGGACAAATACATGAGAAATCGGGCCTTATGAAAGGGTAACTGATAGTGAATCAACCGCCCCTCATGAATGGTCGAAGCCAATTGATCGTATTGAGCAATCTCATGATCGGAGAACGCCATCTTCGGAGACGGATATAACAAAATCGATAGAAGAAACGAAACCATCCGGTTGATTCCTCCTTTCCGTAAGCATAAGTATTTGCACCGGCCGTTCCTTTCGCGATCCATCGCCGACTGAACACAAACGGCAGCCGGTTTGTTACGAACCTGCTGCCGTGTATTCATTTCGCTATCGGATTATAAGGCGAATCTGTTCTTGATGATTTCGGCAACCTCTTGAGCGTTTAGCTGCGAGTTATTAATTCTGATATAGTTTTCTTTCTGAATTTCTCCCTCTAATGAATTCAATCGATGCTGCTCCATCGTCTGTCTCAGATTCTGTTCGGAGCGTGCTATATCTCTTTTTGTCGGTTTATGCGCAAGCCTATGAGGCGTTTTGTTTCGCTCGATTCGCTCTTCGAGTTCGGCTTCAAGCTCAACAAAATAGCTTTCTCCGCCCTGATCCTCAAAGATCTTGATAATTCTCTCGACGTAATCCCAATCGTTCGGTAAATCGAAACCCCACACATACGTAAATATCATTCCGTACATATCACTGCTAGCGGCTGCTTCAAATATGTCCCGACGGAATGTATCCACTAATTCCCACATTTTAGGACTGAAGCCAAAATAGGGAGCCAACAACTCGATTGTCATATGGTTGTGGAACAGCTTTAATTCCGTTATCCGTTCCAATTCATGTCCAACCGTCATTTTGCCTACAGCCTGGGGACCGAATATCAAGACAAACTTCACGAGATCACCCTCATTGGTAAGTATTAATTCGAATAGTACCATCAATTGACAGACGGGATCGTTCCTTTCTTAGCCCCCTGTAATCCCATATAGCTTGGCACCCAAGCAAGTTTTCCCTAAATTATACCACAAAAGAACGCCCTCAAGCAGGAATGCTAGAGGGCGTTCGTTAATTCTCTTCAGCGCAGATAGGCGGGATATGCCGCCTTCACACTGCGATAAGCCTCCTCGGCGGAGCGCTCGGGGCTGTATTCCAACCCGATAAAGCCATCGTACCCGGTCTCCGCAATGGCTTCCAGCACGGGCGGCAGATTCACTTCGCCGCCTAACGGCTCGTGGCGGCCGGGAACCTTGGCGACGTGATAGTAGCCGATTAGATCGTGGTGCTTCCGGATCGTTTCGATCAAGCTGCCTTCCATGATCTGCATATGATAGATATCGTACAAGAGCTTAACGTTCCGGCTCCCTACCTGCTCGACGATCCGCATCGCTTCCGCCGACGAGTCGCAATAGATGCCCGGATGGTCCGCCTTGCTGTTGAGCGGCTCCAGTACGACGGTTACCCCGGCTTCTTCCACGATCGGAACGATCGCGCGCAAGGACTCGACGGCTTCCTTCCGATGCCGCTCGATGCTCCAGCCCGGCTGGAGATTGCCCGGCACGAAGATCAGGCGCGGACAAGCCGTCCGTTGCGCGTAATCGACGGCTGTCCGGACATCGCGGGCCAGCCATTCCCGATCCTCCGGACGGGTTAGCAGCGGCCGGCCGCCTCCGGTCTGGAAGCCGGTCGTGCCTCCCATGCACGACACCTGCAGCGGCCGAGCCTTCCGCAAGTCCTGCACCTCTTGCCATTCATGCTGGCGCCACACGAACTCGCAGCCGGCGAAGCCGCTGTCCGCTGCCGCATGCCAGCGATCGGCGAACGATACCTCTTTGCCGAAATTCATTTCCAAGTGCGCCGCAAAACGCAACACAAGCATCAACTCCGCGATCACATGATATGGTGGAAATCGTTCGGCGAACGATTAGATATACTGTTCCAGATACCGCTTCGCGAGCAGCAGCCCTCGCTCTACTTTGTCCTCCGACCCGGACCAGACCGGATCTTCGTGCTCGATGCTGAGCACGCCTGCATAACCGATTTCGTGCAGAGCCGTTATATAGCCGTTCCAGTCGACGTCCCCTTGACCGGGCAGGCGATGGCGCCACCAGCGGTTCGTCAGCATGCCTTCATGCCGCAAGACATCCGGCAGCACCTCCGTATCCTTCGCCTGCGCCGCAAAAATCCGGTCCTTGAAGTCCCGTACCGCTTGGCCTGCATCGATCCCCTGCCACCCGAGATGGGAAGGATCGATATTGAGCCCGAGCGCCGGAGACGGCACCCGTTCGAACAGCGCCGTCCACATGAACGGAGAAACGGCGATATTGTGCGCCGGCGGCCAATGGTCGAGCATCGGGCAGTTCTCGAAGGCCAGCTTCACGCCGAGCCGTTCGGCCGTATCCGCGATCGGGCGGAATACTTCCCCGAACAGGTCCAGATTCGCTTCCAACGTCTTCGAAGGATCCCGTCCGGTGAACGTGGAGACGACTTCGATGCCGAGATTGCGCGCCGCTCTCAGCAGCGTTGCGATCGTGTCCGCCGCCTCCGCCCGCTCGGCCGGATTCGGCGAAAGGAACGGAATGGCGCCGTACATGATGCCGATCAGCGGAATGCCGGAGGCTTCCTGAAGCTTCAAGAGCTCCCCCGCGCCCTTGCCTTCGGCGAGCTCCCGCCAATTCAAGAAGCGGTACCGTTGCCCTCCGTGGAGCTCGATGCCCCGGAATCCGTGCCGACTCGCCCAGGCGAACGTGCGCGCCGGATCCCACTCGGGAAAACAAGCGTGATAAAAACCGATTTCCATAGCAGTGCTCCTTATAGCTCTATGGCTGTTCTATGAAAGTTCTATGCCAGTTCTATGACTGTTCTATGCCAGTTCAATGATGCGTCCGGTCTCGATCGATTCCAGGACGGCAAACGACATCGCCAGCATTTCCTTCCCCTGGTCGAAGCCAACCGGCGCAGGGCGGCCCTCCGCAATGGCATCCGCGAACAGCTTCAGCTCCGTCCGGAAGAGATCCTCCTGCTTCAGCACGATGCGCTCTTGCCCGTCGCCGACGAACAAGTCGATCAGAATGTCGCCGCCGAATTGGTTAAAGGAGCCTTCCGCCCCGCCCAGCGGCCCGATGATGCGATCGGGTCTCCCGCGCAGCCGGGTATGCTTGGCCAGCCCCCAGGAAACCGTCATCGTCCCGATATCGCCGGAATCGTATTCGACGGTGACGACGCCCGTATCGATCGCCAATTCGTCGAAATGGGCGATTTCCGGCCGGTCCTTGGCCAGGATGCCGCCGCTTGCGAACAACCGCTTCGGTTTGGATTGAAACACCGTATTCCACATGTAGAAATAATGGCAGCAGGCATCCACGAACGGCCCTTTATTGCCGTTCTTGTCATGCATGGCGATCTTCGGCCGCACTTCCTGCAGCAGATCGGAGCTGAATACGAGCGGATGTCCGAATCTGCCTTCCTCCGCCCAGCGCTTCGCGGCCGATACGCCTTCGGCGAAGTTGCGCTGGAACCCGATGCCGAATCGGACTCCCGCCCGTTCCACCGCTTCTTCCATCCGCCGCGCGTCCTCGAACGAGCTGGCGAGCGGCTTCTCGCAAAAGACGTGTTTTCCTCTCGCCGCGGCATCGATGGTGATCGGGGCATGAAACCGCAGCGGCAGGCAGACGGAGACGATGTCCACGGAATCGTCTTCGAGCGCTTCGCGGTGATCCGCATACACGTTCGGCACGTTATATCGTTCAGCCAGCTCCTGCGCTCGGGGCAGATCCACGTCCGTTACGGAAACGACATGATGTCCCGCCGCGATCCAGCCCCTCACGTGGTTGCCGCCCATGTCTCCCGTCCCGATCACGGCGATATTGTATCTTGTCATCGCTTAACGCCTCCTTGTGCCTGCAGCCGTTGCTTGACCAGCGGCAGCACCGCTTCTCCCGACCGGCGCGCTTCTTCCAGATGCGGGTAGCCGGACAGAATGAAGGTGCTGATCCCGATCTCGACGAATTCCAGAATCCGCTCTGCCGCTTGCTCGGGCGTGCCGACGATCGCCACGGCGCCGCCTCCCCGGATGGCCGACAAGCCGGACCATAGATTAGGGCCGATCACGTAATCCTGGTCCTTGGATTGCTGCCACAAGTCCATCTGCCGCTTCTGATTCGTGGCATCCGTTCTGGCGTGCAGCTTCTCGGAAGACGATTTCAACGCCGGGTCGGCTTTGCTGATGATATCCCGGGCCGCCTCCCACGCCTCCTCCTCCGTGTCGCGAACGACGATTTGCGCCCGCAAGCCGTAGCGCAGCGTGCGCTTGATCCCCTTCGTCCGGCGAAGCTCCTCCAGCTGTCCTTCCATCTCCGCGATCTGCCCTTGAATCCACGGCAGCGGCTCCGCCCACATGAGATAGACATCCGCCAGCTCCGCGGCAACCTTCTTGCCGGCCGCGGAGCTCCCGCCGAAATACAACGGCGGATAAGGCTGCTGGAGCGGCATCGGACGGCTGAGGCCGCCTTCGATTTCGTAATAGTCGCCTTTGTAATCAAAGCCGCCGCGTTCCTTGTCGTTCCATACGCCCTTGACGATCTCCATGAACTCCCGCGTGCGGTCGTACCGCTCGTCATGGCTGATATGAAGGAGGTCCCCGGTTGCTTTCAAATCATCCGGATAGTGGCCGGTTACGACATTGATCATCGCCCTGCCGCCCGTTATCCGGTCTAGGGTAGCGCCCATTCGCGCCGCGAGGATCGGAGCCATCAGACCGGGCCGCATCGCCACGAGCGGCTTGAACGATTTCGTCCGCGAAGCAATGTAGGTGCCCACGATCCAAGCATCCAGGCAGTCTCCGCCAGCCGGGATCAGCGCGAATTCATATCCGGCCTTCTCCGCTTCCTGCGCAACGCTCGCCATGTATTCCGGCGTCGACTCCCGTTCCGGCCGCACGCCGATATGCGGGCCGTCCCCTGTCGTAGGAATGAACCAGCCAAACTCGATTTCTGCCATGCGATCACATCCTTCTCAATACCCGATTAGTTTAATGGGATTTATTTGCAATTTGAATATATCAGTTCTCGAATAGGCGGTAAATGTCAGTACGAGACCAATGTTTTTGTCATTTTGCGTGAATATTGCATTGACACTCTTGCCGAGATTTTGCTTCTCTCTTACACTGGACATAACGATGAATTGACAATGAGGAGCGTCTGAGAGATGAACGCCAGCCCTAGAGATGCATTTTGGCAGGAAGAGAACATTCAGTGGATCGAGAACCACTTATTCACGCCGACCTCGTTCGAACGCGCCAATGCCGTGTGGCCGGCCCGGCTCGGAAGGAACGAGGCGAAGCCGAATTACCACGTCGGACCGCGCTTCACCCCTTATTACAGCCTGCACTATGTCGTGGACGGGATCGGCTTCTTCTCGCAGGAGGATCATACCTACTCGCTGAAGAGCGGCGATTTGTTTTGCCTGTTTCCGCATGTCTCGCAAGAGTATTACACCTCCGCCGAGCATCCGCTGAAGCTGGCATGGGTCGCCTTCGACGGCAGAATGGCGAAGGACGTTCTGGACAGGATCGGCTTGCGCCCCGAATCGCCGTACCTGAGCCGGCCTGCCGATGCGGAGCTTGAACGGCGGATGGAATCGTTCTTTGCCTTGATTCGCAAGGACGGCGGCGACGGCGCGGAACTGATGAAGTCCAGCATTTTCTTAGGCATTCTGGGCTGGCTGACGGAGACGGCCGAGAAGCCGAGCCGGAAGGAAGCCGGCGCCGAGTCATGGCTCGACAAAGGCATGGCCTACATGAACTTGCATTTCGCGGAAGGCATCACCGTGCAGGAGATTTCCAAGTATGCCGGAGTCGACCGCACGTACTTCAGCAAGTCCTTTCGAAAAGCGTACGGCATGACGCCGGTCCGCTACTTGCAGCAGCTGAAGATCGACGCGGCCAAATCGATGCTGGCGGAAACGGAGTACAAGCTGGCCGAGATCGCGCAATCCGTCGGATACCCCGACTTATTCACCTTCTCGAAAGCGTTCAAGAAGCATGTCGGCCTTCCCCCCAACCACTATCGGCATTTGAAGCACTAATGCGGGCTGCCCCGCATGTCCGGGGCAAGCTGCCGCATAAGGAAGGAGGCATCTCGCCAGATGCCTCCCGGCTTGTCAAGAACGTCCATAGGAAACTGCCTCATATCGCCGATTGCGATCACATAGCGGATCCTCTGTCCGCCTGCCGTTGCAGAAGAACGCCTTTATTTCGCGAACGTATCCTTGTATTTCGCGTTGACCTCGGTCAAAATCTCGCTGCCGCCGGCATTGTTCCATGCCTTGACGAACGTGTCGAAGCCGGCGTCCAAATCGGTTTCCCCGCGAACGAATTTAATAAAATATTGCTGGGCCAGCTTGCCGAGATCCAGGTATTTATCCATCGCCGGCACGTAGAGCGGCAGCGACTCGAGCGTCTGTCCGCCCTTCTCCCTCAAGCCGTCGATAAACTTCAGCGTATCGTCGGTATAATCGTAATGCTCCATCAGCTTGCTCTTCGTTCCGAACAGTCCGTAGAAGGTACCTGCGCCGATCTTATACTTGTTGTTCTCGCTGGCGAACTCCGGCTTCATGATCGGCTTGCCGTTCTCCATGTGATAATGCTCGCCTTCGATTCCGTATACGGAGGTCAAATACGTCTGGTCGTCCGTTGCCAGCGCGTTCAGGATTTCATACAGCTTCTCCTTCTTCGCCGGATCGTCGGCCACTTGCCTGCCCATGGCGAGAAACGCGTTCTTGGCGCCGTACGAGTATGCCAGGCCGTCGCCGTCAGGACCGGAAACCTGCTTGCCGACGACGATCTGGTTGTCGGGATTCTTCGTATAGAACGGCGAGCCGACGATGCCGATGCGCGGTTCGAATTGGAACGACATCCAGTCGCGGACGCCGACTTTGCCGTTGACGAAATCGTCGTGGTAATCGTTCGCCGTCTTCGTGACGAACTCCGGATCGATCAGCCCTTCCTTGTACCACTTGTTCAGCAGCTTGAACGCTTCCCGCGCGCCCTCCGTCGTCATGCCGTAGACGATCTGGCCCGACTTCGGATCGACCATATAGTCCGTCCTTACCTGGAACGCGCCGAATACGGTCGAGAACGAACGGCTGTCCGTCCCTTGCCCCGAGTATCCGTATGTATCCTTCTTGCCGTTCCCGTCCGGATCGTCGTTGCGGAATTTACGCAGCACGTCTTCGAATTCATCCAGCGTTTTCGGCGGCTCGTTGTAGCCGATTTTGGCCAGCCAGTCGGCATTGTAGCCCGGCAGAAACGGCAGGCTGCCGATCGGCCAGATGACCGGAATGCCGTAGCTTTTGCCGTCGACCTGCCCGTATGTCCATACGGACGGATCCGTATCGTCGAGCGTCTTGGCATACTCCGGCATATGCGATTTGATTTCGTCGACCGGCAGCTCGGCCAACACGCCCTGATTCACGAGTTCTTCCACCCGCTGCGGCGAGGAATCGAGATAGATCAGATCGGGAATTTCGCCGCTGCTGAACTTGATGTTCATCTGCTCGTTGTAATTGGCGCGCTCGATGCGGATGTTCTTGAACTTCACGTTGAACTTCTTCTCCAGCGCTTGCTGCACCGGGGACGAATCGTCTTCCGGGGGATTGAAGCTGAGCCACGTGATTTCCATCGGCGCTTCCGTTTTCGTCTGATCGGCGTTCGTCTGACCTTCGTTCGTCTTGCCGGCGTTCGCGCTCGTGTCGGCGCCATTGCCGCCGCTGCCTGCTTTACCGTTCGCCGCGTTGCCGTTATTTCCGCAGCCCGCTGCGACCAGCAAGAGCAGCGCTGCGGCGATAAGAATGATCGTACGCATCCGGCCCGTTGACCTTGTCATATCTCTTCCGCTCCTTCGATTCATTCCTTTGATTCATTCCTTTCATTCCTTCGATCCATTCCTTCGATCCATTCCTTCGATCTTTTTGCGCTTCGCTTATGGGCGAGGCCGCTCATTCAGCCGTCCGGCAAGCCGCCCTATATGCAGCTCTATCATCAACTCTATCAGCTACCCCTTCAACGAGCCGACCAGGACGCCTTTAACGAAATACTTCTGCAAGAACGGATACACGATGATGATGGGAACGATGGTCACGATCAGCGTAGACGCCTTCACCGTTTCGGGAATGACGTCCTGCGCGCCCATCGTCTGGTCGAGCAGCGCTTGCACGTCTTGGTCGCGGTTCTCCACGATCAGCCGGCGCAAATACGTTTGCAGCAGCATTTTCGAGCTGTCCTGGATATACAGCATGCCGTCGAACCAGGAGTTCCAATGCGCAACCGCCGCCCATAGACCCAGCGTCGCCAGGATCGGCTTCGACAGCGGCATGATGACCGAGAACAGCACGCGGAGATCGCCTGCTCCGTCGATCTTGGCCGCATCCTCGAGTTCGCTCGGGAGGCTCATGAAGAAGTTGCGCATGATGAGCAGCGAGAACGTCGATATCAGAAACGGCGGCGCCAGGATAAACACCCATCTGGAATCGAGCAGCCCGATATTCTTGACCAGCAGATAGGTCGGGATCAGCCCGCCTTGAAAAAACATCGTGAACACGAACACCATCGTATACAACGAACGGTGCGGCAGATCGGGCTTGGACAACGGGTAGGCCGTGATCGCCATGAAGAACAGCGAGAGCAGCGAACCTGCGACCGTCCTAAACGCCGTGTTGCCGAAGCCGATCCAAATTTGCTTCGAATCGAACGTCTTCTTGTAGGCTTCCAGCGAGACATGCAGCGGATAGAGATGAAAGCCCGGCCGGATGGCTTCGGTCGGCGTGCTGAAGGATACCGACAACAGATGAACGAACGGATACAGGACCGATAAGCTCAGCAGACCGATCAGCGCGACGGCCGCGATTTGGAAGGCTTGCTCGCCTTTGGTCATGCGAATATTCACTTTCTATAACCTCCTCTCTGCTCGGCGATGCTCAGAATATGCCTTCCTGTCCGGTCCGCTTGACCACGAAATTGGCGATGACGAGGAACCCGAAACCGACGACGTTCTTGAATAAGCCGACGGCCGTCGTAAAGCTGTAATCCATCTGGTTAATGCCGACGCGGTACACGTAGGTATCGAGAATATCGCCCACCTCGTATACGGCGGGATTGTACAGGTTAAGCACCTGATCGAAGCCGGCGTCAAGCAGGTGGCCGATGCGGAGCAGGAACAGAATGACGACGACCGGCAGCAAGCCGGGCAGCGTAATGTTCAGCGTCTGCCGCCAGCGGCTGGCGCCGTCCACCCGGGCCGCTTCGTACAGGTTCGGGTCAATGCCGGCCAGCGCCGCCATGTAGACGATCGTCCCCCAGCCCACTTCCTTCCACATGGACGACATGACGAGCGTAAACCTGAAATACGCCTTCTCGCCCAAGAAATAAATCGGGTCGATTCCGATGCCCTGCAGCACGTAGTTAACGATCCCTTGCGTCGGGGACAGGAACGTGACCAGCAAGCCGGACAGCACGACCCAGGATAGAAAATGAGGCAGATACGTAATCGACTGGGTTACGCGCTTGAACCATTTGATCCGCAGCTCGTTAAACAACAGCGCAAGCACTAGCGGCGCGGGAAAGCCGAACGCCAAATGGTAGAAGCTGATCACGATCGTATTCCGCAAGATGTCGGGAAAATCGTTGCTGCCCGAGAACATGCGCCGAAAATGCTCCAGTCCCGCCCAAGGGCTCCCGGTAATACCGTCGAAGATACGATAATTCTTAAAGGCTAGCTGAATGCCGTACAAAGGCCCGTAGTAGAACACGCCATACCAGAGCAGCGCCGGAACGAGCATCAGCAGCAATATCTTGTAGCGCTTGTATCGGCGCCATGTAGATCCGGAGAACAGATCGTTCCTCCCCCTTTCACGCTTTCAAGCGTTTCCTACCGCAGCCCGGCGTGCTCCCGCAGGAACTGGCGGCTAAAGGCGGCGCTGTCGCCGGCCGGCCGTTCGCTGTCGTCCTGTTCGACCGTCCACCACGGCAGGCGCAATTCGTCCAATCGCGGCAGCAGCGGCAGCAGCGGCACGCTGCCTGCCCCAAGCTCCTTCCATTGCTGGCCGGCGACGTCCTTGAGATGCACGTAAGCGATCGAATCCGCATACCGGCTTACGAATGCCGACGGATCATGGCCCGCCCGGTAGATCCAGGCCAGATCCGCCGCGAGCTTCACGTTGTACTGCTTGGCGAGCCGATCGAAGAAGCCGTACCCGTCCGCGAATTCGCCGTCATGGTTATGATAGGCGAATTGAATGCCGGCCGAAGCGCAGCGCTCGGATAGTTCGGCCGCAAGCTCCAGCCATTGCGGCCGATCGGCTTCGGCCCCCATGCTGACGAGCAAGTAACGGCTGCCGAGCCTCGCCATCCCCTCCAACATCGAATCAAGCCCTGCTTTCCCTTCCTGCTCCGCGAACTGCTGCAAACCGGCATGCAGCGCGATCAGCGAGAATGAAGGCCGAACGCCAAGGCAGCGTCCGATCCCCTCCTCGTCTTCCAACAAGGTAATGCGCCCTTCGGCTCCGTCGTAACCCGCCTCGATCATTTCGTCGAAGACGGCCGCATACTCGCGCTTCACTCTGTCCAGCCCCCAAAGTCTGGCCTGAATCGCTATTTTGGGCTTCGCTTCAGCCATGCCCATCCCCCTCCTTGTAAATAGGTGCGCCTTGCTCCGCAGTACTGCGAGCCAGGTCAGCCGCTTTCGGAGCACAAAAAAGACACGCCAATGTACGCATTGCACGTGTCTCCGGTTGACCGGTAGCCAAATACCTAGTAATTTAATGGGTATTGTTTGATATTTAATATAACAGCGAACACGATGAGGGTCAATGTCATTAAGCGGCAAGATTTTTATGTCATTTTGCGGTCAAATCGAGTCATTGCATAACGCATCGTCCAGCCATCATTCGACGACATGGACTATTCTGCTGCCTTCGCGTCCGAAACCTATTCAACGATTACGCTCGTTTATTGGTCCGCATGCCGGTGCGCACGCGAACAAAATTGTTATTTCCCGCGGCATAAGCCGCAAGATCGAACGGCTCCGCCGCCATATACTTGAGCAGTATACTCAACGTATAGGGAGGCGTAGGAATCATGACAGCCGCAGCAACGTTTCAATTAACGGAGGAATTAATCGAACAATTTTACAGAGAGGGATATTTCTATGCGCCGGGCTTTCTTGATCCGAACGCCGTGGAGGCGCTCAACAAGGAGATCGAGAAGTTTGCGAACGGTCCGGGAGACGGCCAATGGAGAAGCAGAGGAATCAGCCTTGATAACGATCGAGACGAGTATCCCGACACGATTGCCATGCTTAACGATCCGCGTATCGTCAGCATGATGGAGCGCATACTCGGGGACAACGTACGGCTGTGGCTCGGCATGTTCGCTGTCGTGGCGCCGAACGCCAATGGCCTCGAATGGCATCAGGACAATCAGTATACGCATGTGCTGGGCCATATGCTGAACGGCTTCATCGCCCTCGATCCGATCGACGAACGCAACGCCGGCCTTTGGCTGGCGCCGGGCTCCCACCTCCTCGGCCGGCAGCCCAACCTGAACGGGCCGGACCACGCGCATAGACGCGCCGCAGAACCGGCGAACGCCATGCCTTGCAGACCGATGTCTCCGGGCGACGCCGTATTCTTCCATCGCGAGACCTTGCATCACAGCAAGCGCAACCATACCGACCGGCCGCGGCGCGCTTTTGCATTCCAGGCGGCCGCGGCCAACTGCCGCTATGCCAAGACGGGGAAGCTGATCGACGATCGGCCGATGCTCTCCGTCCCAAGGGCCTAACAGCCACCCCGAATGGCGCTCGGCTACAGGTTCAAAAGAGCTTTGCGCCTTCAAGCAAGAACGGCGCAAGGCTCTTCTTCGTTAAGAATGAGCGTCTTTCAATCTACCTCATCAACCTCTCCAAGCTTTTGTCGCTTAGGGTCTCAGTGTTTGCGGAATTGTCGTGGCGTGATGCCGTAGAACTCTTTGAACCGGTTATTGAAATAGCTGGAGGAGCCGAAGCCGCAATCGAGCGCGATCCGTACGATAGGGTCTTCCGTCATGCGCAGCCTATGGCTGGCATGCTGCAGACGCAGCCGGATCAGGAAGTCATGCGGCGTCACCCCTGTCAATTCCTTGAATTTCTCGTAAAACCGCGTCTTGCCGCAGCCGGATATCCGTATCGCTTCCTCCATATCGACCGCGTCCGTGCCGCAGGCGATCATGTAATCGACCGATCGAATGATGTCGACAGCATCCATGACGTTTCCCCGTTGCAGTGACTCTTGCTCCTCGTAGAAACGGTGCAGCTGTACGAGGATCTGAAGCAGCGTCGTAAATTGCTGAAGCTCCCAGGCCGGCTGCCGCGTCTTCGCTTCTTGCACGAGCATCTTCGCCAAGCGGCCGATCTCCCGCGCTTGCGGCGAATCGGCCGGAATAAGCGGAGGCACGTCCATGCGATAGAACGGCACAAGCAGCTTGCTGCCTCCCGGCAATTTGGCGGCGACGGCCGGCGAGAACAGCAGCATGATCCAACGAGCCGGCTTGTTCCCTTCCCTGATCAAGTTCCAATGCGGCTCGAAAGGCCGAAATAAGAACACGTCGCCGGGAACGGCATCATAATTGCCCCCAAGCAGCGTGCAGCGAATGCTGTTCTCCAGCGGAATGTTGATTTCCAGCGCATCATGCGTATGCAGCTCATGCTCCGTCAACGATGCAATCTTCTCCTCGACGGTGAAGCCGTGTTCAAGTCGGATATCCGTATGATTCATTTCGTCCCGCCTTCGACCATGATATGATTTCGTGCCGGGTCCTTCATTTCTGAAACTTCCCCATAAATACCGCGATCCACAAACACCGCGATCCAAACGATCATTGATCCCAGAAGAACTTGAGTTGTTATTTACGCGATTCCAAAGGATTCTCCTTCTACCATGACGAAAAGTACGGATAATATCTCTACTCAGCTGCTACGAAGTCAGAGCGAGCCGACGCCCCAATATCCCGTTTGGGCAACGCCGGTAAATACAATGTATTCAGAGAGCGTTATCCCAAGCAGCGAGGTTTTAGAAGCAATTAAAGAGAAATTAATAGTGGAGTTGAATAAGCTCGTCTAACTGGACCAAAAAACTGCACTTCCAATTGCCAGCCGGTGCCTAACAATTGGGATGCAGTTTATTTCTTCTTAGGGACGCGTTAGTCTTTGCTTACCTTCTTACGCCGTGACAGCGAGAGTCCGCCGAAGCCGCTAATGACCGCGATGTAGAAACCCAGGTCATACCACCATCCAATATTGTTCGTTTCATAAACCCGGATATGATGTTTGAAAATACCAATAATCAGAGATACGGGCGCGATCCAGCCATGCCAAATCCCCCAGAAAAACCCGGCAGGATGATGCTCGTTGTTCACTCCGTCTCCCGGTACGCATCCCGTTAAACATATAACTGAAGCCAGAAGAAGCAAGGATAGTGCTGCATACTTTCGTTTCATGTTCCGCCCTCCTCTTATTCGATCCCCGTTCATTACCATAGTAAAGCCGAAGCGGAATCGTCTCAATGCTCCGATTGGTTCGCCTGTCCGCGATTTCGCCCGGCTTGTCATATACATACGCCGAAGCGCTCGCCGGCATGAATAAACGTCGTGAGGCGCCGAGCGTGAGGCGGCGATGAACACGCAAGGGCGGCGTTGCTTGGATCAGCGGCTGCTTTCATTGCGGAATCGCTCCTTTCAGTTATGGATGCGCTGTCATTCATCAGTGTAGCGGGCGGGAGAACGGCTGCAAATGATAATAATTTCGAATCCTGACACTGGTTTGGAGTGATTTGAAGAAATCCGCGATCGATCCAATCAAAAAAGGATGAAGCAGACATTCATTCTGCTCCATCCCTTTTTTGATTGTAGAGGCATTGAGGTTATCTCGGTGCGCGTCCGCTTAAAGCTTGATTTCCGAGCCGCTCTCCGACGAATCATAGATCGCCTGCATGATCTGCGAAGAGAGAATGACGGTATCGATATGGGAGGCCAGCTTCTCCCCGCTCTGGATGCATTGCAGGAACGCGTCGATCTCATTCTGGAACATGTCCTCCGCGTTGTATTTCGGCGTTGTTTCCAGCAGCGCCCCGTGCTGCGCGCTGTACAGCTTGAACTCGGCGCCGTATTGCAGCCGGATGCCTGCCTTGTCTCCCAGGAAGTCGATATACATCTCGTCTACGCCGATGTTCTGCGCCCAAGCCCCGTTCACCGTTACCGTCGGTCCTTCCGTGCGGATCAACGCGGTCACGAAATCGTCGACGTCGTATGTACCTTCGTAGTTAGGCGGACCCGCCCACATGTTCAAATACGAGTAGTTCTTCATGTCGCGGCCCAATTTACTGTAAGCTTGTCCCGTAACCGTCTTCGGCAGCGGATCTCCCGTGCAATACATGACGATGTCAAGGAAGTGCACGCCCCAGTCGATCAAGGCACCGCCGCCCGCGATCGCCTTGGTGGTGAAGGCGCCGCCGAGTCCCGGAATCGAACGCTGCGAACGGAAGCTGACGTACACATGATAAATATCGCCCAGCTCGCCGTTCTCGATCATATTCTTGATAATGTTGACGCCGGTATTAAACCGGTTGACCACGCCGATGTTCAATACCTTCCCCGTCTCGTGCTGAACCTTCTGCATCTCGAGCGCTTCGGCGTAGGTGCGCGCGGCCGGTTTCTCGCACAACACGTTTTTGCCGGCGCGCAGGCAGTCGATCGCGATCGTGGAGTGGACATTGTTCGGCGTGCAGACGGATACCGCTTCGATTTCGGGATCGTTCAATACTTCCCGGTAGTCTTCCACGGCAATACCGCAGCCGTAATCCTGAACGGCTTTTTCGGCCTTGTCGCGGATAATGTCGCAGAAATATTTGATCTCCGCATTCGGATTGGCGAGGTAAGCTTTGATATGGGCGGAATTGGCGATCGTGCCGCAGCCGATGACGGCAACCTTAATCTTCTTGGTCATGTTGTACCTCCTGGTTAATTTATGGCCTATATCCAATATAACCGTGATGATTAAGAATGTCATCCGGTCAAATGGGCTGTCATATTCAAAACCATTCATGGGAATTAATCGGATAGCGGCTTACGAACTTGGCACAGCTCACGCGGATTGCGTTTAGCAACTGTCGGCGCGTGATCGATGAATTCGGATCGGGGCTCGAGCCATGACGCTTGATTATAGTCGCGTTCACATGGTTATAATTGGAAATTAATGACTAGACTAATGATAATGGTGAGCCCGGAATGATTCTTTTTTGTAACCTTGCATTCTTATTGGGGTGTTATTTTTCAGGAGCCTCAAAAAAATGGACGCTGTACTACGACACCATCCTTTATATTGCGCTGTGCAATTTGTTATATAATTTCATATGCAGAGATTTTCAATTGTGGATCTATAACGCTGATCTGTTGTTGAATCACGTCAATACAGAATTAGTAAACTCATTCGTACTGCTTCCGTCGTTAGTCGTTACCTATTTACACTTCCTGCCATCGTCCTCAAGCATACGCCGCAAAACAATATATTACTGTGCTTGGGTTTTCGGATTATCCGCCCTTGAACTGATTTGGTATTTAACTGGCTATATTAGCTATGAACATGGCTGGAATTTGTTCTATTCAATTCTTTTTGACTTTGTCATGTTTTTTACCCTTGAGCTCCACCATAAGAACGTCAAGAAAGCTTTGGTATTATCGGCCGCCACGATACTCTCGCTAATCATCTTATTCACAGGCTTCCCGCCTACCCCTGCTCCGTTTTCCAACAGATTATCGGTGACCGCGATGCCATTATTGCGATAGATCGCTTCCACCTTCGTCTTCCATGCCTTATTCGTATCAAGCGTATCGTCTTTCCAGCTAACGTTAGACGGTTCGCTAGCGGCCGTATATTGGTAGTCGCCATTTCCGCGCTGCTTGTTTAATTCCTTTTCCGCATGTTCGACATCTTCCGGTTGAAACTTCGCCGTGATGCCAATTAATACGGGCTCGGGAAAATAGGTATCGAACGTAAAGCTGACATCGGCAAAGCGGTCATTGATCTTCATTTTCTCTTTGGCAAGGTAAGTGATCGTTGTACCGAGGGTTGTTTGGGTTACATCCTTGTCAGCGATCCCCAAAACATGAAAGGTCTCCTTTACGTTCATGCCCCATTTTAGCTTGTTTATAGGGGGAGGCGTGCCGTACGTGGGGTGGTGACTACAACCAGCAAGAATACATGCAAGAAGCGTCATAAGTATGCATCTCATGCCGTATTTCCGCATATAAGAACCTCCTGTATTCAGCAGTCCGTTTGCCGTCTAATCAACCGAATTTTACCGCGCCTCGGTCCTTGCTTCATTATAAATATAGCTTGGCTGTGACTCTTTGCCGTGACTCCTTGCCGGCATTCATGGATTGAACAATAATCCCCAGATAGCAATGTCAGGGGTACTCTAGGAGAAAGCAGACTGCCATCGTTCTACCTCGCGGAGGATGTTCAATGCCCATTCGATTTCGCGAAGCATGCTTGACGCGTGACGTCGCGCAGCCTCTTCATCATCCAGCAAGGCGATCCAGCCCCCCATTGACCACAAGGGTTGCCGCGCCATTGCCAGCGGGAGGGCCAGACGTTCCGTCACCGATAGATGTTCGGACAAGCCCTCATCATAGGCATCGACCAGACTTCGAATTCTGCCCAACCGCCTTCCCGACATCGGTTCGCCGGAACAATCAAAGTAATACAAGGTCAGCGCAAGATCATCGATGCGGGCGCGTTCGCCCATGAAATCGAAATCGGACACAAGTACGATACGCCCATCTCGGAAGCGCACATTGTTATCCCAGTAGTCGCCATGCACCAACTGCCGCGGAAGCATTGGGATCAACTCCCGTTCAGCGGTCGTTACCAGCCGAGCCAATTCCTCTGCGGCATCAGCAAGCCTCTGATTATACAATGACGGATTCCACCCTCGTATGCGTCGAGTTCCCTGCAATGTCCTCTCATAAGCTACCTGCGGCTCGATGTAATTTGCAAAGACGGGGTTCTTGCTGCCTTCAGAGCCGAAGCGTACTTCACGAAGAACCGCATGCATGCGACCAAGCAGAGGAAGGCCTTCCATAAAGCGCTGCCATGAATCCATGCTGGCATCGCTCTCTGCGTATCGTTCAACTTCCACGAGCCGACCGTCAAATTCGATATGCTGCCGCCCGTCCAGTGTCGAACGTATGACCGATGTTGGTATTCCGCGGGCATTCAACTCTTGTCGGGCGAGCTGGATGTCCGCAAGCCTGGCTTCATTCACATACGGACGGTATACTCGGACGACATAGCGGCCGTGGGCATCGCTAACGAGCAGGTTCAGGTTGGCAGAGCCGCCGAGGTCAATACTGCCGGAAATGCCAGATATGCCGTAAGCATCGTATACGGTCTTAAGCAGCGCTGCCGAAGGCCTTGCGCGCAGACCACGCAGCCCGCCTCCCGCATTGTCGGAGCTCTTATCGTTCATCAGGATTCATTCCCCCCTCGTACTGCCTGTTCTTGTTCAATGGATGATCGTACACTTCATAGTAATCTTGCCCTCTAAATCCGTTGAACGCGGAAAGAAGCCCGCAAAGTCGTAGTCGATCTTCATCGATTAAATGCTTGCCGTATGCCTGAACTTTATAGGCAAGCTCGATATTTGCATACCCTATATACCTGAGAAGCCCCATTTCGGCTCGACCTTGACTATAATTTCGCTCTGCACGAATGACCATTTCCTCTAATCCGTTCGCGATCGGGCAATCCTCAGCATTGACATGGTGCAGCTTGAAGAGACTTTCTCCAAATACTTCGGCTAATCGCTCAGGTTCTTCAAGATATTCATCACTTGCCGCATCGGAACCATCTAATCGCTCTGTAATAAGAAAGTCGTTTGTGTCATTTGCTATGTATTGAATAACCCTCGGGCAGCTTCCGTATTTATTCAGAAACGACGTCATTATAGCTTCGCTATGCATGTGGCTTTTTGGCGTGACTTTAAGAAAATAATCATGCGCTGCGCTGATAATATGAAATACAGATGACCTGGGCTTGTTTTTAATAATAGCAACGTCTGCCTCACAGAAGTATTCTCTTACTTCTGAGGGGAATGCTTCGTAGTTAAAAGCATCTCTTGCGGGAATATTCATCGTTATTCCTCCATAAGCAATGTCGATTTCTTTCCTATCCAACTATTCTGCGGATCATTCACTCATCCTGCTCGTACGCGTAACAAGAAACGGGCAGTGGCGGAGCCGTGCTGCCTGCCAGGTATATCCAAAAACACTGTTGTATATTAATTCTCTAGTATGTATATTTATTACAGTATAAAACTATTGGAGGTGCCCGCTTTCATGGATCAAATCAGAAAAGCGACTATGGACGACACGAATAGAATGCATCAGCTTATTAATGCTTACGCGGATGAAGGTAAGCTTCTTCATCGGACGCTTAGCTCGATCTACGAAAATCTCCAATGTTTTTATATCGCAGAAATAGACGGCGAAATCGTTGGAACCGTAAGTCTGCATATTCTGGATAAAGAACTTGCTGAAGTACGTTCGCTAACCGTCTCTTCCGAATGCTTCGGCAACGGGATCGGGAAAAGACTGGTAAACGCCGTTATTGAGGAAACCAAAACGTTGGGGGTTACGTCCCTGTTATCCCTGACGTATCAGGTGGGATTTTTTGAAAAATGCGGGTTTACCCTCATTGATAAACGTACCTTGCCGATGGCGAAGATCTGGAAAGATTGCGTGCATTGTTCAAAATATTCAAATTGTGACGAGAATGCGATGATCATCCATGTAAGCTAAGAGGTCGGAATTGCATAGATTTGCATAAATATACATAAACGCGTTTGCAAATTAGACCAACAATCATTCCTGCATTGCCGAACCAACTAACCGAACAAAGCCTTTCCGGACTAGACCGGAAAGGCTTTGTTCGCGTTCCATGAAAGGGGCGCCAAGAGGCAAACCAGTAATTTCCATGTTTAAAATCTCATTCATATGGTTAACTCTGAAAGGTTGCCTCCCCCCTTCCCCTGCCAAATAAATACATGTCATACGTTTCTCTAGGATGAAAACGGGGAAATTGGAAATAGTATGTCGAAAAGGATGGATACCTGCATGATTGTAATGAACAACGTCAACAAGGTCTACCCGGATGGGTATCAAGCATTAAAGAATATCAATCTTGAGTTCAGGAAAGGCGAGCTCACGGTACTCATCGGTCCGAGCGGCTGCGGGAAATCGACGACGATGAAGATGATCAATCATCTCGTCACGCCGACGAGCGGCTCGATTCTGATCAATGGCAAAGATACGCGCGAGATCGATCCGGTCGAGCTGCGCCGCGGGATCGGCTATGTCATTCAAAGCATAGGATTATTTCCCCATATGACGATCGGGCGAAACGTCGGCGTCGTCCCCCGATTAAGGAAATGGCCGGCCGACCGCATCGCGCAGCGCGTCGACGAGCTGTTGCGGCTGGTCGGACTGGAGCCGTCCACCTACCGCGACCGTTATCCGTCCGAGCTCAGCGGCGGCCAGCAGCAGCGCATCGGGGTCATCCGCGCCTTCGCGGCGGATCCCGACGTCATTCTGATGGACGAGCCGTTCAGCGCGCTCGATCCGATCAGCCGCGAGCAGCTGCAGGACGAGATCGTCAGGCTGCAGCAGGAGCTGCACAAAACGATTATTTTCGTCACGCACGATATGGACGAGGCGCTCAAAATCGCGGACCGCATCGTTCTCATGCAAAGCGGCGAAGTCGTGCAGTGCGATACGCCGGAACGGATATTGCGCTACCCCGCGAATGAATTCGTGGCGTCGTTCATCGGTCAGAAACGGCTGCATCAGGAAGAGAGCCAGGACTATCATTATGACAGTCCGAGCGTCAACGAAGTCATGGTGAACCAGCCCGTGACGGCGTATCCGAATAAAGGGTTGGCCGAAGCGATCTCCATCATGGAGCGGCGCAAGGTCGATTCGCTGTTCATCATCGACCGGCAGCGGCATCTCAAAGGAATCGTGTCGATCTATAACGTGCTGGAGCATTACGGGGAGGAAAATATAACGGTGGCCGACGTCATGAAGCCCGTGCTTTATTTTGTCCGCAGCGGCTCCTCGCTTTCCGAGTCGGTGGAGATGATGAGTCATAACCGGCTGTCCAATCTCGCCGTCATCGATGAACAGGACCGTCTCGTCGGGCTGATCACGAGGGGCAGCATCGTACGCCATCTGGCAGAGATCCTCCCTACCCCAGAGGAGGAGGTGTAACGGATGCTCGCTTATTGGTCGTTCCTGCAGGAACGTTACGCCGATATCCTCCATGCGCTCGGCCAGCACTTGGCCATCTCGCTCACGGCGATCGTTCTCGGCACCGTATTAGCCGTGCCGCTCGGCATCGCGCTCGTGTACAACCAGATCCGATGGATCAACGGCAGCGTGTTCTTCGTGGCCAACCTGCTGCAGACCGTGCCGAGCCTGGCGCTTCTGGCCGTCTTGATTCCGCTCATGGGAATCGGCACGAAGCCGGCGGTCGTCGCGCTGCTGCTGTACACCATCATGCCGATTCTTCGCAATACCTACGACGGCTTCGAATCCGTCGACCGCAACGTGCTGGAATCGGCCAGGGGCATGGGCTACGGGACGATGCAGCGCATTCTGCTGATCCAGCTGCCGCTGTCGGTGCCCTACATCATGTCGGGCGTTCGGGTCACGATGGTGTACATCATCAGCTGGGCGACGCTCGCAACCCTGATCGGCGCCGGCGGACTCGGCCAGCTGATCGTGTCGGGGATGGCGGTGAACAAGCCCGAGCTTATCGTTACGGGCGCCTTGGGCTCCATTCTGCTCGCCTTGCTTGTGGACTGGCTGCTTGGCTTGCTGGAGAAGTGGCTGACCGTACGGTACGGCGGCGCGAAGCGAATGACGATTTGACATGGAGGAAACCGATGATTGCAAAGCTGACCAAGACGATAACGGTGCTCGGCTTGTGCGCGATGATGTTGACGCTCGGTGCCTGCGGCACGGGCAATACATTCATCATTGGCGCGCAAACGTTCACCGAGACCAAAATTTTAGCCGAAATGTACAAAGCGCTGATCGAGGACCGTACGGACGTCAAGGCGGAGATCATTCCGGATCTCGCGTCCAGTCCCGTCGTTCTTCAAGCGCTCAAACGCAACGACCTGCAGATGGGCACGCTCTACTCCGGCGAAATCTTCAATAACCATTTTCCCATTCAGGAGACGAAGGATCGTCAGCAGGTGCTCGAGCAGGCGCAAGCCGGCTTCAAGAAATATTACGATCTCGACTGGATGGATCCGCTCGGCTTCGAGAACACTTACGCGTTCACCGTGCGGGCCGATCTGGCCAAGTCCAAAGGATACGAGAAAATTTCCGATATTGCAGCGGATGCGCCGAGCATGCGGCTTGGGGTGGACACGTCCTGGCTTGAACGTCCTTCGGACGGCTATCCGGCCTTCGCCAAGTATTACGGCATTACGTTCGGCAAGACGTTCCCGATGGAATTGAGCCTCGTCTATAACGCGGTCGCCCAAAACCAGGTCGATATCGTCCTCGCGTACTCCACCGACTCGCGTCTCAAGGCATATCGCTTGAAGACCTTGGAGGACGACAAGCATTTCTTCCCGCCGTACGATGCATCGCCGGTCATCCGTAACGATGCCGTCAAGAAGTATCCGGGCGTGGCGGAGGCCGTCTCGGAGCTGATCGGCAAAATCGACGTGCAAACGATGGTCGATCTGAATTATGAAGTCGATATCGGAAAAAAAAGCGAGCGCGAAGTCGCCATCGCCTACTTGAAGAAGGTCGGCTTGCTTAAATCGTAAGGAGGATTAGGAATGGTTGAACCGCATTTAACGTTTTGGGATTTCATAGACTACGTACAGCGGAATTACGGGATGCTGCTGGGTTATCTATATCAGCATATTCTGATGGTCCTTACGGGCGTCGGGCTCGCTTTCCTCGTCGGCGTGCCGCTGGGCGCGCTCTGTACGCGAAGCCGTGCTCTCGCCCGGATCATTCTGGCCCTCATGAATATTCTACAGGTCGTTCCGAGCTTGGCCATGCTGGTCCTGCTCCTGCTCATCATGGGTCTCGGGTCGACGACGGTTACGGTCGGTCTGTTTCTCTATTCGCTGAACCCCATCGTACGAAACACGTACATCGGGCTGCAGCAGATTACGCCGAGCTATGTGGAGGCGGGACGAGGCGTCGGCATGAGCGCCATGCAGATTCTGTTCCACGTCCGCTTCCCGCTCGCGCTGACATATATCATGACCGGGCTGAGGATTTCCGCGGTGATCGCCATCGGCGTCGCCACGATCGCCCCGCTCATCGGAGGAAGCGGCCTTGGCCGGGAAATCTACGCGGGAATCAACATCGGCAATTCGCTGCGCATCTTCGCCGGCGCGGTACCGGCGGCGCTGCTGGCGATTGCGGCCGATATCGTGCTGGGCTTCCTGCAGCGCAGACTGAGGGTGGATAACCGGCGTTCGAAGAACGTCGTGCCTCCGACGCCCAAGACGCAAGGTTAAACCGAAGGCAGCAGGCCGTATCCGCCGTCGCCTTGCCGCGGCGCGAGTTCCTCTGCCATCTGAATCGCAGTTATTCGGCTATATGGCGTAAATCTGCACGCCTGCCTTAAGAAAAGCAACAAGCCCGATCAATTATCGGGCTTTTTTTAAATTCCTCTTTACGGGAATGTTCGGCACGCCATGCGGAGCTCGTCGGCAAAAGAAACTGATGGATAGTAGATCTGCTTCGCAATCTTAAGATGATCCGTTCTTCTCCCAGGCCTCGGTGTTCAGTTCTCCGTTAATGACCGCGGCAACGAAAGAGCCCATCGAAGCCGCGGCTATAGCCTGATGCATCCGCGATGTAACGTCTCCAGCGCTGAACACGCCCGGCACATTCGTTTTTCCGAACTCATCGACGACGACCGCTCCCCACTCCGTAATCTCGCATCCGATCGTTTGCGGCAAGTCCGATCCCGTAATCAGATCCGGTTTGAAGAAGATCCCCGTGCACGGAATCGTCTCCCCGTCCTCAAGTACGACCTGCCTGACGATGCCATGATCCGAATCAATTTGCCGGATCGGTGAGTCGAACAGAGGCACTTGATTACGCCGGAGTGCTTCGCGCTCGGCATCCGTCAGTTCATCCGGTCCATTCGAGCAGATGGTAAAGCTTCTCGTCCAACCGGAGATGAGCGGAGCGAAGTGCATAAGCATAGCCCCTTTCGTAATGATGACTAGCGGCTGATCGCGTAACTCCCAACCATCGCAATAAGGACAGACAAAAGCACTTGTCCCGTATACGTCCGCTAATCCGGGAATCTTCGGCAGCTGATCCTTCATACCGACGGCGAACAATATTTTCTTGCTTGTAACCGTTTGTCCTTGCTCCGTCTCGATTTGAAACCGGCCGTCGTTTCCCGTGATTGTCGCCGCCGTATCCGCAATGAATGATACGCCCGGATAGACGCTGATCTCTTCCTTCGCAATTCTTCGAAATTCGCTCGGACTGATCCCGTCGCGAGTAAGAAACCCGTGAACCTCGCGGGTTACAGCGTTGCGGGGGCGGCCTTCATCGATCACCGCAACCGTTTTCCTTGCCCTCCCAAGTACCAGCGCTGCGTTCAGCCCGGCCGGTCCGCCGCCAATAATAGTCACATCGAAATGTTTAGTATTCATATCCAATCAATCCTCCATGGATCTATAGTGTCCGTATTTGGACCATAAAAATGTCGTCGATCCATACCCTCTATATAGATCGACAATATCCATAATTGACATACAAGAAGCCTTCACTTCTTATTTTCCGCATGATTGCGACGCTTGAACGCCTCGTCCAATACCGATTGAATCGTATGTTCCCGTAAGTATTGGTACAGATGCTGTTCAGCGCCGTACATCACTTTCTCGACCAAGCATTCGTTCTTCTCCAGCTTGTTCCCATCGTTCCCATCTCGATGCACGGCCCCGTCTTCCGCCAACAACTGATGCTGCCGCGATCTCGAATTGGAGCACTCGAATAGCTGCTGCCGCCCTTCGATAACCTGGATCACATCGAGGAACGTAATTTGATCCGCCGGTCGTGCAAGCTCGTAACCGCCGTTCACCCCAGGCGCTGCGCGTACGATCCCGTCTTGCCTCAGCTTGGACATGATTTTGGATAGATAGCTCTCTGAAACATCAAGCACTCCGGCTAATCCCTTAATCCCGACATTGCTGGATCGCTCCGATTGTCCCAGATGGATCAAAGCATGCAGCGCATAATCCGTGCTCTTGGAGAATTGCAAGGTTCGCTCTCCCTCCTCGATAATATATTCATTATAGACCTTTGTTATCCATAATAATCGAATGATATACAAATTGCAATGACATGCTTGTTCTGAGGTCAACATTGCGATTGTCATAGAAAAGAAAAAACTTTAGCATTAGCGCTTGCTAATATAACTATTTGCTTATATAATCAGCCATGTATACTACATAGTGTCCGAACGGAAAATCCGAAGCACTGAAAAGGAGTGTGAACCACGCTGCCGTCCATTGAAGAAATGTCCGCTACCCTCAAGCTGCTCTCCGACAAATCCAGGTTGTCGATCATCGCTTTACTCCGTCATGGAGAGCTGTGCGTTTGCGATATTGTTGATTTGCTGGAAACAACGCAGCCGAATATCAGTCAGCATTTGAAGAAACTTAGAACCGGCGGATTAATTAATGAAGAGCGCCGCAGCCAGTGGAGTTATTATTCGTTGAACGTAGCCGACAAGCCTTATTTGAAGCAAGTTATCGATCAACTGCCCTCCATGCAAGAACAGATCGATGCACGCCAATCGAGAGGCTGTACTTAAAAATCTGGAGGGACTATGCCGGCTTTCGCGTTGATTCTATTCCTGCTTACGTTAGTATTCGTCATTTGGCAGCCGAGAAGTCTCAACATCGGCTGGTCGGCGTGCGGCGGCGCGGTTATCGCTTTAATCGTCGGCGTTGTCGATCTTCACGATGTAGGGGATGTGACCCGAATCGTCTGGAATGCCACGCTTGCGTTCGTAGCGGTTATTCTCATCTCTCTCCTTCTCGATGAGATCGGGTTCTTTGAATGGGCTGCACTTCACATGGCTCGCCTCGCCAGAGGGAACGGCAAGTTAATGTTCGTCTATGTTATCCTGCTAGGCGCTGCGGTTGCCGCGTTCTTCGCTAATGACGGCGCAGCGCTTATCCTGACTCCGATTGTACTGGCGATGGTCAGAGCGCTCAAGTTCGATGAACGCATGATTCTGCCCTTCATCATGGCGAGCGGATTCATCTCCGATACGGCCTCGCTGCCGCTGGTAGTCAGCAATCTCGTGAACATCGTTTCATCGGACTTCTTCGGCATCGGATTCGCGGAATACGCCGGCCGAATGATTGTTCCGACGCTCTTCTCGATTGCGGCCAGCTTGCTCGTACTCTACCTGTTCTACAAGAAGAGCATTCCGAAGCGATATGACCTAGCCCAATTGAAACAACCTGTCGAGGCGATCAAGGACATCAGGCTGTTCAAGCTCTCGTGGGTCATCCTTGCCGTCTTGCTCGCGGCTTATTTATTAAGCGGATTTATCGACGTCCCGGTATCCATTCTTGCCGGTGCCGCAGCGCTTGTCTTTCTGTTCCTTGCCAGACGAAGCCCGGCTATCCGTACCTGGCAACTGGTACAAGGCGCGCCGTGGTCCGTTGTCGTGTTCTCGATCGGTATGTACGTGGTTGTGTATGGTCTTCGAAACGCGGGTTTGACAGACGAGCTTGGTTCCCTCTTCAGGTGGACCGGTGAACATGGCTTGTTCACCGCTGCGATAGGATCCGGTTTCATTGCGGCCATCCTCTCTTCGTTCATGAACAACATGCCCACCGTTATGATTGACGCGCTGGCCATTCAGGGTACCAATCCGCTGGGCATGCTTCGGGAAGCGTTCATATACGGGAATGTCATCGGCTCCGATCTGGGGCCCAAGATTACGCCGATCGGATCGCTCGCCACTTTACTCTGGCTGCATGTATTGTCCGGCAAAGGCGTGAAGATCTCCTGGTGGGCGTACTTTAAGACGGGTATGATATTAACCGTTCCTGTTCTGTTCATTACGTTATCCGGTCTCTACCTGTGGTTAAAAGTCGTGGGGTAAGACTTGCTGACACCAAATCGATTGCGAAGGGGCCTATCAGAATGAGTAACAAACCACTGGTCTATTTCTTGTGCACCGGCAACTCCTGCCGCAGTCAAATCGCGGACGGATTCTTGAATGCGCTTGGCGGCGATCGCTACGAAGCGAAGAGCGCCGGTCTTGAAGCGCATGGTTTAAACCTTCGCGCCGTTCAAGTAATGAAGGAAGCCGGCGTCGATATCAGCAGCAACGCTTCGAAAGTCATTGACTCCGAAACATTAAACCGCGCCACGTATGTGATTACGCTTTGCGGACACGCTGACGAGCATTGTCCGGTGACGATGAACCAGAATGTCATCCGCTGGCATTGGGGCTTTGAAGACCCGGCCAAATCGACGGGCACTGAAGAAGAGATTCTCGCGCAATTCCGACAGGTTCGCGATGCAATCAAGGCTCGAATCGAACAATTCCTGAGAGACGGTGAGTAAGGATGACAACTTCGATCACACGCATGCACATCGCGCTAAACTGTACGGATCTGGAGAAATCGCTTCCCTTCTACCGCGGCTTCTTCGGAACCGAGCCTGCGAAAATAAAAGACAATTACGCCAAGTTTGAGCTTCAAAACCCGCCTCTGCATTTCTCGCTTAACGTTCGACCGTTTGAGAGTAATGGCGTTTTGAACCATTTGGGGTTTCAAGTCGATACGACTGAAGACGTGCTAGCCACTGGTGAACGATTACGGCAAGCGGGTTTGTTGCCGATCGACGAGATGAACACCACATGCTGCTATGCCGTTCAGGATAAAATATGGGTACATGACCCGGACGGGAATGCCTGGGAGATCTTCGCCACCAAAGAAGATTCGGAATTCGAATCCGCAAGCGAAGCGCGCGACCCTTCGCCGTGCTGTGCGCCTACGACAGCACCGGTGGCGGTTAGGTTCACGAATTTCAAGCAATAACAGGACTACATTAGGAAAATGGAGCTTGCGTGCCTTAACGCGTCCAAGCTCCATTTAATTGGACTAGAGGTTAATGAAAATCATCCTCCAGCTTTTCATCGTTACTTTCAATGAACAAGCCTCCTGGCGTATGGTACAATAAAGGAAATAAAAGTTAGTTCCGATAAGGAGAATGTCTAATGACGCAGACTGCCCGTCGGTTAGAGAAAGAAATCCTGAAGAAAGTGTCTTTGAACTATTTGCTGCATATTCCGGACGGCTACGAGAACGATGCTACGAAGAAGTGGCCGCTGATTTTGTTCCTGCATGGTTCCGGCGAGCGCGGCGACAACGTGGAGCGCGTGGCTGTTCACGGAATACCGAAGATCGCGCAGACGCAAACCGATTTCCCGTTCATCGCGGTATCTCCGCAATGTCCGGAAGATTCCTTTTGGGGCGCCGAGACGGATGCTCTCATCCTCCTGCTTGACGAGATCGTTAAGAGCTACAATGTCGACACGTCCAGGGTTTATTTGACGGGATTGAGCATGGGAGGCTATGGGGCTTGGCAGTTAGCGGCCGTTCAGCCCGGCAGATTCGCCGCGATCGTGCCGATATGCGGCGGAGGCAATCCGGAGCGAGTCGAACCGCTGAAGGAAACGCCGGTCTGGGTCTTCCACGGTGCCAAAGATGACGTCGTGCCGCTCTCGGAGTCGGAGAAAATGGTAGACGCCTTGCAGGCGATTGGCGGCAACGTGAAATTAACCGTCTATCCGGAAGCCGATCATGATTCTTGGACGGAAACGTATGAGAATCCGGAATTGTACGAATGGCTGCTCCAACACGCTCTGTAGAGAGCCAAGCAAGGCACTCCTCCCGTTCTTATTAACCTCACAAATTATGGTCGACATCATAGCAGCTTGGAAATAATAGCTCTGCACCTATCCCCGGTTCGCCGGCAGCTAATACCCAGTATATTACTGGGTATTTTTTGTTTTGGTCGATTAGCTGCATATTCCAGGAAAAATAAGGTCATTCTATAGGGAAATTCCAATCACATTCCACGCATGAGGGAAGCATATGAAAACGTCAGCCCAGTCGGCATTCATCCATCAATTCGAACGGCAGCCCGACTTCAACGTTCAACGCATATTGGTCGATTCGGATATCCCCGTCACTTGCTGCTACCTGGATACCATCGTCGACACGGCGCTCATTGAGAAGACGGTCTTATCCCCTTTGCTGGACATCCATATAGACCGCGAGCGGCCGTATCACGAGAACCGAACAGCGCTAATTCGCGACAAGCTGTCCAGCTTACCGTGTACCGAGGAGAAGTCCTTCGCCCAATGGGTATCCGCGTTACACCACGGCCAGTGCATTATATTCATTGCCGGTATCGATGCCGGCTACCTTCTCTCGGCGCCTGCTTTTCCGCATCGGAACATTCAGGAACCGAAGACCGAGAAGACGGTTCGCGGCCCGAGCGAAGCCTTTACCGAAGCCATCATGACTAACGTTGGCCTCGTTCGCAGCCGGATCAAGTCGCCGCAGCTCGTCTTCGAAACCTTTGAAATCGGGGAGCTCTCGTGTACCAAGGTGCTGATGGGATACGTTCAGGGCAAGGCGTCGGAAGCGCGGATCCAGGCTTATCGCGAGCGAATCGGACAGATCCGTACCGAAGCCGTCTTCGAAGGGGCGAATATCGAGGAGTGGATCGAGGACAAGGAGCTCACCCCCTTCCCCCGCATGCTGAATACGGAACGGCCCGATATCGCGTCGGCTCACCTTGTCGAAGGGAAGATCCTGATTTTCACCGACGGGACGCCGAGCAGTCTGATTACGCCGGTCTCGTTCTTCCAGTTCTTCGTAAGCGCAGAGGATTATTACCAGCAGCCGCTGTTCGCTACGTTGCTTCGTTGGCTTCGATTTCTGTCGTTCCTGCTCTCCGTCTATACGCCGAGCATCTTTATCGCGCTCTCCAATTACAACCAGGAGATGATTCCCTCCGAGCTGCTCATTAATTTGGCCGCTCAGCGGGAAGGCGTCCCCTTCCCTGCCTTCGTCGAGGCGCTCATTATGCTCGTCATGTTCGAGCTTCTGCGGGAGGCCGGCGTCCGTATGCCGTCCGTCACCGGACAGGCCATCTCCATCGTCGGGGCCGTCGTGCTGGGACAGGCGGCGGTCGAAGCAGGATTAGTATCGGCGGCCATGGTGATCGTGGTCGGCATCACGGCAATGGCGAATTTTGTATCGCCTTCATTCAACTTTGGAATGGCGCAGCGCATACTGCAATTTTCGTTCATGGTGCTGGCGGTCTCCCTCGGCATGTTCGGCATCTTATGCGGTACGTTGGCGCTGGTCGTGCACCTCGTATCGCTCAAGACTACGGGAGAGCCTTACCTCAGTCCCCTCGCGCCCATCCGATCGTCGGAATTCAGAGATACGTTATTCCGCGTGCCCTGGTACAAAATGAAAGAGCCGCGGAACGCGAAGAAAGCGACACAGAGGTGATGCTTCATGAAGCCCTTGATCCGCGGCACGTTGTTCCTGCTTGCGCTATTCGTTTGCTTTCCGATGCAGGGTTGTTCCGATCTGAAAGAAATCAATGATATGGCCATCGCAGACATGGTCGGCGTCGACATGGATGAAGAGGGCCATTATATGGCTTATTACCAGATCATTAATCCGAACGGCGTCGCCGGTTCCAAGTCCGGAGGCTCCCGCTCGCCGCTGTATACGTATGCGTTCCAGGCCGATTCATGGGCGGAATTCGCGAGCACCGCGACCCGTACCATTCCGCGAAAGCTGTTCATCAGCCACTATCAGGCTTACATTGTCTCGGAACGTCTGGCCGCGAAGGGCTTGGACGACCTGCTTAATTTTCTCGAGAACGACCCGACCCGCAGAATGGCGACGAACGTATTCATTGCCAAGTCACCCGTACAGGACATCATGAATACGTTCGTACCGCTGGAGAGAAACCCCGGCAAGGAGCTGCGCAGCGTCCATGAGCTGCAACACAACGTGGCGAGTACAGCCAGCCCGAATTCCCAGATTAAGACGCTGCTGGAAAATTACGAAGGCACGAAGCTGTCCTTTATTTCCAACATTCGCGTGGTCGGCAAACCGATGGCCACTACGAAGCGGTTCGAGACGATTCAGGGGGATAAAGGGAATTTCGAGCTGTTCGGTTCCACGATCATCAAGCAGGGCAAGCGGGTTGGGGAATTGACGCCCGACCAAATGGCTTCGCTGTTGTTCGTTAGAGGGGAAGCTCATTCTTTAATCGAGCCGATCGAAACCGACAACCAAGAAGCAGCGGAGCTCCAATTGATGGGACAACCGCGAATCAAGCGCCAATTGACGCTGAAGAACAATCGGCTCGAGCTGCGGATACATATTCATCCGAAATTGAAATTAGCTTCAATCGATACGAACGGTCGGATCGACACAGCAACGCTCCATCGGCTCGAGAAGCTGTTCGACGAGCGCATGGCCGCCCATTCGAACGCGTTATTACAACTGGGCAAGAAGAATCATTGGGACCTGATCGATATCCAGGACCAGATCATGCATAAGAATGGGAAACGTTGGCACAAGCTCAAAGCGTCCCCGGAAAGCTGGGAGGGCGCTAAGATCACCATCGACGTGCATGCGAAGATTATTAAAACGGGCGTTATCATGACCCCTTACACAAGGAGCTAACCGAATGGAATCAACGATGCTGTCCATGCGGCAGTTTCATATCCTCATCGTATGCGCGACATTAAGCACGGCGTTCTTCTTGCTCCCCTCCACCCTGATCGCGAACGCGCATCAGCATGCTTGGCTCGTCCCGCTCTGGACGGGGGCAGTCGGCATCGCCTGCACGCTGCCTTGGATATTTCTGTCGAGCCGCTATCCCCGGCTCGACGTCGTCCAAATCGCGCAGCGGTTGTTAGGGGAATTTCTCGGGAAGCTCGTCAGCTTGATTATTATTTTCCACATGCTGCTTACTTGCGCATGGGTGCTCAACAATCTGGATGACTTCATGACCAGCACATTGTTGCAGAATACCAACGAATGGGTGTTCGACGCCGCCTTCATAACCATCGCGGCATACGGCTCCATTCGCGGGATCGCGGCCATCTCGAGAACGGCGGAGTTCTTCTTCCCGCTGATGCTAATCGGCTTCACGCTTTTTTTTATCCTCGCGATTAAAACATGGGATTGGTCATCGTTCAACCCCGTGGGAGCGTTCGATTGGGAGGGTATCTTCCCCAAGTCGGCCTTTATGATTGCATTCCCTTACCTGGACGGTTTCACGCTTCTGATGATTTTCCCGTATGTGAAGGAGAAGCCGGGCAGGAATTATATCAAGGCTGCGTCACTCGGCGCATTGCTGCTGTCGCTGATCACTTTCATCGTCGCTGGCGTACTCGGTATATCGCGCGCTTCGCATGTCATCTTCCCGCTCTTCGTCGTTGCACAGGAGCTGGAGGTTAGTCCGTTCGTGGAACATTTGGAAGCTACCATTTCAAACCTGTGGCTGATCCTGGTCTATATTAAGCTGACCCTGTCCTTCTATTGCGCGACGGTCGCCCTCGAGCATACGTTCGCCGTGAGAAGCCGCGGATTGATCGCCTTCCCGCTCGCGATCATGTGCATCGGTTTCGCGCAAAGCATGCATGACAATATAATTGCCGATCTCGAGTGGATCGGACGATATTTACTTCAATATTTCGCGCTGGATACGATATTGCTTCCGATTTTGCTCATTCTCGTCTACCTGATCAAACGCTGGACTGCCGGGAGGGCGACTGCCTCATGATTCCTTTCCTGCTGTCAATCGGCTTGTTCTGCGGGCTGTTCGTCTACTTTCGAAAGCAGCGGCGCCCCTTGAACGAACTCATCCTCTTCGCGCTCATGTCGCTAATCGGAATTGTCCAGTTAGGTCTGCTGATTCTCGATAAGCCAATTCGATTAACTGCCTTAATCGCCGGTTTCCTTAACGCGTTCTAGCGATTTCGTCCATCTTCCTGGATGCTGGCGAAGCATTATTAAGGTTGCCGGCGCACAGGCTAAAAGGGAGCAGGCTGCCATTCGGCAATCTGCTCCCTTTTTGCGTTATCCGCTGCGTATTATTTGATCTGCTTCGACGCGACGAAGGCCGCCGCTTGCTTCTTGACTTCGTCGATGACCTTCTCGGCGCCCGCTTTCTTGTAGCGCGCGATCAGATCGGCGACAGCGGCATCGACGTCCTTCACAAGGCCTAATTGGATCGGGGCGCTGTACTGCTTATCGATATTCGTTATGTTCGCAAGCTCCGTCTTGATGTTCGTCGTATCGATGTTGAAGCCGTTCAGCAAATACGGCTGCGCTTTCTCGAGCAGCGCGTTCTTCGTATCGATGTACTGCTGGGTATAGCTCTCGAGCGGCGGCCATTGATCGCGATTGTTGGACCACCAGCCGGCGCCGTACATCGGGTACGGATTCGGATCGGCCTGAGCGACGACCAGCTTGCCGTCGGCGTTGATCGTGTAGTTCTTGCCCTCAATGCCGAATGCGAGCAGCATATTGTATGCTTTGTCCTGGTGCAGCAGGTCGATGGCCATCAGCGCCCGCTCGTAATTGGACGTTTTCGGCGAAATCGAGAAGCCGTTGCCCGTAGCCGGGCGAGTCATGACGACGCCGCTGTCCGTCAAATTGTTGACGGCGCCGAGCTCCCATCCTTTGGCGATCATGTCCGAGCTGTACTGCGCGTAATTCTCGAACGCGTTGGCCCAGTAGCCGGATTTGCCCGCTTTGGCCAGATCGGCGGCGGCCGTCTTCTGCGCGAACGCATTCTTCGGCAGCAGCCCCTTGTCCGCCCACTCCTTCATCGTCTTGGCGGCTTCGATGAATTTCGCTTTGAAATCGTCGTCGAACAGGCCCGTAATCGTATAGCTCGGGTCGTCCGGGAAGAAGCCGGTCAGATACGGCGCTTCGCGAATGACGTAATTCTTCATCAAGCCGCCGAAGATGCCCTGGATGTCCGTCGCAGATCCGTCTACCGGCAGCATGCCCTTCTCGTTGTCCTTGATCGCTTGGAAATAGGCGCCCAGGTCCTTGAAGGTCTTGATCTCCGGTACGTTGTACTTCTTGCGAAGATCTTCGCGGTAGAAGCCCGTACCGACGTCGAGCTCCTTGAACGTTTGCGGGATCATGTAGATTTTGCCGTTGACGAGGGCGTCCGCCCATTGGCCGTCGGAGGTCGCCTGCGCGGTCAGCGGCATGTACTTGTTGACGTCGTCCATCGCGATTTCGTGATAACCGCCTTTCGACGCGTTGGAGCCGTAATTAATGTTGCCGTAGATGACGTCCCAATCCTGCGGAGACGCAAGGACGAGCGGGTACTTCGTGTTGATGTCCGCGAACGGAATGTACGTCAGCTCGATCGTCGCGTTAATGTCCGCTTCCAGCTTCTTGTTGACTTCGGCCATCACCGCATCGTTGTCTTTCGGGGCCTCCCCGAGCAGCACGAACCGGAGCGTTACTTTGTCCAGCTTCGGCGTATCGGCATTGTCATCGGCATCCTTCGAAGCATTCGTCGTGCCGCCGGCATTATTGCCCGAAGCTGCGGCCGCGTTCTTGTCCGCGTTCGCTGCATTCGCGTTCTTGCTCGTGCTGTCGTCCGCCGTTTTGTTACCGCCGCCATTGCCGTTATTGGAACACGCGGACAAGATGACCGACAGGCACAGGACAACGGCAAGCCCGAGTCGCATCGATTTGAATCGCTTGTTCATCCTCGCTTCCCTCCCATTTATATGTTGAATGAAGACTGTTAACCGCCGATTGGCGGGATTAACCTGGGCAATCATGCACCGGAATCGCCGGACGAACGAGCCGCGCTTCAGCCTTTCACCGAACCGATGGTCAGGCCGGCGACAAAATACTTCTGGACGAACGGATACGCGAAGACGATCGGTCCGGTCGCCACGACGGTCAGCGCCAGCTTCACGGTCTGCTCCGGCAGTTCGATCGCGGATACGGCGCCGTTGTTCTGCAGCATCTGCTTCGCGAACGTGGTGGAGCTCAATATCCGATAGAGCGAATATTGGAGCGGAAACAAATTCTCCTTGGTGATGAACAGCGTAGCCGTATACCAGTCGTTCCAGTAACCGAGCGCGACGAACAGGCCGATGGAAGCGAGCGCGGGCTTCAGCAGCGGGAAGACGACCCGGATGAAGATGGCGAAATCGTTCGCGCCGTCGATCTTCGCGGACTCGGAGATGGAATCCGGGATGCTGTTCGCGATGTAGGTTCGGAGGATGAGGATATACAGCACGTTGAACATCCCGTTCAGCAGCAGGATCGACATCGTGTTGCGCAGCTCCAGGTAATTGGACATGAGCAAGTAATAAGGCACGAGACCGCCGCTGAACAACGTCGTGAAGAACAGGTAGAACGCCATGCCGTTGCGGTATTTCACGTCCTTCCTCGCGAGTACGTATGCCGTCATCGACGAGAAGAAGATCGAGATGCTTGTGCCTGCGACCGTCAAGAAAATCGTGACCAGGTAGCTGTGAATGATTTTGTCAGGCTCCCGAAAGATGAAGGAATAAGCGCCCCAATCCAAGGTGCGCGGAATCAGCGAGTAGCCATGCGTCAAGATCGAGCTCTCCGATTGGAAGGAGCCGACGAGCAGCATCAGGAACGGCAATATGCAGGCGAGGCCGACGAAGCCCACGACCGCGAACGCGATGATGTTGAATGCGATAACGTCCTTTCCCTTTTTCAAGCGGTTCCCCTCCCCCCATGTCGATGTTCAATAGAGCGCATAATCGCGATTCCACCTTTTGACCAGCCAATTGACCGTATAGATAATGAAGAAGCTCAGCACCGATTGATACACGCCGCCCGCCGACGACATGCCGAAGTCGTTCGCGAAGATCAAGGTGCGGAAGACGAAGGTGTCGATGATGTCCGTTTTGTCCGCGAGAAGGCCGTTATCGCCGATCAATTGGTAGAACATGTCGAATTCGCCGCGCATGATTCTGGAGAGGCCGAGCAGCACGAGCGTGATGATCGTCGGCCTGAGCAGCGGGAGCGTAATATGCCAGATTCGCTGAAACAGGTTCGCCCCGTCGATTTTGGCCGATTCGTAGCTCTCCTGGTCCGTGCCCATAATGGCTGCCAGGTACAGCACGCTGGAGAATCCAATGCCCTTCCACACGTAGAAGATCGGAAGCAGCAAGAGCCAGATATCGGGATTGGAATAAATATCGATTTTCTCGGATCCAAGCGTTGTCAGCCATCCGTTCAAAGCGCCGTAATCGTAATTGAAGATGTTGTAGAAGAACGCCGAGACGGTTACCCAGGAGATGAAATACGGCAGGAACATGAAGGTTTGCGCCGTCTTCTTGAACCATTTGCCGGCCATCTCCGCGATCAGGATGGCCACGATCACGGCGAGCACGGTGCTTGCCGTCAGAAACACGAGATTATACAACAGCGTGTTCTTCGTGACGAGCCACAGCTTGCCGGATTGAAAGAAATAATCGAAATTCTTCATGCCGTTCCATTTGCTGCCGAAGATGCCCCCGTCGTACGAGTACTCTTTGAACGCGATAATAATGCCCGGCATGGGCAGGTAGGCCAGTACGAGAAAATAAAGGCCGACCGGCAAGAACATGACATACAGCACGCGGTTCTTGACGATCTCGTACACGAATCCCCGCTTCTTGCGAACCTGTGCATCGCGCATTCGTTCACCTCGATCTCTGTCGAATTGGTTCTGCTTTCATAATAAAGCGTTTTCATAACGGCTGCCACGCGTCAAAATTACGAAACCTTGTTATTCTTACGATCCCGGGGCCGCAGCAAGAAAAACCGCATTCCACAACAAGAGGCGTGAAATGCGGCGCTTTAGAGCGGCAGCTCTACGATCGCGGAGATGCCGGGTCCTTCATGCCGGCGGTAGGACAAGCCGTATTCTTCGCCATGCAACAGCTTGATCCGCGTGTTGATGTTGCCGGCTCCGTATCCGCGGCTCGGATCGTCCGTCTCTTGCGCGAACATCGTGCCGATGCGCGCCTCGGACATGCCGACGCCGTTATCGGCGACGCGGATGACGAATTTGCCGCCGTCCGCCGCGGCGCTGACGGTGATCGTTCCCGTCTCTTCTTCCGTCTCCAGAATGCCGTGAATGATCGCGTTCTCGACGAGCGGCTGCAGCGTGATTTTGGGCATCGGCCGGTCGTAAAGCTCGTCCGGTATGTCGATGACGAGGCGAATGCCGTTCTTGAACCTGGCGTTCTGAATGTCGATGTACGCGGCGATATGCTCGATTTCGCTGCGCAGGCAGACGATATCCTCGCCCTTGCTCAGGCTGAGCTTATAGAACTTGGACAACGATTGAACCAGCTCGTAGATGCTCTGTTCCTGAATGCGCAGCGCCTTCCAGTAGATCAGGTCCAGCGTGTTATAGAGAAAATGCGGATTAATCTGCGCTTGAAGCGCCTTCAGCTCCATGGACTTGACTTCCTGCCCGAGGGTGTACTTCTCGTCCAACAGCTGCGACACTTTGGCGATCATCGTCTGGAAGTTCCGCCCCAGCTCTCCGATTTCGTCCTTGCCGTCATGCTGGACGCGAATCGCGAAATCGCCTTTCTTGACGCTCTTCATCTGCGAGATCAAGCGGCGGATGCGCCGGGTGGTGGACGATGCCGCGACGAACGCAAGGGGCAGCAGGAACAGTCCGATCAAGAACGTCAGCAGCAGCATCTGCTTCATCGCTTTCCTCTGGGACCGCACGATTTCTTTATACGGCGTCAGACTGACCAGATACCAGTCCGTATCCGCGACGTTCTGCGCGCCGACTAGATAGTCCATGCCGTCCAAGCTGCGCTTCCGCCAGTCGCCGGCCTTCAGGTCGACGGCGGGGATCGCATCCAGCATATCGGGTTTGAAGACGACATCCCCTGCGGCGGACGTCGAAGAACGCGCGATCGGCTGGCCGGCCCGATTGATGAGATAGACGGATGAATTCTCCGAGAAGGCGACCCGGTCCAGAATGGAGGCGAAAAGGCTTCTCGGAATGTCGACGGTCAACACGCCGAGGACGTTGCGGAAGTTTTCGTTGTCGTAGATGCTCCTCGCGATCGAGAACGTGTCGGTGCGCTCTGCCGATAATTCGCGCTCCTGAATCGTATTCGGGAAGAGCTCGAATGTCGACGTGCTTCGCTGCAGACTGGCGTACCACGGCTTCGCTTCGATTCGCGTCATGCGCATGACGTCGTCCGTCTCGTTCGCGGAAGCGACCGCTTGCGCCGTATACAAGCTTGTCTTGATAATGTCTTCGCTCGGCTTCGTGATGTAGAACTGCTTCCGAATGTCTTCGACGTCGAAGCTCCATAACCCGTAGTGATTCAAGTAGTACGACGCGTCCCGGTGCAGAATATCCTGCATGCGCTCGTTGGAGGCCAGAATGGTCAGGTAGTTCTCGGCCACATAGAGCTTGTATTCCAGGAAGGAGCGGCTCTGCTCGAATACCTGCTGGGAGGAGTATTTCGCCTGCGCTTCAAGATCCTTGGACGTGATGCGGTAATTGAGCGCGATGAACAGCGTGAACGCGATGGCAAGCAGGAGCAGATACTGCAGGAACAGCTTGTACTGCAGGTTTAAATTGCGGTAGAAGTCATGCTTCATGGAAGCTCTTCGTCCGATAGTCGGAGGGCGTCATGCCGGTGTATTTCTTGAACAGCGTGGAGAAATAGTTCGTGTCGATCAGGCCGACGTCCGCCGTGATCTCGTACAGCTTCTTGCCGCGGTCGAGCAGCAGCGCCTTCGCTTTCTCGATGCGAAGCGCGGTGATGTAATCGTTCACCGTTCGGCCGGTCGCTTTCTTGAATAGGGCACAGAGATAGGTCTGGCTCAAATGCGTATGATCGGCAATCGATTGGATCGAGATTTGATTGCTGGCATAGTGATGGTCGATATATCGCTTGATTTCGTCGATTTTGTCAACGCCGTTCGCCGCCGGCTTCTGGAGCGTCATCTCGACGTGCGCGAGCAGGAACCGCGTCAGCTCTTCGAGCGTTGCGCGGGTATCGATCTCGCGCCACATGTATGTGGTTTCGTTCTCGTCGCCCGCGTTCGCTTCGTCCCACTGCATCGTCGCCTCGAACAGAATGCGGAGGTGATTGAAGAAGAGATTGCGGATTTTGTTCGTGTCGGGATCGGCCGATCGGGCAATGTCCGCCGATAACCGGCGTACGTAGTCGATGACATCTTGAGCAGCCGCTTCGCGCAGCATGCGTTTGAAGCCGGCATAGCCGGACTTATCGAAGTCGAAGGAATACCCCGCCGTTGCCGCGATCGGCATGTACACCCGGCTGTCCCCGTGGTAGAAATGCCGCCTGGCTGCCGTCAGCGCCGTCTTGTACAAGCCGGCGAACGCATCGGTACGCGGGGTCATATCGCTGCATCCGGCCGAGATGGAGCAAGCGCCTGCCGGACAGACATCCAATAAGGCAGTCAACATCAGCCAGGCCAGCTCTTCGCCCTCGGCCTCGCCCTCCGCAGCGCCCTTCTCCTCGCCGCCTCGTTGAATAGTCGCTTCCGCTGCGACGACGAGGCAATTATCGCCCACGAAGCCGGCTATCATGCGCGTTCCGGGGAAGGCGTCCGCTTGATTGAACCGGTTCAGCATGCTGTGCTTCCAGACGGTCCTCTCCTCTTCGGCTGCCGCCAACGCCCAATGCAGCGTCAGCGCGTACACGCGGTAGCGCCCGCCGCCTCTCAGCTGCAGCATATCCGGCGAAGCGCGCGCGATCCAGTCGGTCAGATCGCCTTTCTTGCAGATCAAGTCCACGACGATTTCCTGGCGGAGAAAAGCGATATCCCCTTTCGTCCCTACGGCGGACGCCAGTCGCTTGACGATGCCGAGAAACACCTGCTTCAACTGTTCCATCTCGACCGGCTTATCCAAGTAATCGACGGCTTGCAGCTGAATGGCCGATTTCAGGTACGCTTTATCCGCGAAGCCGCTCAGGAATACGATTTCGCAGGCCGGATACAAATCGCGAATGCGCTGTGCCAGCTCGATCCCGTTCATCTTCGGCATGCGGATATCGGCCAGCAGGATCGCCGGCCTGTAATGCTGGGCAAGCTTAAGCGCCGTTACCCCGTTCTCGGCCGTTCGCACCTCCGCAATGCCCCATTCGGACCATGGCACAAGCTCCGACAAGCTGTTACGGGTCGTTTCTTCATCATCGACGATCAGCAGATTCGGCATGGTCATCCCCTTTCTGTAAGTGCTTACAATCACGTATATTCTATCTCGCTCCGCGTTATCCTGCACCCGCATTCCACGATCGTCAGGCTTCCCAGACGCTGGCGTATACATAATTACGAATCGTGCCGTGCCAGCGATACCACGGTGAGCCGCCCTCCTGCTGCGCATAGAACAGCGCTACTTCCGCCTCCGGATCAATGACGACATAGCAGCCGCGGGCGCCATCCCAACCGAACTCGCCATTGTGGCTCAACGCGTTGTTGTCCTCTCTGTCCACCAGCGTTCGTACGCCGAGCGCATAGCTGTACCCGCTCTTGCTCACGCCGCCGAATTTGGCGAAATCCTGCTGAGCCTGCGGGCCCAAGCGGCCTCTACGCATTTCATTGACCGTCTCCGGCCGCAGAATACGTTCGCCGTTCGGCGCCAATCCATAATTGCACAGCGCCGCAGCAAACAAGATGTAATCGCTTACGGTAGAGAAGAGTCCGCCCCCGCCGCTCTCATACGCTCTGCCCGGCTGCACATTGAATGTCTCGCCTATGCTCTCGGCGGTATGCGTCTTCCCGTTGAAGTTGTTGTACAGCTTGCAGAAACGCTTATCGTCCTTCAGCACGAAAGACGTATCCCGCATACCGATCCTGTCGAAAATATGCGCCTTCAAATACGTCCCGAGCGTCTTGCCCGACAGCACTTCGATTAAAGCGCCCAGTACGTCATGGCAGGCGCCGTACTTGAAATGGGTGCCCGGCTCGAAGAGCAACGGCTCCGTGGCCAGCGCTCTGATGACATCCAACGTTCTGCCTTCGCCGCCCGATGCCTTGATCGCCTTGTCGGTCTCCTCGGTATCCCGCCGGTCGATCCCCGCGGTCATGCTGAATAGATGCTCGATCGTGATGGGGTTCCGCGCAGGCCGCAATTCCTCCGACCCGTCCGCCCGACTATGCCGAACGGCCATGTCCCTGTATTCGGGGATATAGGCATACAGCGGGTCGCTGAGCTTGAACGCTCCGGCCTCGAGCAATTGCAAGAGCGCCGCGCAAGTCATGACCTTGGTGGCAGAATATAGCCGGAATATCGTGTCCGGCCCGAACACGATTTGGTTCTCCACATCGGAGAACCCGGCATAGTGCTCGAAGACAGGCTTTTGCTTGTAATACACGGCCATTCCCAGGCCGGGAATGTTCTTCTCCGCGTAGAAACGGTCTAGATAGTCTGTCAGTTTCGAGAAGTTCATCGTACTGTTTCACTCTCCCTATCTCATTTCAGCATTTTTTCCAATCTTACTTCGCTGTAGTTTGGTCGCCAGCCTAATTTACTGTTGATTGCCGCCATTGGGCCGTTATTATCGCGAGTGGAAGTAAGAATGCCATGGTAACCCATCCTTTTCGCAAACTCGATTCCTTTTACTTTTAAGGCTGTTGCTACCCCCTGTCCGCGAAATTCTCTCGCTGTTGCAGTCAGACCTTGAATGAAGTATTGAGGTGCGGAGGGCAATCTCATCAAATGGCTATGTCCGATATACCTTTGCCCTTCCTTGGCAATAAAATAGGCTTCTGGAATGTTATCTTCGTGGGTTAACATTTGATCATTAGGAGAGGTTCGAGGTACAAGCGGCTCTGTTGGGTAGTCAGCCCAAGTCAAATTGTTAAGCGCTTGCAATTTCGAAAAGTACGCTGCATCCGAGTTGAGTTCTTCAGCTAATGTCGTAACCGCGATCCCTCGTGCGTTCAGCGTACTTTCATTATCTACATAAGGCGTAAGGTCTATCTCTGTTGCCGGTAAATAAAGGTGCATCATGCGATGATTTTCAACAAATCCGAGTCTATCGTACAGCTGCAATAATTGAATCTGATCCTGAAACGCTCTTGCCTGAACCGCATATGGTCCAATAATGCGAATATCATGGATGATTTGATTAACAAGCATCTCCACAACTTCATAATCAGGATGAAATAATAGTTCGACTTTGAGAATCAAGCGCGGTGATGCACGTTGTTCCCATATTAAGCCGTAACCGATCACCCGTCCTATCTCATTCGCTGCAACGTACTTTCGAAGCATACGGCAATGCTGTAAATTAGAAACCAGCGAAAAGGAGCCTATCCTTCCGCTATACACAGATTCACTAATACGAATGACTTCTTCAAAATCCTGCTCAACACATTCACGAACCATAAATGACATATTCAACTATCCTCCCCTTTCAACTTATTATCAAGCAGCATCGCGGCTCTATCCATTTTGCGCCTATTTTACCACATTGATTTTATTCTTAGTGGCTCCCGGCCGGCTTCATGACGGCTGGTTCACGGTGCGTTCGTTGATGCAAGGAAACGGACAGGAGATCCGTTATCCGCTTCTTTATCACGTTTTTCCGCGTGCCGGCGGACAGGAGATCCGCTATAGCGGCTGATTAGCCTGTTTTCGATATCATTCGGGGATATTAACGGATCCTCTGTCCGCGAGTCTTGACGGGAGATCCTTTCCTTTATCAACAATCAAGTTTATCAGAGCCAATGAAAAGAGCAGCTGCCTGCGGCAAACTGCTCTTTGGTCCGTTGAACGATAGCGCCCAACTAGAACAATCGGATATTGGAATTCTTTTGAAGTAATGGTCTCCTAATGCTCGGTTAACGGAATGATTTCAACAAGTTAATCTCTGACGTTGGTAAGACACAAGCTTCAACCTCTACATCGGCAGGCATGAACCCTAAATTATAATAGAGCAATTCTGCGTAAGTGCCTTGCAACAAACCAAGTCTCATGATCGGATACTCGCTATGCAGAACGGTCAATGCCCTCTTCAACATATTGGCAGCTATCCTCCTGTTCCTGTGCGCGGGGAGGACACCGAAATTAAATAAGCCCGGGTAAAATGTCCGTTGTTGGTCTTCCATAAACAACAAGCATACGCCGACTAACCGATTCGAAGCCATATCGTAGACCAGAGTCGAAGCGTTTTCTTGGGAGTGCTTACCTAAATCTTTTTGGTTAACGGAAACAATACGCAATCTTTAATGGTATCGCAGTCAGTGAATACCATTAGCAGCCGTTCGATTCCAAACCCCCAGCCAGAAATAGGCGGCATGCCATACTCCATAGCAGTCAGATAGTCTTCATCCATCTCCATGGCTTCAGAATCCCCATTGCTTCTCAGCAGAGCTTGAGCTTCCAGCCTTCTTCTCTGCTCCAGCGGATCCACGAGCTCTGAATAGGCATTAATGATTTCCGCCCCATTCACCACGAGCTGGAAGCGATCGACGATCAAAGGATTTTGATCATTAGCGCGCGCCAGGGGAGACAGGTCGATCGGATGCTGAATAATGAATGTCGGTTTGATCAGCTTCGCCCGGCACGTCTTCTTATAGAGCAGATCAATGAAGTTCCCTCTTCCCAAGGATTCCGCCTCAGCATGATCTACTGATATATTTCTGCTTCTGGTCTCTTCGTACAAATCCTGCACATCCGGATATAGATCAATATCTATTCCCGTATCCTTCATAATCAAATCTCGAAAAGAGACGATCTCCCACTCCGAGGCAAAGTCAACGGCCAGACCATTCATATGGATCGTTGTCGTATGAAAAGTCCGCTGCAAAATGTTCAGCACCATCTCGCGCATGAACTGCATGGTTTCTTCGTAGCTCCAGTATGCCGCATAACCTTCCACCATCGTGAACTCCTGCAGGTGTTGAGGGCTAATCCCTTCATTTCGGAAACACTTGGCAAATTCGAATACTTTGGCGTAACCTCCAACAATTAATCGTTTCAGATACGTTTCCGGTGCAATGCGCAAGTTGAGTTCAGTATCGAGCGCGTTATGATAGGTTCGAAACGGCTTGGCGATTGCACCGGAGGATGTATGCTGCAAGACAGGGGTCTCCACTTCCAGGAAATCGTTAGTCTCCAAAAAATTCCTAATCGCGCTTACCATTTTTGCTCTTGCCAGTAAACGGGCTTGGGTTTCCTTGGTCATGATAAGATCCAAATAACGCTGTCTGTACCGGGTCTCGACGGAAGTTAAACCATGCCATTTGTCCGGTAACGTCCGCAAAGCCTTTCCCAGGAAAACATAGTGCTGAATGCGCAGCGTTTTCTCCATCGTTTTCGTCGTAAACATATTCCCTTCGGCACCGATAAAGTCTCCGATGTCTACCCATTTATCAAATTGTTTAAATGCTTCTTCCCCCAACGTTTCCTTATTGAGCAGCAGCTGCAGGCTGCCCTCGATATCCGATAAGGTTACGAAGATGAGCTTGCTGAAGCTCCTCAGGCCAAGGATTCTTCCGGCTACTCGCACTCCCGCCGTACCATCCTGCAGTTGAGCTGCTTCATGAAGCGCTGTGTTTATATTAAATTTCTCTGGGTATACCGGGATCCCCAGGGATTTCATGCTTTCTAATTTTTCTAAACGAAGGGCAAATTGCTGCTCATTGCTCAATGGAATCACTCTCCATATGGTTTAGTTGAGGATATGACCTGGACGAATTCTCCGTTCTATGCAATAAAAAAACTCCCACCCCCAAGATTATTCATCTTGAGGACGAGAGCTGTTCGCTTCGTGGTACCACCTCAGTTAATTGATATGTCGCCATATCAAACTCTTCAGGTACGGTCAATGTGCTGCTAATCATTGATGATACCCTATCTCGTTAACGGGAGATCCCGTCGCAGTATCACTAAGAGCCTTCCCTTAGATCCGTGCGAAGCTCCGAGTCTTTTTTCATTCAGATCATTAATGCTCCCTTTCACCGCACAGGAGCTCTCTGTAAATAACGATCAAAATTACTCTTCTCTTCATAGCCGTTAATTATATATTCGGAATATTATAAATAATTTAGCAAAATAATTCAACATAGTCAATTGATTTAGGATGTGCAGTCAAGCACGTCTGTTAAACAACGGCAGCCGCTCATTCCGATCGGCTTGCTTCACGGGCACTATTCTCCGAAATAATGCCCTTCCTCCAAATCGGCGAGAAGTCCCTGTTGGACAGGCTTCCAGCCCAGCAGCGCCTTCGTCCCTTCACTTGATCTCGCGAGATCAAGCGACGCGACCATGCCTAGGAAACCGTAGATCGCCTGCGCCTCTTCGCGCGGGATGCTAACGACAGGCACGCCTAGGTGACGGCCGATGACGCCGGCAATGTCGCGGAGCGCAATGCCCTCGTCGTCCACGCCATCCAGTCGTGAGCCTGCAGGCGCAGATTCTACGGCGAGACGGAACAAGACGGCCGCATCCAAGCGGTGAATCGCCGGCCATCGGTTGGCGCCGTCTCCGATGTAAGCCGAAGCGCCGCGTTCGCGGGCGATCCGAATGAATTGCGGCACGAAGCCTTTGTCTCCTTCGCCGTGAACGGAAGGCGCAAGCGAGACGATCGAAGCTCTCACGCCCTGCTCGACGAACGCAAGCGCCGCGTCCTCCGATGCTTGGCCATTCGCATGCGCCGTGATCACAAGCGGTTTCCCGGAGCCCGCAAGCCCTTCTCCCATTGCTTCGATGGCTCGGAGATCCGTTGCCAACGATGCCGCGAAATTAGAGAAGTCGTGATTAAATGCCAGATGAATGACTCCGTCAGAAGCGGCTGCGCAGCTGCGCAGAACATCCGCGTCCTCTAAAACACCGCGGACCGCCACGGCTCCCAGGCTCTCTATTACTTGAACACCCTGCTCCGAACGGGTCAGTCCGACTACCTGATGGCCCGCACATACGAGTTCGCGGACAACCGCCGTACCAATATAACCTGCCGCACCTGTAACGAAAATACGCATAATCAATGTACGCCTCCTAAACATTTGACGAAGATAGGACTTCAGTTTAAACTATGAAGTTAACTCTAAGGCAAGCGTAAGGAGGCAGGAATTCATGTGAAAATTCAAGAATTAGCGGACCTGATGGGCTTAACGCCCCACACCATCCGTTTCTATGAGAAGGAAGGCTTGCTCGACAGCAGGCATATTCAGCGGGAGAAGAACAATTACCGCAACTACGCTGACGAAGCCATCGATCGGTTGAAGCTGATTAAGAAATTTCAGGGCATCGGCTGCTCGTTAGCCGAACTGAAGACGATATTGCAGGATCACGATACGAACGCGCGCACGAACCAGGAAGTCATCGAATGGATTCTTCAGAAGATTAATGAGATCGAGCGCAAGAAGGACGAATACGATCATATGCTGGTCACGCTGAATTGGATGCTGACCTACAGGAAGCTGCTGAATGAGGACCCGCAGTAAGCCGAGGCTATGATGGCGGAATGGCATCACAAAATTAACCTCTAGTTGTACCAAGTGAAAAAGCTCTTGGACGCATTTTGCGTCCCAAGAGCTTTTCGCGTTGCTTCCTTGTTCTATTGACGCCCGACGTTCTATTGATGCCCGACGATACGATGCGGTACGTACGGCTCTTCCAATGACGCCAGTTCTTCCGGTTTCAGCTGCACCGAGAGCGCGGCCGCCGCGTCCTCCAGATGCGAAATCTTCGTCGCGCCTACGATCGGAGCCGTGACCGGATCCTTGTGCAATAGCCAGGCCAGCGCGATTTGAACACGCGGCACGCCGTACTTACCGGCAAGGCTCGCTACCTGGTCGATGATCGCGCGATCCGCTTCCTCGGTCGCGCCATACTTCTGTTTTTGCACCTCGTCGGTTTCGGAGCGATGCGTCTTCTCCTGCGGGTCTCGGGTTAATCTTCCTCCTGCAAGCGGACTGTACGGGATCACTCCGATCTTCTCCGCCTTGCACAGCGGCAGCATTTCGCGTTCATCCTCGCGATAGATCAAGTTGTAATGATTCTGCATCGTGACAAACCGCGTCCATCCGTGTTTCTCCGCGACATGCAGCGCCTTTTGAAACTGCCAGGCGAACATCGCGGAAGCGCCGATATATCTGGCCTTCCCGGCCTTGACCACATCGTGCAAGGCTTCCATCGTCTCCTCGATGGGCGTGTCGTAGTCCCACCGATGAATCTGGTACAAGTCGACATAATCCGTGCCCAGTCGTTTTAAACTGTTATCAATCTCGCTCGTGATAGCCTTCCGGGACAGCCCGGCTCCGTTGGGTCCTTCATGCATGCGAAAATGCACCTTCGTCGCCAAGACGATCTCTTCGCGGCGGGCAAAATCCTTCAACGCCCTGCCGACAAACGCCTCGCTCGTTCCTCCCGCGTATACGTTTGCGGTATCGAAAAAATTAATGCCCAGTTCCAAAGCTCGTTTAATGACCGGACGGGTCTGCTCTTCGTTCAGCACCCAGGAATGATGCCCGAACGCTGCATCGCCAAACCCCATACAGCCAAGACATATCCGCGATACGTCAACGCCGGTATTTCCAAGTTTGATGTACTGCATCGCATAACCGCCTCCTTCCGACTTGTTGGATCAGACTAGCTTGCCGTAATGATCGTCTTCAACCGGCTCCTGCCAATCGGTTGCCCCTGGCGTCAGAGCCAGGTGCACGAACCAGCTGTCATGCTTCGCGCCATGCCAATGTCTGATGCCAGGCGGTATATTGACGACATCGCCCGTCTTCAGCGGTTGCGCGGGCTGGCCCTCTTCTTGATACCAGCCCTCGCCGCCGGTAACCAGCAAAACCTGCCCTTCCTGATGGGAGTGCCAATTATTGCGCGCTCCCGGCGCGAAGGTTACGTTCCCGATCGCGGTATTGAGCGGCGTCGGATCCGTAAATACCATCTGCAGGTAAGCCTCGCCGACAAAGTATTGCTCGACTCGCTGGCCAAGCGGGAAAATAATGCTCTTGTTCAATTGTTCGTTGTTCAATAGCCAAACCTTCTTTCTTCGATGTAAGCCGCTGCTCAAGCTCGTTCATGCATGGTTCCGCCGCTATGTCCCCTGCGGCTATTTTGTCCAATCCTGACCATTTTCAACGTATGGGCCGGCAGCCTTGCGTTCCAACTTAACGATTTTAACGATTTGATTTAATCAACTCCTGTCTATTAGTATAGAATTCAAACCGAATCCTTCAATGGTTAAAAAAGCCGAATCTGTTGATAGATCAACAGATCGTTGAACATTGTTGATTATAGATACGGCGAAATCGATCGGGACCTCCCCGCGAAAAGACCAAAAGGCAGCCGCTCCCATTAGCCGGCTGCCTTCATGTCCAATGATCGATGATTAGGCTTGTTTTACGGCTTCCATCATCTTGAAATACTGCAGGTCTCCGAGTCCATAATGAGGAAATAAACGAAATAACTGCTGCAATAATTCAGCCTTGGGCACATTGAGATTTTTTCGTATAAATGCGGTGATTTCATTATCTTCTTTCAAATACTCGAGATACAATTGAATGCCTTGGTACATCACAGGCATTAACTGCGCTTCGGGCATACGATGTTGAATCAACGCCTGTTCATAAATTTCTTGATAGCCGCCCAGCAGGATATCCGTTTCTTCCACTTCATACGTCGCTTCCTTCACCATATGGAAGTAGACTTTCCCGTCAAATCCCGCTTGTTCCAGATAGGCCAGTACGGTCAGCAAATTCATTTGACAGAACATGTCATCGCCGAACCATAGAACCGCGCATTTGTACTTGTTCTCCAGCAGCGGCTTCAACGGCTTCACGGTTATCTTCTCGTATTCTTGCAATGAAACCCGGTGTCCGACCGCCCTCAGCCTATTAAATTCGTCGCCGAAAATCGCATACGTCGTTTCGTTGGCGCACATCGCTTCATTGAAAGGGACATAATCGCTCTTCTCCATCAGCTGATGGTTAACGAACTCCTCGTACATCATTTGTCCGTTCAAGATATTCAAAATATCCCGGTCGAATTGATCGTAAATAGCAGACTGCAAAGCCTCGATCTTTAATTTCTGCGAAATGTCCATCGAATAACCGTCCTTTCTGCCAGTGAAATCCAGTTTCACGATCGTCTGCAAGGGCTGCGGCTTCTTCCTGTAGGCATTGGGACTGATCCCAAAGGTCCCTTTGAACGCTCTTGAAAAAGCTTCCTGCGATAAAAATCCGTATTTGAATGCAATATCAATCGTCCTGTGCTTAGTTTCCTTCAGTGCGATGGAAGCCAGATAGATTTTTCGAAGCGACATATATCTTTTGATGGAGATTCCGGTCAGCTGATGAAATTTAAAGGAACAGTAGTACGGCGAGAATCCCAAATCGTTACCCAGACGCGCCAATGAAAAGTCTTCGACGAGATGATCCTCGATCCAGTCAATCATCTCCTGCATGGTTTTATCCATAAGCCCTCCTCCTATACTCATTATAGAAGATAAGGACATCGTTTTTTTGATATAAGTTGCGTTTACTGCTCGTTATAGGCAGCTTGGTTTAAGCCAAAAGAAAAAGCTATCGCAATGATAGCTTTGGAGAGTGGTCCGTTATCCTCGCCGCAGAGCTTCAAGGAATTATGGTTAATTGCGTATGGGGACGGTTACATCCGAATTGCGTTCCCGGCGTCATGCGATCGACGCCTTGTATATAGACCGGATGGAGCCGGTCAGCAACCCGTTGAACGCCTCGTCCGACTGCTGATCGGACAACCCTTCCGCCAAGGCGCGCGAGAAGCTGGCAATCAAGCCGTGATTGCGGGCCAGCCGCTCGTTCGCTTCTTCCCGCTCGTACCCGCCTGACAGCGCGACGACCCGGGCGACATGCGGCTCGTCCATCAGATCGCGGTAGAAATCGTCCTCCGTCGGGATCGAGAGCTTCAGCATAACGGTCACGTCGGGCGCAAGCGCGGACAGCTGCTTGAAGATTTCGTCCTTCAATAGCCGTTCCGATTCCCGCTTGTCGCGGCTGTTAATATCGACTTCCGGCTCGATGATGGGAACAAGACCTGCGGACCAAATCTGCTTGCCGAGCTCGAACTGCTGCTCCGCTACCTTGCGAATCCCATGCGGATTCGCCTCATGAATGACCGAACGCATCTTCGTTCCGAAGACGTTGCGCCGGGCCGCCCGCCGGAGCAAGCCGTCCAGATCGGGAATCGGCTTGAGTACCTGCACGCCGCCATCCAACTCCGCCAGCCCCTTGTCCACCTTCAAGAAAGGCACGATGCCTTTCTTCTCCCACAAGTAGTCGGCCGTATACAGCCCGTCGATCTTCCGATCCATGGTGTTCTCGAACAGGATTGCGCCCAGGATGTATTCCGCGTCAAAAGCAGGACTCTTGATGATCCGCGTCCTCATCTCATGAACGAGCGCGAACATCTCCTCGTCGCCGGAATAGCGGCTCGGCTCGATGCCGTACTGCTGCAGCGCCTTCGGCGTGCTCCCTCCGCTTTGATCCAGCGCTGCAATGAACCCTTGACCTGTGCGAATGCGTTCCATCTGCCTCTTATTCATGTTCGAAAGTCCTCCCAAAACGGCTTTTCTTCCATTGTACCTTAGATCGCTTCATAATAAAAAAGAGGGTTTAATGGCTTCGGCTTTGAATTAGTCAAGCGAGGCAAGCCAGTCGCGGAGCTCCTCCTGCATATAACGTATGCCATCCTGCAGATAGATGACCTGATCGGTCAACCGCTTGTTGCTGTCGCGGCAGTGAACATGCATAGGCGTCTCGTATTTTTTCAGATAATACTTGGCACTGGCACGATAGCCCGTGCTTGTCGCTTGTCCAAGAACCCCGAGATAGTAGGAAAGGCGCTGCGCCGCTTCGGGATGCTTTTGCCAGTTCTTGCACAGCCAGACGAACAAGTCGGCATGATGGTTCGCGCAGGTTCCGCTGTAACCCGCTGCCCCCATCTTCAGTGTCTCATATAAGAACGTCGTGTTGGCGTTATACAGCTTAAAGCCGGACCCTTTGGTCCATTCAAGCTTATCTCGCATTCCCTCGACCGTGCATGTGGTATCCTTCAGAAAGACAAAACGGCCGGTCTGCACGCAGTAACGGATGACTTCCGCCGGAACGGGCATATTGCCTTCGCCGGGACGTTCATAGAAGCCTAGCGGCAGATCGCTGCTCAGATCTTCGACAAGCCGCTGGGTATTCTCAAGCATCGCCTCGGCAGCGTATTCGCCTTCCTTGCCGTACCTGCGCGTCAGGCGGCTTACGATAAATATCTGGGCATCGATGCCCGTCTCGGCAAGGGCATTCATCTCCTCCAGCTGACCTTCGTACGATACGCTGCTGTGACCCGAGGTGACGATCGTCATATCGCCCTTCCGGTCAGTAATAAATTTGGACAGCTCCACTTTTTCTTCGAGCGTTAACGCGTCCATCTCGCTAGAGGCGCAAATCGCGAATATGCCTTCGCAGCCGCTCCGGCGATAATACGCCATCAATCCCTCTACGCCTTGATAGTCAATGCTAAGATCGTCATTGAACGGGGTTAGCATGACCGGATATACGCCATCTGGAATCGAATACATATGGATTACCTCCTTAATAATTAGCCCAGCACCTCAAGCGGCCTAGAGAACAAGGCGTCAAGTACCGTTGCCGTCGCCCCCATCGCGCTTTGCGATTCGCCAAAGGTAGCCGGCTGCAGCAACACTCTATCTTTCGCGAAAGCAAACAGCCTCCCCCGTAACCGCTCCTGGATGACAGGCAGGTATTCGCTTATATAGGGGAATAAACGACCGCCCAGTACAATAATTTCCGGATCGTACATATTGCATATATTGATCAATGCCGTTTCCAAATACCGCAGCGTTTCTTCCATGCACCGAAGCGCATCGGAATCGCCTTCGCGTACGGCTGTCATGAATGCGTTCATATCGCCGCAGTCGAAGCGCCGGAGGATGCCGATAATGGACCCGACCGTCTCCCAGCACCCCTGATTGCCGCATTCGCAGCGCATGCCGTTCGGTTCGATCGTCATATGCCCGACCTGCCCGTACAAACTGTTCGTGCCGCGCACGATTTCGCCATTGAAGATGACACCGCTGCCGATACCGATGCCCATCGTAACGAAGACAAGATCCGCGCCGCTTTTGCCAAGCCCGTACCGGCTCTCGGCGAGCGCCGATGTGCGGGCATCGTCCTCGATTACCGCAGGCAGCCCGTATTGGCGCTCAAGAACCTCCTTCAACGGATAGCCCGCCCATCCTTTGAAGTTAGGGGGATTGATCAGAATCCCCTTCTCGTGATCCATCGGCCCCGGCACGCCTACGCCCAGTCCAACGATCTTCAGCCCTTCGGCGATCACGTCATTCTTTATCGCTTCCAGATAGGGGCCTATGACCGCCCAATAGCCTTCAGGCCCCGTATGACCATTCACATTGCCTTCCGTTGCTTGCAATTTATTTCCTGCGAGATCCGTTAACACGATTTCGAACGAGGAACGGCCGATATCCAGGCCGATGATCCGGTAATAGCGAAGGTCGAATCCCAGCATCACCCGTTTCCGGCCTACCAGCCCCGATATGGATTGGTATTCCCGTATGACCTTTAACTGGATCAGCTCCTGCGTCAAATTGCTGATCGTACCGGAGGTCAAACCGGTGCTTGCTACGAGCTCGACCCGCGAAACCTGCGCGTGCTTCCATATTTCCTTCAAGATGACCGACATATTATGTTGTTTGATCCGCTGCGAAGACATGATTTTATTGGTTTGGATAACGACTCATCCCATCTTATTCAGAATAGGGTTCCTTAATAATTGATCCGAAACTGAATTGGAGAGACGCCGGTCAGCTTTTTAAACTGACGGCTGAAATGGCTCGCCGATGAAAAGCTGAGCCTTCTCGAAATTTCTTCAACCCCCATTTTCGTCTCCGACAAATATCGCTTCGCCGTATTGATCTTGATTCGGTTCAAATAACTTTTCGGAGAAATGCCGAATACGGCCGTAAAATGCTTATTGCAATTCGACACGCTCATATACAGCTCTTCCGCGATTTTGCTAATCAGGACGTGCTCCTCCACGTGATTTTCCAAATTGGAGGCGATTTTATGAGCCACTTCGTATTTTTCATAGCTGATTTTCTTCTTCTTTTCTTCCTTATGCAGGCTCTTCTTTTTTAATATATCCACAAGCTCGGAAAGCAGCAGCAGAAAGTAACCTTGTATCTTCAATAAACTGACCGACCCGACCGATTGCATAAGGTCGAACTCGTGGGTCTGATTCCAGTCATCCTGCGCCTCGGATTGCTGCGCGATAAGCGTGTAAAACTCATCCAAGCCCGTCTCCGTCTGGTCTTCCGGCACGACAATCTGTTCGCCCTCTTGGCACAGCCAATAGCGCAGACTGCACTCGTCCAAATCAAATTGGAAGGTGAAGAACGTACACGGTTCTTGACTATTATTGATAAAATTATGCACGCGATGAGGCCCGATAAGCAGCCCCTCCCTGGAGCCAAGCCGATAGTGGCAGCCATTCACGTTAATTTGAAAACGTCCGTCTATGCAATAGAGAAATTCAAATACGGGATGACTGTGGTTATCGGAAGTCCAGGCAGGTTCAACGGTCATCTGATGAGCTCCAGTAATTGAAGTGGAGGTTTTCATTTCAGGCAGACTATATACCCTTTCCATTTTTCTACCGCCAATCATCGGATTTAGGTTGCACTTGATTTCTTTCAATTTACAATTTTACAATAATTCAGTTTATTCCACTGTTGAGATTACTGCTTTCTTCCGGCATTGACAACTGCTATCTCGCGACAACCGAAATGCGACTAGCCCTTTATCCCCCCGATCATGACGCCTTTTACGAAGTATTTCTGAATAAACGGATAGACGAGCAGAATAGGCAAGGTCGTAATGAAAACCATCGCCATCTGCACTTGGTAAGCCGGAGGGATCATGCCAAGATCGTTATTCGTGTCGGTGATCGTCGTATTTAATATATTTTTCAAAACGAGCTGCAGCGGCCATTTCGATGACGTGTTGATGAATATAGAGCCGTTAAACCAAGCATTCCAGTTCTCAACCGCATAGAACAAGCCGATCGTGCTGATTGCCGCGAGGGATAACGGGAATATAATTCGGATAATCATATTCAGCTCCGACAGCCCATCCATTCTCGAAGCATCGATAATCTCGCTCGGTATGGTTTCGAAGAAGCTGATCATGACGATGACGTTAAAGGTGCTAATCAGTCCCGGCAGGATTAACACCCATATCGAATCGATTAAGTGCAGATGGATAAAGAGAATATACGTTTGAACGATACCCGGCGGGAATAACATCGTGACCAACAAGAGAAACTTAATGAATTTTCGGTAAGGCAAATTTCGCCTTGATAACGGATACGCCGTAATAATGGTGAATACCAATTGCAGAAACGTACCTGCTACCGTCACGAAAGCGGTTACGCCAAACCCGCTCAAGAGCTGCTTGTAATGAACCAGGTACTTATAGGCGCCTATATTGAAGCCTATTGGAAAAACAGTGACTTTACCGGTGTCGGCGGCAGCGGTCGAGCTAAACGAGATCGCAATAATATTAATAAACGGGTATAAAATAGAGACGCTGAATATGATTAACAGAATGCCGTTCAAGCAGCTGAATATTTGCTCGCCTCTTGTCCGTCTCAGCATGTTCGTCACCTACCATATTCCATGTTCTTTATCTACGTATTTCACGATTCTGTTGACCGTAATAATCAATACCAAGCCGATAACGGATTTAAATATGGATATCGCGGTCGCCACCCCGTAATTAAAGTTGTTTTGAATACCGATTCGCAAAGCCAACGTATCCAGGATATCCGCAACGGAATAGACGGGCGGAGAATAGAACAAGTAGATTTGCTCAAAGCCGGCATTCAGAATACCGCCCAGTTGTAAAATCAGCAGAATGACGATCGTCGGCATCATGCTCGGCAGCGTGATCCGCATCGCTTGCTTGAATCTGGAGCATCCGTCGACAATGGCCGCTTCATACATTTCCGTATCGATGCCGGATATGGCGGCCAAATAAATAATCGTCCCCCAGCCTACCCCTTTCCACACTTCGGAGATGACCATAATGCTTCTAAAAAATCTTGGATCCGCCAAAAATAAAACTTTATCATGATGCAAGATATCAACGATGACATAATTGATGATGCCCTTCGAAGAAAGGAGGCTTGTTAATATGCCGGCAATGATGACCCATGATATAAAGTGCGGCAGGTACGAGATGGTTTGAATGACTTTCTTGAATGTACGGCTTACCACTTCGTTTAATAGCAAGGCCAGAATAATCGGTGCGGAAAAACCGAAAATCAGTTTATACACGCTGATGAGCACCGTATTTCTTAACGCGTTCGCAAAGTTATTGTCTTGAAACATATAGTTGAAGTTATCCAAGCCCACCCACGGGCTTCCGAACAGGCCCTTCCCGATCTTGAAATCTTGGAAAGCCATTACATAACCGACAATCGGCACGTATTTAAACAGGATATAAAAGGCTAGTCCCGGCAATAGAAGCATGTATAAGGAAAAGTGTTTCTTGATATTTTGAACAAACATATATGCACCTCTTCTTTACTAAACAAGTGCAATGACAAGAGAACTTCCTTATCATTGCACTTGTCGTAACGCGATAGGGTTTGCTTTATTTCGTATCCTTCGCATATCTGTCGTTCATTTCTTGCGTCATGACATCGCCCTTCAATAGCTTAAATTGCTTCTCCCATTCCGTCCAGCCGGCGTCCAAATCCATTTTCCCCGAAATAATCTGCGTGAATATTTCGGTGGCCTTTGCCGTAATTTGCGGTAATTGAGCATCTGCCGTAGGCGTTGAGAAATACACTTCTCTCGGATGAGCGGACAGGCCCGTATTATTCATGTTGGCGACCGTTGCTTCCGGCCATAAGTATTTCCAGAACTCCCGTTGGTCCATGAACCCGATGTTGTACACGTCCCAAGCGCCATCCGCCCTTAACCCTTTCAAGTCTTTCGTCAATGTCGTCGTGTCGCCCGATTTGGTGTTGTCCGTGCCATCGACGCCGACCGTTATGAGCTTGTCGCTGGAGGTAAAGTCGAATATTCTGGCAATCCCTTCAAGCACATCGGCTTTTGCCTTTGAATTAACCGCCCATATGCTGGAGAACCCGACAGGCAGCCCGTCTTTATCCTTCGTTATGATGTTGCCGTAGCCCGATACGCTCTTGGCAATTCCGGGTGCCGGGGGAACGTTTAGCACGACGAGCTTAGCATCGGGCGTTTTCTCCTGGATTACAGCCAAATCCGCTGCAGCGCCCGACGAAACGCTTGAATATACGCCGACTTTATTGCTTTTGACGAGTTCCGGTTTGCCGTGATTGGCTTGATAGAGCACAAATTCGGGGTCGGCTACGTTCGCAGCGACTAATTCCCTGGCTAAACCGATCGCTTGCTTGTATCCCGGCGTAATTTGCGACCACACCAGTTTGTTGTCGTCCGTCTTCATCCAATCCGAGTTAGGTACGCCGAAAGGCGCCAATACCGGTTCCAGCCCGCCCGCTTTGTCGAAGGCTACGCCGAACGTGTCCCCGTCGATACCGTCTTTGTCCGGATCTTTCGTCGCGAATTGTTTTAACACTTCTTTATACTCGTCGAAGGTCTGCGGGGATTTTAAACCCAGATTATCAAGCCAGTCCTGCCTAATAAATACAGCGCCGTATCCAATATCCCTTGGCGTGGGCAATACGTATAAGTTTCCATCCGCATTCACGAATTTGGTTTGCATCTCTTTGTCATAGAACTTTTGCACATTGGGCATCTTCGGCAGCAGATCCGTCATTTTCGTTAACATCCCGCTTGCGCCAAAATTGTTAATCAACGCGATGGTTTGCGTATCGGTACTCGCTTGAATTAAATCAGGCGCCGTACCGCTGTTAAATTCGAGCGTGAGTTTCTGAACGAAGCTGTCATCCGGTATTTCTTGCACCTTAATGATCGTGTTGGTTTTCTTCTCCAATTCTTTTAAGACGGGATTGTTCGTTCTGTCCCCGTCCGTAAATACGCCTTTGAACGCAATCGTGATGGTTGGCGCGGCCGTTGATGCAGATGTTGATTCCGATGTTGATTCGGACGTCGATGCTCCGGAAGGCTGATTGGAAGCTGGAGCATTGTCGTTATTCGAACATGCCGTCATCAAGACGGAGACCGTTAATCCGAACGCGGCGGCTCTCCCCGTCAATCTAATCTTCTTATTCATGATCGTTCCCCCCTGGAAATTAGAGTATTGACTTTCATGTAGGCGCTTACATTAAGAAAATGAATGACGTGCAAGCCTTACCCTCCTTTCGCGATTTTTCCGAGCAAGCCATTGTACGATCTATTATTCATTCTAGGATGATTATTCCATAAAGCATCTGTCTGAAGCTTTAGTATCACTCCATATTATGTATGCTGATCGCTTATTTCCCATATGATCCAGCGATATCTGATTTCCTTAAGCATAAAGCCAATTACAAGAATATTCCATTCAAGAAATAAGTCGTTTTTTATACTTTTCAGTATACTTTTGCTTACGCCGAACATGAAAATGCTCCCCTCCTGGCAGCAGGTATGTCATTCACCTGTCCGCCATTCGGGGAGCATTTCGCAATCTCGACGGCCACGGCCGCTTCAACCCTTATGCATAGCGCCTTTGCAGGGCGTACGATAACTTAATAGAAAGCGCCGCGTAAAACAATGACCAGCAGAATGAACAGTACAAGAAGTACGCCTGCGCTAGTGAATCCGCCTCCGCAGCTGCAGCTGCCTCCTGCTCCACCAAGAAAACCCATAACGAAATCCTCCCTCCAAGTTGCTAGGGTATTGTATGACTTCGTGATGGAAAAGAACCGGGCGCCTGCGAAAAATGGGTGCATGGATGGGAATATACGTCGTGACAAGCTATGCAGGATTTACATATACAACCTTCCTAACAACCTGGGCTGCCTCTCAATTACGGAAATGGATGCGGATAAGGGTTAAGCTCCGCAGGAGACAGCTTCTTCTTGGCGTACCCCAGTTTCATCGGCACTTCCAATACCCGGTCCAGGCCCGATAATCGGGAATAACCGTGCCCGAACGTCATCGGCAGCATGCCAGGGATCAACACCTTGACGCAGTGCAGTCCGTTGCGGAGCGTCTCGCTCGAAGACTGATCGACGACGATAACATCCAGGTTCAGGCTGCGAAACGTCCGAAGAACCTGTTGCAGATCATCCGTTAAATCGTCATGCATCACGACGGGCCCGAATTCTTCGCCGAAGGTCCGTAGAGGACGCTGTTCGTCCAGCAGAAATCCGAGTCTCTCCTCCGCTTGCGGCAGGCAGTACAACAGCGCATGATCCTCCATATTCTGCACGAGGAAAGAATCGTGAACCATCGCTTCCGCTTCTTCTTGGCGCTCTTGCCAGCGATTCTCCAGCCTCGTGATCGCGACAGCCAGCTCATGGATCGCGCTTCTGGCCGCCCGGACGGGGTCCAGATGAGCGCCGGCTGCGCAGACAAGGTTCAATTCCCGATCCGGTCCCCCTTTCGCGACGGCCCAGATGCTTGGAATGCCGTTCTCCATCGTCGTGTTGTACAAGCGAACGTCGTAGCCGGTTACGGCTCTTACCCGATCGATCATCAACATGAGTTCCTTGTCGCCCGACGAGCGATAATCGAGCCGGGGGACGGGCAGTCTGGCGTACCACGTCATCAAGAATGAATCCCGTTCGACCACCTCTAGTATGCCGTATAAGATCGCTTCCTCCCGGCTTCCGCCGATCGCGCAGCCGTTCGAGATCTCATATACGAAGCTGCCTTCCTGGCCGACGCTGTAATAAGCCAGCCGCTCGGGAATCAGAACGGGACGTTCTTGCAGGAAGGAATAGCCCCAGACCCAAGGCATGATCGAATCGGGGTCATAAGGCTCGAAGGGAAAATCCGGCTGCGCTAACTGCTCCCGCGCATGAAACCCCACACGTGCCGGGTCCATTGCCGTATCTTTCAGGTTGGCATAGCTGTCATATACGACCGTTCGTTTGCCGCGAGGCGCGAAACCGCAGTATCGCTCGATCCCCTCCAGGATAGCGGCTAACAAGCTGTCCGCATAAGAATGGGAATGGCCTCCGGTCACTTCGCTCGACAAGTTCACGGGCAGGTTAACGGCCGCGCTGGCGAACGCGGACAGGAAGTCCGACTGCTTGCCGTTGATGAGCCCGGTTCGGCTGTCCAAGTAGTCTCTGGCCAGCACCTTCCGCAGCTCGCTCATCGAACGGCTGCGGTAATGCTGCCGGTCGGGCTTCATGCACGGCCGAAGCGTTATTGCGGCTGCTTCCGCCGAGTCATCCGGCAATCGGCTGCATATCGGGCAGCTTTGCTCAGGCAGGAAATAGTGGACGGAGGTATTCATCGTCTTCAAGTCAACGATGTAGAGGCGGCCGTCCAAATCGGCATCCTCGCCTCGAAGCGCCCTTGCTGCAGTCTCGGAGAGAATGAAGGCTAAATGCCGCAATCCCGAAGGGGATACCGCAGCGGGAGGCTTGGGCGGAAGATCGGGGAATACCAGCCTTAATAACTCGTCGCTCACTTCCTCCTGGTCGTGGCTGGCCCGCATGCGCCTGGTTTCCGCACATCGGGAACAGCCGGACGACCCCGGACGGATTAACGGCCCTACCACGCCTTCCCCATTGGACACATAGCAGCCTAGCCAAGGGAGACCGCGAGGCCGCAGGAGCTCTTCGGCTTGAAGATGAACGGAGGGGCTCCCTCCCACCACCACGACCAGATCTGCGAACGGCAAGTCTTCGCCGAAATCCGGTCTGCGCACGACCCGGACTCCCGGCAACAGCTTGCTCACCGTATCCGCGAGCATGCCTTCTCCGATCACAACGACGGTATTCATAAGGACTCCTCCTCACGGAGCACTAGGCCAACGACCGCTATCGGCCCATCTCTTAAGAAAGACTCGTACCGCATGTCAAAGACCTCGAGGCGCTTGCGATGCAGCTTCAAGGTTTGAACGGCCAACCGTATGCATGGCGCGAGTTCGATCGCGTTTCCAGAAGGAATGATGACGCCCGGCTGCTTATGATCATGCCAAGTCACAGAAGAAACCGGAGTGCTTTCTGTTTTCATCAAAGCATTCTGCAGCGATTGCCGAAGGGCGAGCGTTAGATGGAGGCCTACGCTGCCATACCAGGAAGTACCCGAACGGACCCACACTGCAGGAAAGCCGAGCAGCGGCTCTCCGGAGGCGATGAGAGGCTCGCCCTCCAGGATATCGAGGGCTTGCAAATAATATAGGCAATGGACATCTTCGATTCGGGTACCTTCCATGCGCGTGAGAATCTGTTCATGACCATGGACCCGCCGGCCCAGCTCCTTGTTCAAACAAGCCTTCAGTCCGCGGCCGACTGCTTCGGCGAAAGTGAATCCCGCTCCGATATGGATGTCCTCCCGCCGGCTTGAGGGCAGCCCAGGCAATAACAGCGGGGCCATGCGAGCAGTATATGCTTCAAGACCGGCAAGCCCCGACTCCCGCCTAGCCTCTGCATGCGTCAGACCGCTGCCGACGATCGTCGGCAACAGCTTCGCAGGTCCTTCCGACAGCGGATCGGCAGGCTCAACGAGACATTGCGCCAGCGGGAGCTGGCTCAGCGCGCCTTCATCCCACGCATGGAAAATGCCCGACGCCTCCGAGGTCAGGCTGCTGAACCATGAGAACCATTCCTCCGGATCAGGCTCCTGGTCAGTTCCGAGAGTTAACTCGGCATCCATCGCCGAACGGACCGGTTCATGGCCGGATTCTAACGGATGAGGAAGAATCGGATGCCAGCTTCCTTCCAGCGTAACCGGATGCAGGAGATAACATTGATCGCTGCAATTCGCACCTCTCTCTGCCGTGTCTTCCGCTTCATCCGTCTCTTCCGTCTCTTCTGTCTCTTCCATCTCTTCTGTCTCATTCGTGCCCAAGTTGCGCCATTCATTCACGATCAGATTCGCTAACAGGTCGGAGGCCGTGGCAGAGACCGATCGCGTTTCCCAATCCGCAGGGAATACAGACGCATGCACGCGTCTCCATGCCGATGCCCAGCTGCCGTTTCCTTCCGGATGAAGCAGCGGCCCGGCCATCCCCATGCCTCTTACGAGCATAGCGGGAAGCAGCGGCTTCTTCTCGGCTCTGCAAGCGGCTTGAAGCTTCTGAAGTTCTTCCGGATCGCCATGCTGGGCGACATACATAATGAATGAGAAGGGCCGAACGGCAGCCGCCCAGCCCGCTTCGTTGTCTTCGGCCGCGGCAATGATATTCGGCAGCGCCTCCGAATCGCCGATAAGTGCCTGTTCCGGAACCCTCTTCAGCTCCTCTTCATCCGTTGACTGCGCGTTCGTTATCAGCACGTCGATCCCCGATAATCCCGATGCATACCACGCCTTTACAAGCGAGATCAAGATCGTTCCGGAACCGACCGCAAGTACGCCGTGAGACGACATTTTGCTGCCCTCCATTCTTGGCATGACCCCTTAAGAAGCCGTAGCGATCAAGACTTCATGCCCAGACATTCAAGCTAATTAACAAACTATGTCTCGCGGCTTGCGATTATTCCTCCGGCGAATTCCGGTTGCATGGTTAGCAGCTTACCGTATAACTTCGGCGTTTACTCATGCTCGCTGCTATAGACGATATGACCGTCCACCATCGTCCATATCACGTTGAAACCGTCATCCATCAGCACCAAGTCCGCATCCATGCCCGGGGCGATTCTGCCTTTCGCGGGCATGCCCAGTACGTCTGCCGGCGTTTCCGTTGCCATTCGGACGGCGTCCCTGAGCGGAATTCCTGCCCGAACGGTTTTGGCCAAAGCTTCGTTCATGGTTACCGTGCTGGAAGCGAGCGTGCCGTCTTCGAGCTTAGCTACGCCTTGCGAAACCGTAACCCGATGGCCGCCGAATTGATAAGTGCCGTCCCCCATCCCCATCGCTTGAAGCGCGTCCGTTATCAGCACCATCTTATCGGCGCCCTTCTCGCGGTATAGCATCCGCACGATTGCGGGGTGCAGATGAACGTCGTCGACGATGGCCTGCACGCTGACATGGCGTTCTTCGAAGGCCGCGACGACGATTCCGGGATCGCGATGATGGATCGGGCGCATGCCGTTGAAGCAGTGGGTCACATGGCTTGCCCCGCATTGAAACGCTTCCTTGGCCTCTTCGTACGTCGCGTCGGAATGCGCCACGGATACGACGATTCCCCGTTCCTTCAAGAAGGACACCATCTCCATGCCGCCGGGCAGCTCGGGCGCCAAGGTTACCATCCGAATGAGCGAACCGGCATGTTCAAGAATCGCCGCCATTTCATTCGCATCCGGATGCCGCAAGTACCGTTCGTTCTGCATGCCTTTGCGCTTGGCATTGAGATAAGGTCCTTCAATATGAACCCCGGCTACTCGCGCTCCCGTTTCCTGCCCGCTATACTCGGCAACGCTGGCCAGCATGCCAAGAAGGTCTTCCATCGAAGAAGAGACGGAGGTCGCCAAGAATGACGTGCATCCGGTCCTGGCACAAGCTCTGGATACCGCATCCATGCTTTGAAGCGTCCCGTCCATCATATCGAACCCGTCCGCGCCGTGAATATGAACGTCGATCATACCGGGAATGAGCAGCAAGCCCCTGCCGTCTATTACCGTATCCGCATCGCTGCACGATAGGCCGGTCCCTTCGGCAGGACGGATTTCCGTTATGCGGCCATTCTGAATGCGGACATCGCTTAATACGGGCTCGGCTTCAATCCATAAACGCACATTCCTGATGAGGCAAACAGACATTTTCGCAACACTCCTTAATGTCATTAAGAATTCAATCGAGAAACAGCGAAACCTCCCCATCGGTCTGTCGGAACGGTACTTCCATTAACCCAGGGGAGGTTTCTATTCCTGCTTGTTGCATTGCAGCGAGTTAAGCGAACTGGATACGCGCCGTAGCCAATCCCCACGGGCCGACAGGCAGCCGAACGGAGCCGTCCGATTCGATCCGCAGCTCTTCGCCGTCGTATTCGAGGAGATCCGTCAGCCATGCCCTTCGAATCGGCTTCCCGGGAAAGAACAGTCTCGCCTGCTGCTCCCGACCGGAGATTTCCTGCAAACGAACGATGACGCCTTCTTTGTTTCTCGCTCCTTTGATCGTGGTCGCCGCGACTTGCGCGGGCTCGATCACGGCCAGCGTCCCGCCGCCGGTCTGTTCGTACGGCTGCTTCTCGGCGCGCTGCTCTTGGAAGCTCATGCGCTGACCATATAATCCGAGCCTTCTGGAATGCCCGAAACGATACGCCTCGTCCAGCTTAAGCGCTTCCGCGCTGGTCAGCGAGTACGCGAACGTAATCAGCCCGCCTTGGGAAGGCTTATAATTCGACTTCCAATAATTATTGAGCACATACGAGAAGACTTTGTTCCCGGACAGGTTGAGCTCCTTCGGCCAGCGTCCCTTCACCTCTTCGTTCACGGTGAAGAGCGGAATATCCGGCGAGGCGATCGTCACGGCCGCTTCTGCGCCCTGCACGACCATGGCGGTCTGCAGCGGCAGCCATTCCTTGCAGGCGCCAGGCAGCTGATCCCGATCCCAATTCACCCAGCCGAGCTGCGAATCCGACAGGACGGACGCTTCGGTCAGCTGCAGCGGGAAGGCGACATAGACCGCTTCCGTCGCCGTCGTCTCTTGCTTCGCGTAGCGATAGCGAAGATCCAGCCGTTTGGTCTCCCGGAACAGCTCCCATTCTATGGTCAGTTCCCCCATAGGCACGGAGCCCGTCGCGATGATGGATACCGAAGCGGCGTTCTCCGCGCGGTGAACGGTCTTCAGCTCGAAGTCGCCGAGCAGCTCCGCCCCCTGATCCGTCTTGTCCGCATGGTTGCCGAGGAGCTTCGATCCTTCTCCGCCGCGCGCATAGAGGAATGCGCCGAAGCCATGCGGATCGGAGATATCTACCAGCTCCGCGCCCGTGTCCAAGTCCGTCCAGGACTGTATGCATCCGCGCTTCGCGTCGATCGTGACGGAATAATGCCGGCTTTCCAGGATGATCGGCACGCCTTGATCGATTGCGGTTTGCCGAGATTCGGGCGCAGCGGAAGCCGGCTGCAGGACGAATCGGCGATAGCTCATCCCAGGTACGTCTTCGATCCATAGCTGCACGACGGACTGGGAGCGCGTGGAGCGCAATAGGCGCAGCGGCACCGGCTGACCCGACACGGGATCGATTACCTCTTCCCCTCTGGCGATTTCCACGATCACTTCGGAGCTCAATGGCCAGCTATGCGGATTATAGACCACGACCTCCCTGCCGCTATTGTTCCAACGCAAACTATGCCTCGTGGCGGCCGCAAGGAGCAGCCGCTCCCCCCAGCCTTCCGCGGACTCCGCCATCTGCCTCTTGACCTTCCATTGATCCTGCTGCAGCATGGCTTCCGGATCGGAGCCCGCCAGGAACGCGCCCCAGGTATGCTCGTCATATAACAGCACTTCCCGCCAGGCGGCATTGTAATGCTGCAGCGGATAGGCCGCGCCTTCGCCATGGATGACGGCGAGCGCATCCAGCTTCTCGGCGGCGGGCAGCATCGCTTGCGCGCGGCGAACCTTGATCGATTCGGCAATGCTGGAACCGACGCCGTCTTCCCAATAGGCGCCTTGGTCGCCCTTGACCGTCTGCAGCGTATCGCCGAAGTTCTCTTCGACGTAACGGAAGAAGCCGCTGACATCGCACGGGATCAGTTTCGGGTAAGCGTACGTCTCGTTCCACGCCTTGACGAAGCCGATCGGAAAGGGATCGATATCCGTATTGTCCGCATCCTGCCCGTACAGCATCACCGCGTCGGGCGCATAATGATCATGCTCGAACTCGTCCAGCCACACCTGCAGCCCCTTGGCAGCCGTCTCCGCAGTAGCCGGCGATCCGCATACTTTCTTGAGCTCGCAATACATCTTGGCCAGCCAGACAAGTACGCGTCCGCCGTTCACGCCTTCCCAGTAGAACGGGTTCAATTGATGCAGATTGCCGTTCAGACGGAACGGCCCCCGGTCTTGATTATTGGCATGGACCAGGTATCGGACGCCGCTGCCTTCCAGAATCGCCGGAAGCGATCCGCTCGCGGAGGCCACGTCCACGATGGCCGCATGATCGGCGCGCTGTCCGAGCTCGCGCAGATAATCGTCGCTAAACTCGCCATTTCGGATTAAATCCTCGATCGACGCGAATTGCGTCAGCAGATCGGTGTAATTGCTCGGCACGCCGATTTCCCCGCGCCGAACCGCATCCTTCAATGCGTCCTGCATGCTTTCGTCGCGGTAAGCGGCGAATTCCTCAAGCGCCCAAGACGAGTCGAGGACGTACGTAAACGGCGGGTACCCCCAGCGTTCGCTCGTTTCGCGCTCGGACTGCACGAGCTCGATCGTCTTGTCCAGATTACGGCATAGCCGTTCGGCGACTTCCCATTGACGATGGGTATATCCGATATCGGTATGCACATGGGGCGTCGTATAGACCTGCCATTTGCGCCGGCGCCGGAACCGCCCGCGTTCATCGATAGCTAAGCCGTTCGCGTTCCCTTCCAGCACATAATCGACGGGACCCTCTCCATCTTCGATGTCGAAGGACAACGCGGCGTGACCGAACCGGCTCGCTGCGGGCTGCAGCGGTATGCGCATCTTGCGGTCATCGGCGCCCGTAAGCATCAATTTCAGCTCCTCGCCCGCATAGGATCGGCCGAATTCGAGATAGGCGTCAACCCTTTCGAGCAGCTTATCGCCCTCTTGCCGATACAAGACGGATGGCTTCACGCGAAGCCGGACGACAGCCTGGTCCGGCAAGGCGGACAACGCTTCGAATGCCATCCAATCATAGTAGAAGCCGGCAGCATCGGCCATTCGGTCCAGACGAAGGACAGCTTGCGGATTATGGACATGCACGATCGGATCGTCGTCTCGCGCCTCGACGGTCAGTTCATTCCATCCGGTTCGAAGCGCATCGCCCGGAATGATCATCTCCATGGTGCCTTTCGCGAAAATCGTCGTATGCAGCGAATGCTTGGGCTTCATGATCCCGTCGGCCGCTGGCGCGGGATGCAAGAAGCCTTTCCCTTCCGTGCCGTTAACGATGATGGCGACATACGGCGTCCGCGGCGTGGTCACGATGAAATGAAGCGATAACCGGTAAGCGGGCGCGGCGGCTTCCTCAAGCCGAAACCGGACGGTATACGGATGCGGCTTGTAGCCGCCGTCCGGGTCCGCGTTGCTCACATGAAACAACGGCCATGAATCGGCATCCGTCTGCCTTCCGTTCTCCCCGATTGTCCATACGCGCCTCGTCACCGCATCCGGATCCCGATAATTGTCTTGAAAACCGCGTAAATCGCTGTTCGGCTCGCCGATTTGCCAGATTAACTTTCTTTGCTCGTTCACGTGTATGCTCGTCCCTTCATGCCGTTCGTAATGAAACGTTATTTGACGATGGATAACCTTGAGCGGCTCCCTTATTCCGCATGCGCGAAATAAGACCGAACTGTCGTTAGCCCCGGTCCCGTTCATGCTCCCATCGTGTCGTTCGACCGATCAAGTCGCCTCGCAAGCGATGACCTGCACCCCCAGCTTTCGAATTTCAGCCAAAATCATCGGATCTGCCAGCGTGCTTGTTATCAGTATGTCTACGTCCTGGAAGGCGCTGTAGGCGATTAACGCCTGCGCTTGGAATTTCGTGTGATCGGCGACGACGACGACCTTCTGGCCGGCCGCGACCATCGCCCGCTTGATCTCCGCCTCGTAGATATCCGAGCTCGTGAAGCCTTTCCGAAGCGAAATGCCGCTCGTCCCCATGAACACGTAATCGGCGTTATAATGCTGAAGCTCCGTTTCCGCGACGGGGCCGACCAGGCTCATCGATTTTTTGATGACTTTGCCGCCGAGCAGGAAGACATGGGATCCGTCGTTCTCCAGCAACTCCTCGGCGATATTGATCCCGTTCGTCACGGCAACCAGCCCGTCTCGCATTTTGAGATGGCTGGCAACGCACCACGTGGTCGAACCGGAATCGATGATGACGATTTGATTCTCGCCTACCAGCCCTGCCGCATAGCGGCCGATCGCGTTCTTCTCTTCGAAATACTCGAACTTTCTCTGCTGAACGGGAGGGATCGAAGCGGATAGCTGCTGGAAGTCGTCGACTAATATGGCTCCGCCGTAGTTCTTCTGTACAAGCCCTTCCCGTTCCAATTGATTCAAATCCCGGCGAATGGTCTCCTCGGAGACATTGAAGGTTTTCACAAGCTCCGCTACTTTAACGCTCTTCTCCAGCAGCAGCTGTTCTTTGATTTTGTTGCGCCTATGTGCGACGATCACCGTGACCCCTCCCGACAACTGTGTATGAACCGTACGAACTTCGGATACCTATGCATGACGGACGTGATCTGCCGCTTTTAGCAAGAAATCCGGCCGGCCGAAGCTGCCTGACTTCAGCACGAGAAGCAGCGGCTGCCCGCCGAGCGTGACGCAGGACGGCAGACCGGATTCGATTTCGCGATAGATCCGCATGCCGCTGACGCCGAGACTCGCGCATACCGCAGCGGAGGTGTCCCCGCCGGCAATGACGGCGCGATTCTGTCCGGTCTCCGCAAGCACGCGCCGCACGATCGCCGACAGGGCGCCGGATACGAGACGCGACACTTCCTTGCCGGCGATTCCGCGGCGTTCGCCTTCCGCCTTCGTACGGGCGACCGCTTCCGGCGTGTTCGGAGAATGAACCAGCGCGTCTCGTCCGCCCGAGATCGCGGCAGCCATGGACTGCGCGATTCGCTTAAGCTCCGCTTCGCGTTCATCTTCCGTGAACAGCTGCAGCGCGTCAAGCTCATACACCGATACGGTTCCGGCGGCCTTCGCCTCGGCGATCTGGCTGGCGGTTTGCGGCATCAGACTGCCGGCAGCCATCACGACGCCCATGGATTCGCGCTTGGGCACGCCGGAGCCCTCATCCGGCTTATGCTTGGCTCCCCATGCTAGCGCCAGTTCCTCCGAAAGCGCCGACGCTCCGGCCGTCACGCGTTCCTCTTGAACCGCTTCGGCAATCGCGCGCAGCGACGCCTGATCTTCCACGTCAATGATCGCGTAGTGATAATCCTGCTTCTTAAGCGCCGCGATGCGCGCTTGGATTGCCGCCGCGCCTTCGGCAACCGTCCCGCGATCGATAATCGTCACTTTGCGCTTGGTCTGCTGCTGCAAAATGCCGTCCATGTCCGAACGCGTCATCGGATGAACCGGATCGCTCCTAAACTCGGAGACCTCCAGTTTATTCCCGTGCACGTAGTGAATGCCGTTCAGCGTCACTCGGCCGTTCTTCGGAAATCCGAACACGACCGCGGCGAAGCGTTCGTCCAGCGCGTCAAGCATGGCATCGAATTCAGCGCCTATATTTCCCCTGCCAACCGAACAGGTCTTATTAATGAACGCCGAACAGCCGATTCGCCGTAAATCCCGGGTCGCTTGGAATACTTTGGCGTACGCCTTCTCCGGCGAATCGAATCGGGAATCGGTATCCAGCACAAGCACGTCGGGTCGTTCGGCGGCTTGAAGCGTCAGTCCCTTGTCGGCATTGTACGTATACACATGCGTCGCATAACCGGCCTTCGCGTACATGATGCCGATGTCGTTCGCCCCGGTCACGTCGTCCGCTACGATGCCGATCATGGCAGGCGCACGATGTACGAATTCGCTCACGCCTCCCACTCCCTTCTAGGCTTGTATCCGGCATGATTCAAGAAGCGCTGCACGGTCTCTCCAGAGAGCTTCGCTAACGAGACTCCGGCACTCCTGGCCGTGATTAGCATGCGACAGGCCATTTCAAGCGTTTGGAGCGCCATTCGCGCTTCGCGGATGTTCGTATCGTAGACGAGCACGCCATGGTTCTCCAGCAGCAGCACATTCGCATGCTTGACCTTCTCGGCCACAGCAGCGCCTAGCTCCTCCGAGCCCGGATGGCAATATCGGACACGCGCCACGCGTTCCAGGTAGTACATCGTTTCGACGAACAAATCGGACGGCAGCTCCTCGTTCGAGCATGCGAACAACGTGCTGTAGAACGGCGAAGCATGAAGCACCGCCCCGATTTCCGGCCGCTGCTCGTACACGGCCCTGTGCATGGGCATTTCTTTCGAAGCCTTCCGGCCTTGCGGGAACGTCAGCCCGCCGAAGGTGCATTCGGCGAAATCGTCATCCCCCAGCTCGCCCAGGAAGGTTCCGCTCGCGGTAATCAAATACCGGTCGTCGCCCGTCCGCGCGCTAATATTGCCGGCATTGCCCCAAGCGAGGCCATGCGCCATCATATAGCGGCCCGCGGATTGCAGCTCGCTGCGGACCGCCTCAGTTCCTATTAGCATCGAATTCGCCTCCTCTCCCCCGATTTCCTGCAGAGCTGGCCGGAAATCCTCGAAGGACCGCCGGCCGGATCAGGTTTACCATTCGATCATGTTCACTTCGCTTGCCGGTACGCTCGCATCTTTCGATACGCGGAACGTCTTGATCTCGCAAGGGCCGAACGATGCCTTGATGACGCGTCCCCACTGCGGCAGCGCGATCGTGGCGTCCGTCGCGATTTTCGACGTTTCGTACAGCCGGATAATCAGATCGTCGCCGTCCTCGCTGTTCTTCATCGCGCCGACGATAACGTTGTCTTTGTCCACCGACAAGAAGGAATTGGTTTGCGGCAATGCGCCGTCATGGTAGGTTTCGATGACCGAGACGGGCCGCTGGATCAGCTCCTGCGTCCGCTTGACCGTCCCTGCTTCCTCCCAGTTGCCTTCATGCGGCATGATCCGGTAGTTGAAGGTCTGGATGCCTTGGTCGATGAACGTGTAGTGGCCGTTCTCTTCCGGCACCTTCGGATCGTGATGCGCGTAGATCGCGCTGCGAAGCACCGTAATGGCGAGCTCCTTGTTCATGATGCTGTAGCTGTACTTCGCGTCGTTCATAATGCTGCATCCGTACACGACGCCCTTGTCCCGCGCGATGCCGCCGTAATCGACCCATGCCTGCCCCGGCTCTTCCTCGCCGTTATGCTCGCGTTCCTTGAAGCCGTACGGAATTTCGTACGTTTGGCGCGTGAAGACGAAGTTCATCGGGAAGACCAGCTTCAGCATCTTGAACTGCTCGCGCCAGTCCACGGTCACTTTCACGTCGATGTAATCCAGATCCCGGTACATGGTGAAATCCTGAACCAGCCTCGAGCTGCCGTACGCGGAGGTTACGCGGATGACCGATTTGACCGGACCGTGCTCGACCCGCTTCACGCTGGTCGCGTGGAATTCGCCGATCGTTTGATTGAAGTGAAACACGTTATGGCTCCATGTATCGCTCTTGTCTTCGATGACGACCGGCTTAGCCGCGCCGCCGTTCTCCGGTCGGAACACCTCGAAGCCGAGCTTCTTGTCGTTCAGGCTGCTGATGAAGCCGGTAGCCGGATCGAATTCGATGCGGAAACGGTCGTTCTCCATGGCGTAATCGTTCGCCTTGATCGGGTTGATCTGCAGCCGGGCTTCCGTTGCTTCCGTACGAAGCTTGTAGACCCGATAGCCCATCGGAGGCAGCTCGGCAACGAAGCTCAGACGATAACGGCCGTTCGCCGTCGCCAGCGACTGCACGCTCTGGAATGCGATCTGTTTGCCCGTCTCGTCCACGAGGATCGTGCCGTCCTTGACGGAACCGCCCATTTCAAGCTCGATGTTCGCCGAATAGGCCCAAGAGTGCGGATTGAAGACGACGATCGGCTTCATGCCCTGTTCTTCCTCGATCCCGATGTTCCACGAAAGCGATTGGATCGCGTAGTTCAAATTGCGGTCCGCGATGGCGAGCGCTTCGCCGTACAGATTCCGCGCGTCCTCGTATGCGGGTTCAATCGACGTCCCGGCAAGGATATCATGGAACTGATTGAACAATACGCCCTTCCAGGCGGTGATGAAATCCTTCGGATAAGGCTGATTGGCCGCGCGCTCGGCAATGGCGGAGAACTTCTCCGCGGCGATCAGCATATTCTCGGACTTGCGGTTGAATTTCTTGATTTCCGAATGAACCGCGTAGCAGCCGCTCGCATGGTGCTGCAGGTCGTCATGGACGACCGGATACCGGACGTCCTTCTCCTCGACGGCCTCGAAGAAGCGGTTCGGCGTGCTGAATACGAGCTCGGGGAGAGCGGGATCCTCGTTCATCCGGCGAATGCTCGCGATATTCTCCTTTGTTGGTCCGCCGCCATGGTTGCCGACGCCGTAGAAGCACATCAGCTCGTCGATCGGCTCGCGCAGCTCCGCGGCGCAGCGCGCGACATGGAGATCCAGTTCTTTGCCCCAGGTGCAGTATTCGAACATGATGCGGAAGGTCAGCACTTGCGAACCGTCATCCGATTCCCAGTGGAACAGACGGCCCGGAAGGCCCTTCTCGTTCGGCATCGGCCGCATCATGACGTAATAATCCATGCCGGACTTCTTCAGGATTTGCGGCATCATGCCGAAATGGCCGAAGCTGTCGACGTTATAGCCGACTTTGGCGGTAACCCCGAATTTCTCCTTGAAATAACGCTGCGCGTACAAGCCTTGACGCACGAAGGATTCGCCGCTCGGAATGTTGCAATCCGGCTGAATCCACCAGCCGCCGACGATTTCCCAGCGGCCTTCCCGGATGCGCGCGCGAATTTCCTCGAACATGGCCGGATCGTTATTCTCGACCCACTCGTAATAGACCGCGGAGCTGGACGTGAAGAGGAAATCGTCATTCTCCTTCATCCGGTCGAGCGCCGAACGGAACGTCGCCTTGACTTCTTGAAAGCCCTCTTGCCATTGCCAGAGCCACACCGGATCCAAGTGGGCATTGCCGATCATATGAAGCTTCTTTCTCGTAGACATATCAGATCTCCTTCGGATGGAATCAAGTTCTAGCTCTCAGAACGCGGACGGACGCGCGAAGATACTTCTACAGGGTAAAATCCGCGGCTTGCCCTTGGCTGCCCAGGAAGTTCGCGATCTTATCGAGAACGGTCGCTTCTACCGCGGCCAGTCCCGCGTTCAGCTCTTCCGGCGGAAGCGCCTTGAGCTCGGCATTGGTCATCCGCTCTTCCCGTCCCAGCGCTTCCAACAAGGACAGCTCCAGATCCGTCGCAATATTGACCTTGCTGACCCCGCCTTGCGGCAGACGGATCGCCTTCTCGATCATCCAGGCCGGAACGCCGGAGCCTCCGTGAAGCACGAGATGAACGGGAGTCAGCTGCCGGATCGCCTCAAGACGGGCAAAATCGATCTTCGGCTCCTTCACCATATAGACGCCGTGCGCGGTGCCGACGGAGACCGCAAGGGAATCGACGCCCGTACCCTCCACGAACCGCTTCGCTTCCTGCGGATCCGTGTACAGTTCTTCGTCATTGTCCGTCTCGATATAATCCGTCGTGCCGATCATGCCCAATTCCGCTTCCGCGGAGACGCCGTGCGCATGGGCGAATTCAACCGCTTCTTTCGAAATTCGGACGTTCTCTTCGAACGGCTTTTCGGATGCGTCGATCATGATCGACGTGAAGCCCGCTTCGACCGCTTCTTGAATCACCGAGAACGTCTTCGTGTGATCCAGATGGAGAACGGCAGGCACCGTAATGCCTTCGGATTGCAGCCGCGCATAGAATTCATCCGCGAATTCCTTCGGCGTAATGCCGTAGCGCTCGAGCTCCTTCTGCGAAATTTGGCAAATGAACGGAGACTGCGCTTTCTGCGCGGCGCGCAATACGGCCTGAATAACCGGCGTATAACGGGGAGAGAAAGAACCGATCGCATACTTGCCCTTCTCCGCCATGACGGAGGCCTGCTTCAAGGTGACGACGTTTCGTGGCTTGCTGGTTGAATTCAATGTAGTTCACTCCCGTTATCATTTTAAAATGAGTTCGTATGCTAATGAGTTAGTAAGAAAATGAGTGTATACGCGCCTAACGTATCCACAATGAACCTATGAATGTCTCGTATGAACCTATGAATGTCTCGCCGCGGCCGGCTTGTCGAACGCGAACCGTTCAACAAGCCAAAACGATTAGCGATACCGCCTTGCTCCGGGTTACGCCCACCAAGCGCCGCTCGCAGGCGCTTTGCTTGCGGCATCGGCAGTTCCCGCTTGCGCGGCGTCGCCGGCAGTCAAGGCTCCGCGCCTCGCCGCTTCCGCGATGCTGCCATTGCCGCCATTCTTCTCCGACCGTTCCCAAGCGTCGCGAATCAACTGATAGTCTTCTTCTTCAAGCGGTTCCTTCGTCATGTCGAAATGGCTGACATAGTAGAGGGACGGCACGCCGAGTTCCGGCTGCAGCTTCACGTATTCGCGCCAGTCGGAACGGTTCGTGATCGGCCAGTTGTCGGTATCGATGATCGCGTCCGGGCAGCCGATGGCGGCCACTTTCGCCCGTAGGGTCATGGCTTTGATGACGTCCTTGCCCGTATTGATATCGTTAAGCCGAATCATATCGACCACGTCCGCCAAATACGGATGCGGCGTATGCGACATGATAAGCGCGTCCCGTTTCGTTCGTTTGGCTTCATCGTTCAAGATCCACAAATATTTGCGCATGAGCTCAAGTCCCCATTCGTCCCCGTAAGCGCGAATGCCGGGACCGCTCGGTATGCGGGCCGAGAAGTCGATCTTGAAGCCGTCCGCGTCATAGCCGTCCGCCGAGAGCATCTGGCGAATCGATGCGCGCATCCGCCGTTCAAATGCCGGATTCGTCGGGTCGAAAGCAATCGGCAGCCCGGCGGCATTGCGAATGCATTCGTCAGCCGGCAATCCCTCCGGATCCCAAGCCTTCAGCCAGAGCAGCACCTTCTTCCCTTCTTCATGCTGACGGCGGATGAAGCCCATGACGTCCGGCCACTTCGCTTCATCGACGAGGTTTTCGCCGTACTGCGCCTGCCATTTGTCGTCCAGGACCACGATGCCCGGCGTAATCCCGTTCCGGTCGAGCTCCGTCATGAACTGTTCGTACAGCTCCTGCCGCGCATAGTTCGGCGCGCGATCCTGGGCGACCGCCGCGACATAACATTGCGAGCCCCAACCGCAGAAAATCGGGCTTCTCCACCAATCCGGCTTCTCGGCTGGCGCCTTGCTGCTGACCAATCCTTGCTCGCGCAGCGAGCGGACATGCGCCGCGAGCGCGCCGTACTCGGAATCCGCAAAATCGAAACCGACCGCCGGAAGGACATAATGACCGTTGACCGCTGTATGGCCTTCGTAAGATAAGGAAAGATGAAACCCGAATTGCGCATGATAGCTGAATTCCGTAAAGCGGTTATGCCCGGGCTTCGCTTCGACTCCGACGCCCACCCAGCCCTGCTCCGCTTCGAACGCGAAGCAGAACGGCGGAGGCGTGAAGAACCAATCGCCTTTGCCGGGAAGCGGCACGCCCATCATGTCGATCACCGATCCGCCGGTAGGCGCGAAGTAGTTCGTTTCCTGACCGTTGGGCTCCGGATTGAAGCCTTGCTTGAAGCGTTGGCCGGAGCAGAAGAAGCCCGAGCCCCAGCGGACATGCCCCGAATAATAGCCGCCGAAGTAATTCGCTTCGGCCAGCTTGCCCTCCCCGAATACTTCCATCTCATACGAGAAACGATGCGGGTGACACCGGAACCGGTATATTTTCTTCTCCCATGCGGAGCTCTTCGCTTCTATCGAGGCGATAAAGCTTCCATCGCGCTCTTCGATCGTCCACTCGCCGAGAATCTCCACGGTATCGTCCCTGTCGGCCAGCGGATGGATGCTCGAAGGCACGAACAGCTCCATTACGTTGTCGCCGGCGTTGTCTTTGACGTTAACAAACGGGCGATCCTTCGGAAAAGTCAGTTCGTAGCGCTCGGCTTTGATGCACGGGATGTCATTTTCTCTTGTGAACTGCAATATCGTTCCCTCCACTCGGCCTGAACGGATTCGCCCGGCCTCTCTATTTAGCCTTTCGTGCCCGAAGATATATTCATGCCTTCAATAAAGTAGCGCTGGAAGAAGAAGAAGAGCAGGATAACAGGCGCCAGGGCAATCAACGACGCGGCCATGAGGTAGTTCCACTGCGTCAGTTCGGCGCTTCGGAAAGCCGTCAGGCCGATCTGGATGTTGAACATCGATTCTTTATTCACGTAAAGGAGCGGACCGAGGAAATCATTCCATGCTCCCTGGAACGTCGTAATCGCGATGACGATGACAGCCGGCTTCGCGAGCGGTACCATGATCCGCGACCAAATATAGAAATGGTTGGCGCCATCCATCTTGGCCGCTTCGATCAAATCGTTCGGAATGCCCAGATAGAACTGGCGAAGCATGAAGATCTGGAAGGCGCTGCCGAAGAAGCCCGGAATCGTAAGCGGCAGATAGGTGCCTACCCAGTGAAGCTTAGAGAACAGAATATATTGCGGAATGAGCGTACAGAACCCCGGAATCATCATCGTTGCAAGCATTAACGAGAACAGGAAGCTCTTCCCCGGGAATTTGATCTTGGCGAATCCGTAGGCAATGAACGTGTTCGACAGGACGTGCGCGAACACGCCGACGCAGGACAGGAAGAGCGTATTCAGCGCATAGCGGCTGAACCGGCCGCTTATCCAAGCGTGCGTGTAATTGCTCCAGTGGATGGAATGCGGATACTTCGTCGGCGGGAAGCTCATGATTTCCTGCATGGATTTGAGCGACGTCGACAGCATCCACCAGAACGGAGCGAGACAAACGATCCCGATTACGACCATGATGAACGCAATGACGAATTTCGACATTCGTTTGCGCGCTCGCCGGCTTTGAAAATAATTGCCGGATGACGACGCGGTGGTCATGCTCATCGCTGCTCCCCTCCTTCATAGTGAACCCACAGCTTCGACAAGGCCATGTTAATCAAGGTCAAGAGAATGACGGCCACGAAGAGGAACCATGCCATCGCCGTCGCATACCCCATCTGGAAGGACTTGAACGCCTTCAGGAACATATGGAGGTTATAGAACAGGAGCGAGTTCATCGGCGAACCCGGCGTTGCCTGATCCTGCACCATGACGTAGCCTTCCTGGAAGATCTGGAACGCGCCGATCAGATTCGTTACGAGCTCGAAGAAGATAACCGGCGTAATCATCGGCACCGTAACATGCCAGAACCGGCGGAGCGGACTTGCTCCATCCAGCTCGGCCGCCTCGTACAGCTGCTCGGGTACGCCCTGCAGCGCGGCCAGGTACAACAGCATGCCCCCGCCGGCTCCCCACAGCTTCATCAGAATTACGGCTGGCTTCGTCCAGCTCGGATCGGTCATCCACGCAGGTCCGTCAATGCCGATCCAGCCAAGCGCCATGTTGACCAGGCCCGTGCTCGGATTCAGCAGCATCATCCACAGATAGAACACAGCGACGCCCGCAAGAACGGAGGGCAAATAGAAAACGGTTCGGAAGATCCGCATACCGGGAATTTTCTGATTCATCGTTACGGCCAGGAGCAAAGCCGCGAAAGTCGTTAACGGAACGTTAAACACCACGTAGAACAACGTATTGTGCAGCGATTTCCAGAACAAAGAATCATGCGTGAACATATTGCGGTAGTTGCGGACGCCTACCCAATCCATCTGCGAGGTAATGTCGTAGTTCGTGAAGCTCGCATACAGCGAGAAGAGCAGCGGGCCGAACGTGAAGACCAAGAACCCGATGATCCAAGGCAGTACGAACGAATAGCCCCATATCGCTTCCTTGCGCTCCAGCGATAACCGTCTTCTCTTGACGGCTCTATTGGCAGTGGACAAGTCAATCACCTTCCTCATTTACAATTGCTTTCTAGTCCATCACGCGGAGGCGGCTTTCTTGATACAAGAAGGAGTGGCTGACAACCAACCACTCCCCTGTACTGCGGCCATTTACATTAGCCTCCGTTTTGAGCAATCAAGTCAGCTATGTCTTTTTGCGCCTTATCCAGTCCTTCTTTAGGCGTGCTCTGCTTCTGCAGAATGGCGTCGACCTGCGGATCGAGCATTTTGAACATATCCGCCGCGGCCGCCGGACGCGTATACACGCGAGTGTCGGCCAGATTGTCGACGGATGCTTTGTAGACCGGATCCTTGATCAATTCCGCGTCGTTGGACGCCTGCACGTTCGCGACGTTGTCGTAGTTCATCTTCGCCCAGTACGTCTGCGCTTGAACGTCCGTCAGGTACTTGATGAATTCCCACGATTCCGCGGGATGCTTCGCTCCGGCCGGAATCTCGACGACGAAACCGCCGCCCGTGCTCCAGTGGCCTGCGCCTTCTTTGGTCTCGGGGATCGGCGCGATGCCTACGTCCATGCCTTTGCCGAAGTCGCGAAGCTGCGTTTGGAACGTTACCGCATCCGGCCAGATGGCCACTTTGCCTGCGATGAACGGATTCGCTTCTTTACTGCCGAACGCCGCCTTGAACTCGTCGATGTTCTTCTGGCCGAGGCGGTCGGTATAACGCTGCACGTAATTGAAGCCTTCGATTTTGCCCGGCGTGTTGGCATTGGCTTGACCGTTCTCGTCCAGCCATCCTTTGCCGCCGTCAAAGTTGACCGCGATGCTCTTGGCGTCGAACCCCGCGAACTGAGGCGCATACCCGATTCGCGTATAGTTGCCTTTCGCGTCTTTCTTGTCCAGCTTCATGGCTACCTGCTCCAGCTCGTCCCACGTATCCGGGAACTTGTCCGGATCGAGCCCGGCTTCCTTGAAGGCCGTTTTGTTATAGAACATCATGCGGGTGTCCGTCGTGAACGGAAGCGCGTACGGGTCGCCTTTGTACAGGACCGTGTTCCAGAGATCTTCGCGGAAACGATTCTTCACGTCCGGGTCTTTGGCGAGGAAATCGGCCAAATTCGTGTTTTGCTTCTTCGCCGCGCGAAGTCCCGTCTCTTCGATAGCGTTTACAATGACGTCCGGAGGATTGCCGGCCGCGGTTTGCGCGAGCGACTTCGTCCAAATATCGCCGAATGGATAATAGGAATGCTTGACTTCGATCGTACCTTCGTGGGCTTTGTTGAAATCGTCGATAATCTTCTCGATCAGCGGCCGGCGCGTTTCCGAACCCCAGAACGTCCAGAAATCCAGCACGACTTTTTCTTTAGGAGCAGCGTTGTCTTTCGATGCGTTCGACGCGGCCGAATTCGCATTGCCAGTCGCGTTGCTATTGCCGTTGCCGTTGCTTCCGCAGCCTGTCAATAGCGCGCCGGTCGTTAAAGTTAAAACAAGTGATGCAATTGCAGCTTTGTTTACTTTCTTCATCCCATAGACCTCCCATTGTTTATAAACCCACATTAAACCCCACATATATCGCTAAAGCCTTCATGTTTTCAAACGCTTACATGTGGCATTTAATGCTCATGAGTAAGTTATATATCTAATCGGTCATGATGTCAACATAATATTTTGTGGGTTTGAACGTTTCGAGCATTTTGGTCGATATCCCACACGTATAATTTAGCGATCCCTCGTTATCATCCATGAAATTTGTCACAGAAACGTCAAAAACCGTCGACTTCATCACTTCGACGGTTTCGAATCTTACTTATAATTTTCGACTTATCGGTTTTTTATCCCAAAATGGCCATGATCACGCTCGAGCATGCGGGATTCAAGCCTGTTCGGCCAGGTTCAGCGCAACGGAGAGGCTGGCCAGATCCCCGACGGCTTCCCCTAAACCGGCCGGTACGATGCTGCAGGCCCGCATTGAATAAGCCAACGCTTCTTCGCCCAGCGTCTTCATGACGATGGGCTCCAGAAGCGGCTGCTGGCGTCCGTAGATGCTTCCGATGACGATTCGTTCCGGGTTCAACACGTCGACGAGAATGGCCAGCCCATGCCCCAGCTTCTCGCCCACGATATGGAATATCTCGCGTGCAAGCGGGTCTCCCTGACGCGCCGCCTCGCCTATTCGCTGCGTCGTGAGGGAATCCAGCTCTTCCATGGATTCGCAGAACGATGGGACCGCGCCATGCAGCAGCGCTTCCCGGGCCTTCATTCTCCCCAGCTGGGCAATCCCCCCGCCGCTGCAATAGCCCTCGAACGAGCCGGGCTTCCCGTAGCCGACGGGTCCGTCATGCTCCATTCTCATATGGCCCACCTCGCCTGCCATGTCGTTCGTTCCCGCATACAGTCTGCCGTCCAGGATCAGTCCCGCTCCCATACCCGTGCCGAACGTCAGGAAAACCATGTTGCGCGTCCCTCTGCCCGCCCCCCATTTCCATTCGGCCAAAGCGCAGGCGTTGGCGTCATTCTGCAGTCCGACGGGAACGCCGAACCGTGCCCGCAGCGGCGTCACGACGTCAATGCCGTCCCACCCGGGAAGATTGGGCGGAGACAGGACGAGCCCGCTTCGACTGTCGAGAGGTCCGCCGCAGCTAATGCCGATCGCGTCGAGCGTGACCTGCGAATGCTCGGTCAACAAGCGGGTCAGCGAATCGACGAACAAGCGAATGGCGTCGCTTGGCGCGGCGGGAGTTGGAAATTTGGCCTTCGCGATGATTTCCACGTTGTCTTCATGTGCTTTGCCGATGGTTACTGCGCATTTGGTGCCTCCGATATCTACCCCGCCCAGCCATCTCATGATTCGAAGAACGCCTCCTCGAGCAGAATGCAGAGCGCATGGTAAACCGGCAGATGCCGTTCTTGAATGTCCGGCGTCATGTCATGGGGGATGCGGATGGTCGCGTCGCACAGCTCCCGCATACGGCCGCCGGAGCGGCCGGTAAGGCCAACCGTGCGTAATCCGGCTGCCTTGGCAACCGTAACCGCATGAAGAACGTTCGCCGAGTTCCCCGACGTGCTGATGCCGATCAGCACGTCGCCCGGCTTTCCGTAACCGTATACTTGCTGGGCGAACACGAGGTCGGGCGACATATCGTTCGCGAAGGCGGTCGCCAGCGCCGTATGGCTGACAAGCGAAATCGCGGGGAGCGCGCCTTGCAAGGAGTTTGCGACATAATCGGCCGAGTCCGGAGAGACGGCCCTCAGCTGCTCGCGAAACGCCTGCGGAATCGGACGCCGCAGAAGGAAGCCCTTCATGAGCTCCCCGACGATATGCTCGCAATCGGCCGCGCTGCCGCCGTTGCCGCACAGCAGCGTCTTTCCTCCCCGTTCGAACGAAGCCTTCAAGAGCTCGAACGACTTGACGATGTCGGCGCCGCAGGCTTCCTCCAGCTCCGGATATTTCGTATATAATTTGGCCAATGCCGGTTTCATCACTGTTCCCTCGCTCCGTTTTTAATTGCACATCTAATAATCTGAACGCCGTGCTGCTCGATTTCATGCAGGACCGCGGTATCGGCCAGCTCGCTCGTAATGAGAACATCCACCTCTTGGAAGGCCGCGAACGAGACGAAGGCGTTCTTGATGAATTTACTATGATCGGCGACGACGATGACCTTCTGCGCTGCCGTGATCATGGCCCGTTTCACTTGCGCCTCGTACAGATCGGAGCTTGTGAAGCCTTTGCGCAGGGAGATGCCCGACGTACCGAGAATCGCGTAATTGGCGTCGTACTTCCGAAGCTCGTCCTCGGCTTGCGGTCCGACCAGGCACATCGATTTGCGGATTAACTTTCCTCCGATCAGGAAAATGTTGCGCTCCTCGTTCGCGCTGCATTCTTCTGCAATATTGATGCCGTTCGTGATCACGGTCAGATCGGATACCTGCTTCAGATGCCGAGCCACGCACCAGGTGGTGGAACCGGAGTCCAGAATGAGGTTCGAATGATCCTTCACCAGAGCCGCGGCCGCCTTGGCAATCGCGTCCTTCTCTTCGTAGTATTGAAATTTGCGCTGATGAACAGGCGGCACGTTCGCCATCGCTTGCTGCAAGTCCTCCGCGAGTACCGCGCCGCCGTAGTTTTTCTCCACGATGCCTTCCTGCTCCAGCTGCACGAGATCGCGGCGGATGGTCTCCTCCGACACATTGAAGTGTTTGGCCAGATCGGACACCCTCACGCTGCGCTCTTCCATCAACATCTCCTTGATGATATTTCTGCGATGCGGCGCTAACATACCTTGTCCCCCTTCTCGTTCAATCGCTTCTATTCTTCCGGCACCCTTACGACAGCGTGATCAGCGCTTCTGCGTGCTGACCGATTCGCTCCCCGTTCACCTTGAGATCCGCGGCCAATCGGGCGCGGCGCACCGGTGCTCCATTGGGGGTTACGCGGAAGGACAGCGCGGCTTCTTCTCCGCTCCCGAGCAAAATGTTCATCGCAGGGGGATCGGCGGCCCAATCGGAAGGAAGCGCCAGCTCGACCTCGATATCGGCTTCCGTACGCAAGGGATTCGTCACTTCGATCCGAAACGCAATCGTCTCGCCGCTATGCGCTTCACTCTGATAAGGCGTTATACGCGCACCGAAGCCTTCCGCGCCGTAATCCAGCTGGTCGAGCGGCAGCAGCTCGAGATGCATGCGCTCCAGCGCTTCGCCGCGCTCGGCAAGCGCTTCGAAGTAACCCGGCTGCACCCACAACGGATCCCAATGTCCGGTCAATATGACGTCCGGCTTCAACGCCTGGTATAGTTCCGCGCTTGTCCTATAGTCTGCGGCATTGAAACGGTTCTTGTACACATAATTGTACGCCAGCCCTTCGTCGCCTTGATATTGATCGCCTGCGACCAGCACCTTCCGGCCGTCGACCTCCAGCGCGATCGCGACGGCATAGCGCGTATGCCCCGGCAGCGGATAGAGCGTAAGCTCATACTCCTCCCACGGGATCGGCGTTCCGATCGGAAGCTCGCGATCCACCGGAATCGGATCGTACCAGAGGCAAGGAAGATCGTACCGATCCGGATGGCGCAATATATCCGAAAACGCGTCCGCTGCCCACACCTTCGTGCCTTCCTGGCTTCGCAGCAGATTAAAGCCTGCTACGTGATCGTCATGATAATGCGTCGGGACGACCACGTCCACATGGGTGACCCCGTATTGCTTCTTCAACGTGCCGAGCGTGCGCAGCCAAGGGCGGCGGGCGGCGCGATCCGTCTCCGCGGGCTTGCCGGTATGGAAATCATAGCCGAAATCAAGAAACATCGCTTTGCCGCTCGCCGAGAGCAGCACGAAGTAATTGGACTCGCTGTTTCGGCTTCGCAGTAGATGCGGCGTAACCGCTTCGAAGGGCTGCTCGAGAAACAGGAACAAACGCGGATTCTGCTTGCGAAGCTTCATGAGTTCCCATAAACGATCATTGAGCATCGCAATTGCCTCGGCGGGCGGCTCCATCGTCTCGCCGTGAGAGGGCAGCAGCCGCTCAGGGCCGCGTTCCTGCAAATCAAGCAGCGATGCGACCGTGGCCGGCAGCCCTTCTCCCCCGTTGTACGTCCACTGCGTCGCGGCAAGCGACCACAGCTTTCCCGGGCCCGCGATGAGATCGCCCGTGAAGGCGTTAAGCTTCTCGTCGATCCGGGCAAGGATGCTGACGGAGCCCGGCGTATGTCCGGGAGTCGGGACGATCTGAAACCGGCAGCCGGCGAAGGCATAGCTCTCGTAATCCTGCAACGTGCCTGCTATCGGAACCTCGGCCAACAACGAGAAACGCTCCTGACGGACGTTATAATTGTTCAGTACTTGGCGCGCCTGCCAGATGGCGTCCATCTCGGCGAACAATTCTTGTTCGGCATGCGGCACCCAGATCGGAATTGCCGCCGCGGCCGCTCGGGCAAGCCCCTGTCCTTGATCGCGGTGATGATGGGTCATGAGAATGGCGCTGACGCCGGTAACCCCGATCGTGGTCAGCGCGTCGAGCACGTCGCCGCTGCCGAAATCGATCAGCACGGCATGCTCGCCGTTCTTGACCACATATACGCTGCAGGTATCCGGATACATATACAGATGCTCGGAGATTCGCTGCAACATGTCTACAACCCCTTCCTTGCCGCCATTCGGCGCATGACGCTACAGCCGGCGGTAATAATGACGCAATGGCTGCTGCAAAGGCAGATAGCCTTCTTCGAATAAGACTTTATATTGGGCGTGCGAGCGCTCCTGCGGAAGCACAACCTGATGTCCATGCGAGGCCGATACGCTTGCAGCCGCTTGTTCGATATCCGCGTAGACGCCCGCCCCGACGCCGGCCAGCATCGCCGCGCCCGTCAGCGCCGCCTCCGGCAGTTCCGGGTTCCGCAGCAGACAGCCGGATACGTTGGCCTTCGTCTGCAGCCATACCGGATTATGCGTACCGCCCCCTGTAAGAATGAGCTCCTGAATCGATGCGTTCGTCGCCTTCTCGCCCGCGCGGCGAATCCATTCCATCTCGTAAGCGGTCCCTTCCAGCAAGGCCGTCAGCATATCCGGCAGTCCATGCTCGGCGTTCAAGCCGATAAAGGCGGCCCGTGCCCGGGCGTCCGGTTCCGGAGCGCCGCTGCCGGACAAATACGGGAAGTAAAGGATACCGGTCGGCGTGCCCGCATGATGATGGTCAGACCGTTCCGTAAGCAGCTGCAATAGCTGCTCGTAGCTCATCGGAGGATCGGACCAGACCGAACGAAACCATTCCACCGACCCTCCCGAAGCCGACAAGCCGCCCATCCAGAAACGACGGCCGGCTGCCGGATGGCAGCCGAAGGCAAGTCCGGAATGAAAGTCCTCCTCCGTCAGCTCCCGATCGTCCATGACGCCGACGAGCGTTTCGGCCGTCCCCATCGAATCCATCACTTGCCCCGGCCGGATTACCCCCAGCGCGAGGCTGGCAGCGATGTGGTCATGGCCGGCTATGACGACCGGAATGTCCTTCCGCAGTCCCGCTTGGACGGCCGATTCGGCGCGGACGCGGCCGATAACCGCGCCGCTCGGCGCCGCCTCGGGAAATAATGAAGGAAGAAAGCCGAAATGCCGGATCCATTCCAGGTCCCATGCCTTCTTGTCGGTGCGAAAAGCAAATGTACGGGCAGCCAGCGTATAATCGGTCGCTAACGCCCCGGTCAGCTTATACGCGATAAAGTCGGAAGCCGATAACCATACGGCGTCATGAAGGGCTTCAGACCGATGCTGACGCAGCCAAAGCAGCTTCGCCAGCCCGTACTTGAAGCTTGCATGCAGCCCCGTTGCCATGAACCGCTCCCGTGCGTTCCCTTCGGCAGCCATGTCTTCCGCCTGGGGAACGGAACATTTCGAAAACCAAGGAATAAACGGCGACTTGGCCTCCCCTGTCGCCGGATCGATTAGAACGCCGGTTTCCGCCATGCTCGTAATGCCGATCGCCCCTACGGAAACTTCCGATTCGCCGGCCGCCGTCGTAACGACTTCCCGAATAAGGCCGGCAATTCCTGTCCATAGCTGTTCCGGATTGTAATAGACCCATCCGTTATCCGCGTAAGAGATCGTCTTCATCTTCGAGAGACGCAGAATCTCGCCTTGCTCGGACAATAACGCCGCCTTGCAATGCGTCGTGCCGACATCGATGCTTACTAACGTCAGATCTCTAGCGGGCATGATCCGCTCCCGCCGCTATTCGCGATATATACGCCATCCCAAGCCGAGGACTTGCCAGAAACTTCGATTGCAGCCCTTCAGGCAGCGAAGCAACCACCCGTGCCATAGAGGCTTGAGCCAGCACGACGACGTCAACGGATTCAATCAGCTCCAGGAGCGATGCGGCCAGTACGCGATCATGTCCTTCCTTGTCCCCGCTCATCAAGAGCCTGTAGGCTTCGGCTGCCAAAGCCGGTTTCAATTCGATGGCTTCGCCGCGCTGCTCCGCTTTGCGTTCAATCAAGCGAATGGTCGGCTGCAGCGTCGTTGCCAGTGACGCCGCTACGCCGATTCTTCGGCCGCTGCTCACCGCTTCCTCCGCCATTGCTTCATCGATACGCAGCACGGGCACCTTGACGACTTGCCGGGCCATCTCGGCCACCTCGCCGACGGAGGAGCAGGCGCTGACGATGCAAGCCGCGCCTTGCTGTTCAGCATACTTGGCGTAAGCCAGCCAGCGTTCGATGACCGTTTCGGTCATGCCTTCGTTGCGAATAAGCTCCGGGAGAATCGAATCATCGACGAAATTAATCAGCTCCCATCCCGGCAAATATTCGGCCGCCACCGCTTTAAGCGGATCGATCGTGACGGGCGTCGTGTGAATGATAGCTAGCTTGTGCAGGGCCATGATCCAATTACCTCCAGGTTTCCTATACTATGTGCGGACAATGCGACTCTCAACCATGAATGTGGTTTCTTGTGTTGATTATATGAATTGAAACCCACATAAGTCAACAAAAACTATGAATGGTTTGATAGGAACAAAAAAAAGCCTCCGTATCCGTTATAAGCGGACATGGAGGCGGTGCCTGATCGGACACGCTCTTCCGGCGTCTCCCTCAAGACAATCCCAGCTGGGACAGCCGCTCTACTAAGAGCGCTCGCAGTTCATCGGGAATCCGTTCATACGCGACGCCTTTCCCCAGAAACAACAGCCAATCGGCATAATAGGCCAGCGCCTCGGCATCGGTCGCATCCAGCTGAACATTGAACATCCCGCTCGATTGAAACATTCCGGTAAAGGACAGGATAATGCCCGGCGGATGCATGCGCTTAAAGCGCTGAATTCCCGTCGCGTCCAGCTTCACGACAAGATTGGACTCGCGGGCGACAAGCCGCTTTTTGTTCGCGATCTCTTGCTCGGTCCACTTCAGCTCAAGCCCGGAAATGGCCGAATCCCGCAGCAGCGCGACAGGCAAATAACGAAACGCATCCGTAACCAGGTCATAGACCTCGACCAGCCACTGCGCGTTCGAGTTGAAGATATGCAGCACAAACACGTCCAGCAGCTCCGGCCAGCCGGGACTCGGCTCATAGGTCACCCGCAAATGCTTATCCCGCACGGCAAGCGAAATCAACTGGTTCAGCTCCGGAGGCGCCGCATCGTCAAGTTCGAGCAGATTGGGATTGGCGGGATTGGTGTTCTCGAACAGCAGGATCCGGTTCAGCTCGATTAGCTCGTCTTGCTGGGTTTGCGAGGCGATGCCGATGAGTTTCTCGGTGATGGAGCGGCGATTTTGCAGATACGGAAGCTGCGAATTTTTCGAAGCGATGAAGCTGATGAAAATCGCTTTCAGCTCATCCGGCGTGAACCGGGCCGAGGGCAAGTACTGGTTCTGCAGGACGGAGTAGCCGCCGCCGCGTCCTAGCTCGGTCGTCAGCGGGAAACCCATCGCCTGAATCTCATTAATGTCGCGAATCGCCGTCGCGCGGGATATCTTGAACTCCCGCTGGATCTCGGCAATCGTAAAATGCGCGCGGTTATTGATGTAGCGCATGATCAGGTTTACTCGTTCCGTTTTCTTCATGGCTTTATTGTATCAAAAAAACTGCAATAAAAATGCCGGTTCGGAGGAAATACGTAAAAAGGTATCATTTTTTGATACATTCGGCCAATAGAATCGATCTTGTAACCATCATCCCCAAAGGAGCGAATAACATGTCTAACTACGCGATCAAAACCATTTCTGAAAACTTCAAAATGACGGCTTTCGGTGTTACACTTGAAGACTACAACGATTGGGCAGGCAACGCGGCAGCAACCGCGGCGAAAAAAGCCGAAATTACGGAGAACGGCAAGCTTGCCGAGCTACTCGCGCTGGCCGACGGCCAAGAGTACCAGATAAACTACGCCATCGACCGCAAGGCTTGGCGCGGCTTCGGCGTGATGGGAGCGTTCGACGCGGAAGGCGCGGTCGTCCTCGATTTCCTCGCCGGCGACTACCTCGTCGTCCCTGGCACGGGAGCCGACAAGGACCGCCTTGCCGACGAAATCACGGGCCGCGTATTCGGCGGGCTGCTGCAAGAGATCGCCGAATATAAATATGTCGGTCCCGGCAATTCCATCTTCGTCAGAGCGGCCGATAACGGCGGGTTCTACGGCGAAATGTGGCTGCGCGTGAAGAAAGTCGAAGGCTAAGCTTTGATCCAATCGATTGGACAGCCCTTCCGTTTCGAAAATAAAACTGGATACAAGGAGAACGCATATGGCCGAATATACGCTTGACCACAAAAAATCATTCCTCTTGACCGCTTACGGTTTTTCAATCCAGTCGAATTTCCAGGACATGCCGGCGATGCAGAAGGAAAAAGCGGCGTTCTGGGGCAAGCTCAAGGCTGACGGGCGTTTCGATAAGCTCAAAAGTGCCGCAAAGGACGATCGCGAATGGTCGGTCAACGAGGTGTATCAAGGCAAGCCGTGGAATTATTTCGCGGTGGAGGCTGGAAAATCCGTCGCTGACGCAACGCGCATCATCGAGTTTCCCGAGAGCGAGTACATCGTGGTCGCGGGAAACGGCGGCAAGGAAACGTTATTCGATGAGCTGACTTACCGCGCTTTCGGCGAAGTCTTGGCCCAAGTCACGGATTACGCTTACATCGGCGGTCCCAATGCGACGTATCGCCAAGATAACGGCGACGGTACGTTCTACGGTGAATTCTGGGTGCCTGTCGTGAAGAAATAAGTGCGTTTCATTTGGAACGAAGGCGTAAACAGCCGGTCCTAGCCGACCGGCTGCCAGGCTGTCGAGACAATAATAGACGGCATCGCATCGCCTGACGAGGTTGCCCCTATTCAACGGACACAGGATCCGCTATTTGTATGGAAATCGGTGTTTTGGGCCGGCGATCGGATACAGGATTCGTTATTGCCCCCGGATAACACCGAATGTCTACATGTAGAGTGAAATAGCGCATCTCCTGTCCGCAAGCACACGGAAAGACAAGGAAAACCGGCTAATAACGCATCTCTTGTCCGCTTCCTTGCTTCGACGGCCGTGCTGCTGTCCAGCCAGATAAGAAGCCGACGATCCAAGCACGAGAGAAACCCTGCGTTTTGAAAAAAACGCGGGTTTCTCTACAATCTCGCAGCCGGTCATTGCTGACCGGCTGTTGTTTTCGTGTTCGTTCGGAATACGTTGATCCCGAACGGCTACCGCAGCGAGGCAGTTCGTATAAACCGTTAGTTGCCGAATTTTACAAAGGCGGTGCCTTCCGTAATGCCGGGAGAAAGCGGCGCCAGCTGCCCGAAGCCCGTAACAGGCGCGGCGCGGCCGTCCTTCTCGGGGAGGACATAATGCGCGAACCATTCCCCGAGCCTGAGTCTCAGCGTCTCCAGCATTGCTTGGCATTCGGGATCGTCTATGCGGTTGACATCCTCGTTCGGGTCATTGCGTAAATCGTACAACTCATGCGGCCCGTACGGATAGCGATGGACGTATTTCCAATCTCGGGTGCGGATCATCCGGACCGGTCCGTATTCGTCATAGATGACGATATCCTCTCGTGCCCGGCTTTCTTGTCCGATCAACAGATCGTGGAAGCTGCGGCCGGGCAGCTTAACCTTCGAGATATACGGTAAGCCGGCATATTCCAACAGCGTAGGGAATACATCATACTGGCTGACAAGCTCGCTCCGTACTTCCCCGGCCGGAATAACGCCCGGTTGACTGAATATGGCGGGAACTTTCACGGACGTATCGTACATGTTGAGCGGGAACGTCCCATTCCCTTTGCCCCAAACCCCATGATGGCCCATGTTCATGCCGTTATCGCCCATAAATACGATTAACGTCCGCTCCCTCAGCCCCCGTTTCTCGAGCGCGTCCATAAGTTTGCCTATTCCGGCGTCCATGGCGGAGATGGAGGCATAGTATCCCTGCAGCAATTCTTTCCGCCGCGCGCCTTCCCCGCGGGGAGCCGTGGCAATTTGATTCGGATGTGCCGGCAGCTCGGGAACCGACTCGAACGGGCAATGCTCGTACATGGCGACATAAGGCTCCGGATGCTCGGCAAGCTCCCACGGCGAATGCGGAGCCGTATAATGAACGCTCAGATAGAACGGTTTCTCTTGCACGGACAGCTCGTCCAGGAAAGCGAGCGCATGATCCGTAATCAGATCGGTGACGTATTCGTCAGCCATCTTCACCTCGCCGTTCTCGACAATATCCGGATTCATATACGAGCAGCCTCCGCGCGCAATCGAGAACCAGCGGTCGAACCCTTTCCGTGGAACCGTGCTGTTCCCAAGATGCCATTTGCCGCTCAAGGCACAATTATAATCGGCATCGGCAAGCCGTTCGGTATAGGTCTGCTGACCGGCCAAATAATCGACGGCCGTGCGTTCATCCGCGAACGCGGCCCGGCTGCGTACTTCTTCCTGCAGTTCGTCGCGATTCACGTTGCCCGAGCGAATCCAATCATGAACGCCGTGCTGGGATGGGATGCGTCCGGTCAATATCGAAGCTCTGGCAGGCGAGCATACCGGAGACGCGCAGAAGAAGTGATCGAATCGCATCCCTTCGGAGGCAAGCCGGTCCAGATTCGGCGTGCGGACTTCGCGATTGCCAGCGCAGCCAAGTGCCCAGCTGCCCATATCGTCAGCCAATATAAATACGATATTCGGTTGTTGCCTACTCTTTTCCATACCGAACTTCCTCCCCGTCTTTGCACCTCTACTATAGCCGTCTGTTTCTGTTCCTTTTTCTGTTTCCCAGGATTGGAAAGTAAACTCCCGGGCCGCTTATCCAATCATCGTACTCCTTCTTAATTCGTCCTGCGGATATGTTTACCTGCATGGAAGTTGAATAACTGTCCGTCTGCCGGAACGCGAAAAACCGCGTGCCGAGGTCCGTCGTTGACTCCGCGTCGCACGACAGCATTAAGAAGCAGTCGCCGTCCCGCTCCGCGCTGCGCTTGTAATGCCCGTGAATCGTATGATAGATGCCCCCTTGAAGACAGAAGCTCAGCTCCAGCCGCGGAGGGCCGCCCAGATGATCCATCCGATTGGCGAGGTGAAACCTGACGTCGCTGACGACGAGCTCCATCCCTTCCCTCAGCCGAATGATGCGATAATACCCTTCCGAGCCGAAATAGGTTTCGACGGGTATGGTCGATTCCTCCATTTTGAATAACGTGCGCGAAGACTCGACGACCTCGCTGCGTCAATCGGCGTTCGGGTCGAGGCCGGGATTGAATGGCATGATGAATTTCCTCCAACTCCTCATTTTGAATTGCATTATAAGCGAGAACGATTCTCATTGCAATCCTATTCGGATGCCGCAACAAACGAAAGAATCCGTAAATTAAGATTCACGGATTCTTTCGACAGGTCTTATATAGGATAGATGCGAACAGCTAAACGCTGCTGCGGCCCGCTCCTAGCGGAGCCCGGCACGATCACATGAATGAGTCAGCCATTCTTGAAGTCAAGCTTGCCGTTCTTGACTGTAATGATTCTCGGCTTGCCGGAGTTGTTCCATAGCTTTTGAGTCGTGACGGCGTAAGAACCGTTCCGGGTGACGATCGTAATCGTCTTGTTGATGCTCTTGAACTGACTGACGTCGATCGTCACGCTGACCGAAGCAGCGCCAGTACCGGAGAGATCGATGATAATGTCTTTCCCCGAGGCATTCAGAATGGACTGCACAAGCGGCTTGTCCCGCAAATCGACGGCGACCGTGCCGTTGTTCACTGTGAAGCGTACCGGAACGCCGCTAATGTTCACCGTGTCCTGCGGCGTGACCGGCGGAGCTGCCGCCAATACCAGCTTGCCCATGCCCACGCCTTTGGCGCCCGTGGCGATGCCGTCGTAGAAGGCGAGATAGCCCCTGTTGCTGCCGTCCGAGTCGTTGAGCACCAAGGCGATATCGTATAGGCTGCCTGCATGGATATCGCTGCCGTCCAGTCCGAGATACGCCCACTTCATGGCGATTTCATACGTGGTGGTTCCGCTGCTGTCATCCCGCACGATCTGCGTTGTGGCCATATCCGCAGGGATGGCGCTGTTGCCGGTCAGCGTGCCGTCGGCCCCCCAGTTCCATTGCTGGACGCCTTGGACCGGATTAAGGGCGAAGCCCATCTCGCGATACCCCGCCGAACCTCTGACTGCAAGCTGAAGACCGTCCCCTTGCCAGATGTTGCCGCCGGTTTGGCTCTGATTCAAGTCAGGCGTGTTGGCCGTTACGGCAAGATAGAGATTGTCTTCGTCCCAAGCCAGTTTGCCTGCGGCGGTAACCGCTGGCCTCAAGCCGCTGGAAGTACCGTCGTCGAAATGGATCGGTTGCGCGGTTCCCCAGACAGCATCGTCCGTCAGATTGCCGTCGATATTGACCGGCGCTGCCGCCTGAGCGGCGGTCAGCGCGCCGAATTTGACGCTGGCCGATCCCGATCCGCCGTTATCGGTCGTGAAATCGGCCGTGAACGTGGAGCCGATGCCTGCGACTTTAGCCGGATCTACTGCAAAGTTGAATACCTGTTGGCCGCCCGGGGCAACGGAGTAATGATCGGTCGCCCCTTCGAAAGTAACGGTACCGGTCTGAGGGTCTCCGGAGGAGGCCGTATTCGTCAGCGTGGCTTGAATTTGCCATTGGCTGTTAACGGCATCGTATACCGGAGCAAGGCTCAGGTCCGCCGTGTACTTCGGACGATCGTATACGCGGACATAATCCACTCGCATTTCGTCATGCGTGAAATCGGCAGGCAGTGCGCCGCCGGCTTTCTCGATCGAGAGCAAGATATGAAGCGGGTTCTGATCGATGCCGCTGAAGCTGCCTGTCCCGTAACCTTGGTCGAGTATGCCGCCGTCTACTTTCCACATCGCTTTCCCGTCAATGTAGAAGGTATAGCCCGAGGGGGTCCACTGCAAGCCGAGTTTATGGTAATTGCCGTCGTAGATATTGGACGCATAATCGTTATACGAATAGTTCGTGCCGGCCGCTGCGTGCGCGCCTGCATAGCCGTTCCAGTGCAAGGAGCTGTCGGATCCGCCTTCGCCGTTGCCGATCGTTTCAAGAATATCGATTTCCGTACCGTCCAGGCCATCGTTCTGTTCGATCAGTACCGACGGTTCATACAGCCAGAACGCGCCCCAGGTGTTGGCGACATGCGGAAATTTGACACTGGACTCGTAGTACCCGTAGGCGTTCTCGAAGTTGACGACGCTTCGGTCATCCAGAGCGGTCTGCACCGCACCGGCCAAGATAAAGTTAGGGTCCGCGGCTAAGCCGTATTCCGTGCCTTGCTGCGGATCGCGCTCCATGCCTAATGCCAGATGGCCGTCTTCCACTTTAATCAGGCTATGATCCCAAGCGCTTCCCCCTGCGCGTACTTCTTCGACGCTCGGCACCCACTTGGCTGCATCCAGCGAAGTACCGTTGAACTCATCGTCGAACAATAACCCCTGATCTTCGTGAAAGGCCGCCGCGGTGCTGCCTGTAGGCGCATAGGTGATCTTGACCACCAGGTTGTCGCCATCCGTGCCGATATCGGTATTGGTCACGCCTTCTGTAGGCAGACCTGCAAGATTAGCCGTATCGAAGCCGTCGAAGGTCGTATTCGGCTGGATGGGCTCCAAGGTAACGGTCGCCGTATACACCGTATTCGTCTTGAAGGTAGTTGCTATCAACGGATCCCAAGTAATGGTCTCTGCAGCTACGCCTTGGCCGCCGTCTCTATAGGCCCATGCATCCGAGACGCCGTTGTTATAGAGGTAGTGATAACGGCTGGTCGGGAAGACGCCGGCTTGGGGAACGTTAATCGCTCCGATCGTAACCGGATCGGCGATCGTCTGCTTCCCGCCGCTGCCGCCGTCGCCGCCGCCATCGCCCGTCTTCAAGAGCGTGATGGTGAAATGCTCCAGCTTGACGTTGAGATTCTCCGCGGACCACTTCACGCCGCCGGATAACAGCTTGCTATCGTTGGTATCGGTATAAGAGAAGATCTGAGCACCGTCCGCATAGCCGGTGATGGTATTGCCGATCACGTCGAATTCATAGTGAATCGGGGTATCCGTGTACGCCGGCTGTGGGTTAACGCCGGTTAACGTGCCGCCGTCATATCTAACGGAACCGTTGCCGTATAGATTCATGCCCCAGTTGGCGATGTATGCCCAGTAATAATCTTTCGGATTGTTATTCGCATCCGGGCTGCTGTTCCTGAATTGCAATTTGAAATCATTCCAGCCCGCAGGCATCAAGTCGAAGTCGGAGATATCGAACGCGACCTTGTAATCCATCCAGGTGGAATCGCCGTAAGAGGCCGACTGTCCATTGGTCACCGAATAATCGGTTGGGCCGACTGCCGTTACGCCGCCGGGATCCAAGCTGGTGATGGTGAAATCATGAAGCGTTAGCGTGATATTCTCCGCCGTCCAACTCACGCCGCCGGATAACAGCGCGCCTGCATTGTCGTCGGTATAGGCGAAAATCCGGGTGCCGTCCGCATAACCGGTGATCGTGTTGCCGTGCACGTCGAACTCATAGTGGATCGGGGCATCCGTGTAGACCGGCTGAGGGCTGACGCTGGCGATGGGGCTGCCGTTATTGTAGCTGACAGAACCGTTCCCATACAGATTCATCCCCCAGTCGGCGATATAGGCCCAATAGTAATTATCGGCGTTGTTTCTGAACTGCAGCTTGAAATCATGCCAATCCCCGGAAGTATCGGCAAGATTCGAAATATCGAACGCGACCTTATAGTCCGTCCAGCCGGAGCCGCCATAAGTATGCGAATCCCATGCGTTCACGTTATAATCCGTCGGCCCGGCCAGTACCGTCCCGCCTTCGTCCGCGGTAGTCGTCGTCGCCGGACTGCCGGTCATGCCATTGCCGTCGGCAAAGACGCCCGTCGCGGAGCCGAACAACATCGTCACAATCATCAAGCTGGTTGCAAGCGCTTTCAAATTATTCGTATGAAATTTCATTATGCCTGTAAGCCTCCTCCTCTATTCTCGATCAAGACTTGCCCGCATTCACCGAATCATAATCGTCCGATGGCTCCACCTCCAATGCGTGAACAGAAGTGACCTCTGGGATGTATGGGTATAGGTTACTTGGTCGCTAAGCGATGCGAATCATACCTATTCATTATGGACGAGTCGCTCCGGGTTGTATAGGCGGTAATCCTATGATGAACATGGTCGAGAGGTAACGATAATACAAAAAAGCCGCAATTACGCGACTTTAATAAGACGTCCTTGCAACCGCCTCTCGTGTCTCGTGCTATGCCTGCCCTTGCAATAATCCGGTCGTGACCGCGGCATACAGCAGCCGGTTGATCTGCTCGCGCTTCGCTTCGCCCGGATGGCGCAAATAATAGCCGCACAAGCCGTTCAGCATTGTGAGCACGCCGGACGCCGCCATCCGCCCGTCTTCCTGCGCCATTCCGGCTTCGATCAGGATATCCGCAATAAATTGCATATACGCGTCGCGTTCATTCCGTACGACGAGCAGCACGTCTTCCTCGATTCCGTTCGAGATCTCGTTGAAGAAAATATGCGCCAGCTCGCTGTACTCCAGGAACAGATCGACGTTTAACCGAATGACCAGCTCGATCTGCTCTTGAAGCGTACGATCCTGGTTGATTGCCGACTTGATCCGGCCGGTAATCATTCGCATCCCTTCCGTAATCAGCGCCTGGAACATAAGCGCCTTGCTCGGAAAATGATAATACAGCGTTCCCTTGGCAACGCCCGCTTCCAGCGCGATCTCGTCCATGCTCGAACGGTGATAGCCGCTGCGCGAGAACACTCGGACCGCCGCGTCCAATATTTTGTCTCTGCTCATAAGCGATAGCCTCCATTCACAACTTTAGCCGCAGCTGCTTAATGCCGAACATCATATCGCTCTCCAGCCTCTCGAGCGGTTCGTCGCCGGTACGCTGCAGACTGTCGATTCGATCGACGATGGCGCTTAGCGCCACCTTCGCTTCAAGCCGCGCCAGCATCGCTCCCAGGCAGAAATGAATCCCTTGCCCGAATGCCAAATGCGGGTTCGGGCTTCGTCTAACGTCGAACTTCCCCGGGTCGACGAATACATGCTCGTCATGGCCGGACGCGCCGATATAAGTGTAAACCCGCTGCCCCTCTTTCATCGAATGCCCGTTCCAATTCATATCGGCCTTCACCCTGCGCTCCATGATTTGCACCGGCGAGCAGAAGCGGAGCGTCTCCTCGACCGTTCCGGGGATCAGCGAATGATCCAGGCGAAGCTCCTTGTATAATTCCGGACTGCTCTCGAGGCACATGATCATCGAGGCAATAAGATTGGTCGTCGTCTCGTTCCCGGCGACGAGCAGCAGGATACACATGCCGATCACTTCCAGCTCGCTCAGCCCGTTATCGTCCGCCATGCAGGACTGCATGAGCGCCGTGATCAAGTCATCCTGAGGCCGCACTCTCCGCTCTTCGATCCGGATGCGAAAATAATCCGTCATTTCCTTCTGGCATTGCAAATAGCGCGTATAATCCTTCCCCACGAGATCATCGGACCATCCCTTGAACAACGCCCGATCTTCCGAAGGAATGCCCAGCAGCTCCGCGATGACGATGACCGGCAGCGGACTTGCCAAATCGCCGACCACTTCAAGGTACCCCGCGCCGGCGGCCCGGTCAAGCAGCTCCTCTGCGATAATCCGTATTCGGGGTTCCATCGCTTCAATCACCTTCGCGGTAAATGCTTTCGCGACGAGGGATCTCATCTGCTTATGCTTCGGCGGATCTCGCCGCAAAATGCTGCCCTCGATCGGCTCCTCCTCGGATGGATGCTCCTGCATCTGAGAAGAAAAATGCTCGTAATCGGCTAGAATGCGTTTGACGCTGTCATGCGTATAGACCGACCATGAATCGCTATCCGGATCGTACAGCGCCGCTCCTGCCGCACGCTGCTGCCGGTACCGTTCAAGAGGAAGCAAATCATATCGGCTTACCCACTTCATCATAAACAACCCTCCATTATTGTACTGACTAGTCAGTTCAATTATGATTCAGAATGGGTGCTCTGTCAATGGCGTTCACCACATTCTAGCCGCTGCTGGCCTGCATGCGTTTCAATGATGACGACGACATAAAAAAGGCTTGCCGGAATTCGAAATTCCGGCAAGCTTGTTTCCTTCGTATAAGGTCCGACTGAGTTTCGCAATCACTTCATCGTAAAGATCGGGTTAAGCTCGCCTTTATAGGGCTCATGTTCGACGAATACAGTGATCGCTTTGCCGTCTTTGTCTTTGCCCGTTCGTTTATACGTAAACGTATGACTGTTCAATTCCGTTATTTCTACGGCGATCCCATACTTGCTCGTACCAATGGATACATGGGCTCTGACTTTATTGTCGTGCACGATAGCAAAGTAGCCGTAGTCGCCCCTGCTTTCGCCCGTAGTCGCATCGAAGAATTCATATCGGTTCGTCTTGTCGTCGAATTTGGCCAGACTGATAAAGTTGGCGTTGAACGCCGTGACGTCATTTCCTTGTTCGTCCAACACCTGCGTTCCGTGCCAAAGCGTGCTGCCCAAGATTCGAGCGCCATCCGCGTCCTTAGCAATTTCGCCGGTCGTCGTATTCAGGGGCTTGTCCGGATCCGTGAAAGCAAGCTTGCTGCCCGTATACGGAACATGCTCGACGAATACTTCTACATCGTTGCCCTGCGCATCCTTCCCCATTCTTCGGTACGTGAAGACATCCGCATTCAGTTCCGTTATATCTACAACCGCTTGATAGTTCATCGATTCCAAGATCAAGATCCTCTTCGCGCCGTCGTTTGTAATGAAGAAGGTTCCGCTGTCGCCGCGGCTTGCGCCCGTAGCCGCATCGAAGAATTCATAGCTCCCGGGTCGGACACGCTGCCCTTCGGATTGAAGGTTCCGTCGACCGCCTGCATAATGCCTGCTTCGACCAATTCCGCAGCATAAGGATAGTACCATGCGCCGGGCTTGATATCCGTGAAGCCGGCAGGCGACTGAACTTTGTCTTGCCGGTTGAACGTCATGACGACCATTTTCGCCAATTCCGCGCGGCTGACCGGATTGCGAACGGCCGTCGATCCGTCTTCATAGCCCTGCAGGACATGATAATCGGCAAGCGCGTCTATGGCCTGCTGGATGGCTTCATCCGTGAGTTTGACGGAAGCGGCATTCGCATGCAGCGCACCGACTGGAAGAGCTGTAAGTCCTAACGAAGCCGCCAGCATGAGCGAAGCCAGCTTAGTGGAATATTTCATCATTTCCGATTCCTCCTTTATCGTTCTCCATAACTATGTTAGCATGGGGTTATCCAAAGGAAAAATATATATTAAATTGATTTCGTATATGTTTTTCATATAGCCGAAAAGGATGTGCGCAAGGATGGATATCAGACAGCTTCGCTATTTCATTGCGATCGTGGAAGAACGGAGCATATCGGCCGCGGCGAGAAAACTTCATCTGTCTCAGCCGCCCTTGAGCCAGCAGCTGAAGGCCATGGAAGAGGAACTCGGCGCAGCGCTGCTGGAGCGAAACGGTAAATACATGGAAGTGACGGATGCGGGAAAGACGTTATATGCCTATGCGCTGCAAATGGATCAATTAATGCAAGAGGCCCAGATGGAGGTTAAGGAAGTTGGAAACGGGGTGAATGGCAGACTGGCGATTGGCGTGAATACGTTCTCGGTTGCCGATTTGCCGGGCATTCTGCATCGATTCCGGAAGCGCTATCCGAAGGTGACCTATAAAATTCAGCAAAATGAGTCCGCGCATCTCTGCCAGCTCGTCCGGGACCGGGCAATCGAATTGGCATTCATCCGATTGCCGCTTGAATTGGACGATTTTACCGTCCTTCACCTGTACACCGAACCATTTTACTTGATTACCTCCCGGAACCATAAGAGGTTCGAACAGGAAGTATCGCTCGCGGACATGGCGGACGAACGGCTCTTATTGCCAAGCACGCAGGGATTGGGCGTGCATTATCTGATCTTGGAGGCCTTCTCCCACCACCGCCTGCATCCCGCCGTGATCGGCGAATGCTCCGACATTTTGCTGTTGATGGATTTGGTTTCGACCGGCTTTTGTTCATCGATCGTTCCGGAAACGCTGCTTCAACGGTATCAAGGATTTGCGATTCATGCGTACAAGATCTCCCCTGCGGCCGGGATGTCTTCTCCGCTCGGGTTAATTTGGCTGAAAAATCATCGCTTGTCCAACACGGCCCGGAACTTTATCGACGTGTTCCGACAAGAAGGAAAGCATCTGCAGCACCATGCGCATAAGGAACCGGAATAACAGCGATGGCGTTATGCTTCCCTCGGTAAGAGCACTTGCCTCAATCGGCTTCCCGAGAAGATGCCGCACACGAGCAATACGAACCCGCCGAACAGATAAGGCAGGTCGAAATGGACTTCGAACAATATCCCCGCCAGCATCGGTCCGAATATCGTGCCGAGACTCGTGTAGGCATTATTCATTCCGGCCACGAAGCCCTGTTCGGTCCCGGCCGCTTTGGACATCAGCGTATTGATCGCGGGACGCAGGATATTATTGAACGTGAAGAACAACATGGTGACTGCCATGACGTAATAGTAGCGGCCCGAGAATAACAAGCATACGAGCGATACCGCCGATAACAGCAGCATGGCCACGATAATCCGCGTTTCCCCGAATCGCTGCGTGATCCGGTCCGTCAGCAGCAGCTGGTTCAACGTGCCGACGAACGAGCATACGGTAAGCAGCATCGCGATTTGACGCGTCGTGAACCCGTATACCTGTACGACAAAAAGCGGGAAAATCGCTTCGAAATGCGTTAAACCGAAGGTCATTGCGAAAACGACGAGCAGCAAGACAAAATAACGCGACCGAACGGACAGCGCGATTTGCCGGAATACATGGTCCTTCTTCTCCTTCGCATGCCGGCCCAGCCGGCGAATGTCCGCCGACAGCGATTCAGGCAAGCCCCATAGACTGCACAACGTCGCCAATAGCCCAACGCATGCGGATACATAGAATGGCGCCTTGATGCCCCATTCCGCGAGCAGCCCTCCGACGCCCGGGCCGATAATAAAGCCCGACGTCATCGAAGCGCCTAGCCACGACATGGCCTTGCTGCGCCGATCGTCCGCCGTAATGTCGGCAATATACGCGATAATGGGCGGGACCAGGGCGGCTGAGCCCACTCCGCCAATCAATCGCGATACGAATAGCAAGGTCAGATCGTTGGCGAACGCTGCGAGCAGGTTGGAGATTGCGAACAGGATCAACCCTGTAATAATCAGCGGTTTACGACCGTACCGATCCGACAACGTGCCTGCGAGGGGCGAGAACAGGAACTGCGTCAATCCGAAACAAGAGACCAAATAGCCTGCCGCCTGTCCGCTTGCCGAGAACGCCTTCAGAAGCTCGGGCACGATCGGAATGACGAGCCCCATGCTCAGATTGGCGAGAAACATGTTCAATAACAGTAAGGGGAAGGCTGACTTCTTGAGCATTAATGATCACCTATGCCGACTAGACAGAAACCATGAAATCGGAAACCGAATAGCGATCCTCTCTATTTTCCTCTGTATATGTTAGCATGCGGCTATCTCTATGAAAAATATGAAAAACATATACGATCCTAAAACTTTTCATATACATGGCGCGGCCGGCAGAGATGTGTATCCGGGCGCAGCACAAAAAGCCGCGATGACGCGGCTCAGGCTGTTGAGCAAGTTCGACGCCGCATATGCCGCATCTATTGAAAGGGAAAGTTCTCCGCTCCACGACCGCCGGACAGAGGTTCCGTTATTGGGGCGAAATCAGGCTATTTGGGGTATCGAACGGACATAGGATCCGTTAATATGCCCGGATGGTACCGAGAACATGTGAATCAGCTGATATAGCGGATATCTTGTCCGCCAGCACACGAAAACACGTGATCAAGAAGCGATTAACGGATCTCCTGTCCGCTTCCTTGCATCAACGGGCGCATCGTGAACCAGCCGTCATCAAGCCTTATTCTATATTAACGCGGCTTAAAATATCTCAATCCAAATTGCTGCCCGTAATGCGCATAAAAAGGGATTTTAACGGAGTCGTCAAATATTTATCTCGATGGCGAACGGCAATGATTTCGTTTTCCAATACTAGACCTTGAACGGACAGCGGAATCAATTTCCCCTGAGAGAGCGATTCGCCGACAAGAACATCCGGCAAAATTGTGATGCCCAATCCGGCCTTGGCAGCTTCAATCAATGCCAGGGAATTTACGCTTGTCCATACGGGCTGCGCGGTAAATCCGGACAAATAAAGAACGCTGTCCAACGTGTCGCGGATCGCACTGCCCTTCTCACGCAACAACAGCTTTTCGGAACAAAATTGTTGCAGCGTCAATTCCTTGTGAACGACGGGATAGTCAGGAGCGCACACAATATGTAACGGATAAGAAGCAAAAGCAGTACATATATACGGCCCTTGCGGAGACGCGCCTTCAATCAAAGCGATATCCGCTTTGCCCTTCCTCAATATTTCAATGGCATTCGCCGCGCTGACCACTTCTACCTTGATCGGTATATCAGGCCAATCTCCTTGAAAAGATTTCACTATTTCCGGTAACCAGAACGCCGCAATTGTAATACTTGAAACGATGTGCAGGGGGGCCCGTTGTTCCAAACAGCCAATACGTGCATCTAACGCTTCGCACGATGATAATATCGGCAAAATTTCTTCCAGCAACAGCCCGCCGCTTTTTGTAAGCTGGACGCTTTTGGATAATCGGTCAAATAAAGCCGTTCCCGCCTTGATTTCGAGTTCTCGTATCGCATGGGAAACAGCCGATTGCGTTATGAACAGCTTTTCCGCAGCCCTTGTAAAGTTTCCCGTTTCAGCTACCGCACGTAATATTTCAAAATGACGAAGCGTCATGACTGATACGCTCCCTTTCATGAATTTAACTAATCGTGATTGCAAAATCATATCATTTTACGGATGGCTTAACAACCTCCATAATGATAGGGTGCAAGGAGGCGATCGGATGATGAGTCCAAAAACCAGACGATATATCTGGCTGCTGGGGATAAATGTGTTTATCAGCACATTTACGTTTGGCGGCGGGTATGTTGTTGTTCCAATGATTCGGAAGTATTTTGTATCCCGAAAAAAACTGTTTGCTGAAGACGATCTCGTCAGTATGGCTGCTATCGCACAGTCGTTGCCGGGAGCAATTGCAATAACTTGTCGACTCTCGCAGGGCTTCGGGCAGCTGGGATGACGGGGGCTGTAATCAGTTGTATTGCTGCCATCGCTCCGTCGTTCGTCATATTGATCATCATCTCTGCGTTCTATCATGCTTTTGCGTCGAATTCTTTGATCTCTGCGGTATTACAAGGAATGCAGGCTGGCGTGGCGGCTCTTATGGTTGATTACGTTGTTGATATGTGCAGGATGGCGGTCAAGGAGCAATCCCTCCTTCTTACTCTGATGATTCCCGCGGCATTTGCTGCTAATTTTTTCTTCGGCGTCAATGTGGCAATTATCCTCGTCGTGTGCTGTGTGATATGCATGGCGAAGGTGTGGCGGAACGGAAGGAGGCAGCGTTGATTGGAGCAGCTATTGAAACTGTTGTCGGTCTTTTTTCAGATCGGTTTGTTCGGTATCGGAGGCGGATACGCAATCATCCCGTTCATTCAAGAACTGGTAGTTGAAAAATACGAATGGGTAACGCAACGTACTTTTAGCGACATTATTGCCATATCGCAAATGACGCCCGGACCGTTAGCGGTGAATGCCTCCACTTTTGTTGGCTGGCAAATTGCCGGGATTCCCGGTGCGTTCGTCGCAACTTTCGGCTGCATAATTTCCGGGGTCTGCATCTCGATTTTGCTGTATCGCTTATTCCACGGCGGAAGTAAATCAGTCTATGTGATTGAAGCTATGAACGGCTTGAAATCGGCTTCCCTAGGGCTTATTATTTCCGCTGCCGCAACGATAGTGTTACTGACGTTGCTTGGAACGCCTATATTAAGCATGGCAGCCGATGTAAATTGGATTGCTGTATGTATATTTTATGCTCGTTGTTTGTTTTGAGAAAATGGAGAATGAACCCCATCCTTCTTATCGTTCTGACGGGGGGCATTGGAATCATTATTCAAGGCTTGATGGGGTAGTCGTATGATGTATATGCAGTCATTAAGAATTGGAAAGGAGAATCGTTCCGGTTCAATACGATTTCGTGCAGCACGCCTTTCTTGCCGGGACGATCGTCGCCATCATGGCGGGCGCGAAACGGCGTATTCGTCATAGCCCGCAATCTCTCGTTCGTTGCGCACTCGTTCTCGCATGTCGGGTTCTCGAAGTGACGGTAAGCGTCATCTCTAGCTTCTTCCTGGGGCTCGGTCTTCTCTTCCTGTCCCTATCCTCGAAAAAAGCTTCGGCCAGTACTTATGGCGCCGGATGAGGGATCGACGAGCAGCGACAGCGGTTCCAAGCGAGGGGTAATGCAAAGGGACTGTCCTGGCAGTCGTGATTCATGGCCGAGACAGTCCCGCCCGTTGGCATAACGACTCTCTTCATCAGCCGCCTAAGTGCAGCTTTATCGAAATAATGGCAATCGGCCTATTCCGCCTGACTAGAGTCGCGTGTGGAAGCGGAAGTATGAGAGAGATAATAAGCATATTCCAACGGTCTGCTATATACTAGATTTTTCTGTTTTACACTCTTTATGTCTTTGTATATACTTTTTTGAGGTTTTCCGTTCAGTTCGATGATCCACAGCTTACCTTGTTCGTCTATAGCGAAATCCACGCTCAATTCTCCCAATGAACCTATTTGAGTCTCCGCTACTTGCGCAGCCGCAATGCTTACCTGATGTAGAGATTGGACAAACTCATCGGTTTTATCCTGACTTAATAGGATAGGAATAATTTCTGCGGCATCGTAGATGAATTCACACATACTCGTGTTGAAATAATGTTCATATGCCACACGGCATGCAAGCGTGGAAACCGTCCACTCTCCCGAAATATCTTTTTGAACAAGGACACGAATGTCAAAATATCGGCGATTGAGCTGCCGGATAAATATCCCTTGCTGAACCATATAGTTCTCTGTAACGAGAAGCTCATCTAATTTCTTTTGATAGCTTTCATGTTGTCTGCAAATAAACCTCGGAGCCAAAGAGTGCAAAGAAATGCGGACATCCCCATGAATAGTTTTATCAACCCGGTATACAGACTTTCCCTTGAATCCATAAATAGGCTTTACATATACGACATGATATTTCTCTAATAGCTCCGATACACTCGCTTGATCGTATAAAAAAGTTTCTGGAATATACGGGTTAAGCTCTGACTGTTTTAATAGGTTGTAGAGATCCCATTTGTTGAAAAAGTTAATCTTGTTGAAGCATTTGTTTGGGCCGATCGCGCTCTCAAGACGTTGAATCGTGATTGTTTTTTTGTTGAATGACCGATTATAGACGACGTCAGGAAAAGCGAAGGAGCTTTGTTTCCATATGCCCTTAATCAAGCTGGTTCCGTTAATACGCTGATTCTCCCAATTAATATCTGCCGGAGTAAAGGCGACGAGGCGAAGGTTCAAACGGTCATAACGCTGATAAAGCTCCAAAACACGCTTCCTATTATTCTTATTGGATACTAATATCCCTATCAATGGCCGATTCTCCATTCGCTCCACTCCCTGGTCTTCAAATCTATAACAATCTAATCCGGGAATAGATATTTTGAAAGGGACAATCACATAAAAGGAAGGAAAATTGGGTAAGAACCGCCACCCATTTCTCAAGTGTTATAGGCATGTATCGCCAGATACCGTCGTGTATTTTGAATATGATGAAGCACATCATAAATAGGGAGATGAAACAATGGGCAGATTTAAATGTCCTCCAGGACCTCCGGGACCTGAAGGACCACAAGGCCCCCGAGGACCAGCGGGACCTCGAGGACCTCGAGGACCAGTTGGTCCTCCAGCAGAAGGAGCCCAATTACTTCAAGGAATTGCTGGAGCAATCGGAGAAGCTGGACCTGCCGGGCTTGCAGGAGCGCTTGGACCTGCTGGATTAGCAGGACTCGCTGGAGCAATCGGCGAGGCTGGCCCCACAGGGCTTGCAGGACTTGCTGGCGCACTTGGAGCAGCTGGATTGGCAGGAGCAACCGGACCAGCGGGACCAGCGGGACCGGTAGGAGCAACCGGTCCAGCAGGACCGGCGGGACCGGTAGGAGCAACCGGACCAGCAGGACCAGTAGGAGCAACCGGACCAGCTGGGCTTGGGGGGTTAATTCCATTTTCAACCGGGATCATTATTAGCGGCGCTACAGTAGTCTCAGCAGCTCCGATTTTAATGGGTTTCGGTAATCACACGGTTGAAGTTATCGACGGTTCCGGAGAATCGACTATGCCCCCCGAAGCAGGCGGTTTTGCTTTCCCGATTCCCTTTGCAGGTACGATTCAAAATTTACAAATTAGCGCTGATCTACTGGTTGCATCCGTGGTTTCTATAAATACGCTCGGTCTTCAATATGATTTTACCGTATTCCTCGCATCGTCTGTTCCTAATAGCGGGATTGATCATAGTTCTTCACCTTACGTGACCACTCCATTAACCAGCTCCCTAAGATTCGGATTTCCGAATAATATCATTACGGCAGGTACGTTCCGAACCGCAACGAATATAAATCTGGGATCATTAGTAGTTGCCGCGGGTGATCGCATAGGGATTCGCGTAAGGACGCTTGAGTCTACGGATCCCTCTGCTGCTGATATCACCCAACTTTCATTTAGCGCCAGCCTGTCTTATACCCCGTCTTAATAGCCACATTACTGTAATGATCTGTCCTTAACGTAAAAAAGGCTGCCGAAAGGCAGCCTTGTCTTTATTATCAAAGTTCATTGATCTATTCAGTTACTTTGGATAACATGCATCGGCACGCATTACCCCATTGTATGGATGCGCACACCTATCCTTTTTTTACGAATTCGGATTTTAATTTCATGGCGCCGAAGCCTTCGATCTTGCAATCGATATCATGATCTCCGTCAACGAGCCGAATGTTCTTCGCTTTGGTGCCGATTTTCAGAACGGATGAGCTTCCTTTCACTTTCAGATCCTTGATGATCGTCACCGTATCGCCGTCGCTTAATTGATTTCCATTCGCATCTTTGACGAGCTTCCGTTCATTCGTCCCGGTAGCCGCTGTTGGCGTCCACTCATGACTGCATGCCGGGCAAATGAATAACCCTCCGTCTTCGTAAGTGTATTCATAGCCGCATTGCGGACAATTGGGTAAGGCTGCCATCGTTCTCTCCTTCTCCGACTAGTTATTCGGTTCATATTGCTGCAGCGCTCTCCGTAACCGGTGGAACGGACTCGCCAACACCTTTATGTTTCTTTCGATTTTCTTCCGCTTCTTCGGATCCTGCTCGCACTGGTTCAACCGGTCAATGTTTTTGTCTATTTTCTCCCGCAACGTCAGGATGAACCCGATCGCGATATGCTGTCGGACTAATTCCTGCAGGTCGGCCGCCAAGGCTTCGCTTAGCGGGCGAATGCTCCGTATTAGTAACCCCTTCTCTACGTCGAAAACCGCCGGCGTGAAATCTTCGCGAAAGTCTTGACCCGGCACCTGCCGCCAAAATTCGTCCCATTCCTTCAGCTGCCCCGTTGCATACAACAGGTACTTCAGATAGCCGCATAACCAGGCCGTGCAGCTCGTGTTGCGTCTGGTGCATCCGATTCCATCTGCAAGATGGCGACAACCATAGCAGCAGGAGCCCCCGTTAGCGATGCACACCTCGCAAATCAAATCGGATCCGATTTCACGCAAAGCATCGGAACCGATCTCGATGACCGTCTGCCTGCTCATCTTCATCCTTGTAGAGGCTACTTCTCTCACCACCATCTTCAATGAAATCATATATTCAAATGTTCAAATGTAAGAAGCATTATAATGCAATTGCATCCAAAATACAATCGATGCTTCGGCAATGGCCGTTGCCCAATCCCCATCCTCCTTCGACAGTGTGCGCGCGCCGGCTTGCGAGGCCGCCAGACTCGCGTGCGTCTTGATATGCGTCCTATGACGGCGGCCGTTCATTCCGCAGACACCGCATTGGCGTTCTTCCGTCTTCCGTTCCGCAGCCAATCGACGAATAAGTAGAGCGACGGCATCGCCGCCTTAAGGATCAGCATGGCGGAGCCGCCGCTGTCCGTAATCTTCTCGATATCGGCCATGGAATCGAACAAATACATGGATAGGAAGATCATGGCGGCGGACATCCCGTACGACAGCGGCTTATGGTCCTTCAGCCCGAACAGGTGCGTGGCCAGAATCGTGCCGACGATCAGGAACAAGCCGATTTTCAGCAGCATGCTGAACAGCCAGAACACGATCAGCAGCGGATCGAGATTCTCCAGGAACGAGCCCGCGCGCATGTATCGGATCAATTCCAGCGTCGGATAGGTGATGTTCGCCGTCAGATCGGAGCCGAACAGGAGCAGCACGGCGATCATGTTGACGACGACGACGACGAGGGCGGACAGGCTCGCCCATACGAGCGTCCGGAATGTCTTCCGGTTATGATTGAAGTACGGGAACAGGTAGATGATGAACGACATTTCGGCGAAGAAGGCCGTCGACAATATTCCTCCTTCCCAGATGCCGCGCGGGTGGAAATCCGTCAAGAGCGCGACGAGCCTATCGTTGTCGACCGGGTTAACGGTGAACAGCGGGAACGTCAAGACGGAGATGACGCTGAACAGGAACAAACCCTGCGCGCCGCGAAAGAAACCGACGGGGCCCGAACGCGTGCCCCTTGCGATGCATAGGCCGAATAAGGTCGTGACCGCCCAGCTCGGCGTTCCCGGCAAATAGATTTGAATGATGAAGTCGGTCAATTCGCGGAGAATGAACGCCGCCATGTACAGATGGATAACTACGGCAACGGCGAAGAGAATGTAGTGCGGCCACCGCCCCAGGATCTCTTTGCCGTATTCCCCCAGGAACGAATCGGGCCGCTTCCGGTACAGCCGGTACGAGAAATACGACAACAGCAGACCGAATCCCCATCCGAGCACCGTGCTCATCCATGACATGAAGCCGGCCATTTCGACGAGCGGACCGATGTAGAAGCCAATGGCCGTCGAGAAGAGAAATTGCGTAAGCATCACATACAGTTGAACTTGCGTGATTCCTTTCACATCGCCCTCTCCTTCGTCACCTCAAGTTCAACAAACGCTGTAGCGGATCGAACAGGCTCGCGAACGCAATGCCCAGCGAGAATCGCTGTTTCAACAGGGCGACCGCGACGACGATTCCCCAGAGCAGCGTCAATAATCCAAGTACGATGCGGAAGGCGCGCTTGCTCCGGTTGCGCTTTCGAAGATAGTGCCACTCGTAATATACGACGCAGCCGAACACGACCGTAGCCGCTATCATTTCTCCACCTCGTTCTCCGAAAGTTTCCGATTCCAGATCGGCTTATCCGCGCCGCCGAACCACTTGATCCGGATGGCCGTGTTCACGTCGATGCCGACTTGCTTCTGATAGACGTCCCGCCAGTTATCCTTGACCTTGTTCCACGTTCTCGGCTGCCGCCACCGAACCAGCTCCCCGAAGCCGAACACGTCGGCGCGCTGCCGCTGCGTATACGAAACCGTCGTGTGAATGCGTTTCTTCAATTCTTGGTCCAAGCCCTTCTCCAGGAGCGCTATGTTCGCTTTGTCCGTGACGTCGAGCGTCGATTCGCTGGCGATGATCTGCGCCGAACCCGAGCAGGAGATGCGGAACCGGATGCGGCCTCCGCTCAACATCGGCTTGATATCCGACTCGTTGCCGAACAGCACGAACGTGATGAACTTGCCGTCCGAAGGCGATCGCAGCTGTATGACGTGCTTGCCCAGCTCTTCCTGAACCCACATGGCCGCCCGCGTCTCGAGCGGCGACAGTCTGGCCACGAGCTTCCCCTGCCGGAAGATCCCCGCTCCGTCCGTTCCCATCCAATGCTGCCCGTTCTTCTCCGCTTCGGCTCCGGCTTCGCCGAACACCAGCATCGGCAGCATGAAGTCGCTGCCCGCCGCGGTATTCATCAGCATGTCTTTGGCAGATACGATCAGCGTCGTTTTCTGCTTCGAATAGGAAGTCAGAATGTCCGTCAGAAACCGTTCGAACGTAAGCGGAATGGTTCCGATCGTCTTCGCGGGACCGTCGGTTACGAAGAAATTGGCATTGATATGCACGCCCGTGTCACGCATCATGAAATCAGCGAGCGGATAGATGCCTTCCTGCGCGAATGCCTTGCTGATCACGATATTACGAAGCTGGCCGAACGTGATGCTCCGCGACAAATCGGCTTGTATGAGCCGGTACGCCTCGCCGATGTCATGGGCGCTCTTCGTGACGAATGCGAACGGCGGGCCCATCGTCGTGGAAGACATTCCGCCGTTACTGCCCCCGGACAAGCGGTTAGGCAGCGGGAAGCCGAGCGTCAGTTCGATGCCCTTCGGCGACTTGTCCAGCATCATGACTCTGGCGAATGCCCGTTCGTTCAATTCGACGCTCGACCAGCAGCCGCACGCCGAGCATGCCAAGGCGGCCAGCAGCAGTCCGATGCCGAGCGCGCGGACAGCCGTTGTCATCATCACTATTCCTCCTCATCCTGGTGCGTTGCCCATTGCCTGCCGTTGGAGCGCCGGCGGGACGCGTCGGAGAACGACGGATTCGACTTCATTGCCCACCATGGCGTGCGCACGAACACGTCCTTCAAGTCGTTCTTGTTGCGCGGCGTAAGCGGCTCCAGATAGGCCATCCCGAACGAACGCAGCTCGATGAGATGAAAGTACAGCAGAATCATGCCGCAAGCGATGCCGAACAAGCCGAACATACCCGCCAGGATCATGATCGGAAATCGGATGAGGCGAAACGCCAGCCCCAGATCGTAGTGGGGGATAATGAATGAGGCGATGCCGGTCATAGATACAATGATGACCATGCTTGCGGACACGATGCCGGCCTGCACGGCGGCGGTTCCGATGATCAGCGCGCCGATGATCGAGACGGCTTGGCCGATCACCTTCGGAATGCGCAGCGACGCTTCCCGCAGCGCTTCGAACGAGAGCTCCATCAAGAACGCTTCGAGCAGCGCCGGGAACGGCACGTTCTCCCGCGCAGCGGCCACGGTGACGAGCAGCCGTTCCGGTATAATGTCGGGATGAAACGTCGTGATGGCGATGTAGAACGACGGCAGCAGGATGGAAATCAACAGAAACACGTAACGGATAATCCGAATCCAGGTCGCCGCGATATAGCGCTGATAGTAATCTTCAGCCGACTGCATGAGCATGAACAGCGTGACCGGCGCGAGAATCACGATCGGCGTGCCGTCGACGACCAGCACGAATCGGCCTTCCAGCAGCGCGGCGCACGCAACGTCCGGCCGTTCGGTATATTGCATCTGCGGGAACGGCGAATTCGGATTATCCTCGATAAACTCCTCGAGATAGCTGGAGCCGAGCACCCCGTCGATGTCGATGGCGGAGAGACGCCGCCTCGCTTCGGCGAGCAGCTCCGGCTTGCACACGCCGGACAGGTACACGAGCGCGACGGCGGTATGCGTCTCCCTGCCGAAATGCATCGATTCGACCGTGAAACGATACGTTTTCAACCGTTTGCGCATGAGCGTCAGATTCGTTTCCAGTCCCTCGATGAACGCTTCGCGCGGACCGCGGATGACCGATTCGTTCGGCGGCTCGCTGATGGCTCTCTGATTCGCATCGTACAGCGAGAGCTGCAGCATCCGCCGCTCGCCTTCGACCATGAGCGCGGGCCTTCCGTCCAGCAAGCCTCGTTCGACTTCGGGCAGCGACAGACTGATCGTCTGCATCGCGATCGGCAGTTCCTTGCGGTCGAACAGCATCGCGCAGAGCTCGCCGCTTGTCGTGCCGGGATCGATATCCGTCAGCGTGCGAAGCACGAGCTCTTCCAGCATGGACGTATCGATCATGCCTTTGATGTAGATCAGCGCGCAAGCAAGGCCGGTCGGCGCGGCGAAGGTATGATAGACGATATCCGAGCTGTCCGAGAAGCGGCGCTGCAAATAGGCGATCCGGGAAGCCAGGCCGGTGACGGCGGCGGAATCCGCGTCTTCGCGGGCCGGGGCATTGTCGTCTTCGCCAGCCTCGGCATTCGCGTGCGTATGATGAAGCGGACTCGGAATTTTCAGTTTCATCGGTCTGCGGAACCAGTGGGTTCTGGACACTTGCGGCGCCTCCCGGTTTCTTTCCCCCTAGTGTGCCGCCTCTTCATCGAAATATGTATATACTTGGGATTGCACCGCTATCCTGGATAGGATTAGCCGGCAAAAAAACAGCTTCTTGTCCGTGGGAGTGGACAAGAAGCTGCAGTCGTCGCTATCTTTTTCGTTGGGACAAACGGATTACGCCCCTTCGACTACGCGCGCGGTAAGCAGCCGGCTGGCGAAATCGAAGACGAATTCAACGACTTCGTTATCCCGTTCTACGACCAACGCCGATTTCGTCGATGACCCGCTTCGAGGGTAGCCGTCGATCGAATAGGTCTGTGACAACGTGCCGTATGGAGCGCACGCATAATCGAAGCTGCCTCGGAACGGGAATACGAACGTGCGCCGATAGAGACCGTTCCCGATATAATACATACGGGTTGTCTCGCTGTTGGAATCGTAATTGATCGCCCCGACCTGATGCTGGAAGCTGCCGTACAGGATGACGCGGGCCGGAAGCTTGACGCCGGTCACCGGATCGAAGTCATTCGTTGCGCCATAGGATGCATTCGGTATCGGATTGCTTGCCCGGCCGCGGAGATTGCGTTCCGATTGCCATAACCGCTTGATCGTCTCTTCCTGACCGAAGCCGAGCGGACAGCCGGCGCTTGCCCGATTGGCCTGATAGCAGTCGGATACCGCCTCTTCCCCTTCGCCGCTTGCCGGCATGGCGATGCGGCAGCTGCCCAATGTTCTGCGGATCGGCATTTGCATGTACGCGCGGACATTGTTCACGGCCGTCCATTTGAACGCATAGGCCAGGAATCGATCGCGGCTCTCGGCATCCTGCGAGGCAAACCATGCAATCTGATCATAGCCCCACCACTCCATCCAGGCTCGGCGTTCATACGGAATGTTATCGCTTTCGCAGAAGAACTTCCCTCCCCAATTATCGAGCTCCATCAGCATGGGCAAGGCATCGCAGATCCAGCCGCTTGGCGTTACGCCGCCTTCGCTGAACCCCTCTTGCACCAGCGCTAGCTTGTCTCCCGTCAGGTCCAGTATCGGCATTCGTGAATAGGGCATGGAATGGAAGTCAAACAATAGCGTGCCGTTAATATTCACTCCGTGCGTATGCGCATCCAGCAGCACGATGCCTCGTCTTGCGCGCTCTCCGGCATAGTCCCGAATCTTCCGGAACAACGCGATCGTTCTCTTAAACCCGTCGTCTTCGGCGGTATATAAATGGACTTGGCCCATATGGATCGCTTCATACCCGGCATCGATGTATCGCGCCGCCCTGTAGAAGAACCATAGCTGCGTCTCCAGCTTATTCATGTTCGGAATGCCGCCGTCCCCATCCCACACGAATCCCTGCGGCTTCGAATCGAACAGCATGTCCGCATAGCGGAACGTGCGCCGTTCGACCGGCAATTGAAACGCCTCGAATACCCAGACCGGAATTTCAATGTTCCCCACGCCGGTGAATACGGCTTCAAAAATGCATGTCTGCAGCATTATGTCCGGATCGACCTCATGCACGCGTTCCGCAAGCGCTTGCGAGTTCCGGAAATGCGAGTCATCATCCGGTTCCAGCAGCCACACCCCGGAGGCGCGGCCGAGAAACTTGGCGCCGATGCTGCCGATCATTCTCAAATCGTCGTCGAGCGTCGCGCTGTTGACCAGATCCGCGGCCGTTACCGCTCGCGAAAGGTAGCGTTCCAGCGCATCGCGACTAATCGTTCCGTTAAAGTTAGTCAGGGTCATACGATCCTCCATTGGCGTGATATGTCTTGAAGAGAAGTGCTGTACTATCGATATGGAATCGATTCCAGATTAATAGCTAATCCTACTATACCATCTCATTACTCAAATGAGCGCTTATTTTTTGGCTAAATTCAAATTCGGTCATATGCCGGCCTATTGATTCATTGCTTCATCGCTCCATCGCTTCGTTGAGAACCCAGACCGGCTAATCGCGTCCTACAACGAGAAATAGCGGCGAAGGAACAACCGTCCCTCACGCCGCTATATGCGCATTCGCCTATTATCCTAATGCCGGGGCTACGATGTCGCGTTTGAATTGTTCTACCGCGATGTCCGTGTCAACGGTATAGCCGCACTCCAGACCGACAAACCCGTCGAATCCGGTTCCTTGAATCGCCTTGAGGATGTTCACGTAGTTGAGCTCGCCGGTCCCCGGCTGCTTGCGTCCCGGGTTGTCCGCGATATGGAAGTGGTTGATCCGGTCGATGTAATTCACCGCATTGCGAGTGACGTTGCCTTCCGTGATCTGCTGGTGGTACACGTCGAATACGAGCTTCACGTTCGGGCTGCCGATTTGGTCGACGATGTAGACGGACTCGTCGGAACGCTGGGAGAAATGTCCGGCATGGTCGACCAGACCGTTCAGCGGCTCGATCTCGAGAACGACGCCCGCTTCTTCCAGCATCGGGGCGCAGCGCTTCAGCGTCTCGATCATGGTCGCGCGTTGAATGTAACGCGGGATGCCGTCGAGAACGTTGCCCGTCTGGGAAATCATCGAACGAACGTTAAGGATTTTGCAAGCTTCGATCGATTGGCGCACGCCTTCGATATACGCGTCGCGAAGCGATTCGTTCACCAGGCTGATGAACTTCGTGCAGGTCGCGTTGATGCCGACGCCGATGCGCTCCTGCTCCTTCGCCGTACGGCGGATGTCCTTCAGATCCCACCAGGCGTAATACTCCAGACCGTGCAAGCCGTGTTCTTTGATTTTCTCCAGATGATAGATTTCGTCTTTACCGGAATAAGCGCCGATACAGAGTGAAAATTTCATGGTTACTACCGCCTTTGCTAATATTAGAGCGTAATGGGTTTGCCCGATGCAGCGGATTCGTTCGCAGCGATCGTCACGGCGTGCGTACGGAGCGCATCATCGTAATTCGACAGGATTCTGGAAGCGTCGCCGGTGCGCAGCGCATAAATAAAAGCTTCGTCCTCGGTGTTGTACGCGTTCGTGCTGCCGTTGAAATTATTGACGCCTTCCGGCGTGATCTCGCGAAGCGTGCCGCCGCGGATCTCCAGCACGCCGCGGTTCGTGTACAGGTCAAGTCCGACATGGTGTCCGACAGGAATGGCGCAGGTATTGGAAATCGTCGCAATCGTACCGTTCGCCAGCTTCATCGTTACAGAGCCTACGTCGGGAACGTCCGTGCCCGGAACTTGCTTATCCATGATTTGAAGCGCGTAAGCCGCATAGACTTCCTTGACCTCGCCGCACAAATAACGGAGCAAGTCCACGATATGCGTCGTCTGCTCGACGAATTGGCCGCCGGAGCCGTTCATCACTCTCCACCATGGAACCATCGGCATGCCGCCCATCCAGTAGCCGAGCGCCATCCCCTGCTGCGCGCCTTCGAGAAGCTTCTTCGCCTGAGCCGTAGCCTCTTCGTATCTCCAATGGTAGCCGACGGAGGTGAGCAGCTTCTTGCCATTCACCTGCTCGGCGATGCGTGCAGGCAGTTCATTGTTGATGCCGAGAGGCTTCTCGACGAGGAACGGAATGCCGCGTTCGACGAGCTTCAGCTCCGCATCGCCATGCGCCATTGGAGGAATGCAGACGTACACGCCGTCCAGCTTGCGATCGTCCAGCATGTCGTCAAGGTTCGTAAACGCTTTCGCTCCGGCGAATTCCGAAGCCGCCTTCTCGGCACGCGATGCGTCAACGTCGAAAAATGCCGTCATTTCGACCCCGTCCATCTTCACGAGGTTCTTCAAATGGTGATTCGCGATTCCTCCGGTACCAATAACACCAAGCTTCACGGACATGGCACAAATTCACTCCAATTCAGCGATTAGTATAATAAAACGCAACTCTCAAAATTATTTTAATTCAATAGATACGCGTTTAATATATAATATATCTCATTATTGGTATAAAAAAATGAAAGCGGGTAATGAGCCTGAAACCAAACTACGGCACTTATTTCGTGACGACGGCATGGGACCGCAGCTTGCCCCTGCATCTGACGGGCATGGGGCATGACAATGAACAGCACCCCATCCATAGAGAGCATGGCTTCCCTTCGTTCCACTGGCTGCACACGATCAAGGGATGCGGAGATTTCACGGTCGGCGGCAGCACTTACCGCCTTCAAGCGAACCAAGGGATCCTGGTGAAGCCGAACGTTCCCCACCATTACCAAGCGGTAACCGACAAATGGGAAATCTGGTATATGACGTTCGACGGCGCGCTGGCCAACCCGATCACCGCCTCGCTGGAGCTTCCGCAGGCGCAGCCGATCGGATGGGAGCCGGAATGTCCGATGGCGCATATCCACGAAACGGCGGAAGAGAAGTGCAAATACAGCTTCGATCTCGCCGGCGTCAACGGCTCCCTTGAGGTCTACGCCTTCCTTACGCTATTAAAGCAGTATGGGCAGCTAAGCGGTCAAAGCTCCTTGTCGGCCGGCCACGAGCGGCTGACTCCGATCTACCTGCTCATCGAGGAGGAATACGGCAACTCCGCGCTCGGTCTCGAGCAGATGGCCGCTACGCTTGCGATAAGCCCCCAGCACCTCAATACGCTATTTCGCAAAAGCTGGGGGTTAAGCCCCTATCAATACTTGCTGCAGTTCCGGATCCAGAAGTCGAAGGAGCTGCTGCGCGCCAACCGAAGGCTGACGGTGAGAGAAGTCGCGATAGCCGTCGGGTTCCAGGACGACAGTCATTTCGTGCATACGTTCCGCAGGCTGTCGGGGATGACGCCGGTACAGTTCAGGCTGCAGTTCAGCGATTGACGCCCTTTACTTCTTCACATAGACGCGGAAATAATCCAGGCTGAACTTCGCCGGGAAGGTGTCCGCGGTCGGTTCGGCGTTCGGGCCGCCGCCGATCGCCAAGTTGATGATCACCTGCGGCGGCGGGCCGTACCAGATGAACTTGGTCGTTTTCACCTTCGTGTCGTCCACCCATTTCTCGATGAGGCCTTCTTTCCAGATGAGCGTGTACGTATGGTAATCCGCCGAGAAATCGGTGCCCGGATGCCATACGCCTTGGTCCGTGATTTTGTAGGTATCGACGCTCGCTCCGGCGCCATGGTCATAGCCGGTCCAGTCGTATTGGTTTTGCTTCTCCGAATTGAAAAATTCGAAAATATCGATCTCGGAATCGGTCGAATCCGATCCGCCCGGCGAATACATCCAGAAGGCCGGCCAAGTAGCGACGCCGTTCGGAATTTTGGCCCGCAGCTGGAAGATATACGTCTTGCCATCCGAGGGGTAGAACGTTTCCTTCGTCGTGATTTGTCCGCTGCTGATGCCGCCGTCCTGGACGCCGCCAAGATTCGCGACCGCTGTCAAATCCAAGGATTTATCGGTCAGCACATGGTTCGTCGCATTGATCGGTTGATAGCGCTGCCATTCATGGTTAATGACAATCGTACCGGCGATGCCGTAAGCGTTAAAATCTTTCGAGAGCGCGTCCAGGCTGTTCACGCTGCGCGAGGTGCCGAACGAGTAATCCTTGTAGAGCGCATAGTCGGCAAGACTCGGTCCTAGATACTTGGCCTTGGCGGAGTTGTCGCAGCCAACCAGCAGCACGGCCGTCATCACGGCCGCCATGAAGATCTGAAACGCGGGTTTGATCCTTCCGGTCATGGTTCATGCCCCTTTTCTATCGTTAGTTTAGGTTATCAATTATTAACTTCTATAACTAACGGAACTTTCCTCCTGCTAACATTCCCGTAAAAACAAAAGCAACCTCCTTATTCAGGAAGTTGCGTTTGCTGCTATGCTATTCGGATTCTTCTTCATTAAGAAAGCCATCTCTGATGCATGTAATTATTACGATTTGAGTCAGCAATTGATTATTATAAGCCTCCTCTTACGTCGTCCTGATGAATAGATATCTCTTCCCCTGCGTTTAACTGTAATTATTACAACAAAAGTTTATCAGCATATAGATGGTTCGTCAATCATTCCCTGAGTAAACATGGGCTGTGAAAATTTACCAAAACACTTTACAGCGTTTCAAAACTGTTTTATGCTTATAGGCAAATAAGTTTCCCTGATGAAACATATTTTCATCTGGACAAATGTTTGTCCCAAGGGAAAAAGAGATGCTGCCCTATGTCAATAATCTAATAAAGTGAGGTGCGGGTAATGAAGCCGCCGGCTGTCTCCGTCAATCGTTTATTTGTCTCCTACCATGGGAAGGATGCTCTTGCGGATATTAGCTTTACGTTGGAACAAGGCCGCATGATCGGTATCGTCGGTCCGAACGGAGCGGGTAAATCCACCTTGTTTAAGTCTCTGCTTGAGTTGATTCCCCGTGACAAAGGTGAGATCGCGATACTCGGAAAACCGCTCAAAGACATGCGCCGACAGATCGCATACGTGCCGCAAAGAAGCGAAATCGATTTAACGTTCCCGATCACGGTTTCCGATGTGGTTCTGCTCGGCACTTATCCAAAGCTGGGACTGTTTCACCGCCCGAAGAAGCGGCACAAAGAATGGTCCTGTCACTGTCTTGAAAAAGTAGGTATGGCGGATTTCGGGAAGCGTCAAATCGGAGAATTGTCTGGCGGGCAGCAGCAGCGGGTGTTTCTAGCCCGGGCGCTGGCTCAGGAAGCGCAGTTGTTTTGTCTGGATGAACCGTTCGTCGGCATAGACGTGACAAGCGAAGAAACCATTATTACTTTACTGAAGGAACTGAGAGATCATAACAAGACAGTGCTGGTCGTTCATCATGATCTGAGCAAAGCGCACGCTTACTTTGACGAACTGCTGTTGTTGAACGTTCGCCTAGTAGATTCGGGGGCGGTGGAGAAAGTATTCCAACCCGGCAGCTTGAAAGAAGCTTACGCCGCACAGCTTCCATTTTCAGACTGGAATATAGGGGCGGTGTCCTCATGAAATTCGTGTATGGTTTAATGGATTATGCCTTTTTGCAAAAGGCGCTGGTCACATCGGTCATGGTTGGCATCATCTGCGGTGTCATCGGCTGCTTCATCGTCTTGCGCGGTATGGCGCTCATGGGGGACGCGATTTCGCACGCCGTGCTGCCAGGGGTCGCTCTGTCCTACATGATCGGTGTCAACTTCTTCTTCGGTGCGGTAGTCACAGGGGTGCTCACCGCAATGGGGATCGGATACGTCAGCCAAAACAGCCGAATCAAAAATGATTCAGCAATCGGGATTATCTTTACCGCCTTTTTTGCGGCCGGCATCATACTGATCACGTTCGCCAGAAGCTCGACCGATCTGTATCACATTTTGTTCGGTAATGTACTGGCCGTGCGTTTGTCCGATATGTGGATCACCTTTGCCATTGGCTTCTTCATCTTGACCGCCATTTACGTATTCTACAAGGAGCTTTTGGTCAGCTCGTTCGACCCGGTCATGTCCGCCGCCTACGGATTGCCCAACCGGCTGATTCATTACTTCCTGATGACCCTATTGACGTTGGTCACCGTGGCCTCCCTACAGACGGTCGGCATTATTTTAGTCGTCGCGATGCTGATTACACCAGCTTCAACCGCCTATCTGTTAACCAACAAACTCTGGAAAATGATTTTTTTGTCAGCCACCTTCGGTGCCGTTTCAGCAGTAATCGGTTTATTTTTCAGCTTTCAGTTCAATCTGGCTTCCGGGGCTGCCATTGTGCTCGCATCCGTCTGTTTATTCGCGCTCGCGTTTTCCTTCTCGCCCAAGCAAGGGGTCGTGTGGCGAGCACTGCTGGCAAGGAGAAAAAGAGCTTCGCTTCGCGCTTAACTCTATAGGTATCCATTATTTATTCGGAGGAATGACAAATGAAGCGTCAAAACAAATGGTTTATAGGATTAGTCGTCTTCGTTCTGCTGCTTGCTGCCACAGGCTGTTCTTCGAAAACCAATTCCAAAAATGAAGACGGGAAGCTGACGATATTGACCACTTACTCAATTCTGTACGACATCGTCCACAACGTCGCGGGCGATCGCGTCAACCTGTATTCGATCGTACCGGTAGGCACCGATCCTCATGAATACGATCCTCTTCCCGAGGACGTACAGCATGCAAGCGACGCGGATATTATTTTCTATAATGGACTGAACCTCGAAACCGGAAACGGTTGGTTCACCAAAATGCTCGCAACGATTGGAAAGTCAGGCGAGAATGCGGCTGTCTATCCGTTAAGCAAAGGGGTAGAGCCAAAATATTTGACTACGGCGGGCAAAGAGTCCGAGCAAGATCCCCATGCCTGGTTGAACATAGAAAATGGCATCAAATACGCTCAAAATGCTCTTGCTGTCTTGATTGAAAAGGACCCGGACAATAAAGAATATTACGAGGCGAATGCGAAAGCGTATATCGACGAATTGCAGAAGCTACACGATGACGCTGTCAACCGTTTTGCCGATATTCCCAAAGAACGACGCATATTAGTCACGAGCGAAGGCGCCTTTAAATATTTTTCCGCTGCTTACGGGCTGGAAGCCCAATACATTTGGGAAATCAATACGGAAAATCAAGGTACGCCCGAACAAATGAAGCGAATCGTCGATATCGTCAAAACGAAAAAAGTACCTGCCTTGTTTGTCGAAACCAGCGTTGATCCCAGAAGCATGGAAAATCTGTCCGAAGAAACCCGCGTCCCCATCAAAGGTAAAATATTCACGGATTCCACGGGTAAGCCTGGTCAGGCGGGAGATAGCTACATCAAAATGATGAAATGGGATTTGGATATGATCCATGATGGCCTGTCGCAATAAAATCTGATTTCAAGAAGACCATCAACTTTGATGGTCTTCTTGCTTATTCCATGGCAGTTTGTATCCATGTCTTGAATGAGCCTTTGGTCAAAAACGGAGAGGATTGCGTGAAAACTTTTTTCAATTAAACACTATTTCCATCAGTATGGTGATAGAAGCTAGCATAGCCGCTCCAAAGGACCCGTACGTTTACCGGACTTTCTAACAACGCATAAACGAATCGAGGTCGCCGGAATATTCCTGGGCGACCTCGATTCGTTTATTCAGCCAATTGCACAATATCTTTATCAAACGGATACGGATAAACATACGGATCCTTGGGCGCTTCGATGACAGTCGCTTGTTTTGCAGTAATCTCCAGGATCGTATTTCCGCCGTAATTCGTTTTTCCGATCACCCCCACCAAATGAATCCACGTATCTTTCTTATAATTGGTTTGCGGTGATTTGACCAGAATTCCGTAAGGCGACGCATCCGCGGAACAGCAATTCATAACAAGACGAGAGATGCTGAATTGATCGGATTTCATGTCAGGCTCGCGGTACACGAAACCGCTGATATCGATCTTCTTCCCCAGAAAATTATCCATGTACATGCTTAACATCGTGGACACCTCGAGAAAGCCTTCGGGCCTCACGTGAATGAGTTCGCTTGGATACATCGCAATGCCGAGTCTTGCGAAGTCCTCCGTATATTCATCGTACGGGAAGAGCTTCTTCAGCTTGGCCGTCTCACTTTCCTCTGCGCTTGGCTGCGACTTGGAATTCGTCGGAGGCATAGCCGCAGTATCTGTCGTTGGTTGCGTGTTAATAACAGACGCTGAGTTGGAAGAAGATACGGGCTGCCGGTCTGTAGCCGTCGTAACCGCAACCGGTGATTTCTTCATTGCGTTTGCGCTTCCGCTCAGGTTAATCCCTTTCACAGCTACGATATCGCTTCCCATAATCTTATCCGGCAAGACGAAACCGAAAAGCAACGGTGCCGCAAATAACCCGTACAATATGATATTCCGCCAACGAGAGCGGGAAGGCTCGTGTCCGCATTCGCACTCCTCTTCGGCTTCTCGCCATCCGAATCGATGCTGCAGCGCTTCGTAAATAAAGTAGACAGCCAATAGGAATAAGGCTAACGCTGCGAATTTGACGTAGATCATCATTCTAGGAGCAATATAATATTGCAAATGATCGCTCTTCACGAGGTATACGATGTATATGGTAAACCCGCCTAACAGCAGCCCCCGCAAAAAATAATGGTTGGCCAACCGTTTATCCTCCGTTATCGGCATCATTAATTCTCCCGTCCTCAGTTATACGCGGCGATGAGATGTTCCGCTACCATTGAGCCTGCTAACACGATTGCCGCTACTAGCACGATAAGCAACATGACGAATCTCGTCTTGAAGGTCGTAAGCAACATAAGAATGCCCTTCACATTCATCATCGGTCCGAAAACGAGAAAGGCAATCAAGGAACCGGCCGAAAACGTACCTGCAAATGAGGAAGCTACGAATGCGTCGGATGTGGAACAAAGCGACAAGACGAATGCAAAACCCATCATAAACAAATGTGATCCTACATCGGTTTGTGCAATGCCGACCAACTCCGCTCTCGGCAGCAGCGATTGGATAGCAGCTGTGACAACGGCACCGAATATTAAGTAACCGCCCATATCGAATAATTCTCCGCCTGCGTGATTTAATACGGCAAACATCCTGCCTCGTTTATGGATATGAAAGGACGTGTCCGCGGTTGTCCGATTTTGTTTCGCCATATCCGCGTACAGACTTTCTGGACGAATCTTAAGTTGATTGCCTTTCACGACAAAATGGACAAACAGCCCTGTCGCAATGCCGACTGTCATCGCTACCCCGATTCGTCCGTACAGCATTTCAGGGCGGGTTCGAAACGCATTGAAGGTCGCGGAATAAACGATCGGATTTACGATAGGCCCTACTAAAATGAATACGACCCCTGCATAAAGAGGCAAGCCTTTCGCTATGAGCCTGCGGACGATAGGTATCAATCCGCATTCGCATACCGGAAACACGATCCCGAGTAAACAGGCAATCAGAACGCCGAGCAAGGGATTCCGCGGGATAACCTTCCCGATCCAGCCTTCCGGAAGAAGAACTTGCATGAGCGACGACACGAATACGCTTATTAGTATGAATGGCATTGCTTCTAGCACGATGCTCACAAACATCGTTTTGAACGTGTTCAATCCGGATAAATCAGGCAGAGAAGGATGTACGATAAACGTTGGTTTGAGAAACAAAATAACTATAAATCCGAATATAAAGCCGAACACAAGATTTATCTTCCAAGTCGAACGCCGCCGATCGTCAATTTCCATCCCTCTCCCTCCGTCTCATATGCAAATGCAAACCGCTGCCTCATGCCATTAAATAGTAAATATTACGAAAGTATTTTTACTATAGCAGGCTCTATTCTGCTCGTCAAACGGTTGATGAAAAGCAAATAAGCCAAGCGAAGGCTTGGCTTAAGCGATGCACTTCCGTTCAACTCGACTTAACGCGTTTCGCGATGAATCGTAACCTTTTTCAGTCGCGGACAGTACTTTCGGACTTCCAGCCTCTCAGGATGGTTGCGTTTGTTCTTTGAGGTGGTATAGTTGCGGTCTCCGCACTCCGTGCATGCCAAAGTAACCGTTACCCTCATTTTCAGCGCTCCTCATTCATCGTTAATCGCTACGCCAATGCTTCCGTAAAAGCCTCTGCCTGTCGCGGAAACGGATCCGTGAACGAGCTCCAGTCCAGTTCCATCTCCTTGTCGGTCAACAAACAATGATTCAAGTCCTCTTCAATCCGGCAGCGGTCCATGTCAATTCCGATGAGGACGATTCTGCTTGCACGGTCTCCGAATTGCGGATCCCAATTCGTCATCAAGTCGCAATCCTCCATAAAGGCTTGTTCGCGCTCTTCATCCGGAAGCGCGGCCACCCAATAGCCTGCATCGCCGAATTGGATCGAAGGACCTGCTTGACTGAAGTTTTGACCGAAGTCGTTTCTTGAAGCCAACCAGACAATTCCCTTCGCGCGAACGACTTCTTCCGGCCATTCTGTCATCCAAGCCATCAGTCGTTCAGGATGAAAGGGACGCTTGCCTTCGAATACGAACGAAGAGATGCCGTATTCCTCGGTTTCCGGAACATGGACCGGATTGGACAATTCTTGCAGCCACCCCGGGGATTCGCTTGCCGCGTCGAAGTCAAACAAATTCGTATTCAGAATCTCGGCCGGCGATACATTTCCTTTGACCGAACGAATGAATTTTGCTCGCGGCTGCAGCTTCCGAAGAATCGCTTCCAGTCGGTTGAGATCTTGATCCGCAACCATATCGCATTTATTAAGAACAAGCACGTCGCAGAATTCGATCTGTGAAATCAATAAATCGACGACATCGCGCGTATCCTGCTCGTCCGTAGCTTGATTGCGCTCGAGAAGCGTCTCGCCGGACGCGAAATCATGCCAGAAGCGATAAGCATCCACAACCGTTACCATGCAATCGAGACGACAAAGTTCAGACAAGTTAATACCGGCATCCTCATCTAGATACGTAAATGTTTGCGCGACGGGCACGGGTTCCCCGATTCCGGTTGATTCGATCAGAATGTAATCGAACCGATTCTCCTTCGCCAATTTCTCGACCTCCCGCAGCAAATCCTCGCGCAGCGTACAACAGATGCAGCCGTTCGACATTTCCACGAGTTTCTCGTTGGTATGGGATAACCCATTGCCTTCCCGAATCAAGTCGGCATCTACATTGACCTCGCTCAAGTCATTCACGATAACCGCAACCCGCAGTCCCTCCCGGTTATTGAGAACATGATTCAATATCGTGGTTTTGCCTGCGCCCAGATAGCCGCTTAATACGGCGACTGGGATCTTTGCTTTTGCAATGAACTCATTCATGTACAGTCCTCCAACATCTATCGGTATGTTCGTTATTCTCTCATCATATATTGTAATTATTACGAAGTAAAGCCGAGATAGATCTTTTTTGTAATTTTTACGAAAAACGTTGACAGCTCGTTTTCCGCGGGCCTATAATATCAGCAGTGCACTAAAGTGTAATTATTACTATAAAGAATTAGGGAGAGATACTTAACATGAAGAAGTTTTCATTAACCAATCCATTCATCAAGAAAGGATCGGCTGCATTCCTGCTTGGCGGCTTAGCCTTAGTCTCGGCTGCATGCGGATCTAACAAGGATGATGCCGGCGAAACGGCTCCTGCCGCCTCCTCAACGATCAGCATCGTGGCCGCAGAAAATTTCTACGGCGAGGTTGCGGAAAAAGTCGGCGGAAGTTACGTTTCGGTAACCTCGCTTTTGACAAGTCCGGATGCCGACCCGCATGATTACGAGCCTACGCCCGATGCTTCAAAAGCCATCGATCAAGCATCCGTCGTTATTTTCAACGGCATCGGCTATGACGAATGGGCGCAAAAGTTAATCGATGCCTCGGGCAAAGCGTCCGATAAAACGGTCATTCGCGTTGCCAGCGACGTCATGGGTCATCAAGAAGGCGACAATGAGCATGTCTGGTATAATCCGCAGACAATGGGCAAATACGCCGATTACTTGGCCGATCAGCTTGGCAAGCTCGTTCCCGAGCACAAGAAGGATTTTATGGAACAAGCGCAGGATTACAAGCAATCCTTAGCGCCATTATCCGATGCCGTTGCTTCCTTGAAGCAAACATCCCCTCTTCCGGTCGCCGTTTCCGAACCCGTGTTTGACTATATGGCTCAGGCCTTGAATCTTCAAATTACGGATGAGAAATTCGAAATGGCCGCCGAAGAGGAAACGGATCCTTCGCCTCAGGACGTGGCAAAGCTGCAAGAAGATATTAAAGGAAAGAAAATCAAATTTTTCGTAAACAACATACAAGCGTCCAGTCAAACCGTGCAAAACCTCGTAAATCTTGCAAAGGAAAACGACGTCCCCGTCATAGAGGTCACCGAAACTCAGCCTGCCGGCAAAAGCTATGTCGAGTGGATGACGGAACAACTGAACCAAATCGAAGAGGTCCTCAAATAAACCGGCACGTAACCAAGCATTCCGGAAAAAACTTTGTCCGTTACCGGGCAAAGTTTTTTCCGAGTTCACCTGAAAGGATGGATCATATGAGTATCGCCCCCATTGCCGCATCGCCTTCTAACCTAGTAACCGCCACTTCGGAATCCGCCTACGCAATCGAAGTCGAACATATTCATGTACGGATATCCGGGAAACCGATTTTGGCCGATGTTTCCTTCCAAGTAAAATCGGGAGAATTTCTGGGCATATTAGGACCGAACGGAGCGGGCAAGACAACATTGTTTCGGGTATTGCTTCAATTATTGAAGCCGCAATCGGGAACGGTTCGTCTTCCGGTGACCCTCGATAAAGGCGAGACCGCCATCGGTTACGTTCCTCAATTTCGGCAAATCGACCCCGAACTCCCCATGCTCGCAGTGGATTTCGTCAGTTTGGGATTACCGCATACGATCAGACCCTGGCTGAACCGTGCAGATAAAGGCGCCATCGCGGAAGCGCTGGAACTTACAGGCGCTACGGGATTATCCCGTACATCCATTGGCCAACTCTCGGGAGGCGAACGTCAGCGAATATTTCTTGCCCAAGCGCTTGTCCGCAATCCGAAACTCCTCTTGTTGGACGAACCGACGTCGAATCTGGATCCCGGCGCCCAAGAAGAGATGGCCGCGGTCATCGACAGGGTCTGCAAGGAACGGAAAATAAGCGTCATGCTGATCAGTCATGATGTCAATCTGATCAACCGGTACGCGGATCGGATTCTTTATTTGACGCCGCAGCAGTATGCCATCGGGACCGTGGATGAAGTCATGCAAACCTCCGTTTTGCAGCGCTTATATGGCAATGCCGTGGAAGTCGTCAGAATGGACGATAAACTGTTCGTCACCACAGGCAATAAAACGAACGTGCATATTTGCGATCATTAGACCACGAATCGGAAGGGGAATCGATGTGCTTCAATACGATTTTATGCAGCATGCTTTCCTGGCAGGGACGATTGTCGCCATCATGGCCGGCGCCATTGGCGTCTTCGTCATCGCCCGCAATCTCTCGTTCATCGCACATTCCTTCTCGCACATCGGCTTCTCGGGAGCTGCATTCTCCGTATACGCGGGATGGAATCCCATAGGCGGCCTGCTGTTGTTCTCCTTGGCTAGCGCTTTCGCGATCGGCGGATTCGGAGTGAAATTATTCCGGAGGGAAGTTACGATTAGCGTTATTCTTAGTTTCTTTCTGGGGCTTGGTCTTCTATTCCTATCTCTTTCCACGAAAAAGGCTTCTGCGATGTATGCGTTGTTGTTCGGAAGCGTCGTTGGCATCAGCTGGCATAATGTCGCGGAGATCATGTACTTATCCATAGCCGTGCTTGGCGCATTCGTCCTCTTCTATAAACCGCTTAAATTCGATTCTTTCGACCCAACCGGCGCTCAAGCCGCTCGTTTGCCGGTTCGCTTGATTTCGATTGGGTTTCTCCTGCTGTTGGCGATAGCCGTGTCCGAAGCCATTCTCATTGTCGGCGCTTTGCTTGTGTTCACTTTAATGACCGCTCCGGCGGCAGCGGCACGACATATGACGCATTCGGTGTCGCGCATGATTCTATGGTCCATGTCGTTTGGCGTGCTAGGCGTCTGGGGAGGTTTGATCCTGAGCTATTATACGAATGCGCCGGTGAGCTTCTATATCACAGCCTTGGAAACCTTATTTTATTTCGGGGCTTTGTCATGGCGCTGGTATAAGGACCGGCGAATGACGACTCCGGTTCCAGGCGAGGTATAAAGATCAAAGCCGGTCATCCGTTGTTTCGAGGAGGACCGGCTTTGTTGGTTTACTGACAGTCTTCGCATATGCCATAAATTTCAAACCGATGATTTAGAATTTTGTAACTGCCCGGCAGCTGCATATCCTGCTCCATCGGGCAAAAATCAAACGACAGCGTCTTCTCGCAATTCACGCAAATTAAATGATGATGGTGATGGGATAAGCAATTGGCTCTGAATTTTAATCCGCCGTCCATGAAATAAAACTGTTCCAGCACGCCCATTTCGCTCATCATGCGCAAATTCCGATAAACGGTATCGAAACTTACGCTGGGATAAATCGGGACCAGGCGGTCGTAAACGTCTTTCGGGGATAAATAGCCTCTATGCTCCGCGATAATCGTGACCATGGATCTGCGCTGGTCCGTGATACGCCAGCCGTTTCGGGACAGCGTTTCGAGCATTTCTTTTATGTTCTCTTCCGGGTTCAAAGTATTCTCATGGTGGTGGGAATGAATAGTTTCAGAATGCCGTTCTTCGCTCACGAATCATCTCTCCTTGTGTGTAAAGCCATTCTCGTTTGTATATACTTTAACAAAAAAAATAAAGGCAGCCAAGTCGAGCGTGAGATCGGCGACAGGTTTTGCGCTCGGATGCAATATAGCAGGTCCCTTTAGTGCGTAGTGTCAAGAATTTGACCTGGAATGAGAGAATTGATCCGTTGTAATCCGTGTACCCGATCGATATAATCGTAATTATTACATCATTCTTTTGTGAAGAAAGGAGAGCGCCACATGCGAATTCCCGTCTTGATTTTAAGCGGTTTCCTTGGCAGCGGCAAAACCACCCTCTTGCTTCGTTTGCTAGCGGCAGCCGGAAAACGAGGATTAAAACCCGGGATTCTTATGAACGAGCTGGGGAGAAAAGACGTCGACGGCCTTATTCTGCAAGAGAGTCTGGACCTTTCCATTTCGCGGCTGCTAGATGGCTGCGTGTGCTGCTCCAAGAAAGAAGAAATGACAGGAAAGCTGCTCGAACTGATTGACGACCGCCCTGATTTGATCGTTATCGAGCTAACGGGAGTAGCGAACCCCGAGGAGGTAGCGCTCGCGCTTTCAGACCCGCAGCTGCTTCGCCAAGTTAAACTCCAACGCATTGTAACGGTTCTGGATGCCGAACATGTGCTTGCGTATAACAGTTGGTTCCAATCGGACCAAGCATTAGTCCGAACGCTACGCAGGCAAATTGAAACGGCTGACGTTCTGGTGCTGAATAAACTGGATCTTGTTTCGGCTTCGGTTCGATTCAAGGTAGAGAAAGCGCTTCGCAAACAGAATGCCACTTCCCCGATTTGGCCGGCGATTCAAAGCAATATCGATACGGATCTATTGCTTGAAGGAATCGAGAAAACAATGAAGGCATCAGATGCCCGCCTGACACCTCTTCCGGGGCGAGGTGTCGGTGTTTCAGGTAAACGCCGAATATTGGATGCTGTCTCTAATCGGTCTCATGAAAACCCTTCATTTACGCGCGTCGCTACGCTTTCTTTTGAATTGCCTTCTTTAGGACAACTCACCTCCAGACAAATTGAGCAATTTCTCGCATTGCATAAAGAAGTGTTGCTGCGAGCAAAAGGATATTTCAAATTTAGCCATCAGACAGAACCATTCCTCCTGCAATATTCCGGCAAAAGAGTCACTTGGGAAGCCGCTCCGCAGTATGAAGGCGTTTCTTATTTGGTTCTTATCGGCCTTGATTGGGACGAGGCAGATGTCATTCGGGAATTGGAGATGACTTTAGAACGAAACGGCATACGTAACGCCTAACTCGTAATTGCGACATTGTCGGAACGATGGATTCAACGAATGATTCCTAAGAATTTCTTTTTCGCCTTCATTACCGCCGCTTTGCTTGGCATCTTTTTTCCGATTTGCGAATGCGGAATTATTCCTGTAGTCAGAGGCTTCATCAAACGAGGACTGCCGCTTCATTTGGGAGTGGTCATCCTGATCGCCTCCCCCATCGTAAATCCTATCGTATTCACTTCGACTTATTTTGCCAAGGCCATCGCTACGATTGCCCATATTAACGACGAGTTCCTTGCGACTGGCAAGTATATCATTTTAGGCGCGATTGTGACCGGTTTGATCCAAACCTTTTTAAGTCGGGATCATTTTGTTGCTTTGAACGATAATCGATGGATATCTCCTATTACAGGCCAAGGACTCAAAACAACCCGTATTTGATCAGAAGCATCTGACAAGTACGGGTTGTTTTGTGTTACCCTGGGTCCAGCGTTGCAAAGTTCAATGCGCATCGCTCCATTAAATAGCAAAAGGAACGGTTATGTTGAATGAAAAACGATGATAAATCATAACGCTTTTCATGAGGCTCATATGTAATAAGGACCCGATGTTGAAGGCGTTCCATAGTAAAGCGCACAAACCTTGTTGCCCTTTCGGATTCGGGAATTGTTAAATAGGCATAAAGCGAGTGGTCGACCGGCTCATCGGACAGGCTTACGCCCGCACATGAATGCTCCGTATCAATCCCTGAGCGCCATAGAATCGTGATCGCCTTGAGCCATTCTGCATCCAATACGATATTTCTTAAAATGACCGTCTGTTTGGGACGTCTTCGCGGTTTCTGCCTGACCACCCATCGCTCTAGCTCCCTTTGTCTTCGCTGCCATCGTTCCCGTCCTTGATCAGTGAGAATCAGCTCTTCTAGATCATCGGAGTGCATTCTGATCACCTAGAATCTTGGCAGCGGGTCGTGGAATTTGCGCCAGTCCATATCCATCTCCTGAGGCGTCAGCAGCGCCGTGTCCAGCCTGGATGTGAGCTGCCCTCGATCCATCTTCACACCGATAAGTACGAGCTTCGTTACCCGGTCGCCATATTCCTCGTCCCAATCGGACGTTTTCTCGTATTTGCTTCCAAAATAGTCAAAGAACTCCTCATCGGATAACGATGCGACCCATAAGCCGGCAGGCGATAATTGTCTCGATACCCCGGCTTGGCTATACGAGATTGCCGTATTGTTACGCGTTGCCACCCACATAATGCCTTTTGATCGGATAACTTCCTCAGGCCATTTGCTTAACGTGGCAAGCAGTCGTTCAGGGTGAAACGGTATTTTGCGCATATAGACGAACGAATGAATCCCGTATTCTTCCGTTTCGGGTTCATGCTTATCCCTTTGCAGTTCTTGTATCCAGCCGGCAGATTGGCTTGCGGCTTCAAAATCGAATAAATGCGTATCGAGAATTTCTTTGGGATCAATCTTCCCATAGCTGCTCCGCAGCATTTTAGCCCCTGGCTGCAGGCTTCTCAGCGCAGATTCCAACTTCTCGAGCTCGTCCTCGGATACCATGTCGCATTTGTTAAGGATGAGCACATCGCAAAACTCCACTTGGCTTATCAGCAAATGCACGACATTGCGCGTATCATCCTCACCTGCTGCCTGGCCGCGATCCATCAAACTTTCGCGCGTATTGTAGTCCTTCCAGAAATGAAAAGCGTCGACAACCGTAACCATGCAATCAAGCCTCGTTAATTTGGACAAATCGATATTCAATCTATCGTCCACATAAGTAAACGTCTGCGCAACCGGAAGAGGTTCTCCGACACCCGTAGACTCGATCAACATGTAATCGAATCGTTGTTCGTGCGCCAACCGTTCTACTTCCTTCAGCAAGTCATCCCGAAGCGTGCAGCAGATGCACCCGTTCGACATTTCAACCAGTTTCTCTTCGGTTCTGCTAAGCCCTCCGCCGTCTCGAATTAAATCCGCATCAATATTGACTTCGCTCAAATCGTTGACGATAACGGCTACCCGAAGTCCTTCTCTGTTATTCAGAATGTGGTTAAGAACGGTTGTTTTACCGGCACCTAGATAACCGCTAAGCACTGTTACGGGAATCGGATGCCTCTGAATCGTTTCACTCATGTCGATCGGCTCCTTTAATTCGATTCGTTTTTTTGCCATTGGAAACTAACGTTCCGGGATCAGAACAAAGCTCGCAGTAACCAAATACGTCAAGCTTGAAATCGACAAAGGTCAACTGTTGAGGAAGGGGAATCGGTGTCTCGGAAGGATTAAACGGAATGGAAGTCGCTTTCTCGCAATCCATGCAAATGAAATGATAATGAGGCTGGTCGCGGTCAATCAATCGATAGCGAAGCTGATTGGAAATAACGAAGGATTCAATGAGCTCCAAGTCTGCCAGCAGCTTGATGTTCTGATACACCGTGCCGAAGCTCATGCGTGGAAACGATCGCTCCAGCTCTTGATAGATCTCCATGGCGCTTAACGGGCGTTCGCAGCTCGCCAGAAGGTGAATCAACTTTTTCCGTTGTTCCGTAATACGTGCGCCATGGTGGACGAGCTTGGCTATGTACGCATGGTCCGCGGAGGTTCCCATAGCTACTTCACCTGCCTAAGTTGCTTGATTGAAATTAACGTAATTATTACGATTAAACTTTACGCGGCTCATACTCGTCATGAGCTTCCATGATGTTATGAAACGATAAACACGTCCGGTTAATAATGGCTTTCCGCTTGGCCTGGCAAACTCGAAGATCCTTCGAAGATTGCTCGCCGTTTCACCGAGATGGCTGTGTATGATCGAATCCAGTCTTGCGACAATTAACGGAAGACCTAATCGCTCTGCCAGGTAGAAAGCCGTAAGCGTCTTGCCTGTGCCCGGAGGTCCGAACATGACCGCTTTATTGGGAACCTGAACATCGAATCGATCAAATTGTTCTCTCAATTCCAGGATCGTAATAAACTCTCCGATAATTTGACGATTCCTCGCGTGCATGACAATTCGTTTTGATTTATTTGCGCATTCTTTTGGCGTATATACGGCTGCCATATCGATGCCTTTCGCTCTCGGAAGCCGGCTGCTGCTATTCTTGCTCATCAAAGTTGTACTCCTCGTAATTATTTCGTAATTTTTACGGTGTAGAATCAAGCTTATATGTAATAATTACGTTTTAATCACAGTTTACCAACCTTGGTGCTCTTAGTCAAGCGCATCAAGCTCCGACATCAAGCTCAGTCTATTGCCGAAGCGCTGATTTTCACTATATAGCTTGCGGTGTTTGACAACCAAGATAAGAAACCCTATACTCTTAATTGTAATATTTACATATAAGAAGGAGTTGATCGCAATGATATCCCCCGAGGATACTCGCATCCCCGTTACCGTGCTGACCGGATTTCTAGGAGCAGGTAAAACGACCTTGCTGAACCATGTGCTTACAGCGGATCATGGCCAGAAGATTGCTGTAATCGTGAACGAATTCGGAGAAGTCGGCATCGACAACCAGCTTGTCGTAGGCGCAGACGAGGAAATTTTTGAAATGAACAATGGCTGCATTTGCTGTACGGTGCGTGGCGACCTTATTCGGATTCTGAGTGAATTAAAGGATGCAAAGTTCGGCAACAACGGCCGTCGCAAAGCTGATTTCGACCGCGTGCTGATCGAAACGACTGGCTTGGCCGATCCTGCGCCCGTAGCGCAAACGTTTTTCGTGGACGAGGAAATGGCCCAATTCTATAATCTGGACGCGATCGTCACTGTCGTGGACGCCAAGCATGCCGAACAGCATCTGGACGAAGGACATGAAGCGCAAGAGCAAGTCGCGTTCGCGGATGTCCTGCTGCTCAACAAAACCGATCTCGTCGCCGAAGACGAGCTTCGAAAGTTGGAGCAGCGTCTTCGTACGATGAATCAAGCCGCCAAGATTTATCGGACGCGTCAATCCCGAATCGAGCTTCATCAGATTCTCGGAATCCATGCGTTCGACCTTCAGAAGAAACTTGAAATCGAGCCCGGTTTCTTGGAAGAAGACGACCACGAACATGACGATCAGGTGACTTCCGTCTTCTTCCGCGAGACGCGCCCGCTCGATTTGAACAAGGTGGAACAATTTCTTCAGGAATGGTTAACCGATCATGGCGTGGATACGTTTCGCTACAAAGGTATTCTTCACATCAAAGGCGTGAAGCAACGCATCGTTTTCCAAGGGATTCATATGCTCTTCAGCTCCCATCCCGATCGGGAATGGAAATCCGATGAAGTGCCGACCAGCGAATTCGTTGTCATCGGGCGCAATCTGAACGAGGAATGGTTCCGTAACGAGTTTGCGGGCTGCGTAGCCATGTAATCTCTCATTGTCATCAAGAAAAGACCATGCAGCCGAATGAAAGCCCACTACGGCTGCATGGTCTTGTGATCTCCGAACAGGATCAGATCCGATGCCCTACGATAATCATTCGTTTTGAATGGCGTTTCTCGTAGCTGTCCCCGTCGTAGCTCCCATACACCGCATCCAGAACGAGACCCGCATTTTCAAGCAGACTGATCATCCTTTCCAGCGAATAGAGTTTAACGCGTTCCATATAGCGGCGTGACGGTCTATTCGGTTCCTTGACAATGATTTCTTTCATGACAAAATCACGATCGATCGAACGCGTCTCCGAAATGACGGTTCCCCGCTCCGTTCGTTCCGAATACGGGACCAGATTATCCGCGGTATTTATCGCGTTTAAATAGTCAATCACGAAGCGTCCCTCTGGTTTCAGCGCCCGCCGAATTTGCTTCAGCACTTTCAACTGCTCGTTATCTTCCTCGAAATAACCGAAAGAAGTGAAGAAATTAACGACCCCGTCGAATCCTTCCAGCTCGTACTCCGCGAACGGCAGGTCTCGCATATCGCTTCTAATCCATTGGACGCGGCCTCCGGAATCGGTTGCTCTCGCTTCTCGCAAGAGCACGGATGAAAGGTCGACGCCCGTGACGCGGAAGCCTAAGTCGGCCAGCACAAGCGCATGCCTGCCCGTACCGCAGCATAAATCGAGAATGCGGCTCTCGCTAGGGAGCTTCAGCCATTCCATGATTTTACGGACCTCGCTTATGGCTTCTTGTCCGTCTCGGTGTTTGTACACAAGCAAGTAATCTTCGCCGAAACTATCTTCAAACCATTGATGAACCTTTTGTCTCATCGTATCTTCCTCCATGTTCAAGATCCATGCAAATGTCCCCACTTCGATCCTTTATGTAATAATTACGATTCAAGACCGGGAAGACCCGGCTCCGAGACCTTATCCGGATTCGCTATTCTACACGCCATTCGAAGGTCAACTTTAACCTTATTATCGTTGCTGCAATCGCTGCTCCAATCTTAGCTCCAGCTCGTTTCGCGGAAATCGCTCGCCCATGAATACGGCAACATCGAGTACGTTCCCCTGTGGTTGAATGCGAAACAGGTCCAGTTGCCGATAGGCGTATTGGAACATCATGCGATCGCAGGGCGCAGTCCCTTCTCCAAGGCATCGTCCAATAATCTCGTGAGCAGCGTTGTTTTTCCGCTTCCCAAAAAACCGGAAAGCAGAATAATGGGAACCATCTTCAACTAAGCGGCTCCTTTCTATTCTTTCTCTATTCCTATTGCCGAACGGCCGGTAGGCACGAATTGCCGATCGAATGCGTAGACCGCCTTCTCCTCCAGCCGCTCTCCCTTGCTATGTTTGCGGACCAATGCTCCGCCTTCTTCAGGCGAAATATCCTTGTACCATATGCCTTCCGGATATGCGATTACAACGCATGCATCCGCGCAACGCCCATTGCAGCGCGTGCGCGTCGTATGCATCGTAGCGTCTACTCCCAGTTTTTTGATTTCGTCCCGGATGGCTTGCGTAACCTCGTCGCCCAAACGTCTCATGCAGCTCTCGCCATTGCAAATAAGCAAATGGCATTGGGTTTGCTGCAAATTCCATGTTGTCATCGATATCCTCCTTTTGTAGGCGCATGCCGAATCAACCTAATGATCACAAGCAATTAAGGCCAATTAAGGTTGTATTTGATCCGGATACAATCCTTCGGCGAGGGTTTGCAACGCGATCGGCGCACGGATGCCTTCTGCGGCCGCCGAGAGAGGCAGTACAATAAAGCGCTTGTTTTTTATCGCATCGACATCGACTAGCGATGCCTTGTTCTGAAGCAGCTCGATCTTCTTCGCCGCAGTCGTATCGCCGTAATCGACAACTACGATCACGTCCGGGTTGCGTGCGACCACCTCTTCCCAACTGACTTCTGTCCATCCTTTGTTCAAATCGTCAAATATGTTTTTCGCGCCGACTGTATTGATCAAGCTGGTCAGGTAGGTATTAGCTGCCGTGAACGCCTTGTCATCCCCGCTATCATAGACGAATACTTGAAGCGGTTTGCTCACAGTGCCGATTCGAGCCTGAATATCTTCCAGCTTCTTGCGGATGTCATTGACGACCTGCTTCGCTTTGCCGTCGACACGGAAAATTCGTCCGATGTTCAGAATGTCTTGGAATACGTCTTCCAGCGTGGGGGAAGGCTTATTGGACGATTCTTGCACGTAAGTCAGCACGCCTTGCTTGGCAAGATCCGATCTCAGTCCCAATGATTTCTCAGTGAAGGCGCTCTCCCAGCCGGCATAGGCAAAATCGGGAGAAGCCGCCAAGAAGACTTCCTTGGACGGATATTTCTCCGATAAAATCGGGATCTTGTCGTATTTCGCTTTAAATTCAGGCAAAATCCGATCATCCAGATAGGCTGTTCCCACCATCGATTCTTCCAAGCCGAGTGCCAGCATCACTTCAGTCGCATGCTGATTCAGGGTAATCGCCCGTTTTGGCGCCTCCGGGAAAACGAGCTTCTCGCCCCTATTTTCGATTACGACAGCCGCTTTTTCGGATGGGCTTGTTATCAATGGCTGTTCTTGCGTCTGCCGTGCGGACGACGTCCGCTTATGATCTCCGCAAGCCGCTAACAGTACAATGAGGGCCGTTCCCAGTATCATCATCATGGTGAGCTTACGCTTTTTCATAGCCATGTTTCTCCCCGTTTTCGAATTGGTTGTCGAACTGCAACGACTAAGTTTTCTTTTGCGCAATGAGTGTCATGGTCACCGGGGTGAATGCATGAACCGGCATCATGTCACCGAACGGATAGCCCCCATCCATCCATGCCCCATGGCGATAAGAAGCCGCGTTGTTTCCTTCCGTAATTGTATCTTCTAACGATTCCGCGGGTTTCCGATCACCCGGCTGCGTCGGGATCGCCGTTTGCCATGGCGTAGATAAACCGTAATTTTCAATGATCCGCGTTACTTGATATCCTTCCGACGCGAGCAACAATACCATTTCTTTAGGCGTCATCAGCGCATATTCGCGTTCAATGTTATAGCGGGATTCCATCATCCCCTCGACGTAAGTTTCATACGCGATGCTGCAACGGAAAAGCTGCCTGGACAGCGATGTTTCCCCTTCAATCCTCTGTGCGATCCATTTATCGGACTTCAAGCGCTTGCGCTGCAATCTCTCCCATCTGGGTTCGCCAGGCGGCAATAAGAGATCCACCGCAAGCTGGCCTCCTTCGGTTAACCAATTTCCTATGTTGCGCAATAATACGATTTGATCCCCCATGTCAGTAAAGTGCTGTAAGATACCATTCGGGCATAAAACGCGAGAATAAAGGCGATCCGCTTGGAACGACAAGATATCCGCTTCTACCAGCTGCAGGCGATCATCCGCTTTTTCTTTGAATAAGCGCCTCCGCTTCGCATCGGCTATTTTCAACATGCGCGGACTCCAATCGACGCCGCAGTAGCTTGCGGCAATCTCCGCGAGTTCAACTGCCAGGCGGCCCGTACCCACGCCAAGTTCCAGCACGTTCGTCGAATCCATTGCTGTCTCCAGCCAGTTTTTGTAGAATCCGATTCCTGCTTTCCCGGCAAATTGGTCGTAATATTCAGCTTCCTGTCCCGCATATCTCGGTCCCGGCTGCCGCTCATGCCGATTTCCCTGAATGCCGCAGCGGGAGCAAAGGGTACCGGCCAAGTCGGCAATAGGCGTTCCGGCGGGAACGCCGTTTCGCGTATCTCCATACCATTCGTCGTACATAAAATTACAGTAGCCGCATTTTGTCAGCGTCAACGGAATGCTCTCCTTTGCAATTGACATTTCATGATCGGACAACCATCTCCGGCAAGAAAGTGATGGACGGCTTCCCCGTTAATGGGTGCCTGTTGATTTCCGTCGCAACCTCGAACACGTCCTGCAATAGATCCTGTCGCAGCACTTGTTCGGGGCTACCGGACGCGATGATCCTTCCGGCCTTCAAAACGTACAAACGATCGCAATAATAAGCGGCTATATTCAAATCATGCAGTGCTGCAAGCGAAGTGATCTTCAGCGTCTTCACCAAATCCATGATTTGCAGCTGATACCGAATATCGAGATGATTGGTCGGTTCATCCAATATCAGACAGCTGGCTTGTTGAGCCACTGCGCGCGCAATCAGGACGCGTTGTTTCTCACCGCCGGACAATGTAGAGAAGCTGCTTCTCGCTCTATGGAGCAGTCCTACGCGCGACAACGCTTGATGAACGATTTCGCGGTCTTGACTCGTATCCGTATCAAACATCTTTTTATGCGGGCTGCGTCCCATGAAGACAATCTCTTGAACGGTGAAATCGAAAGCGACTGAGGTCTCCTGGCTTACCACCGCAACGTGTCTGGCGGATTCCTTGTGCGACATCCGAGATAAATCCTTGTCGTTCATGAAGACTTCGCCCTGGTCAGGCGCCAGCACGCGGTACATATTTTTGAGCAATGTCGATTTCCCGCTGCCGTTCGGGCCGATCAAACCGACCAATTCACCTTCTTGAATGTCCAAAGAAATCGATGCAATCAATGGTTTATCCTGGATGCGGTAAGACAGATCCTTAACTGTTATGTTCATTTGGCACCCCCGAACGAATAAGCGCTGCGCCGCAACAACCAGATGAAAAAAGGACCTCCGCATAACGCGGTGACGATCCCGATCGGAAGTTCTTCCGGCGCCAACAACAGCCTTGCCAACACGTCCGACCAAACGATAAATATCGCGCCCAACAATAGACTTACCGGGAGAACGCGTCTATGATCGGAGCCGACCAATAGCCTTGCGATATGAGGAATCATTAGCCCGACGAAGCCGATCGAACCGCTTACAGATACGATTGTCCCGGTCAAGAGCGCAGCAATAATGACCAAATATTTGCGAAAAGCAAGAATATCGACCCCCAATGTAACGGCAGCTTCTTCACCCATCAACAGTGCATTTAGGGCACGGTACTGAAATAGCAATAGAACGGTTCCTAGTACGACAACTAACGCTGGAATGGTTAAATAATCCCACTTTGCCGCAGTGAGTCCTCCCATCATCCAGTACATGGCAGAACGTATCCCTTCCTCCCGCGGTGCCATGGCCACGATGAAATTCGTAGCTGCCGACATGATCATGGATACGGCGATACCCGATAACAAAAGTCTGGTGGTCGACATTCTGCCTCCTACCCGTGCCAGCACAACAACCATGACCATGGCAATAAGCGATCCGAGAAAGGAAGATAACGATAATGCATATTGTCCAAAAAAGCGAAAAGCGCCAAACAAAATCACGAGCGTCGCCGCAACGGAGGCTCCTGAAGAAACGCCCAGTATGTACGGATCCGCCAATGAATTGCGTATCAGAGCTTGAATGGCCACGCCTGCAACGGCTAATCCGCCGCCTACCGCTACACCGAGCAGAACTCTCGGAAAGCGAATATCCCAAACGATGTGGCCCTGTCCTTGACTCCACGTCTCCGCCATCCCTCCGTTTACTCCCGGCAGGTGAGAGTAAGCGATTGTCCACACCGTTCCCGGTGCAATGGGAACGGGTCCGAGCATCACGGCGACCGTTATGGTGACGAGGAGGCCGATAGCCAACGACAATAGAAATGCTCTATAAAAGAATGGATGGTCGCGAATGGCAGCGAATTTATGCACGGATTGTTTACGTTCAGCGAACAAGGGGGGATTACTGGGCCGAAACAGCTTTTTCATCGGATCGACTCTCGATACGGAATTTGATCTTCTTCGAGTTCGAGCAACAGGATGCTGTCATGCGAGTTCATGTTCACTACTTTTCCTCCTTAAGTGATTGACCAAAATAATCATGATTTTATAATGTAATTATTACGATCTAGGTCTATTTTTTAATCCGGACCTCCGCCCGGATTAAAACGTAATTATTACAATGTAGATAGTATATAGAACGAATCCTTTGCTTGTCAATACTCAATTCCTTTTCATTCGGGCTTCACGTTGGCCTAAAGCATGGTCGGCAATTACCATAGCAATTAGTCGAGACTCGTCCGGTTGACACAAGAATTCAACCTCCGCTATATGTTCGACATCCATCGTTCAATGGCGATTAACGCTGCGGAATCCGTGACGTAGCAGGCGCGCGATGCAAGACGAAGCCGCTGGAACAGCGGTATTGCCAGCTCTTCCTCCGGCGACAGCGGGCTGACGGACGTATAGCCTCGTACGAATTCCCTCGTATAATCCCCTATGCTTCGGGTCGCGCCATGCAGTGTCCAACACCCGATATCATCGGCAACGCTGCCATACCGAACCCCTCCCCAATCCACCATGCCCGACACGACGCCGTCATGAACCAACAGTTCCGGTCCGTCGCCGCGGATCAGTTGCCGGCGCGGGTTCGCTTGCCGGTACCAATCCGATACGGCTTCAATGGACGAAGCAATCATCTGACGGGCCGGGGCCGATTGCGCATCCAATATCCCTCGCTTCATATGATCCAGCACGTCTTGTACCGCCCAGGCTCCCGCGGGATCCGTACTGCGCAAACTCGCGTGAATTTTCCCTAACAACTCGCCCAATGCTTCCGGCTCGAACTCATGCATGGATCGGGCGGTTCCGCTAACTTGGCGCAGAACGGCCAGCATCCAGGCATCAAGCCCGACGGTTATTTCGATACTGACATTACCAAGCCGATTAAGAATCGGAGCGCCGGCTTGAAGACCGGCTGCCTCTACCGCCTGACTGGCACGTAAACCGGCATTGAAGTGATGGATGTCATCGCGCGCCAATTTGACGATCGCGTTCGTCGTCAGCCACACCCGCGCGGTAGAGCCCGGGCCGAGCGGCTGCAGTTCCTCGTTGATTCCCCACAGCTCCATTAAAGCCAAGCGAACATGAACCTCGGTATTACCTTCATCGGATGGAATGTCCCTGCCTCCGGTCGGGTGACCGGAGGCAATTTCGGCCGAAATACTTCCTTCTACGTGGTTGGTATTCGATCCCTTATTCATGGAACGATCCGCGCTCATGCTTCTTCGCTCCCTTCCTATAGCAACGCTTCCAGCCAGCAAGACTCATCGGGAAAGAGCCCTGTATCCCGCGTTCATACAGAGCTCCGTTCCTTCCTTGCCATTCGCGTTTATTTGATTCCCGTGAACGTGATCCCGCGGATAAACGCCTTCTGCACCAAGAAATACAGAACCATGATCGGGAACGTAATCATGACGAGCGTAGCCATCATCAGCTGCCATTCGGCGCCGTGCTGGGACTTGAACGCCTGCATCCCGAGCATCAGCGTATATTGGCTCTCGGTGGACAAGTAGATCAGCGGGCCTTGATAGTCCTTCCAGCTGCCCATGAATTGGAACAGCGCAATCGTCAGCAACGCCGGCTTGCACAGCGGAAGCATGATGCGCGAATAGATCCGCAGCTCGGACGCGCCGTCGATCCTCGCGGCATCTTCAAGCTCCTTGGGCAGCCCCATGAAGAACTGGCGAAGCAAGAAGATATAGAACGGAACGCCGAATAATGCCGGAAGCCATAACGGAATGTTCGTGCCTACCCAACCGATATTCTTGAACGTGATGAAGATCGGGATCATCGTGACTTGATACGGCATCATCATCACGATCAGCGTCGCGCCGAATATCGGCTTGGAGCCTTTCCACGGAATACGCGCCAAGCTGTACGCGACAAGCGGACAGGACAGGAGTACGGCTACGGTCGCCAGACCGGCGATAATGAGCGAGTTCGATAAATATTTGAAAAACGGAATATAATTGATCGCATCCGGATAGTTGCTCCATACCCATGTGCTCGGAATCCACTTCGGCGGCCAATTGAACAATTCACTGTTCGCCTTGAGCGAGGTGGACACCATCCAGAGAAAAGGAGATAGGAAAAACAAACCGATAACGATGAGAACGAGATGAGCCAATGCCTTCTGATAGACTTTAAGTCTGCTGCTTGTTTCCATGACGGTTTACCCCCTATTCCCTTCCTTGGTAGTGGACCCAACGTTTTTGCGTTGCGAATATGATCGCCGTTAGAACGACGACGATGATGAACAGAATCCATGCCATCGCCGATGCATAGCCCATCTTCAAGTAAGCGAAGCCGTTCGTGTACAGATACATGACGTAGAACATCATGGAATTGGCCGGAGTGCCTTGCCCGTTCGTCAGCGTGTACGGCAGAACGAAGTTCTGCAGCGCGCCGATCGTTCCCATAATCATGTTGAAGAAAATAACCGGCGTGAGCAGCGGGAGCGTGATCGTCTTCATCCGCTGCCATGCGTTGGCGCCATCCACTTGCGCGGCGTCGTAATAATCCTGCGGCACATCCTGCAAGCCGGCCAAGTAGATGACGACCGCCTGCCCCGTCCCCCATAAGCTCATCAGAATCAACGATGGCTTGGACCAGGCTTCGCTTCCGATCCAGGGCGGTCCGGAAATCCCGATTTTATCAAGCCAGAAGTTAACCAGGCCGAACTGAGGGTTAAGCAGCCACAGCCAAATGATGACGGTTGCGATTTCCGGAACCAAGCTCGGGATGAACAACAGCGTTCGATAAATGCCCTGCCCTTTGATTCTCAAATTGAGCAGCATGGCTAGCGCCACGCCCTGCACGATACTCAAGGGCACGAAAATAAACGTGTAGTACAATGTATTGGATATGCTTTTCCAGAAGATATCGTCTTTGAGCAAGAGCGAATAGTTCTCGAAGCCGACGAACTTGCCGGGTTCCAGGATGCTGTACGTCGTAAAGCTGTAGTAAGCCGACGCCAGTAACGGATAGACGTTAAACGCGAGTAATCCCAGAATCCAGGGCGATGCGAAGAGCAAGCCGTACAAGGCGAGCTTTCTCTCGAATTTCGTCGCTTTCTTCTTGCTCGTCCGCATGATGGCAGCTGTATCGCTATGAGCGGTCGTTCCGATTTCGGCCAATCCCATTACCTCCTTCTATCGATCCGATTCTGTATAAAGAGAGAAGGGGCGGAATGTATCCGCCCAACCTCGATTTGCTTATTGACGCAAGTCCGGATTAACCGCCTTGCTTCGCAAGCTCAGCATCGACGTTCTTCTTCACTTCATCCAGCAACGCCTTCGGATCGCCTTTGCCATGGATCGCCAAATCCTGCACGCGCATGGTTTCGTTCCAGAGGAAGGAACCTACCGGTGTTACCGGTCTTGTAAAGGCCGTAGGCATCAAATCAAGGAACACTTTCAGGTTAGGATTGTCGGCGAGTTTAAGCTCGGTATTGACGGAAGGCATGGCCGTGATGTCGTTGCCCGCGTTAGCGCGTTTCGCATAGCCGAGCGTACCGTCGTGACCGGCTACGTATTTAATGAACTCCCATGCTTCTTTCTCATGCTTGGAGCCTTTAGGAATAACGTACGACCAGCCGCCTGCCCACGTAACCGGATTGAAGCCTTCGGCCGCTGGCATCGGCGCTACGCCCCACTCGAAGTTCGGCTTGTATTTAGCCAAGTCGTTCAGTGTCCAGTTACCGTCGAACATGAAGCCGACTTTACCGGACCAGAATGGATTCATGCCCGTTTGACCCATCGCATCGGAGAAGCTTGTCAGGTTGGCGATATCGTACTTCTTCGCGTAGTCCGCCATCCATTGAAGCGCTTTTACGTTCTGCGGATCGTTCGGAGTCAGGTTATGTTCACCGTCTTCCCACTTGCCGCCCCAGTTCCAAGCTTGCGTATAGAAGAAGCCTTGGTTCATCCATGGAATGAAGCCGATCGTGTCATATTTGCCGTTTTTGCCCTTTTTAAAGACTTTTTCGGCCATTTGATCCAGCTCTTGCAGCGTTTTCGGCGGACTTTCCGGATCGAGCCCGGCTTGTTTCATCAATGTTTTGTTATAGTACATGGCGCGGGTATCCGTTCCCCACGGCAGGCCGTATACGCCGTCTTTATAGACGACTTCGGCCCAGAGTCCAGGGTAGTAATCGTCTGCATGAAGGTCGGACGCCGTGTCGACATAATCCTTGATATTCGTCAGCGAGCCTTTCGCTGCCCAAGAACCGATCAAGAAGCGGTCGAACAAAGCAACGTCCGGCGGGTTGCCCCCCGCGATGGCAGTCAGCAATTTATCGGAGGCTTGCGTTTGTCCCGTTGTTTCCACGAAAGTCATGTTGACTTTAATATTCGGATGAGATGCTTCGAACGGGTCGACGACCGTCTTTTTAAAGTCTTTTTGGAAATCGCCGCCCCACGGGAACCAGAAATCGATTTTGACTTTCTCGCCGGAACTGCTGCCGCTGTCCGTGGTGGCCGCCGCGTTGTCTGTCTTGGTCGAATCGTCCCCGCCGGATGCCGCGTTGTCCGTCTTCGCCGCGTCGTTCCCGCTGGATGCCGCGTTGTTCGTCTTCGCCGCATCGTCCCCGCTGGATGCCGTGTTGTTCGTGTTGCTGCTGCCGCAGCCGGCAAGCGTCAAAGACAGCGCCGTAATTGCGGTTATAGACAGTGCTGCAGCCCGTTTCGCCCTCTTCGCTGTTCCTACCTTCGCATGATCCATCTGGTACCCTCCCTTTAATTTCACTCGCTCCCGAGTACAGCTTCATTGTATGCGTTTTCATTCCGCCGAAAAACGTATCTACTTTTGCAATTAGTGTGTTTTTTTTGCAGTTCCATTGCTTGGGCAGCTATCGTTATGCGTCTACCTTTATCGGGCAGGCGAGACGAAAGCGGCCTCGGTCCGATGGAACTCGGACCGAGGCCGCTGCTATTAATATGACGGACTCCGTTACCATGAACGCTATAAACGGATGATTGCTATCCCCCTGATAACGGTTTTAATTTGGCCAGCTGGGCATCCACGTTCCGCTTGGTCTGATCGAGTAATTCCTTCGGGGTACCCCTGCCGTTGATCGCGAGATCCTGCACCCGGAACGTCTCGTTCCACAAGTAGGATCCGACCGGCGTGACCGGCCTTGTGTACGCCTTGGGAATCAGATCCAGGAATACCTTAAGATTGGGGTTTCTCTCCAAGTGAAGCGCCTCGTTCACCGAAGGCATCGCAGTAATATCGCTGCCCGCCGTCTGGCGTTTCGCCCACAGCATCGCGCCTTCCTTGCTCGTGACGAATTTAATGAATTCCCATGCTTCCTTCTCGTGCTTCGCGCCTTTCGGGATGACGAAGGACCAGCCGCCGGCCCAAGTCACGGGCTCCCTGCCGCTCGGAGCCGGCATCGGAGCGACGCCCCATTGGAACCCGGGCTGATATTTGCTTAGATCGTTCAAGAGCCAATTGCCGTCGTATACGAATCCGACCTTGCCCGTCAAGAAAGCATTCATGCCGGTTTGTCCGATTTCGTTGGAGAAGCTGTCCAACGACTCCATGTTGTACGTCTTCGCATACCCTGTCATCCATTCCAGCGCCTTCACGATTTGCGGGTCGTTCGGAACCAGCTTGCCGTTCTTCTCCCATTGACCGCCCCAGTTCCAGCCTTGCGTGTACAGGAAGCCCTGGTTCATCCATGGGATAAAACCGACTTGTTCGTATTTGCCGTTTAGTCCCCGCTTGAACATTTTGGCCGCCATCGCGTCAAGCTCTTCGATCGTCGCGGGAGGTTTGTCCGGATTAAGACCCGCCGCTTTCATTAACGTTTTATTGTAAAACATTCCTCTGTTATCCGTCCCCCACGGGAGGGCGTATACTTTGTTGTCGTATAGAACCTCTTTCCAGATCGCGTCATAATAGTCGCCGGGGGAAATCCCGGAGGCATCCGCATAATCCGTCAAATCCGTTAATGCCCCCTTGACGGCCCAGGAATCGATCAGGAACCGGTCGAACAGCGCGACGTCGGGCGGATTATAGGCCCCGATTGCCGTAAGCAGTTTATCCGATGCTTGCGTATTTCCCGTTGACTCCACGAAGGTCATGTTCACTTTAATCGCAGGGAATTTCTTCTCGAATTCGTCGACGACATTCGCTTTGAATTCCTTCCTGTAGTCTCCTCCCCAAGGGAACCAGAAGTCGATCGTTACCGGGCTCGGAGGGACTCCGGTCTTGTACTCGCTTATGCCGGAACGCCCTCCTTCGGTCGTCTGCAGCAATCTGTCGGAGCATCCGGCAAGAATAGGCCAGGCTAGCAGGAATACGAAAATAAAGCGAACGCTTATCTTCACTTCCATGCTACGACCCCCCTTGTTATTATTGGTTGCGCTTCCAATGCGTTTAAGAAAATGAAGTTTTGGCATTCGGCATCCTTGAGTTCGTTTTGTTTAACCCTTCAGCGGAATGATCATGCTGACGCGCGTTCCCTTGCCCAATTCGCTCTCCAGCGTCAGTCCGTAATTGCCCCCGTACGACAGTTTGATTTGCGCGTTAATATTCCGCAATGCGAAGTTGTCGCGAATATCCGCCTGCTCCAACGTGCTTCTGATTTGTTCCAGCTGATCCTCGGGTATGCCTACTCCGTTATCCGTCACGGTAAACAATAGGTCGCCGTCCCTCTTCGTCCAAGAGATCTGAAGCTCGCCTTTGCCCGTTAAGTTCTCGATGCCGTGATAGATCGCGTTCTCGACGAGCGGTTGGAACAGGAACTTCAACACGGTGTTATGCTTGATCGCCGGATCCAAGACGACGTCTACCGCAAACTTGTCCTCGTATCTCGCCTTCTGAATCGAGAGATAGCTCTCGACCAGCTCGGCAGCCTCTTCTACCGTAACGTATTCCCTGCCGTCGCTTAAGCTTAACCGCAAATATCTCGATAAGCCGAATATCATGGTACTGATCGCATCGATCTTGTACATGCGCGAAATCCAGTGGATCGAATCCAATGTATTGTAGATAAAATGAGCGTTTATTTGCGAGGCCAGCATTTTCAATTGCGTTTCTTTCTTCAAGAGACGCTGGATGTACAATTCGTCGATCAGCTGCTTGATGCGAAACACCATCACGTTGAAGCTATCGAACAGGATGCCGAATTCGTCCTTGCGCTTGCGGGGTATCCTCGCCTCGAAATCGCCTTCCCGCGCCTTCTTCATGTAACGCATCAGCGTATAGACGGGGCTGTGAACGTATCGTCCGACGACGACGGACAGCACGACGGCAACGACGACGAAAGCAAGCGCAAGATAGAGCGTATACGTCTTGATCTGCTGCGCGCCTTTGACTAAGTTCTTCATCGGCACCATGCCAACCAACAGCCAGTCCGTACCTTCCATCTCCCGGTAAACGATCAGCTTTTCCTTTCCTTGGATGCGGGCGTTGAGCGTTCCATGCGGCGCGTTAGGCATCGACAGACTCGACAATTCCCCAGGCAGGATCGTCCCCGGATCCTGGGCGATGATTTCGCCTGACCGATTCATAATAAATGTATTGCCGGAGGTGCTGAAATCAATCTCGCTGAGGATATTCTGAATTTCCGCCGGATTGATTTCGTACAGCAGAACGCCGATGATTTCGCCTTGCCCCTGCAGGTCTTTAAGCGCCCTGCCGAAGACGTAAACGGGGGTATTCTCATAATCCGGGCTGTCGATCGGCATGAACGAGTATCCGATGCCGAATCGGACCACTTTCCCGTCAGCTTCGATAATCTGGCGGCACCAAGCCTGCTTCAATAACGACGGATCCGCTTTGGGCAATACCGTAAACCCCGAAGACGTAATGTTGGAATAACGGTAAGAAGTATCATACATCCCGATAATATTCATGGTGACGGTATCGTTCTTGGAATTGACCATGTTCGTTACGAAGTTGGCGATCGTCGATGAATTTTTGACCCGATCGTAATAATCGGAGAAATTCCCGATTATACCCTGCTGCAGATCTCGATAGCCGAGTATCACCTGCGAACGGTTATCGTATTCGTCCATGATCGTCTTCAGCCGTTTCTCGGCCTGTTCGATCGTCTGAAGCGCAATGGACCCCGCATTGGATTGAATGACGAACGTCGATTTCGTGAAGAACAGAAACCCCATCAGGGCAACGGTGAGAGACATCGAGACGAAGTAGAGCACGAACACCTTGAAGCCGATTGAATTCCAAAACTCTTTGCGCTGCAAAAACCTCATGCTCGCTCAACCCCAATTATTGTTGCGGCTAAACGCTATCCCGATATTGAGACGGCGTCAGCCCTGCGATTTCTTTGAATGTTTTGACGAAATGGCGAAAATCGTTATATCCGACCTCATCCGAGATTTCATAAATTTTCTTCGTCGTGCCTTTCAACAGCTGCTTCGCTTTGGAGATACGCAATCCCGTCACGTAGCGAATGAACGTCTCTCCTACTTCCTCATGGAACAATCGGCTGAACGACGAAGCATTGACGTAGAGGTGGTTGGAAACATCCTGCAGCGTAATTTGCTGGGTGAAGCGATTTCCGATATATTCGAGTCCCAGCTCGACGACTCTGGAGCGGCTTGCCGTTTCGCGAATCCTGGAGCTCCACTTCAATAATTCCTCCACAAGCTGATTGTTCAGGTCCTCCAGCTGGAAGCTATGCGGAAGCAGCTCCCGCAGCGTGCTTCGTTCGACCGGATCCACTTTATGGATGCAGCCCTTCAGCTTGAAATACAAATTGGCCAGCAGGATTCGAAGCCCCTTAATGATATGCAGCGGATCGTATTTCTGCATGATCCCTTCAATATGCTGCTGCAGCTCCAATGCCGTCTGAACGATCAATTGATTGTCTCCGATTTTGATCGCATGCGTGACCCGGTTTTCCCATTCCGCACTCGGACACACCGACGGAACGCCAATATCGGCGCGATGCGGCGGAAGGTGCTCGGATTCGTACAGCTTGCCTTTCCCCTTAAAAAAGGAATAACTGCACGCGTAGACGGCTTCGGTATACGCGCTTGAAAGTTTGTCCCATCCGATGTTCCGGCTTAAACCTACGCTGGCGGTTACCTGCAATAACCGGCTGCTCTCTTCCAGCACGTTGAGCAGCACGGAAGGAACAATCGTCCTCTTGTCGAGCGATGCCTCTAGTTCCGGCGAAAGCACCAGCGCAGCATCGCCGTCTTCATCGCTCAGAATGCATAGAACCGACCGGTACCCCGTACTCTTCAACAACTCTTCGGCTATGTTCCCGATGGCGTAAAGCAGAGAGCTTCTGCTATGCCGCGTATCGCCTTTAGAGCCCCAATCGTGTATGCGAACGACCGCGACTTGCATATCGTAAGGATTCAACGGCAGCTGCAGCGTACGGCATATCGTTGCCGCATCCTGGATGAGCGGAATACTGTATCCCCGCAGGAGCTGTTCGAGGTATCTCTGCCTTGCCAGCGGCATGCTTTCGCGGATTTGCCCCTTCATCTCCTCGATGATGCTGGCCCGTTTATGATCGTTGTCCAGCTCCTCCACGCATTGCTGCACGATCTCGAGGAGATCGCGTTCCTGGATCGGCTTCAGCACGTATCCGTAAGCTCCGCATCTTACCGCCTTCTGCGCATAGGAGAAATCGCTGTAGCCGCTGATGATGATCACTTTCGTATGCATCTTTTGTTTGTTGATGTGTTCCAGCAGGGTTAAGCCGTCCATGCCGGGCATCTTGATATCGGTGATCACGATGTCGGGCTGGCTTTTCGAAAGCCATGTAAACGCTTCCAATCCATTCACTGCCTCGCCCCATACTTCAATGCCGTAAGCCTCCCAATCAATGGTCTTCTTCAGCCCTTGCCGAACCCATCTCTCGTCATCGACGATTAGCATTGAGTACATGCACCGCGCCCCCTTAGATAATGAAAGGACCCCATCAATTACCCTATTGCCCAGTATAGTATTTAGCTGGAAAATACGTTGTCGAATCATGCTGCCTTGAAAATATTAAACCATACTATTACCCGTTCTTCATCCTGCATAAACCGGTTGCCCTAATATTTATTCAGCGGTCTCCATAGATATAATATCTGTTTCATCTGGGCGACTTCAAGCATAATGTAAGTGACTGATCTTACGGGGGGCGGAATCATGCACTGGTTATCGATCGCCAGCATCGGGATTGCTTCGAATTTGGATAATTTAGGAATCGGCTTATCGTTCGGGTCGCGTTCAACGAAAGTACCGTTGCTTTCAAATCTGCTTATCGCGTTGTTCTCCGTTATTTCCACCTTCCTGGCCATGACGGCCGGCAGGTACTTATCCCATTTCATCACGGCCTCATTGGGCAATTTCATCGGCGGAAGCATCATTGTGATTTTAGGCGCCTGGGGACTTCGTTCGGCTGTCGTCAGCCGCCGGAGTTCGGCTAGCTCGTCCGGCGCAGCGGATAAGACGCTTGCGATGGCGGCGAAAACCGACAGAGACAGCAACCAGATTATTTCATGGGGCGAATCGCTATCGCTCGGGTTCGCGCTGTCGCTGAACTGCATCGCAACCGGCTTGGGTGCAGGGGCCAGCGGCGTTTCTCCCGCGTTTACGGCGATATCGGTTGGTCTATTCTCGCTGCTATCCGTGGATGCCGGCATTCGGTTCGGCAATCGAATGGCGAAATCATGGCTTGGCAGCTATGCGGATTTGCTAGGGTGCATCCTCTTGATTGCCATCGGCTGCTATGAAGTGATCCTTTAACCGGGCCGGGCGTACGACAAAACAACGGGACCCGATGGAGGGTCCCGCCGCATTCTCCTGCCTCGTAATCCGGGCATTTTCCTATTGAAGCGTGCTTGTTGAAAAAATCAATTCATCGATTTCATCATGAAGGGAGCAAGCAAATACGAGGTTACGACGTCTTTGCTGATATATACGATTCCGTGCATCAGCATTGGACTCTGTTTCAGCATCTTCTTATCCGTACCGACCATGATGACATTGGAATCCGCCATCAATGTGATCGTATACATCGCATTCATCGACATTTCAGGCTGGCTGGACATTTGCATAGCTGCGTCCGCAACGGACATATTCATCCCCGTATTCATGTACGTTAACGTGATGGAGCGATCGTCCTTATTCCACATGATGCTATAGCCAAGCGTTTCTGCAAACATCCTTAACGGAACGAATCCTTTCATATCCATCATCGCGCTTGGTTCCATCATCGCGCTTGGTTCCATCATTGCGTCCGGCTTGGCTTCCATCGCTCCCATGTCCCGGGCCTGGGCGATGCCCGGAATGAGAAGTGCCGCGGAGAGTACCGATACAGCCATAGTTTTTTTCATGTTTAACATTGCGATCATCCTCCCACATAATACGGAAAAGGTGGATGGAACGTCGAGAACCGATAGTCCGGTCACGCATACCGCCGAAGTGGAGATAAACATCGCGTCGACGAGTCCCATGCTCCTCCCCGAGGCGGACGAAGCCGGTAACGCAAGCAGAATCATCCCTGTCAGCACTAGCAAGGCGAATCCGAGAATAATCAACCGCGGTGTCGATATACGGGGTTTCAACAATTTTGTCATGGTTGGCCTTTCCTACATTAAATATCGAAGATAGATATATCCGGCCGCCATGAAGACGGACAACAGCATAAGCGGCAGCGCGATTTTCATGTAAGCCATGAAGCGGATCGGATGGCCTTCTTTGGCGGAAAGCCCTGCCGTAATGAGATTGGCGCTCGAACCGATCAAGGTGCCGTTTCCCCCCAAGCATGCGCCAAGCGCCAAACTCCACCATAGCGGTTCCAAATCGCGGATCCCCATGCTGCCCATTTCTTGAATCATCGGAATCATCGTCGCCACGAACGGGATATTATCCAGGAATGCGGACGCTATGGCGCTGAGCCAAAGAATCAACATGGAACTCGCCGCGACATTGCCTCCCGTAAGCTCGATGGCTTGCGCCGCGAGCTCTGAGATAACGCCGGTTTCGACAAGTCCGGATACAAGCGAGAACAGTCCGACGAAGAAGAAAATCGTCATCCACTCCACTCTGCTGAATGCCTCTTCCATATGATGCTCTCCCGTCAACAACAGCAGGATAAACGCGCCGCCAAGCGCAACGGCCGCGGATTCGACGTGCAGAAGCTGGTGCAGGAAGAACGCTGCGATCGTAAGTCCAAGTACGGTTAAGCACTTGATCAGCAATCTGGCATCGGTAATGGTACCGGATTGTTCGAGCGCCATGATGTCTCTTATCCGTTCAGGCGAGGCTTGAATTTGTCTGCGAAACAACAATACGAATAACGGCATGTAAGACGCCATGATAATAAGGACGATGGGGCCCAAATTACCGATGAATGCCATGAACGTAAGCTCCTTCACCGCGCTTCCGATCATGATATTCGGCGGATCGCCGATCAAAGTCGCGGTACCGCCGACGTTGGATGCCATAATCTGCGTCATGAGGAACGGAATCGGCGTGACCCGAAGCTGCCTGGTGATGCTGAACGTGACGGGTACCATCAAGAGTACCGTCGTCACGTTATCCAGGAAGGCAGAGCCGACGGCCGTAATCAGAGCAAGAACGATCATAATGCGGACGGGCTGCCCTTTCGCTTTCTTGGCGGACCAGATGGCAATATATTTGAACAATCCGGTATCCGCTGTAATCGAGACGATGATCATCATGCCGATCAGCAGGCCTAACGTATTGAAGTCGACATGATGCAGCGCCGTGTCCTGATCGACGATGCCGAATACGACGACGATCAGTCCGCCCAGCATCGCGACGATTGTCCGATGGATCTTCTCCGAGATAATGAGCGCGTACGAAGCCAAAAAGATGATAACGGCCCAAATTGCTTGTTGTTCCATTGTTTCCTCCTAGAAATGAATTTGCATGATAGGCTCGAAAAACGACAAAAAGAGCCCGTCAATGACAGGCTCCTCCGGTGAAACGATATGAAATTGGCTCCTTATAGCCTACACGATAGAAGATGTCCTTGTAAAGCCTATAGACGTTGAATACGAATCTACTGCCGGCATACCCGGCGCGATGACGGCGAGCTTAATCGGCCGTCGCGCGCGGCGATGTATTCGGGTCTCGGCTTCTGGCCGGAGAACGGCTGAACCAGTCGATTCTCAACGCTGTTATAGACGATGAAGACGTTGCTGCGCGGGTACGGCGAGATATTGCTGCCCGATCCGTGCATGAGATTGCAGTCGAACACGAGCAGCGAACCCGCTTTGCCCACCGGCATGTCGATGCCGCCTTCACGGGCAAGCGAAGTGAGGCTGTCTTGGTCCGGAACGCCGTACTCCTGTCTCCGAAGCGATTGCTTGAAGTGGTTCTCGGGCGTCCTGCCGACGCAGGAGACGAATTTCTTGTGCGAGCCCGGCATGACCATGAGCGGTCCGTTATAAGGATGATTGTCTTCCAGCGCGATCGAGACGCTCAGTGCCCGCATGGCCGGCATCCCGTCCTCCACATGCCAGGTCTCGAAATCGGAGTGCCAGTAAAATTCCTTGCCGGAAAAGCCGGGCTTGAAGTTGATGCGGGATTGATGGACGTAGGCGTTCGACCCCAGCAGGAATCGCACGATGCCGGTTAGCCGCTTATGTTCGGCAAGTCCTTGAAAGACGGAATTGTTGTCGTGAACGGCGAATACGGAGCGCACCTCGTCGCTGCCGGGTTCCAGGATAACGTGATCGGCGCCGCGTTCGCCGTACAACCGCTGCAGTCTTGCCAGCTCCGCCTTCCAGGCGGCTAATTCGTCCGGCGCGAAGAAGTCCTCGAAGAATAGGTACCCGTTCCGCTCATAGTCATCGGCCTGCGCTTCGGTAATCGGGCTATCCGGCATCCATTTGCCGTATAATACGGGGTCCGCGCGTTCCATGAGCTCCGGTTCTTCCCGTTCGCGGGACGGATACCGGTCGAACTTCAACCGATCATTCATGCGATCTGTTTTCATGACAGGAGCCTCCTTGGATTAATTGTCGGCCGCTAACGGGTATACGCCTTCTTCGTCATGCACTTCGGCGCCGGTTAACGGCGGATTGAATACGCATACCATTCGCAGCTGGCTGTCTGCGCGCAGCAGGTGCTTCTCGTGGCCGTCCAGCGCGTACAGCGTGCCCGGCCGAATCGGGTATGTGCGTCCGCCGACAACCTCGATTTCGCCTTCGCCTTCGATGCAATATACCGCCTCGACATGGTGACGGTACCAAATCAACGTCTCCGTCCCGGCTTTGATCAACGTGTCATGGAGCGAGAAGCCCATCCCGTCCTTCTTGAGCAGCATACGACGCGCGTTCCATGTTTTCGTATCGACATCGTCCTTGGTTCCGATCATGTCATTCAAATGTTTTACGATCACGGGTTCCATCTCCTCATGTTTAATCGAATTCGTTACAACCTTGCTTCCGCCGTGCCGGCAAGTTTGACCGGATCGAACAGCTCCCGAAGCGCCGACTCGATTTTCGCCAATCCCAGTTTGAGCACGTTCTCTTCGATCGTAAGCGGCGGCATGAACTTGGCAACTTCGTCTTTGGGCCCCGAGGTCTCAAGAATAACGCCTTGCTTGAAAGCAGCCTTGCTGAGCCGCGCGGCATTGGCCGGCTCCCGAAAGACAAGACCCTGAATCATCCCTTTCCCGCGTACCTCTTCGATCGCTTGCGGATACGCGGACGCCATGCGGTGCAAAAATCCGAACATGAGCCGTGCATTCGAAGCGATCGCCAGCTCCAGCTCCGGCGTCCGCCAATAATCGAGCGCTTCGTTCGCAGCCACGAAACCTAGATTGTTGCCTCTGAACGTACCGTTATGCTCACCTGGCTGCCAGACGTCGAACGCCGGCTTGATGAGCGTCAGCGCCATTGGCAGTCCGTAACCGCCAATCGACTTGGACAGACACACGACATCCGGATTAATGCCGGCCTCCTCGAAGCTGAAGAAGGTTCCGGTTCGTCCGCATCCCATCTGCACGTCGTCGACGATGAGGAGAATGCCTCGATCGCGGCAGATGCACTCCACGCGGCGAAGCCATTCGGTACTCGCTTCGTTCAGCCCTCCTTCGCCTTGGAGCGTCTCGAGCAGAACGGCCGCCGGCAGGTCGATGCCGCTGCCCGGATCGTCGAGCATTTTTTCCATCATCGCCGCCGTATCGATCTGCGGGCCGAAATAGCGATCGTACGGCATGAACGTCGTTCCGCCGAGCATCACGCCGGCCCCCTTGCGCTTGAACGCATTGCCGGTTGCCGCGAGCGACCCGAGCGACATGCCGTGAAAGGCGTTCGTGAAGCAGATCACGTTCGTCCGGCCCGTTGCTTTACGGGCGATTTTCAAAGCGCTCTCTACCGAGTTGGTGCCGGTCGGGCCGGGAAACATGACCTTGTAGTCGAGCTTGCGCGGCTCAAGAATGAACGACTTGAAGCGAGTCAGAAACGTCTCTTTCGCTTCCGTGGCCATGTCCAGGCTGTGCGTCACGCCATCCGCCTGCAAGTATTCAATCAGCTTGGCGCGAATGCGCCGATTGTTATGCCCGTAGTTCAACGCCCCCGCGCCGGCGAAGAAATCGATATACTCTTTGCCTGATTTATCCCAGATCCTGGCGTTGTTTGCTATGGTAAAGACGGTTTGAAAACTTCGGCAATAACTGCGCACCTCGGATTCAAGTCTGTTGAATACATCCATATCGGCCTGTCTGTTCTCGATCGGATTCAATTGACGACCTCCTTGTCGGATGGATTGCGTGGTGCCGGGCGTGCGGCTGCCAATGGCCCGACGCGAAATAACAGCTCCGTCTCATGTTCCGTCTCTACGGGAAACAAGGCTTCTCGATAATGCTCGGCAATGCGGCATTGCGTGCCGCGGCCTTCGGCAAATCGAAGGAACAACCTGCGCGACGAATCATTGCCCGGGCCGACCGTCCCTTCGAGATATCGGATGCCGGACAGCTCCTTCCGTTCCAGAAGATGCCGGATCAACCGCGTGCCGATACCGGCTCCTTGAAGGTCCGGGCGCACGCCGACCTGCCAGACGAACAGCGTGTCAGGCTGGCCGGGCTTGCGAAACGCCGTGGCGAAGCCGATCACACGCTCGTCATGACTCGCGATCGCGCACGTCTCGGCGAACATGTCGCACATCATCAGATAGGCATAAACGGAATTCGTATCCAGCTTTTTCGTCTCTGCCGCGAGCCGCCAGATGGCCGTGCCATCCGTAACATGCGGCCTGCGGAACGTTACCATCGACGGATTCATTCGGTTCAATCGCCTCCCACGTCCTTTCATTCGGTTATCTTGCGAAAGTTCCAAAACGCTTAAGGAACATCTGAAGCCGTTCGCTCCGCGGATTCTCGAATATCGCCGCAGGCGGTCCTTCCTCAACGATGCGCCCTCCGTCTCCGAAGGCGACCCGATCCGCGACGTCGCGCGCGAAATCCATCTCGTGCGTGATCAGCATCATGGCCATCTCACCGTCAGCCGCGATTTCCTTGATGACCTCAAGCACTTCGCCGACGAGTTCGGGATCAAGCGCGGACGTCACTTCGTCGAATACCATGATTTTCGGCTGCATGACGAGCGCCCTTGCGATCGCGACGCGCTGTTTCTGTCCGCCGGACAATCTTGCCGGATAAGCATCCAGCTTATTGGCCAGACCGACTTTGCGAAGCATCGATACCGCGCGTTCGCGCGAGGCATCTTTCTTCATGCCCATCACAGCGCGAGGCGCGAGCATGACGTTATCAAGCGCCGTCAAATGGGGAAACAGATTGAAATGCTGGAAAACCATCCCGATGCTGCCTCGCATCCGCTGTAGGTGTTTGACATTCGCCCGCACGTTGCGGCCTTTTTTATCCGTCATATCCCACAGCGATTCGCCTTCCAGCCAAATCCGGCCGCTCGTCGGCTCCTCCAGCGTCATCAACATTCGGCCGAGCGTCGTTTTGCCCGAGCCGCTCGGCCCGATGAGCGCGAGCTTCTCGCCCGGCTGCAGCGTAAGGTCGATCCCTTTGATGACTTCCAAATCGCCGTAGCGCTTCGTCACGCGTTCGAAGCGAACAAGCGGCTCGGCCGCGGATTGATCCGTCTCCCGGCTTGCTGCCTCCATCACGGGCATGTTGTGTCCGATCATGTTCTCCCCCTTAGCCGGCATAGCGCCTTTTCATACTCTTTTCGATTCTTGCGACGATGAAGGCTAGCGCCAAGCTCATTGCCATGAACAGGGCGCCGGCGATCGTATACGGCTCGAATACCCGGTATGTAACCGATGCGGTATTTTTGGCGGCCAGCAGCACCTCGACAAGCGTTATCGCCGACAGCGTCGGCGTTTCTTTCAAAATGACGATCAAATAATTGCCCATGACCGGAATAATCGGCGGCACGACCTGAGGAAGAACGACCGACGTCCATGTCCGCATTCGCGAGAGGTTAAGCGCCTGAGCCGCTTCCCATTGTCCTCGGGGCAATGCTTCGATTCCGGAACGGTACACTTCGGACAAGTAAGCGCCATAGTGAAGACCAAGCCCGATTACGCCCGTCGCAAATGCGGACAGCGAGATCGGCGTCAGCATCGGCAGGCTGTAATACAGCACGAACAATTGAACCAGCAGCGGCGTGCTCCGGATGAATTCGATGATGAAGCGAATCGCTAACCGCAGCGGCGCGAAGCGCGAACGGCCGATAAGCGCGAAGCACAGGCCGATGATCGCCGCCGCCGTAAAACCGGCCAGCGTGGCGGCGATCGTAACCAGGAAGGCGCGAAGGAGCCCGGGCAATAGGGAAAGCACGTACGACCAGTCCCACATGTCGCGTTCACCTCCATTCCGTAAATTTGCGTTCAAGCAGCCGTACCGTAACGGTGATGCATGCCGATAAGATGAAATAGATCGCGAGCAGCAAGGCAAAGATGGCCGGTGTCCACGAATAGTAGTTATTCCGAAGCACCATCGCCTGGTACGTTAAGTCCGTCAGCGTGATGAAATAAATGAGCGACGTCGATTTCAAAAGCTCGATCATCAGATTGCCCATAGGCGGAAGCATGCGCGCCAACGCCTGGGGCAGCACGACTAGCCTCAGACGCTGCCAAGACGACAAATTCAAAGCCGTCGATGCTTCAAGCTGTCCCTTCGGAACGGCTTCGACGGCGCTTCTTACGACTTCGGCCCCGTACGCGCCGATATTCAATCCGATCGCAAGCACCGCCGACATCAATTTGGACAGTTCGATTCCGGCGAAGGGAAGCGCGAAATAGAGCCAAAACAGCAATATAAGCAATGATACCGCCCGAAATACTTGGATATACGTGCGGAACAGAACGCGCACGGCAGCGAATCGCGATATACTGCCGAGGCCGGCTACGCCGGACAGGAACAACGCAAGCGCGGCCGATAGCAGCGCAACCTTCACCGTAATGGTCATGCCGCTTGCGATCAACGGCAGCCAGCTCATCCCCTGCATCGCCTAATTACCCGGCGCAGAGCTCGGTTGTCTTGACGTCCCCCGGCAGCTCCTGCTCCGTGAAACCGAATTTTTTCAAAATCGTCAGAAGTTCTCCGGAATCATTCATCTTGTCCAGTTCTGCATTGTACGCGTCGCGGAACGACGTATCCGATGTCTTGAAAGCCGTAGCGCCGTATCCGCGGACGCTCTTCCCGTCAACGAGCGGCTGCTCGAAGTCCATGACGCGCTCCAGCTTGTCGTCTCCGGCTGCAGTCAGCCTGGATTGGAGCGCCGGTCCCGTCATCGTGATGGCATCGGCTCTTCCGGACTGCAGCGCGCCGAGGGCCGCGTCTTGATCCGGCACGATGACCATCTGCTTCTCGGCGACGCCGGATGCTTTCAAGTAGCCGATTTCGATAGCGCCGGCCATGACGGCGACTTTCGCCTTGGCGTTGTCCGCGATCGCCTTGTAGCTCGTCAGTTTCTGCGGATTTCCGGCCTTTACGGCTAATCCTTCCCCTATGCTGTATTCCGGATTCGCGAAGGCGACCGCCTGGCATCGCTCGGGATTAACGAACATTCCCGCCGTGATGAGATCGAACCGGTTCGCCTGCAGCCCGGCAATCAGCGAAGAGAACTCCGTCAATTCACCGCGGATTTCATTGATGCCCAGCCGCTTCAGTACCGCTCTGGCGATTTCGACCGCTTCCCCCGTAAGCTTGCCGTCCGCCGTTTTGTACGCGTACGGATTCTCGTTCGCGAAGCCGACGGTCGCGTATCCCTGCGCCTTCAGCTTTTCCAAGAGGCTTGCGGACTCTTTCCCTCCGCTGCCCGATTCTGAATTTCCCGCCACGGCCGCCGTCGTCTCGTCGTTCGATTTCGAACCGCATGCACCCAGCAACAACAGCGGAAGAACCATAAGAATCATCCACTTTTGTCTCACGCATTCTCACTTCCCTTCATAAGCGTTTTTGTAACACTTACAAGGCTACCATCAATTGGCATCCGGGGTCATTTCCTGAATTGTTAGATAATTCGGCGTATTGAAAGCTAACTTGTTGTAGGTGTCAGTCAACGGTCTCTAACGCCAAATCCCTCCGGAATACGCTTGGATGATCGGACTAAAAGCGATTTACATTTGTGCACAAATATGATAATAAGTATTTCTTATATTAAAAATACGTATAATGTTAATGACATAATATAAGTGAACATTATAGTTTGTCAGCAATATACGAACACGCCTGCTTTTGGAATAGCCGGCTGGGCTTTCGGGACAGCGCACGGACACAGGATCCGTTCCTGTCTCCGAATGACATCGAAAACAGGCCAGTCGGGTGATGTAACGGATCGCCTGTCCGCGAACACATGGTGAAACGTGATTAAGCAGCGATTAACGGATCGTCTGTCCGCTTCCTCGCATGGATGGACTTACCGCTTGGCAGCGCCGAACATACGAAAGAAACCCGACGTTTATGAAAACGTGGGTTTCTCTGCAATCTGCGAGCTTGTTCGACAGGCTCCCGAGGTGGAAATTTTGTGGTTATTTGACATTATTTTAAGTAATAGTACGTAATTCGATAATGACCGGTTTCCGATAAAAGAATATTCTCGTGATGCTGGTCCCCATGCAGCAATTTCCTGTCTTTATACTTCGAAGAAATCGACTGAAAGAGTGCCGCTGCGTTTTCAACAACGCTGTATAACGCCTTACAATCTTCTCTTGTTCGCATGTATCGTAATTTACTATGTACCATTTCTTGTATGGTTAAAAACATGCTCGACTGCTAAGGTTCTATATGCAACTCTTCGAAAACCGATTTTCAATACAGCATCACCGTATATCTCAGAATGACAAGTAAATATACAATTTTGCGAATAGCACGGAATCAACCGCTTCGACTTCTCCAATTCTCGCGAATACGCGCGAACAACCGTTCAAGCTCCCTTGAACTTGATCGCGAACACGGTGCCTTGGTCGCTGCTCTGAAGCTCGATATCGGCTTGATGCCGCGCGGCGATGCTGTAACAGACGGCCAAGCCCAGACCCGTGCCCTTCTCCTTGGTCGTGAAGAACGGCGTGCCCAGCTTCTCCAGATACTCGGCTTTAATGCCGCTCCCCTGGTCCTCCAGTTTCAACACGACCGCGGCGCCTTCCATATAGGTGCTGATCGTGAACGCGCCGCCAGGCTGCATCGCTTCCAGACCGTTGATCGCCATGTTCAGCAGGAGCTGCCGGATCTCTTTGTCGTCGACGGCCAACTCCGCGATCGAGCCGTAGTTCACGTGGAGATGCATGCCGGAGAGCATCGCTTCCGCCTGGATAAGCGGTTCCATCGAAGCGATGATGTCGTTGAGGCTCATCGTTTGAAAATTCGTGGCCTTGTTCTTGGCGAGCGACAGAAACTCGGTAATAATGCCGTTCGCCCGGTTCAGCTCCTCCAGCATAATGTCGATGTACTCGTCGGCCATGGTCTTGTTCTTCTTCGCCATCTGCAGAAAGCCGCGAATCGTGGTCATCGGATTGCGGATTTCGTGCGCGATGCCCGCCGCCATCTCGCCGACCAGATTCAAGCGGTCCAGCTTCGCCATTTCTTTCTCCCACGCAACCCGTTCTTCGCTCGCGATGATCAGCTCCTGCGTGCGTTCGCGCACCAGGCTTTCCAAATAATCGTATTGGTCCCGGTGAAAACGATGCATCTGGACGAACGCTTCCACCTTCAGCTTGAGCAGGTCGGGGTGAAACGGCTTGAACAAATAGTCGATCGAGCCCGCCTCGTAGCCTTGAAGCACGTGGTCGACCGATTTGTTAATGGCCGTGATGAAGATAATCGGAATGTCCTTCGTCCGCTCCCGCTTCTTGATCAGCTTGGCCGTTTCGAAGCCGTTCATGCCCGGCATTTGCACGTCGAGCAGGATGACGGCGACGTTCTGCATATCCTCCCGCATCAGATAGCGAAGCACGTCCTCGCCCGATTTCAGGCTGATGAGCCGGTAATCGGGCGAAGACAGCACCGCTTCCAGCGCGAGCAGATTTTCGGCATGGTCGTCCACCAATACAATATCGACTGGCGTATTCATCGTCATGGTTCCCCCCTCATTCTTCCAAGATTCGCGGCGCTCAATGATAGGCCGGTTCGCCGGTTTTGCGGTATATTTTCTCCTTCGCGTCCAGCTCCTCGAAGTTGACCGCGTGCGAGCGCAGCAGCCCTTCCTTGCTCCCGAGTCCCAGGCAGCCGGATGGAACGAGGCTTTCGCTGAAGAGCTTCATCACCCGCCGCTGCAGCGCGTCATTGAAATAGATCAGCACGTTACGGCAGATGATCACGTGAAATTCGTTGAAGGAATGATCGACCGCCAAATTATGCTGGGAGAAGATCATATTTTCGGCCAGGAACGGTTTGAAGGCGACGCCTTCCGCGTTGACCGAATAATATTGGGAGAAGGCCTCGACGCCTCCCGCGCATAAATAATTCCGCGTATACAGCTGCATCTTGTCGAGCGGGAAGATCCGCTGCGCCGCCCGCTCCAGCACTTTGTCATTCATGTCCGTCGCATACAGCATCGATTTGCGATAGAGGCCTTCTTCATGCAGCAATATCGCCATCGAGTAAACCTCCTCGCCTGTCGAGCATCCGGCGTGCCAGATGCGAATCTTCGGCGCGGCGCGCAGCAGCGGTACGATTTTGCGGCGGAACGCGAGGAAAAAGCCGGGATCCCGGAACATTTCCGTGACGTTGATCGAGAAGTCGGCGAATAACCGGTCCATCGCCTTCCGGTCATGCAGCACTTTATCCAGCAGGCCCAGAATCGAGGATGAACGCTCGCCCTGCATGCGATTCAGGATTCTTCTGCGGATCGATGGATACGAATAATTGCGGAAGTCATAGCCGTAATAGCGGTAGATTCCTTCCAACATGAGCGTAATTTCCAGCCTCTCCAAGTCTTCCCCGGTCGCGAGCGACGATTTCATGTCCGCCATATGCCAGCCCTACCTATACAGCCATACGCGAATGAGCGACAACAGCTGATTCAATTGGATCGGCTTGCTGATGTAGTCGTTCGCGCCGGCTTCGATGCATTTCTCCCTGTCGTACTTCATGGCCTTCGCCGTCAGCGCGATAATCGGCAAATTGGTGTACCGCGCGTTTTTGCGAATTTCGCGAATCGCCTCGTAACCGTCCATCTTCGGCATCATGATGTCCATCAGCACGAGATCCACGTCGCTGTTCTCTTGGAGCAGGTGGATGCCTTCCTGTCCGTTCTCGGCGAAAATGACGTCGATCCGCTGCGTCTCCAATGCGGTCATGAGCGCGTATATATTGCGTAAATCGTCGTCGACGAGCAGCACCTTCTTGCCTTCGAGCGTGCTGTCTACCAACGCTTGCGCATCCGCGGCGCTGTCCGCGGCCTCCATGTCGAGCGCAGCCGCCGCTTCCTGGTAGGGCGGGAGCAGCTCGCCGCGCACTCTGTTCACCGGCAGATAGAGCGTAAACTTGCTGCCCGCGCCTTCCTCGCTGTCGACGCGGATATAGCCGTCGAGGAGCTGGGCGATTTTCTGGCAGATGGATAAGCCCAGGCCGGTCCCGCCGAATTTGCGGCTCGTCGTCCCGTCCGCTTGACGGAACGCTTCGAAGATGACGCCCTGCTTATCCGCCGGAATGCCGATTCCCGTATCGGAAACGGCGATCGAGAGCACGATGTCGCCCTTGAAATTGAAGGGGATCTCACGCATATGCTCGACCGGCAACAGCTGCATCTCGATGGCGACGGTCCCCTGCTCCGTGAATTTGAACGCGTTGGACAGCAGGTTCTGCAGCACCTGCTGCAGACGCTGTTCGTCCGTATAGATCATCAGATCAGCGATGGCCTCGCCCAGCTTGACCTCGAAGCACAGCCCTTTGTCGGCGGCGACGGGTTCGAATTGGCGGGTGACGAACTCGGCGAAGCCGTTCAGCCGCACCCAATCGAACGTCACTTCGAGCTTGCCCGCTTCGATCTTCGACAAGTCCAGCACTTCGTTGATTAAGCCGAGCAAATCCCGGCCGGACGAGTAGATCGTTTGCGAATATTCGACCTGCTTCGGCGTTAAATTGCCTTCCTTGTTGTCGGCCAGCATCTGCGACAAGATGAGCAGACTGTTAAGCGGCGTCCGCAGCTCATGCGACATGTTCGTCAGAAACTCGGTCTTATAGCTGGAGGCCAGCATGACATGCTCGTTCTTGTCTTCCAGCTCGACTTTGATCTTCTCCAGCTCCGCGCTCTTCCGCTCCGATGCTTCGATTTGCTCTCGTAACTGATCGTTCAGCGCCTTAAGCTCTTCCTGCTGCAGCTGCAGCTCCTCGGACTGCGTCTGCAGCTCCTCGGAGAACAATTGGGATTCGCTGAGCAGCTGCTGGACCTGCATATGCCCGGACACGCTGTGGATCGTAATGCCCAGCACTTCCGTCAAATCGTCCAGGAGCTGCAATTGGTCGGGGTTGAACGCATGGAAGGAAGCGAACTCGATGACGGCGACGACGCTGCCTTCGAAGGACACGGGGACAATCGCGATCTGATGAGGGGTGGCGTATCCGAGACCGGATCCGATACGGATGTAATTAGTCGGCGGCTCGGTCAGCAGCAGCATTCTGTTCTCGACCGCGCATTGGCCGACAAGCCCTTCGCCGAACGAGAAGCCTTCCGCTCCGACGGCTTCCGGGGCGGAAGCGTAGACGCCGGCCTTCGCGAGCCGGGGAGCGCCCTCTTCCGTATCCTGGCGCAGGTAGAATACCCCGTAGCTGGCCCCGATGGCGGGCGTAACGAAGGTGATGAAGACGTCGGCCAGGCCGGTCAGCGTCTGGATGCCTTGATAGAGGGCCGTAATTTCAGCGACCTTCGACTTGTTCCAGTTCTGCTCCTGCAGCTGACGGTTGGTCTCTCCTTGTTCCTGCGCATGCCGTTCGAGGGAACCCGCCATAACGTTGTAGGCATGTCCGATGCTGGCGATTTCGTCCTCGGTCTTCAGCTCGATGCGGGGCAGCCGATCGTTGTGCTCAGCGAACGATGCTTGATTCATGACGGCAATGATGCGGCTCAAGCTCCGGACGACGCTTCTGAATACCCACACCGCGACGAACGCGCCTCCGAGAAACGTGGCGACGACAAGCAGGGAAACGGCGCGGATCGTAAGCATATAGCGGTCGGACGACTTCTTCAAGGCCTGGTCCATTTCCTGCTCCTGCAGGCTGTTGAATTGATTGAGGTTGCTGAACAGCGTGGAGCGGAGCGGCTCCGTGTGCTGGTTATACCACTGCCTAGCAGAGCTCTTGTTATCGTCTTGAAGGAACTGCAAGACCGTATTCGCGCTGTTGATAAAGGAGGTATGCAGAATCTGCACGGTCTGGACAAGCTTGCGCGCGTCCGGTTTATCCTCGAACATTTGGGAAAGCTCGTTCAGATTCGTATTTAATTCGACTTCCGCTTGATCGATTTTGTCGCGGCTGGCGCCGGCATGCGGGGTTTCTTCGGTATTCAGGAGCAGCGCGCTCATCTCCGAATAAATGCCGTTAATATTCGCACGGACATTGTTCGCGAGCTTCACCCGGGCGTAATTATCGTTCACGATCCCGTGCATCGCCTGATTCATGCTGAAAAACATGTTGAGCACGATAATCGCAAACAGTACGAGCAGCATCAAAATGGAAGCAAAACCGACAATTAGCTTCGTGCGTAATTTCATTTGCCGCGCACCCTTCTCGTTTCGATAATGAAGCCTTTACCTTTAGTTATAGCGGAATTGCCGGTCATGTACCAGAAAAAAATCGTTGTCGGGAAGAAATGAAAAAGGCGATTTTGTTAACGCCTTCATTTGCCCCCTTATATCCTCGCGATACGACAAGATCAGACAGAATGCCCGGTTGTCCGTTCAAGCCAAAAACGGTCCCTTCCATTAAGAAGAGACCGTTCTTCGCCTAGTCATGCTTTAAATGCTGCAGCGTTTGAATGAACATCTGCTCGACATGGCTGTCGTCAAGCGAGTAAAACACGGTTTTCCCCACTTTGCGGCGCTTGACAATCCGCAGGTTACGGAGGAAGCGAAGCTGATGGGAAATCGCCGATTGGCCCATTCCGAGCACTTGGGTCAAATCATGCACGCACAGCTCGCTCAAGGTGAGCGCGTGAATGATTTTGACGCGGGTCGGATCCCCCAGCGTCTTAAACATATCCGCCATCTCGCTGGCCGCGGAATCATCCACCATATTGGCTCTCACTTGAGACAGATCCGCTACCGTTCCGTCGCACGTATCGTCGCATGCGTCTTGTATCCATTTCTCGACCACGTTTGGCCTCCCGGCTTGCATGAATTAGTAAGCTTTATTATAACACAAACGGCAGATGGCGATCAGGGCAATCGCGCGATGAAACCATTCGGCAGTCTCCCGCATATCGTGGATTACATGAACCATAACCTATGAATAGATGCTCATTGATAGGATCATATTCGTCAGTGCGATGCGCTTTCGTCGCTCCGCCATGCCAATAACTTGTAAAGACGGGTTTGACAGCGATCGGATAAAGACATATCATATGAACAAGTGCTCATATATTGAGGAAAGAAGGAAAGCTATGTGAACGAATTTCGCGTGAAAGGACTCTCTTGCGGCAATTGCGCGTTGGAACTCGAGAACCGAATCAAAAAGCTGCCGCATGGCGGCACGGCTTCCCTCAGCTTTCGTTCAGGCAAATTAATACTTGATCCGCGCGTCGATATGATCGCTGTCGACAAGATTCTGAGATCCGATCATGCCTATATCGATTCATCCCGTTCAGCCCATGCTGACGCCGCCGCCCTTGCTGCTGCCGATGTTCATGGAGCGCATTCCCATGAAGCACAAGTCCATGAAGCACAAGTCCATGATAATCATGCGGATGACCGCAACGGACAGCTTCACGATCACAAGCATGACCATGACCACCATCATGAACATGGGCACAGCCACCATCATGAACATGACCAGGGGCACAGCCATGGACATGGACACGGACACGACCATGACCATGCACATGAGCAGGGCAGCACCCAAACGATGATGAAGCTGCTCGTTAGCTCGGCCGTCATCTATGCGGCGGCCTTCTTGTCGGGCGGCCTCCTGCCGGAAGCGGTTCAAATCGGCCTGTTTGCCGCGGCGATCCTGTTAAGCGGCTATTCGACGTTCCTCCGGGGACTGAAGAACCTGGCCGCGCTCAGATTCAATATCGATACGTTAATGACGATTGCGCTTGTAGGCGCAGTAGCCATAGGCGAATGGAAGGAAGCGACTTTGGTCGCGATCCTGTTCGGTTTGAACGAGCTGCTCGAAGGCTTGGGCATGGAGAAGGCCCGCCGTTCGATGGAAGCGCTCCTGCAGGCCGCGCCTAAGGAAGCCGTCAGAATCGATAACGGACAAGAGACAGTCGTGCCTATCTCTTCGCTCGCGGCCGGCGACCTGGTTAGGGTGAAGCCGGGCGAGAAGATTCCTTCCGACGGCAAGATCGAAGACGGCAAGAGCTCCGTTAACGAAGCCGCGCTTACGGGCGAATCGCTCCCCGTCGAGAAATCGGCCGGCGAGTCCGTCTTCGGCGGAAGCATCAATAACGAAGGCGTGCTGCGCATTCGCATCGAGAAAGCGTACAACGATTCCTCGCTGGCGAAAATCCTGCATCTCGTTGAAGAGGCGCAGGAAACCAAGACGCCCACCGAGTTGTTCATTAATCGGTTCGCCCGTTATTATACGCCGGTCATCATGATCATTGCGGCCCTGGTCATCCTCATTCCTCCCGTCCTGGCAGGAGGAGACTGGAGCAAGTGGATTTATCAAGGACTTGCCGTGTTGATTGTCGGCTGCCCCTGCGCGTTGATTCTCTCTTCGCCGATCGCGATCGTATCGGGGATCACCCGCAACGCGAGGAACGGTATCCTGATCAAGGGAGGCATCTTCCTCGAGCAGCTTGGCAAAATCGATACGCTGGCATTCGATAAAACGGGGACATTGACGAAAGGCCAGCCGCATGTCGAACAAGTCGTTGTATATGACCAAGAACGGTTCTATCCCGTTGCGGGAGCGATGGAGAAGTCTTCGTCTCACCCGCTGGCCCAAGCCATTGTCCAATGGATCGCCGAGCGCGGCATCGCGATTCCCGAACCGGACGAGATACGGGCCGTCTCCGGTCAAGGCATCGAGGCAAGCGTCCACGGCGTCCGATACTGGCTCGGCAATGAGAAGAGCATGGCGCATCTCGCGATTACGGCCGATGTCCGCCAGCAAATCCAAGCGTTAAAGGAATCGGGGCTAACGCTTGTGCTGGCGGCGGACTCGGAACGCATCCTCGGCATGTTCGGCATTGCCGACCGGATCCGCGAGGAAAGCAGATCGGTGATTGCCGAGCTGTGTAAAGCCGGTATTCGCAAGACCGTCATGTTAACGGGCGATCATGCCAAAACCGCCGAGAAGGTAGCCGGCATCGTGGGCGTCACCGCCTATTACAGCAATCTGCTTCCCGAAGATAAAGTCCAGATCATCAAGGAGCTTGCGAAGTCCGGAAAAGTCGCCATGATCGGCGACGGGATCAACGATGCGCCCGCTCTCGCGTCGGCGGGGCTCGGAATCGCCATGGGCAAAGGAACGGACAGCGCGATCGAAACGGCGGACATCGTGCTCATGCAGGATCATCTGGGCAAGCTCCCCGAAGCGGTGAACGTCGCGAAACGGGTCAACGGCATTATCCGTTTCAACATCATCGTAGCGCTTGGCCTGAAGCTTGCCGCGCTCTTGCTCACGATTCCCGGCTTACTGACCTTGTGGTTCGCCATCCTGTCCGATATGGGAGCAACGATCTTCGTCACGCTGGTCAGCTTGACCATACTGATCAACAGGGAGCAATAAACCGCCTATTCTCTCCGGGCCATAGCCTGATCGATAAGCCTGACGAGCTGCTGCTCGTCAGGCTTTGCTATGCGTCGGCCCATGGGCAGCCGGCCAATAAGGCATAAAATATGGCCGGCTGGTCAAACTATACCCGACAATCGCCTATCCATAATTTGTTATTAGCGTATCTTTCTGGAGGACAAATGAAGGAAACGAAGCCATCCGAACAATTCGATATCCATTCGCTCGATCAGCTGTTTTCGATGATCGGCAAGTCGAGCGATTTTTCGCGGATTCAGTTGGAGACCGGGCATAACGGCCTGACGCTCAGCTTCTATCCTTCATGTCGGACAGCCGCGAGATTCACGATCATTTGCTCCCAAGCCAGCACCGTCGAGAATTTGTCGATCAATCTGCACCTGATGCGACGGCAGAGCGCGATCCCGCAGCTGGTTTTCGAGGAGCTTACGATCGGATCGTTGTCCAAAACAACCATTGCCATCGCGTATATCGAAGGTCTGACCAATCCGGATATCGTGCAAACCATGAAAGATCGGCTGAAAGGCACCGTTCTCGATATCGTGTATGACAGCTCGTTCCCAGAGCGGGTCATAGGAGACGATGCCAATACGCCTTTCCCGCTCTTCCTGACCACGGAGCGCATCGACCGGATATCTTATGTCATCACCTCCGGCCAGATCGCGTTGTTTACGAGCGGCTCGCCATATGTACTGGCGGGTCCTCCAACCTGCATTTGTTCCTGCACGATTATTACGCGGAGGGGAAAGACCCTTCCATGCCGAGCTTAACGTCGAACGAGCAGCTTGCCTTGAGCGTACATGGAACAGCCAAGGTTTGGAAAGGATAAAACTGCTAAACCCGCTATATTTCATGGCTTCCGAGGAGGCGCATCACCATGCCCGATATGCTGGCTTCCATCTATCTTCTGAACGAGTCGGACGCCGCGCCCTTGTTCGATCTGCTTGGCGCAACCTTCGCGGATTCCGCCGATTACACGGCCGCGCTGATCGGGGCGGTGGATCATGACGAGCTGTACTTATGCTTCTTATCGTCGCTATGCTCATCGCAGAAACTGGACTTTCTGCTCGCCGGTCACGACGGAGAGCTGTCCGCGCGGCTGAACCGCTACATTGGAACCGAGCTGGAGACGGGCGAACGGGAACGCTGCGAACAAGCGATCTGCAGAGGCTTCGCCGTACTCTGCAAACGCGGCTCTTCCGACGGCCTCATCCTGAACCTGGCGGAAACCCAGCAGAGAAGCGTCGGTTCGCCCGTGACCGAAAGCGTCCTGCAGGGTCCGATGAACGCCTTTACCGAGAATCTCGACGTCAATATCGCCCTGCTCAGGCAGCAAATCCGGTCGCCGAAGCTTAGCCTGTGGGAAACCGAGATCGGCTCGGTCAGCTGGACCCGGGTCGTCGTGTTCTACTTGAAGGGCGCGGCCGATCCCGATCTGCTGACCCGGCTTCAGGACAAGCTGAAGCATATCGAGACGGCCGGCATACAGGACACCGGCCAGCTGCTGCGGCTGCTCATGTCCCGGAAGCGGATGCAGCTGTTCCCGATGGCGATCTCCAGCGAGCGTCCCGACCGGATCGCGGCCGATTTGCTGGCAGGCAAGGTCGTCATGATGCTCGACGGCTCTCCGTTCGCCATGAGCGTGCCCGCCGTATATACGGATTTCTGGCATTCGCCGGAAGATCAATACGTCAATCCGTACGTCACCTATTTCCTGCTTGTCCTGCGGTTTCTGGCGATGTTCATCAATATGTTCCTTCCCGCCCTGTACGTGGCGCTCACGTCCGTCAACGTGGACGTGAACCGGCTGGAGATCGGCCTCGCGGCGGCGGCAAGCCGCGAAGGCGTTCCTTACCCCGTCTTCGTGGAAACGATCTTGATGCTGTTCGTGATCGACTTCATTACCGAGGCGGGCCTCCGGCTGCCGAAGACGATCAGCTCGACCGTCACGATGGTCGGCGGCGTCGTGCTGGGACAAGCGATCATCCAGGCCAATATCGTGAGCAACCTGCTCGTCATCATCGTGGCGGCTACGGCCATTACCAATTTTATCGTCATCGATTATCAGATGGGCCTGGTTCAGCGCATTCTGAAATATTTCATCGTGATCGGCGCGACTACTGCCGGCCTGCTCGGCATCGTGTTCTGTTTCGCCTGTCTGGTCTTCTATCTCAGCTGCCTGGAGTCGTTCGGGGCCCCGTATCTCACTTCGCTATGGAGCAGGAAAGGCAGCGCATCCCTCTCCTTTCAAGGGAAGGAGTCCTCGCCATGAAACGCCCTTCCGCCATTAGCGGTTACGAAATGGTTGCCATCCAAATGGTCTACTTCGGCGCTTCGGCCGGCTTCATCTATCCCAGCCTCTTGATCCGCAGCACCGGCGATGCCTATTGGGTGCCGGTTGCCGTCTGGGCCGCCGCCGCCCTGCTCAGCTCCTGGCTGTACAGCAGGATGCTTGCCCGGCTGGAAGGCGGCAAGCTGATAGCCGGCTTGTGCTCGTCGATCGGCAAGGTCTGGTCGTTCCTCCTCATCCTGCCCATCCTGCTCTTCCTGGGGGGAGCGATGATCGTCTTGTTACGGGCTTTCTCGGAGGTCATCACGATGACGATGCTGCCGACCACGCCCATTTCCTTCCTGAACGGCATGCTGCTGGCACCCGCCGCCCTCGCCTTGGCCGGCATGATGCCGATCGTGCGAAGCGCGCGGGTGTTCTTCCTGGTGACGATCCTGTGCTCCTCGGCGCTCCTGCTGATCGGGCTTAGCAACATCAACTGGACGCTCGGCTCGCCTTGGCTCCGGACAAGCGGGGACTTCCTGGGGAACAAGCGCTTTTACGCCGGGTCCTTCTTATGGATGGGGTTCGTCCTTACAGCGTTCATCGGCCCTTATACGGCCAAGTCGGCCAAGCGTTCCTGGAAGAGCTATGCCCTCGCTCTCTGCTGCGCGCTCCCGTTCATTGCGTGTTACATCTATTTGCCGGTTCTGACGTTCGGCAAGGATTTGAGCCGTCACCTTACCTTCCCGTTCGTGTCCAAGATGGATGCCATCTACCATTATTGGATCGTATTCGAGAATATGACCGCGATGTTCGTATCGGTGACGATGCTTTATGTCCTGCTGATCTTGGCGCTGAAGATGCATGCGCTTGGCGAGAGCTTCCAACTCATGATGCCCCGCGTGAACGCCGCGCTGATCTATGGCGTTCTCCTCGTTGCCGTCTATTGGGGCGCGACGGCGATTTCGTCATGGCGGGTCGTGGAAGACCTGATGATCGTGACGGTCGGGCTGCGGCTCTACGTCCTGTTCGTCTTTCCCTTGCTCGGCATGGCGGTCTTGATCCTGGCGGGAAAGAGACGCGAAAAGGAGCGTGCCTTATGAGAAAGCGCCGCGAATGGCGGATTGCTGCAGCCGTCTGCTGCCTGGCGCTGCTAATGAGCGGATGCTGGGATTCCAGAGACATCGACAACCGTCTGCTGGTCGGCGCGATGGGCTTGGAGATGAAATCCGCTGCCGCGATTCAAGTATGGCTCCGGTTCCCCCTGCCCAAGACTTCCCAGGATCTTGCGCGGAAAGACTTCTTCACGGTCAGCCAGTCAGGCTCTACCGTGCTGGACGCGCTTAACAAGGCCAAGTACAAGCTGCCCAAGGCTTTGGACATTTCTTCGACGCGCGCCGTTCTGCTGCATGAATCGATGGGCAAGTCGGGGCTCGAAGCCGCCCTGGAATTCGCGATTCGCGAACGCTCCGTTCCGCTGGACGCCGTCGTGGCCGTGTTCCGGGGAGACATGAACGAGATTTTCATGAGTCCCAACCCGATCGGCGAACTGTCCGGCATCTACACCAAGCTGTTCTTCGAGCCTTACGCCGGCGGCATTCCCCGGAAGAATAAAACGCTGCTGTGGGAAGTGTACGCGAAGCTGTATAATCCGTTTCACGCCAACCTCATTCCCGTGCTGGCCCAGGACGAGCACGATAAGTTCGCGCTTCATGGCAACGCGATATTTGTCGGCGACAAGATCGTAGGGGAATTGAACCGCGACGAATCACTGATGTACGAGATCATCACGCAGCGGTTTCACGATTCGGAAGTCGAGCTGATGAACAGGTCCGATATCCGGATCGTTCATAATCGATCCCGGGTTACGACTTCGCTCGTCGACGGAAGACCGGTCATCAACGTCGATGCCTCGCTCGTTACGACGTTGATCGACACGGCCCGGACGAGAAAACAGAATGCCGCGCAAATCGTTGCCGACCTGGAAAAAAACCTGAATGCCCATACGAAATCGATGTTCGCGAAAACCCAGCGGGCGGGCGCGGACATCTTCGGCTTCGGCAACCGGTTTCGGAGCCGGCTGAAGCCGTCGCAATACGATAACTGGTCCGACATGTTCCGAACCGCGAAGATCACGTATCGGTACCACGTCGAGCTGAGAAACACAGGCCTGGAATTTCTGGACTGAGCGCCGGCTCTACAATCTAACATACTGCGCCTCGTTGTCGGGGAACGTGGTTCGTTAGATCCGTAACGGTAGAGACTTGTCCTTCGTTCCTGGAATTCGTACAGGCATGTCAGCCGTAGATCAAGCGTATCCAGCCGTACACGAGCACAACGGAGGCGATGACGGTCGGCGGAATAACCAAGACAAGCCATGCGTCGCAGCCGACCACCGCATCGATCGGACGTCGGCGGTTCATGGCTAACGATCTTAAAGGGCGGCGGTTTGCTTTCATGCGCACAAAAAGCTGACATCATTCGATGTCAGCCAGAGTGGTATGAACGATACGCGGCTTCGGGCAGGCTCGCGGCAAACTGCGCCCAGGCGCACGAACAGATCCTGTTGCCGCTTCGCCGGCGTGGCACGGACTGCTTGGTACCGTTTCGAACCAGCCCCGCTTCATGACGGCAGGCGCGCGGTGCGTCCGTCGAAGTATGGAGGCGGACTGGAGATCCGTTATTCGCGTCTTTATCACGTTTTCCGTGTGCTCGCGGACACGAGATCCGTTATAGCGGCTGATTCGCCTGTATTCGATGTCATCCGGACGCCTTAACGGATCCTGTGTCCGTGCGCTGCCCCAAAAGTCCGATTTATCCAAAATAACGGAACCTCAATCCGCGAGCCTTAGTTAGTCTTAAGAAGGGGGACCCTTCCTTCCCATACATGCGGCATAGGAGGCGTCGAGCTTTCTCGACAGCCCGGCTGACATCATTCGCCTTCAGCCTTCCGATCCGTCGCGCATCTAAAACCGATATTCCCCGCAGAACTGTCAGGCGTGTTCCGGCTCCGGGCCGCCACGCGGTAACGGTTGCAGTACGATTGGTGACACAGGTACGATCCGCCGCGAAGGACGCGTGCTTGTCCCGCAGGAGGACCTTGCGGGTTCTCGCGCGGCCCGTTCAGATGGAAGCCGGCGCTGAACCAGTCCGAGCACCATTCCCATACGTTGCCGGACATGTTGTACAGCCCGTATCCATTCGGGGCGAACGAACGGACGGGAGCCGTTCCGGCATAGCCGTCGCTTGCATTGTTCTTGTCCGGGAATTTCCCCTGCCAGATGTTGCAGCGATGCTCGCCGTCCGGCTTCAGCAGATCGCCCCACGGATAGCGCTTCCGCACGAGACCGCCTCGCGCGGCATACTCCCATTCCGCTTCCGTCGGCAGCCGCTTCCCGCTCCACCGGCAGTAAGCCATGGCGTCGTTCCATGAAACATGCGTGACCGGATGGTCCATCCGTTCATCGATGCCGGTTCCCGGACCTTCGGGAGCTCTCCAGCACGCGCCTTCTACATGCCACCACCAAGGCGTTTGCTGCACCGCCTGGGTCACTTTCTCAGCGACTGCCTGCGGAACGAACGGGTGAAACACGAAGGACGAACCGAACCTCTCCGCCTCCGTCACATACCCCGTCGCATCCGCGAAGGCTTGGAATTCAGCATTGCTGACCGCGCACGGAGCGATATAGAACGGGTCGACGGTCACCTTCCTGACAGGCCCTTCGCCGTCGCCTGGGAAGCCTTCCCGATCATCCGTCCCCATCAAGAACTCGCCGCCCGGTAGGAATAGCATGCCTTCTGTCGGATCCGCTTCCGCTCTTCGCCCCGTAATCGCAGGGTCCAACCCGTTTCGTGCGGCTGACGGATCCCGGACTCCCGAGCAGCAGCAGCTTCGCATTTCTTTTTCCATGGGATCGCCTCGGGTCCGTTACCGGAATTCCGCCGGATGCCGGCGCTTCAGCTCAGGAATCGCGTATTCCCTTCCCGTCTCTTCAAGCCGGCCGACATAGCGCTGCAGATGGCCTTTGGCGTGGTAAGGTCCGCCTTCCTTCATGACCGTCCACAGCGGATCCGTATCGAACGGCATGGTGTCCATCATGCGATCATGCCACTCGTTCAAGTTATACACGGCTTCTTGGCACAGTCCGCGTTCCGCCTGCGCCAAATTGCGCTGCTCATGCGGATCTTCCTTCAGGTTAAACAGCATTTCCTTGTCGAACAAATGGTAGCCGTCGTGATACGTCCGGATGTACAAATAATCGCCGAAACGGACGCTTCGCTGGCACACATGCGCGCATTGCGAAACAACCAAATAGTCGCGGCCGCAAGCTTCGCCTGTCTTCAAGGATGCCGCGTAGCTGCTGCCGTCCCACGATGGCGCGTTCGGCTTGCCCAGCAGCTCGGCCATCGTCGGCAGCAAATCAAGATGATAATGCAGCTCTTCATCGACGCGCTTCTTCGTCATGCCCGGCCAGCGGATAATCATCGGAATCCGGCAGGTTCCCTGGTCGGCGGTTCCGTGTTCCGCATAGATGCCCAGCTCGCCCATATTCTCGCCGTGATCGGCCGTAATGATGACGACAAGGTCGTCCATCACGCCCTGCTCCTCCAAATCGCGGAAGATCATGCCGATATGCTCGTCCATATAACGAATGCCGCAATCGTACCCGTCGATGACCCTGCGCAGTCCTTCGCGGTCCGTGAATTCGCCCGGATGACGCGGATAGCTCGGATTCGTTCGATTATCGTACATGTTGATTTCGCGGGCGCCGTGCGGTCCGACCTTGCGGGTCGTATGCTCCGTCAGCACCTCGTCCGTGAACCATTCCGGCAAAGGCTCGTTCGCGAACGGATTCCCGAACGACTCCGGAGCACGGTACGGCGTATGCGGATCCCAGTAATTCACGTAGAGGAACCAGTCGTCCTTCTGCGCGTTCTGGCGAATCCATTCCTGTACGACGGGCGTGACTTCCTCCGCCGACTCCCCGCCGCTCTTGCCGGTATTATGAATTTCGTTGAAGCCGGCGTAGAAGGTCCACGCCGAATGCCGTTCGCCGAACGGGCTGATGAGCGCGGTCTTCATCCCTGCCGAACGGAACAAGCCCGGGAAGCTCTCTCTTGCCACCCGGCTTTGGAAATCGCGGTCCACGCCTTCGTGGCGAACGTCGGCGGCCGTCCCGCCATGACCGACGACGCCGTTATGAATACCGAAGCGTCCCGTCATTAACGCCGTCCGCGAAGGAAAGCAAGGCGCGTCCGAAGTGTAGTAATTCGTAAACGTAACGCCTTCTTCCGCTATTCTGTCAATGTTCGGCGAAGTGTTCCGTTTATAACCGTAACAGCCCAAATGGTCCGGCCGGGTAGCGTCTAAATCAAGCAGCAGCACTCTCATCGCAAATCGCTCCTTTGGATTACATGATATGCCTAAATTGTACGCAATGCCGAAGCGATTCGTCTATGCACATTCCAACGATGAGGTGTACGATTCTCCTCTCACTCATGAGAAAGCTATATATTTACTCAAGAAGAATTGAATTCTCCTATGTACACTGCTACAGTCTTGTTATACTCCCGAAAGGACCGCTGCCGCCTATGCTGAACATTATTTCCGTCCACTTCGACAACCGCATCCCCAATTGGCGAAGGGCTCCCGACGTGTTGGATCATAACGTCATCGCCTTGATGATCGAAGGCAAAGTCAGCTACACGCTCAACAATCAAACGGTGATCGCGGAGAAGGGAGACCTGTTGTTTATCCCGGCCGGTACGATGCGGGCCAGCGAGAACGCCGATGGCGAGCATCAGAAATTCACGATCCTGTTCCGGCATACCGATGACGAATCGCTGGCCCTTCATCTGCTCGGCAATGCGCAATTCGACAAATGCAAGATCCGTAACTTCGAGTATATGAAGCAGCGCTTCGAGAGGCTTCATCTCGAAGCAATGGGCAAGGGCAAATTCAATTCCTATGTCATGACCGGCATATTGTCGGAAATAATCGGCCTGGTAGCCCGTGAATTCGAGCAAGTCGAAGTAACCCCTATCAAGCTGAAGCTGGTCAATGCGCTTCAGAATTATATGGTCGCGCACTATCGCGAGCCCGTTCATATCGACCAGCTCGCTTCCCTGATACATCGTTCGGCCAACTATACGATATCGATCTTTCGCGAAGTAACGGGAATTTCTCCGATTCAGTACGTTCACGCCATGCGCATCAAGGAAGCCTGCAAGCTGTTGAAGAACTCCGATTTGTCGGTAACGGAGATTTCCAACTACCTGGGCTATTACGATCATTCGTATTTCTTTCGCATGTTCAAGAAGCTCACCTCTCGCTCTCCGACGGATTACAAGCATTCGGGAGCGCTATTCGAATAGGAAAGGAAAAAGGTTGTCAGAAGCAGGGCTGCCGCGCCCTGGTCTGCCAACCTTTTACGTGTAAATCACGATGCCGGCTACCCCCGCCGCGGCAATCACCGCAATCGGATGCAGCTTGTAGCGTACGAGCAGCACCAGGCATCCCCCGCAGATGGCCAGCGTCGATACGGTCATCCACGTGAATGCTTCTTGACCGCTCAAAAAGCCGAAATGCAGCGCCGCGTACGCGATCATCCCCGCGATAATCGGCCGTAATCCGTACAGCGAGGACTTCATCCACTTGCTCCCCTGGAAGCGGAAGAAGACCGCCGAGAGCAGCACGATGACGGCAAGCGAAGGCAGTACCATGCCGAGCGTCGCGGCAATGCCGCCGAGCATGCCGGCCGAGTCGTAGCCGACGAGCGTTGCGGCATTCGTCGAGATCGGGCCGGGCGACATGCCCGCCATCGCGACGACTTGCCGAAACCGCTCGGCTTCGAGCCAGCCGTGCGCCTCGACTTCGTATTGGATCATCGGAATGACCGCATAGCCGCCGCCGAACGCGACGAATCCGATTTTCAGGAAGGTCACGAATAATTGCCATACCATAGTTGTCGCACCACTCTCGCCTAAATATAGTATTCCGGAGCGAAGAGCTCCTGCGGACTGGGCCGCGACGGCATTTTATCCATGTTCGTTCGCCGGCCGAGCAGCTCCTTCCCTTTGACGATCGCCATGCCGGCGAATAACCCGGCTGCGATAATGTAGATCGGATTGATCTTCAGGATCACCTGCAAGAGCACGGTCGCAATCGCGACGCCGGCCGTCGTCTTATCGATGACAGCGGCTTTGGCCATCCTGTAAGCGGCCAATACGATGAGCGCGATGACTGCGCCGTGAATGCCTTTCATGGCCGCATCCAGCTTCGGATTCGAGCCGTACAGCATATACGCCGCGCTAAGCGCGATGACGAAGACGAGCGCCGGGAGCGTAATGCCGGCGACCGAAGCGATCGCCCCGGCGATCCCGGCTTTGCGGTAGCCGACGAACGCTGCCGAGTTGACCGCCACGCCTCCGGGCGCACTGCCGGCAAGCGACATCATAGTAGCCATTTCCGCTTCGTCCAGCCATTGTCGCTTGCCGACGATCTCCCGTTCAATGACGGGCATCATCGCATAGCCGCCGCCGAACGTCGACGGCCCGATCTTCGTGAACACCGCGAGCAGCTCGCCGCACGCCTTCATTTTGGTTTTCCATTCTCCTCGCATGGCCGATCACTCCTTATACGTTTATAATACCACCTTTATTTCATTTTGGAATTAAGTTTTCGAAAATTCGGGTATCAAATGAACTTATGCCCTGTATTCATCCGTTTAATAAATAGTATTCCGATGAATAAAATCTATTTTGGTTTTAAGCGGCATGCGTTATAATGAACGAATAGCGCATCATTCGAAGCTGAACGATAGGCAGGGATAGCCCGTGAACCTTATGCACAATCGCGTTGCCAACCTGAAAGAACGCATCTATTCCAGGATCGCCGTGAGCGACGGGACGATCTCCAAGGCCGAGCTTCTGGCGGCCGAACAGCTGACGAACAGCACCTTGACGCGGCTGCTCGACGATCTCGTCAGCGAAGGGCTGATCATTGAAACCGGGTTCGGCCCTTCGAGCGGCGGGCGCAAGCCGATCCTGTATCGCATCGATCCGGATTACCGGTATATATTCGGACTCGAAATCTCCCGTTTCTCTTCGACATTAGGCTTGTTCGATATGACCCTTCAACCGAAGTCGCTCGTCCGCTGGTGGATGGATGAAAGCATGCGGCCGGAAGCGCTGGTCGCCCATGCCACGGACTTGATGAAGCGGCTCATGCGGGATCACGGCATCGCCGCCGAGCGGATTCTGGGAATCGGAATCGGCGCCGTCGGCCCGCTGGACCGGGATCGCGGCATCATTCTCCGCCCTCGGTACTTCGCCGCGGCAGGCTGGCAGGACGTTCCGATATGCCGGATGTTCGAGCAGGCGACAGGACACCGGGCCTTGTTGGAGAATGGGGCGAATACCGCGCTGATGGGCGAGATCGGCGCGTCGCCCGAACCCCGCGCCGAGCATGCGCTCTACGTGCACGCCGGCGTCAGCCTGCGTGCCGCCATGATGACGAACGGCCGAATCGTCCATGGTAAATACGACACCGAAGGCTCGGTCGGGCAAATGATCGTTCACGCCGACGGCCCGAGGCTGCACGAGAACAGCAACTTCGGCGCGCTCGAAGCGTTCTGTTCCGTGCCGGCCCTGGAGCGCGAAGCGCGCTCGAACGCGAAGCGGGGCGTCTCGTCGCTGAGCGAGCGTTACGGGGTCGCGCCGGAGCACATTAATTACGACGTGCTAGTGAAGGCCTTGCACGACGATGAACCGTCGGTGAAGCAGTCTTTTCATCAAGCGGCGGCTTATCTCGGCATCGGACTCGCGAATCTCATCAACCTGCACCATCCGGAGCTTGTCCTGCTCGGGGGCGCTCTGATGAATGCAAGCCCGGATTTTTACCGCATCGCCGCCGAGACCGCGCTCAACAATACGTATTATGCGCCCGACTACGCGCCGCGCTTCTCCAAGGGAAGTCTTGCCGAAGACGCCGTCGTGACGGGAGCGGCATTGCATGTCAGGAACCGGCTGGAGATCGGATAACGTCATTCATGCACGAACTTTCATTCATAATAGAAAAAAGCCGCGATTCTCGATTCTCGCGGCTTTTTCATCTGCTCCCGGCTTGCCCTAAGCTGCCCTTCAGCCCATGCTAGAACGTATTATAGACATTCTCGCACTCTTGCCCTGTCGGTTCATAGAAGCAATGCTTCTTCCATCGTCCTGCTAACGGCTGATCGTACCAGGTCGGCGGACAAGGTCCGGGATTCTCGAACGACCCCGGGCGGAAATACCATAAGGAGAATTTCGCCGGCCAGTTCCGTTCCCCGTTCACGGACCGCCGCGCCAGACGGCGTTCCCGGTCTCTTGCGCCTTGGTAATACAAGCCATGCTGCAGCGCTTCGAACGCATGCGGCTGGTTGATCATTTGGGGAATGGTCCGGATGCCCTTGAAATCCGAGCAATTCGCCCGAATGCGGTTAACGCCCACATTGCCAACCAGGAGCATGCCCATTTCGCCTTCGGTTTCGGCTTCGGCTCGAAGCAGCCTTGCCAGCATATCAATATCCTGTTGTCTGGCTTTCACTACTGCCATTGGCTCACCTCTTTAGCTTTCCTGCACTCATCATATTGTAGGTGAAACGGAAATGTGACACCGGCAGGATGCAGACTCGTCGACTTCACGAGGGATTGCACCAAGGGCTCCTCCCCGGAATATACAGTGACATAGGCATTTATCCCATGAACGCTTATTCGCGCTTCGAATAGGCTCAAAGGAGTGTTTAAGGTTGATCGAGCTGTCATCGCACTACTTTGCACGCGGCAACACTGCCCATGGCGCCCATTTTCTGTACGATTCCGCTTTTCAAGGGTTAAGCAAGCTTTATGTTCTGAACGGTCCTCCCGGAACGGGAAAGTCGACGATCCTTCGGGATCTGGCAGACCGCCTGATGGAAGACAACCGGCATGTACAGCACTTTCACTCCCCGCTTCGTCCCGATGAGCTGGACGGCATCATCGCGACCGAATTGAACATCGGCGTCGTCGACGGGCGAGTCTGCGAGGGAATTCCGGTCAATGCGTGCGAGACGGCGTACGTGCAATTAGCGGATGCCGTTGACAACGGCCGCCTGTCTTCCGAGCAGCTCGAAACGATCGAGGCGCTGTCAGGCAAGCTTGCGGATGCGTACAGCTCGGCTTATGCAGCCTTCTTGACCGCGTTGCGGATTCATGACGAATGGGAGAAGCTTTACATTGAAAGCATGGATTTCGCGAAAGCCGATCAAATCGCGCAATCGTTGATTCAATCGCTTCTCGAGGGCAACAGCGGCAGCCGGCCCACTGCCCCTCGTCATTTGTTCTTCGGCGCGGCAACTCCGAGAGGCGCCTACGACTTTATTCAGCGTCTGACCGCCCAGCTGGAACGCCGGATCTTCATCAAGGGCAGACCGGGCTCGGGGAAATCCACGCTGCTCAAGAAGCTTGCCGCGGCAGCCGAGAAGAGCGGCGTCGAGGTCCAAGTCTATCATTGCGGCTTTGACCCGAACAGCCTTGACATGCTGATCTTCCCGCAGCTTAGCACGGCGATATTCGACAGCACCGCCCCGCACGAATATTTCCCTTCTCGCGGCGGCGACGAAGCGCTCGATATGTATGCGCTCGCCATGGCGCCCGGCACGGATGAGACCTATGCTGTCGAGATAGCCGCCATTAAGGAACGTTACTCCGATAAGATGAAAGAGGCCACCGCCCATCTGGCAGCGGCCGAAGCCATCGATACGGCGATCAAACGGATCTATACGGAAGCAACGGATTTTGCGATCGTCAATCAGCTGGGGCTGCAATTGCAGGCGGAGCTGTTGAACTACCGCAGTCAACTGTGATGGAAAGCGGCATAGGAAAGAGGCGATGGAAAAGCGGCGATGGCTCATTCCATCGCCGCTTCCGGCTGTCGAGAACATGCTCGGTTCTTTGACTTAGTCCATGCCGGCTGGATCGTCTTCATGGGCAACGGACACAGAATCCGTTATTGGGTTGAAATCGGTAGGTTTGGGCTGGCGACCAAGCTGGAGAATGGGGAGGCGGCCGTCAGAAGCCCGGGGTCTGCCGTCAAGTATTACGAGCCAATCCGTGACGTCAAACATGGATTTCTCTACATGCTGAAGCGGCGATGGATCCATTCCATCGCCGCTTGCTGTTTTCGTATGGGCATTCAGCGTATATCAAAAGCAACTTATTTTCAATAATCCGTACCTCGCCTTATTCATGCATGCGCATCGGTTGCCAGGCGGCTCAGCACATTCACCGGCTTGCGGCCAACAATCAGCCTCGAGCCGTCCGTATATCCCTCTTCTCTTCCGCGCAGCTCGCCGATCAGCCGTCCGCGCCATAAATCCAGCAGCTCCTCGTGCTGCTGCTGCCCTGCCAGGTTGATTCGTTCCTGCGGGTCATGCTCCAGATCGAAAAACTGCTCTTCGCCCGTTTGCGAGAACCAGATATATTTGCGTTTACCGTCCGTCAAGAAGTGGTACGACAGCTTGTCATAGGCATGTTCCCCGTGAATGTACGCTCTCCATGCCGGCTGCTCATCCGGCCGGGCGAGCGGGATGATACTCTTGCCGTCGACCGTGCCTGGGATGGCTACGCCCGCCGCGTGGAGCAAGGTCGGCATAATATCCCGGAGCTCGATGACCTCATCGACGAATTTGCCTTTCTTCAAGCCGAGCGCGCCTGTCGGGTCGTTCAGAATGAACGGCACCTTCGCGCTGCCTTCATACGGCAAGATCTTCTTATACAATTGATGATCGCCCATCAAATCCCCGTGATCCGAGGTAAACAGAATGATCGTATTGTTCTGAACGCCATACTCGAATAGCGCATTCAATAGACGTCCGATTTGATGATCAATGTGGGTAATGAGCGCATAATAGGCGGCTAACGCGCGCTGGCGCATACGCTCGTGAACGATGCCGCGGCTTGTGGTCGGATTCATGCCGTCGCGTTCGTCATCGGACAGATCCGCCCAATCGCCGATCGGCGGAGACGGCAGCTCGATGCCGTCATACAAGTCCAGGAAGGCTTGCGGCGGATCCAGCGGCGGATGCGGACGGACGAACGACGTCCATAAGAAGAACGGCTTGCCGGGATCGCGCCGGCGCAGGAAGTCGATCGACTGCGTCACCGCCCAATTGGTCGGATGCAGCGATTCGTCCAGATGCCAAGGCCGCGCCACGGTCGAGGCGTTGCAATCCAGGCCGTTGTCCATGATATCGACGCCGGAGCCCGCTCTCTCCCGAAGCCAGACCGTATAATCATCGCATTGATCCCACCATTCCCGGGCGGACACCGCGGACCGGTTCCGGTTGTAATGCATGTAGCCGTCATGCAGCACCACGTTGTGGAAGCCGCATAGATTGCGCGTCGGATAGACATGCATTTTACCGACGCATTGGGTATGATAGCCGGCATTGGCGAATTCGCCTGCGATCGTATGCTCATAGTTCCACGGCACCTTATCCTGGTAGCCGACTCTGCCGTGATGCTCCGGCTTCATGCCCGTCATGATCGCTGCCCTGGCCGGCACGCAGGAAGGCGTTGCCGTATACGCATTCGTGAAGGCCGCCCCGTTCCGCGCCAAGTTGTCCAAATTCGGGGTCTGAATGACCGGATGGCCTAAGTAGTGGAGACAGTCCCCTCTCATCTGATCTACGGTAATCAACAATATATTCGGCTGCATATCGTACCTCCTTATTCGATGCTGAACCTCAGCAAATCTATCGTCTGAGCGGTTCGCCTTTCCTTACCCTGTTCGGTAACGCAGCATGGAACCGCATCGGCGGTTTTTTTTGACGTCTTCCGGCTATCGCGGGGATGCCGCTTTGGCGCCACCTCCGTCACGCACCAGAACGCATGCTGCGATCCGCTAATCCTCCGATCGCAATCCCGAGTATCGCCGTATGAGCCGGTCAGCCTGCTCAACGGTCTGCTTCACGATTTCCGCGGCCGTGACCTGATCTTGAGCCAATCGGATGCCTTGGCCGGCCCAGAGCGACATGTACTCGGGGTTGTGCAGCTTAGAAGCCGCCTGGCGGATATCTCTCGTCAAGGCGTTCTGGATCGGATACGCGGGAATCGTCCCCTCATAGTGGCGCATGTCCTTCATGAAGTCCGTGAGAATGCCGCGTGCCGCTTTGCCCGAGTAGAACGTGGTCACTTCGGTCTCGTTTTCTTTGGATGCGATGATTTTCCGCTTATGCACGGCGGGCGCCCCGCTTTCCCGGCAGGTTAAGAACGCCGTCCCCATCTGCACGGCGGAAGCCCCTAATGCAAGGCATGCGACGAGACCTCTCCCATCCATGATGCCGCCGGAAGCGATAACGGGAACCTGCACATGATCCGCGATTTGAGGAACAAGCGCCATCGTGCCGATCCGAGCGTCAGCGGCGCTCGGCAAGAAGGAGCCGCGATGTCCTCCCGCCTCGCTTCCCTGGGCGATAACGGCATCTACGCCGGCGTCCGCCAGCGCAAGCGCTTCGTCGACGGTCGTTGCCGTGCCCGCGACGACAATGCCCTGCCGTTTCATGGACCGGATGATGTCCTGCGGCGGTATGCCGAAAGTGAAGCTGAACACGGCGGTTTTCTCCTCAAGCACGGCTTGCGCTTGTTCTTCGAACGGCTCCGACAATGCCGGGACGGTTGAACGCGGAGCCATCCCCAGCTTCACGCGGTAAGTATTCAAGTGATTGTTCATGTCGGCAATAACGTCTTCAGGCATATGGGGCTGCTCAGGCACGAACAAGTTCACGCCGAAGGGCCGATCCGTTCTTTGCTTAATCTCCCTGATCGCAGCTCTGATTTGATCGGGCGACATATAGCCGGCTCCCAGGCTTCCCAGACCGCCGGCATTCGAAACGGCAGCGACCAGCTCCGGCGTCGTCGGTCCTCCTGCCATCGGCGCTTGTACAATCGGGTACTGGATCCCGAGCCTGCGAGTAAGTTCGGTCTTCATCCTATCGTTCTCCCTTCTTGCCCGAGCGGGCCAACTCCTGTAACGTTTCATCGCGATTGCTTGGCATTGTTGAGCATGGCCGTCAGACGGCTGCAATCGGCTGCATGGCGCTGCCCCTTCCCGCATACATCTAGGCTTAAGGATCAGGTTCATAAGGGGGCTCCCATGCGCGCGAAACCGAATTTCCTTCTCATCGTCGTCGACGAGGAGCGCTATCCTCCCGTCTACGAGAATGCCGAGCTTAACGCTTGGCGGATAGCGAACCTCCCGGCCCGCGAACGGCTGCGCGCGAATGCCGCGGAGCTGCGCCGGCATTATATCGGGAGCGCCGCCTGCTGTCCGAGCCGGGCTACGATGTTTACCGGCCATTATCCTTCGCTCCACGGCGTCACCCAGACGAACGGGATTGCCAAGGAGGTGTTCGACTCCGATATGTTTTGGCTGCCTCCGAATACGGTGCCCACGATGGGCAATTATTTTCGAGAGGCAGGCTATCAGACGTATTATAAAGGCAAATGGCATATTTCGTATGAAGATATTCTCGTGCCGGGAACCCACGATGACTTGACGAGCTACGATCCTGCGACAGGCGTGCCCGACCCGCAGCGGCAACAGCTGTACTTGGCCGCGGATCCGCTGCACGCGTTCGGCTTCTCGTCCTGGATCGGACCCGAGCCGCATGGCCGCAATCCCCGTAATTCCGCGTCCTCGGCGGCTTCGGGCTTAAGCGGCAGAGACATCGTCTACGGCTCCGAGACCGTTCGGCTGATCGAGGCGCTGGATCGCGAGCAGAGCGCAGATTCCGGCGCGCGGCCTTGGCTCGTCGTAGCCTCCTTCGTCAACCCGCATGATATTACGCTGTACGGTTCGTTGACCGCCCATTTGCCGCATCGCTTCCATTTCCAGGTCGATCCGATGCCGGAAGTCCCTCCTCCACCCACGATCGGCGAGCGGCTGCATACGAAGCCCGACTGCCAAGCCAGCTACAGGGACACGTATCCGAGAGCGATACAGCCTATCCTCAACGAGCCGTTCTATCGGAAGCTGTACTATCAGCTGCAGAAGAATGTCGATCGGCAAATCGCGCGGGTCTTGGATGCGCTCGATCGCTCGTCGTTCCATGACGATACCATCGTCATCTTCACGTCGGATCACGGCGATCTGCTGGGCGCTCATGGCCGGCTGCATCAGAAAATGTACTGCGCCTACGAGGAAGTGCTGCGCGTGCCGTTCCTCGTTCGCAACAAGCGCCTCTTCCCGAACGGGCGCAGCGTGTCCGCGCTAACCTCTCACGTCGATCTGCTGCCGACCATGCTAGGCCTCGCGAATGCGGACGTCCCCGGCATACAGCGCCGTCTGCAGAGCCGATTCAGCGAAGTCCGCCCGTTCGTCGGCCGCGATCTGACCTCTGTCTTGCTCGGCCGACAGAACGGCGGCGAAGCTCATTGCCCCGCTCCTGAGGAGCCGGTTTATTTCATGACGGACGACGATATTACCCGCGGTCAGCATCAGCGCAATCCATTGGGGAGAGCCTACGCCTCCGTCGTTCAGCCTAACCATATCGAGACCGTAATCGCCGATCTGCCCGGACCTCCCGGGCAGCCGAGCCGGCAGTGGAAATATTCCAGGTACTTCGATCATGCTCGATTCTGGAGCGAGCCGGGCGTGCGGGATGTTCGGATGCAGCTTGTCGAATCAAGCCCGTCGTCCGGGCAGCCCGGCTGCGCCGCTTGTCAGGTGGAGCATAAGACCGTGCCGGTTCCCGAACAATTCGAGCTGTACGACTTAACCGGGGATCCGCTGGAAAGGCGAAACCTCGCCCATCCGTCATGGGCCACGCCGCAATCGGAAGCCGTCCGGGCCCATATGGCCCGCTTGTTGGCGGAACAACGAAGCCGGAAGCGTCTGAATCCCCGTCCGTCGCCTTCGGCTAAGTGAGGGCATTCAGCTCCGGGCGCATAAGAACTGCAAGAAGATTACGAAGTATCGCCGATTCTTTCAGACAAGCAACAGGTTCCGACATGATTTGCAAGCGTTATCGGTTATAATGGCTGCATCACGCCATAATTGGGGGAACGGTATGGAGAACTATTTGCGATATCGCGTATGGTACAAATCCAACGGACGTTTCAACAACGCCATTATTTACGGACCTACGATCAAATCGCCAAGCGATGCGATCGCCTATTTTAAACGGCTGCATCTCATCGAACCCACGCACGCCGAATTGATGTCATCCTAGTAACCTATTGCCTCTTCCTCGAACAGAAGGGAAGCCCGCAGATGATGGACGCTGCGGGCTTCCCTTTTGTCCTAATGCGCCGCCATGGTCATCGATTTAGTCATAGTCATGGTCTCGGTCGTGGTCCGGTCATAGCAGCCCTCGGTTCGTCACCGACGGTTCGTCTTCAACGGTACCGCGTCCGCCGTCTCCATGTAGAACGTCAGCAGGCGCTCCTTGAGCGCGGACAGCACGTCCGCGAGTGCGGGATCTCCGATTCGATTATCGACCTCCATCGGATCCCGCTTCAAATCGTACAGCTCGTCCTGCTCGTAGAAGCGCCGCACGTACTTATAATCGCGCGTCCGGCACATGACCGCTTTCGTATGCTCGGGCCCTTCATGCTGCTGCAGGCTGACCCGCGGCCAATACAAGCCGCTCGGCACGCTCATCGACGCGCTCTCCAGCTCCATCGCCTGCGTCTCCCCGTGAAGCCGTCCGCCTTCGGCGAATACCGCGTCCCGATGCGTGTCCGTCTCCCCTGCAAGCAGCGGCAGCAAGGAGCGGCCAAAATGCGTATGGCCCGGCGTCAGACCCAGCAGCGCCTCGACCGTAGCGGGGAAATCGATCAGCTCGACCAGCGCTTCGCTGACGCGCGGCGCCACGTCCACGCCGCGCGGCGGCTTGATGACGAACGGCACGTTGGTCAAGCAATCCTCGAACGTATTCTGCGTCTTCTCGACCAAGCCGTAATCGCCGGTGAAATCGCCGTGATCGGAGAAGAAGAACACGGCCGTGTCGTCGTACATCCCCGTTTCCTTCATCGCATCCAGCAAGAGGCCGAACTGATGATCGACTCGCGCGCACATCCCGTAGTAAGCGGCGCGCAGCTCGCGCCAGCGTTCTTCCGTCCATCCCTGCAGCTTCTGTCTGTCGAAGATGCCCTTCAACAGGCTCGGCTTATTCGACCAATCCGGCGCCGGCGTTCGCAGCGGCAGCTTGTCGCGGTCGATCATGCCGAACCATGGCTCCTCGACGCCGTAAGGCGGATGCGGATAGAGCAGCGGCACGTACAGGCAGATCGGCTTATCCTTGGGCGCGCTGCGGATAAAATCGATCGCGCCGAGCACCGTCGCCCAGTCTCCGTCGTAATAGGACGCCTCGTCCGGCGCCTTCTCCAATTTGCCCGCGTAGAACGAGTAGTAGTTGTCCCCGGCGGGATCGCCGCGCCAACCGTCGGCGGCATGGAGGTTCGTCTCCGGCCGGGGCCGCTTCTCCGGCACGTATTTGACATCGCAATACGCATCGAACCCGTTCTCCGCCGGAACGAGATCGTTTTTGCCGCCCCACCATACCGTATACCCTTCGTCCTTCAGCGTCTTCAGCAGCACCGGTTCATCCTCATGCATCATGTGAAACATCGTCCGGTGGCCGCGGACATGGGGATACCAGCCGCTCATGAACGAGCATCGGCTTGGCGTACAGACGGGGTTCTGACAGAAAGCATTCCGGAACGATACCGCTTCGGTCTCCACGAGGCGGTCCAGATTCGGCGTGACGGCCGCTGGATTGCCGAGATGGCCGATGACGTCCGCACGCCATTGGTCGGGATTAAAGATCAAGATATGAGGCCTGTTGGACATGCCTTTACCTCCTCTTGCTTTATTGGACGGCGAATTGCTCTACGATGTCGTCCTCGAACCGGTGCGGCAATTCAATCCTGCCGCCGTATTTGGACGTATGGTAGATGGCCATCATCGCTTGAAACGACAGCATCGCATGAGCGAGATCGCAGAAGTGACCGGCTTGCGGATTGGCCACGTATTCGGGAATGGAATTCATATAATCGATCAACGCTTGCGAGTGGTGCTCATCCCAGCTGGACTTCTCGATCGTATGCAAGCCCGATGCGTAATTTCGCAGCTCCAGCGTCTGGTTAAGCGCGATCTTCAGGTGGCCTTCCGAACCGTACACATCGATTCCGATATGATAGAACGGATTCGTTTCGCCTTTGAGCGATCTAGCGAACGCGCCGCATTCAACGACAGCCCTTACGCCGTTGGCGAATAAAATCGAACCCAGCGCCTCGTCCGGCGCAACGATCGGAGAGCTGTCCTTGCCTTCGTACGGACCGGTCTGCCCCATTACCCATCGAATGGGATGATAATCGTTAAAGAACATCGCCATGTCAATCAGATGCGAGCCCTGTTCCATAATGTTGACCTTGGTGGTCGCGCGAATAAATTCGATCTCGCCGATCGCGCCTTCGCGCAGCAGCCGCTGCGCCTTGCGCCAGGCCGGCAAATATTTATGCTGATGATTGACCAGCGCCAGCTTGCCGGTCGCCTTGCAAAGCCGCTCGATTTCGTAAGCTTCCGACGGGGTTAGCGCCAGCGGCTTCTCGATATTAATCAGCTTCACGCTTGGACACCCGACGGCCGTCTTGATTAATTCGAGACGGGCGTCCGCGCTGCTGACGATGTCTACGATATCGGGACTCGTCTCCTGCAGCAATGCTGCCAGATCCAACGAACGGGCTGCGATACCATAACGGTCGGCAAGCGCTTTCAGACGCTCCGCATTCGAATGGCCGCACAGACCGACAAGCTCGAAGCTATCGCTTGCCTGATACGCCTTGGCATGCGCATCGGCCCAGCCTTTCGTTCCGACAAGCACGACTTTCAATTTCATCGTCTTTTTCCCTCCCTATTGAGCTGTCGGCTTGCGTTCTTCATCGCTCTTCTCTTAATCTTCTCTACCGCAATGAAATATCCTGTCAGCAGCAAACAAGAAGTGAACCCTGCTCCCGTTATTTGTCATCTTGTCGTCATGAGAGCCTTCCTTCCGGCGATTATCAGGCATAGGCGAACAAGAGCGTGATGACCGCTGGAACGGCTATCGTCGCGGCGGCAATCGTCTTGCCGGTCGGATTCGCCGGTCGTCTTGACGTTATAGTCATTCGCCTCTTTCTTACAATAGCCCATGCGACGGGGGCAGAACTACATATACTGCGATGTACCTACAACTAAAGGAGCTGGACTCATGGGATATGGTTATGGTAATGTCGGCGGCGTAGGTCAAGGCGGCAGCTGCGGCCCTGGCGTCGGCGCAGGATTCGGCGCAGGCGGAATTCTCGTACTGTTTATCTTGCTGGCTATTATCTCGCGTTCATTATTGTTCTAGCATCATGATTGCCGATGCCGAGCTGCACGATGGCGAATGCGGTAACCATAACCGACGCTTCTCGTGCCGGCGGAAGGTATTGTCCGAACGCGCAAACAAACGGCAGACGCGAGTCTGCCGTTTGTTTGCGCGAAAGTCGAAGGAGCAATGGCCGCATGTATGGGAAGGAAAGGAGAGGAGAGGATTCCCCTTCTAGGACTAACGGACAGAGGTCCCGCTATTGTGGCGAAATCGGGCTTGTGGGGCAGCGCACGGACACAGGATCCGTTAATGTCCCCGAATGACATCGAAAACAGGCAAATCAGCCGATATAACGGATCGTCTGTCCGCGAGCACACGAAAAAACGTCATCAAGCAGCGAATAACGGATCTCCTGTCCGCCTCCTTGCATCGACGGACGCACCGTGAACAAGCCGTCGCGAAGCCGGCTGGTTCGTAGCGGCACCAGCAGACCATGACACGCAGACGAACAGGAGCTGTTCGTGCGCCAAGAAGCCGTTTACCACGAGCCTGCTCGAAGCAGCGTATCGTTCTCAACAATCTGACCCGCTCATGGAAATCCGAGTCTGCCGTTTTTGTTGGCGCGCAAGCGGTGACAAGCCAGTCCATCACCGGCCAGAATTCCATCGGTCTGCACGTAACTTTGTTTCTAGCACGCCTCTGCTTCTTAGTTCCCTACCGCCTGGAGATTTCTGTCCATTACCCGTTCGATCGCCTCGGCCACAGAATGGACGACCTCGCTCGCCTGGGCGCGTACGGTCTCGGGACTTCCGCTCATGGCGAAGCTATGCGGCGTTATCGCGAACATGGACAGGTCGTTGAATGAATCGCCGATGCATGCCGCTTCTTCCGGTTCAAGACCAAGCTTCCGGATCAGCCGCGATAATCCTGCGCCTTTGGAGACATGAAGCGGCATCACATCGAGACAGTCCTTATCGCTGATGAAGGTTTCGATCTGCCCTGCAAATCGGTCAGCCAGAAGAGCCTGCAGCCCGTTCAGCTTCTCCAGTTCCCCGAAGAAGGATAGCTTGCTGCACCGCAGCGCATCGGCTGCCAGCGCCTGTTCCAAATCGGCATGAATCGAGGCGTCGATCATAATCCGTGCCTCATAAGGTATAGCTTGTTCATTGCGTACCCGGGCAAAATACGAATCGTCGGTGCAATGGATAAAGTTCACGAATGCGTCCTTGTCGACAGCTTGCAGCAATCGAACGGCCATGTCCGGCATGAATTCCGTCGTTGTCAGCAGCTGCCGGCTGCTGAGATGAACGGTTGCCCCATTCTGTCCGACAGCATGGTAACCGTGCGCAAACGGCTGCATGATAATTTGAATTTCCGCATTCATCCGGCCGGATGCGATGCACATCTCGAATCCGTTCGCTTGAGCCTTGGTGATCGCCCGCAGATCCCGGTCATCGATTTGTTTGCTGTGATTCAATAACGTACCGTCCAAGTCGCTCACGATGAGTTTAATCATCCGAATCTTCCTCCCCTATAACAAGCAGTTCCACATGATGCTCGGCAAGCTTTTCCATGAATTCACGTTCTGGCCTCCGGTCTGTAATAAGCAGATCAATGGCGTCCAGTCCGGCGATTCTGTAGAACATCTGGTCGCCGAATTTCGTATGATCGGCCAATACAATGACTTGATTCGCCTTCTTGATCATTTCGCGCTTCACCACGCCGTCGTCCACATCCGGATAAGACAAGCCGCTGGCCGTAATTCCGCAAGCGCCGAGCAATAATTTGTCGACTTGATAATTGGCCAAACTATCGATTGCGGCCTGCCCGAACAGAAACCGGTGCTGGGCATTCAATTCGCCGCCTAACAAGTACGTCCGTACCGACTTCTTCTTCGACAGGGCGTCCGCGATATCGATCGAGCTCGTCACGACGACAACTTGCTCCGCCGCCAGATGCTCGGCCGCGAACTGCACGGTCGTCGAAGCATCCATCATAATATAGTCGTCGTTGTTCACCAGCGAGGCGGCAAGCTTCCCGATGTCGTGCTTCACGCTTGATTCCATGACCAGCCGGTCCTTGTACTCTAGTATTTCTTTCGATTTCATCGGAAGGACCGCTCCTCCGTGCGTACGGAGAATCAACCCGAGCTCCTCCATTCGCAGCAGATCGCGGCGCGCCGTGTCGCGGGAAACCTCGAACTGCTGGCAGATGTCTTTAATATCGATCCGTTTGTTCCGGTTCAAATGCTCCATAATCCCGTTCATGCGTTCTTCTTGAAACATGTTTAAGCCCCCCTTCTAACCCGTGCTTATATAGCATCCATCATACAATATAATATAAGTCATTTTATGCGTATATCGTGTTTTATGCAACATATATTTAGAATCGGATTATAAATACTTAAATATGCGCACAAAAAAAAACAACCTCCAGCCTAGTGGAAAGGATAAGAGGTTGTTGCTTTATCTTCAGATCATCGCCAATCCGCCTGCCGCGTCGCGAATGGACAGGCTGCTCGGGAAGGTTGTGCCTGCTAGTTTACTACTTCCACTTCAACGATGTCTCCGTCTTGTAAGTTGTACCGGTCGCGTAATCTAACATCCGTTGCGATTTCGATAATGGTTCGGGGATGATCGCCGTTACCGGAAGCATTGCCGTCCGTTCGTAAGATGAAAGCCTCTCGTCCGAATATCGAGCATAATTGAATGCTAACCGAGACAGTCCCGTTGTATTCTTCTTTTTCCAGCCGAATGGCATGCATCGGTAAGTCATACGGTGCATTGAGTTCGATATTTAATGTTCCCGGGTACAGCTTCATCCCCGTCTTGGCTTCATAATACGCGCTTAGCTTCTCAATCCAATATGAAAAGTTCCCTATACCTGTTACCACTCTTCCTTTAAGCGTTGTCATCTCCCCACTCCCCTTATCCGCCATTGAGATTATTCATCGAGCGTCTTTCGGAATCCGTAGAAGCTTCGATAGCCCGATTTTTCGTAGTAGGCGCGTGAACTCTTCGTTGCCAATAACTCCATTCTCGTTTTTGGATATAAGCTGTGAACATATTGCAAGAGAACGGTTGCAATACCCAAACCGCGAAATTCCTTTTTAATTAATAGCTCGCATAGATAGATGGATATCTGCGTGTCTGTGAATCCTCTTACATAGCCTATTACATTGGCTTCGTCTGTGACGACGAATTTTATATTCGACTTAAGCCAGGCCTCTTTAGTTTCCTCGCCTCTGCCGACTAGATTACTCCATCCTTCTTCGAGGTTCAGTTGCTGGACGCCATCAAAGTCCAGCACCTCAAAGGGTCGAATCGTTACTTGATGATTGCTTTTCGTAATGACCTCCATGCGTGTATGCTCTCCTTTACCTGCTAACATGCTCCTATCGCCTATTATATGTTAGTTAAGAACTCTGCAGATTCAGTATATGCTTTCGCCCAATTAGCGAAAGAAAGCTTACTGTCCCAGGTAACATTATTAGTCGCATATTAACTTCCCGGATAAGCCCGGTTGCCAGCTCTTGTTCGCTAATATGCCTGCCCGAAAGGCGCGACATTATCGAATATTTCCATCCGAATATATCTTCTGCTTCATCAATAAAATATCTGCATTGCAGCGGTTATTTTAGTTCACCCAATTTGTTCGAAGAAAAGAAGATTTCCGTAGTCAAGCTCGATCACCACCGGTATTCATTCATTTTCCATGAGATGTATGATTTCAGTAAGCTGCGAGATTCGCAGATCTTCCCCGTAATCCTTAGTCGTGCTTTCCCTATTGATCAGGATCGAAACCGTTCCGGCATTAATTGCTGCTGCGACGTCTTTCTTTTCGTTTCCGACTACCGCGATTTTTGAAACATCGACGCCGAAGCGCTCTGCGATGATTTCGATTCCTTTTGCATTAGGCTTACGATATCCGCAGTCCGTTGAGGTTAGGAAGTAATCGATTTTATCTTCAAACGCACGAATATCCTGCATCAGAACCTCTGTCGGCATGCCGGTCGGTACATCCGTTAGAATCCCGATTTTATATCCCTTCACATGAAGGTAATCAATCACGCTGATGGTCTCCGGATAGATCATCACGGTCTGTTGGAAATAGGCGAAAAAAGCTGCGATTGCGGTATCGATCATCTCGTCTGCGATACGCCATCCATGAAATACATCGGCAAATATATAGGCGGGCTGGTACTCTATCTCTCGCGGGTACAGTCGGGGATTATATGTTTTAAGCGTTTCTGCAGCTGCGTGAATATGTTCTTCTGCGGCATGCAAGTTTAACTGGTCCGAGACCTGTTTAAACGCCGGCACGTAATAATCCCCCCAATATTGAGGGAATCCTTCGTAATCGATTAGCGTTCCGCCCAAATCAAAAATAAAAGCTTCCCGCCTCCAATCTCCCCGAGAGTCAATCGTAGTATGCTTAAGAAGTCACCAATGCCTTAATTTGATGCTCATGCTGTAGAACCCAGTGGATTCGCTTCAGCTTTATTTCCGTATCCCCCATCAGAATGTAATTGCTGGGAAGAAATAGGATTGCATAAATGAAGAGATCCGTTTCTTCACTTGTAAGGGTAATCTGACTGCAATAGGCCTTCATCAGCGCTTTGGCCGCCGTCCAATTAAACGCCAGCTCATCGGACAATAAACCAAACAAAGGGGCACCGAACTCGATTATTCTTGGCTAACCCGCATCCATCCCAATCGATCAGCGTGATATCGTTATCCGACTCGTTCAAGATCCAGTTACTCCTTCCTATATCGCCGTGGATAAGGGCTCGGGGCAGGGCTGATAAGGTGCCGAATGATTCCAGGCATCCCTTCAAAATCGATTGATGATGAGGTGCCGCATAGGGAAGTCGGTCGTACGCTGAGTTTCCCCTTCCATATAGGCGTATACGTAGCAGATCATGCCGTCGGATTCCAGAAAAATCTGCTTCCCCGAAGGTTTTCTGAGCTTGAAGAGGTGGGGATAATTGTGTTTATGCAGATGATTATAAACGGAAAACAAATCCGAATCGCGATTATTCTTGCCCTTAACGACATACTTCCCTTCATTCGTACGCAGGAGTGCTACATACGCTGAGCCATATCCTTCGAAGTACTTCTCGACCGTTAATGCAGCAAAGCCGTAAGCCCTTTTGATTTCTTCTTGAAGCGCTTCGGAAATCATGGTATCCCCCTTAATAGAGCGAAAAAAGAAAAGCGCCTCGGTACGACGGGAATCCTCGACGGGCCGCAGCCCAATACATCCCATCATCCAGCAAGACGCTCTACTTATGAAGTTTATAGCGCAATTGAATCGAAATCAACTGCCCGATCAACGCCGCTCCGTCCGCAGCAGCTCGGTCATGCCGTCCAGCTGCCATTCCAGCGCGATCGAGCCGTCCAGCGACCAAGACTCGTCCATGAAATAGACTCGCCCCCGCTTGGCGGCTTCCATGGCTGCCCACGCCGGATTGCGCAGCAGCTCCGACAGCGTCTCGCGGGCGACGGCGTGCCTGCCCGACACGACGAAGACGCGATCCGCTTCGTATGCTGCGAACGCATCGGCCGGCACGAACAAGCGCGTATCGCCGCGTTCGGCGATCAAGCGCCGCAGCGAATCCGGCGGCTCGAAGCCGAGCACGTCGTAGAGCACGGGCGCCTCTTCCGGCCGGTACAGATAGAGCGCCCTGTCGACGACGTGGAAGAAGACGGCTGTCTCGCGCCGACCGATTTCCTTGCGGAGCGCCGCCTTCAATCGCGCCGCCTTCACCCGGTACCGCGCCAGCCACTCGCGCGCTTCGGCTCGCTTGCCGACGATCTCCGCCGCGTCCGCCAGCTGCCGGAACATGCATCTGCCCGTCAACAGCGTCTCCGTCGGAGCGATCCGCTTCAACTCGTCCGCGAATGCCGGCGACGTATACGCATTCACGAGAATGAGATCGGGCCGCAGCGCCTGAACCTGTTCCAGGCCGTTCGCGTTCATGTCGATCGGCTGCACGCCGACGGTATGCGACCCGCGCAGCCAGTCCAACAGGCTGTGCTCGGCGGCCAGCGGCTTGCTGCCGAGCGAGAGCATATCGCCATAATGCGTGAACGCGACGACCCGCGGCTGCGAGCGCGCGTACGTGCGCGGCGTGTGACCCGTCAACTGCCGGAATCGACGGCTGAAATAATATTCATCGTGGAACCCGACCTTGCGGGCGACCGCGGCAAGCGGCTCGTCCGAAGCGAACAGCAGCTCCTTCGCCCGTTCGATTCGCAGCTCGGCAATATATTCATTCGGGTTCCGGCCTGTCAGCTCCCGGAAGAGGCGGCGGAATTGCCAGACGCCGAGATTGGCATCGCTCGCCATCCGCTCGATCGACCATTCCTCGCGGAAATCCCGGCTCAGCCGCTCGACGATCCGTTCGACCGCGGATCGCGAGTCCACCCGCGCGCCCAGCTCCGCGCGGAACTGCTCGAACGCGAACAGCAGCAGCTCCTGGAACCGAATATGCGCGCGCATCCGACTCAGCGCGTCATCCGGCGCTGCTTGATCGGCCGACAGGGCTTCCAGCTGACCGGTCAGCCGCGCGAACGCTTCGGACAAGGCGGTGATCCGGCCGCGCCAAGGCAGTTCCGCAAGTCCGGTATCGGTCGCGCCGCAGCCGGCGCCGGGCCACGCTGGCATCAACCGCACGAACGCCAGCTCATAATAGCGGAAGCCGCTGTCGCCGCCAGCGCCGATATGCCATTCATCGGCTCCCAGCAGGACGCAATCTCCCTGCCGCGCCGTGAAGTCGGACGCGCCGGAGCGGAAGCGGCCCGCCCCTTCCGTCACCGCGAATAGCCGGTACGCATTCGCGCCGATCGACGCCGCCTCAGTCCAGCCCGACGAGCGGGCATGCAGCGCCAAGCCCGTCTGCATGAACAACAGCCCGGACAGCCCGGGCGCTTCCGCCGATGGTTGCCGATCTATCATGAAGAAGCTCCTCTCTACAGGGAGTGAGATGATTCGAGAGTTAACAAAGAAAAAAGGAAATCCATCGACCGTGAAGTCGACGGCATTTCCTTATTGGATGAATCTCGGCGCTTATTTGCCCGTGAGATGGGCCGTAGTTTCGTCCAGCTGGGCGTCCAGCGACGTCGCGTCGCCGAGGCCCCATTTGTTCGTCACCTCATAGACTTTGCCGCTCTTGACCGCGGCGAGCGACTGCCAGACCGCGCTCTTCTTCAACGCTTCGAACGTCGACTTCGTTGCTTCGCCGGTATCGTCCATTTCCACGAAGAGGCGATCCGGCGCGAACGTCGTCAGGGATTCCAGCGTTACCGTTTCCCAGCCGAAGTTTTCGTCTTTCTTCAGCAGCGGCTCCATCTTCGCGGGCGGTTGGAAGCCCAGCTGACGATAGAGCGTGAAGCCTCCGTTGCGAACGCCGGAGATCCCCATGTCCTTGCCGGAAATGATGAGCAGCAGCGCCGTTTCCTTGGATTCGCCGTCCGGATGGATCAGCGCTTTGGTCGCGGCTGCCTTGGCTTCGTATTTGGCGATCCACTGCTCCGCTTCCGGTTTCTTGTCCAGCAGATCGGCGACGGCACGCAGATGCTCGTAAGGATCCGGCGTCCAGAATGGCAGGATGACGGTCGGCGAAATCTTCTTAAGCTGATCGACGACGTTCGCTTCGTCGGTATCGTCCGACACGATCAAATCCGGCGAAAGCGCGAGCAGGCTCTCCATGTTCACGGGCCGGTCGCCGATGCTGACGGCCCCGGACAATGCGTCGCCATACGTATCCAGCTCGTAAGCGGTCGTGTAGGCGGGCTTGACGCCAAGTGCGAGCATATCGCCGACATAATTAATCGCGACAAGCTTCTGCGGCGCCGATGGCACCGTAATTTCATTGCCCGCCGAATCCTTGTACGTGCGGGTCTCCGGCTGATCGGCGGCCGCGTTCCTCGCGCCGGCCGGCTTGTCGTTCCCGGCGTTGGCTGCCGTTCCGGCATTCCCGGCATTCGCCGAATCATCGGCTTTCGCCGTATCGCCGGCATTGTCGGCCGTCCCGGCATTGGCTCCGTTCTTGTTCGCCGTGTCCCCATTCGATCCGCACGCGGCGGTGAAGGTCAACAACGCCGCTGCGACGAGGACCAGTGATAACGTCTTCCATTTTGACATCGGTAGCTCTTCCCCCAATAATGATAATCAATCTCAATTGATTCTACTATACAGGATCGAACCGATACTCGCAAATGGACGAAACTGAGATTTCGCTTGTACAAAAAGAGGTTTTTCGGGCGAACGGCTTCTCGCCGAATGGGATGTAAGTATACGGGAGGCGCTGGCTGGTCGCCATGAAGCGCCATGGCCGGTCTGCCGGAGGTCGTCAGTTCAGGATCATCAATTCAGGATCGTCAATCCAGGATCGTCAGTCCCAGCTTGAGCTGCTGTTCGATCCAATAGACTTTCTACCGCCTTCGCTAGTCTTGCTCCCGTTGCCCGGCAACCGTCGCCGTCGTGACCGGGAATGAAATCTCGAATACGCTGCCTTTGTTGACTTCGCTTTCCACATGGATCGTTCCGCTCATGGCCCGAATAATACTGAAGGCGACCATTGTACCGAGGCCGGTGCCTTTCTCCTTCGTGGAATAGTAGGGCGTGCCGAGCCGCTGTATCTGATTCACGGTCATGCCGCAGCCCGTATCTTGGATTCGCAAGACGACGGCGCCGCGATTCATGAGCACCGCAATATCGACTTGGCCATTGGGGGCAGCCTCGATACTATTTTTGACGATGTTGATGATGCTTTGACGAAATTGCTGGCTGTCCCCGAGTATCGGCTGATCGGTTTCGACCGCAATCGTTAGCGCTGCTTGCTGCATGTTCGCGTACGGCGTCAATACGCTAACCACCTGATGAAGCTCTTCGCCAATAACGAGCGGCGTCATTTTGGCCATTTGCGGCTTGGCGAAAGTCAAGTAATCCGAAATGATGTTGATCGCGGTACTCAGTTCATGCAGCGCCACTTCGGTCAAGTTCACGCGTTTATCCCTGGATAGCTCCTTCTCTTTGAACAATTGCAGGAGTCCCTTGACGGTCGTAAGCGGATTGCGAATCTCATGCGATACGCTCGCGGCGATCTGGCTGATAACCCGCATCTTCTCGATCTCTTGCAGTTCGAGTTGAATGCGGTAATGGCTGCTGACCAGTTCTACGAGATATACCGTTACCCAGATCGCCGTAAACTCGATCCACTTGAATACGATGAGATGCATCAATTCGCTGAAGGTAAAGAGGCCGAGGCCGAACCAGACCAGCTTGAGCAGCATCGGAAGCAGCGCCGCGGACACGACGATCGCCTGGAATAGTCTCTTGGGGCTGTTTAATTGTACTTTCCATGTAATGGCGGCAAGGCTGAAGTAGGTTGCGGAAGCCGACAATAAAGCGAAGAAAGCTCCTTCCCCAAAGCCGATCATACAGCGGTATGCCATTAAGATAACGAGCAGCGCTGCGCCGACCCACGGACCGCCGTAGATAACGCCAAGCACAAGGGGAATAAGCCGAAAATCCAGCAAGTAACGCGTTCCGTATGGATACGGAAATGTCATGCAGAGGATGAGCGTGACGCTCAAAAAAGCGAACAAGACGATTTGTTGAACCTTCCCCGTCTTCTCACCGTATTTGGTCCAGAACACGAAATAGAGGATGGACGGGATGCAAATAAACATAAAGTTGCCGACGATGCCCTGCATGATTTCTGCCAATAGGTTCTCCACCTTTAAGAAGACATTACCTAGTCATTCGCTTTATCTGACCGTTTTCCTCTCAAATGACAACAAATTTCGGTAATAGATGCAATTTATGTATCCGGGCGGCGACCGGAATTTACAAACAAAAAACCGCAATTTATGCGGTCCATAAGCAGATCGGATCATGTTTATACCCCTTCTCGTTCTTCTTTCTCTAGCCCGCAGCCGGCCAAGACTAATAGAAGAATCCTCCGCCAAAACCGCCGACGCCGCCGAACCCCGCAAACAGGCCGATTGCGAGTAAATCGAAGAGCAGCAACGGAATCAGAAACTTCGCTTTCACCGTTTCCCCTTTTTCCTGCCTGTACTGCGTAAGAATCACGCGATTCCCCCGGATCTGCGTCACTGTGCCGGTAACGATCGTCCCGTCCTTCTTGACCGCGTAGATCTTCTTGCCGTAGTATTTCGAAATCTGTTTTTTGCTGACAGCCATACGTCATTCCTCCTCTTCAAATGGACAAGTACTGCATGATTATTCTATTCAACCGCATCGCGAATGGACTGGGATTCTGATAGATTCGGTTCGCGCATGCGCTATTTTGGGGCATGTGCATGCTCGGATGATGCGCTGCAAGCAAACAGGAAAAACCGCATGTCGGGCACAAAAGCCCGGACATGCGGCGTATGAACGCTAGGTCTCGACTATATCCATTCTTCGCGAAGCGTCGAGCTTGGCTGTGCTGACGCTTCGCGAGGCGCGTCGAACCTGCTAGTTCTGTTCCGTTAACCCTCGTAGGCTCGCTGCAAGGCCGCGAGATCGAACTTCTTCATGCTCATGAACGCCCGGGTTACCCGTGCTCGCTGTTCAGGCGTACCGTTTCGCGTCATCTCATCCATGCTCCGCGGCACGATTTGCCACGACAACCCGTATTGATCCTTCAACCAGCCGCATTGCTCGGCAGCCGGGACCGCCGAGAGACGTTCCCAATAATGGTCGATTTCCGCTTGCGTATCGCAATAGACCATGAAGGAGATGGCTTCGTTAAATTGGAAATTGTGCTCGCGCGCGCTGTCCATCGCGGCAAGCCAGAGCCCTTCGAGCCGAAAATCGGCAAACATGACGCTCCCCGCCTGTTCGGGCTCCATGCCCGGCGGATATCGAAGGAGATTCCCCGGCTTCGCATGCTCGAATACGGAGGTGTAGAAGCGAATCGCTTCTTCCGCCTTGCCGCAATTCTCGCCGACGAACATGAGCGACGGCACGATCGCCGGCCGCTCCTCTCCGTCCGGATCGGTCAGCATAAGCTGCCAAGACACCCCATACTTGTCCTGAATCCAGCCGAACCGCTTGCTGAACGGATACTCGCCGAGCGGCATCAGCGGCATGCCGCCGTCGGACAGATGATTCCACATCGACTGAAGCATGTTAGCCGCATCAGGCTCCCGGGACGGGTCGAAATTAACGATGAACGACACGGACGGATTGAACGCGAATACCGGTCCGGCGCTGATTGCGGCAAATTGCTGCCCCCAGAGCTCGAACGCGACGATGTCGCAGTCTCCCGACGGCGTGCCGCTGATCGTCGACACCTGCGTCACCTTGGCTTGCGGGAAGATGGACGCGTACCAGTAGGCGGCTTCCTTCGCCTCCTTGTCGAACCACAGATGCGGAATGATCGTTTGCTTGGTCGTCATTGCAATTCCTCCTTTTGGTTACCGTTTACCCCTTAATCCAGTCGCACAAGGTACATTTCGCCGTAGATTGACGAAAGCCCTTTGTCCCGCTTGAAGTGCCGGGCAAACATCGACATCAAGCCGGATTAACCTGTCGAACATGATAACAAACCGGAAACCGCCCGCCGTTCAAACGGCGGGCGATATCCTTATTCGTTCGTCTATGCAGGGCTTAACCGTCAACCATTCTTGAAATCCAGTTTGCCATTCTTGACCGTAATCACTCTTGGCTTGCCGGAGTTGTTCCACAGCTGCTGGGTGGTAACCGTATACTTGCCATCCTTGGTGATAATGGTGACCGTTTTGCCGATGTTCTTGAACAGGCTGACATTGATCGTTACTTTCACGGCGGCGGTATTGGCGGCAGAGAGGTCGATGGCGATGTCTTTGCCCGCATTGTTCAAGATACTTTGCACCAGCGACTTGTCGCTCAGGTCAAGCAGCGCCGTGCCGTTCTGCACCGTGAAGCGTACCTGCACGCCGCTAATGTTCACGGTGTCCGCCGGTGCCGCTGCCGCCCGAATGACGGTGATCGTGTAGATCTTCTTCGTACCGTCCTGGGCTGTCACGGTGACAGGGATGACGTTCGTGCCGATCGCCAGATCATGGGTTCCATCTCCAGCCACCGAGGCATTGGCGTCATTGGCCGCCGCGTGAATCACGATGGAATCGGTTGCGTTGTCCACATTGACCGTGTATGCGGTGCTTGCCGGGTCAAAGGCCGGAGCCAGCGCAGCCGCGTCAACCGTTAAGCTTCCCAGTGCCGCATCGTCGGAAAGCTGCTGCCGCGGTCCTTCCAGCAGCAATTCGCCCATGCCCGCGCCTTTCGCGCCGGTGGCAATCCCGTCGAAGTAGGCCAGGTATCCTCTGGCGCCGGAAGCCGAATCGTTCACCACTAAGGCGATATGATACACGTCGCCCGCAGCAACCGCAGCGCCGTCCACTCCGAGGTAGGACCACTTGACCGCGATTTCGTACGTCGTCGTACCGGCAGCAGCGTCGCGGACGATCGCGGTTGCAGCATCGGAAGCAGGTATTGCGCTGTTCGCGCCTGTCAGAGACCCGTCCGCGCCCCAGTTCCACTGCGTCATGCCGGAATCATTGCTGTTCAAGGCGAAGCCCAACTCGCGATAGCCGAGCGGACCTCGCAGCGCAGCCTGTATCCCATCCCCCATCCAGATATTGCCGCCGCTGTTGGTCTGGTTAAATGACGGCGTGTTGACCGTCACGCCGAGATACAAGTTCTGATTGTCCCAGGTCAGTTTCCCGGCCGCGGTGACGCCGGGATCCATGCTGGAAGCGGTCCCCTTGTTCAGATCGATCGTTTGGGCGTCAGCCCATGCCGCGTCGTTCAATGCACCGTCGACCGTCACCGGCTGGTTAGCAGGCGAGGCGTACACAACGCCTAGCGTCGTGCTTGCCGTGCCCGTCCCGGCGCCGATTACGGTCGTATCGGTATACGCTGCGGTATACTTCGTACTCACTTCGGTCGCGGAAGGCGTGACGTCGTAATAGAACTTCGCCGGCGCGCCCGCATTCACCGTGTACGGCTGCGTATTGCCCTGGAACGTCAATTCGCCGGATTGCGGATCTCCCGAAGCAGCCACGTTGGTCAGCGTCGCCACAACCTGCCATTTCGACGCAGCCTTGTCGTATGCCGTGCCCAGGTCCAGTTTTACGTAATCCGTCAGGTTAACGCGTTGATTCGGCGGAATCTGGACATGCTTCGGCTGATCGTAGACCTTCACGTAATCCACCAGCATTTGCGCGCCATTGAATCCTGCCGGCAGCGCGCCCGCCCAGCTCGCGCCCTCGACCGACAGAAGGATGTTCGTCGGATTCTGACAGATCCCGGGCGTATTGCCGTTCCCATCCTGCGTGTTCCGGTCGATGCGCGCGACTTCTACGTCATCCACGTAATAAATGTACTCGTACGGCGACCAATCCATCGCGAAGGTGTGGAAATTGCCGTCGTACACGCTTGGATAGTTGGTCGTGATACCCAATGATTTGTGATTCGATCCGTATCCGTCCCAGTGGATGGCGCTGTCAATATCCCCGGTTTCGTTATGGATCGACTCGACAATGTCGTTCTCGGTGCCGTCGATGCCTTGGTCCCCTTCGGCAAGCACGATCGAAGCGTATTTCCAGAATGCGCCCCACGTTCCCGAGACGACCGGGAACTTGATCCTGGCCTCGTAATAGCCATAGCCGCTGATGAAATCGTTCTTCTGCATGACTGCGCCCGCGTCGATGAAGTTGGCTTGATCCGATGCGGACAAGCCGGAATAGTAATCCGTGCCGCCGTTCGGATCCTTCTCGATGTTGATGGCCAGGTTGCCTTGGCCATCGACCGCTACCTCGTTCGGCAGCCATACGCTGCGGCCCTGACGCGGCTGCGCGGATTCCACCGTCCATTTGCTCGTATCGACGCTCGTTCCGTTGAACTCGTCCGCGAATACCAAGTCGTCTTCCCCGAACGGGTTTGCCGTGCTGCCCGTCGGCGCGAATTCGATCGTCTCCACGAGGTTGTCGCCGTCCGCCGCGACTGTCGCGTCGGTCACCGTTATCCCGTCTACTGCCGGAACGCCGGTTATATTCGCCGGATCGACCCCATCGAACGTCGTGGAGGCGATCATCGGCGTAAGCGTGACTTTGGCGGTATAGGCCGTGTCCGTATCGAACGTCGACGTAATTTCCGGACTCCATTCAACGGTCGTCTTATACGTGTTCGATGGATCCGGATATTGGTACCGGCCGACCGGATACTTGCCGGCCGCCGGTGCCGGGATCGGCAGGAAATTCGCCGTCGGCATCACGTTCTTGCTGCCGGTGTCGCCCGCGTGTCGAATGACATTGATGGTCGAGTTCGCGACAGCTAATGTATAGTTACCGTCGGTATGCATGGTCGCCCAGTTATCAAGCGAATAGTTCGGGTCGGAGTACACGGCCACGTTGCCGCCCAACAGTACCGGATGTCCGCCGCTTGAAGTCAGCGCGTTCGAGAACACAAGCGATTCCGATGCGCCCGGAAGGCTGTTATACAGCGAAATGTTGCTGCCGTCGGCCACGATCCGGTAATGGACGGTTTGGCCGACCTCCGGCGCGATTCCCGAGCCGCCCGGGCCGACGCTCTGCCAGGTCTGGTTGTCCGACATGGCCATCCAGGAATTGTCCATGCCAAGCAGGATGTAGTAGTAATGCGTGCCGTTGTCCCGCAACCAGAATTGCAGGCCTCCATGCTCGCCGGAGACAGGCGTGAGATCGAAATTCCATTCGTAGTCCGTCAGCGAAGGGTCGCCGAAATGCGTCGGGTTGCTCGCGTCGCTGCCCGGTAGGACCGTAGCGCTCGCGGGCGAAGCGACCAATGTTCCGATAACGTTATAAGGGATGGCCGTCGTGCCGTATCCCGTGATCGCGCCGGCGGAATCCGTCTGGTAAACCAGCAGCCACTTGTTAGGCGCGACATGCGTGCCGAAAGGCGCGCCAATCGTCAACGGAGCCGCCCCGCCGATCGCGCTGACGTTCGTGCCGGCAGCCGGTGCCGCTTGCTGCGTGGAAGAAATCGCGAAATAGTACGAGCCGCCCGCCGAACCGCCGGTCACGTCTGCCGCTTCGAGCGTGCCGTTCGGCAAGGTCGAGACGATTGCCGGATCGGATACGAGCACGGCGGTCAGCGCGCCGATTCCGTCGGGAAGCTCGGGATTCCACTTGCTGTACAGCGTGATGTCCGCGCTCACGGTGTCGGAGGCGAAGTGCCACGGCGCCGAAAGCGCGGAATCCTTGTACCATCCGCCGAAGATAAAGCCCGGACGGGTCGGGTCGGCCGGCTGCGCGATCAGGCTGCCGTTAGTCACGCCTGAAGCCGATGCGACCGCGGTCGCATCGAGCGGAGTGTTGAACGATACCGTATAGGTGTCGGGCTGCCTGGTCACCGTCTCGTCGCGAACGGCATGAATGACCGAATTCGAGATCGTGGCCGCCATCTCGCTGGCGCCGCTTCCGCCGTCGCATAGCGCGAGCGTGACGCCGCCGTTTGCGTACACCGGAACCGGAGAGCCGCCGTTATACACGGCCGTGGAAGTATCCGTCGTGAACGTCGTGCCGCCGACAGTCAACGAAATAACGGGACCTTCGGCTTTGACTTGCACATGCGTCGTTTCATTAAGCGGCGTTGCGCCGACGCCCCCGCCCGTTACCCACTCGCCTGCCGGTCCGAGCTGCAAGCCGGCAAACCAGGATTGCGGAGTTCCCAGCAGCAGATAGTAGAATCGGCCGTCGGCATCCCGTACGTGGAACTGAATATTGCCATCGGTCCACGTCGTCGGCGTGAAGTCGAGGTCCCAGACGTAGTCGGTCCACGAGTCGTCGCCGAGGAGACCGATCGTTTTGGAGCTCCAAGCCGCCCCTGCCGCATTAAAATCGATGTCGGTGGACGCTTCCGGCTGCTTGAAGAGCAATTTGCCGATATTCGCCCATGTCAGCGGGACCTCGGCATAACCGAGAATATGTCCTTCGCTGTCCGCATCGTACACGTACAAGTAATCGCCCTGCATTTGGGCGCTGCCAACGGGCGCGTTCAATGTCAACGGCTGCGCGCCGAGCGATGCTGCCGAATCGGTCGTGTCATCCGGCGGTGCTGCGGCCTGTCCTTCGGATATCGCGTAATACAAATTGCCCGTTGCACCGGTCACATCCGTGACCACGACCTGACCGTCGGCAATATTTCCGTTATCCGTCGACAACGCGACTGTAAGCGCTTCCGAATTTGAAGATGCGAAGACCGGTACGGCGCTCATCGATAGAACTAACGCAACGGAAAGCAGTAATGCAATCATACGCCTCATTAATTTGTACCTCCTGATTGATTTACCGGCGTCGGCCGGTAGTTTTCTGAATACGCCCTGCCTACTCTCTGTTACGGCACCTTCTTTCTATTTTCGATATAGGTCTCTGTCTTCTTCCACATCCTGTGTCAAGTTCCCTTTGACGAAAAAGCACTACGTTTAGCGATTTCTGCCGATCCTCGCAAATCGTCCCGATCCCGAATGGGGAATCCATCCAATATCGCATAGGCTAAACCGGCTCTGCCCATACTATCTTCCAATGACTTTCGAATTGCCGAGGTGGTCGTCCATGAATGCCCTAAGCAGCAGCATTGCAGAGAATGAAGCGTATCTCAGAGCGCAATTCGCCGGCTGCTCGGATATCGTATTCCGATCCTTCAAGCTGAAGGACGGTACGCTGCTATTGCTTGTGTACGTGGATGGTATGACGAAGATGGATAACGTGGAGGATCATATTTTAAAGCCGCTCCTCTTCGACGGCCTGCCGCGCGGCATCGATCGTCTTCAGACGCTCGCCGAGACGATCCAACGCGAATGGCTGCCCCTATCGAACGTCAAGACGGATCAATCCGCCGCCGACCTTGTCACCCATATTCTGCAGGGCAGTCTCGGATTGTTGGCGGACGGCGAAGCAGCCGCGCTTGTCGCGCAAGTTCAAGGCTACGAGAAGCGCAGCATTCAGGAGCCGCAGAAAGAATCGACCTTGCGCGGATCCAAGGAAGGCTTCGTTGAGGTTCTCCGTACGAATACGTCCATGATCCGGCGGCGGATCGTTCATCCGCACTTGAAGATGGAGTCGTATACGATCGGAAGCTATACGCAAACCGAGGTCGTCCTTGCTTTCGTTCAAGGACTCGCGGATGAACGGGTTCTCGCGGACGTACGCGAGAAGCTGGGCAAGATCGAGACGAAGGGCGTGATCGATTCCGCCTATCTCGAGGAATGGCTGGAGGGCAGTTCGTTCTCGCTGTTCCCGCAGATCCAGAATACCGAAAGGCCGGATATTGTGACCGCCTGCCTGCTGGAAGGGAAGGTTTCCCTGATCATGAACGGATCGCCCTTCGCTCTCATACTGCCCATTACGTTCTGGTCCGGGCTGCAGTCGGCGGATGATTATTTCGAACGCTTCGTCTTCGTCGTGCTGACACGGACGATCCGCTACATCATGACATTCGTTTCGTTTGCCTTGCCCGCCATCTATGTCTCCCTCTCCACGTTCCATCCGGAGATGATTCCGAGCAATCTGATGATCAGCATCGCGACCGCCAGAGAGAGCTCGCCGTTCCCGACCGTCATCGAAGTGTTCCTGATGATGTTCATTTTCGATGCTCTGCAAGAAGCCGGCGTTCATCTACCGAATCAGCTCGGTCCCGTAGTCAGCATCATCGGAGCGCTCGTCATCGGTCAAGCCGCCGTCGAAGCGGGCATTATCTCCACGCCGATCATCATCGTGATCTCCTTGACGGGCATTGCCGCCTATACGATTCCGCGCTACAGCGCGACCCTGCCTTTTCGCCTGATCCGCTACCTGATGCTATTCATTTCCGGGTTCCTTGGATTCGTCGGCTTCGCGTTCGGCCTTATTTTCCTGCTGATTCACCTGGTCATGCTGGATTCGTTCGGAACGCCGTTTATGAGCCCCGTAGCGCCGTTCGACGGCAAGCGTATCAAGGATTTGATCATCCGCTTCCCGTTCTGGATGAAGAACGGACGGAACATGAAGGAGTAACCTGGATGATGCGTGTTATGTTCCTCGCGGCATCTGCGCTGCTGCTCGCGCTGCCCCTGTCCGGCTGCACGGATTTCGTCGAACCGAACCAGTTGGCCTTCGTTATGGCGACGGCCGTTGATCATGCCGAGGACGGACAGATCGAAGTCAGTCATCAGATCGTCATCCCTTCCCAGCTCAAGGACGGCGGCAATGCGGATCAATTCATCGTCGTATCGGCGACGGGCAAGAATGTCTACGACGCCAGTTTGAAAATCCAGCGCAAGCTTCCCCGCAGGCTGATGACAAGCCACCGGATTCTGATTGCGATCGGGGAGTCGTTCTTCCATGCGAACGAAGTCGATCTGCTGTTCGATAAACTCGGCAGGGATCCTGCGAACAGTTTTCGGGATATCGTCCTTATGATCAGAGGAGGCAGCGCCAAAAGCTTCGTGATGCTCAAGCATCCGATGGAATACTTGTCCAGCCGCGCCGCAAGCAAAGAGCTTCAGATCAACGGGCTGAAGAACTTTACCTCGAGACAGTTCGTCATTGACAGCCAATCTGACGGTAACCGGCCGGTCGTACCGGTCTTCCGCGTCGAGAACACGGCGCTGGGCAGCGAGAAGCAAACGCCGCTCCCCGTATTCTCGGGGTTCGCCGTTCTGGACAAGCGACTGAAGGCCAGAGGCTTCCTGGAGGTGGACGAAGCCTTCGAAGCGATATGGATGGCCGGGAAAGGCTCGATCGACGGGCTGACAATTCCGTGGAAGTCCGGCCATGGCCTGCTCTCGTTCCGCTTGACCCATCTCGGACGCAGCATCCGCACCGTTCGAGGCAATCCCGGTCAGGTCGTCCTGACTGTCAAAGCGCAGTCCTATCTGCTGGAGAACACGGCTGATCTGGACATGGCCGATGTCGACAAGATAGCCAGCGTTCAGAAGTACGTGAACGCTTACTGCCAGAAGCAGCTGCAGCAAACGATGAATAAGGTCCAGCGCCGGGGAACGGATGTATTCGGCATCGGCGAACACCTCCATCGCCACTATCCTTCCTGGTGGAAACGGCATCGAACGAATTGGGACACGGATTTCAAGACGATCCGCGTGACCGTCAAAACCAATATTCAACTGCGCTCGGTCGGCGTAACCGGCGGGGAGCTCAAATAATGCATTGCGGGGAGCGTCGGATGCCTTGAAAGTCAGCGGGTACCAGCTGTTCTGGCTGGTCAACATCTCATCGATGATCGTCTTCTCTTATCTCCCCCTGCAGCTGGCCGCGAAGGAATCGCGCCAGGACTGCTGGATTTCCATCTTGCTGGGCGCGCTGATCATGATGGCCATAACCTGGCTCATGCTCAGGGTATGCAAGCAGCACGCGGACAAGACGCTCGTCGGCTTCGCGAAAATGCTGCTCGGCACCGTAATCGGCAAATGTATCGTCATGGGGTATTTCTTGTTATGGTTCATACAGATGTCCATGATCGCGAAAGGCATGGCCGAATTTCAAAATCTGGTCATGCTGCATAACACGCCGACGATCTTCATCCTGCTGTGCATGTTGTTCCTCGTCACGTACGCGGTATATCGGGGCGGAATCGTCGCCATCGGCCGATGCGCGGAGGTCATCGGTCCGTTCTTCGTGTTCCTGCTGTTCGCCCAGCTGTTTCTCAACCCACAGGACATGGATATGAAGCGAATGCTGCCCGTCTATGCCGATTCGGGGTGGCTGCATATCCTGAAGGGGACGTACTATTCGATCAACTACCTCGTGGATCCTTCGATTGTTCTCATGCTGTATTATTTCGCGGAGAACAAACGGTCCGCTGCACGCGGGATCATGTGGGGGACGGCCGTCGCGATGGCATGGGGCGTCATCATGTCGCTTGTGCTTCTATTCGTGACCGGGCCCAACATGGCCGCCGAAATGATCGTTCCCGTCTACTCGCTGACCAAATTTGTTTCCATTCTCAATTTCATCCAGAACATCGATGCCTTCTTTATCCCCCTATGGCTGCTCGGCGCTTTCATTAAGATGGGGGTGGATCTGTTCATTCTCAGTTACGGCATATCCGAGTGGACCGGCATCAAGAACTGGAAGCTGGTCGCCTGCCTGATGTCGGCGGTGTGGCTGGCCTACTTAATCTATAGCTCGCACGATATCCGGATGACGGCTTCGCTCAAGAATGTCTATTTAATCGGGGGCTTCTATCCGTTCGTCTACGTGATCCTTCCGATACTGCTATGGCTGCTCGGCAGCATCCGGCAGTATCGCAGATCATGCTCCGGTTCGTGACGGTTCATACCGGCTGTCACAATAAGCGTCTACGATTCGCTTTAGCGGAGGACGAGAAAACACAACAGGCTGCCTATGCGGCAGCCTCGGCATGTAGATAAACCCATGTTTGATGACACGGAATGGCTCGCAATACCTGAACGGCTGACCTTGGTCAGTTCTGGCGGCCGCATCCCCGATCCCCGGCTTAGACAGCTCTAGCTGTTTGGCTCACATCGCTTCAAGACAGATTGGCAGCTGCCTGTCCATGATATTCCCTATGCCTCCCGGCAATGCGATCAGGAGCGCGCGAGCCAATCCGCCAAGCGAGTTGCTGCAATGCACGCTTTGCCGTCATCCGCAGGAACGAGCGAGCTATCGTCCACTTGGCCGCCGAAATAGCCTGCCTCGTTGTCCGTGACGACCTCGCGCTTATCCCCGGCCGCCCGTAAGGATAAACGGACGAATTCGTCCATCCCGATCTTCTCCGGTCCGGCTAGGTCGACAATGCCATTCACGGGCTTGTCCAACGCATAAGCTGCCAAAGCTGCGCTCACATCCGCGGCGGCGATAGGCTGCATGGCGGCGGAAGGCAAACGGACGGTCTGACCTTCCGTCGCCGTATAAGCGATGGCGCCGGCAAATTCGAAGAACTGCGTCGCTCTTACGATCGTGTAAGGAATGCCGGCTGCCTGGATCAGCTTCTCTTGGGCGACCTTGGCGTTGAAATACGCATTTCCGGGCGGACGGTCCGTGCCGACGATCGACAGGGCGACATAGTGCTGCACGCCCGCGTTCGCCGCCTCGGCTAGCAGATTCCCGGTCGATGTTGCGAAGAACGTCAGCACCGCTTGCTCTTCGAACGAAGGCGAGTTGGTAACGTCGACGACGACCTGCGCGCCGGCCAGCGCCGCAGCCAGCCCTTCGCCCGTTACCGAGTTGACGCCTAGGGACGGAGAAGCCGCCACTGCTTCGTGTCCGAGATTGTTCAGGTTCTGAACGAGTCCTCTGCCGATAAGCCCGCTGCCGCCGATCACTGCAATTTTCATAAGATTCCTCCTGGATTATAGCCCTATCCGCTGGGCGATTAAGTTTCTTGAAGCTGTCGTCTTGCCCGACACGCTTGTCCGACTTGCTTGTCCGACATTCATAGAACGACAGAGCCTATCGTTCTGTGACACCGGACGGCGAATCTGTTCTTGTGAACAATCATCAAGCAAGGCTCCAGGCCGCGACAAAAAGCGGAAAAGCGCCGCATCTATGGAAGAGCGGCGCTTCACTTTCCGACATGCCCCAGCTTATCGGGATTACGGACGAAATAGAGGTTGCGAATCGAATTTCCTTCGACGTGGAACAGCCCGACCGTATGAATGCCATCTTCCGACCGAAGGATAAGGGCGGGCTGCCCGTTCACAGGGGCGATATCGAAAATCGGTTCCCCATCCGCCGCAGCAAGACGGCGCACCGGACCGAGCAGAAATTCCGCAACGCGCGCTCTCGTAACGATCGGCTCCACGGCGGCGCGCACTTTGCCTCCTCCGTCTGAGACCAGCACGACAGCTTCGTCGAGCATGGACAACACTTGATTCACGTTACCTTGTTTGATCGCCGCGAGAAACCCGCTAATCCACGCTTCGCTGGCTTCATCGGCATGAACCGTTTCCTCGGAATCGATTCCCATTTTCGACTTGGCCCGGCTGTACAGCTTCCGGCAGTTCGTTTCCGTTTTATCGACGATCTTCGCGAGTTCGGCGTATTCGAAGCCGAACGCTTCGCGGAGGACGAAGACCATGCGCTCCGTCGTCGACAGCCGTTCCAGCAGCACCAGCGTCCCGTACGACAAGAGATCATCGCGAATGACCGACGATTCCAACGAATCCTCCGGATTGCTATAAGGCTCCGGAAGCCATTCGCCGAAATATTGCTCTCTCTTATTCCGAGCCGCCTTCCGCAAATCCCGGCAGCGGTTCGTGATCATTTTGCATAAATAAGCCTTAGGTTCGGCAAGCTTCTCCGGCAGAACGTCATAAATCTTCAGGAACACGTCCTGCACCGCATCCTCTGCATCCGAAACCGATCCGGTCAGCTGGTAGGCAAGCTTGAACAGCAGACCTTTATATTGCTCGTACAGCTCTTGCATTTTCCCACTTCCATCCTCGGCCTTATGCCCTTTCGTGCTTCCTTACAGGAAACCGCTCTAATGAAACGAGATCATGCGCCATTTTGTGACAACCGGACGATTGCCGGCGATCGCGCGATAAAAATCCTACATATGATTTCCCTCATTCCGGTAAATATGTGTCCCGCGAGCTAGTAGGGATCAACCTAACGCAACAAGGCATGAAGCATTCATCAACCTTGGCCGCCGAATTGTTCGCTTATATCGCTCCATGCGCCGAAACCCGGAACCCGTATGCTGCCAATCTGTACTGCCTTCTTCTATTTCGCAATGGAATATAGGTTGTACTCCCCCGTTCTGCGAAAACCCAGCTTCTCAGCCAATCTCCAGGAAGCTTCGTTGCAAGGCGAACAGTCCCAATAGGGCGACAGCTGCCTGCTACGCAGTTCCTCTATGCATGCTTTCGCAGTTGAGTAAGACAGCCCTTGCTTCCGGAAGGGCTCCAATGTTTTCACGCCCAGCGTATGCGTATTCCCGGCTGCAAATCCGGAGTAGCAAATGCTGACTATCCGCTCTTCCTGCATCGCGCAGTAGGCAACGCCATGCGCCATGAACTGATGAAGACTTCCCCAGAAACCGAGAAGCTCCGACTCTACAAATTCAAGATCCTTCATCCGAACGGAACCAAGCAACGCCGCGGTCAAGCGCACCACTTGAACAGAATCAGCAGGGCCGTCAGCCTGAGCATGAATACCCTCTTGCCGGCTCTGCTCGTACCATTTATAGATCAGCTGCGTCGACTTCATCATGCGCTTCCGGGCATATCGCCGTTCGATGACTGCATTCCAACCTTCATGCATGCCGGCTACTTCGAACAAACCGTTATCCAGATGCCGATGAACGAAGCGATCCAGCCCATGAAGAAATGACACATTGGTTTCGTCGCCGAGAAGAAAGAAGCCGCCAAGTCCTTCTGCCCAAAGCAGCGCTGAAACGGGATGCGCTGGATCATCTGTAACGATCCACCCGCTATTGATAAGATCCGCCACCGCAATTACTTCCGGAAATTGAAATCCACTTGTAAGCAACGGTTCCAAGAGGGCGTAATCCTTAGTTTCTAACTCATACAGCATAGGTGTTCACCTCATCTGGTAGCAGTGTGTGATTAGTCAGTCATATTGAGCCTCGCGAACGTAATGTAATCCACTTGAACCGGCTCGGCCGATTCGATCCGAAGCGCCCGATTGATCTGTCCCCGATGATATTGCCCATGTAAGAGGACCTGCGACAGGATGTCCCGGGCGGATGTTTGGAATGGAACCCCGCTCTGGTTCGCATAGTCGATTAACTCGTCCAACTCGAATTCCTTGAGCCCTTCGATATAGGCGCGATAGTGCTCGGCGTTCTCTTCGAACATGTTCCGGATCGCCGTCAGGTCCTCCGCATCCCCCCACAACGAATATTGCGCGCTGCTCTTGCCCTGCAGCCGGGACAGCCAGACTCGTTCCGCGATAGCGACATGCCGAACCAGCTTCAGTAGGTCCTTGTTCTTCGTCCCGCTCTCTTCGAGCGCGTCCAGGATGCGTCCGTCCGCCCAATACAGATGCTCCATCATGCTTTTGATCGTTTTCACTTCGGTTTCCCCCTCGTCGTCTTATCGATTACTATTGATACGTTCAGGAGCCAATTCTTCTAAGGAAATAGGGTAAATGGTTTGTATTAGCTCTAGGACAGCCTTTGCATAGTCCTGGATTTCTTGCTGCGCGTCATGCTCTAATCGTTGCACCAAGAAGTGAGCAACGGATTGAAGGGATGCAGTCCAATACCAGCGAACATACATTCCGTATGAAGGCAGGAACAATCGTGCTTGCTCAGCGCATATGCCTTCTTCTAAAGCTTGATCATACTTCTTTATTCCTAATTCGACGTAGGATAATAGCTCCTGCGTATATTTCTGGCCCAGTTCCCAAGCAATTATGTCGCCGCTGCCTTGTTTGGAGTTTACAGGCCTTGCTCTCCATTCATCTGCCTTCGGAGTATAAAAAGCGGGCTCTTCGGTTATGTATCGACGACTAGATTCGTTCCAGGCATCCAAACTGTCACCCGTTCCTTCATAATGAGCTGAACCAATAACGTATTTCCACCATTGTCTAGCGACCATTAGCGGAGCGTAAACTTCAAACTGCGCTATAGCATGCCTGAAAGGCGAAGTATGTCCTTCTCGTGCCAGGAACTTAATTAGCTTTAGATCGCGATCACTTAGTTTTCGTGATTCCTTTGCATATGAAACACGAGCGGCATTCACAACGGTTAAATCTGATCCCATATGATCAACAAGCCGTACATAACCCTTGTCGAGTACATGAACAATTGACATAATTCCTCTCCTTTCGTGCAGTTTCAATCGGTTCGCTTCTTGGGACAATTGGCAATACGTATATTATATTTCAAAATAATACCACCCATAAAGTGAAAGCTTTAGATGTCCCTTCTTCATGTTTTCGAGTGCGTCATTCCGCGTAAACCGCCCGAAATTGAAAAACAGCCGATCGTCAAAAAACGACCGGCTGCGACTTTATTCCAATTCCACCTCGAACGCATGCAGCAAGCAGCACACAATTACAATCGAAAAGAGATACGCGGTGACAGGTCGACGGTGATGCAGGATCATCATCGGAAACATCATCAAATCGAACAAGATCGAATAGAGCAGGCTCCAATTGTTCTGATACGAAATTCGGCCCGTATGCACCATCGCCCATTCCGTCAAGGAATATATGGCCGTCCATATCGCAACATGAAGGGATTTCTTCCAGAACCCCCGCTCCGGGAGCCTGGAGAGAAAGAGAAAGATGTTTAGCGGCATCGTAGCGATCGCGTAGACAACGACCGTTACCGTATGGTTGTACAGGAAGTCGGGGTGAAACTTCCACATCGTTTGATCCTTCGTCAAATATTCATACAGGAATGCTCCCACGGCCATGAATAGCATCGTCGGGTGATACTTCTTCCAATGCTTCCAGTCCGCCCATTTGAAGGCTGTCATTACGCTGAGGATTGCCAAACCAAGATGCACATGTATTCGCCTCGACCGTGTTAGAATGAATGTTGATTTTATTGTCCCAAAAACCGATTACTCTAATCACAGATATTTACAAATTTTCCATTCATCCATTTAACTCGATTATTCGGTCGTTACTGTCGCCCATCCTCCGTAATCACATGGCCCGCAACGGGCTCGAACGGTATGAATCCGGCCATGTCCCGTGCCCGGTACTCGATTCGGCGATTCTGCCCGACCAGCAGGATGTTCCGCGCCTCGTTCGCCCGGTCCGAGGGCAGCATGAAGGCCGACACGCGGGCGAACGTCTCGCGCATCGTCGCGTGAAGGGCGCCCATCGAACGATCGCCGGGTCCCCTGCCCGTCACGTTCAGAATGATCATCCCTCCGTCGTCCAGCTTGTCCGCAGCCGTCGCGAAGAAACGGTCCGTCGTCAGATGCCGGGGCACGCCGCTGTCGGTGAAGGCGTCCACGACGATGGCGTCGTATACGCCCGCTTCCTCGCTCTCCAGAATACGACGGCCGTCGCCGATCGCAATAGCCTCCCCTGCGGAGCCGAAAAAGCGTTCGCTCGCCTGAACGATCCGCGAGTCCAGCTCCGCCGTCTTGAACCGGGCACCCCGGCAATGCCGGGCGATCGTCCCGATTCCATGGCCAATCTGGAAAACGCGCTCCAGCTGCGGATGATTATGCGCCAGCAGATGGACGATCGCACGCGTATATTCGAACACCATCCGCTGCGGATCGTCCAGATCGAGCGCCCCCTGCACCGCCGCATCCGAGAACTGCAGCACCCGATAATTCCCTTTCTCGCCGTAAAGCTCGTTCACGTCTCCCACGACAAACCCGTCGCGGCCTTCTGCGGCCGCCGCTTCATAAAGTACGCGCATAGCAATCGCCTGTACTGTGGTCTTCACAGGCAGGCATGCCTCCTAACATTGAAATGGTTGACTCTATCTCCCGGATTCATGCATCGTCCAGTTTAGGATAGCCACTTTGATAGAGGCATGGTAAATTATACTTGATGCCGAGCCTTCGCGTCCGGCAGATCATGCATGAACGGAGTGAACACATGAAATCTGTGATCGGATGGGGTTTTATCGGCGCAGGGGGAATTACGAAGCGCGTCATGAACGACTTTAAACAATTGGGCGATGCTAGATTAGCCGCCGTCTATTCCCGTACCGGCGCCAATGCGGAGCAGCTGGCGCAGCCATACGGGGCGAAGGCTTACACCGACGTCGAAACGATGCTGCGGGATCCGGAAGTGGACGCGGTCTATGTCGCCACGCCTCACCACCTTCACATGGAACACGCTTGCTTGGCGTTGTCTTTAGGCAAGCCGGTACTCTGCGAGAAGCCGATAGCGCCGAATGCCGCGCAAGTTCGGACGATGGTCGAGAAAGCGAGAGAGACCGGAACGTTTCTCATGGAAGCGATGTGGACCCGGTTCTTCCCGGTAACGCGCAGAGTCATGCAGTGGGTGTCGGACGGCGCCATCGGAGATGTGCATTACTTGACGGCGGATTTCGGATTCGGTGCTTCCGAGAACCCGGAATCGCGCCTGTTCAACCCCCATACGGCCGGCGGAAGCCTGCTTGATGTCGGCGTCTATGCGGTCTCCTACGCTTCGATGATTTTCGGCGGCAAGCCCGTCGAGGTGCTCAGCCGTTCACGCTCTACATCTACCGGCGTGGATGCGCGAATGGCCTGTTTGCTTGAATACGAGAACGGGCAAATGGCTTCGCTCTACTCCTCCATCTCGGGTTCGACGCCGCAGGAGGTCCGCATCATCGGAACCAAGGGACATATTGAAGTTCCTCGTTTCTGGTCCCCTAGAGAAGCGAGATTGTTCGTAGGGAACCAGCTCGAGGAGGAATTCAAGGATGAACCGACCGGAGAAGGCTTCGGCTATGAATTCGCGGCCGTGCATGAAGACCTGCGCGCAGGCAGACAAGAAAACGCGCTGATCCCGCTCGACGAATCGATCGCGATCGCCGAGACGCTGGACCGCATGCGCGCCCAGTGGGGGCTCGTCTATCCGTTCGAGGCATAGACCGCGAAGCAAGCCAACGCGCGAATCCTGCCAACCGTGCACGCGCTACCCGATCACGCGGCGGAGCCTGAAGACTCCGCCGCGATCGGGACTTGTCTGAGCTGCGCGCGAGCATGCGCTTCACCGCTTACGCGCTTACGTAATACTGCGCCTGGGCATTCCACAACTCGGCGTACTTCCCGCCTCTATCGCCTACAAGCTCATCGTGAGAGCCCCGCTGTATGAGCCGGCCCTCGTGAAACACCGCGATGTCGTGGCAGAACCGGCAGGACGAGAGCCGGTGGGAGACGAAGATCGCCGTCTTGCCGCCGATGATCTCATGGAATCGCGAGTAGATCTCGAACTCCGCGATAGGATCCAGCGCCGCCGTCGGCTCGTCGAGCACCACGAACGGCGCGTTCTTATACAGCGCCCTTGCCAGCGCCACCTTCTGCGCCTCGCCTCCCGATATCTCGACGCCGTCGTCGGAGAAATCCTTGTGCAAATAGGATTGAAGTCCGTTCTGCATCTCCTTCAGCTTCTCGCCGAACCCTGCCGTCGCCAGACATTCCTCCGCCAATTTCGCGTCATAGGATTCGGACGCGGCCACGTTTTGTCCAAGCGAGAACGAATACAGCATGAAATCCTGAAACACGACGCTGAAAATCCTCATGTACGATGCGTGGTCATACTCCCTGATGTCGACGCCGTTTAAGGTAATCATGCCTTCCGTAGGCTCGTAAAGCCGGCACAGGAGCTTAATCAGGGTTGTCTTGCCGCTGCCGTTCATTCCCACGATGGCCAGCCGTTGGCCGACATGTAGCTTCATATTCAACCGTTCGATCGCGTAACGGTCCGCGCCGGGGTACTTGAACGACACGTCGCGGAACTCGAATGCCAGCTCGCCTTGCGGGATCTGCCGGTCGCCGCCGGTCTTCCGCATGTTGTCCGGCAGGTCAAGATACCGGAACACCAGATCGAGATACCGATTGTTCGTCATATAATTGCCCAGAACGCCGATCAGAGCGGCCAATGCGCCGACAGCGCCGGTAACCGCGCCGATATACTGCACCACGCTGCCGACGGGATACATGCCATAGAGCGCCCGCAGGCCGATAAACAGGTAGACGCTGCCTGCCAGCGCGGCATTCATCGCCGCCGCGAGCGCGTTATTCTTGCCGAGCAAGTCGAAGAACTTGTACCAATACGAGAGCCCGTCCGATTTTCTGTAATGTTCCTCGATCGCAGGCGCTTGCCTGTACAAGCGAATGTCCTTCGCGGCGTTCTTGGCCTGCATATAGTCGCCAAAAAAATGGATGTAGGTGTTCGCCTTCGGGTTGACCTCGATGGCCTGCTGCAGAATTCGCTGCTCCCGCTTCTTGATGGCATACGTAAACGGCAGAATGAGCAGGACGAGCATGAACAACAGACCCGTGGCTAACGGCGATGTGACGAAGTTCTGCTCATGGGACGAGGCCGCTGCGAACATGCCGGCCACCAGCGCAATCGACGCTCCCAGCTCGAACAACGGCTGCAGCAGCTCGGGCAGGCCCCAGTGCAGGCGCAAGATGCCAAGGCCGTTGCCGTTCGTCTTCGCCTCGATATCCGCGAGCAGCTCGTTATTCGCGGCATCTTCGATCTGATCGTAATTCAACTGCATGTAGCGATTGCCGAGGAAGAAGTAGAACCGCGCCCACAGCGTGCTGTTCAAGGTCGCGATCCGGCGCGTCGCCACGGCATTCAATGCCTTCAGGATAAACCCGATCCCCACGGCAAGAGCGGCATACAGAACGATGCGCCCGGTATCGCGCGCGCCGGCCAGCTCGTTGATGATCCTGGCGGAGAAGAAGAGCACCGCGAACGGCTGCACGGCCTTGATGAACGACGTGACGAACGCAAGCGGGATATACGTTGGCGTCAGACGGTTGACAATGCCGTATCCGCGCAGAAGATTATGCCAGATTGAACGCGTTTTCATGTTCGGATACATCCCCTTCCTTATAGTAGTGCGACTGCACATGGAACATCTCGGCGTATTTTCCGCCGGCTCGCATAAGCTCGTCGTGCGTGCCGCATTCGGCAATGCCGCCGCCGTCGATCAACAGAATCCGGTCGCAGAAGCGCGTGCTTGCCAGCCTGTGGGAAATATAGATCGACGTTTTGCCGTCCGTCAGCTCGGCGTAACGCCGATAGATTTCGCTCTCGGCGATCGGGTCAAGCGCCGCCGTCGGCTCATCCAGGATGATGACCGGCGCGTCTTTGTAGAGCGCGCGCGCAAGCGCGAGCTTCTGCTTCTCGCCGCCGGAGAGCTCGACGGCATCGTTGTGAACGCGGCGCACAAGCTGCGTCAGCTCGCCTTTCTCAAGCCCGTTCACCTTGTCCGCCAGCCCTGATAGCGCCAGGCATTCCCTTACCTTCCGGTAGTCCGTTCGATCGGGCGACTGCTGGGATACGTTCCCGGCAATATCGCAGCAGAAGAGGTGGATGTCCTGGAACACGGTGGAGAGCAACGTGTAATACTCGTCCCTGTTATATCGCGCTATATCGACGCCGCCCAACATGATTTCCCCGCTTGTCGGCCGATAGAGCCCGCAAATCAGCTTGATTAACGTCGTCTTCCCTGCGCCGTTCGCGCCGACGATGGCGATGCGCTCTCCAGGCTTGATCTCAAGGTCGATGCCGCTGAGCGTCGGCGTCTCCGCATCCGGATAAGCATACCCCGCGTTCTTCAGCGTAATGGCCGGCGGAAGGCTGCTGCCGGCGGGCAGCGCATGGCCGGGGCCGGTATTGGAGCGATCCGGCACGTCAAGGTAGACGCGAATGTCGGACAGTTCGCTTATGGCGCGCAGCAGCTCGCTGGAATGGGTGACGATCCCCGACAGCCATCCCGCAAACGCGCCGATGGCGGCAAATGCCAGCACGAAGTTGCCCAGCGTGATATCGTCGTTCAGCAGCAAGTAGATCAAATACGCGTACGCGGCGCCGTCGCGGATCAGGCTGAGCAGCGCGTCCGACAGCTGCGCCTTCATATCCCCCGTGGCTACCTTGTGCTCCTTATCTTCGGCGGCGCCAAGCACGTTGCGGAAGATGCCGCCGAATAGCCCGCCAAGGTTATACAGGCGCATGTCCTTGCCGCCGGAAGGCTCCTTCGCTGCCCGATGGATATACCCGAGCTTGCCCTGAAGCTTGGACCGGTCCTCGCGCGTATCCTTCTCGATCTTGCGCGCTCGCGAGAGTGCGAGCCAATTGACTCCCGCCGATACGGCCAGGAAGAGAATGATGAGGGGATGCACGTTAATGATGATCGCTCCGTATGTAAGAAACCCCAAGACGTTCAGCAATAGCTGCGACAGGAAGCGAGGGATGTTGGAGGCCGGCGAGTGGTTGCTTTGCATCGCCCGTCCCGCCTTCTCGCCCAGCTTGGCGTAACCGGGACTCTCCAGCACCTCGAAATCCATGTGCAGCCGCTTGCGCATGGAGACTTGAAGGTGGCTCAATATGCTGATGGTGCCTACGGACTCATTGGTGATGAGATCCGCGTAGCTTTTGGCGCTGCTCAGTACGGCCAGCAGCAGCGCCATTACGCCCACCGCCAGGATAAACTCGCCGGGCGCGACGCGTGCGGCAAGATTGTCGATGACAATCTTGGGCATCAGGATATTGACGAACGGCAGGGCGACGCCGATCAGCGCCGAGCCGGCGCAGCAGATCAAGGTCATGGGCCTTGCCCGCCAATGCAGCCGCATGGAGTATGCGATGTTCGACCATGCGGAGTAGGCTGCTTTTTCTTGCGACACGCGAATACCTCCTTTAATGATGAACGTATGTACAGTGCGCACTGTCGTGAACAGCATAGCGTATCCCCGTATGCATGCCTATAAAGTGGTAGTTGAATCGCAGTCCGAGCCGTATATTCAACCGCTGGTTGAATGACCGGCTTCCGGCGACGGCTTTCGGGCGAATCTTCCGCATGGTTACGCCGCCTTACATCCGGAATAACGTTCGAAACCGCCGACTGTTGGACGATGAGCGCAAAATAAACCTAAAAAAAGCCCTTCAACCGAAAGACAGCGTCTTACCGGTATCCGGGCTTCGTCGGTTAGGCCGATCTTACGTCTCGGCCGCGATGCGGCCGTTCTCCATCATGAACGGCGTCGGCGTTGGACGCCTCCTTCGAGCGGCGCGATCGCTACCCGTCTCTTCTCGCGCGCGGAAGCCAGACAAGCTTCGATGACATGAACCGTTCGCACGGCGTCCCAAGGGCTGACCGGTTCAGGCTCTCCGTGAAGCACTGTCCGGGCGAACCTGTCCAGCAGCGACAGCTGCTGGTTTCCGCGCGCGAACGGCTCCGTCCGCATCTCGCCGCTCACGGTGACTTGAATATCGGGACTCAGGTCGCTGCGAAGCGAGAATGCCGACGGCAGCCGGATCATGCCCTGCGTGCCCCGGATTTCCAGCGTATTGGCGAATTCCGCCCATAATCCGCACTGGAACGTCAAGGCCGCATCGCCCGGAAATTCGACGAGACCGGAGGCCATCATATCGACGTCGTCATGATCCGGCGAGAAGAAAGCCTGCATCGTTGCGGCCACCGGTTCCATCTCCAGCACATAACGGGCCGCGCTGAGCAAGTAACAGCCGATATCGTACATACTGCCGCCGCCCATATCCCTGCGGAATCGGATATCGCCCTCCATCGCGGAGCGATCCGACGTGAAGACGCCGTGAACGGATCTAACCGCGCCGATCTCGCCGGAGCGGAGTATTTCCTTAATACGGTCGTAGCGCGGATGGCAGCGGTACATCATGTTCTCCTGAATGCGGACGCCGTACTGCTCGCATGCCTTGACCATCCGTGCCGCATCGCGCTCCGACATCGCCATCGGCTTCTCGACCAGCGCATGCTTGCCTGCCCGCGCGGCATGAATCGTCCATTCCAGGTGCAGATGATTCGGCAGCGGGATGTAGACCGCATCGACGTGCGGATGTTCGAGCAATTCCTCGTAGCTGCCGTAGGCGTCTTGTATGCCGTGAACGTCCGCGAACGCCCGGGCTTTCGACGTATCGCGGCTGGCAACGGCGACGATCTCATGCATATCCGAAGCACGGACGGCAGGTATGAATGCCTTTGCGGCAATTTGGGCGCATCCCATAATTCCCCAGCGCAGTTTCCTCATTAGCTCTCCTCCAGATCCGGCAGCCGCATGTCGCTCGACGGCTGCCCGCGAATGATTCGATCACCCTAGCAATACTTACGATCGCTGCCGTTCACCCGGTTATCATTGAAAATCATAACGTACCCCTGTCGAACGCTCGGTAACATCCCATAATCGTGCGGCGACCTTCGGATCGTCGATGCCGTTGATTGCAGGATCGAGCGCCGGGTATCCCCGCTTCGCGCCTTTGCCGTCGGGTCCGATATATTCGCCGCCATGGAGCAAGGGCGACGCCGCGGCGTACAGGCTCGGGAGCGCGCCCATTTCCGCGCTTTGGAACAGCCGCTTCATCAGGAAGAGGAGCAAGCCGTTCGATGTATTCCCCGACCCGCGCGACGTAATATTCGTCGCCGCGATGCCGGGATGGCAGGCGATGCTGATCGTGTCCGCGCCGGCTTGGGCGAGCCGGCGCTGGAGCTCCATGGCGAACAGCACGTTTGCGAGTTTGCTCTGCCGATAGAACGTAAACCCTTGGTAGCCTTTGGCGCCGTCGAGGTTATCGAAATCGATGCGGCCGCTTCTCGCTGCCAAGCTGCCGACCGTAACGACGCGGGATCGGGGCGTTCGAAGCAAGAGGGGCAGCAGATGACCCGTAAGCGCATAATGGCCCGCATGGTTCGTTCCGAATTGCAGCTCGAATCCGTCCTTGGTTCGCTGGTACGGCGGCATCATCACGCCAGCGTTGTTGATCAAGACGGATAAGCCGGCATAGCGCTCGCGATACGCCGCCGCAAACGAGCGAATGCCGCTCAGATCGCCCAGATCCAGCTTCATGACCTTCACTTTCGCGTTCGCGTGCCGCCGGCGAATTTGCTCTGCCGCCGCTTCGCCCTTCAGGACGTTGCGAACGGCGACGATCACTTCCGCGCCTTTGCCAGCAAGCGCCATCGCCGTATGCAATCCAAGCCCGCTGCTGGAACCGGTAATGACGATCGTTTTGCCGGATTGGTCGGGGATCATCGCTTCGTCCCATTGCTTTGCCATGTGTGAGCTCTCCTTTTCGCACGCCTGCCTATCATCTTCTATCATGGACGGAATGGCTCCCGATCTCAATAGATTTCTTCAATAATAACGAAGCTTCTGATTGCTTCATAACAAAAAAGACCCGAAGCGCCTTCGAGGAGGCGTCCGGGTTTCATTGCATGATCGTCAAGCTGGCTAGCCGCCGATGTCCTTCGACCGCGATCCGATCAAATAGCCGATAATCGTCGATTCGACGGGAAGCACCACGAGCGTCCACATCTCCTTCAAGCCGAAATCGGGCGAACGGAATTGGTCGGGAAGCAGCGTATACACCAGCGCGATGAGAAGCACGCCGAGCGTAATCGTGCCGACGATGTACAGGCGCACGTTCTCGCCCGAGCCGAAGAATTTGCCGAGGAAGCCGAGCTCCGCCTTGCGCTTGTCGTTCTCGGCGTTCGCCGCGATGATCTTGCCGGCTACCCGCGGATCCTGGATTTCGATTTTGTTCATGCCGTCCCTACCCCCTCGCCCGAGAAGAACGTGAAGGCCAGCGCCCAAGACGTCGCATCGTAATTAACGGTCACCTCGTAGCGCAGCGAGAGTTTGCGGTTGTTCAGCACGCCGAGTTGAATCATGTCTTGACTGCCGGTCGGTTTGCCTCGCGGGAAATTGATGCAGGCGATGCGGACTTCGTTATAACGGACCAGACGGATATCCGTCATGATATCGTCTCGCTCCGGTTCATGCTCCATGCAGAACACGAACGTCAGCGGATCGTTCTCTTCCGACAGTACGATTTCGATCGGATTCATTCCGTAGGCGAGCACGCGGCCGTAATACACGGCTTCGCATCCGCCGGACGTAATTCTCATCGTTATCCCTCCGCGGCGATCTGTCATCGAACAAGCTCTTACTACAGTGTACGAGCGATCGAACGAGTTCATGTCTACCGACGGACGACCGCATCGTCTGACGCGATTCAGAGCCTGAATCGCATCAGCCAGCAATTGACATGCAACCTATTGCGGCTTATCCGCGTCAAGAAAGTGAAATCGCGATGAATGCGGTCGCGCGAGTCCGACATCATGAGGAGGAAAGCAGAATGAACGTATTCGCATCGATGAAGAAAACGGCGATAGCCGCGGTAACGGTTGGAACGCTGGCGCTGTCCACGGCCGGAGCCGCCGCACCGTCTCACGCGGCAGCCGACAGCGCCGCTCCCGTTGACGCCCATATGCAAGCTTTTCAAACGCTGATGAGCTTCTACAAACCGGCTCTCCAAGGACAATTTCCGAACTTCCACGGCTTCGCCATAGGTTCCACGTCTCATGAAACGGTTATCAAAACGATCGGCAAAGCCGAAGCTCCGGCCACGGATGCCGACGGCTTCGACGTGTACCATGCCGAAATGGGCCATCCCGGTTACGCCATCAACTATAAGCTGGATAAAATCCGCGAAATGCGCTACTTCGGAACGAATGTCGAGCGCGAGACCAATCTGGGCGGCATCACCGTGCGGATGCTCGTTCAGCACTGGGGCGCCCCGCATGCATCGACCCTCTTCAAGACCGGCAAGACCGTGCAAAAGAAATTGACCTACGTCCGCGGCAGCTACCTGCTGGAATTCATCTTCAACGGCACGAGCGGAACGGGATTGGATCACATCAACCTCGTGCGCAAAGCAGTAAAGTAATGACGAGCGTCCGGTGACCGAATATCGGCCAAGCAAAGAGACGGCTTCTGATGAATCAGCGGCCGCCTCTTTGTTCGTTGCGCCGGTTCCCGCGAAAAAAACCGTTCGCTCCCACTTCTATTCCTGTCTTAACTCATGTATAATCATGAAAACCTTGAACAGGAGTGGAGATACAAGAACATGCTGCAAGAGAATAAGACGAATCGTTGGCGGCTTGTCCTGCTGTTAGGCGCCTTCTCGGCGCTGGGACCTCTGACGATCGATATGTATTTGCCCTCATTCCCCGAGATTACGGCGGATTTCGGCACGAAAGCGTCGCTCGTGCAGCTCAGCCTAACAGCCTGCCTGATCGGTCTCGGACTCGGGCAGATCGTGATGGGCCCCTTAAGCGACGTGCACGGAAGACGCAGACCGGTCATTTATTCGCTTGTGCTCTATTTGGCCGCTTCGTTCATCTGCGCGATATCCCCGAATATCTATTGTTTCATCGCCGCTCGGTTCATCCAAGGCTTCGCGGCTTCTGCCGGAATCGTGATATCCCGGGCGGTCGTTCGCGACTTGTACAGCGGGCCCGAGCTCACGCGGTTTTTCTCCATGCTCATGCTGGTGAACAATCTGTTTCCGCTCATCGCGCCGGTGGCCGGAAGCGGCGTCATCTCGTTTACGACCTGGATCGGCGTGTTTATCGTACTGGGCGCCGTAGGCATCGTGCTGGTACTGCTTGCAACCGCGGGGCTGAAAGAAACGCTGCCTCCCGAGAACAGGATGTCCAGCAATTTCGGCCAGCTGTTCCAGGGAATTCAAACCCTGCTGCGCGACCGCCAGTTTCTCGGTTACGCCTTAGCCCAAGGCATTATGATCGGCGGCGTATTCGCCTACGTATCCGGAACGCCGTTCATATATCAGAAAATATACGGCGCTTCGCCGCAGCTCTTCGCGCTGCTGTTCGGCTCGAACGGCATCAGCCTGATCATCGGTTCGCAGCTCGTCGGCCGCCTGAACCGCGTCGTGTCGGAGCGTCGTTTCCTTGTGATCGGCCTTCTCCTCTCGGCCGCGTCCAGCCTGATCGCTTTGACCGTCATTCTGCTGCACGGACCGCTGTTCGCGCTCGTGCCGCCGCTGTTTTGTTTCGTCGCGTCCATCGGGATCACGTCCACCGCTTCGTTCTCGCTCGCGATGGAATCGCAGAGCCATATGGCGGGAAGCGCATCGGCGGTGCTGGGGCTGCTGCCGTTCCTGCTTGGCGCGATTACGTCGCCGCTCGTCGGCATCGCCGGCGAATATTCAGCCGTGCCGATGGGCGTGATCATCCTGTCGACAAGCTTGTTGGCGCTGCTGGCCTACTTCGGACTGGCGCAAAAGCGCCGCATCATGAATCCGGCCGTGTTGAAAGAATTAGGCTCGTGATCGTGATGGGCGTATAATCGCATATCGCAAGGCAAGAAGGCCGCCTGGTTTCCAGTCGGCCTTCGCCATGCGATCAAGAGAGATTATAAGCCGGGATGGTGCTTTCCGGTTATCCCGTCTACGGTTGATACCCGATCTGAATCTCCGAGGCGGAAGCCCTGCTCGACGATTCGGATTGGTTCTGACCGGCGGTAAGCGCGACAAGCTTCACGTAGCGCGCGGTGACGGGATTGAAGTTGGATTCGTACCAGATGCCGGGCACGTTCGGCCACTCGCCTTCGTCGACTTTCGTCCAGTTCGCGTTGTCGACGCTGACCCATACCTGGTACTGCTGGATTCGCGCCACCCATTCATAATCGCTCAGGAAGTAGCGCAGCTGTTTGACGTTCGAGTACGATTGACCCAAGTCGACGGTGATGGATTGCGGAAGCCCCTGCGTCGTGCTGGATGCCCACTTCGTGCCAGGATTGCCATCCAGCACGTTGGCCGGCCCTTCGTTCCATCCGCCTCCGGTCTCGCTGGTCGCCGTCGCCGTGCTGGACGCTCCCGGGACGTAAGCAATCGAACCGTTATTGCCTCCGTTGTTCCCGCCGTTATTACCGCTGCCTGCCTCGTACACTCTCACCCAGTCGACATACATGTCGTTCGAGTTGCCGTAACGGAGGAAATCGGGGTCATACGAATACGTTCCGTCCGCATTCGCATGAATGACATGATCGGAGACGGCGCCGTTAATCAGGAAGTAATTGCCCAGCTGATAACTGAGCGCAAGCGTCGGATGGGAAGCGACCTCGACGTTGTCTACGTAATAATAGGTCGTGCTCTGCGTGATATACACCCCGAAGATGTGGAAGCCCATCGCCAGGTTGATGTTGCCGAACGTTGGCGTGTCGAGCTGCGCCCACGTTCCCCCGCCGTTGGCCGCCGACGGGTTCGGCGCGTTCGCGCCGCTCCATGGATGCCAGGCAATGGAGTATTGGTACGGCCACGCCATGTAGCCTTCCAGCACGTCCAGCTCGTCGACCGCGTAATTGCCGTTCCCGAGCGGATTATCGGCGTAATTGTTGGCCGTTAAGGTCCAGAAGGCCGGCCACATGCCCGGCGTCGGAGGCGCGAAGATCCGGGCTTCGAAATATTGATCGGTTCCGCCTTGCGTATGGAATCCCGAACCGTCCATGGCTTCCGAGGCGATCAACCCGGTGGTCGCCTTCTGCTGCCAGCCGGCCCTCGGGCTCGAGTAACCGTCTCCGCGGTACGTTGTCGTGATTTTCAAATACTCGTCGTCGGAGAGGCTGAACGGATCGTAGGCGCCTCCGCGATCTTCGAACGCGGCATAGCCGAACTGGCCGCCCGACCGCGTATCCGGCTTCACCGAAGCGTACGTCGTTCCCTCGCCGCTGAACGAAATCGACGGCATCGTTTTGAAGTCGTCGGAGAAGGTCAGGTTCATGTTCGCGGTAACGGGATTGACCGGCGCGTTCGCCAGCCCTGTTTTCCATGCCACTCCTCCCGTGTTGTAGAGCTGCAGATAAGCATCGTCCAGGTCCCCGCCGTTCTGCCATACCCGGATCCGCAGCGTAATCGGACCTTTCGGGTAATCGTTAGCCGGGAAGGTGACGGAACCGTGGCCGTTCGCATCCAGCGCAATGATGCCGCCGACGGATTCACGGGTGCCGTTGGTGTTCACGCTGCCGTCCGACGGCTGCTTCTGTACGTATAACGCCGCGGTCGTTCCGCCCGGGCAGACGAACTCGATGACCGTATTGCCGCTAATCGCAGAGCGATAAGCCGGGGATAGGACAGTGGTCTTGCCCGCCGCATCGTCGGCCGATACGATGGAGGGGAATAGAGCGATAAGCATCATCATTACCAATGAACCGTATAAGCTGTGCTTCGCGGCTCCTCTGAACCTCTTCATGTTATTCATCTCTCCTTTCATTCTCGCCTTGCCTCCTTGCAAATGCTCGATAAGAGCGCTTATTTCGGGGATTCGCCACCTCCTTGTCGGTTGTTGCTTACGGCTGCGGTCTTGCAATTCCATCGTAACCCCCGCTTATAACCGGTTTACATGGGGGAATCATCCGATTTTACCGGTCATTCTTAAGCAATTGCGGATGAGGCACGAATCGGGTCCCCTAATAAAAAGGCATGCGTCCGGCGCGATACCGAACGCATGCCTGTCAGGCCGCCCGTTGATGTTGTCGAGACTGGTCTGTTGATATTGCCGAGGCTGTTTGTCGATGCTGTCGAGCTAACGCGTCAGAACACTCTTCGCGCCGTCACGAATCGGTCCTTCCATTGTCCGTCGAAATCCTCGATATGCACGCCCAGCTTGTCCGAGTAGGTATGAAGGATTTTGCCGTCCCCGGCATAGATGCCCACATGTCCGATATCGAGCCCCCGCGCGCTGAAGAACAGCAAGTCTCCCTTGCGCAGATCGGCGAGCTTGACCTCCCTGCCCTCCTTCGCCTGATCGTAGGAGACGCGGGGCAGATCGATCCCGAGCACTTCGCCGAACACGCGCTTCACGAAAGATGAACAATCGAAGGCGTCGGTCTGATTCGCAGCCGCGCCGAATTCGTAATGCGTGCCGATGAAGGTCGATCCGAACGCGATAAGCGCATCCGCCTGCTTCATCGTTAGTTCCGGACTCGAATAATCCGAATACTTCGGCTTGGCCGACATGAATCCGATCTTCCCGTCCTCCGTCTGCACTTCGAGCCAATTCGCGTCGATGGCTCGGATCACATGGATCCGCTGTCCTTTGGCAAGCATCCGAATAAGCGTGGCGGCCTCTTCCGAGCTCGGTTCGCTTCGCAAGTTAACGCCGAATGTAATCTCGGTCTCGAACGCATGGGCGGACGAGATGCTGATCGACCGGTCGTAAGCATGCCATTGGACGACATTGCCCAGCATTTCGCTTACGAACCGCAGCGGTACCATGGAGAATCCGCCGATCAGCTTACCGGGAGCCGCTAAATCTTGTTTGTCCCGGTTCTTGTAAGCCGTATGATCGCCTAGCCGATAGGTAATGATCGTATTGCCTTTGGTCGCCGTAACCGATTGCGTACGCTCGTCCCAGATTACTTCAGCCCCCTCCGCCTCGAATATCGGACGAACGGGCACATAGCTGACCCCGTTCTCGATCACGGGCGGCGCGGGAAAATCCAGCGGATGACCGTCCAGCAGCAGCGACGGCGGCAGCTCCGGCTCCGCATGCGCGCGTTCAGCCTGCACCGGCGATATCGTCAAGAGCAGCAGCGCGCAAACGGCGTATTTAATTGTGCTTTGTTGCATATAGAGGACACCCTTTCCAGTCTGGTTAATGATTAGACGCGAATGAATTCCATTTGTTTTGAAATTATGCGAATTGGACGATTTTACCAAGCCAAAATGGCCGACCCCGAAGGATCAGCCATGACGGCAATACGGTATACGAATCAGCCTGCCGCGGCGATTACGACGATAATATGGACGACGTTTGACCATCTTGACCATCCGGCCGTCTTGATGGCGAAGCCGAGAGCGGCTGCCTGAACGCGCTAATGGGCATTCGACAGCCCGAATCGCGTAGCGATCAGAAAAAGATGCTCTTCAACACGTACAAGGCAGCGCCCAGCGTGACGTTCGTCCAGCCCAGGAACCGGGAGAGCATCTGTTCCGTTCGCATCTGCTCTTTCTTGTACCCGGCGGCGTCGAAACGTACCAGAATGAATCCGGTCACGAGCAGCAACGGCACCGCGTAACTGATGAAGCTGATGGTATAGCCGCTGAGAAAGCCGCTGAGCATCATTCATTCCTCCCGGTATCTGCGGTCAGCTCGCCTTCATGCCGACGCGTCTGACGTTGACGATAACATTGATATCGAAGTCCATGTCCTTGTACGTCTCCTGCCATTGTTCCTTCGTTTTGATCTTGGCGTTCCAGTAGCCAGGCTTCTTCGCGCGAATGTATTCGCCGAATCCGAAAATATCGCTGCCCACGCGCTGCGTCTGCTCGATCAACTGCCGGCAAAGCTTCTTGGCCTTGCCTACCTCGACGTCTTGAATTTGCTGGACAACGCCCGGTTGATCCAATTTGAACTCCTTGTTCAGCTTCTCTTCGATGTTGACTTCCAGCACGATCTGGATCGTGAAATGAGGCTTGCCGTCCCGGATGCTTGCCTTCCACTTCGTATTGCGATGCGTCGTGGTCGTCATCACCATCCGCTGAGGTCCCTCCAGCATGACGTAGACGTGGTAGCCGGCAGGATTAACGCCCTTGATCGCCATGAACGAGCCGATCTGCAGCGGCTTCGTCGTGCCCATCATCTTCGAGCCTTTGAAATAAGCCAAGCCCTGGATTTCGACATTCTGCTCCTCGCGAAGCTCCACGTACGGCAGAAAGCCCTCTTCGCCTTTCTTGGAGGAATTGCTCCAGAAGATGCCGATGTAATCCCGCGGAAATTTTCCCATGTTGATGCCTTCGTCCAGCGTGGACATGAGATACAGCGTCGGAATCCGCTCCAGCTTGGGCGCGGCCTTCAAGAATGCCATGGCGCTGCCTTTGGACACCATCAGCCAGGCCATTCGGCGAACCTCCGAATTGCGCCGGAAGAAATCGTTCACGTTGTCGATGCCGGTCTTGGCGTATTCCTGGGAGATGACGATGACGCGCAAATGGCCGAAGAAAATCCGGCTCGAGACCTGCTGCTGCAATTTCATGAACGCGTCATCGAGCGTGTAGCCGTCCACGTGGATCAACCATACCGTCTGCTTCGGATCCGACGTACCGCCGCCGCCTTCGCCGGGACCTAACGGAATCCTCCCCGGCAGGGCGATCTGCACCGCTACCCGGATCATGCCCAGCTGCGGTGCGGGCATAGTGCCGCTATAGTGGGTGACATCGTCGTTATCGCTGCCCCGTTTGGCCTTATCGATCGAAACGCCGAGCACGACGGCACGGTCTTCGATTTCGAGCCGGTCCCAGCAGCCCGCAAGCAGCGGGACGAGCAGTGCCATCGCGGCGGACAGCTTAACGAGACTGCTCCATCGCTTGTTCATTCGGTCGATTCCCCCGCTTCTTGCGGATAAGCGCCACGATCAGCAGCAATCCAGGGTAGCCGATCGTGATCACCAATCCGATCGTTCCGACGAGCTCGATGATGTCGTACATCTGAAAGACGTTCTTCGGAATGAGCGCCAGAATGAAGACGAACGGCATGAAGAAGCTGGAGAACGCCTTATGGTCCTTCAGCCGGAACAGCTCGGTCGTCATCCGGATCGTCAAGAAATAGGTGGTCAGCAGCGTCGTGAAGACCGCCATGACCCAGACCGCCAAGAAGGCTGCGTCCAGCCGCTCCAGTACGTTCGCGGGCAGCGTCGTCGCCTTCGCCAGCTCAAGCGTCGGCCAGAGCAAATGCTTGATTTCTTCGGGCCCGAACACGCTCACGGCGGCGATGACGATCGATACGTATAAGCCTCCGGCGATAACGATGCCCCAGAAGCTGGCCAGTATGGCCCGATCGGGCCGGCGCATGGCGGGGATGATGAGCGTCATCACGAACGAGCCCTGAAACAAGGACGCGACGGTCGTGATGCCGTGCAGCATGCCGCTCGGATCGTTGCCCCATATCGGCTGCAGGTTGATCCAGTCCGCGTTCTTCATGGAGAGCGCGACGATCAGGAAGCCCGGCCCTAGGAGCAGCGGAAAATAAAAATGGTGCATGTACGCGAACGTCCGGATGCCGTTCCTGCAGGAAAGGGTCGCCAGCGCCAGCATGACGATAACGGTAACCTCGACCGGGGTGCGCTTCAAGACGGAGGTGACGACGACTTCCCCGAATTCCCGCGCGGCCAGCGACGTCAGGATGGCGAAGAAGGCGATAATCGCAATACTGCCGATCCATGCCAGCCAGCGGCCGATAATCGCTTCGCTGTACCGAATGATGGACTGATTCGGGAACCGAACGCCTAGCAGGGTAATGATGAACAGGCCGACATAACCGAGCCCCATGCCAAGCAGCGTAACGAGCGGCGCCCCGGAGTCCGCCGCCTTGACGGCGAACAGCGGGAGCGCAAGCACGCCTACGCCGATAATACTGCTGGCTAATATCGCCGATGTCTGGATCGCCGTTATTTGACGCAAATTATTCATCGTTCAGTTCCCCTTTCCGTCGCCGTTCGCGTTGTCGGACTGCCGGTTCGTGCCGCCCTGCCGGTTTCCACTGTTCTGGCTGCCCTGATCGCTTTGCCCGTCTTGCTGGCCATTGTCCTGGCCGGCTGGCTGGTCTTGTTCGTCTTGCTGATCATTGTCTTGGCCGGCTTGCTGGTCTTGACCGCTTTGCTCGTTTTGCCCGCCTTGTTGGCCTTGCCCGCTTTGCCCGTCTTGTCCGCTTTGCTGGCCTTGGGCCTGGCTGCCTTGTTGGCCTTGCCCGCCTTGATCGTTATGCTCGTTAATCTTCCCTCGCCGATTGCCGCTCTGCTCAGCCTTGATCGTCATGGGATCCAGGGCGTCGTGCACCGGTTTATTCATCGCCTCGACCGTCGACTGGCCGATCCGGGTTTTATCCAGCGGCATCAAGAAGGACGGGCGTTCCTTCATCCACGACAACGGCGCGCGGATGACCGTATCTTTCATGCCCTGGAAATTGCCGGGCACGATCGGACTCAAATACGGAACGCCGAACGACTTCAGCGACAACATATGGTTCGCAATGAGAATGAAGCCGATCATGACCCCGTAGAGCCCGAATATGCCCGCCATGATGATGAGCGGGAACCGGAGCAGCCGCAGTGCAAGCGCCGCGTTGTAGGCCGGCGTCGCGAAGGAGCCGATCGTCGTAAGCGCGATGATGACGACCGTGATCGGGCTGGCGAAGCCCGCGGCAACGGCTGCCTGGCCGATGACGAGGACGCCGACGATCGAGAGCGCGCCGCCGACCTGCTGCGGCAGACGGATCGTCGCTTCCCGAAGTACCTCCATCGATATCTCGATGATCAGCACCTCGACGACAGCCGGCCATGGGACGCCTGCCCGTCCGCCCGCGACCGCGACGGCGAATTCCGTCGGAATGAGCTCCGGATTGAACGAAATGATGGAGACATACAGAGATGGAAAAATGAGTGAAAACACGAGCGCGATAAACCGCGCGACGCGAATGGCACTCATCAGGACGAAACGCTCCGTATAATCCTCGACCGTCTGATAGAACTGGTTGAATACCGTCGGCACCATCAGCGCGAGCGGCGACCCGTTGACAAGTATGGCGATCCGGCCTTCCAACAGATTCGCGGCTACTTTGTCGGGCCGCTCCGTATATTGCACCTGCGGAAACGGCGAGTAGTGATTGTCTTCGATGAACTGTTCCAGGTACCCGGAATCAAGCACGGCGTCGATATCGATGGCGGACAACCGTTTCTCGACCTCATCGACCAGCTCCGGACTCGTAATCCCCTGGATGAAGCAGACGGCAACGCGCGATTTGCTTCTGCGGCCGATCGTCATGGAGCGGAAGCGCAGATCCGGCGTTTGCAATCGGTACCGGATGAGCGCGATATTCGTATCCAAGATCTCGATGAAGCCTTCGCGCGGTCCGCGAATGACCTGTTCGGTCGCCGGCTGGTCGACCGCCCGCTTGTTGATGTTGCAGGTCCGGACAATGAACGCCTGATCCAGTCCTTCGATGAGCAGCGCCGTATTGCCGCACAGAATGCCTTCAATGACCAAATTCAGCTGACCTTCGATATTGACGTCGCTATGATAGAGCGTATCGTTCAGGATGAGATCCGGCAGCCGGCTCGTTTCGATCGTCTGGCACTCAAGTCCCGCCGTCTTCTGCATAAGCGGCTTCAGCAAATCATGGTTGATCATCACTTGGTCGATCATGCTGGAATAGTAGATCAGCGCGGCCGGGAAACGGCCGAACGCGTGAAAGCGGCGAACGATAAAATCGAATTCGTCCGCCATCGCGTCCTCGACCGTCTTGAGCGTGTTCTCCAGATTGCCGTCCATATGCTGCTCCGCCAGCTGTTCCAGTATAGGGGAAGACGATTTCCGACTCGGAGCTTTCACGCCTTTCGAAGTAAACCAGCTGCGCATAGACATGCGCGTCCTCCCCTTTCCGTAATCGCTCGGTGCCGCTTCATAATTATTCCAAGGTTACTATGCGCCGCCTTAGCCATAATTATGTATGCCAGGAAATAACGACCGCAACGCAATTCGTCAAGCGGATTCCCGGCGCATTGGCGCTCTCGCCGGAATCGCGCGCATGCAAACAGCCCCCATCAGAAGATGAGGGCTGTTCGACATTCACCAATCATTGAGCTCAACTGAAATTTCTTTCGGTTAAGAGCATACACAGACCGGGTACGCGCAAGCGCCTACAATCTAATCATCACTTCCGTACCGTCCTGCGCCCGGACATCGACCAGAACCGTCCCTTTGCAGCGCTGCAGCTCCCGAATGAGCTTCCGAATCGCCCGTTTCGTACGATGTTGTTCGAGCGTCGTCAGCACCAGGTTAATTCCGACCCGGCTGCGGTCCGGTCCGAATTCAGCCTTGCCGCCCGCTTGCAGAACCGTGTGTCCGCCACGCTTGTTCAGCCATACCTTCAGTTTGCGCATAACGAAACCTGAAGTCAGGATAATGCATCCCATTCGCAATACGATATAGGGAACCGGAATCGTAAAAGCGTGCTCCTTACTCTTCACCTTCACAGTAATCATGAGCGGTCACTCGATGATGACGGAGACGGTATCTTCGCCGGAGCGAATGTCGATGATTTGGCCGTCAAGCTCATGCTCGATCGCATCGATCAGCATGTTGATATCGATTTCCTTCACGTATTTCGCTGCCTGCGGAATATTGGCCGCGATGCTGTGCCCTGCCCCGAGCACCGCCTTCACCAATCTCATCGGCAAATTGACGTTGACCGTATCGTTATCTTGGGAGGTGACCCGTATTTTCAATATTTTGTTTAAGTATACGCCGGATGCCGATGACAATCTGGGCTGGACGGCCAGCGCCGCATTGGCCGGCTGCTTCTCCTTAAGCGCGGCAATAAGCTCGGATGCTTTGTCGGGATCAATCCTGCCATCCTGCACCATGGACAGCACCTTGCCGATTTCTTCTTTCATCGTCTCCGCCTCCTTATTCATCCTTTAACATCTTGACCGCTTCGTCGGCGCTGATCTCGCCGTTCTCCAGCATGGAAATGACCTTCTTCTCGTCGATTTCCGGCTTCTTCCGCGTATCGTATCCGAGAGCCGCAATGATGTCATTGAGCTTGCCGCGCACGGTCGGGTACGATATGCCGAGCTCTTTCTCCACTTCCTTGATATTGCCCCTGTTCACGAGGAAAGTGATCGCGAAATGGAGCTGTTCGGACGAGAGCAGAGCCAGCTTCGATAATTCAAAATTGTTCTCGATCGTCGTTCGGCAATGTCCGCACTGCAGCTTGACGGCGTGCAGCGGATGATCGCAAACGGGACATTGCGTGAGGATGGGATACTTCATACGCTGCTCCTTTCTTTGTAATTGAATTATAATTCAACCTTTTCAATTTGTAAATCACCAAAATCAATTATATTAATTCGAATGTTAATTTTATTGATTTTAGTGTTCTTAATAATAAATATTTTGAAACTAACGATTGAAAATAGAAATCCACTTCGCAACATTAACGCGGCAATCAAGTGAAGATAACGAAGAAAAAAAACAGCCTGCTGAGCGTTTCTCAACAGGCTGAGCCGAGCAATTTGATTGGCCGTTCTCCGACGCCTTCAGGCGCATGGAATTCAAGGCACGCCTTTGACGGCGAAGCGGCCGTCAGTCATGGAAATCGAGGCCCGAGTGCACTTCTTTCACGTATTCGGTGCGGATGCAGAAATCGCCGAAGCGTTCCCCATCGCGGCGTTCTTTCGCATACCGGAGCAGAATCGGGCGAAGCTCGCCCAAAATTTCGTTCTCCCCGATGTTTTCGCGGTACAGCTTGTTAAGCCGGTTGCCGGTAAAGCCGCCGCCCAGATACAGGTTGTACTTGCCCGGCGCTTTGCCGATGAGCGAGACTTCCGCTAGTGCCGGACGGGCGCAGCCGTTCGGGCAGCCGGTCATCCGGATGACGATCTCGTCCTCGCGCAGCCCGGCTTCGTCCATGATCAGCTCCAGCTTGTCGATCAGCGACGGCAGGTAGCGCTCCGATTCGGCCATCGCGAGGCCGCAAGTCGGCAGCGCGACGCAAGCCATCGAGTTGCGGCGCAGCGCCGAGTAAGCGGAGCCGTCGGTCAGCTTGTGCGTCTCGATCAGCTGCTCGATTTTCTTCTTCTTCTGGCCGGACACGTTGCCGATGATCAGATTCTGGTTCGGAGTCAGGCGGAAATCGCCTTTGTGGATCTTGGCGATCTCGCGCAGCCCCGTCATCAGCTGGTATCCGCCGTCGTCCTTCACGCGGCCGTTCTGAATGAACAATGTATAGTGCCAGTTATTGTTGCTGCCCTTCACCCAGCCGTAACGGTCGCCGTTATGCTCGAACCGGTAGGATCGCGCCTCCTGAAGCTCCCAGCCCAGGCGCTTCTGTAACTCGTCGACGAACCAAGGCACGCCGCGGTCGTCGATCGTATATTTGAACCGCGCATGCTTGCGCACCGCCCGGTCGCCGTAATCGCGCTGGATCGTCACCGTCTTCTCGGCGACCTCGATCAATTGCTCCGGCGCGACAAACCCGATGACGCGCGCGACCTGCGGATACGTCTTCGGATCGCCGTGCGACATCCCCATGCCGCCGCCGACCGCGACGTTGAATCCGAGCAATCGTCCGTTCTCGTGAATGGCGATGAAGCCCAGGTCCTGGGAGAAGACGTCCACCTCGTTCGCCGGCGGAATCGCGAAGCCGATCTTGAATTTGCGGGGCAAATACACTTTGCCGTAGATCGGCTCCTGCCCTTCCCCGTCGTCGCTGCTTGCGACTTTCTCCTCGTCGAGCCAAATCTCGTGATACGCGCGGGTATGCGGATCGAGATGGGCGCTCACTCGCTTCGCCCACTCGTATACCTCTTCGTGCACCTCCGACTGATTCGGGTTCGGGTTGCACATGACGTTGCGGTTCACGTCGCCGCAGGCGGCGAGCGTGCTGAGCAGCTCCGCGTTGACTTCCTGGATGACCTGCTTCATGTTCCACTTGATTACGCCGTGCAGCTGGAACGATTGCCGCGTCGTCAGGCGGATCGTATCGTTCGCATACTTCTGCGCGATCCGGTCCATCATCAGCCACTGCTCCGGCGTTACGATACCGCCGGAAGCGCGGACGCGCACCATGAATTGATAGGCCGGCTCCAGCTTCTGCCGGTTCCGTTCGTTGCGGACGTCACGATCGTCCTGCATGTAGCTGCCGTGAAATTTCATCAGACGGTTGTCGTCCTCGGAGATCGAGCCGGTGATCTGGTCTTTCAGCGACTCCTCCAACGTCCCCCGCAAGTAATGGCTGCGAAGCTTGATATCTTCTACGTCGCTGTGCGGCGCGCTGTTCGGCGACAGCAAGTTATTGTCTGACATGCGCTAACCTCCCTGCACTTAAGTTCGATTCGTTGGCTCAATAGACATCCCGTTGATAGCGTTTCTCCTGCTGCATCTTGAACAAGTACGCCGCGGCGTCTTCTTCGTTCAAGCCGCCTTCCCGCATCAGGATGGCAAGCAGCGTCGCGTGAACGTCATGCGCCATTTTCTTCTCGTCGCCGCAGACGTAGACGACGGCGCCTTCTTGCAGCCATTCGTACAAGTCCCTGCTATGCTCCAGCATCCGATGCTGTACGTATACCTTCTGTTCCGTATCCCGGGAGAATGCGACGTCCATGCGCGTCAGCACGCCGTCCTTCAGCCAGCGCTGCCATTCCACCTGATAGAGGAAATCCGAGGCAAAATGCTGATCGCCGTAGAACAGCCATGTCTTCCCTTCCGCGCCGAGCTCCTCGCGCTCGCCGAGGAACGCCCGGAACGGCGCGACGCCGGTTCCCGGTCCGATCATGATGATCGGCGTATCCGGATCGGCCGGCAGCTTGAAGTACGGATTGTCCTGCACGAACAACGGCAGCTGCTGCCCCGGCTCCAGCCGCTCCGAGACGAACGTCGAGCATACGCCGTAGCGGACTCTCCCCAGATGCTCGTAATGCACCTTGCGAATCGTCAGATGCACCTCGTCCGGGAAGGCTTTCGCGCTGCTGGCGATGGAATACAGCCGCGGAGGCAGCTTGCGCAGCCGGGCGACGAACGCTTCGGCCGTTATGCCTTTCAAGTCGTAATCCTGCGCCAGATCAAGCAGATCGCGTCCTTTGCAGTAGGCGCGCAGCTCCTGTTCCTTGCCGGGAACGAGCAAGCCGTTGAGCCCGCTGTCTGGCGCAAGCGCTGCCAGCTGCTCGATCAGAGGCGGCGTAAGCACGGTGATCTCGAAATGGTTCGCGAGCGCTTCGCGCAGCGGACGCCGTTCCGGGCTCTTCGGCAGCGGAACGGATTCATCGGGCTGCCACGCCATCGCTTCGATCAACTCGTCGACGAGCCGCGGATGATTCTGCGGATATATGCCGACGCTGTCGCCAGGCTCGTAGCGAATGCCGGAGCCTTCGATGGAAATTTCAAGGTGACGGGTTTCGCGGTCGGAACCGCGTCCGTTCAAATTCAAATTATCGAGCACGGTCGCCGGATACGGATTGGATCGCGTATATTCCGCAGACGGCTCGCTATCGGCCGATACGGCGCCCGCTGCGGCACTAGCCGAAGCCGCCGAGCCAGCCGCCGAAGAGCCCAGGGCGGCGAGAACGCTCGCCATCCACTGCCCTGCCGCGTCTTCGAAATCGACGTCGCAATCGATCCGCGGAGCGATTCGCGCCGCGCCCAGCTCTTCGAGACGCTGATCGAAGTCCCGGCCCGTCTTGCAGAAGAATTCGTAGGACGTGTCGCCGAGCGCCAGCACCGAGAAGGACATGCCGTTCAGCTGCGGCGCGCGCTTGCTGTGCAAATAGTCGTGGAACGAAATCGCATTGTCCGGCGGATCGCCTTCCCCATGCGTGCTTACGATGATGAACAGGTTCTCGACCTTCTTGAGCGCGTTCGGTTTAAAATCGATCATCGATGAAAGCGCGACCTGCAGCCCGTTCTCCTGCAGCTTGCCGGCCAGCTTCTTCGCCAGTTTCTGGCTGTTGCCGGTCTGCGAGCCGAAGAGCACGGTCGCTTCCCGCGCCGCCGCCGGCGCGCTTGCCGCCTGCGCCCCTTGCGCGGCTGCCGGGCTTCCGGTTTGTACGGCGACCTGCTGATAGGCCGCAGCCAAATATCCGCTTAACCAAATTTTCTGTCCTTCCGTCAACGTAGGCAGCAGCCGGTTAAGCAGCTCCACCTGCTCTTGTCCGAACGGACTGTTCGTTACTTGCAGCATCTCTCGCGGACACCTCGCTTCATTAACTGCGTTATTCGAGTTTTCGATAATTATTGCTAATATTCATCCTATCTACCGTAACACTTCTGGTTTCATTGAACAATACAGATGATCTTATAGCATTCATAAGGGAATCGAATAAAGCGAGCGGGCAGCGGCGGCCGGATTCAGAACAATCGGCGCCATTCGAACGGGCAGAGAAGTATAAAAGGCAGGATAAGGGCGCTCCCTGATCCTGCCTTCATTTCCTATTCGCTGCCTTCATTCCTATTGTGCGTTGCCTTCTTCTGCGTCGCTACCGCCGCCCGTTCGGCGCTTTGATCAATTCGCCCAGCCGGTCCGGGTAATCGGTGATGATGCCCGCCGCGCCGGCGTCCAGCAGCCGCTTCATCTCGGCAGGCTCGTTCACCGTCCACGGGTGATACGCGATGCACCGTTCCGCGGCTTGTGCCACCCATTCCGGCAGCACCGCATAATGATAGGCATGAAGCGCGTTCGCGCCGATCCGCGCGGCATATTCCCATGGCTCGTAGAGACCTTCCATGTATAGAATGCCGGTCCGGATCTCGGGGGCTAGCTGCTTGCAAAGCGCTAGCGAATAATGATTGAAGCTGGACAGTATGATCCGATCGCCCATCGCCTGGAACCGAATCTCTTCAATGACCGCTTTCTCCATGCCGGGATAGGGCAGGACGCTGTTTTTCAATTCCACGTTGATTTGCACGCCTTCGTACGGCTTCACCAGCTCGAGCAATTCACGCAGCATCGGAATGCGCTCGCCCGCGAATACCGGTCCGAACCAGGAGCCGGCGTCCAGCTCCCTCAATTCTTCCAATGTTACGTCTTTCACCAGGCGGGGCGACCCGGCCGTTCGCTGCAGCGATTCGTCGTGAATCAGGACCAGCTGTCCGTCCGACGTCATCTGCACGTCGGTCTCGATCCCCGTCGCGCCCAGCTCAAGCGCGCGGCGGAACGCGGCCATCGTATTCTCCGGACAATAAGCGGATGCTCCTCGATGAGCAATGTTAAGAACGGTGTTCAATGGCGTGGCCTCCAGTTCGATGATGGAATAGAATCATACCTGGATTATACCGGATTAAGATGCGGGACAGGTAAGCGTATTGTTAAAAATCGGTAACTTCCCGGCCGTCTTATAAATCCGCCGTATGAGGTTGACAGCCGTCATGCGCCGTCGCACCTCGCGCGGGGAGCCGCGAGTGGTGCCGAAAGCGCACCAAGGAGGCCGGCGTCATCGCCAGCCTCCTCATAAGTTGCCGCCCGTTCGGCAGCGATAGGCAAGACTCAGCCTTGGCCGATCCATTCGGCCGGCGCCTTCGCCTTCCATTGCGCGCGGATGGCCTCATAACGTTCGGCCGACAACAAGCCCTGCGCCAGCAAACGGGCGTTCTCCGTCCAGCGTTCCGGCTTCGTCGTGCCGACGATGGCGGCATGCACGCCAGGAACGGACAGCGTAAAGCGGAGCGCCGTTCCGATCGATTCGTTCAGGTCGCTGTCTTGCAGGAAGTCGTAGCCGAGCGACTGCAGCCTGTCCCAGTAGGTGTGATGGTATCCGGATTCCGGCTTCTTGCCGGTCTTCCAGGCCGCATTCGCAATCGGCCGTTTGGCGACGACGCCGATGCCCCTGCGCTGCGCCTCCGGAATCGTCAGCGTGATCGCCTCCTGGTCCGCGATGTTGACCGATGTCTCGAGCGAGTCGAAGGCGCCGCATTGCACGGCGTACAACGCGGCTTTATGGTCCCCGCTGTAGCCGATATAACGCGTCTTGCCCTTCTCCTTCGCCCGTTTCAGCACATCGATGACATCGCCTTGGCGGAGCAGCTCTTCGGAACAGCTGTGCAGATGCACGATATCGACGTAGTCCGTCTGCAGCCGCTTCAAGCTGCGGTCGATGCTCGCTTCCAGCATGGCCGGATCCCAGTCGGGCTGGTCGAAGCCGGAAGCGTGGCCGCATTTGGTGAACAAATAATAATCCCCGCGCCGCCGGCCGATCGTCTTGCCGATCAGCTCCTCGCTCGTGGCGTAACATTCCGCCGTATCGATGACGTTCAGCCCCGCGTCGAGCGCGCTGCCGAGAAGCTTGTCCGCCTGTTCGGCGCTGACGCCCTCGAAGCCGATCTCCGCGCCGCCGAAGCCGAGAATGCTCACGTTCATATCGGTTTTGCCGTACTGCCTTTTTTCCATCCTGCATGCCGCCTCGCTTTCGTCGATTGGACTTGGGTTAACGCTTTCATTATAGGCTGTCCGCTTACGCGCCGAAAGAAGTGAAAAATAATTCAGCAGGTAACCTGGCGTATAGTAGCTACACGCGGTCGGCCAGCATCTGTTCCCGTTGTCAGGGACAGACGCCACCTCTTATTACACCGTTCGCAGCAGATGCGAAGCGGCTCGTGCATGACCTGGCGACTGCTGACGCCGCATCGCATCGCGTTCGTTTGCCGCCATGGCACCCGCAATAATCCGGCCGATACAAAAACAGCCTGCCGGTTCATCAACCGGTAGGCTGCGCTACTTCGCCGATCCTCTCGAGCGAAGCTCGTTTCGAATAAACTCAATGAAGCGATTAGCTTCTTCGCGCGTCAGTCTTCTCTCTCCAATCGTAAATTGAAACCTTTCCAACAGGATTTCATTCGCGAGATGCAAAGAATCGACAAGCTCCTGCACATTCTGGTCCGTTATCTGCTTAACCACGACTATTCCTCCTACGGCAGCTGGCTGGCATTTCAGCCCCTATAGCTTTGCGTCTCCACTTTTCAATGGATTTGCCTTTATAGAGCTTAACGTTAGTTTGGAATCAACAATTATTCACAGTGTCTCGACTAGCTTCTTCAAGCTCCAATGGAGCCTTCGGTTCTTCCTTGCTGCCAAGGACGGTTTCTTTCCACTCGTTGAATTTCCGTGAGTCAATTCCTAATTGTTGGACAATATGTACTAAATCTAACGACAATATTATCCCCTCCATCCTACCCTTAAGTCAATATGCTAGTATAATAACAAAAGCGAACCGAATAACTTGTCGAAACGCGTCATATGATATTTTTTATCTATTAAATTCGTTTTCATGTCCTGTGAATGCGGCTCTCGCTGCGAAATCGCAAATCATCGATGAGACGTTCCACCTTGTTATGAGACGGAATTCAACCTATTAATGGTGGCTTCCACGACCTCCAGCGAAATACTTTTAAAATCCTTCCCATGGGCAGGATTTCGATGCTTGGCCTCGGGACATCGCACGAGTTCCTTCCCGAAGGCAGCTTCCTGATGCTTCGCGGTAAGCATTTCCTGCGAAATCCCAGTAGCCTAGCTTGCAACCTTACACGCCAGCCGCAAATGGCGAAAAGTCGAAAAGTTGCTACATGAGCAACTTTATTCGACTCATAGCGGCAAAATTGCCGAGAAAGTTGCTGGGCGAGCAACTTTCCCCGCCTCGGACCGGCAAAAATGCCGGGAAAGTTGCTGGGCGGACAACTTTTCCCGCCTCGGACCGGCAAAAATGCCGGGAAAGTTGCTGGGCGGACAACTTTTCCCGCCTCGGACCGGCAAAAATGCCGGGAAAGTTGCTGGGCGGGCAACTTTTCCCGCCTCGGACCGGCAAAAATGCCGGTAAAGTTGCTGGGCGGACAACTTTCCCCCCCCTCGGACCGGCAAAAATGCCAGGAAAGTTGCTGGGCGAGCAACTTTCCCCGCCTCGGACCGGCAAAAATGCCGGGAAAGTTGCTGGGCGAGCAACTCTCCCCGCCTCGGACCGGCAAAAATGCCGGGAAAGTTGCTGGGCGAGCAACTCTCCCCGCCTCGGACCGGCAAAAATGCCGGGAAAGTTGCTGGGCGGGCAACTTTTCCCGCCTCGGACTGGCAAAAATGCCGGGAAAGTTGCTGGGCGGACAACTTTTCCCGCCTCGGACCGGCAAAAATGCCGGGAAAGTTGCTGGGCGGGCAACTTTCCCCGCCTCGGACCGGCAAAAATGCCGGGAAAGTTGCTGGGCGGACAACTTTTCCCGCCTCGGACCGGCAAAAATGCCGGGAAAGTTGCTGGGCGGACAACTTTTCCCGCCTCGGACCGGCAAAAATGCCAGGAAAGTTGCTGGGCGGACAACTTTCCCCCTCCTCTTACCGGTAGCTTTGCAAACAGCCTGCCACAGGGAGTGGTAAACTTCACAACCAAAGAGAGTTCTCCCAAGGTGTGATTGTACGAACGCCGACGACAGGTTAGCTCCCCCACTAGGAAACGCAGTGTGTAAGGAATCTTTGCAAGTCTGCTAGCGAATTCCTTCCCATAAGTAGGATTTCGTTGCTTGGCGCTGGGAAATCCCGCGAATTCCTTCCCGAGAGCAGCTTTCGATACTTCGTGCCAGAATTTCCCGCGAATTCCTTCCCGAGGGCAGCTTTTCGATGCTTTGCGGTAGAATTTTCAGCGAATTCCTCCCCCTGGGCAACTTTTTGATGCTTCGCGCCGGGAAACCACACGAAATCCTCCCCCTGGGCAGGATTTCAATCCTTCCCACCCGGGAAACCCCGAACATACAAAAAACCCGCGTTCCATAGGAAACGCGGGCTTCTCGGGCGCTAATCAGCACCTGCTTGTAACCAGGGTCTTGGCATAGGCGAATGCACTCGCTGCTCGGACGTTACGGATTATTCGTATGCTGTTTGTTCTGCAGCTTTTGCGTTGGCGTGCCTTTGCCGTAATTTTCCTTGTTCTTCTGCTGCTTCGCCTGCGTGTCCTGCACTTTGTTTACGAATTCATTGGTCGAATCCATCTCCGCTTCCCTCCTTCGCCGTCGCTGTCCATAGCGTCTCCCCGTCTTCTCCGAGGTATGCAGCAGGCTAGACAGACAGCCACCTCGCCATTTCTCACCGCTACGCTGAGCCAGGCTGGACAGTCTCGCCGCCATTATGCGCCGCCAGGTCGGGCAGCCCCATCGCCATCTCGCCGCCACGCTGCAACAGGCCGGGCAGCCCCGCCGCCATCGCGCGCCGCCACGCTGAGCCAAGCCGGCCGCCGGCCTAATACATCTTGTTATGGTCCATGATCCATATAGACCCATAGACGACGACCACCACGATGATCAGACCGAGAACGAGCGTCGCCAGGTTATAACGCGGCCCTGCCTCTTCCCGCAAGTGCATGAAGAACAGCAGCTGCACCGCGAACTGCAAAACCGCCGTGACGAGCAGCACGGCGATCGACGCCGTATGCCCAAACCAATCGTTCATGACGGCAAGAATCGGAATGAGCGTCAGGACGATGGAGAGCGCAAAGCCGATCACGTATTCCCTCAGCGTGCCGTGATGACCGCGATGGCCGGCATGACCGCCATGGTCCCCATGGCCAACCGCATTGTGCGACATGTCACATCACCCCCATCAAGTAAACGAACGTGAAGACGAAGATCCATACGGCGTCCAGGAAGTGCCAATATAGACTCGTAATATGTACTTTGCGCTGCGTGACCGGCGTAATGCCGTGCCGGCTCAGCTGTATGATCAATGCCGTGATCCAGCAGATGCCGAGCGAGACGTGCAGCCCGTGCGTACCGACGAGCGTGAAGAAGCCGGACAGGAACGCGCTGGAATGTATCGTATGCCCTTCGTGCGCGAGCTTCGCGAATTCCGTCACTTCCATCGCGATAAAGCAGGCGCCGAGCAGGATCGTCACGACGAGCCAGCCGAGCAGACCTTTCCGGCTTCCCGCGTTCATCGCCAGCACGGCCAGACCGCTGGTGAAGCTGCTCGTCAGCAGAATGAAGGTTTCGGCGATAACGCCGGGCATTTCGAACAGTTCTTTCGGTCCGGGCCCGCCTGCCGTATTCTCGTGAACCACGAGGAAGGTGGCGAACAACGTCGCGAACAAGATGCAGTCGGTGATCAGAAAGATCCAGAAGCCGAACTTGCGCAGCTCCTCCAAATCGTGATGGCCCTCATGGCCTCCCTCATGCGGCAAAGCATGATAATGCGCGTGCGCCATCAGACACTCCTCCCTGCCTTCGCTTCCGTACGCTGAATTTCATCGACGGGAATATAGTAATCGGTATCGTAATTGAACGAATGAGCCAGCATCGTCGCCGCGATGCCGGCGAAGCCGGGGATCGCGATCCAGAGCCAGTGAAACACGAGACCGAAGCCGACCGTGAACCAGCAGATGGACTGAATGAACGGAATCGGCGAGTTCTTCGGCATGTGAATCGGCTCGAGCTCCGGCTTCCCCTTGGGCGCTTTGCCTGCGGCGATGCGCTCCTTCTCCTCCCACCAATCGTCGCGGTCCGTGACGAGCGGCGTGGTCGCGAAGTTATAGAGCGGCGCCGGCGAAGGAATGGACCATTCCAGCGTGCGCGCCCCCCACGGATCGCCGGTCGTATCCTTCTCCATGAACTTAATGCTGTGCGCGATCTGCCACACCTGGAAGAGGAAGCCGATACCCATGAAGAAGCCGCCGATCGTCGACGTGAAATTGAGCGCCCACCAGCCCGTATCCCAGCCGTACGAGCTGATCCGCCGGGTCATGCCGTCAAGGCCGACGATATATTGCGGCATGAAGCACACATAGAATCCGATGTTCCAGATCCAGAACGCCCATTTGCCGATCGTTTCGTTCAGCTTGAAGCCGAACATTTTCGGCCACCAATAATACAAGCCGGCGAAGTAACCGAACGCGACTCCGCCGATGAGCACCTGATGGAAGTGCGCGATCAGGAAGTAGCTGTTGTGAAATTGGAAATCCGCGGGCGCGACCGAGAGCATGACGCCGGTCATGCCGCCGACGACGAAGCACGGAATGAAGGCGATCGTCCACAGCATCGGCGAGGCGAACGAAATGCGTCCGCGGAACATCGTGAACAGCCAGTTGAAAATTTTCACGCCGGTCGGAATCGCAATGATCATCGTCGATATCGCGAAGAAGAGATTGACGTTGGCCCCCGAGCCCATCGTGAAAAAATGATGGAGCCAGGTGAAATACGCCATGAGGCTGATGCTCAGCATCGCGAATACCATGGATCCGTAGCCGAACAGGCGCTTTCGCGAGAAGGTCGCCACGACCTCCGAGAAAATGCCGAACGCCGGCAGCACGACGATGTACACTTCCGGGTGGCCCCACATCCAAATCAGGTTGACATACATCATGGCGTTGCCGCCGCCGTCCATCGTGAAGAAATGGGCGCCCAGGAACCGGTCGAGGAACAGCAGGGCCAGCGTAACCGTGAGGACAGGGAAAGCGACGATGATCGCGATGCAGCTGGAGAGCACCGACCACGTGAAGATCGGCACTCTCGACCAGGTCATCCCGGGCGCGCGCATTTTGACAATGGTGACGATGAAGTTGATGCCCGTCATCAGCGACCCGATCCCGGAGATCTGCACGCCCCAGATATAGAAGTCTTCGCCTACGCCGGGGCTGCCGGTCAGCTCCGAGAGCGGCGGGTACGACAACCAGCCGGCGTTCGCCGAACCGCCGATGACGAAGGACATGTTAAACAGCATCGCGCCCATGAAGAACAGCCAGAAGCTCAGCGAATTAAGAAACGGGAACGCCACGTCGCGCGCGCCGAGCTGCAGCGGTACGGCAATGTTGAAAAGGCCGAACATGAGCGGCATCGCCATGAACAGGATCATGATGACGCCATGGGTGGTGAACACCTCGTTGTAGTGCTCCGGCGACAGAAACTTCAAATCGGGAAACGCAAGCTGCGTCCGCATCAGCAGCGCATCGACGCCGCCCCGGAACAGCATCAGCAGCGCGGCGATGATGTACATGATCCCGACGCGCTTATGATCGACGGTCGTCAGCCATTCCCGCCACAGCCAGCTCCACTTGCCGAAATAGGTAAGCACGAAGACGATCGCCAGCGTCGTCAGCAGGATAGCTACGTCCGCACCATAAATCAACGGGTCGCCCGTGACAAAGAACCATGAAACGAAATCAGTTATTGAATCCATCACGGAAGCCTCTCCTCTCATTTGCCATGATGATGCATGTGCGTCGTGTCCAGCGGCCGGCCGGATTGCCCGAAGCTGCCGATGTCCGGCGCATTCTTCTGCGCGCCGTTTCCGGGCGGCAGCTGGCCGCCTTCCGAATGCGCGGTCGACTTCTCGCCGCTGAGCGTCTGCGCCTTCAGCGTATAGCCCGGAGGCGCGCCGCGGCTCATCGAATAGTCATGGACGATTCGTTCGAACAGGCCGGACGGGATGGCGGCGAACGTCATCCGTTCGGCAGTCCCCGGCTGGGCCAGCATGCGGTACCCGTCCTCGGAGAGCTCATTCCCGCTCGCCTTCGCTTCCGCCACCCATTGATCGAAATCCTGCCGCGATACGGCCTTGGCGGTAAACCCCATCTTCGCGAAGTCGCGGCCCGTAAAATTAGCCCCGGTGCCCATATAGTTCCCGGGCTCATCGGCCTGCAGATGCAGCGTCGTCGCCATGCCGGACATCGTATAGATCATCCCGCCGAGCTGCGGCACCCAGAACGAATTCATCGGGCCGTCCGAGGTCAGCTCGAACTTAATCGGCGTCTTCTCTGGAATGACCAGGTAATTGACGGTTGCGATGCCTTGTTCCGGGTATTGGAACAGCCATTTCCAGTCCAGCGACGTCACTTGAACGGTGATGGTCTTATTGTCGGATACGAGCGGCTTGGCCGGATCCAGCTTGTACGTGTACCGTGCGGTCACGATGGCCAGGATCAGGATAACGGCGATCGGTATGCTCCACCAGACGATTTCCAGCTTGGTGCTGTGCGACCATACGGGCTGGTACGGCGCATCATTATTCTTCTTGTCCCGGTAACGCACGACGATCCAGGCCGTTATCGCCAACACCGGAACCAGGATAATCAGGCATAGCAGCATGGTGATGTAGATCAGGTCGCGCTGATGGATGCCGACCGGCCCCTTCGGATCGAAGACGATCATCGACTTGCAACCCGTCGCGAGCAGCACGATGCCGGTCAACGCGCCGCTTGTCTTCAACAGCCGCACGAGATTCGAAGTATTCATAAGTTCCTCATCTCCTAAACTTCGCCTTGGATTGACTTATTTTTCCCCGGAAGACGGCGCAATATTACAGCGATTATATTGCAGGTCATTTCAATTAAATAAGGACTGCTCCCCGTGCGAGGGAACAGCCCTTAACCGTAAAGCTGCAGTTGTTACTCGGATTCGCTCTTGCGTTTATGTACGAGATTGATCGCCGTGCCGATCATGTAGATGAACACGCTGCCCACCATGAAGCCGATCCCGGTCATCAATTGCCTGTTACGGTCGCTGAAATCAGCGAAATTGGTGATGCACATCACGCCGCCAATGATAAGCGCGATCCATGCGGCAATCTTCATGGTCAGGAACAGCGCGTTCCCTTCGCGTTCCGGTTTTCCGTTCGCAGCAGATTTTGTCGTCAAGACGCTTCACTTCCTTCCGGTAGATCGCTTTGTATGCGCATTCCTGACTATTATGTACCTACATCGGCGCATACATACCGCAACAAGCGACGGATTCGTTCCGTCGCTTGCGCAAGTTCGATCTTGCCCGCAGTATGCCGGCCGCGAGTTTATCAGTTCGGCCGCAGCTCTTGAGCTTCCTTACGAGAAAACGGCCGACGCGGCCTTCCACGTTCGGCGCATCCGCGCCAGGACGCTCTCATGGCCTTCGAGCTGATCGGCCAGTTCCGAGAACGCCCGCTTCACCTGCGGCGCGGATTGGCGAAAATCGCGTTCGGGACGCAGCTCCGCCCCCTCGCGGATGACCGCATCCGACAACCGGAGCGCGGGAGACGTCGGCACGACGCGCATGCGGAGCCGCACCGCGACCCTGCGCAGCTGTTTGCCGCATCGGCCGCCCCCGTGACCGCCGTAAGTTACGATCATGACGGGCTTGTTCCGCCACTCATGGTAGAGATGATCGATCGCGTTCTTAAGGACCGCCGGATATCCCCAATTGAACTGAGGCGTAACGAAAATGACCCCGTCCGCTTGCTGGATCTTCTCGCTCCACGCGATCGTGTGCGGCTGGCTGTAGCCGCCCAATGCGGGTATCCCCGGTTCGTCGTCCATCGGCAGCGGCCATTTCGCCAGATCGATCATCTCGTACTCGTAATCGGAACCGGCTCGGCCGACGGACGCGACCCATGACGTGATTGTCGGACAATTCCTGCCTGCCCGTGTACTTCCCATAACCAGTAGCACGGTCTTCTTCCGATCCATTGCTGCACCTTCGTTTCTTGGATAGAGTCATCGTATACGACCATCCGACGCGAGACTGACGAGGTGCTCCGGCGCCTTGTCGCATCGGAAATATAGTACGCGATACAAACAATATAGTTTGTGTCACGTACTATGTCAATGACTTTATCCTGCTTCAACCCCGGCAGGTAATTTTTGGTTGCCCGTACAATCACGCCGAAGCGTACCGGAGTTGGCAGCGGACCGGACTTGCCATTGACATGAAACCATTTGGTGTTATAACAACAAACGAAACCAAATGGTTTCATATCATGGACGATACGTCTATAGAAGGCCATGCGCATGGATAAGCAAGGACAAGAGATGTTTGCTCAGTTCATTTTGCAGCGGGTACAAGAAGGCAAGGAGGATGAAGCCAAAGCCGTGCTTGCCGACAATTTTAGAAAGCAGGACGAAGGATCGTTTGCCAAGGATGATGTGGAAGGGTTTATTCCGAAGATGCTCTCCCTGTTGAAGCCGGACAAAGTGGCGGAAGTGCAGGCCGTCGTTGCGCAGTTTTCCGGTAATTTCAATAAATAGACGGATGGGTTGTTTCAGACCCGCTTCCTGTATGCCCGCATGGCAAGCATATAAGCCAACAGCGCGATTCCGACGCACCATGCAAGCGCGATCCAGATATCGCCGCCCGGCTGCCGGCCCGAGAGCAAGGCGCGGATCGATTCGACGATCGAGGTCACCGGCTGGTTCTCGGCGAAAGCGCGAACGATGCTCGGCATCGACGCGGTCGGCACGAAGGCCGAGCTGATAAAGGGCAGGAAGACGAGCGGGTAGGAAAAGGCGCTCGCGCCATCGACCGATTTGGCGGACAGTCCGGCAATCGCCGCGACCCAGGTCAAGGCGAGCGTGAACAGCGCGAGTATGCCGGCGACGGCTAACCACGGCAGCACGCCGGCGGACGAACGGAATCCCATGGCGAGCGCGACAAGGATGATGACGACAACCGAGATGGCGTTGGATACAAGCGATGTCAGTACATGCCCCCAAAGCAGGGCCGAGCGCGAAATCGGCATCGTATGGAACCGTTCGAATATTCCCCGCTGTACGTCGGTAAACAAACGGAAAGCCGTGTAGGAGATGCCGCTCGCTATCGCCATAAGAAGAATGCCGGGCAGCAGGTAATTCACGTAGTTATCCGCGCCCGATTGAATCGCGCCGCCGAATACGTAGACGAACAGCAGCAGCATCATGATCGGCATGACGGTAACCGTGATGACCGTATCCATACTGCGGGTAATATGACGCATGGAGCGCCCGAGCATGACGCTAATGTCGGTGAAGAAATGTTTCTTGGCCGCTTCCATTCACTCTGCCTCCTTCTTGCCGACGATTGCGAGGAAGATCTCCTCGAGCGTAGGCTGTTTCTCGACGTATTCCGTCTTAGCGGACGGGAATAGCCGCTTGAGCTCCGCGAGCGTGCCGTTCGCGATAATCCGGCCATCGTGGAGAATCGCAATCCGGTCGGCAAGCTGCTCCGCCTCCTCCAGGTACTGCGTGGTCAGTAAGACCGTCGTGCCGCCTTCGGCAAGCGCTTTAACGATGCTCCACACCTCGATCCGCGCCTCGGGGTCAAGTCCGGTGGTAGGTTCGTCAAGAAAAATAATTTGCGGGTTCCCCACGAAGCTTAGGGCAATGTCGAGTCTGCGGCGCATCCCCCCGGAGTACGCGGACACCTTGCGATCAGCGGCGTCCGTCAGGCCGAAGCGCTGCAGCATGTCATCCGCGACCCGGCGCGGGTTCTTCAGGTAGCGCAGCTTGGCGATCATGACGAGATTCTCCCGTCCAGTTAATAGTTCGTCCACGGCGGCGAATTGTCCGGTCAGGCTGATCGCCTGCCGCACGCGATCGGGTTCAGCCGCGACATCGCAGCCGTTAACGGCCGCGGTTCCGCCGTCCGGTTGAAGCAGCGTCGCGAGAATTTTGACGACCGTCGACTTGCCGGCCCCGTTGGAGCCGAGCAGCGCGAAGATACTGCCCTTCTCCACCTCGAAATCCACGCCCTTCAGTACTTGATGCTGCTTGTAGGATTTGCGCAGCCCTTGGACCTGAATAGGCTTCGTTGGCACGGTTTGCATCGGAGTTCCCTCCTCTTATTGAATCCCGCTATGAAATAGCCGTTACTTTGGACAAGTCGGCTCCCATGCCTTTGAGCAGCGCAAAGGTCAGTTTATCCATCCTCGCGCCGTCGAAGCAGATCGTTGCGATCATCCGGTAATACTTGTTCGTAAGCGTAAACCCCGGCTTGAAGGAAACGTTTCTGAGCGTAGCGTTCCTGAATGAGGCTCCGGTCAACGCCGCTCTGTCGAACTTCACGCCGATCAGCGTCTGTCCGTCGAAACGCAGTCCGGTCAGATCGGTGTACTTGAAGTCCACCCCGTCGAAGAGACAGCCTTCGAATACGGTTTTTCGAAGATCGGTCATCGTCAGCGTCACATCGGTCAGTTTGGCGCCGGTGAATACTGCTCCGTCCAGACCCGACTTGCTGAAGTTGGTTCTGACGAGGATGGTCCGATTGAAGCTGGCATTCGTCAGGTCGAGCGTGGACAGGCTGCAGTCCGTCAGGTTCGCGCCGTCGAAATTCGCTTCGCGCACATCGCTGCTCCTGAAGGTGCTGCCGGTCAGATCCGCACCGGAGAAGTCGGAGCCGCGCAGCGCGCTTGCGTTGAACCGGCTTTTACGAGCCGTAACGCCTGCAAAGTCGCTCTCCTGCAGATTGCTGCCGCTGAAGTTCGTCAGCAGTTGCCGCTCCAGCGAGCGGGAGAGGTTCGCGACCTCCAGAATCGTCTGTTCGATGTCGCCGATCCCGTCAATGGTTTTCTTGAACGCGGTTTCGTCGTCTATGCCCTCGGCTCTCAGCTCGCGATAGCGCTCCTGCAAATCGGACAGCAAGTCGGCCTTCAATTCGCTCACGCTCTTGAGCCCGTCGTACGGCGTGAACACGCCGTTCAGAAAGTCATTCAGCTTCTGGTTCATCCTCATCAGTCTCCTTATAATAAGTTTTCTAACACGCGTTTGGCGTACTCCCAATTGCTCTTGTTCCGGGCGTAGGTTTCCTTGCCCTTCCCGGTCATTCTGAAATACTTCCTTCTTCCGCCCTGCGATTCGTCGCCCCAATACCATTCGATGTCCCCGTCCGCTTCAAGCCGCCGGAAGCTGGAGTACATCGTCGCTTCCTTCAATTCGTATTCGCCGCCCGAACGTTCGGCAATCAGCTTGACAATCTCGTACCCGTAACGATCGGCTTCGGACAGAAGCCGTAAAATCATCGTGTCCGTGTGTCCTCTCAGCAGGTCGGATGTGATCTTGTTCTCGCTCATTGCATCACCTCCATGACCTCATGATACGCCATAGTACTATGACAGTCAAGGTACTATTGTAAACAAAATACTCGGTTTATGATATTTCGTGCCCAAGAACAGGAAAAACGCGCAATTGCCCATGACATCGAAAAGGCAGCAGACCATTGGCCTGCTGCCTTCAAGCTTCGTATGATAACCTTCCGACACGAAGAACCGTTACAAGACGATCTTCTTCAGTCCCGAATTCAATGTGGAGACATACATGCAATCCGCTGAGCTGCACATATCGGTTACCGGATACCCGGCAAGCATGGATCGCAGGATCATGCGGGCTCCCAGCTGCTGCAGCCGATACAGACCTCGGCTCGTACAAGCGTACACGCCGCTTTCCGTCGGCTTCAGGGCGTAAACGGTCATGTCCGGGAAGCCGCAGCGGACGAATCCGCCCTGCTGGTTTCCTTGAAGCAGCTCGCCTTCCATGCTTGCGCCGACCAGTTGGCCGTGATGCACGGCTATGCTGGTAACCGATGTTCCGAGCGCGAAGTCCGCCCAAGAATCCGTGTATTGATCATAGAGGGAGATGCCTTGATTAGTGCCGAGAATGTAATAGTGCGGCGTAAGAAGCAGATCGTAGATCGGCAGGTTCGGCGCCGCAATGCGCTTCCAGTGCGTGCCGACCTTATACCATATCCCGTATTCCGTCGCTGCGGCGAGGATCGGTCCCCGCTGCACGACTTGATAGCATGGACAAGTAATATCGGTCGGATACCAGGCATTCGCGTCGTAATAAAACAAGCCTTTATTCGTACAGATGAACATCGACCCGTTAATTTCCTGCAGCCGGTTAACCGTGACGCCTTCCGGAAGCCCCTGCTCCGCGGGCTGCCAATGCTCTTCGCCGCTCTTGCGGAAAATACCCTTTCCGAAGGCGGCAGCGAACATGGCCGACTTGCTAGAGCACACGGACAAAATATCAGGCGATGGACAATCGGTCACATCGGAAACCTCTTTAAATGGTGCAAACACGCTGCCACATCCTTATGAGTGAAAAATGATCTTATTCCCACATCATAAGTGATAATGATTATCATTGTCAAATCGTCCTGCCATCACTCTAACAGCTGCGGTCATCACGCCTGTTCGGTCGCATTCCGCAGTCCCCGCAAACGGCAATAGCGAAACCCGTGGCGCTCTGTGGCATCCGCGAAGCTTCGCTCCATGGTCTCTTTTCGTTTGCGGTACGAAATCGTTTACCGGATTTGCCGAGCCGTTTATTCTCAACAATCTGAGGAGAAACAGATAAGCTGCTTCGAGCAGGCTCGTCACAACCCGCGCTCTGGATCACGAACAGAGCCTGTTGCCGCTTCGCCGGCGTGGCATGGATGGCCGTAACCGTTCGAAACGGCTTCATGACGGTTGGTTCCGGTATGTCCCTCGATGCAAGGAAGTGGACAGGAGATCTGTTATTTGCTTCTTTATCATGTTTTTTCGTGTGCTGGCGGACAGGAGATCCGTTATAGCGGCTGATTAGCCTGTGTTCGATGTCATTCGGGAACATTAACGGATCCTGTGTCCGCCCACTCCTTCAATAGCCCGATTTCCCCCATAATTACGGAACCTCTGTCCGCCAGTCTTGGAGAGGGGACCTTTTCCTTTCAATAGAATGCGGCATATGCGGCGTCTGACTTTCTCGACGGCTGAAGCCCCTTATCGGATCTCTTCTTCCTCATCGGCACTGCGGTTCATCGGCTACTTCAAGGCGCGGCCCGACACGTACACGTACCTTTCGAATCGTGCCGGTACATGACTCTTCTGCGTCGGATGGTTCTCGTACAAATAATCGACGAAATATCCAGGATGCTCGCCGTTCCCCGCGAACATGTCGTAATGCGCGGGAATGACGGTGTCGATGCCGGTCGCTGCCGCAAATTCGGCCGCTTCGCGGAAATTCATGTTCCCGACGATGTTGCGCGCCAGCCGGAACGGATCGCGCCCGTTGATCGGCAGCAGGGCGCAATCGACCTGTTCGGCTTTAACCGCCTCGATCATCCCGGGATAGATCGTCGTATCGCCCGCATGGTAGAACGTCACGCCGTTCAGCTGAAGGATGTAGCCGACGAACCGGTGATCGAGCGCCGGATCGTATTCCAGCTCCTCATGCGCCGACGGAATCGGCTTATAGCGCAGTTCCTTCACTTCCCGCCACTCCCCCGTCTTCGCATGCACGCGCTTCTCCGGAGGGACGCCGAATTCAGCGAGACTGTCCAGACAATAGCCTGGCGCCACATATACGGTATCGTTGCCGAGCTCGGCCATCTTCGGAATCGTATCCGGGTCCAGATGGTCGATATGATCGTGCGTAATCAGCACGCAGTCGGCATTCGCCGCTTCTTCCGGCCGAAGCGGCGGCTCGAATCGCCGATAAGGCGAATTCGCCAAGTACGGATCGATGTACACGACGGTATCGCCCCCTTTCACGATCACGCTGACCTGTCCCAGAAACCAAATGGCCAGCATGCCATACGGGACGCGGGTTTCATTGACCTCTCGAATCAATAATTCGCCTGTTCGAACGTTAGGAATGATCATCGCTCTGCTCCTTTATGGATCGTGTAGTACCGCATGAAGTACATATTCGCCCGCTTCCGCCCGATCCCTCCGTCGGGATCCAATAATGTTGCGCGTCATGCACTTCCGAATGAGCATGAAAGTTTCGACAAAACTATTGACGGCTCGCCACCTGCGGTTCGACGTACTTTTCAGCCGAAATCACATAAAATTCTATTCATCCCATATACAAAGCATGACGATAAGGTAAAGGAGATTCGACCTACCCAATGAGAAAAAGAGATTCCGGCACGCAGGCGATTTTTGAGGCGCAGCTATCGCGCATGGTCATCACGGGAACGAAAAAGCAAGCGATCCATAAGGCCGCGTACGAGTTGAACAGATCCAACCTCCCGCTCGATTGGTTGATCCTGGAGAGCGAGCAAGGCGAGTCGAGAGAGTTTCGGGTGAATCAGGTGGAACAGCTGGAATGGCATGACGCGGAATTTACGGATGCATGCCATCAATTCAAGGTGGTTGGACGGATCGTCTTATCCATCAGCCCCCGGCAGACGGCTTTCGATCATGAGGAGCTGGAGCAAGCCGTCTATCGGCTGCCCCGGTCCTCTGTGTACGATAAACCGGTGATTGTATTATCGGAAGGCACGAATCACTACTTCCTGACGGTACTGCAGCAGAACCTGATATGGAAATCCACGCTGAACAACGTCGTCAATCCGTTAAGCAAGCTTGCATAATGGCAAAATCCTTACGACACAGGGAGTTGAAAGCATGCGAAATATTTATGGCAATTACAGAGGCTTCAAGGTGTACCAGCACACGGACAAATACTATGCGATCTGTAACGAGACGGACGAGGACGAACATGAGGTCGTGTTCTGCCAATGGCAGTTAATCGAGGTCTTGAATACGATCGATGACTATATGGATCAATAACAACGGATCCATAACATTGGATCCATAACGGATGAACGGCAAGCACGAAGCACGATAGGCTCAGACTAGAACGGCGACTGGTTGATACCAGCCGCCGTTTTCGCCGTTGTGCCGCTCTTCCCTCTCGTGAAACATCGTCTATCGCACGGCGGCGTCCTTCAACGAGCCGGCTGCGATCGTTCCGCCGACTAACACCGCCTCGCGCTTCGCTCTCCGCGCTACGGCTTCGGCGGAGCAGCCGGCCTGCACGAAGACGGCATCGGCCTTGTCGCCGACCGCGGGCCATATGCGCTTGCCGCTGCCGTCAAGCGGAATCACGCCGCCGGTAATATAACCGAGCGACTCGCCAAGGGAGCGTTCGTCGACATGCCGGTACAGCTCGGCGAGCCGCCCTGCTTTCTCCAGGCAGTCCCCGGTGCCGAACGGCGACCAATGATCGGTGATGCTGTCGTTGCCCAGCTCGACACGGACGCCTTTCGCGCGCAGCATCGGAATCGGCATGATCATCGAGCCGATCGGCACGGTCGAGGTGATGGAGATGCCTAATGCCGCATAACGTTCCGCCAATTCGGCGGCGGCTTCGATCGCGCCGGCAAAGCCGAATGCATGGCTGACGGTCACCCGGCCTTGCCGGCCCGCCTCCTCCGTAAGGTCGGCAAGCCGGTGCATCGTCGCTAAGCCGAGCTCGCCCCGGTCGTGGATGTGAATGTCCACGCCTGCATCCGCCTCCACGGCGATGTCCATGATCGTCTGCAGCGACCGCTCGATATTCTCGTCCACGGTTGCCGGATCGACGCCGCCGACATGGGTGGCGCCATGCTTCATCGCTTCCCGGACAAGCCCCGCCGAATCGGAGCGAAGCAATCCGTGTTGAGGGAAGGCGACGACCTCGCCGGATATTTTGCCGGCGTACGTCCGCAGCGCCCGAATGGTGGCCTCCAGGTTGTTCAAGCCGACGACCGGATCGATGTTGCAATGGGTTCGGACATGGGTAGAGCCGTATCCGAGCAGCATGCCGAGCATGTTCTCCGCCCGCTGCTGCGCCGTCGGCAGCAATTGCGGCAGCAGCCTGCGCTCTTCCTCGAACCGGTCGAAGATGCTGGCCGCAGGCCGGACGGCCTTCCACGGTCCGCCGTAGTAGGTTTTGTCGATATGAATATGCATTTCCTTGAACGCGGGCAGCATGAGGAGCCCGGCAGCATCCTGCTGCGGCAGCCCATCGGCGGGCTTAGCGCCCGAGGCGGCGATGGCCGCGATCACGCCATCCTCCACCCGGATATGACAGATATCCGTAGCGGTTCCGACAATTGCGCCATCCTCATAGCAGTAGCCGCTCTCCAATCGAACGTTGACCAGCCAGTACGCCGAACGGGTCATGACATGGCCTCCTTCAGCGATCCCGACACGACCTTGCCCTGATACAGAACGGCCGGCCGGTTCGCTCTTCTGGCGACCGCCTCCGCCGAACAGCTTGCTTCCGCCAGAACGATGCTGGCTTCGTCTCCCGGCTTCGGCCACGCTTGTCCGCCCTGCCGATCAAGCGGCGTTCTGCCGCCCGTAATATAACGGAGCGAATCGGCCAGCGCCTGCTCCGTGCTCCAACCGAACCGTTCTGCCAGGCGGCCCGCCCGCTCGAGGATGTCGCCGTTGCCGAAAGGCGACCATGAGTCGAAAATATTGTCGCAGCCGACCGCGACCGCTACCCCCTTCGCCTGAAGGAACGGAACCGGCGGGATCACCCGCCCCATCGGCACGCTGGTGATGATCGTCATGCCGAGCCCGGCCAACAGCTCCGCTATCTGCTCGGCTTCCGTTCCTGCCATATCGCCGAGCGCGAACGCATGGCTGATGGCTACCCGGCCCTGCCAGCCGGCTTCTTCCGTCAATTGCGCCAGCCGCTTGATCGTCGCGAGTCCGACGCTGCCGCCGTCATGCAGATGCAGATCGACATCCGCATCCGCCTCTACGGCCAGCTCCATCATCCGCTGCAGCGATCGCTCCATGTCGCCGTCCACGGTTGCCGGATCGACGCCGCCGACCAGCCTGCAGCCCCGGGCAAGCGCCTCGCGAACGAGACCGACGGATTGCGTGCGGAGAAGTCCGTGCTGCGGGAAGGCGACGATCTCGACGTTCAGTTTGCCCTCGAAGGCGGCGATCGCTTCCTGAATGGCTTCCAAATGGCGAAGCCCGGCTTCGGGGTAGACGTCGACATGCGTGCGAACATGCGTCGACCCGGCCCGAAGCAGGGTGCCGAGCAGCGTTTCGGCGCGCGCCTTCATCGTCGTCGCCAGCTTGGGCAGCGTGTTCTTCTCGATGTCGAAACGCTCGAATAGCGAAGATGCCGGTCGGACCGGCCGCCAACGATCGCCGAGCAGCGTCTTGTCCAGGTGGCAATGCCGTTCGACGAACGACGGCAGTGCAAGCAAGCCTTGCGCATCGAGCGCGGGCAGCGTCCCGAATGCCGTTGATTCTTCCGTCCCGATTCCCGTTGATTCTCCCGTCCCGCATCCCGCCGATTCTCCCGCCTTGGCAGCATCCTGCGTCTCGCTCGCTAACGCGATAACGGCAATCCTGCCGTTCTCGATCAGGAGATGATAGTTATCCGTCGTCGTCCCCGTAATGACGCCATCTTCGATGACATGCCCGGTTTCGAGCCGGACATTCTTCAGCCAATAGGTTTCGTGCATGCTCTTCACCTCTTCGTAGTATGCTTCTATTCGGTATTCTTCTTCTATTCGGGCTGCGCCGCTTGCAGCAGGATGCGCTCGATCTCGCGGAAGCCTCTTCTCTTCGCGTGCGCGAGCGGCGTTACGCCGTCTTGATCGGCGATGCCCGCATCGGCGCCATGGTCGAGGAGCAGCTTCACGATGGCTTGATGCCGTGCTCCTCCGTCGCCCAAGATGACCGCTTCTAGCAGCGCCGTCCAGTGCAAATTGTTAATGTGATTCACGTTAACGTCCGAATGCGCAAGCAGCTCGTTGACAATGTCGACATGTCCGCGGTCCGCGGCCGGGATCAGCGCCGTGCCTCCGAACCGGTTCGTAAGCCTCGTATCGGCGCCGGCGCCGATCGCGAGCCGAACGATTTCGAGATAGCCTGCCGCCCCGGCGTGCAGCAGCACGTTGTCCAAATGATGGTCGCGAATATTAATATCCGCTCCCCGCCCGATCAACGCTTCGACGACGGCGGCTTGATTCCGATACGTTGCCGCTAGAACGGCCGTTCTTCCGCGCCGATCCGTCGCATTGATGTCGATTCCGTCTTCAAGCAGTTTCAGCACCTGTTCCAGGTTGCCGTTCTCCGCCGCAGCTATCCATTGCTCGTTCATCGCTTCCATCCTCTGCCTCCTGCAATACGAGATACCACTATGCTATCATGGCTGAATCTGAACGAATAATATATATTCCATTCGGTTTTCTAAGGTTTTTCATATAGGTGAAGGAACTCATTTCGCTCTAGGACATCCGTCCAGGCGGCTAAGCAGAGTAGATAACGCAAAGAACCGCACCAGCCTCATGCTTAGGTACGGTTCATCTGTTTCACGAATTCGGGTCACTCCGACTCGATCCGCTGGAAATAATCGATAATGAATTGCCGGAACCGCTGGGCCGCGACCGACATATAATGCTTCTTGGACCACACCAGGCCTGTCGTCACGACACAGCCCGGAGGATCTGCGATCCGCAATCGGTTCGGCATGAACGCGGCCCTCTTCTCCCAGGCCAGCTGCGGCACGAACGCGATGCCAAGCCCTTTGCGCAGCAGGAGGACGACGGCGTCCGCTTCGTCGAGCTCGATCATCGTCTTCGGCACGAAGCCTGCACCGATGCACAGTTCGTCCGTAAGCGTCCGGAACCAATAACCCGGCCGCAGCCCGATGAACGGCTCTTCCTTCAGATCGGTGAGCTTGACGCTCTCCTGCCCTGCCAGACGATGCCGTTCGTGCACGATCACGAAAATCTCTTCCGTCCGCAGCGGCAGCCATGCCATATCCGGCCCTTCGACGGGTGCGGTCGAAATGCACAGATCGATCTCGCCGTTCTCCATCATGCGCCTCATCTCCGCCGTAGGCTCCAGAAACTGGCGGATATGCACGTTCGGATTCGCCGTCAGGAAATCCCCCAGCAGCTCCGGCAGCACGCTCGTGATGGACGCCGCCAGCGTAATGCTGCCGCGATTAAGTCCCGCCATGTCGAGCACTTCCCGTTTGCCTTCCTCAAGCTCGCGGAAAATCCGCTCCACCCGCTGAAGGAAGGCTTTGCCGAACGCATTCAGCCGAATATTCCGCCCATGCCGATCGAACAGCGGCACGCCGATGCTGCTTTCGAGCCGCGAGATCGTCTTGCTGAGCGACGGCTGCGCGATATTGAGCGCCTCCGCCGCCTTCGACATATGCTCCAGTTTCGCGACCGTTTGAAAATATTGCAGCTGCAGCAGCTCCATCGCCAACCACCTTTTATATATAGACTAACAGCTATAATAACATAATTAATTATGTATTATACATCAATAATGCCTCGGCCTATAATAGGAGTCGCACTGAACATTCTACTCAGGGAGATGACCCTTCATATGAAAGCAGCAGTATTGGAAGCCTACAATCAACCCCTCGTCGTCAAGCAGGTTGCCGATCCGGAGCTCGCGCCCGACGGCGTTATTCTGAAGCTGGAAGCGACGGGCATTTGCCGCAGCGACTGGCACGGCTGGGCCGGTCATATGCCGTCGTCCATCCGATCGTTCCCGCATATTCTCGGCCATGAAATGAGCGGCGTCGTCGAGCAGGTCGGCAGCGGCATTCGCAACTTCAAGAAAGGCGACCGCGTCATCGTGCCGTTCAGCCAAGGCGACGGCACCTGTCCGCACTGTCAAGCCGGACATCATAATGTATGCGATTCCATGAAAATGGTCGGCTTCAGCTTCGACGGCGGCTTCGCGGAATACATTCATATTCCGAACGCGGACTTGAACCTGCTCCACCTGCCGGACGGCGTCGATTTCTTGACCGCCAGCGCAATGGGCTGCCGGTTCATGACCGCTTTCCACGGCGTCGTTGCCCAAGGCAGCGTGCGGCCGGGCGAATGGGTTGCGGTATACGGCGCCGGCGGCGTCGGACTCTCCGCGATTCAAATCGCTACCGCGGCGGGAGCCAACGTCATTGCCGTCGACATCGCGGACGATAAACTGGAATTCGCGAAGCGGCTTGGCGCCGTCGCCACGATCAACAGCAAGAACGTCAAAGCGCCGGAAGCCGTCAAGGAATTGACGAAGGGCGGCGCCAACGTGACGATCGACGCCCTGGGCATTCAAGATACGTTCCTCAACTCGCTCTTCAGTTTGAACAAACGCGGCCGCCATGTGCAAATCGGCCTCAGCTCGAACCCGAACGGCGGCATGACGCCCGTGCCGCTCAATCTGATGATCATGAACGAGCTGACGATCGCCGGCTCCGTATCGATGCCGATTCCGGAATACCGCGAAATGCTGCAAATGGTCGAGACGGGCAAATTGGAGCCGGGCAAACTGGTCACGAAGCAAATCGCGCTGGAAGAGATCAACGCCGCATTTGACGACATGACGAATTATGCCGGCTTCGGCGTAACGGTGATTACGAAATTCTAAGCAAGGAGGCAGGCTCATATGATGGCACATTACGACAAACAATATATCAACGGCGAATGGCGCGAAGGCGCGAGCACGCAAATCTTCGATAACGTCAATCCGTTCGACAACGAGCTCGTCGCCCGGATTCGGCTGGCCAACCGCGCCGATATCGACGAAGCGTACGAGGCAGCGAAGCAAGCCCAGAAGCGCTGGGCCCGCTCTACCGCCGAGGAGCGCAAGCAGGTTCTCGGGCGCGCAGCGAAGCTGCTTCAGGATCGGAAGGACGAGATCGTCGGCATCATGATCCGGGAAACCGGGGCGTCTGCCGTGAAGACCGTCTCCGAATTCATGGCTTCCGTCGCTTCGGTCTTGACGGCCGTGAATTACGTGGACGCGATGTTCGCGCCGCAAGTGTTCCCTTCCGTTCTGCCGAACAAGGAGAACCACGTCTTCCGTGCCCCTGCGGGCGTCATCGGCTTGATTAACGCGTTCAACTTCCCGCTGTACATGGCGATGCGCGTCGTCGCGCCGGCCATCGCCGCGGGCGATGCCGTCGTGCTGAAGCCCGATTCGCAGACGTACATCTCGGGGGGCCCGATCGTGGCCGAAATCTTCGAAGAAGCGGGCTTGCCGAAGGGCGTCCTGAACGTCGTCTGTTACGATGTCGCGGAGATCGGCGATTATATGATCGAGCATCCCGTTCCGCGCGTCATTTCATTCACGGGCTCGACCGGCGTCGGACGCCGCATCGGCGAACTGTGCGGGAAACATCTGAAGCGCGCCTCGCTCGAGCTCGGCGGCAACAACCCGTTCGTCGTTCTCGAGGATGCCGATCTGGATCAGGCGATCGATGCCGCCGTCTTCAGCAAGCTGCTCAACGCCGGACAAGTCTGCATTTGCACCAACCGTTTCTTCGTCCATCGCAAGCATTACGACGCCTTCGTAACGCGGTTCGCGAATCGGCTGCGGCAAGTGCCATACGGCAATCCCGCCGATCCGGCCGTCATCGTCGGCCCGCTCATCAACGAGCGCCAGGTCGAGAAGGTACTCGGCCTCGCGGAGATCGCCAAGCAGGAAGGCGCCCGCCTGGTGCTCGAAGGCCAGCGCATCGGCAATATCATTACGCCGTTCGTCTTCGCGGACGTGAATCCGAACGGCAAGCTGGCGCAGACCGAAGTCTTCGGACCGATCGCCACGATCATTCCGTTCGATTCCGAAGAGGAGGCGCTGGCGCTGGCGAACGACACCGAGTACGGCTTGTCCAGTGCCGTGTTCACGCAGGATGCGGCGAAAGGCATGGCGTTCGCGCGCGCAATCGAAAGCGGCATGACGCATGTGAACGATACGACCGTCAATATGGACCCGAACGCGCCGTTCGGCGGCGAGAAAGCGTCCGGTATCGGCCACTACGGCGGCGAGCTCGGTTTCGAAGAGTTTACGACGAGCAAGTGGGTGTCCGTCCAGAAGGAAAGACGGACATTCCCGTTCTGAAGCGGACCCTAAGGCGATAGCGGAGCATAACAAGGCGATGAAGGAGCAGCTCCTTCATCGCCTTGTCGCGTCCTTATGGATTCGCCCGCTGCGAGGCTCGCTTCTTGAAGCTTGCGCGCTTCATTCCGCGACGCGCGCAAAAGGAGCAAGCCCTCATAGATGAGCGCTTGCTCCCGATGCGCGTGCTCTCCCGATGTCCTCGAAAGAGAGGCTGTTATGTGTGCGAACCGTTAATGCATGCCGCCGCCGAGGCTTTGCTCCGCGATTTGAACGAGACGGCGCGTAATCGAGCCGCCGATCTTGCCTGCTTGATAGGTCGATAAATTACCGTTGTAGCCGTCGGGAGAAAGCTGAATGCCGAGCTCTTGAGCGACTTCGAACTTCAACTGATCCAGTGCCTGCGATGCTTGCGGAACCAGTAGTGTATTGTTGTTTGCCATGTCATTTACCTCCTAGATGGGATATAAATTACTATCCTCCGGTCCGAACCATTTTATTCGGCATTTATAAAACTTCCGCCAAACCCGCTTCCTCCTCCCCATCGTGCCGGTACATTACCAAACGGCAGCCTGAGGCCGGCTGCCGTTTCTTATGAAACCTATTGATAGCTTGCGTCTCCGAATCTTACTGCGCGAGCCAGTCGTCCAGGATGAGACGAGCTACCGCGGCAAGCGATTGAATGGTGATTTCGCCATTGTCGAACATATCGGCGGCCGCGACCGCGGACCAGTCTTCGTCCGACGATGTAATGCCGAAGTGCTTGATGAGCAGCATGAGATCCTGGATGGTCACGCTCGTCTCTCCCGGAACAAGCGTAATCAGCTTCGTCAGGAACGTCTGCAGCGCCGCGTTCAAGGTACCGGTCGCCTGATTGACCTGCGCTTGCGAAGGCTTGGCGCTTGCATAGACGACGTTCGCGGCATCGATCGCGGCTTGCAGCGCGGATTTCGAGCCGGCTGCGTACGTACCGATCTTCGCGCCTTCGACGGAAGCGTCGTGTTTGGCTTGCGCGGCGCTGATCGCTGCGGCCAACTCGGACTTGTTGGCCGGCGCGGTGATGACCTTCGCGTCGAAATCGCTCACCGCCGCCGCGAGCGCCGCTGCGGCATCGTTGATTTGCTGCTGCGTCGCGGACGCGTTATGGAGCACGGCCGATGCGCTGTCGATCGCGTCCTGCAGCGCCGCCTTCGCTCCAGCGATGTATTGGCCGATCCCGGTGCCCTCGACCGCCGCGTCATGCTTCGCTTGAGCGGCTTCGATCGCCGCGCCGAGCGCGCTGCCGTCGATGCTGACGGCGATGCTTACGGAAGCGCTCGTTACGTCGGCCGTCACTGTCACGTCCTCTTGCGTCAGCGACAAGGACGCCACGGAAAGCGCAGCCGAACCGGCCGTCGCCGTCTCCTTCACCTTGCCGTGCAGCTGCAAGAGCGCGCCGTCGGTCGATATGCCCTGGCTGCCGGTCCGGGCCAGCAGCAGGCGAATTTGGCCAACTGCCGGCTTGACGGCGCTGCCGATGACGACGATGCCGCTGCGCGGCGACGTATACGCGTCCCCGGCAAGGATCAAGCTGCCTTTGTCGTCCGTCGTCGTGGCGAATTCCAGACGCGACGGATCGTAATCGACGACAAGGTCGCCGACCGCGTACGCCTGGCTCACGCCGGACACGGCGATGGCGGCGTCGATCGCCTGACCGGGCGCGGCGGCAGAAGGCGCCGTCAGGCTGCCCGTCAGTACGGCCGGCTCCGTCGGCACGGATGAGTAAGCGATCCGGATTTCCGTGGCGGATGCGCGCGCGGCCGGTTCGGTTTCATTTTGTCCGGCGGCGGTAGCGACGAGCTTCACGTAGCGTGCCGTTACGGGAGCAAAATCGTCCGTGCGCCACTGCCCCGGAACGTTCGGCCATACGCCCTCGTAAGTCTTCGTCCAGTTCGCGTTGTCGGTGCTGACCCAAATTTCGTGGCTCGTGATCCGTCCGGTCCATTCATATTCGCCCAGGAAATAGCGAACCTCCGAAACGCCGGCATACGCCGCGCCCAGGTCGATGACGAGCGATTGCGGCATGTCTTGCGAAGGGCTGGACGCCCATTTGGTATAGGTGTTGCCGTCAATGGCATTGGCCGGCCCTTCGTCCCAGCCGCCGCCGGTTTCGCTGGATGCCGAGGCGGTGGCATGGGTCAAATCGATGTCCGTTACGCCGCCGCTATCCCCTGCGGCGAAAGCGCCCGAGGCGAATACCGAAGCCAACAGCGTCGCGCTTAACAGCGCGAGCATCGTTTTCTTGAAATATCGTCCATAATTCGTCATCCCTACTGTTCTCGCTCCCCTAATAATCGATTTGCCTGCGCGAATTGTCGTATCTAGGCATGGTCGATGCTATGAATGCGGATGCGGCGTGCTTCCCTCCCTCCAAGCTTATCGACGGCGGTCGTCCGGCAGTGCCCGTCATTCCCATCATAGCGCAGCTTGTAAGCCTTTACATCCGGTAATCATCAGATGTTTACCGGGTAATCATACACTTTGTATCATTCCTGCCGCTGATCTTGCGGGCCGCCAGCGCAAAAAACGGCAGCCCTCATGCCGGCCGCCGTTATCTGTCACTTCTATTATCCATGTTCTATATCAAGACGTGCTACTCCCACTGTCCGAGCTGCCGTTTCGCGTTTTCTTTCGTAATCGTTAACTTCTGCAAGGCATGATGAGGAACCGTGCCATTGTACTTGCCAATCATCGCGTTGATCTCGGCCAGCTCCCGATCCATCGCAGTGCCGCCGTCGTTGTCGAGCCGCAGGATCCATTGCCGGAGCTTGTCTCTGATTTCATGCTGCAGCGTCAGCCAGCTCGGCAGGAAATTCGCTTGTTTGAGCATGCTGTTCGTGACATCGCCCGACGGCACTTCGATTGGTTTGCCTTTGCCTGCCAGATCGTCGAACGCGCCTCGCTTCCATTCTTCCTTGAACATCTCGCTGACCCAATCGTCAACCGACATCCCGGCATTCCAGTATTGTCTCGCGCCCTCTTGCGAATCGCAGCGTTCGAGCTCGGTTCCCGCTTCCATGTCAGCGCTGTCATTTGTCGCTGCGCCTTGGGGCGTTTCGCTTGCATCCGTCCGTTTCGTCTTGTTGCTTTTCTGTTTCTTCGAGCTCCAGAACATATCCTCACCGCCTGTTCCGATTAATCGATCCATCGAGCTGCATGTCTGGTCTTGAGGCAACCGTATCTGTAACTGCATTTGTAACTGTATAAAACTGTCATTACTTTCAGTATATCGAAACATCCATGGCGGGAACGGGCAACCTTTGAAGATTCCATGAATTCATAACGAATAAACGAAAAAGCCGCAATGTCTGCGGCTTCAGATTGTAGAGAACGACACGTTGCTTCGAGCAGGCTCGCGGCAAACCGCGCCCTGAACGCCTCGGAGCAAGAACAATTCCTGTCGGCGCTTGGCCGGCATGGCGGGGACTGCCGTGACCGTGTCGAACCAGCCGGCTTCATGACGGCTGGTTCGCGGTGCGTGCGCCGATGCAAGGAAGCGGACAGGAGATCCGTTATCCGCTTCTATATTACGTTTTTCCGCGTGCTCGCGGACAGGAGATCCGCTATATCGGCTGATTAGCCTGTTTTCGATGTCATTCGGGGACATTAACGGATCCTGTATCCGTGCGCTCCCTCTAAAAGCCCGATTTCGCCAAAATAGCGGAACCTCTGTCCGCGAGTCCTGGAGGTGGATCCTTTCCTTTCCTTTCCAAACATGCGGCTAGGCGGCGGCGAACTTTCCCGACAGCCAGCCTGAAGCCGCGATATATGTGGCTTGGCTGCGTCGTTCCGTTATGCGAACCGTCTTCTGCGTTCCGTCTACTTCGTAAGCGAGGTCCGATGCTTGATGACGAACTCCGGATGCGTGACATAGTCCATGTAATTCACCGTGCCGTTATCATCCAAATACGCCTGGTACCGGGCCCGAATCGCCGGATGCGTAATGAAATCAAGGACGCGCTCCTTCGCCACCCAACGGCTGTCGGACGTTTCCTCCGAGACGGCCAGCTCCCCGCCGACGGGGCTGCAGACGAATTCGAAAATCACTTGCGTCGGCACGACGGTCACGCCGTCATGCCAAAGGAACGTCCCCGTATTCGAGTAGACGCCGATAAGGCTGCAAACCTCGGCGTCGATGCCGCTTTCCTCTTTGATTTCCCGAACCACGGCGTCCATCGGATTCTCGCCCGTTTCCACCTGTCCGCCCGGGCATACCCAGCCGTCGTTATGCGTCCTGACGATTAGGATATTGCCTTGTCCGTCTTCCACGATTCCGCCTGCGGACACGATATGCGTCGGAAATCGTACAGCCACTTCATCGCCTCCCTTTGCGCTGAATTACCTGTGCATGTGAATCCGGTCGGACAGCTCGCCCTCATCCAGCTCCCTCAAGGAGAGCTTGGCTCCGATGGAGCGGAAGCTGCCGATGATGTCCTCGTAACCGCGTTCGATATGATCGACGCCTGTTATGCAGGTGCTGCCCTCGGCAGCTAATCCGGCCAGCAGCAAGCAGGTGCCGGCGCGCACATCCGTCGCATGCACCCAGCCGCCGCGGAGCGGACGTCCGCCGCGGATATGGGCGACTTCTTGCCGCTGCTCGATCTCCGCGCCGAGCCGGCGAAGCTGCGGGACATGAGCGAACCGCTTCGGATAGACGCGGTCGGCGACGATGCTTCTGCCCTTGGCTTGCAGCAGAAGCGCGGTCATCGGCTGCTGCAAATCGGTGGCGAAGCTCGGATACATGCCTGCGCGAATCCGTGTGGCCTTCAGCTTGCCCGTGCCGTAAGCCGTAATGCGATTCTCGCCGCGGTGCAGCTGCAGCCCGATCTCCTCCAGCTTGGAAAGGCAGGCGGTTAGATGCTCGGGGATGACATCCATCACCGTAACTTGCCCGCCGTTCAGTCCGGCGGCCATCAGGAAAGCTCCGGCGATCAGCCGGTCCGGAATAATCGTGTGCGTTCCCCCGTTGAGATAGGCGACGCCTTCGATGCGGATCGTATTCGTGCCCGCTCCGTATCTCCGCGCTCCCAGCCTGTTCAGGAAGGCCGCCGTATCGACGACCTCGGGATCCACTGCGGCGTTATGCAGCTGCGTGCGCCCTTTGGCCCTTACGGCCGCCAGCATGGCGTTCATCGTCGCGCCCGAGGTGACGGTGTCGAAATAAATATCCGCGCCCTTCAGCTCGGCAGCCTGAACGCTGTAATACTCCGGATACAACCGCACCTTCGCTCCGAGCGCTTCGAATACCTTGATATGTTGATCGAACGGCCTTGACACGAAATCGTCCCCGCCCGGGAAGCCGATGGTGACGCTGCCGAATTTGGACAACAGCGCGCCGGCGAAGTAATACGACGCCCGATAGCCCGAAGCCTTGCCGGGGTCGATGGCCGCGCTATGTATCCATCGCGGGTCGAGGACGACTTGTCCGCCGGTTTGTCTCGCCTCCATGCCGATATCGCGGCAGATTTCCGTTACGAGGCGGACATCGTCAATGCACGGGATGCCTTCCAGCGTGACTTGATCGTCCGCCAGGCACGCGGCGGCGAGCACGGCAAGGGAGCTGTTCTTCGCTCCCGGTATATGTACGGTTCCGTTCAGTTGCCCGGAATACTCCGCTTGGATGACCTTCATGTCGGTACGCCTGCTTTCGTTGAGTTTGATTCCGTTTCGAGCATGTATCCGCTGCCGCGCACCGCGCTGATCATAAAGCTGTCCTTGCCGAATTTTTTGCGCACCCGGTAGATGAGGGTGTTCAATTCGTCGAGCGTCACATCCGGTACGCCTCCCGCTCCCGGAGACCGTTCCGGCCACACGCGGGATTTGATTTCCTCAAGCGGCACCAGCCGGTTCTCATGCTCGTGAAGCACGCGAATCAGCAAATATTCTTTCTCCGACATCGGGATCCGCTTGCCTTCCACGACGCATTCCCTCTTCTCCCAATTCACCGTGAGCTGATCCGGGTTTTCCAGCTGCCTGGCGATGCTGAACGGTTCGAGCTCAAGCGTCTGCTCCGCAAACATATAGGAGAAATGGAGAACCGTCATCCCTTTGGCGAGCTTGATGATGTCGAACGTGTTCAGCGGATAAGGCGTATGCGGCGTTAGCCGTATGCCGTTAATCTCCGTGCCGTGACGGCTCCCGAGATCATAGAGCACCGCCTTGTCCTGCTCTCTTCGGATGATGAAATGCTGCCTGGAGATAAAGGGGTTCGAGAATGCCAAATCCGGCTGTAATTGAACGGATTGCCGGCCGATCAGCGTGCCGTTCAGGTTCAGATTGATGCAAGTGCCCGGCTGGTAGGGCTCGCCGCGAATGACATACAAGCATGCAAAGTTATCCATATTCGTCCCTCCAAGCATAATGGAAGGCGCCGCCGGGATCGGCCAATGCCTCCATGTATGATGGTAACCCAAACCGAATCCGATTAAAACCTCTTCGCACTGACACCCTACTCACAGTTTGGTCACATCGGCGGCCTGTATCGATCGCCTCGCTTGGCGGACCAGGAAGAGAACCCGTGCGCTCGCCAGGAACCCGGCCGCCCCAAGAAGCAGCATGAACCAGATCGCATCCGACTTTAGGACGTTCATCAGGAAGGGCAGAAGGAACAGGCTTGCGCCATTGATCGCGAGCAGCGCTATCCATGTCGAACGGGCGGATTGGACGAGCGGCTGCGCTCCGTTCGCCTCGGCTTCGGCCTGAATGCCGGAGCAAAGACCGAACATCGTAACCAGCAAGGCAACGATCGATGCAGATATGCGAAGCAGCTCAGGCACTGTCACGACTTCGTTGCTCAGCAAGGGCAAATCCATGCGCAGTCCCGTCATCGCGGCGGCGCAGGCCAGAATCTCCTGCAGCAGCGAACCCGCCAACGCGATGCGGTAATAACGATTGGTTTTCCCCAATCGATAGGCTCCCCGCATCAGCAGCAGGTAGCCGATGAAGGCAAATCTGAAATATCCGATATGGATGTCGATCAGACTGAGCGCGATGCCCCAAGCGATGAGGGAATATGCCGGCTTTGTCATTTCCGCTCCTCCCGCTGTGCTCGGACAAAATACTTCATTTGCGATTCCGTGAAGACAGGCTCGTAACTCGCATAGATCGGATCGTTCAGCCGACGTCCGCCGTCCTCCTCGAACGTATGCGCCAGCAGCAAGCGGAATACATGGGTCGCAAGCGGATCGCTGCCTGCAAAATCGAACCGGTAGTTCGTTATGACGCTGTCGCCTTCGGCCAGCTTCATCGGATAGGCCGCTTCCGTTTCGTGGATGCCGCTGGCGTCCGTAATGTTGATGATCCGTTTCACGTCGAATTGAAAGTCCTTCCCGAGCAGGCCCAGCCAGGCTGAAGAAGTCGCGGTTAATGCAGCAGGCCGGGTCATGCGCATTGAGTTATACCCGCTATGATCCGACGAGCTCCCTCCGGAAGAAAATTCAACCGGTGAATCCAAGGACGGGTTCCGATCCCGATAGACGATAATATCGCCGACCTCCATCTCTTTCGTTAATCCGTCATTGAACGTAACGGTAACGGCATGAAGGCGAAGCGGCGGCTGCGCCGTTGTCCGTTCGGCTGCGCTTTGGTAATAGCAGGTAATCGCGTAGATCGTTTGCCGGTTTAATTCCTGACGCACTTGAACGGGGTAGACGGCCAAGGCCGGCAAGCCCGCTGCCTGAATGGATTGAATCGTCCGCTTGTCTCCCTTGTTGGCGACATAGTATAGATCGAAAGCAATGCCGAGCGAGTCCATCGCTTCGATATGATGCTGCAGAAACCGCCCCTCCGGCAGCCGATAGTACCGGTTATAGCCGATATTGCCTAGCCAGCTCGCTACAATTAGCGTCGCGGCAAGACCATAGATCACGTAGGATTTTATCATCATGGGTACTCCCCCTCCTGCAAATGCCGTTCGCAGACCATACAGGATAATACTTCCAATAGGGCGAAATGTTGCGCGAATACGAATATTCGCTCTTCCTTGTTCCGTTCCTTTTCACGCCCGTCATGCGCTATCGCCTACATGTACTGGATTCGCTCGGCGGCTTCAGCCTGGTACCATGCCGCCTGCGCGCGAAACATCGATGCATATTCGCCGTTGGCCGCCATCAGCGTATCGTGAGCGCCTTCTTCGACGATTCGCCCTTGGCGCAAGACGACGATTCGGTCCGCATGCCTTGCCCAGCCCAGCCGGTGCGACACGAACAGCACGGTTCGTCCGGCCGCCAGCTGCCGGAACGTCCGGTACAGCTCAGTTTCGTACTGCGGATCGAGCGCGGAAGTGGGCTCGTCGAGCACGAGCAGCTGCGCATCGCGCAAGGCCGCGCGGCTAATCGCGAGCCGCTGCCATTGGCCGCCGCTCAGTTCGCGGCCGCCTTCCGTAAGCCTGCCGACGCGCCTATCGAGCCCTTCCGCCTGCCGTTCAAGCGATTCCGCGCGGCAAGCCCGCAAGGCCGCTCGCAATCTGTCGTCGGAAGCGGCCTCCTCCGGCAAGCCGAAGCCGACATTATCGCGCAAGGTCGTCTCGTAGCGGACGAAATCTTGAAATACGGCCGACATCTCCCGGCGAAGCGATCGCGGGTCCATGTCCTGCAGGTCGATGCCGTCCCATGTGATTCGGCCCGACGTCGGCGCGTACAGCCCAAGAAGCAGCTTGACGAGCGTGGACTTCCCTGCTCCGTTCTCGCCTACGAGCGCCACCGTCTCTCCCGGCTTCAAGGTCAGGTCGATGTCCTGGAGCACCGCCCGATCATGCCCGGGATATCGATAAGCCGCCTTAGCGAAGGCGATCTGACCGTACGGCCCGGGCTTCTTCATCGGCAGCTGCTCGATCGGTCTTGTATCGCGTCCCGCTGCCGGGATTTCCGCGATGAATTGAACCAGGTCGATGATTTTGGCGCTTTGGATGTACACTTTCCCGACCGGGAAGACCATCCTTCCGGATATGCCGTATGCCTGCCGCATCGCCTGGAAGACGACGACGAATGCGCCCGCGGACAGTCCGCCCGCTCTCATCCGGAGCACCATCCACGCCATGGCGGCGCATAAGCCGGCGATCTGGATCGAGCTCACGAAGATGCCTCTGCGAATTTCCCGCCGGTTCGCGTTCATTCGAAGCCCGAGCGAGCGCTGCATGACGGCGCCCCATTTTGCGATCAAGTAGGACATCGACCCGGAGATTCGCATATCCCTTACGGTTTCCGGCTTTCTCATGATGCCGCTTAGATAATCGGCTTCCCTGCCGGGCCGCGTTAAATCGCGGTTCAATCGGCGTTTGACCAGATCCGATTCGAGACGTATCGCGAACGACGCCGCGAATACAACGGCGAGCATGACGGTTAGAAGCGGGCTGCACAGCGCGGTAACGGTCAAGCAGCCGAACAGTTCGAATAGGAAGCGGACCACGCTGATCAGATTGCTCAAGACGCCGAATACATCCGTTCCCGCCACGCTCTCCGCCCGATGCAGCCGGTCGTAATATTCCGGTTGATCCAACAGCTCGAGAGGCGCCGCAGCCGCCTTGTCGTGAACTTCGGCTTGTATATAGCGCGAGACTTGATCGCGAAGCGCGGTATCGAGCACGCGCTGAAGCGCGTTCAGCAAGCAGCGGGCAACGGCGGTGCCGGTGAAAATAATGAGGAACGGCCAGGCATTGGCGATCCTGTCCGCCCATGCCGAAGCGGCGTGACTGCTCATGAACAGATCGATCAGCCGCTGCTGCGCCGAATAGCCGGTGACGACGAGCGCGCCCAATAATAGCGGAACGCCGAGCCAGATAAGAGATAGTACGGGGATATAGCGATAGATGCGGTATAACAGCCGGAATGAGCCGCGAAATGCCGTGCCCAAAGCGTTTTGGTTCATTTTCCACCTCTGTCAGCGAATTATTGATACCAGGATGCTTGAAGCGCAAACATGCGGCTGTACTCGCCTTGCCGCTGCATCAGCTCCTCGTGCGTGCCTTCTTCCACCAGCCTGCCGTCCTTCATGACCAGTATGCGATCCGCCAGTCTCGCGGCCCCCAATCGATGGGTCACGAGGAGCGCCGACCGTCCCTTGGTGACGTGCAGGAACAGATCGAACGCCTGCCTCTCCGCCGCCGGGTCCAGAGCCGCAGTCGGTTCGTCGAAGAAGACGAACTTCGCGTCGCGAAGCAGCGCGCGGGCGGTTACGATTCGCTGCCACTCCCCGCCCGACGGCTCTATCCCGCCAAAAGCCGCACCGAGCTGCGCATCGAGATCGCGATAACCGGCGCCGACGGCTTGCAGCGCCGCAGCCAGCTTGCCGTCGTTGTTCAATTCCGGCAGCGCGCCGATTGCCACGTTCTCCCGGAGCGTGATCGCCAGCTTGGTGAAATCCTGGAATACGGCCGACATCAACCGGTTCCGTTCGCCATGATTCAAGCTCGCACCGTCTGCTTGCCGCCAGAGGATCTCTCCTGCATCGGGCGCATACAAGCCGGTCAACAGCTTCACCAGCGTCGACTTGCCGGAGCCGTTGTGTCCAACCAATGCCGCGCGGCAGCCGCTGGGGATGACGAACGAGACGTCTTGTACCGCTTGTTTCTCCGATCCCGGGTAAGCGAAGCTCACTTGATGCACACGCAAGTCAAGGCCGTGTATGTGCCGGTCGGCTGCATCGATCGCCGGAGCTTCGATTGCTTCGGGCGATCCGGGAGCTTCGGAGGCCCTTGGAGTTGCGGGCGTTTCGGGGGCTTCGGGCGTTTCGGGAAAATCTGGAGTTTCATGATGCATAAAAGGTTCGGACGAAGCCTTCTGTACGCCATCCAGCCTCATATACGCGTTGTATTCCTCCCACCTCATGAATTGCGTACGCATGTTCATTCCCTGCGCGATCCATCCCGGCAGCTGCGACAGGAGCATCGTGAAGGCCATGAACAACAGCGTGAAATCCCCCGCCGAGAGATGCGATGCATTCGGAAGCAGCACGAGCATCGCGATCAGTATTCCGCCGAGCAGCGCCATGAGCAGCTCCGGCCCCAGCTTGCGGAGCTCGGAGCCGCGGGCGGCTTGCAGCGATTGTCGGGCCTGCTGCTTGTGCAACTGCGTCCAGCGGGCCGCAAGCAGCGGCTGCAAGCCGAACAGCCGCAGTTCTTTCGCCGACTCCCTCCCGGTCATCAACGCGGCGTAATGGCCGAGCAGCCTGCGGCCGCTCGTCTGGCTGCGGTCCGTCTGCTCGATGCTTTCGGCCGATTTGCCGGATACGCGGACAAGCAAGAGCCCCGCTGCGACGAGCAAGAAGACCGGCAGCCATTGGCCGAAGAACAGCATCATCGCGATTAAGACTGCCGCTTGGAGACAGGACTGCAATAATTGCGTCCCCGTGTTATAAATGTCGTAGAACGAAATTTTGGCGGCGCGGTCGTAGAGGTCTTGGGCTGCCGGCGTCTCGATGACCGCGAGCGGGAGACTTGCATGACGGCGCATCAGCAGCCGCTGCTCCTCATGCGCGCCGATTTCCATCAGGCGGGTCATCGCCATCGGAATGGGCACGCCGAGCACGATATTGTTGAGCACCATGAGCGCGCCGAGCCATGCTGCTTCCAGAAGGATCGGCGTTATCGAGTCGGGGGAATGCCACTGCCGAATGCGGTCGACCAGCGATTTCACCAGCCACAGCTCGATCGGCATTAATGGAATCAAGGCCAGGCTGCAAAGCAAGAGCACGAGCACGGGACGTTTCTCCAGGCGGTACAGCATCTTCGCCGCGGCGTTGATACAGAGGATATACTTGAAAATATCGGTTCACCCCATCTTGGAAGAGAATGATCTAACGATAGGGGTTTTTCCAAAAAAAGTATAGACTTATAATGAACCGCGATTTATAATACGAATATAGGGAGCTGAAATTAGCCCCCCTCTGCTTAAAATCACTCATAAACAGCCAACTGACACCTGAAAAGGTGTCTTTTTTGTTATGCGCAGGTTATTCGAAGCATGGTCGTAGAGCCGTGCGAGCGCCAAGCTGGCATACCGAGCAAGGATACCGAGCAGGGATATTGAATCAGAACTGCCTGCTTTCAGACCGGCCGTTCTGTGCTAGGATAGAAACTGTCTGTCCCCGATCGGAAGGAGTGCTGCAAGTGGAAGCTTACTTATTCGTTCTATTCGTCGGGCTGCTGGCCGGCGCGATAAGCGGCGTGATCGGCACGGGGTCCTCCATCATGCTGCTTCCCGTGCTCGTCATCACTTACGGCCCCAAGCAAGCCGTACCGATCATGGCGCTGGCAGCGATCATGGCGAATGTCTCCAGAGCTTTCGCGTGGCGTAACGAGATTGACTGGAAAGCGTGGGCCGCCTACTCGGTCACGGGCGTACCGGCCGCGGCGATCGGCGCCAGAACGCTGTTGGCCCTGCCGGCATCCGCCGTCGATGCGGCGCTCGGTTTGTTCTTCCTCGTCATGATTCCGGCACGGCGCTGGATGAATGCCAGGCAGCTGCGCATTCGCTGGTGGCAGCTGTCCGCCGCAGGAGCCGCGATCGGTTTTCTGACCGGCCTCGTCCTCTCCACCGGACCGCTCAGCGTGCCGGCGTTTACCTCGTACGGCTTAACCAAGGGCGCCTTTCTGTCGACGGAAGCGGCAAGCTCGCTGGCGCTCTATATCAGCAAGGCGGTGATGTTCCGGGAATTAGGCGCGCTCTCGCCCGCCATCCTGGCGCAGGGCGCGATCGTAGGCGCTTCGCTCATGGCCGGGACGTTCCTGGCGAAGCGGCTCGTACAGCGAATGAGCATGATTTCGTTTCGATTCGTGCTCGACATCCTGCTGCTAATCTCGGGCGTTTCCTTGCTGTGGACGGCGGTACGTTGATTAACGGTAAGGCGCAGCCCTCCCAACCCGCACAGGCATCGGCCGTTTAACCTTCGTTATCGGATTCCGGCCCCTATTGTCACTTCATTACTCATCTTCGGATCTCGCTTGACGCCGCATTACCGCTCGCTTATTCTTGCTTCTGACCGTTAATCCGATTGCTGGAGGGAATGTATATGATGGACGAACGCAAGCTGCCGGACATGCTGCTGGCATTGAGCGGCGAACGAATCAAGACCGCCGGCCAATGGCGGCAGACGCGGCGCCAGGAAATACTGGACTTGTTCCGCGAACATGTCTACGGATGGGAATCCGCCGGCCGGCCGGAAATCATGGAATTCGACACGAAGGTTACGCCTGCCATGATGGGCGGCAGCGCGGTCCGCAAGCAAGTCGACATTCGCTTCGAAGGACCGGGCGGAGCGGGCAGTATCCGGATGCTGCTGTTCCTACCGAGCACCTGCTCGAAGCCGTGTCCGGCTTTCCTGCTGCTGAATAACCGGGGATCCCAAGTGATGGACCCGGAGCGGGATGCCATCGCCCCCTTCTGGCCCGCGGAGCGAATGATCGCGCGCGGCTATGCAGCGGCCGTCCTGGACGTCGAGGACGCGGACCCGGACTTCCATGACGGCTTCCGGAACGGCGTGCACGGCATCTTTGACCGCTTGGACGGCGAGCGCCCCGCGAATGCCTGGGGAACGATCGCGGCTTGGGCATGGGCCGGAAGCCGCGCGATGGACTATCTGGAGACGGATCCCGACATCGACGCCTCGCGCGTCGCGGTCGTCGGACACTCGCGCGGCGGCAAGGCCGCGCTGTGGGCAGGCGCCCTGGACGAACGCTTCGCGTTCGTCGTCAGCAACGATTCCGGCTGTACGGGAGCCGCGATCGCCCGGGGCAAGCAGGGCGAAACGATCCGAAACATTAACGATCAGTTCCCGCATTGGTTCAACGGGAATTACAAGACGTACAACGACCGCGAAGAGCATCTTCCCGTCGACCAGCACATGCTGCTCGCGCTGATCGCTCCGCGCCCGTTATATGTCGCAAGCGCATCGAAGGACGAATGGGCCGATCCTCGCTCGGAATTTCTCTCGCTCCTCCATGCCGCTGACGCGTACCGGCTGTTCGGCTGCGAAGCGCTTGCGGGGATCGGCTTCCCGAATCCCGAAGAACCGCTTGCGAGCGAACGAACGGGCTATCATGTCCGGACCGGCGAGCATGATTTGAAGGAATACGACTGGGACCGCTTCATGGATTTCGCGGACAGGCATGCCTTCAAGCGTCATTAATCCGTGTTAGGCCGTGATTACGCGGCGCGCTCTGCCATTGACCGGCGGAACGAATGAAATTAATCCGCCTGCCCCGTGGAGAGCCGAATCGGCCGCAAAAGCTTCCCAGCGGTAGGAATTGGCAGCCAGCCGAGCCAAACCCGCTTCCGTGCAAGTCATGACAAAAAGGACACCTTTCACAAGTGGAAGGTGTCCTTCGCTTATATATTGAACGGAGCCGGCTGCTCAGACGGCATGTCTTGGACTTACCGGCATGTCTTAGTCTTACCGTCATGTCTTGGATTACCGTCAAGGGAACATTTCGTTCCCGCCGGCGGATGCCGAGATTTCCTCCGGCAGCTGCCCGAACGCCATGCCGGGCACCGAGCGCGGCTTGTATTCGATCACGTCCGAGGAATAGAGGGACACGTACAGTTTGCCGGGTACCGCCAGCGCGCGGATGAGGATCGGCTGATTGTACTGGTTATGGAAGACGAAGTCGGGTCCGCCCCAGCTGACCGTCGCATCGCGCCCCGGCCTCACGTACGGAACGTTCCGGCTGTGCGAGTACCGTTTCACGATTCGCAGCCCTGCGCGGTCGCTCGCGTTGAACAGCGTCGAGGAGACTTGGCATATCCCGCCGCCGATCCCTTCCGATAATTCGCCCCTGACGATGATCGGCGCTTCGAGGTAGCCTTTCTCCTTCGTTCGCTGGCCGACGATCTTGTTGAACGAGAACGTCTCCCCGGGGAAAATAACGGTATTGTTGATCGCCATCGCCGCCAGCTTGATGTTATGCGACCGGTTCTTGTTGCGGCTGTTGTAATAGGTGGCATACTGGCCGATCGGCTTCTCCCTGATTTCCGCCAGCAGCTCGCGGTCCACCCGCGGAAATACGGGCGCAAGCGGCGCATCGATCGCCGCAGCACCCGTGCCGTAGAAGAATGCGAAGAACTTCTCGGTAAACGCCTGCCGGTTGAGCCTATGCCCGATCTCTTCGGGCACGATGCCCCCGTGATCGCCGATGATGGCGTTGCGGGGAGCTTCGTAGCTTCTCTGATCCAGCGCGGTTACGAGCCGGTCGAATTTGTCCAAGTCCACCATCGTGAATCCGGGCGACGCGTAATCCGCCCGATCGATCACGGCAGCGTTCTGCCCCCGAAGCGTGACCGACAACCGGCCGTCCGTCTGCTCTTCGCCGCCGGCTGGCTGGTGCTGGTTCGACCACTGCCACATGATGCTTGCTAGTAAGAGCCATTTCATAAGGCATTCTCCACCTGTTCGATCGTCCATGGCTGCCAGACGGAGCTGCGGCGCAGTTGAAAGACGAGCGTCTTCTCCGTCTTGCGGGACCCTTCGCGATAAATGACCGATCTGGCCGGCACTTCGACGGCGAGCAGATCGGAAGCGGAGCTATCCGCGTAGTCGGACACTCTCCGGATGGCGATAACGCCGGACATCTCCCGCTTCAAGCGCTCCAGCTGTTCATGATTGCGAAACGGGAAAATCGCGCTCATGATCTCGGGATCCCGCTGATTGATCGCGATGAAGAACAGCTCCGCCACGCTGCCGGGCGAAGCCTGCTGCACGTATTGCGGAAGCTTGCCGGCCGCCTTGTGCACCATCGTCTGGTGATCCGGGTCGACGGTTCCCGTTTTGTGCGTGCTGCTGCCCAGAAAATGAATGCAGAAATGTCCGTCAAAGCCGTTGTCCGGGATACCGTCGCCGCCGTGCGGCATGCCGTGCATCGAAGCGGCGATCGTCTGGCCGTCCTTCTCGACGAGAATCGCCCTCCTTCTCCAGCTCCACTTTCCTTGATAGATCCGCTTCATGATTTCCGTGTCCTGTCTCGTCAGCGGCTGAACGTCGGCATGCGTGCTGCCCGCTCTCCGTTGTACGTCGAACCGCTGGCCAGTCTCCAGATCGACAACAGTGACGACCGACTTCATCGTAACGATTTCCTTGACTTCGGGCCACGACAGCAGTTTGCCGTAGTGCTTCGCTTTCAATGCGGACACTTGCGCGATCAGCTTCTGTTTCATGCTGCTGCAAAGCTGAATCGCCTTGGCGTTCGCTGAATCGTACAGCTGGTAGGCCGGATCGATCGTATAGGTTGTATCGTTGACCGCTAGATAAGTATCCGAGACGGGGGCATATGCGCTGGGATACGGCGTGCCCGCCGCGATCGCATCGGCCCATGCTTCCGAATCGAGCTTCAAATCGGAGGCCAGTGCCGCCGTTGGCGAAGCCTTGACGATCAGCCGGATGGAAGGTTGTTCCGATTGGCGCGACATGCCTTGCGCCGATTCGCAGAACAACGCCGCCAACGCGGCGACGATCAGGCATATGGAATAGCTGTTGCCTCTCATCCAATGTTCTCCTTTTTTTAGGAGGTAGTATACCCCCCGCTCCAGAGGCTATGCTGATTGATGTCGTCAATGAAAGCGAACAAGCCTTCCTTCCGCGCGAGAAGGAGGCTTGTTACTTGCTTAGATGAACTTCACGTCCGCCACGCGGCCGGCTTCCGTGAAGGCGATGTTCCGGTACACCTTATTCGAATCGGGATTCGCCGCTTCGGCATACAGCATCGGCACGAGCCGTTCCGCCGCAAGGGTCGCGCACAGTCCGCTGCGATCGATCGCGCTGGGATAACCCCGCTTGCGGCAGTATGGATCAGATTGTACGGCACTTCATCCACCTTAAACGTGGCCTTGTTCAAACGATCGTCGTTCGCATCGAATGACCGGAACATGCCCCCCTCATTGTCTCGTATAAACGCCAAAAAGCCCCGTCCCCAAAGGGACGGAGCCCGCTCCGCGTTACGTTTCGGCTGACCGCTGCCTTGCACCGACCGGCAGTTCTCTGTACGCAAACCATCATTTACGCAATCTGTCATTTAAACAATCTGTCATTTAAGCAAAATGAACGATTACGGCGGATATGGAGACGGGTACGCTCAATCGTCGCTTCTTCCGGCAATCGTTCCGTCTGCAAAGCCTTGCTTCACGGCGTAGATGGCGGCCTGCGTACGATCCGCCATGCCCAGCTTATCGAGCAGATGGCTGACATGGGTTTTGACCGTCCTCTCCGTAATGAACAACGCCTCGCCGATTTCCTTGTTGCTCTTCCCCTGCGCGATGTGCGCGAGCACCTCCCGCTCCCGTCTGGTCAGCTCGGACAGCGGGTCGGCTGTCGCGGCGACCGGATTGGAAGGCCGCACATCATCGGGAGCGGCCATCATGTCCATCAGCTGGCCGGTAATGCTGGGATGAAGCTCCACCTGACCAAGATAGACGCGCCGAATGGCCGACGCCAGCTCGTCGGGCTCGATGTCCTTGAGCAAGTACCCGCGAGCACCGGCGCGAATGGCGGGCAGCGCATGATCCTGATCGGCGAACGAAGTAAGCACGATCACCTTGATCGCCGGATGCGCGCGCTTCAGCTGCCTGGTCGCTTCGATCCCGTTCAGTACCGGCATGTTCAAATCCATCAGCACGATATCGGGCTGCAGCAGAGCCGCCTGTTCGAGCGTCTCCTGTCCGGTTGCCGCCTCGCCTACCAATGTCATATCCGTCTGCGTCGCCAGGAAGACATGCAGCCCTTTGCGAACCATCGCATGATCGTCGGCGAGCAGCAGTTTGATCTTCATCTCCACCCTCACCTCAGCTAGAATAGTTTGGCGCCGGCAGCGGGATGGCCGCTTCCACGATCGTGCCTTTCCTGCCGGCGCCGATGGCCTTGAATCGCCCGCCGAGCGCCTCCGTCCGCTCCCGCATGCTTGCCAGGCCGATGGAATCTTGCCGCGCCCGTTCGCCCGCTCCCCCCATGCCGCATCCGTTATCGGCAATGCGCAAGATCGCGCGGTTATCCTCCAGCTCCAGGCTGACGTCCGCCGCGGATACGCCCGCATGCTTGCGCACATTGTTCAATGCTTCCTGGCCGATGCGCCACAGCGCCTCTTCGATCAAGCCGGGAATCTCGCGAACGCCGGACAGCTGCGAGCGAATCTGCAGCCCGAGCTTATCCCCGTACATGCTCAGTGCGGCAACCAGACCGGTTTCGAGGCCTGCCGGCCGCAGCTGCATGATCAGCTCGCGCATTTCCTTCAACGCCTGCTGGGACAGGGCTTGCATATCCTGGACCGCAAGCAGCGCGGCTTCCGTCTTCCGCTCCTCTCCGTCTCCGGCCGGAGCCAGCAAACTTTCGGTCCCCTTGGCCGTCATGGATAGCGAGAACAGCATCTGGCATACGGAATCATGCAGATCGCGGGCGATCCGGTTCCGCTCGTCCAGACGGGCCAGCTCGCGGCGGTTCGCTTCCAGGCAGACGCTGTCGAGCGCGACGGCGAAATGCTCGCCAAGCGCTTTCAGCGCCTCGTTCTCGATGTCCGCATGCCCGCTCTCCTCTTCGTCTCCGACGATGATGACCCACGGCAGGCTTAGCCCCGAGTTCGGGACATGCACGGCCGCGATCGCCGCAAGCGACAGCGGCGGCTGCTCCCGGTTCCGCTGTTCCACGACTGCAGCCGCTTCCTTGCCGGAAGCTCGCGCCAAGCGCCACTTCTCTCCGATCCGGCGAAGCCATGCCGCGCCTTCCGGGCGCAGCTGCGAAGGCTCGATGCACACGCGGCCCCGCGCGTGGCTTGCCCGTACGATAAAATCATCGCCGACGCGCTCCATGATCGCCGCGAACTTCCATTCGAACTGTGCGGCAATCAGGGCGATCGCCTGTTCCCCCAGCGCAGCGGAACCGGCATGCGACATCGTCGCCACGCGAAGCGATCTGCTGAAATTGCCGAGACGCTCGAACAAGTCCGCTCTGCGCTGCTCGGCCGAATAGAGGCGCATCCGTTCCACCGCGCCGCCGATCTGAAACGCGACCGATTGCAGCAGCGCCAGCTCCTCGTCGGAGAACTTCTCCTTCCCCGGGGCGGCGACGTTCAGCACGCCTACCTTGCGGCTGCCGGACCGAAGAGGCACGGTTGCGTGATGGGTGATGCCCCGCGTATCGCCTGAGCGGTAAGCCACCGCGTCCTCCAGCCTTTTGCAGCTCATGATGTTGACGGCATTGTTCAGTTTACCGTCCCTGTACCGGTCCATGCACCAGCAGCGGCCGGTTCTCATGGGCTGTCTATTCAGATGGAGCAGCGCCGGGGGCAAGCCGCAGTCCGCTGCCAGCACGTAGTCCGATTGGCCGTCCGCAAGAAAAATCCAACCCGATGCGAGCCCGGTCAGCTCCAGTAATTTGTCCAGCACGAGCGTGAGCATGGGGGCCAGCTCTCCGGGTTGGTTGAGCGTTTCGGCGATCGTCTTGAGCGTGATCAGCTCATGAACCCGCGGTTCCTTGGACAAGATTAGGTCTCCTCTCTATCTGGGCGTTTCTGCGTACCGATTGCGATCGACACCTAATCAATCCTACACTTATTCGCCCTTCGGGGCCGGTTCTCCTGCGCTAACGCGACCGCTCGATAGCCATGCTGGCCGTTCGTCAGATACCCGGCACCGAATCGGCTACCGTTTCTTCAGCCTCGATGAATTCTAGGAGCTCGCCGTCCGGTCCGGTCAGAAAGGCGCTGCGCCATCCGTTCCCCCACCGGACAGGCCCTTCGACGAGCACGCAGCCGGCACGCGGCAGACGATCGAGCCACGGGATCAATTCTTCCACCTCGAGCGCCAAATGCATCCGGGACGCGGGCGATATGGCCGATGCGGACTGAACCAGCTCCAATCGATGCCCGCCCAGCGCGAGAAAGACGATCCGCTCGCCGTTCAGATCGATCCGCGATGTCAGCGCGAAGCCGATGACATTCGCATAGAAATCGGCAGAACGTGCCAAATCCCGAACTTCAATTGCAAAGTGATGTACCTTCATCGTCACGGCTCCTTCCGTTACAGGATCACGTTCATATCGCCGAACTCATGCCAGAGGTAGCCGTATTCGATGGCTTCCCGGTACGCATCGGACAGCAGGGCGGGATCGATGAAAGCAGCCAGTAGTTCCAGATGGCTTGCTTCCGGCTCATGAAATCCGCTGATCAGCCCGTCCGCGATCCGCAATGGCGTCGTTGCTTCGATCATCAGATTGGTCCTTCCCGTTCCGGACGCCAATCGGCCGCTGCCGTCCGCAGCCGATTCCAGCGCCCTTACGACCGTCGTACCGACCGCGATCACCCTGCCGCCGTCCGCTTTCGTCCGCATGATCGCTTCTGCCGTATCCGGCGGTACCTCGTAGGATTCGAAATTGCGGCGCGGATCCGGAAATCCGTCTCCGTCGAGCAGATAGCTGAGTCCGGTATGGAGCTGCACGTACGCAATGCCGACGCCGCGGCGTTGCAGCTTGAAGAGCAGTTCCCAGCTGAATGCTCTGCCGGCGGAAGGCATTTCGACGGAGCCGGGCGTAGATGCATACACGGTCTGATAGTAATCCAGCGCCCAGGGATGCGAGATATATTCGTAACGAATCGGTTCGGCAAGGGCATACAGCTGGTTCGTCAACAGCGTACCCTCCAGCGAGAAAGTAAGGATCGCCATCGACTTCGACACGACCTCCGTTACGCTGGCCGCCAATGGGCCGGCGAACGCGAACCTATCGCCCTGGAGCGGCCGAATCCCGGTCGATACGACGAGTGCCTGCCATGTACGGTCGTCGATTCGGCTGGCAAGCCGGATCTCGATGTCTTCGCCGAGCACGGAACCGCTTCTGCTCCAAGTGCCGCGAAGCACGGCCGGTATCGTCCGGCTGGCATTCAGGACAAGCAAATCTCCCGGACGCAAATAGTCATCCAATTGATAAAACAATCCATGCGCCACGCTTCCGGTGCGCCTGTCCAGCACCATCATTTTCACATGATCGCGCCGGATGCCTCTTCGTTCGGGAGGCGCTGCCGCATTCAGCTCCTCCGGTATGTGAAACGCGGGAATGCTAGCTCTGACGGTCATGATCCTCAACTCCTTCCGGCCATTCGAATTGCTGCGCGAGTAAACGCTGGCCGTTAACGCTTCTGGATGCGCCGGAGGCCAAGTACAGGAACGCGTCCGTCACCTCGCGCGGATCCGCAAGGGCGTAGTCGCAATCCGGTACGGCCAAGGCATGCATTTCCGTATCCATCTCCCCCGGATCCACCATGTTCACGCGCACTGCCGTTTCTTGCAGTTCATCCGCCCACGTTTCCGTCAAGCCTTCCACGGCAAACTTGGAGATGCCGTAAGCGCCCCAGCCCGCATATCCCGTCTCGCCCGCTTCGGACGTGACGTTAATGATCGAGCCTTCTCCGCGTACCAGCATATTGGCGAGCACGCGGCGGGTTACCAGGAACGGGCCGACCGCGTTCACGCGCAGCACATCGGCGTAATCCTCCTCCGGATAGTCGAGCAGAAGCGGTATCGGACTCGGGCCCAGGATAGCGGCGTTATTGATCAGCACGTCGACTCCGCCATAGACGACCTCGGCCGCGGCGACGAACCGTTCCACGTCGCGGGACAGCGACATATCTCCCGCGATTGCCAATACTTGCGCACCCAGCGCTTCAAGCTCCTGCTTGACTTGCATGAGCGGCGCTTCGCTTCGCGCCGACAGCGCAAGCCTTGCTCCGTTCCTGGCGAATGCGCCGGCCAGCGCTTTGCCTAGCCCTCGCGAAGCGCCGGTAATCATGACCGTTTTTCCTTGTAAGTCCAACATAGTCTCCCTCCTCGATGTGAGGCCGAACCTGCTTAAGATGCGGCGTTTCATAGTTGTATCTTAACGGTTCGGCGCCGAATCGGCGTCAGCAGCAAGGATGAACGTCAAACGTAAAAATGCCCATCCGACGGATGAGCATGTTCTACGACTTTGGTATGAGGCGGCGGCGCGGATCGTTCCGGGCGACTTCGATAATCCGTCATCGCTTCATGCGTGATCTGCAATCAAGCATCGCTTCGCGCGCTATCTGCGCTTCAGAATGCCCAAATACTGTTCCCATGGCCCTACGTCGGATCGGTACCGCCCGGCCATGACGCGGACGATCTGGGCGATGTGCGTGAAATCATGAACGGCCCAAGCCGCGATCAGCTCGCTCAGCCTGACTTCGCCGAACTCCGGATGACGGCCGGTCTGTTCGAAGTCGGTGTCCGGCGGTACAAGCGCCCTCAGCAGGTCGATGTTATGCGATCGTATATCCCTGAACTCCTGCAATTTCGATTCAAGCCCGCCCGCCGCGCCGCTGCGCAAATGCGCGAATCGGTCAAAGGGCGGAAACGGCTTGCCGGCCCCTTCCCGCAGCAGAAAGGAAATCCGCGGAATCCAGTTCGTCCGCTCGGCTTCGAGCAGATGATCGATGACTTCCGCCGCGTTCCACGTTCCGTCGCCTTCCCTGACCTGCAGCCAGCCTTCGGATAGGCCGGACAATAACTGCTCCAGCGAACGGGGCGCGCGTTCGAGTACTTCGATCGCTTCTTCGAGATTGAAATTCATCGGAACGCTCCTTTTGCTCGTCAGGACGATGCGGCTTGCGAACAGGCCAGCCCCAACGATTGATGCGGCTGCGGCGCAGGCACAATTCCAAGCGGCTGTGCCTGCGAGGAAGCCTTCTCATACGCACTCGTATCAGGCCGTCCCTCGGACTTAGACGCGCGGGCCTTGGCCGGCAGCTTGCAGGCGGCGCTTCGCTTCTTCGTAGACCTCCGCAGGAAGCGCACCTTTCTCGGCAATCCGGATATTCTCGGCCAGATGCTCCGGATTCTTCGTTCCGACGATCGTTGTCGTCATTGCCGGATGGCTGAGCGTATAGCGCAGCATGAACCCGGTCCGGCTCTCGCCTTCCTCCAGCAGCTCGTCCAGGCCCGCCTTCTCCCAGACGTCCCACCGGTCTTCATTGCCGAGTCCCGCTCCGGGCTCTCCGCGGCCTACGCCGCCGCGGATAATCGTGCCGGCGCCGGCTGCCGCCGCTTCCGAAATGATGTTCTCGTGATCTCGTTCAAGCGCGGAATACGGAATTTGGAAGCTGTCGAACACGCCGGACTGAATGTAGCCGGCGATATGCGGCAGCGTCGAGGAAATGCCGATCCAGCGCACCTTGCCGGAAGCCTGTATCTCCCGCAGCACTTCGACCAGGCCGCCTTCTTCGGTTTGCTCGATTGTCGGGTTATGAAGCTGCAGCAGGTCGATATAGTCCGTATTCATGCGCCGCAGGCTGGTCTCGATGTTATGCAGCAAATTATCCCTTGTCCATACATGAGGCGTCTCATCGTGATCGCCGCGGTCGACGACCGTGCATCCGCATTTCGTTGCCAGAATATACTCGCTGCGGCGGCGGCTGACGAAGCGGCCGATGTACGCTTCGCTTAAACCGTAATCATAGGACGTGTCAATGAAGTTAATCCCCGCATCCAGCACGGCGTTCAAGATTCGATCGGCTTCGTCGTCCGTAACGGGACGTCCGCCCCAGATCCGCGGACCGCGAATTTCCATAGCGCCGAACCCCAGCTTCGTTACCTCGAGCCCCGTTCTGCCTAAATTTGACTTAAGCATGTGTGCTTCCTCCTCCATGATCGGATATATTCGACATGCAAGCGCTTCGAATCTATTCATTATACCAATAGGATCTACCGGATTTAAGCAGTGAAAAAATGATTACTCACTATCCTTGAAGTAACCCTCCTATGCAAAAGTCCGCGTATCCGCGGACTTCGGCTGGTCAAGCACATGCTATTCCTCGCGATCATGCTATGCGCGCGTATTGTTGCGGATCATGTCGCCGCGCGACTGGCTATGCCCGATAAGGCTCATGCGGACGGTTCCTTGCCTCCACGTCGCGCTCCCCGAGCTGACCGTGGTCGTTGCTGCCCCATACCCAGAAGCGGCCGTCCTTCGTCATGGCCATGGCATGCTTGGTGCCCGCCGCGATATGCACGACATCGGCAAGCTTCCCGATCGGCGCGGGCACGCTTCTGCGTTCATTCGTTCCGTCGCCGAGCTCGCCGAACGAATTGGCTCCCCAGGACCATACGGTTCCGTCCGTACGCAGGGCCAGCGTGAACGCGCCTCCGGCCGCGATGGCAGCGACATTCGTCAATCCGGGGACCTTCCGCGGCTCGGGCGACGAGCCGTTCATCACCGTTCCGTCCCCCAGCTGGCCCTCATTGTTGTAGCCCCATGTCCATACGCTCCCGTCGTCTTGCAGCGCGACGCCGTGAGATCCGCCGGCGGCGATGAATGCGATATGCGCCAGCGCGTCCAGCCGGACCGGAGCCAGGCTCTCGTTCAAGATCGGGAACGCAGGCGTGCTGTCGCCGAAGCCGCCCCAGCGCCACACCGTGCCGTCCGCCTTCAACGCCATCGAATGGAAGAACCCGGCCGCGACCTCCAGCACGTCCGTCATTCCGCTCACCATCGCCGGTTCGCTCCGCTGCGCTGTCGTGCCGTCGCCAAGCTGGCCGTACCAGTTCTGCCCCCATGACCAGACGGAGCGGTCCGTGCGCAGCGCCAGGGCGTGGAATACGCCGGCCGACACGGCTTCGACCGCATCGATCCCTGCGACCGGAATCGGCTTCTCCACGTATTCCCGGTCCTTGCCGCCGCTTCCAAGCTGACCGTGGCTGTTACTGCCCCAGCCCCATACGGTGCCGTCGCTTCTCACGGCAAAGGAATGGTAGTGGCCCGATGCGCCAGCCACCATTTTCACGTCCGACAGCAGCTGAACCGGAGCTGCCACCGCTCCGCCGGAGCCCTCCCCGAAATTGCCCCAGCCCCACGCCGTACCGTCCGCCTTGATAGCCAAGGTATGCTCGTAACCGCCGGCCGTATACTTCTTCTTCTGCTTCGTAAAGTTTCCTCCGGTGAAGCCTTCGAACATTTCATGCGCGTTCATTGGCATGCCCCCCGCCGCGAATTGGATCGTGCGATCGACCGTTTCGATGATTTCTTCCAACCGTCTCTTCTTCTGCAGCAGCAAGTCCCTGTGAACGACGAGCGCCCGATAACGGTCGAAGTCCGGGCGGTCCAGGATGTTCTTGATCTCCTCCAACGAGAAACCGAGCTCTCTGAAAAACAAAATCTGCTGCAGCCGTTCAAGCTCCCTGTCCGAATACAGGCGATGACCGGCAGCATTCACCGTTTCCGGCATCAGCAGGCCGATTTCGTTATAATGATGCAGCGTCCGGATACTCACGCCGATCAAAGCCGCGGCCTCCTTCACCTTCAAAGACATCACCATCACCTCCGACTCGATCATATAACCTCACGCAGCGTGAGAGGCAAGAGGTAACTTAAGACTGCATCATCGCTGCCGAAATCACCGCAAGCGCCTTGCGCGCGGACTCCTCGGTCGAGTCCATGCTCGTGTCGAGCGTTGCGATCGCAGGCGTATTGGCCGGACCGTGCCCGATCAGCCATTGGTTGTAGCCGACCATGGCTTGAACGAATTCATCGCTGCCGCTGGCTCTCCAAGACGGGCGGCGCTTCAGCCGTTCCTCCAGCAAGCGGCTTTCGCATACAAGCGCAATATAATGGATCGCTTCAAAATAACGCCGCTCCTCGCAATTCTCCAGCTGATCCGGCATGGCCGTACCGCATAAGACGACGGGCTTCCCCGCTTGCGCGATATTCTTCGCCGTACGCAGCCACATCTCCCGGTAAGCCCGGTAGTTGGTCTCGGGCTCGTTGTAGCGGTTATCCCACAGAATATCCGTTTCCATGACGACGACGTCCTTGGTCAGATTCGAGAGCTGCAGCGCCAACGTCGATTTCCCGGTTCCGCTGGCGCCCGTCACGACGAACAACGGCAGCCGGAGAAAGGGATGCGGATGATTGCACGAGGGACAGATCGCACAGGCGCCGTCCTTGGTTTGCCGAATGGTTTTGTCGACACGGTATTCACCGCATGAAGGGCAGACATTGAACATCCGCTCCACCTCCTGTCTATTTGAATACAAGTATAGAATAGATGCCGAACGCCGGTCTACGCCATCATTGACGCCGACTTTAAGCATATTGCAGCCGGTAGAGCTGCGCGTATCGTCCGGCTGTCCGAAGCAATTGATCATGATTCCCTTCCTCGACGACTTCTCCGTTCTCCATGACGATGATCCGGTCCGCGCTCCGGATCGTGGATAACCGATGCGCGATCACGATGGCCGTGCGCCCTGCCATTAGCCGTTCCAGCGCATGCTGAACGAGCGCCTCCGATTCGCCGTCCAAGGCGGACGTCGCTTCGTCAAGCAGCAGCAGCGGCGCATCCTTGACCATTGCGCGCGCAATCGCGATGCGCTGCCGCTGGCCGCCGGATAGCTGCGCGCCGTGATCGCCGACGCGCGTATCCATCCCGTCCGGCAGGCTGCGGATCAATTCCGCCAAGCCCGCTTCGCGCGCGGCATGCCAGATCCGCTCATCGGCGGTATCCGCGTTCCCCCATGCGATATTGTCGCGAATCGTGCCATCGAACAGGTAGTTGTTTTGCGGCACATACGCGATCAGGTCGCGTACCGCGTCCTGCGAATACCGCTCGCGCGGATGCCCGAATAAATGAACGGAACCGGCATCCGCCGGAGCGAGCTCCAACAAGCAGCGAATCAACGTCGACTTCCCGCCGCCGCTGCCGCCGACGATAGCGAGCCGCTCCCCGTTTCCGACCTGCAAGGACAGCTGATTGATGGCAGGCGAATCGTTCCCGTAGGATACCGTGACGTGCCGAATATCGATCGCATGCGCCGCTTGGGCATCCGGTATCGCTTCAAGCTTGCGCATCGTATCGTCGGGACAATCAAGAACTTCCTTGACGCGCACCGCGGCGATCGTCGCGAATTGAAGCTGCTGGTAGGAGTTGGTCATCAACAGCACATCGTTGTTGATTTGGGACTGCAGGAGCACGATGAACACGATGGTGCCCAAATCGGATACGCCCATGTGCACCAGGACGCCGCCCGCGACCAGCGTAAAAATAATCGCGCTCCACTGGATCGCGGAACTCGACGACGAGCGCATCGCGTTATAGGCCGCGCCGCGCATGGCATAGGAACAGACGTCCGCGGAATCCTTCTTGTACTGCTCCTGCAGATGAGAAGCAAGCCCGAACATCCGCACGACGATGCTGCCGGATATCATGTCGATCATGCGCTGCGTCAGAGAGGACATCATCCCCATTCGCTTGGTTTGCCACGCATACTCGCTGCGAATGCAAGCCAGGTTCGCATAGATGCTGATGAACGCGAAGAGGAGATTGATGATGCCTATGACAGGCTCCTTCACGATGCAGATAACCGTGCAGATCAGGATGCTGACGGGGATGGCGAACAAGCTGCTATCGCCCGTCATCATGGAACCGAAGAACGAGGCCGCGCGTTCCGTATCCATGCTCAAGCGGGCGGACAGGTCGCCGGATCGGTGCCGATCCGCTTCCGCTGCGGGCATCGCGGTCAATTTGGCGAACAGCGCTTTGCGAATCTGCGCAAGGCCAAGGACATGAATACGCGCGGCATGGTAATTCACTGCCGTAATGACGGCGATGCCGGCGATCGCGCTGACGGCGACAATGCCGATCGTTCGCAGCATCGCAGCGAAATCGCCTGCTGCGGCATGCGCCGTCGTCTGACCGACGAGATAAGCGGTGGTAATCGACATCCAAGCGTTCTGCAGGATGCCGAGCGCGGCGCACAGAATATATCCCGATCGCCACGTCCGTATGAAACGCCAAGACCATGTCATCATTCGAAACGTATGCCTTATGCCGTCAATCGCCGATTTCATGATAATCCGCCTCCTGTGATCGATAGAGCCGATAGTAGACGCCCTGCATCGACATGAGCCGTTCATGCGTACCGCTCTCTGCCGCTCGGCCGTCTTGCAGGCACACGATGCGGTCGATATGGCGAAGCGCCGACAGGCGGTGAGCGATGACAATCGCAGTGCGTCCTTGCATAAGGCGTTGGAGCGCTTCCGACACCAGCGCCTCGCTTTGCGTGTCAAGCGCGGAGGTCGGTTCGTCGAGCAGGAGAAGCGGCGCGTCCTTCAGCATCGCGCGGGCGATCGCGACCCGCTGCCGCTGACCGCCGGACAACCGCAGCCCGCGTTCGCCGATTTCTCGATTCACGTCGATGTCGGATAGCAGCGCGGCTTGAATGGCCGCTTGGATTTCCGCGTCCGTCGCGCTACGATTGCCCAATGCGACATTGTCCCATATACTCCCGGCGAACAGATACGTGTCTTGCCCCACATAGGAGATACACGCGCGAAGCCCGTCAATCGACCAATCCTCTATGGCATGACCGAATAGCGAGATATCGCCTCCCTGCTTCCGGTATAGCGCCATGAGGAGCTTGATGGCGGTCGACTTGCCCGAGCCGCTTGCGCCGACGAGCGCGATCCGCTCGCCGCGTTGGACCGAGAATGACAGATCTTCTATTACCGGAGGCTTACCCGGGTAAGCGAACGATACGCGGTTGAACACGATGTGATCTCCTTCCGGCTTCCGCTCCGTCCCGCCCTCCGGTTCGGGCGGCATATCCCACAGTTCGAATACGCGAGCGGCACAACCGCGCGCCGTTCTGAAGCTGGACAGCACGGCGCCGAAATCGCCGATCGGATTGCCGATGAACACGCTCAGGATGACGACCGACATGACGCCGCCGGAAGTAATCCGATCGATGCTTGCCAAATAAACGCCGAATCCGCAAATGATCATTTGCGGAATGAAAACTAACAGCTGCCCTAACGGAGATAGCAAGATCGTCGCGCGGTTGGCATGAATGCCGCTCTCGGCAGCCCGATCGACCGCCGCATCATAACGCCGGCGCAGTACGTTGCCCATGTTATACGCCTTCGCAACCTCGAAGCCGCCCATCAAATTATTCGCGATGGACAGCGATTCGCCCGCCGCCTGCTGCCATTGCTGCGCGAAGCGGGTTAACGGCGCAGAGACGATCGCTTGCAGCAGCATGATCGCCGGCACGATCGCAAGCGAGAACAGCGTCAATTGCCAGCTGATGATCAGGGATGCGATCAGTGCCGCAATGCCGATGATTTGCTGCGGCAGACGGACGGAGAAATAATTTTGCAGGGAGCCGTTGATTTGGGCAAGGTCGCTGTTGGCGCGAGACAGGAGATCGCCGATTCGCTGGGCATCCAGCGTCTGCTTGTCGATACGGGATACGGTTGCAAAGGTCATGTCGCGCATGCTGCGATCGCATAGCTCGCTGTATTTGAGCCCTAGATATTGCTGCAGGTACTGGGAGGGAACGAAGAGTCCAAGCGATAGCAGCAGAATAACGGTCTGTTTGTTCATGACCGTGCCGACTGCGCCGAAATGATCGATCGTGAGGTGAAAGCACTGTGTCATGATGCTTAATAAGGCCGATGTGAGCAGCGAGCAAAGTATCGCGGCTGCGAGCGTGGAATTGTATCTGGCATTGACGGTCAAATAACGCCGCATGACATGTACGGCGCTTGGAGCGGCTTCTTGTGAATCCGGTACACGTTCTTCATTCATTTCCTTGATCCCCTCTCCGACATTTCTTTGGTTCCCTCTCTGTCATTTTCTTGATGAATGAATAATTCACTCATTTTCATTCATTTAATTAAGCACGCCGAAGCGTGCCCATATGGTTGCTGTATTCACTTGTTGTCAATCAAGTATGCTCTGGTTACGAGGTCTACGGCAATTTCGCGGGCCGTATCGCGCGGAACGGATAAATCGGGCATTAAAATATTGGCGTTCATCGCCCACCAAGTCAAAATATCGTTGATGCATTGTACATGGACGCGCGGGTAATCCAACTGTCGAATTTCGCCGGCTTCCTTATAGATCGTCAAGTTATGCTCGAATACACGAAAGAACCGATCCCTCACCGGGAAGAAGCCGTTCGCCAGTTCCCGCAGAATGTTTGCGTTCGTCTCGACATTGCCGGTTGCGAGCAAGATATCCGCGCTCATGTCGAAAATATCGGCCACCATTTGCTTGAAGCGCTTGGTAATCGCTCCTGTATCGTCCGTGACCCGCAGAATTTCGTTGAAGATCCGCTCATTCAATTGCTCGCTAAGCGCTAGAAGATGGTTCATATCGGCCTCTTCGACGGGCAATGGAATGTCGCTTTCAAGGTAGTCCTTCTCGAGCGACGCGCGGATGACGAAGGTCAGGATCGCTTTCTTGCTTGCGAACAGATTGTAGATCGTGCCCGTAGCGACGCCGGCTGCGGCGGCAATCTCGGATACTTTGGTATTCGCGTACCGCTGCGTATTGAACAGCCGGCCCGCATGGAAATAAATGCTGTGAAGTCTTGCGTCTGCCATCATACACCTCGAAATGAATTATTCATTCATATTGTATGCACGGATCCGAATGCTGTCAATCCTATCCAGTCGATTTTACGATCCGGCAACCGCGCCGCAACGTGCCATCGCCCATTCAAGAAACCGCATATCCCCTGCCGCCGCGCTTTGATAGATGACGTCCAGTCCGATCCGAAGCTGATAGCTCCGCAAAGCTTCGGCATGCCGCGCGATCTCGGGATGCTGCCGTTCGAAATACCGCGCCTGCACCTCCATGCAGTCGAGCCAGGTGCGCCAATAGAATATATTCGCCACGTCGTAGAGCGGGTCGCCGAACAGCGCTTCGCTCCAATCGATAACGCCCGTAATCCGGCCGCCATCCGTCAATAGATTGTTCGAGCCAAAGTCGCCGTGAACGAGCCGCCGAACCTCCGGGCAGCGCGGCGCGAACGCTTCGAGCGGCTGCATGTATCGCGCGATTCGCTTCCGGTCAAGGATCGGCATGACAGCTTCCCAATCGTACACGTTCGTATCCAGGATACTCATCATGTAATCGCGCCAGCTCGCAAAGCGTCCAATGCCCTGCGCATTGAAGGGACCATACCGTTCGGTTCCCGTCATGTCCGCGCCCGCGATCGCTTCCATGACGCGCGCGACAGCTCCCGCAACGGACGGCAACTCCGCAGGCGAGGTGTCCTGCACGGTTATGCCAGGCGCCCGCCGGGATACGCAGTACGCATACTCGTCATCAAGCCGGCCGATCGCAGCGATTTCGGGAATCGGCAGCTTCGGCGACGCGAAGCGGCGATAACAGAAGCCGTCTTTATGGAAACCGTCGGCAGATCGATTGATGCGAACGATATATTCATCGTCCCCGAAGCGGACGGCGAATGCTTGCGACTCCTCTCCTTCGGCTACGGGCGACCAGTCTGACGAGCCGTTCATGTCCATATCCCGCGCAACCGCGGCTATGATCGATTCCGGCGACAATCGAGGTTTCATCTCTGCAGACCCCTCCTTTGCTGGCAAAATAAGAAAATAAGAAAAAACGAACGGGCAAGTTTCGCTTTATCGTGAATGCGGTCCGCCTCTATCATAGGAATATGGAAGCCGATCGCATCATTCATTCAGGCTGGCTCGTATTCTAATCCCAATCGAGGTGAACCGTGTTATGACGGAACGACTGCCGGAAACCGTCGGAAACGCCATGCGAAGCTTGGGCGAAGCGCTGCGGCTGCGGATACCCGACACTGTGGAAGCCATCTACGTATATGGCTCGACCGCTCTCCAGGCTTATATCGAGGGCTCCAGCGACATCGACTTTCTCGTCTTCGTGAATCGAACGCTTACGCCAGCCGACATCGACCGGATTCGCGACGCGCACGCGGAGACCGAAGCGGCGCTGGCCGGCATCGACATCATGGGCGCCTATATCCGGGTATCGGATGCGGGGAAGTCCCTTCGGGAGCTCGGCCCCGTCCTCTCCTATTCGGACCGGCGGTTGACAACGGAAGGCGCCGGAGATATCAACCCGATTACCTGGTGGATCCTTCGTAAGCATGGCATCTGCGCATACGGCCGGCAACTGCCCTTCCAATACGAGCTGTCGTCCGATGCGCTCGTCCGGTACGTGATCGATAACATGAATACGTACTGGGCTTCGTGGATCGAGCGGTTGGATCAAATGCGCGCCTCGCCGGAATTGGCGGAACAGGGCCTGCCTGCCGCGAAGCTGGATTTTGCGGTGGAATGGTGCATCCTCGGCATGCTGCGGCAATTGTATACGATTCGAGAACGCGACGTTACCAGCAAGATCGGCGCCGGAATGTACGGTCTGGCAATGCTGCCCGAGCGCTGGCATGAGCCGATCCGCGAAGCGATCGCGATCAAGCGAATGGAGCCTGCAAGATGCTATGATTCGCAATTATCGCGGCTGCAAGACCTCATCGCGCTGCTGCGCCTGATCCATGCGGAGTGCAACCGCTCAGACCTTGCCCGATGAATATCGCAATCGGAATTACGCAATCGGAATTACGCAATCGGAAGCACGCCTGTTCATCGACCAGGCGTGCTTCGCTTGTCGATCTGTTTATTCGATTATCGCGGCTCAGCCTCCCTCCTGCCGCTTCCGCAGCTTTCGGAAGACCATGACGAGAGGCAGCAGCAGACATGCCGACAGGACGATCGATACGCGAATCGTATAGCGTACGCCGGCCCATCCGACGAGCGGTCCGCCCGCCGTCTGGCCGATGGCGTTCGCCTGACTCAGGAACGACAGCAGCGTCGAACGCGTACGCGATTCAAGCTGCTGATTGAGCCAGGCCGCGTAGAGCGGATTGAAGACGGAATTGAGCATCCCGAGGAAACAGAAGCCGACGAGCGCCCAAGCCAGGTTCGGCGCAAGGGCGAACAGGATCAAGCCCATGATTTTCAGCGCGGCCAGCACGAACATCATGTTGCGTGCGATCGCATGATTATCCAGGTTCGCCTTGCGGATGACGGCCTCGTTGGTCAGCAAGCCCAACAGCATGCTGACGATACTGAATGCGCCGAACCAGACGGCGTCATTCCAGCCGCCGAACCTCGGCAACCCGATATCGGTAAGGAGATGCGCCTCCCATAGCCGGTCGAATCCTTCCGAAGACGCGCCGGCGGACAGGCTGACGATCAGGACAAGGATGAATACAGGCGACCGTTTGGCGAACGAAATCCCCTCGTTGAAGGTCGCTTTCATTTGTCCCCATGAATTCCGGTCCGCTTGCGGGACGGGACGGTAATTGGTTTCCCGCATGGCAGCGGCCAAGTAGATCGCCAGCGCGATATAGAGCGCCCCGCCCGTTACGTACGGCAAATTCAGACTGACGGAAGACAACAGCACGCTGGCGACGATGCCCGCAACGGAAGCCGCTTGCTGTACCTGGCTTGCGCGAAGGAAGACTTTGCCGATCCGCTCCTCGCCGAGCTCGTCGGTCACCCACGACTGCTCCGCGCCGCTCAGGAACGTTTCGCCGACGCCGCGGATCATTTCCGAAATGACGACCAGCGCGAACAGCGAGACGGCGCCGTTCAACAGTCCGTGCGAAATCCACATCGCTTGGCCTTCGATGATGTAGGCGACGCCCATAATGAAGAACGCGATGATCACGGACAGACGGCGGCTGTACGTGTCGGCCAGCACCCCTGTCGGAATTTCGAATACGAACACGACGATTTCGAGGAAGGAGCCGACCAAGACGAGCTGAAACGGGTTAAGTCCCAATGCCTGAATGTAATACAGGGCGTAGGTGGTGAACATGATAGCGTTCGCGAGCGCGATAACGGCGCTCATCGCGTAGTAGACGCGTTCGGTTTGACGTGAATGCAGATGTATCGTCCTCTCTTGGGCATATTCAAGTTATCGATTGCGGTTGAACGCAAAAAAACACAGACCGCGCGGGCCTGTGTCTCCAGATAAAAAGAATCGTATTCCAAAGGTACGGACGATCATTACGAAGACATCGGAACGACTGGCTTGCGCCAGCGGACTGATAGTCGTAAAATCGCTCGGTTACGATCATTCTTAAACGAAGTCCCAACGAGGCCGCGCAACGCAAATAACCGACGTGTTCTTCATTACGGCCGTGCTGACTCTCATGTGTGGACCTCCTCGGAATGAAATGGCTTACATGCATCATTTTGCCACAGACATCCGGAGCGTGTCAATCATGAATCGCTGCCGGACTGCGCGCCTCTGATCATGTTCGATGATCAAGGCCGGCGAGAAGCCCGCGGGCTCCGGACGGCCGTGGCTATACGGCTTACCGCAAATATTTCCCCGTGATCGACTGCTCCGCTTGAGGAATCTGCGAAGGCGTGCCCTCGAACACCACCTGGCCTCCCTTGCTGCCTCCGTCCGGTCCCAGATCGATGATCCAATCCGCTTGGCTAATGACGTCGATATTATGCTCGATGACGATGACCGTATTGCCGGCGTCCACGAGGCGATTCATGATGCCGAGCAGCTGGCCGATATCCGACATATGCAGGCCGGTCGTCGGCTCGTCCATCACGTAGATGCTGCCGTTCTTATGCAGCTCGCTCGCCAGCTTGATGCGCTGGCATTCTCCGCCCGACAGGGTGCTAAGCGGCTGGCCGAGCGTGATATAGTTGAGACCCACGTCGCTCAGCGCTTGCAGCTTGCGCGACACTTCTTTGAGCTTGAAGAACTCGAGCGCTTGCTCCACCGTCATTTCCAGCACGTCGGCGACGGACTTGCCGTTCAGCTTGTACGCCAGCACTTCTTCCTTGAACCGCTTGCCGCCGCACGCTTCGCAGGGCAGCTTCACGCTGTCGAGGAAAGCGAGATCCGTGTACACGACGCCGAGCCCCTGGCAGTTCTCGCATGCGCCTTTGGAGTTGAAACTGAACAAGCCTTGGTTCACTTTGTTCTCCGCCGCGAACGCTTTCCGCACGTCGTCCATAATGCCCGTATAGGTCGCGGGGTTCGAGCGTGTCGATACGCCGACCGCCGATTGGTCGATGACGATGGCATCCGAATGCTCGCCGAGGAAGATATCGTTGATAAGCGTGCTCTTGCCCGATCCGGCGACGCCCGTAACGACGGTCAGCACGCCGGTCGGAATATCGACGCTGACGTTCCGCAGGTTGTGCAGCGTGGCGTTCTTGACGGACAGCTTGCCGGACGGCCGCCTGCAGTCGTGCTTGAGCCGAAGCGGCCGCTTCATGTAATTGCCCGTCAACGTGCCCGATTCCAGCAAGCCGTCGAAGCTTCCTTCATATACGATGGTTCCGCCCCGGCTGCCGGCGTGAGGCCCGACGTCGACGATATGGTCGGCAACCTTGATGACGTCGGGATCGTGCTCGACGACGATTACGGTATTGCCTTTGTCGCGCAGCTTCCGAAGCAGCTCGTTCAACCGGTGCACGTCGCGCGGATGCAAGCCGACGCTGGGCTCGTCGAATATGTACGTGACGTCCACGAGGCTTCCGCTCAGATGCTTCACCATCTTGACGCGCTGCGATTCGCCGCCGGACAGCGTATCCGTCTCCCGGTCGAGCGTCAGGTAGTCCAATCCGATATCGACCAGATGCTGCAGGCGTTCCGTCAGCGACTTGACGACCGGCGCGGCGGCCGAATCGTCGATTTCGCGCACGACGCGAATGAGCTGGCCGACTTCCATGGCGGACAGTTCCGCGATGTTGAAGCCGTTAATCCGGCAGTTGAGCGCAGCCTGACTGAGTCTCGCCCCGCGGCAGCTGTTGCACGGGCCTTCGGTCATGTACGGGGCAACGGTCTTCTGCGTGCGCTCGGACATCGTCTTGATATCCCGCTTGATGTATTTGTTGGTGAACTTCTCGATGACGCCTTCCACGGTAAGATTGATCGTTTTCCCGCCGAACTGAGTCTCGAACTTCCGCGCTTTGCCGTACAGCAGCAGCTCCAGTTCTTCCGGCGAAAAGTCGCTCAGCTTCTTGTCGGGATCGAAGGAGCCCGACTGCACGACGAGCGACCAGTCCATGCTGTCTACTTTGAAGTCCGGCAGCATGACGGCCCCTTCGCTCAGCGACTTCGACATATCCACCGCTTTGCTCATATCGATGCCCAGGCTGCGCCCGATCCCGCTGCACTCGGGACACATGCCGAGCGGATCATTGAACGAGAACATGTTCGCCGATCCGACATGCGGCTGGCCGACGCGGGAGAAGAGCAGCCGGAGAATGGGCGAGATGTCGGTGATCGTGCCCATCGTGGAATGGGAACCGCCGCCGAGGCGTCTCTGGTCGACGATGACGGCCATGCTCAGGTTCTCGATCGCATCCGCGTCCGGCTGAGGCACGCGGGGAAGAAAGGTTCGCACGAATATGCTGAAGTTCTCGTTCAGCAGCCGCTGGGACTCGGCGGCGATCGTATCGAAGACGATCGATGACTTGCCGGAACCGGATACCCCGGTGAAAATCGTGATTTTCCGCTTCGGTATGCGCAAGGAGACGTTCTTGAGGTTGTTCTCCCTCGCGGCCGAGATGACGATGTATTCCTGATTTGCTTCGCTCATGCCTCGCATCCTTCCATAGATCGTATTCCGAAAGCAGGCATAACCGGCTGCATAGCGTCGCAGCCGGTTATGATGATTCGGTCGGTCTGAAATCTCTCTTCAAGCGGTCGCTTTCGTTCGTCTCGCAGCGCGCTTCGGTTATTGGGCAAGCAGCTTCTCAAGCTCGCCGCCCATGGCGTTCCAGCCGTATTTGGCGCCGTGAAGCGCTTGTACGTTGGAGATGCCGGATTGCTCAAGATGTAAATTCACCTTGCCGCCCCCCAACTCCTGCAAGGTCCAGACGACCGTGTGCTTCTCGCCCGCGCTCCCCCACATATAGGACAGCTTGTTCGGCTCGTCCACGATCAGCACTTCGCCTTCTACGATGCCGTCCCACCATTCGGTCGGCTTCTGGCGGAACTGAAAACGGTAGCCGACTTCGGGCTTGAAGTTGTTCTCCATCCCCCATTTCGCCAGCTTCTCCGGGTCCGTCAAGGCGGCCCGCAGCTTCTCGATCGTGGTCGCCGCGTATTGGAAATCCAGCGTCAGCGTCATCCTCATAGCTCATCCTCTTCGAACAGTTGGTTTAACGAAGCATGTTCGCGCTCCAGAATTTGCCGTAGAAGGAAACCCAATCCTGAATTTCCCGAAGCGGTTCGGCGTTCAGCCTGAATCGCGTTTCCCGGCCGACTTTGCGGTCAAGAACCAATCCGGCTTCTTTCAGTATGGTCAAATGTTTGGACACTGCCGTCCGGCCCATATCGAATTGTGGGGTCAATTCATGAAGCGGCAGCTCCCGGGCTTCTGCTAACAGATGGATCAATCGGCGCCTGGTCGGATCCGCTATCGCTTCAAATACATCCCGCGGCTGGCTGCTCTCGCTCACAACACCCTCTCCTAGATCTATCGATTGCTCCCATTGGACACCATTTAGTGACAGTTTCATTATAGGACACCTTTTGGTGTCGTGTCAATGAGTCATAGTATGCCCAAGCCCGGTATCAGGTATGTCTTGCTTGGTTCCGCGCCGGCTTCTTCCCGTATGGGCTTCCTTAGACAAAAACATAGACGGCCCCCGAGCTGTCGGCTGCAGGAACCGTCTATCCGTCATTCGGGTATTGACACGGAGAATGATCCCGTGGCAGCCGCATCGCTGATGTTCAGCAGGCCGATCGTCTGGATCTGATCGATGCTGACTCCGTATTCATTGCCTCCCGGCACGTCGAGCTGAAAAGGCGGCAGCCCGTTGTAGCGGGTGATGACCAGTCGAACGGGCCCAGTCAGACTATCCGTGCTAAGCGTCACCAGCCCCGATGCGCCGGGTGCTGCCACCGCGGAATAATACCCTTGTCCGACGCCTGCGTCCAGCGTATAAAACGTGAAAAATCCTAACGACATTCTCGTCCACCTCCCTCAATCCAGTTAATGAGAGAATGTGAGAATGCGTAACGGCAGTTGAACCCGGTTTACGATCCGATCGTCCGAAAATCGATCGGCGCGGGCGGCGGAAACAGCAGCTTCGCCTCCGCCAGAAGCGCCGGCGTAAGCGCAATGCCTCGACTGCCCGCTAGCTTCTTCGCGTTATACGCATACCAGAGCTCGATAACGAGCGTTTCGCCTTCGCGAATGACGGCGAATTCCGCGGCGAACAGCTTCTCCATGAACGCGTCATGCCCGAGTTCCAACGCTGCGGCGCCGACGATGATCCGAATGCGGTCGCTTCCTTGATCCGCCGGAGGCAGCGATTCATACAAGCGCCATGCAAGTTCATGCCGCTTGCGTTCGATCAGCAGGCTTAAGTACTCTTCCGCGAACGCGCGGTCCGGGAAGGCGCCGGAGACGGCATACGCTAGCTCGTAATGCGACAACGCGCGATCCGGCTCGCCTCGCCGCTTCATCGCGACGGCAAGATTCCGGTAAGCCCAGGCTGACGGGGCAAGGCGGAGCGACGTCTCCCAAGCCTCGATCGCTTCCGCTTCAAGACCATGCTCGTACTGCATGACACCGTAATGAAGATAAGCCGTCCACGTCGGGCCGCTCTCGCGAGACTGCCGGATGACGGAGCCCAGCCTGTTCATCCACTCGTCCTGGATCATCCAGGATACCGGGACATCCTCGACGGCATGGGCCGGCAGCATGCCATCCCGAAGCAAAGCCAGCCATGGCTGCTGCTGCGCGCCGAGCGTCGCATCGGCAAATTCGAAGCCAAGCGGAATGCCGCGCTCTCCCTCTTGCGCTCTGCGCAGCCGCTCCAATGCTCCCCATCCGGACCCGTCGTGCAGCGAAGCTTCCGGGGACCGGTCTGCCAGCGCCCGGTGCTTCGCATGCGCGTAATAAACCGCTTCCTCGCTTACCGCCTGATTGATCCGGCCTTCGATATATTGACGGGCGCTGTCCCAGTCGTCCCGATAGACGCTCGTCGTATCGGCATCCAGCAAGCCGATGACCTGCGTGAACGCCCATTCGGTATCGGCGGGCATCTCGATGCCGTGAAGCTGCGTCGGCGCAAGACCGGCCTGAACCTCGAGGTACCGGCCTTCGCCGGGCCTGGACAGGAAGTCGCACCAACGCCGGCCGCCGGCATGATGACCCCAGCAGAACATTTTCCGGTAACGAAGCATCGCGGTCGAGCGTTCGAAGAACACGCGGCCGTCCTCGTAGGCGACCGCTTCCCATGGGGACTTGGCGCGCGCTGGCGTCTGGAAGAAATATTCGCTCGCGTAAGGGAACGCGCTCGGATACGAGACGTCCGCGTTCGGCACGGCCGGGAGGACGGGCAGATCGCCGGCCCCGTAGCCGTTCTGGAGAGGATCGATATAAATTACCTCGGCGGTGCCAGAGAACACGCGGGCTCGTTCCGTCTCTTCGACGGCCGTATTCGTCCACCAGTACATCGGCACGGCCATCTGACGATCGTTCACGATGCGAACATAAACGCTCAACTGCCGCGCGCCGGGAGGCAAATGAAAATCGACCTGCCAGAATACGTTCTTGCAGCGCTCATATTCATAGATCCGCAGAAATTCGTTTCCTTCGTCATCGCGCATCCGCGCCGCATGCACGGGCGAGCATGTCGTGAACGCATGACCCAATTGACCGATGTTCCATTCAATGCCCCCGGAGAACCAGGCATTCAGAATCGCCAGGTTCGCCGGCTGAAGCACGGGATTCTTGTACAGCAATTCCCTGCCTGTCGGCTTCTCTTGCAAGGCGTACAGCCTTCCCCCGTATTCGGGCAGGAACACGGCTCTGAGCCTGTCGTTCTCCAGCACGATCGTCTTCAATTCCATCGTTTCGCGTTTTCTTGAATAGCGGTCCTGCATACGGTAAGGCAGAAACCGCTCCCCCGCGTTTTCGCCCATATGCGCCTTCAGCTCCGGCGTCAGGCTGCCGTTGTCGACCGCATGGCGGTGTTTGTTCCGGTTACGGAACATCGGCAGCGGATTCTCGCCTTCCAGGGCAGCGCCTTCGATCTGCATGTTCGCCACAGTCACTTTCATGCCGCGCACGATCCTCTCCGCTTATTGTCCCAGCGTAAAGCCAGCGGGTGAAGTCAGGATGATTCGTCGTCATGCAAGATTTACGCCAGCTAGTACTTGAAGACTTATTTCGGTTATGCGCTTCCGAATCCTGCATATGGAGGGAGAAGTATTCCGGTTAAGCGATTTCTAATCTTTTTCTAATAATCAGGGCGAATGCGAGTCTATGAGCGGGAAAGGCCGGCCGCTAGCAAATGATGGGTCAGAAAGGACATGCTATAGTAGTTGCAGGCGAACAACGCTCAGCCAAACAAGCTTAAAGGGAGGACATCATGAACAACAACTTCAAGCTTAATGGTCGTGCCAAGCAGACCTTCGCAGGCGCAGCGCTCTCGATCGCGATCGCGTTCACGGGGGGCTTGCTCGCCATGCCTCAGACGATGCACGCCGCTGCGATAGATTCTTCAAATAAGCAAACGACTATTACAGACACGCAGATGTCTACTACAGACAAGCAAACGACGACTACAAACAAGCAAACGACGACCAGCGCGAAGCAAGAGACCGCTGCCGACCGCGTCATTGCAACCGGCAAGCAATTCCTCGGCGTTCCGTATCATTTCGGCGCGGATGCCGGACGTACGGACATGTTCGATTGCTCCTCGTTCACGCAATATGTATTCGGACAGAACGGGATCGATATCCCGCGCTCGTCGAGACAACAGGCGAAGACCGGCACGGCAGTGGCCAAGGACGACCTGCAGCCGGGCGATCTCGTGTTCTCGGATACGAATCACGACGGCGTGATCAATCACGTGAGCATCTATATCGGCAACGGACAGTTATTGCACACGTACCGCGTCGGTGTCGGCGTCGCGATATCCGAGTTCGACGGCAGCGCGTGGGATCGCGGCTTCGTGACGGCGCGCCGCGTCATATCCGATAACGATCAGCCGGTCGTCGCCCCAGGCGAACCTTCGGCTTCGAATCCGGACTCCGATTCGGACGGACAAGCCGCTGACACGGGTCTCGATCGGCAGCAGGATGATTCGACAAGCCAGGATCAACAAGAATAGTATGTTCGAAACCGCAGCTCCTACGGCTGACGCTTCCTGCCAGCGGATCGTTCATGCGGGCCATACGAGAAATGGTCATACGAAAGCGAAGAGAACCCCGGTCCGGGGTTCTCTTGAGGCTGTCGAGAAAGTTCGATGCGGTGTATGCCGTATGTATGGAAAAAAGGATCCCCCTCAATGACCGGGCGGACAGAGGTTCCGTTATTTGGGAGAAATCAAGCTTTCGGGGGAGCGCACGGACACAGGATCCGTTAATGTCCCCGAATGACATCGCAAACAGGCTTGTCAGCCGATATAACGGATCTCCTGTCCGCGGGCACACGGAAAAACGTAATCAAGCAGCGACGGATCTTCTGTCCGCTTCCTAACTTCAACGGCCGGCGAAGCGGCAACAGGAGTTGTTCATGCGCCGGGGCGCGGTTTGCCACGAGCTCGCTCGAAGCAGCGTGTAATTCTCTACGACGTGTATTTCTCAACAACTTGTATTCTCAGCAACTTGAAATTCTCAATAACTTGTAATTCTTAGCAATCTGAAGGGAACCCCGAGCCAGGGTTCCCTTCTTGGCCGTTATGATCGTTTGCTCAGTAAGCGCCGCGAATATGGTCATGCACTTGCTCTTCATAGAATGTGCGCAGACGCTCATGCTCTTCCGCGCTGAACGGCTTCGCGGCGAGCACGCCGAGGTTGTCCTCGACTTGACGGACGTTCCTGAAGCCCGGAATGACGCATGTCACTTCCTGGAAATCCAGCAGCCAGCGAAGCGCCGCCCGCGTCATATTGCCGCGGCCATCCGCGATCCAGCCCAGCTGCGAGGCCAGCTCGACGCCTTGGGCGAACGGCAGGCCCGCGAACGTCTCGCCCACGTTGAACGCCGCGCCGTCGCGGTTGAAGTTGCGATGGTCTTCCGCGTCGAAGGTCGCGTTCGCCGTGAATTTGCCGGTCAGCAGACCGCTTGCGAGCGGCAGCCGAACGAGCAAGCCGACGCCGCGCTCGCTTGCCCGCGGAAGCAATTCGGCGATCGGCTTCTGCCGGAAAATATTGAAGATGATTTGCAGCGCCTGAACGCCGGACTGCTCCAGACAGAACAGTCCTTCTTCCACCGTTTCCACGCTGACGCCGTAAGCGCGGATCTTGCCTTCGCGTTGGAGCTTGTCCAGCACTTCGAACACGGCGCCCTGCTTCAGAATAGCAAACGGCGCGCAGTGGACCTGATACAAGTCGATCGTATCGCGCTCCAGCCGTTTCAGGCTATCCTCGCACCACCTGCGAATCTGCTGCTCCGAATAGGCCTGCGGGTCGTGAATATCCCCTTGCCGGCAAAACTTCGTAGCGACGTGAATGCGGTCCTCCTTGCCTTTCGTAGCGCGGGCGAGCAGCCGTTCGCTCTTGCCGCCGCCGTACACGTCGGCCGTATCGAAGAAATTGACGCCTTCCTCCATCGCCTTGTCCAAAGCGCGCAGCGACTCGGCGTCATCCGTCTGTCCCCACGAGCCTCCGATCGCCCATGTGCCGAAGCTCACTTCGCTGACCTGCAAGCCCGTCCTGCCGAGCGGACGTTTGTTCATCTCATCATCCTCCTAGTCTTGGCAACGATCATCCATCGCATGTATTGTAGCAAACATTCGCTTGAATGCGCTATCAGCGACCGAGTGGCGGTGCGGCGATCGCCTCGAACGAAGCGCGGCATCGCCATGAATAGGAAGCTTCCGCAGCCGCATACCATGGTATATAGCGTATGCCGTTCCAACGCCGGCCGGGCCATGTAACAAGCTGCATCCAAAAAGGAGGTTGCGCCATGCGTAACAATGAGAACCAGGCATCCGAATCCAACGAGGATCTGCTCGAGATCCAGGCTGCCAGGCTAGCCTATATCGGCGCATCGATTGCCGTGATCGGGGACGGCGTCTCCGCGATCGCCGCCCTGCTCGCGCTGCAGCTGCTCGAACGGCAAAAGGCGGAGGCGCAGCAAAAGACGCAGGCGCAGCAAACCGCGGCGTCTCAATCCCGTTACTACGGCTCCTTCAATCCGGGCGAAGTCAGGGACCAGATGAATTATTTCATCAATGAGCTGATCAAAGTAAAAAATACGATTTAACAACGCGCAAGCCCATTCTGCTCGCGGCGTTAGAAGCGATGCCGGAACCAGCTTTTACAAGCCGCCGCCGCTCGAAAACGAATGGCCTGAGCGGCAGGATAACGGCCTTTAATCAGGGATTCCGAGCAATTCCGGGATATCGTTCAGGAAGCGGCCGATCGGTTCGGCCGCGTAATCGTTCCAAGGCGCGTCGAAGCAGCCGTATTCGATAACCGCATGAACACTGCCGCGCCGTACGGCCGGCAGCCCCAGCCATGCCTCGCTCAAGGCGAGCCGGCGCCATGCGGCTTCCGCCGCTGCGCCCCCTTCCACGTGAACCAGGATGCGTTCGGCCTGAATGCCGGCAAGCTCGGAAGGCGTAATCTCCCGGTGCCACCCGGTGTCCCGCAGCTCGGGAGGCATCGCAATCTCCAGATCGCCGTACAGCACGCTGCCGGCTTGGCGGCCCCACACCGTTAACCGCTCCCCGCCGACTGATAGGACGAGCAGGCGGTCCGGCCCGATGACAGGCGCGATGCGCGCCCGGACGGCAGCCGCGTCCCGGTCGTATTTGCGCAGCCACGCCTCCGCCTCCTCCTCGCGCTCCAGAAACGCCGCCAGCTTGACGAGATGGGTGCGCCAATCGTCGTTCCAGCTCAAGAACAAGGTCGGCGCTAGCTGCTGGAGCTTCTTCTGCTCGGCCGGGGGAATGAGCTCGCCAATCGCCACGATGCCGTCCGGCTTGGCCTGTCGAAGCGCCTTCAGGTTGAATTCGTAATGATGGCTGAGCGGCGTTGCCACCTCGAATTCGTATTTATTCCGGTAACGGCTCGTCCAGTAGTGATCCATCGGCGCCGCGACGGGTATCGTCCGCAGCGCGAGCAGTTGACCGAGATTGATCCAGCTGTAGGCGGCGATTCTGCGCTGCCTGCTCCGCAAATACGCTGCCGGCGACATTCCGGTCTGCTTCTTGAACAAGCTGCTGAAATAGCTCTCGTTCGTATAGCCGATGCGCAGGGCGATCTCGGCCAGCGTCAAATTCGCGCTGCCCATAAGCCGTTTCGCTTCCCGCAGGCGCAGCTCCGTCCTGTATTCCACGACGCCTTTGCCGAAACGCTCCTTGAACAGCCGCATGAAGTGAAAACGGCTGAGTCCGGCGATCCGCGCCAGCGACTCGATGGCGATCTCGCTCGCATAGTGGCGTTCGAGCTCCAGACGGGCGAGTTCGAGCGCCATTTCGGTCAGCCGCTCCCGATGCGTCAAGGCATGGCTGAGCAGCTCCAGCAGCCCCGCTTCGCAACGCAGCCGCGCCGAATCGGTGCCCTGCTTCCAGCTCGTCTCGATGACGCCGAATAATTGGCTGGCCATCGCTGCCGAAGGGAGCAGCGCTTCGCCGAGAACCGGGAACGCCGGCTCCGTCCCCTCGGGCGGCATGTGCGCCGACGCTTGTCCGTTCGGCGTAACGAATGCCTGAAAATAGAGCATCAGCAGCTCCAGCGTCTGGCCGCCGAAATTCGTCACTTCGAGCAATTGGCCGGGCGCGCAGATGAACAGGCATCCGGGCTTCAGCACATGCAGACGCCCGTCGACGATAATACGGCCGTCGCTTCCGTTCGATAGCAGCAGGACATGCGACTTCGTCTCGATGAACGCCCGGTCCGACGGCGGCTGCTGCGCATCGTCCCGCAGCGCCTGAACGTCCAGCAGCCAATAACAAAGCCTGGCCGCAGCGGAAGGCTGCAGGCCAGGGAAAGGTCGATTATTCATGAACATCCTTCAGCACGTCGGCGATGATGAGTCCGTTCGCTATCGCGTTGGCATTGAACCAGTGGCCGGAATCGGCATCGAATACGCGGTTATTCTTGACGGCGGACAACGACTTCCAGAGCGTGTTGTCGACCGGCGGCTTGCCGCGGCCCGGACCGGAAATGACGAAGATGTAATCGACGTCCTTCAAATCCGCGAGCGACTCGATCGAATACGTATCGTAATCGCCTTTCAATACGGCAGGCTGCTGGAAACCGAGCGTCTTATAGAGCGTCTCGCCGCCGTAGAAGTTCGGGCCGAACAGCTTGAAGCCCTTCTCTCCGTCCGCTTGCATCAGCACCGCGGTCTTCTCGGACGGAAGGCTGCCGAGCGTGCTTTTCGCGTCGGCGACTTGCTGATCGTACGCGGCAAGCGCCGCTTTCGCGGCATCCTCGTCACCCAGCAGCGTTCCCAGCTTCTCGAGGTTGCCGCGCCAGTCCGCTTCATTGTCGGAGAGGACGAAGGTCGGCGCGATTTTGGCAAACTGGTCGTAGCTGCCGTTCGCAAGATAAGTCGGCGCCAGGAAAATAATCAAATCGGGCTTGTACGACAACGCCTCTTCCGGCTTCAACCCGCCTTCCATATTCAGGACGGGCACGTCCTTCAGCTTGTCTTGCAGGTACTGCTGCGGAACGCCGGCCGCGCCCCATTGCGCCACGGGCTGCATGCCGAGCGCCGCCAGCGGGTCTTCCATGAATGGCGCAAGAACGCGCTGCGGATGAGCGGGCACTTGAACTTCATGTCCCATGGCATCCTTCATGACGCGCGCCGCCGCGTCGTCTCCGGCGTTCTGCGCGGAAGAATCGTTCGACCCCGTATCGGCGCCGTTCGCGGCGCCTTCGTCCGTGGTTGTCTGCGACCCGTTCCCGTTGTTCGAAGCGGCTGCCGTCCCGCCGTCGTTCGAGGCGGCCGCGGTTCCGTTATTTCCGCCGTTGTCGGCATTGTTGCCGCTGCCGCAAGCGGCCAGCAGGGAAATCAGCAAGACGATGAGTGCGAGATGCGCAATGCGTGTGAATCGTTTCATGTTCGAGTAGCTCCTATTATTGAGATTGATTATCATTATCTATGAATAGTATAGTGCCTGGACCGCGCATTGTGAATCATCATTTGTGCTGTCTTTTTGACGATGGCAGCATTCTTGCTGAATCAGGAACAACGGCTGGTTACATTTGACCACGGTTTACTTTCACGTGCTTTAGCCAGGCGACGAGGATAACGCTGATAATGACGAGCAGGAACCATGAGCTGATTTTGCCGATTCCGACCGGATGCCAGGCTTGATGCTGGTTGGGATACGTCCAGGCGTGGAAGAACGTCGCGATATTCTCGGCCAGCCAAATGAAGAATCCGACGATGAGGAACGCGGCCGTCAAGGGCATCCGGTACGTTCTGTCCCGCACGCGATAGATGATCCACGTCCTCCGGAAGACGACAACCACAAGCAAGGTCAGCCACCACCGATAATCGGGGATATAATGATGCGTGAAGAAGTTCAAGTAAATGGCGGCGCCAAGCGATCCCGATTTAGCAAGTCCCGGCCAGCCCGTCATATCCATCCGCAGCCTGCGCCAGATCTGGCACAAATAGCTGGCTACGCTAGCGTACATAAATCCGCTGTAGAGCGGAACGCCCAACAGCTTCGTAAATCCGGGCTCAGGGTATGACCAGGAGCCGATCCGAACTTTATACAGTTCGAGCAGAAGGCCGATGAGATGAAACACGCCGATTACTTTCAATTCGTCGCGCGTCTCGATGCCGCAGCGATACATCAAGCCTTGCACGATCAGCAAAATCAGCAGCACGAAATCGTACCGATGCAGGAACGGCGGCGCGATGACATTCGACAGCGCCAGCGTTCCGAAGATGGCGACCGGGAACATGCAGCTCATTGCCTGATGATAGCCGAAGATCGCAAGCTGCGCGATCGGCTGATTCGCCTTACGCATGCGGCCGTTCATTAGCCCCTTCGCCTTCTCTGTATTCCAGAATATCGCCCGGTTGACAGTCCAGCGCCTTGCATATCGCTTCCAGCGTGGAAATCCGAATCGCTTTCGCCTTGCCGTTCTTCAAGATCGAGAGATTCGCCATCGTGATCCCCACCCTCTCCGACAGCTCCGTCACGCTCATTTTCCGCTTCGCCAGCATGACGTCAATATGAATGATCATCGCCATGGTTCACCTCAGACCGTCAAATCGTTCTCGGATTTAATCGCGATGGCATTCTGCAGCAGCTTCTGAAGGACGGCGGCGAACGCCGCGATGATTATCGATGCGAAAATAATAACCATGCCGATAATGATGAGGCCCGGGGCGTCGTCTTGATCCGCAATGAAGTACAAGAACGGCAGGCTTGCCGTAAACAGGACGGCGATCGCGATCGCGAACAGCTTAATTTTGCGCAATGCCAGCACGGAGCCATCGGAGAAAGCGTCGTTCCGGTCGATGAAGATCAGCAGCTTGAATGACTGGTACAGCGCCATGAAATACGGAATCGCGGACGCGTAAGCGATGACGATTAACGGATAGAGCCAATACGCCGGATACAGATCGGACGCGTTTCTCGCGAACAGGGGCAGCCCTACCAGGCATACGGCCAGAACCGGGAGCGCGAGCAGGCAGACTGTCGCCTTCAGCAGGAGTGTTGTTCCTCGTTCCACGACATGCACCTCATTTCATTAATCTCTGTTTGAATATACCATAAATTTATCGTTTTACAATATATTTTAATCGATAAATGGTTATTTCATATTGTTATCTTGATTCGTTCACTCCTCTATTCCGCTTTCGCTCCGGTCATGCAGCTCTCCATAACAGCAGCGAAATACATAGAATTCCCCTTTTATTGGCATGAATAAAGGATGCAGACAAGACGAAGGACATGAGGTGCTCGACCTTTGAATAAATCGACCAGCCAAATTAATTTTCTGCAATTATTCATGATGTTCTCGCTGATGAACGGACTGACCGATCACGTTATTATCAATCCGATGCTGCTCGGCAGCTCCGGCCGCGATGCCTGGATAACGACGCTGTCGACCGGCGCGATGTTCGTAGCGTGGTGCCTCGTGCTGTCATGGATCATGCGCAAGACCGGCCAAATGAACCTGCATGATTGGATATCGAAGAAGACGCATCCGGCGTTCTCCTGGACACTGCTCGTTCCGATCGCCGTCCTGTTGTACGCGATCGGCGCCACGACCGTGATCCATACCGTCAAATGGAACGCGGCCAATTACTTGCCGGCCACGGCCTCGCTCGGTACATCGTCGGCGCTGGTGGCGATCTGTCTCGTGCTCGCACTCTGGGGGATGAGCACGATCGCGATCACGTCCGGCGTGCTGCTGCCCGTCGTCACGCTGCTCGGCATCTTCGTCAGTACGTTCAATGCGCCGGAGAAGGATTTTCGGCTGCTGCGGCCGATGCTCGAACAGGGCTGGGGACCGGTATTCGACGGCGGGCTCTACGCGATCGGCGGCTACGCGGAAATAACGCTGGCGCTTCTGCTCCAGCATCGCCTGGTCCACAAGGTGAAGCCGTGGCATCTGCTGCTGCTGGGCTTGTACTTCGTCGTCATCATGACCGGCCCCGTCATCGGAGGCATCACCGAATTCGGACCGACCGAAGCCGCGAACCAAATGGCTTCTCCCTATGAGCAATGGCGCCTGATCAAAATCGGGCAGTATATCGAGCATGTCGATTTCTTCTCGATTTTCCAATGGCTGGCCGGTGCTTCCATCCGCATCAGCTTGGCGGTCTTCCTGCTTGCGGATCTGATGCCGTTCAAGAAGAACGCGCATCGCCAATGGATGATCGCGATCGTCATGTGCAGCTATCTCGTCTTCGCTATGATGCCGATGAACGATTACCTCTACTATCGCTGGCTGTATCATGTTTATATTCCCGTCTCGGTCGTTATCCTAGGCACGGTCGCTGCGGCATGGACAGCCGTAACGCTGTTCTCCAAACCGATCCGAAAGGAGGAATCGACATGAACGCGAACACCGAAGACTGGACGGAAGAAAGCTTGCGGCAGATCTACGGCGGTTCGGCGGACGTCTTCATCGAAGCTTGCCGGTATGGCGACCTAGAGCAGCCCGAGGCGCTGCTCATATATGCAATCGGCTTGTGCGACACGGCGATCGTGCACGAAGTCGTGCTGCCATCGCTCAGCCGGCATTTCGGAGCGGCGGAGCCGTCGTCCGCGCCGGAAGCGACGTCGCTGGATACGTTGATAACGCGGCTCTCGCTCGTGCCGATGGCTGGCAATTCATCCGTCCCATCGGTCGATACGCTGGACGAAATGATATTCGAAGGCAATCTCGTCCTCTTCTTCGTCCGGGACCGGCGCTGGTTCACGCTCGGCATCAACCGTCGGCCGCAGCGGTCTCCCGAAGAGTCCAACACCGAAATATCGATTAAAGGTCCTAAGGATGGATTCAACGAAGACTTGAGCACGAACGTCGCGCTCATCCGCAAACGCATCCGCAGCCATTCGCTGCACGTGGAATCGTTCACGCTCGGAAGGCGCACCAAAACGAAGGCGGCGCTGCTGTATTTCGACGACATCATCAATGTCAAAATATTGGCGGATGTCCGGAAGAAGCTGGCCAAGATCGATGTCGACGGCCTATACAGCATCAACCAGCTCGAAGAAATGCTGACGGGGTCGCGGCTGAAGCTGCTGCCGCTGCTCGATATGACGGGACGGGCCGATTATTGCGTCGCAGGACTGCTCGCCGGCCGGTTCGTCCTTATCGTGGACGGCAATCCGCTCGTCCTCATTGCGCCGGCAGGACTGAGCATCATCTTGAAATCGCCGGAGGACGTGCATTTCAATTATTCCTACGTGTCGTTCGCGCGGCTCATTCGGCTGTTCAGCTTGTTTCTATCCGTGTTTCTGCCGGCGATCTGGGTTTCATTGGTGGCTTTCCACCAGGATCAGATCCCGTTCCGGATCATGGCGACGATCTCCGTGTCCCGTCTCGGCCTGCCCTTCTCGTCGCAGATCGAGCTGCTCATTCTGATGATGATGCTCGAAATCTTCCGCGAAGCCGGCGTGCGCCTGCCAAGCGCGATCGGCCAGACGCTCACGTCGATCGGCGGTTTGATCATCGGCGACGCGGCCATCCGCTCGGGCCTGATTTCGCCTTCGGTCGTCGTCATCGGCGCCATAACGGCCGTATCGAGCACCACGCTCGTCAATCAATCGCTCAGCGCGGTCGTCAGTATCCTGCGCTTCTTCTTCTTCGGCCTGGCGTGTTATCTCGGGATGTACGGGGTGATTCTCGGCATCGTCGTGTTCATCGCCTATCTGTCCAGCCAACGCTCGTTCGGCGTCAATTATCTCGCGCCTTTGTCGCCGCTCAGCCTTCGGGAGATCATTACGTCCTTCCTGCGCGTGCCATGGTTCATGATGCGCCGCAGGCCTTCGGTCCTGCGGACGCAGGACGATGACAAATAAGGGAGTTGAGAGCATGTTCGACATGCGGCGGCGCCATCCGCTCACGCGCTTCGCGGCGGCATGCCTTGTGCTTGCCGCCGTGTGCACGCTGCCTGGCTGCGGGAGCGCGAAAGACATCCAGAGCTTGGCTTACGTGACGGCGATGGGGATCGATTACGTAGACGGCAAATACGTTACGTACGCGCAAGTGCTCAATTTCTCCAACGTCGCGCGGACGGAGAACGGCGAACTGGGCAAGAAAGTGCCGGTCTGGCTCGGAATCGGGCATGGCGTATCGATTACGGAATCGTTCTCCGATATGAACACGACGTCGCAGTTCCCGTTGTTCATGGGCCATCTGAAGACGATCGTCATGTCGGAGAGGGCGATGCGGCGAGGCGTCAAGGAACTGTATCTGACGTTGAACCGCTACCGCGAGATCCGGTATAACGTATACGTATACGGCACGAAAGACAACCTGTCCGACATCCTTACGCAGAAATCGATTTTCAACCTGTCCCCGCTGGATACGACCATGTTCTCGGGCACCCAAATGGACAGCGATCTGACGTTCCTGCTGCCGTTAAGCGGCAACCGAGGCATTGCGAACGTGAACGAACCCGGAATCACGGCGATGATTCCCGATATTTCCTCGTCCGACAAGACATGGCACGAGGACAAGCTTCCCCGGTCCATGTCCATGGTTAAAGGCGCTTTCTTCCTGGAGGAAGACCGCGCGTTCGCCTGGATGTCCGTCTCCGATCTGCAGGGCGTCAGATGGAGCAACAGAAACCTGAATCATACGCCGCTGCAGCTTCCCAGGGATGACGGATATAAGGATATGGTGATGTTCGTGCACCCGCGAATGAAGCTCAAGATTGTCAAGGCAAGCGGCGAACCGCGCTTCGACATTACCGTGCGGGTGAAAGGCACGGTTTATGAAATGCGCAATACGCCGATCGCCGAGATGGAACGGAGAGCGGAGAAGGCGATCGAGGACGAGATCCGCGAGACATACCGCAAGGCGCTGCGCAAGCGCTGCGATCCGTTCCAACTGGAGGAATTGCTGTATCGGAAGCATCCCGCCGTCTTTCGCAAGCTGACGAGCCGTGACCGCTTCTTCCTGGACGAAGCGTCGCTTCGCAGCGTGCACGTTCACGCGAGCATCACGAGCACGGGCAAGTACAACGGCAATATCAAATAAGCTTAAGCGGCGATGCGGCCAATCATGCCGCTGCCTTCATCGCTTGCCCGGTCCGTCCGCTTCTGCGTCGACAATCCATCTGTCCCGCAATCGAACGTCCGGCAGCTCGCATACATTTGAACCGCGGCCGCGACCGAAGATGCGGTAACGCGAGCGCGCGATAAGCTTGTAGACGCCGTCGCGGATGACAGCCGGCAGCATAACGGCCCCGTACATAAGCGGCCACAGGCCGTCAAGCTTGCGCAGCACCCGCAGCGCGCCCGTGGATCGGGTGAAACAACGCCCGTTCTCGATCAAGACGAACGTATCGGCAGCTTCTCCGCTCGTCGGACCGTCTGTCTCTCCATCGGCTGGATCCGCGAAGCCTCCGCTCATCCCGCATTCTGCCAGCAGTCTTCTTCCGGCCGTCGAACGGAGCGCGGCAAACCGGAATCGACCCGCGGCGTCACGCTTGCTGACGAACCGGGCCATTCGATGACAGAGCGGGCACTCCCCGTCTATGAGAATTACGCAATCGGTTTCCTCGCCGGAGCTTGTTCGTTTCATTGCGGTATCCCTCCTTCGCTTACCGATATTGTAAGCCGGGGAGCGGCGGCCGCTCAGTGCCAACTTTCATAGCCGGACGCCGAAGAAGGGTACTACGTGACGTAGTACCCTTCTTCGATAAGTGCAGTTGGAGCAGACCCCGCAGCTGTTCATCGCATGCGTCGTACTCAGCCGGCCTGATCCTGCGCGAATTGATTTCGGTACAGGCCGGCGTAGAAGCCGTCTTGCCGCAGCAGCTCGTCATGCGTGCCCTGCTCCGCAACCTGCCCGTCGTTGATGACCAGAATCATATCCGCCTCCCGGATCGTGCTCAGCCGGTGCGCGATCACGAAGCTCGTTCTCCCTTGCATGAGCGTCCGCATCGCTTCTTGAATATGGAGCTCCGTTCTCGTGTCCACGCTGCTCGTCGCTTCGTCGAGGATGAGAATCGCCGGGTTCGCCAGCACGGCGCGCGCGATCGTGAGCAGCTGCCGCTGACCTTGGCTCAAGTTGCCGCCTTCGGCGTTGACGGGGGTGTCGTAGCCTTGCGGCAGCTTCAGGATGAAGCCCTCGGCGTTCGCCAGCCTTGCCGCCTCCTCCACCTCATGGTCCGTGGCATCCAGCCGGCCATAACGAATATTGTCCCGGATCGTCCCCGAGAATACATAGGCATCCTGCAGGACAAGTCCGATTTGCCGTCTCAGCGTCTCCCTATCGATCTTCCGAATGTCCTCCCCGTCCAGGAGGATTCGTCCGGAGCGGATTTCGTAGAATCGCGTCAACAGGTTGATTACCGTCGTTTTGCCCGCCCCCGTCGGACCGACGAGCGCAATCGTCTGCCCCGGATGCGCATGCAGGTTGATGCTGCGCAGGACGTCCATATCCGGCTTATAGCCGAAATGCACCTGATCGAAAATCACCTCGCCGTTCAGACGGACATGCTTGGTCCCGGCCTCATCCGCATTTTCCGGCTCGAGATCCATGACCTCGAACACGCGCTCCGCCCCGGCAACCGCGGATTGGAACAGGTTGTATTGGTTGGCCAGCTGATTGATCGGTTGGCTGAACTGATTGGCATAGTTCAAGAAGCTGAGAATGACGCCGATCGTAATCCATTCGTGATAAGCGAACATGCCGCCGAATACCGCGATGACGACGAAGCTGATGTTGCGCATCGTGTTCATCATCGGCCCCATGGAACCGGAGAGGCTCTGCGCCTTGATGCCGATCGTGCGCAAGCGTTCGTTGATCTCATTGAAACGCTCGATCGACCGCTGCTCGTTTCCGAATACTTTCACGACCTTCATGCCGGAGATGATTTCCTGCACGTACCCGTTCGCTTCGCCGAGATGGCGCTGCTGCTCCGAGAAGTAATGGCGGGTATATTTCGTTATTTTCTTCGTGACGTAAGCAATGAGCGGTATCGTCAGCACCGTGATGAGCGTCATCCATAGGCTCAGGCTTAGCATCATCGCCACGCTGCCGACAAGCATCAGGACGCTTGAGATCAGCTGGATGACGGTTTGATTCAGCGTATTGGACACATTGGCGATATCGTTGGTCGCCCGGCTCATCAGTTCGCCGTGCGTTCGGCCGTCGAAGAACGACACCGGCAGCCGCTGGTACTGGTCGAACAAATCCTGCCGCATGTCCCGCACGCTGTTCAGGGAGAGACTGGAGGCAGCGTATTGCTGAATCCAGGTAAACGCCGCGCCGAGCGCATACACGCCGAGCAGCAGCATGCCCATGCGCGTGAAGCCGGCGTAGCGCTGCGGAACGATATAATCGTCGATCATCCTGCCGATCAAATACGGCGACAGCAGCGTGAGCCCCGTCGCAATGACCGTGCAGAGGATGACCAGCAGCAGCGAGCGGCGCTGCAGCTTCAGATACCCTCCGATTCTGCGCAGCGTGCCCGCGGTATTCTTCGACCTGACCTTCGGGGGTCCCCCAAGCTGCGGGCCGGGCCCTTGCCGGAAGCCCATCTGGTCCCAGTTGACCGCCGGTTTGTTCCCGTTAGCGGTTGGATTAGTGGTTGGAGTGGAATTGCCGCCCGACATGGGACACCTCCTGATTGCCGAATTGCGAACGATAGATATCTTGATAGACGTCGCACGAGCGCATCAATTCATCATGCGTGCCGCTGCCGGCGACGGCGCCTTCGTCCATCACCACGATGCGCTGCGCGCCGACGACCGTAGAGATGCGCTGGGCGATCAGGAACGTAACCGCGTCCTTCGTCAAACGCTCGAGCGCCGTGCGAAGCCGCCGCTCGGTGCCGAGATCGAGCGCGCTCATGCTGTCGTCCATAATGATGATCGGCGGCTTGATCAGCAGCGCGCGGGCAATGGCAATCCGCTGCTTCTGCCCTCCCGACAGGTTGACGCCTTTCTGTCCGAGCTTCGTGCCGTAACCTTCGGGAAGCTTCGCGATAAAGTCATGCGCTTGGGCGATCCTCGCCGCTTCCTCGATTTCTTCCTGCGTCGCATCGGGCTTGCCGAACGCCAGATTGTCCCGGATCGTGCCCGTGAACAGAAACGACTCCTGCAGGATCATGCCGATGCTGCGCCGGAGCTCGGCTAACGGAATGTCCCGAATATCCGTCCCGTCGATCCGAATGGAGCCTGACGTAACGTCATACAGCCTCGGAATAAGCTGGACTAGCGTCGATTTGCCGGAACCTGTGGCGCCGATGATGGCGATCGTGTCGCCGCGTTTCGCTTCGATGTCGATATTCCGCACTGCCAGCTCCTTCGGAGCGGACGAGCCGCCGTACGAGAACGATACGTCCTCCAGCTTGACGTGCCGGGCTGCGACAGCTGCAACGGAAGACGTCGCGGGATCCGTCATATGAGGCTGCGCGGTAAGCACTTCATCGATGCGTTTGGCGGATACGTTGGCCTGCGTGACGTTCATCAGCAATCCGCTGACCATGAGCAGCGAGGCGAGCGCTTGCAGGACATAGTTAACGAATGCGATCATGTCCCCCACCTGAACGGAGCCGAAAGAAACCGATCGTCCGCCGTACAGCAGGATAATCACGAGACACGCGTTCATAATGAGCGTGACGATCGGCGAATTCAGCGCGATCATGCGGGCCGCTTGAATGGAGCGATTCGTGTAATCCCGGTTCACTTCCCGGAAACGCCGTTTCTCGAAGTCGGACCTCGCGAACGCCTTGACGACCCGAATGCCGGCCACGTTCTCCTGGATTCGCGTATTCAACGCATCCAGCTTGGTTTGAACTTGCGCGAATAACGGCGATGAGTAGCGGATGAGGACGAACAGCACCGCCACGAGGATGACGAGCGTGCCGAGCAGAATGAGCCCTAGCCGCAGATTCATCAGCATCGCCATGATGACGCTGCCGACGAGCAGGCTCGGCGCCCGCACCAAGCCTTGCAGCAGGATTTGCACCAAGTTCTGCACCTGTACGACGTCGCTTGTCATGCGGGTAATGAGCGAGCCCGATTTGAAATGCTCCAAATTCTCGAAGGAGAAGGACTGCACCTTCGTAAACAACGCTTCGCGGATGTCCGCGCCGAAATTCTGCGAGGCCCGGCTGGCGAACAGGTTGCAGCCGACGCCGGTCGCCAGCGAAAGCAGCGCCACGGCGGCCATGATGAACGCCGTCTTCTCGATCACGCCGAAATCGCGCTCGACGACGCCGAAATTGACGATATGCGCGGCCAGCCGCGGCTGCAGCAAATCGAAGAAAACTTCCATGATCATGAACAGCGGCCCGAGGAGCACGAATTTCCGATACGGCTTGATATACGCGCTCAACGCCCACATAGGATCGGCTCCCCTTCTTCCGTTATGGACGGATGCTCCGCTGCGTCAAACCGTCTCATGCCATGCGCAACTTTCATGAATGCCCACTCCTTATGCATACAAATGTATACGAATATCGTATACGCTCGTATGCATTGTGTCAATTGCGAAAATACGAAAGCTCCCCGATTTCGAGGAGCTTAGCGTGTGGATAAATGCCAGCCGATTTTGGCATTCTTATTTTTATTTATGAAAACCGATGCGAGCGCGACTTTTCGAATGAACGATCGGCGATTTATAATTCTCTCAGGAAACATGGGGGTCTCTATGGCCTGCGGTCTGCTTGGGGGACCATTGATTGTCTTGGATGGGATCAATGGGCCATTGAAGCGGACAAGAGATGCGTTATTAGCCGGCGTTCCTTGTCATTCCGTGTGCTCGCGGACAGGAGATGCGCTATTTCACCCCACAGGCAGCCATTCGGCGCTATCCGGAGGCAATAACGAATCCTGTGTCCGATCGCCAGCCCAAAACACCGATTTCCATACAAATAGCGGCTCCTGTGTCCGTTGCCTATTGGGGGTTATCCCGTTCAGGCGGTGCGGCTTCATCTATTTACTCGACTGCCTGAGCCCCCGATTTCGTAATTGGGGAGCTTTCACTTTATTCGCTAGCGGGTCATGCCGGCTGCAATTCCTCCGGAATCCGTCCAAACCGTCCAGACCTGGGCCACATTCGTCCGTTAGGCGGCGGCGCCTGCTCCGCAGCTTGTCCGAGCAGGTTATTCCTTGTCCGGCAAGCTCCATACCTCGATGAAATTGCCGTCCAGATCGTAGAACGAGAAAGATTGACCTTGATAGTCGAACAATTGACCGACCTCGACGCCGCGCTGCCGCAGCTCGTTATGCACCGCCTCGGCATCGGCAACGATAAATCCCTGAACCGGAAACGGCCCGTCCGGCAGCTGCATATGGGAACGGAAGGGCGGATCATGCTTGCTCAGGCAGATGGTTACGCCTGTCTCGGTTAGCAGCTTCAGGAAGATCGGGTCTCGCGTGACGACCTTGAACCCGAAATGCTCCCCGTACCATTCGGCCGCAGCCTCCAGATCGCTCACGGGAATGCCTAGATAAGCGCTCTTCAACGTTACCACTGGAGCTCCCCCTTCCTCATCTTCGCGATGTAGATGATTTGCCCCAGATGGCTCGGCAAGTGTCTGAATTGATGCAGCAGCATCTCCAGTATGGTCGCATTGTTGTCAAGCCCGCCGTTGAAGGGCGGATAAGCGAGGTACGGCTTCTCCAGCAGCCTGTCGGGGTCGGCCTGCATCATCTCGAGAACCCGCACGATGCTGTCGTACGATCGCTCCGATAATTCCAACGCCTGCGCTTTGCTCATCGGCAGCCCGCGTTCGAACTCTTCGCTGCGATCCTCGATGTAAGCAGCGCCGAAATACGCAGCATCAAACCATTGGCGAGCGGCGCCCGCAATGTGCGCGACCAAATTGGCGATGCTGTTGCTCTCGGGGGTCGGCGACCACCGGATGTCTTCTTCGGATAACTGCTCAAGCACGATGCGCGTCCACTTCCGGTCCGCCTTGTACTTCCTTAACAGCAGATCAATTACAATCGTTGCCTGATCCAAGCGACTCACGCTCCCAATATTTTACTGCATGCTCATGAATCGATCATACCAAACGTACGTTCCCTCGTAAATAAAATTCTCAACAAAAAAGCGATGAACCCCGTTCACCGCCGCAAGCGCATTTTCATCGCTGTTCCAGTTCATTAACACTATTAATTAGTTGCATTAAATACATGTCCAATCGATCGGTCAATCAGAAGCGCGCAGCTACGATCGCCTGCAGCTCCTGACGATAAGCTTGCGGATCGAAGCAGGAATTGTTCACTGAAAGCTTACCGAAAGGGATGCTTTCGTAGATATCGGCTTCCAGCCTGCGCCTCGCTTCGAGCACTCGAATCGTGCCTTCCAGCCCTTCGCAGCCATGTTCTCGCCCATACCCTTGTCCGGTATAGTAGGCCATAAAACCGTCCGCCCATTCCTTCGGCCTCTCCGCGACGGCTTTGCGGAACGAATGGTCCAGATCGTCCTGATCGACGTACAGGAGCAGCGGATTTAACGGCTCCACGATCGAAGCCAATTCGGCCACGTAGCTCGCGACCTCTCCCGGGGCCTCGCCATGCTTGATCATGCCGACGGTGACGGGATTTTGAATGAAACAGCATTCGAACACGAACGTATTGTCCGGGCCGCCCATCGCGCGCTCGGCAAACGACCGCCAGCGATTCGTAATCAATGCGCGATTCTGCGCGAACGGCAGTTCATAGATGTCATTGGCCGATACGGCGGCCAGCAGATCTGCCGGAAATCCTCCCGCATGCTGCAGCTTGCGATACTCCAGCACGTAACCGCCGGATTCCTGCCGGGCATGGCGAGCCAGGAAGCCGCAGTGTTCCCCGCTCGACTGCAGCAGCCGTTCGAATGCTTGCGGTTCAAACCAGGCGGCGCCTTCATAATCGGCGGGATGATCCGGATTTCCTTCCGTATACAGCCGCGCCGGTATGCCCTTCTCGCCTAATAGCTCATGCACCAGCCGAGCGGTCGTCGATTTGCCCGATCCCGGCAGCCCTTCGATCAGCACTAACTTCGGATGCAAAGCAAGCCAACTCCTTTCCCGTATCGTTTCCGGCGGGCCCTTCGATCAGCACCGTACATAGCTGCGCTTGAAGCCGAGTCTGCCTTTCTCGATTTCCTTCTTCAAATTCTCGTATGCATCAATGAACTTGCTCTTCTTCTTGTCCTTGTTCACTTCGACAGGGCCTACGGCTCTCGCGGTCTCTACCGCTTTATCGTGAAGCGGAAGATACGATACCCCAACCGTGTAGATAAAGAAGTTCATCGCGTATTTGGCTCGTTCGGGCGCGTCATGAATCGTCTCGGCAACCTGATCCAGCATCCGGGACAGCTTGCTTTCGTCGAACTCGCCGTCCTTCCGGCTGCCGAGCAGCCAGCAGTAACAGTTCCACCCCGCGGACATTCGCAGTTCGTCGCCGCTCGCGATCCATTTGTCGGCGACCGCTTGCGCGATATCCGTCTCCGCCAGCGTCACCGCCACGACGTAATCGGACAGCATGTAGAAATACGCTCCCTCGATCCAACGCTCGAAATCGGCTTCGGTCATCGCTTTCGGATCCGCTATGACGCCCGCGAAATACATGGCATCGTAGTTCCCGGTCGCATACAACTCTTCGGCCAACGGCTGATTTCTCTTGATAAGCTTGGCTAGCGGCTTCATCGCTCCCGTCGCTACGCCGAAGAGAGGCTCCCGCGCGCCGTTGGAGCCGTACATCTTCTTGAGGCGATCCTTGCCGAGCGTTTCAAGCTCCTGCATGACCTCTGCTGCATTCATGGGCATGCCTCCTTATATGGATGATCGGTTATTTCGTTCGAAGAGTCCGTACGAGGACTCCCTTCAAATCATAACAGCGCCGGCACTGGAATAGCCAGCGCATCGCCGCATTTCCCGACTCCCCGTCTCCTTGTCTATTCATGAGCTGCCATGAGAAAGTGCGGCGCCCCGGCAAACGCTCTGCGCGATACATATCAATGCCCGCCTTCCTGCCGCAATTGCGCGAGATATGCCGCTGCTTCGCGATCCGACCGCAGCCGTATGATCCGCTTACCCGAACCCTCGCCTGCTAATCGCCGCAGCTTCCCTTCGATGCCGCTTGCCTTCGGGAAATTCCAAATAAAGCGGAGGAAGGCGACGAACTCGCGGTCGACGAGAAGCCGCTCGACGCAGTCGTCCCCCATATCCGAGCGCACCCGGCCGATAGCGGTGACTCTGCGTTTGATGACGCGCCACTCGCATAATAAGCGAGGCTTATCGAGCAAGATAACCGTATCGGCCGCCTGAATGCGAATGTCTAGCGTCCGTCCGTAATTGCCGTCGATAATCCACGCCGGTTCCGCGACCAGCCGCCGCAGCAGCTCGTCCCATTCCGCATTCGGCGTCTTCGCCCAGTTCGGCTTCCAATACAGCGCGTCGAGATGATACAGCGGCAAGCCCGTGAGCCGGGCCAATGCTTTGCCGAGCGTGGATTTGCCTGCGCCCGGCGAACCGATCACAAGAACTTTGCGCATGCGGTCTGTCTCCTTATTCCTCGGGATTGGCCGCCATGGCCCTGTATTCCTGCTCCAGGATGCTCATGATGATATCCGTCTCGAAGCGATCCTCAATGAAGGCGCCCTCCCGTTCCTTGCCTTCGATGACGAAACCGCATTTCTCGTAGCACCTGATTGCGCGGCGGTTATATTCCAGCACCTTCAGATCGACCCGGTGAAGGCGCAGCCGTGCGAACGCATAACGCAGCACCATCGTCGTTGCTTCCGTCCCGATCCCCTTGCTCCAGCAGCCGGGGTCGAAAATGCCGACCGCGTACCGGGCTTTGCGGTCCTCGGCTTCCACCGTCAGCCTCGCCTCGCCGATGCACCGTCCTTCCCATTCGATGCACCAGTTCAACGGCTGCGACCGGATACGGTCGATATAAGCCGTCGCCGTCTCCAGCGTGAGCGCCTTCAGCTGCCTGGTGTCTCCGCCATACATGCGCGTCAGCTCCGCATTCGTGCCGCATGCCAAGTAATCCAGAACGTCTTGCTCGATCGGCGGCCTTAACGTAATACGGCGCCCCGCGAGGACAGGAGATTCATTCCTCACCGTAATCCCTCCTTATGGATAACTGCATTCGAATGCCATGGCTTCAACAGAAAAAGCCGCCTTGCGGGCAGCCCTCTGTTAATTGATATGGAAAATAATAACACATAACTAATAGCGCAGCCAGACGTTCATTTCGCCCGTCTTCCGGTTGCCCCACAGATAATAAGGAATGGCGCGGAAGCGAACCGGCGCGCTCTCCTTGCGCAGCGGCCGATACGGCTGGTCCCCGGTCCATCCCGAAGCCGAAGGCGCCGCGGTAAGCCCCTCGCCTTCGACGACGACGCAGCCGCCGAGCAGCCCGTCATCGGGAATCGCCTGCAAATCAGGCGCCGCGGCCAAGGACAGCGAGGCGAGCGGCGCGCCGTTGTCCGCTTCTTCGACGCAGTACACGAGCGGTCCCCGCTGGATCGCGGCTTTGCCCGCGTTCGCGCGGATGAGCGGATTGGCCGCGATCAAGGCGCTCTCCAGCGGCAGCAGCCATTCGGCGGCATCGCCGTCCGACCAGCTCCGCGCGATGAGCGCATAGCCGTTCGCCACGCGGTAATCCTGCGGCTCTCCGTTGATCTTCAAGACGGGACGGCCGTGCTGATACCAGTTCGGCACGCGCAGCGCGAGCTCGAAGGCGACGCTCTCTTCGCCGTCCGGCAACGACACCGAGAACGCGACCCGGCCATCCCACGGAAGCGCGGACCGCTGCCGCAGCGCGACCGATCCGCCGGCAAGCCCGAACGTCGCCTCGCTGCCGATGAACAGATGCGCATACAGCGTCCGGCCGTCTTCGGATACGTCGTAGATATAATCGTTAAGCGAGCTGAGCAGCCGGGCTACGTTAGGCGGGCAGCAAGAGCACCCGAACCATTTTTGCCGAACCGGCTTGACATGGCGTTTGTCCGGATTTTTGTCGCTGGCCTCCGGCCATACCTCCAGCGGGTTCACATAGAAGAAGTGCTTGCCGTCCCTGGACATGCTGCCGAGCACGTTGTTGTACAGCGCGCGCTCCATCACGTCGGCATATTCGCTCTTCGCCTCCAGCTGCAGCATGCGCCGTGCCCAGAAGATCAGCCCGATCGAGGCGCAGGTCTCCGCGTACACCGTATCGTTCGGCAGATCGTAATCGAACGAGAACGCTTCGCCGTTATGCGTCGAACCGATGCCGCCGGTAATATACATCTGCTTGCCGGTCGTGTTCGCCCACAGCCGTTCGCATGCTTCCCGCAGCCCGGCATCGCCTGTCAAGCGGGCGAGGTCCGCCATCGCCGTGTACATGTAAACCGCCCGCACCGAATGTCCGACGGCGGCCGTTTGCTCGCGCACCGGCAGATGGGCTTGATTGTATGCCGGACTCGGCCTGCCGTTCGACCAATGGCCAATCCTGCCGCGGCGCTCCCATTCGTCGATGAAGAAGTTCGGCATGCTGCCCCGTTCATCGATGAAGTATTGGCTCAAGCTCAGATACCGCGCCTCGCCCGTAACGGCATACAGCTTGACGAGCGCCAATTCAATCTCCTGATGGCCGCAATAGCCCCGGATCTGACCCGGTTTCGCGCCGAACAGCCGATCGATCAAATCGGCGAACCGGCACGCGATGTCCAGCAAGCCGCGTTTGCCCGTCGCCTGATAATAGGCCGCGGCCGCTTCGATCATATGACCCGCGCAGTACAGCTCATGGGCTTCGTGCAAATTCGTCCACTGCTTGCCGGGCTCTTTGATCGTGAAATACGTGTTCACGTAGCCGTCTTCGTGCTGGGCTTGGCCGATCAACGCAATGGCGTCGTCCGCGATCCGCTCCAGCTCCGGGTCGGGATGGCGCTTCAGCGAATAGGCGACGGCCTCCAGCCACTTGTAGAGATCGGTATCCTGAAAGATAAACCCGCCGAATTCGCCTTCCTCCAGTCCGGCCGCGATACGGAAATTCCGGATGGCGTAGCTGGGCTCCGCTCCTTCGATCCGGTCGTTCAGCGCCTCCCACTGATAAGGAATCACGGTCTCGCGAACGAGCTCCATGTAGTTATTCCAGAAGCTGTCGTTAATCCGAGTATGCAAGGTATGCATAGCTCCACCTCATTTATATAGAAATTGACACTTCATGGCCTCCAGTTTATTCTTTTTAGAGCAGCTGCAACAGCAATAGAATCAACTTAAACTTATACAAAATAACACAGTCCATGGAGGGATCGATCATGAGCAAATCGGCCATCGTCGAATTGCAGACGCCGCCGCTGCCCTATTATTGGGAGTCCGGACGTTCGGACTTCCGGGTCGGCGAGCGCCATCCGAACCGCAGGAATCTCGGACTGTACGATCTCTTGATCGTGATCGGCGGAGCGCTCCACATCGGCGAGAACGGACAGGAATGGACGCTCGGCGCCGGCGATACGCTGCTCCTGCTGCCGGACGGCGAGCATTACGCGGTCAAGCCTTGCGAACGGGAGACGAGCTTCTACTGGGTGCACTTCGAGCATTGCGAATGGAACCGCGGCTCCCGCGATACCGCGGCCGACGATGCCGCGTCATCGCTGCCGTTCGGCAATCCCTACGCGATGCGGCTCGTGAAGCAAGCCGCGCTGCCCGTTCCGCAGGAAGCGTTCGGGCTGATGCGCCGCCTGCTCGCCCTGCCGGTCGGCGACTCGTTCTGGGAGGAGCAGCGCCTGCTGTCCCGGCTGCTCTCCCTGCTCGAAGAACGGAATATCGGCGGGACGCAGTCTCCCTCGACCAAGCTGGCGGAGCAGGCGGCCGCTTATTTGCAGCAGCATTATCAGGAAGAGCTGACGAACGAATCGGTGGCGGCCGCGCTTCACTTTCATCCGAATTACGTCGTGCGCTGCATGAAGACGAATTACGGCGTCACGCCGATGCATTATTTGCTGCAATTCCGGCTGGACCGGGCCAAACGCCTGCTTGTCTCCACCGAATGGCCGATCGAGCGGATTGCCGAAGAAGTCGGATTCCGGTATGCGCCCTATTTCTCCACCTGCTTCAAGCGCAGCGTCGGCGTCACGCCCCTCCAATTTCGCCGGCAGGTGCTGAGTTGATTGCGCTCACCGGGCGCCGTTTCGGCTGTCCTGCTGCCACAAGGCTTGGAAATACCCGCTGGTCTGGATGAGCTCGGCGAAAGAGCCTTCACCGACGACTTCTCCGTCCTTGACGAGAAGGATCGTGTCGACATTCGCGATCGCATGAAGCCTGTGCGCGACGATGACGAGCGTCCGGCCGCGGAACAGCCGCAGCACCTCATCCATAATCGTCTTCTCCGTGATGTTATCGAGCCCGGAGACCGGCTCATCTAAGATGACGACGTTCCGCCGCTGCGCGATGATGCGAGCGAATGCCAGCCGCTGCCGCTCCCCGCCCGATAGCTTCATGCCCTTCTCGCCGACCAAGGCGTCGAGCCGGTCCGGCATGCGCAGCACTTCCTCCTTCATGCGAACCAGCGTCAGGATGTCGTAAATGAGCTCATCGGGCAGCTCGCGGTCGAAGTCGATATTGCCGCGGATCGAGTCGGCGAAGATCGGCGCTTCCTGCGAAATATACGACACATGATCGTACAAGCTGTTCAGCTTGAGCTCGTCGATATCGGAGCCGTCCCACCGGATGCTGCCGGACTGCTTCTTCAGCAGCCCGAGCATCAGCTTGATGAGCGTCGATTTCCCGCTCCCGCTTAAGCCGACGATCGCCACGGAGCTTCCGCGCTTGACGGCAAACGTTACATTCCTCAGCGCCTCCGTGCCGCCGTATCCGAATGTCACATGCTCGAAGGCGAGGTCCCCTTTCAGCTCTCCGACCTCCCTCCCTGTCTCCAGGTTCATGTCTTCAGGCGCGTTCGCGAACCGTTCAAGCCGGGCGAAAGCGACGCGGTTCAGCTTGTAGTCTACGAACAGGACATTGAATATCGCAATTGGCGAGTATACATGCTCAATGAACAAGAGCAGCGCGACGATTGCGCCGATGGACGTGTCTCCCTCCAGAATTCGTTTAATGCCATAAACTAATACAACAATCTTAATGCCATTAACTAACAGGGCGAACACCGCGAAGAACGATTCGTGAATCATGCGGATCTGCGTGCTCTTCGACACGATGTCTTCTGCCGTGCGCTGCATGCGTTCCATTTCCTTCCGGTAGCGCTTGTTCAGCCTGAACACGACCAGCTCCATGAAACCGCGGACCGATTGCGCGGACATCTTCTCCTGGCTCTCCAGAAGCGCGGACTTGAACCGGTACAGCACGCGAAGCAGCACGTGATTCATGCCGAAGATGACCGCATAGCCCGCTCCGATGATCAGCATGACGGTCGGGCTGTAGCGGCTGATGAACAATAGACTGAAGAGCACCGTCGGCAGCAGCTCTTGGAGGATGCGCAAGTAGAAGGCGTGGATGATTTGCGTCCCGGCGGCGGCGCCGTTCTCGATCACTTTGATCATTTCGCCCGTGCCGATGTTCTGGTAGGCGGCGTAATCGATTCGGGACACTTTGCCGAACGCCAGCAGCTTCAGCTTCTCCATGATTCCGGCGGACAGATAGGTTTGGGGATATAGTATGAGGTAATTGACGATCGTCGTTACGGCCAGCATCGCGCCGTACAGCATGACCAAGGGGAGCGCGGCGTTGAAACCGCTGGCAGCCGCGACGTTGTCCAGCAATTGTTGAAAAAGCGTGATGCCGTACGCGCTGCAGAATTGAACGAGAAAACCGAGCACGACGTAGAGCAGAATGGTCCGCTTGAAATAGACCAGGCAGGTTTGAATCATCGTTATCTTCCTCCGGTTGAGAGAATAAAAGAAAGCCAAGGCGCTTCAGCGATGGAATAGCGCGAAGCACGGACATGTCGATACGCATGTCGGTACATGGCTATGCTGACGCCGGGTCCCTTGGCTTTCAAGCAGGATCGATGCCGTCCGAGACCGTTCGCAGGTATGTTTTCGCGTGGCCAAAAAGGGCAGAGAACCCCCTTGGCGGCTGGTACGCGTTTTGTCCAGCCCGAAAACTAGCTACCTCGAACGATTCGGACGTTCATCCTGTTCACCTCGTGTCGGAAGATATCCCCATTATAGACCGGCTGGCGGCTGCGCGCAATGCGTGCGGCCGCCAGCCGGTCTGGCGATCGTCTACGCCGTAATCTCCACGGAAGCCGGCTGCTGCACGCCCGGCTGCTGCTCCTGCTTCTTCGACATGTTGCGCTGCGCATGGATCAGGCCGTAGTAGATACCCTTCTTCTCCAGCAGCTCCGTATGCGTGCCGACCTCCGCGACTTCGCCTTTCTCCAGCACGATCAGCCGGTCGGCGTGGCGAAGCGTCGACAACCGGTGCGCGATCGCGATCGTCGTCCGGTTCTTCGTCACCCGCTGCAGCGCTTCTTGAATTGCCGTCTCCGTGTCGATATCGAGAGAGGCCGTCGCTTCGTCCAGGATGAGAATGCGCGGGTTGTTCAGGACCGCCCTCGCGATCGCAATCCGCTGCCGCTCGCCGCCGGACAAGTTGTTGCCGTTCTCGTCGAGCATCGTGTCGTATCCGTCCGGGAAATTGATGATGAATTGATGCGCGTTCGCGACCCGCGCCGCCAGAATGATTTCCTCATAGGTCGCATCCGGCTTGGCGTAGCGGATATTCTCCATGATCGTCCCCGTGAACAGGAAGGTCTCCTGCAGCACGACCCCGATCTGGGAGCGAAGCTCCTCCTGGGCGATCGACCGAATATCGACGCCGTCGATCAGTATTTGGCCGTCGGTCACGTCATAGAAGCGCGAGACCAAATTGATCAGCGTTGATTTGCCGGAGCCCGAATGGCCGACAAGCCCGATCATCTCGCCTTGCTTGACCTCGAAATTCACTTCTTTGAGCACGGGCTCGTAGGTCTTGTAGCCGAATATCACATCGCGGAACGCGATATGCCCTTGGATTCGGTGCTTCCCGCTGTCTTCCGAGTCCATGACCTCGGGCTGCTCGTCGATGACCGAGAATACGCGGTCAATCGAGATGACGGCGTTGGCGACCCACCTCGGCATGAACATCAGCCATGCGATCGGACCGAAGATCATGGACGCATAGGAGCTGAATTGGATCAGTTCCCCGATATTCATCTGCTTGTCGAGAATCATGCCGCAGCCGATCAACAGAACGAAATATTGCCCCATCTCGATGAGATAGTTCGTAATCGGCGACAGGATGCTGAAGAGCTTCTCGCTGTTCACCGTCGCCGCCGCGAATTCGCTGTTGTAGGCGCGGAACTTCTTGATTTCCCGCTCCTCCTTGCCGAACGCCTTCACGACGCGAATGCCGCTCAGCACGTCATGCAGGAACGAGTTCGCCTTGTCGTACACGCGCCACTGCTTGTGGAACAGCTTCCAGAGCACCGATTTCCATATATACCGGTGCAAGTAAGCGACAATCGGCGCCGGGATGAGAACGACGATGGCGAGGCGCCAATCCGCATGGAAGAGCAGATAACTCGCGCAGACCAGCATGATAAGCTGGAAGATGGCCGTCGTGCACAATTCCTGGATGAGCTGCCGGATCCGGTCGGTATCGGAGGTGACGCGGTTCATGATATCCCCCGCCCGCTGCGAGGTCAGAAAGCCGAGCGACAGCTGCTGCGTCTTGTCGAATACCATCTTGCGCAGATCCGCCGCGATGCCCGAGCTCACGCCGGCCATGACGCGGTTCTTCGAGATGTTCAGCAGCTCGCCGAACAGCAGCACGCCCAGCAAGCCGGCAATGGCCGCGTAGAATATCGTCTTGTCCGCGTGACCGTCGAGCGGCTGGAGCGCGGAGTTGACCAGCAGCTTCTGAAAATACGGCCCGACCAGCGCGATGCCGGAGGAAGCGAAGAGGATGACGAGTCCGAGCGCGAGCTTCTTCCAGTGCGTACGGGATACCGCGAACAGCCGCTTGAGCGCCGCGGACTTGTTCATGCATCGCGGACAGACGCGCGTGCCGCGAATGAGCGGGCCGCCGCAATTGGCGCAGAGCGGCTCGTCTTCGGTGTTGAAGATGCGAATCTGCCGCTTCGCCGACATGTCGTTCAGAATTTGAGCGATGAAGCCGTATCTTGCCGCATGCTGCATCGTGACGCGGACGATGATCCGTTTGGTGCCGTCGACTTCGGCTTCCAGCACCGCGTTGCCGACGAGCGGAAGGATTTTGTATTTGGAAGCTTCCGCGATATGGCGCTGCTCGATGACGCGTCCTTGCTCGATATACGCCCATTTCTCATCCCCGATGACGAGAAATCCCGACATTCTGCGACCGGTCAGCGATAGATCGGCAGGCACGCTGTAACGAACGTTCTGACCGACAGCCTGCCTGGCAGCGATAAGATCCTGCTCGGCAAGCTCGAAATTGAGATTCATTTCCGGTTTCTCCCCTTTTAGCAAGCACTGCCTGGCTTACATGCACATTTCAACCATTCGGTATTCTTTGTCCGTGAGGCTGCCAAGGTCCGGAATGACGAAGCGGTTGCCGTCCACGTCCGTAATGAGCAAGCGGGCCGCGGTGATCAGCTTCGTGTTGCCTCCGCCTCCGCGCACCGTAAACCGGCATAAACCCGCCGTCGTCTCCGCCTCCCAATAGGCGTAGCCGAATTCTTCCTTCACGCGCACCACTCTCGTAATCTCCGGCGCGAAATAGCGGATCAGCACCTGCTCCCCCAGAAGCGCCGCCGTCTCTGCGGGGAAATCATCCAGCGAGCGGATCATCCCGATCTCCTTGTTGTCGATCGTCCGCACCGACAAGTAGATGCTGCGGTCCGTATGCGGGAAGGAGCAGTGCACGTAGACGGCCTTGTGCTCCTCGCCGTCGACCTTGACATTGAGCATCTGGCCGTCGGTCTTCGTAAACACGGTATTGGACGGCGTCAAGTACTTGATATTCGCCGCATCCGACAGGTCGGAGGTCGGCTTCGCCGCCTTCGCTTCTTGGCCGGCTTCAATCGCCGAAGCCGTATGTGGACTTGTCATGCCGATATCACCTCGTTCATTTTGAGCGCCTCGTCATGCTTCTTCACAAGGCGGTAATAAGCCCCTTCGCTGGTCATCAGCTCGTCATGCGTGCCGTTCTCCACCACTTTGCCGTTGTCCATGACGATAAGATAGTCCGCGTTGCGGAGCGTCGACAGCCGGTGGGCGATCGCGATCGTCGTTCTGCCCTTGATCAAGGAATCCAGCGCAGCCTGGATCTGCAGCTCCGTCTCGGTATCGAGCGAAGCGGTCGCTTCGTCGAGAATGAGAATGCGCGGATTATGCAGCACCGCCCGCGCGATGGATAACCGCTGCTTCTCGCCCCCGGACAGATTATGCCCGCCGGTGCCGACGACCGTATCGTAGCCGTCAGGCAGCTTCTCGATAAAGTCGTGCGCGTGCGCGATGCGCGCCGCATAGACGATGTCTTCGACGCTGCATTCCGGATTGGCGTAGGCGATGTTCTCGGCGATGCTGCCCGAGAACACGTAGACGTCCTGCGACACGATCCCGATGTTATCGCGCAGCGACGCCGACGATAAATCCTTGACGTTGACCCCGTCGATGCGCACTTCGCCTTCGTTAACGTCGTACAGCCGCGAGATGATATTGACGAGCGTCGATTTGCCCGCTCCGGAATGACCGACGACGCCGATCATTTGACCGGGCTTCGCGCGCATCGACACCTGTTTGAGAATCGCTTTGTTCGGCTCGTAGCCGAATACGATGTCGGACACCACAATGTCGCCGTTCATGCGCTCCAGATGCACCGCGTTCGGCTTCTCCGCCACATCCGGCACGGAATCCTGGATTTCGAAGATCCGCTGCGCGGCCGACATGCAGTACGACCACCAGCCGACGATATTGTTCATGAACTGGATCGGTCCGTAAAGCATGTGCATGTAGCTGACGAAGGTCAGCACCTTGCCGAACGAGATCGTTCCGCCCATGACCATCCAACCGCCGAACGACCAGATCAGAATGCCGCCGGTTTGCGTCAGAATATTGAGGACCGGGAACACGGTGCCGCCAAGCTTGTTGAACGACTGATCGGCGTTCGAGTACGCCATGTTCGACTTATGGAAGCGGTCGATCTCCTTCTGTTCCTTCCCGAACGCCTTGACGACCCGCGTGCCCCGGATGGTGTCGCTGATGATCGCGTTCATCCGGCTGACCGTGCGGTGCCTTCTCCAGGAGAGCCGCCACAGTCTCGGAAAGACGCGCCGGATCAGAATGACGACGATCGGCAGCGGAAGATAGCAGAGCAGCGTCAGTTTCCAGTCCAGCACGAGCAGGATCGCCGTGATGCCGATAATGTTCATGGCATTCACGACGAAGTAGGATAGTCCGTCGACGAAGAAATATTGCAGCTCGGTCGCGTCGTTGTTCACCCGGGTCATCAGCTGTCCGGTCTGTTTGCGCTGGAAGAAGCTGAGCGACAGCCGCTGCATCGCGGAGAATACGCTCGTCTTCAGATCGAACGCGATATTCGCCGACATTTTCGCGTTGATGACGCCGTACAGCACGCCGAACAGGAGCGACAGCGTACGGAAACCGATGATGAGCAGCACGATCAGGCCGATGCGGTGCGCGAACGTTCCTACGCCGCCGAGCCCTTGATCGATCAGCACGGTGCCCTGCAAATAAGGGATGACCAGCCCAGTTCCCGAGTTCAGCAGCATGAAGAGAATGATCAGGAAGATCGATTTCTTGTACTGCCCCGCGAACGAGAGCAGCCTGGCGAAGATCGCATGCTTCTTCATGCATTTCGGGCACACCTTCCTGCTTTCCTCCGGGAAGATCATCCCGCACTTCGGACAAGCGGCTTGCTCGTGATCGTCCAGCCGCAGCTCGTCAAGCGATTCCTTCTGCTTCAGCTTCGTGAACGCGGACGCGAATTTCGAGGCTCTGCCCATCTCGCCGTTCGTGAAGGCCGCGATCGCGCGTTCTTCCGGCGCTTTCATGACCACAAGCCCGGATGCGACCAGATTCACGATGAAAACGGATTCAATTTTGTCGATATCGATTGCTTCCACAGACCAGCCATTCGCGGTTCGCGCTTGTGTCCGGTCGCGATGCGAGCCGGATTGTCCTCCGTATCCCTTGTAAACTTTCTCTTGCGCAGGCTCCTCCAGGCTTGTCGCAATCAAGAGTCGCGTATTCGTCAGGATCAGGTACGTATCCACGAACGCGCCTTCGGTCGTACGATCGCAAAGCATGCTGTATACGACCTCTTCTTCCGTTACGCCGTGCTGCTTCAAAACATGCTGTAAATCCTCTGCAAGCATTGTGATCAGCTCTTTCGAAAAAAAGTAATGGTAACGCTCCCATTATGTGGGATACGAAACGGCATAGATCATCTTAGTTTGTCGCAACAGGGTTTGTCAACGGTTTACTTTGACTATATTCGTTCTCGGACGATATGAAATTGTTCCGTCTTCGCGCGTTCATCTGCGCGGATGCCTGTACGAACATGCGTACGAAGACGCATGGGAACACGCATGCGAACGCTTATGGGAACAGATTCGCCAATCCCCCCGCATTCTCCTGCACCAAAAGAGGCCGTCCCAGAAGTCATCGTCGGATGACCATGGGAAGCCTCTTCTGAAGGATAGCCTTCTTCGTCCTCCGCAGGCTGTTGACAAGGTGTTCGGATGGAGGCCCGCGGCTGGCAACATTACCGCTAGGTCATCATGCATCGTCAGACGCGTTCCTCCCCCACGAACAGACCGCGAACAGACATAGGCGGCGGACAGAGGATCCGCTAGTTGATCGAAATCGGCGTTGTGGAGGCAGCGAACGGACATCGGATGCGTTATCGGCTTCGGAATGCAGCCAAAAAACGACTTTCGGCAGCAATAGCGGATCTCCTGTCCAGCTGAAGATGGCACGGTCGATGCAAAAAGACCCAAGAGGATGCAGAGCAAGGTCTGCCCATCTTGGGTCTTTGCGGTTGTACTGTGTAGAGCTGTCCCTGACTTACTTAGGGGACAGCCCCTGTTCCTGCTATGCGTTCAGCCGTGGATAGCCGCCCGGATGCTCCGCTCGAGCGGCGAGTAGTCGTCCGGCGCGCTTCGGTCCAACGACAGCCGTTCCTTGAGGGGCGACGTCCGGTTGCACATGAACCGGACGTCGCCGCTAAGATTCGGCGATGCGGCGTGAACCAGGAACGGATGGCACAGGATGACGTCGCCCGCTTCGCCGGTCGTCTCCACGACTCGCAGGCGCGTACCGTCTTCGTCAATATAAGCCTGTTCGAGGAAATAGGCATTGCGTTCCTCCGGCGTCATCGGCGCGCCGGCATTCCCTGTCAGCCTCGCGAAGTACGGGTGGCCGGCATGCAAGCCGCGAATTCCGTCGCCCAGCGATACGCCGTCCGGGAATTGCGCCAAATGGCGGGCAACCGGCCGGTGCGAGCCTTCGACGACGAGCGTGCCCCCTCCTTGAGGACCGATATCAGAGAACAGGCACAAGCAGAGCAGCCCTTGCTCCGGCGAATCGACGTAATGCCTGAAATGAATGCCGTCCCAGTGCCAGCCGTTCGTCGGAACGAACCAGGGCTCGTCGCGTCCGACGAAGAAGTTAACGGGCCACCAGCCCCAGCCCGGCAGCTTGTCGGAATCCGTCTCGCCGGCGACGAAGCGGTTAATGGTGCGGTCCGCACCCGTCAAATCATCGATGGCATCGGCGAATACCGCCGTATTGCAGGCATCGAACGCGGCGTGCCGGTAATTTTCCCGCAAGTTGATCATCGGCTCCTGCCAAGTCGACGTATCGGCGCGGACGATGCCGGCGACCTCATCAAGCTTATCCCAGAGGAACGACTGCGCATCCAGAGCCGCCGTACGGGAGAACGCGCCTTTGATCTGCACGTAGCCTCTCTCGACGAATTGTTCGATCTGCTCCGGCGTCAACGCTTTCAGACTCATGCTTCCTTCAACTCCTTCATCGCTTTCGGCTTCGCGTACCATTCCTTCACGATCTGCTCGGCTTTTTTCCCGTAGATATCGAACCCGACGTTGGATCCGGCCGACTCCCGCTCGTAGAGCTTCACGCTCCAGTCCCACCAGAAGAACCCGGCGAACCAAGGCTCATCCCAGAACACCTTCATGACCGAGCGGTAGAAATTCGCCTGCTCGTCCTCGCTGAACGGCAGCTCCGTATGCGTGAAGTCCCACGGCATCGTCGCGCAGCCAAGCGCGCTGCGGCAGCCGATTTCCATGAAGAGGATCGGTTTATTGAATCGGGCGTGCAGCTTCGCCATCTTCTCCCGGACCGGCAGCCAATTCGCGATCATCGCTTCCTCGCTGTCGCCGGGCTCGTTCGCAACCGGATAATAGGCGCTCGTGCCGATCACGTCGACGCGATCCAGCCATTGGATCCGCTCCTCCGCGCCGTGATTGGCGTTGTAGACGATCGGCCCGCCGTAGAGCTTCCTTACGTCCGCGATCAGCGCCGTCCAATGCTCCGCCTTGGATTCGGTCTTCACCATCTCGCAGCCGATGCAGAACATCTCGCACTGCAATTCTTCGGCAAGCTCCGCGTAATGCGAGAGGAAATTGGTATACGAGCGGAACCATGCGTTCCAATAAGGCTCGGCTCCCGCCTCCTCCGGAAATCCGATATGCGCCCGCCAGATGCCGTCCGCGGAATTGACGACAGGCTTCAAGCAGACCTTCAGGCCAAGCGCCTTCGCTTCCTTCACGGCGAATTCGATGTCTCTGTCCGTCATCGTGTACCCGTAATCGAACGGGATTTCCGTCGCGTGCGTGTTGGCCTGATGCGTATAGAACGACAGAGCGATCCATTCGCTCCCGGTCTCCCTGAGCTTGCGGAGCGAGTCAACCGCATACGGCTGCCTGTATGCGCCGCGTTTGCTGTTCCAGCCGTACGTCATGCCTTTCACGAAATTCATCGTCGACCTACTCCTTTAATCGGTATGTTAGGCTTGCGGCAGGGCAATCGTTATCGCCGCGTGATCGTAAAGGCCAGATCGGGCTCTGTCGACGCGGGCGCCGACACGGTCAGCGAGCCGCCCGCGGCGTTCGCGCCGCTCTCGCCGATCGACGCTCCGGTCCACGGATCGTACCAGGCGACGGTATAGGCGCCGTCCGCCCAGTTCGCCAGCGTCACCGGCTTGCCGCCCGCTCCGCCCTTCTCGGCCAGCAGCCAGCCGAACGACCGGCTCTCGCCCTGCATCGCCCATGCCTGCGCCTTCGATGCCTGATCCGCTTCGACATGGACGGGCGTGCGAGGTTCGCGGAAATCGATCGTTGCCGCGAAGGCAGCCAAAGCCTTCATCTGCGTAAACATCTCGTCGCTCATATGATCGAAATCCCACCAGACCGGAATGGATGCCAGCCCGTTCGCGAGCGACACCCAGATCGCTTGATGATACTTCTCCGTATCGGTTATATTGCCGGTCTCGCCGATCATGAGCGGCTTCCCGTAGCTGTCCCAACGTTTCTGGATGTCCTTGGCATATCCGTCGTAGGTGAAATTATAGTAATTCTCCCGATCGGCGAGATCGAGCGTGCGATATGCGAAATCCCAGTAATCCTGGCGGCTGCCCGCCATGGAGCCCATCGTCGGATGGCCGTAAGGATCATGCGCCTTGAAATACTTATGCACCTTGGCGACCCAGGCATCCGTTACGTCCGTCGGGTTCTGCGCCCAGCCGTCCGTGCCGTTGATCTCATCGACCAGATCCCAGATGCCGAGCGCCTGGCTGTACCCCCATCGCGCGATCATATACCGGTAGAGCCGTTCCTGATACTTCCACATCGCTTCGCTCGAATAGAACTCCTTCGCGGGCCCGATCGCCGAATAACCGTTCTGCGACCAGGCGTTAGGCCAACCTTCCAGCTGATCGGCCAAGGAATCATGCGGCCAGATGACGAAGCTCATATGCAGTCCCCGCCGCTCGAACGCCGCGAGCAGATCGTCCACCCGCTGCGCCTTCAGCGGATCGATCTTGTCGACGCCGGCTTCGTACGACTGCAGCTGGTTTCTCCCGCCGCCGTTCCCTTCGCCGTCGTAGTTGCCGTTCCAGTACGTAATCAGATTGCCGCCGCTGGCCGCGATTCTGTCCAGGTTCTCGTCCGTGATATTCCACGGATACGCCAGCCCGATACCATAGAAGGAAGATCCGTCGCGGTACTCCAGGTACCGCTTGTTCGTCTGCGACACCTGAATCCAGCCCCGCGATCCGGAAGCAACGGCGTTGAATTCTCCTGCGGTCTCCTTGCTCTTGTCGGCGCCGCCATGACCGGCCGCTTGGAACCGATAGCGCCATGTCCCCTTCTCGTCCGGAGCGAACCGGATCTTCCACTTCGACCCGGTCGTCTCTGTTGGATCATAGAACCCGTCGATGTTCCACTTCCGGCCCGAAGGCGACGTCAGCTCCATCGACAGGCTGATCTGGTCGGGGTCATAGGGATTATCGAAGTCCCCGTCCATCTCGAGCGCAAGCTCGAACTTCTCGTACAGGCCGACTTCCGTCGCATTCGCTCTCGCGCCGCGAATGCGCGGCGCTTCTCCCGCTGCAGTCTGAGCCTCCCCGGCCCGGGCTTCAGGCCCGGACGGGGGAGACTCGCGATCGCCGTTCATGGCCGGCATTAATACGGGAAGCGCCGCTGCAGCCAGGAGGAGTCCGCCGATCGCGGCGAAGATAAGCGTTCGTCGGTTCATGCCGTTCTCCCCTCCCTCGGCCCGCGCTTAACCGACGACGCCCGAGCGCTCGACGCTCTCGACGAAGAAGCGCTGAACGAAGAGATACATCGCAATAAGCGGGGATATCGCCAGCAAGATGCCGGTATCCACGATCATGGACACCTGGTTCGGATCGACCTTGACGTTCGTGCCGGTACCGATGCCCATAATTTCCGGCAAGTATTGATTCACGTCCGCGGGCAGCGAAGAGACTTTGATCGACATCAGATCGCTCGAGCTGTTGAACAGCGAGGCGTAGAAGATATCGTTGTACTGCCATACGAACGCGAACAGGATAACCGTGATGAGCGGCGGAATCGCGTTCGGCAGCATGATCGTGAAGAACGTGCGGATGCCGCCGGCGCCGTCGATGAGCGCCGCTTCTTCGATTTCCCCGGGCATCCCGCGGAAGAACTGCCGGAAGATATAAATGTACAAACCCGATTTCAATCCATTGGCGAAGGCTGCCGTAATGAGCGAAGGCCCGTACGTGTTCAACATATTGATGCCTTCTTTGCCGGTAATCAGGTGGATGACGCCCAAGAGGTCGAACGAGCGGAAATGGATGTACATCGGCACCATCAGCGTGCTGGACGGAATCAAGATCGTCAAGACGACCAGCGTGAACAATATATTTTTGAACGGAAAGTTGAACCTGGCGAAGCCGTAGCCCGCGAGCGAGCATGAAGCGGCCTGCAGGAGCGTCGTGGACGCGGCGAATAGAAGCGTGTTCTTCAGCAGCGGCCAGTAATGCAGAACCGCCATCGCATACCGCACGTTCTCCATCGTGAAATGCACGGGAACCATGTAGATCGTCGGATTATAAATATCGATCTTATCCTTGAAGGCAACCGACAGCTGCTGAAGGATCGGATAGAGAATGATGAACGAAATCCCGATGATCAGAACGTAGCGAAAAATCAGCCATAATAGCGAGACCGATCTGTTTCGCGCCTTCTGCATTTGAATGATGACGGCTTCGCTTTGCATATTGGGTACTTTCATTGCCGTTCGCCTCCCATCTCGTCAATTGTAGTAGAACACTTTTCTGGACACCAGGATGCCTACGATTATGAGAACGACGCTGATCACGGCGGTGTAGATCCACGACATCGCGGCGCTGAGACCGAAGTTCTGCGCCTGGAAGGCCGTGCTGTAGATCGTTGTCGTCACTTGGCTGTTCGTGAACGAATCGATAATCGTATAGATGATGTTCGTCAGAATGAGCGGGCTGACCATCGGGAACGTGATCTTCCAGAACGTCTCGTACGCCGTCGCGCCTTCCATCTTGGCGACCTCGTACATCGAGATGGGAACGGATTGCAGCGCCGCCAGGAAGATCAGAATTTGCACGCCGGAGCTCTTGATGATCTCGTAAATCCGCTGTACGGCGCTGATAATGTACTCGATAAACCACATCGGAAGTCCCGCGTCCGACAGGGTGAACGCAAGCGACAGCGGGTCGAAGCCGTTCTGCTGCTGGCCGAGCTCCTTCGCGATCTCGGAGCTGCCGGTCAGTTGGATGAGGCCCGACGTTTGCGCGGCCGCGATGGCCCCGGACGCCAGAATGACCGGCAGGAAGAAGATCGCGCGCGCGAACGGGCGTCCGACGAACTTGGTGTTCAGCAAGGCCGCCGTGAACAAGCTGAAGAACAGGATCATCGGCACGTTCCATGCCATCTCGGACAGGGACTGGGTCAGAATGCGGTTGAAGTTCGGATCGACCGACAACGCGTTCTTGAAGTTTCCCCAGCCGATGAAGTCCAGCGTGTAGCCGCCTCCCGGCGAGATCTTCATATCGCTGAAGCTGAAGTGGATCGATTGGAACAGCGGCGTCGCGAACAGGAAGACGAAGCCGAGAAGCCAAGGCAGAATGAATAGGATGCCGAGAAGCGAGCGTTTCTGCGATAAGGTCAATCGTTTCAAGTTCACTGGCCGTCACCACCCACGGTATAATTTTTCGCGCCGATTCGAACGTTGTTCACAGTGACCGGCTGATCCGTATAGTTCACATAAATCGAAGTCCCATTGCTGTAACGCACCTCGGCAACGCCCGGCATATGCTGGACATGCTCCGTGATCGTCTGATTCTGCAAGCCGGCAAGCACGCCGTTCAACTTGCCGTACAGGTCCGCCGCATCCTTGAGCCAATCCGAATAATGCGTCGAGAACAGCGTTTCGTAAGTCGTCAGCTTCAGCTTGGACGACGATTCGTACGACCAGAAGAAATGCGGCGCCGTGCCGTACTCGAGCGAATGCAGCAGATGGTACGTCAGATCCTGCTCGTCGTCCAGGTTGATCGGATCGCCCGCGTAATCCATATAGCCGTGGATAACCATTTCATAGAAAGGAACGACCGCGTCCTCGATGCTGAAGGAGCTGGAAGACGTCGGCACGTTCAGCAGCTGATCGGCGTATTTCAACGCGTATTGATTGCCGCCGGTCATCATGACGTTCGGATAGCGCTCCTCGATCTTGCCTAGCTCCGCGGACACGATGTTTTTGGCGACGTCGCGGAATACGACCCTGCTTACGCGATAATCGGCCGTGAGCGTATCGCCCAGATCGCGCAGCGCGACGGAATCCATCTTGTATTTCTTGTAGCTGTCGACGAAGCGGTCGACGAAGTAAGGAAGCTTCGCCGGCGAGAGCAAATAGAAGGATCCCCATTCGGTGTTCATCGCATTGAAGGCGCGGTCGTACGGCTGGAGCAGCGCCTGCTCTCTCGTTACGAACCGGGCCGCGTCGGAAGCCGGCTTGAAGTCGTGGTTCTCGCGAAGCACATGCTGGAACGCCACGTCGGGATACAGATTGCCGCCCATCGCTTTCAACTGCTCCGCCAGCTTGGCGAGCTCCGACTTGCTGCCCAACTGGCCGTCGAGCTTGACGGTCTCCGGAATTTTGTGATCGATTCCTTCATTAAACCAGCCGACGTAGCGCATTTGCACGTTGGACATGCCGGCATTCTTGATTTCGGCCGCGATCCGGCTCGCTTGTTCGATCGTCGTCATCGGCATCAAGCCTTTATACGGAACGCCGAGGAACGATTTGCGTTTGTCCACCGCTCCTAGCAGGTCGACGTAGAACGGCAGCTCCGCTTTCGCTTTCAGCGGCTTCAGCACGCCTTCCTTCACCAGATTGTTCCGGTACAGCGCGGCCATGCCCGAGTACGAAGCCTGGTCGCCGGAGAGGAAGTTGTACCGCACCTCGATATCGCCTTCGAAGCGGGCGTCGGTCAGCAGCTGGAATTCGTCGACCTTGTTGCCCTTGTACAGCTCGAGCTCGTCTTCGCCGCGGATGGCGAAGCTGGCGTACGCGCTGTTGTACGAGTTCTTGCGGCCGCTAATGTCGGCGTTGATGCTGGCGATGCCTTCGCCCTTCTCGATCGTGGCGAACCATGCTTCGTCGCCCGTCTTCATGCCGAATACCGGCAGCCGCGCAGCCTCGGCGATTTGGCCGCGCCGTTTCGAATTGTCGTTCTCGTCGTCGCCGTATACCCGCTGGACGTAGATCTCTTCCTTAACCTTGCCGTTGTTAAGGTTGATCAGGCTGCCGGAGCCGTCGGGAACGAGCATATACCCTTTGTCTTCCGTGGTTGCCGCGCCGAAGAAATCAAGCAGCTCGACCGAACGGATCTGATAGCCCTTGCCTTCCTGGATATCCTTCACCGGCACGTGAACGAGCAGCGAATCGCCGTCAAGCCGGTACTCGACCGGTATCGTGAAATTCGGCTTGGTCGAAGCGCTGCCGCCGGACGCGCCGTTCTCGTCGTTGTCCGCCTTCAAATCCTCCGCCGTGTAACCCGCCTTCTCGAAGGCATCGAGCATTCGCTTGAGCACGAGCGCCCGCGATACTTCCGCATCCAGCCGTTCGAGCACGTCAGGATTATTATCCAGCGGATAATACCGGTTCGTGACGTAGGCCGCAGACTTCTCGTCCAGCTTGCTCAGCACCTTCTCTTCGAGCCGTTTCTTGCTGATCCGCTTCGGCAGCGCGTCGATCCCGAGCGACGTATCCCCGATCGTATACGTGATCCGCACGCCGTTCTCGATGCCCTCCGCTTTGAATTGTTTGCGCTGGATGCTGTCCGTGAAGTTGGTGATCTGCCCGAGCGTTCCGATCGAATCGCGGTAGTTCAGCGTGACTTGCGCGGCCAGCCGGTCTTTCTCGAAGGGCGACGCTTTGGCATCCGAGCCGATATCCCCCGGATTGCTGTTCCAGATCTTGCCGGTGGCCAGATTGACGACGGCGATATCGGTCGTATCCGGATTCATGTAGAGCGCGAGCGCATCCGTCTTCGCAACCAGCTTCATGCCCGGAACGGCGTTCGGGCCGGCCGCCAGATACTTCAGCTCGGTCGCTGCGGCAGGCTTCATGTCCGATCGCGCAAAAGCAGCTATGTCCGCGGACGGCGCGCCTTTCGTATACGCGCTATAGGCGAACGCCCCGATGCCGACGATCCCGATACAAGCCAGCGCCGCATACCATTTTGTTCGTCTATTCAAAGGTGCGGCCTCCTTTAGGTCCGGAATATGATTTCGCGATAAACGTCGTAGATGAACCAGTACAGCTGCGAACCGAGGCTGAACGCCAAGGTGGCGATGAAGACGACGAATCCCATGGCGACTACGGTCAGCACCATCGTCAGCACCGTCTTGGCCGGCGTGTATTGATGGACCGTCATGATCCCGACGAACAGCAGGATGACGAACCATAAGCTCGAGATGCTGTTCAATAGATAGTAGAACGCCGTCTCCTCCTGCGTCATGAACCGGCTGACGAACGTCATCGGCAGGTTGATGAGCACGATCGGCAGCAGGGCATACCCGGTCGCCATCACGATCTCTTTGAACTTCCCTTCTCCTTCCATGAGCGTCGTAATCGACCAATTCGCGACGCAGAACAATAAGAAAGGAAGCACCGTGAACTGCAGATCGTCAAGGCTGTTCAGCGAACGCGGATCGACCATGTTGACGAGAAATCCGGCGAATTGCTTCTGCAGGATGGTCGTAAGGACGACGGCGAGCAGGATGATCAAGGCGACCTTCATTTTCCCTTTGCCCTCGTATTTCATATCCCAGAACCCGTCGAACGGACGCACGATCAGATGGAGCGGAAACTTAAGAAAGTCCTGCTTCACGTTTCACAGCCCTCCTTCTTATGACTACTCTTGCTATGCGGTACGCGATGAACGCGATAAGGAGCGAGAGCACGATGGTCATCGCCGTGCCGAACTGTTCTTTCAGCACTTCCCGGCGATAGCGCTTGTACGCGACCGAATAGTTCTTGCGGCTCATGCCGAGCTTGAAGTATTCCATCGCCTTCTCGTTCTCCTTCTGCATCAGCAGCGATTTGCCGATGCCGAGGTAGGCGATCTCGTAGTTCGTGTTCAACCGGAGCACGTCGCTCCATAACTTGACGGCAACGTCGTCATTGCCGTAGTAATGCTCCGTCGTCGCCTGCTGAACCAGCGTGCCGAATTCGGTCGGCCGGAAGACGACGATGTTGTTCTTGCCGCTGTCCAAGACGGCCAGCTTATCGCCGATCTTCTCGACCGCGGCAGGATTATTGAAGACCCCCAGCTGATTGCCCCGTCCGCCGAAGGCGTACAGCAGATCGCCTTCATCGTTATAGGTGAACAGCCGCGCGCGGTTGCTGTCGAGCGCGACGTACATGCCACCGCCCAGCACCTTGATATCCGTGAACTTGGACGGACCGGAATTGTTGCCGAACATCCGGAAGCGGATATCGCCCTTGACCGCCCAATAGCCGAGACGCTTGAGCACGTCGTCGCCGGACGGATTCAGCCGCTTGATCGGCGTATCGGACGTGATATCGATCGCCGTCGCGTACACGAAGCCTTTGCCGTCGATATCGATATTCGAGAATTCGGTCGGGATGAACAGCTGCATTTGCGCCTTCTGCGCTTTCGTGGACAACGACTTCCATAGCCGGTCCCAGATCGTAGGCGTTACGTTAATCGTACCGACGTAGCCCATGAAATTGTTCTTGTCGTCGAACTGCATGATCCCTTCGAACACGCCGCGCGCCACGACGAATACGCGCCCCGCCGCGTCGACCGTTACTTTGAGCGGGACAAACTTGAAATCCGCGGGCAGGATGTCCGATTGCGGATTCGCGACAACGCGAATCAATTCGCCCTTGCCGGATAGCACGACGACGCGGTTATTGTCCGTATCCGCCACGTAGATCTCTTGGTTCTCGGATACGAACAGCCCTTGCGGAGCCGCGAACCCGTCTTCCTTGCCTTTGTTCCGGAACGTCTTGATGACGCGATCCACTTGCATGTCCGGATTCAGCACGATGATCCGCGCGTTGCCGCTGTCCAGAATGTACGTCGTGCCGTCCGTCGTCACGTACATGTCGTTCGGCTCTTTGAAATCGCCGACGCCCAGACTTGCGCCCGTAATGGCGGTATCCGGCAGATAGGGGGCTGGCAGCGGCGATGAATCCCCGTAGTAATCGTACGTATAGGCTTCGTACGGCGAAGCTGCCGATGCCGCCGGAATGCCGACCGAAGCCGCTAACGATAGAATTGCGATTAGCAGCAAGACCCTCTTCAATTGCACGCTTCCACCTCCCCTAGTCCTTCATGCCGGACGTCGTCATCGTTTCGATAATGCGGCTTTGCGACACCACGAACAGCGCGATCGGCACGCTCATCAGAATCAACGCGACGGCCGAGCCGACGCCGGCGCGAGCGATGCCGCCGAAGATGATCTGGTTCGAGGCGTAGTGAAGCGTCTTCAACTGCTCGCTGTAGATGAAGCCGTTGCCGTCCGTGCCCCACAGCATCTGGAACAGCAGAATGACGAGCGTGAGCCAGGCCGGCTTCACGTTCGGCATGACGATTTGCCAGAAAATCCGGTATTCGTTGGCGCCGTCGATCTTCGCCGATTCCAGCAGCGCGTCGGGAATTTGCTCCATGAACTGCTTCATTAAATAGAGGCCCAGGGAGAACGCGAAGGCAGGCACGATAACGGCCCAATACGTATCGATGAGCCCGATCCAGGACATGACCATGTAGTTCGGAATCGCCGTAACCTGCGGCGTGAACATCAGGGAGAGCACGACCACCGTGAAGATGATCCGCGATCCCGGAAATTTATGCTTCGCGAGCGGATACGCCGCGGCCGAGGCCAGCAGCACGTGTCCGACGACGCCCATGCCGGTAATGAAGAACGTGTTGAAAATATACCGCGAGAACGGTACCCAGGATTGACCGAGCAGCGTCATCAGATCGATGAAGTTGCTCGTCGTCGGATGCCGGACGAACAAGGTCGGCGGGAACAGGAAGATTTCGTCGAGCGGCTTGAACGCCGCGTTGATCGCGTACACGAGCGGCAGCGCCATGAAAGCGGCGACGGCTGCGAGAAAAATAAACATCCAGAACGTTCCGGCGAACGAACGGTTTACCCTTTTCTTGCGAATTGGAAGCGCTAACCTCATCGGACTATTCCCCCACCCTCCTGAGAAGTCGTTGAACGACCAGGTTCGTGCCCACCATCAAGGTGAACAGCACGGTCGCGATCGCGGATGCGTAGCCCATCTCGAATCGGATCGTACCGAAGTCGATCAAGTGCGTGACGATCGTTTCGGCAGCGTAGTTGACGCTCGGGAAGCCTGCCAGATAGATCGACACGTCCGCGATAGCCAGGGACGAGGTGATCTGAATGACCGCGCCGAACATCAGCTGCGGTTTCATCGAAGGCAGGGTAATGTACCACAGCTCCTGCCAGCGGTTCTTGATCCCGTCGACGGCGCCCGCTTCGTACAGCGTCTTGTCCACGGTTTGGAGACCCGCGATGAAAGCGAGGAAGCCCGTGCCGAGACTGAGCCAGAGCTGGACGAGGATGATGATCGGCATGATGTATGCCTCCGTCTTCAGCCACTGGATCGGGTCGAGCAAGACGCCCATCTTGATCAGGAAACCGTTCGCGATTCCGTAACGGTCCCCCGAGAAGATCATCTGCCAGAGGAAGTAGACGTTCCCCGAAATCGAAGGCGCGTAGAAGATCAAGGTCATGAACGCGCGCAGCTTCGGCCGAAGATCGTTAATGATCCAGGCGAAGACGAAACACGCGATATAGCTGAGCGGCCCCGTAATGACCGCGAAGAGGATGGTGTTCTTGATCGCAATCAAGAACACGTCGTCTTCCAGGAACAGCCGGGAATAATTCTGCCATCCGATAAAGCGAGGGAATTGCAGCATGTTGAAGTACGTAAAACTGATAATGACGGACATGACCACGGGCAGTACGGTGAAGACCGCAAAGAGCAGCATATAAGGAGACATCAGGATATAAGAATGCTTATGCGCTTTGATCTCCTGCCATTTGATTGCCCACCAGCTTGACGTCTTCGCCGCTGGCTTCCCGGTTGTCACGGTCACTGAAGGCTGACTCGGTGTACCGATCGTTGACACATGGATCCCTCCTTATTCCGTCAGGCCGAATTCTTTGCGCTTGGCTTTGATCTCGTCTTGAATGTATTGGGTATAGTCCAGAATCGCTTCGCGCGCTTCCGTATTCTTCTCGACGACGACTTTCAGGAACGCGTTCTGAAGATGGCGTCCGGTGAAGTAACCGCCCGGTACCTCCGGCACGCCTCGAACGTATTCGAACTGCGCTTTGAGGTTCTCGTAGTCGGCTACCGGCCAAGGCAGGCTGTCGAGCGCTTTGATGTTCGCCGTCGGATAACGCGCGGAAGCTCCCATGAGCGCCTCCATCTCCCGGCCGAAGCTCGTCTGCGTCTTCTCGCTCGTCCACCATTTCATGAAAGCCCAGGACGCGTCTTTGTCTTTGGCGCTGTTCATCATCAGCGTACCGTTGCCTGTGCTGGGCGTGTCTCTGCGAATCGTGCCGTCGGCCTGCTTCGTGCCCGGAATCGGAGCGAATCCCCACATGCCGCGAATTTCCGGCGCGAAGACGGTGAGCTGGTTATAGGTCGTGTAATCCACGACGCCGATCGGCATTTCGCCCGTACGGAAACGGTTAGCAAAATCGAATTCGCGTTCCAGCTTGTAGTCGCTGTACAAATCCGTCCATTCCTTGAACGTTTCCACGCCGGTTCTCGAATCCAGATCGGACTCCTTGCCGCCGTTGCGGTAGAATTGGCCGCCGTTCTGCATGAGCAGCGAGCCGTAGATCGAGTTCGGCGGAATGTTCTGGCCCGGCACCGGCACCGACGTTTGCGGAACGGTGATCGGCATGCCGAACTGCATGCGGTTCTTGCTGAGAACGGTCAAGATCTTGTACACGTCGTCCCAGGTTTGCGGCACCTCGAGACCGAGCTCCGCGAGCACGTCCTTGCGGTAGAAAAGCATGTTGAACGTTTGCGTCTCCGGCAGCGCGTACACGCCCTTCTCGTACGTGTACGGCACGAGCGCGCTATCCCGGAACCGCTTCGCCACTTCCGGATAATCGGAGAACTGCGTCAGATCGGCTGCCGCGTCGCGCATCGCGTAGTTGACCGGAATATCGTTGCTGATCTGCATCGCGACGTCCGGACCGCGGCCGGCCAACGTCGCCGGCAAGAGCGTGTTCATCTGCACGAGCTTCAAGTTCACGTTAATGCCCGTTTCCGGCGTAAACGTTTCATCGATCATCGCTTTCAAGGTATTGGCCTGGTCGCGGCCGCTGCCGATCCAGACGGTAATCGATTTCTGATTCTTCTCGTCGGAATCGTTGCCGATCTGGTTGTAATCGATAACGAACGAATACATGAACGTCGCTAGTTCATGCTTCAGCTTGGAGAAGAAGCCTTCGCCGGACGACGGAAATTTCTTATCCGGCGAAGCGACGTAGATTTCATCGAGCTGCAGCGGCATCTCGATCGCTTTCTGCAGCCAGGTGCCCAGTCCGCCCGCGTTGCTCTTGAACGCGGCAAGACGGCGCGGAATCGTATCGGGGTCCTTCACCAATTCGTTCAACTGCAGCGCCATCGTCTTCAGAAGCGCCTCGGAATCGCTGCTCCCGCCCGACAGCCGCTTCAGTTCCTTGCTGACGGCGGTCAGCCGGTCGCTCTCGGTACGGAACGTTTCCAACATTTTGGGCACTTGCTTATCCAATCGGTAATCGCGGTATTTATCCGGCGAAGCGCCGGTAATCATAATGATTTTGCGATACATGGCATTGAGATTGTACAGACTCTCTTTCACTTCGCGGATGAGCGGCGCGAATTCGCCAAGCGTGTCTTCCATGCGAATGATGTTCTTGCCCTTCTCCAGCTTGAACAGGTACGGCTCGTCGCCGCCCATGACATCGATGCGGTAACCGTTCTTGTAGCGGAACGGAATGCGTTCGGCTTCCCTGAACGGCACCTCGCCGTTAATCAGCAGCCGCCGCGTCGAATACAGCCCGCGCACGAATTCCTGCTTCGACTTCATGCCGATTTGGTAAAGACCCGCTTCCGGCACGTCGACTTCCCATTCGATCCACTGCCCGGGCAGACGCCAGTTATAGCCGCCGATCGTATTGACGCGGATCAGCTTCGGGCTGTACGGCGTGACGGCGCCTGTCGAGCGTTCCGTCTGCGGATAGAGCGTCGGCGACGACTTCGCAATGGCCGCCTCGCCCTGTACGGTGATCAGCTGGCCGCCGGTTTTCTTCAATCCGTCCTGCTCGTACCGCTTCAGCGTTTCCTCATATGCAGCAGGCTGTTTCTCTTGATACAGCTTCACTTGATGGATGACCATCGGCTCGCGCTGCGAAACGAAAGCAATCGTATGCTGACCGGCGCTCAAATAAAATTTGAACGGATCGGCATAATAACCGTCCGAATCTTCGAGTATCGCCTCGCGCCATGCCGGTTTCTCGATTTGCTCCGGCCGCAGATCATTGCCTTGATTGTCCTGTTTGATATGATCAAGCTCGTTATCCCACACGCGGTCGAACTGCAGATAGGACGCTTCCGTGAACGGTACGGCGCCGTCGATCTCGAGCGAACGTTCGATGCTGGAGCTCTTGCCTGCGATCGGGAAATACTGCAGCCCGATGTTGTAGAAGCCCGCTTGCTTCACATCGACGTTCCATTCCACGCGTCCTTGCTCGCCGGTCTTAAGGGATGAGCCGGTCATGCCCTCGTAATTGTCCAGCTTCCCGAAGCCTTCCCCCTCCGTCTTGGCGTAATTGGAGGCATCCAGGATGATTTCGCCGTCCGCGAAGACAGCGCTTGCATTCTTCGCCAAATATTCCGCGTAATCACCGCGTCCGTCCTGCTGCGTCGACCAGGCGCTCTCGTCGAATTCCGACCGGCTTCCGGCGGATGCCGTTCCGTCATTGCCCGTCCGCGTCCATACGACGAGCAGCGCTGCCGCGATGACGACGCATGCCGCCGTCATCATCCATTTCTTTAGCCGTTTTCTCCCTTTCAATGTCAGCCCTCCTAGGCGGCGACTTGATCTGCGGAACAATCAACCTGACGGCGATAAACTGCGCATATGCGCCTATCGCCCTGCCTGCGCATAACAAACCTATCAAAACACCAAACACCGTACGGGCATGTTTGATATGTATTATCGATTTCGCCTGCCGCTTGTTAGGACCGGTTTGAATAGAAAAGGAGGGTTGTACCGGCACATCCGGCCTCCCCTCCCTTCAATACCTTTTCGAACCTTATTTCAATTTGGCAAGAGCGGCTTCTGCAGGCGCTTTGTACTTCTCGACGGTTGCGGATACGGATTGGTTCTTCTTGATGATGTCGTCCATGACCGAGAACCAAGGATAATCGGCAACGCCTTCTTCAAGCGAGATACGGCCCGTGCCGTTGATGTGCTGAATCGCCATATCGATGTCCTGCTGGTTTTTGAAGAGGGCTTCCAAGCCGTTCTGGCCGAGATATTCTTCGGTCGAAGGCAGGTCTTGCAGTTCTTCATAGATTTGATACACGATTTGCGGATCCTTTACGCCCTTCGGAATGACCCAGCCGTTCTGGGCGGTATTGGCATACGTGTACTTGCCGTCGCCGCTCGGGCCTTGCGGATTCGGTACGACGCCGACTTCGAACGGCAGACCGCCGACGTTCCAGTCGAAGTTCGAGGTCATCGCAACATCGCCGTCCTTGAACGTGTTCACTTCATCCCAGCTGTTCTTGTCGCCTTTCTTCACTTTGACGACGTTCTCTTTATTATAGAGACGGTTGATGAATTCCAGCGTTTCGATCATCTTCGGATCCGTAAAGCCGACCGTCAGATCGTCGTTGACGAACAACGCCCCGTTCGTTACGCCGAAGTCGCGCGCTGCGCCCGGCGCCCAGTCCGCGAAGCCCCATGTGTCCGGCTTGCCGTCATTGTTCGTGTCGGTCGTGGCTTGTTTCGCCACCTCCAGGAATTTATCCCATGTCCATTGGCCGTTCGCGTACAGCTCTTGCGGGTCCGGCAGGCCCAGCTTCTTGAACAGGTCGCGGTTGTAGAACATGCCTACCGTCGATACGCCCTGTCCGCCGAAGAAGTACTCGTCGCCCAAAATCGGAGGAAGCTTGACCGTGTGTTTCTGTTCGTTGTTGATATCGCTGGTGCCTTGCGTGTATTGGCTGAGAGGAAGGATCAGGCCTTGTTTGATCGGCGCAAGCGCCCGCTTGAATTCAAGAATGGAGATGTCGGCCATTGGCGTTCCGGCCAGCGCGGATGTCGTGAACTTATCCATGTATTTATCGAACGGAATGTTATCGTACTTGATCTTGACGTTATACTTCTTCTCGACCTCGTGCAGCTTGTCGAGCGCTTTCTTCGAATCGGCCGTATCGCCCTGCGGCGTTCCGTCCCACCATGCGGAGATATGAATTTCTCGCCCGTCGAGATTGACCGCTGCCGGCGCCGCTGCATCGTCGGCCGCAGCCGCGTCATTGCCGGCAGCGTCATTGGCAGGCGCGGCATTGTTGCCCGTTGCTCCCGCGTTGTTGGTCGCGGCGTCGCCGGCGCCGTTATTACTGGCAGCGTTGCCACCCGAGTTGCTGGTGTTGTCGCTGCTGCTGCCGCACGCCGTCAATGTGACCATCGTAGCGGCTAACAACAATGTAAGTGCTTTCATATTTTTCATTCGCAAAACAACCTCCCGTTTTTTTATGAGCATTTCTTCTCTGCTCCGGCAAGGTCCACCGGTTTACGTGTTGCGTTTTTCTTTACCTAACAGCTTCGTAACCGTTTTCAATTTTAGCTTTTTAGTATTCCGCCATCACCACCGGTTTGCGAAGTGTTAGATGACTTACATGTCAATAATAGCATCCGCAGCTAAATTCAGTCAATTAGGTTTTTGTAATATCCACAACATTTTTGCAACATAATTGAAATTTGTTTTTATTTTGTTATGTTAAGGGTTGCGGCGTTCCATAACCGATGCGCAGACAAACAAGAGCCGTCCCCTTTCAAGTCATCTGTTTGCAAGCTACAAACAACCCGAAAGGCGACGACTCCTGCAAGCCGCAATCATTCTGCAATGCCATACTGCTATGTCATGCTGGAACGCCATACTACAATGCCCTATAATGATAATTTTCGCGCAGTCGTCCGTACGTTATGATCTATGTTGAACGATGAATAGGATCGATTTGAAGCGAACCTGGTGAAGTTGCAGCGATCTTCCGTTGAAATCATACAGGGACCGGACGGCAGAGGCAATGAAGGATATCGATGATCGCAGCAGCAGCGCAACAACATGCGGCACACTGGTAGTGATCACCTCTTGCTTTTGCTAACATTAGGCTGTCGACATGCAATCGCTTCCCTATCAGCCTAACTACCTAACAGCCTAACTTATACTTAACGGGTTTCCGACTCCGCTTCGTCGCGCTTCGTTTCTCCATCCGGCAGATAGGCATAGTTTTCCCGCAGGATAACGTCCGCGTAAATCAGTTTTTTCTCGTGCGCCGTTCCCGGATTTTGAATACGCCATAACATTTGGTCCACGGCCCGCATGCCGAGCAGCTCCTTGTTCACGTTGACGGTCGCAAGAATCGGATGGGAATGGCAGGTATTGTCGAAGCCGGTAACCGCGCAGCGGGCAGGCACCTCGATATCCAAATAACCTAATTGCTCGATAAGAAACTGCGCGTTGACATCATGCGCGCACACGTAAACTTCCGGAAGCTCGACAGGCTTAGGCTTGTAGTGCTTGAACAAGAGAAAGATGTCCTGGGCCTCGGGTCCGATCAGCATCGGATCCTGCTGCAATTCGATCTGACAGCTTTCCAGCGTCGAGCGGAATGCAAGCCAGCGATCGAAGTAGCTCTGCGCATCCTTGATGTTGCCGACGAATTGAAACTTGCGGTACCCTTTGCTGATCAGCTTCATCATCATCTGCTGCATGCTGTTGAAATTATCCGTGAAGATCGTGTCGCACGCGAAGACCGGATCGCTGTGGTCGACCATGACGACGGGAATGTCCATCTCCTTGATCTTGAGCAAAATTTGCGTCGTCACCGTGCCGATCGTAATGATGCCCTGGATGGCCTCCGGATTCAGCAGCTTGAACACGTTGTCGTCGGACGGCTCCGTTATCGTAATGATGTCCAGCCCGCGCTGACGCAACCGCGAGGATACCCCTTCGAACACGGGTCCCCAATAGATATGATCGCGATTCTGGTAACGCAGATTAGGGAACATGACCACGATCGTGCCGTCCCACTTGACCTCGTCGTATTCCTGCAATTCGCCCGTGAATCGCTGCTGCTGCTGCTCGTTGTTCTTGAAGTAGCCCAATTGGCCCGCGACACGCAATATTTTCTCCCGCGTCTGTGCGCTCACGCCGCTTTTGCCTGATAAAGCCCGAGAAACAGCGAACTTGGACACACCCGCTAAATCGGCGATTTCTTGTATTCTCACTTTTCCTCTCATGATGACCCGTCCGTTTCCCGTTTATTTAATCGTTATTCCGATCGTTCTCCCCCCCGTTTTGCCTCCGGCGCAATCGGGCGCAAAACGATGTGGTCCTCTTCGAGCCGCAGCAGCACTTTGTCCGCATCCTTGGCGCCGACCGCCTCCAAGTAATGCTCGGGCACTTGAATCCTTCCGGAACGATCCATGACGGCGTATTCGATATGGGTATCGAGCCCCGCCGCTTCGCCGGAAGTCTCTTCGCCCTCTTCTTCGTCCGTTCTTCGGATCATCTCCGAAGACGTCCGGCCGTCGCGGATGAGCACGACCCGCTGCACCTGCTTCGCAAGGTCCAAATCATGCGTCACGATAACGATGGTCAGCCCCAGCTCGGCGTTCAATTTGCGCAGCAATGCCATGATTTGATCCGACGTGCCCGTATCGAGCGCGCCCGTCGGTTCGTCGGCCAGCAGCAGCTTCGGCCGGTTGGCCAGCGCGATGGCAATCGCCACGCGCTGCTGTTCGCCGCCCGAGAGCTGCTGCAGCTTGTGTCCGGTCCGCGAGCCGAGGCCGACCGCTTCCAGCAGCTCGATTGCGCGCAGCCGCTTCTTCTTCCGGTCATGCAGCAGCATCGGAATTTCGACATTCTCTCTGGCGGTCAGGTAGGGAACGAGGTTGCGGGCTTTATTTTGCCAAATAAAACCGACCGTTTCGCGTTTGTAGACGTTCTGTTCTTTGTCCGTCAGCTTCAGCATATCTTGTCCGGCGATGGTCAGACGTCCCGCGGAAGGACGGTCCAATCCGCCGAGCATATTCAAGAGGGTCGATTTGCCGCTGCCCGAATTGCCGATGACGGCCATCATCTCGCCTTGATTCACCTGCAAATTCAAACCTTGCAGCGCAACGACTTCAACTTCTGCAGTTTTATAGATTTTAACCAGATTCTCGCATGTAATCAATAGCTAGTCCTCCCCTAGCTTGACAGCTTGATGAATATTCATCCGTTTCAGCAGCCAGGTCAGAATAACGAGCGCGGCAGCGAGCATGAAGCAGGTCGAGATGCCGAGCCTGAATACGTCCGCATGGTCGGATATGACCTGGAACGGCGGTACGATGCGGCCGGGATCGAATGACAGCTGGAACAGCGGCACGTAGATCTGCCCGGCCGCGAAGCCGGTCGCAATGCCGATGAAGAAGCCCGCGCCCGTCGTCAGCAGCTGCTCCAAGGTCATCATGCCGAGCAATTGCTTGAAGGAAATCCCCATCGCGCGGTAAATGCCGAATTGCAGCATCCGCCCCTGGAGCGACAGCAGCCAGAAGAGCATGAAGCCCAGGAAGCTGATCGCCAGCGATATAATGAAGCCCAGCGTCATGACGCCGTTGATCGCCATCCGGAACGGGTCCATGCGGCTCTCCGAAATTTTGCCGATCGTATCCTCGAATTTCTCGAGCTTGATCTGGCGTTTGTCCATCTCGTCCAGCATCGCTTGCCTGTTCGCGCCGGGCTTCAACTTCACCCACACGTCATACGGCTCCACGCCGAGCTCGTTCTGAATCGTATCCAGATGACCGACGATCAGCATCGGATTCCTCTGCTTGTCGTCGTTCTCCTTCGCGCCGGCGGCAGGGTTCGGATTGAATGCCGGGAAGTACGGCACGATGCCGTATACGACGAGCCGGGTCGGCCGGATCCCTTCCCAGCCGACATCGAGCGTGTCGCCGATTTTGGCGCCGTAGAAATCGGCCGCGGTTTGGGAGAGCAGCACGGCGTGCGTGTCCGGCGCGATCAGATTCAAATAGTCATAGAACGGATACGGCGTCAGGCTGTCCTTCATCCAGGCGGCACTGCCGAACGCATCCGTATCGATGCCCATCAGCTTGACTTTGCCGCTCTTCGTGCCGAGCCAGGCTTCTCCTTCTTCCTTCGTAAACACCTTCGCGGCCGTGTCGACGCCAGGCAGCGTCTCGATCAGCTCGAACGGCGGCTCCTTGTAGTGAATCTTGTCCGGCGGCGGCGCTTGGGCGGCCGGCTGGCCGGAAACCGACGGACCGGCCGAGCCGCCCGATACCGCGTCGTTCTCCCAATGCTGCCGCAGCACGATATCGCTGCCGCCGGCATACCGGATCTGATCTTCCATGTTCACGTTGAGCGTGCGCGCCGTGTTGGCGTTATAGATCCCCGTGCCGATCGTCAGAATCAGAAACAGCATCAGCCCGTGATAGATTCGGTTCCGGCGGATGACCAACAGCAGCGTCGTATAGTATTGCGGCGGCCACAGCTTGCGTCCCATCCGGTAGAAGATCGCCACGAAGAGCGGATACAGCCTCATCATAAGCAGGCCGAAGCCGAGAATGAACAGCGTCGGAATCGTATAGAGCAGCGGGTCGGCCGACAGCGATTTGCCGTCGAGACCGAGCTTGACCAGGTCGGTCATCCGCTGGCGGAATACGTAATTGCCGTACAGCGCCACGAGAATCAGCACGATATCGATGCCAAACAGCTGCCAGATCGGCCGTTTGCCTTCGCGCGCTTTCGCCCGCTTCTGGTCGACGATCGAATTCTTCGTCGCGACGAAGACCGGAATCAGGTTCAGCAGCCAGGCGGCCGCCACGGCGCCGGCCGCATACTTCCAGCTCTCCGCGTCCATCTCGGCCTGCATCGAGCCGCGGTCGACGAAGTTCAGGAAGGTGCTCGTCGACCCGAGCACGCGCGTGAACAGGACGCCCAGCCAGGGTCCGACGGCGAAGGCGGCGATCGCGAGCAAGCCGAACTCGGCGGCGTACATCAAGACGAGATGGAATCTCGAAGCGCCGCGGCTGCGCAGGACGGAAATCTCCGACTTTTGGCGTTCGACGAGCATGCTCGTTACCATGTAGAAGTAGAACGTAATGAGAATGAACAACGGCACGTTTAGCGACCAGAGCAGCGTGCGGAGCGTCTTCTCCCGTTCGCTGTAGGCCGTCATCGCTTCGGCGCCCGGCACGAGTACGGTCGAGCTGACCGAATAATTGAACTTGCCCAGCATGTCGGGCGCCAGATTCGTCTTCAGGTCCAGCATGAAGGCCGCCGTATCGAGGTTGAACTGCGCGTAATCGGCGATGGCCGTCCCTCCCACCCGGCCGATAATGACCGGATGCTTCGCGATAAAATCCGACTCGAACAGCTTCTCGGGCAGGAATAGCGTATTCTGGTCGTTCTTCAGATCCTGCATGCCCCAGAACGGATCGTTCAGATCCTTCTCGACGATGACGGCTACGGGCTTGATCCGAATCGCTTCCTTCACCTTCGGATCCTTGACGTCGTATTCCTGTCCGAGCAGCATGCCGAGCTGCGCGAGCGCGCTGTCCGTGACCATGACCTCGTATACGCCGTCCGTTTTCGCCGGCGATGGAAGCTTGCCGTCGATCAGCCGGACATGCTCTTCGATGCCGGTGCGCATGGAGAACTTGGCCGCGCGCTTCACCTGCGGGTCGACGCGGGACGGATCGACCGGCGTTAGCCCGAATCGAACCGTCTCGACCTGCTGCTGGTTCTGCGTGACATGAAGCAAGGGGTTTCCGACGATCCGCGAAGCCCAATAACCGTTGAACCGGCTCATGATGCCCGATTGAATCGCCGCATTGTCGGTCTGCATCGTAAACTGCGCGGCGATCATGCCCGGGTGCTCCCCGGTTTGTTCATAGCTGCGTTCCAAATCCTGCACGAGCATATGATGCAGCACGGCATTCTTGTAGATCGGCATGCTTGACGTGAGCGCGATACATAACAGCATGCCGCTGAACAAACAGATGACTAACCAATAATTTCTGGCCATTTTGCGCAGAAGCATGATGAGAACGGACATAATTCCCTCGATTCCCCCCGGTGGCTTACGGAAGAATTATTTTCATTCCTTCCGTAACGCCTTTCACGATCTCGTATTCCGTCGCGGTTGCGAGACCGGTCTCGATATCGATCTCCTTGCGCCGCTCGCCCTCCAGCACTTGAACGAACGTACGGCCGAAGTAAGCGCGAACGGCGCTCTTCGGAAGGACGATGACCTTGTCGCGGCGCGCCGCGACGATCGTCACCTCCGCATGGGCGCCGAACGAAGCGCCTTCGGGCAGTTTATCCAGTTCGATGTAGAGCGTCTTGCCGTATTCGTCGCGCAGCCGCTCGTCCGCGGTTTCCGGCGCTGAAGCCGGCGTCTGCGTGACTTTGCCTGCATACGACTTCTCTTTATAGGTGATATTCGCTTCCATCCCGATCTTGATGTCGGCCAACGCCGGATTGCCGGCGACCTCAAGCGCCAGACGCATGCCGTCCGGCTGCGCGACCGCCGCAAGCACCCGTTCCGCGTCGAAATGCTCGCCCGGCTGCAAATCGGTCGAGTAGGAGACGATGCCGTCCGTCTTCGCGCGGATAATGCCGCTGTCGGCTTTGGCTTTCGCTTTGCCGTACAGCAGCTCGGCCAGCTGCAGATCAAGCTTGGCGATTCGGATGTTCTCCGCGTCCCCGCCTCTGATCGCTTCGTTCAGCGCCTGCTTCTTGCGTTCGTACTCGATCTGGCGCTGCAGCAGCTCGACGTCGGAGCCGCCGTTCTCGATCGTTACGAGCACGTCGCCTTTCTTCACGGTCATGCCGGCCCTGACTTCCACCGAATGGATGACGCCCGCATCGGGCTGCTGATAGTACTCGATCTTCGTCGGCACGAAGGAAGCGGAGCCCGCGACTTGCTTGGCAATGCTTCCGCTCTTGGCATCGATCGTCCGAACGGCGGCTTGCGCCGGCTTGACGAGCGGCGGCTTCAACGGCGCCTGCTCATGCGGCAGCAGGCTGCAGCCCGCCGCGGCGGAACTCGCAATGAGCAGCATACCGAGCGCGGCCGCCCGCGCTTTAGACACGCTTGATGCTTTCCGAACCAATTCGTCCATCCTCCAGTGCATGAACCTGATCGACAAGATCCATGATGTGCGGGTCGTGCGTTGTCAGCACGACGCTTACGCCTAAGGTGCCTACCAGTTCACGGAATACTTCAATGATTTGTCTGCCCATGCGGGAATCGAGCTCTGCCGTCGGTTCGTCCGCCAAAATCAGCTTCGGCTTGTGGGCGATCGCCCGCGCGATCGCGGTACGCTGCTGCTCGCCGCCGGACAATTCCTGCGGCCGATGGTGCATCCGCTGCGCCAGCCCGACGAAGGAAAGCGCTTCCTCCGCCAGCTTCCTGCGCTCCGAAGCCGGCACTCCGGCGATTCGCAAGCCCAGCTCCACATTCTCGAATGCGCTCAAATAGGGCACTAAAGCAAACGATTGGAAAATAAGCCCGATTTCCTTCTTTCGCATCTCGTTCTTCTGTTGCTCGCTCATCGAATGACCGTCGCGGCCGCCGTAGAAGACCGTGCCTTCGCTGGGAGAATCCAGCGCGCCCATAATATTCAACAGCGTCGTCTTGCCTGAGCCCGACCGCCCTTTCAAGGCGATCAAAGAGCCCGGGTCGATGCAGAGCGACGCGCCTCGCAAAGCAAAAACTTTGTTGTCCCCCCTGCCGAATACGCGCGTTACGTTGCGGACGTCCAAAATCGGCACGCGGGAAGCTGCTAATCCACTCAAAACCAATCCCCCTTCTTCAAGCGGCATCGTTTCGGTAAACGCTTTCATTTCCACACCTCTACTATAGCAAACTGTTTGCAATTAGTAAATTAACTGTTTTGTAATTTTTAGTGTTTTTGTTATTGTCATTTTTAGGTGAACCCTAAATATAGGCTGGACATGCACTCGATTGGTTGTCATGGCGAGCCAAATAAGCCCAGGCCGTCCGGCCAGGGCTTACATCGACGTCTGTTCTTCATTATGACATTTCCTAAACAATCGCTAATCCGTTTTGAATAACGTTTGCGACCGACTTGTTTTGGCCGAGCGTATGCAGTTCTTCCGTCAACGTTTTCGCCAAACTCGCCAATGCCTGTTCGGGCGCTGCGATCTCCAGCAGTTCTAGCCGCAGCAGCCAGTCTTCGGGATCGATTCGGCCAAGCTCGCGGTGAATGCCGGCAATCGCCTGCAGCTGCTCCTCGGTTAACGCATCCGCGCGTTCTTCCCTTATTGCCGCCGCTTGCCGGTAGAGCGCTTCCAGCCTCGTAAGCGGTTGAGCTTGCTCGGGAATCGTCCCCGCACGGACCGTATGCGCGGCATAGTCGTCATAATAGGAAGCCGGATCGGCTGCGCCGGGATACGCCGTGACGATGCGCGACCCGACGGCCATGTCGTAATCGCCCCATTCCGGCTCGAAGAGCTCTTGCCCTTCGTACGTCACGGAACATGCCGCGAAAGTAATCAGGACGACCTGTCCTTCGGATCTCGCGATTGCCGTCACGGGCCCCTTCACGAGTATGCCGCTTTCGAACGCAAGCGCTGCGCGGCTGCCTAGGGATACGCCCAACTCGGCCAACGCTTGATCGCCGCATGCTTCCAAGGCGATGCCGCCCTTCAACAGGCCGATGGGCGAGCCGAAGCCTCGGGCATGCGCGTCCTTGCCCTGTCCATGCAATGGCCGGCCGCGCACGGTAAGTGCCGTTGCGCCGATCGTCTTCACGTAAACGGCCTCTCCGCTTTCGTCTTGCACGAGCGTCTGAACGCATCCCGTAACGCCGAGCCCGGAATTGTACGCGAACGTCGCAACCATGCCCGAGCGCTGTGCCCTGGTTAAGCTTTCCGTCCCGCCAATCCGATAGGCCATCGTGTCCGCCAGCGCTTCGGCGCCCGCTTTCAATTGCCCGAAGCTGTCGCAGACGAACAGCCGCTTCTGCATCTCCGTCACGATTTTCGGATGTTCCGTGCACGCTTCGACGGAGTACGGCAGTTTCGCTACCGCATCCGTGAAGCAGTGCTTGCTTTCGCCGACGGAAGACAACAGCCCTGCGCCGTATAGCTTCGGGTCGTCCATGGGGCCGATCAATCCGTATTCGACGGTTGTCCAGAACAGGCGGGACACCAGCTCCGCTTCCGTCGTTCCGGCGCTCGCCTTCTGCTTCTCCTCCACGGCCCGCTGGGCGGCCTCTCTCTCTTCCGGCGACGAAGCCGGATCCTCCATGACGATCGTCAAGCGCCGCAGCGCCTCGAACGCTTCCTGCTTCTCTTTCGCGGAGAACGCCTTGGCGCCGATCGCGCCGATCAGCCGGACGTACGAGCGGTAGTCCGCATCGAATAAGAGCGGCGCGTGCCCGGCGGCTTCATGGATAATGTCCGGAGCAGGCGTATACTCGATATTCGCCGACTTGCGGATTTCCGCCGCGATCGGCAGGATTCCGTTCGCCAGCAGCTCGTAGAACACCGCGCCCGGAATGAGCCCCTTGACGATCACCGCGCCCCAGCCGATCTTGGCCAGACAGTCGTTCATCTCCGAGACCCGGGGGATTCGCTCCGTGCCGATCCCGGACAGCGCAAGACCGTTCACATAGGCGTCATGGGCGGCATGCCGCAAAGCATGACGGTTCTGGCGCATGACATACCGCCAAACGGCATGATCGACCGGCGTATACCGTTCGTAATGCTGCTCGGCAACATAAGGCTGCAGATGAGGCGGAAGCTTTCTCATCTCGTTCGCTCCTTCCGCATGTCGCGTTTGATTCAAGTCCTGACGCGCGCCGGTACGATCCTCCCGCTCACTTCGCCGAACCCGATCCGGTAGCCGTCGCCCTGACACCAGCCGGACATGACGATCCGGTCGCCGTCTTCGAGCCATACCCGTTCCTCGCCGCCGCTCATGCGGAGCGGCTCCGTGCCGCGCCACGTCAACTCCAGCATGCAGCCCCGCGATTCCCGCCGCTCGCCGCTGATCGTGCCGGAAGCAAGCAGATCGCCCGGCCGCAAATTGCAGCCGCCCGCCGTATGATGCGCGACCTGTTGGCCGATCGTCCAATACAAGTGACGGTAATTGCTGTTCGCAATCATTTCGGCGTTCGCCATCGCTTCGCTTTGCAAGGACACCGCGAGTTCAATATTGAACGTACTCGAGTCCGGCTGTCCCGGGCTCAGATACGGCAACGGCGCCGGTTCCTGCCGCTGCGCGGGGATGCGAAACGGCTCGAGCGCTTCGAGCGGGACGACCCAAGGCGAGATCGAAGTGGCGAAGCTCTTGCCGAGGAACGGGCCGAGCGGCTGATACTCCCAGGCTTGAATGTCCCTCGCGCTCCAATCGTTGACGAGAACGAGGCCGAACAGATGACCCTCGGCTTCTTCGATCGGGATCGGCTGGCCGAGCTCGTTGCCGGTTCCGATCAGCCAGCCCATTTCCAGTTCGAAGTCGAGCTGGCGGGTCGGTCCGAACGCCGGGGCCGCGGCATCCGGCAGCTTCAACTGGCCTTGCGGGCGGCGAACGTCCGTACCGCTGACGACGATCGAGCTGGCTCGCCCGTGATAGCCGACGGGCAGATGGAGCCAGTTCGGCATCAGCGCATTGTCCTTGCCGCGGAACAGCGTGCCTACGTTCGCCGCATGCGCTTTGGACGCGTAGAAATCGGTATAATCGCCGATTTCGGCGGGCAGCAGCAGCTCGACTTCGCTGAGCGGATGCAGCGCGCGCTCCTTCAGCGCATCGTTGTCCCGCAGCGAAGGCTCATCCGCGCCGAGCAGACGGGCAACCGCGGCGCGCAGCTCGCTCCACGCCCGGCGGCCCAGCGCCATGAACGCATTCAGCGACGGCTTCGCAAAGACGCCCCGGCCGGCGGCAGCCGTCCCTTCGAAGCAGCCAGCTTCATCCAGCGCCGCCAGATCGAGCACATAGCGGCCGATCGCAACCCCGATTCGCGGCGAGCCTTCCTGCTTCGGACGGAAGACCCCGTAGGGCAAATTCTGGATCGGAAAATGCGAATCCGGCTCGACGTCGATAAAGGAACGTAAAATCGAACGCGATGCTGGTTGCGATGACGAATGCGATTCTGGTTGCGATGATAGTTGCGATTCTGGTTGCGATGATAGTTGCGATTCTGGTCGGAATGATAATTGCGATTCTGGTCGCGGTGATAGTCGCGTTGATTGTCGCGATGATGAATGCGATGTCGAACGGGAAGTCGTATTCGATGATTGTCGCGATGGATGCGTCACGCGAATCAGCTCCTTTGCCCGAGTAGTCCAAGCGCCCGCAGCTCATCGCGCGGCTCGTCGAAGCTGCAGCTGCCGTAAGCGATGAGCGCGCTGGCGCGGTACTCGCCCATTTCCGCCGAAGACACGAAGAGCTGCTTCCAACGAAGCCCCTCGGCCGAGAACCGGAAATGCTCCGGGTCTTCGTCGGCGAGGATCTCCGCGATGCCAGGCAGGTCCAGCGCATGCGCGCGAGCCAGCATGCCCGCGGCGAATACGTTGAGGAATCCGTGCATCTTCGCGTTCGCTTCCGGACGGAACATACGGACCGGATGATGGAGACCGGCCGTGAATTTGAGCGCGATCTCCCTGTCTCTGCACGCCGCGAGCACGAACGCCGCCTGATCCGGAGTCGGAAACGCATCCGCCGCGACGCCGCCTGTCCGCAGCTTCACGCCGAGCTTCGCTTCGCGATCCGCGTTGCAGGCGGCAACGCGGTCGAGCGCCGAGATCAGGTTATGCGCCCAGCCCGCATCGCGAACGTATGTCATTTCGCAGTACGCGCGCAAGCCGTGCGCGGCCGTATCGTTAGCGATCGCTTCCAGAAGCTCCGCCCCGATCGCAGCCTGCGGCAGCGGCAGTTCGATCGAAGCGACGGCCGCCGCTGCCCCGAACCGGCGCTCGAACGCCCGGATCTGCGTCAAGCATCTCGCCAGCTGCGTCAAGCATTCGCGCCCGTCCCCGCTTCCGGCGCCGATGACCGACAGCTGCAGCGCCCTCTCCACCGTGAACAGCGCCCGGTATGGGACGAGCTCCTCAAGGCGGGCGGCGGGAACGATGAAACGCCCCAGCATCCAGCTGTCCGGGTCCCGGCTGTAGCGGCGGTAATGATGGACGGCTTCATCCATGGACAGCCGGGCCGGCGGAAATAATCCCGCGTAGTCGATCAGCCTCTCCATGAGCAGCCGCACGCTGTCGAACATAGCAGCCTCACCTCGAATCGAATGGTGATGATTCTAACGGAATGAACGAATGGCTTCACTTACTTAATAACATTAATTTCGTTCCGGCTACGCGCCGGCTAGCGCGTATTCGCTCATTGCGACGGTAACAGGGCTTCGCGCGCCTCCCTGCGCGAGCTGCGATGCCGCAAGAGGCTGTCAATCTCTTTTAATTAACCGCATGAATAACTATCTTCGCCATCTATACTCGCCCATTCTCTTCGCCCCGCATGCCGGACAGCCTTCGGATCGCTTCAACCGCTTCGGGATTCTCGAGCGCCGACAGGTCGCCCGGATCCGTCGCCAAGTAGGCGGCGCGTATGACGCGGCGCATGACCTTGGCGTTGCGCGTGCGCGGCAAGGCGTCGAGCGCGTGGATCGCCTTCGGCTTGAAGGCTTTGCCGAGCCTCCCGGCGAGCCAGGCGTACAAAGCCGTCGTCAGCGCATCCGTCTGTTCGGCGTCCGGCAGCGGCCTGTTCGCGACGACGAACGCAACGGCCGCTTCGCCTTTCACCGCGTCCGGGACGCCGATGACGGCCGCTTCCGCAACCGCCGGATGCTCCACGAGCAGCGATTCCATCTCCGCCGGGCCGATCCGTTTGCCGGCCACGTTCAGCGTATCGTCGGATCGGCCCGTAATGTACCAGAACCCCGCTTCGTCCCGGCGAACCCAGTCACCGTGCACCCAAACATCCGGCCAACGCGACCAATACGCCGCCTCGTAGCGCTGCGGATCTTGCCAGAAGCCGTTCGCCATGCCGACCCATGGCCGCTTCAATACCAATTCCCCGACTTCGTCCGTCACCGGACGTCCCTCCGGGGAGAAGACATCGGCGTCCATGCCCGGAATCGGCGAATTGAAGCCTGCTGGCGCGATCGGCTTCAGCAGCACGTTGCCGAGGATGCCGCCCGATATTTCCGTGCCGCCCGAGTAATTGACGATCGGCACCCGGCCTCGGCCAACGTCCCGGAACAGCCACAGCCATGGCTCCGGATTCCATGGCTCGCCCGTCGAACCGAATACCCGCAGCGTAGACAAGTCGCAGTCCCGGAAGCAGGCTTCCCCATGCTTCATGAGGGCGCGAATCAGCGTCGGCGATATGCCGAGATGCGTGATCCGATGCTTCTGAACGAGTCCGAACAACCGCCCGGGTCCGGGATAATCCGGCGCCCCTTCCAGAAGCACCATCGCAGCGCCGTTGAGCAGCGTGCCGTACACGAGGAACGGCCCCATCATCCATCCCATATCCGTGACCCACAGCATGACGCTGCCGGGCCGGACATCCATCACATAGCCGGCGTCGAACGCCGCTTTGAGCGGGAAGCCGCTGTGCGTATGCACGATTCCTTTCGGCGCGCCGGTCGTTCCGGACGTATACAGAATCATGAGCGGATCGTCGCTCGTCATTGGCACCGTATCAAGCGAATCGCCATTCTTCATTGGCCCCGCATCAAGCGGATCGCCGCCGCTCATCGGTGCCGCTTCCAACGTTCCCCCGTCTTCGCCCTGCGTCATCGCCGTCCAATCGACGTCCCGTTCCGGACGCCAAGGGATCGGATCGCCGAGCCTGCGGACGACGACCGTCCTGCCGACGGACGGAGCCGCGTCCGCCGCCAGATCGGCTTCCGCCTTCATCGGGACGATCGTTCCGCGCCGGTAATAGCCGTCCGCGGTCAGGAGCAGCTTGCAGCCCGCGCCGGCCATGCGCTTCGCGACCGCGTCGGCGGCGTAGCCGGAATAGATCGGAATGTTGATCGCGCCGAGCTTGGCAAGCGCCAGCAGCGCAATAACCGTTTCCGGCAGCATCGGCATGTAGAGCGCGACGCGGTCGCCGATGCCGACGCCGAGCCGGCGCAAGCCGCGTGCCGCGCGATTCGCCTGCTCCGCGAGCTCGCGATAGGTGAAGCTTCGGACGGCCTCGTCCTCGCCTTCCCAGACGATCGCGTCGCGGTCGGCCGCTGCGGGATCGCGCAGCCATCTGTCGACGGCGTTGACGGCCGCGTTCAGGCGTCCCCCGACGAACCAGGAAGGCCGGCTGCTGCCGGCGGCCAAATCCATGACCTCGTCGTATCCGCGTTCCCAGACAATGCCCATGTCGCGCACGACCGCGTCCCAGAACCAGGCCGGATCGCCGGCCGACCGGCGGAGAAAAGCCTCGTAATCGTCGAAACCTTGCTGCTGCATGAACCGGAATAACCGCGTGCGTTCCATCTCCGTCCGGCTCGGATGCCATACCGGCTTGCTGCGGCTCATCTCCATGCTCGACCTCTCCTATCCGTCGCTCGGGCCGGAAGCGTCCGGCCGCGGCGCCCAGCTGTAGGCGTACCCGGCATCCTCGGCTTGCAAGGCATCCGCCGCCACGCGCAGCGGGCGGAACGTATCGATCATGACCGCAAGCTCGTCGGTCGCCTGCTTGCCGATGCTCGCTTCCGCTCTGCCGGGATGAGGCCCATGGGGAATGCCTGCGGGATGAAGCGTTATGGACGCTTCCTCGATCCCTTTGCGGCTGCCGAATCGGCCCTTCACGTAATAGAGCACCTCGTCGCTGTCGACGTTGCCGTGCGCATACGGGGCGGGAATCGCATCCGGGTGATAGTCGTACAGGCGAGGACAGAAGGAGCAGACGACGAACCGTTCGCTCTCGAACGTCTGATGAATCGGCGGCGGCATATGGATGCGGCCCGTGATCGGCTCGAAATCATGAATATTCAAGATCCACGGGTACAGATATCCGTCCCAGCCGACCACGTCCAGCGGATGGTGCGCCAGCGCGTGAGCGTGCATATAACCGCCTTTACGGACGCGCACCTCGAACTCGCCGGTCTCCGTAACCGTTTCCAATAACGAGGGGACGCGGATATCCCGCTCGCAGTACGGACTGTGCTCCAGCAGCTGGCCGTGTTCGTTGCGGTAACGCTTCGGCGTTGCGATCCAGCTGTTACTCTCCACGACGAGAAACCTCGATCCGCCCGCGAGCTCGCCTGCGCCGGTCGCCCTGCTCGGGTCAAGCTCCGCGGCCGCATCTCCCGCTTCGCCCGCTCCCGTATCCGGAATGACCCTGTAGATCGTCCCGATCGGCAGCACGATATAATCGCCCGGCCGGTAACGCAGGACGCCGAACATCGTTTCGATCGTGCCCGTCCCTTCATGGACGAACAGCAATTCGTCGCCGTCTCCGTTGCGATAGTAATAATCCATCGGCTGCGTGACGCGGGCGACGCCGATCAGCAGATCGTCGTTGCCTAACACGTACTGCCGGCCGGCGACGGCGTCGCCTTCCGCGGTCAATCCGTTCGTGCGAAAATGCCGGTGCCTCAGCGCGCCTTGCGGTTCGAATGCAGGCCTGCATGCGGACAATAACCGCGCCCGCGCGACGGCTGTCGGGGGATTGCGGTGGTAGAGGATCGACTGCACCCCCGAGAACCCCTTCGTTCCCATCACCTGCTCCCGGTACAGCTCTCCGTCAGGCCGGCGGAATTGCGTATGCCGCTTCGGCGGAATCGTCCCCGCCGCATGATAGAACGGCATCGGCGCCCGCCCCCTTTCCTCTGCGTCTTCGCCTTCACCTACAAGTTGCCCCGGCGCGCCTGCTCCCGTTCGATCGACTCGAACAGCGCCTTGAAATTGCCTTCCCCGAAGCCGACGGCCCCTTTGCGCTGAATGATTTCCATGAACAGCGTCGGCCGATCCACGACCGGCTTGGTGAAGATTTGGAGCAGATAGCCTTCGTCGTCGCGGTCGACCAGAATATTCAGCTCCCGCAGCTTGGCAAGCTCCTCGTCGATTTCGCCCACGCGATCCGGGAGCATCTCGTAATAGCTGTCCGGCGTGCTCAAGAATTCGATCCCGTTCTGCTGAAGCGCCGTCACCGTAGCAACGATGTCGTTCGTCAGGATGGCAATATGCTGCACGCCCGCGCCGTGATGGTAATCGAGGAACTCCTGGATTTGCGATTTGCGCTTGCCGCCCGCCGGCTCGTTGATCGGAAACTTGATGCGTCCGCCGCTGAACATGACTTTCGACATGAGCGCCGAATATTCGGTCGAAATGTCCTTGTCGTCGAAGTGGATCATCTGCCTGAAGCCCATCACCTGCTCGTAATAGCTCACCCACTCTTCCATCCGCTCGACGTTGCCGACCACATGGTCGAAGCCGATCAAGCCCGTGGGCTGATGCGGTAAATGCCAGTCGCAAGCCGCATACTTCGGCAAAAACAAGCCGGTGTAGCGGCTGCGGTCGATCAGCGTATGCACCGTATCGCCGTATGTGCCGATGACCGCCATCGTCACCGTGCCGTCGCGATCCGCAACCTCCTTCGGCGCCATCACCGGAATGCCGCCCCGGGCCACCGCTTCGCGATAGGCCTTCTCCACGTCATCGATTCGCATCGCGATGTCCTTCACGCCGTCGCCGTGCTTCTTGACGAAGTCCGCGACCGGATGGTCGGGCGACAACGAGCCGGTCACGACGAACCGCGCTTGCTGCTGCTCCAACACGTAGGAGACTTGCGCGGACTCGCCGGTTTCCAGACCTGCGTAGGCCGTCACGCGAAACCCGAACCCTTTGCTAAGATAATGCGCCGCTTGCTTGGCATTGCCGACGTACAGCGCAATATGATCAATTCCCCGGACCGGGAAGAAATCGGAGGCGCGCTGGTCGATCCGCCGCTGCTTCTTCATGCTGTCTCACCCTTTTTCGCCAATACTTGCGTTCCTCGCCCGCAGCGCTTGCGGTTGCTGTCGAAGGCGCTGTATTTATACCTATTCAGCCGCAGGCCGAAGTATCCGTGTCGGAACTTGGACGCAACGAAAAAGAGCTGCCCTCCGGCAAGCTCTTCGGATTGTAGAGCAACCCACGTTTTTAACGTAAGTCTCTCTTTGTATGTTCGGTGCACCAGATCCGCAATGGAAACCCGCTCGTAGTGCTATTGTTTATCGCGATTAGAACGTAACATGAAAGGCATCATCCGTTCAGTATAAGCTACTTATCTTGCGCCATATTTACGCGGTGTCGCATAAAATGAATTAGACAATGAAATGGCTGTCGAGATATTCTCGACAGCCTGAGAAGGGTACTGCGTCATATAGTACCCTTCAGATTATTGAGCAATGAGCAATATACGCTGCTTCGAGCAGGCTCGCGGCAAACCGCGCCTTGGAGCACGAAGGGATCCTGTTGGCGCTTCGCCGGCGCGGCATGGACTGCCGTGACCGTATTGAACCAGCCGGCTTCATGAAGGCCGGTTCAAGGTGCGTCCGTCGATGCAAGGAAACGGACAGGAGATCCGCTATTCGCTGCTTGATGACGTTTTTTCGTGCGCTCGCGGACAGGAGATCCGTTAAATCGGCTGATTAGCCTGTTTTCGGTGTCATTCGGGGACATTAACGCAGTAGCCTTGCAAAGAACCTTACACCTGCCTCAGAATGACGAAAAGTCGAAAAGTTGCTATACGAACAACTTTATTCGCGTCAGACCGACTAAAATGTCGGTAAAGTTGCTGTTCGGGCAACTTTTCCCGCCTCTGACCGGCAATAATGCCGGTAAAGTTGCTGTTCGGGCAACTTTTCCCGCCTCTGACCGGCAATAATGCCGGTAAAGTTGCTGTTCGGGCAACTTTTCCACATTAACGGATCCTGTGTCCGTGCGCCGCCCCACAATCCCGATTTCGCCACAATAGCGGAACCTCTGTCCGTTAGTCTTAGAGGAAGATCCCTTCCATTCAATTCCGTACATGCGACATAGGCGGCGTCGAACCTTCTCGACAGCCTGAAGAGCTGCCATCCGGCAAGCTCTTCGGTCCGATCTATCGTGTATGCTGCATAATGTTGAACAATATCGAATGCGATTCAAGCCCTCATATCCAATCGAACAATGGTTAACGTTGTAAAATAACCCTGCATGCCCGGTCCTGACCTCGTCGTTCGGCGTACTCGCAGCTCCTTGCGCGATGCGCGACGGCGCGACGGCGCGTGACGGCGCGCGCTCAGCATTCCGCCGACGTGAGCGCGTTCGTGAACATCCGCTTGTATTCGCCCGTCGTCAGCTTGCCGGCTGCTGCCGGCGCATAATGGAACTGCAGCGCGCGGCGGCGGTGCGTAGAGAAATTGAACGGCGTCCCGTGATGCAGCAGCCCGTGGAAGAACAGCGCGCCGCCCGGCTTCAGCGGAACCGCGACGTCTTCGTCGACGCTCACGCTGGCGTCGCAGATCTGCCAATCGCGAACCGCGTAATGCGGCGTGGCGCCATCCCTATGGGATTGCGGGATCACATGCATGCATCCGTTGTCGAGTCCCGCTTCGTCAAGCGCGATCCAGACGCCGACGACCGCTTGCTCGTAGGACAAATTGCCGTATGCCATATCCTGATGCCATGGCTTCTCTCCGCCGCCGTGCGGCGGTTTCAGCAGCGCTTGATCCTGCGCCAGCTTCGGCCGCGCGCCGAGCAGCCGCTCCGCGATGGCGCCGATGACCGGATGATAGGCGGCGGCATGCAGCGCCGGATCGACGTTCACGTACTCGGACACTTTGCGCACCGCAAGCTCGCGCTCTTCGTCCGTGCGAAGCTCGCTCTGCGGCTTCGTAAACTGGATTTTCGCCTTCGTATCCGGGTCCATGATCAGGCGCATGATCGCTTCCGTCGATGCGCGGACATCAGCGGCTGACAGCACGTTGTCGATCGCGATGAAGCCTTGTTCCCGGTACTGCTCGACATGCTCGTCCGCGAATGCTTCAACGGACGGCAAGGGCTTATAGATGCGGTCGTTACGATACAGCCGGCGGTTGATCTCCTCCGGCTGCTCCATAGGCTTGCTCACCATACGTTCCCTCCTCGATCATCGTCGGCTGCCCGAGGCGCTGTCAGCTCCCGCCGGAAGACGGAAGCTTCGCGCTCGCGATCGCATCCATCCCCGCCTTCAGCGTCTCGACGATGCGGTCGACGTCGTAGATGCTGCCGCGCCACGTGCCGCCGCTTGCCGCTTGCAGGGCGGCCCACAGCCGGGTGTCGTCCGGCAAATCCGGATCGGCGGCCAGGTCCGGGTGAAGCGAACGGGCGGCCAGTACGGCAGCGCCCGCTTCCGGACTGAAGCGCGCCTCGCCTTGGCCGACGAAATGGACGCTGCCGTCCAGCGTGTTCCGGTCGATCGTAACCTCGATCCAATCCCCGCTGCGCACTTTGCCGATCGGCCCGCCCGCCAGCGCTTCCGGTCCGATATGGCCGATGCAGGCGCCGGTCGACACGCCGGAGAAGCGCGCATCCGTCAGCAGCGTCACATGCTTGCCGAAGGGCAGATGCTTGAGCGCGGAAGTCAGCTGGTACGTCTCCTCCATCCCCGTGCCGGAAGGGCCTCTGCCGATCAGCACCAGAATGTCGCCCGCTTGCACGCGGCCTTCCTTGATCGCCTTGACCGCCTCTTTCTCGGACGTGAACACATTCGCCTGCCCCGTATGGCGGTAGACGCCGTCGGGACCGACGACGTCGGGATCGATGGCCGTCGCTTTGATGACCGACCCTTCGGGGGCCAGATTGCCGGTCGGAAAGGCGACCGTCGACGTGACGCCGATCGCGGCCGCCCGTTCCGGGCTCATAATGACCTGGTCGGGATCGATGCCGTCGGTCTCGAGCAGCCGTTTGCGAACTTCGCCGCGCCGTTCGGACGCCTCCCACCAGTCCAGCTGTTCGTCGAGCGTTACGCCGGCGACGGTGCGTGCCTGCAGGTTAAGCAAGCCCAGCCTGCGCAGATGCAGCATGACTTCCGGCACGCCTCCGGCCATGAACACGCGAATCGTCGGATGGTATTCCGGCCCGTTCGGCAGCACGCTGACAAGCCGCGGAACCGCCTTGTTCACGCGGGTCCAGTCGGCCACGTCCGGGATGCGGCAGCCGGCCGCGTGGGCGATCGCCGGGATATGCAGCAGCAGATTCGTCGAGCCGCCGAACGCCGCGTGCACGACCATGGCGTTCTCGATGGCGGCGTCCGTGAGAATATCGCGCATCGCGACGCCGTCCGCCTCCATCCGCTGCACCGCCCGGGCCGATTGTCTGGCGATGTCGCGCCAGATCGGCTGGCCGGAGGGCGCGAGCGCCGAATGCGGCAGCGCCATGCCGAGCGCCTCGGCGACGACCTGGGCCGACGCCGCCGTCCCGAGAAACTGGCAGCCGCCGCCCGGGGTCGCGCAGACGCGGCAGCCGAGATCGGCCGCTTCGTCCACCGTGATCTGCCCTTGCGAGAACCGCGCGCCGATCGTTTGGATCTTGCCGGCGTCTTCCCCGGCCGTCGGCGGCAGCGTAACGCCGCCCGGCACGATGATCGTCGGCAAGTCATGCATGGCGGCCAGCGCGATCATCATGGCGGGCAAGCCTTTGTCGCAGGTGCCGACGCCGATGACGCCGCTGCGCGTCGGCAGCGAACGGATCAGGCGCCGGAGCACGATCGCCGCGTCGTTGCGGTACGGCAGGGAGTCGAACATGCCGGTCGTTCCCTGCGAGCGGCCGTCGCACGGATCGCTGACGGCCGCGGCGAACGGCACGCCGCCGAGCGCGCCGACTTCAAGCGCCGCTTCCTTCACGAGCAGACCGACCTCCCAGTGGCCGGTATGGTAGCCGAGCGCGACCGGCGTCCCGTCCTCGGCGCGAAGGCCGCCCTGCGTGCTCAGGATCAGCACCTGCTTGCCGAGCAGCCGCTCGGGCTTCCAGCCCATGCCGACATTCTGGCTCAGGCCGAACAGATCTCCGCTCGGCAGATGGAGCAGCATGTCGGCCGTCAGCGGCAGCTTCCCTTCCGGCCCCGCCGCATGGGTATAAATATCATAACGGTCCGGAGTTTCCGGACCCATGATGAAGCGTATCGCTTCGCTCATCGCGTCATTGCCTCCCCGCTTCGCGATCAGCCGCCCGGAGCAGGCCCTCGTCCTGCTCCGCGCGGCATGAGACTATTTCCAGCATACGATCGTTTCGCCGCTCAGGGCATCCGAAGCGGCTCCGCACAGGAACAGCACGATGTTCGACATGTCCTCGGGCTGCGCGATTCGCTGCAGGCGGGAACGTCCTTCTTCGCTGGCCACGGTGCGCGTCGCGAGGAAGCGTCCGGTATACGTCGGCGCCGGCGAGATGCAGTTCACGTTCACGTCGAACGGGCGAAGCTGTTCCGCCAGACTGCGCGTGTACGACGAGACGCCGGTCTTGGCGGCCGCGTAGATGATCCCGCCCGTGACCGGCACATGGCCCGCGACCGAGCCGACGTTAACGATTTTGCCGGAGCGGCGCTCCCGCATGTGAAGGCCGGCGAATTTGCAGGCATACATCGTGGACAGCAAATTCCGTTCGACGACCGAGCGGATGTCATCCACCGAAATGTCGAGCGCATCGTTCGGATTCGGGCGCGGCGTCTGATAGCCGATGTCCCCGCCGGCGTTGTTGACCAGTATGTCCAGACTGCCGAGCTCGCTGATCGCGCTTTGAATCAGCCGCTCAACCTGGGCCGGATCGGCCAGGTCCGCCGCGATGAACGCCGAGCGTACGCCGAGCTCCCTGATCTGTTCGGCAACCGCGTGACCGGAAGCCGCTTCGTTGAATTCGGCCGCCGAGCTGTCGCGAATATCGTGAATAATGACGTTTGCGCCCGCCTTCGCCAAGTCCAGCGCGTACTGCTTGCCAAGTCCTCTGCTGGATCCGGTGACCAGCGCGTTCTTCCCTTTCAATCCCGCTTCTTGCATGAGAATCCCTCCCGTGTTCGATTCCGATCGACTCCATGCGTTCCGCATCGCAAGCCTCGCTTGTCCATGCGGACTGCATGCTTTCCTGCATGCTTCACATCGATATCTATGCCTCGTCCAGGTCGTTCATTCGCATAGGGATGTCGGTTTTATAATCGCTTGCGCAGTCGCAGGGATGCTGGCAGACGACTTAAACCTATCTTCCATGAAAGCGCTTTTGCTGTCAATAAGCGTTCGAATTCCCTGTCAAGGAATGATTTTCTCATCTTTTTAATGAACTTCTAATAGAGCGACATATATGCAGGCCAGCCTTAACTTTCCAAGCCCTTCGGTAAATGATGGCAATATTTTATGTGGTAAAGTAATCCTCGGTATGATACTTCCAACCAATCAGATTCAGGAGGACATCTACGACTATGAACAAGAACAAATCCTATTTCGGCAAGAAGGCTTTGCTGTCCGCAGGCTTGGCATTATCGTTGTTCGCGGGACTCGCTTCCGCGGCAGGCACGGCGCAGGCATCTCCCGTCGCGACGGCTACCGTCAACAAGGGCGTCAACTTCCGTTCCGGGCAAAGCACGAGCGCTTCGATCATCGGTTTCGTCAAGGCAGGCACGGTGCTGTCCGTCGAAGCGGCGAACGATTACTGGGTGCTGGTCGACTATAACGGCAAGACAGGCTATGTCTCCCGCTCGTACGTAACGATCAAACAAGGCGCGACGCCATCCAATCCGTCCTCGAACAACGGCAGCGCTTCGGGAAGCCGCATCGTCTCGACCGCCAAGTCGTACATGGGCAAAGTCAAATACGTCTTCGGTGCACGCGACCAGAAGAAGCTGATCTTCGACTGCTCTTCCTTCACGCAATACATATTCCAGCTGAACGGCAAGTCGATCCCGTGGAGCTCGAAGTCGCAGGGGTCCGTGGGCTCGGCCGTCTCCAAGAGCCAGCTGCAGCCCGGCGATCTTGTGTTCTTCAGCGTCAACACGCCGGGCGTCATTAACCATGTCGGCATCTATGCGGGCAGCGGCCAGTTCGTTCACAACCTGCCGAACGAAGGCGTCGTGGTCTCGAATATGAACAGCTCGTACTGGACAAGCCATTATATTAAAGCCCGCCGGGTATAAGAATCGCAGCCTTCATACCATCTTCTCATGGAAAGACCCGCATGCGGGGCACTGTCAGTGTCCCGCTGCGGGTCTTGATGTCGTTAATGGCATTAATTTATAACCGGTCATGCTCGGGATGATGCTTTGATAGAGCGGCAATGGGAAAATAGTTATAAATATTTGCTGATCAATTCGAATACCCGGTCAATATTTTTTTTATTTTTATGTGCCGATTGTCGCTTGGGCGCCTACGCCTTGGGAGCCAATGGACGTTTTCAATTCGGACGATACGGATATCTCCGTTTTGTGGGGATCAACCTCGTTAAGCTGCACGGTCATCTGCTCCCCCCACGAAAACAGGGACGCTTTTGTTATGAACGTAATGCGGTGCAAAACGATATTCCCTTCGACCTTCTTGTAGTCTTTCGAAAACGCCAAAGCTTGCAGCGCCGCTCTGAACGCATGCGTAATTTCGAATTTCACTGTGAGCGTCTCGTTGCTCTTCTCAGCTGGATTATACGTAAAATCAGGCAATCGCAAACCCTCCCGGCGCGGTAGATAATACTTGTATCATTTATGTCGATTACTGTCGATAATCGCCATTCCGGTCTGGTCCGCCCGACTGTTCTACTCCCCCAGTGCCTCCAGGAAGCGAACCATGGCCGGATACGCCGCCGCCTCGCTCCAATGTCCCAGCTCGGCTTGCCGATGCACCAGCTGCCACTCCAGCACATGACGGAGCGTCGTCGTATAGGAGGCGTCTTCCGCTTGCTCCCGCTTCATGTCCCGGACCAGCGTCAGCCAGTCGGTCACGGTCTCCTGCCCGATCATCCGTTCCGGATAGGCGGCAGCGAGCGACAAGGCATGCGACAGATCGCCCTTCACGTAGAGGTCCGCGGCGATATAATCTCCAATCTCGGCATGGATATTGTCTCGCGGCACGATGTCCGCCAGCAGGCTTAATGCCGAGCTGATTTTGCCCTGCGCCAGCAAAGCGGACGCATAAGCGGATTGGATCGCATCCAAGCTGTCCTGCCCCGCAAATTGCTGCGCAAGCTCGTAATAATGCTCTGCCTGCGCCCAATCGCCCGAACCGATATAAAAATCCATCAGCCAATAGCAATCCGCCAATTGCGGCTGCAGCGCCATCATGCGCTGCTTGTAGGGCAGGAGCTCCTGCTTGTCTGCCTCGCTCGCCTTGCCCGCATTACGCGCCTCGATCAGCTTGATCAGCTTCCCTAGGCTGTAAGCGTCCGTCGGGTCCGCATCCCAAGCCCGCCGATAAGCTGTCTTGGCCTCGTCGATCCGACCTGCCAGCAGGAGACGGTCCGCATCCGTCAGCTTGCGCGCCTTCAACGTGAAGAACGGCAAGTCCCCCATCGTATCGGGCGTCAGCCGGTAGCCGTTGCTTTGGGCCAGCGCTTGGCCCGTACTGTCGTACGCGGCCACGCTCCAGTAGAACCGCTTGCCCGGGTTGGCGAAAGCGAGCAGGGATACCGGATCGGGCTTCATCTCGCCATCGACCGTCCGATACGCGAAACCTGACGAGAGACTGTACAGGTTGTCGAGCGGAACGCGAATTTCATGTCCTTGAATGCGGTCATGGATGATGACGCCTATCGTACTGCTGCCGTTCTCTTCCTTCGTCTCGATATAACCGGTCAGCTTGTAATACGCCGCGCCTTCTACGGGCTGCCACTTGAAATCGACGGCATCTCCGGTTATGGCCTCGTTGTTCACGGGCGCAGCGAGGTTCATCAGCGGCTTCAGCACGACCGGGTACGCAATGTCCTTGCTTTGCCGAACGTCAATCCATTCGTAGTTGTTCACCGGCCATGCCCAGCCGTCGATCTGCTCGTAATTGAAGCCCAAGGTCAATTGGTAGGCTCCGGGCAGCACGTCCGCGAACGAGTAACGCCCCTGATCGTCCGTCATGGTCTGGTACGGCTCCGTCTCCAGCAAGCTGTGATTGACCGCATCCCGCGCGCGCAGGAAGACGCCGACCTGCGCCATCGGCATACCGTCGCTGCGCGTCACGGTCCCCGACACCGCGGAAGGATTATCGCTTGCGGACTCCGCCGTCCGCTGCTCCAGGATACCGCGCAGCGTCTCCAGCCGCGCCAGCTGCTCCGGCTGGGCGACACGGTCCATATGATCGTCAGTCTGCGGCTGGCCGGCAGTCGCCTGTTGCTGCTTGCGATATGCCGAGAGCTCCCCATTCACGATGTCCAGCGCCTTGCGCGGGCTGCCCTGCTTCATCAACAGCTTGGCCCGGAGCTCGGTAATTCGCTGATCGCGGTTGGCGTCGACAACATGCGTGTCAGCCTGCCCGATCGATGTCAGCAGCGCTTCAGCCTGGTCGTATTCTCCCGTCTGGACGAGCAGCGCCGCCCGCTCCAGCCGCAGCTCCGTCCGCTGATACGTCCAGCTTCCGGCCGTGCGGCGCTCCGCCGTTTCCAGCGCCTGCATGGCCTTCTCGCTCTCTCCCGTCATGGCATAATAGACGGCGAGCTGCTTCGCGGCCTGCAGCAAATAATCGCCCGTCGCAGGGCCTTCTTCCACGTAGCTGGCCAGCAGCGGCAGCTTCGCCTCCCATGGCATCGGGGGCTTCGCGTTGACGTCGCCGATGCCGAACGTATTGTCCGGTCCGACGTAGACTTGAAACGCATGCGCCAGCGAATCCGACCCGTCGCCGAGCACGTCGTCCTGGATTTGCTTCCACTTCCTCGCGTCGGCATCCAGTACGGACGCGTCGATGCCTGCCAGATCGGCGATGACCGGCATCGCCTTATACCCGAAGCCGATCAGCAGCGAGGCGGCCGCGAGCCCCGTCACAAGATGCTTCACCTTAACGCGTATTCTCAGCCGACTGTTCCAGCCCAATGGATGCCACCGCCTTCTCGTATTCGTCCTGCCAATACACGTTGCTGCCTTCGACGACAAGCACCCGCTGCACCGCCGAATCCGGCCGCTCCTCGGACGGAACGCCGCGCAAGCGGCCGAAGAACAGCATGCCGGCCAGCACCGCGACGGCTGCCGTGACCGGCACGACCGGGATTTCCAGCTCCTTATTCCATAGCGCGAGCAGCTTGCCGGACAAGCCCCGGGGATGCGTGCTTCGCAGCACTTGAGCCCGTGCCCTATCGGAGAAGCGCAGCGGCTCCAGCTCCTGGTCGAGCGCCGCTTTCACGCTTGCCCGTTCTTCACGTTCGTTCCGTCCATGCTCGTTTCGGTCGCCGTATTCTCTTCGATCTCCGTATGCAGGTTCGCTTGGGTCGCCGTATGCAGGTTCGCTGCGGTCTCCGCGTCCATCTCGTTCCTCATGCCCGTTCCGATCCCGCCGCACGCCCTGATCCTCCGGTTCCTTCACGGCCATCCCTCCTCCCGATCGGCTTCCAGCATCGTCCTCAGCAGCCTGCGTGCCCGGGACAGCCGCGCTTTGATCGTATTCTCGTTCGTCCGCAGCTGCTCCGCGATAGCCGCGACCGGCAGCTCCTGGTAATAATAAAGCGTCACGACTTCGCGGTATTTGTAATCCAAGCGCCCGACGGCTTCATGCAGCCTCGCCTGCCGCAGTCCTTGCAGCAGCGCGTCTTCCGGTCCCGGCTCGGCAAGCTCCGGCTCCCGTTCCGCGCGTAGATCGGGGAGCATGTACCGCCAGCTCCGCGTCCGCTGCTTCATCCGGCAGCGATTGAGCGTAATCCGCAGCAGCCAGCTGCCCAGCTTGGCGGGGTCCTGCAGCTGTCCGATTTTGCGAAACGCCTGGATGAACGTATCCTGCACCGCTTCCTCCGCCGCTTGCGCATCCTTCAGCAGCAGATACGCCGTTCGAAGCAGCCGGTCGCCGTACGTCTCCATCAGCAGCCGGAGGGCATCTTCTTCTTTTCGCAATAAACGCTCGACGACATCCAAACCGCGTTTCCCACCTCTCTCTCAAGAATGATGCCTGATGTCGGCAATAGGTTGCAACCGCTGAATAAAAATTACGATTCGGGCCGCCTGCAAGATTGGACATGCGCAACTTTGTTGTACGCTGCTTATTTTTGAGGACGCCGACAACACTGTTTCTCTAGACCCACACGGATTCGGTCAAGTATGATGGCATTGCGAATGTTTCTCAAATGGAGGTTCAGCATGGAAAGCACGTACGAAGACATCAAGAAGGGCGAGAGAGGCGCATGGATCAGCATTGCGGCCTATCTGATCCTCTCGGCCTGCAAGCTGGCAGTCGGGTATTGGACGAACTCGGAGGCGCTGTCGGCGGACGGGTTGAACAACTCGACGGATATTATCGCGTCGATCGCCGTGCTCATCGGACTTCGCATCTCGCGCAAGCCGCCGGACAAGGATCACCGCTACGGCCATTTCCGGGCGGAAACCGTATCGGCGATGGTCGCGTCGTTCATCATGTTCGCGGTCGGCCTCCAGGTGCTCCTGCAAGCCGCCGGCACGTTCCGTTCGCCTCATGGCGCTCCGGAAGGCAGCGCGGCCGCATGGACGGCTCTCCTGTCCGCTGCCGCGATATACGGCGTCTATATGTACAATGTGCGCCTCGCGAAACGCATCAACAGCCAAGCAATGCTGGCGGCGGCGAAGGACAACCGCTCCGACGCCATGGTCAGCGCGGGCGCGTTCATCGGCATACTTGGCGCGCAATGGGGCTGGCCGTGGCTCGATCCGCTTACCGCCCTGCTCGTGGGCGTCATCATCTGCAAGACGGCCTGGGCGATCTTCCGCGATGCGACGCACGCCTTGACGGATGGCTTCGACGATCAAGAGCTGCAGGTGATCAAGCGCACGATCCGCGAGGTGCCGGGCGTCGAGCAGATCATCGACATCAAGGCCCGCATCCATGGCAACAACAAGCTGGTCGACGTTACCATCGGCGTTCATCATCTATTGAACGTGGCGGAGAGCCACGAAATTACCGAACAGGTCGAGAAGCAAATCTTCGACCAGCACCACATCTCGCATGTCCATATTCATATCGAACCGTACGAAGCATCGAAAACGATTCGGTAACGTCCATGGCTTCATCCTTTCCCTCAAGTCGCAACCCGCAGGCAGCCACCGGCAGCTTGCGGGTTATTTTTCGCATACCGGCGCCGGAATGCCCGCCCAACTAGTTATATCTAAATCGATCTATTTATATGAAAACACTACAAAATCATAGGTAGATATGTTACTCTTACTGTCGTGATATAAGAACGTTTAGGGGAGGCCTACCTATGAAAAAAACATTAACCGTCACGCTCGGACTCTCGCTGCTAACCGCGGCTTTGACGATTCCCGCGCAGCCGTCCGAGGCGGCAGCCAAGAAGACGGAACTGCTCGTCTCCGCGGCCGCCAGCCTGAAAGACAGCCTCGACGTGATCGAGAAAACGTACGAGAAACAGCATCCGACGATCGATCTCGTCTTCAATTACGGTTCCTCGGGCACGCTGCAAAAGCAAATCGAGCAAGGCGCGCCGGCGGACGTCTTCTTCTCGGCCGGCCAGAAGCAAATGGATACGCTCGTGAAGGAGGACCTGATCGCCGATCACGCGACGCTGCTGAAGAACGTGCTCGTCCTGGTCGTGCCTTCGAATTCCAAGCTCGGCTTCACGACGGTCAAGCAGCTGACGGACAAGTCCGTCAAGAAGATCGCCATCGGCCAGCCCGAATCCGTCCCTGCCGGACAATACGCGCAGGAAACGCTTAACGCGCGCGGCGTCTGGAAGCCGCTGCAATCGAAGCTCGTCTACGCCAAGGACGTGCGCCAAGTGCTGACGTACGTAGAGACCGGCAACGTCGACGCGGGCTTCGTCTACAAGACCGACGCGCTGACTTCGAACAAAGTGAAGATCGCGCTTAATATCCTTCCGGACGTGCATAGCCCGATCCTCTATCCGGCAGGCGTCGTGAAGGAAACGAAGCATGCCGCCGAAGCGAAAGCGTTCTACGCTTATCTGCAAACGAACGAAGCGAACGCCGTGTTCGAGAAATTCGGATTTAAACGCTAATTACCGTACATTGACGTAAGGAGTCCTCATATCGCATGGATTGGCATACTTTCTTCGGTCCGATCGGATTGTCCATTCAAATCTCCGTCGCGGCCAGCGTCCTCGTCTTCGCGGCATCGCTGCTGATCGCATGGCGAATGGCCAAGGCGCGGTTCCTCGGCAAGAGCGTCCTCGAGACGGCGCTGCTGCTCCCGCTCGTGCTGCCGCCGACCGTCGTCGGCTTCGTGCTGCTCGTCGTCCTCGGCCGGCGGAGCTGGATCGGCAAAGCGTACGAATCGCTGTTCGGCGGCCCGATTCTGTTCACGTGGGAATCCGCCGTTATCGCGGCTGCCGTCGTGGCGTTCCCGCTTGCCTACCGGACGATCAAGACCGGCCTGCAGGGCGTAGACCCCGATCTCGAGAACGCCGCCAGAGCGATGGGAGCCGGCGAATGGCAGGTGTTCCGCTACATCACCGTCCCGCTCGCCTCACGGTCGCTGGCATCCGGGTACATCCTCGGCTTCTGCCGGGGACTCGGCGAATTCGGGGCGACGCTGATGGTGGCGGGCAACATTCCCGGCCGGACGCAGACGATTCCGACGGCAATCTACGTCGCGTCGGACGGCGGCAGCATGACGATGGCATGGGCATGGGCGGGCGCGATGATCGCCCTCTCGTTCCTGATGCTGCTGCTTGTCGGCCGCATGTCCAAGGATTAGACGGAACGGCGACGCCAGCCGCGCAAAGCTAAAAACCTTCTTCGGCACGCGAAATGAGTGCTGAGGAAGGTTTTTGTGCGTTTGGCCTCAGTTTGACATCCGGTCCTAAGCGTGCGTGAAAACAATCGGTTCCTTGCGCGAGTTTGGCAACGGATCCTTTGCGTGCGCGATAATCCGTCAACCGCGCAATGCGCCGGTTCAATCCAGCTTGAAGCCCTGGCTCTCCAGGAAACCGCGCATATGCGGCCGCAGCTGCTCCGGTCGGAACCTGGCGTTCATTTCCTTCGACCACGCCGTCGTTCGTCCTCCGCCGGCGCGTTTCGCATAATATTCGGCCATGATCGCGTCGTAGTCGGCGATCCCTTGCGCGAATCCCGCATCGGAATAGGCTTCCTCATGATAGACCACGGACAGCGGCAGCCTCGGCCGCTGATCCGGCTGCTGGTCCGGCACGCCGACGCACATGCCGAACAACGGGTAGACCAGGCTCGGAAGCCGCAGCAGGTCGGACACCTCCCGCGGCCGGTTGCGGATGCCGCCGATATAGACGATGCCGAGACCGAGCGATTCCGCGGCAACGGCGGCGTTCTGGGCAGCCAGCGCGGTGTCCACCGTCGCCATGATGAAGGCTTCGGTATTGCGGGTCAGCTCGAAGTCCGGCTGCCCGCCGCCCAGCCCGGCAGCCGTCTGCAGCCGGTTCAAATCCGCGCACCAGACGAGGAAGAGCGGCGCCTGCGCCACATGCTTCTGATTGCCCGTCAGCTCGGCAAGCCGGCTCCGGCCCGCTTCGCTGCGAACGCCGACGACGCTGTAGGCCTGGATATTGGATGATGTCGAAGCCGCCTGCGCCGCGGAGAGCATAAGCTCGAGCTGTTCCTCGGACACGGGCGTGGAGGCGAACTGGCGAATGGACCGGTGCCGTCTCATCAAGTGGATCGTTTCATTCATCGCTGTGCTCCTTTGTATGGCGTTATTTGCTTTCTCGTTCACGCAATCGCCTTGGTCACTAACTACATCATTGCCGCTGATCCGATTGCTTCCCTTCACTCATCGTCGTACTCGTTATCGTACTCTTCGTCCGCGAACAGCTCCTTCAGCACGCGTTCGCGCTGCTCCAGAAACCGCCGCGTCACGATGTAATGCAGCGTATCCTCGTACCGGATATCCGTGACCGGCACCGAGTCGAAATCGTAAATCGTCGCGCCGGGATAGCCGAGCAGGATCGGCGAATGCGTCGCGACGATGAATTGGGCTTCTCCTTCCAGCTCATGCATGATCCGCATAAGCGCCAGCTGCCTGGCCGGCGACAGCGCCGCCTCGGGCTCGTCCAGCAGATAGACGGCCCGCTTGCCGAACCGGTGCTTGAACAAGGACAGGAACGCCTCGCCATGCGATTGGGCGTGCAGCGAACGGCCGCCGTAGTACGGAAGCGACTCCGGCATCGTATCGATATGGGAGGCGAAGTTGTAGAACGTTTCCGCGCGCAGGAAGAAACCGTTCGTAATCTTCGGCAGCCAGGACAACCGGATATGACCGCCGAGCGCGGATGCGGAAGCATCGACTTCATAGGCGTTGCTCCGTCCCCCTCCCGCCGTGTTAAAGCCGCACTGGTACGCGATCGCTTCCAGCAAGGTCGATTTGCCGGAGCCGTTCTCGCCGACGAAGAACGTCACGTTCGTCGTAAACTGCAATGACGTGAAGGAGCGGATAACCGGAATGGAGAACGGATATTGCCGCAGGTCCATTTCATCCTTCCGCTCGATCGAGACGCTTCTTAAATACATGTTCCACCCCCGCTTCATTGGTATAGCCGAGACAAGCGGCGTTATACACCGTCAAGCATGCACCGGCCCTATTCGCCTTCCCGGTCCATCCGCAGCAGCATCGACGATGTGATGAACTTGCTGAGGAGCAGCCAGATCAGCACGCCGGGGACGATCTCCAGCATCCCGACCGGCCCGTAAGCGCTCAGCCCGCCGAACAAGCCGAAGAAGGCGGCTGCGGGCGCCACGAGCCAGAATCGCACGCGACCCGCAGACCCTCTCAAGACGGCGTCCTGCCAGCGAAACTGCCTGAAGAACGGTTCGGCGATCATGCCGCGCCAGTGGGAGATGACCCAGGTAGAGAGCAGCAGCATGAAAGCGACGGCAATGAACGGCTGAAGAATGGCGGGCGACAACGCGACAGCGGCCGTCGAGGCCAGCGTGAAGAAGAACCACATGCGCACGAGCGGCAGCCGCCGGATGAAGGCTTTCACGATCATCTCGGCCAATATCGTATCTCCGCTGAACCGCTTGAAAATCCGATTCGACCGGCGCAGCACCGCCGGCCTGGACAGCTTGATGCGCGGCCGTCGTTCGATGACGTTCCGCAGCAGCAGCTGCGTGCTGGCCAGCCTCGCGAGCTGTTCCTGCCGCACGTCGGATTCGAAGGTGTCCCTGGCGCGCAGCTTCGCGCGGAGCAGCCCGAAGAGCACGGCCGCGCCGGCGATGATGGGCGCAAGCAGATCCATCGGCGTGCCGCCGAGCAAGACGAGCGGCGCGAGATAGGCCGCCGCGAGCATGAGCATCGTTGCCGTTTTGACGAACCATTTGCGCAAGCCGCCGAATCGGGCTTCGATCAGATTTCTTGACACGGCGCCGATGCCTGCGCCGATCCACGTGTACGCCAACATGACGAGGAGCTGCGCAGCCGGGAAATGATGAACCGCGACGAAGAACGGCAGCATCAGCACATAGACCAGCGCCGACATGACGAGCAAGCTCAGCGCGGTGTACGCCATGCCTCGCGTCAAGATTCCGCTCATCCATCGCCGCCGCGGCAGCAGGAAGAGGACGTCGGCTTCCTCCGCGAACGTGCGCAGCCTGCCGAAGAAGACGACCGCCAGCGTCAGCCGTTCGCCGGAAACCATCGGCAGCCGCGTCAGCCAATCCGGCGGATGATGCCACCAATCCACGTACGTGCCGCCGCCGATCCACAGCAGCGGCAGCACGAAATAAACCCAGACCGTCCAGTCCAGCGCCGTTCGCCAAGCCTTCCACTGTTCCGTCCAGAAGCGGCGAAGCCTGCACCGGAACAAGGTTCCGATACGCCAGTATCCTAAAGCGTCTTTCAAATGCCAGTCCCCCTTAGGTCAGCGCGTAGAAGCAATCGGTCAATGGCGCGTCGACCGCGCAGCCCGCCTGCTCCCGCACTTGCGCGAGCGTTCCCTGGGCTACGACGGACCCGCCGTCGATCAAGACGAGACGGTCGCTGATCCGTTCGGCGGTATCCAGCACATGCGTGCACATCAGTACGCCCGCTCCCCGCCTCCGCTCCTCCTGCAGCAGCTCGAGAAAATCCCGCGTCGCCCGGGGATCGAGACCGACGAACGGTTCGTCGACCACGTACAGATCCGGCTGGAGCAGAAACCCGATGATCAGCATCATCTTCTGCTGCATGCCTTTCGAGAAGCCCGTCGGCAGCTTATGCCGGTCGTCCGACAGCCGAAACCGCTCCAGCATCCGCTCCGCCCGTTCCCGGAACGTCTGCTCGTCCAGCTCGTACGCGGCCGCTGCCAGCTGCAAATGCTCCCATAGCGTCATATACTCATAGAGCACCGGCTGCTCCGGCACATAGGCGTAACGGCCTTGACTTTGCTCGCCGCCGATGCGGACGGTCCCTTCGACATAGCGCAGCAAGCCGAGCATGGATTTAATCGTCGTGCTCTTGCCCGCGCCGTTCGGACCGATCAAGCCGACAAGCTCCCCCGCTTCGATCGTGAAGGCAATATCCCGGATGACGTCGGCCTCCTTGACGTATCCGGCTCTGTGAATCTCTACTTCCAGCACCGTCATGCGTTCAAACGCTCCTTCCTGCCGGCGGCCGCCGCTTCTACAATGATGCGGCGACCGTTCGCCGCATTAACCTTGCGTACTCGTGTTATCCTCTGTGTTCGCCGATTCGCCGAGCCATGCCAGCGCATCGTCCTTCGTGCAGACGGTAACGCCGATCGCGGATAATTCGCGAAGGCCTTGCTCGTATACCTGCGACATGGCGTCACGCACCATGACGACGCGATAATCGCGCTCGCTCGCTTCGTACATGGACGTCCGCGGGCAGTTCGGGAAATTGCAGCCGCTGAAGACGACCGTGTCGACCCCCGCATCGCGCAGAAACGCATCGAGCCCGGTCTCGTAGAAAGCCCCCCAGCGCGGCTTATAGACGATCCATTCCCGCTCGCCGATCCGCTGTATCTCGCCGCGCAGCAGCGCTTCGTCCCGCTGCGCCTCGGCGCCGGCCGGCAGCAGTTCCGCGGCCAGCTTCGCACCCGTACTGCCCGGAGCGACGATGGGGGTTCCGCCCTCGATGAGCGATCGCCGGCACAGATCGACGTTCGACCCGTCCGTTCGGTACAGGCGAATAACGTGCACGATGAGAAGCCCTTGCGAGCGGTAGGCGTCTAGCAGCTCGACCATCGCCGGAACGACATCCTGGGTACCAGCAATTTCGGCGGGAGCGCCGGGTAGCGCGAAATCGTTTTGCGTATCGATCGTAATAAGGGCTGAGCTTCGCCAATGCGGCTCCGTATAGTTCATGGCCGATCACCTCTCTCGCGTTTTCTCAAATCATACCATGTCCGGGAGGTGCTTGTCCTTCGCGCCGAGTTTTCAGCTTGCAGATTCGATATGCACGTTTTATCGGTCATTGTTTTGACATTGTTCGACATAGTGCTGATGGCTTATACTGGAAGAATGGAATCCTAGCAAATTCTACGAGGAGGAATGACATGATGCCATGGAGATCCGATTACGAAGAAGAGCTTGCCGTCGTCTTCGAGGAAGCCGAACGGCTGATCGCCGCATATCCGGCACCGCTGAACGCAAAAGGCCAAGCCTATTTGCAAGCCTTTAACCCGCTTGCGCCATCCAGCGCCAAGAACCACATTTGTTACTTGCTTCCCTTCTGGACGGCGCCCGTAACAGCTCTTAGTGCCGAACACTATCGAGCCCTGTCGCTCGGAAATGTATTTGTCATGCTGTATTTCTTCATCCAAGACGATCTCATGGACGACGCTCCCGCAGACTTGAAAGAACAACTCGCGCTCGGGAACCTCTTTCACCTCAGCATGCTCGATATTTACCGCTCCATGTTCGAACATTCATCCCCTTTCTGGCATTACTACAACGAATATGTCCGGAATTGGTCGCTGGCCGTAGCTTATGAGCATCCAATGGGTAGTTTGGATCCCGCCCGGCTCGCCAGCAAGGCGGCGCCTGTCAAACTTGCCAGCACGGGGGCGCTTCTATTGGCCGGCAAGCCGGAGCTGGAAAGTGAAGTTTCGCGTGCGGTGGATCTTGTGCTGGGAACGCTTCAGTTCTCCGACGATTGGTCCGATTGGGAGGAAGATTTTGAATTAAAGAATGCCAATAGTTTAATCGGGATGATTCATGCGGAAAGCACCGATCAGTCGACACCGTTGTCGAAAGAAGACGTGAAGAACGCCCTTTACATAGGCGATGCGCTTACCCGCTTTGCAGAACTAGCTGCCGCTAACGGTCATCTGCTGGACGAGCTGCGAGTCCGACTCCCGCATTTATCCGCATTTCAAGCTCATCTTGCCATGCAGCTCGCAGCGGGCGCGGATAAGTTAATGCATAATAAGCGCCTGCTGCTGCAAGGCGGATTCTCGTACTGGATAGAGACAAATTTTAATAGCGTTGAACGCAAATAATATGGAAAAAAAGGGAATTTCTCATGTCGACGATTCCCAAATTGTTGAGAAACATATACGTTGCTTCGAAGCAGACTCGTGGCAACCTGCGCTCTGGCACGCGAACAGATCCTATCTCCGCTTCGCCGGCGTGGCAGGGACTGCGGGAGCCGTATCGAACCAGCCGGCTTCATGACGGCTGGTTCACGGTGCGTCTGCATACAAGGATGCGGACAGGAGATCCGCTATTCGCTTCTATGATTACGTGTTTTCGTGTGCTGGCGGACAAGAGATCCTTTATATCGGCTGATTCGTATGTTTTCGGTGTCATTCGGGGACATTAACGGATCCTGTGTCCGTGCATTGCCCCAATTGGCCCGATCTCGCCAAAATAAAATTCCTGTAGAGGCTAAGAAATCGTCTTGGAACAGAAAAGAGTGCCTCTGGTAAGATGGATTGTAACGGGTCAGAGCCCTTAATCGCCATCATCCACCAGGAGGACACTCATACCATGAAGTTTAACGCATCGAACGCCATTAATCAACGGATTGAAAAAATTACCCCTCAGCATCTTATCGTCGGAATTGACATTGCCAAAGAAACGCATGTCGCAGCTGCCGTGAACTTCCGCGGGATCCAGCAAGGCCGCAAGCTCGTTTTCTCCAATCATGCCGATGGCCTTGAACGCTTGCTGCGGTGGGTACAGGACTTGCAACGGGCGTATGGGTTTACGGAGGTTATCTTCGGCGCCGAATCGACGGGACATTACTTTCTCAATGTGGCCTTCGCCCTGCGTAAACGAGGACTTACCGTCGTTCTGGTCAATCCGCTGACGACGAAACGGAATAAAGAAAACCGAGATAACAAACCTTCCAAAAACGATGCAAAGGACGCCGTGACCATCGGCGACGTCGTCTCTCGCGGGTACTACACGGAGTGGGTGGTTCACGATCCGGTATACCGGCAGCTGCACGCCTTGGTCAATGAACGCGAGGCGATGAGCGATGCCCTCACCGTCATCGACAATCAACTTCAGACGGCGATCGATCAGGTGTTTCCGGAATTCTGGTCGGTCTTTAAACACTGGGACGGCAGTCGTGCACGAGCGACCTTGCGCAGCTTCCCCCTGCCCGCGGACATCCTTGCCAACACGCTCCCCGAGCTGATCGAAGGGTGGCGGACGAGCGGCTTGAAGCGAGCTGGAGGAACAACGGGCATCCAAATCGCCAGCCAGTTGCTCCTGGCCGCCGGGCGCTCCATCGGAGTCACGGAGGCAGCGGAACTTGGCCGGCGCATTCAACGGCTCCTTGCGCGGTATGAGCATCTACTGGCTCAGCAAGCCGAGGTGGATGTGGAAATCGCCGCCCTGCTGGAGCGACTACCGCCGGCTGTCCTGCGTCCCTTGCAGGAAGTCGGGCTCAGCCCCTGGTTCATGGCCGTGATCCTTGCCAATACTGGCGATCTGCGGCGCTACACCCATGGTCAGCAATTACTGGCGCTGGCGGGGCTGAACTTGGCCGAGCGCAGCTCCGGCACCTGCAAAGGGCAAGTGAAACTTGCCAAACGAGGGCGAAGGCAACTGCGCAAATATCTGTACCTGGCGGTCATGATGCTGCTCTGCAACCATGCGGGTTTTAAACGCTGGCATACGTACAACATCAAGACCCTACGTCAGAAAGGCATACACTCGGTGTTGAAGCTTGTGGGCAAGCTCTGCCGCATTCTGGTTGCCCTTGCACACAGCGGCGAAGCCTTTCAGGAACAAAAGGCTGCCCCGCTGCGAAACGCGACCTAGTCTGAAGAGCGAACCCCCGTCACTTACGTATGTTGTCCCATTCGCGGGATAGAAAAAGAAAGCACGGAGTACCGAATGGAAGTTCCGCAAGGGCACAGACCCGTCAAATAAAAGCGATCGGACTTCACCGCTTGGGTAGGTATAACGAAGGAAGGTAAGGGCGTAGACCCGTAGAGACATGGGATGGTGAACCCTCAAGCCAGCGTGAAGAAAACGTGCAGCAGAGCAGGGAGCAAAGGAGCTTCTATGGCATCCTCTATTCCCGCATGCCCGCCTGCGCTTTGCTTGGGGAGTCGGCTACCTTGCCTAGCTTCTGTCACCTGTCCAATGCACTTGAAATCCTGCGAATGAGAGAGCATACGTGAGAAAAACCATTATTACCAGAGGGACGGAATCTCTGTCCGCCAATCTTAGAGGGGGATCCTCTCTGCGACATTGGCGGCGTCGAACTTTCTCGACAGCCTGGGAATCGTCAATATCGACGATTCCTTTTTTATGCGATAATTAATGCTTTTGTCACCCCTCCCCCTTCAAGAACGTAATAAAGGCCCAACGTAAAATACGTATATACATAATATTAATCCTAATTTCCGGGCTATTCCGACAACTTTCGCTTCCATTTCTTTCAAATCTTATGGTAAACTAGTTGCGCATGGGAAAATATAACTGGAAGGCGGTCTGATTCGTATGACAAACCCGACAAACGATTCTATTAAAGAACAAATCATCGCGAAAGCCTGGAGCGATCCGGCATTCAAAGCAGCGCTGATCGCAGATCCCAAGAGCGCCCTTAAAGCACACTTCAACATCGAGGTTCCAGACAGCATGGAACTGGTGGTTGCCGAGGAAACGGCAAATCGGGTATTGCTCGTCATCCCTCCGAACCCGGCGCTCAACGCCGCTCAAGCCAACAATGTGGAAGTTACTTGGTAATCTAGCACTCTCATTTACAAATCCGAACGAAACAAAAGGGAATCGTCCTATGACGGTTCCCTTTTGTTTCGTTCAAGGATTCAAGGTTCACGGATCAGATGCTTACGCTTGCCTTTTCACGCATCGTATTCACAGCCGGGAACCGGATCGTCGCTTCCGTTCCGACCCCCTTCTCGCTTGTAAACACGATCGTGCCTCTCATCGCTTCGATAATGCGGAAGGTAATCATGAGTCCGAGACCCGTTCCCTTTGATTTGCTGGTCAAATAGGGTTCTCCCAATCGGTCGATCATGCTCTCGTCCATGCCGCTGCCGCTGTCCGCGATATGGATAACGACCTGCTCGCGCTCCTCGTACGCCCAGACGCGCACAAGTCCCGATCCTTCCAGTGCTTCGATACTATTCTTAATAAGATTGATGATCGCTTGCTTCAATTTGGCGGAATTGCCCATAATCCGCAGCGATTTCGGCATATGGACTTCCAATTTGCCGCCTTGCAAATTCGCGAGCGGCACGATAATGCCTTCCACATGCTTGAATTCTTCGGCCAGATTCAATTCGACGACATTCTCCATCTGCGGCTTGGCGAAGCCTAGAAAATCCGTAATGATAACAGAGGCCCGATCCAGTTCATCAATCGCCATTTGATAGAGATCGCCCTCTCCAGGTTTTATCGTATTCTTCCTCCCGAGCACTTGCAGCATGCCTCGCGTCACTTGCAGCGGATTGCGAACCTCGTGCGCGACAGAAGCCGCCAGTTGGCTGATGATTTCCATTTTCTCGGAACGCTGCAATTCGGAGTAATAGATTTCCAATTCTCTCGAGTAGGCGATAATTTGCTTGTGCTGATCCGCGAAACGTCTGCCAAGCACGACGATAAGCGAGATCACGAAGGCGAACAGCCCCCACTTCCACCAGAACAACGTATAGGTGAGGTCACTGGAATAGTAGATGACCAGCTCTGTTATGCCTACGGCCGTAAAGAGAACAAGCCCGATCGCTATAATGATAGAGTCGATGTTCCGCATCCATAACTGCTTAATCAGCATGGACAACATGATGATGAACTGCACGATCATGAACACGCCTAATATTTTGCTCGAAAGCATTATATACACATTCGCAAATGCATCGCCCACAGTGAGGTACACGACCATCATTGCCGTGCCGAATAAGGCGTAGCCGGTCATGAATCGGCGAAAATGCATGACTACCCTTCGATAGCCGCTTCCGAACAGCTGCTCGAAGAATAACAGCAGCGCCGGCAGGAACGAATACAAGGACAGATCGAACAACGATTGATATAAGGCCCCATTCTGGCCGTAGAACGTGTACAAAAACGGCGAATTCCCGACGATTAAGCCGCCGATAGCCATAATGACAATGCATAGTGCAAGCCAGCTTTTCAGCTGTTGACGGACCAGGAATGCCGCGCAGACAAGCATAACGACGGCGACGCAAAAATATGCACTCCCCATGATAACGTCGAACAAATCTCTTTTCGTATAGTCCTTCACCAGTTTCTGATAATCGCCGAAGTAAAATTGTCCGTCGAGCCCCAGCCGTTCTCTACGGTTCTCTACATGTATGTACAGTTCCTTGCCCGAATCTCGTTCGGCAAACGAAAGCAGAACGCGATTCAAATCATAGACATGCTTGTGCTCGGAATGAAACAACACGCTGCCATCGAGATAGATCGTGACCTTCTGGCCGTATACACCTGGAAAATAAGCGCCGCTGCCGTCCGCCAGCTGCGGAAGCGGCATGCGTATCCAAGCCGAATGAATATTCTCAGGCGCGGAATAGATCGGCTTCTTGACGGTGACGCCTTCCCAGCCGCCCGCTGCGTCCGCTTGTTCCGGCAATTCACTCCGCTCCGACGGCTTCTCCCAACGCATTTCCCATTCGGTAACATTCGGATTCGGATCGGACGATGCGCCGAGTGCGCTTGCCGGCAGAATCAAGAGCAAGCTGGGTACCAGAATCATGAACAGTAGTACGGATTTGATCTTCATTTTACCTTTGCACCCCATATATGAGAATCAACACTATAATTCTCCTTAATTCGACAATTTCCCCCATTCGCCTGCTGATTGTAAAATAATTCATAAATAATTTTTAAAATAATAGGGGACTGCTCCAATCATGAATAAGACCGCCAAACGGCGGTTCTTAGGAGGTCCGAACTATGAATTGCAGCATGCCTGCTCCTCGTACGCGCACGCGAGCACAACCTTAGCGGCTTCCAATGCTTCGACAAATTTCACCATAGGCCCGTCTGCAGTTAGTTATAACTTGCAATATTCGATTCCACTCATTCTCCTCAGAGGATACGTTCCCCCTCTTCCCCTGAGCACGCCCAACGAAAAAAAGCCGCAGTTACGCGGCTTTGATTGCTAATGCTTCAAAATCAAATCAAGCGGGATGCTATTCGTCGAATTCCACGTTATGATACACCTGCTGCACGTCTTCCAAGTCTTCCAGCATATCGATCAGGCGCTCGAACTGCGCTTGCGACTCTTCCGGAATCGTCACGTAGTTCTGCGGCAGCATCGTCTGCTCTGCGACCGTAAAGTCGGTGATGCCGGCTTGCTTGAATGCTTCCTGCACCGCTTGGAATTGGTTCGGTTCCGCGTACACGATGACCGCTTCGTCTTCTTCGACGATATCGCGGACGTCGACATCCGCTTCCATCATCAACTCAAGCACCTCGTCGACCGTCTTTCCTTCCACGCCGAAGACGGCCGTAGCCGTGAACATATAGGACACGGAGCCGCTGACGCCCATGCTGCCGCCGCATTTCGTGAAGGCGGAGCGCACTTCCGGCGCGGTGCGGTTCACGTTGTTCGTCAGCGCGTCGACAATAACCATGGAACCGTTCGGACCGAAGCCTTCGTAACGCAGCTCCACGTAATTCTCGTCGGACCCGCCTTTCGCTTTCTCGATCGCGCGGTCGATGATCGCCCGCGGGACATTGTATGTTTTCGCGCGTTCCAGCACGAATTTCAGCGCTTGATTGGATTCGGGATCCGGCTCGCCCTTCTTGGCGGCTACGTAGATTTCCAGTCCGAATTTGGCATAGACGCGGCTCGTATTGGCATCCTTCGAAGCTTTCTTTTCTTTGATATTGTTCCATTTGCGACCCATCTTGGTTCATTCCCGCTTTCATTGGATTTCGGTTGCCCGCAATAACACTACAACGATTATTATGACACTTTCCCCCCTGCTTGAACAAGCTTTCCGCCTAAAATTGCCGCAAAAAAATGCAACCTTCCATCCGTTCGGCGCGTTTGTTCATTGAACCCGTCATTACTTGAGAGAAGGTGGATTCATGCTCCGGAAACTAGCTTTGCCGCTATTGACCTTTATCCTATTCGTACTGGCCGGTTGTTCGCTGGCGGCTTGCCGGGATGTCTTCCAGCTGCGCGAGGACATCGCGCAAGCCGCTCCGGCGCAGGCAAGCTGGACGACGGAGCGGCAGCCGGGGCTGCCGAACATTACGATCGCTAACAAGCCGGTCGCCGTTGACCTTGTCGGATATGCTTGGTGCTCGCCGGACGGCGACAAGAGCTGCACGAACATCGATTTATCCATCGCGACGGAGACGGTAACGACGGTCCCCGCAGGCGCAGTGCTCGACGTCAACATGCCGGCAGGCGTTCAATCGTTCACGATTGTCAACGAAAACGACGGCAGTACGGGAGTTCCTCGCGCCGTGCCGATCGCGAAAGGCGTCTATCGCTACACCGTGCATTGCGACTGGTCGAGCAATCAAGGCAAGTCCGATTATGCCTTCGCATTGGAAGTTGGTTAAGCTATCGCGGTGTACCATCATCGCGTAATAACGCATTGCAAAAGGCGGTCCTGCACATTAGGGCCGCCTTCGCTGTCTTCAATATTTGATTGGGTTGCTTCCTATGATTTGCGCGCTCGCCTCACTTCGGACTATACGCTTTCAAGTCGGCCGCGATTTCGTTCGCGGCCCGCTCCCCGCTTTCCACCGCGCCGTTCATGTAGCCCTGGTACTCGATCGACGTATGCTCGCCGGCAAAATGACAGTTGCCCATAATCCCTTCGCGTTCGCCTTCAATGCCGGCGAACTTCGTATATTGGCCGATTTTGCGATAGGAGTAGGAGCCGAGCGAATATGGATTGCCAAGCCAATAGTCGCGCGCCGCCTTGCCGTTCCATTTTGCCGACAGTCCCGGAAGCACCGGCTCGATCTGCTGCAGAAACCGGATGGCCCTTTCTTCGACCGTCCCCGTAATCAAGCCTTCTCCGATGCTGCCTCCCGTGTAATCGACGAGCATCCCGGACTTGCCGGGCTGGCCTCTGACGACGTCGAACGTATTCTGGTATCCGGTATCGGCGATCGTATCCCCGTTCGAGCCGAGCGAATGCCAGTGCCGGTCCGTGAATTGGAGATGGAGCTTGCTGTTCGTGCCCATGCCGAGCTCCTGAATCGCCGCCGTCTTCAACGGCCTGAAGCCGGCCCGGCTAATGTCAACCGATGATCGCAGAATGGAGAACGGCACCGTCAATACGACCTTGTCCGCTTCCACCTCGATAAGAGACCCGCCTTGTTGAAAAGCAAGCCTGTAGCTGCCGTCAGCCTGCTCGGCGATCGCAACGAGCCTGCAGCCCCTGGAGATGCGCTGCTCGTCCAGCTTCTTGGTCAGCCGACGCAGCAATTGCTCGTTGCCGCCGCGAATATGGAAGCGTTCGTCGGACAGACCGAACATGCGGAAGTCTTCCGCTTCCTCCAGCAGTCCGTGCAGATACAAGAAATTCAATGCGCTCTGTACGTTCGACTCCGCGCCGTATTCGATGTTGCACGCGATATCGACCAGCCTGCCGAATTTGGAGCTCCTGCCGCCGGGTACGGAAGCTTCGATCCATTCGACGACGGACATGCGATCCAGTTCAAGCCCGCGCTCCGTATGCTTGTTGTACAAGGTCGGGAAGCCCGCTTCCTTCAAGTCCCGATTCAGCCTCGGCAGGACGGCCTTGAAGTCTTCCGCCGCTTCGGCGAACGTATACGGCTGCCCGTCGAAATAATAGCAAGGCGCCGTACCCGGCGGCTCCGCCGCCAGCAAGTCCGTCAGTTTCAACCCCATCTCGCGCGCAAGCCGGCGCATGGCGCCGTGTCCGGTATCGATCAGCATCCCGCCCCGCTCCGCGATCTGCCCCTCGGCGAAATCGCCGTACCGGGTGCTGCAGCGGCCGGCGGCCGGCTTATCGTCGGCTTCGTAGATCGTCGCCGCGTAGCCGGCCTGCTTCAGCCGGTAGGCGCAGGCCAAGCCGGCGAGCCCCGCGCCGACGATGACGATGCGCGGCTGCGCGCGGTCCGAATCCGCCGGCGCCGTCCGCGCAGCGCCATCCGGCAGAATCGGCGCGGCCAGTGGTCCCGCATGGGGCGCTTCGGGACCGGGCCGCTCAAGCATGCTTATGCGCTTCTCCCGCTGTTCTTTCATCACCTGTTCAATCGATAGTTGCTTATCATGCGCTGCGCCTGCAATGACATACATGTCTCGCAGCAATCTGGCTAACGGTGTACGCGGCATCCTATCATCCTTTGAAAACTCCAATTTGCTTTTGCGAAGCAGGAGTTGTCTCCATTCAGCATATGCAAGACGCAAATGATAGGAATTACGCGCTCGTCTGTTTTTCATAGAGTCATAGAATCGAAAGCGTCAACGGCCGGCGCCGATCGGAATTCATTCGGAATTCAAGAATGAATACCGCCTTTCGTGGTAGAATATACCTGTTCATCGTAACCGATATCTTTCATCTGGAGGTCATTATCGCATGCTGATCACGATACTCGTTGTGCTGCTCGTCGTCTTCGTCGTTCCCCCGCTCGCGTTCTTCGGCTATATGTTCGTGCTGTCCAAGCAGCCGAAGCACTCCATTATCCGCTCCCATCCGTTCCTGGGCTGGGTACGGTATTTGCTGGAGAAGCTTGGCCCCGAATTCCGCCAATACTGGTTCGACAACGATACGGAAGGCAAACCGTTCTCGCGGGCTGACTTCGTCGGCTTGGTCTATGCGGCCAAATACCGTACGGACCTGATTTCCTTCGGCGGCCGGCGGGATTACGAGAAGCCCGGCTATTATTTGTCCAATGCCATGTTCCCGAAATTAACGAGCGAGCTCCGCGTCGATAACGACGTCGTGCGGCCTGGCCGCAAATACGTCATCACGGACGAAGGCCTCTTCACGCGTCAGGAGAAAATCGTCGACGAGCAGGTGAAGCCCTGGCTGCTGGCCGACGATGACGCTATCGTCGTCGGCAGCCAGCGCCGGCAGCCTTGGCGGCTCAAAGGCATGTTCGGCGCCTCGGCGACCTCCTTCGGCGCGGTCGGCGAGCGCTATATTCAATCGACCGGCAGCGGCGCGCGCATGGCCGGCGGTTCATGGATCAACACGGGCGAGGGCGGCGTAGCCGACGTGCACCTGGAGACCGGCGCGGATATCGTCGCCCAGATCGGCCCCGGCCTGTTCGGCTACCGCGACGGCGACGGACGGTTCTCGATTGCCGCGTTCAAGGAAAAGGCAGGTCAGCCGACCATCAAGGCGTTCGAGCTTAAATTCCATCAAGGCGCCAAAATCCGCGGCGGCCACCTCGAAGGCGCGAAGGTGACGGCGCCGGTCGCGAAAGCGCGCCTCGTGCCCATCGGCAAGACCGTCAATTCGCCGAACCGGTTCGAATTTCTGACGAGCCCCGAGGAATCGCTTCGTTTCATCGGGACGCTGCAGCAGGAAGGCGGCAAGCCGGTCGGCGTTAAAATCGTCGTCGGCGATCCGAAGCGCCTCGAGCCGTTCTTCCAGGCGATGCTGGCGCTGGATATCTATCCGGATTTCATTACGGTGGACGGTTCCGAAGGCGGTTCCGGCGCGACGTTCAAGGCGATGGCCGACGGCATGGGACTGCCGCTCTACGCCGGCCTGCTTATCCTGGACGACACGGCCCGCAAATTCGGCGTTCGCGACCGGTTCAAGCTGTTCGCCTCCGGCAAGCTGATCACGCCCGATAAAGTAGCGATCGCGCTTGCCCTCGGCGCCGATGCCGTCAATTCCGCGCGGGGCTTCATGATGGCTAACGGCTGCATCATGGCGATGCAGTGCCATACCGGCAAATGCCCGACGGGCATCACGACGACGGATTCCAAGTATCAGGAAGCGTTAGCGCCGGAGGAGAAGCAGTGGCGCGTAATGAACTACATTCTGCAAATGCGGGAAGGCTTGTTCTCGCTCGCCGCGGCCTGCGGCTTGAACAGCCCGCGCGAACTCCGCCGCGAGCATGTCGTCTTCACGAACGAGAGCGGCCAGAGCATGCGGATCGCCGATTTGTTCCCATACCCGGACGCCGCCCTCTGACCGGCTTTGCCAAGTCGTAATTAATGTGCTATTATTTGCACATATATATTATTGTGCTGTAATCTGCACAGATAATTACACAAGTAAGGTGGCTGCTCTTATGAAGATGATATGGTACGGTCATTCCAGCTTTATGCTTACGTCCGAGCAAGGCACGCGCGTTCTGATCGATCCGTACGGCAAGTTTCTCGGTTATCGGATGCCGAAGCCGATCGAGACGGACGCCGTCATCGTCACGCATAATCACAAGGACCATAATCAGATCCAAGTCGCTTCCGGCAGCTATGTCTTGATCAACGAACCCGAGCCGCGCACCGTGCGCGACGTCGCCGTCCGCGGCGTCCGAACCTTCCATGACAAGCATAACGGCGCGAAACGCGGCGGCAATCTATGCTTCGTCATCGAAATGGACGGCATCGTCGTCTGCCATGCCGGCGATCTCGGCCATCTGCTGACGGAGGAGCAGCTGGCGTCCCTCGGCGCAATCGACGTGCTGATCGTGCCGATCGGCGGCCGAATGACGCTGAACGGCACGGAAGCGGCCCAGGTCGTCCGGCAGCTGAACCCGGCGATCGCCATTCCGATGCATTACGGCACGAAAGCGCTCGGGCTGCTCGGGCGGATCGTATTCGAGAAGAGCGCGCCGTTCATCCAGGCGCTCGGCCGGCCTTTGACCGCCGACGTTCGGACGCTGGCGCTGAGCAAGCGGGAGCTCCCGGACAAGCCGCAGACGCTTACGTTTCAATATGTCCAGCAATATGCATGACTATGAAAGGCTCAATGGCATTCGATCATTAGCCTCGATTCTCGATTGCACAACGAACAAGCCGGGCAGATCCGATTCGGATCTGCCCGGCTTCAGGCTGTCGAGAACATACTTGGTTCTTCGACATTGCATATGCCGACGAGATCGTCATCATGGTCGACGGACACAGAATCCGTTATTTGGTTGAAATCGGTAGATTTGGGGAAGCGAACGGACATAGGATTCGTTATTGTCTCCGGAGAGCGCAGAACGGACTGCCTGTTTGACGAATTAAAGGATCCTATGTCCGCGAGAACATAGATAGCCATGTAAACGGGCGAATAACGGATCTCCTATCCGGATCCCATGCTGTCGAAGACAGCGCTGCCTATTCCTCCTTAAGCGACATGATCCGAACGGATTCGGATGCCCAAGCTGGATAACGCGGATGCGGATGCCTGTACTGCCCGAGGTCCGCCGATCAAGTTGTCGATCCATTCGAGGTCCCAATCATGGGTTTCCCTACAATATGAAGACGGGCAGATCCATTTTCGGATCTGCCCGTCTTGTTCGAGCGCCGCGGCGAACGCGGCCGCACTTATGCGCCTTGCACGCGAAGCATGATTTTATTTCACTTCAACCATCCAGCTGAACGGATCTTCCAATTTGCCGTATTGAATGCCTGTCAGGTTGTCGTACAGCTTCTCGGACACTTCGCCTGTCGCGCCGTCGTTGATGACCAGCTTCTCGCCTTTCCAGTTCAGCTCGCCGACCGGGGAGATGACGGCTGCCGTACCCGTGCCGAACGCTTCCTCCAGCTTGCCCGTACGGCCCGCTTCGTAGATTTCCTCGATCGAGAGAACGCGTTCCACGACCGGAATATTCCAATGCTTCAGCAGCTGGATCGTCGAGTTGCGCGTGATCCCGTCCAGGATGCTGCCGTTCAGCGCCGGCGTATAGACGGTGCCGTCGATCTTGAAGAAGACGTTCATGCTGCCGACTTCCTCGATGTACTTGTGCTCTGCGCCGTCGAGCCACAGCACCTGCGTATAGCCCTGCTCGTTCGCCGCTTCCTGCGCTTTGAGGCCTGCCGCGTAGTTGCCGGCCGTCTTCGCTTCGCCGACGCCGCCGACCATGGCACGGACGTAACGGGATTCGACGAAAATCTTGACCGGGTTAATGCCTTCCGGGTAATAGGCGCCGACCGGCGACATGATGATGATGAACTGGTACTCGTGCGACGGATGAACGCCGAGAAGCGGTTCGGTCGCGATAACGAACGGGCGGATATAGAGCGAGTTGCCTGCGCCGTCCGGAATCCAGTCCTGGTCGATCTTCGTCAGTTCCTTGACCGCTTCGATCCCCAGCTCTTCCGGAATCGGAGGAATGCTCATCCGGTCGTTCGAACGGTTAAGACGCTTGAAGTTCATGTCGGGCCGGAACAGCTGCACGCGGCCTTCTTCGGTGCGATACGCTTTCAAGCCTTCGAATACCGTTTGGCCGTAGTGAAACACTTTCGCCGCCGGATCGAGGGTGATCGGCTGATACGGCACGATGCGCGCTTGATGCCAGCCATGCTCGGCCGAGTAGTTCATAATGAACATATGGTCGGTGAAATGAACGCCGAAGCCGAGTTTGTCCGGCTGCGGTTTCACTTTCGGGTTCGTCGTGCGTTCGATTTGGATCGTTGTAGCTGCGATCATGGGAATCCCCTCTTTCATTATTGTTCAATGTCGTATGACGTCTAATTGCATTTTACTATGCCGGTAGCTATATTAATAATATCTATTTTATCCATTTTGCATACCTTCAAGGTATGCTAATGAAGAGGCGAATCCCGATGGACTTGAAACAATTGAAATATTTCCTTGCCATTGCCCAAGAGAAGCAAATTACGCGCGCGGCCAAATTGCTGCATATGGAGCAGCCTCCGCTAAGCCGCCAGCTGATGCTGATGGAGGAGGAGCTCGGCGCGAAATTGTTCGAGCGCGGCCGCAAGCAGCTGACGCTGACCGCCGCCGGCGAGCTGCTTCGTTCCAAGGCCGAGTCGCTGCTGGCGCAGCTCGACGAAACGATGCTGGAAGTGAAGGAGCTGGAAGAAGGCGTACGCGGCACGCTCTCGATCGGCGCCGTCGTCTCCTGCGTGTCGATCCTGCCGAAGCCCATTCAGAAGCTGCGCGCGGCTTACCCGCAGATCACGTTCAAAATTACCGAAGGCGATCACTTCCTGCTCGGCGAGATGCTGGAGAAACGCGCGATCGAGCTCGTCGTCTCCCGCCTCCCCTTCGAAACCGGCATTCTGCCCGCGAAGCTGTCGACGCTGCCGCTGCCGTCCGATCCGTACGTGACGGTCTTCCCGAGCGCCTGGGTGACGCAATCCGGCAAAGAACGGACGAGCATTGCGATGCATGAGCTGGCGGAGTACCCGCTCCTCACATTGAAGACGGACAAAACGATCCGCATGCACGAGCAGGTCGTGAACGAGTTCAGGCGGCATGGCCTGGAGCCCAATATCATCTGCGAATGCTCAAGCGTTACCGTTATTATGTCCTTAATCGCTGCCGGCATCGGAGCAACCGTATTCCCGAAATCGATTCTGTCCTCGTTCCCCTATAGCGAAATCGCGATTCTGCCGATCAAGGATGCCTACTTCCAATCGGATATCGGCATCCTCTGGCTGAAGGATCATCTGCTGTCGAAACGCGCGCAGCATTTCATCGACTATTTCCAGTCGGGCCAGATGTAGCGGAAGCGATGAAGCCCGCAATGCGAAATCCGCTGCGCTGTCGCGGAATCAGCTTCGGCACACGCTCACAGCGATTGCACGAATAGCTCGATGCGCTCCAGCGCCGTCTCCAGCTGCGACTGCGAAGCCGCGTAGCAGCAGCGGATAAAGCCTTCGCCGCCGACGCCGAACACGTGGCCGGGCACCGTGACGACGCCCGCTTCGTCGAGCAGCCGGCGCGCGAACTCATCCGAGCTCAGCCCGGTCGGCGCGATCGACGGGAACGCATAGAATGATCCGCGCGGCTCGTGGCAAGGGAGGCCGATTTCACGCAGCCTGGCGACGAAGAACCGCCGTCTGCCGTCATAGGATTCCACCATGCGCGCCTTCTCTTCCATCCCGATGCGGAGCGATTCCAGCGCGGCGATCTGGCCGAGAATCGGCGCGCACATGGCGGTATATTGATGAATCTTCAGCAGCGCCGACACCAGCTCGGCCGGACCGCATACATAGCCGACCCGCCAGCCCGTCATGGCGAACGCTTTGGAGAAGCCGCTTACGAGCAATGTTCGCCGCTGCATGCCGGGCAGCGCCGCAATGCTTTCGTGCACGCTGCCGTAAGTCAGCTCCGCGTAGATCTCATCGGAGATGACGAGCAGATTATGCTCCTCGGCCAGCTTGGCGATCGGCAGCCAGTCTTCCCGCGTCATGATGCCGCCGGTCGGATTATTCGGGTAGCTCACCAGCAGAATCTTCGATCGCGGCGTCAGCTTCGCCCGCAGCGCTTCCGCGGTCAGCTTGAATCCGTTCTCCGCGGTCGTTTCGATCGGAACGGTCACGCCTCCGAACAAGGCCGAAATCGGCGAATAAGCGACGAAGCACGGTTCCGGGATGAGAATTTCGTCGCCTGGCGAGAGGAGCGCCCGGAGCGCGAGATCGATCGCTTCGCTGCTTCCGTTCGTGACCAGCACTTCGTCGGCGGCATCGTACGCCAGCCCGAACGCATCGCCCAAGTAGTCCGCGATCGCTTCGCGCAGCTCCGGCAAGCCGGCATTCGGTGTATACGTCGTCCGTCCTTTCTCCAGCGCGGCGATGCAAGCGTCGCGAACGGGCTTCGGCGTCACGAAATCCGGTTCGCCCACGCCGAGCGAGATGATATCCTTCCGTCCCGCCGCGTAATCAAAATACCTCCGTATGCCCGACGGCTCCATGTCGCGAACCGCCGGCGTCAAAAACTCCGTTAACGATGTTGATCCGATCATCCGTTTCTCCTCCTTCTTGTATTCACCGCGTCTAACGCAATTTCGCTCCCATGCCAATCGCCGATTGAACGCAAAAAGACCCGTCCCCAAAAAGGGACGGGCCATTACCCGTGTTACCACCCTAGTTCCGCAATCCGTCAAGGAAAGCGGCACTCAATCACGTATCCAACAATACGCGTCCCGTTAACGCTGGACCTGCGGCGCCGCTTACTCTTACGTTCAGCTGGCTTCTCGGAGATGGCTTCGGTCAGCGCCTGAATGTTGGTTTGCACCTGCCCCAACTCTCTGTGAATCAGACGGATGACGTACTCTTTCTCGTCAACGAATTTTATGGTTCATGTGAAGTTTGTAGCCATTATAGCCCTATTGCCGGCGAGCCGTCAATAGGCGTTCTTGATCGGCGATTGACGGATGGCGGTCCGTCGCTTATTGTGTGGATAGAGGGAAGCGCTTCCAAAATCAAGAATTTTCCACACCATGCCTTCCTTCGTCAGACGACTCCAACCGTGAAATGAGGTTTGCATGCATGGAACATTCAGCTTCAAGCGTCAAAGACCAATGGAACGAATGGTCGGAAACGTGGTATCGCGTCAAACGCACCGAGAACGTCATTGCCGCGCTGATTCGTCAACCGGAATCCGCCTTCCACCCGGCAACTTTCGAATTGATCAAGCAAGCGATGCCCGACCTGCGGGGCAAACGCATCTGCGTGCCGTCCAGCGGCGACAATCACGCCGTCTTCGCCTTCCATCTCCTGGGCGCCCGCGTCACGTCCTGCGACATCTCGGAGAACCAGATCGCCAACAGCCGCAAGATCGCCGACGAGCACGGCTGGGACATCGAATTTGTCCTCGAGGACACGATGAAGCTGAGCGGCATCGCAAGCGGGGCGTACGATTTCGTCTATACCTCGAACGGCGTCCATGTCTGGATTTCCGATCTGGCGGGCATGTACCGGAACGTTCACCGGATCTTGAAAGACGGCGGGTCGTACGTCATGTTCGACATCCATCCGTTCATGCGGCCGTTCGGCGGCAATGAGGGCGGCGTCCTCGAGGTCGTCAAGCCGTACCATCTGACGGGACCGTTCGAGGAGGTGCCGCGCTACCTGTGGCGCGTGCAGGACATCGCCAACTCCATGCTGAACGGCGGCCTGCGCATCGCGCGGATGGAGGAAATGTACGCGGCGGACGCCACGTTCTGGATCGACGACGAGGACGAGACGCCGCGCACGCAGCAGGAGCTTGACGATCTGTGCGATTGGCAGCTCAATCCGAAGGCCGCGATTCCGCAATGGCTGTCGATGCTCGCGACCAAATAACCTTCTCTCGCCGGCAGTCAGGCCGCGAGCCCGATCGGCGCCGCCTCCCGCTCACTCCGCGCGAGCCCGTCCGACTTAGCGTTCCGCTTACGAGGCCAGGCTCGTTCGTACGGATTCATTAAGCGTTCCGCTTAATTCGCAAGCTCGTCCAGCAGTCCGCGAAGCTCGCTTAATGTTTCGATCGTTCGGAACGGCGTTATGCCGCCCGTAGGCGCCAGACGCTTCGGATTGACCCAGACGCCTTTCATCGCGACCGCTTGCGGCGCGACGATCTCCCAATCGAAATTATCGCCTACCATCCACGCTTCTTCCGCCTTGACGTTCAGCTCCTGCATGGCGTGCAGGTAGACGGCTTGCTCGGGCTTGCCCGTTCCGAACTCCCCCTCGATGAGGATGAGATCGAAGAGCGGCGCGAGCCCGAACCGGTCGATCTTGCTGCGCTGACCGCTGGCGCTGCCGTTCGTGATCAGCGCCAGCTTGAAGCCGCGCTCTCTCAAGTGATGAATCGTTTCGAGCGCGCCCGGAATCATGGTGATCGCCTTGTCCCGCGCATCGGTGAACGCGGCCGAGATGCGTTCGGCAACCGCCGCGGCGCTCTCGGCTGCGGCCGGGCCGCCATGACCCGCTTCCTGCAGCGCCTCGGCAATGAAGCCTGCGCGGGTCTTAGCGAGATCCATCCGCCCGATGCGATGGCGCTCGGGGTCGCTCCAATACCACTTCGCTTTTCCCTTGATGCGCTCGATAATGCCGGTCAATGTCTCCTCATCGTATGGCAGCTCGTTACCGCAAGCCAGCCTCCAGCAGCCATCCACGTCAACGCCGTGGTCAAAGGCGATAATCGTATCGTCCAAATCGAGGAAAATCGCTTTCGGATACATAGGTTAGCCCTCCCATGAAGAGTTCTTCGCCCTCTAACTATACCAGCGGCCGCTCCTTCCTGTAAAATGCCGGTTCGCACGGCACGAATCGCCTTCCATTAACGAGACGTTCAACTCAACGAACCAGATAACCTGATCGCGCGCATGCAACAACAAAAACGCGGCTCTTCTCCGAGGAAGAACCGCGCTGCTGCATGAAACATAATGATTGCATGGTACGCTATTATTGCACGACCGAGTTGAACGACATGATCCATACGGAACCCGCCACGATAACGACGACGATGAACAATCCGAGCACGAGCGCCATGACGTTATACTTCGGCCCTTGGCCTTCGCGAATATGCATGAAGAACAACAGCTGCACGAGTAGCTGGATAACGGCCATCGTAATGATCGTAATGATGACGCCCGTCTTGTTCATGCTCGTTTCGAACACGACCAGCAGAGGTATAACGGTCAGGACGATGGATAAAATGAAGCCGATGATATAGGCTTTCAGCGATCCATGATCTTCATGCTCGTCGTGATGGCCGTGTTCATGACCGGCCGTGCCTGCGGAATGCTGACTCATTTTACATCACCCCCATCAAGTAAACGATCGTGAAGAGGAAGATCCACACCACGTCAAGAAAGTGCCAGTACAAGCTGATGACGGTAATCTTCCGCCGCGTTACCGGCGTAATGCCCCGCATCTTCAGCTGAATCATCAGGCCGATCATCCAGATCAGACCGATCGATACGTGAAGTCCGTGCGTGCCGACCAGCGTGAAGAAGGAGGTCAGGAACGCGCTCGTCGAGATCGTGGCGCCATCGTGCACCATGTTCACGAACTCGTTGATTTCGAGGCCGACGAACGAAGCGCCGAGCACCGCGGTCACGATCAGCCAGCCGATCAGTTGGTTGACCTTGCCCTTGTTCATGGCGAGAACGGCCAGGCCGCTCGTGAAGCTGCTTGTGAGCAAAATAAACGTCTCGGCGACGAATCCCGGAATTTCGAACAGCTCTTTCCCCGTCGGTCCGCCGTCCGTATGCCCTTTAAGCACGACATACGTGGCGAACAGCGTGCCGAACAGCAGACAGTCCGTGACGAGGAAGATCCAGAAGCCGAGCACCTTCATCGATTCTTGATCGTGATGGCCGTGATCGTGCGATCCGGCGGCGTGCCGCGGATGGCTATGATCGATTGCATGCTGCATGTTAAACCGCCCTCCCTGCTGCCTTTTCAGTCTCGATGACTTCATCCACCGGCACATAATAATCGGTATCGTACTGGAACGAGCGGACGAGCAGCGAGATGCCTACGCCGGCCAAGCCCGTGAACGCCATCCAGTTCCAGCCGAACACGAAGCCGAACCCGGCTACGAACCAGCATGCGGAGAATACGAACGGCACGCCGGAATTCTTCGGCATATGAATCGGCTCCAATTGCGATGCCGGTATCAGCGGCGCGGGAGCGAAATCGCGGCGTTCCTTCTCTTCCCAGAACGGATCGCGCTCTTCGACCACCGGCACGACCGCGAAGTTGTACAGCGGAGGCGGCGATTGAATCGACCATTCCAGCGTACGCGCGTTCCACGGATCGCCCGTCGTGTCGCGTTCGCCGTATTTAACGCTGTACAGGATTTGCCATACCTGGAACACGAAGCCGATCCCCATCAGGAACGCGCCGATCGTGGACACCAGATTAAGCGGACCCCAGCCCATATCCCAGCCGTACGTGTAGACGCGGCGCGTCATGCCCATGAAGCCGAGCGCGTATTGCGGCATGAAGCAGACGTAGAAGCCGATATTCCACAGCCAGAAGGCGTATTTGCCCAAGCGCTCGTTCAGCTTGAAGCCGAACAGCTTCGGCCACCAGTAGTAAATCCCGGCGAGGTAACCGAACACGACGCCGCCGATCAGCACCTGGTGGAAGTGCGCAATCAGGAAATAGCTGTTATGGTATTGATAATCCGCCGGCGCCACCGCGAGCATGACGCCCGTCGCACCGCCAACGACGAAGCACGGAATGAACGCGAGCGTCCACATCATCGGCTGCTCCAGCCGAATCCGCCCGCGAAACATCGTGAACAGCCAGTTGAACACTTTCGCCCCCGTCGGTATGCCGATCGCCATCGTGGCGATCGCGAACGCGACGTTGACGTCCGCACCCGAGCCCATCGTGAAGAAGTGATGCACCCAGGTGAAGAAGGACAGAATGCTGATGCTCATAAGCGCGAACACCATCGACTTGTAGCCGAATATCCGTTTCCGCGAGAAGGTGGCCACGATTTCCGAGAAGATCCCGAACGCCGGCAGGACGACGATATATACTTCCGGATGGCCCCACATCCATATCAGGTTGATGTACATCATCGGGAAGCCGCCGCCGTCCATCGTGAACAGATGGCCGCCGAGGTAACGGTCGATGAAGAGCAAAGCAAGCGTTACGGTCAAGATCGGGAACGCGAAGATGATAATGATGCTGCTGGAGAATACCGACCAGGTGAACATCGGCATCTTCATGAGCTTCATGCCCGGCGCGCGCATCTTCAGAATCGTCACGATGAAGTTAATCCCCGTCGCGAGCGACCCGATGCCCGATATCTGAATGCCCCAGATGTAGAAGTTCTGCCCGACGCCCGGGCTGCCCGACATCTCCGAGAGCGGCGGATAGCTGAGCCAGCCCGCATCCGGCGAGCCGCCGATGACGAAGCTGATGTTGAACAGCATCGCGCCGAAGAAGAACAGCCAGAAGCTGACGGCGTTCAAGTAAGGGAACGCGACGTCGCGCGCGCCGATCTGCAGCGGCACGACCATATTGAACAGACCGAACATCATCGGCATCGCCATGAACAGAATCATGATCGTGCCGTGCGTGGTGAAGACTTCGTTATAGTGATCGGCCTGCAGGAACTGCACGTTCGGCAGCGCGAGCTGCGCCCGCATCAGCAAAGCGTCGACCCCGCCCCGGAACAGCATAAGCAAGGAGGCGATCAAATACATGATCCCGATTTTTTTGTGATCGACGGTCGTCAGCCATTCCCGCCACAGCCAGCCCCACTTCTTGAAGTAGAAAAGCACGAACAGGATGGCGATCGAGGTAAGACCGATGGAGACGTCCGCGCCGTAGATGAGCGGATCGCCCGTCACAAAAAATGAGGAGGCGAATGATTTTATACTGGCATACATAAGAGGTGCTCCTCCTTCATCCAACTAATGATTGTGATTCATTTCACTTGAACTGTTGTTGCTCATATTCATATCGCTCATATCCATGCCGTCCATATGATTCATGTCATGGGCGTCCGCGTCATTGGACTTCTGTCCCTCCGCTTGGCTGTTCTGATCGTTGGACTTGTTCTTATCCGAATCCGTGCCCATATCCATGTTCATATCCATATCCATATCCATATGATGAGCGCCGTTCTTCACCACGACGGAATCGAACAGGTCAGGCGGATAAGAGGAGAAGGTTTGTTCATCCGATTTGCCCTTCTGCGTCAGCTCGTTGTATCCGGCCTCGGTCAGCTCGTGGTCGGACGACTTGACGGTATCGACCCACTTGTTGAAATCGGCCTGCGATTCGGCGACGACGTTGAAGCGCATATGAGCGAATTCCTTGCCGCTGAAGTTCGCGCCCGTTCCGTAATATTCGCCCGGCTTATCGGCTTGCAGCCACAACGACATGGCCATGCCCGGCATCGTGTATTCCTGGCCGCCCAGCTGCGGAATCCAGAAGGAGTTCATCGGCGCGTCGCTTGTCAGTTCGAAGTGAACCTGTACCCCGGCCGGAATGTGAACGTAATTGACAGTGGCGATGTTCTGGTCCGGATATTGGAACAGCCATTTCCAGTCGAGCGACGTGACTTGAATCTTGATCGGCTTGACGTCCGTGACGGCCGTCTTCGGCGTTTTCGCCAGCGCGTACGTGTCTCTCGCCGTGTAGCCGCCCAAGATCGCGATAATGACGATCGGGATGCCCCACCACAGAATCTCCAGCACCTTGCTGTCGTCCCAGTGCGGTTTGTACGGCGCCGTGTTGCCCGGTTTGTCGCGGTAGCGCCAGACGATGAACACCGTGATCGCAAGGACGGGAACGACGACGATGGCGCACAGGATGGCTGATAAAATAATAAGCCTGAACTGCGTCTGCGCCACAGGTCCCTGCGGATCGAAGACGACGAATTTGCCGTCGCAGCCCGACAGCAGGACGGTCGTCAACAGTCCGGATATCAGCAGCATCACGCCGCGGAGTTTGGATCGTTTCTTCATTTGCTACTCATCTCCTAACACATACAAGCGTGCTTTATGGCCCTTTGACGCTAGCATAGCAGAAGCCGATGCAATTGGAACTGCCGTTAACAAATCCGTCATTGTTCTGTTTCTTTTCAGACACTTTTCGTTCAACAGTCGTTCACGAATGGCGAAGTAAGGGCTTCCAACGGCCTTCCGTGCCCAAAGGGGAAAAATCAGGAAATCGGTCCGCATCTGCGTTTCCGGGCAAAATAAAAGGCCGTCCAGCAGCTCTGGCCGACCGTTATGTATATATACACGTGCGCGCACACGCCTGACGCATTGCCTTCTGCGCTCCCCGCTGTCATACATGCGGCTGGCGGTCACCTCGTGCCTGCTTCCAGCGTAAAATCGCGCACGGCCCCCGTCTTCCATTCGAACGCTTCGTCGTTGTCCGGCTTCAGCGATACCGGACGCTCCGCGCCGTTCAGCGCAATGGCGTACGCGCTGCTCACGCGCCAGGTCGTCGCCAGATCAGGCAGTTCGATGCGGTAATAACCGTTCGCGTCCGTGACGGCGGACGGATAGCCGGTATACGCAAGCTGATGCTCGGCATAGACAGACACGCCCATGAGCGCCTTCCCTTGCGAATCCCGCGCGTAGCCCTGCACGACGTTCGGCTCGGCCTTGATGATGTCTTGATCGGGCTTCCCGCTTCCTTCGGGCCGGCCGATTTCGATTAAGGTTACGGTCGCCGCGCCGTTGGCTGCAGCGTAATGGACACGGTAGCCGCTGTGTTCAGCCACGAAGCGCAGCGGAACCATCGCGTTTCCCTTGATCATCCGGGCCGGGACATCCAAGTCAAAGCTGCTGCCGTCAGCCGTTGCGGTTCGGCTGTCGATCGTCAGTTCAACGGTCATTCCCGCTTTGGTGCCGATCACCTTCCGCATTCCGCCGGCATCGACCCGTTTCGCTTGGCAGCCGAGCGCTTCGAACAGCGTTTGGAACGGCACAAGCAGCCGGCCGTCCTCCAGGACAGGCTGTACGCTGTCGAAGCGCAGCTGCACGCCATTCATATACACGGCTGTTGTCGAGGCCGCGTCTACGGGCCGCTGCAGGAACGCAAGCAGCGCGAGGGCGCATCCCAGCGCTCCCATCCAGCGGAAGAAGCCTTTATTCATGCGTGCCGCCCTCCTTGTCCAATTCCCGGAATCGATGCGCGATTATAGTAAGCTATGATGTCGATTCGGAAAATAGACGCATGGCCGTTCAACAAATCTGAGCCATGCACCGGTTCGGGCCATAAAAAAGAGAAACAGCAAAAAAAGAGACAGCGAAATGATCGCTGCCTCTCTTGCTTCTGTGCGCGGGTTACGCGCTGTCTTTAGTGCTGAACGCGTTCCATCGACTGGTGCGCCGGCGCCTTGGCCTGCTGGACGAACTTCGGCTGAAGCGCGTGGAACAACGAACCAAGCAGCAGCACTTGAATGCCGCCGATAATAAACCCGAAACCGACCATCAGTCCCAAATTCGTATCCGCGAATCGATAAGAGAAGCACACGCTCATAATCACGCCGATAATCATCAGCGCCAAACCGATCTTCGGCATCAGCGAGGTCCAGTACTTAATCTTCTCGGCTTGGGAAGGCGTTTGCAGTTTAGCGCCGGCTGCTTGTTTGTTGTCGTTCATCGCGTAACACTCCCGTTGGTATATTGTGATTATAGTATATCACAAATTTGTCACGTGGCGTTCACTTTTTGTTCAATAATAAAGATTTTTTTAACATGATGAAATTTCGACAGTTTTCTAATAGCCGCTTCAAAGCTTCGATATGTACTTAACCTTCAAAATCATCTACGAAAACAGCCCCGCCGGTTCAATGAACCTTGGCGGGGCCGCATCTTCGCGATAGCCGTTGCTTCTATCAATCCGCTTTCCGACAGGAGTCATCATGACAACCCCTGCCGTCTCAGGATTTGCTGTCCCGCAGCAGCTTGGCGATTTCTTCGTCGATGGCATCCGCGCCGTCCGTCTGCCGCAGCTCCGCAAGCGCTTCGGCATTCAGCGCGTCCTGCGATAGCCGCCGCAGCCGCGCCGCTTGCAGTTCCGCATCGACCGCTCGGCCTGCCTCCCATTCCGCCGAAGCCGCAAGCGCGCGCATATGAAGTTCGTCGTGCTTCGCGCTCGCTTCGTCGACGGCCTGCTTGAACGAGGCGAAGCGCGATTTCGTCTCCGCGATGCTTGCTTCCATGTCGGACACGACATGCTGCGTCGAGGCCGACTGCCGCTTGCGATCGTACTCGCGCTCCAGCGCCGCACGCGCGCCGTCCGCATCGTTCCGTGCCGCCGCTTGTTCGGCCTGGCTACGGAAGCCCGCCGCCTGCCGCTCCAATCCGCGCGCGCGTTCCTTCGCGCTCAGCAGCTCGGACTCCAGCTTGCTGATCGCGACGGCGAATTCCCGCAATTGCTCGCCCGCGGCTTCGAGATAGGCTTCGAACGACGGCTCCGCTCTGCCGCCGTCCGAAGATTCGGAACGAAACCAGCCTTTGACCTTTCCCCACACGCCCATACGATCGCCCCCGCCGCTTTAGTCTTCGCAGTATTTCCGCGAATCCGCCGCCTGGAACGACGCCTGCGTGATGAATCTGCCCGGTTCGCCGTCGTCGCCGTACTCGAAGACGAAGACATGGCCGCGCGGGACGTGATTGCCCAGCACGTTCACGTACGGTGCGGTAACCCTGTACACCGACGGGAACGGGCAGCAGTACCAATAGGAATCTTCCCTGATCATGCCCTGCGCGAGCAGCTCCTCGACGGTCGTTTCGTACTCCCGCTCGACTCTCGTCTCTACGAACAGCTCCCAGTGCTCGGTCAAATCCTCGATCGCCTGTTCGCGTTCGCCGGAGCGGTTGATGTCGCGGATTGCCAATTCCGACGTCACTTTCCAGATGTCGCGGGAATCCAGCTTGCATCGCTTGAAGGCCGCGCCGCTCCGGTTCGCGCTGCCGATCGTCCCTTTCAGCAGCCCGGGTTCCTTCAGTCCTTGCGCGATCAGGATGAAATTGGACAACGCGATCCAATATTGCGCTTCCGCTTCTTCATGCGTTTCGGCGGATACGCGGCGGCCGTCCGATATCGTGCCGACGATGGAATCGGCGGCCTGGCGGCGCGTCCTCGCCTCCTCGTACAGCAGAATCGCTTCCTTGTACGTCTCTCCTTCGCTCCGGGCAAGCTCGATGTCCAGCTTCAGCAGCTCCTCCATGTCGCCGGCAGCCCTGCGCAGGCCGGCCAGATGCTGCTCCGGACAAGGCTGCGGCCCTTCCAGCTGCTCGCCGAGCGTCACGGGAAGCGCAATCCGCGCAGCATTCGCGAAAGCCGTCTCCTGCCTCGCGGCGACCATAATATCGGGGAGGGCGCCGTACCATGCGTCGGCCTGATCGTGGGTGATGACCGGCACCGGCTTCGGCTTGTCGCCGTCCAAGGCATCCCCGATCAGCGCGTCCGCCATCGTCTGCAGGCTTCGCGCCGCCTGAACGAACGCCTGCGCCCGCGGCGACGGGCTGTCTGCCAGCTCCACGTGCAGCGAATACACCTGCTCGCCGAGCCGCTTGTAAGCCTCCAAATGCTCGATCGGGCATACTTTCTGCCCCGTAATGCCTTCCCTGATCCAATCCATCAGTCCCATACGCCATTCCCCCAGCAATCGAATCGTAATGAATTGTACGCAGCGCGTATCGTCATGTTTCATAATTGTCTTTGCCGTAGAACGAATATAGCATAACGCATGTTGCATAACGCATGCTGGATAAGCGCTTGTTGCATACGACCTTACTATCCTACCATATAAAATGCCCGCGCATTGCCAATATCTGTCGACGGCGGCATCCTGCCGGAGCATCGAAGAAACAACAAAAAGCGGCCGTCCCATAGTCATGTTAGACGGTGGGAAGCCCCTTCTTAAGAATAGGGCTCTTCGCCCGATCCGCAGGCTGTTGAAAGGCGTTCGAACCGAAGTCCGCGGCTGACAACGTTACCGGGCGGGCAACATGCATCGTCAGACGTGTACCTCCTCCACGAACAGACATAGGCAGGCGGACAGACGATCCGCTATTTGATCGCAATCGGCGATATCGAGGCAGTGATCGGACATAGGATGCGTTATGGGCTCCGGAGTGCTGCAAAAATCCGGCTTTCGGCAGAAATAGCGCATCTCCTGTCCGACAGCGCGCGAAAAAACGATGCATACGAGCAAATAAAGGATCTCATGTCCGTTTCCCAAACCTTTTTCCGGAGGATGCATGAGCCGGATTGTGTTTTCGGACAACTGAAGGGCAACCGGGGATTCTGAAGGTACCTGCTACAAGGCTTACCCAGTAAGCTTGGAGGTCGGGTGGCTTTCACTTGCCCACAATCTGCTAAAGATGACAGCGGTCATGCACAAAGACCCAAGATGGCAGAGCTAGCTCTGCCATCTTGGGTCTTTGTGGTTTTTGTACGGTTCTGAGCTTTCCCTAGCCTACTTTTGGGACCATCCCTTTGCGATATCAGCTGTTAATTCCGTCCCTTAACATATTTTTGGGACAGCCTCTTCAAACGGGCAGGTTGTCCGTATTACGATTAGCATATTATCATCGACGACCAACTGCCACCGCCGCTTGGAATGCCAGTTAACGAATGCCAGTTAACGAATGCCAGTTAACTGAAGGCGAGTGATTTGCAGGTTTAGAACGTCGCCGCCAGCTCGGTCGCTTTCGCGATCGCGTTGGCTTTGATTTCCGGAGCCGCCGCCGGGTTGGCAGCCATGCCTTCGACGAACAGGCCTTCGAAGGACGGAATGCCGAAGAACATCGAAATTTTCTTCAGGTAGCTAAAGCCGCTTTCGAAGCCGGCCGCAGGACCTTCGGAATAGACGCCGCCGCTCGCTTGGATGTGGAGGCCTTTCTTGTCCGTCAGCAGGCCGACGGGACCTTCGGCCGTATATTTGAACGTTTTGCCGGCAACGGCGACCGCGTCGACGTAAGCTTTAAGTACCGGCGGGAACGAGAAGTTCCACATCGGGGAGACGAACACGTATTTGTCGGCGGCTACGAATTGCTCCGACAGCTGGCCAAGGCGGGCGACTTTGGCTTTCTCCTCGTCGGACAATTGCTCGAAGCCCGCGCCGGATTGCAGTTTGCCCCAGCCTGCGAAGACGTCGGCGTCAAGCTGCGGGATGTTCTCTTTATAGAGATCGACATGGACGACTTCGTCCGACGGGTTCGCTTCGCGGTAAGCATCGATGAACGCTTTGCCCACGGCCATGCTGAAGGATGCCTGGTGGTCGTGAGGATGTGCGGTAATATACAGTACGGTTGCCATATGAATATTCTCTCCTTGTCTAGTTGCTTTAATATTAAGACTTTGTTCAGTATGCGCCAAATCCGCCGCGCTGTGAAGAAGGCACATTAAAGTGCTCTGGTTTCGCCGAGGATACCGCCAATCATTCCCATCGCTCCCAGCCCGCCGGTATGCGCCGCCGCCGCAAGTTCGGCGGCCGCTTCCCGCAAATGACGAAACGGGCATCCCGCCGGATCGGCGGAATGCCCGTTTCGTATACATATAGCTTCTTGCAATCAACGCGCTTGCGAGGTGCGGGCACGCGAACCAAAATGCTGACTGGCGCTGCGAGGCGCTCATTGGCGCAGCGAGGGAGGCACCGGCTTTCACGGCGAGGCACTTGACACGTACAGCATGGCGCCGACACGCTTGCGAGGCACTGACTCGCTGCGAAGCACAGCCTGCCGCGCCGCTAGCCGTATCGTCTGCTCCGCGCCTTGCTTCGGAAATCCTGCGGGCTGATCCGGTATTTGTCGCTGAACAACCGCGAGAAATACCGCGGATTGCCGATTCCGACCAGCTCGGAAATTTCGTAAATTTTGAGATCGGACTTCGTCATCAGCGACCGGGCCTGTTCCAATCGGTAATTCTGCAGATAATCCATGAACCCGATGCCGGTTTCGTTGCGGAACAGCGTGCCGAACCAGCTCGGACTGAGATTGACGTGCCGGGCGACGGTTGCCAGATCGAGATCCTCGCGGTAATGGCTGCGGATGTAAGCGATCGCCTCGCGAATCTCCAAGCGGAAGTTCGCGGGGCGGCGCTTCAACCCGCGCTGCAGCCGCTCGAGCATGCCGGCCAGCTCGCCCGCATGCCCGACTTCCGCGATCGCGTCCGCAAGCCATGCCCCTACCGCCGCGTCCCCTTCTTCCGTCTCCAGCGCCGCATGCTCCGGGAAGCAGCCGCCGAGCTCGAAGGCGGCATGCTTCAGCCGCTCCGGGCCCGGCTTCAAATGGCCGGCGACCTCTTCCCGCCACGCGGACAGCGCTTTCGCCAACGCGCCGGCGTCTTCTTCCTCCGCCGCCTTGCGGATGTCTGCGTGCACGGCCTCGAGCCGCTCCTCGGAAGCCGCGGCTTCGACCGCTTCGAAGCCCGCGGCGTCGTCCGTAACGACGATCCCTGGCGGCGCATAGAACGCCTGCGCCAGCAGCCTGCGGCACTCCGCCAGCGCGGCCGGCAGCCTCGAAGCCGTATAGACGACATCCGACAGCGCCTGAAGCGGAAGCACGCCCGCGGACGCGCAGGCGTCATAGCCGCGGCTGAGCCGATCCGCCGCCCAGGCGTTGAAGGCCGCGGCGCCGTTCGGCTCCGCCGACGCGAGCACGAGCGCCCAAAGCGGCTCCTCCAGCCGGACGGCGCGCGCGGCATAAGGCGCGGCTTCCAGCTCGTAGGCGCCGGCCAGATGCGACGCCGGCACTTCCGAGCCTGCCGGGAACCGCAGCAGGCCGAGCCTGAACTGCCGGAAGCCGGTCAATTCGCCGGCCAGCGCCGCCGCTTCCGGCTCCGAGTCCGCGAGCAGCAGCTCATGCAGCAGCTGGCGGTCCGACCACTGCTTCTGCTGGCGCTTCCTCCTGAGCTCCGCCGCGGCCTGGTCCAGGCTGGCGACGAGCTCTTCTTCGCTGAGCAGCAGCTTCGTCAAATAGTCGGAAGCGCCGTGCCGCAGCGCATACTGCACTTTATCGAAATCCTCGAAGCACGTGAGCAGAATGACGACAGGCGGCGCAGCCATGCGACGGATCCGCGTCAGCAAGCCGAGTCCGTCGAGCACCGGCATGCCGATGTCGGCGATGACGATATCCGGCTGAAGCTCGCCGATCATGCGCCATGCCTGCTCGCCGTTCTCCGCTTCGCCGGCGACGATGTAGCCGCGCGCCGCCAAATCGAACGTCCGGATGCGCATCCGCGCGAGCGGCTCGTCGTCGACAACCAATAGACGTATCGCTTGTTCACTCATTCGCAGCTCTCCTTCCCCCAGCCTCCTGCCGGGGCAGTTGAATGGCGATCGTCGTCCCGATCCCGGGCTCGCTGTTGACGGACAGCCCGTACCTTTCTCCGAAATGCAGCCCGATTCGGCGGTGGACGTTCAGCATGCCGATGCCGCGCCCGCTCGCCGGATCGCCTCCGTCCCGCAGCGCTTGCCGGAGACGCTCCAGCCGCTCTGGCGGAATGCCGACGCCGTTGTCGCGCACGTACACGACGACGCCCTTCGCCTCGGATCGGACCGAGACGACGAGTTCGCCCTTGCGGCCTTCCAGCGCATGGAGGCCGTGGAACACCGCGTTCTCGACGATCGGCTGCAGCACGAGCTTCGGCACCGGCATCCGCGCGAGCTCAGGCGGCGCCGGGTCGATCCGGAAATTGAACCGGTTGCCGTACCGGACGGACTGGATATGCAAGTAATCGCCCGCGTAGCGCAGCTCCTCTTCGAGCGGCGGCTGCGGATCGCCGTCCAGGCTGTACTTCAACAGCCGGCAGAGCACGCCCATCATCTCGTGCAGGTCGCGTTTCGAGCCGACGTCGATCATGATGTCGATCGTGTTCAGCGTATTGTATAGAAAATGCGGATTGATCTGCGACAGCAGCACCTGCATATCGGATTCCCGCTTCGCTTCCTCCGTGCGCTGCAGGCCTGTGACAAGCTCGGATATTTTGCGCGTCATCTGATTGAACTGGTTCGCCAGCTCGCCGAGCTCGTCCTTCTGCTTGACTTCGACCTTCGCCTCCAGATCGCCGCGCGCGACTTTCCGGATGCCCTTGGTAAGCGCCATAATCGGCCGCGTGAACCACCAGGACACGGTGACGTATATGCCCAGAAAACCGACCAGACCGAACAGCAGCAGCGACCAGGCGATCTTGCCGAGCGGCTTGAACCGGCTTTCCAGCTTGTTCACGTCGCCGACGACGATCACCTTCCACTTCAGGTTCGTGCCCATGGACGAGACGGAATGATAGATGCCCTTCTCGCGGAAGAAGCGGAGCGCCTGCGGCAGCGTCTCCACGTTCGACTCGGCGATGAAGCCTTTATAACCGCCGGAGGGACTAGCCCAGATGTAATCGATCAGCTTGTCGTCGCTGTCATATAACAGCGTCTGCGTGTCGTAGCTGCCGGCGAACGCCGCGCTGCGTTCCAGGAATGCCGACAAATCGACGAGGAAGGCCAAGTACCCGGAGGGCTGCCCCCCTTCGTCGAACACCGTCTTCGTGACGATGCTCGTCGGCCCGAACGCCCCGGTGCGGCCGATATCGGACCGGATCGTGTCCGACCACGTGAATACGCCGCCGCTCGCCTCCGCTTGCTCGCGCACGAGGCGTTCTTCCTTCTGCGAGAAATTGCCCCAGAAATTCTGCGGGTAGCCCGTAATGGCGCCGTCGCGGCGAATGTAGACGACGCCCCGGACGAAGTCGGAGCGGATTTGGACGGCCGTGCGCATGGCGCTGCTCAAGCCGTCCCCCGCGCCCCCTTCCTGCTTGATCGTCTGCTCCATCTCAAGCATGTTGAACGTAATTTCGTTGTTGTAGATCGAGATGAGATGCGTCACCTGGCTGGACATGCCGGCAAGCGCCTCGTTCTGCGTTTCCCGAAGAAATCCGAGCGTGTACTCCTTGGCGATTTGAATGACGAAGAACACGAACAGCGTGCTCGGCACGAACAACAGCAGTATCAATTTGGCCCGCGAGCCCGGTTTCAAGCGGCGTTTCAATCCGGCTGCACCCTCCCTGGCGGCGGTTTCTTGCGAATAGACCAGCATACCCATGAACGCGCGCAAGCGCATTCATGGGTATGCCGTCGCAGGCAGCTTCTTACGGTTTGGCTACGCCGAGCTGCGCTGCGGCGTCGTCGATCAGTTTCTGCCCGCCTGCTTTCTTCCATTCTTCCACATACTTATCCCAACCGTCAAAGGACTTTTTGCCAAGGACGAAGGCGATTTCGTTCTTGTTCTGGAAGTCCGTCAGCTTCTGGCTCGTCGGGCCGTCCAGCGTCAGGTTCATGTCGTAGTTCTTGTAACGCGGCATCGCGATGATCTGCTGATTCCATTTGCTGCCCGTCACGCCGACCGGTTCGTCGTCGTACACCTGCCAGATCAGCGTATAGCCGAAGAACTGCCAGTCCGCGAGCGATTGATATTCCGGCTTCGCCTTCTGGATATGCGAATCCTTGATGAAGAAGACGTTCGTGCCGTCGTCGTTCAGCTTCACCGTGGAATCGTCCGGGAAGATTTCAGGTCCGCCGCCCTGCGACACCGCCCAGTAGTTCTCGTTCGGATAGATCATCGTGTCGAGCATGTGGGCGAGCCGCATCATTTTGCCGGGATCGTCCTTCAGCTTCTTGGAGAAGATGAACAGCCCGCCCGGGTTGCCTCCCGGACCGTACATGCCGCCCTTGCCGTCGTTCGATTTCATCGGCGGAACCGGCTCCCACAGATTCGCGGCCGCGGCGTCTTTCTTCTTCGCGTCGTACTGCTCCTGCACGATATTCCAGCCCGGATACCAGACGAGGCCGATCTGGTCGTTCAAGCTGTACGCTTTGAACGGCTCCCAGCCAATCGTGTACCAATCCGGCGCGAGCAGCTTGTTGTCGTAGAGCTTCTTGATGAATTCCAGGAAGCGCTTGGTCGTGCCGTCGAGCATCGGATGGTTGATCTTGCCGTCCTCGACGTTCCAGCTCGGATGGCCGTACATCGATTTCAGCGAATCCATCATCGACCAGCCGTTGCCGGCGCCCGCCGCGCCCATGAGCCACGTATCCGCTTTGCCGTTCTTGTTCGGATCCTGCTCGACGACCGCCTTGGCGTAGGCGAACAGCTCATCCTCGTTCGTCGGCATGCTCATGCCGAATTCCTTCAGCCAATCCTGGCGGATGAAATAGGACCAGTTGTCCGGGAACACGCTGTAGCGCGGCACGCCGATCAGCTGATCGTCCTTCGTCGTCGCCCATTTCTCGTAATCCTTCGTGACGTACTCGAGCGCCTGCGGCATATACGGCAGCACTTCTTTGCCGTCCAGCAGCTGACCCGCGTTGTACAGCGACAACGCGACGTTCTTGTCCGGCATCATGACCATGTCCGGCTCGTCGCCGGAGGCGAAGCGGACGCTGACGGAGTTCTTCAGATCGTCCGAATTCATCGAGGTGAACTTCAGCTTCACGTTAAACTTCTGCTCGAGGTATTCCTTGACCTTATCCTCGGGCACGGGCTGATTGAAGGAGCCGGACACCATGACGTCCAAGTCGTACGACTTGCTCATGTCGTCGTAGGCGTAGACGGACTTGTCGACGGCCTTCGGCACGGCCGGGAACGCGTCCGGGAAACTCAAGTCCGTTACCGGCGGTCCTGACGCCGCGCCTCCTGCATTCGCGCCATTGCCGCTGCCGGCGTTCGTTCCGGCATTCGTCTGGGCGCCGCCATTGTTCGCCGCCGCGTTCGCTCCGCCGCCGTTCGCCCCGTTACCGCCATTCGAATTGCCGGAGCATGCGCTCATCACGGTTACGGATGCGAGCATGACCGACAATAAGGCGTAGGTCGATTTCTTTCTCATGCTTCGATTTCCCCTTTCTCTTCTCGCTTGCGAATTATGTGAAGAAACCGCCGGAAGACGGCTCCCTTTCACCGCCAAGTATCGGGATCAGCCTTTTACGGCCCCGAGGTACATGCCTTTGACGAAATGCTTCTGCAGGAACGGGTAGACGCACAGGATCGGCACGAGGCCGATGACGACCGTCGCCATTTTGATCGTCTCCGTGCTGACGGCCTGCGTCGATTTCAGCATGCCGTTCATGTTGTCGCCGCTGATGGAATCGACGGTGAGCATGTTTTTGAGCACCATTTGCAGCGGATACTTCGACTTGTCGTTCAGGTACAGCAGCGCGTCGAACCAGCTGTTCCAGTGCGCCACGAGGTTGAACAGCCCGATAGCGGCCAATGCCGGCGCGGCCAGCGGCACGGCGATGCGCGTGAAGGTGCTCCATTCGCTGGCGCCGTCGATCTTGGCGGACTCGATCAGCCCGTCCGGCAAGTTCTCGATGAAGATCTTGATCACGAGCAGGCCGAAGCTGTCGACGAGCAGCGGCAGCACCATGGACCAGAGCGAATTAATGAGGCCCAGCTGCTTGATGACGAGATACGTCGGTATCATGCCGCCGTTCAGCAGAATCGTCGCCAGGATGAAGAACAGGAACAGGTTCCTCCCCGGCAGCGTGCGCTGTGCCAGCACGTAGGCGCCGATGGTCGTCAGCGCCAGCGCGAGCAGCGGGCCGACCGTGCTGCGAAAGACGGAAATCAGGAAGGAATGCCAGACGACGGACGAGGCCATGATGCGCTTGTAGGCTTCGAGGGTCGGTTCCTTCGGGATAATGACGAAATAGTTGCGCTGGATCATTTCCGCCTTGGTCGTGATCGACATGCCGAGCACGTAGACGAGCGGGAACACGGCGGTGACGGCGACGAGAATGACGATGATATGAATGATCGTCTGATAGATGATTTCGCTGCGCGATTTATAGAACATGGTGACCCCTTTCTACCAGATGCCGCGGCCGGTATATTTTTTGGCGACGAAATTGCTGCCCAGGATGAAGATCATGCCGATGATGGACTGGAAGACGCCGACGGCCGTGCCGATGCTGAATTGCAGCCGGCTCAGCCCTTCGCGGTACACCCATGTCTCGATGACGTCGGCGGAATCCAGCACCGCTTTGTTGTAGAAAAGCAGGATTTGCTCGCCGCCCGCGAACAGGATGTTGCCGAGGCTGATGCACAGCACGAACGTCATGACGGGCAGAATGCTCGGCAGCGTGATCGCCGTAATCCTTCTGATCGGCCCCGCGCCGTCGATCGTCGCCGCTTCGTACTGCTGCGGGTCCACGGTCGTCAGCGCCGCGAGGTAGATGATCGTGCTCCAGCCGATCTCCTTCCATAGCGCCGAGCCGAGCAGCAGCGGACGGAACCACGACTCCGAGAGGAAGAATTCATACCGATCATGGCCCAACCATGCCAGCACGTTGTTCACGAAGCCCGAGCCCGTGGAGAAAAACGCGAAAACGATGCCGTATACGATCACCCATGAGAAGAAATGCGGAATGTACACCGCGCTTTGCAGCCATTTCTTCAGCCGCCGCGACGAGAGGTCGTGGAACATGATCGCGAGCACGATCGGCGGGAAGAAGCCGACGACTATGCGGAGCAGGCTGATTTCGACCGTGTTGCGCATGACGTCAACGATCTCCGGATCCTCGAACAGCGTCCGGAAGTTGGCGAAGCCGACCCATTCGCTGCTGAACACGCCCGTGCCCAGCTGCAAATCTTTGAACGCGACGATCCACGCCAGCACGATCGGCCAGTAGCGGAAGATGACATAGTAGACGACGACGGGCAGGAACATCAGATACAGGATGCGGTGCTCCACGATTCGCCGCCATAGACCGCGTTTCGCCGGAACCGCGGCCGCCGTTCCGATTGCCGGGACCGCGGCCGGCCCGAGGCTAGATTTTGACAATGGTGTTGCCCCCTTCGTTGCGTTTGCGGTTTGCCGCCGTTTTGATCTCCCCTAGTATAGCAAGCGCTTACATGAAAAAGGTGCACTGACTGACTGAAAAGGTGCACAAAAACACTGCGTTTGCAGTTGCCGGGTACTCCACTATACCAGCTGAGCTGACAGGCTGCACGGATTCTCGCCGGGGAAGAAGCTCGGCCCATGCGTTCGCCCGACGCGAAAAAGGCTGCCCGAAGGCAGCCTCAGATTGTTGGGAACTACACGCTGCTTCGAGCAGGCTCGTGGCAAACCGCGCCCGGAGCACGAACAGTTCCTGTTGGCGCTTCGCCGGCGCGGCATGGACTGCTGTATGTTTCTAGCCAGCCGGCTTCATGACGGCAGGTACACTTGCGTCCGCCCATGCAAGGAAGCGGACAGGAGATCCGTTGGTTTTCCGCGTGCTCGCGGACAGGAGGTTCGCTATCCGCTTCTGTATTACGTTTTTCCGCGTGCTCACGGACAGGAGATCCGCTATATCGGCTAATTAGCCTGTTTTCGACGTCATTCGGGGACATTAACGGATCCTGTGTCCGTGCGTTGCCCCGAAAGCCCGATTTCACCCCAATAAAGGAACCTCTGTCCGCTCGTCTTAGGAAGAGGGATCTTTTCCGTACATGCGACATAGGTGGCGTCGAACGTTCTCGACAGACTGAGGCAGAGGCTGCCCAAAGAAAGCCGCCTGCTTGCGGCAGCGGAACCCAAGTCCAAGTCCCCAAGCGGTCGAATTATACGGCGGGTGATCTCTTGTTTCCGGGCCGGGAATGAAAGTACCGGGCAAAGAGTTGAGCCTGGTACACGACAGTCGCGATATTCCGCTGAGTTCGGGCAAAGTGTTGTTGGTACAAGGAAAAGTTGCCCGATCAGCAACTTTACCGGCATTATTACCGGTCTGATGCGGGAAAAGTTGCCCAAACAGCAACTTTTCCCGCATTTTTATCGGTCTAAGGCGAATAATGTTGCTCGTATAGCAACTTTTCGACTTTTCTCCATTCTGCGGCAGGGGTGCAGGGTTCTTTGCATGCTAGTGAACCTGGTGCACTACATTGGCAATATTCCGCTGAGTTCGGCCAAAGAGTTGTACCACGTACACTACATTCGCGGTAGAGCGCTGCCCTTGTACCTCCTCAGACCCTCGGGAAAGCCCCATTTCACTATATGGAGCTGAAGTACCGCGAATTTCCGCATGATCACATTATAGTAGGCGCCCGATCCGTTCCGCTCGATTATCCGCTCCGAGACGGGACCAACCGCATCAAAATAAAAGTGCCGGGAAGTCCCGCGGACTTCCTCGACACTCTGAAAGCCGCCCGAAGGCAGCTTGGTTAACGCGTTGCTAGTGCAACGTCCGGGACCGGACACGCGCAAATGCTTCGCCAGGAAATGGCGATAGCTGCACCCGCGTTCGCACGGATTAGACCGATACACGAGTGCACCGGTTTATCCGCACACCGTTCACAATGCGGCAGCCGCTCTCGCGACCGCCGCATCCCAGTCGTTATCCGCGCCCGGCGCCGCCGGTCAATGCCATTCGATCGCGATCGCCGCGCCGGTTGGCTGCCCTTCGTGCCGGAGGAGCAGCGTGCCCGAAGCCGCATCGTAATCGAATTCGGCAGGTTTGCCGTCCGCCGTAACCCGTTTCGGCTCCGAGGCGCAGCGAATGCGCGTGCTGACGATCATATCCGACGGCGATTCCGATAAGAAGCCGAAGGCTCCCGCATCGTCGCGCTCATCGCGGATACGCGACGAGCTGATCAGAATGGCCGGTTCGGCGGACGCCGCAGCCGAGCCGGCTCCATGGCCGAGGTCGTACAACAGGCAGTTCTCGCCCGGTTTCAGCGCGAATCCGTCGCGCACCGGCAAACCGGCCTCGAACAAATCGATGTACGAGCCCTGCAGCAGCGTACCGGATTCCAAGCCCGTCTCGTCCATCGCCTGCGCGATGACGTACGGCCCGCGCTGAATTCGCAAGACGCCGCTTTCGGAATAATCCCGCTCTTCCCCGCGGATGCCGAGCGCGCGGCGAACGCTCGCCGTGACGCGATCCGCCCCTTCTCCGGACTGCGACAGCGCGACCGGATTGACGCGCAAGTAGATGACCGCGCCTTGCCCGACCGTATGCTCGCCTTCCTTCGGCTCGCGGCCGAGCCCCATCGATTCGAACAGATGCTCTTCGGGCCGGTCGTACTTCCTTGCGCCGTTGCCGCGGTTCCACCATTCCTGCACGTTATGGAACGGATCGGAGCCGTCGCCGACATAGATCAGCACGCCGCCCTCGCGCACCCATTGTCCGAGCGCCTGATGGATGCCGGGATGCTCCGGCTTCATGAATTCGTAGCTGAGCAGCAGCACCCGGTAGTCATCGATATAGCCAGGGAAGGTCAGGATATTGTCAAGCTGCACCGGGCGCAGCGGGATGCCTTTCTTCACGAGCGGCAGCGCCAGCCCGTAGAACGCCGACCAGTCGAGCAGATCTTGCTGTTCCGCCGTCAGCTTGTCGGACGAGCCGGTGCCGTCGTACTTGAACATGCCCTTGTCCTCGCCCTCCCCGATCACGTCTCCCCGCTGATACATCGCCGAGTTGGCGAGACAGAGGCCGACGCCTTTCGTATATGCCGCGCCGCCCGCTTCTTCCTCGTGATTGTGCATATCCCGCAGCACGCTCATGACCGTCAGCAGAACGGTCGCGTATTCGCCCGGAATCGTCTCCTTGCCCGTGCCGTCTTCGGTCGGATACTTCAGCGAGAACACCCGCCACGGCCACGGACAGACTTCATATTGGCTTACGCCGGGATGAAGCAGCGACGCGACGACGGTCTGCCGGTAGTTATAACGATAGTCGCTCCACGTGTAACGCGGGTTATCCTCGATCGGGTCATGCAGGAACCACATCTCCCGCCCGGTGCCTCGCGTCAGCTCCTGCATAATGCCGTATTCCAGATACGCCGTCTCGAACGTGCGCTCGCGGCGAACGCCGCGGTAGACGTTCGCCGTGCGCGCCGTTCCCGTCCATATTTGCGCGATGAAGCCGTCGCATGCCGGCATCGACACCAGCATCGCTTCGGGGCTGACGATCCGCCACTGCGTATAATTGATCAGGCTGTGCGTCGGCACATAGAAACGGACGGTCCGTCCATACGTGACGAGCGCGTATTCCTTCATCTGGCTGCAAATCCGGTCGAGCGCCCGGTAATACATGGCCGCCTTCAGCTTGGACGCCCGATACTGCGCATCCGGCGACGAATGCGGCGGAATCCAGTCCTCGCCGTAGTAAGTGAGCCATTCTCGCTTGAACGCCTCGGAATAACCCGCCTGCGCCCAAAATTCCGGCTCTTCCATATGAATCGCTTCGACGCCGCAATCGATCGCCCGCTTGATGTACGTCGCGAGGTATTCCGAGAACGCGATCGTCGGCACCATATACGGAACGTCCTTGCCATGCTGGATCAGGTTGCCTTCGCGGTCCTTCTGCGCCTCGTCCCAGTGATCGCGTCCGTCGAACCGGCTGTACAAATAATCCTGGTATTCTCCCCAGGATACGCCTGTCATCAAGTGTATCGTATACCCGGCCTGCTTCCAGCCTTCGATTCGTGCCGGCAAATCATTCCCGATGCCGTACACCATGACGAAATCGGTGCGCAAATCATACTTCGTCCCGTACGGGCGCGACTCCTGAAAGCCCGTCCATTCGGGATTCGCCTTCGCTCTTCGTGCCATGCGTCACTGCCTCCTTTAATTTGCCTTGATCGATTAAAAAAGCCTGCCGGCTTTCGCCGGCGAGGCTCTTGACAAAAACGCCGCCTTATAAGATTAGTTAGGCATTTGCAGCGTAACGACTTCTTTGCCCTTCAGGTTCTCGTTGGTGTATTTCATCGCATCGTCACAGTCCGTTTCCATCATTGCGGACGTAGGAGCCGAGAGCCAGCTTCTTGCACTTAATATATAATATTCATTATATATATTCAATATATTTTTATTGGCTTATGCGATCAAAACAAAAACCGGCCTCCTGATAAAAGGAAGCCGGTTTATTGGATCGGTTCGTTGTTCGCACGCTTACTTGACCGTCGGCGCTCCGGTCGTCTGGTGGACGACCAGCTCGGGCTCGATCAGCGTCTTCATGTATTTGCCTTTGCCGTTCCGGATGACTTGCAGCAGCATCTCCGCCGCCCGGCAGCCCATGTCGTACTCGTACTGCTTGACATGCGTGAAGATGCCGAAATCTTCCACGATCGAGGTCGGGTCGTCGAAGCTGACGATGGAGACGTCGCCCGGCACGCTGAGCCCGGCATGCTTGGCCATCTGATAGATCTCGATTCCAAGCCTTCCGTTCAGCGTAATGTAGGCGGTCGCCATCCGGTTGCGGATATAGCGGTACAGCGGATGCTGCTCCGGGTTATCCGTTTCGTTCATTCTGAATTCCGTGATCATATGCGCCGGGTTGATCATCGCCCCTTTGTTCTTGAGCGCGTTCATGTACCCTTCGATCCGCTCCTGCACGGTGACCGTCTGCAGCGGCGAATCGGAGCAGATCGCGATTTCCCGGTGACCGAGCTCCCAGAGATGATCCACCGCAAGGCTCGCGCCCATCCGGCCGTCCGCCGCGATGTAATTCGTCTCAACGCCGGGCAGGAAACGGTCGATCAGAACGAAAGGAAAGCCCGAGAACTTCATGGCGAGAATCTCTTCATTATACCGTTCCTCGTCGACCGGGAAGATCAACAGCCCCTCGACGCCGATTTCCTTCAGCGTCTTGATCGCTTCGATCTCTTGCTTCGGATCCCCGCCGGACATCAGTATGACGCAGCGGCAGCCCTTCTCTTCCAAGGTGCTTCGTATGCCTTCGACGAGCCGCATCGCGAAGAAATCGTAAATCGACGGCATGACAAGCCCGACGACCCCCCTCCTCATCAGCCCGGATTCATGCGGCTCCGAAGCCGCCGAGCCTGCCGGCGAATGCGCCGAAACCGGATGCTGCGTATCGGCCGCCGTTTCTTTGTTTCGCTCGCTCACGAAGCTGCCCCGCCCGGGTACGCGCGAAATGATTTTCTCGTTCGCTAGTCCGGACAACGCATTGACAACCGTAATTTTGCTGACGTTAAACTTCTCCATCAGCTCTTTCTCTGTCGGGATCCGATCCCCTTCTTTCAACCCCTCTGTCTCGATCAGTTCGCGAATGTAATCCTGAATCTTCTGGTAAAGTGGTATTCGTTCGGCCGTGCTCATGTCACACCACCAATTCTCTGTGTCTTATTCGTATATATAATATATTTTTGTAAGCGGCTGTGCAAGCATGATTCCATGCGCCTAGATACCTCTTTATCCAATGGATTGCCCATTATGCACTCCCGATCGAACGAATCAATTTCATGTTGATCGATCGGATCTTTTGTCGAATGCATTGATTTTACATATCTAATATATTAAATATATATCGTGTTCATTGCACGTTGTGCGAGTGGACGATACGGGACTCAATCAGGAGGTGAATCGTGTAAAGCATGCGCAAGAACGGCTTGAAGCAAGAAGCAGCGCATGGATTCATGACGACGGACTTGTTTGAAGCAGCGCCGCTGACGAGGAGTTGAAGAGGGGCGGCGCGGAATAAGCGATTCTCACACTAACCCAAACGAGGTGTTCGATTCATGTTTCGAACGACAACGACGGCAGGACTGGCGATTGCCTGCCTGCTCACCTTCACCATCGGCGCATCGGCGGAAACTCCCGGGCAGCCCGCCGCCAAGAACAAAAGCGCGATCAGCTGGCCTGCCGGTCAAGCGCTGCCGAGCTTCGCCAAAGTCAAGCAGCTCGAAGTCGCCGATATTTACGGCGCGCCCGGCGACGTCAAAATTATGCTGGCTACGCTGCAGGGTATCGTCAACCGCGAGCAGCCCCGCATCTATTTGCTCGAAAGCAAGGAAGAAGGCAAATTCACGTGGCTGAACGATCTCGACGTGCCGTACAAGGTCCGAGACAATTACTGGGACATCGTGCGCACGTTCAAGAACGAGGTCAAAGGCGTTATCGTATACGATCCGAACGTGCCGGATTCCATTAACGTCGCGACGACGATGGCCGGACTCGAGAACGCCATCGTCGCTAGTCCCGAGCTGGCGCAGAAGCTGGCAGCCGCCCCTTTCGGCTTGAAGGTGCTTGACGATCTACGCGGCAAATTCAAGGATCGGCTGGATGCCTACACGTGGGAGTACGAGCATCTGTGGGGCCAAACGACGCACCGGATGCTGATCGGGCTGAGCCCGGATACGTCCGTTCCCATCCCGGACGGACTCCCCGCTTCCTTCAAGACGATCGCCGCCGATACGACGCAGGAGCGCGACGCGAAGAACCGCAGCGTCTACGATCTCGATCTGAGTTCTTTCCTGGGCAAAGACTCGGTTTATCTCCGTTTCGACGACGCGTTCCCGCAAGACGGCTGGGGCTCCGCGGTGCATGAAGTGACCGTGAAGGCGGACGGCCAGACGATCGCCCGTTTCGTGCCGGGGACGGCGGACGAGACGCCGTTCCTGTACGATGCGCAAAGCTCGCAGCTTTCGGACGGAAGCGGCGGTCATCGCTTTGCCGATAACGGCCGCTACTTCGTGTACAAGTTCACGCCGCCCGCAGGCACGAAGCAATTGACCGCCTCCGTCGACATGTGGAATCAATACAAGGTATCGGCCGGCAGCGAGCAGCCGTTGTCTTCGGAGCAGAAGGAGCCTTACGGCTACTTGCGCGATTACGCGGTCGCCAACAAGGCGATGGTCTTCTGGCTCGACGCGAACGTGCCCGAGCAGCGCGAGCTGTTCGAACGCATCCTGTCGGACGTCAAGCCTGGCACGCCGTACTTGGGCTGGTTCAGCAACGACGTTCAGGGCGAGTTCAATTCCGTCGAAATTACGTCGCAGCACGGCGTCTACGTCTTGGCCGCGGATTGGTTCAGCAACATGTCGGTGTTCTCCGGCACGTCCATGAAAGTGAAGCTGCCCGCCCCGGCCAAGACGCCGAAGCTGGAAAATAAAATCTACGTCACCTATACGTTCAGCGAAGGCGACAACTTCCAGTACAACGAGCACCGGCTGCGCGTCCTGTGGGACGATCCGAACCGCGGCAAGGTGCCGATCAACTGGACGTCGAGCCCGCTGCTGTACGACGGCGCGCCGGTCATGCTCGATCACTACCTCAGCACCGCGACGCCGAACGACGAGATTATCGCAGGTCCGTCGGGCGCCGGGTATTTCTATCCGAACGCTTGGCCTGACGCCACGTTCGCGCCTTATCTGAAACAAACGTACTCGTACATGAAGAAGACCGGCATGACGATCCCGTACGTGCTGAACCGCGTCGCCGGCCAGAACGTGCCGCTCAGCGCGGCCAAGGTCGCCGCGTATGCGAACGAATATCGCGCACCGGGCGTGTTCCTGAGCTGGGAAGACCGCTACGGCATCTCGATCGAGGGCGGCAAGCTGCCGGTGTCGACGATTCAAGGCATCAGCACCGTGCAGGACGGCAAGCGCATTCTGGACGAAGCCAAGGCGAACTGGGACGGCAAATCGCCGCTCTTCGTCTCGCTCGGCCTGCTGGCGTGGAGCATGACGCCTACCGACGTCGCGTCGCTGAACCAATCGCTCGGCAACGACTATCAAGCCGTCCGGGCAGACCAGTATTTCGCGCTCGTGCGCGAAGCGAACGGCCTGCCGGCGAAGGCAAACTAGGCTGGGTATTTGAAAGCAAAACGGCCTGCGGGGAATGAGCCCCGCAGGCCGTTTTTGCATGTAATGCATGGCGCTCGGCGCCGGCGGGCCATGCGCTCGGCGCCGGCGAGCCATGCGCTCGGCGCCGGCGGGCCCTGCGCTCGGCGCCGGCGGGCCCTGCGCTCGGCGCCGGCGGGCCCTGCGCTCGGCGCCGGCGGGCCCTGCGCTCGGCGCCGGCGGGCCCTGCGCTCGGCGCCGGCGCTGGCGGCCATGCGCTCGGCGCCGGCGGGCCCGACGGACAAGAGATCCGCTATTGTCCGAAAAAGATCGATTTCCAGCATACTGACGGACAGGAGATCCTTTATTTCGTCCGAATAGCGGGATTTTGGCGATTTCCGAGCCCAATAACGGATCCTGTGCTCTTCCGTCAATAAAGTGGACAAGAAATTATGCATTTTTTTCGTAATAAAGTTGCTCAAATAGATACGGCGAAATGTAGCCGAGTGTGCTGTTCGAGCGTTTGCGGTTGTAAAAGAACTCCAGGTAGCGGTAGATTTCCTGGTATGCCTCTGCCTGGGTTTTAAACTTAGGATTGCAGTAGATCAATTCGCGTTTCAAGATGCTGTGGTACGCCTCGATACAAGCGTTATCGTAGCAGTTGCCTCTGCGACTCATGCTGGCTTCCATTTTGTACTTCTTGAGCTGCTTGCGGTATTCTTTGGACGCGTATTGCGATCCGCGATCAGAGTGATGAATGAGACCCTTTGCTGGTTTCTTAGCCGCGTACGCTTGCTTCAAGGCGTCCAAAACCAAATCTGTCGTCATGGTATTGCTAAGCTTCCAGCCTACGATTTGCTTCGTGTATAAATCCAAAATGCTAGCCAGGTAAAGCTTCCCTTGGCGGCAGGGGATATACGTAATATCCGCTACCCACTTCTGGTTCGGTTTCGTTGCGGTAAAATCTTGCTGAAGCACGTTTGGCGCAATCGGCAGTTGGTGTTTAGAATCTGTCGTGGTCACTCTGAATTTCCCCGACATGCACGAGCGAAGGTTGTTCTCTTTCATGATCTTGCCTACCGTGCGTTCAGAGACGACCCAGCCTTCTTTGACGAGCTCATTGTGTATGCGCGGGCTGCCGTAGCGTTTCTGTGAGTCGTAGAAGTGCCACGTAATCCTTTCAGTGAGCTGCTTTTTACGCAGTTGACGCTCGGAAGGCGTTGCTTCAAGCCATTTGTAATAGCCGCTCTTGGATACTCCTAAGACTACGCACATTTTCTCGACTCGGAACTCGGAGCGGTGTTCGTCGATGAGCTGGAACCTTAGTTCTTTGCTTTGCTGAAAATGTGCAATGCTTTTTTTAGGATAGCGAGCTCTTCTTTCATGTCTTCGAGCTCGCGTTCTTTACGGCGGTTCTCCAGCTCAGCATCCTTTAGTGACTGTTCGAGGAGTTTGATTTTCTCAGGGTGATTCACCACCGGCTCCTTTTCGAACTGTCGGTACTGTGTCATCCATTGACTCAGCGTACTTTTGGGGATATTCAACTCCTCACTCAGATCCGAAAGGGACTTCGTTTGCTCCTGCACGAATCGCACTGTTTGTCTCTTAAATTCTTCGTTGTATCGTTGCCGTTGTTCCCCCATAGTGGACACCTCTTCTTATTCGTTACGTGTATTATCCTGTGTTCGTTAAGCGTGTGTCCACTATTAATACTAACTGCACTGTGTCCGGCTGCTATTCAAAAACCATTGATTTCAAGAAAATAGTGGATCCTGTGTCCGCTGCCATAGTTGCACGTTTCAGTTAAGCTGCCCACTAGCCCGAGACCCAAGGGCTCGCGAAGCTACGAACGGTGGTCAGGTCACTCCCACGTTGCCTTTGTAGTCTTTGTAGTCTTTGTAGTCTTTGTAGTCTTTGTAGTCTTTGTTGCCTTTCTACTCTTTGTTGCCCTTGTTGCCCTTGTTGCCCTTGTAGTTTGCTACATGCTGCCCCTGCAGTCCTTGCATTCCGCACTGCCTAATACGACCGCTCTCCAGTCCTTACGTTCCACGCCTGCCTAATACGGCAGCTCTCGTCCTTGCATTCCGCACTGCCTAATACGACCGCTCTCCAGTCCTTACATTCCACGCCTGCCCAATACGGCCGCTCTCGTCCTTACAATCCGCACTTGCCCAATACGGCCGCTCTCCAGCCCTTGCAACCCGCGATTGCCTTACACGATCACCGCTCTCAAATCCATGCTTCCCTCATACGGCTGCACTCCGTTAGCCTGCCAGTCCGTCCTGTTATTCCCGGCTATCCGTCCTTCATTGCAGCAGCCGATACGCCTTCGGCGTCATCCCGGTCATCTTCAGGAACGCCCGATGAAACTGGCTCGTGCTCGCGAAGCCGAGATCCGCGCTGATCTGCCCGATCGTCGTCTCCGTCCGCCGGAGGCGCGCCATCGCTTCATCCACGCGCAGCTTGAGCACGTATTGATACGGCGTCGTGCCGGTAGCCTCGCGAAACGAACGTATGAAATGAAACCGGCTCTGCAGCGCGAGCGCCGCCAGTTCGTCGACGCTAATCGTTTCATCGTAACAATCGTGCATATAGGCGATCGCCCGCAGCAAATGCGGATCCGCAACCCCTTTCGGCGGCTCGGACCGATATGTCTCGCCATGCTCCATCCCGATCAGGCCGCTTACATAAGCCAGGACGTCATGCTCCACCTCCTGAACGGCAAGCGGATCGGCCGCCGACTGGCCCTGTATGAGCGCAAGCATCCACGTCCGGAAACGGGCGACGACGGCGTCCGCATCGAACCGCTGGCGAAGCTCATGCCCCGCGCCGGCTTCGAAATCCCGCCGGACGGAAGCCATGCCGCCGCGGCCGCGTTCGCGCACCTTCACAATCACGACCGCGGCGCTCTCGCCGATGCGGAAGTGGTGGTTCGTTCCGGGCGGCTGAATCAAGCCGCTCCCTTGCTCCAGCCCGAAGCTGCGCGCCTCCTGCGTAAAATGGCACACGCCCTTGACCGGCAGCGTCACCTGCATCCATTCGTCATGCGTATGCGGGACGTTGCTGAACGCTTCGCTCCCTTGCCATAATTCGATCCAATCCGTCTCCACTTTCATCTCCATCAGCCATCACCTGCTCCCATTATAGCAAAAATTGCTCGGCTCGCAGCACGAATCGCAACGACCCGCTCTCCTGCTTTCGCTACAATGTAGAAAATCGAAAGGGGGCCCCGCCCATGAATGTATCCACCGCTGCCGTGCAAGCGACGCGCAATCCCGCCGTCTTCATGCTGCTCGGCGTCAGCTTCGCCCATCTGCTCAACGATGCGATGCAGACGGCCGTGCCATCGGCATTCCCGCTCTTCCAATCCTCCATGCATCTGACGTTCACCCAAATCGGCTGGGTCGCGTTCATGCTCAACATCACGGCCTCCTTGCTGCAGCCGTTCATCGGCTACATGTCGGACCGCCGCCCGATGCCGGGCCTGCTTCCGCTCGGCATGCTGTTCTCGCTCTTCGGCATCGTCGGTTTCGCCTATGCGGACGCCTTCTGGATGCTGCTCGCGTCCTCGGCCTTGATCGGCGTCGGCTCGTCCGTGCTGCATCCGGAGTCGTCGCGCGTCGCGCGCATGGCAGCCGGCAAAGGGAGCGGCATGGCGCAGTCGGTGTTCCAAGTCGGCGGCAATACCGGCCAGGCGCTTGCGCCGCTGCTCGTCGCGTTCGTGCTCATGCCGAACGGACAGCTCGGCTTCCTCTGGTTTACGATCGCGGCCGTCATCGGCATCGCGGTGCAGCTCGTCATCAGCCGCTGGTATAGCAGTCAATTGGCCGCCGCGCCAGCGAAGACGAAGCGGGCCGCCGCTTCAGCAAGCCGAGAGCGTCAGGCACAGCAGCCGCATACCAAATGGTTCATCGCCGGCTCGATGGCAATCCTGATCGCGCTGCTCTTCTCTAAATTCGTCTATATCGCAGGCATGACCGGCTTCTACTCGTTCTATTTCATGGACCATTACCATCTGCCCCTGGCGCGCGCCCAGATCTGCTTGTTCGCGCTGCAATTCGCCGGTATGCTCGGCACGCTGCTCGGCGGACCGCTCGCGGACCGGATCGGGCGCAAGACGATGATCTGGATTTCCATTGCCGGCACGGCGCCGTTCTCGCTGCTGCTGCCTTACGTCGGCCCCGTCGCCGCCGTCCTCCTCTGCTGCGCGATCGGCCTCATTCTCATGTCCGGCTTCTCCGTCATCATCGTGTACGCGCAGGAGCTGATGCCGGATCATGTCGGCACGGTGTCCGGCTTGTTCTTCGGCCTGGCGTTCGGCATGGCGGGCTTGGGCTCGGTATTGCTCGGCTGGCTGATGGACACGACGAGCGTCGATTTCGTCGTCGGGCTCTGTGCGTTCCTGCCGCTGCTCGGCATCTGCGCCTTCTTCCTGCCCCGCGACGCCAAGCTCATGCGAAATTAATGGCGCCGCGCGAATTGAGCAATCCGTCCGACAGGCGTACAATAGAATCATAGACACAACGAATTGCGCGCAAGGAATCGTCAGCCATCGGCTCGGCTTGACGCGCATGGCATCGCGGAAGGAGTTTACGACAATCATATGATCATCGATATTCAACATGTCACCTGGCGCAACGGGCCGCTCACGCTGCTGAAGGACGTGAGCTGGCAGGTCGCTCCCGGCGAGCATTGGGCGCTGCTCGGGCTGAACGGCTCGGGCAAAACGACGCTCCTCAATCTCGTAAACGGCTATTTCTGGCCATCGGAAGGCACCGTCAGCGTACTCGGCCATCGCTTCGGGGAAGTCGATTTGCGGGCGCTGCGCAAAGAAATCGGCTGGGTCAGCACATCGCTGCAGGAGAAGCTGTACGCGTCGGACCGCACGCAAAACATCGTCATCAGCGGCAAGCACGCGACGATCGGACTGTACGACCACGTCTCCGAGGCGGACATCGATACCGCCCGTTCGTTGATGGAAACGCTCGGCTGCGCCCATCTCTGGGACCGCGAGTTCCGCACCTGCTCGCAGGGCGAGAAGCAGAAGCTCCTCATCGCCCGCGCGCTGATGGCGAAGCCGCGCATCCTGATTCTGGATGAGCCGTGCAACGGGCTCGATCTCTTCTCCCGCGAACGGCTGCTGGCGAGCATCAAGGACCTTGCGGAGCGCCCCGATGCGCCGACGCTGATCTATGTCACCCACCACACGGAAGAGATTTTGCCGGCGTTCACGCATGCGCTTCTCATTCGGGGCGGGGAAGTCGTGCGCAGCGGCCGCACGGAAGAGGTACTGACATCCGACGGCTTGAGCGAGTTCTTCGAGTCTCCGGTCGCGGTGGACAAACACGGTGAACGGGTCTATGTGCGCGTAGCGGACTAACGAACGGTCAGCCGACGGTAGACAGAAGGAGACGATGGCAGGGGGCGATTGGCGGCGGTATGCGCCGGTCGGCGCGCGATCCGTGCACAGCGCCTATACTTGGAGGGAGGTCGTCACGAATGATGCAGGCTGTCTCGTCCAGACGGAGCGGCATGCGTAAATCCGGCATGCTCGGGCTGTCCGCGGCCGGAGTTTCCGTCCTGTTATGGCTGTCGTTCAACTTCGCCAACGTATACGCCGAACCGGGGGATGACGCGCACGCGGTATTGATCCGCTCGGGCTGGACGCTGCTGCTGCCGGCTCTGCTGGCGGCCGTCGCCTCCTGGTTCGCCAAGCCTTACCCGCTGCTCGCCGCCTTCCTCTGGTCGCTGCCGATCAGCCTGTACTTGGCGTGCACGCCGGGCATCTACGCGCTGTTCGGCCTGACGTCCGCCGCTTATTTGATCGCGTACCTGATGATGCGGTCCGGCCGGTAACCTTAAACGAAACCGAATACACGCCATAGAGAGACGGCAGCCGGTCATTGACCGGCCGCCGTCTCTTCGTCATGCGCCTATTGCTTCCCATTCCATCCTACCGCTATCCAGTCATAATAACGTTCTATTTGTCGGTATCGATCGGAATCGCTATCGTCTCCTGATACGGCTTGATATAATGAAAGCCTTGCAGCAGCAGAAATTCCGGCTTATCCGTCGTCTTCACGGCATACGTCTGCTCCCAGAACACGTTATTGTTGCCCAAATCCCATGGACGCGCCTTGGAAACCGAAGCAATCGGCACCCGCTTGCCGCCGGCCTGCACGAGTAACCCGTCGGTGTCGAACTGCGTAAACTGCGCCCTTGCGATGACGATATCGTACCCGGACGCGGTCTTGGTCACGCTTCGAACGAACAGCTTCTCCGTGCCGATTCGAATCGATCGATCCGAAGGCGAAGTAAGCGAAATCGGTTCCGTTACCTTCTGATAGCCCGGGAAACTTTCAAGTACGATATCCATCGTTTCGATCTTGTCGGTCGGCAGCACGTCATAGCCGAGCTCGAAATTCGCAACGCCCTTTTTGTTCGATCCGCTCGATCTCATTCCCCAGGAATTCACTTCGACCCCATTCACCAAAAGCTTCATCGTGCCCGGATATCTCGGAGGCTCGCCATTGTCCATCTCGTAGTGCCCTTTAATCACCGTCGAAGTCGGCGAAGCCGTGATCGAGTCGTATGCGACCGTCCCTTCGTCGACGGGCACGGATTTCGCGATGTCTGCCCGAAGGATGCTCTTCATCGCTTTATTCGCCTCGAATTTGAACGAGATCGGATACACTTTTTTCGTGCCGGCTTTCTCCGTTGTACCGGTTTCCAGCCACTCGCTGAATTCGACCGTTAACGTCCGCGAGAACGGGCTGACCGGCTCGAACTTCTGGACGCCCTGCAGCCGGGTCCGATCCTTATTGTACCCGCTGCCGCCCTCCGTCGCGTTGGAATCCGTCAGAAAACCTTTTACTTTGTAGATATCAAACCGGTTGGAATCACCGATTTTAAACGTCTCGCCCTCCGGAAGATCGATCGTATAATACATCAGAAACTCATTATCGTCGGCGATTACGCCGGTAACGGTAATGACGGTGCCGTCTTGGATCGTCTTGCTTTTGCCGACGGTTTGTCCGTATCCATGCTCGGCGACTTCGGAGAAGCTAGTCGAAGTCAGCTCTTCCCGATTCAACAGCTTGCCCCCGTAATAAGCGAAGGCCGGGTACTGGTAGGTCAGGACGAACAGCAGCAGCGCCGCGGCCGCCGACAGGCTCCAGGTCAAAGCCCGGTTCCGCTTGCGCTTCTTGGCGGGGGCGCGATACAGCGCTTGCCGCAGCCGATCTTCCAATTCAATCGGCGCTTTGAGCTGATGCAAGCTCTCTTTGTGCTGATGGAATTTCTCCTCAATGGTACTCATAGCGCTCACCTCCGATGATCTCTTTCAGCTTCTGCATGCCAATCGAAATGCGTGACTTGATCGTGCCGAGCGGCACGCCCGTCATGTCCGCGATCGTCTGATAGGGAAAGTCGTGCACATAGCGAAGCTCGATCGCTTCCCGCTGCTGCGCATTCAAGTGAGCGAGCAGCGCCTGCATGTCCATCTCGGATTCCGTGCTCCGGTACGGATTGGCTTCCGTTAACGCCTGCACCGACGCTTCGAGCTCCTCTTCCAGCGGCTGAAACATCCCGTTCTTGCGGAGCAGCGCTTTGCATCGATTGACGAGAATGGTTTTGCTCCAGCCGTAGAACGCCTCCGCCTTCTGCAGCTGCCCGATCTTCTCGTAGAGCGTAACGATCATATCCTCCATCGCATCCATCGCGTCATGCTCGTTCCCCATATAGGAGTAGGCAAGACGGTAATAAGCGTCCCGGTCGGCCATGATGAGTTGTAATAATGCATCCTTGTTGCCTTTTTTGGCTTGTCTCACAAGACGGCTGACCATCAGGTTCTCTCCCCTTTCATAACTAAGAGCCCGCCGAGGCGCGAAAAGTTCATTGCAATCGCAAAAATTCGCATTGGTATATGTTTCCGCAACCAAAATAAAGAAGCAGCCGCGCAGGCTGCCTCCATCATATGCTGCATACCGTACCTTGCTTAGCATACGAAGCCGATCGAATTCCATGCAGCGGCGCGCCTAGGACGATCCGCCGCGTTCGTTGTAGAACAACGCCTTCAGCGCGAACCTTGGCAAAATCAGCTGACGGCGCCAGCGCGACGGCTGGTTCAGCAGCCGGTAGAGCCATTCCGCGTGCAGCCGCTGCCAGAGGCGCGGAGCCCGCTTGACCGTTCCCGCCACGATATCCAGGCTGCCGCCGACGCCAACGGCGACCGAAGCGCGGAGGCGGTGCTTGTACGCATGGATCCAGCGCTCCGCTTTCGGCGCGCCGAGCGCGACGACGAGCACGTCCGGCTGCTTGGCATTAATGTCCGCCACGATCCGCTCGTCTTCCGACGCATCGAAGAAGCCGTGCTGCCGGCCCGCTACGATCGCGCCCGAATATTGGGCCGCGATGACTTCCGCCGCGCGCCTGTTGGCTTCTTCGCTCGCGCCCAGCAGATAGAAGGACCACCGATTCCGCTGTCCGGCCGCCAGCAGCTCGAACAGCAAATCGCAGCCGGTGACGCGTTCGGGCAGCGGATTCCCCCGCATGCGGGAAACCATGACTACGCCGATGCCGTCCGCCGTCAGCAGGTCGGCCTCGTCGATAATGCCGCGCAGCTCCCGGTCCTGCTGGCAGGCCATCGCGATTTCCGGGTTCAGCGTCACGATATGATAGAGCTCGTCTTGTCGTGCCCGGATAACGGCTTGCACGTTCGCCGCGGTCTCCGCCATCGTCAGTTTCGGAACCGGAATTCCCATGATCATCGAATAAGCGCTCGAGTCAGACGTCATTGTTGGACAACCTTCCTTTGGATGTAGTACCCATAATCTAACATACGCGGCCGGACTTTACGAGTCTTCCCGCGCCTCGCTCTGCCGCAATATGGTACAATAAACGCAATGATCCCGATCCGCAGGAGGAGCTTCATCATGGCCAGCGACGTTTCCTATACGACCGAAGAAATCGCCAAGCTGCTGAAAATATCCAAACTGACCGTCTACGACCTGATCAAGAAAGGCGAGCTGCCCTCCTACCGCGTCGGCAAGCAAATGCGCGTGGACGCCTCCGACTTCGAGGCGTACAAGCAGCGCGCGAAAGGCATCAGCGCGCCGGAGCGCCAGTTCCAAGCGGCCGCGGCTGCCGACGCCGCGTTCACTCGCATCCCGTCGTCGTCCATGAACGGGACGCGGCCGATCGTCATCACCGGGCAGGACGTCAGCCTGGACATCCTCGCCAACCATCTGGAGAAGCAGCTGCCCGGCACGCGTCCGCTGCGCGCGCATGTCGGCAGCATGGACAGCCTCATCTCGATGTACCGCGGCGAAGCCGATATCGTGAGCACGCATTTGCTTGACGGCGAGACCGGCGAATACAACTTGCCCTATATCCGCAAGCTGCTCGTCGGCACCTCGTTCGTCGTCGTCAATCTGCTGTCCCGCCAAGCGGGCCTCTACGTTGCGCGGGGCAATCCGCTGGGGCTGCTCGGCTGGACGGACCTCGGCCGTCCCGGCTTGCGCATCGTCAACCGCGAGCGCGGTTCGGGCGCGCGCGTGCTGTTGGACGAGCAGCTTCGGCTGCACGGCATCCAGGCCGATCGGATAACCGGCTACGAGCAGGAGCAGACCAATCATCTCGGCGTCGCCGCGCAGGTGGCCGCAGGCCATGCCGATGCCGGCGTCGGCAGCGAGAAGGCCGCCTCGCTCGTGGGCGGCATCGACTTCGTCCCGCTGATCCGGGAACGGTACGATCTCGTCGTCATGAAGACGCCCGCCGCGATGGCGTGGCTGCCGACGCTGCTGCGCATCATCCGTTCGGAGGCGTTCAAGCAGGAGCTGCAAGCGATCGCCGGCTACGATCTATCGCGGACGGGCGAGATTTTATTCGAAAGCTAGCGGAAGGCAAACAACCTCCGAACATTGGCGAAAGCCGTGTTCGGAGGTTGTTCGTTCTAATTTGCCCGCGACGCTGATGTTTGATTGTACTTTCATTAACATGCGTGCGTTCTTCCCATGTTTAAACCGAGCTTCATCGGCAGCCGGCGATGCAACCGCTGCCTCTAGCCGATTACGTTAATCGGCGAGCCGTTCAAGAACGCCTCGATATCCTGCACGATCCCGCGGAAGAAGCCGCGGTAGGAGTCCTCGGTCACATACCCGATATGAGGCGTGGCCAGCACATTGGGCAGCGACCGGATCGGATCGTCGGCAGGCAGCGGCTCCGTCTCGTACACGTCCAGTCCGGCGCCCGCAATCATGCCGCCGCGCAGCGCGTCCAAGAGCGCAGTCCGGTCGACGATCGGCGCGCGCGAGGTGTTGATCAAGTAGGCGCTCGGCTTCATGAGCCCGAGCTCCCGCGCGCCTATCAGTCCTCTCGTGCGCTCGCTGAGCACGAGGTGAACCGAGACGATGTCGCTGCTCTCCAGCAGCTCTTCCTTCGATGCCGCCAGACGCACGCCCGCGGCGGCGGCTTTGTCCGCGGTCAGATTCTGGCTCCACGCCGCTACCTCCATGCCGAATGCTTGTCCGATCCGCGCGACGTTGCTGCCGATCCGGCCAAGACCCAGCAGACCGAGGCGCTTGCCGATCAAATCGACGCCGACCGTCGACTGCCACGGTCCGCCGCCGCGCAGCGCTTCATTCTCTTGCACGAGCTTTCTGGCCAGTCCCAATACGAGCGCCCACGTCAGCTCGGTCGTTCCTTCGCCGCCTCCCGGCGTGCCGCAGACCACGATGCCGCGTTCCGCCGCCGCGGCCAGATCGACCGAAGCGTTGCGCATCCCCGTCGTCACGAGCAGCTTCAACCGGGGCAGGCGCTCGAAGAGCGTACGCCGAAACGGCGTCCGCTCGCGCATGATGACCACGATCTCGCAATCTCCGATGGCAGCCGCCACTTCGTCCTCGGTCTCGAAATGGGCAGCGAACACCTTGACTTCCACGCGATCGGCGATCGCCGACCAATCCGTCATTGACAGTGCGACCTGTTGGTAATCGTCCAACACGGCACATTTCATCATCCATTCTCCTCCTCTTACCCGCTATGCTCCCATCATCGCATAGAGAATGGACAATTGCCAAGCGCGCGCCTGTTCAAGCCTTCTCTTCTGTACCGTCCGGCCCGGTAGAGTCGTCATCTTCGCCCGATTCGTCTTCCGTCGGTTCCTCCTTGCCCGGATCCGCCTCCGAAGGCGCCGGCTCTGAAGCGGTTTGCGCCGGCTTCTCCGGTTCCTGCTCCGCCTGTCCCCGCATGTCCTCGGCCTGCCCCGCTTGGCCAGCCGGATGACCTTGCGCGGATCCGGGCCGAGCCGCTTCTTGCTCCGCCGCCTTCTCGGCAAGCGCCATGACCTTAGGCGGTTCCGGACGCGTCCGCCCGTAGATGGCGAAATAGATGCCCTCGATTTCCTCGCCCGTCAGGTCGCCCTGCTTCAGCAAATCCTCGGCAATGACATGGACGAATTCGGCATGCTCCTTCACGAGCTTCTTCACCTGCTGCATCTGGTCCTTCAGCAGCTCGTTGATTTTCGGACGCAGCGATTTCAGCGCTTCCTGATGCGAGCCCGCCGCGAGGAAGCTGAACAGCTCGTCGCCCATTCCGACCGCCCCGAGGTAAGCGCCCGCCAGATGGGTCGCCTGCTGCAGATCGGACGTCACGCCGTTCAGCTTCTTCCCGAGAAATTCCTCCTCGACCGCCCGGGCGGCCAAGCAGACTTGGATCGCCGCCAGAATCTCGCTGTCGCTCCGGTTGTAACGCTCGTGCGTCGGCTTCGTCGCGGCGAGGCCGAGGGCGCTGCCCCGGCGGATGATCGTCACCTTCCACACCCGGTCATGCGGCTTGAGCAAATATTGCGCAACCGCGTGACCCGCTTCGTGATAGGCGACATTGCGCTTCTCGTCCTCGCTCATGGAGCGGAGCGGCTGCTTGAGCCCCCATTCGTACGTCTCCATCGCGACCCGGAAATCCAGGTAGCTGGCAAGCGATGCGCCCCGCTGATGCGCGATGATGACCGATTCGTTCACGATATGCTTGATCTGCGCCGGACTGTAGCCAATCGTGTCGAGCGCGGCTTTCTCCGGCGTCAGCGTCTCGTCGGCTTTCACTTTCTTCAGATAATAGTGGAAAATATCGACCCGTCCGTCGTAGTCCGGCGCATCGACCCACAGCTGGCGGTCGAACCGTCCCGGCCGCAGCAGCGCCGAGTCGAGCACCTCGGGCAGGTTCGTCGCGGCGACGGTCAGCACCGCGGGCCGTTCCGCTTTCTTGCGCCGCAAGCCGAGCGTCCGCAGCAGTTTGGCGATCCTGCCGTTGTCGATGTTCGGCGGATCCATCTGCAGCAGCAGCTCGTTGAGCAGCCCCGAACCGCCGCCCATGCCCATCATGCCCATCATCGCCCCGCCGCCGCCGTTGCGCTTCATCCCGATCGCATCGATCTCGTCGATGAAAATAATGCACGCGCCGTATACGTTCGCCAGGCTGCGCGCCTTCTTGTACAGCCGCATGACCTTCATGTTGCCGACGCCGAAGAACATGTTCTGGAAGCTCGGCGCCGACGCATAAGCGAACGGCACCTGCGCCTCGTTGGCGATGACCTGCGCCAGATACGATTTGCCCGTGCCCGGCGGTCCGCACAGCAGGAAGCCCCGAATCGCCTCGCCGCCCATTTCCTTGAAGTCCTTCACGCCTCGCAGCAGCGTCACGATCCGCTTCGCGTTGTCCACGATTTCGGGATTGCCGCGATAGTCGTCCCACGTGGCGCCCGTCTCGCCGGGCAAAATCCAGTACGTTCGGCCCCTCGCCAGGAACCAGAAGAGCGCGACGAACTGCACGATCATGAACATCATCGCGAACAACAGCTGCAGCAGCAGGCTGAGAATCGTCATCGCGACTCCCAGCACGGTAGGGCCGCCGGTAGCTACGTACCAGATCACGGCACCGATTACAAGCAGCCAAAGGAAGAATTTACGCCATTTTTTCCATCGATATCTTCCCATAGCCACACTTCCTTCACAATTAAACGTCTTACCCAAAATTTATTAGTCGATGGACAAAAATATGCGCGTCTGAAAGATCGACCGAGCGCGGCTGGCCGCGCAACAAAAGAAGGAGCCGCAGCCTAAGCCGCAGCTCCTTCCTCTTCATCTTACATGCGATGTCATGCCTCCCGCCGGACGGCTCCGACGCCGGCTTCGCCGCTTCGCCCCCATAGGGCAGGCCCGCAGAGCAGACCCGCCAGACCGACGGCCGCCGTCGCCAAGCCGAACGCCGCGAACGCCGGACGCGCGCCCGCCGCTTCGATCATCAAGCCGCCGGCGAGCGGCGCGCCCAGCATGACAAGGCTCGTCAACGCCTGATCGACGCCGAACACCCGGCCGATCAAGTCGGCGGGCATTTCCTGCTGCAGCAGCGCGATTTTGGTGGCGATGCACATTCCGTTCCCGATGCCGAGCAGCAGGCCGAGCGCAAGTACGGCCGCGTCCGGCACGCCGGGACGGAGCGTCCCGAGTCCCGCGATGGCCGCGCCGAGCAGCGCGTAGCCGCCGCCCAGTCCCCAGCGGTACGGAAGACGTCCGCGCTTGTTCAGCAGCAGCATGACCGCGACCGAGCCGGCGCCGATCGACGCGACGAGCCAGCCCAGCAGAGACGGCTGCCCGGGCGCCAGCTCCTGCAGCAGCGTCGCGAACTGGTAGTCGACCATCAGGATCGCGGTCAGCCCGACGAACCCGAAGAGCAGCGTATGCAGCACGGGCTTCACCCGGACGATCGCCCGCAGGCCTTCGCGCCACTCTGCCGCCACGGACTGACGCCGTGCGGCCCGTGACGAACTCGTCGCCGTATCATCCGGCGCGGCCCCTGGCTCGGCCGAACGGACCGTCCAGAGCAGGCCTGCCGAGAGCAGCCGCATCGCCGCGTGGATCAGGATGCAGGCGCTCGGCGACAGCGCCGCAAGAATGGACGCGCCGATGAGCGGGCCGGCGATCTTGGCGCTCTGCTGCAGCAAGCCGTTCAGCGTCGTCGCCCGGAACAGCTGGTCCGCCGGCACGATCCGCCGCGTGACCGCCTGCTGGGCCGGCGCGATGAACGCGGCTGCGCCCGCGCGCAGCGCCAGCAGCGGGATCAGCGCGCCGACGTTCGGCGCTGCCAGCAGCGCGGCCGTGACGGCGGCCGTGAACAGATCGCACAGCAGCATCAGCCGGATGCGCGGCAGCCGGTCCGCGGCGACGCCCGCCAGCGTGCCGAGCAGCAGGCCGGGCAGCGCCATGACGACCGGTATCCAGGACAGCGTCACCGGTCCGGCTCCCCAGCGGTAGACGATCATTACCTGGATCGCGATCGCGTCGAACCATTCTCCCATCGCCGCGCCTGCATAGGCGGCGAACATGCGGGCGAAGACGCGGTTGCGCCATAGGCTGTTCTTGTCTGGATTATGCGCCGATTCCGTCCTCATTCCGTCGTTCCCCTTCCAATGTCTTGCGTCGTTCAACCTACGACGCCATTGTATCGGAGTAATATCAGAGGACTGTCAGACAGACGCACCGCCCGGGAATATCTAGGCTTCTTGCATTACGTTCGATAATAGGACAGCACCCAGCACACGCGGTTCCGATCGGTCACGATAGCCAACAGACCGTTAAACGGCGCTTCATACGCTTCCGAATTAATAATTCCCTCGGCCGCCAATTGTGCGTAGATCCGCCGGAACGCTTCCTCCGTCTCGATTTTCAAGAAAACTCTCACGTAATCGCCCTTCATTGCCGGCTTCGCCGCTTGCGTATCGGCAAACTTAAGGGTTGCCCCCGCTACATGCAGATCCGCGTTAAACACCGCTTCCCCCTGCTTGCGAAGAATGTCGATTTCGCCCCCGAACACGCTTTGATAATACTTGATTTCGTCTTTGCAATTTGCCACTACGATAAAGGGAATGGCCATCATTGCTTTCAACCTCCTAAATTGTATTTGATCATCGGGAACGCGCGATTTCGATGGCAAGGGCAGCTCCCCGTCAAGCCTGCCGCTCCGCTCAGGCTCATCGCTTCATTGGCTATTGCTCGCTCAGATTGCGAAGCACGGTTTTAAGCAGGTCGATCAGCAAGTCGTAATCCTCGTCGGCAATGCCCTTCCGGGTTTGGTTCTTGACGCGGTCCAGCGCCTCCCGTACCTTCGGAACCACTTCGCGTCCCGATTCTGTCAAATAGAGAAGCTGATACCGATTATCGGCGGGATCGGCTTCCCTCCGCACGTATCCTTCCGTTTCCAGCTTGGCAATCGCCTTGGCGGTAGTCGTCTTGTCAATGAGCAGCTTCTCGCTTAACGCCTTCTGCGTAACGGGCTGCCTAGAAGCGATCGCCATCAGAAAGATATACTGCCCGCTTCCGATTCGATAAGGCGCCAGCTCGGCGGAGATCAATATCTGCATGTGGCGATAGATGGCGGAGATGTATTGGCCGTGCGATTCCGCCGATTCCCGATCCGGCTCTCTCCAATGATCGCTCAATTCGCTTCCTCCCTAATAGGATGTTATTGCAACTAATATCATGGTACGCCATATAGGATGTTATTGCAACTATTTTATGCAGAATCGTACTGCCCGTGGCCTGGGGATAATTCCAGCTTACATCTTATTATCGCAGTCTGACGCTTCTTTCCCGCAGCCCGGTGCTTTATTTTCCGTATGTTCAAATGCTTGATTTTCAGTCGATGCCTTTATTTTCGCCGGACCGTAAATTCCGATCCAGCATGGCACGCATCTCGCCGAGAAGCCGCTCTAATCCGTACTCCCGGTCAAGCTCCGCCCGCTCCGCCTCCAGCTTCCGCTTCAGCGCCGTCCGCCGGGCGTCCCGCTTGCCGCCGTCCGCTTGGCCCGGCGGCGCGCCGACCGGCGGCCGATCCAGACAGCGCAGCAGCTGCCGAACCGACATAAGCGCAAGCGGCACGTTCTGCGATTGACGCAGAACATGCAGCCCCATGTCCGCGGCCTGCGCCGCTTCCTTCATTCTCCCGGACCGAAGCAGCAGCATCGCCCGCAGCGCATGAAACCGGCCGAGCTCCCGCAAGTACGGCGCTTCCGCCAGCATCCGCTCCAGCGCTTCCATGCTTTGCGCCGCTGCGGCGAGGTCGTCCTTGACGATGCGGACATACAGCTCCGCGAGCGCGACCGGCATCGCAAAGCCGGTCAAGCCGTCGCGCTCCACGACGTCGCGGGCGACGGCGATCCTCGCCTCCGCCTGCGCGGTCCGGCCCGTATCGGCGTACAGATCGACGATGTTCAGGATGTACAATTCGCGCTTCTGCTCCGGGGGCAGCACGTCCAGCTTCAGCGCCCGCTCGAACATCGCCAGGCTTGCCTGCGCATCCGCCGTCAGGGAATAGTACAGCAGCACCCAATACAGCCGATGCTCCGGCGGAACCTCATCCGTGCGCAGCAGCCATGCCAGATCGCCTTGGATGAAATGCAGGAACACCGCGTAGAACGCGTCCACCTCGATGCCGAGCGCATCCTGCTGCGCGGCCAGCGTCAGCATCGAGCGGCCTTGGCCGAGCAGATGATACTTGCGGAACAAGCCTTGCACGGAGGCGCGGATTTCCTCATCCATGACGGACGGATTCGGCGCAGCGGCCGCTTCCGTCAGACGCAGGCAATAGCCGCAGCCGCGCACGGTAACGACCGCGAGCTGCGGCAGGCGGGCGAGCTTCCGGCGGATGCGGTAGATATGGTCGTCCACGGTCCGCTCGTCCGGGTATCGGTCCGGCCAGACGCGATCGAGCAGCTGTTCGCGCGAGAACACCTGCCCGCGCCGGTCGTACAGGTATTTCAGCAGCGCGTACTCCTGCGCGAGCAGCGCCGCGGTTTCCGTCCCGCAGCTAACCGTAAGGGCGGCGGGGTCGAACCAGATTGGCGTCATGTCGTCTTGTCTCCTTTGGCTGCGAACAATAAAACGGCAGTCCGAACCTCTCCGGTCCGGACTGCCGACGGCGCTGTGAAGCGCCATTCCAGCAACAGCTTAACTTTCAACCTTCTATACTTCGCCCCAATACACTTCCGTCTCGTATTCGAAGTCGACGCTGCCGTCCTTGCTTGTCGCCTCGAACAGCTCCTCAAGCGCCGCGATCATCGGCTCATGGTTCGGATGGCCCGGCATCGGCGCGTACGACGACGACAGCAGACGTCCTTTCAAGCCTTCGAGATCGAACGACTGGCTCATCGTGAACCTTGCTTCCCGCATCGCTCCCGGCTTGAAGAACCGGGCCAGGTCGGCCGAGGCGATGTTCTTGTGCGTCATCTGTTCGTAATCCGTCGCGTAATCCTTCAGCATTCGGTCGTAGCCTTCCCGGAACGGCGTGCCTTCCGTCATGCGCGAATTCCAGATCAGCACGGCCTTGCCGCCCGGCTTCAGGATCCGCCGGAACTCCGCTTGGGCCGCCGTCCGATCGAACCAGTGAAACGACTGGGCGCAGACGATGAAATCGACGGACTGTTCCGCAAGCGTCGTCTCCTCGGCGGACCCGGCCACGGCGACATAGTTGGGCGAGGCCGACAGCGCCGCGACGGCTGCCGCCCGCATCTCCGGATTCGGCTCCACCGCGATGACGCGGCTGCCGCGTTCGACGAGCAGCCTGGAGAAGATCCCCGTCCCGGCGCCGACATCCGCCACGGACGAAGCGGCGTTCATGCCGACGGTGCCGTATAAGTAATCCAGCGCCTCCTGCGGATAGCTCGGACGATATTTGACATAGGTATCCACCCGATCGGAAAACCGTTCTTTACTGTTCATAGCGCACTCTCCATTCATCGTGATTCATTAATGGGCAGCCTCTGGACTCCCGGTCATGATTGTATTCGCTTGCCGCATGACCTTCCGCAATCGCAATCGCGGCCTCAATCTGCCCGTCATTGGCTTGAATGCCGTGATGCAGCGTATTATCGGCCGTCGTGACCGTATTGGAAGGCTGCATATCCAATTTTACCTCATAATCCCCGGCTTCTTGAACAACAAATCGAAATTCCAGGTATGGGGCGTCTTCGCCGGCCGTGTGATACCGCGTCTACCGCGTCGCCGGGAACGCCTTCATCGCCGGCAACGTTCTGCCATACCCTTCGATAGCGGCCGCTTGAAATCCTTCGTCTCGAGCCTATTAATATGCCGGCTGCTGCCCTCCGAACGCTGACCGGTACGCATGTCCAATACCTTATTATACAAGCATTCGCATGCTTTTTGATTTTTGATAATCATAGATGGCGGCCTGCAAAATAAAGATGCATTCGTCTCTTCATCGGCAGCGGGACAATCAACTTGGCGTTCCTTACGCCCCAGCCCCAAAAAAGAAAACGGCATCGCTGCCGTTTCAGATTGTTGCGAAACCTATAAGCCGCTTCGAGGAGACTCGCGGCAACCTGCGCCTGGCACACGAACAGATCCTGTTGCCGCTTCGCCGGCGTTTCATGGACGGCTGTGACCGTTTCGAACCAGCCGGTTTCATGACGGCTGGTTCACGGTGCGTCCGTCGATGCAAGGCAGCGGACAGGAAATCCGTTATTCGCTTCTTTATCACGTGTTTTCGCGTGCTGGCGGACAGGAGATCCGCTATTTCGGCTGATTAGCCTGTTGTCGATGTCATTCGAGGACATTAACCAGTAGCCTTGCAAAGAACCTTACACACCTGCCTCAGAATGACGAAAAGTCGAAAAGTTGCTATACGAACAACTTTATTCGCGTCAGACCGACTAAAATATCGGTAAAGTTGCTGTTCGGGCAACTTTTCCCGCCTCTGGCCGGTAAACATGCCGGTAAAGTTGCTGTTCGAGCAACTTTTCCCGCCACGGACCGGCAATAATGTCGGTAAAGTTGCTGTTCGAGCAACTTTTCCCGCCTCTGGCCGGTAAACATGCCGGTAAAGTTGCTGTTCGGGCAACTTTTCCCGCCTCTGGCCGGTAAAAATGCCGGAAAAGTTGCTATTCGAGCAACTTTTCCCGCCACGGACCGGCAATAATGCCGGAAAAGTTGCTATTCGAGCAACTTTTCCCGCCACGGACCGGCAATAATGTCGGTAAAGTTGCTGTTCGAGCAACTTTTCCCGCCTCTGGCCGGTAAAAGTGCCGGTAAAGTTGCTGTTCGAGCAACTTTTCCCGCCTCTGGCCGGTAAAAATGCCGGTAAAGTTGCTGTTCGAGCAACTTTTCCCGCCACGGACCGGCAATAATGCCGGTAAAGTTGCTGTTCGAGCAACTTTTCCCGCCACGGACCGGCAATAATGTCGGTAAAGTTGCTATTCGAGCAACTTTTCCCGCCTCTGGCCGGCAATAATGCCGGTAAAGTTGCTATACGGGCAACTTTTCCAATTTCCCTCCTCGCAAAGGAGCTTCTATGGCATCCTCTATTCCCGCATGCCCGCCTGCGCTTTGCTTGGGGAGTCGGCTACCTTGCCTAGCTTCTGTCACCTGTCCAATGCACTTGAAATCCTGCGAATGAGAGAGCATACGTGAGAAAAACCATTATTACCAGAGGGACGGAGCCTCTGTCCGCGAATCTTAGAGGATGGTCCTTTCTGCGGCATAGGCGGCATCGAATTCTCGACAGCCTGAAACGGCATCGCTGCCGTTCTCTTTGGTTAACCTGTCGGCCGCGCCGTGCGCGCAGCCTGCTCCGCTGCCCGATCTATGCGATCGTCTCTCCCGGTATCGGCTTCATCACGTCAAAGAAGACGCTGCCGCCGGAGATAATCGGCTCATACGTGTCCAAGCCGCGATCGACGACGACAACCGCGCCGCCCTCGCTGTCGAAGCCGGCGCCATGGCACGGGCACCAGAAGTACATGTCCTTGTTCCCGCCCTGCTGCGCCTCCGAAGCCGGCACGACATCGCAGCCCAGATGACTGCATGCGGGCGACATAATGAGCAATTGGCCTTGTGCTCCGACCGTGACATAGACGAAGCCCTTCACCGGTTTCGTATACCACGCGTCGATGTATTCGGCTTCGTATGCCACTTTGGCCACCCCTTGCAGCAGCTTCAAGTCCGCGACCTCGCCGAGCCTGACGATATTGGGCGGAAGCGCGTCGCTGCCGACTTTACGGTGCTTCACCGCCCCGTAATAAAACAACCCGGCGCTGCCGCCGACCAGGCCTGCCGCGCCCAGCGCGACTTTGGCCGCTGTGCCCAGAAACGCCCTGCGGGTGATGTGGTCCGGCATTTTACGGTCCATGCGATCACTCCTTTGCGTAATGAACGGCCTTGCTCTGCCGCCTCACCCGGCCTGCCCGCTCAGCCGCCGGTCCAGCCTGCCCTGCACGAACCGCGCATAGATCGCATAGCCTGCCAGGACGGCGGCCGCCGTCAGCAGGAATGGCCACGCATAATGATCGCCGGCCAAAATATACCCCGCCCAGTACGACGCGATCGTATTGCCGACGCTGCGCGAAACGGTCCGCATGCCCGCGAACAAATTGCGTTCGTCCTCGTCGACGGCCGACATGCACTCGCTGTCCATCAGGTTGTTCAGCATCGTAAAACCCGCTCCGCGCGCGAGCAGCAAGCCGGCGAACAGCGCCGCGGGCATGCTCGCCGCCATCGCCGCCGCGATAATCGCATTGAAGAGGAACAGGCCGACGAACGTCCTGCGGCTGCCGAACCGCTCCACGCAATACGGCATCGCAAGGGAGCCGATGAAGAAGAAGAACCCCGACAGCGCAAGCAGCCCGGAAATCAGGCCGTCCTCCATCCCGAACCTGAATTTCAGGATGACGTTCAGGAACGGATTAAGCAGACCGAACGTAAATCCGGACGTGAAGATCAGCATCGCCAACAGGAGCAGGAAGCGATAGGAGGCTTGGCCCTTCTTCGCCTTCGCGGCCGCTTCGGCCGATGCCGCCGGCCCGGAGGCCGCTGCTTGCTCGGCTCGACCCGTCGCGGCCTCCGTAGCCGCTTTCCCGGCTCGGCCCGTCGCGGCCTCCGTAGCCGCTTTCCCGGCTCGGCCCGTCGCGGCCTCCGTAGCCGCTTTCCCGGCTCGGCCCGCTGCGGCCTCCGCAGCTGCTTGCTCGGCTCGGCCCGTTGCGGCCTCCGCAGCGATCCCCGCTGCGCCGCCCGCGCTATTCTCCGCATCGCTATCCGCCGCACCCGCCGCGATCTCCGCCCTCGCATTCGTGGAAGGCAGCAGCGCGCCCCGCAGGATGCCCGCGAGCGCCAAGCAGCCTCCCGCCGCGAAGAACGCGTATTGATAAACCGTCGAATGACCCGGCATCCAGTCCGGCAAATATCCGGCCACCCACGTGCCGACGCCGGTGAAGAACGTGAACACCGCGAACAGCAGCGAATACGCGCTCGTCTCTTCCTTCTTGCTGCGGCAATATTGGAAGATGAGCTGAATTTCCGAATTGACGACCGCCGTCATGCCGAGCGACCAGATGAGCTGCGCGGCAATGACCGCCGCGGCGCCCGTGCCGGCGCCGAACAGCACGAGCGAGACGAACGCCAGCAGCATGCCGATCACCAGCATCTTTTTGCGCCCGACGCGCTTGACGATCAAACCTGCGGGCAGGCTGGTCAAGCCGACCGTCAGCGCCCCCAGCGACGTGATCTGGCCGATGAAGGCCTTGGAGAAGCCGAGATCGAGCAGATGCAAATTAAGAATCAAGCCGAATATGCCGGCACCGATGCCGAACAAGCTCTCCGTCGCGATGAACCGCTTCACGCCCGGAGATAAATCGCGAACCAAATTAATCGTATACGTCCACATGCTGCGCCTTCCCTCTTGCTGGTCATACTCTTCATCTTACATGCCGGCCGCATCATGTTCAATCCTTGAATGCTTCTGCTGCCGGAAAAAGGGTATAGTAAGAGTAACTGAAACGATAGGAATGAAGACCATATTCAAAGGGGGCTGCAGCCATGTCACAAGAGCGTGAAGTCGGCGGCTGGATGTACGGTGCAGGCTTCGCCGACCCGGACGGTCACCGCTGGAACCTGCTATATAGGGATGAGAGCAAAATGCCGAAAAGTCAATGATGGCAGGTGACAGGCGCCTCCGACGATGACGCCGCTATCCGATCCGGAATGAAGAATGACGATCAATCGAATATTTCATTCGCGGAGACGATAGCCTCGTTCTTCTTCTTGGGCTTGTTCCAGTACACTTCGCTCCCGGGCAGGTCGTCGAACCATTCCGCCTCGTCGGGGCAAGCGAGCTTCATGAACTTGCCGTATTGATTGTCTCTCGATTGATGGTACTTCAGATAAGCGGTTCCCTCTTCAATCGCCAGGATTTCGATTTTTCCCGAAGTATGGCTCATCGACAGACGCACCCGCTTGCCCAATCCCGAGGTTCTTGCTTTGGCGTCTTCGACGATGCGGTAAACCTGGGATAACGGCAGCACGAAATCCCGGTTGCCGGCCACGGGACGGTTGATAAAGAAATAATACGGCGTGACTCCCGCCCAAGACAGCTTATCGAGCAATTCAGCCAGCACGGCCGGGTCGTCATTGATGCCTTTCAGAACGGGGGTCTGGTTGACGACGATCGCCCCGGCCTCGTGGAGCGCCCGGAAGCCCCGCTTGGCTTCGGCTGTAATTTCGCGCGGATGATTGATATGCGCCATGACGTAAATACGTTTCTCTTCCGTCGAATAGGTACGGATCAGTTCCAGAAGCTCTTCATCCTCGTAAATCCGCATCGGGTTAAATACCGGCATCTTCGAACCGAGCCGGATGATCTTCACATGATCGATCTGCCGCAGCTGCTCGATGATGATGCGAAGCTTGGAGGTGGCGAGAATCAGGCTATCCCCGCCGGTCAGCAGTACATTGTTGATCTCGGGCGTTTCTGCAATATAACGAATCCCCGGCGTCACGTCGGACATCGCTTCCTTGACATCGTTCCGGAACAGACGTTTGCGAAAGCAGTACCGGCAGTACGACCCGCATACCTCGGACACGATCAGCAGCGCCGTGGTCGAGTACTTATGCTGACAGCCCGGAACGACGTAATTCGTATCCTCGTCGGAAGCATCCCACCGGCCGTATTCCAGCAATTCGCCTTCGTTCGGAATAACGAGCTTGCGGATCGGATCATGCGGATCATTCCAATCGATCAGATCCATGTAATAGTCGTTGACGCGAAAGACGAATTTCTCCGTAATCGGCTTCAACGTCTTTTTCTCGTGTTCGGATAAGTGCTTCACCTTGTTTACGTCCGTGAAATATTTGACTTTCTTCACGCGCTTCTCTCCTCTTTGTCCGAATGAACGGGTAGTAAAGGGAGCCAGTGCTAAGGAACGCCGCCAGCAGGGTCAAAAAAGACAAAAAGAGACCCGCTAATAGGGTCTCTGGTTGGTTACGCATATAAAGATAGACCCATCCACTGCTGACGAGGTTAGCTGACGGACTCGGGTAAGATGGTACCCTACGTTCCTTACATCGAACGATTCGCCCCAATTGACTGGTTCCCCCGCTTTTCGGCGATAAGCCGAAAATTAAGCGTAGCTTTATTTTATACGTTGTTGTTTGAATAGTCAAAAAAATATGCGGATTTCATTTCCGGTTTGTTGCAACGCGCTTATTGCGATCGGCCGAATCTCCTCTCGGATGGCACCGGCGAGCTCTTCCGCGCGATCAAGATGCGGCCGCATGGATGCCGAGACCGCCGCTGCGCCCGCGGCCGCGCGGCCCGCTACACGGGCTTCGGCGGTCCTTCCTTCAGCAGCGCCGCCAGCTCGGACGTGTACCGGGCCAGCTTCATGCTGATCTCGGAACGCATCACGTCGCGCGTCATGCCGAAGCGGTCTTCGTAGCCGCGGCAGAAGTAGCGGTGATAGACGACGAGATCCGCATGCTCCTCGTTCAGGATCCGGATGTTCCGCTGATTCAGCTCCCGCCGCAAGCCGTACAAATCCTGCGAGACGCGGTCCAGGATCTTCTGTCCGGCCATCAGATACGCGCGCTTCAGCACCGTCGTCATATGCTCCACGTCGGCAATGCTCTTCTCCACCATCTTCACCATATGGGGCAGCAGGATATAGTCGCGCAGCATCGCCCGCTCCTCCGTCGTAATGATGTTCCGTTCCCTGGGCGCGCGCGCCTGCACGGCGGCCGCGGCGCCCGGCGCGCCTCCGTCCGCGTGATGCTCGTCATAACGCTCGACATGCTCGGTCAATAACATTTTGGATTTCCAGCGCTCGTTGCCGTCCAGCTTGCTCATTTGTAGTGTCCTCCAATTTGTTCCGCCCTTTCCCGCGCCACGCCGGACTCCAGCAGCGACGAGGCGCGCATGATGGCCGTGCTTCCGTACCGCATCTTGATGGCGTCGATGGTCCGCTCCTTGCGGTACGCGCGGGAGCGGTCCTCGAACAGCGTCAGCTGAATGACGTTGTCTTCCGTCAGCCCCGACAAGGCGATGCTGAGCCGGCTGACCGGCAGCCCGTGCCAATGCTCCCGGAACAGCTTCAGCGCGGCGGCCGCCACCTCGTGCGTCAACGACGTCGGCTGCTGCAGGGTCAGCTGCCGGCTGAACCAGCAGGAGCGGACGCCGTCGGTTTCCGCCGCGGCCACGGACACGACCGAGCCCAGGAACCGGTGGCGCCGCGTGCGCTGGCACACCTCCACGACCAGCTCCAGCAGCACGACCTCGATATCCTTGAGCTCGCGGTACAGGTTCCAGCGCAGCGCCTTGCCGTGGCTGACCGACTTGAGCTGGCGCCGGATGCCCGGCTCCACGGGGCTTGGATCGATTCCCCGCGCGGTCTGCCAGTAGTACCCCGCTTGAATGTCGCTCTGCTTGCCCATCTCGCGCCGCATGCGCCGCTTGAATTCGGCGAAATCCATCCGCGCGATGTCGCCGATGCTGGATAAGCCCATGCGCGTGAAATGCCGGGTCATTCCGGAGGCGACCATGAACATCTGGTGCACGGGCAGCTCCCAGAGCGTGGATTCCAGGTTGTCGTAGGATAGCTCGAAGACGCCCTCGTCCTCCTTCTTCGCATAGTTGTCGGTCGCCATCTTGGCGAGAATCTTCGTCGGCCCGATGCCGACCCGCGACCAGACGCCGGTCGATTGCAGCACATGCTGCTGGATGCGGGCGGCCAGCTCCTTCGGCGAAACGCCGAAGTAGGCGAGCGAGCCCGTTACGTCCAGGAACTGCTCGTCGATGCTGTACGGCTCCACGAGCTCCGTATAGGATTCGAAAATGCCGGTAATCAATAAGGAGATCTGAATATACGTCCCCATCCGGGGCCGGATGACGACAAGATCGGGACATCTCGCCATCGCCTCTCCGACGCGCGACGCCGTCGTCACGCCGCGGGACTTGGCGATCGGACAGGCCGCGAGCACAATGCCGTTCATCCTTGCGGGGTCTCCGACGGCGACCGGCTTGTCGCGGTATTCCGGATGAGCCGCCTTCTCCACGGATGCGTAGAAGGACTGTCCGTCGATCAGGAAAATTTGCCTCGACATCGCTATATCCCCCTCCAAGAACGCGAATATATGTTCGTATGTTCTTATTATATACCGAATGTACGTTCCCAATGCAAGGGAAATATCTCCCTGCCCGCACGATTTCCGCTCCCGCCCGCAAGCCGCATAACAAAGCGGCGGCCCGGAACGTTGTCTCCCGTTCCGAGCCGCCGCCGGCGCCGCATATATCCTTCCTTCCTGACCGAAGAAGCCCTGCGCGCGAACGATGCCCGCGCTTGGATTGCATGGCAGCGATGCCCGTCCGGACGGCGCGTTCGGCCGCTTAGGTCAGCGCCGATTGAAGACCCGGCCAGTGGCGCCACATATCGACGAGCGGCGACTGCCAATCGTCGCGGCGGTCCTTGTGATCCACCCGGTAATAGATCGAATACCGGATGCGGTCCGACTGGTTGACGCCGCCCGCGTGTATCAATTGATAATGCGTGATGATCAGATCTCCCGGCTCGGCCGTCAGCTGCACCGGCTTCGGCAGCGGAACGTTGGCCGAGCGGTGGATCGTCCGGAATCCTTCCTCCCGGAACAGCACCTCCGGCCCATGCTCCCTGAAGTACTGCTCGTACGCCTTGTGGGTGCCCGGATACACCGTGAAATTCCCGTGATCCGGCTCGCTCTGGTCGCTCAGCACGACGCCGACGAGCGCCGTGAAGTTCTGCGCGATGCTGTCCTTCACGCGCAGCACGCCGTCCAGATGCGCCCCGAAATCATCCGGCGGGTTATCCATGTAGCCTGGGAAGCGCAGCGCGATTTGCCCCATGCCGATCGGGTGGTAGCCGTCGTCCCCGACCAGCGAATCGATGATCGCTTTGGCCGGCGTGCGGTTGAACAGATCCGTGATGCACGGCTTATTTTCAAGCTCCTTGCAGTAGTTCGCGCCGTGATGGCCGTCCGGAACGCCTTTGCCGATGGAATGGTTGATCGCCTTCATCGCTTCCCGGATCATGATGCCGGGGACGACGCCCGGAATCTTCACGTAGCCCTCCTCGATCAACTGCCGCTTCTGCCGATAAGTCAACTCCATATCGAATCCTCCTCTGGTATGTTCCTCGCGCCGTTGTTGCCTATCCGCTGCTTAATTCGATGTAACGCGTTTTCAATATTCGTTCGGACTGCCGGTCATGCGTCATACGGACAGCTTCCCGTAAGTGTCGGGCCTGCGTTCCCGATGGAACAGGCTTCGCGCTTCCCCGAACGCGGGACCTACGGACATCCAGTACGATTCGAATTTGGCATTCAGGTCAACCCGGGCATGAGCGATCCCGTCGACGCATCCGATCTCGGCAAGAATTTCCCCCGCGGGATTGATAATCCGGCTCGGGCTGCCGTTCGGGTCGCTCATGGGCTCGCCGTTATCCCCGGCGATCATATTCCCGTTTATCCCGGCCACGACCAGATAGAGGCCGTTATCTACCGCCCTGGCGATTTGCTGCGTCAGCCCTTCGCCGGCCGTCGAGAGGCAGACGATTTCCGCTCCCTGCATCCGGAGCAGGCGCGCGGTTTCCGGGAACGAAATATCCCAGCAGATGAGCAGCCCGATCGTGCCGAAATCCGTCTCGAATACCGGATAATCGCTGCCTGGCGTGATCCCCGCCTGCGCCTCGAAGAGCGGCAGATGGGTTTTGCGGTATTTCCCGACGATCTCGCCGCTCCGGCCGATCAAGACGCTGGTAACGTAGAAACAGTCCCCGTCCTTCTCATGCATGTTGAGCACGATATAGGACCGGACCTGCTTCGCTTTGCGGCCGATCGCTTCCGTCAGTTCGCCGGGAATCGGCTGGGCGACTTCATCGAGCGAGCAACCCGAACAGCGGTCGTACATCGTTTCGGAGAAACAAATCAGATCCGCCCGATGCTCCCCGGCTCGATCGACGGCATCCAGCATGCGCTGCAGGTTGTCGGACAACCGCTCTCGATGATCCGTATACGGGGAAATATACGTCGTCACGATGTTAACCGGGCGGCGCGTTACCGTCCTGGCTGCGGTTAACGCCGCCTTCATCCAGGACACCGTGCCCGTCGCCGACCAGCGGTATTCCAATTCGACCTTCGCCGAGCAGGCTTTGGGCGGGGATTGAACCGTCTTGTTCAGCTCCCTTACTCCGTCTTCGCGATCCGCATAGGCATCGATATACTCGCGCCGCAGCCAGCCGCCGTCCTTATCCATCCACGTCACGATCATATTGATGCTGACCGGATCGCTGTCGACGCCTTCCGACCTGTACTCGGCCAGGAGCTTATACGCCGCGCCGCCCCGAATGCCGGAAGCTTCGCACCGCCAAGCGCCGTAGCATTCGAAACGCCCTCCGCCCGACATGCCCAGCTGCGCCCGCCCCCCTTCGCATCGTTTGGCAAACGCAGGCGCAAGCTCCGGACGCGGTGCCCACGACTGCCACGCTTCTTCGGATAAATCAGGAAGTAAATTGACCGCTTTACCGGCAGGTTCCATCTATTCCGTCACTCCTTCGGCTTATTCGGTTGCTCTGTACTCTTCGCTCCGATGACGGCCCTGACCTTCATGCTTTCTCAAAAAAAAAAAGCGCAAGGGATCGAAGTGACCGCTTGCGCCTGGCGTTTGCATTTCCCCGGGGCTCCCGGCGATGCGAATAATCCCGGCAGCAGACGGTGCTCGACGGCGGCCGTTCGCCCGCGAGGCCTTGCGGGCGAAGAAGGACGCGGCCGTCCCGCCCGGCTACTACTCCAGCCTTAAGAACTCGGCCGGATGCGCGCGAATGTACGCGTTCATTCGGCCTATCGTCTCGCCTGCGAGCGCGCCGTAACGCGAGAACAGCCGATCCGCGGCTTCGCCCAGCGACGCGTCGGCGTCGAGATCGGAAGGCGAAGCTTCCCGCCGCGCGCCGTCCGCTCCCCGGGTATGCTCCTCCACGAGCAGCTCCGCTTCTTCCAGCAGCCGCAGCAGGGGCTGATCGCCGAAGAACGCGAGCCCCTCCTTCAGCCCCGGCCACGCCGGCAGCACGTAGAGGTAGTAGTACGTGAACCAGTAGAACTCCGCGCGCGTCCCGGCATGATTGTGGAACGCATAGAACAGGTACAATGCCTTTTGCCCCGCGTTTAACCGCTCGTAGATGTTCGCCTTGACCTCCGCGCTCTTGGCCTTGACCGCCAGCAGCGCGGGCTCGATGCACCGCCACGCCAAATCTTCCCGCTCCAGGTCCGCTTCCTTGCAGACCGCGCGATAGTGCGTCTCCATGCGTCACTCCTCGTCTCGTATTTCACTCCGATGCGATGCATCCCGCTTCCGGGGCACTGGCGGCAGCTTGCCGCAGAGGCCGGCCTCGCCGCCCGCCGCCGCGGCCCGCCATCCGTCCGGCGATCGCGTCCAGCCGCAAGCTCCTGCGCCGCCCGGATCCCTGCTCAGAGCAGCGCCAGCAGCTCGTCCAGCCGCTTAATCGTATGCAGCGGACTCGCTTCATTGCTTGCCGGCCAAGCATGATTGGCCTGCAGCCAAATCGTCGCCATGCCGAATCGGGCCGCCCCTTCGACATCGTTGACGGGATGATCTCCGATGAACAGGCATTCCTCCGCGCGCAGCCCGAGCTGATCGGCCGCCTGCCCGAAGATCCGCGGGTCCGGCTTCTTGACGCCCGCTTCCTCCGAAACGAGGATGAGCTCGAACGCGTCCCGGATGCCGAGCAGGTCGATTTTGCCGTACTGGGTCGCCATCCTGCCGTTCGTTATGAGTCCGGTCCGGTATTTCGCCCGCACATGCGCAAGCACCTCGCCCGCCCGCTCCATCAGCACGGCATGGCGCAGGTAGGCGCCCCGGTAAAACGTCATCAGCTCCCCATGCGAAGGCTTCCGCTCCCAAGGCAGCTCGTCCAGCAGCTCGGCGAACAGCGTTTCCCGCGGCTTGTAGCCGTCCCGGTCCAGCTCGACGACGCGGTCGAACATCGCCTTCCGGTCCGCGACATGCCCGAGATAAGCAGCGAAGAATTCATCGACGAACCCGCCGAACATGCGCGAACGGTCGAGAATCGTATTGTCCAGATCGAACAGCACCGCTTTGATCCGCTCCATCTCTTCTCCTCCTCATGCCGGCCGCCGCTCTTGCGCGCAGCCAAGCTACATAATATACGTTTCCAGGAAGTCGTTGCGGAACTTGCCCTCGGGATCGCATTGCCGCAGCAGGCGCCGGAAGTCGGGCAGCTTCGCGTACAACGGCTGCAGCCGTTCCGGCGCCATCGTGAACAGCTTGGCCCAGTGCGGCTTCGCCCGGAACGGCGCGAGCTGCGCTTCAATATCGGGCAGCAGCTGCCGCACGGACGGCCAATCCGGTTTCCACGTAAAATGAATCCCGACCGCGTCCTGCCCGTAACAAGGGCTCATCCACAGCTTGTCTTCCGCGATCGTGCGCACTTCGGAGATATACAGCAGCGGCGCGATGCGTTCACGCAGCCGCTCGATGGCGCACAATGCCTCATACGCCTGTGCGCGCGGCACGAAATACTCGCTCTGGAGCTCTTCGCCGGCGCTCGGGGTGAACTCCATCCGGAAATGCGGCAGCCGGTCGTACGACGGTCCCGGAACGCCCAGCTGCGCGCTGCAGTTCTCCGCCGTGTGCCCCGGCACCGGATGCCGGTCCGCGTCCGCCGGCGTCGCGCCGTAGAAATCCGGCTCCGTCTCGGATGCGGCGCCCGCCGGAGCGGTCCATTCCCGCTTCAGCCACACCTGATTGAACGACGCGGCCGTCCAATCCGTGAATAGGCTGACGCTGTAGCCGCTCGAGAAGATGGCGTCGGCATGATCGCGAAGCCGCGACAGCGGCAGGTTCTCGTACACGTGCTGCCGGATCTGGAAGGCGGGGATCGTGTCCAGCGTGACCGCCGTAACCACGCCCAGGCCTCCGAGCCCGACGACCGCTCCGTCGAAGTCGCCGTCCCCCTGGCCGCGGGTGAAGACGAGCTTCTCCCCGTCCGCCCGGATGACTTCCATCGCCCGCACGGCCGTCGCGAGATTGCCGTTGCGAACGCCGGAACCGTGCGTCGCCGTGGCGACGGCGCCCGCGACGCTAATATGCGGCAGCGAGGCCAGGTTGTGCAGCGCCAGCCCGTGCTCATGCAAGTAGCGGCACAGCTCGCCGTACCGGATGCCGGCTTCGACCGTCACCGTGTTGTTCGCGCGATCCACCGCCTTTACCCGGTTCAGCTTCTGCAACGAGATCTGGCTGCCTGCCGTGTCGGCGATGCCGTTGAACGAGTGGCGCGTGCCGAGCACCCGCATTCGGCCGCCGCGGGCGACCATCTCCTGAACTTGCTCCGTCGTCTCGGGGACGAGCAGCGCCGAGGCGCCGTACCGGTAGTTCCCGGCCCAATTTCGATTATTTTCCATTCTTGCGCTCCTTTACGATGCATGAATAAATGAATGAATGACGAGATTGCCGGCCAAACCGAATAAAGCGCTTACCGTTTCATTATAAAGGAACCGCCCGGCCGTTCAACTCCTATCCGCGCATTCCCGACACCAAATGTCTGACTGTAACCGGCCACCGGCCGGACTATCGCTTCTTCCGCGCCACGATCAGATCGTTGCGGTAGCGTTTGCGGATCGATCCGTTATAGTCGTTGTCGATCAAAGCGCCGATGCACGCGAAGAGCCGTTCGCGGGCGGCGGCTTCAAGCAGCCGGTGATCCGAATACGTCGCGAGCAGCCCGAGAAGGCCGTCGCGGTCGTACCGTTCCTCCGTGAAGCAGGTTTGCATCCGCGGCTCGTCGAAATATCCGCTCGCGGCCAGTTCCGGCACATGCGGATTGACGTCACCGGCTTCCGCCAGCCTGCCTTTCGCCGAATGCGGCATGAACTTCTCGTAGCACTGCTGCGCACGGTCGAAGAACGCCTGATCCCCGCCGACCGCATGCTTGTAGCCGAGAAGCGCGATATAACCCCCTTCGCGCAGCAGGGCGGCGGGTTTGCTATAGCGCACTTCGGGATCGATCCAGTGGATCGCGGTCGCCGACAGTACCAGATCATACGGTTCCTCGGGCGCTTCCCACGTTTCGAAGTCGGCGTTGACGACTTCGACGCCGGGATACGCGGCTAACTTGGCGCGCGCGACTTCGGCCATGCCGGCGCCCAGCTCGATCGCCGTCACGCTGCAGCCGTATTCGGCCGGAGGCAGCGTCGCAATGCCGGTTCCCGCGCCGATCTCGAGCACGCGCGCGCCGGGGGGCAAATTCGTCCAGGCGAAGAGGTCCTCGAACAATCGGCCCGGATACCGGTTGCGCGCTTGATCGTACAATGCCGCCACTTCATTGAAAGTCGCTCGTTTCTCGGCAGCCACGGAATCACGCTCCTCTATATGAACTTATCAACCGCCATCTATTGAAGCTTGGGGGCAATAGTATAGCGTTGAACGAGGCCGATTGTCCAGTATTTCCCATGGGCATCGACAGCCGAACGCCGATTCCTACACTCGGACCAGCGTTCGTTCGAGTCTCCTGAATACGTGCAGGAGCCGGGCTTGCGTTTCGCGGAAAAGGGACTCGTCCCGCGCCGCGACCGCTTCTTCGCCGAAGGCCCGTTTGCCGATATAGGCCGTATACCGGAGCTCGATCTGAATCGCTTCGACCCGATCGGGCGCCCCGTAATGCGACGTGATATATCCGCCCGTAAGTCCCGGCTCGTCAATCTTGACGACGAACCCTTCGGACGCGAATGCCTCGTATACCAGCTGCGCGAACGCTCCGGAACAGGAACGGCCCGCGCATGTGCCTAACACCACATCGGCATCGGATTGGATATAGAAGCTGTGCAAATCGAATAGATACGCGATCCGGTTTGTCTGGAGCACCGCATCGATCTCTTCCTTCAGCCGGCGATGGAACGGCTTGTACACCGTGTCGAGGCGATTGGCGATGACGTCCGCCGGCAGCGGAGAATCGTAAATCGCCTTGCCGAACGTTGTTGCCGAGTATACGAGGGAGGTCGTATACCCATTGCCGCTGCCGCCGGTTACGGCCCGATTGACGTCGATGACGTAACGGCTGTAATTGGCCGAAACGATGGTCGCTTGCAGATCGTGAAGAAATGCGTACAGCTCGTTCAGAAACCAGTCCGAATTGGCCAGAATGGCGTCCGGCCGCCTGTTTGCGTCCATTTCCCCCGTCAGCCGCGAAGAGCCGTGCGGGATGCTGACGATGATGCCGCACGGCTGATTGGCCCGTCTAACGTACACCGGATCCATCTTACAGCACGTCCCAGCCGACAGCCAGCTCTTCCAGTTCGTCCTCGGCGAAGATTTCGGTTTTCCGCTCGAATACGCGGCCGCCCATCGCCTCGTAGAAGGCGGCGGCCGGGTTGTCCCGGAGCACCCAGAGCATCATCGACGAGCAGCCGCCCGCCTTCAAAGCAGCCTTGATGCATTGGAACAGCTGCCGTCCCAGCCCCATGCCCTGATAATGCCGCAGCAAATAAATCGCGTACAGCTCGCCTTCGTAACGGCCGTCCTGCAGACGGCTGCTGCCGCCGCTGGCGAAACCGACGATGTTCCCGTCGCCGCTCTCCGCGACGTAGATCGCCTCGTCCTTGCGCAAATTGTCGAACGTCCAGAGCCAATTGCGAAGCCGCCGCTCGACGGTCAAGTTCGCCAAATACGATTCGGCAATCAAGCCGCGATACGTCGTCAGCCAGCTCTCCACATGAACCTTCGCGATGCCTTCGGCATCCGATCGGTGCGCTTCCCTTACCCTCATGGCTCCCCAGCTCCTTATTCGGCGAATAGCCGCTTTCCGGCGGAATGACAACTACTTCCACAAGCGCGGCAATAATCCTTTCTCGGGCGGGCAGAACAATAGGCGAATCTTCGGCATATCTGCCGTCGGATAAACGGAAACAAGCCGTCCGGGAGTCCGGCGGCTTCGATTGTTTTCCTGCAGCGGGGGTTAAGGCCGGATGCGTTCGAGCCGCACGGTCGGCTACAAGCTCGGCCAGTTCTTGCTTTCGTTGCGGTATCGCAGCGGCGAAATGCCTGTCTTGCTCTTGAAGAAGCGCGAGAAATCATCCGTGTCCTCGTAGCCGATCAATTTCGCCACCTCGCCGATCGGCCGTTTCTCCGTCTCCAGCAGCTGCTTGGCCTTCTGCAGCCGGAGCTGCAGCTGCAGCTGCATCGGCGTAATGCCGAATATCTTCTTGAACTGGTTGGAAATGTAGGTGGGGTGCATATGGTACCGTTCGCCGAGATCGGCCAAGTCGACGCGGGAAACCGGCATGTCCAGCAGCTCGTTCAGCATGGAAGTGAAGGCGTCCGCATACACCGCCTTCAACCGGACGTCCGGCTGACGCAGCGCGGCATCGATCAGGATGGCGATCAGCTCCAGCGCTTTGGCCCCTTTCATAAGGCTGTCGGCGAGCGAAGCCGGCTGCTCCGCGCAGCGGCGGTATTCCAGGAACGCCCGCTCGAAGCGCTCGGGATCGGGAAGCCGGAACACCGGCGGAAAATGAAACAGCTGCAGCGCATCCATGCAGCCGGCGATATTGAGCGTAAAATGCCACCACAGAAACACCGTCTCTTCCGCCGAATCCTTCACATGGTCGTGAAGCGCGTTAGGGGGAACGAAGAGGACGTCGCCTTGCTTCGCTTGATAATCGCGGCCGCCGAGCCGAAGCCGGCAGGACCCTTCTTTTATATAAGATACGACGTAAAACGGAAGCACGCGGTTCCGCTGCTGCAGCTCCGAGCGCCGGTGCAGGTCGTGTTGTACAATATGCAGCGAAGCTTTCTCGATCAGCTGCAGCCATGGTTGCATGCCGTTCATGATCGTACTCCTCCTGACTTCATCGCGGGTAATGACGGACGCAATCGTCCGCCTCAACCATTATAGACCGGGGCAGGCTGCGCGCGACGCCGAAAATCGTCGGCTATCTGACAGCCAACGCATCCAATTTCAGGAATTCCGCAGGCTCGGATGACATTTTTCATACCTTTATTCGGCATCAGCGTACATAATTCCCCCTATTCCGCGTGATCGGCCATTTTACGGACGGCTTTCGGCCAACAGCTGACGCGAATGCCTTCCGGCCGCGCTTCTTTTCCGCTATGCTGATCCTACATGAACACCATGGCGCGCTTGCCATGCGGAAGGAGCTTATTTCAGTGACGAACAAATATGATTTTCACGATAGCGATGGCATGAAGATGCTCGACCCGCTCATGCTGACCGTTACGTTCGATAACGGCGAACGGCCTTCGTTTCAAGCGGAGGGCTGGAGCGACGGCCCTTCCGGCACGGATGCGCTCGGTGAATACCGGACGCAGGTGCTCGCGTTCCGCGGCGAGGACGAGAACGAAACGATCGCGCTGGAGCTCAAGCGTTACGCCCGAACCGTCCTGGCCTATGCCGCCGTACAGCTGAAGCAAGACGTATTCGGCGTCACGCACGCGCTCGATCCCGAGGCGGGGCTACGCTTCTCGATCGGCGAGCCGGCCGGCATCGACGGCGTGCTGGCGCATTATCTTCATTATAAATGGTGGTCGCGCCCGCATATCGCCGCAGGCACGAGCGCCTTGCCCGAACGGACGCAGGCGCTCCTGTGGCGAGCCGGCGGCCGGTATGTCCAGCTGTTCCCGGCCTGCGCGGACATCTGGAAGACGACGCTTCAAGGCAACGGCGACGGCTTCGATCTCGTCGTCGCCCCGCTCGTGCGCGGCTGCCGCAGCGGACGCCAGCTGCTCTGCGTGCTGAGCGAGAGCGATTCGCCCTTCGCGGCGGCGGAACAAGCGGCCGCGGCGATGCTGCATGCCATGGACAAGCCCGTGCGCACGCGGGCAACGAAATCGTACCCCGAAGCATTCGAATATTTGGGCTGGTGCACATGGGACGCGTTCTATCACGAGGTAACGGAACAGGGCGTCGAAGCGAAAGCGGCCGAGCTGCAGGAGAAGGACGTCCCGGTCCGCTGGGTCATGATCGACGACGGCTGGTCGCCCGTGCGGGCGGACAAGACGTTGTCCTCGCTGGGCGCGAACGCGGAGAAGTTCCCGAACGGCCTCGGCGCCTCCGTCCGAACGCTGAAGGAACGCTACGGCGTCAACTGGGTCGGCGTCTGGCACGCGTTCACCGGCTATTGGCACGGCATCGAGCCGGGGAGCGAGCTCGCGTCCGACATGCGGGATGCGCTGTTCGCCGACCATGCGGGGCGCCTGATTCCGCATCCGGATCCCGCAAGAGGACTCGCCTTCTGGAAGACATGGCATGACAGCCTCGCAAGACAGGGCATCGACATGATCAAGGTCGACAGCCAGAGCTCGCTCGTGCAATTCGTGCAGGGACAGCTGCCGATCGGACAAGCGGCGGCGGGGCTGCATCAATCGCTCGAAGCGTCGGCGGCGCTACACTTCGACGGGCGGCTGATCAACTGCATGGGCATGGCGCAGGAGAACGTCTGGCATCGCGGCAATACGCCGATCTCACGCAACAGCGACGATTTCTATCCGGGCAAGCCGGAATGGTTCCGGGAGCATGCGCTGCAGAATGCCTACAATTCCGTCTATCACGGCACGCTGTATTGGGGCGACTGGGACATGTGGTGGACATCGCACGAAGACGGCGTCAGCCATGCCGTGCTGCGCGCCGTCAGCGGCGGTCCGGTATACATCAGCGATCCCGTCGGCACGACGGACGCATCGATGCTGCGTCCGCTCATCTATTCGGACGGACGCGTGCTGCGCGCCGACCGGCCGGGGCTGCCGACGGAAGACTGCCTGTTCGTGAACCCGGCGGAGCAGCCCGTCCCGCTTAAAGTGTGGAACCGCTCCGGCGACTGCGGCTTGCTTGCGGCCTTCCATCTCCATGAGGAGGCTGAGCCGGTCGGCGGCGAGCTGCGGCTTGCCGACATACCGGGCTTTGCCGAAGCGCGCTGCGCCGTGCTGGATCACTTCGGCCGGCTGGCCTTCGAGCTGGAGCCGTCGGGCACGCACGCCCTGTCCGTCGAGCGCGCCCGGCCGGCGCTGTATGTGCTCGCGCCGTACCTGGACGGCGTCGCCTGCTTCGGACTCGTCGACAAGTACGTTTCGCCGGCGGCCATCGAATCCCGCTGGACGGCGAACGGACGCACCGTCCTCGGACTGCGCGAAGGCGGACGGTTCGGCTTCGCGTCGGACGCCGAGCCGGCGGCCGTGCTGGTGAACGGCGTGCAGGCGGCGATCAACCGCGAGGCCGGGTTCTACACGGTCGATTGCGGCGAATCGCCAGGAAGCAGCGTGCTGGTGGAGATTGTGTTCTAGACCGGCGCCTCAGCGCCCTGGTCTCCTATCTCGACCGCCAATCAATGTCAAATGCCCCGCGGCTCGCAGCCGCGGGGCTTCGTCGTGATGGGCTCACGAGTGTGACCGCCAATGCCGGGCTCTCTTCAGCGCAGACCTCGGCCAGAGTACCGTCATAGCTTCGCATCGGCGCAAGCTAGGCTTGTTTTAGAAAATGAATAAACGATTCCATCGGCTTCACATTCAGGGGGCTGATTTCCTTTGGAATTTTATCATACTCAAACCATTTAAGCGCTACGGTTTCATCGGTTTCGGTTACTAGCTCCCCTGAGAAGTCATTGCATACGTACACGATTCCGATTAGATACACCTCATCGCCGTTTGGATACGTATACATCCGATCATCGCCTGAAAACACGCCCAAGAGTTCAAGTTTATTGGCCGCTAACCCCGTCTCTTCGAAGAGCTCGCGTTTTGCAGCCGCTTCGACTTCTTCACCTATTTCAACAATCCCGCCATGCAATGCCCAGCATAAATTATCTTTGCGCTTCTGTAGAAGCACTTTGCCATCCTTGTATATAATGACACCTGCGCCTACGGCAATCAGCCTGTCATGTCCGATTTTCTTTCGTATGTTTTGGATATAACTCATAAGCGTCCTCCTTTCGGCATTCTCTTCAAGTCACGAAGGCCCAGCCCGTTGCGACCGAGCTGTCATCATGACGGCTGTTCGCGGTACGTCCGTCAAGGAAGCGGACAACAGATTCGCTATTCCCTTCATGATCACGTTTTTCGTGGGTTCGCGGACAGGAGATGCGTTATATCGGCCGATGAACCTGTTTTCGATGCCATTCGGGGACAATAGCGAATCCTGTGTCCGGCCGCTCACCCGAAAGCCTGATTTCTCCCGAATAACGGAGCCTCTGTCCGCCAGACCCGGAGGAGGGCGATCCTTTGCTCCTTTTAACACATACGGCCCCGTTCGCATATCGTACGTGTCCGCCAGAATGCCTTCATAGGATTCACTATGATGAACCATCATCGTCGTTGTTCCCTCCATGCTCGAAATGTTATGCCGCACACGGAAGGTTCATAGCAAGCATGCCAGCTTAGCCCTTCCGCGCCTCGAAATGCAATGGATGTTCTACTTTCGTAATTGTATGCATCGCAATCACTCTCTTCCAATTTTAGTAATTCCAATATAGCTCACGAAGCAGCAGCTGTCCACGAGCGGACCTGGTTAAATTCAACTATATTCGGTCAGGTTGATCAGTCGATGACCCCATTACCGCGGGCGAGCGGGTAGTTTGCTCCGTTACGCTTCGAATGTAAGCCTGCAATTCATGTATGAAAACCTTTGCCGCTTGCCCCATATACTTATCGGACCGATGAAGGATACAGATGTCTTGACTCGGCGTAGGATGCAGCAGCGTTATCGCAGCGATGGTTTCGCGATTCAAGTAATCAAGCAGCAGCCGCGGAAGAATAGACACGCCCACCCCTTGTTCGACCAAAGACAGAAGCGTCGATAGCGTAGAGGTCACGATCGGATTGTCGATTGCAAACCCTTGTTCCTGGCAGCAGGAATGGATAACCCTCGTAATCTGATGCTCCGGACCGAACATCACCATCTTCAGCTGCCGCAGTTGTTCGAACGGGACCGCCTTCGACTTGGCAAGGGGGTGATCCGCCCGGACGGCCAAAGCAAACTCCTCATGAAACAAAGGAATGATCGAGATTCGGTCATCCGGATTCGGCGGCAGCGTGGTCACGCCAAGATCCCTTGTGCCGTCGAGAACCTGCTCATACACATCGACGGTCTCCGTAACGCGGATGGAAAGCTTGGGATGCGCGCGGTGGAAGCCGATCAACAGCGCATCAAACAGCAAATCCCCGTCGCCCGGAAGAATGCCGATGTCCAGCCTTCCGCCTTCCATTCGCTTGAGATCCGCAATGGCCCCTTTCATATAGTCGATCCGTTCGAAAATGAGATGGCACTGCTCTAATAGAATCTTACCGGCGTCGGTTAAAGCGATTCGTCTGCCCATGCGATCGAACAGCGGCAGCCCGAGCTCGTTCTCCAAGAATTTGATCTGCTGGCTCAAATTCGACTGCGTCGTGCAGAGATTCTCGGCCGCCCTGGAGAAATGCATCTCCTTGCATACGGCAGCAAAATATTCAAGCTGTCTCAGTTCCATTCCGCCATCCCCTTCCAATACGTGAACGCCCATTATTGATTATAACGGATACGCCGTATAGCGGCGGCTTCGATTCGATCATTACTCAAACCGATCGATTGCATCGGAATCTCGCGATTGTTGCTTGCCGGCGGGGAAGGTACACTTTGGTTGTGAAAGCGAGTCAATCTCAATTAGGAGGCGTTTCCGCAATGGCACAATCCATCATTCATACGGGCAAGGTACTGCGTCAGATCGTTATCGGGCAGCTTCAAGGCGTTACGGATGCCCAGTTCGACATTCAACCGGAAGGCTTCAACAACACCATACGCTGGAACGCCGGCCACATGATTTATTGGATGGATAAATACGCTGCGCTGTCCTTCGGATCCCCGACCGCCATTCCTGCTCGTTACGAGACCCTGTTCAACTCCGGAACGAAGCCCTCGGATTGGACGATCGCTCCTCCGACGAAGGAAGAACTCATTCAGATCATGACGGCGCAGCTGTCCCGTCTGGCGGAGCTGAACCCGGAATTGCTTGACGAGCAATTGCAATCGCCGTTTGAAATGGGGCCGTTCCAATTCCGTACCGCGGGCGAGCTGTTCAATTTCGCGCTGCTGCATGAGGCCATTCACCTGGGAATCATTTCGAGCCAGCTGAGAGTGATCCGGTAGAAGGCTTGAGCTATGACCGAATGTATCCATGACCGATTGTATCCATGACCGATTGTATCCATGATCGATTGTATCCATGACCACTGACCAAGGAGGCTAACCGCTATGCCCTATATGGAAACCAAGGATGCTGCGCGGCTTTACTATAAGGATTGGGGCTCAGGCAGGCCGGTCGTATTCATCAGCGGGTGGGCGCTCAGTTCCGAGATGTGGAACTACCAGATGGCGGACTTATGCGCCCGGGGCTTGCGATGCATCGCGTACGACAGACGGGGACACGGCCGATCGGACGATCCGGGGCAGGGCTATCATTACGATACGCTCGCCGACGACCTTGCTATGCTCCTCGAGCACTTGGATCTTCGCGGCGTTATGCTGGTTGCGCACTCCATGGGCGGCGGAGAGCTTGTCCGCTACTTGTCCCGCCATGGCAGCGAACGCATCGCACGGTGCGTACTTATCGGCACCGCGCTGCCCTTTCCGCTCGGGACCGAGGATAATCCCGGCGGATTCGACAGCAGCCTGATCGAGAAGAACCGGGCCATGTGGAAGAAGGATTTTCCCCGTTGGCTGCAAGAGAACGCGGCTCCGTACTTCGGCGACGGGCTGCCGGGCTGTTCCGTCTCTCCCGAAATGACGGAATGGACGAAATCGGATATGCTGCGCACGTCGCACAAGGCGGTTCTCGACTGCAACCTTACGCTCGTCGAGACGGATTTTCGCCCCGAGCTGCGGAATATCCCGCTGCCCGTCCTCGTCCTTCATGGGGACAGCGACCGCTCGTTTCCCGTGGCGATGTCCGGAAGAATCGCTGCGCAGCTGCTGCCGCATAGCCGCTTCATCCTGTACGGCAACGCTCCTCATGGGCTTTACATCACCCATATGGAACGGATCAACAACGATCTTCTGGCTTTCGCGACGGAATGAACAGCATCGCTTAATGGGGCCGCCGGTTAACCGCGCGGCCCACGACGGCGTATGTTGCTAGACGGAATACCCTGCTTAACTTTTGATTTTCAAGGTCAGTTCACTGACGACTTTAATGAAATCGGGATCTTCGTGCACGGATTTGGAAATTTTATTATGAGCATGAATGATGGTCGTATGATCTCGTCCTCCGAATGCCTCGCCTATCTTGGGAAGGGAGTATTCGGTAAGCTCCCTTGCCAGATACATGGCAACCTGCCTTGGAAAAACGACGGCTTTTGTTCGTTTTCGCTCCTTGAGGTCTTCCGGTTTTAATCCATAAAACGCCGCAACATGTTGTTGGATTTTTTGAATAGTGACACTGCGCGGGGATTCGGCGGGCATGATATCTTTTAAGGCTTCTGCGGCCAACTGAACGGAATAATCTTGGTTAACAAGCGATGAATACGCGACGGTACGAATGAGCGCGCCTTCCAGCTCCCGTACATTCGTATTTATGTTATTGGCGATATACGTCATCACGTCAGTAGGAATATCAAGCTGCTCCGCCTTCGACTTCTTATATAGAATGGCAATCCGCGTCTCAAGGTCCGGCGGCTGAATATCGGTAATAAGCCCCCACTCGAATCGTGATCTCAGGCGATCTTCAAGAGTCGGGATCTCTTTCGGCTTCCGGTCACTGGAAATAATGATCGCCTTGCCTTCTTCTTGGAGCGTATTAAAGGTGTGGAAAAATTCTTCCTGCGTCTGTTCTTTTCCCGCAATGAACTGAATGTCGTCGATCAGCAAGACGTCGATATTGCGATATTTGTTCCGGAAAGCCTCTCCCCGATTATTCATGATGGCATTAATGAACTCATTCGTGAATTTCTCGGATGACAGATACAACACATTCGCATTCGGCTTGCGATCCAATACAAGGTGCCCGATCGCATGCATCAAATGGGTCTTTCCTAATCCTACCCCGCCGTACAGAAACAGCGGGTTGTATGCTTTGCCCGGCGCTTCCGCGACCGCAAGGGCGGCCGCGTGAGCGAAACGATTGCCCGCGCCGACTACAAAGGTATCGAAAGTATACCTTCGATTAAGCGTCGTCATGCCATTCGGACTCTCCGGCTCATTTAATAGCGCTTGCCGTTCGGTATCCGTCTCCGGCTTTGCGGAATCCTCCGCCTCGATGGTAATGACCACTTCGACATGACGGTTCAAACAATCGTAAACAGTGGACTTGATGAGCGTGCTATACCGGTTTTCTAACCATTCCTGAGCAAATTTGGTCGGAGCGCTCACAACTAATGTCGAGCCATCGAATAGATTCGCCTTGGAAGCGTGCAGCCAAGTGTCGTAGCTGGGCTTGCTGATCTTTGTTTTGATTGTATCGAGCACTTGCTGCCATAATTCTTGGATATGAATCTCCACCTACATTCATCTCCTTCGAATAAACATCATTTCGGAAATGGCTGGACAACCGCCTTTGTCTTTATTTATCTTTTATACTAGGTGGGAAATAGAGACATGTAAAGCAAAGCTTGCCCAGCGAGCCTATTCTCTCGAACGAGAATAGGCATGCTTCATGGAGCAAGCCGCCATCAATAATCGTCCGGATAACGCCGTGAAACGATAAACAGCGACAGTCAAGGACCAAAACTCAAGTCCGAAACTGCCGCTGTATCATGGTAATGGCGTGTCGCGTCACATCATGGAGCACACCGTACGCGCTAAGTTCAGTTATAATTGGAAATCTCAATCAGATTCCCGTCCGGATCTCTTACATACACGGACGTTATCGCGCCTAGCGCTCCCGTTCGCACGACAGGGCCTTCTTCAATGACGACTTCGCAAGCTTCTAAATGACGAATGACAGCGGACAATTGATCATCGGTTATCAAGCATAAATCCCCCGCGCCCGGCATGGGCGATTTTGCTTTGGGTTCGAATTCCTTGCCTGCCTCATGCAGGTTAATCTTGTGCCGTCCAAAATGCAGTGCCTTTCTGCCTTCTCCGAAAGTAACCGCCTGCATGCCTAGAACACGGGAATAAAAATCGCATGCGGCATCGATATTGGCGACCGTCAACACCAGATGATCGATCCGATCGATATTCATGTCCATCCCTTCCTTCCGCAAGATGCGCTATAGATTAAGATTACGACTTGCCGCCGCAAAATCCTCCTCTCCGCGACTAAGAACCGTTAGGCCGCTAGAGCGCGGGGCGTTTGCGGAGGGCGAAGGCCGCGGCTTCTATGGCCGCGACCATCAAACAGGCCGCGACGACGACGGTGAGCCAGCCCTGTCCGGCGCCGGAATCGAGCATTTGCGCCGCCGCCAGCTTGGGCAGCATGCCGGGACTGGCCGCGAGCGCATCCGGCAATAACGACGCCGTTACGGCAAGCAGGGCGAGCAGCGCGAGCGAGCAAGCCGCCGCCGCGGCGCCGCTGCGGAAGAGCGCGCTGAAGCACAGGGTGATCGCCCCGGCCAAGACAAGCCACAGCCAATCGTACAAGAATGCCGACAAGCTGCCGCTCCACACGGGCGCGCCGAACAAGGCATTCGTATAATAATAGGCCGCACCGAAGCCGGCTGCGAACGCGATGCTCGTCAAGACGAGCTGCGCGGCCCATTTGGCCGTGACGAAGCTGCGGAACCCGATTGGCTTGACGAGGATCATGGACGTGAGGCCGCCGGTCCGTTCGGCGGAGATGCCGTTCATCGCCGCCAAGGCGAGAATCAGCAGCCCGATCGTATTGAACTGCTGCAGCGTCTGCGCCAGCATTTCGCCGGCGGACGGCACCGGAATGGATATGACCGCTCCTTCCGGGAGATTCCCTGCATGCTTCAGAATCTCGGGCATGAAGTACGTCGTGACAGGCTCCATGCCGCCGAGCAGCACGAACACCAGCGTTACCCATATCAGCTTATAGCTGCGGACGAGCTCCAGCCATTCTTTGCGAAACAGAACCGTCCATTGCTTCATGAAGCATGCACCGCCTTCAAGAAAATGTCTTCCAGCGAGGCATGCCCGATTTCGAGCTTCGTGATCGGCAGCGGCATCGCAAGCAATTGCTGCATGACATGATTCCTCGCCTCTTCCGCGTCCAGTACTTGCAGCTTGACGGCGGCTTCGCCGGGCTGCAGCTCGGCGGACGCGATGGCCGGATGGGACAGCCGGCTCAGCCACTCGGCTAGCCGCTTGCGCGCCGGCCCGTTGTCTTCGACTTCGAGCGTGATGACCGGCTTGCGGTGAACGCCGCGAATCTCGCCGACCGCGCCGCTGACCAAAACCCGGCCATGCTGCAGTATGACCACGTCGTCGCACAGCTCCTCCGCATCGTGCAGCACATGCGTCGAGAAGAGAATCGTCATCTCCCGCTTCCATTCGCGAAGCAGCTCCATTACTTCGCGCCGGCCTACGGGATCGAGCGCGGAGACCGGCTCGTCCAGCACGAGCAGCTTCGGCCGATGGATGAGCGCCTGCGCCAGCCCGAGCCGCTGCTTCATGCCGCCCGAGTAACCCGAAATCCGGCGCTTGCCCGCCGCTGCGCCCAAGCCGACGCGCTCCAGCAGCTCGCCGCTGCGCTTCGCCGCCTCGCGGCCCGGCAGCCCGCAGAGCTCCCCGGCATAGCGGAGAAATTCGCTGCCGCTCATCCAGCCGTAGAAGGCCGGAATTTGCGGCAAATAGCCGATCAGCGAGCGCGGGTCCGCGCCGGGCGCCAAGCCTTGAAAGCCGACGGTGCCCGAAGACGGCGCAAGCAGTCCCGTAAGGATGCGAAGCAGCGTCGTTTTGCCGGCGCCGTTCGGGCCGAGCAGCGCGGCGCAGCGGCCTTCGAACAGCGTCAGGTCGATGCCGTCCAGCGTACGGACCGAGCCGAAGCTCCGGGAGACGCCGCGGATGCGAACGATGGCATCGTCCGCCCGCCCGGACGGCATGACGGCAGGCGCCGATGCCTGAAGATTGCCCTGGCTCATGACGACTTCCGTCCCATCAGGAAGAATAGGATGGAACCGATGATATTGAACGCGATGATAATAATGATCCACAGCCATTTCGGCCCGCGGGTCTGCTCCGCACGGACGCAGGCGACAAGCGCGGCAATGATCACGACGAGCTCGATGATGGCGAGCGGCAAAATGATCGTCAGCAGCTGATGGGTAGTTACATCCATGTTCATTCCTCCTCAAGTGCAATGCTGTTGATGAAAGCGAGGTTCTCGTTATCGCCTATACGACGACGAGGTATGCCCTTTTGTTCACGGCCGCCCGAGTAAAATCACAACAAAAAACGGCCGCTCCCGTTAAACCGGAGCGAACCGTTCGATTGTAGCTATTCAAGCCTTAGCAGCCGAGCCTATTCCTTCACCGAGCCGAGCGTGATGCCCGTTATGAAGTACCGCTGCAGCACAGGGTAAATCAACAGAATCGGCAGCATCGTCACAGCGATCTTGGCCGAGCTCAGCGTCTCGTTGGACACCTGCGTAAGCAGGCCGACGTTCTGGGTGGTTACTTTCGTCGGGTCGATCGTCAGCACCACCTGCTGCAAGTAGGTTTGCAGCGGGATGAGACTCGACTTCGTCACGTAAATCATCGCCGCGAAATACTCGTTCCAGGTGTTGACGATGTTGAACAGCGTAATCGTCGCCAGTACCGGCAGCGACAGCGGCAGATAGATCTGGAACAGCTTGCGCCAAGCGCCCGCGCCGTCCATTCCCGCCGATTCGTCGAGCTCCTTCGGCAGGTTGCGGAAGAAGTTGAGCACCAGAATCGCGTTGTATACGTTAACGAGCCCCGGAATAACGAGCACCCAGAAATTGTTCATCATGCCGAGCGATTTGATCGTCAGGTACGTCGGCACGAGGCCGGCGTTGAACATCATGACGAAGACGAAAATCCACATATACACGTTCCGCGATTTGAAATCCTTCCTTTCCCGCGACAGCGGGTACGCCATCATGACCGTCACGAACAAGCTAAGCGCGGCATAGATGAACGTTCGCTTGACCGATGCCCCGAACGAGACGAAGAACTGGTGGTCGGAGAACACTTGATCATACGCGCCCGTATTGAAGCCTTTCGGCCACAGGAACACTTGACCGGCGGCGGCAAGCGAAGCTTTGCTGAACGACAGGGCGATCGTATGGACGATAGGCGCGATGGACAGAATCGATACGACCGCCATGAACAGCAGCAGGAGGATATCGAACGACCGCGAGCCGATAGATTTGTTTTGCACCATGAAACTCACCCCATTCAAGATGAGACGGCCGAAGCCGTCCGATTATGCATCAAGCCATGATCAGAAAATCCGATAGTTGGCGAACTTGCTCGCCATGCTGTACGTGCAGACGACAAGCAGGAAGCTGACGGCGGAATTGGCCAGGCCGATCGCGGTCGCGACCTCGTATTGCGCGGACTGCAGTCCGGAGCGGTACACATACGTATCGATAATATCGCCGGTATCGAGAACGAGCGCGTTGTACATGTTGAACACCTGGTCGAAGCCGGCATTCAGCACGCCGTTCAGGCTGAGCGTCGCAAGCAGCGCAATCGTCATCGCGATGCCCGGCAATGTAATATGCAACAGTTTTTTGAAGCGGCCGGCGCCGTCGATTTCCGCTGCCTCGTACAAGGCCGGATTAATGCTCGTGAGCGCGGCTAAGTAAATGATGGTGGAGAAGCCGAATTCCTTCCATACGTTCGTCGAAATGATGATCGCGCGGAACCAATGGTTGCTGCCGAGGAACATTTGCGGATCGAGACCGAACCAGTGATGAACGATCCAGTTGACGGGTCCTTCCAGCGATAGGATGTCTTTCAGAATGCCGGCCACGACGACCCACGACAGGAAGTGCGGGAGGTAGACGACCGTTTGCACGGTGCGTTTGAACCAGCGAAGCCGAATCTCGTTCAGCAGCAGCGCGAAGACGACCGGAACGATAATGAGCGTAATGATTTTGCCGAATGAAATGATCAACGTATTGCGCAATATTTTCGCGCTTTCCGGGTTGGCCAGCACGAATTTGAAATGATCCCATCCCGCCCAGGGCGAGCCCCAGATGCCCTTCGTCGGAACGAAATCTTTAAACGCCAGGATAATCCCCGACATCGGATAAATATTAAAGATCAAGACCAACGCAAGAGCCGGCAGCAGCATGAAGTGAAAGTGCAGCGATTCCCGACGCCAAAGCTTTGCCATCTCTTTTCCCTCCTACACCGTTCGAATCCTTTGAAAACCGGGAAGGGCGCGGCGTCAACCGTCCGATTAACGACGCGCCCCGTTCCGCGGTCAGTGCGACGAGCTTACTTCGTTTCGTTGTCGTGCTGCTCGTTGACTTCCGTCGTGATCTTCTCGCCGCCGAGCTTGTTCCACGTGCTGACGAAATTGTCGAACTCGGACACCGGCTTCTTGCCCGTGATGATTTCGAGGTACGTCTTCGTCTCGAGGTCGGTCAGCGTCGTCCAGTTCTGATCCATCGTCTTGGTCGTGCCGGTGAACTCGTTGAACACGTTGTTCTGCTTCGTATGCGCGACGACGCCGTTGCCTTCCATCCAGGCGAGGTACGTCTTGTAGTTGTTCAAGTCTTTCTTCGGATTGTCTTTCTCCGATTTCACTTGATCGAAGATCGGCTTCTCGGCGGTATCGAGAATATCCGTCTGCGCCTTGCCCGCGAAGATATCGTCGAATTTGCGCACCGTGCGCGCCGTCGTATCCGTGAACGCCGGGGAAATTTGGTTGTTGTTCAAGCCGTACATGCCGCGCGTCGAATCGGACGCCTTGTAGATGCCCGTCGTTTCCAGCTCCTGAATTTCAGGGATTTTCAGCTGCGACGCCTGCTTCAGCACGTTCATGAATTTCATCGCGAGCTCCGGATGCGCGAAGCCTTTCTTCACGACCAGGAACGCGTTGGAGAAGAACTCGTTGCCGACGTTGACATGATCGTCCGTCATGACGGGATACGCTTTCCACTCGCCCTTCGGATTGTTGTCGATCGCGCTGCCGAGCGGCCAGAACGGGTTCCACCAGTTGCCGAGCATCAGGCCGGCGCGTCCGCTCGCGAGGTATTCAGCCGTCTTGTTGCCGTCGCGGAGCGCGAATTCCTTGTCGATCGTGCCGTCCTTGTACATCTGCGCCAATTTCGCAAGCGCGTCCTTCATCGCCGGCTGCGTCGAGCCGTATACCAGCTTGCCGGAATCGTCCTTCACCCACATGCCGGGGTATGCATTCAACGCCCATACGAAGCCGTTGAGCGAGAACGGCTGCGAATCGAACAGCGCATCGCCCTTCAGCGCCAGGCCAAGCGTATCCGCCTTGCCGTTGCCGTCCGGATCGTCGTTCTTGAACGCCAAGGCGATCTTCATGATGTCGTCGACCGATTTCGGCGCTTCCAGCTTAAGCTTGTCCAGCCAGTCCTGGCGAACCCAGATCATGTGCACGTTGTTCATGTCGGTAACGTTCGGCAGGCCGTACAGCTTGCCGTCGTAGGTAGCGTTCTTGAGCGCTTCGCCATTGACCGAATCTTGCACTTCCTTAACCGCCGGGCTTGCGTACTGATCGTACACTTGCGTCAGATCTTCCAGCATGCCGTTGTCGACGAGACGCTTCAGGATCGTCTTCGCCGGCGTCTTGTCGATCTTCTCGACCGTGAAGATGTCCGGCAAGTCGTTGCTCGCGATCATCAGATTGAATTTATTGAAGTAGGCCGCGCCGTTCGCTTCCCACAGCGGCGTCGATTTGATGTTAAGCGCATTCTCGATGTAGGATTTGTATTGATTCGATTCGAAAGACTCGCCCTCCGGGAATTTCTTCGCCGCTTCAGGGTTGTTGTTGAGGATGGTTGTGAACGAGACGGTTTCATCGTACTTGCCGAACGGATCCGGTTTCTCTGTCGGTTGATTCGCGTTCGCAGCCGCGCCATCGCTGCTTCCGTTCGCCGCGCTGTTGGCGTCGTTATCGTTCGATGACGATCCGCAAGCGGTTGCAATAAGGAGCAGGGCCGCCAAAGACATAGCGACGGTTATCTTTTTCTTGTTCATGATACCCCTTCTTTCGTGATGGTTGTCTTGCATGTACACATCATACCTCCGCCAGGCGCCGGGCCGGGAGGGAATTCGAATCGCGCGACGGGGGAATTCCGTTCATCCGTCGCGGCCGAAGTCCGGCGCAGTGAACGGCTTTCCGACGTAAGATGACAATTTTCGTCTGCGGCGTCCTGCAAGTCGGCAATCAAGTCCGAAATAACGAAGAAAAACCCCTGCGCTCAGCGGCGCATGGGTCTCGTAGCAAGCTCTCCAGCTTCTTGGGCTCTTGGGCTCTTGGGCTCTTGGGCTCTTGGGCTCTTGGGCTCTTGGGCTCTTGGGCTCTTAGGCTTCTTGAACTTCGTGGCCGAACCGGTTATTCGGGCCCATACGGCTTAGCGGAGATGCTTCTCCCGATACTCGGACGGCACCATGCCGGTCTGAATGCGGAAGATTTTGCTGAAATATTTCTCGTCCTGAAATCCGGTCTTCTCCGCGATCCAGTAGATCGGCATATCGGCATGCTCGATCAGCAGCCGCTTCGCCTTCTCCAGCCGGATTTCCTTCGCCGCGTCATGGAACGAGCGGCCGACGATTTCTTTGAAAATCGTGCTGAAATAGCCTTGGCTCAGGTTGACCATCGCCGCCAATTCCGCCCGGCTCCCATGCTCGCCAAGCTCCGTATGCAGCAGGTCGATCGCGCGCAGGATGGCGGCGAACACGTCGGCCGAACAGGTGAAGCCTTTCGCGAAGGCGGTCAGCTCCCGGCAATGCCGGCTGAACCAGCTCTCCCATTCCGCCAGCGTCCGATAAGCATGCCTCTCGTCCCGGCTGTCGCGGAACGTCTCGGCCATCCCGGCGAGCATCGACCACGAAGCGGCAGTCCGCTCGAACAGCTCGACCAGCAGCCGGCTGCGAGGCTGCCGGGCCCGGAAAGCAGTCAGGATGCGCTGAAATTCCTTCGCATCGAATACCCATCGCATCGCGGTCCATGCCTGCCGCAGCGATTCCAGCTCCGTCTCCGCCGTCCGACGGCCCGCGGCCGCCGATTCCAGCTCTTCGAGCGAGATCGTCCAGGTTCCGTCCGCAGGCGGATTATCATAGAATAGCTTCTCCCGCAGCGCGTAGAGCCATTCCGCCGCTTTCGCGCGCGGCTGCCAGTCCGTCACGCGAACGTAGAACGAACGGCCGGCATGATCCGTACCGGACAACTCCGTCAGCAACGCATCGACTTCCGCGCGTGTCCGATTGCCGAACAGCCAAGCGTTCCCGCCAAGCGGCATCGCGCCATTCAAGACTGCGCCGTCCGACGGCCCGGCCGCTGCTTCCGCCGCATCGGCCGCCAATACGACGAGCGCTTGCTTCGCCTCGATGAGGGAAGCGGGCGAACGCTGCTGTTCCCGATTCGACTGCATGCGCTCCGCGATCCGCTTCAGCATATCCTCCAGCACTTCGTCGGCGAGATTCGTCTTGACGACGTAGTCAATCGCCCCGAGCCGCATCGCATCCTGCAGGAAATGAAAATCCTGATGACAGGTCAGAACGACGATCACGACGGCCGGATAGCGCTCCTTCACCTGCTTCATCAGCTCGAAGCCGTCCATGGAAGGCATCGTCAAATCCGTCAGCAGCAAATCCACCTGCGTCCGTTCCATCAGCTCCAGCGCGGATTTGCCGTTGTCCGCCTCGCCTACGATCTGAAATCCCCTCGCGTCCCACGGGAGCGTCAGGATAAGTCCTTTCCGGACCAAATGCTCATCGTCCACGATCAATGTCTTGATCATCGTTCCAACCCTCCTTGATCACGACCGGCAGCTTGAGCCGCATCGCCGTCCCGACGCCAAGCTCGCTCACGACTTCCAGCCCGTACTGCTCGCCGTAGTAGACGCGCACGATATTATTGACGAACGACAGCCCGATGCCGAGACCGACCTTCCTCCGGCCGCCGCCGTCGTCTGCGGCGAATAGCTCGCTCACCTTCTCCGGCGCCATCCCTTCGCCGTTGTCCTTCACTTCAAGCACGAAGGAACGCCGGTCCTCCGCCATGCGAACAGTCACCTGTATCATGCCGTCCTTGTTCTTGAATCCGTGGTACATCGCGTTCTCGACGATCGGCTGCAGCAGGAAGCGCGGCACGACGATCGCTTCGGTATCGGTCTCCGCATCGACGATGATGTGGAATTGATAGTTGTAGCGCATTTGCTGCAGATCGATGTAATCCCGCACGGTTTGAATTTCGTCCCGGACCGTGACCAGCTGGCCTTCTTTGCCCAAATTGTAGTTCAGCACGCGCGTGAATACGGTCAGCAGCTTCACGATTTCATCCTGTCCGTTCATGCGGGCCAGCCATTGCGCGGTATTCAGCGTGTTATGAATGAAATGCGGATTGATCTGGTACATCAGCTTCTCGACTTCCAGATGGCGTTTGCGCGTCTCCTTGACCTCGATCTCGGACATGAGCCCCCGAATCCGTTTGCGCATGTCGTAGAAATGCGCGAGCAGCTCGTCGAACTCCTTGATATGAATCGCGTCCGGCGGCTCGTTGAAGCGGTTCTCGCCGAGCATCTTGAACTGCTTGCGAATGCGCTGCAACGGCCTGTAGATCATCGTCCAGATGATTCGGCCGATCAGCAGCCCGAGCAGCAGCGAGACAAGACCGGCGATGGCGAACCGCTTCAGCCAGGTGTTCATTTCCTTGTGATAGTCGCCGTTCGCGATGACGATCGCCAGCTTGATCCCGTATTTGCTCGTCGTTTCGAAGAAGACGGCGTCATTCTTCCGCTCTGCCTGCAGCGTCTTGTAATCGGCGCCGACGGGGAAGGAATCGTTCCCGCTGCGGTAAATGATTTTGCCGTTCTGATCCAGCAGCAGATGCGTCACCGGCATGCCGTAAGGCTCGCTGTTGAACAGATCGGCGATCGTCGACACATTCGTCTCGATATAGACGAAGATCGGCGGCTCTGCAGGCGCGCCGCCGTTCGAATCCGTTTCGCGCATAATCGAGAACACGGCGTTCTTGCTGTTGACGTACAGCGTCTGATGCGGTCCGTTCAACGTATATTTGCCCGGCTGCGAAGTAATCGCGTGGAAGCTGTTCAGATCGAGCTTCGGATTGATGTATAAGTTCTCGAACAGGAACTGCTTCGAATCCGGCAAATAGTAGGCCGTCAGCCCCAACAGCGGATTCGTATAGTTGATGAGCGAAATATAATCCTCGATTTCCTTGCCCAGATGCTGCTTGTCCAGCGGATCGTCCGTCTTTAAATACGCTTCCAAATCTTTGCCGACCTTCCCCTCGAACGCCAGCTGCCGCGAGGAGTAGTCGAGGTTGCTCAGGATCGAATCCAGCCCGTTCCGCTCCTGCTCCAGGTTCTTGTCGACGCCCCGCTCGACCTTGTTCTGCAGCAGATTGTACAAGCCGTAATAGGAAATCGCCCCGATGACCAGCAGCGGGATCATGACGGACATCACCAGCATGAGGATCAGCCGGAATTTCAACGTATACGGAAGCAGCTCCTGCACTTGTCTTGCCCATCTGTTCATCTGCGCGCAACACCTCTTATCAGCGCATTCTAACTCAAAATCATTCGATGCGCAAACAAATTGCGCATCTTCTCGCGCTGTCCGGCTGGCGAAAAGAATCGAATACGATCGATCAGCGTCACGATAAGTCGCATGTTGACACTATAAATTCCACTGTACCTCGATACGCTCGCAGCGTTCGCGCCCACAACCGGCTTTCACGAGCAAAAAGCGTTCCCTCCTTGGCGGAGCGAACGCTCAGATTGTAGAGAAACCCACGTTTTTGAAAACGTAGTGTTTCTTATCATATTCGGTTCTGACTAGGGGCTTGGGAGGGGTTCATCTCCCTGCAGCCTTCCTTTCCAGATGGAAGGCAATCTTCTTCATGTTCTGGACAGCTGCGGTCGTAAGCGCTTGTTCGGTCGCATTCCGATTGGACAAAAAAACGCTTTCGAGACTTTCTCGACAGCCTGGGCTGCCCGAAGGCAGCCTCAGATTGTTAAGAACTATGCGCTGCTTCGAGCAGGCTCGCGGCAAACCGTGCCCTGGAGCACGAACAGATCCGCCTGTTGGCGCTTTGCCAGCGTGGCATGGACTTGTTGGTACCGTTTCGAACCAGCCTGCTTCATGAAGGCAGCTACGCTTGCGTCCGTCGATGCAAGGAAGCGGACAGGAGATCCGTTATATCGCTGCTTTATTACGTTTTCCATGTGCTCGCGGACAAGAGATCCGTTATCTCGGCTGATAAGCCTGTTTTCGATGTCATTCGGGGGCATTAACGGATCCTGTGTCCGTGCGCTTACCCCAGCAGCCCGATTTCACCCAAATAACGGAATCTCTGTCCGCGGGTCTTAGAAAGGGCTTCATTCCGTACACGCGACATATAAGGCGTCGAACTTTCTCGACAGCCTGAGCGTTCGCTCCTTGACGGCGTGAACGCTTTTCTTTTCTCTTCTTTTCTCTTTTTTCTCTTCAGCCTCGCTCGCCGTCGGCCTTCCGCGCCGCGAACGTGACGCAATCCGACGCGAGCTTGACCGGCCTGCCCTGCCTGTCGATGTCGAAGACGAGCGGTTTGACCGTGCGCAGCATGATTTCCCAACCCGCGTAGCGTTCGCCCAGCAGCCGCAGCATATGCGCCGTCGACAGGTTGACTTCGAACATCGGGTCCAATCGTTCGCCGTTGTCCGCCGCCGTTTCGGTCACCGCTGTTCCGACGATGATGCAGTTAATCCCGCCCGCTCGGGTTCCGCGAGCCATCTCCATGAGCTTCGCTTCAAGCGCCCGGACCGAGTTCACATGCTCCAGCGTCGACACCGCTACGATGTAATCGAAACGATCCGGCGCGATCTCGTAATGCTCGATGGACGAATGCACCGGCTCGATGCGGGACTCGACGCCGAACTGCGTGCCGTACGCAGTTAATTTCGCAATGGCCGATGGCAGCAGATCCACGCAGACGACGCTGCCCTGCCTGCCCAGCAGCGACTCCGCGATCGGAATGCCGTTGCGCCCGACGCCGCAGCCTAAATCCAGGACCTGCAGCCGATCGCGTCCGTCGAACTCGGCGAGGAGCTCCATAACGGTCTTGACCGGCTTATACAGCCAAGAACCGGGTTCGAATAACCCATGACGCTCGTAACAATCGTCATGATACCGCTTCTCCTGCTCCCGAATACGGGCGATGCGCTGATCCATGTCCGCACCCTCCATCATGAGATTTCCGGCAGCCGGCGTTAACGCCGAGAGCCGCATCAACATGCCGATCCCGAGCGTTCGCTCCGCCTATGAAAGGACTGTCCTATTCCTCCGGAGCGGATTCCAGGACGCCGGCCAATCCCGTGCCTGCTTCATAACCGCCCTGCGCCATGGCCGGATCGACGCTCCACAGCTTCGCCATGAGCAGCACGTCGTCTTCGTCCGGCAGAACCGGCTCCTCCGCCTCTAGGCCGGTGAACGTCAAATTCGCTTCGCGCTCGGCGCTGCTCAAGCCGCCGTGGTCGAGAATGGTCTCGCCCTGTTCGCCAACATAGGCATAACCGCGGACGATCTCGCCCTTGCGCGCCCGAACCCAGGCATGATAGCCGACAACGCGATGCGAGGCGAAGTAGCCGGCTTCGCCGAAAGCCGCGCTTAACCGCTCCAGAAGCTGAAGCGGGCCGGGCTCTTCCTTGCCGCTTAGATCCGGCATGTACGGATTGACGACAAGCGTCCACCCGTGAACGGGGGGCGTGACGAAATAATAGCCGGCCGCTGCGCCGTTCATGCCCGTCTTCCAATTCGCGGGCTGCGGCCGCTCCAGCCGCAAGCACTTCGCCACGGCTTCCGTATCCGTCGTCCGGACGGCCAACCATTGCGTTTTGTATCCGAAAGGCACCGGCAGATCGGGCGCGGCCTCGAATTGCACCGGGTAAAGCGGATAGAGCGGGACGCTCCGCGCCGCAGCCTTCCGGGCGGCCACGGACCTGCGCTGGTTCCGCCACAGCCAGCCGATCAGCAGAATAAACATCAGGAAAGGAACTGTTGCCGCGACTAGTGGACTCATGATGCGTTGCTCCTTCTGTACACGTGTATGAATGCCTGGGAGAGATGTATTCGAATGATGGCGTTATCCGCCGTTGCGTACGGGCCGTTTCTTCTTCATCGTCACGGCGTAGGGTTCGAAGCCGGCGCGCTGCCAGAACTGCCGGCCCCGCGTATTCTCGCTCAGCACGTCGAGAACGACCGTAGCGCCGGGAGGAAACGCATGCGTCTCCAGCAGCGCGATGCCTGCCTTGCCGATGCCTTGTCTGCGATAATCGGCCGCAATGAAATACTGCCTCAGGAACACTTCCTGCCGCGCATTGTCGTACGGTTGCGGCCGCGTCTCGAACAGCGCGTACCCGACGACCGCCCCGTCCAGCTCCAGCAGCGCGCAGGACCAGCCCGTCTCCAGAAACCGGCGCATGCGCGCCTCCAGCTCCGGCAGCGTCATCGGATTCTCGCTGCCTTCGTCCGCAATCAGCTGCCGGTTCATGGGCGCGATCAGCACAGCGTCTTCCGGTCCGGCCATTCGGTAACCCAATTCAAGGTTCAAGTGCTTCCCTCCTCTGCACGCCGATTGACGCTTCATCGACCAAGCACCGTCTGACTTTGCAACTTTGCCAACCGCGAGTATTCACGCGCGCCGGGATTAGGCGTCCGATTCGCCGGGCTTCCACCCGACGTGCTGGCTCCACTTGCTCGCGCTGCGCAGCGCATCCCAGATGAAGGGATCTTTCTCTTCCGTATAGCGTTCGCGTTCGCTGCGCAGCGACTTTGCCAGCGAATGCTTGACGGCCGCGTAACGTTTTGCCTCGTGCGCATGAGCGCGAAGATAGTCCCGGAACAACAGCGCGACCTGCTCGGAGAAGCTGCCTTGCTCGCGGACATGAATATGCGTTCGCCGCATGTCCGCCGTTTCTCTGAAATACCGCTTCGTCCGGTCGGGGTTATCCGATCTGAACGTATAACCGAGCCCGGCCAAAATCTCCGCCATGGCAGGGACGTCATCGAACGATCGAACGGAAACTTGAATATCGATCACCGGCTTGGCGTCCAATCCGGCGACGGAGGTCGATCCGATATGATCGATGCGCAGCGCCTGCGCTCCGAGCGCCTCCCTGAGGCGTCCGCCGATCTCGGCGAAAGCAGCAGGCCAGCTTGCGTCGTAAGGGACGATGACGACGGGCTCCTTCATACGCTCACCCGCATCCGATAGCCGGCCAGATAGAGCTCGGCCAATTCGGGCCTGTCGCTCGCTTCGAACAGCCGCACCGCCTCTTCGATCGGCATCGCCTCCACGCGGACGACTTGTTCGCCGTCATCGGGATTGAGCGGCTGCCCGACGATCGCGACATCGCCGTACCCGATCAGCCGGCGAAACCGGGGATGCGGGATGTAAGGACGGTACGGTGCCGGAGCGCTCGATTCGCACTCGAAATGCCCGAATAGGCGGTAGGTAACGAGTTCGGCGCCCAGCTCCTCCATCATCTCGCGCCGCAGCCCGTCCAAGTAATGCTCGCCTTCGTTCAAGGTGCCCCCGGGCAGCTCCCACCGGCCGTCCTCAAGCCTCATCATGACCGCAAGCTCGCCGACGAAGGGAACGATGCTGACGTTGCTGACCAGCGACAGATCGCCGGCATCTTCTATCCATGAGAACTTGCTCGTTACCGATCCCCAGCGAGCGGGTTTCGCCAATACCGGAAATCGCGCTTCATCGAGCGGGTTCAGTCGGTTCTGCTGATTCAGATGCACTCACTCCCATCCGTATAGTTACAACGCTGCCGAAGCGGCTATCGCGGCTAAACCCAGGACGACCAGCAGCGCCGTTACGCGCTTGCCCAGCTTCCGGTTGAGGCTCGACGTATACCAGCCGCGAAATTGCAGCCAATTCCGGTACAGCACGTAGAACAGCATAAGATTGCCGCTTGCCCGTGTAACCGCCGCTTCTCCGCTAAGCTCCAGCTTCTGGAACAGATGTCGTTCCACGGCTGCCGCGAGATACAACCAGAGCGCCGCCACAACGCAAATTCTCAGCAATTCGAGGACAATGGCCCTTCCTTGATGCATGTCACCACTAGCCTTTCCTGTCACTGTCTTGGCCGCCGTTCCGTTCGGCAGCCCGCCGCAGATCGCGTTCCATCGCTTCCTTCGCCCGGTTGCGCGGCGGAAGACGGTGAAGAACCTCCGCTAATTGAAACACGATCACAAGCAATAACACGATACTGACGAGCATGAAAATCATCATCGCAAGCCCCTCCGCCCATTAAGCCAAGCTGTCCCGGACAAACCGGACAAGCTCCCGCTTCTCTTCGTCGGGAAGCCATTCCACCAGGCGGGCGGCGGCTAACGGAACGAACCATTCTTCGATATCCGCCCTATTCAGGCCGGACTGGCGCAAATAATGCCCGGTATACGCGTCGAGCAGCCGCTGACGCATCCGATTGATCAAGGCGACGACATCGGCCGGCGTCTCGGGCGGCATGGAGCCGAAGCGAAGCAGCAGCATCGTCCGCGCCGCGTCCGCGGCCGGATGCCCGCTCGTCCCGGTCATCCAGTCGATGATCCAGGCGCGCGAATCCGACACGAGCACATTGTCGGGATGGAAGTCGCCATGGCATAGCTTGGCGTCCTCGGGCAGCCGGGCCATCCGCTCGGCGATCGCGCGCTTCTCCTGCTCCGTCAGCAGCGGAGCCTCGCGGATGCGTCCTGCAAGAATGCCGCGCTGCGACGGGATGGCTGGCGCATCCAGACGATGGACGCCGGCATGCAGCGCCGCCATTTGCGCACCCGCCTCGTCCGCGGACAGCGCGCCGTGCATGATCGCCTGCAGCATGGAGCGGCCGGCGATCCGCTGGAACACGATCCCTTGCCGGCCCTCGATTTCAATGCGCGCGACGGCTTCCGGCGTTGCGATGCCGGCTTCATGCACGCATTCGCATATGCGGTACTCGTCTTCGGCTAACGCGGACGGAATGCCCTCCCGGAACAGCTTCAGGACCCGGGCATCGCCGTATGCATACACTTCCGCCGTTTGACCGTAAGCAATGACGGGCAACGATAGCACCAAGACTCACTTCCTGTCATCGTAAGTTATCTATCCTATGTAAGTCGTTCATGACGGCTGGCTGCAGCTGCCGGAACGGGCCTTATAACGAGATGGCCATCTGGATCGTGATGATTTTGCCTCTCGCTCCGTACGCGGCAATTCTCATGTCGTACGGCTTGAAGCCGCACTTATGATAGAACGCCAACCCGCGCGCGTTGGATTGATGACATGACAATTGCAGGCGCCGTACGCCCAATTCCGTCTTCGCCAGCCGTTTCATCGCTTCGATCAGCGCTGCCGCTGCGCCCGTGCCGCGATAAGAAGGGGCGATGATCACATTCCCGAGCCAGCAGCTCTCGCTTGTCCGGTCGTACAGATTCGCATAGCCCGCTGCGCTGCCGTCCGACGAATCGACGATGACGGTCGGCGCATGGCGATCCTGAAGCAGCCGCGCGATTTGCTCGGCGGTCAACGGGTACAGGAAGCGCGGGCTCACATAGAACAGTTCGTCCTCCGATTGCGGAAAGGACGCGATCGTGGCAAGATCCTCCTCCGCCAACGGCCGATGCTTGAACATGACTACGCCTCCTCCAGATACGCCTGAACCGCGGCGGCGTCCCACACTTGAACCTCGATGTACCGTTCGGGGCCAAGCGCCCCTTCCGGATTCCATTGCTGCGGCAGGCCGTGCTGCGCGATCACCGCGACGATCTCTTCCTTGGTATACACCTGACGGCGATACGGGCGGCCATCCGCGACGCGCATCGTCGGGAACAGGTCGCCGTACGTGAAGCTGAGCGCCTCCGCCGCGAAATCGTCCCAATCGATCGTGATGACGCCCGGGTTCACATACCAGGTTTCCAGCCACGGACACGCTCCGAGCGTCATGTAGTGCGGGTAATCGCTCGAAGGCCGGCCGCCTTTGCCCGCGAAGATCGACCGCGCCCGCAGCTCCAGTTCCCGCCGGATGGCGAGATAATCGGCGCTGCGCTTGCCGGCGAATGACCGGCCCTCCTCGCGAAGCCGAGCCGCGATGCGCTCCGCGTCTTCGTCGGCAAGCGCGGACAAGTTGCGGAACGGCCCGGCGGATCGCTCGAAATAATGGTAGAGCAGAATACGTTCCGTCGGCTCGCTCATTCAGCTCATCGCTCCTTTGCCGCCTCTACCGTATCGGTCGAATCGGTTTCTCCAGCGCGTACAGCTCGTCTTCGATCTGGGCCGACTTGTCCTGCATCAGCCTGCGGGCGTCCGCGATCGCTTGATTGTACGCGTACGGCGCCAGCTCCTTCAGCATGAAATCGATCAGCGACTCCGCGCTGATCGAACCGATCGTTTCGGAGCGTTCCTCCTCGAAATACGTTTGAACGCTGCGAATGAGCGCATCTTTTTGCTCTTTGGGCATTTTGACCGGAATGATCATCAGAGGCCTCCTTCGACATCTCAGTTATGGACCGTATCGTTACGGGCTGCTTGCACCCTGGACGCTGGGCTCGGCAAGGTTCGGATAACTTCTCAGCGCCTGTGCCAGATACGACGACCTTGCCGGTTCATCGACCTCCAGCGAAGCGTCGATCGGAACGGCATGATGCGCCTGCAGCTTCCCCTGCTCGTAGATGCAGCGATGATCGTAACAGGCCGGATCGTCAAGAATCGATGCCAAGCATGCCTTCACGTTCGCGGCAATGCCCATATTCGCCGGATCAAGCAGCCAGGCCGTTTCCTTCCAATCCAATATCCCTTCTTCGGTTTTGACCGGCGTATCATAGGCGCGGCTCTCGTCCGCCTCGGCCATGTACGCGTACATGCCGCCGTATTTCGCTCCGTCGATCCGCCAGGTCACCAGGCCTTTGAACCGCAGCGCGTCCGTCTTCATGCCGGTTTCCTCGCGAAGCTCCCGCAGCATGGACGCGCGCGGCGTTTCGCCCGGCTCAAGCTTGCCGCCGATGCCGTTCCAGCACCCCATCCAGCTCGCCCGCTCCCGGTTCAGCATCAGAATTTGACTGCCGCGCCGGATAAAGCAAATCGTATACGCGATCATTCCCACCGCCTCCCATCCTATGATTCTATTATAGCGGCTTACAGGAAATTGGAAAATACAAGACCCGTCGATAATCGTCGGCAATCGTCGCCATCTCCCCTATTCCGTCCGCCGCTCTTTGCCCGACCGCTTCCACAGCCGATTGCCGACATAGACGGACAGCAGAAAACCCGCATAGACGCCGGCAGCGGCAAGCAGCGCGTTCCGGTCGCCGGCGATCTGGCCGCCAATGAACGCAAACACGAGCATACCCGGTATTTTGCCAAGGAGCGACGCCATGGCGTAGACCGGGAACGGTATGTTCACCGCGGCGGCGTACGCGTTCACGGCAAGCTGCGGGACGACGGGCAGGAGCCTTGCAAGGAGTATGGAGCGGAAAGGCCGCCGCTCCACGAGCGCCGTCCATCGTTCCGTCACCGCGAATCGGCGAAGAAGCGTTCTCGCCCGATCCTGAAGCACGTAACGGAACAAGGCATACATGATGAGCGCGGCCAACCAGGCGCCGGTCAAGCTGATCAGCGCCCCCGTCAGCGGACCGAATAAGTAGCCCATCGCGCCGATGACGACGCCGAACGGGATTATTGGCACGCAGGCAAGGCCGGTCACGAGCAGCAGCAGCAGAGCCGGCGATACGCCGCCCGAGCGGATCCAGTCAAGCAACTCGGACCTGCTGCCCCAGACGGCGATCAGGAGGACGAGGTATGCCGGAAGAAGCGTCCACCGCTTGCCGGCGGAAGCGAGCAGGCGCTTGCGCTTCGATTGTGCAGGATGACGTTCTTGTTCCATCTTCAGCCTCGTAGTTGGTTCGACATGAAAGGCAAAGCATCGTTCGAATTGAAATGATGTATCGGCCTCCGGGACCGGACGGGGGGCGCGTCATCTTTCATTATAGCGTTCATGCGCATGCAGAGGAACCTGTCTTCTGACCGATTCGGCGGTTTTCTGCCGCCGCATTCCGCCGATATGTCCCGACTGAACATCAACGGGACGAAGCGCTTTATTGCCCGCTTCGTCCCGCTGTCTGCCTTCCGTCGTGCGCTTATCGCTTTTCGCTGTCTTCTCGCTTCCCCGCTATGTATATGCAACCGGAAGCTAACCCGGCAGCACCCTACAGCTTCTTGCGCATGTTGACATGCGGAATGCCCGCGTCCAGGAACGGCTCGCCGGGCTCCGTCTCGTAGCCGAGCTTATGGTAGAACCCTTCCGCCGTGCACTGCGCGCCAAGCACCGACGCCGTGCAGCCTTCCGCCTTCGCGTTCGCTTCCATCGCTTCAAGCAGCTTCCTGCCGACGCCCGTTCCCCGATAAGGCTGCAGCACGGCGATGCGCTGCATTTTGGCCACGCCCGGCTCGTATACCTTCCAACGGCCGGTCGCAACCGCCCTGCCGTTGTCCGTCGCCAGGAAATGATGGCACGAGGCCGGCGTCTCGTCGTATTCGTCCCGCTCTTCTTCCGCAGGCACGTTCTGCTCGCCGACGAAAACCGCATATCGGATGCCGATCGCCTCCTCCAGCATCTCCGTCGTCGTAATTCGTTCGCATTTCAATTCCACTGCCATGACCTCTTTCTTAATGCAAGTATGATTTCAGCCGCAAGCATGCCTTGCCTTTAGTGGGTTTGCACATCCGCCGACTTCGGCGCCGTATCGTAATAGCCCTCGATCGGACCTTGCAGGAACGGTCCCGCGCTGCCGAGCGCGAACAGATGCAGCTCGTGCATGGCCCGGGTGCACACCGTATAGAACAGCTTCCGGTCGCTCTCCTGTCCGTAGCCCGAATGCGAGCCCGATGCATCATAGACGAGCACGGCGTCGAACTCTACGCCTTTCGCCAGATAGGACGGAATGACCGCGATGCCCGGCTCGAACGAGGATGTCTCCGACTCCACCAACCGGATCGCCGGTACGCCATGCAGCGCCTCGTAGACAAGCAGGCTTTGGGCGGCGGTCTTGCAAATAACCGCGATCGTGCGGTTGCCTTCCGCCGCGAGCGCGTCCAATCGTTCGCGGATCAGCGCATGCAGACCGTCGCGGTTCCCGGCCACGCTCAGCTTCGGCCGCAAGCCGTCCCGATTGAACGGCTGGATCTCTTCGCCGCCCGGGATGAGCATGCTCGTAAATTCGACGATCGGACGCGTGGAACGGTAGCTCTGCTTCAGCACGATCGTCTCCGTCTCCGCTTCCTTGTGCAAAGCCGCAAGCGCCTTGAACCCGGTGCTCTCCTCGGCCCCCGCATGCGCCTGAATGGACTGGTTCAAATCGCCGAGCGCCGTGAACCGGCCGAACGGAAACAGCCGCTGCAAGTACGCGAACTGAAAGGCGGTGTAGTCCTGCGCTTCGTCGATCAGCACGTGGCGCACGGACGTATTCGTTTGAAATCCGCGGATCCGTTCGACGACATACAGGAACGGCGTCGCGTCCTCATAGGCCATTTTCTTGACCAGCAGCCGGTCGATCGTATCCTTGCAAATGCACTCCCATGATTCCGGCAGCTCGATTCCGGCATGGGCGGCCGCCCGCGCGGCGATTTCCGAGCTTAGGAAGAGCCGCAGAAACGTAGAGCGGATATCGACGAACGTCAGCTTCTTGATCCGGCTGCGAACCGGCTTTACCGCTTCCATGACGACGTACTGGCCGAGCAGCTCCCGCTCCCGGTCGAAATCGTCGAACGAATCGGCCTTGAGCTTCCGGTTCTGGCGCTTCAGCGTTTGATGCGCGCGCAGATACGTTTCTTTGTCCAGCAAATCCACGGCCTGATCGACCCAATCTTCCTGCTGCGCGGCCTTCTGCCGTGCTTTCAATAGTCCGAGCAGCCATTCCGCCGTCAGGCGCATCCGGTTCGGAACGGCAATCGACCGGTCCAGTCCGTAGAAATACGCGCCGATGTCCTCGCCCGTCGCCAGCACCTCGTCCTTGAAGCGCACGTCCCGGAAAATAATGCCCGCGCCGCCGAGCACGCCCAGATAGCCGTCGATCAGCCGCACGAACCCTGTCGTCGCTTTGTAGCGGATGCCGGACATTCTCGCTTCGTAGCCGTGCTCCTTCTCCGCTCTGAGCGCGTATTCCAGCTGCGCGTACGGATTCTCCAGCTTGAACGAATGGCCGAGCCGCGCGGCCAGGTAATCCTGAAACGTCGTCTGCTGCATGTTCTCTTCGCCCAGCTCCGGCAGCACCGTCGAGACGTAGCTGTTGAACATCGGATTCGGCGAGAACAGGACGATCTGATCCGCGCTCAGCGACCCGCGGAACCGGTAGAGCAAGTACGCCACGCGCTGCAGCGCGGCGGATGTTTTGCCGCTGCCCGCGGCGCCCTGCACGAGCAGCAGACGGCTGCGCTCGTTGCGAATGATGCGGTTCTGCTCCCGCTGAATCGTGCCTACGATGCTGCGCATTTGAGCGTCCGACTGCCGGCCGAGCACTTCCTGCAGCAGCTCGTCGCCGATCGTCACGCCGGTATCGAAGAGGCTGACGATCTCGCCGTCGCGGATGACGAACTGCCGCTTCAGCAGCAGCTCGCCGCGTATTTGGCCCGCCGGCGTCGTCAGCTGCGCAGGACCGGGCGGGTAGTCATAATACAAACTGGCGATCGGCGCCCGCCAATCGTAGATCAAATCCTGTTCGCTTCCCTGCGCGCGGAACGACGCAATGCCGAGATACACTTGGTCGGCGGTCGGCTCCCCGTTCTCCAGGAAGTCGATGCGGCCGAAATATGGCGACGATTTCAGCTTCCGCAGCGTCCGCAGCTGTCTGGAGGCATGGAGATGCGTACGCTCCCGTTCGGACAGCACCTCCGCCTGCTGCTTCAGACTGGCGAACGATTCGGCCATTTCCACGGCATCCTCGAAGTTGACGGTGACGTCGTCCCAGAAATTTTTGCGAATATCGACCATTTCGGAGTGCGTGCCGGACGTTTGCTCCTCCAACGTCTCCATGCGCCGGTCGACCTGCAGGACGACCTCGTCCACGCGCGCCTGCTCGGCCTGCCATTCGGGTTGCTTGTCGCTCATCTGAACCACCCTTTCCCCTTATCCTCGCTCGAAAATCGTTATGTATACATACGACTCCCCTCCATCCCGCGTGCATGCGCGCCGGGACCGAAGGGGAGCGGGAAATCGCCTATTTGCTCTTGCTTTGCTAGTTGCTTGTCGCTATGCGTTCACTTTCTCGCGCCCGAATACTTTCGCCGCCTGCTTGGCTTCCTCGATCGCTTTCGCTTTGATGGCATCGGCCTGCGCCGGCGCCGCATTATGGCCTTCGACGAAAATGCCCTTGAAGTCCGTTATGCCGAAGAACGCCATGATCGCCGACAGATGGCGGTGGCCGCATTCCATTCCGGCGGCCGGACCTTCTGAATATATACCGCCGCGCGCCTGAATATGAATCGCCGATTTATTCGGCAGCAGCCCGACGGGACCTTCCTGCGTGTATTTGAACGTTTTGCCTGCCACGCAGATAGCGTCGATGTAAGCTTTCATGATCGGCGGGTAAGAGAAGTTCCACATCGGCGTAACGAACACGTACTTGTCCCCGGCGACGAATTCGTCGACGAGCTCTCCCAGGCGGCTTACCTTCTTCTGCTCCTCGGACGACAGATCGCCGAACTGGCCGCCGCCTCGCAGCTTGCCCCAGCCGCTGAACACATCGGCGTCGATATGGGGAATATTCATGTTGTACAAGTCCAAGTGCTTGATTTCATCCTGCGGGTGAGATTCTCGGTAAGCATCGAGAAAGGCTTGTCCCGCCGCCATGCTGAACGACGATTGATGATCATGCGGATGCGCTGTAATATACAATAATTTCGCCATGGTAAGTGCGATCCCTGCCTTTGCGTTATTATGACTGGCACGCTCCATAGGTTGTTCCGCCGCGAAAGGTATCATGTAACGGGAAAGCGCATGTCAAAACGGTTATTGCTGGTCGGCCAAGCGGATTATAACGTCAGTGCAATATAACGGCAGCAAACGCTGCAGGCAACGGCGAGCTAAAGGCACCTGGATCCGAACCGATAACAGAACGTAAAGACCAACATCGGAAAGCAAATGCAAATCGCTGCATGCAGTCCCCTGTATGAACGCAAACTAAGGTTGGGTCTCGCTCGCGCCGGAGAGGCGCCAAGCAAGGATACCGGCATCGTCAGTCCGCCGACTTCGTCTTCATGTTATAGCATAGTCTAGGACGTAATACCAGCGCCGGCCAGCAAATCGACGAAATGCGCGGCTGCGGGAGGAAGCGCCTCGTCCGCCCGCGTAAACAGCAGTATGGGGTTGCGCTGTTCGACGCCTTCGACCTGCAGCCGAACAAGCTCGCCCCGCCCGACCGCCGCGCTCGCCTCCATCGACGAAACGAAGGTAACGCCGAGCCCGGAGGCCGCCGCGTGGAGCGATTCGTGGACGCCGCTCACTTGAAGAGCGGCCGCCGGCGGCGGCGCGCCGTTAATGCGGCATAGGGACAATAGCTGCTCCCTTGCCGCGCTACCGGGCTCGCGCACGACGAATGGTTCGTTCATGAGGGCGAGGAACGGCACGCGCTTGCCTGCGAGCGCATGGCCGCGCGCCGCGACGAACCAGAGCTCGTCCTCGATCAGCAGCCGGCGCATCAAGCCCGGCTGCTCGGGCACGCCGCCGCCGACGATGGCCGCATCGGCTTCATAGCGCAGCAGCGCCTGCAAGGCGCCGTCCGCATTAACCGTCCGCATGGCGATCGCCACCCTCGGATAAGCGGCGCGATAGGACGCGAGCCGGACCGGAAGCAGGAAATTCGCCGGCAGCGAAGTGGCCGCAAGCCGCAGCTCGCCGGCTTCGCCCGAGACGTATCCTCCCATGTCGCGCTTGATTGCTTCTTGCAGCGAGAACAGCCGCGCGGCATGCGCCGCCAGCCGTTCTCCCGCTTCCGTAAGCAGAATGCCCCTTCCCTTCGGCGCCAGCAGCGTAACCCCGAGCTCGGCGGCCATATTCCGGACATGAGCCGTCACGGCCGGCTGGCTGATCCGCAGCGCCTCGGCCGCCTTCGTCACGCTTCCGGTCGCCGCCACATGATGAAACACGATCAATCCGTATAAATTCATCCTCGCAACTTCCTCCGCTCGCGCCGGCCGCCGTCATGGCTGTATCGTCGTCGGGCGCGTCCCACTCATAATAATTTATTATACAATATCAAAAAATTAATATTGGTATTATTAAAGATTTTTATTTATTGTAGTTGCAAGAGGGGCCCCTCACAAGCGAACAAACATTAAAAAACGGCTAAAGCCGAGAGGTACGCATGCACGCTGCCTGCCAAGCGCATGCTGCTTGTTTGCCGTACCCCGGCTTAACCGTTGTTCAGGAGGATGGGTTCTATGGAAGCAGCATGTATAGCGTGCGGCGCGGTTGTCCCGCTCGACGCGAAGCCGATGCGGTATGCTTGCCGCTGCGGCGGATTGCTGGAAATCAGACATCGATTCGAGGCCGTGGATGCGGAGCGGCTGAAGGATACGTTCCGGCGCCGGCTCGGCGAGCGGCATACCGCTGGCGCCGGCGGGGTCTGGCGGTACAAGGAGTTAATTGCGCCAGAGCTGCCGGATTCGTTCATCGTAACGAGGAACGAGGGCAATACCGGTCTATATGCTCCCGAATGCGTACGCGAATTCGCCGGCGTCAGACGGCTGTGGCTGAAGGCGCAAAGCGAGAATCCAAGCGGATCGTTCAAGGATAACGGCATGACGGCCGCCGTCTCCCATGGCTTAAGCCTCGGTTACAAGCGATTCGCCTGTACATCGACAGGCAACACCTCATCCTCGCTCTCGATGTATGCCGCAGCGGCCGGCGTTCAAGCGCATGTGCTCGTGCCGGACGAGGGCGTCTCATTGAACAAGGTGCTGCAGACGCTCGCTTACGGCGCGCAGGTCGCCGCGTTCCCCGGCACGTACGACGACGGCATTCGCTGGCTGGATGAACATGCGGAGGAGAACGGCATGCATATCTGCAATTCGATCAATCCGCTGCGCATCGAGGGCCAGAAGAGCATCGTCTTCGAGCTCGCCCAGGACTTGGATTGGACGCTGCCGGATTGGATCGTCCTGCCCGGCGGCGCGCTCAGCAACGCTTCGGCGCTCGGCAAGGGACTTCGCGAGCTGCATGCGCTCGGATTCATCGCCGCCATGCCCCGCGTCGCCGTCGTGCAGGCCGAAGGCGCCAGTCCGTTCCACCGGATGGTCGCCGCCTCGTCCGATACGCTGATCCCGGAGCCTTCGCCGCGAACCGCGGCGAGCGCGCTCAATATCGGGCATCCGCCCAGCTGGCGTAAGGCGCTGGATACGGTTCATCGGACGAATGGCGTAACGGTTGCCGTCAGCGATGCGGAAATCATGGCGGCCAAAGCATGCGTCGACCGCAGCGGCATCGGCTGCGAGCCCGCTTCGGCCGCGGCGGCGGCGGGACTGCGCAAGCTCGTGCTCGCCGGCACGATTCATCGCGACGAGACCGCGGCATGCATCTTGACCGGCAGCTTGCTCAAGGACACGGACGCGATTCGCGGCTACCATCTGGACGGCGCGTTCGCGGAGGCGCCTTGGCGCAACGGGATTCGCCGCATTCGGCTGGACGAAATAACAGCCGCCGGCTTCATGCAATAGGTGCCGCATACCGCCGGTCATTTCCGGACGGGCCGGTCTTCCTCGCTATTGCTCCTGCTTCATCGGCAAGTTCGGCAGCGTGATCGTGAATGTCGTTCCGACGCCGAGCTTGCTGCTCGCGGTTACGGTGCCGCCGTGCAGGTCGACGATGACCTTCACGATGGACAGCCCAAGCCCGCTTCCGCTTCCTTTCTCGCGGCGGCTCCGCGACTTATCCGCCTTGAAGAACCGTTCGAAGATATGCGGCAGATCCTCCTCGGCGATCCCGATGCCGTTGTCCGATATGCAGACGACGGCGCCGTCCGCGGCCGGCTTCAATTCCACCGACACCGTCCCGCCTTCGCCCGTGAACTTCAAGCTGTTCGTCAGCAGGTTCATCCACACCTGGGACAGCAGCTCCTCGTCGCCGTTCAACAGGACGCGCTCGTCAAGGTTGACGTCCATCAGTATGTTTTTCTCCGTCCAAATCGGCTCGCAGGCAAGAATCATGGCGCGCACCTGCTGGTCCAGCCGGAACGGCTTCGGATGCAGCTTCTGCTGATCCGCTTCCAGCGTCGTCAGCTTCATGAGATTGTCGCTCAGCTTGGACAGCCGCACGCTCTCGGCTTCGATGATGCCGGCATAATGATGGCGCTGCTGGTCGTCAAGCCCCTCCTGCTGGAGCGCCCGCGCGAATCCGCGGATCGACGTGAGCGGCGATTGGATTTCATGCGACACGTTGGAGATGAACGCTTGCCGCATTTGTTCCAGCTGGCTCAGCTCCGCGGCCATGTCGTTGATGCTCGTCGCGAGTTCGCCGTAATGCCCCGGCATCTGTTCGGCTTTGTCGATCATGACCGTGAAATCGCCCTTCGACATTCTGCGGATGGCCGAAATATAGACGTAGATGCCGCCGCGTTCCCGCCACGGCCGGCCGATCACCAGCATAAGGATGAACATGAGCAGGAAGCCGCAGAACACGATCATCACCTGGTGCCAGAAGTTCTGGTACAAGCCGGGCGCCTTCGCTTCCAGGAATAATCCGTACCGTTCGCCTCCGACCGTGACGGGCACGCCCGCAACCGCCGTTCCTTGGGAGAACGGGTATTTCCGATAGACATGCTTGACTTCGGACCCGGACATGACGCGCTGCCAGTCCTCGGGCTTGATTTGGCTCGCTTGCTTGGAACTGTCGGCTTCGGACGCGTTAAAGATACTGGTGCTGTTCTCCTTGCCGTAGGTGATCGTGTAATTATGCGAATCCGCGAATGCGACGAGCATCGGCACAAATCCGGCCGCGTTCGTTTTGCCGTCGGCGGCTGCCGCGATCGAATGGCCGTCCCGCAGCAGCTGCTCCGTTACCGCCGCATGCCCATGCTTCTCGTTCACGACGCCGATGACCGTGAACGCCACGGAGAAGCAGAAGTAGGTCAGCACGTTCATCATGAGAATGCCGGCGATGATTTTGAGCGTCTGCATGAGTGGCGTCGGCTTCTTGGAAGGGGACTTGCTGCGCTTCCGGCCGCGTCCGGCCTTCAATGTTTCATCGTCCGCCGACCGCCTCTGGAACGGCTTGTTTTGAAGCGGCCTGTTCTTGAGCGGCCGATTCTTGAATGGCTTATTCTTGACCGGTCTATTCTTGAATGCTTTATTCTTGAATGGTTCATTCTCAAGCGGCATGTTGCCGAATGGCCGATTCTCGGGCGGCCGATCGTTCGGCGGCTTGTTCGGATCAGGCTTGTTTCGCTCCTCCACGCGTCAAACCTCCAATCGGTAGCCGAGACCGCGGATCGTCTGGATGCGGAACCGGCTCCGATCCTCGGGAAACTTCTCGCGCAGCCGCTTGATATGCACGTCGACGGTACGCTCGTCTCCTTCGTAATCGAACCCCCACAGCTGCTCGATCAGCTGCTCGCGCGAGAAGGTTTTGCCCGGGTAGCTCGCCAGCTTGAAGAGCAGCTCGAATTCCTTCATCGGCAGCGTCATCGCTTCGCCGTCCAGCGTTACCGCGTACGTCTCCTTACTCAGCTGCACGCCGCCGACCTGGACGCTTTGCGACGTCGCGATCCGGTATCGCTTGAGCAGGGCGCGCACCCGGGCGACAAGCTCCAGCGGCTCGAACGGCTTGACGAGGTAATCGTCCGCCCCCAGCTCGAACCCTTTGATTTTCTGGCTCGTCTCGCCTTTGGCCGTCAACATGAGCACCGGCAGCTCCGTGTCGCGCCGCAGCTCCCGGCACAGCTCCCAGCCGTCCATGTTCGGCATCATCACGTCGAGGATGACGAGCTGCACCTGCGTCTGCTCGAGCGCTTCAAGCGCATCCTCGCCATCCTCCGCCTCCACGATGTCGAAGCCTTCGCGCGTTAGAAACAGCCGCACCAGCTCGCGAATATGGGGATCGTCGTCCACGACCAGAATTTTCGTTACTGCCATCGTCTCCACCTCAAGTCGATTGTCCCGCTTCCGCGAGTCTTGTTGACAACACTGTAGACCGGTTGCATGAACGGAATATGAACAACCGGCAGACTCTCCATGACACGGGTCTACACGTGAAGCACTGTGCCCGCGGCTCCCGGACGAACGTCCGCAAGCAGGCGCAGCGTCTCGGCGGCGACGTGCTCGGGCGTCCGCAGCCTTCCCTGCTCATGACTTTCCCTGAAGAAATTTTGCAGCGGAAAATCCGCCTTATCCCGGTTTCTTGCGGTGGCCTGCATCCGCGTTTCGGCCATGCCGGGATCCAGCGCATACGCCAGTATCGGATGCGGCCGTTCCCGCTGTTCGTCGGCGATGCAGCGCGTCAGCATGTTCAGCGCCGCTTTGCTGCTGCAGTACGGGCTCATGGCCGGCGCGGAATGAATCGCGAGTCCCGACGTCACGTTCACGATCCGCTTCGCGATCGGCAGCTGCTGCGTATGCCGGATGAAAGCGCCGCATAGCGTCATCGGCGCGATCAGCGAAGCATGCATATGCAGCGACATATCCGCCGCGCCAAGCGATTCGACCGGGCCCAGCGGTTCGAGCATCGCGGCGTTGTTAATCAGCAGCAGCTCGCCGCCGCCGGCAGCCGACAATTCGCGGAACAACCGGTCGGCCATGGCTTCGGTCCGGGCGGCGTCCGACAAATCGCAGGCGATGGCCGAATAGCCCGTATGGCCGGATAATTTGCCGGAATCGGAACGCGAAATCCCGTATACCCGATAGTTCCGGGCGAGCAGCGCGGCGGCCAGCGCTTCGCCGATCCCCCGGGATGCGCCGGTTACGACGGCCGTTCTGCGATTCGCATGATCAGCAGACATCGATTGACCTCCTCGTCTCAGCGCGTGTCGGGCAGGCGCCGTTCGTATCCTTCATTCGTATCCATATATTGTAACACATCGGATCATGCGTGCGATGCCGGCTTCGCGGCGTACCGCGTTATGCTGGCAATTACGCGCCCGATCCCTCTTATCGACGCTGCTGCTCCAACCGCTTCGCTTCTTCATCGATCCGACTCGCGTCGATCCGCTCGAACAACAGCGACAGCCCTTCGATTCTTCTGCCTGCCGGTACGTAAGCCGATTCCCAAGCCGGCCGGTCAAGCGACAGAAAGCTGCCGATCCGCTCGCAGGCGAACGGGACGAACGGATGCAGCAGACGGGACAGATTGACGATCAGCTGCGTGCACGCGTGGAGCGTTCTGCCGCTTGCGGCTTTGTCGAGCTTGATCTGCGCCCATGGCTGCTGCTCGTCATAATACTTGTTGGCGCTTCGGACGAATTCGAAGATCAGCTCGAGCGCCTCCTTCAGCCGTCCCTGTTCGATCAAGCTCCCCGAGGATTCGTAGAGCGAACTGACCGCTGTCCTCCATTCCTCGCTCAATTCGCCTTCGGGCACGATGCCGTCGAACGACTTGTCGATGAAAGCGAGCGTCCGGTTGACGAAATTGCCGAACGCCCCGAGCAGCTCGCCGTTATGGCTGTGAATGAACGCCCGCCACGAGAAATCCGTATCCCGCTTCTCGGGTCCGTTCGCGATCAGGAAGTAGCGGATGGAATCGGGCTGGTAGCGGCTGAGCACATCGGGAACCCAGACGGCCCAATTGTTGCTCGTCGAGAACTTCCTGCCTTCCAGCGTCATGTATTCGCTCGAGACGATCCGGTCCGGCAGATGAAGTCCGCCCGCGCCGATCAGCAATGCGGGCCAGACGAGCGTATGGTACGGAATGTTGTCTTTGCCATGCACGTAATACGCCGTGATGTCGCCCTGTCCGTCCAGCCAGAACGGTTCCCAACGGCTGCCCGTTTGGGCGCTCCACTGCTTGCTTGCCGACAAGTAGCCGCTGACCGCCTCGATCCAGACATAGATTTTCTTGTCCTCGAAGCCCTGAAGCGGCACATCGACGCCCCAGTCCAGATCGCGCGTCACGGCCCGATCCTGGAGGCCTTCCTCGAGGTAGCGCTTCGTCAGCTGGACCGCGTTATCCTTCCAGTCCTTCGCATGCGACGCGGCATAGCCGGCCAAAGCCGTCTGGAACCGGCTTAGCGCCAAATAATAATGCTCCGTTGCCCGCTCGACGGGCGGGCTGCCGCACAGCTTGCAGCTTCTGTCCGTCAGATCGGAAGGGTCGAGCAGCGTCGAACATGCGTCGCACTGGTCGCCCCGCGCGCGGCTCCCGCATACCGGACAAGTCCCTTCGACATACCGGTCGGGCAGAAATCGCTTATCCGTCTCGCAATACGCCTGCAGGCTCGTTCTCGCATACAACCAGCCGTTCTCCAGCAGGTCCAGAAACAACTGCCGGACGACGCCGTGGTGGAACCGCTGATCCGTTCGCGTATACAAGTCGTACGTGAATCCGAGCTGCTCGAAGCACGCGGCGAACTCCGCATGGTAGCGGCCGGCGATGTCGCCCGGCTCGACGCCTTCCAGCGCCGCCTGAACGGCGACCGGCGTTCCATGGCAGTCGCTCCCCGAGACGTATAATACCTCTTCGCCTTTCAGACGGAAATACCGCGCCAACACATCGCCGGGCAGCAGGCTTGCAAGCCGTCCGAGATGGAGCGAACCGTTCGCGTACGGCCAAGCGCCGCCGATCAAAATCGTCATTTTCGTTTGCCTCCTTCTTAAACTTCGCGTCGTCTGCCGACTTCGGCCTAATGGAATGATGGAATGCGGTCAGGCTTGCGCACAGCTACGCGCGAACGCAAAAAAGCCCTCATCCCTTAGGGACGAGAGCTGTGCTCGCGCGGTACCACCCAATGTTCGATCATGCCTCGCGGCATGCTCCTCTTCAGGTACGGCACGCCAATCATGGCGCGGTTATACCCTAGCACGGTAACGGGTGCGGGACCCGGCGCAGCCTACGGCCGCAAGCGGCTTCGATGCGCAGCTCGGAGACCATGTTCGCCAGGTTCGCCTTTGCCCCTTCTCAGCTGACGGGGCTCTCTGGTGAAAGATTCGCCTGGGTACTCTTTCTCTTCATCGCTTTTTGAATATTCCAATTATTCCAAATCATAGTGAATGCGACGAACAAAGTCAAGGGTAAAATGACGTATCGTACCATTTCGGCACGGTTCGCCCGAATCCGTCGTGGTCATCGAGAACCCGGCCGATCCGGAACAGCATGTCGTCGATTTCATCGGGCACCGCCTTAAGCGTCCATACGACGGAGGAAATCATGGTCATGCCGAGATAGAGCGCATACAGCCGCCAGAAATCCGCATTCGGCTCCGTATGGCCATGGTATCCGCGGATTTGGCCGATCGCGAACGGAACGCTGACCGGCGCGCTGAAGAAGCCGGTCTTCACGAACTCGTGAACGGGATCGCCCCAATCGCAGCGGTTGAAATCGATGACGCCCGCCAGCGAGCCGTCCTTCACGATCAGGTTGGCAACATGGAAGTCGTCATGCTGCAGCCGGTTCGGCCGTCCCTTCATCAGAGGGAGATGCGCGTCGATGAAAGCAAGCAGCTTCTCTTCCCGTCCGATCGATACGCCGCAGCTTGCGTACGCCGTCCGGTAGCGCATATGCTTGGCCGTCATTCGTTCCTGCCAGGAAGCCATTTCGACCGGGCACCCGATCCGGTTGATCTTCAGCAATTGTTCGCCGGCTTGGACGCCGACATCGAACTGGGCTTGGCCGCTCAGAAGCGGAAGCGCCTCGGAAGCCTCGTCGCCTTCGATATACGTAACGACCATATACCCGAGTCCAAGCTCGGGAAGCGCGCCGATCCCGACGGGCAAGGAGCCCTTCACGCCGTGAGAGGCCGCAAGCCGCATGCATTCGAATTCGTTCCGCTTCCCCTCGGCCTGCCCGATGGCATACGTGCGCAAGATGTATCGCGGACGATTATCGCCGTCGAATGCGATATATTTCCTGTCTCCGGAATAGCCTTTGTCCAGGTGGACAAGCGCTAGGCAATCCTTCAAGATCGCAATCCGGCCCAGCAGGTTCTCTTCTTCCGAGAGGCAGTCGTTTCCCATATGGAACGCTCCTTTCCGCTAGATCGCAGACTCTGCCGAAATATGAAAGTAGTACATGGCGAATACGCCGGTCGGTGCAGCTTGTCTCGGCGATCGCCTTAGCCTTACGAGGTGCGTCTGCTTCGCATGACAAACCTTAGGATGGCATCCGCCAGCATTGCCATCCCGACGCCGGCCGCATACCGCGCGAGATCGACGGCAAGGAAGCCTTGTCCGAGCACGAGTCCGCCCAGCGTCGTATGACGGATGCGATTTAGCCAATCCGGTTGATAGAGCTGGCTGCATTCGATTGCGAAGCAGAACAGGAGCGCGGCGAGCGCAGCTGTTAATATCGGACGAGCCGGCCGCAGCAGACGGCAGCCGAAGTAGATCATCGCCGCCCACAGCGCGTCTCCCGCCTGCAGCGCCAGCCATTCGGGGAGGCGGTCGGCGAACCGTCTCGAAGCCAAGCCAAGCACGATTGCCGCTGCCGTCGGGAGCGCATAGCCGAGCCTTCTTGCGATTTGCGGCATATCCCGTGCTCACCTCCCGTACGATGCGATTTCCGGTACATTTCTTTACCCAAGTCGGCGGATTTCGGCGTATGTAGTGCACTGGGCGTGTTTACTCGCATTCGGCGTGTTGCGGCGAATGTAGTGCACAAGGTGCACTACATTCGCGAATTCGGACCGGATCGTACCGCTAATACGGCAGATCGTCCTTCGGCCGCTCCTTCTCTTTGCTCTTCCCGACCACTTCGAGCACCTCCAGCAAATCCGGCGGCTGCAGCAGCTCCACCGGCGACATGCTGCGGTCGAACTGGAAGAAGTCGCCTTCGATCAGCGCGACGTAACGCCCGTTGTACGTGGCGAAATGAATCGACTGCCCGAATTCCGACAGCGGGCCCTTCACCGAAACGTCGCCCAGCTTGAACGCCACGCTTAGGTTCGGCTGGAGCTCCACGAGGCGCTCCGCCGCGGCGACGACCCGCTCCTGCGGCCACGATTCCTGAAGCTCGCGCTTCTCGCTGGCGGCCCAGACCTCGAATTGATTCGCCTCCTGCTGGCGCTCCTCGCCCTCGCTGCCCTGCCACTTATCCTCCATGTACTCGTGGACCATCGTCAGCACCTGTTCGCTCATCAGCTCCGGCATCGCCTTCTCGTAACTGATAAACCGGAGGAAATCCTCGAAGTAGCGAGCATGCGAAGCTTGGTGGATCTTGAGCTCCCAGTATTCCAGCATCCCTTCCTCGGGCATGTACGGATATTGAATCGACTTCATGTTGCGCGCGCTGATCGCCATTTCGACATGCGAAATCAGGTTTCGCTCGTCCGTAATGCGGGCGATCTTCGGCTCGAAATCGCATTTCAGCACGAACAGGATCGGCTCGTCGGTATAGCGGTTCGGCGTGGCATGCACGACGATGAACGCGCCGCCGCGGACCGCCGCCGCATCCATGTACAGCCGCACCAGCTCGTCGGCGAAACCGTGAAATTCCGCCGCCGACTCCGCCGTGCGCAGCCGCTGGAACGTGTTGTAGTTCGGGTTGCTGTCGAGGTCGTAGCCGGGCTCAACGATGAAGCGGCCGATTTTGGTCGGCGCCGCTTCCGTAGTCGGATGCCGTTCCGCCTTGCGTTTGACGATCCGCGCGAACTCGCCGTCCAGGAACGACTTCAGCTCGCTGTCGGCATAATCGTAACGGTCCATCGTTTGATAATGGGAGAACGTCTTGGCCGCGTTCGTGTCGCCGCCTTCCCCTTGAATGACGAAAAAGGACAAGTATTCCACAATGAAATCCATCCGCTGCATAAACTCCTTCGTTCTCGATAATCCGCCATGCCTGCGCAACGGCGCGTCAAGTCATTAGCATAGCATATTCGACTGCGGCTGTCGTGAGGGTCGGCACCGACTGCTGCAGGACGGCCCGGCCGGCGATGAGGGCCGGGATCGCCTTCCGTCAGTCCCAAGCATACCGTTTAACCCCGGCGAGAAAAAGAAAAACCGCCGGCGGCAATCTTTCTTAATATCAGTTCGCGTTGACGGTTCGAGCGAGCGGCCCTTGCTGCTGCCGGACGCTCGCTGTCGGGCACAAAAAGCCCGCCTGCACATCGCAGACGGACAAATTGACTCTATGGCAGAAGGTTCGAAGGCGCTAACGAACCGCACGCCTCTTATGCGGGTATATGGAACGCCTTAAGCAAGCTTGCGAATCCGACACGCGCTATAATGGCGCACACGGCTCATATGTTGAGCCGTTTAGCCATATAGCGTTGCTGGAATTCGTTAGGATGATGAGATTGGGCAAACGGGACGAATAGCGTGAACTCGATTCGTAAGCTTGAATCGGGGCTCGGTTCATTGAGCGGCATATCGATGTTCAAGAGCAGCAGATCGATGTTCAAAAGCAGCAGATCGATGTGCATATAGAGATGCCATGCGCGAAGATCCGGTTACACGACAGCCGCCGGTTCCGAGATCAACGACGTCAGCTCGCCGCAGTAGAGCAGCTTCAGCTTGTGCAGCGCGCGGGTGCAGGCGACATACAGCAGCTTCGCGTCGTTGCCGCCGAAGCTGCCGTCATCGGCGTCGGCCACGAGCACGGCGTCGAACTCCAGCCCTTTGGCCAAATAAGCCGGCACGACGGTCAACCCGCCGCCGTACGCTTCCTGCTTGCTCTGCACCAGCGCCGCCTCGATGCCGGCATCCGCCAGCGCCCGCGCGATCGCCTCGCAGGAGCGGATATTGCGGCCCAGCACGGCGATCGTCCGGTAGTGCCCCGATTGCTGCCAGTCGCGGACCGTTTGCACGACGTCGTGCAGACGCTGCTCGTCGGAGCCCATCCGCACGACGTCGACCGCTTCGCCGCTGCGGAAGACCGGCACGGCAGGCTTGACGCCGTCGCCCATGCCGCCGAGCACCCGGTTGGCGAAATCGATGATTTCCATCGTCGACCGGTAGCTCCGGTCCAGCTCGTAATAGCCGGTATCGGCTTCGGGGAAGAGCGCCGTCAGCTCCGTCCAGCTGTGAATGCCGGCGTAGCCATGGATGCCTTGCTGCAAATCGCCGAGCACGGTCATCGACGGCTGGCGCTGGCATTGCTTCAACGCTTCGAGCTGGAACGGCGAGTAATCCTGCGCCTCGTCGATGACGACGTGATCGTACGGCGAACCGTCGAATCCGTTCAAGCGCACGTGGATGTAGACAAGGGGAGCCAGATCTTCCGGCCAGACCAGCTTGCCCTTCAGCAGCTTGATCGTCGCGGCGCAGCTCTTGGCCGGCAGCAGCTCCTTGGCGGCCGGCTCGCCGAGCAGCGCGCCGTACAGCTGCGCGGCCGTCGGCGACGGGATTTTCTTCGCGTACGCATTCAGCTTCGCGTTCAGTTTGGCCTTCAGCTTGCCGTCCGTCTGGCGGCGCGCCTTCCACTCCGACTCCAGCCAGCGCTTCAGGCGGCTGACAAGCCGGTCGCGGCGTTTCATGAATGGCTCGCTGCCGTCGTCGGTCGCCAGCCATTCCGCGATCATCGCGGGCGTCACGCGCCAGCCCGCCATCGGCTCGAACGGCTCCTCCGGGATAAGCGCCGCTTCCGTCAGTGCCAGCTTCGCGTCAACGATCGCTTTGAACGCGAGGCTGCCTTTGATGCGGCCTGTCGATGCCAGCAGCTCATCGCGCGTCCGCGGCTGCTCGAACCAGTAATTCATCGGGTCGTACGCTTCGTCGAGACGAACGGCCTGCCGCAGCTGCTCCAGCGACCAGTCCGCGAACGTCGTCTGCATAATATCACCGACGCCGAGTTCGGGCAGCACGCCGGAAATATAATCGAGGAACATCCGGTTCGGCGCGAAAATAACCATCCGGTCCGCGCGGATATTCCCGGCGTAACGGTAAAGCAAATAGGCGAGCCGATGCAGCGCGACGGTCGTCTTCCCGCTTCCCGCCACCCCTTGAATGAAGACGGCTTTGTTCTTCTCCGTCCGGATGATGCGGTCCTGCTCCTGCTGAATCGTCGAGACGATGTCGCGAAGCTTGTTGTCCTTGTTCTCACCGAGCCGGTACAGCAGGAATTCGTCCGTCACGCTCTCGTCTTCCTGGCCTCGCACGTAGCTGTCCACGACCCGCTCCAGAATGCCGCCGCGCACCATCAGGTTGCGCTTCAGATGAACGGTTCCTTCCACGTCGCCGTCCGGCGATTCGTAGACGACGGGCGCTTCGCCGCCGCTGAACGCATAGAACAGGCTCGCGACGGGCGCGCGCCAATCGACGACGAGCACCTCGTTCGACTGTTCATGGGCGACGCCCGCCTTGCCGATATAGAGCGGCTTCGGCGCAGGCTGCGCTTCTTCTTGAAAATCGATGCGGCCAAAATAAGGCTCGCGCTCGGCGACGGTCAGCCGCTGCTCCCGCTGCTCGCGCTGGATCTCCAGCATCTGCTCGGTGAAATCGTTGCCGGTGTAACGAGGGCCGATTTCCCTCAGCTGCTTGCGGATGCTGCGCAGCACCTCGTCGATGCGCTTCGCCTCTTCTTGAAAGGCACTTTGAACGGTCATGTCAGTTACCTCCCTCTGCGACTGCAAGCCGTGCGTCTGCACGCGTCCTCCCGCCGTCCCCGATCAAGCAAAAGAAGGCGGAGAAAGCCGCATTCGCATGCGGCTTGGTCTGATCGTATATGGAATATTAGTTAGGCGCTCATTAGGAGCATGAGTGAAAACTATAGCACACGCGCCGAAGAACTGTCAATTATGCCAAGCGCAGCCATGCGAGAGCGCTACAGCGCATCAGGCAATCCGTGGAGATACATCGTTTTGCAGTCCGCGTGACCGCGCAGCGCAGCAATCGTCTTGGGGTGCGGAGCCCTATATAAGACGGGATAGTCGACCTCGCCGTATTCGGTTCGGATTGGAAAAGCGAGCTTTTCTCCCCCTAAGGAAAAATCGGCCTCGATGCCCGGCTTGTTGCCTCTGGCGTCGAGTCGAATCCAACGCTCATCGTTCGCGATGTATACGGCATTCAACGCATGGATGCAATAACCGGTGTCGGGCGTATCGCCGAGCGTCAGCCGCTGGTAGCAAAAGCCTGCGGGAATGTTCGCGCGTCTCAAGATCGCGCATAACAAATTCGATTTTGCATAGCAGATGCCTTCCCGGTGAAGCAGCGTTTCCGATGCCGAGCAGGTGATTCTAGCACTCTGAATGTCCCAGGAATGAGCGATTTCGTCGCGAACGAACGCATATGCCTTGCGAATGAATCCGATCTGGTCTTGCGATGACGCGAGAAGGCCGTCCGTCAATCCGGCAATCGACGGAGCGTTGAAATCCACTTCCCCGGTCGCGAGCAAATAATCGGCTGGATGAGGCGATTCGTATTGCAGCTGCATCCCGGTTCATCCCCTTATCTCGTATCGGCAATGCACCAACGTATATGGAATGGGATAATTATGCACTAAGATGATATTTTATGCAATCCGGAAACAGCAAGTTCGGTCTATCAATGTCCGCCTCAGCGGTTCACTTGTATTCCAGCCAGACCATAATGGCGATATGGGCAAGCAGCATGACCGGGATGCCGGCGGCGAATGCGGGATGCTTCGTCTTATGATGGAACATCCGCATCGCGATGAAGGCGCCAAGCGCGCCGCCCAAAGCGCTCGTCCAGAGCAGCCTGCGTTCCGGAATCCGGTGGCGGCGATCCTTCACGGCGCGGATTTTGTCGATGCGCATAAGCGCCCATGCAACAAGATTGATGACGATGAGATAGATCAGGACCAGCTTTTCGATAGATGACATCGCGGTTCGTTCCTTTCGTATGACGGGCAGACGGCGCATCGTCCCGTATGTGAATGCGCGGTGCGGCTGCTTCTGTTAGGCTGTTCGGCCGGGATCGGAATGGCAGCGAGAAGCCGGGCGTGCTTTGCAGAAGCTGCGGACGGGCAGGAACTCCGGGCGAGAGATACGGCCGTGTCCCAGCGGTGTGCCGTTCACGGCTGCGGCCGCGGCTTCGCCCGGTTCGTCGCCGGCGCTTCGAGCGGGTTGTCCGGCCAATAATGCTTCGGGTAACGGCCTTTGAGATCCTTCTTCACGTCGAAATAGGCATGCTGCCAGAAGCTCGCCAAATCCTGCGTCACCTGCACCGGCCGGTGTGCGGGCGAAAGCATATGGATCGTGACGGGGAGCTTGCCGCCCGCGATACGCGGCGTCTCGCGCAAGCCGAACAGCTCCTGCAGCCGGACGGCCAGCACCGGCGCGGCCGGATCGCCGTAATCGAGCGGAATGCGCGAGCCGCTCGGCACGGTCATATGCGTCGGCACCTCCGCCTCCAGCGTTTGGCGCTCCTGCCAGGACAACAGCGATTCCATTATGGCGGCCATCGAGAGCCGGGACAGATCATTGCGGCTGCGCATGCCGCCGATGTACGGGCCGAGCCATTCCGGAAGCGCGGCGAGAAGCGCCTCGTCGGAAACGTCCGGCCAATCCGGGTTATGCGTATGCATCAAATTCATCCGATCGCGCAATTGCCGCGCCTGCTTGGACCATGGCAGCAGTTCGAGCCCCTGCTCGGCGATGCCGCCGAGCAGCGCTTCCGCGACGAGCGATGCGTCGGGATCGGCTAGCTGCGTCTCTTTCAAGACAAGCGAGCCTAGCCTGTAACGGCGGCGCGAACGTACTGCTTCCGCTTGACGGTCCCATTTGATTTCCGTTTCGATGCGGATTTGGTCCGCGAAGAACGTCTCGAGCTCTTCCAGACCGAGCGGAGCCGCCAGCAAAATGCGGCTGTCGGCCCCGCTGTCCTCCAGCTCCGCGGCCGCCAAATACGGCGCGGCCGAGAGCGGCTGCAGCTCCTGCACGGCCGCGCCCCGTCCGTTGCGCAGCAGGAAGCGGCCGTCGCCCCGCCGCTGCGCGATGCGGTCGGGATACGCGAGCGCGAGCAGCAGTCCGCACGCGGCATCGCGGCTCGGCTGCGCCAACGGTCCGCCGGGCGCGCCGCGAGCAGCGCCGGACGGCCCGCTCGCAGCTTGGCCGCCGCTCGTCGCTCGGCCGATGCTCGCCGCGTGGCCGCTGCTTGCCGCTTGGCCGATGCTCGCCCGCGCGGACGGCGCGTCCGCACGGCCGCCGGCTGCGCTCGGCGCATCGGGCTTGCCGGGCGCCGGGCCTCTTGGCCGCTGCCCGCCGCCGGCGGCCTCCGCTCCCGGCGCGGCGCCGGCCGCCTGCGTCCGCGCCTGCGGCTTAACGCCCGCGGCGCGCATCCATTCGCGCGCCTCCGCGGCAAGCCGCTTGACCGCCGCGGGATCGGCGGCGTCGCCGGCGGCGCGCCCGTGCAGCGCTTCAAGGCGCAGACGCATGTCGATGCTGCGCGAGCTTCGCAGCATGTCGCGGTCGCCGAGCAGCGCCGCCAGCTCGCAGGCGAGCTCGCCGAGGCCGAGCGGCTTCGCCTCGAGCACCATATGCGCAAGCCGCGGATGCATGCCGAGCTCCGCCATCGCTTGTCCATGCGGCGTCGGCCGTCCGTCCTCGCCGAGCGCGTTCAGCTCCTGCAGCAGCTCGATTGCTTGGGCATATGCCGCTTCCGGCGGCGGCGTCAGCCACGCAAGCTCGGCAGGATCGCCGATGCCCCAGATCGCAAGCTCCAGCGCCAGCGGCGCCAGATCCGCTCCCAGCAGCTCGGGGTCGCTCTGCGGCTTCAGCTGCCGGTGCTCGCCTTCCGTCCAGAGCCGGTAGCAGACGCCCGGCGCCTCCCTGCCGGCGCGGCCGCGGCGCTGATCGGCCGAGGCGGCGGACACGGGGACCGTCTCCAGCCTGGCCATGCCCGTGCGCGGCGAGAAACGCGGAACGCGGCTGAGCCCGCCGTCCACGACGATGCGTACGCCGCGGACGGTGACGCTGGACTCGGCGATGGACGTGGCGAGCACGATCTTCCGCTCGCCGCCCGCTGCCGCCGACACCGCGCGATCCTGCGCTTCCGGCGGCAGCGCGCCGTACAGCGGCAGCACCGCAATGCCGGCAGGCAGCCCCGTGCCGCCGCCGGACAGCGCGGCGCGCAGCAGTTGCTCCGCCCGGCGGATTTCGCCCGCGCCCGGGAGAAACACGAGCGCATCGCCCTCATCGCTGCGCATCGCTGCAAGCGTGCAGCGCACGACTGCCTCCTCCAACCGGCCCGTTACGGGCTTGGCCGCGTAGCTCGTCTCCACCGGAAACGCCCGCCCTTCGCTCATGAGCAGCGGCGCTCCGCCGAGCAGCTCCGCGACCGGCTCCGCCTCGAGCGTCGCCGACATGACGAGCAGGCGCAGCGACTCGCGGAACACGGACTGCGTCTGCAAGCACAGCGCCAGCCCCAGGTCGCCGTTCAGATGTCGCTCGTGAAACTCGTCGAAAATGACGAGTCCGACGCCCTCCAGCGACGGATCCTGCTGCAGCATCCGCGTCAGCACGCCTTCCGTAATCACTTCGATGCGCGTGGCCGGACCGACCTTCGTATCCATTCGCACCCGGTAGCCGACCGTGCCGCCGACCGCTTCCCCGAGCGAGGCCGCCATGAACCGCGCCGCCGCGCGAGCCGCCAGTCGACGCGGCTCCAGCATCAGAATGCGCTGCCCGGCAAGCCATGCCTCGTCCAGCAGGGCAAGCGGAACCCGGGTCGTCTTGCCCGCGCCCGGCGCGGCAACAAGTACGGCCGATGTCCGTTCGCCCATCGCCTTGCGCAGCTCCGGCAGCAAATCGTCGATCGGCAGACGTCCCGACGCACTTGCACTTCCTCCAGCCTCAATTCCAGTTCCGGCGCCGTCTCCAGCCCTCGCTTCCAATCTGCCGCCTGCTCCCGCGGCTGCACCAGCCCCTGCCGCAGTCGCGGGAAGCCCGCTTATTGAATCGCCTTTCGCGTTCATCCGTAATTCCCCCGTCCTGTTCGTTCGTCTGTTCCATTATAGGGACAACGAGCCAAGTCCGTCAAAGCGTCCCGCCGCCACCAGCGCTCTCGCGTCCGCTTCAACAAATCCCGTTCATCTCCCGATGCTTCGCCCAAACCAAAAACGCGCCGCCCGGTTAGGCAGCGCGCCGCATATTCAATCCGTTCATTCCATGCATCGATTCAGGCCGTTCATTCCATCGCCCAATCAAGTTTCAACCGTAATGCAGACTTAGCCGGCCGAATAATCCCGTACTCCCGCCGCCGTTACTTCCACAGAATAACGAGCGCAAAAAGCAGCGCCGCCTCGATCGCTTCGACCATGGCTCCGTATGTATCTCCGGTCAGTCCGCCGAGCTTGCGCCGCAGCCAGACCGACAGAACGCCGCCTACGGCAATCGCGAGCGCGGCCGTCCATACGATGGCTGCCAGCAGCCGGCCGACCGATGCCGAAGCCGGACAAGCCAGCACGCATGCGACCGTCAGCAGCGCCTGCATAAGCGCAGCCGCCGCCGCATGGCGCGGCCGGACGCTGCCGAAGAGCGCGGCCATGCCTTCGCCCGGCCTTGCGAACGGCCAGAATGCCATGGCCGCGACGAGCCACAGCCTGCCGAGGCCGCAAGCCAGCGCGAACATCGGCGCTTCGGCGAGCCAGCTCCGTCCCTCTTCCATCCATGTGCCGAGCACGGCGAATTTGAACAGCAGGAGGACGGCGGCAGCCAGGACGCCCATCGCGCCGACACGGCTGTCCTTCATGATTTCGAGCATCCGCTCGCGCGAGCGATGGCTCAGCACGCCGTCGGCCGTGTCCATCAGGCCGTCCATATGCAGCCCGCCGCTCAGCAGCAGCCAGACGGCCAGCAGCAAGACGGCCGCCGGCATCGGCGGAACAAGCCCGTCCAAGCCGGCGCCCGCCGCCCCGACGATACCGCCGATAACGACGCCGACGACAGGGTAGTAGACGACGCTTCGCGCGAGCATCTCCGGCGTGAACGGGATGACTGCCGGCACCGGAATGCGCGTCAACAGTTGAAATGCGGTACCCGCCGCCTGCAATTCGCGTATGACAAGCTTCCTAACCATGCCCTTCAAGCCACCTCCGCGCAGCATAATATCCGGCAGCTATCGCCGCCGCGAACCGAATCGCGCAGTATCCGCGTTCAATCCTCATCGAACGCGAACGCATGCTTCTTCAAATCGAGCGGAATGCCGGCCACGACGAGATACGCCTCGCCGCAGATGGCGGCAAGCTTGCGGTTCAGCCGTCCCGCTTCGTCCCGGAACCGCCTGCCGAGGGGATATGCGGGCACGATGCCGCTTCCGACCTCGTTCGTCACAAGCAGCAGCGGGCCCGTGTACGCGGCGACGGCGGCGGTCAGCTTCTCCGCCTCCGCGTGCAATTCGTCATAGCGATGCGGATCGGCGTCCCGTTCGTCGTCCGGTCCATGGTCGACGCGCAGCAGCCAGTTCGTCAGCCATAACGTCAGGCAATCGACGAGCACGACGGGCCGCTCGGGCTCCCCAGCATGCTCGCCTTCCAGCCGAGCCAGCAGCTCCGCAAGCGCCAGCGGCTCTTCGATCGTTCGCCACGGATAACCGGACTGCTTCCGATCCTGCCGATGGCGAGCGGTCCGCTCCTTCATTTCCTCGTCCCACGCCTGGGATGTCGCGACATAAATGCCTTGCTTCGCGAGCTTCGCCGCATACGCTTCCGCGAACCCGCTCTTGCCGCTTCGCGCGCCGCCCGTGATGAAAATCGCCATGTCCCCGCCCCGTTCCCGTTCATCATGAACGCTTCGCGACGCCGTGACATACAGCCACGGTATCATCGCTTCTTATATCGGCAGTTCGAACGCCAATCTCGTGGCCTCTCATGGCCTCCTTATATCAGCTCTTCGAACGCCAATCTCGTGCCTCTTGCAGGCTTCTTAAGCCGCATCTCGAACGCTTATCCGAACTTCTCGCGCCCCGCTCGCGGCAGCTATTCCCGCGAAACGCCCGCGCTCTCGAACGTCGCCATTTCCCGCATGACGCTTAACGCCGCATCGACGAAATGAAATGCCAGCACCGCACCGGTTCCTTCGCCAAGGCGCATATCCAGCTGGATCATCGGCGACAGGCCGAGCTTCCGCAGCAGCGCGGCATGGCCTTGCTCCTGCGAGAGATGCGAGGCGATCATGAACGCCGCCGCCTTCGGCGCGAGCGCGGTCGCCACGAGCGCGGCCGCCGAGGAGATGAAGCCGTCGACGACGACGAGGCAGCGGTGCGCCGCCGCCCCGAGGATGACGCCGGCCAGTCCGGCGATTTCCAGTCCGCCGACTTTGGCGAGCGCGCCGATCGGGTCGGAATCGTCCGGCCGGTTGCAAGCGAGCGCGCGCTTGACGACCTCGACCTTATGCAGCCGGCGTTCCTCGTCGATGCCCGTGCCGAGGCCGACCGCCTCATCCGGCGTCATGCCGCCCAGCGCGGCGCAAAGCGCTGCGCTTGCCGTCGTGTTGCCGATGCCCATGTCGCCCGTGGCGAACATGCGGTAGCCTTCGCCGGCCAGACGGGCGACGAGCTCGAAGCCGCCGAGCACGGCCGCCGCCGCTTCGTCCCGGGTCATGGCCGCTTCGCGCGTCATGTTCCCGGTTCCTTTGCGGGTCTTGCAAGTAATGAGCGCCTCATGCGCGAGGTCCGCGTTGACGCCCATGTCGACGCAGAGCACATCCGCTCGCGCGCCGCGCGCCAGCACGTTCACGGCCGCGCCGCCGGCCAGAAAGTTCATCACCATCTGCGGCGTCACTTCGGCGGGAAAGGCGCTGATGCCTTCTTCGCAGACGCCGTGGTCGCCGGCCATGACGATGACGGCCCGCTTGCCGTAATCGGGCGCCAGCTCCCCGGAAATGCCGGCCGCCCGAATGGCGATATCCTCCAGCCGCCCAAGGCTGCCTGGCGGCTTGGTCAGGCTGTTCAAATGCTGAATGGCATCGGCCATGACGCCGGCGTTCAAATCCCCGATTTCGTTGATGAAGGACGTTATTTTCAATTCATGCCCGCTTAGGCTCCTCTGTTCGCTCATTTTACAGCTCCCCTTCGCGTACGATTTCCGCTGCCCTGCCGGCAGCCGGCGTCTCCGGCCGCAGCAGCAGCTGCGGCACGCCAGTCTCGGGATGCGGCAGAACGATGGCGTCCGCGCCGAACACCCGCCGGATCAGCTCCGGCGATACAAGCTCGCGCGGCGGCCCGTCCGCGTCGACGGCGCCTTGATGGAGCACCAGCAGCCGGTCGCAGTAATGCGCCGCCAAATTCAGATCGTGCAGCACGGCGACGACGGTCAACCCCCGCTCCTTCTGCCAGCGCTTGACCGAATCCAGCAATTGCACTTGATACCCGATGTCCAGATACGTCGTCGGCTCGTCGAGCAGCAGCAGCTCCGGCTCCTGCGCCATCACCTTCGCCAGCGCGACTCGCTGACGCTCGCCCCCGCTCAAGCCGTCGATCCGCCGGTGCTGCAATGCCATCAGCCCCATGTCCGCCAACGCCCGCTCGACAATCCGCTCGCCCTCGAACGATTCCTCGCCCAGCCAATTCTGATACGGGAACCGCCCCATTCGCACCGCCTCGCGCACCGTAAACCCGACGGCCGCCAGACCGCCTTGCTGCAGCACGGCCACGCGCTTGGCCAATTCTTTGCGCTTATAATCCGACGCGCGCCGGCCAGCCAGCAGCACCTCGCCCGACGACGGCCGATCCGTGCCGGATAGCAGCCGGAGCAGCGTCGACTTGCCGACGCCGTTCGGTCCGATGATGCCGACCGTTTCGCCTTTTTCAATCATGAAATGAAGGTCGTTCAGTATCGTCCTTCCCCCGATTACGACCGAGACCGCTCTCGCTTCGATCACGATGCAGCGCCTCCCTGCTGCACTTTGCGCCTGTAGAGCAAATACGCGAAGAACGGCGCGCCGATCAGCGCCGTGACGATGCCGAGCGAGATTTCCTTCGGACTGAGCGCCGTTCTTGCCAGCGTATCCGCCCACACCAGGTAGAAGCCGCCGCCGATCGCGGAGAGGGGAACGATAATGCGGTAATCCGGCCCGACGAGCAGGCGAATCAGATGCGGAACGACAAGCCCGACGAAGCCGACGACGCCCGCGACGGAGACGGCAACCGCTGTCAATAGCGTGCACATGACGAGGACGATCAGCTTCGTCCGTTCGACGTTGACGCCGAGATGCGCCGCATGGCGCTCGCCGAATGCGAATAGATTCAAATGCTGCGCGTAGCGAATCAAGACCGGCAGGCCGACGATCAGGAACGGCGCGACCAACCGCACATGCGCCCAGCTGCGCGCGCTGAGGCTGCCCATAAGCCAGAACATCGCTTCGTTGACGACACTTTGCGACATCGTCACCAGGAACGTGACGAGCGCCCCCAGGAAAGCCTGGACGACGACGCCCGATAGAATGAGCGTTTCGACGTTCATGGCGCCTCTTGCCCGCGCGAGGCCGAACACGATCAAGAGCGTGACCATGCCCGTGACGAATGCGACCAGCGGGACCGTCCATAGACCGAGCGCCGATTGCAGGCCGAACACGATCATAAAAGCGGCGCCGACGGAGCAGCCCGACGCGACGCCAAGCGTGAACGGGTCGGCAAGCGGATTGCGAAGCACGCCCTGGAAGCCCGCGCCCGCCAATGCCAGGCAAGCGCCGACCAGCATCCCGAGCAGAACCCGGGACAGCCGCAGCTGCGTGACGATGGCGATGTCGCCGGCGTCCCATTTCGTATCGGCCGCCGGCATCCACGGCAGCTGGTGAAGAAGAATGCCCCACACGTCTCTCAGCGGCAGGCCGGAGGAACCGATCGAGAGACTGACGACGACGGATGCGAGCAAGAGGAGCATCGCTGCCCCTCCGTATACGAATAATCTCGTTCGCATCTTACTTGAACAAATCCGGATGCAGCTTCTTCGCCACTTCCAGCAAGCCGTCGGCCAGGCGAGGCCCGACGCGCGTCAGCGGATCCTGATCGACCTCGAACAATTTTTTATTCTTGATGGCATTGATCGTATTCCAGCCCGGGCGCGTTTCGATCGCTGCGAGAATCGGATTTTTCTCGCCTGCGTTGACCGTCATGGATGCATAGATAATGTCGTCGGGATTCGCTTTCACGACCGCCTCCGGATCGATTTCGTACCAGTTCGGCTCCGTCGCGATATTCGTCCCGCCCGCGAGCGTAATGATTTCATCCAGGAACTCCCCCTTGCCGACCGTCCAGCCCGGCGCGAACTCCAGATATACATTCGGCTTCGGCGCATCCTTCACCGTGTCCGCGACCTGCTTGCGCACCTGCTCCATATGGTCGGCCACCGCAGCCGCTTCCTGCGATTTGTCGAGAATCGCGCCGATTTGCTTCACTTTCTCGATCACGGCATCATACGTCTTCGGATCCGTCGCATACACCGGCAGCTTGAGCGAACGCAGCTTGTCGACGACCGCCTGGCTCATCGTGTAGGAGGCAAGAACGAGGTCGGGCTTCAGCGATACGATTTTCTCGATATCCGCGTTCATGTCGCCGATCTTCGGCTTATCCGCCGCTTCCTTCGGATAATTGGAGAAGTTGTCGACAGCGGCGATCGCATCGCCCGCGCCGAGCGCATAGACGATCTCCGTCTCGCTCGGCACTAGCGTAACGATGCGCCGAGGCGCCGCGCCGAACGTCAGCTCGGTGCCCGTGACGTCTGTCACCGTCAGCGGATAGACCGTCGCTTGTAGCGCCGAGTCGGCAGTGCCGGCATTATCCGCGGCGCCGTCGGCCGCATTCGCCGCGTTATCGCCGTTTGCCGCATTCGCGGCATTCCCTGCCGCAGCATCTCCCGTATTCGGGGAGACCGCATTGTTCGCCGCCTCGTTATCGCTCGCGGTTCTCGTTCCGCAAGCCGCCGTAGCCAGCACGATCGCCGCGGCCATCGCGAAGAAGACTAATTTCCATATTGGTGCCGGTTTCCGATTATTCGCGTTCATAGTCTCTCTCCCATTTCATTCGTCTGTTCGCACAGCTGCACGCTTCCACCCGGCGCACGGAAACGCAAAAAAAGCATCTCCGACGAAAGTGTCAGAAATGCTCGTGTCTCAATGAACGGCCAAACGAGCGAACGGCCGAACCAAGCGCTCTTGGCCTCGGCATTCGCGTGCGAATCCGTGTCATTGTCCCTATTTCTAACACTTCCCTAAGTCCTCGTAGGCAGCGTTATTCATTACAGGCAGGTCTCCTGACTTGGAGCGGCGCAGCAGGGTCTTCCCGGACTCGCGCGTCCAGTGACTTCATCCTGCTGCGTTGCCGGGGCCGAAATTGCGGCCGGGGCACTCCTTACAGTGGCGGGTCCATGCCGGATTCACACCGGACTTCCCTATTAAACCGGAGCTCGCATGCGATGCGGGTCCGGTACCTGTAACTACGGCTATGCAATTGGTTATCCGTGTTACTATACCACCCTATGGAACCGATGTCCATATGCCGGCAGCCGAATAACGCTCATGCCTGCAGTCGCCGGTCCAGCTTCCTTCTCATCTGTCCGTTCAGCCGAAGCGCATTGCCGACGACGGATACGGAACTGAGCGCCATCGCCGTGCCCGCCATCCACGGCTCGATGCCGCCTACTGCCGCGAACGGGATAACGACGGCATTGTACAGCAAGGCGAAGCCGAGGTTCTGACGAATGTTGCGCACGGTCAGCCGGCTGATCAGCAGCGACTCGGAAATGCCCGTCAGGCGCGAGCGGAGCAGCGTCATGTCGCCGGCGTCCAGCGCGGCTTCCGTGCCCCCGCCCATGGCGATCCCGACATCCGCCGCCGCCAGCGCCGGCGCGTCGTTCCAGCCGTCGCCCGCCATCGCGACGACGAGGCCCCCCTGCTGCAGCCGGCGAATAAGCGCCGCCTTATGCTCCGGAAGCAGGGAAGCGTGCACTTCTCGAATGCCGGCAAGCGCGGCCGCTTTCGCCGCGGCGCCCGGATGGTCGCCCGTGGCCAGCAGCACGCGTACGCCTTCGCCGGCAAGCGCTTCGACCGCTTCCTTGGACGTGCGCTTGACGGAATCGGACAGGGCGAAGGCGCCGGTATTGACGCCGTCGACGAACACGTAGACGACGGTCTCGCCCGACCGCTCTCGCGGATCCGCGAAGCTCTTCGATGCCCGGTGGATCGTCCACGAGCGCTCGGCGGCGAGCGCGGCGTTGCCGACCGCGATCAGCTTGCCTTCCACCCGGGCTTCGATCCCTTTGCCCGGATAGGCGATATGATCGGACGATACCGGCAGCACAAGCCCCGCGCGCCGGGCAGATTCCCGGAGCGCTTCCGCGAACGGATGCAGCGACCTTTCCTCCGCGGCAGCCGCCAGGCGCAGCAGCGTATTCGGCGCGCCGTTGAGCGCCGAAGCGCCCGTCACCGCAGGCTTGCCTTCCGTCAGCGTCCCGGTCTTGTCAAGCACGATCAAATCCAGCTGCGCCAGCCGTTCCAGCGCGCCGGCCTCCTTCAGCACGATGCCGCGCCGGGCAAGCTTGCCGGTGGCCAGCACGAGCGAGATCGGCGCCGCAAGGCCGAGCGCGCACGGGCAGGCCGCGAGCAGGACGGCGAGCGCGTGGATGGACGCCGTCGACCAATCGCCCGGACGGAGCAAGAGCAGCCAGAGCAGCAGCGTCCCCAGCGCGAGCAGCATCATGACCGGGACGAACACGGCCGCCATCCGGTCGACTTTGCGTCCGATGGACGATTTCGTGGCCTGCGCCTGGCGCGTGATCGCAGCGATGCGGCTGAGCATCGTATTTCGTCCCGTTGCGAGCACTTGCAGGCGGAGCGTCTGTCCCCTGACCGTCGTGCCGGCGAATACGCGGTCTCCCGCCTCCCGCTTGACCAGCCCGCTCTCGCCGGTCAGGAACGACTCGTCCAGCGTTGCTTCGCCGTCCACGACGAGGCCGTCGGCCGGCACATGCCCGTTCGCCTCGACCAGCAGCTGGTCGCCTACACGGAGCCGGTCAAGCGCTATCCGTTCCGGCATCCCGCCGCGCAGGACGAGCGCTTCCTTCGCCTGCAGCGACGCGTAGCCGTCGCCTTCCCGCATGACCCGCTCCGATGCGGTCGCCTCCAGCAGCTTGCCGATCAAGACGGCGGTAATGACGACGGCCGATGTCTCGAAATAAAGCGGGCCGCCCTTCAGCATCGCCGCATAGCTGTAGATATAGGCCGCCGTCGTGCCGATCGCCACCAGCACGTCCATATTGGCCGTACGCTCCCGCAGCGCGTAGAACGCGCCGAAATAGAACGGCATGCCGATGAAGAACTGTACGATCGACGCCAGCAGCAGCTGCAGCACCGGCTCTTCGATGAAGGCCGGTACGGGAATGCCCCGCAGCAGCGAATAATGATGCGCCATCGTCCAGAGCAGCGGCAGCGTCAGCAGGCTGCCCGCGAACACGCGCAGCTTAAGCGCGTCGATCTCCGAGCCGCCGTCGCCGTCGCGGCCGTACGGGAACGCCTGAAACCCGATTTGCCCGATCCGTTCCATAATGCCCGCCGGCGTAATCGTATCCGCGGCATAAGTAATATAAGCGGACTTCGCCGCGTAATGAACCGACACGCCGGAGACGCCGGCCAGCTTGCCGACGGCCCGCTCGATCCGGGTCGCGCACGCCGTGCAGCTCATTCCGTGAATCCGCAAATCCAATACTTCTTCCTCGACCGGAGGCTGCATGGCCGCCCTCCTTCGCATCGCTCGGCTTGAGCATCGATGCTGCCAAGCCGTCCTATTCTCCACTATATGGCGAACAGGCATGCCGCATGATAAAAGCGACAAAAAAGCGCCCCCGCATCACCATGCGAAAGCGCCTTTCCAGCTCTACGAGCCACTAACCGATCCCGGACAAGCCTTTACTTGCCGGTCTTCACTTCGCCCGGCCAGCTGAGCATGCCGCCGAGGACGTTCACGACCTCGAACCCCTGCGCGGCGAGATAATCGCAAGCCCTGCTGCTGCGATTGCCGCTTCTGCACACCATGTAGAACGGTTCCTCGAAATCGTTCAGTTCGCCCAGCCGCTCGACGAATACGGACAGCGGCATGCTGACCGCTTCCTTAATATGGCCGGACTCCCATTCGTCCGGCTCGCGCACATCGATGACGCTGAGCTTCTCGCCGGCCCGAAGCCGGGTTTCCAATTCGCTTGCCGTAATTTCTCCCATTGCCCGATAACGCTCCTTCAAGCAGAAGTTTGGCCGATCCACCTCACATTTTACCTTTATGAAGCTTGCCATGTCCAGCCGTCTCCCAGATGGACGCAAGCAACAACGGCATCCGCACAGGCGCGGATGCCGCTTCGTTCCAAGCTTTCGTTATACGCGAACCGCCGTTCCGCTGACCGCAACCATCAGCATTCCTTCCCGGACGACCTCGTAATCGATGTCGATGCCGACGATCGCGTTCGCGCCCAGCCGCGACGCATGGCTGGACATTTCGTTGAACGCCACGTCGCGCGCCTCCTTCAGCTTCGTCTCGTAAGCGCCGGACCGGCCGCCGACGATGTCCGTGATGGAAGCGAACAGATCGCGCACGATGTTCGCGCCCATGATCGCCTCTCCCGTCACTACGCCCAGGTATTGTTGAATCGGTTGTCCTTCGATTGTCGGTGTCGTTGAAAAAATCATCGTTATCCCTCCCGCAAGTTATACGAGGTCATACGCGCGAACCTCGCATTCGGATTCATTTTGTTGCCGGCACTCGGCGAGCCTCGCCTCGTTCAAGCGAGGATAGAATAGCCCCGACGATTCCGTATTATGCGCCGCCTCGCGATTGGCACCGCCATGCTGCAGCCATATCGCAAAGCCTGCTTGTCGTCAAACCGTAGGCGTGCGATAGCTGCCCGACATGTTCGCCCGCCGGGTTCGCCGGTTGTTGGCGATCAGCGTGCTGCTCAGCAGGATCATCGCCGCCCAGCACCATAAATTCACGTTCCATAACGGCTGAAAAACGCCTTTGGGCGGCTTCATCTTCAGCGTCGACGGATCCAGCGCCAGTTCCGGCGCCCACACCTGCTTGCAGGCATCGTATACGGCCAGCGCCGCAAGCATCAATGCCGCGGCAATGAGTGCCCGCTTCAGCTTGCGGTTCTGCGCGGCCCGATGGAGCAGCGACGCGATGAATATGCCGAAGATCCCGGAGGATAGCGGCGCCACAATCAGGACGCTGAGCAGATTGGAGCCTTCGGACGAGAACAGCATTTTACCCGCAAACATAACCATTCCGAAGGCGGCGGCCGTCAACCATAACAAGGCTTTCGTGCCGTAAGAAGCCAAGGCCGGCTTCCGCTGTTTGCCTTCGTTCGAGCGCCATCGGATATACCGAATCAGCAGCATGAGCGCGGGAACGCCCGCGCCAATCAGCGAGAACAGATACTGCAGCAGCTGATAGACATGCTTGCCGGCGAAGCTGCCGCGCAGCGGACTGAACCAGCCCACGAACGTGCCGGACGCATGCGTCCATGCATCCATGAACATATGCGACCAATAACCGATGAACAGCGACACGAGGAAAATCGTCCATGCGCGCACGGAATCCAGCTTCCATTCCTCCGACGACATCCGCATGACGAACCGGTCCAGCCCGCCGGCCGACGGCATGAACCTCGGCAGCGCCGGCTTGATGACCCGGTGAAACGCGAACGCGAACGCGATGCTGAGCGGGACGCCTTGCAGCAGGAGCCCTTCCAATGAATGTCCGATCGTCTGGTACGGCTCCAGCGCCATGAAATATTCCATATCCGGAATCATGCTCCCGAGCACGAGACCCGTCACGCTTAGCCATCGGGGCGCAATGCGTTTGAGCGGTACGGAGAACAGCGGATGCGAGAACGTAAACGGCATGGCTCAGTCCAACTGACCGAACTTGCTCAGCGGCCACAGCCGGAAGACGGCTCTTCCTTCGATACTGGACATGGCAATCGGCCCGAGCATCCGGCTGTCTTGGCTGTTCTCGCGGTTATCGCCCATGACGAACACGGATTTGGCCGGCACCTTGAACGGGACCTGCATGCCGTTGGAATACGTACGCCCTTTCACGTACGGTTCATTCAGCTTGGTATCGTTGACGAGCACTTGGCCGTCGTCCGTGAAATCGATCACGTCGCCCGGCAGGCCGATGACCCGCTTAATGAGCCGTTTGTCGCTTTCCGGACCGCTAATAATGACGATATCTCCGCGATGCGGCGTTTCGAAGCGGTAGCTGATTTTATCCTCGATCAGCCGCTGCCCGTCCACGAGCGTTTTCTGCATCGAAATGTTCTTGACCTCGGTTTGCGCAAAGGCGTAATTCTGAATCAGAAGCGCTAACGTAATCGCGATTCCAAGCGTGACGCACCAATCCCGAAGCTCCCGAATCCATGGTTTCTTCATTGCTTCCGACTCCTCTCTCCGCCTATCTGTTCCGGCATGTCTCTTACATGAATACGAGAATCGCGGACAATAAGTTTCTATTTCTTCCGGAATAGAATGCGCAAAAAGGATTGCTCTTCCTATTTTCCTATTATACATTTATTAGGCTGACATCCCAATACACCGAAGGAGTGACATTCCTTTGACCGCTGAAGAGAAAGCCTCCGATCAGGCTCCCTTGATTCGTACGACCCGGTCGGATCATGTCCTGTTCGTCATCGTTACGCTGCTGTACTGGTCCACGCTCTACGTCTATGTCCCGATCTTATCCCCTTTTATGAAAAGCGGCGGCTACGCCGACGATCTGATCGGCATCGTGCTCGGCAGTTACGGCTTCGTGCAGATGCTCGTCCGGTTCCCGCTCGGGCTGCTGTCGGATAAGATGCACAAGCGCAAACCGTTCCTCATGCTCGGCATGATTACGGGCACGCTCAGCTGCCTGCTCTTCATGATTCCCGGCTCCTGGCTGTGGCCGCTGGCCGGCCGCATGATGTCCGGCGTCTGCGCATCCGCCTGGGTTGCCTTTACCGTCCTGTACGCCGCTTATTTTGCCGCCGCCGACGCGACGAAAGCGATGAGCAACATCAGCTTCATGACCGTCTCCGGACAGCTGATCGGCATGGTGCTGAGCGGCTGGCTGGCCGATACGTACGGCTGGAATGCGGCCTTCTCGGCAGGCATCATCTTCGGCATAGCCGGACTGGGACTCGCCTTCGCGGTCAAAGAACCGAAGGAAGGGGTCGCGCGTTCGCCGATCTCGCTCAGTCATTTGCGGGAAGTCATTCGGACGACTTCGCTGCGGCAGGTGTCGACGCTGTCGATCCTCGCCCACTGCGTGCTGTTCATTACGATGTTCGGCTTTACGCCGCTCAAGGCGACTTCGCTCGGAGCGTCGGACGGTCAGCTTACGCTCATCGTCATCGCCTTCATGATCCCGCACGGACTCGCCTCGCTCGTGACCGGCCGCTGGCTCGTGCCGAAGTTCGGGACGTGGAACGTCATCGGAACCGCCTACTTGCTGAGCGGCAGCTTCACGGTCGCGATCGCCTTCGCCCCGAATCTCGGGCTGCTTGCCCTTACGCAAGTGTTGAACGGCTTCGCGCAAGGCATGTACTTGCCGATCCTGCTCGGGCTGGCCATCCAGCCGTTCGAATCGTCGAAGCGCGCGACGGCCATGGGCTTCTACCAGGCGATCTATTCCATCGGCATGTTCGCCGGCCCGTTCCTTGCCGGCTTCATCAACGCGCAGTTCGGCCGGGATTACGGCTTCATCCTGGGCGGCCTGTTCGCGTTGACCGCGCTGGTGCTGACGCTCGTATGGAAACGCAGCGCAAGCCGGATGTCCAAGCCGGCGCGGCGACAGCTGTCGCAATGAACAGAAAACACCTGCCGGGTACGGACGCGGATCCGAATCTGGCAGGTGTTTCTTATTGCTGGCCGCTCATGCATCTGTCTGGATGGCCAGCCTATTACATGCACTCATCCGGATCTTCCGTCTGCGCATCCTCAAGCGTGATTTTGTCCGCGACCGTATCCCGAATGACGGTAACGATCGTTTGCAGCAAATAGTTGATGTCCGACTGGCTTTGCTGGAATTCCGTGATGATCGGAATGTTATCGAGCTCGTCCTGCAGCACTTCGATTTCCTTCTCGATCTTGGCCACCATGTCGGCGTTCTTGAACGTCGTCTCGAACGCCACGACTTCCTTCTGCTTCTTCTTGATTTGCGCGATCAAGCCTTGAATGCGCTCATTGCCTTGGATTTGCTTCTCCGCGCGCTGGAACTGCTGCACTTCCTCGGAGGTGAAAATCATGCCCGCCAGCTCTTTCGTCTTCGCCATGATGTCCGCGCGAACGATGATGTCTTCGTTATTGAATTTCGGCACGCCGCAGCTTGCGCCTTTATCGTGGTCATGCTCATGCTTTGCTTGTTCGTTTGCCATCGTATACAGCTCCTCTAGTCGTTAAGATACCGCTTCTTGATCCATTGCTTCGAGCACCGGCTCGGCCTTGATGTACCAGGTCTGCGCTTCCGTCACGCGCGCCTCGACGAACTGGCCGATCCAGGAAGCCGGGCCCTTCATATGGACGAGCTTGTTCGTGCGCGTGCGCCCGGCAAGCACATCCGGATTGTTCTTGCTCTGCCCTTCGATCAGCACCTCGACGGTCTGATTCTCCAGCAGGAGGTTGCTCTTCAAGCTCAGCTCGCCGACTACCTCGTTCAACCGCGCGAGCCGCGCTTTCTTCACGCTCATCGCGACGCTGTCTTCCATTCCGACGGCAGGCGTGCCTTCGCGCGGGGAATAAATGAACGTGTACGCCGACGCGAAGCCGACTTCCTTCATGAGCGAGATCGTCTCTTCGAACTGCTCGTCCGTCTCGCCGGGGAATCCGACGATGATGTCGGTCGTCAGCACGACGTCCGGAATCGCGCGCTTGATCTTGCCGACAAGCTCCAGGTACAGCTCGCGCGAATATTTGCGGCTCATCCGCTTCAGCACTTCCGTGCTGCCGGACTGTACCGGCAGATGAATATGCTCCACGAGATTTCCATTGCCGGCCAGCACCTCGATCAGATGATCGTCGAAATCGCGCGGATGGCTCGTCGTGAACCGGATGCGCGGAATATCGATTTTGGCCATATCCGCCATCAAATCGCCGAACCGGTAGTTCATATCTTCGAAGTCTTTGCCGTACGCATTGACGTTCTGCCCCAGCAGCGTAATTTCTTTATAGCCCTGCCGCGCCAGCTCGCGCACTTCGGCGATGACGTCCTCGGGACGTCTGCTCCGCTCTTTGCCGCGCGTATACGGCACGATGCAGTACGTGCAGAATTTATCGCAGCCGTACATGATGTTCACCCAGCCGCGCATGCCTTCGCGCTTCTTCGGCAAATTCTCGATGATGTCGCCTTCCTTGGACCAGACTTCCACGACCATCTCTTTGCCGAAATACGCATCCTGCAGCAGATACGGCAGCCGGTGAATGTTATGCGTGCCGAAGATCAGATCGACGAAGCCGTGACGCTGCATGATGCGGCCGACGACCGATTCTTCCTGCGACATGCAGCCGCATACGCCGAGAATCAGATCGGGCTTCTCGAGCTTCAGATGCTTCAAGTGGCCGAGCTCGCCGAACACCTTGTCTTCCGCATTCTCGCGCACCGCGCATGTATTCAGCAGAATCACGTCCGCCTTGCTCCGATCCTCGACGGGCGCATAGCCCATCTCCTCGAAGAGGCCCTTCATCACTTCGGTGTCGTGCTCGTTCATCTGGCAGCCGTATGTCGTAATGTTGTATGTCTTCCCGGCTCCGAGCCGGCGCAGCTCCGGCGGAATCGCAGATTCATAATGAACTTTGATCTCTTCCTTGCCGCGCCGTTTCTCATCCTTGTAGCTTGGCGCCGCATTTATCGTAATGTTCCTGCCGTTGATACGGTAGGTCGTTTTACCGTCCGCTTCCTTCAATACCTTCGCACTCGAAAAATCAAAATACTTAGAGAAGTCTTTCTCGGTGCCGCTCATGCTTTCACGTCCTCTCTCTATACGTGTCCATTCCAGCATTATATCAAAATCCGCCGCGATTAGAAAGAAAAATGCACCTCTCTTTCCAGCCGGCGAATCCGAATCGAGCGCGATCCTCATGAGAGCGATCCTCATAAAAAAAACGTTTGCCCCAGCGATGGCGGCAAACGTTCGATTAACCGATGATTTCTGCCTCGTCGCCGGTCTTGGCGCCGGCGGCATTCGCCTCGTCGGTATCGATATGCATATCGAGCGCAAACTCCGGCGATACCCGCGCGATGACATTCTCCAGGACGACGCCGCGCTCGCCGTGCAGGCGCACCGACAGCCGCTGCTTGTCCGCGATGCCCCAGCGCTCCGCGTCGCTCGTATGGAAATGGATATGCCGCGCGGCGACGATGACGCCTTCTTCGATCGTCACTTCGCCGGCCGGCCCCTTAATCGTGATGCCCGCCGAACCGGCGATGTCGCCGGATTCGCGGAGCGGCGGATTGATGCCGAGCGCGAACGCGTCCGTGCGCGAGACTTCCAGCTGCGTGCGCTTGCGCACCGGTCCGAGGATGCGGACCTTGGCGAAGCCGCCTTTCGGGCCGACGACCTCGACCGTCTCGTTCGCCGCGTACTGTCCCGGCTGGGAGAGCGGCTTGAATTCCGACAGCTCGGCGCCTTGTCCGAACAGCGTCTCTACATGTTCCTGCGTCAAATGGATATGCCGGGCGGATACGCCGACGGGAACCTTCTTTGTCATATGCGGATTCAACCTGCTTTCTTCCGTGTCGTTAATAAAGGCATACCGTTCGAACGCGAACGGTATGCCTTTATTCTTATGAATTGCGCCGGTCTTATTTAAACTCGGCTACGAGCTTGCCGAATTGGTCTTCGGACAGCGTCAGATCCTGGTTCGCCAGACCTTCCGGCTTGAAGCCGCTGATCATCGCTTCATACGAGGAGCGCTCGTTGTTCTGATAGATCAGGCCGGTCAGCATGCCGTTCGTTTCCATGATTTTCGTCATGGCCGCCACGCGGTTGGACGGATCGTAATCCGGGAATTGGTCCAGGTTGACGATGTTTTCTTTGAACCAGTCGTACGTGTTCACCTTGTTGAACGTGACGCAAGGGCTGAATACGTTGATCAAGGAGAAGCCCTTGTGGTTCAGACCCGCTTCGATCAATGCCGTCAGCTGCTTCAGGTCGCTGGAGAACGACTGCGCGATGAACGTCGCGCCGGCCGACATGGCGATTTCGAGCGGTGACAGCGTCGACTCGATGGAGCCTTCCGGCGTCGATTTCGTCTTGAAGCCTTCCGCGCTGCGCGGCGACGTTTGGCCTTTGGTCAAGCCGTAGATTTGGTTATCCATGACGATGTATGTCAGGTCGATGTTACGGCGAATCGCGTGAACCGTGTGGCCCATGCCGATGGCGAATCCGTCGCCGTCGCCGCCGGAGGCGATTACGGTCAGCTCGCGGTTCGCCAGCTTCACGCCTTGCGCGATCGGCAGCGCGCGGCCGTGAATGCCGTGAAGGCCGTACGCGTTGATATAGCCGGAAATCCGGCCGGAACAGCCGATACCCGAAATGACGGCCAGTTTCTCAGGCTCCAAGCCAACGTTGGCTGCCGCGCGCTGAATGGCCGCCTGCACGGAGAAGTCTCCGCAGCCCGGGCACCAGTTCGGTTTTACATTATTGCGGAACTCTTTAAATGTCGCCATCTTAGACCAACTCCTTGCATGCTTTGTGGACTTCGGAAGGCAGGAACGGATTGCCGTCGTACTTCAGAACGCTCTTGATTTTGTCGGCATGACCGGCATGCAGCTTCACTTGATCGGCCAGCTGGCCGGTTGCGTTGTTTTCCAGCACGACGACTTTCGCCGCGCCGTTCAGATAAGGCTCGACCAGCGCCGTCGGGAACGGATGGATTTGACGGATCGTAATATGGTTCGTCTTCAAGCCGTCGCTCTCCAGGCGAACGCGAGCCTCGTCGATCGTACCGCCCGTCGAGCCCATTCCGATGATCAGCAGATCGGCTTCGGCATGCGGAGCGTCGGCGCGAACGGCATCGCGGATGTACATGCCGTCCAGTTTGTTAAGACGCTTATCCATCATCTTCTTGCGGTTAACCGCGCTCTCCGACGGGCGGCCCGTCTCGTCATGCTCGACGCCCGTCACATGGTGCAGACCGAATTTATCGCCGGGAATGACGCGCGGCGATACGCCGTCGTCCGTCAGCTCGTAACGCTTGAACAATTCGTTCGGCTGCAATTCGGGCAGCTCGCGAACGAGCTTGCCGCGGTTGATCGGCACTTTATTGAGATCCAGCTGCTCGCAGGACTGCTTGCCGAGCGAGAGCTGAAGGTCTGTCATCAGAATGACCGGAACCTGGTACTGTTCCGAGAGATTGAAAGATTCGATCGTATCGTAGAAGCAGTCTTCCAGCGACGCGGGCGCGATGACGATCTTCGGAATTTCGCCGTGCGTGCCGTATACCATCGCGTTCAAGTCGGATTGCTCCTGCTTCGTCGGCAAACCCGTCGAAGGACCGCCGCGCTGCGTATCGACGATCACGAGCGGCGTTTCCGTCATGCCTGCCAGGCCGATGGCTTCCATCATCAGCGAGAGGCCGGGACCCGCGGACGCAGTCATCGTGCGCACGCCGGCATAGTTGGCGCCGATCGCCATCGTTACCGCCGCGATTTCGTCTTCCGTCTGTACGACGGTGCCGCCGAATTTCGGCAGCTTCTTGATCAGGTATTCCATGATCTCGGACGCCGGCGTAATCGGATACGCGGACATCAGGCGGCAGCCGCCTGCTACGGCGCCGAGCCCGATCGCTTCGTTGCCGATCATGAACAGCTTCTGCTTGCCGTCGGCCGGCTCAAGCCGGAATTCCTCCAGCGGACCGCCTGCGAGCTCGAGCACGTAATCGGCGCCGCGCTTGACGGCTTCGATGTTCTTCTCGACGATCGCCGGGCCTTTGCGTCCGAACTCTTCTTCGACCGCTTTATTAAATACGTCCAGCGGCAGGCCAAGAAGCGCCCACGAGGCGCCGGACGCAACCATGTTTTTCATGAGCGACGTGCCCAGTTCTTCCGCGATCGAAGTGATCGGCACTGGGAACAGACGGGCATTGATGCCTTCCGGAAGAACCGGGTTGAACTTGGCGTCAGCGACGACTACACCGCCCGCGCGCAATTCATGCGCGTTCAAATCGATGCTCTCTTGGTCGAACGCGACCAAAATATCTAAATCGTCCGAAATCGCAAGCTTCGGCGTCGTGCTGATTCTGATCTTGTTGTTCGTATGACCGCCCTTGATCCGCGACGAAAAATGGCGGTACCCGTACAAGTAGTAGCCAAGACGGTTAAGAGCTGTCGAGAAAATACGGTCGGTACTTTCAACGCCTTCCCCCTGCTGTCCCCCGATTTTCCAAGACAATTGACTGATCAAAATGCCCATCTCCTCTTTTGAATAAACCTGCAATATTTTCAACAACATTTAACAATTCTATCACATAATCAAATAAATTTTATGTCTCTAATTACTAAAAAGCAAGGTATTCCCGCGTTTTTATCGGATAGTTCTTTTCGATTATACCCATATCGTTGTGAGATTGGAAGGAAAGCATTCATCCTCGCGGCAGATGCATGGCCAGGAACGCCATCGCGTTGCGTTCGAAAAACGCTTTCACAAGCGTCTCCGGGTATCGCGCAAGCAGCGCATCCTGCAGTCTGTGCAGCTCGCCCGGATGGGTCAAGCCGTCGACGTAGCGCTCGATGCCGTCGAAATCCGAGCCGAACATCAGCTGCCGCTCGCCGCCAAACTCGCAAATCCGTTCTATGTGACGCAGCACGTCAGCAATGCCGGCCGAGACGCCGGCCGAGACGAATTGCGGCACGTAGGTGACGCCGATCAATCCGCCTTGGGCGAGCAGCGCTTTGATCTGATCGTCGCTCAAATTGCGCGGGTGCGGACAATGACTGCGGCAATTGGAGTGCGAGGCAATGATCGGCCTGGACGAAACGTTCAGCATGTCCCAGAAAGCCCTGTCGCATAAATGAGATACATCTAACAGTATACCCAATCTATTACATTCTTCTACGATGGCGCGGCCTTTTTTTGTCAATCCGCCTCCGCGAGCTTCCAATGCGCCGTCCGCTGCCCAATTCGCATGATTCCACGTCAGGCCCGCAGCCCGCACGCCGAGCCTGAACAGAATGCGCAGCATCGCAGGGTCCCCTTGCAGGCCGTCAGCGCCCTCCAGCGACAGCATGGCGCCAATCGCCCCCGGCTTGCGCTCTAGCGCCTCTATATCGCTTCCCGTGCGTATAAAGGTCATCTCGGGCGAGACCAGCACCTTCCGGTAGAAAAGGTCGATGATCTGCAGAATCGGCGCCATCGTCTTCTCCATTCGTTCCGGCACGTAGATGGCGAAGGTCTGAAAGGTCGCGCCGGCATGCTTCAAACGCGGCAGCGTGACATCGAGCTTGTTCTGATCGTCCCGAATGAAGGACAACGTAGGATCCTCGAGCAGCTTCCACAAGACATCGCAATGAAAATCGGCTTTGCGAAAAGGTTTCAATCGAATCCGCCTCCCAAGTTCGAATGGCTGCGCAATGCAAAAAAACCTGCCTACGTCGTAAACAGGTCTAGTCCGTTCACTTGTCATTGTATTTCTTCGGAATGAAACGCGCCGCGCCGTTACCGGACGCGACAGCCGCTTCACCTAGGCTCAACAATCAGCTTGATGGCCGTCCGGTCTTCTCCGTCGATCACGATGTCCGTGAACGCCGGAATGCATACGAGATCCACCCCGCTTGGCGCAACGAACCCGCGTGCAATCGCAACCGCCTTTACCGCTTGATTCAACGCACCAGCCCCGATTGCTTGCAATTCCGCCGCTCCGCGTTCACGCAACACGCCGGCAAGCGCTCCTGCAACAGAATTTGGATTGGACTTTGCTGAAACTTTTAAGACATCCATGGAAAGTGACCTCCTCGGGAATGATGGATGAATACCGCTATTAAGATAGTTATTCGAGAGAGGCGAAATAATTCCTTCTTTCTTCTGCTATGTTAGCCAAATCTTCTGAATTGCGAGAATTTTCATAGCGCAAGCTAGACTTGCGGCCATGCCCGCTGCTTCGTTCGCTACCCGGCCGTCTACGGCGGCGTTGCTTAAACTATATATTCACGCCATGCTTGCCTGCAACAATAACGAATAACGCAAAAAAATGACGCAAAAAAATGGCTGCTACATGAGCAGCCATTCCGTTTCCGTCAAGCGGATTTTCTGGATTCGCTTCGCCTTGCCCGTCGCCTCGTCGATTTCGACCGATACGCCGTGCAAATGCCAGTCCCCTTCGTCAACGACGAACCGCGACGGCAATTGGGTGAGAAACTTATGCAATACAGCGCCGCGTTCCATGCCCAGTACGCCGTCCATGGAGCCGACCATGCCGACGTCCGTAATATAAGCCGTTCCGTTCGGCAAAATCCGGTCGTCGTTCGTCTGCACATGCGTATGCGTGCCGACGACGACCGACGCTTTCCCGTCCAGATGCCAGCCCATGGCGATCTTCTCCGAAGTCGCTTCGGCGTGAAAATCGACGAAAATATTCCGGGTCCGCTGCCGCAGCTGCTCGATCAGCTCGTCGGCCTTCCTGAACGGACAATCGATCGGCGGCAGGAACGTCCTGCCCTGCAGATTGATGATCGCCAGCTCCTTGCCGTTCGCTTTAATGATGGCCGCGCCTTGACCCGGCGCTTCCGGCGCGAAGTTCGCCGGCCGCACGATGCGCGGCTGGTCGTCGAGCCATTCGAAAATATCTTTGTTGTCCCACGTATGGTTGCCCATCGTAATGCCGTGCACGCCGGCATCGAGCAATTCCTTGACGATGGCCGAGGTAATGCCTCTACCCGCCGCCGCATTCTCGCCATTCGCGATAATGATATGCGGGTTGTATTTCGATTGCAGCGCAGGCAGTACCTTCTTGACCGCCGCGCGGCCTACGTTGCCGACGATATCGCCGATAAATAATACGTTCATGTGCTTCCTGACCTCTCTGTTTAGACCAGAAAAGTGGCTGACAAGCAGCCACTTTTCCGGATTGTCATGCTTATGCGATTATTTGGCATATTCGACGGCGCGCGTTTCGCGGATGACCGTCACTTTGATGTGACCCGGATAATCGAGTTCGCTCTCGATCTTCTTCGTAATGTCGCGCGCAAGGCGGAACGCTTCCGTATCGTCGATCTTGTCCGGCTGTACCATGACGCGAACTTCGCGTCCGGCTTGGATCGCGTACGATTTTTCGACGCCGTCGAACGATTCCGAGATGCCTTCCAGCTTCTCCAGACGCTTGATGTACGTTTCGAGCGTTTCTCTTCTTGCGCCCGGACGTGCAGCCGACAAGGCGTCTGCCGCGCCGACGAGCATGGCGATGACCGAAGTCGCCTCGCAGTCGCCGTGATGCGACGCGATACTGTTGATGACGATCGGATGCTCTTTGTACTTCTTCGCCAATTCGACGCCGATCTCGACATGCGACCCTTCCACTTCGTGGTCAAGCGCTTTGCCGATGTCGTGCAGCAAGCCGGCTCTTCTTGCCAGCGTGATGTCCTCGCCGAGCTCGGCAGCCATCAGACCGGTCAAGTAGGCGACTTCCATGGAATGCTTGAGCACGTTCTGACCGTAGCTTGTACGGTACTTCAAACGGCCCAAAATTTTGATCAGATCCGGGTGCAGACCGTGAACGCCAACTTCATACGTCGCCTGCTCTCCGTATTCACGGATGCGCTCGTCCACTTCCTTACGCGATTTCTCGACCATTTCCTCGATGCGCGCAGGATGGATGCGTCCATCTGCAACGAGCTTCTCGAGGGAAGTACGGGCGATTTCGCGGCGGATTGGATCGAAACCGGACAAGATGACCGCTTCCGGTGTATCGTCGATGATGAGATCGATACCGGTCAACGTCTCCAGTGCACGGATGTTGCGGCCTTCGCGGCCAATGATGCGACCCTTCATTTCTTCGTTCGGCAGGGCTACGACGGAAACCGTCGTCTCCGCTACGTGATCAGCCGCGCAGCGCTGAATGGCAAGCGAGATAATATCACGAGCTTTCTTATCCGCTTCTTCTTTCGCCTGCTGTTCGATCTCTTTGATCATTTGAGCCGTTTCATGACGAACCTCTTGCTCGACGTTAGTCAGGATGACTTGCTTCGCGTCCTCCATCGTCAAGTTCGAAATCCGCTCCAACTCATGAAGCTGCTGTTTGTAAATGGAATCGATTTGCTCTTGCGTTTCCTCGATCCGCTTCTCTTTGTTGGCTACTTGTTCTTCTTTGCGTTCCAGTGCTTCTATTTTTTTATCCAACGACTCTTCTTTCTGAATCAGTCGTCTTTCAAGACGCTGTACCTCATTGCGACGTTCGCGAATATCTCTCTCAGCCTCGGTACGGAGCTTGTGGACTTCATCTTTCGCTTCGAGAACCGTTTCTTTCTTCAGCGCCTCCGCGTCTTTCCTCGCATTGTCTACGATCTGGCTTGCGGCTTGCTCGGCGCTAGAAATTTTGGCCTCGGCGATCGATTTTCGAATAAAATAACCGACACCAAAGAAAATTGCACCAACAACGAGAGCGATCAGGATAGTTGCCCAGATTGGCATTATCTCACCTCCTCGTTGTTCACCTAAGCAAACGCTTGGGACAGTATTTGGTTTTCCAGCCGGTTTTTAACGTTCATTTTTGACGAAAATAATCGTTTTGAATCAATTTTTGGAAGGAAAATCGATTCTGGAAGTAAGAATACACTTTCATTTTATCTTTTGTGAAAATCAATTGTCAAGCATTAGCCCATCATCGTCGTCGAGCTCCGCTTCCGCCGCCGCTTTCACGGCCTCTCTGACGCTGGATGAAGGAAAGCCGCGGCGCAGCAAGAACGCGGCCAGCTTCTGCTTTCGCTCGCGGATTTCTCCTTTAATATGGGGCCATTTCTTCATTGCTGCGCTGACCGCGATCTCCGTCTCGGACTCGGCATTCAGCTTCGAAGCGGCTTCCTTGGCCGTATCCCGCTTGATGCCTCGCTGAAGCAGCTCCTGCTGCAGAAGGCGCCGCCCCTTCATCTGCGACCGCATCCGCTGCGCGGCATACAGCTCGGCATAGACGGGGTCGTTGACGAGGCCTTCCTTCCGCAGCCGCTCGATCGCTTGCCGCGCCGCTTGCTCGTCCAGCGCCTTGCGAGCCAGATAGCGCATAATTTCCTTCTCCGTCCGCGGTCTCGCTCCCAAATAGGCAAGCGCTGCGACATAGGCACGATGATGACTGTCTTCCAGCACGATCTGCTTCAGCTCATCGGCTTCGATTTCTCTTCCCTTCAAGAGCCGAAACTTGATAAGCAGGTCTTCGTGCACGCTCGTAAATGGCTCTTGCGCTTCATTGACATATAGGTAATAGCGTTGTTTCTTCTTCGGGTCTTGCTCCACGCTCGTAATCGTTAAAATGCCGCTCACCCCTCTAACAAGTTTCCTATCCGCGTTCATCGCAGTAATCGCAAGCTCTCCGCATGGCAAACCTGCAGCCAACAATAGGTATATGATGACGACGGCCAACAAAGTTAAACTTCCAATCCATGCCGTTATCACTCTACCAGCTCTAAGCTCGAGTCTACTCATTCCGCAGAAACATCTGTAAAAAAGAGAAGCACCTGTCTCAGGTGCTTCTCTGATTAGTCGGCCCGCTGCCGGCACAGTTCTTATTCGAGATCCAGATCCAATTCGTCCTCGTCTTCCTCGTCTTCGCTGAATGCCGCCGTCGCAGTCGCTGCTGCAACGTTGCTGGCATCGCGGATCATCTTCTCGATAACGGAAGCGATGTCGGCGCGCTCCTTCAGGAACTGCTTCGCATTCTCGCGGCCTTGTCCCAGACGCTCGCCGTTGAACGAGAACCATGCGCCGCTCTTCTGAATGATATCGTGCTCGACGCCGATGTCGACGATACTGCCTTCCTTCGAGATGCCTTCGCCGTACATAATATCGATCTCCGCCTGCTTGAACGGAGGCGCAACCTTGTTCTTCACGACTTTGATACGCGTACGGTTGCCGACAACGTCGTTGCCTTGCTTGATCGATTCGATGCGGCGAACGTCGAGCCGTACCGTCGAATAGAATTTCAAAGCGCGTCCGCCAGGCGTCGTCTCGGGATTGCCGAACATAACGCCGACTTTCTCGCGCAATTGGTTAATGAAGATCGCAATCGTCTTCGATTTGCTGATTGCGCCGGAGAGCTTGCGCAGCGCCTGCGACATGAGGCGCGCTTGCAGACCGACGTGGGAATCCCCCATGTCGCCTTCGATCTCGGCCTTCGGCACGAGCGCGGCCACGGAGTCGACGACGACGATGTCGACAGCGCCGCTGCGCACGAGCGCCTCGGCGATTTCAAGCGCCTGCTCGCCCGTATCCGGCTGCGAAAGCAGCAGCTCGTCAATGTTTACGCCAAGCTTGTTCGCGTAAGAAGGATCGAGCGCGTGCTCCGCATCGATGAAAGCGGCTTGTCCGCCGGCGCGCTGAACTTCAGCGATCGCATGCAGCGCAACCGTTGTTTTACCGGAAGATTCCGGTCCGTAGACTTCGATAACCCGGCCGCGGGGAAAGCCGCCGATGCCGAGCGCTATATCCAATGCGAGCGAACCGCTGGATACGGTTTCAACTTGCATATGTGTCGATTCACCGAGTTTCATTATGGAGCCTTTACCAAATTGCTTCTCTATTTGACGCAGAGCCATTTCAAGCGCAGCTTTACGATCTGCCAACGAACTCACATCCCTCTTGATTTATATACCCATGATACCTTGTTTCCGATGCTTTGACAAGACTTTTTGCGAACATATATTCTTATTTTCTCTATCGGCCAATAGAGCGAAAAAAAAGACCGCAGCAAAGTAAATCTTCGCCACGGTCCTTCCGTTTAAGTCGATTATAGTCGATCGCAAAAACGTTGGCAAGCTCTATTTGTTACACCATTCCCTAGGATCCTTCTTTGCCGGACAAAGCTTGCCATAGCCGGTATAGAAGCGATTTCGCGGAGCGGACGCGGATCATTTCCCGGTTGCCGCTGAAATGCCCCGTGAATACTTTCGTCTGCTTCCCCCGCTCGGCCAGCCCGAAATAAACAAGGCCGACCGGCTTGCCCTCGGATTCCGAAGGGCCCGCCACCCCTGTCAACGATACGCCGAAGTCGCTGTCCGCCAGCTCGCGCACCCGCTCCGCCATCAGCGCCGCGGTCGATTCGCTGACCGCTCCCGGCGCGCCGGTCCCTTCCAGCTGCGACATCGGAATGCTCAGCAGGCGATGCTTCATGACGTTCGTATACGTCACGACGCCGCCCGTGAACTCGCCGCTGCTGCCGGGAATCCGCGTAACGAGCTGCGCGAACAAGCCGCCTGTCAGGCTCTCCGCGCTCGCCAGCGTCCGTCTGGACGCCCGCAATTGGCGAATGACCGCTTCCTCCAGCGCGATGTCTTCGCGGGCGTAGAGATATTGGCCGACGCGCTCGTTGATCTGCTCCTCGGCCGCATCCAGCCTGGCGTTCGCCTCGAGCTCGCTCAGCGCTTTCGTAGAGATTCTGATCGCCACTTCGCCTTCCTTGGCATACGGCGCAATGGAAGGATCCGTCTGCGTCTCGATCAGGTCGATCAGCGCCTGCTCCAGGTTGGACTCGCCGATCCCGGCGAATTTGAGCAGCCGCGAATAGAGCCTGCGATCCTCGTTCATAATGCCGCGCAGCCATGCCTTCGCCGGTCCGTCGAACATCGGCTTCATCTCTCGCGGCGGACCGGGCAGCAGCACGTAGTGCGTACCGTCAACCGTCAACGCGTTGCCGACGGCCAGCCCCGCTTCGTTGTCGAGCGGATCGCAGCCTTCGATCAAATTCGCCTGCCTGCGGTTGCTCTCGACCATATGAACGCCGCGCGATTTGAACATCGCTTCGATTTTGTTCATGCTCGGTTCATGCTCCGAGACGGAGCGTCCCAGGTACGAAGCCAGCGCGTCCTTCGTCAAGTCGTCCATCGTCGGCCCCAATCCGCCGGTGAACAGGATCAAATCCGCGCGGGACCGCGCCAGCCGGATCGCCTCGCGAATGCGGCCCTCATTATCGCCGACGACGGTCTGGAAGTACACGTCGATCCCGAGCTCCGCCAGTCCCTGCGATATGTAGGTGGCGTTCGTGTTCACCGTCTGGCCGAGCAGCAATTCCGTTCCGACGGCTATGATTTCTGCGCGCATCTCATCAACTCCACTTCGTATGTATAGGATAAACCCGAATAACCGAACGTTCATTGGAACGACAAAGCATCACCCGATCCGTAAAATGCGAAAGAGTGATGCCGTAGAAGCCGAGCTATGCCGTAAGCGGAATAAGATTTTTGTTTTTGACGAAATAATCGATTCCGGAATACACCGTAATGATCGCAGCCGCGTAAATCGAAATTTGATCGAACGGGAAATCGAAGAACGCGAACGGGAAATTGTTCAGCAGCAGCACGATGATCATCGTGATCTGCACCGCCGTTTTCCACTTGCCCCATTTGCTGGCCGCGACGACCGTCCCTTCCAGCAGCGCGATTTGACGCAATCCGGTAACCGCGAACTCGCGGCTGATGATGACGATCGCGATCCAGGCATGCAGCTTCTCCATCTCCACGAGGGAAATGAGAACGGCCGCGACGAGCAGCTTGTCCGCCAGCGGGTCAAGCAGCTTGCCTAGATTGGTCACGATTTTGTTCTTGCGCGCGATATACCCGTCAAGACCGTCCGTGCTCGCCGCTACGATAAACACAAGCGCAGCCAGGATTTGATTCCACGTGATCGAGAACTCGGAGCCGTCGAGCGTGAGCGGCTTCAAGTCGACGTTGATGAGCAGCAGCACCATAATAATCGGCACCAAGAAGATGCGCGCGAGCGTAATGCGGTTGGCTAAGTTCACTATAGCCCCTCCCCGGACATGTCAAATTCGTAAGCGTGCGTAATGCGCACCTTCTGAATTTCACCGATCGCCGCTTTGCAGTTCGAAATAAACACTTCGCCGTCGATTTCCGGAGCATCGTACGGAGAACGTCCGACGTAGACGTCGCTTCTGCCGTCGTATCGCTCGACCAGCACGTCGATTTCCTTGCCGATATGCTTGCCGCTCAGTTCCTTGGACACTTCCCGTTGAATCTCCATCAGCGTAGTGGAACGCCATTCCTTCACGTCGTCCGGCACGGCGTCCGGCAGACGGACGGCCGGCGTATCTTCTTCAGGGGAATAGGTGAAGACGCCGAGACGATCGAACTTCATATCGCGCACGAAATCGCACAGGCGGTTGAAATCCTCGTCGGTTTCGCCGGGGAACCCGACGATAATCGACGTTCGCAGCGCGACGTCAGGAATGCGCGCACGAATGCGGGAGACAAGCTCACGCGCGTCGCGCTGGCGCCCCGGGCGGCGCATCCGCTTCAAGATGGAATCTTCGCTGTGCTGCAAGGGCATATCGATATAGTTGCACACTTTGTCGTTCGTCGCTATCGCTTCGATCAGCTCGTCCGTGAAGAAGCCGGGATACGCATAGTGCAGGCGCACCCAAGAGATGCCCTCCACTTCGCTGACGCGGTTAAGGAGCTCCGGAAGCATGAACTTGTCGTATAGATCGGTGCCGTAATTCGTGGAATCCTGCGCGATCAGGCTGACTTCGCGCACGCCCTGATCGGCGAGCGACTTAACTTCGGCCACGATCGACTCGATCGAACGGCTGCGGAACTTGCCGCGCATGATCGGAATGGAGCAGAACGTGCAGGCGTTATCGCAGCCTTCCGCGATCTTGACGAATGCCGTGTAGCGGGGCGTCGTCACAAGACGCGGCAGCTTCTGGTCGTAATCGAACACCGGATTGCCGACTTTCGCGGGCTTTTTGCCGCGAAGCGCTTCGTCGACGATGTCGGTAATATGATGAAAATCGCCCGTTCCGACAATGCCGTCGATTTCCGGCATTTCCTCCATGAGCTGCTGCTTGTACCGCTGCGTCAGGCAGCCGGAGACGATCAGCGCCTTCAAGCGGCCGGTCTCCTTCAACTCCGCCATGTCCAAAATCGTGTTGACGGATTCTTCTTTGGCGGCGTCGATAAAGCCGCAAGTGTTCACAATGATTACGGTTGCATCGTCCGCCTGATCCACCAGCTGGTAACCTCTGGCATCGATCAAGCCCGACATGATTTCGGAATCGACGAGATTTTTCTCGCATCCTAACGTTACGACTTTCACTCTTTCAGTCATCGATGTATCCCCCAAACCCCTCCGAAAAGCTATCTTAACAAGTATAATACAAGCCCTATGCAGTGTCAAAACAGGAAAAAGTCCCACCCGGCAGCATTAAAAGCTGCGAATGGGACCCCTCCGCCATGCGAGGACGAGACGCTTCGGCCTACTTAAAATTGTTAAATTGCAGGTCGATTTGCAAATCCGCGCCTCTGAGAAGGGCAATGACGGCTTGCAGATCGTCGAGGCTTTTGCCGGTTACCCGGATGGAATCGCCCTGGATTTGGCTCTTCACTTTGATCTTGGAGTCGCGGATCAGCACGTTGATCTTCTTGGAGCTGTCCTGCTCGATGCCTTGCTTCAGCTTCACCTTCTGTCTGACGGTGCCCATGGAAGCGGCTTCGACCTTGCCGAACTCCATATTCTTGATCGGCACGCCGCGCTTCAGCATCTTGGATTGAAGAATGTCGATGACGCTCTTCAATTTGTATTCGTCATCCGAGACGACGACGAGATCGGCCTTCTCCAGCGTGAAGCTGGTCTTCGTGCCTTTGAAATCGAACCGCGTGTCGATTTCGCGTTCCGCCTGGGTAATCGCATTGCTTAATTCCTGCATATCGACTTTCGAGACGATATCGAAAGAATGCTCGGCCATGTGCTGCAGCTCCTTTATTACGTTCTGCTTTCCTTATCTTGTCATGTATTATAACGTATCCCGCTTCGCAAGAAAAGGCATCCAGAACCGAATCGCTTCAGTCTGAATGCCTTTGGGCGAACCCGGAAGCAGGTTAAGGCGTCGTTGTCGTTCCCGTATTCGTCGTACCCGCGGTATCCGTCGTGCCGGCAGTACCCTCGACAGGCGTCAGCTGGACGTGATGCGAACCGGATTTGTTGCCGTCGTCGATCGCTACGCCGTCAACGGTGATCTCAACCGATTTGGCATGCGCGACGTTAATATAAACCGGACCGTCCGCTTCGTACGTAACGGACGGCACCTTCTGAAGGTCGATCGTCTGGCTGAGCACCATTTTACCCGTACGGCTTTTCAAATAGATGCCTACCCACGTCGTGCCATTGGCTTTCATCTCGATCGTATGCTTGCCGGCCGGAGAGACATTGTAGTAATCCGTCGTTCCCGACGTCCGGTCAAGCGTCAGCGTGGTCGTCGGCGCTGGCGGAGTCGTCTGGTCCTCAGGCGGCGTCTGATCTTCCGGCGTCTGGGTCGTATCCGTGCCCGCCCCCGTACCGTTCGCAGCGGCATTGCCTTCCCCATTCTTCACCGTATCCTTGTCCGGAGACGATGCCGGAGGCTGCGTCTGATCCGTCATCTTGGTCTGATCCGCGGAATCGACATTGTCCTTATTCGGCTGTTTGATCGCGAAAACGTAGACGAGCACGACGATCAGCAGCAGGAACGACCACATCAGCACCCGAAATCCCCATCTGCTTAAACGGTCGGCCGATTGCGTCCGAGCGCGGCGCGGACGTTGGACGGGCTCGATCACCTGCTCGGGAACGCTCGACGGAATCTCCCTGTTGTAGAGCCGCAGCACTTCTTCGGCGTCAAGCCCTACGGACTCGGCATAGTTTTTCACAAATGCACGCACGTAGAAGGAACCGGGAAGCACGCTGTAATCGCCTTCCTCGATGGCTTCAAGATAACGCTTGCGGATTTTCGTCAAATCCTGTATATCATCCAAGGATAGATTGCGCTGCTCCCTTGCTTTTTTGAGCAATGCGCCCAAATCCGACATGTCCACACCTCCTCATCAGTTTAGCAAATGGCTGCTCGTTGCATCGTCAATTAAAAATCGTTGAAGCCCATCGTGAACGACTCGTACGAAATTTCCTCGTCCGGCGTATTGCGAAGCTCGATAATATAATCGAAATCGCTATATTCATAATTCGATTCCTTCACGAAAATATCCGGATGCTCGATCACTTTGGTCGACGGCATCGCCATGATTTCCTGAAGCAGGGCGTGATGCTTCTCGTTGGAACGGATGGTGCTCACGATCCCGTCGATAATATAAATATTGTTCGGGGTCATTTCTTCCTCGGACAGCTGGCTGCGAACCGTCTGCCTGAGCAGCGTCGAGGAGACGAAGGTCCACCGCTTGTTGGAGCAGACGCTGCCGGCGATAATCGATTCCGTCTTGCCCACGCGCGGCATGCCGCGGAGGCCGATGACTTGATTGCCCTCCCGCTTGAATACTTCGCCCAGGAAATCGACGAGCATCCCCAGCTCGTCCCGCGTGAAGCGGAACGTCTTGCGGTCGTCGGAGTCCCGCTCGATGTAACGGCCGTGCCGCACGGCGAGAATATCGACGAGCTTCGGCTCGCGCAGCTTCAGCACCGTAATGTTATCGACCTTCTGCAGCATGCGGCCCAGAATTTCGATCTTCTCGTCGTCGTTCGTCTGGATCAGCATGCCGCGCGTCCGGTTCTCCACGCCGTTGATCGTCAGAATATTCACCTCGAGCATGCCGAGCAGCGATGCGATATCGCCCAGCAAACCGGGGCGGTTCTTATGTATTTTGTATTCCATATACCATTGTTTGAATTCCATAGGACACCTCATAGACGGAATAAAGGATAATTAGACGGTAGGATGCACTAAAAATATTATTCTACAATATTCGTCAATATCCTGCAACCTTCCTGCATGTCTGCAGGAACATTATAGAAAAGCCTCCGCACGGGAGGCTTTTCGGGAAAGGTGGTTACGATTTTTGCACGAGCTTGACCATCATGCCGGCAATCGTTTTGCGTTCCGATTCGTCGCCGACATCCCATAATTCCTTCAGCGTGCGCTGCTGCTCGTTCTTAGGGTCGACTTTCTCGTCCAGGAAGGATCCGATTTCGTAAGCGAGGTTGGCAATCGTCTCTTCATTCATTCCCATGCCTTTCGCTTGCTCCACCCTGTCGGACAAAAACTCTTTCCATGAGCCGAAATTAGAAAGGACATTTGACATTTGGAACAGTTCCTCCTTTTGCGTTTGGCTGTGTGTTGATCAGCAACAACCGTATTGTTCGCGAAAGGAGCGATTCTTATGCGGATGAATTAGGTCAGCCAGCCGCCGTTCGGGCTGATGATTTGGCCCGTTATATAGGCCGATTCCGGCAAGGCCAGGAAATAAACGAGCGAAGCGATTTCTGCCGGCTGCGCGAAGCGGCCGACCGGAATTTCCGATTCCAGCGCGACCTTCTCGTCCGCGTTCAGGTTGTCCAGCATGACGGTATCCACGGCGCCCGGGGCTACGGCGTTCACCGTGACGCCGGAAGGCGCGAGCTCCTTGGCCAACGCTTTCGTGAAGGCGTTCATGCCGCCTTTGCTCGTGGAATACAGCACCTCGCAGGAAGCGCCGGAAATGCCCCAAATCGACGAGACGTTAATGATGCGGCCGAAGCGCTGCTGAATCATCGCGGGCATGAAGAGCTGCGTGCATAGAAACATGCCCTTCAAGTTGACGTTCATGATCTCGTCCCAAATGTCGTCCGTCACGTCCGCGAGCATGGCGTAATGCGCAACGCCCGCATTGTTGACGACGATATCGGGGATCATCCCCCGCTGTTCCAGCTTCTCGCGCATCCGCAGCAGCTGTTCCCTTGAACGGATATCCGCCGAGACGGTCATCACGTTCGCAGCGCCGAGCCGCATGCAGCTGCGAGCGGTTTCGTTCGCAGCCTCATGCGCTTGATTGTAGTGAATGACGACGTTCATGCTCTCCACGGCGAACCGGCGAGCGATTGCTGCGCCGATCCCGCGGCTTCCCCCGGTAATGAGCACCGTCATTTCCTTTAACGTTTTCACTGGGCGTCTTTCGCGACGACGGACACGGCCATCCGGTTCCAATCGAAATGGCTGCGAAGCCGCGCGTTGGCTTCGTCCAGCGTTATATCTTCGTATACCGGCAGAAGCTTGAACAAGTCGGCTCCGCGGAACCGATAGCGCGTAAATTCACTGGCAATCGCTTCAGGGGAGTTGAGCATTCGCAAGTATCCGCCGATCTTCTTCCTTTTCGTCCGTTCGAAAGCCGCTTGATCCAAGCCTTCCGCTTGCGCGCGTTCGATCGCTTCGCGCAGCCGGCGGATCAGCTCGTCGGGATCGCGCGTCTCCCCGCCGACGACGGAGAACGCGTAGTCTTCGCTGCTGTTGAACTCGTGTCCGAACGAATCCGTAATCAGCGAGTCGTCGTAGAGGGCGTGGTAAATCGGCGAGCTCGAGCCAAGCAGCGCATCCAGCATTAATTTCGTCGTCAGCTCCGTGCGCAGCAATTGATCCGGATCGGCCGATCCTCGGCTTTCTTTGAACCCGATCATGCATTTCGGCATCGAGACGGGGAGCGACGTCTTCTTCACCGGCAGCTTCACCGTCTCCGGCTCGGCATCGAAGAAGCGTTTGATCTCGCCCTGCGGCTTGAAGGACTTCCGCGCCTGATTGTCGCGGACCAGCTTCATCACAGCCTCCGGCGTCACGCCGCCGACGACGAACAGGAACATGTTCGACGGGTGATAGAACGTTTCGTAGCAGCGATACAGCGTTTCTTTGTCAATCTGGCGGATCGACTCCACCGTGCCGGCAATATCGATATGGATCGGATGCTTATGGTAGAGCGCGTCGATCAGCCCGAAATATACGCGCCAGTCCGCATTGTCCCGGTACATGTTGATTTCCTGCTCGATGATGCCTTTCTCTTTCTCGACGTTCTCGTCCGTGAAGTACGGATGCTGCACGAAATCGATCAGCGTCGACAAGTTGGCTTCGATCTGCTCGGTAGCCGAGAACAAATACACGGTGCGGTCAAAACTGGTGAACGCATTAGCAGACGCGCCTTGCGAGGCAAATGTTGCAAAAATATCGCCCGTCGGCTCTTCGAACATTTTATGCTCCAGGAAATGCGCGATGCCGTCCGGAACGGAGATCGGCGCCTGATCGCCTACGGCGAACCGGTTGTCGACGGAGCCGTATTTGGTCGAGAACGTCGCGTACGTCTTGCTGAAGCCTTCCTTCGGCAGCACGACGACTTCAAGGCCGTTCGGCATCGCTTCGCGGTAGAGCGTCTCTTGAACGCCCGGGTAAGCTAAAGTTTCCATCGGCCTAGTCCTCCTTTCTGTCACGCAGGAAGTAAATCGTATCCAGCTCGGTTTTGCGCGCGACCGCCGCGATCTGCTCGGCCGTCACGGCCTGCACTTCTTCCAGCAGCTGCGCGGCGGAGCGCTCCCGCTTCGATAGGACGGCATTGAAGTCGAAGCCGATCATCTCGTTCGCGGAATCTTGCAGCTCGCGCAGATGGTTGGCGATCATCGCTTTCGTCTGGCTCATCTCCAGCTCGCTGTACGAGCCGCCGCGCATCTGCTCCAGCTGCTCTTGAATGATGGTCTTCGCCTTCTCGTAATTGCCGAATTCGATGCCCGACTGGATCGTGCAGATCCCTTTATGGCCGTCAAGGCGGGATGCGGCGTAATACGCCAGGCTCGCCTTCTCCCGGACGTTGAGGAACAGCTTGGAATGCGGGTAGCCGCCCAATATCCCGTTGAACATCAGCGCGGCCGGATAGTCGTCGTCGCCGTAGGACGTGTTGATGCGAAGGCCCATGTTCAATTTGCCCTGGGTCACGTCCATCCGTTCGACGACGGTCTTCACCTCGCCGACCGTTTTATTCACCTGCGGCAGCCCGTAAACGGCAGGCTCGCCCCGATTGTCGCGGAATGCTTCCGCCACGAGCGCCTTCACCTCGTCCAGCGTCGTATCGCCGACGACGTACAGATCGAAAGCGGCGTTGTTCAGCCATTCCCGGTACGCGGCCGTGATGGAATCCGGCGTGATGGCGTCGATGTCCTCCAGCCGTCCCAACGGGTGCAGCCTGTACGGCTCATCCGCGCACATCACTTCGAGGCAGCGCTCCGACGCGTAACGGATCTTATCGTTAATGATCGCTTCCAGCCGTTTGCGCAGCGTCTGTTTCTCCGCATCGACGTACTTGGCGCGCAGCCCGCCGTTCTCCAAGACGGGATCGGTCACGACCTCGCCGAGCAGCTTCAGCGATGCCGCCAAGAGCGGCTGATCCGACGAAACGAACCGGTCATTGATGACATCCATGCGGAACTGCACGATTTGCGCGTCTCCTCGCTTGTATACGTCAAACCCGAATCCGGCGCCGTACAGCTCATCGAGGCGTTCGCGGAACGCGATCGTCTCCGGCGTGGAAGCGGTCCCCCTTCGCAGCACGAAAGGAATCAATGCAGCCGAAGTTACGGTACTTTCATGAAGCGGCAGTCCCGCATACAGGGAAATCGAAAAGGTTTTGAAACGTTTGGTCGGCAGCACATGGAGGCGAATCCGATTCAGCTGGCCTCGTTGAAATGACGTGTTGCTCACGCGTTCACGTCCCCTTCCGCTCTAATATAAAGTCAATCTATTCCATTTCGCAACGATCTATTCCATTCTACCCGATCGGAAAAGGAAGAAGCAACCCGCGTCCTTAAGCGGGCTGCTTCAGCCGATGCTACATGCAGAAAATATGTTTTCCGATCGTTTTCACCTGCGGCCGCGACCATATCCACTTGGACGTCGCCGTCTCCGGATTGAAGTAATAGATGCACCCGCCGGTAGGGTCCATGCCGTTCAGCGCATCCTGTACCGCCTTCTTCGCATTCTCGTTCGGCGTCAGCCAGATTTGCCCGTCCGCCACGGCCGTGAACGCTCCCGGCTGAAAAATCACGCCGGAAACCGTGTTCGGGAAGCTGGGCGACTTCACGCGGTTCAGAATGACGGCAGCGACCGCGACTTGACCGATATAAGGCTCTCCGCGAGACTCGCCGTACACCGCGTTGGCCATCAGCTTCAGATCGTTGGCGGACAGCCCGAGATTGTTCGACTTCGGCACGTCCGTCGTCGCATTGCCTTGATTCGAGGCGTTCCCGCCGCCGCTGCCCGCGCCGGCGTTGTCGGCAGCCGAAGGCGCCCAGTTCTTGGTAGCCTCCCACAGCTTCAGCTTCGTCTTGGCGCCGACGACGCCGTCGGATTTCAAGCCGAACTTCCATTGGAACCACGTCACGGCATTCTTCGTCTTGTCGCCGAACACGCCGTCGACCGTGCCGTCGAAATAACCGAGGTACTTCAGGCGCCCTTGAAGCTCGCTCACGTCTTTGCCCGTGGAGCCGACCTTGAGGATGGCGCTGCTGAACGTCTCGGTCGTTCGGCCGAAATGCGCGTGCTTGAACGTGAATGCGCCGAACAACAGGAGGACGATGACGATGGTCACCGCGATTAATCGATTTCTCATCTTTAGGATCTGCCTTTCTTTTGCAAATGGATTGCAAAGCAAGCGAAGCTTATTCCTATTATGAGAAATCGAGGGAACAACTATGCATGCCGCCCAATTTATGAACTGATGCGGCCCGCGTCGTACTGATCGATCGTCAGCAGCACCTCGCGCGGCTTGCTGCCTTCATACGGACCTACGATGCTGCGCGCTTCCATCTGGTCGATCAATCGGGCAGCGCGGGTATAGCCGATGCGCATGCGCCGCTGGAGCAGCGAGACCGAGGCCTGCTTGGCTTCCAGCACGATGCGGACGGCTTGCTCGTACAGCTCGTCCAGGATCTCTTCGTTCTCGTTCGCCGAATCGTCGATTTCGGGCACCAGGTCTTCCTTGTACTCCGCTTCCCCTTGGCCGCGGGCATAGTTCACGATGGCCTCGACTTCCTGGTCGGACAGGAATGCGCCTTGAACCCGGATCGGCTTCGACATGCCGACCGGGAGGAACAGCATGTCGCCGCGGCCAAGCAGCTTCTCCGCGCCTGCCATGTCCAGAATGGTACGGGAGTCGACCTGCGACGAAACGCCGAACGCGATCCGCGAAGGAATGTTCGCTTTAATGACGCCCGTAATGACATCGACGGAAGGCCGCTGCGTCGCGATGATCAAGTGAATGCCCGCCGCGCGGGCCATTTGCGCGAGCCGGCAGATCGAGTCCTCGACGTCATTGGCCGCGACCATCATGAGATCCGCCAGCTCGTCGACGATAACGACGATGTACGGCAGCACGGCAGCCGGATTGTCGGCCATCAACGTGTTGTAGCCTTCGATGTTGCGCGTGCCGGATTTCGAGAACATCTCGTAACGCTTCTCCATCTCGACGACGATTTTCTTCAGCGCCAGGGAAGCGCGCCTAGGATCCGTCACGACCGGCGCGAGCAGATGCGGAATGCCGTTGTACATATTCAGCTCGACCATCTTCGGGTCGATCATGAGCAGCTTCACTTCGTCCGGTCTCGCCTTATACAAAATGCTCGTAATGATGCCGTTGATGCAGACGGATTTACCGGAGCCCGTCGCGCCCGCCACGAGCAAATGCGGCATTTTGGCCAAGTTGCCGACGATCGGCTGACCCGAGATATCGCGTCCGAACGCGATGGACATCCGGGACGTCGCGTTCTGAAACGACGGCGTCTCCATGACTTCGCGCATCGTGACGACCGATACTTCCGTATTCGGCACTTCGATGCCGATGGCGGATTTGCCGGGAATCGGCGCCTCCATCCGAATGTCCTTGGCCGCGAGCGCGAGCGCGATATCGTCCGTCAACCCGACGATCCGGCTGACCTTAACCCCTGTCGCCGGCTGCACCTCGTAGCGCGTAACCGCCGGTCCGCGGACGACGTCCAGCACTTTGGCCCGGACGCCGAAGCTTTCGAGCGTCGCTTCCAGCTTGCGCCGCGACTCCACCGAATCGGCGGAATCGCCCGATTTGCCGCTTCCGCTCGGCTTCTGCAGCAGTCCGAGCGACGGCAGCAGGTACGGCTTCTCCGTCGGCGGCTTGACGATGCTTCCCGGCCCGCTCTCGCCGTCCTCTTCGTCCGGCGAGGCGATGGCCGGGCTGCGCGGCAGCGACGATGCCGGAGGCTCTTCCGCGTAATCGCCATCATCGTCGGCGGCTTCCGCTTCGTCGAAGGCGCGCGAAGCCGGAGGCTGATTCGCATGCTCGCCGCCATCGGGCGCATCGTCATGGAGACGCTCCATGACCGGACTCGCCTGCTGCGTCTGTTCGGCATTCGCCGGTACCCCGTCCGCCGTCTCGCCGCCTTCCAGCACGGAAGAACGCCAAGCTTCAAGCGGTACTTCCTGCTCGTCATCGTCATCCCATGCGGCAGGCTGGCCGGCTTTGCGGCTGAACGCTTCTTTCGCCTGGCCGTCCTCGAGCTGCCATTCATGATCGCCGTCGCCATGCTCATGCCCGTTGTCCGATTTGGATACGTCATTGAACCAGGAGAAGATCGGCGAGCGGCGCTTCTTCATCGCGCGCGATTTCATCGACATGGCGTAGTCGTCATCGTCGTCGTCATCGTCCAGATCATCCAGGGAGACGACGGGCTTGCCCATCGTCTTCGGTCCCGATGCGGCCAGCGTTTGGCGCCGCGCGGCGAATTTCATTCGTAGCAGCGACCAGAACCGTGCGCCCCTGATGCGGCCGGCGCGCAGCAAATCGACGTACGATTTGCCCGTCATGAGCATGATCGAAATCGCGAACATCACGATCATGATGAACTTCGCGCCGAAGTACCCGAACAGCCAGAACAGGAGCGTGTACTGAATAGCGCCGGCATAGCCTCCGCTCGCGGCATGAACCGCTTCATGCGCTTGCGCGGCATCCGATGGGGAATCCATGAGCGATCCGCGGATATCGCTGCCGAGCTGCGACAAGATGTAGGCGGAGGTCAATCCTCCCGTCGGCGCGATCTTCTGATCCATGACGGCCATGGAGCTCCATAACGTACAAGCTAGCACCACCAGCAGGACGCCCGTCTTCCTGCTCGTCCATCCGGACGGCCATGACCGCTTGACCATAACCGCCAGACCGACGTAGATGCCGACCAGCGCCAAAACAAAATAGAACTTGCCTAATACAAGTCCGAATAACTTGGATAATGCCCGGCCGACCGTCGCTTCGCCCGAAAGCGCAATCACCGACACGGTGATAAGCAAAATGCCGTACACTTCGTATTTGAGGCTCGTCCCGACCGAACTTTTTCGCTTCTTCTTTTTCTTCGCCAAAATCGTCACCTCTGCCCTTATTATACCATAGGAGCAAGGTGCGATGCGCTACTATTATCCAGCAGCGGCGCGGTTTACAGCGCCGATGGACCGTAGGCGACGAGCGTTCCCGGCGTCAATTCCGACCGCAGGAACGCATCCAACGGGCCGTCCATAATTCTGACGATGCGCCCGATGCCGGGCGACACCGCCTCGAGCTGCAGGCGTACGTCGCCGGCTTGCACGGTAACATACGGCCCCGGCTGCTGATGAATGCCTTCGAACACGAGCTCCAGCGGCATCGTCGAATAGATCGTCATTGCGTCAGCCCCCTTGCGTTTGCCGCCGCCGTCCCTGCCGATTGCCGTCTCGCTTCGATCAGCATGTTCAACTGGCGCAGCGCCTGTCCGATGCCGCCGACCTGATCGATCAGCCCGTGCTTGACCGCGTCGGTGCCGATTACCGTCGTGCCGATATCGCGCGTCAGTTCGCCGGTTTTGAACATCAGTTCCTTGAATTTCTCTTCCGTCACATTGGAATGGGACGTAACGAACCGCGTGACCCGCTCCTGCATTTTATCCAAATACTCGAAAGTTTGCGGAACCCCGATCACGAGTCCGTTCAACCGGATCGGATGGATGGTCATCGTCGCGGTTTCGGCGATGAAGGATACGTTGCCGGCAACCGCGATCGGGACGCCGATGGAATGGCCGCCGCCCAGCACGAGCGTCACCGTCGGCTTCGTAAGCGATGAGATCATTTCGGCAATGGCCAAGCCTGCCTCCACGTCGCCGCCGACCGTATTCAAGACGATCATAATGCCTTCGATCTTCGCGTTCTGTTCCGCGGCGACCAATTGCGGGATCAGATGTTCATACTTCGTCGTCTTGTTCTGCGGCGGCAGCACGAGATGCCCTTCTACCTGTCCGATGATCGTCATGCAGAAAATATTCGATTCCGAAGCGGGCGTCGTCGTCTGCCCCAACTGCTGGATCGTTTCGACGACGGGATTGCCCATCGGCGGCCTGCGTTCTCCCGCCGGCGGTTCCGGCTGCTCCGATGTGATTGCGTCCTCCCACATTGCCTGTCCTCCTTTAATTTGCATGCTATGCTTTGCCATGGCTGGCTCTGCATAGTATGGAATCTGCATGCGGATTTATGCAATGGCCGCCAAGACGGCAGCCGGGACATGGATGCAGCAGGCAGATGCAGCAGCCGGATCCGGCAGACGGAACCTGTAGCCGGAAGCCCGAGGCCGAGGCCGGCAGCTTGAGAACGCATGCAGCGCCGGCAATCGCAAAAACGGCCTTCGGCGGAAGCATTCGCTTCGCCAAAGACCGTCTGGTTCATTGCGTTATTCCATTACACTTCCATAATAATCGGCAAGATCATCGGACGGCGGCGGGTCTGCTCGTACAAGAAACGGCCGAGCGCATCCTTCACGTTCGTCTTCAGCGATGCCCATTCGTTCACTTTATCGTTCATCAGCTTATGCAGCGTCGAGGTAACGATCCGGTTCGCCTCTTCGAGCAGGCCTTCGGACTCGCGGACGTAGACGAAGCCGCGGGAGATGATGTCCGGACCGGACAGGATCGCGCCGTCTTGCTTGCTCAGCGTCACGACGACGACGAGAATGCCGTCCTGCGACAGCAGTTTACGGTCGCGAAGCACGATGTTGCCTACGTCGCCGACGCCCAACCCGTCGATCAGCACGTTGCCTGCCGGCACCTTGCTTCCTTTACGGGCCGTTCCGCCTTGGAATTCAACCGTATCGCCGTTGTCGACGATGAAAATGTTTTCGCGCTCGATGCCGACCGCTTCGCCAAGCAGCGCATGCTGGCGGAGCATCCGGTATTCGCCGTGGATCGGCATGAAATATTTCGGACGGATGAGGTTCAGCATCAGCTTCAGCTCTTCCTGGCTGCCGTGACCGGATACGTGTACGCCGGATACGGAACCTGGTCCGTAGATAACGTTCGCGCCGAGGCGGAACAGTTCGTCGACCGTGCGGCCTACGTAACGCTCGTTGCCCGGAATCGGCGTCGCTGCGATGATAACGGTATCGCCGGGCATAATATCGACCTTGCGGTGCGTCGAACGCGCCATCCGCGTCAGCGCGGACATCGGCTCGCCTTGGCTTCCCGTCGACAGGACCGCAACGCGGTCGGCTGCCATTTTGTTAATCTCTTCCGGTTCGATGATCGTTCCTTCCGGAATGTTCAAGTAGCCGAGCTCCGAAGCGATCGTAACGACGTTCACCATGCTGCGGCCGACGACGGCGATTTTGCGTTTCGTCGCGATGGCTGCGTTGACGACTTGCTGAATCCGGTGCACGTTCGATGCGAACGTCGCGACGACGACGCGCTGCGTCGCTTTGCGGAAAATATCTTCCAGCTCCGAACCGATCATGCTTTCCGAAGGCGTGAAGCCTGCGCGTTCCGCGTTCGTGCTGTCCGACAGCAGCGCCAGTACGCCGCGGCGGCCGATATCCGCAATGCGCTGCAAATCCGCGTATTGATTGTTAACCGGCGTATGGTCGAATTTGAAGTCGCCCGTATGTACGACCGTGCCTTCAGGCGTGTCCAGGCAAACGCCGACCGAATCCGGAATGCTGTGGTTCGTTTTGAAGAACGAAGCTTTGATCGAGCCGAGCTGCACTTCGCTGTCGGCATTGATCAGAATCCGTTTCGTTTCGCCAAGCAGGCCGGCTTCTTTCAATTTGCCTTCGATGAGGCCGAGCGTCAGCTTGGTCGCGTACAGCGGCACGTTGAGGTGCTTCATCACGTAAGGCAATCCGCCGATATGATCCTCGTGGCCGTGCGTAATGAGAATGCCCCTTACTTTATCGCGATTCTCCGTTAAGTACGTAATGTCAGGGATAACAATATCAATACCGAGCATATCTTCTTCAGGGAATTTGAGACCTGCATCAACGACAACGATATCATTACCGTATTGAACGACGTACATGTTCTTACCGATTTCACCAACGCCGCCCAACGCGAAAATAAGCAGCTTATCCTGGATGTTCTTCTTATTAGACAAGTGAATCCATACCTCCTAATCGTAGTAGGAAACAAGGTGCACCTCTCCCGATCTCACTGAATCGGGAAAAGACACTCCGTTCCATCTATTCCATTTATAATCCGAAACTTGAATTGCACGGCAGCTATTTCCTCCCTCAGGAAAGCCGCTGCATGCAATTAATAACCCGTGCTAGTCGAACGCCGTCCAAGGCGCTGCATGTTTTCTAAATTTTGCCGCACATCGTCACTTGCCTTCATTATACATGATTGAAAATAGGAAAAACAAGTAACCTATCTTGACTTGGCGCGTAGGAAACATGCGAGCTGTGAGCGCTTCCGTGTGCACATCCCGCGCCCCGCGAGGCTTGTCCGGCTTCGCTTGATGGGAAGCAAGCTGCCGAATTAACCGTTCCGCCATCGAAAATCAAACAAAAAACCGATGCAAGCGCACCGGTTTGTGGCGAATGCAGCTGCTATAACCACGAAGCAGTGATGATTAGTTTAAAACTTGACGAAGCGTCGCAATTTCGCTTTCGTTGGCCGCGACCAACGGCAGGCGCACGCCGCCGACCGGAAGTCCGCGAAGCGCCAATGCCGCTTTGACGAGCACCGGATTCGGCAGATCGAACAATCCTTTGAATACCGGCAGGTTCTCGCCGTGCAGCTTGGCAGCTAGCGCTGCGTTGCCCTCCAGGTAAGCTTGGATCATCGCTTTCATCGGCTTGCCGACGACATGGCTCGCGACGCTCACGACCCCGTGCGCGCCGACGGCAAGCGCCGGAAGCGCGGCGCTGTCGTCGCCGCTATATACGCGGAAGCCTTCGGGCGCGCCCGTCACAATCTCGGTCACCTGGTCAAGCGATGCGCATTCCTTCGTCGCGATGACGTTCGGCAATTGCGCCAGACGCAGCGTCGTAGCGGCGGACAGGCTGATAATCGTCCGGCCCGGCACGTTATACAGCATGACCGGCAGCATCGTCGACTCCGCGATCGCTTTGAAATGCTGATACAGTCCCTCTTGCGTCGGTTTGTTATAATACGGCGCCACGAGAAGCACCGCATCAACGCCGCATTGTTCGGCGATCTTGGTCAGATGGATCGAGTGCGCCGTATCGTTGCTGCCCGTGCCGGCGATGATCTTGCAGCGGCCGCCCGCATGCTTGACCGCATACGTGAACAAGTCGCGTTTCTCGTCGTCGGTCAGCGTCGGAGATTCGCCGGTCGTGCCGCAGACGACGATGCTGTCGCTTGATTGGTCGTCAATCAAATAAGTCAATAACCGCCCTGTCGTGTCCCAGTCGATCGAACCGTCTGCAGAGAACGGGGTTACCATCGCAGTTACTAAACGTCCGAAATCCAAAACGATTCCTCCTAAAATTGTTGCATCAACAATCATAATATCAAAGCCATGACGATCGCTTGCGAAGCCTAATGGCCCTTCGAGCCTTCATTGCCTGAAACCGCAACAAACAAGGGCCGTTACTCATGCAGCGAAAACTTGGCATGCAGCGCCTGAAGCGCGCTGGCCATATACGTCTCGCGCACCAGTACCCATATGGTCGTATTCGAGTCCGCGGATTGTAAAATCGGAATCCCCTTCTCCGTCAATGCTTCCACGATCCGGGCCATGATGCCGGGGACGCCGTTCATGCCTCCGCCGATGACCGAGATTTTGACGCATCCGTTCACCGCTTGCGGCGCGTACCCGATATCCCGCAGCACTGAAACCGCTTTATCCGCATCCTGGTCGAATACCGTATACACCGCTCCGCCCGGATTGACGTTAATGAAATCGACGCTGATATGATGTTTGGCCATCGCTTGAAACACCTGCAGCTGCACGTCGGACGGACCGTCCTGCGCTTGAACCGTAATTTGGGTAACGCCGCTCACATGCGCGACGCCGGTGACATGCCTGTCTCGCACGGCGGCCGTCCGCAGCACGTCGGCCGTATCCGTCACGAGCGTGCCTTCGTCCTCGGAGAACGTCGAACGGACTCGCAGCGGTATCCGCGCCTGCTGCGCGATTTCCACGGCCCGCGGATGAATAACCTTGGCTCCTTGCCTTGCCATGTTGGCGACTTCCGAATAACTGATAACGGATAATGCGCGTGCGTCTTTGACGATCCGGGGATCTGCCGTAAGGATTCCGTTCACGTCCGTATAGATATCGACTCGCTCCGCATGAAGCGCCGCGCCCAGCGCCGTTGCCGACGTATCGCTGCCGCCTCTGCCGAGGGTCGTATAATCTCCCGATTCGGTAACGCCTTGGAAGCCGGTCACGATGACGACGCGGCCTTCCCGCAGCGCTTGATGGATGCGTTCCGTGCGAATTTCCAAAATTCTTGCTTTGCCGAACTGCGAATCCGTAATGATGCCCGCTCCGCCGCCCGTAAGCGCGATGGCCGGAATGCCCGCCGCGCGCACAAGACTGCAGAGCACGGACGCGGAAATGATTTCGCCGCAGCCTTGAAGCATGTCTCGCTCCTTGGCCGGCAGCGAATCGCCGTGCCGCGCGATCAGCGCAAGCAGCGTGTCCGTTGCGTAAGGGTCGCCTTTCCGCCCCATTGCAGAGACGACAACGACCAGTCCGTACTGGCGTTGCCGTTCACGCTCGATATGCTTGATTACTAGCTCTCTTGCTTCGTCCGTAGACAACGAGGTGCCTCCGAACTTTTGCACGAGGATGCGCATTGTCGAACCTCCATATCCGACTGTGAAGCCCGCCGGACCGTCCGTCTGACAACCTGCTCTTGCTGCTAACCGTTATGGCATTGCAATGGCGATGTATTCTGCGATCTGAACTGCGTTCCATGCTGCTCCTATAAGCAGATTATCCGATACGATCCATTAGTTCAGGCCGCGTGCGCGACCCCAATCGCGGCGCAGCCGACCGACGAACACATCAGGCTTGCCGGCCGCATCCGTCGAAGGCGGATACCGCTGGCTTGCGGGATCATCGGCCAACACGACGATTGGAGCGCCAGCAAGCACATTTTTGACGTCTTCCAGCTCGTAATCGTTTGTGAGTTCTGCGTATGCCGATTCCGGAATGCCTTCAACGACGGAAATTTGCGGAATCGCATAAATCGCAATTGGGATAATGCCTTTATGTTCGTTCACTTAATCGATGCAGACTTCCGGCGCGATCAACGGCGTGTCCGGATCCATGCGAGAAGCGTTCGCGTTGCCGATGCAATCCGCGCCGCGCCCGACAGCGTGGGGGCAAGTGCTCTGGACACCTCGCCGCCCGCACTGAACCAAGCGATTACTACACCTTGGAAACTGTCCGGCGCTGCTTCTTCGACTGTATATGCCTTGCCTTTAAACCTCAGCCGCTTGCCCGCGGAACGGGCGGATGACATTCTGCTGCGGCATTGATTGCCGCATCTCCCTTATTGCGGCGATTAGGCGCGCTCGATCAGGAGAGGCTGAAGCTGTTTGCCGTTCAGCGCCGCTTCGCAGGCTTCCGGAACGAGTTCCATTTTGGCCACCAGCGAATTCGGCTTCTGAATCGGATTATCCTGCCCGAACGGAACGAAATATACGTTCTTGCATACGAGCAGTTTGGCGATATTCGCCGCGTTCAACCCGAGTCCGTCATTGGTCGAGATGGCCAATACGAGCGGACGCTGGTTTCGCATTTGCGCTTTCGCCGCCATCAGAACGGGACTGTCCGTCATGGCGTTCGCGAGCTTGCTTGTCGTATTCCCCGTGCAAGGGGCGATGACGAGAACGTCGAGCAGTTTGGAAGGCCCCAGGGGCTCTGCGTCGACGATGGTCGAGATGATTTCATTCCCGGTGATGGACTTCAGCTGACGCTGCCATTCTTCCGCCGTTCCGAAACGGGTATCCGTCGTAATGAGCGTCTGCGTCACGATCGGAACGACGTTCGCTCCTTCGTCGACGAAGCGCTGGATAACCGGCATAACCTCCGCGAACGTACAGTGAGAACCGGAGAGCGCGTAGCCCACCGTTTTGCCTTGCCATTTCATTGCTCATTCCCCCGTAACCTGTTATCTTCCATAATCAATCGACTCAAACAATCCGCCATGATGCGTCCAGCTGTTTTGGGTGCGACGATTCCTGGGAGGCCGGGGGCGAGCAAGGCCTTGATTCCGCGCTTCTCGGCAAAGCGGAAATCCGTTCCGCCGGGCTTGGAAGCAAGGTCGATAATGACCGCTCGCGAGGGCAAATTTGCTATAATTTGCGCTGTGACTATCATAGTCGGAATTGTATTAAAAAGCAAGTCAATATTACTCACATGATGCAGCAAATCCTTGATGTAGAAGGGCTCGAAGCCCATCTCGCAGGCTCTTGCGAAATGCTCTTCCCTGCGTACGCCGACCTTCACTTTCGCGCCCAATCCTTGAAGCGTCCGCGCCAAAGTCAGCCCCGTCCGGCCGATTCCGAGCACCATGCTGGAGGAACCGTGAATCGTGATGTCCGTATTCTGGATGGCCATCATGACGGCGCCTTCCGCGGTCGGAATCGAGTTGTATATGGCGACGTCGTCGCGGTCGAACAGCTCCACCAAACCGATGCTATGCTTGGCGCACAGCTCGCGCAGATAAGGTTTGGCCATGCCAGCGTAAACTTTGCAATGCTTCGGCAGCTTGGCGATGTACGCCTCGGTCAGCACCAGCTCTTGATCGCTGAATACGGCTACGATCTTCCCTTCGTCGTCCGTGCCGACCGCCGGCAAGATCAGCGCATCCGCATTCACGAACAGCGACTCGCTCATCTCCGCGCGAACCGCGCCGTCCAAGGACGAATGCAGTTGATCGAAACCCGCGACCGTTACGGTCGCATCGAGCTCGGTCAGCTTGCGGATGATCTCCAGTCCCCGAGCGTCGCCGCCAAGCAGCACGACCTGAACTCCTGTCAGCATAAAGGTATCACTCCTTTCAAGGTGAGACGGCTGTCGCCATCCTTCTGGCAGCGCGGCGCGTCTCATTCCGGAGAAATGCAAGCTTGCATGTAAGCGGAAGCTTATGCTTGCTTGTATTTCAGGCAGCAACCGATACGCGCGTAGGTTTCGTCCACGGTTCGGTCGTCCGTACCGCATCCGGATGCCCGCTGCCGGCGGCCGGATGACGGTGTGCGCTCATGGTTACAGACCATCTTATGCATCCGCCCAGAGCGTGGTGAAAATGAAATTGCCTCCGCGCGGAGAATTGCGCGGACAAAAAAAGCACCGCAGCGTAGACTGCAGTGCTTTCGTGCGCTATTGATGCTTGTTAAGGGAGCCCGACTAAACGCCCGTATGGCCGAAGCCGCCCGCGCCGCGAACCGTTTCCGGCAATTCGTCCGTCTCCGCGATCGCGACTTCCGGCACGAGCTGGAATACCATCTGCGCGATCCGCTCGCCGCGTTCGATGACGAACGGCGCTTGCCCGTGGTTGATCAGCAGCACCTTCACTTCGCCGCGGTAATCCGCGTCGATCGTGCCGGGCGAATTCAAGCACGTAATGCCATGCTTGAACGCCAGGCCGCTGCGCGGACGGATTTGCGCTTCGAGCGCCGCCGGCATTGCCATCGCGAAGCCGGTCGGAATCAGCCTGCGTTCGCCCGGCTGCAGCGTTTCCGGTTCCGTTACGGCGGCGTGCAGGTCGAAGCCCGCGGCCAGATCGGACATTTTGCGCGGAAGCGGAAGGTCCTCGCAGCCCGGCGTCCGTTTAAACAATACTTGAAACAAGCGAGTCCCTCCCGATCCCTGCCGCCGCTTTATCGTTGCTGCCGACCATCGCGACCGCGAACGGCACCGCTAGCATCCGTTTCGTCACTTCGCGGATATCGCCCATTTGAACGGCATCGATCCGCTCCAGCATCTGATCCAGCGTGTAATGACGGCCGAGCATCAGCTCGTTCTTGCCCAACCGGTTCATCCGGCTGCTGGTGCTCTCCAGGCTGAGGATCAGGCTGCCCTTCAGCTGTTCCTTGCCGCGCGCGAGCTCGGCATCCGTCAAGCCTTTCACCGCCAGATCGTGCATCTGCTCCATCGTCAGGTTCAGCACGTCCTTCGTCTGCTTGGGCGCCGTCCCAGCGTACACGGTGAATAAGCCGCTGTCCGCGTAGGACGTATGATACGAATAGACGGAATACGCCAGGCCGCGCTTCTCCCGAATTTCCTGGAACAGCCTGGAGCTCATGCCGCCGCCGATCGCGTTGTTCAGCAGAATCATCGCATATTGCAGCGGGTCGGCGATGGAGCAGCCCGGGAACGAGATGCAGATATGGTTCTGCTCCGTCTTCTTCTTATGGAACAAATAATTGCCGTTGAATTGCGGCGTCGTTACGGCAAGTTCCGAGCCGGTCGTCTTGAAGGCGCCGAAATGCTTCTCGAGCAGCTCCAGCAGCGGCCCTTCTTCCACGTTCCCCGCAACGGCGATCACGGTATTGTCGATCCGGTAATGACCGTTCATGTAACCGCGCAGCGTGTCGCCGTCCATCGCGTTCAGGCGCTCTTCCAGGCCCAGGATGGAATAAGCGAGCGGGTGATCGCCGTAGGCCGCGCGCGAAGCTTCGTCATGCACCTTATCGTCCGGCGTATCCTCGTACATCGCGATTTCTTCGAGAATGACGTTCTTCTCTTTGGCAAGCTCCGCCGCGTCCATCTTCGAATTGAAGAACATGTCCGCCAGCGCGTCTACCGCGATCGGCAGATGCTGATCCAGCACTTTGGCGAAATAGCATGTATATTCCTTGGCCGTGAACGCGTTCACGTTGCCGCCGATGCCATCGAACAAATCGGCGATATCCTTCGCGCTGTGGCGTTCCGTGCCCTTGAACAGCATATGCTCGATAAAGTGGGAAATGCCGTTATTGTCCGGCGTCTCATTGCGCGAGCCGGTCTTGACCCAGATACCGAACGAAACGGAACGGCAGGTCGGAATGTATTCCACAACGACGCGGAGGCCGTTGCTTAACGTATAATTCTTCAATACTGACTCCTCCTACAAGTTCTGTGGGCGCAGCCCGCAGCCGATTTCTCCGGCGAGACATAGCAAAACTACTTCGGAACATACGCCCAAGCAACAGCTTGAAATGATTGACTTCACTATAACAAAATTATGGTTGCGCCTCAACTAGGGATGCCCGCTTGGAGGATAGCGTCTCGCTCACGGTGCCCAGCAGCAGCCCCTTTCCTTTGATTGCGGAAATGATGCCTTGCAGCGCCTGGCTGGACGAATCCGTCGGATGCATCAGAATAAGCGAGCCCGGTTCGACGCGCGTCCGTACCTTCTGGATGATCGAATACGCGGGCGGATGCTTCCAATCGACGGTGTCGAGCGTCCACAGGACGGTCTTCAATCCCTGTTCGGCGGCAACGTCGACGGTCATCTGGTTGAAATCGCCCGAGGGCGGCGCAAACCAGCGATTCTGGACATGCAGCGCCGATTTCAGCAGCGCGTCCGTCTTCGCAATCTGATTGTACGCCGCGTTGCGGTCGAGCTGGCTCATGTTCGGATGCGTATACGCATGATTCGATAGTTCATGGCCTGCCGCCTGAATCTGCTTCGCGATATCGATATTCTTCTTCAGCCATGAACCGTCGAAGAAGAAGGTCGCTTTCACGTTCTCCTTCTTCAGCGTCTGGAGCATGGACGGAATATACTCGTTCCCCCAAGCGACGTTAATCATCAGCGCGACCATCGGCTTGTTCGGATTGCCCTTATAAATCGGGACGCGTCCGAGATCGTCAAGGCCGACCTTCGGCTCCACTTCCCGGTAGACCAAGCGAAGCGGCTCGTCCGCCGGCGCATGCAGCATCAGCCGATACGACTTGTCGACGTCGACTTCGAGCCCGTTGTAGCCCGGTATCGCCTTCCACACCCGGTCGACGGTCGCATCGACCGGCGCAATGCTTCGCTTGGCCGCTTCGGCTGCAATCGTCTCCCGCAGCGACGCTTTGCTCTGATCGGACGGTTCCGGCACGGCCGCCGCCATGGCCGCAGCATCCCCTTGCTTGACCGCGAACAGATACGCGGACAGCGGACCGTTCCATCTCGCCGCGATCAGCAGCGCGGCCATCGTCAGCAGCATGACGATTCCTTTCTTCAGCTTCATCGCTTGGCCCCCCTTCTCCTTCATCTTATTATGGCTCGGCCCACAATATGTGAATGGAGAAGGAAGCGCCAAAATAAAAAAAGAGACAGGGTTCGCCTGCCTCTCGCTATGTTCGTTCGATGCTGCCGCTTATTGCTGTGCCGGCACTTCAGGCGCCAGGACGGCTTTGCGGGACAGGTTGATCCGTCCTTGCGCATCGATTTCCGTTACTTTAACCGTAATTTGATCGCCGATTTTGAGCACGTCCTCGACTTTCGCAATGCGCTCCGTGGAGACTTGCGAAATGTGGACGAGGCCGTCCTTGTTCGGGAGAATTTCAACGAAGCAGCCGAATTTCTCAATCCGCTTCACCGTGCCCAAATACACTTCGCCGACAACGACTTCGCGTACGATGCCTTCGATGATCTGCTTCGCGCGCTCGTTCGCTTCCGCGTTGGACGACGCGATAAAGACGGTGCCGTCTTGCTCGATATCGATTTTCACGCCGGTCTCGTCAATGATTTTATTGATGATTTTACCGCCGGAGCCGATAACGTCGCGGATCTTGTCCGGATTGATTTTCATGATGACGATCTTCGGCGCGTATTGCGACAGGCTTGTACGCGGCGTTTGCATCACTTCGTTCATCTTGCCGAGGATGTGCATGCGGCCTTCGCGCGCCTGCTCCAGCGATTGCGACAGAATCGCGCGATCGATGCCGTCGATCTTGATGTCCATTTGAATCGCCGTAACGCCCGCTGCCGTGCCCGCTACCTTAAAGTCCATGTCGCCGAGGTGATCTTCCATGCCTTGAATATCCGACAGGATGGAGAAGTGGTCGCCGTCCTTGATCAGACCCATGGCAATGCCGGCAACCGGCGCTTTGATCGGCACGCCTGCATCCATCATCGCAAGCGTACTAGCGCAGATGCTCGCCTGGCTCGTGGAACCGTTCGATTCCAATACCTCGGATACGAGGCGGATCGTATACGGGAATTCCGTTTCGCTCGGAATGACTTTCGAGAGCGCGCGCTCGCCGAGCGCGCCGTGGCCGATTTCGCGGCGGCCCGGAGGACGGAGCGGTCTAGCTTCCCCTACGCTGAACGGCGGGAAGTTATAATGATGCATGAACCGTTTCGTTTCCGTCAGGTCGATGCCGTCGAGAATTTGAACGTCTCCCAGCGCGCCAAGCGTACAGATGCTGAGCGCTTGCGTCTGACCGCGCGTGAACAGGCCGGAGCCGTGCGTGCGCGGCAGAAGCGCGACATCGCATTCAATCGGACGGATCTCGTTCAATGCCCGTCCATCCGGACGTACTTTGTCATGCGTAATCAAGCGGCGGACTTCTTCCTTGACGATATCGTAGAGCACTTCCTTGACGTCGCCGAGCAGTTCCGGCGTTTCGGCGTACTCCACTTCGAAATGGGCGACGGTGTCGCTGTTCACGGCGTCGATCGCTTCTTGGCGCGCGTGTTTCTCGATAACGCGAACCGCTTCGACGAGACGCGCCTGCGCGAACGCGCGGACCGCGCCGTTCACGTCTTCGTTCACCGCATGCAATTTCACTTCGATCTTCGGTTTGCCCGCAAGCGTCTGAAGCTCTTCGATCGATGCAACGATGCGGCGAATCTCGTCATGGCCGAACATGATCGCTTCGAGCATGACTTCTTCCGGCACTTCGTTCGCTTCGGCTTCCACCATCATGATGGCGTCTTTCGTGCCCGCGACGACGACGTACACGTCGCTCTTCGCTTCCTGCTCGACCGTCGGGTTGATCAGGAATTGGCCGTCGACGCGGCCGACGACGACGCCGCCGATCGGGCCGTTGAACGGAATATCCGAAATCGTCAGCGCCGCGGACGTGCCGATCATCGCCGCGATTTCCGGCGTGCAGTCTTGATCGACGCTCATGACGATATTCGCGATCTGCACGTCATTGCGGAAGCCTTCCGGGAAGAGCGGGCGGATCGGACGGTCCGTCAGACGGCTCGCCAGAATCGCTTTCTCGCTCGGACGGCCTTCGCGCTTAATGAAACCGCCCGGGATTTTGCCGACGGCATACAGACGTTCTTCATAGTTGACCGTCAGCGGGAAAAAGTCGAGGTTCTTGGGTTCGTTGGATGCGACGACCGTGCACAGAATGACCGTTTCGCCGTATTTGACCGTTACCGCCGCGTTGGCTTGTTTCGCCAAGCGTCCGGTCTCCAGCACAAGCGGACGGCCGCCTAAAGTTGTTTCTACGCGTTGCAGCATATAATTCCTCCTCACTGCAATGGGGCTGTTTCCATTATCCCCATCATCAGTATTGTAAATGTGCATCTATGCATGAGAAAAGCCCCGTCGTGCGAGCTTCTGCTTGCCGTGTTTATGTATGCGAAACGTGGTTGTTATTTATAAAAAGCAACCCAGCGCAGCCGCCCGTCATTCCCGGGCGGCGTAACAACCAGGTTGCTTTTATCCCCGCATCTATTATCGGCGAAGGCCGAGTTTTTCGATCAATGCGCTGTAACGTCGTACGTCTTTGTTCTTCAGGTAAGCCAACAGCTTACGGCGTTGACCGACCATTTTGAGCAGACCGCGGCGCGAGTGGTGATCTTTCTTGTGCGTCCGAAGATGATCTGTCAAATTGACGATGTTTTGCGTCAGGATAGCGATTTGAACTTCCGGGGATCCCGTATCGTTCGCGTGGGTTTTGTGTTCGTCGATCAGTTGGTGCTTGCGTTCTTGCGTAAGTGCCATCCGTGTTCACCTCCTTGTATCATAATCGCCGTTAGCCTCGCCGTCGCCCGGTGAATGACGGACAGGCCAAGCTAAGGTTCGTGCTGCGCGTTACCGGATCATAAGTGCGACTACGCAACGTATTAGAGTATAGCATATCTAGCTAGAAGAAGTAAATGCGAATTCTATTTCTTATTATAGGCGCTCAATAACGCGCGGGCTTGGTCGCCATCGGCATGGATCTGCGCGATCAGTTCATCGATCGAGCCGAACTTCTTCTCCGTGCGCAGGAAGGCGATAAATTGGATGGAGACCGTCTCGCCGTAAATATCTGCGTTGAAGTCGAAGAGGTGCGCTTCCATGACCGGCTCCGGCAGGTTGTCGTGGAACGTCGGCTTCACGCCGATATTCAGCACGCCCGGAATGCGCTTGCCTTCGACCTCCGCCATGATGGCATAGACGCCTTGGCGCGGAATGAAGAAGCCGGACTCCTGCTGGATGTTCGCCGTCGGATATCCAAGCTTGCGGCCCCTGCCTTCCCCTCGCACGACAACGCCGCGCACTTCATAGGGCTCGCCGAGAAGCGAGGCCGCTTCTTCGGGACGACCGCCGATCAATGCCTCGCGAATGCGCGTGCTGCTTACTTTATCGCCGTCTTGAATGAATGGTTCCACGATTTCCACCCCGATATCCGGCTCGCCGAGCGCCCACAGCGTCTCCGGTTTGCCTGCCCCTCTGGCTCCGAACGTAAAATCGAAGCCGACAACGGCCCGCTTCACCTGCAGCGGCCGAAGCACGAAGTCGACAAACTCGGCCGGGGTCACGCCGGCGAATTCCAGGTCAAATTGAACGATATACACGACTTCAACGCCCAGCTTGCGGAAGCGCTCGACCTTGTCCTCGAGCGGCGTCAGGCTGACTTGATACTGGCCGCTGCGGCCCAGCACTTCTTTGGGATGGGGATGAAACGTCATGACGGCTCCTTGAAGGCCGTTAGCCCGCGCAGACGCGACCGCTTGCGCGATCACGTTCTGATGGCCGCGATGAACGCCGTCGAAATGACCGATGGCAAGCGTCTTCGGCTTCGAATGCTTAACGGCCGCCGCATCTGCGATCGGATATTGCAACGAAATGATTTCCATGCAGTCACACCTGCTTTATCATCTTGCTTGGTTGCATGGGCGAGCAGTACCTTGGGTGCGAGAGGATGACTCGCGCCTGGTACGACCAGCCCTGGTTGCATGGGCGAGCAGTACCTTGGGTGCGAGAGGATGACTCGCGCCTGGTACGACCAGCCCTGGTTGCATGGGCGAGCAGTACCTTGGGTGCGAGAGGATGACTCGCGCCTGGTACGACCAGCCTAGTCTGCCGTCGGCGTAAATACCTTGACGGCTTTGAGCGTGCCGGATTCGGCATCCGGTTGAAAGACGCCCGCGAACATTCCGTCTGCTCCGTATACGCGAAGCAGGGAATCGTTCTCGTATGGATCGTGCGCGACGATATTGCGCAGCGGGACACGCTTTCCTTGGAAGGCGTGCCGCACGTCCGAATCGCTGATCGTAATCTTCGGAAAATGGTCCAACGCTTCGTCCAGCGCCGTCAGCTTGTCCGCGATCGTGCCGTCTGCTTTGTGCCGCGCGATTTCTTCGAGCGTCAAACAGTCCGTCTGCGTGAATCCGCCCGACATCGTCCGAATCAGCTTCACCATCACGGCAGGCACTTGAAGCGCCGCGCCGATATCGACGCACAGCGTACGAATGTACGTCCCTTTCGAACAAACGACCGAGAAGCGGATAACCGGGTGCGGCTGATCCAATTGCGCTTCAAGCAGCTCCAGCTCGTATATCGACACTTTGCGGGATTGCCGCTCGATCACTTGACCTTCCCGCGCCAGCTCGTACAGCCGTTTGCCGTCGACCCGCACGGCCGAGAACATCGGCGGCACCTGATCGATTTCGCCGATGAACGAGGCCAGCACTTCCCGGATCCGGGCTTCCGTCAGCGAGACCGAAGGCAGCTCGTTCGTCACAGTCCCCGTCATGTCTTCCGTATCCGTCGACAGTCCGAACCGCATGACGGCTTCGTACGATTTGGGGCGTTCCTGCACGTACTCCACCACGCGAGTCGCGCGTCCGACGCAGAGCGGGAGAACGCCTGTCACTTGCGGATCCAGCGTGCCCGTATGGCCGATACGTTTCACCTTCAGAATGCCTCTGACTTTCGCCACGACATCATGAGAGGTCCAGCCGGCCGGTTTCCAAACTGCCAGAATGCCGTCGATCATCGGTTCAACGCCTCTCTAACGGCTTGTACCACGGATGCGACCGCTTCCTGTATCCCTTGCTCTAACCGGCAGCCCGCTGCGCGCACATGCCCGCCGCCGCCGAACGATTGCGCGATCGCCGCGACATCGGCTTTCCCCGCGGAACGCATGCTCACCTTCACGTCGCCGTTCTCGGTTTCCTTGAACAAGATCCCGACCTGCACGCCTTCGACGTTCAGCGCATAGTTCACGAGGCCTTCCAAATCTTCGCCGATCGCGCCGGTTTCCGCCATGTCGGCAAAAGCGACGTACAGCCAAGCGATCTGGTTGTCGTCCGAGAACGTCAGCCGGCTCAACCCGCGCTGTAGAAGCAGCAGCTGCGGCTTCGTCATTCGCTCCAGCAGATGATTGGCGATCCAGTGCCCTTTCACGCCTTCCGCCAGCATCAGGGATGCTACCTGCATCACGCGCGGCGTCGTATTGGAATACCGGAATCCGCCCGTATCCGTCAGCAAACCGGTGTAAATCGCCGTCGCCGCTTCGGTGTCCGGCGCGATGCCGGCATACTCGATCAGATCGTACAGGATCTCCACCGTTGCCGCGGCATCGGTCCGAATGAGATTATGCGAGCCGAACGCATTGTTCGTCGGATGATGGTCGATGTTGAGCAGCAGCGCATCGTCTTCGAAACAAGCGTTCGCAAGGCCGATTCGGCGGAAGTCTGCGCAATCGATGGCGATCACGCGGTCGAACTTCTCTTCCGGCGGCTGCTTGCCGTAATTGATGATGCTCGCGGATTGCTCCAAGAAATGAAGGCGCACGGGAACGGCGCCTTCGTTAATCATGACGGGCTGTTTGCCCAGCTGCCGGAGCAGCCAGCCGACGACGAGCGTCGAGCTGATTGCGTCCCCGTCCGGTTGAACATGCGCGACGACGAGAAAACGGCTGCCGTCCCGCATGAAATCCAGCGCAGCCTTAAGCTGCTCCATGTACGCGGCCGGGAAGAGGGCGGTTTTTGCCGCCGTCATTGTTCGCCTCTGCCGCTTCCGGCATTGATATCGTGAAGAAGCGATTCGATTTTGCTGCCGTATTCGATGCTGCTGTCGAATTTAAACAACAGCTCCGGCGTGTGGCGGAATCGGATGCGCTTGCCCAGCTCGGAACGGAGGAACCCCGTTCCCCGCGCCAATGCTTTGAGCGTTTCCGCCTTTTGTTCATCGCTGCCAAGCACGCTGAGGTAAACCCGGGCTTGGGACAGGTCGTTCGTAACTTCAACGCCTGTCACCGTAATAAAGCCGATCCGGGGATCCTTCAGCTCGCTTTGAATGAGCGTGCTGAGCTCTTTCTTGATTTGTTCGCCTACGCGTCCTACGCGGACTTTGGCCATCGGTCAATCACCTCTCTACGGACTCCATGATGAAGGCCTCGATAACGTCGCCCTCTTTGAGGTCGTTGAACTTATCGAGCGTAATGCCGCATTCGTAGCCTTGGGCCACTTCTTTAGCATCGTCTTTGTACCGTTTGAGCGATTCGATTTCGCCTTCGAACACAACGATGCCGCCGCGGATCAGGCGCGCTTTCGCATTGCGCGTGATTTTGCCGGAAATGACCATACAGCCTGCGATTACGCCGACTTTGGTAACTTTGAACAGGTTGCGGACTTCGGCCTGGCCGATAACGACTTCCTTGTACACCGGATCCAGCATCCCTTTCATCGCATGTTCGATCTCGTCGATGACGTTGTAAATGATGCTGTGGAGGCGGATGTCGACTTTCTCCAGCTCGGCCGTCGCAAGCGCCTGCGGCTCGGGACGAACGTTAAAGCCGATGACGATCGCGCTCGATGCCGCAGCGAGGTTGATGTCCGACTCGGTGATGGCGCCTGCGCCGCTGTGAATGATCTTGACGCGAACGCCTTCGATGTCGATCTTCGCCAGGGAGCCTTTCAGCGCTTCGGAAGAACCTTGAACGTCCGCTTTAATGATCACGTTGAGATCCTTGATCTCGCCGTCTTTAATATGATTGTACAAATCTTCGAGCGTTACGCGCGAGTTCGCGCCGAGCTCGGATTGACGCTGCTTGATGGCGCGGCGCTCTGCGATCGCCCGCGCTTTGCGCTCGTCCTCGAACGCGAGGAACGGATCGCCCGCTTGCGGCACTTCCGTCAAGCCCGTAATCTCGATCGGCGTGCTCGGACCCGCTTCTTTGAGCCGGCGGCCCCTGTCGTTGACCATGGCGCGGACACGGCCGAAGCAATTGCCGGCAACGAACGCATCGCCGATCTTGAGCGTGCCATGCTGCACGAGAATACGCGCGACCGGCCCTTTGCCTTTGTCGAGCTCGGCTTCGATGACGGTACCGCGCGCCCGCTTGTTCGGGTTCGCTTTGTAGTCGTTCACTTCGGCGACGAGCAGAATCATTTCAAGCAGTTCTTCCAGACCCATGCGCTGCTTAGCGGATACGTTGACGAAAATCGTGTCGCCGCCCCACTCTTCCGGAACGAGACCGTATTCCGTCAAGCTTTGCTTGATTTTGTCCGGATCGGCGTCCGGCTTGTCGATCTTGTTGACAGCTACGATAATCGGCACGTTCGCCGCTTTCGCATGGTTAATCGCTTCGACGGTTTGCGGCATGACGCCGTCATCCGCCGCAACGACGATAATCGTAATATCCGTGACTTGGGCGCCGCGGGCGCGCATGAGCGTAAACGCTTCGTGGCCCGGCGTATCCAGGAACGTGATTTTCTTATGGTTGATCTCGACTTGGTAGGCGCCGATATGCTGCGTAATGCCGCCTGCTTCGCCGCTTGTAACGTTCGTCTGACGAATGGCGTCGAGCAAGGTCGTTTTGCCGTGGTCGACGTGACCCATGATCGTGACGACCGGCGGACGGCTCTCGAGCAATTCCTCGTCGTCCTTCTCTTCGAGCGTCTCGAATTGATCTTCCTCGACAGGGATCTTCACTTCAACCTCGACGCCGTATTCCGACGCGATCAGTTGAACGGTATCCAGATCCACCTCTTGGTTGATCGTCGCCATAACGCCGAGCATGATGAGCTTCTTGATGACTTCCGATGCATCCTTATGGAGCAGTTTAGCCAAATCGCCGACCGTTACCGTGCCGCGAACGATGATTTTCTTCGGCGTATTGTCGATTTTCTCGCGGCGCTCTTGCTGTTGACCGCCTCTGCCGCGGTTGTTCTTGCCGCCTTTGTTCTTGAAACCGCCGCGGTTGTTGTCTTCGAAACGCTTATTGCTGTTATAGGAATTGTTCGCCGCTTTCGGATTCGTTCTTCTCCGGTCATCGGACGAGCCGCGATTGTTGTCGAACGTGCGCGCAGGAGCAGTACCGCTGCCTCCGCGATTCGCCGCTTGACTAGGCGCCGGCGCAGAAGAACGGAAACCGCCCTGGCCTTGACCGCCGCCTCCGCCCGCTGGACGGTTGCCTTGGTAACCGCCGCCTTGACCGCCTCCGCCTTGCGGACGATTGCCTTGGTAGCCGCCTCCGCCTTGGCCCTGGCCTTGCGGACGGTTGCCTTGATACCCGCCGCCTTGGCCTTGCGGACGGCTGCCTTGACCGCCGCCTTGACCTTGCGGTCGATTGCCTTGATACCCGCCTCCGCCTTGGCCCTGGCCTTGCGGACGGTTGCCTTGATACCCGCCGCCTTGGCCTTGCGGACGGTTGCCTTGATAGCCGCCGCCTTGGCCTTGCGGACGGTTGCCTTGGTACCCGCCGCCTTGACCTTGCGGACGGTTGCCTTGGTACCCGCCGCCTTGGCCTTGCGGGCGGCTGCCTTGGCCTTGCGGACGGTTGCCTTGATAGCCGCCGCCTTGGCCTTGCGGACGCTCGCTGCCGTTGTTGCTATTGCTGCCGGCAGTGCTGGTGTTCTCATTGCCTTGCGAAGATGTACCTGACGTTTGCGCGCTCGAAGCCGGCGCTTGACTGTTCGACGAATTCGCGGATGATCCCGCGGGCGTAGTGGATGTGTTTGAGTGTGTTATATTCATATTCCCCTGTTTTTCTATCGTATTTTTGTTGCCTTGCCCCTGCTGCACGGAAGCGTTCAACGTACCCTGCTTGCGTTCTGGCTGCCCTTGCTGCTGAGGCCGATTGGACGATTGCGCCGCCGCCGAGACCGTCGCGTTCTCCTGCGCGCGTTTGGCTGCTGCGTTCGCCTTGATATCGCGGAAGAAACCTTCCACTTTCGAAACCATCTCGTTCTCCATGACGCTCATATGGTTGTTCACGGGCAGATTGAGACGTTTTAGAATGGTGATGATCTCTTTGCTGCTCATGCTGAGCGATTTTGCGTATTCATACACGCGCAATTTATCTTTATTGTCTTTGTCTTGTTGTTTAGTCAATATACGCCACCTCCGAAGGTTCAGTTAAGCTTTGAACGATGCTCTTGGCGAAGCCCGCGTCCGTCACTCCCAGAATAACCCGCTCCGACTTGCCGATCGCTTCTCCCAGCGCAACCCGGTCAAATGCCTCCAAGCAGTTCGCGTTGTATGTCGCGCACTTGTCACGAAACTTCTTCTTCGTATTATCTGATGCATCCGCCGCAACTATAACCAGTTTCGCTTTGCCCTGCCGAACGGCTTTCAGCACGGTTTCGTCTCCGGTTACGAGCTTGCCTGCGCGCATGGCCATGCCGAGCATGGCAAGCGCCTTATGCTTCTTCATCATCATCCATCTCATCCTTGCCCGCGATGAACTCATCCTCAACGGCAATGAAATCCTGTGCGAGTTGATCGTATATTTCCGGTCCGACCGTCTGTTTCAAAGCCCGGTCGAGCGCCCGGCTCTTCTTGGCCAGCCTGAAGCAATCCACTTGACCGCACAGGTACGCGCCTCTGCCAGCCTTTTTGCCCGTTAAATCAATCAGGACGGCTTCATCCGGCGTACGTACGACACGAATCAATTCCTTCTTGGGTTTCATTTCTTGACAAGCCACGCATTTGCGCAGCGGAATTTTTCTCGGTCTCACCATTCATCCCCCCCTGAACGCTTCCTGACCGGCTGTTAGTCGATGGAGACGGAATCCTGATGCATGGTGCTCATTGGCGATTTCGGACGGCCGAACTCCTGCTCGGCTTGCGTCTCGCTCTTAATATCGATTTTCCAGCCCGTCAGCTTAGCGGCCAGACGCGCGTTCTGTCCTTTGATGCCGATGGCCAGCGAGAGCTGGTAATCCGGCACGATGACACGCGCCATTTTCTCTTGCTCGTACACGATGACTTCGATGACCTTGGACGGGCTGAGCGCGTTCGCCACATACTCTTCCACGTTCTCCGACCACCGCACGATGTCGATCTTCTCGCCCTTCAGCTCGGTAACGATCGTCTGCACGCGCATGCCCTTCTGGCCTACGCAGGATCCGACCGGATCGACTTCCGGATTACGGGAATGCACGGCGATTTTGGAACGGAAGCCCGCCTCGCGCGCAACGGAGCGAATTTCGACGACGCCGTCGTAAATTTCAGGCACTTCCAGCTCGAACAGCCGCTTCAGCAGCCCCGGATGCGTGCGCGAGAGGAAAATTTGCGGTCCCTTCGTCGTATTCTCCACTTTCGTGATGAACGACTTCACGCGGTCGCCATGCTTGAACTTATCCGTCGGCATCAGCTCGGTCAACGGCAGCACCGCTTCGACCTTGCCCAGATCGATGAACAGGTTGCGCACGTCCTGGCGCTGCACGATGCCGTTCACGATGTCCTCTTCTTTATCGATGAACGCATTGTAGATGAGTCCCCGCTCCGCTTCGCGAATGCGCTGCGTCACGACCTGCTTCGCCGTCTGCGCCGCAATACGGCCGAAATCGCGCGGCGTTACTTCGATCTCCGCGATATCGTCCAGGTGGTAGTGCGGATTGATTTCGCGGGAAGCCTCCACCGAAATTTCCAGTCTCGGATCCAATACATCTTCGACGACCGTTTTGCGCGCATAGACTTTAATGACGCCCGTAAACCGGTTAATGTCCACCCGCACGTTCTGCGCGGTATTGAAATTGCGTTTGTAACTGGAAATCAGGGCAGCCTCGATCGCTTCCAGCAAAATGTCCTTGCCGATCCCTTTTTCTCTTTCGATTTCATTCAATGCTTCGATAAATTCCATGCTCATTGGAAATGAGTTCCCCCTTTCGACTGTTTCCCTAACATTATAGTAAAGCCGCTGCTTCTCGCTTCTGCTAGAAGATAATGGCTAAACGGGCGCTTGCAACTTTCGCGTACGGAATCGCGTGCTTCTTCTTGCCGATCTCGACGACGACTTCCTCCCCGTCGAACGAAACCAGCGTGCCTTCGAATTCTTTCAAGCCGCCGACCGGCTCGTACGTCGTAACGAAGACATGCTTGCCTACCGATTTGGCGACGTCTTCCGGCTTCTTCAGCGGACGTTCGGCACCCGGCGAGGATACTTCCAGGAAGTACGCGTCGGGAATCGGATCGTTCTCGTCGAGCTTCTCGCTCAGATACTCGCTGATCCGGCCGCACTCGTCGATATCGATATTGCCTTCTTTATCAACGTAGACCCGAAGAAACCAGTTGCTTCCTTCTTTGACGTACTCCACGTCCACGAGTTCAAATCCATTCTCGTCCAGAAACGGTTTGACCATTTCCTCTATGACGGTTTTGATGTTCGATTTGCTCAAAAAAGATGTACCTCCTACTGCAGCTGGTCGTCTTAAGGCGAGCTGTCAGTTTAATTTTCAGCTGATTATCGACCCTGCAGGAAGAACGGCCTGCCGCCCTCGCCGGGCAGCGAAAGATGGTTTCTTCCCGGAGCAATTCAAGCGCGTCGTCAGGCAAATCTCCCGGCGGGCTTGAACGCGGTAGAGCTCCGTTGGCATCCGTAAGCGTAAAAAGGTGCAGACAAAACGTAAAGAGTGGGTTTCCCCACTCTTCTGCGAAAAAGTCGTATCATCAGCATTACCAGAAATATTATACCATAACCATGCAATGGTGACAATATGTCGGGGCGCTGGCGGGCTCGCTTGGGGCGTGCCCCGCCGCTCCTGGCGTGGGATGCGCCTGCGGCCGCTTTTGAACGCGCGATGCCGGGATCGAACCGGCAATGGATGCATCCGAGTTCAAGGCGGCACGTAAACTCTCCGGCTGCACCCCCGCCCCGCCCTGCGCTCCCTTCTTCCCACTCGCTTGCCGGCGCTATAGGGCAAGGCAGGCGCGGCTGTCGAAAAAGTCTCGACGCCGAAGGTGCAGAACGAATCGATCTCCTCCAGGTCCAACTGAGGATTCGTTATTTCCACGAGCGATTGGACACAGGATCCGTTAATGTCCCCGAATGACATCGAAAACACGCGCATCGGCCGATATAACGGATCCCCTGTCCGCCAACGCACGAAAAGACGCGATCATGACGTGTATAACGGATCCCCTGTCCGTTTCGTTCCTTCACCGGACGGACGTACCGCGACCGGGCCGTCATGAAGACGGCTCGGTCAAAACGGTTTGTGCAGTGCAGTCCGGTCCAAGCCGGTGAAGCGCTGCTGAATCAGTCCGTGCTCCAAGCTCAAGTTATCACGAGCCTGCTCGAATCATCCAATTTAAGGTTCTGGCCGGTGCGCTTGCGCATCCGATACCTGTAATGGGGCTTCTCTACAATCTAAGGCCATATATTCCTCAAGTTTGGCCTTGTCCAATCCTGGACAACCGCCTGCGGAAACCGGGCGAAGGGCTTCGTCGCTCCTGCGTCGCTCGTTTACCTGCGGTAAACCTAGCACCACTTTAGCTCGCCCAGCGGCGCTCGCTCACATGCTATAGACTCGCTTGCTCACGAACGTGGCCGCAGCGGCCCCAGTTACCTCTCGCAACCTAGAACAACGACAGCTGGTTCGATTCCGGCAGTCCGCGGAAACATCCCATGCCGGTCAGCACTTCGACGATCGTCTTCGTCGCCTTCGACTTCTGCTGGAAATCTTCGATCGACAGGAACTCGCCGAAGTCGCGCGCTCCCGCGATGTTGCGGGCGGCGTTCTCACCGATGCCGCTGATCGCGCCGAACGGCGGGATGAGCGACGTGCCTTCGACGATGAAGCGCGTCGCTTCGGACCGGTACAGGTCGATCGGCTTGAAGGTGAAGCCCCGCGCGGTCATTTCGAGCGCCATCTCGAGCAGCGAGACGCTGTTCTTCTCTTTCGGCGTGGCGCTGAATCCTTTTTGCTCGATTTCGATCAGCTTCTTCAGAATCGCATCGTAGCCTTGGCACAGCAATTCCAGATCAAAGTCCTCGGCGCGGATCGAGAAGTACGTCGCATAATAATGGATCGGATAATACAATTTGAAGAACGCCGTCCGCACGGCGGAGATAACGTAGGCCGCGGCATGGGCTTTCGGGAACATGTACTCGATCTTGAGACAGGAATCGATGTACCATTGCGGCACCTTGCAATTCTTCATCTCTTCGATCCATTCCGGGGTCAGCCCGCGTCCCTTACGAACGCTCTCGGTAATTTTGAACGCGAGGCCCGCGTCCATGCCGGCCTTGTAGATCAAGTAGAGCATGATATCGTCACGACAGCCGATAACCGTCTTGATCGTGCAGGTCCGGTTCTTGATCAGCTCCTGCGCGTTGCCGAGCCAAACGCCGGTGCCGTGGGACAAGCCCGAAATTTGCAGCAAATCCGCGAAGGTCGACGGCTTCGTCTCCTCGAGCATCTGGCGAACGAACTTCGTTCCCATCTCCGGAACGCCGTACGTCGCCACGGAGGAGCGAATTTGCTCAGGCGTGACGCCGAGCGCGTCGGTCGAGCTGAACATGCTCATGACTTTCGGATCGTTCATCGGAATCGTCGTCGGATCGACCCCGGTCAAGTCCTGCAGCATCCGCATCATGGTCGGATCGTCGTGTCCGAGAATATCGAGCTTGAGCAGGTTTTCTTCGAACGCGTGATAATCGAAATGCGTCGTCTGCCATTCGGCATTCAAGTCATCCGCCGGGTATTGCACGGGCGTAACGTCTTCCACGTCGATGTAATCCGGTACGACGACGATGCCGCCGGGATGCTGTCCCGTGCTCCGTTTGACGCCGGTACACCCGGACGCCAGGCGGGACAGCTCCGCGCCGCGCCACTTCTTGCCTTTCTCTTCCTCGTACTTCTTGGCGAAGCCGTAGGCGGTCTTCTCGGCGACGGTGCCGATCGTACCCGCGCGGTAAACGGCCTTGTCGCCGAACATTTCTTTCGTGAAGTTATGCGCCGTCGGCTGATATTCCCCCGAGAAGTTCAAATCGATATCGGGAACTTTATCGCCCTTGAAGCCGAGGAACGTCTCGAACGGAATATCCTGGCCTTCCCCTTTGAGCGGCCTGCCGCAATTCGGGCAAATCTTGTCCGGCAGGTCGAAGCCGCTCGGATAGCTGCCGTCGAGGAACCATTCGCTGTATTTGCACGCTTCGTTCAAACAGGTATAGTGCGCCGGAAGCGGGTTAACCTCGGAAATGCCGAGGAACGTCGCCACGACGGACGAACCGACCGAGCCCCGGGAGCCGACAAGATACCCGTCCGCGTTGGACTTCTTCACGAGCCGCTCGGATATCAAATAGTTCGCGGAGAAGCCGGCCTTCGTGATCGGCACGAGCTCTTTCTCCAGCCGCTGCACGACAACGTCCGGAATCGGCTCGCCGTATAGCCGCTTGGCCGTTTCGTAGCAAGTTTCGCGCATCTCTTCGTCTGCGCCTTCCATGATCGGAACGAACAGCTTCGACGGGAACAGATCGAATGCCTCGAACCGGTCGACAAGCCCGTTCGTGTTCTTCACGACCACCTCGTACGCACGGGCTTCGCCAAGGAACGCGAACTCGGCGAGCATCTCCTTGGTCGTCCGGAAATGCGCGTCCGGCTTCGTAATGTCCTTGAGCGGACTGAAGCCCGTTATGCCGTGAATCGTAATGTCGCGGAACATTTTGTCCCGCTCCTGCAAATAATGCACGTTGCCGGTCGCGATGACCGGTTTGCCCAGCTTGTCGCCGATCTCGCACACGCGGCGAAGCGCCTGTTCGATTTCGGCGCGGCTTGCCACGAAGCCCTTCTCCACCAAATGCATGTAGAACGTGATCGGCTGAATTTCGAGCACGTCGTAATAATGCGCGACCTCTTCGGCTTCTTCCATGGACTTGTTCAGTACCGCCTCGAAGAACTCGCCTTTCTCGCAGCCGGAAATGACGAGCAGCCCTTCCCGCAGCTCCGTCAGCTTGCTCTTCGGTATGATTGCGACGCGTTTGAAATATTGCGTATGCGACATCGAGATTAATTTGAATAAGTTCTTCTTGCCTGCCGCATTCAGTGCGTAGATGCAGCAGTGAAACGGCCGCATATTGGACAGGTCCAGTCCGACATAGTCGTTCAGCATATGCAGGCCGGTAATGTTGCGAGCCGCGGCGTCGCCGATCAACGCGAACAATACGCCGCCCAGGGCGATGGAGTCGTCGATCGCGCGGTGAGCGTTCTCCAGACTGATTTTGAATTTATCCGCCAGCGTCCCGAGACGGTGGTTCTTCATCGAAGGATGCAGGAAACGCGCCAGCTCGAGCGTATCGAGCACCGGATTCTTCACTTCCGGCAGCCCGTGCAGCTTGCACGCCGCCTGGATGAATCCCATATCGAAACGGGCATTATGCGCGACGAGAACGGCGTCGCCGATGAACGCGACGAATTCCTTGATCTTCGGCCCGAGCTCCGGCGCGTCGGCAACCATCTCGTTCGTGATGTTCGTCAGCTGCTGGATATTATAGGGTATATTCTCATGCGGGTTGATGAACGTCGAGAATCGGCCGATTTCTTTGCCTTCCTGCATTTTGACGCCCGCCAGCTCGATGATCTTGTTGTTCACGACCGACAGCCCCGTCGTCTCGATATCGAAAACGACGTAAACGGCCGTCGCCAGCGGTTCCTCGCGGTCGTTCATCACCATCGGAATGGCGTCGTTGATGACATTGGCCTCCAAGCCGTACAGCACTTGAATGCCGTTCTTCTTCGCCGCTTTCGCCGCTTCGGGGAAGCACTGCACGTTCCCGTGGTCCGTGATGGCAATCGCTTTATGTCCCCATTTGGCAGCTTGCTTGATGTACGTATCGACGGACGTGACCGCATCCATCGTGCTCATCGTCGTGTGCAAATGGAACTCGACGCGCTTCTCTTCCGCATCGTCCTTCGGTTCCCTCGGCGCCATGACCTCGTGCAGGTCGGACGGCATCATGACGAGCTCCGGCTCCATCATGAACCGGTCGTATTCCACGCGGCCGCGCGCCTTGACCCATTTGCCGTTCGCCAGCTGTTTGAGCACTTTGACGTCGTCCTTCGTCTTGGCGAACATTTTCAGCGCGATCGAATCGGAGAAGTCGGTTACGTTGAAGGTGAAGAGCGTGCTGCCGTTGCGCAGTTCTTTCTCTTCCAGCCCGAACACGGCGCCTTGGACCGTAATTTTCTTCTCTTCTTCGATAATGTTCATGATCGGCACGGCTTCCTCGCGAATGTCGTAGCCCACGACGAGCCGGACATCGCCTTCTTCGACAGGCGGCGCTTCCGCAATCGAGGCCGTCATCATCTGCTCGATCACGTCGCGCTCTTCCTGGATCCGCTTCTGTTCGAACGCCTCGTAGATTTCCTGCTTCGATTCCGCCACCTTCATCTTGATGCGGCAGGGAACCGTGAATTGATCCTTGAAGAAGGCGACCGCCAATTCGTCGATCCGTTTCTTCTTCGCCATTTCGAGTCCCATCTCGTCCATCATATAGAGCGTGACGAGCTCGCCGTCCGTCTCCATCTTCGCTTTGCTGATCCAGCCGTTGATGGACGCATTGCTTTGCTGCAGCCATTCGACGAAGGCCGGCCAATATTCGGTCACGATATCCGCTCTGGCGACCTCGCCGCCGAACTGGAACCGGAACGAGATTTGCGCAATATGCGCGAACTTGCTTTGTACCGCCCTGCAAAAAACACTAAAAGCCGGTAAAGGAACCAAAGACGTTTTGCTTATGCAAAACGTCCATTCCCGGTTGCTCCGGCTTACGATCACTTTGTCTATGAATCCATCGCCAAAATGCTCATCCGTCAATTGCTGCGGCAGGTCCGCCTGCTTCAAGAGCAGTTCGAACCGCTGCCGCTTATCCCCGGTTTGGTTCATGTCGCCCTCCCCCAAAACTCAATACGCCCGAGCGAATACGACGGAATGCTCCGCCTTCTCCCCGCACACCAAGCATGTCGTTTTATGCTCGGCAGGCTCGAACGGAATGTTCCGGCTCGTAGCACCCGTTTCTTCCTTCACTTGACGCTCGCATGCGTCCGATCCGCACCAGCCCGCCAGCGCGAAGCCGCGCTGTTCCTCGAACAAGGCCTTCATTTCGTCCAGCGTTTCGACCGAATACGAATGTTCCGTACGGAATTGCTTTGCACGCTCCAGCATATCACGGTGAATATCCGCCAGCATACGTTCAATTTCTTCCTTCAGGCTGCTCTGCTGCACGATGCGCTTCTCGCCGGTCACGCGCGACACGAGCACGACTTGTCCGTTCTCCATGTCTCGCGGTCCGAGTTCAAGCCGCAGCGGTACGCCGCGCATTTCATACTCGTTGAACTTCCAGCCCGGACTGACGTCCGTGCGGTCGTCGACTTTGACGCGAATGCCGGCTTTCTTCAGCTCTGCGTACAGCTCGTCCACCCGGCCGACGACTTGCTCGCGCGTCTTCGGCGGTCCGATCGGAATCATCACGACCTGCGTCGGCGCAACCTTCGGCGGAAGCACGAGGCCGCGGTCGTCGCCGTGCACCATGATCATCGCGCCCATCAGCCGCGTCGAGACGCCCCATGACGTCGTATGCACGAATTGCTGCGTATTCTCCCGGTCCAAATATTTGATATCGAACGCGACGGCGAATTTCGTGCCGAGGTAGTGGGATGTCCCCGCCTGAACGGCGCGTCCGTCCTTCATCATCGCCTCGATCGAGTACGTGTCCACCGCGCCGGCGAACCGCTCGGAAGGCGTCTTCTGGCCCATGATAACCGGAATCGCAAGGTAGTTCTCGCAGAAATCGCGGTAAATTTCCAGCATGCGGTTCGTCTCTTCGCGCGCTTCGCTCTCCAGCTCGTGCGCCGTATGGCCTTCCTGCCACAGGAACTCCGTCGTGCGCAGGAACGGCAGCGTCCGCTTCTCCCAGCGGACGACGTTCGCCCATTGATTGATCAGAACCGGCAGATCGCGGTACGACTGCACCCATTTCGAATACATATGGCCGATGATCGTTTCCGACGTCGGACGGATGGCCAGGCGCTCTTCCAGCTTCTCGCCGCCCGCTTCCGTAACCCACGGCAGCTCCGGGTTAAAGCCTTCGACATGCTCCTTCTCCTTCAAGAAGAAGCTCTCCGGAATGAACATCGGGAAGTAGGCGTTGCGGTGACCGGTTTCCTTGAAACGGCGGTCCAGCTCGTCGCGCATATGCTCCCAGATCTCGAAGCCTTCCGGACGGAACACGATACAGCCGCGAACCGGCGAATAATCCATCAGTTCGGCTTTCTTGATAACATCGATATACCAACGGGAGAAATCCTCGCTCTGCGGCGTGATTTCCGTTACGAATTGTTTTTCCTTCGACATGGCCGACTAGTGCTCCCCTCTTACCAAGCGCAAAATATCATTATACGTTACGGCCAGCATCAGCAGCATGAGCATCGCAAAGCCGATAAAATGGACCATGCTTTCGCGGTTCGGATCGACCGGTCGTCCGCGGACCGCTTCCAGGCCGAGGAAGAGCAAACGGCTTCCATCGAGCGCGGGGATCGGCAGCAGGTTGAATATCCCCAAATACAAGCTAAGCACGGCAACCCACGATGTCAGCTGGGTCAGTCCTTGCTGTGCTATCTGGCTCGTCACTTGTGCCGTCCTTACCGGACCGCCAAGATCGTCGAGCTTGACCTTCAAGGTCACCAGGTTTTTGAAGCCTTGGAAAATCATTACCGTCATGTTCTTCATCGCATTGCCCGCGTATTTGAACGTTTCGCCGATCTTCGCCGGACGCGACGGCAGCGCGGCGGAGATGCCCAGCTTCCCGTCGCCGTTGTCATCGGGCTTCGGCGTGATTTTGGACGTAATCTCCTTGCCGCTCCGGACAACGGTAAACGTAAGCGGCTTATTGGCCGATTTGCTGATCAGTTCGATCATTTTATCGGAATCGGTGCCGATCTTGACGCCGTTCACCGCGTAGATCACGTCGCCGACCTTAATGTCGGCCTGCGAGGCCGGCATGCCCTGCACGACATCGCCGATCAACAGCCGGTCCGGATTCTCCATCGGAACGCCCGCCATCTGGATATACGCGAAGAACAGCACGAAGGCGAGCACGAAGTTCATGACCGGTCCCGCGACGATCGCCAGCGCGCGCTGTCCGACCGTCTTGCTGCCGAATTGCCGGTCGAGCGGCGCGATTTGCGTCTCTCTCCCTTTCGCGATCAACAGCGCCTGCGGATGGATGGCGAAGCTTTCGATCAACCCGTCCGCGTTCAAGGTCATCTTCAGCTTCTGCTCGATATCGATCGTTTCCACTTCGCCGCGGACGACGTTGCTGCGATCGTCCAGCCGGTCCAAATAAATACGGGTGACTTTATCGTCTTTCACGCGGATGGCGACCGTCTGTCCCGGCTGCACCTCGACCAGCTCCGGATCTTCGCCGGCCATGCGGACGAAGCCGCCGGCAGGCACGAGCCGAAGCGTATACCGCGTCTCGCCGCGTTTGATGGAGAACAGTTTCGGGCCAAACCCGATCGCAAACTCCCTCACCAAAATTCCGGCGCGCTTCGCAAAATAAAAGTGACCCCATTCATGTATGGTCACGATGACGAAGAAGACCATTACCGTCAAAAAGACGACTTGAATCATATGCATCGCTCACGAGCCTCCTGTTCGTAACGGCCTGTACTTAGATTATCATTATTCTCCCGTTCGATACAAGAGAACCCAGGTTAGATGCCGGCAGCCGTCCGGCGCGCCCAGGCATCCACTTCGGATATGGCCGTCACGTCGGGAACTTCGACGATTTCATGGCGCTCCAGCACCGTCGCGATGATCGCTTCGATCTCCAGGAACGCAATCTCGCCCGCCAGAAAACGGGCCACCGCCGTTTCGTTCGCCGCGTTGAACACCGTCGGCGCGGATTTGCCGGCTCTTCCGCTCTCGTAAGCATATCGCAGGCAAGGATAGCGATCGAAATCCATTTCCCTGAAATGCAGCGCGGACAGCTTCGCCAAATCCAGCGCGTCCGTCGGCGTCGCTCTCCGCTCGGGATAGGTCAGCGCATATTGAATCGGTACCCGCATGTCCGGCAAGCCAAGCTGTGCAATGATGCTGTGGTCCACGAATTCCACGTACGAATGAATGATGCTTTCCGGGTGGATCAGCACCTTGATCCGATCATACGGCAATCCGAACAGCCAATGCGCTTCGATGACTTCCAGCCCTTTGTTCGCCATCGTCGCGGAATCGATCGTCACCTTCGCGCCCATCGACCAATTGGGATGGTTCAGCGCTTCGGCTACGGTTACGCCCTGCAGTTCTTCCCGCTTGCGGTCGCGGAACGATCCGCCGGAAGCCGTCAGCGTAATCTGATTGACATCGACGCGCCGTTCGCCGTTCAGGCACTGGAAGATCGCGGAATGCTCGCTGTCGACCGGCAGGATCGCCACGCCTCGCTCAGCTGCGCGCCGCATCACGATATGGCCTGCCGTCACCAGCGTTTCCTTGTTGGCCAGCGCGATCGTTTTGCCCGCGTCGACGGCGGCAAGCGTCGCCGGAAGCCCTCTGCTGCCGACGATCGCCGTAACGACCGTGTCGGCATCGGTTCCGGCGGCAGCCTCGATCAAGCCTTCATCGCCGTAAACGACGTTCACGCCGGCCGGTAAACGCAGCTTCGCTTCGCCCGCCAGCGTCTTGGTAGCCAGACAGACCGTCTTCGGACGGAACGTCTTGGCCTGCTCGATCAGCAATTCGAGATTGCTGCCGGCAGCCAGGCCTTCGACCGAGTACCGGTCCGGCTCGCGGCCGACGATGTCCAGCGTCTGCGTGCCGATGGATCCCGTAGATCCGAGAATCGATATTTTCTTCAAAGCTTAAGCCTCCTTGCAAGCTTTACAGCGGCAGCAAATTCGTCATGATGAGCAGCGGGAACACGATCAGCCAGCTGTCGCAGCGATCGAGCACGCCGCCGTGTCCGGGCATGATCGAGCCCGAGTCTTTGATGCCGCGGACGCGTTTGTAGGCGGATTGAATCAAGTCGCCGAGCTGTCCGGCAACGGCGGCGATAAGTCCGATCATGATCGCGCGTCCGATCGAGATGACGTCCGGATAGATGAAGGCGAAGACGAGCGCGATGATGAGGGAGAGCACGACGCCTCCCAGGGAGCCCTCGACCGTTTTGTTGGGGCTGATCGCCGGCCACAGCTTGTTTTTGCCGATCGCTTTCCCCGTGAAATACGCGCCGACGTCCGAAGCCCAGATGGCGAAGAACGCCATAATCGTCGTCATCAAGCCATGGGAATCGGCATTGCGGATGTCGTACATCGCATGAAAGCCGTATCCCACGTACAGCGCGCCGAGCAGCATCAGCGCCGCTCCGTCGATCGTCACCTCGTTCTTCGTCAGAACGGTCACGCTGAGCAATACGAACATCAGCATCCAAATCATATGTAAGGCAGCCGGCTGGTTCAGCCCCAGATCGCCCCAGGGCAGAAATAACAACAGTACGCCCGCCATGGCGATCCAAGCGAGCGGCTGCTTCATCGATACGCCGTTCATGCGGATGTATTCCGTCATGCCGACGATCGTCAAAAATAGCAATAAGGCGAAGAAATACCATCCGCCAAGCACGGTCAGCACCATAAAGGCCGCACCTGCCAAGACGCCAGAAATTATGCGTTGTTTCACGCCATCGACACGCTCCAGTTCAACTGTTACAGTCCGCCATATCGGCGAGCTCTCCGCTGGTACTCCCGGACTGCCTCATAAAAGTGCTCGTCTGAAAACTCCGGCCAATAGACGTCCGTAAACCACATCTCGCTGTAAGCCAGCTGCCAGAGCATGAAATTGCTGAGCCTCAGCTCGCCGCTCGTACGAATGAGCAAATCCGGATCCGGAAGGCCGGCCGATAACAAATGGCTTTCCATATGAGATACGTCGATCTCGTCCGGGGACAGCTTCCCGTCCTTCACGTCCCGGCTGATACACTTAATCGCATCGATCATTTCTTTGCGGCTGCCGTAATTCAAGGCGAACGTGAGCACGAGCCCATTATTGCCGGACGTTCGCTCCACTGCCTCTTCAACCGCCCGCAGCGTATGATCGGGCAAGCCTTCCCTGTTGCCCATCAAACGGATTTGAACGTTCTTCGCCATCAAATCCCTGATTTCCAGCGTCAGAAACTCTTGCGGCAGCTTCATCAGGAATTCGACTTCCGCCTTGGGACGCTTCCAATTCTCCGTCGAGAAAGCGTACAGCGTTAAGAATTTGACGCCAAGGTTGTCGGCAGCCATCGTAATCCGCTTGACCGCCTTCATTCCGGAATGATGCCCGGCCATGCGCGGCAATCCGCGGCTCTTCGCCCACCTGCCGTTACCGTCCATAATGATTGCGATATGCTGCGGTATGTTATCAGTCCCATGCATCGGCAACGGTTTCGCGGACGCTTTGCCAAACAAGGCTTTCAATCGCTGTAACATGTTCGTTCCCCCCGCCGCTAGCGTCGATTTATGCAACAAACCCCACCATTCGGAGGGGCCGGTGAGCAATATTAGACTTCCATTATGTCCTTCTCTTTAGCGGCGAGCACTTTCTCGACTTCGGCGATGAATTTATCCGTCGACTTCTGAATATCGTCTTGATGGCGGCGGGATTCATCTTCGGAGATTTCCGATTTCTCGAGCTTCTTGATATCGTCGTTCGCATCGCGGCGGATGTTGCGGATCGCTACCTTCGCTTCTTCGCCGAACTTCTTCGTCAATTTCACGAGCTCCGAGCGGCGTTCTTCCGTCAGCATCGGAATCGACAGGCGAATCGTTGCACCGTCGTTGGAAGGCGTCAAGCCCAGATCGGATTTCATGATCGCTTTCTCGATCGCGCCGAGCGACGATTTGTCCCAAGGCTGCACGAGCAGCGTGCGCGAGTCCGGCGTGTTGATGTTCGCCAGCTGATTGACCGGCGTCATAGCGCCGTAATATTCGACTTGAAGACGATCCAGCAGCGCCGGCGTGGCGCGGCCCGCGCGCAGCGTCGCCAAATCGCGCTTCAACGCGGCGATGGCTTTGTCCATCCGTTCTTCGGCATTCTTCTTAATGGATTGTGGCACTAGGTGGCACTCCCTTTCATCACGATTGTTCCGATTTTCTCTCCAAGCACGACGCGTTTAATATTCCCTGCTTCCGTAATGGAGAATACGACCAGCGGGATGTCGTTATCCATGCACAGCGAGGAAGCCGTCGAATCCATGACGCCCAGATTGCGGTTCAGCACTTCCATGAACGTCAGCGTTTCGAATTTCTCTGCCGTCGCGTCTTTGAACGGATCGGCGGAATAGACGCCATCCACTTTGTTCTTCGCCATCAAAATGACTTCTGCTTCTATTTCAGCTGCGCGCAATGCGGCAGTAGTATCCGTTGAGAAGAATGGGTTGCCCGTACCCGCGGCGAAAATGACGACGCGCCCTTTTTCCAAATGGCGAATCGCGCGGCGGCGGATGTAAGGCTCCGCGATTTGCTGCATGGCGATCGATGTCTGCACGCGTGTAGGTACATCGATTTGTTCCAGCGCATCCTGCAGCGCAAGCGAGTTCATAACGGTTGCAAGCATTCCCATATAATCGGCCGTTGCACGGTCGATGCCTTTTTCCGAGCCTGCGATGCCGCGCCAGATGTTGCCGCCGCCGCATACGATGGCGACCTCTACGTTAAGCTCGACTACTTCCTTGACCTGCTCGGCAATCGAAGAAATAACGGCCGAGTCGATGCCGTACCCATTGGTTCCGGCAAGCGATTCACCGCTGACTTTAAGCACGATACGTTTGTACACGGGACTTTGCAACGTGGTTTACCTCCATCTTGGACCTTGTTTAAAGGCCGCATACTAGAAAAATGCTGCCTGTCGGATTCGAATATTGAGTTAAAAAAACGGCGGGGCGAACGCCCCGCCCCGCCTGTGCGTTCGGATTACAATTTAGCTTGCGACATAACTTCGGCAACGAAGTTGTCTTCTTTTTTCTCCATGCCTTCGCCAAGCTCGAAACGAGCAAAACGACGGATCGAGATGTTCTCGCCGATCGTGCTGATTTTTTCGTTCAGCAGCGTTTGGATCGTTTTGTCCGGATCTTTGATGAAGGACTGCTCAAGCAGGCAGTACTCTTCGTAGTATTTGCTGATGCGGCCTTCGACCATTTTTTCGACGATCTTCTCAGGCTTGCCTTCGTTCAGCGCTTGCGCGCGCAGGATTTCGCGTTCTTTGTCCAGCTCGTCGTTAGGCACTTCGCTGCGGCTTACGAATTTAGGTCCTGCAGCGGCGATTTGCATCGCGATATCGCGAGCGAATTCGCGGAATTGTTCGGTTTTGCCGACGAAGTCCGTTTCGCAGTTGATTTCGACAAGCACGCCGATACGTCCGCCGGCGTGGATGTAGGATTCCACCGTACCTTCCGTTGCTACACGGCCTGCTTTGTTCGCTGCCGCGGCAAGACCTTTCTCGCGAAGCAAGTCGATCGCTTTCGCAATGTCGCCGTTTGTTTCGTCAAGCGCTTTTTTGCAATCCAGCATGCCCGCGCCTGTTCTTTCACGCAATTCTTTAACCGCACTTGCACTAACTGCCATCGTTCGTGACCTCCTGAAATTGGTTAAGTATGCTGACCTGGTTAAGTATTTAAGCTTTTACCTTAAAAAAAGGGCGGTGAGAGAGGCATACACCTTCTGACCACCCTTTCCTGTCGGTTCCTAAATCAATATTAAGCAGTTGTTTGCTCGCCTTGGCGCGATTCAACGATTGCATCGGCCATCTTAGCTGTCAGCAGCTTAACTGCGCGGATTGCATCATCGTTACCTGGGATAACGTAGTCGATTTCGTCCGGATCGCAGTTCGTATCGACGATACCCACGATAGGGATACCAAGCTTGCGCGCTTCGGCAACAGCGATGCGCTCTTTGCGAGGATCGATAATGAACAGTGCGCTTGGCAGACTTCTCATGCCTTTGATGCCGCCGAGGAATTTCTCGAGGCGATCCTTCTCTTTGCGGAGAATGATAACTTCTTTCTTAGGAAGCACGTTGAACGTACCGTCTTCTTCCCATTTCTCGATCGTTTTCAGGCGATCGATACGCTTCTGGATCGTGGAGAAGTTCGTCAGCGTACCGCCGAGCCAACGTTGGTTGATGTAGAAGTTGCCGCAACGCTCCGCTTCTTCTTTAACCGAATCCTGCGCTTGTTTTTTCGTGCCTACGAAGAGAATTGTGCCGCCTTCTTCGCCGATCGAACGAACGAAGTTGTAAGCCTCTTCGACTTTCTTAACCGTTTTCTGCAAGTCGATAATGTAAATCCCGTTACGTTCTGTGAAGATATAACGATCCATCTTTGGGTTCCAACGACGTGTTTGGTGACCGAAGTGTACCCCAGCTTCAAGAAGCTGTTTCATGGAAATAACCGCCATCTCTTCAACACCTCCTGTTAAATGGTTTTTTGGTTTCCTCCGCCAATCTCATTTCCCGCCATCACTTCGACCGGGTCGAAGCACCAATGGCGAAATTAATCGGCGTGTGTTTTTAACACCGTCAATTACTATACCACATCTGCATGCGGCCATGCAACCGCTATTGACTTCTTCCATAGACTTCGATTACTTGAGCGGGCTATTCCCCGCTTGCTTCCAATTCCATGCGCGCCGCTGCCGGGTCGAGCGGCTTGCTCGTAATGATAACACGCACCTGCTGGAGGCTCAATTTCCCTTGGAAAGCAAAATAGCCTGCGCGTATCGTCCGCTTACGCATCAGGTCTATGAACGCCTGTTTATCGGAAATGATGCCGCGGGCCGCAAGCAGCCCAGCGGTGTCCGCAACGCTGGCATTCGGCGGAATGCGCACGATGACGCGCGCCGGCTCTGCATCGGCCGCTTCCCCCGCGGCTCCGGATTCGGGCTTATCCGCGGATTTATCGGCGTTATCCGCTTGCGACGCAGACCCTGAAGAATCGGAAGCTGCCTCGCCGGACGACGGCGTTGCGGAATCGATCGGATCCGTCTTCCGGTCCGACTGAACGGGTGTCGCCGGATCGGTCGTTTGGTCGTCTGCCTTCCCCGGCTCGGCGGCAGTTCGATCAGCGGCGCCCGCGCCAAGCTTGGCCAGTTCGGCTTGAACCCGTTCTCGCTCGTCGGCAACGGCTTGATCGAGCTCCGCCTGCGTGTAGGTCTTCGCGGCGCTGTCATTCGTCAGCGCATCCGCTTGCCGCTCGCCGATGAGCATGAACTGCAGCAAACCCGCTCCGACGATGATCCCGACGCCGATGCCGAACACGAATAGTCTTCTGTTCATCCTCGCGACGCCTCCTCTTGCCTCGACAATTGAAGAATGAGCTGAACTTCTCCTTTGTTCAGGCCAAGCTTCTTGGCGATCGCCTCGATGGATTTGCCCGCTTGGTGCAGCTCGAACAATTCGGCATATCGGCTGCGAATGGACGGCGCCGGCGGCGCTGTCTCTTCCGCGGCTTCGGCCGGTTCCAAGACCTCGGATGCGTCAGCCGGTCGTTCCGCCGATTGAACGGATGGCTGCGGAACGAACGGCGAAGCAGACCGATCGAATCTGACGCCGAATTCGGATGACACCCCAGTGGCGGCGGCTGCGTTCGCCGCCCATGCCGCCTGCTCGGCCAGCGTCTGCTCCAGCTCGGCGATCCGCCGCTCCAATTGACCGACGCGATCATCGCGTTTTGCCGCCTGCGCCTGCGATTCTTCGTTCGACTTGCTGACCAATCCGGCGATTTCCCGGCTGTCCGCTTCCATGTTCTCCATGAACTGCTCCAATGCTGTCTCCATATTGCGTACGGTTTGACTGTCGTTGGCCGGACTCTCCTTGCCCGCCCGTTTCGGCAGCATGACCGCGGATACGACGACAATCCCTCCGACAAGCATGATCGTTTGCCACGGCTCCATTATGTTCACCTGCTATTTATGTTTAAAATCGTTCTCAGAGCGATAAATCAATATGTCTTCCTTTAAACGGGTGAGCCGCCGGCTCCGGATCCGGCTGCTGTCCAGGCTCGCGCTCCTCGTGCCCCTCCCGTTGCCGCTTCCGCTTGGACGAGCCGGAATCGCGATGACGATTCGGGGCGATCCCTTGGTTGCCGCTCTGCTCGACGCCGGCATTGCGCGTGCGCTGCCGCTCCGCGTGCTTCTCCGTATCCTGCTTCAGCATCGATTGTTCGAGCAGCGAACGCTGGTTAAGCTGATTTTGCTGCACCCCGGTCTCCTGCGTCCGCGGAATCGAGATTTGGAAATCGATCGGCTTATAGGGCATTGAGGCGTCCTCCCTTCGAATCGGCGGCCGGGCGGTTCGGTCTGACTATCGGCGGGTCGGCGGCTTGTTCAAATATAGGGCGCTATGACGATATCGCCGTCCGCATAGCGGAAAGACACGCGCTGCATGCCTTCTTTAATGAAACGCGTATTGCGCCCGATTACGATTTTCGTGCCGCCGTAAACGATGTTCACGGCATCGACTTTGGCGCGCTCCATATCCTCCAGCGACTTCTCGATCTCCAGCACGCGTTCCTTGTTCACGGCGATTTCCTCGATCGACGCGCGTTTGGTCGAGCCCAGCTTGACGCGCATCGCCATCCGGTCGGGCGGCAGCTGGCCGGCCGCGGCCATCTGATCAAGCAGCGCAAGCGCCTTCTCGGATTTATCCAGATTTTCGCTTAGCTGCTTGATTTGGCCTCGCCGTTCCAGCAGTTCGCTTCTGAGCTCCGGACGAACGCCGACCTCGATGACGGTAGCCGTCGACATCGTATTGCCGATCGTTCTCGCGACAACCCGTTCGCCGGCTTGAATGCTGCCGCCGACGACCAGTCCTTTCGTTCCCGTGCACAGCACGTTGCGCCCTGCGCGAACTTGAGAGTGCATAATGCTCTGGGAGACGATCACGTCGTCGGCCGCCGTCACGTTGCCGTCTTGAATAAAGGAGCATTTGACGTTCTTGCCCGCCTTGATGTATCCCTTGTTGGTCGCAAGCACGCCGCCGGTGATCTCGATGGAGCCGTCCGTTTCCATAACGGCGCCTTCAACGCCGCCGATGACGCGAATATCGCCCGCGGCCTTCACCTTGAAGCCCGTTAACACATTGCCCCGAATAACGACATTGCCGACGAAGTCGATATTCCCGACCTTGTAGTCCACGTCTCCGTTGACTTCGAACACCGGGAACACATTGACTTTGGCCTTATCGGTCATGGCGATCAAGCCGTCGATCGCGGCATACATCGCCGTTTGCTCCGGATTGAGCACGACGTTCTTGCCCAGCTTGAAGTACGCTTCTTTGCCGTTACGGCTCGGAATCGGCTCACCCGTGACGGCGGTCCCGTCCTTGCCGAGCGTCGCCTTCACCTTCTCCGCGATCAGCTGGCCGCGCTTGACGTTCTTCAGCTGCGTCACTTCCTTGAAATCAACCTTGCCGCTTTCAAGCTCCAACGGTTGATATTCGCCTTCGTTCATATCGTAGGCGAACCGGATGTACCCGTCCTCTCCGCTTACCGGAGCGTCGCCCTTCGCGATTAACGTCTGGCTGTGGAAATATCGGCTCGGCAGCTTGACCAGCTGATCGATCACGTCACGCATTACGCCGTACTTAATGCCGTGGCTCTTCAGGAAATCGTCCAACTGCTCGGCCGTGCAGGAGAAATTATCGTCCGCCACGTTGAAGGTTAAGTAAGCGGCCAGTTTGTCCGGCGATTGCTGGATCACAAGATAATGCTGTAAGTTTTCTGTCGTAGTCAATACTGCCCCTCCTTTACGGTCTAATGCTGCATCAATTGGTCTTTTTGTTTCTCCAATGCCCCCCGAAGTCTCAGAATCGCTTTGGAATGCAGCTGCGAAATTCGCGAAGGCGACAATGACATGACCTCGGCGATTTCGCTCAACGACAGTTCCTCGTAGTAGAACAGCGATATCACGGTTCTTTCCTTCTCGGTCAGACGATCGATGCCGCGAATCAGCGATTCTTTCAAGAAGAACTCATGGACCTTATAATCCGGGTTTTTCGCTTTCTCGTCGATAAGCAGCGAAAGTCTCGTTTCCGACTCTTCGTCCCGGATCGGATCCTCGAGGGAACAAACGGTCGTGACCGCGATTTCCTGCAGCATGACGCCGAATTCCTTCTCGGACACGGACAAGTAGCCGCTGATTTCCGTATCGCTCACCGAACGCATATATTGCTGCTCCAATATTTGATAAGCTTCTTCAATCCGCTTCGCTTTCTCGCGCACGGAACGCGGAACCCAGTCTCCCTGTCGCAAGCCGTCAATGATCGCGCCGCGAATACGCCAGGAAGCATAGGTTTCGAATTGAAGACCTCTTCTATAATCGAATTTTTCAATGGCATCGATAAGTCCCATCACGCCGTTGCTCGCCAAGTCGTCTTTGGAGACATTCTTCGGCAGGCCGATCGCCATCCGGTTGCTGACGTATTCGACCAAAGTCAAATACTGTTCGATCAGCCGCTTCTTTGCTTCGATATCCCCGTCTTCTTTCCATTTCCGCCAAATCTCGATGTTAGACAAGTGAGGCGCTTTCGGCTCAATCATCTTTTCACCCTCCTGTTAGGTGACGTATTGCTTTTGCCAGTTCTTCAGGCTCTTTGTTCTGGGTCGACACTAATTTGGGAGGCGACAGCGGTTTAAAGTCAGGCGGTTGGCCCGTTTCCGGCAGTGCGCTTCCATCCATCTGATGCTTCAGCAGCTCGTTCAGCTCATCGCCCTGGTCGGGCGTGGCATAGTCAATCGTTTGTCCTTTGTCTTCGATAGCGGCGTCGGCGTCGCTCCCCATCCGAAACGCCGAGACCGGGCTAGGCCGCAAAATAAACGCAATCAGCGCCCTGAACGGATAAGCGACCGCGAAAAAAGCGAGAAAAGCGTATAGACACCGGAGGCCCGTAATTGCAAGCCCGTTGCTGCTCAATGAGAAAAGCAACGTCAACAAGCTTCCGACAATGCCAAGCATGACATTCCAGCGCCATGAACCGATCATGTTAAATCTCCTTTACTCCTTGCTGAACGCTGCGGATCGTCAAGACGCCGCTCATGCAGCAGAATTCGATCGTTCTGCCGTAGTTCGCCCCCGTGTCTTCCGACAGCAGCGGGATATGGAACTGTTTCAGCATTTGTTTGCAGGACTCCACGTTCCGCGGACCGATCCGCATGGAATCGTTATTCGTATTGAAGGCGAACATTTGCGCGCCCCCGGCCATTTTCGCGACGAACCGCCTCGGTTCGGCGCCCTCCTGCCGCATCAGTTCGATGAGGCGGGGAATGGACGTGTCCGCGTATTTCGCCATGTTGATTGAAGCTTCCCTGGCGATCTCGGAAGACGGAAGCATGACATGCGCCATTCCGGCCACCTTGGTTCGTTCGTCGAATAAAGTCAATCCGACGCAGGAACCGAGTCCGGTCGTTTTCAGAATGGCTCCGCCGGCCGCAACCTTCAGGTCCGCCATACCCACTTTCACAACATGTTCATCGTTCATTCGTTAGGCACTCCCAAGGCGCTGAAAATTTTATCAAACGATTCCGGATCCGGGATGAGGAAGAAATGGCCCGCCAGCACTTCCTTCCCTTCCAGAAACGCCGTATCGATCAACAACGCGGAATCCCCCATCTCGCCATATTGCACGAGCCCGTAGCTGAGAATGGCCCCGGCCATGTCTACGGCAATGCCGGGAACGGTCGGCGACAGGTACAAATGCGTAAAGTCCGCCAAAGACGATAAGTACGAGCCGGCCAAAATATTGCCGATCTCCCCGAGCGCGGAAAATTCCATTTCGGAATAGCCCTCGTCCTGAACGTCCAAGGCGAGCAAACCGCGCAGCAGCTTCTTCGCCGAATCCTCATGGATGATAAAAAACATATTCCCCGGCGCTTCGCCCTCGACGCGAAGGAACACCGCGATGACGACCTGTTCGCTGCCGCCGACTTTATCGGCGATCCGCTCGAACGGGACGAGGCTGACGGTCGGCACCCTCATGTCGACAGGCTTGTCCAGAAGGCGGGACAAGGCGGTGGCGGCGTTGCCCGCGCCGATATTCCCGACTTCCTTCAAGACATCCAGCTTGAACGCTTCCAATCTGTTCAGCAGATCCACGTCGTTTACGCCTCTTGCTGTTCCAGTTGGATGATCTCGCTCTTGTTCAGCACTTCGGACAAGTTAAGCATGATCAGCAGTCTGTCGTCGCCAATCTTTGCTACGCCGCGCAAATATTTGGCCTTGATGCCGCCTACGACCTCGGGAGGCGTATCGATCGTGTCGGAATCGATATCGATGACGTCATTCGCAGTGTCGACGATGAAGCCCACTTCCAGATCGTTCACGGCCACGATGATGATGCGAGAGCCGTCGGTCGGTTCGGATTCAGGCAATCCGAATCGTCCGCGCAAATCGATGACCGGAATGACAACCCCCCGCAAGTTGATGACGCCTTTGACGAAAGAGAGGGTTTTCGGCACGCGCGTGATCGGCATCATCCGCTCGATCGTACGCACTTTATCCACTTCGATGCCGTATTCCTCATCGGCCAAACCAAACACGATCACTTTCATTTCCTCACCCATACGTAAACCCTCCTTTATTTGATCAGCGCGTTCGGATCCACGATCAACGCGACTTGCCCGTCCCCGAGAATCGTTGCGCCCGAGATCGCTTCGATGTTCGTCAAATATTTGCCCAGCGACTTCAGGACGATTTCGCTCTGTCCCAGAAACTCGTCGACCGTAACGGCCCCGATCTTATTGCCTTTGCGAATGACGACGATTTCCGTCTCGCGCTCTTCTTCTTCGGAGAAAGACGTGCAGTCCAGCACCTGAGCGAGCGATATGAGCGGAATGACGGAGCCGCGGTAATCGATCATGCGATTGCCGTGGATCTTGCGAATCTGCTCCCTTGGCACGATGGCCGTCTCGACGATGGACGACAGCGGGATCGCATACTTCTCGCTTCCCAGCTTGACGAGCATCGCGGCAATGATCGACAGCGTCAACGGCAGCTGGATCGAGAACTTCGTCCCTCGGCCTTGCACGGACTCGACGGTGACGTGACCGCCGAGCGATTCGATCTTCGTCTTCACGACATCCAGTCCGACGCCGCGTCCCGAAATATCCGAGATTTTGTCCGCCGTGCTGAAGCCCGGGGCGAAAATCAGCATATGGATCTCGCTGTCGGTCAGCCGCTTGGCGGAGTCGGCATCGACGACGCCGTTCTTGATCGCCGTCTGTTTGACTTTCTCCCCATTGATGCCTCGGCCGTCCTCTTCAACTTCGATGAAGACATGGTTGCCGCTATGGTAAGCGCGCAGATTGACGGTCCCCGTCTCCGGCTTGCCCGCCGCGATCCGATCGGCGATCGACTCGATGCCGTGGTCCATGGAGTTGCGAAGCAAGTGAACGAGCGGATCGCCGATCTCGTCGATCACCGTGCGGTCGAGCTCCGTATCCGCTCCGGTGATGACAAGGTCGACTTTCTTATCGAGCGATTTGGCCAAATCGCGAACCATGCGCGGAAAGCGGTTGAACACGGACTCGACGGGAACCATGCGAAGCTTCAGCACGATATTTTGCAAATCGCTGCTGACGCGGGACATATGCTCCACGGTCTCGGTCAAATCGTTGCGCCGGACCTCGCTCGCAAGCTGCTCCAGCCGCACGCGGTCGATGAGCAGCTCGCTGAACAGGTTCATCAGCGAGTCCAGCCGTTCGATATCGACGCGGATCGTGCGCGATCCGCCGCCGCCCGATGCGGCCGGCGCCTGCGCCGCGGCCGCTTGAGGCGCCGCTGCCGGAGCCGCGGCTGCCGCGGTCTGGGCTTGCGCCGCGGCAACGGTTTCTTGCGCGATCGAGGCGGCTGCGGCCGGCGCGCCGTTCCCGGCGGAAGCGCCGAGCTGCATCAGCGATTCTGTATCCAGCTGCGTAACGGCCGCGCTCTCGATTTCGGATACGGACTCGATCCCCTTGCGCAGCTCGTCTTCCGAAATGCTGGCGATCGTGAATACCGTGAAGGAACGGTCGAACTTCTCCTGCTCGATCTCTTGGGAGCTCGGCGTCGATTTCACGATTTCGCCGTTGCGCTCGAGGAAGTCGAACACCATATAGGCCCGTGCCGCTTTGAGCACGCAATCCTCGCGTACGGTAACGACGACATGGAATACGGACATGCCGGCTTCGATGGATTGCAGCAGGATCGAGCTTTGGAACTGATCAAGCGAGCTGCCGTCGTCGCCGCCGGCGGTCTGCGCAGCAGCTTGCGCGGCGCCTTGATGCTTGTGATCGCCCTTCACGATCGTTTTCAGATCGGTGACGATCGCGGTTACGTCGGCTTTGCCGGTTCCGCCGTTCGTCACGTCCTGCACCATCGATTCCAACGCGTCCAAGCCCTTGAACAAGGTATCGAAAATAAACTGGTCCATGCCGAGCTTGTGATTGCGTACGAGGTCCAGCACATTCTCCATTTCATGCGTGAGCGACGCCAGATCCTCGAAGCCCATCGTTGCCGACATGCCTTTCAGCGTATGCGCCGAACGAAATATGACTTGGACGATGCTGATATCGTCCGGGGCGCTCTCCAGCTTCAGCAAGTTCTCGTTAAGCGACTGCAAGTGATCGTTCGATTCGTCGATAAACATTGAAAGATAAGCGTTCATATCCATGTTCATGCACCTCCTGCGCGAGTGGTTAATACCCGAATCCATCCATTATTTTCTGACGGCCGCCGTCAGTGCCGGCGCGATGCCTTTGAGCGGCAGCACGGTCTTCGCGGCGCCCGCCTCGACGGCCGAACGCGGCATGCCGTAGACGACGCAAGTCTCTTCCGACTCTGCAATGGCCGTTACCGCGCCGCTCTCGTTCAACTTCTTCATGCCTTTCACGCCGTCGTTGCCCATGCCTGTCATGATGACGGCATGCCGTCTTAATTCAGGGAATGCAGCGCAAGACTCGAACAACATGTCGACGGACGGCCGATGGCCGCTCCGCGGCGCTTCGTCCGACAGCTTGATGCAGTACCCGCCGCTGTCCTTGGCAAGCTCCAGATGATAGCCGCCAGGCGCGATGTATACGACGCCGGCGTAGACGCGTTCGCCATGCTCGGCTTCCGTCACGCGCACGCTGCTGAAGGTGTCCAGCCGCTGCGCGAGCGAGCGCGTGAACTTAGGCGGCATGTGCTGGACGACCAGCACCGGTGCGGGAAAGTCTTCGGGCAGCGCCGTGATCACTTCATGCAGCGCCCGCGGACCGCCGGTCGAAGTGCCGATGGCCACGAGATGCTGGAAGGCCTGCGCCGGTTTCGCGTTCTGCTTCGGCGGGCGCGACGGCTCCGGATCGAAGGAAGGGGCCGCCTGAAGCTTCGCCGCTTCGATCTGCTGAGCCGCTTCGCGCGACGGCGCGGCAGGTCCGGCTGACGGTTCGTCAAGCGGCTTCCCGCGCTGCTCCGCCGGCGCGGCGGCCGTGGCTGCTTTCGCCTTCCGCCCGAATAAGCCGGATGCCGACGAGCGCTTATCGGCCGTCAGCCTGTCGAACGCCTTCTTGTCCGGCGTTTGCTTGTCCGGCATTTGCTTACCTGCTGCGGGCTGCTTGTCCGCGGCTCGCTCGTTCGGGAGCTGCTTGCCGGCCGTTGATCTATCGGTTGCCGGCTTTTGCGTATCCGAGGTCGCGACGGGCTTCGCCTTGTCCGGCGCCTCGCCTGCAGGATGATCCGCTTCATACAAGCGCGAATAGCGTTTCGTGAGAACGGCGATCCGAAGCTTCTCCAGCAGCTGCTCGCCGACCTGGCGAATGTCCGGCGACAGCGGGCCCGACGGCTTCCGGATGAAATCGAAGGCGCCGCTCTGCAGCGCTTTGATCGTTTCCCTCGTTCCGTCGTCGCTGATGCTGGACATCATGATGATGGGCACTGGATGAATGCGCATGATGCGCTCAAGCGCGTCCAGGCCGTTCATCTCGGGCATTTCCAAATCCATCGTGATGATATCCGGCTTGTGCAGGCGTACCGCATCAATCGCCTCGCGGCCGTTGTTGGCTGTCGCAATGACAGTGAAATGCGAGTCCGCTTCGATCAGATCGCATATGATTTGCCGCATGAACGCGGAATCGTCTACGACAAGCACGCGGGATGTCGTGCTCATACGCCAGCCTCCTATCTCTTCAAAGGAATTGTTATGATCGTTTAAACATACGCTGCAGGAACCCTTTGACGCCGCTGTTCGCGGATGCGGGAGAACCGGAGGCATCGGCGAACCTTACGGCGATTTCGTTGATAGATTTGGAAGCCCCGGTACCGGGAAAAGAAATCGTAAACGGAGTCTGCTTCTTCACGGCTTTCATGACGTTCGGATCGTCCGGCATAATGCCGAGCACCGGAATTTCGAGCTCCAGGAACCGGCGGGCGACGAGCGCGATTTTGTCCGCCGTCGCTTTCCCTTCCCTGGCGTCCACGGCACGGTTGACGAGGAGCTTGAACTTCACGCCGTCTTCCATCGCGGTTACCATCTTGATCAGCGCGTAAGCGTCCGTCAAGGAAGTCGGTTCTGGCGTCGTGACGACGATCGTTTCCTGCGCCGCGGCGATGAATTTCACCGTTTCCTTGGATAAGCCCGCTCCGGTATCGAAGATAATGACGTCGTACTGGCCTTGCAGACGGCCGATTTGCTCCGTGAAGTAATCGAGCTGCGAAGTCGAGAGATCAAGCAAGTCCTTGAAGCCGGAGCCGCCGGCGATAAAATGCACCCCTTGCGGGCCTTCCTGGATAATCTCCCAAATCGTCTTCTCTTGCTTCAATAGATGATAGAGACTGTACGTCGACGAAATGCCCATGAGCACGTCGATATTCGCCATGCTGATGTCGGCGTCGAAGACGAGCACTTTCTTGCCGAGCCGCGATAAGGCGAGCGCGAAATTCAAGCTGAAATTCGATTTGCCTACGCCGCCCTTCCCGCTGGTCACCGTCACGATGCGCGTTATTCGGCCTTCGCCTCGCAATTCTTGATTGCGAACCATATGCCGCAGCGCTTCTGCCTGGTCATTCATGCGAATCCCCCAACAGCTGCGCTACGTAAGCCGAAGCGCGGAACGCTGCGATGTCGTCGGGTACCGTCTGGCCGTAAGCGACAAAGGCCGGCTTCAGCCCGTACGCCATCGCCAAGTTCAGAACGGAGCCGACGGCGCTCGTCTCGTCCTGCTTCGTATACACGACGCGCGTAACGCCGAATTTCGTGAAATTGTCCGCAACCGCGGACATATCGCTGAATTTGCCTGTCAGGCTGAGCACCAGGAAGGTCTCCGAGTGGGTCCCGGTTTGAAGCAGGCTGTTGACTTCAGACACGTACAATTCGTTGCGGAAGTTGCGTCCGGCCGTATCCATGAAGATCAGCTCGCGATCGTCCAGCGCCTTGAATGCGCGCGCGACTTCGGACGGCGAGAACACCACCTCGAGCGGAACGTTCAAGATGGTCGCGTAGGTGCGCAGCTGATCGACCGCCGCGATCCGGTACGTATCGGAAGTAATGAATCCGACCTTCCGGCCTGTCTTCAACGTCTGTTCGGCGGCCAGCTTCGCAATGGTCGTCGTCTTGCCGACGCCGGTCGGGCCGACGAAGTGAACGACCCTCGTATCGCCGTGAATCGCGCCATCCTCGAAATCTCTCAACCAGTCCAGCAATACCGATTCCGCGATTTGCCATACCGTCGAACGTTCGACGGCATCCGGCGGTTGCCCGCCCGAACCCGATTCGAGCCGGGCCTCGACGGCTTCCATCATCCGATCGATCCATTGCTCTGCGACTTCCTGCTCCTCGAGCCGGTCATACAGCTCCTGCACGGCGGCAGGCCTGGATTTCAAGCGCTGCTGGGCGGACATCCGCATGATCCATTGCTTCATATCGCGAATTTCTTCCATTAACAGGTCTTCCGACATCCGCTGCCGGCCCGCTTCCGCCGCCGGAGGCGAGGCTGAAGCGGCGGCCGTGCCGGATGCCAAGTTCCCGCCCGGCAAGTCGCCGCGGCCCGTCGGCTGCGCGGTTGCCGTTCGCGCTGCATAGACGGCTGCCGGCGCAGCAGCTTTGACGTACGTTTCCTGCTCCGGGGCAAGCATCGCGGTCGCTGCCGGCCTAACAGCCGGCGCTTCCCCGGCCTGACGGTCCCGGCTTGCCGCCGCAGCCGCAGTCGATATCGCAGCGGCCATCGATGCGACCGCCTCAGGCGACGGCGACGGCTTCGAGGCCGGCGCCGCCGGGCGGCCGGGCGGCCTCGCGCCGTCGCGCCCGCCCGACTCTATCGCCGCGATGACTTCGGTCTTCTTCTTCCTGAACATGCCAAGAAACCCGCCTACGCGAATTTCCTTCGTATTCAATATGACGGCATCGACGCCGAGCTCGCTGCGGATCATGGGCAGTGCCTCAGGTAATGCATTGACGACATAGCGCTTTACCTTCATAGATTCACCACTCCAATGCTTTGAACTTCAATGCTGGGCTCAAGCTCGCTGTACGACAGAACCGGCACGTCCTGCATCGTGCGTTCGACGATTTGGCGCAGATACATGCGAATCGTCGGCGATGCCAGCACGATCGGCTGATGCCCCGACTGAATCTGCCTGTTCACCTGTTCGTTCAGCTTCTGATAGATCGTCTGCGTCGCGACGGGATCGAGCGCCAAATAACTGCCTTGATCGGACGATTGAACGGATTCCGCGATTTTCTTCTCCAGGGACGGTCCGACCGTGATGACGCGAAGCGTGTCCCCTTGATTCGAGAACTGCAGCGTGATTTGTCTCGACAGCCCTTGCCGCACGTACTCCGTCAAGATATCGGGATCTTTCGTATAGGCGCCGTGATCGGCAAGCGTTTCGAAAATCGTAACCATATCGCGGATCGAAATTTTCTCGCGAAGCAGCTTGGAAAATACTTTCTGGATATCGCCGACGTTCAGAATCGAAGGGATCAGCTCGTCCACGAGCGCAGGATACGACTCTCTGACATTATCGATCAGCGCCTTCGTTTCCTGGCGTCCGATCAGTTCATGCGCGTGGCGCTTGATCAGCTCCGTCAAATGCGTCGCGACGACGGATGGCGGGTCGACGACGGTGTAGCCGGTCAATTCGGCGCGCTCTTTCGTCGATTCGTCGATCCACATCGCCGGCAGGCCGAACGCGGGCTCGATCGTTTCGATGCCGACGATGCTCTCGTCCTCGAAACCGGGACTCATGGCCAAGTAATGATTGAGCAGCAGCTCGCCTCTGGCGATCGTATTGCCTTTGATTTTGATGATATATTCGTTCGGCTTCAGCTGGATGTTGTCCCTTATCCGGATGACCGGGACGACCAGGCCGAGCTCAAGCGCGCATTGCCGCCGGATCATGATAATCCGGTCGAGCAAATCGCCGCCCTGCTGCGTATCGGCGAGCGGAATAAGGCCGTAACCGAATTCGAATTCGATCGGATCCACCTGGAGCAGGCTGATGACGCTTTCCGGGCTTCGAACCTCTTCGATTTCCTGCTCCTCCACAAGCTGCTCTTCGGCTTGCATTTGCTTCGTCTGGTTCTGCTGCATCCGGTATGCGGCGAAGGCGATAATGGCCGCGAACGGAAGCGTAGCGAAGATGCCGATCGGCGTTCCGATACCAAGCAGCGTAATGGTAGCGGCTACGATGTACAGCAGCTTCGGATAGCGGAACAGCTGCGTCGTCACGTCATGCGCCATGTTGCCTTCGGATGCCGCCCGCGTCACGATCAAGCCGGTAGCCGTCGAAATCAGCAAAGCCGGAATTTGACTGACCAGACCGTCGCCGATCGTCAGGATGGAGAACGTCGACAGCGACTCCGAGAAAGACAGTCCGTGCACCGCCATGCCGATAATGAAGCCGCCGATCAGGTTGATGAACAGGATGATGATGGAGGCGATCGCGTCGCCTTTCACGAACTTGCTCGCACCGTCCATGGAACCGTAGAAGTCGGCTTCGCGCTCGATCTTCTGCCGGCGCTCTCTCGCTTGCTGTTCGTTGATCAAGCCGGCGTTCAAGTCGGCGTCGATGCTCATCTGCTTGCCCGGCATCGCGTCGAGCGTAAACCGTGCGGCAACTTCGGCAACGCGCTCGGAGCCTTTCGTAATGACGATGAACTGCACGACGACCAGAATGAGGAAGACGACGAAGCCGATCGCGATCTGCCCGCCGGCAACCCAATTGCCGAACGTTTCCACGACGGAGCCCGCTTCCGCCTTCGAGAGAATATTCCGGGTCGTCGAAATATTGAGCGCCAGCCGGAACAGCGTCGTGACCAGCAACAACGAAGGGAATATCGAGAATTGCAGCGCGTCTTGCGTATTCATGGAGATGAGCAATATCATCAATGCAATGGATATGTTAATCATCAGCAGAACGCTGAGCAGCGGAGTCGGAATCGGAATAACCATCATCAGCACGATGCCGATAATGCCAATCAGTATGGTTAAATCTCTAGCCTTCATGACGTTCCTCCTCCATCGGATAGCGGCTTTATTTCACTTTGTTTTTAAGCTTATATACATAAGCCAGCACTTCCGCCACAGCTTGGAACAAGTCGGCCGGCACCGTATCCCCGATATCCGTCCGATCGTACAACGCTCTGGCGAGCGGCCTGTTTTCCATCATTATGACCCCATGCTCTTTCGCGATCTCTTTGATCCGAAGAGCCACGAAGTCCATGCCTTTGGCGATGATCGTCGGCGCTTCCATCTTCGATCCGTCGTACTGCAGCGCGATTGCAAAGTGCGTCGGGTTCGTAATGACTACGTCCGCTTTCGGCACCTGCTGCATCATCCGCTGGAGCGCCATTCTGCGCTGGCGTTCGCGGATTTTGCCTTTGATCAACGGATCGCCTTCGGCTTTCTTGAACTCGTCTTTAATATCCTGTTTCGACATTCGCAGGTTTTTCTCGTGCTCGTAACGTTTATAGAAGTAATCGAATCCGGCGAGCACGACGAGAATCGAACCGATTTCGACCCCCAGCCTCAACGTGACGCTGGCGATGAACCCGAAGATATTCCCGACCGATACGGTAGCCAGACTAAGAATGCGGTCTCGTTCTTGCCAGATCGTCATGTAGACGACAAGTCCGATCAACAGCAGCTTCAAGATGTTCTTGACGAACTCGACGGCGGAATGCATCGAGAAAATGTTTTTGAATCCTTTGACCGGGTTGATTTTGCCGAAATTCATTTTGAACGCTTGGCCCGTAAACAGGAGGCCGACTTGCATGTAATTGACCAACAGCCCGATCACGATCGTAATCATGAAGATCGGGGCTAGCAGGACGAAGCCTTGCATCAATATATCGGAGAACAGCGTAATGACGTTGCCCTTCGTCACTTCCATCAGCATCTTCTGTTCCAGCAGCATGCCGAACATGTGCAGGAGCCGATCTTTATAGTAGCCGCCCAGCATCATGAAGCTGAGAAACACGAACAGCAGGATGATTGCGGCAGGAAGCTCCTGGCTCTTCGCCACCTGTCCTTTCTTTCGTGCCTCCTGCCGCTTCTTTGGCGTTGCACGCTCCGTTTTTTCTTGCGAGAACAGCTGTAGATCGAGCGTCCAACGGTAATTCGTCATCTCATAGGCCTCCGACTCAAGGTGGATCGTCTGTCGCCGTCGTTCCGGCGGCGCGCGTTAAGCTGCAGGACCTTGCAGGATCGAGAACAGCTTCTGCATTGCGCTGAACATTTGTTCGAAAATATGCTCGTAAATCGTGACGAGGCCCGGCATCAGCACGGCCAGCATCAGCAAGCCGACGAGAATCTTGATCGGCATCCCGATGACGAACACGTTATACTGCGGCGCCGTACGGGCTAGCAGTCCAAGTCCGATATCCGTCAAGAACATGGCCGCCACGAGCGGTGCGGACATTTGAAGCGCCAGCATGATCGTCTGTCCCGCCATGCCGGTGAGAAAGGTCGTGATGCTGCCGGACTTCAAATGCAGGAACAGCGTATTCGACAGCGGTATCCATTCATAGCTTTGCAGCAGCGCCGAAAGCAAATAATGATGCCCGTTGATCGACAAGAACAGGAGCGTTGCGATCATGCCTTTGAAATTGCCGATCAGCGGCGCCGACGCTCCCGTCATCGGATCGATGATATTCGCCATCCCGAATCCCATCTGCATATCGATGAAGCTGCCGGCGGTATTGATGATCGTGAAGAACAAGTAAGCGACGAAACCGAGCAGCGCCCCGACGAGCGATTCGCGGATAATCGCCAATATGTATTCGGCGTCCGGCACGATCGTTTGTTTCATGCCGTACGTGAGAAAGACGAGCAAGGAAACGAAAAAGCTGAATCCGATCTTGAACATATTCGGCACGTTTCGCGTGGAAAAGATGGGCGCCACGACGAAAAATGCTGTAATTCGACAAAAAATAAGCAAAAAAATAGGGAACCCTTGAAGAAACAACTCCATCGATTCACAGCCCTATCCGATGTATTTATACAAGTTATTCAGCAGGTTGTAAGTGAAATCGACCAGCGTGTTCAATATCCATGGACCAAATAGCAAGATGGACAGCATGACCGCCGCCACTTTCGGAACGAATGCCAGCGTCTGCTCCTGAATTTGCGTCGTCGCTTGAAAGATGCTGACGATCAGACCGACGACCAAACCGATCACAAGCATTGGAGCGCTGGCCTTTAACACCGTGTAAACCGCCTGCGCAGCCAAAGCGATGATGAAATCCGAACTCATGATTGCACTCCTCTCCGCAGGGGCTATGTCGTATTAAAACTTAACAATAACGACTTGATGACCAGGTACCAGCCGTCTACGAGAACGAAGAGCAAAATTTTGAACGGAAGGGATATCATGACCGGCGGCAGCATCATCATCCCCATCGCCATCAAGGTGCTGGCAACGACCATGTCGATGATCAGAAACGGAATGAAGATCATGAAGCCCATTTGGAACGAGGTGCGAAGCTCGCTCATGGCGTAGGCCGGAACCATGACGGTGATCGGAATATCCGAGTACGTCTTGGGCTGTTCCGTCTTCGTGTACTTCATGAACAATTCCAGATCCTTTTGCCGCGTCTGCTGGAACATGAATTTCTTCATCGGGTCCGCCGCTTTGCTGAGCGCCTCCGTCTGCGTGATCTCGCCTTTCAGGTACGGCTGAAGCGCAACGTCGTTAACCGCGCTGATCGTCGGCGACATGATGAAGAACGTCAAGAACATGGCCAGTCCGATCAACACTTGGTTAGGCGGCATCGACTGCGTGCCGAGCGAGGTCCGCACGAAACCGAGCACGATCACGATCCGCGTAAAGCTTGTCATCAGCACCAGAATGCCCGGCGCGACGCTGAGTACCGTTATTATTAATAGAAGCGATAGAGCGCTCGTCCCCGGCTGATCGCTTCCTTGGTCGCCGATGCTCACGCTGACGTTAGGAAGCGGTTCTGCGAAGGCATGCGCGTGGAACATCAGGCCGATCAATTGAAAAGCCAGTACCGTTAGTGCGATTTTTTTGTTCATTCGTCCAACAACCGATCATTGTGATTTTGCTCTTTAAGCAGCTCTTCGACTTTCTGCTTCCGATCCGCCTGCCGCTTCATGCCGTTGTCGAGCAGTTCCTTGAACGAAACATTCGATGACTGCCATTGTTCGTCGGTCGGTTCTTGGGACGATTGCTTGCCGCGCAATCTTGCCAGAAAGTCCGCCATCGTCGGCGTGTTCCAGTTACGGCCGTTCTGCTGTTCGATGGCGTCCAGAATCGCCGCGGCCGTATCGGGATCGTCGATTTTATCGAGCAGCGTGATGCTCTCCCCAACCCCGACCACATAGAGGCGCCCCGACAGCTCCACGACCTGGAGCGACTTATTCTGTCCAAGCGGGATGCCGCCGAGCGAGCGCAGCGCTCTGTTCGTGCCCCAGCCGCGATTGCGGCTGGCCAGCCACTTGATCAGAAGCACGATAAGACCGATGACGAGCAGAAGCGCGACAATGACCCAGATCAAGTAGCCGATGCCCGCTCCGACATCCGGTTTCCCTTCGTCGTTGCCGTTCGCCGCCGAAGCGAGACTTGCTGTCGTTAGCCAGCCTGAGACCGCTAGTCCAGCAAGTCGGGAAGCGTTCCACACGTTCATCTTCTTAACCTAACGTTTTCTTAATCGCTTCAATAACGCGGTCAGCTTGGAACGGCTTCACGATGAAGTCCTTCGCGCCGGCTTGAATCGCATCGATAACCATGGCCTGCTGTCCCATTGCCGAGCACATGATCACTTTGGCGTTGCCGTCGATTTTCTTGATTTCTTTCAATGCAACGATACCGTCCATTTCGGGCATCGTAATGTCCATCGTAATGAGATCCGGCTTCAGTTCCTTGAACTTCTCGATTGCTTGCGCGCCGTCCGGCGCTTCCCCTACGACTTCGTAGCCGTTCTTCGTCAGAATGTCGCGGATCATCATTCTCATAAAAGCTGCGTCGTCAACGATCAAAATGCGGTTTGCCATTGCTTCTTCCCCCTATGATGTTATTGTAACTTTTGGATACGATCCCATTGGCTGACAATATCCGTTACGCGAACGCCGAAATTCTCGTCGATAACGACGACTTCGCCCTTGGCGATCAGCTTGTTATTGACCAAAATATCGACCGGCTCGCCCGCTAGCTTGTCCAGCTCAATGATGGAACCTTGAGACAATTCAAGAATATCTTTGATTTGTTTCTGAGTCCTTCCTAATTCTACTGTTACCTTAAGCGGTATGTCGAGCAATAAATTCAAATTCGATTCGTCCGGCTGGACGTAAGGCGTGCCTTGAAAATTCGCGAATTGCACCGGTTGAACATTGACGTTGCGATTCGGCATGTTGCCGTACGTTTGCGGCCCTGTCGGCGCTGGCGCCGCGTACTGCGGAGCCGGCGGCTGCATCGGAGCGGCGTATTGGCCTGACGGAGCGGACGAAGGCGTATGTACGGGCGCTGCCATCGGTTCGGCATAGGCTGCTGCTACAGGCGGCGCTGCCACGCTCGCTTCGATCGGCGGCGCCGCTTGCGCGACGGCCGGCTCTGCCGCCGGCGCTGCCTCGGATGTCCCGCCCATCAGCGTGTCTACCATTTCTTTGGCGAACGAAATCGGCAGCAGCTGCATGATCGTCGAATCGATCAAATCCCCGATCGTCAATCGGAAGGAGACTTTAATGAAGAGATCGTCAGGCGGCAGCTTCTCTACGCCTTCGCCGTTCGCGACATCCAGTATGTCGATGCCGGGCGGCGAGATGTTCACGAAACGGTTGAAGATCGTCGACATCGACGTCGCCGACGAGCCCATCATTTGATTCATCGCTTCCTGAACGGCGCTGATATGGATTTCGTTCAATTCGCTGCCGAGCAGCTTGCCTTCGCCGCCAAGCATCAGATCCGCGATCGTTTGCGCGTCCTTCGTCTTGATCACGAGCGAGTTGATGCCTTGGAAGCCGTCGACGTAGCTGACCGAGACCGCGACATGCGGTTTCGGAAACTCTTCGTCGAGCTCGTGCCGCTTGATGAGAGACACCTTCGGCGTCGTAATGTCGACCTTGCGGCCCAGCAGCGTCGACAACGCCGTCGCCGCGCTTCCGAATGTAATGTTGCCGATTTCGCCAAGCGCGTCCTGCTCGATCGAGCTTAAGTACGTATTCAGCTCCTGTTCGCGGCTAAGCGGCTCTTCCGTAACGGGTTCATCGGAAGATTGACGCAGCAAGGCATCGATTTCTTCTTGCGATAAGTAATCTTTACTCGTCATATTCTTCTTCCACTCCTTCGGTGAGAACTTCATTGATTTGAACGGCCATGCGGTCTTTGACCGAGCCCGGACTGCCGGAGTATTTCAGCTTATCTCCGACTTTGATATCAAGACCTTGGTCGATTGATTTATTCAATGAAATGACATCCCCAATCGAAAGACCCAGAAACTCGCGGATCGAAATGCTGGAGCTCCCCAGCTCGCATACGATCGGCAGCTTCGCCTTGCTTACCCGCTGCTTCAGCACTTCGACTTCCTCGGGCGCCCTCGTTTTCTTCTGCGAGACGAACCAGTGGTGAACGGACAAGCGCGGCATGATCGGCTCGATGACGACATGCGGGATACACAGGTTGATCATGCCCGTCGTGTCGCCGATCTTGGTGCTGAGCGAAATGAGAGCAATGGTTTCATTCGGTGAAACGATTTGCATGAACTGCGGATTCGTTTCCAGCGCTTCAAGCCGCGGCTGGATGTCGATGATCGTCTTCCAGGCTTCCTGCAGGCTCTCGAACGTCCGGCTGAAAATCCGCTCCATGATCGTCGTTTCGATTTCCGTCAACGCATTGATTTTGGAAGGCGCCACGCCTTGTCCGCCCAGCATGCGGTCCAGCATCGCATAAGCGATGTTCGGGTGCACCTCCAGCACCATGCGTCCTTCGAGCGGCTCCGCTTCGAAGATATTCAGAATCGTCATCTTCGGAATGGAGCGTATGAATTCGTCGTATGGCAGTTGTTCGACATCGACAACGTTTATTTGTACGAAAGTACGAAGCTGCGCTGAGAAATAAGTGGTCAAATATCGCGCGAAGTTTTCGTGTATTCGAGTCAAGCTGCGGATATGATCCTTCGAGAAACGAACCGCGCGTTTAAATTCGTATACACGAATCTTCTTCTGCGTCTCTTCCTTTTTCAAATCTTCTGCATCCATCTCGCCGGATGATAAGGCAGCAAGCAGCGCGTCAATCTCGTTCTGCGACAAAACATCAACCATTTTTCTCACCTCCTTTAGGCGGCTTGCTGCATGAGCTTACGATGATTACAGCTTCGAAATGATAGAATCCGTAATTTCCACTTTCGTGAGCTTGCCGCCGCCCGGCAGCTCCGCGTTTATTAAATTAAGCAGTTCCGCGCAAAGCTTGTCTTTCCCCTTCGAGCCATTGATTTCCTCCGGCTTCATGTCGGAAATCGTACGAATAATGATCGGCTTAATCTGAATGTCTTTGATTTTGTCGAAATCTTTCTTCGTCGATTTGGTATCCAGCTGAAAAGCAAAGCCAAGAACTGCGATATAATCTTGGTCCAGTAAATTCGTTTGAATTTTGTCGATCGTGCTGGTCAATTCAACGCGCTTGTCCGCAGACAGCTCAACGGTTTTGACGGATGCCGCGTCTTTCGCCGCTTTCGCCGTCGTGTCCTTCGCCCCTTTGTCGTCAAACACGGAGTTAAACAAAATGACCGCAACGATCGCAATCAAGGTGATCGCAAGCAAAATGGTAATGAGCCATGGCAGCATTTTCTTCATTCGATGGTTCCCTCCGATTGATCACTCTTAATGGTCGCCGCATAGACGCCGATCGAGCGCAGGTAGGACTGTATGGAGGAAATGACTTCGTTTGCTTTCTCCAACACCAGTATTTTCTTGCCTGTCGTGAGCGTAATCAATGTATCCGGATTTTCTTCGACCAGCTCGATAAGCAGCGCGTTGAGATATAGCTTCTTTCCGTTCAAACGCGTCACGGCAATCATGGGCTTCCTCCTTAACCTGAAGGAGAGGCGGCGGGCGCCTCTCCCCGGCTATTTACCTATCGTTTTAAATTAACAACTTCTTGCAGAATCTCGTCCGAAGTTGTAATGATGCGGGAGTTCGCTTGGAAACCGCGCTGAGCGACGATCATTTCCGTAAATTCGGAAGTCAGATCGACATTGGACATTTCCAGCTGGCCGGAAATGATGGCGCCCGTTCCGGCTTCCGTATCGTTGGCGGTCGAGTACTCTACCGCGCCGTCGACATTGGCGTTCTGCGTCATGCGGTACAGGTTGCCGCCGATTTTCTCCAGGCCGCCCGGGTTCGTTACTTTAACGACGCCCAGCTGCGCCACGACTTCGCTCGTTCCGTCCGGACCGACGCCGATGATCGAGCCGTCTTGCGAAATCGTGAACGATTTCACGGCTTCCGGATCCATGACGATCGGCGCGCCGCCGTTATCGAGAACGAACATGCCGTCGCCGTTCACCAGCTGGCCCGTTGCATCCATCGTAAAGTTGCCGGCGCGCGTCAGATAAGGCGAGCCGCCGTCGCCGTCCGGCGAAACCGCGAAAAATCCGTCGCCATCGATGCGAACGTCGGTCGGGACGTTCGTCGTCATGGCGCTGCCCGGCGTGTGAACCGTGTCGATCGCGGCGATCGCTACGCCAAGACCGACCTGTTTCGCGTTCACGCCGCCGGTGGTGCCGTCTTCCGGCCGCGTTACGCCCGAAACCGTCTGGCTCAAAATATCTTTGAACATGACGCGGCCCGCTTTAAAGCCGACCGTGTTCACGTTCGCGATGTTATTGCCGATAACGTCGAGCTTCGTTTGAAACCCGCGCATGCCGGACACGCCGGAGTACATTGATCTTAACATTCGATTGATAACCTCCTAAAGGTATGAATCATGCTTGCGATATGCGCGCCGCATTGTTCGACGGAGCCGCTTCAGTCGATCCGCGGCCCTAGCTCCCCAACGATCGGGTCCGGCCGTATTACGAAACAATGACTGCGCTGTCGATCTGAGTGAATACATTCCCTTGCAGAGCATTTCCATCCATTGCCGTAACGACCGTCCGGCTAGGCACGTTGACGATCATCGCGATGTCGCGGTATACGATCAGCGAATCCTTCGCTCCCTTGGCGGCGGCCTGGTCGATCGCATTGCCGATCTTGTCGAGCGCTTCCGGTTTAATCGTAATCCCGCGCTGCGCGATCCGCTGCTCCGCGTGCTGACTGAATTTGAGGACGTTGCGCTCGAGCATCTCTTTAAATGAAGCGGAACCGGACGACGTCCCTTCCGTCTGCGCCGGTTTACGGAGCTGCGCGTTAGCGGCCAGATGCAAATGACCAATCTTCATGATGTCATCCATTCGCGGATTCACCGCCTTGATCGCCGCTTTGATCGCCACCTTGACCACTGCCTTGATCGCCGATCGCAACGATGTCATCGAGACTGACATACTCGCCGCCGACCTGCGCGTACTGCACCTTGTTCATGATGCTGATCGCATCGACGACCCCGCTCTTCTGAACCGTGGCTCCCGAATCGTCATAGTCGTACCATTGCACCGTTTTCCCGATCATCGTCGACGCCATGCCCAAGTTCTGACGGAGCGCCGCTAGCTGATCCGCCATGTTCGTCAGCTGCTCAACCGAGGTGAATTGCGCCATTTGCGCGATAAAATCTTTATCTTCCATCGGCTGCATCGGATCTTGGTTCTGCAGCTGCGTGACCAGGATTTTCAGAAAATCGTCTTTGCCCATGGAGGTATCGGCCGGTTTATTCGTCGCCGTCCGAACGTTGCTTGCGCTGTAATTCGGCCATACGTTGCTCGTTGATACGCGATCTGCCATTCCTTCTCGTCACCTCCGTTCACTGAGAATGCAAGCCCATCGGCTTAGGATCAAGCGATGGTATGGATACCGCGGCCAAGTCCCAACTCGCGGGCTGCGGCCTGCTGCGCGTTCCATTCTTCCAGATCAGCCGCAAAATCGATCTCGTCGACGGCGTCTTCATTCGACTGATTCCGCTTCGAGGAGCCCTGCTGCTGTCCTTGCGCGCCTTGGCGGTCCTGGAACGGACTCGGCTGAACCGACGCCTGCGACACGACGAGCTTGTCTACTTGAAGGCCTTGCGACTGCAGTGCGGTTCGCAGCTGCGCCATTTGATTCTCCAGCATGTCTTTCGCCGTTACGGTATCGGCGAGGAACTGAGCGGTCAATGTGCCGTTATGAACGGAAATGTTGACGTTGACTTGTCCCAGATGCTCCGGATACAACGTAAGCTGCGCTTGCGCGACGCCGTTCGTCGTCGTCACGTTGAAGGCCTTGACGACCATGCCTTGAATCGTCGAAGCGAATTGCTGCACCGGCACGGGCTGAGCGATGACCGGCTTGCTGACCGTTGCCAGCTGACGCTGAATATCCGCATTGACCGCGGCAAGCTGTCCGTTCGGATCCGCCGTTTCGGCTGGAACCTGCACAGCCTCGGCTTCGCCCGCGCTCGCCCCGTTATTCTCCGGCTTCTGAACCGCGCCGAGCACGCCTACGTGAAGGAGCCGGTGAGCCATGCGCTGGAGATGGGCATTCGCTTGCGGCGTCTGCGGCGTTTGCAGCGCTCGGACGGAATCGACGACTTCGGTCGAGACCGCATCGGATGCCGGGCTTGCGGCGCTCGGAGACTCCGCTCCCGTGCCGCTGACGAGCCGGTCGATCGAGGTCAGCCGTTGGCTGATCCGGGTCAGCTGCTCCTTATTGGCGGATAGCCCTTTCTGATTCTGAAGCAGCGACCGCAAGTCCCCGAGCGCTTCTTGCAGCCCCGCCTTGAGCGCGTTGATCTCCTCAAGATCGGCTACGACCGCTTGAGCTTGGTTCGGTACAGCAGATTCAGCGGCCTGAATGGCGTTGTTTGACGCCGCCGCGGCATTGCCGCCAGCCAGAATCGCCAGCAGTTCGCCGTTAGCCGGCTGCGCATCGCCCGCGGACGAGCTGTCTTGTTCGGTTACGACCGCTTGAGCTTGGTTCGGCACCGCGGATTCAGCAGCCTGACTGGCATTGTTGGACGCCGCCGCGGCATTGCCGCCGGCAAGAATCGTCAGCAGTTCGCCGTTAGCCGGCTGCGCATCGCCCGCGGACGAGCTGTCTTGTTCTGCGGCAGCGGAATTTCCGGTTACAACTGCCGGCTGCACGAGCAGCGGTACGCCGGTCAAGGCGCCGAGCAGCATATCGAGCTGCCGAAGCGCCTCGGTCAGATCGCTCTCCGTCGTGGCTTGCGCGAGATCCTCGGCGTCGGTGTCCCCCAGCTTCTGCAGCAGCGATTCTATCGCGCTTAGCAGATCGGATGCAGAGAGATCGCTGCCGAGCAGCGAAGCGAGGGCGCTCATCGCGGATACGCCGCTTGCGGACGGTGCCGCGTCGCTTGCCGCATGGGCATTCGCGTCCTTCGCCGGCGCGCCGGCCAGTGACTTCGCGAACGCTTGATTGAAGCTGCCCGAATCCGCTCCTTGAACGGAAGCGGTGCTTGAAGCGGCCGTGCCCGGCGCCGGACCGGCGCTTGGCGAAGCGCTTGAAATCGGCATTTGCATTTTGTTTCACCTCCTTTCTCATCCGATCGAAAGGATCCAATACGTACGGTCTATTCCTTGTCTTCATTCATCGTCAATCAGGCTATGCCGCGATCCGGTTATTTGCCAACCATCAGTTTCGCAACCAGCTGCGCCGTAATCGCTTTGTTCGCCGACGACATCTCCGCCAGAATCTTGGAGCGGGACGCGTCATTGACCGCGTTCAGGATGCGAAGCACCTTGCTCGGGCTGACATCCGCCATTTTGAGCAGCAGATCGGCCGCGCTTTTCGGATCCATGCTGGAGAACGTCGAATTCAGCTGCGACGTGCTCAGAACGGCCTGCGAACTGTCGGTCGTCGTTTCCAGCTTATGTACGCGCGCTTGCAGCGCGGCGATTTGACGATCCTTGGCCGTCTTCGCGTCCTTCAGCATGATCGAGGCGTCCGCCGCTTTCTTCGGATTCATTTTCTCGAGAATCATCGCGCGGTCGTCCGGCTTCATCGCTTCCAGAACAAGCACGGCTTCCTCCGTCTCCATGCTCTCCAGAATCGGCGCCGCCTTGCTCGGCGTCATCTTCGTATACATCAAGGCCAGCTCGCCGACCTTGCTCTGGTACGCGGCATCGTCCAGCTGCTTCGCCGCGCTCGATTGCTTGAGTTGGTCCAGCTGCTGCCGCAGGTCTTTGACGTTCTGCTCCAGCTTCTTCTTCTCTTCCGCCGAGGCGCTGATTTCCGATTCTTTGGCCGTCAATTGCGCTTGAAGCTGAGCGATCTTGGCCGAAGCGTTCGCGGCCTTCATCGCTTCTTCGTTGGAGGCTGCTCCTTCCTTCGCGGCCGGCTCGGGAAGAATCTTGCTTAAGCCGGGAATGTTATTGCCGATTTCCAATGCCTTGTTGCGCAGGTCGAAGTTGAATAACGTGACCAGCACGCCAAGCAAAATCAACGTAAATAAGATCGGCGTCACGAAAAACATAAATTTCTCGAATCCGCTGTAGCCCTGTTTCTCCATTTCAAAATCCGCCACAATAGGTTCCCTCCCTCGGGCTATGGCTCCCGATTCGCAAAGCCGCTCGTCTATTAATGCGCTGCGTGCATGAACCGCGCGGTTGCCAGCTCATCCAGCGCATGCTGTTCTTTCGCCATCATGTCGGCTTTGAACCGCTGGAAGGCATTCTCTCTCGTTTTCAGCCATACTTTCTCGTCCATCATCCGATCGGACAGGAAGCGTCTGCGCTCCTCCACGGCCGTCTCCGCTTTCTGCACGTCGCGATGCTTGCGTCCGATGCGGTCATCCATGAAATGAATATACGTCTGGATGGTCGTGATTTCCGAGAGCGGTACGGCATGAAGCGATGCGTTCTGCAGCCGGTCCGCCCATGCGGCGCGCTCCTCCCGAAGCTGCTGCAGGCTTGCTTCTTCCTGGGACAGCTTGCCGACGACGACGGACAACTGCCATTCCGCCTGCGACTTCTCGCTTGACTTCAAATCTACGATCTTCTGAAAGGCGTATTGAAATCTGGACATGGATCAGTCTCAACTCCCGAAGCTGTGATGGAATTGTTGGATCAGCCGGTCGCGAGAAGCTTCATATTCGGCTTTCTCGTTCGTCTTCTGGCGCGTAAATTCCCGAATCGCGTCATGCATTTCGATGGCCTGATCAATTTTTTCGTTCGAACCTCGCTGGTACGCCCCAATATTAATCAAGTCTTCCGAATCTTTATAAATAGCTAATAATCGTTTCAACTCGTTGGCGGCATCCTGCTGTTCTTCCGGTACGATTTCTTTCATCACGCGGCTGATTGAAGCGAGCACGTCGATTGCCGGAAAATGGCCTTTGTTCGCCAGCTCCCGGCTTAATACGATATGTCCGTCCAGAATGCCGCGGACCGCATCCGCGATCGGCTCGTTCATATCGTCGCCGTCGACAAGAACGGTGTAGAAGGCGGTTATCGTGCCTTTCTGCGCCGTCCCTGCCCGCTCCAGCAGCTTCGGCAGGTTCGCGAACACGGAAGGCGTGTAACCGCGCGTGGCCGGCGGTTCGCCAATGGCAAGCCCGACTTCGCGCAGCGCCATCGCGTAACGGGTGACGGAATCCATCATCAGCATGACGTTCATGCCCCGGTCGCGGAAGTATTCGGCGATCGTCGTTGCGATGAGCGCCCCTTTGATCCGAATGAGCGCCGGTTGATCGGATGTCGCGACGATGACGACGGATCTCGCAAGTCCTTCGGGACCAAGGTCCTTCTCGATGAACTCCAGCACTTCGCGGCCCCGTTCGCCGATCAGGGCGATGACGTTCACGTCCGCCGAGGTGTTGCGGGCCACCATGCCGAGCAGCGTGCTCTTGCCTACGCCGGAACCGGCGAAAATGCCTACCCGCTGTCCTTGTCCGACGGTCAATAGTCCGTCGATCGCGCGGACGCCGATACTGAGCGGCTCTTTCACTCTCGGCCGTTTCAGCGGATTGCTTGGCTGATTGTGCGTGGAATGATGCGGCATCCGGCTCGGAATATAGGAGCCGTCCAGCGGCTGGCCAAGTCCGTCCAGCACTTTGCCGAGCAATTCGGATCCGACTTGCACGCTGAGCGGCTTGCCGGTACCGACGACATCGCAGCCCGGTCCGATGGCTTGCAGCTCGCCAAGCGGCATCAGGATGACTTTATTGTCCCGGAACCCGACGACTTCCGCCTTCAGCGGTTTGGACGACTTCGCGGGATAGATCAGGCACACGTCGCCGATGCTGGCGTCCGGTCCCTCCGATTCGACCGTCAATCCGATGACCTGCGTCACTTTGCCGTTCACCCGAACGGGGTCGATCGGTCGTAAATGTTCGATATACCGGTCGGCGTCCAGTCGCTTAGCTTTCATCGGCAGCCCCTCGTTCTTCGGCTTGAAGGGCAAGCTGGATCAGCTCGCGTTTGATTTCGGACAACTGCGTATCGATTCTGGCATCGATGCTTCCGAACGAAGAGCGAATGACGCAGCCGAACGACTTGACGGATACGTCGGGCACGATTTGAAGCTCGGCCTGCGAATCGATGACAAGCGACAGCTCCTCCCGGGCAGCCTGTACGTACGTAAGCTGCTGGGGCGCTACGCACAGCGTGATCACGCCTTGTTCCCTTCGCCGCGCAAGCGCCTTGCGGACGATATCGAGCGACCAGTCCGGTTCGACGGTCAGCTGCTTCTGGATGATTTTCTCCGCGATGGCCGTGCTCAGCGCGACGACGAATGGCTCGGCTTCTTGAATGATCTGTTCCTTCGTTTCATAGGAAGAATCGAGGATCGATCTCGCTTCCGTCAGCATGGATTCCCATTGGGCGCGCACGTCGGCTTCGGCCTGCGCCTTGCCTTCTTCGAATCCGAGCCGGTAGCCGTCATGGCGAATCCGTTCCAGCGTTTCATCGTCCTGCAGCCGGCGTTCCAGCCACCATTGATCGATCCGGGCGTTCGCCTCTTCGTGCATTCGTTCGATCTGTTCGCCTGTCTCCTGGATGCGCTGATTGGCAAACTGCTCGGCGTCCTCCAGAATTTGATCGCGCAGCGAGATCGTCTCTTCGCTCGGTCCGGCGGGTCGTTCCTGTTCCGGATCCGGCTTGACGTAGCGGTTGAACCATTCCAGCCGTTTTAAATCTTCTACCGCGATAACATGAGAAGACTTATACAACTTAGACAATGATGTCATCTCCTCCGCCGCGGGCGATGATGATTTCACCGGACTCTTCCAGTCTGCGGATCGTCGCTACGATGCGCGTTTGAGCTTCTTCGACGTCACGCAGCCGGACGGGGCCCATATATTCCATTTCTTCCTTGAACGTTTCGACCATGCGCTTGGACATGTTGCGGAAGATCGCTTCCCGCACTTCTTCGCTGGCCACTTTGAGCGCAAGCTGAAGATCGGCGTTCTCGATATCGCGAATGATGCGCTGAATGGAACGGTTGTCGATGTTGACGATGTCCTCGAACACGAACATTCTTTTCTTGATCTCTTCCGCCAGTTCCGGGTCCTGAATCTCGAGCGCGTCCAGAATGGTACGTTCCGTTCCGCGGTCGACCCCGTTCAAGATTTGTACGATTGATTCAATACCGCCCGCATTGGTGTAATCTTGAGTAACGGTAGCGGACAGCTTCTGTTCCAGCACGCGTTCCACGTACGAAATGACATCCGGCGACGTGCTGTCCATCAACGCGATGCGGCGCGCAACCTCGGCCTGCTTCTCTTGCGGGAGCGACGACAGAATTTGCGACGATTGATCCGCTTGCAGGTAGGACAAGACGAGCGCGATCGTCTGCGAGTTCTCGTTCTGTATGAAGTTCAGAATTTGCGCGGCATCGGCTTTGCGGGCAAAGTCGAACGGACGAACCTGCAGCGTTGCCGTCAAGCGGCCGATGACTTCCATCGCCTTGGACTCGCCGAGCGCTTTCTCGAGGATTTCTCGAGCGTACGTAATGCCGCCTTGCGAGATGTACTCCTGCGCGACGCAAATTTGATGAAATTCGTTCAAAATCGTTTCTTTGTCAAGCGTATCCACTTTGCGCACATTTGCAATTTCGAGCGTCAACTGTTCGATTTCGTCATCTCTTAAATGTTTAAAGATCTGAGCGGAAACTTCCGGACCGAGCGAAATTAACAAAATAGCTGCTTTCTGACGACCGCTGAATCCTTGTAATTTTGCCACTCCGGCCACCTCTATTCCTCAACCAGCCAAGTCCGGAGCAAGTTAACGAATTCTTCCGGTTTGCGCTTGGCCAGTGTTTCAAGCTGCTTGCGAACTTGACTCTCGTTCTGAACGCTGTCCAGATCGATCGTCGGGTACTCTACATTGCCCGGAACCGCCATATCTTCGACGAGCTCCGCTTGTTTTCTGCGGCGGACGACGACGTAACCCAAACCGCCGATCAACGCAAGCGCCGCAAGTCCGATGCCGACCATCCAACCGGTGGAAAGCGTCTTGGAGGATGCTGCCCCGCCATTGTCGATAAAGCTTTGCGCCATGATTGAAACTTTCTTCTCGATCAACGCGTCATTAGCTACATCTTGTCCGGACTCGACCAATTGCGAGCGTACGATCGATGCGACGACATTCGTCATATCCGTTTTCGCTTCCGCACTTAATTTTGATTTTTCTACGCCGATACTAATAGATAAGTCCTTGATGACATACGGGCCGGACTCGGTTTGAATATTGTCCTTGCTGTAATCGTAATTCGTCGTCCGATCGTTCTGTTCGGACGTGCCGCCGTTGCCGCTGCCGCTCGCTTCATATCCCGGCACATCGGTTTCGCCCGTGCCGGCAACGCCGCCAACCGACGAAGCGCCGGTCGCGGTCTTGCTTGAAGACGACTCGCTGACGATAATGCCGTTGTTGTTGTTGTCCTCCAATGGAATGACTAATTGCTTGTCCGACTTGATCCGATCGAAATTGATCGAGCTGGATACGCTCACGACCAGGTTGTCCATGCCGACCATCGGCCCCAGGAACGACTGGATTTTTTGCTTCAGATCGTTCTCGTATTTGCGCTGAATCTGGTAATGCGTCTCAATCAGATCGCCGCCCGTACCGCTTCCTCCGACTTCGCTCGAAGCGAGGAGCTCCCCTTCAGGGCTCGAGATCGTAATGTTTTCCGGTTTGATGTTCGGAATCGACGTTTTGACGAGATTATAATAGCCGTCGACTTCCTTCTGCGCCGGACGATATCCCGGACGGAAGGTGAGCATGATCGAAGCCGATGCCTGTTCCTTCTCTTCCGTCGTCATGAACGGCGTCGTATCCGGCAGGCTGACCAATACGTTCGACTTCTGGACGCCTTGCATGTCGTTCAGCAAGCGCTGGATTTCACCGTTCAATGCGCTGCGGTATTTCACATCGAATTCCCGGTCCGTCGAACCGAACATCGAAGAGCTGTCGTTAAAGGATTCAAACCCGATCGAACCGTTGCGAATGATCCCCTGGGAACCCGCCTCCACTTTCACCTTGGAAGCGTCCGCCGTCGGAACCGAAATCGTTTGCCCTGCCTCGGATAGTTTGTAAGGTATCTTGCTCGAATCCAGGTACGCCATTACAGCGGCTGCGTCCGTACTGTCCAAATCGCGAAACGCCACCTCGTAGTTCGTTCTCGACATCAGGTATGTAAGCAGGATGATCGTCAAAATGATGATGCCTGCGGAAGCGCCGAGCCAAATCTTCTGTTTCTTCTCCAATACGTTCCAATACTGAGCAACCTTCGCTCGATATTGGGCAAATTTCTCGTTCACGATTCCACCTCACTGTTAGCTTCTAATGCGAATGGACAAGCCATTAGATCTGCATCCGCATTATTTCCTGATAGGCTTCAATCACTTTGTTTCGGATTTGTGAGGTGAGCTGCAAGCCGAGCTCCGCTTGCTGGGTCGCAACCATGACTTGCGAAACGTCAACGTTGCCGAGCAAATATTGATCGTTCATCGTATGTACGTTTTGTTCCTGTGCGCTTACGCCGTCCAGTGCGTTTTGAAGGAATTCGCCGAAGGTTTTCGTAAGATCAGCCGGCGTCGAGGAACTGCTGGGGTTATTTGTTACGACCGGTTTTATGGACTGGCTTTGCACCGGATTAAGAGTCATGGGGTTAATCAAAGGTATCCCTCCGCGTTATCTCTGTTTATTTACCGATTTCGAGCGCTTTAACGAACATGCCTTTGGTCGCATTCATAGCGGTTACGTTGGCTTCGTACGATCGCGATGCAGATATCATGTCGACCATCTCTTTCAGCACGTCGACGTTCGGCATTTTCACGTAGCCGTTCTCGTCCGCGTCGGGATGGGTCGGGTTATAAACCAGTTTCATCGGGGACGAATCTTCGACGATTCTCGCCGCCTTTACGCCGGGCGTCTGATCGGAGCCGTTCATCTGGCGGTTCAGCGCGTCGGCAAACGATTGCGATGTCGGCTCGAGCACGACCATTTTGCGTTTGTAAGGTTCATAGCGGCCGTTTACGTAAGACGCTCTTGTCGTTTCTGCATTCGCGATATTGGAAGAAATGACATCCATCCGGAGACGTTGGGCCGTCAGCGCGGAGGCGCTGGCGTCAAACCCGTTCGTCAATCTCATAATCAGGCTCTCCCTTCGATTCCGATGCGCATCATTTTCACATCGTGATTCATCTGTTGGACGTAGAAATTGTAATTAAGCTGGTTTTTGGCGAGCAGCGACATTTCTCTATCAATATCGACATTATTCACGTCATTGTTCATGACGCTTGTTTCATCCGTAACGACTTGCGCTTGCGGAACCGAAGATGAGGATCCGATAGGAATATGACGCGGATTCGTTCGTTTGCCTGCAAGCTGATACGCACCGGAACCCATGCTTTGCTCGAGCAATTGTTCGAAAACGACCTCGGAACGCTTGAATTTGGGCGTATCGACATTCGCGATATTGTTGGCAATGACCCGCTGCCGCATCTCCGCCGCATTCAAGGCGTTCTGCAGTCTGCCGAATTCCGCGCCATTCAACAAATTCACTGAAAAACCCCGCTTTCTGTTTCGTATGATGTTAGATATTCAACAGATTACCAGACATTCCTTCTTCGTTCGACAAAGATTCATTAAATTTATGAGAGAGACTTGTCGAACCTTTTCCATCAAACTAATATTCCTCAACTTCCTAATTTATTACAATAAGAAAAAAGCCCTATCTTTGTCGAAGATAGGACTAATATATGGGATATTTGAACTGTTTTTTGAATGGATTTGTAATGACTGTGTGAACGGCTAATTTTTATTCTTTTTGAGCTCCTGCAAAAGCTGCGTATTCAAGATGCGAATATAGGTCCCCTTCATGCCGAGCGACCTGGTTTCGATGACGCCCGCGCTTTCCAGCTTGCGCAGCGCATTGACGATGACCGAGCGCGTAATGCCGACCCGATCCGCGATTTTGGACGCGACGAGCAGGCCTTCCTTCCCATCGAGTTCATCGAATATATGTTCAACCGCTTCCAGCTCGCTGAAGGACAGCGAGCCGACCGCAACCGCTACCACGGTCCTGCTTCTGGCCTCCAGCTCGATTTCTTCCGCCCGTTCGCGTAGGATCTCCATGCCGACAATCGTGCTGCCGTACTCCGCCAGAATCAATTCGTCATCGCCGAACGGCTCCGCGCTTCTGAGCAGCACCAACGTGCCCAGACGATCCCTGCCGCCGACGATCGGCACGACGGTCATAATGTCCTGCGCCGCCATCATCGGGAACGACTCCGCGATGCCGCCGTCCGGCAGTACATTCGTCGCCGTTTCCTGCATACTCATGAATCGGTCGTTGCTCTCAGGAGAAAAGCGAAGATCGCCGATCGGCAGCGCGCGCAGCTGTTCATGCTGATAAGGCCCTGCCGCGGCGCAGCCCAGTACTTTCCCTTTGCGGCTGACAACGAACACGTCCGCCTGTATGGTCGTACAGAGCACTTCCGCCATCTCCCGGAAATTGAGCGCTCCCCCTGCCGCACGCTGCAGCAGCCGGTTGAGCGTTCTTGTCTTTGCCAATAAAATCATTGCTGTTTGCCCCCTACTTTCCTGTCCGTCCCTTACAGTATATATTGACTTAAATCGCGATTTTTCGCAATATTGCCCAGTTTCTCCCGCACGTACTCCGGCGTGATGGTCATATGCTCCAAGGAAAGCTCCGGCGCCTCGAAAGAAAGGTCCTCAAGCAGCTTCTCCAGAATGGTATGCAGCCGCCTTGCGCCGATATTCTCCGTGTTTTTGTTCACGTCCGCCGCGATCGAGGCAAGCTCGCGAACCGCGTCGTCCGAGAACTCGATCGTAATGCCTTCGGTTTCCAGCAAGGCCGTGTATTGTTTCGTAAGAGCGTTCTTCGGCTCCGTTAATATCTTCACAAAATCTTCTAAACTCAAGTTCGTTAATTCGACACGAATAGGGAAACGGCCCTGCAGTTCCGGAATCAAATCGGACGGCTTCGCCATATGGAAGGCGCCCGCGGCGATGAACAGCACGTAGTCCGTCTTGACCGGCCCGTACTTGGTCATCACCGTCGATCCTTCGACGATCGGCAAAATGTCCCGCTGCACGCCCTCGCGCGATACGTCGGGACCGGATCCCCGGGAGGAGCTCGCGACTTTATCGATCTCGTCGATGAAGATGATGCCGGACTGTTCCGCGCGGTTGACCGATTCCGAGATCACATCGTCCATATCGATGAGCTTGTTCGCTTCTTCTTGAATAAGCGCTTTGCGGGCTTCCTTGACCGGAAGCTTGCGCTTCTTGGCTTTCTTGGGCATCAGCTGACCGAACAGCTCCTGCATGTTCGCGCCCATTCCCATGCCTTCGTTGCCTTGGCCGGCAAGCATGTCGAGCATATTCGGCGAAGTGTCTTCCACTTCGATTTCGATCATCTCGTTCTCCAGCTTTCCGGCCGCCAATTGTTCCTTTGCTTGTTTCCGGCGTTCGATTACCGATGCGCTCTCTTCCGGCTCCGTTTCTGGTTCTTTAGACCCATTCGAGTTGCCGAACAGCATCTCGAGCGGGTTCTTCGTCGATTTCGCTTTCACGGACGAAGGGACGAGCATCGCTACAATGCGCTCATTCGCCAACACTTCGGCTTTGTCCTTGACCTTCTCCGTCTTCTCCAGCTTAACCATCCGGATGGCCGTCTCGACGAGATCCCGAACCATCGACTCCACGTCGCGGCCGACGTAGCCGACTTCCGTGAACTTCGTCGCTTCCACCTTCACGAACGGCGCGTTGACGAGCTTGGCAAGCCGTCTGGCGATTTCGGTTTTGCCGACGCCGGTCGGACCGATCATCAATATATTCTTCGGGACGATCTCGTCGCGAATCGCTTCATCCAGCCGGCTTCTGCGATACCGGTTGCGCAATGCGACAGCCACGGACCGTTTCGCGGCCTTCTGACCGACAATATATTTATCTAATTCTGCCACGATTTGCTTCGGTGTCAATGCTTCGTTTGACATCTCTTTCCCTCCGTTTCGTACCTTCTACGAGTAACCTATTCGATTTCTTCCACAATAATATTCCGGTTCGTGAAAACGCAAATATCCGCAGCGATTTCAAGCGCCGACTTGACCATGTCCTTCGCCTCCATATGAGGCGCATGCTGACGCACGGCGCGGGCAGCCGCCAGCGCGAAGCTGCCTCCGGAGCCTATGGCCAGTATGCCGTCATCGGGCTCGATGATTTCGCCGCCGCCCGAAATCAGCAGCAGTCCCGTCGCATCCATCACGATCATCATTGCCTCGAGCTTGCGCAAGACGCGGTCCGAACGCCAATCTTTGGCCAGCTCTACGGCAGCCCGCTGCAAATTACCGTGATGCTCTTCGAGCTTGCCCTCGAACTTCTCGAATAACGATATCGCATCGGCAACCGATCCCGCGAATCCGGCGATAACCTGACCGCGATATAAACGCCTTACTTTCTTGGCGTGATGCTTCATCACCATGCTGTTGCCGAACGTCACTTGCCCGTCGCCGGCAATGGCGCCTTTGCCGTTATGCCGGACCGCGCATATGGTCGTCGCGTGAAATTCCATGTTCATCGAAATGCCTCCTTTATCTCGTCATAAGCCGTTTATGTAGGACTGAAGCGAACCTTGGTCATTGGTGCGAATCGATTGATTATTGAAAAAATTTCAAAAAAAGTAAACAGCGGCCGCCGTTAGCTCATTGCTGCCGCTGTCGTTTGTCCTTGCTCGTTCCGGAGCCTAGCTCTTCGTTTCTTCTTGAATAGACTCGTTTCCGGAAAGGTATGTTTCTTTGAACCCGGCCAGCTGATCAAGCGCCCGGTTCGCAATGGCGTCGTTCTTGTCCTTCTTGCTGCGCATACGCTTCTCGAGCGGAGGGAATAGCCCGAAATTGGCATTCATCGGCTGGAAATGCTTGAAATCCGCCGTCGTGATATACTGCGCCATACTGCCAAGCGTCGTATCGGCCGGGAAGACGATCGGCTCCGATCCTTTAGCGAGCCGGCCGGCGTTCATCCCGGCGATCAAGCCTGAAGCCGCCGATTCCACATACCCCTCGACGCCCGTCATCTGGCCGGCGAAGAACAGATTCTCCCGGTTGATGGTTTGATAGGTCGGCTTCAACAGCTTCGGCGAATTAATGAACGTATTGCGGTGCATGACGCCGAACCGGACGAATTCCGCATTCTCAAGACCAGGAATCATCGAGAATACCCGCTTCTGTTCGCCCCACTTCAAGTGAGTCTGGAACCCGACCAGGTTGTACAGCGTTCCGGCAGCGTTGTCTTGGCGCAGCTGGATTACGGCATGCGGCAGCTTGCCCGTATGCGGGTTCACCAGGCCGACCGGCTTCATCGGCCCGAACAGCACCGTCTGCTTGCCGCGGCTGGCCATGACCTCGATCGGCATGCAGCCTTCGAAGTATTGTTCCTTCTCGAACTCCTTCATTTCCGCCTTCTCGGCGGAAATGAGCGCCTCGTGGAAACGTTCGAATTCTTCTTCCGTCATCGGGCAGTTCAGATAAGCCGCTTCCCCCTTGTCATAGCGGGACGCCAGATACACCTTCGACATATCGATGGAATCCTTCTCGACAATCGGCGCAGCCGCGTCGTAGAAATAAAAATATTCCTCGCCCAGCAGCTCTTGAATCTGCGCGGAGAGCTTCGGTGCCGTCAACGGACCGGTAGCGATCAATACAATGCCTTCGGTCGGAATTTCCGTTACTTCCTCGGTGCGCACTTCAATCAAAGGATGGTCCTTCAAAATCCGCGTCACATCGCCGGAGAAGCCGTCACGGTCGACTGCGAGCGCGCCTCCTGCCGGAACGGCGTTACGATCCGCGCAATCCATGATCAAAGAGTTCATGCGGCGCATCTCTTCCTTCAGAACGCCTACGGCGTTCGCCAGCCCATTCGCACGGAGGCTGTTGCTGCATACAAGCTCGGCAAAATGATTCGTATGGTGAGCCGGCGTTTGGGTTGCCGGCCGCATTTCATAGAGCGTAACCGGCACGCCTTGCGAGGCGATCTGCCATGCGGCCTCGCTGCCCGCAAGACCTGCGCCGATTACGGTAACGCGTTGTACTTCTGACACTGCTGAACCCTTCCTTTCAATCCAAAGCAACGCCTATAATTCGGCGGAATCCTGCTCTTCGATCACTTCTTCATTATATTCGCACTGCGTGCACGCAAGCTTCGCTCCGCTCCGATTGCGTTTCTCCACCATCAAGCCGCCGCAGTTCGGACAAGGCTTGCTTGCCGGTTTATCCCAGGAGACGTAGTCGCAGCCCGGGTATTGATCGCAGCCGTAGAAATACCGGCCCTTCTTGCTGCGGCGCTCGATAATTTTGCCGACCTTGCATTTCGGGCAATCGACGCCGATATCCTTGACGATCGGTTTCGTATTCCGGCAGTCCGGAAATCCGGAGCAGGCGAGGAACTTGCCGAATCGGCCCATTTTGTAAACCATATGCCGGCCGCATTTCTCGCAAATCTCATCGGAGACTTCGTCCTGCAGCTCGACTTCTTTCATTTCCTCTTCCGCCACTTTCAGGCGTTTCTCGAAGGATTCGTAGAAATTGCCCAGCACGCGTACCCAGTCTTCCTTGCCGTCTTCCACATGGTCGAGGTCTTCTTCCATATGGGCGGTGAATTCCGCATCCAGGATTTCGGGGAAAAACTCCTCCATCATTTGAATGACAAGCTCTCCGAGTTCCGTCGGGATGAACTTCTTCTCTTCCATCGCCACGTAGCCGCGCTTCTGAATCGTTTCGAGCGTCGGCGCGTACGTGCTCGGCCGGCCGATTCCGATTTCCTCCATCATGCGGACGAGACGCGCCTCCGAATACCGCGGCGGCGGCTGCGTGAAATGCTGCTTCGGCTCCACGGATTCCGCCTGAATCGATTCCGCTACGGCTAGCGGCGGCAGGAACTTCTCTTCATCGGTCGTTCCGTCATCGTTGCCTTCGACGTAGATTTTCATGAAGCCCGGGAATTTCACTTTCGAGCCGACGGACCTGAATACGGCGCCGCTGCCGACCGTAAAGTCGACCGTCATCGTATCGAGCACCGCGGACGACATCTGGCTCGCGATGAAACGCTCCCAGACCAGTTTATACAGCCTGAACTGGTCCCGGCTCAGAAACTCCTTCATGGAGTCGGGATCACGCAGAACGGAGGTCGGACGGACCGCTTCGTGCGCGTCCTGCGCGTTGCTGTTCTTCTTGGCGTATATGCGAGGCTGTTCCGGCGCGTAAGACGGACCGTACTTCTCCTCGATAAAGCCCTTCGCTTCTTCCTGCGCGACCGGAGAAATCCGCGTCGAGTCCGTTCTCATGTAAGTAATGAGACCGACGGTGCCCTCTTTGCCGAGCTCGACGCCTTCGTACAGCTGCTGCGCGACGGACATCGTCTTGGACGCGCGGAACCCGAGCTTTCTGGCCGCTTCCTGCTGCAGGGAGCTTGTCGTGAACGGAGCCGCCGGATTGCGGAGACGTTCCTTCTCTTTCACTTCGCCGACCGTAAATGCGGCCGACCCCATCGCGTCCAGAACCGCCTGCATCTCCGCTTCGTTGCCGAGCTCGATCTTCTCGCCGTTAAGCGAATAAAATTTCGCTTCGAACGCCGTCGCGCCTTTCTTCAGCTGGGCGGTTATGCTCCAATACTCTTCCGGAACGAAGGCGTCGATCTCGTTCTCGCGATCGATGATGAGCTTGACCGCGACCGATTGTACGCGGCCGGCGGACAGTCCTTTTTTGACTTTCTTCCATAATAACGGGCTGATCTTATAACCGACGAGACGGTCCAGGATCCGGCGCGCTTGCTGCGCATTGACCAGATCCATATTGATCGGCCGCGGCGTCTTGAACGCATCCTTGACGGCCTGTTTCGTAATTTCATTGAATACGACGCGGCAGGTGTCGCTCTCGTCAATTTCGAGATAATGCGCCAGATGCCACGCAATCGCTTCTCCCTCGCGATCAGGGTCAGCTGCGAGGTACACTTTCTTCACTTTCTTGCTGGCATCCTTCAGTTCTTTCAGGACGCTGCCTTTTCCGCGAATCGTAATATATTTAGGTTGAAAATTATTTTCCACTTCAACACCCGTCTGGCTCTTCGGCAAATCGCGGATATGGCCCATCGATGCTTTGACGATGAACTTGCTGCCGAGATATTTGCCGATCGTTTTTGCTTTGGCGGGTGATTCTACAATGACAAGCGAATCTGCCATCGCTGCGTCCTCCTCTCCACTTCTTTGGCTACATTACACTATATATGGAACCAGAATGCTGTTCAATCTTCCGTTTTATAGTTAAATTTATCAGAATTGAATGCAAAAGTCCAAACGGAAAGGACGAAAGCGCATGAAGCTCATCCATCGTGCGCGCTTCTTCCTGCAAAAGACGGTAGATGAACGCCTCTTCTTCGGTCAAAAAACCGTCCGTTTCCGCTGCTTGGGGCGCGTCCCCGGGCCGCGAAGGACCGCGAAAATCAAATACCCCTTCGTACTCCTCCAGGATATCGTCGCACGAAGCGACCAGCTTCGCTCCTTGACGGATAAGACCGTTCGTCCCCGCGCTCTTCGGCGATGAAATCGGACCCGGAACGGCAAAAACGTCCCGCGACGCTTCAAGCGCCTGATCGGCCGTGATCAGCGACCCGCTTCGTTCGGCCGCTTCCACGACGACCGTGCCTAACGTCAGCCCGGCAATAATCCGGTTGCGAAGCGGGAACAGTCCGGGATGAAACGGCGTTCCGGGCGGAACTTCGGAGAGAATTAGCCCTTGTTCCGCGACCCGATGATACAGGGAACGGTTCTCAAGCGGATATACGCGATCTACCGGGGTTCCTAGAACCGCAATCGTACTTCCGCGGCCCTGCAGCGCTCCTTCATGCGCCATCGCATCTATGCCCCTCGCAAGGCCGCTAGTAACCGTCACGCCGCGCTGCGAAAGCTTCTCGCCTAGCATGGATGCCGTCTTTCTTCCATAAGAAGTCGGTCCTCTGGTCCCGACGATTGCAATAGCATGACGTTTCAGCAGTTCTACGCGGCCGATCGCATATAACACCCATGGCGGCTGCGGGATTTGCTTCAGCAGATCGGGATATTCATCATCGAAATATGTAATCCGAGATATGCCGCGCGAAAGAGCTTCCCGTTGTCTCGCTGCCGGCTCGACCGTTGCGAACGCATGCGCGATTGCTTTCGCTTGTTCCGGCTTCAACCCGGCCGACGAGATCCAGGCCTCCGGCGCCAACCGCGCAAAATGATTCCATTGCCCGCATTCACGTCCATATTCGTACACTTTTCGAATGGTCTTCCAACCGATTCCGGGTGCTTCATGCAATGTAATCAAGGCTTCGATTTTCGTTTCCATATCGTTCATGACAGGTCTCCTCGTCTCGAAGGCCTGCATCCTATTGTGCTTGAGGAGCAAACAGAAAGCAAGCCGAATTTAGATTGCAACTAAAAAAAGCAACCTTTCCAGCCCATTATGGGCAATTGGAAAGGTTGCTTACCTTTAACTTCTATTCGTGATTAGACTAGCGATCAGCCGCTTAGTGCGTTTTGCACTTGTCCAGCATGCCGCGCTCTTCAAGAACGCTGACGAGCGTGGAACCCATTTCCGATGGCGTAGGCGCTACGCGAATACCGCATTTTTCGAGCGTTGCGATTTTCTCCGCCGCCGTACCTTTGCCGCCGGAGATGATGGCGCCGGCATGGCCCATACGTTTGCCCGGAGGCGCCGTTGCGCCGCCGATAAAGCCGACAACCGGCTTCTTCATGTTCGCTTTAACCCACTCAGCCGCTTCTTCTTCCGCGGAGCCGCCGATTTCGCCGATCATGATGACCGCGTAAGTATCCGGATCTTCATTGAACATGCTCAGGATGTCGATGAACTCCGAACCTTTGACTGGGTCGCCGCCGATGCCGACAGCGGAGGATTGTCCGATGCCGCGCGTCGTCAGTTGGTGTACAGCCTCGTAAGTGAGCGTTCCGCTGCGGGAAACGACGCCTACATGGCCTTTCGTGTGGATATAGCCCGGCATGATGCCGATCTTGCACTCGCCCGGCGTGATGACGCCCGGGCAGTTTGGACCGATCAGGCGCGTTTTGCGGCCTTCCATGTACCGTTTCACTTTAATCATGTCGATTACCGGGATACCTTCAGTAATACAAATGACAAGATCAAGCTCGGCGTCGACCGCTTCCAAGATGGAATCTGCAGCGAATGCAGGCGGTACGTAGATTACCGATGCCGTTGCGCCTGTTTTGGCGACTGCGTCGGCAACCGTATTGAAGACCGGAAGCGAGACTACCGTTCCGTTCTCAAGCGTAATATCGACGTTTGTTCCGCCTTTGCCCGGCGTTACGCCGCCAACCATTTGGGTACCGTATTCCAGGGCGCCCTTCGCATGAAACAACCCTGTGGCACCTGTGATGCCCTGGGTAATGACTTTTGTATTTTTGCCTACCAAAATGCTCATCGAAACTCACATCCCCTAAATGATATCGTATGCCGCCGAACCGCGACAAGGTTTGTCTTACTTCACTAGCGCGACGATCTTCTGTGCACCGTCGGCCATGGAGTCGGCTGCAACGATGTTTAGACCGGATTCGTTCAACATTTTCTTGCCGAGCTCGACGTTCGTGCCTTCCAGGCGCACGACGAGCGGACGGTCGAGTCCGAGCTCTTTCGCTGCGGAAATGACGCCGTCGGCAATAATGTCGCATTTCATGATGCCGCCGAAGATGTTTACGAAGATGCCTTTAACCTTCTCGTCGGAGAGAATGATTTTGAAAGCTTCCGTAACCTTCTCTTTCGTAGCGCCGCCCCCTACATCGAGGAAGTTGGCAGGGTCGCCGCCGTAGTATTTGATAATATCCATCGTCGCCATTGCAAGACCTGCGCCGTTAACCATGCAGCCGATGTTGCCATCGAGCGCGATGTAGCTCAGATCGAACTTGGACGCTTGGATTTCCTTCTCGTCCTCTTCTTCCAGGTCGCGCAGATCGACGATGTCTTTGTGACGGTACAGCGCGTTGGAATCGAAGTTCAGCTTGGCGTCGAGCGCCATTACGTTGCCGTCGCCGGTTACGACGAGCGGGTTGATTTCAGCGATCGAGCAGTCCTTCTCGACGAACGCCGTGTAGAGCGAAAGCATGAATTTAGCGGCTTTGTTCACGAGCTCATTCGGAATGTTGATGGAATAAGCAAGCTTGCGGGCCTGGAATACTTGCAGGCCGACAGCCGGGTCGATTACTTCTTTGAAAATCTTCTCGGGCGTGTGCGCGGCGACCTCTTCGATCTCCGTGCCGCCTTCTTCGGAAGCCATCATTACGATACGGCCCGTAACGCGGTCAACGACAAGACCGATGTAATATTCTTTCTTGATGTCGCAGCCTTGCTCGATCAGCAGGCGTTTGACTTCCTTGCCTTCCGGACCTGTCTGGTGCGTGACGAGCACTTTGCCGAGAATTTGGCTCGCGTATTCGCGAACTTCGTCCAAATTTTTGGCAACCTTAACGCCGCCCGCTTTGCCGCGTCCGCCGGCATGAATTTGCGCTTTGACAACAACGACCGGCGTGCCCAGCGATTTTGCCGCTTCTACAGCTTCGTCAACAGAGAATGCCACTTTGCCTTCCGGCACGGCAACCCCATATTGTTTCAGCACTTGCTTACCCTGATACTCATGGATATTCATTTGCGAAAATCCTCCTATCCGCAGTTAACTCCTACGTATGTACACAAAACCAATAAGTATTGTAACACGATTCGCCATGGCATTCCTATTTTTTTGCGGCGAAAAACCATCTTTTTTGATATCAGTTTCATCTCATAGCGATATGAAAGCAAGCGTAAAACGCTTAACTTGGAGATGTATTGATACAGAGCCTAGTATTGCCAAACTTCAGCAAATTATTGACAACGAACATTTGTTCGGTTACAGTCATGGTAACACAATTTTCTGAAGGGAGCAACCGACAGCCATGGAAAACCTTTCCGAGCTTTTGTCGAAATTTCGTTCCTTCATCCCCTTCGCGGAATCGCTTCGCGGGATGAGCGGCGAACAATGGAACCGGCCGCTTCAGCCCGGCAAATGGCCCGTCTGCGGCGTTATCGGACATATGATGCTTTGGGACGAGCATTTCAAGGATAACGCCATATCGCCGATCGCTGCCGGCGCTTCCTTGACGCTGAAGCATACGGATTTCGACGCGTTTAACGCTCAAGCCGCTTCATACGCCTCATCCGTAGGGCAGAACGAGCTCATCGACGCCTGCATCTTACAACGGCGGCAGCTCGTTGAGCTGCTTGAATCCTTGTCTCCCGGCCAGTGCGAAGCGAATTACCTTGACGGTGACGGCAATGCGTTCACCATTCGGGCGTATCTCGTCGATTTCATCGACCACGACCGCCATCATCGGCTTCAGATCGAAGCGCTGCCGAACGCATGACGCGATACGCATGACTTGCCGAAGTTGACAGTTTCTTCGCACGTGCACTATTATAATGAGGATATTTACTGATACGGACCTGTGAGGAAGCACCTTCAGCCGAAATGGCGGAGGTGTTTTTTGTTATGTACACTCGAATTTGCAGCGGCAGCGTTTACGGGGTCGAAGGTCGAATGATAGCGGTGGAAGTCGATATTTCGAACGGCTTGCCGCAAGTGAACGTGGTCGGTCTGCCCGATCCGGCGGTGCGGGAATCGGTGGAGCGCGTAAGAGCCGCCGTCAAAAATTGCGGATTCACGTTCCCGATGGAACGCATTACGGTCAATTTGGCGCCCGCAGACCTGCGGAAAGAAGGAACGGCATTCGATTTGGCCATTGCCTCGGGGATACTGGCCGCCAGCGGTCAGCTTCGAAGCGAGCTGTTTCAGCATTTTATCGTGCTCGGGGAGCTTGCGTTGAATGGCGAAATCCGGGCGGTTCCCGGCGTGCTGGCGATGGTCGAACAAGCGAAGCAGAGCGGCGTCGCGAGGGTGCTTCTCCCACGCGCCAACGCAGCCGAGGCTTCGTGCATCGAGGGCATCGAGCTGTTTGCGGCCGCGCATTTGCGGGATCTTGGCGAACCCAAATCCGCCGAGCAGTCATGGGAGCCGCTGCGTTATGACGCTCATGCTGAAATTCGTCAGGCCGTCGCCGGGAATATCTATCGGACGCCGCATGGCGATTATGGCGATGTCCTCGGTCAGCATCATGCCAAGCGTGCGCTTCTCATCGCAGCTGCGGGCAATCATAACGTGCTGTTGACGGGTCCGCCGGGAACCGGCAAAACGATGCTGGCGAAACGGCTGCCCGGGATTATGCCGCCTCTCAGCGAGGAAGAAGCGCTGCAGGTTACCAAGATTTACAGCGCGGCCGGCAAGCTGCCGGGCGGGATACCGTCCCTGATGCAAGAACGTCAATTTCGCAGTCCGCACCATACGATATCGGCGGCCGGCCTTATTGGCGGAGGCTCCATTCCGCGGCCGGGGGAAGCGACGCTTGCGCATCGAGGCGTGTTATTCCTCGACGAGCTGCCCGAATTCTCCAGAGCGGCGCTCGAAGTGCTCAGACAGCCGCTCGAGGATCGGGAAGTGACGATCGCCCGCTCCCGGGCGGTATTCCGGTTCCCGGCCTCTTTCCTGCTTGCGGCAAGCATGAATCCATGCCCGTGAGAATAATACCTTGGATTTTCAAGTAGTGCGCAAGGAAGCCTTGCCATCGACGTTTAGAACCATGAATTCTGATCGCCCAGACACCGTTGGCGCACGAATTCGTTCAACTCGTTTAGAACTGGGCGCGACCATTCGGCAGCTAGCGGAACAATGCTCTCTTACGCCGGAAGGGTTAAGCATGATCGAACGGGATGTGACGGGCGTGGGCTTGCCGGTGTTACGGAGAATTTCCGCCGCGCTGGGGAAGCCGGTTAGTTATTTGGGGAAATTCGAAATGCTTCCGGTGGAAACGCTTGGACAGAAGATCAAGAAGGCGCGCTTATATCGGGGGCTGTCAAAAACAGAACTGGCCAGAGAGATGAATGTAGACGTAAAAAGCATTCACAACTGGGAGTCGGATAAACGTCTTCCTTCTAATAATAATGTCATTCTTTTATTGATGGAACTCCTCACAGTCCTGGACGATTGCCTATCTTGATATAAGAACACTCGTTCGCGTATAATACGGGTAAACACACTTCGAAGGAATGATGAGCTATGTACGATCCGATTATTGCGTTGAATGTTCATGTGGCGATGCTTACTGCACTCGAGAGCGCGAAAGAGAAGATGGAGGAAACGAAGGGCGTGACGCAGGCGATCGTCAAGGTTGTCGGGAGCCTCATCGTATCTGAAGTGGAGAGGTCAAAGCGAAACATGAAGGCGAATGGCATGTGGGTTTCTGAGGTGCCCGTTCGAGATCGGCGCTATCTCTATTCGCTGCACGGTCGCCGCGCCGAACGCGAAGTGTCGCAGACTGATTTGGATCTGCATCTCGGCATTGTGGCGCGCACGCTTGAACACAAAATCGATAAAGCCAAATAACGCAAAAAAGCCTGCTCCGAAAATCAGAGCAGGCCTTTTTCTCTCATCAGCGGGAATAACAGCAGCAGCTTCCGTACAGCCTCCATCTGCCACGTGCCGGCGCCCATTGCGGTATCCCCCAACTCGAGGACGCGTTCCGCGATTCCGGCGGCGGTCACGTCGCCCTGGTAATTGATCGACGGCAGCAGCGGCGCGAGCCACAGCAGCTTCATCTCCGCGGACGCACCCCATTTCAGATCCGTCAGCTTGCCTCCCAGGTCCTTGATTCGCTCGACCACCGCGAAGGCTTCAGCGTATTTGCTCGCATCATCCATCATATAATGCACGCGCTCTTCGTAATGGTCCAGGTCCATGTTCTCCGCTATCGCAAGCTCGCTATACGTGCGCGCCCATGGGAAAGCCGGCCCCGGGCAGAACGGCTTACGAATCGGGTCAACCTGGAAGTGTCCTATGACAGTTTGCGGCCCAAAGATGATACGATATCTCCAATTTCTTTCGACTTCACTTTGTATATATTTATCCAACCAAACGCTCGCCCAGAATTGTGGTTCTGTTAATGTTCCATCTCCACCATTACTACCATATCCTTCATGCTCCTTCGAAATACAATACAAATTCGGATTGACGCCCATCTGCCGGATGATTGGCGCCGTCGCACGAGGAATAGCATCCGCCGTCAGGCCCTGCGTCCAAGCCGCATTCTCCAAGCGTACGTACTGATGGATTGTCCCGTCGCGACCAATGCCGAAATGTGAAGACGCCTCAGCGGCCGGGTTGCGGAACCAGTTGTCCATGCTACTGAGCGTGCCAGCCGAGATATGATTGACGATAACGATCGGCGTATATGTCTTCCCGTTCCGTACCCGGCTGCCGTAATTGGGCACTTTGTCGCCCAGCCATGTCATGTTGATCATGTCGATTCCCCCTAGTGCGTCTGCCGGGCGTCCGCGCCCTCCTGCTCCGCTTGCTTGGCGTCCTTCGTGCCTTCCGTGTAGTTGTATCCCGTCACCGCCGCCGTGATCGTTATGATCAGCTCATTGCTGAGGTTGAGCTTCAGCAGCTCGTCGGCGACGATCAGGCCGAACGCGATGGCCGTGAAAATGAATTTCCGGCTGTTGACGCTGAAGCCCGTCGGCAGGCCGTTCGCGCCACGCACGACCGTCACGTATTCATGCGCCTTGAAATACCCGAGCAGCAGGATCGCCGCCGCCAAAATGTTGGCTGGGTCGATCTCCACCCCGAAATACCGCGACACCGCCGCAGCCAGCGCGCCGCCAATTACCGTCAATGAGTCCGCTTTAAGCCATTTCTTCATCTGTTTTTTCCTCCGATTCGATATAGTTGAGTGCGTGATAGACTGGCTGTTTCGGCCGGCTGCATCGCGGGCAGGCGATCGTCCCAGCCAAGAATAAGTAAAGAACGTTCTGAGAGCGCGCAGAAAGCCGCTCGATGTCGGCGAGGTAACTGCATTTTGCGGGCATACCGCTTCCACCCCTAACGCGGCCAAGGCGCGCCGCTGATTTTCCATGATGATGAGTTGATTCGCGATGTATGGCTTGATGTCGCTGTCGTCTTCCAGCAGCCAGGGCAGCAGGCGCCGCAGCGCACGCTTCACCTTCCGCTGTTTGAGCAGCACGTACACCGCCGTTCCAAGCGCGCTTAACGAGAGCCCGTTCTTCCAGACCGCGTGCGCCATTTCAAGAACCAAGTCGTACATCTGCGCTTCACCCCCGGCCGCGCCGCCGGCGCCCCGGATACAGGAACGGGCCCCGGAAGCAGCAACGCCTGTGCCGTCCGGGGCCCGCATACGCCGGCGATCTGCCGGAGCATGTCGTCGGAGAAATCTGACTCGGAATATTCGCTTTCGTCCATTTCCAGCATGTTCGGCTCCTTCCGAAAAAAGGAAAATGAGCCCCCGTCATGGGGACTCATTCATGTAATCGGCATCCGTTTGCGTTTCGTAGTAGTCTTGCCCGCGGCCGCCGTGGCCGCTGCTCATGAAGTATAGGTTCAACAGGATGATAATAATGACAATGAGGACGGTGCCTGCTCGTTGGCTCATTCTCCGCCTACCTTCCAAGCGCTTTTTTCGCTGCTGCATTCATTCTAGCATCGAGCGCATCCAACTGCGAGCGTTTGGCGTCCGATTTCAGCTTTTTATCTTGCAGAATGGCCTTGTACCGCTTCTGCAAAGCCGCAATCTCCTTCTGATAGGGTTTCATTTGATAGAATTCCTTCTGATCTTTGAATGGCTGTTCGTTGAATTCGGCCGACTCCTTCTTCTTGCTGAGCTTCTCCCATTTGTCATAGAAGTCGTCCCGCACTTGGCCTCCGCCCGCCGTACTGGCGAAGAAAGAGCGCAACACCGGCTGCTCGCTCCATTCTTTTGCCGGCAGCGGCGTCGTCTTCCGCCCCGTGGCCGCCTTAATTCCCGCGTCCGCTAGGTCGACGCCGTAACCACCGAGCCCGGCCGTGTACCCCTGAATCGTGTTATCAATGACTCGCGGGCTCGCGAAGTTTGAATTGCCCACGCCGATCGTGTCCAGGAACTTGCCGATATCCTTCGCTACTTCGCTCGTATAGACGCCGTACTGGTCCTTCTTCTCGAACCGTTGCTCACCCTGCGGCACGATCGGCGCGTCGCGGAAGAATGAATAGTTTGTGATGCCTTCCAGCAGCGGCGCAAGCGCGGTGAACATCATTGGCGGCGTGAACGATTGCAATGTCGCCCGCCCATAATCGTCGAAGGCCTGCTTGTCGTTGTCATGCAGCCAGTCCAACATGCGCTCCGTCGACGTTGCGAACAGCATGCCCGTCTCGAACGGCTTCGGGATCCGGACGAATCTTCCCGTGCCTGGGATGCCGAGGATGAGAAAGTTGTCCTTCTGGTACTGAGGGATGTTCTTGTACGTTTCTCGCTCTTCATCAGACAAACGATACCGGTTCCAGAAGTACGCCGCCGCGGCCGGCAGAACCATCGTCGTAAATGCGCGTGTCATGAACGAGGCCGGATTTTCCTTGAACGAGCGAACCATCTTGTCCGTGCCTTGGATGGATGCATTCAAGAAGGCGACTGCGCGGTTAGCTTGTCGGATTGAGCTACCTGCTCGGTTGAAGTCCATCAGGTCTCGAGCTTGATAGGCCGCTTCATCCCAGTCTCCAGTTTTTTTGAACACACGATTTGCTTTCCCTACTTTTGTACTGAGCTCCGAAATTTCCGCACCATGCCTCAACATACCGATCGTTTTCTGCGCTGGCCGATACAACGACAACCACTTCGCCAGCTCGGCTGGACTCGTAACGACGTTCATGGCCTTGTCTTTCATACTCCGTCGGAACACCATTTCCATTGCTTCGCGGTTCGCATCGCGGTCGAGCGCCATCATGGTGGACATGGCGCCGCCGGAGCTCATGAACTTGTCGAACACGTCCGACTTACCCACAACATGAAACAGGCCTTTGAAGAAGTCGATCGGGTTAAACCCGTACTTCGAGCTGTTGATGATCGCGCTCGCCACGTCGCGGAAGGCGTTCCGAACAATGAATTCCGGCGTCAGCGTCGCCCCGCCGCGTAGCATACCGGCAGCGCCACCGAGGAATTTGATAACCGCATTCGTCGATTCGCGATCTAGTGACAGGAGGGCGCTATACAAGTCCGGATCTCGAATCTTATATGCCTGCTTCTTGCCGTCCTGATAAACATCGACGATATGTTCCTTCGCCGATTTCTGCCCAGGTACCGCCTCCACCCATGCGCCCGCGCCTTCCACCTTCGCCAGTTCCGCGAGATTCAGGCCAACTTTGTTCTGAGCCACTGCATCCATAGCGCGGAAGGTGTTCTGAATCATCGACTCCAGCGGATTGATGATTGTCCGATCCGAACCTTCTTCGCTCATTTTGCGAATCGGAGTCGTGATATTGGCGAATGCCTTCGCCCCTCCAAGCGCTCCTCCCTTAAAGCCCGCCAGCTCATCATCATCGAAATGCCGGAGGAATGGGACATAGTTCGGATACTTCTGGCGCATCTCCCGAACGGACTGCCGCGAGACGATGCCGGCCTGCTGGAGGATGTCCAGCAGCGCGTTGTTGTACTTCATGATCTGTCGATGGACTTTCTGCACCGTCGGATCGGCGTCCCAACGGTTCAGCACTTCGGCCATCTCGTCCGGCGTGAACGGCGTCTCCTTCCCCATGCGTCGCAAGTCTACCGCATGCTTCACAGCTAAGTACGTCGATAGGTCTTTCTCGCTCATGCCGATCTTCTCGAGCGGTCGGACAATGCTTCGCAAACCATTGCTCAGCTTTCGACCATTATCATCGTAGATGCCACTTGTTACCGCCAGTTTCGCCCTCTCTGCGACGCCGCGGCTCAGACGGGCCATCTTGTAGATCGACTTCTTACCTTGCGCGATTGTCCCCGTCAATGCTTTCTCAAACATCGCGAGGGGATGAAGATCATCCACCATTGTCGTGTAGAAGCGATTCCAGTTGAATTTCTTCTTCTTCCCGCCGCTCTCAAAATCAAGCTTTCCCTGCGCGCGGTTATAATCGCCCTGTTCCAACCACGTCTTCACGTCCCGCTGAACGGCTTGAATGCCCGCCTGCAGCTTGGACGGCAGCTCGGATTCCAGGAACGCCGAAAACCTCGGGGCGAGCTGCCGCGCCTGTGCAGGCTCGGAGAGAAGTGTGCGGAAATACTCCGCAATCCCCTCATCGAACCATTGATTCTGCGGATATTGCTTGTAGTCGTGGACGTTCTGCGTGTCCATCATCTGCGTGAGCTCGCTCTCTAGCGAAGGATCGCTCTTCAAGCTAAACTTCTTCGTAAAATGATGACCTGCTTCGTGAGATAACGTTTCATATTCGCCTTGAGTCCCAGTGCGGATAACCTCGGGATGCACCTTATAGATGCCGGCGACCTGAGACTTCGGCACACCCATGCGCCCAGTATCGATCGTCAAACCGAGATTTTTGCGGAAGCTACTCGTGAGTGCTGTCTGTGAGATCGTCTTCGCAGAATTTCCCGCCGCCTGTCCGCCGCTCGACTGCGACTTGCGCCCGAACAGCGCCTGTGTGTCCGATGGTGGCTCCGGCGGCGCCGCGGTGACAGCGGATTCGCGCGCCCCGAAGCTCGTTTCCCTGACGCCGGCAGCCGCCCGGCCTTGAACACCATCGGGCAGCTCTGCCGGCCCGTTGTTCATCTTCTGAATGCGTTCGGCTGCCTCCGACCGGGCGCTCATTGCCTCAGCCATTGCCTGATAGTCCTTCGGTTCCATCGAAGCCGCTGGATTAGCTGAATATTTTGCGTCGATCTCCTGCAGGATGCGCTCGGCATCATGATATTGACGAACGAGGCCCTCTACATCACTTGACGCATTCGGCTCTGCCAGCGCTTCCGTAGGAGGAGCGGCTTCCTTATACTCCAACTTCGGCCGGGCCGGCACTGTGACAGGCGCGTCGACTGTTCCAAGCACGCCTTGCGGTGCCATTCGATCCGACGCGGACTTGACCGGCAGCGGAACGCCGGCCGCCTGGCGGGAAGTTTGGTAATTTCGAGCACGTCGAACCAGATCCGGGTCAATCGGTTTCCCCGTTGGGTAGGCAAGCTGGATCAGCTCGTCTAGGCTCGGGGCATCTCTGCCGGCCATCGATGCCCAAAGATTATCCAGATCCTGATCCTCGCGGCCGGGAGTGAATCGGCCTTCATCCTGTAAGCGCTGCGCGTGGGCGATCAAGTCTTCGAATTGCTCTCGGAACGGATTTGCCTTGCGCGTGACGCGGGCCGTGGTCGATGCATCATTACGCGGAGCCGGCAACCCGAGCGGCTCTGGCGTGTAGGGAGTGACGATTGGCTCTGTTCCTGGGGGGAGTTGCCCCCTCGCCTTAGCCGCATCCTCCCGACCAAGCGGTAATGCAAGAATCTCCTGAACTTTCTGTTCAGGCTCGTCGATACCGGCACGCTTAAATCGTGTGTGAAGTACTTTCCCAAGTCGCCCAAGCCCAGTCCCCGCCGCCTCGAACGCCGCGCCGCCCAGTCCGCCCAGTGCCGCAGCCTCCGCTAAATCTCGAGCAGAGGTCCGCCCCGTCGCCGCTGTATTTGCCACGTTCTGTGCTGCGCCCTCGACGGCGTTGCCGGCCAGCCGCTGTACGAACGGATTCGCACTCGGCGCAAATCGCTGAAGCGCGCCAGTAGCGATACGATCAGCCCCTGTAGCGACGCTCTGCTCCAGCGCAGCAGGGTTAACCGCGCCGCCGGCGAATTGACCGGCGATGTTCGCCGCTCGACCGAGTAGACCGCTGGTAGACGGAGCCGTTTCCGCCTCCACGCCCAATGTCTTCGCTGCGCCCTGCTGGAAGTCAGCAAGCCCGGGGATGTTCGCCTGAACGACGTCCAGCCCATGGCCAATGAATTCCAATGGTTTGCGGATGAAGCCAGGCGCGCCCGCAAGCTGCTTGTCTCGTGCCGCCGCCTCCTGCTCGTAGAACTGTTGCTTGGCCGATGCCGGCGCAGGAACAGGGGCGTTCCGCTGAAAGTCCTGAATCGCTTCGAAGCTACCTGGTCTGGCATCCGGCTTGGCCTGCATGAAGTCAGGCGTCGTATGCCGCTCCTGAAAGCTCTCAATCGCGTTCGGCACGTTGAGCATGGACGTGCGCGGATCGCCGCTGAAGGATGACGGCAAGGGATCAGGCGGACCGATGTATTTCAATACGGGTCGTGAAGGAACGGTCGTTCCGCCGCTGTCGTCTCCCCCGTAAACGCGAGAAAGGACACGCTCACGCGCATCCTGTCCCCGTTTTTTATGATCATCATCTTCTCCCCGATATTTCAATACCGGTCGTTGTGCCATGTCTTTCACCTCTATCCGAGGATTTCACTTACGTATTTCTGCGTCTCAGCCGGCGCGTGGCTCAACCAGTTCGCGCCATAAACCTTGATGGCCTTATCGACGTTCCCACCGCCCCAGTTGTACGCGGCCAGCGCCTTGGAATAATCGCCATCGTACTTGGCGGCCAGACCAGACAGCATCTTACCCGCCGCGTCCGCCGATTGTCGCGGATCCATAGGATCGATGCCGTATCCCTTGGCCGTCGCCGGCATGAACTGGAACATGCCAGCCGCGCCACTCTTACTGTTCTTTGCTGATGGATTGAAACTGCTCTCCTTGTTTGCAACGGCTGCCAGCAAGCCATCCGGAAGCCCATATTTGCTATTGCTCGCCGACAGCATCTCCTGATAACGAAGCGGTACTGATACGTTCGCGGGGGAACCGTTCCCGCCTGACGGCCCCCCTGAATTAAAAGCCACGGGGTATTTACTCTTCAGATTCGCGATTTCCTGGGCAGTGTAACCCGCCTTCGAGAGCATCGTGACCGTATCTGCCCCCGGAGCAACGCCGGAGGTATTCCATGCGTCGATGAACGCTTTCTCTCGGGCTGTAGGATCGGAAATTGTGCCGTATACCGGTTTGCCCGACACCGGATCTGTACCAACCACCTTCTGCAGTGACTGGGCAAGGATATTACCTGCCACGTCTCCAGAAACCGCCTTCGCCTGATCGGCCGTTCCGCTGAGCTGCGCGTCAAGCGATGCCCATTGACGGTCGTTGTCGTCCTGGCTGAGCGCTAGCTGCGCCTTGCGATACGCCTCATCGTTATTAAGCTGCAACTGCTGCAATCCGTAATTCAAGCCATACTGCCGCACGTCCTCATCAAACTTCTGTTGCCATTGCTTATCCGAGATCGTGTCGCGCGCCTTCTGATACTTGAATTGTTCCTGTTGCATATTTTGATTGTACTGCTGGTTCTGCCCGGCCATCGTCTGGGAGCCGGAGTTTGCATTATTAACCAGACTGCCCCAATTCTGCGACGGGCCGGCGCCCAGGTTGCCTGTTTGATTGACGATGTCCATATAGGCGCCCCAATTGGCATTCTTGTTGGCAAGCGCTTGTTGCTGGCCGGCAAGTGTTTGCTGCCCGTTATACGTGCCCATCAGATCCGCCAGCGACATCTGCTGGTTAAACGCTTGGTTCTGCGACGCGAGTGTCTGCTGACCATTGAGATAGCCCAGCAGATTTGCCGTATCGACCTGTTTCCCCCAGTCTTGGGCTTGACCGGCGAGCGTGCGCTGCCCATTAATCGTTCCGAGCAGATTGGCGAGATCCGTCTGCTGTTGCCAGCTGAACTGATCCTGCGCGAACTGCTGATTGATGTCGTCGCGATAACGGCCGTATTTCGCCTGATCGACGTTGAACGATTGCTGATCGCCGTACTTAAGCAGATCGAGCAGCGCCGCCGCCTTGTCGGAACCGAGCTGCTGAATAAGCGCGAGTTCGTTCGCCGCCTCGTTGTTTTGCAGCAGAGAACGCTTCTGCGAGATGTCCTGCAGCGCATTAGCCTGCGTCTGGTTAATGTCGTTAATAGCTCCCAACCGGGAAGCACCTTGTGCCGTCTGCAGCGTCAGATTCTGGCCGTCGCCGCCCAACCCCATGTTCGCCATCATCTCTCGAAGCGCCTGCGAATTTTGCATGTTCGTTACGTCCGCGGCGTTGCGGTTTGTGTAAGCGGACTGGTTCGCCTGTGTCTCCTGAGCGTTGTACCCTTGCATCGCCGTCGCTAATGCATCCCGAAGCTTCTGGAGCTGAGCCGCCTGCGCTTGATCGTACTGCGAATTAAGCTGTGCCTGCATCGCTGCCATGTCAGGACCGTTGTACGTGGATTGATAGCCTGGCGTCGCGGCTGGAGCTGCTGGAGCTGCTGGAGCTGCTGGAGTTGTCGGCGTTGGTGATGGCTTCTGCGTCGTCGCTGCAGGCGGTGCTACTTGTGTTGTAGGTGCATTAATATTACTTGATGGCGAAGTTTGGTTGGCGACAGAGGCGCTCGACGGCTGCTGCGCTGGCGCGTTTTTGCTATTAATGTAGTTCATCAATTGCTGCGCGCTCATGTTCCGGACTGCCGCTGCTTCGGCTGGATCAAGCTTGTCATAGTAACCAGCTGCGTTTTGTGTTGCCCACGCTTTATTTCCGGCGTCGTACTGCTGCTTACTGTACAAGATTTCATTAAGCGGATTGCCTGTCCCGCCATAATTATTAGAAGCTGCCTGAACCTGCGCCACATACGCCGGAGTGCCTCCAGCTGCAGCGATCGCTTGGTTGGCCTGCTGAGTGGTCTGAGGCTTATTCAGCCCCGTCACAGGGTCGCTTGCAAGACCAGAATTCAACATCGCCTTCGACGAAGCGGAAGTCAAACTGTTAATTATGGCCGCCTGCTGTTCGGCGGTTAATGTATTTGACGTGGTCGCTGGCGTTGAAGCAGGCTTCGGAGCAGTTGGAGTTGCCGGAACCGGAGCCGGAGTTGGAGCAGGCGTAGGAGTCGGTGCAGGTGCTGGTGTCGCATATGACGGCAAAGGCTGACCCGTCGCTTTCCGCGCATCGATCTGCGCCTGCTGCAGTTTGTTCAGCCCCGTCACCGGGTCTTTCGTAAGTAAGCTCGCCATAAGCATCTCCTTCTGAATGCAACAAAAAAGACGCCCATTAAGAGCGTCCCGTTGCTAGATTTTATTCAATTCGTTCTGAAGTATACTGGAACGTTTGGCGAAATTTGAAAACGTGGCGATGATAGCTATCTTCCGTTTCATAGTCTCCTCCTACTACATTTCTGCATCCGCGGCCCAACGGTTTGCTGAGTTATCTGTATCATACGGACTCCAGTTCAGCACAGCATTGACTATAGGTTTTGCAAAGTTCGAAGGGGCGCTGATACGAAGTTCAACTTCGTGACAACTCGTGCATGTGTTTAGCGGTGCAAGTAATTCTGCGTTGCACTTTGAACACTTCATAGAATCACCTCAGTAGTAGGATAACCCCATACTAGCACAATTTGTAAAGTTTTACGATTCAATTTGCGGTGTCCCCACGATCACTTCCGCCTGTTCGACCGTAATCCATTTCGGGGCGTAGCTGATGACTTTGGCGGCATCAATCTTACGCATGATCCACTGGGTTAAGATGAAATCGTACATCAGCTCATCGCCTCCATGATCGCAAGCAGTGCTTGTTCGGTTGCGGCAAGCCGCTCTTCTGCGGTCGGTGGATCGGGCGGCCGCGCTGCCCATTCAGCATCAAGCTCTTCCTGCGTACGCTCGACGCGTTGGCCGTTCGTCCGGCGGTAAAGAAATTGCCCTCGCCCGTTTGTGAGCACGGGGTTATAATGCCGTTCCGCGTCTTCGGCAACGAGAGTATCGGTCTCCAATGGCTGAACGAAGGCATCAGAAAAGCCGAGGATAATCACCCCGGCTTCGTTGGTTCTTTCATAGTGGTTCGCCATGACGATCCCCCTTTACAATTCTGCATCCGCGGTCCAATGGAACCGCTGGAAGTTATTCGCCGTGAAATTGCCTGCGGCTCCACCTACGGAGAACGAAGATTCTACTGCCGTCGTAGTTACAACTCGATCCGCTACAAACGTCCCACTTGAAGTGATTTCTGTCGAGGATCCCACCGCCCCATTTTGAGTGCTATAGATCGTCATTGTCGGCTGTACTCGCTTGTTAACCCGAAATCCGACATCATTTCGCGAAAGCAGGAACGATGACAACGATGTGGATTGCACGCATCCGTTACTGACTGCGGTTCCCGGCACTGTTCCATACGCATAGCTTTTTTCGTAATACCGCAAGCACAACGCCAGTTCATCGGCGATATTGCGCGCTTGGAATGGCAGTGCTGCACTCCCTTCGTTCAATGACACTTGGGCAATGTCGATCACGTCACCCGTTTGTGGGTTTAAGCAGCGGACTTCAAAGGATAAATAACTGTTATCGCCCACCGTCTTCCCTGCAATACTTGGTATCGTAGAGGTGATGGTGATCGGCGTCCATACATTTGCGGCCAGCGTTTCTGCCTGCCCTGTCGTTACTGATACTTGCGTACTTCCGGCACTCCCGAAGTTTTGGATAAAGATGTCCCTTCGTACGTTGAGTCCAGCTCGATTCGATCTGATCCAAAACGTATGCGTCACTTTTTTTCCCGCAAATGTTCGGACGTCTTCAATTCGCTGCGAAATACCTACTCGTGTACCTGTGCCTGCATTTGTTACCGTAATTCGCAGGCAGTAATTCGGTTCATTCGGAACTTCCGTCTGTCCAGGAGCAAAGGAACGGCGCGTAACATCTGCCGTCAATGTTCCATCGTACTGAATCGACCATCGGTCTGCTGAAAATCCGTTCAAACTCGTGAAGCTCGTACCCCTTTGCCAAATGTTAAAATTGCCATTAATTATCGCTTGGCGACTTAACCCCATTGTCGGGCCGGCAGTTAACGCCAAATTGTTATTGATGTAATCTCGCATTTGGTCAAGCAAACTCTGCATTGAATCTCGAAATGCATCTTCACTTGTCGGCGTTGTTGGAAAACTCGTTTTATTACGGTAACCGTCTGGCGGCGTAAATGTTAAAGGCATCGAATCCCTCCCCTACTTCACCTTTTTCACAACCATGTATTGAATAACCAAGCTCATCAAAGACAAGTTCTGATTCAAATTGCCATTGCTGAACTCAATTTGGAAGTACACGACCTTCTTCATTTTCGGTTTGATCCGCTCCGGCGGCGGGTACTCATTGACTGCCCACGTCCACGTCGCCCAGGTAGCCGTGTTCCAACGAAACGAATTTACATTCACATCCTCGCTGTCAGCCTTTTCTCCCTTTTCCGTGATGTACTTGATGTTAACGGTCGAATAGCCGCCTGCCTTGGATGTAAACCAAGCCTTTTTAATTGTCTTAAGCCAATCGGGCAAACCGAAGCTGAAGCGCTTCGTCTGCCACACGGCCGGGATCGGCTGCCCGAAGTCGTTGTAATTTGGCTGAAAGGTTACGACTCTGCCTGTTGTTCGGTCGCCATAATAGAGCGCGCGGTCATCTTGAATCCAGCAGCTCGCTTTAATATTGGTCTGCGGAAACCACGACAGCCGATCCTCGTCCGCCGCCACATCGCCGGTATCTGCGAATGGAGAAAGCCGATAATCCCACACGAAAGCCTGATTGCCGACGCACAGCCAGTACCGGCCGTCAAAGTCAACGCTGGAAGCCGCCTGCAGGTCGGAAACGCTCAGATCGAGCAGGCCCGGACGCGTCGGCGCGCCGTTAATGTTGCCGCTGATTGGGCGCACGTCTCGCTCGTCCTTTACCTGCGTGGACAGAAGGATGAACAATCCCAAGTCCGAATTCCCAAACACGATGTTATTGTCGATGATCTGCACGCTTCCCGGCATGTCGCAGCCGACGGCGCTATTGATCGGATACAGCGGGAACGAAGCGCCGATCTGACTCGCGCCCCAGAAGCCCTGCGTAACAGGGTTCGTGTAGGTCGTGAAATACAGGCTTCGTTCTTTCAGATAAACGAGCTTGTCGTAATGCTTCGCGCAGGCGACGAGCCGTTCCGAGGCGCTGCCGACGTCCGAGAATTCATTCTCCGGCCAGTATGTCGGATCCATCAGCCCGCTGCGAATAGCGCGGTTCGGATAGCTCGGATTCCCCCACAGAAAGACGCGCGTGTCGTTGTCGCCGCCGTAATCGATTGCGTAGCGGCAATTTTTGACCTTGGCTTCGTTACCCGCCGTCGTCTTCGCCGCCGTGACGATGACGTTGTTCGGCGCGCCAGTCGCGATGATACCGGTCGGCGACGTGCCGGCAGCGAAATCCACGTATGCATACGGCGTCGCCGTGCGGTTGACGGTGAAATGCGTGCCCTCCGTCTTCGCCGCACCGTTTACCATGACCGTAACAGCAGCCGCGTCTAAGCCGGTGAACGGGAAGTAGAATTTCGTCGCCGCGCCGTCCGCGCTGAAGCTTATCTTGAACGATGGCGTCAGCAGGTTGGCCTGTTCGTATGGCGTGCCGCTGCCGGTCGGCGTCGTGGAGATCAGAAGCGTCGGCACATATGGCGTCACCGCAGCCGCCGTCAGCGTGTCGCTGATCACGACGAAATTCGTACCATTGATATAATAGAGGAGCCCGCCGAACGCGAAGAATGACCCCTTCGCATTGGCGAGCCCGCTCATGATGGAGACCGGCGCCGACGTGCCGGACTGCGTATAAATGGCCGTGCCCCAGGCGAAGACCTTCACGCCCTGATACAGCCGTTCATAAGCACCGTTGATGCCGCCGCCGCCGAGGGACGACGCGTACACGTAGGCCTGCCCGTCGCGCTTATTAAGGATGGATCCGCGATCAATCGCGAACATATTGACCATGTACGGCGACTGGTTGTCGCGCACTTGTGTCGGGTCCTTCTTATAATTGACCCCGCCAGACATGAGCAGGTTCGCGTCGGCTCCTAAGCGCAGCTCCGGCGGGTCTGGCATGCGCGGCGGATGTTGGATGGCGATGCTCATCGCTCGATCACCTCTCTACGCGGAAAATCGTATATTCGCTCGACATTGCCATCGGTGCGCTGTCGATCCCATCGTTAAACAGGCCGAGGAATGTCGAAGCCTTCTCGCGGCTTTCGTTGTCCGGCTCGAGCGACAACACGTAGAAGTCGGCGTAATAGCAGAAAATCATATGATCGATCTGCCGCTCCGTGATCAGCGGCGAGCCGTTCAGGTTCGCGATCAGCAGCCGCGGCGGCAGATACGAATATTCGACCGTCACCGCTGCGCCCGAATCGTAATCCGAGCAGACGATCGTCGCCTGGTTGCGCTCGATCCAGTCAATTGGCTCACCGCTGGCGTCGTAGACGTTCCAGACTTTGACCACGGGCTGCGCGAGCGACGAAACGGTGAACGAACGCTTGTCGTCCAGCGTCATCGTCTCCTGCATCGTCAGAAAGTGCTTATCCCTCGCCGCCTTCTGATAGGCGTAATTCAGCCCGGCCACGATCTTATTGGCCGTCACCAGCTCGTCCCCGACGTACACGCCGCCGCTCTTGGGCAACTCCTCGTCTATATCCACCGCACACTGCTGGATCATCTCGTCAAGCGTCAAATTACGTCACCTCCGAACGTAAAAAGGGCAGGACATCGAATGCCCTGCCCCGTAAATGAGTGCGGTATACTATTCGGCCGCCGCTGCCTGCGGTGCCGGCGCGGACTCGCCGCCCTTGACTTCAATAATCGCGTTACCGAAGAGGCGATGCGCGCGGATGAAGTCGACTTCCTTCTTGCTGTTCGTCTCGTATTCGCCATGCTCGAACCGGATGTTCTGTCCCGGTACAGGAACGAGGATACCGTCCACGATGCTGTTTCTCGCCGGGACCATACAGAGCACCTGGTTAGGACAGCGGGAAGAGAATTTAGCCATGTTAATCCTCCTATCGATTTACTTATAGAGTACTTTGTGCAAATCGTTAATCCAAGAAACCGCCTGCCATCAGGTCGGCGAAACTAAACGATCCGTATTCGATGTTATTGGCATTAAAATACTCGCTCACCTTATCAACCAGCATCTGGCAAGTATCCTTCTTTACCGGATACGCATCTCCATCGACGACAATGCTCTGTTGTAGAGCCCACGCTACTGCCTCGGCTGTTTCGGCCGGCATTAATTCGGCACCCCCACGACTTTTATTGTTATTGAACCCGAAGTAGGGGCGACGGATGCGGAGAGTCTCAATGCCAACGACTCGAAAGCTCTGTCTAAACAAGGCAACGCGGTATTAAGTAGGTAGTAAATGCTGCCTTTGGGAACAGTTGTTTGTGCCCCAGCCCATGCTGTGCCGTTCCATTGATAAATGTTTTGAGGTGCTCCCAAATCAATCTTTTGGAGTGTCACCGAAACGTCTTGATCCATGGAATTGAACGCCCATATTTGGAATCTTTGGAACGCTGACAGGTCAAGATTAGGGCGATAGTTATTTGTGTCTCGAATCGCAAAGGCATTCTCATAAAACTGAACGCCTAGCTGAATGTTTCTGCTCATCAAGTCAACAGGCTGCGGATCCCTTGCCATCTGTTCCACCCTTTCAGAAGGCGGCCGAAGCCGCCCTGCATCAGCTCGCTACGCCAGTCAATACGGCGTGCGTATCCGGCAGCCGGACTTCAACGCCGGCCTCGGTGATGTACTGATCGACGCGGGAGTCCGAATCGTTCGCCTGGATGTTGGTTTCGAGTTTTGTGTCACGGCCGGCCAGCGGACGGTGCTTAACGTTCGCTGGATCGAGGATGACGCCATAGCCACCGTACACCGCGCCTTCCAAGATGTGCTGGTAGTTCATGATGCTGTATTTCCCGAATGGCGTGACGTACTCGAAGATCTCGAGGCCGAAGCTCTTGGCCTCCTGGTTGATTTGCAGCTTGTTCATCGCCCAGCCGTTGATAACAGAGAGCAGGCGGGCGGATGCGAGCATGATCTTGTTCTTCGAGCCGTATTTGAACACGACCTCGGAAATGTTGTTGTCGAACTCCGTCTGCGTCAGCTGGCCGCCGGCGTCGTAGTTGTTCTTCGTGAGGAACGACAGCAGACCGCCCGTCGTGCGCATAGGCTTCGAACCGGTCGTATCAAGTTTCCGTTCGCCGTACATGTAAGCCCGCGCGATGTCGATCTTGTGCTGCACGCCAGCTTTTGCTTGTTGGTAGGACAGGTCCTTCCCGCCGTACATCTTTGTTGCATTCTCGGTACCTGTCACGCCGAATGGCGTTTTGAAGATTTGTGTGAGGTTGAACTTCGGCACCTCTTGCGTCGACTTGAGTTCTCGAGTGCCGGAGCCCTCTTGGTTGGCGTTGCCGATGATGATGAGCGGATCATTGTCCACGAGCGCCGCGGCCGCCGTCAGGCCGTATCCGCGAATCACTGTCAGCGTCTGCGTGCCGGTATTGATCGCCGTCACGAGCATTACTTCGGCGGTACGCGGCACCTTCACGACGTCGTTCACCGAAAAGTAATTCGCATTGTCGACGACCAGCGCCGTGATACCGGAAGCATATCCGGCGCCGGCATTGATGGCGTCCCAGCGCGGAAGCAGATCGTCTTCCATCCATTCGAATTTCGGATTATTCGCGACTTCCGTGTTACGTTTCGCGATTTTCATAAAGCTCATGAACGGTTCTGCATTGGGTTGCAGAAGGCCGATCGTGTCGGACATGTCGACGACGATTTTATTTTGGGTGATATTCGCGGTATCGCGAACGCCAGAAACTACTGCCATGAACAATCATCTCCTATGGTTAGCCGAAGAGCCCGCCGCCCTTGCCAGCAGCGAGGATGTTGGCCTTCATCTGCTCGGCCGGGCTGAGGTCTGTCGGCTTTTGTTGTTTGTTGCCTTTCGGCATATTGGCCGCCTGCTTGTTGCGGCGTGTGTTCGCGGCGTCCTCGCGGCCGGCGCGCTTGCCTTGCTCGTATGCTTTGGAGGTGGAAGAGCCAAACGCTTCCTGCGCCGCCATGCGGAGAATACGTTCCGTCGGCTGCTGCATTAACTGCGGGTTGCCGAGCTCATTTGCGATCTCCGACACCTTTTCCCACACCTGCTTCATGCCTTCCTCAGTACGAGCAGCCGGGTAGGCCTTCGCGACGGCTTCGAAGTTGCGGCCGAGCGTCTCATTGTTGCGCTGCTCGAGGATCGGGGCGATTTCACCTTGCGTAGTGAAGCGAATCATTTGCAGCATCGTGCCGAACGGGTCGCTCTTGAATGAGTCCCAGAAGATTGCATTCGGATCCTGATGCTGGCCCGCAGGCTGCTGCTGCGTTGGCGCCTGCTGTTGCCCGCCCTGTCCGCCGCCCTGGCGCTGCTTGGTGAACTCGCGCTGCAGGTTCGTATACGCCTTAGCCAGGTCGTCCTGCGTCTTGAACTTACCGAGAATCAGGCCATCGCCTTGTCCGCTTTGCGGGGGCTCATCGTCGCCATCTTCCGGCTGTTCGTCATCGCCTTCATCGTCGAAGTCGGCGTCATTGTCATCCTGATCGTCGAATTCGGGATCGTCGCTTCCGGTCTGTCCGGCCGCCGCTGCATCGTCTTGTCCGGAATCGTCCGGGGACTCCAGCGGGGTTATCGTCTCATCACCGAAAATGCTCATTGGGTATTGCTCCTCTCAATGCGTGGAATATAAAAAAGGCTCCCGAAGGAGCCGATCCACCGAAGTGGGTTGCGGGCGCGGAGTCTCGCCGGGCCCGCGTGTTTACTGCTCTTCACCATCGCGAATCGTTTGATCTATAAATAAAAGCACCGCCTCCAAGGCTTCGGCCCCGGCGCGGTGCTGTAAAACGGATTCCCAGTCCTTGCACGTCATCAACTGCTCGCGGTGGTCGGCGGCGCGCTCAAGGATGTGCTGCTCAATGAGCTGCCAGCCTGCCATTTCCTGCACGAAGCGTAGCGCCTGAGCGCGTTCCTGCTCTGCGGCCATCGCTTACACCCCCGCGCCCTGCATCTGCATGCCCTGTTCCTGCATCGCGGCCGTGTTCGCGCCGCTCGCTCCCGGCGGGGCGGCGGCGTCCGGCGGAACACCACCCGGCGGCGCTGGCTGCCCGGGCGGCGGCATGAAGGCGGACAACACCTGCGCGACGTTCGGCGGCAACGATTGAATGAAGCGCTGAATCGTCTGCTGCTCCATCACGCCCGCGACTTGCGCGTCCGACGGAAGCAAATCTTCCGTATCTTGAATGTCGAAGCTTTCGAAGACTTTCTCCAACAGGTTCCGGCGCTTGTCCGGGAACTGCTGATAGAACGGATCCTTCGATGCGATGCCGTACAGCTCGACCATTCGCTGCTTGTACGCTTCCTTGTTCGCGATCGGCTCGACCGACGAGCCCGCCGGCGTCAGGTAGAATTCGCCCTGAATTTCCTCCGGACTGATCTCCGGCCATTCCGACTCGTCCTTGTCAAACAGCGGCAGAAGACGTATATCGTCGACGTACTGCTGATCGAGCTGAACCATCTTGCGCGTGATCGCGACGAGCAACGTCTTCTCGAGCGCCGAAATGACCATCTTAAAGCGCGTCGAAGCATTGTTGTCCTTGCTCATGGTCGTCGTGGCTGTTTCGCTCGCTCTGCTGCTGCCCATCACGACGTCCTGCGCGCCCGTCGCGTCCTGCGCGTCCTTTTTGATGGTCTGTTCCTCGTTAAACGATCCGCCAAGGTTGTTGTCCGGCGCCGGAAGCACGTCGAGATCGTCCATCTTGTCCAACTCGACATATCCGCCCTGCTTCCAACGAAGCTGCTGCTTCGGAATGTTCGCGCCGCGGCGTACCTTGAACATGCGCCGCATGCTGTACGAACGGTAATCGATGCGCTGGTTGCGCTCGGCATTCAGCTCCATCTGCAGGTCATAGACCATTTCGATGATGCCGATGCCGTAGAAGTTGCCCGGATCCGTACAGTAAACAGCGCGATCATACGGCTTCTTGCGGTGCCAGAACGGGTTTTCCGCGTCCTTGGCGAGGTACGCCCGGTTGATGATCACGACGCTACGGTCGTCCTCCCAGTAAAAATGCACCTCGTAGAGGTCGTCGTCCGCGCTCTGATCTATGTTCGCGTCATCCACGCTCGGCATGCCGATAGCGGTCATGCGGTAATTGCGTGCCTCGTTCGACGCGCTCAGCTTCGGGACCTTCTTCCAGTCCACCTTCATATCGTCGTCGTTCTCGGTCATGCCGTCGATGTCTGCCTTTGACAGGTAGCAGACGTGGCCGGCGAATCGCGCGTCATCAATGTCCGAAGCGTTCGGGTCCACAAAAAACAGGCCCAAGTCCAAGAACTTGACCTCTGGATCGTCATATTCCGGCACCGTCTCCTCGATCTGCACCCAGTCCGTGACCGGCGTCATGCCGTCGTCGTCCATGAGCGGAACCGGCGCCCCCGTCTCCGGGTCCATCTCGTCACTCATGACTGGCTGCTGTTCCCGGCGGATGCGCGTCCGCTCCGTGTACTTCCATCCCGTATACGCGACGGTCGTGCCGTACAGGCCGCAGATTTTCAAGCCGTCCGTGAACAAGTCGCGAATGTCCATAGGCACGTTCATCTGATAGTCGATGAGCGTCTCCATCTTCTTGGCCGCGATCTCCCACGGCTTGACCATCTTGTTCAGCCGAAAGTCCATGACACTGGTCGGCACGCCGCGCATGCGGATGTACGGCCGCGCCGCAAACAGTGTCTCGACAAGGCGCGGAAGGATCGTCTCCAGCATCGTAAAGGCCATCGGAATGCTGATGTTCGATCGGTCCGTGATCGGCTTACCCTTTTCGTCCCGCAACTGGTCGACCATGTTGCGGTAAATCTTGTAGTATCGCGTCCACTTGTCGCGGTACGTGCGGTCGCGGTAATTCTCCGCGGCTTCAATGCGCGTCATATACCAGCTCGCCGTTCGCTTCTTCTTTGTCGCTGCTGCTGCCATACGCCCTCCTTAATATCCGGTGCTCCCAAAGGCCACCTCGTAATCGACATCCTCGTATTCCTCCGGCTCGAGCACCATCGACTGTTGCCCGCGCGCCTGGTGCGCAATGGCGAGCGCCATGATCAGGTCGTCGTGCTTGCCCGGCAGCGCCTCCGGTCGGCCGTTGTCGTTGCGCACGAAGGACAGCATCTCCTGCAGCGTGGCGATGTCGTTGATGAGCTGGATGGACTCGCGCACGACGGTGACCAGTTCCGCAATGATGACCGGCCGCGTCACCTTGGTCGTCCTAAAGCCGTACTTCGGCTGCTCCGACTCGTTGATGTCGTCCAACTGCTCACGCCAGTATTGCCGGTGATAGCCCAAACGGTCGAGCTCCTTGACCGGATGCAGGTCGAAGTTGACCTCGATCGCCGTCAGCGCAATGTTGTAATACTTGCCCAGGCAGTACATCTGCTTCGCGTACAAATCCGTGTCGCTGTGCCCGTGCCAGACCGCCACCTGCTCGCCGGTGATGTTATCGAGCACTTGGCCCGCGCTGTAGTCCTTGCCACCCTCCGCTGTGTCGCCGCCGATGACGTACGGCCGGCGCGGCTCCGGCGCCACATAGATGGTCACGATGCCGTTCGGATCCGGAAGGAAGCGAATGCTGCTGTCGACAATCATCTGCCCGGTGTACGTGTACACGAAGTTGCCGCGCACGACCGGATCTCCGTGCTCGGCCCGCTGCTTGTACCGCTCCTGCAGTAGCTCGATGCGAGCCATGACCTTCTTCGCATCGAATACCGGAGTGCCGGTCATGAGGAAGGCTTCCATATCGTTCGCCGGGTACTCCTGCGCGAATCGTTCCTCGGCGCTCATATCGGCTGACGACGGCATGCTCGCGATCTTCCAACGGCGCCACTTGACTTGCTCAGGTGTCAGCTTGTACTTCTCAACGAGCTCCCGTTCGTCAGCTGTGTATTCCAGCATCTCCCCCTCGTTCAGCGGGAGCTGGTAATCCGGATGCTGGAACCAGGCGTAGAAGTGCGGCGTCCACGTATTATCGCCCTTCTTGGCGCCCTCGTACGTCTGATGGTAGTAGTTGCCGACGCCATTTGCAGTGCTCTCGATGACGATCTCACCGTCGATCGGCACAGCTTCGAGCAGACCGGTCATGAGCTCCTCAGGATTCGGCCAGAAAGCTACCTCGGAGCAGAGCAGATAGTTGATCGTCTGCCCGCGACCGAACTTGTCCGCGCCGGCGGTACCGACGTAGATCCGTGAGTTGTTGCCGGCGAAGAAGAATTCCTTGCGGTTGCCGTACTTCGGCTTGTTTTTGCCGTTGTTCAGCTGCTCCTTCTTCGCTTCCGGCAGCCGTTCGTACATGAGCTGCACTATCTGGAATATCTTCTGTGTCGAATCGCTGTCATGAGCTACTATGGCAGCAGTGACGTTCTCCTCGTTTATGACGCACTCAAAAAACCTCGCAACAGTTAAGGTGGAAAACCCTAACTGGCGAGGTTTGAGGATGATGTCGCGCTTCGTCTTCTCCATCCAGTAGAGCGCCTGAATCGGATTGAACAGCAACGGCACGACTTGCTTGGTCTTATTACGGATGAACAGGCGCTCCTGGATGTACGATTTCGGCTCCCGCACCCATCGCACCGTCTGCTTGACCTTGGCCTGCTCTTTGATGCGGTTATGGATGTTGGCGAGCAGCATCGCCCTCCACTCCGATCGTTCCTCTCTGCTTCAAAATCCGCTTCAAAAGCTCGTTGTATTCTTCAACCCATTCTGGCGGGATTCTGTTACCGGCGCATACAAATCGATTAATGCTTTCCTGCAAATCGCTAAACCGCCGTTCCTCCCATACAAAACGCGGTACGACACCGAGCATTGGACGAATCAAAAGCCCCACCTCCAATAATAGAATAGTGCCCCTATCAGCAACCAAATCGGCAAGGAGAGCAGACCTGCGATCACGGCGCCGACGATGGCGTTCGAGTCTTCATCGGTCGCTTCCTCTCAACCTCTCCAGTTCGTTCAAGGCGCGTGCAATCAACATGTCATCATCGTCAATCCGCGCTGGAATCGTCATTTGGAATTCACCCTTAGCGAGCCTAGAGAGAGCATCGCGACAGAAAGCGAGGTCAACTGGCTCTTTACATCGTTCTTGGAACTCTTCATGATTCATCCCTCATCCATCCCCCTCATTGACTGCTGCTGCTCCACGATACGCTGCATGCGCGGATTGCTCGCGATCTCGGCTTCGGCGATCTCGTAAGCCTCCATATTGACGCGCCGGAAGATGTCCATGAACAAGGCCAGGTACTCTTGAATCAGCGAGAATTCGAATGCCTTCTCGCGCAGGCTGGCCATGAACTGACTGTTCGCTCGGATCTCCCGGTTCAGCGCGGCCATGTTTCCGATGTTACGCCGCAGCTCCAAGGTGAACCCGATGCCCCAATGATCCAGCTTCGCAGTGTCGATGCCGTCCTCGCGCAACGAATCACTCAAGCGCCGCATGCGCGCCTCGAACAGGTCTGGGAGCTCCGCGATCCAGTCAAAGCGAGCTGCGAGCGTCGACGTCGTCTTGTACTGGAGCTCGATCAGGTCGATATCGCGGTCCACCAAGCGCTGCACACGCTCGCGATCCGCCTTGACGGCAAGTGCCACTTTCTCCGGCGGCGCCTGGTCGGACGCGGGAATGCCGGGAATGATGCCCTCGGTATACTCCAGGTAGCGCCGCACCGCCATGTTGCTGATCGGTTTCTTCGCTTCAAGGGTGCAGGCTTCGGCAATCTGCTGCGGGTTCATTCCTTCCCGCATACAAGCGGCCACGATGCTCTGCAACCCCAATTGTTCAATCTTCAGCGGCTTAGCCATGGCATCGCCCTCTTAACGTTAAAATTTCACGATATGGCTTTATAACGTGATCGGATTGGGCTCGTTTTAAAGTCCGTATTTTCTAAAACCCTGTAATACCAACGGTTTAAGGCTTAACGTTATAACGTTAAAACTTTCACTATATGGCTATTTGTACGACAAAAAACGCACATATTTGCATTACATTGTTCCGAGCGGGAACAAAAAAGAACCTCCGCCTTATACAAGGAAGAGGTTCGTCAGTTTCGCATATTCAATTTTCTCCCGCGACCTTTCGATGTAGACTTGCACCGTGCTCCTCCCCAGGTGCAATTCCCGTCCAATGTCCTCATAGGACATTCCGTCCACCACATGAAGCATGAAACATTGCCGCTCGCGGTCCGTCAAGTCCCGCATGGCCTCCTCGATGCGGAAGCGCTCATCGGCCGTCAAGTCCCGGGAAGATGAATCGCGCTCGATCACGTAGCGCGCGTTCGGAGACGCATACCGATCGATCCAGTCCGGGTCCCAGCTGCTGATACGCATAGGCCGCTCGACACCGCGGACGCTGCCGGGCCGGCGGCCGGTCTCCATCCACTCGATCGCGTAATCGCAGTCGCCGATCATCTCGGCAATCAGGCTGCGCTGGGCCTTGTCCTGCGTACGCGCATGCAGCGCCCTGACCATCTTGCGGGATCGACGGTAATTGTCCGGCGTCGCCTGCCCCATCTGCATGATCGTCACGCCTCCGCTGTGGTGGTACAGTTGTCCGATTGCCATCTCGATCATCTCCTTCGCTTGATGTGCCGAAGAGCGCCCGGGGAGGCGCCCTGTCGGTTTGGTTATGGATTAGGCCGTTTGTCGTTGCTCCAGAACTGCGACTCGTGCTTCCAGCGCTGCCAATCGGTCAGCAACGCCTTCTGCCTTGCCCTCCATCGCTCCATCAGTGGACTGTCCCTGTACGGTGGCGAGCGTTGCCACTTCCGCGGGAAATCGTTCTTCCGGCTCCGCAGCCACTTCAGGCGCTTCCTCCGGTTGCTGTGGCGATGTAGGCGGCGGCACCTGTACCGGCGTGATTCCGCGACGTTCAAGCATCCGATTAAGCTGCTCTACCTTCTCGCGCTTAACACGATCGGCGCGATCGGTATCCGATTCCGGCTTGAGCGTCGATGTAAGCACGAGACCGCCTGTGCCGTTGCTTACGCCCTGTCGGCCACGGTATGTACGCAGCATGCCTTCCAGCTCATTGATCTGGCTGTTCAGGCTTCCTACCTGCGTCCGTAGCCGGTCTCGTTCTGCCTCAGCTTCTTCCTTTTGTTGAACGGCGTTGTCGCGCTTCGAGAGCGCGTCTTTCAAATCATCCTGCGCCCGGAGCACCGCGGACTCTGCCGTCATAGCCCGGTTGGTCAGCGTCTCCTTGTCGGCTTCCAACTGGTTGACCATTGTCGCGCTGACCGCGAGCTGTTGTTCGAGATCCTGCAGCTTTGCACGATACTGATCGGATTGCTCGGCCATCTCGTCGTTATGAACCGAGAACGCGTATTCCTTGACTTGCCGAATCAGGTTTGCAATCTCGTCGTTCGCGCCGGTCACGCCCCAGCGAGCGTCGTAATCCTCCGGCAGTTGGATGTCCGCGACCTCTTCGGCCTGGCGCTGTAGTCGGTCTGCATCCGAAAGCTGGTCCTTGATTTGCTGCTGCTCGTTCTCGATGACCGTGATCTGAAATTTGTCATCGGAATTGTCCGGGTTAAGCGCCGCCTTTTGTGCCTCAAGCGCGTCGTAACGCGCCTGCAGTTCCTGCGTTGCGTTGTCGTCCATGGTATTGCTCCTCTCGTAGTATCGGGCGGGCCGCGTCCACCTGAACAGGTTTTGAATCCTTAAACATGTGTAGGAGACCGACTGCTCGGCCGACTGTATCAACCAAGATGCCATAATCACCATTCAGCTCCCATGAACAATTTTCAAATCGATGTTTGGGCATGCGCGACCCTCCGATGTATAATGATTTTGTCGTAATGCTGGGCCGCCTCTAGGTGGCTCTCTTTTTGTTCATCCGATTCATCGATCTTCTTCCGGCTTCTGAGCGTTAATTGCTTGCCGAGCGCCTGTAATTCCCGGCCCGTCAGACACTCGCGGTTGCAGTACCCATCAATGCGGCTGAATGCGGTCTTATATTGCTGGTTCATCGCGTCCCGTGTCGGGCAGACCGCGCAGCGCTGATCAAGTAGAGCGCCGATCCGCGTGATCGCTTCCGTTCGTTTCATGTCGTTCGTTTCCCCTTCCGCCGGATCGGATACCGGCCTTTTGGCGTTTCCTTCAGCGGCTCGTCCGATCTGCGCTTCATGTCTGCGTGACGCTCGCACATGGTCTCCGTGACCAGTGCATCGCCGCAGTAGATGCAAACGCCGTCTGCCTTACGTTTCGCTCGCAGCCTCCGCATGCTGTTCGCTTCGTTCATTCGCTTCCAACTCCTCAATGCGTGCTGTTTGCATCGCCACAATCTCGGCCATTTGCAAGTATTTATCCTGAAGCTCGGCAATGCGCGCTTGTGCGGCTTCGTATTGGGCGATCCAGTATCGAGACATGGCAGTATCAGCCGAGTATCGCCAGTCCCTCTCACACATTGCTTTATCCTTGGCGAGATCACGCATGTTCCGTTCCTCCGATCTTGGCGAGGCACTCGCGGGCGCGCTGGCCGCAGTCTGACTCATAATAAGTCGGTTCATAGACCGGGTATTCAAGCCGTATTGGTTCTGCGCTTGAATCAATCGAATGGACGTCTTCGTTCGCATACCACTTCACACATTCCAGCAGCGCCGCATTGTCGGCTTTTAAGCGCTCGATTTCCCCGGCGTAGTTACAGGAGCGTTGGTAGTTTTCATCGTTCAATGTTAAAAGTCGGCGTTTGTCTTCTTTCAGCCGCTCGATTTCCTGCCGGAGCGCGTCGTTGTCGTCTATCAATTGCTCATGCGCATCTTCTAGCGGAGAATACATCTCACAATAAAAACACCATTCGTTCAAGTGACATACGCATACGCTGCTCATTTCAGCACCTCCGGCGGCAAGGATAAGACGGCATTGCATAGGGCGAGTGGGGCGGTACGATCCTGCTCGTAAGACTCTACATCTTCGTTCTCATTCCACAAGTCAGCACTCCAATCGTTATCATTGTACTCATTGAATTTAAGCGTCAGCTTGAACCCCTTCCCTTGCAGCCATTCCACCAGTAGGCGCATGGCGTTCCAGTCGGAAGAATAATACGGGATGTCCTTCCATTCCACGAATCCACTTCTTTTTACATTGACCATACTTTTACCAGGTCCCGATTTCGGCCATTCAAAGCCGGTTAAGTCTTCGCCCATCAACTCCGCGATCTGGCGATCGATTTGCCTATCGCTCATGTTCAACCACTCCTAAGTTCCTCGATATTCAAACGGTGTTCGAGAAAACTATCTTTCTTGTCGTATGTCAATTACCAAAAACAACCCATTTTTCAATTCTAATTTCAACGATGTACTATAATGGTCATCAACTACAGATGTCGTTACTTCGACAACCTTGGCATCTCTTACATCAGGCGTACCGTTGTACAAATCCTGTCCAAGAAAATTAGAATACGCGATCAAAGTTCTCATTTTCTCATGTCCTTCCGTATTCAGTCTGCGTAATTATGTCACTGTGTCCGTCGCCGGCGTTCTCGGTCAGATCGGAGCAGCCACTACACAATTTCAGTTCTTTTAACGGCTCCGACCAGTGAGCATTTCCATACAACCTGCGATACTTAATACCAGGAGAAATTTGTCTTCCGCAGCTATCGCATTCGTACCACTTTCTGGCAGTATGAACCTTATTCTTGATAACGCAGCTCACGCAATCACCTCAAGATCCTCAATATTCATTCAGATACTTGAGCCTTTATATAAATTACTTTTTCGTCGTCAAGCCTTGTGATGTAATTAACGCCCGTAACAACCTCGAATGAATCAGGCATCATTACATGAATATCTTTGTCAGCGTCGAATTTACTTAATTCTGCAATTAAATCTTTGACCTTCACCATGATCACCACCTATTCATTGAGATGTATCAGTCCATGCAATAATATCCGTGTCCCACTCGCTCGATGTCGTCGTTCGTGGCCGGCTTGATGATAAACGCCCGGCCGCGGAGAAAGACGACGTATTCCTCTCCGTTTGCGAGATTCAAAATGTCTTCTTCAAACGGAAATTTCGCTTGCTCTTCCAAACCAATCCATCCTTTCAAGGGAGAAGGAGCAGCTTACGCCGCTCCGTTGTCGTTTTGTTCCGCGATCATCTTCTTCACGCGTTTTTTGTAGATGTTGAAGCTCGATTGCACGCGCGAGGAAGGCTGGTTAAGCTGTCGAGCGATCTCCATCCAGGTGCTGCCGGATTCGCGTTTGCGTTCAAGGATCTGCGGGAAATCATATGGGATGTCAGTGAAGGCGGGGCGAACGTCCAAGATGAACTCTTCCAGCTCTTCCTTGCTGACTTCGATTTCGGCCTCAGCTTCGGCTTCGGAGGCGTCAGCTGCGGACTCGTCGGCCGGGTCATGCTCGTCTGCAGCAGACCCATCTTCCTGCTCTTCCTCTCCGTCTGCCTCGCCTTCGTGTTCCTCCTCTGGCTCCATGCCGAAGTCAAGCTCCTCTTCCGCCAGGTCATTCAGCTCGTCTTCGTCCTCATCCTCGTCTGCTTGCGCTACGGCATCCACTACACCGCCGTTGTCGATCGTAGCTACAACGCCTGGACGACCATTCGGCGCCGGCTGGAGGTCCATCTGCATTTGCGGATCGTCGAAGGATACGAGCAGCTCCTTATTGATCGAATTCAGGTACAAGGCGCTGAACTGGCGCGCTGCGGCGTTGCTCATCGAGAGCTTGATCGTGGTTTTCGTCTTGTTGCTGCTGACGGCTTCGAGCGTGGTTGTGAAGGCTTTTTGCATGTGGTTTCGCTTCCTCTCGTTTTGATTTTGGTTAATACATCTTGCTGATACTTGTAGAGCTTGCCGGGCTCGTATAACGACCGGCATATTTGTGCCAGGATGAACGCGTCGCGGACGTTGTCGCTACCGTTGCGGAAGCCCCAAAGATCGTAAATCGGGATGATCAGGTCTTCCTTGCCACAGTTGCCCTTCGCGCCAGCGAAGTTCTTAAGCTGACCCGTGGCGACTTCATGGTACTGGATGCCGCGGCGGCGCAGTATCGTGCGAATGCCCCAACCGATACCGCCGAGCAGTGCCATTCGGTGGCCCTTTGCATAGGCGAAATCCTCGATGCAGACGATGTCGCCGGGGAGGACGAGGGCTGTGATGGCGTCGATCAGGCTGATCAGACGATCCGGGTCTCGCCCTTCCCGCGCAATCTCTTCCGCCTCCCAGACCTCGCCGTCGCCGTCGACAACGACGAATCCGGTCTTCGTAGACGGGTCGATGCCGACATACCGCCTATCCATCCGCCAATGCCTTCCGCAGCTCGCCGGCCGCGTACTCGTAACAACTCTGCCGAACGGCATCGCCTTTCGCGCGCATGACTTCCGCGCGGGTCTCGATGGCGTCTAGCACTCGTTCGACGGCAGCCTTGCTCACGCGGCGGGTTTTCCCTTGATCGGCTTCCATCGCCACCACCCCAATCCGTGCATCGTAGGCCAGAGCTGCGCGAACGCGGCCATCATCTCGCGTTTAGTTGCATAGATCCGGCCCAGCGGCTTTCCCTGATAGGTCAGCTGGTACTTCGTACGGGAGTGGCCGCGCCCGTTCAGCAATTCCTCGAACTCCGCGTAACCCTCTTTCAACGCCTCTTCTCCCAGGCCAGCCATCTCAGCGCTGACCTCTTCGGCCGTCGGAACAATTCCCGTCCGCATGTACACCTGACGAGCGTATTCGTACACCGTCCATTTGCTCAGTTCCACTGGTCAAGCACCTCCTGCACATATTCGTCGTATTCGCGCTGTATTTCTTCGCGGATCAGGTCGCGCAGCTCGTCTTCGCCAATCTCAAACTCGTTCACGCGCCTCTCACCCTCCCGATCTTGGAATCTTCCGCCGCCGCGACGCGGGACCAGAGTTCGCTGAAGGCGCCCGGTAGGAATGCCTCGATGTCCGCCGGCTTCGCGCCCGCGCTCTGCATGTCCTTGTACAACTGCCGCGACAGGTGATCCAATTCTTCCAGCTTGCTCCGCAGCAGCCATTCAAAACTGAGCCAAACTTCCTCCATGTTGCGATGATGGTACCGCGTCATTGCTGTATCCCACCTGTCAGCCGGAAGTCTTTACCTTCGACGGCGAAGGTGTTGCCGCGGGCCATGCCGAGCAGCCTGCTTGCCGCGGCGTCGCCAATGCGCTCCGTCAGCGTCTCCGAATCCTCGTTCGAGCTGAAGACGATCGGCCGCTTGGCCTTGTAGCGCTCATTGATGACCTGGTAATACATGTCGAGCCGGTATTCGCTCGGCTTCGCCTTGCCGATATCGTCCCAGACCAGCACGTCCGCGCGAATGGCAGATTCCAGCAGGCGGGAGACGACGGCGCCGTCGTCGTTGTAGGCGCGGGCCCGGGACAGTTCGTCCATGAACGCGACGTCCGAGATGCAAAACACCGTGTATCCACGGCGGAGCAGCTCTTTTGCGGCGGCGATCTGCAGGTGCGTCTTGCCGAGGCCGAAGTTGTTGTGCTGCGCCTTGGCTCTTGCGCGGGCTTCGCCTCGCATTTCCCGCAGCCGGGCTTCGCCGAAGGCGGCCAAGAATCCGAATCCGTTCTGCTGTTGCTTGAGCAAGTCTTCAAAGCGGTCAAGATAGCGTCGCATGCATTTCAGCATGTTTGCCTGCACGCTTGTGTCGGTGCGGTAAAGGTCAAACGTTGCTTGCTCGAACTCTTCAGGGATCATGGCGTGCTGCAGGCGGGCATTCAGCCGGCGCTGCTGCTGGCAGACGCATTCTTTGCCTGTCCAGCCGTCGACGATCCAGCCGTCGATGCAGCCATGCGGACAAGCGTCAGAGGGATTGGATGAGTCCGGGGTATTGCTGGTCGTAATATCCTTGTCCGATTGGTGAGCGCGTGCTCGTGCCTCCTCCACGCGGCGGCGAAGCTCTTCCGGACTGACTACTTCTTTGATCGCTATCAAGGCCATGAGCAGCGGCCTCCTTTCTCGTCGATTCCAAGTAGTGATGCTCCCGAATCACCGGGAGACAATAGTTAAACGTCTTGATGCGATCCCCTTCGAACCGGGGTTTATATTGCTCGAATGCTTTGTCGATCCCAGTTAGGACGGCACCTACCGGAACTCCCTCTTCGAGCACCTTCCGTATGGCGGCAATATCGGTGCCGGACAAGTCCAATCCGAAAGCACGGCGTAAGAGATAACGATCCTCGATCTGCTTGAATGGCGAAATTTCACTCTGTGAGTCGGTAGACGGCACCCCGTCGCCCAGATCGATCGATTCAATTTTCTCCTGTGCAATTTCAGAAGACGGAAGGACGGATAGATCTTTTACTGTAATATCTCCTGTAATATCTTTATTAGAGTGGACATTTTTGTCCACGAGACTGGACATTTCTGTCCACTCTCTCCTATCAGACTGGACATTTCTGTCCACTCTCTCAGGAGGTGAGTGGACATTTTTGTCCGGGCTATTTTGGAACTTCTTGGAGTTTCGAACGGTGAAAATCATTCCGTAAGGCGCTCGGGTCACTCGTATGTATCCTTGCTCTTCTAGCTGCTTGATCCAGCGCCTCACGGTTTTTTCTTCAACGTCGAATTGTTCGGCCAGTTCCTCACACTTGATTGGCTTGTTCCCCAGGACAATGCCCCACGTTATCCCATCCTTCTCGAGTTCCTTGGTCGTGGAGCTGATGCACCAGAGGAATAGCCACACCGCTGATCCTATGCTTTTGTAATGTCTGGGCTCCAACAACCCCGAGTAAATCGGAAAGGGATAACTGTCTGGCATGCCTTCATCCCCTATTGAATAGTTTCATCAGCCGGCTGTTCGCGGCTTGTACTGGTTCTCGGTCCCAAACACCTTCGCGTGCTTCGGCGTCCATGCCGGCGGTCCATACTTGCTCAGGTAGCCCAATCGATTTACCCAATCGTCCACGGGTTTCTCGGAATGCAGCGCCTTCAGGAGCGCCCAGCACCCCTCCACGTCATTCAGAGCGCGGTGCGCGCCTTCCAGCACGATGCCGTAGCGCTCGCACATGTCGGTCAACTTGTGCGGGTAAACATGCCGTTCCCAGCAGATGGTCAACGTATCGATAAATGAGTTCGTGAATGTCTTGCCGGCCAATCGCTGCAGGCCGTGATGGAAGAATTGAAGATCAAATGCCGCGTTGTGCGCGACCAGTAGACTGTCTCCCATGAGGTTGCGGAGTATTTTGAAGGCAAGCGCCTCGTCCATCGCGCCGCGGAGCATGAAGTCGTTGATGCCGGTCAGTTCCGTGATCTTCGGCGCCAGCTCACCGTCGAAGGCGACCAGCGTATGGAAGCCGGAGACGATCTTGCCGTCAATGGCGCGGATGGCGGCCATCTCGATAATGCGATCGTTCACTGGGTCCAGGCCGGAGGTCTCGAAATCAAAGATCGTTACGTCGTTTAGCAAGCAGTGTCCTCCTCTCGTCTTTCAACCAAATAATCTTCTCCCGCTCATTCACCGTCGCCGCCTCGACCGTAAAGCTCGGATACGCGACCGCAAAATACTCGCGGACGCGCACCTTGAATGCTGCTGGATCAGTCTTGCGAAGCTCCCAGATCGCGTCTGAGACGCCGGACTGCATCAGTGGGACGCCGAATTCGTCGTATCGTGGTTCGGCCATCAGGATAGATCAAGCTCTTCCTGCTGCTGGCCGTCCGCTGGCGTTCCCTCTGTTTCCGGCTGCACGTTGTAATCGTCCGGTCCGAGGTTGATCGGGGTATCCTCTGTCAACTGCTTGATGTCGGAGCGGACGATCTCGTCCTTGTTTACGGCCTCTGCGACTTCGACGCTGATCGGCAGCCACTTCCAGCCCGCTCGAACGGCTGTCTTCTTGCACATTTCAGCGTAATCTGTCACCCAAGGTCCGTTATTTGCTGCTTTCGACCGTTTACGATGCGCTTCGATGTCTTGGATGGGCAGGAACTCGATATAATGACCGCCATCCTTGAATTTCGCTACCATATATGCACCGGTGATCTGACCGCCTGCGTCGAATTTCTGGTCCTTCCGAAGAAACCAAGGAATGTGCTTCAAATCTTCTTCGAGACCGTAGACAAGCTCTACGAAATCATTTTCATAGGTGACGTGCGAAGCGATGGATTGGATGTTTCCGCTACGCCGAGCCAGATCGATCATACCTTTGTACCCGATGATGAACTGAACTTCATATTCGTTGGTCTTATTGTTGCGGAATGGAATGAGGTAGCAGTGTCCGAGCAACCCCGGCTCTAAGCCGAGCTGCGCGGACTGCATGACGGCCGCCATGAGAGACGGAATCGTGCATTGCAAAAGGAGTGGATTGGTCCGTATCGTAGTAAGCGCAATGCGGCTCAGCCGCTCGATGCTCATGTGCTTCGGCATGGCCTCGGCGATCTGACCCTTCATCTTCTCCAGGTAGGCGCCGATCGTAGCGGCCGGCGAAGGCGCCGGGGCGTTTCCGCCCTGCTGCGGCGCCCGCTGCTGGAGTTTGCCGGCGAGCTCGCTTGTGTTGCGACTTGCGTTGCTTGCTGCCATGGATTAATCCTCCTTGCTCGATTTAATCAGGAATTTCCGAACTGGCTTCGTAACGCCGTACTTCTCGTATAGCTCCGGCTCCACGGACTTGATGGCCTTCGTATCAAGCCGCGTCTCGTCATGGGATTTCCACGTAGCGACCTTCTCGCCGGCGTACAGCAGCGCTTCTGCGTCGCCCATTTCGGCCATCAACCGGTTTTTAGCGGCGGCGAATCGCGTATCTGCCGCCTTCGCCGCTGCCTGCGCCTCGCGCAGCTCCGTAATGAGCGGCGCCTGTTCGTCCGTCAGCGTCAGGTAGTGCTCCGGCCGGCTCGTCGGATATAGATAGTTCAGCAGGTCCGTCGCCGCGCCGCTGCCGTCTACCATCGGCGGAATGCCCTTCAAGACGTTGTTCTTCCAGAAGTCCTCCTCGATGGCGATCAGCGTCTTCACGAGCGACTCATCACGCTCGACATAACGATGCTCGAATCGATTGCCTCCGATCAGGACGGCGAAGTGGCCGAAATGCGCGCCGAGGACAGCTAAGTAATGTTGCAACTGCAGCGCGTAATGGTCCGGCGTCTTCCCGTTATCCCAATCTTCCGCCGCCCAAGCACTTGCTGTTTTTACCTCTAAAGGTCCACGGCGCTTATTACTGTCGGTCACGATACGGTCGACGTTTCCGAGCATGAACGGATGATTCGGATGCCGATAGAGCTTGTTGCTCCGCTGTACCTTCAGGCCGGTACGAACGGCGAATTCCTTCGCGACGACGTCTTCAAGGACGTTGCCCCAGTATGCCGGCTCGCCTGCCTCTTGTTCCGGCAGCTGCCCGGTTTTGTCCAGGAATACAGCTACCGGCGACTTCCACGGATTCATGCCGGCCACGGCCGCTGCGTCGGAGCCGCCGATGCCCTTCTTACGGAGCTTCAACCACGTCTCGCGGTCGATACCTTTGGTGACGGCTGCTACACTCATTGCCATGGTGATCTCTCCCTCTTGAATGGATGGGGCCACCGTGGTACGATGGCCGTATCAAATGATTTACCGAAGGCCCTTTGCAGAGGGCCTTTTTCTATTGGCGTACAACGGTGAAGCGAGCGATCGGCTCCGCTTCCTTGTCGTGCATCGTCGCCACTTGCTTGGCCGACTGCTCAATCACAGAAGAGATTCCAGAGATAAGACGGTCCCTGTCCGCGCCAGGATAATTATTGGCTAGGAAACAGCCGATGCAGCTCGAAACGGCGATGATGAATTCGGTACTTTCCAAGCCGTTAGAAATCCGCTCGTCCATCTCTTCGAAGAACTGAGCAACTTTATCCGCATTTTCACTCATGAGGCGATGCCTCCTTTCATATGTATTGATGCTTGTCCAGCATCTCGGGAGACACGATCAGGGGAGGAATGCCCGATCGCGCCTCCTGAGACAACGGACAAGCCGCTGTCATTTCCTTAAAACCCGGAGATGCTGGACGATGTTCGCCCAGTCCCCCTCCGAGAACACTCTTTCGTTATCGCCTACCTTGACGATAATTACACGATTCCGATTGTCCTTGCGGATGATACCGCCGAGAGCGACGACGCGCTCGCGAGCAATTCGCTCGTAGTTTGATGGTTTCATGGCCGCACCTTCACTGAATCAGCGCTTTGTGCTAAAATAGCCGTAATGAGGAACTTTAGACGGTCTCTCAATCGCACTCGCCCTGGCCGGCGGGTGTTTTTCATTTCCCGGTGCGCTGCCGCCATTTCAACCTCAATCCAATTCACGCTCGCAGCCCGCACTTCCGGATCCACGCGATTCGGATGACTATGTAGCCAATCCCAAAAATGCTGCATGTCGTTCGCGTACTGCTCGTAGCTGGTCAACGCCCTCCTCATAGCAGCACCTTCTTTTCAATGCCCGCAGCGTCAAGCGCGCATCCGAGGCAATGATCTCTTCCCTCGAAGCTGTATGCTGTCCGTGTCAGCGGCGATCCGCATTCGCATTTACGATAAGCATCATCGGATTCATGGATGCGGTACTTGTCCGGATCAAATGCCCCGGCGAAACGATGTTCAGGTTCACATTTGCTTAACATGGTTTGCTCTCTCCTTCCGCCTTCTCATAAATTGCACGACATCCAGCGCGGACTTCATCTGGCCGACCACCTGTTCAAGCGCTCGAAGCTTTGTCCATCCATCCTTGCCGCCAGAGATGTCCAACCCGACAATTTCTTGCCCGTTTGTAATTCGGGCCCATTCCTTGACCAACGCGTAACTCGGTTGCTTAACAATGCCTGCCTCAACCTTTGCGACGACGCTGCGGTCAACATGCAGCTTCTCAGACAATTCACGCTGCGATAGACCGGCGCGTTCTCGACAGGCTTTCAGCATTTCTCCAATCGGCTTCCCCGACTCCACGGTTCCTCTCACCTCCCCTCGTGCCAATTCCGCAACGTGGAGGCGTTCAGTGTTCCTTCCATATGAGCTATGATTACATCGTCAGGTTAAAACCCCGGAACATCCCCCTCGCGGCCCGCCATTTTGGCGGGTCCCTTCCTATATCAGAGGAACCTATGCGTTTCGCTCGACTGCAGTTTCAACTTCCTGCTTCTCCGGCTTTCGCGAACGCTTCGGACGATATGAAAGAATCGCATTCAAAGCCTTCTTCTGCCGTTCGCGATCTTCATCGAAATGATTCACGATCTCAACGTTCTTCGGTACGCGTTGAGCCACCATGCTCACCTCCCCCAAATGATTTCCCCAGTGCCCGCTGCGCGATCGCCGCGATCTGTTCCAGTGCTTCGATGCCGGCGGCTAACTGCGCCTCGACGATTGGCGCTTCTTCGCTGAAGTATTGAACCATTCGCATGATCTGCTGATCAAAGCCCGTGGAGTTGTTCACTTCGCTCTGAGCTTGGATAAGCAGCTTCTTCGCCTCCTGCATATCCGATCACCTCATGCAGTGTTTATTGTTGGCGTTTCGCCAACTTTTTCAGCAAAAAAATCCTTTACTTCTACCCCAAGCGCATTTGCTATGGCGGGAAGTAATTCCGCCTTGACCTTGCGCTCATTGCTCTCATACTTCGATAACGTCGAAGGATCAATGCCGACTTGTTCCGACACGAACTTGCCGGACAGTCCCTTGGTTTTCCTGATGATGCGGATGTTTTCACCGACGTTATTCATCTCTACCAATCCTCCTTTCTCCGTTTCCAAATCGCCAACTTATAATCTGATTATATGTTGACGAAACGCCAATGTCAACATATTTATTGGCTTATTGTCAATTATTATTTCCACTATGCCAACAATAGCTATAATAATCATGAGGTGTGTGCCCATGGATATAAAGAAAGAAATAGGAGAGCGTCTTCGCTATGCTCGAGATAGAGCGGACATTAAACAGAACCGCGCTGCCGTGCACGTCGGTATACACAATAGCACGCTGAACAAATACGAGTCCGGTGACCGGGAAGCTGACCACGAGACTATGGTCAAACTGTCCGATCTGTACCGCGTTAACTTGCACTGGCTTCTCACTGGCGAAGGTGAGATGGAGCTATCCGATCACCATGATCTTTTAAAGACCGCCAATCAAATGAAAAATGCAGCGTCTCTGAAAGAACAAGGTGCCGGGTCAGAATCCACTGGTGGACGAGCTTATTTCGGCGGTGCAGACAAGTATACGGAGGAAGAGCTTGCGATCGGGGAGGCTGCGTTCCAAGCGGCGATTAAAGCATTAAGGGAGCAACGAGAAAAGAAGAAAGGTGAATAGGCATGTCGAGGATATTCCAATATTCATTTTTCGCGACTATTTTACTCGGGTACATTGCTTTCGGTTATATTATCTATCACCTATGCGGACCGGCCTGGACATTCATTTTGACCGGACTATTCATTGGAATGTCAGTCATCGGGATAACACAGTACCAAAAAGAAATTGAGTATAATTTCAGCAAACGGCGATATTAAGCAAATCCCCCAGCCGATGGGGACAACTAATGGTGACGCTTGTATGAAAACTAGAATGAAGATAATACTCCTTGTGCTGGTCAGTATGATTTTCGGCGGTGTGGTCAGCGCTGCGGGAATTTGGGGAACATACAAGGGGAATAACATCATTCGTTTGACTGTAGACGGACGAGAAGTCTTGGTTAGCAAGGACGATGTGCCCGTCATCTCGTATAATAACCGAACGATGATCCCGATTTATTTATTGAAATATGCTGGTATTAATTATACGTGGGATCAATCCAACCAGACGGTGAACATCGTTACAAGCAAAAATGCAACAACAACGCCGACAACGCCTCAAGTCCCCGTCGCCACACTAGACTATCCGCTTCTTTATTCCAACGACGGCAAGACGTATCTTGGGAAGCTAACAACCAATAAATTTGACAGTGAATCAGTATTCAATGAATTCGGCGATTATGGCAGCAGTTTTTCAAAGACAAGCATATGGAACGAATTTGGTACATACGGTGGAGAATTTTCGAATCAAAGTCCGTTCAATAAATTTGCAACAAAGCCGCCAATTATTATTCAAAATAAGAAGGTCGTCGCATACTTATCGGTTAATACAACGCTCGGAAACGTCATCTCTCCGAACACCCTTTACGACACTTTGAAGAATAATGGCTTCTAAAATCGGTCTTTCACTCATTGTTGTCATGATTATCGCCATCCTAGCTACCGCGCGCGCCTATCTGAAGCATCGCGCATTTGAAAATGCCTTCCAACGGCAACTCCCTGTTGAAGTTTGGCAGGACGGAGAAATGCATGATCGCGGCCCGATCGAACGCCACACGCACGACGAAGTCGTCATCAACGGTATGCACTATCGCAAGCAAGCATTCGAATTTCGCATCAAATAATGGCCCAGCACCAAAGGGCTATTATTTTTCACTATAAAACAGAACATATATTCTCATTTTGGAGGGTTCAGCATGTCTTACATCGATTTTGCCCTGTACAAAGAGACTAGTTTGGAGCGGTGGATCAACCGCACGTACCAGCAGCATGGCCTGCATTACGCATCCGACATGGACATCGACCGCATCGCGGACATCTGGGGGATACAAATTTTCGCGTCCGCGGGGCCGTCGGAAGCGCGCTGGAAGGACGGTGATTACGCCTTCGTCTTCCTCAACGCCTATTTGAACAAAGAGCAGCAGCGCGAAGCCTTCTTTCACGAAATGTGCCACCCACTGCAGCATACCGGCGATCAGGTACGCATGCCGCCGCTATTCATGGAGCTACAGGAAACACAGGCCGGTCTGTTTCAGCTCTACTCCGCAATGCCGGTCTACATGCTGGAAGAATTTAAGGCTATCCAGCACCACGGCCATTACATTAAGGTTTTGTCAGAGGAATTCTGTTTGCCAATTGCACTTGTTGAGCGCCGTGTCGATCAGATCATCCGGCGCGTCCGGCAGGAACAGGCAGACCGAGAACTGATTGAGCTGCAGCGCCCCGCCGCCCCGCCGCCCTATAGCCAGCCAACACTCGATATCTTGGACAAGCTGCGCCGGCAGCTGCGCGAGAAGCAGGCTGTCAATGGATAACATCGGCGTCATTTATAACGAGAGCGGCTTCTTCGGCGAGCTGGCGCCGGAATGGATGGTCATCAATTGCGGCGGTCTGCAGGCGGACGAATGGCTGCGTACGCTCTACATCCCCCTTGTCGGCCCGTTCGTTCGCATGGAGATGGAGGAAAATGACGGCGAGGCGACTGTGGCCGTTCCCTTCAGTGCTTACACTCGGCATGCGGATAGGCCGGCGCAGATCGGCGTTCACCTGCCGACCGTGACGGCGTTTGTTCGAAAGTACACGGAGCACACCGATTGCGGCCAAATCCGCCGCTTGATCATACGCATTATGGACGCCGAGGAGGCGTTACAACTCGATATTCGAGAAAGGTTGATGGGCAATGTTTAAAATGCTTGATTCGAATAATATGATTGATCCATCGTTCCCGTTGTATGGCGTACGCATCTATTGTCGCGTTTCGTCGGAAGATCAACAGGAGCGAGAAACTATTGACTCCCAAGTTGAATTCGGGACGAAATACTGTGATCTTCACCGCCTGCCGATCGACGATTGGTACAAGGATGACGGCGTTAGTGGAAAAATCCCTCTCGAGGAACGGCCGGACGGCAAACGACTAATTGAAGACGCTCGTGCCGGAAAAGTTAAATTAGTCCTGATCTATAACATAAAACGTCTTGGTCGAACCGCTCGCGATATACTTAATTCCATTCACAAATTGGAGGAATTCGGGGTCAAGATCCGCAGCATGACCGAGCCGTTCGATACCGGGGATCCACAGGGACGATTCCTGCTGACCATTCTTGCCGGCGTGGCCGAACTAGACCGCGAAACGACGCTCGAGCAGCTTTGGCTCGGTGCCAATCGCGCGGCGCGCAAAGGGAAATGGCTCGGCGGCATCGTTCCTTACGGGTACCGCAAAAACACCGAATCCTATCTTGAGCTCAGCGAAGAACCGATTCCCGGCAAACCTGACCTGACGGAGCTTGGCGTCGTACAACTCATGTACAGCCTGCTCGCTTATCATAAATGGTCGACGGTCCGCGTCGCTGATTACTTCAATTCGCTTCAGATCCCTACATCCTACGTCCGCGACGGTCGCATGATCAAAGTCGGCAAGCGCAAGCAGAAGACGGCCGGCATCTGGACTCCAGGACGCATTTATAACATGGCGACCAGTACCATCTACAAAGGGCTGCATATCTACGGGAGGCGCTCGAGCAAAGTACGCGAGCTGATCGAACGTTCGATGCCGGCCTCCGTAACGGATTATGTATGGGATCTGGCGCAGGAGACGCTGCGCGAAAATGCTTTCATGTCGCCTGGTAATGCAACTCGCGACTATCTGCTTCGGGGATTGATTAAATGCGGGTCCTGTGGATTGTCATATCATGGCACAGCCTTCCGTGGGAGCGGCGGTGACGAGAAGTCTGTGTACTATATCTGCGGTGGGAAAACTGCCTATCGAGGGGAGTTAGGGAGCAAGTGCGTTTCAAAAAATATTCCCCAGAAATGGATTGAAGATTTGGTTTGGAAGCAGTGCCTCTCCTTCATCATGAACCCTGGTGATATTCTGGATGAGCTCAGTGACGACAAAAAGGAACACCAGGTCGTTCAATTGGATATGGCGAAGGAACGAGAGATGCTGCGTGCATCAATCGTGAACAAGGACTCCGAGCGCCATGATCTGCTCACGCTCTATCGGAAGAAGATGATAACAGCCGGAGATCTGGAAAAGCAGCTGCAGGAAATGATGCTGGAGAAAAAGGCATTGGAAGATCGCCTCGAAGAGCTGGATCACCAAATCACCGAAGAAGTAACCGTAACGATGAAGCAGGATAATGCAGCCGCGTTGCTGAAAGAATTACAGGACAAGGTGTTGGACGATCCGCCATTTGAGCTTAAGCGCGAAATCGTTCGTCTTCTCGTGAAGAACATCATCGTGGAAACAATGCCGCCTGATGATGACGATGATCAGTCATGGACCAAGCAATCCAAGGTCAATCTTCATGTCCACTATTGCTTTAAGAATTCCAAAGGTGTTCTTCCCACGGGTGCCCGTGCGGCTATTACGGCCACGATACCGATGATCAACGCTGCATATGCTCAGAGCTGCAAATCGCGCGCTACCGGAGCAAAATATCAGGGCCTCTGCTTGATCGCATCGATATGCACATCGAGGTTTCGCGACCGCTTTCGTCAGACGGACTGACAAGCGGCATGACAACGGATCAGATGAAGACGATGGTACTGCACGCCGCCGATCGCAGACTCAAGCGGCAAGATGGCCGCGCTAACCACGCAGATCTGGAAGGCGCGTCGCTGCGCAAAGCGATTGTCATGACCAAGGAAGCCGAAAGCATGCTGCAGCTCGCTTTCGATTCGCTGGGCATCAGCCTTCGGGCGCATGACCGTATTCTGAAGCTCGCCCGCACGATCGCCGATCTGGACGGTCATGAGCGCGTGGACAGCCCGCACATCGCCGAGGCTATCGGTTACAGGAGTCTGGATCGCAAGCTGCAGGCATTGTAGCGTGATAACGCGGCAGCTTAGCCATCGGCAATACGAGCCTCTTATCCGGCCATAGACGCAAAAAGCCGGCCCAACCGGCCGGCTGCAAGTCGCGCAATCCATTGCGCGCGATTCTCGATAGCGTTCATCTCGCGCAGCAGCTCCCAGCGCGAGCCGGGAACTTAACCAATCGATAACTTCCTCTACGCTCAGAAGGCAGACGCGATATGTCTAAGCTCGACCACCTCGTACGACGCCGGCAGCATCCCGGTCTGCGCCAACGTGATGGCAATCACGTCGAACCGGACCGGGCACCCATGCAGCTTGTTCACGGACAAGAAAACCTCCGCAATCGACCGCACCCGATGCTGTTTGCGATAATCGACCGACTCCGCCGCGGTGCCGAATCGGCCGCTTGCCCTGCGCGTACGCACCTCGACGATGACGATTGTGCCGTCAAACTTCGCAATAATATCCAATTCCCCCGAACGACAGCGCCAATTTCGTCCCAAGATTTCATAGCCTTGCCTAAGCAGGTAATCGACGGCTTGCGCTTCGCCGTATACGCCGATCGAGCGCCGATCGTCCCTCTTTCCAGTATTCGATGCTTTGCTCAATGCTGGTCTCCTCCCGCACGTTGATCGGACCGATACACGAAGGAAAGGATTTCGGCGACGAGCGTATACAATTCCGGCGGAATTTCATGGTCCAGATCCAGTTTCGACAAAACCTCGACGAGCGAAGAATCCTGCTGCACGGGTACGCCATGTTCCGTCGCTTTCTCGAGAATCGCTTCCGCCAGCTTGCCCTTGCCTTTCGCGACGATGACCGGCGCCGGCTGTTCGCCGGGCTCGTATTTGAGGGCGACGGCTTTCTTGGAAGGTACGTAAGCTTCCGACTTCGCCGATAATCCGCGTTTCTTCGCTGCGCTCATACCCGGAGATCCACGCCTTTGTATGCATTCGTCGACCATGCCTGTCCATCCGCCGTCGCCGCGAGACCGGACTGTCCGTTCAATCGTTCCGCGATACGCTCCGGCATGTCTTCGACGCGCAGCGTGAGCAGCTGATAACCGGCATTCGACATGGCTGTGTTCAATTCGTCCCTCGCGGCTTCGACGAGCTGCGCGGTCGCGGGATGATCGTTCCAGACGTGAAGATTGACGATTTTATTGATGACCTGCACGTCAATGACCGTATCGCCCAAATTTTTCATGCGCAAATCGAAGACGAGCCTGCAGTTCTCGCCATCCAGCTCCCCTTTGCGCCCTCGCCTCGTCTGAATATGGACGGAAGCCGTTTGATTGCCGTCCTGCCCTTTCATCGGAATAAACATCGTGACATGCGAGAAAAGCGCGCCGTTCTTCTCCGGCGACAGCAGCAGCTGCTGCCCCGTAATTTGCGCCACGAGCTGCTGCGCCGTATCCCGAAGCTGTTGAGGCGCTTCGTCGCTTGCCGCAATCGTCAGCAAAGCGCTTTTCATCGATTCCGACGGATGAATCCATCCGTCATCGCCTGCGATAGCAGCCGGAGCTTGACCGAAGGGCGTCGTGCTTGCGGCCTGCAAGGCCGCTGCGGCATTCCGTGCCAGAACGCCATTCCCTGCGCTATCGTGTTCTACCGCCGTCTTCGTGCCATGCGATTGACCGTCTTGTCTTGCATCCGCCGCCTCGTTCGCTATAACGGGCGTCTGTCGAACCGGCGGCTTCGCGATATCCGCAGACGAACTATCCTTCAAGACAGCGACCGCGAGCAATCGCTCGTGGTCGACGCCCATCCATTTCATGACCTGCTTGACCCAATTGCCGTTTGCTGCATCCTGGGCATCGGGTTGTACCGTTTGCGCGCTCGCAGTCTGCGAAGCCTGACGGTTGTTCGCCGCGGCGGCAAGCAGCCTTAGCTGTTCGGCCTGATCCGCGTTTCCGCTAAGCTGACTTCCATTCGGCAGCCTCCCCGCTGCCGCATGCATGCTGCGTTCGTTTCCCGGCAAAGCATTCGCCGGCTGCGCGTTCAATTGCCGTGCATTCGGCTGCTGCGATACCGCATCCAGCTCCCCGTCCATAGAAGACGCCTGCATGCCTGCGCCGGCTGCCGCTTGAGCGCCAGACTGCCGTTGCGGCGTTCCGCCTGCCTGTGCAACCCCGCTGCCAGCCGGCGCTTGCACGGCATCGTCCGCTCCGGCTGCTTGCGCTAACCCGGCTCCGGCAGGCGCGCTTGCCGCCGCTTGCTGCGCACCCGCCGGCCCCGCCCCAGCGCCTGCGCCACCGGCGCCAGGTGCCGGCGCCGCCGCGCTGCGCGCCGCCAGAGCAGCAGCAGCGCCGGCTGCTCCCCGGGCCACCGGCTCCGCGGCGGTGCCCCGGGCGCCTGCGGCGCCCACGGGCGGCTGCTCCCCGCCGCCGCCCGCACGCATAAGCGCTGCGCCTTCGGACAGCAGCGCATGCAGCTTCGCTGCGGCCGCTTGCGCCGCCCCCTGCGGCTGCGAGGCAGACCCGCCCGCGGCGGCCTGCCCCGCAGCCGCGCCCGTGCCGCGCCAAGCGGCAAGACCCGCCTCCAGCGCCTCCAGCAGCGCATGCGCCGGCGGCCCGGCAATGACCTGCTGAAGCGCGCCGATCGTCGCGCCCGTCATCGGCAGCCCGCGCTTCGCGGCCAGCGCGGCCGCCCGCATCCAGGTCTGCGCGTCGCCGCCGGCAGGCATGGCGGCCAGCGCCGCTTTGAATTGACCCGCCAGCTCGCGCGTCAACACGACGCCGTCCTTGCGCAGCGCGCCGACCAGCTCGGCCGATGCCTTCGTATCCGGCAGGCCGAGCGCCTTGATCCATGCCTTCACGCTCGCTTCCGCGGCCGCGGCGGATTTCGGCTCGGCTTGCTTTAGCACGAGCGCCCCTTCTCCCGATTCCGGCTGAACCTGCAACAGCATCGCTTGCCCGGGACTCATCGGCGTCTCCAGCTTCGCCAGCACGGAAGTTCCATTAATCTGAACGATGCCTTCCTCGTCGCCGGTCATCTTCACAAGCACGCCCCGGACCGTCTGGCCGACCTTTAGCTCCAGCGCCTTGCCTTCGCCCGGCTGCGCATCGCCGGCGAGGCCTTTCAGTAATTGTCCGATCGACATCGACATAACCCGCACATCCTTCCACTCGCGCAAAACCTATAGCTCTATTATCGGCTCCGCCGCGCCGTGCCTGAACCCCCAATTCAACGTATGCTTGCCCGGGCCTCAGCATCGGCTATGTCATCTGTCTTCCATCACGCCTTTTGCATCTTCTATCTTCCTCTTGCGTCTTCCCTCTTCTTGCTTTTACATCCCCTCTGCCGCCTCCCGTCCGCACTGCGAACGCAAGCCATCCACCACATCACGAGACGTCTAGAACATCACCTGCTGCTCCACGTCCTGTCCTTCCGCTTCCGCCCGTTCGGCGAACAGCTTGCCGAGGAAGCTCCGGCGGTGCATCGGGCTCGGCCCGTGCTCCAGCAGCTTCTCGCGATGCAGCTTCGTCGCGTAGCCTTTATGAATCGCAAGACCATATTCGGGGTACAGCTTGTCCCATTCGTCGCAGCATAACCGGTCCCGCGTCACTTTGGCGAGAATCGATGCCGCCGCGATGGACTGGCTTCGCGCATCGCCTTTAATAATCGCTTCTTGCGGCAGCTCGCAATCGACCTTCTCCGCATCGACGAGCAAATAATCCGGCTGCGTCCCCAGCATCCCAACCGCTTGTTTCATCGCCAGCCGCGCGGCTTGCTTAATATTGATCTCGTCCACCGTGGCGGCATCGACGCGCGCGACCGCCCAAGCTTCGGCGCATTCGAGAATTTGCCAATACAGAGCCTCGCGTTTCTTCTCCGACAGCTTCTTGGAATCGTTAATCCCTTCGAGCACCAGCCCCACGGGCAGAATGACGGCCGCCGCAACGACGTCGCCGAACAAGCAACCGCGGCCGACCTCGTCGATGCCGGCCAATTGCCGAAACCCCTGCTCCCACAGTGGCTTCTCGAACTCTTCCAACATTCGCATTTCCCCGCTTCCCCAACATTCTCGTACGCCAATCCTATGTAAATAAGCCTATACCTGCTATTATCGCAATTTATAAGGCCGCTGTCATACCTTCATTTATGCCAATACTCGCCAACAGCCGCGATCTCTTATGACCATGTCCCCGCACTCCCAATTGCCTTTGATCCAATCCACTGCCCGAACAACGCAAAACGGCCGCCCTGTCATCCGGGCAGCCGTTCTTCGTGCTTGCAGCTATGGCGATTCCAGCGTAATGCGGCCCAAGTTCCCGGCGCGCAGCTCGCGCAAAATAATGCCCGACGCTTTCTCCAAATCGACGCGCCCGCCGCTCATGAGGCAGCCCCGCTTGCGGCCGATGTCTTCCATGACGCGGACGAGCTCGTTGTTGTCTTCCAGGTCGCGCGGCGGCTCCGTCAGTCCGAAACGTTCCGCTAGCGCATCCCAGTAACGGCCCGCCAGCTCCTTGATGGCGAAGAACGCGACATCCTCCACGTTCAGCACCTGCTCGCGTATCGCGCCCGTCATCGCCAGCTTATAGCCGACGAGCTGATCCTCGAACTTCGGCCATAGAATCCCCGGCGTATCGAGCAATTCCATCTCGGTGCCGACTTTGATCCACTGCTGGCCTTTCGTCACGCCGGGCCGATCGCCGGTTGCGGCGATGTTGCGTCCGGCAAGCCGGTTGATCAGCGTCGATTTGCCGACATTCGGAATGCCGACGATAAGTCCGCGCACGGCGCGCGGAATCATGCCCTTGTTGATTTGACGAGCGATCTTCTCGTGCAGCAGTTCCTTCACTTTCAATGGAATCTCGGCCACCCGGTTTCCGGTGGAAGCGTCGATCGCCAGGCTCGCATAGCCCAGATCGGCAAAATACGTCCGCCATTGCTCCGTCGTCCGCGCATCGGCCAGATCCGCTTTATTCAACAGGATCAGCCGCGGCTTGCCCTGCAAAATTTCATCTACCATCGGGTTCCGGCTGGAAAGCGGTACGCGGGCGTCCAGGAGCTCGATCGCGATATCGATCAATTTCAGCTTCTCCTGAATTTCCCTTCTCGCTCTCGTCATGTGGCCGGGAAACCACTGAATCGTCATGCTGTCCTTCACCTCATCCGTGTTTCACGAAAGCCAATTTGTTAAGCGGCCAGAAAATAATGTCCGCCCGGCCGACGATCTCCTTGTCGTCGACGAAGCCGATCATCCGGCTGTCCTTGCTGTTGCGCCGATTGTCGCCGAATGCGAGCACATGGCCCTCGGGCACGACATCCGTATCGAAGTTGGCGTTCGGGAAGTTCCGTTCCGGACCGCCGTTATTGTTGAAAATTTCGCCTTTCGCTTTGGCCTCCTCGATCGATTCCTTCAAGTAAGGCTCGTCGACCAGCTTGCCGTTCACGTAGAGATTATCGTCTTCGTACTTGATTTTATCGCCCGGCACGCCGATAACGCGCTTAATGAAGTCGCGCTGTTCGTCCGGTACATGGAACACGAGGACTTCGCCGCGTTTCGGATGGCGCAGCTCGTAAATCGCCTTGTTGACGATCAATCGTTCGCCCGTATAGAAATTCGGTTCCATGGATGGCCCGTCCACGATGAACGGCGCAAACAGGAAGTAGCGAATGACCAATACGAGAATCGCGGCGATCGCAAGCGCCTTGACCCATTCGAACACTTCTTTCTGCATGCGTCCGCCTGGCGGCTTGCTTGGCGTTTCAGGAGCATCCGCACCGTCAACGGCCGTATGTTGTTCTTCCGGCTTCAACTCATCCTGCCTTGTTAGTTGTTCGTCATTGCGCTCCTGTTGATCCATCGTCACACCTCTTCGATTGCAGGAATATTAGCCCTCGACCGCCAACGCGGCGCCCCTATTATATGTATAGCAAAACGTGTTTAAAAAAGCGAAAAGGGACTTGTTTGCGCAAGTCCCCCTCTTGACGATCATTAGCGAATTTCTTTGATACGTGCAGCTTTACCGCGAAGATTGCGGAGATAGTACAGTTTCGCGCGACGGACTTTACCGCGGCGTGCAACTTCGATCTTCTCAATTTTCGGCGAGTTCACTGGGAACGTTCTTTCTACGCCAACGCCGTACGAAATTTTACGCACTGTAAAAGTAGCGCTGATGCCGCCGCCGCGACGTTTGATTACAACGCCTTCGAACAGCTGGATCCGCTCGCGGGAGCCCTCGATTACTTTCACGTGTACCTTAAGCGTGTCGCCTGGGCGAAAGCTAGGAAGGTCAGTACGAAGATTTTCTTGCGCAATAGTTTGCAAAAGATTCATTTAGGTTCAACTCCTTCCACCATAGACGTTCTTATAAGCTGCCGGAATCCCTTTGGAAACCGGGTCTCTGCTTTATAGCGGACCGTCCGAGTTAACAAAGCAACATCTGCTATTCTAACACAATTCCGCCCAGAACACAACAACGGAGTTAATATAAAATCACGGTTCACGAGCAGCGCTATTGCGGATCCTGCTGCTGCCGAAGCTTCATCTGCTCCTCGAGCCAGAGGCGCTCCTTCTTGGTCAGTTCTACGTTCTCCAACAGCTCGGGACGCCGTTCCAGCGTCCGCAGAATCGATTGCCGGCGCCTCCATACCTCTACATTCGCGTGATGGCCGGACAAGAGCACCTCGGGCACTTCCCAGCCTCGGAATACGGCCGGGCGCGTGTAATGGGGATGCTCCAGCAAGCCCGTGCTGAAGGAATCCGTCACGGCCGACGTCTCGTTGCCCAGCACGCCGGGCAGCAGACGGACGATGCTGTCGATCATGACCATCGCCGGCAGCTCGCCGCCCGTCAGCACGTAATCGCCCAGCGAGATCTCGTCCGTCACCAAATGCTGGCGGATCCGCTCGTCGTAGCCCTCGTAGTGGCCGCATACGAAGATCAGATGCTCCTGGGCCGACAGCTCTTCCGCCTTCTTCTGCGTGTACGGGTCGCCCTGCGGGCAGAGCAGGATGACCCGCGGCTTCTCCCCGCCTTCGGGCATAAGCGCCTCCACGGCCGCGAATAGCGGCTCGGGCTTCAGCACCATGCCGCCGCCGCCGCCGTACGGGTAATCGTCCACCGTATTATGCTTATTATTGGCATAATCGCGGAAGTTAACCGCGTTCAAGCCGACGATGCCCTTATCCCGCGCTTTGCCGAGAATGCTGGCGCCGAAGACGCCTTCGAACATTTCGGGAAACAGCGTCAACACATCGATGCGCATGAGCTAGATCAGCCCTTCCATCAGATGAACCTTCACCGTTTTGTTCGGAATGTCCACGTTCAGTACGACGTCGTCGATCACGGGAATGAGCAGCTGCTTGCCTTTCGGCAGCCCGATGACCCAGACGTCGTTCGCGCCCGGCACGAGAATTTCCGTAATGACGCCAAGCTCCTTGCCTTCGTCGGTCACGACGTTGCAGCCGATGATCTGGTGATGATAATATTCGCCTTCATCCAGGTCCACCATGTTGTCCTTCGTTACTTTCAGCGCCCAGCCCTTGAATTTCTCGACTTCGTTGATGTTGTCGTACCCTAGCAGCTTGACGATGTACATGCCTTTATGTTCCCTGGCGCTCAGCACTTCCACTTCCAGCTGCTGTCCGTTCTCTTCGTTCACGAGCGTCAGCACGGATTTCGGCGCGAAACGCTCCTCGGGAAAATCGGTTTGCGATACGATTTTCACTTCGCCGCGAATGCCGTGCGTATTCACCAGCTTACCGACTGATAACCATTGCTGATCCATTCGTTGTCTCCTGACTTTTCGTATTTGTCAATGTGAAACGACCATCGAAAAAGAGCTAGGATGGATATCCTAGCCCTGTCTCGATGTACGATCGCTACGAAATGATATCGACCATGACGCGTTTCTGCGATTTAACGGCCGCCGAAGCGACCACCGTTCTCAGCGCTTTGGCGATCCGCCCCTGCTTGCCGATCACTTTCCCGACGTCGTCGGGGTTGACGGACAGCAGGTAGACGGTGCCGCGATCGTCTTCTTTCACGTCGACGCGTACATCCTCCGGGTTATCCACTAAAGCCTTCGCTATGACAAGAATCAATTCTTTCATCACAATAGGCCCCCCGCATGGAGTAGTTATTTTTGAAGTTTGGACTCGTGAAGCTTCGTCATTACGCCTGCTTTGGAGAGCAGGTTGCGGACGGTGTCGGAAGCTTGCGCTCCGTTTTGAAGCCATTTAAGAGCCTTCTCTTCGTCGATGTTGACTTGAGCCGGTTGAGCAACCGGATTATAAGTACCGATTTCTTCAATAAAACGGCCGTCACGCGGGGAACGGGAATCGGAAACTACCACACGGTAGAAAGGCGCTTTATGCGCACCGATACGTTTCAAACGAATACGTACTGCCATGAGAATTCACCTCCTTCAAAAAATATCGTCTGTCAGAATGGCAGGGTTAACCGTTAGAACGGAAACTTCATGCCTTTCGGAAGCATGTTCTTAAGCCCTTTCATGCCGCCCTTCGGACCTTTGGGGCCCATCATCGACGAGAACTGCTTCATCATCTTCTTCATGTCGTCGAACTGCTTGATCAGCCGGTTCACTTCCGCGACGGAAGTACCGCTGCCTGTCGCAATCCGTTTGCGTCTGCTGTGATTGAGAATTTCGGGCTTGCGCTTCTCTTCCTTCGTCATCGATTTGACGATCGCTTCCACGCGCCCGATCTGCTTCTCATCCACCTTGAGGTTCTTCATGTCCTTCATCTTGCCCATGCCCGGCATCATGTCGAGCAATTGATCGAGCGGCCCAAGCTTGCGAACCTGCTCCATCTGCTCCAGGAAATCCTCGAACGTGAATTCCGCCGTGCGCATCTTGCGCTCCATCTCGGCCGCTTTCTCCGCGTCGATGCTGGACTGCGCTTTCTCGATCAGCGACAGCATGTCGCCCATGCCGAGAATCCGGGAAGCCATCCGCTCCGGATGGAACGGCTCGAGCGGTTCGATCTTCTCGCCCGTCGCCGCGAACTTGATCGGGCAGCCGGTGACGGCTTTGACCGACAACGCCGCGCCGCCGCGCGTATCGCCGTCGAGCTTCGTCAGAATGACGCCCGTCAGCTCAAGCTGACTGTGGAAGCTTTGCGCGACGTTGACCGCCTCCTGGCCTGTCATGGCGTCGACAACGAGCAGCACTTCGTCGGGATTCGTCGCTTCATGAATCTGGCGAAGCTCCGTCATGAGCGCTTCGTCGATGTGCAGCCGGCCGGCCGTATCGATAATGACATAATCATGGCCGTTGTCCTTGGCAAGCTGGAGGCCTTGGCGGGCAATCTCGACCGGCGACGTCTGATCCCCGAGCGTGAACACCGGCACCCCGATCTGCTCGCCGAGCACTTGCAGCTGCTTGATGGCGGCAGGGCGATAAATATCGCCCGCGATCATGAGCGGCTTATGCTTGTCCTTGAGCAGCAGCTTCGCAAGCTTCGCGGACGAGGTCGTCTTGCCGGCGCCCTGCAAGCCCGCCATCAGGATGACGGTCGGCGGCTTGTTCGCTTTCGCGAGCTTCGTGTTCGAACCGCCCATCAGTTCTGTCAGTTCTTTGTTAACAATGTCGACGACGACCATGCCAGGCGTGAAGCTCTTCGACACTTCAAGGCCGATCGTGCGTTCCTTCACCTTCGCGATGAAATCCTTGACGACCTTGAAGTTAACGTCGGCTTCGAGCAGCGCCAAGCGAACCTCGCGCATTGCCTCGTTCACATCGTCCTCGGACACTTTGCCCTTGCCGCGCAATTTGCCGAACACATTCTGCAACCTGCTGGACAATCCTTCAAATGCCATCGTCGTCACCTCCTGTTTATGTAGCTTTCGTTATTATTCGTTACGCAGCCCTTGCGCGATCGCCATCAGCTCTTCGCGAAGGTCGCCGTCCGCCAGCGTTTCCGCCGCCGCGTCCAGCTTCTGCAGCCATTGCTCGGCCGCCTCGTGCTTCGCAAGCAGCTTCAGCTTGCTTTCGCAATTCTCGAGCACGGCTTCCGCCCGTTTCACGTGTTCGTAGACCGCTTGCCTGCTAATATTGAACTCGGTCGCAATTTCCCCGAGTGAATAGTCGTCATGGAAGTAATACTTAAGAAAGGTCTGCTGCTTCTCCGTCAACAGCTGCTCGTAGAAGTCGAACAGCATATTGATCCGTGTCGTCTTCGCCAAGGCGTCGGTTTCATGAACCGTCATGCGATCCGCTCCTTTGCGTCAAGGCAATTACCTTTACACCATATCCACGACGACTATCATAGCGCAAGGGTCTATGCACTGTCAAGTATATTTCCTTGTCACTTAGAAACGCAACGTTCACAGAGCAAAATGCGCGCCGTGAACGTTGCGTCATTAACGGCCGGATTCCTGTTCGTCTTCAACGGCTTGCAGCAAGCCGCCGAACAGCGCGTGCACGAATTGCTCGGAATCGAATTCCTGCAAGTCCCCCATCTTCTCGCCGAGTCCGACCAGCTTCACAGGCAAATCCAGCTCGTTGCGGATCGCGATGACGATGCCGCCCTTGGCCGTTCCGTCCAGCTTCGTCAGCACGAGTCCCGTTACGCCGCTCTTCTCGCCGAACAGCTTCGCCTGGCTGAGCGCGTTCTGTCCGGTCGCCGCGTCGAGCACCAGCAGCACTTCATGCGGCGCGCTCGGAATTTCGCGCTGGATCACGCGGAAGATCTTGTTCAGCTCTTCCATTAAATTATGCTTGTTCTGCAGACGTCCGGCCGTGTCGCAGAGCAGCACGTCGACGCCGCGCTGCTTGGCCGCGTGTACCGCGTCATACATGACCGCCGCCGGGTCCGCGCCGGATTCCTGCTTGATGACGTCGACCCCGACGCGCTTGCCCCATACTTCCAGCTGCTCGATCGCCCCAGCGCGGAACGTATCGCCTGCCGCGAGCAGGACGGATTTGCCTTCGCTTTTGAATTTATGCGCGAGCTTGCCGATCGTCGTCGTTTTGCCGACGCCGTTGACGCCGACGAACAGAATGACGGTCATGCCCGACTCCGCCATCCGCAGCCCTGTCTCGGCGTTGCCCTTCAGCAGCTCCACGAGCCGTTCGGACAGAATCGGCTGCAGCTCGGCCGCTTCCTCGATCTTGCGCTTCTTTACTTCGGCCCGCAGGTCGTCGATCAGCTGCATGACGGTGTTCACGCCGACGTCGGCGCCGATCAGAATTTCTTCCAATTCTTCGTAGAACGCCTCGTCGATCTTCTTGCGGCGCGTAATCAGCTCTTCGATCTTGCCGACGAACGCGGTGCGCGTCTTGGTCAAGCCTTCCTTGAATATGGACGTGACCGCCTCGGTCTTCTGGGCGATGCTCTCTTTCAGCCGTTTAAAAAAACTCATTCTGTGGACCTCCATCCCATTAATCAACAAGCCATGTCATACGCCGCGAAAGCCGGGCCTCGCGGCATGACGCTCGGCTCCGGCTTTCTTGTATACGTTTGTTACGGGTCAGCGGGTGCAGCGATTTAAGCGGATACCGCTTCTTCGTCGTCGAGCCGGACGGAAACGAGCTTGGATACGCCGCCTTCCTCCATCGTCACCCCGTACAGGACGTCCGCCTCTTCCATCGTGCCTTTGCGGTGCGTCACGACGATGAATTGCGTCAGCTCCGAGAACTCGCGCAAATATTGGGCGAACCGGGCGACGTTCGCCTCATCCAGCGCGGCTTCGACCTCGTCGAGCACGCAGAACGGCACCGGCTTGACCTGCAGGATGGCGAACAGCAGCGCAATGGCCGTGAGCGCGCGCTCGCCCCCCGAGAGCAGCTGCAGGTTCTGCAGCTTCTTGCCCGGCGGCTGCGCGACGATGTCGATGCCGCTGTCGAGCACCCGGTCCGGTTCGACCATGATGAGGTCGGCGCGCCCGCCGCCGAACAGCTTCGAGAACACGACCACGAAATGGCCGCGGATCGCTTCGAACGTCGTGCGGAACCGGCGGCTCATCTCGTCGTCCATCTCGCGGATGACTTGATACAGCGTCGTCTTCGCTTCGATCAGGTCGTTCTTCTGATCGTTCAGGAACGTGTACCGTTCCTTGACGCGCTCGTATTCGTCGATGGCGCCGAGATTGACTTCGCCCAGGCTGGAGATGCGGCGTTTCAGGTCGCGCACCTCGTTCTGCAGCGCAAGCACATCCTCCGGCACCGGATAGCGCTCCTTTGCCAGCTCGTAGCTGAGCTCGTATTCCTCGCTCAGCTTGCGCAGCAGGTTGTCCAGCTCGACGTCGAGCCGATTGACGGCGATTTCGATTTGGCGGAGCTGGTCCTCGACCGTGCGCAGCTGCGTGCGCTGATCCTTCGTTTCGCTTTCGCCCTGCTCCAGCTCGCGGGTCAGTTCCGCGCGCTCGGCCCGCTTCAGATCCGTCTGGTCGGCGCAGCCGTCCCGCTTCAGCTTGAGCGCGTTCAGCTGCTCCGTCTGCTTCGCGCTCTCTTCCCCGTGCTGGCGCGTGTCTTCCTCATGGCGCAGCGCCATGTCGCGGATGCCGGCCAGCTCCTGCTTGGCGCGGCCGATGTCGGATCGCACCCGCGACGCCTGATCCTCGAACGACATTTTCTCCTGATCGGTCTTGGCGAGCGCGATCTTGAGGTCGGTCAATTGATCCTGCAGCTGCTCCTTGGCGGATTCGCCCGCCTTGCGGCGCTCCTCCGCGACGCGGATCGCTTCCTGCAGGCGCGCTTCTTCCCGCGTCAGCTTCCCGAGCCGTTCCTCGGCGTCTTGGGCGGACTGGCTGATCTGCTTCAGCTCCGTCTGATGTCCGGCGCTATCCGCTTGGAACAATTGCGCCTGATCGTCCAGATGCCGCTTCTCGTTGTCGAGCTGCTGCAGCTCGGCGCGCAAATGCTGCTCGTCGATGCGCAGCTTCTCGCCCAAAGCACGGAGCTCGTCGACGTTCTGATTCCGAATCGACTGCTCCTTGCGCAGGTCGCCGATCTTGTCGCGCAGCATCGCGAGCTGCCCGTCCGTCGATTTGATCTCCTCGTCCAGCTGCTCGATCTGCCGCTGACGGCCGAGCAGGTTGGCGCCCTTCTTCTGAAGGCTGCCCCCGGTCATGGAACCGCCGGCGTTGACGACGTCGCCTTCCAGCGTGACGACGCGAAACCGGTATTGAATGCGCGCCGCTATCCGGTTCGCCTGCTCCAGCGTTTCGGAGATCAGCACGTTGCCCAGCAAATTCTCGACGATCTGCGCATACTTGGCGTCGCAGGACACCAATTCGGACGCGATGCCGACGAAGCCTTCCATGCCCGAGATCGTTCTGCGCTCATGCTCGGGTATGTACCGTCCGCGGATAACGTCGAGCGGCAGGAACGTCGCCCGGCCCAGCTGGCGCGATTTCAGGAACGCGATCGCCGCGCGGGCGCTGCGTTCATCGTTCATGACGACATGCTGCAGCGCGCCGCCGAGCGCGGTCTCGATCGCGACCTCGACCTTCTCCGGCACGCGCACGAGCTCCGCCACGGCGCCGTGAACGCCTTCGATGCCGCCTGTCGCGCGGCGCGAAGCTTTCAGCACTTCCTTGACGCCGTGCATGAAGCCGTCGAGGTCGTCCTGCATTTCTTTCATCGTATCCCTGCGGGAAGTGAGCGCCTCCAGCTTCTGCTCCCACTTGCGAATCGCGGACTGCGTTTCCTCCAGCAGCTTCTGGCCGTTCTGCAGCCCTTCCGCTTCGCTGATGTACTTGTTCCGCATCTTGTTGATGTCCGCAAGCGTCGTCTCCAGCTTGTTCGAAAGCTCCGCTCTGCGGGCCGTCATCCGCCCGTTCTGCTCCTGCCACTTGGCATGCTCGTCGCCGAGCCTTTCCATCCGCCGCTGCAGCGCTTCTTCCTGCTGGTTCGCGTAGCGGATTTCGTTGCGCAGCTGCGCCATCGAGCTGAGCACGTCGAGCAGCTCGCCCTTCAGCGATTCTTCCGCATCGCCGGACGCCGAAGCGGTCGTCCCGAGCAGCTGCGCCTCCTCTTCCGCCAGCTTCTTGCGCAGCGCCTCGAGATCGTTGTCAAGCAAAGCCGCCTTGCTGCGGAACTCCGCTTCTTCCTTCGTCAGCGCCGCGATCCGTTCGTTCTGCGCCGTCATCGATGCTTCCAGCTGCGCGCGATTCTGCTCCAGGTTGCGTTTGCGCTCCTTGAGCACTTCGCCGTAGCCTTCGCATTTCTCGTACTCTTCGCTGTATTGCAGCATCGCTTCGTGAAGCCGGTCAAGGGCTTCCTCCAGCTCGCGGAGCTTCTGCCGATCCTTCTCCAGCATCGCGTCATGCTTGCTGACGACCGTGGACAGCGATAGCTGCTCTTCCTGCAGCTTCGCCATGCGCGCGTTCGATTCCGTCCAAGATTGATGCACCGTATCGATATTATGTACATACATGGAGATTTCCGCGGTCTTCAGCTGATCGCGTAGCTGCTTGTACTGAATCGCTTTCTCCGATTGCACGCGCAGCGGCTCGACCTGATCCTCCAGCTCCGTTACCAAGTCGTGAATGCGGAGCAGATTCGACTCCGTATCCTCCAGCTTCTTCTGCGCCTCGCGTTTGCGCGACTTGTACTTCACGATGCCCGACGCCTCTTCGAAAATCCCGCGGCGGTCTTCGGATCGCGTGCTTAAAATTTCTTCGATCCGGCCTTGTCCGATAATGGAATACGCTTCCTTGCCGATCCCCGTATCCATGAACAATTCCGTTATATCTTTCAGTCGGCACGACTGCTTGTTGATCAAATATTCGCTATCGCCGCTGCGGTGCACGCGCCGCGTAACGGTCACTTCGTTGTAGTCCAGCGGAAGCGCCCCGTCCCCGTTATCGAGCGTGAGCGACACCTCGCCGAAATTGACCGCTTTGCGCGCGTCGCTTCCCGCGAAAATAATGTCTTCCATTTTGCCGCCCCGCAGGCTCTTCGCGCTTTGCTCGCCCAATACCCAGCGGATGCTGTCGCTGATGTTGCTCTTGCCGCTGCCGTTCGGACCGACGACCGCGGTAATGCCGCGGACGAATTCCAGTTCCGTTTTGTCGGCAAACGACTTAAATCCAGCTAACTCAATCCTTTTCAGGAACATCGCTTACCTTCACCTCATCGCTTATTGTACCATAATTCCAGCCAAAAGGTCAGGGTCGAAAACAGTCGAATGAAGTCGATAAATATGCTTACATCCGTTACGCTCCACCATATATGGAATTATTCCCCATGCCATTCCATGATCGTCAACATAAAAAAATCCCGGTACCTTGAAGGTGACCAGAATTTTCGTTCAGCCTTATATGCCGTTACTTGGACAGCTTCCGCCATGCTTCCGCCGCCGACTGCTGTTCCGCTTCTTTCTTGGTCCGGCCGCTGCCGGAACCGTAGGCAGTATCGCCGATGAACACCGCTACGACGAACTCACGGTCATGCGCGGGCCCGCGTTCTTCGACGATCCGGTATTCGATCGGACCCATGCCCGCCTGCTGCGCTTTCTCCTGCAGCGTCGATTTGAAGTCCTTGCCTACCATTACGCCGTCGTTGTCGATATGCGGGAACATGTGCGACGCCAGAAACGTTCGGACGGCTTCCAGCCCTTGATCCAGGTAGATCGCGCCGACGAACGCTTCGAACAGGTCGGCAAGCAGCGCGGGACGCTGCCGTCCGCCAAGCTGTTCTTCGCCGCGTCCGAGCAGGATATGCGAGCCGAGATCGAGCATTTCCGCGAAACGCGCCAGCGATGCCTCGCATACGATCGATGCCCGCATTCGCGTCAGCTGTCCTTCCGGCCGTTCCGGGAACGTGCGGTACAGGTACTCCGATACGGTCAGCTGCAGGATCGCGTCGCCGAGAAATTCGAGCCGTTCGTTATGCTCCGTGGCACTTTGACGATGCTCGTTGACGTACGACGTGTGCGTGAACGCCTGCCGCAGCAGCTTCACCGTACGAAAACGGAGCTGCAGGCGCTGCTGCAGCTCGTCAAATTGATCATGCTTCATATTTCTTCATCACGATCGTCGCGTTATGTCCGCCGAAACCGAACGAATTCGACAGCGCGTACTGTACGTCCGCTTGACGCGGCACGTTCGGTACGTAATCGAGATCGCACTCCGGATCCTGATTCTCGAGATTGATCGTCGGCGGGATGACGCCGTTCTTCAGCGTCAAGCCGAGGATGACCGCTTCCACGCCGCCGGCAGCGCCGAGCAAATGGCCGGTCATCGATTTCGTCGAGCTGACCGCAAGCTTGTAAGCATGCTCGCCGAACGTCTTCTTGATCGCCGTCGTTTCCGATTTGTCCCCGACCGGCGTCGACGTACCGTGGGCGTTGATATAATCGATCTGCGCCGGCTCCACGCCGCCGTCGCGAAGCGCCTTGGCCATGCAGCGCGCCGCGCCGTCCGGATCCGGTTCGGTCATGTGGTAAGCGTCGCCGCTCATGCCGTAGCCGATCACTTCCGCGTATATGCGCGCGCCGCGTTGCTGCGCATGCTCGAGCGATTCCAGCACCAATACGCCGGAGCCTTCGCCCATGACGAAGCCGTCGCGGTCCACGTCGAACGGACGGGATGCCCGCGCAGGCTCGTCGTTGCGGGTCGACATCGCGCGCATGGAGCAGAAGCCCGCCATGCCCGTCGGTCTGATCGTCGCTTCCGCGCCGCCGCAGATCATCATGTCGGCATCGCCGCGCTGAATAAGCTTGTACGAATCGCCGATGGAGTGCGTGCCGGTCGCGCAGGCCGTTACCGCCGTGCTGTTCGGGCCTTTCGCGCCGGTCGCCATGGAAACCTGGCCGGAGGCCATGTTCGCGATCATCATCGGGATGAAGAACGGGCTAACGCGCTTCGGCCCTTTCTCCAGCAAAATATTATGCTGGTCTTCCCATGTGCCCAAACCGCCGATGCCCGAGCCGATCATGACGCCGACGCGCTCCGCGTCGACGTCCGTGCCGATGCTTACGCCCGCGTCCTTGACGGCAAGCGTGCTCGCTACGACCGCGAATTGGACGAAACGGTCCATGCGGCGCGCTTCTTTCTTGTCGATCTCATAGTCTTCCGGGTTGAAGTTCTTTATTTCAGCCGCAATGCGGGTCGGATATTCGGATACGTCAAATGCTTCAATTAAGGAAACGCCGGATTTGCCTTCCATTAAATTGCCCCAGAACGTCTCCAGTTCGGAACCGAGCGAAGTCATAACCCCCATGCCCGTAACGACAACTCTCTGCTTCATCTCTATTCACCTCTGATGGGAACTCTAATCCACGATCTATTTATAAAACGCTAATGCGCTTTCACTTCTTCAGGATGCGAGGGCTGCATCGCTCTAATATGGAGAGAAGTCCCGCTTGTGCAACGGGACTTGTCATTAGTTGTATTACATCATTACTTCGCCAGAGAAGTTATGTAATTTACGACTTCTCCTACACTCGTAATTTTCTCTGCATCTTCATCAGAGATTTCCATATCGAACTCATCTTCCAGTTCCATGACCAATTCAACGACATCAAGAGAGTCCGCTCCAAGATCTTCTTTAAACGAAGCTTCTAGCGTCACTTCCGACTCGTCTACGCCAAGGCGGTCGACTACGATGCGCTTTACACGATCATATACATCGGACATCCGGTTCACCTCCTCCATGGTATTATACGAGAATTGCGGACAAAATGCCATACATCAAACGGCGTGACCGCTGACAGGCCGTGTCCGGTAAAACTACATATACATGCCGCCGTCGACGTGAATCGTCTGACCCGTCATGTAAGCGGCAGCGTCCGAAGCCAAGAAACGCACGGCGGCCGCGATATCCTTCGGATCGCCGAGACGCGCAAGCGGAATGTCCCCCGCCAGCTTCTCGCGCATTTCCTGCGGCAGCTTATCCGTCATGTCCGTCTGGATGAAGCCCGGCGCGACGCAGTTCACCGTAATGCCGCGCGATGCCAGCTCGCGCGCGGACGCTTTCGTCAATCCGATGACGCCCGCTTTGGCGGCGACATAGTTGGCCTGCCCCGGATTGCCGAGGACGCCGACGACGGACGAAATGTTGATGATGCGGCCCGAGCGCTGCTTCATCATATGACGGGTGACGGCTTTCACGCCGTTGAACACGCCCTTCAGGTTCGTCTCGATGACTTGGTCGAACTCTTCTTCCTTCATGCGCATGATTAGATTGTCACGCGTGATGCCCGCGTTATTCACCAAAATATCAATGGCGCCGAACGTATCGATCACTTGCTTCACCATGCCGTCGAACTCGTCCGCTTTGCCGACGTTCGCTTTCAGCACGAGCGCTCGTCGTCCCAGCGCCTGCACCGCTTCGGCCGTCTCGGCCGCGGCCGCTTCGCTGCCGGAATAGTTGATCGCGACGTCCGCTCCCGCTTCGGCCAGCTCCAGCGCGATCGCGCGGCCGATGCCGCGGGATGCCCCCGTGACCAATGCTACCTTGCCAGAAAGATCTCCGAACATTGTTGTTTCTCTCCCTTCATTTGCGACTTGCGACCCCCTAAATCCCCCTCGCCAGGGGGACCCCAAGGGCTTCCGGCCCTCTGGACACCCGGAATGGTATAACGTCGGCGCTACAGAGCAGCGCACCCGGGTTATGTATGTGCTTGGCTCGTTTTCGTCCCTGACGGGACACACTCTACGATCGGCGCTCGCGAGCTACCTGCTGTCCCTTACGGGACCATGGTAACGTCGTCCGCCGCAGAAGCGGTTGAGAGCCAATCCGTGCCAAGCCTCGCTTTCGTCCCTGGCGGGACACGCTTTACGCTAGTGCACGCTGCAAGCCTGCGCCTGCGGCTGGCTTGCCGGAGGCGGCAGGTTCCCGCCGCCGAAGTTGGTGGTACTGCTGCATGCGGCAGCAGCTTTTCAGGCAGGCTGCGCCTGCCTGAGGGGCGGCATTAATTTGCCGCCCATTGGCTGCTGCAGTGCTTTCACCATAGGTGGAAGCACTGCAAACTCGAAAACAGGTGAAACAGAGCGGCCGGAGGTCGGTATGGAGTCGGAAAAGCGTCAGCGGTCGCCTTGTAGTCTGATTTCTACCTATAGTCTCCTATAGAATCAAAGAAATCAGCGCTACAAAAGCGATTGGAGACCCATACCGACCGCAGGCCACGGGCTCGTTCACCATTGCGACTAGCAAGTTTTCAAGCTCTTCAAACTCTTCAAGCTCTTCAAACTTTCACTGCGCTACAGCGCAATCGCCTTCAACGCTTCCAAGCTATTGATCGAAATGACTTTAACCGTTTTGTCGATCTTCTTAATCAGGCCGGCGAGCACGGTGCCCGATCCGATCTCGACGAAAGTGTCGACGCCTTGCTCGATCAGGTAGCGTACGCTGTCTTCCCACAATACTGGGGAGTATACCTGTTCTGCGAGCAAATTGCGAATTTCGCCGCTTGCCGTGACCGGCTTGGCGGTTACGTTAGCGATAACCGGAATGGATGCATCCTGCATCGTTACGGACGCCAGCACGCCTTGCAGGCGTTCCGCCGCCGGCTTCATGAGCGAGGAATGGAACGGGCCGCTGACTTCGAGCGGAATCACCCGTTTCGCGCCGGCTTCCTTGCCGCGTTCGACGACGGCCTGCACGCCGGCTGCCGTGCCGGATACGACGATCTGGCCCGGGCAATTGACGTTAGCAAGCTCCACCGCGCCTGCGTCCGCGGAAGCGGACGCGCATAAGGCCGCCAGCGCTTCGCGTTCGGCGCCGAGCACGGCCGCCATTGCGCCTTGACCGCTCGGCACCGCTTGCTCCATGAACTCGCCGCGGGCGCGGACGGTGCGGATCGCATCTTCGAACGACAGCGCTCCGGCAGCCACGAGCGCGCTGTACTCGCCGAGCGAGTGGCCTGCCGCGAAATCGGCCTTCAGGCCGCTTTCCTTCAGCGCTTCGAGGAACGCGGCGCTGACCGCGAGCAGCGCGGGCTGCGTGTTCGCCGTCTGCTTCAGCCGCTCCTCCGGCCCATTGAAAATCAGTTCGCTCAGCTTGAAGCCCAGCGCTTCGTCGGCCGCGTCGATCACGGCCCGCGAAGCTGGGATCGCTTCATAAATATCTTGTCCCATGCCGACGGCTTGAGCGCCTTGGCCGGGAAATACGAATGCGGTCTTGCCCATCTGTTACAGCACCTCCGACAGGATTGCATGTTTGATCCGAGAAAGAAAGATAATAATTACCACACGAGGACGGAAGCGCCCCACGTCAGCCCGCCGCCGAAACCGACCAGCACGATGCGGTCGCCTTCATGGACGCGGTTCTGCTCGACGGCTTCGGCAAGCGCGATCGGAATGGACGCCGCCGAGACGTTGCCGTATTTGTGCAGGTTAATCATGCACTTCTCTTCCGGCAGATCCAAACGGTTCAGCGCGGATTGAATGATCCGGATGTTCGCTTGGTGCGGCACCAGCAAGTCGATGTCCTTCTTGTCGACGCCCGCCTTGCGCAGCGCTTCTTCCGCGGCGTTGCCCATGATGCGCACCGCGAATTTGTAAACTTCGTTGCCGGCCATATAGATGAAATGCTGCTTGCCTTCGACGCTCTCCGCCGAGGAAGGCATCCGCGATCCGCCGCCGCATACGCGCAGCAGCTCGCCGCCGCCGCCGTCGGCGCCAAGCTCGAAGGAGCGGAAGCCGCGGCCTTCGGGAACCGTGCCGAGCACGACCGCGCCAGCGCCGTCTCCGAACAGGATGCACGTATTGCGGTCCGTATAGTCCGTAATCCGGGAGAGACATTCCGCGCCGACGACAAGCACGTGCTTATACATGCCGGTCGCGATCATGTTGGAGGCCGTCGCCAGTCCGTAGATAAAGCCGGAGCAGGCGGCGGACAAGTCGAACGCGGCCGCTTTCCGGGCGCCGAGTTTATCCTGCAGCAAGCAGGCCGTCGACGGGAAGAACATATCCGGCGTAATCGTCGCCACGATAATGAGATCGAGCTCTTCCGCCGTCAGTTCGGCAGCAGCCAGCGCCTTCACGGCCGCATGATACGCCAGGTCGGACGTCGCTTGCTCCGGCGCCGCGATTCTGCGCTCGCGCATGCCGGTCCGCGTGACGATCCATTCGTCATTCGTTTCGACCATCCGTTCCAGGTCTTTGTTCGTCAAAATGCGTTCGGGCACGTATTTGCCGGTGCCGATTATTCCTACGGGATGTAGCATCATGCTCCCACTCACTTCCTGCTAATTTCCGCTGCAATAGAAGATACCAGATTGCTTTGAATCGCCAATTTGGCTTGCCGCACCGTGTTCCGGACAGCTTTGACGTCGGAGGATCCGTGGCATTTGAACACAAGTCCGTTGATGCCAAGCAGGGGAGCTCCGCCGTGCTCGTTATAATCCATTTTCTTGCGCAGCACGCGAAGCTTCGGCATCAGAACCGACGCGGCCAATTTCGTAATCAGCGAGTTCGAGAAAATATCCCGGAGCGTCTTGAACAGCGTTCCGGCCGTTCCCTCCATCGCCTTAAGCATAATATTGCCCGCGAAGCCGTCGCAAATCAGTACGTCGCAGTTGCGCACCAGCACGTCTCTCGCTTCCACGTTGCCGATGAAATGAATCGGCGCCGCTTCGAGCAAGTCGAACGCCGCTTTCGTTAGCTCGTTGCCCTTCATCGCTTCGGTGCCGACGTTAAGCAAGCCGACGCGGGGCTTGTCGAGCCCGTTCATCCGCGCCCGGTAAATGCTGCCCATGATCGCATACTGCAGCAGGTGCTCCGGCTTCGCGTCCATGTTCGCGCCGAGATCGAGCGCGAGCACGCCCGCGTCGTCCATCGTCGGCAGCATCGTGCCGAGCGCCGGACGCTCGATCCCTTCCAGCCGTCCGACGACGAGCAGCGCCGTCGTCATGAGCGCGCCCGTATTGCCGGCCGACATCATCGCTTCCGCCTGCCCGTCGCGCACCATCTGTCCGGCCATGACCATCGACGATCCCTTCTTGCGGCGAACCGCTTTGACCGGCTCGTCGTCCGGACCGATAACGTCGTCCGCATGGACGATCTCCACGTTCGACGGAACGTTGGCGCCGAGATGCGTCTTGATCTGTTCCGTGTCGCCAACCAGAATAATTGTAACCTCGGGCATTTCCAATGCCGCTTGCAAAGCGCCTTTAACGATTTCAGAAGGAGCGTGGTCGCCCCCCATCGCATCAACCGCGATCCGCACCATCCATACCTCCTTCGATGACCGACTCGCCTGCGGAACGGAAAATGACGAAGCTGCCTTGAAACACCATTTCATCGCTCACGTAAGAGAAAACCTCGACCTTGGCTTTGCTTCGCCCGCCGGAGATGGACCTTACGTAAGCTTTGGCTATGCATTTCTCGCCAAGCTTGACTTGCCGGACGAAGCGGATATCCGCCGTCGCCGTCAATGCGATTTCATCGTTGATGACCGCTACCGCGAGCGAATTCGCCTGCGCGAACACATGGTGGCCGCGGGCGATGCCGGTTCTGCTGAATACATGCTCTTCCTTGATTTCGAAAATGGAAATGCCGCTGCGGTCCAGCTGCAAGTCCACGATATCGCCGATAACCTCGTCAAGCGCCAATGAACGGACCGGGTCGTACGAACGTTCCGCCATTAGTTTCATGCGCTCCCGCAGCTCGGGAATGCCCAGCTCCAGGCGGTCGAGTCGCACCGTCTGGATGCTGACTTTCAACTGCCGCGTCAACTCTTGATCCGTTATAAAAGGATTATCGTCTATCAGCGAAGTGAGCAGCTGATGACGCTCGCGTTTCGGAAGCCGTTCGATGGTCCGCACCACCTTTGCCAAATATCCTAAGTATATGCCCCGGCTGCAATTCATACTCGGCAAGGCCGAACCGGCGGCTAATTCCCGGCGATGAAGCCGCCATCTTACAATCAGCTATTATAACCAGGTACTAACAGTATATAGAAGATCGTCGCTTCGCGCAATGTCGGGCGGCTTTTTCGGGCGCAAACCGCTCATGCGCTTGGGACGACGAGCGGATAAGGCGCTGCCGTAACACGATCGGCGCCGTACACAACAACAGCACCTCATCCGGAGATGAAGTGCTGTTCGTGGCGCTCAAACTATTGTTTGATGATCTCTCTAGTTTTGTAAGTTCCGCAAACTTTGCAAACGCGGTGAGCCAATTTCAATTCTCCGCATTGATCGCATTTCACCATGCCCGGCACCGCCAGTTTGAAATGCGTGCGGCGCTTGTCACGACGCGTCTTGGATGTTCTACGTTGTGGTACTGCCATGTTTCCCACCTCCTTAACAGAATTGCCCCGGGCGAACCGCTGTCGCCTGCCTGACGGCGGCGCAGCGGCTGCATCCCGGAGAAATACAAGAACAGGGCATCGTCCGAGAACGAATGCGTTCTTGTACGGTAAAGCGGATTGCGCATTATTCCTGCGAGTCTTTAAACAAGTCTTTCAACGCGGCAAGTCTCGGGTCGATCCGTTCGTTCGAGCAGCCGCAATTTTGCTCATTTAGATTGCTTCCGCATGTGTGGCAAAGACCTTTGCAATCTTCGTCGCACAGCGGCACGAATGGCAGCGCAAGCATCAGCATTTCTTCCAGCATCGGCTCGAGCTCCAGCTTGTCCTCTTCCACCGGAATGGTCTCTTCCGGCTCCGAGCCGTCGATTTCGGCTTCAAGCTTGAAGCGTTCATGAAACGGCAGCACGACATGTTCCGTGGTCGGTTCCAAACAGCGGGAGCAGGACAGCTCCACGTCGACCTTCAATTCGCCCTCGACATGAGCAATGCCTTCTTCGCCCCAAGCCGTCATGTTCACGTCCATCGGACTCGCGTTCAAGACATCTTTGCGCACTTGCTTCAGCCAATCGGTGTTCAAGCTGGACTTGAACGTCGTTCTCGTTCCTTTGGCCGCTAATTCGCGTACATGAATCTCCATGATATCACTCCAAACAAACAAAGTTTATTATATCGATTACCGATTCGTTTTGTCAACATTTTCACGTCGTGATATAGTGAAAAATATACGATTCATCGCTCGGAGGAATGCCCATGCGCACGGTCGGGATCATTGTCGAATACAATCCGTTCCATAACGGACATCTATATCATTTGCAGCAATCGTTGAAAATAACGAAAAGCGACGCCGTAATCGCGGTCATGAGCGGCCATTTTCTGCAGCGCGGAGAGCCCGCGCTGCTGAACAAATGGACGCGCGCCGAGATGGCGCTGCGCGGCGGCTGCGACGTCGTCGTCGAGCTGCCCGTCGCCTATTCCTCGCAGGCGGCGGAGTGGTTCGCCTACGGCGCCGCGGCGCTGCTGGACGCGACCGGCGTCGTCGACGCGCTCTGCTTCGGCAGCGAGGCGGGCGACATCGCGCCGCTCCGCCGCGTCGCGCGGCTGCTCGCCCATGAACCGGACGCGTTCGCGGGATTCATGGCGGATGAGCTGCGGACAGGCGCCAGCTATCCCGCCGCGTACAGCGGCGCCGTCCGGCGGTTCATGGCCGCGGCCGGCGACGCGGAAGCCGCGGCCTTCCCGTTCGAGCAGCCCAACAATACGCTCGGGCTGCACTATCTGCTCGCGCTGGAACGGCTGGGCAGCGCGATCGAGCCGTTCTCGCTGCGCCGCGAGAAAGCCGGCTATTCGCAGACGAGCATCACCGACGCGCAGATCGCCAGCGCGACGGCGATACGCAAGCTCGTCGCGGAATCGCCGTCGCCGGACTGCGCCGCCCCGTTCGTCCCGGCGTCCACACTCGAGCTGCTGCTCCGCGATCACGAAGCCGGACGCGGCCGCAACAGCTGGCAGCACTATGTGCCGCAGCTGTTCCATAAGCTCGTGAGCGAACCGGCGGCAGCGCTCGGCCGCTACCACGAAATAAGCGAAGGATTGGAGCACCGCATCAAGCGCGCGCTCCCCGAGCTGACCGAGCTGTCGTTCGAGCCGCTGCTGGAACGGCTGAAGACGAAGCGCTACACGCGCACCAAGCTGCAGCGGGCGCTGCTCGCCATCCTGCTCGGGCACGACAAAGAACTGCTGGCCCCGGACCGCCTCCGCACCGGCGTGCAATACATCCGCGTGCTCGGCTACTCCGAACGCGGCAGGGAACTCCTCAAGCGGATGCGCAAATCGGCGAAGCTGCCCATCCTGCAAAGCGCCGCAGGGCACGCAGCCGATTTCCCCTACCTCGCGCTCGACGTCCAGGCGACATCGGTTTACGCTCTGGCTTGGCCGGACGCATCGCCGCGAGACCTGTTCCGCGACTATTACGAAAAGCCAATCAGCATCTAACAGCTAAGCGGCAGACGGCGGCAATAACCTGCCGCCTCAGCCAAGCCAGCCGCAGGCGCAGGCTTGCAAGTCCCCCAAGGGACACAACACACCAACTTCGGCGGCGATGACCTGCCGCCTCAGCCAAGCCAGGCGCAGGCTTGCTGCGTCCCGCAAGGGACGCAACACACCAACTTCGGCGGCGATGACCTGCCGCCTCAGCCAAGCCAGGCGCAGGCTTGCTGCGTCCCGCAAGGGACGCAACACACCAACTTCGGCGGCGATGACCTGCCGCCTCCGGCAAGCCAGCCGCAGGCGCAGGCTTGCAATGAGCGCCACAGTAAAGCGTGTCCCGCAAGGGACGAAAGCGAGGCCCCGTACGAATTCACTCTCAACCGCCTCTGGAGAGCACCACGTTCCCATGGTCCCGCAAGGGACAGCAGGTAACTCGCGAGCGCCATAGGTAAAAGTGTGTCCCGTCAGGGACGAAAACGAATCCCAGCACAAACGCAACCCGGGTGCGCTTCTCTGTCCCACAGACGTTATACCATTCCAGGTGTCCAGAGGACGGAGTCCTTGGGGTCCCCCTTGGAGAAGGGGGATTTAGGGGGATCGAACTCCGAGTGATCGAACTCCCATTGTTCTAAGCCTCCCCGGACAAGCGTAAACATGTAGTGGCTCCGGTTTGTTCGGGCCCTACCCTGTACTTGGAGTGAGATAAGATGACGCGCACCCTGATTCTCGCTTGTTTATCCATTCTGCTCGTCGCTTCCATCATAATGAGACCCGACGAAGCGTTTCAAGCCTCCTTGCAAGGATTGACCGTATGGTGGAACATCGTCTTCCCCGGCCTGCTCCCGTTCCTGACGCTGCTTGAGCTGATGCTCGCGTTCGGGGTCGTGCATGGGTTCGGCACGCTCCTGCACCCGCTCATGCAGAAGCTGCTCCGCCTGCCCGGCGAGGCCGGAATCGCGCTCGCGCTCGGCTGGACAGGCGGCTTCCCGTGCGGCGCCGAAGCGGCTGCCGCGCTCCGCAAGGCCGATAAGCTCACCGTCAAGCAAGGCAACCGGCTGCTCGCGCTGTCGCATATGCCGAGCCCGCTCTTCATGCTGCTCGTCGTCGGTACGGGCTTCCTGCACCGCCCGGAGCTTGGCGCCGCCATCGTCATCGTCGTCTGGCTGGCCGGACTGCTCCCCGCCCTGATCGCCGCCAGATTGGCCAAGCGCGAAGCTGCGCAGCCGGAAGCGCGCGCTTCGTCCGGCTTGCTGCACAGAGCCGCCGCCGCGATGCGGGCGGCGAGGGAGCGCGACGGCCGCTCGTTCGGCAAGCTTCTCGGCGACGCCGTAACCGTGGCCGTCTACAAGCTGATGGCGATCGGCGGGTTCATGATTTTCTGCGCCGTGCTGGTGAAGCTTCTGGAACCGGTCATGCCCGCCGTTATCCCGTCATTCGTCCTGCCCGGCCTGATCGAAAGCCATATCGGCGCCTATGCCGCCTCCGCCGCGGCGATCGCGGGCGGCGCGGCATGGAAAGCCGCCGCCGTCGCCGCCGTGCTGAGCTGGGGCGGCATCAGCGCCCTGCTGCAGGCCGGATCGGCGGTCGCGGGCTCCGGCCTCTCCGTGCGCAAGCTCGCTGCCGCAAGGCTCCTGCAAAGCGCAGCGGCCTTCCTGCTCATGATCACGTGCTGGAAGCCGCTGTCCGCGCTGATGAACGGTCTGTCGCCCGCTGCCGCGACGTTCGCCTGGCAGCGCGAAGAGCTTGGCGCCGGAGCGGCCTCTCCCATTCGGGCGGGCGACCTGCATTCGTTATGGCCTTACATGCCGGCGCTGCTGCTGTTATTCGTCTTCGCGACGGCGCTGCTCGCGTTCGTCTCCATATTGACGGCCAAGCTCAGACTACGCTAGTTGGGTCAATCCGTTCGGTTCTGTTCGTTCTAAAACCGCTCCCATCAAACCTCAGCTTCGTCACTGCTCGGCAAATTTCGCGCTCAACGCCGCCTGAACTTCCGGCGGCACCAAATCCTGCACGCTGCCGCGGAACATCGCGATTTCCTTGACGATGCTGGAGCTCAAGTACGAATATTTCGGGTTCGTCATCATGAAGATCGTTTCGATATCGCCGTCCAGCTGGTGATTGGTCGAGGCCATCTGCAGCTCGTACTCGAAGTCCGTGACGGAGCGGATGCCGCGCACGATGACTTGCGCTTGCTTCGCCTTGATAAAGTGGACGAGCAAGTCGCGGAAGCTGTCGATCGACACGTTCGGCAAATCCTGCGTGACTTCGGCAAGCAGCTGCTTGCGTTCCTCCACGCTGAACAGCGGCTTCTTGCTCGTATTGTTCAAGACTCCCACGATAAGATGGTCGAACTGCTTGGCTGCGCGGCGGATAATGTCCAAATGCCCGCAGGTGACAGGGTCGAAACTGCCCGGATATACCGCGACGCGCAGTCCCTGTAATCCCGTATTCGCTTTCGGTGCTGCCATCATTTCTACTCCTCCGTTATTCCATCCGTTTCAACCGGCGTTTCTTCCGGGACCAGGCGGTAGATCGTAACCGCCGTATCGCCGTACTGCGCATGCTTCAGCTGCCTGTACGGCGCGAACGCTTCCGGATAACGATGCTCCGCGTCATGCTCGACGACGATCGTCGCGTCTGCCTCCAGCAGGCCGCGCGCCGCCAGCTCGGCCATCAGCTCGTCCATATCCTTCATCCGGTAAGGCGGATCGAGGAATACGAGTCCGAACTTCAGCCCGCGCTTCGCCAGCGCTTTGACGGCGCGAACGGCATCCGTCCGGTAAATCTCCGCGCGGTCGGCCATCCCGGCCGCTTGCAGATTCTGCTTGATGACCTCGACGCTGGCGCCTTCCAGATCGATGAAGATCGCATTATCGACGCCTCTGCTGAGCGCCTCGATACCGAGTCCGCCCGTCCCGGCGAACAGGTCAAGCGCCGTTCCGCCGTCGAAATAAGGCCCGATCATGCTGAAAATCGCCTCTTTCACTTTATCGGTCGTCGGGCGCGTATTTTTGCCCGGCACCGCTTTTAAAGTACGGCCCTTCGCCGTGCCTGCGATCACTCTCAATGCTGTTGTTACCCCTTTCGCCGCGCCTCTCATCCTGCACACGTTCAATATCGTAACATATTTCCTCCGGCATGTTAAAGAACGGGGCTGCCCGCATGCAAAAAAAGCGTCTCGCGCTAGCAGGCGAAACGCTTTTCTTCTATTAATTAGGCATAATGGCAAGCTGCCCAATGGTTCGGTTCCACTTCGCGGAATGCCGGCACTTCCGCCGCGCATTTCTCGGTCGCGAACGGACAGCGCGTACGGAACGGGCAGCCGCTCGGCGGGTTGACCGGGCTTGGCAGATCGCCGGACAGCACGATGCGCTCCTTGTTCTCCGCGACGTCGAGATCCGGAACCGGAATCGCCGACATCAACGCCTTCGTGTACGGATGCTTCGGGTTCGAATAGAGCTCTTCGCTTTCGGCGAGCTCCACCATTTTGCCCAGATACATCACGGCTACGCGGTCGGAGATGTGCTTAACCATCGCCAGGTCATGCGCGATGAACAGGTACGTCAGGCCGTAATCGCGCTGCAAGTCCTGCAGCAGATTGACGACTTGCGCCTGGATCGACACGTCGAGCGCGGATATCGGCTCGTCGCAGACGATGAACTTCGGATTGACAGCCAGCGCGCGGGCAATCCCGATCCGTTGGCGCTGACCTCCGGAGAATTCATGCGGATAGCGCGACGCGTGCTCCGGACGGAGGCCGACGCGGTCAAGCAGCCGCTCGACCTGCAGCTTGCGGTCCTTGCTGCCGTTCGCCAGCCCGTGGATATCGAGCGGCTCGGCGATCAGGTTCTCGACCGTCCAGCGCGGATTGAGCGAGGCATACGGATCCTGGAACACCATCTGCATCTCGCGGCGCAGCGCCTTCAGCTTGGCGCCCTTCGCCGACATGATGTCGGTACCCTGGAACTTCACGGATCCCGCCGTCGGCTCGTACAAACGAAGAATCGTGCGGCCGGCCGTCGACTTGCCGCAGCCGGATTCGCCGACCATGCCGAGCGTCTCGCCCTGGCGGATGCCGAAGCTGAGGTCGTTGACGGCTTTCAGCGTCTGATTGCCGCCAACCTGGAAATATTTCTTAAGATGATCGACTTCGATCAACACATCGTTCTTGCCGCTCATGCGCTAGCACCCTCCTTCTTGCAGACCGGGTCGTGAAGCCAGCATCTTGCTCCTTGCGTCTCGCTGATCGTGTAGTTAACCGGATCGTTGTCCACGCAGATGCGCATCGCTTCGTCGCAGCGCGCGCAGAACGCGCAGCCCTTCGGAGGTGCGGACATATCCGGCGGCGTACCGTGAATCGGGATCAGCGGCTCGCTCTTGCTGTGGTCCAGCCGCGGCAGGGAACGCAGCAAGCCCCGCGTATACGGATGCTGCGGATTTCTGAAAATTTCTTCCTTCGTCCCGGTCTCCACGACTTTGCCGGCGTACATAACGACGACGCGGTCGCAAGTCTCGGCAACGACGCCAAGGTCATGCGTGATGAGGATGATCGACGTGCCCGTCTTCGCTTGCAGATCCTTCAGCAATTGCATGATTTGCGCCTGAATGGTCACGTCGAGCGCGGTCGTCGGCTCATCGGCGATCAACAGGGACGGCGTGCATGCAAGCGCGATGGCAATCATGACCCGTTGGCGCATGCCGCCGGAGAATTGATGCGGGTATTGGCGTACGCGATCTTTGGCGTTCGGGATGCCGACCAGCGTCAGCAGCTCTTCCGCGCGGCTCGTCGCCTGCGCTTTCGTCATGTTCTGGTGCTTGATCAGCACCTCGGAAATTTGAAAGCCCACCGTCAGCGTCGGATTGAGCGACGTCATCGGGTCCTGGAAAATCATCCCGATCTCTTGACCGCGGATCGCTTCCATCTCCTGCTCGGATTTCGTCAGCAAATCCTGGCCCATGAATTCGATGGAGCCTTGCTTATATTCGCCCGGAGGCGTAGGAATCAAACGAAGAATCGACTGCGCCGTGACGCTTTTGCCGCTGCCCGATTCGCCGACGATCGCTACGGTTTCGCCGCGATTGACGTCCAGACTGACGCCGCGCACCGCCTGAACTTCCCCGCCGCGCACGTGAAAGGAGACATGCAAATCGGAAATGCGTAAAATCGGATCGTTCATTGAGCTCACTCCCAGCGGTGTTATTTTTTCATTTTCGGATCGAATGCGTCCTGCAAACCGTCACCGAAAATATTAAAGGCCAGCATAGTGATACTGAGCAGCGAAGCCGGGATAATCATCAGCCAAGGATACAGCGTCCACGAAGACAACGCTTCGCCGATCAAAGAACCGAGCGAGGCTGCCGGCGATTGAACGCCAAGACCCAGGAAGCTGAGGAACGCTTCGGAGAAAATCGCCGACGGCACGGACAGCGTAACCGTGACGATAATCGGGCCCAGCGTATTCGGAATCAAATGTTTGAACAAGATACGCCGGTTGCTTGCGCCCATCGATTGGGCGGCGAGCACGTACTCTTGGTTTTTCAGTTGAAGAATTTGACCGCGGACGATCCAGGACATCGTAATCCAGCCCGTGATCGACAAGGCGATAATGATCGTTGTCAGCGACGAGCCCATCACGACGCTCAGCAGGATAACGACGAGCAGATGCGGGATCGCGTACAGCATTTCGGCGATTTTGTTCATGACGCCGCCGACGCGTTTGCCGGCATAGCCCATGATACCGCCGTAGATAATCCCGATGATCAGATCGAACAATGCGGCTGCGACGCCGACCGTCAAGGAGATACGGACGCCCATCCACACGCGCGTAAACAAATCGCGGCCCAAATTGTCGGTTCCGAACCAATGCTTGGCCGAAGGTGCCGCGAACGTATTATCCAGATCGTTCGTATACGACGTATACGGAGAAAACATCGGACATACGATGGCAAGCACCGTAATGACGATAAGTGTATACAAACCGGTCATGGCCCAGCGGTTGCTGCGGAGCCTCGCCCAAGTAATTTGCCAAGTTGATCGGCTCTCGGTTGCAATAACCTCGGCCTCGGTATGCTTTTGTTGCAGCTTCTCGAATGGCGACGGAGCAGTTTGACTCATGATTTAACTACACCCCCGCTCAATTTAATGCGTGGATCCACGAAAATATAAAGAATATCCGTAACGAAACGCGCTGCCATCAGGATGACGGCATAGAAAATGGTGATGCCCATAATAAGCGTGTAATCGCGGTTCATGACACTATCAACGAAATAGGCGCCCAAGCCCGGAAGTCCGAAAATCTGTTCAACGACGACGGAACCGGTAATGATGTTCGCCGTCATCGGACCCAAATAAGTAACGACCGGAAGAATGCCGTTACGCAAACCGTGTTTCCAAAGAATAGCCCGCGGCGTCAAGCCTTTCGCTTTCGCCGTGCGGATATAGTCGGACGTCAGCACTTCCAGCATCGTCGAACGCGTCAAGCGTGCAATGAACGCGATCGGCAGCGTCGACAGCGCGATGGTCGGAAGCACGTAATCCATCGGACTTTCCAAGCCCGCAACGTGAAAAATCGGCACTTTAACGGCCAAAAAGTATTGAATCATCGATCCAATAACGAAGTTAGGCACCGAGATGCCGATAACGGCCAGAAACATCGCCGAATTGTCGACCAGCTTGCGATGCCGCAGCGCAGCCATCATGCCGAGATAAACGCCGACAATAATCGATATGATGACGGCAAAAAAGCCGATTTTGGCCGATGTGCCGAACGAATCCGTAATGATGCTCGTAACCGTACGGTTCTGACTCTTCATGGAAAGGCCCAGGTCGAAATGCAGGAGCTTCTTCATGTAGATCAAATATTGCTCGCCAATCGGTTTATCAAGCCCGTAATGCGCCATGATGTTCGCTTTGATTTCCGGCGGAATGGCCTTCTCTTGGGTAAAAGGGTCCCCAGGGACTGCTTTCATCAAGAAGAAGGTTGCGGTGGCCAGAATAAGCAGGGAAAACACGATGTTGACAAGTTTACCACCCAAGTACCGAACCATCCTAAGCTCTCTCCAATCATAGAGAAGGGATATATATGGGTGTACCACATATATCCCTATGTCCCCTGTATTCGTGCTGCTTATTATTTTTCAATCGAGATGTGCGAGTAATCGATGTTGCCGCTGTAATCCACCACGAAGTTTTTCACGTACGGCTTGATCAGCTGCGCGGACGAGTAGTAGTAAAGCGGCATGATCGCCATGTTGTCGCCGATCAGGATTTTCTCCGCTTTCGCCATATCGTCGACGCGTTTTTGTTGATCGTTCGTTGCGTAAGCATCTTTTACGAGCGCATCGTAGTCCGCGTTCTTGAAGCCGATGTCGTTGTTTCCGCCTTTGGACGTGAACATGTCGATGAATGTCATCGGATCGTTGTAGTCCGCACCCCAACCAGCGCGAGCAATGTCATAGTTCAGGCTTTGACGGTTCTTCAGGAACACTTTCCATTCTTGCTTCTCCAGCTTCACGTCGATGCCGAGGTTCGTTTTCCACATGTCGGCGATCGCTTGCGCCACTTGCTCATGCGTGCCTTCGTTGAAGGAGAGCGAGAACGCAGGCATTTTCGTCATGCCTTCTTCAGCCAAGCCTTCGGCAAGCAATTGCTTCGCTTTCGCGACGTCTTCCGTGAAGTAGTTGTCTTTCACTTCTTCGCGGTATTCGCCGTTCACGCCGTGAATACCCGTCGACACGAAACCGTATGCCGGCACTTGACCCGCTTTCGTCACCTTGTCTACGAGGTCTTGACGGTTGATCGCCATCGAGAGCGCTTCGCGGACTTTCGCGTTGTCGAAAGGTTTCTTCGTATTGTTGAAGTTGTAGTAGTACGTGCTTGCAATCCCTTTGATGTTAAGCTCTTTGTTGTTCTCTGTACGGTATTTCGCGATTTGCTCCGTCGGAATGCTGCCCGTCGGCGCGCCCGCCCAGTCGAGCTGGCCCGTCTTGTACATGCTGAGCTCGGTGTTCGGATCTTTGACCATCGAGAATTTAACGCTGGTCAGCTTGATGTTGTCTTTATCCCAGTAGTTCTCGTTCGGCACGAGCTCGATGGAATCGCCGTGTTTCCACGATTTCATCTTGAACGGACCGTTGCCTACGTAACCGTTCGCTTCCGCGAACGTCGAACCTTCATGGATCGGATAAGCCGTAAAGAATGCCGCGATGTTCAGGAAGTATGGCGTCGGATTCTCGAGCTGTACTTCAAGCGTCTTGTCGTCGATCGCTTTCACGCCGACTTGGCTCGCATCCGTAATATGATTCGGGTTGTCTTGCGCGATATTGTAGTTCTGGCCGTTCTTGATGTAATACAGCTGGTAAGCATAAGGAGCGGGAGGGTTCAGGTTCGGGTCGAGCGTGCGTTTCCACGAGTTCTCGAAATCCTTCGCCGTTACCGCGTCTCCGTTGGACCATTTAGCATCGCGCAGATGGAACGTGTACGTTTTGCCATCGGCGGAAATATCCCATTTCTCAGCAACGCCTGGAACGATGTTGCCGTTCGCGTCCATGCGCGTCAAGCCTTCGAACAGGCCGGACATCACCGTGAAGGACACTTGGTCTTGCGCCTGTGCAACGTCAAGACTTGGCGGTTCGGTCGTAAGGTTCATTCTGAACGTTTGACCGGATCCGGATCCGCTCTTTCCGCAAGCCGACAATGCGGCTGTCAGAACGAGCGCGAGTGAAACCAAAAGCAGCATTTTCTTTTTCATTCTTCTGAGCCCGCCTCCATGATTAATGTTTAATTTTTTAAATCCTGTAGCCAATAATACATCGATTATGACATTTTGTAAATTATTAATTGAACACTTGTAAATATTTACTCTCTTTACATGTCAATAAAGTTCACGCATATGTAACCGGTAGCGCCTTCATGGATTGGAACGACCAAGTTTTCCTTATACATTATCTCCGCAAATCAAAAAAACACCGCCGGCCAAATAATGGCTGCGGTGTTTCTTCGTTCGACGTCGATTATTGTCCGACTGGCGCGGCATTCGCTGCGCCTGTCTCGGTTGCTGCCGCGCCCGCGGCTGCATCGTCTTTCGCGAGCGTATTCGTAATTTGCGCTTTGCTCTTGATATCTGCGAGCCAAGCGGTAGACAATTCCGACACTTTTTGCCGGATGAGCGTGTCCTTGATCTCGTCTTTCTTCTCTGCCAGCGTCGCCGCTTTGGCAGCTTTGCGATCCGTTACTTTGATGATGTGATAGCCGTATTGGGATTTAACCGGCTCTTTGGTCGTTTCGCCCACTTTCAGCGCGAATGCCGCCTTCTCGAATTCCGGATCCATTACGCCTTTGCCGAAGAATCCGAGGTCCCCGCCGTTGTCCTTGGTGCCCGTATCCGTCGACTTCTCTTTCGCCAGCGCCGCGAAGTCCCCGCCTTCGTTCAGCTGCTTCAGAATGGCGTCCGCCTCTTCCTTCGTAGCGACCAGAATATGCGAAGCCTTCACTTCTTCGGCTTGATCGAAGCTGGCTTTGTTCTGGTTGAAGTAGTCTTCGATATCCTTGTCCGTTACTTTGGCTTGCGGCTCCAAAATCTTGCGGATGCTAAGCTGCATCGGCGTTTGCGCCCGCAGATCTTCCAGCGTCAGGCCGTTCTGCGTCAGCGCGCTCTCGAAATCCGCCTCTGTCGGGAACTGCTTCTTGATGCTGTCGATTTCTTTGTCGATGTCGGCGTCCGTGATCTTGATGCCGGCTTTGTCGGCTTCTTGCTTGATCAGCTCTTCCTGGATCAGGTTGTCCATCGTTTGCGTGCCGCCGAGTTTCACCATTTGATCGTACAGCTCTTGCTTCGTAATGGAAACGCCGTTAACGGAACCGATCGCCGTCTTGTCCGATCCGCCGCCGAACGGAGGCTTGATCAGCACGACGATCAGAATGATCGCCAGGCCGAGCGATGTATACATCCATGCCTTGCCGCCGCTTCTAGCTTGGGATGCCGCAGCTACCGGCGCGATTGCTTCATTGTTCCTTGCCCCTTCATGCTCGTTGCCGCCGTCTTGCTCGCCGTCATCATCCTGCGTATCTTCGAACCCGTTGCCGGCTTCATCGCGGTCGTGCGCAAGCTCATGCGTCGATTGTTCTGTATCGGCACCCGCCTTGTTATCTTGCTCCAACGAAAGTTCGTTGTCCTGCTTCAAATCTTTCTCTTTCTCGTTCAACTTGAAATCTCCCTTCCGTCATTAGCAGTCGTCTTGCCTTCTGTGTCACTATAACAGAAAATATTTCGCTAAACCTTAAGAAAAGATAAAAGATGCAAAAAATCGCTATGCTCGTATAGACGCCGCAAATTCACGACAGCCAGGCATGGACCGGAAGCAGCAGCACCGGCGTGAATACCGCGCTGGCCGCCATCGCGAACCCGCTCAGCCCGCCTTGCTCCTCCGACTCCGTCATCAGCCGAGCCGAGCCGATGCCGTGCGAAGCCGCGCCGATCGCAATCGACGATGCGACCCGGTCCGTTACGCCGACCGCGCGCAGCAGCCAAGGCCCCGTCACGCTGCCGAACAGGCCGGTCAACACGGTGAGCGCCGCCGTCAAGCCCGGGGATCCGCCAAGCCAGGCGGACAAATCCACGGCAACGGCCGCGGTAACGGACTTGGGCAGCGCCGAGCGCAGAAATTCCCCCGTGCCGTTGAACAACAGCACGCAGGCGCCGTTAACGAGCAAGCCGCAGGCGCTTCCGATCAGCGCGCCGGCCAACAGCGAAGGCAGCATATGCTTCAGGCGCATCGCGTGCTTATACAGCGGTACCGCCATCGCCACCGTCGCCGGTCCGAGGAAGAAGGACACGAGGTCGCCGCCGATTTTGTACGTATCGAATTCAATATCGCCGAGCAGCAGCGCGAGGTATACGATTAGCGGCGCGCCGATCAGCGGATGCAGCCACCGGACTCTCCTGTAGACGAGGATGGACGCCGCGTAGGCGCCTAACGTCAGCGCCGTTCCGAACAGCGGGTCGGCAAGCAGGCTATCCTTCATCCTTCGCCGCCTCCTTCCGCTTGCCCGTGAGCCATTTGGTCGCAAGCCCGGTGACTAGCAGAATGATGGACGTGCCAAGCGTCAGGCTTACGGCGGCTGCCAGCCATGATTCGCGAAGCGCCGGCAGGTATGCTGCCGCACCCGCCAGCAGCGGCACGAAGAACAGCATCATATGCCTGGTCAGGAACGTCGCGCTCGCTTCGACCCACTCCAGCTTGACCGCGCCAAGCCACAGCGCGGCCGTCAGCAGCAGCAGTCCAAGCACATGCGACGGGAGCGGCACCCCAGCCAGCTGATGCAGCGCATAGCCTGCGCCGTCGAATCCCATAATGATGCAGAACCCGCGCACGAGCTCAGTTTACCCGATTTACCGCGTCGCCTTGCAGGTAAGCGCGCAGATTTCCGGCGGCGATCGCCATCAGGCGCCTTCTCGCCTCGACGGTCGCCCAGCCGATATGCGGCGTAATCATGCAGTTGGCCGCGGACAAGAGCGGATTGTCCGGCGCCGGCGGTTCCGCGCCGAGCACGTCCAAGCCGGCGGCGGCAATCGTACCGGCGTTCAAGGCGTCGGCGAGATCGCGCTCGACGACATGTCCGCCGCGGGCCGTATTAACGAGCAGCGCTTCGCGTTTCATCAGCGCAATCGTATCCGTATTAATGATGCCTTGCGTGTCCGGCGTAAGCGGACAATGCAGCGAGACGACGTCCGCTTCGCGGAACAGCGTTTCTTTGGAAACAAAACGTACCGACTCGAGACCGGCTGCGGCCTTCTCCGTGCGGGAATGCACGATGACGCGCATGCCGAACGCCAGCGCGATCCGCGCGACTTGCCGGCCGATGCTTCCATACCCGAGGATGCCGAGCGTCATACCGGCCAGCTCATGAAGCGGCGACAGCGCGAACATGAAATCCGGCCCCGCCGCCCAGCGTCCGCCGCGCGCGGCTTCGCTGTGGGCGCCGACGCGGGACGCATGCTCCAGCATGAACGCGAACACAAGCTGCGCCACGGACTGATTGCTGTAATTCGGCACATTCGTGACGACGATGCCGCGTTTCGCCGCCGCATCGGTATCCACGACATTGTAACCGGTTGCCAATACGCCGATGTAAGCAAGCTCCGGCAGCTCGGCGATCGTCTCTGCCGCAAGCGGCGTTTTGTTCGTCAAGACGATTTCGGCGCCGGACGCGCGTTTCGCGATCTCTTCCTGCGGCGTCCGGTCGTACACCGTCAGCTCCCCCAGCCTGCCGATTTCGTCCCAGCTTACGTCGCCCGGGTTCAACGTATACCCGTCCAAAACGATGATTTTCATGCTTGATTCCTTCCCCTCTCGATTACTTATGTAGGCATTGCCAATAAGACGATCATACACCATGAAGACGCCGCTCGAAACAAATTCGGGAATAATAATCCGATCGAGGTATAGAACGCCGCAATATGGGCATTCTTATGATATCGGCGTCGAGAGATGCCGTAGACAACCGCGGAGAAGACTTACGTTTCCCCATAAGCTCTTCGTCCGGTTTCTCCTCTCCCATGAAAGGGGCTCGTCGAAAGACGAGCCCCGGTTTTTTTATATAGACAATTTCCATTTCAGAAGCCCCTGCTGCATGAACGGCGTTATGCTTGTATCAAGATAGCATCCAGTTTCTCAAGTAAAAATTTAGGATAAAACTCACCGAGTTGGGCATGTTCCTGATAATCTCCAATATCGAGGTCAAATGGAATATTTAACTCATTAAGCAAGTTAATAAACGGTAGTATGTGGCCTTCGTAATGATGATCACCTTTTCCTACGTGTATATAGAGATCGGGAGACTTCTTCGCTGCTCTCGCTGCATCAAAAAGAAGACTGTCCAAATATTTTTTACTATCTTCATCCATGCTTCCAGCAATAAAACCCGCTATGTATTTAATTTCATTATTCAACTTCATCAAGTAAGAGCCCAGAAGAGTTTGCGCTCCACCTGAAATGACATGGCCAAAAGAATATTTGAGTCCGAAATAAAGCGAAGCAAATCCCCCTTTGCTTGATCCCGCAGCAATTATATGTTTGTGTTCGATTCCATTTTCATTCGCAATCTTTGTTATTAATGCAATGACCGACATTTCAACACTATGATCACGATTGAAGCCAAGATAATACGTAGCAGCGCAACTTTGCGTATGGTTGTTGTCATCTAGGATAAATAGTTTATTACAATCCGTTTCACTCAACGTTTTGATGTAATTGTAAACGGGTGGTATTCCGAAACGGCTTGGAAATCCAGAAAATACGACGACAAGGAAAGGTGAACGCGACTTTTGAAACACGTACTTTATTGGTCTGGAACCTTTAAATATTTCTTCTCCCTCAAACAACTAGATCACCCTTTTTATAATGTTATTGTTTTAACAAACCAATAAATTTCAATATCCTGTATAACTTAGAAGACTTTAATTTACTAAGTTGATCATTTATTTCCTTAACTTTGGTCTCTTTCTCCTCCAGCATTTGATAAAGCGCGTTTAATTTCTTATGCAATATATCGATGTCTGATTTCGGTAAGCCAATGGGCTTATTAACTTCTATGCTGCTTCTTGGATGACCTTCAGTGTACTTTTTGTACGACTCAAGAAATTCTGCTTTTACTTTGTCAACAAAAGTCGTGTTCTTTTTATTTACTACCGCTAAATACGATTCGAGATATTTGTCCAGATTACCAGGTGTAATCGCCCCAACTACCTTCGCCGGTACCCCAGCAACGATGCTAAACGGTGGAACATCACCTGTTACTACTGCGTTTGCACCGACAATAGAAAAGCTCCCCACTTTTATACCGACACCTACTAATCTCGAACCCGTGCTAACATAAACATGATTGCCAATAACAGGGGCGGCTCCAATTGTTACATCCGTACCAATCATGCAATTTTTCCCGATTACTGTTTTCGGATGAATCAAGACCCCTACCCCGCCGTAGGCAATCTTTGTACCGCTGCCAATGTAACAAGAAGAGTAAATTACGCAATTATTAATAACTTTATTCAAAATTTCGCATTTGTTAGATAACTCCACATCTTTATTATCATAAGCTTCACGTCCAAGTCTATATAAACGTTCTGCATCTAGATTCGCGTACACGGACAAATCATTTAATAATGGACTGTTAAGTAGCTTTGAATATTGTTCTTTGAAAGCCGCATTTAGATACAATTTTTAGCACTCCTTTTCGTAATCAATTCAATTCCAAAATCCTTTCATTTCCAACCAAAAAAGACTTATAACGTCATATAAAATTCGATAAAATGGCGTCATATTTCTTTTACACCTCCTAATAATAATGAGGTTTCGTGAAAAAGAACAGGAGGAAATAGAAATATGAATACAAAAAAGCCCCCTCGAAAAAGAGAGGTCGTCAAGTAACGGTCGGCTGCAGTTGATTCCATCCGTATGTGGTGCTGATTTAGGATAACAAAACACAATCGAAAATGAACAAAAAGAAGGCATACACCCAAATATCAGGGTGAATGTCTTCTTTTTGTCGGAATTCACCAGTCACTTGAAAAATTACAAGTTTTTCAGTGGCTTTAGAAGATCCCTCTTTTCTCATTTGCAACTCGCGTATTCGAACAAAGCCGCGTTTAAGCGATCTTCTTGCCCTTCTTCTCCATCTCCGCCATGATGCTTTCGCCCTCGACGTCGACGTTAGGCAATATACGGTCGAGCCACTTCGGCATGTACCAGGCGGATTTGCCCATCAGGCTCATGACGGCGGGCACGAGCGTCATCCGTACGACGAAGGCGTCGAACAGGACGCCGAAAGCGAGCGCCAAGCCCATGGATTTGATAATCGCGTCCGGCGCGAGCATGAAGCCGACGAACACCGAGATCATGATCAAGCCCGCGGCCGTCACCACTTTGCCGCTGTCCCGCACGCCGTCCAGCACGGCTTGGCGGGCATCGCCGGTATGCGCGTATACTTCGCGCATTTTGCTCACCAGGAAGATCTCGTAGTCCATGGCCAGCCCGAACAAGATACCGATCAGAATGACCGGCAAGAACGCCAGAATCGGACCGGAGCCCGGAAAGCCCAACAAGCCGAGCAGATGGCCGTCCTGGACGACGAAGACGACGAACCCGAGCGTGGCGCCGAGCGACAGCAGGAACCCGAGCACGGCTTTGAGCGGAATGACGAGCGATCGGAATACGACGACGAGCAGCATGTAGGCCAGTATAACGATCAGCGCGGCGAAAACCGGCAAAGCCTGATTCAGTTTGTCCGCGATATCGATATTCATCGCCGTCGTGCCGGTGACGAGCAGCTCGATACGATGATCCGCCTCCGTTCGCTCGGACAACGCTCTGATCGCCTTGACCAGCGACTTCGTCTTCGTGTCGTCCGGCCCGGTCTGCGGGATGGCGGTCATCAAGTACAGCTTCCCGGAAGGACCCGGGATCGCCGGCGAAACGGCCTGCACGCCGGGCAGCTGTTTGATTTCGTCCGCGATCTTGGCGATGTCCTGCGTCACCGCATCCGACGGCCGGTCGACGACGGCGCCGATGACCAAGGAAGCGTTGTACCCCGCCCCGTAGCCTTCCGTCAGCAGATCGAACGCTTTGCGCTCCGTCGTATCCTTCGCTTTCGTCGTTCCTTCCGACGGTAAACCGAGATTGATATGGAAGAACGGTATCGCGATGACGCCAAGCAGGATGACGGACACGACCGCGACGAGGAGCGGCCGCTTCGTGACGAACAAGCCCCAAGCGCTGCCCGAGGCAGCCTGTTTCGCATTCCGCTTCTTAGCCTGCTGCTTCGCTTTGGCAGGCGAGATTTTATGACCGAGCCAGCCCAATATGGCCGGCAATACGATAAGGGAAACCGCGACGGTCGTAATGACGCAGAGCGCCGACGAGATCCCCATCATCGTCAGAAACGGAATTCGCGCGACCGACAGTCCCAACAAGCCGATCACGACCGTGACGCCCGCGAATAAGACGGCGCTGCCGGCCGTGCCGTTCGCGATCGCGACGGATTCCTGAACCGAATACCCTTGGGCAAGCTGCTGCTTGAATCGCGTGATGATGAACAGCGCGTAATCGATACCGACGGCCAGCCCCAGCATCGCGGCCAAGGAGAGCGATACGCTCTGCACCTCGACGACATGCGTCGCGAGCATGATCCCCAGCATCCCGACGCCGAGTCCGATCAATGCGGATACGATCGGCATGCCGGCTGCGAGGAACGAGCCGAACGTGACGGCAAGAATGACGAAAGCGGCGATGATACCGATCACTTCAACCGGGAACTCGCCCCCTTGCGACAGCTCGACGTCCCCTCTCGACTCCGCTTGCAGGCCTGCCGCCCGCGCGTTGTCCAACCGCTGCTCAATCTTGGTCTTCGTCTCTTCCTTCACGTCCGGCGCAGGAACCTTGAATGTTGCTTCGCCATATGCGATCTGTTTGCCCGGACTCAAGTTCTGGAGCTGCGCGGGCGTCGTAACGCCGGCCACTTCGGACACTTCTCCGATCCCTTTCATCGTATCGTCCATGACCTTCTGCCATTGCGCGGTATCAAGCGTTTGGCCTTCGGGCGCTTTGAAGACGATTTGGATTTTGGGACCCGTCTGTCCGGCGGCCGCGAATTCCGCGCCGATGACTTTGGCCGCTTTGTCGGCCGGCGTATTCGGAATCGTCAGCTCGCTGCTGAACGACCAGCCGAAGCTCAAAATGAGCGCGCCGAGCGCGAGCAGGACGATAAGCGTGCCGAGCAATACTTTCTTGCTGCTCCTGGCCGACCATAAACCTAACTTGAATAAATATTTTGCCATGATGTTGTCTCCAGTCCCTTAGGATGATTCGCCTTACTTCTGGCCGCCGTTCGATAGAAACAAAATGTCGAAATATTCGTCGCTATGCGCGCCGTCGTTCTGCGTCTTCTCTCTTATTGCCGTGACGAGCAGCCGGATCCCGTCTTCTACGATTGCCTGCTCTTGCGGATTCAGCAGACTCAGGACGTCCCTGATATACGCATTCAACGGTTCCGGCGTGCGGCCTTTAATGTCCTTCAGCGTCTTGTCCGTCAAGGTGACGATGACCGAACGCTTGTCCTTGGGATCCGGCGTCTTCGCCAGAATGCCCCTGACCGTCAGCCGTTCCACGATGTCCGAGACGGTGCTTTGGGTCATCTTGAGGTTCTGGGTCAGCTGCTTGATGGTCATGGACTGCTTCGTCAGCACCTCGGCGATAACCCGCGTCTGCGGAACGGTAATGCCATGCTGCTCGGCATGCTTCTGCAGGCTCTTCATCATGAACCGGTGCATGTAGTCGATCGATTCGCGTATGAAGTCCGCTCTATCCATGTCGTCGCCTCCTTTCGTCATGAAGTTCATCGCGATGCTCACGAATAAATCTGGTGCGATGTATCGTATACGATGTATCTTACAATATCTCGACGAGCGACTCAAATCGCTCGCGCCAAGCCTGCGTTTCGGGACGTGAAATCATTTTTGTTTTCGTTCAGATGCGGGTATAATGGACGGAGCACATGGACAATTCGCGAATCGAAGTCGCTTGGCCGTCAGATGGGAGTCGTTATCTATGGTTTATCACAGCTTGGAAGCATGCGTTGCCGATTTGGAAAAGCACGGTCATCTGGTCCGCATCCGCGAGGAAGTCGACCCTCGCCTGGAGATGGCCGCCATTCATATGAAAGTGTTCGAGGCGGGCGGTCCCGCCCTGCTGTTCGAGAACGTCAAGGGCTCGGAGTTTCGAGCCGTGTCCAACCTATTCGGCACGGTCGAGCGCAGCAAATTCATCTTCCGCGACACATGGGACGCCGTTCAGAACGTCATCGCCTTGCGCAGCGATCCGATGCAGGCGCTCAAGCATCCGTTCCGCAACATCGGCGCGGGTCTGGCCGCCAAGAACGCTCTGCCTGCGCGCAAATCCGGCGGCAGCCCCGTCGCGCTGCGGGAAATCCGCATCTCCGACCTGCCGCAGATCAAGCATTGGCAGATGGACGGCGGCGCCTTCGTCACCTTGCCGCAGGTATACTCGGAGGATCCGGACAAGCCCGGCATCATGAACGCCAATCTCGGCATGTACCGCATCCAGCTCAGCGGCAACGACTACGAGATGAACCAAGAAGTCGGCGTCCACTTCCAGATTCACCGCGGCATCGGCATCCATCAGGATAAAGCGAACCGCCGCGGAGAGCCGCTCAAAGTGAGCTGCTTCATCGGCGGGCCGCCGGCGCATACGCTGTCGGCCGTCATGCCGCTGCCCGAGGGCATGAGCGAGCTGACCTTCGCCGGACTGCTTGCGGGACGCCGCTTCCGCTACAGCTACATGGACGGCTACTGCGTCAGCAATGACGCGGATTTCGTCATTACGGGCGAAATCCACCCCGGCGAGACAAAGCCGGAAGGACCGTTCGGCGATCATCTCGGCTATTACAGCTTGACGCATGATTTTCCGGTCATGCGGGTGCACAAGGTATATGCCCGTCCCGGGGCGATCTTCCCGTTCACCGTCGTCGGCCGCCCTCCGCAGGAGGACACCGCGTTCGGCGCGCTCATTCACGAGCTGACGGGAGACGCGATCAAGCAGGAAATTCCCGGCGTCAAGGAAGTGCACGCGGTCGACGCGGCCGGCGTCCATCCGCTGCTCTTCGCGATCGGCAGCGAGCGCTATGCGCCGTATCAGCCGGTAGAGCGTCCGGCGGAGCTGCTCACGCTCGCGAACCGGATATTGGGCACGGGGCAGCTCAGCCTCGCCAAATACCTGTTCATCGCGGCGGAAGATACGCAGCCGCTCGACACGCACGACGTCGAAGGCTTCCTGACGCATATTCTGGCGCGGATCGACCTGCGGCGCGACTTGCATTTTCAGACGAATACGACGATCGACACGCTCGATTATTCCGGCACCGGCCTGAATGCCGGCAGCAAAGTCGTCTTCGCGGCGGTGGGCGCGCCCCGCAGGGAGCTGTGCCGCGAGGTGCCGGAGGCGATGCGCGCGCTGCCCGGCATTGTAGACGCGTCGCTCGTTATGCCGGGCATCGTCGCCTTGCGGGGCGGCGCGTTCGCAAGCTACGAAGCGGCTGGCCGCGAGCTGAACGATCTGTGCGAAGCGATCCGGGCGAACGGCACGCTGGACGGCTGCCCGCTGATTATCCTTTGCGACGACTGCCGGTTCCTGAGCGCTGAGCTGAACAATTTCCTATGGGCGACGTTCACGAGGAGCAACCCGTCGCATGATATTTACGGCGTGAACAGCCGGTACGAATTCAAGCATTGGGGCTGCGACAACGTCGTCATCGACGCGCGAGTCAAGCCGCATCAAGCGCCTCCGCTGATCCCGGATCCGGAAGTCGAACGGCGCATCGAGCGGCTGTTCGCCAAGGGCGGAAGCCTGAGCGGCATCAAGCTGTAGCGATAGAAAGTCATGGAATGCAAGCAAAGGGGCTCTCCGCCGGAAGAGCCCCTTTGCTATGTCTAAGCGATAACATATAAGAATTCCTATCGATCCCCGGTCCATTCAGCGTCGGCCTCGGGTCCGGTTCGATGTCTATCCTGTTGTTTCTGAGGCATTCCGACGATGTACCTGCGATGCTCCTGCAAGGCTATTGCGATGTACCTTCGGCCTTTCCGCGGCGCACCTGCGGTCGCTGCATCGTCCCCGCTTCGCTTCGTCCTAGCCCTGCTTCACCACATTCTCCGCCGTGCGGAACGCAAGCGCAAGAATCGTCAATACCGGGTTCACGCCGCCGTTCGTGACATGCACGGAGCCGTCGCTTACCCAGAGATTGTCATAGCCGTGGATGCGCCCGGTCGGATCGGTGACGGACGTTGCCGGATCGCTGCCCATCCGCAGCGTGCCCGATTGGTGCTGCCCGCCGCTCAACCCGTTGCCGGCGCGGGTCCGCCAAACTTGGCGCGCGCCCGCCGCCCACAACCACTTCTCCGCTTGTTCGCCGAGCATGTCCGACGCGCGGAGCGACTCCGGATGGACGGAGCCGGAGAGCTGCACCACGGGTAGACCGAAACGGTCTTTGACCGTTCCCGAGAGCCGCACTCTGGCATCGGGCGTAGGAATTTCCTGAATCGGCCCTTGAATATGGCTCGTGCGCAAATACGTCTCGCGCATCGTTTCCTTGCCCGCGAGTCCCCAGCGCGCGGCCTCCGGCGCAAGCGCGCGATACCAATGGGTAAGCGGCAGCCGGGTAAATTCGTTGGCCAGCAGGCCGCCACCGATGACGCCCGCTTCGCCGCTGTGGTCGAACCGGAAGGTCGCGATGCTTACCCCAGGGCCGAGACCGTCCTGGATCGGATCGTCGAACAGGCCGTACGCGCCGCAGTAGACATGGCCTTGCAGATGCCTGCCCACTTGGCCGAACCGATTGCCGATGCCGTCCGGTTCCGATGCGCTTGCCGAGTTCAGCAGCAAGCGAGCGCTTTCGATTGCGCCTCCGGCAACGACCACATGCCCGGCTTTTACGTACAGGCGGCGGATAACGCCGTCCGTATCCTGCGCAAGATGAACGCCCTTCGCGCGCCTGGCCCCTTCGGTTTCGATCCGCTCCACGATCGTGTCGCAGATCAAGTCGCAGTTGCCCGTAGCGAACGCCCTGGTCATCATCGTGTTATGTCCGCCGTTCTTGCTGTTCGTCGGGCAGGCGAATCCGACGCACTGTCCGCATCGTCCGCATGCCGGACGGCCGTCGCGTTCCACGGAATTGATCAACAGCGGCACCGGACCCGCTTCCCAGCCCAGCTTCGCTGCCGCCGCAGCCAGACGGTTCGCTTCCCTCGTGCTCGGCAAAGCCGGCATCGGATACTCGCGTGCCCGTTGGCCGCGACTAGAGTGGGCATTCCCGTCGCCGGATACGCCGACTTCCCACTCGGCGCGCTCGTAATACGGCTCGAGATCCTCGTACCGAATCGGCCAGTCGCTGAGCGAGCTGCCGTCCGGAATGCCATAGCGCGTCGCCATGCGGAAATCCTCCGGATGGAACCGCCACGCCTGCGCCCCATAGACCCGCGTACCGCCGCCGACGGTCATGGCGTTGTTATGGTACTCGGACTCGTAAGGGGCCGTGATCCGCTCTTGTTCGCCGGGCAAAATAATTGTCCGGGGATGGCCATCCTCCGCCGGCCCCGTGTTATGGCCGTATTTGCTCAAGCGATGATTACGCAAATGATCGCGCCCAACCTCGTCGTAGCGCAGCCAGCTGCCGCGCTCGACGACGAGCACGTCCAGTCCGGCTTCGGCGAGCACGGCCGCCGCAACGGAACCGCCTGCTCCGGCACCGATCACGACGACGTCGTACCGGTCGCGAAGCTGATCGAAGGACTTCCGGGGCAACTCGGTTTCCGTCACCGGCGCCTCGGTTCCCGTGACGGGACCCGGGCGGAAGCCGATCATCTCCCAGGACTTCCCGCCGATATTCCCCCCTGATTCAGGGCTGCCATAATATCCTTCGACGACAAAGCTCAACAACGCGTCGAAGAACGGCTTCGGCGAAACCGGCCAGTCGCGGACGGCCTCCTGCTGCACGTCTTGCAGCAGGCGATCCTGCTCGTCTTCCGTCAATTCGGCGAACGATCGGCCGAAGCGGGATTCCGCTTCCGCAAGCAATGCGAGAAGCCCGGGCTCTACCGTGCCCGACCATGTATCGGGATGCTCCGCCGCGTGGCGCTCCAAGTACGCCAGAACGCCCGCTTCCGCCGCCGATGGCCATGCATCGCCAGGAATCATGCGGTCGGCAACCGCTTTCAAAACCGTGTTTACCTCAGCAGAAAAAGACTTCCGACCGCGAGGTCCCATCTTTCAACACCATCCCATGCTCCGTAATGTGCATCTTCATGAACTTCTCCCCCTGTACGGTTCCATCGAAATCCACCTCAGCGTGCAAAGTCTATTGTACCATCAAATCTCCCGCGGCCAATAGAAAAGCTACAACGCCGGCAAACGAGCGGGGCGGTCAAACCCACCCGCATGTTAGTCTCCCTTGCCTGACGGCTTTGCGTGTCCGGGCTTCGCTTTCGGCGGCTTGTTGTTCCGCTCATGCGCCGCCGGATCCGGCCTGCCATGCGGCGATTCTATAACGGGCCTGTCTTCGCCAGGGCCTTCTTCGCCGCGCCCGCCCTTGTCGCGCTTGCTCTTGCCGCGCTCTCCGTCTTCATGCCCGCCCTTGCCATGCCCTTTGCGCGGATGCGGCTTGTCGTCGTCCCGCGTGCGGTCCGCCGGCGGCTCGTCCCGCTTCGCGGGCGGCTTCTTCGGATTGCCGGGGGCTTTCGGAAACGCCATCACGGGCTCCCCTTGAAGCGCTTCGCTCATCAGCTTCTGAAAGACGGCCGCAGCGGCCTTCGACGTCGTCGTCAAATAGTGGCTGCCGTCCGTATGATCATAGCCGAGCCACACGGCTCCGACCAACTGCGGCGTATACCCCACGAACCAGTTGTCCTTGACGCCTTCTCCATCGGTGCCCGGCATTTCCGTCGTTCCGGTCTTGCCCGCGACAGGCCGGTCTCCGAGGGCGGCCAATTCGCCCGTTCCTTCGCGCACGACGCCTTGGAGCACCGCGGTCATCGTCCTGGCGATCGACGGCTCGGTCGTCTTCACCGGCGCCAGCTCGGACGCCGGCGGTTCGTTCGCGCCGTCGGCGGTCTCGATGCGGATAATCGAATGGGCGGGCATTCGTGTACCGTCGTTCGCGAATACGCCGAAGGCTTCGGCCATATCCAGCGGCGATACGCCTTCCTGCAAGCCGCCGAGCGCCAAGCCGAGCGTTCTGTCCGCGTCCGTCAGCGCAAGTCCGAATCGCTTCGCCGCTTCCATGCCGGCATCGATGCCGATTTCGTTCAGCAGCCGCACGGCCGGAATGTTGTACGAATGGACCACCGCGTCATAGATGGTCACTTCGCCATGGTACCCGCCGCCTGCGTTCCGCGGACGGTAGCCGCCGAAATCGACCGGCTCGTCCAACAGCTTGTCCTCCGGCGTGAAGCCGCGTTCGAAGGCCGGCGCGTAAACCGAAATCGGCTTCATCGTGGAGCCCGGCTGGCGCTTCAGCTGCACCGCGCGATTGAAACCGCGGAACGGCTGCTTGCCGCGTCCGCCGATGAGCGCCCGGATCCCGCCGTCGCGAGGATCGACTAGAACGGCGCCGCTCTGAATGAGCTGGTCGGACGTACTGTCCGGGAACGCGGATGCCTGCGCATAGACGCGCTCGGCAGCCTGCTGCATGTTCGGATCGAGCGCCGTGTAAATGCGCAGCCCGCCGTGCAGCACCTCGTTCTCCGTTAGTCCGTACCGTGCGGCCGCTTCGCGAATGACGGCGTCGACGTAATACGGGTATTTCAGCGCTTCGGCATCGATCTGCTTCCCGCTGCGCAAGCCGAGCGGCGCATGAATAGCGGCGTCATAAGCTTCCGCGGTGATCGCCCCCTGTTCCTTCATGAGCTGCAAGGCGGTATCCCGCCGTTCCTTCGCTTGATCCGGATGCGCGAACGGCGACAACGCGGAAGGGGCTTTGATAATGCCCGCCAGCATTGCCGACTGCGACAGCGTCAAGCGGTCGACGCTCACGCCGAAATAAACGTCCGCCGCCTTCCCGATGCCCCAGGCTCCTTCGCCAAAATAGATTTGATTCAGATACATCTCCATGATTTCCTGTTTGTCGTAGGACTGCTCGATCTTCTCGGCAAGCAGCAGCTCCTTCCACTTCCGTGTCCAGGTGCGTTCTTGCGACAGGAAGACGTTCTTGGCCAGCTGCTGCGTAATCGTGCTCGCGCCCTGCACCGTCTTGCGATTCGTCAGGTTGGTCAGCAGCGCGCGGCCGATTCCCCGGAGATCCGTTCCTCCATGCTCGAAGAACCGCTTATCCTCCACAGCGACGACCGCATCGATCAGATGCTTCGGCATATCGTCATAGCTTACGGATTCGGACATGCGCTGCGCTATGCGCATGGCTTCCTGTCCATTGCGGTCATAGATCAGCGTCGCTGCGGGCAGCGGCTTCTCGAGCAGCGATACATCCTGCTTCTCGACCAGCAAGCCGAAGACGGCCCAGCCTGCCGCGGCAAGCAGTCCACCTGCGATGATCAAAGCAATGAACGTCCGCCATGCTTTATGCTTCGATTTGCGTTTCGATTTGCGTTTCGATTTGCGTTCACGATTCCGATGCGGGACCATATGCTTCGGATGGTTGTTCTGCGATTCGTTGTATGTGGGTTCCATGCCTCTGCCTCCATGCACGTTCGGTCAATCGACTTTCGACATGGATACATATTCGCAGCGCGCATCCGATTTCAGTACGTTCGGCCTAGAAGGAGCGGCTGCCGGTCCCGTGAAGGCTCCTCCCCGGCTCCCGGCCTAGGGCGGAACGCAGCAGCGCCGGTGGTTCCGGTTTTTGCTTTGACGCCAGCCCTGGCTTTAGATTTGGATCTGGTTATGTCTCCGGATCTTACTCTTTTTTCACTGCCAATTTCACTTTTTCGCGATATTTGGCAGGTATAAGAGCAGCTGCTTTACGAGGTACAATAACTGTCGCCTTTGCATGCACGATTGCTTTTGCGGAAACCTTTGCTTTTGCTGCCGCTATTGCCTTTCCAGCCGCTTTTGCTTTTCTCGCCGATCTCGCTCTCGCTGTCACGCTCGCCGCCGTTTTCGGATACGCCTTCGCATATCGCCGGATTCGACGGAATACGCCGGAATCGGTATGCTTGCGGAACAGATACGGGTCCGGACTTGTGTTAACCTCCAATATCCATGGATGCAGCGATTCGTCCATGGCGACGTCGAGTCCGATTTCGTACACGCCGGGATACGCGCGCTGCATCGTTTCGCCCGCCTGCACGCCAAGATCCGATAGCGAACGCAGCTTCGCCTCCACCTGTCCCGTGTACGGACGCAGCAGCTTGTTGGCCATGACGAGCTTGCCGCCGCCTTTAATGTTCGTAACGACCTTGTGCTTGGCCGCGACTCTCCCGATGATGCCCGTCGTTTCCCAGCGGCGGCCGGGCGAGAACTGCGCCATGACCCGGATATCGAACCTTCTGCCGTTATGCTTGAGCAGCCGGATGCCCTTCTGCACCAGATACCGCTTGCCGCCGGTTTGGGACCGAATCGACTTGTACATCGCTCCGTATCGGTCGAAAGAACGACGTTTCGTGCCAAGGTGATACCGATACCCGCTTCCTCGCCGTTCCACGCGCATAACGCCTTTGCCCCATAACCCGTATTCGGGTTTGATATAGACCATGTCATATCGCTGCAAGTAACCCAACAGCGTGTCTTTCGTCATGATTTTCGTATCGGGCACGTACTTGGCTAAAGCCGCATGCTTCTGCATAACGATCGTTTTGCTCCATTTGCTGCCCACGTAACGCGTCATCGAACGGATTCCCCCTTCCATCTCGTCGGAGATGCAACAGCCTGTAACAACCTATTCAGGAGAAGCGTTCGAATTGATAGGCAGGTATGATGGCAGGTCAAATATCATTGCAGGACAGCGGCTGTGGCCCCGCATGCTTTGCATTTAGGATAGGACTTCGTATCAGGGGCGGCATGTACATTGGTATAATGGCTTCTATTATCGGCATCCTTCAGGCACACCCTGCGTCAATCCGGTTTACGCAATCTTCATGAACGGAATGCTGTTTGGCAGACTGCTCGATCTGGTAAACTTGCTGTGTTCATGGCGAGACATACGAGGGAAACAGACGGAGGAGAGAAACCGTTGAAGCGTTTATTGGAACTATTCATCGTATCGGCGCGGCTCGGGCTGACGTCGTTCGGCGGCCCTGTCGCGCATTTGGGCTATTTTCATGACGTCTATGTCAAGCGCCGGAAATGGCTGACGGAAGAAGCTTATGCGGATTTGGTTGCGCTGTGCCAGTTTCTTCCCGGCCCGGCGAGCAGCCAAGTCGGCATCGCGATCGGCATCGGGCGCGCCGGGCTGCTGGGCGGCATCATGGCCTGGATCGGGTTCACGCTCCCGTCGGTCATCGCGCTAATGGTATTCGCGGCGGTACTCGGCGAATTCGACATACAGCATGCCGGCTGGCTGCAAGGCCTCATGATCGCGGCGGTCGCCGTCGTGGCGCAAGCGGTCTGGAGCATGGGAAGCAAGCTGGCTTCGGGAAGAACGCGCGGCTCGATTGCGGTTATCGCCGCCGCAGCCGCCCTCCTGCTGCATTCCGCCTTCGCGCAAGTCGTCATTATCGCGGTGTCCGGACTGATCGGATGGCGATTGCTCACAAGCGATGTTTCGCGTACAGTTCAACCGTTTCATGTGCCGATAAGCCGTTCCGCGGGAATCGCGTTTCTGCTCGCCTTTGCAGCGCTGTTGATTGGACTTCCGCTGCTGCGGGCTGCCGGTCATCGTCAAGCGCTTGATCTGTTCGACAGCTTCTATCGTGCGGGAGCGCTCGTGTTCGGCGGCGGGCATGTCGTCCTTCCGCTGCTGCAGCAAGCCGTCGTGCCGACGGGCTGGGTGAGCGACAGCCAATTTCTGGCGGGCTATGGCGCGGCGCAGGCCGTGCCCGGACCGTTGTTCACGTTCGCCGCTTATCTCGGGTATGTCTCCGATCCTTCGCCTCATGGAATCTTTGGCAGCTTGCTGGCGGTTGCCGCGATCTTCCTGCCCGCCTTTCTGCTCGTAGCGGGCGCGCTGCCGTTCTGGAATGCCATTCGCGCCAAGCCCGGATTCCAGTCCGCGCTTGCCGGCATCAACGCTTCGGTCGTCGGCATGCTGATCGCCGCCCTCTACGACCCGATCTGGACGAGCACGATCGGGACGCCGGCCGATGTCTGTCTTGCGCTTGCGGCATTCGGCTTGCTGACGATCTGGAAGCTGCCGCCGTGGCTTGTCGTCGTTCTCTCGGCGGCAGGCGGAACGGCGATCGCTTATTTCTGATCATGCGCAGGGAACGAATCGGTTCCATCGCGACGACCTTCGAAATGGATAAATGTCAAGAGACGGTGAGACATTAAATTCGTTTCCACCCGAGGGAAGCAAGCTTACCAAAGGGGCGTCTGCAATGAGTCCGAAAACAGACAGACTATCCATCGCCGCGCTCGGCGGCGTGCAAGAAATCGGCAAAAATATGTACATCGTCCAATATAACGACGACTTGATCGTCATTGACTGCGGATCCAAATTCCCGGATGAAAGCTTGCCCGGCATTGACGTCATCATCCCGGACATCTCGTATTTGATCGAGAACCGGAAGCTGATTCGCGGGCTGATCGTCACGCACGGACACGAGGATCACATCGGCGGAATCCCGTACGTCATCAAGCAGCTCGATATGCCGATCTACGCGACTCGCCTGACCCTTGGACTGATCAAGTCCAAGCTGAAGGAACACGGTCTGCTCGGGAGCACGAAGCTGCATGAGATTAACTCGAATTCCACGCTGGTGCTCGGCGCGATTCCGATCCGATTCTTCAGCACGAATCACAGCATTCCCGACTGTCTCGGCATTGCGTTCCATACGCCGCAGGGCGTCGTCGTCCATACGGGCGATTTCAAATTCGATTTGACGCCGGTTAACGCGCAGTATGCCGACATTCACAAGATGGCCGAAATCGGCCAGAACGGCGTGCTCGCGCTGTTATCGGAGAGCACGAACGCGGAGCGGCCAGGGTTCACCCCGTCGGAACGAAGCGTCGGCGAGCATATCGAAGAGGCGTTCAAGAAAGCCGAAGGGAAAATATTCCTGTCCACGTTCGCCTCGAACGTTCACCGGCTGCAGCAAGTCATCGATGCGGCGGAATTGACGGACCGCAAGCTCATCCTCCTCGGCAGGAGCATGATCAACGTCGTCGAGATCGCCTCCTCCCTTGGCTATTTGCGGCTGCCCGAAGGGATGCTCGTGGAACCCGAAGCGTGCAACCGTTACGCCCCGCACGAGCTGGTCATTCTGTGCACGGGCAGTCAAGGCGAATCGATGGCGGCATTGGCCAGGCTGGCGAGCGGCACCCACAGGCAGATCCATGTCGCGCCCGGCGACACGGTTATTCTGGCATCGACGCCGATCCCCGGGAACGAGCGGAACGTCGGCAGGATCGTGGACAATCTGTTCGAACGGAAAGCCAAGGTCATCTACGGCTCCGGATCGGTGACGGGCATGCATGTTTCCGGGCATGCAAGCCAGGAGGAGCTCAAGCTGATGCTGACGTTAATGAAGCCGAAATACTTCATTCCGATCCATGGCGAATACCGGATGCTCCATCAGCACCGCCAGCTGGCGGAATCGGTCGGCGTGGATCCGGATCGCATATTCATCGTCAGCAACGGAGATGTCGTCGACATTATCGGATCATCGGCCCGGAAGGAACGGAAAATCCCAAACGGCAATACGTTAGTTGACGGACTCGGGATCGGAGACGTCGGCCAAATCGTGCTCCGCGACCGTAAAGTACTGTCCGAGGACGGTATCCTGATCCTCGTCGTATCCATTGCCAAGTCGGACGGCAAAGTAATCTCCGGTCCCGACGTCATCTCCCGCGGATTCGTCTACGTACGCGAATCCGAAGGTCTGATGGAAGAAGTGCAGCGGATCGCCTTGGCGACGATTCTGCGCCTGCAGGAGTCGAATACGGTGCAATTGAATGCGTACAAGCAAACGCTGAAGGACACCATCGGCAAGTTCCTGTTCACGTACACTAAGAGACGGCCGATGATCATTCCGATCATCATTCAAATCTAACGGGCATGCATCCTAGCGGGCAGTCGGCGTTCGTATCCTGGAACGTCAACCGCCCGTTCTTTATGGACTGCACTAGACATTCGCCGCCGGTCAAATCGCCGATCAAGCCGTTCTCGCTTCCGGTAAGACGGCTAATATACGCGCGGCTTGAAAAACGCGAGGGGCCCGCTTCGTCAGGTCATAGGCGTGCACAAGCCCTCCTTGAACATCCTTCACGCGAATCCGGCGCTGGGTAATACGGCCGTTACGATCCAAATAAATCATCGCCACGATTGCTCCCACGTACTTCTCTGGCATGCGCAAGCCCCTCTCCGATATCAACCGTTCGTATGCATCTATCATAAAACAGAACATTTGTTCGCGTCAATAACCGAACATGCGGAAGCAGGAAAATGGGCGAAGCTTGTAGAATGGGGAGATCATCCAAACCTTACAGCGCAATGGAGGAACTCGATGATCACAGTTGTCAGACACGGACAAACCGACTGGAACAAGGAAGGGCGCCTCCAAGGCCGCCAAGGACTGCCGCTTAATCGTGCCGGAAGGATGCAGGCAGAATCCTTGCGGGCGAAGCTGGCTTCCGTTCATTGGGATTATGTATTCGCCTCGCCGCAGGAGCGAGCGTCCCAAACTGCGGAGATCGCGACAGGATTGAAGCCCATCATCGATGCCAGGCTGGATGTATTCGACCTCGGCCAAGCGGACGGCATGCACAGGAGCGAAGTCATCCTGTCCGGTCATGTGCCGGATCCCGGTCGTTATGAAGGCGTTGAAGACATCCAAGCCTTCATCGGGCGAGTATTCGATTTCATGCGAGAGCTCGAAGCCAGGCACGGAGAATCCGAGGATAATATTCTCATAGCCGGACATCGATGTACGACGGGATGTATCGGTGCTTATTTCATGGGGATTCCGGAAGACGGGAACATATTGAAATACGCTTCGGCAAACGGATCGTTCAACACCTACCGTTTCTCATCCAATCCGAGCTGATGCACGGCTCCCTCTTCCGCTTTGAATGAAGGGCCCGGACACGCCGCTTTCTATATGGCGCCAGCCGGGCTCTTATTCGTGCTGCCATTCATCGTTTCCGCGCGCAATTCTAGCAAATATGCGCTTGATCGTACAATTGGCCGGATCAGATGCTAGATTCGCGGCATATGATAGAGTCGTAAGGAGGTGATTGAATATGGCTACTGTATTGCCGCTCCAATATTTCAACATCGGACCAAGCATCGGAAAATCGTACTTCGAAGATTTGCAAGGCGGAACGAACGCGACAGTCACGGTGAACAACGAAGGTACTTTCCCGATCGATCTCGTGCTGACCCGCGTCAATGCGCCTCTTACCACCTACACGATTCCCGCCGGTTCAAGCCTCACGCTCGCGGTCGGCTTGCTTCTGGTCGCTGCGCTGCTCACTTCGGCCGAAGGCGGAACGTTCGGCACGATTCGACTCGCGGTAGACAGTCTCTGATCGTACGCATAATTCCGGCCGATCTCGCTTAACTGCGGCGAATCGACGCGACAAACAAGGCTGCCTAAGGCAGCCTTGTTTGTCTTTATATGCCAAGCTTGTACCTACAGTAATTTCGCGCGGTGCAGCACGGCCATGATCCGGTAGAAATCGTAGCTGCCGCCGTTCGGCGTATCGACCACATGCTCCTTCACGGCCGCGTCGATCGCCTCCTTGGCCCAATCGGGAATGTCCGCCATTTTTTGCAGCGCTTCGAGCTGCGCGGCGCGCTGCTGCAGCGCAAGCATCGCCTGGTTCTGCCTGTCCAGCTCTTCCTTTAAGGCATTGTTACCGCTTGTCAGCTGCTTCACCGCCGCCTGGAGCGCGTCGAATGCCTGTTTTTCTTCCGCCGTCATCGGCTCCTCCTCCTCTTCCTCCGCATCGTAGACCGTCAAATGATCGGCATTCATGATCGCGATGATCGTCTTCGCGTAATCCGGTGCCGTCGCATAACCGCAAGCCTGCAGCATGCGCGCCTGCTCCTCCGGCGCCGCCGCGTTTCGTACGGCCAAGTACCGGCTTTGTCCGAACAGAATATCCTGGTCCTTGTAGAAATCGTAGATGCTGTCATACGCCCGGAAAGCCGCAACGATCTTGATCCTCTGCCCGTTGATCACTTCCCAAGTGCTCTTGTTTACGACCTCGCCTTTCCAGAACCCGTTCGGCAAGCCGCCGCCTGCTTTGTAGCCGCCCAGGTTGTTCCAGGCCGGGATGTTCCCGCCGGTTTCCAGCCAGCTTTGCGCCATGCGGACGGACGGGTACATCAGCGAACCTTCGGCGCGAAGCCGCTTCGCGATCGGACCGATCAAGGCGTAAAACGATGGTTTGTCCAACCTTGCCACCTCCTCGCAACGAGCCATTATCCGGCTGCTCTATTCATATGCGGCCGCAGGCAGGAATGAACGCGCTTCAGCCCATGCGGACGCCGCTCCGGGACGAACGCCCACCGGCATCGGAGCATAAGATGGAGCAGCACCACAACGCGTTATTCGAAAGGGAGGATTCAAGTGGAATTACACTTAGTTCCGCTGCACTGGGTATACCTCGCTTTTATCGTGCTTATCCTCGGCGTGCTGATCAGACGGCGGGATACGACGCTCGTGTGCGTCGTCGGGATTTTCGCCCTCGGATTGATCGCCACCGACAGCTTGAGCGGTTCGGTCAGCGGGATCTTCAACAGCTTTATATACGCGACCCAGGAATTGATCGGTACCATCTTCATCATCTCGATCATCGTGGCGATGAGCCGCATTCTCATCCGGACGGGCATCAATGAGATGATGGTCGCGCCGCTGACGCGCTTCCTGCGCACGCCGGCGCTTGCGTTCTGGGGCATCGGCCTCATCATGATGGTAACCTCGTGGTTTTTCTGGCCGTCTCCGGGCGTTGCGCTCATCGGCGCCGTCCTGCTGCCTGTCGCCGTCCGGGTCGGCCTGCCTGCCCTCGGCGCAGCCATGGCGATGAATCTGTTCGGCCACGGCATCGCGCTCTCCGGCGACTATATCATTCAAGGCGCGCCTAAGCTGACGGCCGATGCCGCCGGACTGCCGGTTGCGAGCGTTATGGAAGCCAGCGTTCCGCTCGTTATCGTCATGGGCGTCGTTACGACCGTCGCCGCCTTCTGGATGATGCGCAGCGACATGAGGAAAGGCAAATGGCGGGACGGCCTTGTCGAAGGCCGAACCGCCGCGGCGGCCGCGGACGAAGCGCGCATTGCGCTTCCGCACCGCTGGAAGCAGGCGCTCGCCGTCGTCATTCCGCTGCTGTTCATCGTCGACGTCGTCGGCATGTTCGCGCTTGATTTGCAGGGCGGCGACGCGACGGCGCTCGTGGGCGGCACGGCGATCTTCATCCTCCTCCTTGTCACCATGCTCGCCCACCGAAACAAAGGACTTGAGCAGACGACCGAGTATTTAATCGAGGGATTCCAGTTCGGATTCAAAGTATTCGGGCCGGTTATTCCGATCGCTGCGTTCTTCTATTTGGGCGATTCCGCGTTCACGGCGCTATTCGGCGCCAATGCGCTGCCGGAAGGCTCGCAGGGGATTGTGAACGACCTTGGCGTCGCGCTCGCCAACCATGTGCCCCTGAACCAGGCGGTCGCCTCGGTGACGCTGACCGTGACAGGCGCCATCACCGGACTGGACGGCTCGGGCTTCTCCGGCATCTCGCTCGCGGGCTCCGTCGCCCGCTTGTTCGCAACCGCAATCGGTTCCGGCGCCGCAACGCTGACCGCCCTGGGGCAAGTCGCCGCGATCTGGGTCGGCGGAGGCACCTTGATTCCGTGGGCGCTCATTCCGGCCGCTGCCATCTGCGGGGTCAGCCCGTTCGAACTGGCGCGCCGCAACTTGAAGCCCGTACTGATCGGCCTTGCGGTAACGACGATTACGGCCATGTTTCTCGTATAGGCAGATTGCAGCATACGAATGCTGAAGCGTAGGCAGTGGCAGGCAGGATACTATGCGAAGAGTGGAAGATAGTATGCGCCGGGCGACCAACTTACAGCGAGATGAATCGTGCCGTCATGGAGCGTACAGAACGAGATGAATCGTGCAGTTATATATTGCATGGAACGATGAATCGTGCAGTCTTGCAGCGCATGGAATTAGAAACTTCGCGCAAAAACACGCAATTACGAATAACATTCGAACAATAATGTATGTGTCAATTGTCTGAGAGAATGTCACCCTAACTGTTCTGTGAAAATGTCACTCCCGTTGAGTTTAAAGCCACCGTCAGGTGGCTTGGTTTCGGCCTTGCATTGTGGTATTCTGAATCTGTTTTTGGTGTACCTGATACGTCCTTTTCCAAGGATGGTCAGCGGCGGGTTTGCGTGGCTGCGCAATACCCGCTTTTTTATTGGGCTTCTTCTCCGCCTGTCGGACCGCTTTCGTGGTCTCCTTCAGCATTAAGGCCTCTCCGTTGTGCCAGATCAGCAAGGCCCCGCTAAGTGTCTCTCGGACCTCGACAACGGATTTGGCATCCCAGTGTCCCGGTACCGCCTTGGCGAAGGTGTAAATCCTCCCGCCGTACGAAAGCGTTCGGCCCGTACCCAGCTTACGATGTTCACGTGTCGTGAATACATGCTCTAAGCGTACGTCCTTGCCAAGCTTGCGGTAAGCGGAGTCGGCAGATACGGGGGCTACGGCAAACTGCTTGTTGTGCTTGGCGATAAGCTTGGGGAGTGCCTTATTGGCCTCCTCGATGGTCGATACACCGAGCAATCGCAGCTCAATGACGAGGCGGTCCTGCAGCGTCACCCAGAGGCGCTCAATGCGGCCCTTGGCTTGCGGCGTGACGGCCTTGATGTGTTCGATGCCCAATTCATGCATAGCCTTGCCAAAGTGCGAGAGGGGCTTGGTCATGCCAGCAAGCTGCTGCTCCAAGGTAAGTTTCTCGTTCGGCGAACGGAAGATGGTGTGGCGATCGCTGTAGAGTCCGAGTGGGATGCCTTGTTTCTTGATTCCCTGCATCATCACAAGCGAATACCCTTCGCGGCATTCAGTGGGCATGAATACGGCGCCTGTCACGATGCCGGTAGCGTCGTCGATGGCGGCGTGAAGGGCAAAGACAGGGGCACGATCCTCGAGCCAAGCATACGGAGTTGCGTCGATCTGCCAAAGCATACCGACTTGGGAGCGACGTTTACGGGGCTGGTGCACCTTCGAACGTCTACGCTGTTTCGCCGATTTCAAACCCTTGGTGAGGAGAATGCGACGTGTGCTGACGCCGCTTAGTTCAATCCCCTCATGCTCAGCAAGCAGTTCGGCAAAGTGACAGCTGTTGCTGCCTTGATACTTTTGTGTGTAAAGTTCCGCGACTCGATCCTTGATTTCCGCGGACAAGGCATGAACGGGCTTACGTCCGCGATTGCCGTGAGCGATCCCCCCAGCGTTTCCGACTTGATAACGTTTTTTCAGACGTTGAACCTGTCTAACCGAAAGCCCCAGCAGGGCAGCTCCTTCCTCATTCGTCATGTGTCCATCCAACACTTTCTCCACAACCAATACCTTCTTCAGCTCTGTGTTCGTCAATGTCATGGTCTCCTGTCTCATAGTGACATTATCTCAGAACAGTTACAGGGTGACATTATCACAGACGAACAACATCGAACAATAATGTATGTTGACAAATAAAAATTTTTATGTTATAATTAATTTTTATACGTTTGACTATTAATTTCCCTTCGATTATGATGGATGTCGAGACATCGATACCTATTCGTAACGGAGGTTTTTTTCATGATCATCGCGAATGGAATTGCAATGTTATCGCTCAGCGCCAATGTCATGGGCCAAACCAATGTCATTCATCCGACGCTGCTCTGGGGCGGCGATCGCGTCGTGCTCGTCGATACGGGCTTTCCCGGACAGCTGCCGCTCCTGCAAGCGGCGGCGGCCGAAGCGGGACGAACGCTCGAGTCGATCACCGACCTGATCCTCACGCACCAGGACATCGATCATATCGGGTGTCTGCCCGCGCTGCTGGAGCATATCCGGCCCCGTCCCGTCGTGTGGGCGTCCGAAATCGAACAGCCTTATATTCAAGGCGACCGGCTGCTCGTCAAAATCACGCCCGGCGCCGTCGAACAAGCGGTTGCCGCGCTTCCCAAAGAAGTGCCGGACGAGATGCGCAGCGCGTTCAAGCACCGGCTGTTGAATCCGCCGGCAGGCCCCGTCGACCGCCTGATCGGCTTCGGCCGGACCGAGCTGCCCGTCGAAGGTCTCGCAGCGCTCGATACGCCCGGGCATACGCCGGGACATGTGAGCCTTTATCACGCGGCTAGCCGGACGCTCATCGCCGGCGATGCGCTCAAGCTTCACGAAGGCAAGCTGCAGCTGCCCGAAGCAAGGCTCAATTCGGATAACGACCAGGCGCTGCGCTCGCTGGAGCAGCTGACAGGGCTAGAAATCGCTGGCGTTGTCTGCTATCACGGCGGATACTTCCAGGGCGATGCGCGCGCGCAAATCCGGGAGCTGCTCGAGCAAGCCTCGGGCCGCTAATTCCGCGCATGCCAAACAGCGTCACGACCGTTTCCCGGAGAAGAAACGGTCGTGACGCTGTTCGTGAATGATCGCGCGGCTTCCCGGCTTGTTCGTCCAATATAACCGCAGTCGCAGAAACTATAGAATCTATGATTCCTTCTGACAATCCTCGCAGACGCCGAACACTTCAAAACGATGGTTCATGATTTTGAAATTGCCGGGCAGGTCCTGCAGCTGCTCCATCGGGCAGTACTCGAACGTCAGCGTCTTCTCGCAATTGATGCAGATCAAGTGATGATGGTGATGCTCCAGACAGCTGGCGCGAAACTTCAAGCCGCCCTCCATGAAATAAAACTGTTCGAGCGCTCCCATCTCGCTGAGCAGCCGCAAATTCCGGTATACCGTATCGAAGCTGACGCCGGGATACGCGACCGTCATTTGATCGTACACGTCCTTCGGGGACATATACCCTACCGCGCGCGCGAAAATTTCCGCCATCTCCCGCCGCTGCTCCGTAATCCGCCAACCGTTATCCGACATGATGCCGATCATCTGCTTGACGGTATCATGCCGATGTGAATCAGCCATCTTCCTCGTCCTTCCCGTTCCCTATCGTTCACCGGCGCTTTCGCCGACCTTGGTTGAAAATACCGCTGTCCGCGCGGCAATTTCCGCGCAGCTATTTTATAGTTTAGCATAAATCGCGCATCATGCCTCTATTTTGGGCGAAATCCCCTGCCGTACTGCTAGCCGGGCGGGTTATCCCCGCTCGGCTAGCAAGCCCTCATACCGCGCGATCTGGGCTGCGCTGATTTCGCGCAGCGACAGCCCTTTCATCCAGGCCGCGTACCACTCGGCGACCAGCATAACCGCCTGGCGCGCATCCAGGCGGGCATGCCAGCCAAGCCGCACCGCGGCCTTGGCTGTATCGAGCAGGGGCGCGGCGGACGGCCCGCGCCCCCGCTCGCCCGCTCCGGCGGCTTCGCGCTCCGCCGCCGCCGGCACAGCCCAGTGGCTGCCGAGGCCGTCGCACAGCGCCTCGGCCAGCCACGCCTGCGTCCGCGCATCGGCAGCGCGCGGACCGAAGTTCCACGCCTCGGCGAAGGCATCGCCGCCGGGCGGGAACAGGCGCTGCGCGAGCGCGAGGCAGCCCGCGAGCGCCTCAAGCACGTGCAGCCACGGCCAGGCCTCGCCCGGCCTGTCGGCTGCCGGCAGCTGCAGCGCGCGCCCCTGCGCAACCGCGCGCACGCAGTCGGGGACGAAGCGGCCGGCCGCGAAATCGCCGCCGCCGATCAGATGGCCCGTGCGCGCCGTCGCCATCGCGGGCCCTTCCGCGCCGCAAGCGAAGAAAGCGCGCCGGAACGCGGCCGCGACAAGCTCCGCGCAAGCCTTGCCCGCGGCTGCGGGCGTATCGCCGCCGAGCGGGTCGCTTTCGCGCAAGCCGGCTGCCCAAGGCTGGGCCGCATAGCAATCGTCCGCGGTCACAAGGACGACCGCCCGCACGGGCACGTCGCCGGATACGAGCCGCACCGCGTCGAGCAGCGCGGCCGTTCCGACGGACTCGACGCCGAACAGCTCGGCGAACGCAGGCTCGTCTAGCGACGCAGGCGTCGAAGCGCCCGCCAAATGAAAGATCAGATCGGGTTTTGCTTGCTGTAAAGCCGCGACGAGCTGCCGCGTATCGCGGATATCGCCGCGAATCCACGGCACGTAGGCTTCCAGCCCGCACATCCGGTACATGGACGCGTTTGCCGCCAGACCGTTGCTATAGCCGGTCACGAACGCGCCGAGCCGTTCCAGCCACAACGTCAGCCAGCTGCCCATGAACCCGGTATGCCCCGTAAGAAAGACCCTCTTCCCCGACCAAAAATCACGCTCCAGCATTGCGGACTTCATCATCCTCTCCGCTTCGCCAACGAAGCTGTCAGAGCTGAACCGCTCTTTGTCTACAACGTATGCATCCGCCCTGCCGCACGTTTTTGTCCGACGCCGAACTGGGCGCGCCCAACCGCGAGCGGACAAGCCCGACGTTCAGGACGGATGCCGCATATCCGGCACACAGATTTCAGCGTCTGTCCACGCTGCCAATACTGCTTTAACCCGCCACTCGCTCCCACTCATTGCCACCCTCCGGCCTATAACCCGAATCTCGGCCTGTGCCCACGCTGCCAATACTGCTTTAACCCGCCACTCGCCCACGCCCAATCCCGCCGCCCTGCCTCCGGTCCAAACGCCCGAACAACGAAAAACCGGGGGCATTCACCCCCGGCCGTTCCTGAACTTCTGCGTATGCGCCTTCGCCTCGTCGGTATTGGTGACCCGATTGCGGCTCCATTCGATCAGAATCCGGTCGATGTACCGGAAATGCAGCTTCCCCGCGAACACCGCTTCCTTGAGCGCGAAGCGGATCAGTTCGTCCGGATAGCGGTCCTGGTCGACCCAGGCGCTGATCGTCTCGCATTCCATCGGCGAGAGCGGCCGCCCGAACTCCTGCTCGAACGCCGTGAACAAGTCCGCCGGCCGCACCCAATCCGCACCGTCCGCGACATCCGCATCCATCGCCGCGTAACGCTCGGGCTGCGTCTCCCGTTCGAGCTCCAGCGACCGTTTCGCTTCATCCGCCAGCCATTCGGCGCTGCGGATAATGAAGCCCGTCCAATTGTATCGCTCGACGGCAATGCCGCTGACGGCATCCACCTCGCCGTCGATGGCGAGCAGCCCTTCCTTCATCAAGCGGCCGAGCAAGCCGTGCGCCGCCTTCGGCAGAATGCCGAGCCGGTCCGCCAGCTGCTCCGGCGTTGGAAAATCGATGCCTTCCACCTGCCGGAACAGCATCAGCTGCATCATCAGCATCATTTCCGTATCGGATAGGCCGATGCCGCGGTAAGCGCGCAGCAGACCGGCGGGAACGGCGACGCTGCCGCTGTTCATCGCGGCCGCCATCCCCCGCGCGTAAGCCTTCCACATTTCGTTTTTCACCGGTCACCCCTCCTTGGTTGCATAGGCGGGCAGTACTCCCATGCGCATTTGCGACTATGCACATGAATACGACCAGTCTAGGTTGCATAGGCGAGCAGTACTCCCATGTGCATTCGCAAATCTATACACGAGTACGACCAGTCCCATTGCCATGTAGAAACTTGCCTTCCTTCAACCATTACGGGTACAAGCGATACAGCATCCGCGGGAACGGAATCGTCTCGCGCACGTGGTCGAGCCCGCAGATCCAGGCTACCGTGCGTTCCAGTCCCAGGCCGAAGCCGGAATGCGGCACCGTGCCGTATTTGCGCAGGTCGAGGTACCATTGGTACGCTTCCGTCGACAGCTCATGCTCGGCGAACCGCTCCGCGAGCAGCTCCGGATCGTCGATCCGCTGCGAGCCGCCGATGATTTCCCCGTATCCTTCCGGCGCGATCATGTCGGCGCAGAGCACCACTTCCGGACGGTTCGGATCCGGCTTCATATAGAAGGCTTTGAACGACGTCGGGTAGTGCGTAATGAATACCGGACGGTCGTATTTCTCGGCAATGGCCGTCTCGTGCGGCGCGCCGAAATCCTCGCCCCACTGGATTTCATGCCCCTGCTCCTGCAGGAACTTGATCGCCTCGTCGTACGTGATGCGCGGGAACGGCGCTTGAATCGCCTCCAGCTTGCCGACGTCGCGGCCGATCGTTTCCAGTTCCTTGCGGCAGTGCTTGAGCACGTTCTGCACGACGAAGGAGACGAACTGCTCCTGCACGCGCAGGTTCTCCTCGTGATCGACGAACGCCATCTCCGGCTCGATCATCCAGAACTCGATCAGATGGCGGCGCGTCTTCGACTTCTCGGCGCGGAACGTCGGTCCGAACGAATACACTTTGCCGAGCGCCATCGCCGCGGCTTCCATGTACAGCTGACCGCTCTGCGTCAAATACGCGTCCTCGTCGAAATATTTCGTATGGAACAGATTCGTCGTGCCTTCGCAGGACGACGGCGTCAGAACCGGCGGATCGACCAGCGTGAAATTCCGTTCGTCGAAGAACTGCTGGATCGAACGGATGATCTCCGCCCGGATCACGAGAATGGCCCGCTGCTTCGGCGCGCGGAGCCACAGATGGCGGCGGTCCATCAGATAGTCGACGCCATGCTCCTTCGGCGTGATCGGATAATCCTGCGCCAGCTGGATGATCTCGACCTCCTCCACCGTCAGCTCGAAGCCGGATTGGCTGCGCGGCTCTTCCCGCACGATGCCCTTCACGTAAAGCGAGCTTTCCTGCGTCAGCTCCTTCGCCGCGTTCCATACCTTCTCCTCGACTTCGCTCTTCACGACTACGCCCTGCACGTAACCGATGCCGTCGCGCAGCTGCAGGAATTGGATTTTCCCGCTGGAGCGTTTGCCGTTCAGCCAGCAGCCGATCCAGACCGACTGCCCGACGGCTCCTTTCAATTGTCCGATCGTCGTTAATGTTCTCATATGCGATGCATCGCCTTCCTTTATGGAATGTTACTTCATCGTTAGGTTGCCTTATCGTTATCGCTCATCTTTCGTCAATTGATACGTATCGCGGGCGATGAGCAGCTCTTCGTTCGTCGGCACGACGAGCGCCTTCACGCGGGAGTCGTCGGTCGTAATATAACGCGCTTCCTTGGAATGGATCGCATTGCGCGCTTCGTCCAGCTCGATGCCGAGGAATGTCAGGTTCTCGCAGACGGCTTTCCGCACCGCCGCCGAATTCTCGCCGACGCCCGCCGTAAACACGACGGCGTCCAGTCCGTTCATGCCCGCCGCGTACGCGCCGATATATTTGCGCAGCCGGTACGTGTACATGTCGAACGCCAGCTTCGCCTGCTTGTCGCCTTCGTCCATCGCCTCGACGATCTCGCGCATGTCGCTGCCGATACCGCTGATCGCCTGCAATCCGCTGTGCTTGTTCAGCATCGAATTGACTTCGTTCAGCGTCAGCTCTTCCTTGTTCATCGTAAACGGCACGATCGCCGGGTCCAGATCTCCGCTTCGCGTCCCCATCATCAAGCCTTCCAGCGGCGTCAAGCCCATGCTGGTGTCGAACGACTTGCCGTTCAGGATCGCCGCGCAGCTCGCGCCGTTGCCGATATGGCAAGTGACGAGCTTCAGTTCTTCGAGCGGCATGCCCAGCTTCGCCGCCGCGTGCTTGCTGACGTAATCATGCGACGTGCCGTGGAAACCGTAGCGTCTGATTTTATGCCGGCGGTAGAGCACCATCGGGATCGCGTACAGGAACGATTCCTGCGGCATCGACTGATGGAACGCCGTATCGAAGACGACGACCTGCGGCACTTCGGGCAAATTGTATTCCACGGCCGCGATGCCCATCATCGCCGGCGGATTGTGCAGCGGCGCCAGATCGAACAGCCGGCGGATCTCTTTCTTCACGTCGTCGGTGACCAGCGTCGACTGCTTGAAGCTCTCGCCCCCGTGCACGACGCGGTGGCCGACGGCGTTGATTTCCTTCATCGAAGCGAGCACGCCGTGTTCTTTGTGAATCAGCATATCGATCAGCTTGCGGACCGCCGTGTTATGGTCGAGAATTTCGCTGACCTCGTTCACTTCCTGCTTCCCGGCCGGCTCGTGCACCAGAATCGAGGCGTCCATGCCGATGCGCTCCACCCGGCCTACGGCGAGCACGGATTCGTTCTCCATATTGTACAGCTGGTATTTGAGCGAGGAGCTGCCCGCGTTCATGACTAGAATGATCAAAGCCGGCCACCGTCCTTGTCGTAAGCGAAGAAGCCATGGCCGCTCTTGACGCCAAGCTGGCCGCCGCGCACCATTTTCTTCAAAATAAACGAAGGGCGGTATTTCAACTCCCCGTACTCCCTGAACATCCGCTCAAGCGCGGCCAATATGGAATCCAGGCCGAACCGGTCCGCCATCTCGAACGGCCCGTGCTGGAACGCATAGCCGATCCGCATCGCGCTGTCGATATCTTCCGCCGAGGCGACGCCTTCCTCCAGCACGTGCAGCGCTTCGTTGATGAACAAGCAGATGAGCCTCGTCGTCACGAATCCGGGCGATTCGAACACCATGACGCCTTTCTTATGTATTGTCGTTTCCACGAACGACTTCGTCCGCTCGAACACGTCGTCGCTCGTCTTGAGTCCGCGCACGATTTCGACCAGGTCCGTCTTATTGACCGGATAGACGAAATGCATCCCGATGACGCGGCCCGGGCTGGACGTAACGCTCGCCAGCTCCGTCAGGCTGAGCGTCGACGTATTGCTCGCCAGTATGACTTCGGGCAGGCACACCGCATCCAGTTCCTTGAAGATCGCCAGCTTGCTGTCCAAATCTTCCGTTATCGTTTCGATGACCAGCTCGCAAGCTTGCAGCTCGTTCAAGGACGACTTCGCATGAATCCGGCTCATCACGAGCTTCTTCTCGGCAGCCGTCACCGCCCATCGTTCCATTTGCTTATCCAGACTTTGCTCGATCAAGCCGATGGCGTGAGCGAGACGGTCATCGCTCTGCTCCGCCAGGTACACGTCAAGCCCGTTGGAAGCAAGCATTTCGCATATGCTCTGGCCCATCGTTCCGGCGCCTACGACGCCGACTTTTCGTACTGCTGTCAACATGCCCACCCCCATATGTCTGTCTTTATTATACCGTTTATGAACAGAAATAAGAAGGCGGATCAGGCTCCGCCTTCTCGAGTTGCCTTGCATGCTTGATTATTGCGCGATCGCTTCGCCGCGGCCGGCCGTCAGCTCTTGCAGCAGCGAACGGAACCGGTCGCCGCTCAGCGTTTCTTCCCGGATCAACACGTCGAGCGCAGACAAGAACACGCTGCGATGCGCTTCGAGCATGTATTTGGTGCGCTGCATCAGCCCGTTCAATATATCCCCGGTGACGGTCGCCCACTTGTCCGGCGTCATCATGGAGCCGTCGATGATGCCGAGCTCCGTCAATCCGGATTCCACCATGGAACGAACGATGTTCATCGCCTGCTCGAAATCGCCGCGCGAGCCCGTGCTGCGTTCGCCGTAGAACATTTCTTCGGCTGCGGCGCCGCCAAGCGCGATCATGATCTGGCTTTCCAGAAACACCTTCGTGTACAAATACTTGTCCTGCTGCGGATTATGACGCACGTAACCGAGCGCGCCGCCGCGCGGCAGCAGCGCGACCTGCGATACGCTGCCCGGACGGACGAGCTCCGCCGCGATCGCATGGCCGAGCTCATGCAGCGCCACGCGCTCGCGCTCTTCGTTCGTCGCTTCGCGGTCGGTCCGCTCGCCCATCATCACTTTGTCGATCGCCATGGACAGATGGCGCTGGCTGATCGTATCGCCATTCTCGCGCATCGCGTAGATGGCCGCTTCGTTCATGACGCTCTCCAGCTGCGCGCCGGAGAAGCCGAACGATTCCTCCGCGATCTTCTCCAGATTGACGTCGTCCGCGTCGATCGGCTTGTTCCGCGCATGGAGATTCAAGATATGCTCGCGGCCCTTCTTATCCGGCAGATCGACGGCGATGTGGCGGTCGAACCGGCCGGGACGAAGCAGCGCGCCGTCGAGCATCTCCTTCCGGTTCGTCGCCCCGATCAGCAGTATGCGCGGGGAGTCCGACGTATGGATGCCGTCGAGCTCCGTCAGCAGCTGGTTCAGCGTCTGATCGTATTCCCGCTGCTGCCCGCCGTCGCGTTTGCCGCCGATGACGTCGATCTCGTCGATGAAGATGACGGCGCTGCTCTTGCCCTGCTTGGCCGCCTTCTGGCGCGCTTCCTTGAACAAATCGCGGATGCGGCTCGCGCCGACGCCGACGTACATTTCGACGAATTCGGAACCGGATGCGCCCAGATAGACGGAATCGGTGTAGCTGGCCGCCGCTTTCGCCAGCAGCGTTTTGCCCGTTCCCGGAGGGCCCGTAAGCAGAATGCCCTTCAAGGGACGAATGCCGAATTTCGAGATTTGATCGACGTGAACGAGGAAATCAAGCGCTTCGATCAGCTCCTGCTTCGCCCGGTCCTGGCCGCCGATCTCTTCGAACGACAGCGGCTGCAGCGGACGCGGCTTGCCTTTGCGCTCGCCGCCGACCGTCGCCAGATGTCCCTTCGACTTCGCCATGTAGATCAAACCGCCGACGATCACGGCCAGCAGCACGAACGGAATCACGTTGACGTTCATCGCAAACTGAAGAAATAAAATCAAGACCGGCACGAAGCCGATCAGCATTTCCTTCCCGTATTTACGCATTTGGCCACACCCCGATCGTGTTGGATACGCGCGGCAGCACGATATATTTCACGGCTTGGTCGTCCTTCAGCGTAATGTAGACGTTCGAGTCGTCCATCTCCGACATGGCTTGAATGCCGGGGTATTTGCTTTCCGTCTGTTTCATTGCGGCCGGAATAGCCGCGTAGCTGCGGTGATCCATCGCTTGCGCGATTTCGAACAGCATCGATGACCACACATCGTCGAGCTTGTCGGACGAGCCGGATTTCGCAATATTCAGTTTCAGTTCTTTCTTGCCGATGATGTCGTCGCCCTTCGTGGCGATCGTATCGTATATGCTTCGGAGATTCGCATCCCGGTTTAAGGTCAAATCGACGGTGACGGTGCTGCGGCCGATGACAGGCTTGGCTTCCACGACGCCCGGCGTGCTCGTCGCGATACGGTCGAGCGGCTTCAGATCGGCTACGTTGCGGTACATGAACCAGCCGCCGACCAATAATCCAGCCGTAATGACGGCGGTCAGCATGATCGGCAAAGGACGTAATTTCATAGCGAAAAGCTCCCTTCATCGCAGAATATGCTGTACTTTCGTCTATCAATTCCGCTATACGAAAGTATATCATAGACCGTTGATTCCAGGAGCCTGTAATTACAGGGAAGACTGGCTGATCCTGCTTCGCCTGACATTCCCGATGTTTATTGAGACGGCAGCTTGTACATGACGATGAGCGAGCCGTCGCGGAAACGATAGAAGTCGTAGTAATGATACGTCGTTCCGGCCTGATCGCGCGAATAGAAGATCTCCCACACCGGCTCTCCGCCGAAAATGCCGAGCCGGACATGGGCGATGTCGGCATCGGGCTTCTCGCTCAGGAATTGCGCTTCGACCGCGTCCTTCGTCAGGCCCTCGCTTGCCCGCAGCGTGATGGAGGCGTCTTTCTTCAGCCAGACGTACGTATCGGCGTCGTTCGCGTCTTTCCCTTCCACGACCCAGATCGGCTCGTCCCACGTATAAGCGTAGGAATCCGTCACTTCCTTCAGTCCGCTTCGTTCCTTGGCCTCCGCTTCGACCGTCTTCTGTTCCGCCCACACGGGCGATTCCACATACCGGTAATAGACATTCACGGATACGAGCAGCGCTATGATGACGAGCAGGCTGAGGATCACCCATCGTTTGGCCGTCATGAACGGCGCCCGTTTGAATTGATTGACGCGCATCAGCTCGACAGCAGCCGCTCAAAGCAGCGCTGCGCCTCCGCGCGGATCTGCGCATCGTCGAGGAAGACGCACGCGCCGTTCTTAACCACTTGTACGCCGTCGACCCATACATGCTTCACATCCCGGCCTGAGCCGGAATAGACGAGATGGGAGACGATTTCCGTCCGCGGATAGAAATGCGGCTGTTCGGCGTCGATGGCGATGAAGTCGGCTTTCATGCCTTCCTTCAGCATGCCGATACGCTCTTCCTGCCAGATGGCGCGCGCGCCGTAAACCGTACCCAGCTTGAGCGCTTCCCATGCCGGTACCGCGGTCGGATCGCCGGATACGCCCTTATGGATGAGCGCCGCCAGCCGGATTTCGTCGAACAGGTCGAGGTTGTTGTTGCTCGCCGCGCTGTCCGTTCCGAGCGACACCGTCACGCCGGCCTTCAACAAATCAGGCAAGCGGGCAATCCCGCTCGCGAGCTTCAGGTTGCTGGCCGGATTATGCGAGACGCCGACGCCGCGCTCGGCAAGCAGGGCGATTTCGTCGTCCGTCAGGTGAACGGCATGCGCCACGAGCGCCGGACCCGAGAAGAAGCCGAGCTTGTCCAGGTGCTCGACGGGACGGCAGCCGTAATCGTCGATGTTCTGCTGCACCTCGGCCGCGGACTCCGACATATGCGTATGGAGCGGCACGTTCAATTCTTGCGCCGCTTCGACGATGCGGGCGATGTAGTCCGGCGGGCATGTATACGGCGCGTGCGGCGACAGCATCGTCCGGATGCGGCCGTTCGCGCGGCCGTTCCAATCCCGCGCGAACTGTTTCGCCTCGTTCAGCTTGGCCGTCTGCACGTCCGGCGGGCATAGACCGATGACGCCGCGCGTCAGCAAGCCGCGCATCCCCGATTGCTCCACGACTTCCGCCACGATATGCATCCGGTCGTACATGTCGACGAACGTCGTCGTCCCCGAACGCAGCATCTCGCTGACCGCGAGCGCCGTGCCCCAGCGCGCGTCTTCGTCCGTGTATTTGCCTTCCATCGGCCACATCTTCTGTTCGAGCCATACTTGCAGCGCCTCGTCGTCGGAATAGCCGCGCAGCAGCGACATGGCGGCATGGCCGTGGGTGTTGATCAGGCCCGGCATATAGACGAAACCGTTCCCGTCGATCACTTCCGCGCCTTCCGGCGCCGGTTCCGGCAGCGCTTCGTCCAGATACAGAATGGTGTCGCCTTCGATAACCATATGGCCTTTCAGCACGGGACGGGCATCGTCCATCGTGACGAAGGTACCGTCTTTAATCCAGATCCGCTTCATCTTCGTTCTCCTCTTCGTTCAAGTAATACGCCAGGCTCATCAGCTCGGTCGTGAAATTCGCGTAATGAATCCGCACTTGGTCCTGCACGCGCAGAATCGTCGGCGCGAAATTAAGGATGCCGTCCACGCCCGCTTCGACGAATTGATCGGCCACGTTCTGCGCTTCGGCAGCCGGCACGGTAATGATGCCGATCCGAATGCTCAGATCCTGGATCGTCTCCGCCAGCTTCTCCATCGGCAGCACGGTCAAGCCGTTGATCGACACGCCGATCATCGACGGATTAATGTCGAATACGGCCGTTATTTTCATATTGTCCTTCAAGTACATGTTGTAATTGCACAACGCGCGGCCCAAATTCCCCGCGCCGACAAGCGCCACGTTAAGCGGCTGGTCCAGCTTCAGAATCTGCTTGATCTTCTCGATCAGATACGTGACGTCATAACCGATTCCCTTCCGGCCGAAATCGCCGAAATAGGCGAGATCCTTACGGATTTGAGCGGGATTCAGGTCAAGCCTGTTGCCAAGCTCCTGCGATGAAACCGTCTGCACATCCCGCATATGCAAGTCGTTCAGCACTTGCAAATACACGGGAAGCCTGCGAACGACCGCTTCGGATATTTTCATCGGTTTCATAATTCCACTCCTTCTTCTCGTGGTGTCAGCCATTCGCGCATGCGCGGAACGATCTGATCCACATGCATCGTTTCAATCTTAGGTCCCGGGAGCGAATAGAGAAAATACTTGCCGTAGTACGTATCGATGACGCGCGTATCATAGATAAGGACGATGCCGCGGTCGCTGCCCGTGCGCACGAGCCGGCCGAAGCCTTGCTTGAAGCGGATGACCGCCTGCGGAATCGACAGCTTCATGAACGGATTCTGCTTCTGTTCCTGCAGCAGCTCCGATTTCGCTTCGACAAGCGGATGGTTCGGCGGCTGGAACGGCAGGCGGACGATGGCGAGACAGGTGAGCGCGTCTCCGGGAATGTCGACGCCTTCCCAGAAGCTGCTCGTCCCGAGCAGAACGGAAGCCGCCTGCTGCTGAAACCTTCGGGTCAGCTTGCTCCGGTTGCTGCTGTCGATGCCCTGGCCGAGCACCTGAATGTCGTGATGGACGAGCGCTTCCTTGAGCGGCTCGTACACCTGCTTCAGCATCTTGTAGGACGTGAACAGCACCAGCATCCGGCCTTTCGTCTCGATCGCCGTTTCCGTCAGCGACTTGACGAGCAGCTCGTTGAACATCGGATCGCCCGAGGCACCTTTGAGCACCGGGAAGTTGCGGGGGATGATGACGAGCGCCTGTTCCCGATAGTTGAACGGAGACGGCAGCTGGACCGTCTTCAGTCGGCCCGCCTCCTCTTCGCCGGCCAAGCCGAGCTGCTCGCACGCGTACTGGAACGACTTCTGCACGGACAGCGTCGCGGAGGTCATGATGACGCTTCGCTTCGCATCGAAGAAATACGTGCGCAGCTGACTGCTTACGTCGGCCGGCACGGCATACAGCTGCACCGATTTCGCCCGCGATACGCTGCTTGCCTCGAGCCAATACACCGTATCCGTTTGATCCGCCTTCATGAACTGGCGCAAGTCGTCTCGGGCTCTCGCCAGATCCTTGACGGTGCCGCTCAAATCCGTGACGAGCGCCGCGATGCCCGGATCGTCGATCTCCTCCTTGATCGCCGCGAATACTTTATCCAGCGGCCGCACGATCTGGCTCAAGTAGCCGTGCACCGCTTCTTCGATCAATTGCGCTTCCTTCCACAGCTCGGGCAGCTTGCCGCCGCGCAGGCGGAGCACGTATTGTCCCGCCTCGCCGCTTCCCGCGCCGTCCTGCGCCGCGTTCCTTGCGCCGGATGCGCCGGCGCTCATCAAGCCGTATAACAGCTCGAACAGCCTGTCCCATTCATCGCGCAGCTCGCCGAATACCGGAACGACTTCGTCGATCTCTTCCCGCCATTTCTGCGTCTGTTCCACGTTCTCGTTCGCCAGTCTGCTGTTAAGCGCGATCAATTGGCCGTTACGGGCATCCTTGCATAAGCGGAATACGGGCTGCTGGATGGAATAATACGAGACTTGAGTGCCGAGATGCTTGCCTGCAACGTCTTCCAGATGATGCGCCTCGTCCAGAATGAGATGCTCGTAGCCCGGCAGCAGCCGATGATCCGCGCGGATATCGGTGAACAGCATCGAATGGTTCGTAATCACGACGTCGGCGATGTTCGCTTCCTGCTTCGCGCGGTGATAATAACAGCGCTTGAACCAGGGACAGCTGCGGTTAAGGCAGGAATCCGCATCGCTTGCGACGACGCTCCAGAAGTCGGCGCCCCGGTTGCCGAAATTCAGCTCCTCCTGGTCGCCGTGATCCGATTCGCTGAGCCAGACGACCATTTGCGCTGCCGTAATGCGGTCTTCGGCAGGCGCCTGAAAATCGCGCATATTCACCTTGTTCTCGAACTTGCGCAGGCATAAATAATTGCCGCGTCCTTTGAAGACTGCAGCTTTGAACGGATAGGGCATCACGGCGAGCAGGAGCGGCAAATCTCTTGATCGCAGCTGTTCCTGAAGATTGATCGTGTGCGTGCTGACGACTATCTTCTTATTATGCTGGACACCATAGTAGAGTGCGGGGATCAGATAGCCGAGCGATTTGCCCGTGCCCGTGCCCGCTTCGATCAGCAGATGGCGCTCCGCTTCGAAGGCATCGATCACTTCCTGGAACATCATGTTCTGCGGTTCCCGTTCTTCGTAGCCCGGCACGATCGCGGCGATGCCTGTCTTAATATGATCGAGGAACGCCGGGAACGTCCAATCCGCAGCCGACGCTGCCTGCTCGTCTTCGCCGCGCGGATGCTGCTCTTCCGTCCAATCGCCGGCTTTCATGGCGAATTGCCGGAAGTAGGCGTAGGCGTCCATATCGATCGCGGACTGCATTTCTTTCTTCAGCGCGAACTGCGACATGAGCCAGCCGAGATCGTCCGTCTCGTCGCCGAGGATTTGCGCCAGCCGCTGAATCGTGAGGAGCGGAAGGCTTTCCAGCTTGCGACAGCAAGCAGCGAACAGCTCCGCCGTTGCCATGGCGTCGCTGTCCGCTTGGTGATGCCGATCATGCGCGATGCCGAATACTTCCGTCACCGCGCCGAGCTGATAAGTCGTCAATGTCGGATACAAAATCCGCAGCAGTCCGATGGTGTCCAGCCGCCTGCCGTCGAACGATACATAGCCGCACCGGTCCAGCGCCGCATTCAGAAACCCGGCGTCGAACCCGACATTATGCGCCACGAGCACGGAATCGCTGAGCAGCGGCACGACCTCGAGCAGCACTTCCTCCAGCTCGGGCGCGTCCGCCGTCATCGAATCGTCGATGCCGGTCAGCCCCGTTATGAAAGCGGGAATCGGAATGGTCGGCTTGACGAACGAGCTGTACGTCCGCACGACCTTCATATCCTCGTCCATCAGAACGAGGCCGACCTGTATAATTTCATCGCCGGCGCCGTGGCCGGTCGTTTCTAAATCCAGTACGGCATAATTCATCCGGTACTTATCCTCCCCAAGTTCGGAAAAATCCGTGCACCGAAGCCAAAACAGACGGATCGGTGCACGGTTCTTCCATGCGAAACGGCTGCACTGCACGATGCGCGTTCCGTTATAGCTGGCCGCTGCCAAAATAAAGCGATAATTGACCCGCCTGCTGCTCGCATGATTTCATGTTGGCCAGCGGATCGGTGAAATCCGGGTCGGCCTCGTGCGCCTTCTCGAAATAATGGGCCGCCTGCGCCAGGTTCATCCGAACCGCTTGAATGCAGCCCAGCGCGTTCAAGCCGAGCGCCCGCCATTTCGGATGCTCCGTCACTTCGACGAGCAGCTGAAAATGCCGCTGCGCCTCATGCCATTCCTGCAAATGCATGAAGGTCATGCCGAGGAACAAGCGCGCCCGGTTATCATCCGGGAACAAAGCGACGGCTTGTTCGAAATGCTTGGCCGCATCGCGGAACATCAGCAGCTTGAAATAGCCTTGGCCTTTCGACATCGACCGGTACAGCTCATCCGCCGTTTCCGGATCCTTGCTCTGCATGCTTGACGCTTGCCCCTGTACGGCCGCTGGACCGGGGGACGCCGGCGGAGCGGCGGAAATGATTTTCGGATAGTCCGCCGCTCCCGTCGCCGCCTTCGCCTGCTCCGTATTCGGTGCCGCGTTCTTCTGTTCGCTGTTGCAGCACTGCTGCTTCAAGTCGCGGAAATCGGCCATGTTCTCTTCGAACTGCAGCCATTCCTCGATGAATTGATCGCTGAATTGCTTCAGCTTGGCTAATTGCTCATCCAGTCGTTTGCGCTCTGTGTCGTTTGCATGCGGATAATGGATTATAATGTCCCGGAGAATGTCCTGCATCGTTGCAAATACATGCTTGAACATGGTACGCACCACCTTCGCGCCGTTGTCGTAGAGAATGAAGCCCGCGCCGCCGGAAGAACGGCGGCAGTCGATTCACCATGTGCTCATTCTTTGCCCGGGCACCGCTTTTCATACTCCATCCCAAACGTATCACAGCGCTGACGCTGATTGGTTTCAGCATTCATCCCTTTCACGACAAAAGTCGGGAAATGCAATTCAGCGAGCTTACATAATCGTGGCGTGCAGCTCCTCGTTCATCAATTGGACGGGCTTGTTGGCCGCATCCAAAATGACGACTTTCGGTTTGTACGCGCGCGCTTCCTCGTCCGTCATCGTACCGTAAGCGATAATAATGACATTGTCGCCCGGTTGTACCAGGCGGGCCGCCGCGCCGTTCAAGCAAATGACGCCGGAGCCGCGCGGACCGGTAATGACGTACGTTTCCAGCCGTGCGCCATTGTTGTTGTTGACGATCTGAACTTTCTCGTTCGGCCAGATATCGGCCATTTCCATTAAATCCTCGTCGATCGTGATGCTGCCGACATAATTGAGGTTCGCCTCAGTGACGGTTGCCCGATGCAGCTTGGATTTCATCATGGTTCTGAACATGCGGTTCACCTCCGGCAGGTTGGAATAGTCGGTTATCGATCAAGCGCGTGCCGCCGAATTTCACGGCCAGCGCGAGAATAAGTCGATCATGCAGCTCCGCAAGCTTGCGCTCGGGGTCGAGCGGCCGCAAGGAAGGATAATGCAGCAATTCCACGTAATCGATGACGGCCAGCGGCGCGGTGCGAATGTTGGCGATCGCCGCGCGCAGCAGCTCGCCCGCCGTCATCGCCGGCTGAAGGAGCAGCTCGCCCGCCAGTTGAAGCGTATGGGAGAGAACTAGCGCTTGCTTGCGCTGCTCCGGCTCCAAGTAGACGTTGCGCGAACTCATCGCCAATCCGTCCGGCTCGCGCACCGTCTCGCATGGGATGATGTCGACCGGCATGTTGAGATCGTTCGCCATCTGCTGGATAACCGCCACCTGCTGCGCGTCTTTCATGCCGAAGTAGGCGCGGTCCGGCTGCACGAGGTTGAACAGCTTGCTGACGACGGTTCCGACGCCGTCGAAATGCCCCGGCCGGGAAGCGCCGCATAACGACTCCGTCACTTCGCTGATCAGCACGCGGGTCAGCGGCTTCGTCGGGTACATTTCGCTGACGGAAGGCGCGAACAACAGATCGGCGCCGTTATGCTCCGCAAGCGCGGCATCGCGCTCCAGATCGCGCGGGTAGCGGTCGAAATCTTCGCTCGGACCGAATTGCAGCGGGTTGACGAAGACGGATACGACCGTAAACTCGCATTCGCTGCCGGCGCGCCGCATCAAGCTGGCATGGCCCTCGTGCAGGTAGCCCATCGTCGGCACGAGACCGACGAAACCGTTCGGCGATTTGCTCCGCTGACGGGCCAGCGCCGCTTTCAATTCGGTAATCGTCGTGCAGAGAATCATGGCTGGCCGCCTCCCTGCGCCGCATCCGCCGCCGAAGCGGGCGTTTCCTTCGCTTGCTTCTGGCCCGCGTTGTCGTTCGCGGTGCCGGAATCGCCTCCGCTGCCGTACAGCCGCAGCAGCACTTCCTGCTCCATCGGAAACGCATGCGCCTGCTGCGGGAACTCGCGCGTCTTGACGTCGCTCACGTACGCGCTGATGGCGCTCCGGATCGTCGTGCCGATATCCGCGTACGTTTTGACGAACCGTTTCTCATGATAAGGCGATGCGTATTGCAGGATATCATGGTACACGAGCACTTGACCGTCGCAGCCGCGGCCCGCTCCGATACCGATAATCGGAATGGACAGCGACGAGGTAATGGCTTCGGCCAGCGGCTCCGTCACCAGCTCGAGCACGATGGCGAACGCGCCGGCGGCTTCCAGCGCCTTGGCGTCTTCGACGAGCCGCTGCGCTTCCTTCTCCAGCTTGCCTTGTACCTTGTAGCCGCCGAGCTGATGCACCGATTGCGGCGTCAGGCCGAGATGGCCCATGACGGGAATGCCGGCACGAACGAGCGCCGCCACTTCCTCCGCGATCTCCGCGCCGCCTTCCATCTTCACGGCATGCGCATGGCCTTCCTGCATCAGTCTGGCCGCATTCCTGAGCGTCGTTTCTTTGCCGGTATGATACGTCATGAACGGCATATCCGCGACGATGAATGTATGTCTTGCTCCCCGGGCTACCGTCCGGCTGTGGTACACCATATCGTCTAACGTCACGGGAATCGTCGTATCGTAGCCGAGCACGACGTTGCCGAGCGAATCCCCGACGAGTATAATGTCGATCTCCGCTTCCTCCGCCAGCTTGGCGGCAGGGTAATCGTACGCGGTGAGCATGGAAATCGGCTCGCCGTTCTGTTTCATTTTCCGTAATTTCGTAATCGTCAACGCTTGTTTCATGGGTTTCGTCCTCCTTCGGATTGGATGGGCGTCCGCGTGGCTCATGCCTAGTTAAAGCTTTCACGATCGGCGTTCGTCCTATGTGATCAACGCAAAAAAACCTTTCAGCCGCCGCTTAAAAGGCTCCAAGTCAAAAAGGAACATCCTGGCCCGGGTGAAACGGCGGTCGCCGACTGCACGGCCTGAAGCTTCACTTCCGGGAAATACAAGTTCCGTACAAAGCGAACCTTATACGCACCTGCATTACAAGCGGGCTCCTTCTGTCTCGGTCCCTGACGGCTCAGAGCAGAATCGCACAGTCTTGCTGATGTGGCGTATCATCCTTATTCTGCTACATGCTTCTTCTGCCTGGGTGCGGTTCGCGATGCGCGATACCGCCCCGGTTCGAAGCATGACTGGTAAGGCGAGTATATCAAAAAAAAAGTTCCCCGTCTATGAACGGTTATCCCCCGCGGGGAGCAGCTGTTCGGCCGAAAATAACGGGACGACCGTGCCGTCGTCCTTCCGTGCGAGCAGGGCGCCCTGCTCGCTCAGGCCGATCGGCGTGGCGATCGTTTCCGCGCCATCGATGAAGAGCCGCGTCGGCTTATGGAGCGTGACCGACAGCGCCTCCCATAGCATCTGGATCGGCGAGAAGCCTTCCCGCTGATAGATCGCGTAGAGCTGCTGGAACTGTGCGAAGAACCCGGCGATGATCTCGCTGCGGTCAAGCGGCTTGCCGAGCTGGATGCGCAGCGATGTCGCGATATCGAGCAGCTCCGGCGGGTAATCGTCCGCCGTTAAGTTCACGCTGATGCCGACGCCCGCGATTACGTAGCGCAGCCGTTCCTCTTCGGCCGTCGACTCCAGCAGGATGCCGCTGATTTTCTTGCCGCCGATGAGCAGGTCGTTCGGCCATTTGATGCCGATATCGAGCGGCTGCGCCGCGGCGCGCAGCGCCCGGCACAGCGCGACCGCCGTCAGCAGCGTCAACTGGGGCGCGAAATGAATCGGCATGCCCGGACGCAGGACGAAGCTCATCCAGATGCCCTTGCCTGCCGGAGACACCCATTTGCGTCCCATGCGTCCGCGGCCGTTCGTCTGCTGCTCCGCGATGACGAGCGTCCCTTCGGGCGCTCCGTCCTCGGCGAGCCGATGCGCGATGTTTTGCGTCGAATCGACCTCGTCGAACAGCCGGATGCCGCTGATCATCGACACGTTCATCTCCTGCAGCTTCAAGGCGAGGCTTTGCGGCGTCAGCTTCGATGGCCGGCCGACGAGCCGGTAGCCGAGCCGACGCGACGCTTCGATCTGGTAGCCGGCGGATTCGAGCTTCTTGATCTGTTTCCAGATCGCCGTCCGGCTGATTCGCAGCTCTTGGCTGAGCAGCTCGCCGGACAAGTAGCCTTCGCCCTGCTGCTGTTCGAGCAGCTCAAGAATGCGGTTATTCATCATATGTCACCTCGATACGTAGCGTCATTCGATTTCTCGTTCTTTCGTTTGCAGCAGCGCCGCCGCTTCGGCAAGCAGCGACTCGCGCTCGTTCGGCACCCTGCCGAGCGCCGCCGCCTCGAGCAGGCGCTGCAGCAGTGCTCCGAGCCAGGGGCCCGAAGGCTTCCCGGCCAAGCTCAGCAGATCCTTGCCCTTGACGGCAAGCTCCTTGACCGAGCAGGCGGGCATCGTTTGCAGCGATTCCCGAAGCCGATTCAGCTTGGCTTCCGCCGAAGAAACCCGCTCGCCGATGCCGGCTGTCCCGAACGCCAATTCGGGAATCGCGCCGACGACGGCAAGCCAGCCCGCTGCGGCAGGCTTGCCGTGCTTGAGCACGGACAAGCGCCAATGCGCTCGCAGCTCCGGCTCGTCCGTTCTACTATCAATACCCGTTTCTTCGGCAATCATCACATCACGGGCGGCGTCAGCTGCATCTGTATGGGATAACAGACGCAGCGACATCGCTTCATGGAGGCCCATAATCGCCGCGAGCCTCGCGCTTCGCTGCGACGAGTATTTCAACAGCCCGAACAGTTCGGAAGCTTGTCCGCCGCGCAGCGACAGCGCCGCGCACACTGCGGCCCATCGATCCTCGCTGTCCGTGATCAGATGCAGACGCCGCATCGTCCGGGCGATAAGCGCCATCCGCCGGCCGGCAGACGCCGCCGCCCCCGTACCTGCGGATGCCACAGCTAAGGGAGACTCGGCTATCGCTGCGTGCCGGCGGACGGCCTTGGCCTTCGCATAAGCTTCGGCGGCGTCAAGCATGGCGGCCGGCAGACGCTCCTTCGTCCATGCCAGCATGCCGCTTGAAGCAAGCAGCGCAGCCGCCCGGTTCGGGCGGCTGCCGGCGATCATTTTATCGAGCTCGAGGCCTACCCGCTCCATCGCGATATGAACCAAGCGTTCGCGATAACGGATAATCGCCCGCCACGTCATCGGCGCGATGCGCAGGTCATAAGCCGCGGCGAACCGCACTGCCCGCACGATCCGAAGCGCGTCCTCCTGCAGCCTCGCATCGGCGTCGCCGACGCAGCGCAGCCGTCTTCGCCGGAGATCGTCTTGCCCGCCGAACGGATCGACGATCGCGCCGTCGGAACGCATGGCCATGCTGTTGATCGTGAAATCTCTTCGCCGTAAATCCTCGTCCAACGCCGTCACGAACTCGACTTGCGCCGGACGGCGGAACCGTTCGTAGGCCGACTCCGTTCGAAACGTCGTCACTTCGTATGTTTCCTTCTCCTGCACGACCGTTACCGTCCCGTGCTGCAAGCCGGTCGGAATCGTCTGCGGGAACACCGCTATTACCTGCTCCGGCAAGGCGGCCGTTGCAATATCGATGTCCTTCAGCGGCTTCCCGAGCAGCGTGTCGCGGACGCAGCCGCCGACGAAGACCGTTTCATAGCCGCGCCGCTCCAGGGCGTAGAGCAAAGGGAGCGCCTTCGTCAGCGCTTCGCTCATCGACATGGCCCTCCCTCCTTTATCATTCGATTCGTTCGATTCGTTGTTATACGCGCGCCGCTCGCGTCATTCGCAGACCGGCTCCGGAATATCGGCTTCGATGCCGAGCGTCCGATAGTAGATCCGCTCGTATTCGGCCGTGATCAGATCGTTGCAGAACTGTCGGCGCGCCCGGTTCAAGCAAGCTTCGCGCACTTGCTGATATAGCGCATCGTTGCTCAGCAGCTTGATCGCGTGATAGGCCATGTCCTCCGTATCGCCGATCGGCGACAGGAACCCCGTTTCTCCGTGGGTAACGAGCTCGGGGATGCCGCCGGCCATGGACCCAATCGTCGGAACGCCGCATGCCATCGCTTCCAGCGCGACGAGGCCGAAGCTTTCCTTCTCCGAAGGAAGCAGCATCGCGTCGGCGATGGAGATGACTTGCGCGACGTCGTCTTGTTTGCCAAGGAAGTGCACGCGATCCTCCAGGCCCAGCTGACGGATCCACTGCTGCACTTTCGGCAGATCGGGGCCTTCGCCGACGAGCAGCAGCCGGCTCGGAATTTCCCGCGCGACCTTGGCGAATATGTCGACGACGTCATGCAGGCGCTTGACCGGCCTGAAGTTCGAGATGTGCATGAGAATCTTCTCGTCCTTCGAAGCGAAATCGCTCCGGAGCGAGCTGCATTCGCGCGGGAAGTACACCCGTTTGTCGACAAAGTTATACGTCAGCTCGATCGGCTTGTCGATATCGAGCAACTCTCTCGTTTCGCGGATCAGATCCTTGGACACCGCCGTAACGGCATCGCTTTTGTTAATCCCCATCCGGATCAGGTCTTTGAGCGACTCGTCCTGCGCCAGCACCGTTATGTCGGTGCCGTGCAGCGTCGTTACCGTGCGCAGGTTGTCGCCGACCATCTCTTTGGCCAAGTAGGCGCACACCGCATGCGGCACCGCATAATGCACATGAAGAATGTCCAGCTGCTGCATCTTGACGACCTGCGCCATTTTGCTGGCGAGCGATAAATCGTAAGGCGGATAACGGAAAACGTAATAATCGTTGACTTCCACTTCATGATAAAAAATATTTTTCTGGAACTGCCCCAGCCTGAAAGGGACGCTGTGGGTAATAAAATGAATTTCATGCCCTTTCTCCGCCAGCAGCTTCCCGAGCTCTGTCGCCACGACGCCCGAGCCTCCGAGCGTAGGGTAGCACGTAATGCCGATTTTCAATCTTCTGGTCATGCGCTGCACCTCCTGTTCGATCCCTATCTATGCCTATGCGGCTTCCGTGCGGCTTTGCACGCAGCCGTTGTACCGCGCAATGTTAAAATAACGTAACCGCATGCGGACGGCGAAGGGCAAACCCTTCGGCGTACGCCCAGCCGCGCGTTTGGCCGAGCAGCATGTCCCGCGCTTCCACCCGTTGGACGTAGCGGTCGGTCAGCGGCGTCCGCACGCGGTCTTCGCCGGGAGCGGGCGGCGCGAACTGGGAACGGTACGCTTGCAGCGCGGCAAGCTTCGTGCCGATCTGATCGCTGATATCCGTAATCAGGTTTACCTCGCCGCTGTCGTTAATGAAATAGAAGTATACCTGTTCGACCTGAACCGGCGGCAGCTCAGGCATATAATTGCGGAGCTTCGCATTGAACGCCGCTTCCTCGATCAGCTTGCTGCACGCGACATGATCGGGGTGACGGTCGCTCCAGTACGGCGCGAATACGATGCGCGGCCGCAGCCGGCGAATCTCGCCGACGATCGCGCTCAGCTGTTCCGCGGAACCGGTCAGTCCCCGGTCGGGCAGGCCCAGCACGGAACGGTGCGATAAGCCAAGCACCGCGGAAGCTTCGGCGGCTTCCTGCCGCCTCGTCTCCACGGTGCCGTTCGAGGACATTTCGGCCGCGGTCAGATCGCAGATCGCGACTTTGTACCCCTGCGCCGTATGCTTGGCGATCGTACCGCCCATGCCGATTTCGACATCGTCGGGATGGGCGCCGAACGCCAGGAAATCGACGGCGGCCGTCATTACGCTTCACCCGGCTTGTATTTATGCACGAGCTCCCGCCATGCAAAATCGCCGCGCTGCAGCGCCCGGACGAGTAGCTCGCCCGTCGCCACGTTCGTCGCGACCGGAATGCCTTGTACATCGCACAGGCGAAGCAAGGCGATAATGTCCGGTTCATGCGGCTGCGCCATCAGCGGATCGCGCAGGAAAATAATCAAGTCCATTTCGTTCTGCGCCACGAGCGCGCCGATCTGCTGGTCTCCTCCGAGCGGACCGGACATGAACCGGTGGATCTTCAGTTTCGTGCTTTCCATGATTCTCATGCCGGTCGTGCCGGTTGAATACAAGTTATGGCCCTCGAATACATGCTCGTAGGCCGTAACGAAGTTCACCATTTCATCTTTCTTTCGATCATGTGCAATAAACGCGATGTTCAACCTCGCCGCACTCCTCTCCTGACATCCGCAAGCTTCTATAGAATCGACTTTCTCCGTACGCGGACGGCTAGTCCATCACATGTTCAAAACCATAAATAAGTCCCGTATAGGTCATCGCTTTCTTGCATGCTACGCTTACGCCCGGCATGTAGCCCGCGCGTTCGTAGGAATCGTGACGGATCTTCAACGTCTGCCCGTGCCCGCCGAATACGACTTCCTGCTGGGCGAACACCCCCGGCAGCCTTACGCTATGTATGCGAAACCCGTTATAATACCCGCCGCGGGCGCCCTCGATGGTTTCTTTCTCGTTCGGATTGCCTTGACGCAGCTCCTGACGCGCTTCCGAGATCAATTCGGCCGTCTTGATCGACGTACCCGACGGCGCATCCAGCTTCTGGTCGCCGTGATATTCGATAATTTCGACATGCGGCATATACTTGGCCGCTTCTGCGGCAAACTTCATCATGAGGATCGCCCCGATGGAGAAGTTCGGCGCAACCAGCCCCCCGATGCCTTTCTGTTGACACAGCTTGTCCAGCTCTTCCATCTGCTCCGTCGTCAGGCCGGTCACGCCCATGATCGGACGAACGCCGTACGCGATCGAGATGAGCGCGTTGCCGTACGCCGCATGCGGTACGGTAAAATCGACCATGACGTCCGCGTTCGCATCCTTAAGCGCGCTTTCCAAATCAGCTTGTACCGCAACGCCGCAAGGCGCAAGGCCGACCAGCGTTCCCGCGTCGACCGCGCCCGCAGCGGATCGGCTGACCGCCGCCGCCAGCGTCAGACCTTCGTCCTGAAGCACCATTTTGACGACCTCGCGCCCCATGCGGCCGTTAGCCCCAAGGACTGCCACTCGAATTTGTTCTGCCGACATTGTGTTCACCTGTTCCTTTTCCGTTTGCTTCGCTGACCGTACGCTCGCAGCGCTCTGCTCTTCCGCTTCAGCTCCATGTACAGCCGCTTCGCCGCGGCATGCTCCGGATCCAGCCTGACGGCTTCCCGCGCGTAAGCGGCGCCTTCGTCGTATCTTCGCAGCGATCCGTAGACGGAGCCGAGCAGCAGCAGCGCCTCCATGTTCAGCGGATCCATGCGCGAAGCCTCGATCAGCATCGACAAGGCATGCTCCGTGTGCGCGGGCGAAGGCGACTGCGACAACAGCTGCTCCGCGTCGCTGACCATCGCTTTCGCTTTGACCGTCTGCAGGTGATACACGTACTCCTCGTGTTCCCCGTCCAGCTGCACGGCCTGTTCGGCGTACTGCAGCGCCTTCTGCCATTTGCCGCTGCGCGCGCAGGTAATCGAGCATTTATAATAGACCGCTCCGTTGTCCGGTTCCAATGCGATCGCTTCCTCGAACCGTCCGATCGCCTGTTCGTAATCGCCGGCAAGGATGGCTTCGTAAGCTTTTTTGATCCTGCTCTCTACGTCCATCCGCCCATCCTCCTTGTACACAGGTTGATGGTACAGCATATGTAGGAACAGGGATTACGGTTCGACGTTTTTTCTCGTCCAGCGGTTCGCATCCCGCGTATTGAACTTCTCCATGACCCGATCATGCGCTTCGGTCAGATCGATGCCCAGCGAATTCGCGAAGCATACGACGATAAACAGAATATCGCCCAGCTCCATTTCGATGGAATTGTCCGCCTCGTCCGATTTCTTCGGCTTCTCGCCATAGCGATGGTTCACTTCGCGGGCAAGCTCGCCGACCTCCTCGCTCATGCGGGCAAGCATCGAGAGCGGGCTGAAATAACCTTCTTTAAACTGTCCTATGTAGGCGTCGACCTCTTTTTGTATGTCCGCGAGCGACTTTTGCGACACTGCTTCCGCCCCTCCTTTTGCTTGAGGTTTCCCTTCATATGTTATATCAAACCGTTTCTGAAAACAATGCTTTTGACTTTCCGCGCAAACAGCCATACTATAGGAAAGCTCTCATAACGTTCCGACGACACGAAAGGAGGCCGTTCCGCTTTGAAAACGACCGGCTTGCAAATGCTCCGCACCATGCTTCCCGTCATGCTGGGAACCGCGATTTACGCCTTCGGCCTTCACTACTTCCTTCTCCCGAATCAGCTCATGGAAGGCGGCGTCACCGGCATCGCCATTCTGCTCAATTACGCGCTCGGCTGGCCGCTGTCCATCTCGACGCTCGTGCTCAACATTCCCCTCTTCATCATCGGCTGGCGCATTCTCGGCAAAGCCCATATCGGCTATTCGGTATTCGGCGCGGTCTCGCTTTCGGTCTTCCTCGCGCTGATGGAGAAGCTGATCGCGCTCGGCTGGATCGAACCGTTCCGGACGTCCAACGACTACATACTGGCCGTCCTCTATGCCGGCGTCACGCTCGGAGCCGGTCTCGGCATCGTGTTCCGCTTCGGCGGCACGACAGGCGGCGTGGACATCGTCGCGCGCATCGCTTCGAAATTGAAGGGCTGGAGCATGGGACAGGTCATCTTGACCCTCGATATCGTCATCATCGGCTTGTCGCTGCTCTATATCCCCAAAGAGAAAGTGCTGTACACGCTGGTCGCCGTCTTCATCGCCTCGAAGCTGATCGACTTCATTCAGGAAGGCGCCTACGCAGCCAAGGAATTCTCCATCGTCACGGAACGCGGCGACGAAATCGGACGCACCATTACGACTGAAATGGAGCGCGGCGTCACGCTGTTCCCGGCGAAGGGCGCCTTCTCCGGGAAGGCGAAGCAAGTCGTCTACTGCATCGTCGCCCGTCACGAGGTCCGGATGTTGAAGTCGATCGTACGCCGAATCGATCCGCGCGCCTTCATCGTCATCAACGACGTGCACGACGTCCTTGGCGAAGGCTTCAAAGAAGAATAACCGGCCCGCGGGCCGGTTATTCTTCTTGTTATGCTATTATTTGCGCTTGAACGGGATGCCTGCATCCTGGCTGCCGCGGTATTTGCGCCATCCGGCATAGCCGAGCACGCCCATCACGAAAGCGGCGATGAAGAGCTCCGCCACCTGCATCGCGCTTTTCCGCTGCATCCCGATCGTCATATCCGGCGGCAGTGCTTCCGTCAAGGCCGCTTCGCCTTCCAGGCTCGGATCCCTGAACAAGGCGCTTGCGGAGGCATTCAAGCTGTCCAGCGCGGTAATGACGGCTTTGGACTGCGACTGCCCGGATTCCGCCGCTCTTACGACCTCCTTGATATAATCAAGGCGATCCCGGACCGCCTCGATGGCGCCTGCGTCCCGCTGCATGAGCGCCGCGACTTCCAGCCGCTCGAGATGCTCGCCATAGACGCCGATCGCCGCTTCCGCAGCCATCCCCCGATCCTCGATCAGCGATTGCCAGGAGACGAGAATCCGCTGGGCGTCATCCCGAAGCACCTCTTCGTATTGCAGCCATAACGGCGATTCCGGACGGAATACGGCATCGCTCGCCAGCTTCAATCTGGCGGCTTCGGTATACCACAGCGCCGCCGTCCCTTTGACGGGCATCGCCTTCTTCGCTGCCTGCACGCTAAGATCGAACGCATGCCATCCAGCCGGCGTGCCGGTGCCGCGGACGTTCTTCGCTTGGGCAAGTCCCTCGATGCGCTGCAATAAGAGGTAGGCTTCCTGCCGATTGGAGTTGTTGGCCGCCGCATACAAGGCATCGGACCAGCCGCTTAACCGCTCCAGGTCAGCCGTATTCGAGGCCTGCGCCGCTGCTCCGGCAACCGTATTCAAGGCTGCGGTGTCAGGCTTGGTGGCCAAGCCGCAGCCGGCAGTAAGTACAAGCATAACGACGAAGCACGCCAGCGCTGCCATCGATGATGCCTTCATGGACATCCCTCCCCCTATCATCGTATGGAGGGATGTCCAAACTTAGACCTTCACCTTGCGGAAAGCGATCATCAGCCACGTGATCAGCAAACTGAACACCGACAAGCCCATCGTAAACGACTGGATGGCGGACAAATCGTTCTCCAGGACGTCCGGAAGCCATGGAAACACGAAGAACGTATAGTCCACCGTATCGTTCAGCAGCAGCCAGACGAGCGCCAGGAACGCCGCGAACCGTCCGAATACCATATAGCGCGCGAACAGAATCGCCTCGATCGCCATGCCGAGATGGGAAACCGTCAGCATGTAATGCTCCCATACCAGATGGTCGCCCTGCGCGCCGCTCGCCATGATCATGGTCACGGCCCAAATGCCGTACTTAATCGAGGTGACGACGCCCAGCGCTTCGATGATCGAACGAACGGCAATGCCCGCCATCGTAGGCTTGATCAGACGGGGAAACAGCAGAAATACAAGCGATAACGTGAAGAACAGGCTCGCCGTGGGACTGTCGGGAACGAAGATGACCTGCCACGCCGATTGCGTCTCGACGGTGTAGGCCATTTGCGTTCCATACCAGATATAACCGTAGAAGGTGCCCAGCGCATTCACGATCAATAGCAGCCACAACACCGGTCGATGCATCAGAAGATCGCGTTTCCACGTAAGAGCGACCGCTTTCATGTTTAACCTCCTAAGACGGATAGCAGTAAGAATGGTCGACTGCAGCTAATGGATAGGCAGCGGTAACGATACAAGATTAACGGCTTGTATTTAGAAAAAACCTGATCGTCAATGCGATCAGGTTTTTCTTGGAGCGATTGCTTATTTTGCGGGCGCTTTTTGTTTCGCCAGCCAAGTCGTCAATTGGTCGATCTCTTCGGCAGTCAACTTGTCTTTAAAGGCAGGCATGTTGTTCTTGCCGTTCGTCACGATATCGACGAGCTCTTCTTTGGTGAATTCGTCGCCGATGCCATGGAAGGACGGAATGCCGCCGGACTCGTTGCCTTTGAGATCCGCGCCGTGACACGCAACGCACTGCGCTTTGTTTTGAATGATCGTGCCTACGACAGGGTCTTTAGGATCGACAAGCGGAATTTCCGCCGCCGGCTGTCCGGCAGGCTGACCGGAAGCTTTCGCTTTCTCGGCCGCTTCGCGCGCCTTCTCTTCCCGGGTAATTTGCTCCGGAATCGAGTTCGTGATCTTCAGCTCGTGCTGGTAGTGATCCCAGGACTGCTTCGTCAGGTAGAACACGGAGATCAGCGACATGAACATCAGGATCGACGTAATCGGACGTCTGTAGAAACGGCGCTCTTTGCCCGTATCGAGGAACGGTGCAAGCAGCAGCGCGCCGAACGCGATGCCCGGAACGCCTACCGTGCCGAGCACGACGTAGCTGCCGGACACGTATTGCAATTTAAGGAATTGATACAGGAACAGGAAGTACCAGTCCGGCATCGGAATAAACGACGCATTCGTTGGGTCGGCCGGATAGCCGAGCGGAGCCGGTTCCGAAATCGTCAGTACGAGGAACCCGACGAGAACGACGACGCCAACCATCCATTCTTTAAGCAGGAAGTTCGGAATGAACGCTTCCGATTTGCCTGGGTATGCAGAATAGTCAGGCGGAATCGACGGACCGGAAGCCGCTTTTTTACGAACCCGCGAGTCACCGACGAATACGACTTTTTCGTTCGATTTGTGGCCGTGTGCCATTCGCAAAATGCCTCCTTTCGGCTTATAGTGGGCCCGAAATACCTTGTTTCCGGATCATAAAGAAGTGAGCCGCTAGAAGCGCAAGGAGCGCGCCTGGCAGGAAGAAGACGTGAATCGCGAAGAAACGGGTCAACGTCTCGGCGCCGACGATCTCGCCGCCTTGCATCAGTTCTTTGATGTATGTACCGATCCAAGGCACCGATTCGGCAATTTGAATACCGACCTTCGTCGCGAAGTAGGCTTTGTTATCCCATGGAAGCAGGTAGCCCGTGAAGCCGAGACCGAGCATGATGAAGAAAATCAGCATGCCGACAACCCAGTTCATTTCACGAGGCGCTTTGTAGGAACCCGTGAAGAATACGCGAAGGGTGTGAAGGAACATCATTACGATTACGAGACTCGCGCCCCAGTGGTGCATGCCGCGCACGATGCCGCCGAATGCTACTTTGTGCTGCAGGAAGTCAACGCTCTTGTAAGCATTGATGATATCCGGCACGAAGTACATCGTCAGGAACATCCCCGACAGAATTTGAATTACCGTGATGAAAAACGTCAATCCGCCAAAGCAATACACGAATGCCGAGAAGTGATGCGCAGGGTTAACGTGTTCAGGTACTTCGTGATCCGCAACGTCCCTCCACATCGGCGTAATATCTAGACGCTCATCGATCCAGTTGTAAATGCCTTTCATCATCTGATTGTTACGCCTCCTTATACCCGTGTATTGGCTTTGATCGGGCCGAGATACACCCAACCGCTTTCAATCTTAAGGTCATACTCGTCCAAAGGTTTCGGTGCAACGACCAAGTTCTTGCCGTCCTTGGTATAATGCGCACCGTGACACGGGCAAACGTATTCTTCGTTCTTCTCCGTGTTCCAGCCGATCGTACAGCCAAGATGCTTGCATACCGGCGAAAGCGCGAACGCCTTGCCCTTGTCATCTTTGGAAATCCAAGCGGTCAATTCCGGATCGCTTACATACCAACCGTCCACCTGGTGGATTTTAAATTTGAATTCTTGCGGTTCGTTAGTAAGCTTCGTTTCCTCGACAACTTTAATCCATGTGCCGGCTTCTTTTTTCTGCAAAATCGGATCAACCGCGAAGCGGATCATCGGAAGTGTCATGCCCGCTGCCATGAAAGCGCCTGCGCCGCCGAGCGTATACGACAAAAATTGCCGCCGGGACATTCCGCTGCGTTTCGCAGGACCGTGCGAGTTTTCGTGTTCATGGTTACTCATCTTCTGTTCTACCCCCTTTGCTGAGCCATATCTTGTGTTCTGCCGGAGAAGGCAAAACATACGATGAACTAGGACATTACTTATAATAGCCTAGGTGATTTGGAGCGTCAAGAATATGGCAAACAATTTGCTGGACAGTTCAAAATGGGATTTGACATTTGTTATCATTTTGTCACAATTGACCTTGTCTGGAATTTGTTTTTCCCCATCGGCTGTCACCTTATGCAAATCCTCGCCGGCTTCCGCGCGTTTGTTACGCCCGCCCGAGCCATAGCTTGCGAACGGCTTCGTTCACCTCGGCCGCCTCGGGCAGCTGCTTGTCCGCGTCCGGACAAACGACAAGATCGGCGCCCGTTTCCCCGGTGCCCGGCAGCGGGATCGCCGATGCGAGCACGACGTATTTGAAGCCGACCGAACGGAGATTGCCGCTTACGGACTGCAGCTGCCGAATCGTCTCCGGCGTCCATTCGCCGTACTGCACGGCCGGATAAGTCACGACCCTGCCTTTGAACGGGAGCTCGATCGTATCCAGCACGTCGCGGAGCCGTTCGAGCTGCTTCGTCGCTTCATGCGGCATTTCCGCTCCCGTCAGTCCCGTTACCGGCAGCAGCGCCGTATCCAGATAGGGCTGCAGCTCCGCCCATTGTTCCGCGGATAATTCACTGAATTTCATGCGTCTGTCGTTCCTCCAGTCATTAGCATGTGTATATGTACCAAAATTCATTCTATTAATATACCACACGGAACGCTACTTTATTGAAGAAAAAAACGCGCGCAGTAAAAATGCCAAGGCGAGCGGAGTCTCCCCCGTCGTCCTGGCAGTATGAACCGTCCGATATCGTTGACAACCATCGGCTTGCGCCGACCGCCCGCCCGAGCCGCTAGACGTGCAGCGACTTCAGTTCGTCGGTCAGCCGCTGAAAGGTATCCTTGTCGCCGGAGGCAAGCGCCGTGTCGATCGCGGCGTAAAGCTTATCCGTCCGAAACTTGAGCACAGCCTCATCCAAGAGCATTTCCGCGGCAAGTCCGAGCAGCACTTCATAAGATACTTTCATTTTGTCCATAGGATACACCTCCAACTGAGCGTTTAAGAGATCCTATATTCCTTTCCTTACGCCACTTGCTTCCAGATCGTCTTCGTTTCTCCATGCCAATCGTCTACTGTGCTTGCCGACGACTCCCGCTGGCGAATAAGCGAAAGCATATAGGTGGGTCCAAGTTGTGTTCACGAATAGAGTGAAACGGATCTAGTAAATTATATTCAGCCTTCTAGAAGAAGCGCAGTGCGTTGGCCCGCTATGCACGGAATGTGCGGCTGCCCAAGACGAGCCGGCTGCGGAGCTCATCCATCGAGCCCGGCGTTCATAGAAGCGACGCGACTTGCAAGCCGGCCACCCGTCAGCTGTTCAAGACGATCGCTTCGTCGTCGAGACTCATTCCCGCGACGACCGTCCTCCCGAGCGGCGTCATGCGGATGACCTGCCCGTGCTCGGCGTGATCTCCGATCCGCAGCAAGCCCAAGTGCATCATCATGCCGATCAAGCGCTGCTCGAGAATCGTCTCCGGCTGATCGTAGTAGAACGGCTTCACGTACGGCGTAAGCGTGCGCATAACCGTTTCCGACTTGACCCAGCGGACGCCGAGCTTGTCGATCCAATGCACGAGCGAGCGGATATTCGGAACCGGGCCTTTATAGAGCCGCAGCCAGAACCGGTACAGCTTGTCCGTTCCCTCCGTCGTCCGCAGCGCTTGTCGTTCCTTGCCCGAGGACGTCAGCTCCAGCCGCTCGTCGTATTCGGCAATCCATCCTTGATAGTAGCAATAGTCGTAAATGAGCGAGAGGCGGTTAGGATAGTCCTTGATTTTGCGGCCGTAGCCGAAACGCCATTCGCCCTTGCCTGGCAGCGATTCCTTGACGCCGAACAGCTCGAGGAGTTGAAGCACCGTGCGTTTGTACATCGTGCCGTCCGAAGCCAGCGGAACCTCATGAAGATGAAGAAACGTGAGCAGCTGCGAGACGTCCTCGCCCATCAGCATTTGCTCGTCGCGGTAAGCGTGCGGCTCCTCGTCGGCGTACACGACCTCCGACGTCAGCCTTCGCTCCATCGACTGCTTGAACCTTTCCTTCAGATCGCTCGGCACTTGAAACAAGTACCGCTCGGGTCCGGCATAGCCGTTGAACAGCCAGCCGTACTGCTTGAAGCGCGAAATCGTTTCGCGCGGGCCGCTTTCGGGTTCCGGCCGTTCTTTCGCCGCCTTCGATTTGGCGGTTCGTTTGGCAGCCGACGCCTTGGCGGCCGGCTTCTTGCCCGCTGGCGCCGCGGTTGCCGTCTCTTCCGCCCGCTTCTCCGCCGATGCGCCTTGCTGCGCCTCGGCATTGCCGAACTTGCTCTGCTGCACTCTCGCGACAAGTTCCTCCAAGCTGAACGCATCCCGCGCATCGAACAGAAGCGAATTCATAAACCTCAGATCCTCGAGCTTCAACGCGCCGATCTGCGCTTCAAACACTTCCCTGCGATTCACCGTCGACAGGATCGACTGAATGAGCTCGTTCTTCGAATTCCCATTGCACTCGCATTGATAGGTCGATGCAATACGGCTCAGCTGACCGATGTCCGCATAGCTGAGCATATCCGCTAATTTCATATGCTGCCCTCCGTTCCCGGCCCTCTTGAAGGATTACTATCATTATGGGAACATTGGCGATTTTTATAACATCGCCTATGAAAAAAGCCGTTATCCTTGCATCGATGCAAGAATAACGGCTTCGTGCGTATTCGGTTTCGGACGAGTGCTCATTGTTGATGAAGCTGCTCCAGGTGCAGCGTGCAATTGTGGAGAATCGGCGCCCATCCCGCGCCTGCCCGCTCCAGTATGGAGAAGGACAAATTGTTGATCGGCTTGTCGCTCCATTCGGCGCACATCGCCTGCAGCAGCTGCGCGAGCAGGCTGCCGTGCGTCACGACGAGCAGATTGCGGTTCGGGTTCGCTCCGGCTGCATCTTCGACGAAGGACAGCGCCCGCTCCCGAAGCTGCTTGTCGTTCTCTTGGCCGCTGTCGCGCTTCTTCCAATCGGCGCCCCATTTGGCCAGCCGCTCCTCCGCCGTCGTTCCCTCCACTTCGCCGTAGAACCGTTCGCGCAAGCGCGTATCCGGCGACAGCACCGGAATGCCGAGCGCGTCGGCGAGCACATCCGCGGTTTGTTTGGCGCGCTGAAGGTCGCTCGAGACGACCGCATCCCACTTCATCGGCTCATGGCGCAGGCGATGCGCCAGCGCCCGTGCCTGACGGAACCCTTCCGCATTAAGCGGGATATCCGTTTGACCTTGTATTTTGCCAAGTTCATTCCATTCCGTCTGGCCATGGCGAATGAGTCCGATCCGCAATTGGGCGACCTTCTTTCGAAAGAGAATTTCCAGCAGGGACGCTGAAGTCTTGCTGCGTGCAATGTTATGTAAGCGTCAATGCCTCGTTCGCGAGAACCAGTTCAAGATCAGCAGCGTCATGATAATGCCTAGCAGCGACAACGCAACATAATATTGCGGAACCGTCGGCACGATATTCAAGACGATCGGATCGCTTATACTGGCGACAGGCACGTCGGCGTAGAAGGAAGCGCTGATGACGCTATCGTCGCTCGACGCGTTCGCCGTCTCGATCAGACCGGTCAGCTTCGCCACTTCGGCCGAAGACGGATCGTGATTGCCCGTGACGACATAGAACAAGCCTACGACGAACATCGCCAGACAGCATGCTATGATCGCCGTCACGTTCCGGCGAAACGTCTTCGAGAATTGATAGCTTCGGTTCGGGATCGGCATAAGCCAAGACTGCTCCGCATAGATGCGGTCCATGACGCCGTGATTCACGTGATCGAGCGGTCCGATCTCGTCGGCATCCTCCGAGAAGATCCGAATCAGCTGCTCGCTTTCTTCCCATATACGAAACTCCTCCCTGCACGCATCGCAAGTTCGGAGATGTTCATCCACTCGTTTGCGTTCGCCGTCCTCTTCGGTCAAGTCCCAATAAGCACCGAAAGATTGCTGCACATCCTGGCAGTTCATCGCATTTTCATCCCCTCGTACTCTTCCAGCATAGGCGATTCGCCAAAATACGGTTCCAGCTGAACCTTCACACTGCTGCGCGCGCGGAACAAGAGCGATTTCACGGAGCTTACGGTTTGACCGAGAATATTGGCGATTTCCTGATAATCCAATTGGTCGTATTCACGTAAAATAAGCGCGGAACGCTGCTTCTCCGGCAAGCTGTTGATCGCTTCGCGAACCATTGTCATCCGTTCGTTTTGAAGCAGACGCTGTTCGGGAACGGCTTCCGGCGGCGCGACCGGCACGAAGCCGACCTCGTCGAACGAAACATTGCCCGCTTTCTGCTTGCGAAGCTCGCTCAGCACCGTATTTCTTGCGATCGTATACAGCCAAGTTGAAAAGGAAGCATCGACTTCCCTGAAGGAGTGAAGACTGCGATATGCCTTGTAAAAGGTTTCCGAGCATAAATCCTCTGCCAGCAGTTCGAGCTTGGCGCTCTTCAACATATGGAAGATAAAGGCAAGGATTTTACGTTGGTACCGCCGCATCAACTCCGAATACAGCTGTATGTTTCCATCTTTGATTTCGCGTATAAGCTGGGAATCCGTCATCGCGGGCGACCCTCCTTGGCCTTAGGAGTGCTCCCGCATCCGGTTTATACATTGTACCGGAACGAGAGTAAAAAGTTGCGCGATCATCTAAAAAATGTTCCTCGCTCTATCCAACATAAAATAATTCGTGAAGCAATACGAAAATCCTGCTTATTTCGACATTTACCCATGTCCACTTTTTTACATAATCTACACTGATTGTATCATGGGCGAATCATCAGCGGGATAAATATTTTACTAAATAACGGGCGCGGACGTCAGGCTCCCACACGTACCGACGCAGAAATGCACCGAAAGGTTTCCATAAGCACAAAAAAAAGACCGCCTAAAAAGGCGGCCCCGCAAAACTCTGCGATGGATTTGGATAGGAGTGGAGAGAAACCATACTGTACTTTTATTATATGTATACGTTTTCATTTTGTCAATAAGCGTTTTCAAATTGTTGACGATGCTTTTTAAAAATGAACCGCGTATCCGATTTCTCCCAGCCGCTCGATGGCGCGGTCCAGATCATCCTGCTTCCTGAAGCTGAGCCGGAGCACGCCGGGCACGTCTTCCCTGCTCTCGATGATGTGAATGTTGCTCAAATTGATGGCGCTGTTCCCGAGCTCGGTCGCCACTTTCCCGATAATCCCCGGATGGTCCGGCACGTCGATGTAGCATTCGTAGATCGAATGGATCATCCCTTTGCGGCGCTCCGGCATCTGGCTGCGGAACGCGCCGGCTTGCTCGAACGCCGTCTCGACGGCTTCGCCGTTCTCGCTTTCCAGCATGCCGACGAATGCGTCCATGCCCGACTGCCAGTCCTTCAGCAGCTTCAGCAGCACGTCCCGGTTATTGACGAGAATGTCGCGCCATACGACGGGATCGCCGGACGCGATCCGGGTAATGTCCCGGAAGCCGCCTGCGGCCAGCTGGCTGTACAGCGAATTGCCCTGATTGTAGCCGCGCACGAGATTGACGAGCGCAACCGCGATGATATGCGGCAGATGGCTGATCGCGCCGACGATTTCGTCATGCTCTTCGGGATGCACGTGAACGATGTGCGCTTTGGTATAAGCCAGCAGCTCCGTCAATTTATCGACGTAGCGCTGCGGCGTCCCCGGGTCAGGCGTCAGCACGTAGAACGCGTTCTCGAACAGATACAAGGAGGCCGCTTCGACGCCGGAACGCTCTGAGCCGGCCATCGGATGTCCGCCGATGAAGACCGCGCTGCCGAATCGGGCTTCCCGGGCGCATGCGGCGACCGACGCTTTCGTGCTGCCGACGTCGGTAATGATGCAGCCGGGCTTCAGATCAAGCTGACTCAGATCGTGCACGTACGAGGCAAGCGAGCCTACGGGAACGCATAGAAAAATAAAATCCGCGCCTTCGGCCGCCTCGCGAAGAGACGTCGTCGCGTGATCGACGACGCCCCGCTCGAGGTACTTGGCTGCGGAAGATTCGCGGATGGAATGACCGACGACGGTAATGCCCGGCTTGCCTTTGAAGCAGAGCGCGAGCGAGCCGCCGATCAAGCCGACGCCGAATATCGCAATTTTCGTCATAATATTAATCCAGCACCGCCGCTTCTGTCAGTACGGACTCCAGTGCCGCGATGAACGCTTCGTTCTGCTCCTGGCTGCCGATCGTAATTCGGATGTAGGTCGGGTAATGCGTCCAATTCGCGCGCGAGATGACGCCTTTGCGCAGCAGGCCGTCGAACGCTTGTCCGGACGGAAGCTTGACGTCCACCATGATGAAGTTGCCGTGCGCCTCGAAATAATGCAGGCCGAGACGGTCGAAATGCCGGCACATATACGCTTTGCCCTCGGCGTTGCGATTGGCGCACATTGCCAGGAACTCCGCGTCCGCCAGCGATGCGACGGCGGCCGCTTGCGCCATGCGCGTCGTGTTGAACGGCTCGCGCACTTGGCCGACCATGCGGATCAGGTCCGGATGCCCCGCGCCGTAGCCGATCCGGAGCGAAGCCAGGCCGTACGCCTTGGAGAACGTACGCAGCAGGATGACGTTCTTGAATTCGCGCATAAGCGCCAGGCTGTCCGGGAACGCCTCGTCCTTGACGTACTCGATATACGCCTCGTCCAGCGCCACGATAACGTTCGCGGGCACTTGGCGGATGAACGCTTCCAGCTCCGCATGGCGGACGATCGTGCCGGTCGGGTTGTTCGGGTTGCAGACCCAGATGATTTTCGTCCGGTCCGTTACTCGGGCCAGCATCGCATCCAGGTCGTGCGTGCCGTCCCGGAGCGGCACTTCGATGACCGTCGCGCCTTCGACGACCGCATTGTGGCGGTATTGCGGGAACGTCTCGTCCGCCATGATCGTCTCGTCGCCAGGGGACAGGAACGCGCGGGCCAGCATCAAAATCACTTCGTCCGAGCCTGCGCCGAAGACCAGCTGGTTCCGCTCGATTCCCAAGCGGGCGGCCACGGCGGCGGCCAGGTCCGTGCTGAAACTGTCCGGATATATGCTAATGTTCTCTAATTCGCGTTGAATCGCTTCTTTCGCGCGCTCGGACGCCCCGAACGGATTCTCGTTCGATGCCAGTTTAATGACTTCTTTCAGGCCCAACTCGCGTTTGACTTCTTCGATCGGTTTGCCCGGCTGGTATACAGGCAGGCTGACGATGCTTTGCTTCGGTTGCACAAGGATCACCTCAGAATAATGGGTTTATTGCTCAATGTTCGTTTCAACATTGTCTCATATGTCGACCGTATTTGAAAGAGTTTGCCCGATATTTCATTGCCGCTTTTAAGCTTTTACGCGCAGCAGTAACCTCGGCTGTCCAGGCGGATGTAAAAAAACCTCCGGCAGCCTCTGCTGCCGAAGGTTTCATCGCGTCAAGCGCAATCCGGTCGTGCTTAACCTTTCAATCCGCTGACGAACGCGCGGATTTGCGCAAGCCCTTCCCGCTTCGTTTCGGACGCTTGCAGCAGCGGCACGACCTCCTCGATCTTGCGCACGATGGCGCTGCCGACGATGACGCCGTCCGCCTGCTTGCCGAACCGTTCCACCTGCTCGCGGCTCGAAATGCCGAAGCCGACCGCGATCGGCGTATCCGTCGCTCCGCGGACGGTCGTCAGGAACTCGTCGATGCCCTGGTGGAAGTCGGCGCGGACGCCGGTTACGCCCAGCGATGAGACGCAGTAGACGAAGCCGCGCGCTTTCTCGGCGATGCGCTTCACGCGGTCGTTCGACGTCGGCGCGACGAGCGGAATGAGATGAATGCCCGCCGCTTCGGCCATCTCGCGCAGCTCGGCGTCCTCCTCGATCGGCAGATCCGGAACGATCATGCCGCTGATGCCCTTGGACGCGACAAGACCGAAGAACCGGTCAAGGCCGAATTGCAAAATCGGATTATAGTACGAGAACAGAATGAACGGCAGCTGCACGCCGGCCGCGCGCGATTGCGCCGCGACCTCGATGACGTCGGCAAGCGTGACGCGGGCATTGGCCAGCGCGCGTTCGGACGCCCGCTGAATGACGGGACCGTCGGCAAGCGGATCCGAATACGGCACGCCGAGCTCGATCATATCCGCGCCGGCTTCTTCCAGCGCCGCGATAATGTCGACAGTCGCAGCCAAATCGGGATCGCCGACCGTAATGAACGGAATGAGGGCCGTGCGCCCTTCTTCCCGGAGCCGCCGGAAAGCGGCATCGATGTCATTGCGTTGAATGCTCATCCGGTTACATGCCTCCTTCCAGATAGCCCATGATCGCCTGAACGTCCTTGTCGCCGCGGCCGGACAGGCTGACGACGATGATCTCGTCGCTGCCGAGCGTCGGCGCGAGCTTCATCACTTGCGCGATGGCATGCGCGGATTCCAGCGCCGGTATGATGCCTTCCGTACGGGACAGCAGCTGCAGCGCTTCGAGCGCTTCCGCGTCCGTAATCGGTACGTACGTCGCGCGCTCCGTATCTTTCAAATACGAATGCTCCGGTCCGATGCCCGGGTAGTCCAGCCCCGCGGAAATGGAATGCGCCGGCAGCACTTGACCGAATTCGTCCTGCAGGACATAGCTGAGCGCGCCCTGGAAGACGCCGTGGCGGCCTTTGGTCATCGTCGCCGCATGCTCGTCGGTATCGACGCCGCGTCCCGCCGCTTCGACGCCGATCAGCTTCACGGCTTCATCGCCGATGAACGGATAGAACATGCCGATGGCGTTGCTGCCGCCGCCGACCGCGGCCACGATGTAGTCCGGCAGCCGGCCGGCTTCCTTCAGGATCTGTTCTCTCGACTCGTCGCCGATAATGCGCTGGAAATCGCGAACCATCATCGGGTACGGGTGCGGACCCGTCGCGGATCCGAGAATGTAGTACGTATCGTTCACGTTGCTGACCCAGTAGCGAAGCGTCTCGTTGCAGGCGTCTTTCAGCGTGCGCGTGCCGGACGTGACCGGAACGACTTCGGCGCCGAGCAGGTTCATGCGGAATACGTTCAGCTCCTGCCGCCTCGTATCCTCTTCGCCCATGAACACTTTGCATTCCAGTCCCAGAAGCGCCGCGACCGTCGCGGAAGCGACGCCATGCTGGCCTGCGCCGGTTTCGGCGATGATCTTCTTCTTGCCCATCCGCTTGGCAAGCACGCCCTGACCGATCGCATTGTTGATCTTGTGCGCGCCGGTATGGTTCAAGTCTTCGCGCTTCAAGTAGATTTTCGCTCCGCCGAGATGCTCGGACAGCCGCTGCGCGTAGTAGAGCGACGTCGGACGGCCGGAATATTTGGTCAATAAATAACGGACTTCCGCGATAAATTCGGGGTCTTTCGAGAAATGCGCGTACGCTTCCTCCAATTCGATCAGCGCGTTCATCAGCGTCTCGGGTACGTAACGTCCGCCGAATTTGCCGAAGCGCCCGTTTTGATCCGGGACTTGACTCATAATCCTTGCACCCTTTCCGCAAATAATCTGATTTTCGTTCGATCCTTCGCGCCATCCGTCTCCACGCCGCTCGAAACGTCGACGCCATCGGGCGAATACCGGCTCAGCAACTCCGCCACGTTATCGGGATGCAAGCCTCCTGCCACGTAGAGCGGCATGCCGGCCGCCGCCGACTTGTACCGGTCGATCGCATGCCACGCGAACGTCCTTCCGGTGCCGCCGCCGGCCGTATCGATCAGGAACGCATCGACGCAGCCGCGATAGGCTTCCAGTCGGGCAGGCCCGTCCGAATCATCCGCTGCGGCATGGTCTTCCGTGACGGAGAACACTTTCCATACCGCCGTGCCGAACGTACGCCGAACGTCTTCGCAGAACGCGGGGCTCTCTTCGCCATGCAGCTGTACGACATCCAGCGGAGCCGTCTGCAGCGTCTCGCGCAGCTCATCCATCGTCGGGTTAACGAACACGCCGACCGCGCGCATTGCGCTGCCGTCGCGGCTGCGAAGCTTGCGGACTTCCGCGATCAGCTCCGCCGCGAGCGCCGGAGCGACCTGACGGCGGCTCTTCGCGAACATGAAACCAATTTCGTGCACCGGCAAGCCATCCATCGCTTGGATCGTGGCCGTATCGCGCAGCCCGCAAATTTTGACGCGCGTCAAGCCTGCACCGCCGCTGCCGCCATCGATCGGACGCATTATCGGTTCACCGGTCCCATCAATTGCTCGACCGCGGCGCCGACATCCGGCTGACGCATGAGCGATTCGCCGACGAGGACGCCTTTCGCTCCGCATGCCCGTACGAAGGCGATATCCTCCGGCGTCGCGATCGAGCTTTCGCTGATGACCGTTACGCCTGCCGGAACGGCCCCGATCAGCCGCTCCGTCGTGTGCAGGTCCGTCACGAACGTATGCAGGTTCCGGTTATTGATGCCGACCAGCGTCGCTTTGCCGAGGCCGAGCGCATCCTGCATTTCTTCCTCGTTATGCACCTCGACCAGCACGTCGAGCCCGATCGATTTGGCGATATCGTAAAATTCGCCAAGCTTGGACGGACGCAGAATGGCGGCGATCAGCAGAATCGCATCCGCGCCGATCAAACGGGCCTCGTAGATTTGGCGGTAGTCGACCGTGAAATCCTTCCGCAGGAGCGGCAGCTTCACCGCTTCCGATACGGCGGTCAAGTAGGCGTTGCTGCCTTGGAAATAATCCTCGTCGGTCAAGACGGAGAGGCAGTCCGCCCCGGCTTGCTCGTACGTCTGCGCCAAGCGGACGGGATCGAAATCCGCGCGGATCAGCCCTTTGGAAGGCGAGGCCTTCTTGACCTCGGCGATCAAGCCGACCGGGCGGTTCGTCCGTCCGGCCAGCGCGCGCTCGAAGCCGCGGCATGGCGGAAGCTCCGCGATCCGGCGTTCGGCGTCCGGCAACGAGAAGCGCTCGGCCAGCTGGTCGACTTCTCTATTCTTCGTGGCTACGATCTTATCAAGAAACATGGCTCAACTCTCCTGTCGTTTCGATCAGCTGGCGCAGCTTCGCCGCGGCCAAGCCCGAATCGATTATCGTACCGGCCGCTTCCACGCCTTCGCGAAGCGATGCCGCCGCTCCGCCGACGAAGATGCAGGCACCGGCGTTGGCAAGCACGATGTCCCGGTAGGCGCCGAATTCGCGCCCTTCGAAGATGGAACGGATAATTCGCGCGTTCACCGCGGAATCTCCGCCGATGATTTCGGACAGCGCATGCGTGCGCAGTCCCAGATCTTCCGGCGCCAGGGTGTACGTATGCACGCCGCCGTCGCTGAGTTCGGAAATTTGCGTCGGCGACGAGATGCTGATTTCGTCCAAGCCGTCATGGCTGCTGACGACCATCGCGCGCTTCAAGCCCAGATCGCCGAGAACGGAGGCGATCGTCTCCGTCTTCGCGCGGTCGTAGATGCCGAGCAGCTGCCGGTCCGCGCCGGCCGGATTCGTCAACGGTCCGAGCATGTTGAAGATCGTCCGCACGCCCAGCTCGCGGCGAGGTCCGGCGGCATGCTTCAGCGACGGGTGATACAACTGCGCGAACATGAAGCAGATGCCGATGGCATCCAGGCAGCGCGAAGCCTGCTCCGCCGTCAGCGAAATATTGACGCCGAGCGCTTCCAGCGTGTCCGCGCTTCCGGATTTGCCGGACATGGCGCGGTTGCCGTGCTTGGCGACCCGAACGCCGGCCGCGGAGGCGATGATCGCCGAAGCGGTCGAGATATTGAATTTATGAATGCCCGATCCGCCCGTTCCGCATGTATCCAGCAGACCGCTGCTCTCGGTCATGACCTGGTTGGAGTGCGAGCGCATCGCCTCGGCGAACCCGGTGATTTCGTCCCGCGTCTCGCCTTTCATGCGAAGCGCGGTAGCGACGCCGCCGATTTGGGCGCCGGTCGCCTCGCCTTTCATGATGATATCCATGACGCCTCGCGCTTCTTCCCGGGACAGGCTCTCGCCGCCGATCAGCTTATTGAGCGCCTGCTGCATCGTTAAGGTTTCGTTCATAACCGTCATCGCCGCTCACCCCTTCACTTCCGCATAGTAGTCCATGTTAATCATGCTGCTTCCCCGCTCGGGCTGGGCAAAAGCGGCTTCCGCCACGCGCACCGCCTTGAGCAGCGCCATCGCTTTGTTCACGGTTTCCGTGTACTCGTTCTCCGGAACGGAGTCCCAGACGATGCCCGCGCCGGACTGTACGTACGCTTTGCCGTTCTTGAAGATCATCGTCCGGATCGTGATGCAGGTGTTCAGGCTGCCGCCGAACCCGAGATAGCCGATCGCGCCGGCGTAAGCGCCGCGCGCTTCGTTCTCCAGCTCCGCGATGATCTCCATCGCCCGCAGCTTCGGCGCGCCCGATACGGTGCCCGCCGGCAGGCACGAAACGAAGGCATCGAAGAAATCTTTGTCCGGGCGCAGTTTGCCCGACACGTTGGACACGATATGCATGACGTGGGAATAACGCTCGATCTCCATATACGCGTCGCAGCGTACGGAACCGAATTCCGAGACGCGGCCGATATCGTTGCGGCCGAGGTCGACCAGCATCAGATGCTCGGCGCGCTCCTTCTCGTCGGCCAGCAGCTCTTTCTCGAGCGCCAAGTCCTGCTCCGGCGTCTTGCCTCGCGGCCGCGTGCCCGCGATCGGACGCGTCTCGACGCGTTCGCCGTCGACCTTGACGAGCGCCTCCGGCGACGTGCCGACGATCACCTCGTCGTCCATTTTCAGATAATACATGTACGGGGACGGATTCATCGTCCGCAGGACGCGGTATACATGCAGCGGATCGACGTCCGTATCGATGCTGAAGCGCTGCGACAGCACCACCTGGAAAATGTCGCCCGCGCGAATGTAGGCTTTCGACTTCTCGACGTTATCGAGGAACTGTTCTTTCGTCAGGTTGGAGGAAATCTCGCCGAGCTCCGGATCGGCCGGAATGCTGCCGCCCGCCATGAGCGTCGTCGGCGTCGGCTGCTGCAGCCGCTCGATCGTCGCTTCGATCTTGCGGAGCGTCCGCTCGTAGGATTCCTGGATGTCCGCATCAGTCGCGCCTTCCGGGATATGAACGTTGCCGATCACCTGCACCTGCTGCTTGAAGTGATCGAAGGCGATGATCTGGTCGCAGAACATGAACTGCAGGTCGTTCATTTGCAGATCGTCGATGCGATGGGCGGGCAGTTTCTCGTAATATTGCAGCAGGTCGTAACCGAAGAACCCGATTGCGCCGCCTGTGAAAGGAGGCAGATCCGTTACGGCCGGGCTGCGGAACGAACGCAGATGCGCCTTCAGCAGCTCGATCGGCCGCTCGCGCAGCACCTTCGTCTGGCCGTTCTGCTCGATGATCATTTCGCCGTTCTTGCCATGGATGAGCATGAACGGATCCGTGCCGATGAAGGAATAACGGGCCCATTTGACCCCGCCCTCCACGCTTTCCAGCAGGAATGCGCGGCGTTCGCGATAGAAATGCTGGAAGATGCGGATCGGCGTTTCGGTATCCGCCATTACGTTGCGTACGATCGGAATCAGGTTATACGTGCCGGCTTGCCGGATAATGGTTTGCAGTTCTTGGTTCATACGTCATCTCTCCCTCTCCGTGCGGATATTAAAAAAGCTCCTGCCGCAGCAGGAGCACGTTAAGTTAGAAGATGAAAAATGAGTATGAACGATAGGGAAAATAACAGTGCGCAGGGAAAAACCGCTGCATACTGTAACCTCTCTGCTCGTTGCACGCTAAACCTGTACTCATCTCAGCTCGGCTCATCTCTTCTAACTAAGGTACTGCTGCTCGTCTCTACTCGGCTACTCCATGAATATGCTATTAACTATACAATAGCGGATTTGAATCCGTCAATCCCGATTACGCGCGGAATGGTAAAGCGGCTAGGCTTTCGCCAAGTCCGGACGCAGCGCCTTCGCGCCGCCCAGGTACACATGCTCGACCTGCTCCTGCGTCTTCTCCGTATTCACGAGCACCATCAATCGGATGCATTTGGCCAGACTGCCCTTGACCGGTACTTCCAGCGCGCACATCAGCGGGACGAGGTCCCAGCCCGCCATGGCGCGGATCGCCCTCGCCGGGAAGGTCGCGTCCAAATCGCCGGTCACCGTGACGAACACGCTGGCGATGTCGTCCGGCACGATGCCGTTGGCGCGAACGATGCCGCTCAATAGCTCGGCCGTCGCTTGCAGAATCGGTTGTTCTTCATTGACGTCTACCGTAATGGCGCCGCGTATTCCCCTTACACTCATCCTAAACGGCCTCCTGTTTCAGCTGCTCCACGATTTCCCGGATCAGGGACGCGGATACCGATTTGTTGATTTCGACTTTGCCGATGGCGACCGGCACGATGAACGTAACGACGCCTTCCTGGAATTTCTTGTCGTGCATAAGCGCGCGCATGATGGCATCCGTATCCAGATGCGCCGGAAGCCGTACCGGCAGACCGACGCGCGAAAGCACGCGCTTCGTCACCCGGTACACCTCTTCCGGCGCGCCCAGCTGCACGGCAAGGCGCGCTGCGCCGACCATGCCGATCGAGATCGCTTCGCCGTGCAGCAGCTCGCCGTACCCGGCGACGGCTTCCAACGCGTGGCCGATCGTGTGCCCCAGGTTCAGAATGGCGCGCAGATCGTTCTCCCGCTCATCCTGCGAGACGACCGCCGCCTTGACGCTGCAGCCCTTGTAGAGCGCATAGCCGAGCGCTTCGGGATCAAGCGCCAGCAGCCGTTCGGCGTTCTCGTCGCACCACGCTACGAACGCGGCATCCCAGATCAGCCCGTGCTTGACGACTTCGGACAAGCCGGCCTTCACTTCGCGTTCCGGCAGCGTCTGCAGCGTCCGCAGATCGTACAGCACGAGCTCCGGCTGGTGGAACGCGCCGATGATGTTCTTGGCGAGCGGGTGATTGACCGCGACTTTGCCGCCGACGCTGCTGTCGTGAGCCAGAATCGTCGTCGGGATTTGGACGAACTTGATGCCGCGCATATAGGAAGCGGCTACGAAGCCGGCCAAGTCGCCGACAACGCCGCCGCCCAGCGCGACGATCGCGGATTTGCGGTCGAGTCCGCGCTCGAGCGCGATTCCGACGAGCTGCTCCAGCCGGCTGAGCGATTTCGACGCTTCGCCCGCAGGGATAACCGCGGTTGCCACGGCGAAGCCGCCATCGCGCAGCACCGATTCAAGGCGGGCCAGATGCTTGTCGGCGATATTGCTGTCCGTAATGATCAGAAGCGGCGATTTCTTGCTGATTCCGTGCTCGGCAAGCAGTCGGCCTGCTTCGTCGAGCAGTCCTTCGCCGATATAGATCGGGTAGGAACGCTCGCCAAGATCCACGGTCAGCTCGCGTGCGCCGGCCATTAGTACGCCCTCGTTTGCGCGAGATAGTTATCGTAATTCGCGCGGATTTCTTCCATGGAATCGCCGCCGAACTTCTCCAGGAACGCTTTCGCCACTTCCCATGCGACGACATGCTCCATCACGACGCTTGCCGCGGGCACCGCGCAGCTGTCGGAGCGCTCCACTTGCGCCGTGAACGGCTCTTTCGTGTCGATATCCACGCTTTGCAGCGGCTTGTACAGCGTCGGGATCGGCTTCATGACGCCGCGGACGACGATCTGCTCGCCGTTCGTCATGCCGCCTTCGAAGCCGCCCAGCCGGTTCGTCCGGCGATGGTAGCCGCGCTCCTCGTCGTACAGGATCTCGTCGTGCACCTGCGAGCCGCGAATCGTGCCCGCCTCGAAGCCGATGCCGATCTCGACGCCCTTGAAGGCATTGATCGACACGACGGCTTGCGCGATGCGGCCGTCCAGCTTGCGATCGTACTGGACATGGCTGCCAAGGCCGACCGGCACGCCTTCGACGATGCATTCCACGATGCCGCCGATGGAATCGCCTTCCGCCTTGATCTGATCGATGAACGCGGTCATCTTCGCCTCGGTTTCCTTGTCGACGACGCGGACCGGCGACTCTTCTGTCAACCGGATCAGCTCGTCCAGCGGCAGATCGTTCGCGGGCGCTTCGATCTCGCCGATGCGAATGACTTGCCCGCCGACGTTAATGCCGAATGCGGCTAGGAACTGCCGGGCGACCGCGCCAACGGCCACGCGCGCCGCCGTTTCGCGCGCGCTGGAGCGTTCCAGCACGTTGCGCAGGTCCTTCAAGTTGTATTTCAAGCCGCCGTTCAGATCGGCATGGCCCGGACGAGGACGATGAACGCGGCGCTTCTCTTCGTCGCTGCCTTCGATCGGCTCGATATTCATGACGCTCGTCCAATGCTTCCAATCGTTGTTCTCCACGACGAGCGCGACAGGCGCTCCCGTCGTTCTGCCGTGGCGCACGCCGCCGACGATATTCGCCGTATCCTTCTCGATCTGCATCCGGCGGCCGCGGCCGTGTCCCTTCTGCCTGCGGTGCAGCTGGAAGTTCAATTCTTCGAAATCGAGCTGCAGGTTGCTGGGCAGCCCTTCAATGATCGCCGTCAACTGCGGACCGTGCGTCTCTCCTGCCGTCAAATAGCGTAAACTCACCGTCAAGTTCCTCCTCATGCCGAACACCGTGGGTCAACCTAAGATTTCGGTTATGTATGTCGGGCCTCAAATATCTTTGCTCATTATAGTATAGCGACCGCGGTTTGACAAGAAAATGCAGGACCTGACGGCGCCTGCGGACCCAAATAAAAAACTGCCCGAAACGCCTGCCGTACGGGCGTTTCGGGCAGCGGGCCGCCGGGCGCTTAGCCGTTGGCGGACTGTTTGCCTAGCGGTAACTGCGATTCGGGGGCGAAATTCGGGTCGTTCATGAGCCCCTTCATCTGACTGGTATCGATGCCGAGAATTTGGGCGCATTCGTGGACGCTGATGAATCCCCTTTTGTACGCCGTAATCACTTTGCGTTTGTCCATGCTGCACCTCCAATGCATAAGTATCCCTAAGCACAGTATTGGAGATGCCGGTAATTCCTATACATGGAACCGGCTATGCTTTTCGCCGGTAGAAGAACGTTTCGACCGTTTCGAAGTCGTATTGGCTCGGCGTGAAAATCTGTTCCGTGCTGCCGACGAACAGCAATCCGCCCGGCTTGAGCGCCTTCGAGAACTTGTGGTACAGCACATGCTTCGCTTCTTCCGTGAAATAGATCATGACGTTGCGGCAAACGATGATGTCAAAACCGCTTTCGAACGTATCGTGAAGCAGATTCTGCTGCTTGAACGCGATGATCTTCTTCAGATTGTCCGTGACCGCGATTTCGTCATGATTGCGCTTAACGAAATAATTGGACATATAAGTGCTTGGCACATCACGGACGGAACGTTCCTGATACACGCCCTGCGCCGCCTTCTGCAGCACGAGCGCGTCCAGGTCCGTGGCCAGAATGGACACGCGGTCCTGCGCGCCGAGCGCGTGCGCGATCATCGACAGCGTGTAAGGCTCCTCGCCGGTCGAGCAGGCGGCGCTCCAGATCTTGACCCGGCCGCCCGATTTCAGGATGTCCGGCAGGAACTTCTTCTCCACCGCCGCCCAGCGGCTCGGATTGCGCCAAAATTCGGATACGTTGATCGTCATTCGATCCAGGAATTCGTTCATCAGCTTCTTGTCGCGGTTCAATTCGTTGAAATAGGCCGCGAACGTGTCAAGGCCGTATTTCTGGCGCAGCGTCGTCAGGCGCCGTTTCATCTGGGCTTCCTTGTACTGCGACAGATCAATGTCCGTCTTCTCTTTGATGCGTTCGATAAACAGCGTAAAGTCCTTGTCCTCCAAGTCGGTTTCCCCCGCAGCAGACGCTTAGTCGCAAATTGATCAGATCCACTGACCGATCGATTGCGTGTACTCCAGCAGCTCTTCAGGCTTGAAGAAGATGCCGATTTCCCGCTCCGCGCTTTCGGGCGAATCGGAGCCGTGAATCAGGTTGAAATTCGTATGGACCGCATAGTCGGAACGGATCGTTCCGGGCGCCGCGTCCAGGGCGTTCGTCTTGCCGATCATCGCGCGCGTAAGTCCGATCACGTTGTCTCCCTGCCATACCATGGCGAATACGGGACTCGACGTCACGAACGCTACAAGCGGCGGATAAAAGGGCTGCCCGACATGTTCCGCATAATGGCGCTCGGCGATTTCCGGTGTAATGCGCATGAATTTGGCCGCAACCAGCTTCAATCCTTTGCGTTCGAAACGCGAAACGATTTCGCCGATCAGTCCGCGCTGCACGCCGTCAGGCTTTACCATGAGAAATGTTCTTTCCATTCGAGATCCCTCCTAGGTCCTTTAGTAGCTTCGTTTGGCGATGAAATGCGCGATATCGGTCAAATTCTTCCTCGCCGGAATGTTCGGCAGATCGCCCAGCGCGGCAATCGCTTTGTTGATATAGCGCGCTGCCATCTTCTCGGCGATGCCGATGCCGGCGCTCTTACGGATTAAGTTCAACGCGCGCTTCGTTTCACCTGCACCGTTCGACAATTGGATTTGATTGATTTGCTCCTGCAGCTCCTCCGCAATCGCCGGTTCCCGCAGCGCGAGCAGCACGGGCAGCGTGATGTTGCCTTGGCGGATATCCGAGCCCGGCGGCTTGCCGATCTGCTTCTCCGTGCCGAGCAAGTCGAGCAGATCGTCGCTGATCTGGAACGCCATGCCGACGTTATAGCCGAATTTGTACAACAGATTGGCCGCCTTCCGGTCCGCGCCGGATGCGATCGCGCCCAGCTGGCAGCTGATCGCAATCAGCAGCGCCGTCTTGCGGCGAATGCGCAGCAGGTAGTTGCGCACGGATTGCTTCGTATTGAAGAAGTCGCGGATTTGCTCCATTTCGCCGATGCACATTTGCACCATCGCTTTGGACAAGATCTGGTGAATTTGCGGATTCTCGAGCTCCGTCACGATCGCAAGCGCCTTGCCGTATATGTAATCCCCGGTGTACATGGCGATCCGGTTGTCCCACTTGGACTTGACGGTCAGCTGGCCGCGGCGGGTATCGGCGTTGTCGATGACGTCGTCATGGACGAGCGAGGCCATATGGATGAGCTCGAGCGGCACGGCGATCCGCTCCAGCACGCTCAGCTCGTAGCTGCCGAATTTGCCGGAGAGCAGCACGAACACGGGACGGATGCGCTTGCCTCCCGCTTTGAGCAAATGCGTCGACGCATCGCTCAGGAGCGCGTGGTCGGTCGTCACGCTGCGCGCGAGCTGACCTTCGATCACGTCAAGATCGCTTTTCATTTTGGCGTAAATATCAAGTAGTTTCATTCGTTCTTCACCTTTAGAGCAGTATGGTCCTCGAAGAATCGCATCTCGACTTCGTTCGGCAGCAGCCCGAGCTGGTGCGCGTAATCGAAGTACAGCGTCAGGCCTGCTTGCTCGTCCGATCCGAAATTGTAGTGTAGCTCGTTAAAATAGCGATGCCAGTAAGCGGGCTCCCCGCCCAGCTGCGTGCAGGCTTTCTCGACCAGCGGCGTCAGATCGCGCAGGCTCCGTTCTTTGCTCGCGGTCAAGGCATGCAGCACGTCGGACACCGATTCGGGGTCGCGCACGGCGATTTCCTTGCGGACCGCGACAAGCGCGAACGTCATGCCGTAGCCGGTCCAATTGCGCCAGAGCTCGCCCAGGTCGATGACCGTCAAGCCTTTATCGTTCTCTTGGTTCGCCCACGCAGCGTGAATCGCCGTATCCCCGATCAGGAGCGCGGCGTCCGCTTCCGCGAGCATGTCATCCAGCGCGGGCTCCATCGTGACGTACGACGGCTCCGCTTGATAATACAGCTTCATCAGTATCTTGAGCAGGATGACCGAAGTGGCGGACGTCGCGGTCATGGCAATCCGGCCTTGCAGCACCTGTTCCAGCGGTTTCTTCATGAACAGCAGGATGGAGTTGACGCGGCCTTTCGCGCTGACGGACAAATCCGGCAGCAGCAAATAGTTGTCCGCATGCTCCGCGTAAGCGAAAGACGACATCGACGTAATGTCGATTTCGCCTTGTCTCAGCGCCAGGTTGAGCGCGGCCGGCACGCGCTTCTCGATGCGAAACCGATCCGCGGGCAGCTGCTGCTCCGCGTAATGAAAGATCGGCCAAACATTCGCATAGTCTATGCGGCCGACCGTGATCGGACGATCAGTTCCCATGCCGTTCATCTCCCCATCTTCTGTACAAGTCATGCTCCAGCGGAAGCTGATCAAGCACTTTGCCGACCATGAAGTCGACCATATCGTCCATGCTTTGCGGCCCGTAATAGAAGGCAGGCATCGCGGGGATGATCTTGACCCCCAGCTTGGCGAGCGTCAGCATATTCTCCAAATGAATGGCGTGCAGCGGCGTCTCGCGCGGCACGATGAGCAGCTTGCGTCCTTCTTTCAGCATAACATCCGCGGCGCGCGTCATCAAATCGTCGGAAATGCCGTGCGCGATCGAAGCGAGCGTGCCCATCGAGCAAGGCGCGATGATCATGCCTTCCACGCGGAACGAGCCGCTGGCGATCGAGGCGCCGATGTCCGCGTTCGGATGCAGCGTCAGGCGCCCCTCGGCCATCGGCGCTGCGAAATGCGCCGACAGCGCCGCTTGGCGCTTCGCCGTCTCCCAGCCGAGCTCTTCCTTCAGCACCCGCCAGCCGGCCTCGGTCACGACCAGATGCACGTCGCTCCCGCTGCCGAGCAGGCACTGGATGAGCCTTATGCCGTAGACGGAGCCGCTGGCGCCAGTAATACCGACCACCCAGCGCTTGGGGGCGGACGTTTCCTTGCGCTCCCCTACCATTCGTGCAGCACCAACAGATCAAGCAGCGTGAACGCGAACAGCGTGACGCTCAGGAAGCTGTTCATCGTGAAGAATGCCGTCTGCACCCTGCTGATATCGTTCGGCTTCACGAGCATATGCTGATACCCGAGGAAGCCGACGGAGGCAATCGCGCCGATCAGGTAGAGCCAGCTTAGATCGGTCAGCCAATATAACGAAATGAATCCGGCGGCGGTCAGAAAGTGAAACGCGCGCGCAAGCTGCAAGCCGCCCGCGAGTCCGAACCGGGCCGGAATGGAATGCACGCCTTCGCGGCGGTCGAACTCGAAATCCTGGCATGCATAGATCGTGTCGAATCCCGCAAGCCAGAAGACGACCGAGCCGTACAGCACCCATGCGCCGGGATTCAGATGTCCCGCGACGGCCAGCCAGCCGCCGAGCGGCGCCAAGCCGATCGTAAGGCCGAGCACGACGTGGCACAGCCAGGTAAAACGTTTCGTATACGAATAAAGAACGAGGAGAAAGACGGCAACCGGCATCAGCTTCATGCAGATGGGATCCAGTTGCGAAGCCGCGATAAACAGCACGACAAAGGACACCGCAATGAACACGACGACTTCTCCGGCCTTGAGCAAGCCCGCCGGTATCGCCCGCTTCGCGGTGCGCGGATTCTTGGCGTCGATGACGCGGTCGACGACCCGGTTCAGGCCCATCGCCGCGCTGCGCGCCCCGACCATCGCTAATAGAATCCACCCGATTTCCGCCCAGTCCGGCATCCGCCGCTCCATCATGACAGCGCCGAGCATCGCGCCCATGAACGCGAACGGCAGCGCGAAAATCGTATGTTCCACCTTGATCATTTCCAATATAATGCGAGTTTTGCGTATCATCCTTTGTCCGTTCCCTTCGTCCCCGTATGTAATGCCGCGACGCCCCCGAACAGCGGGTAGGCATGCACGTTACGAAGACCGGCTTCACGGAACTTCTCGGCCAGCTGATTGGAATCCGGGAATGCCTTCAGCGATTCCGGAAGCCACTTGTACTGCTCGTACCGCTTCGCGAACAGCTTGCCCAGCGCCGGCATGATCCGCTCGAAGTAGAAGTAATAGATCCCTTTGAACGGCTGCCACATCGGCTTGGACATCTCCAGGCAGACGACCTGTCCGCCCGGCTTTACGACGCGCGTCATCTCGCGCAGCACCTGCTCCAGGTCCGGCACATTCCGCAAGCCGAAGCCGATCGTCGCGAAATCGAACCGGTTGTCCTCGAACGGAAGCGCCATCGCATTGCCCTGATGCAGCGCTATTTGTTGATCAAGCCCTTCCCGGTGCACCTTCTGCCTGCCGACCTCCAGCATATTGTGGCTGAAATCGAGCCCCACGACCTCGCCGGTGCGGCTCGCCCGCGCCAGCGCGATCGTCCAGTCGCATGTGCCGCAGCACAGATCGATCGCCGTTTGGCCCGGCTGCACGTTCATTTTGCGCATCGTGAACGCGCGCCATGCTTTATGTCTGCGGAAGCTGATCAGGTCGTTCATTAAATCGTATTTCGGGGCGATGCTTTCGAACACCGAATGCACGTGTTCTTCCTTCGATTTGGATTGCATGTTCTGTCACCTTACCTTCTCTCGTTGAGGGCGGAAGCCGCCGGCAGCAGCGGACGCAGGAACGTCTCCCCGACCTGCTGCAGTTCACGCATAAGCTTGTCGGAGTCGAGCTTCGCGACGATGGCCTGCACCTGCGAGACGGACTGCTTGAGCTTCTCCGCCAATTGGCCGCGCACGTCGTAGCTTGACAGCAGCGCCGAAACGAACGACGGCTCCGTCTGCTTGTCGGCCAGCTTGCGCTTCTCCTCGTCCGTGCCGACGTTCAGCACATGCCAGTAGCCCCAGCTGTGGTTGAAACGCTCCGGCTTCTCGCTGCGGAGCAGCTCGTCCATCACGACCTCGCAGCGGCCAAGTCCGTGCAGCAGCTCCGTCCAGACGCGCGCCATCGTATCGTCCAGAATGTCCGTGAATACCGTGAACAGTTCCGTCTTTACCTGCACGCATTGCGTCAAGTATTCCTCGGCAGTCACCTTGAACTGCTTCATCTTCATGTAGAAATTCACTTTAAGCTTGTTCACTTCGCACACGCCGTTGCTGATTCGTTTGATCATGCTCACTTGACCCGCCTGGGCGAGCAGTTGATAGAAACGGCTGCTGTAATAATCGCCCGCGAGCACTTTCAATTGGCGCGACCGCATCTCTTTCTCTGCTACCCGCCCCGATTCGTCGATCAGATCATGGGTATCCATCCCCAGCTGAACGAGCGAAACGACCAGAGCGTAAAGCTCGCTGTGCAGAAGCGGCGTACGTTGATTCGATAGAAAAGCAAAGAGCAGCCGCGTCCGCGCGTCGGGAAACTCGGGCAGCTCCGTATGGGCATGAATCATATCGTAGTCGACGTATTTCTTGGCGATCTCGGGAATTTTGTAAGGTTTCATTTTGGCCTAGCCTCCGGACAGTTCAGCGTAAGAAGAAACTTGGACCGACGTTCGCCGTGCGGCCTTCTTCCCTTCATGAAGTCATGTCGAGCCGCGGCATGACGCGGCAGCCGATACATAAAGGTTAGCTGCTTTATAATCTAAACAATTATAGCATTATGTTTGTCGTTTCGCTACAACCGCGAAGACGACAAACGCAAGCGCTGGCGCCAGATTTCGTCTTGAAACGGATTCGCGGCGCTTAAGTTTGACAGATCTGTGGACAACCACGCATCGCTCCGCCTGACGTCCACCGCCGCGAGCATCCGCGCGTCGGCGCGCACGTCGCCGGCCGCCGGCTGAAGCGGCGCCACCAGCCGGACGAGCACCCGGCTTACGTTGTCCGTGCGGACGAACGCGAACTCGAACAGCCGCTGCAGGTCTGCCATCCATCTGTCAACAGCATTCCCATAATCCGCATTTGATAAATCCACCGTCAGCACGGAGCCGTTCCACGCCACTCGCTTCACTTTCAACGACAACTGCAAGCCGAGCATGGAGTCGACCACCGTATTCGAGCTGAGCCGTTTGACGGGAACGGGACGAAACACGGACACGTCGCCCGCTTCGTGCGAGATCCGGCCGTTCGCCAGCGGCAGCGCCGTCAGCAGCAGCGTAATGCCAAGCGTCAAGAGACACGCGTAGAGAAGCCCTTTCCAATGCGACATGAACCATCCGTCCTTCGCGCATAGAATGTCCTGCTTCTCTTAGTGTACAAACTAAAAAAGCAGGCTATGCCTGCTTTTCATTCAACCTCCGTATCAACGGTCCCGAATTTGGTCATGACCGTCGCTTTGCCGCGGATTTTGATCGCCGACGTATGGTCCGTGAATTGACAGATGAGCAGCTCGCCCTTATCGAGCTTCTCGGTGTGATGGAACTTCGTATCCTGGCCGCGGGTCAAGCCGATCACTTGAACGCCCTGCGCTTTCGCTTTTATGACGATATAGTCGCCGTTGAAATCCGTCATCTGTTCCGTCCTCCTCCGATATTTAAAAAACTGCCCCCGATGAAATTTCATTCGAGATAGCAGCCGTTGCTTGCGATATAACGGGAACTGGTCGGGTGTACCGGATTTGAACTGGCGACCTCTACCACCCCAAGGTAGCGCTCTACCAAGCTGAGCTAACACCCGACATTCGATGCGAAGCTCCGAACGATTGCAAAGCCGGAACCGCAAACAAAAGTCTACTGGAATTATTTGCGCTTGTCAATAGAAGCCGGGCCCCGCGATCATGCCCGCCCGGAAAGCGAAAAACGCCCGGATGCGGGAAGCAGCCGGACGTGATCAATTCGCGATTCTTATTTGGAAACCAAATCTTTAAGAGATTTACCGGCTTTGAAAGACGGGATTTTGCTGGCCGGGATGTCGATCTCTTCACCCGTTTGCGGGTTGCGGCCTTTGCGCGCTTCGCGGCTTTTCACCTCGAAGTTTCCGAAGCCTACCAATTGTACTTTATCGCCGCCTTGCAGCGAGTCGGAGATCGCATCGAAAACGGCATCAACCGCTTTGGAAGCATCTTTCTTGGAAAGGTCAGTCAATTCGGCTACTTTCGCAATCAGTTCCGTTTTGTTCAATTCTTTCACCTCCCCTGACGGCAGTTAAAAGGCACATCATTATCATTCTGTTTTTCCGAAACCCCGGAAATTATACCTGACGGCTCCGGTGAGAAGAAATTCCGATATGTGCAATTCCTGCATACTGAACCAAGAACAGATTTATAGTAATACAGTTGGCTATGCGATTTCAAGAGGCATGACGCGTTTTCTCCTTGAGAACCGCTGTTTTTCAAGCGTTTTTTGATTTTTGTTCATCGGATCGGCCTTGTTATTGGCGGGTGTTGGCGAGATTGCAAGATTCTTCCCTCCCGCCATAAGCCCGCGCTTCCGCTTCGCGCGCCGCGCGGCGCTTGCCGATGCAACGCAAAGAGGCACGCTTGCGCGTGCCTTCCGGCTGTCGTGAAAGTACCCGATTGTCCGACATTGCCTATGCCGGCTGGTTCGTCTTCATGGGCAACGGACGCAGAATCCGTTAATTGGTTGAAATCGGTAGGTTCGGGTTGACGAACGGACACAGGATTCGTTATTGCCTCCGGAGAGCATCGAAAGTCTGCCTTTTTGACGAAATAAAGGATCCTATGTCCGCGAGCATATTGAAAGTCGTGAAAACGGGCGAATAACGGATCCCCTGTCCGGATGCAATGCTTTGCGTAGACAGTGCTGAAGGCACGCTTGCGCGTGCCTCCAGGAGCATATATCGGCCTTGACGATGCGTTACAGGATGATCGCGATCAGGCCGCCGGAGCCTTCGTTGATGATCCGGCCGAGCGTTTCCTGCAGCTTGTAGCGGGCATTGTCCGGCATCATGGCGATTTTGCCCTGAATGCCTTCTCTTACGATGGAATGGAGCGAACGGCCGAAAATATCGGACTCCCAGATTTTGATCGGATCGTTCTCGAAATCCTGCATCAGGTAGCGGACGAGCTCTTCGCTCTGCTTCTCCGTGCCGATGATCGGCGCGAATTCGGATTCGACGTCGACGCGGATCATATGGATGGAAGGCGCTGTCGCTTTCAGCCGGACGCCGAATCTCGAGCCTTGGCGGATCAGCTCCGGCTCGTCGAGCGCCATCTCCGCCAGCGTCGGCGCCGCGATGCCGTAGCCCGTCGTCTTGACCATCTCGAGCGCCTCGGCGAACCGGTCGTATTCCCGCTTCGCGTGGGCGAAATCCTGCATCAGCTGGAGCAGGTGGTCTTTGCCCCGGATTTCGACGCCGACCACTTCCATCAGGATTTGATCGTACAGCTCATCCGGCGCGTACAGATCGATCTCCGCGACGCCTTGGCCCATGTTCATGCCGCTGAGGCCGGCCCGCGCGATGAACTCGTATTCCATGAACTGCGACACGACGCGGTCCACGTCGCGCAGACGGCGGATATCCTTGACCGTATCGCGCACGGAATTCTCGTAGTTGCTCCGCAGCCAGTGATTGTCGTTCAGCACCATGACCCAGCTCGGCAGATTGACGTTCACCTCGTGAACCGGGAATTCGTACAGCACCTCGCGCAGTACGGACATGACTTCTTCTTCGCCCATGGTCGCTACGCTGAGCGTGATGACCGGAATATCGTATTTGGCCTGCAGCTCGCTGCGCAGCTGAAGCGCTTCGTCGCTCTTCGGACGCGTCGAGTTGACGATCAGCACGAACGGCTTGCCGACCTCCTTGAGCTCGCCCACGACGCGCTCTTCGGCTTCAACGTAGGAGCTGCGCGGTATTTCAGCAATCGTGCCGTCGGTCGTAACGACGACGCCGAGCGTGGAATGCTCTTGAATGACTTTGCGCGTGCCGATCTCGGCCGCTTCCTGGAACGGGATCGGCTCCTCGAACCAAGGCGTCGTAATCATCCGCGGGCCGTTCTCGTCTTCATAGCCTTTCGCGCCGACGACCGCGTACCCGACGCAGTCGACCAACCGGACGTTCACGTCCAGCCCTTCGGCCACGCGCAGCTGCACCGCCTGGTTCGGCACGAATTTCGGCTCCGTCGTCATGATCGTCTTGCCCGCGGCGCTCTGCGGCAATTCGTCGATAGCTCTTACCCGATCGGCATCATTCGTGATGTTCGGCAGCACAACCGTCTCCATGAACCGCTTGATGAAGGTTGATTTGCCCGTGCGGACCGCACCAACGACGCCGAGGTAAATATCCCCGCCGGTTCGTTCGGCAATGTCCTTGAAAATGTCCACTTTCTCCACTGAATATCCCCTCCCAATCGTATTTCGCCTGTACATGGACGTACCGTAACTGCTGCTTTCCTCCTGCTGCGTGTCGTCAGGTTTCGCCGCTACCCGCCTGCCGGTTGAGCATGCAAGCGACGCAACTCGTACATGATTTTGGACTAGTAATAGCTTATTGCGACTGTCTCATGATTATGACGACCGGAGGGATGAAATCTTTCGATTTCAAAGAGCCTCGTTCCCATTACGCCTTCCAAGATTGAGATATATGAGAGGAATCCGCCGGCTATGCCTGAACCGCAAAAAAACTCCTGCCCTCATGGGCAGGAGCGAGCGGTATGCGAGTGATGCCGGCGCTATTTCAGCTCGGCTTGCGGGTCGCCGTTCACGAGCCGATAGACCGGCGATTTGACAGGTACGAAGTCGGAATTGTCAACGAGCAGCGTCCGCAGATCCGCGTCGCCGCCGGGTTTCTTGCCTTCCTCGAGCTTCGTCAGCTGCTGCATGATGTCCGGTCCGTAATCCAGGTATACCTTCCCGTCCGGATCCAGCATCGCCGTAAGCGGGCTTCCGGTAAACATGCTGCGGAGCTCCGGTTCCTTCGCGTTCAAGACGCCGTAATCGATGGCCGTAAACGACGGATACATCGTTTTGCCGGCCGGCAGCTTGCCTCCGTGCGCGCCGGCATAGGCTTTCACGGCGGCTTCCAGATCGTTCGTCTTCTGATAGAGCACGAGATTCATCAGCTTGATGGTAGGATCCGTCTCTTCATTGATAACGAGATAGTAATAGCTTCCGCCCTTCTCGTAGGCCGACTCCGGAATGGAAGACATATAGTTCATCCGCTGCAGCTTGTCGAAATCGATTTTGAACTTCTCGTAAACCGGCGTATTCTCCTCGCTGTTCTTGATCGGAAGCAGACCCGTGTCCTTCTGATATTGATCGATGACCGTTTGTACGTTCAGTATGGCGTCTTTCGGCGGCTTCTGGTATTGTCCCAGCTGATCCTTCGGATACATACAGCCGGAGAACAGGGCAGCCATGCATGCAAGCACGATCGCTGCCGCCGCGCATCTCAAGCCTTTCATGATACGATTATCCTCCTAGATTGCATAGGCGCGCGGTTCCGCGTCTGCGGAACGGCCGGCCTACCATAATTCATCGTCTTCCGCCTGGCGCATCATCTGTTTGCGGACAGCGGCGCGGTACGGATCTTCCGGCACCTCGACGACGGCGCGGCCGAACACCCGTGTCTGGCAAGCAAGCCTTGTTCCCGAACGTTCCAGCCCCGCCAATTTGCGGCGTTCGTTGTCGTTCAGCGGCGACAGCCCGGAAGAGGTGTGCGGCATCGTCACTTTGCACATCAGGCATGCCGCCTTGCCGTCGCAGCGCGTGCGGATCGGAACCCCGGCTTTCCGCGATGCGTCCAGCACGGTCGTTCCGGCGCGCACGAGGACGCTCCGTCCGGAAGGGAGAAACGTAATTTCCACATTCATGGGAACCCCTGCTTCCATCGTTCTTCTAGTTCAAGAAAGGTGCAATTCGTCGCTGCAGCTCATCGGAGAACTTGTTCCTGGAAGCGATCTGCCGCACGGCATCGAGGTGAAGCGCCGGCTCCTCGGCAAGGCGGCGGCCGATCAGCTCCGTGCGGTCGTCCCTCGCGCGCAGCACGTTAAACCAAAGCTCATGCGCCAGCGGCACGACGCCGACTTCATGCGGGCCGGCTGCAACCGTCAGCCGCAAGGGCCCCAATACTTCCTCGACTTCAACGGCGTACCGGTCCGAGCCCGAAGCGACGACGAAACCGCCGACAAGCTCGACCTGCACGCCTTCAATGACATAATGGCTGAGCAAGGAGCGATAAATCGGGCTGACGCTCACCTGCTGCTCGTCGATTGCATACGATAACAACGCCTGATGAATCGTCTTGGCCGCCTCGTCGTCCGCGTACAGATCCAAATCCCGCGGAGGCGACGGCAGCTCCAGCCCGCGGAGGAGCAGTCCCGAGCTGCCGCCGACGAGCCATTGCGCTCCCGTGCCCGCCGTTCTGCCGGCGATGACGGCAAGCGCCTTCAACAACGGATCGGCGATCCGTTCCGCTTCGCGCCCCGTCATTAGAAATACGGCCGATTCGCGGCTTTGATGAAGCCCGCATCGGATTTCATGATCGCCTGGCAGGCCAGCCGGTAACCTTCCTCGAATTCCTCGGGCTCCAGCCGGTCCCATTCCTCGTCCGTCACGTCTTCCAGAAACTCCGCGCCCTCCTCGATCAGGCAGCGGCATCTGGCGCATGTTCCGCGCGTGCAGGAGAACGCCCAGTCCAAATTATGCTTCATCGCGGCATCCAGCAGCGACAGCCCCGCTTCCGCTTCCACCGTTATCGTTTTCGTTCGGCTTTTCAGTTCCAGCATCGGTTCATTGTCCTTTCCTCTTCACGATTCGTTCGTAATGGCCCGGTTACGTGATGGAGACAAGTCCAAGCAATCCGCCGATTACCAGGAACAGAAACGCGGTCAGCGACAACGCCATCCGCAGAATGCCCTTGGTCTTGTACCTGGCAAGCGTAATCATGACGGCTGCCAGCGCCATCAAACCGATGCCCGCGAAGGACACCCACATCTTCATCATTGGATCCATGATAACTTCTACCACCTTGTACGACCGATATTCGTTTCATTATACACTAGTGCGGATAAACGGGCTACTTCGGCGCGTGTAACCGGACGTACAAGGCGAAGCCGCTGCCTCGCAGCGATAGAAAAAGACTCCCGCCCAGCGCGGCGCCGGCACTGCTGCTGCAATGCCGGACGCGCTTTGCGGAAGTCTTCTTCTTACTTCTTAAGCATCATCTTCAGCAGCATTTCCATGTTGTTCATATTCATGCCGCTCTTCTTGACGGCGCCGACGATGTCGTTGACCGTTTTCTCCGTCACGGGCACTTTCGCCATGGCGGAGACGGAGTGGATCAGCTTGCGAAGTTCGTCTTCGTCCTGCATCGTATTTTCAGTCACGCCGCTCGCAAGCTTCTTGACTGCGTTTTCGGTGACCGTTTTGCCGGTTTTTTTATTGACGGCGTTCAGAACATCCTTCGATAAATCTTTTTTGCCGCTCATCGTTTCCCTCCTCCACGCTTTGACGGCGTCGATTCCTGCCCGCTCCACACGGGAGCTTACTGCAGTTTATGAAAGAGGGCCAATGATGGTGCGGGCTAGGATGCATAGGCGAGCAGTACCCCATTAATGCGAGAGCGAACTCGCATTGGGGTACGACCAGCCTGGGATGCCCCCTATATTCCCGCGGTTTCTTCCGTCTCGTGGGTGCGGCCTCTGCCCATCAGCGTTTCGACCGCGCTTCGCGGCCCCAGCTGCTGGAATAGCACCTGATAGAGCTGCTCCGTGATCGGCATCTCCACGCCGTATTGCTGCGCCAGTTCGCGAGCGGTGCTCGTCGTCCGCACGCCTTCGACGACCATGCCCATTCGTCCGAGCACGTCCTCCAGCGACAGCCCCTCCGCAAGCATGGCGCCCGCGCGCCAATTGCGGCTGTGCTTGCTCGTGCAGGTCACGACGAGATCGCCGACGCCCGCGAGACCGGCGAAGGTCAGCGGATTGGCGCCCATCGCGTTGCCGAGCCGGCTGATCTCCGCAAGACCGCGCGTCAGCAGCGCGGCCTTGGCGTTGTCGCCGAAGCCGAGCCCGTCCGACAATCCGGCGCCCAAGGCGATAATGTTCTTGATGGCGCCTGCCACTTCGACGCCGACGACGTCGGTATTCGTATAGACGCGGAAATAATTCGTGATGAACGCGTCCTGCGCCCGTTCGGCGGCGTCCTTGCTAGTCGAGGCGACGACGACGGTCGTCGGCAGCTTGCGGACGACTTCCTCCGCATGGCTCGGCCCCGACAGGACGACGAGCCGGTCGGACGGCAGCGACAGCTCCTCGGCCAACACCGTCGTCATCCGTTTATAGGTGCCGGACTCGAAGCCTTTCGTCGCATGAACGACGATCGCGGCCGCATCCAAGAACGGCGCGGCTTGCTTCGCGACATCGCGCATCGCGGCGGACGGCGCCACGAACAGCACCAGCTCCGCGCCGGTCACGGCTTGCTTCATGTCCGTCGTGGCCGCAATGCCGGCGGGGAGCACTGCTTCCTTCAAGTACCGGCTGTTAGACCGGTGCGTATTGATCTCGTCGACCTGCGCCTCGTTCCGGGACCATAAGGCGACGTCGAAGCCGTTGTCCGCTAGCACGGCAGCCAGGGCGGTTCCCCAGCTTCCGGCGACGAGCACGGCTGCTTTGCGATTGGTCATCATCGTGCCTCCTTACCCTTTCCTTGCGCCAAGCTTGTTCTCTTTGCCTTGCACCAGCTTGACGATATTCGACCGGTGACGGACGAACGCCAGCAGACAGATGACCAGCGCCGCCCAGACGTACGAATGCGGCTTATCGCCGATATTCCAGATGAAGATCGGGACGAGCAGCGCGAAGATCAGGGAGCCGAGCGAGACGAAGCGCGTGACCGCAATGGCGATGATGGCGACGATGCCCGCGATGAGCGTAGGCACGAACGCAAGCGTAGCCGTGACGCCGACGGTCGTCGCAATGCCCTTGCCTCCCTTGAAACCGAACCATACCGGCCAGTTATGGCCGGCAATGGCAGCAAGGCCGCACAGCACCGGACCCCAATCGCCTCCGGCGGCGTAGATGCCGAGAATCACGGCCGCGATGCCTTTCGCGATATCGAGCAGGAACACGGCGATGCCCGGCCCTTTGCCGAGCACGCGCAGCGTGTTGGTCGCGCCGGCGTTGCCGCTGCCGTAATTGCGGATATCGATGCCTTTGACCCATTTGGCGATCAAAATGCTGAATGAAACCGATCCTAATAAATAACTGATGAGAACTGTAAGCACGGTGACCACGATTCGCTCTCCTCTTGTCGGAAATGTCCTGCCGGCCATGGGCCGTCGTCCTGCGTGAACAGGGAAACTGGTGCCCTCCAATCAGGACACCAGCATTGGCTTAATCTTCGTCTGATTTTTTGCGGGTAAAGATGCGGACCGGCGTCCCCTCGAACTGGAACGCGGCCCGGATCTTGTTCTCCAGGTAACGTTCGTACGAGAAATGCATCATCTCCGGATCGTTCGCGAACAGCACGATCGTCGGCGGCTTCACCGCAACCTGCGTCGCATAATTGATGCGAAGCCGTCTGCCCTTGTCCGATGGCGGCGGATTGATCGCAACCGCGTCCGCGACGACGTCGTTCAGCAGATGCGTCGGAATGCGCATCGCATGCTGCTCGGAGACGTGAACGACGACCGGCAGCAGCTTATGCAGCCTGGACTTCGTCTTGGCCGACAGGAAGATGACCGGCGCGTACGTCATGAACAAGAAGTGATCGCGGATCTTCTGTTCGAATTGATGCATCGTCTTGTCGTCTTTCTCGACGACATCCCACTTGTTGACGACGAAGATCGCCGCTTTGCCCGCTTCATGCGCATAGCCGGCGATATGCTTGTCCTGCTCGATGATGCCTTCCTCGCCGTTAATGAGCACGAGCACGACATCGGCCCGTTCAATCGCTTTGAGCGCGCGCATGACGCTGTACTTCTCCGTCGTCTCGTACACTTTGCCGCGCTTGCGCATGCCCGCCGTGTCGATCAGCACGTACTTCTGCCCGTCCTTCTCGAACGGGGTGTCGATCGCGTCGCGCGTCGTGCCGGCCACGTTGCTGACGATGACGCGCTCTTCGCCGAGCAGCGCGTTGACGAGCGACGACTTGCCCACGTTCGGGCGGCCGATGAGCGCGACGCGAATAACGTCGTCTTCGTATTGCTCTTCCTCGATCTCGGGCAGCCGCTCGACGGCCGCATCCAGCAAATCGCCGATGCCCATGCCATGGGATCCCGAGATTGCGATCGGATCGCCGAAGCCGAGATTATAAAACTCGTAAATATCGTCGCGACGGTTCAAGTTGTCCACTTTGTTGACCGCAACGACGATCGGTTTGCGCGAACGAAGCAGCATTTGCGCGACTTCGTCGTCCGCATGGGTAAGTCCGGCCTTCGCATCGACCATGAAAATAATGACATCGGCTTCTTCGACGGCCAGTTCGGCCTGCATGCGGACGGACTTCATGATCTCGTCCTCGCCGTCGATCTCGATGCCTCCGGTGTCGACAATGCTGAAGGCCCGGCCGTTCCATTCCCCGGAACCGTAAAGCCGGTCGCGGGTCACTCCAGGCTTGTCTTCTACGATCGCCAGCCGGTCGCCGATGACGCGGTTGAAGATCGTAGACTTACCCACATTAGGCCGCCCAACGATGGCGATAATGGGTTTAGACATAGTTTCACTCCTTAATATAGAAACGGCTGTCTGCCGTTCGAGTAAGCGGGACTTGATCGATCCCTCCGGCAGTAAAGACGAACCGGGAAGGGGCCTTCTCCATACTCACGCCTACCATCATAGCAAAAAACAGCGGGATTGGCTAACATTTCATTCCGATCGGTGGTCGACCAGAATGTAGTTCCCGTCCTTCAAATCATGCGCGATCGCGTCCAAAATCTTCTCCAGAAGGAATGCCGTCGATTCCCGTTTAACTTTGTCGGGTTCGACGAAGATCGGGGCGCCGCCGCCTACGCGGTCATGCGCATCCGTGACGATGGCCACGATTTTAGCCATGCTGGCGCTCCTCTCCCCGATTGACGCTCGCTTCGGTCGGCATGCGGACGGCGGATTCGAGAATCGGCACTTTCAGCACGACGGCCTTGGCCTTCTCCGCATCCTTCTCCTGAGGCAGCAGGAACACGGCCAGCCGTCCGTCCTTGATGTCCAGCTTGGCCATCGGGACGAGCGCCGGCTCGCCGTCGTCGCGGTAGACGCCGAGAATCGTCGACAAGTCGAACAGAATCGCCTGCCGCTGGCCCAGATTGCTGAGCGTCGCTTTGCCGTTCGGATTGTACGGGGTCAAAATAATGCCGAGCCCCCGATCCGCGATAATCTGCTGATTCGCCGAAAGGCCTACGTTCATGATGTAGATATCGCCGACAAACAGATCCGGGCCGTCCTGCCTGACCTCGGCGATTTCCGCTTTCGCGATATGCGAGACGGATTTACCGGATTTCAGGAAATTGACGAACAGCAGCGTCAAGACGCCCATGCCGATGCCGAACGGAAGGCCTAGTGCCAAGGATGCGAGACTTGTCAGCAGCGAGGAGAGAATGACCAGATAATTCCGCCCTTCGAACACCATCGCGATTCCTTCGATATAGGTCGAACCGCGCTGTACGAGCTCCATGCTGTCGATTTTGGACAACGTCTGCCGCTCCATGTTGCGCACGTCGCGGAACTGCTGCGCCGCCAAGGTCAGGAACGTAATCGCCGTGAAGTCCTTCTTGTACAGCGCCGGTATGGCGACGGCACCGAGCGCGGCGGCAATAACGCCAAGCGAGATATGAATGATGCGCCCGTGCGGGTAAGTCGGATATTGCCGATAGTCCGTTCGAAGCATCATCAGCCGCGAACACAAACCGAACGCAACGCCAAGCATAATGCCGTACAGCACATGATGCGGCTGTCCCGTTTTCAAATGCTCCCACATATGATCCCACATCGCTATGTGCCGCCCCCTTCTTCTCCCGACCGTCCGCCGTCCGCTAAACGCAGTGCCATTAGCCTGATCCCTACCTTCACGTTCGCCATTACCCTTGCGGCCGTCAGCGCGATGGTCAGGCCGTCCCACCATGCCAGCGTACCGATCCGCAGCGCCGCCGACGGCGCGGCCGGGCCCAAATAATGAGTGCTCAGCGACATGACCGCGCCGAAAACGGCGATGATGAAATGCGACCTGAAGCGGTCGGCAAGCAGGCCGGCGAACAAGCCGGCCAGGACGGGCCCGTCCCATCGCGGATGAATGACGATAAATACGGGATCCATCGTATAAATGTAGCGCATCCAGGTCCACATGAAGCCGGTTAGCAGCGCTGAGAACAAGATATACAGCATGCTTCCCGGCGAATGCATCGTCAGCAGCAGCACGACGGCCGTTCCGATCGCCAGCAGCGCGCCTCCGCCTATGACCACCTGATCCTGCACGGATACGGTGAAGAAGTGGAGGACAGCGACCGTGCCTATGAAAGCGACGATGGTGCGAAGCGGCATGTCGTCCGATACGGCATTCCCCCAGCCGGTAAAAAATAAAATCGCTGCCATCGATAACAGCCATAAGGCAATAAAACCTTCATTCATGCCGCTCCCCCCTTTATTGCCTTTATTATGCGCTTCGCGCCATTCCCCTTATCCCCCCGGCGGAACGTAAAAAAACCGTTCCTCCCGCAGCAGCGGTAGGAACGGTTCTCGGTTATGCATCGTTTCCCGGAAGATCCGAGCAATCGATTATTTCAATTTGCTCAGCTTGTCGCCGAAGCGCTCAGCCAGCGTAAAGCTCATGCTTTCGTTGCTGAGGCTGACGTTCGGGTTGTTCAGCTCGACTTTAGGACCGCGCGAACCGCGTTCCCCGCGATCGCTGCGCTCGCCGCGCTCACGCTCTGGGCGAGCCGGCTGCTCTGGAGCTTCTTCGGTTTCTTTGATGCTCAGGCTTACGCGCTTCTCGGCCGGGTTGAAGTCGAGAACCTTCGCCTTCACTTCTTGGCCTTCTTTCACCACTTCGTTCGGCGTTGCCACATGACGGTGGGCAAGCTGCGAAATGTGAACGAGACCTTCGACGCCCGGCGCGATTTCAACGAATACGCCGAAGCTTACGATACGGCGAACCGTACCCGTAACGATGTCGCCGATATTGAACTGGCCGCTGGCCGATTCCCAAGGGCCCGGTTGAGCCGCTTTGATGCTGAGGCTGATTTTGCCTGCAGCCGGATCGACTTTCAGCACTTTAACGCGAACGGATTGGCCTTCGGCAACGACATCCTTCGGATGCGCAACATGCTGCCAGGACAGTTCGGACACGTGTACGAGGCCGTCGATGCCGCCGATGTCAACGAATGCGCCGAACGGCGTCAGGCGTTGAACCGTACCGTCGATCTCTTGGCCTACTTGCAGGCCGTTCATGATCGTTTGTTTGTTTTGTTCGAACTCTTGATCCAGCACTTCTTTCGCGGACAGGATCACTTTATTGTTCTCGCGGTCGATTTCTTTCACTTTTACGCGGATCTTGCGGCCCTTGTAATCGCTGAAATCCTCTACGAAATGGCGTTCAACCATGGAAGCCGGGATAAAGCCGCGCACGCCTACGTCCGCGACAAGACCGCCTTTAACGACGTCGGCAATCGTCACTTCAAGCACTTCGCCGGCTTCGAATTGGCTTTGCAGGACGTCCCATGCTTTCTCGCTGTCGATCGCTTTCTTCGAAAGCACGAGTTTTTCCTTCTCGTCATCGATGCTGACGACTTTCAATTGCACTTCTTGACCGACTTGAACGGCTTCTGCCGCGCTGTCAAGTTGAACGGAGGAAAGTTCACGAAGTGGAATCACACCGTCATATTTATATCCAAGGCTAACAGTCACTTGGTTATCTTCGATTTTGACGATCGTACCATTCACGATGTCCCCTTTTTTCAAGGACACGAAATTATCCAAAGCATCCTGGCTGATTGCTTCCGCTGCTGCGGATTCTTGAACTTTTGTTTCTTCTGACATTTGAAATAACCTCCTCAATTCATACCCCAACTTTATTTAAACGTGAATCCGCCGCCCTGAAACTGCTTGGACGGGCCCCACCGTTTAAAACATGAATAACATGCAATGATTACCCTTCTTTGACCATCTTGCGGATATTGATCATGATGGTTTCCGTCACTCGCTCCAACGTATCGGAAGAAGAATCTTGAATGAAGTCCGACATATCAATGGGCTTGCCATACTTGATGCGCATCTTGCGGAAAATGCCGTACTTCCCGATGATAGCGACCGGGATGACTACCGCGCCGCTCTTGAGCGCGATCATCGCCGCGCCCTTCTTGCCGGCGCTGTCTCCCGCGGCGGATCTGGAACCTTCCGGGAAGATTCCCATCACCTTGCCTTCCTTCAGCAAGGCGATCGCCGTTCGGATGGCCTCCTTGCTGACTCCTCCCCGCTTGACGGGAAACGCGCCCAGCGACCGGATGAACGGACCGAACAACGGAACGTCGAACAGCTCCGCCTTCGCCATGTAATGAACCTTCCGGTCCACTTTGGTGCCGACGGTCGTCGGATCAAGCAGGCTGATATGATTGGAACAGAGCACGACAGGGCCCGATGAAGGAATGTTTTCCAAGCCGCTTGCTTCGAATCGGAATAGGACGGCGTAAAGGATGCGCAGCATCCTGCGGCAAATGCTGTATAGCATAGTTTACTTCGCCTCCACCGTTTTGGTTCGGCATAAGTCTAGAATTCGCTCGACGACTTGGTCGATCGTCAGCTCCGTGCTGTCGATCACTTCCGCATCCTTCGCGCAAATCAAAGGCGAAATCTCCCTGCGTTCGTCGCTGCGGTCCCGTTCGGCGATTTCCCGTTCCAGCTGCTCGATCGGCACGGCTTGATCCCCGCTCAGCTCTTGAAACCGTCTTAACGCGCGGACCTCGACGCTGGCGACCAGGAACACTTTCACTTCCGCCCCCGGGAGCACATGCGTGCCGATGTCGCGGCCGTCCATGACGATGCCCTTGGAGTCGGCCAGCGCCCGCTGAAGCCCGACCAGCTTAAGTCTTACGGGTTCGTGGGAAGCGATTTGCGATACGATCAGCGTCACTTCGCGAGTGCGGATGGCCGACGTGACGTTCTCGCCGTTCAACCATACCGTCTGTCCTTCGCTCCCTGGCGCAAGCTCGATTCGCAGCGTTTGAACGAGCCGACCCAGCTTGTCCGAATCGTCAGGGCCGATGCCGGCACCGATTGCCGCATAAGCGACGGCTCTATACATCGCACCCGTATCAACGTAAATGTAACCCAGTTGTTCAGCGACTTTGCGGGCAACGGTGCTCTTGCCGGCTCCTGCCGGGCCGTCGATTGCCACATTTATACGGCCGCTGATGCTTCCCCCATTCATGCCCAAGCGGTGTTTGACCTCCTCGAAATTCGGGCAGCGGCTGCCACCTTGCTCTAATCGTCATCAAAAAAGCAGGCATTGCCTGCGATAGTAAAAATTATACCACAGCCTTCTTGGAAGTGCAAAGAACGCGGTCATGTTCGCGATTACGTAAGAAGAAACGGCTGACGCCGTCCCGGGTGGACGCGATGCCGTTTCTAGCGCTCGAAAATATTCGCATTCATGCGGCTGGCCGCGGCATCCCGAACGTTCAGAAAGGCGTCCCCTCCAGCCGGTCCACGCCCGTCACCCACATGCGGACTTGCGGAATTTGCAGTGCCAGCTGGCTGGCCGCAACGGCGAGCAGCAGAGCGAGCACGACGATTCGCAGCACTTTCGTCACTTGATCGGCAAGCGCGATGTAGTCTTTCTGTTTCTTGGGCAGCACGAACGATTCCTCCCGGCATGACGCTGCGCGCCGTTAGGCGGCGCGTTCCGGGACGGAACGAAAGCGGACAAGCCCGGATAAGGCTAGTTTTTCCACGGAAGGAATCCTTATTCATCCGCCGGACGGAATTATCGTTTGCGGTAATCGAGCTGGCGCTCGAAGCAGAAACGGATGATTCGCTGGCGTTCGCTGTCCATGATTTTCGAGAATTTCGCCATCACCTGATGCTTGCCGTTATCGAGCGTCTTTACCCGCACGACTTCCGCCGTGAACTGGGAATGATCGACGGAACCGTTGCGGTAAGGCACGAGCAGCCAGCAATCCAGCTCCGTTCCTTGTTCGATCGACCATCTGGAATCGACCATGAACGAGATGCCGCCGCCGCCCACGTCGTCGGTAATGCCGATGAAGCGGACGTTGCCGGACAGCTTGACCGCGATTTCGAGTTCGGCCGCGACGCGCAGAAAATGCCGCCGCTGAATCTTCGTGATGGAATCCGGGTCAGGCTTGCGGATGCGGATCAACCGTACCGCGTCCTCTTTGAAGCCGAGCACATGCGAATTGAAATAGTGCTTAACGCCTTCTTGCGTCATGTAGTACGCGGATATTTCGTCGCCGAGGAACAACCGTTTCAAGCGGCCCGTGCCTTCGTGCAGCGGCACTTCGATGAACATTTCATCGTCGGTCAAATCGGCGATTCTCGCTTTATATACCAACGCAGCCTCTTCATCGTCGGATGAAGCGATCTGCATGTACAAGATCTGATTAATCATTGGCAGCATTGGCTTCCCTCCCCATTTGTTCGATTATAGCACAGCATGTCGATATTTGGGGAGAGAGGAAAAAAGGGACAGAACAAGCGCGAAAGGCGCATACCGCGGCCGCTTGCCTGAGTGCAAGCGTTGCGATATGCGCCTGAACGCGCCAATCGTTCGAACCGGATCCGGGAATCGAAATTTAAGCGTCCCTGTTATTAAGGAAGCTGCTCGATCGATTCTTCCAGGCCGGTGTCCGCATTTACGAAAATTTTGTACACCGCGCCGTTTATTTTGCCTTGGAATTCGTAGCACAGCACTTCCTTGTCGGCGTCATTCTTGATGAGCGCCAGCTGCTCCCGAGCTACCTTGAAATCGGGATTGAGCGACGCCCGGGCATCCGCGCTCTTCAGCTTCGGTTTCGGCAGCTTGCGATCATGGTGCTCGTACACGAAATCGGATGCTTGAATCGCGACGGCTTCCCCGTTATCGCGCGCGATTTTGACCATCAGCTTGGCCGGATAGATCAGCACGCCGTCCTTAGCCTCGACGAACGTAAAGATCGCGGTTGCGTTGCCGTCGTCGTACGAGACGGCTTTCATCGCGGGATACCCGTGACGGGCCAGGAATTCGGCGGCTTTGCGCTTCGCATCCTGGATCGTGACGGACGTCTTGCCGATATCGCGCGGATTATCGAACCAAATCAACTGCGCGCCGTTCTGCGTATAATCCAGCTCGATCGGATTGTCGGCCTTATTCGCCTTGTAGGTGGCGGAGAACGACGAATACTCGGTTCCTTTGCCGTTCTCGACGACGCGAATTTCTCTGGCCTGCGTCTCGTTCAGCTTCAGGAACTTCGCCGCGGCGCGTCTCACCTCGTCCGTCGTGCTCTTGCGGCCGCCAAGCATCTTGACCGTCCGCTTCTGGTACATGCTCGTAACCGAAGGCCCCCAGTCGAGCTCGGGGTATTCGCTTACTTTCTTGTCGACCGTCTTGAAGCCGTCGATGATGGAATTATCCTTCGGCTGATTCTCCGTCGCGAGCGCGGTTTCGACGTCCATCCACCGGAGATTGCTGCCGATTACCTTCTCCTGCACGCCGCTCAGCGATTGGGAAATGTCGGCCGAGTCCGCGTACAGCGTCTTGAGCGTCTTCAGCTCCGAGGGGCTGAGCGGTTGCTTCGCCAAATCCCTGACCGATGTTTTGTACGAGAAATTGGCGATCTTGGACAGGAACTCCTCCGTCTTGCTGAACGGCAGCAGCGCAAGCGGGAGCTGGTTGATTTCGTTCTGCGCCTCGCTGGTCAAGCGCCACGTGTTGACCAGACCTTTGCGCTGGAAGCCTTGGGAGGCGCTATGCACGGCAAGCGTATTGCCCAGCTCGCGATGAAGCTGGTCCACGTGGTAGGACAAATCGTGAAAGGCGCGCTGGTATTGGTTCTCGGCCTTGATCAGAATCGAGTTCTTCTCCTGGTGCTCCTGGTAGCCCCAATAGATCGAGCCGATGAACAGCAGCGACATGACCGGGAAAAGCACAGCGCTTAAGCGACGATACATATAGCAAAAGCTCCTTTCGTATGCAAAACCTGGTGTTAGTTTGGTTTGCCGAAAGGAGCTTTATGCATGTTTTTGGGAAGATTTCCTGTTCGCGGAATGCTGCATTCGAAGCTCCCGCTTCGAACGCAAACCAATCCGCCTTACAACGCCAGTTCCTCGATATCGAAATCCTGCAAATTATTGCACAGGCACTGCTTGAAGCCGGTATCGATCCGGTCCTTCTCCCTGCGTCCGCGGAGAACGAATTTCTCGCCGCACTGGTTGCAGCGAATCGCTACTTTTACGCGAGCCATTTCCATGATTGAGCGATCCTCCAAAATAATGTTTTTCCTTATTATGGACGAAAACGCTACAGCTTAATCTCCTCTTCATGGCCGATAAGCCTGAACGGCGAACCGGCGTTGGCGCGATTGATTCTGCGCACGCCCCTGATCCAGAGGTAGATCATGAGCGGCACGATGAACAGCGCCCAATACGTGGAGCCCGAGCCCATGATGTAATCGTATAAGCCGTGCTCCAGCAGCGGCAAGAGCGCCGCCAGCACGAGGAACCGGCGCTTCGCCGTCGCCGCGGACGCGAACTTCGCCTTCCCGAGGTAATAGCCCATCGTCACGCCGAACAGCGCATGGCCCGATACGGGAAGCATCGCCCGTATGAGCAGGGAGCCTACCGTCATCGGCTGATAAACCGCATAGAGCACGTTCTCGACGGTCGCAAAGCCGAGCGAAATGGCGACCGCATAGACGATGCCGTCGTACGGTTCGTCGAATTCTTTATGCTTATAGATGATGTGATAGATCACGAACCATTTCATAAGCTCTTCGACGCCGGCGGAGACGGCGAACGAGAAGACCACCGGCCCGCTTCCAAGCCACAATTCCAGCCCCCGCTGAATGACCAGGATAGGCAGCACGATCAGCACGCCTACCAGAAACACGCGAACCACCATATGAATCGGTTCCGCCTCGTAACGGTCTTTCAGATAGAAATAAGTGAGCAGCGCAATGCCGGGAGCGACAGCGGCCGTAATAATCGAGAAAAGCAGCATCGTTTCATCGTCACCATCCAAAGGGAGCGATCGCGTCCGCGGGGCAGCGCGTCCGCGCTGCTTTCGTTATACCCACCCCCGCAGGCGGACCGCTTCCGCCATTTTGCGCACGCCGACCATATAAGCAGCCAGCCGCATATCGACTTTCTTGAGCGTATGCAGCTCGTAGACGTTATTGAAGCCGCGGACCATCATCTCACGCAGCTTGGCGTCGACTTCCGCCTCCGACCAATAGTAGCCTTGATTGTTTTGCACCCATTCGAAATAAGAGACGATCACGCCGCCGGCGCTCGCCAGCACGTCCGGAATGAGCAGGATGCCCCTGTCCGTCACAATGCGGGTCGCTTCCAGCGTCGTCGGGCCGTTCGCGGCCTCCACAATGATTTTAGCACGAATCCGGTCCGCATTGCTTGCCGTTATTTGGTTCTCGATCGCGGCAGGCACGAGCACGTCGCAATCCAGCGTCAGCAGCTCGTCGTTCGAAATCGTGTTCTGGAACAAGTTCGTCACCATGCCGAACGAATCCCGCCGGTCCATCAAGTGCTCGATATCCAATCCTTGTTCATTATACAACGCGCCGTGCACATCGGAAATACCGACGACCTTCGCCCCGGCGTCATGCATGAATTTCGCCAGGTAGCTGCCGGCGTTGCCGAATCCCTGAACGACGATGCGCGCGCCCGCGACGGAGATGCCTTGCTTGGCCATCGCTTCATGGATCATGATGGCGACGCCTTTGGCCGTGGCGCTTTCCCTGCCGAGCGATCCGCCGAGCACGAGCGGTTTGCCCGTGATGAAGCCCGGGGAATCGAATTCCCGGATGCGGCTGTATTCATCCATCATCCACGCCATGATTTGCGCGTTCGTCATGACGTCGGGCGCCGGAATGTCCTTGTTCGGTCCGACGATCTGGCTGATCGCCCGGACATAGCCGCGGCTCAGCCGCTCCAGCTCGCGGAACGACATTTTGCGCGGATCGCAGATGATGCCGCCCTTCCCGCCGCCGTACGGCAAATCCGCGATGCCGCATTTCAGACTCATCCAGATGGAGAGCGCCTTCACTTCCAGCTCGTTCACGTCCGGATGAAAACGCACGCCGCCCTTCGTCGGTCCGACGGCATCGTTATGCTGCGCGCGGTAACCGATGAACACGCGCGTCTTGCCGTCGTCCATGCGCACCGGAATGCGCACCGTGAGCACGCGCATCGGTTCTTTCAACAGTTCGATCATATCGTCGCCGTAGCCTAGTTTGCGAAGCGCTTCTTCGATCACGATTTGCGTCGAAGCCAGAACATTGTTGTTATCCATTCCAGTCAAGGGAACATACACCGCCTTCATCTACAGTATGAGCGGGCAAATGGCCAACTATTCGGTTCCGGAGCAGAGCGAAACGACGCGTACGGGATCCAAAACAAAAAGCATCAGTCATGCGGACACCCCGCTGCTGATGCTTCCTTAAGCAAGCCTATAAATCAGAAATGAGTACAAATCTCGATGACCGCTTTGGCCGGCACGATCAATTTGCCGTATTCGTCGAGAACGGCGGTCGTCACGGAAGCCGCCTCCCCGTACTCCGCCAGCAAGGCAATGATGGCATGGTAACGCGGAAGCTCGATACCGACCGGCTCGAAAGCCAGCATATATTTGCCGTTGTAGGCATAGAGACGTCCGTCTTCGATCAAATCCGCCGCTTTCAGCTGCTTGCAGACGGAGATGACATCCTCGATATCCCGGAACGCATAAAGCACGACATCGCTCTGCTCCAGCGTAACTTCCATCTCGTAGACGTCTTCATCATTCTCTTCTTCTTGCATGTGGTCGTCCGATTTGCCGTTTACTTTGCCCCTCGTAACGATAACGACCATGCCTTGCGCCGGAAGCGCAAACACCTCGACCGCAAGCGGACCGCTGGCGTCGAAGCCGAGCTCGCTGTAGGCTTGATCCATCATTTCGCTGAAAAGTTCATGCACCTTCGGTATTTCGCGCCACATGTCTTCCTTCTGGATCCCACGCTCCAGCAAGTCGTCGAACGTCAGGAAGATGCGGATTTTGTCTTGATTGAGCCGTTCGATTTTCATGATAGGATCCTCCTTTTCGAATAGCATCTGCTTCGTGTATTCGGAGCAAAGACCATCTTCGAAAGCGCGCTGAACGCAGGTAACATCTGTTATACACAGCGTATGTAGAAGCTGTGATTTGGTGAATAAAAAGTGCTTAGTGCTATGTTAGCATGTCTGCGAACGGAATGCACTAGATGGCCGAAAAAAAGAATCGTCTCCGCCTGCAACTGTATATACGCAGCTGCGAGGGAAACGATTCGTTTTTTGCCGATGTTTTAATGCGTTTTCGCTTCGGCCTTGATCTCGTCGACTTGCTGTTTCACGCCAGGGTCGCTGTTCAGCAGCATTTCAATTTGTCCCCAGGCGGCGCCGGACTCTTTTGCGGAAACGCTTGAACGCTTTGGGGCCGAATGCATCGTCTCCATGCCGAACCTGCGGTTGACCATGGCGCCCATCGCTCTTCTCGAGACGCCCGTCACCGCATGGCCGGCCGCGCTGGTCGCCCAAGCGAACATGCCGGGTCTCTTCTTCGCCACGTAAGCCGCGGCCGCGGCGCCGGCAAGACCTCCAAGCAGAAACACAGACCATTTCATCGGGAATATCCTCCTCCAGTCATGCTGATGCACTCCGATTCGCCGTTAGTTTTGCCGCGCGGCAGCTAGCCCATCCCAGCACAAATTCAGGAAGCGGTGGTTCAGAACCTCCTCGGCGCGGCCATACTATAAGGTACAATGGGTACGTTGGGTACGTACGCTGCGCAGCCGATGCTGCGACGACTGGAGGCTGATTGGCATGCAACTGCATAAGAAAGTACAAGCGTCGATCGCGGCGATCGCGGCATTGGTTACGATAGCGGGGTGCGGGGCGGACTCGAACGCGGCTTCGACGGATAAACCCGAGGCCGTGCGAACGAATGACGGAGGTAGCCCGCAGGCGAATATCGTCGGAGGAGCTGCGAACGGTTCCGATAACGCAAGCAGAACCGGTCATCCGAGCGATGCCGGCACCGTAAGCGATTCGACCGCGGCATCAGAGCATGCGTCTGGCTCCGGGGCCAGCGTTGCCGACAAGGACAAGAGCGCTGCCGCGCCTGCCGCGCCGTCTACGGCTCATCCCAAGAAACTGTACCGGATGAACGCCGTGTACAGCTTCGTTCCTATTAATAAAGCTACGGCCAGCAGCAATGTCGTGCTGCTGACGTTCGACGACGGTCCGAAGGCCGGCAAGACGGTCGGTTCCCTGCTCGATACGCTGGACAAGCACAAAGCGAAAGCCATTTTCTTCGTTAACGGCTACCGCGTCAAGCAGCATCCGGAGCTGCTCGCAAAAATAGCCGGCCGCGGCCAGACGATCGGCAATCATTCCTGGGACCATATCGACTTGAAGAAAGAATCGGAAGCTATCGTCAAGAAGCAGATCGGCGACGTACAGTCGATCGTCAAGCAGGTCACGGGCACGACGCCCGTGTTCTTCCGGCCGCCGTTCGGTTCGGGCGGCGATCGGGTCAAGGCGATCGTCCGCGATAACGGCATGCTCTACATGACCTGGTCCAACGGCTCGCTGGATTGGGACAGCAGCACGAAGAACAAGCCGGACAAAGTCGTCGCCAACGTGCTCGACCAGCTTCATCCCGGCGTCAACATCCTGATGCACGAGCTGCCGTGGACGACGGAAGCGCTGGATACGCTGCTGACGAAGCTCGAAGCGAAGGGCTACGGCTTCATCGATCCGGCGACGATCGATCTTGACCCGAAGCCGGCTTCGGCGAACGCAAAATAATGCGGTGCAGCTGCGCCTGCGTCATCAGCCGGAGCGGCAGCCGCGATGTGCCGAAGCCGCAGCTGACGAACAGGCGCGGACGCGTCGTTTCCCCCGCCAGCTCATACCAGCCCCGCAAGTAGCGGGACGGTTCTTGGCCTCGCCAGACAGGTCCGGACGGCAGCGCGATCTGTCCGCCGTGCGTATGTCCCGCAAGGATCAAGTCGACCTGCGCGCCGCCGCTCAGTCGGTTGGCGACGATCGGGTCATGCGCGAGCAGGATCGTGAACAGCTTGTCGCGTCCATCTTCGCAATCGGACAATGCCAGCCCCAGTTTGTCTTGAAAGGTGCGCGGGTCGTCGACGCCCGCGAGCCGGATCCGGCTGCCGTCCCTTTTCTCCAAAATAACGGATTCGTTCACGAGCAGGCGGGCGCGCTCTTCCTCGAGCAGCACTTCGTACGGCCGGATATCCTCATCGTAATCATGATTGCCATGGACGATATACATAGGCGCGATTTGCGACAAGCGTCGGAGATTCGCACGAATGCGCGCGGCGGGAACCGATTTCTCGCGCAGATCGCCGCCGATCAGCACCAGCTCGGCGCCCCCGACCGCTTTGACGGCTTCGATGACCGCGGCCGGTATGACGCGCCGGTGGACATCGCTGATGAACAAGACCGACGTGCCGTCGAACGCGGCGGGCAGCCGCTCGAACGCGGCCGACTGCTCATCCAGAACGTAACGGAACGATAACCGCCACATATAAACCAGCGCAGCGGCGGCAGCCGCCGCGATTATGATAATGACCCATGCGATCCACATCGGACCTCATCCTCTCCCGGTCATGCCGCTGTTATGTTCACTATCTAGTAATCGAATTGCCTGCCCCACCACAGCAAACCGATGAGCAGCGCGATGAACAGCGTGATCAGCACCCTGTAGAACCATCGGGTCATCTGCTGCTTGTTCGATGGATGCGTCTGCCGTCTGGGCGGCAGCCGAACGGTCTCCTCCCCGCCTGCCTCCAGCCCCCATTCCGCTTCAAGCGCAGCGGCGCTCTCGTCCTGCGCGGGCGCCGGACCTTTTTTCTTGCCGAATTTCTGAACTCTGCTCATGCTTCCCTCCGAAAACGAATAACAAGCCCCATTACCAGGTCGATGATGAAATGCGCGATAACGGGCGCCAGTAAAGTGCCCGTCCTGATGTAAATCCAGCCAAGCGCGTAACTGATGCAGAATACGAGCCCCGTCGGGATCCAATGCTTTAGATATCGGACATGGATGGTTGCAAATATAATAGAAGTCCAATACGGGCCGATATGATATTGCACGGCTCCCCTGAACAGCGTCTCCTCGCACACGGCCACGACCAGCGACAGCAAGGCGATATGCCAGATCGGGCGGTTTCGGAAAATCCGTTCGTTGACGCCCCCGTCATCGTTCGCCTCCTCGGGCACGATCCGCGCCGCGAGGATATCCATGACGATAACCGCCGCCGCCAGGCCAACGCCCCAATAGAGGAAATGCAAACCGTCCCCCGGGCGAAATAAAGAAAAAGGATCGCGCCCCTGAAATAATAGCCAGCTAAAGCCGATAACAAGAGTAATCGCCTGCGTCGCGTACAAATTCACGAGCAGCATCCGGTCGTCGATATCGCCCAGGTTGACCGCTTTCAGCTTGATTTTACGGATGTCGAATTTTTTCATGTCCTGCTCCTGCCATGGAAGGTTTATATTTCCTTTTAAAAGGTTTTATCCTATACTAGTAGGACATTCTATAGAGAAATTTGTCGAAATATCGGATGAAGGGGATCATCATGGAGAAACGTTTAACGCGCACCGAAATGCTCTTTAGTCTCGGCTTCCTGTTCATGCTTGTTTTCGCGGTCGCCGCCTTTTTCTACGGCGTCAAGGTCGGTTCCGACCGGACGGAAGCCAACTATATCGAGAACGCCAAACTTCTCAGCAGCAGCAGCAATAAAGGCGTAGCGGCCGGATATCAGCAACAGGATCTCGTATCCTTCTATCATACCGTATTTTTGCCTTACCGTGAATTTCAAAACAATTGGACCGATACGATGCGCAAATTATCGTCCGGCCAGTTGAACGATATCGGTTCGTCGCTGAAGGAACTGTCCAGCTCGGCGAAGCGCACGTACGATGAAACCGAGCACTCCACCGTGCCGAAGAGTTCGCCGCTTCTGGAATCCGCGCAGCTGCAGCTCCTCAAGAGCCTCCGCATGTTTACGGAAGCCGCGCAGCGGGGCGCCGGTTCTTCGAAGGATATGAAGGCTGCCGACTTGTACAAGGCGCTCATGAAAGACACGTATTACTCGAACGGCGTTAAATTCGCGCTCGGTGGACAGCAGGACTACTATGCCGCCATGCTAAAATGGAGCGCATCGGTCAATCCGAACCTGCCGGAAGATTACGAGAAAACGACGGACGTCAGCATCGCGACGTGGAAGACGCTTCAACTGACCGTCAAGAACAAAATCACGGCGGATCAGCTGAACGCGCGCAAAGCCCTCGTATCGTTCTACCCGCAGGACTTGACGTCCCGCGTCGACGAGTTCATCCGTTCCGGGCAAGCCGGCATGATGAAAATGCGGACGATCGATTCGATCGTCGATCTGCTCGTCAATACCGAAGCCGTCCGCGAAGGCGACTTCGGCGCGAGCAAGGGCGAGCTGTACAGCAAGGAGCTGCTGCCGCAGCTGCCGTTCTTCTATCCGCCCAATCAGTAATCAGTCATATTGGAAACCATCAAAATGGGATACGGCCGCCATACCGCCAACGACGTTGACGAGGCTGCCGTATCCTTTTTCGTTTAAGTACCGGCAAACCGCCTGGCTGCGGACGCCGTGCGCGCATATGATATAGACCGGATTATCCTGCGGCAGCCGCTCCCACGTATCTTGGAACGAAGAGAGCGGCATCGGCGTGCTTCCTTTAATATGGTAGTACTCCCATTCTTCCGGTTCGCGCACATCGATGATCAGGGCCGGATCCAGCTTGCCTTCGCTCAGCATCCGCCAGAATTCGCCCGGTTGCAATTGTTGCCATTGTTCCATTTCCTTACCTCCCGTTTACGGACGATCATAACGAAAAATTCACATTAGGGCAAGGTGAAACGCGGCATGCCCTGCCTCTGGCGGGATAATACTTAAATTTCAAGTTTTAAGCATTGCTTTTATGGCCGGACTTGCTATAAAATAGTAACATTATAGACGGCTTAAACGGCTCGTTCATCCGGATTCAATCATAGCTTGATGTGTGATCGCGTGAACAGACTCTCGACTATGGCGCTGCGCTGTGCAGCGGAATGGTCGAGGGTCTTTCACTTCTACTATACACCCCATCATACAAATGCTCAGGAGGCAATCCCACATGTTTAAAGTATTGGTCTCAGATCCAATTAGCGATTTAGGCATCCAGAAGCTCGTGGACGCGGAAGACGTCGTCGTCGAGAAGAAGCCCGGCCTAAGCGAGGATGAGCTCGTCGCGATTATCGGCGAGTACGACGCGCTGCTCGTGCGCAGCCAAACCCGCGTCACTGCCCGCGTCATGGAAGCAGGCAAGTCGCTGAAAGTCGTCGGCCGCGCAGGCGTAGGCGTCGATAACATCGATTTGGAAGCCGCTACCCAGCGCGGGATCATCGTCATTAATGCGCCTGACGGCAACACGATCACGACATGCGAGCACACGTTCGCCATGATGATGGCAGTTGCCCGCCACATTCCGCAGGCTTACCTGAAGACGGTCGGCGGCGAATGGGACCGCAAGTCGTTCGTCGGCGTGGAGCTGCGCGGCAAAATCCTCGGCGTGCTCGGCATGGGCCGTATCGGCAGCGAAGTGGCGAAGCGAGCCAAAGCGTTCGGCATGGAAATTTGGGGCTATGACCCGTTCCTGACGGAAGAACGCGCGGAGAAACTCGGCATTCGCTTGTCGAGCGTAGACGACATCGTCCGCAATGCGGACTTCATGACCGTCCACACGCCGCTCACGCCGGAAACGCGCCATATGATTTCCCGTCCGCAATTCGAAGTGATGAAGAAAGGCATGCGCATCGTCAACTGCGCGCGCGGCGGCATCATCGACGAGCATGCGCTCGTTGAAGCAGCCGATCAAGGCATCGTTGCAGGCGCTGCGTTCGACGTCTTCGAATCCGAGCCTCCGGCAGCGGATCACCCGTTCCTGAAGCATCCGAAAATCATCGTCACGCCTCACCTCGGCGCCTCCACCGTGGAAGCGCAAGAGAACGTCGCCATCGACGTTTCCGAGCAGGTGTTGAATATTTTGCGCGACAAGCCGTTCATCAATGCCGTGAACATGCCTCCGATCCCGGCGAACGTGCTGAGCATTTTGCAGCCGTACTTCTCCCTCAGCGAGAAGCTCGGAAGCTTCGTCTCGCAGCTGATCGAAGGCGCCGTTGAAGAAATCAACGTGACGTACGCCGGAGACTTGTCCGAAGTCGATACGCAGCCGCTGACGCGCTACATCGTTCGCGGCGTCCTCTCCCACCATCTGGGCGCGGATCAGGTCAACGTCGTCAACTCGATGCATCTGGCGAAGGAGCGTCATGTGAACATTGTCGTGAACAGTCTGCACGCGGCACGCGACTTTACGAATTCGATCACGGTTACGCTGCGCTCCAAAGTAGCGACGCGCCAAGTCATCGGCACGATGCTGACGGGTTACGGCCCGCGCATCGTGCAGATCGACCGCTTCACGGTCGACGTTGCGCCTGAAGGCAACCTGATCCTCGTCTCGCACAACGACAAGCCGGGCATCATCGGCAGCGTCGGCACGCTGCTAGGCGACAACGGCGTTAACATCGCGGCTATGCAGGTCGGCCGTGAATTGCAAGGCGGATCCGCGATCATGGTGCTGACGGTCGACAAGATCGCGCATCAAGACGTCATTGCCAAGCTCGTTCAATTGCCTGATCTGAACAAAGCGAAAGAAATCAAGCTTTAATTCATTTCATGCGCGATACGCTTCATCCCGTCCCGCGATAGACATAGAGCGCCTTTCCCACTGTGGAACGGCGCTCTTTTTTATCTCTTTTAGGCGTATACGGCAAGAAAATGTTTCACGACCAACAAGATTTGTCTACTTCCTTCAACAAGATGTGACTTTCCGTTACGCTTCTCCGACACGCGAAAAGGCGCCTCGCCAAGCGAAGCGCCCCTCTCTATTCCGTATCCCGACCCTGCGGCAAGCAGCATCCTGGCAACCGCGGCTTCACGCCTGCTGCACGGGGTTGACCGGCAGCAGTATGGTGAACGCCGTACCGACGCCGACCGTGCTCGCGGCATGAATCTGGCCCTGGTGCGACACGATGATATTCTTGACGATGGCCAGGCCAAGTCCGGTGCCGCCGGACGAAGCGCCGCGCGTACGGGCCTTGTCGGCCTTGTAGAACCGTTCGAAGATGAACGGCAAATCCTCGTCCGGAATACCTTCGCCCTCGTCCTTCACTTTAATCTCGACGTAAGGCTTGGAATCGACGGTCGCATGCCGGGCGCCGATCATGATCCGCGCCTCCTTCGGCGTGTGACGGATGGCGTTGCCGAGCAGGTTCGTCAGCACCTGCTCCAGTCGGTCTTCATCCGCTTCCGCGATGATGAGCGGTTCGGAGACCAGCTCGATATCCAGTTGGATATGCTGCTCCTTCGCCAGCCCTTGAAACTTGCGATGCACCCGCTTCAGCAGCATCGTCAGATCCGTCTGCTCCATATGCATTTCCATATGCCCCGCTTCCATCCGGGCCAGGTCCAGCAAGTCCTTCACCAAGCGTCCCATCCGCAGCGACTCTTCGTAGATGACCTGGGCGAGCTCCTTGCGCTCTTCCGGCGAAGCGGCGATATCGTCGATCAGCGCTTCGCTGTAGCCCTGCAGCATCGAGAGCGGCGTGCGGATTTCATGGGAGACGTTGGCGACGAAATCCCGCCGAAGCTTCTCCAGCTTCGACTCTTCCGTTACGTTCCGCATCACCGCGACGGCTCCCCGAACCGTATCGTTCGATTTGAGCGGCGCCATGACGACCGACCAGACCCCGCTCTGCACATGCACCTTATCCGTCAGATCGCGCCCTTCGCGCAGCACTTTGCGATAGAGCTCGAACATGGGACCCGGCACTTGCGCGCGGACGCGCGATTCATCCGTCCATTCCAGCTCCAGCCAGCGGTCGATCAGCTGCTGGCCGTGCGGGTTGGCCAGAATCACTTGACCGGACGTATCGAACGTGACGACCGCATCCGCCATGCTGCGATAGACGCTGGCCAGATGCTCCTTCTCGTGATTCAAGTCGCGGATGAGCGTCTCGAGCTCTGCCGCCATGTTGTTGAACGTATTCGCCAAGTCTCCGATCTCGTCCGTGGAGCGAATCGGCACGCGCGTGCGGTATTCGCCCTGCGAAATAAGATCGGCCGCCTTCTTCATCTGCAGCAGCGGCTGCGTGATCTTCGTGGACAAGAAGAACGCGAAGAACGTTGACAGCAGAAAGCCGATGATGGCCGTGTAGACGAACAATACCTTGACCGCGTGGGAATTCGAGCTGAACGCGATGTCGATGTACTGCAGCAGGAACATCCCCAGAATTAGCAGGACGGCTGCCACGAGTGCGATGATGGTGAGCCAGAGCTTTCCGACTACGCTGCGCCAGATAACCACTTATTTGGACACCTCGAGCTTGTAGCCGACGCCCCATACCGTCGTGATCATCATCGCCGCTTCCGGGGAAACCTTGTTCAGCTTCTCGCGCAGCCGCTTGACATGCGTATCCACGGTGCGGAGATCGCCGAAGAACTCGTAATTCCATACATCCTTCAGCAGCTCTTCGCGCGAGAACACTTTATCCGGCGATATCGCCAAGTAGTGCAGCAGCTCGTATTCTTTCGGCGTCAAGCTCACTTCCTGACCGCCGGCCATGACGCGGTGCGCGTCATGCTCGATGATCAGATGCGGGAAGACGATATTGTTGCTCGTCAGCGCTTCCTTGGTCAGGAACGCGGTCGCCGAGGAGCGGCGCAGAATAGCCTTGACCCGGTAGATCACCTCGCGCGGGCTAAACGGCTTCACGACGTAATCGTCGGCGCCGACTTCGAAGCCCTGCACGCGGTTCATCTCTTCGCCTTTCGCCGTCAGCATGATCACGGGCGTCGCCTTCGCCTGGCGCAGGCGCGTGCACACTTCGATGCCGTCCATGCCCGGCAGCATAACGTCGAGCAGGATCAGATCGAACTCGCCGACGGTCGCCATCCGAAGCGCGGTCTCGCCGTCTTCCGCTTCTTCGATGACATAGCCTTCCTTCTCCAGATACATTTTCAGCAGCCTGCGGATCCGTTCTTCATCGTCCACGACAAGTATGCGGTGCAGCTCTTCGGACATGATTGCTTGCCCCTCTCAAGTAGGAATGGCGTTCCTCTCTGCGCTGCAGGCGCGCGCCTCGAGAGACGCGCGCCTGGCTGCAGGAACGGATACGTATTACACACCCGCGTACGAGTGCAGGCCGACGAGGACAAGGTTGACCCCGATCAGCGTAAACATAACCACGACGAAACCGATGACCGCGAGCCAGGCGGACTTGGAACCATGCCAGCCGCGCGACAGTCGGAGATGCAGATAAGCCGTGTAATACAGCCAGGTGATGAGGGCCCATACTTCCTTCGGATCCCAGCCCCAGAAACGGGACCAGGCGATATAAGCCCAAATCATGGCGAAAATCAAGGCGCCGAGCGTAAAGATCGGATACCCGATCGCAATGGCGCGGTAACTGATCTCATCGATATCGTCCTCGTCGATCCCGTCCATAAGCGGATGGATCGCCGCGCCGATTCGTCTGCGCAGCAGCAGCCGCAAGATGCCGTAAAGAATCGAGCCGTTGATGATCGACCACGTAATCGTGTTCAGCTTGCGGGCCGCGTCGACGCCCTTCATCCAGTGCGGCGTCTCGAACAGCGGTTGGTCCATGCCGAGGAACGAATCGATGGACACGACTTGGCTGTTATACGGCTTGAAGATCGGCGGCAGCGAATACTCGACCGAATTGACCGACGAATTCTCGACGCCGCTCGCATCGATGGAGACCGTCTCCTGCTTGAAGCTCGCCTCGTAGCCCGCGCCGCGGAAGGCGAAGACGGTGCTGATGAAGGCGATAATGACGATAATGACGTACAGCGTGAATTCGACCCAGCGCTGCTCGCGGCGCGATTTGACGTCCGTTCTCGCAAAATCGACCGTACGGAGCAGGTACATCAGTCCCGCCGCGAAGCCGACGGCGAAGAACGCTTCGCCGGATGCGGCCGTCGTGACGTGAATCTTCAGCCAGTACGACTGCAAAGCCGGAATAAGCGGCTGCACTTCCTGCGGGAACACGGCCGCGTACGCGACGATGATAACCACGAGCGGAAGCGCGAACAGTCCGAGCAGCGGCTTGCGGTAGATCGCGTTGACAATGAGGAACGCCGCCATGATCGCCATCGCGAGGAACGACATGAATTCGTACATATTGCTCGTCGGGATATGGCCGCCGCCCGCCCAGCGCGTGAAGAAGAACGCGAGATGCGCCAGGAAGCCGAGCACGGAGACGATGTAAGCGATCGGCCCCCACCGTCTGATATGCTCTTCCGGACTGCGCTTGCTCCACTTCTTGCCGAGCGCGGCCACGCCGTAGAATAAAAAGCCAAAGCAGTATAAAAAGAATGCGACGATAAACGCGTCGCTGCTGAAATCAAGCAAACTCACGTCTTGTTCCTCCCGTTATCGAGCGACTTCGGCTCTACGACGATGCCTATTCCGCGGAGCGCGGACGCGACCTCGGCACGCATGCCGTAATTGTTCTTGTTCGTATGTGCGCCAAGCGTAACGCGGCCGTTGTCAATGCGCAGCCAGATTCGGCGATGCTGCCAATAGGAGCCCAGCAGAAGCCCGAACATGGATATGCCCGCCCCGACCCAAATATAGGGCATGGCCCGGTCATAACGGATGTTGAGCGACGTTTCGACCGGAGCGAATTCGACGCCTTCCATCGACGGCACTTTCAGCTCGAACTTGTCCGCCAGGTTGGCGTTGATGACGTCTTGGCTGAAACGCACCTTGTCGTTCTGCTTCGGGAAGTACATGTACGGCTCGCCGTCGTCCGGCAATCCCGGTCCCTTCAGCACGAACACGAAGGCCGGCGCGTTCGGCTCGCGCGACTTCGTCGTCGGCCGGCCGTCCGTATTGAGCGCAAAGTCCATATAAGATTCGCGCAGCTCCAGCGTGTACGGACCAAGCGCGTAGTCCAGCTGCGGATTGCGCATGTCGAGCTCGAACGGTCCGTACGTTTTGCCCGCTTTCTTATCGATCAGGACCGGATGGACCGCTTTCAGCTTCGCCGTGTCGTCGTAGCCGAACTGGTACGCCTTAATCCCTTTGTAAGACAGCGGATCGTTCACGATGATGTTATGCCGGTTCACTTCCTTCAGCTGCGGCTGCTTCGAAGGATCGTCGCAATCGGCGGCGCAGGTGTACAGCACGGCCTGCGTCTCATAGAGCTTCGCCCTGGCCGTCCCTTTCAGTTCGGCCGGCAACTCGTCATCCGTATAATAATCGATCGTGAACTTCTCGTTCTTGATGTAATAGCTCGTCTCCGGCACCTTGACCGTCTCCCCTTCCGGGACGGTCACGTAGTTGTCGAGCTTCCAGCCGGGAAGCGTGCGCAGCAGCACCGCGAGCAGGAAGACGATCAGTCCGATGTGGTTGACGTAAGGGCCCCAGCGGCTGAACCGGTTCTTCTCGGCCAGCAGCGCCTTGCCCTCCACGGTCACCTTGTAGCGCTTGCGCTTCAATTGCTTGGCCAGATTCTCGGTCCACGCTTCCTCGGAGCCTTCGATCTCCGTGGCGAACACGGTCTTCTGACGGGTCAGAAACTGTTCGTGCTTGCGGATCTGTTGCTTATTGAGCGCCCGGTACAGCGGCAGGACGCGATCCAGGCTGCAGATGACGAGCGAGGTGCCGATCATGACGAGCAGGCCGATGAACCACCAGGATTCGTACGTATTGGAGAAACCGAGCTTATAATACCATTTGCCGATCCAGCCGTAGCGATCTTCGTAGTACGTGCTCGGATCGAAGGAAATGAACGCGTTCTCTTGCGTGAAAATCGTGCCGATCATCGCCGCCAGCAGCGTAATAATGATTAAGCGTACGGCGATCTTGACGGAAGAGAAGAAATTCCATACCCGGTCGATCAGCGACGGATTGGCCTTCTGCGACCGGCGCGCGATGCCGTCATAGCGCATTTCGAGCGGAGCGTCGCTGTTCTCGAGCTCCGGATCCAGCGGGTAGCCGCAGCTCTCGCACAGCACCGTGCCGGTCGGATTCTGGTGACCGCATGCGCATTTCGTATTCTCAAAAGCCGACAAAACAAAAAACCTCCTTCGACTAGGAAGCGAGCAGCTTCGTAATGCGCTCGTTCATGTCTTCTTTCCCCATCGGTCCGATAAAGACGTCCATAATCGTACCGTCTGGCTTCACGAAGAAGGTGGTTGGATACGACCTAAGTCCATAGGCTTGCTCGACCTGCCGATTGTTGTCCTGCAGCATCGTGTACGTGACGCCGTACTGCTTCATGAAATTCGTAATCGCCAGCCTGTCCTCGCTCAGATTAATGCCGACGATTTCAAACGGCTTGTCCCCATGTATCTTGTACTGTTCTTCCAAATCCGGCGTCTCCGTCACGCAGCCCGGACAGAACGTGCCCCAGAAGTTGATGACGAGCGCTTTGCCCTTGTAGTCCTCGAGCCGGTGCGTCTTGCCGTCCATGTCCAGAAGCGCGAAAGCCGGCGGTTTCGAGCCCTTGGACGGAAGGCCGTTGCCGTCCGCGAACAGCGAATTGCCGATCGCATACCCGCCGAGCACGAGAACGCCGAGGAAGATCAGCACTTGGATGAGTCTGCGGTTTGATTTCATATCTCCGTTCACCGCCTGTTCCTATGCTGATAATTGCTGGTTCCGTACCATCATTATAACGAAAATCAGACGGCAATTGAGGTTGCCGCCGCTCGTTATTTTTGAATTTTATGTGTCTTGACGGCCGCTGCGCGCAGGTCCTGCACCTCTCTCGGCGTCAGGTGGCGGTACTTGCCGCGGGCCAGTCCGTGCAGCCCGAGCTCTCCGAACCGAACCCTGCGAAGCAGGACGACGGGATGGTTGATGGCGTCGAACATGCGGCGTACCTGGCGGTTGCGGCCCTCGTAGATCGTGATCGTGATCGTCGCCTGGTTCTTCGCCGTGTCGACGTCATGGTACTCGACTTCGGCGGGTGCCGTCATGCCGTCCTCCAGCAGAATGCCCTGCTGCAGCCGCTCCAGCGCCGATCCGTGCGGCACGCCCTTGACCGTCGCCCAGTACGTCTTCGGCACGTGATGGCTCGGATGCGTAAGCAGGTTGGCGAACTCGCCGTCGTTCGTCAGAAGCAGAAGCCCTTCCGTATCGTAATCGAGCCGTCCGACGGGATACACCCGCTCCTTGATGCCCGGCAAGTAATCGGAGACGATTTTGCGTCCTTGCGGGTCGCTCGCGCTCGTGATGACGCCTTTCGGTTTATGCAGCATCAGGTACAGCTTGCTCTCGCTCTTGATTCTTCGTCCGTCGACCGTAATGACATCTACCGCAGGGTCGGCCTTCGCGCCCAGCGTCGTGACGGTCTCTTCATTAACCTGTACCTTCCCGGACAAAATGAGTTCTTCGCATTTGCGGCGCGATGCAACGCCGGCCTGCGCCAAAATTTTCTGTAAACGTTCCAATATCTTCACCTCACGCTCCATCATACCCTAAATCGACCTATGAAAGAAAGCAGAAGCGGTCCGGAAGACCCGGTTGCGGCCGTATACGGCAAAGAAGCTCCGCTGTCTCAACCTCCCATGAAGGAGATTCATACAGCGAAGCGGCGATTTCCAGCGATCTGAATAGAATTATGTAGGCCACGAGGGTTATCGGAAGGCGGCAAGCGACTCAAGAAGCGGTCCGGTAATCAGGATCCGAAAACGAATAAACAAATGATGATGGCGGCCATGAATCCGACCAGATCCGAGAATAACCCGACTTTGAGCGCGTATTTGCTCTTGCGGATGCCGACGGCGCCGAAATAAACCGTCAATACGTACAGCGTCGTATCCGTGCTGCCCTGGATGGTCGAAGCGATGCGGCCGATCATGGAGTCCGGGCCGTACGTCTTGATCAGCTCCGTCGTGAACGCGAGCGAGCCGGCTCCCGTCAGCGGCCGCAGCAGGCCTAGCGGCAGCACCTCGCTCGGGATGTGCAAACTGTCGAACAGCGGCCGGATCAGGCTGGCCAGCATATCCATCGCGCCGGAAGCCCGGAACATGCTGATGGCGACCATCATGCCGACCAGATGCGGAATGATGTTAATGGCGGTGCCGAAGCCGTCCTTGGCGCCGTCGATGAACGTTTCGTACACGGGAACCTTCTTGAACGCGGCATACAAAGGAATGAACACGATCATGAACGGAATGAGCCAGGCGGATATCGACGTTACCCACTCATACAACGGCCTCACCCTTCCCTTCTCCGCGGCCTCCGGCACCGGCACCCGGCGGACCTTGAGGCCCGAGGGAATCGCGGAACGCCGGTCCGTCCCGGTCGATCGTCGTCGGCGGCCTGCGGTTGTAGCGATGCCTGTACCAGCGGTCGGCGGCGATCGCCGCCACCGTGGCGACAAGCGTGGCCGCCAGCGTCGTGCCGACGATCTCGGCCGGGTTCGCGGAGCCGTACGTCATGCGGATGGCGATCAGCGTCGTCGGGACGAGCGTGATGCTGGACGTATTGAGCGCGAGCAAGGTGCACATGGCCGCAGACGCCGTTTCTTTATGCGGGTTCAGCTTCTGCAGCTCCTGCATCGCTTTGATGCCCATCGGCGTCGCCGCGTTGCCAAGCCCCAGGATATTGGCGCTCATGTTGCTCATGATGTAGCCTAGCGCGGGGTGCCCCTTGGGAACGTCGGGAAACAGGAAGCGAACGGCCGGCTGCAGCAGGGCGGCGATTTTGCGCAGAAGTCCCGCGTCCTCGCCGATCCGCATCAAGCCGAGCCAGAATACCATGACGCTGATTAAGCCGAAGCTGACGGTAACGCCGCTTTTGGCGCCCTCGAACGCCGCCTCGGTAAGCGCGTCCATGCGCCCGTTCATGATTGCGGCCACGAAGCTGGCCGCAATAAAGAAGAGCCATATGAAATTGACCATCCCGCAGCCTCCTCCCCTCGAAAATGCGCGTGGATAACGGTTTAAATGTCCTTGAGATCGAATGAAAGTTTCGACCCCCGAATGAACGGCTTCAGGTTACCGGTTAATTCAAGCCGCCGGATACGTTACCGGCCAAGTAACGGGTCATGCCGGTTTATCGGGAAGGCTGATCCGATTGCCGTTCGGATCGTAAACCGGCGTCTCGCCGATCTTGGCATCGCCGACGAACCATTGCATCGTCCCGCGCTCGCCGAGCAGGTAAGCCGCCGAACGCGCGTCGAGGAGCGTCAGCTTGGCGCGCAGCCGCTCCTTCTCGCCTTCGGCGAACGGATAGCGGAGCGTGCGGCCGACGGCGAGCGGATAACCTTGCACGGGCTGTCCTTTATGCGCAATTTCGCTCAGCGGGTAATGCCGGAAACCGTAATCCAGCATCCGCATATGATCGTTCCAGTCGTTGCTGTCATTGATCGTCACGGCGACCAGCTGCTGGCCGCTTCGCGTCGCGGAGCTGACAAGGCAGCGCAGCGACTTCTTCGTGTAGCCGGTTTTCACGCCGTCCGCCCCTTCGTACATCGCAAGCATTTTGTTTTTATTCTTCCATGAATAATCCCATTGGTCGTTCGGGTTCGGCGCCGATTTGCTGCGCGTCTTGACGATCTCCTTGAACACGGGATTTTTGAGCGCGTAAGCGGTCAGCTTGGCCAAATCGTTCGCCGAAGAATAATGCCCCTCCGCATCCAGTCCGCTTGGATTCATGAACTGCGTATGCGCCAGGCCGAGCATTTCGGCTTTCGCGTTCATCAGATGCACGAACCCTTCCTCCGAGCCCCCGACATGCTCGGCGATTGCCGTGGCCGCATCGTTCCCGGAACGGAGCATCAGTCCGTACAGCAAGTTGTGCAGGCTCATTTTCTCCCCGCGCCGCAAATAGATCGAGGAGCCTTCCTTGCCTGCGGCACGGACGCTCGTCTCGACCATATCGGAAAGCTTGCCGTGCTCGATCGCCACGATCGCCGTCATGATCTTCGTCAAGCTGGCGATCAGCATCGGCTTGTCCCCGTTGTGGCTGTAGAGCAGCCGTCCGGACTCCACGTCGATCAGCGCCGCGCCCCGCGCCCCCGTTATCAAGGCTTCCGGCTCCGCTCCGGCGGTCCCGCCCCAAACGGGCAGAAGCAGCAAGGCCGTCGCAGCGATCGCGGCCAATTGGTTTCTTATGCTGGCGAGCCTCATAGTTGTCCTCCTTCAAGATGTCGTCACTCGTCATAGTTCAAGTATATGAAGCGGAGCGGGATATATCCCAACCTGTCCAAAAAAAGAAACCGTCCCGAAGCGGACGGTTACAAGGTCTGCGAAAGCTTACCGCCGTCGATCGCGATCAGCTTAAGTCCATGCTGTCGATCAGCACGGATTCGGCTTCGGACGAGGCATGGTCTTTCTTGAACATGCTTTGGATTTTGTCGAACACTTGCGGAGCGGAATCGAGCACGCGCTCCATCAGATGCGTCTGATTGTCCAGCGGCACGATGCGTACGCCGTGCGTGCCGACGACGAGGAACGCGATCGGCGTGATGGATACGCCGCCGCCGCTGCCGCCGCCGAATGGAAGCTGCACCGAAGCGTTGTGCATATCGCCTTGCTTGTTGTCGCCGCCCATGCGGATATCGCTGCCGCCCGCCACGAAACCGAAACCGACTTTGGATATCGGCATAATGACGCTGCCGTCAGGGGTTTGCACGGGATCGCCGACGATTGTGTTGACATCGACCATTTCCTTGATATTCTCCATTGCGGTCTGCATTAAGCCTTGAATCGGATGGTCTGCCATCGATAAAGTCCTCCTCGGATCGAAATCGGATACTGCGCTTGCCGTCTCTAGCGTTCCCCCGCGAATTGTACATTATGTAATCGGAATCCGAGGCAAATCGAAACCGATGCGTCAGCCGCGCAGCAGAATCCGCTGCCAGCCGACAACGCCTCTCGGCACGCCTTCGGCGGCCGCATGCTTCATCTTGACCGCCAGCCTGATGCCGGCGAAGATGGCATAGCCGAAGCTGACCTTCGCCGTGAATTTGCCCTCCGTCGAGAAATACGCCGCCTGGAACACCGGCTGCACCGTAAGCTCCGGATCCGTCTCCAGCTGAATCAGCTGCGACAGCACGCCGATGACCGTCGTCTTCGCCGACCAGACCGTGCCGGTCAGCATGGCGGTCCACATCGCGTCGCCGGTGCCGACCGCGCTAACCCACTTCCATTCCGTAACGCGCACATGGCCGAGCGTCTTCTTGACCCAGCCGAGCAGATCGTCCGTATGCTGCAGCAGTGCTTGCGTCCAGTCGATCGATTTCATGATGCTTTGGAGATTGACGCTGCTCTTGCCTACGTCCGTGCCGCTGCTTGCGACGTTCTCCGCCGTCAGTTCGCGTTTCAGCTCCATGGCGACCCCGTTGAATTTCATTTCGGGCAGCTGCCAATGAAAGTTCACGAGGCCGAGCAGCGCGCGGATGCTTAATTCGGCGTCATCGTCTTCCCCCATCCGTTTGATACGACCGCGAATGACGACGGGCGACAGCGCAATAGCGAGCACAAGCAAAAAAAAGAGACCTGCCGCAATCATCCATCCGAACGGGTAGCCAAGCATGGCGTTTCCCCCCATTTCCCTGAGTTGGTCGGATATAGTATGACCTTGCGGACAAATCTCATTCGGTTGGTTGTATCCTTAATCGCGCTCCCGGCTCAACTCTCCGGCACCGTCTCCGGTTCCGGCGCCTGCGACCGATCGGGTTCGGACTCGCGCTGCGGCTCCTCGCCCAATTCGGAATCGAGATCGGCGAACGACATCTCCTCGATCGTCATCTGGCGGCCCTCTAACCGCTCGAACAGCAGCTGGGTCTGGTCTTCCAGATCGTCGATCGCGACGGAAGACGGCTCAGGCAGCGCGTCGAGGCCGGACAAGCCGAAATATTCCAGAAACGACTTCGTCGAGCCATATAGAATCGGACGGCCGATCTGCTCGGCGCGCCCGACTTCTTCGATCAGATCCTTGCTCACGAGCGACTGGATCGCCCGGTCGCATTTCACGCCGCGGATTTCCTCGATCTCGACGCGCGTGATCGGCTGCCTGTAGGCAACGATGGACAACGTCTCGAGCGCCGCCTGCGACAGGCTCGAACGCGTCGGCGAATACGCCATCCGCTCGAAGTACACCGCATGGTCCGGATTCGTCGTCATCCGGTAAGCCCCGGCGACGAGCGACACCTGAATGCCGCGCTTCTTCGATTTCAAATCCTTCATCAAATCTTTGGCCAGATCGGCCGCGACCGCTGCATCCAGCTGGAGAATGTCCGACAGCTGCTTGACCGTCAGCCCTTCGTCCCCCGCCATGAACAGCAGTCCCTCAGTAATCGACTTCAACTTCGAATAATCCGCCATCAGCCGTTTCACCCCTCCAATGCACAACGATATCATCAAACAGGCCGTGCTGAAAACAGCGAATGTGCTTCATCTTCATTAATTCGAGCAGCGCCAGGAACGTTACGACGACTTCGTGCCGGCTCATATCGTCCCGGATGAGCTTCGAGAACCGGACGGTTTCGAACTCCCGCAGCACCTCGACGATGTCGCGGATCCGGTCCTTGACCGAGATTTCGTCGCGATGGATCGTGGCGACGATGTTGCGGCGCGAAGCTTTGCGAAGCGCCTTCTGGAACGCGGCGACCAGGTCCGCGACGGTCAGCCCTTTGACGGGATTCTCCGGCACGATCTTCATGAACGGCGTCATGTCCTCCGGTTCCTTCGTATAGACGAGGCTTCGCTCGAATTCCTGTTCCCGGAGCTGCTCGGCGATTTGCTTATATTTGCGGTACTCCACGAGCTTCGCGATCAGTTCGTCGCGCGGGTCGAGCCCGTCGTCCGGCCATTCCTCGTAATAATCGTCTTCGATGACCGGCGGTTTCGGGAGCAGCTGCTTGCTCTTGATCGACAGCAGCGTTGCCGCCATGACGAGAAACTCGCTCGTAACTTCCAGCTCGAGCTCCTGCATCGCATTCAAGTAGTCCATGTACTGATCCGTAATCTCGCTGATCGATATCTCATGAATGTCGATCTCGGCTTTATCGATGAGATGAAGGAGCAAGTCGAGCGGCCCTTCGAACGATTCCAATTTGTAGGTCACCGCCATGGCTCCGGCCCACTCCTAATAAGGTGAATTGTCATGCTTGTCATTGCGAACCATGCCTGTCGCTTCGCGGCTTAACCTTGAAGCACTTTCGTCAAGTTGGCCATTTCGATCGCCGTTACCGCGGCTTCCCAGCCTTTGTTCCCGGCTTTCGTGCCCGCGCGCTCGATCGCTTGCTCGATGGAATCGACGGTCAGAACGCCGAACACGGTCGGTACGCCGGTCTTCAGGCCGACTGCGGCGACGCCCTTGGCTGCTTCGTTGCAGACGTAGTCGAAGTGCGGCGTTGACCCCCGGATGACGGCGCCAAGGGTAATAACGGCGTCGTACTTGCCGCTCTCGGCCATCTTCTGCGCGATCAGCGGAATTTCGAATGCGCCCGGCACCCAGGCGATGTCCACTTCATTGTCGTCCGCGCCGTGACGCTTGAACGCGTCTAGCGCGCCGCCAAGCAGCTTGCTGGAGATAAACTCGTTGAAACGTCCTACGACGACGCCGTATTTTAACCCTTCGGAAATTAAATGTCCTTCGAATACGTTCGGCATTGTACAGTCATCCTCTCTGATTTAACCCGCTCTATGCTGGGAATGGGAATTTAAATATGGTATTCGTCAAATTTGAGCAAATGGCCCAATTTGTCCTTCTTCGTGTGCAGGTAACGGTCGTTGTCCTCGTTCGCGTCCATTTGAATCGGCACGCGTTCGACGACTTCGAGGCCGTAGCCCTCCAACCCGCGGATTTTGCGCGGATTGTTCGTGAGCAGGCGCATCTGGCGGACGCCAAGGTCTTTGAGAATTTGGGCGCCGATGCCGTAATTGCGCAAATCCGGGGCGAAGCCAAGTTTAATATTCGCGTCCACCGTATCCAATCCCTGCTCTTGAAGCTTATAGGCTTTCAGCTTGTTGATCAAGCCGATGCCGCGGCCTTCCTGCCGCATATAGAGCAGCACGCCTTGGCCGGCTTCGTCGATTTGGCGCAATGCCGCTTCGAGCTGCGGACCGCAATCGCAGCGGTGGGAATGGAACACGTCGCCGGTGAGGCATTCGGAGTGGACGCGCACGAGCGTCGGCTTCGTCGGGTCGATCTCGCCCTTCACGAGCGCGACATGCTCCTTGTTATCCACGTCGTTCGTGTACGCGACCGCCCGGAATATGCCGAAATCGGTCGGCATTTTCACTTCGACGACCCGCTCCACCAGCTTCTCTTTCTCGTTGCGGTAATGAATGAGCGCCTGAATGGAAATCAGCTTCAGCTCATGCTTCGCCTTGAACTCGATCAGATCCGGCAGGCGGGCCATCGAGCCGTCTTCCTTGATGATCTCGCAGATGACCGCCGCGGGCTTGGAGCCGCACATGCGGGCCAGGTCGATCGCCGCTTCCGTATGCCCGGCGCGGCGCAGCACGCCGCCCTTCTTCGCGATCAGCGGGAAGATATGGCCCGGACGGCGGAAGTCGTCCGCCCTCGTGCCGGGATCGATCAGCGCCTGCACCGTCTGCGACCGCTCGTACGCCGATATGCCCGTCGACGTCGAAATATGATCGACCGACACGGTAAACGCGGTGCCATGGTAATCGGTGTTGCGCTGCACCATCGGCGGCAGGTCGAGCTCCTCCGCGCGTTCCTGCGTGATCGGCACGCAGACAAGACCGCGCGCCTCGGTAATCATGAAATTGATGACTTCGGGCGTCGCCTTGCTGGCGAGCGCGATCAGATCGCCTTCGTTCTCGCGGTCCTCGTCGTCGACAACGATAATCGGTTTGCCGCGCAGCAGATCCTCGAGCGCCGCTTCGATGGTATCGAACACCGGCTGCTCGTCCGGCGTCGTTCTTGCTTCCAGTTGGTTGCTCATCGCCATTCACTCCTTTAGTAGGCTGTTTGCAAGCCCTTTGTCTGTCTCTTCCGCAGCCGCGTGCGCGCGGATCACAGGAAGCCGTTCTCCGCCAGAAACGCGGCGGTCAGCTTGCTGCCGCTCTCCGGCTTGCCGGTCCGTTCCCCGTCGTCGCAGCTATCCTTGTAGCGCAGCAAGTGATCGACGTATTTGCCGAGCACGTCGCATTCGATATTGATGACGCTGCCGGCGTTCTTGTGCTGCAGCGCCGTTTCCTTCAACGTGTGCGGAATGATCGAGACGGCGAAGCTGTCGCGTTCCGCGACGGCCACGGTCAAGCTGATGCCGTCGATCGTGACGGAGCCTTGCGGGATCACGTAGCGCATCAGCCTGCCGTCATGCGGCCTTATGGTGAACACGACCGCGTTCGCGTCGGCGCGGCGCGATACGATCTCGCCCGTTCCGTCCGCATGGCCCTGCACGATATGGCCGCCGAAGCGTCCGCCCGCCAGCATGGCACGCTCCAGATTGAGCGGCTCGCCCGGCCGGACGTCCTTCAAATTCGAATGGCGGTACGTCTGCGGCATCACGTCGACCGTGAACGACCGGGCGTCGAATTCCGTTACCGTCAGGCATACGCCGTTCACCGAGATGCTGTCGCCGATGGCGACGCCTTGCAGCACGCGCTCCGCTTCGATGACGAGCAGCATCGCCTCGCCCTGCTTGTAGGATCGCTTGAGCGTTCCGATTTCTTCGATAAGTCCTGTAAACATGTCGGCTTCCTCCTCTCTTCCCGACTATCGGTCGGTGGGCCCGCGATGCGCAAGCCTTGTTGGCGGCCGTGCCCTTAAGCTCCGCCCGAGCGGTCGCCGGCTTCATAATCGGGATAGCCGCTGAGGAAGATGTCGCCGCCGATCCGCTCGACCTCCACCTCGCGGAACGGGATCGCATGCGCCATCTTCTCGAAGCCGTCGAACTGGAAGACGCCCGGCGCCATCTGGCCGCCGATCACTTTCGGCGCGATGAAGAGCAGCAGCTTGTCGACCAGGCCAAGCTCCAGCATCGCGCCGTTCAGCTTGCCGCCGCCCTCCAGCAGGATCGAGCCGATCTCCTTCTCGCCGAGCTTGCGCATGGCGATCGACAAATCGACGCGGCTTCCGCTTCCGCAGGCGATCACTTCGGCGCCGGCGGCTTCCAGCGCGGCGCGCCTGCCGGGATCGGCGCCTTCGACCGTGAGCACGATCACGGGCGCCGAACGGCCGCGCAGCAGGCGGGCATCGAGCGGCAGCCGCAGCCTGGAGTCGACGACGATGCGCACGGGATGAACGGCCGGTACCGACAAGCGCGTCGTCAGCTCCGGGTCGTCGATCAGCGCCGTTTCGGCGCCGACCATGATGCCCATGTGCCGGTGACGGAGCGTGTGCGCCATCTCCCGCGCCTGCGGGCCGCTGACGTACCGGCTGTCGCCGGACTTCGCCGCCAGCTTGCCGTCCAGCGTCATCGCCGATTTCATCGTGACGAACGGCAGCCGCGTCGTGATGAACTTGTTGAACATCTCGTTCATCCGCGTCGATTCCCGTTCAAGCAGTCCGACGTCGACGGCGATGCCCGCCTCGCGCAGCCTTGCGATGCCCCGCCCCGCCACCTGCGGATTCGGATCCGCGCAGGCGACGACGACGCGGGCGACCTTCGCCTCGATCAGCCGCTCGCAGCACGGCGGCGTCCGGCCGTGATGGCTGCACGGCTCCAGCGTGACATAAGCCGTCGCGCCTTCCGCTTCGTCGCCGGCCATGCGCAGCGCATGCACCTCCGCGTGGCCTTCCCCCCGGCGCAAATGCGCGCCCAGGCCGACGATGCGGCCTTCGCGGACGACGACGCAGCCGACGACGGGATTGATTTCCGTCTGACCCTTCGCCTTGGAGGCCAGGTCAAGCGCCAGCCGCATGTACGTTTCGTCGTTCAATATATCGATCGTCGCAGAAATAAAAATCACCCCTCGGCCAAGTAGCGCCAACGGGGTGATTAGAGAAACGCAGGTCAAAGACAACGGTCGAAGACACATTCAAACAAACTCGGCGACCATGTGAAAAAAAGTACAAGGTCGGCAAGAAATGAAAAAATGGTATTCGCGTGCCTTTTCCTTCTCCCATCCAGACTATACTGTCGGTCCCGGATTTGCACCAGGTCCACCGTCAAGCAGCATGCACGCCCTCAAGGGATATCCATGCTTGCGAGCCGGGTCACGGACTGACGAAGGAGCGAAGCCGCTTAAGCGATACAACGGCCAGCAGCCCTTCGATCACCGCCGGTTGGGAATTTCACCCGACCCCGAAGGAAAAATCGCAACTACTTTTGTGGAAATGTTACCACTCTCGTATTGAAAAAGCAACCTGTTTCGTCGGTTTTGTGTCGAATGGCGCAGGAGCGGGCAGGCCCGATACGAGAAAACCGCAGCGGGCGGAACGTTCTCCACCGGCTGCGGCCTGCTTGTCTTACGCTTCGATGATTTCGACCTTGTCCATTTTGTCGCGGCCTTGGAACTTGTCGACATGCTCCATGCCGGATACGACTTTGCCGAATACCGTGTGCTGGCCGTCCAGATGCGGCTGCGGCTGGTACACGATGTAGAACTGGCTTCCGCCCGTGTTGCGGCCGGCATGCGCCATCGCAAGCGCTCCGCGCTCGTGCTTGTTCGGGTTGATTTCGCAGTTGATCGTGTAGCCCGGGCCGCCGGTGCCTGTCCCGTTCGGGCAGCCGCCTTGCGCGACGAAGCCCGGGATGACGCGATGGAAGTTCAGTCCGTTGTAGAAGCCCTCTTTCGCCAGCTTCTCGAAGTTCGCCACCGTGTTCGGCGCATCGTTCTCGAACAGATCGATCAGCACCTCGGCGCCGTTGGACATGGTGATTTTTGCTTGTTTAGCCATGGTTTGGCAAACCTCCTGTCAATTCTCATTGTAAAATCCAAGCATAGCATAAGTTTACCGCTTATGCCACGCTTGGATCCCCTTTGAATCAGATAAACGCTGCGCCAGCCAATGGCGGGCGTCGGCCGATTAACGCGCCGCGGACGTTTGCAGCCGCGCCGGAATGACGTCGTTGCCGATGATGTCGTCAAGCGATTCGCGCTTGACGGCAACGTCTGCCGCGCCGTCTTTGACGAAGACGACCGCCGGGCGGCGGACCCGGTTATAGTTGCTCGCCATGGAATAATTGTACGCGCCCGTGCAGAAGACGGCAAGCAGGTCGCCGCTCTTCGCTTTCGGCAGTTCCAGATCCATGATCAGCTTGTCTCCGCTTTCGCAGAGTTTCCCTGCGATGGTTACGGTCTCTTCCAGCGGATCGTTCGCGCGGTTCGCCAGGATCGCCTCGTACTTGGATTCGTACAGCGCAAAACGCGGGTTATCCGACATGCCGCCGTCAACGGCGATATATTTGCGCACGCCGGGGATGTCTTTGCTTGTCCCGACCGTGTACAGCGTCGTGCCGGCGTCGCCGACCATGCTGCGGCCCGGTTCGACCCAAATTTCAGGCAGCGGATAGCTCGCCGCGGAGAAGTTCGTCTTGATCGAATCCGTGATCGCCTTGACGTATTGCGAGATCGGAAGCGGCGTGTCGCCTTCCACGTAACGGATGCCGAAGCCGCCGCCGAGGTTGATGACGCGGAACGTCACGTTCAGCTCGTCGCGCACTTGTACGGCGAAGCCGGCCACTTTGTCGACCGCCATCGCGAAGCCTTCGACTTCGAAGATTTGCGAGCCGATATGCGAGTGAACGCCGAGCAGCTCGAGGTTCGATTGCGCCGCCGTTTCTTGAATCGCTTTGTAAGCCGTGCCGTTGCCTAGGTCGAAGCCGAACTTGGAATCCGTCTGGCCGGTGGAAATATAATCATGCGTGTGCGCTTCGACGCCGGGCGTGATGCGCAGCAGCACGTTGACGCGTTTGCCTTTGTCGGCCGCGAGCGCGTTCAGCAGGTACAGCTCGTTGAAATTGTCGACGACGAAGCAGCCGATGTTCGCGTCGAGCGCCATGTTGATTTCTTCCGGCGTCTTGTTGTTGCCGTGGAAGTGAATGCGCGCCGCCGGGAAGCCGGCTTTCAGCGCTGTATACAGCTCGCCGTCGGATACGACGTCAAGCGACAATCCTTCTTGCTCCGCGATCGAGCACATCGCCATTACGCTGAACGCTTTGCTCGCGTAGGCAACCTGGAATTTCAATCCCGACGCGCGGAACGATTCCACGTATTCGCGGGCTCTCTGGCGCACGAGCGCCTCGTCTACGATGTAAAGCGGCGTGCCGAACTGTTGTGCCAAGTCCGTGGTGTCGCAGCCTCCGATTTCCAAATGGCCTTGCGCGTTAATTTTGCTGGTACCGTGTAAGTACATCCAGTTCCCCTCCGCTTTCGTTCGAAAAAAATGCCCAAATGTTATTAGTTTGCACCATTTAGCTCAGTATAGCGCATTCGGTTCCCCGCCGAAATGGATAATTCCACATATCATTTGTATTTTTTTCGAACCTGCTACCGCGATTCGCCGCCGTTCGGCATCCTGTCCTCCTGCTGCGGCTTCAGGTAGATCGGCCGTTTCCGGTTCTGAAGCACCGGCACCCGCAGCAGGATGCTGAGCATCCCCTTCAGATTGAACGGTATGAGCGGCCACATGTACGGACGGTTGAACGACCGTTCCATGACGAGCATGATGAAGAAAATCGTCGTCGCGGCGACGAAGCCTTCGACCTTGAACGACGCCACGGCGACGATGAGCACGAGCCGGATGATCCGGTTGGCGAGACCGAGCTCGTAGCTTGGCGTCGCGAACATGCCGATCGCGGCGACGGCCATGTACAGCACGACCTCGTTTACGAACAGCCCCGTCTTCACGGCGATATCGCCGATCAGGATGGCGGCGATCAGCGACATCGCGGTCGCGAGCGGCGTCGGCGTATGGATCGACGCCATCCGCAGCATGTCGACGCCGACCTCGGCGATCAGAAACTGCGCGACCATCGGCAGGCGCCCCGCTTTCTGGGCGCCGATGAAATCGAGCGCCGGCGGCTTCAGCTCGGGCTTCAGCGTGAACAGGAACCAGAGCGGCAGCATGAAGAGCGACGCCGCCACGCCGATGAAGCGGACCCAGCGCAGGTAAGTGCCGATGAACGGCGTCTGGCGATTCTCCTCGGCATGCTGCAGCAGGTCGAAGAACGTCGTCGGCAATAGCATGACGCTCGGCGTCGTATCGACGAAGATCGCGATGCTGCCTTCCATCAGATGGACGGCGACCGTATCCGGCCGCTCCGAGTAGCGGACAAGCGGGAACGGATTCCATCCCCGCTTCACCGTCGCTTCTTCGAGCTGCTTGTCCGCGAGCGGCAGGCCGTCGATTTTGAGATTTTTGATTTTGTCGCGCATCGCTTCCAGCATTTCGTGGTCGACGATGTCGTCGATGTACGCGATGCAGACATCCGTCTGCGTGCGTTCGCCGACGCGGATGATTTCGTAGCGCAGCTGCTTGTCCCGCAGCCTGCGCCGGACGAGCGTCACGTTGGTCAGCATCGTCTCCACGAAGCCGTCGCGCGCGCCGCGGACGACCCGCTCGAGCGTCGGTTCCTCGGGATTCCGCGCCGGGAACGCCTTCGCGTCGATGAGCAGCACTTTGGACTCGCCTTCGATGAACATGGCCGTGCCTCCGGCCAGCACGTCCGTCAGCATTTTCTCCCAATCCGACTCCTCGACGACCTGAATCGCGGGCACGTACAGCCGGAAGAAATCGTGGAACGAGGCGGCGCCGTAATCTTCCGCCTGCAGGTAAGTGAGCCGCTTGAGCACCTCGGTCAATACCGTGTCCTTGGCAAAGCCGTTGTAGAAGAAGAACGCGACGCGGCGATCGCCGAACGTCATCTCGCGCAGCACGATATCGAAGGTCGTCTTATAGCCGATCTCCGCCTCCAGCTTGTCGGCGAACTCTTCCAGCGTCGCCGGAATCGGCACCGTCCGCTTCTCTTCCTTGTGCGGCTTGCGATGGCCGATGATCGGCTGCGTTCCGGAATCGTCAGTCGGCGCCGCGGCATCCTGCGTCATGGACGCCTCCGTCGGATCTCCGGCGTTCTCGCCGCCGCCTTCGTCTCCGGCCGGATCCGTATCGACCTTGAAGCCGTCCGCATCCTCATGCCAGAACACATGGATCGGCTTCTTGAATTCCGTCGTTCCCTGCTCTTTCCCGCCACTCTCGTTTTGGCGCATCCATACCCCTTCTCTCTTCGTCGATGTCCGTTGCTGCTAGGGATCCATATATTGAAAAACAAGCCAGTCGAATAAAGAGCCCGTTACTTTGCCGAGCACCATGGCGTACACCAGACTGACGAGGTAACGGCTCAGCCTGACCCGCTTGGCCAGAATCGGCAGCACGTTCATCACCTCCGTCAGCGCGGCGCCGAGCATCCCGACGAAGATGCCGTCGAACGTGCCGATGACGAGCATCGCCGCGATCTTGGGCAGCCAGAGCCGCCACTCGAGGAAATCGGCAATCGACCAGAACACGGCGCCGCTCACGACGGCGGTCTCGAACCAGATCGACTTGCGGTACGCAAAGGTCAGCTGCGCCAGCCTCGGGATAATGTCGAGCACGATGAGCAGCGCGGCCAGCGCGCTTCCGACGCCCAGGCCCCCGGCGAAGCCGAGCAGCGCCACGAACGAAGCGCCAGCCGCCGCGCTAACCATCGTCGATTCCCGTTTCGGGCTGCTGCGGCCGCTGCGGCTTCGCTTCCTCGCCCGGCTCGGTCTTCTTGCGCATCTCGTCGGCGATGACGTACGCGTTCACGTTCTCCTCGTACATGTACAGCTCGACCTCCAGCGGGTTCGGCTCTTCATTGAACCGTTTGCGGAACAGATGGTTGAAGAAGACGAGCATGCCGACTCCGATGCCGATGGAATACGGAATTTGGAACCAGAGCGGATGCTCTGTCTTCCTGCCCGTCACGAGCTCCGTGATCCGCTCGTGCACGTCTTTCATGTTGACGTCGGTATGGAAATTCATGATGGCCAGCCCCGATCCGAAGAACAGCAGCAGCCATGTGACGATCAGCAGCGGTTTGCGCGGCTCCCGGGGCGCGTCGGCGATGATGACCAGCACCTGCGGATCCCCGTAGGCGTCCACGACGGCCCCGGGCGCCTCCTCGCGAATAAGCCGGACGATCTGCAGCAGGTCGATGACGACGCGGTTGCCGTCCTTCTCCGAATGCCGATGCAGCGTCAGCGACTCCAGCCGAGATTCCAGCTGCGGATCGCTGGCGAACAACCGGGCGGCCTGCTTGAGCGTCACGGTCCCCTCGGGCCGGATGCCGATCCGCTTGCGCAAGCGCAGGTACACGCTCGGCGGCGCATCGGTTCCGGGCGCGCTCCCGGCGGCTGCCGCGGTGCCGGCATTCGATGCGCTGCCGGCGTTCGAAGCGCTGCCGGCGCCCGGTCCGCCGCCTGCATTCGGCGCGTTCCCGGCGCCCGGTCCGCTGCCGATGCCGGAACCGCTGCCGGTGCCGCCCGGCGATCTGTAAGCGCTCATGACATCCCTCCTTATCGTCATGATCTCCCTGTTAGTATGAGATAAGGAGCGGCAGGATAATCGTAGCAAAGGCGCAGGAAGTTTATTCCGCGGGAAGCGCAAAAAGCCGACCGCCCCGTCCGGGGCAATCGGCTCCTTCGCCAAATGCGCTCATTGCGCGATCTGATCGCGGATAAGCTGCAATATTTTCTTCTCCAGCCGGGACACCTGCACCTGGGAGATGCCCAGGCGCGCGGCAACCTCCGACTGCGTCTGATCGCGGTAATAGCGGAGGAAGACGATCAGCCGCTCGCGTTCCGACAGTCCGCCGATCGCTTCGTTCAGCGCGAGCTTGTCGAACCAGCGCTCCTGCGAATCGTCGGCGATCTGATCCATCAGCGTGATCGGATCGCCGTCGTTCTCGAACACGGTCTCGTGGATCGAGGTCGGCGGCTTGTTCGCTTCCTGGGCGAAGACGACGTCCTCGGGCGTGATGCCGAGCCGTTCGGCGACCTCCTTGATCGTCGGCAGGCGGCCGAGCACCTTCGACAGCTCGTCCTTCGTCTTGCGCACCTTGTTGGCCGTTTCCTTCAAGGAACGGCTGACCTTGAGCGTGCCGTCGTCGCGGAGGAAGCGCTGAATTTCGCCGATGATCATCGGCACCGCATAGGTGGAGAATTTGACCTCGTAGGACAGATCGAACTTATCGACCGACTTCAGCAGGCCGATGCAGCCGATCTGGAACAAATCCTCCGGCTCGTAGCCCCGCCCCATAAACCGCTGCACGACGGACCAGACGAGCCGGATGTTGCACTGCACCAGCGTATCGCGCGCGAGCGTGTCCCCGGCTTGGCTCAAAGCGATAAGCCGCTTCACCTCGGAATCGTCCAGGTAAGGCTGCGCCGTTTGTTTCATATCGACATCCATGCGGTCAACCCCTATGCGCTAATTGAAGAGCGCTTTTTTGGATTCGATGCGCTTCGTCATCGCAATAGCGGTTCCGTTGCCCGGCTCGCTCGACACGTCGAAGCCATCCATGAAGTTTTCCATGATCGTAAAACCCATTCCCGACCGTTCCATCTCCGGCTTGGACGTATACAGCGGCTGGCGGGCGAGATCCAAATCCTCGATGCCGCGGCCCTTGTCCTTCACGATCAAGCGGACGACGTCGCCTTCGATCAGCCCTTCGATCGTCACGAGGCCGCCCGGATCGCCGTCGTAGCCGTGAATGATCGCGTTCGTGACCGCTTCGGAAATCGCCGTCTTCAAATCGTTCAGCTCTTCAAGCGTCGGATCCAGCTGCGAGACGAACGCCGCCACCGCGACGCGCGCGAACGCCTCGTTCTCCGAGCGGGCGGAGAACGTCAGTGTCATCTCATTTCTCGCGTTCATGAAACGACCTCCAAACTTGTGAGCGCAAGGCGCTCATTATCGTGAATCGGCAGTATTTTGAACAAACCCGACAGCTCGAACAAGCGGTGGACGCTTGGGTTCACGTCGCAGACGACCATTTTGCCGCCCCTCGCCTTGAGCTGCTTGTAGCGGCCGAGAATGACGCCGAGGCCCGAGCTGTCCATGAACAGCAGGTCCTTCAGGCTGAGAATGACATGGTCGCTGTTGCCGCGAAGAATCGCTTCCTCCATCTTGAACCGGACGACATCGGCGGTGTGATGATCCAGCTCGCCGCGGAGCCTGACGATAAGCACGTTACGGTAATGCTCCAATTCAACCTGCAAGCTCATCCTTTGTCCACTCCTAACGTCATATTTGCGGAGCACGAGACATCCCGAACCTGGGAACATTCGGATATCGCTTTCGTGTTGAAGGAGGATTCTACGCTCCGAAGCGCTTTTCCTGCCCCCCGACAAAACTAGAAGCAGAGCGCTAGCAGCAGACAAATTACGCGGTATTCATCAGGAAACCGCGGAACCGGAAGATGGAAACGATCGATACATCCAGATCGGACAGGTCTAGCCGAACAGGCTGCCCATAGAACGTTTGAACAGCGTCCACCAGCCAGCGCGGTCCACGGTAACCGGCGAATCGACGGCGAATTCCGTCAGCACCTGATCGCCTTGCAGCACGATCAGCTTGCCGATCGGCGCGTTGATCTTGACCGGCGCCTTCAGCGGATCGATGCGCAGCTCGTAACGGATGTCCTTGACGGAGCTGCCCTTCTTCAGCAGCACGCTGTAGGAATGCTTCGCGGTCAGCGGAATTTCCGGCAGCATGCCCTTCTCGACTTTGACCGTGCCCATCGCGTCGCCCTTCTTGAAAATCGTGTGGTTCATGTATTGCGCGAACGAATAATCCAGCATTTGCGATACTTCCGCGTTGCGCGTCTTCGTGTTCGGCTCGCCCATCACGACGGCGATAACGCGCAGGTTGTCCCGGTGCGCGGTCGCGGTGAGACAGAATTTGGCCTCGCTCGTGAAGCCGGTTTTCAGACCGTCCGCGCCGGTGTAGAAACGGACCAGCTTGTTCGTATTGACGAGCCAGAACGGCTTCTCGCTCGTTTTGCGCAAGTAATCCTGGTACATGCCGGTATACTTCGTAATTTCGCTATGCTTCAGCAATTCTCTCGACATGACGGCAATGTCGTGCGCGGACGAATAATGATCCGCCGCCGGCAAGCCGTTGCAGTTCGCGAAATGGGTGTTCTTCAGCCCCAGTTCCTCGGCGCGCTTGTTCATCATGTCGACGAAAGCCGACTCCGTGCCGGCGATCTTCTCCGCCATCGCGACCGATGCGTCGTTGCCCGAAGCCATCGCGATGCCCTTGAGCATCTCATCGACGGTCATCTGCTCGCCCGGCTCCAGGAAAATTTGCGAGCCGCCCATGGATGCGGCGTATTCGCTGGTCGGCACCTTGTCCGTCAGCTTGATGCGCCCTTGATCGATCGCCTCCATGATGAGCAGCATCGTCATCACCTTCGTAATGCTTGCCGGCGGCAGCTTGGCATGGCTGTTCTTCTCGAAAATAATCGTGCCGCTGTCGGCGTCCATCAGAATCGCCGAACGCGCGGACGGCGCGAGATCCGCCGTTCCCGCGGCTTGGGGAGCCGACGCTGCCGGTTTCTCCTCCGCCATGGCCGATACAGGCACGGAAAGCGCCAAAATCATCGTCAGTCCTAGGGCGACGAGCTGTTTCCAGTTGTTTTTCATCGATGTTTTCCTCCTGAGTGATGCCCGCGGCAAACCAAGGCCGCAAACCGGCTAAAATCTCATTCCTAGTGTGCACCCGATCCGTGCAAAATATTCCAGCCGTTCCAGTAAAAAAAGCATCCGGTCCATGACCGGATGCCTGATCGCATGCCCAGGTTGCCGAGAACGCACTCGATTATTCGACATACGTATGCCCAACGAGATTCGTCGTCATGGGCAACGGACACAGGATCTGCTATTGATTTGAAATCGGTCTGTTTGGGCCGGCGATCGGACACAGAAGCCGTTATTGCCTCCGGAGAGCACCGAAAACATCCCAAAACCCAATGCAAACGGGCGATTAACGGATCTCCTGTCCGGCTTCATGACCTAGGAGGGCGTGATGCACCGGTCTCTCTACGGCCTCGAAGCATCCGGCCCCTGTTCCGGATGCGCTCCCCCTAAAAAACAAAAGCGCCGAGGGTCCTATGGACTTCTCGACGCTTTTGTTTCGGCCGCAGACGGCCTGCGCGGCTTATTCACTGCCTAATTCGCCAGACGTTGAACGCCCTGCTCCGTCACGATCGACAGGAGCAGCGGCGAAGGGGCGACCCGCTCCGCGCCGATCTCGCACGCCTGCTGCACGCGTCTCGACACTTCCTGCACGGCGGCGTTAGCCTCGCGCACGTGCAGGAGCGCGATCGTCTCGCCTTCGCTTACCGGATCGCCGACCTTCCGGCGCATCGTAATGCCGACCGCGTAATCGATGACAGAGTCCTTCGTCTCCCGTCCCGCGCCGAGCAGCATCGCGGCAAGGCCGAGCTCCTCCGCCTGGATCGCGTGCACGTATCCGCCCTTCGGCGCGGCCACTTCCACGACGGCAGGCGCTTCGGGCAGCAGCGACGGGTCGTCGCCGACAGCCGGATCGCCGCCCTGCGCGGCCACGAACTGCTTGAACTTGGCCAGCGCCTCGCCCGACCGCAGCTTCTCGCGCAGCATCGCGTCCGCTTCCGCCAGATCGGCCGCTTGTCCGCCGAGCACGACCATATGGGCGGCAAGCGCGACGCATAAGGCGGCGAGATCGTCCGGACCGCGGCCGTGCAGCGTCTCGATCGCCTCCCGCACTTCAAGCGCGTTGCCGATCGCGAAGCCGAGCGGCTGGTCCATGTCGCTGATGAGCGCCGCCGTCCGTCTTCCGACCTGCGTGCCGATCTCGACCATGGCCTTCGCCAGCTTCTCGGAATCGTCCAGCGTCTTCATGAACGCGCCGCTGCCGGTCTTGACGTCCAGGACGATGGCATCCGCTCCGGCGGCAATCTTCTTGCTCATGACGGAGCTCGCGATGAGCGGGATGGATTCGACCGTCGCGGTCACGTCGCGCAGCGCGTACAGCTTCTTGTCGGCCGGCGCCATGTTGCCGCTCTGCCCGACGATGGCGACGCCGATATCGTTCACCTGCGCGATGAACGCCTCGCGCGACAGCTCCGTCCGAAATCCCGGCATCGATTCCATCTTGTCGATCGTGCCGCCCGTATGCCCCAGTCCCCGACCCGACATTTTGGCTACGGGCACGCCGCAAGCCGCGACGAGCGGCCCGATGACGAGGCTTGTTTTGTCGCCGACGCCCCCGGTGCTGTGCTTGTCCACTTTCACGCCGCGAATGGGCGACAAATCGACCCGGTCCCCCGACTCCGCCATCGCCATCGTCAGACAGGCCGTCTCGCCCGCGTCCATGCCCCGAAAAAAAACAGCCATCGCCCAGGCGGACATTTGGTAGTCCGGAATGTCTCCTTGGCTATAGCCTTTAATGAGAAACGACAGCTCCTCGTTCGTCAAAGCCCCGCCGTTTCGTTTCTTATGAATGATGTCGACCGCTCGCAAGCTTGTCTGCCTCCTCTGCGTTGCGCCGAAATCAACGCTGCCTGACTTTCAGCCCTGCGCCGATCCCGGATTCCGCATTTTCTCTCGTTGTACCTTCACGATCAACTGGTCGAGCGTCTGGCTGAGCAGCAGCACGTCCCGGTTCAGGAACGATCCATGTCTCATCGTTGCGGCGATCAATTGTCCGCGCAGACGCTCAAGTAAATGATAGCTTTGCTTGTCCATGAACAAAATTCCCCACTTTATGAGAGATGGTGTAAAAGATTATCACGGACATTATACGACGGTGCAAGAACAAAGAATGTCACAATCGGTCGACCCGATTGTTACATTTCTGTTACAGCCTAGAGCAATGGAATCAAGCCCGTTACGAGTCCGAGGAACCGGGATTTCACGCGTTCCGTCGTTTCCATGACCTCTTGGTGGGACAACGGCTGATCCAGAATCCCCGACGCCATGTTGCTGATACATGAAATACCGAGGACTTCCATGTCGGAATGATTCGCCGCAATAACCTCCGCGACGGTCGACATGCCGACGGCATCCGCTCCGAGAACGCGCATCATGCGGATTTCCGCCGGCGTTTCGTACGACGGCCCGAGCACGGCGATATAGACGCCCTCTTGCAGCGAGAAGCCCTGCTCCTTCGCGACGCCTGCGGCCAGTTGACGCAAGCGCTTGCTGTATGGCTGCGACATATCCGGGAACCGTACGCCAAGCTCGTTGTCGTTCGGGCCGACAAGCGGGTTGCGCCCCTGGAAATTGATATGATCGCTGATCAGCATGAGATCGCCGGGGCTGTAGCCCGTGTTGACGCCGCCCGCCGCATTCGTGACCACCAGCTTGCCGGCGCCGATCGCCTTCATGACGCGGACCGGGAACGCCGTCAAATCGGGCCCGTAGCCTTCGTACATGTGGAAGCGTCCGCGCATCAGCACGACCGTGCGTCCGGACAGCGTGCCGATCAACAATTCGCCGGCATGGCCCTCCACCGTAGATAACGGGAAATGCGGGATGTCCGCGTACGGAATGACGACGGCGTTCTCTATGTAATCGCCAAGGATTCCGAGGCCCGAGCCCATGATCAGGCCTACCTCCGGCTTGGATTCGATTTTCCCCAAAATATAGTCCGCCGCTTCGCGGACTTGCGCTGCTTGCAATGTCATGACGCATCCTCCTCGTAAATGTTCGTGCTTGCCGACGCGCATCGCATCGCCCGGCCGCCGGCCAGTCTGCCCGATGCGAGCCCCTCTCCCTGCCGATTAAACCAATTCCCCCAGGAACGACGTGCCGTTCGCCGGACGATTCACGCCGAAATTGTCCGCGATCGTGGCGGCAACGTCGGCAAAGGTGGCGCGTACGCCTAGCGATCCCGTCTTCGACAGCCCCGGGCCATAGACCAGCAGCGGCACGTATTCGCGCGTGTGGTCGGTGCCCGCGTACGTCGGGTCGTTGCCGTGGTCGGCCGTCACGATCAGCAGATCGCGCCCGCCGAGGCGTTTCGCCAGCTCGGGCACCGCACGGTCGAATTCCTCGAGCGCGCCGGCATACCCTTGCGGATCGCGGCGATGGCCGAACAGCGAGTCGAATTCGACCAGATTCGTGAACAGCAGGCCGCGGAACGGCTTGTCCAGCGCTTCCCGCGTTTTGTCGATGCCGTCCGCGTTGCTCTTGGTCGGCGCCGCTTCCGTGATGCCTTCGCCGCAGAAGATATCGTTGATTTTGCCGATGGCGATCACATCGAATCCGCCGTCTTGGAGCGCGTTCAGCACGGTCGGCTCCGGCGGCTTGACGGCATAGTCGTGGCGGTTCGCGGTGCGCTTGAACGAACCGGGCTTGCCGACGAACGGACGCGCGATGACCCTTCCGACCGCATAGCGCTCGTCCATCGTCAGCTCGCGCGCGATTTCGCAGGCGCGGTACAGCTCCTCGAGCGGAATCAGCTCTTCGTTGGCCGCGATCTGGAACACGCTGTCGGCCGACGTGTAGACGATCCACTTGCCCGTCTTCAGCTGTTCCTCGCCCAGCTCGTCCATGATTTCGGTGCCGCTGGCCGATTTATTGCCGAGAACGCCGCGGCCGGTCCGTTCCACGAACGCTTGAATGAGCTCGTCCGGGAAACCGTCCGGGAACGTCCGGAACGGCACGGTTATTCTCAAGCCGGCAATTTCCCAATGGCCGGTCATCGTATCTTTGCCCGAGGAAACCTCGGCCATTTTGCCGTAATACGCGCCTGCCTCGCCTGCCGGCGCCCAGCCGCCCAGCCGCGCGATCCGGTCGAGCCCCCAGGCTCTCATGTTCGGCAAGCTTAAGCCGGGCACCTCGCGCAATATATGTCCCAGCGTATGGGAGCCAGCATCGTTGAACGCCGGCGCATCGGGCAGCTCGCCGATGCCGACGCTGTCCAGTACAATGACGGCAATTCGGTCAAATCGCATCGTTTGGTTCACTCCGTTTCCTGTCTTCTTGTTGTTGGTCCGCGAGCCGCGAATCGCAAGCCGCCTCGCCGATCGCAAGCCGCGAGTCTCGCGAGGCCGCTTCTTAAGGACGTTTCGCGCGCGGATGCGCCGATTGGTACACGTCCTTGATGCGCGACTTCGTCTGCTGTACGTATTTCTGGGTCGCCTGAAGATCGGCATGGCCCATCAATTCCTGCACGGAATGAAGATCCGCCCCGTTCTGCAGCATATGCGACGCGAACGCCCGGCGCAGCGAATGCGGCGCAAGCTCGGCGCCGATTCCCGCTTCCCGGGCGTATTTCTTTATGATTTTCCAGAAGCCCTGGCGGGTCATCGGGTTTCCCTGCCTGTTCACGAACAGCGCTTCGCCGCCGTGCTTCGCAAGCTGCGGACGGGCTTCCGCCATATACGATTTCAAGGCGTCGGACGCGGCGCCGCCGAGCGGAATGATCCGTTCCTTCGCCTTCGCGTCGATGCAGCGTATGAAGCCCAGCGGCAGCTGGACATGCTCAAGTTCCATGGACACGAGTTCGGAGACGCGCATGCCCGTCGCATACAGCAGCTCCAGCATCGCGCAGTCGCGCATGCCTGCAGGCGCAGACGCGTCGGGAGCGGCGAGCAGCCGTTCGACGTCCTCCAGACCGAGGGCGTCCGGCATGCGCTTGTCCGGCTTCGGCGGCTCGAGGTGCAAGGCCGGATTCTCCGTTACGCCGCCTTCGGCAAGCATGCGTTGAAAAAAAGCGCGGACGGACACCATCTGCCGCGCGATCGTCGCAGCCGACCGGCCCTGCCCCTTCAAGCGGTGAAAATAGAGCGAGAGATGATGCTTCTGCACATCCTGAACGCGCTCGACGCCCTCGCCGGCCAAATAGCGGAACAGCTGCGACAAATCCCGTTCGTACGATTCCAGCGTAAGCGGGGAACGTTTGCGGCTGCCTTCCTGCAGCGATTCGATAAAAGCTTTCAGATGCTCGTTCATAACGCGGTCCCTTCGGGCATGATCGGCGGCCGCTTGCAGCCACTCGCTTCCATTCTACGACATGGCGCGTATTTCTTGCAAAAAAAAGACGAAAACGGGCCGCGCCCGTTTTCTCCCCGTACCGCCGTTCACTCCCCATACCAATAGAACAGGCGAAGCCGTTCGGCAATGCTGCCGTTCTCTCCCTCCTGCTGGTCCGACGCATGGAACACTTTGAGCGCATGCCCCTGCGGCACGCGGTAAGGGTCGTCCGGCGCGATCCAAACCGCAAGCAGCCTGCACCCGCCGTACATCGTAACCGTGAAGAAACCGAGCAGCAGCACGAATAAAACCCGGCGCAGCCACCGGCGTACCGAGACTACCATCGCTTGCGTCCCCTTCCCGTGCTTAGCGTAATCGGACAACGCCTCTCGCAGCAAGCGCGGCTGCCGGCTGACGCCGGCTGCACGCCCGGCCCCGGGTTGTCCATTACAACACCATATGAGAACGGCATTCAATTCATGCCTTGGCGCCGGCCGGCGGTCCTCCGGCTCGGGATGACGGAGCCGCGCGGCCGAGCCCCGCTGCGGTTTCCCGCCGCGCGATAGACCCGGGCCGGCGCGATCAGTTCAATTCTTCGTACGGGACGTTCTGCAGGAGCTGCTCCAGCGCGACGTATGGCATGCCGACCGCATCGGCCACCTGCGGATGCGTAACGCGTCCTTTGTACGTGTTGACGCCTTTGCGGAGCGGCTCGTTGTTCGCGACGGCGCCGGCCAGCCCTATGCCCGCCAGCTCGAGCGCGTACGGAACCGTTACGTTCGTCAGCGCCAGCGTCGACGTGCGCGGAACGGCGCCCGGCATGTTGGCGACGGCGTAGTGGAGCACGCCGTGCTTCTCGTACACCGGATCTTTGTGCGTCGTCACGCGGTCGATCGTCGCGATCGTCCCGCCCTGGTCGACGGCGACATCGACGATGACGGCGCCTTTCTTCATCGTCTGCACCATCTCTTCCGTCACGAGATGCGGGGCGCGCGCCCCCGGAATAAGCACGGCGCCGATGAGCAGATCCGCCTTCCGGACCGCGCTCGCGATGTTATAACCGTTCGACATAAGCGTGCGGATCCGGCCGCCGAACACTTCGTCGATATAGCGCATCCGTTCGGCGCTCCGTTCGAGGATGACGACGCTCGCGCCCATGCCGAGCGCGATCCGCGCGGCGTTCGTCCCGACGATGCCGCCGCCGAGAATAATGACCTCCGCCGGAGGGACGCCCGGCACGCCGCCGAGCAGGATGCCCCGGCCGCCGTAGAACGCCTCCAGAAACTGCGAGCCGACCTGGACGGCCATCCGTCCGGCGACTTCGCTCATCGGCGTCAAGAGCGGCAGGCTGCCGTTCGCCAGCTGAATCGTCTCGTATGCGACGCCTGAAACCCGCTTGTCGACGAGCGCCTTCGTCAATTCCGGCGCGGCCGCAAGGTGCAGGTACGTAAACAGCAGCAGCCCCTCGCGGAAATAACCGAATTCCTCGGGCAGCGGCTCCTTGACCTTCATGATCATTTCGGCGCGCGCCCACACTTCGCTCGCTTCGGGCAAAATCTCCGCTCCCTCGGCCGCGTACGCCTCATCCGTAAAACTGCTCCCTTCGCCCGCGCCGCTCTGCACGACGATTTCATGTCCCGCCGCCTTCAACATTGCCGCTCCGGCGGGAGTCAGCGCGACGCGGTACTCGCTTGCTTTGATTTCCTTCGGCACGCCTATGATCATATGCATCTCCCTCTCCTGTTCCTTGCTTCATCATATACAGGCAGAGGACGGGTTGACAGTCCTCGCTGATACGTTTTCCCCCGTTCCCACAAAATATGTGCCCTCTCAGGCGACTGCCCAAGCCCTTGTACGGATGCCTCCATACATTGATGTAGCGGCCTCGTTGCGCATAGCCCGAGGCGAAACGGCCGTCGCCGTCCCATGGCGGCGCGGGCCTTCCCTTTCGAAGAAAGTTACGCTTGTCATACAAGTCGGCAACGGATAGCGTCTTAGATTTCAAGCTTGCCTATCGCTAAAGGAGGAACAGCATTGCCTAAGGTGGAGAAGCTGCTGCTTAGCTGCTCGACAGCCCGATCGACGGCCCGAACGTCGCGAAAGCTAATCGGCTTCAAGCGGCAGGACCAATACGACAAATGCGTGCGACAACTTGCCGATTACGGCATCAAACCTTTAAAGAGCATTCGGCGGGGACGCCTTATCGTCTGCCATATCGACGGCCGGCGGGGCGATAGGCTGCGGAAGCTGGCGCAGCATCCCGACGTCAGCTACGTCGAGCCGGATTTCAAAGTGCATGCGCACGGTTTCGTGCCGATGAACGGCGCGGGCAAAGGAACCTCGAACGGCTCGCGGCTTGCGGTCTCGGGCTTCGGCAGCCGCCAATCGTCCTCGCCCTATATGAAACACGGCCTTCGCCCCGCGACGCGGAAAGCCAATGCCCGCACGGAATCCAGCGGCGTCCGGGCGAGTTGGAACGTCCGTCAGATCCAGGCGGATCAAGTCTGGCCCAAGACGAGAGGCGGCGGCGCCGGCATCGGCATCATCGACACCGGCATCGGCAAGCATCCCGACCTGCGCGTATCCGGCGGCGTCAATACGATGGGCGGTTCCTCGTTCGCGGACGATCACGGCCACGGCACCCACGTCGCCGGCATCGCCGCGGCGCTCGGCAAGTACGGCCAACCCTCCGGCACGGCGCCCGGCGCGAAGCTCTACGCGGTCAAAGCGCTCGACGCGAACGGCGCGGGCTACGTGTCCGATCTGATCAAAGGCATCGATTGGTGCGTCAAGAAGAAGGTCAACGTCATCAACATGAGTCTCGGCCTGGCCGGGGAAACGAGCTCCGCGTTGAAGGAAGCGGTGCAGCGCGCGCGCAAGAACGGCATCGTCGTCGTCGCTTCCGCCGGCAACGACGGGCCTTCGAACCGCAAGGGCATCGACCAGCCCGCACGGTATTCCGACGCGATCGCCGTGGCCGCCTCGACGCCCAAAGGCAAGATCGCGGATTACAGCAGCCGCGGCTATGGCATCGACGTGACCGCGCCGGGCAGCTTCGTGAAATCGACCCGGCCGGGCGGCGGCTACGCCATCATGTCCGGCACGAGCATGTCGTGCCCGCATGTCGCCGGCGGCGTGGCGCTGCTAAAGTCGCTTCAGCCCGGCCTTACGCCGCAGGGCATCAAGAAGCGGCTGCGCGCGACGGCCAGGAACGTGCCGGGCTACGGGACGCGTTCGCAGGGCTGCGGCATCGTCCAGCTGTACGCCGCCTGCGGTCTCGCCGCGGACGGCAACGAAGCGGCTGCGAGCCGCAGGAAGCGCGGCGCGGGGGGCGTCAGCCGCGCGAAGCGCCAAGGAAGGAGCGAAGGACAGGGCGGGCGCAAGCGCTAGCCGCTGCCGGCAATAGCGGGGCGCTATCAGCCGTCGCGGCCATTGAACCGGCGTCCAAGATGCAGATACGACAAAAAACTCCCTTCTACAGCGGCGCGCAGTCCCAATGGACTGTGCACCCTGTTGAAAGGGAGTTATTGTTGCGCCGGTTTGGCCGCATTGTTCTTCAATCGGCAGTTTTTGCAGACGCCTTGAAAATCCAACCGGTGGTCGACGACCATAAATCCGTATTCCTGTTCCAGCCGTTCTTCGAGCGGCCCGAGCCAGTCTTCCAATATTTCACTCATCGTGCCGCACTGCACGCAGATGAGGTGGTGGTGGTGGTGCTTGTTGTTATCCGTGCGAAGATCGTAACGGGCAACGCCGTCCCCGAAATTCATCTTCTCCACGACATGCAGCTCGCTCAGAAGCTCCAGCGTGCGGTATACGGTAGCCAGCCCGATCTCGGGCGCTTTATCCTTCACGAGCATGAATACGTCTTCGGCGCTCAGATGATCCTCTTCGTTCTCCAGAAGCACGCGAACAGTTGCTTCTCGCTGCGGAGTAAGCTTGTACCCCTGCGATTGCAGCTGCTGCTTGATTTTATCAATCCGGGATTCCATCGCTTTCCCCCTCGCAACATGACTTACGCCGGAACCGGTTTGGTTTCAGCTTTAATTATAGGTGGTTCTATCAGGGAAAGTCAATAATTTAGAATGATTCCAATCCGCCTTCGACGCCGCTCACGAGCGGCACGGCCCATTTCAGCAGGATCGGCGTCAAATACGACTCTACTAAAGCAGCCCCTAGCACGAAGACCAGCATGACCGCGGCCGTGGCCGTGAACGTCAGCAGCGGCCGCCCCAGCGTGCCGAAACGGCCGATAAACCGGCTTTTCACCACATGCATGCCGAAGGTGACGGCGGCTACGCTCGCGATCAGGAAAGCCGGAACGGCGATCAGATTGACCGGCGCGACGGAAGCGAGCGAGAACAGCAGCCCCTTCCATGCGAACTGCCGGACAAGCATGCCGATCGCGAAGCCGACGAGCACGCCCTTCAAGAAGTCGAGCGCCAGCACGAACGGCATGCCGACGACCGTAAGCCCCAGCACCCAGACGAGCAGCAGCCACTTGGCCTGGAACCAGGCGCGGCCGGCGAACGATTCGCTTCCCGGCTGCAGCGTGCCGTTCTCGATATGCAGAATGAATTGCTGCACGTCGCCCGACAGATCCTGCTGCTGGCCGAGCGTCAGCGCGTTGACCATCAGCGCGCCGAACACGACGCCGACGACGAACAGCACGAACACAAACACATAAAGCGACAATTGATCCTTCGCGGACGACTGAAGCGCGGAAGTTCGCATGGCACACTCCTCCAATACGGGTTGGTACAGTGTATGTCCATGCGTATTCCGTTATGTCCAAGCCTGCGCGCGACCCTTCCGCGCGCAGCTTCCGATGGGCCGCTCAGATAACCCGCCCCGGAACGGCGCCAGGCTGCCCCGGAAGCGCGCAGCGCCCGTCTATCGGGATGCGCAATGCCGCCGATCAGGCGCGCGCGTTGCCGTTTGTCCGGAAGCGCGCTACGCCGTCTATCGGAATGCGCAACGCCTTCTATCGGGGCCGGTTGACGACCTTGCCGTACTTGCCGCCTCCGCCGGTTTGCAGCGCCAGCGCGCCGACGCGGGCCGATGCGATCATGGCCGCCGCGGCTTCGCCGGCCGTCTCGGCAATCGCCGCTTCCGGGGCGTCGTGAAGGATGGCCATTTCCGTGCCGAACCGCGCGAGCAGCTTGTCGAGCGTCTTCCGGCCGACGCCCGGCATGAATTCCAGCGGCACCTGATAGACGTAAGGCGGGCGGCTATCCGGCACATAGGGCTCCGTTCGGCCGGCTTGCTCCGCAAGCTCCATGATGCGGTCCAGCACGCCTCTCACCTGCTTCGGGCTGCCGCACTGGGCGCAACGCACTCCGTCCTGCTCCTCGGCCAGCGAACCGCAATTCAAGCAATACGTCCGGTGGTACTTGCCCAGCACGGGGTTCAGCCCGTAATTGGCCGCGATGCCCCGGCCTTCGCGGCCTTGCAGGGCGAGCGCAAGCTCCCGGAAGGACGGCTCCGCGAGCCGCAGCTCGTTGTATTCCCGGCCGATCTTCGCAAGCGAATGCGCGTCGGAATTCGTCACGAACGCGTAATCGTCCAGGTCCGGCAGGAAGCCGGCCATCCGGCTGTCGGAGCTGAGGCCGAGCTCCACGGCGTCGACCATGTCCGGGTCCAGCGTGTCCGCCAGCCGATCGGAGCAGCTGCCGAACAAGCTCTTGTGCGGCGTGAATATATGCGCGGGCACGAACAGCCCGCCCCTGCCCTTCACTTCCGCCTGCAGCTCGCGCGCCGGCGCGTACAGCCGCTGCGAGCTGAGCTGCACGTTGCGCATATGCTTGGCCAGCCACGACGTGAAGTCGCGCATCGCCGCGAAATCCGGCAGGTAAGCCAGATGATGGGCGAGTCCGAAGCCGGCGTCCCGCACCTCGATTTCCGCGCCCAGCAGGATGACGGTGTCCCGGTAGCGGATGCCCCCGCCTTCCGCTTCCGCCATTTCGCCCGACATCAGCAGCTCCTCGATATCCCGCTGCACGCCCGGGGAGTGGCAGTCGATGACGCCGAGCAGGCTGATTCCTTTGCGCACCGCCGCCTCGTGGGCGATATTCCGGAACGTCAGGTCGCGGCTGCCGGTAATCTTGACCGGCTCCCCCCGCTCCGTTCGTCCGATATGCAAGTGAAGATCCGCGAACACCCGCTTCAGCCCGGCTGCTTGGCGTTCCATCCTAGATCTCCCCGGTCAGGCGGTAAATCTGCCATGCGTACACCGCCAGCACCGTCTTGGCGTCGCTGATCCGCTCTTCCGCGATATAGTGCTGCGCCTGCTCGAACGTGATGGCATCCACCGCGAGAAACTCGTCCTCGTCAGGCGCGCTTTCGCCCTTCGTCAGCTCTTCGGCGAGATACAGGTACAGCTTCTCGTCGGCGAAGCCCGGCGACGTATAGAAGGCGCTCAGCGGGCGCAGCTTGCCCGCCCGGTAGCCCGTCTCTTCCTCCAGCTCGCGCGCCGCGGCGACCATCGGATCTTCGCCGGCGTCCAGCTTTCCGGCCGGAATCTCGATTTGGAACTTCTCCATCGGCTTCCGGTATTGCTCCACGACGAGCATTTTCCCGTCGATCAGCGCCAGCACCGCGGCCGCGCCGGGATGCCGGACGATCTCGCGCGTCGCCGTTCCGCCGTTCGGCAGCTGGATCGTATCGACCTGCAGCGAAATGATTTTTCCTTGGAAAACCGGTTCGGTCTTCACGGTTACTTCTTGGTATCGTTCGTTCTTTTCCAGCATATGCGGCTCTCTCCCTCGTCATCGGTATCGATATGAATGATAGCATAACCTGTCCAAGGACATCATAGGATCTAACAAACAGCTATTAAAGGGGTGCGGAACGATGAAACAATATATCGAGCACGGCCGTTTGACGCTTGTAGGGAAAGCTTGGGAAATCCGGCATCAGCTGAAGCTGCTCAGCAAAACCGGCCTGAAATCCGCTGCGGCCGTTCCCGCTCGGACGCTGAACGAGTATTTGCAAGGCTCCCGTCCTCAATCCTGACACCCCATGGAGGCGTCGCCCCGGTTGTCGACCCTATAATGCCCACTTTCGCAAGTTAGCTTACATCACGCTTACCTGTATTGAAAAAGGGGCCGCTCGAGCGTAGAAGAACTCTACCGCTTCCCGAGCGCCCCTTTTGTTCGTGCGTTCGTCTGCCTACGCTTGCTTCTCCGCCGATATGGCGATGAGCGCCACGACGAGTTCCGCCACCTTGACCAAATCCGACGCTTTGATCTGCTCGTTCGTCGTATGGATGTGCTCGTAGCCGACGGCCAGGTTGACGGTCGGCACGCCGAAGCCGTTGAATATATTCGCGTCGCTTCCGCCGCCGGAATGGAACGTGCGCGGCGTCGCGCCGATCTTCCGGATCGCTTCCTTCGCCAGCTCGACGACCGGCGTTCCGTCCTCGTGCATGAATGCCGGATAGGCCAGCCGGCTGTCGAACTCCGCTTTCGCGCCGAAATCTTTCGACACGGACGCCACCGCCTCGCGCATTGCCGCTACCTGCTTATCCAGCTTCTCGTTCACGATGCTCCGCGCTTCCGAATCAAGCTTGACGTAATCGCAGACGATGTTCGTCGCGCCGCCGCCTTCGAATCGGCCGATATTGGCCGTCGTCTCGTGGTCGATGCGGCCGAGCGGCATTCTCGATACTGCCTTGCTCGCTACCTGGATGGCGCTGATGCCGTCTTCCGGGTTGACGCCGGCATGCGCCGATTTGCCGTAAATCTTGATCGTGATCTTCGCCTGCGCCGGCGCCGCCACCGCGATCGCGCCGATTTCGCCGTTGGAATCGAGCGCGAAGCCGTACTGCGCTTCCAGCTTCGCTCGATCCAGCGCCTGCGCGCCGACGAGGCCGCTCTCTTCGCCCACGGTAATGATGAATTGAACGGCTCCGTGCGGGATTCGATTCTCCTTCAGCACGCGGATCGCCTCGAACATCGCCGCGAGTCCCGCCTTGTCGTCGCTGCCGAGAATCGTCGTGCCGTCGCTGCGGATATAGCCGTCGTCGTCGAGCCGCGGCTGAATGCCCTTGCCCGGCGTCACGGTGTCCATATGCGAGGTGAAGTAGATCGTCGGCGCTTGCTCCGCGCCGCTCGCGCCCAGCTTCACGATCAAATTGCCGGCGCCGTGGCCCGTAACGGCCGCGGCCCCGTCCTCCTCCACCGATAAACCGAGGTCGGTAAATTTCTTCGTCAACGCATCGCAAATATTCCGTTCGTGCTTCGTTTCGCTGTCGATGCGGACAAGCTCCATGAATTCTTCAATCAGTCGGTTCCGGTCGATCATCGGCTTTCCTCCGTCCTCTAATTTCGTTACAATAGTACAAGCCTTATCTTATTTTGTACGAAAGGAGCTTCCTGCCATGCGTCGCAATGCATTCATGAAAGCTTTTATTTGGGTATTGATTGCCGCCATGCTGCTATCCACGCTGCTGATCGGAATCGGCTGGATGTTCGAATAGTTCATTTTCCGCGAAAATCCCTATAAGCCTTCCGACAGCGCAATCTCGCAGCCGAACTGTTCGCAGAAGAACGGCAGCAGCTCGGCGGCGGCTTGTTCTATCGTTAGATGTATGCCGGTTACGTCCGCGAAAGACGTCACCGCGTATTCCTGAATGCCGCACGGAACGATGCCCCGGAATCCGTCCTGCGCGATGCCGGCTTTAATATTCAGCGCGAAGCCGTGGCTCGTGATGAATCCCCGGCGCGTCCTCGCCTTGTTGAATTTGACGCCGATCGCGGCGATCTTCTCGTCGCCGATCCAGACGCCCGTATATTCGGGCTTGCGTCCCCCTTCGATGCCGTAACCGGCCAGCCAATTGATGATGACCTGCTCCAAATCCCGCAAATACCGGTGCAAATCCAGGTTCACGCCATCCAGATAAAGCAGCGGATACCCGACGAGCTGTCCCGGCCCGTGATAGGTAATATCGCCGCCGCGGTCGATCTGGAAGAGGCCGATTCCCCGCTCCGCCAGTTCTTCCTCGGAATACAGCAAATGCTCGGGATGCTTCTGCGAACCGACCGTGTAGGTCGGCGGATGCTGAAGAAGGAGCAGCGACTCGCGCCGCTCCTCCTTGTCGATCTCTTTCACGCATGCTTTCTGCAACTCCCAAGCTTCGGCATAGCCCATCATCGGCGTATACCGCACATCGATCGCTTTCACGTTCGTTGTCATCGCTTGTTCGCCTCGTTTCAATACAGCTTCGTGTCGAGCGTGAAGCCTTCCAAATTTTCTTTGACCCGCTGCAGGAACCGGCCGCAAATGACGCCGTCCAAAATCCGGTGGTCCAGCGACAAGCAGAGATTCGCCATGCTGCGAACCGCGATCATGTCGTTAATGACGACAGGACGCTTGACGATGGATTCGAACGTCACGATCGCCGCCTGCGGATAGTTAATGATCGGATAAGACAGAATGGATCCGAACGATCCCGTGTTGTTGACCGTGAACGTGCCGCCTTCCATATCCGCCAGCGTCAGCTTGCCTTCCCGCGTCTTGCGGGCAAGATCCTCGATCTCGCGGGCGAGGCCGGCGATGTTCTTCTGGTCCGCGTTCTTGATGACCGGCACCTTCACCGCATCCTCCGTGCCGACGGCCAGACCGATATGAATATCCCGCTTGACGATGATTTTGTCGACGGCCCAGACGGAGTTCATGATCGGGAAGTCCTTGATCGCATTGACGACGGCCTTCACCCAGAACGCCATATACGTCAGATTGACCCCTTCGCGCTTCATGAATTCTTCCTTCAGTTTGTTACGAAGCGTGACAAGGTTCGTCACGTCTACTTCCATCATCATCCATGCATGCGGAATTTCCGTCACGCTCTGCCGCATATTCCGCGCAATGGCGTTGCGGACAGGGGTTACGTCGATGAAATATTCGCTGCTGCGGCCAGGCAGCTGCTGCCCTTCGATCTCGACCTGCGGAATTCGCGGCGTTTCCGAGAGATGCAAGCCGGTGGAGCGGACTGGCTCCTTCGAGTTCAAGCTCGGCATGCTCGTCGCGGACGGATAGGCCGTGCCGGACGCTCCGGCCGATGCCGGCTTGGCGCTGCGCTGCGCTTCGATATACGCCAGCACGTCCTTGCGCGTGATCCGGCCGCCGAGCCCCGTGCCGGCCACGTACGTCAAGTTGACGTTATGCTGCACGGCAAGCTGCTGCACGGCCGGCGAGAAGCGATGGCGCATGCTGTCGTCGCCGCCGGCCTGGGCCGCTTCCGCTTGAGCGCGCACGGCCGCGCGATCGCTGCCGCTTACGGTTGACGCCGCGGCGGAGGCAGCTGCGGCCGTTCCGCTTGCCGAAGGCGCAGACGCCGCCGCCTCCCCGCCTTCCTCGTCGACTTCGATCAGGCAGACCGGCGTGCCGACCGGAACCGTCTCGCCGGCGCCGACCAAGATTTTGCTCAGCGTGCCTTGAATCGTCGAGGGAAGCTCCGCATTTACTTTATCCGTCAATATTTCGCAGATCGGCTCGTACATCTCGATGGTGTCGCCGGGCTGCTTCAGCCATTTGTCGATGGTCGCGGAAACAAGCGATTCGGCAAGCTGCGGCATGACGATTTCCGTCATTTTTTTCATTCCGACCACTCCTAAAAGTTTTGCTTCGAAAGCATACATTAAGTTTTGCGAGTACACCGCGCGGCCGGAACCTCCGGCACGCTCAGCAAAGCCGCTTCGAAAGCATGCACTCAACATTATGCTGCCCGCTACAACGCGAGGACGGGCACCGTTCAGAATACCGCCAGACGCTTCATAGCTTCTTTCACTTTGTCCTTGTTCAGCATGAAAAACTTCTCGCCCGGCGGGTTGATCGGCATCGCCGGCACGTCCGGACCGCAGAGCCGCATAATCGGCGCGTCGAGCTCGTAGAGCATTTCTTCCGCGATGATCGCGGACACCTCGGCGCCGATGCCGCCGAACTTGTTGTCCTCATGCACGATGAGCACTTTGCCGGTGCGACGGGCCGCCTCCAGCACGCCGTCCTTGTCCAGCGGCTGCAGCGAGCGCAAATCGAGCACATGCGCCGTGATGCCTTCCGCTTCGAGCTCGGCGGCGGCTTCCATAATGAAATGGAGCGGCAGGCTGTAACTGATAACCGTAATGTCGTCGCCTTCGCGCAGCACGTTCGACTTGCCGATCGGCACGATATAATCGCCTTCCGGCACGTCTCCGTTCACGAGCTTGTAGCATTTCTTGTTCTCGAAATAGATGACGGGATCCGGGTCGCGAACGGCCGCCTTCAACAGGCCCTTGGCGTCGTACGGCGTATATGGCGCCACGATCTTCAAGCCCGGCGTCCCGAAGAATACGGATTCCGGACATTGCGAATGGTACAAGCCGCCGAAGATGCCGCCGCCGATAGGCGCGCGGATGACGAGCGGGCATTCCCAGTCGTTATTGGAGCGGTAACGGATCTTGGCCGCTTCGCTGATGATTTGGTTCGTGGCCGGGAACATGAAATCGGAATACTGCATTTCGGCGATCGGCTTCATGCCGTACATGGCCGCGCCGATCGCGGCACCGACGATCGCGGACTCCGACAGCGGCGTATCGAGCACGCGCGCTTCGCCGAACCGTTCCAGCAGTCCTTTCGTCGTCGTGAAGACGCCGCCTTTGTAGCCGACGTCCTCGCCGAGCACGAAGACGTCCTCGTCGCGTTCCATTTCTTCTTTCATGGCCAGACGGATCGCGTCGATATAGTCCATTTTCGGCATATTATCGCCCTCCTCTGCCTTCGTCGTCGCCGGCGTACACATGATACAGAATGTCTTCCGGTTCCGGGAACGACGCTTTCTCGCCGAAGCTCGTCGCGTCGTCCAGCTCCGCCTTGATGTCCTTCATCATCGCCGCCTCGCGTTCCTCGTCCCAAATGCCGCAGTCGATCAAGTACTGCTTGAACTTCGGAATGCCGTCCTTGCCGCGGTTCGCTTCGACCTCCTCCTTCGTCCGGTACGCTAGATCCTCATCGGACGTGGAATGCGGCGACAAGCGGTACATGACGGTTTCGACCAGCGTCGGCCCATCGCCGCGCGCAGCGCGCGCGCGCGCTTCCTTCATGACGCGGTACACTTCCAGGACATCGTTGCCGTCGACGGCGACGCCCGGGAAGCCGTAACCGATCGCGCGATCGGCGATACGCCCGCCCACCTGCTTGTGCAGCGGCACGGAGATCGCGTATTGGTTGTTCTCGCACACGAAAATAACCGGCAGCTTATGCACGCCAGCCATATTCGCGCCTTCGTGGAAGTCGCCCTGATTGCTGGAACCGTCGCCGAACGACACATACGTGACGAAGTCTTTCTTCTTCATCTTCGCGGCGAGCGCGATGCCCGCGGCATGCGGCACCTGCGTCGTCACGGGACTGGAGCCCGTCACGATGCGAAGCCGCTTGGAGCCGAAGTGACCCGGCATTTGACGGCCGCCGCTGTTCGGGTCGTCCGCTTTCGAGAACAGGCTGAGCATCAGTTCGCGCAGCGTCATGCCGACGGAGAGAACGAATGCGTAATCGCGATAGTAGGGACAATAGTAATCTTGCTCGCGGTCCATCGCGAAAGCCGAGCCGACCTGCGCGGCTTCCTGCCCGATGCCGGAAACGTGAAATTTAATTTTACCCGCGCGCTGAAGCAGCAGACAACGTTCGTCATACCGGCGCGCGGTCACCATGAGCTTATACATTTCAAGCGCTTGCGCATCCGTGAGTCCAAGAGCAGCATGCTTCGGTTGTTGAACGGCGGAATCGGATTGTGACATGAGGATTGCCCTCCTTTTAGCTACTATTATAACCAGGTACTAAGACTTGACTATACCCATTATAACCGAGTTCGGCGGAAAAGGAAATGTTAAGGGCGAATGGTTTGCGTTCATTGACGGATGTCAGGGAATGCAGCATTCGCCTGCTGCGGAAGCATAGGCTCGGGCGAATGATTTGCGTTCATTGACGGATGTCAGGGAATGCAGCATTCGCCTGCTGCGGAAGCATAGGCTCGGGCGAATGGTTTGCGTTCATTGACGGATGTCAGGGAATGCAGCATTCGCCTGCTATATCGTAAGCGACTTCCCATCGACCGCCAGCATCGCTTCGCCAAGCACTTCCGACAGCGTCGGATGCGGGTGAATGACCTGCGATACTTCCCACGGCGCCGCGTTCAGCAGCATCGCGAGCGCCGCTTCCGACAACAGATCGGTCGCATGCGGGCCGACGATATGGACGCCGATGACGTCGTTCGTGTTCTTGTCGGCGATCACTTTGGCGAAGCCTTCCGGCTCGCCGAGCACCTGCGCCTTGCCGATTGCCTGGAACGGCACTTTGCCTACCTTGACGGCATGTCCGTTCTTGACGGCCTCGTCCTCCGTCATGCCGATCGAGGCAATCTCCGGTTTGGAGTAAATCGCCCGCGGTATGCGCGAATGATCGGGCGCCTGCTCGGTGCCGCCAAGTATATGATCTACCGCCACGAGCGCTTCATGCGCCGCGGCATGCGCCAGCTGCAGCCCTCCGTTCACGTCGCCGATCGCATAAATATGCGGTTCGTTCGTTTGGAAATTGGCATTCACTTTGATCGCGCCTTTCTCCACCCGGACATCCGTGTTTTCAAGCCCGATGCCTTCCACGTTGCCCTGTCTGCCGACCGACACCAGCAGCCGCTCCGCGTTCAGAATGACCGGACCGTCCGCCGTGTCCGCCGTAACGGAAGCTTGCCCTTCACTAAAGGTATACGTATCCGGCTTCAATTGAATGCCGGTTAAGATTCTTGCCCCTCTGCGCCGCAGCTGCTTCGCCAGTTCGTTGGACGCGTCCGCGTCTTCGCCAGGCAGCAAGCGCGACGCCGCCTCGGCAAGCGTCACCTCGATGCCGAAATCGATCAGCATGGACGCCCATTCGACGCCGATGACGCCGCCGCCGATGATCAGGATCGATTTCGGAAGATTATCCATCTCAAGCGCCTCGTCGCTGGACATGATCTGCCCTGCTGCGGGCTCCAAGCCTTTCAACACGCGCGGGCGCGATCCGGTCGCGATAATCAAATGCGACGGCACGACCGTCTCCATCTCTCCGTCATCGTACTCGACCGCCACGCTGCCGCTCTTCGGCGAGAAGATCGAAGGACCGATGACATGTCCTCTTCCCTTCAGGACGGTAATGTTATGTTTGCGCATCAAATATTGCAGCCCTTTATACAAACTGTCGACCGTGCTCTCCTTGCGCTGCTGCACTTTGGCGAAATCGAGCGTTACCGCTCCGTCCACCTGAACGCCGAACGCGTCCGCCTTGCGGACCGTGGCATAGACTTCCGCGCTGCGAAGAAGCGATTTACTCGGAATGCAGCCTTTATGTAAACATGTTCCGCCGAGCTTCTCCTGCTCGACGATCACGGCCTTCTTCCCGGCTTGCGCCGCTCGGATGGCCGCCGTATATCCTGCGATGCCTCCGCCGATGATGGCAATATCGCATTGAATCGTCATGGTCGATCTCCCCTCCGTATCTAGAAAAGCTAGTCCTATCCTATTGTACCTTTTTTTCGCTGCAAGGGAAAACCTCGCCGCTTTCCAAATGGACAGCCCCGCGCAGAAAAGGTATGATGAGTACCGTGCAAGGCGAATCGGCTTCCGCCGTCTTTTGGGGAGCGGGACGCGTTTCATTCCGGAGAAATACAACCTTATGTATCGTTTCGGAAAATGACATCCTTGCTTGCAAATACAGCTTTCGTTCACCAGGCTACAGGAGGCTCAATCAAGCTATGAAGCAGGTACTTATTCGATTCATTGCGGTTCTGCTGCTCGTTATTCCGGGACTTGGCGCCACATACGGGTTTCTGCTTATGAAAGACGCTCTTTTTCATTTCTTCGCTTCCTACGGGGAAGATGCTTCTACGCATCCGTTCGAATGGTGGCGTTTCATCGGCGGACTCGCGCTGTTCCTGATCGGCGTCGGGTTTATCGGCGGCTGGACGTTCTTCCGCGACCGCAAGCGCAATTACGTCGCGCCCCGGTTCCGCAAGAAGCGGCCGCGGCCGCCGCGGCCGCAGGCTTAACGGACTGCCGTGCCGGGCAGTTGCGAGCTGTTAATACGATGCGCCGCGCCGATGCGCTGTGCCGGTGTGTTGCGCGCCGGTGCAAACCGCGGATGCGCTGCGCCGGTGCAAATCGCAACGACAAAGGGCAGGTCTCGCCATGATGGCGAGCCTGCCCTTTGTTATGCTGGCATACCTGTTCAACTGTCTCTGATGTGTCGAAGTCGATGTTTCGACCCTTTTAAGCTTCCATGTTAGCGATGCTATCATGCGGCTCCGTCATCGATCGAAGCCGTTTATTAAGGCGCCGCAATGATTTTGTCGACGATCCCGTAAGCCACGGCCTCCTGCGCGCTCATGAAGCGGTCGCGGTCGGAGTCCCGTTCGATTTGTTCCACGGTCTGGCCGGTATGATTTGCCAGCAGGGCGTTGATTTTCTCCCGCGTCTTCAGAATCCAGCTGGCGTGAATTTGAATATCGCTGGCCTGCCCCCGAGCGCCTCCAAGCGGCTGATGGATCATGACCTCGCTGTTCGGCAGCACGAACCGCTTGCCTTTTGCGCCGCCTGCCAGCAAGATCGCGCCGAAGCTCGCGGCAAAGCCGGTACAGATCGTCGACACGTCCGGCTTGATGATTTGCATCGTGTCATAGATGGAGAAGCCTGCCGTTACCGAGCCTCCCGGGCTGTTGATATACAGCTGAATATCCTTCTCCGGATCCTCTGCAGCCAGATACAACAGCTGCGCCACGATCGAATTCGCCATATGGTCCTCGATCTCCCCGCTGACCATCACAATCCGATCCCTTAGCAGCCGCGAATAGATATCGTAGCTTCGTTCTCCCCGATTGGTCGATTCGATGACATAAGGCGTCAAGTTCATGCGCATATCCTCCTCGTTCGTTAGGCAGCAAACCGCATGCTAACGGATGAGGAGCCATTGCCATCGACGGCATACGTGGTGTGCCGTTGACCGATCCGGTGCAGATGGCCGATCGCCTGAACGGTATCGATCATGCCGTTCTCAGCGTTAGCGAGCACAACCAGCGCTTGCGGGTCGCCTGACCGGATCGCGCCGGCATACGCCCGAAGCAGGTCGGCTTCCTGCCGCAACAGAACGTCCGAGTCTTTTCCCGCCGCCGCGTTCTCACGGATGCCGTCGGCTTCGGTTTCGGTCAGCCGCTCGACCGCCGCCCGCGCCCGGTGAAGCGCCGCTTTGACCGCGCCTTCCGATCGCTGGAGCTTCGCGGCCGTTTCCGCGTTCTTGTAGCCGAACAGTTCCTTCAACAGAAAGACGGTTCGCTGCAGCGGCGACAAATGCCGGATCAGCAAGCCGAGCATATCCTCGATTGCTATCGCGCTGTCGAAATCGCTTTGTACCGCTTCGTCGCGCTTCATGGCCTCCATGACCCGCTCGGCACGCTTCTTCCGTCTGGATTGATCGACCGCAATGTTCCTGGCCGTCCGCAGCAAGTATGCCGTCGGATTGGGATGCGTCCTTGCGCCGTTCATAACGGGCAGCGCGCGCAGGCAAGTTTCCTGCACGAGATCTTCCGCATCCCATTCCGAACGCGTCAGCGACAGGCAATACCGGTACAACGTAAACCGCATTTCTTCAACGGCGATCGGTTCGTTCGTCATCGTATTCGCACCTCCTCATCCGTTTGGGTTGCTTTCACTAGCGTAAACGAACGGACGCGTTAAAAGGATACGCGCTCTACTTTATCATACGTACAAATTCGATTCCGCTGCCACCGATTTCTTCGATCTCCTGAAAAACAAGCCGGTCGCGGAGAAGAGCATAAAGGCGCTTCCCAGCATGATGAAGAGACTGTTCACGGAAATATGCGACATGCTGTAGCCGCTTAAGCTCGGTCCGATCAGGCTGCCGATACTGAAATGAATCGAGGCGATGACATTGGCGGAAGGGAGCACTGTCTTCGGCAGCAGATCGGCGGCATAGGCCAATCCAAGCGAGAAGAACGAACCGACCAGCCCGCCGATGAGCGCCAGCAGGACGAACAGCAATGGAAGATTGCTGCCGGCAAGCGGCAGCGCGAAGAAAAGCAAGCCGGCCGTAAATGCGCAGCCTATCAGCACGCCTTTGCGGCCAAGACGGTCGCTCAGCGCGCCGAGCGGCAGCATGACGATCAAGCTGCCGATGCCCAGCGCGGGAAGCAGCATCGAGATCGCTTCCTTGCTCAATGCGATGCGCAGTCCGTACAGCGGAAAATTGCTGTTCATCGTCGATTCCAGCAGCCCGTACAGCATCGCCGGCAGGAGCGCGAACCAAGCGATGCGGTATACGGACAAGAACCGGTTGCCGTTCTCCGCGGACGGCTGGGCGGCTTCCGGGTACTCAGGCTTCAGCGCCATGAGGAACAGGAAGACGATCGCGAACAGCAGCAGGTTCATCGCGAACGGGTACCAGCTGCCCAGCTTCGTCAAATTAATTCCGGTCGGCCCGAGGCTGAAGCCGATGCCGTATGCCATGCCGTACAACGAAATGTAGCGGCCTCGCTTATCCGGCGGACTGCTGCTGACGATCCACAGCTGCGTGCAATAGTGAAGCGCGCTGTCGCCGATTCCGACGGCAAGGCGAAGAACGAACCATACCCACAAGTACGCGCATAGCGGGAACATCATGGTCGCGATACCGGTAACGGTAATGCCCGTCAGTATGACCGGTTTATAACCGAATTTGCGGACTGGCCTCTCGACGAAGAACATCATGCTGAACGTGCCGACGTACAGCGCCATCGCGTTCAAGCCGTTCACATCCGAAGGGATGCCGCGTTGGTCAAGCAAAATCGCGAGCAGCGGCAGCAGTAAGCCTTGATTGAAGCCCGCGATCAGCGTAACGGACAGTAAAATCGCCAAACGTCTCCAAGAAGAAGGAACGGCGTGGTGTGTTCGGGGTATCATGTCATATTCCTCCTGCGGGACTTGACAGCATGAAACGCCGCATTCCAAGCCATGGGCGCGGAACGGGCGTTTCATGCCAAGCGAATTGAATCATCCGTTCTACAGTAGCATCTGACAGCCCATTCAACAAGAGAGACAGGCGAATTGAGCAGGATTTCCAGCCTGTAAGACTCGTTCATATTGTGCCCATCGCCGCGAATCAGACGCTGCGCATGCAATCATTGCGACTGCTCAACCTCGCTTATAGATAAGACAGCAATTCTCCGATCGAGCCGATACATCCAGCCGGGTAGACGCCTCTCTCCTGCATGCGTCCGACATCACCGCCGTACGCCACGAAAGCGACACCTGCCTCCTGCGCCGCCTGGCCGTCGATCCATGAATCGCCGACAGACAGCCACTCATGCGGGCCAAGCTCCGGATACCGGCGCAAGATTACGAGCACGCCGTCAGGCGCAGGCTTCATGAACGCCATTTGCTCCCGAGCCACGATGCAATCGAAATAAGCCTCAATGCCGTTCGTTTCCAACGCCAATTTCGCTGCCCGATAGGCATTATTCGTGAGCACAGCTAGCCGCTGTCGGCCGCGAAGCGTGCTGACGAGCTCCATAACGCCGGGTTCCAACTCGGCTCCAATCATCCCCGCTTCTTCATGCTTGGCCAGCAACGCCTCGATTTCTTGCTTCATCCGGGCATTCCATACCACGGAGCGCTGAGCAAGCGCGACAAGCGAAGACGTCGTAAAATCGCCGATCGGCAGGTCTCGGTCCACTGCCCCGTGCCGCAGCAGGTAATCGGCAGTCTCGCGCTTCATCGCCGCGAAATTGATGCTTGAACGCAAGAGCGTATTATCCATATCGAAAATAACGCCTCGAATCGCCATGCCGCCTCTCCTTTATGCCGAATATTCACGCAGCCACCGTTCATAGACGGGAATCGCTTCCGCATATCGGCCAAGCGACCGCAGCGTCAATACCGCTTGCTCCGATCCAAGCCGCCGCTCGTCTTCATTGATGCTTTCCAATCCTAGCGATCGTCTCAAATTGTAAGCCAGCCAGCCTAATTTGCCTGCAAAACCGCATTCAAGCACGGATCTCCAATCGGCATCGATCGTCCCGGCTCGATTGCGGTAGCCGCTAATGAAGGCATGAAACCTATCTTGCTCCACGTCCCCCGCTTCGTTCTCGGACCAATAGATCGCCGTTTCCGTCAGCTCTTGCATCGGATGCACGAAGCCTGCCGCCTCCCAGTCGATCGTGACAGGCCGGCCGTTATCGCCCCACATGACGTTCTTCGGGTCGAGGTCGCGATGGCTGATGACCAGACGGTCGGCCGCCAGCGAATGAGCGGCTTGGGCGGACTTCTTCTCCCAGATGTGCAGCTCATCCGCGGCTGCTTCCAATTGACCGGCCCATTCGGCGATCTGTTCCCGTCCTTGCCGCGCGTACTTGTGCCAATCGGTACAATCACTATCCTGAGCCACCTCTGCCGCCGGAGCTTGTAGCTCAAGTTCATCAAAGCGGATGCTATGTATATCCGCCAATAACGCTCCCATTAACCCGCAATGCGGCGTGCCGATCTCGCCGGGTTGCAGCCGAACGCCGTCGAGCCACTCGAATAGCAAGTAATAGCGGCCGCCGACGAGATGCAGAAATTCGCCGTTTACGATCTTCGCGGGGAGCGCGGGCACATGTACGGCGGCAAGCTGGGCGATCCGCTCGGAGTTCATGAAATTGCGTTTCGCTTCCGGTCGCAGCATGATTTGCGGATTTAACGCCTTGATCGCGAATTTCCCCTTCGGCGTTGCGACAGCATACATCCGATGCATCAAACCGCCGGATATAGATACGGGCTGATCCGTCATCTCGCCGAATGGCATGGTTTGCAGCAATCGTTCCAGTTGTATTTCAATCGGTAATTCATCCATCGTAGGTTCTCCTATTTGGTTTTTCCAGCATCTTCTTCATTGTAACGCAAGCCGTTCCTTTCGTCAGCGGCGAATAAGCTTGCTGCCGAACTCGCGTCATTCAAGCACCGTCGCGGGAACCGGTTTGCTGCGGACATCCGTCATGAAACATGAAAAATACCGCTCCTTTACCGGGTTGTCGGAACCCCAATAAACAAGCGGTATTGATTGGATTGCTGCTCAAATGTTTAATGGTATACAAACGGCTTAAACTCTCTTTATTTCACCCCGTTTCAGCTCACTTTGTGTTCAATGCGCAGCTTGTCGGCGACCATTGCGATGAACTCGGAGTTCGTCGGTTTCGATTTGCTGATATTGATCGTGTAGCCGAATAGGTGGCTGATGCTGTCGATGTTGCCGCGGGTCCAAGCGACTTCAATCGCATGGCGGATGGCGCGTTCAACGCGGGAAGGCGTGGTCTTGAACTTCTCTGCAATGGCCGGATAGAGCGTCTTCGTAATGGCGCCAAGAATTTCAATATTATTGTAAACCATCGTAATCGCTTCGCGGAGATATTGATAGCCCTTGATATGGGCAGGCACGCCGATTTCGTGAATGATGCTCGTAATGTTGGCGTCCAAATTTTTTCCTTTTGCTATCGGCACCACATTCGATTTCGACAATGAAACCGAAGAGGAAGTGCCTGAGTAAGAAGACGAGATGACGGTCGGATTGCCGACAAGCTGACGGATCCGGTTCGCAAGAATTTCCATATCGAAAGGCTTTAATATGTAGTAAGAAGCGCCGAGTTGAACCGCCTTCTGGGTAATGTTCTCTTGACCGAACGCTGTCAACATAATGATTTTCGGCATAGTCGGCAAATTCATTTCACGTAAACGTTCCAATACGCCCAGTCCATCAAGATGAGGCATAATGATATCGAGAATCAATACGTCTGGACGCGTTTCCTCCAACAATCGCAAAACTTCTTCTCCGTTATAAGCGACTCCGGCTACAACCATATCGTTTTGTTCCGAAATATACTCCGAAAGCAGTGTCGTAAATTCACGGTTGTCATCAGCCAACAATACTTCAATTCTTTGCAAGGTAGTATCCTCCTTAGACGATAACCGTCTATAATGGTTGTGACGCAGCAACTTTACGCTTAGCTCTTGCTAGTTAAAACATTTTCGACAGGCAAATAAAAATTCCTTCTGTCGAATAATATTTTTCTTTATTTTTAATACAATGTGCTTTATAATGAATAATTTATTACATAATCATGCTTGTTTCATTTTTTTTCGACAAATTTTCCTTCTCGAAAGGCTTTTCGTATCGTGGATCGCTTTAAACCCAGCTTTGCTATAAATGAAAAATCTTAAGGTGGCTTAGGCCGCCTTAAGATTTAAATTGGCTTGTTTCAGGAGTACTCCCGCGTCCTGCAGCATCCATTCGATGAAGCAGCCGTAACCGGATGTCGGATCGTTCACGAATACGTGCGTCACGGCACCGATCAGCTTGCCGTCTTGAATGATCGGGCTGCCGGACATTCCTTGAACGATACCGCCCGTCTGCTCCAACAATCGGCGATCGGTTATTTTAATTACCATGCCTTTGGTTGCCGGCGACTGTTGCCTCGTTACGTGAACGATATCCACATTAAACCGTTCCACCTTCTGCCCGTTGACAACGGTAAGGAGCTGTGCAGGTCCTTCTTTTACTTCCTCGGCGAACGCAACCGGAATGGCATGCTGGTTGTAGCTATGCGAGGGGAGTTCTTTCATTTTGCCGAAAATGCCGAACGGCGTATTCCGTTCAATGTTGCCGAGAACTTTGCTTTCTTTAATGAAATGAGCCCGTTTCTCGCCGGGTTCCCCGGTCTGACTTTTATTAATGGACGTGACGTTAGACTGCAAAATTTGCCCTTCGCCGACTTCAATTGGCGTTTGCGTGTCCATATCCGTAATAACATGTCCCAGCGCGCCGTATACGCCTTGATCGGGTGCATAGAAGGTTAGCGTTCCGACGCCGGCCGCGGAGTCGCGAATGTATAAGCCAAGACGCCATGCGCGGTCTTCGGCATCAAATACCGGCATCAGCTTCGTATCGAACATCCGCGAGCCGCGTTTCACGGTCAAATGCAGCGGACGATTCGCGGCACCGGCCTCCTCGGCAAGCTTGGCCACTTTATAGACCTCATTGACATAATTGCCGTTAATGCGGACGATCAAATCGCCCAGCTGCAGTTTGGCTGTCTCTCCCGGCGATACTTTGGCGCCTTTGCCATTGACGACTTGATGATGCCCAACAACCATAATACCTGCCGACTTCACTTTGACGCCGATGGTTTGACCACCGGGAATGACCCGCAGATCGGGAACGACATTCACTTTCACCGTCTTGAATGGAATTTTGCCGAATAATTTCAATTTCAAGGTCGTCTTGCCGCTTTGCGATGATTGTATCGTCAGCGGTTTGTTCAGATTAATGGATGTGGATCGATCGCTCGAACCGTTGATGCTCAGCAATTGCGGGTCCGATGTGACCTGCGCATGGACGGGCATTCCGTAATCCAATTGCTTCAACTGGCCGGAGAACAATCGGATTTCATTCGGAAATGCGGCGAAATGTTGAATGGGCGAGGACAACCCAAGAATGCAGACGATGATGACGAGTAATAACCCGAGCCACCGCTTCCGCTGATAGGCATTCAATGACTTCACGCTCCCTGCTGCTGAATCGCTTGACGAGAAAGGTGGTTCGCCATTTGCGTACCTTTAAGGTATCCCTGCCCTTATTGTTTTATGTCGCCAAAAACATTCCCTGAATGGGTTCCATTATGCCCCCTTCTGCTTGTAAGCCAAGTCAAGCATTTCTTGTGCATGATGGCGTGTTTTTTCCGTTACTTCAACGCCTCCCAGCATGCGTGCAAGCTCCTCGATCCGGCTCATTGGATTCAATTCCGTCACGCGGGTACAGGTGCGCTCCTCAATGATCGATTTCCTAATTTCATAATGATGCTCGGCCATGCAAGCCACCTGCGGCAAGTGGGTAATCGAGAACACTTGGCACTGGCCCGACAAGCGCGCCATCTTCTCAGCGATCGCCTGCGCCGCGCGTCCGCTGACGCCGGTGTCGACTTCGTCGAAGACGAGCACGGGGATTTCATCTATAGAAGCGAAAATCGTCTTCAACGCCAGCATAATACGGGACATTTCGCCGCCCGATGCGATCTTGCTGATCGGCTTAAGCGGCTCGCCGGGGTTCGGAGCGATCAGGAATGCCGCCTCGTCGATGCCGTTGGCATGAAGTTTGAATCCCTCTCCAACCGGCTGCTGATCCAGCTGTACCCGGAACGTCGTACGTTCCATCTGAAGCTGACGCAATTCGCTTTCGATGGCCGCTGCGAGACGATCGGCCGCTTTGCGGCGCAGTCCGGACAGTTGAATGCCGAGCGCGGTGCAATCCGTCATCAATTTGACCAGCTCGCCCTGCAGCCGGGCCAGATGCTCGTCGCGGTTCTCGATCTTGTCCGCCTCCGATTGAATGCTGGCCAGATAGGCAATAATATCGGGGATGCTCTCGCCGTACTTGCGCTTCAAGTTGTTGATCAGATCGATACGGTCCTCGATGTAAGTCAGACGTTCCGGATCGGACTCTACGCCGTCCCGATAATCGCGCAACTGAAACACGGCATCCTCCAGCTGATAAAAGGCCGATTGCAGCTGTTCCAGCAGCGGATCGATAACTTGCGGGTCATAGTCGCGAATATCCGTTACTTTCGTGACGGCTTTGCTGATCGCATCCAGCCCTTTATTGCCGTGCAGCAGGCTGTAAGCTTCTGCGGCCGCATCGCGGCGTTTGACGGACGACATAAGGCGCTGACGCTCCTCGGACAATTCCTCGTCCTCTCCCGGCTTAAGACGGGCGGCTGCGATTTCTTCGATCTGAAACCGGTATAGATCAAGCATTTGCATATTTTGTCTGGACGATTCCTCCAGATCCTTCAACTCGAGACGGACCTTCTCGTACTGCTTGTACACATAACGGTAGGAGTCCAATGTGCCGAGCACCGCATCTCCGGCGTAAGAATCCAGCCAATCCAGATGCTTCTCCGTACGGAGAAGGGATTGATGCTCATGCTGGCCATGAATGTTAACGAGGCATTCTCCTGCTTCGCGAAGCATCGACAGGGTCACGATATGTCCATTGAGGCGGCTGACGCTCTTGCCTTGAGAAGACAGTTCCCGGCGAATGACGAGTCCCTCTTCCGGCGAGGCCTGGATGCCGAACGTTTTCAGAATGGTCCATACCGGATGAGCGGCGGACAGATCGAACATCGCCTCGATTTCGGCTTTGTCGCAGCCGTACCGGACCATATCCGAAGCGCCTCTTCCGCCGACGACAAGACTGAGCGCATCGATCAATATCGATTTGCCCGCGCCCGTCTCGCCCGTCAGAACATGAAATCCATCATGAAATTTTACCGTTACTTGCTCAATGACCGCCAAATTGCGGATCGACAGCTCGCGAAGCATCGCAGTTTCCTCCCTAACCTGTTCTTGTCCTGTTCCATTGGAAAGCCTGTTCTAATTCATTAATCCAAGCAGCCTGTCCACCACTTCGCCGCTTTGCGGCTTCGAACGGCATATCATCAGGATCGTATCGTCGCCGCATATCGTTCCCATCACTTCGACCCATTCCATGTTGTCGATCATGGCGCCGATCGCGTTCGCCGTGCCGGGCAAACATTTCATGACGACCAAGTTATCCGTAAAATCGATATGCAGGAAATGATCGGACAGCGTCCGCTTCAGCTTGGAAATCGAATGCGTCCGGGTTTCCTGCGGAATGGAATATTTGTACCTGCCGTTCTCGATCGGAACCTTGATCAGCTGCATCTCTTTAATATCGCGGGATACGGTCGCCTGCGTCACTTGAAGTCCGGCGGACCTCAGCGCTTCGACCAGCTCCTCCTGGGTCTCGATAATTTGGTTCGCGATCAGCTCGCGGATTTTCATCTGTCGAACACTCTTCATGTTATTCTCCTCCTGTTAGGAGCCGAGCCGGAACGTAATCGTCCGGATGACGGCTTCCTTCTGGTCCACGAACAGAACGCCTTCGCAATTCGGCAGCAGCAGCGCATAGACGAGCAGCCGGTCTCTGACGCCGCTGCCCGTCCAATCGATGGGCATCCGTTCGCGCGCGGTCTTGACTATATAATGTTTGCCGTCTTTCTCGGCAATTAAATCAATGAACAATCGGCTTTGCAGCATCGTTCCGTCCAAATCGATCGTGAGCGGCACGCGATACTTGCCATGCGTGACTTCATATCCGGCCCGCTCCAGAAACTGAACGTTCGCGTCGTCTTCCTTGACCGCCTCCGCTTCGCTTAACAGCAGCTTCGTATTCAAGCCGGGCGGTTCGTGAAGCCAGCGATAAAACGCGCGATAGATCCAGTACAGCAGCAATCCGCCTGCCGCGATCATAACCAGCCAATCACCGAAGTTTCCCATCACATGCCTCCCGCGTGCGAAATGAACAACACTTACCAATTCGCGTCTCGCGGGGTATTTCCTCTAACTTCTTCGATGCCCGTCCGATAATTACCGAACACTTGTTTGCTTTCGAACTTATCTTACCAAATATTTCGCCGGATGCAAAGGGGAAAAGCAAAATTGTGCCGTGCGGCGCAATTCCATGACCCGCCGCTCCCCTGAATTTATAATAAAAGCCTCTCCGGCAGGCGATATCGCTTGCCGGAGAGGCTCAGACTGCTCATAATTATCTACAAACCGGGCTAAGACTAGGTAAACGTTCGGCCCGCTTCCTCGACGATCGCCGCGATCGCCGTTTCGTCCGGCGCGGCAGCTTGCGTACCCGGCTCCCATTGCAAATGGGCCAAGAATTCGATATTGCCTTCCCCGCCCGTGATCGGCGAGAACGTAAGCTCCTTCAATGCAAACCCCTGCTCGGCCGCGAAACCAAGCACTTGATGCAGCACCTCCCGGTGCGTAGCCGGTTCGCGCACGACGCCGGACTTTCCGACCTTCTCGCGGCCTGCCTCGAACTGCGGTTTGATTAACGCGACGACGCCGGCACCCTGCTTCAGCAGCGTGCCCAATGTCGGCAGGATCAATTTCAAAGAAATGAAGGACACGTCGATCGTCGCAAACGTCGGCGCGGGACCTTTCAAGTCTTCCGGCACCGTATACCGGAAATTCGTTCGTTCCATGACGTTGACGCGTTCATCCTGCCGAAGCGACCAGTCCAGCTGGTTATATCCGACGTCCAGCGCGTACACGTACGCCGCGCCGTTCTGAAGCGCGCAATCCGTGAACCCGCCCGTGGAGGCGCCGATATCCAGCATAACCGCGCCCCGCAGATCGAGTCGGAACAGCTTGATCGCCTTCTCAAGCTTCAGGCCGCCGCGGCTTACGTAAGGATGCGGCGCGCCTTTCACGACGATGGACGCGGTTCTCGGCACCTTCATGCCGCTTTTCTCTATTCGCTCGCCGTCCACGATGACGAGTCCCGCCATCAGCGCGGCTTTCGCTTTAACGCGGCTCTCGTAGAAGCCCTGCTCCACGAGCAGCACGTCGATTCGTTCTTTAGCAATCGTCATCGATTCGAAATCTCCTGTTTCTTATGCCTGGCCGGGCACGCGCTTGCGAAGCCTCGGCAGCAGCGAAGTCAGCTCGAGCGCCGCATGTTCGGCCGTCAACCCGGCTTCCTGGCGCTGCTCTTTCACGGAGCCGTGCTCGACGAATAGATCGGGTACGCCAACGATGCGTACATGCATGTCGTCCCTGCGGTGCAAGGAATAAAACTCCAAGATCGCGCTGCCCAGACCGCCGAGCTCCGATCCCTCTTCGAGCACGAGCATCGGAAGCCCTTCGTCCGCGATCTTCAGCAGCATCGATTCGTCGAGCGGCTTGATGAAGCGCGCATTGACGACGCGCACGTTCAAGCCTTCGCGCTTCAGCAGGTCCGCCGCTTCCTCGGCTACCGGGATCATCGGGCCGATCGCTGCGATGACCGCCGAATCGCCTTCGCGCAGCGTCTCCCACGTGCCGAACGGAATCGGCTTCATTTCTTGCTCGATCGGAACGCCGAGGCCGCTGATGCGCGGATAACGAATCGCGATCGGGCCGTCCTCGTAATCGATCGCCGTCTTCATCATGCGCCGCAGCTCGTTCTCGTCCTTCGGCATCATGATGGCCATATTCGGAATATGGCGAAGGAACGGGATGTCGTACACGCCTTGGTGGGTTTCGCCGTCCGCGCCTACGAAGCCCGCCCGGTCGATCGCGAAGACCACGTTCGTATTTTGCCGGCAAATATCGTGAACGACCTGGTCGTATGCGCGCTGCAGGAAGGTGGAGTACACGGCGTATACCGGCTTCATGCCTTCCATGGCCAGCGCCGCGCACATCGTCGCCGCGTGCTGCTCGGCGATGCCGACATCGATCATCCGGTTCGGGAAGCGTTCGGCGAACTTGAGCAACCCGGATCCGCCCGGCATCGCGGGCGTAACCGCAACGATCCGTTCGTCCTGCTCGGCCAGATCCATCAGCGCGTCGCTGAACACCTCGGTGTACATCGGCGGGCCGACGGCCTTCAGCATTTGGCCGGATTCGATCTTGTACGGCGAAGCGCCGTGCCACTTGAACGAATCCGCCTCCGCGGGCGAATAGCCCTTGCCCTTCACGGTAATGACGTGAACGAGCACCGGTCCTTGCGCGCGGCCCGCTTGCTCGATCGTTTCCATCAGCTGCGGAAGATCATGGCCGTCCACCGGCCCGAAATACGTGAACCCGAACTGTTCGAACAGAATCCCGTTCACGAGCAAATATTTGATGCTGTCCTTGAGCCGCTCTGCGGTCTTGGCCAGCCTGCCGCCGATCGCGGGAATTTTGTTGAGCAGCTGGTTCAGCTCTTCCTTCGCCTTCTGGTAGTGCCGGTCCGTTCTGATTTTGCCGAGATAGTGATGCATCGCTCCGACGTTCGGCGCGATCGACATTTCGTTGTCGTTCAGAATCACCATCAGATTCTTCTTCTCGTGACCGATGTGATTGAGCGCTTCAAGCGCCATCCCGCCGGTCAACGCGCCGTCCCCGATGACGGCGACGACTTTGTTCTTCTCGCCCTTCAGGTCGCGGGCAAGCGCCATGCCCATGGCAGCGGACAGGGAAGTGCTGCTATGTCCCGCTTCCCATACGTCATGCGGGCTTTCGGAACGCTTCACGAATCCGCACATTCCTTTATATTGGCGCAAAGTATCGAATTGGCCTCTGCGGCCAGTCAACATTTTATGGACGTACGATTGGTGGCCCACGTCGAAAATAATCTTATCCTTCGGGCTGTCGAATAAATAATGCAGCGCCAAAGTCAGCTCGACGACGCCCAAATTAGGCGAAAGATGACCGCCCGTCGCCGACAGCTTCTCGATCAGGAATTGGCGAATTTCACCCGCCAGCTGCTCCAGCTGCGGAACCGACAACGACTTCAAGTCCTTGGGCTCATTGATATGTTCCAGCAACACGATTTTTCCTCGCTTTCCCGGCTTACAGTCCCCGTTATCCAACATTCATCAAACGTGGCTAAATTATAACATAGTTCGAAGCAGAAGCCCATGACCGCGGAGCCATGTGCATGGGCGAGCAGTACCCTCGATGCGAAAGGAAATTCGCATCGGGTACGACCAGCCCAGGTCGCATGGGCGAGCAGTACCCTCGATGCGAAAGGAAATTCGCATCGGGTACGACCAGCCCAGGTCGCATGGGCGAGCAGTACCCTCGATGCGAAAGGAAATTCGCATCGGGTACGACCAGCCTAATGGTCTCTGCTCATCAAATAATCGGCAATCGCATGCATCGTGTCCGGCATGGCGAGCCGCGCATCGTCGAGCGCCTGCTTCGCTTCCTGCGTCAGCCGGACGACGAGCGCTTCGCTCTTCTCCATGCCGATCAGGAACGGATACGTCACCTTTTGCCCCGTCACGTCGCTTTGGACCGGTTTCCCCAGTTTCGCGGCGTCGCCAACCAAATCCAGAATATCGTCCTGAATTTGGAAAGCAAGCCCCAGCTTGCGGGCGAATACGAGCAAGGCATCGAGCTGCCGCTGGGTCGCGCCTCCGATGCGCGCGCCGGCGATTACCGAGAATACGAGGAGATCGCTTGTTTTGTGCAGATGAATATACTCCAGCTCTTCGAGCGAGGTAACCCCTTGCTCGCCAAGCATATCCGCCGCTTGCCCGCCGACCATGCCCTGCGCTCCCGCGAGCTTGGCGAGGTCCGCGACGATCGCGAGCGCCGTCTCCGGCGAAGCGCCGAGCGCCGAGGCCCGAGTAATGGCATGGAACGCATGCGTCAGCAAGCCGTCGCCGGCCAGGATCGCCATCGCTTCGCCGAATACCTTGTGATTCGTCAGCTTGCCTCGGCGGTAATCGTCGTTATCCATCGCCGGCAAATCGTCGTGGATCAGCGAATACGTATGAATCATTTCGATCGCGCAGGCGATCGGCATCGCGATCTCCCTGGCACGCGCGTTGCGGCCGACCGCTTCGGCTGCGCTCAGCACGAGAATCGGCCGCAGACGCTTGCCACCGGCCTCCAGGGAATACATCATCGATTCCCGAAGCGCCGGAGGGATATCCCATTCCTGCGGGATCGCATCGTGCAGCGCCGCCTCGATTTCGAGCACGGAGCGGTTTAAATAATCGGACAGCGACAAAGAAGTTTTCACGCGCAATCCCCTCACTCTTCGTTTGCGGGCGCAAACGGTTTTCGCTGCAAGCCGTTCTCGGACTCGATCAGCATGTCGATCTTCCGCTCGACTTGTTCGAGCTTGGAGCCGCACAGCTGCGACAGCTTCATGCCTTCCTGGAACAGCTCGATCGCCGTTTCCAGCGGAACGTCGCCGTTCTCCAGCTTGCCGACGATGTCTTCGAGCCGCTCCATCGCCGTTTCGAAGCTGATCTCTTCCTTATCCTTCTCTTTGTCTTTCTCTCTTGCCGCCATCGTTACGCCTCCCCTTTCAATCCCCATACTTGGCACTCCAGCTGGCCGTCCGACAATTTCACCTTCACCAGATCGCCCGGCTGCACGTCGGACACCGATTTCACCAGCTTCGTTCCGTGTTCGTCATAGACTAAACTGTATCCTCTGGACATCACTTTAAGCGGACTGAGCGCATCCAGCTGCCGCATGGACGCGAGCAGCTGCAACCGCCGCTCTTTCATCCCGGCTGCCATGCCGGCTTCTAGCCGGGCGGAGATGGCCTGCAGTTCCCTGCCGGCCAAGGCCGCCTTGCCGCCGGGATGGGCTCTATTCAACGCGGCATGCGCGTTTCTATATTTCTCGCGGTTCCGTTCCGCCAATCTCAGCATCCGGTTCCGCAGCCGTTCCTGCATCACGTCAAGCAATTGTGCCTGCTGAAGCACGAATTTCCGGGGATTGAGGAACACCTGCGATCGGCGCAGACGGGACAGCCGTTCCTGGCTGCCCTGAAGCCTCATGCGCAGCATCTGCACCAGCCGGGCTTCCATCTGCCCCAGCCGCGCCTGCAGCTCGTGCACGCTCGCGACCGCCTGCTCGGCCGCCGCGGTCGGCGTCGCGGCGCGAAGATCGGCGACGAAATCCGCGATCGTGAAATCCGTCTCGTGGCCGACCGCCGATATGACCGGAATGAGCGAGGCGGCAATGCCGCGCGCCACCGATTCTTCGTTGAACGCCCACAGCTCCTCCAAGGAGCCGCCGCCCCGGCCAATTATTAATACGTCTACCTCCGCCAAACGGTTCATCGTTTCGATCGCCCTGACAATCGCGGGCGCGGCGCCCGTCCCTTGCACGGACACAGGAAAAAGCAGCACCGGCACGGAGGGGTGTCGGCGCTGCAGCGTAATGAGTATATCCCGTACGGCGGCCCCGGTAGGGGACGTGATCACGCCGATCGCCTTCGGGAACTTCGGAATCGGCCGTTTCCGCGCAGGCTCGAACAGCCCCTCGTCCTGGAGCTTGCGCTTCAGCTGCTCGTACGCGAGATAGAGGCTGCCGACGCCGTCCGGCTGCATCGACGTGCAGTAGAACTGATAATTCCCGTCCCGCTCATACACGGCGATATTGCCGCGGGCCAGCACCTTCGCGCCTTCCTTCGGCATAAACGGCAGCCGCTGGTTATGGGACGCGAACATGATGCACTTCAAGCGGCTGTCCTTGTCCTTCAGCGTAAAATACATATGGCCGCTGGAATGATGCGTGAAATTCGAAATTTCGCCGCGAAGCCAAACATCGTTCAACAGATTGTCCGACTCCAGCTTCATCCCGATGTAGCGGTTTATTTCTTTGATCGAAAATATGCGCGTTCGGTCAGCCATGGCTCGGACCTCACCCCTTCGCTGCGCGTTGTTGTTTGGCGGCTTTCAACGTGTTCTGCATCAGCATCGTAATCGTCATCGGGCCGACGCCGCCCGGAACCGGCGTCACGTAGCCGGCGACGTCCAGCACGTCCTCGTAATCCACATCGCCGGCAAGCTTGCCGTCTTCGAGGCGGTTAATGCCGACATCGATGACGACGGCGCCCGGCTTCACGTAATCGCGGCCGATCGCTTTGGCCTTGCCGATCGCCACGACGAGGATATCCGCCGTCTTCGCGATATCGGCCATGTTCGCCGTGCGGGAATGGCAAATCGTCACGGTCGCGTGCTCGCGCAGCAGCAGCATGGACACCGGCTTGCCGACGATGTTGCTGCGGCCGATGACGACGGCGTGCTTGCCCGCGATCTCGATGCCCGTCCGTTTGATAAGCTCGATAACGCCGGCAGGCGTGCACGGAAGCAGGCTGTCGTCGCCGATAACGAGGTTGCCGACGCTGACAGGGTGGAAACCGTCGACGTCCTTGTCCGCGCTGATCGCGTCGATAACCGCTTTCTCGTTAATATGCTTCGGCAGCGGAAGCTGCACGAGAATGCCGTGAATCGTCTCTTGATGATTGAGTTTATCGATCAGGGAGAGCAGCTCTTCCTGCGTCGCGGACGCTTCGAGACGGTGAACCTCGGAATAGAAGCCGAGCTGCTGACAAGCCTTCTCTTTGCTGCCAACGTATACCTTCGAAGCCGGATCTTCGCCGACAAGTACGACGGCCAGGCCCGGCACGATGCCCTGCGCCGCGAGCTTCGCCGTTTCTGCGCCGATTTCGCTGCGGATGGCGTCTGAGATTGCTTTTCCTTCGATACGTTGTGCTGTCAATTCGATCGCTCCTCGTATGTATGCCCGAATGGGCTTAATTATCGCAAGCCCCTTACACCGCACGGCTGCAAGGGGCTTAAAGGAATCGGATGCCGCAAGCCGCGGCCGTCAGGCTTTCGGTCTAAGCTCGTCCAGCGCTTGAAGCAGCCGTCCGAGCACGCCGTTGACGAAGCGGCCCGATTCGTCGGTCCCGAAATGCTTCGCCAATTCGATCGCTTCGTTGATGATGGCCTTCGGCGGCGCATCGTCGCGGAATACGAGCTCGTAACAGGCCAGCCTCAGGATTTGCCGGTCCACGCGCGACAGACGGTCCACTTGCCAGCCCGTCAAGTAATGCTGAAGCATATCGTCGATCGCCGCTTTATGCTCCACGACGCCTTGCAGCAGGCTGCGGATATAATCGTCAATCTTGCCGACGTCCGCGGCATCCGCCTCGATCTCGTTCTCGTCGTGTACCTCGTCGACGAGCATATTCACTGCCGAAGCCGTGGTCGCTTCTTCGTTCATTTCCATTTGGTACAAGCTTTGTACCACGATTTCCCGTGCTAACCTTCGTTTCATCTGTTCTCTGACCGCTCCTTAGAATGGAGAAATCCAAGCATCGCACGCCTCGACGGCCTTGGATTTCAAAATGAAAATATGATCTCCTCCCTGCCCCGAACGGATGCCGCAAACGTCCGGGGTACGGAGGAGACCACAGTGCTATTTGAACGGGCGCCAACGTTCCGTCAGCCACGCCGTCAACCGCTGCCACGGAATGATCGGGCCGCGCCGTTCGTCCTTCATCTTGCCGATCGCGTAGCCGGCCCAGAGCAGCAGCCCGAAAAACAACATGTCCCAAAATCCTACGATGAAATATAGAAGTCCAAGGATACACCCGACGGTTACGCCGGCGATCCTGCCTCCATAGGTTGTCCAGATTTCCCTCCACATCATCGGCATCACCCCTATTCTACACGGCTTTTAAAGTTCGCGGATTGGATGATGTTCGCGACATATACGGATACGTTCGCTACGGGAATGCCGGTAATTTCCTCCACGTGGGATTTGACCGCGCGCTGGATATCCTCCGTCAATGTCGGGATGGAGCTTTCGCCGTCCGCGATTGCCCGCAGCGACACTTCGATGCCCGTCTCGCCGATCCGGATCCGCGCTTTCAAATCCTTCACGCCGCGCTGGCGGGCCGCCGCCTTGAGGGCCAAATTCTCGACCGTTTCCAGCGAGATGCGAATATCGCCGAATTCCGTCCGTTGATCGATGGATGGAGCGGTTGCGTTGCTGCGTTTGAGCGATACATAGAAAAACCGCAGGCTGATCAGGAACATGACGACCGATACCGTCACGACCGTCAGCTGCAGCCAGCGCATATCGCCGCTGTACAAATTATGTACGAGATTGCTGAGCCATTCTTCCGGGAACCAGTAGACGCCCGCGCTGAACGCGATGACGGCCGCGGCACCGATGGCCAGGCTGTATAAGAATAACAACAGCTTATCCAACACTCTAATCAACGACAATTCCTCCTTGAAGCGGATGACGGGCGCTGCGCTTCGATTACTAGATAAAACCCCCTAGCGCCGAGCGGCAAGCCCAACCACTAGGGGGTATGAGTCATTCGTTTGCAAGTGAAGGATTATTTGACGCGAAGCTGTACCTCGTCCGTTTCCAGCCTCTCCGTCGTCTTGAAATGAACGTCATGGATATGAACATTCACCTCGACGACATGCAGACCGGTCATCGTTTCGATGGAACGCTTAACGTTGCGTTGAATGTCCGAAGCAAGCTCCGGGATACGGTTGCCGTACTCCACGATAATGGAAACGTCCACGGCCGCTTCACGCTGACCGACTTCGACTTTAACGCCCTTCGACAAATTTTTGCGACCCAGAAGTTCGGCAATGCCGCCGGCGAATCCGCCGCTCATGCCTGCTACGCCTTGAACCTCGATCGTCGCAAGACCAGCGATGATTTCAATCACTTCGGGTGCGATTTGAATAGTGCCCATGTCCGTTCTCTCATAGTCCGCTGCCAGCGTACTCATGGTTATCCTACACCTCCCGTAAAGTTGCGCGCTTTCAGCCGCCAGCCGATAGCTTATCCGCTTCTTATTCTTATACTATAGCATTCTGGCGGAAATATGACAAACAGCGCAGTACTTGTTTCATGCCTATTCCAGCGTTAATTCTTCTTCGGGGTTGTTGATGTCATGCTCCTCGAGGAACTTGATATCGAAATTGCCCTTGATGAATTTCGGATGGTTCAGCAGCTTCAAGTGGAACGGGATCGTGGTGCGGATACCGTCGATCGCGAACTCCGACAGCGCGCGCTTCATGCGCGCGATCGCGTCCTCGCGCGTCGCGCCCCAGACGATTAGCTTCGCGATCATGGAATCGTAGTGCGGCGAAATCTTGTAACCCGGATAAGCGCCGCTGTCCACGCGTACGCCCAGGCCGCCCGGAGGCAGGTAGAACTGGATTTCGCCCGGCGACGGCATGAAGCCGCGCTCGGAATCTTCCGCATTGATCCGGCACTCGATCGCCCAGCCGTTGATGTGCAGGTCTTCCTGCGCGAACGACAGCGGGTTGCCCTCGGCCACGGAGATCATCTCTTTGATCAAATCGACGTTCGTGATCATCTCGGTGACGGGATGCTCGACCTGAATGCGGGTGTTCATCTCCATGAAGTAGAAGTTGCCGTCCGGTCCGAGCAGGAACTCGAGCGTGCCCGCGCCCGCGTAGTTGACGGCCAGCGCCGCGCGCACGGCGGCCTGTCCCATCCGCTCGCGCAGCGCCGGGCTCAGCACAGGGCAAGGCGCTTCTTCGACAAGCTTCTGGCGGCGGCGCTGAATCGAGCAGTCCCGCTCGAACAGATGCACCGCATTGCCGTGCTTGTCGGCCATGATTTGAATTTCGACGTGTTTCATGCCCGTCAAATATTTCTCCAGGTAGACGCCGGCGTTGCCGAACGCCTTCTGCGCTTCCTGCTGCGCCGTCGCGATCTGGGAGACAAGCGATTCCTCGTCCTCGGCGATCCGGATGCCTTTGCCTCCGCCGCCGGCCGTCGCCTTGATAATAACCGGATAGCCGATCTCGCGGGCAACGCGGATGGCATCGTCCATATCCTCGACCAGTCCGTCGGAGCCCGGGATGATCGGCACGTCGGCCGCTTTCATCGTCGATTTCGCGACCGCTTTGTCGCCCATCTTGCTGATGGCCATCGGGGACGGGCCGATGAAGGTCACGCCGCACGATTCGCAAATTTCCGCGAAGTCGGCGTTCTCCGCCAAGAAGCCGTAGCCCGGATGAATGGCGTCGCAATTCGTCAGCGTGGCCACGCTCATGATGTTCGTCAAGTTCAAATAGCTGTCCTTCGAGGCGACGGGACCGATGCAGTACGCCTCGTCCGCCAAGCGGACGTGAAGCGAGTCGCGGTCGGCCGTGGAATAGACGGCCACCGTCTCGATGCCGAGCTCGCGGCAGGCGCGGATAATCCGAACGGCGATCTCGCCGCGGTTGGCGATCAAAATTTTGTTGAATTTCACGGTAAAACTCCTCTCGTGTCCGTTGTTTCCGGTTCGTTCCGATAGATGAACTTATTCCGGCTTCACAAGGAACAGCGGCTGTCCGAATTCGACCAATTGCCCGTTCTCGACGAGAATTTCGACGATTTCGCCGCGCACTTCCGCTTCGAGCTCGTTCATCAATTTCATCGCTTCGAGGATGCAGACGATCGACTTGTCGTTGATGCGATCGCCGACGTTGACGAACGGCGGCTTGTCCGGCGAAGAAGCGCGGTAGAAGGTGCCGACCATCGGCGACACGATTTGGTGGTAGTTGCTCTTCGCGGCAGGCTGCGCCGCAGGAGCTTGCTGCCCTGCCGCGGGAGCTTCGGCTTGCGGCTGCGGAGCCTGCGTATATGTAGGAACGATTGGCGCGGCTTGCTGAATGTTCACCACTTCGGTTTTGCCGGGCTTGCGAATCATAAGACGGGCGCCGTCGTTTTCGATTTCGAGTTCATGGACGGAAGTCCCGTCAACCAGCTTGATCAATTCTTTAATCTCGCTCAGCTTAAACATCGTTTCACTCCTAAACGTTTTTGCATCCTCGCTGCGGGATGCTTCATGATTGCTTTAAGTATAGCGGATACGCATATTTACGACTTATTTACCAAAACCTGCGCATAGCAGAGTTTATTATAGCATAAATACGCCAGAACACGAACTACCTTTTTGACGCGGCCCGAAATGGAAAAAAGCCCCGGTGCCGCATAGTTCGGCACCGGAGCTCCCGCTCGAATTACTTCACATATTGGACGGTCAGCTGATCGGGGCTCAGGCCGAGCTCGCTGATTGCCATCGTCAGGATGCTGTCCGCCTGCGTGCGCTCGAGCTTGTCGCTTTGCACGACGATCTTGTAGTGGTCGCCGGCGTCAGGCACGACGGCCGCGTTGCCGAACTGCTTGGAGAGCTCCTCTTCGAGACCCGTAATCTTCGTATTCTTGTCTTCGAGCAGATTCACTTGGTCCATGTACGTCGCGGCGTCTTTCTCGCTTACCTTCGAATCGGACACTTTGTTCATCAGCTTGTTGTATTCGTCGTAGTACGATTGGTCGCGCTGTTCCTGCATCTGGCTGAACACGCTTGCGGCGACGCCGCCGGCGGCTTCGATTTCCTTCAGCACTTCGTCGTCCGTCTTGGCCGTTGCCGTGCCGTCGCTTACGTCCGCGCCGCTGTCGGCGGCGTCCTTCGTCGCGCTGTCTTCCGCCGCGGCCTTGCCTTTGTCCGCCGTCTCCGTCTGACCCGCATCGCCGCCCGTTACTTCGTTCGCGACGATGGCGTTGTCGTCCGCCGTGCCCGAAGCTTCCGTCGCATTGCTCGCCTCGCTCTGCTTCTGCGTCCCGTCCGTCGTCACGATATCGTTCGACGGCGTGCCGACGTCCTCCGTGAATAAGTAGTACGCCGACAAAATCACCATCAGACTGAGCATCGAGACGAGCCAAATCGTTTGCCTTTTGTTATTCATTCTTCATTGCCTCCCTTTTCATTGTCCAATTGGTTTATTGCTGCTTGCGGGGAATAACCGAAATTCGGTTGACCGCAACGTTGAGACCCTTCTCGACGGCATCGATGATCAGCCTTCGCACCGTGCCGTTCTCCGCGCCTTGCGCCACGATGAGCACGCCCCTGATTTTGGGCTGGATTCGCTTCGTGATGATCGGGGACGAATCCCCGGATGTATCGTAAAGGACGACTTGCCCTTTCTTCGTAATCGACGTGATGCTTCGCTTGCCGCCGTTCTTGTCCGTCTCGTTCGTGATCTGCTGCGTTTCTTCCTCGTTCAGCTGGACGACGACTTCTTCCGTGGAATCGACCGTCACCATGACATCCACCGGTCCGACGCCGACGATCGTCTCCAGAATTTCCTTCAAGCGGTTTTCCAAGGGCTGCTCGATCGCAGCGAACGAAGAGCCGGACGGTTTGTCCCCGCCCCCGAGGAAGGCCTGCTGGTCCTGCGAGGCGCCGGGCTGTGCCTGCGTCTGCTGATCCCCCTGCTTCTCCGGCACTTTCTGGAACGACAGAATCGAGTTCAGCAGCATCAGCACGGCTCCGACAACGCCGATGACGAGCAGCCAGCGCAGCGAGCGCCCCCGTTTCGGTTCTCCTTTTCCCTTGCCGCTCCACATCGACTCCAGCCCGTCCAGCCATTTGGCCAAAATCGTTCTCCCCTTTCCTTATTGGGCGGACGCCTCGGCCGGCACCTGCTCCAGCACTTCGACGACGGCCGGGTTCACGGCCCAGCCTTCCCTCAGCGCCGATTTCACCGCCGCGGCGATGGTCGCCGAGACGGGCTGCGTTTCCGCCTCCGGCTCCCCGCCTTCCGGAGCAGAAGCCCCGGACGCCGGAGCGACATTCACCTGCACGGCCCGTACTTCGTCGATCGGAGCGGCATCGCCGCCCGCTTCCGTGTCCGTTCCGCCGGCGCGCCGCCCTTCGCCGCTCGCCGCTTCCTGCTCCGGGGGCTGCGCCGGAGCCAGCGTCACGGCTACGCCGGCTACGCCGGCCGGCTGCCCGTTCCGGTCCGTCTTCATCGTCACCTGGACGGATGCCGCTTGAAGGCCGGTCGCCTGCTCGATCCCGGCCGCCATCTCCGCTTCGATCTGCCGCTTCGCCAGCGCGGATGCCGAGGCCGCTTCTTTCTTCCGGAGCTTGTCGGCATTCGCCTGAATATCGTCCAGCGTCGGCATGCGCATATCGACGGATGAATTCGCATGGAGCCAACTCTCGACCTGCGCGTCCAGCTTGGCGCTGAAATCGCCCTGCAGCAGCCGGATGATCGGCGTCAGAATCGTCAGCAGGATAATCAATCCGGCGACCAGCCGGACGTAGCGCTGCATCCCCTTGTTCGGCAGCAGCAGGTCGATGAAGCCCGCCAGCAGCACCACCGCGATGATTTGCTGCAGCCATACGGCGAGCCAGTGGAGCATGTCATCCCCTCCCATGGTGAATCGGCAGCCGCCTGCCTTCCCGCGGCGCGGGACGAGTATCCGCTACTTCATCATGACGGCCGCGTTGCCCGCCGTCAGTATGATCGTGATGGCCAGGAAGAACATGAGCCCGACCGCGGCCAGCGCCGCGAAGACGTAAATCAGCGTCTTGCCGATCGTCTGCAGGCAGTTGACGATGGGACTGTCCCCGAGCGGCTGCATGACCGCGGCCGACACGTTGTAGATGATGGCGAGCGTCATGATTTTGACGGCCGGGAACGCGCACAGGAACAGGATAATGACGACGCCCGCGATGCCGATGGCGTTCTTCACGAGCAGCGAAGCCGATATGACCGTGTCCGCCGCGTCGGAGAACGTCTTCCCGATGACCGGCACGAAGTTGCCGGTGACGAACTTGGCGGTCCGCATGGTGACGCCGTCGGTGACGGAACCGGTCGCGCCCTGCACGGAGATGACGCCGAGGAACACCGTCAGCATGACGCCCAGCAATCCGACGGCCACGTTGCGAAGCACGTTGGCGAGCTGCGTCACCTTGAACCTGTCCGACAAGGAGCTGGCGATATGCAGGACGGCCGAGAAGAACAGCAGCGGGAAAACAAGGGTGTAAATGACGGTGCCGACCGCGTTGATCATGAACACGATGAGCGGATGCAGCACCGTTACCGTCACGACGCTCCCCATCGTAGCGAGCAGCGTCAGGAGCAGCGGGACCATCGCCATCATGAATTGGATCATGCCGGTGATGGCGTCCTTCGCATAGCCGATCGCGACGTTGAAGCTGTTGACCGCGAGCACGATCATGACCATGTAGGTGATGCTGTACGCGACTTTGCTGACGGTATTGCGTTCGAACGCCGTCTGCAGCGTTTCCAGCATCATGCTGAACACGGTCAGGATGACGATCGTGACCAGCAGCTTGCCGTTGTACAGCACTTCGTGAAGCGCGTATCGCAGCAGGCCCGACAAGACGGTCGACAGCTTGAGCCCTTCGCCGCCCGGCATGATCATCTGGATGAAGCTTGGCACCTTCCGGTCGGGGAAGAACCCGCCGTAATCCTTCATCAGCGTATTCCAGTAGCTCTCCACCGCCTCCGTGTCGATCCCCTGAAGCTGCTCGTCCGACAGCCGTTGGTTCACGGCATCCGCATCCCTGTCAGCAGCCGCGGGAGCGGAGGCGTCTCCCTGCTGCGCGGCCTGCGAAGCCTGCGGCCCGGCCCCTTCCGCCGCCGTCGCCGTCGGCGCGGATAACAGCAGCAGCGCCCACAAGAGCATGAGCGGCAGAACCGCGAACCGGACGAAGCGCTGACGCATAATATTCAACTCCCTACCGGCAGAAGGCCGAGTACAGTTTCGACGATGACGCTGATGATCGGAACCGCCATCACGAGAATGAGGATCTTGCCGGCGAACTCGATCTTGGACGCGATGCTTTCCTGGCCGGCATCCCGGACGATCTGGGAGCCGAATTCCGCGATGTACGCGATCCCGATGATTTTGAGCACCGTCTTCAGGTAGATCGACGGGATGCCCGACCGGTCCGCGAGCTGCTCCAGCACGCCGATGACGGCTTCGATCTTGCCGATGACGAACAGGAAGATGAACAATCCCGTGAATGCCGCCAGCAGGAAGCCGAACATCGGCTTCTGCTCGCGCACGACGAGCACAAGCACGGTTGCGACAAGTCCGAGCCCTACGATCTGGATGATTTCCAATCCCTACTCACCCGCCTTGCCAACAAGCTTATGCGCCGCCTTCATTCGCGCCGTCCCCGGCCGTTCTCAGCCATCCTCATTGGAACAGGAATATCGTTTTGATCTCCTGAAACAAGTCGTTCAAGAGCCGGATGACCATAAACAAGACGACGACAAAGCCGATCAGCGTTACCCAATGCGCCATATCTTCCTTGCCCATTTGCTTCAGAACGGTATGGATCATAGCCGTTACGATACCGATCCCGGCGATTTGGAAAATGGCGCTGACATCAATGTTCATGCTTCCGGCACCCCACTAAAGAATCAAAATGACGATCAGCGCGGCCGTGAGAACTCCTAAGCTTCGCCACATTTTCACGTACCTGGCGCTGTCGAGCCGCGCCGCGTCCTCCTCGAATTGCAGCTGCTGCACGGCAAGCTTCAGATGCTTCATCTGATCCTCGCGGTCGCTGATCCCGAGATTGTGTCCGAGCCGCACTAGCGCCGCCTGCTCCGTCTGCCGCATCGCCGTGTTCGGCCAGGCTTCCGTCATCGCGGCTTCCCAGCTCTCCCTGAAGGTGAGCTCTCCGCCGCCGGCAAGCCGGCCGTTCACCGCCCGCAGAATCGAAGCCGCCGGCTCCGGGACATGCGCCGCGCATCTGGCGATCGCTTCCGGCAGCGGCGTAAAGCCGTAGCCGATCTCGGTCTCCAGCCGCTGCAGCGCGTGGATCAGCTGCCGGATTTGTTTCGGTCTCGCCGCGTATCTCGCTGCCTGCTGCCAGCCGATCATCGTGCCGGCGAACAGAACGAGCGTCGCACCGATCAATTCAACCAACGCTGCCGCCTCCTCTACGCGTTTGTCGGCTCGCGCGCGGCCGGCGCCCGGTACGCGCTGGCGACCGGGAACACCCGGCCGGCAAGCGATGAGCCTGAGCGCTGCAGCTGCGCGCAGAGCCGGAAGGCGCCGGCGTCCAGCAGCCGGCCGATTACGGGCCGGGCCCGCGCGTCCTCGAGATCGAGGGCGTGCGCTGTCGCGATGACCGCCACGCCCGCGTGGCTGGCGTCCAGAATGGCCGCCGCGTCTTCCTCGCGGCCGATTTCGTCCACGATCATGATGTCCGGCGAGAGCGAACGGAGCATCATCATCATGCCCTCCGCCTTGGGACAGGCATCGAGCACGTCGGTTCTCGGCCCGACGTCGAAGGTCGGCACCCCGCGGACGCAGGCGGCGATTTCCGAACGCTCGTCGACGATGCCGACTTTGCGTCCCGGCCAGCCTGCCGCCGGCGGGTAAGCCCACTCGCCGCTGCTCGCCGCCCGGGCCAAGTCCCGGACAAGCGTCGTTTTGCCCTGCTGCGGCGGCGCGATGACGAGCGTCGACTGGAGCGTCTGCCGCCTGTGGTCCAGCAGCTTGGGCAGCAAGCTTGCCGACGCGCCGACGACCTCCCTCGCGATCCGCACGTTGAACGCCGCAATGTCGCGAATCCCGCGTACGGCGCCGCCTTCCAGCACGGTCCGGCCGGCCAGTCCGATCCGGTGACCGCCGGCGACGGTGATGTACCCGCGCCTCAATTCCTCTTCCATCGCATATAACGAATGGTTCGTGACGCGTTCCAGCATCTTGCGGCAGACATCCGTTGACGGCTTGTACGCCCCTTCGGGACGATCGAGCGGCCGTCCGTCCGGCGATAAGAACCAAAATCCCCGCGAGGTGCCGATTTCCAGCGGCCGGCATTCGCGGATGCGGATTTCTTCCAATTCGTCTTTCTGTCGTTCCGGCATTCGGCTTAGCACTTCGGCAAGCTCGGCAGGCAGCAAATGCTGCACTCCTCGAAGCATCCAGCATTCCTCCTCGGATGCATAGGCGGGCAGTTCCGCTTCGGCGGAACGACCGGCCCGGCTATCGTTTATCGGCTGTCTGACGGCGTTTTGCTAGTTTGATAGAGGATGGATTGTCCATCTTTGATCCCATTGTATGCGGACAAGCCGCCGCATATGCCTCAATCTACTTCTTCAGCGCGCCTATCAAAATGCATGCGACGCCGCCGACGATCCACAGCATTTTACCGTACGACAGTTTGTCCGACAGCCCGACAAGCCCGATCGTCGTCGTCGAAATAAGCACGAGCGGCCCCACCAGCGCCAGCGACGAATTGACGACAAGCGCCTTGTCGATCTGGTTCAGCCGCAGCATGATGAGCGCCGCCATGATTTCCAGCGTGCCGGAGAAAATCCGCAGCGTCGCCATGCTGAGCACGATTTTGTTAAGCATGCCAATCCCTCTTTTCCTATGATTCCGAACGGACTTTCGCGACTATAGCAACCGACCTCTCTTATATAACGTATGCGGGCCTGTCTCTCTTTCATTCGTATAAAATGGGCATCCGCCCCGCACTCGCGGCACCGACCCTAGGCGCCATGCATATATTGCTCGGGTGACAGGAAGAATCCGGATCTACCGCCATGGATAGGCGATTCGGGAGCTCTCCTGTTATAACGCGCGCAAAGCAGGAGCGATCTCGCCCGGCCATGCGCGAACGTGCAAGCAAACGAATGGATAGCGAGGAGATCGAATGAAATCAATTCCACAGGCGGCATGGCCCGCCTCGCTGCTGGATCCGAGCGGTCAGCGCGAATCGTCCGGCAGACCCGGCAGCGGGCTGGACACGGAACGCGTCTCCGGACGGGGACAAACGATGGTCATCGACAAAGGACTGGGACGGCATGCCTTCGAAGACTTGATGGAGACGGCGGCGGCCTATATCGACTGCGTCAAATTCGGCTTCGGAACGGCGCCGCTCTACCCGACCGAGCTGCTGCTGGCCAAAATCGATCTGGCGAAGCGGAAGGGCGTGACCGTCATGCCCGGCGGAACGCTGCTCGAAACGGCGATCCAGCAGGACGTCGCGCCTGCGTTCTTCAATACGGTATGCCGCCTGGGCTTCAACGGCATCGAGGTTTCCGACGGCACGATCGAGCTCAGCCGGAAGCTGCGCACCGAGCTCATCCAAGAAGGCGCCCGCAACGGGCTGCGGGTCGTAACGGAGTATGGGAAGAAGCTGAGCGGCTCGCTCGTCGACGCGAACGAGCTGCTGCTCACGGCCGAGGCGGATTGGCATGCCGGCGCGGATATGGTTACGATCGAAGCGCGTGAATCCGGCGTGGGCGTCGGCTTGTTCGACCGTAATGGCGAATGCGCGCAGAACGTGCTGGAGTCCGTCAGCGATACGCTCGGCGACATCAGTCGGATCATGTGGGAGACGCCGCTGAAGCAGCAGCAGGTGCAAATGCTGAAAACGTTCGGCGCCGCCGCGAATCTCGGCAATATCCAGCCGTCCGAAGTGCTCGCGCTGGAGACGATGCGCCGCGGCTTGCGTTCGGACACGTTTTATTTCGGGCAGCGGGTCGAGCCGTTCGTGTATATGATTTAAAAGTTTCGTCAAGAGCATGACCTGCGGTCGGAACGGGTCTCCAATCGCTGTTGTAGTTCTGATTTCTTCGATTATCTAGGAGAGTATTGGTTGAAATCAGACTACAAAGGCGAACGCTAACGCTTTTCCGACTCCGTTCCGACCTCCGGTCACTCCTACGACAAAACCTTTTAAATCATAGGGAAAGTAAAAAGGAAGGAAGCGTAACACGCATGCAGATTGAAGTGATTTCCAGCGTCAATGAAGCGCAAGCCGACCGGTTCGTTCACCGGACGGTCATCGTCATCGACGTGCTCCGCGCGACGAGCACGATCGTCGCCGCGCTCGCGGCCGGCGCGGCCGGCGTCATGCCCGTCGAAACCGTTCTGGAGGCGCGCTCGCTCCAATGCAGCGACCATGTGCTCGCCGGGGAGCGGTTCTGCCGCAAAATTCCCGGCTTCGAGCTGGGCAACTCGCCGGAGGAGTTTACGGCCGAAGCCGTCGGCGGCAAACGCATCGTGCTGACGACGACGAACGGGACGCGCGCGCTGCACAAGGCGATGCGCGCGGACTGCGTGCTGGCCGGCTGTCTGAACAACGCTTCCGCTTGCGCCGGCACCGCCGCGGATCTGCGCCGCGACGTCGTGCTGCTGTGCGCGGGAAGCCATAACGAGTTCGCGCTGGAAGACGGCCTTTGCGCCGGCCTCATCATCAGCGAGCTGAAGCAGCTCGGCAGCGTGCAGAGCATCGAGATGAACGATCTCGGCGCCGCCATGCTCGGCTTGTACCGCAGCAGCGACGGCAAGCTGCGAGACATGCTTCTCGGCGGCACGACGGGCCGCCGCCTCGTCAAGAACGGCCATACGCGGGATGTGGACCACTGCTGCCAGATCAACAGCAGCGTTATCGTGCCGCGGCTCCAAGGCGACGTGCTCGCGTAAGGCGTCACGATAGATCGATTACGAAGACATAACGCGAAGGCTTGTTCCATACAATGGGGGTATGGGCGCTCCATTATTCGCATGGAGGCGGTGACTACGATTGAAGGGGTCAACAAGCATGAGCGGGGAAATCGTTCTTGTCGTTCTGATCATTATCGGGTTAATCGGCCGTTCTCCGATTATATCGACGGCGGCTTGCGTGCTGCTCGTCGTGAAGCTGATCCATCTGGAGCGGTTTCTGCCGACCATCGAGCGCAGGGGCCTGGAGCTCGGCCTCCTATTCCTGACGTTCAGCGTGCTCGTCCCGTTCGCCGCGGAACGGATCGGGACGAAGGATATTATGAGCGTCGTCACTTCCTGGCCGGGCATCCTCGCGTTGACCGGCGGCGCCGTCGCGACGTACGTGAACGGCAAAGGGCTTGAAATGCTGAAGCTCGATCCGCAGCTGATCGTCGGCCTCGTGATCGGGTCGATCTTCGGCATCGTCTTCCTGCGGGGCATACCGGTCGGACCGCTGATGGCGGCGGGGATTACCGTGATTCTGATGAAGCTGTTCAGCTTCATCGGCAGCCGCTTCTTCTAGCCTGCCGCCCGCTGCGGCTCGGCCGCCCCGCATCGCATGCGGCCCGCGAACGCCAAAGAAGCCTCATCCCCCGATGACCGAGGGATGAGGCTTCTTGTATGCCGGCGCGTCAGACGATTAGCGGCGATCCTGAGGTCCGCCGACGAATGCCTGCTCCGCCGTATCCAACCCATACGCGGTATGAAGCGCGCGCACGACGTCCTGCGCCGGTTCCGCCGCGATAATGACGGACAAGCGGATTTCGGATGTCGTCACCATCTTGATGCTGATGCCGAGATCGTAGATCGCTTTGAACATTTTCGCCGCGACGCCCGGATTGCTGACCATGCCCGCGCCGACGATGGACACTTTCACGAGGTTCTCTTCCGACGTCACTTCGCGATAAGGCACCTCGCCGCGAATGCTCTCGACGACCGCGATCGCCTTGTCCTTGTCGGTGAGCGAAACCGTGAAGGCGAAGTCGGCTTTGCCGTCCTGCGTGCCGCTTTGCACGATAATGTCGACGTCGATGCCGCTCGTCGCCAGCGCGCCGAATACTTGCGCGAGGACGCCCGGAATATCTTCCACACCCAAAATGCTGATACGTGCTACGTTCTTGTCATATGCGATGCCGCGAACGACCATCCCCTGCTCCATGACCGCTTCCTCCTTCACACTCGTTCCTTCGTTTTGCGTAAAGCTGGAACGCACCACGAGCTTTACGTTGTAGTTCTTGGCGTATTCGACCGCGCGCGGATGCAGCACGGCCGCGCCCAGGTTCGCCAGCTCCAGCATTTCGTCGTACGAAATCTCGCCCAGCTTGCGCGCGCATTTCACGACGCGCGGATCCGTCGAATAGATGCCGTCCACGTCGGTATAAATCTCGCAGACGTCGGCTTGGATCGCCGCCGCGAGCGCCACTGCGGTCGTATCGGAACCGCCGCGTCCGAGCGTCGTGATCTCGCCCTCGTCCGTCGCGCCCTGGAAGCCGGCGACGATGACGGCGTGGCCGCTTTCGAGCGCGTCGAAGATCCGCCGCGGCTGAATGTCCGTGATCCGGGCTTTGCCGTGCACGGCTTCGGTCGAAATGCCCGCTTGCCAGCCCGTGAACGACTTCGCTTTGTAACCGAGCGCATCGATCGTCATGGACAGCAGCGCGACCGAGATTTGTTCGCCGACCGTCAGCAGCATATCCATCTCGCGCGCCGGCGGATTCGGGTTCAGCAGCTTCGACTGATCGATCAGATCGTCCGTCGTATCTCCCATGGCCGAGACGACGACGACGACGTCGTGACCGGCCTCTCTATAATCGGCAATTCGCCTGGCAACCCGCTGCATCCGCTCTGTCGAGCCTACGGAGCTGCCGCCGAATTTCATTACTATCAACGACACCGCTCATCCACTCCCACGAAAGTTCTAGTGTAAAAGTCTTAGGTTGTAATGTTTCATCAAAACAAGATTATATCATAAGCGCAACCTTTTGAATACGACAAAAACCGCCTGGGCGCGTAGCCAAGCGGTTCCGATGGAGCGTTATCGATGCCGAAATTAAGCGCGGGAAATGTATTTGCCGTCGCGCGTATCGATCAGCAGGACATCGCCTTCGTTAATGAAGAGAGGCACTTGCACGTTCAGGCCGGTTTCGACCGTCGCGTTCTTCGTCGCGCCTTGCGCCGTGTTGCCTTTAACGCCAGGCTCCGTTTCCGTTACTTTCAGGTCGACGCTGTTCGGCAGCTGAATGCCGATGATTTCGCCGTTGTAGCTGGAGATGTTAACGGTCATGTTTTCTTTCAGGAAGTTGATCTCCCATTCCAGCTGGTTCTTGTCGAGCGTGAATTGGTCGAAGGATTCGTTGTCCATGAAGGAGTATTCCGTGCCGGAGTTGTACAGGTATTGAACGGCGCGGTTCTCGATCGTCGCTCTGCCGATGTTCTCGCCGGCGCGGAACGTACGCTCGACCGTGTTGCCGTTGCGGAGGTTTTTTAATTTGGAGCGGACGAAAGCCGCGCCTTTACCCGGTTTTACGTGCTGGAAGTCCAGAACCGTGAAGATGTCGCCGTCAACCTCGACGGTCAGGCCTGTTTTAAAATCGTTTACTGAAATCACTGCAGATTCCTCCTAGAATTAGTTGCCTGCTCCGCGCGGACGCGGCTGCGGGCGATGAAGATATGTTTAGTTGAACTCATTCCAAAATGAACAATGTTTTCGGAGATGAGGTTAACAACGTATTGCCGGCGGCGGTGATGACGATATCGTCCTCGATGCGCACGCCTCCGAAGCCCGGCAGGTAAATGCCCGGCTCGACCGTTACGGTCATGCCCGGCTCCAGCACGGCCGTGCCCGAAACCGACAGCCGCGGCGCTTCATGGATTTCCATGCCGAGACCGTGTCCGGTGCCGTGCCCGAATTTGTCGCCGTACCCGTAGCGGGTAATGATATCGCGGGCGATGGCGTCGGCTTCCTTGCCTGTCATGCCCGGCTTGATGCCGGCCAATGTCGCCAATTGGGCTTCCAGCACGATTTCGTAAATCTCGCGGTGGCGGTCCGTCGGCTTGCCGACGACGACGGTTCGCGTCAAGTCGGAGCAGTAGCCGTTATAGTACGCGCCGAAATCAAGCTTCACGAACTCGTCGGTGCCGATGACCCGGTCGCTGGCAACGCCGTGCGGCAGCGCGGAACGCTCGCCCGACGCGACGATCGTGTCGAACGACGACGACGTCGCGCCCCTGCTGCGCATGAACATTTCCATTTCGAGCGCGACCTCTCGCTCGCGCAGCCCCGGTTTAATGAACGAAAGCATATGCTGGAACGTATCGTCCGCCAGCTTGCATGCGTCGCGCATGATCGCAAGCTCGGATTCGTCCTTGTACATCCGCAGCCCTTCGATGGCGCCGGATACGGGCACAAGCTCGATATCCGCGCCGAGCGCGGACTTCCAGGCGGTATATTCGCTGAACACGACGGTGTCCTGTTCGAAAGCCAGTTTCTTGACGCCGGCCGGTACGGCCAGTTCCTTGACCGATTCGATCCACTTCTGGGCATGCTCCACGACGGTAAAGTTAACCGCTTGCTGAGGCGCCTGCGTCATATAGCGGAAATCGGTCAGCAGCCAGCTGTCCTTCTGCGTGACGAGCAGCACGCCGGACGAACCGGTAAAGCCGCTTATGTATCTGCGGTTCACGGCATTCGTGACCAGCATGGCATCCACGCCAAGCTGCTGCAGCTTCCCGCGTAGTCCCGCGACTCGCGTAGTGGTCATGAAATCACCCTGTTTCCGAAATCCTGCAGGCACGATGCGGCTTGACAGGATTGCTTAATTTTTCAAATGCTGGACGAGGGCAGTCAAGCCTAACACGTAGCTTTGCGCGCCGAATCCGGCGATTTGGCCGATGGCGACAGGCGCGATGACGGAGACGTGCCTGAACGCTTCCCGCTTGTGAATGTTCGAAATATGCACTTCGACGACGGGCAGCCCGACGGTGCTGAACGCATCGCGAATCGCATAGCTGTAATGCGTGAACGCGCCCGGATTGATCACGATGCCGTCCGCCGTGCCGTACGCTTCGTGAATCCGGTCAATCAGCGCGCCCTCGTGATTGGACTGGAAGAATGAAATCCGAACGCCCATCTCTTCCGCCGTCCGCTTCAGCAGCGTTTCGATGCCTTCCAGCGTCGTACTGCCGTAAATGCCGGGCTCGCGGATGCCGAGCATGTTGAGATTCGGTCCGTTTAATACAAGTATTGACGTCATGGCGAGTCCTCCCGGCGCATAGATCATTAGCCATTCTACCACAAATACCTACGCTTTGAGAAGTGCCGCGGCGCCCTTGCGCCTAGTGCGCGCCCATCGGCTCGCGAGACGCCTCGTCCGTGTATTCGTAAGCGATCGTAAAGCCGATAAACAGCCCCCAAACGAGGTAAAGCGCGCATTCCGTGAAAATCGTGTCGTACCCGATCTTATTCATATACGGGAACATCCCCAGCATCGGCCCTGCCATGCCGAACAGGATGATCCACCAGAACAAGCCGTAGAACAACCCCGGCCACGGGCCCGACAAGCGGCCAAGGGCAAGCTTGTACAGCAAGGCGGCAATGACCGAGAAGACGATAAAGAAGCCGATGCCGACCGCATGCCCCCAATACGTCTTCAGAAACGATTGCTTGAAGAAAGGATCCGCCAGAAAGCCCGGCAGTACCTTCGTGAAGCTGATCGTATACAGCAGCCAGCGCATCAGCCCCCAGAACAAGCCGCCGAAGAAGCCGAGCTGCAGGCAATACCAGAACGGATGCGTATGGGCAGATGCGTCGTAAGGCAAGTCTTTGCTCTTCCCTGCATTCATCCGCTTGCGGTTCTTTATCGTCTTGCGCATCTTCATTCCTCCGTAATTTGGACATCTGATTCAAACGCCTGCGGATAGTATGCGCAAAGGTCGAAGCGGCAAACCGGAGGCGGCCGTTAGCCGGGAGAGGATCCCGCTCGCAAAGTCGCGTAGAATCAAGTACAATAACAAGAGAGCCCGTTCATAGAACCGATCTACTTATTACGTCAAATTAAAGGATGGTGATTCGCCCTTGTCGCAAAGCACGCAAAATATTTACGGCGGACAAGCCGTCATTGAGGGCGTCATGTTCGCAGGCCGAAACGCGAACGTAACCGCAGTGCGCCGCAAAAATAACGAAATCATATTTTACGAAGTCCCCCGCAAAACGACGCCATGGATTCAAAACCTGAAAAAAATTCCGATTGTGCGCGGCGTTGTCGCGATATTGGAATCCAGCGCGAAAGGCTCCCAGCATTTGAATTTCTCCATGGAATCCTACGCGGAGGATGAGCTCCCGGCCGATAAGGACAAGGAGGACGTTCCTGGCGGGAAGGAAGAGAAGAAGGGCTGGAGCCTCAGCATGATCGTCGGCGTAGCCGTCGCTGGGATCCTCTCGTTCGTCTTCGGCAAGCTGGTATTTACCGTCGTGCCGGCCTTGATCGAACAATTGATCTTTGGACATGCGTTCAAGAATATAATAGTACACAACCTCATCGAAGGCGCTATCAAGATCCTGTTCCTGCTCTCGTACCTGTATTTTATCTCGCTGACGCCGCTGATCAAACGGCTCTTCCAGTATCACGGCGCCGAACATAAAGTAATCAGCGCGTACGAAGCGGGCGCGGAGCTGACCGTGGACAACGTTCAGGGCTTCACCCGGCTGCACTACCGCTGCGGCAGCAGCTTCATCGTGTTCTCCGTGCTCGTCGGCGTCATCGTATATTCGTTCTTCCATTGGGATTCGCTGTGGGAACGCGTATACTTGCGCGTGCTGCTCCTCCCGGTGGTGCTCGGCTTCTCGTATGAAGCGCTTCGCTTCACGAACGCGCTGCGCGACTTGCCGGTGCTTCGTTTCCTCGGCTATCCGGGCTTGTGGCTGCAGAAGCTGACGACGAAAGAGCCGACGGACGATCAGGTCGCCGTCTCGATCGCCTCGTTCAACCGCATGCTGGAACTGGATCGTCAAGGCGTCCGCTCGTAATCATCGACAACCGCTTCACATTATGATCCGGGAAGGAAGGGTGAGCGCGTCATGCCTCGTAAACTGAGTCTGCCAACCATCATCATTCTGGTGCTTATCGTCATTGGACTTGTCGCTCAAACGATCAGCAATCCCTATCAGCTGCTTATACCGGTCGTTGTTTTCGGAGCGATATATTTGCTATATAAGTTCCCGCCCGGCGCTGCCAGGAAGGCGAGAACGAAGACGCAGCCGCGCTACAAGGCCGGCGCCCGCAAGGATGCGCAGCAGTCCAGCCGGACCAAGACGCGCAAGCATATGCCGTTCCGCGTCATTGAAGGCGGCAAGGACGACGACGATTTGCCGAAATATCATTAGCGTCCGCCGGATTTCAAGCCGGCACAAGCAAAGGGGCTTCCCGCTTGCCGATCGCATCGTATGCGACGGCGCCGGAAGCCCCTTTTCATCCCCTATGCAGTTATTGCGCTTCTCTCGTCCGGAGCCCTTAGGCTTCCTCGTTGTTCAATTCCGCTTGAATCGCTTTAAACGCTTCCATCCTGGATGGCTCTCTGCGGAAAAACTCCACCAGCGTCTCGATGCACGTGATGGAATCCCAGCTCAAGTGATGCTCGATCCCCTCGACATCCTTATAAATATTCTCTTCCTGGACGCCGATGACGGTCAGGAACGATTCCAGCAAATGATGGCGCTCCATGAGCCGCTTGCCCATCTTTCTGCCTTTGTTGGTCAGTACGAGCCCGCGGTACTTCTCGTAAATCAAATACTGATCCTTGTCGAGCTTCTGGATCATTTTCGTAACAGAGGACGGATGCACTTCAAGCCCTTCTGCGATATCGGAGACCCGGGCATAGCCCTTCTCGTCGATTAATTTATAAATGCGTTCCAAATAATCCTCCATACTTGGAGTCGGCATCGTACAACCTCCATTTCACCCGCATCCCGTACGAACGGATCGTTTGCATCTCTTCTGCATCGCGGCCGGCAAACCGGCCCTTCCGCGTTCACTCTTAGTATCATACACCGCTCGCCCCCCTGCCGCAACCGCGTCCCCTGCTAAACTTACCAGGTTTGCCGATGACCCGACGTCTCCAAACTAACGGCATTACCGAGCAGTCAAGGAGGCTTGCCGCGCATGGGCATAACGACGCTGGAACGATCGAAACCGAAGAAGAACGTTCATGATTCCTTCATCCCCGAGCTCGTCTATTTCGAACCCGCTTCGCTCGATTATCCGAAGGGCCGCAGCATTATGGAGTGGGTCCAATCGTTGCATATACCGTACCGGATGACGACTTCCCACAACCGGATCACGAACCTGCCGGGCGACACCGAGCTGGAGCAGTACAAAATCGCCAAGCGCACGCTCGTCGTCGGCATCCGCAAGACGCTGAAATTCGATACGTCCAAGCCGTCGGCGGAATATGCCATTCCGATCGCAACCGGCTGCATGGGTCACTGCCACTACTGCTACCTGCAGACGACGCTGGGCGCCAAGCCGTATATTCGCGTCTACGTCAACACGGACGATATCCTTGCCGCGGCCAAAGGGTACATCGACGAGCGGATTCCGGAAATTACCCGCTTCGAAGCCGCCTGTACGTCCGACCCGGTCGGCCTGGAGCCGATTACCGGGAGCCTGCGGGAGCTCATCGCGTTCATGGCTGACCAGGAATACGGCCGGCTGCGGTTCGTGACGAAGTTCCACTACGTCGATTCGCTGCTCCATCTCAAGCATAACGGCCATACGCGGATTCGGTTCAGCGTGAACGCCAAGTACGTCATCAAGCATTTCGAGCCGTCGACGTCCCGCTTCGAGGATCGGATTGAAGCCGCGGCCAAAATCGCCAGAGCCGGCTATCCGCTCGGCTTCATCATCGCCCCGATCATCTGGCACGACGGCTGGCAGGAAGGCTACGCCGAGCTGCTGTCCTCGCTCGCCGAGGCGCTGCCGGAGGACGCTTCGCGCAATTTGACGTTCGAGCTGATCCAGCACCGGTTCACGAAGACGGCCAAGAACGTCATCGAGAGGCGCTATCCCCGGACGAAGCTCGAGATGGACATTGAGAAGCGCAAGTACAAATGGGGCCGCTGGGGACAAGGCAAGTACGTCTATCCCGATGAGCAGGCGGAAGCGCTCCGGATGTTCATCTCGGAGCGCATTTTTGAACATTTTGAAGATGCGAAGATCGAATACTTCACTTAAGGAGGCTTAGGAGCATGCGCCCTCCGGTCGGTGCGGGTCTCCACTCGCTGTTGTAGTTCTGATTTCCTTGATTATATAAGAGAGTAGAGGTGGAATTCAGACTACAAAGGCGACCGCTGACGCTGTTCCGACTCCGCACCGACTCTCCGGGCACACTTCAAAGCCGTCAGAACTTCAGAAACTCAGGGGTAAGGTCGTTCAGCCAGATCGTAATCTTCGTCATCTGGTCGGTAAATAGCAGAATGCCCATGAGGAGCATGACCGCGCCGCCGATTTTCATCATGATGCCGGAGTAACGCACGATCCAGCGCGTGGAACCGATGAAGAACGCCAGGACGAAGAACGGAATCGCGAAGCCGAGGGCGTACGCCGTCGTCAGTTCGAACCAGGTGCCGGGATGCGAGGCGGCCAGCAGCAGAATGCTCGCCAGAATCGGCCCCGTGCAGGGCGACCAGCCGGCGGAGAAGCCGATGCCGAAGATGAAGGAAGCCAGGTAACCGGACTTCTTCATGCGCAGCGGCATCTTCATCTCGCGCAGCAGCACTTTCGGCTGGATCAAGCCCATCAGGATTAGGCCCATGAGAATAATAAGTACGGCGGACAATTGCCGGATCAGGTCCTGGTACTTGGAGAATTGCTCCGCGAACGCGTTCGTTCCGTACCCGAGCGTGTAATAGACGACCGAGAAGCCGAGGATGAAGAACAGCGTGTGGGTCATCGTCCGGATCCGAACTTCGCGGCCGGGGTGCTCGCTCTTCAAATCGGCAACCGAAACGCCCGTTATGTATGAAAGATAAGACGGATAGAGCGGCAGGCAGCAAGGCGAGATGAACGAGGCGATGCCCGCCCCGAACGCTGCCCAGACGGTTACGTCTGACATAAGTATACCTCCTAGGACGCATAGGCGAGCAGTTCCGCGTCAGCGGAACGACCAGCCTTGGATACATAGGCGAGCAGTTCCGCGTCAGCGGAACGACCAGCCGGTTTCAGCCGGTGCTGAACTTCTTCCTGACGGAGAGCAGCAGCAGCAATATGACGATCAGCAGCATGACGATAGTGCCTCCCGGCGCCAAATTCCATACGCCGGCCATCAAGAGACCGATGACGACCGCGAGCTCCGCGACGACGACGACGGTCACAATGGACTGGCGGAAGCTTCTGGCGACGGCAAGGCTGCAGGCCGCCGGAATGGTAAGCAGCGCGGAGACGAGCAGCGCGCCGACGATTTTGATCGAGACGCTGATGACGAGCGCCGTAAGAATGCTGATCATGAAATTAAAATACCGCGTAGGCAGTCCGCTGACCGCCGCCGCATCCTCGTCGAACGAGAGGAGAAACAGCTCCTTGGCATGCAGGCCGATCGCCAGCAGCACGACGACCGTAACGATGCCGATCAGCACCAGATCGAGCGTATCCAGCGTATAGATGCTGCCGAACAAGTAGCCGGTCACGCTGACGTTGAAGCCCTTCCCCATCGAGAACAACAGCGAGGCCAGCGCGACGCCCCCCGACATAATAATGGCGATCGACAGCTCCGCGTACGTCTTGTACGCCTTGCGCAGCTTCTCGATGGCGAAGGTCGCCGCGATGGCGAACAGCAGTCCGACCGCCACCGGATATACGCCGGTCAAGAAACCTAGCGCAACGCCCGCGATCGAGACATGCGACAGCGTGTCGCCGATCATCGACAGCCTGCGGAGCACGAGGAACAAGCCCATCAGCGGCGCCGTTACGCCGATCAGAATCCCGCCGATCAGCGCCCGTTGAAAAAATTCAAGTGTTACGATATCCAACTGCTATACGCCTACTTTCCCGCTCTCCATCGCTTGACGCAGCCCGCGAAGGCTGTGCGTCAAGTTCGTCTCCCCGCAATCTTCGAGATCGTGGGAATGCTTTACGTAAAAATCGATTTTGCCTGCTTGCCGCTTCGGCTCCTGCCCCAGATAGGAGCGGATCATTTCCATATCGTGCGACACCATCAGGAACGTGATGTTGTGATGCTGGTGCATATGCTTGATGAGATGGAAGAACCCTTCCTGCGTTTCCGTATCGATGCCGACCGTCGGTTCGTCCAGAATGAGCAGCGCCGGATTGTTGATGAGCGCTCTTGCCAGGAATGCGCGCTGCTGCTGCCCGCCGGACAGCTGCCCGATGCGCTTCTCGGCCAAATCCTCGATGTCCATCGCATGCAGCGCATCGTCGCATTTGACCGCATCGGCTTTCGATACGCGCTTGAACAGCTTGTTGCGGTTGTACAGCCCGGATAGCACGACTTCGCGCACCGTCGCCGGAAAAAGCGGGTTGAACGAGTTTTTCTGCGGCACGTAGCCGATCCGCTCCCAGTCGCGGAACTGCCCGATCGGACGGCCGAACAGCTTGATCGAACCGCCCGTCGGCTTCAGCAGGCCGACGATCATGCGCAGCAGCGTCGTCTTCCCGGCGCCGTTCGAACCGATTACGCCGACGAAGTCCCGCTCCTGCACGGCAAAGCTGACATTGCTGATAACGGGCCGCTGCTCGTAAGCGAACGATACGTCATCGAGCTCGATAATCGGCGCATGGCAGGCGAACTGCGCTTTCTGCATCTCTTGTTCTGCTAACATCTTCTCTCACTCCCGAGCTTTGCAATTCTCTGTTTATTGTAAGGCCAATACGAGATTTTGCAAATTCTTCTCCATCAGCGAGAAATAATCGTCCCCGTTGGACGCTTCTTTCGGCGTCAAGCCTTCCAGCGGATTGAGCACCAGCGTCTGAATGCGGGCTTCCCTGGCGAGCGTCCTGGCAATCTCGTCGGACACCAGCTCTTCGAAGAAAATATACTTGATGTCGTTCTCCTTCACGAATTTCGTGATATTCAGCAAATCCTGCGCTTTCGGTTCGGCATCCGGAGATAGCCCCATTATAGCCACTTGCTTCAAGCCGTAATCACGCGCCAGATAGCCGAATGCCTGGTGCGACGTCACGATGTCCTTCTTCTTCACGCCGGACAGCTTGTCGGAATACTCCTTGTCGAGCGCCGACAGCTTCTGTTCAAGCGCGTTGTAGCCGGTCTCGTAAGACGCCTTGTGCTCCGGATCGGCCGCTATGAAATTCGCAAGAACCAGCTTGGCCATCACCATCATCGACTTCGGGCTCACCCAGGTATGCGGATCGACGTGCCCCTCGTCCGGGTGATCGTCTTCGTCCTCGGGATTGCCGGAAATCTTCGGAATGTCCTTGCTGACTTCCACCGTCACAAGCTTGGAGTCGCGGGGCAGTCCTTGCAGGAAGTCATTGACCCAGCCCTCCAGACCGGCACCGTTATATAGAAACAGCTGCGCCTTCGACACCGTGTCCAGGTCGCGGCTCTTCGGCGTCCAATCATGCGGCTCGACGCCTGCCGGAATCATATTGATCACGTTGGCGTCCTTGCCGCCGATTTGCTCAGCCAGGAAATAAAGCGGATAAAAGCTCGTCACCACGTTCAGCTTGCCTTCGACCAGCTTGCCTTGACCGGTCGAACCGCAGCCTGCCGCGAAAACGATCAGCGCCGCCAGCGATACCGCCGCGAACGCTATGCGGAATGAAACCCTCTTAAACACGTACATCATGCCCCTCGCTCTATGAATAAACATAATCGTAAACATTACTATTAACATTATATAAAGGGGCATGTGCCCTGTCAACAAAACGACCGCCGGAGCTGGGCGCTCCGGCGGTAAGATTCAAGCTTATTTCACAATTGCGCCGTTCGGCATATCGTCCGGCACGGTTGCCAGCGTCAGCTGGTCGCCATGGGAAGCGGCCAGGATCATCCCTTGGGACATTTCGCCGCGCAGCTTCACCGGCTTCAGGTTGACGACGCAAATCACTTTGCGGCCGACCAGCTCTTCCGGCTTGTAGAACTTCGCGATGCCGGAGACGACTTGCCGCTGCTCGTAGCCGAGGTCCAGCTGCAGCTTCAGCAGCTTATCCGCCTTCGGCACCGGCTCGGCGGCAAGCACTTGCGCGACGCGAAGCTCGACCTTGCCGAACTCGTCGATGCCGATTTCTTCCTTGGCATCCGCTGCTGCCCCCGGCTGCTCCGCCGCAGCGCCGTCCGCCGGAGCCGGTGCTGCCGGGGCGGATTCCGCGGCCGGGGCGGCCGTCTCCGCCGGCGCCGCTCCGCCATTCATCGACGTCGCGATGAATGCCGTTTCTTCCGCGACGTCAAGGCGCGGGAAGATCGGCTCGCCCTTCGCGACGCGCGTTCCGCCGGGCAGCAGCCCGAATTGCTTCGTGCTCTCCCAATCGGTGAGCGCGCCTTCCCCGATGCCCAGCTGCGCCCGGATCTTGAGCGGCGCGTTCGTCAGGAACGGCTGCAGCAGAATGGAGATGATGCGCAGCGATTCCGCCAGATGATGCATGACGGACGCGAGCTCGCCTTTCTTCTCGCCGCTCTTGGCGAGCGTCCACGGCTGGGTTTCGTCGATGTACTTGTTCGTCCGGCTCACCAGCTGCCAGATGGCCGTCAGCGCGACGGAGAACTCCATCCGCTCCATCGCCGCTTCCACCTGCTCGGCCGTGCTTCGCGCAAGCGACGCCAGCTTCTCGTCGAACGCCGTGACGGCGCCGTCGTACGCGGGGATTTCGCCATCGAAATATTTGCCGATCATCGCGACCGTCCGGTTCAGCAGGTTGCCGAGATCGTTCGCCAGGTCGAAATTGATCCGTTCCACGAAGTTCTCCGGCGTGAACGTGCCGTCTGCGCCGAACGGCACCTCGCGCAGCAAGTAATAGCGCAGCGCATCGAGCCCGTAGCGGTCGATCAGCGTCACCGGATCGACGACATTGCCTTTCGATTTGGACATTTTGCCGTCCTTCATCAGCAGCCAGCCGTGCGCGAATACCTTCTTCGGCAGCGGCAGGCCGAGCGCCATCAGCATGATCGGCCAATAGATCGTATGGAAGCGGACGATTTCCTTGCCGACGAGATGCACGTCCGCCGGCCAGAACTTGTCGAAGCGGGCGCTGTCGTCCGATCCATACCCGAGCGCCGTGATGTAGTTGGACAGCGCGTCGATCCATACGTAGACCACATGCTTCGGATCGCCTTTGACCTTGATGCCCCAGTCGAACGTCGTGCGGGAAACCGCCAGATCCTCGAGGCCGGGCTTGATGAAGTTGTTGATCATTTCGTTCTTGCGGGATTCCGGCTGGATGAAATCCGGATTCTCTTCATAATACTGCAGCAGGCGGTCGGCGTATTTGCTCATCCGGAAGAAGTAGCTTTCTTCCTTGACGAGCTCGACGGGACGTCCGCAGTCCGGGCAGTTGCCGTCAACCAGCTGGCGTTCCAGGAAGAACGATTCGCACGGCGTACAATACCAGCCTTCGTAGTTGCCCTTGTAGATGTCGCCCTGCTGCAGCAGACGGTCGAAAATCTGCTCGACGACGACTTTATGCCGCTCTTGCGTCGTCCGGATGAAATCGTCGTTGGAGATGTCGAGCTTCTTCCACAGATCCTTGATCAGCACGACGATATCGTCGACGAACTGCTGCGGCGTCTTGCCTTTCTCCGCGGCTTTGCGCTCGATCTTCTGCCCATGCTCGTCGGTGCCTGTCAAATACCAGACATCGTAGCCGCGAAGCCGTTTGTAACGCGCCATCGCGTCCCCTGCAACCGTCGTGTACGCGTGCCCGATATGCAGCTTGTCGCTCGGATAATAAATCGGGGTCGTAATGTAAAACGCTGGTTTATTGTCGCTCATGCGTAACACTCCCTCAATGTCGTTGAAAAACAAAAAAAGCCCCCGTCCGCTATGGGACGAAAGCTGAATGCTCACGTGGTACCACCCAAATTCCTCTCTTCCGGATGGGCGAACGCAATGCCGCGCCGTACGGGAAGAAAGCTTCATTCGGCTCACCCTTCTTCAGGATGAGCAGCCGACCTGTAACGGGGTCAATCGCCGCGGCCTTGCCCGGCGCCTTATGCGCCGCAGTTCGACAGCGGTTCTCCCGGACCATCTTCCACAAGCTGCTCCTTGCCGGTTTCCAGCTCCTCCGGCTCTCTGGTAAGGTCAACGCTTCTGTACTTATCCGTTCATCGAATGCAGTATGCAGATGCAATGGAATGCTCTTGCAGAAACTATACCGAATCCTCCGATAGGCTGTCAAGTGAGGCAGCCGCCCGGAGCTCCTCGCTCGTCGGCGGCACGAAATCGACGCCGCCCGGATGGAACGGATGGCAGCGGCCGATGCGCTTGATCGCAAGCCAGCTTCCGCGAAGCGGCCCATGCTTGTCGATCGCCTCCAGCGCGTAAGCGGAGCAGGTCGGATAGAACCGGCACGTAGGCGGCTTCAGCGGCGAAATGAATTTGCGGTAGGCGTGAATCGGCGCTTTAATGACGGCACGCACGGCGGCTCCCCTTCTTTCTTCCATTATTAGCGCGAATAAACATGCGCAAAAGCAAGCTTGTTCTGCATCTATCATGACGCAATTCGGCGTCCGCGTCAATTTCCCCGCAGCTTATGAAATGGCGACAAAGGAATTGTCGCGATTTTATAGTTTTATTGTCATGGAAACGTATTATAGCTTAATTTTATTTGTGTTACCGTATATACATGTCGCATAATTAGAGCATGTAAAACTCTAATTGCACGACATAATAAGATGAATTCAAGCCTTAACCCACTATTAGGAGGAATCAATCCATGATTCGCGTTGCTATGCTCAGCTATTGGCATGTTCATGCTTGGGATTACACCAAACAAGTGCAAGAAAATCCGAATTCCGAAATCGTTGCCGTATGGGACGAGCTTGCCGACCGCGGTCAAGAAGCCGCTGCCAAACTCGGCGTTCCGTTCATTGCGAACCTGGACGAACTGCTTGCGCGCACGGACATTGACGCCGTCGTCGTCGACACGCCTACGAATATCCACCGCGACGTTATGGTGAAAGCCGCTCGCGCCGGCAAACATATTTTCACGGAGAAAGTCATTGCCCCTACCCTCCGCGAAGTGAACGAAATCATCGCCGCCGTCCGCGAAGCCGGCGTGAAGCTGACGGTTTCCCTGCCGCGTCTGAACGACCGCTATACGCTGGCGGCGCAAGAAGTGCTGAAGCAAGGCCTGCTCGGCGACCTGACGCAAGCGCGCGTCCGTCTGTCCCACAACGGCGCGATCGCAAACTGGCTGCCTGCGCACTTCTACAACCTCGAGCAATGCGGCGGCGGCGCGCTGATCGACCTCGGCTGCCACCCGATGTACCTGACGCGCCTCTTCCTGGGCGTGCCGCAAACCGTCAGCGCGGCGTTCGGCTACGTAACGGGCAAAGAAGTCGAAGACAACGCGGTCGCTACGCTCCGTTATGAGAACGGCGCCGTCGGCATCGTCGAAGCGGGCTTCGTTAACGCGCATTCCCCGTTCTGCGTCGAAATTCACGGCACGGAAGGCACGCTGCTGTACGGCCTGCCGGACGAAGTCGTTCGCGTGCGCAGCAACAAGCTGAACGCGCAGGAATGGGTCACGATCGAATTGCCTGAACAGCGGATCTCCGCATACGACCAATGGGTTGGCCATGTGTTGAACGGCACGGAAGCCGAAGAGAATGTCGCGCTTGCCGTCGATCTGACGAAATTGATGGAAGCCGCTACGATCTCGAACGCCGAGAAACGCGCCGTAGCGCTGTCCGAGCTGCAAAACTAATCAACGGCAACCAGGAAAAGAAGGAGGCGATACAGTTGGCTAAACCGTTTGCTTATACCTTGATGGCCGAACGAAACGATGCGATCGACAGGCTCGATATTCAGTTCCGCTGGGGCGGTTACGGGTTTCGCGTGCTGCGGTGCCACTTGACCTCCTTCGCTCCGGGCAAGATCGTCCGTTTCCATAAACATTCGGAGTACGAGTTTCATTTCATCCCGCGCGGCAAAGGCAGCGTCATCCTGGAGGATGCCGCGTTCCCGCTTCACGACGGGCTGTTCTATTTGACCGGTCCTAACGTGATCCACCAGCAGGAAGCCGACGCGCGCGAAGCGATGGACGAGCTCTGCCTCCATATCGACATCGTGCCGATCAAGGACTCGGACCAGGCTTCCGCTTGGGGCGATCCATGGGAACGCCACGAAGCGGAAGCCTGCATTCGGGCGCTGGACAACTTGCCGCTGCGGCCGCATGTCGACCAGTACAATGCGATGTCGTGGTTTCTGACGGCCTACCGCGCTTGGAACGAAGGACAGCCGGGGGCATTCTCCACCATCAAGCAGGCGATCATCCAGATCCTGCTGCGCGCCGCCCGGATGTCCGCCATTCCGAACGCAACGTTCGAGCCGCCTTCCCGCAACATCAACGAGCATCGGTTCCGCATCGCGACGCAGTTCATTCACGACAACTATGCGCAGCCGCTCACGCTGCAGGAGGTCGCCGAGCGGATTCCGATCAGCCCGCGCCAGCTGCAGCGGGTTTTCCGCGAGCAAGGCGAAGAATCGTTCACGGCCTATCTGGAGAACTACCGCCTCTCGCAAATCTGCTCGGCTATCGTCGAGGGCAGCCGCCCGATCGAGCAGATCGCGCTGGAGCACGGCTTTGCAAGCAGCAACTACTTGTATTACGTGTTCAAGAAACGGTTCAACATGACGCCGAAGCAGTTCCGGAAGCAGCATGCCGGTAACGCGGTCGAAGCAGATCCGAGAGCCGCCGCTTTGAGCGGCAGACGATAAGCCGTCAGCAGAAAGACGCGCACCGCCTTGACGAGGCGATGCGCGTCTTTCTCTTTTTGGATTGCATTGACCGGCGCTGCGCCGGACGAAAAGGCCTGCGGACAATTTCCGCAGGCCTCTCCTCGTTCTCTCCAGTCTTCCTCTTCATCCGGTTCGATTCGATTACCAGCGAATCTCCGGCAGCTTCAAGAACGTAAGGGCAACCGGAAGATTGCTTCCCCCCGCCAGCGTGAAGACGAGATCCACCGCTTCTTCCGTATACCCCGTCCGGTAGAGAACAGCCGCCTGGGTGTTGTTCATGAGCGACGCGCTCACGACCTGGCCGTTGACCAGGAACGATCCCGTGTAAATACCGCCGCGCGGGTTCAGCGCGATCAGCGTATGCGGCGACACATGCGACAGATGCATCCGGTACATCGTCCCGAAATTGCCGGTATTATACTGCAGCTCGCCGGTCGTGTCGTCGATGCCGTCCAAGTACTTATCGACCGTTTTGTCGCCGATCACGATCCGCTGCTCCGTATCGCCGAGCGTATCGTTGATCTCGATCGTACGGTCCGCGTTGTTGAACGTGCCTCTGACGTGAATGCCGTCGCGCGGCATGACCGTCAGGTTCGGCAGCGCCGTGATCGGATTGGTGCCGGATGCCACGACGACAACTCTGTACTGCAGCTCTTGGTCGCTGAAGATGTCGGCATAGGCGGAAAGCACCTCGCTCAATTTCATCGGCACCTTCGACAGCTCGGGCAAGATTTCGACCGTCTGATGCGGCTTCACCGTCATCCATCTCGGCGACGGGTTGCTGCTCACGGAAGCGAGGTACCGCGCCGTGGACATCTTAGCCACGTTGGCGACGGTCGGATCCGGGCCGCCGATGCCGAACGAGCTCGTATTCACGTTGACCGTCGTGCTGTTATTGTTCGTCGCGAGCAAGTACATGCGCACCGGATAACCGATCTTGTTCACGTTATGGAACATGAACCGCACTTGGCCGGTTATTTGCGCGTCGTACGCAATGCCTTCCCGGATGAGCGTCTCCGGGCTGTTGCTGCGAACCAGCTGGGAACGCACGGAATTGATGGTATAGCCGATTGCCGGCATTTGCGGCACCGAAGCGCCGTCGATCGCAATATTGGAGCCGACCTTCGTGTTCAAACGGTTATATTCGTCTTTGGTATACAGCACTTCGTTCGTCACCGTCACGGTCTTCGTCACGGTCGACGTCAAGCCGTGCGCGTCTTCGACGACGAGCGTAACGCTGTGTTCGCCAGGCTCGAAGAATACTTTATCGTTGCCCGTAAACGTGGCCCGCACGATCGCATTCTCGTCATCCGTGCTCAAGTCGATGTAGTTCACGTCCTCGCCGATCCGGTACTGCGACTTCTCCGTCGTAAAATCGGCGACGGGCGGCATATTCGGCGCCTTGACCGTTACGGTTACGGAGTACGGCTCGCTCCATACGCCGTCGGTATCTTCCACCTGGTGCGTGACAACGTACGTGCCCGGTTCAGGGAACACGTCCATCTTCCCTTCCCAACGTTCGTCGACGAACGGGTATGGCGTCGGATTCGTCGAATGATCGATATACGATACGACCGTCTGCCCCGCGTAAATCTCGGCAGGCTGCACCTCGAAATTCGCCTTCGGCTTCGGCGGAATGACAACGGTCGTCCATTTCAGCGTAATCGTCTTGCCGACGACCGCAATCGTGCTGTCGGCCATCTCGCCCCAGGAACGAAGCGGCACCATCAGGTAGCCGTTCGAAATATAAGGCACGCCCGTCAGCTGCGTCAGGACGCCGTCCCTGTGCGCGTAGCCGCTGCCGATTTTGAATACCAGCTCGTGCTTGTCGTTCTTCGCGGTTGATTCCTTCTTCTTCGCGTCGTACGAAATCGCGTATCCGTAGCGAGCCGCGATGGAGCTGAACGGAATAAACGTCCGGCCGTCGATGTTCGCCACAGGCTGCGCCGATTTGTAGGCGGCGCCGTTATGCACCATATTGGCGCTGCCCATTGTCAGATCAAGCCGATTCGTCACGTTGGCAACATTCGCGTTGCTCATATCGATAGGGGCAGCAAAGCCCGCTGCCGACGCGTTCTGCGCTCCGGTACTCATACAAGACATCAATAAGAACGATACGATTAACATCCATTTCAAAGATTTCATGCTGCGTCTCCTTTATGCTCTCTTCTCATGGCCATGCGCGCAATCACGGTCATTGGCCGGCTGTGAACCGGTCTTACACCTAATTGAGACGTGCAAGACACCGTAAAAGTTGCGCAAGCTCGCAAAAGAGACAAGGTTTAGACATATGTAGCAGCCGGTTATCGGTTAACGCGCATGTTAATCAAGAAGAACGTTATCATGACGATGAACGACGCCAGCGTGAGCAGTCCGATCGTCAGCCTTACCCGCTGCTTCTTCGCGATCCGCTCGGCATCGCGCTCATGTCGAGCCAGCGTGACGGCACGGTGCGCGAACAGAAATACGATCGCCAGCGCCACGAAAACCATATTCGATAAGAACCATAATTGCTGCCAAAACATGAATGTCCTCTCCCTACCTCAGGTGTTCAACCATACTCAAGTAGACTACCGGAATCGCTGCGAGATTGCAAACCCGCACCTGTGCTATAATGAAGTTGAATACGGTTTGCGCCCGAACGGCGCCGCCGCGCTTTCCCTGCGACTGAAAGGATGAATGATTACGATGACTCAAACGATCGGCTCCATGAAAGGGGCGTTTGCCGGCTTTGCGCCCGAAGACTTCGACGTGTTCGCGATTCCGGGGCTGGAACCGCGGATGGACGCGCTCATCGCCCGCATCCGGCCGAAGCTGCATGAGCTCGGCGAGCGGCTGTCGCCGTTCCTGACGGAATTATGCGGCGAACCGATGTTTCCGCATGTCGCCAAGCATGCCCGCCGGACGATTAATCCGCCGAACGATACCTGGATCGCGTTCGCGCCCGGCAAACGCGGCTATAAAATGTTCCCGCACTTCCAGATCGGACTGTTCGGCTCCCATGCGTTCATCCAGTTCGCGATCATATACGAATCCGACAATAAGTCGGTATTCGCCGAGCATGCGCTGCAGCAGCTGGACGATATCGAGCGGCATATCCCTGCCGATTACGTCTGGTCGGGCAACCATATGGTGCCCGGCGGAGACACGCAGGCGGAGCTCGGCCGCGACGGACTGGCCAAGCTGCTCGAGCGGCTTCGCACCGTGAAGGCGTCGGAAGCGCTCTGCGGCATCGTCGTCGACCGCGAAGACCCGCTTCTATTGAACGGCGAAGCGTTCGTCGCCAAAGTGGAAGAGACGTTCCGCACCGTGCTGCCGCTCTACAAAATGTCCTTCTAGCAAGCACTATAACAGACATTACAACAGACATTACAGTAGCCAGATCTGGCTGCTGCTGGCACTGCAGCAGACAAAAGCCTCGCACCGTATGTTCGGTGCGAGGCTTTCTTGCGTGCATCCTAGCTTGAATCAGGCCGCATGCTCCAAATTCTTGGAGACGCGCTGGCGTCTGGACTTCATGAAGAAGAACAGTTCGTATACGCAAGGCACGATGATCAGCGTCAGCAGCGTTGCCGCCGCGAGGCCGCCGATGACGACGATGGCCAAGCTTTGCGAGACGATGCTTCCGCTTTCCGACGAGCCGAACACGAGCGGCAGCATCGCGGAGATCGTCGCGATCGCCGTCATCAGAATCGGACGCGCGCGGGTCGCGGCCGCTTCGACGAGCGCTTCGCGGATCGTCATCGACTTCTCGTTCTGCTTCACGCGGTCGATCAGCACGATCGCGTTCGTGACGACGATGCCGACGAGCATCAATGCGCCGAATATAGCCGTGAAGTCGGGCGAGACGTTCGAGACGATCAAGCCGACGACGGCGCCGATCGCGGCGAGCGGCAGCGAGCACAGAATCGCAAGCGGCGCGCGCAGCGTCTTGAACGTAAGAACCATGATCAGATAGACGATGCCGATCGCGATGATCATAATAATGCCGAGATCCGCGAAATCGGACGATTGGTCGGCGGAAGCGCCGCCTACCGTGAACGTTACGCCGTCTTCCGCCTTGAGCGCGTTCACCTTCTTCGTAATTTCGCTGCCGACTTTCGAGAGCTGCTTCGGATCGACGTCCGCCATGACGCGAACGTAAGGTTTGCCGTCCTTATGGTAGAACACGCTAGGCTGATCGCTCTTCACCAGCTTCGCGACCGAGGATACTTCCACCGGACCGGAGGCCGTCATAATCGTCAAGCCGTTCAGATCGTTCTCCGATTGCGGATTGGCCGAAGGCTGCAGCACGACGTTCGTCGAACGATTATCGATCGTCACGGTGCCGAGCGGAATCGGATTGAGCAGGCCCTGCAGCTGGGAAGCGACTTCCTGGCCGTTCGACTTCGCCGGGTCCAGCTGGAACGTATAGACAGGCTTCTTCTCTTCTTGGTTCGTTTTTACTTTCAGCACGTCTTTCACCGGCTTGATCGCGGCGACAACCTGTTCCGCGCCTTTGGCGATCGCGTCCAGGTCATCCCCCGTCACGTCGACGAGCACCTGCGTGCCGCCGGAGCCGCTCATGAAGTCCATGGCGCCTGCGTTCAGATCCGCTCCCTTGAAGGATGGGCGCTGACCCTGCACGTCCGCGATTACTTTCTCCGCGTTCGCGCCGTCTTTCATCTGTACGAGATACGTTACGAGCGACGGCGAGGATACTTCGCCGTACTTGGCGCCGTCGGAGCTGTTGCCGTTCTGCATCAGCACCCAGTCGATATCGTTGCGCTTCGACAGGAAGGATTCCAGCTTGCGTCCGCCCTCGACCACCGCGTCATGCGGCGTCTCGCTCGGGTATTCCAAGGTAATGTTCAAGTTCGTCGCGCTGGACGAATCCAGCGCGCCCTTCGGCATCGACATGTAGGCGCCGACGGAGCCGACGAGCAGCACGACGGCAATGACGAGCGGCACCCATTTATGCGCCAGGCACCAGTTCAGGAAATTCGAGAAGCGCTTGGAGCCTTCATGCTCTTTCAATTTCGTATTGCGCAGCAGCACCGCGCTGAGCAGCGGCACGACGGTTAATGCAACGAGCAGCGACGACAGCAGCGAGTAGGTTACGGTCAGCGCGAACGGCAGCAGGAACGCCTGCAGGGAGCCGCGGAGCAGACCCATCGGCAGGAACACGGCAACCGTTACGAGCGTAGACGATGTAATCGCCGTGGCCACTTCCTTCGTTGCGTCAGTGATGAGACCGGTCGAGAACGGTTCTTTTTGCAGCCTGCGGTATATGTTCTCGATGACGACGATGCTGTCGTCCACGAGACGTCCGACCGCGACCGCGACGCCGCCGAGCGTGATGATGTTAAGCGTGACGCCGGACATCTGGAGCAAGTACAGCGTGATGCCGAGCGACAGCGGGATCGATACGATCGTAACGAGCGTCGCCCGAAGGTTGCGCATGAAGAGCAGGATGACGATCGTCGCGAACAGCGCGCCCATCAACACTTCGCGCAGCATGGAATTGACGGAGTGCACGACCTGCTCCGACGTGCTAGACAGCACTTGAATGTTGACGCCCTTGATGTCTTTGTTCAACCGGTCGACCGTATCCTCCACGGCATTGCCGACCTTAACGGCATTGGCGTTGGCCGTCTTGGAAATCGTCAGCATGAGCACGTCTTTGCCGTTCAGGCTGCTGATGCTCTCCTGCTGGTTATCCGCCTTGACTTCCGCGATGTCGCCAAGCGTCACGCCTTGTGCGACCGGCAGCTTGCGGAGCGTTTCCAAATCGTTGACATTGGCCTCGACGATGATGTTGCCGGAGGCGCCGCCGATCGTCTTCTCGCCGATGGAAGCCGATACGTTGCGGCCTTGCAGTACGCCCATCAGCGACTGGAACGGTACGCCCTTCGCTTCAAGCTTCGCCGTATCCGGAACGATCGAAATGCTCGGCGTCGATTGACCGCCCAGCGAAACCTCGCCGGCGCCGTCGATTTTCTTGAATTCATTGATCAGTTCCTTCTCTACCCGCTCGCGGTCGGCTTCGTTCACGCCGTCCAGGCCGACGGATACCCACGAGATCGGGATCATCGAAGTATTGAGCTGCACCACGTAAGGCGTCATAACGCCCGCGGGCAGCTGCACCGAACGGACCGCCGCTTCGACTTCGGCTTTGGCATCCTTCATGTTCGTCTTGGAATCGAAAGACATGTCGATCTTGGAGAAGCCGTTGCCGGATGACGAGGTCATCAGGCTCTTGCCTTTAACGAACTGCACCGCATCCTCGATCTTATCGGTGACTTCGGTTTCCATCGATTTGGCGTCATAGCCTGGACCGATCGCCGCGACCGTGACCATCGGGTTGTCGGCAGACGGCAGAAACTCCATCGGAAGCCGGAAATAGCTGATGACCCCCATCACTAAAGCCATTAGCACGACGAGCTTCATCGCCGCTTTGTTATTGAACGCCCATTTTGTCATCCACTGCATTCTTCGTCCATTCTCCCTTCGAAACTATGGTTCTCCTCGGAACTCCTTGTTAAAGTCTACCTTTTCGGGCGGGGATGCCGTAAACGTCTGCAGACCAGTTTTTATCCCAGACCTTAGACGGAGGCGGAACCGCGTCCAGCGGCGGAACCGCGCCTCCGTGACGGCTCGATTGACGCCAACGGCTTCAGCTACATGGCGGCATAATAGCGCGCCAAACCAAGGAGCGCGAACCCGAACAGCACCGTTCCGGCGCCGATGCCGGCGATCGCGCTGCTGGCCACCTTCAATCTAGGCGCGACGATGACGGAAGCGGCCGCGACCGCGATGAGCAAGCCTGCGAGCAGATAAAGGCCGGCGTCCTGGAACACGGGTTTCAGGCCGATGAAATGGACGCCGACGATGAAGAGAATCCAGGGGGCGACCAGCTGGGCGCGCTTCTTGCGCAGCAGCAGGAAAGCGCCTACGCCGGCAAGCACGATCTCCGCATATACGAATATCAAATATCGGTCGTAAGCTCCGTCAATGGACAATGCGGAGGGCGCATCCCAGTGCGTCGCGCTCAAGTAGACGCCGTACAGGCACATGAGCAGCCCGGCACCCGAAGCCATCCCGAGCCATTTGCGCCAGCCTGCCCGCGGTTGTTCCTGCGCCCAGCCGAACCAGACGAAGCTGAACAGGCCGAACACGGCGGCATACATTGCATAATCACGAACATACTCCATGAGGCACCTCTCTCTTAATAGGGTAATCGTTCCTTAACGGCTTCCTTATTCTGTCATACGGATAAGCGCGAGCGAGGTCGCGTTTCATTGCATAGATTCATTGGGAAGCTTAGAAATCGCCCAGAAGCATAGAATCGAATAGAAGCTTAGAATCGAATAGAAGCTTAAAATCGATTAGAAACTGAAGCTTAGACTCAATCAGAAGCTGAAGCATTGAATCGTTCATAAAAAAGATTAAAAAGTGAGTGATTACTCACTTTACACCAAAACGCATCTGGCATATGCTGAGAATGAGTAATCGCTCACTATTGAAGTCATTTCTATTCGGAAGGTGTGATCGTCATGTCCGCTCACGATGTTTCTGCTTCGGCCGTACCCGTTATCGACGTGCAGGGCGTTTCCCGGCGCTTCGGCAGCCATACCGTGCTGGACGATATCTCGCTGCAAGTGGCGCGCGGCGAGCTGTTCGGTCTGCTCGGTCCGTCGGGCTCCGGCAAGACGACGCTCATCAAGCTGATGACCGGCATCGACAAAGCCGACGGCGGTACCGTCCGCATGCTCGGCGAACGGATGCCGAAGCTGGCCATGCTGCAGCGCTTCGGCTACATGGCGCAGTCCGACGCGCTCTATAACGAGCTGACCGCGAAGGAGAACTTAACGTTCTTCGCCTCGCTGTACGGCCTGAAGGGCGAGCGGCTGCGCAGCCGGATGCAGGCCTCCATGGCCGTCGTCCACCTGGAGGATCATATGAACAAGACCGTGTCCGCCTATTCCGGCGGCATGAAGCGCCGATTGTCGCTGGCGATCGCGCTGCTCCACGAACCGGAGCTGCTCGTGCTCGACGAACCGACCGTCGGCATCGACCCCGTGCTGCGGCAGTCGATCTGGCAAGAACTCGGCGAGCTGCGCAAAGGCGGCACGACCATCATCCTCACGACGCATGTCATGGACGAAGCGGAGAAATGCGACCGGCTCGGCCTCATCCGCGACGGCAAATTGACGGCTGCGGGCTCGCCAGAAGCCATCAAACGGCAAGGCCGCGCCGCAACGATCGAGGAAGCGTTCATTACGCTCGGGGGAGGCGTTCGCTCATGAGGATTCGCGCGCTTGCCATTCGGATCATCCGGCAGTTCGTTCGCGACAAACGAACGCTGGCGCTCCTGCTTCTCGCGCCCCTGCTCATCCTCGGCTTAATGAAGCTCGTCTTCAACGGCCATGCCATTGAGCCGGATATCGGCATCGTTCAAGCTCCGGTGCCCGCATTCGCCGGGCAGCTGAAGACCGCGGGCGCGCATGTCGTCGCCTACGATACGGCGGACGCAGCCGAACGGGCGCTGCGGGCCCGCGAGCTGGACGCCTATCTCGCGTTCGACGGCGGCAAGCCGGCGCTCCGTCTGGAAGGAAGCGATCCTTCCGTGAACAAATCGATTCTGCTGCTGCTCCAGCGCACGATGAGCGCGGGCACGCAGGCCGCCCAGCCGGCCGTGACGTACTTGCACGGCAGCGAAGACATGGCCTCCTTCGATTCATTCGGCCCGGTGCTGATCGGCTTCTTCTCGTTCTTCTTCGTCTTCATGCTGGCCGGCGTCTCCTTCCTGCGGGAGCGCACAAGCGGTACGCTTGAACGGCTGCTCGCGACGCCGATCCGCCGATCCGAGGTCGTGCTCGGCTACTTGTCCGGATTCGGCCTGTTCACGCTGCTTCAGGCGGCGCTAATCGCCTGGTTCGCCATAGACGTGCTCGGCCTCTATATGGACGGCTCCATCTGGTACGTGCTGCTCATGAACCTGCTGCTGTCGCTGACGGCGCTGACGCTCGGGACGCTGCTCTCATCGTTCGCGAGCAACGAATTTCAGATCATCCAGTTCATCCCGCTCGTCGTCGTGCCGCAAGTGTTCTTCTCCGGCCTGTTCAACCTGGATGCCATGACGCCTTGGCTGCAGCATCTAAGCCGCATCATGCCGCTCTATTACGGCGCCGACGCGATGCGGGACATCATGATTCGCGGCGAAGGCTGGTCCGAGATCTATACCGACGTATACGTGCTGATCGGCTTCTCCGCCGTCTTCGCGCTGCTGAACGTTCTCGCGCTCAAGAAGCACCGCGCCATTTAATTCGCCGCGCCGCTATGTTAGGATATAGGCTAAATAATGTTGCAGGTACAGGCTGAATAGCAGGTTAGCAGCGCGTTAAGGAGCTGGCGTCATGAGCGACACAATGGAACAATGGATCGAGGAGCTGCTCCGCAGCGATGCCGACGGAGCCAAAATGACGGAGAAGCAAGCCCGGATCGTGCAGTCCGCCATCGAGGTGTTCGCCGAGAAGGGATACGCGGCTTCCTCCACGAGCGAGATCGCCCAGCGGGCCGGCGTGGCCGAAGGTACGATTTTCCGCCACTATAAGACGAAGAAGGCGCTGCTGCTTGCCATCGTGGCGCCCGCCATGACGAAGCTGCTCGCGCCGTTCGTGCTGCGTGGCTTCAATAACGTGCTCGACTCGGAGTACGACAGCTACGAGCAGGTGCTGCGCGCCATGATCGAGAACCGGATCGAATTTCTGCGCAAGAACCGCAGCATCCTGAAAATACTGCTGCAGGAAATCCCATTCCATCCCGACATGCAAGCGAGATTGCAGCGGGACGTGATCGCGGTCGTCCTGGAACGGCTCCGCCGGATCGTGGCGAAGTTTCAGACCGGCGGCGTTATGAAGGAGCTGCCGTCGGCGACTGTCATACGGCTTAGCCTCTCGGCCATCATGGGCTATATCGCCACCCGTACGGTATACGGCGAACGGGAAGACGCCGAGTGGGACGACGAGCGCGAGCGCGAGGATACCATCGCGTTCGTCATGCGCGGGCTTGGCCTGCGCCAGTGATCCGCAAGGAACACACGGGAAATATGAGAAGTGCATAGAGCCGCTGAGGATCGAATAGCGCTGCAACGATTCGAATAGAGAAGGAGGATCCCAGCCGCCCGCCGAACACAAAGCAGCTTCGCCAGGGCCGATCGGCCTGGCGAAGCTGCTTTTGATCGTTCTGCTGTACTTTTATCGTTCTGCTGTACTTTCGATCGTTCTGCTTTACTTTCAATCGTTCTGCTTTTATCGCGGTGCATCACTTGCTCTGCAGCCGTATCCAAATCCGCTGCCCAAGCGTCAAGCCGACGCCGAAGATTCCACTTCCCCGCGCTTGCGGTCCAGGCTGCGGAAGCGGGAGAGGAACGCGAGCGCGGCCAGCGACAGCACGCCTCCGGCTACGTACGGCAGCGCCAAATGAACGGAGTAGAGGCCCGCGCCGACGAGCGGTCCGATGATACGGCCCAAGCTGTCCATCGACGAGCTCAGTCCGGCGGCGACGCCTTGTCCGACCGTCGTCCTCTGCGTGATCAGCGACGTCACGCACGGACGGATCAGCGCATTGCCGATGCCGAAGATCGCCAGGTAGATCGTCGCCGACAGGAGCGAATGCGCCGTCACCAGCAGCAGGAAGCCGATGGCGGAGATGACCAGCCCTGCCGCGATGTACGCGGGCTCCTGGCCTTTGCGGATCCGCCTGCGCACGACGCCGCCCTGGATGAGCGCGCCGACGAGGCCGCAAATCAAGAACATGAATCCGACCTGCAGCGGCGTCACGTCAAAGCGGCGAATGCCGAACAGCTGCAGCGTCGCTTCGAGCCCGGAGAGCGACAAGGAAACGAACAGCGCCAGCACGTACAAATATTTCAAGGAGCCGGTAAACGCGGTCCATCTGGACGGCTTGCGCTGCTGCTGCGCGCTTTGGCGGATTTCGGGCGTAAGCGATTCCGGCATCTTCGTCACGGCGATCAGGAATGTCGCGAGCGCAAGCGCCGCGGCCGCGAAGAACGGCGTATTCCGCGACACGAGGCTCAGCAGTCCGCCGAAGCCCGGTCCGATGGTGAACCCGAGCCCGATGGACATGCCGACAAGCCCCATGCCCTTCGTCCGCTGCTCCGGCGGCGTAATATCCGCCACGTAAGCGACGATGACGGACGTAACCGCGCCCGAGAACAGGCCGCCGATAATGCGCGACGCGTACATGATCGGCAGGCTGCCATCGGCGATGCCGAACAGCAAGAAGCTGGCCGCGAAGCCGAGCACGCCGATCAGAATGACCGGCCGGCGTCCGATCCGGTCCGACAAGCCGCCCCACAGCGGCGAAATCATAAACGATACGAGCGAATATAGGGAAAGCATCATGCCCGTATGGAATTCTACCGATCCCGGGCTCGCTTCATTAATAAGCTCCGGCAAGACCGGAATAATAATTCCGAAGCCGATAAATGTCGTGATCAGCATGACCATGACGATGCCTAAACGTTTGTCTCTGTTCATCTGTCTTCCCTCCACTTCGTTCATCGTACCACATCTGTCCGATGTCTGGTTATGAACAAATGAAGAACAAACAGGAGCAGCAGAACGGCTCCGCTGACGAGAAACGGCGAATGCGGACCGAGCTTATCCCAGAGCTTGCCGGATGAGATGCTGCCGAACACCATGCCGAGTCCCTCGATCGTGAGGAAGAATCCCCATACCGCGCCGCGCTCCGCTTTCGGGATCGCTTGCGCGATCAAGGCGTTCCAAGCCGGAATGATGCAGGCATAGCCGATGCCCACGAAAGCGACGATCAGCAGCACGAGCGGAAGCGACCGCGTATAGCCGAGCACGGCGAGCGAGACGGCCGCCGTCAGGAAGCCGACATGCAGGAACCATTTCGTGCCGAAACGGTCCACCCACTTGCCGACCGGGATCAAGCCCAGCACCGTCACCGCGCCTCCCGCGACGAGATACATGCTGTACTGCTGCGGCGTCAGATGAAGCACCGTTCTGGCATATTGCGTCAGCACGGGCGTCAGCAGACCGAGCGCGAAGTTCTGCGTGAACATTGCCGGATAGAGCAGCTTGCTCGCGTGCAGCGAAGCGCCGACCCGGGCGAAATACCGCCGCACGCGCTCCGTCCACGGCAGCTGCCGATGCACCTCATCCGCGTGACTATGAATTTCCCGGTTCTCCAGTGCCATCGATTGATGTCTGCCCGGCAGGAACAACGCCACGAGCACGACGACGATCATCATGCCGATCAGGATGCGAAACGCCGGCGTATACGTATGTACGATGAAGAAGTTAATGACGATCGGCCCGCAGCCGACGCCGGTCAGCCAGGCCATGTAGACGACGCTCATAATGGTGCCGCTGGATTCGTTGCCCGCAACGGTCGTCGCGCCGTTGATGACGCACGGCCAGAGCGGCGACGTCCCGATTCCGAGCAGCAGGCAGGCGACAACGATCCAGCCGAGGCCGCTCGTGAAGCTGATGATCAGCACGGATGCGCTCGTGAACAAGACGCCGAACAGCATGACATAGCGATAGCCGATACGGTCGATGATCCAGCCGAGCGGCGAGCGGAACGCGTTGTCTCCTATATATTGCAGCGCGAGCGCCCAACCGACCGCGTATGCGGTCAAGTCTAGTTCCTGCCGCATATAGACCGGCAGAATAGAGACGAGCAGCGCGCCTTTGACGAATTCAACCAGATACATGATGACGAGCAGCTGGACGACGAACGGCGACGACAGCACTTTCTTGCCCGCCCAGCCCTTTGCGATTTCCATGACGGTTCCCCTTCCAAGCCTAGTTCCGTGAAGGCTTCGTTGTTCTTATAGTCTCAACAAAAAGTTCGCTTGCAATCCCCCCTGATTTTGCTATACTGAGCTTTGTTTGTTAACAATCCACGATGAAAGGCTGGGATGAAGCAATGGATCATACCCGGACCCCGCTGTTCACCGCCCTGCGGGAGCATGCGGCAAAAGACCCCGTACAATTTCATATTCCCGGACACAAGAAGGGAATGGGCAGCGACCCCGAATTTCGCGAATTTATCGGCGACAACGCGTTGTCGATCGATCTGATTAATATAGCGCCGCTGGACGACCTGCACCAGCCGACGGGCGTCATCGAAGAGGCCCAGAAATTGGCAGCCGACGCTTTCGGAGCTGATTATACCTTTTTTTCGGTGCAAGGGACAAGCGGCGCCATCATGACGATGATTCTGAGCGTCTGCTCCCCGGGCGACAAAATCATCGTGCCGCGCAATGTGCATAAGTCCATCATGTCCGCGATCATCTTCGCAGGCGCCCGGCCGATCTTCATCTCGCCGGCGCGCGACGCCAACCTTGGCATCGACCACGGCATCACGACCCGCTCCGTACAGCGAGCGCTCGACCGCCATCACGACGCGAAAGCCGTACTCGTTATTAACCCAACCTACTACGGTATTTGCGCGGATTTGAAAGAAATCGTCGATCTCGTGCACAGCTACGATATTCCGGTGCTGGTGGACGAGGCCCACGGCGTGCTCATTCACTTCCACGAGAAGCTGCCGATGTCCGCGATGCAGGCCGGCGCCGACATGGCGGCGACCAGCGTGCACAAGCTCGGCGGCTCCATGACGCAGAGCTCGGTTCTCAACGTGCGCAGCGAGCGCATCAATCAGAAACGCGTGCAGACGATCATCAGCATGCTGACGACGACGTCGACGTCGTACATCCTGCTCGCATCGCTCGATACGTCCCGGCGTAATCTGGCGATCCACGGCCATGACATCGCAGAGAAGGCCATTGATTTGGCGAAATACGCCCGCGCCGAGATTAACAAGATGCCCGGACTCTACTGCATCGGCGAAGAAATTCTCGGCACCGAAGCGACGTACGACTACGACCCGACCAAGCTGACGATCCATGTCCGCCACCTCGGCATTACGGGGTACGAGACGGAGAACTGGCTGCGCGACCATTACAACATCGAGGTCGAGCTCAGCGACATGTACAACATTCTGGCGCTCGTGACGCCGGGGGATACGGAAGACTCCATCTCCAAGCTGCTGACGGCGCTGCGCGATCTGGCCGAACAGCATCAGGTGAACGAAGCGAACGAGCTCGTCGTGAAAATCCCGGAGATCCCGCATCTCTCGCTCACGCCTCGCGACGCCTTCTACGCAGACACGGAAGTCGTGCCGTTCAAGGAATCCGCCGGACGGATCATCGCGGAGTTCATCTACGTCTATCCGCCGGGCATTCCGATCCTGCTTCCGGGCGAAGTAATCTCGCAGACGAACATCGATTACATCGTCGATCACGTCGAAGTCGGTCTGCCCGTGAAAGGTCCCGAGGACCGCAGCATCCAATTCGTCAAAGTGATCGTCGAAGAAGAAGCGATCTCCTAGTCGCCTTTCCCAGTCTCCTATCATCGCCAAACCCCGGAAGCGCATCGGCGCAAATCCGGGGTTTTAATTTTGCGCTGCCCTCTCCTGCCCTTCTCTCGAACGTTCGCGCTCGCGCCAACGAGCCCCTTCTTCCATTTCCGCTTATTGTCAATCGAATTCCGGAATGCTATGATGTTGGAGGGGGTGGGCGATGATGAGTCAAAGCGCTTACATTAAATTCGTGCAAGGTTCCGCAGTCGAAGCTCTCAGCCTCTCAGAGGTGAAGGAACGGCTTAGCCGTTACAAGGAACAGACCGCGCTGACCGGCCGGCAGCTGGAATGGGATTATACGGAGGCGGCGTTTCCCTACACCGTCGAGACGAAGTCCGGCGAAGAAGACCGCTGGTTCTACCTGAAAGGCACAACGCCGCAATACAACTACATTATGTTCGGCGTCGGATCGGAGACGAACGGCGAGAAGACCGTCTCTCACGTGCAGGTCGTCCTGCCGGATGCCGCAACCCACGGCGACAAGTCCAAAGCGAACGAACTGTGCAAGTACATGGCCAAGCAGCTGAAAGCCGAGCTCATGATGTTCAACGGCCGAACGATCTATTATAACCCGCGCAAATAACGACTTGCCGCCTATGAATATGCAAACCATAAAAAAACTCCGCTGCCCTTCCGGCACCGGAGTTTTCGCTTTGTTTATTACAGTCCTTCGTTCTCGCGCTTCGCGATTTCTTCGTAGATCGCCGTTACGCGCTCCCATTCCGCATCGTCTTCGATGCCGACCAGGAATGCTTCTCCGTCTTCTTCTTCAATACGGAAAATAACGCCGTCGGCTTCCGGATCATTGCGGTCGAGCAGAACGGAATACACTTGCTCTTCGGATTCAAACGTAAAAACCATCACCATCTCGCGCTCGTTGCCTTCCTCGTCCGAGACAAGGAATACGTGCTCTTCATGGTCATGATCGTGGTTGCAGTTCTCATCATGCACGTGTTCGCTCATTGTAGACCCTCATTTCCATTCATTGATACCTTGCATCCGTATCGTAACATGGAACAAGTCTTCGGTCAAACGAAAGCGCTCCGGCCTGCGGGGCCGGAGCGCACTTGTATGATTATGAGGTTTTGGCCGTAATCGTCTTCTGCGAAACCAGATTCCAATCGTCGCTGGCGGTTACTTTCATAAAGAAGTTGATGGTGTATTTGCCTGTCGAAGCGAACGTATACGTATAGTCGTCCGTCCGGTACCAGAAGTTGTCCTTATCGACGGAAACGCTCTTGGACTGGATGACTTGCTCGACGCCGCCAGGATCGACGATCGATACTTTCACCGACGAAATATCGGTCAGCAGATTATCGATTTGGGCAAATACGGAGAATGTGATTTTGCTCCCTTTGACGACATTGCCGAAGATCGCCTTGTCTTGGAAGAGGAACATATGCACATTCGGTTTGTAAATCGTCACTTTCTTCGAGCCTTCGTCCCAGAATACGAGCGACTGCAGCGTATTGGCGACCTGCCTCGCCGATAAGTACGTCTTGCCGTCCGTAAAAATGCCCGCGTCCGCGATTTCCCCGCCGTTCACGATCACGCGCACGCGCTGGGCGGCCGAATCCGCGAACAGCATCGTTCCGCCCCATAAGGACAAGGCCAGCGTTGCGATCAAGAGTTTTCTGAACTTCATGGTAGTAGAACCTCCGTCCGTTTATCTGGATGATTGGTTATACTCGCCAAGACGTCCAAAGTTGCGCCAAACCAAAAAAATTTTTCCTGTTCGAGCCGTATGCTGTCGATACCCGTTGGCGGCGCAACGGGTCATCTGCCGCAATATTCGGACCGGGCTTGGGTTCTGCTTATACGTGCCTCGCCGCGGATGAAGCTGTCGTTTCCTGTTGGATTCTGCGCTTGCCCGGGAAATACGAAGCCTGACGATAATGCAGCCGGCGGCTTATACGTACGTTCGCGTCAAAATGCACGGCACGCCCTTGCCTATCGCACCCGGCTTCTGCATGCTTTCCAAATACTGCATTCCCCGCGCGCACGGCGTCTTGCATACGGCGCATGTGTCCGAAAGCACGATCTTCAATACGGCTTGCTTGCGTTCCGACGACGATTTCTTCTTGGCGTTCTTCCCTTTGCTCGGAGCCTTGCTTGGCGTTTTGCTTGGAGCCATAATATCCGCACCTGCCTATCTATGATCCGTTCCTTGCTATCGTATGTCGGACCGTCGGATGGGTGCATGTCTCCGATAGGAGCGAATAAATTGTTTTTCTTTCCATTTCCGAATAGAGATGATAAATTGAAAAGTATCGTAACGCATAGGAGGATGTCCGCTTGGATATTCAAATGCTTGGAACGGGCAGCGCGTTTGCCAAGACGTATTTCAACACCAATGCGCTGATCTACGCAGACCACAACACGCTTCTGCTCGATTGCGGCATTACGGCGCCGCTTTCGCTGCATCAGCTCGGCAAGCCGCTGAGCGAGATCGACGCCGTGCTGATCAGCCATATCCATGCCGATCATATCGGAGGCATGGAAGAGCTGGCATTCCGCATGAAATTCGTTCACGGGCGCAGACCCGTGCTCTATATTCCCGAACCGCTCGCCCAGCCGCTCTGGGACAGCTCGCTCAAGGGCGGGCTGCTGCAGGATGAATGCCCTTCGCTGGACGACTATTTCGACGTTCGGCTCATTCGGCCCGGCGCGAAGACGGAGCTGCTCCCCGGCCTTGCCGTAGAGCCGATTCAGACGGCGCATATTCCGAATAAAAACAGCTATTCGTTTCTGTTCAACGCTACGTTCTTCTATTCCGCCGATCTGATCTTCAACCCCGAGCTGCTGCGCAATCTGGTCGAGGAGCGCGGCTGCGAGACGATCTTCCATGACTGCCAGCTGAAACCGCCGGGCATTGTCCATACGACGCTGGACGAGCTGCTCTCCCTGCCGCTTCCGGTCCAGGAACGGATCTGGCTCATGCATTATGACGACACGAAGCCGCAATACGAAGGGAAGACCGGCGTCATGCGGTTCGTCGAGCAGCACAGGCGTTACCGGTTCTGACTGCTTCATAGCTGAGCGCTTCTATAATAGAAGCAATGACAAAAAGCCCGCGGAGCGGGCTTTTCTAATGGACTGCATGGAATTGGCTTCATGGATCGGAAATCGAGATTCGACGCTCCCGGGTCAGTAGTTCGGCAGTTGATCGAGATTGTTCGTCGGATCTCCGTCTGCATCGCCGCGGATATACATTTCGCCGTCGCGGCCTTTGAACACGTTCACGCCGCCGATCTCCCCGCTTTGCGCAGCCCCCAGCGCTTGTTCGTAATTCAATTCCCTGCCGGACGACGTTTTGAACGACATCAAGTCGCCGTCGCCGTTCTTGCGCGCGGCCACGAACGTCTCTTGTCCCGCGCCTCCCGCTTCATTATTCGGGTCATATTTGCGTACCATGGACGTTCCTCCTTTAATTTCCTGATGCCTCCGTAGCATGTCCCGCCAACCCGTCTCCTTATTCACGCCGATACGTCTCACGCCGCACGGCTTCGTGAACGGCAAAATGTCCGGCATGCGCTTAGGCACCCGGACAAAGCCTTCAATTCGTATCCAGTAGCGGAGGCTTCCGCTGCTCCTCGGTCGGTTCGCCCGGAAGCGGCGGAATCAGTATGCGCGGTTGATCGACAGGTTCGTAAACATCGCCAAACACGGATTGTTCTTGCGGATACACCGTCATAGTCACGCTATCGAACTTTTCGGTCTCCGGGGCCGAAACGGCAGCAGACGGACTGAGCTGCGAGCAGCCGGCGCACAGCACTAAACCGGCAGCAACGGTGAGACGTTTGATCATGGCTACCACTCCCGATCGTGAAAGCAATCTTTGGAATAGTATACCCGCGATTTGGAAATCTAACCCGTTCCCTGGAACGGCTTATCGTTTGTCCCTCGCTTCGGGAGGCAGCTTGCGCCTCCATACATATTGCTCGTCATAACTCGTAGAATCATGAATGACCATCTTCGCCACATACGCGCACACCGTACCGACAATCCCGAACAAACCGATCAGCCATACCGCCAGATAGGCAGCCTCCTCCACTAGACAACCCGCCCCTCCCGTAAATCCAGCTTGAATACACCTTATGCGGGCCAATGCGGAAATAGAATTCATCTTGATGAACATTTTTCGTCAATCAGGGTTGACTTCATCTTCGCGGTTTGATATATTAATACTTGTCACTGCGAAGAAAACACATGATCTGGTAGCTCAGCTGGGAGAGCACTATCTTGACAGGGTAGGGGTCACAGGTTCGAACCCTGTCCAGATCACCATAACAAAAACCGTAGAGCCCTTAGTATATAAGGGTTCTTTTTGTCGTTACAGGAGAATTGAAGCCATGATACAGAACGCTTGATGTAAAAATTGATGTAAATCTTCCCGGATTGGAACGTTCGCTCATATGAACAAACGATAGCTCGAACAGTATAACACCAAAAAAAGGATCATATCCACGCGGGTTTGGTGTTACCCTCCCTTGTGAACGTGATCCTTTATCAATTACGCGTTACGCGAAATTTGTTAATTATATTAACACTCGAAAGAGATATATGTGGTACTGTTATCTGCATAGTAATGTATTATCAAAGCGCATAGTTTCTCTGTGTCCCAAATATATCCCCCAGTATGCCTATTCTGCCCCACGCACATGAATGTGTTACCCCCTCGCACATAATTGCGACCATTTGAGATCTTCGCCGCCCACTATAAACATCATTTTCACTTGAATTTGTAATAGCATGCGTTCCCTTGCTTCAATTGGCTCTCACGTTTCCATTCGCTTCTGCTCTTTTTCGTTCTTTGATGTTAATGTTTTAAGATATGGTCAGCCCTGAGGACGGAAAAATTCAGAAGGGGCTTGTATGGAAGTTAGACAATTGAATAAGAAGACCATTATCAACGGAATGAAATGGGCTCACTTCTCATGCGACTTACAGCAACCTCATTTGAAATTGTTGCAGATACCTTTGAATAAAGCATTGGATACCTGCTGTTGATTGGTCTTTTAACGCGCCCACCCTAAGCGGAGTCGTTCCTGCTTCACCCCTTCGATCTCGATCTTGACGAGATCACCGTTCAAGGCGTGTGGGCTGTCGAAGAATGAAAAATCGTAGCCTACCGTTGCCGCCATGTTTCCTTCATGGCCATGGCGATCGCATTCTGATTATTACTTGTGAATTGTAAAATCAACGGGCCATGAGCCATGGCGAACTCACGTACGAAGTCCATGACTGGCGCTTCATCGTAGAGTGCGAATGAATGCTTTCGCATCTCCTCCGGCGTTACCTTCTTCTTGGCCGCAAGCGGCGACGTTCGCCATGCTCCCACAACGATTCGTCCATCCCAGATCGGCTCGAACAAGATCCCGGGGCCAATAGAAGATACATCTCCGCGAATGCCAATCAGTCCGATGTCCAGCTCATTCAGCCTAAGCTTATGCAGAATATCGTCCGATACCCCTTCGACAATTCGGAAGGAGATGTTCTGATATTCGCTCCTGAAGCTGGATACGGTCTGGACCAAAGAGTTCATCACGCCCGGAATCGCTGCCACCCGCAGCTCCGCATTCATGAATTCGGATAATCTCAGCGCCCCTTCCTTCATCTCTTCCAGCTTGTTCACCACTTCAAATCCCTTCTTAATGATCTCCAGCCCTTCTTTCGTCGGAATGGAGCCTGAGCGAGCGCGAATGAAGATCGTCAGCCCCAATTCGGACTCCAAAGGGGCAATCGACTGGAAGCCCGGACCATACGCTGTATGGCGCAAGCAAAGGGGCCGTTCGTACATTCACGAAGGATCTGGCACGAGAAGTCGCTGAGCATCAAGTACGCATCAATTCCGTCCATCCAGGCGTGATCCAGACGCAAAGGGGCGATGCCGTCGCAAATGGCATGCATGCGACGACGACGCAGCTATTCGCAGGAATCCCGCTCAAGCGAGTAGGAACGCCAGCGGAAGTCGCCGATCTGGTCGTATTCCTCGCTTCCGACGAATCCAGCTTCATCACGGGCGCCGAAATCATCATTGATGAGAGCATGAGCGCATAATCCATCACATTCCTACAGGGGGAAACGACATATGAAATTCAATAAGCAAGTTGCGATCATTACGGGCGGAGGCAGCGGGATCGGCAGAGAACGCAGCCTCAAATTCGCGCAAGAAGGCACTAAAGTCGTTGTCGCAGATTACAACGAAGTGACTGGTCTAGAAACGGTTGAAATGATCCGCACAGCAGGCGGAGAAGCGGCGTTCAAGCAAGTGGATGTCGGCGATTTCAAACAAGTCGAGGAAGTCGTTGAATTCGCGGCTTCCACGTACGGATGCTTGGACGTGATTTTTAACAATGCGGGCACCGGGGCCGGAAGCCCATTGCTAGAGCATACGCCAGAGATCTACCGCAGAGTCACTCGGATCAACCAGGACGGCTTCTACTACGGCATTCTGGCTGTGGCACGTAAAATGCAAGAGCTCGGAAACGGCGGTACGATTATCAATACTGCTTCGGTTATGGCTTATATGGCGAACGCCGTACCATCGGCTACAATGCCTCTAAGGCAGCAGTCGTCATGATGACCCAATGCGCCGCATTGGAGTTCGCACAATATAACATTCGCGTCGTTGCCGTAGCGCCAGGCTTCGTGCACACCAACATCCTTAAAGGCATGCAGGAAAGAGACATGGAAGATCCGATTGCTAAGAAGCCTATGAATGGACAGTTGCTGTACCCGGATCAAATTGCTAACACGGTATTGTTCCTGGCTTCCAAAGAAGCGAGCGGCATCAATGGCATCACGATCAAGGTAGACGACGGTTACGCTTCGTTCAAATAACCAAGCATCAATACAAAAGGCACCCATCGCGGGTGCCTTTTGTATTGCAGTTGCTGACAATCTTCATAAATGGTAAAAGGCCTTGGCACGGGTTGTTATTCTGGATGACGAGTCTTCTGACCGATCCGAATCTTCTTGTTCACTAATGATGGGATTGATCATGGTTCTTCAGCATACTTTACAACTCCGCTAACAAGTTCGGTTAGATTCGGATTTCCGAACAATATCATAACTGCAGGGACTTTCCGAACCGCGATAATACTAAGGTCGGCGGATCATACGGTTAGGCTGCATTCACTATTCTTCATCAACGACGACGCGGACGAAGGCGGTCGCTTCTAGCGTAGGCCCATTGGAGGACGAAGCGAACGCTCGGCTTGTTAGCACCGTGCCATCTTCTACGTCTGGAAGCACGAATGGGATACGGATCGTCACGTCCGCGTTTACGTCGAAGACAGCGGTGCCAAGCCGCAGGTTTAATAGCGGCGCGGTCAAGACGCCTTGCAGCAAGTCGACGTTGCCGGTGTTCTTCGCCCGAATCGAGAAAAATACCGTTTCTCCCGGATGCCCTTCCGTCCGATCAACGGTCTGAGTCAGGAGCGCGTTCGGCAATACCGCCGTTTCGATAAGCACCGTCTCTTGCTGCAGCGGCGTCTGATCGGAGAAGACGGCGAAGTGGTTGTTGAAGATCGTCGCGCCTGCTGCATCGGCCGGAACCGTGTAAGGCAATACGAATTCCCGGACCTCTCCCGGTCCGAGCATGGAAATGACGGCACTAAAGCGAAGCAAGGGATCAATGACGCGCACGTCCGTTAATGCCGTGTCAGCAAGATTGCGGACGGAAATCGTTTTCGTGACCGTCGCGCCCGGCACCGCAACCGAGGGATCCGCCGTCGCGGATACATCGAGAAGCGATCTCGGACGGGCAGCGGTGACGCGGGCTTCGCCAAATTCGCTTGTCACGTCGGGAGGTAGCTCGTTCCACGTAACCGTCGCGCGATTCGCGATAACGACTCCCTGTACCGTATCGGCAGGAATCGTAAACGTGAAGAAAGCGAACGCGACGCCGCCCGGCGCGATTACCGGGATCGTCTCTGAGCCGCCGGTAAGCGAATCCTGGATAACGACTCCCGTGGCGGGGATCGTACCCGTATTCGCGATTTCGACGGTATAGTTGACCGTCTCACCAGGTTGCGCGACGTCACGGTCGGGAAGTTTGCGGACGGCTAGCGTCGTCGAACCAGGCGCAGGGATGAACACAACGACGACTTCGGCAGACGTTCGCTGCACCGGTGTCAGATCCGACAAAACGACAAATTCATTCGAGATCACGCTTCCGTCTGCCGCTCCTGCAGGTATGACGAACGAGACGATGCGCGTAATCGAGCCGCCCGCGGGAATACTCGCTACCGTCTCGCTCAACCCGAGCTGCAGATCGGCCAGCATGACGTTCGTCTGGGGCACTGCGAGTAAGTTAATTACTTCTAACATATAGTTCACTGTCTCACCCGGCGCCGCGAAGCCGCGATCTGGAGACTTGGAAATCGCGAGACCTGCACTTGTCACGTTGACCGTCGATTCCACCTGCTGCGTGGCAAGCTCCGCCGCGTCGACGGAGAGCACGTTGACAATGATCGAGCCGATTTCGGAACCCGCCGGAACCGTGAATGGTATGTCAATCTGCAGTGTCTCCCCGACTTCCAAGCGCGGAACGATTCGGTCGAAGCCAAGAAGCGGGTCTGAGAACCGGACCTCCGTCAAGGGCACGTTGCCGAAATTCGCCGCGACAACCGAATAGATAAAGGTTTCTCCGACCGTCGCCGATTTGACCGAAGGCACTTTGCGTATGCCGAGCCTCGGCACCGCGATTACCGACACAGAGAAGCTGGCGAACACGACGTCCGTCTGAACGCTGACCGCGGTTGACGTGTTCGTGTAGCTTCCAGGCGGCGTCTCGAGGGGAACGACAAAGGAGATTTGGAATGTTTCGCTCTCCCCCGGCGCAAGTGACGGCATCGTCGTATTCAACCCTACGACATCGTCCGATACGACCAAATTCGTTAATGTATCATTGCCTGTGTTCGCCGCGACGATTGTAAATATAACGATCTCTCCAGGCGCAACGACGTTCCGGTCTCCCGTCTTCAAGAGCTCCAGTCGCGGTGCGGGCAGCACCTCCACGGCCGTCCCGACCGTAACCGGCGCGGGCAAGTTGTCGGCAGTAATCGTCACGACATTCGCGATCGTGAGACCAATCTGCTGTCCCTCTGGGATCACGAACGGCCAATCCAGCGCATAACTGGTTCCGACCTTAAAAACGTCAAGAACTTGATCCAATCCGAGCAAGGGATCGACGATTCGGACATTGACCAAATCGACATTTCCTTGGTTAATCAAGGCTATCGTGAAGACGACGGACTCACCTGGGGTTGCGGCGGACGGATTTACGGTCTTGCTCGCGACTATCCTCGGCTGCTCGACGACGAGAATAGATGCCTCCGCTATAATAGGCTGCGGAATCTGATCCGCCCGCACAAACGTTTCGTTCACAAGTAACCCCGGCTTTTGGCTTGGTGGAACGACGAAGGTTATCTCGAATATTTTGGTTTCGAAAGGCCCCAATTCGGGAATACGCGTAGTGAATCCGAGTAACGGATCATCGACCGTCACATTCGTCAGAGCAACGATATCATTCGTAATGTCAATGAAGAAGACGACAGAATCCCCCGGCCTGACTTCGAACTGATTGGAAAATTTGCTCACTTGCAAGGCGACCGCATTTCCGAATTTCGTGACGAATGCGTCGATACTCCGACGTGCGGGTTGGAAAACGCCGGGCGTCGTCGGGTAATTATTAGAGAAGGTCTGCCCAGTTACAAAGATGGCATCCGCAGGATCGACCGCGATACCGTTGCCGAAGTCGACCGAACTTCCGCCCAAATACGTGGAATACTGCGGAGCAGAACCAAAGGGATTAAGTATCGTGACGAAAGCGTCGGACTGGCCGTTGAAGGAAGATTGAAAGGCGTCAGGCGTAACCGGATAATCCGTCGCGTTCGTTTCCCCCGTAATGACGGCATTGAAGGAGGAAGCCAGGGCAATCGAGGTCGGTCTGTTTGCTCCATTCCCGCCGATGAGCGAAGAATAGATTAATTGACTTCCGGTCGGATTAAGCTTCGTGACGAAGATCATTGTATTCTTATCAACGACCGAGATAACAAACGCCCCTGGCGTCGTGGGATAATCCGCCGAATTGGTCGGTCCCGTCACGTATGCGTTTCCCGCATCGTCGACCGCGATCGCGTTAGGCGTATCGTTCAGCGTCCCGCCGAGGTAGGTGGAGTAGATCAAGCTTGTTCCGGCGGCATTGAACTTCGTGACGTAGCCGTCTATGCCCCCTTTTATCGCAATCTGAAAGGCACCAGGCGTTGTTGGAAAATTCTTTGCCACGGTCCCTCCGGTCACGTAAGCTTGGAAGGAGCCGTCCACGGCAATTCCTCGGATGTCGGTCGTTCCGTTGCCGCCCAGAAAAGTCGAGTAGATCAAGCCCGATCCCGTGGCATTCAGCTTCGTAACGAAGCCAATCGAGGCTGAGCTGGGAGAGACCGGCGCAAAAGCTCCCGACGTTGTCGGGAAGTCCTTGGAATCCGTCTGCCCGGCGACGTATGCGTTGCCGAAGGCATCGAGGGCGATGGCGGACCCGCCGTCTCCCCCAGTACCGCCCAGATACGTCGAGTATACGAGAGAACTCCCGCTGGGATCGAGCTTCGTGACGACCGCGTGCGCTCTCGTTGAAGCCGGAGCTGGCATAAACGAACCCGGTGTCGTCGGGTAGTCCAAGGAGAAGCAGGTCCCTGTTACATAAGCGGAGCCAGTGCTGTCGACGGCAATGCTTCTTCCGATATCCCGTGCGCTGCCCCCTAAATAAGTGGAATAGAGAAGCGCGGTTCCGGTCGCATTCAGCTTCGTGACGAACATATCCTCGGCGGTTCCATTTAGCGTGCTCTGAAAGGCTCCAGGCGTTACGGGAAAATTGGCGGACAGCGTGCTTCCCGTCACATAGGCTTGGCCGGCAGCATCCACCGCGATCGCAATGCCCTCATCCACGCCTGTTCCGCCAAGGAAGGTAGAATACTCGATGACGGGATCGATCACGAGAGGAAGCGCCTTCTCGTACGCGCCGAGCTCGAAACCGATCCAATGCTCTCCGTTCTTGCCGGACTCGAGCGTGTAACGGCAGTCGATCTCCTTGCGCTCGTCTTCCGTCACTTGATATGCGACAGGATGCCCATCGATCAGGATACCTTGCTCGGTCATGATGAGAAGCCGCCCCTCCTCATCAATCTCGATCTCGTCGGCGCCTTCGTAACGAAGCCGGATATCTTCCGTTCTGGCACCTGGGCTAACGATCCAATCAAACTTTAGTTGGCCCTCTTCGCCCCGGATCTCCACGTCAATTCCCGGCCATGGCTCCCGGTAAGCAGCCACGCAGTAGACGTCCACGCTCGCGTAATGGCGGCTCGGATCGCTGCCCTGAAAATAATTAAACCTCCCTTCCGCAAGAGAGGTGCCCTCGATTCTGCAAGGATCGCCGCGCCCCTCGAAGAGCATGTCTAGAACAATGCCTTCCGAAATGCGATTCTTGTCCGGCATCCGTTCTGACCGGAAGAACGCCAGACGAATGCGATCCTTCTCGAGCGAGCAGCGAAATCCAGCTGCGTGCGCCAGGTATTCCGTTTCCGGCCGGAATTGGCCGATATTGCGAGCGAATAACAGAGGTAGCCTGCCATATTGGTGATTGCTTCTGCGCGAGTCCTTCCTCACAGCGTTCAATGTCTCATCTCCTCTGCAATATAAGCATTTATCAAAGGGTATGAAACAAAACCTAGGAAATTGCCAATAATACGATGACCTTCCGGTCACCTCCCATCATTTCTCTTATAAAATCAACTCGTACACGCAAATTGCAAAAACGCCACGACCAAGAATGGTGGGAAAGAATTGTGCTTTATGACACAAATGATTATTTGGCATGTGTTTGCATGAATCAAATAAAGCTGGCAGGAAACTCCCCTGAGCTTATTCGAAATTCCCTAAGTAAACACTATTTTAATAAGAAATACTCGCTGGCAACAAGAAAAAAGCCACTTCCTGAATAAAGGAAGTGGCTTTTTTCTTAGAAGGTTCGTCAGAATCGAACTAGGCGATCGACACAGTGTCGCCAAGCCGGACTTGCCCTGTCCGGACGACGGAGGCATAAACACCAAACATCAAGCCAAATTCTCGGTTAACGAGCTTGAGCAAGGAAGGATCTTTCTTCTGCGTGTCCGGGTCCATTGTGATCACGACACATCGCTCGCAAAGGCTGTCAGCCTGCAGCTCGACTTCGCCTATCACAGTCCTTTTGCCAACCCATTCAGGTTCACTAGGTGCGCCATCGTTCAGTTTCAAGACGAAGTTTCCGCGAAAGCGCCGAGGGTCGAGCGGCTTGCCCCACATCGATTCGAGCATTTGTAGGGAAGTATCCGTAACGAGCAAAATGCTGGCGGCTTCGACCGAAAGCAACGGCACGTTCTTCGCTTCCGGATTCGGCGCCATGATGCGCGATAGCGTCAGAGGGGTCTTCGTCTGGCTTTGCAATTCGGCGGGCAAATACGCGTCCCAACCGTAGCGACGCCCGTCAGGGCTTGTAACCTCGATGCCCCATCGACGAAGCGAGCTTGATAGTTTAGCATATTTGGAATATTTCGCGCAGTAATATATTTGAACCAATCGGTTTTCGTTTCGTCATAGAACGAGCAAACCCGGTCGCCTCGCATACCGTAATGTTCGATGATACAGCTTTCCAGCCGTTCCCCGGCGAACGATTTGACCGGAAAACGGTAAATCTCGCTGATATGGCCAACGTTGATTGACACTTCGATATCACTCCGTTCGATTCCTTTTCGCAACACGTACATTGCACATGATTACGAAGACGGTTGCTTATGATGATAATTACGCCGTAGAAAAACGTTTCCGATTCTCACATTTGGCGTAATACAAAGCCGCTCAATACTTGAGAAGAGATACGAACTGTATGGTCATAATGCCGGTTCCTTCGTCGCCTGTACTTGTTTATCAAGTCGCGGCCGGCGAATTTATTGCACCAGAAAAGATGACACGATCACACACTACCAGTATTAGGTAAAAGACGATTAGACAGCTTCAAGACATTTGGCGAAAACCATTACCCTCAGTCAAGTTGCACTACTCGGTTTGTTATTAGCGCTCACTGGTTCAGGCGTGGCGGTTGAATCACCTTTGCAGTCAGGCTTGTCCCTTACTTGATATTCGGTCTGAACGTTCTTTCAATTCTACTGTCAGTCCTTCTTCTCGCCCGAATCACGATTCCTCGACAAAGCATACCCGAAGATGTACGAAATACGACCGGTATGTCCCGTTGGAAAGGCATGAATGAGTTTCGAAAGTTGATGCCGGGCTCATCCTTCATTCGGTGATTATCGCGTTCGTCCTATGGACCGATTGGCGACGGCATCTTTAACATTCTTATCAGCGTGTATGCCGTAAAGGCATTTCAGATGGGGATATCGGTATAGAGCTACTTTATGGCGCTCTTGGCTTGGGACTCGTATTGGGTTCGGGAGTTATAGGCAAGTTTTCGATGAATATGAAAATCGCACCAATCGCTGCATTGTTGCTGGAAGGTATTCTGAATATGATCATCAGCCAATCAAGTTGGCCGGGGCGGAGTTTGCATTTGCATGTTATAAGACCTTCAGAACAAAGGCTCACGGACCTTATTGCATAAATTGGGATTCGCTTGATTCAACGATGGTTCAAGAGGCTACCGCAGTTTTTGAATCCCGGCAGCCTGTCTTTGTATATTCGTCGTGCCAACGGTAAAAGGTTGGTTTGTTTACACCAGATAGCCGCGTTGCCTCGACTTCGCTGATTGCTCCCTTGAACCACCGTTTACGCGCCTCTAGGAACGCTTCCGTATACTTCCGTATAACTTTGAAACGGTCCGCCTAGGCCATCCCTTCGCCTTTCTTGCCGCCATGCTTTCTCTTGTGCGCGCCGCTATGGCTTCCCGCTTCATTACCGCGACATAGGAAAGCGCGTGAACAATGTTGAATAACAAGGACTACAGCACTCTGCGAGCCCACAAGATTCGCTTGTCCCAGTCTCCGATGAGCGACGTGATGGTCACGCCGGGATCGCCGTACGTTTGAATGACCTGATTGTTGCCGATGTACAGACCGACGTGGCCGACAATATCGTTGCTGCTGTATCTGCCCGGCGTATAGAAGAACACGATGTCGCCTTTCTTGAGGTTGCTCCTTGTCACGTATTGCCCGACCTTGGACTGCGCGATCGACGAGCGAGGCAAATCGATGCCGAAATGGCCGAATACATGCTGCATGAAGGAAGAGCAGTCGAATTTGTGGCTTTCCTCATACGGTGCGGCGTCGAATTTGTAAGGCACGTCCATGTAGCGCTTGGCGAAAGCGATAACCTCGTCGGCTTGCCCTTGATCGGTACTATTCGATTGACCGTTATTCGTTTCCGAAGCGGTATTATCCGACTGATCGGCAGCGTCCCCGTTATCGGAATCGACCGCTCTCGCCCGGAGCGTCGTGCCGGGCGCCGCCGAAGCCGGCGTCTTCTGCAGCTCTGAGCCGTGCGGCGGACCGACTACAACCGTGCGATGCGCGGCATCCCAATTCACTGGCGCCTGCAGCAGCTGCGACAGCGAACCGAGCTCAAGGCACAGCGATTGCCCGATCATGCGCGGAGCTTCGTTAAGCGTCACGCTGTCATTGCCGATCTTCGCCTGCTTGGAGTCGGCTGCGAATACGTACATCGGGTCGCTGAACCCCATCGCAGCCATATGGCTGCCTCCCTTCAGGTTATACCGGTAATTAAGCAGCGCAGCCGCCCGTTCGGCCGGAATCCACACCTTGCCTTGATCCAGCCAGTGCTCCGATTTGAATACCCGCGCATCGCCTTCGGTTCGAAGCTTAATGACGTTGTCAGCGACGTTATTCGTCTTCGCCCCGTTCGTGTTTGTATGCGATGCGCAGGATGACAGCAGCATGGCTATGGCCGTCGCGATTACGTACTTTTTCATTCGTATCAAGTCCCCCAACTGTCGTTGTCCTCGGATTAGGATGTTTTTCCATACGGGGGATAGTTTGACCTGAGCGGGTTACCGGTATGCACCTGGATCGTCGGCATCCAACAACATTCTTATTTAACATGAATAAAAACTATTGCACAATTCGCGAATCCAGGTTATAATCGTTTTTACGAGAAAGCGATTCACTTTCAATATGATCTGGTAGCTCAGCTGGGAGAGCACTATCTTGACAGGGTAGGGGTCACAGGTTCGAACCCTGTCCAGATCATACATGCAAAAAGCCGCAATGCCTTGATATTACAGGGTTTGCGGCTTTTTCTTTTGTAACGGCTAAGCTGATTCAGCTTGCTTCAGCTCCAACTTGGCGCGAAGCTGGTGCAAGTCATGTACGGTTGCTTTGCACAAGAACTTGCCCCGAAAATGCCTCTGACGCATCCTGCCGGACGACAGCTAACGGTTAGGGACGCTCTTGCTGATTACCCAGCGAGTGAATTTCAAGTGATACCACAAAATCAAAAAGATAAATGGATAAAGAACCGCCGAATACCGCCACGTCCAGCCGTTGTAGTAGAAAACGCCGGTTTGTCTCGATAACTGCTCGTAGAGAACCGAGAAGGCATCCCAAGCAAGCAAGTAAGCTGTAATGCGAAGAAATCCCTTTCCGGCCGGATAAAGATTCAGAAGCAAATAGTTTAAACTTGGATATAGTCCAAGAAGCGCTATTAACGTTTGCCAATCCACGCCTTTATTAAAATAACCGTATAAATCATATTTCAAATCCAAAAAGATATTAGTCATGCACTCAAAATATAACCCAAACAAAGTGGCCGCTAACACTTCGATCCACGTAAGACGCCGGGGAATCAAGAAACAGGCCGCGTACACTACAACTACGGAGACAATTAATATTGTCATCGTACACCTCTGAATGACATTTTTAATACCTTCCCCTGTATTCACCATGGTTATTCTTGGCGTTATACCTTGGTGCCGGTTATTAATGTGCCTACGATTGCCGGGCATTGTTTAAAGCCGATCAACTACAAATCTATTCCAGCGGGCAGCTGATTTCGGTGATCCTGTCTTACTGAGACGTATGCCAACCCCGTTTAATAATCCGAATTTTTCAAAGTCGTTTGTTGACATGATGTACGTATTCAACAAACTATCATTGATAAGCACTTTAATCGAATTACCGCTGCACGCTAACTTGAGTGAGTAATATTGGTTGTCGTTAAGCGGATACGAGCCGCTTGCCAAGTCAGTCGATAAGCCTGAATCGACTTTTACTAACCTGACCCTGTTGTGATCTAGGATAGCATAGAAATAATTCGAACTGTCGGCGTACCTCACGACAATTCCAGGACGGCTGTTATTGGCAATGTCGGATACAGCCCCCTTAAGATTACAAGTTACAGCGTAGTTAGTTACTACAGCGGGAACAACCGCCATGTCCCGGTTGGCGTCCGTTACAGAATAAGCCGTATTGTTGCTAATACCGAACACGCCAATAACGCTAGACCATTGCGTTCCAGAGCTTGTCGAACCTAATGAAGCATTATTATTCGAGCGGTCATAAAAATCATACACCACAGTATCAGACCTTGATGACAATTGTCCGGAATCACTTACTTGCAATGTATAGACTAGACCATTGGGCGAATGCAATATTGTCTCTTCATCCGTGTTTAACCGTACGAATCCATGACTCCCGTCTTTTTTCTGCACTGAAACGTAGATCAGATCGTTTGAATCCGAGCCGCCCTTCACGATCATCCTCTCACCACGATTGGAAGCAGTGGACACCGGCAATTTGCTTACGATCACCTTTGGGTCGATCCAATTTAATCCGTCGAACATGCGATTATTAGGCAGTATTAATGATTTGGTATCCAAGTATGAAGTTATTACAGCGTCGCCTTTGAAATTGTTATCGCGAATAAGAACAATCCCCGTATCGTCTGTGCAGTTGAAGATGGGTACTGTCGAATTGTCTTGGTCATTGATAAAAGTACAACTGTTTATCTCTGCAAACTCTGTCCCTCTCAACCGAAATATAATGCTGCTCGCTGGAGAAGTAGTCGAACTCGAATTTCGTTTAAACACACAGTTACTGACGACAATTCTTTTATTCTTAGCCCCAACATTCGAGAAGATTTGCGCTTCACAACGATCAAAATAAAGATCATTGAGAAATAATTCAGTCGCTCCCTCCTGACACATGCTTATATTCCCGATGCTCTGATCCAGCGGCCCCACATAGCCTCCATTTATTTGAAGCAAGGAGCGGACGGTTCCATCGCTAGCGGAGAATTTGCCGCAATTAAATATCGCTCCGCCTTTCAATTGCCGCACATTATTGACCTGGACGTTCGCGACAATCAATTCTGCATCACGGCTATCAATGACTCGACAAATCTGATCATCAATCGTGGATTCCACGCCATCGATCGTAACATTGGCGATATTAACGCGGCCGCATGTCGAGGCGATAATAGCCCCCCGAATATTTTGGAAAATTAAATTCGTTATATTAATATCATGCGTGGTTATACCTCTGAGGTTATAAATATGCAGCGCATGTCCGTTGCCGCCTACAAACACGATATTAGAGCCTTGCACATAATTGACAGCCTCCATGTAAATTCCATGGTCGTGGTTATCCGTTTCAGTTTGTAGCGGCATTCCAAGGTACAGGTTTTCGAAGTACAAGTAATCTGAATCCCCTATATAAATAGGCTGGTGAGTGAATACCGTCGTTAGTTCCTTCAATCGTATTCGGGCTGAATTGGTATCTGCTTTAATAAGGTATTCTAACTTTTCGCCATAGAGATCAGAGGCTTCGCAATCGGAACAATTAGAAAAACGAACCGCAATGATGTTCGACGAAGAGCCGACTCGACCGCTTAATCGGGATTGATCGTTCGTGGACGAGAAACGAAACCCACTAATTGTAATGTCACTCTTTCCAGTTGCGTAAAATATATTACGAATTTTCCCCGCATTGCTAGCCGTAGTAATAAGAGTCCCATTCCCTAAAATTTCAATGTGAGACGGAACATTGATTTGACCGGAAATCAAATAGCCGCTTGCGGTCGGCGGAAGTCTAATGCCCTTCAACCCGTTTTCAGCGGCATAATCCAATGCTTTTTGAATGAGCTGCGTATCATCTGTTTTACCGTCGCCTACCGCCCCAAACCATTGAGGCAAGACGTGAGTGCTATTCAGCGCTTGCATCGCTTGAACTCCTGCCTTGTCATCTTGCATACAGCCTTTCCTCCTCTCTACTAAGCTATTCTACTTCCTTTGAATTCGTGCCATGTTCTTAAACAACCAATTCCGTCCCAAGTTACATTCAGTCCTTTTCTTGGCCTCCGCTCACTCACATAAAAAAGCCTATGCAGCGCTGCATAGGCCTTCGTCATGCAATCAACAATAGCTGTGAGCCGGTCGTCGGCGAACGAAATTTATTGCTGGCCTGCGCTGCCTGAATCGCCGCCGGAAATGCCTTTCTGGGCTTGTTTGAGCAATTGGCTCCCATAGACGGAAACCGCGCCCGTAATGATGCCCTGCAGCACGCTTTTGACCTCGAAACCGAGCGTGAACAGCGTTACGACGACCGCGAACAAAGTAATGACATAGACGATCGACCAATCCGGCACGCGCGGCGTTTTCTTCAATATATAGCCCAGCACCCAGCATGCAACCAGTACGATATACAACGAAGGATCGATCATATCCTGAAGCTCGCTAAAATCCATCCCTATCAACCTCCATTTTTTAACAGTTTATGAGAGGGTTGAAACGATGGTGCAAGCTATTTCATCATCTTCCCCGGGCATCGGCACACCGACTGACAACGTGACATCCAATCCCCTCCCGCGCGCCGTTCATATGATATCGTCAAGGAGGGATGGAATATGCCCAATTACCGGATCATCGTCGACTTGTCGGATCGCCAGCTCTACTTGCTCGACGGCAACGTCGTCGTCAGAGGTTACCCGGTAGGCATTGGCAAAATGCTTACGAAAACGCCGACCGGCGACTATGAAATCATCGACAAGCAGCCTAATCCCGGCGGTCCGTTCGGCGCGATGTGGATGGGACTGTCCAAGCCGCATTACGGCATTCACGGCACGAACGACCCGGGCTCCATCGGCAGGGAAGTATCGCACGGCTGCATCCGCATGTACAACGAGGATGTGCTGGGCTTGGCGGCGATCGTTCCCCTTCGCACGCGCGTAACGATTAGGCCGTAGCCGATTTTCAAGCGGTCGCGTTCCCGTTCTTGCAACCATATGCGAGCGGGATGCGTCTACATAGTTGAAACAGGCAAGCCAAATTCATGCAAATCGAGGTGGAAAGAATGAAGAAAGCATTAACGGCCGCCAGCGTCGTCCTGCTGCTGTTCGTTGCGCTCGCGCAGTCGGTGTGGGCATTCTCCGATACGAAAGGCCATCCGAACGATGCCAAAATCGCCGCGCTTCAGAAGCTTGGCATACTCTCGGGCAGCGACGCGAAGTCGGACCATTTCGATCCGAACGGCAAGCTTACTTACGCTGCGGGCATTTCGATGATCGTTAACGGCCTGGGCTTGAACATCGACGACATCCGGTTCGTCAAAGAACCGAAAGTCACGGACAATTTCCCGAACATGAAGGATGATGCCTGGTACGCGAAATCGTTGATTATTGCGGCCATGAACGACCTGAACATTCCGCGGGAAACGAAAGCGAACGACCCGATGACGCGCGAGCAGTTTGCCTATCACTTGATGCAAGGCGTGCTCAAGATGGGCGATTATGCCTTCATCGACATGTATCTCCTGCTTAAAGACGAAGCCGACGTCAATCCGAGCTATATGGGCAATATTCAGAAGATGCTCTTAAGCGGAATCGCCAAGCTGGACGATACGCAGCTCTTCCATCCGAAGGATGCAATAACGCGCGGCGACGCAGCCGGCTGGTTATACGATGCCATGCAATTCGTGAACAAGAACAAGCCGAGCGAGCCGCCTGTCGATGAGCAGCCGTTCCCGCTAACCGATCTGAAGCTGACCGCGAACGCGGTCAACGCGGACGCCAACGAAGTCACGATCACGGCGCAGGCGCCTAATCCAGGGTACGGCATGCGGATCGCTTCGATATCCTTCGAAGGCGATGAAGCGGTCATCCAAGTCGAGCCGGTCTATCCGGACAAAGACAAACAATATGCGCAGGTGATTACGGAAGTGAAAGCCGTCACTTACGTATCCGCGGCATACAAACCCGTGCTCGGCCAGAACGGCGCGAACAACGGCGGCGGCGTCTCCGGTGCCACCGGAGACGGCGAATCAAGCGGCGCTGCGAGCGGTTCGACCGGCATTATCGGCAGCGACGGCGATTCGCAGAATGATTAAAGCGGCCGATGACTAGGAAAGGCTAGGTAATGACTTGCTTACGACCATTCCATGATCAGGCAAGGTTAGGTACGGAGCTCGGACTGTTTACGGGCTAGGTACGGGCTAGGTACGGACTAGGGATGGACTGGATACGGATTAGGTACGGATTAGGTACGGACTGGGCATGGATTAGGTAAGGATTAAGTGCAGATAGCTGGGCAGTTGCCCCTTCTTAAGCGCATGCTGCTACGCAGACGCCGAACAGCCCGGGCAGATGACTGCCCGGGCTGTTCGGTATGATCAGGGCAGGAAGCCTTCCTGCCCGAAATAGACGCCTGACGGCATCAGCGCTCTCAGCGCATGCACGAACGCATCCGCCGTCGCCGGCGCGTAGCGAGCTTCCTCGCCCAGCTCGCGATAACGCTCGGCCATCCGCAGCTGCGCGGATCGCTTCCCTCCGCTGCCGTCGCCGCGGAAGAAATCGTCGACCACGACGCGGTCGACGGCCTCCGCGATCAGCGCCGGGAAAGCGTCGCTGCATGGCAGCAGCGGCGATACGGCCGCCTGCGTCGGGATTCCCGCTTCCCGAAGCTCGCGGATCGCCCGCCATCTGGCCGCGAGCGGCGGCGCGGACGGCGTAAGCGCCTTGCGGACCGCTTCGAGATCGGTCTCTACCGTCATGCTGACGCGCACGCGATCGCCGAGCTGACGAAGCAGGTCGATATCCCGCACGACGAGCGGACTGCGGGTTTGAACGAGCAGGAACTGCGGAGGATCCTCCGCCATCGCCTCAAGCAGCCGGCGCGTCAGCCGTTCCGCATGCTCGGCAGGCTGGTACGGATCCGTCGCGGAGGACATGAAGACGGTCACCCCGCCTTTCGCGATCGCTCTCCGCCATTCCCGCCGGAAGCCCGCGCCCTCGCTATCCAGCGGCTTCGCTTCCACCCACTCGCCCCACGGGCTGGGCTTGAACAGCGCGACCGGCATGCGCCGGACATAGCAGTACGAGCAGCCGAACGTGCAGCCGACGTACGGGTTCAGCGTATATGCGTAGCCGGTCAAATACCCCGATGCCGGATTCAGCCAACGTACCTGCTTCTTCTTCGCGTTCACCCGATCCGCCATTGCGTTCACGCCTTTCCGGCTGCCGCTGCTGCCGCTTCCAATGCCGCCAACGGCGGAAGTTGCCAATCGATCTCACTGACGCCGAAATCGCGCAAACAGGCATTGATGGCCGAATAGGGCCGGCTGCCGAAGAAGCCACGACGCGCAGACAGCGGGCTCGGATGCGCCGAAGCGATAACCGCATGGCGCGCCGTGTCGATCAGCTTTTCTTTCGCCTGCGCATGCTTGCCCCAGAGCACGAAGACAATCGGCTTCTGCCGCTTGTTCAGCTCGGCGATGACGCGATCCGTAAACCGTTCCCAGCCCAGCCCCTGATGCGAAGCCGCTTCACCGTCTCGAACGGTCAACACCGTATTCAATAACAGCACGCCCTGCCGCGCCCAGGTCACCAGACAGCCGTGATCCGGCATCTCGCAGCCAAGATCGCTCTGCAGCTCCTTCAGCATATTGAGCAGCGATGGCGGCTTCTTCACGCCGGGCAGCACCGAGAAGCTGAGTCCGTGCGCCTGACCCGGGCCATGATACGGATCCTGGCCCAGAATGACGACCTTCGCTTCGGCATACGCGGTATAGCGGAACGCATTGAAGATTGCGGACTGGGCCGGGTACACGTTCCCCTCCGCATACTGAGCCGCAAGCGTGCCGAGCAGTTGTTGAAAGTACGGCTGTTCCATCTCGGATCGCAAGACGGCCGACCAATCATTGTCAATGGATGGTAATGGCATTGCTCCTCACCTCTTAACGAGAAACCTCCTGAACGTCATCGCTGACAACCGGTCAGAGCACGCCCAGGAGATGCATAGTCACTCTAGTATATGAAATCAAGCTCCGAAACACAAACCCTATTCTTCCCCAAAGAACCGGCTCTCCTCCATCTCCACTTCCTCGACCGACACGTTGCGGATTCGTTCGTCCCGCCAAAAATTCCAAACCTCGTAATAGTCCGGCTTCATATAAATGCACATCCGGAATCGGCCCATCTTGAACATGACCTTGTAGCCGACGATCTTATTGCCAGGCATGCCTGCACCTCGTTCCATGAATCTCGCAGCTTGCTATGTATACGCACCATTCAAAGTATAGACAAGATCAAAGCGATCTGGCAATAGCGGAAAGGTAAAGTATATGCAGCTCCGAACGCCCGCTATTTGCTAGGACCAACAAGCTTCCCCGCATAATAAGAATAAAAAAACGCCCGCAGTGGGCGCTTGCATCATAAGAAGAGGTTCGTAAGCGAAGCCTCTATAAATAGTTAATCTACTTTTTGAAGATAACCATTACTCGGCCTTACTACAGGCTCAATTGGATCGGAGTAGCGGGACGTTTGTTTGAATACCGTTCTCCGCAAAACGATGATTGCCACCGCCGCCAATACGATGCAGACCGCTAGCAGCTGCGACACGCGTATGTTCTTGCCGGCCTCCATCGCTCCCCAGCCGAAGGAAGACATCGGTTCCCACATGGTCTTCAGAAGCGAGGCTAGCCATGCGGGACCTGCAAAGACAAGGCTGTCCGTGCGAACGCCTTCAACGTAGAAGCGGCCGATGGAGTACCAGATGAAATAACTCATGAACAATTCGCCGGCACGCAGAAAACTGACGCGACGCAGAAGCAAGAGAACAACGAGTCCTAACAAACTCCACAAGGATTCATACAGGAAGGTCGGGTGATAATACGCGCCCTGTATATTCATCTGATTCACGATGAAATTAGGAAGATGCAAGGTGCCCCTTAAGAAATTTTCGGATACCTGTCCGCCATGCGCTTCCTGATTCATAAAGTTTCCCCAGCGTCCCATCATCTGGCCCACGATTAAACCCGGCGCGCAAATGTCCGCAATTCGCAGAAAGCTGTATCCTTTGCGGCGGGTATAGATGGAGACCGCGATAATAGCACCGATCAGCGCGCCATAGATGGCGATCCCGCCATGCCAAATGGCGATGATTTCACTCGGGTTATTCTTGTACTGCCCCCATTCAAAGGCAACGTAGTACAACCGTGCGCCAATTAGCGCAGATGGGAGCCCTATCAAGAGCATGTCGAAGAAGAACTCTTGCGAGATACCGAATCGTTTGCCTTCCTTAATCGCTAAGAAAAGTCCAAGCATCGCGCCTACCGCAATGATGATGCCATACCAATGAATTTGGATAGGACCGAGTGTTAAAGCAATTGGATTAAGCACATGCAACCTCCTTCAATGATTTTGCCTTGCTGCTTCAATAAGAAATCTCTCGTTGCAAGCTCCATTATACTGACGCCTAGAATTACTGAGTCATCCACCTTGCAATTGTATCATTTTTGCTCAAATTGTTCGAATCTCTTTGTCCCAAGCCAGCTCGCAATGCCTGTTAGAGTCGTGAACAACACGGCAAAACAGTTGGGAATAACCCTAGAAGTCCCGTTATAACAAAATCCTCCTTTGCCTTCGCCCGAGATTTACTCAAGCGCGCAAAGGAGGATTCGTGTTCCTCACTCATCCTGTGCGGTCCAATTGACCGCTCCAGCCACAGGATCATAGATACACAGGATCAAGCGAATATGTACGATTTTGCGAATGGCTCATAAATAAAAAAACCTTGATTCATCAAGGTTTCTTGTTGGATGCCGAGGACGGGAATCGAACCCGTACGGTGGTCACCCACCGCAGGATTTTAAGTCCTGTGCGTCTGCCAGTTCCGCCACCCCGGCATGAAAGGATGTATTGTGGAATGGTGGGCCCTGAGGGACTCGAACCCCCGACCAATCGGTTATGAGCCGACCGCTCTAACCAACTGAGCTAAGGGCCCTTGCGATAGTTATCGTAAGGTTTGGTTGCGGGGGCAGGATTTGAACCTGCGGCCTTCGGGTTATGAGCCCGACGAGCTACCGAGCTGCTCCACCCCGCGATAACACCAATCACAGCAAAACATTCAATGGCGACAGAGATTAATATACTATAATAATTAACAATAAGTCAAGCATATTCTGCTACGGGAGGAATCGTACGCCAAACTTGCCCGTGCGCGAACGGAACACTTCAATTTCCTGCGGGCAATCGTAGCCGTACACCCACCAATCGTTCTCCATGCGTCTGACCAGGCAGCCCGCTTGAAATTTGGTTTCGTACAAGCGTCCCCAATATACCCATTTCATGATCGCAGCCCCTTTCATCGCGGTGTCGAGCTTAGGATACCCATTTCCGGCATAAATAAGCATGCGACCCAGCGTCAGCGTTTATCGTACGCAAGCGTCATTGTCATCATCTTCGCCCGAGGCGCTGCTCCCAGCGCTGCCCGCTCACGACGAAAAAGCAGCTGCACGTCTGCGCAGCTGCTTTCAATTATGGTCTGCCCCTCTACCCCGTACCGAAAAGGTTAACCGGCCGGCTTCACTTCGACGACGGCTCCGCCTCCGCTGACGCCGACGCTGCCGTCCGTGCCGTCAAGCGGTCCGGTTGGATTCGTCTTGATCTTCTGCAGCAGGACATTGCCTTTGGTTTCCCACTCTTGCAGCGCCTGGTCGACGGATTTCTTCTTCTGAACGACCTCCTGGAACAATTGCGGCGCATATTGCTGCACTTGGTACAGATTCGGCTTCTCTTGATACAGCTTGTCGATGGCTGGATCTTGACCCGGAGCCGGCTTCAGCGAGTAGAACGCCGCCATGTTGTAGTTCATGCCGTCCTTCGGCTTCAGGAACGACTTGCGCGCCACCAATTCATACGTGCTGCGGGACTTCAGCTTCGCCCAGTCCTTGCCGTTGTTGAACGCGATGAAATCCCATGCGTCTTCGCTGTTCTGCGCTTTGGCATTGATGGCCATCAGGTTGTTCAAATAAACGTTGCCGCCGACATCCGGCGATTCCGCGAACGTAGGCATCGTCACGACGTCCCAGTCGACATTGGTGATCTTCGAATTCTGGGCCGCCGCGTCCTTCACTTGGGAAAGCTGCGTCACGTAGTCGTAGCCGGCCACCATCATGGCGATGCGCCCGCTGATGAACAAGTCGCCCTGGAACGGATTGTACACCTGCTTGCCGTTCATCGCATCGTTGGTCATATTGTAATCCTCTTGCGTCGGCACGAGCTTCTGCTGATACAAGTTCGAAATATCCGTCCATACTTTCTTCCATTGGGCCGTGTTGACGGTCATCTTCTCCGCGTTCTTATCGAACATGCGAAGCTGCAGCGGTGCCGAATAGGTCATCATATCGGAATACGGATCGCTCCAGCGATTGATGGCGAGCCCGAACTTCCGCTCCTTGCCGTCGCCCTTGGCAACCCGCTGCGCCAGCGTGAACACGTCCGACCACTGCATGCCGTCCTTCGGCACTTCGACGCCTTGATCGGCGAACAGCTTCTTGTTATAGAACAGCGCCGAGGCGTTGAAGGTCGGCGTCAGCCCGTATATCGAGCCCTCGCCGGCTTCCTTGATGCCGTCGATGACGGAAGGCACGAAATCCTCGATATCGAATTTGTTGTCTTGGATGAGCGTATCGAGCTTCGTCAGCATGTTGTCTTGAATCAGTTTGCGGAAATAAGGCGAATCCACGATCACGACGTCGACCGGATTGCTGCCGTTCAGCATTTCTTTCATATTCTCGTACGGATCCGGCTGCTTCTTGTTAGGGTCGGGCTCCGCGTAGTTCTGGGTCTGCATCGCCGATACGATCTCGATATCGACATTCGGGTGGAGCAGCTCGTAGCCGTCCGTAAACTGCTGCCTCAAATATTGTTCGTTATACGAGTCGGAATACATGAAACCGATCCGCAGCACATGCTGCTTGGCGTCGCTCTCGCTTCCTTTGCTGCATGCCGACAGGCCGGACACGAGCAGCGCGGATGTCAACGCCAGCGACGACGCCTTCAGAACGACCTTCCCTCGCGACAATACGTTCAAGTTGTTGTTCCCCTTTTGCAACATTTCGTTTACCCCTCCAATGATTTAGGCGGCGATATGATAATTCGCTCGCCGTCAAATTCCATCGATGCTTTATCTGTAATTTGCAGCGCGCTCAGGTAGGCTTTCGGGATTTGCAGCCTGCCGACGCGGTCGACCACGACGTACTCCTCATGAACGTTCCCTTGCGAGGCGCCCGCCTCGAAGTCGTCGTCCAGATTCGGATTCCGCTTAATAAACTCGGTGCTCGTCAAGCCGTCGCGGATCGCCACGACGCGATCCACCTTGGACGCCAGCGACAGATCGTGCGTGACGATGACGATCGTGATGCCCAGCTCGCGGTTGAGCCTGCGGAATATATCCATGATCAGGTCCGATGTCCGCGTGTCGACCGATCCCGTCGGTTCGTCGGCGAGCAGCAGCTTCGGCCGGTTCGACAACGAGATCGCGATCGCGACGCGCTGCTGTTCGCCCCCGGACAACTGATGCAGCTTGTTGTGCATCCGGTCTTTCAAGCCGACCCATTCCAGCAGCTGCTTCGCATAGGCGCGGTCCAGCTTGGAGGAGAACATCATCGGCATTTCGACGTTCTCCAGCGCCGTCAGGTACGGCAGCAGGTTGCGCGCATTGTTTTGCCAGATGAAGCCGACCGTATCGCGTTTGTAGGAGACGAGCTGTTCGTCGGAGATTTTGAGCAGATCCCAAGGTCCGACGCCGACGCTCCCCGCGGAAGGACGGTCGAGGCCGCCCAAAATATTGAGCAGCGTCGACTTCCCGCTTCCGCTGTTGCCGATGATCGCCATCATTTCCCCTTCGCTCACGTGGAGATTGAGTCCTTGCAGGGCGACGACCTCAAGCTCGTCGGATTTGTAAATTTTGACCAAGCCTTCGCATGTAATCATAACGGATTAGCGTTCCTCCCCCATCTTGACGGCCTGGTGCACGCGCAGCCTGCGGATATGCGCCAGCAGCAGCAACGCGCCCATCAGCATCATGCATGCCACGACGATATAGAGCTGCGTAGTGTCTTTGGCATCGAAGACAACCCGGAACGGCGGTACGGAATTCGCGACGTTCTCCGTCGTTTGCAGGAACGGCAGGAACAAGAGACTCGCGATTTTGCCGATCATGATGCCGAGGCCGATCGATAAGCCCGCCGTGAACACTTGCTCCAGCAGCAGCATGCCCGTCAGCTGCCTGCGCGAGAGCCCCATCGCCCGCAGGACGCCGAACTGCACGATCCGTCCGGACAAATTGAAGAACCAGAACAGGATGTACCCCGTGAGCGATATGATGATCGACACCAGGAAGCCGAGACTCAGTATGCCGAATACGCCGCCCCGCGTCGGGTGCTTCGCCTGCGCGGCCAGCTCGATCCTGACGTCCTTCACGTCCGCCAGCTCGATACCGCTGTCTTCCAGCTGCTTCATGATCGGCGCGGTCAAGGCGCCAGGCTTCATCTTCAGCCATACCTCGTACGGTATGAGCGGCACCTGATCATAGATATAGTCCAGATTCGCGATGATGAACGGCGCATCGTCCGGATATTGCGCCGGCCAATAAGGAACGATGCCGACGATCGCGAATTCGATGACGCCGTCCTGCAGCCCGGCCGTTACGCGGTCCCCGAGCTTCAGTTGATATTTCTCCGCAACATTGGAAGGAATGATTGCCGCTTCTTCGTATAAACCGAGATTCTTCAAATAATAGAACGGATGGACCGGATACAGGTCGTTGCGGTACCAGGCGACTTTGGAGAAATCGACGTTGTCGATGCCCATCAGGTTGCCCTGGCCGATCGAGCGGCCGGAGACGACGATGTTCGCCTTGGTCTGCAGCACGCGCGCCGCGGCTTCGACGCCGTCCAGCTTGCGGAAAATCTCAAACGGCGGTTCGCTGTAATTGACGCGCGTCGGAACGATGTTGCCGCCTCCACCGCCGCCAGATCCGCCGTTGCCGCCATTGCCGCCGCTTCCGCCGTTACCGGAACCGCCGTTGCCGCCGCCGTTCTCGCCGCCGGATCCGCCGCCGCCCGTGTTGACCAGCTCGGTTCTGCCTTCCCATACGGTCTGAACGACGACGTCCGTCCCGTATTTATATAAGGTGCGTTCCGTCGAGTTCAAATCGATCGTGCGTGCGGCGGAAGCGTTATAGACGCCGAGCCCGAGCGTCAGAATCAACAGGATCATGAGCGGATAGTACCCTTTCGACGAGCGCGACAGCTGGGTCAGCGTCAAGTACAGCGGCACCGGAAGCATCCGTTTGCCGATCCAGTTGAACAGCTTCAGCAGCCACGGGAAGATCCGCAGGAAGAACAGTCCCATCGCGAAGATCGCGAGCGCCGGCACGAAGAAGAGGAACGGCTGCACGTCCAGTTGGTCGGTCGTCAGATTGCTCTTGATCGAGATCATCTGCCGTTCGTTGAACAGGTACCAGCCGTACCCGGCAACGCCGAGCAGCAGCACGTCGCCGTACCAGCGCTGCCAGAACGGCTTGCGGTCGGAACGCGCGAGCTGCTTCTTGTAGTCGACGATCGACGCCTTCGCGTACATAACGGCCGGAACCACCGTCGCCAGCACCGCGAGCACGATCGCGCCTACGCCCGCCAGCACCGCATCGGTCGTGAATCCGACGGGAATCGATTTGCGGTTGACGAATTCCAGGAAGCCGTTCGCGGACCCGATGCTCTTGGCCATGAACCAGCCCAGGAACGGACCCGCGCACATCGCCGCGACGCCGAGCAGCAGCCCTTCGAGCAAATAAATGCCGATGATCTGCCTCGTTCCCGCGCCCCGGCTTCGGAATACGGCGATATCGTTGCGCTGCTTGTCGAGCGACTGGCGCGCGTTCATCGCGATGAAGTAGAACACCATCGCCAGCATCGGCGCCGCCAGCGTGAAGAGCAGCATCTGCAGCTGCAGGCTCTGTTTCTTGAATTCGCCCAGCAGCTTGGCGAACGAAATATCCACGCGCGTTTCTTTCAGTCGCTGGAAGAGATCGATGTTGAGACGCTCCAGCGTGCTAGATAAGGACGCGAGCTGGCTCGTCTTGATGTCCTTCAAATCGAAGGCATAGTACCAGCTGGCATTATGAACCGGGATCCCCCGATCCTTCAGCAGTCCCTGATGGAACGCCTTGTCGCCGATGGTCAGCGAGTTCATCAGGCTCTCCATGCCTTGGTACCAGAACGGATCGGTGTCCTTCAGCGGCTTGTAGGCGCCGACGATTTTGACATGCAGCGTAATGTTGAGTCCCCCGAAGATGGGATACTCGAACACGTCGCCGATATGAATATCGCTGCGGTACATCGCCTCTTCCATCATGACCGCTTCGACGGTATCGTCGTCGCCGACGGCATCCGCGAACCAGCGGCCTTGCGTCAGCTCAGCCTTCTTATCCAGTCCGTCCATCGTGCCGATGGCCATCGTGCGCGCGCGGCTGGCATCCACCTTGGACGGGTCCACCGGCGTCAGCTCGCCGCTGCGGATCGCCAGGCTCTGGCTGTAGGTCGTGAACGGAAAACCGATCAGCGACGGCACTTTATCCCGGATATACGTCTCGACCTCGTTCAAGCCGTTCAAATCCGTCTTGCCCGATGACTCCTGATAGCGCATCAGCAGCGAGCCTGCCGGCAAACCGCCGCTCTCGTCCTTGAGCGTCTGGGCCACGACACGCTTCAAGGCGCCGTCCGCGTACATCGGTATGCTCGTCGCGAACGCGACGGCGATGATCAAGCCGGCGAGCGAGCTGAGCGTCATCCACCGCGTGTTCCACATTTTGCGGAACAGAAAGCGAAATAGCGGCATCCCCATACGTTATTTACCTACGACTTTCTGCCCCGGCGTCAACCCTTTGAGGATCTCCACTTCCGTCGCTGTTTGCTGGCCGACTTCCACGTCCACCTCGCGCTTGCCTTCGCTGTCGACGACCTGCACGTACGTACGCGAGCCGATCGAACGAAGCGCGGAAGGCGGGATGACGATGGCGTTCTCCTTGCGGTCCATGATGATGGAGATGGAGAGCGGCGTTCCGCGCGTTACGCCCTTCGGCAGCTTATCCAGCGATACCGTCAGGAAGTCTTCCGGACGTTCCGGACGCTGCGTGCCGCCGTTGCCGTTGCCGCCTCCGTTCCCGTTGTTGCTATCGTTCGAGGCGACCGGCAGCTGCGTCACCTTGCCCGTGAAATCGCCGGCGTTATTGATGCTGATCGTGACCGGCATGCCGATCGCCACGCCTTCCAATTCATCCTGCGTCATCTTCGCGGCAGCCGTCAGCGTCCCGGTATTCGCGATGATGCAGACCGGATCGTACGCTTTGACGGCATCGCCCTTGGAGACGCTCAAGCTGACGACCGTCCCGGTGAACGGCGCGGTCAGGATCGCCTTGTCGATTTCCTCCTGGGAATCCGTCAGCTTCTGGCGCTTCTCTTCGAAATCGATCTTCGCCAGCTCGAAGTCGATCGGATCCATCTCGTCCTTCTTGCGGAGCGTGTCCTTCATCTGCAGTTCGTCCTTCGAGAATTGCAGCTTGTCGGAACGCAGCTGCTTCTTCATATCGTCCACGTCGAGCGACCCGATGACCTGGCCGGCGGTCACCTTCTGCCCGATCTTCACGTTCAGCTCCTTGAGCCGCTTGCCGTCGAGCTGGAAGTAGAGCGTTTCTTCCTGCGTGGAAATCATTTTGCCGATAACCGTCTTCTTCGTCTCCAGCGTCGCCGTCGTGACCTCGTATTCCGGCTTCTTGGAGATTTGCGGCGGCGCGATCTCCGGCAGCACCTCCTCGTTGTTCTCGTTCGGCAGCAGCGAGCAGCCCGCGGACGTCAGCAGGGAAGCCCCGATGACGACGACCGCGGCCGCCTTAAATGAATTTCCCGTCAACCATTTCGTAAACATGATCGGCAACCTCCAAAATCGTGGGATCGTGCGTTGTCATACAAATCGTCACTTGCTCGGTGCGAATAATCGTTTGGAACACGGACATAATCTGGGCGGCCATCTGCGAGTCGAGCTCCGCCGTCGGTTCGTCCGCCAGCAGCAGACTCGGCCGGTGCGCGATCGATTTGGCGATCGCCACGCGCTGTTGTTCGCCGCCGGACAGCTCGAACGGACGATGATGCATCCGTTTGGCGAGTCCGACGAGCTCCAGACAGTGCTCGACGCGCGCTTTCCATTCCCCGCCCGGCACGCCGGCCATGCGAAGCGATAATTCCACGTTCTCGTAAGCGGACAGCAGCGGCATCAAGGCATACGCCTGGAAAATAAACCCGATCTCTTTGCGCCTGACCTTCGTCCGCTGATCGTCGCTCATATCGTGAAAGGGCATGCCATGGAAAAAAATAGTGCCCTTTGACGGCTGATCCAGCCCGCCGATCATATTGAGCAGCGTCGTCTTGCCGGAGCCGGAGCGCCCGCGCAGCATGACCAGCTGACGGGGCAGCAGTTCCATATGAATGCCTTTCAGCACGTGCAGCGGCTGACCGCCGGTCTGGAACGTTCGCTCCACGCCTTCGACGACCAGCAGAGGCTTCGCAGGGTCAACGGCCGTTGCTGCCGCTTCTTGCGCTTGCGTATGTACTTCGATTGCTTCGGATTCCGCCGCGGTTTTCCTGTTTCTCCGCCATCCCATTCCGATTGCGAACCCCCTTTCATGAGAAAACGTTAATAATGCTAAAATTTAGACGGTGCAACGTAATAAAAGGTTACACCCAAAATGAATTTTAAATGAATTTAACATAAGGTGCCTGCCGAAAATTGCCGTCCACGATCGAATGTCCAAGATATTTGACCCTTCCATACGATTCATAACAGCCTTCTATGCTATCCTTGCGGCGCAGCTTTGTCCCAAGCAAATTAGAAAAACCTCCGCACAAGCGCGCCCCTTAAATGGGGGCGGAACTTGCCGAAGGTCCTATAATCGCCGCGGCGCAGCGGACTCTGCTTCTCTTTAGAGCGGCAGCAAAATTTTCGCCGGAACGGTCTCCACCTTAATCGAGCCGTTAGATGTCGTTACGTCAAGCTGGTGGTGCGCCTCGTCCCCTTGGCGAATAGCAAGCGTCCGGTTATCTCCGTCGCCGGTCAAATCGGCGAATGTCTCCCCGTTCAGCAAGCAGCTCGCCCTTCCATGACCGAACTTCAGCTCGCCGCGAACGCCGGCCACGCCTTCCTCGTAGGCGATGTGAACCGCGCCATTATGCGACTCCGCCTGCAGCTTCGTCAAGACTTCGCCATTAAACGCCGCCCGTCGCCGCTCGGTCTCTCCGCTGCATCGAACATAGACATGAACGGCTCCGTTCCGCGTCTTGCAAGCCAGCTGTTCGAAAGCGGCATCCGCGTCGATATTCCCGTTCTCCGCATGAAGGTCAATCCCTTCCGCGACTAGATCATCAAGCTTGATCTCTCCGTTAGACGAATGACAATGAAGCGATTCGAACTTGCCGCTGGCATGGATCTTGCCGTTCTTCGTACGCAGCTCCGCCGATTCCATCCGCCCGGATACGAGCTTGATCGCCCCATTCACCGACGTCGTCTTGAGCGCTTCCAGCTCAATGCCATTCATCGTAATCGCACCGTTATCCGTTGCAATCTCGGCCTGTTCGGACAGCAGCTCGGCAATATGGATTTCGCCGTTATTCGTCACCGCTTTGAAGTGCTCGAAGCGCTGCGCGCGAGGAACATGAATGGCGATCGCGATCTCCCCGTTCTTCAGTTCGCGATCACGCTCCCAGTCCGCAGGCTCCAGCTTCCATATGTATTGCTCTTCGCTTCGACTAACGAAGACGGACCGATCGAGGCGGTCTTTCAAATCCGGAGCGCTCCAACCATTACGCGCCGTCAAGGTCACTTTGACTTCGGCGTGCGGCTGGTCCCAGGTTTGATAATGAATCGAACCGTCATTCGCGGTGAACTCGATTCGCTCGATTCCCGATGCATCGAAGGAGCTTGTCCACTCAGCGGCTTGTCCGCGTACGGACACCTCATGCTCATGCTTTTGCTCCGTTGCAGACGCAGCAGGAGTCTGCGGCCGCGGCTGCTCCAGCGCTTCCAGCAGCGCCAAGCCTTGGTCCGCCGTAATTTTGCCTTCCTCCACCATTCGAATAATCATCGCCCGCTCTTCTTGCATCGTTCACCATGCCTCCTATTTGTGATTGGCCCCGAATAACTTCAACGCTTCATCTACCGTTATTGCGCCTGCATCCAGCTTCGACAGAATCTCCTTCCGCTGTGCATCTTCTGTTACGGCTTGCTCGGACGGCGGCATAGCTGGCTGCGCAGCTGCAGACCAGGACTCGAAGCCGAGCGTGTCCACGATCTGATCGAGCCGGTTCCTCACGGTCGGGTACGAGATGCCTAGCTCCTTCTCCATCTCGCGGATGTTCCCGCGTACCTTCAAGAACGCTTCGACAAAATGCAGCTGCTCCCGGTTCAGCGACGCAAGTCGGGTCGATTCGAAATTCCCCCGGATAACGGTCGAGCAATGCTCGCATTTCAGCTCCTGAATCGTCAGCTTGCTCTCGCATACCGGGCATTGCTGCGGCGGCGGATAGTGCAGAGGTATCACTCCTTATGCAAGTACGCATTGAATTATTCAATCTGTGTATTGATAATATTAAGATTAATTCTTGAATAATTCAAGTTTTATTTTAATTATTTGATTTGAAAGGATTGAATTCCCTCAGAGGCTTAAAGTCGGCTTTGAATTCGTGACGACGCTATATATTGCCGATCTACAGCCGATCGCGAGCGAACGCCTGCCGTTAACGAACCAGCTCCGGGGGACTACGTCCCCGGAGCCGGTGTTGGCCTCGCTTAAGACATGTACCTCTGTTCAGCCGCAATTACGGCTGCCGCTCTACGTTTGCAACGCAACCCCCGCATTCCAATGCGGGGCTCTACCCTCGCAGCGTGATGGCATTGCCCGATGAATACCGCTTCAGTCCGAGCTTGAAGAGCAGGATCGCCGCCATGCCGAAGCCGAGCGTCAAGACGACCGCCTTCCATGCGAAGTTCATATCGAAACCGCGCAGCAGCCCGATCGGCATGTAGCTGATCAAGCCCGCCGGGATGAGCGTGAACAGCAGCGCTTTGGCGAAGCCTTTGAAAATATCGGACGGGTACGTCGACAGCGCGACGAAGCTGTTGAACACTTGCTGCGCAAGCCCTTCCGCATTGCCTACGAAGAAGGCCATGCAGCCGGCGAGAACCGTGACGCCCATGAACAGCAGGCCGCTAATCAGGAGCGCGGAGAGGAACAGCAGCAGTCCCGGCAGCGAATGATCGCCGACCCAGGCGTACACGACGAGACCGAAGAGGAAGTCGCCTACCGCCGTCAGCGACATCCGGCTCGCGAGCACGTGAAGCAGCACGGGCTTCGGCTGCGACAAGTACACGTCAAGCTGTCCGCTGGCAACGATCGGCGCGATGCGGTTGAAGTTGCCGAACAGCATATTCGCCCAGCCGAAGCCGCCGGCGCCGACGGCCCACATCAGCATGACATCGTGAATGCCCCAGCCGTTGACCACCGGGAACCGGCCGAAGAACAAGCTCCAGAAGAACAGCCACATGAAGTTGTTGATGAACATCATGCCGGCCATCAGCAGGAAGCTGACCCGGTATTCCAAGGTCGAAGCCAGATTGACCTTCCAACAGGTGAACAGGAACGAGACCGTTGCCGCGGCGCGCCTCGTCCGCGAAGCTTGACGCCGCGATCGGTCCGCTTGGTTATCCGCCGTTAACATGCAGCTTCTTCACCCCTCTCCTGTACATCCACGTGACGAGCGCCGCAAGCGCCGCGATCCAGAACGCCTGAATCGCGAACTGCCGAGCCACCGGGGCGGTGCCGAAATTAACCGCCGTCCGCGCGGGAAAATAGAGCATGGCCTGGAACGGCAGCCACGAACAGACCCGCTGCAGCGGTTCGGGCATCAGATCGAGCGGCAGCAGCATGCCCCCGACGGTAAACTGCAGCTTATGCAGCACGAATTCCATCCCCCGCGTTTCTTCCACCCATAGCGCGCACAGCGCCACGGCCATGTTCAGCATGAACGCCACCGTGAACGCGCCCAGCGTCAGCGAGAACAAGCCCGCCCAGCCGTATCCGAACGCCGGCGGACCGACGCTCAGCCAGGCGATGATGCTGCCGACGGCCAGGTGGATGCAGAAGCGGAATGCCGCCTCCGACACGTAGGCGGCGTAATGATAGCCGATATAAGAGAGCGGACGGATGAGCTTGATCGCGATATCGCCGCTCTTCACGTCGTTCTCGATCACGCCGCACAGCGCCGGAACGCCCATCGTGATCGCTTCCGTGAACACGAGGTACCACACGATCTGCTTCAGCGTGTAGCCGTCGATCACGCGGGTATGATCGCCGCCGTAAGCAGCCGACCACAGCTGCACGAACACGTAAAGAATCATCAGCAGGAAGCTTGCGCGCATGATGAAGTCCGTCTTGTACGCCAGCTGCTGCCGAATGGTAATACGCGCGACGGCTCCCGATTTCATGCTCTTGATCCCCAGGAAGCTTAGCCGGTTTCCAGGCATTCGTTCGTCCATCCTCATCGTCCGCTAACCTCCCGTTCCGTAGATATGCGAGATGATTTCCTCCATCGGCGGGTCTTCCACGGTGACGTCCTCCAGCCGGAAGCGGCCGATCACGGCGCCCAGCACCTGCTCGATCTCGGTCAAGGAGAGATCGACTTCAAGCTTCAGCTTCCGGCCTTCGCTTGTCAGGAGCGCCGTTCCGGGCAGCGAAGGAAGCATCGAGGCGTCGTAGCCGGCGGCCAGCGTCAGCGAAATGACTTTCCGGTTGAGCACCTCCCGCTTCAGCCGGTCGACGGGCGCATCGAGCAGAATCCCGCCGTGATGGATCACGATCGCCCTCGAACAGAGCTCCTCCATGTCGCCGGCATCATGCGAGGTCAGGAAGACGGTCGTCCCTTCCGCCCGGTTCAATTCGCGGATCAGCTCGCGGATGCGCTGCTTGACCACGACGTCCAGTCCGATCGTCGGCTCGTCAAGGAACAGCAGCTGCGGACGGTGCAGGAACGAAACGGCGATTTCGCAGCGCATCCGTTCGCCCAGCGACAGCTTCCTGACCGGCGTATGCAGGTACGGTCCCAGTTCGAAGCGCGCGATCAGATCGTCGCGGCGCGCTTGGTATTCGCTGCGCCGCAGCTCGTAAATCCGGCTGATCAGATCGAACGTGTCGATCGGCGGCAGGTGGTACCACAGCTGCGATTTCTGCCCGAATACCGCCCCGATGCGGTAAGCCAGCTTCTCCCGTTCCCGCCACGGCGTCAAGCCGAGCACCTGCGCCTCGCCCGACGACGGGTGCAGAATCCCTGTCAGCATTTTGATCGTCGTCGATTTCCCGGCGCCGTTCGGGCCGAGGAAGGCGACCATCTCGCCCCGCTGCACCGTCAGGTCGATGCTGCGCACCGCGACCTTCTCTTCCCAGGCCGGTTTCATCAGCGACCTGAAGCTGCCGGCCAGCCCGGCGTCCTTCCGTTTGACCGTAAACACCTTGCGCAATGCATGCGTCCGGAGTGCTTCCACATCTTCTCCCCCTCTTCAGTCATCGCGGCGCTTTGGGCTGGTAAAGCAAAAAAGACCTCCGAGCAAGCGCCGCCCAGTCGTGCTGGGTGGAACTTGCCGAAGGTCTTTTATCCCTACGGTGTAGCGGGACCTATTATCCTGCCCGGTTTCGCTCGGTTCGCCTTGAAGCGGATCCCTAGAAACCCTTCCATTTAATGTAACATGTTACCATCCCCACCACCGGCTGGCAAGAGGTTTTTTTCTCCCTTTGTCCCCAAAGGTTTGCTGCATTCGGTTTTGAATAGGCCGGGAAAATGACCGGAGGGATGTGTGGAGCCGGAAAAGCGTTAGCGTTCGCCTTTGTAGCCCGATTTCAACCTATAGTCTCCTATACAATTAGAAGAAATCGGAGCTACAACAGCGATTGGAGGCCCACCCAGCCCGCAGGTCATTTTCTCCATCCGGCCCAATCATGCCGTGTGCAGCAAATCCTCCATCATCGTGATCAGACGCGTCCGCATCTGCTGTACCCTGGCGGCAAACCGCTCCATCATACCGCTGTCCTGACGGGCTTCTATAACATCGAACGCCTGGCGCATACGCTTGTACGCCTCGTCCATTTGCAGAATTTCATCGGATTTCTCCAGGTTCCGGTCGTAAATCCGAACCCGGTACAGCAAGTCTTCCGTCGACTCCAACAACTGCCTATACATTGTGTTCATGTTCTCTTCCTCGCATTCTATTAATCTTGTAATCCTATCTATTTGGCAATGACCTAATATATGAGGCGGATTAGCTAATTATAACCGATCGTTCGAAAAATGAATCAGCTAATGATTACCTTTACAAGAATAAAACAGACCCGGAGCGCTTGCTCCGGGTCTGTTTTAACAAAGAAAGGCTATGAAATGGCTTCGGTTTACACGCCGAAAGCCTGCGGATTCTCGCGCCACGATTGCAGCAGGGCGATGTCGTTCTGCTGCACGATGCCTTGCTCGGCCGCAACCTCGATCAGCGACGTGTAGTTCGACAAGGTCGCGAGCGGAATGCCTTCCTTCGCGAACGCTTCGACCGCCTGCGGGAACTGGTAAGTGAAGATCGCGACGACGCCCTGCACTTCGCAGCCGGCTTCGCGCACCGCGACCGCCGCCTTCAGCGAGCTGCCGCCGGTGGAAATCAGGTCCTCGATCAGGACGACCTTCTGGCCGGGCTCGAAATGGCCCTCGATCTGGTTCGTCTTGCCATGGCCCTTCGCCTTATCGCGCACGTACAGCATCGGCAGGTTCAGCTTCTGCGCGACCCATGCCGCGTGCGGGATGCCGCCGGTCGCGATGCCCGCGACGGCTTGACAATCCGGATATTGCGCGCGAATGATCGCCGCGAAGCCTTCCGCGATCAGATCGCGGATGGCCGGATAGGACATCGTCAGCCGGTTGTCGCAGTAGATCGGCGACTTCATGCCGGACGTCCACGTGAACGGTTCGTTCGGACGCAGCGCGACCGCGTTGATCTTCAACAAGCCTTTCGCAATCTCTTTCGGCAACTGTTCCAGCATGGATGTTGTCATTTATACCAGCTCCTCGATAATGGATTCCAATGCTTGTCTCGGGTCGGCGGCAGCCGTAATCGGCCGCCCGATCACCATGTAGTCCGTGCCTTGCGCCAGCGCCTCGCGCGGCGTCATGATGCGCGACTGGTCGCCGATGTCGGCGCCGGCCGGCCGGATGCCCGGCGTAATCGTCCGGAAGGAAACGCCGCACGCCGATTTGATCAACCGCACCTCTTGCGGAGATGCCACCACGCCGCCGAGACCCGCTTCCTTCGCCAGCTTGGCGTAACGGACGACCGCGTCCGCGACGGAGCCGCCGATGCCAATCTCGTCGTTCAGCACCGCCTGGCTCGTGCTGGTCAGCTGCGTCACGGCGATGACCAGCGGACGCTGCAGCTTGGCATCCGCTTGAAGCGCCGATTCCACGCCTTCCATCGCGGCGTTCATCATGGCCAAGCCGCCTGCCGCATGGACGTTGAACACGTCGACGCCAAGCTTCGCGATGCTGTTCGCGCCGCCTTTGACCGTGTTCGGGATATCGTGCATTTTCAGATCCAGGAATACTTTATAGCCGCGCGCCTTCAAGTCCGCGACGAAGCCCGGTCCGGCCGCATAGAACAACTGCATGCCGACCTTCATGAAGCATGGGATGCCTTCCAGGCTCAGCACCAGAGCTTCCGCCGCCGCGGCATCCGGGTAATCGAGCGCAACCATGACGCGGCCCGCCGCTTCTTCCCTGCTTAGCTTGATCATTGTCCCGCCTCCCATAATTTTTTCTTAATACCCGAAGGTCGGTATAGAGTCGGAAAAGCGTTAGCGTTCGCCTTTGTAGTCTGATTGCATCCTCTTCTCTCTTATACCTTCAAAGCAATCAGAACTACAACAAGCGATTGGAGACCTATACCGACCGGAGGTCATGCCTTTCCTCCATCATGCATGGCGAAAGCCTGCTTGTAGGCAGGCTTTCGCGGCCGCGAGGCGGCCAAGGATGCTGTTATTTCTGCGCGATGACCGGCATCGGACGCGAGGAGAAGTTGATCGCTTCCAGCATGTTGAGCAGGGCGCGTACCGTATCGAGCGAGGTCATGCAGACGACGCCGTTCTCGACCGCTTCGCGGCGGATACGGAAACCGTCGCGCTCCGGCGTTTTGCCTTTCGTCAGCGTGTTGACGACGAAGTGCGCCTGGCCGTCGCGGATGAGATCCAGGATGTTCGGCGAGCCTTCGCTCAGCTTGTTCACGCGTTTCACGCGCAGACCCGCTTCTTCCAGCGCCGTCGCCGTGCCGCCCGTCGCGATGATGTTATAGCCCAGCTCGTAGAAGCCGCGCAGAATCTCGATCGCTTCCGGCTTGTCCTTGTCGGCCACCGTCGCGATGATCGCGCCCGTAGGCGGAATGCGCATGCCTGCGCCCACAAGGCCTTTATACAGTGCTTTCGCGTAATTCTGATCGCGTCCCATGACTTCGCCCGTCGATTTCATTTCGGGCGTGAGCGTAGGGTCGACGCGGCGGAGTTTCGCGAAGGAGAACACCGGCACTTTAACCGACACGTACTCTTCCTCCGGCCACAGCCCTTCGGTATAGCCGAGATCCGCCAGCTTCGTGCCGAGAATCGCCTGCGTCGCCAGGTTCGCCATCGGAATGTTCGTCACTTTGCTCAGGAACGGAACCGTACGCGAGGAACGCGGGTTTACCTCGATGACGTACACTTCGTCCTGGAAGATGACGAACTGGATGTTGACGAGACCGATGACGTTCAGACCGCGCGCGATCTTGATCGTAATGTCGATCATCTTGTCCTGCAGCTCTTTCGAGATCGATTGCGGCGGGTATACCGCAATCGAGTCGCCGGAGTGAACGCCCGCGCGCTCGACATGCTCCATGATGCCCGGGATCAGGACGGTCTCGCCGTCGCAGATCGCGTCGACCTCCGCTTCTTTGCCGAGCATGTAGCGGTCGATCAGAACCGGATGCTCCGGATTGATTTTCACCGCTTGCACCATGTACGTCAGCAGCTCTTCGTCGGAGTAGACGATTTCCATCGCGCGTCCGCCGAGGACGTACGACGGGCGAACGAGTACCGGGTAGCCGAGGCCTTGCGCAACGGCAACCGCTTCGTCGACCGACGTTACCGTCGAGCCCTGCGGCTGCGGGATGTTCAGCTCGCGCAGCAGCGCTTCGAACTTCTTGCGGTCTTCGGCCGCGTCGATGCTCTCGAGGCTCGAACCGAGAATGCGCACGCCGGCTTTCGTCAGCGGAGCCGCCAGGTTGATCGCCGTTTGTCCGCCGAACTGCACGATAACGCCGATCGGGTTCTCCTGCTCGATGACGTTCATGACGTCCTCGAAGAAGAGCGGCTCGAAGTACAGGCGGTCGGACGTGCTGAAGTCCGTCGATACCGTCTCCGGGTTGTTGTTGATGATGACCGCTTCGTAGCCGGCCTTCTGGATCGCCCACACCGCATGCACGGTGGAGTAGTCGAACTCGATGCCTTGGCCGATCCGGATCGGGCCGGAGCCGAGCACGAGCACCTTCTGCTTGTCGGTTTCCGTTACTTCGTTCTCGACCTCGTACGTCGAGTAGTAGTAAGGCGTCGTCGCTTCGAACTCCGCGGCGCACGTATCGACCATTTTGTACACCGGCTTCAGGCCTTGCTCCAGACGGTACGCGCGAATGTCGTACTCGTCCGTGTGCGTCGTCTGTCCGCCTTCGCGGCGGATCTCGGCGATGGAACGGTCGGAGAAGCCTTTGCGCTTCGCTTGGTACAGCAGCTCCTTCGACAGCACGCTTGCGCGGCGAAGCTGATCTTCGAACGCGACGATCCCTTCGATCTTGTCAAGGAACCACCAGTCGATGTTCGTGATGTCCTGAACGTCCTGCAGCTGATAGCCGCGGCGGAACGCTTCCGCCACGAGGAACATGCGCTCGTCGTCCGGCTTCTCGAGGCGCAGGCGCAGCACGTCGTCGGACAGCTCGGCGGCATCCTTCAAGTGGATGCGGTGCGTGCCGATCTCCAGCGAGCGGACTGCCTTGTGCATCGATTCTTCGAACGTGCGGCCGATCGCCATCACTTCGCCGGTCGCTTTCATTTGCGTGCCCAGCTTGCGGTTGGCGGTCGTGAATTTATCGAACGGCCAGCGCGGGATTTTGGAGACGATGTAGTCCAGCGTCGGCTCGAAGCAAGCGTAAGTTTGTCCCGTTACCGGGTTGACGATTTCGTCCAGCGTGTAACCGATGGCGATTTTCGCGGCCATCTTGGCGATCGGATAGCCCGTCGCTTTGGATGCGAGCGCCGAAGAGCGGCTGACGCGCGGATTCACTTCGATAACGTAATATTGGTAGCTGAACGGATCGAGCGCGAACTGTACGTTGCAGCCGCCTTCGATGTTCAGCGCGCGGATAATCTTGAGCGATGCCGAACGGAGCATTTGGTACTCGCGGTCGGACAGCGTTTGGCTTGGCGCCACGACGATGGAATCGCCGGTATGTACGCCCACCGGGTCGAAGTTCTCCATGTTGCACACGACGATGCAGTTATCGTTCGCGTCGCGCATGACTTCGTATTCCACTTCTTTCATGCCCGCGATCGATTTCTCGATGAGGCACTGGCTGATCGGGCTGTAACGGATACCGGAGGCGACCGTGTCGCGCAGCTCGCTCTCGTCGCCGCAGATGCCGCCGCCCGTTCCGCCGAGCGTGTACGCCGGACGAACGATGATCGGGTAGCCGATCTCATTGGCGAACGTGACCGCTTCTTCGACCGTCGTGACGATAACGCTATCCGGCACCGGCTGTTCCAGCTCGCGCATCAGGTCGCGGAACAGGTCGCGGTCTTCCGCTTTCTCGATCGCCGTCAGCTGCGTGCCGAGCAGCTGCACGTTCTCGCGTTCCAGTACGCCAGCGCGTGCCAGCGCGACCGCCATGTTCAGGCCGGTTTGACCGCCGAGCGTCGGCAGCAGGCCGTCCGGGCGCTCCTGGCGGATGATTTGGGTAACGAATTCAAGCGTGATCGGCTCGATGTAGACTTTGTCCGCCATGTTCGTGTCGGTCATGATCGTCGCCGGGTTGCTGTTGATGAGCACAACCTCGTAGCCTTCTTCTTTGAGCGCTTGGCAAGCTTGCGTGCCGGCATAGTCGAACTCGGCCGCTTGGCCGATAACGATCGGGCCGGAACCGATAACGAGAATTTTCTTCAGCTTATTATTTCTGGGCATATTGCAGCTCTCCTCTCAATGATGCCGCCAATTGCGCTTGACGCGGTTTCTGCGGGTTGTTCTTCTTCGTTGCGCGGATCATGTCCAGGAATTGATCGAACAGGTAGCTGTTGTCAAGCGGTCCGGGCGCCGCCTCGGGATGGTACTGTACCGAGAAGGCCGGATATTCGGCATGCTTCAAGCCTTCGATCGTCCGGTCGTTGTTGTTGATATGCGTCACTTCCAGCTTCGTGCCGGCAACGGTCTCTTCAAGCACCGTGTAGCCGTGGTTCTGCGAAGTGATGTAGCAGCGGTTCGTCGCCAGCTCTTTAACCGGGTGGTTGCCGCCGCGGTGGCCGAACTTCAGCTTCGCCGTATCCGCGCCGCAGGCGAGGGCGAACAATTGATGACCGAGGCAGATGCCGAAGATCGGATATTCGCCGAGCAGCTCTTGAATCATTTTCACGGCGTGCGGCACGTCTTTCGGGTCGCCGGGGCCGTTGGACAGCTGAATGCCGTCCGGGTTCAGGCGGCGGATCTGGTCGGCCGTCGTGTCATGCGGAACGACGACGACGTCGCAGCCGCGCTTCGTCAGCTCGCGCAGAATGCCGCTCTTCGCGCCGTAATCGACGAGCACGATCCGTTCGCGCTCGCCCGGGCTCGAGAAGATGCTCTTCGTCGACGTACGGGCCACCTGGTCGCGCATGAGCGGCGATGCCGCAAGACGTTCCTGCAGCTCTTCGACGCGCTCGCTGCCGGTCGTCAAGAGGCCTTTCATCGTGCCGTGGTGACGGAGGATACGGGTCAGCATCCGGGTATCGATGTCGCTGATCCCGATGATGCCGTGTTCTTTCAGCAGGCGATCCAGCGTGTATTCCGCGCGCCAGTTGCTTGGAACCGGCTCGTGACGGCGTACGACGAAGCCGTGAATGAACGGCGCCACCGTTTCGAAATCATCCCGCGTAATGCCGTAGTTGCCGATCAGCGGATACGTCATCGTCACGATTTGACCGCAGTAGGACGGGTCCGAAAGCACCTCTTGATAGCCTGTAATCCCTGTATTAAATACGACCTCGCCGCTGGACTGTCCTTCGGCGCCAAAGCCAAGACCCGTGAACAACGTGCCGTCTTCCAATAACAATCTTGCTTGCATCCGTATCACTCCTGTTCTCAAGTTGCGTGCTTCTTCGATCTATTCCGACCAGACGAGCTTGCCGCCCACGATCGTCGCCGCCGGCCAGCCGTACAGCCGCCAGCCGCCGAAAGGCGTATTTTTCCCTTTGGACAGGAAGCTGTCCGGGTTAACCTCGCGTTCATGCTCCAAGTCTACGATGGTAATGTCCGCCGGCGCGCCCGCTTGCAGGACGCCGCTCGCCAGGCCGAACACGCGGGCCGGGTCCGACGTCATCCGCTTCAGCAGGAAGCCGAGCGTCCATTTGCCCGTGCGCACGAATTTCGTGTAGAGCAGCGGGAAGGCCGTCTCGAAGCCGGTGATGCCGAACGGCGCGAGCTGCATGCCGCGCGCTTTATCTTCCGCGCTGTGCGGCGCGTGGTCCGTGACGATGATGTCGAGCGTGCCGTCTTCAAGCCCTTCGATGACCGCCTGCACGTCGCGCGGCGTGCGCAGCGGCGGGTTCATTTTCCAGTTCGCGTCCATGCCCGGGATATCTTCGTCCGAGAGGATCAGGTGATGCGGGCATACCTCAGCGGTAACGCGGATGCCGAATTGCTTCGCGTGGCGGATGAGGCGCACCGACTGCTCCGTGCTGACATGGCACACATGGTAGTGAACGCCCGTCGCTTCCGCAAGCAGGATGTCTCGTCCGACATGAATCGCTTCGGATTCGTTCGGGATGCCTTTCAGCCCGTTCTCCGCCGCGAATTTGCCTTCCGTTACGGCTGCGCCGACAACGAGCGAGTCGTCTTCGCAGTGCGCGATGACCGGCATATCCATCGAAGCGGCGAGCTTCATGGCGTCCTTCATCATTTGCGCGTTCTGCACGCCCACGCCGTCGTCGGTGAAGCCGACCGCGCCCGCTTCCTTCAGCGAAGCGAAGTCGGTCAGCTCGCGGCCAAGCTCGTTCTTCGTAATCGCCGCGTACGGAAGCACGTTCACGATGCCCGTCGTCTTCGCCTTGTCGAGAATGTAGCGGACCGTCTCCGCCGAATCCGTAACCGGACGGGTGTTCGGCATGCAGGCGATGGTCGTGAAGCCTCCTGCGGCCGCCGAGCGCGTGCCGCTCGCGATGTCTTCTTTGTATTCAAAGCCCGGTTCGCGCAGATGCACGTGCATGTCGACGAAGCCCGCGGAGACCAGCTTGCCGTTCGCGTCGATGATCTCGTGGCCGTTCGTGTCAGGCTGGCCGGCGGCTGCTTCCGTAATCTCGGCGATCACGCCGTCCGCGATGCGGATATGCTTAAGCTCGGTTTCCCCGTTCGCTTCGTTCCATACCAATCCGTTCAATATCCAAGTTGCCATCGTCTTATCTTCTCCTTTCGACCGCTAGGTCAATGCCCGTTCGATGACGGCCATCCGAATCGGTACGCCGTTCTGCATTTGCGGGAAAATCCGCGATTGCGGGTGCTCGACCAGCTCGTCGTCGATTTCCACGTTCCGGTTGATCGGCGCCGGGTGCATGATGATGGCGTGCGAGGCGATGCGCGCCGCCCGTTCCGCCGTCAGTCCGTACTGCTCGCGGTAAGCCTCGGCCCCGGCCATAATGCCCGATTCATGGCGTTCCAGCTGTACGCGCAGCATCATGATGACGTCCGCCTTCAGCGCTTCTTCCATCGATACGAGCGGCGCGTCCAGCTCGGGCGCCGACATGCTGCCAGGCGCGCAGAATTGCACGTTGGCGCCGAATTTCCGCAGCGCGTACAGATTCGAGCGCGCCACGCGGCTGTGCAGGATATCGCCGATGATGGAGACCGTCAGCCCCCGCAGCTCGCCGAACTGCTTGCGCATCGTATACAGATCGAGCAAGCCTTGCGTCGGATGCTCGTTATTGCCGTCGCCCGCGTTGATGAGCGGCACCTTGATTTTCGTTGCCAGATCGGCCAGCACCCCGATCGGCTTCAATCTTATGATTCCAGCGTCGATCCCCATTGATTCCAGCGTGCGGACCGTATCGTAGATCGATTCGCCCTTCTGTACGCTCGAGACGGCGGCCGAGAAGTTGAGCACTTCCGCGCCGAGCCGTTTCTCCGCCACCTCGAAGGAGAAGCGGGTTCTCGTGCTGTTCTCGAAAAACATGTTCGCAATAAACTTACCTTGCAGCACCGGCTCGATTTTATTCGGGCTCGCTTCCCAGTAAGCCGCCCGGTCCAGTATCGATTCGATCTCTTCCCTGCCGAGCTCCTTCAGTCCAAGCAGGCTGCGCTGCTTGACCAATGCCGCGGTCGTCATGATTCCGTTTCCCCCTTAATGGATAATCGTCACTTGATCGTTCTCGTCGACTTCCTGCAGAGAAACTTCGATTTGCTCCTGTTTCGACGTGGGCACGTTCTTGCCGACATAGTCCGGACGAATCGGCAGCTCCCGATGTCCCCGGTCGACCAGCACCGCCAGCTGAATCATCTGCGGCCTGCCGAGATCCATGAGCGCATCCATCGCCGCCCGGATCGTGCGTCCCGTGTAGAACACGTCGTCGATCAGAATGACGCGTTTGTTCTTCACGTTCAGCGACGTGCCTGCCGGAGGCGTCCCCCCGCTGCCGCTTTCGCGGTCGTCGCGGTATTGCGTAATATCCAGCTCCTGCACTTCGATGGGCAGCCCTTCGATCTCGCGGATTTGTTCGGCGATGCGCTGGGCCAGGTAGATGCCGCGGGTGCGAATGCCGACGATCACGCAATTGTCAATGCCTTTGTTCTTCTCGACGATTTCGTGGGCAATCCGCGTCAGTGCCCGCCGAATCGCCGTTTCGTCCATAATGACGCGATGTTGTTCATCCATCCGTTTCAAGCGCCTCCTTGCGTGCATGCGAAGTTCCATGGCCACAAAAAAAACTCCTTGGCAGGTTGCGCAAGGAGTTTCGTCGTTTCAATAAGCTCGACGTTCAAGGTTGAACAAATCCCACTCGGACGCAGCTGCGCCAGTGTTAGGGCTGTCCCCTGTCCGGTCGATAAAACGATTCACGTTACCTTGCCAGCCTCTCTGGACTGAGTTAAAGGTACTGCTGTTTATCAAAAGAATTATTTCACATTCGACAAAAGATGTCAATGCCTCTTTTGATTACAGGCTTAATTTCGTGATCCGTTCTACCGCTTTTTCCGTATTCTCGCGGCTGCCGAACGCCGTCAGGCGGAAGTAGCCTTGGCCGGCTTGCCCGAAGCCGACGCCCGGCGTGCCGACAATGTTCGCTTCGGACAGCAATTTATCGAAGAACGCCCACGAGTCAAGTCCGTTCGGCGTCTTGAGCCAGATGTACGGGGCGTTCACGCCGCCGAACACGTCCAGGCCGAGCGAAGCGAGTCCCTCGCGGATAATGCCCGCGTTCGTCATGTAGTAGTCGACGATGGCCGCGATTTGGGCTTTGCCCTCCGGCGCGTAGATCGCTTCCGCGCCGCGCTGCGTCACGTAGGAGACGCCGTTGAACTTCGTCGAATGGCGGCGGTTCCACAGGTCGTTCACGAGCGCCGTATGGCCGTCCGCGTCTGTCGCCTTCAGCTCGCGCGGCACGACCGTGTACGCGCAGCGCACGCCCGTGAAACCGGCCGTCTTGGAGAAGCTGCGGAACTCGATCGCCACTTCCTTCGCGCCTTCGATTTCATAGATGGAACGCGGCACGTCCGCTTCCTGGATGAACGCTTCATAGGCGGAATCGTACAGGATAATGCAATTGTTCGCTTTGGCGAAATCGACCCAGCGCTTCAGCTCTTCCTTCGAGAGCGTCATGCCCGTCGGGTTGTTCGGGTAGCACAGGTAGATCAGATCGACCTTGCGCTCCGGCAGGCTCGGCGTGAAGTTGTTCGACGCATCGCATTTCAGGTAGACGATGTTCTCGTACTGGTTCGTCTCCTTATTGAATCGGCCCGAGCGGCCCGCCATGACGTTCGTATCCACATAGACCGGATAGACGGGATCCTGTACGGCGATAACCGCGTCCTGGCTGAATATTTCCTGGATGTTGCCGACGTCGCATTTCGAGCCGTCGCTGACGAACACTTCGTTCGCGGCGATGTCGATGCCGCGCGCCTTGTAGTCGTGGGCTATGATGGCGTCGATCAAGAAATCGTAGCCTTGTTCCGGGCCGTAGCCGCGGAACGTCGACGGATTGGACAGCTCGTCCACGGCGGCGTGCATCGCCTTCGTGATCGCGTCCGGCAAGCCGCGCGTCACGTCGCCGATGCCGAGACTGATGATTTGCGCGCTTGGATTGTCCTGCATGAATTTCGTGCGGCGCTTCGCGATTTCGGAGAACAGGTAGCTGCCTTGCAGCAGCGTATAATTATGGTTGATTTGCGTCATTAGCTTGATCTCACCCTTCAATTACTGAAGATTATTATTGGTTCCATCATAGCGTAATGATAGCCGCCGGCCACATAAAGTAATTAGCGAAAAGTTTGCACTTTTTTCGTGTTTCGCGCCTGCCCGGACGCCGCGTCAGCGCTGCCTCAGAATCATCAATTCATGTTCCATGTCGGCCGGAATCGGCGCCTGGAATTCCAGATACTCGCCGCTCCTCGGATGCACGAATCCAAGCACGGCCGCATGAAGCGCCTGCCCCTTGAGGCCGATCGTCTTGTTCCGTCCGTAGACCGGATCGCCGGCCAGCGGATGCTCGATATATTTCATGTGCACGCGGATCTGGTGCGTGCGCCCGGTTTCCAGCTGCAGCTCCAGCAGCGTGTAATCGCCGAAGCGCTCCACGACCTGAAAATGCGTGACCGCTTCCTTGCTGCCCTTGTGAATGACCGTGAACAGCTTGCGGTCCTGCGGGTCGCGGCCGATCGGCGCATCCACCGTGCCGTTCTCGTGCGGCATATTGCCGTGAACGAGCGCCATGTATTTGCGCGTGACGGTGTGCGCCTTCAGCTGCGCCGCGAGCGAGGCGTGCGCCATGTCGTTCTTGGCGGCCATGATCAGACCTGACGTGTCCTTGTCGATCCGGTGAACGATGCCCGGGCGCATAACGCCGTTAATGCCCGACAGGTCGGTGCAGTGATGCATCAGCGCATTGACCAGCGTTCCAGAGTAATGTCCCGGCGCCGGATGGACGACCATGCCTCGCGGCTTGTCGATGACGATGACGTCGCCGTCCTCGTAGACGACGTCCAGCGGGATGTCCTGCGGCTCGATGTGCGCTTCCTCCGGATCCGGCACAATAACCGTGACCACATCGGCCACGGCTAGTTTGTAATTCGCTTTGGCAATGCGGCCGTTCACGAGCACCGCGCCGTTCTTGATCCATTCCTGCACTTGCGTGCGCGATACGCCGGCCGTCAGGTCCGCCGGCCCGGGACGGTTGGTTCCTTCATTGCTCCGGCCTGCATCCGCCTGCTCGTGCAAGCTGCCCGCAGCCTCAGCTTCGATGCATTCGGTCGTATACTTATCCAGCCGTTCGCCGGCTTGCGCTTCTTCGATCGTGAAGATCATCGGATCCTGATCCTCACTGAATAAATTGATGTCCGGATTCTTCCGTTCCGTTTCGTTGTTGTCCTTTTTCATTCGAATTCGAATCTCCGTTCTCTTTCTTGGATGTCAGCAGCGCATCCAGCAGAATCAAGGCTACACCGACGCAAATGCCGGAGTCCGCCAAATTAAATATCGGGAATACGTAACTGCCGAACGTAAATTGCAGAAAATCGACGACTTGTCCGTACAGCGCGCGGTCGATAAAATTGCCGACAGCGCCGCCCAGTACGAGACCGAGTCCCGAAAGCAGCAGCACTTTGCCGGAATGGCGGTTCTTCCTCATATACCAAACGATGCCGCACACAACGACCAGCGTAATCAACAGAAACAGGATACGTTTCTCCTGCAGAATGCTGAATGCCGCGCCCTTGTTCCGGATAGAGGTAAGGATAAAGAAATTTCCGATGACTTGCTTGGTTTCGTACAATGCCAAATTATGCTCTACCCATTTCTTGCTTAAGAAATCGACAACCAAAACGAAAACAGCCAGCCAATAATAGTAAAATTTCACGGCATTAGCCCCCTTATCCCCCACATTGTAGCATACTCAATCTGCATTCGACCAGTGATATCGGGCTTCTCCCTGCCAGTGTATCCATGATTGCCCGCCTCTAAAAACGGCCGCCGCTGCAAAAGATAATGGCACACCATCAACGCCCCATTCCGTATCGACGAAAGAAGGTTGATCTTCCGATGACGAATCTGACGAATGCCCAGCTTCGCAGTCTCCGCAGCCGGCTGATCGTGGAGAAAGCGGCCGCCGAGCAGCGCCTTGCCAGCAGCGAGCATTACGGCCTGGACGCCTCGCTGCGCGACGAATCCGGCGATTTGTCCGCCTACGATAACCATCCCGCGGATGCGGCTACCGAAACCTACGAACGCGGCAAAGATCTTGCCTTGCACGAGCAGGAGGAGCTCCATCTGAACCGGATCAACGCCGCGCTTGCCGCCATGGAGGAAGGCCGCTACGGGCAATGCCTGACATGCGGCGAACCGATCCCGCTCGCCAGGCTGCAGGCGCTGCCGGATTCGCTATATTGCGTGGCGCATTCGCCAAGGCAGGAGGTCTCCGACCGCCGGCCTGCCGAAGAGTCCTTCATGCGGCCGCCGTTCGGCCGTACGAGCATGGACGACCACGAAGACGGCTACAACGGCTTCGACGGGGAGGATGCTTGGCAAATCGTCGAAAGCTGGGGCAACTCCGATTCCCCGGCCATGTCCGAGAACCGCGATGTCACTTCCTATGACGAAATCGGCATTGAAGCCGACGAAGCCGACGGCTACGTGGAATCGTTCGAGAGCTTCGTGGCCACCGACATTACGGGCAGCCACCGCTATATCGTGCGCAATCGCACCTATAACGATTACATGGAGCAAGATGAAGGCGATCATTCGCTCGAACGCGATTAATGCGTAATGCGGCTGCAAGCCGCGATCGCTCGCGTAATTGCCGCTCTGGCGCTGCCGCGATTGCTCGATCGCTTGCCGTAATTGCCCCCCCCTGGCGGCGGTCTAGTAGGTCTTGCCTTCCAGCTGATGCTGCACGATTCGGACGATATCCGCGATATAGTCGCCGATGATCGGCAAATTCAGCGCGCCGAGCAGCTGAAGGATATACAGAATCGTAGAGGCGAATATCGTAAACCCGATCGCGATGCCGACGCCGCGCGACAGTCCGCCGAGAACGTTCCGCCACATAAGCGAGAACGGGCGGTTGAGCAGCTGCACGTAATCCGCGATCTGCGTGCGTTCCATTTGCGCCGTCAGCTTCTGCAGCCGCTTCTCCAGCGCGTCGAGCGAATTGCGAAGACGCTTCATGTCATCCTGATTTTCCGTCATCATCGCTGTCCATTCCTTAATTTCTTGTATTGCAAACGCAACGAAGCCCATGCAGCGAACCGGTCAAGCGGCAAGAGCCGCCTGCCCGATTCGCCATGGGCGTTCGTTCGTTTGCTGCTATGCAGTTACTATGCCCCCAAGATCGCGATTCCAACCTCGCGATCGCCGAGCGACACGTTCTCCATTTCGGCCTCCGTGCCGTATTCCACGCTGCTGAGCAGCACGTTCTCGAACAGTACGTCCTTGAACGCGTCAAGCGCGGCGCGCAGCTCGGCATCGACGTTCAAGAGAAGCTTCACGCGCTGCTCGATCGGCAGGTCCAGCTTCTTGCGCGTGTCCTGCACGGCGCGGATCACTTCGCGCACCAAGCCCTCCTGCTCCAATTCCGGCGTGATGTCCGTATTGATCGCGACGGTCAGCTGATAGCCCGACGCGGATGCGAAACCGGATTTCGCCTGCTTCTCCACCAGCAATTCGTCCAACGGAATGACGAAGCTGTCGCCTTCAAGCGACGTGTAAGCCAGTTCGCCCGCCTTGACGATCGCGCTCGTCTCGTCCGGCAACAGCGATTTCAGGTACGTCTGGATCGGGCCGACGTGCTTGCCGTACTTCTTGCCGGCGATCTTCAGGTTCAGCTTGAACGTGAAGTCGACGAAGCCGCTGTCCCCGCTTGCGATCGTGATCGACTTGACATTGATCTCGTCCTTGATGATGTCTTCGTACGGCGTCAAGTCGAATTCGTTGTCCAGCGCCACGATCAGCTCGCCGAGCGGCTGGCGCGTCTTGATGCCGGTCTCGTTGCGGACGTTGCGCGCAAGCTCGACGATCTGTCTCGCCGTCTCCATGTCGCGCTCCAGCGTCTCGTCGATCGCCGCTTCGTCGGCTTTCGGATAATCGGCCAAGTGCACGCTGCTTCCGTCGCCAAGGTTCGTATAGACGTCTTCCGCCAGCATCGGCGCGAACGGCGCGATCAGGCGCGCCAGCGTTAGCAGGACGGAACGAAGCGTGCCGTACGCATCCAGCTTGTCGTCCGTCAGGCCGCTGCCCCAGAACCGGTCGCGGGAACGGCGGATGTACCAGTTGCTGAGCTCATCCACGAAGCCCTCGATGCTTTTGGCCGCGTTCAGGAAGTCGTACGTCGACAGGCTCTTGTTCACGCTCGACGTCAAGCTGTTCAGACGCGACACGATCCAGCGGTCCAGCTTACTTGCGGATACGCGGGCCGGCTGCGATGACGGATCGTATCCGTCGATGGACGCATACAGCGCGAAGAACGCATGCGTATTGACGATCGTATCGATGACCTTGGACTTCGCTTCGCCGACGATGCCGCGCGAGAAGCGCTTGCTGTTCCACGGCGCGCTGTCGGCAAGCAGCGCCCAACGGAAGGCGTCGGTGCCGTACTCGTTGATGATTTCCCACGGGTCGATGACGTTGCCCTTGGATTTGGACATCTTCTGGCCGTTCTCGTCCAGGATATGCCCCGTCGAGATGACCGCTTTATACGGCGCTTTGCCGTTATACAGCGTCGATACCGCCAAGAGGCTGAAGAACCAGCCGCGGGTCTGGTCGATGCCTTCGCAGATGATATCGGCCGGATATTGCTCGGCGAATGTCTGCTGCTTCTCGAACGGCTGATGGTACTGCGCGAACGGCATGGAGCCGCTGTCGAACCAGACGTCGACGACTTCGGACGTGCGCGTCATCACGCCGCCTTCGCAGTGCGGGCAATGAAGCTTCACGTCGTCCACGTAAGGCTTGTGCAGCTCGATGTCGACCGAGATCGGCGTCACGGAACGCGCAGCCAGGTCGGCCCGGCTGCCCGGCGCATGCTGTCCGCCGCATTTGTCGCAAATCCATACGTTCAGCGGCGTGCCCCAATACCGGTTGCGGCTGATGTTCCAGTCAACGAGATCCTCGAGAAACTTGCCAAAGCGGCCCTCGCGGATATGTCCCGGATACCAATCGACTTGGCTGTTGTTCGCGATCAGCTGGTCTTTGACGGCCGTCGTCTCGATGAACCAGCTGTCGGTCGCGTAGTAGATGAGCGGCGTTTTGCAGCGCCAGCAGAACGGGTAGCTGTGCTCGTAACGCTCCTTGGAGAACAGCAGGCCGCGCTCGCTCAGCATTTTCACGATATCGACGTCGCATTCTTTGACGAAGCGTCCGGCAAGATCCGTAACGGCATCGACATACCGGCCGGCATTGTCGACGATGCTCAGGAAGCTGACGCCATTCTGACGGGCGACCTTATAGTCGTCGTCGCCGTGCGCGGGCGCGATATGAACGATACCGGTACCGCTCGCGTCGCTGACGAAATCGCCCGGGATGATGTAATGGCCGTTCTCGACCGACACATAGCGGAACGGCGGTTCATAGCGCAGGTTCAGTAGCTCCGAGCCCTTCAGCATGGACTGTACCTCGTAGTCGCCTTTCATCACGCTCTCGACGAGCGCTTCCGCCACGATGTACGTCTCGCCGTCTTTGCGTACGCGCGCGTACGTCAAGTTCGGATTGACCGCCAGCGCCGCGTTCGCCGGAAGCGTCCAAGGCGTCGTCGTCCATGCGAGCACGAATTCATTGCTGCCTTGCAGCTTGAACTTCACCGTCGCGCTGAGATCCTTGACGTCCTCGTACCCTTGCGCCACCTCGTGCGAGCTGAGCGTCGTTTGGCAGCACGGGCAGTACGGGCTGACCCGGTGGCCGCGGTACAGCAAGCCTTTGCCATGGATCGAAGACAGGATATGCCATACGCTCTCGATGTAATCATTGTTCAGCGTGATGTACGGATCGTCCAGATTCGTCCAGTAACCGATCGCTTCCGTCAATTCGCGCCATTGGCGCTCGTATTCGAAAACGCTGTTCTTGCATTTGGTGATGAAAGCTTCGATGCCGTAATTCTCGATTTCCTGCTTGCCGGAGATGCCGAGCTGCTTCTCTACGCCGAGCTCGACGGGCAGGCCGTGCGTATCCCATCCTGCCTTACGGACGACGCGGTAGCCGTCCATCGTCTTGTACCGGCAGATGAAGTCCTTGATCACGCGACCAAGCACATGCCCGATATGCGGCGCGCCGTTCGCTGTCGGCGGACCTTCGTAGAAGACGAAGTTCGGCTTGCCCTCCCTGTTGTCGATGGACTGCCGGAACGTGCCGTCCGCTCTCCATTTGTCCAATACCCGCAAATCGCGGCTTCTCGCTTTCTCTTTCACATCAATACGCTGCATCTGCGCCCCGTCCTTTCTTCTTCTGGAAATAAAAAAAGCCCCGCCCCTGTAAAGGGACGAGACTCGGCTCGCGTTACCACCCTTGTTCCGATTCGTTCGAGCCGTGCGTCTCCCGTAATGCAAGAGAGCAAACACGGCGCCGTGCAACCCTGATCATCAGCTTCACCGACCCTGCACGCGAACGTCGTTCGCCGCGCGGGCTTGCTTCCAGCTGCTCGGGTATGCCGCTTGAACCGGCACCTTCGTCACGGATGCGCTACTGCCATCCGCGTTCCTCGTAACGGTGGAAATCCGACGATGCTTACTGCTTGCGAATAACCGCCCTGGCCGCGAACTTCGTTCGCCCTTGTCATGAACTGCGTTCACTACTCGGGCCTGCGTCCGGCATGCTCGGGCATGCTTCCTGCAAGGTTCTGCATCGCTTCTCGGAGAGGATATTCCGCAATCGTCCGCACGCCGGCTCTCAGCAACCGCCGGCTCTCTGGGGAGCATTCCACTGCGTACTCGTTCTCGTCAACGAAATGTTTGTATGCTTACTAGCATTATTACCATTTATACGTCATATCCAAACATTTGTCAAACCGGCCGAGCCCAATTAATTGCGAACGTCGCTGGCGACCGCAGGCGGGCCTTCCAGGGTATCCCAGCCTTCTTGCGAAAGCAATTCCAGCTGCGCTTCCACGAGCGTCCGGAACCGGGCCCGGTAGATGGAAGCCTGCTTCTTCAGCTCTTCGACTTCAAGCGCGACTTTGCGGGATTTATTGAGCGAATCGTTAATGATCCGATCCGCGTTCTTCTCCGCTTCCTTCACGATCAGCTGCGCTTCCTTCTTGGCGTTGTTGCGGACTTCATCGGCCGCTTCCTGCGCCACGATGATCGTCTTGCTGAGCGTCTCTTCGATATTCGCGAAGTGGTTCAGCTTCTCCTGAAGAGCCAGCGCCTGGTTCTGGATCTCCTTGTTCTCGCGAATGAGCGCTTCGTAGTCTTTAATGACCTGATCGAGGAACTCGTTCACTTCATCTTCATCATACCCGCGAAGTCGTCTGCCAAATTCCTTGTTATGTATGTCCAATGGCGTTAACGGCATTGGCGCACCTCCTGAATGTTTACAAGTCTCACGGGCGGATCACCCTATTGTTCATTCTGAATTCGACAGATGAAGCCATATTCCTGCAAAGGGCTAGATAATTTTACCGATTCGGACGCGCATCCTGCCTTTTTTCGTAACGCCGTCGACGGCAAGCACCTTGAATCGCCCGAGCCCCTGCATGGATACGACGTCGCCTTCCTTAAGCGGCGCGGAAGGATCCTCTTCGACCTTCCAGTTAATGCGGCATCTTCCGGCCCGGATCGGATCGACGATCTTCGTCCGGCTGATGCGGTGCACGTCGCTCGCGATGCCGTCCAGACGCAAAGAAGCCACCGACAGGTTCATCTCCTCCATCGCCGGAACGGCGGGACGCAGCTGCTCCAACGGAAGAATTTCCGTAAGGACATGAACGCGGTGGACTTGGCGCAAGTGGATGTTGATATAATCGGCGATCTCCTCGGCGACGAGACAATGGCAGCGATCCTCATGCACATGAAGATCGCCGATCCGGTCCCGCTTGATGCCGAGTCCCAGCAGCGCGCCCAGGTAATCGCCATGCTCAAGCTCCAAATGCCCTTGCGTGCCGCCGGTCACTTCGATCAGCGCGATGCGGGCCGGCTCGTCGTCCAGCTGCCGGTAATCCGGCGCGATGATCGCCCTTGCCCGCTCCGCTTCCTCATAACCGCCGAACAGCCGGACTTGCGCATCCGGGCTGCGGTTCGCGAGGGATACGACGATCTCGGCCTGCCGGGGATCAAGGAAGTCCGTCAGCTTCATTTCGTGCGCGTAAGCGGCACGGTCGATCCATTCCGACGCGCGGTCCACGAACGGCCGCTCGTCAGGATGGAAATGGACGTGAATGTCGTTCTTCATACGAACATCTCTACGATCGCGACCAAGCCGCGGGCGACGAAGCGAAGAGCGAAGAGCGCCACGATCGGCGAAATATCGATCACGCCGCCGATGGCCGGGATGAACCTGCGGAACGGCGCCAGATAAGGTTCGACCAGCTTGCCGAGAAGTTCGCCGATAAAGCTGTCGCGCAGTCCGGGCAGCCACGAAAGCAGCACGTACGCGATTATCATATACTGGTAAATACTAGCGAGATCCATTATTAAATTTTCAGCACGCAACGCACGATCACCTCATTTTTTTGTATTCTTGCTCCTCTGTCAGCATTTCTGTAATCGCGCCTTGAATTTCAACCGTATCCGGCGTGCATAGAAATATATTAGGACCCAGCTTCGAGATGCCCCCGTTCAGGGCATAGATCGTGCCGCTGAGGAAATCTACGATCCTCACGGCCTGGTCCGAGCGCACGCGCTGCAAGTTGACGACGACCGACCGGCGGGACCGGAGATGGTCCGCAATCTCCTGCGCCTCTTCATAGGAACGCGGCTCGTTCAGGATGACGCGAACTTGCTTCTGCGAATGAATGCTGACGATATTGTTGTTGCCCTTCGAAGAAGGTTTACGTGCTTCGAAGGGAGAAGTTTCAACTTCTTGCTCGTCATGCGCATCGACGCGTTCGCGCTCGACGACTTCTTCCTCCTCTTGCAGCCCGAGAAAACTCATGAACTTGTTCATCATGCGTATCGCCTTCTTTCGTTTATGATAGCATCCCTTGCCTTGCGGCGTATCTCGGCCGCAATCAGCTCTTGCCTACCAGTACGGTTCCGAGTCTGAGCCAGGTGGCTCCTTCCTCGACGGCGATTTCGAAATCTCCCGACATGCCCATCGATAAGCCCGCGACAGGCTCGGGCAGGACGGCTTTGCCGTTCAGTTCGTCGCGCAGCTCGCGCAGTCCGCGAAACACGGGACGCGTCTGCTCGCCTTCGGCATCGATCGGCGCCATCGTCATCAAGCCGACGGGCTTGATATGGCGGAGTGCCGACAATTCCGCCGCGAACGGCACGAGCGCTTCCGGCGCGAGTCCGTGCTTGCTCGCTTCTCCCGATACGTTCACCTGCAGGAAGCAGGGAACGACAAGGCCGAGCTGCTCGGCTCTGCGTTCGATCGCTTGCGCCAGCGACAACCGGTCCAGCGAATGAATATATGTAAATTTCCCGATGACGTCCTTCACCTTGTTCGTCTGCAGCGATCCGATAAAATGCCAGACGGCTTGTCCCGCAGGCGCTTGTTCCAGGCTGCGGTCCCAGCCGCTGCCCGTGATCGCGTTCCACTTGTCAGCGGCGTCCTGCCAGCGGTTCTCGCCCATGTGCGTCAGCCCGTGGCGCAGCACGTTCTGCGTCTGCTCGATGCCGACATATTTCGTGACCGCGATGAGCCCGATGTCCGACCGGTTCCGGCCGCTTCTGGCGCATGCATCCGCAAGGCGCCGCTCTACTTCTTCCATCCGTTGTTCCAAGGTCACCGCGTTCGAATCTCCTTCGCTTGCCATACACGGGAGTACAAGCTTCTCCATATAACCGCTTATCACTCGCCGGTATGAAACTTACGGCGCCGCCATGTGGACGGCGACGGCCGTTTCACCTTATGCCGATCCAGCTGACCATTCTGCCCGTAGCCCCGCCCTCCATCCGGTGGGAGAAGAACAGGCTGGTCGAGCAGCCGGTACACCATTCTGAACATTCGATACGGCTCGGCAAAATTCCTGCTTTTATCATAATCTGTCGGTTCAATTCTTTCAAGTTTATCCTGGCCCTGCCTTCGCCGGTCGGGACGGCGAGGCCGCTCTCGTCAAGCCGCATGTCCCGGATAAGAGGAATTACCCGCTCCAGCACGACTTCATTCACTTCGTAGCAGCAGAGGCCGATCGACGGCCCGATCGACGCATGCATATCCGACGGCTTGCAGCCGAAGCTGACGGCCATCGCCTCGACCGTCTTGCGGGCGATCTCCAGGACGGTCCCTTTCCACCCCGCGTGCGCGAGCCCGACGGCGCCCTTCGCCGGATCGAAGAAATAGAGCGGCACGCAGTCCGCGTAGAACGACGTCAGCAGCACGTTGCGCTCCGTCGTGATCATCGCATCGGCGTCGCCGACGGACGAGCCGCGGCTTTCCCGGCCCTTGCCGCGGTCCTCCGCGCCGACGACCGTTACGCGGTCGCCGTGCACCTGCTCGGCGCAGGTCCACGCCTCGAACGGCCAGCCGAGCGCCTCGGCGATCCGCCTGCGGTTGCGGACGACGTCCTCATTCGCGTCGCCGACGTGCAGGCCGCAGTTGAGCGTTCCCCACGGCGCTTCGCTGCAGCCGCCCTCCCTGCCGGTAAACCCGGCCGTCATCCCGGGATAACGCTCCGTCCACGGGCGCAATAAAAAAAGCGAAGGCCCCTTCGCTTCAAGTTCAGGTTCATGTCGTTGGACAAATGGTTCCATGTATCGGCTCACCTCTGCCTATAGTGTACCATGCCGGCCGCTATCCTTGCGAGCGTATGCGGCGCATGAGTCCCGCAAGCAAGCGGCCGGCAAACCGGTCTAGCGGACGCCGACGTCGTCCTCCTCCACCCGGTATACTTTCGCGTCATCGATCCGGACGAGCACGACGTCCGTACCGATCTTCACGATATTCCGCCATGGAATCACGACATCCGTCCCGCTTCCGAACATGCCGAAGAACCGGGAATGGCTCGGAACGACGATGGAATCGATCCGGCCTTGGCGCAAATCAAGCTCCAGGTCGCTGATTTGCCCCAGCTTGCGGCCGTCGACGATATTGATGACATCCTTCGTTTGGAAATCGGAAATTTTCATTTTACCGCTCACCACGCTTCCGGGAAGACTGATCCTCATTCAGCTGGCGGAAGGCCGAACGCGAAGCCCGCGCTTCGAACGCCGGCCGCTCCGCCCAAACAGGTCTATAGATACTATATGTGCGGAATGGGCAAAATGTCCTGCTTGGCAGGAATTATCCCGCTCCGCCGTGTCTGAAGACATGAAAAAACGGCGCGGGGGCGCCGTTAAGGTTTGATTGCAGGAGATCAGGTTTTGACGTGCTTCTGCATTTGCTGAATGGCCGATTTCTCGAGCCGGGACACTTGCGCTTGCGAGATGCCGATTTCGTCGGCGACCTCCATTTGCGTCTTGCCTTCGAAGAAACGCATGGAGAGAATCATTTTCTCGCGTTCGTTCAATTTGTGCATCGCTTCCCGGAGGGCGATTTCCTCGATCCAGGAGACGTCCTTGTTCTTGTCGTCGCTGATTTGATCCATGACGTAGATCGGATCGCCGCCGTCGTGATAGATCGGCTCGAACAGCGAAACCGGATCTTGAATGGCATCGAGCGCGAAGACGACGTCCTCCTTCGGCACGTTCAGCGCCTCGGAGATTTCGAAAATCGTCGGCTCCCGCGAATTTTTGTTCGTCAGGCTGTCCCGAACCTGCAGCGCCTTGTACGCGATATCGCGCAGGCTGCGGGAGACGCGGATCGGGTTGTTATCCCGGAGGTAACGGCGGATCTCGCCGATAATCATCGGAACCGCATAGGTTGAAAACTTCACATTCTGGCTGAGATCGAAATTGTCGATTGCTTTCATGAGGCCGATGCAGCCGACTTGGAAGAGATCGTCGACGAATTCCCCGCGATTGTTAAACCGTTGAATCACGCTTAGCACTAGCCTCAAGTTGCCATTGACTAATTTCTCTCTTGCTGCCCATTCGTTTTGCGTTTGCAATGCCGTGAACAGCTCGCGCATTTCGGCATTCGTGAGGACGGGCAGTTTAGCGGTATCCACTCCACAGATCTCGACTTTATTTCGGGTCAACGTGATTACCTCCCAAGGAGAAACATTAATGTTCAGTATCTCCTCGGACCCCCAATTTATTCCCGGCGGAGCAGAAGATCATGACCGCGGGGATAAGCATAAATCGGCGCAAAAAACAAGCCTCCGGCAGTTGTCCGGAGGCTTGGCGGGAAGCGTTACTGCTTAAGGTAAAAGTTGAACACGACGAGCGCTTTCAAGTGCTCCTTCTGCTGTTCCGCCGTGCCGTCGACCGTAAGCTGGCCTTGATACACGACTTTCCCATCGTTCGCATTGGCAATCAGAACCTCGCTCTTCTCCATCTCGCGATGGAACAGATAGAGCCGGTCGCCGTAGACGAATTTGTTCACCGAATCATTGCCCTGAAGCTTCATCGGAATATCATACTTCCCGGCATCGGCTCCGCTGCCCAAGTCGTAGAATTGAACATGCGCATGATCAGGCAGGACGGACAGCTTCATCAGCTTGCCGCCGAGCAAATGCAGCTCGTCCGAGCCGTCGGTCTTGACGTCTCCGGGAAGGGGCGCAAGCTTACCGGTACGATAGTCCAGCACGGAATAGTCCGTCGCGAGCATCTGCTCGTTCCAATTGCCGTTCTCGTCCTTGCTTACGAGCACCGTGTTCTTGCCGAGGATTCGGTAATCCGAGGGCGATGCGACATTCATATCGTTATCCAATACCGCGTAATGCTCCTCTTTGCCTGCAGCCTTCGCGGCATCCGCCGTAATCATCTCGTCGTTCGCGATTCCTTCCTTGTCCAGGTCGACCGTCAGCAGATGAATTTCCGTCATCAGGCTTCCGCTCCTCAGGTCGTTAACCTTCGTCGACAACGTAACCAGCAGCTTCAATTGGCCGCCGGCGAACTGAATGTCGTCAACGTTCAGGTACGAATACTGCTGCTTGCCCGGCATGATCGCATCGAAGCGTTTGTTCTTGCCCGTCTTCAAATCCTGCGCATAAATCGAAATCTCATAGTGTGACAGATGCGTCGCGGCGTCTCTCGGTCCCTGCTCGGCCAACGCGTAGACAAGCCGGTCCCGATCCGCGTAGAATCCGCTGTAGCTATTCTTGCCGCGCATAAATCCGCGATGATCGTTCAGCAATTTGGACAGGTCCGGATTCCGGAAATGATCGTTGTCCCGGATTTGCGCGATCATCGATTTATTCCGGTCGTATTCGGTGCCGTCCGCGCCGATGCTCACGTTATTATATACATAGCTAGTCGGCCTGGTCTGTCCGTCGAATACGAGATTGCCCGCTTCCTTCGCGTCGCCCGCAACCGTCTGGAGCCGATACTCCGGCAAGCCTCTCGACGCTCCGGCATAATACGTTCCGATGCCGGCAGCCATAAAGACCGGCAGCAGAATCGAAAACCAATATCTCTTCATCGCCCTGTGTCCTCCTAAATGTTTTGCGATCGCACCGCGCGGCCGGAGGTGCCGGCAAGAGCAGCAATGCTTGCGCGTGCTTCGAACGCATTCGCTATACCGAAACCTTCCTCGTAATCAACCGCAAGCCGAGCCATACCGTAACCGCCCCGACGATGACGCCGAGCGCCGTTTCAATGAAGAACAGCTCGCTGTCATAGAAATAGTTGACGGTGAGATGTCCCGGCAGCCAGAGCGGTATCGTCATGAACAAACAGATGGCGACCATATAGATGGCCGCGGCGAGGATGCCCCTCAGCCGGTAGCTTCGCTCCAGCAGCACGGCCGTGAAGCAGATGAGCACCGCGATCGTTCCTGTGCCGTAATAAACGACGAAATCCGTAAAGGTCGGCGGAATCAGCACCGACAAGAGACGATTGTACTGCACCGCGTCATAAATGCTGCTCCCCGCGAACAGTTCGTCGCCGCCAACCGCTGCGAACAGGCTTCGTTCAAGCGGCAGCAGCATGATCTGGAACGCCACGAGCGAGGATACGAAGACGAGAATGGCTGTCAGCTTGGCGAAGTAGATGTTGCCGCGCGCGGTCGGAATCGTGAGCAGCCGGTAGATGAAGGCGTTCTTCCCGAACCACTCCTTGTACCAGATCAAGAAGATGTACAGTGCGATCCCCCCGATGCACAGCGCGATCGGCGCGTACATCCATAGGCCGGCGCGGCCGATCATTTGGGTAAACGGCAATTTGCCGTTGGTCTGCACGTAAGCCGCAATCGTGCTCTTGGAGAGCTCGACATGATCATTGACCTGACCGATATACTTGTGGGTCTCGTAGGCAATGCCCGCGCATTGCAGCAAAGCCGTGATCAGCGCCAATGCCGCCAGGAGCTTCCATAACCGCGTCACTTCCCAATGGACGAGCTTCAAATAGCGGTTCATCCGTTATACACCTCTCTCAACACGTCGATGACTGACTTGCCTTCTTCCATCCGAACGGCTTCGGTCTGGAATTCCCTGCGGACGACGCCGTTGTCGAGCAGCACGACCTTATCGATCAGATGCTCGATATCGCCGATCTCATGGGTGGTCACGATGACGCCGCGATCCTCGATCAAGTGGCTCGTGAACACGGACGCGATCAGCTCCCGGCTGAAAATGTCGATGCCCGAGAACGGTTCGTCCATCAAGACGTAGTCCGTATCGAGCGCCAGGCCGAGCAGCAGGTTCAGCTTCGCCGTGTTCCCCTTGGACAGCTCGCCGACCTTGTCGGTGCCGTTCAGCTTGAAAAAGGTTTTCAGTTCGTCGGCGCGCTGCGAGTTCCAGCTGGCGTAGTAATCCTTCATGAACCGGATGCAGCCGTCGACCGTCATGCCGGACGGCATCGAGATCGCATCGGGAACGAACGTGACCGACTCGTAGGAGCGGCTCGATATCGGCTGACCGTCGATCAGAATGCTGCCGCCCGCGACGGGCGTCAGGCCCATGATCGCTTTGAGCACCGTCGATTTGCCGACGCCGTTAATGCCGATCAGGCAAGTGATCTGGCCTTTCTCCGCCGTAAAGGTAACGTCCTTCAGCACTTGCTTGCGGCCGTATTTCTTGCGTATATGCTTAACCTCGATCATCGCCGCTTCCCTCCCTGGCCTGTTTGCCGTAGCTGTCTTCGATCCGGTCCTTCACGATGGCGAGCAGCTCGTCGACCGGGACTTGTATGTTCTGAATGCTGGCGACGAACGCATCGACCGCGTCGGCGATCAGCTCGCCCCGAATCGCTTGCAGCACCCGTTCATCCGACGTAATGCGGCTTGGGGAATTCCCTTCCGTAACGATCAATCCTTGTTCCTCCATTTCCTTGTATGCCTTCTGCGCCGTATTGGGGTTGATATGCATCGTTCCCGCCAGTTCCCTCCGAGAAGGAATGACTTGCCCTTTCGCGAACCGTCCGGCGACGATCTCTTCCTTGAAATGTCGGACGACCTGCAGATAGACGGGGTCGCGATTGTTGAATTTCACTTCCAATAGATATTCCCCCCGATAATCCATTTCCTGATATTGGCGTGTGTACTACATGGTTCATACACTGTTGACGCAAGTGTGTGTACTACGTAGTTCATACGCCATATGTGTACTATACCCGTAATACACTCTGCCGTCAACCCTTGGCCGGGAACTAACGCCGAAACTAGCAATCGAACGTAAAAAACGCCGCCCCCCTGGCAGGGAGACAGCGTTCTTCTAGGCTAATTATTACTGGAAGGCCGGTACGATCGCGCCTTTGTACTTGTCTTCGATGAATTTCTTGACGTCCGGCGATTGCAGCGCCGCCGCCAATGCCTTGATGCCTTCGGAATCCTTGTTGTCCGGACGGGCAACGAGGATATTCACGTACGGGGAGTCGCTGCCTTCGATGAAGAGCGCGTCCTTCGTCGGTACAAGACCCGCTTCAAGCGCGTAATTCGTATTGATGAGCGCGAGGTCTACCTCGTCAAGCACGCGGGGCAGCGTAGCCGCTTCGACTTCGGTAATTTTCAGCTTCTTCGGATTCTCGACGATGTCGTGAACCGTTCCCGCAATGCCGACGCCTTCCTTCAGCTTGATCAGGCCGTTCTTCTCCATCAGCGACAGGGCGCGGCCGCCGTTCGACGGGTCGTTCGGAATGACGACCTTCGCGCCGTCCTTCAGCTCGTCCACGCTCTTCACTTTCTTGGAGTACCCGCCGAACGGTTCGATATGAATGCCCGCCACGCTGACAAGGTCGTAGCCTTTATCCTTGTTGAATTGGTCGAGATACGGCGCGTGCTGGAAGAAATTCGCATCGAGCCGCTTCTCGTGCAGCTGCGTGTTCGGCTGAACGTAGTCATTGAACTCGACCACTTCCAGGTTAATGCCTTGTTTTTTCAAAGCCGGCTTAATGTAGTTTAAAATTTCCGCGTGCGGAACCGGCGTCGCGCCGACCTTCAGCGTGATTTCTTGCGTCCCCGCGTCGCTGCCTGCGCCTGTCGACGCATTGCCCGCGTTGCTGCCTGCGTTATTGCCGGTCTTCGCGCCGCAAGCCGCCAGCACCGCGACCATGACGAGCGCCAGAATGGTTACATTGACTTTTCTCATTTGTATTGCCTCCTTATGCACGTTCTCTCTAAGATGTCTTCCTTACTTCCGGCTGAATCGGCGCACGAGATAGTCGCCGGCCATCTGCAGCAGTTGAACCAAAACGATAAGCAGCGCCACGGTCACGAACATGACATCCGTCTGGAACCGCTGATAGCCGTAGCGCAGCGCCAAATCGCCGAGACCGCCGCCGCCGATAACGCCGGACATCGCCGTATACGATACGAGCGTGACTGAGGTGATCGTAACGCCAGCGAGCAGGCCGGGCCTCGCCTCCAGCAGCAGGACGCGCCTGACGATGTCCCAGCGGGACGCGCCCATCGCCTGCGCCGCTTCGATCACGCCGCGGTCGACCTCGCGCAGCGACGTCTCCACCAGCCGTGCGAAGAACGGCGCAGCCGCGATAACGAGCGGCGGGATCGAGCCTTGAACGCCGAGCGTGGTGCCCGTGATCGCCTTCGTAATCGGCATGATCATAATCATGAGGATAACGAACGGCACGGAACGCAGAATGTTCACGATCAGCGACAATACGAAATAAACGGCCGGCTGCGCAAGCAGCTGGCGTCTTGACGTCAAGAACAGGATGACGCCCAAAATCAAACCGAGGATGATCGTAAACACGACCGATACGCCGAGCATCCTGAGCGTATCTTTGGTCGCCTGCCCCACTTCCGACCAGACGATATGCTCGAACGATATTTTAAGCATCATGCCAGTTCACCTACTTCCAGCCCTTTATCCCGCAGCGCGCCGATCACCTGCACGACTTCTTGTCCGTCGCCGATGAATTCGATGACGAGCTGGCCGTAAGGCGTGTTCTTCATGCGGGAAACGGTGCCTTGCAGGATCGTAAACTGCACCGACGTCGCCTTGACCGCATTGAACAGCAGCGGCTCATACGTAATGTCGCCGACGTAGTTGATTTTCACCAAGCGCCCTTTGCTCGCAGCGATCAGCTCGCGCGGATCGAACGAATCCGCCATCTGGCTGACGAACTCCTTCGTCGTCGGATGCTGCGGCTTCAAGAAGACGTCCACCACGTCGCCCATCTCCACCACGTCGCCGCTGTCAATGACCGCGACGCGGTCGCAAATCGAGCGAATGACGTGCATCTCATGCGTGATCAGCAGAATGGTAATGCCGAGTTTCTTGTTAATATCGAGCAGCAGCGCCAGAATCGCGTTCGTCGTTTGCGGATCGAGCGCCGAGGTCGCCTCGTCGCAGAGCAGCACGTCCGGATTGCTGGCGAGCGCCCGCGCGATCCCTACGCGCTGCTTCTGGCCGCCCGACAGCTGCGCCGGATACTTGTCCGCGTGCTGCTCCAGGCCGACGAGCTGCAGCAGCTCGTCCACGCGCGCGCGGATCGCGGCTTTGGACAGCTTGGCCAGCCGCAGCGGGAATGCGATGTTATCCCGCACCGTCGCCATGGCCAGCAGATTGAAATGCTGAAAAATCATGCCAATCCGCCGGCGTTCCTTCTGCAGCTGGGACGAAGACAGCTTGGTCAGCTCCACGCCGCCGACTTTCACGGTGCCGGTCGTCGGCCGTTCCAGCAAATTCACGGTGCGCAGCAGCGTGCTCTTGCCTGCGCCGGAATGGCCGATGATGCCGAATATTTCGCCCTTGGCGATAGTCAAATGAATATGTTTGATCGCTTCTACGGATACGGAGCCGGTCCGATAGGATTTGCTTATGTCTGCGAGCTCGATCAGTCGAATAACCCCCTGCCATCCATCGTATGCCATTAGCGGTAGAATGCCCGTTGTGCCGCGGGCTTTCAATAAAAACGACAAATTGCATTATATACAATTTCAAGGCGCGCTGTCACTGGATGAAATTGCTACCGGCATGAAAAAAGCCCGCAGTTCCCGTTTTCGGGAACGCAGGCTCGGATGGTACGCCCAACTAGACCATTTTGTTGAACTCTTTGCGAAGCCGTTTGATGATGCGTTTCTCCAAGCGCGAAATGTACGATTGCGAGATGCCGAGCAGGTCGGCCACGTCCTTCTGCGTCTTCTCTTCCCCGTCGGCCAGGCCGAACCGGAGTTCCATGATGATCCGCTCCCGTTCCGTCAGCTTATCCAGCGCTTTATGAAGCAGCTTGCGGTCGACCTGCTCCTCGATGTTGCGGTAGATCGTATCGTTCTCGGTGCCGAGCACATCCGACAGCAGCAGCTCGTTGCCGTCCCAGTCGATGTTCAGCGGCTCGTCGAAGGACACTTCCGTCCGCGTCTTGCTGTTGCGGCGGAGATACATGAGAATTTCGTTCTCGATGCACCGCGAGGCGTAGGTGGCCAGCTTGATTTTCTTCTCCGGGTCGAACGTATTCACGGCTTTGATGAGGCCGATGGCGCCGATCGAGACGAGATCCTCGATGTGGATGCCCGTGTTCTCGAACTTCCGCGCGATGTACACGACCAGACGAAGGTTGCGCTCAATGAGCATGGCGCGGATGGCCGTGTCGCCGGAAGGCAGCTTCTCGAGCAGATATTCCTCTTCTTCGCGCGTGAGCGGGGGAGGCAGCGCTTCGCTTCCGCCAATATAATAAATTTCCTCGCTCTTTAGGCCGAATAAAAACAAAACGCGATAATAATATAACTGCAGGATTAATTTCCATTTGACGAGCATGCTGCTCCATCCCTTCCCGAAGTGCTGTGAATGGTTTCGTTCGCATTGCCTCTATCTTGAAGAAGTGACGGATGGATAATCGCCCTGTACGTCCCGTCTGCGACAAGCTTTCCGGCATCCAGCCCGATGAGCACCTTCCTGGACTGGTACAGCTTCCCTTCCCTGTCGACGATGACCAGGTCCGGTTTAATGGCAAGCATGAATTGCGCGCCGCGGTTCACGCCGCGGTAGGGTACCAGCCGCAGCCGGTCACGCCATACGAAAGGCTCTTCATCCGTCAAGCCGGCCAGCAGCTGATCCACCTTCGCTTCCCGAATATGGCGGATCCATGAAGCCGGGAGAACGTCCTGCCAGACGGAAGCCTCCATCACCATCACCGGCGTTCGCGTGAGCGGTTCGTACAATTGGTTACCCGTATCGATCAGGCCCGTGCAGCCATGCTCCCGATCGCCGATTCGCACCTTCACCTCCGCAAGATGGGTCGTGACCAAGTCCCGCTCCCTGCGCTCAGAAATCACCGAACGATAAATATAATAGCCGACCACGATAAGCGAGAAGAGAAACACCATCGTCGTGCTTAACATGAAGACAGGTCTGCCGTCCGCGTCGTAGATGACGGTCCGCCACAGCTGGCTGGAGCTGTTCATGAACAAGTAATGGAACCCGAGAAGCGCTCCCGCGGCAGCGAAATTCACGCCGTAAAACGCGCCGGCGAGCCGGATGAAATGCTGGACGCTTCCGAATCCGAAAGCGATGAACAGCATCGCAAGCGAGAACAACAGTTTAATCACGATCGAGAACATGAACGACAACGGCGGGAACACCATCATGACGGCATACAAAGCGCCTACGCCCGCTGCGAGCAGCAAGCGCCACCATTTGGCTCGAATGCTGCGCACCCAGGCGGTTACAAGCAAGTTGGAACCGTCGATCAACAAATTGACGAGAAACAGGACGTCGATATAAACGGCATTCAGCGCTTCCACCTTCCCGCTGCCGCTTCCATTGTCCGCCTTCTCCCAAATGCGCTCGACATCGAAGTCCCTGCAGCCTTCGCGTGCTATGTTGCAAGGTTCCGCGAGGAATCACGAGGCACTCACCAAGTCTTAGCGAGGATATGCGGCTTGTGTCTAGTATAGTGAAATCCTATTACAATGTCTGTCTAAACATGCCGTCAGGAGCGATCTTTTTTTGTCGACGATCCATGCCCCCTTGAAATGAAAACGCTTGCCGAAAGGCCTGGTTTCTAGCAAAAAAGCCGCTTTCCGTAGATACGGAAAGCGGCTAAAGTCCTCTTGTTATCGATCGTTTCGCTCGATGTTACCGATCGTTTCGCTCGATGTTATCGATCGTTGTTGCGGCGGTTGCGGAGGAAGGCCGGGATGTCCAGCTGGTCGCTGGAAACCGGCGTGCCGAACGGCTTCGGACCGCTGCTCGCAGGCTGCTGACGCTGCGGCTCATTGGCCGGCGGCGCTTCGTGGTGCTGCTGGCCCGGTACGGGACGGCGAACTTGCGCCGAATCGCGATGCTCGAAGCCCGTCGCGATTACCGTGACTTTGATTTCGTCTTTCAAGTTCTCGTCGAAGTTAGCGCCGAAAATCATGTTAACGTCCGGATCGGAAGCGGAGATGACGATCTCGGCCGCTTCGTTCACTTCGTACAGCGACAGATTAGAACCGCCGGTAATGCACATGATAATGCCGCGCGCGCCATCGATCGACGTCTCGAGCAGCGGGCTTTGGATCGCTTTGCGCGCCGCTTCCGCCGCGCGGTTCTCGCCGGACGCGATGCCGATGCCCATCAGCGCGGAACCGCGTTCCGTCATGATCGTCTTCACGTCCGCGAAATCGAGGTTGATGAGTCCCGGTACGGAGATCAGCTCGGAAATCCCTTGAACCGCCTGCTTCAATACGTTATCCGCTTCGCGGAACGCTTCCAGCATCGGCGTCTTCTTATCGACGATCTCGAGCAGCCGGTCGTTCGGAATGACGATCAGCGTATCGACCTTTTCCTTCAAGGCTTCGATGCCGAGCTCGGCTTGTCCGGAACGCTTGCGGCCTTCGAACGTGAACGGACGCGTTACGACGCCGACGGTCAGCGCGCCGCACTCGCGCGCGATTTCGGCAATGACCGGCGCGGCGCCCGTGCCTGTTCCGCCGCCCATGCCCGCCGTCACGAATACCATATCCGCGCCTTTGAGCGTGTTCATGACGCTTTCGCGGGATTCTTCCGCCGCTTTCTTGCCGACTTCCGGGTTGGCGCCGGCACCGAGACCGCGCGTCAGCTTATCGCCGATTTGCAGCTTCTGCTCCGACTTGGCCATATGGAGCGCCTGCGCGTCCGTGTTCACCGTAATAAACTCGACGCCTCGAACGCCGTTCTCGATCATCCGGTTAACGGCATTGCTGCCGCCGCCGCCAACGCCGATGACTTTGATTTGTGCCATATGCTCCATTTCGAAATCAAATTCCAACATACTAGGGTTCCCCCGATCAAATGAATTCACTAAACATATTTTTCAAACGCTCGAAAATTCCGGGCTTCGAGGGGGATGTTGCTGCGCTAGCCTTCCTGCTCGCACTCTTCTTCGGTGCGGAGACGGTTCGGCCCCTCATGTATTTCGAAACATATTGAATCATGCCGACACCGCTCGTGAAGGCAGGATCGCGGACGCCGATGTAGTCCGGCACGGCAATGCGAACGCTCGACTCCAATTCATGCTGGGCCAGCGGAAGCGTGCCGGGCATCGTCACCGTGCCGCCGGTAAGCACATAGCCGTTGATCTTGCCTTCGTAGCCGAGGCGCCTTACTTCTTGACGGATCAAGTGGAAAATCTCCTGCATCCGCGGTTCAATAATGTTAGCCAGGTCGACCTGGGTAAATTCCTTCTCCACGTTGCTGCCCATGCGCATCACTTTGAACTTCTGGTCTTCCGCCGCGTCGTCAACCAAGGCGCAGCCGAACTTCTGCTTGATCTTCTCGGCCTGCTCCGTCTGCGTCCGAAGACCGTAGGAGATGTCGCTGGTTACATACTCGCCGCCGACAGGCAGCGTGGATGTGGCAACGAGGCCCCCCTGCTCGAAAATCGCGATCGTGCTGGAGCCGGCGCCGATATCGGCAAGCACGGTCCCCATCATCTTCTCGTCTTTCGTTAGCGACATCTGGCCGGAAGCCAGCGACATCAGAATGATGCCGGAAATTCGCAAATTCGCTTTCTCCACGCACCGGACCAGGTTATGTATGGCCGTCTTCGCTCCGGTTACGACTGTTGCTTCCACTTCCAACCGCACGCCGATCATGCCGCGCGGATCGGAAATGCCTTCGAGGCCGTCTACCAAATATTGCTTCGGCACCAGATTAATGATTTCGCGTTCAGGCGGCAAGGCGACGACTTTCGACGCTTGCTGGACACGGTCGATATCGTCCTCGCCGATCTCGCGGTCTTCGTTGGAGATGGCGACTACGCCGTGATTCGTCTGCAATCCGATATGATTGCCTTGAATGCCTACGTAAACATCGCTTATTTGAATGTCGACCATCCGCTCGGCGTGGTCGACAGCGCTGCGAATCGATGCGACCGTCTGATCGATATCAACGATAGCTCCTTTGCGTATACCCTCCGAGTCGGCAGATCCAACTCCAATAATATTAATGACGCCGTTATTCACTTCGCCAATAATAGCACGAACCTTGGATGTACCGATGTCCAAACTGACGATGATGTCATTGCTGCTCAACCTCTGGCACCTCCGTTTCAACATTAATTAGGGTACTATTGCTTGCCGTGACTGTGCATGCATCTCTTCTTATTCAACGCAGTACTCATTTTCCCTCTTTTTTCTACAATTTTTTCAACAAGTAAATTATATTGCCGGTGTATGCATCCGCATTCCCGTAATAGTCGCATCCGAAAAAAAATGAAAAGAAGGCAAATAAATCTACATAAATAAAATTCTATCATTCTTTCATGCTATTGAGTAGTCTCTTTTTGCGTAGTGGCGGGATTTTCCGGCTCCTCGGGAATGAATGGCGCATATTTATCCGCAAGCAGCAGCGTGATCGTGCCGGGCGGCTGAATCTCGATGACGGCATTCATCGTCGCGATCTTCTCGGACAGCAGGGAAATCGCCGTAATGACTTCGAAACGCGTTCTGGTGTAGATTTTGATGCGGTCGGAATAGGACGCCGACGGGTCCGGCCTGATTTCGGAGAAATCCGAAAGCGCTTGATCCGGAATGGCCGCCAGCGCCTTGCACAGCTTCACCAGCAGCGGGTCGTCCGCCTTCCAGCCCGACAACACCGGCTTGTCGACAAGCGGGTCGGATCCTGCCGGAACCATCGTGCCGTTCGCCAGCACCGCCGAAAATTCACCTTTATTCGACAGGGCGTAAGCGACGGTTTCATATTCCTGCACATGTATGGCAATGCCGCCGGGGAACGATTTGGTCACGTTCACGCTCTGCACCGGCTTCAGCGTTCGAATTCTCTCCTCGATGGCGGACGACGACGTGCCGAAGAAGGAATCGCCCGCCTTGACGGCCGCCGTCTTGCGAATGTCCGCGGCCGGCAAATAGTGCTGGCCTTCAACCGTAACGGTCGATACTTTGCTAATGGAAGCATTGAAGAACAGCACGCCCAACAAGACGATAAAAAGCAGCACGAGCACGGCCAGCAGCTTCTTGCCGCCTCTGCGCCGTTTGACTGGATCCCGCAGCACGGGCATCTTCTCTTGCATGGCTTGTCCCCTATTCCTATAAACGCAAACGGCATCCTGCCGCAAAGACGGGCTGGAGCCGCTCACGCGAACTCTATCGTTACCTGCATGCTGCCCAAGGCGATACGGCCATCGCCGCCCTGCCGGAGGCGCGGCGCATTTCTTTCCGTAGGAATACAAGCCGAGGAATAAAGGCGTATAGGCGATCCTTCTGCTCTCTTGTATGGTTACGGTACGACCGTATTGTTGGCGATGGGTGTGAAGCGGGTCATTCTGGCGCCAAGACGGCCGAACATGGCTTCGATCCGGTCGTAGCCGCGGTCGATGTGGTGCACTTGCTCCACGACGGTCTTGCCTTGCGCGGCAAGCCCCGCGATGACGAGAGCCGCGCCGGCGCGCAAATCCGTCGCTTCGACCGTTGCGCCGTACAGCCTCGATACGCCGCGGATGAACGCGGAGCTGAGATCGACGCGTATGTCGGCACCCATGCGGGCGAGCTCGTCGACATGCTTGAACCGGCCTTCGAAGATCGTTTCCTTCATGACGCTCACGCCGTCGGCCAGCGCGAGCAGCACCATGATTTGCGATTGCAGATCGGTCGGAAAAGCCGGATACGGCGAGGTGACGATCCGGTCGATCGATTTGGGACGCATCGCTGCTCCCACCTTGATTATATCACCGTCCACCGCTATTTGAACACCTGTGCGCCGGAGCACATGGATGAGAGAAGTCAGATGCGAAGGGCATGTATTGAGCAGGGTTACCTGCCCGCGGGTCGCCGCCGCCGCCACCATGACCGTTCCCGTCACGATGCGGTCCGGGATGACCTGATAGCTGCAGGGCTCGAGCTTCTCTACCCCTTCGACCGTGATCGTATCCGTACCGGCACCGATGATTTTCGCGCCCATACGGTTCAGAAAATGCTGCAAATCTTGAATTTCCGGTTCCCTTGCCGCATTGCTGATCGTCGTCAGCCCTTCCGCAAGGACGGCCGCCATCATAATGTTCTCCGTTGCTCCAACGCTCGGAAAGTCCAGATGGATTTCCGCGCCTCTCAGCTTCTTCGCATAGCAGGCGATCCGGCTGCCGTCTTCTTCGATCTCCGCGCCGAGCGCTTGCAAGCCGCTCAAGTGCAAATCGATCTTGCGTTCGCCGATCGCGCAGCCGCCAGGCTGATAAATCGTCACTTCGCCGAACCGTGCCAGCAGCGGGCCCATCAGGAAGATGGACGAACGCATCTGACGCATCAGCGCTTCAGGAATGTGGGAGGAATGCAGGGTTGACGTGTCGAGCTGCACGGTTTCATCCTCGTGCTCCGCCCGGCAGCCAAGTTCGCGCAAAATATTCAGCATGACGTCGATGTCCAGCAGCTTCGGGACATGGTCGATCGTCACTTTTCCTTCTACCAGCATGCTTGCAGCTAAAATCGGCAAAGCGGCATTTTTCGCGCCTTGGATAACAATGGTTCCTGAGAGAGGTTTCCCGCCTTCAATCACCAATTTGTCCAATCTCTCACCTCCGAATTACCGCTCACCCACAACCAATACCTCCGCCACCAGCTGTATGCCGTATCGTTCCTTAATGGTCTGCTGTATGGTCTTCATGAGGGTGAGGACATCTTCAGCTGTCGCTTGCCCGGTGTTGACAATGAAATTGGCGTGCTGCGTGGAGACTTCTGCGCCGCCTTGTCGCATACCCTTTAACCCGGCTTCTTGAATCAGCCTTGCGGCATGATCGTTCGGCGGATTGCGAAATACGCTTCCTGCGCATGGCTGCGTTAACGGCTGGGTGTCGAGTCTCCGTTGTTTATTCGCGGCCAATACGGCCGAGATTTCATTCCGGTCTCCTTCTTCCAGCTCGAATACGGCGCCTGTCACGATGCCCGGTCTGTCGTGGAGGCAGGAATGACGATAGGAAAACGACATTTCCTCTGCCCCGAAGCGAACCAATTCCCCTGTTTCCAGCACAATGTCAGCTGATTTGAATATACGTGACACATCAGACCCGTGAGCGCCTGCGTTCATATAGACGGCCCCGCCTACCGAACCCGGAATTCCCCCCGCGAATTCCAAGCCCGACAATCCTCTCCGGCTGGCCAGCATCGCCAGCTTGATCAAGGAATAAGCGGCGCCCGCATGAACGAGGTTGCCATCGAATCGCACATAATCGAATCCTTCGCCCGGTTGAATGACGACGCCGCGAATGCCTTTGTCGCTGACAAGCAAGTTGGAGCCGCGTCCGAGATTGGTCCATGGCAGCCCGTAGCTGCGCAGCAACCGAATGACCGCTACCAGTTGGTCTTGCGTATCCGGAATGATCAGCACGTCCGCGGGACCGCCGATCTTCCAGGTCGTATAGGCTGCCAGCGGTTCGTTATACTTGACGCTTCCCGCGTCGATCGTGCGTAATTCTGCCAAAAACTGCTCCATCTGCCGTACCTCCTTCTGCTGCAAGCGATTGAAACCTCCAGGCGCGTCCGTTCCTCCGGGCGGCCCGTTCCCTGGCGTTTCGGGCAGATCTTGCGCTGCCTCGAAGCCGGGATTTAAGCCCTCCGGATGACGGTCACGATTATGCTGTATACTATGCCTTCCCGCACTGGAGTGTGACAATCGCCCATCTGACAGGCATGGGGCTACTTCCGCGTCAGCCGCTTCAGCTCGCCTACGATCAGCGCCGCCGAATCCGGCATGCCGAGTCCCCGTGCCGCCTCGCCCATTTGCTTATGGACGTCTCTATTCATCATGATGCGGCCGATTCGTTCGAACAGCGCCGCACCGTTCAATTCGCGTTCAATGATCATTTCCGCCGCTCCCGCGTCCGCCAGACTTCGCGCGTTCGCTTCCTGGTGATTGTTCGTGACGTTCGGCGACGGAATCAGGATGGACGGGATGCCGAGCGCCGTAATCTCCGCCAGCGAAGAAGCGCCGGACCTGCCGACGACGAGCTGCGATGCCGCCAGCACTTCCGGCATCCGATGCAGGTAAGGCAGCACGATCAGCTTGGACGGCAGCCGCGGCGCGGCGGCCTTGATCCGCTCCATCGTCCGTTCATAGTAGCTTTCCCCGGTAACAAACACAAAATGGACGTCTGGCAGTCGCCCGAGGAGCGGCACCATGTCCACCATCACATCGTTTATCGCCTTGGCCCCGCGGCTGCCGCCGACCAGCAGGACGATGCGGCTGCCGGCCGGGACGCCCAGATGGGCAAAGCCTTGTTTCTTATCGGCGCGCACGACGTTCGTCGCGCAAGGATTTCCGGTATAGATCGTGCTGCGCGAACGCTTGAATTGCGGCAGCGCGTCTTCGAAGCTGACCGCGACGGTGTCCGCGTAACGGGACAGGAATTGATTCGTTAAGCCCGCGATCGCATTCTGTTCGTGAATCAGCGTCGGAATGCCCAGCTTGGCCGCCGCGTACAGCACGGGGCCGCATACGTAGCCGCCGGTTCCGACGACGACGTCGGGCCTGAACTTGCGCAGCAGCGCCTTGGAGCGGCGCACGCCCCGCAGAAACCGCAGCACGGTGCGCACATTATCATAGGACAGCTTCCGTTTGAAGCCGGTAATTTCGACGGGCTCGAAGGCGATGCCTTGAGCGGGAACGATGCGGCTCTCCAATCCGTTCGGAGAACCGATATACAGCAGGGACGAGCCCGGCTCCTCCTCCATCGCCTGCTTGCCGATCGCAAGCGCGGGATAGATGTGGCCGCCGGTTCCGCCGCCCGATAATACGATACGCATAGGAACACTCACCTCGAATAACGGGATATATTAAGCAAAATGCCAAGCGCGGTCAGCAGCAGGGTGAGCGATGAGCCGCCATAGCTGACGAGCGGCAGCGTGATGCCCGTTACGGGAAGCATGCCGATGACGACGCCGATGTTGATGAATACTTGAACGGCCACGATGCCGATGATGCCGACCGCCAGCAGGCTGCCGAACGTGTCGGGCGCCGCGATCGCGGTTCGCATGCCGCGCCATAACAGAATGCCGAACAGCAGAATAATGGCCGCGCCGCCGATAAATCCGAGCTCTTCCGACAGAATCGAGAAAATAAAATCCGTCTGCGGTTCCGGCAAATAATTGAACTTCTGACGGCTCATTCCGAGGCCGAGGCCGACGAGGCCGCCCGGTCCGATCGCATACAGCGATTGGATCGATTGATAGCCCGCGCCGAGCGGATCGGCCCACGGATCGAGGAAGGCCGTAATCCGCTGCAGGCGGTACGGCGCGGCGGCGATCAGGCCGACGAGACCGGCGACGCCGACGAGCGCCAGGGAGCCAAGATGACGCAGACGCGCCCCCGCCGTATAGATGATGAGCAGCGACGCGCCGATCATGACCGCGCCGGTGCCCAAATCCGGCTGCATCATAATGAGACCGAACGCCAGGCCGAGGATGCCGAGCGGCGGCAGGAGGCCCTTCATGAACTGCGTCACGGCCTGCTGCTTCTCGGACAGTAATTTAGCCAGGAAGATAACCATCGCCAGCTTCATGAACTCCGACGGCTGAATGCCGAAGGAGCTGATGCCGAGCCAGCTTCGCGCGCCGCCGCGCACGACCCCGATGCCGGGAACAAGCACGAGCAGCAGCAGGCCGAAGCAGGCGAGCAGGCCGAACTTGGCCCATTTCTTCCAGATCCAATAGTCCGCGTTCATCGTGACGATCATCGCCCCGACCCCGAGCGCCGCGAACAGCAATTGACGCTTCACGTAATAGAACTTGTCCCCAAAATCATGAAACGCCAGCACGGCGCTGGCGCTGTACACCATGACGAGTCCGATGGCAAGTATGAGCAGAATCGCGATAATCATCCACATGTCCGGGGCGGACCTTGCTTTGGCCATAAGGCGAACACCTCTTGCAAGCTGAAGTAGGGACGAGCCCCCTACTTACAAGTTATGCGCCGATTGCTTAAAAATGCTGCCCCGGATCTCATAGGATTTAAACATATCCCAGCTTGCGCAGGCCGGCGCCAGCAATACGGTGTCGCCAGGCTCAGCAAGGGCGGCCGCTTCTTGCACCGCAAGACGGAGCGTGCTCTCGGCATCCTCCTCAGGTTCGACGATTTTGACGGCCGCTAAACCTGCCTTGCTCGCGACCGCCGCGATCTTGCCGCGGGTTTCGCCGAGCGTTACGACGGCTTTCACCTGATCGCGGAAATGCGGCAGCAGCTCCATATAATCCGACCCGCGGTCGAGCCCGCCCGCGATCAGGACGATGCGGGGCGCAAATGAACGCAGCGCGATGATCGTCGCCGTCGGGTTAGTCGCCTTGGAATTGTTGTAGTACGCCACGCCTGCACGTTCGCACACGTATTCGAGCCGGTGCTCGACGCCGCGGAATTCGCGCAGCGGTTCTGCCAGCGAAGCCGCGGAAGCGCCCGCCGCCAGGCAAGCCGCGATCGCCGCCATCGCGTTCGCCGCATTGTGGCGGCCCGGAATGCCGAGCTCCGCGACGGGGAAGATGTCCCGTTCGCCGCCCTCGAGGTCGCGCCATACGATCCGGCGCGCGGCGTCGCCTTCCGGTTCCGTCAGCGATGCCGGATACGGCGGCGTCACGCATAAGCCGTAGTCCAGCTCCTGCGTCGTCGAGAACGGAATGATGCGCGCCTTGAGCTGTCCTCCCTGCATCAGATCCCGGCAGAACGGGTCGTCCGCGTTCAGCACGGCCGTGTCGTCCTTCGTCTGATTGGCGAACAGCTTCGCCTTGGACGCGCTGTAATCCTCCATGTCCCCGTGGTAATCGAGATGCGTTTCCGCAATGTTGAGCAGCAACGCGATGCGCGGACGGAAATTCGTCGTGCCTTTCAGCTGGAAGCTGCTGAGCTCCGCGACGATCCAATTGTCCGGCTCCGCGACTTGCGCCGCCTCGCATAACGGCGTGCCGATATTGCCCGCGACCATCGGCTTCAGGCCGGCGGCTTCCAGCATTTCGCCGATCCAGGTCGTCGTCGTCGTCTTGCCGTTGGAGCCGGTAATGCCGATGATCGGCGCCGGCGACAGCAGGGAGGCGACTTCCACTTCCGTCACGACCTCGATGCCCAGGTCGACCGCTTGCTTCACCGGCGGCGACGTATACGGAATGCCCGGGTTCTTGACCACGAGCGCCGTGTCCGGTCCGATCAGGTCGTCCGGGTGACTGCCGCAAATAACAGAAACACCCAAAGCGTCCAGCTCGTCCGCTTCGGGGCTTGATTGGCGATCCTTCATATCGTTGACGGTGACGTTCGCGCCGAGCTTGTGGAACAGCTTCGCGACGCTGACCCCGCTTCTGGCCAGGCCGAGCACGATAACCTTTTGATCCTTGTATAAGGATGGGTGTTTCATAGTGTCACTCCTTATTGTTTTGCGATCGCAGTTTGCTGCCGGCTGTCCGGCTGGAATGAGTCAAAGTACATCTTATGCCTGGGCGAGGGTGCTGTCCGCCGGACTCTCTTGGTGATGCGAGGGCGCTGCCCTCTGCGCTCCCTTAGCGATGCGAAGGCGCTGCCCTCTGCGCTCCCAATTCAGATCATCATATTAATAAACGAATTAGTAATCTAATATACAATAATTATCTTGTACAAAGGAAAATCCCCTGATTCTAAGGACACACCTCTAACCCAAAGGGAACCCTAAGGACAAACCTTCAAATTCTAAGGGCAAGCCCCTAACCCGAAGGACAATCCCCCTAAATCCCCCTTTGAAAGGGGGATCCCGAGGGTTCCACCCTCTGGACACCCGGATGGTAGAACGTCAGTGCTCCAGAGGCGCTCCTGCACTGGCGCGGCGTTAAGCCCGATGTCCCTGCGGGACAGACTTTACGTTTGATGCGCCCGAGTTACCTGGGTGACTGCGTCCTGTAGAACGTTGGTGCTCCAGAGGCGCTCCTGCACTGGTGCGGTGCAGGCCCGATGTCCCTGCGAGAGCACCGCTAACGAACTCAATTCACGCTATTCGCCAGTATTACCGGCTTCTCGCATCCTAACGAACTCCAGCGTTCTTATATCGCCGTTCAGCCCTACTTGTGAGCCTTTTACTACGATATAAGACGTTTCAGTTTCGTTACGATGCCGATGGCATCCTGTTCATCCATATAACGCGCGTGCAGTTCGTTAGAATGCCGCGCCGCTGGCACATTGCTCCATCCGGCCCGATGTCCCTGCGGGACAGACTTTACTTTTTAGGGCGCCTGTGTTCCTGATGACGGGACAGTCTTTACGTTTGGTGCGCCCGTGTTACCTGGGGATTGCGTCCAGAAGAACGTAAGTGCTCCTGTGACGCTCCTGCACTGGTGCGGCGTTAAGCCCGATGTCCCTGCGGGACAGACTTTACGATTGGTGCGCCCGTGTTACCTGGGGATTGCGTCCAGAAGAACGTAAGTGCGCCAGAGGCGCTCCTGCACTGGTGCGGCGCAGGCCCGATGTCCCGTTGCCAACGCCGCTAACGAACTCAGTTCACGCTATTCGCCAATATCACCGGTTTCTCGCATCCTAACGAACTCCAGCGTTCTTATATCGCCGTTCAGCCCTACTTGTGAGCCTTTTACTACGATATAAGACGTTTCAGATTCGTTACGATGCCAACGGCATCCTGTTCATCCATATAAGGCGCGTGCAGTTCGTTAGAATGCCGCGCCGCTGGCACATTGCTCCATCCGGCCGATTGTCCCTGCGGGACAGTCTTTACGTTTGGTGCGCCTGTGCTACCTGGGTGACTGCGTCCAGAAGAACGTTGGTGCGCCAGAGGCGCTCCTGCACTGGTACGGCGCAGGCCCGATGTCCTTGCGAGAGCGCCGATAACCGATAGCTCCAGCCTGCCCGAACTCACCCGGGATGCCTTCATGCCAGACGCGCCAGCGTTACCTGTATGTCTGGTTACCTGCACCCGAAGACGGCTCGGAAGATTTGCCCGCTTGTTCCGTCCATACTCTCGCTAAACTCTCGAGCCGATGTTAATCATCGGCAGCTTCACTGCCTTGTTCCCTCACGGAACTTGAAAACTGAGCGACCGGAGAAACGGAGCAACCGCATGGAAACCCGAACCGACCGCGGAGAGCGCCATCAGCCCACGCCCAATAACTACCGTCCGAGAAACACCCCGACCGCCGCGAACACGATTCCGACGAACCAGAACACGGACACGACTTTCCATTCGCTCCAGCCGGACAGCTCGAAGTGATGGTGGATCGGGCTCATTTTGAAGATCCGCTTGCCCTTTCGGAGCTTGAACGAGCCGACCTGCAAAATAACCGAGAGCATCTCCAGCACGAAGACTCCGCCGATCACGATCAGCAGCAGTTCCGTTTTGGTCAAAATCGCCACCGCCGCCATGCCGCCCCCGATGCCGAGCGATCCGGAGTCGCCCATGAACACCTTGGCCGGATGAGCGTTGAACACGAGGAAGCCGAGCAGCGCGCCGATCATCGTCGCGGAGAATATCGCCGACTCATGCTCGCTGGCATGCAGCGCGAGAATCGTAAACGCCGTGAAGGCGACGGCGCCTGTCCCGCCTAATAAGCCATCCACGCCGTCCGTAAAGTTGACGGCGTTCGACGTGGCGAAAAGCATAATAACAACGAACGGATAATAGAACCAGCCGATATCGATCGAAGTCGACGTACCCGGAATGCCGATCGACGTGCTGTGATGCATATGATGCAGCATGACGCAGATGATGACCGAGAACAACAATTGGCCGAACAGCTTCTGGAACGCCGTCAAGCCGAGCGAGCGCTTGAACGCGATTTTGATATAATCGTCGAGAAATCCGACAAGCCCGAAGCCGAAGCACGCGATGAGCAGCACCCAGAACGCATTCGTTTTATCGGAAAATTTCAAGAAAGCGAGCAGTACCGCGAGCAGAATAATGATCCCGCCCATCGTCGGCGTGCCGGTTTTCTTCAAATGGCTCTGCGGACCGTCGGTGCGGATGGTTTGACCGAACTTCAGACGCCGCAGCAGCGGAATGAACAAAGGCCCGAATAGAACCGCAAGCATGAATGAAGCGCCGATTGACAGAAGAATGACCTTAACGTCCATGATTCACCTCTACGCGCGCTGCAAGGCATGGACGATTTCTTCCATGCGCATGCCGCGCGATCCTTTCACGAGTACAAGATCCTCCGGCGCCAGCTGCGCTTGCAGCCATGCCGTCAGCTCCGTTTTATCGTCGAACGCGCGAACGCGCCCCGCCAGCCCTTCCGCGGCAAAATGCTTGGCGGCTTCCGCCGCGGTATGCCGCGTCAACGCGCCGAACGTCAGCACCGCATCCGCCTTCAGCGGCGTAATGTACGCGCCGACTTCGCCATGCATCTCGTTCTCCTGCGGTCCGAGCTCCAGCATGTCGCCGAGCACGAGCCATTTGCGCCCGTAGCCCGTAAGGCCGGCGACCAGATCGACCGCCGCGCGGACCGAGGTCGGGCTGGCGTTATACGCATCGTTCAGCACCATGGCGCCGTTGTGCGCGCGAACCGGCTCGATGCGCATGCTCGTCATTTGCAGCCGCTCGAGCCCCCGGCGGAGCACGTCCGCCGGAACGCCGAGCTTCTTCGCCGCGGCGATCGCCGCAAGCGCGTTCGATACGTTATGCCGTCCGGCGACGGGAAGCGCGACGCGCTGCAGCTCCGCCACGCCTTTCACGTCGAACAGCGACGATACCGCGTCGCCCGTTATATTTTCGGCCTGCCAGCGGCTTTCGTTCTTCAGGCCGAAAGTTTGCACTTCAACGCCTTCGGGCAGCTGCGCCGAACGTATCCCTTCGAGCAGCAGCGGCTCGTCGCCGTTGATGAGCAGCAGCCCGCCGGGACGTAGTCCCGCGACGATCTCCAGCTTCGCCTTCGCGATGCCGGCGCGCGAGCCGAGCTGCAGCATATGGGATTCGCCGATGTTCGTAATGATCGCGACGTCGGGCTTCGCCAGCCTCGTAAGGAAATCGATTTCGCCGAACTCGCTCATGCCCATCTCCAGCACGACGGCGCCGATCGATTCGTCCAGCTCGAGCACCGTCAGCGGCAGTCCGAGATGATTGTTCAGATTGCCCTCCGTCTTATGTACGCGGAACGAACCCGACAATGCCGCAGCCACCAAATCTTTCGTCGTCGTTTTGCCGTTGCTGCCGGTTACGCCGACGACGAGCAAATCAAGCTCGTCCCGATAGTTCGCCGCCAGCCGCTGCAGCGCCTCGACGGTGTCGTCAACGAGGATAAGCGGTGCTGCCGACAGGTCGCCGGGCACCGCTTTGCTCCGCTGCCACAACGCCCCGCCGGCCCCGGCCGACAAGGCGTTCGAGACGAAATCATGGCCGTCGACCCGTTCGCCGAGAATTGGCACGAACAGCATTCCGGGCTGGATCGTTCTCGTATTAATGGAGGCGCCGTGAATCTCGGCGCCGCCGCTATCGTTCAGCATCGTACCGCCGCATAGGGCGGCAATCGCTTCTAATGGTCGTTTGATCACAATGAAAGACTCCTTATCGCTTCTTTGGCCACTTCCCGGTCGTCAAAATCGGTTTTGACCCCTTGGATGTCCTGATAGGTTTCATGGCCCTTCCCCGCAATTAATACTACATCGTCACGGCTCGCCATTTCAACCGCTTTTTGAATCGCGGCGCGGCGGTCGGCGAGCAGCTCGTAGCGGTCCCGCGGAACGCCGTCCCGCAGCAAGCCCGCTTCCACGTCGGCCAGGATCCGCAGCGGATCCTCCGTGCGCGGATTGTCGGAGGTGACGAAGCTGTAATCCGCATAATGGCCCGATATGGCGCCCATGAGCGGGCGCTTCGTCCGGTCCCGGTCGCCGCCGCAGCCGAACACGCAGATGACGCGGCCGACGGCGAATTCCTTGATCGCCTTCAGCACGTTCTCGAGGCCGTCCGGCGTATGCGCGTAGTCGACGATGACGGCGAAGGACTGGCCCGCGTTGACCGCCTCCACCCGTCCCGGCACGCCCGGCAGCGCTTCGAGGCTGGCCTTGATTCGGCGGAGCGGAATGCCTTCGATGAGCGAGGCGCTGATCGCGCCGAGCGCATTGTAGACATTGTATTTGCCCGCCATCTTCAGCGTAATGTCCGCGGCCCCCGCGAACGTCTCCACATGGAAAGCCGTTCCGTGCGCCGTAATCCGCACGCCGGAGGCCCGCACGTCGGCATCGCGTTCGATGCCGTACGTAACCACTTCCGCCGCCGTCGCGTCGGCGTAGCCCGGCGATGCCGGATCGTCCGCGTTCAGCACCGCGAACAGCCGGTCCTCGGGCAGGACGGCGAATTCATTGCCCATGCGGCTGAACAGCAGCGCCTTGGCCGCCGCGTAGCGCTCCATCGTCGCGTGATAATCGAGATGGTCCTGCGTCAGATTGGTGAAGATCGCCGTCCGGTACCGGCAGCCCTTCACCCGGCCTTGCTCCAGCGCATGCGAGGACACCTCCATGACGCAATAATCCGCCCCCGCGTCCGCCATCGCGCGCAGCGAACGCTGCAGCTCCAGCGCCTCCGGCGTCGTGCCCGACATCGGAAGCGCCCGGTCCCGGTAACGCATCTCCACCGTACCGATCACGCCCGGCGAATGGCCGGCGTCCTTCAGAATTCGCTCGATTAAATACGTCGTCGTCGTCTTGCCGTTCGTGCCCGTGACGCCGATCAGCTTCAAGCGGCGGCTCGGCTGCCCGTAATAATAGTCCGCCAGAACGGCCATCGCGTGCCGGCCGTCCTTGACGATGATCTGCGGAACCTCGCGCGGCAGCGCCAGCGGCCGTTCCGCGACGATTGCCGCGGCTCCGTCCGTTACGGCCTGCGCGGCGTAATCATGCCCGTCGACGCGATGACCGCGAAGGCATATGAACAAATCCCCCGGCATCACGCGCCGGGAATCGGTTTCGATCCCGGCGATTGCCGTTTCCCCATCTCCGATAAGGACAGCCGTAAGCAGCAGTGAGGCCAGCTGTTCCACCCGCATCGCTCTCGTCCCCTCCCATGAGACCAGGCCGTGCGAGCCGCCGAGAGCGGCGGCAGCGCCGTGCGCAGCCTGTGCCAACAATCGATACTCACTACTCATTATAGTCAGGGATTTTCGCTTTCATCATTGTCTTTGGCTAAATATATGCGGATGGTTGACCCTCTGTCGACGCGCGTTCCGGCGGCCGGCGACTGCCGGATGACGGTATCGCCGCTGCCGGCGGAAGAGAGATTGAAGTTCATGTTCAAATCCTCATAGATATCGGATACGGTTTTGCCGACGAGATTCGGAACGGTCACGATCGGCGTTTCCCCGTATTTATAATCTTTATTGATCTGCTTCGTGCTCGGCTGCACGCCCAGATGCGGCAGCGCGTCGGCCAGAATGTTGCGGACGATCGGCGCGGCGACGACGCCCCCGAATTGGATGCCCTGCGGGTTGTCGACCGCGACGTAGACGACGATCTTCGGATTGTCCGCCGGCGCGAAGCCGATGAACGACACGATATGCTCGTTCGGGGAATAGCGTCCGTTCACGACCTTCTGCGCGGTACCGGTCTTGCCGCCGACCCGGTAGCCGTCGATGAAGGCGTTGCGCCCCGTGCCCTTGGCGACGACGCTCTCCAGCGCATTACGCACCTGCGCGCTCGTCTGCTCGGAGATGACGTTCTTGCGGACGACCTCCGGCTCTACCGTGCTGACCGCTTCGCCCGTATCCGGATTGATCCATTGCTTCGCGACATGGGGCTTATACAGCGTCCCCCCGTTGATCGCCGCCGAAACAGCCGTAATCTGTTGGATCGGCGTCACGGATACGCCTTGGCCGAATGCCGTCGTGGCCAATTCGACCGGTCCGACCTGGCTCATCTTGAACATGATGCCGTTCTCCTCGCCGCCGAGATCGATCCCCGTTTTCTTGCCGAAGCCGAAGTTTCTAATATACTCGAAAAGCTTGTCTTTGCCAAGCCGGTTACCCAGGGCGACGAAGCCGGGGTTGCAGGAGTTCTGCACGACCTCGAGGAAGGTTTGGCTGCCGTGGCCGCCCTTCTTCCAGCAGCGCAGCCGCGCCCCTCCGATCTCCACCGCGCCGGGATCGAAGAAATGATCCTGGGTCAGGTTGACTTTGCCTTCCTCCAGCGCCGCGGCCAGCGTAATGATTTTGAACGTGGAACCGGGCTCGTATGTCATCCAGATCGGCAAATTGCGATTGTAGATTTGCGGATCGACTTCCTTATACTTGGCGGGATCGTACGACGGCCTGCTGGCCATGCCCAGTATCTCGCCGTTATTGGGATCCATGGCGATCGCGATGATGTCGTCGGCCTGGAACTTGGCCATCGCCTGGTCGAGCTCGCGCTCCATGATCGTCTGGATCTGCTTATCGAGCGTCAGCTCCAGATTCAGCCCGTCCTTCGGCGCCGAGTACGTATCGGACGAACCCGGCATGCGGTCGCCCTTCGCGTCCGACAAGAAGGAGACATTGCCGTTGATGCCCTGCAGCAGCGAATCGTATTTCGCTTCGATGCCGGTCAAGCCTTGATTGTCCACCCCGGTAAAGCCGAGCACGTGGGAAGCGAAGGTGCCGAGCGGATAATACCGCTTGTTGTCTTCCGCTACGACGATGCCCGCGAGATTCAAATCTTTGATTTGCTGTGCCTTCTCGGCCGTGATCTTGCGTCCGCCCGGCTTGATGTACACGATCAGCTGCTTCTTCGTGATCGACTGATACACCGCATCCTCGGTCATGCCCAGCACCGCAGCCAGCTTGGCCGCTTCGTCCTTCGCGTCCTTCACTTGAGCCGGAATCGCCATAATGGTCGGCGAACTAATATTATACGCAAGCAGGCTGCCGTTTCGGTCCATGATCTCGCCGCGCTTGGCCGCGAACGGGATTTCCCGGCGCCACGAATCCTCCGCTTTGGCCGCGAGCTCCTCGCCCTTCCACAGCTGCACGTAGCCAAGCCTTCCCGCCAGAAGCGTAAACATAAGAACGCCAATGAGAAGCGCCGTGAACAACCGGCGCCTGATCGTTACGCTGGAAACCTTCATCCGTCATCCCTCCGAAAGGCTCGTAAAACGGGAACGTTCGTCCAACCGTCTCCTACTCCAAGCCTATTCGAAAAGAAAAGGAGATAGAACAAGCTATCCCCTTGAACGAGCGGCTATCGCCATCCGGCCGCCGCCTCGTGAAGCGCGGCCGGCCGCCTATATTCCCGGCTAACCTTTCATATTGCCGGATTTGCCGGCCGCATTGCTATCCGCATCTCCGCCTTCGCCGGCCTCCCCGTCGGCCTGCCGGATCAATTCCTCGTCCGGCGGCGACAGGTTCAGCGTCAGCACGGGATTGCCGTTCAGCTTCGCCGCCGTCTGCGACTTGACGAAGCCTTCGCCGCTGGCGATGCAGCGCAGCTGCAGGTTCGCGCATATTTGCATGGCGTCGCGAAGCGGCAAGCCGCTCATGTTCGGCGTCGCCAGCTTGCTCGTCTCTTGCGTCAGCAAGTACACCTTCTGGGCCGTGCCGACGGCGGATTCCGCTTTCGGAATTTGCTTCAGCACCGTGCCGCCCGTGCCGACGACGACGTAGCCGAGCTTCTTGGCGTCAAGCGCCTTCTTGGCATCCGCGAGCGTCTTCTTCGTCACGTCCGGAACCGCGATCGTCAGCTCCTTGTTCGCGCCGTCGTCCTCCGACTCGTTAGTCGTCCGGATCGGCTGAACGCCGAGATGGCGCAGGCTCTGCAGCATGATCTGCTTGAAGATCGGCGCAACCGCCGAGCCCCCGGAAGCAAGCCGGTCGTTCGGTTCGTCCATGACGATGTAGAGCACGACCTTGGGGTCGCCGACCGGCGCGAAGCCGATGAACGACAGGACGTATTTGTCATCCGCGTACTTGTTGGTGCCCGGAATTACCTTCTGCGCCGTACCGGTTTTCCCGGCGACGCGATAGCCTTCGATATACGCGTTCTTGCCGGAACCGATTTCTTGGTCGGATACGACCTGTTCCAAATATTCGTCGACCTGGCTGGCCGTCTTCTCGGTCACGACTTGTCGGACGGTCTGCGGCTTCGTCACTTCCGCTTTCTTCGTCACCGGGTCGTCGATTTCCTTGACCAGATGCGGCACGAGCAGCTTGCCCCCGTTCGCGATGGCGGCGACGGCCGCGACCTGCTGGATCGGCGTCACCTGCACCTTGCCTTGGCCGAACGCGGCGGTCGCGTACTCGACCGGATAATGCGGATTTACGCGACCGGCCGCTTCGCCGGGCAGCTCGATGCCGGTTTTCTTGCCGAAGCCGAAATTGTTGATGTAGCTCATCAGCCTCTCCGGCTTCAGCCCTTCATAGCCCAGCTTGACGAAGGCCACGTTACTCGACCGTTTCAAGCCTTCGAGAAACGTGATTGTCCCCCAATTCTGATGGATATCGTGGATCGTATCGCCCGGTACCTTGATCGAACCCGATTTGTATTGCTCGTTCGGATTGAAAATATTTTCCTGCACCGCGCCGGCCAGCGTCACGATCTTGAACGTCGAGCCCGGCTCGTACAGCGACTTGATCGCATGGTCGTAGAAATTCGCCTGCGGCGCCGTCCAGTACGTGTTCGGATTGAAATCCGGCAGGCTGGCCATGCCGAGAATTTCCATCGTCTGCGGATCGGCGGCGATCGCCGTGATGCTCTTCGGCTGATACTTGTCGTACGCTTCCTTGAGCGCTTCCTGGATATAGCTCTGTATGTTCATGTCGAGCGTAAGCTTGACGTTCTTCCCGTCGACCGCGGGCTGGATGTCCACGTTGCCGTTATCGATAATGATGCCGTTGCCGTCCTTCTCGTATTTGATATACCCTTCCGTGCCGCGCAGCTGATCGTTCAGCGACGCTTCCAGCCCCATGACCGCATTGCCTTCCTTGTTCTCGTAACCGAGCACGTGGGCGGCAAGCGTCTGCTTCGGATAGAACCGCTTCTTCTCGTCGATCAGGTAGATGCCGACGTCCTTATGCTTCGTCTGCTCGATCAGCTGATCGCGGAATTTGACGATCCGGTCCGCCACGGCCTTGTCGATCTTCCAGCCGCCGTTATGCAGCTCCCGCTGCTTGAAGAACGTCCCGTTGTCCTGCTTCGCTTCGACGACGCCGCGCACATAGGATTGCGAAATGCCGAGCACCGAGCTGAGCTTAGTGACGATGACGTCCCCGAGCTGCAAGTCATGAATGGTCTGCGGGTTGACGGCGATCGTATAGGCCGTGACGTCCATCGCCAGCACGTTGCCGTTGCGGTCCGTAATCGTGCCGCGTTCCGGAATGAGCTTATCCGATCTCGCCCACACTTCCTTTGCCTTCTCGGTCCAGAAATCCGCTTTCACCACCTGCACCCAATAGATGCGGCCGACAAGGAAAACAAAAAGGAGGGTAATGAACCCCCCGACCAGCAGCGTGCGTAGTTTTATGCGTTTGGTCATCGTCTTCACCTAATCCTTGTTGGCAAGCGTTGTCTCGTCAGTGGAAGCAGGCACGGTGACTTTAACCGAATTATCGTCTTTTTCGTCCGCCTTGACCATTCCTTGCTCCTTGGCTTTTTCCATCAGCGTCTTCGGATCGTTCGCGATTTCCTTCTGCGTCGTTAACGTGGCGATTTGTTCTTCCAGCTTAGTCTGCTTGGCGGACAGCGTCGCGATTTCCTGCTCCATCTGATAGATTTGCGCGTAACGGAATATAATGACGCCCGCTACGACGACGCATACGAGAATCGTGAACAGATACAACAGCTTCTCCTGGACGGGAATCGGCTTGCGTCTGGTGACGACCTTCTTCGTCTCGCGGTAGGAAGGCTGCCGTTCCGGCTTTCGCTTCGGCTGCATCGCGAGATTTCCATTGATATAGGCCATATGCGTTCCCTCTCTCCTTCTTGCTCGGTGTGTGCTACTCTATGTGTTCATTCATGTTTGACAAATTTCGTTCCGCAGCCGCTACAGCTTCTCGGCCACGCGCAGCTTCGCGGAGCGCGACCGGGGATTCTGCTCCAGCTCCGCCTCGCTCGGGACGATCGGCTTGCGGGACACCAGCTTAAGCTTCCCGTTGCCTCCGCCGCACACGCACAACGGAAAATCCGGCGGACAGGTGCATTTCTCCACATATTTGGCGAACAGCTGCTTGCAAATACGGTCCTCCAGCGAATGAAACGTAATGACCGACGCTCTTCCGCCCGGATTGAGCACGTCGACCGTCTGTTCCAAGGCCGTCTCCTCCGCGCCGAGCTCGTCGTTCACCGCGATTCGCAGCGCCTGGAACGTCCGTTTCGCGGGATGCGGTCCCGTGCGCCTCGCCGCCGCCGGAATGGCGGACTTGATAATCTCGACCAGCTCGCCGGTCGTCTCGATCGGCGCCTTCTCCCTGGCCGCGACCAGCTTGCGGGCGATCGATCTGGCGAATTTCTCTTCCCCGTAGTTCGTAATGATCCGGGCAATTTCGCGTTCATCCCAAGTGTTCACGATATCGTTCGCCGTCAGCATGCCGTCCTGATCCATCCGCATGTCGAGCGGCGCGTCATGATTGTAGCTGAAGCCGCGTTCTCCCTCGTCGAGCTGCGGGCTCGACACGCCGAGGTCGAACAGGACGCCGTCTACGCCGGCGATATTCAACTCTCTCAATACTTTCGCCAAATAGCGAAAGTTGCTCTTCACGAGCGTCACTCGATCCATGTAAGCCGCCAATCGAATTTTGGCGTTGTCCAGCGCCCAATCGTCCTGATCCAGCGCGATCAGACGTCCGCCGGGCCCAAGCCGTGAAGCGATAAGCTCGCTATGACCGGCTCCGCCCAAGGTGCAATCCACATAAATGCCGTCCGGTTTAATCGCAAGTCCGTCAACCGCTTCTTCCTTGAGCACCGTTATATGTTGAAACATGATGTTATCCTCCCGGCTCTCAGGTAGCCGCCGCTTGCCGGTACGATCGTACCCGGCAACGGCTAGAAATTAAAATCAAAATCGACCAGCTTCTCCGCAATCTCGTTGAACGTCTCTTCCGACTGCTTGAAATAACTCTCCCAAATCGCCTTGCTCCAAATCTCCACCCGGTTCGATACGCCCAAGACGACGCAGTCCCGGTCCAGCTTGGCATATTCGCACAGCGTATTCGGTAAGTTTACCCTTCCCTGTTTATCCAGCTCGCATTCCGTGGCGCCGGAGAAGAAGAACCGTGAAAACGCCCGCGCGTCCGACTTCATCATCGGCAGCGTTTTCAGCTTCTGCTCCAATTGGCTCCATTCGGTTAGGGGATAGACGAACAGGCAGTTGTCGAGACCGCGAGTGACGACGAAGTGTTCGCCGAGCTGTTCGCGGAATTTAACGGGGATAATGATGCGGCCTTTGTCATCGATGCTATGCTGAAACTCGCCCATGAACATTGACCGCTCCACCTCTCCCCCTAGATCCACCACTTGGCCCCACATTTCACCACTCAGGTTCATGTATTCGCCACCTGGCCATTAATTCCTGCTTGACGGCCATCATTTCCCCGAAATTAATTTAGGGGATTAATCTTGTTACAAATTTGAAACCTTTTCCTATTCTCATTCGTGTAAACTGTAATCGGCAGTCCATGCGGGGGAGACTCCTCGATTATCCGGATCCGGTTTGCGCGCCAGGCCGCTTGAATCGTTCCGCTTGACCCGCATGCGATCGCCGTGAATACAGAATCATCCGGGGGGCCTGCCCATGAACGGCATTACCGCCTTGCACGATAAATCCACCTTGCTGCGAAGCGTCGAGCATTACTGTTATCAGATCGCGTTCTACGTGCTTGACAACGCATCCGATGCGGCTGCGGCCAGCGAGCAGGCGCTGCTCTCGCTTGCGGGCGATCCGCGGTTCGCGTCAGCCGGCGCCGATGAGCGGCGCGGCATGGCGAAGAAAGCCGCCGTCGCCTGCGCCATGCTGCGCGCCCGCGAACGGTGCGCGGCGAACATGCGCAAAGAGCCGCATCCCCATGTCGCGAACGAGTAGGGATGCGGCTCTTCAAGCGCGCCGTATTCAATAAGCAGCCTTCAATGGTTGTCTTGGCGGCCTTCGATGGTCAATTTCGCCGCCTGGTTTCGACGGCTCGAGAGTCGGATAGCTGCCGCTCAGGCTGCTAGAGATCTGCTGCTAGGATACTCATGAATCGATTGGCCGCAGGCTGCTCTTGAGTCGATTGCTGCTGCTAGACTGCTCATGAGTCGATTGCTGCCACTCAGGCTGCTCGTGAGTAAGCCGCACTTGCTTCGGCGGCGCGGGAGTTAAGGTTCTCGGGAATTTGGTTCTTGAGAGGCTGGCTCTTGTGACGTTGTTTCTTGTAACGCAGGTGTAGGTGGCGCTGGTTCTTGCGACATTGGAACCGTCGTCAATCGCTCCGATATCCGCTTGCGATTCACCTTCCTGTAGATGCCGTAGCCCGGTATACCGATCAGGGCGAGTACTGCCAGCACAGGCAATGCGCCGGCGATTACGACGATTACGCCCTGCAGGAACGCGTACATCACCTCCACGCTGCTTGCCGCCGCTTCCGTGATTCGCTTGCCGAATCCCCGCTTCGCTATGTCCGCCGCCTGCGCGGGTTTGATCACCTCGTACAACCGAAGATCGATCGTCGAGTACGCGACGTTGTTATCCAGGTAGCGGATTCGGCCTTTGATTTGCTCGATTTCCGTCTGCACATCGCCCAGCTGTCCGGAAATTTGCAGCAGGTCGGCCGTCTTCGTCGCCTTCGCCATGAAGTCGAGCAGCCGCGCCTCGACCACCTGCCGCGCCTTGAGACGAGCCTGCAGATCGACGTATTCTTGCGTGACGTCCGTTCCTTTGGCGCTGCTTTCGTAGCTGGCATGCTCGATTTTCTCCAGCCCGCTCAGAAACCCGTCGAATCCGGAGGCCGGGACCTTGACCGTGAAGGTGCCACCCCGTTCCGCGTCCGTTTTCTGATCCGAGAAGTTAAGCAAATACCCGCCGGAGAGATGAATCAGATTACGAAGCGCCGTCTGCGCTTCATCGTAAGATTCGACCTCCATGGCGACATTGCCCCGGTAAACGATCTTCCGCTCGAAGCCTTGATTCGCGCTGTCTTCCGGCTGCAAGGCGGTTCCCGATCCGGCAGAGGCCGGCATTGCGGCATCGCTATCGGCAACGGCAGCCTGGTTCATGCTTGACTTTGCATCGTCCCCGGCAGCAGAGTCGGACTTCGCGGAAGAAGCATCGGCGCTGAAACCATCTGTCGTCTTCGCCATCGGAGCCGACTCCGATGCGGCGGCATGGCTGCCGCCGTTGCTTGCCGCGGCGTTCCTATCGCCGTTCGACGCCGAACATCCGGTCAGCATCCATGTCGCCAGCAGCATGCCGGCCATTGAAGTCAGCATCGTCCTGCCCGTCCAACGTCTCTTTGACTCCTGCCCCTTTCTTAACATTGGAATGACCCCCTATATTTGGTTTGCCGTTCTCCTTCCTTGACGCGGCTTCGCTTGGGAATGTTGCAGCTGGTCACGGCGTCCGAGGCGCGTGCCGCGAACGTCCGGAGGCTGTCCCATATGTGCCCGCATGACATCGGAATAGCCCGATGCACACGCGAAAGGACCTCGGCTTCCGCTGAAGAGCGGATTTCCGAGGTCCTATTAGAGGTCTTTTATTCGAAGAGATTCGATTCTACGCAAGGCTTGAAATATCACGAGTTGTCTTCTGGCACAGCTCTCACTCACCCGCGAATTCCCTTGAATCCTTCCCTAGACAATTCCTTCCCTCAGGCAGAATTTCGCAGCTCCGCGCCTTGCAAAGCCGCAAATTCCTTCCCTCAAGCAGGAATCCGCAGCTCCGCGCCGCGAACTCCTCCGTAATTCGGTCTATCGGCGCAGCTTCAGTGCTCTTGCCAGCTGTCGAGGTACGACTTCTGCTCGTCCGTCAGCTTGTCGATGCCGGTGCCGATCGCTTCCAGCTTGTAGCGCGCGACCTGCTCGTCAAGCGCATACGGCACGTTGACGACTTTCTTGCCGATCGCCTCGTAGTTGTCGTTCACGTACTTGAGCGACATCGCCTGCAGCGCGAACGTCATGTCCATGATTTCCGCCGGATGCCCGTCGCCTGCGGCAAGATTGACGAGACGGCCTTCCGCGAGCAAATAAACGCTGCGTCCGTCTTTCAGCTGATACTCCTCGATGTTGCGGCGAACGACGCGCTTGCTGGCGGACATCGCCTCCAGCTCCGGCTTGTTCACTTCCACGTCGAAATGACCGGCGTTGGACAGAATCGCGCCGTTCTTCATCACCTCGTAATGCTCGCCGCGAATGACGTCGCGGTTGCCGGTCACGGTAACGAAGAAGTCGCCGAGCTTCGCCGCTTCGATCATCGGCAGGACGGTGAAGCCGTCCATATGCGCCTCGACGGCGCGGATCGCGTCGATCTCCGTTACGATCACTTGCGCGCCGAGTCCTTTCGCGCGCATCGCCACGCCTTTGCCGCACCAGCCGTAGCCGACGACGACGACGGTTTTGCCCGCAACGACAAGGTTCGTCGTCCGGTTGATGCCGTCCCAGACGGACTGGCCGGTGCCGTAACGATTGTCGAACAAGTACTTGCAGTACGCATCGTTCACGGCCACCATCGGGAAGCTCAGCGAGCCGTCCTTCTCCATCGCTTTCAGGCGAAGGATGCCGGTCGTCGTTTCTTCCGCGCCGCCGCGGATTTGCGCCATCAGCTCCGGACGCTCCGCATGCAGAATCGATACAAGGTCGCCGCCGTCGTCGATAATGAGATCGGGCTTCGTTTCGAGCGCTTTGATCAGCAGCTCCTTATATTCTTTCGGCTCGGGATTGTATTTGGCGAAGACGGTAATGCCGTCTTCCACGAGCGCCGCGCACACGTCGTCCTGCGTCGACAGCGGGTTGCTTCCCGTGATCGTCACTTCCGCGCCGCCGGCCTGCACGACTTTCGCCAGATAGGCGGTCTTCGCTTCCAGGTGAAGCGAAATCGCCACCTTCAGCCCCTTGAACGGCTGCTCCTTCTCGAATTGCTCCCGGATCCGGTTCAGGACGGGCATATGCGCCGCGACCCAATCGATTTTCAGATGGCCTTCCGGCGCGAGCGCCATATCCCGCACGATGCTGTTCTGCTTCGCGTTTACCGTCATTGTGCAACTTCCTCTCGTTTATAGATAAATCAAATGATGGCCGCCCGATCTGTCGTACGGCGCATCCAGCAGTTGATCGAGCCAAACGGAACCGAAGCGGTTCCAGAAATCCACCATGCACAGCACCCGCTCCTGCGGCTGGCCTTCGGGCCACAGCGCCAGCGCGACGCCGTCCTGCTGCCGCAGCGCGGCGTCGAACCGTCTCGCGTGCGCTTCCTTCGTGCGCTTCTCCAGATACGAGATCTGATCCTGAATCCGGCGCAGATTGTTGGAAGCGAGCGCTTCAAGTCCCTTATCGAGCGAAGCGGACAAATCCATGACCGGGCCGTACATCGTCTCGAACTGCTTCCTCGCTTCTTCGAAACGGCCTTCGATGTCCAGCTCGTCGCGTTCCTTCAGCCAGCGCGACCGATGCGCATCGTAACGATGCATGACCTCGTCGAAGCTGAGGCCGTACTTCTCCATATGCTTCTCGGTTGTCCCGTCGACGAGCGTGTAGGACATCCGGGGAATGATGAGCGGCATCTCCATGCCCAGACATCGGAACGCTTCGCCCGTCAGCGTCCAATAGGCGATTTCGCCCGGACCGAGCACGGCGCCGAGCACGGGCAGCACGTAATCCTGCATCAGCGGGCGCGTCAGCACGTTGTTGCTGAGCCGCTGCGGCTCCTGCTCCGCAATGCGCATCAGCTCATCGCGCGATATGCGGAAGCTCTCCTTGCGGTTGCGGAATTCGCCGCCCGGAACGGCTTGTCCGTCCTGGCCGCTGAATTTAAACAGCAGCGTCCGCTCCTCCTCCGCGAACAGGAACAAGTTCGCGCAATGCTCGGCGACGTCCGCCGAAGGCTCGAAGCCGAGTTCCCGCAGCGTGCCGGCGGCGCGCATGTAGGCGCCTTCCAGCTCGTCGTTGCGTTCGAGGAGCTGCACGAACATCGGCGCTTCCAGCGCGCGAACATCCGGATGGTCGGCGTCCAGCAGCACGAGACCGTGTCTGCCGAACAGCCAGCCCATCGTCAGGGCGAACCACGCCGACAAGTCGTCGCAGCGCGCCGCGAAGCCTTCCAGCGTCTCGAGCAGCTCGCGCTTGAAGCCTGAATCCGGCAGCGATGCGCTCAGTCGTGCGAGCGCTTCCGAGAGGTCGGAGGACGCAAGCTTCGTGCGGCTGACCGACGTGCGTCCGCCTTTCGGCCGCGGGACGGAAATCCGGGCAAGCCCGGTCTCGCCGCTGCGAACGTAAGCGTGATTCGCTTCGTCCCAGTCATGATCCTCGCCGGCGATCCAGAACACGGGGACGACGTTCGTTCCCGTCAACCGCGCGGCGTCCTTGGCTGCCGCGATGGCCGTTACGGCTTTATGTATCACGAGCAGCGGGCCTGTCCACAGTCCCGCCTGCTGGCCGGTAACGACGACCGGCGCGCCCGACCGGATGGCTTCGATGTTCGTCATGACCGCGGGGTGATCATTCATTTCTTTATTGTACGCCAGCAATGCCTCTGCAAGACGTTCGGGCTCTACGCGTTTGTCTGCATGAGCTTTCAGCCAATTCAAGCGTCGGTGCCAATGCGTTTCCTCAGCGGGATGACTGCCGAATAATCCTTCAATCCCGGGGTGGCTTCGCTTTATGTAAGCTTCGGCGATCGGTTGACTGAAAGGCAGCTGGATCTGCTCTGTTCTCATCGGGCAGTCTCTACCTTTCTTTCTCCGGTTTACAAGCTAATAATGGAGTGCGGGTTTTTCTCATTTATTGTACACATAGATTCCACAACCGTCAAAATAAGAAAACCTCCAATCGAAGCCATTCGAAGAAGAATGACCGCGTTTGGAGGCTGATTGTGCCGACAATAAGAATCTGTCTATTCCGGCTGTAATCGGAACCTATGCATGCCGATGCGCGATAGCCCTCACCTTCCGGGCGGTGACGCATGGCGGATCAGGCCGCGAACAAGCTCTTGCCGATGCCGATGAACATCAGAATGACGTAGCAGAAGCTCATGAGGAAGAAACCGAGCCGCCAGATCGCGCGCATGATGCGGGACATATCGAGCTTGCCCTTCAACCGGTACTGGGCGTTGCCCAGCAGTCCGCCGCCGAGCAGCAGAATCAGCAGGATGCCGTACAGCCCGAAGCTGCTGTCGAAGATCCGGTTGAACAGCACGGCGACGCAGCCGATCAGCAGCGCCGTCGTCACGTCCATCGCCAGGCGGAACGCTTTCTTGCGATCGCCGGTGACGGCGGCATAGCCGAAGTAGACCAGCAGAAACGGAATGGCGGGAAGGACGGCCAAGAGGGCATAGATATGCTTGAAGCTCTCCCAAATCCACTGCATCTCTCCGTTCCTCCTCTATAGACGATTAAGAAGCGTTCAATGCCTCGACTAACGCAAGCACGGCTTCGTTCATCCGCGACGGCAGGCCGAGCCGTTCGGCATAGCGGATGATTCCGCCGTTGATCCAGCTGATCTCCGTCGCCCGTCCGGCGCGCACGTCCCGCAGCATGGAGGACTCGTTGGCCGCGGTCGCGGCGCAAACCTCGAGCAGCCGCTCCCATAAGCCGTCATGGCCGGCCATGCCTGCCGCGCGCAGAATCGCGACGCTCTCGTCATGGAGGGCGCGCATCATTCTCGCCCGGTACGCATCGCGCGGCAGCTCGCCGTTCTTCACTTGGAAAATAGCCGTTAGCGGATTGACGACTGCGTTAATTAGCAACTTTAGGAAAACTTGATCTTTCATGTCATTCGACAGAATGGCCTGAATTCCTGCATGAATCAACGCGTGCAGCAACATTTTTTGCGCGTCGGAATCGCCCTCGCTCAGGTTGTCCGGGGTCCATCCGCCGAATGTCAGTTGCCCGATCCCCGTATGGATGACCGAGCGCATGTCCGGCCGCAGCGCCCCCTCCGTCGTAATGGCGGCATAGACGGCGGAATGCGGCAGCGCGTCCCGCAGCCGTTCCAGATGACCGATGCCGTTCTGCAGCGCAAGCAGCGGTACCCCCGCCGGCACGATGCGCCGCAAGCCCCGAAGCAGCTCTTCGCTTATATGGGGCTGCTTCACCGCGAGCAGAACGCAGCCGGGTGCGAACGCGGGCGGTCCGCCGGCCGCCGAGAAGCGGCTGACCGGCTGCGCGGCCATTCGCAGGCCGTGCTCCGCGCCGGAAGCATCCTTGAACAGCAAGCCTTTCTTCATTAAAGACTGCGCCTGCTCGTCCGTCCGCGTGACGACAAGCACCTCTTCCCCTGCCATGGCAAGTCTCGCCGCATAGAGCAGGCCGATTGCGCCGGCGCCGACGACGGTATATTTCATTCGCCCACCTCGAAATTCGTCAGTATGTAGGAATGTATACGGCTATCGTAACAGAAACAAACTAAAAAATCCCGCCGTCCTTAATCAAGGAACGGAGAGATTTTAAGTGTGCGGCCGCAATCGTACGGGCGTTATGCCATGCAATTTTCCGTTAGAGCCTGTTATTCGATGCGCTCCAAATTTCCGTTGGCGTCCATTTTGAATCTCGGCTTCGCCTCGTCTTCTTCCGTCAGGACGGTAAGCCGGCGGGCGCGGTCCATGATTTGAATGAGCGTTTTGTAATCGTCATTCACGGCGCGGTAATCGGTCTGCGCATTGTTCACTTCAAGCGACAAGCGCTCGTTGACCTCGCGCAGCTCCTGAAGCTCGTCGTCCTTCTCGCGCAGATCGCGCTCGAGCGTCTTGATTTGACGATTCAGCTCTTGATACGTGCCTTTCCATTGACGCAAGAACCGGATCACGGAATCGATCGACAACGATTCTTCCGTCAGCGGATCGTTCTTGAATGCGCGTTCCTCCGCGTCCACCACATGGATAGAGGAAACGTGAGGGGCTGTTGCATACGTTTGCTTCTTCATATAATTTCGTTTCTGGCGCTGCTGCTTCGCGATCTGAATGGCATCCTCGTACCGCTTGCGGACGCAGCTGTTCCAGCGGAAGCCGCAGGCTGCCGAAGTGCGGCCGATCCGTTCACCTACTTCTTCGAATGCGGCTAGCTGCGTGCTGCCTTCGCGAATGTGCCGCAGCGTGACCTCGGCCAGAATAAGATCGTCATCCGGGCTCCAGGCATCTTGTCTCACTGCTGTCATGCAACCAAAACCTCCCAACATTAGGCGCTTACTTTATCTCTATGCCCTTGGTAGAGTTCATAGAATCTATCGGATACTAAATTGTATATCCATTTTTTTTTAGGCTCATACATGAATTGCTGTAAATTGAAGCAAACTTGTCTTAACGGGCGCGCGCAACTTAAAAAGTTTGCCAATTCGTCACGATTGAAACAGTTTACAGTCGTTACCTGAAACGTTATAATGGGCAATAGTAATCGGGTAGAGACTGTCGAGAGGGGGAGAAATCATGGCACGCATGTTCCGAGTGCTCGGTTTTTGGACGCTCGCAATCGCGTTGATGGCGTTTGCAGGCCACTTGAACGAGATGGCAATCTTGTTCTTTATCCAGACCGCTGTGTTTGTCCTGTTAGGCTATTTGAACTTTACCGAAAGAACCTACATGCTGATGTTCTGGGGATACATGTTTATCGCCTTCGTCAGCTTTACGTATTGGACGGTATTTGTAATGGGGAACCCATTCTAAATAGACGGAACCTTTACTACTTGAGCAAAATAGCCAAAAGGCTGTTCCGGGAGACAAGCTCTCCGGAACAGCCTTTTTTCGATTCGTCTATCGTCTATTTGTCCAGCGCCAGCACCTTGAACGTCTCGCTCATCGCGTCGCTGAGCAGCAGCTGACGGATCGCCCGGTTCCGCTTGGCCGCTTCGCCGAACGGATTCGTGCCGTCATGGTCCGCAAGCTCGGACAACAGCCCTTCGTCGACGAGAAACTGTTTCTGCGTGCCGTAGTAGCGCCGTCGCCAGCCCGCTGCCGCGCCGGCCGCCATGCAGGCCGTGAAGTTCACGTGCGCGGTCATGTCCTGGCCGCCGGGGTCCAGCAGCGGCTCATCCCGCGCGACATGGTTCTTATAGCACAGCAGCGTGCCTTGCATGCGATGCGGCCCCGCGAGCTCTGCCGCTTCATGGCCGTAATCGATGAGCATAAGGCAGCCGCGGCGGATCAGGCCGCCCAATTTCGCAATCCACCGTTCGGCGTTCATGTTCACTTCCATGATCTGGCCTTCGCGCAGCCGGACGCCGTCTCTGTGCAGCGCAGCGGCGATCCGCTCATCGGACAACGGCATATGGACGTACCGGAAATCGCTCCCCGCCCCGCCATCGATCAGCCCTGCCAACGATCCTGCCATTTCGGTGCCGGGAGCATCCGGCCCGGCCTCCGCAGCCGCTACGCCGAGCTCCCGCAACGCGCCGCCGCGCTTGACGACGCGATGAACCGGCATCGCATCCAGCAGTTCGTTGGCGATCACGATCGTGAACCGATCCTCTCCGCTTCTGCCGAGCTCGGCTTCCGCCTCCTCCGGCGTCATGAACGCGAGCGCCGGGCCCGCGCTGCCGGACAGCCTTCCGGCCAGCCGGCTTCGGGCTTCGTCCAGATGAACCGGATTGCCGTCCACGAGCACCCAGCGCGCGTCCGCAAGCCAAGCCGGGACGGTGCCGTTCTCTTCAATCCCGTCCAGCGCCGCCAGCATTTGCTGCGCCAACGCGCCCGTTCCCGCTCCCCACTCCATGATCGTCACGGCACGGGACTGGCCTCCGGCGAGCTTCGCGGCATACCCGGCCAGCTTCCCGCCCATGATGGAGCCGATGGCGGAGCTGGTGTAGAAGTCGCCTTCTTTGCCGATGCGCACGCGGCCGCTCTTGTAATAACCGTCCCGCTCGTCGTACAGGCACATCGCCATATAATCATGAAACGTGATGGCCGGGATACCTTCACCGACAGACGCGGGAGGCTTCTCAAGCCAGCCGAGCCGATTGGAAGCCGCGATCGTATGCAAGATAGACTGCGTAAGCCGTTTCGAGTTTCCCATTGCGACGCTCCTCCGAACCGGGGACAAATTTGAACGTTCCAGATATAATAAACCTATTATCCGCATATAGTAGTGCATCCATCATTGCCGGAAAGGGGGACGACCGTGCAAGGAACGAAACGCCGCTGGGCCGTCTCATTCGCCGTTGCCGTGCTGGCCGGCTGGCTGACGATCTATCCCGCTCTCGCCGAGCCCGCCAAACCGGCCGTTCCACAGGACGAAGAGATTCGAAGCGTGCTGGAGAAGAGCCTGTCGGTCGTGGAGATCGACAAAGAAATCGCGCGCATCCAGGAGGAGCAGGCCGGCGTGCAAGCCAAGCTGAGCGCTTCGCGAACCGAGCTCGCCAAGCAGGAGGAAGCCATTGACCGGAAACGTGAGGATGCCGGCAAGGTGCTTCGCGCCTACTATACCGGCGAACGCGACATCCTGTTGAACGCGCTGCTGTCCGCGCGGAATTTATCCGGACTTCTTACGATCATCGACTATTTCGATTATATCTTCTCGAACGATAAGCAGACGTTGAACGACTATTCGAAGCAGTACAAGACGCTTCAGCGCGGCATCGCTTCGCTGAACGCGCAATCCGCTCAGCTGGACGAGGTCGAGACGCGGCTCCGCACGCAGCGCGACCGGGTCGCCGGCTTGCAAGACGAAGTCGATACGACGCTGAACGGGCGTTCGGATGCGGACAAGCTGCGCGCGCTGATCGACGATTACAACGATTACTGGCAGAAAGTCGGGCTCGTCGAGGTCAACCGTTATTTCAAAGCGCTGTCCAAAGCGATGGGCAAAATCCCGAACTGGGTCGAGAAAGACAAAGACATGCTGAAGATCGACGGCTTCAATTATACGCTGACGATTCCCGCCGGCAAGCTGAACGAATTCCTGCGCGGCCAAGACGCGATTTTCAACAATTTCGCCTTCGCCTTCCAGCAAGGCAACGTCGTCATTACCGGCAAGAACGACAGCCTGGAAGTCGAGCTGACCGGCCATTATACGCTGGAGAAGAACGGGGCCATCCTGTTCCACGTCGACGAGCTGATCTTCAACGGCCTGGCGCTGCCCGATACGACGCGCAAGCAGCTGGAACGGCAATTCGACCTCGGATTCAATCCCTCCGAGATCGTATCGTTCGTCAAAGCCAAATCCGTCGCCGTAGAAGACGGCAGCCTGATCATTGGCCTTTCGATTCATTTTTAGGCTCGTTCGGCTCATCGCCGCGTGCTTGCGATTCATTACCGGTTTCCTGCCGAGACGGCGCTTCTGCGCCGTCTTTCGTTTGCCCGTCGGTCTCCCCGTTCCATTGCGCGATCAACGCGTTCGCTTCGCCCGGACCGAAGGCTTGGGAGTTGCCGCCGAGCGACGAGCTCAGCGACTCCCAGCGGATCCAGCGTTCGCGCCATGGCGGATCGGGGGCCGCTGCCGTCTCCTTCAGCATCGGCGCCAGAAAATGCGGGGGCTTGTCCGCGACGGCATTGTATTCGAATTCGCCCGTCATCACGGAGACGCGCGCGGGAAGCCGGCCGAATAACCGGTAGCGCTCGAGCTCCGCGGACGATCCCGTCATATATTGAATCCATTCCCGCGCTTCCGCCGCCTTGTCCGTCTCCGCCGTAAGCACGAAGCTTCTGCCGTCGGTCCGTACGATCGGTCCGTTCGCGGAGCCGATCGTCAGCAGCGACCGCTCGTCATCCGTTAAGGCGAAGTACGTCGTCCACGGTACGACCGCGCTAAGCAGCTGCTGCGACTGAAAGGCATGCATCAGCTTCTCCGTCTGCAGCAGCGGATTGAACCGAAGCAGCTCGCTATTATGCTCGGCCGCGTAGCGCAGCTGCTCCTTCTGGCTCGCCGTGAACGGCGATAAGGCGGCGGCCGCCGCCGCATTCCCGGGGAACAGTCCGAGCCATGCGGACAGGTCGCGCGGGTCCGACGTATTCAGATTGAACGGGCTGAAATTGCCCGGATGCTCCGTCGACAACGCGGCCGCCAGCGCTTTGAACGCTTCCATCGTTTTGGGCGGTTCCTGCACGCCTGCGGCGCTTAGCAGCTTCCGCGACCATACGTTCAGCAGCGGATTGCTGTCTACCGGCACGCCCCAGAGCGAGCCGTTCCATTTCACCATGCCTGTGAGCGCTTCCAACAAGTCCGCGGCGGAATCGCCCGTGACGATCTCGTCAACAGGCAGCAAGTAGCCCTGCATGGCGAATTCGCGCACGCGGTCGTCATCGAGCAGCATAACGTCGAACGGCTCGCCGGCTTCGGAAGCGGTCTTCCGCGCGTCGTCGGGATCAAGCCCGCGAATATTCGTCAGCGCAATCGCGATGTTCGCATGGTTGAGCTCGAACCAATCCTTGCGCTTATTCCAATATTGAAATTCCGCCTCGTCCATCGAGACGGCTATCGAAAGCGTCTTGCGTTCCTTAGCGGCGCCATGATCGACTTGCGGCTGCTGGCTGGAAGGTGTCCCATCGTCCGACGGCGTAACGGGCGATCCGGGCTTGCCGGTCAGCGAAACGAGCAAAGCCGCGCATAGCGTGAACAAGCTTAACAGCAATATGACTACCTTTCTACGAGACACCTTATCCCTCCTCGCCGATTTGGGCTAACCTTAATTGTAGCAAGAAAGCGTTTTTTTGTCGCTATACATTTCATTGCATCTCCTGCCGATATTCGCCATACTGAAGAGACGATGAACGAGAGGAACGTGTTGCCCGTGAGAACCGTATACAGCTTGGACCTGCACTTGCCGAACGATTGGGAGCCGGAAGACCGCGACCTCTTCATAGACGATATCGCGGAAGCCGTCGTTGTGCTTGACCAGCATCATTCGACCTTGTTCCTGGGCACGCCCGAGGACTGCGACGTCATCGAGCTGTTCGCGTCCGGCCAGCGCATCGTCTGCGAGCGCGGCATATGGCTGCAGCTCGCGGACGAATGGCAGCCGAACGAACGCTTGTTCACCGACTACGGTGTTCGCGCGGACGCCGGTCGTACTTACCTGGATCTCCAGCTTGCGGCCGTCGTCGAACTGGCTGCCTCTGACGATGCCGCTTATGGCGCTCCCGCAGCGGACAAGCCCGATCGGGAATTCGAACCGGCGCTGGAGCAAGCCATTGAACATGCCATTGCCGCCCTTATGCAAGAAGACGGCCGATGGCTGCTCGCCGTCGACCGTCATCAGGTTGATTTGATCGCGGGCATCGCACGCGCCTATCGATGCGACTTCGAGATTGTCAAGCCCGCCGCGGATCCCGCGTAAACCGTTCGGCCGCCGTTACAGCAAATCCGCCGCCAGCTGCGCGAGCTTGGAGCGCTCGCCCTTCTCCAGCGTCATATGGCCGCTGACGCCTTCCTGCTTGAACCGTTCCACGATATGCGTGAGCCCGTTGCTGATGGAATCGAGATACGGATGATCGATCTGCTCCGGATCGCCCATCAGCACGATCTTGCTCCCCTCGCCTACTCGCGACACGATCGTCTTCACCTCGTGGCGGGTCAAGTTCTGCGCCTCGTCGACGATGATGAACTGGCCCGGGATGGACCGCCCCCGGATGTAAGTAAGCGCCTCGACCTGAATGCTGCCGAGTCCCATCAATATTTTATCGATGTCGCCCGACTTCTTCGTATCGAACAGGAATTCCAGATTATCGTAAATCGGCTGCATCCACGGACGCAGCTTCTCTTCTTTCTCGCCCGGTAAATACCCGATATCCTTGCCCATCGGCACGACGGGCCTTGCGATCAGCAGTTTCTTGTATTTATGCTCATCCTCCACCTTCATGAGCCCTGCGGCAAGCGCCAGCAGCGTCTTGCCCGTTCCCGCCTTGCCGGTCAGCGTCACGAGCGGGATGTCGTCGTTAAGCAGCAATTCCAGCGCCATGCGCTGCTGCGCGTTGCGGGCGGTAATGCCCCACACGGGATCGTTGCTTAGATAGAGCGGTTCCAACCTGGCCGCGTCCTGGCTCACTTTCAGCAGCGCCGACTTCGACGTGCCCATCTCGTCTCTCAGAATGACGAATTCGTTCGGATGCAGCCGTAGGTTAAGCTGTAAATTTTTGATCGTCAGAAACCGGTACGTATAGAACTCGTCGATCACCGCCGGATGTACCTTCAGCGTCAAATACCCCGCATACACCTCGGACGGCGCCACGACTTGATCGGACAGATAATCCTGGGCCTCGACGCCGAGCACATCCGCTTTAATGCGGACGAGCACGTCCTTGCTGACGATAATGACCGGGCGCGCGCTTCCCCTCTCCTGCTCCTCCAGATGGTAGTTCAAGGCCACCGCCAGAATGCGATTGTCGTTCGACATCTCGCCGAACATCTCCTGCACGCGGACGAAGCTCCGGTGGTTCAGCTCGACCTTCAGCACGCCTCCGTTATCCAGCACGATGCCCTCATGCAAATGCCCGTTCTCGCGCATATGATCGAGCAGCCGGGATACATGCCTTGCATTCCGGCCCAGCTCGTCGGCGAGTCTCTTCTTCGAGTCGATCTCTTCCAACACCACTGCGGGGATGATAACCTCGTTGTCCTCGAAGGCAAAGATCGCTTGCGGGTCATGGAGCAGAACATTGGTGTCGAGCACGAATATTTTTTTCATCGTGAGACCTCCTGGCGTTGGAATTTCGTTCAAGGCGTACATAGCGGAACCCGCTTCAAGGCAAACTAGGCGGGATGCATGCCCGAGCAGTGAGCGGAGCTTGCGACCAAGGCTTCGACATAAGATGCACAGATGCACACTTTAGAAAGGTCAGGTGGCGAATATGAGGAAATGGCTGGTGCCTGCTATGCTCCTTTGTATGCTGACAGCAGGCTGCAACACTGTCGCCCGCAATGAGACATCACCCTCTCCGCAAAATGATCAACGCGTTCGCGCGCAGCAAAGCGCCCCGCAGAAGCAAAAGATCAGCAGCCCAAAACAAGTTGCTGCGCATTTGGAAAGCCTGGCGCGTCATGTGCCGGGCGTGAAGGACGCGCACTGCGTTGTCTTTAAAAATAAAGCGGTCGTCGGCATCGACGTTGCCGGCAATCTGGACCGTTCCCGCGTCGGCACGGTCAAATACGCCGTTGCGGAAGCGTTCCACAAGGATCCGTACGGCATCGACGCCATAGTCACCGCGGACATCGATCTCTCCTCCAGGCTGAAAGAGCTCGGCGCCGACATCAGACGCGGCCGTCCGATCGCCGGCTTCGGCGAAGAAATGGCGGATATTATCGGCCGGATCGTTCCCCAAGTGCCGCGTGACATTCAGTCGATCAAGAAGGATCCGCAAGCGGTGACGAAAGAAGAGCTCGAGCAGAAAGTCGCGAAAGACTCGCATGCGAACCATGCGCTCAACCGCGAGAAACGCCAATAGACAGAAAAAGCCTAGTGAAGATTCACTAGGCTTTTCTCATGGCCGCGAACACCTGTCCATCCAGTTTGTCCGCAGCTTGTTTATTGTAGGTTTTCTCGACTTCCGGTTGAACGGACAAGCGCGCTCCGTAGAACATCGCATCCCGGATCGCGGCGATGTCGACGTCGAAGCAGACAAGCTTGAAGGGTACTTCTTCCAAGGCTTCCGAAACAAGCCTTGCCGTGCCGTAGATCGTTTGAACGGTTCCCGGCGCGAACAGCGTAATGCTTACTTCGGCTTTCGAAGCCATGTTCACTGTCAGGCGCGAGCGGCCGTCGATCGCGAATCGCAGCGTGGTACGGTTGACCGCATAAATCCACGAGATTGCGCTGGACGTCGGTACACCGCTGTCCGCATCGATAGTGTGCAGAAGAACGAACGGATTGTCATTCAGTGCGCCATACCAATCGTCAGTGAGTGCTGTGACGGGTTCGGTCATCCGCTTGCCCTCCTTGCCCCCAGTGTCATGAATGCTCCGATGCCCCCATTATAGCATAGCGCTGTCCCTTCTTCCACCGTCATTCAGCCAGTTTTGCCCGCAGCGCATCCTTCGCCGCCTGCAGCTTCGCTTCATCTAAGTAAACGTACGGGCTCTTCCACGTGCCTTCCAGCGGAATGAACGTAATGTCGCCAGCGCCGATGCCGTAATACGTCTTCATTAAATTCTCGACCTCGCCTGTCGGAATGTCCATTCGCAAATTGTTGCCGACCGCCTTGATGACGCCGCCGATCTTCGTGACGCCGGAGAACGATTTCAGCTTGTCGGCGATTTGCCCGAGCACCTGGCTTTCGCGGCGATTGCGGTCGAAGTCGCTGGACATGTTCTTGCCGTCGTTCGATTTGCGATAGCGGACGAAATCAAGCGCGTCGTCGCCATTCAGCTTCTGAAGGCCTTTGGACAGATTGATCTTCGTGCCGTCGGCATTGTCGACGTAATGCATGTCCATATCGACGTCCACGGTCACCCCGCCCAGAGCGTCCACGACATCCGAGAAGCCTTGGAAATTGATCGTTGCGGTATAGTCGATCGGAATGTCGAAGAATTTGCCGAACATCGCCCGGAGATCCTTCTTCGCCTGCTGTTCGGCCTCTTTCGATTTCAGCCCGTCCTTCTTCTCCTGCTGAATAAACTTGGCATAGTACGCATTCGCTTTCCGCGTATTGTACCCGCTCAGCGCGATCCTGGAATCCCGCGGGATCGATACGACAACGGCGGACTTCGTCTTCGGATTCATCGCCGCGATCATCATCACGTCCGTATTGAGGCTGCCCGTCTCCTTGCGCGTATCCATGCCAAGCAGCATCAGCGCGACCGGCTTCACTTTGACGGACTGCTCCGGTGCGATGACGACGGTCGGGTCGGCATCCGTCGTAATGTCGTCGAGCGCGTTCTTCGATACGTACACCAGGTAACCGAGATAGCATGCGACTCCGACGAGCACGAGGAGCAGGGCAGCCATGATGCGGCGCGGCCAATAATTCTTCTTCTTCGCTTTTACGGCATGTGTCGCTTTCCTTGACATGTTGTCCACCTCAGTTGTATTTCGGGTTCTGAATAATGTCGGCGAGCAGCCGCTCCGCAGCTTCGCGGTCGTACATCTGCAGCTTCGCGCGGCCATCCTTGTCGTACTTCAGATGAACCATCGTATCGTCTGTCTTATGTACGGACAAATTCGTCACGCCGTGATCCTCCGTCAATATATCCATAAAAAAATCGCGGGTATCGGCAGCAGCGCGGTCATCGGGTCTGGCTTCGGCGACAAGCTGAATTTGCAGCCAATTGAACAGAGCATCCTCCAGGCGCACGATTATACCCCTTCCGCGTCGGAACTGTTGCTGCGCTTCGCTTTCAATTTGTCGTACAGCTGTCTGCCGCGGAGCAGCAGCATCATGAAGACGGCTACCGCCATGCATTGGAGAATCGGCAGTTTATCGAACTGAAGCACGAACAGCACGAACGCCCCGATCGCCATAATGACGTGAACCAGAATTTCTTTCAAGATCGGCAGCCGCTTCTGGGCGCGGAAGACGGCGTTGAAAATATAAATCGTAAACGCAAGAATGAGCACATACGTTATGACCGGATGATCATGAAGCCAGTTTTGCATTCCTTCCTACCTCCTCGTTATCTATTATTCATAGCATATCCTTCGCCTCGACGCAAACGGCAGGGCAGCCGAAATCCCGAACGGGAATTCCGCTGCCCTGCCTTCGTCAATACCGATCTATTTCGTTTATACGCCGGCTTGCGCGGTTTTGCGATGCTTCTCCGCACGCTCGCGCTCGCTCTTGTTCAAGATTTTCTTGCGCAGGCGAATCGATTTCGGCGTCACTTCGCAGTATTCGTCGTCGTTCAAATATTCCAGCGCTTGCTCCAGGGAGAACAGAATCGGCGTCTTCAGGCGGACCGTGTCGTCCTTGCCGGCGGAGCGAATGTTCGTCAGCGCCTTCTCCTTGCAGATGTTGACGATGATGTCGTTATCGCGGTTATGCTCGCCGACGATCATGCCTTCGTATACGTCCGTGCCCGGCTCCATGAACAGGATGCCGCGGTCTTCTACGCCGTTCATGCCGTAGAACGTCGATACGCCGTTCTCGCTCGAAATGAGCACGCCTTGATGGCGTCCGCCGACGGACGTGCCGACCAGCGGGCCGTAGCTGTCGAACGCGTGGTTCATGATGCCGTAGCCGCGCGTCAGCGTCAGGAAGTTCGTCCGGTAGCCGATCAAGCCGCGCGCCGGAATGATGAACTCGATACGGACTTGGCCCGTGCCGTTGTTGACCATGTTGACCATCTCGGCTTTACGCGTGCCGAGGCTCTCCATGACCGCGCCCATGCTCTCTTCCGGTACGTCGATCAGGAGACGTTCGTACGGCTCCATCTTCGCGCCGTCGATTTCCTTCACGATAACTTCCGGTTTGGACACTTGCAGCTCGAAGCCTTCGCGGCGCATGTTCTCGATCAGGATGCCGAGGTGAAGCTCGCCGCGGCCGGATACGATGAACGCGTCCGGGCTGTCGGTTTCGTCGACGCGCAGCGCGACGTCGGTCTCCAGCTCCTTGAACAGACGCTCGCGCAGCTTGCGGGACGTAACCCATTTGCCTTCGCGGCCCGCGAACGGACTGTTGTTGACGAGGAATGTCATTTGCAGCGTCGGCTCGTCGATCTTCAGGACCGGCAGCGCCTCCGGGTTGGCCGGATCGGCGATCGTCTCGCCGATGTTGATTTCGCGAATACCGGCAATCGCGACGATGTCGCCCGCGCCGGCTTCTTCTACTTCAATCCGCTTCAAGCCTTGGAAGCCGAACAGCTTCTCGATGCGTGCCTGCTTCGTAACGCCTTCGCGATTGATGACGGCGACGGTCTGGCCTTGGCGGATTTTGCCGCGGTTGACGCGGCCGACCGCGATACGGCCGAGGTATTCGTTGTAGTCAAGCAGCGTGACGAGGAATTGCAGCGGGTCCACGACGCTTTCCGTCGGAGACGGAATCCGTTCGATGATCGTCTCGTAGAGCGACTGCATGTTCTCATCCTGCTTCTCCACGTTCAAGCTTGCCGTGCCCATCAGCGCGGATGCGTAGACAACCGGGAATTCCAGCTGCTCGTCGTTCGCGCCCAGCTCGATGAACAGATCCAATACTTCGTCGACGACTTGCTCCGGGCTTGCGTTCGGACGGTCGATCTTGTTCAGGACGACGATCGGCGTCAGTTGGCTTTCCAGCGCTTTGCGAAGCACGAATTTCGTCTGCGGCATGCAGCCTTCGAACGCGTCGACGACCAGCAGCACGCCGTCGACCATCTTCATGATCCGTTCCACTTCGCCGCCGAAGTCGGCGTGTCCGGGCGTATCGACGATGTTGATCAAATAATCCTTGTAGTTAACCGCCGTATTTTTAGCCAAAATCGTAATGCCGCGTTCCCGCTCCAAATCGTTGGAATCCATGGCGCGCTCTTGAACGGTCTCGTGATCGCGGAACGTGCCGGACTGTTGAAGCAGCTTATCGACGAGCGTTGTCTTGCCGTGGTCGACGTGCGCGATGATGGCGATGTTTCTGATGTTTTCTCTGGCTTGCATTGTAAGTTATCCACTCCACTTTTATTTATAGTCTGTTTCTTGCTGCGCACAATGATGAAACGGAAACGGCTCTTGCCGTCTTTTTTCTGGCGCGGCGCGGTTCACTCCGGGGAAATATAAGCTCGCTTATAGGTTGCGCAAACTTATAAAGGCTTATATTTTCATAAACCGTGCCAAACCGTTGCAAATTTACCAGCGGGCCTTGCGTCCCGCAACCAGCCAAGCGCCGGCCGCGATCAGGAAGGCGGCAATGATGTACAACCCCCAACCCCATACAAGCATGATTACGAAGAACGATACGGCCGCCAGCGCCAGCACGATGGCAAGCGTCAGCGGGGTCTTCGGACGGTACGTGTCGAAAAGATGATATTCGTACAATCCGGCTGCGACGCTGAGGATTATTAGCGGCCATAGATACTTCATGTTGCTCCAGCCAGACGCCATGCTGAAGAAAAAAATAAAGGCGTTAATCGTCAAGATCGCCCCGGGAATCAATACGAACGGAGGCAGCAATCGTCCGAAAAACAGCACGTGCAGCAGAATGCCGGGAATCAACAGAAAAAGCGGCCAGAAGTTTGTGCCGATGAAGGCAAACAGCCCCAGTTTTCCGAGCAAAATCACAGCGCCGGCGATCAAGAAAAGCAGCCCGACGGTGTATTGATTTTTCGACATGCCTAAGTTCCTTTCTCTCGACACTTTTTTAACATTTACTAGTGTAATGGAACGGAGGGCAAAAAACCAGTGAAAGTACTGCAAATTACTGAAAATTATAGGTTACGGCTTCTTTTTATTCGCAGCAACGCCACAATGATGACGAACGGGATAAGCAATAACGGAATCGCCTTCGTCAATATGGCCGCATGATCCGCCAGCAGCCGGTGAACGGCCGGGTCGTGTACGAGCATTTCGCCCGCCGCGTAACCGAGCAATCCGCCGCCGAGATAGACAAGCGTCGGAAATTTGCGAAGCATGGAGCTGAGCAGCTGGCTGCCCCAGACGATCATCGGGATGCTGAGCACGATCCCGAGCATGATAAGAACGGGTTCCCCCTTGGCGACCGCCGCGATGGCCAGCACGTTGTCGAGGCTCATGATGAAGTCCGCGACGACGATCGTCTGCACCGCGCCCGCGAGCGAACGGACCTTGCGCATGGCATGGAATTCCTCGGCATGATCGGACGCGTCCATGATGAGCTTGACCGCGATCATGAACAGGAGGATGCTTCCCGCGGCTTGAAGATACGGCACTTCCAGCAGCGTGATGGCAACGAGCGTAAGGACGCATCGCAGCCCGACGGCGGCGGCGGCTCCCCAGATGACCGCTTTGCGCCGCTGCGCAGGCGGCAGCTGCTGGCTGGCCAGCGCTATGACGACGGCATTGTCGCCGCTTAACAACACGTTGATAAACATGATTTGAATAAATACGAGCAAGCTGTCCAAATTGTTCGCCTCCCAGGGAACGGCTGTCGCCGTCGTTCGAACTCGGGCTTGCTTCTTCGTTGCAAAGAAAGCTCCCGTCTATGAACGGTATGTCCCCGGCGGACAGGTTATGTTTGCCGTTTGCGATTTTTGAATCTTTTCGTCCCTCGACGCGTATGAACGAGAAAGCTTCACGCAAAGAGGAAAGGATGTCTAAGGACAATGGAATTATTTTCGCTTGAATTTGTTACCGCCTTGTTAACGATCGTGTTCATCGACTTGGTGCTTGCCGGAGACAACGCCATCGTAATCGGTCTTGCGGCCCGCAAATTGCCGCGGGAACAGCAAAAGAAGGCGATAATTTGGGGAACGGTCGGCGCGGTCGCCATTCGGGCCGTCGCGACGGTACTCGTCGTCTACCTGCTCAAAGTGCCGTGGCTCATGGTGGCGGGCGGCGTCCTGCTGCTGTGGATCGCCTACAAGCTGCTCGTCGATACCGATGCGCATGACGACATTCAAGCCGGCAATACGCTGTGGCAGTCCGTCCGCACCATCGTCATCGCCGATGCCGCGATGGGCGTCGACAACGTCATCGCCGTCGCCGGTGCCGGACATGGCAGCATTCTGCTGGTCGTGCTCGGCTTATTGATCAGCATTCCGATCGTCGTCTGGGGCAGCACGCTGTTCATCAAACTGATCGGCCGATTCCCATGGATCGTGTACGTCGGCTCCGGCGTTATCGCGTATACGGCAGCCAAAATGATCACGCACGAGAAGCAGCTGGAGCAAGTGTTCAATGCCAGTCCGGCCTTCGAATGGGCGTTCATGATTCTCGTCGTCATCGCGGTGATCGTCTTCGGACTGCGGCATAACCTGCGGCGGGCCAAAGCGGCGCAGCAGCTGGACAACGGACGGGATTCCCGCTAATCCGGCCGGCGCGCTTGCAATCCGCCAGCAGCTCCGTGACCTGTAGTAAGTCAAGCCAGTTGCCAATCGTACCATCTGAAATTCGCGCCATCAACAAAGGTCGCCCTCGCGGTTAACAGCGGACTGTTACCGGAGGGCGACCTTTCGTATGCTAGCCGATGTTCAGCCGGATGTCGTGCGTTCCGCGCTTCGCTTAATGGCCCATCATCATCGACGGATCCGGCGCTTCGCCGCCCGCCAATTGATCTTCATCCTTGAGCCGCGGCTTGCGCAGCAGCAAGGACAGCGCGACGCCTACGGTCGCGATGCAGGCGGACAAGAAGAACGTATCGCCATAGCCGGCAACGACGGACGTCAACGGGTTCGCGTTCTGCCCCGCGCTTGCGGCGTGGGAATTGATCTGCGACGTCAGGTAGCCCGTCAAGCCTGCGACGGCGAACGATACGACGACCTGCTGCGCCGCCGTCGTAAGCGGCGTTACGCGGCTGACCAAGCGGCGCGGCGCAGAGTTGAGCACATGCGTGTTGAGCGGCATCATGGAGAAGCCCATGCCGATGCCCATCATGCAGATGGAGAGGATAATGACCCACAGGCTTGTGTCGACCGTGACGCCCGACAACATGAACAAGGAGACGGCAACGACGGCAAGACCGGCGAAAGCAAGCGGCCGTGCGCCGATTTTATCGAACAATTTGCCGCTGATCGGCATGCCGATGCCCGCGCAGAGCGCCTGAGGCATCAGAATCCAGCCCGTCTCGAGCGCCGTGTAGCCTTTGACTCCTTGCAGGTACAGCGGCACGAGAAGCATGGCGCCGAACAGCGCGAGCTGCACGATCCAGGTCAAGACGATGCTGCGCGTAAAGTCGGACGACCGGAACACTTTCAGCTCCAGCAGCGGCTGCTTCTGCCTCAATTCGACGATGATGAAGATGATCAAGGCGACGCCGCCGACCGCCAAGCCCGTGATCGTGGATGTCGAGGTCCAGCTCGTGCCGCCCTCGCTAACGCCGTAGGCCAGCATGGCGAACGCGATCGGCGCAAGGCACATGCCGATTACATCCAGATGCGTCGTTGTCTGACGGTCGGAATGCGGCAAGTATTTAAGCCCGAGAATAAACGCGATGATGCCGATCGGCAAATTGATGATGAAGATCCAGTGCCAGCTGACGGAATCGACCAGCCAGCCGGACAGGACAGGACCGAATGCCGGCGCCATCAGCATCGGAATGCCGAGCACGCCCATAATCGAACCGCGGCGTTCGGGCGGCGCGAGCTTGAATACCATGGCCATCCCGATCGGCGAAACCATGCCTCCGCCGAGACCTTGGATGACGCGGAAAAGAATGAGCTGCTCCGGCGACTGCGCGATGCCGCACAGGACGGAACCGATCGTGAAGAGCGCGATCGTGATGACGAAAATTTGCTTGGAGCCGAATCGGTCCGTCAACCAGCCCGCAAGCGGGATAACGGCGGACAAGGCCAGCGTGTAGCCGGTCACCGTCCATTGAATCGTCTTCAAATCGGTGTCGAAATAGTCGACCAGCTTCGGAATGGCGTTGTTCACGACCGTGCTGTCCAGGATAACCATGATCATACCGACGATGATGGCGAGCAAAGGCGGGAGAATCGTTTTCAACGAGAAGTTGTCTCCGCCGTTCGAGAGGGGTTGCTGAGTTGTTCGAGCGGACATGTATTGCCTCTGCTTTCTGCTCAGTGAGCGTTGTATTGATAGAAATAATGATGAAGGAACAAATCGATCTGCTCTTCGATGGAGGACGAAATGTGAAACGAACCGTCCTGCATCGAGTCGTGCTTATGCGCAAGGCTTGCCTTGATTACCGGCGACAGAATGGCCGCGAACATCTGCTGGGCGATCAGGAGAAGCTTGTCGCGGCTTGCCGGACCGATGATTTCGGTCAATGCGGCGAACAGCTTGTCGATGCCTTGGCTCTTCAGGAATTCGGCATATTCGGTCTGCGACTCGATCAATTGGTCCTGCAGGAGCAGCCGCTTGATAAGCTCGGGATGCTCTTGAAGGGAAGAAGTATAGGACAGCAGAAACCGTTTCAGCCGCTCGATCGCCGGCAGTCCGGTATCGTCGAAGACGGCGAAGGCCGCCTTGAACGAAGTCAGCTGCACCTTCAGCGTCTCGCTGATCAGCTTCTCCTTCGACCCGAAATAATAATTGACGAGCGCTACGTTCGCGCCGGCCGCCGCGGCGATTTTGCGAATGGTTACGCCTTCGATGCCTTCTGCTTTAATCAACTCCAACGTGGCGGCCAGTATTTTCTCCTTCGTCGCGGGAATCACTCCGTTCATCGCTTAACATTCGGACGCTGCGTTCGTAAGCGCCGCTGTTCATGAAAGCTGGTCAAACGCAGCTTAAACAATGTTTAAAACGTTATTTAAAACAGTGTTTAATATAGCTCAGATGCTCTTGCCTGTCAATCCTATTGTTGCGGTTATTCGGCCCCCTATGCCAAGAAAAAGGAGCTATCCATGAATCATCTTGGCAGATGACCCGCGGACAGCTCCTGTGCAACGCCTAATTAACGCTATTGGCTTCGAATAACTTGTTTGAACGACTTGCCGATGCTGCTTAGAACCAATCGTCTTCGCCCGCGGTTTCGGTCGCGGACTTCATATCCGGGGCAATCGTCATCGTCTCTACGGCCGCAGCCGCTTGACGAATCATCTCCTCCAGATTCGGAATGCCGGCTTCCGCTTTCTCGACGACGCTCAGATTCGGGTTCGTCGTCGGATTCTTCGGCACGAACAGCGTGCAGCAATCCTCATACGGCAGAATGGACGTTTCGAACGTCCCGATCTGCCGGGCGATGCGGATGATCTCGTTCTTGTCCATCGTAATGAGCGGTCTCAGGAGCGGCAGCTCCGTCGTCCGGCCGATGACGTTCATGCTGCTCAGCGTCTGGCTCGCCACTTGACCGAGACTGTCGCCGGTGACGATGCCCAGCGCTTCCCGCTGCCCGGCCAGTCGTTCGGCGATCCGCAGCATCGATCTGCGCATCAGCGTAATGATGAGGGAGCTATGGTTGCATTGGGCGATCGCCGTCTGGATATCGGTGAACGAGACGAGATGGAGCTTGATGGCGCCTCCCGTATAGCCCGACAGTCTGCGGACCAGCTCGATGACCTTCTCCTTCGCCTGCTCGCTCGTGAACGGATAGCTGTGGAAATGGACGGCTTCCAGCTCCAAACCCTGCCGCATCGCGAGATAGCCTGCTACCGGGCTGTCGATGCCGCCGGAGAGCAGCAGCATCGCCTTGCCGTTCGTGCCGTACGGATAGCCGCCGGGGCCCGGTACGACGCTGCTGTAGACATAACTGCCCTCGGGCTGAATTTCGATCTTGAGCTCGACCTCGGGTTCGCGGACGTTGACGGCGAGACCCGGCAGCTCGCGCAGCACATGGCCGCCGACCAGATGGTTCATTTCCTGCGAGTCATGCGGGAATCCCTTGTCCACGCGGCGTACGGACACCTTGAAGGTGCCCGGCTGCTTCGGCAGCGCGCGCATGACGTCGAGCGCGGCGGCGCGAATCGCTTCCAGCTCGTTCGCGGTCCGGCGCACCGGGCTGAACGAAGCGATGCCGAAGACGGAAGCAAGCTTCGCCGCGATCTCCTCGTAGCGTTCGCCGTTCAGCTCGATGTAGATCCGGCCGAACGCCCGGGTCATTGCGATACGCGGATAAGCCCGCAGCGCCTGCTTCACCTGTTCCGCGATGCGCTTGTCGAATACCCCGCGGTTTTTTCCTTTAACGGTAAATTCGCCGAAACGAATCAATATCATATCCGGATTCATGCTGCCATTAGCCTCTCTTCGTTTCCAACGGTTTTAATTGCTGTACGGCTGCCCGAAGCTTGTCGGCCAGCCAATCGATATCGGCCTCTCCATGCTCGTCCCCGAAACTGACGCGGACGCCGCTCGATGCCCGTTCCCTGGAAAGGCCCAGCTCCAGCAGCACCTTGCTTGGCTCGTCGCTCTTCGAGGAACAAGCCGATTTGGTCGACACCATGATCCCGTGTTCCTCCAGCATGTGAACGATCACTTCCGGACGCATGCCGGGATACGAGAAATGAACGATATTCGGCGCCGCTCCGCCGCCGGCTTCCGTGTCGGGGCTCCCGTTAAGCACCAGCTCCGGCATGCGGTCAAGACTCGCCAGCAGGCGCTTGCGCAGCGCGTACATGCGCGCCGCTCGGGCCGGCTGGCTCTCGACCGCAAGGCGAATCGCCTTGGCGCCGGCGACGATCGCGGGCACGTTCTCCGTGCCCGGACGAAGACCCCTTTCCTGGCCGCCGCCGCGGTAGACCTTCTCAAGCAGCAGACGCGGATGAACGTAGAGCAAGCCGACGCCTCTCGGCCCGCCGAATTTATGCGCGGAAGCGGAGAACAAGTCGATCCCGCTGCCGATGAGGTCGACCGGAAGCTTGCCGATGCTCTGCACGCCGTCGACATGGAAGACGATGCCGCCGCGGCGCTTCAGCCGCTGCCCGATATCCGCGATCGGCTGCACCGAGCCGACTTCGTTGTTGACGTGCATGACGCTTACCAGCGTCGTTTCGCCGGTGAGCGCGGCTTCCACCGCATCCGCGGAGACGACCCCCGTCTCGTCCGGACGTACATAAGTCACCTGCCAGCCCTCAAGCTCCAATTGCTTGCACGCATCGTATACGGATGGATGCTCGATCGCCGTCGTGACGAGATGCTTCCCCTGCCGGGCTGTGCTGCGCGCAGCGCCGGCGATGGCGATATTGTTGCTCTCCGTCCCGCCGGAGGTGAACAGCCAGTCCTTCGCTTCGGTGCCCGCAAACAAGGCGGCCACGACGGACCGCGAACGATCCAGCAAATTGCGCGCCTCTTGCCCGCTTCGATGCAGCGAAGACGGGTTCGCGTAATGCTTGGCCATAATCTCGGCCATCGTCCGGATGACCTCTTCGCGCGGCGGGGTCGAAGCGGCATGGTCAAAGTAATAAGTCATCGTAGTACTTCCTTCCCGAGTATTTCATTGGATTCTCGTGTTTCATGGAATTTCATCCGGTTCACGGCACTGCCCGATACTATTAGTATCGCATATAAACGAAAAAGATCAACGCGGGAAGCCAAGCTGCCCTTTCGGCGCCGCTTCGGCTTCCCGGTGATCTTAAGGTTTCCGTCGAGTGAATACTATATATGCATCGCTTGAATGGATGAATTCGCTTAAACGGTATAGCGGGATTGGGCGTTCAGCACCTTCGATACGTAACGCTGCGTTTCCTCCGGCAGCCGGTTCAGCAGCGCTTGGAAGTCGCCGTCCGTCTGAATGCCGGCGCGGTCTACCCGGCCGGGACCGGCGTTGTAAGCCGCCAGAGCGGCCTGCACGTTGCCTTCGTATTTATTCATCAAGTACGCGAGAAACTTCGTGCCGCCTTCGATGTTCTGCTCGGGATCGAATGAATCCGTCACGCCGAGGCTGCGCGCGGTGCCGTCCATCAGCTGCATGAGCCCCTTCGCGCCGGAAGCCGATTGCGCGTTCGGATCATTGGAGGATTCCGTATGTACGACCGCCTTGATCAGCGACGGATCGATGCCGTATTTCGCCGCGGCTTGATCGATGATCGCGTCGTAATCGCCCGGGACGCCAGACGCATCCGACATTTCGTTCAGGCTGCCCATCATCGGAGCAAGCGAGCTCAAACCGCCCAGGGACAGTAACCCCGCATAGCCGCTCTCCGCGCCGCCGCTGGTCGTCGGGTCGACGCCTGAACCGCCGGCCATATACTGCTGCAAAAGTGAATCAAACATCGTAGAGCCGTCTGTTCCCGTCGATGCCGACAGGACGTTCTCATTGCCGTTCAAATCCAGGCTCGGCATGAGTTGAAGCTGCAGCAGCTGCGTCATAATTCGCGGATCGATGCTCATGTCTCGTTTCGTCCCTCCACCGTCATATGCTGTCATTCGACATAGATTAACACTATTTTACAACCGTTGGCGTTTTTTAGCCAGTAAGCCGATAGTCCTATTCATCCGTTGTGCCGCTGCCGTTCACCCTATACGGTGAACATAATAAAGCCGGCGAAGGAATTCCTTCGCCGGCCGTCTTCAGGTTATCGCATAATAGAATGGAACGAGGACCAGGTAAGCCAGAACGGCGATGGCTCCGAGCGTAATCGACGCTACGCCGAGGCCGCGCGCTCCTTGCCAGAAAGCGATGAGGCCGACAACGACTGCCGTTGCCCCCAGTACGACGGGCCATACAATCCAGGATAGGACGGCCAGAACGAGCGCCGCCCAGCCTGTCGCCACGCCGGCTGATTTCGTTACGCGGACTGCGTTGTTCGTGAGCCGATCGGCCCTGCGATCCGGATAATAATCGCGCATCGACGCATTCGGCACGGCGATTTCGGCTGCCGCTTCTTCATGATACGCATTTCGGTCGGGATGGTACATCGGGTTCGTCGCCGTGTCATCATGCGGACTATGCTCGAACTGCCTGCGAGCATCGTGTTCTCGTTCGCGTTCGCGTTCCATTAAGCCTCACTCCTTTGGTTTAAAGGTATGGCAGCATGTGGACGCACTGTTCGACGCACGGTCTTGATGCTCGTGCCCGAATCCTTCTTCCGCGAATTCGGATCCCAGCTCGACGTTGGCATGACGGTCGATATCGACTTGAATTTTATCGGCGCTGCACTGGTTTCCTTCTTTCCAGAAGGAGCAGTTCGCAACGCTGCAGCTTACGCCATTCGGCATAATCAAATCACCCCCGGTATCAAGTTGCCCGTACCGGGGGTGAGTTATGTCTGCCTTATTTTTGTCCTTGCATCCGACGCTGCGTCATGTAATCACTTTCGTAATACGACAGGTCGTCGCGAAGCTCTTCGAATACTTTGGATACGGACAAGACGATGTCGCGCGACGCGCGAACCGGTTTCTTGCGGAAGCGGATCGCGTCTTGTCCCGTGTATGCATAACGGCCGTCCTCGGAATAGCATTCGTTCTTCGGGTAGAAAAATGCGTTGACGCATTGGTGATATACCTCGTAAAGCGCGCGTTCCGCGAAATCCGTATCGAAATTCGGTCTTCTGAGCGCCACGCCAAGCTTCTCGTACGCCACTTCGGAGAACACAAGCATGTGACGAAGATCGGACAGCAATCCTTTATAGAAAAGCTCTGCGTCGTTTCCTTGATCCTCAGCGGTTAGCTGCGGAAGCGAATACTCGTTCAGAAACGATTCCAGTTGGCTGATGGCAAGCTTCAGTTTGTCTCTCGTTGATTCGCTAATCGCTTTTACGTTAGTCGAAGGCATGATTGGTAGTTCCCCTTTCATCATCGCGAACAAATACTTAAATCATCAACATCGTACCATAAAACAAAGGCGGATGGTACTGCCGATTCGTACGGCCCTCTGTATATTTTCCTCCCGGCCACGTTACTCTAAGGTCATCAGGCGATGGCGTGTCTGCGACTTCGCGCAGCCGCGCTTATCAGGGAGGAAATGACGATGACTCGACGTAAATGGATCGGTTGGTTCGCCGTGCTTGCCGCGGTTGCTTTGCTCATTCCGCTTACCCCATGGTTCGGCGGCCGCGCTCCGTCCGAGACGAATAAGAACGGCCGCGTGCATACGACGGCCGCGCATAAAGAGCATCAAATGAAGCTTGCGACCGTGCAGTCCGACATGGACAAGACCGCCCTGCTCTGCAGGACGGAATGCGCGCGCAATTTCCAGAAGCTGATCAAGCACGAGGCGGCCATGCCGCTCAACAAGCAGCATCTGCAGCATATGATGCGCATGCACAAGCAGATGGTGTACGTGTGGTGGCATCATCAAGGCGGCAGCTTGACGGAAGGCGCCAAGCCGTCGTCCGGGAAGCTGGACGCGGTGATCCGCGAAGCGAAGCAGAGCGTGGCGGCAGGCAAAGATTTCGCCTCTGCTCCGCTTGAAGCGAACGGGCATCGGTACATGATCATAGCGGAAGCGGACAAACAGCATAAAGGCGACGGCATCGTCGGCGTGCTGCTGCAGGATATCGTCATGAAAGTCATGGATCATCAGCGGAGAAACCTCCGGCTTGTTCCGTATCCGGCCGAAGGCAAATACAAGATCGAATCCGTGTCGCCGAACACGACCAAGGACATTACGGTTCGCACCGGCGATGATAACGGAAACGCCAGCCATTACCATATCAACGAGGTCGTCGTCCGATTCAAGCAGCATCCGTCCGACGCCGATCTCGCGCAGATCAAGCGGGACATTACGGCGCTGTCCGCGAAGAAGCTTGGCTATACGTACGTGTTCCGTTCCCGCGTCATGGAAGCCGAAGCGATGATGCGGTATTTCAAAAGCAGCCGGAACGTCGTGTACGTGGAGCCCCATTATTTGTACATGACGAACGAAGTCGGCGCTTCGGTCAACATGCGGGCCGGCACAGGCACCGGAGGCGATTTCACGCCGAATGACGAGCTCTATTCGGAATATCAATGGAACCTGCCCGTCATCGAGACCGAGAAGGGCTGGGGCGTCAGCAAAGGCAGCGACAACGTGCTGATCGGCGTCCTGGATACCGGCGTGCAGGCCGATCATCCGGACCTTGTCGGCAAGATCGAAGCAGGCACCAACCTTGTCGACGAGACGAGCCCGCCGGACGACGACGTGGGGCACGGCACGCATGTATCCGGCATCATCGCGGCCGCCGTCAATAATGGCGAAGGGGTTGCTGGCCTGACCTGGTTCAATAAGATCGTGCCCGTCAAGGTGCTGGACGCCAGCGGCGCCGGCTCCACGTATTCCGTCGCCGAAGGGATCATCTGGGCGGCCGATCACGGCATCAAAGTCATAAACATGAGCCTTGGCAACTATGCCGAAGCCCAGTTCCTGCACGATGCCATCAAATACGCCTACGATAAGGACGTCGTTCTCGTCGCAGCCAGCGGCAACGATAACACGGAGCGTCCCGGCTTCCCGGCCGCCTACCCGGAAGTGCTCGCGGTCGCTTCCACGAATGCCGACGGCACGCGCTCGCCGTTCTCCAATTACGGCGATTACATCGACGTGGCCGCGCCCGGCATGAGCATTGCCAGCACGTACCCGGGCAGCCAGTACGCCGCCCTCTCCGGCACGTCCATGGCCAGCCCGCACGTCGCCGCGCTTGCGGGGCTGATCCGGTCGATCAATCCGGATTTGCGCAATACCGAGGTCATGGACATCATTCGCAAGTCGGCGAAGGATCTTGGCGCCAAAGGCAAAGACAAATACTTCGGCTACGGGCAAATCGACATCGACCGCGCATTGCTCTCGGTGCGGCAATCCAAGGTGAGCCTGCAGCAGTTCCCGCAGCAGGTGGAACGGCGGCTGGCGCAAATCGCGCTGAAGTATAGTTAACGGCCAGCCAACGAATGATTAACCAGATCCGGTTCGGATGACGCCCAAGCTGATTCCAAACTGGACCGGACAACGGAATAACCCGCAAGGCATAATGCCTTGCGGGTTATTTGAGCATATGGAAAGTTTGCCGTAAGCCGGGTTCTGTACTTCGCGTGGTAAGACGGGAGCTACCCTCCCACTTATGAAGCGACAATCATCTATCTAGGCCGATCATTGCTAATCGGCTCAAGCGACCAACCCGAACGCGCCCCGGGCAGGGGTGCAGCTCGAAGCTGCTGCGTTCTCTCGGTCTTGCTCCAGATGGGGTTTACCAGCACCGTTGTCGCCAACGGTCCTCGTGGTCTCTTACACCACGGTTCCACCCTTGCCTGTGCGGCGCGCAAGGCGCCGCCATCGGCGGTCCATTTCTGTGGCACTATCCTTCGGCTCGCGCCGACTGGACGTTATCCAGCATCATCGCCCTATGGAGCCCGGACTTTCCTCTCGCGGCAACGAGGCCGCCAGCGATTGTCTGTCAAACTTTCCGTGTACTGAACAGTATACAAGGATCTTCGTCAAAGCTCAAGACGGGAATGCGGATTGGCTTGCGTTCCCTGAGGTGGGACAGGGAATTCGGCTATCATCTGGAAGCCCGATCAGCTTCGGCAGCTTCACAAGCTTTAGCAGCTCCTGAGCCCCTGACAGCCCTTTTAGCTCTGACAGCCCCTATACGAAACGGAACACTTCCGTATTGATGGCCGACGGAACGGCCTCCGTCGCGTATTTGCGCTGCTGCAGCTCGCCGCGGAGCCAATCGGCGAGGCGGGGTTTCATCAGCTTCTCGATATTATGGCCGGGATCGATGATCGACAGTCCCGCCGCCAAAGCGTCATGCGCCGTATGATAATCGATATCGCCCGTAACGAGCACGTCGGCGCCTGCAAACGACGCATGGCGGATATATCTCGAGCCGGAGCCGCCGAGCACGGCGACTTTGCGCACGAGGCGCTCCGGGTCGCCGACCAGGCGCAGCGCCGGTACGTCGAAGGCGGTCTTGGCCCGTTCGGCCAGCTCGCCCAGCTTCACGGCCTCCGGCAGCTTGCCGACGCGGCCCAATCCGAAGACGCGGCCTTTCAGCTCCACGGGGTAGAGATCGTAGGCGACCTCTTCGTACGGATGCGCCTTGAGCATGGCCTGCACGACCTTACGGTGCGCGCTGTGCGGCACGATCGTCTCGATTCTCACCTCATGCACCCGCTCGAGACGGCCCGTCTCGCCGATGAACGGCTGCGCGCCGTCGCCCGGCTTGAACGTGCCCGTGCCGTTGATGTTGAAGCTGCAATGGCTGTATCCGCCGATCTGACCGGCTCCGGCATTCCACACCGCTTGCAGCACCTGCTCATGATGCGTCTCAGGCACGAAGACGACCAGCTTGTACAGCTTGTCCGTGTGCACGTCCTCCAGCGACGAGCGGCCTTCCGCCGGCACGCCGAGCATGTCGGCCATCCAATCGTTAATGCCGCCGTCCGCGACATCGAGATTCGTATGCGCGATGTAGACGGCGATATCATGCTTGATCAGCTTCTCGTACAGCTTGCCGGCAGGCGTCGACGTATCGAGCTTGGCAAGCGGACGATAGATGATGGCGTGATGCGCCACGATCAGCTCGGCGCCCGTCGCGATCGCTTCGTCGACGACTTCGTGCGTAACGTCGAGCGCCACAAGCACCTTCGTCACTTCTTTCTGAAGCGTACCGAGCTGCAGACCGATTTTGTCATTCTCCATCGCTATATGCTTCGGCGCCAGCTGCTCCAGCAGCTGAACTACCGTTTGGCCGTTCGCAAACAAGACAGCACCTCCTCGATCGCATTGATTTCCAAGCGCAGCTGCGCCTGCTTCTCGCGGGATTCCGCCAGATCGGATTGCTCCATCTGCTTGCAGATCCGCTCCAGCTTCCCGATTTCATGCCGCCACTTCGAATCGAGCAGCTCCGCCCGCTGCCGCAGCAAGTACGGGCCCATGCGATACAGCCACTCGCGCTTCTGCCCCGGTTCCAGCGACGCGGCCAGGAACGAAGGATCGTACAAGTCTTCGTTCGTTACTCCCTCCGGGCTGTCCTCATCGCGGAGCGCATGGAGCACCTCGTACATCTTGCCGTCTTCTTCCAACAGCGTTTCGCTCTGCAGGACGTAGCCGTGTTCCACCAGCCACTTGCGGACGATTTCCTCGCCGACGTTCGGCTGCAGCACGAGCTCTCTTACGCCCGCCAGCTTGCCCGCTTGCCGTCCCGTCTCCAGAATATCCGCCATCAGGGCGCCGCCCATTCCGGCGATCGTGACCGTGTCGGCTTCGCCCGGCTGCAATACGCCAAGGCCGTTGCCCTGCCTCGCCTCGATGGCCTTCGCCAATCCCGCCTCGGCGATCTGTTTCCTCGCCGCCTGCAGAGGGCCCGCATTCAGCTCGCCCGCAATCGCGGACGGGCATCTGCCGGCCTGCAGCAAATAGACCGGCAGCAGCGCATGGTCGGAACCGATATCCGCCGCGCGCGCGCCCGGCGTTACGCAATCCGCAATCGTTTGTAATCGTTTCGATAACTTTATCATGTCAAGCAACCCACGCAATCCATTGTTTTCGCAGCGAGAAGAGCAGCATGCCTCCCGCGATGATCTTGATGATTAATGCGACCTGCAAGCCGCCCGCGCCTCCTCCGAACATCGCCGCGTACAGCTCCGGCATGAACCAGGCGATCGCGCCGGCAATGAACAGGATAGAAGCCGAAGACTTCGACCAGCGCTGCACGAGCCAGCTGCACCAGCCGAATACGAACGACAGCGGCAGCCAATACAGCTGAATTTCATACCATTTCGGCGCGGCCGTTTTGCTGGTCAACAGCCATGCGTACACGAGGAACGACGCGAGCCAGCCGCACAGATGGAGCAGCGGGATCCTGGCGCCGATGCCGAAGGCAATCCAGAGCAGCGCGCATGCCGCCAACAGGCCGGCCTTCCAGCCCCATGCATGGAGCTCGTGCAGCCCGAGCATATATAGCCCCGAACCGAGCATGAGCAGCATACCCGCCCCGATGAACATTAGGCCGACAGACTCACTTTTATTTCGGTACTTTTGACCTATTAACAGCATGGCATATACGCCTGCCAGCGACAGGGCAATTTGCAATAGCGGATGAAAAACGTTAAAATAAAGAACAACAAAACAAATCAAGGAAAAAATTCCAAATGTAAGGAGCCATTGTTTCGCTGTCGCTTCTTTCACGACAACCGCCGCCCTGCCGGTAAACGTCGTCGGCGCTCGGGTTTCCCCTTCTTCCAAATACAGATTGAGCAGAAAATCGCAATATTGCTCCGGCAGCAATTTGCTGCGCTGCCAATGTTCAATTTCTTTCACAATCGCTCTTCGGCGTTCCTGGTCCATGTCTGCCTGTCGTCCCTCGCTTCGTACGTGATGGCATGCAGTTTGCTCCGGCTGCGCAGCGCTGAATTTCCAAAAAAAGACCTTGCTGCTCGCGCAGTAAGGTCTCGAAGGTTATTCAAGGAAATCTTTCAGCCGCTTGCTGCGGGATGGGTGCCGCAATTTGCGAAGCGCCTTGGCTTCGATTTGTCGAATCCGTTCGCGGGTGACGCCGAATACTTTGCCGACTTCCTCCAGCGTGCGCGTACGGCCGTCATCAAGTCCGAAACGCAGGCGCAGCACGTTCTCTTCACGCTCGGTGAGCGTATCCAGCACGTCCTCCAGCTGTTCCTTCAGAAGCTCGTAAGCCGCGGCATCGGCCGGTGCGAGCGCCTCTTGATCCTCGATGAAGTCGCCCAGATGCGAATCGTCCTCTTCCCCGATCGGCGTTTCGAGCGATACCGGCTCCTGCGCGATCTTCATGATCTCCCGCACCTTCTCGGTGCTGAGATCCATTTCCGCCGCAATCTCTTCCGGGCTCGGCTCGCGGCCTAGCTCCTGCAGCAGTTGACGGGATACGCGGACGAGCTTGTTGATCGTCTCGACCATATGCACCGGAATCCGGATCGTGCGCGCTTGGTCCGCGATGGCGCGGGTGATCGCTTGTCTGATCCACCAAGTGGCGTACGTACTGAATTTATAGCCCTTCGTATGGTCGAACTTCTCTACCGCCTTGATCAGACCCATGTTGCCTTCTTGAATCAAATCGAGGAAGAGCATGCCGCGGCCGACGTAACGCTTCGCGATGCTGACGACGAGCCGGAGGTTCGCTTCGGCCAGCCTGCGCTTCGCTTCCTCGTCGCCGTGCTCGATGCGCTTGGCCAGTTCAACCTCGTCATCGGCCGACAGGAGCGGCACGCGGCCGATCTCTTTCAGGTACATCCGTACAGGATCGTTTATTTTAATACCGGGCGGAAGCGCCAAGTCGTCATCGAAGTTGAAGTCGTCATGTTCGCGTTCTTGATCGTCCCGATTGCTGATCGGGAGATCCTCGTCGTTCTCGTTCACGACTTCGATGCCGATATCGTCAAGCTGTTCGAAAAACTCATCGATTTGTTCCGGATCCTGATCGAACGGTGAAAGCTTCTCCATAATCTCTTTGTACGTTAGGGAGGATCTTTTTTTCCCGTGCTCAATCAGCTGTTCTTTGACGAGTTCCAGCTTCTGTTCAGTATCCAATTCAGTATGTTGATCATTCGCCATATTCCGACTCCCTCCTCCCTAGAACGATCATCCTACCGACCTTTAAGCTGTCTCTCTAGGGCTATAATCTCACTTGCAATTTGTGCCGCCTTCAGATAATCGCCTGACCGCTCCGCACGTACCATGTCTTCTTTTTTCTGTTCGATCCCGCGAAGCTTAGGCACTTTCACGATTTCATTCACGTAATCTTCGAGCAGCTGCTCGTCGAACGGAACTTCATCGTCCATCATCAGAATGGAAGCGGCGGCCCTTTCAAGACGATCATCCTGCAGCGATGCGATAAACCGGCTAACATCCGGATCATGGCCTTGCGCATAATAAGCGTATAAGTAAGCAGCAAGCGCTGCGTGATCCTCGACTTGAAACGCTTCTCCGAGCCTTCCGTGCACCGTGTTCGCCACATCGGCGCTTACTAACATTTGCGCCAGCAGCTTGCGTTCCGCGACCTGATAGGCAGGCGCGATGGGCGGCGCCGAGGACGCACGGCGGTTTTCACGGTTTTCATTCCTACCATTATTCCACGAATTGTCGTTATTATCCCTTTGCGGTTTCATTTTTTGAAGCTGCTGCCGCTGCGCAAAACAGTCCTGCTTCAATGAATCCAAAGACATATCGAACTCGCGGGACAGCTCTTTCAAGTAAAATTCCCGCTCTGTCGGTGAATCCAGCACGGCAATGATGCGCACGGCTTCAAGCAAGTAATTTTTCTGTCCCTCTTCTTCTAGGAGTATATGGTTTTTCTTAGCATATAGTAATTTAAATTTTGTTGCGGAGACCGGATGCTCGATTATCTCCCGCATGAACGCGTGCGCGCCGTGCTGCTCGATGAATTCGTCCGGATCCATGCCTTTGGGCAGCAGCGCCACCTGCACCCGCAGCCCCGCTTTCTCCAGGATCGGAATCGTCTTCAGCGCCGCGGCTTGTCCGGCATTGTCGCCGTCGTAGCAGATGACCGCGTCGTCCGCGCTGCGCTGCAGCAGCGCCGCATGCTCGTCGGTCAACGACGTTCCCATGGAAGCGACGCCGTTATGAACGCCGGCGCTCCAGGCTTTGATCACGTCCATGTACCCTTCGAACAGCACGACGCGCCTGTTCTTGCGAAGCGCCGCCCGCGCCTGATGGAAGTTGTACAGATTGCGGCTCTTGTTGAACAGCATCGATTCCGGCGAGTTCAAGTATTTGGGCTGTCCTTCGCCGAGCATCCGGCCCGCGAACGCGATGATCTTGCCGTCGCGGTTCCAGATCGGAAACATGATCCTGTCCCTGAACCGGTCGATATGCCCGCTCTTGTCTTGCTTGGCGATCAACAGGCCGCCCTTCTCCATCAATGCGGAATCGAACTCCCGCTTCTCCAGAAAACGCGCAAGCGTATCCCACTCGGGAGGCGCGTAGCCGATCTGAAATTGATCGATCTGCTTGTCGGTCACGCCCCGGGAGCGCAAGTAGTGCAAAGCCGGCTGTCCGTGCGTCGTATTCATCAGCAGGTAATGATACAATTTAGCCGCCAATTCATGCGCTTGAACCAGCTTGTCGCGTTCCCCGTTTCCTTCGTTTCTTGCCCCGTCCTGCGAACCGGACCATGCCAGCGGGATGCCGGCCTCTTCAGCCATGACGCGTACGGCCTCGGGGAACGAATATTCTTCGATCTCCTCGATGAACTTGATGGCGTGGCCGCCCTTGCCGCAACCGTAACAGTAGAAGATGCCTTTCTCCGGCGTGACCGTGAAGGACGGCGACTTCTCGGAATGAAACGGGCAGAGCCCCTTCAAGTATTTCCCGTGCTTCGAGAGGTGAACGTACTTTCCTACCGTTTCGACGATATCGTGATGCTTCAGCACCGCTTCTATGACGGAATCCGGTATTTTCCCGTAAGCCATAACCTTCACCTTCATCCTAAATAACAAGTAATACTATTCGCTACGGTTCAGCATTTTCCTGCCGAGATTCCAAAACTTTTGTCAGCTTTTGCTGAAAGCGGATCCGGTCCTCGTCCGACATCGCTTTGGGTCCCTTCGTTCTTCCGCCTCCCCGGCGCCGTTTGGCAAGCTCGTGCCTGCGTTCCATTAAATAGTCGATATTCCGGTCGTCATACTGCTGCCCTCTCGGCGACAAGGCGAGCGCGTCTTTGGCCAGCACGATCGTCGCCAAGCCGAAATCCTGCGTCACGACGATATCGCCGCGCTTGATGTGGTTGGCGATATACAGATCGACCGACTGGTCGCTTCGGTCGACCTGCATGATCGATACGCCGTCCTCGGCCTGCAGCCGATGATCATGCGATGCTACCATCAGAACCGGCGCGCCGCGGGCTCGAGCAATTTCGACAATCTCCCGTTTGACCGGGCAAGCGTCCGCATCGACTACAATCGTTGGAATGGCCGTCAATTGTGCACCACCGTATCCTCATGTAACTTCCGTACTATTATATACGGCAAATAACCAAAAAATCCTGCAAAACCGCCTCAAACGGATTCAATATGCTCCAAAATGAGGCTTGCCGTCTCCTCGACCGCTTTATGCGACACGTCGATGACGAGGCACCCGATCCGCTCCATGATGGAAGCCGCGTACTGCAGCTCCAATTCGATCCGTTCCGTCTTCGCGTATGATGCGCTGTCCGGCAGGCCGAGCGCCTTGAGCCGTTCTTTCCGGATGCCGTTCAGATAGCGGACGTCGATAATCAGCCCGACGACCTTCTCCTTCGGAATTTGGAACAGCTCCTGCGGCGGCTCGACTTCCGGAATCAGCGGCACGTTCGCGACTTTGAACTGCTTATGCGCCAAGTACATGGACAGCGGCGTCTTGGACGTGCGGGATACGCCGACGAGCACGATGTCCGCTTTCAAGATGCCCGTCGTATCGCGCATGTCGTCGTATTTGACGGCAAACTCGACCGCTTCGACCTTGCGGAAGTAGTTCTCGTCCAGCACATGGTTCAGTCCGGGTTCCTGCCGCGCCTTGCGTTCCGTCTTCGTCTCGAGGCTCTGGATGAGCTGGCCGAGCAGATCGATCGCCGTCACGCCGTACTTGTCCGCAAGCTCAACCATCCGTTCGCGCAAGCCGGGAAGAACGAGCGTATACAGCATGATGGCATGATGTTCCCGCGCCAGGCGGACGAACCGTTCGAGCGATGCTTCGTCTTGCACGAACGGCGCGCGGCGGATGTCGGTCTGAATGGGATGGAATTGGGCCACCGCAGCCCTGACGACAAGCTCGCCGGTATCGCCGGCGGAATCGGAAACGACATAAATGATTACTTCGGGCTGCGTATCGGCTGCCATTTCAATCCCCTTCCTAATAAGGACGTTTCATACTGCGATTAGTTTCGCACAAGCGCGCTTTGTTCTTTGTTTCCGGCAGACTTGCCAAGGAAGCGTTAAGCTCCGCTTCGCGCCTACCACACCAGCTTCGAGAAATCCGCCACCTGCGTCACGCCGCCCGCGATCGAAGCGAGCGTCGCGAGTCGGTTCTTGCGGACCGCTTCGTCATCCGCCATGACCATGACCGCGTCGAAATACGCGTTGATCGGCGCTTTCAGACCCGCCAGCTTGGCAATGGCCGCGGCCGCATCGCCCTCCCGCACCAGGCTCGTTAGGTCATCGCGCACCGAAGTCCAGGCGCCGTAGAGCTCGCCTTCGACGCTTTCCGCGAACAAGGCGGGGTTCACGTCGTTCGACTCGGCTTTCGCAGCCAGGTTGCATACGCGGTTCAGCGCATCGACGACCGTCTTGAACTCTTCGCGGCGGTCGCCGGCAGCTGCAGCCGTTACCGCCGCGGCGCGATCGACCGTCTGGCGCAGATCGTTGTAGCCCACGGCCATGACCGCATCGACGACGTCGTAGCGCACGCTTTGTTCCGTCAGGACGTTCTTCACGCGGAGCGAGAAGAACTCGTACAGATCTTTACGCACGTCGTCCGCATTCCGTTTCATTCCGCGGGCGCCGTGTACGTCAAGCGACAGATCGAACAGCGTGCCGAGCGGCAGCTTCAAGCCGTGCGCCAGCACGATTTGCACGATGCCGGCCGCTTGGCGGCGCAGCGCGTACGGATCCTGCGAGCCCGTCGGGAGGATGCCGATGGAGAAGCAGCCGACGATCGTATCGATTTTGTCCGCCAGGCTGACGACGGCGCCGACGACGGAAGCCGGAGCGCGGTCTCCCGCGAAACGCGGCTGGTAGTGCTCGTTGATCGCTTGCGCCACCGCTTCGCGTTCGCCTGCCTTGCGCGCGTAGTCTTCGCCCATGATGCCTTGCAGCTCGGGGAACTCGTAGACCATTTGCGTTACGAGGTCGAATTTGCAGATCGCCGCCGTGCGCGCCGCGTCCTCGGAAGCTTGCGCGTCCAGGCCGAGCGCTTCCGTTAATTTGCCCGCCGTGGCGACGATCCGGCGCACTTTGTCCGCGACCGTGCCAAGCTCTTCGTGATATACGATGTTCTCCAGCTTCGCCAGCGCATCGCCGATCGCCAGCTTCTGATCTTCCGCGTAGAAGAACTTCGCGTCCGACAGCCGCGCGCGGAGCACCTTCTCGTTGCCCTTCGCGACGTTCTCGATCGACGTCCGGTCGCCATTGCGAACCGTAACGAAGAACGGCAGCAGCTTCCCGTTCCCATCCAGCACCGGGAAGTAGCGCTGATGCTCGCGCATCGACGTAATGAGCACTTCCTGCGGAATGTTGAGGAACGATTCGTCGAACGTGCCGAACAGCACGCTTGGATATTCCACGAGGAAGACGACCTCTTCTAGCAGGTCTTCCTTGACCGCGATATGCCAGCCCTTCTCGGCCGCCAGCGCGTTGATCTGGCCGACGATCAGCGATTCGCGTTCGGCTGCGTCGGCGATAACATGCTGCGCTTTCAAGAGGGACACGTATTCCGCGGGCGACGGAATTTCCGTCTCCGTGCCGAGGAAGCGATGGCCGCGCGACGTTCGGCCGCTTCGGACCGCCGTAATTTCAAACGGCACGACTTCTTCTCCGAACAAGGCCACGAGCCATTTGATCGGGCGCACGAAGCGAAGATCGTAGCTGCCCCAGCGCATGTTCTTCGGGAACGACATCGACGTAATGAGCGACGTCAGTCCTTCCGGCAGGACGTCGGCCGTTACCGTGCCGAGGCTGCTCTTGTTGGCGTAGACATACTCGACGCCGCCGACTTCTTTGAAGAAGAAATCGCTTGGCTCGACGCCCTGGCTGCGCGCGAAGCCGAGCGCGGCCTTGCTCCATTCGCCCTGCTCGTTCTGCGCGATTTTGCGGGAAGGGCCCTTCACTTCCTCGTTCACGTCGGCTTGCTTCTCTTCGACGCCCCGAACGAGAATCGCGATGCGCCTAGGCGTGGCATAGGCCTCGATTTCGCCATGACCGATGCGGCTCGTCTCCAGCCACTTGGCCGTTTTCTCTTTCAATTGGTTCATCGCGCCGCGCACGAAACGGGCCGGCACCTCTTCAAGTCCGATCTCAAGCAGTAAATCCTTAGCCATTGACGCTCTCTCCTTTCTTCAGCAGCGGGAAGCCGAGACGCTCGCGCTCCTCCAGGTACGTGGCCGCGCACGCGCGCGCCAGGTTGCGAACGCGCATGATGTAGCCGGTGCGTTCCGTTACGCTGATCGCGCCGCGGGCATCCAGCAGGTTGAAGGCATGGGAACATTTCAGCACGTAATCGTAGGCCGGGAAGACGAGCTTATGCTCCATCGTTTTCTTCGCTTCTTCTTCGTACATGTTGAAGAGCGAGAACAGCATCGCCGCGTCGGACGTTTCGAACGTATATTTGGAATGCTCGAATTCCGGCTGCAGGAACACGTCGCCATACGTCACGCCGTCCACCCACTCCAGATCGAACACGTTCTCCTTCTCCTGAATATAGGAAGCAAGACGCTCCATGCCGTACGTAATTTCCACGGCGACCGGATTGGCGTCGATGCCGCCGACCTGCTGGAAGTACGTGAACTGCGTAATTTCCATGCCGTTCAGCCACACTTCCCAGCCGAGACCCCAAGCGCCGAGCGTCGGCGATTCCCAGTTGTCCTCGACGAAGCGGATATCGTGATGCCGCGGATCGATGCCGAGACGCTTCAAGCTCTCCAGGTACAGCTCCTGGATGTTGTCCGGCGACGGTTTCAAAATGACCTGGAATTGGTGATGCTGATAGAGACGGTTCGGGTTCTCCCCGTAACGGCCGTCCGCCGGACGGCGCGAAGGCTCGACGTACGCGACGTTCCACGGCTCAGGTCCGATCGAGCGCAGGAAGGTCATCGGATTCATCGTACCGGCGCCCTTCTCCGTATCGTACGGCTGAACAAGAATGCAATTTTGCTCCGCCCAGAATTGCTGCAGCGTCAAAATCATGTTTTGAAAATTCATGTTCTACTCTCCTTTAGCGAATGTGTTGCTCTGATCCCCTTAGCGCTTGCGATATGCCGGAATGCAAAAAAAAGCTCCCGCCTCTACGTCTGGTTCTCAGACATAGGGACGAAAGCTCGAGCTTCCGCGGTTCCACCCTACTTGGCTCCCGCCCGCGCAATCCGTCCGCGATCGGACGACTGCGGCGACAGCCCGCTTTTGACCTTGCTTCAAACTCCGGAGCGCCTTTCGTCGAACAGGTCCGTCCAGGCTTCCACCATCCCCGGCTCGCTTTCATACGGACGATGCATGTCGACTACTTTCTCCATCATCGCTTATTCACATAATAATCTATCTTACCAGTTTCCAAACGGCGTGTCAAACCAAATTTTGATTAAATCGATGGCGTCCGCTTGGGCGCTCAAATCGAATATTTATCCAGCTGATCCAGGAACGAGCGCGATTTCAGCGGAATGCCGATATGCATATCCATCAACAGCCGCATCGCTCCTTTGAGCTGCTGCTTCGTCTCGTCCTTGACCTGAATATTGCCGAGCCGCCTCAAATCCATCTGCTGAAATAACCGCAGCAGCTTGAGCGCGCTTTCGCTCAGCGGATACGCCTGCGCGTCCTTGTAGGCGCAGCGGCTGCACAGCACGCCTCCGCCCTGCGCGCTGAGCGACATCGGCCCGACCGTATTGCCGCACGAGACGCAGGCGTTGAAATCCGGACCGTAGCCCGCTGCCTGCAGCACTTTCATTTCGAATAATTGCGTCGTAATCATCAGGTCCTTGCCTTCTTCGAACGCATGCAGGCATGCTTTCAGCTGCTCGTACATAAACGCGCTTGCATCCTCTTCCTGCAGCGCGCGGTCGACAAGCTCCGCGGCGTAGGACGCATAAGCGGTCATATCCAGCTGTTCACGCAAAACATGGTGAGATTCGATAATCTCACCATGCGTCAACGTGCCGAGCCCGCTGTTCCGATAGAACAGATACTCCCCTTGGGTGAACAGCTGCGAGAGGGAGCCGTGCCGGCTCTTGATTTTCTTCGCGCCGCGAATGATGACGCCGGCCTTGCCGTGCGTATCCGTCAGCAGCGTCACGATTTTGTTGCCTTCCCCGTAATCCATGCTGCGGATGACGATTCCTTCGACCCGCACTTGCATGAGCCTCTCCCCCAACTCCGGCGTACGGCCTTCGCTAGGAAGCGCCGTCGCTCTCAACCGCCTCTTCCCCGTCCTCGTCCTGGGAATCGACGCCATCCTCCGCCTGCCGCTCCATCTCCTTGTATAGCATGAATGCTTCCACATCTCCGGTCAGCGTAAAATACTTCCACGAAAAATTTCGCATTCGTATTCATCCTTTCCGCGCTCAAGGTGAAACGGCGGTCGCCGCCCGAATCGGCTGCGTGACGCGTTTCATTCCGGAATGTTGCTCACGGATTAGGATGCGATGAAGGGCGGAAGCTTATGCTCGCCGAAATATTGACAATCCAGGCGCGAAGCGGCATTGCCGGTCGGTTAATCGTTGCGGAAGCCCAAATCCTTGAGCACCCGCTCCTGATTGCGCCAATCCTTCTTCACTTTGACCCACAGCTCGAGGAAAACCCGCGAGCCGAGCAGCGTCTCGATATCGCGCCGCGCTTCCCGGCCTACCTGCTTCAGCAACGCGCCCTGCTTCCCGATGACGATGCCCTTCTGGGAATCCCGTTCGACGTAGATGACCGCGCCGATATAGACGACGCCGTTCTCCTGCACTTTCATATCCTCGATCGCGACCGCGATGGAATGCGGCACTTCTTCGCGGGTCAGATGCAGAATCTTCTCGCGCACCAGCTCGGCGCATACGAACTGCTCGGGATGGTCCGTCACTTGATCGGCCGGATAATACTGCGGTCCTTCCGGCAGATAGCTGCCGAGCACGTTCAGCAGCGTGCTGACGTTATTGCCCTGAAGCGCGGAGATCGGCACGATTTCGGCGAAGTCATGCAGGTCTTTATATTGCACGATGAGCGGTAGCAGCGCTTCCGGCTCGATCTTGTCGATTTTGTTCATGACGAGAATGATCGGCGTGTTGACTTTCTTGAGCGCTTCGATAATGAAACGGTCGCCGCCGCCCAATCCTTCGGAGGCGTCGATCAGGAATAGCGCCGCGTCTACCTCGCCGAGCGTGCCGATGGCGGATTTCACCATGAAATCGCCGAGCTTGGACGTCGGCTTATGAATGCCCGGCGTATCCAGAAAGACGATCTGGGAGTTGTTCGTCGTATAGACGCCGTGGATTTTGTTCCGCGTGGTCTGCGGCTTATCCGACATGATGGCGATTTTCTGGCCGATCACTTCGTTGATGAGCGTCGATTTGCCGACGTTCGGCCTGCCGACGATCGCCACGAAGCCGGAATGGAATTTCTCTTTGGCCCCTTTGGAACCTGTCGATGCTGCTTTCATAGGTGGTCTAATGTCCCCTTCCAGGCATTAAGCAATAAGTTGCGCTTTCTTAACTTTCGGATTTATGCAGCTGCGCCGACGAGAATGCGCCCGGCAACAGCTCGGCGACCGTCGATATCCGCCAGTCGCCCTCCATGTTGCCCATGATGACGGGCATGTCGGGCGAACAGAGCTCGACGAGCACTTGCCGGCAGACGCCGCATGGCGTAATGGGCTCGTCCGTGTTGCCTACGACCGCGATCGCCTTGAAGCTGCGGGCTTCATGGCCGTCCGCGATCGCCCGGAACAGCGCGGTTCGCTCCGCGCAGTTCGTCGGACTGTACGACGCGTTCTCGATGTTGCAGCCGGCATGGACGCCGTCTTGCGCATCCAGCAGCGCGGCGCCGACCTGAAATTGCGAATAAGGCACATAGGCGCGCTTACGCGCTTCGATGGCTTGCTCCATCAGACGACGGTAGGAATCGGGAAGCGCTTGTCGATGACCCGCGTTCTCGGATCCCGGGATAGAGTCGTTGTGCGATTCGTTGTTGCATGCGTTCCGAGATGCGTATTCGGACATCGTCTGATCCATCTCCCTCGTTTTAAGGCCGTACATGCGGCCAGAATACAATCAGTCCTACGATCGCTGCCGCGATCGCCGTAACGAGCACCGCGCCGGCCGCCGTATCCTTGGCCGCCTTCGCCAGCGGATGCGGCTGCGGGCTCGCCAAATCGACGACATGCTCGACGGCGGTGTTCATCAATTCGGCCGCCAGCACCATGCCCTGCACGATGATGACCGCCAGCCACTCCGCCCGCGAGAGCCCCAGCAGCAAGCCCGCCGCGTTGACGAGAACGGCTGCGGCGAGATGAATTTTCATATTCGCCTGGGAGCCGGAAGCGCTGCGAATGCCGCCCCAGGCGAAAGCCACGCTTCGCAGAAACCGGCGCATTAGCGCGTCAAACCCGCCTGCTGCAGCACTGCTTCCTGCTTCTTCGTCATGACGGCTTCGCTTGCTTCATCCTGATGGTCGTAGCCGATCAAGTGCAGGAAGCCGTGCACGAACAAGAAGCCGAGCTCCCGTTCCAGCGAGTGGCCATACTCCTCGCTCTGCAGCTTCGCGCGTTCCGCGGAAATAATGATATCGCCGAGCATGCCTTCATATGGGATCGGCTCGCTCTCGTCCTCCACTTCGTAGACGATGCCGAGCTCTTCGTCGCTCTCTTCCTGCATGGCGAAGGACAGCACGTCCGTCGGGCGGTCGATGTTGCGGTATTCTTTGTTCAATTGGTGGATTTCTTCATCGTCGACGATGGACAGCGTCACTTCGCCTTCCGTCAACCCTTCCGCTTCGCCCGCAAGCTGCAGCAGCTTCTCCAGTACGCCGATGAAGTCCTCGGCAATATCCACTTTGTCTTGCTCGTTGCTCCAATCCAATTGCAAACTCATGCCAGCCGCTCCTTTGGTTTCACGTCTTCCGGGTATTCGATGCGCGAATGAAAGATGCCGATGATCGTCTCTTTCAGCGTTTGCGCGATTTTATCAAGCTCTTTCAACGTCAGGTCGCATTCGTTGAACTGGCCGTCGTCCAGGCGGCCTTTGATGATTTTGTGAATCATCGACTCCACCTGCTCCATCGTCGGGCTCCGCATGCTGCGCACGGCGGCTTCGACGCTGTCGGCGATGCCGACGATCGCCGCTTCCTTCGACTGCGCCTTCGGGCCGGGGTAGCGGAAATCCTCTTCCGTGAAATCCGGCTCCTCGCCCGCTTCTTCCGCCAGCTTGAGCGCCTTGTGATAGAAGAATTTCAGGAACGTCGTGCCGTGATGCTGCTCCGCGATATCGCGGATCGGCTTCGGCAGCTTATGGGCTTTCAGCATCTCCACGCCGTCCCGCGCATGGGCGATAATGATCGATTTGCTCAGCTTCGGCTCGATGGAATCATGCGGATTTTCATAGTTTGTCTGATTTTCGATAAAATAACTGGGCCGCTTCGTTTTCCCGATATCGTGGTAAAAAGAACCTACCCGGCACAGCAGGCCGTTCGCGCCGATCGCTTCCGCCGCCGCCTCGGACAAGTTGCCGACCATGACGCTGTGATGATACGTCCCCGGCGTCTCCGTCAGCAGCTTGCGCAGCAGCGGATGGTTCGGATTGGAGAGCTCCACCAGCTTCAGGGCGGACAGGATGCCGAAGGTCACTTCGAAGAACGGCATCAGGCCGACGACGAGAATGGCGGTAAGCAGGCCGCTTGCGAAGGCGAACGCCACCGTCATGATCAGATCCGATTTGGCCGGCAGCTCGCCGAGCAGGATGATGGCCAGCACGGAAGCGGAACCGAACAGGCTCGCCATGATGCCGGCTTTCAGTATCGTCGAGCGCTGGCTGGCGCGGTGTATGGCGAAGATCGCCGCGAACGAGACGACCGCCGTCGTGAAGCCGTAGTTGAAATCGAATATCCGGCCAGAATGCGTATTGAAAATAATGCTGCTGACGATCGCGAACAGAAACGAGCTGACGGCGGCCAGCTGCACGTCGAGCAGCATGACGATCAGCATCGCCCCCATCGCCGTCGGCGCCAAATAGCCCACGTACGGCATCGTCTGCGTCTGCGTCAGCTCGATGATCGACATGGCCAATATGTTCAGCACGTAGATCAACAGCAGCATCGTCAGCTGCGCATTGGTGTATCCCTTCCGCTTGCCGCCGCTTAAATTCGAAGCATGCTCCAGATAACCGTAGATGACGATTAAGAAAAGCACCGAGAACAACAACAGACCGAGCTGCGGCCAATCGTTGCGCTTCGTTTGCAGCAGGCCGAAGTCCGACAGGCGGTCGTACATTTCCTGGTTCACGACCTCGCCCTTATGCACGATGACGTCCCCTTGCTTGATGACGACGGGCGGCGTGTTCTCCTTCGCCGCCACGCGGGCGTCGCTCGTCGCCTGCTTGTCGAGGAACTTGTTCGGCATGATGGCGTAACGGGCCAGCTCCTGCACGATTTCGCGCGATTTGCGCTCGCTGAGCGTGCTGGCGTTGACGAGCTCCGCCACCTTCGTCCTCGCCGTCTCCGCTTCGCGCAGCGAGTCGCCCATCAGCTTGTGGACGATGGATACGGCCACAAGCTGCATGTCGCCCAATTGCACGGGCGTCAGCTGCGGCATTTTGTAGAACGTTTCCTCCGGGATGCGGTACGCCTGATCCTTGACCACGTTGGCCATTTCCTCGAGCAGCGAGTCGTTGTACGTCCCGTTGCCTTTGTTGGACCGGACGAACTGATCCACGAAATCGTTATACATCTGGGGGATTTCGCTGCGATAGATCGCCACTTTGTTCTCATGCGTCACTTGATCGTCCTGATTCAGCTGCTCCATGCGGGTGAACACCTGCTCCAGCAGCAATTCGCTGCGGAGCGCGACGATCGAATAGATCGGCTCGACCTGCTCGGCGGCCTGTTCCTGCGCCTGGAGCGTCGCTTTCTCGTCCTTGATCTCCATCGGCGCCTGGATGTCGCGGTCGCTCGCCTTGTTCAGCTGAATATTATACGTCTTGGGCAGCACATGAGGCGCCAGACTGAAATAAAAAAGCAGAACAAACAGAAGCAGCAAAACCCAGCGAACGACGCCGCTTTGCTTCCATCCGCTCCAACCGATTGCCTTCGTCTTCGCTTCGTGATCCTGGTCAATGTGCTGATTCGCCATCGTTGCTATCCTCCTAAACCTGCATCCCCCTAATCCCCCGGACTTCTTGGGACCCTTTCAGGGACGTTGTCCCTTGGACCCTTCTTTATGAACAAACTTTAGTTATTAAACGTTTCAATTCCGGATTTCGTTTCAAACTTTCTAAAACGTTAAACCTTAAAACATTCAAACCTTAAACGTTCAAACCTTAAAAGCGTTTCACAACCCCCTAAATCCCCCTTTCCTAAGGGGGACCCCAGAGACTCCGTCCCTGGACCCGGAATGGGCTGGACCGCTCCTTGGGCCGGCTTCGTGCCGGGCTCGCTTTCGTCCGCTCGCGCGGACACGCTTTTCAGGCGGCGTTCTTCCGATACTGTGTGCCCTAGAACCAAAGATATTTTCTAACCCCTGTTCTAAATCCTAATGGGCCCGGCCTTGAATGACTCAAAGCGTTTCACAGCCCCCTAAATCCCCCTTTCCTAAGGGGGACCCCAGAGACTCGTCCCTGGACCCGGAATGGGCTGGACCGCTCCTTGGGCCGTCTTCGGGCCGGGCTCGCTTTCGTCCGCTCGCGCGGACACGCTTTTCAGGCGGCGTTCTTCCAATACTGGATAGCCTGGAAGCAAAGATATTTTCAAACCAATTCGCCCGCTGTTAGACGCGCTTTTTCAAGCGCCGCTCTTTCGGCAAGGCCGTTTCGATTGCTGCCTAATTTCCCAGGAAATTTATCGCTTGATGGGACGATAAAAATTGATCATCGTGCACCATAGCCTGTCGACATGCTTCGCATGACTGCGCGGATCGCGAAGCTTTGGCGATGCTTGACTTGCTATAAAACAAACGAGCAAAGCGAGTGCGATCGCTTTGCTGTTCTGTTGCCGTTCGTTGTGTCGGTACGAGTTTACTCGCCCCGGCTCTCCGCGTCGATATTGTAGGCCGTAATGATTTTCTGAACGAGCGAATGCCGCACGACGTCCTGCTCGGTGAAGACGATGAAGCCGATTTCAGGAATGTCCTGCAGAATGCGCTGCGCTTCGATCAAGCCGGAGCGTTTGCCCCGCGGCAGATCGATTTGGGTGACGTCGCCGGTGATGACCATTTTGGAGCCGAAGCCGAGACGGGTCAGGAACATCTTCATCTGTTCCGGCGTCGTGTTCTGCGCTTCATCCAGAATGATGAACGAGTCCTCCAGCGTCCGTCCGCGCATATAGGCAAGCGGCGCGACTTCGATCAGTCCGCGCTCGAACGCCTTCGTCGTCTGATCCGGGCCGAGCACGTCATGCAGCGCATCGTAGAGCGGCCGCAAGTAGGGATCGACCTTCTCTTGCAAGTCACCCGGCAGGAAGCCGAGATTCTCGCCCGCTTCCACGGCGGGGCGGGTCAGCACGATTCGCTTCACGGACCCTTCCTTCAGCGCGGCGACCGCAAGCACGACGGCCAAATACGTTTTGCCCGTTCCCGCCGGCCCGATGCCGAAGACAACGTCCATCTTCTTGATCGTTTTTACATAATGACGCTGGCCAATCGTTTTTACCCGAATCGGTTTTCCGCGAAACGTCGTCGTGATCTCGGCTTTGAACAGATCGAGCAGCTGATCGGCCTGCATCGTTCCGGATAGCTCGAGCGCGTAGGAAATATCCCGTTCCGAGGGCGAATAGCCGCCTCTTACAAGCTGCTGAAGCACCGTGTAGAACTGCTCCAGCGAGTCCACTTCGTCCGCGGGACCGGAAATGGCGATTTCCGCGTCGCGCGACATGATATCGGATGACGATTGCTGCTGCACATGCCGCAGGTAGCGATCCTGCGGGCCAAACAATGCGAGTCCTTCCGCCGCGTTGGCAAGCGGAATCTTGACTACCTTGAATTCATTCGGCAAAAACACTCAGTCCCCTTGCATCTGAACTAACGGTCTCTCTTTCACAATCGACTGCTCGACTTCAAAAAACACTTTCATATAAACTTTACCATTGTCCGTCTTCTGATGCAAAATGTTTTCCGCGCGGATATGCGCATCGGGACCGACCTTGGCCAGCAAATCCGCCCGCGCCTGCTGAAGTCCTTCCGCTGCGGCCTCCTCCTGCGTGATCGTCTGCTGCTGCATCTTGACCTCCATGATCGTCTCTTTCATTCGCCCGAACGGCAGCTTCAGCGTCCGCCAAGCGGCTTTCTCCTCCTGTACGACCCGCTCGTACATATCGTACGGAATTTTGCCGAAACCGCTGACCTGTAGGGCGCGTCCGCCGGCTACGCCGTACCAGATGATCTTTTTATTGCCCGTATATACTTTCGACGTCCGCGTGAGCGGCGATACGATGTCGTACTCATGCCATACGAGGCCTTTCACGTCGCCCTTGGCGACGACCGCCGTGCCCGCCGTCTCGTCCCCCAGCAGGCCCGAGATCAGCACGTCCCCCTGCTTCACCTTCGTATTCGGCTTGACGACCGGCCGTCCCGCCTCCGCCATCACTTTGGTGACGACCGCGTCCGTCGAGGCGACCAAGTGACGCGGGTTCATCAGCGGCTTGGCATCCGGCGTCTTCGATTCCACGATCCGGATCGTTATATGCGTCCCCCGCTTCTCGACGCCGATCCACGCCGCGCCGGGCAGCTTTTGCGCGAGATGCTTCGACAGGTCGGACGAGTCCTGGAGACGGAACGACCATTGAAACGGATACAGTCCTTCCGACTTCGCCGCCTGCAAAATTTGCTCCTCCGACAGCTTGTCGTTGCCCTCCACGTCGATTGACCAGATCAGCGAAGACAACAGATACATCCCGATGAAGAACAGGACGAGCCCGGCGCCAAAAAAAACGCGTCTGCGCAAACGCAGCTGCCAGAACGGCAGTCCCATCCGGCTCAGGACATGCACCCGGCAGCCTGTCCGTTTCAACAGCGGGCGAAGCCGGAAGAAATCGCGGATGACGATATTGCACGACATGCCGCCGTCCTTCGTCCGGCGAATGGACCACAGCTGCAGTCCATCCGCAAGCGCTTCGTTCACGAGCCTTTCCATCGCTTCGCCGCGCAAGGCTACGGTAACGTAGCCCCGCAGCCAATGCATCCATGTCGCATCCATGCCCTTTCTCCCCCTTATTCCCGCACCTCGATATTTTTAATAAAGCCCTCTACGAACACTTCTTCCGTCCATATGGTCCGAATGACCAGATCGCTGCCCGTCACTTCGAGCTCTCCCTTGCTGAGCGCAAGCCGCAGCTTGTCGCTCGAGAAATGCAGCACGCCGCGATGGTTCTCAATATACAACTGCCGGTCGCCGATCATCGTGACACGGGGCAAATCCATGACGACGTCCTGCGGCAAATCCAGCAAATCGGCAGCCAGTTTTCGAAGTTTGCGGTTTATGCGGCGCATCCAGGCAGAGGCCCCCTTCCCGTACTGTACCAAACTATGCGGCGGCGGCCGGAAATATGAAAATTGCGAGGCGACGTTTAGGGGGTTGAACGCAAAAAAGCATCCGCTCCCGAAAGAGCGAATGCTTGATAGGCTGAAAAGGTTATTTCTGGCGCAACGGCCGCTTGGACCGGGGCGGGCCCAGCACCTCGGCCATAATGAAGGCCTGGCGAAGCTCCCTGCCCTGCGGCGCGCGGAAAGAAGCGCCTTGCGGCTGCGACGCCGGCCCCGCCTTGGAAACGGCTGATGCCGGCCTCGTCCCCGCGCCCGGATTCAACTTGTCGGAAGCCAGCTTCTCCGCCTCCAGCGTCCGTTCGAGCAAGCTCGGATCCGCGTCTCTCAATTGCCGACCGCCATCGCGCGTCATAGGGGACGTGTAAACCGAGCCGCCCATCGGCCCGGCTGTTGCCGGCGCGGGCACTGCATCGCGCTGCGGCTGCGCTTGCGGTGCCGCACGGCGCCGCTCCGGCTGTGCCGGCCGCTCCTCCGGCGGCCGCGCTTGCTGCCGGCCGTTCGGTCCGCCGCCGAAGGTCGGCATGCCGTTGCTGCCCTGCCGCTGCTTGCCCCTCGCTTTGTTCAGGACCGACAGCAGAAAGCCGATGACGATGACCACGATATAAATATTCGAGAACAGCAGCTTCAATAGATCTTCCATGCGCGCACCTCCCGTTGACGATGATTCGGTCTACGGCATACCGCCATTAGCGGTCGTCTTTCTCGGTACCGTCTTTGCCGATGGAATTGCGCATGCTCGTATCCGCTTCGATGTTCTTGAAATTCATATAATCGAGCACGCCGATTTTGCCCTGCTTCAGCGCCTCGGCCATGGCGAGCGGCACCTGGGATTCCGCTTCGACGACGAGCGCCCGCATCTCGACGACGCGCGCTTTCATTTCCTGCTCCTGCGCAACGGCCATGGCGCGGCGTTCTTCCGCCTTCGCCTGCGCGATCCGCTTGTCGGCTTCCGCTTGCTCCGTCTGCAGATGCGCGCCGATGTTCTTGCCTACGTCGACGTCCGCGATATCGATCGACAGAATTTCGAACGCCGTTCCCGCGTCAAGCCCTTTGCCAAGCACGGTACGGGAGATCAGATCCGGATTCTCGAGCACGTCCTTATGCGATTCCGATGAACCGACCGTCGTAACGATGCCTTCGCCGACACGGGCGATGATCGTTTCTTCGCCGGCGCCGCCGACCAGCCGGTCGATGTTGGCGCGTACGGTGACGCGCGCTTTGACCTTCACTTCGATCCCGTTCTTGGCGACCGCCGCGACGATCGGCGTCTCGATGACGCGCGGGTTTACGCTCATTTGCACGGCTTGCAGCACGTCCCGGCCGGCCAAGTCGATCGCGGCGGCGCGCTCGAATTCAAGCTCGATGTTGGCGCGCTGCGCCGCGATCAAGGAGTTGACGACGCGGTCGACGTTGCCGCCCGCAAGGAAGTGACTCTCCAGCTGGTTGATCGTCAAGCCGAGGCCGGCTTTCGTCGCTTTGATGAGCGGGTTGACGATCCGGCTCGGCACGACGCGTCGCAAGCGCATGGCCACGAGCGTGATGATGCCTACGCGCACGCCCGATGCAAGCGCGGAAATCCAGAGCATGATCGGGAAGAAGCTCAGAAAGACGGAAATGGCGATGACCGCCAAGACGGCAATGATAATAACGGTTACTGTCGGATCCAATGTCAATACAATCCCTCCTAAAAGTTTTGCGAGTCCACTTCAAAGCCCGAAGTTCGGGCAAGCTGAGCAAAATTCGCTTCGAAAGCATAATCGTTTCGCTATTCGTTCTCGTTCTTCGGCCTGACGACGACGCGGGCGCCTTCCACCTGAATGACGGTAATTTCGGCATTCGCCGCAATAAACTCGCCGCGGGTGACGACATCCACGCGGGCTTCGCCGATCAGCGCCGTTCCTGCCGGGCGCAGCGGCGAAACGGCGACGCCATGCAGGCCGACATAATCCGCTTTGTTCACAGAGGAACGATAGCCTTTGTCGCTCGTCAGCTGATCGCGCAGAATGAATTTGTTCCAGACGCCTTTATGCTTGAACCGTTTCGCGACGATGAAGATGATAATCGCCGCGATCACGACCGCGGTCGCCAGCGACAGCAGCGCGGATTTCGGATTCGGCGCCGCCAGCAGCACGCCGGCGATAAGCGAGGCCGCCCCCAGCACGCCTAGAATGCCGAAGCTCGGAATGAAGAATTCCGAGACGAGCAGCAGCAGCCCGGCGATGAACAGCGCCACGTCCTCGAACCCGGCGAAGCCGGACACGTAATGGCCGAAGAAATACAGGACGAACGCGATCATGCCGATAATGCCCGGCGCGCCGAAGCCCGGCACCATGAATTCAATGGCGACGCCGGCGATGCCGATGATCAGCAGGATGGTCATGACCGCCGGATGCGTCAAGAAATCGGCGATCCGCTCCATCACGCCGGGCTCATATTGAACAATCGTCGGCTGGTTCAGATGAAGCCCGTTCAACGCATCGTCAACCGTCGCCGCGGTACTCTCCGCGTATCCCGCCTTGACCGCGTCCTGGGCGGACAGCGTCAGCACTTCGCCCGCCCCCTTCGTCCGCCCGAGCGTTTTCAGCTCGATCTTAAGCGCCGGATTGACCATGGCCGCCGCGATATCGGGATCCCGATCGTTCAGCAGCGCCGCCGACTTCATCGTCTCCGTCCAGTACGATACGGTCTTCGGATTATCGATCAGCGTGCCGTTCTGGTCCACGACAGCCGCCGCGCCGATCGTGCTCCCGGGCTCCATGACGATTTGCTGCGCGTTGAGCGCGATGTAGGTGCCTGCCGACACCGCTTTGCCCTGCACGTACGCGGTCGTCGGCACCTTGCTTTCGCGAATCAGCTCGCCGATGTTCAGCGCGCTGTCGAGCCGGCCGCCAAGCGTGTTCAGCACGAGCAGCACGCGGCTCGCTTTCGCTTCTTCGGCTTCCTTGTACGCGCGCTTCAAGTACTGATAGAGGCCGGATTCCACCGATCTGTCCGCTTTAACGACATAGACGGCAGCGCCTGCCGACGTATCGGCCGAATCGCTCTCCGCCGCCGCGGCCGTCCCCGCAAAGACGAAACAGAGCAGCATGACCGCGGACAACAGCCCTTTCAGTTTCCCCCGGGCGAATGTCTCCACAGCATTCCCTCCTTAACCGGATTTGACATGCGTCTTCTTATATTCCTCTTATACGGGCATGGCCTGAAAACGTTTCAATCATTCGTGCGCCGCCTCTTTCAGCCGGACTGCCGTCCAATCCGTGCGATAAAACCGGAACATGACGGACAAGCCGAAGACCATCAGGAACGTATAGAGCGACAGCCATGCTCCCATGCTGCCCATGTCGAGGACGAAAATAAACAGATACGCCAGCGGCACGAACAGGAACCAGCTGACAACGAACGAAATCCGGAGCAGGAAGGTCGTATCGCCGATTCCCCTCAACCCGCCCGCATAGAAATTGAGCAGTCCGTCGAAAATTTGCAAGTAAGCCGACGTTCGGATCAGGTTCGCGGCCAATTCATACACCTTGGCATCGTCCGTATACAAATGCGTAATTTGATCCGCGAAAATAAACTCGCCCGTTCCGAGCAGAATGAGGAAAATCGAGCCGAGCACGGCCGTGTCCGTGCCGACCCTCCGGCCAAGCAGCGGCGTGCCCTTGCCCACGAACTGCCCGACGAGGATCGTCGCGGTCGAGCCGAAGGCGAACGCCGGCATGAAGCCGAACGACATGATGCTGAGCGCCACCTCGTTGGCGGCCAGCGCCTGATCGCCGAGGCGCGCGACGAACGCGGTGAAAATGTACATCGACAGGCTGAGCGAGAATTCCTGCATGCCCAGCTTGCCGCTCTCGAGCATGATCAGCTTCATTTCAATCCATTTGAACGTCAGCGTCAAATATTTCCGGGTTTGGAACTTTCTATTCAGCACGACGAAGAAAATAAAGGCGCAGATGAGCGTTTGCGCGGATTCGCCGATCAGCGTCGCGTAGCCCGCGCCCTTCAGTCCGAGCTCCGGGAACCCGAACTTCCCGTACGTGAGCAGATAAGTCAAGCTCAGAATCGGTATGTTCGCCATAAGCGAGACGACCATGGACATCTTGGTCGCGCCGATGCCGCGCAGAAAACCGTGAAACGCGAAATTGATGATGCCGAAGGACATCGCATAGAAACGGAGTTCCAGATAGAAGCTGCCCGTTCGCACCAGATTCGCCGAACCGCCGGTCCATCGCAGCACATCGTCCGCCCCGACAAGACCGACAAGCGCAATGAGCAGCGCAAAGACGATGCACATATACATGGCGATGTACGTCCGCTGAATGCCGCGCTTCATGTCGCCGGCGCCGAAGTTCTGCGCGACCAAATAATTGACCGTGTGGCCGATGCCGGAGAAGAGCGCGAACGCATTGTACATGATAATGTTGGAAACGCCGACGATCGCGATAATGAGCGAGCCGAGCTGGCCGACGATGATCAGATTGATGGTGCCGACAACGGTAGCGCTTGCGAAGGAAACCAATGAAGGAATAGCCAAAAACAATATTTCTTTCCAGTTACGCAGCATGTGCAAGGAAGCCTCGTTTCGATTTCGTTAGGTTAGCCCTAATTGTCTCCCAGCCCTCGAGCCCGTGTCAACACTTTTTGGCAGCTTAACAGAAACGAAAAAACACTCCCCGCTCGGAGGAGTGTTTGGCTGTCAGCCTATGTTATTGCAGAAATTGCTGCACAAATGTGTTTACTAGTTTACCATCAGCACGCCCTTTTGTTTTCGGCAAAAGTGCGCTCATGACTTTCCCCATCTCGGCTTTCGAAGAAGCACCGGTTTCCTGGATGGTCTGCTGAACAATCAACTTGATCTCTTCTTCGGTCAGCTGCTGAGGCAGGTATACACTAATAATTTCAATTTCTGCTGCGACATCTTTCGCAAGATCATCGCGGCCGGCTTTCTCAAATTCTTGGAGGGAATCTTTACGTTGTTTGATCTCGCGACTAAGAATATCAAGCACTTCGGCGTCTTCGAGCGGCCGTTTCAATTCAATCTCCTGATTCTTAATGGATGAACGAATCATCCGAATCGTCGTAAGCTTGAACTTCTCCTGGCTCTTCATCGCCTGCTTCATATCGTCGTTCAATCGTTCGCTAAGGTTCATCGTGGAAGGATCCTCCTAAAACTTTCTCTTGCGCGCAGCCTCGGACTTCAACTTACGCTTCACACTAGGCTTCTCATAATGCTTGCGTTTCTTCACCTCGGCCAATACGCCATCCTTTGCGATGGTACGTTTGAAGCGGCGGAGTGCAGCATCGATTGTCTCGTTTTTGCGAACTTTTGTTTCAGACACCAGTTTTCCCTCCCTCCGAATCAGACCGTCCAAGAAAGTTAACACGGTTCATCAAATTTAATTATAGTTGATGATGAAAGGCAGTGTCAACTTGAAAGGACATGCTATTTTTTGCACGTTAATTCAGTCCGTTCAATTTGGCCCCGCCGAGCAGATGAATATGCAGATGGTAGACGACTTGCCCGCCGTCGCCGTTCACGTTGTTGACCAGTCTGTAGCCGGATTCGGCGATGCCGAGCTCCGATGCGATTTGGCGCGCGACCGCGAATAATTCGGCGATCAATGCGTCATCCTCCGCCGTAACGTCGTTCATCGTCGGGATATGTTTCTTGGGAATGATCAGCATATGTACGGGCGCCGCCGGCTGAATGTCATGAAAAGCGACGATGCGCTCGTTCTCGAACACTTTCTTCGACGGAATGCTGCCCTCGACGATCTTACAGAAAATGCAATCCATGTTCCATGTCCCTCCCTTCGAAGCAAATCCTCTACGCTCCATCATATCGAAAAACCGAAGGCAAGTCCAATGCGGCGAACCGGCGTCCATGATGGAACGCCGGTTCGTCAAGGCACGGTGCCGGTCCGGCTGCGCGCGCCCATCAATAGAACGGCAGCAGCGATAAGCCGAGCAGCGCGGCAAGCGGAAACACTTGCCGGTAGAACCGGTTGCGCGGGAAGAACGGATACGGATACAGCTGCGGATAGAACGGGCCCGGGAAGAACGCGCGGTCGCCGCTTCCGCAATGCGGAACGGCGAGGCATACGACTTCGTCGTCGATATACTCCACGAAGCCGTCGCAGCACCAGCCGTCGCGCGTATGGGCCAGCACGTAACGGTGCATGTTCTCGCGGCACCAGCTTTTGATGACATGCTTATGCTCCGGCTGCGTGACGGGCTTCTGGCCCGTCTGCTTCTTGGGCGGCGCTTGCGTCACGGTGCCGGTCGATTTTTTGCCTGCCGGGGATGCAGCCATGCCCGTCGATTGCTTGCCGGCCGGGGATGTAACGACGCCTTTGGACACTTTGCCGACCGGGGAAGTCGACACCTTCTTCTCCATATTCAACATGACCTCCTTGTATAGTTCATGATATTCGCCCGTAGGCAGATGGCGCCTGCGCCCGCCTAAAATAGGCGTTTATCCCGGAAGGATCGATGCCGATTTGAGCGGGCTATCAGCCGAAAATGAGATGGATTGGCCTAATGGCCGCGGTTATAATTGTAAGCGTTGCAGCGCCGAACGGACGCCGGGCCGCAAGGACGAGCCGCTCGTCAAATGCAAGACCGGTTGTGCCGGGCCGTCCGGGCCGTTAGATATTGGGGGGAGAAGAACGACATGAAAGTGGCGATTATCGGAGGCGGATTGGCCGGACTGACGGCCGCCGCTTATCTATCGGAGCATCCCGACATCGAGGGCGTGCTGTTCGAACGAAGCCCGCAGCTCGGCGGACGTGCGTTCACGTACGAGAAGGCAGGTTTTACGCTGAATTACGGCGCGCACGCGATTTACGGCCTTGACCGCCATACGCTCTCCGTCATGGAGCGCGAGCTGTATTTGCGGTTCGGCAGCAAGCAGGTCGACAAGCGGAAAGTGATGTACGAGAAAGGCCGGCAGCTGACGCCGGCGCCGCTCGACTTCGTGAATCTGGTCAAGACGGATATCCTGTCCGGCATGCAGAAGGTCCGGTTCGTCGGCGAGATTACGGCGATGATCGCGAATATTCATCAGATCAAGCATTACGCGACGCTCGGCGATTATTTGGCGGAGTCCGGGGCCGGCGAGGACGTCAAAGAGCTGTGGGAGCATCTCGTGTGCAGCAACTTCTTCATTACGCCGGAGGATGCGCGCCGCGTTCCCGGTTCCGTCATCAGCGAGTACTACCACAATCTGTTCCTGTCGCAGCGCCCCGTCAACTACGTGCTGGGCAGCTGGGCGGTCATCACGGACCAGCTGCGCGACAAAATCGATCTCGCGGGACGCTGGTCTGTCGCCATGCAGGAAGGCGTGGACGGCATTCGGTACGAGCTGGGCAAATACATGCTGAAGACGAAAGCGCGCGAGGAAGCGTTCGACCGCGTCGTCTTCGCGATGCCCGTGCAGCAAGTCGTCAAACTGCTGAGGGGGACGCCTTGGGAACCGTTCCTCGCGCCATACGAGCACAACACGGCTACGGAAGTCATGGTGTACGACGTCGGCCTCAGCACCGTCGTCGCCCGGCCGTTCAGCTACATCAGCGACATGAATCATAAAATGTTCATTTCGGACGTATCCGCCACCGACCATACGCTCGTGCCGGACGGCGGACAGCTGCTCCAAGGCATCGCGTACTTAAGCGACGACACGGCAGGCGGCGAAGGCGACCGCAAAGCATACCTGGAGGAACGGACGCGGCAGATGGAAGCCCTCTTCGACCGTCATTATCCCGGCTGGCGGGAAGCGGTCGCCGTCAAGCGCGTCTCCAAGAAGGCGATGGTGCAGAGCGTCAAGAACGTCGCGGGCAACAAGCTGCTGCCGGTCCGGATCGAGAACATGCCGTTCTACTTCTGCGGCGACGGCTGCGAAGGCAAGGGCGAGCTGGCAGAGCGCGCGTTCTCCAGCGGCCGGTATGCCGCAGAGCTGATGCTGAAGGAAGTCGGGGTTCACGTCAAACAATAAGCAGCCCTAAGCGAACAGCCGCATTCCGTAACCGGAATGCGGCTGTTATGGTTTCGTTTCACGCAAGAAGAGAAGCCCGCTAGCCGGGCTTCTCTTCTACATTCGATGTCCGCATAGGATATTCGCGTTGTCCGTTAAAGGAATAAACTGCGGCCATCCGCATAGCGGAACGATTGGAATGGCGCTCAGCCCTTAAAGGCGAGATCCGCCGGTTCGTTCATTCGGTTCAGCAGCTTGCCCGCGAGCGGCGGCCATTGCTTGTCGACCAGAATGGCAAGCGCCTGTTCCTGGTTGACCGTGTCATGCGAGAACGACGACATCTCCTGCCGGCACGCCTGGAAGACTTGAAGCAGCCCTTGGAGGTAGGCTTTCTCTCCCTCGGCAAGCGGTCCCTCGTGGTTGCCGAGCGTTTGCAGCGCGGCCGCCGTCAGGTCCATGAACTCGGCCGCGCTGCGCTTCGCCGCCGGGAACGGCTTGCCGTTCACGTCCTCCGCTTCCTGGATGAACGCCGCAACGCCTCCGCTCTTGAGATAAGCGGCGAGCAGCTTGCTCTTCGCCGTCATCCGCGAGGCGGCGTCCGCAGCGGCCGACAGCGCTTCGGTCTGCGCCGCCGCCTCGTTGAAGAACGCTGCGGCGTCGTTGCCGGACCGGATGATGGACGTTCCGCGATCGACGCGGTCCATCTGGTTATCGTGAATCGTTTTGGCGTATAGAAACACGTTCCCGATTAAGCTGAATGTCAACAGAATAAGTACGACCGGCGCGAATATCGGCCGTTTCGTCCGCGGCTCTTCCACTACAAGCTGCCCCCTACATCGATTGTTCCGCTTTCGGCCGGGGCAGCAGCTCTGCAGCCCGCACCGTCGGCTTGCTTCTCCCTACGTTAGCGGTTTCGCAGGCAGAAAGCAACCGGCTTCAGGCAACGTTAACAGATCCGTCACATCGTTTCGAGCGCGACGGAGCTGCCTTTGCCGAACGGCTCGGAAGACGTAACGATCAGCCTGCGCGGCAGCCGCGAACGAAGCTCCGGCACATGGCTGATGACGCCGACCGCGAGCGTCTCGTGATGCAGCTTCTCCAGCGCCGTTATGACCGTGTCGAGCAGCTCGGGATCGAGCGTGCCGAAGCCTTCGTCAAGGAAGAAGAACTGGAGCGGATATTTGCCGCGAAGCTGAATTTGACTCGACAGCGCCAGCGCCAGCGCGAGCGAGGCAAGGAACGTCTCGCCGCCGGAAAGCGTCGAGACCGGACGGCGAACGCCGCCGCCCGCGTCGTCGCGAATGACGAAACCGCCGCCGGAGTCGACTTCCAGCGCATAGCGCCGCTTCGTCAGGAAGCCCAGCCGCTCCGATGCGGCTCTGCACACTTGAACGAGCTGCTCCTCCGCCACGTATTCGACGAACGCATTGCCCCTGAATACGGTTTGGAGCGATTTCAGCCGGCCGGTCAGCCGCTCCATGCCGAGCCGCTTGCTCTCCAGCTCGTTCCAGCGCTCCTGCTTGCCGCGAAGCGATTCCAGGTCGCGCTCCGCCTTCGCGGCGGACTGGATGCACCGCTCGTTCTCCGTTCGCAATTGCCGCAAAGCATCGGCCGAGCGCTCCCATTCTTCTTCGGTCAGCGTGCGTCCGCCCAGCTGGTCGCGCAGCAAGCGGATTTGGGCCGAAACCTGCTGCTCTTCGTCGCGATGCCGGGCGATGCCGGCTTCGATCTCATCCTTCCGCGTCAGCAGCGGCTCCAATGCCGCCACTTCCGCGGCGCTCTCGAACGGCGAGCGTTCCAACGCGGAAGCCCAGTCGCCTCCGGTCGAGCGCTCGCGTTCGGCGGCGGCGCGTTCCGCCTCCGCCGTAACCGTCCGCAGCTCGGCGGCTTGCTGAAGCGATTGCTGCGCCGCTTCATGACGCTGCGCGTGCAGCTCCTTCCGCTCGCGGAGCGAGGCGAGCTCCTGTTCCGCTTCGCGGAGGAGTCCGGCTGCAGGAAGACCGCCCGTTACCTCGTTCAGCTGCTTGCGCTTCTCGTCAAGCCGCTGCTGCCGGCCGGCGAGCGTCGCCGTCAGCTCGACGGCTTCCAGCCGCGCCTCTTGCGCCAGCCGGCTGCTCTCCTGCTGCTCGCGGCTCTTCTCCTCGATGTAGCTGACGCTGACATCAAGCCGCTTGCGCAGATCTTCGGCAGCGGCTTCGCGGCGGCCGAGCTCCTGCAGCGTTTCCTCCGCCGCGTTCGGCTGCAGCGCCGCGCCGAACTGCGCCTGCCAGGCGGCCATCGCGGAGCCGCGCTCCTGCTCGCACCGGTCCAGGCGCTCTTGCGCGCGGGCTGCCAGCGCTTCCTGCGTCTTGCAGGCCGACGCGCATTGCGCAAGCAGGCGCTCCGTCTCCGCGAAGCGGGTACGCGCTGCGGACGCCGTCTTCTCGAGCGCGGCGAGCTGCTGCCCGTTCGACGCGATCAGCTCCTGCATCGCCGCGAACGCCGCGTTGAACGAATCCAGCGCATCCGATGGCTGCAGGGAAGAGGAAGGCTCCGGTGCCGGCATGATCGCGGCTGCATCGGCCGAATGGAGCGTCTGCGGCGTATGGGATTGCATTCCGGATGTTGACTGCGTTTGGGACGACGGATGCGTTTGGGATGACGGGAGCGTTTGAGGCGGCGAAGGCGTTTCGGCGCCCGCCGCCGCTTCCAGCAGGTGCGAGGCCTGCATGAGCCGATCGGTCTCGCGTTCGGACCCTTCTTCCGCGGCTCCCCGCCCGGCCGCTTGAAGCGTCTCGAGCAGCCGATCCGCGGCCGCTTCCGCTTTCGCCTGAAGCGGCATCAGCGTCAGCTGCAGCCGGCGGAACCGGCCGCCCAGCTCCTCCCAGGCCTGCAGCTGCGCGTCTGCCGCTTCGTCAACCGCGAGCGGCATGCCATGGCGGCCTTGATGCTCATGCGAGCCGCAAACCGGGCAAGGCTCGCCGTCCTTCAGTTCGGCGGCCAATTGCGCAGCCAGCAGCATACGCTGCCGCTCACGCTGACCCTGCCGGACGATTTCGGCCCACGAAGGGATCGCGGCAACCGCGGCATCGAGCTTGCCGCTGACGCCGGCGAGCAGGCCGCGCACCGGAAGAACTTGCTCCGCCTGCGCGGCGAGCGCCTCCGCCGCCGATTCCCGCTCATGTTCGGCGGCTTCCAGCGCGCTGCCCGCTTCGCCGCGCGCCGCTGCGGCGGCGGCCCGCTCCGCGCGCGCCGCGTCCGTCTGCGCGGCCAGCCCGTTGTAATGCTGCAGCCGCTTCGTCATTTCGCCGCGCCGTTCCCGGTCCGCGGCGGTCAGCTCCACCGCCTTCAGCGCGTCGCGCAGCTCGGCCTGCTTCGCCGACGCGCGGCTCAGCATCTCCTGCGCCTTCGCCGCCTGCTCGCCGAAGCTGCGCTGCCGCTCCGCGGCTTCGCCCGCGCGCTCAGCGGCAGCGGCGATGTCCGCCGCCAGTCCGGCGGCTTCGCCCTCGAGGCGCCGCGCGCCCTCGAGCTGGTCGAGCCGCAGCAGCAGACGCGGCTCGCCGGCCATCGCTTCGGCCGTCACCGCCGACCACGCGGCGGCGGCGGCCGAAGCCTCCGCTTGCCGAGCGGCATGCGCCCGCTCGGCTTGCTCGCGGCGCGCAGCGGCGTCGCGCAGCGCCGCTTCGGCCGCGCGGGCGGCGGCGAGCACGGGCAGCAGACGCTCCGCAGCCGCGAGGCGCTGCAGCTCGCGCTCCAGCTCCGCGACGCGCGGGGCTTCCGCCTGCAGCTGCGCGTGCAGCGCTTCCTTGCCGCGCAGCTCCGCCAGCCGCTCGCGCACTTGCGCGCGCTCCGCGTGCAGACGGTCCGCTTCGGCGAACAGCGCCGCCGCCTCAGCGGCCGCGTCGGCCGCTTCGCGGTAGCGGGCCGCCGCCGCTTCGACCGCGTCGGCCGAGGCGTCGCCGAGGCCCAGCTGCTCGGCCGCCGCCTCCTGCAGCGCGGCTTCCGCCGCTTTCATGCGCTGGCTCAGCTTCAGCGCCAGCCCGTCTCCGAACCGTTCCAGACGGAACAGCCGCTGCAGCATCGAGCGGCGGTCCTTGCCGGTCAGAGACAGGAACTCCGCGAACTTCCCTTGCGGGAGCACGACCGCCCGCGTGAAATCCTGCATGTTCAGCCCGATCTGGGCTTCCACGCAGCGCGTCACGTCCGCCAGCTTGTCGGCGATGACGACGTCGCCGGCTTCCGTCACTTCCACGAAGCGGCTCAGCGTATTGCTGACGGAGACGTCGCCGCCGCGCTTGAACTGGCGCTCGACGCGGAACCGTTTCCGCTCCCCGCCGCCGGCCAGATCGAAGGTGAACGAGACGGCGAGCGTCTTCTCCGCCTGGTTCATAATGCCCTGCGTCCCGCCGGAGGCGCGCTCGACTTTGCCGTAGAGCGCCAGCGTCATCGCGTCGAGGATGCTCGACTTGCCGCTGCCCGTAGGGCCGAAAATCCCGAACACGCCCGCTTCGGTCAACCGTTCGAAATCGATCTCCTGCGCTTCGCGGTAACTTTGCAGGCCGCTCAATCGAAGCGATATCGGCTTCATGCGCCCTCACCTCCCGCTTGTGCTTCCGTGCCTTCTTCCGTTCCGTCCTCGGCCGCCGCCGATTCGTCCTCTTCCGCGATCAGCTCCAGAAACAGCCGAACCGTCTCCGCATCCGGCTCTCCCCCGCCCGTCTGGCGCGAGAAGAAACGGCGGAACAGCTCCTCGGCCGGCAATTGCTCGCGGGACCGGGCGTCTTGCCCGATCAGCTCTTCCATCTCGGGATAGACGGGACGAATATGCACGAACCCGTCATGCTGGCGGCGCAGCTGCTGAATCTGCTGGAGCGTCATCGCCTCGGACATATGGATATTAAGGTCGATCCACGCCCGAGCGTCGCGGCCTTCTTCCAGCCAGCGCTGCACTTCGGCGACGCCGCCCTTGGCAGTCCACTGAACGAGCGGCCGCCCCGAGCCCAGGTGAATCTGCTGCGGTACGACAGGCTGGCCCGGCGCCGCGTCGAAGACGGTAACCGCCTTGACGTAATTCGCTTCCGAGAAGCTGTAGGCGAGCGGCGAGCCGCTGTAGCGCATCGTCTCGTCGCCGGCGACGCGCTGCGGGCGGTGCAGGTGGCCGAGCGCCACGTACTGCGCGCCGATCCGCAAGGCCGACGGATCGACCGTATAGGCGCCGCCGATCTGAATCGGCCGCTCCGAATCCGTCTCGAGTCCCCCGAGCACGTAAATATGGCTCATCGCCAGATTGACGGTGTCGCTCCGGAAAGCCGTCCCCAGCTGCGCCATCAGCCGTCCGACACGCTCCGAGTAGGCGCTGCGAAGCCGGCCTTCGTCCGTCGCCTCGCTCAGCAGCTCGCGCAGCCGCGATTCCGACGGATACGGCAGCGCGGCGATGACCGCCTGCTCGCCCGTGCGCGGCACGCCGACGACGAGCGGCTTGTCCGTCGGCATCCCGACGAGCCGGATGCCGCTGCGCGCGGCAAGCGGCGCGGACGCCGACACGCGGTCGGGATGGTCGTGATTGCCGGCGATGACGGCGATCGTCCGTTTCCCGCCGTCCGCCAGCCGCGCTACGGCGTCGTAGAACAGCGATTCCGCCGCCGCCGGCGGATTGACGGAATCGTACACGTCGCCCGCGAGCAGGATGAGGTCGATGCGCTCGTCATCGGCGATCGACGCGAGCTCGTCGACGAAAGCGGCCTGTTCCTCCAGACGGCCGCGGCCCTCCAGCGTGCGTCCGAAGTGCCAGTCGGCCGTGTGCAATATTCGCATAGTCATTCGTTCCCCCGTCCCATGATTTAAAACAGCTTGACGGCTTTGCCGCCGTCAAGGAAAAACACGTAGCATTCGTCGACCTTCCGGCCGAGGATGCCGGCAATCGCGTCCGCGTAAAGCGTCAGCTGGAAGCGATGCCGTTCGGCAGCCTCTGCCCAGCGGGCCATGCGGACGCGGTCGGTCTTGTAATCGAGCAGCACGAGTCCGCGGTCGTCCTCGAACAAACAGTCGATGACCCCCTGGATCAGAATCGGCTCGGCAGCGACGCCTTCGGCCGCGCCCGGATAGACGCGCGAAGCCGGCAGCGTGCAGCTGAACGGCGTTTCGCGCCGCACCCAAGGCGCCGCAAGCAGGCGGCGGCCAACCTCTTCGGCGAAGAAAGCCGCAGCGCCCGCGATGTCCACCGCTTCCGCCTGCTGCTTCGTCAGCATGCGCCGCGCGACCAGCCCGTCGATGACCGACGCGACCGTCGACTCCGTAACGCCGTCTTCCCCAAGCGGGATATGCTGCATGACGAGATGGCTCACCGTCCCCCGCTCGGCGGCGGTCAGCGCCGCTTCTTCCATGAACCGCGGACGGCGCAAGCGGAACGTATACTCGCCGCCATGCCCGTTCGGCTGCGTATCGGACGCTGCCTGTTGACCGGCCGCAGCCCGGCCCTGTCCAAGATCGCCTGGCGCGGGAGCTCCTCCGCCCGCCGCATTCGGCGACCCGAAATCAAAGCTGAATAAATCAAACGGCTCGGCCGACTCAGCCGTCCCGAACGAAGCGGCGGACAGCGCTCTGCCGCTAGCAGCGGTTCCGCTTCCGGAAGCTGCCGCTCCATTCCCGGAGGCCGCTGCCCCATCGTCCGGAACCGCGCCAGCCTCCGCTGGCGCTTCAGCTCCCGCATTCGATTCTCCCGCTCCCGATTGCGGGCCTGCTTGCGCTTCTGCTCCCGTCCCCGAATCCGGTTCCGCGTAACCGCCAAGGTCCCAAACCTCGCCGGTATCTTCGGCGGAAGCCTGATTGACCGCCGCTCCCGCGCCATCCATACCCGCCAGCTCCGGCAGGAGCAGCGCGTCTTCATCCATGTCCATTTCGGCATGGAGCCGCTTCATCTCCGTCACCGACGTCTTGGCCGCGGTCAATGCCGCTTCCGCGTACGGGTAGCGCCAGCCGAGCCGCCGTTCGATCTCCGCCGCCGCATCGGGGTCCGCCGCCTCGTCTTCCACGAGCGCGAGCTCCTGCACCGCGAGCATGCGCGATTCGAACGCCGCTCTCGCCGCTTCGTCGGTCTCGGCGCCCGCCGCCGCTTCCAAGCCGAGCAGTCCGGCAGGCACGACGGAAGTCCGCCAGCCGCCGAACGGCACGACTTTCCCGGCAGCCGCCGCGGAAGCGCCCGCATCGCCGTCGGCCTTGATGACCGCCGCCGCACTGTCGCCGGCATCGCCGGCGACGCTCGCATCATCGCCGTCTCCCCCAAAACCGGACCCGGCAGCCCCGGTCCCCGAATCGCCCGTTACCTCCGCATCATATCCATCCGCCGCTTCGTCCGAAGGAGCTTCGGCATTCGTTTCCTCCGCCAAGCCCATATCGCCCGCGAAACCGAACGCGGACGCCTGCTCGACCGATACGGACATGCCGGCTCCCATCGCAAGCGGACCGAGCCAATCCAGGAACCGCGCGGCGCTTGCGATGCGGAAATCGGGCAGCCGGCCTTCCGCGTCCAGCGCGGACTGCCAGCGCTGCAGCACCTTATCGGCGCTTGCGACCGTGCCGACGAGGAACATTTTCTCCTTCGGCCGGGTCAGGGCGACGTACAGAATCCGCATCTCTTCCGCAAGCGACTCCATGGCCAGCTTCTGCTTGATCGCCAAGTACGGCAGCGTCGGATACGCGACCCGCAGCTCCGTATCGACGTAGCGCGGTCCTAAACCGAGCTGCTTGTGCATCAGAAACTGGCTGTGCAGGTCTCTGCGGTTGAACGACTTGCCGAGCCCTGCCGCGAATACGACGGGAAACTCGAGCCCCTTGCTCTTATGGATGGACATGATGCGCACGACGTCTTCCTGCTCGCCGAGCGCCCGCGCCGTGCCGAGATCGCCTCCGCTGTCCCGCATCCGGTCGATAAACCGGAGGAACCGGAACAGTCCGCGCAGCGTCGTCGCTTCGTACTGGCGGGTACGGTCGTGCAAGGCGCGCAGGTTGGCCTGCCGCTGCAAGCCGCCCGTCATGCCGCCGACCAGGTCGTAATACCCCGTTTCCCGGTAAATCCGCCACAGCAAATCGGCCAGCGAGCCTTGACGGGCTTCGCTGCGCCACGCCTCGAGCGCATCCAGGAAACGGTTCAGCTTGCTCCGCAATTCGCCCGGCGTCGAATCCTCGCCCGCGGCGCTGCGGACCGCTTCGAAATACGGCACGCGCCCGCCGGCGATGCGAACGATCGACAGCTCCTCTGCCGACAAGCCGACGATCGGCGAACGAAGCGCTCCGGCGAGCGGAATGTCCTGGTACGGGTTGTCGACGACGCGCAGCAGCGAGAGCATCGTCTCGACTTCCGTCGCTTCGAAATACCCGCTGCTCAGCTCGGCATAAGCCGGAATGCCCTGCTGCTGCAGCTCCTCGATCATGATCGGCGCCCACTGCTTGTCCGCGCGCAGCAGAATGACGATGTCCCGCCAGGCGAGCGGCCGTTTCCGCCCTCTCTTGCCGTCGTAGACCAGGAACGGTTCTTCCGCCTCGTCCCCGTCCGGGCTCATCCCCTTCAGGCGAAGGATTTGGCGCGCGATCCAGCGGGCTTCCATCTGCACCGTCTGCAGCTCCTCGGGGCTTTCCGGCGGCGATTCGCCGCCCTCCGCATCGCGTACGGCATCGTCGGCATCGGAAGCCGCATCGCCGCGGCTCTCCGCTTCTTCGCTGCCTCCCCGGTCGAGCACGGCCAGTTCCACCGCGTAGCGTTCCGGCGGCCCGCCGTCGCTTGCCGCCGGATAGGAGGCGCCGCATACGAGCTCCGCCCGCGCGTCGTAATCCATTTCCGCCGCTTTCTCGCGCATGATGGCGCGGAAGACGTCGTTGACGCCGTCCACGACCTCTTGCCGGCTGCGGAAGTTGCGCGCCAGATCGATGCGCACGCCGTACTCGGCGCCGCCTTCTTCCGGCGCCGCATCGTCTCCGGCAGGCCCGTCCGTTCGCTCCGCCGGACCGGCAGCCGACGCATACGATTTGTACTTGCCCAGGAACAGGCCCGGCTCCGCCAGCCGAAACCGGTAGATACTCTGCTTGACGTCGCCGACCATGAAGCGGTTGCCCTTGCCGGGGCGGCTCATCAGCGAAACGATAGCCTCCTGCACCATATTCGTGTCCTGGTATTCATCAAGCAAAATTTCATCGAACTGCTGTTGGTATTCCAGCGCAGCCGCCGAAGGAACCATGTTGTCCGGCGTCGAGGAGCCGTCCCGCAGGATCCGCAGGCAGTAATGCTCCATGTCCCCGAAGTCGATCAGCCCTTTCTCCAGCTTCGCCGCCTCGAAGCGTTCTCCGAACCGCTCCACCAGTCCGGCCAGCGTCTCCATGAACGGCGCCGATTCCCGCAATTCCGCGGCGAACTGTTCCGGCGAACGCATGAACAGCTCGTCGTTCAAGCCGCCGATCAGCGTTTTCGCCTGCTCGCGCAAATCCTTCGCCTGCTCCTGCAGCGACTTGTCGATCGCGTCGCCGCCGCGCTGGCCCTTCAGCTTGCCGAAGCTAGCCGCGCCGAACGCCTCGTGCCACGTCTCCCATGGCTGGCTCTCTACCTTCGCGATCAAGGAGCGGACGACGCCGAGATCGTCCCGGAACGTCTCCCCGTACGCCTCCGGTCCGGCCGGCAGGCGCGTCAAGCCGAGCGCTTGTTCAAGCAGCCGCTCCGCGCCCCGAAGCGTCAGCGCCACGCTGCCTCCCAGGCTCGCCACCCAATCCGTCGCCCCGAGCTCGCTCCCATCCTTCACGCGGAACGAAGCCGCCGTCTGCTGCAGCCACGCCTTCGGCCACGGGTTGCTCTGGGCAAAGTCATACAGCTTCAGCACGAGCGCATAGAGCGGCTCGTCGCCGCGCTCGCCGCCGAAGCGGTCCACGAGCGTCAGGAAAGCGCCGCCTTCCGGTCCGTCCGCCGCGGCGTACCGTTCCTCGAACAGCTCGTCCAGGACGTCCATCCGCAGCAGCTCCGCCTCCGTCTCGTTCGCGATCCGGAATCCCGGATCAAGGCCGATCAGCGAGTAATACCGGCGAATGACGTCCAGGCAGAAGGAGTGCAGCGTCGTGATGGACGCGCGTCCCATCAGGGCAAGCTGCCTGCGCAGATGGTCGGAGTCCGGCTTCTTGTCCAGCTCCTTCTCGAGCGCGATCCGGATCCGTTCCTTCATCTCGGCGGCCGCCGCTTTCGTGAACGTCGCCACGAGCAGCCGGTCGACGTCGGTGTCCGCCGCGATCTTCCGAATGATCCGTTCGACGAGCACGGCCGTTTTGCCCGAGCCCGCCGCCGCGGCGACGAGAATGTTGCTTCCGCCCGTCACGATGGCGCGCCATTGATCGTCCGTCCACGTGCTGCCGAGCGGTTTCGCCGGTACAGTATGTTCAGTTGCTGCCGTCACTGCTCGCTCGCCTCCTTCCCTTGCTGTTCTTGCTGTTCTTGCTGTTCTTGCTGTTCTTGCTGTTCTTGCCGTTCTTGCTGTTCTTGCAGCCCGGCTTGACCCTGCCGGTCACTCGCTCCGTTCCCGTCAGCCGCATCTTCATCTTCTTCGCCGGCGGCGAACAGCGTCCACACTTCGTCCTTGCCCGTCTTCTGCAATTTGTTGTAGTCGTTGCCTTCGATCAGCGGATCGAATTGGCAGACCGGCTTGTAATCGCAGAACTGGCAGGGCGTCTTCCCGCCGAGCCGGTACGGGGCGATCGATACGTCCCCTCCCGCGATACGGTCGCCGATCCGGCGCAGCGTGCCGCGCACCGATTTGCGCAGCTTGCCCCACTGCTCGTCCGATACGACGGAGGAATTGCTGTAGAAGCTGCCGTCTTTCTTCAGCGCGAGCGGCAGCAGATCGGAGTACCCCGTCGACAAAGCATTGTCCATCAAGCGGACCGTCTCTTCGTCGGCGAGGACGAGCCCCTTCAATTTAAACCGCTTGAGCATTTCCATCCTCGCTTGCGCGGGCGGCATGCCGTTCGAGGACGTAATCACCGGATTGTGCACATGGAAATACAGCGCGCCCGCCGCCTTCGCCGGCTGGCCCAGCCATTCCGGCGCATGCGTCAGCAGCACGTCCAGGTACGTCAGCATTTGCAGCGCCATGCCGTACGCGATTTCCTCCAGCCGCAGCTGCTTGGCGCTCGACTTGTAATCGATGACCCGCAGCAGCAAGCCTTCCGTCGTCTGCGCGGCGTCCACGCGGTCGATCCGTCCGACCATTTCCAGCATTTTGCCGTCGGACAGCGGTATGGCGACCGGCGGCAGCGGACCTTCGGGACCGAAGCCGATTTCGAGGCCGACCGGCTTGAACGCGGCGCGGCGCGCATGCTCGCTCAAGATCGTCGCAGCCTGGCTGATAATGTCGGTCAGCTTGCGCGCCACGTATTGATGGCGGCTGCTGCTTAACAGGATTTGCGATTGCAGGCGCTGCGCAAGCTCGCTCACGATTGCCGCGCAATGCGCTCGCAGCTCCGCCGCCGTCAACGCGCCCATCCGGTCGCCGAGCGTCTCCGTCAGCCGGCTCAGCGCGGCATGGAACAGCTGCCCGATATCCGGCGCGGCCAGCCTGTACTGCATCCGCTCGCGGAGCCGCAGCCCGTGAATGGCGAAATGCTGGAACGGACACGACACGAACCGTTCCATCCGCGACACGCTGCCGCGCAGCAGCTTGCCGTACAGCAGGTCCGCCGTCTCGCGGGAGAGCGCCGGTTCTTCGTTCGTATAGCGCAGCGAGCCCGCCAGCCGCTGCAGCTTGTTCTGCCACGCCGGCCTGACCGCATACCAGTTGTACGTCTCCCACCAGAACGAGGCGATAGCGGCGCCGTGCCGCCAAGTCCGCAGCTGCGTGATCAAGTACGACAGCGTCCGTTCGGGATGCGCCATGAACGACAGCTGCTCGCCTTCCGGCATGCCGGGCACCGGTTCGACGGCGACGCTTGCCTCCGTCAATCCCGGGAACATTCCTTTCACATGCCGGATCACCTCGGACGGCAGCAGGCTCTTGCCTTCTTCGTCCGCCAGCGGCCAGCTGATCCACAGATGCCGGCTCGGCGTCGTCAGGGCGTTGTAGATCATGAACCGTTCGTCGAGCAGCTTCCTGCGGACGCCCGGCGCCATGACGAGACCGCCGTTCTCCATCGTTTCCCGCTCCTGCTCCGTCAGCACGCCGTCTTCCTTCATCCGCTGCGGCATGACGCCGTCGTTCGCGCCCAGCAAGTAACAAATCCCGATGTTGCCGGAACGCGTCCTGTCCATGCTGCCGATCAGCACCTGATCGAGCGCCGGCGGCACCGCCGCGAGCTTCAAGCTCTCAAGTCCCGTCTCCGCCATGCCGGCGAACAGCTCGACCGTCATCGTTTCCGTGCCGGTCATCTCCGTCAGCTGGTCCAGCAGGTCCATGACGCCGTCCCACAGCTGCCGGTGCTCGCGCGCGCGCAGCGCGTTGCCTTCGGCCGCCGCCTTGCGGCTCCACCGCTCCAAACGGTCGGGCGCGTCGACGTTCATCAACAGCCTGTACACGGCCTCGCACATGGCGCGAACGTCCGGCGCCTTCTTCAGCTCGCCGATGAATTTCTTCAGCACGGGCACGACGGCTTCCCTGGCGGCCATAACCGCCTCGAATTCGCGCATCTCGCGATCCCCCGCCTGCGCGGGCTCGCCGTCCAGCGTATCGCGCGCCAGCGGCCGCCACTGGCTGGCCGAGAGCCATTTGTTCCCGTTCATCCCTGTCGCCAGCGCGTAATTCTCCAGCAAATCGAACGTTTCCCTGGTCAGGGTGCCGTCCTCCGGAATGAGCAGCTCGGTCTTGATGCAGCGGAAAACCGCCTCGAACCGCCAGCCGTACACGGCGATCTCCAAGGCCGAGCGGATGAATTCGACGAGCGGATGGTGCAAGGCCGCATGCTTCTGGTCGAGGAAGAACGGAATGCCGTAATCGGCGAGTACCGCCTTGATATAGTCGTTGTAGTCCGGCGCGTTCCGCACCATTACGGCCATGTCGCGGTAACGGAGCCCTTCGTCGCGCACCCGCTTGACGATGTCGCGCGCCACGGCTTCCACTTCCGCCCTGCGCCCTGAAGCCGCATGAAGCGATACCGCCCCGTCCGCAAGCTCCGCGGCCGTCAGCCGCAGCTCCTTCCTGCCGCCGCGGCCGTAATGGCGTTCCACATGCGCCAGCATCGGGCTGTCCTTGAACCGGTAAGGCGTGCCTTCCAGCAGCAGCGGCTCCCCGATCTCGATGCCGTTGTTCACGGCGAGCTCGCGCAGCTTCATGTACGTCTCCGCCGTCGGCCGGAACAAATCGAGCTCGTGCGGCATTTCTCCGCTGCCGTACGGCTTGTCCAGACATAGGGTCACGGTCATGTGCCGGGCATGCTTCATGAGCGCTCCCAGCGCTTCGAGCTCCGTCGGCGTGAAGCCGTGGAAGCCGTCGACCCAAATCTCGCAATCCTGCATCGAAGGCGCTTCATGGACTCCCCGGATCAACCAGCCGAGGTAATCTTCCGCATCGACGTAGAGGCCCGCGAGCTCCTGCTCCAGCCGGCTCGATATCAGCTGCAGATCGTCCAGCTTGCGGCCGAGCAGCGTGCTGCGCGCGGCGGACAGATGATGCTCGCCGAACCCTTGCAGCGCCTCGGCGTCGATGCCGTATCTTTTCCACTCGGTCATCAGCTCGCCGAGCCGTTCGATGAATCCGTGCTGGCTCTCGCTGCCCTGGAACAGCTGAAGCTCGCCGTTCAGCCGGGAGACGATCTTGTAGAGCAGCATGTTCTTGCCGTTCTCGCTGATCGGCGTCAGCGCCGTGCCGCCCGTTTCCTGCATGATGCGGAAGGACAGCCGCCGGAAGCTGAGCGCCTGCGCCCGGATGGAGCCGCTCAGCTCCGGATGATGGAGCAGCGCGTACTCGGTTTGAAAGGTCGCCTGTTCAGGCACCAGTATAATAATGGGCGGTCCGTCGGGCTCTGCCAGAATACGCCCGCGAATCTCGTCCAGCACGCAGTGCGTCTTGCCGGACCCCGATCGTCCGATTACAAAGCGGAGCGCCAATTCGCCACCTCTTCCCGTAAGTTCGATTCTCATATTCTAGTTTTCATTCTACCATACGCCATCTATTAGTTCACGCCGAAACGCAAACATTCGTTCGTTTCCGGCAGCGGTAAATTGTGCACTGGTCCTATCAGCCATTCCGGATGGATCGGCAAAAAATAACTATAACCGTTCTTTCGCTTGCCGGCGCATAAGCGCGTATGCGTTAATATAGATGTCGGGCCGACGAAATCTTCGCGAAAGGAGATGATCCAGTTGATCAAACACACAGAGGTGATTTCCGCCTAACAGCGGAAATCGCCATCATGGGGGGGAGGCCTCGCGGCCTCCCTTTTTAATAACGGATAGCTAACGCCTGACCGGGGATCGGAGACAGCGGCCGATTCATTTTGCATGAAACTGATGACGGATTAAACCGTTTTCATTATACTGGTAAGAGAAGCGCGATTGAGGCTGCCTGATCGTGTTTTTTCCATTTTGACGAAAGGGGTGAATGAAACGTGAACAGATTGAATTCCGAGGGCGACGCAATGGCCGAAACGACTAAGGAGGTTTACGTTGAACTACAAAAATGGAAAAGATGTGCTTCCCCCTAGATTGCTGGAGGAGCTGCAACATTACATTCAAGGCGAACTGCTGTACATCCCGAAGCAGCAAAGCGAGCGCGCCGCATGGGGCGAGAAAAGCGGTTCGCGCGTCATGATACAGCGGCGCAACGCGGAGATCTACCGCCGCCATGCCGGCGGAAGCACCGTGCAGGAGCTCGAGCGGCAGTATCACTTGTCCGGCGAAAGCATTCGCAAAATCATTCTTAAGCTTCGCACCGCGGCGGCGTTCTCCCTATCCGAGCGGGACGCGATCGACAAACCGGCCGCGTACGAAGCGATCCAGGCAGGCAAGCCTTGAACCGATGGCGTCCGGATTGCAGCGGACGAATAGATCCTATAACGAAGAGCCCTCCCGATCGCAGCCGTTAGCGCGACGGGAAGGCTCTTTTGCATGGTATCGAACGTCTAGCAACGATTGTATCGAATCGCCTGTACCGAATCGAGAGAGAGCGGCCGATTACCGGCTGCGTACTTCGAAAATGCCGAATTTCAAGTAATGCCCCTCGTTCACGCCGAGAATCTGCGGATGATCCTTGCCGGCCGCGCGCCATTCGATGAGCCGCAGCGTCTTGCCGGCATCGACGGCCGCCGCCTGAATCGTCTCCAGGAACAGCTCCGGACGCATATGGTACGAGCAGCTGGCCGTGACGAGATAGCCGCCCTCATTCACCAGCTTCATGCCGTGCAGGTTGATGTCCTTGTAGCCTCTTACCGCGCCTTCGATCGCATGCTTCGATTTCGTGAACGCCGGCGGATCGAGAATGACGACGTCCCATTTGCGGCCTTCCGCACCGCTGAGCGGCTTCGACGTGTCGGTCTTCGCGCCCTTGGCATTCGCCGCATTGCCGCGCTCCATCCGTTCTTCGATGCCTTTCGCCTGCGAACGCAAGTACTCGAACGCATCGGCGACGACGAACTCGACGCGATCCGCGAAGCCGTTCCGTTCGACGTTGCGCCGCGCCGTCTCGACGGCATGGGCGGATACGTCCAGGCACGTTACCTTCTTCGCGCCGTATTTGCACGCATGCAGCGTGAAGCTGCCCGTATGCGCGAAGCATTCCAGCACAGTCGCGCCGTCCCAGTACGGGAACGTCACGACTTTTCCGTTGGCGTTGACCGGCACGCGCGCCGGCTCCTTCATATCGGCGATCGCCCCGGTATCGTCGGCTTCCGCCGCGTTGTCGCCGTCCTGAAGCTCGACGAGCCGGATGCCGCTGCGCGCTCCCCAGCCGGTCATGAGCGGGGCGATCGAGGCGCGGTTCTCGCGCTGGTCGAAGAAATAGCCGGTCTTCTGGCCTTCGACGATGTCGACCTCCAGCCTCAGGCCGTTCTCCACGATTTCCACGATGCGCGGGCATTCGCCGTACAGCACGCCCGTCTGCTCCTCCAGCCCTTCCAGCGCGCGCACCGATACGTCGCTCCGCTCGTAGATGCCCTTCGGCTCGAACACCGCGGCGAGCGCCGCCACGAGCGCCTCGCGGTGGACTTCCATGCCGAGCGTCAGCAGCTGCACGACGAGCACTTCGCCGAACCGGTCGACGATGAGTCCCGGCAGAAAATCCGCTTCCCCGTACACGAGCCGGCAATCCTTGCCGTTCACGAAACGGGCGCGGTGACTCTTGCACAGCCGCAGCCGCTCGGCGAAGAACGCTTCGTCCATCGCCTCTACGGGCTTATGGGACACGACGCGAATCGTAATCTGCGACGCCGGATTCCAATAGCCGGTCGCCAAATACCGCCCTTGATGATTGACGACGTCGATCAGCCCGCCCGGAACCGCTTGGCCTTCCATCCGCTCGATTTCGCCGGCGAAAATCCACGGATGGCCGGACTCCGTCCGTTTCTTCCGTTCCTTCTTCAATACCGCTCTTGCGCGTTCCATTCCTAACTCCGCCCTTCATGCCGCCAAAATGCTTGTCATGCCTGTCCTGGCGGCCGCATATGTATCGATACCTGTATAACCGAATTCCCGCACCTGCAAGCACAGCCTTAATCCCGTCCAGCCGCGTTGCGGTATTCCCGCGTTTCCCGCTTCCGTATTCCCGTATGTAAAGGAGACCTTGTCCTTATGCTGTTCGCCATTGCTTTGCCGCTGCTAGGCGGCTTCACGCTCTTCCTATCCGGCATGCGCACGATGGAGCATGCGCTGCAGCGCACCGTCGGCCGCAGCCTCCACCGCATCCTGGAGAAATTCACGGCCACGCCGCTGCACGGCCTTGCGGTCGGAACCGCAGCAACGGCCGTCCTGCAGAGCAGCACAGCCGTTACGGTCATGTCGATCGGAATGGTGAACGCCGGCCTGCTCACGTTTCCGCGGACGCTCGGCATCGTGCTCGGCACCAATATCGGCACCTGCCTGACGACGGAGCTCATCGGGCTGAACTTGAACCGCTACGGCCTGCCCTTGCTTGGCTGCGCCTGCGCGCTCTGGCTGCTGACGGCGCTCTTCGGCGAAATGGGTCTCGGCCGCCGCAGCGGCCGGAGCCGCGATTCCTTCACGATCCAAGACAGCCGGCTGCTTGCCCCGCTGCGGACGGTCTCCGTCGTGACTGCCGGCTTCGCCCTGCTGCTCGTCGGCATCGGCATGATGCAATCGATCGCGGACACGGTCCGGTCGATGCCGTTCTTCCATGCCTACCTAGAGCGCGCCGACGACAGCGTCTTCTGGGGACTGGCCGCCGGCATCGTGCTGACGGCCGTCGTTCACAGCAGCGCGGCCGTCATCGGCATCGTCATGGGGCTCGCGGAATCCGGCGCCATGCCGGTCGAAGTCGGCATCGCCATCGTGCTCGGCGCGAACGTCGGCACATGCGTCACCGCCGTCATCGCCGCGGTCGGCGGCACCCGCTCCGGCCGGTTCGTCGCCTGGTCGCATGTGCTGCTCAACGTCGGCGGCGCCGCCCTGTTCATGCCGTTCACCCCGGCGCTCGGCGCGGCGGCCGCTTGGCTGACGGCCTCTCCGGCCGGGCAAATCGCGCACGCGCAGACGCTGTTCAACGTCATCTGCTCGCTATTGGCGCTGCCGGTCTGTTATCATCCGCGCCTGCGGAAGCTGCGTGCCGACTAACCGACTCGCGAGCATTCGCCACTGCGCGCAACGAAATCGGCCGCCCGTCCGGGAGGCCGATTGTCATGCGTATCCGACCGGCGTACCATCCGGCTTGGCAGACGCATCCGATTAGGCGGGCGTACCCGACTGACAGCGCAACGTTCGCGCATCAAGGCTCGCCTGCGATGTCCAACCCGAGCAGCCGCAGCGCGCCGCCCAAAATCCGGTCGTTGTTGCTGTAGCCCGACTGCTTCTGCCTTCTCCACGCTTCCCCCGGCTCGAACCATTCCACGCCGCGGATTTCCTCCACCTGCGCCTGCAGCTTGCCGCCGACGGCTTCGACCAGATAATAATGGACCTCTTTATCGACCGGCCCTTTGGACTCATGGTTGTACCGGTATTTGATCTGATCGATCGGGGCGACGATCGCGCCCTGAATGCCGGTCTCTTCCACGATTTCGCGGAGCGCCGTCTGTTCCACCGTCTCGCCCGGCTCCATCTTTCCTTTAGGCAGCGAAATTTTGCCGTACCGGTCTTGAATCAATTGAACTTGCAGTTCGCCGTTCACCCGGCGAAAAACGACGCCGCCTGCGGAAATTTCTTTCATCATGCGTCTCCCCTTTGCCATGGACGTCATTGGCTCAGTTATGTAGAGCAAGGATTCCGCGCCGCCTGCGTTCAAGCGGCCTCGGAATCCTTGCAGCGGTTCGCTATTTCCTTACGCCTGCATCGCTGCCGGCAGCGGCTTGCGTTTGGCGTCTTCGGCGCGCGCGGCGCTTGCCGAGCGCTCTGCCGCCGGCGTCTTCTCGTCCAGCACGCGCACGAGCTGGCCGAAGCATTCATTGACGCCCGCTTGCGTGATTTTCACGCGGCACAGCTGGCCGGTGAGCGACTCCGAGCCCTCGAACACCACCTGGATGTAGTTGTCGGAGTAGCCCATGATCCGTCCTTCTCCCGGCGCCCCCTTGTGCTCGCGCTCAGGGATGACGTCCAGCACCTCGCCCACGTACTTCTCGGCGTACTGCAGCTGCATCCGTTCGGACAGGTCGATCAATTGATGCACGCGTTCGTTCTTCGTTTCCTCGTCGATCTGATCGTCCATCCGCGCGGCAGGCGTTCCCGTCCGCTTGGAGTAAGGGAAGACGTGCATTTCCGCGAAGCCGAGCTTCTCCATGAAGTCGAAGCCGTTCCTGTACATCTCTTCGGTCTCGCCGGGGAAGCCGACGATGACGTCCGTCGTGATCGCGACGCCCGGCATCGCTTCGTGCAGCAGCCGGATTTTGTCCGCGAACTGCTCTACCGTATATTTGCGGCGCATCCGCTTCAAGACGTCGTTGTCGCCCGCCTGCAGCGGAATGTGCAGATGACGGCACATTTTCGTCGAACGGTTCAGCACCTCGATCATCTTGTCGTCGATTTGGCTTGCCTCGATCGAGCTGATTCGAATGCGCTCCAGTCCTTCGATGGCATCCAGATCCCACAGCAGATCGGATAAACGGTAGTTCTCCATATCGTCACCGTAACCGCCGGTATGAATACCCGTCAGCACGATTTCTTTGTAACCCGCCGCCACGAGCTGGCGCGCCTGGTCGAGCACGCTTCGCGGATCGCGGCTGCGGGAGAGCCCGCGCGACCAAGGAATGATGCAGAAGGTGCAGAAATTGTTGCAGCCTTCCTGAATCTTGAGGAACGCGCGCGTGCGCTCCGCGAAATCCGGCACGTCGAGCTCTTCGAACTCGCGCGTCTTCATGATGTTGCGGACGGCGTTCACGGGCTTGCGCTCGTTCCGCAGGTCATTGATATAGCCCATCAGCTTGTCGCGGTCCTGCGTGCCGATGACGAGATCGACGCCCTCGATCGCCATGATCTCGGCCGGCGACGTCTGCGCGTAGCAGCCGGTGACGGCGATGATGGCGTCCGGGTTGCGGCGAATCGCGCGGCGGATGATCTGCCTGCTCTTCTTGTCTCCCGTGTTCGTTACCGTGCATGTATTGATCAAATATACGTCCGCAGTCGTCGTCTCGAAGTCAACCTGCTCGTAGCCTTCGTTCTTGAACAGCTGCCAGACCGCTTCCGTATCGTAGAAGTTCACCTTGCATCCTAATGTGTAAAAAGCAACCGACGGCATGTCGTTAAACGCCTCCCATTTCTCCTGATTCATACATGAGGCAGGCGAGTCCGACCATCGCAGCGGTTTCCGTGCGCAAGATTCGCTTGCCCAGGCCGACGACGACCGCGCCGGCCTCTTCTGCTTCCGCGGCTTCGCGCTCGGTGAAGCCGCCTTCGGGACCGACGACGAGCAGAATGTTCCGCTCCTCGCCGCCCCATTCGCCGCTTTGCCGGCGAGCGGACACGGCCTCTCTCAGACCCCGTCCTCCGCCTTCCTTCTCATAGCAAAACAGCGCCAAATCATAGGAAGGGATCCGCGCGACCAGCTCTTTCCACGAGGCGACCGCGCCGATGGCCGGAATGCGGCTCCGATGCGCCTGCTCCGCGGCCTCTTTGGCGATTTTGCCCCATCGCTCCAGACGCTTCGCTTCCTTCTTCCCGTCGTACTGCACGATCATCCGCTCGGATTCGAACGGCATGAAGGCCGCCGCCCCGATCTCGGTCCCCTTCTGTATGACCAGTTCCATCTTGTCGCCCTTCGGCAGGCTTTGCGCAACCGTCACCGACCAGAGCGGCTCGCCTTCGATCGGGAGCCAGGCCGCGGCTTCCGCTTCCACCTTGCCGGGGGAGAGCGACTTGATCGACGCTTCCGCCACGCGGGAGACGCCGTCGCTGACGATGATGACGTCGTCTTCTTCCATGCGCATGACGCGCGTTATATGATGAGCATCGTCGCCGGCAAGCACGATGCGGCTTCCGTCGATCTGCTCCGGGGTTACAAAATATCGCTGCATGCTGGCAGAACCTCTCCTGTCGAATACCTTGCTTTACGAGTCGCAGGCCCCGCCGAACGGCGCCCGCGCAAAAAAAACTCCAATCTCCATCATACCCGTTTTCGCTCCGCTTCGCTACCCGGAGCGAAAAATTACCAGCCTGCCCCGGGACGGATCGAAGCGCTGATCGGCCGCGGACGGCAGCCGCTCAGAAATCTCTCCACAGCAGCGGCCAGTTCACGGGATCGAACACGAGCTCGCACTTCATGCAGACGTATCGGAATATATCGTTCGCGTTCGAGAACAGCGGATCGAGCGTCTCGGCGCGCAGCGAAGGAACGAACACGATCAGCAGGAAGACGTAGATGCCCCACTGCGCGTATTGATCCATCTGCTCCCGGACTCTGAGCGGCACGAGATCCTGAATGATCCGGTAGCCGTCAAGCGGCGGGATCGGTATCAAATTGAAGAAGAACAGCAGGAAATTAATCGTAATGAGATAATGGGTAAAATGGCCGATGGCTTGCCGCACGCCGGTAGAAGCCGCTTCTAAAAAGCCCGCCTCGTTAATGATATACACCGCAATGATGCCGAGCACCGCGATCAGCAAATTGCTGAGCGGGCCGACCGCCGATACGACGATGCCCATCAGCCGCGGGTATTTGAAACGCCCGCGGTTGACGGGAACCGGCCTCGCCCAGCCGAAGCCGGCGACGAGCAGCAGAATCGTTCCCCACATGTCGAGATGCACGCGAGGGTTAAGCGTTACCCTGCCCGCATCGTAAGCCGTCCGGTCGCCGAATTTATAAGCGCTGTACGCATGGGCGAACTCGTGCACCGTGAACGCGATCATCAGCACGAGGAACACGAAGGGAAGGTCTTGGATCGGATACCATAAAAAGTTCAAGCCGTAGCCTCCTAAAGGTTCTGGCGCGCCGCTTGCCGGCGCGCGGTTTCGCGAAGCTGCCTATTCCGGCTTCTTCGCCACGAATGCGATCCAATCCTGGTCGCGCTGACGGTCGACGATCGCGAAGCCCGCCGCTTCCAGCCCTTCCGCCACCGCATCTTCCTTGTTCTTGAAGATGCCGGAAGCGATGTATGTACCGCCCGGCTTCAAAGCCGCATAGACGTCGTCGATGAACAGCAGTATGATTTCCGCCAAAATATTCGCGATCACGAGGTCGACCGGAACCGTCACGTTCAGCTCCGTTCCGCCGCAGCCCTCTTCGCCGTTATTCAACACGCCGAGCAGATCGCTCAAGTGCACTTGGATATCGTCCTGCAGGTTGTTCAACCGGCTGTTCTCCGTAGCCGAGCTGACCGCGATCGGGTCGAGATCGAGCGCCAGCACGCGGCTCGCGCCGAGCAGCATGGCGCCGATGGCCAGAATGCCGGATCCCGTGCCGACGTCGATGACTTCCTCGCCGCCTTTAACGACCGAATCCAGCGTGCGCAGGCAAAGCGCGGTCGTCGGGTGCGTGCCCGTGCCGAATGCCATGCCCGGATCGAGTTCGATGATGCGCTCGCCCGGCGCCGGCTCGTAATCTTCCCAGGTCGGCTTGATCGTCAGGCGCTCCGAGACGCGGATCGGCTTGAAGTACTGCTTCCACTCGTTCGCCCAATCCTCTTCGTCGACAAGCCCCGTCGTAATCGTATACTCGCCCGGGTCGATATCGAATTCCCGCAGCTCGTCGATGCGGCCCGGCAATTCCGCGAGCAGGGCATCGACGTCGGCGTCCAACTCGGAGAAATAGCCTTTGATCACGGCTTGTCCTTCCGGGATATCGTTCAGCGGATGCTCGTACCATTGTCCGAGCGACGTGTCGCGCGGCTTGTTCAACGTCCCCGATTCTTCGATGGATACGCCGTCCGCGTCCATCTCATGCAGGAAGTTCGAGATCATCTCGATTGCTTCTTCCGTCGTCTTGATCGTGATTTCATGCCATTTCACTTGCGGTGTCCCCCTGTTATTCAACGTTGATCATGTATGCATGCATAAACCTATGACGTCTATTCTACACTAGAAGCCCGATCCGCACAAAATCCCGTCGCATGCCCGCCATGCGCAAACAAGCCCGTTTCCTCGCGGAAACGGGCTGCGGCGTTGGACGGCAGGCGCGGCTGCCTCTCCTGCCTATTCGTCTCGGCCTTATCTCGTCGCGATGTAGCTTGCCGGCGCAACAACGGCGCCCTTGCTCGACGAATCGCCGATGGCGAACAGCGTCGCCAGCGTCTGCAGATTGTCCCTGCCGGAGGTCGACGGCGCTTTCCCGCCGGCGATGCTGGCGGCAAACTCCGCCAGCACGCCGTGAATGCTCTCCTTGCCGCTCGGCAGCGGACCTTCGTGGTACGGTACGAAGCGTCTGTTCTGCTCCGCATCGACGACATAGACGCCGTAGCCCTGACCCAGATCGGCCAGGTGAACGGAGCCGTGCTCGCACTGAATCCGCCACTCGCCCTCCCAAGGCGTCGCCAGCCCTTTCGATACGAGGCTGCCCAGGTAGAAGACCGGCATGCCGTTCTCGAGCTCCATGCGCGCCTGCACGTTCGGGTGACCGCTGTACATGCTGCCCTCGACGTTCCACGTATGACCCGAAACGTTTCGGATATTGGCATCGAACAAGAAGCGAACCATGTCGATATGATGCACCGCCATTTCAAGCAGCATGAAATTCGGCATCGTCTGCTGATAGTCTTTGCCGAAATGGTCGTAACAGAATTGAACGTCGGCGAACATCGGCTTCCCGGCCTCCGCGATCGCCGCCTTGAGCGACCTCACCGCGTTGATGTACCTGTAGTTCTGGCTGACCATCAGCACGCGCCCCTGCCGTTCGGCCAGATCGACCAGCTCGCATGCTTCCGCCATGTCGACGACGAACGGCTTCTCGACCAGGACATGCAGGCCTTGCTCCAGCGCCGCCTTGCAGATCGCATAGTGATACGGCGATGCCGCCGTCACGAAGACCGCGTCGGCTTCGCAGGAGCGGAACGCCTCGTTATAATCCGTATACCGGTTCGCTGCCGCAACCCCGAGCTCTTCCGCGCACGCGTTCAACCGATCCGGGTTGATCTCCGCGACGCCCGCGAACTTGAAATCCGGCGACTGCGCGACGAACGCCTTGGCGACGCCGAAGCCGTGCATGCCCAATCCGACTTGAATCATACGCAATGTCATTCCCCGATCCCTCTCTCTCGATGCAAATGTCCGTGAAGACCGCCTTCCGGCATGATGCCGTAGCAGTAGACGGCGACCATGTCCTCCGTCACGAGCAGCGAATGCTCGTCGCCCGCCTTGGTCAGCACCATGTCGCCCGCTCCGATCTCGTACGTATCGCCTTCCGTCGTGCACGTTCCCCTGCCGCTTACGATGATCCAGTATTCGTTGCAGCTGTGATAATGCAGCTCCACCGTATCTCCCGCCTTCAACCGATTGACGCCGTAATGGCTGATCTCGCTCCATGGCGGAGCGTTCTGCGGTTCATGCTGCCTGATAACCGGCACGATCGATCCTCTCCCATCCTCATTGACTGCCCAAGCCTTCTTATTCTGCCATAATAGAGATCGCTTTCACAAGCCTGCACGGCAAAAAATGCCACCCTCCGCGGCCTGCGCGGGGAATGGCATTCGTCTTCAACCGCTGTCGTTATTCATCATTATCGGCGGTGCCGCCGGTCTGTCTGATGACGTGCAGCGCACGGTCCATCAGTTCGTCGCCGACGTCGGCCGTCAGCGAGGCGCCGTCGGCGCCTTGATCGATCTGCTCGATCCGCAGGAACTGCAGCTTGCGCTGCGCTTCCCGGGCGCGAGCGCCGTCCTGAAACGTCGCATGGAGCGTGGCCACGGGAACCGTCCTACAAGAGCCGCTGCGCTTGCTGCGTAGCGTTCGCCTGCGCTCTCGCGTCCGCTTCCTGGGCGCGCTTCATCGCGATGCGGTCGGCTTCGTCCGCCTGCTCCGCCGAAAACTCCACGTCTTCGTTTTTACCGATCGGCAGGTTGCCGAAGTTTTGCTTTTCCAGGTTTTCGCTCATGGTCATTCTCCTTCGTGTCTGAAATGAACTAACACGAAGGTTAGCATCGGCCAACGACCGCGATCTTATGCCCGGAAGCCGCGGCGATACCTAAGCATATGCTTCCGATGCGGGTTTTCTCACGAAAACCTTTAATCCCCCCGGAACGCTTTCTTCATCCGCTCGAAAATCGTCTCGTGGTGCTCCTGCGGCGTTTCGCCGGAGCCGCCGGCGCCTCCGGTCGCGAGCTGCCGGAACAGCTCCTTCTGCTCTTCGCTCAAGCTCGTCGGCGTGACGACCGTTACTTTCACGTGCTGGTCGCCTTGGCCGTAGCCGCGCAGCCGCGGCACCCCTTTGCCCTTCAGCCGGAAGTACGTGCCCGTCTGCGTGCCCGCGGGAATCTTCAGCTTCACTTTCTCGTTCAGCGTCGGGATTTCGATCTCGTCGCCGAGCGCCGCCTGCGCGAACGTCAGCGGCACTTCGCAGTAGATGTCGTCGTTCTCCCGCTCGAAGAAGTCATGCGGCTTCACGCGGATGACGATATACAAGTCGCCGGAAGGACCGCCGCGCGTGCCGCTCTCGCCTTCGCCGGTCAAGCGGATTTGCGCGCCTTCGTCGACGCCCGCCGGGATTTTCACGTTGATCTTGCGGTTCTTCTTCACTTTGCCCGCGCCGTGGCAGGTCGTGCACTTCTCTTTGATGACTTTACCGGAGCCGCCGCAATTCGAGCATGCGCGGCGATTGACCATGCGGCCGAACGGCGTGTTCTGCACGACTTCCTGCTGGCCGGTGCCGCGGCAGACGCCGCAGGTCTCAGGCTTCGTGCCGGGCTTGGCGCCCGAGCCCGCGCATGTATCGCAGTTCTCGGTGCGCGGAATCGTAATTTCGGTTTCTTTGCCGAACACGGCTTCCTTGAATTCGATCGTCATCGTGTACTGCAAATCGTTGCCGCGCTGCGGCGCGTTCGGATCGCGCCGGCCTCCGCCGCCGAAGAACATGTCGAAGATATCGCCGAAGCCCCCGTTGAAATCGGCGCCGCCTCCGCCGCCAAACCCTTGGTTCGGGTCGACATGCCCGTATTGGTCGTACTGCGCGCGCTTGCCGTCATCGCTGAGGACGTCGTACGCTTCCTTGACTTCCTTGAACTTGGTTTCCGCGTCCGCTTCCTTGTTCACGTCCGGATGGTATTGGCGAGCCAGCTTCCGGTACGCCTTCTTGATCTCGTCCTCGTTCGCGCCTTTCCCAACGCCGAGCACTTCGTAATAATCCCGCTTATTAGCCAAAATCCGTCACCCCGTCTCCTATTTACGCTGCTTTCTCTCTCCGACTGCGCCAAACAGACGAAAAACGGCTGCGCCGTCCACAATTGCACGGACGGCGCACCGTTTACGCTAAACGAATCGCATGCTTATCGCAGCGGCTTACTTCTTGTCGTCGACGACTTCGTAGTCGGCATCGACTACATTGTCTTTGCCGCCTTGCGGGCCGCCCGCTTCCGGACCTGCGCCTTCCGCGCCGCCGGCTGCCTGCGCCTGCTCATACAGCTTCACGGACAGCTGTTGAATGATTTCCGTCAGCTCTTGCGTCGCTGCATTGATTTTCTCGACGTCGTCGGTCGCGATCGCCGCGGTTACTTTCTCTTTTGCTTCGTTCGCCTTCGCGATTTCGCCGGCGTCTACTTTGTCGCCCAGATCTTTGATCGTCTTGTCGACGGAGTAGACCAGCTGATCCGCGTTGTTCTTCGCTTCGACCAGCTCGCGGCGCTTGCGGTCTTCTTCCGCGTTCAGCTCGGCATCTTTCATCATACGATCGATTTCTTCATCCGACAAGCCGCCGGAGGACGTAATCGTAATTTTTTGGCTCTTGCCGGTGCCTTTGTCGAGCGCGGATACGTTAACGATACCGTTCGCATCGATGTCGAACGTCACTTCGATTTGCGGTACGCCGCGCGGAGCCAGCGGGATATCGCCCAGCATGAAGCGGCCCAGCGTTTTGTTGCCGGCAGCCATTTGACGCTCGCCTTGCAGGACGTGAATCTCAACGCTTGGCTGATTGTCCGCATACGTCGAGTACACTTGCGATTTGCTCGTCGGGATCGTCGTGTTGCGGTCGATCATTTTCGTGAACACGCCGCCCGCCGTTTCGATGCCGAGCGACAATGGCGTTACGTCGAGCAGTACGACGTCTTTCACGTCGCCGGTCAGCACGCCCGCTTGCACCGCCGCGCCGAGCGCAACGACTTCGTCCGGGTTAACGCCTTTATGCGGCTCTTTGCCGATCAGCTTCTTAACGGCTTCCTGCACGGCAGGAATACGCGTCGATCCGCCTACAAGCACGACTTTATCGATTTGGCTCGGGGAAATGCCGGAATCGCTCAGCGCTTGGCGAGTCGGGCCGAGCGTACGCTCGACGAGCGCCGCGGACAGCTCTTCGAATTTCGCGCGGGTCAGGCTCAGCTCCAAGTGCTGCGGCACGCCGTCAACCATCGTGATGAAAGGCAGGGAAATCGTCGACGTCAGCATGCCGGAAAGCTCTTTCTTCGCTTTCTCGGCCGCGTCCTTCAGACGTTGAACGGCCGCTTTGTCCTTGGACAGGTCGACGCCTTGCTCTTTCTTGAATTCGGACACGAGGTAGTCGATGATCACTTGGTCGAAGTCGTCGCCGCCGAGACGGTTATCGCCGCTCGTCGCTTTGACTTCGAAGAAGCCGTCGCCCAGCTCGAGGATCGATACGTCGAACGTACCGCCGCCAAGGTCATAGACGAGGATCGTCTGATCTTCGGATTTCTCAAGCCCGTAAGCCAATGCGGCAGCCGTCGGCTCGTTGACGATACGCAGCACTTCGAGACCCGCGATTTTGCCGGCGTCTTTGGTTGCTTGGCGCTGGCTGTCGTTGAAGTACGCAGGAACCGTGATAACGGCTTGCGTTACGGATTGGCCCAGGTAAGCTTCCGCGTCGGCTTTCAGCTTCTGCAGGATGATGGCGGAAATTTCTTGCGCCGAATAGTCTTTGCCGTCGATGACTTCCTTGTGGTTCGTACCCATATGGCGCTTGATCGACATGATCGTGCGGTCCGGGTTCGTGATCGCCTGGCGCTTCGCGGCTTCGCCGACGATGCGCTCGCCGTCTTTCTTGAAGCCGACGACGGACGGGGTCGTGCGGTTGCCTTCCGGATTCGGAATGACGACGGCTTCGCCGCCCTCCATTACCGCTACGCAAGAGTTTGTTGTTCCAAGGTCGATACCGATTACTTTACTCATAAGTAGAAATCCTCCTTAAGTGGATATGGAAAATATAGGAATCTGGGCATTACCCGCTCACTTTCACCATTGCGGGACGCAGCACTTTATCTTTCAGCATGTAGCCTTTCTGAACTTCTTCGACGACGATGCCTTCCTCGAATTCATCGGATTCCACCTGCATGATCGCTTGGTGGAATTCGGGATTGAACGGCTGTCCGACGGTTTCCATCGTCTTCAGGCCCTCCGCCTCGAGCACGCCTTCCACTTGGCGGAAAATCATGTCCACGCCTTTGGAGAACGACTCCACGTCGCCGCCCGTTTTCGCGGCTTCGATCGCGCGGCCGAAGTTGTCGATGACCGGCAGCAGCTGCCCGATCAATTTCATCGATGCGTACTGCGCGAGCTCCTCGCGCTCCTTCGCCGTACGGCGGCGGAAATTATCGAAATCGGCTTGCGCGCGCAAGTACCGCTGCTGATTCTCGTCCGCCAGACGCGTCAGCTCGGCAATTCGGCCGTCTTCGGCGCCCTCCGCTTCAACTTCGTTGACCGTTTCCTGTTCCTCGTTCGTTGCCTGGTCCGTCTCTTGCTTATGTTCTTCTTCTGTATGCTGTTCATTCACAGACACGCGTATCGACACCTCCTGAAAATAATCCTTCTGATTGGTTCGCGCAGTTCCAAGGGCGAATGTTCGCTGCCGGACATTCTCGATCACTTGTACCAGCGGCTGAGCAGCTTCGCCATGTCTCGGGAGAAGATGTTCAACAGGCTGATGACTTTGCCGTAATCCATTCTTGTCGGTCCAAGTATGCCGATCGTGCCGAGCGACTTGCCCTCGATGGAGTAGGTCGCCGTAATGAGACTGCAATTGTTGATCGCTTCATGCGTATTTTCTGTTCCGATGCGTACTTGAATACCGCTTGGAAGCGCATTGAACATCTGCATGATCGTAGGCGTTTCTTCCAACAGATCCAGCAGCGTCTTCACCTTGTCGACATCCTTGAATTCCGGCTGGGTGAGCATGTTCGTCGTCCCGCTCATGAAGACGCGGTGGTCGTTCTCGCTCTCCAGCGTTTGATCCAGAATGCCGAGCAGCCGTTCGAACTGGTCTGCGTAGCGGCCCAGCTCCTGGCCGACTTCCGAATGCAATTTCGATTTCAGGCGGACAAGCGGGACGCCGACGAGCTTGGCGTTCAAGATCGTAACCGCCTGCTGCATCTCCTCCATGTTCATGTCTTCCGGGAGGGAGATGGTCCGGTTCTCGACATGGCCGGTGTTGGTGACGATGATCGCCACGGCCGTGTCCTGCGTCAGCGGCACCAGTTGAAAATGTTTCAGCGACGTCGTGAACGTCTCCGGTCCGAGCACGATGCTCGTGTAATTCGTCATATTCGACAGAATCATCGCCGCATGCTGGATAATTTGCTCCATCTGGTTCATTTTCTCGGTCACGAAAGAGCGCACCAGCTGCATTTCCTGTTCATTGACTTGGCTTAGCTTGACGAGATGATCGACGTAATAACGATAGCCTTTGATCGAAGGGATGCGGCCTGCGGAAGTGTGCGGCTGTTCCAGGAAGCCAAGCTCCTCCAGATCGGCCATTTCGTTGCGGATCGTCGCCGGGCTGAAGCTGACGTCGCTGCGCTTCGAAATGCTGCGTGAACCGATAGGCTCCGCCGAACGGATATAATCGTCGATGATGACATTCAAAATCATTCGCTGCCGGTCGGTTAACATCGCAGTCCCTCCATAATCGCAAAATCGGATCGCCCTCGGGCGGCTCCGTTATCGTCTCATTCACCGTCGTTAGCACTCGATAGCGTTGAGTGCTAATCATTAATACAAAAATACCAAACCGGCTTAACCATTGTCAAGTCGGTTCGGCATTTTGCAACGACTATTTCAATAAAATCGTCCATCGCCCGCTTAACGATTTTAGACGTAATAGGGATTCGGTTTAAAGAGTAAAATGAAAAAATCGATTAGCGCGCCGATCCCGAAAATCCCCCATGTGAAAAAATAAAGAATCCCCGTTCCTACCTTCCCTTCGTAAAACCGATGAGCGCCCAATACCCCCAGAAAAAAACAGAGCGCCAGCGCGACCCATTTGTTTTTTTGTTTCCCCGCTCCATACACGCCCGCTACGTTCGTGTTCGTATTCGTATTCACGTTCGAATTATTAATCACGATATTCGGTTGCGCGCTTTTCAATTCTTCTACCTGAAGTCCGCACATCGTGCATATCACGGCATCGGCATGGATCGTTGCCGCGCAATGTTTGCAATATTTCGTTTTTATGGCAGGATCGTTCGAAACAAAGGCTGTCTGAGTCACAAATAACGCACTCCTTATGTAGGTAGGATAAAAGAATCATATAACCTGCCTATATTTTAGCATATTTTCCCGTTTAACAGTGTATTTTGCAGGATTTTGAAGCGTGCGCTCACAAAAAAACGCCAGGTCCAATTGATTTGGAACTGGCGATTCGAGCTTGGAATCAGTTGAGCATCTTAAGCACCGCGATCTCGTCGCAGGCATGCTGCTTCGGGCAATTCACGCAGTCGGTCCACACTTTCTCGGGGAAAATCTCTTTGTTCACGACCGTAAAGCCGTTCTTCTCGAAGAAATGAACCTCGTAGGTCAGCGCCATGATCTTCGGGATGTGCTGTTCCTTCGCTTCTATGATCAACTGGTCCACCAGCTTGCTGCCGATGCCCATTCCTTTGTAGCCCTCCGAAATGCCGAGCGAACGGATTTCCACCAGATCGGCCCCGAGCCGGGTCAACGAGCCGCAGCCCACGACGTCATCGCCCACCTCGGCCACGACGAACGTATCGATCTGGCGCTTCAGCGTTTCGCGCGATCGCGGCAGCATGATTCCTTTCTCAGCGTAACCGGCAATTAAATCCGCCAATATTTCGATATCGTCTTCGGTCGCTCTTCTGCATACCGCTACCGCTTCCATCGCTTGCGCCTCCATCCTTAAGCATTACGTCATGTAGCTTGATTCAATACGAATAAATATACAACACAGTGCATTTCTACACAAGAACAAATTGTCAAAAATCAAGCGGAAAATCAGCCGAGAAACGCGCCGAACACTTCGTTGCCTAGCGGGATGCCCCGCTTCGAAAGCCGGTACCCGCCGCCGCGGCCTTCCACGGCTTCGATCAGTCCCTGCCGCAGCAGCTTCTCGAGCGGCTCGCCGAAGCAGCCCTCGAGCGTCCGTCCCGGGAATTGCAGCGCGAAATCGCCGTTCCTTACCCCTGTCAGCATGCGAAGACCGACCATCATGAAATCTTCCATCGCTTCTTCGTCCGATACGCCGTTCGTCTCGAGACGCGGGAGGCGCGTCGCCGCGGCATCCAGGTACGGCTGTATGCCTTTGATATTGACATGCCGTTCCCCGCGCGCGTAGCCGTGCGCTCCTGCGCCCAAGCCGTAATACGGCTCGTTGCGCCAATACGTAATATTGTGCCGGCTCTCGAAGCCCGGCTTGGCGAAATTGCTGATTTCATAATGGTCATAGCCGGCCGCCGTCAGCTTGTCGATCAGCAGCATGTACATCGCCAGCTCGTCCTCTTCGGGCGGCAGCGGCAGCTCGTTGCGTTCGTACAACGCGTGGAACAGCGTGTTCTCTTCCACCTTCAAGCCGTACAGGGAATAATGAGGAAGCTCCAGCGCAAGCGCCTTGGCTACGCTGTCCGACAGCTGCTCGACCGTCTGGCCAGGCAAGCCGAACATCAAGTCGATAGACAGATTATGAACGCCCGCCGTTCGCGCGTTCTCGATGCTGCGGTACACGTCGTCCACGTTATGGATGCGCCCGATGCGTTCCAGCAGGCCGTTGTCGAACGACTGCACGCCGAAGCTGATCCGGTTGACGCCGCCCTCGCGCATCGCCTGCAGCTTCTCCGAATCCGTCGTTCCCGGATTCGCTTCCATCGTAAACTCCGCATCCGGATGAATCGGGAAATGCCGCTTCACCGAAGCGAGAAACCGTTCCATCTGCGGCGGCGTCAGCACCGTCGGCGTCCCGCCGCCGACGAACACGGTCCGGATCTCTTCCGGCGGCAGCGCCTTCGCGGTCATGACCATCTCCCGCTCCAATGCGTCGAGATACGCATCGACAGGCTGCCCCCGCAACACATACGAAGTGAAATCGCAATAATGGCACTTATGCGTGCAGAACGGGATATGAATATAAAGCGCGCGAGGCGCGTGGGTAAGCATATGCATTCCTCCAAGGTCTTGCATTCAGTTGCCGTTAGGCTTGGGGCTTGCGACTTCGTCCTACAAGCTTCCATAAATAAAAAAAGGAAGCGAGTCTGCTCCCTTAAAAAAGATAATAGAGGACAAGCCGGAAGATCGGTAAGGAGATGAAGCAACGAAGTGGTCGCCTTTGTAACCGGATTTCAACCTTTGAAAATTGTTCATGAAATCCGGGTACAACAGCGAGCGGAATCCCTTACCGATCTGGAGGCTCTTAGTCCTCGTCTATCTTGAGCACCGCCATGAACGCTTCCTGCGGCACCTCGACGCTGCCGACCTGCTTCATGCGCTTCTTGCCTTCCTTCTGCTTGTCCAGCAGCTTCCGTTTCCGGCTGATGTCGCCGCCGTAACACTTGGCAAGGACGTTCTTGCGCATCGCTTTGACCGTTTCGCGCGCGATGACTTTATTGCCGATCGACGCCTGGATGGGCACCTCGAACATTTGACGCGGAATGAGCTCCTTGAGCTTCTCGCAAATGATCCGGCCGCGATTGTAGGCGCGGTCGCGGTGCACGATGACGGACAAGGCGTCGACCTGCTCGTTGTTGAGCATGATGTCCATCTTGACCAGCTTCGATTGACGGTAGCCCGAGAGCTCGTAGTCGAAGGAAGCATAGCCTTTCGTGCTGGATTTCAACTGATCGAAGAAGTCGTACACGATCTCCGACAGCGGCATGTCGTACGTCAGCGTGACGCGGTTCGTGTCCAGATACTCCATGTTCACGAACTCGCCGCGCTTGCCCTGGCACAGCTCCATGATCGCGCCGACGAAATCGTTCGGCACGATGATGGCCGCTTTGACATACGGTTCTTCGACGTATTCGATCTTGCCGACTTCCGGGTAATTGGACGGATTGTCGATCTCGAGCACTTCGCCGTTCGTCTGCGTGACGCGGTATATAACGCTCGGCGCCGTCGTGATCAGCGGAATGTTGAATTCGCGCTCGATCCGCTCCTGGATAATCTCCATATGGAGCAGGCCGAGGAAGCCGCAGCGGTAGCCGAAGCCGAGCGCCGTCGACGATTCCGCTTCGTAGCGAAGCGAAGCGTCGTTCAGCTCCAGCTTCTCCAGCGCGTCGCGCAAATCGTTGTAATCCTGCGTTTCGATCGGATACAGGCCGCAGAACACCATCGGGTTGATTTTGCGGTAACCCGGGAGCGCTTCGAGCGCCGGCTTCTTCACGTCCGTGATCGTATCCCCGACGCGGGTGTCCTTCACGTTCTTGATGCCCGCGACGACGAAGCCGACATCGCCGACGGACAGTTCGCCGACGATGCCCATGCGCGGCATGAACGCTCCGACCTCGATGACTTCGAACTCCGCGCCCGTCGCCATGAAGCGGATTTTCTTGCCTGCCTTGATGCTGCCGTCGATGACGCGCACGTAGACGATAACGCCTTTGTACGGATCATAGTGCGAGTCGAAAATGAGCGCTTTGAGCGGCTCGTCCGGATCGCCGGTCGGCGCCGGAACCTTCGTCACGACCTGCTCCAGAATTTCCTTGATGCCGATGCCGGCTTTCGCGGAAGCATGCACCGCGTCGCTGGCGTCAAGGCCGATGACGTCCTCGATCTCCTGCTTGACGCGTTCCGGCTCTGCGCTCGGCAGGTCGATCTTGTTCAGCACCGGAATGATTTCGAGATTGTTGTCGAGCGCCAGGTACACGTTCGCCAGCGTCTGGGCCTCGATGCCCTGAGCCGCATCGACCACGAGCAGCGCGCCTTCGCAGGCTGCGAGGCTGCGGGAGACCTCGTACGTAAAGTCGACGTGTCCCGGCGTATCGATCAGATTGAGAATATATTCCTCGCCGTCGTCGGCTTTGTAGCCGAGACGAACGGCCTGCAGCTTTATCGTAATGCCGCGTTCGCGTTCCAAGTCCATTTGGTCAAGCACTTGCTCCTGCATTTCGCGGGACGACAGCGCGCCGGTAAATTCGAGAATCCGGTCGGCCAGCGTCGATTTCCCATGATCGATATGGGCAATGATGGAGAAGTTTCTAATTCGTTTTTGTCTTTCGCGTACGTCCGCCATGCTTAACCCCCAGAGGTACCTAAATGCTAATCATCATTGTATTATACCAGCTTGGGCAAAGGCCATCAATCCGTTACCTTCTCAAAAAAGGAAACGACCATGCGGATCCCCTTCGACGAGATCGACTGCAGCACGCCGGCCGTGCCGTCGGCAACCTCGTTCACCGTCGATTCGCTCCGCGTATCCGGCAGCCCCGGAAGCCGCTTCGCGAGCTCTTCCTGCAGCATCCGCTCGTATTCGCGCCGAATTTCCTCTTCGGTGCGCCCATGCTGCGCGTCGGCGACCGTCATCTGCCGCAGCGGAGCGACTTCGTCCTCGGGCAGCCGCTCAGCGCCAACGGCGCCGGATGCGCTCTTCTCCCATCCCTCTTCGCTGCCCGCCGCAGCCGCCGATTGGTTCGCTGACGCGCCGCCGTCGACCGGACCGTAGATCCGTTCAATGCCGCTCGTTGCGATATCGATGCCGAACAGGACGATCAGAGCGACCGCTCCCCCGACGAATGCCGTTTTCAACGTATGACGACGCATAATCCGTTTCCCCCTTTAGTATCCCATCCGGCCGCAAACGATTATTTCGTCTTCGTTTGCGGAGCCGATACCTTCTCGTCCTGCCAGTACAGATCCGAAATGACCTTCGCCAGCACGTCGATCGTCCGGTACGATTCCGCCAGCGTGTTGTCGACGCCGCCGACCTCGATCAGCACGCTGTCCGGCGCGATCGACTGATTGTATTCGCCGTTGCCGCTTGCCGTCGTCTTGGCCCATATGCCGTGCGACAAGCCGGGATATTGGCTGTTCAGCTTGTCGTTGATCGAGCTCGCGAACGCCTCGTTCTTCTCCCAGTTCGGGTTCGCGTGCCCGATGATCAGAAACACCTGCGCGTAATCCTTGCCGTCGATCGTGACCGTGGTATCCTTGCGGCGCTTCGAGTCGCGATGGATGTCGAAGAAGAATTTCAGCTCTTTATTCGTCGAGAGCGCCGCCAGAACCGATTGCTTGGAATATTTATAGGATAGGTTCCAATTGTAGTTTTTAATCGCCGTCGGATAATCCGTCCCCGAATGGAGCGCGCCGATGCCGACCTTCCCCAAGTCCTCGGCCAGACGCTTGCCGAGCAACGTAATATTCGTCGTCGGGGATTCCGGTAGCTTCTTGTTGCTGACTTCCGGGTACCACGATTCGCGGGCGTGGGAATGGTAGATGAAGACGACGTTCTTCCCTCCCGTCGTCGGCTTCGCCGGATCGGCGGGCACGGGCTTGCCGCTGCCGCTGTCCGTCCCTGCCGTGTCGCCGGGCTTGCCGCCGGAAGCTTCTCCGGGTGTATCGCCGGATGTATTGCCAGGCGCATCGCCGAACTTTCCGCCGGACGATTGGCCATCGTTTCCGCTGTCAACGCTTCCCGTATCGGCGCTTCCCGTGTCGCCGGGATCGTGATCGGGGCGGTCGGCGTCGGACAAGCCGTCCGTCGTATCCGCATCGTTGCCGCCGTTGTCCGGAATCGATTCATGATCCTCGGGCTCGACCGCGGCGCCTTCGCCCGTTCCGCCTTGCAGCAGCGTCGCTTTATCGCTGTCCAGTCCCGGATACTGGCTGGCCAGCAGACTTTTGGGATCGTCAGGGTTAATGTCCGTCAACAGACGAACGAGGAAACTGCCGATTCGATGGCCGGAAATCGACGATGGCTCGTCGGGCTTGGCCGTTCCCGGCATTTCCATGGCGAGCATGTCCGCAAACAATCCGTTTCCGACAGAGGCCGCGAAGCCTTTCATGGAAGACACCGGCGACGTTGAGGCTTTCTGCTGCACGATCATGCCGATGCCGACGACAAGAACAAGGACCATCGATCCTAATGACAGCAGGGCGAAGGTGCGTCCGGCAACGAGCAGCCGCCTGAGCCGCAGGCTGCTTTTGCCGAGGTTGAGCGTCATTATGATTCGTTTCATTCGCGTTGTTCCTCCCAGTTCCTCGATTGATTTGCTTGCCTGAACCAGGCTTGATTCCATCATATGAAGACAAGCCGTTTGCTAGAACCGAAAGTTTAATAGAACGCTAGAATGCCTGCCTCGCTGACAGATGCGAGATAAGAGATTTATAGATTCGCGGTCCGTTATCTTGACGGGAGCGGACATGACAAAAAAGCCCCCGCCCATAAGAGGCGGGGACTTGCGCAGGCCGGCGAACCGCCGGCTGCCGATCTGCCGGCCGAGCTGCGCGGCAGGATCAGTGCGTATAAGCGGCGACGTTGGTCTTGTCGACCGCTTCGTGAAGCGCGGCGTTCAGCCCGCTGGCGACGATGTTGGCGATGTCCTCGATGAACTGGTCGATTTCCTTCGGCGTCACGAGCAGGTCGTGGCCAAGCGGCCCGAGCGCCTCGCGGACGAGCTGCAGACGCTCGTTCTCGTCAATGGAATCCAGCAGCCCCATGAACCCGTCGGCCTGCCCCGCATGCCGCATCAGATGCTCCCGCAGCAGGTCGATGCTGTTGCTGACGATCGTGGACGCGTACAGCACCGTCGGCACGCCGATCGCGACGACGGGCACGCCGAGAATGTCCTTCGTCAGCCCGCGCCGCTTGTTGCCGATGCCGGAACCGGGATGGATGCCGGTATCGGCGATCTGGATCGTCGTGTTCACCCGTTCCAGCGCTTTCGATGCAAGCGCGTCGATGGCGATAATGAGATCCGGCTTGGATCGGTCGACGATCCCCTGCACGATATCGCTCGACTCGATGCCGGTAATGCCGAGCACGCCGGGCGCGATCGCGCTGACGTTCCGGTAGCCCGGCGCCACTTCATTCGGCATCAGCTCGAAGAAATGCCGCGTCACGAGCGTGTTCTCGACCACGATCGGGCCGAGCGCGTCCGGCGTGACGTTCCAGTTGCCAAGGCCGACGATCAGTACGTTGGCGGCTTTGCCGACGCCGATCCGCTCCAGGAAGCCGGCGAATTCCTGCGCGAGCTTCGTGGCGACGCGATCCTGCAGGCCGGTATCCTGCTTGCGCAGCTCCGGCACCTCGAACGTGACGTAATGGCCGATCATTTTCCCCATAATGCGCGAGCCTTCTTCGGTCGTAATATCCAGACGGGTTATCTTGATGCCGTCGTCGTCCGTCACCTCGGACAATACCCCGGGCACCGGGCCGTTTCCGCCGGATTCCGCCAGTTCCTTCGCTTCCAGCGCCAGGTCGATGCCGACGTTAAACCGCTGCAGATCCAGGTCACTCATAGAATAAGGGCGCTCCTTCCATCTTCGAATGACATTAGTTTGCGGAAGCCGAACGCGAATTATGCGATGCTTGGCGGAGACGAACGCAGAATATAAGCGGAATCGAAGCGCCGGATGCTATGTCAATTGTCTGAGAGAATGTCACCCTAACTGTTCTGTGAAAATGTCACCCCCGTTGAGTTTAAAGCCACCGTCAGGTGGCTTGGTTTCGGCCTTGCATTGTGGTATTCTGAATCTGTTTTTGGTGTACCTGATACGTCCTTTTCCAAGGATGGTCAGCGGCGGGTTTGCGTGGCTGCGCAATACCCGCTTTTTTATTGGGCTTCTTCTCCGCCTGTCGGACCGCTTTCGTGGTCTCCTTCAGCATTAAGGCCTCTCCGTTGTGCCAGATCAGCAAGGCCCCGCTAAGTGTCTCTCGGACCTCGACAACGGATTTGGCATCCCAGTGTCCCGGTACCGCCTTGGCGAAGGTGTAAATCCTCCCGCCGTACGAAAGCGTTCGGCCCGTACCCAGCTTACGATGTTCACGTGTCGTGAATACATGCTCTAAGCGTACGTCCTTGCCAAGCTTGCGGTAAGCGGAGTCGGCAGATACGGGGGCTACGGCAAACTGCTTGTTGTGCTTGGCGATAAGCTTGGGGAGTGCCTTATTGGCCTCCTCGATGGTCGATACACCGAGCAATCGCAGCTCAATGACGAGGCGGTCCTGCAGCGTCACCCAGAGGCGCTCAATGCGGCCCTTGGCTTGCGGCGTGACGGCCTTGATGTGTTCGATGCCCAATTCATGCATAGCCTTGCCAAAGTGCGAGAGGGGCTTGGTCATGCCAGCAAGCTGCTGCTCCAAGGTAAGTTTCTCGTTCGGCGAACGGAAGATGGTGTGGCGATCGCTGTAGAGTCCGAGTGGGATGCCTTGTTTCTTGATTCCCTGCATCATCACAAGCGAATACCCTTCGCGGCATTCAGTGGGCATGAATACGGCGCCTGTCACGATGCCGGTAGCGTCGTCGATGGCGGCGTGAAGGGCAAAGACAGGGGCACGATCCTCGAGCCAAGCATACGGAGTTGCGTCGATCTGCCAAAGCATACCGACTTGGGAGCGACGTTTACGGGGCTGGTGCACCTTCGAACGTCTACGCTGTTTCGCCGATTTCAAACCCTTGGTGAGGAGAATGCGACGTGTGCTGACGCCGCTTAGTTCAATCCCCTCATGCTCAGCAAGCAGTTCGGCAAAGTGACAGCTGTTGCTGCCTTGATACTTTTGTGTGTAAAGTTCCGCGACTCGATCCTTGATTTCCGCGGACAAGGCATGAACGGGCTTACGTCCGCGATTGCCGTGAGCGATCCCCCCAGCGTTTCCGACTTGATAACGTTTTTTCAGACGTTGAACCTGTCTAACCGAAAGCCCCAGCAGGGCAGCTCCTTCCTCATTCGTCATGTGTCCATCCAACACTTTCTCCACAACCAATACCTTCTTCAGCTCTGTGTTCGTCAATGTCATGGTCTCCTGTCTCATAGTGACATTATCTCAGAACAGTTACAGGGTGACATTATCACAGACGAACAACATCGAAGCGCCGGATGCTATTGCATTTTGTCCTTGCCCATGATAAACTATGTCAAGTTGTGTTTGTTACAAAGGGTTTTCCCTTTCTTACAGGAGGTGAATGCAATGCCAAACATTAAATCCGCAGTAAAACGCGTGAAAACAATCGAGAAACGCCGCGCTTTGAACGCTTCTCAGAAATCCGCGCTCCGCACGGCCGTTAAAGCTGCTGACCAAGCTGTTGTTGCTACTGATGTCGAAGCCGCTAAAGCTGCTCTGATCACTGCAACGAAGAAGCTGGACAAAGCTGTTACTAAAGGCCTGATCCATAAAAATGCAGCTGCTCGCAAAAAGTCGCGTCTGGCTAAGAAGCTGAACGCACTGAGCGCACAAGCCTAATCAAACGAAATGAAAGTCCTGCCTTTCGCCTTGGCGAAGGAGCAGGACTTTTTATGTTTTCTGCGGTTTTCTGCGATGCACCACCTTGTGCGGCGCTATCGTAAGCGTGGAATCGATGACCAAGGCTTCGCTGCTCGGCAGCCCCCGGTCCTCGGTCGCGGGTGGCATTGTCCGCTGCGTATGTGCCGTATGCGCCCTATACGCCGTATGCGCCGCCTTGGGAGTGCCCGCTCTGCTCGTTCTTACGAATCGTACACGCCTTAAACGGGTCATTTGAACGCCTGCAGCTCGCTTACGAATCAGAGACGCCTTATCTCGGTGAAAATGGCTTGTAGGCCGCTCGAAACGGTCAACTAACGACGCTGAAGTTCGTTTCAGCGCAGAAGTAAGGCAATGGGAGCGAATAGCGCCGCCTCGATTCATTAGCGACGATATCGCAGGCGTGGAATCGAATCGAGGACCGAGGCTTCGCTGCTCGGCAGCCCTCGGTCCCCGGTCGCGGGGGCATTGTCCGCTGCGTATGTGCCGTATGCGCCCAATACGCCGTATGCCCCGCCTTGGGAGTGCCCGCTCTGCTCGCTCTTACGAATCGTACACACCTTAAACGTGGGCATTTGAACGCCTGCAGCTCGCTTACGAATCAGAGACGCCTTATCTCGGTGAAAATGGCTTGTAGGCCGCTCGAAACGGCCAACTAACGACGCTGAAGTTCGTTACACCACAGAAGTAAGGCAATGGGAGCGAATAGCGCCGCCTCGATTCATTAGCGACGATATCGCAGGCGTGGAATCGAATCGAGGGCCGAGGCTTCGCTGCTCGGCAGCCCCCGGTCCCCGGTCGCGGGGGGATGGCCCGCATGGCAGCTTCCGCACACGGCCTCGCATACTTCGGCTTCGCTGCTCGGCAGCCCCCGGTCCCCGGTCGCGGGGGCATTGCCCGCATGGCAGCTTCCGCACACGGCCTCGCATACTTCGGCTTCGCTGCTCGACAGCCCTCGGTCCCCGGTCGCGGGGGCATTGCCCGCACAGCAGCTTCCGCACACGGCCTCGCATACTTCGACTCCGCTGCTCGGCAGCCCCCGGTCCACGGTCGTAGAGGGCATCGCCCCGCATGGCAGCTTCCGCACACGGCCTCGCATGCCTCGGCTTCGGGCTTCGCTCTACAGCAGCTCCTCGGCAGCCGCTAGGCCGTGCCGCAATGGGCACGCTGCGCCGCGAAGGGTTCGCGCTCCTTGCGGCGCCGCAAGGGGCACGGCCTGCGGCGCGGAGCGCACCGGCAGCGGCGCCTACGCCGCCAGCGACAGCAGAAACAGCTCCAGCCCCAGCGTCTTGTCCACGCGGCCCGTCTTCATGCCGTAATCCAGCTCCGCCAGCTTGCTCAGATGCCGTCCGAGCGTTTGGGGCGTGAACCGCCTTGCCTTCTCCGCGGCTAATTTCACGGCGTACGGATGAAGCCCCAATTGGCCGGCCATCTGCTGCGGCGAATAGTTATGCTGCTCAAGCTCTTTCACCTGCAGCATGATCCGGAACTGCCGGGCGATGAGCGCGGCGATCTTGATCGGCTCCTCCCGGCGCAGCAGCAGCTCCGCGTACAGCCGCAGCGCCTTCTCCACGTTCAGCGAAGCCATCGCGTCGATCAGCGCGAATACGTCTTCCTCCACGGTCGACGCGATCAGCATTTCGACATCCTCGGCGGTAATCTGCCCGCCGCTGCCCGCATGCAGACATAGCTTGTCCACCTCGTGCGCAAGCTGCTGCATGTTCGAGCCCGTCCGGGCAAGCAAGAGCTGCGCGGCCTCGCGGCTCATGGATCTGGCTTGCTCTTCCGCCCGCTTGACCGTCCACTCTCGCAGCTCCTGCTCCTGCAGCTCCTGGAACGCGAGCAGCGCGTTCTGCTCCTTCAGCAGCTTCACGACTTTGCGTCGTTCATCGAGCTTCTCCGCCATCACTTGAAACACGACGACACTGCTCTCGCAAGGCTGCTTCAAGTAGGCGATCAGCGTTTCGGTGCTATGCTCCAGCTTGCCCTCCTTGCCCTGCGCCGCGGCAAGCACGGACACGTCCCGAATGAGCACGAGCTTGCGCGATGCGAAGAACGGCATCGTATCGGCCTCGGCGACCGCCTCCTCGACCGGCGTCTCCGACGTGTCGTACTTCACGATGCCGAGCTCCCGTTCATCCTCCGGCAGCAGCTTGTCCGTCAGCGCTTCGACGAACTGCCGCATCCGGTACCGGTCTTTCCCGTACAGCACGTAGACGGGGCGAAACGTCCCCGCTTTCCATTCCTTCGCGGCATCCTTCAGTTCCATCCGCTCGTCCCCCTATATATTATGCGAGCGAACTTGCAGCCGGCACTCCGGCAAGATCAGCAAAACTCGCTTCCAAAAGCATACGTTAAACAGTCATTCTAACGATAGCGCCATTCCGCCGAAAACGCAACAAAGGGATGCGGCAGCAAACGCCCATCCCTTCGTCCCCGAACATCTATATAAACATTCGCAAGCAGCGGCCCATGGTACCGGCTGCGAATGGTCATACGACGACAAGCCCCGCTCGATCGTCCCATGACTTCTCTTCCCTACACCATACGCGAACATCACGTCATGTGTGCATGGGCAGCTTCATTATTTGCTAGATTGCGTATGTTCCGTCCCGGCTTGCGGATCGACGACATACGTCACTTTGGAGCCGTCGGCCTGTACCGCGGTATAGGTCAGCTGCTTGCTGTCTTCCGACCATTTCAGGTCGGATATGCCGCTTCGCTTCTCTCCAAGGAAAACAGGCAGGCTGTCGCTGACCGTATAGATGCTGACCGCATCGTCGACGATGAACGCTTGGTAGGCCTTATTCGGCGAAATCGGCGACGCCATGACCGCGTTCGCGCTCGCGCTCGCGAAATCTTTCCTGTTGTCGTTCGCGGCGCTAAGCCCGTTCGGCTGGTTTCCGCCGCCGCTGTCGGCAGGCTTACCGGCAGCAGAACCGGCGTTGGCGCCGCCGGAAGAATTCGCATCCGACGCCGGCGGGTTCGCGCTGTTCGAAGCTGCGCCGTCGTCCGCGCTGTCCGATGCCTTGCCGCTGTCCCCTTGGGCTCCGCCGTTCTTAGCGGCCGCATCGTTCCCCTGATTGACGACGAGCGATTGATTCGGGGAGAACGCCTCGGGAGCGACATCCGCCTGGTCCTGCTCGCTGCCCGTAATCGGCGGCATCGGCTCGCCGTTCGGATCGACGGAAGCCAAGCCTTTCGCCAGCTGATCGCTCTTCGCCGAACCGTTCGCCGCGCTCTTCGTCGTGACATCGCTGTAGGCTTTATCGTCCGAGCTGGCGGGAGCCGTGCCCGTCGATTCCGTAGAGCCGCTGTTCGACATGATCGAAGTCGAAGCGCTGTCGTTCGCCGCGTTGCTGCTGGCATCCGCCGTCATGCTGGCGGTGCTATTGCCGCTGTCCCGCACCGTATGCGCGCCTTGATTGCTCAAGTAGAACATGCCGAGCAGCACGCCGGCTGCCACGACGCCGCCGCCTGCCGTCATCGGAAGCCAGCGCCGCCAGCCGCCCGCGGTCTTCTTCGGCCGCCGCGGAGCCGCCGGTTCAACCCCGCCGATCACGATATTCGGCAGCGGCGACGACGGTTCGGGAGCGGATGGTTGAAGCTCGGCCAGCTTGGGTAATATCGCATCGACCAGGCTGTAGCTTGGCACGACTTTAGGCAAATTTTCAAGACCCGCAGAAAGCAGCTTCAGCCGCTCGAACATGGCTGCGCAGTCGGAGCAATGCCGCGTATGATTCATCAAGATTTCGGTTTCCCGTTCATCCAGGTCGCCGTCAAGCTGCCGTTGCATATAGTCCATCACCTCTTGACAATTCATCCTCGGACACCTCCTCTCTGGTAGTCGTGCAGGTAGGTTTGCAGCTGCTGTCTTGCCCGGAATAAGTATGATTTCACCGTATTGAGCGGCAAATCGAGCGAATCCGCGATTTCATTGTACGAGAAGTCCTGCAAGTACCTGAGTACGACGACGGCCCGATGATGTTCGGGAAGCTTGTCGATCGCTTGGCGGATATCCTGCGCCGTATAGGACGACATCACATCCTCTTCGACGGAATGGCGGTCCTGAAAAACCATCTCATGCTCGTCGATGGACACGGTCGGCTTGTTCCGCCTGAACTTGTCGATGCAGATATTCGTGACGATCCGCTGAACCCAGGTTTTGAACTGCGCCTTCTCCTCGTACGTGCCGATTTTGGTATAAATGCGAATCAGGGCCTCCTGAGCGGCATCCATCGCATCCTGCTCGTTGTTGACGATATAGTATGCGGTGCGGTACACATGATTCTCAATTTGGCGCAAAAGAGCAATAAGAGCTTCGCCATCGCCGGATTGCGCGGCTTTGATCAGGCCTGGCTCTACCACCACGGTGGTCCCCCCCTCTTGCAACTTAACAGACGGATAACGCGTCTCGAAAGTTGCACGGCATATGAACTTTTTTTATAAAAATTTTAGATGTTCGCGTTCTATAAATGATAAATGCGTGCGTTCAATAATGGGTTATAGAATTAGCGCTCCATTTAAAAAGGATAGCAGAAAATAAAAAGACCGTACACCCTGCCAAGGATTTACCAGCAGGGGCGCGGTCCTCATTCGTCTCGTGCCGCCAAGGCGACGTCAATACTGCGCGTTCAGGTCGACCAGATTGCGGCCCGGTACGCCGTGCGCGCGATAGTGCGCCAGATTATCGAGCACGATCTCCATGGCGCGATCCATGTAATGCTCCGTATTGCCTGCTTCATGCGGCGTCAGCACGACGTTGTCCAGCTCCCAGAGCGGATGGTTCTCCGGCAGCGGCTCCTGCTCGAACACGTCCAAGCCGGCGCCGGCAATGCCGCCGCTCCGCAAAGCGCCGATCAGCGCAGCCGTATCCGTCGTGGCTCCCCGGCCGATGTTGATGTAGAACGCGGTCGGTTTCATCGCTTCGAATTGGGCTTTGCCGAACAACAGCCTCGTTTCGCTTGTCAGCGGCAGGCAATTGACGACATAATCGCTCCGCGCCAGAATTTCGTTCAGTTTATCCAACCCCGCCATTTCATCCACGTTCTCGGCGTCCGCGCCGGATCTGCGAATGCCGAGCACGCGCATGCGGAACGCTTTCGCAAGGACGGCGATCTCGCCGCCGATCGCGCCGGCGCCGACGATGGCGATCGTGCGCCCGTGAGCTTCTCCGAGCATGGGCGAAGGCTGCCATTTCCCCGCCGACTGATTGCGAATGGCGCGATGCACGCCGCGCGTCAGCGACAGCAGCATGGCAAACACCGATTCGGATATTTGATATGGATGCACGCCCGACGCGTTCGTCAAGACAGCGCCTTGTGCCGAAAGGCGCTCGAGCGGGATCGAATCGACGCCGGCATTGATCGTCTGCAGCCATTTCAGGGCGATGTCCGCCTCGAACAGCGTCTTCTTCACGTCGCGGTTCCAGCCGATAATGACTTCGGCGGTTTTCAAATGCGCCCTGGCTGTCTCCGTATCGAGCGCCGATGCGTCGATGAAAGCCAATTCCGGCAGCGCCGTCCGAAGCGCCGCGATTTGTTCCGGCCGGAATGCCTCGACGGAAACGATCGTTCTCATGAGCAACGACTCCTCTCCTAATTGCATCAAACATTACCATCGGAAGGGCATTCTGTCAAACCCGGCGCCAGACCCCCCGCATACGCGACAAAGCCCTGTTCCCGGAGCGGTCGAACGCCGCGGAAACAGGGCTTATTCCTAAGTGTGCATGCGAGTGAAAGAGCAAACATTCGTTGATGAGCCCATTCGTTGATGAGCCCATTCGTTAAGGACCTTTCGGTGTGGGGCCATTCGTTAAGGGCCTTTCGCTAAGGGCCTTTAGTTAAGGGCCTTTAGTTAAGGGCCTTTAGTTAAGGGCCATTCGCTACAAGCTGTTCCTTCTTGGCTGCAGGTCTGCCGACGATCAGTCGACGATCAGTTTGCCGACCATGTTCGCATGGCCCGCTCCGCACACGATCGAGCAGTGGAACGGGTGCTCGCCCGCCTTATCCGCCGTAAAGCTGGCGGTTCCGCCGCTTTCCTTGATGTCCACGTTGTAATCGTCGATCGCGAAACCGTGCATGCCTTGGTCGTTCTGCAGCTTGATCGTCACTTTGTCGCCTTGCTTCACATGGATTTCGGGCTGATCGAACTTGAAATTGCTCGCCTTGACCGTAATCGTCTGTTCGCCGCCGGAGCTTGCGCCGGTGTTGGCGCTGTTGTTCGTACCTGTATTGCCGTTGTTCGTACCCGTATTGTTCTTGTTCGCGTTGTTGTTGCCGCCGCAGCCGCTTAGCGCAAGCGCGGCAGCGCAGCACAGAACGGCCGTCAGCAGGCCTTTGCGTAGCCGATTGTTCATGGTGAACACTCCTTATTTGACTTCTTCCAATTCCTTGACGGGCTGCTTCTCTTCGATCGCATCGTCGATTATGATGCCCTTCGTCGAGTTGCGGAATTCACGCAGCGTGTCTCCGAACGCGCGGCCGAGCTGCGGCAGCTTCGCCGGCCCGAATACGATCAGCGCGATGGCCAATATAATGATCAAGCCGGAAATGCCGACATTGTTGAACATACGGTCTCCTCCTTCGGATAAGATGGCGGAATCGGCGTTTCCGTCAAGGAAGCGCCGGTTCCAGGGATGGCTTCGACTTTCTTCTCATGTATCGCATGCTGATCCATGCGCTGATCTCGAACAGCAGAATGAGCGGAACGGTAACCGACAGATGCGAGACGAAATCCGGCGGCGAGATCAGCGAGCCCAGAACGGCGAGTCCGACGTACGCGAATTTGCGCGCCTGCTTCAGATTGCCCGGCGACAGCAGCCCGACGCGCGCCAGCAGCAGCATGACGAGCGGCATTTCGAACGCCAACCCCATCGGCAGCAGGAAGCTCACGAGGAACGACACGTAATGCTGAATGCCGTAAACCTCATGCGCGCCGATCGAATGGTTGAGCTTGATCATGAACGAGATCATCATCGGCAGCGCCACGGTATAGCCGAACAGCACGCCCGCCAAGAACAGCACGAACGACAGCGGCACGTAGAAGAGCGTGCTTCTCGCTTCCGCTTCCGTCATGCCGGGCCTTGCGAACGCCCAGATCTGGTACATGAACACCGGGAGCGACAGCAGCAAGCCGATCATCAGCGCGCATTTCATGTAGACGGCAATGCCGTCCGACAGCGCGAACACGCTCCATTCCACGCGCACGGAGCCGAGATGCGTCTTCACGAAATGCAGCATGCGCGGCGAGACGTAGAGACCTGCGGCTAGCGAGAGGACGAACCAGATAGACGCGAAGATCAGCCGCTTGCGCAGCTCGGTCAAATGCGCGATCAAGTCGCGGTCGAGGGAAAGCTTGCCGCCCTCCCCGCCGCTCATGCGAGCGGTCCAGGCTTCGCGAGATACTTGGCAATGCCGTCCGCTGCCCGATATGCCATCGCGCCGACCGTCGCGGTCGGGTTGAAGCCGCTATTGTGCGAGAAGGTGGAGGCGCCGCAGATGAAGACGTTCTCCGCGTCCCACATTTGCAAATAGTTATTCACGACGGACGTCTTCGGATCGCTGCCCATGATCGTACCGCCCGTGTTATGGGTCGATTGGTACGGCACGATATTGTACTGCTTGATTGAATCGTGCATTTCCGTCTTCGTGCCGCCCATGCCGTCGGCGATTTCCTTCGTCCGAGCGGCGATGTACTTGACCAGCTCGCGATCCTGATCCTCGAAATCGAACGTCAGCCGAATAAGCGGCAGTCCGAGCGCGTCCTTGTATTCCGGATCCAAATCCAGGTAGTGATGGCGCCATGGCATGCTGGAGCCTTGCGCGGCGACCGTCAGCGTCCGGTTCGCATAATGGAGCGTCTGCTTCTTGAACTCGGCGCCCCATTTCGGCGTGCCCGCCGGCGCCGGCTGGAATTGGATCGGCCGGAGCCCCGTCTGCGTGAACCGGATGTTCGCGCCGTGAAGGAATTTCAGGTCGGCATGATCGAAATTGTCGCCGTTGAAATCGTCAAAGCTGCTGCCGAGCGCGCCGGCGCCCATCGCCATATTGAATTCGCGGTCCTCGTACACGACGTTGGTGCTGGCGCCGTTCACTTGGTAGGCATAGTTGCGTCCGACCGATCCCGTATCGGTGTTCGGATCGTACGGCGTGCCAAGCTTGGAGAGCAGCAGCAGCCTGACGTTCGAGAACAGGTAGCTGGACAGGATGACGACATCCGCGGGCTGGATGTATTCTTCGCCCGTCGGCGTGTTGATGTAGCGCACGCCCGTAGCCCGTTTCCCGTCATGCAGGATTTCCGTGACGTTCGAATGGGTGCGCAAATCCAGCTTGCCCGATTGCTGGGCGACCGGCAGCACGGTCACGACGGGATCGGACTTCGCCCCGTACTCGCAGCCGAACCGCTCGCAGTAGCCGCAGTATTGGCACGGCGCCCGCTCGATGCCGTCGGGGTTCTTGTACACTTCGGTCAAGTTGGCCGACGGAATGATGTACGGATGGTAGCCGAGCTTCTTGGCCGAGTCCTCGAACAGCTTCATGGCCGGCGTCTTCTTCATCGGGCCGACCGGGAACGCTTTGGACATCGCGCCGACGTTCGCCGGCGTCGTCGGCTCGCCGCCGATGCCGGCCATTTGCTCGAATTTGACGTAATACGGCTCCAGCTGGTCATAGGTAATGCCCCAGTCGCGGATCGTCATGCCGTCGGGGATTTTGTTGGCGCCGTAGCGCTCGATCGTCTTGCTGCGAATTTCGAAATCATACGGCAGGAAGCGGTAATATTGCCCGTTCCAGTGCACGCCCGCGCCGCCGAGCCCGTCCCCCAGGAGGAACGAGCCGTAGCTGCGCATCGGCAGCGCCCGCTGCTTGGACGTATTACGGAACGTCACTGTTTCCTTCGACAAGTCCTGCATCAATTCGTAGCGGGATGCATACCGCAGTTCGTCGTGCACGTGGTAATAATCCTGCGTGTTCCGGCTCTTGCCACGCTCCAGGCCGACGACGGAATGGCCGGCCTTCGTCAGCTCCGCGGCGATAATGCCGCCTACCCAGCCCATGCCGACGATAACGATCGGCACTTTGGGAAGTTTCGTTGCCATGCTCTGCTCTCTCCTTTGCCTTTAGCCGATTTCGAGATGATCGCTCAGGCTTAACGGTTCCATTTTCACAAAATCTTCTTTCTCGATATTGTCGGTGTAGCTCATCTGGTTGCCGGGGTAATTGCGCATCCGCCAGCCGTCCATGTTCTTGTTGCCGCCGTAGAGCGGGTCCGCGTAGACCCCCTCGATCGTCAGGTTCAGGAAGAACGAGAAAAACGTCGATGCCGGCACGCCTTTGATCTGGACGACGTCCTTCTCGAAGTCGCCGAGCACCTGATCCTGCTCCTCCGGCGTCAAATCCGGGAACGCCTTCTGATGCTTCTCGGTGCTGTACTGGTTCACCGCGTCCAGTCCGAGCGCGATCAACTCCCGGCGTTTGAACGACAGCTGATAGCCCTGCGTCGTCTCCGATTTATAGAAAGGCGGGCTCATGTACTCGCGCGCGTTCATCCCGTAAGCGCTCGCCATCTGATGGTCGATGAAGAAGGCGACGCCGAGCTCCTTCGCGCCTGGACCGGAATCGTCCTTCGGATAAATCCGCTCCGCCGCCGCTTCCGCGGTCAGGAACTGGTCCTGGTTGAAAAACATGAGCGCCTGATTGTAATCCCGGTTGGCCGACTGGGCCGGCTTGCCGGTATCGGGCTGCGCCGGAGCTTCTTCCTTCTTGGTCGACTTCGCGTTTGCGCCGATCAGGCCGCCGATCACGCCGCCGACAACGACGCCGCCGATCGCGGTGCCCGAGTACTTCAGAAACTGCCTGCGCGATTCGTCGCGGGGCTGCTGCGGGTCTTTAGGGTTTGCCATCCTTGCTCGCCTCTCTTCACTTGATGTTGAAGGAAATCGCTTGGCTTATTGTTTTCCTGATCGACTAGCATTATCCATGAATGGCAAAATGATTTTGGCATGGCAAAAAAGCCGGGAGGTCCGAATGGACTTTCCCGACTTCAAAAATGCGGCGGCTAGCGGACCGCAAGCCCTTCGCGCATGCGCAGTTCTCCGTCCGGCGCGATCCGAAACTGTACTTCGCCGTTAAGATCCGTCCGCGCAGCCGGGATCCCCGCGTTCGTTATTCGTTCGATCACGGTCGGATGCGGATGCCCGTATACGTTGTTGCGGCCGACGGAAATGACCGCCAGCTGCGGCTGCCAGTATGCCAGCCACTCGTCCGTCGTTGACGTTTTGCTTCCGTGATGGGACAGCTTCATCACGTCGATGGGCGGGGATACCGGCGCTGCCACGGCTCCCGGCGGCGGCGTATCCGCCGATTGCCCGGAGCTTCGCTCAAGCTGCGTCAGCAGGCTGCGCTCTTCTCTCGCATCGGCATCGCCCGTGAACAGGAATTGCCGGCCGTTCAGCTTGATCAGCAGCGGAACGCTCTCGCCGTTCTGATCGTCGACCTCGGATACGGCCGGCATCGCCGCCTCTTCAGCCCCGGCCGGCGGCTCAAGCAAACCCGGCGATGCCAGCAGGCTTGGCGGCGTGCCGATCACTTGAACCGCGCCGCCGTCGATGCGCCAGCTCATTCCCTTCTCGGCGCGATACAGGGGAATGCCCGACGTTACCGCCGAGTGCAGCAGCGCTACCGCGTCCGCGGAGTCCTTCACGGTGCCGTTCCACAGAATCGCCCGTACCGGTATGGCTTCCATAACGGCCAGCAAGCCTTTAATATGATCGCTGTCGAGATGGGAGAGGACCAGCAGATCGAGATGATGCACGCCTCGCTGCTGCAGCAGCGGCACGACGGCTTTCCGGCCGACCTCGTAGGGGTCCTTCCGCTGGCGCCACGCCTCGCGGCCGCCGAATTCGACCGCGCCTCCGCCGTCGATGAGCAGATGCTTGCCGCCCGGCGTTCGGATATAAATCGAATCGCCTTGTCCGACATCGATGAAATCGACATAGCCGTTCCGGTCGAATGCGTCAGGGAAATACGCGCCGAGCAGCAGCCCCGCCAACGCTAGAACGGCACCGGCCGGGACGACGCGCCGGTTCATCCGCGAATCGGGAGACAGTGCCGATACGTCGATGAACGGCGCCGACCAGACGGCGTTTCCCGGTTCGGAGGCCGGCCGCAAGGGAATCGTGTCCGGAATGGCCTCTCTAGCCGCATCCTCCCTCGCCGCCTGCAGCTTGCTCAGCGACCGGAACAGCACGCCCAGCACCGCATAGAAAGCCGCTACCCACCACAGCGGCGGCGTCGCCCAAATCATCCGGAAGCGGGTCCAGCCGCTCAGCTTCAGGATGAAGCCGAAGGTCAGCTCGTTGCCGAGCGCCGTTATGATCGCGGTCAGCGCACCGACCGGTTGCCAGATTGCGTCAAGCAGCAGCGATGCGCCGCCGAGCGGCATGACGATGAAGCTGATGAACGGCACGAGCACCAGGTTCGCGGCGATCGACAGCAGATGCACCCCGTTAAAATAATAAATCGTCAACGGCATGGATATCGCCTGCGCCACGACCGTTACCGAGAGCAGATCGAATGCAGCGGCGGACCACCATCGCCTGCCGCGGGGAAACAGCTTGCGCACCGGCGACGAGCCGAGGATCAAACCGGCCGTAACGAGAAACGACAATTGAAACCCGATGTTGCCGAGCATATACGGCTCCCACAGCAGCATGAGCAGCGCGGCGGCGGCCAGTAGATGCAGGCCGTCCTTCAGCTTGTGCAGGCGCGCTGCCGCCAGGCCGAGCATGGCCATGATGCCGGAGCGGACGACCGACGGCGACGCGCCGGCGAGGAGCACGTAGAACGGCACCGCCGCGATCATGACGAGCAGCATGCGCTCGCGCGTCATGCGCAGCAGCCGCAGCAGGCCGCCGAGCACGTAGAGGAACACGGCCACATGCAGGCCGGAAATCGCCAGAATATGCGTAAGCCCCAGCTGCGAGAACTGGCGGTATACGACAGGATCGAGATCGTCGGTTATGCCGAGGACGAGGCCTTTCATGTAGCCGGCCTGGACGCCGGGATACAGGGCGTCCATCCGCTTGCCGAGCGCGGCGCGCAAGGCATCCATATGCTGCAGCAGCGCGGTGCCGCTCCAGCGCGGGCCGGCGCTTGCCCGGACGGCGGCCGCGCCGCCCGCGCCGAGCAGCCAGTGGATGCGCTGGCCGCGCAAGTACGCGCGGTAGTCGAAGCCGCCGAAGTTCGTGGCGGCCGACGGCGCCGTCAGTTCGCCGGCGACGACGACCCGCTGGCCGCGCTTCCATGCCGCGGCCGCCGCCAGCTCGTCTTCCCGCGCCAGCTTCACCTGCACGAGCATCCGCTCGCCGCCGAGCTGCACCGGCGCCGCTGGCGCGCCGTCCTCCCCGCCGAGCGCGATGCTGTCGCCCGCCACGCGGAACTGCACCCGGTCGCCGTCGATTTCCGGCGGCGACATGATCTTGCCGGCGAGCTCCGCCGCATAAGCCGCCCGGTCCGCCGGCGAAGCCGCAAGCGCTGCCGCGTATTGCTCCGGCAGCGCCGTCACGTTCCGGGCATCGGTCCATACCCGATGCCCCGCGGCCAAACCGAACGCCGCCATGCAAGCGGCGGCGAGCGGCCACGAGCAGCGGCGCAGCAGAACCTGCGCCGCCAGCGCGGCAAGCAGCGCGGCGCCGGCCAAGGCGGCGCCGCGGCCCGACAGGGACGCTGCGGCGCTGCTGCCTAACACCCAGCAGACCGTAAACCATACGAGCGGTCTCTGCGTCATTTTCTCCCCTCCTCCTCTCCCGCTTATAGCGATCGGCGAGACGTTCGCCGCCGCGATAAACAAAAAAACCTCCGGCCGCTCCCGTGAAGCTGCGCCCGGCCGATAACGGCCAAGCGCAGCTTCACGGGTGCAGCCAGAGGTTCTTCCTCTTGCGATGCGATTCCCTATGGCATTTACGAAATAACGTCCATGCCCGCCTGAGCCGGCGGCTCGTAGGCGGACAGATGACGAAAGGCGATCCCCTTCAAATGCATAAGCGAGACGACTTTCTCGCTGTCCTTCAAATACGCGCGATGGTACACGACTTCCTTCACCCCGCTGTTCGCGAGCATGTTGGCGCATGTCCAGCAAGGCTGGTCGGTCACGTAGACCGTCGAGCCCTCGCGGTCGATCCGGTCCGTGAACAGCAGCAAATTCTGCTCCGCGTGAATCGTGCGGATGCAGCGCTGCTTCTTGATCATGCGCTCCACGCCGTTCTCGACCTGCATCTCCAGCTCTTCCACGATCATGCAGCCGTCCTCGGAGCAATCCGCGACGCCCATCGGAGCTCCGTTATAGGCGGTGCCGAGCAGCTTCTTCCCCTGCACGAGCACGGTGCCCACATGCCTGCGCGGGCAGCGCGAACGGGTCGAAACCATATACGCGATATCCATGAAATACGTATCCCAGTCTTTTCTCGAGCTGTCTTGCGCTTCCGGTGCCATGTCTAGCCGGTCTTCCTTCCTGCAATTAAGGTTGCTGTTGGCTTGCGTATGATTACTGTTGGCTTGCCGCCAAGGCTTGTGTTAAATCGTGCAAAAGATCGTCGATGCCTTCCGTGCCGATCGACAATCGGATCATGCCGGGCGTCACGCCCGCCGCAAGCTGTTCCTGCTCTTCCAGCTGCTGGTGCGTCGTGCTCGCCGGGTGGATGATGAGCGACTTGGAGTCGCCGACATTCGCCAAATGCGAGAACAGCTGCACCGCGTTAATGACCTTCTTGCCGGCTTCGACGCCGCCTTTGATGCCGAAGGTCAGAATCGCGCCTTGTCCTTTCGGCATGTATTTCTGCGCCAGGTCATAAGACGGATGGCTTTCGAGACCGGCATAATTGACCCACTCGACCGCTTCGTGCCGCTCCAGGAACTTCGCGACGGCCAGCGCGTTGGCGCTGTGGCGCTCCATGCGCAGATGCAGCGTTTCCAAGCCTTGCAGCAGCAGGAACGAGTTGAACGGCGAAATCGCGGCTCCCGTGTCGCGCAGCAGCTGCACGCGCATTTTAATAATGTAAGCGACCGGTCCGACCGCGTCCGTATAGACGACGCCGTGATAGCTCGGATCCGGCTGCGTCAGGCCGGGGAATTTGCCGCTTGCTTTCCAGTCGAATTTGCCGCCGTCCACGACGACGCCGCCGATCGACGTGCCGTGGCCGCCGATGAATTTGGTCGCGGAATGAACGACGATGTCCGCGCCGTGCTCGATCGGACGGCACAGGTACGGGCTCGGGAACGTGTTGTCGACGATAAGCGGAATGCCGTGCTTGTGGGCGATGTTGGCTACCGCTTCGATGTCGATGACGTCGCCCTTCGGATTGCCGATCGTTTCGGCGAACACGGCTTTCGTCTTATCCGTGATCGCCGCTTCGAAATTGGACGGATTCGACGGATCGACGAATTTGACGGTGATGCCGAGCTTCGGCAGCGTATGCGCGAACAGGTTGTACGTACCGCCGTACAAGCTGTTGGCGGACACAATTTCGTCGCCGGCTTCGGCGATGTTCAAAATCGCATATGTAATGGCCGACGATCCGGAAGCGACTGCGAGCGCCGCCGGCGCGCCTTCAAGTGCGGCGACCCGCTTCTCGAAGACATCGCTTGTCGGATTCATGATACGGGTATAAATATTGCCGAATTCTTTCAGGGCAAACAAATTCGCCGCATGTTCCGAATCCCGGAATCCGTAGGATGTCGTTTGATAGATCGGCACCGCGCGCGAAAGGGTGGTCGGGTCGATCTCTTGGCCTCCGTGAACGGATAGCGTTTCAATCGAAAGCTTGCGTTGTTCGGACATATGAATTTTCCTCCTCGCATGAATGGAAGGGCCGATTCGACCCTATCGCTACCATTGTCGCATAATCACGGCTGGAGAACAATGTAAGACTTCATTTTATCTAGTAGTTTAGGACCAATGCCCTTGACGCGAAGCAAATCGTCGGGATTGCGGAACAAGCCGTTGCGTTCGCGGTCCGCCACGATCGCTTCCGCCTTGGCCGCGCCGATGCCCGGGAGAGCGTCCAGCTCCGCCGCCGAAGCGTGATTGACGTCGATCTTGCCTTCATTCGACGCCGCCCCGGCCTGCTGAGACTCCGCGCCTAACTGCCGGGGCTTCGCGCCATCGCCTGCCATCCCATCGGTCGCCGTGCTTGCCGAATCCGATTGTTTGACCTCGGCTTGGCCGGCCGCTTCCTGCTGCGCAGGAGCCTGCATATCTTCGGCCTTCAAGTTTGGCGCTTGTTTCGCATCGGCCTGCTTATCGGCGGCTTGACTCCCCGCGGTCCGCTTCTCCGCGTCACGCTCCTGCCCGCTTGCCGCCGGCTGCTTCTTCTTATCCCCGGCCGTCTCCTTCGGCACGTTCGCCTCGCGCTGCTCCAACGGCGCCAAGGCGCGGTCCACCTGCTCGTTCATCGCCGTCCAGCCGGGCTTCGCCTGCGCGCCGTTCTGCATCATGGCGATGGCAATGAGCAGTATCGACACGAGTATGCATGCGCCGGCTCCCAGCCGCGATCCGCTCCAGCTGCTTCTTCTTATCCTTCTTTTCATGCCGGACAACGCCTCCTGTCGTAATGCGATCTTTTCAAGAAAGTGGTCATCATGGCCTTGCCGGCCCGCATAGTGTAGTAAGAGCACCATGGCAGCGATTCCGGCGCGCGCGATGCAGTGCTTTCGCCGTGCGCCGATCCGTATCATGCTGTTGAAGCTGCGCCGTCGTCAACGAGGCGCGTGGGAGGGATTGCAATGAATGTCGGGTTTATCGGTATAGGGAGCATGGGCAGCCTGCTAATCGATGCGTTCATCGGCTCGGGAGCGCTAAAACCGTCGCAAATCACGGCCAGCAATCGTACGTATTCCAAAGCCGTCTGCTTAGCCGACCGCCACCCCGGCCTGCAGGCCGTCCCGCTGAACCGCGATGCCGTCGTCGATCAGGACGTGATTTTCATCTGCGTCAAGCCGCATGAGTACAAGACGGTACTGGAAGGCATTCGCGATTATGTCCAGCCGAGCCAGCTCGTCATTTCCATTACGAGCCCCGTCCTGCTGAAGCAGCTGGAAGATTCGCTTCCCTGCAAAATCGCTAAGGTCATTCCGAGCATCACCAACTACATGTGCAGCGGCGCCACGCTGTGCATGTACGGCAGCCGCATGACCGATGCCGATATCGTCCGGCTGAACGGACTGCTCTCTTATATCAGCGAGCCGCTGATCATCGACGAAGCGCACACGCGCATCGTGTCGGACCTGTCGAGCATCGGTCCGGCCATCATGGCCTGCCTGCTGCAGCGGTTCATCGACGCGGCTGCCGAAGAGACCGGCATCCCGCGCGAGCAAGCGCGGATGATCGCCAGCGAAATGCTGCTCGGCACCGGCCAGCTGCTGACCGGCGGCGGCATGTCTCCCGAAGAACTCCAAGCCCGGGTCGTCGTGCCCGGCGGCATAACCGCCCAGGCGCTGGCGCTGCTGAACATGGAGCTGAACGGGGTGTTCAACCGCGTCATCCGGGCGACGCACGCCAAGTACCACGAAGACCTGGTGCGCGTATCCGACGCCTTGTACGGCAAAGAGGTGAACGGCCCTTAACGCATGCTTTGCGTTAAAAGGTCGTTCACCTCTTTTTTATGCCTATCGGTCACCCGCCGCCGCCGATTAACCGACGACGATGTTGACGAGCTTGCCCTTGACGACGATCAGCTTGCGGACGGTCTTGCCCGCGATCGCTTCGGCCACTTTATCCGACGCTTTCGCGATCCGTTCCATCTCGGCTTCGTCCGTATCGGCCGCGATCGAGAGACGGTCGATGATTTTGCCGTTCACCTGCGCGACGATTTCGACCTCTTGGTCGACCGTCCACGCTTCTTCGTAAGTCGGCCATGCCGCGTACGTCAACGCTTCGGCGCGGCCGAGCTTCAGCCACAGCTCCTCGGCGATATGCGGCGCCAGCGGCGACAGCATTTGCACGAAATGCGCCATCGCTTCGCGCGGCAGCGAGTCCGCCTTGTACGCGTCGTTGACGAAGATCATCAGCTGGCTGATCGCCGTGTTGAAGCGCAGATTCTCGTAGTCGTCCGTCACTTTCTTCACGGTGCGGTGCCATGTCCGCTTGAACGCGTCGGAGCCGTCGCCGCCGATCTTCTCGCTCAGCTCGCCGTTATCGCCGACGAACAGGCGCCATACGCGGCCGAGGAAACGGTACATGCCTTCGACGCCGTTCGTGTTCCAAGGCTTCGTCGCTTCCAGCGGGCCCATGAACATTTCGTACATACGCAGCGTGTCCGCGCCGTACTCGTTCACGATGTCGTCCGGGTTGATGACATTGCCGCGCGATTTGCTCATCTTCTCGTTGTTCGTGCCGAGAATCATGCCTTGGTTGACCAGCTTGTGGAACGGCTCCTTCGTATCGACGACGCCGATATCGTAGAGCACCTTGTGCCAGAACCGCGCGTAGAGCAAGTGAAGCACCGCATGCTCGGCGCCGCCGATATAGAGATCGACCGGCAGCCATTCCTTCTGCTTCTCCTTGGAGCACAGCTCCTTGTCGTTGCGCGGATCGATGAAGCGCAGGTAGTACCAGCAGCTGCCCGCCCATTGCGGCATCGTGTTGGTCTCGCGGCGCGCGCGCATGCCCGTCTCCGGATCGACCGTCTCGACCCACTCCGTCACGTTGGCAAGCGGCGATTCGCCCGTGCCCGACGGCTTGATCTGATCGACGTCCGGCAAGAGCAGCGGCAGTTGATCGTCCGGTACCGGCTTCATCGTGCCGTCCTCCAGGTGGAGGATCGGAATCGGCTCGCCCCAGTACCGCTGGCGGCTGAACAGCCAGTCGCGGAGACGGTACGTCACTTTGCCTTGGCCTTTGCCTTCCGCTTCAAGCCATTCGATCGCTTTCGCAATGGCTTCTTCGTTGTTCAACCCGTTCATGAAGCCGGAGTTGACGTGCGGGCCGTCGCCGGCAAAAGCCGCCTGGCTTATGTCGCCGCCCTGCACCACTTCCGTGATCGGCAGATCGAACTGCTTCGCGAACTCCCAGTCGCGCTCGTCATGGCCCGGAACGGCCATGATCGCGCCCGTGCCGTAGCCCGCAAGCACGTAATCCGCGATCCAGACCGGCACGCGAACGCCGTTGATCGGATTGATCGCGTATGCGCCGGTGAACACGCCGGATTTGTCTTTGTTCAGGTCCGTACGCTCCAGATCGCTCTTGCGCGCGGCCGTTTCTTGATAATCCTTCACCGCGGCCTGCTGCTCAGGCGTCGTAATCGCCGCCACGAGCTCATGCTCCGGCGCGAGCACGCAATAGGATGCGCCGAACAGCGTATCCGGACGAGTGGTGAAGACGACGAGCGAAGCGTCATGGCCGTCGATCGCGAACGTCACTTCCGCGCCCTTCGACTTGCCGATCCAGTTGCGCTGCATGTCCTTGATGCTCTCCGTCCAGTCGAGCTCTTCCAGGTCTTCGAGCAGACGCTCGGCGTATTCCGTAATCCGGAGCACCCATTGGCGCATCGGCTTGCGGATGACCGGATGGTTGCCGCGCTCGCTCAGGCCGTTGATAACCTCTTCGTTCGCGAGCACCGTTCCGAGCGCCGGACACCAGTTGACCGGCACTTCCGCTACGTAGGCAAGCCCTTTATTGAACAGCTGGATGAAAATCCACTGCGTCCATTTGTAATAATCCGGGTCCGTCGTGCTGAACTCGCGGTCCCAGTCGTACGAGAAGCCGAGCGATTTGATCTGACGGCGGAAGTTGTTGATGTTCTTCACCGTGATGTCGCGCGGATGCTCGCCCGTATCGAGCGCGTGCTGCTCCGCCGGCAGGCCGAACGCGTCCCAGCCCATCGGATGAAGGACGTTGTAGCCGCGCATTCTTTTGTACCGCGAGACGATATCGGTCGCCGTATAGCCTTCCGGATGGCCGACGTGCAGCCCCGCTCCAGATGGATACGGGAACATGTCGAGCGCGTAGAACTTCGGCTTGCCCGCGTCCTCCGTCGTCTTGAAGGTTTTGTTCGCATCCCAATGCTGCTGCCATTTCGGCTCGATAACGAGCGGGTTATACCCCTGCTGATCCTGACGTTCCTGTGTCATAACGATTGCCTCCCTGTTCTCTAGCCTGCGCGTACGCGCACGCGCCGCCGCATGCAATAAAAAACCTCCCGCCCCCAGCGAAATCGCTAGGGACGAGAGGATTACGCTCCCGTGGTACCACCCTAGTTAACGGACGGTATGCTTTACCGCCGTTCACTCTAGACCCTTAACGCGGGCGAAACGGCATGCTTCCCGAATCGGACGATTCGATCGCATGCGGCTCCAAGGCGAGTTCGCTTCGCGTCGGTCCGGCTTTCACCACCCGCCGGCTCTCTGGTCCTAACGCTACCAAGCTACTGCTCCTCTTCAACGCCGTTCTTCTTACAGATAATTCGATTATATGAAACGTGTCGTGTCATGTCAAGGTATGTAACGCCCTGGTTTGCTTGACAGCTCGGCCCAGGGCTTAATTCCAGCCAGACGCACAAGCGCGGATTCAGGCCTGCCCGGATCGACCTGATCGACAGGAAGGGCTGTCGAGCAGCGCTGGTCTAACGAATCGAGCACACGCTATCGGCTCATATTTGGCGCTTCCTGCGAGCTAACGAATCGTACCCGTGCAATTAGCCTTTACGTTCCATCTTCTGAGTCTTTCTCGCCATCATAAGACGCCTCAAGTTCGTTATACGCCGAGAGGCAGACAATTCGTCCGAATAACGTGTACACGGTTCGTTATACATGCAAGACGCAGGCCAAATCTTGGCCTGCGCTCAGAAAGGTCATTTCACTGCGGCAAAAAACAGCCGCTCCGTGTCGTCATCCGGCGCTTCCAGCTTGAAATCCCCGAATGGCTCCACTTTCGAGAAACCCGCCGCGAGCAGCGCTTCCGTGATCCATTCCGCGTCGTAGGCGCGCTGCACATGCACTTCCTCGAACCGTGCGTACGTCCCGCCCGAACCGCCGCCTTCCTCGGCGAAAATCGTCAAATGATGCTCGATCTCCATCCGGTCCTCGTCCAGCTCGCTTGTCCAGATGTACGCGATGCCAGGCTCGTCCAGCACGAAAGGCTGCTCCTCGGCATAGCACTGCAGCGTTCGCGGCGCATGGACATCGAACAGGAAGACGCCGCCCGGCTTCAAGCCGGCGTACGTCGCTTGAAACGCGGCCAGCACGTCGTCTTCCTCGGTCAAATAGTTGATGCAGTCGCAGAACGAGATGACGCTGTCCGCCTGCGCGCCGATATCCCATTCCGCCATGTCCTGCTCCAGCCAGGTGATCGTCCCTCCGCCGCCGGCGGCATCCTGCTTGCTGCGGCCGATCGTCAGCATGTCCGACGAGATGTCGATGCCGTACACCGTATAGCCCGCGCGCGCAAGCGGAATGGCTACGCTGCCAGTGCCGCAGCCGAGATCGACGACGGTTCTCGGCTTGCCGTACCGCTGCCAGCACGCATCCGCGAACGCGATCCACTGCGGATAAGGCATGTCGGCCATCAAACGGTCGTATACCGTCGCAAACTGCGTATAGGCTTCCATCGGCCGCCTCCTACTCCGCTGCTCCGGGCTTCGATGCCGCCGATTCTTCGGAGGCCGAAGCCGCAGCTGCGTTCGCCGCCGCGCCCTGCTCCGTCAGCTTCGTCGAGCTGCCTTCCTGCGTCACGAGCCCGTCCCGCATCAATTTGCCGAGCGCCCGCTTGAACGCGCCCTTGCTGATGCCGAACCGCTGCTTGATAATATCGGCCTGCGTCTCGTCCGAATACGGCATCGTCCCGTTCGGCCGTTCTTTCAGGAACGCAAGCAGCCGGTCGGAATCCTCGAGCCGGCCGACCTCCTTGCGCTGGTGCATCGACAGATTGACGCGTCCGTCCTCGCGCACGAACGTCACGCGCGCCTTCACGCGCTCGCCGAGGCGAAGCAGCCGCGTCCGCTCGTCCGCGGGAATGAAGCCGAATGCGCCGAAGCCGAGCACGCCGCCGTCGATCATGACGAACGAGCCGATCTTGAGCGTCTTCGTCACCCAGCCCTCGACCCACGTGTTGTGCCAGGACGTCGGCGCATGGAACGCAAGCTCCGCCAGCTCTTCCTCGAACGCAACCTTCGCGACCAGCCGGCCGATCTTGTCGTGCGCGAGGATGACGTGCACCTCGTCGCCGCGCTTCGGACGCAGCTCCTTCAGCTCCGGCTGCTCCGACAACGGCAGCAGCAGCTGCCGGCCGAGCCCCATCTCCAGAAACGCGCCGATGCGCGGGTGAATGTCCGCAACGGCAAGGCGCGCCACTTGCCCGAGCTGGATAAGCGGCTTCTTCATCGTGGCGGCGATGCGATCCTCGGAGTCGAAGAATAGAAACACGTCATAGAATTGCCCGATTTGCGGGCGATGGCCGACAAGCTCCGTGTAATGCATGAGCACTTCGTTCTCGCCGTCCGTCATGAAATAGCCGTACGGCGAAACTTCCCGCGCGAGCTTCAGCTTCATCGTCGTGCCGGCTGTGAGCGTCATGCGAATTCCACGACCTTCGCGTCGGACCAAAGCCGTTCGATGCTGTAATATTCGCGCTCGTCCCGGTGGAACACGTGCACGACGACATCGCCGATATCGACGAGCACCCAGCGGCCGCTGTCCGCGCCTTCGATGCCGCGAACGCGTACGCCGCGCGCTTCCGCCTGCTTGCGGACCTCCGTCGTGATCGCTTGTACCTGAACGTCCGAATTCCCGTGACAGATCACGAAATAGTCGGCGACGAGTGAAACGTTCTTCAAATCAAGCGCGACGATGTTCTGCGCTTTCTTGTCTTCCGCCGCGGCGACTACCGCCTGCAGCAGCTGTTCCGAGCTAATGGTCATTGCCCAGCCTCCCGTAAATGTGAAATCAAATCATTCCGCGCAGCGATGGTCAGCGGGAAGATCCGCTTGCCCTGCTGCAGCAAATAGCCGATCGTCGAATCGAAGCCCGCGACCAGCGCCTGATCCAGATTATGCTCGGCCAGCTCCCGAATGCGCTGCACGCCCGGAAAATCCCGGCCCTGCTCCATGTAATCGGCCAGGCAGACGATTTTGTCCATCAGCGTCATGCCTTCGCGGCCCGACGTATGATAACGGATCGCGTCCAGAATTTCGAGGTCCCATATGCCGTAATCATGCTCCGCGACGAACGCGCCCACCGGGGCATGCCATAATTCTTTATCGTACTGAAGCAGCTCTTCCGGCAGCTGCCGTTCCCTGATGATCGTTTCCATGCGCGCCGTCGGCCAGTATTTCGCCACATCGTGCAGGATGGCCGCCGTCTCGGCGCGTTCCGGATCCCCGTTGAACCGTTCCGCGAGCATGATCGACGTCTCCATCACGCCCAGCGTATGCTTCCAGCGCCGTTCCGGCATTTCCGCCTTCACGGCCGCAATCATCTCATTCCGGTTCATAAAGGCCGTTCCTCCTTATGAACGAATGCACCTTCTCCGGCAGCAAGAAGCGGATGGAACGGCCGGCGGCGATACGCTCCTTGATTATCGTGGACGATATATCGAGCAGAGGCATGTCGACGAGCGTCAGCTTGTCGGTAATATACTTCGGAAGCTGCTCCGGCCGGAACGTCTCGCCGGCCCGCGTAACGCCGATGAACGACACCATCCCCGCCAGCGCTTCGATTTCATGCCACTGCGGCAGGTCGTTGACGCGATCCGTGCCGATAATGATGCTGAACGTCCGGCCGGGATAAAGCTCGTGCAGCGCCTTGATCGTATCGATCGTATAGCTTGTGCCTTCGCGCTCCAATTCCAGGTCCATCGCACGGAAATGCGGCTGGAAGTCGATCGCCCGATAGACCATTTCCAGCCGCGACTCGCCGTCGGCTTCCGGTCCGTTCTCCTTCAGCGGCGGATGACCCGCGGGAACGAACCACACTTCGTCCAGGCCGCAAGCTTCTCTCGCGGATTCGGCGGCCAGCAGATGTCCGTAATGAATCGGGTCGAACGTGCCCCCCATAAAACCAACTTTAATCAAATGCCCGCAGCTCCTTTCGCTTCCAGCCTGACGAGTTCCTTATCGAGGAAGCTCGATGGTTTTGTGATCCTTCGATTCCTTGTACAGCACGATCGTCTTGCCGATAACCTGCACGAGCTCGGAGCCGGATTCGGCCGCGATCCACTCGCCGACTTCCTTCGGATCCTCGACGCTGTTGTTGAGCACGTTCACCTTGATCAGTTCGCGCACCTCGATCGCTTCTTCGACGTGGCGGATCAAATTCTCGTTCATGCCGGCCTTGCCGACCTGGAATACCGGATTCAAATGATGCGCGAGCGAGCGCAGATGGCGTTTCTGTTTGCCTGTCAACATAGTTCGTGTTCCTTCTCTCGTGGTAATTAGCTTCGGGACCGAAGCGCCGCCAGCACCGTCTCGCGCATAGCCGCGGCGGGAGCGGGCTGCCCCGTCCAATATTCGAAGGCGTAAGCGCCTTGATAAATAAACATGCCGAGCCCGCCGTGAATGAGGCAGCCGCGAGCCTTCGCCTCTTCCAGGAAGCGCGTCGTCAGCGGGTTGTAGATCAGATCGCTGGCGATGCTGCCCGGGCGAAGCCACGCGCTGTCAAGCGGCGCGGCGTCCACGTTCGGGTACATGCCGAGCGACGTCGTGTTGATGATGATGTCGCTCTCCGCGCATGCATCGCGAAGCTCGTCCTGGCCGATCGCGCGAACAGCCGGGCCTTGGCCGGCGAACGCGTCCGCCAGCTCCTGCGCGCGCGCGACGGTCCGGTTCGAAATCGTCACCGAGGCGACGCCTTCGCGCGCAAGGGCGTACAGAATTCCGCGCGTCGCGCCTCCGGCGCCGACGATCAGCACGCGCGCGCCGTTCAGATCGGACCGCGCTTCTTCCTTCAGCGAGCGGACGTAGCCGATGCCGTCCGTGTTATAGCCGGTCAGCCGGCCGCCGTCGTTGACGATCGTGTTCACCGCTCCGATGGCCGCCGCGCTTTCGTGGATTTCGTCGAGCAGCGGCATGACGTCAAGCTTATGCGGTATCGTGACGTTCACGCCGCGTATGCCCATCGCCCGCACGCCGGCAACGAAATCGCCCAGCTTGTCGGTCGTAATATGAAATGCCGTATAGATCCCGTTGATGCCGCATTCCCGGAAGGCCCGGTTCATCATGATCGGCGACTTGGAATGCCGGATCGGGTCGCCGATGACGCTATAGAGCACCGTATGGCTGTCCACGTTGTTGCCCATGCTCTGTCACTCCCCCTATGACGCGATGAGGCGGTCGATGATAATTATAGTTTAAATCAACGCGTCGCGGGTCAATACCCGGATGCCTTTCGGCGCATGAATGTCGATGAGCGCGCCGCTCGCGCCGTTGACGTGGATCCAGCCGAGGCCCGATATGAAAATATCCGTGTCCGTTCCCCGGCGGATATTGAGCCGATGGCGCGTCCACGCCGGAATGTCTTCCAGCTGCTCGCGCGAGGGCGGAGCCAGCAGCTCGCCCTTATGCTCCGCGAACAGTTCGTCCGCCCGCTCCAGCTTCGTCCGGTGCACCTGCAGCGCGTTGGATATATAAATCGAGAACGACTGGCGATCGCCGTCGATGAAATCGAACCGCGCCAGCGCGCCGAAGAACAGCGTCTGGCCGGCGTTCAGCTGGTAGACGAGCTGCTTGATCGGCTTGTCCGGCAGCAGCGCGCCGAGCACGTCGCGCGGCACGATCTCCGTCAGGCGATGCTTGTAGACGATCCCCGGCGTATCGATGATTTCCTTGCCGTCGTCGAGCGGAATATGGACCGCGTCCAGCGTCGTTCCCGGATAGCGGGACGTCGTCAGCTCGCGCTCCAGGTCGCTGTAATCGCGGATCAGCCGGTTGATGAGCGTCGACTTGCCGACGTTCGTCGCGCCGACGACGTAGACGTCGCGGTCGCCGCGATGACGGCCGATCGATTCGATGACGCGCTCGAAGCCGATGTTACGCTTCGCGGAGCACAGCACGACGTCGACGACCTTCAAGCCTTCCTTCTTCGTCTGCTTCTGCACCCAGTTCAGAAGCCGGTTCGGATTGATGCCCTTCGGCAGCAGGTCGATTTTGTTGACGACGAGCAGCACGGGGTTGTTCCCGACGAACCGCTGCAGCCCGGAGATCAGGCTGCCTTCGAAGTCGAACAGGTCGACGATGTGGACGACGAGGCTCTTCGTGCCGGCAATGCCGCCCAGCAGCCGCAGGAAATCGTCCTGGTCGAGCGCGATCGAAGCCGCTTCGTTATAGTTCTTGATCCGGAAGCAGCGCTGGCAGATGGGCAGTTCCTTCTCCAGCGCCGCGGCCGGGACGTAGCCAAGCTTGTCCGTCGCTTCGGTCTGCAGCTTGACGCCGCAGCCCGCGCACGAACGAATGTCTTCTTCTTGCCGATTGATCATGAATGCCGTTCCTCCTCGGGCCATAGCCCTTTCTTACGCAGCCGGGACAGGGCGATCTTCTCGATCATCCGATTGAAACGGGTCATGATACCTTCGTCTTTCGGAGCGATGGGCTTGACCAGGATCGTGAACAAGCCCATCCGCCTGCCGCCGAGCACGTCCGTCATCATCTGGTCGCCGATGACGGCCGCCTTCTCCGCGGGCAGGCCAAGCGTATCCAACGCCCGGACGAACGGCCTGTTGGCCGGTTTGCGCGCGGCATGAACGAACGGGATATCGAGCGGTTTCGCGAATTTGGATACGCGAGACTCGTGGTTATTGGACACGATGACGACTTTGAAGCCGAGATCGCGAACATCGTCGAGCCACTTCACGAGCTCCGGCGTCGCCAGCGGCTCCCTCGCGCCGACAAGCGTGTTGTCGAGATCGGTTATAATGCCGATGATGCCCTGCTCTTTCAAGGCATGCAGATTGATATCATAGATGGTATTGACGCGCATTTGCGGCAACAGCCGTTCAAACATAGTTTCGACTCCTTCGGTTGCATAGGCGAGCAGTACTCCCAGGTGCAATCATTATCATGCACATGAGTACGACCAGCCTCGGTTGCATAGGCGAGCAGTACTCCCAGGTGCAATCATATTTATGCGCATGAGTACGACCAGCCTCGGTTGCATAGGCGAGCAGTACTCCTAGGTGCAATCATATTTATGCGCATGAGTACGACCAGCCCTGTCATCGCTATCACGCAAACTATACCATAACTTGTGAATTTGTTGCAAAGAAGCCGGCACGGCTGCTTGCGCATCCGATGCCGGCCCAATAAGCGTCAACCGATATGCTCGCGGATTTGCTTCATCATGGCGCTGGCCCGGTCCGCTTCCTCCTGGGTCATCGCCTGACGGCTGTACATCGCTTTCTCGAACGCGTCCTGCACGACGGCGAATTGCGGCTGCAGCGACGTCAGCCGCGTCGACCAGCGGCCCATCGTTTCCCGCACCGTTTCGTTGTGCTCCACGTCCATCCCTTTCTTGCGGCAATACTTGATCAGCCGGTTCGTCTCGCCGACGATCCGCGCATTGACGGTGTCCGACCTGCCGCGGTAACGGCGAACGAGCGCCGGGAACGAGCGGTAAGCGTAGAACGCGAGCGCCAGCGCCAAAGCGCCGGCGGCCGTCCAGAACATCCAGGGCTTCACATCGAAGCCGCCGGTTTCTTCGGCCGGCTCGTCGACCGCGGCGATATCCGTCGCAACGACGTCATCCGTGACCGGAGCCGGTTCGTCCTTCGGCAGCGCGTACGGGTAAGAGAAGCCCGGCGTCGCTTCGAACGGCAGCCATCCGTAGTCGTTGAAATAGATTTCGACCCAGGAATGGGCGTCCGCATTGCGGACGGTATAGGCGCCCGCTCCGTCCGGGTTCGAGTTTGCGCTCGGATAGCCCTGCAGCCGCCGCTGCATCTCTTCGTTGCCCGGCAAGCTGCCGGAGGAGTAGCCTTTCACCCATCTTGCCGGAATGCCGAGCGAGCGCGCCATGACAGCCAAGCTCGTCGAGAAATAATCGCAATAGCCTTCCTTGATTTCGAACAGGAACGCGTCGACGAAGTCTTTGCTCGACTTCTTCCCGAGGTCGGGCGTGTTCGTATATTGATAATGCAATTGCAAGTAGTTGACCAGCGCCTCGACTTTATCGTACGGCGTCGCGGCGTCCTGCGTAATTTGCTTGGCGAGCGCGCTTACGCGATCCGGAAGATTGTCTGGCAGCTCGGTGTAGACCGAACTGACGGCTTCCGCCGCGGGCTTGACGGCCGAACCGCCGCGCAGCTTATTCTCGTCCAGCACGGGCACCTTGGATTCGATCATATACGATTTCGGATAGTGAACCGACGCCGATTTCGGCATCCGCAGCTCCCATGAATCGGGCAGCCAGCCGAGCGCCGGGAACGATTCCTTGCTTTCGTTGATCGAGGTCACCTCGGAGATCGGCCCCGCGCCGAACAGCACGGGAAACTTGTCTTTCCGTTCCATCGTGACCGTCTGCGTAATCGTCTCCGTCGCCGCGGATGACGGCACGCCGTTCACTTGAAGCGGCTGTCCCGACACGATCCCCTTCAGCGGCTCCTCCTGCTTCTCGTCGGCGGATTCCAGCCAGCCTGTGCCGTTGTAGAACGCCCGCGTCTCGCCGCGCCAGTAGCTCTTCTTCGTCGTGACGACCGTCATGACCGGCGTATAGTCGAACGTGAACCCGCCGCCGAGCACGCCGTCGTTCCGGCTGTAGCCCGAGCGGGTATCGGCGTTGTTCTTGGCGATGGCGATAACGACGGCCTTGTCGCCGACGAAGGTCGTAACGGTCTCGCCGCGCGATGCTTTCCAGGCCGTGTACGGATCCGTCAGCATCGGCCTGATGGTCGGCACGAACAGTCCTGCCGCCATCACGAGCGTAAGGATGAACAGAATCGGAACGAACAGGCTGAGCGGATATTCCAGCAGCTGCGCCCAATTGTCGGGATGGCGGCTCTTGAATCCGGCGAAATGGCTGGCGACCAGCCAGCCAAGGCCGATAAACACGATCCAGGCGATTTCTTCCCACAAATAAATCGGCGTAAAGATCGAATCGGCCACCGTGAGGGAGAGAATCGCCGTCCCGACGATTAACAGCATGTAGCCTCGTTTGCGGCGCAGGCTCACGATCATATGGAACGCGGCCAATATGCCGAGGCTGATCCACAGGTACGGATTCAGCTCGCCGAATTGGTTGCCGATCCAATACATCCAGTTCAGCAAATGCCTGCGGGTGCCGACGAAAGGCTGCCATTCGAAATGGGCATACGAGACGTTCAGCCAGACGAGGGCGGCCAGCTGCGCGCCGATCGACAAGTATTTGTTCGGAATGAGCACATTCGCCAAGGCCGCCGCGAGCAGCACGCCGTTCACGATCGCGAACGTCTCCATCCACCAATAATCGCCCAAGCAGCGAATCCATTGATATATCATCAGCGCGGCGAAGACCGCGCTGATCTTGCGGTAGAGGCCAACGGTCAGCCAGCGCGCGAAGACGCGTCGAACGGCGGTCATACCCGGCCTCCTTCCAGCGCTTCCGGCAGCTCCTGCAGCTTGCCGATCGCGTAGACGGTGAAGCCGCTGCGGCGGAGCAGGCGCAGCCACTCGCCGGAACGAATGTCGCTGACCTTGCTGCCGCGGCCTTCGTCGTCGCGCTTCAAATGCACGAGCACCGGCACGACGCCCGTCCGGCTCAGCCATTCCATCGCGCGAATCGTCTCTTCGCCGGTCTGCGGGCTGACGATGATGACGAACGAGCCCGCTCCCGCGAGCGCGCCGGATTGGCGCAGCGCGCGGTACAACGGCTGGTCGCCGTCCGCCTGCACGCGCACGAGATGCTTCATCATCAGCTCGCGCTGATCGCCGGAGGCGTTCGGGGCGTAGCCTTCATGCTTCGCGCCGACGGAGATCAGGCCGACCGCCGTCGACCGCCGATAGCCGAACTCGAGCAGCGAGGCCGCGGCCGACACCGCGAGCTCGAATTGGCTCTTGTGCTCGTACGCGCCGTGGAACCGGTCCAGCATGACGATGATGCGCGGCAGCGATTCGCGCTCGAACTCCTTCGACTTCCATTGCCCGGTCTTCGCCGTCGCGTTCCAATGGATGCGGGAGAGCCGGTCGCCGTAAATATACTCGCGGACGCCGTTGATCTGCGTCGTTTCTTTCGAGGACGTGCGCGCGACGGACGTCGAGAACGGTCCCTTGAAGCCGCGCTGCATCTGCCGCCATTCGCGGATGGCCGCCGTGCGGGGGTAGACGCTGAACGGAACCGACGATTCGAACGTTCCCTTATGCTCGAACAAGCCGAAGATATCGCGCGTGGAGCATTCCGTCGATTCAAAATGGTACATGCCGCGCTCCAGCGGCGGCGTCACATAGTTGATCGAGCCCGCCCGGCGGTAGTTCGGCACGAACGACGCCTCGAACGGGACGACCGTGCCGTTCTGGGCGACGAGCCGGTCGCGGACGAGCACGTAAGGAATCGGCCAGAAGCCGGGAAGCTGCACGTCGATGTTCACTTCGAGCCGCGTGCCCGCGACGAGCGCCTGTTCCGACAGCGTATTGGCGCCGCTCTTCAGCTTCCGTTCGCCGGACACTTGGGCAATGCCGCTCCATCGGCCGAAGACCAAATAAACGAGCAGCACGTTGAAGATGCAGAAGAGCATCAGCGACGTTTTGCCGCCCTGGAACAGGACGAACAACAAGGAAGATAGATAGATAATGCCGATCAGCCGCCACCGATATAACGCCGCTTTCGCCGTCAGCATACGCGTTAACGCTCCATTCGGACGGGTACGCTCGTGTCGCGGACGACCGCTTGCACGACTTCTTCGGCCTTCAGGCCGTTCATGCGGGATTCGGTGTGCAGGATAATCCGGTGCGCGAGTACCGGGGAGGCCAGCTGCTTAACGTCGTCGGGAATGACATAATCGCGTTCCTGCAAGTACGCGCATGCCCTTACGGCCGCCGTCAGCGAGATCGCCGCCCGCGGACTCGCGCCGAGCTGCACGCCGGCATGCTCGCGCGTGCCGCGGATAATGCGGACGATGTATTCCGCCACGGCGTTGTCGAGATGCACCCGCTTCACTTCTTCCATCATCAGCGCGACCTGGGCCGAGGTGACGACGGGCTCGAGCAGCTCGGCAGGCGATGTCGCGTTCGGGGAAACGATCATTTGACGCTCGGTCGCGGCATCGGGATAGCCGAGCGAGATTTTCATCATGAACCGGTCCAGCTGCGCTTCCGGCAGCGTATACGTGCCGTCGAACTCGATCGGGTTCTGCGTGGCGATCATCGTGAAAGGCACCGGCAAATCGTACGTGTCGCCGTCGACGGTCACTTGACGTTCTTCCATCGCCTCCAGCAGCGCGGACTGCGTCTTCGTCGTCGCGCGGTTGATCTCGTCGACCAAAACCAGGTTCGCCATTACGGGACCCGGACGGAATATGAAACTCTCATGTTTGGGATGATAGATGGCAACGCCGGTAATATCGGAAGGCAGCAGGTCGGGATTGCACTGGATGCGCCGAAATTGGCCGCCGATCGTGCGGGCAAGCGCCTTCACGAGCTGCGTCTTTCCCGTTCCCGGGACATCCTCAATAAGCACATGGCCGCCGGCCAGCAGCGCCGTCAACAGCCGTTCGATTTCGGAACGTTTTCCCAGGATGCAGCTTTCCAGATTGCGGCGAATTTCATTGCTTAAGCGGTATTCGGCCGTACGAGTCTCCATGAACATTCCTCCCGGAAAAAGGCTAACTAGTTGTAGAGTCGCTAGTCCTACTATTTTACAGAAAATCCATTCCTGCGTATAGCCGCACTTCCGCCAAAAAAAATTGGAGATTCCCACAGGGAACCTCCAAAGCCGCACTCTTACGCGCTTGCCTGCTTGCCTATAGATGAAGCTACCCTTTCGGTCTGACGGCGACCGCCGCCAGGAAGGAGAAAATGATCGCCGCGGATATGCCCGCGCTCGTGATATCGAATATCCCGGTAATCACTCCGATCCAGCCGTCGCGGTGCAGCTCCGTGATCGCCCCGTGAACGAGCGCGTTGCCGAAGCTCGTGATCGGCACCGTCGCGCCGGCGCCGGCGAACTTGATCAGCGGATCGTACAAGCCGACGCCGTCCACGACCGCGCCCGCCACGACGAGCACCGCCATCGTATGCGCCGGCGTCAGCTTGACGACGTCGAACAGCAGCTGCCCGATCAGGCAGATGGCGCCGCCCACGATAAAAGCCCACAAATATATCATGCTGCTCTGCTCCTTTCCTGCCGTTAATTGTGCATCGGACTTTCGAGCGCCACGGCATGGGCGATGCAAGGGATCGATTCGCCCTGCTGGTACGACAGCGGCGACAGCAGCGCGCCCGTCGCGCAGACGAGAATCCGCTTCAGCTCGCCTTTCTGCAGCCGTTTCAGCAGGTGGCCGTAGGTGACGACCGCGGAACAGCCGCAGCCGCTTCCGCCCGCTTGCACCTTCTGCTTCTGCACGTCGTACACCATGAGGCCGCAGTCGCCGAACACCGTCTCCTCCATCGGCACGCCGTCTCTCGCGAACAAATCCTTGGCGATGCCGTGACCGACCGTGGCAAGGTCGCCCGTCACGATGAGGTCGTAATCCTTCGGCTGCCTGCCGGTATCGTTGAAATGCGTCGTCAGCGTGTCCACCGCCGCCGGCGCCATCGCCGCTCCCATGTTGAACGGATCCGTAATGCCGAGATCGACGATCTTGCCGAGCGTCGCGCATTCCACGATCGGGCCTTCGCCGTCCGGCGCCACGACGACCGCGCCAGCGCCCGTCACGGTGTACTGCGCGGTCGGCGGCTTCTGCGAGCCGTATTCCGTCGGGTAGCGGAACTGCTTCTCCGCCGTGCAGTTATGGCTGCATGTGCCTGCGAGCACGTATTGTCCGTTGCCGGAATTGACGATCAGCGAGGCGATCGCGAGCGACTCCATGGAGGTGGAGCAGGCGCCGAACACCCCGAGATAAGGCGCGCCGATCGTCCTGGCCGCGAAGCTGTTGCTGATGATCTGGTTCATGAGATCGCCGCCGACGTAGAACTGCAGCTGCTGCTTGTTGACTTTCGCCTTCTCCAGCGCCAGCTCGGACGCCTGCTCCAGCAGGAGCCGCTCCGCCTTCTCCCAGCTCTTCTGCTGCATGTCCAGCTCCGGATGCACGAGATCGAAGTCGGCGGCGAGCGGACCGTCCCCCTCGTCGGGGCCGACGACGGTCGCCGCTCCGATGATGACGGGGCGCTGATCGAACCACCAGGTTTGTTTTCCGCGCAGCATGGTCAGTGTCCCTCGATTCCGAAAATCAAATAGACGAGGCCGACGAAGAACGCGGCCACGACGCCGAAGACGATGACCGATCCGGCCAGCTTGAACATGTTGGCGCCGACGCCGAGGACGAGGCCTTCGGCGCGGTGCTCCAGCGCCGCGGAGCACATGGAGTTGGCGAAGCCGGTTACCGGTACGGCCGTGCCGGCGCCCGCCCACTGCGCGATTTTGTCATAGACCCCCAGACAGGTCAGGATGACGGAGATGAGAATCAGCACGGCGACCGTCGGATTGCCCGCCGCCTGCCGGGACATATGGAACCCGTAAATGAACACTTCGGAAATCGCTTGTCCGACGATGCAGATCAGGCCGCCGATGAGAAAAGCCCGCACGCAGTTGGCGAGGATCGACCTGGACGGTTCCCGTTGCTTGGCATAATTCTGATATTCTTTAGGCGACATGGTCATCTTCTTGTATTTGGATTGTCCTGCGCTCTTGGTTGCGATGATTGCGCCCTCCTTTTGTTTATTTGCATGAAGTATGTGTCAAACGAGAGCGGCTTATGCCAAGATTGTCATATGCCTCGCCGGGAGGCGGCGGCCAGCGCGAATAGCGCCCGCGATCTCGGCGGGCGCTGTCGCTGCGGGCGCTATACGGCATGCTGGTGTTTCGTATCGCTAAAGTCAGAACAGAATCGCCGCGAGCAGCAGCACGACGAGCAGAACGAACAGGACGAGCGCCAGCAGGACGAACTCGCTAACGGTTTTTAATCCCCATTGCATGACGGAAACTCCTCTCGGCCAAGGCTTACCGGCCGTCGCCGCCCTTGAGCGGCGCGCTTCGTTCCGGAATAGGCATCTGCTGTACAATATGCGGACAATTGCGGATACGAGCGTTGTCCCGGGGACAATTATTCGCGTTAACCGGAATGCCTGACGATAAGCCTCGCGGAAAGGATGATCTTCTCCGGCTGCGCCTCGGGCTGCCGCAGCTTGCGCGCGAACGCCTCCACGGCACGAATGCCGAGCGTTTCCTTGGCGAGATCGACGGTCGTCAGCGGTACCGCCGCGCTCATCGCGGCGGCCGTGTTGTCGATGCCGACGACGCGGGCGTGATCGGCCAGCCCGCGTCCCTGCAGCACCTCCAGCAGATGAATGGCCAGATCGTCGTTCGCGCATACGAAGCCGTCCGGCAGCCCCTCCGCCAGCGCCGCGTCCAGCTTGCGCTCCATCGCCGCCTGGCAGACCGCCATGGCCGTGCTGCCGTAAGGCACGGTCCACTTCTTCAGCTGCACGGGCGGCATGCCCGCCGAGCCGCTGTGACGCGCGCCGCCGGGCTCCTTCACATCGTCCAGCGACTGGCGGCAGCCCCACCATCGTTCGCGGAAGCTGACGGCGAAGCTGTCGCGCCCGATGAACGCGATGCGGCGGCAGCCCTGCGACAGCAGATGGCGGCAAGCCATCCGCCCGGCTTCGGCGTTCGCGTTCAGCACCGCGTCGGCGCCGATCAGCGGTTCTTCGTTATCCGCAAGCACGATCGGCAAGCCCAGGCGCTTGAGGCGCAGCAGCATATCGAGCGGACAATTGCCCGCGACGATGAACCCGGCCGGCGCGCCGGCGGCGTCCCGCGCTGCCGGTCCAGCGTCGGCGGCCTCCTCCGGCAGGCCCCCCGCTTCGAGCTCCGGCGGATTCGTGCCTCCGGGGCCGTAGGTGAAGAAGAACGGCCGAAGCCCTTGCAGCCGGCAGCCGGCCTCAAGCCCTTCCCGCACGCGCAGCCAGAAGCTCGATTCCTGGCTATGGCGCTCGTCCAGCCCGATGAACAGCACCTGCGACGGCGGGGCGGCAGCCGCGGGCGGGCTTCCCTGCCCCGCTTGAATTCGCGGCTGCGACGGCTTGCTTGGGTGCGACGGCGCGTGCTGCGCCGGCGGCTGCGGCTGCACCGGAAGCTTCGGATGCGGCGATGCCTGCATGGGCTGCGCTGCCGCCTCGATCTGCGCCGGCTCCGGGGCGGGCTTCCGCTTCCCGGTCCTGGCGGACGGCTTGACGGCGTATCCGAGCGCGCCTGCCAGCGCCGTTACTTCTCTTCGGGTCGCTTCGCTGACGCCGGGCTTGCCGGCAAGCGCCTGCGAAACGGTATATTTGGATACGCCCAGACGGTCGGCAAGCTGCTGCATCGATAGTTTTCCCGCCACTGCGCATCGCTCCTTTACTCCAAAATAAACGTTAGGCCGAGCAGTTGACTTTTCTTTATTTTAGCTCTAAAGTAGCCGCGGATAAAGCGTTTGACACCTAACAAACCTAACAATTTCATGCAAATCGTGGGCGATCCTATCACTTACACACGGAGAGGCAGTGAACGAACGTGAGCAACCGAATTCTATTCTATGACGAGCATTTCCCTTATGCGGGCGAGCGGCCGAGCGCGGCTGCGATCGCAAGACTGCAAGAAACGTTCACGATCGTCGATGCGTCCGGTCTTGCCGGGGCGCTGCAGGATGCGAGCGTCTATGTCCACCTGCACGGACCGTATTTCCCGAAATCCGCTTGGCCGGCGATTCTTGCCCATGCCGGCGCAGGCAAAGGGCTGGTCGCGGCAGGCGGCGCGCCGTTCAAGACGCCGGTGACGGGTGCGGCCGGCAGCTGGCAGGCGGAGCCTGACCAGACGGCTTACCATCAGCAGCTCTACATTCACGAAGCGCTGCCTGTCGGTACGGAAGGCGCAGCCAAGTTGGCGGCCAACCGCGACATCGCGCTTATGGAGGGCTATGAATCGCTCTTCGCGATCGCGCCGACGTACGGACTCGTCCTGCACGTGACCCGCGCGGACGACTGTCCCGGGCAGCAGAACGGCTCCGCCGGCCCGATGGACGCGCATATTTACCCGCTCCTGAGAGGCATCAGCGGCGACGGGCTGGAACGCGAACGGACCGCGCCCGTCGTGCTGATCGAGCATACCAAAGGCCAATTCGCGGGCAGCCGGATGATCTTCGTGAACCAGCAGCTCGGCGCCGGGTTCTGGTCGGGCAACGGCGCGGAAGGGCTCGCGAAGTGGGCGAATTTCGCCGCTTCCGGCGTGACCGAGCTGTGGCTGAAGCCGAACTACGGCTCTTACGAGCTTGGCGAGCGCCCGGTCCTGATGCTGCAAGGCCAGCAGCTGCTGCAAACGCGCACGGAGCGCGTCAGCTCGCGGACGGCGGCCTGGACCTTCAACGTTCGCGTCCTGAAGGCGGTTAACAGCGAAGCCGGGCAATCGGTCCCTTCGTTCGACTACGACAACGGCGGCTTTAACGAAGTATGGCGCACGGAAACGACGCTCGAGATCGGACGCGAGCTGGTCATTCGGCGCATCGCGGCTCCGCTCGAAATGGAAGCCGGCTTCTATACGGTGGAATGCGAAGCCGTCTCGCCTGACGGCGAACGCCGATTGCTTCGCCAAGGGTTCTGGGGCATGGACCGCGCGCTGCTGGAATCCGGCGAGATGATCTCGTGCGACCGCGATTATTTCATCAAGAACGGCCGTCCGCTGCCGATCGTCGGCATGACGTACATGACGAGCGACGTCGCGCGCAAATACTTGTTCCTGCCGAACGCGGCCGTCTGGGACCGCGACATCGCCCAAATGAAGCGAGCCGGCATCAATTCCATCCGGACGGGGATCTGGACGGCATGGCGCCACATCATGTTCGTCGACGGCCACCCGTACGAGGAAGTGCTTCGCGCGATCGACGCGCTCTTCCTGACGGCCAAGCGCCACGACATGGAAGTGACGTTCAACTTCTTCGCCTTCACGCCGGAAGCGTGGGAAGGCGTCAATCCTTACCTCGACCCGCGCAGCGTGGAAGCGCAGAAGCGGTTCATCGCGGCCATCGTATCGCGCCATGCGCAATCGAAGCATGTGCACTGGGACCTCATCAACGAGCCGTCCATGTTCGATCCGAAGCGGGTGTTCAGCGGCGGACCGCGCTCCGCGCATGATTCGTTCGAGCATGCGGCTTACCTGGAATGGCTGGAGGCGCGCCACGGCTCGATCACGGTGCTGCAGGAACGCTGGAACATGACGCCGGCCGAGCTGCCGTCCTTCGCGGCCGTCAAGCTGCCGGAACCGGACGACATCGCCTTCCGTACGACCGAAGTGCTCGAGAAGCGCGGCGGTCCTTGGCTCGATTACACGCTGTTCTCGATGGACATGCACAACCGCTGGGCGTCCCAGCTGGTCGAAACGATCCGCGCCATTCAGCCGAAGCAGCTCGTGACCGTCGGCCAGGACGAAGGGCTCGGCGCGCAGCGTCCGTCGCCGTTCTTCTATGCGGAAGCGGTCGACTATACGACGGTTCACTCCTGGTGGCTGATGGACGATCTCGTCTGGGACGGCGTCTTCTCGAAAGCGCCGGACAAGCCGAACCTCATTCAGGAAACCGGCATCATGTACGTCGAGACGCCGGACGGCCGCGCCAAGCGCACCGAGGAAGAGCTGCGCAACATCCTGGAGCGCAAGTACGCCTACGCCTTCTCGACGGGCGGCGCCGGCGCGGTGCAGTGGATCTGGAACATCAACTTCTACATGCACAATATCAACGAATCGCATATCGGCGCCGTGCGCGCGGACGGCACCGAGAAGCCGGAAGCGAACGTCTCCTACGACTTCGGCGCCTTCATGGGCGAGATCCGCGATCTGTTCGCGGACCGCAAGCTGGAGGACGTGGCCGTCATCTACCCGTACTCCAACGACTTCTCGAACCGCTCGCTGGCGAACGCGGCGACGACCCGCGCGATCCGCACGCTGTCGTACGCGATGAACGTTCATGCGTTCGGCCTCGGCGAGTACCAGCTCGAATCGCTGGCGGCGACGAAACCGAAGCTGATCATCGTGCCGAGCGCGCACAATTTCAGCGCCCGGGCGCTCGAAGCGTTGACGTCCCATGTCGAAACGCACGGCGGCACGCTGCTCTTCACCGGCCCGCTCGGCCTCGACGAATACTGGCGCCCGGTGCAGGCGCAAGCGAACGCGCTCGGCTTCGGCGCCGTCGGCAACCTGCTCCGCGAGGAGCTGCTGGAGCTGAACGGCAAGCTGCTGCCGGTATCGTTCGGCGGCACCCGCATCGCGGACAGCTGCAAAGGGCTGCCTGCTTCGGCCGAAGGCGGTCCTGCGAAGCTGCATGACGTGCAGCTCGGCGCCGGCCGCCTGCTCTACTGCCCGCTGCCGATCGAGCTGAACGAGCGTCTCGAGCCGCTTCAAGCGGTATACGGCCAGGCGCTGGCGCAGGCCGGCGTCGAAACCGAGCTGGAATGGCTGCACGGCGGCGAGCTCCCCGGCGTATATGGACGGAAGCTGTCGTTCGCGTCCGGCTCGCTGTACATCTTCGTCTCCGAATTCGGCTGCGATGCGGCGATCGAGGTTCGCGACCCGCAATCCGGCGCGGCATACGCGTTCACGCTTCCGCAGGAGCGGACCGTGATGTTCGCCGCGGACGCGCAGGGCAAGCTGCTTGCCGTGTACCGTCCGACCGAAGTGACGGTAGACGTCCGCTAGATCTTGCAGAGCTTGTTGTAAATAACGTAGAGGCGAGTGGGTTCCGATTGCGGAACGTCACTCGCCTCTTTGTTTAGCATTGTCTTCATGTCAGACTTCATGCCGATCAGACTTCGTATCGATCAAGCTTCGTATGAATCAAGCTTCATATCAATCAAGCTTCATATCAACCGGGCTTTGTATCTCCCAAGCTCAGTATCGATCGGGCATCCGTTCATTAACCTGCTGCATATCGACTAGGCCTCGATCCACGTCGTCTTGCCGGCCGCCGGGGAACGCTTGCCCTGCGCAGGCGTCATGTCGGGCACGCCGATATACAGGAAGCCGAGCATCTTGTCCTGCGGACGCAAGCCGAACGCTTCATTCATCAGCGGATGGAAGCAAGGCTCGCCGGTTCTCCATACGGCGCCCAGGCCGAGCGCGTGCACGGTCAGCGCCATGTTCTGAATGGCCGCGAAGACGGCGCCGTATTCTTCAAGCTCGATGACGTCGCGCCGTTCCACAGGAGCGACCGCAATGCCGGTGACGACCGGCGCGCGGCGCGATTTGGCGTGCGCGTCCGCCGTCTTCGTCTCGATCACCGCCGCGTCCGCGCCTTCGCCCGCCTGATGCACGGCGATATTCGCCAGCGCTCGGCCCAGCTTCGCGCGGCCTTCGCCGCTCATGACGAAGAATTGCCAAGGCTCCGTCAGCCGGTGGTTCGGCGCCCATGTACCCGCTTCCAATATTTGTTCGATCGTTTCCTTGGCAATCGGCTCCTGCGTCACTTTGCCGATGCTCCGTCTCGTGCGAATCGCTTCGATCACGTTCATGCGCTCTCTCCCATTTCCTGTCGTAGTTAATAGATTCATTGTAGCATACCTAAGCTCCATAATTGAATCGGCCGTTGACGCGCATGCGAGACTAGTCCCGGCCGCTGCCCGCAAAAAATCCCGCAGGACGGCTTCCGGCCGCCATGCGGGACATACGAGAACGGCTTGCGCCAATGATTATTCCTTACGCCAGGCCGGCAGCCTGATAGACTTTGTCGAAGCCGGCTTTGGAGCGCTCCAGCAGCGCTTCCGACGAAGCCGCGGGCGCTTCCTTCGTCAGGATTTCCTGCGTGACGGAGCCTTTGTAGCCGATCGCGTTCAGCGCCTTCAGGAAGCCGCCCAGATCGATCACGCCTTCGCCCGGATAGAGACGTCCGTTGTCGAGCACCTCTTCCACCGGAAGGTCCGGCGCGTCGTTGATATGGACATGCACGATTTGATCCGGCGTCAGGGCTTCGATGTCAGCGAGCGTATGGCCGTTCGTGTACCAGTGGTACGAATCGAACAGCAGGCCGACGTTCGGCTCGCCGATCGCGTCGATCCAGTCCAGCGTCTCGTGCATCGTCCACAGGAACGGGTTCGCCCATGCCGTGCGCAGGTGATGCGGGCCGACGAATTCGAGGCCGAGGCGAATGCCGTAAGCGCCGAGAATTTGCGCGCATGTGCGCAGTCTGCGCGTGGCGATCACCGTGAAATGCGCCGCTTTGAAATCCGTTGCCGGCAGAATGTACGTGCAGCAGCTGCGGCAGCCGAGCGCGGCCGCGGCCGCGGCATCTTCCGCCAGCTTGGCCAGTCCGGCGCGGAACGTCTCTTCCGACTGGCGCCACTCGACCGACAGGCCGATGGAGCCGATCGTGACGTTATTGTCGGCCAGCAGCTTGCGCGCGGCTTCGAGGCCGTTGCGGTCGATCAAGCCTTTGGCATCGATGTCGACCGTTTGAAATCCGTGTTCGCCGGCAAGCGCGATGAAACGCTCGTCGCTGCCGATGCTGCCGAGTCCGGCGCGGGAAAGTCCTCTCAACATATGAATCCGCCTCCAATGGAATATAGAATCTTGTTTCTATACATCTACTTCAATACGCTGGCGAGTACCGGTCTACAGGTTCCAATCCAATTTCACTTCATTGCCGGTGCGCGACGATTCATAGATCGCATCGAGCACCAGATTGTTCGTGAAGCCCGTGAGCGCCGACGTGATCGGCTGCTTGCCCGTCTTGATGCAGTCCAGGAAATGACGGCTGAGGCGCAGGCGCTCGTGCTCGTCGTTCTCCGGACGGGACAGCGCGATTTCCATCGGCTTGTCGAATTTCTCCGTCAGCAGCTTGCCGGTCGCGCCGCGATAGCTCGCGCCGCCTTCCGTGCCCATGAGATGCACGAACGGCGTATTGTCCGTATCCATGTGAACGGCCCAGCTTACTTCAAGCGTCAGCGTGCTGCCGTCTTCCATTTTGATAAGCGCCGTCGCCAGATCCTCGACATCGTACACGCCGTCCCAGTTCGGCTTGCCCCATGTGCCGATGCCCTTGCGCTTCGGCCCGAATTCCGCGTACGTCGAACCGAACACCGATACCGGCTTCGGATTGCCCATCAGATAGAGCGCCAGGTCCAGCATATGCACGCCGATATCGATCAGCGGGCCGCCGCCGGATTGATCCATGCGCGTAAACCAGGTGCCCCAGCCGGGAATGCCTTTGCGGCGGAACCAGCCGGTCTTGGCCGTGTAGATTTTGCCGAGCTCGCCCCGGTCGATCTGTGCCTTGATCTGCATCGGCACGGATTCCCAGCGCATCTGATGCCCCACCATGACGACCTTGTCGGACTTCTCGCTCGCTTTCAGTATCCGCTTGGCCGCCGCCGCGTTGATGCCCATCGGTTTCTCCAGCAGCACATGCTTGCCTGCCTCGATCGCCTGCAAGGCCAGCTCCGCGTGGAATTGATTCGGTACCCCGATGATGACCGCGTCAACGTCCGCGCTCTGAATGAGCGCCTCGGGAGATTCGAGCACGGCAGGAATGCCGAACTCGGCCGCGCGCTGCTCCGCCAGCGGGAGATATACGTCTGTAATCGCCGTTACTTCGCACAGGTCGCGCAGCTGCGTGAACTGCGAAGCGTGAACGCTGCCAATATTGCCGGCGCCGATGATGCCGATCCGAACCGCCATGTCCATCTTCCTCTCCGATTGCCTTCGCATGATAACGCTTGCTATCGTTTCTATGATAAGATAAACCTTGTAAAAAAGCTTGTCTCATATTTCGATAAACGTCCCATTTCTTCGGAGGACCGCGATTGCCATGACCCATTTTCCGGACTATTTGAAAACGTATCCGAACGCCGATACGCCGTTTCCTTTCCATATCGGCATCCATACGCTGGATCGCGGCTTCCGGGCGCACCGGCACGATTTTCTGGAGCTGTCCTACGTGATCGAAGGCCGCGGCTCCGAAGTCGTCAACAACGTCAGCCACGACATGGTGCCGGGCACGTTCACGTTCGTGCAGCCGTACCAGGTGCACGAAATCTTCACTGAGCCGGGCAGCACGCTGCTGTTGTACAATTGCATGTTCAGCATGGATCTGCTCATGGACGCGAACGCCCAAGGAGACGGGCTGGCCGAGCTGATCGAGCCGAGCCCGCTTCCGCCGTACACGACGTTTACCGGCACCATGGCGGCCCGTACGCGCTTCCTGATCGACGACATGATGCGGGAGTACAAGGGGAACGACCCTTGGCGGCTGACCATGCTGCAAGGCCGGCTGAAGGAGCTGCTCGTCTGCTTCGACCGCGAACGCAGGAAGCAGCAGCCGCTGACCGCCCCGCCGCCGGCCGCGTCGAAGCCCCATGCCTCCGTCTGGCCGATCATCCACTACATTCACCGCAATTATCAGGAAGACGTGACGCTGACGCAGCTGTCGGACCGCTTCGGCATGAGCGCGTCGCGGATCAGCGAAGTGATCAAGGAGAAGACCGGCCAGACGTTCGTCCACTTCCTGCAGGATCTCCGGCTGCGGCATGCGAGCGCCCTGCTCCTCTCGACGGATTTCAGCGTCGTGGAGGTCGCGCTCGAGGTCGGCTTCGGATCGTACAAGACGTTCGCCAAAATCTTCCGCGAACGCAAGGGCATGGCGCCGCTTGCGTACCGCAAAGCAAAGCGGCCCGTCTGATTGAAGGACGGGCCTTAACTTGGACGGCGAGTATCGGCAGCGACTACAGCGTCCCTGAACCGACGAGGCGCGCCACTCTCGCCGGAGGGATATACGCTCCGCTTAGACGCGGTGCAGCTTCCGCCCCTTCTCGTCCTTGACGGACTGCCACAAGCGCCGCCATTCCTCGGCGTCCGTCAGCACGCTTGCCGGATCCGAGGCGCTGCGCACGGGGAAGGACGGCTGGAACTCGCGGCCCGAATTCGCCCCCGTCTTGTGATAGCGCAGGTCGATCGACCAGCGCACGATGTCCGAGCGGTTGCCGATGCCACGGTGGGGCGTATATTTGTTCATGATGACGAGGCTGCCTTTCGTGCACTCCGCAAGCACGGGCTCCGCCTCCGGCAGCTTGTCGGGATCGATCATCGTCCCGCCTTCCGCGCGGTGGTCCAGATAGCCTTGCTTGAACACGCGGGGCATCACCTCCATGCAGCCCGTTTCCGCCGTCGCGTCGACGAGCGGCATCCAGAACGTAATGATCTCGGACGCTTCGGAATCGGGCGACGTCACGGCGCAATCCTGATGCCAGGGGACGTTTTGAAAATAATCCGGCTCGTCGCCCGCGTACTTCTTCGGCAGCTTCGCGCGCAGATGCTGGATCGGATTGCAGCTCAGCTCGCTGCCGAGCAGGCATTCCACGACGTCCAGCAGCTTGTCGCTGCCGAGATGCCGGAACATCGCTTCGCCCAGATAGGTCATAATATCCAGTCCCCTGCCGATCTCCCGGCAATCCCGGTACAAGCTCGCATACCGTTTCTCGAACGGCTCGTCCTCGTAAAGCGCTTGCAGTTTGCCTTCCGCCTTCAGCTTCCGCGCCCGATCGTCGATCTCCCGCCCGATCTCGTCAATGACCGGCTGCAGGTCGTCCGCGCTCAGCACGTCCGGCACGATCAGATACCCTTCCGTCTGGTACGTTATGATTTGTTCCACCGTTAATCGCATGCTCGCTTACCTCCATGATCGCTCTAGTGCTGGCATGAAACGCCATATCCTCATGGTATCAGCGCGGCAGAAGGCCTTGAAGGCACAAAACAATCGGAGATGCGGACGATCTTATCCTTTTCGGTAGTCGCTCGGCGCCCGGCCGCGATGCCTGCGGAACAAGCGCGCGAAGTAAGAAGGATCCTCGTAGCCGACCGTCTCCGAAACCGTGAATACGGGATAATCCGTATAGAGCAGCAGCTTCTCGGCCGCCTCCATCCGCAGCTGCTGCAAATGCGCGAGCGGCGTCATGCCGGTATGCGTCTTGTACACGCGGCATAAATAATTCGGCGACCAATGGACAAGCGCCGCAAGCTGCTCGAGCTGGATCGACTCGCCCAGATGCGCGGCCATATAGCGCTTCAGCGTCTCCACTTCTTCGGCTCCCGTCCGTTCCCGCGTCCGGTCGCCCTGCGACGCGATCAGCTGCCAGAGCAGTTCTTCCGTCCGCAGCAGCAAGTCCGCGACCATAAGCTCCCGGTGCTCCTCCGTCACATAGCGGCTGCCGGGATCGAGCAGCCGGTTGAAGCCTTCCAGCAGGAACGGCTGCAGCTTCGCCGGCACGCGAATCGGCCCTTCGCGGAGCGAGGCCGGGACGGGCATGCCTCGCTTCGCTTCGAACCAATCGAAGAAATTGACGACGGCGGGCTCCTGCGTGTCGTCGCGAACGAGAAACGTGCATTCCAGGTTATGCAGCGAATTCGTCTCGTCGCCATGAAACTGATGCCATTCGTTCGGGTTGATGATGTAGAGATGCCCGGGAAGCGCCCGCGTCAGCCGGTCATTCACGAGGAACCGGCCTTCCCCGTCCGTGATGTACATCACATGGAAAACGGGATGGCGATGGCGGTTGTTCACCGGCCCCCTGCGGTTCTGCTGACGGTCTGTCGTGATATGCTCGACGCGCAGCGGGCGGCCGTGCATGAGAAGCCGAAAGCTCATATTCGGAACCCTCCTGACGATAATGCCTGTACGCCCATTTTACGCCAATGCGGGAACGGCGAATAGACCGGAACGGTACATTCCGGTCTCTATCTATGCTTGCCTGGGCCGGATCGTCAATTGATTTGACCGAGCCGGTTGCGGTTATGCAGGACCGGTTCGCTGGCATTGCCGCGCTCCCGCTTCTCCATCACTTCATGCAGGCGCTCCGTCAGCTCCGCGAACCATTCCGCATCCCGCGTCGCCAAGGCCAGCTCGATGAAATCGAGAATCGGCTCCGCGTAATCCAGCACCCGCGCCGCAGGCTGCGGCTTAAGCCAGCCGCTCAATACGGAGACCGTAGTGCCGACCGCGGCATCGTGATCGGATTGCACGACGTACACGCTTGCAATGTTCTGCCGTTCGTTCAGCGACGTAATAAATCCTTGAATAAGCTCCCCGTCCTTCGTTCTGCCTTGTACCCAATCACTGATCGCAAAGCTCATCGTCAGCACCACCTGTCGTCGGAATTGACCAATCTGTATCTGTTATAGTTACAGTTCAGTGAAGAAAAGAGGACCTTGCACGCGCGGCTTACCGGCTCGAGTCCTTCTTCTCTTTCGATACTGTAATTATATGAGTTACAGTTTAAAATGTCAAGCAACTTACTTATATTAAGTTAACTTCATCGCAACATGCGGCCATGCAAACATGCAAATGAAGATTAGGGACATCCGTGGAAGATCTAGCGATCAGGAGCGATCAGGACCTGGTCTCTCTGTGAAGCGTCACCTTTTTTTGCGACGGACAATATTTGTTCAGCTCCAGCCGGTTAGGATCGTTCTTCTTGTTCTTGGTCGTCATGTAATTGCGGGCACTGCATTCCGTGCATGCCAGCGTGATCGTTACGCGCATGATGCTTATTCCCCTCCTTTGCCTCCCTTTGTCACTAAGGTATGAAGGAAAGCCTCGCGGTGACAATCGCACGGCCAACAAAAAGAACCCGCCTTGCGGCAGGTTCCCGGATTGTAGAGAAACCCGCGTTTTTCTTAATACGCCGGGTTTCTTACGTATTCGATGCCGTCCAAGTGCTTCGGAGGGGCGGTTATCCCTCTCGAGCCTTCTTTTCCAGGCGGAGGGCAATCAACTTCATACCGGACAGACTCGCGACAACCCCGCTCAGGAACACAAACGGATCCTGTTGCCGTTTCGCCCGCGTGGCATGGCTGGCTGTAACCGTTTGGAGAGCTTCATGACGGTTGGTTCGCGGTATGTCCCTCGATACAAGGAAGTGGACAGGAGATCTGTTATTTGCATCATGATCACGTTTTTTCATATGCTCGCGGACAGGAGATCCGCTATATCGGCTGCTTAGCCTGGTTTCGATGTCATTCGAGAACATTAACGGATCCTGTGTCCGTCCACGCCCCCAATAGCCCTATTTCCCCCAAATAACGGAACCTCTGTCCGCCCAGTCTTGGAGAGGGGACCTTTTCCTTTCAATAAATGCGGGCATATGCGGCATCTAACTTTCTCGACAGCCTAAGAACCCGCCTTGCGGCAGGTTCCGGCACCGATATAGCTATGCGTTCGCAGTCTATGCGCGGGCCACGTCAACGCGCCCTGAGAAGAACGTCGCTCCCTGCCCCATATCCGCGACGCGGTCGGGGGTGAGCGCATTGACGACGGCGTTGTCGGCCTTGCCGTCGGACCATAAGCCTTGGCTGACGACGACGCCCGGCAGCACGTCCTCCCCGACGGCGGCCGTCAGCACGCACGCGCCGCGGTCGTTCCACGCCTTCACCGCATCGCCATCCCGAATGCCGATTCCGGCGGCGTCGGCGGCGTTCATGTACAGCTTCGGCGTCTTCTCCAGCGCCGCGTGCTTGTCGTTGTTGGCGAAGGTGGAATTCAGGAAATTGTGGTTCGCCGTCGGAATGAACAGGAACGGGTATGGCCCGTCGTCCGGCAGCGGAATGTACGTCGGCAGCGGCGGGAAGCCTTGCTTCTCCATGGCGGCGGAGTACAGCTCGATCTTGCCGCTCGGCGTGCGCAGCTTGCCGGACAGCACCGGCCTGACGGCCGCCTTGGCGAATTGCCGCTCCTGCAGCAGCGCGGCGGACAGGCCCGCAAGATTCGGGTTGTTCGGATTGTCCAGCGCCTGGTCGATCATGGCGAGATCGCCGTCGCGCAGCGGCTCGTCCTCGTAGCCCATCGCCTTGGCGAGCAGCCGGAACACATCGGCGTTCGATTTGCTCTCGCCGTACGGCGCGACGACCGGCTCCTGAATTTGCACGTAATGATGCCAATAGGATGAATAGACGTCCGTATTCTCGAAGGCGGACGTTGCCGGCAGCACGATATCCGCGTACAGCGCCGTCTCGGTCATGAAGAGCTCGTGCACGACGGTGAACAGGTCTTCGCGCGCCAGCCCTTCCCGCACCTTGCCCGCATGGGGCGCAACGACGGCCGGGTTGGCGTTATAGACGTAGAGCGAGTAGATCGGCCGCTCCAGCTCGAGCAGCGCGCTGCCGATCAGGTTCATGTTGATGGCGCGCGACCGCTCCAGCCCGTCCGGCTTCAAATCCGGGCGTTCCAGCGCATGCTTGTTGAGCGCCAGATGGCCGCCGTTCCCTTTGATCGCGCCGCCGCCCTTCTTCAGCCACTGGCCGGTCAGCGCGGGGAGGCAGGAGATCGTGCGGGTCGTCATGCCGCCGTTGTCATGATGTTGCGGCCCGTTGCCGATCCGGATGAACGCGGCGCCGTCGACGCCGCCGTACATGCGGGCCAGCTTGACGATATCCTCGGCCGGAACGCCCGTAATGGCGGCAACGACGTCAGGCGGGTACTGTTTCGCATGCGCGCGCAATGCTTCATGGCCGACCGTATGCTGCGCCATGAACGCTTCGTCCGTATATCCTTCCGCGAACAGCACGTGCATCAGCCCGAGCGCGAGCGCCGCGTCCGTCCCCGGCTTGATCGGAATGAACCAGTCGGCCCATTTGGCGGTGCGGTTGCGGTGGACGTCGATGACGACGACGGCGGCGCCGTTCTTGCGCGCTCTCTCGGACAGCGTCACCTGATGCATATTCGTGCTGACCGCGTTGACGCCCCACATGATATGCAGCTTGGCATGGACCGTATCTTCGGGATCGGTGCCGAAGCTGCCGCCCATCGTGAAGCCGTAGCCGACCGTCCCCGCCGCCTCGCAGATGGAATAGATCAAGCGGCTCGCATTCATGCGGTTGAAGAAACGCCGCCCCATCCCTTCCGTGTTGATGCGGCCCATATTGCCGTAGAAGCTGTAAGGCAGTATCGCGTCCGGTCCTTCGTCCGCGATCAGCGTCTTCCACTTGCCGGCGATCGTGGCGATCGCCTCTTCCCAGCCGATCCGCTCGAATTGGCCGCTTCCTTTGGGACCGATCCGCTTGAGCGGATATTGCAGCCGCTTCTCGTCGTAGATCCGCGCCGTCATGTTCCGTACTTTATTGCAAATCGCTCCCTGCGTGACCGGATGCGCGGGGTCGCCTTCGATCTTGACGATCACGCCGTCCCGTTTATGAACGAGGAGTCCGCACTGATCGGGACAATCCAGGGAGCAGACGGACGGGAATACGCCGTCTGCCTGTTCGATATAGCTGCTCATGCCGTCTCTCCTTTCGCCTATCAACGCCGTTGAATCTGCAATTAAGTATACTAGCCGCCGGGCCGGACGACAAACAAGAATGCACGCGAAGCCGATTACCGCCCCGTCAAGCACGCAAGCGCAAAAAAAAGCCTGACGGCCGCGGGGACCGACAGACTTTCGCTTAACATTCGCTCTACCCTTGCATCGTTACCGCTCGCCTGTCTCCAGGAAGCGCTTCTGCGCCGGCGTCAGCGCCAAATCCCCGGCCGAGCAGCTCTCGCGCACGTACTCCGGCTTCGTCGCCCCGATGATCGGATAGACCGGGAAGTCGTGCGCCGTCAAATACGCCAGCGCCACCGCGCTGCTTGCCGCGCCCAGCTCGGCGGCAAGCGCCTGCACCCGCTCCAGCCGGTCGAAGCTGGCGGCATTGAAATACTGCCGTTCGACCGCGGAGGCGCTGCCTTGGCTGCCCGCTTCGCGTCCGCGCGCATACCGGCCGCCGAAGAAGCCGTTCGCCTGCGACGAGAACGGAATGACGGCCATCCCGGTCTCCTCGAAATACCGTTTATCCCCATCCGTCATCGCCACGAGCGTCGGGTCTCCGATGGAACCGGGATTAAGCACGGCCAAGTTCCAGAGCGGCTGGCTGGCGGCGAACGGCGTGCGGCCGTTCGCGGCGGCATAGGCTTGGGCTTGCTTGATCCGCTCGACCGTCCAGTTGGAGCAGCCGATGCTGCGGATTTTGCCGGCCTTGATCAGATCGTCCAGCGTATCCATGATCCCGTCCACCGGTCTGGACGGATCGTCGCGATGCAGCCAGTACAGATCGATATAGTCGGTCTGCAGCTGGCGCAAGCTCCGCTCGACGTCCGCGACGATCTCTTCCCGGCCGAGCCGGCCGATGTGCATCGACGACAGCTCGGGATGTCCGCCCTTCGTGGCGATCAGAAGCTTAGAGCGGCTGCCGCGTTCCTTCAGCCATTTGCCCAGCCGGAGTTCCGTCAGGCTGCGGCCTTGGTTCAGCCAATCGTCGTAGACGATCGCGGTGTCGAAGAAATTGCCGTCCTGTTCCACGTACAAGTCAAACAAGCGGAATGCCGCTTCTTCCGTCATGCCTCCGCCGAAGCCGGCCGTCCCCATGACGATGACGGCCGCGTTCAAGTCGGTGCCTGGAATCGTTCGATGCCTCATTGCGCGTTCCCTCCGGTTCTCGAATGGTTGCGATGAATGATAGTGCGTTATTCCGCGTCGCCGCCTTCTTTGAGCGGCAGATGCGAGACGAAGCTGTCCGATAGATTCAGCAGTTCGAGCGCGCGATTATACTGGTCTTCCGTCGCCTGCTTATCTCCCGCCTCGCCCGGAAGCGGGAAGTTCGTGCCGTCGGTGTAATCCTTGCCCGGCAGGAACACGTTCTCGTCGTTAATGAACGAACCGGAAGGCAGGAAGTGCCGCATCGGCAGCAGATTGGACGTCTGATTGAGCAAATCCTGGCCGAAATGAATCTGGTTCGCCGTCGATACGCCCAGCAAATTCGCCACGGTCGGCAAAATATCGATCTGACCGCCGACATCGTGCTGCACGGAAGGATACGTTACGCCAGGCACGCTCAAGATGAGCGGAATGCGGAACATGTCCGGGTAGCCGTACTCATGGCCGAGCATATCTTTCAGCATCTCTTTCTCGTCGCCGCTCAGCGAGTATATCGGAAGCCCTTGATGGTCACCATACATAACAATGATGCTGTCATCCCAGAGGCCGGTGTCTTTCAAGCCTTGGATGAACGCGCCCAACGCGTAATCCGCATAGTTCTGCGCATGGATGTAATTGCCTACCAGCGTGCCTTCCATGTTATCCGGCAGCGTCATCTTGTACTTCGACGCCGGGATGTTGTACGGATGATGCGCGCTCATCGAGATGACTTGCGCATAGAACGGCTTGTCGGACTGGTCCATCCGCTGCAGTTCCGGAATCGTCTTGGCGTACAGCACCTCGTCCGAAGCGCCGAACGCGATGTGATCTTCGTCGCCGTAGAACTTCTGGTCGTAATATTTGTCCCAGCCGATCGCGGCGTACAGATTGTTCCGGTTCCAGAAATGAACCTCGTTCGTATGGAACGTTGCCGTGTCGTAGCCGTTCTCGTGCAGCAATTTCGGCAAGCTCGGCAAGGCTTTATCGACATAGCTGTCCGTAGCGGCTTCGTGATGCGGCACGTACAGCGACGTATTCACGACGTATTCGGCATCGGATGTCGTGCCTTGACCTACCATCGTATAGAAACGGTCGTAGTGGAAAGTTTCCTTCACCAATTTGTTCAGGTTCGGCGTTACTTCCTGACCGTCGATTTTCAGACCGATTAAGAAATCCTGGAACGACTCCATTTGCAGGATAATGAGATTCTTGCCTTTGGCGGCTCCGAAATTGTTCGGCGCTGCCGACTGTTGAACGCCCTTCAGCTCGTCGATCTTCGCCTGCGTGATTTGATCCGCCGGGACAATCTCGTCTTTCCCCGTGGTGTCGGAGAGCAGCGTGAACACCTCGTAGTTGAGGATGCCCATGTCTTCCGCCTGTTTGTTCTCGTTCATGCTGGCCCGGTTCGGCCAAATATTGAATACGCAAAGCGCGAGCGATGCGACGATGACCGTATACAGCGTCGCCTTGCGGGCAGGACGCGCCGAGCGGAAGCCTGCATGCGGATCGTAGGACTTCTTCTTCGGCCAGAACGCGATGACCGCGAGCGCGACAACGTCAAGGAAGAACAGCAGGTAGTACGGGTCGAGCAAGGAATAGGTGCTCTCTCCGACCTTCGTTACCTTGTCGGCCTGATGAAGCGCATGGTACGTCACGATTACGCCATAATACTTGTAATACATAACGACGGTAAAATAGAGCAGCGTAATCAAAAGATCGGATATTAAGTAATAGAGCATTTTGCGTTTCGATGCGAACAGCTCGATGCAGCAGAAGACGATCCAAATAAACGGAAGCTCCGTCACGATCGTTTCCCACGAGAATCCGATGTCGAATACGACATACATGACAAGACTGCCTTTAATGAGCAGCAACAGCGTAAAAAGCAAAAAACGCCGGTTTAACAGCTTTGACCAAAACATTCTTTCATCACCTTCATGCCTGAAATTATGAAGCCCCGAAGCGCGCAAACGCGCTTCGTTCCTGACCGGGATGCGCCGCAACGGCACCGGATACGGTTACCGGATGCGGCTTGAAGAAACGGCTGTCGCCGCCCGTAATCGGACGGCGAAGCAAGTTTCTTCTCCAGGCGAACGGCGCAAAGCCAGTCTTGCGGCCCGTTCGTCACGGCTGCCAGAGACTTAACGTGAAATCGACCATTTCTTCCATATACGCGGTCATGTCCGGCTCCGGAACCATCTTGATGCCGACGATGGCGCTGTACGTATACTGCATCCACATGGACAACAATTGCCGGGCCGCGAACGTGAAATTCATCGCCCGGATTTCGCCCCTGACATGTCTCCGCCGCAGAAATTCCGCAATCGACTCTACCCGCTCGGACATCATGACGGACAGCTGCTTCGCTTCCACCAAATCAAACAAATCGTTCTCGCGGAACAAAATTCGCATCAGATCGAGATCGTTCAAGAATAACTCCCGGATCTTGCCCAATATGACGAGCAAGGCATCCCGGAGCGGTAAATTCTCGATCGTCTCGTTCGTCAGCTGTTTGATTTCCCGGACGCGATGCTCAAAACTTTCCTTCAGCAGGACAGCCATGATTTCTTGCTTCCCGCCGGGAAAATAATGATAGAGAATGCCGTCGCCCTTCTGAATCTGTCTTGTGATCGCACGAACCGGAGTGCCGTGATAGCCCATCTCTGCGAAAAGATTTTTAGCGGTTTCCAGTAGCTTATCTCTCGTTGCCGTTGCTTGTTCTTTTCGACTGATTTGCGCCATCCCGCTACCCTCCAGCTTTCGTTGAACGATCGTACAGTGAGAAGTATAGTCCCGGCCCGCTCGTTCTGTCAATGATAATGTCGGTGCGCCGCCGGTGCGTCAGCGCAGGCTTAATCCGCCGTCAACGGTTAATATTTGGCCGGTCACTTGCCGGCTTAGCGACGACGCCAGGAACAGGACGCTGTCGGCGATATCCTCTCCCGTCTGCATCCGCCCGAGCGGCAGGCGCGCGCCGACTTCGGCGTACTGCTCGTCAGGATTGACGCCGGTCGCGCGAATCCGTTCCGTCTCGCCTTCCGAAGCGACCCAGCCGGGCTGCACGCAGTTGACGCGTATGCCGTGATGGGCCAGCCCTTTGGCCAAATTCCGGGTCAACGTCACGATGCCGCCTTTCGACACCGCGTATGCCATGGCGTCAGGCGAGCCCATGCTCGCGTGCGTGGAGCCGATGTTCACGATGCAGCCCGTTCCTTGCTCGATCATCCCGGGCACGAAGGCTTGGCTCATGAGGTAGGCGCCCTTCAGGTTGATGTCCATGATGCGATCCCAGAACGCCTCTTCCGTGCGCAGCAGGTCGGCCCTCGGGAAGATGCCCGCATTATTGACAAGCACTTGAACGGTGCCGGCCTTCGCTTGCACTTCCGCCGCCAGCGCCTGAATATCGTCCGCCCGGGAGACATCGCAGCGAACGAAATGCGCTTCCTGCCCGGCTGCGGCCATGTTCGCCGCTTTCTCCGCGCCCGCTTCGTTCACGTCTACGATTACTACCCGCGCCCCGAATTGCGCGAAACGATCCGCGATCGCTCCGCCGATCCCTTGCGAACCGCCGGTGACAAGCACCGTCTTGCCGGCAACATCGATTCCCGTCATCCTGCTTCCCCGTCCTTCTGCGCGGCTTCATATGCCGCCTTTGGAATTTGCGTCGCCAGCTTGCCGCCGCTGACGTCGATCATCGTTCCCGTAATATAGGAAGCGTGGTCGGAAGCCAGGAAGCAGATCAAGCTGCAAACGTCGTCCTTGCTGCCCCAGCGGCGAAGCGTCAGCGTGTCGAGCAGCCGGTTCTGCCGCTCCTCGCTGAGCTCCGCGAAATGGTTCATCTCCGTCGGAATCATCCCCGGCGAGTAGCAGTTGACGGTGATGTTCCACGGTCCGAGCTCGCCGGCCAGCACGCGGGTGAACTGCTTGACCGCCGCCTTGGAGGACGCGTACGCGGCGCTGCCGTACGAGGGAACGATCGCCGCGAAGGAGGCGGCGTTCAGAATCCGTCCCGCTCCCTGCGCCTTCATGACGGGAACGACGGCTTGGCTCATCAGGAACGTGCCTTTCAGATTGATGTCCATGTTGGCGTCCCAGACGTCTTCGCCGAGCGTCTCCACGATACCGCCGCTAGCCACGCCCGCGTTGTTGACCAGGATGTCGATGCGGCCGTACAGGGCGCGAATTTCCTTGACAACCTCTGATACGCGGCCGGCGTCCCGGACGTCGCAAATAAATTGGGCGCCTTCGTGCCCGCGCTCCGCGAACTGGCTGCCCAGCTCGTCAAGCAGCTCCTGCCGGACGTCCAGCGCGACCGTCGTGACGCCTTCCTCGGCAAGCTTCAGCGCGATCTGCCGCCCGATTCCGCGCCCGGCGCCGGTAACGATCGCCACTTTCCCGTTCAGATCGATATTCACGATACCGCCTCCTCGGCATTGTCCGATTCGGCCTCCGCGATCAATGATTGCATGTACGCGATGCTGGAGCGGAGCTGCGCCCGTTCATAAGCGGCGACTTCGCCCGGCGAAGCCTCGCGCTCATGCGGCGTACGCCAATCGGACGCCGGCTTGCTGTTCGCCGCCGCGAATCGCAGCACTTCCGCCAGCTGCCGCGCGGACCGTTCCGGATAATCCGGCCAGTAATCGTCCGCAAGCACCCGGATATGCCGCGCTTCGAGCGCGCCGATCTCGATGGACATCGGCAGCTCCGCGGGTCCGAGCTCCCGGAAGATCGCCATCAGCGCCGGGAAATCGACCACTCCTTGTCCGATCGGACAGCGCACGAGGCGATAGCCTTCCTCGCTCGGATAGATCCAATAATCTTTCAGGTGAACGTTCTTGAGGTAAGGGGCGATGCGCCGGGCGAAATCGACCGGCTCCTCGGCCGTCGCCAGCGGATTGCCGGTATCGAGCGTGAGGCCGAAGTTCGGGGAGCCGATCGATTCGCACAGCCAGATCAGCTCCTCGGAGGCGAGATCCTGGTGATTCTCGAGCGCGATCGAGACGCCTTCGCGCTCGGCGGTACGCACCGCGGCAGCCAGGCCGTCGCGCACCTCCTGCAGGAAAGCGTCCCAGCGTCCGGCCATATTGCGGCGGTCGCCGCCGATCCGCGCTCCGCCCGCCACGGTACGGACGATCGGCGCTCCGCAAGCCGCCGCCAGCCGGCAAGCCTCGCCCAGCTTGACGGGATCGTACCCGCCGCAAGCTACCGTCACGTAGAGCCCGCGCTCTTGCGTCATGCGGGCGATGGCCGGTATATCGGCCGCGGCCAGCGTCGAATCCGGCAGCTCGACGCCTTGCAGATTGGCGCCGAGCGCCCAGGCGATAACGGCCTCCGCCGTCATCGGCGTCCGCCCCGACCGGGGGTGAAGCCCCATCGCATACGTCGTACCGAACATGGAAAGTCCAACTCGCATTTCCATTCACCCTTTCGTTTCGACTATTGTCGCTTCGTTCAATCGTCGATCTGGTCATCGTTCTGGTCGTCATGCTGGTCGTCGCGCGTGCTCGTTGGCACGCCGGTTCTCATGCTTGCCGTCGTATTGGCTGTCACGCTGGTCGTCGTTCCACTTGTTTTTCTGCCGATTGCATTGACGCTCTGCTTCCGGTTCGCCTGTCGGTTAATCCGCCGCCTATCGGGCCGTCCAGCCGCCGTCGACGGTGAGCGCCGATCCGGTCATGAAGCTCGAAGCGTCGGAAGCGAGGAACAGCACCGGCCCCGCGATTTCTTCCGGGCTCCCCCAGCGGCCGAGCGCGATCTGCTCGACGAAGAAGCGGTTCGCTTCGGGGTTGTTCAGAACGGGCGTATTCAGCTCCGTGGCGATCGGACCCGGGCACAGGGCGTTGACCGTCACGCCCCACGGCGCCAGCTCCAGGGCGAGCACCTTGGTCAGCTGAATGACGCCGCCTTTGCTCGCGCAATAGGCGGACCGTTCCGGCAGGCCGACCATGCCGAGCATGGAGGCGATATTAATGATGCGGCCGAACTGCTGCGCCTTCATGACCGGGGCAGCGGCCCGCGCGCACAGGTAAGGCGATTTCAAGTTGGCGCCCACCACGAGATCCCAGCTTGCCTCGTCGTATTCCTCGATCGGCTTGCGGATGTTCGTGCCGGCATTGTTAATCAGAATATCGATGCGCCCGTAACGTTCCTTCACGGCGCCGATCATCGCTTCCGCGCCGCCGTACGAAGAGATGTCCGCTTCCAGCGCGGCTACGTCGGCGCCCGTCTTCTCCCGCAGCGCGGCCGCGGCTTCTTCCGCTCTCGCCAGCGTGCGGCTCGTCAGCACGACCGCCGCCCCCGCCTCTGCCAGCGTCTCGGCCATGACGAATCCGAGTCCGCCGGCGCCTCCCGTCACCAGGGCGACCCGCCCGGATAATTGAAACAACTGCTGCACGTTCATTTCGCGTCTACCGCCTCTCGTATACTTGTAAGGGAATGCGCTTACATGGTACCATTCTGCTAACCGCGTTGGATTTACATAAAAAGGATCGCTTTTTGGATTTTTCCGTAAATTTGCCAGACGGTGGTGAAGGTAATGGAAACAAGTCCTTATGCCCTTCCGCGCCCGTGCGCCATGCGCGACTTATCGCCTGTCATCCACTGGGCGCAGCAGCATGTCCGAACGCCGGCGTATCATTGGAATCGGCGCATTTACGACTTCGAGCTGCTCTTCGTCAAGCATGGCGAGATTCTCGTCTGGATCGGCGGCGAGCCGCATGCGGCGCGGACGGGCGCGCTGCTCGTGCTCCCTCCGTGGATTCCGCATGTCGTGGAGGTGCGTTCGGAGCCGAACGCGGAGCTGCTCGGCGTCCATTTTGACTTTTTCGACGAGACGCCCGCGGGCCATTCGATTATTGTCGACGAGCTCCAGATTAACCCGCAGGCCTTCAGCGCGGTGCCTTACGTGCAGGACAAGCCGCTGCTGCCCGGCTACCTGTTCCCGAACGTCTCGGGACGGATCGTGTCGCTGCTGGAAGGCATCGTGCAGGAGTGGAACGAACGCCGTTCCGGCTACGATACCGCCTGCAAGGCGATGCTGCTCCATCTGATCGCGCTGCTCGTCCGCCACGGGAACGAATCCATGCGGCAGCCGCAGCCGAAGTACGAGGAGCGCCTGCTCTCGCTGGCGGACGAAATCCGCCGCCACTGCAGCCGCAATTGGTCCTGCGCCGAGATGGCGAAATATTTGCTCGTCCACGAGGATTACATGAGCCGCCAGTTCAAGGCGCTGATGGGCGTCGGACCGAACAAGTTCGTCCAGTCCGTCCGCCACCAGGAAGCGAAACGGCTGCTGCGCGAAACCGACCATACGGTCGAATGGATTTCGGGCGCGGTCGGGTACGAGGATTTTCATTATTTCAGCCGGATCTTCAAACGCTGGGAAGGGATGAGCGCGCTGCAGTTCCGGAAGCTCTCGCGCATGATCTGAGGCGGAAGCGCATGATCTGAGGCGGAAGCGCTTGATTTAAGGCGGAAGGAGCCGGATGCGGAGCGCCGCTGTGAACGGAAGAAGCCCGCTTCGGAATGCCGAGGCAGGCTTCTTCCGCCTGTAGAGAAACCCGCGTCTTTGATAAACCAAGGTTTTATTCCAATGTCCATTCTGAGGAGAGCACATCATTATAATCGCAGGGTTTCTTGTCATGTTAGGTTCCGTCCAGGGGCTTCGGAGAGACGTTTATCTCTTGAAACCTTCCTTCCCAGGTGGAGGGCAATCTTCTTCATGCGGCGGTCGCGAAAGGTTCGACGCCGCAATTTCCGCATGTATGAAAATAAAAGGAAAGGATCCCCCGCCAAGACTCTTGGACAGAGGATCCGTTAATTGGGCGAAATCGGGCTTTTTGTGGAAGCGCACGGACACTGGATCCGTTAAGGCGCCCGGATGGTGCCGAGAACAGGTTAATTGGCCGATATAACGAACCTCCTGTCCGCGAGCTCACGAACAAACGTGATCATGAAGCGAATAACGGATTTCCTGTCCGCTTCCTTGCATCGACGGACGCACCGTGAACCAGCCGCCATGAAGCCGGCTGGTTCGAAACGGTTACGGCCATCCGTGCCGCGCCGGCGAAGCGCCAACAGAATCCGTTCGTGCTCAGGGCACAGGTTGCCGAGCCTGCTCGCAGCAGCGTATAGGTTTCTCACCAATCGGAAGAAGCCCGCCTCGGAATGCCGAAGCGGGCTTCTTCTTCGTTCCCATTCCCTATTGAGGCGGCCGCATCAGCGGCCGAGCCGCTGAACAAGCGTCCGCGGCGATCGCGCCTTACCAGCGCTCCGTCATGACGACCGGCTTGATCTCGCCGTCGCCGATTTCCATCCGGTCGATGCAGAGGATGCGGCTGCCCGGATCCGTATCGCCGATAATCCGGCGATGGTAGACGATCAGCCACTCGTCGCTCTCCGGCAGATGCAAGTAGCCGTGGTGGCCGGGGCCTTCGGCAAGCGGCGGCTGCTTCTGCAGAACGGTGCCTTTCGGCACGAACGGCCCGAGCGGATTGTCGCTGATCGCGTAATCGACGCTGTACGTCCCGTTCGTCCAGCCGCCTTTGGACCACATGAAATAGTACAGGTTGTCTTTCTTGACCATGCAAGGGCCTTCCACGTAGCCCGCGGGCGTAATGCTGATATGGGTCTCGCCGTTCTCGAACGGCACGAAGCCCGTCATATCCGCGTTCATCTTCGCCACGTTGCAGTGGCTCCAGCCGCCGTAGTACAAGTAGATCTGGCCGTCGTCATCCTTGAACAGATGCGCGTCGATCGGCTGCGCGCCGTGAATGAACCGGTCGACGAGCGGCTTGCCCAGGTAGCCGCGGAACGGGCCTTCCGGCTTGTCGGCGACGGCGATTTCGAGACCGCCGGTTTCGTCGTTATTCTGAATGTCGTTGGACGCGAACACGAGGTAATAACGCCCTTGGCTCTCGATAATCGTCGGTGCCCAGACAGCGCGCCAAATCCACGGGAAATCTTCCATCGCGATAATGCCCTCGTGCTTCTCCCATGTCTTCAGATCGCTCGAGCTGAACGCGTCCAGGTTCATTTGCTTCGTATATTCCGTAATGGAACGCGTAACGTAAATCCAGTGCTTCCCCTCATACGTTCTCGCTTCCGGGTCGGCGTAGTAGCCGGGTACGATCGGATTCTCGATGCCTCTCAACTTGCATTCCTCCTGCGTCAATATGAAATCGCTGTCAACGTGATTATACGAATGCAGCCGGGCGTTGTCCATGACGTTCTGACAAATTCATGATGATCCGACAGACTCCCGATGATGGACTATAACCTCGTCGTTGCGCGCCAGCACCGGCCGAGAGTGGCATAAGCCCTCCTCGCCGCAAAGCAAACAACCGCCCTCCGGCCGAAGCCCGCGAACGGTTGCCCTGCTTGCAGTTGCTTGTAACTGCTTGTAACTGCTTGTATCTGCTTGTATCTGCTTGTAACTGCCTGTAACTGCTTGCAGCTGCTTGTAGCTGCCTGCAAGCATGCCATGCGTCCGGCTACAGCTGAATCGTCGTCCCGCATGCTTGAACGCGCACGCCGCTCATATCGCCGCCGAGCACGTCGATGCTTGGAACCAGCTTGCCGCTGATCGGGTCCTTGGCCTGCTTATACACGCCCCAGCCCCGTCCCGTGCTCCAGAACGACGCGTATTCCTCGTCGCCGACCGCCGGTTTGAACGCCATCGTTCCGGCCGCCATGTCGAATTCGAAGCCGGAGAAGGCGATCAGCAGCCCCCAGCTCGACATCGAGCGCGCATAGTGGTGGCCGCACTCCACTTCGTTCCACGGGCTGCGCCGGTAACCGTCCTGGCGGTCGCGGACCGCTTTCACGATCGTCAGCGCCTCGTCGATGAAGCCTTCGTAGACCAGGTTCGTCGCCACATGGTACTCGATGCCGGTCCATACTTCGTCGGAGTACACGAACGGCAGCTTCGGACGTCCGCCGTTCGGCCAGGAGCAGAGGACGAGCCCCTGCTCGTCATGGAGCGCGTACACCCGCTGGCAGTTCACGTGATCCTTGAAGTCGTGCTTGAAGTTATGCTTGAACACGGCGTGGATCGCGCTCTTCAGCCGATCCTCTTCCATCAGATGGCCGAGGCCGTACAAATGCGCCAGTTGCTGGCCGAGCAGCTGATCCGACAAGCACCCGAGCCCGTGCTGGTACTTATGCGCATTGACGTCGTCCAGTACCTGAACGAAGTATTCGCCGTTCCACGTCAGCTCGCTGAGCCGCGCGGCGCTCGCCGCCGCGGTGCTGCCGTAGCGCTCGGCGTTCTCGTCTTCCCGCAGGAAGCGGGCCATCGCCTCTCCGGCTCTCAGCGCGCCGAGCAGCATGATGCCGGTCAGCGGGTTCGGGCCGTAGAACTCGATGTCGTACGTGTTATGCTGCTCGCCCTCCATCACGCCGTCGCTGTCGTGATCCCAGTGGTCGAGGGCGTAATCGAGCGCCCGCTTCACGTTCGGCCACAGCTCCCGCAGGAATTCGCCGTCGCCGGACAGCTTCCATTCGCGGTATACCCGCATCACCGCGCCGAGCTGGCCGTCCGCCGCCGCAGGCGCGGTCTTGCCGCCCCATTCCCATGTGCGGCCGAACATCGTGAACGCGCGGAACGCCATTTTGCCGGATGCGTCGACTTCCTCCAGGAACTCGACGCGGCGCATCGTCCGCTCCAGCGACGGATACAGGAACGCGAGCGTCTGCTCGTAGTTCCACACATGCGTGCAGCTGCCGTCGCAGGAGCCGCCGTCGTCGAACGTGCCTTCGTAGCCGAGGAACTTGCCGTTCTCCAGCCAGAAGCAGGTCGTGCTGCGAAGCACCGGCATGTTGCCGGCCAAGGCGTCGACGACATAGCCGGGCAGCGTCGTGCCGAACAGCGCATCGCGGAACGCGGTCGTCCGCTCCTTCAGCCAATCCAGATTGTTCAGCAAGTACGCGCCCGCATCCCAAGCGCTCGCGAACCGCGTCGCGTAATGGTTGCGGGTCGTCTCGTGACCGGGACGCGAATCGCACAGCTGCTCGTTCCAGCCGTTCACGCGGTTCGGGAAATACCAGGACAGCGCGAATTGGAACGTCTTGGTCTCGCCGGGCTGCAGCGTCTCGATCACGCCGAGCGAGCCGGTATCCGTCTTATGCTCCTCCGACGGCGTCTCGTAACCGAGATCGGTCAGCCGGCCGTCTTCGGTGAAATCGTCCCAGAACTCCTGCAGGAAATCGTACCACGCGCCGCGCAGCCACGCCCGCTTGACGGTCAGCTGCGTATTCGTCGTCTGCAGCGCGAGGCTGCCGTATTTCAAATCGCCGGGCGCCCACTTCTCCGAGGACAGATCAAGTCCCGATATGTCCGTCTGCTGCCGGAACGCGTTCACGTTCTGCCCGCAGGGCATGTTCCAGTTCAAGTTGCCGAATTTATCGTACGTCAAACCGCCGACGGGATTGATCAGCGAGCCGGCGATGACGACTTCGGCCGGGCTATCGCTCGCGTTCGTGACGCGATAGCTCAGCGATGCCGCAGGAATGCCGGAATGCTCGGGATCGAGCGGAATCATCGGCGTGAACGCTTCGAGCTCGACGTTGACCGGCAAATCGGCGTCGCGAAAGACGACGCGCGCCATCGGATACGTGCCGATCAGCTCGGACTCGTCCAGGCGCGGCAGTCCGGCCCCCGTGAGCGGATGGTAGCCGTGCGAGAGCGCATGCGGCGGAAGCAGCTTCGACTCCAGCACTTTGGCCACCGGCTGACGCCCCTCCTGCTCGACGCGGATGGCAAAAAACGTATTCGGCATGTAGGTGTTCTTCGCCGGACCGTTGAAAATCTCCCAATCCCGCAGCTCGCCGCGGCTGCCGAGCGAAATATTGCCCGTGCCGATGCCGCCGAGCGGGAAGAGCGCTTCCCTGGCATCGCCGGGGTATGTGCGCAAACCGCTGCCGGCATGCAAGTGTTGCTTCGTTTCGATCATGAGAACACCATCGCTTTCCGCGTTATTGTTGTCCTGCCTGTTCGTAGTTGGCTTCATCGATGTCCGCCGCTGTCGTCGTTCTTGCTCGGCGATGCCGATCGGTTCGCTTAAGCGAACCGATCGCGGCGGCTTGCGCCGGCTGTCCGCGGACGCTTATTCGGGTACGCATCGGACAGCCGCCCGCTTGCCTGGTTGGTCGGCCGCTGCCTGCTGCCGTTCGGCCGCTCTTACCGGTACAGCGGCCCGAGCGCCTGGCATGCCCGGAAATCCGCACCTACCGGATCCATGCCGCCGAACGCGCTCCACATGCTCGGACGGAATACGCGGTCGTCCGGGACGTTATGCATGCTGACAGGGATACGCAGCATGGAGGCGAGCGTAATCAGATCGCCGCCGATGTGGCCGTAGCTGACGGCCGCATGGTTCGAGCCCCAGTTGTTCATGACGGCGTACACGTCCTTGAACAAGCCTTCGCCCGTCAAATTCGGCACGAACCAGGTCGTCGGCCAAGTCGGGTTGCTGCGCTGATCCAGCTTGTCGTGGACGTCGTCCGGCAGCTCGACCGTATAGCCTTCCGCCAATTGCAGCACCGGCCCGAGTCCCGCGACCAGGTTGATGCGCGCCATCGTAACCGGCATGCCGGCACGCGTCGTGAAGTCCGTCGAGAAGCCGCCGCCGCGGAAGAAGTCGACCGCCGGGCTCCATTTCGTCGCCTCGAGGCAATCGTTCGCTTCCTGCTCCGTAATGTCCCAGAACGGCTTCATCGCCGGCTGGCCGTCGATCGTCTGGCGGCCCGTGCCGTCGAGCGCCGCGGGGCCGGAATTGATGAGATGGATGATGCCGTTCGCGGCTCGGCCTTCCAATTGATGCCCCGTTACGCGTTTCACCGCGTCCGGGCTCCAATACGTCCGCACGTCGGCGAAAATTTGCGCCGCATTCGTCAGCAGATGCCCGAAGAGCATCGTAATGCCGTTCAGCGTATCGTTCTCCGTCGCCAGCATGTACGGCTCGCGAATGCCGTTCCAGTCGAACGAAGACGTCAGGATCGCTTCCATGAAGTCGCCGTTCGGGAAGTAGTCCGTCCATGCGCGCTGGCCTTGGAAGCCCGCGGCGATGGCGTTGTGGCCGAGCGCTTCCTCGCCGTAGCCGATTGCGTTCAGCTTCGGATTGCCGATCATGAGGTCGCGCGCGATGAGCGTCATCTTGACGACCGTCTCCCAATCGCCCGCTTTCTGCTCTTCGGTACGCTGCAAATGCGCCGGATTGACTTCCGCGCCTTCGTTGCAGTTCGCTTTGGCCCATGCCAACGCGCTTTCATATTCGGCCTGATCGTAGATGCCGAGTTCCATGCGGCGCACGAATTCCGTCATGTCGACGTATTCGTTGCGAATGCCGAGGAAGCGCTGGAAGAACGTCTCGTCGACGATGCAGCCCGCGATGCCCATCGATACCGAGCCCATCGACAGGTACGATTTGCCCTGCATCGTTGCGACCGCAAGGCCGGCTTTGGCGAATTGCAGCAGCTTCTCCTGCACGTCCGGCGTAATCGTCGTGTCGCCGATGTCCTGCACGTCGCGTCCGTAGATGGAGAACGCGGGAAGCCCCTTCTGATTATGCGCGCTGAGGACGGCTGCCAGATATACCGCGCCCGGACGCTCCGTGCCGTTGAAGCCCCAGATCGCTTTCGGCCTTGTCGGATGCGTATCCATCGTTTCCGTCGGGTAGCACCAGGAAGGCGTGACCGAGATCGTCAGACCGACGCCCGCGCGCGCGAATTTCTCTTCCGCCTTCGCCGCCTCCGCGACGCCGCCGATGCATGTATCGGCGATGACGCATTCCACGGGCAGGCCGTTGCTGTGCTTCAGGTTTTCCGAGAGGAATGCGGCCGCGTTGCGGGCCATCTCCATCGTGACGTCCTCCAGCGACTCGCGGATGCCGCCACGGCGGCCGTCGATGATGGGACGGATGCCGATTTTGGGCAGGCTGCCTTGCAATCTGTTGCCGATATGCGTGTTCATGGATCGATTCCTCTTTCCTCGCGTGGATTTGGGTAAGGATCATTGCAGTAGCATCGTTAAAGTAAGCATCACTTAGAAGTAAGCATTTTCGTTATCCGATTCTTGGTTGTCCGGATCCTTACGGAATGCGTTTCACTTCATGCCGAAAAATATGACCCGCAGGCGAATGCGCGTCGTCCTCGCCCCGAATGAGCCGGAGCAGCAGCTCGCCGGCCTTGAGCCCCATCTCGTACGGATGCTGGTCCACGTAATAGAGACCGGGCTCCTTCAGCAGCCTGCCCGCTTCGACTTCGCCGAAGGATGCGACCGCCATGTCGGCGGGTATGCGCAGGCCGCTCCGCACGAGCTCCAGCAGCACGCCGAGGCTCATCTGGTTGTTGAGCGACACGATCGCCGTCGGCTTCTCCGCCTCGTTCAGAAATTGACGAACCGCCCGGACACCGCCCTCGGCCGAGAAATCCCCGCTGTAGAGCAGCAGCCGGTCTTCGACGCCGCGCTCCTTCATGGCGCGCAGCACGCCTTCCAGACGGTCGCGTCCCGTGCTGACTCTCGTCGGCCCGTTCACAGCGCCGATGCGGACATGTCCCTCGTCCAGCAGCGCTTTGGTTAACTCGTAAGCGCTCTGGACATTGTCCTCCGCCACCAGGTCCAGCTTCGGCAGGCTTGCTTCCTTGCCGCTGTCTCCCTGAATGGCGCTGTCTTCGTCTTCCAGCCGCCGATCGATCAGCACCATCCGCTGCCCGTTGTCCAGAAGGCCGTTGATGTTCGCCACGTTGCCGCCGGAGGTCGCAAGGACGATGGCGTCGACGCGTTTCTCGTGCAGCAGCTGAAGCAGCCTTGCTTCCTTATCCGGCGCTTCGCCCGCGCTGCAGAACATCAATTGAAATCCTTCCGGACCGACCACGTCCTCGATGCCTCTCGAAATGCCCATGAAATAAGGGTTCGCGATATCCGGCACGATGACGCCGATCATGAACGTCTTGTCCTGCTTCAAGCTTCGCGCGATGGCGCTCGGCTGATAATTCAGCCTGGCAATGACGCCGAATACGCGTTCCTTCACTTCCGGGCTGACGTAGCCGCTGTCGTTAAGCACGCGGGATACGGTAGCCGTCGATACGCCGGCTTCCCCCGCGACTTGCTTGATCGTTGCTTTGGACAACCTGTATTCACCTCGAAACTTGGATGCAATCGTCTATGTAATCGATTACGTAAACGATTACACAATGAGATTACTGCGGTTTCCTAATGCTGTCAATAGCGAATGCTGCAATGCCGGGCAGCGAATCTCCGCCTTCAACGCCAAGCCCCCCGCCCGTCCGGAAACGAACAAAGGCCCTGCCCCGAAAAATCGGAACAAAGCCTTCGCGGCGGCGTTCAGTTAGCTGGCGAATGCATAGATCAGCAGCGCTATCAACGGCAATAGCCACAGCAGCGGAATGCCGTTCCACAACATGGCGGCGCGCCGTCTCCGGCGGGCGAACAAGATCCATCCCGCGATCATGGAACCGAGAATGGCAGCCGGATAAATCAGGATGTAGATGAAAATCAGCCAGGTCGTCACATCGTAAGCGGCTTTCGGGCTGTCGAACCCCATGACGGACATCCCGAGCACGAACAGCCACGCGACCAATGACACCAGGTAAACGAGCTGCGACATGATAAGCGCGGCAGCGGCTGTCCCGCGTTTCATTCAGGCATCGCTCCATCCCTATGAGTGGTAATCGTTGCTCAAGTATAACGAATACTAGTATCGGCTGCGGGACGAATTTCCTAAAGACTTATCGCCCGAACCGATTGCTCTGGTTCTGCCCGGACCTTCGCTGCCTAATAAAGCGCCGATGCAGCCCTTGACAGCGATCGCGCTTCTCGACCATAATGAGAGCAATTGAATACGATATTTCTTATCAAGAGCAGGTGGAGGGACAAGCCCGATGATACCCGGCAACCGACTACCCTTTGCGACCCAAAGGCAGGCACGGTGCTAATTCTTGCGGAACGCTTCGCGAAGCGAATCCGGGAGATAAGAGCGAGGATCGGTGACGTTAACAGCCCATGGCCTTCTCTGCTTCCGGAGAAGGTCTTTTTTGTCGTCTCTGCGCTTGTCTTACCGATGGAACGAACTTGGGCTCAGGAGGAACTACGATGCCGAACACGAATGCCGACCTTATAACGAATCATGAATCCGCCGCGTACCGCCGGGATGCGCTCCCCCGGCTGCTCGCGATGCTCCGCTTGAGGAATTCGGTACTGGACCTTTCAATGGGTACATTGCGGCAGGTCCGAATTACCCGCATCGAATGCTTCCGCTTCGACAGCGGGCTTGCCGAGAAGCTGCATCCCGGCAGCGGCAGCGATTACTGCTGCGGGCTGCTTAAGATCTACGCGAACACAGGAGCGGCCGGGACAGCGCAGTTTGCGATCCCTCGCGCCTCCTTGAACGGGGACCTGGTGATGTGGGCCAATCCTTTCCACCGGCTGAAGGGACTGACGCTGCTCGAAGGCTTCCACTATGCGCAGCACAAGCAGGAGGCCTGGGGACCGGCGAGATTCGAACTGCTTCTAACGGCCCTTATGAATGTTCAAGCAAACCGCGAGCCGGCAGCGGCCGGCCAAGAGAATGAGCAGCCGCAATATGTGCGGGATCGCGCATACTTGTTACGCCATACGCAAACCTACGTCGTATTCTGAGGGACGCGGCTCAATAACGCACACAAAATAACGCGGAAGCGGCTGTTCCTATTGGAGCAGCCGCTTCCGCGTTCCAAGCTGTCGAGAAAGTTCGACGCGGCATACGCCGCATTCGCATGTAGGGTAAGGAAAGGATCCCCTCTCCAACACTTTCAGCACCTCGCGCGGTGTGACGGCGTATGACGGCTGTCAATCTCATACCTCTGGCGGACAGAGGATCCGTTATTGGGGGGAAATCAGGCTTTCGGGGCAGCGAACGGACACAGGATCCGTTAATGTCCCCGAATGACAATCGAAAACAGGCTAATCAGGCCATATAACGGATCTCCTGTCCGCGAGCATACGCGCGATGTTGCCCCCCATTTGCAGTCGTCCGACGCATCCGACGCAGTTGAACCCCCCATTACACGCCTAAGCCGTCCTCTGAAAACGAATTCCGCGTGCTCTTGCAGCAGATTCAGTTCTTCGCTTGCAGGTGTATTAACTCGTAATCTTGGTCTAGGAGGTTCATAGGTATGAGCGATCATCGCAAACGCTGGAAACCCGCAGTCGGTAAAAACGATCCTTGCCCCGCTTTGGAAGTCAAAACGTACGAGACGCCTCCTAACTTGTATTTAGGCGTACAGGAGCCCGGACTCGAGCAATTCAAGCCTGCCGAGGCGCTCCGGAAAGGCACCCTGTGGCCTGCCCTGTTCGGGCCTTACGATTCCCCGTTCGGCAAGAAGGAGGATACAAGATGAAGCAGCCCACGATCAAGGCGATGAATCTGCTGGAAGAGCTGCAAGCCGTCGATTTCACGCTGACAGAGCTGAGACTGTACTTGCACACGCACCCGGACGACGCGGAAGCATTGGAGCAGTTCAACGAAATCGCGGAACAACGCATCCGTCTAAAAGAACAAGTCGAGGACGAATTCGGTACGCTCTGCCCGAGCGAGCCCTTCAAATCCGGCAAAGCGTCCGGCTGGGGCGAAGGGTTATGGCCTTGGCAGCTGTAACATCCATCCTTAAGGAGGCGTTCAAGCATGTTCGTATACGAGAAGAAGCTGCTCTACCCCGTGAAGGTGAGCAGCTGCAATCCGAAGCTTGCCAAATACTTGATCGAACAGTACGGCGGCGCCGACGGCGAGCTGGCAGCCGCGCTCCGCTACATGAACCAGCGCTACTCGATTCCGGACAAGGTGACCGGGTTATTGACGGACGTCGCGATGGAAGAATTCTCGCATCTTGAGATGATCGCCGCCATGGTATTCAAGCTGACCAAGGATGCGACGCCCGACCAGATTCGGGAAGCCGGGCTCGAGCCCCATTACGTCAATCACGGCAGCGCGCTCTATTACGAGAATGCCGGCGGCATCCCGTTCAACGCTTCCTATATCGCGGGCAAGGGCGATCCGATCGCCGATCTGTACGAGGATATCGCGGCGGAGGAGAAAGCGCGCGCGACCTATCAATACATTATCGATCTTAGCGACGATCCCGATCTCAATGACGGTCTCAAGTTTTTGCGCGAGCGCGAAATCGTGCACGGCCAGCGGTTTCGGGAAGCCGTCGAGATGCTAAAGGAAAACCGCGACGCGAGAAAAGTGTTCTAGCGTTCTCCGTTGTCAAAATGTACGCAGCCGCAGTTCATGAAAATACTGCACGACGGGATGCTTCGACTTGATCCTCTCGCGCATGTCCAGAATTCGTTTCTTCCCGACTCGCCTGTCCACCAGTGCGAGGATATTCAATAGGATATCGCGGCTCTCCAAGCTTTCCTCGATCGGAAGAGCGAGAAACTTGGTCGCTTCGACAGTGAAATTCGATTTGCTCAATGCCGACTGCGCGGACATCAGCTCCTTCGCGTAATCGGCTATTTTTCTGCCTCTTGCAATAACCTTCAGCCGCTCCTCCGGGACGTTCCCCTTGGTCTCTATTCGGACGGCTTCGATTTCGTCGATGCCGATCGGAACATGGATATCTGCATCATGCTTGATTTCGAGCTCCGACTGATACCATTTGACAGCTGTCGCTGCGTCGCTCATATTGAGCACGTTCTTCTTGTCTACGGCGATATAACAAAGCCCCGCTTTATCGGGCAAATACCGGTAGCCGGTTGCGCGGTATTCGACCCGCCCGATTAATGCCGGACAGAGAAAGCTTTCCAATCGTTGCTTCAATTTGCTCCAGGACATGCCATCCTCCTAAGTTCATCATGCCTATGACGGCAGTTATTCTCGTCTCCATCATACAATATCCGACATGCCCGGCGTCGGTAAACCGTAAAAAAGGCTTAATCAAAAAAGCCTACCCAAAGGTAGGCTAAAGTAATCAACTCTTTCTCACTGCATTGTTCAACCCCAAAGTCCAATCCTCCAGCCGAACTGGCTATAAATATTGTCGCCAAGCTTTCATTCTCTCAATTAATGCCTCTTTACTCTTTTGTGGCCGACGGTTAAATATAGCGCCATACCCTAATCTGCTTTCTAGATCGGATATTTTATTCAAACGATCATAATCTGCTGCTTTTATGTCATTTGCAAAAATGTATAAATCAATTGCTAGTTCATAAAGTTCGTTATCATCTCTTTCTTTTGCCTTCGATTCAATATGATTCCCCATGCTATCGTAAGCGTTGATGATTTTTTGATTTATCTCATCCTCTTCTCTCCAACCGTTTGCCTTCCGCCTTGCTTGATTCAGGTATTCTATCGCTTTTTCCAAGCATTCCATCGCTTTCTCATAACGAAATGGATTTTGAGTATTTTGATAAAATTCATAGAATGCTCTTGAAGCATATAATTCCCCTAAACCCTTTGCATCTGATACATTTAATACAGCCTGATCAAAAATTTCGAAAATATCATTCATGTCATCAGTTAATTCTATTTTTTCAATATAGTTTTTCGCATTTTTGGATGTGCCCTCAAGTTTTCGATTCAGTGTCTCAAGCTTTTTGTAATCTTCAATAGTCGATCGCACACTTTCAATGTAGATATCTACATCTTCTCCATGAGAACTGGCTTTCTTATAACTTTTTAATGCATTATGTAAAAAATCAAGGTTTTTTGTCTGTTCATACCATTCTTCGTAATACCGAGCTTGGTCATAAAAAATATTGCCTTTTTCTTCTGCCTCAACCGAAAACTCAAGTGCAATTTCTAATGTTTCGAAACACTCCGTAAATTTGTCTAAAAGGAATAATGCTTTTGCCTTTTCTTGATAGTTCCATGGTTTTGTCGGGTCTTTTGAAATCGTTTTATTTGTTACTTCAAGAGCACGATTAAAACACTCGACGTGTTTATTTAAATGATAAAAGTGGGTTTTCAAAATTCCGCCTTTTTTAATAAGAAAGTAATAGTCGTAATTACTTCTTTTCTTTAAAACTTGATCGCATGTGCTAAGCATATCCTCATAGCGATTTAACTGTTCCAAAAGATTTAATTTGGCTGTAACAGCTTCAAATAGATGATCGCTATGACCTTGATTGATCGCTTGATCGAAACAAATTAAAGCAGCATTGTACTTCCCTTCACTCTCTAGACCCTTACCTCTTTGTATCAGTTCAGACATTGTTCGCACTTCCTTTTATTTTTAATAAGGCACAGGAAACTCGAGAAACAATTCCATAGACAATTGCTTGATCCGGATTTTTCCATACACACTATGTAGTACAAATTCCCCACTCAATATATCACAGCCTCCTAAATTGTGACAATATTTTCACTTCAACTCCAAATAAAAACCACCCTCATGGACGATCAAAAAATCCGATACAAGAACGACCGACTACAGGAAAAGCGAAACGGCCTCAGTCCAATGGAATTCCGGACGAAGGCCGCTTTACTGTTCAACTTGACGAGGTGCAGTTCACTTACGAGCAACCACTTCTTACGCTCACTTCTTCGCCTTATAAAACTCATGGTACAGCTTCATCAGCGCCCGCTTCTCGATCCGCGACACGTACGAGCGCGAAATGCCGAGCTCCTTCGCGATCTCGCGCTGCGTCCGTTCCTCTCCGCCGGTGATCAGCCCGAAGCGGCCGATGACGACTTCCTTCTCCCGTTCGTCCAATATGTCAAGGTTCTTATAGATTTTGCTTTTTTCGATTTTCAGCTGCACCCGCTCCGCCACTTCGTCCGCTTCGGTGCCGAGGATATCGATGAGCGTTATTTCGTTGCCCTCTTTATCCGTTCCGATCGGATCATGCAGGGACACGTCCTTGCGGGTTTTCTTGAGCGACCTCAAGTGCATCAGGATCTCGTTCTCGATGCACCGAGCCGCGAACGTCGCCAGCTTCGTGCCTTTGCCGGTCTGGAAGCTTTCGATCGCTTTGATCAGCCCGATCGTGCCGATGGAGATCAGATCCTCCAGCCCTTCGCCCGTATTGTCGAATTTCTTCACGATATGGGCGACAAGTCTTAAGTTGTGCTCGATCAGCAAATTGCGGGACTGTTGATTCCCTTCCGCCATGAGCTGCAAATGCCGAAGCTCCTCTTCCTCTTGCAGCGGCTGGGGAAACGCATTGTTTTTGACATAGGAGACAAGAAGCGACAGCTGTTTGATGAACAATGCAATTGCGGCAAAAAAACCAGGCATACTACGGCCACCCCCAAGATGTAATGGCCGGGCAAGCACCGAAACCTCCCCGACTTTTCGAGACTGTTCTACATTCTATGTGGGTGAGCGCCTATTTGTGTTAGCCTGGCGGGCTTTTTTCGAATCTTTAACGTACGGATCGCGATTTCCGCTTGTTCAAGGGCAGGCCGAGGCGCACGGCTGCCGCGTTCCCTTCAACGTCACTTCAGCGGGATCGAATAGAAGATGCGGGTGCCGTTGCTGTCGGTATACCAGACTACCTTGCCGCCGCTCACGATCGGATTCGCTTCGGACAGCTTGAAATTCGGAAGCGTCTGGATGGCGCCCGCGGTATTCCCATTGCCGTCGACGTAGGCATATTTAACCGCTCCCGCATTGCCGGCCATATCGAATTCCTGCCACAGCACCATCAGCTTGTCGTCCGCAATCTTCACCAGCTTAGGAATGGAAGCGATCTTGTCGCTGCCAACGTACTTGGCGACGGTGAGCCGCTTCACCGCCGAAGCGGTCATGCTGTTCTTGGGCAATACGCACAGGACAATATCCCGCTGATCGACTGCCAGACCGACCATTTCATAGGAGGTGTAGGTTTGGACCAGCGCGTGGTTGACCGTGTTCATCGCCACGATGTAATTGGACGCGGACTGCTCGAAGCCTCCGACGGAGACGCCGGTGGCGTTGGCTCCGATTGAACCCGGGATCGTAAACAGGTCGACTGCGTCGTAGTTCTTGCCGTCGCCCTTCTGCAGCACAACCGAACGCGGATAGGCGTCGCCATGATCGATCAGGACATGCTCGCCGCCGTCGAATTGAACATACTGGTCGAAGGAATGGCTGACATGATTCGCTTGGAATCTGCCCAAATCGTTGGTGACGGCCATGTTGGACGTATTGACGATAATCGTAAGCTGGGACTGGTGGTTTAACCCGTCTTCCGTCGTATACCGGGTACGCGCCGTGTGGAAGACCAACGTATTGCCGTTCTCGGCGAATCGTCCGGAGCCGGCGTCAAACGGCACGATCGTATAGCTCTCTCCGCCTTTGACGGAGACGCTGTCGACCCGGTTCCAGCTCTTATCGTAGCGGACGATCCGGATGACTTCCTTGTCGTCGTTCTCTTCCCGGTTCTCCTGACCGAAGGCGAGATAATTATAGGCAGCGCCGCTGTAGAACCCGCCGAACAACGGCAGCTCGTTCTTGATCTTCTTCGCGGCAATTCGTCCATAGCCGGCGTTATAGGTCTCGATCGTCACCGCCGCGCCCGCTTCGATCGCGCTGATCGTCCCGTCGCCGTTGCTTACGGCATAGGACGTCACGGTGCTCCTCCATCTCGGAAAATAGCTCGATACTTCGTTGCCGCTTGCTCCGGTCTCCGTCTTGGCCCGGTAGGCGTTGTCAGGCGTTCGGGAGAACATGGAGATACGATCGGCTGCCGGATCGTAGGCGATCTCGAACGGGATTTTATCGGCCAAATCTCTCAGTTGAAAATATGTGTTGTTATCGACGGTATAGGCCACGATCGATTGCGGCTTGCCATTGATCAGCAATTTGGCCGTGGAGAGCGTGGCCATGTAAGTGCGGCCGCTGTAATAGTAGGTATCCCGTTCATTGCGCTCGGGCGTATACGGCTTGCCGGTCGTTATCTCGATCGCATGGCTTGTATGGTTCCAGGACAGCGCGAACTGGCTGGCCGTACCCGAGAAATATCGGGCGATATCGCGCAATTTGTAATAATTGCTGCCCGCAATATTGAATCCGTATCCGCTGTTCGGTTTCCCGTCGACATAGGTGCTGCTCCCCGTTACCGATGCTTTCACCGTATGCTGCTCGGCGAAGCTCACGCCGCCGAACAACGTTGTCGCGATCATCATCGCCAACCATAAACCCGTAATCCGTTTCACTCGCTCCATCCCCCATGATGTAAAGTATCGTGTAAGCTAATCCTCCGAAACGAACTGTCTACGAGGAATAAACATTCTATCAATCTAGAAGGAAGCCTACAACTTTTCCAGAATACAACATTCCAGACAGGGCTACAATCCCGATTCGACACAATATTTACCATACGCGATGCGGAGTAATGCTAAGGAATGATGCGGTACGACAGCGCTATCCAGGTCTTATGGGGGATGAGGCAGGAAGAAGTCCATGGCAAATTCGCCATGGTCCTTCGCTGTCGAGCTCTTATGGTCATGCCGCTTATCCTACCGCACGGTCCCGAACGTAATCTTCATGCCGGCCGCGTAAGCGGAGAACACCGAGGCGGTGAAGCGCTGCGCCAAGCGCTTCTCCGCTTCATATAGCCGTTCGGCGTCCTGAGCCGACATGCCGCGCTCGATCAATTGTCCGACGAACGGCTCGCGCTCGCCGGGATCGCCGAAGCGCATCGCCTCGAACAGCCGCGCCCGCGTTGCTTCGTCCGCGTTCGGATCATGCACATTGACTTTGTCGCTCACCCGGCACTGCACGTCGCGCAGTCCCAGGCAGCTGAAATAATGGGGCAGCTTCAGTCCGATATTGCCGTCCTTCTTCGTCCGGCGATAATCGCGCTCGTACAATTCTTGAAGCAGGCCGAGCGGCGTGACGTCCGATTGTTCGATGCCATCGTAGTAATAATTCGCCGCGTTGCCGATCCAGTGGGGCTCGAACGCGATCACTTTCCCGCCGCTCCGCACGCAGCCTGCCATCTTGCGCAGCAGCGCTTCCGGATCGGTCATATGCAGGAACACGGCATGGCAAATCGCGATATCGTATTCGCGCTCGAACGTCGCTTGCAGCACGTCGCCGACCGTAAACGAAGTCTTATAGGGCGAGCCTTCGAACAGCGCTTGCGCGTGCTCGATCAGCCCGCTGCCCATGTCCATGCCCGCGTACGATGAACCTTCGGGCAGGAGGGGCAGCAGCCTCGCTCCCATATGGCCGAAGCCGCAGCCGAAATCCATGATAGCCACGGGCTTGTCGATCTGCCAGACGCGTTCGACCAGAAACCGGATGTAATCGTCGTTGTAGTATAAGCTCTCCGACCGTTTCAAATATTCGATCTTACTGTCCCAATAATACGTCTCCATATCCAGCCTCCCGATTCGTTCTAGCGCCGCGGCCGCTATGCTAACCATACCGGAATGCCGAAAATAAGAGTAGACTGACGTTCGAAAAAATTATAGACTATTATGTATCTATGCCATTTGCACGTAACTCATCCTCTGTTGGATGCAATATAAGAGCCGCCGTCACTTATGACGGCGGCTCTCTTGTTGCCGGCCTGAATAGCAGGCCGCGCCGAGCTCCTCCTTCAAGGATGCTCCACGGCCTGCTCGGCATACAGCTTATTCGGTTTCGCTTCGTATCAGACGGAGCACGAAATCATCGTCGGGGGCATTCGTTGCTTCCGGGCACCGGAAGAGAACCGGCCGTTCCTCGGACAGGATGAGCTGCGGCTCGTAGAACCGGCCCGTTCTCGGGTTGTACCAGTTCATCTCGTAGCTTCCGGCCGGAAGCCGAAGCTCGAGATCTTGAGCCACGGGCGTGTACACGATATACAGTTCTCCTTCATCGGCCAGGCAGCATGCATCGCGCTGCCCGAGCGGGCTATTGTCCGGAGTCGTCCTCCACCACTCGCAGCTTTCGAAGAACGTTACGATATGGGCGAAGCCTTCGAGCATATGCATGGTGCCGTCTCCGCGGCCGTTGACCCAGCCGCCCTGTCCGTTGCCGGCGTATTCGCCGCTTGTCTGATAGCAGCCTGCCATGTAGATTTCCCAAGCTCTGCGCCGCAGCGTGTCGCCGCTTCGCATCGGATAGACTTTCCCTTCGCCCCATGCGGTCGGATAATGGTCCTCGTAGCCGAACTCTTCGTTCACCTGCGGAATGATGCGGCCCGTGCTCTGCTGCCGTTCTCGGTTGTGCAGCATGTATGCGTAACCGCCGCTTTCATCCCAGCTCTGGTAGACGGCGAAGTCCGCCCAGCCCGATCGGCCGAATTCGAAGGTTCCGTGTCCATGGCAGGTGACGAGATGGCCGTACGGATCGCAGGCTTTCAGATAATAGCCCATCCGTTCTACCCAGGCATGCGGCCGAATCAGCCGGTATTCGTTCGTTAGATCCCAGGTGATATTCGAGAAAGCCGCGAGCCGGGCTGCCGCATAGCGGAAATACCGCTGCTCGTCCTGCCCGCCCATCTGCAGCTTGCCGTATGGATCCGCTCCTTGGCGGTAAGCGTCCACGTACATGATAAGCGAGATGACGATATTCTGCCGGCGGGCATAGTCGATGATACGCTCGAGCTTGTTCCAATAGGCGATATCGAACCGCGTCACATCCCAGCCCGGATTCTCCGCGTCATCCGGACGCTCCGCCGCCCACGGGCCATAGCAGAACGTAAACGCCTCCGACTCGTACACCGGCTCGAACCAGGCCATCGCGTTGCGGACCCGGCTGGAGCTTAAGCCGATGCGAAGCCGGTTTACCCGATTCCGATGGAAGCGGTCAAGGATGCGCTTGATTTCGTCGTCTTCGCGAATGCCGGGCAAATGGTACGCCGTCATGCCGTTGTAGAAGTAATGCTCCCCCGTCCCTTCCCATACGAAATGAGAAGGAAACGCCTGATCTACCCGAAGGATTCCGCGATCGCCCGCATGCTTCGCTTCGAAGTATCCTTCATAGGACCAGGTCTTACCCTGGAATTTGAATGCAACGGTATAGCGGTATCGGCCCGCTGACCGCGGCATGAACCGGATGCGGAACAAGCTGCCGTCTTCCGAATCGCAAAACCCGTCAACCGGAATCAAGCGGTCTCGGTTCTCCGCAGTCCCTAGAAGACCGTCGGCCAGCCCGTGCGTAAAAGTAAACGGCGCTTCGTCTTCGCCGAACTGTCCGATCAGCTCGACTTCCGTGAACGGGTTACGGAATGCCGGATGTTCAACGTGGACGGCGACTTCATAGCGGTTATACATGTCAATCGTGCTTTCTGTTACCGGTTTAAACGAAATGTTCATTCCTCTGCTCCGTTTCTTGCGGCGTATTTGCCTTCTCCCTTATATTAGGGGAAAAACGCGGTTAGCCGTGTGCGAGTACTGGCCGATGCTGGATAGAAAATCGTTGGAAACCGGTACGCCTCACTCGATAGGCGCCATGCTTCCGCGGCCGCTATACCAACCATACCGGAATGCCGACCATAGTAGTAGACTGACGCTCAAAAAAAAAATCGTCTATTATGTATCCGGGGCCATTTGCGCGTAACTCATCCTCTGTTGGATGCAGCATAGAGAGCCGCCGTCACGTATGACGGCGGCTCTCTTGAGGTCAGTCGATTAGGCGGCTGCGCTTGTCAAGCTGTCAGGCACGCTGCTCCCATGTCATCCCGGACCGATCCAGCAGGCGCTTCAGCGCCCTTATCGCCGTTACGACGCGCTTCGGATTGCTGGCATGCGGCATGTAATCGCCCAAGTGCGGCTCCACGGACAGGAAGCCGTCGTAGCCGCGCTCCTTGAGCGCCGGCAGCAGCAGGTCAATCTGGCCGTCGCCCTCACCGGCCGGCATGAACCGTCTCGGCTGGAACGTCGCGTCCTTCACGTGAATATAGGACGTGTACGCCTGCAGCTTCGGATAAGCCTCCGCCATCGGCTTGACACCGTTGATGACGAAATTGCCGGGATCGAGCGCCAGTCGCAGCGCATCCGAGCCGCAGTGCTGCAGGATGTCCAGGCAGCGGTCGTCCTTCGCGCCGTACAAGTGGTCGTCATTCTCCAGAATGAGAATGACGCCGTTCTGCTCGGCCATGTCGGCGAGCTGCTTCATGCGCCGCAGTACCTCGTCCCGGCATTCGTCCAGGCTGGCGTTCTCCGGCAAGTAATAGGAGAAGACGCGGATATAGGGCGTTCCGAGCGCGTGCGCGGCCGCTATCGCTTTGCGCAAGCTCTCGAGCTGCGGCGCAAAATCGTCCTGCAGCGGATACTTGCCGATCGGCGACGCGATGGACGAGATGCCGAAGCCGCGCGCCCGGGTCATCTCGCGGATGCGGCCAAGCTCCTCTTCCGTCAGATCAAGGACGTTCTTGCCCCATACGCCTCGCAGCTCCATATACGAAAGTCCCTCTTGCTGCAGGACATCGAGCTGTTCTTCCAAATCATGCGAAATTTCATCAGCGAAGCAGGTCAGTTTCACGTTGGTCATGATGGCTCTCCCCTTATTTGGTCGTTCCGAACGAAGCGGACATGTCTTGGTTCGCATCCGGCTGCTGTACGGCTTTCTTCACATAGCTCGACGTGCGGATACGTTCTGCCAGCTCGGCCTGGAACGCATCGCCGTCGATCGGCACCGGCACGGGGCGCTGCTTGAACGAAGACAGCATGATGCCGTTCGCCAGCGTCAGCGACCCGAGCCCTTCCGGTCCTTCCGCGATCAGGTCGACCCGGTTGCCGAGCAGCCGCTGAACGAGCCGTTCCGTGACGACGTGGTGGCCGTTCGGCACATTCGTATCGACCGCGATTTCTTCCGGTACGATCTCCCATTCGGCGAAGCGCTGATCCGTCTCTTGCGAGAATTTCAGCATCGACTGCGGATACTTATAATAGAGCAGCTTGTTGTTTTCGAGAACGAGCTTGCCCAAGTCGCCGACGATCTCCATCCGGTTCGTGCCCGGCAGCTCCGCCGTCGTCACGATCAAGTGGCCGATCATGCCGGACGCATGCTCGAAATACGCCGTCACTTCATCCTCGACCTCGATGTCGTGGTACTTGCCGATATGCGCATGACCCGATATCGTCGCAGGCAAGCCGAACAGCCATTGATACATGTCCAGCGTATGCGGGCATTGATTGGTCAGGATGCCGCCGCCCTCGCCGGCCCATGTCGCGCGCCAGCCGCCGCTGTCGTAGTAGGCCTGCGAACGGAACCATTTGGTATGAATCCACGTCGCCCGCGACAGCTTGCCGAGCATGCCGCTTTCCATGATCGCCTTCAGCTTCGCGTAATAAGGCAGCGTCCGCTCCTGGAACATGATGGCGAATTGCAAGTCCGGCTTCCGCGCCTTCGCCGCTTCATGCGCTTCGATCATCGCCTTGGCGGCATTGACGTGTACGGCGATCGGTTTCTCGCACAGGACATGGATGCCCCGCTTGAACGCTTCGATCGCGATCGTCGGATGGTCGTAATGCGGCACGGCAATGATGACCACGTCGAGGCCTCCGCGATCCAGCATGTCGATCGCATCGTAATAGGCTGCCGCCCCGCAGTCCTTCGCCGTCGCGTCCGCTTTTCCCTTATCCGTATCGCACACGGCGACCAACGCCACATGCTCCATGCTGCGCAAATAATTGACGTGATGCTGTCCGATGCCGCCGATGCCGACCAGCCCGAACTTAATCGTACGCTCGCTCATTAGTACGCCTCCCGATGAATATGAATGAACACGCTTCCCTTTCATCCTATCGAAATGCATATACAACTTCCTTGACGAAATTGCGCTGAAAGTGGATAATATTGCTCAAAATTAAAGGAGGGCGGTACGATGCTCAGCAACTATCTTGCCCGGTTCGACGACCATGCGAACTTTCTTCATGCGACGCGTCAGCCGCCGTTCAATATTCACTTCCATCTGCACCGCGGCTGCGAAATCTTCTTCCTCATTCGGGGCGACGTCAATTATTTCGTGGACAAAGCCGTCTATCCGCTGCGAATCGGCGATCTGATCATTACGAACGAGCATGAAATCCATAAGCCCGCTCTGACGACGGACGCGCTGTACGAGCGCGTGACGATCGAATTCGATCCGGCGATGATCGCGTTGTTCCGTACGGAGCAGCTGGACCTGCTGGAATGCTTCTATGACCGGCCGATCGGCGAGCGCAACAAAGTCAGGCTAAACGAGCATGACCGTTCCGCGCTGGCGGAGCTGTTCGCCAAGTTCGACGACCTGCGGAAGCAGCCGGCTCCCGAATCGCTCGTCGTCAAGCTCGGCTGCCTGCTCGAAATCCTCGCGCTCGTGCATCGGTGCTATTATAAGCAGCAAGAGAAGGACATCGGTCTTGACCTGCCTTCGCAGCTTGCGCCCGTGCTCGCTTATCTCGACCGGCATTTGGCCGAGGACTTGTCGCTGGAGCGATTGGAGAGCTTGTTCTTCATCAGCAAATTCCATTTAAGCCGGCTGTTCAAGAAACATACCGGCAGCACGATCCACGAATACATTCTGTACAAGCGCATCGCCCTGGCCAAGGCCCTGCTCCGGGAAGGCCGCAGCGTGACCGAAGCCAGCATGGACGCGGGCTTCAACGATTATTCGGGGTTTCTCCGCATGTTCAAGAAGAAGGTCGGCCTGCTGCCCAGACAATACGCGAAGCAGCATCAGGCTTCATGGAACAAATAACGCATGCGCAGGATCGCCATGGACGAACGCGCTTGACAGCGAGGTTGTTGACGGCCATCACGCATCCTCAGCCATTTCCTCGCCTATTGCCCCCCGCAATCCATCCGCAGTCGAATCATATCCCGGCACGGGATACCGTCCTCGACGATTTCTTCATCGTAATGCCGCAAGAAGAAATCGCGATCGATACCGACGATTCTGAAGCCGCAGCGCTGGTACAGCTTCAGCTGATGCAAGCTTGAATTGCCTGTCCCGATGTCGATATGCGCGGCGCCTCGCCGCTTCGCTTCCTCGATCGCCCGTTCGATGAGCTGCTTGCCGATCCCCCTGCCCTGCATTTCCGGGCGGACGGCTACGTTGATGATTTCCACGGCGTCGGGAGCCGTGTCGATCAGGACGAACTCCCCGACGACTTCCGATCCGGCGCAAGCCAGGAAGCAGCTGCCTTCGCGCAAATAGGCTTCGACAAGCGCGCGCGACGGATCGGCCAGCAGCAGCAGCTCCATCGGCGCTTCGTCCGGAAGCTCCGCTAACCGAAACGTAATGTTCATGACAATACTCCCTTCGCTAGGGTGATTGCCGCTTGGGAAGCGGCGACTCTTCGGCCAATGCCGCAATAAGACCATGCAGCTCCGGAAGCTCGCGAATCCTGAGCGCCGGTCCTGCGGGCTCGCCAAGCGACGCGTCTTCTTTCCAGACGCCGCGCATTCCCGCGCGCATGCTCGCTTCCACATCGTTGGCGGGGTGGTCGCCGACGAATACCGCTTCATGCGGCCGGACGCCGAGCCGCTGCAGCGCCAGCTCGAAGATGCGGATATCCGGCTTCCGCAAGCCTTCGACTTCGGAGACGAGAATGGCATCGAAATACACTTCGATCCCGAGGCCGCGGATGCTGCCCATCTGAAAATCGCCGAACCCGTTCGTGATAACGCCCAGCTTGTACCCCTGGCGCTTGAACGTATCCAGCATCGCGATCATGCCGGAAAACCCGACGCAGTGCCGCTGGAACGAGCGGACATAGTCGTCCACCATCTCCTGCCAGTCCAGCTAAAGCCGATACTCTTCGATCAGCGTCCGGTATACGACGTCCTTCCAGACGTAGCCTTTCCGATCCAGCTCGACGAACCGCCGGATATACGCTTCTCGGCCCATGCCGCGAAGCGCCGGTACGCGCTCGAATTGTTGCGCCAGAAAAGCCGCAAGCGAGCGGTCGCGATCCAGCAGCGTTCCGTCCAAATCGAACAAAATCGCTTTCACCATCCGTGTCATCCCCGCTTCCGAATTTTGTTCTCGCTATCTTTTGTTTTCGCGATCGCTTGTCAGAGGTAACGGACTGAGCCGTCGGCACTGCCGACAATGACGGTCTTGGTCATGCCCACGAATAATCCGTGCTCCACGACGCCCGGGATCCGATGAAGCTTGCAGCCGAGCTCCGCGGCATCGTCGATTACGCCGAAGTCGCAGTCGACGATGAAATTGCCGTTGTCCGTCACGAAGGGCCGGCCGTCGACGGCCCGGAGCGCCGGCTCGCAGCCGAGCGCCCGCACTTGCTTCGTCGTCAGCTCGCAGGCGAACGGAACGATCTCCACAGGCAAGGCGAATGCCCCCAGCTTGCGGACCAGCTTCGACTCGTCGACGATGACGATGAAGGCGGTGCTGTTCGCCGCAAGGATTTTCTCCCTGAGCAGGGCGCCGCCTCCGCCCTTGATCAGATTACGCGCCTGGTCAACCTCGTCCGCGCCGTCGATCGTAACGTCGATGCCGTCGATCGCGGCGAACGGAACGATGGGAATGCCGAGCTGCTTCGCCAGCTCCTCCGATTGCTTCGAACTGGCTACCGCGCGGATATCCAGTCCTTCCTGCACGCGGGCGGCAATGCGATGAATCGCATAGTACGCCGTCGTGCCGGTTCCGAGTCCGACCGTCATGCCGGATTCGATATGCTCCGCGGCTTTCTCCGCCGCAGCTTGTTTCGCATTCATGGTGATCACCTTCGTCGTTATGGCGTAATTGCATGCTTCCTTGTTAACTACCCGCGTGCTCCGATTCATTCTGCCCCAGGTTCGTGCGTGCAGCAGCGTCTTGCGGCGCCCGCCGCATGAACCGCCCTTCGATCTGCTCGAAGCCGTACCGCTCGTACAGGCCATGGGCGTCCCGCGTACCGAGCAAGCCCGCGACGCCTTCATATTCCGGCGCGTTCACAATGGCCTCGATCAATCTTTTCCCCAGCCCTCGCCCTTGATAAGCTTCCAGTATAAACACATCGCACAAATAAAATACCGTCGCCCAGTCCGTCACGATACGGGCGAAACCGACTTGCCGTCCCTCCTCGTACACCCCGTAACAGACCGAATTGGCGATCGATTTCAATATCCGCTCTTCTGGCCGCTTGTTCGCCCAGTAGCTTCTCGACAAGTAATCCACGATCACGGCATGATCAAGCTTGTCCTTGTTATCCGAAATGACGAACGTATCGAATGCAATTTCCATATTCCGTGCTCCTTCTTCTGCCTTGTGATGTTCGAGCGGAGCGCCCCGTGCGCGCGCAAACTTACTGCCCGGACGGCCGGTCCAATCGAAGCCGGTCCCGGATAAGCGGCATGGCCTGCTCATAGTCGTTCCGATATTGTCCGAAGCTGGTCGACGGCTCGATAATGAAGCCTGCCTGCAAATACAAGCCAATCGCCGCGCAGCTCCATGTCTGCGTATGCAAATAAACTTGCCGGTCCCCTTCGAGCTGCGCCAGCGTCAGCAGGCATTGCCGGATAAGCGCTTTGCCGAGGCCGAGCCCCTGGAAGCCAGGCTTCACGGCAAGCCAGTGGAGCGAAGCGACCCGCCGCGGCCCGGATTCGTTCCACCAAGCTGTCACCGTCCCCGCGTATTCGCCTTCCGGACTGCGAACGAACAGGGTGCGTTCGCGCACCTGCTCCCGATGCGGCAAATATTCCTGCTCGAAATACCGGCGCGCCTCGTCGGCCTCGTCGAACTCCCCCACCGATGCTTCGATGTCGGCCCATTGCGCTTCATCGCCTTCCGCGAATGCCGCGAATGAATACCCCTCGGGCAGCACGGGCGGCGGAACGGGCAGCGAACCGTCTCTTGTCATAATGATATCGTAATACGGAAGCGTTTTGTCCAGCATGCCTTTCCTCCTTATTTAGGCGGCCGCTGCCTTGGACCGGGCTAGCCGAGTCAGCGGTCTCGTTTCAGCCTCGCGAACAGAACGGCATCCACGAACCGCCCTTTCTCGAAGAAATAGTCCCGCAGCAAGCCTTCCTCGCACAGCCCTGCTTTCTCCAGCACGTTTCTCGAACCCGCGTTGTCCTGGTCGATGAAAGCTTGAATGCGGTTAAGCCCCATGCGATCGAATCCGTAAGGTATGATCGCGGCAAGCGCCTCGCTCATGATGCCTTGCCGCCAGCAGGCAGGCGTCAACTCATACCCGATTTCCGCTCTGCCGTGCTCCTTCGACCAGCCGTGGTAGCCGCATGTCCCGATAATCCGGTCATCGGATTTCAAAGCGATTCCCCAGCGGATGCCTGCCTGCCGCTCGAACCGGGCGCTCCAACGCTCGATCAGCTCCTCCGCCTGCCGAAGCTCCGTGAAGCTCTCCAAATCGTAATATTTCGTCACTTCATCCAGCCTGAAATAATCGAAAATCTCGGGTGCATCCGCAAGCGTCAACTGCCTCAGCACGAGAGTTCGGTTGTTAATCGTGGAAAAGTCTGCATGGGCAGCCCCTCTTTTCTTGTTCATGAAAGTCTATGCTTTCAGCGGCGTCCTTCGCCTCGCAAATCCAACAAGCCCAGCTCCCGCAGATAGAACTTGATGCCCGCGCGGTCGACGCTCGAGAATTGCAGCGGATCGTCCCGGAACATCGCCGCCAGCTCGCGAACGGCAATCCAGCGGATAGCGCGCGTTTCATCGCCCTCGGCAAGCAGCTCGCCTTCCGCTTTGCACCTGAAATACACGCCGACCGAATCGATCGATCCCTTGGTCGTCTGGTAAGCCGCGAACGGACGGATAACTTCAACCTCGAAAGCCGGATCGATGCCGACCGTATCCACGCGCGTCTCGCTCCCTTCGATCTCGTATACATCCAGCCCGGTCTCTTCCTTCACTTCGCGGATAAGCGCCTGCGTCAACGATTCGTATAGCTCAAGCCGGCCGCCGGGCAGTTCCATTTTATGGTCGGAATCGGATTTCGCGCGCTTCTGAATGACGATCTCGGTTTCATTCCCGGCATGGGTACGTACAACGAAGGCTCTTGCATTAACGAAGAACATTTCGATCTCCTCCTTGAATCCTGCGTCTCAAGTCTCGCATCCAGCATCCATCGCCAGCCCGCTTAAGCTGACAGCCTCGGCATCCTTATTTGGTAGTATATACCACGGCCCGGCCGTTCGCACGACGAAATTCGCAGCATCCGGCAGACGCTTCTGCTCGGTTTGCCGTCTTTCCCTTCATGGTGCCGCCCGAAGCACGGCCGATGCAGCTTCCGCCGGGTCTGAACATATAGCCCAGAAGAGCATCGCCCAAGGATCGTCAAAGGATTGCTAAGTGGTTGCCTAAATGCTATCTTGAAAATATGAACGTTCATGTAGCGGTCGGTAAGCTGCTTATGATCCAGCTATGCAAGGAGTGGAAGAGTGTTAGGTAGAAAAGTGACACTTAAGGATATCGCGAATCGAGCGGGGCTGTCCGTTAATACGATCTCCAGGGCGCTTAAGGATAAAGACGATATCGCTCCGGCTACCCGGCAGGCGATTAAGACGATAGCCAAAGAAATGGGGTACGTCGGAAACTCCGCCGCAGGCTCCCTGCGTTCCGGGCATTCAAGAACGATCGCCGTGATTGTAAGCGACGTTGCCAATCCCCACTTCGGCATTCTGGTGAAGGATATCGAGAATACGGCCAGGAAGCATAATTACACGATTTTCGTGATCAACACCGAGGAGAATAATGAATTAGAAGAGCGAGCCATTCAAATCGCGATCAGCAAGAACGTCGACGGCATCCTTATTTGTCCTGCGCAATACAGCGCCGAGAATATGCATCTAATGAAGAGAAACGGCATACCGTTCGTACTCGTCGGCAGACGGTTTGTGGATGAGCCGGCGTTCGATTACGTCATCTGCGACGATGAGAAGGGCGGTTATCTGGCTGCGAAGCATTTGCTGGACCAGGGCCATACCAGAATTTTGTTTTTGAATGCGCCGCAACGGATCTCTAGCGCCCAAGAACGCTATCGCGGCTATATGCGAGCACACGAAGAAGCCGGCTTGTCCGTTGACCCCGCGCTCACGAAAGAAATCGGCATTCGAACGGGGGATGCGAAGGAAAAGGTTGAAACGATGGTTGAACGCAGCGAACCCTTTACCGGCATTTTCGCATTCAACGACGTAATTGCTTGGGAAGCGATGTATGCCCTTCAATTGAGAGGCTGCAAGATACCCGAGGAATATGCCATCATCGGATTCGATAACATCCATTCCAGAATGTTCGTTCCGTTCCCCCTCTCATCGATCAGCAGCTCCCAAGGAGAGATGGCACGCCGCGCGGTTGAAATTCTGCTTCATAAAATCAACCGGCCCGATGAAGAACACTCGTTTAAGGAAGTTATCGACACCGCCGTAATTTCGCGTGCAGCCGCAAACGGAGCTCACGGTTAATTAATGGACATCATCGACTACGGCATAATGACTTCCGACATAATGGCTTACGACATAAACAGTTGGAACTGAAAACGATCCTAAAGACTGTGCAATATGCAGTCATTAGGATCGTTTCTGCTTCTCATCAACTATTTTGCGGACTCGTTCTTACGTTGCGCCGGACACCTTGACGCGCTTCCCGCTCTCGAACGACCGTATCGCGGCATCCGCGATTAACAATGCGCGTAATCCCGAATGCGCATGGATCGGCGGCTGCCCGCCTTCTCGAAGCGCGCCGAGCAAATCATCGATATGCTTATCGAATGTCCGATGGAACTCCCGGTCGACGTCGTTGAAGTAACCGGCCTCCCAGGTTTCGCCGATCTCGTTGCCCGTCGAATGGAACGTGTATCGCTTCACGGTATCGTGGATAACGGAACGGCCCGACGTGCCGTCGATTTCCACGCGATGCGTGTCGGGGTAGGCGTAAGAGGAATCATAGGTTCCGATGACGCTGCCCACCGCTCCGTTCTCGAATCGAAGCGCGAGGGAGAGCGTCCGATACCCGCCGCCCGTCTTGTCCGTCATTTCCGCCATGACGGATTCGATCGGTCCGCATAGATGCTCCAGCATGTCGAAGCCGTGGCATTGGGTTTCGATGAGATTGGCATGCGGATGGCTGCCCCCTCCTTCGCCGCCAAAACGCCATGACGCGAACGTAAGCTCGCCAAGTCTTCCGGAACGAATCGCCTCGCAGGCAAGCTGCACGGGTTTCGCGTAGCGATGGTTAAAATTGATGGCAAAAAACAAGCTGCGCTTGGCGGCTTCATTCAGGAGAATATCCGCTTCCTTCGGATCGAACACCAACGGCTTCTCGACAAGCAGCGGGAAACCGGCCTGAATGACTTCCAATGTAGCTTCGAAATGCCCCTGGTTCGGCAGGCATAAGCTCACCAAATCCGGCGTTTCTTCGTTTAACATTTCGGCAATCGAGGTATATGGCTTCGCTCCGTACTCGCTAGCTTTGTCCGCTGTCCGCTTACCGTCGCGTCCGACAATCGCGCAGAAGTCCACGTCGGGACGCGTCGCGAAAATACGCGCATGCTGGAGCCCCCAGCTCCCCGCATGTTTAAATCCATCGGATAATCCGCGGCCGTTCGAGGAACCGCCCGCCCCGATCAATGCCACCTTCAGTTTCTTGGCCGCGCTCATTGTTCGATCACGACTTTCCCGGTATCGCCTTGGAAGAACAGCTCATAGGCTTCCTGAATTCGATCGATGCCGAAGCGATGCGTAATGATCTGCCGCAAGTACGGCAGATGCTGCAGCAGCAGCGGATGATTCTCCGCGATCTCTTGATATTGGAAGTACTCGCTGCCGAGCACGCTATGTTCGGGCGCGATCAAATCGCTCGACACCTTGAGGTTCAACTCTTGACCGTGTCCGACGCAGACAAGCGCCCCTCGACGGGCAAGCACTTCCAGCGCGCCATGGCGTCCGGCCGTTTTACCGCTTGTATCGATCGCCGCGTCAACATCCGAATAACCGGCATCCTCCAGGGCTTTCTTGATGGTTTGATTCGCTAGGTTTACCGGGATCGCTCCCATCTTCTCGGCCAGCTCGAGTCGATAGGGAACAAAATCCGTGATGAAGACCGGCATATGAAAGCCCAGCAGAATCTTCGCCATGGCCAGAACGCCAAGGCCGATCGGACCTGCGCCGACGACGAGCACGGACTGAATGTCTTGATGAACGAGCCGCGCGCGCTTGATGGCATGCCCCCCGGTGCCCATAATATCGAGCAGCATCGTGGCTTCGGTGAACGGAATCACCCCGTCAATAGCGAAGAACACGTTTTCGTTAACGACCATGTACGGATTATATCCGCCGTGATGCGAGAAGCCGTAATCGGCTCTTTTGCGCAAGCACTGATTCGTGAAGCCTTGCAGACAACTCCGGCACGCTCCGCAGAAATCCATAAGAAACACGACGCCGGGCGTTCCGATCGCAGTATGCGTTCCAGGTCCCGCCGCAGCCACGATACCGGACGCTTCATGGCCGGGAGTCACGGAGCTTCCATCGTAGAACTGGCCGCGATCGGAGCCGCACAGCGCATTAGCCTTCACCTGTATAAGAAGCTGGCCTTCGCCGGGAACAGGCACGGACATCTCGCCGTATTCGATCTTGCCATTGCCTTTGAAGACAGGAATAGCCATCGTTTGTCGTCCTTGAATGATACCGTTCATCTTGGAATGCCTCCTTGTAGATCGCCCGCTCTTCCGCTCGCATGCTCGTCTGCGGGACGACTTCTCGATTCCCTTAACCGTACTCCTGAAGCGGATTTGCAATGTCGCCGATAAATGACCGTTAGCACATTAACGATAATGTAAAAGGCCAAAAAAATATCCGCGGTAATAAACGTTATTACAATCCATTAACGTTAATGCGGATGCACAATAAGGGTAACATTAACGAAAATGGGTGTCAATTAAAAGTTTGCCAGCGTTTCCATTTCAGTCTCCCCTCCCCCGCAGCCCCTTTATCAACCGCCATGCTCCGGCATTATTCCATGAATGACGAACAAGATCAGATGATTGCCCCCTACATCATGGCGGATTTATACTATATTATGGAAATAGAGGAAGAAATCATGAAGATGCGAGGTGGTATCGCCTGTGAGAAGAGGCGCCCTATTGATCACGACAATCGCGCTTGCGGCCGCGCTGGTCGCGTGCAATAACGAGATTCAATCGGACGGGACGGGGCAGCAAGCGGCATCGGGAGACCCTGCAACGAAAGTGCCCATTTCGTTCGCTGCGCTTGGCGGATTGCCGCAGCAAATGCAGGACGATCTGATTGATCATTTTCCGAATTATGACATTACTTTCTCAGCTCTTAATTTGAATGGACTGAAAGGCCATGCGATAGACGATACATTCCCGGACTTGGTATTGGATGTCGATCATCTTGCTACGCCGAATGAGATTTGGGAGCAAGTCCGACTTGATTTAACCGACTTTATTCATGCGCAAGAGATGGATCTCAATTTGTTCGATCCGGGCCTCGTCGAGGGCGTTAATGCGCATGACAACGAAGAGGGGCATATCTATCAATTGCCGCTTAGCCGAACCTTCAGCGCGCTCTACTATAACAAGAACGTATTCGACGCAATGAAAATCCGTTATCCTGAAGACGGCATGACGTGGAAGGACGTTGCCGAATTGAATAAGCAATTCGCCGGAACGAGCTATATCGGATTTACGCCGTACACGAGCGATATAACCCTCTTGAATATGATGGACGAATACGGCTTGCATTTCCTGGATGCGACAACGGATTTGTCGACCGTGCTCAGTCCGCAGTGGACGGAGCTGGCGACGCTGTTCCGCGACCTGATCGCGCCTGCCGCAGCTAGCCAGGTGACAGAGGGCAATAATCCGTCGGCCGCACGATCGCTGTTTGCGTATAGCGGCAGCATCGCCATGGCGGTTGGAGACGGGATCGATCTGTTGTCGGAAGGGGCAAAAGGCGGGCAGAATCTCGACCTTGTCAGCTTCCCGACCGTAGACGAGGGAACCAAGCTCGGACCGTTCCAGCTGTCGACTACGTTATACATATCGTCGACGTCCAAGCATGCGAAGGAGGCGTTCCGGATGATCGCGTATTTGTTATCGGAGGAGAGACAGCTGGAATACGCGAAAGCAGGGATCGGCCCTGTCATACGCACGCCCGACACGATGGAACAATTCGGCGCGGCGGTCACCGGGACATCCGGTAAGAACGTGCAGGCGTTCTTCAAGAACGCCTCCCGGCCGAGTCCGGAGGCCAGCGCTTACGAGAATGTAGCTTTACAAGTAGCGGTGCAGCAAATTCCGGGTCTGGCGAATCCTAATGTAAGCGTGGATGATTTCCTGAAGCAGCTGAACGGCATGATCAACAGCGCCGTCCAAGACAGCAAGGCGAATCGGTCTTAAAGATAGAAGCTGACGCGGTCCACGTTCATTTGACGGGCCACAACAAAGAGGGCGCATCCGCCCTCTTTTCTGTCCTCTCCCCATCTAACCTTTCACGCCATTCGCGCCATTCGCGCCATTCGCGATTTCCGCCAGCGTCACCGGCCGATTCTCTCTCATCGACAGGTAGGCCCCGAACACCATCTGCATCGTCTCCAGATTATCCGCTACGCTGTTCTCCGGTTCGCGTTCTTCTTCGACGGCGCGCATCAGCTCGCCCATCGTCCCCATGAACGCATGCGGAAACCATTTGCCATGCAGGCGCGGCGTAAACCAGTAATCCTCGTGAATCGCCTTCGCGTGGAAGCTCAGCGTATCCTCGCGGCCGACCGGGTAATTGTACAACGAGCCGTTCGTGCCTTTGACGATGCCTTCCGTTCCCTCGAACCTGTAGGTGGCGAACCAATCGTCCTCGCCGGCGATATGGTTATGATTGTCGTGAATGAGCCCGCGCGCCTCGCCCGGAAACTTGACATGCAGCAAGGTGCGCGTCTCGCCGATCGTGCGCTGGCCCGGGAAACGGGCGCCGTCCGCGTAGACGTACTCCGGCGTGCCGAACAGAAACCGGATCGCATCCATGTAATGAATGCTGTGGTACATGAATTCCAGCGTCGGCATTTCACGCAGCCAGCCCCAATTGGCAAACTCCTGCTTCACGTTCACCTGGATCGTCGCCTGCAGCAATTCGCCCAGCCAGCCGCGCCGGATGATCGTGCGGCTGGCCCGAATGCTCGGGGACCAGCGCATTTGCTGGTTGACCGCGCCTTTGATGCCGTGCTTCGCGCAAGCCTCGGCAATGCGCACCGCTTCCCCGTACGATTCCGCAAGCGGCTTCTGGCACAGCATATGCTTGCCCGCCGCGGCTGCCCGCTCCGCGATGTCCGGCTGAACCCTCGCCGGCACGGCCAAGTCGACGATACGCACGTCGGCGTCCAGCAGCAGCTCGTCGAGCTCGCGGTATACTTTCGCAATGCCGAACTTCGCCGCCAGCCGCTCCGCCCGCTCGCGGTTCAAGTCGAAAATCCCGACGACGCGCAAGCCGCCCATTTGATAAGCCGGCAGATGGCAGGCTTCCACGATTTCGCCCGCGCCGATGATGCCGATGCCGATTTCTTTGTTTTGCGGCAGGGCCGGACGATAGTCCAGATCAAGCCAATCGTTCATTAACGCACTATTCATTAACGCACTCACGCCGGGAACACCTCCGATGTCTGTTGCCTATGGCCTCGTTACGCGTTATAAGCTCGGACCGATCCGGTTGATGCTGAACTCCGTATGGCCCAGCACTTCCGCTTTCGTCCATTTGCCTTCCGCCACTTCCACGATCTCCTGCCAAATCCGTTCGCCGGCCAGCTCCAAGCCGGCGCTGCCGTCCAGCATATCGCTTACGTCGATGTCCATGTTGTCTTCCATGCGCTCGAACATCTGCCGGTTGCCGGTAATCTTAATGACCGGCACGACCGCTGCGCCCGTCGGCGTTCCGCGTCCCGTCGTGAAGCAGACGATGTGCGCGCCGCCGGCCGCCATGCCGGATACGCATTCGATGTCGTTGCCCGGCGAATCCATGAAGTACAAGCCGTGATCCGGAATGCGCTCGGCGTATTCGATCACGTCCTTGATCGGCGCCGTGCCGCATTTGCTGATGCAGCCTAGCGATTTCTCCTCGATCGTGGACAGGCCGCCGGCGATGTTGCCCGGACTCGGATTGCCGCCGCGCATGTCGGCGCCCATCCGCTCGACTTCCTTCTCGAAGCGGTCGACGATGGCGTACAGCTTGTCCGCAACATCCTGCGTTACGCAGCGCGCTGCCAGCAGATGCTCCGCGCCGATGATTTCCGTCGTCTCGCCGATGACGATCGAGCCGCCTTCGCCGATGAGCGAATCCGCCGCCACGCCGAGCGCAGGGTTGGACGCCAGACCCGATGTCGCGTCGGAGCCGCCGCATTTGACCGCGACTTTCAATTTGTTCAGCGGCACGGGCACCTTCTCCTGTCCCTGCAGGTCGTTCATCATTCGCTTGGCCAATTCCGCGCCGTACGCGATCGCTTTCACCGAGCCTCCGACGGATTGGATATCGAAGAACTCGACCGGCTTACCGGTCTTGCGGATTTCCTCCGCCAGCGCAACCGGATCGACGACTTCGCAGCCAAGGCTAATAATCATGACGGCGCCGACGTTCGGATTCATGCCCGTGCCCGCAAGCACGTCGAACGTGCGCTCCTTGTCCGCGCCGATCTGGCTGCAGCCATGCTGATGCGGAATCGCGACGGCGCCCGGCACCAGCTGCATGATCCGGCTGCACACTTGATTGGAGCAAATCACCGTCGGGATGATCAGCAGGTGGTTCCGGATGCCGATATCGCCGTTCGGGCGTTCATAGCCCATGATCGTACGTTCCACTATTTCGTCTCCTTCGCGCCAAGGTCGCCGCGCCCGCGGATCCCTTCGATATTGTGTACGTGCACATGCTGCCCGGCCGCAATCGGCGATTCCGCGCGCCCGATAACCTCGCCGTATTTGCGTATGTCGGCGCCTGTCTCGACGCCGGCGATCGCGATTTTGTGCCCGAACGGAATATCGTTTAGCGCCGTCACTTGCCGCAAGCCTGCCGCATTCCGGTAAGTAATCGTTTCGCCTGCGGCGATTTCCCGCAATGCCGTCGCGACATGGTCGCGTTCATTCATATACAGCGCGTCCGCGCCCGTGCTGATCATAGGCTCCAACCGCTTTCACCATTCCTTATCGCATGATGGACATTCCATTTCACGTCCGTTATAGTTTCATTATAGATCGTAAGAAACAGAATCAAAATTGCGATAAACGTCGGAAATATACCTTTTCTTGCACTCATGCAAGCACATACTAGGTAAAGGAAGGAGGGATTGGGGTGAACCCCATGCGCAAGCAGTTCGCTTCCGACGGCGCGCTGCCGATCTCGCTCGAGCTGAACAGCACGAAGAATCCGCAGGCGGAGCTGCCGGATCATTTGCATGACTGGCACGAAATCATTTACGTCCACGGGGGCGCGGGCACGCTGTTCATCAATCATACGTTCTACGAAATGCGGACGGGCGACCTCTATCTCATTCCGGGCAATACGATTCACAAAACGCTTCCGCACCCGGATGCGCCCCCGACGACTTCGGTCGTCTTCTTCAGCGGCCCGTTCGTGCAGGCGTCCGCCGCCGGCATCGGCTCGTTCTCCTTCCTGCAATGCTTCGACACGGCAAGAGCGAACCGGAGCTACAAGCTGGAATTGCTTCCCGAGGAGCGGCAGCGGTTAGAGCAGCTGTTCGCGGGCATGCAGGAAGAGCTGGACGCGCGAGAGCCCGGCTTCATGCAGGCGATTCTTCTCCTGCTCCAGACGATGCTGCTGCATACGAACCGGAAGCTCAATCCCGGCAACCGCAAGCAGCCGCACGATGGTTCCAGACCCGTCTGGCTGCAGAACGCGTTGAATGAAATCGACGCGCATCTGCTGCATCATCTCAAGCTGACGACATTGGCCGCCCATGCGTCCGTCAGCCCGTCGTATTTCTCGCGCCTGTTCAAGCAGCATACCGGCCTCGGCGTGACCGAGTACATCGTTGCGAAGCGCATTATGCATGCGAAGGAGCTGCTCGCCGGGACGGACGGCACCGTGGCGGAAATCGCCGCTTCCTGCGGCTTCGAGAGCCTGCCGCATTTCTACCGGATGTTCAAGAAGGTCGCGGGCAATACGCCGGCGCATTATAAGCGGAGCCAGTAGCTCGTGCTGCAGGTCATGTATGAAAGCCGCAAATACGGCATTGGCAATGATGACGGGAGGCCGTAACGGGGATGGTTCGAATCGAAACGGAAAGATTGTTTCTGGGGCCTTACGAAGAAGACGATTTCAATCGCTGCATGCGATGCTCTCCTTTATCTTCAATAAGCCGCATCTGATTTATGCCGGTCGGATGGAGCCGTAAGCGCTAGTTCTCGCCTTCGTTAACGGCCGCCTCCCCGAACGCAAGCGAGGCAGCCGATAGATACCGGCTGCCTCGTAGTCCATGCTTGCCTTATTTCGAATCCGCCGGAAAAACAAGCCCCTGCTGCCGTCTTGCTTCATCCAGCACGTTCATGACGGCGAGCGAATTCGCGTGCGAGTTCAGCGGCGACTCGCTCTGGCCGCTCCGGACCAGGTGCAGGAAGGCCTGCACTTCATAGCTCATGACCAGTCCCCGCTCCGGCGCGTCTATGTCTTCGGCCCGGCCGTCCCGGTAGCGAACCGTAATCTTGCGCGGCAGGTTGATCGCGTCGATCGTCATCGTCCCTTCTTCGCCTTGGATTTCGGCGGGTTGCGACGAATTCGAGATTTTGGAATACGCGATGACCGCTTCCATCCCCTTATAGCCGGCGATGATGCTGCCTTGACCGTCGACGCCGGAAGACAGCATCGTCCCGCTGGCGGCGATCCGTTCGGGCGCCCCGAACAATAGGATGAGCGGATAGACGCAGTAGACGCCGAGATCCATAAGCGCGCCGTTCGAAAATTCCGGCTTGAACGCGTTCAGCACCTCGCCCGCGCGGAAGGCATCGTAACGCGACGAGTACTGGCAGTAGCTTGCCGAGTAACGCCGGATGGCGCCCAGCGACGGCAGCAGCTTCCGAATCGCCTGGAAGCCCGGCATGAACGAGCTCTTCATCGCTTCCATGAGCACGACGCCATGCTCCTTGGCCGTCTCGACCATCCGCTGCAATTCGCGCGCATTGGATGCCGCCGGCTTCTCGCACAGCACATGCTTGCCGGCGCGCATGCATTGGATCGCCTGCTCCGCGTGGAAGGACGTCGGCGATGCGATATAGACGGCATCCACCTCGCCGCTCGCCAGCATCTCGCCGATATCCGTAAACGTCAGCGGAATGCCGTGTTTCGCGGCGAATTCCGCCGCCCGCTCCGCGGTCCGCGAGTACAGGGCCGAGATGACCGCCCCTTCCGCCTCGCGCGCCGCCGCAATGAATTGGTCCGTAATAAAATTGCTTCCGATAATGCCGAATCGTAACATCGCTCTTACCCCTTTCGTCGGAATCCATTGTACCCTGTGCCCCGCTTCGGGGCAATGGCGGGCAAGGCCGTGCAGGCCGAGCCTGCGTCAAATGGCATACGGCGTGCGCCGGCCGAAGTCCGCCAGCCTACAGCTTCATCCGATAGAACGCCTTGTTCTCCAGGCCCCTGATTTGCGGCGTCCAGTCCTCGCGGCTCGCCGTCGATTCCAGCGCGTCCTCGATCATCTGCAGCTTCGCGTCGAGGGAATCGATATAGTGCAGCGCGACCGCCTCCGCGATTTGCGGCTGGACGGGGCTGCCCCATTCGCCCAAATTATGATGCGACAGCACGAGATGCTGCAGCGCCATGACGCGCTCCGAATCCGGATCGATCCCGGACTTGAACGCCGCTTCCGCAATCCAGAGCGACGCCAGCGAGATATGGCCGATCAGCTTCCCGGCGTTGCTGTAATCCGATACGATGCCGAGCTCGGACACCATTTCCTCGGGCTTCGCGATATCGTGCAGAATAATCCCCGCTTTCACCAGGTCCGCGTTCAGGAACGGCCGCTGCGCGCAGATGAAATCGCCCAGCTCCAGCATGCGGACGATATGATAGGCTAAGCCCGCGTAATAAGCATGATGATGCGATTTCGCCGCCGGCGAATGCAGCAGCCGGTCCCCCGCCTTGTCCAGGCAGTACGCGACGATCGTCCGAACTTCCGCGTCGGCGATTTCGGCCGCCGCCGCCCGAATACGGGCCACGAGCGTCTCCGGCTCGGCCGGCGCCGCGCGAACGAAATCCGTCAACTCGACGCCGTCGGCCGCGTTCGCTTTCCGAATCCGGTTGATCTTCACCTGCAGCTTCTCGCGGTACAGCTGCACGATTCCCTGCACCTTCACAAGCGACAGCGCCTTGAACAGCTCCTTGTCGCTCTCGGTCGCGTCCCATAGCTTCGCCGGCACCTGCCCGCTGGCATCGGACAGCGTAATATTCATAAAGTCTTTCGGCGGCGTCGTATTCGTCTGCTTGACTTCGCTCTCCTTGATCAGATAGAAGCCGACGAATTCGTCGCCGTCCTTCATTTCGTTAATTTGCGACATCCGCTCTTCTCCTCCTGATTGCTGCTCTCCTGATTGCTTCTCTCCCGATTGCTACTTCGCTCCCGGCCGCTTCCCGCACGAAAAACCCCTTTCGGAAGGCGGCGCTGTGTCCATCATACCATGAACATAACAAGCGCCGTCGATCGAAAGGGGATAAATTTCATCTGTTACCTATCGGTGCGTTTCGGTCCTTCGGCGTCGCTCGGCTTCAGATCCGCGCTGCGCTCCGAACGATCCGGAAACCGGCCGAACGGAACCGTCGGCAGCGTCTGATACCAGTAGGCGACGGCGCAGTAGTCGTCGCTGCGCTCGAAGTAGCAATCTTCCGCCTCGTCCGTGCTGCCCGCCGCGCGATAATGGACGAACTGCCCGTCGCCGTAATGCCGGCGCGCTTGTTCCTTATTCCCGTAACCCATCTGCTGCACCGTAACCTTCAGGCTCCGCTCGAAATAAATCGGATCGCGCACATGGAAACGGTAGATCGAATACAAGCCCAGCTTGCCGTCCACGAGCGGCGCACCCTGGTACGGCGTCAGCACTTCCTCCAGCCCCCAGGCCGAGCCCATGTAATCCTCGGCGCCCGTTCCGCATATCGTCGGGTACTCGCCGTCGCCGTCGATATAGAACTTCACTTCCCCTTCGCCCCACCAGGAATCGTTCTCCAGGCTGCGTACGCCGAGCGTCGTGCCGAGGTAGACGCCTTTCCCTTCGATGCCGTCCGCGATGACGAAATCCTCGTGCATCGGACAAGGGTTGCTGCGCCGGAATCGCGCGTGAAAATAGCCCGCCGAAACGTCCAGCTCGTCGCCGATCGTCGCGTCGATCTGATAGAACAGCAGCCGCACGTCGGAATCGGAATCGTTCTCGACCGTCACGACCGCGTTTTTGCGGAACGGCATCGGGATCCAGCAGTTCAAGCCTTTGCCCGCCTGCATCGTGACGCAGTCCGACAGCATCGTCTTCTGCCGTCCGTGCGCGATGCCGAAGAAATCGCCGATCGGCGCCTCCACGCTCGGATGCGTCTGATCGTCCCAGTACATGCGCAGAATGACGTTCCGCATATGATCGACGTTGCCCGGCGGAATCGTCATCCAGATATGGCGGATGACGCCCGGACCGTCGCAGCGGAGCAATTCGACGGTTTCGCCTTTGCGGAACCCTTCCAGACAGGGCGAGCCTTTGCGGCCGCGGTTCGATTGTCCGCCGCTTCCGGCGGCGCCGGTTTTGTTCTCCGCGGTGAACGCCCGGCTCTTCGCTTGTTTCAAGTCGTATAGCATCGTGAGCTGCCTCCTCTTGATAAACTGCGCAACGGGCATCCGCGCATGTCCCATGGACGAATCGGATGCTCGTACCTACTTCTGGATCGGCGCCCGCCTATCCTGCTGTTCATTGACCGAACCGGGCTTAATTCCGCCGAAGCGCTGCCTTGCCGGGCTACCGGTTCCTTTCCCGGAACTCCGTGGGCGTCATGCCGTTCTGTTCGCGGAACAGCTTGCTGAAATATTTCTCGTCCTGAAAGCCGAGCTGGTCGGCGATGACGTAGACCGGCTTGCTCGTATTGCGCAGCAGCGATTCGGCGGCGGCGATCTTCAGGTCGCGCAAGTAATCGCTGAAGGGCCTGCCGGCGATATCCTTGAAGCACACGCTGAAGTAGCCCCTGCTCATGCAGACCGCTTTGGCGACCTCCTCCTGGTGGATGCCATCGAACAGATGGTCGTTCATGTATCGGACTGCATTCTGAATCGCCGACACGACCTCTTCGGAATACCGTTTGCCGCTTGCGTTCTCGTCGTTGGGCACGAAGTCGTTCCGCCCCCGGCAGTCCAGCTTGACGCGATCGGCGATCCGCTCCAGCACGTCGTCCAGCTTCTCTTTATCCATAGCGACTCCTCCTTGGATGCATTGGCGAGCAGTTCCGCGTCAGCGGAACGACCAGCCTTGCCAGAACCTCGGCTCATGGGGAGGCGAAGCTTGCATGTCGTCCCCGTGCCTGTTCTCCGATAATTCCCATCGCCGCGCATTCGATGTCGCTCACTTCGAGCATAGGGGGGACATAACTGAGCCCGATATCCCGGCATTATGATGAAGCGCTTTCATAATGCGGTAATTTTGCGGCCGCAGCCGGTAATGAGCTCACCTTCGCCTGCAGCCTCTTTGTAAAGTGTAAGATTACAATTCGCGCATTTATTGACAAACCGTCCGCCGGCTCTACAATTATAGTAAGAACGTTAACCGCCTAAAGGAATGATACCTTTGCCGAAGAAGATCACGACCAGCGATATTTCGCGCGTCCTTGGCTTATCCCGGAACACGGTGTCCAAAGCGCTCAACGATCATCCCAGCATAACGAGCGAGACGAAACGCAAAGTCATCGAGCAAGCCATCGCGATGGGCTACAAGAAGATCAAGACATCCGTTTCGGGTCAGCCGCCGGAAGCCCCCGCCAAGACGAGAAGCATTGCCTACATTACCAAACATCAGCTTCATCACGGCATGGGCTTCTGGATGAATGTCATGAGCGGCGTCGAACAGATTCTGAGCGGCAGCGGGTACGAAATGAAAATCAGCTTTATCAAAAACGAAGACATCGATTCCCTCGCGCTCCCGGCCCTGCTGACGAACAACGATATCGACGGCTTCATCGTTGCGGGAAGCATCGCCAAGCCGTATACCGAGAAGCTCATGGAGCTGCCGGTACCGAAGGCGTTCATCAATATCAATCCCCGGATATCGCTCTCCGGCTTGCAGGCGGATGTCGTTTTCATGGAGAACGAGGACAGCATTTACCGCATCACGCGCCGCCTCCTCGACGCAGGCTATGCGAAAATCGGCTTTATCGGAGACATTCATTCGTGCCGAAGCTTCATGGAGCGGTGGTATGGCTTTCAACGGGCGCATGATCACGCCGGCGTTCGCGTCGATCCGGCGTACTGCATTCTTGCGCCAAGCCCTGACGGCTATCAGCAGTACGATACTCTTGCCAGAGCGTTGAAGGAAATGCCGAAGCTCCCGAATGCTTTCGTCTGCATGAACGACAAAGTCGCGCTCCACGTCATTCGGTATGCCAACGAAATCGGCAAATCCGTTCCCGCCGACCTCGCGGTCTCCGGGTTCGACCACATCGGCGAGGCCTCGTTCCTCGGCTTCACGCTGACGACCGTCGCTTACGACGAGCTGCAGCTCGGGCTTCGCGCCGCGGAGCAGCTGCTGCAGCGGGTGAACAAGCCGAACCGGCCTTTCGAGACGATCCGTCTGACGACGTCCGTCGTCTTCGGCGAGAGCACGCCCTTGCCGGATTCACAGGCTTAGCGAGTAAGATTGGGCGGCGCCGGCGTGAACGCGCGCTATGCGCAATGCGCGTTGATACGGATCGCAAAGGCTGGCGAAACGTCCCCTTGGACGATTCCGCCAGCCTCTGTCCTGTTAGCGATAATCACGCTTATTTTGCTTCCGCCTGCTTGGCTTCCTGGCGTTCCCACGTGCACAGCTCGCCGTCTTTCAACCCCAGCGACGTGCGAATCATTCGTTCCACAACCGAATAATCGGCAGGATTCTCACGGTTGAGCTGCATACGCTCCCGTGTCGGGGATACCCGGTTGCACATGAAGCGCGGAACGCCAAGCTCGTTATCCGACGGCGCATGGTACAGGAACGGATGGCAGAGCACCATGTCGCCAGGCTCGCCCGTCGTTTCGACGACGCGGAGCGAGAAGCCTTCCGGATCTTCGTACGTCTCGTTCATGAATTTCGCCAGATGCTCCTTCTTCGATTGCTTCTCTTGCGTCGGCGCGTCGGCGTAGATGTCGTCGGAAGCCGGCTTGTTGCGGCCGACCAGCTCCGCGAGCCATGGATGCTTGTTGCACTCGCGGATCGCTTCGCCAAGCCCCATGCCTTCCGGATGCTGCGCCAGCATGTTCGCGACGATATTATGCGAGCCTTCGGCCACCAGCGTGCCGGAGCCGCCCTTCTTCACGCTCGAGAACAGGCAGACGAGCAGCAAGCCTTGTTCCCAGCTGTCCAGGTAGTGCCGGAAATGACTGCCGTCATAATGCCAGCCGCCAGGAACTTCCGGACCGAAGTTAATGATGTACCCGCCCCACATGACGCCCGTCATGTCTTTGCCGCTTTCCCAGCGGCCTTCGCCGATCAAATCCTCGATCGCGTTCGTTAGCCGCTCCGAGTTCAGCCCGTCCATAACCGGATGAACATAGTTGCCGAGCCGTACGACCGGCTCCGTCCATGTGCTGGAATCGTCCTTTAGGATGCCTTTCTTGGCCAGCTCGCCCCACAGAAACTCCTGCACGTTCAACGCCGCTTCGCGGGGATACGCATTCTCCAGCTTGACCCAGCCTTTGTCGATAAAATGCTGCACTTGTTCTTCCGTCAATACTTTTGGCATGTCGAACACTCCTTGAAATTGGGATGATAGCGATGATGATGCGTTCGCGTCGAACCGTTTCATGCATTCGCCTTCAGCGCGTCCATAATCATTTGGAACAACACCAGATCTTCCTTCGAATCCTCCGGCGTCGTCTTTGGCGCAACGCCCAGCGTGACCGCTTCATGGAGACACTTCAATTCCAGCGTGTACGAATCCGTATAGGTCGGGCGAATGACCGATTCCTTGTACGTTTCGCCTTCGGTCTCGTTGACGAACAGCTTCGTCGGCAGATGACGGATGTACGGCGTGTCGTACTGCACTTTCACGGACTTGCGGCTTGCGTACACCTCCACGTGCGCGTCGAATCGTCCTTGCTGATCCATGCCCATTTCGTACGTCACCGAGAACGTGCCGTAATCGAAAATCGCATTCAAAAAGACGCTGTCGCTGTGCGCCGATACCTTCGCGGCCAACACCGCCTTCGGCATGCCGATCGCTTCGCGCATGGCCGACAGGTCATGGCTTCCCAGCCCTGCAAGCAGCCGGTAAAAGCCGAACAACCGGTTGTCCGGCTGAAGCCCGGTCGCCTCTCTGCCGAGGCGTTCCGCGCGTTCGCCGCGATCCTTCTTCGCCGCCTCCGGTATATCGCCGAACGACACCGTGCGGCTCGTAGGTTGGATGAAGAAATGATTCTGCCCGATAATATCTCTCACCCGCGCATAGGTGATATGGTCCAAGCCGCCGATTTCCTTGACCGCCTCAACGAACGACGCCGCATAACGGCGCATGTAGCCGATCATGATTTGGACGCCGTTGCGGTCCCGCGCTTCGATGATCGCATCCGCCTCGGCGGCGGTCAGGCACATCGGCTTCTCGATGAATACATGCTTCTTCATGTTCGCCGCTTGAATGGCGCATTCGGCATGATACTCGTCGCTGTTCAATACGAAGACAATGTCCAGGTCCGCCTGCTTCACAAGCTCGTTGAAATCGGTATACAGCTTGTCCACGCCATATTGAGCACCAAGATGCTGTACCAGTTTCGGTGAAATATCGCATAAGGCCGCAACGCGATACAGCTCAGGCAGCGATTGAAGCACCGGCAAATGCACGACCTGCGCCACTTCGCCCAGCCCGATAATGCCTACGTTGAACCGTTTGATCGCCATGTCGTTGGCCCGCCCTCCACATCAAGTTTACAAAACGAATTTTTGTAACATTGTAAGAATGCATTTTATGATCCTGATTATAGTATCCGGTCACGAGCTTGTAAATATCGCATTCTTATCCTGCATATTCCGATGTTGTCTTTTTCATTATCATCGGATTCCAGGACAGAGCCGCGGATGCGCCTGGCATGCACTTGTTTCTGTAATCGGCCGCAAAAAAAGGGCTGCCCGTTCGTCACCTTCAGACGTTGGTCAGCCCGCAAATAAAAAAACCTCCCAATGGGAGGTTTACTCGTTCGTGCAGCTTGCACCCTGAAAACTGGATACGAACCTTTGCGAAGGTCTTTCATTAGCTGAAGAGCATGCATGTTGGATAAGCCCTCGACCGATTAGTATTCGTCAGCTCCACGCATTGCTGCGCTTCCACCTCGAACCTATCAACCTCGTCGTCTTCAAGGGGTCTTACGTACTGGGAAATCTCATCTTGAGGGGGGCTTCACGCTTAGATGCTTTCAGCGCTTATCCCGTCCGCACTTGGCTACCCAGCGGTGCTCCTGGCGGAACAACTGGTACACCAGCGGTGCGTCCATCCCGGTCCTCTCGTACTAAGGACAGCTCCTCTCAAATTTCCTGCGCCCACGACAGATAGGGACCGAACTGTCTCACGACGTTCTGAACCCAGCTCGCGTACCGCTTTAATGGGCGAACAGCCCAACCCTTGGGACCTACTTCAGCCCCAGGATGCGATGAGCCGACATCGAGGTGCCAAACCTCCCCGTCGATGTGGACTCTTGGGGGAGATAAGCCTGTTATCCCCAGGGTAGCTTTTATCCGTTGAGCGATGGCCCTTCCATGCGGTACCACCGGATCACTAAGCCCGACTTTCGTCCCTGCTCGACTTGTAGGTCTCGCAGTCAAGCTCCCTTATGCCTTTGCACGCTACGAATGATTTCCAACCATTCTGAGGGAACCTTTGGGCGCCTCCGTTACATTTTAGGAGGCGACCGCCCCAGTCAAACTGCCCACCTGACACGGTCCCTGTACCGGATCACGGTACCAGGTTAGAACTCCGATACGATCAGGGTGGTATCCCAACGATGCCTCCACCGAAGCTGGCGCTCCGGCTTCTCAGGCTCCCACCTATCCTGTACAGATCGTACCAAAGTCCAATATCAAGCTGCAGTAAAGCTCCATGGGGTCTTTCCGTCTTGTCGCGGGTAACCTGCATCTTCACAGGTATTAAAATTTCACCGGATCTCTCGTTGAGACAGCGCCCAAGTCGTTACGCCATTCGTGCGGGTCAGAATTTACCTGACAAGGAATTTCGCTACCTTAGGACCGTTATAGTTACGGCCGCCGTTTACTGGGGCTTCGGTTCATAGCTTCGGGTTACCCCTAACCACTCCCCTTAACCTTCCAGCACCGGGCAGGCGTCAGCCCGTATACTTCGCCTTACGGCTTCGCACAGACCTGTGTTTTTGCTAAACAGTCGCTTGGGCCTTTTCACTGCGGCCCCCTCGGGCTATTCACCCTACCGAGGCACCCCTTCTCCCGAAGTTACGGGGTCATTTTGCCGAGTTCCTTAACGAGAGTTCTTCCGAGCGCCTTAGCATACTCTGCTCGCCTACCTGTGTCGGTTTGCGGTACGGGCACCTTCGCCTGGCTAGAGGCTTTTCTTGGCAGCCTGAACGCATGACCTTCGCTACTGCAATTTTCGCTCCCCATCACAGCCCAGCCTTACGATGCGCGGATTTGCCTACGCATCAGCCTCACTGCTTGGACGGGCATCCATCAGCCCGCGTCACTATCCTTCTGCGTCACCCCATTGCTCGTAACGGCTTACGGTGGTACAGGAATATCAACCTGTTGTCCTTCGACTACGCCTTTCGGCCTCGCCTTAGGTCCCGACTTACCCTGAGCGGACGAACCTTCCTCAGGAACCCTTAGGCTTACGGCGGACAAGATTCTCACTTGTCTTTTCGTTACTCATACCGGCATTCTCACTTGAATGCGCTCCACCAGTCCTTACGGTCTGACTTCGACGTACATTCAACGCTCCCCTACCCCTGATGCAAAGCATCAAGCCATAGCTTCGGTGGTGTGTTTAGCCCCGTTACATTTTCGGCGCAGAGTCACTCGACCAGTGAGCTATTACGCACTCTTTAAATGGTGGCTGCTTCTAAGCCAACATCCTGGTTGTCTTTGCAACTCCACATCCTTTCCCACTTAACACACACTTGGGGACCTTAGCTGATGGTCTGGGCTGTTTCCCTCTTGACAATGGATCTTAGCACTCACTGTCTGACTCCCGGTTATAAGTACATGGCATTCGGAGTTTGACTGGACTTGGTAACCCTTGGCGGGCCCCGCACCCAATCAGTGCTCTACCTCCACGACTCTTGACACCGAGGCTAGCCCTAAAGCTATTTCGGGGAGAACCAGCTATCTCCGAGTTCGATTGGAATTTCTCCGCTACCCCCACCTCATCCCCGAATTTTTCAACATTCGTGGGTTCGGGCCTCCAGTGCGTGTTACCGCACCTTCACCCTGGACAGGGGTAGATCACACGGTTTCGGGTCTACGTCCACATACTCATTCGCCCTATTCAGACTCGCTTTCGCTGCGGCTCCGGCTCTTCACCTTAACCTTGCATGGGAACGTAACTCGCCGGTTCATTCTACAAAAGGCACGCCATCACCCCTATATCGGGCTCTGACTTCTTGTAAGCGCACGGTTTCAGGTTCTGTTTCACTCCGCTTCCGCGGTGCTTTTCACCTTTCCCTCACGGTACTGCTTCGCTATCGGTCGCTAGGGAGTATTTAGCCTTGGCAGATGGTCCTGCCGGATTCCCACGAGGTTTCACGTGTCTCGCGGTACTCAGGATCCGTCTCGGAGAGTGCTGACTTTGGGCTACAGGGCTTTTACCTTTTGTAGCGGGCCTTTCCAGACCTCTTC
>NZ_CP048209.1:1297500-2230000 GCF_010119935.1 Paenibacillus lycopersici | reverse complement strand
TCCGAAGTGCTCGGCCTCGCCCTTCCGGGCAACGGCACGATCCTAGCGGTCGCACCGGAACGGGTTGAATTTGTCAAGAAATCGGCTCGCCAGCTGATGGAATTGATCAAGCAAGACCTCAAACCGCGCGACATTGTCACCAAGAACACGATCGATAACGCGTTCGCGCTCGACATGGCGATGGGCGGCTCGACGAACACGGTTCTTCACACGCTCGCTCTCGCGCATGAGGCAGACATCGAGTACCCGATCGAACGCATCAACGAAGTCGCGAAGAAGGTGCCTTACTTGTCCAAGCTGGCGCCGGCTTCCGATCACCATATCGAGGATCTGCACAACGCCGGCGGCGTTAGCGCGATCATCAACGAATTGTTGAAGAAGGACGGCGCGCTGTTCGGCGACGAAATGACGGTATCCGGCAAAACGCTTCGCGAGAACGTGGCAGGCTGCGAAATCCTCGATCATTCCGTCATCCGTCCGATCGACGATCCGCATACCAAGGAAGGCGGCCTTTCCGTCATGTTCGGTAACTTGGCGCCTCGCGGCTCGATTATCAAAGTCGGCGCGGTTGACAAATCCGTCGGCGGCTACCATCGTGGACCGGCCATCTGCTTCGACTCCCAGGAAGAAGCGCTGTCTGGCATCGCGAACGGCAAAGTCAAAGAAGGCCACGTCGTCGTCATTCGCTACGAAGGGCCAAAAGGCGGTCCCGGCATGCCGGAAATGCTCGCCCCTACGTCGCAGATCGTCGGCATGGGCCTCGGCACTAAAGTCGGTCTTATCACCGATGGCCGATTCTCCGGCGCATCCCGCGGCATCTCGATCGGCCACGTATCTCCGGAAGCTGCTGAAGGCGGCCCGATCGCTTTCGTCCACGACGGCGACATGATCGAGCTCGACATGAACAACCGCACGATGACGCTCGAAGTAAGCGACGAAGAACTCGAACGCCGCAAAGCCGAATGGCCAGGCTTCGAACTCAAGATCAAGCGCGGTTACCTCGCTCGTTACGCCGCGATGGTCACGAACGCCAGCCAAGGCGGCGTCATGAAAATTTAACGAACCGTTACGCGGTTGAAACCTTAACAAACGCCCTGCGTAGGACTGCTTATCAGTCCATTATGCAGGGCGTTTTTGTTATCATTCAAGGAGGGTCATTGTAGGTTTGGAAAAGCAGCAGCCGATCCGTTGGGACTTAGCGACCTTGGAGCCGTCATAAAACCGGAGAATTACGATAAAGTCGATGCGGCGCTCTTTCACTTGGACGGCACAAGCACGATCAGCAAGAAACGCATGCTGCACCGGTACAGCTACAGCACGTATAAAGTGTCCGACGTACAGTCGGAAACAGCCGATCGGCAGCTAGGATGACAACGTTCCGGAAAGCACGATGCGGCCGATCGGACTGCTGCCAGCCGAAGACGATGGTTCAAGCGTTACGAATATCCGATCGTAATGATCCGCTACCCCTTCATAGCGGAAGGCGCCCGTTCCGTTGCGCATCGGTAATGTACCGGCATGAACCGATCGGCCGTCTTCGTGCAGCCATACGTGATAGGCTTCGCTGCCGCCTGGCGGCGGAAGCTTCTCCGCCTCCAAGAACATGCGCATGCTGTCGCCGCCGGCAACGATCACGGCCAGTCCGCTGGAAAGGCTCCCATGAGCCGCCGCATGCATATCCACGATTTGATCGACGATATGCCCGGAATGCTCCAAGAAGCTACCCATTGCCCGATGAAGAGCCGTTGCATCCTGAGACAGCTTGTCCCCGGCGTTCTCGACGCTCTCAAGACGAATCCATAGCGTCGCAACGGCCAATATAAGCAGCAAACAGGCCGCGGTCAAGGCTCTGATGATCCGTTTGTACCGTTGCAACGGCTCATGCAAGAACAACTGCTTTACATATTCGGCAAGTAACTGCGAACGCGCGGATTCCGACTCCCCCGCCATCTCATGGGCATTCGAAGGCGGGCATTCGACAATGATGCTGCGTATATCGTCTACGAATTGCCGGCAAGCTGAACAAGTCTTGAGATGGACTTCAAAGGCGTCACGTCCGGCATCGCTTAGACCGCCGTAAACAAAGGCTGCCGCGTCGCTGCAAATAGCGTTGTCCGCGCTCCGCTTCGAGTTGCTTTCTGGCTGCAATTGGGTCGCATCCCTTCGCCATTGATGCTTGTTTCTCTATCAATTTTACCTGATTATGTAAATATTACAATTTCAATTCAGCATGGCGAATCCCTCTTGACAGCATTGCGGCAGGTATAAAAAAAAAGCCGCTCAGGGCGTGAATTCCCCGGCGGCATTCGAGCTTTCATAGGAGATAAGCGGCATGTCTTCTTCGCTTTCTTGACGGCGATTGTCCGTAAAAAGCTCGGTTCGCCTGCTTCTTGAGGCAGCCTTCTCTTGCTTGGCTGCGGCTTGATGCCAGAACGTCTCCATCGACATCGCCATGATGCTCGGCACCATCCGGCTGCCCCGGTCGTTCAACAGCTGTTTTCCCGAGGGGTTCAGCACGCGGAGCAGCAGCTTCAAATATAAACGGGTCGACGTATCGAATAAGCCTTTCGGAATCGGCAGCACGTCGAAGCCGAATTGCTCGACGCCGCGATTGATCATGCTGACGCCGTAGACCCCTTTTGCCGACTGTGCGGCTTCGTCCGTTTCCAGCTTCCGGGCCAGCTGAGGAAGCCCCTTCTTCGTCTCCCGGATAAGCATGACGGCCAGCTGCATCATCGACCGCGCTTCCATCATCATGTAAGACAGCTTCTTGTTGTCGAAATGGATTTCGACGACCGGATCCCTATCCGCGATCGACCTGCCGTCCGATAGCTGCAGCGGGCGTCCATGATACGGGATGATCCGGTAATAGAACAGACAGTCTTCGGCGACTTCACGGACGCGGAATACGACGTGGAACAGCCGTTCCCAGCCCATCCAGCCGGCGATGGCCAGCTTTTTCAACGGGCCGATGGCAGGCTTCGCTTTCTTGCCGCCGTCGGTCAGCGCGATCATGTCGGTAATATGGACGAATTTATACCCGTTGGCTTGACCGGCCTCCAGGAACGACTCCAGCGCCACCAGCATGTTAGCGGGCGCATCCGCATCCGCTCCGAACGTTGCGCCGCAGTCGTGCAGCAGCAGCACCTCGCCGGGCCGCAGCTTCTTCATCATCCGCTGCTTCAGACGCTCTGCGCCGACGCGTTTGCGCCAATCGCCAAAGAGCGCCGACCATAGTATAATTTGCAAATAACCCATATTCGAAAAATCGAATAAATTGACGATGCCCCACGGCGGACGGTAATAAAGAGGACGCGAGCCGGAAGCCCGGCGAATGATTTCCGATGTACGTTGAATCTGCTTTTTCACCGTGCTTGGACGCATGAGCCAGTTCGTCTTATGCACGTAGTTATGAATGCCGATCACATGCCCTTCGTCATGCATCCGTTTCAAGATTTCGGGATGCCGCTCCGCGTGGATGCCGACGACGAAGAACGTCGCTTTCGCGTCGTAGCGTTTCAGCAGGTCAAGCAGCTGCGGCGTATAGACCGGATCCGGACCATCGTCGAACGTCAGCGCGATTTCTTGCTTCGCGCGTCCCCGCTTGAATACGCGAAAGCCGAACGTACGGCTGACCAAACCCGGCAAAAATGCGTAAAACGTCAAAAAATAAAAGCCCCATAGCAGAAAGTTTTCCATGTCTCGTTTTCCCACCGCCTCTATTATCAAACCCTTGAATGTCCATGGAAGAGGGAGTGCCATGTGCCCAATGCTTGTTGACTTCAATCATTGTACCATAGCCCTGCGGAAAACGGCTACGTATGTTAAAGTAAACATTAAGCTGGCGGCGAATGGATGCGTTAAACGTCGGTTTTTTAGGAAATAATGGTAATCCATACTAGAATAATAGATAGAAAAGGAGTCTTTTATGCTTTCTTTTTACCGTAAATATTGGCGCACCGCGTTCGACATTGCGCTCATCGTCGTTACGGTCTGGCTGATCATGTTCATTTTCAGCTATCTGTACCGCATCGCGACGCCGATTTTTCTATCGTTTCTCATTTATTTGTTCATTGAGCCGCCGGCCCGCTGGCTGTGCCGCCTCGGACTGAAGAAATCGATTGCGTCCGGGATATCCGTCCTGGTGTTCACGCTGGTCATCATGGCCGCGTTCGTCGGCGCCGGTTACATCGTCACTTCCCAGGTACTGGGGCTTGCGGACAGGCTTCCGACCTATCAGCGGCTGCTCGTCGATCAGTTTCAATCGAATTCCGGCTTCCTGCAGGAGCGAATCTCGGGTCTTCCGCCCGATGTCTTGGCCAAGGCCGAGGAGGTCATCGGTTACGTCACCGATTGGGGGAGCGATGTCGCCATTCGGTTCCTGCGCGCGCTCGGCGGTTATCTGATGTCATTCTCCACGTTTATGATTAACTTCTCGGTCGGGATTATTCTCGCCTATTTTCTGAGCATCGAAATCAAGGACTGGAAGAGGCTCGCGCAGGAGAAGACGCCGAACACGTTCAAACGCGCCTTCCGATTCCTGCGCGAAAACGTATTCGTCGGCATCGCAGGGTACTTGAAGGCGCAGGGCAAGCTGATCAGCATTACGTTCATCGTCATCTTCGTCTCGCTTCTGCTGCTCAACGTTTCGAACGCGTTATCGATCTCGCTGCTGTCCGCGTTCTTCGACGTGCTGCCGCTGCTCGGCGTAAGCACCGTGTTTATTCCGTGGATCCTTTACTTGTTCATCGTCGGTAATTTCTCGCTCGCGATCTGGCTGACCGCGCTGCTGGTGCTCGTCGTGCTGACGCGCCAAATCCTGGAGCCCAAGATCACCGGCGATACGCTCGGCGTCTCGGCCTTCACCATGCTGGCCTTCATGATTATCTCCTTGTCGATCTTCGGCGTGGCCGGCGTCATCCTGTCGCCGATCCTGATGATCCTGCTGAAGGCGCTGTACGATCAGCGGTACTTCCACCGCTGGATTCATTCCCCGCAAGGGGAGTTCGAGAATGCGACGAACCCTTATGAAGAGTCGGATCCCATCGTATGATGGGTCCGGCTCTTTATTCGTTCTTTCCCTGCGAGTCATCCGGTTCCGCGAGGATGTCCATGACGCCCCGGAACAGCTTCGCCGCCTGGTTGGACGTATGAAGCGCGCGGTTCTCGGACAAGACCGCCACCGCATAGCGGGGCGAACGGATCGGCCCGTATCCGACGAACCATTGGTTCAGCTTCTCTCTCCCGTTCAGGCTCACTTGCGCCGTGCCCGATTTGCCCGCCACGGACCAGATGCCGTCGCGGATCGACTGGCCCGTCCCGCGATCGACGACGGCCTCCATGCCGGCCAATATCGTATCCGCCGTATCGCGGCTGATCCGGCCGTAGCGCGAAGGCAGCGTTTGACGGGGAAGCTTGGCCAGCAGTTGACCGTTCGCGTAGCGGATATCGCTCACGAGCCGCGGCTCCTGCACGATGCCGCCGTTCAGCAGCGTAACGACGAGATTGGCCGCCTGAAGCGGAGAGATCCGCACATCCCGTTGTCCGATGCCCGTCTGGGCCATCTGGCCGCCGTCACGCACCGCCGGAAACGATTCGAATACAAGACCGCCTTCTTCTTCCGGCAGAAGCCGCAGCGGCTTCTTCAAGGGCGCAAACGCCGATCCGCTCGCCCAGCCGACCTGCTCCCCGATACCCAGCTTCTCCGCCGTCACGGCCAGCGTCCGGGCATCCATCCGCTCCGCGAGCGTCGCGAAGACGACATTGCAGGAGCCTGCCAGCGCATCCTGCAGCGTCAGATCGCCATGTCCTCCCCTTGCCCAGCAGTGCAGTCCATAACGCCCGTAATCCCCGTTGCAGCGAAACGTCTCGCCTTCGTTCGTCACATGGGCTTCCAGCGCCGCCGCTTCCGTCACGAGCTTGAAGACAGAGCCTGGCGTCGCAGCCCGCACGGCATGGTTCACGTAGCGCTCGGGATCGGCAGCGGCGCTTCCGTCCGGCAGCTGCGGCCTGGATATCATGGCCACGATGTCCGCGCTGCGCGCATCCAGGACGACCACAGCCCCCTCCCGCAAGCCTTGCGCGTCGACATAACGTTCCAGCTTGTCCTGGATCGCGCGATCGAGCGTCGTCTTCACCCGTACCGGATAATACGGATTCTCCGAACGCGTCAGCCGCCATTCCAGACCGTGCATCGGCTTATCCGCGCCGTCCGTGAAGTAGGAAACGGTCGTCGGCCCCGTACCCTGCAGCAGCCGGTCAAGCGAGCGCTCCAGCCCGGCGCCGCCGGTCTGATCCGACAGCTTCATCGTCCGCTCCTTCAGCCGCTCCCCGTAATCGCGCCGGAGCAGCTCCGGATGCTGGCTGACGTACCCGAGCACGTGCATCGGCTTGAATGCGTCCGGGTAACGGCTGCGGTACGGCAGGACGCGAACGCCGTTCATGCGAAGGCCGCGTATGGCAGCCAGCTGACCCTTCGACAGTTTGAGCGGAATCCGCGCCCCCTCCCGATGCCAGAAGGCCGGCTCCTTCAACGATTGCATCCATACCCGCAGCCGCTCGGGCGGGACATGCAGCGCTGCCGCCAGCTTGTCCATATCCGCTGCGCCCCCGGCAAGCCGCGACTTCGCCTGCAGCGGGAAGACCGCCAGCGCCTCGTACGTTTCGCCCGTCAGCGCAAGGCCCTCGCGGTCGAAGAAGTCGCCGCGCCCGCTGTCCAGCACAAGCTCCCGCTCCCGCTGGGCCACCGATTCCGACAGCAGGTGCGCGGCACCCGCGCCAACCGTCTCTGCCGGCGACAGCTGCAGCCAGGCAAGCCGAAGCAGGACGCCGGCCAAACCCAAGCTCATGCCAAGCAGCACGACGAAAATGCGCCGTTGTCTCCCTCTCCGTCTTGCTACGCTCATCTGCCGGTCCTCCGCTCCGTTATCGCACTTCATTTGCTTACCAGTATCCCCTTCGGCCTGGTTATTCAATCCTGATCCTGCCAGTGAAGCGGATTTGCCCTGTTTGCCATTGGTTGTTTGCCATTGGTTGTTTGCTATTGTTCCGGCGGCACGACAAAAAGCCCGGCGGCGGATCGTATACCATCCGCACCGGGCTTGGAGCTTGCGTATTCATAGCTATATTACCGATCCAATTTGTTTCTATGCTGCAATCTCACACTGTATGGAGAAGCGTCGTGCCCTCCAACGATGCTACAGCCGGTTCTTCGCCTCGACGCATGCGAAGAAATCGAGCAAATACCGCTGGAACGCCTTGGCGACAAGCGGCAGCTTCTCGTTGGAGCGGTAGATCAGTCCGATCGTGCGGGTCACCCGCGGCGATTTGACGCGCACCTTCGCCGGCTGGAGCTTTCCGGAGCCTTGCAGCGCCATTTCCGGCAGCAGACTGACGCCCATTCCGGCGGCGACGAGTCCGCGTATCGTATCGGTCTCCTGCCCCTCGAAGCCGATAATCGGCTCGAAGCCCGCTTCCTTGCAGGCATCGGAGACGATCGGCCGGAGCGAGTAGCCTTCGCTGAACAGCACGAACGGTTCATCCTTCAACTGGATCAAATCGATCGAATCTTCTTGCGACAGCGGATGGTTCGTCGGCAATATCGCGAACAGCTCTTCCGTCAGCACGGTCTGGCCCGTGACATGCGCATGCGTCTCCGGGCATGGCGAGACGAACGCGAGATCCACGTCCCCCTTCATGACGTCCTGAATGAGCGACGGGTACATCCCCTGCTTGAAGCGGAAATTGACGTTCGGATTCTGCTTGCGGAATGCGGAGACGACCTCCGGAATGAGCGAAATGCCGAGACTGTGCGGAAACCCGAGCCGCACTTCGCCTTTCTCGGGATCGAGAAACTCCTGGATTTCCACAACCGCCCGCTCCAGATCCGCCAGGATCACTTCCGCCCGCTTCAGAAACAGCGTGCCGACCGGCGTCAGTTGAAGATTGCGCCCCTTCTGCAGGAACAGCTTGGCCCCCAGCTCTTCCTCCAGCTGATGGATTTGGCGGCTGACGGCCGACTGCGCCACATGCAGCTCCTCCGCCGCTTTCGTGACATGCTCCCGCTTTGCTACTTTAACGAAATAATACAATTGCCGAAGCTCCATCTCGACCTCTTCTCCTCCGAGCCGGCGCTTCCCGCCCCGGCCAGCCTTCCGCAACGTTGACCTTGTTTATGACGGGTTCGTTACCTTGTATATCGTCTATTCTGCTTCGAAATCCAATACCAGTCGTACAAATAGAACAGCACGAACCCCGCCAGCAGCCCTCCGAAATGCGCCCAGATACCGATATTCGGCACGATAAGCGTGTAGATGATCCCGAAGACGAGAATGGTATAGACGGTTTTGCGCGAATTCGGGTCCAGCGTTTTTTTCATCAAGGCCAGGAAGAGGTAAGCGCCGAACACCCCATAGATGGCGCCTGACGCGCCTGCTCCCGCGGTCGACTGCTCCACGACGGCGCTGAAGAAGTTGGCGGCGATGCCGCAGATCAGGTAGAACGCCGCATACTTGACATGGCCCAGCAGCCGTTCCAGCGGCGGCGCGAACACGAGGATGCTGAACATATTGTAGAAGATATGCGCCAAATCAAGATGAAGGAACACGGCCGTCACATAGCGCCAAGGCTTCTCCAGCGAGAAGTAGTTGTCGTGCGGGTCGCTGTAGAAGTAGCCGTGATTCAGCAGCCAGCCGTCGAGCACAAGGTGATCCAAGGCGTAGACGAGAATATTGATCGCGATGATGGCGGCCGTCACGGGGTACATCCGCAGATAGCCGCCGAAGCTTTCATAGCGCAGAAATATCATGGTGCGCACCTTCCTTTACGTACTCGTCATTGGACAACCGTCTTTCATTACGCTTATAATTATTGGGTAGAAACCAATTCCAATCAAGGAGGCTATTTCATAATGGCACAAGAACGTACAGGCGTTTCGGCTTTTAAAGGCAATCCGCTTACCCTGATCGGTCCGGAACTCAAGGTCGGCGATCAAGCTCCCGATTTTCAACTGAACAAATCGCTTGTGGACGTCGTTTCCTTGAAAGACTACGCAGGCAAAGTTAAACTGATCAGCGTCGTTCCATCCATCGATACAGGCGTTTGCGACGCGCAAACGCGCCGTTTCAACGAAGAAGCCGGCAAATTCGGCGACAACGTCGCTGTCCTGACGGTCAGCGTTGACCTGCCGTTCGCGCAAGCCCGCTGGTGCGGCGCTGCAGGCATCGATAAAGTCGTTCTGCTGTCCGACTACAAGAACAACAACTTCGGCGAAGCGTACGGCGTGCTGATCAAAGAATTCCAGCTCGACATGCGCGCCATCTTCGTCATCGATGCGAACGACAAGATTCAATACATCGAAGTGCTCGGCGAAATGACGGAGCACCCGAACTACGAGAATGCATTGAACGCGTTGAAAGCACTCGTATAAACGAAACCGCATTTGCTCTTGATCATTATAAAAGCGAGGACAGGGAATCCCTTTCCTCGCTTTTTCCCGTTATTATATGCTGCTCGTTTTATATTGAGCCAGCTTCTTGTCGAGCGTTCGGTAAATATCGATAATGGTACGATAGTTGGAGCCCAAGTCGCCGAAAGATCCGCGCGACGCGGAATAAATGTCGACCGCCGAGGTCAGCGGGTTGACGTTGATGACGGAGACGGTAATATCCATGGTACGGCCGGTCATCGTCCGTTTCTCCAGGACGATTTCGCCTACGGACTGTACTTCGTGAAGCAGCTTGTACCCTTGCATCTTCTTGAGTGTGGAGACGACTTCTTCCCATGCCTTATCTCGGGAAAGTTTGTAATAATGGGATTTCAGCAACGGATCTTTCGCTTTATCGCCAGTCAATTCGTGACTGCGCAGCAACCCCATTAGGGTCCGCTTCAACAAAGGTAATCTCCCCCTCCGACGTCTTCTATGTACGCTAAGAATTATCATAGCATAGTTTGGAACATAAAAAAAAGGGGTTGCCCCCTTTTTCGTTTTGCAAGTTACCCGCCATGCCGTCCGACTAGCTTGTTTCTGAACCCGCTCTCGCAGGTGGGTGGCCGCAGAAACGTTTTTGAGATCCCTTTTCGAGGGCTTGTCAGCCGCGTTTCAATATTAGTCTCCCTAAAAACAGCCATTGGTTCAAAACAAGTTATAAGCCGTAACGCACACCGCAGGATGTATTGCTATTATAGACCGGATTCGGGCAAAAGTAAACGTGACGCCGGCCGTTATTTAATGGACGTCTGCCCATCTTCCGTATTCGGCAGCATGATGGCCGCGTCTTCCTCCAGACGCTTGCGCTCTTCCTCGGCTTCCGCCTCGGCCGCTTTCTCCGCCTGCAGCTGCAGCTTCGTATAGATGCCGTAGAAGTTCCAGAACGCGATGACGCCGACAAGGCTTCCCGTGAAGAACGGAACGAGGAACATCAGCTTGGCCGAGCTGAAGCTGATATAGATGACGAAACCGCACATGACGACCGTCGACAGCGAGCGAAGCGGACGGCCGATCGTGATCAGCAGCGCGTTCTTCAGCAGCTGCAGCGTCTTCATATGATAGTGAACGAGCATCGAGAAGAAATTCAGCAGCGAGACGCCGACGAGCACGATCAGCGCGACGAACAAATAGGCGACGATTCCCCAGGAACCCAGGTTGGACAGGTACACGCGGAAGTCCACGATCAGAACCGTGAAGAGGACCGCGTACAGAATGCCGCCGAGCATCGCCTGCTTGTAGCTTTCCTTGTAATTCTTGAAGAATGTCTTGAGCAATGGCACGTCCACTTCGCCCATCACCCATTTGCGCGCTACGCCGAACAGCGCGGCCGTCGCCGGGAAGAGCGTGAACGGGGCCAATACGCCCGCCAAGATCAGGTTGCTCAGCACTTGATCGCTGTTTTGCGCGAACATCACCGGGAATAGAACCAGAATAAACGGTATGGAACAAAAGATCCAAAGAATATTCGTCACGGATAACCGCATAATCCATTCCGAGATTTTATAAAACCCGCCCATCATGCCCTTCATTTCCATTGTTGCCGAATCCCCCTAGCAAGCGATTTCATTTCGTCCTACGTTAACTATAATATAAGGCGGCTGGATAAGCCAACGCCCATTTTCGGGAATCTGGGCCGAAGTCTAAACGGCGATCACCCAGATGAATACCATATGGTGTCGAGACCACCCACTCCAAGCGTAAGGAGGCTGCCGCGAATGAGCAATGCAGGTCATGGCTTCGGAACTTCCGCCGCGATCATTCTCGTACTGTTCATCCTGCTCGTGATTATTACGAAAGGGATACTGTACTAATTTGCGCGAATCATACGCGAACGCGGAACAATCCCCGCAGCGCAGCATCATTCCCGCAACGTAGAGACGTATAAGAAAAAGGGCTTCGGTTTCTCCGATTGCTCGGTTAAACGGAAGCCCCGGTCATGTTTATGGCCTATTCATCTGCGGAAGGGCGCGGACGACGCGGCGCGTCGGAACGGCCTTCGCTGCGGCCTCTGTAACCGCCGTCGCGATTATTGTCGCGATCGCGGTTGTAGCTGCCGCCGCTGGAGCTGCGGTTGCCGCCGTAGCCGCCGCGGTCACGGTTGTAACCGCCGCCGCCTTCGCCGCGGCCGCGAGGGCCGCTGCCCGAACGGTTGCCGCCGCCGAATGGACCGCCGGAGAAACGGCGTCCGCTCGTGCGGACATCCGGTCTGCGCTTCTTCGCGCGGATCGGATCTTCCGGCGTCAGCTCGATGTTGACGTCCTTCTTCTCGCCGGTAATCAGCTTGATCGCTGCGGCAAGCAGATTGACGGAATCGTACTGTTCCAGAAGCTGAATGGCGATCGCTTTGAATTCTTGTACCGAATCACCGTCCATCGCCTCGAGAATGCGCTCTGCCGTTACGCGCTGCTTGCCTTCGATCGCTTCCGCGATGCTTGGCAGCGGCTTCTTGGCGATTTTGTGGCGCGTTACTTTCTCGATGAAGTGCATGTGATCAAGCTCGCGCGGCGTTACGAACGACCACGCCGTGCCCTCTTTGCCCGCGCGGCCCGTACGGCCGATACGGTGTACATAGCTCTCCGGATCCTGCGGCAAGTCGAAGTTGATGACGTGCGTTACGCCCGATACGTCGAGACCGCGCGCCGCAACGTCCGTCGCCACGAGCACGTCGATGCTGCCGTCGCGGAACTTGCGCATGACGGCGTCACGCTGGTTCTGGGACAAGTCGCCGTGCAGGCCGTCGGCGGAGTATCCGCGCTTCTGCAGCGCTTCGCTCAGCTCGTCGACGCGGCGTTTCGTACGACCGAAGATGATCGCGAGCTCAGGCGATTCCATGTCGAGCAAGCGGCTCAAGGCATCGAACTTCTGACGCTCGTGCACTTCGATGTACGCCTGGTCGATCGTAGGCGCGCTGACTTGCGTCGGAATAACCGAGACATGCTGCGGATCTTTCAGGAACTGATCCGCCAGCTTGCGGATGTTCGGCGGCATCGTTGCCGAGAACAGCATCGTTTGACGCTCATCCGGCACGAGCGACAGGATAGACGTAATATCTTCCATGAAGCCCATGTCCAGCATTTCGTCCGCTTCGTCCAAGATAACCGTCTGAACGTCATCCAAGCGGATCGTCTTGCGGTTAATGTGATCGAGCAGACGCCCTGGCGTACCGATAATGATTTGCGGTCTCTTCTTCAGCGCGCGGATTTGGCGGCCGATCTCCTGACCGCCGTAAATCGGCAGCGAACGCAAACCTTTGTAACGTGTAAGCTTTCCGATTTCTTCCGACACTTGGATCGCAAGCTCGCGGGTCGGCGTCATGATGAGCGCCACGATACGGTCTTCCGTCACCGGAATCTTGTTGACGAGCGGGATTCCGAATGCGGCCGTTTTTCCCGTTCCTGTTTGAGCTTGACCGATCAGATCGGATCCGGTAAGCGCAATTGGAATGGATTTGGACTGGATCGGAGTCGATTCCTCGAATCCGAGTTCCGTAATGGCTTGCAGCACTTTAGGCTCCAAACCGAATTCAGCAAATGTTTTCAAACTGTTTCAATCTCCTTCTATCTGCATCCTACAGAAAATATACAGTTCATTATAGCACAACTGTATTTCAGAATACCAGCAAGGACTAATTACACATACTAAACGGCAATTCCCGGCCATTCGCTTTCGAGGTGAATCCTGACATGACAACGTCCTTGAGACCGTCCACGAGAACGTCCAAAATCGCGGCAACGACATTAATCAGCGCCCTGCTGATCGCATACGGCTTCAATCAACTGCTCATCCCGCTCAAAATGATCAGCGGCGGCGTCTCCGGCATTACGATGATTATCGGCTATGCGACCGGCCTGAATATCGGCTGGCTCTATTTTATTCTAAATGTCCCGGTTCTAATCTGGGGCTGGCGGGAGCTCGGCTTGCGCTTCGTCGGCTGGAGCCTCGTCGCCGTTATCGCGACGACGATCTTCATGCAGCTCATTCCGACCGAAGCGCTCGTGCAGGACCTGACGCTCGGCGCCGTCTTCGGCGGCGTCGTCGTCGGCTTCGGCAGCGGACTGGCGCTGCGGGCCGGATCGTCCTCGGGCGGCTTCGATATTATCGCCGCCATCCTGTCGCGCAAGCGGGACATGTCGATCGGCATGGTCATTTTCGCGTTGAACGGGTCGGTCATCGCGGCGCTCGGCTTCCTGACGGACGACTGGGACGTCGCCCTCTTCTCGCTGCTGTCGATCTTCACGACCGGCAAGATCATCGACCTGATTCACATCAATCACGTCAAAATGACGGCGTTCATCGTCACCTCGCGCACCGAAGCGATGCGCGAGGCGCTCATCCCGCTGTACCGAGGCGTGACGGTAATCCGCACCCGCGGCGGCTATACGAACACGGAGAACGACATGCTGATGACGGTGACGACGCGCTACGAGCTGAACGAGCTGCGCAAAATCATCGCCGCCACCGATCCGAAAGCGTTCGTCAACATCGTGGAGACGGTCGGCGTTCTCGGCGATTTCCGCAAGCCGGTCCTCTGAATCGCGCGCTGCAAACGGGCGAAGGCGAACATGGAATTTTGCAAACAGCACTAGGTTTTTCAAACTCCGGCTGTTATACTATAGCTATCCCGTACAACGCAGTTTCGTGCCATACGTTTTACCCTCCATTACGATGAAAGGGTGATGCATCATGGATATGGAAACGGTCAGACTCGTGCAAATTGTGGAGAAGCTAGCGCCTGAATTAGTGCCTTTCCTCACGGAGCGGGAATTGAATTTAAATATCGTGCTTCGGGATGGACTGGCATGGCTGGAACCGGAAGACGCGATGGAAATCGTGCAGCAAAGCATCTGTGAGCACCAAAGGGAAGTGCTTTTGCAATAGATCGGCGGAACGAGAACAACTTGTTTGTTCTCGTTCTTTTTTGTTTATGGAACATAAAGGGCCTAACCGCCGCATGATGATCGAAGTGACTTTGCTTTCGGGGAGAGATGGCAATGGACGCACTGATATCCGCATTACTTTTGCTGCTGCATGTCGCGACGGCTTCGTCTTCGCCTGCCGCGCCCGGACCGGCAACGGCCGCGACGCACCAGCTGCTCGCGACGCTGCTGACGGCTCCCGCCGCCAAGCTGCAGCCCGGCGCATTCGCGCAGCCGCCCGCTTTCGGCTTCGGCTCCGGCGGATCCGCGCCGGCAAGTCCCGGCACGGCCGGCGGCGATTCCGCGAATGCCGGCGGCGGCTCGGCGAATGCCGCGTACGGCACCGGCGCCCACTCCGTCAAGCACGATCCGCAACCGGACGCGCCGAAGGTCAAGGGCATCTACGTCACGGCCTACAGCGCCGGGGGATCGCGCATGAGCTCGCTGTTGAAGCTGCTGGACGATACGGCGCTGAACAGCATGGTGATCGACGTCAAAGACGATAACGGGTACATAACGTTCCCTACGACGAATCCCGACCTGCTCAAGTACGGCAAGCCGCAGAAATTTATCCGCGACATGCCCGCATTGATGGCGACGTTAAAGCAGCATGACGTGTATCCGATCGGGCGGATCGTCGTCTTCAAGGATACGATGCTCGCGAAGAGCCATCCGGAGCTGAGCTTCCGGCGCAAGGACGGATCGGTCTGGGCGAACGGCAAAGGCGACGGGTTCGTGAATGCCTACCGGAAGGAAGTATGGGATTACAATATCGCGGTCGCCAAAGAAGCGGCCAAACTGGGCTTCAAGGAAATCCAGTTCGATTACGTCCGGTTCCCGGAAGGCTTCGAGAACAAAGCCGACGCCCTCGTCTTCGACAAAACGGACGAGTCCCGCGTCGATACGATCGCGGACTTCGTGTCGTATGCCAAAGCCCGGCTGGAGCCGCTCGGCGTTCGGGTATCGGTCGATATCTTCGGCTATGCCGCCTCCGTCCCCGCCGCGGAAGGGATCGGCCAGGATTTCGTGAAGATCTCCAAGCACGTGGACGTCATCTCGCCGATGATCTATCCGAGCCACTACGGCCCGGGCTGGTTCGATGTCAAGGATCCCGATACGAATCCATACGCGACGATTAAAGGCGCGATGAAGGATACGCACAAGAAGCTGGATCCGATCGGCTCCTACAAGCCCGTCATCCGCCCGTGGATTCAAGATTTCACGGCAAGCTGGCTCGGGAAGGGCCATTACATCGCCTACGGCAAGCCGCAGCTCGAGGCGCAAATCAAGGCGCTGCACGAATCGGGCGTCGACGAATACCTGCTGTGGAACGCCAACAACCGTTACACGGCGGATGCCGATTTCTAACGCTGCGCATCGTATACCGCCGGGATCCGCTGTTTGGAACGCGCACTTCATTCCAATAAATGCCGGAACTCCAAAAAGCTCCACGCAACCCAAGAACGGACGGATTCATCCGCCCTCCGGGCTGCGTGGAGCTTTTATGTTCTTCTCGCGGTATCGTTGCTGCCTAGGCCCGCTGCTTCGCGGCAAACTTCAAGAAGTAGAGCACCGTCCGTTCGACGCGATTCCGCACATCCTGCGATTCCGGCGTGCCGTCCGCTTGGAATTGACGCTGCGCGCCGCCGATCGAGATCCATTCCGGCGAATTGACGCCGTGCATGTTGCGCACGATCGTCTGCATTTGCGTCAAGGAGCTTACGCCTACCGCGCCGCCGGCCGAGCTTACCGGCAGCACCGCTTTATCGTTGAACTGATCCTTGCCCAGGTAGTCCAGGGCATTCTTCAGGACGCCCGTGAGGCTCCCGTGGTACTCCGGCGTGCTCAGCACGACCGCATCGGCATGCAGGACCGTATCCATCAGTTCCGCCGTGTTCGGATGAATTTCTTCATCGTCGTCATTATATAGCGGCAGCGGCTTCTCGCGCAGATCGAACAGCGTCGCTTCATGCCCTTCTTTCCGCATAATATCCGCAATATAGGCAGAAAGCTTGGCGCTGGTAGACTCGCGCCGGGTAGCGCCGATAATAATCGCGATACGCATAGGAAAAATCCCCCTCAACTCAATCAACATTACATACATAGTAGTGTGTAATGTCGGTTTGGTCAAGGGGATTGTGTCCTATACGTGCCGGCGCCCGCTTACAGCAGGCTCTGGTGCGGAATAAAATAGCCTGCGCCGGCCGAGGTCCGCTTCTTCTCGACGATCGCCGCCGACTTCAGAACGGGCATCTTCACGTAATGGCGTTCCAGTTGGCTGTCTACCGCCTCGAATGCCTTCTCGTCCGTCTCGGCAAGGATGATCAAGTGACCCGTTGCTTCTTCCATTTCGATTTCGATCTTGTATAAGAACATCATGAACGTCCCCTATCCGTGTCCGATACGCCCCATCCGCGGCCGCGTTCGTATGGACCGCAGAGATGAAGAGAGCCCTAAACAGCCGCCTGGTCGCTAGTCCCGAGCGGCGCTTGTTCAAGGCTCTGTTGAATTTGATCCGATTGCGTTTATTGCGAGAGACGAAGCGCCAGGTTGTACAGTTCCATATTGAACGGCTTCTTCGTATTGACGACGGTATCGATGTCCGTAACGGTCAACTCGCCGTTGATGATGCCGCAGGACTTGCCGGAATCGCCTTCCATCAGCTTGCGCACCGCGAAATCGCCGAGCTGGCTCGCCAGGATCCGGTCATTGTGCGTCGGCGATCCGCCGCGCTGAATGTGGCCGAGTACCGTAACGCGGGGTTCCATGCCGCAGCGCGTCATGATGCCGTTCCCGATCTCTTCGCCCGTGCCGGCGCCTTCGGCGACGACGATGATGCTGTGGCGCTTGCCGGAAGCGAAGTTTTCCTTCATCCGGTTCGCGACCGCGTCGAGATCGAACGGCACTTCCGGCACGATGATCGTTTCGGCGCCGCTCGCGAGACCCGCGTACAGGGCGATGTCGCCGCAATGGCGGCCCATGACTTCGACGACGGACGAGCGTTCATGCGACGTCATCGTGTCGCGCAGCTTGTTGATCGCGTCGACGACGATGCTGACCGCCGTATCGAAACCGATCGTGTAGTCGGTGAACGGAATATCGTTATCGATCGTGCCCGGCAGGCCCATCGTCTTAATGCCGAGCTTGGACAGCTTGTTCGCGCCCTGGTAAGAGCCGTCTCCGCCGATGACCACCAGGCCGTCGACGCCGCGCTCGCGGAGTACTTCCGCGCCCCGCTGCTGGCCTTCCGGCGTGAGAAACTCTTTGCACCGCGCCGTTTGGAGGATCGTGCCGCCGCGTTGGATAATATCGCCCACGCTCCTGAGATCCATTTTGCGCAAATCGTCGTTAAGCAGGCCTTGGTACCCGCGCTGCACGCCGTATACTTCAAGACCGTGATACAGCGCGCTTCGCACGACGGCGCGCACCGCGGCGTTCATCCCCTGCGAATCTCCACCACTTGTAAGAACGGCAATCGATTTTACTGCTGACATACCTCTTCACTCCTCAATGTTATCTGTAAGCTGGCAAGGATCTAGTTCGAATACAGGCGCTTGCGGATCAAGACGCTGTTGCCCCAGAAGAACAGCCGCGTCAGCGGGCTTCTGCGCATCAGCCGCTTCGACACCAGCTCCACGTCCTTCTGGCCGCTCACCTTGGGATCGGATAAATAAAGCGCGATCAATCCTTCGATGACCATCCGGTGAAACCTCGGCGCCGGCAAGCTGCCGACGTCCTTGCGGGCCCGTTCGACGATCATGCCGATCCGTTCGATCAGCTGGCTCTGATTCTCGTAATAATTGCAGAAGTTCAAGTCGCCGCCGAGGCGGTCTTCTTCCTGATCGATCAAATAGTCCAGCATGATATGAAGTCCGCACACATGCGGAAAATAAGCGTTCCGAACACGCAGCGCGTCCGCGGGCGTGCAGCCCTCGTCCGAAGCGGTCAAGAACAGCATGAACATGCCGAGCGTGGATCCCGTCGCGGCCGCAAACTCGTTCCATTGCAGCTGCGGCACGGCATGACGGTGCTTCTCCCACCACGACAGCAAGGCAGGCTCCCGATTCTCTTTCGCTATATGCTTGTACACTTGCAAATCGCCGTATAGTCCGACCAGCTCGGAGACGTACGATCGAACATGCGCATATGCGGGCAGCTGCTTGACGCAGGCTTGGCAGGTGCGGACCAGCTCATGCAGATAGCCGCCGTCCGCCCGCTCCGCGCGCAATGCGTAATAATCCCGAAGCGGCGCGTCAGGATCTACGGCATCCAGCATGGATTGGTGAAGCAGCCGGAAATCGTCGGGATCCAGCGACGTGCTCCGGTCGCACAGATTGTCCAAGTAATCGCTGATCGTTTGCAGGCAAACGATCAAGGGCACGAGAATATGTCTGCGCTTTAAATTTCCGGCCGCATAGATGCCGCCGCCTTCGCAATGAAATTGTTTGCTTGTCATGCTGGCAAGCGCTTGTACGCGCAATTCATCATCCGGAATGCGTTCGGCGATGACCCGCAGCCGAGCCAGTTCCGCGCGCACTTCGGGCAACACGTATTTGTATACCCTGTACATGAGGGTAACGGGCGTTCGGGGCACTTGGCGGGCCTGCGCTGACTTGCTCATTATCGGGCGCCCTCCTTCATTCCACTCCGCTTACTAGGAATGGCGCTTGTTTTCGATTTCTTGGTTGATACGATACCAGATATGCAAGTCGTTGATCCGGCTTGCCAAATCCGCGATATCCGAATTAATGCCGCAGGAACGCTCGAAATCTTCCTCTTCGAACAATTCCGCCTGCTTGACGTTAATGATTCGCTCAAAAGCAATGACGCGATCGGGAATCGTACCGCGAATGGTTTCCCATTTCGCGACGATAGCCATCCGTTCCGATTCGCTGTATTGCTCCCATTCCAGTTCAAGATCCGGCAGCGAGATTCCAAGCCTGTCATCCCACGTAAAGTAATGGTTCACGTCTCAAAACCTCCATGCACTAATGTACCATTTCATAGAGTGTAAATCCAGCGCGAAAACTTGTTCCCCATATGCTATAGCGAGCGTTGGCGATTCGTCCGACGGCGTCCCCTCCCGGACCGCGCAGCCGTTGCGGCTGCATGCGCGCCAAGCGCATGCGCGGCCACGCCGCGGAAGGGTACTTCACGCGTTTCGGCCGCCGATCCGCGACGCAAAAAAAACCCGGCCGCATCGGCCGGGTAATCCTATCGCATGGGATCTATTCCATTACTCCATTATAAGAAGCTTCCCGCAGGAAGCCGTTACCTTACAACTTGATAACGTTAGCGGCTTGAGGTCCGCGGTTGCCTTGCGTAATGTCGAATTCTACGGATTGGCCTTCGTCCAACGACTTGAAGCCGTCGCCTTGGATTGCGGAGTAATGAACGAACACGTCTTCGCCGTTCTCAACTTGGATGAAGCCGTAGCCTTTCTCTGCGTTAAACCACTTAACTGTTCCTTTCAATGTAACAACCTCCTAAAAATGAGCGCCGTATTCGGCGGCTTTCTCCATTATATACCCCATGGGATATTTTTGCAATTAGACCTTGACAATTAGACCAAGCGTTGACCCGGGAATAAATGGCAGCTTGGCCGCGAAATACTCCGGCGATCCGCCCGCCCCGCGAATGTCGTTCAGCAATTCATCCATATGCGCGTACGGGGTCCAGCCAAGGGACATGACGGGATAAATGCGGATCTCCCCGCCCGGCTTGCAGACGCGCATCATCTCCAGCACTGCGTCCCGGTGAAACGCATAGTCGAACTGCTCCTCGTAGAGGAACAGGAAATGGCTGCACAGCACGCGGTCGAAGGAATCCGGCGCGAAAGGGAGATTCGGCAGACTGCCGGCCTTGTAGCGCGCATCCCGCTCCTCCGGCTGCCCGAAATGGGCATCGAACCGTCTAAGCGAAGCCTCCCGGTTCGCGCGATGGTTCGCCACGCTGCCGTAATAGCTGAAATCGAATTGATGGGCCAGCTTCTCGATCTTCGCCGTCGCGGCGGCGATCTCTTCCAACGCTTCCCCGACCAGCGCCTCGCTGTCCAGCGCATATCTTGGATCCGCGGCGTAAGCGTCCAGCCCGCCCGCTACGGCGTCGGCCGTAAAGGACGACGCGCCTCCCGCAATATCGAGGATGCGCCCTGCCAGCGGCCGTTCCTCCAGATCGAACATGCGCACGTACTCCCCGAAGCTGCGGCATGTCACGGCAACGCCGATTTGCTCATACTTGTCGCTCATTCTCATCTCTCCTCGTCTCTGCTCATCTCTTCTACATTCTCTTCTCGTCTCCGAACGGCAGAACGCGCGGGTTCCGCGAGTCCGGTTGCCATATTCTAACATGCGTGCCATTTGATTTCTACCCCGTTTATTGGCTATCATGGGAAGATAGACGAGCTTTATTATTGAAGGGATGGTCTTATGTTCAAGAAAGTGCAAATTTATAAAACCGACAAATACAACATGCTCAACGTCGAGGTGCAGGGCAAGACGCTGATCGTCCGCGAAATTTCCGATCAATGGGGCGAAGAATGCCATACGTTCGTCAGCCGCCAGGAGATGCTGCATTGGGCCGAGAACCGCTTCCGTCCCGAGGATTTCGTAGGCAAGGAAGAAGAGCGCGCCTCGATCATGGCAGGTTTCCGCGCGATTTAACGACAGCCTCCTCCGAGCAGGAGGAAATTGGAACCTGCATAGCGAACATAACCCTATGCGAACATGCATAGGCTTTGCGAAGGGGAGATCATTAGTCACGTGGATATGACATCGACGATCATTTTCATCATCGCGGCTTTTTCGCTGGGCGGCATCATCCTTATGCAGCGAAACAACATTCCCGCAAGCATGCGAAGAGGCCTTGCGCTCACGGCGATCGTATTCATCGCCTTCGCATTTTTCCTGATCGTGTACAGTTTGACGACCATGGGGTCATAACGAACGCGCGGCCGGGTCACACTAAGAGGCACATTCTGTCAAAGGAGCGTGACCTCTGCCGTGAAGTGGCTGCCGATCGTTCTCTCGCTCTCGCTGCTGCGCAGCAGCGCGGACGGCTTGCTCCCGCAAGCGCCCCATGCCGCAATGTCCGATTCACCATCCCAAACCGAGGCGAGGAGGGTTCCTATGAACCACGTACTGAAACGATCCGAAACCGCACCCGAATACCATTGGAAGCTCGAGGACTTATTCGCGGATCAATCCGCATGGGACAAGGAATACGCGCAGGCGAAAGAGCAAATGAAAGGCGTCGCGGCGTTCCAGGGCAAGCTGGCCGATCCGGCGCAATTGAAAGCTTGCTTCCAGCTCGAAGACGATCTGTCGCTTAAGGTCGAACGCCTCTACGTATACGCGAACATGAAGCATCACGAAGATACCGCCGAGCCGAGCTTCCAGGCGCTCTCGGAGAAATCGAAGAAGCTGAGCGTCGAAACCGGCGAAGCGCTGTCCTTCGTTACGCCGGAAGTGCTCGCCCTGTCGGACGAGGCGCTGAATGCGATGATCGAGAATCCGGACCTGGCGAAATACCGCCAAACGCTGGAAGAAATGCGCCGTCAGAAAGCGCATGTGCTCTCCAAGTCGGAAGAAGCGCTGCTTGCGCAAGTCGGCAACATCAGCCAGGCGCCGAACACGATTTACAGCATGCTGAACAACGCCGATCTGAAGTTCCCGAAAGTAAAGGACGACAACGGCGAGGAAGTCGAACTGACCCAAGGCCGCTACATACAGTTCCTCGAGAGCAAGAACCGCGACGTGCGGGCCGGCGCTTTCAAGGCCATGTACGACACGTACGGCAAATTGAAGAACACGATCGCCGCCACGCTGAGCGCGAACGTGACGAAGAACATTTTCTATTCCCGCGCGCGCAAATACCCGTCGACGCTCGAAATGTCGCTCTACGGCGATAACATTCCGAAAGAGGTTTATACGAACCTGATCGGCACGATTCACAAGCATCTGCCGCTCATGTACCGTTACATGGAGCTGCGCAAGAAGCTGCTGAAGGTCGACGAGCTCCATATGTACGACCTGTTCGCGCCGCTGGTGGACGAATTCAAGATGGACATTACCTACGAGCAGGCGAAAGAGACGGTCAAAGAAAGCTTGCAGCCGCTCGGCAAAGACTATTTGAACGTGCTGCAGCAGGGCTTCGACGACAAGTGGATCGACGTCTACGAGAACGAAGGCAAGCGGACCGGCGCTTACAGCTGGGGCGCGTACGGCACGCATCCTTACGTGCTGCTGAACCATAAGGACAACCTGAACAGCATGTTCACGCTGACGCATGAAATGGGCCACGCGCTGCATTCCTACTATTCCGACAGCAATCAGGACTACCGCGACGCGCAGTACACCATCTTCCTGGCCGAGGTCGCCTCGACGCTGAACGAAGCGCTTCTCATGGATTACATGCTGAAGAAGTCGACCGATCCGAAGGAGAAAATGTACCTGCTCACCTACTACGCCGACCAATTCCGCACGACGGTGTTCCGTCAAACGATGTTCGCGGAATTCGAGATGCTCATCCACCAGCGCGCGGAGGAAGGCGATTCCTTGACGCCGCAGGATCTGAGCAAAATCTACTACGATCTCAACAAGCTGTACTACGGCGACGGCATGGTCATCGACAAGGACATCGAGATGGAATGGGCGCGCATCCCGCATTTCTATACCAGCTTCTATGTCTTCAAGTACGCGACAGGCTTCTCCGCCGCGACGAGCTTCTCGAAGCAGATTCTGGAGGAAGGCGCGCCTGCGGTGGATCGCTACCTCGGCTTCCTGAAGAGCGGCGGCAGCGATTACTCGATCAACATTCTCAAGAAGGCCGGTGTCGACATGTCCTCGCCGCAGCCGATTGAGGAAGCGATGAGCGTCTTCGAAAGCCTGATCGAGCAAATGGAACAATTGACGAAATAATCGGCTTCCCGCCGGGAGGCAACATAAAAAGCAGCGGAGCTCCGGATCGTCCGGAACCGCTGCTTTTTTATTAGGCGTATGAGCGCCAAGGCACGATTACGGCGGCCGCCGCGCGAAGACGGCTGCCGTCAGTCGGTGTCTACTGCTTCAGCAGCAGCGTCGTCTCCGCGAACGAAGCGACCGCCGCGTTCAGCCGCTGCGCGAGCTCCTCTTCGAGGATGAACGAACCGTCGTCGGTTTTCAAGATTTGCGAATCGACCGCGTAGACGCCGGTCTCCACATGCTTGGCGTACAGCGCCGATAGGAGCGGCTTCAGCGCGAAATCGATCGCGAGCAGATGCGCGATCGTGCCGCCGATGAAGAACGGAAGGACGATTTTGCCGGCGAGCCCTTTCTGCGGGAGAAGATCGAGGAACGTCTTCAGCACGCCGGTGTACGACGCCTTGTAGACGGGACTTGCTACGATGACCGCGTCGGCTTCCGCGACGAGACGGCTTGCTTCGGCGATCGCCGGGCTGTCGAACCGGGCTTTGATCAAGTCTTCCGCGGGCAGCGACGCGACATGCAGGTGCGCGATTTCCCAACCGAGCGCAACGAGCTTCTCCTCGGCGTACAATAGAATGCCGTTCAGACGGGATACCGGATTCGGGCTTCCGTTAATGACGATTACTTTTGGCATATGATTACTCCCCCTAATCGACTACTGGATAGGCTCATTATACATTCATTATTCCTACCCGTAAACTATGAATTAATCGTTATATCGGAACATCACTCCGGGCTGCCGATGCGCGCACGCGGAACCGAAAGACCGCCTTCATCTCGAAAGCGGTCTCGGCTGTGTCGCGTATTGGCGTGCTGCAATCAAGATTCGGGCGGATAGATGATGATCCGGCCGTCTTCCATCTCGACGCGCACTTTGTTCTTCTCTTTGAATTCGTCCGCCTGCAGGTAAGTCGACGGGATTTGGAGCCGTCCGGCCTTGTCGATGACGGCGTATTCCACGTGGCTCTCCTCCGCGACGGCGATGTCGCCGTTCTCCAGCGCTGCGAGCTCCTCCGCGTACGACTGGCGCCGGATAATCTCCGACGACGTTTTGCCGTCGCGGATCGCGACGACGCGGTCTACTTTACGCGCAAGATGCGGGTCATGCGTAACGATGACGATCGTAATGCCGATGCTGCGGTTCAGCTCGCGGAACAGGTCCAGAATTTGATTCGACATCTTCGTATCAAGCGAGCCGGTCGGCTCGTCCGCGAGCAGCAGCTTCGGCTCGTTCGACAGCGCGATGGCAATCGCCACGCGCTGCTGCTCGCCGCCCGACAGCTCGCTGAGCCGGTTCTTGATGCGGTGGCTGAGGCCGACCGCATCCAGCAGTTCCAGCGCCCGCAGCCGCTTGTTGCGCCCCTTGAGCATCATCGGCAGCTCCACGTTCTCGAGCGCCGTCAAGTATGGAATGAGGTTGCGCGCATTGTTTTGCCAGACGAAGCCGACCGTTTCTCGCTTGTACGTGACCAGATCCTTCTCCGTGAATTTCAGCAAATCCTTGTCGTCCACGGTCAGCTTGCCGGCGGACGGGCGGTCAAGCCCGCCCAGCATGTTCAGCAGCGTCGATTTGCCGCTGCCGCTGTTGCCGATGATAGCCATCAGCTCGCCGGCTTCGACGTGCAGGTCAAGCCCTTGCAGCGCGACGACTTCCAGATCGTCGGTTTTATAAATTTTCACAAGTCCGTCGCAATGGATCATCGCTTATTCCTCCCCTAGCTTCAGCGCTTGCGTGATCTTCATGCGGGATACGCGGTAGGCCAGCACGCCAAGGCCGATCGCCAGCATCAAGCCGACGACGCTGTACAGCTGCACGTAATCGCTCAGTTGGCGGACGATCGCAAACGGCGGCACTTGATCCGACGCGTTGAAGGACAGCTGGAACAGCGGCACGAACAAGCGGCTGACGGTATTGCCGATGATGACGCCGAACAGAATCGCCGCCGCCGAGGTCAGCAGCTGCTCGCTTAAGAGCATGCCGAGAATCTGCCTGAACGATATCCCCATCGCCCGCAATATGCCGAACTGCAGCGTTCTGCGCGACAACGTCAGCACCCAGAACAACAGGAAGCCGAAGAAGCTGATGAGCATCGAAATGACGAAGCCGAGCGTCATGACGCCGTTGATTGCCAGCCGGAACGGATCGTTCTTGGAACGGATCAGCAGCTGGTTGGCATCGACGAGCTTCTCGATCGGAATGTTCTTCTTGATCAGATCGTCATAAATGACTTTGCTGCCCTCGCCGTCCTTCAGCTTGATCCATACTTCGTACGGCTCGAGCGCCAAGTGATTCTGGATATAAGACAGCTGGCCGACGATGAGGTTCGGCAGCCTGACGTTCTCGTCGTCCGCATTGCCCGAGGTCGGCAGCGGGCTCCAGCCCGGCCAGTAATCGACGATGCCGTAGACGATGAAGTCCGCGCTGTCGAGCCCCTCCCACTTCGCGGAAATCGTATCGCCGGCTTTGACGCCGTACTGCTTCGCCATCGAACGCGAGACGAGCACCGCCTTCGGATTCGACGCGATCAGGTTCAAGTAACTGTTCAACGGATACTGCAGCAGTCCACCGCGCATCCAGGCGACTTTGCCGAACTCGTACGTATCGATGCCGTACAAGGTGACGGAGCCGTTCTGTCCGTTCGCGGAGAAGCTGGCATCCGGCCTGCGGAAGACGCGCGCGGCCGTGTCGACGCCCGCCAGCTGGGTCATCGTGATGAACGAAGGCTCCGTGTACGTGACGACCTTCGGCTTCGTCGCCGTCGAATCGCCTGAATCTCCGCCTTGCGGCGCCCCCGGCGGCGGAGGCGGCGGCGCGTCATTATCCCAATGGACGGAGAGCTGGATATCGGAGCCGGTCGTATACTGAATCCGGTCCTCCATGTTCCCGTTGATCGTGCGGGCGGCGTTCGCGCTGAACAGCCCCGTCGCGATCGTCATGATCAGAAACACCTTGATCGTCAAATACTGGGTCGAGGAACGGCTGATCTGCAGCAGCGTGGAATAGAGCGCCGGCGTCCACCATCTGCGTCCGACCCAGAACACCAATTTAATGAACCACGGATAGATCCGAAGAATGAACAGCCCCGCGCCAAGCGAGAAAATCGCCGGCATGAAGAACATGAGCGGATCGACCTGAATGGAGGTCGGATCGAGCGCGAGCTGCTTCAAGTCGGAAAGCTGGTTGTTGAAGCGGTACAGCATGTAGACCGATATGCCGATCAGAATAAAATCCGCGCCGATCGTATGCCAGAACGACAGCTTCGTGAGCCGCGCCATCTGCTGCTTGTGGCCGACGATGGTCACCTTCGTCGCCAGGAAGGCCGGGATCAGGATCAGAATGATCGAGCCCACGACCGCGCCGGCGGCGATTTTGTAAGAGGTGCTGTTCAGAACGACGTCAAGCGAGGCACGCGACACGAATTCCAGGAACCCGCTGGACGCGCCGAGCAGCTTGGTGAAATAGACGCCGATGAACGGACCCGCCGCGAGCGCCAGCAGCCCGAGCAGCAAGCTTTCGAACAGAAACACGGACATGATCTGCATCCGGCTGGCGCCGCGGCTCCGCAGCACCGAGATTTCGGTTTTCTGCCGGTCGATAATGAGATTGGCCGCCATGTAGAGATAGAACGCTAGCATGAACATGACCGGCGAATAGAGCGACCAGAGCATCAGGTTCAGCTTGTCCTTCTTCTCCGTGTACGTCGCGATCGGCGTCTTGGCCGGCATTTCGACGTTGCCGATGCCAAGGCGGGTATTGAAATATTTGGTCATGGCATCGAATTGCGACACGTACGTGTCGATGCGGTCGATGTTCATCTGGGAATAATCGAGCGAATACTGCCAGGACAGCACCGACAGGTTAAGCTTCCCCGGGTTGTCGACGAAATCGTGATTGAACTGGTCGAACGGAATGTAGAAGGAGTTGTTGTTCGCTTCGACATTAATCTGATCGTAGGCGTTCGCTTGCTTGGACTCTATGATGCCGACCGGAATAATACGGATCTTATCGCCCGTATCCTTGTCCGTGTAGACGAGTTCCTTGCCCAGATCGCGCTTCAAATCGATAATGAACTTCGGCGTAACCAGCACCTCGTAGACGCCGTCGCTCCGCTTCGGATCCGGCAGACGCCCGTCGATCACGTTCACGCGCTTCTCGAGATCCGATACGGTGCGGAAGCTGCCGGACACGACCAGGTCGCGCTTCTCCTGGGCGGATGCGTCGGCAGGCAGGACGCGGATCGACTGCGTGCTGCGCGAGACGATGTAGGATTGCGCGTCCATGCCCAGCCTCTTCGGCGCGTCCGCCATGTATTGGTCCGCCTTCTGGATCAGCCCGTGCACGACCTCGAACGAGCGTCCCCCCGAGACGGAAGTCGCCGCGCGCAGCATGCCCGGATAGACGTTGCTGTCTTTCTGCAGCTGCTGCAGTTCCTTGAACAGCGTACGCTGCAAAATCGCGTGCGAGTAAAGCGGCATCGAGCTGAACAGCGCGACGCATATGGTAAGCCCCAGCCACAAGTTGAGCTGCAGCCAGCGGTTCTTTGCCATTTTTCGAAAAATCATCGTTACGATTGGCATCGTTTCACCTCTTCTCGCCTGATCCGCAGGGATTAGTTATTCAAAATGACTTTCATGCCTTCTTCTAATCCCTTCTTGATCTCGACATCCGTCTGCGTCATGATTCCCGGTTCCACGTCGACTTCCTTGCGGCGGTCGCCGTCGGCCACTTGCACGTAGGTGCGCCCCAAATACGTCCGCAGCCCGCTGCGCGGAATGACGATGACGTTCGATTTCTTCTCCAGACCGATTTTGATCTGGACGGATTTGCCGAGTTCGAGCTTGACGGACGGATCCGAGATGCCGACGTACAACATCTTCGTATTGCGTTCGTCGACGTCCTTGTTCCCGGTGATCGGCGCATCCAGAGGCGCTTGCAGCACCTTGCCCGCGACCGGTTTATTGTTGATCGTGATCTCAACGGGCATCTCCCGCTCGATCGACGCAATCTGCTTCGCGTCGTCGGCCGCGAAGACCAGGTACGTCTTCTTCGGGTCGTCGATCGTGACGATCGGCGTATACCCGTTAATGCTGTCGCCCGAGGACTTCTGGTCCATATAAGCGATTACGCCGTCGATCGGTGCCGTCAGCTGCGCGGATTCGAGCTGCTGCTGCATGGACTCGAGCGTAATCTGCTCGCGCTCCACGTCAATCTGCTTCAGACGCAGATCGTTGCCCGACGCGCCGTCGCGCAGGGCGGCGTTAAGCGCGATCTGGGCGCGCTCGAGGTTCAGCTTCTCCAGCTTGATCCGCAGGTCGATATCGCCCCGGTCGAGCTCGGCGATCAGCTGGCCCGCTTTGACTTCGGCGCCTTGCGTCACGTGCAGCGCTTTCAATCTGCCGCTTTCTTTATAGAAGACGGGGACCGTGTGGCTGGAAGCGACGACGGCCGCGCCGGAGAAATAACGTTCGATCGTGCCTTTCTTCACCGCGACGGCATCGATCTTCTCCTCCACCGGCTTGATGAGCGGCGGCTGAAGCGTCGTTTCTTTGGCTGGGAGCAGGGAACAGCCGGACAGCATGGCTGCGGCTACAATTACGGTGGCGGCTTGTAAGCCAATCCGCCCTCTTCGGCGATTAGACGGTCGGTTCAACGGCAATCTCTCCATCCTCCAATGCAATAACATGATCGACGATTTCCATAATGCCGGGGTCATGCGTCGTCATTACGATCGTCATGCCCAAGTTCTCAACGAGGTCGCGAAACACTTTGATGACTTGCAATCCCATCCGGCTGTCCAGCTCGGCCGTAGGCTCGTCCGCCAGCAGAAGCGCCGGACGATGCGCGATCGCCCTTGCGATCGCGATACGCTGCTGCTCGCCGCCCGAAAGCTCCGGGGGACGATGCTTCATCCTTCCTTTCATGCCCACCCATTCCAGCGCCTGCTCCGCACGCTCCTTGTGCAGCGCGGGATTGCTGCCCGCGATGCGCAGGCCGAATTCCACGTTCTCGTAGGCCGACATGAGCGGAATCAAGCCGAAGGCCTGAAACACCAGTCCGAGGTTCGTTCGCCGCCATGTGCTCCGCTGCTTCTCCGACAGGTCCGAGATGATCTTGCCATCGTAGAAGACCTGGCCTTCCGTCGGCTGATCGAGCGCCGCGAGCAAGTTGAGCAGCGTCGTCTTCCCGGATCCCGAGCGCCCTTTAAGCGCGATCATCGATCCCCGACGGATGGATAGATTGATATTTTTGATAGCGGTTACAGCATTGTCGCCCCTGCCGAACACTTTCTTCACCTTCACCGCTTGCAGCAAGACTTGCGCCATCGGCGTCTCCGCCGGAACGATTGTCACGTTCGGTCAATCCCCTTCCGCAGCTAGCTATGAATTCGCTTACAAGTTAATTAAATAAGTTGTAAATTTTTTCTATCAGAGTTAGGATACTAGGGGTTTCCCCTCTCTGTCAACCTTCATATATCTCCATTTACATAGGTAAAATTAGGTTTTTGAAATCGGATACAAGATTGCGGGCGAATTTGCGGCGTTATCGTGGATTGATTTATTCGTAATTTGCGGTTATTGGTAAATTATGGTTCAGAAGGAAAGCAGTGATATGCGGCGCTTCGCAGGCGTGCGAGCCGCTGGTGCGGTGCTGCCGCACGCGGCGCGCGAGCAAATCGGCCGTGCCAGCGAGCGCGCGCTGCGGCGTTACGCGCGCGACGCGGCCTGGACCGCGCCTAGCCGAAGGCGCAGCCGATGCCCCACGCCAGCAAGCCGGCGGCGGCCGAAGACGCGAAATTGACCGCGTCGTTCGTCATGACGGCGAAGCCGCGGATCCGCACGGCCGCGACGCCGCAATGCGCGGCGCGCTCCGTTTCGCTGCCGCATACGGGGCAGCGGTACATTGCCTGCACGGTCGCGCCGAGCAGCGAGTCCGCGAAGGCGCCGGCCGTGCCGGCGATGGCCGCGGCGGCGAGCAGCGCGCCCGGCCAGGCGTCTCCGCCGGCCGGCGCGAGCACGGCGGCGACCGCGCCGATGAACGCCGCGCCGGCCAGAGCGGCGGCGCTGCCGAGCGCCGTGACGCCGCCGCTCGTGCCGGCCGTCACGCGGCGGCCGCCGAGCAGCGAGCGCGGAGGACGGCGGCTCAACGCGCCGATCTCCGTCGCCCACGTATCCGCGTTGACGGCCGCCATCACGCCTGCGAAGGCATACATCCAGCCGGCCGCGGGCCACGCGGCGTGCGCGATGCACAGCAGCAGTCCCAGCCCGCCGTTCGCCCATACTTGCATGGCGTCGCGGCGGCCGCTTTTGGCATAGTTCGCTTCCGCCGCTTCCTTCTTCGCGTGCCGCCGCTTCCATTTGGACCACAGTGTCGAGGACAGGAAGAAAGCAAGCAGCGCGCCGGCCCATAACGGCCCGCCAAACGCCACGTAACCGGTCCCCATGATCGCCGCCGACCAGGCGCCGGAACCGGACAGCGATCTCAGCCGGTAAGCGGCGGCCGCTATCAGGCCGCTGCCCAGCAAACCCGCGGCTGCTCTTATCCACCATTCCATTTTTGAATTCCCCCGCTGCTTTGCGAATGTCGATGTCGAAATTTGTCTTTGCTCGGAAACGGAAGCAGGATTATGACCGTTGATGTTGAACTACTGTCCTAGCATCCTAATTATAAACGGAACAACCCCATATGCGAAGGAGTATCGTCTGAAGATGAACAAATCCGACTACGCGCACGCTGACGAAACTTCAACTCCGCCGGAGCAGACGCCCGAAGAGCTGCTGCGCATCATCTTCGAGTATACCGCCAAGATCGGCGGCCAGCGCAGCTTGCGAAACGTGCTCCTGCTCATGGCGGACATGGGCCGGGAAATGATCCTCGCCGACCGCTGCACCGTCTGGCTGATCGACCATGCCAACCAAGAGCTGTTCACCAACATCGCGCACGGCGTGCAAGAAATCCGCGTCCCGCTCGGAACCGGATTCGTCGGCCATTCCATCGAGACGGGAGAATGCCTCCTGATCGAAGACGCCTACGCCGACGAACGGCATAACGCCGATAACGATCAACGGACAGGCTATCGGACGAAAGCGGTCATAACCGTGCCTTTCGTCGGCAATGACGGCGTCATTATCGGCGCGTATCAGGCCGTTAACAAACAAACGCCGCAAGGCGCCTTCGCGCAGCGGGACCTCGAGCAGCTCAAGCTTGCCGCAGCCTACGCCGGCAAATCGCTGGAATCCGTCATGCTGCAGGAGGAGATCGAATCCACGCAGCGCGAAATTATATTCACGATGGGACAGATCGGCGAAGGACGCTCCAAGGAAACCGGCAATCACGTCAAACGGGTCGCGGACTACTCCTCCGTACTCGCGCTCGGCCTCGGCTTGTCCGTCCAGGAGGCGGAGCTGCTGCGCACCGTCTCCCCCATGCACGACATCGGCAAAGTCGCCATTCCGGACGCCATCCTGCTCAAGCCGGGCAAGCTGACGCCCGAGGAATTCAACCGGATGAAGCTGCATACGGAAGTCGGCTACCAGCTGCTCCGAACATCCGGACGCAAGCTGCTGAAGACGGCCGCCATCGTTGCGTACCACCACCACGAGAAATGGGACGGCACCGGATATCCGCAAGGGCTGCAAGGTGAGGAAATCCATTTGTACGGCCGAATCACCGCCGTCGCCGACGTATTCGACGCGCTCGGCAGCGACCGGGCGTACAAGAAAGCATGGGAATTGGACCGCATACTGGAGCTGTTCCGCGAAGAGCGCGGGCGGCATTTCGATCCCCGCGTCGTCGACGTGTTCCTGGACAAGCTGCCCGAGCTGCTTGAAATTCGCGAACGCTACAAGGACGACGTAGACGAAACGCCTTGATCGGCTTCCAGCCAAGCCCAGCCATTCGTCCACATAACGAGACGCATAGCCGCGGCCAGACCGCGCTATGCGTCTCTCTCAAGCTACTATTCGCAGGCATGGACCGCAGACTGGAACCGGTCCGGGTAGTTCGTGCAAATCATGAGCGAGCCGTTCAGCCTGGCCAGCCGCTTCATCATCGGCACGTCGTTCACCGTCCATGCCATGACGTCGATGCCCGCCTGCCGCATGTCCGCGAGCAGCGTCCCGGAGACGCGCGAATAGCCGATCGACAAGAACGACGCGCCCATCCGTTTCAGCTCCTCCTTCAGCGTCCAGGGCAGCGCATCGATAATGAGCCCCGTCCGCACCTCCTGCGTCAGTTCCCGCACTTGCCGAAGCGCGTCGCGGTCGAAGGACGTGATGACCGAATCATGCTGGAGCCTTTTCCGGCACAGCAGCTCGACCACCTTGCGTTCCAATCCGGGATACCGGCCGCCGTATGTTTTCAGCTCGATATTGAGCCGGCAGCGACCGATCGTCGCGTCCAAGACTTCCTCCAGCGTCGGAATCCCTTCGCCGGCGAACGACTTATCGAACCAGCTTCCCGCATCCATCCGTCCCAATTCCTCGGCCGTATAATCGCTGACCCGTCCGGCCGTTCCGGCCGTTCGTTTCAGCGAATCGTCGTGAATGACGACCGGAACGCCGTCTTTGGAAAGCTGCACGTCCAGCTCGATCCACTGCACGAACGGGAACGACATCGCCTTCCGGAATGAAGCCATCGTGTTCTCCGGCGCCAAGCCCGACGCGCCCCGGTGGGCAACGCATGGGTTTAACATCGCCATCACTCCTTCGAATGAACTTGTCCCTGCGCGTCGACGGCGGCGCGGATCGAGATGCCCGACAGCCGCTTCAGCAGCGCTTCGGCTTCCTCGCCTTCCAGCGGGGCCGGCTGCGACTGCACCGCCCGCATCGGATGGAACGTGAGCGCGCACTTCCCGGCGGCGTCGCATTGGGCGTCCAATACGCCCGTGTCGGCCGTCCGCTTGTCGGGCATGCCGCTGAATATGAAATTGCCGAGGCTGTAAGCAATCCATTTGCCTTTGTACGATTCGAAGCCTTCGAGTATATGCGGGTGGCTGCCTACGACCAGATCCGCGCCCGCATCGATATAGGCATGGCCGAGACGCGTCTGATCCGCATTCGGCATATCCTGCAGCTCGGTGCCCCAATGCACCATGACGACGACGACGTCCGCTTCCGCCTTCGCTTTCTTGATGGCGGCGACGGCCCGCGTCGGATCGTACGATTCGGCAAGGCCCGGATGATTCTTATCCGCCTTCCAGGAGGTGACGGGCACGACCCGCGTCAGTCCGATGTAGGCGATCTTGATACCGTCCGCTTCCTTGATGACCGGCTTGAACGCTTCGGTATCGTTTATCCCCGCGCCGATATAAGGCAGCTTCGCTTTGTTCAAATAATCGATTGTATCTAGAAGTCCTTCTTCCCCTTGGTCGAGCGTATGATTGTTGGCCAGGCTGACGACGTCGACCCCGGAGTCGACCAGGGCCGGCAGCGCGTCCGGCGATGATTTATAGACGTACTGTTTATTCTCGGCCGGCGTTCCGCGCAGCGTAACGGGCGTTTCCAAATTCGCGGCCGTCACGTCCGACAGCTGCAAATACTGCTGTACCTTCGCGTACGGATAGTCGTAGCCGTTCTTGAGCAGAAGCTTCTCGACCGAAGCCGCAAGCAGGATATCCCCGGTAAACGACAGGTTGACCACGCGGTCCCCGAGCGCGGCTTCTCCCGAACCGCTTCCCGTCGTCGCCGCGCCCGGGGCCGCCAAGCCGCCGGCAGCGCCGCTGTCCGCCGGACCGTCTGCGCCTCCCGTCTCCTGGCCGCTCGCCGAATTATCGCTTCCGGACGATGCGTTCGTCGGCGCTCCGCCTGCACCGTCGCCGACGGCTCCTCCGCCGGCCGAACCGGAAGCCGCTGGGCCGTCATCCGAACCAGCCGCCGCTCCGTTCGAAGCGGTCGTTCCGTTCGCATCCTGTTGCGCCGCTTCGCTGCCGGCATCGGAATCGGCGCCGGCAGCCGGAGGATCGTGCGAGCCGTCCGCTCCCGCTTCATTCCCTGCGGGCGGTTGATTTCCGTTCCGCCCGGCATCCAGGTTGCCGCCTCCGTCTTGACGCTGGATCGCGTACAAGACCGCCAGGATGCAGAGAATCGCAAGCATGACGAGATTGACGACGATCAGCCTTCGCATCCGCCTGGATCGTTTCTCCTTCTGTCGTTGATGGGATTCAGAGCGTGACATGACCATAATCCGCGGGCTCCTTTTCCGGGAAATCGCATGAAATCCCTCTATGCAATGTGCCTCTTGCAATGTTCCTCTCGCAATGTGCCTCCATGCAATGAACGTCTATGCAAAGTACTCGACTATCCCATTCCGGACGCGTCCGGCAATGACATTCCGGTGCTCCAGATGGTAAACGTGGGCCAGCGTCTCCGACATCGCGAACCGCATATGGTGGGCATCGCCCGCGATGCGTTCGCCGAACAGCCGCATGCATACCGAGTACGCCGAACCGGGCGATTCGCGCAGCATGTCGGCGATGTTCGCCAACCGCCGCTCATGATGCGCCGCCAGCTCGGCCGCCCGCTCTCCGAAGCGCTCGAACGGCTCCCGGTGCCCCGGGAAGGCGAGCTCGACGTCGTAACCGGCCAATTCCCATAGGCTGGCCAGAAACCGTTCCAGCTGCCTGTCGTCTTCGCCGGGAACGACGCTGATGTTCGGCGTAATGGTCGGCAGTACTTGATCGCCGCAGAGCATCCACCGCTTGGCCGGCGCGTAGAAGCATAATTGCCCGCCTGCATGGCCCGGCGCGTCGATCGACTGCCAGTCCGTCTCCGCCATGCGGAAGACTTGTCCCGCCGTTATGTATTGCACCTCGGGCTGCGGCGATACTTTCGCGATAAAACCGTCCAAATGCGGGCGCATCGTCGCGACAACCTCTGGCGGCATGCCGTGCAGCGCGTACAGCGCCGTCAATTCGTCCGCGAACGCCGCTCCGCCGTCCGCTCCCCACAGTCGCTGCGCGTAAGCGTGCGATTCCGCCGACATGAGGACCGGGGCGCCGCTTCTCGCTTGAAACCATCCGGCAAGGCCGTAATGATCGGGGTGCTGGTGCGTCAGTATGATCGTATGGATTTCCGGATACCCGATTCCGTGCGCGGCCATGCCCCCTTCCCATGCCTCAACCGCCTCAGGCGTGTGCAAACCGGGATCGATCAGCGTATACCCCCGCCCGTCCCGCAGCAAATAGCTGTTTACCCACTTCAGCGAGAACGGCAAAGGCACCCGCACTTGCAAAATTCCTCCGGGCCACGCTGTCGCGGCCGGTCTTCCTGCTAAACCGCTCAATGGCTTGCCCTCCCGATTACTATCATCCGAACCGAGTCCATGCCCCTTCCGCCGTTCCCGTCCAGGTGAAATTTACATATTCGCTTCAATTGTACCGTACGTCCGCCGATCTGGCAAAATGCCGCCGGAGGCATATTTTTCATGCCCCGCATCCATACTATACCAAGCCGCCGGCCCGTACGGGCCCGCAGCGCCAACTCCCTTCGCGAAAGGATGCGACCGTCATGCTGAACCGGATTCAAACGTTGTTTGCCGAAGCGCGGGATCTGACCATGAACCGCCTGCAGAACGGTCCGCTGATCGTCGAGTTGGCCTATATCGAATCGCTGTGCGACGAGAGCAAGGTCAGCGACTTCATCCTCGTCCCGTTCACGAAGCAGGAAATTCCGTTCGAAGAGATGGTGCAGCACGACCCGTCCTTCATTCGGCTGGACGACCCGGCCAAGTGGGCGGAAACGCTGCTCCACGGGTTTGCGCTGCTGCAGGTGAACAGTCGGATCTACAAGCTCGACGTGGCGCGCATCATCCGCAACGAGAACCCGCAGACGATGGTGGAAACCGTCATCATGGGACCGCAAATCGCGCTCAGCGAAGACCTGATCGATTCGATCAATATTATTCGCAGCCGCTATCCGAGCGAAGAGCTGGCGATCGAGGAACGGACGGTCGGCACGCAATCCAAAACCCGCATGACGCTGGTGTACGACAAGCACCGGGTCGACGCTACCGTGCTCAGCCATATCCGGGCGAAGCTGGAGCGCATATCCGATCCGAGTTATACCGCCGCGGGCGAATTGGTCCGCTCGCTCGGCGACCGCTATCGGCTGTTCCCGTCCATGATGATAACGGAGCGGCCGGACCGGGTATGCTCCGGCATCGGGGACGGCAAAGTGATTCTGCTGCTGCAGGGCTCGATGTTCGCGATCATTTTGCCCGCTACGTTCTTCGACTTCCTGCATGCGATCGACGACGAATACGATTCCTTCTGGATGACGCGCACCATGATCCTGCTGCGCTACATGGCCGTCGCTTTCACGGTCACGCTGCCTGCGCTCTACGTTGCCATTATGTCGTACAATCCGGAATTATTCCGCGTACAGCTGACCTTCTCCATCGCGGGGAGCCGGACCGCGGTGCCCTATCCTTCGTTCATCGAGGTATTCATCATGCTCTTCATGATCGAGGCGCTCATCGAGGCCAGCGTTCGCCTGCCCAAATACATCGGTTCTACGGCGACGACCGTCGGCGGCTTGATTCTGGGCCAGGCGGCGCAGCAAGCCGGACTCGTCAGCAGCATCATGATCATCGTCACGTCCGTCGTCGCGATTTCGAATTTCGTCATCCCCGTCAACAACATGTCGACGGCCATCCGGTTTCTGAAGTATCCGCTGATCGTGCCCGCGATCTTCTTCGGCATTTCCGGCGTGACGATCGGCCTCTTTTGCTACCTCGTCTACTTGGCCGATCTGCGCAGCTTCGGCAAACCGTACTTCCGACTATTCGGAAAGCAGCGATCGCTTTCCACCGACATTGGGCAGGTGAGCCAAGAATGAACCGTTACTTCTATTACAACGTCATTTTCATCAGCTTCCTGAATTTAGCGCTGTTCGTTCCGCACACGCTGATCGAATACCGTTATACGGGAGCCATCACCTCGATGGCATGCGCCACGGCGGTCGGCACCGTTATGGCCGTCTTGTTTATGCATGTCATGAAAGCTTTTCCCGGCAAAGGGATTCCGGAAATTCTGTCCGCGTTCTTCCCGAAGTTCTTGATCGCGCCCTTCCTGCTGCTATGGGCCTTCGTCTGGTTCTCGGCTTCGACGCTGTCGCTCAATACGTTCTCGGTGCTCATCAACCGTTTCTTCAATCCCGATACGAGCCCGCTCATCGTGCTGATCGTCATGTCGCTGGCCTGCATGTACGGGGCGACGCGCTCCTTGCTGACCATCGTCTTCGTCCTTGAAATCGGCCTGCTGACCAGCGCGCCGATCATCGCTTTCGTCTTCTTCAAGGCGCTCAACAACCCGAATATGCAATGGGACGCAGTCATGACGGTGGTCCAATATTGGAAACAGATGCCCCGTATCAAGCCGTTCGCCGCGGCTTCTTTCGCGTTTACGGGCTACATCAATTTCTTCCTGATGAACCGGCTGGTGTCGCCGAATGCCCGTCTCCGGTTCCGCTGGCTCATTCCGATCATCGGCTCGCTCACGCTGCTCATATCGTTCTTCGTGCCGATCGGCATTCACGGAACGGAAGGGGCCGCCAATTATTTGTATATTTGGAGCGTGACCTCGGACACCCTCATCATGTCCTACGGATTCATCGAACGGGTTATTTTCGTCTTCCTGCTCATGTATTTGCTGCTGACGCTGATCTTCGCTTCCATCGGCTGGCTGATGGCCATGGAAATGGTCAAGAGCTGTATGCCGAAACAAAAGCCGGACATCGACCCGCCGCGCACGCCGCGTTCGAATTGGATCATCGTCGGCTTGTTCGCCGCGATGACTGTCGCCTATTCGCACTGGATCAACGAGAAGCAGAACTTCCAAGTGACCGGCTACTGGATCGTTATGCGATCGGGCGTCGAGATCGTCTCCATCTTGTTCCTGTTCGCGCTGAGCCTGTTCGCGCCCAAGGCCGGGAAGAGGCTGGAACAATGAACGCCCTGCGGATCGCATTGCTGGCCGCGCTGGTGCTGCTCCTGCCGATCGTAACGGGCGGATGCGGCTTCAAAGATATCGACAAACGGTTCTTCGTCGTTACCATGGGCATCGATCCCGCCGACAAAGGCGCGAAAGGGTATAAAGTGACGCTGCGTCTCGCGGTTCCGTCCCCGAAGAACGAACCCGGATCGAGCATGAGCAAAGTCGTCTCGACCCAAGCCACTTCGATCGCGGAAGCCGTCCGCCTGCTGAAGGCGCATGTCGACAAGGAGCTCGATTTCGGGCATTGCAAGCTGTTTATTATCGGGAATGGGCTGGTAGAAAAAGATTTTAAACCGTCGCTGAATTGGCTCACCCGCAGGCGGGATGTCCAAAGCATCGCGTACATGGCCGTCGGCCAGCCCGATGCGCAATCGATTATCCAGATCCAGCCGACGACCGAGCGGTATCCCGGCAATACGCTCTTCCTGATGTTCGGGAACGACGGCACGAACACGTCCTACTTGACCCACGTCTATTTGTTCGATTTCATCCGGCGCTTCGAGGAGAACGGCATCACGCCCGTTCTTCCGATCATTCGCGGCGAGAAGGACGGATACGCGGTTACGCGGATTGCCTTGTTCGACGACACCAGACTCATCGGCACGTTAAATCCGGCCGAAACTGAAACGTTCAATCAGATCAAGAACCGCAGCAAAAAGTCGACGGTGGCCGCGATGATGAACGGTGCTCCGCTGATCATTAACGTCGACCGCATCAGCTCGCATTACAAAATCGTCAAGGCGAATAACGACCATGTGGTTAAGCTTGCCTTTCACGTCAGCGGCTTGTTCGAGGAAGCGCCGCTCGGTATTTACGGAGAGGATTGGGGAAAGCTGGAGGCGTTGTTCAATAAGCAGATCAGCGGAGATATCGAGAAGCTGCTCCTGAAATTCCAGAAGGCCGGCGTCGATCCGATGGGCTTCGGCCTTCGCTACCGGGCGACGCATGCCGGCAGCCCGCAGACGTGGCAGGCGTGGCAGAAAATCTACCCGAATTTGAAGTTCGACGTCAAGGTCCGCGTGAAGATCGACGGCGCGGGGCTTGTGAAATAACCACCAACGAAAAACAGACCCGTGCGCAGCGCGTTGAGCAAGGGTCTGTTTAGGGCAAGGGTCTGCTTGAAGTTAGTCCACTTACGGTCTGGCTGCTGCAAGGCTCAGCTTGCAGCCAGGTCTGCTTACGGTCTGGCTATTGCAAGGCCCAGATTGTTCGCGTTCGGCGCGATAAGCGCCGTGCCCTGCGGCGGAGCGCAGCAGAAGCTGTTACGGGTATGCGCGTACCAGACGGTCCGTCTCGCGCAGGCGGCGGATCGAATCGGCGCCGATGCCGAACATGGCCGCGCGCAGCTCGAATTCGATGCGCGCCATCTGGCCCGCGAGCGCATCGGCGCTGCCGGCTTCCGGATCCGCCGCGCCGGCCAGCAGCGACCGCCCGAAGGCGGCGAGATCGGCGCCGAGCGCAATGGCCTTCGCGGCGTCGACGCCGGTGGCGAGCCCGCCGCTGGCAATGACGGCCGCGTCCGGCAGCGCCGCGCGGATGTCGCGGACGCAGTCGGCCGTCGGCGTGCCCCAGTCGGAGAACGCGCCGGCGGCATGCGCGCGCAGCTCGTCGCGCGCGCGGTATTTCTCGACCTGGCTCCACGACGTGCCGCCCGCGCCGGCGACGTCGATGAACGACGCGCCGGCTTCCAGCAGCGCGGCGGCCGTCTCCGCGTCGATGCCCCAGCCGACTTCCTTGATGCCGACAGGCACGTCCAGCCAGCGGCATACTTCGCCGATGCGGTGCAGCAGGCCGCGGAAGTCGGTGTTCCCTTCGGGCTGGAACACTTCCTGCAGGCTGTTCAGATGCAGGACGAGCGCGTCCGCCTCGGCCAGCTCGACCGCGCGCCGGCACTGCTCGACGCCGTAGCCGTAGTTCAATTGCACGGCGCCGAGATTCGCGATAATCGGAACGCTGGGCGCCAGCTTCCGCATTCGAAACGAAGCGGCAAGCGCCTCGTTCTCGATCGCCGCCCGCATGGAGCCGAGCCCGAGCGCCCAGCCCCGGGCCTCGGCCGCTGCGGCAAGCCGTTCGTTAATGAGCGCGGTCTCTGCCGTGCCGCCCGTCATCGAGCTGATCAAGAGCGGCGCCGACAGTCTTCTGCCGAGGAAGGAAACGGACGGGTCGATGCCGCGGAAATCGATTTCCGGCAGCGCCTGGTGGCGAAACCGGTAGCCGTCGAACCCCGTGCCCGCTCCCGTGTTGTGCACCTGCTCCTGCAGGCATATGCGAATGTGCTCGCCCTTCCTCTTGGCGGTAACGGCATGCTCCGCATCCATTCTGTCTGCCATGCTGTACGTAAGCTCCTTCCAACATCTCTCGTCATTTCCATCCATCATGGCATAGTGCGGACGTCTGAGCAAGCTTGCACGAAGGAAAGTATATTTTGATCGTTTTTATCTATAAAATGACTTTTATAATCATTTTAATTGTCGGATCGAACGAAATGCCATATAATTATTTCATAACGAGTTTTAGGAGGCGCACGACATGCAAGTGAAATGCTTCGATACTACATCCGATCTGGACCTCTATGCCGCGCGGCTGTTCGCATCGGCCCTGAAAGCGAAACCGGAAGCGACGCTCGGCCTGGCGACGGGCTCGACACCTATCGGAATTTATGAAAAAATGATAGAGATGTACGAAAACGGCGAAATGTCGTTTCAATATGCGACCACCTTCAACCTGGACGAATACGTCGGTCTGCCGCCGGACCACGAGCAAAGCTATGCGCGGTTCATGCGCCGTCATTTGTTCGGCCATATCGACCTGCCGGCCGGCAAGGCCCATCTTCCGAACGGCAACGCGGCCGATCTGGCGGCGGAATGCGCCGGCTATGACCGGATGCTCGAAGCGCAGCCCGTCGACATTCAATTGCTCGGCATCGGGCATAACGGCCATATCGGCTTCAACGAGCCGGACGAGGAGCTTCAAGGCGGTACGCATATCGTCGCGCTCGAACAGGATACGCGCGAGGCGAACGCACGCTTCTTCGCTTCCATCGACGAAGTTCCGACGCAAGCGATCACGATGGGGGTCGGCTCGATTCTGAAGGCCGAGTCCATCCTGCTGGTCGTCAAAGGCGCGGACAAAGCGGCGATCGTCAAGCAGGCGCTGCAGGGCCCGATTACGACGGAATGTCCCGCATCGCTGCTGCAAACGCATAAGAACGTCACGGTGCTGGTGGATCGCGAGGCTGGGAGGTTATTGTAAGCAATGAATGAAACTGCTGGAAATTGGCTCATTCGCGGCGTGAATGCCGTGGTCGGCGACACGGTCGTCGAAGGCGCGGCCGTCATCGTCGAGGACGGCAGGATCGCGAAGATCAGTAGCGGAGATGCGCCGGTTCCGGCCGGCGTCCTGACGGTGATCGACGGCAACGGCGGCTGGCTGCTGCCGGGCTTCATCGATATGCATGTCCACGGCGGCTTCGGCGCCGACTTCATGGACGCTTCGAAGGCATCGTACGATGCGATCACGTCTTTCCACGCTTCCAAAGGCACGACGCGCATGCTGGCGACGACGGTCACCGCTCCCCCGGAAGCGATCGAAGCCGTGCTTGACGCCTCGGCCGCGTACCGCAGTGGCGACATGCCGCATGCCGCCCTGCAAGGCGTGCACCTGGAAGGCCCGTTCATCAGCGAGCTGTGGCCGGGGGCGCAGAACCCGGCGTTCATCTCGCCGCCGCGGCTCGACTGGGTACAAGCCTGGCTGGAGAAGCATCCCGGCCTGATCAAGCAGCTGACGCTCGCCCCCGAGAAGGGAGGCGCGGCCGAAGTCATCGCATGCTTGGCCGAACATGGCGCCGTCGCCGCCGCCGGACATACGGACGCCCTCTACGCGCAGGTGGAAGCGGCGGTTGAAGCCGGCCTGACGCAGGCGGTGCATACGTTCAATGCGATGCGGCCGCTTCATCACCGCGAGCCGGGCACCGTCGGCGCCGTGCTCAGCGACAACCGGATTCATGCCGAGCTGATCGCCGACGGGCATCACGTTCACCCTGCCGCTATCCGGCTGCTCGTGCAGGCGAAGCCCGTTGACCGCGTCATTCTCATTACCGACGCGATGTCCGCCGCCGGCCTTGGCGACGGCCAATACGACCTTGGCGGGCTGGCCGTCGACGTCGCGCAGGGCGTCGCCCGCCTCCGCGAAGGCGGTAGCCTGGCCGGCAGCACGCTGACGATGATCGATGCGTTCCGCTTCATGCTGACGCATACCGGTCTCGGCGTCGCCGAGGTCAGCCGGATGGCCAGCGCCAATCCCGCGCGCCAGCTCGGCTTGCAGGAGGTAACCGGCAGCATCGCCGAGGGCAAGTACGCAGACCTCGTGCTGGCGGACGCTTCCTTCGAGACCGTCAGCCGCACGTGGGTGGAAGGCAGACTCGTATACCGCGCCGACGCGGAGTAACACACACAAAAGCCCATGGAAGTCCGGCATGCCGGACTTCCATGGGCTTTATTCCTGTCGTCTGCTTATTTCTGGCGAACCAGCTTCGTCACGCGGCCGTCGAAAATCCATTCCGCCACGTACACGTTGCCCTGCGAATCGACGCAGACGCCGTGCGGCGAGCTGAACTTGTCGGGACGGTAGTACGACTTCGGCAGGTTCGGCCATCCTTGCTGCTTGTAGGCCTTCTGGTCTTCGCCCAGGTGCGTGATCAAGCGATCTTGGCTGTCCAGCACCGTAACGCGGCTGTCGAGATCCGGCAGGTAGACTTCATCGCCGAAGAAATAGAAGCTGCACGGCTTGTCGAGGTTATGATCCACGAAGCGCTTGTGCTCGCCTTCGAGCGTGAACACTTGAATGCGTCCGTTGCCGCGGTCGGCCACGTAAATTTCCGGCTCGCCGCCGCGCAGGTTGATGGAGATGCCATGCGGTTCGATCACCTTGCCCGGCTCGGAGCCGCGGCCGCCGAACGTGCGGATGTAGCTGCCTTGGGCACTGAACTGGTGAATGTGATACTGGCCGTAGCCGTCGGATACGTAGATATCGCCGTTCGGCGCTACGCAGACGTCCGTCGGTACGTAACGGCGCTCCGCGTCGTACAGGTCCGGACGGTCCGGCGAGCCGATTTCGAGCAGCACGTCGCCGTTCAGCGTCGTCTTGACGACCAGCGCCCGGTTCGTATCGGCGAAGTACAAGTATTCGATGCCGTCATTGTCGCGGTGCAGGTAGAAGCCGTGCGCGCCGCCTTCGAACTCCGCGCCCCAGGACGTCTTGAAATTGCCGTCTTTGTCGAAGACGACGACGGAATCTTTGCTGGTGTTATGTACGTAAACGTTATCGTTCTCGTCGACGACGATCCCATGCGTATACCCGTATGCAATGCCTTCAGGAAGCTTGCCCCAGCCGCTAACCACTTCGTACGAATGCGTGGCGTTGCCGACGATCAGTTTATCAGTCACGAATTCATTTCCCCTTTACGATATAATCGTTATCAGTATACCAAATAATATGAGGACCGGAAGTAAAATTATTTTAACGATCCTGACCTTGTTTTTAAACATACGGATGGGTACCGCAGCACGATACGCATGGCACTTCCGGCTGCGGGCGGCCAGTCACCGGCTTCGTTTACGGCGCCAGAGGGCTCTTGCAGCAACAAAAAATGCAATGTCCGCGGATTTCCTGAGGAGTATCCTGCACACATTGCATTTACGCTTCCGTTCCTTATCGGCTCTGTTTCCATCCCTGGAGACGGGCAAATCGCCGCTACAGGCTGATCTCCTGCTCTCCGCCGGCGACAACCGTCTGAATGCCGTGCGATCTGGCGATGGATGCGAGCTGCTGCGGCAGTTCCTTGTCGGTAATGAACCCTTGCAGCTCGGACAACGAAGCGATCGAGAACAACGACGTCCGGCCGATCTTCGTATGGTCGAACATCGCGTAAGTCGCCTGCGAACGCCGAATCATCGCTTTGGCAATCTGGGCTTCCTGCTCCGAATACGTCGTAATGCCGCCCGTTGACGATACGCCGTCGACGCCGAGAAACATTTTGCCGATGTTCAGCTGCTCGATCATCCCTTCGCCCAGCGGCCCGCACAGCTCGAAGCTGTTATGGCGCATCATGCCGCCGGTGACGACGACGTTGATCTCGCTGCCTGCCAGCTCCATCGCGACGTTCACCGTATTCGTCACGACGGTAATTCCCCGGCGCGTCTTGAGCAGCTTCGCCAAGTAATAATTCGTCGTGCCGCCGGATAACCCGACGACGTCGCCCTCGGCGATCAAGCCTGCAGCGGCGGCGGCGATCCGCTCCTTCTCCAGGAAGAACAGCCCTTCCTTCTCGGCGAACGGCAGCTCGCGCACGGCGTTCATGCCGTCGTACATGGCCCCGCCAATCGTCCGAATGACGGGCTCCGCCTTCTCCATCAGCTCCAGATCGCGCCGCGCCGTCGCTTCGGAAACCCCGAACCGCTCCACGACTTCCTGAATGGTGATGCGCCCCTGCCGCTTCAGCACGTTCATGATTCCATCGCGCCGCCGCTGTCCTTTCGACGATTGCACGTCCGCCATTTACCGCTCCACCCAGCCTTTATCCGATAATCTGCGGCTGGCCGTCGTCCAGTCGGGCAGCGCTTCCCAATCGCCGCGCATTTGCACGACCAGCGCGCCGTTGATGCTGCCGAGGCGCACGGCTTCCACCGGACTCATGCCTTTCATCAGGCCGGCCAGGAAGCCGGAGCAGAACGCGTCGCCGGCGCCGACCGTATCCACGACCTGCTCCGCGGGATAGAACGGCACTTCGACGGCATTGCCGTTCTCCAGCACGACCGTCGTGTCGCCGACGCCTTTGATGACGCTTACCGCGTTATACTCGGAGAGCTTGGCCTTAACCGCTTCGAAGTCGTCGGTTTCATGGAGCAGACGCAGCTCGTCCCAGCCCGGCAGGTAATAGTCCGCCAGCTCGGCGAGCGGCAATACGACCCGGCGCGCCTCCTCGATCGTCCACAGCTTCAGCCGCAGGTTCGGATCGAAGCTGATGCGCACGCCCGCTTCCTTAGCCGCCTTCACGGCTGCAAGCAGCGTGTCCCGGCAGCTGTCGCTGAGCGCGGGCGTAATGCCCGTTACGTGCAAAATTTTACAGCCGCGTATGTAATCCAAATCCAGATCGTCCGGCGTCATGCGGCTTGCGGCGGAATGCTTGCGGAAATAGTGCACGGCAAGCTTGCCGGCAACCATTTCGCGGAACATCATGCCCGTCGGCGCATCCTCGCTCAATCGCGAACGGGACACGTCGACGCCTTCCCCGCGCAGGCGCTTCTGGATGATGCGCCCGAACGGATCGTCGCCGAGCGCGCCGAACCAGCCGACCGAGCAGCCGAGCCTGGCCGCCCCGATCGCCACGTTGCTTTCCGCGCCCCCGAAGCTCTGGTCAAGCGTCGAAGCATGCTCGATGCTCCGGTATTCCTGCGGCATGAACAGCGCCATCGTTTCTCCGAAAGTCAATAAATCCGGTGACTGTGAATTCGACAACCGTAACCCCTCCAACAGCTATTATCGATTGATATCAGGCCTATTTCAGAATCGGGTGCTGCATGAAGTAAATCGTCACCAGGTACACGATCAGCAGAACAACGCTCAGCGTGCGCACCTTGGCGATATGCGCCGAAGCGCTTTGACCGCCCTGAATCGACACCGCGATGCGCTTCAGCGGCTTCGAGATGATGCCGCCGATGGCCGCGATCGCCAGGAACAGAAGCGTTACGATAATCATCCAGACCACTTTATAATCAGCTTGCGACATCAAATAGCCGCCCGTGAGAAGCTGCAACACCAAGAAATACTGCGCGATCCGGTTCGCGCTCGCCAGCCCGTCGGCAAGTCCTGCCTGTCCGTTGCCGTCCAGCTTGGATGCGCGTCCGGCCATGAAAGGCAGCGCGATATAGAACCCCAACCCCGCTGCGCCGACCACGTGCAAAAATAACATGAAACTAAACATCAAGCGTCCTCCTCGGGAAAATATAGTCACTTGTAAGTATACTAGAACTGGCGGGGCAATTCAAAAAGAAACGATTATTCACCGGCAGGCGACAAGCGATGCTTGACGATGACGGCCTTGATCGCGAAATAATCGACATCCTCCGGCAGCGCTTCCTTGATCGGCTTCAACTTATCGGCGCCGACCCGCGCGATCGTCTCGACGATGAGCGCTTCGTGCCGCTCCGGAATGAATTGCTCCCAGGGCAGCTCCTCTCCCTCCTCGCCGCAGCGGAGCAGATGGTTCTCGATCGTGACGCGGCTCATGCCGCGCAGCGAAGCGATCTCCGCCAGCGACCTGCCTTCCGCGAACAGCGTCAGCGTCTGTATATGGCTTGGCAGCCCTTCCAGCTGGGCCGGTTCCGTATTCGCAGGCTCCGCCGCCATTCCCGCCGGTCCTGGTCTCTCCGAAACCTCCATTGCCGCGCCTGCATCCGCGCCCGAGCCGGCCCCCGGCCAAGAAGCGTATTCCGCGCCCTCGGCGCGGCCGTCGTCGCCATTGCCGCCCGCATTCGCGCCTTCCTTGAACCGCCTTACGATGCCGATGACATCAAGGCCGTACTTGTTAACTTTGGCCGCGCCGATTCCCTTCACCGCGAGCAGCTGCTCAGGCGTAACCGGCTGCCTGTCCGCGATTTCGCGCAGCGCGGAATCGAAAAAGAGCATGAACGGCGGTACCTTCTCCTGCGCCGCCGTCTCCCGGCGCCATTCGCGCAGCGCCTCGAACAGCGGCGCGTTCGCCGCGGACAGCGCGGCGCCGCCCGCCGCCGTCTCTCTCCGCTTCGCCGCGGCGCTCTGCCGCCGATGAACGGACACGGTGCCTTCCAGCACCGGCAGCGCGTCGGCCGTAAGCGACACGGTCGGGTATTCGCCCTCGCTGATCCGCAAGCAGCCTTCGGCTACGAGAAAATAGAGCAGATCGGATATGTCGCGCTCCGCCCACTGCCGCATCAGGCCGTACGTCGACAGCCGGTCGAAGCCGAATTCGAGAATGCGTTTCTCCCGCGACCCTTTCAATACTTTGGCTGCCATCGAAATGCCGAACCGCCCTTTCAGACGGCCGACGCAGGACAACGCCTTGCGGGCATCCTCCGTCACGTCGACCATGGCGCTCGCATCCAGGCAGTTGCTGCATTTGCCGCATTCCGGCACGTCCGCCTCGCCGAAGTACCGGACGATGTATTGCAGCAGGCATTTCTCCGTGCGCGCGTAATGCATCATCGTGTACAGCTTGTTCAGCTGAATCGACTTGCGCTCGGGATCGCCCGTGCTCCGGTCGATCAGGAACCGCTGCACCTGCACGTCCTGCGGCTCGAACAGCAGCACGCATTCGCTCTCCTCGCCGTCGCGCCCCGCGCGGCCGGCTTCCTGGTAGTACGATTCGACGTCGCCGGGCATCTGCCAGTGGATAACGTAGCGCACGTTCGGCTTGTCGATGCCCATGCCGAACGCGTTCGTCGCCACCATTACCCGGATGTCGTCGAACCGGAACTTCTCCTGCGCGTCCGCGCGCTCGTCGTCGTTCAAGCCGCCGTGGTATTTGCCCACCGGGACGCCGAGGCGGGACAGATCGTCGCACACCTCTTCCGCTTCCTTGCGCGTCGCCGTATACACGATGCCCGACTGGTCGGGACGCTGCTGCACGAAGTCCCGCAGGAACTTCCGCTTGTCCGTCCCCGTCACGACCGAGAGCGTCAAGTTCGTGCGCGCGAAGCCCGTGACGAATATATTCGGGTCATGCAAGCCGAGCATGGCCGCGATGTCCTGCGACACTTCCGGCGTCGCCGTCGCCGTGAACGCGGCCACCGGCGGCCGGTTCTCCAGCCGGCCGATCCAGCCGGCAAGCTGCCGGTAGCTGGGCCGGAAATCATGGCCCCATTGCGAAACGCAGTGCGCCTCGTCGATCGCGATCAGCGGAATATGCATCTGCGCCGACAGCGACTCGAACATGCCGCTGTCGAGCCGTTCCGGCGCGACATAGAGCAGCTTGTAGGCGCCCTGCGACGTCTGTCGCACGACCTCGCGGTATGTCGCCGCATCCAGCGAGCTGTTCAGGTAAGCGGCAGGCACGCCGAGCCGGTTTAAGGCGTCGACCTGATCCTTCATCAGCGAGATGAGCGGCGATACGACGATCGAGGTGCCGGGCAGCAGCATCGCCGGAATTTGATAGCAGACCGATTTGCCGCCGCCCGTAGGCAGAATCGCCAGCGTGTCTTTGCCGGTCAGCAAGCCTTCGATGATATCGCTCTGCCCTTTGCGGAAACTGTCGTAGCCGTAGACGCGCTTTAATGTCTGCAATGCCTCTTGCTGCATATAATCCCTCCTTAAGTTGTCATGCATAACGGTTCCCTGGAATGATCCTGGAATGATGCGTGTAATGATTGCCAAGATGGATGTGCCTTACGGTTTCGAACAGGCGCGTTCAGCCTCTCCTCCCGCCTTGCGGGCAAGTTCCCGTACAACAGGAAGACCCTGACGGGTTGATGCGTCAGGGTCTCATGTGCTTCATGAGCGAGATGCGCAAATGGGCGCGTTAACCGTTCACCACGGCGATGACGCTGCGTACGGAGTCGGCGGACTTGTCCAACGCCGCCTTCTCGTCATCGGTCAGATCCAGCTCGAATACTTTCTCGATGCCGTCGCCGCCGAGGATGGCCGGCACGCCCATGAACAAGTCCGTGTAGCCGTATTCGCCCTGCAGCAGCGCGATGACAGGCGTAATGCGCTTCTTGTCTTTCAGAATCGCTTCCGTCATTTGCACGAGCGATGCCGCCGGGGCGTAATATGCGCTGCCGTTGCCCAGCAGGTTGACGATTTCGCCCCCGCCGACGCGCGTGCGCCGCACGATCGCGTCGATGCGGTCGGCCGGAATCAGCTTCTCGATCGGAATGCCGCCGACATTGGAATACCGCACGAGCGGCACCATATCGTCGCCATGGCCGCCGAGCACGAAGCCGCGAACGTCTTCGACCGATACGTTCAATTCCTCGGCGATGAACGTACAATAGCGCGCCGTGTCCAGGACGCCGGATTGGCCGATGACGCGGTTGCGCGGGAAGCCAAGCGCCTGATATGCGACATAGGTCATCGCATCGACCGGGTTGGACAGGATGATGACGTACGCTTCAGGGCTCGTCGCCTTCACGTTCTCGCAGACCGACCGTACGATGCCTGCGTTGGTGTTGACCAGATCGTCGCGGCTCATGCCCGGCTTGCGGGCGATGCCGGCCGTAATGATCACGACCTGGGAATCCTTCGTCTCTGCGTAATCGGACGTGCCCGAAATTTTGGCGTCGATGCCCTGAACCGGCGTGGATTCCATCATGTCGAGCGCTTTGCCCTTCGTCGGATTCTCCAGCTGCGGAATATCGACCAGCACCACGTCGCCAAGCTCTCGCTGCGCCAGCATCAATGCCGTCGTCGCTCCGGTAAACCCCGCGCCGACAACCGTAATCTTGTTCCGTTTAATCGCCATCTGTAAAGCCTCCCTTAAATGTGCCGCCTTGCGGCTCTGTTGACCATCTGCATCGAGCTGCCTGCTATAGTCTTAACCAAGCGCCGCGTGCGCAAACCGCCGAACGCGCAAGAGCGAGCAAAATTCGCATGGCGTACGCCATGCGAATTTCGTTCAAGTAGGGATATGGATCCGAATGCTTTTCGGTTATGGCTTATAGGTGCTAATGACCTACAGGTTTTTGATGATTTCGTCAGCGAATGCCGAGCATTTCACTTCCGTTGCGCCTTCCATCAGACGGGCAAAGTCATACGTAACGGTTTTGTTGTTGATTGCCGTTTCCAGGCCTTTGTAGATGGAATCGGCCGCTTCTTGCCAGCCGAGGTGCTCAAGCAGCATAACGCCGGACAGGATAACGGAACCCGGGTTGACAACGTCGAGGTCCGCGTATTTCGGAGCCGTGCCGTGCGTAGCTTCGAAGATCGCATGTCCTGTCAGGTAGTTGATGTTGGCGCCCGGCGCGATGCCGATGCCGCCGACTTGCGCAGCCAGCGCGTCGGACAGGTAGTCGCCGTTCAGGTTCAGCGTCGCGATAACGTCGAAGTCCGTTGGACGAGTCAGAACTTGCTGCAGCGCGATGTCGGCGATAGCGTCTTTAACGATCAGCTTGCCTGCAGCTTCGGCTTCTTTTTGCGCTTTGTTAGCCGCATCCGTGCCTTCTGCTTCTTTAATGCGGTCGTATTGGCCCCATGTGAACGTTTTGTCGGCGAACTCTTGCTCTGCGACTTCGTAGCCCCAGTTCTTGAACGCGCCTTCCGTGAACTTCATGATGTTGCCTTTGTGAACGAGCGTCAGCGATTTGCGGTTATGCTTCAGCGCGTATTCGATCGCGGCGCGAGCCAGACGCTTCGAGCCTTCAGCGGATACCGGCTTGATGCCGATACCGGAAGTTTCAGGGAAGCGGATTTTGTTAACGCCCATTTCGTTTTGCAGGAAGGAGATCACTTTCTTGACCGCGTCGGAACCCTCTTGATACTCGATGCCTGCATAGATATCTTCCGTGTTTTCGCGGAAGATAACCATGTTTACGAGCTCGGGACGTTTAACCGGGGAAGGCACGCCGTCGAAGTAGCGGACAGGACGCAGGCACACGTACAGGTCCAGTTCTTGACGAAGCGCAACGTTCAGGGAACGGATACCGCCGCCGATCGGCGTCGTCAACGGTCCTTTGATCGCAACGATGTATTCGCGGATTGCCGTCAGCGTGTCGGCTGGCAGCCACTCGCCGTAAGTATTGAACGCTTTCTCGCCGGCGAACACTTCGTACCAAGCGATTTTCTTCTCGCCGCCGTATGCTTTCTCGACAGCCGCGTCCAGCACGCGCTTGGATGCCTTCCAGATGTCGCGGCCCGTGCCGTCGCCTTCGATGAAAGGAATAATCGGGTTGTTAGGCACTTGAAGAACGCCGTTGTCGATCGTGATTTTCTCGCCTTCGGTAGGGAGTGCGAATTTGTCGAGTTTCATGGAATGATTCCTCCTGAAAATGTAGTTTGTCTTGCTTCGGCTTCAAGAAGCCGCCTTGCAACGATAACGGTACACATAACATGACGGGAGCCGGCAACGCAGCTTGAGCCAAGCGGCGCGTCAACACCCCGTCAGAGGCGGGACGGCGAGGGCATACGCACCCGCGGCCGTCTGTTTGCAATTCGTCGGATCACGCTGAAGCAGCCGAACGTTGCTGATGATTAACGTTCCGAGATCGGCGTTACCTTCTGATCGACCGGACCCGTGTATTCCGCGCGCGGACGAATCAGGCGATTGTTCTCGTACTGCTCAAGAATGTGCGCGGTCCAACCCGATGCGCGGCTGATCGCGAAGATCGGCGTGAACAGGTCGCGCGGGATGCCCAGCGTCGTGTACACCGAAGCGGAGTAGAAGTCGACGTTCGGCTTCAGCCCTTTTTGGCCCGTAACGAGCTCTTCGATCTTGACCGACATTTCGTACAGCTCCATGTTGCCGGTCATCTTGCCGAGCTCGCGGGACATCTTCTGGAGATGCTTCGCGCGCGGATCGCCGTTCTTGTAGACGCGGTGGCCGAAGCCCATGATCTTCACTTTGTTCGCGAGCTTCTCGTTGATGTACGGCTCGACATTGCCGATCGATCCGATCTCTTCGAGCATTACCATAACGGCTTCGTTCGCGCCGCCGTGCAGCGGTCCCTTAAGGGCGCCGATCGCGGACGTAATGCCCGAGTAGATGTCCGACAGCGTCGCAACCGTAACGCGGGCCGCGAACGTCGAAGCGTTCAGCTCGTGGTCGGCGTGAAGCACAAGCGCTTGATCGAGCGCTTTGACGGCGACTTGATCCGGCTCTTGGCCGTTCAGCATATACAGGAAGTTGTATGCGACGGATACGCCTTTCTTCGGCGCGACCGGCTCTTTGCCTTCGCGCAGACGCGCGAACGCGGCAATCAGCGTCGGGATTTGAGCTTGAATCTTGATTGCCTTCGTAATATTCGCTTCATGGGACATATCGTTAGCTTGCTCGTCGTACAAAGCAAGGCTGGAAACGGCGGTGCGAAGCGCTGCCATCGAGTTCGTGTTCTTCGGGTAAAGCTTCAAGGCATCCAGAACGCCGGCCGGAATCGCCGCATATTCGCCGAGCTTCCCGAGCAGTTCGTTCAGCTCGGATTGGTTCGGAAGCTTGCCGTACCAGAGCAGGTAGGCCACTTCTTCGAACGTCGCGTTCTCCGCCAAATCGTCGATATTGAAGCCGCGGTACGTCAGAACGCCGTCGATGATGGAGCTGATCGAAGAGGTCGTGGCGACAATACCTTCGAGACCTTTGGTTGCTGTCATGTTTCTCTCTCCTTTAGCATCTATATTATTTAACAAATATAGGGGCAACGGTTAACAATAATTGGATTCGGGTTCCGTATCGTCGTATTCAATCATATCGGATTTCGAACAGGAAGGAAACAAAACAGGATATAAAAATGCTTTATCGCCACCATAAAAGCTTTTTTCGAAGCTTTTTTTCATTTTTTTCGCGGACGAAATCCGTTTTCACCGGGTAGAATCCTTCCATGATTTTACCCCAATCGACGCTCTTTTACCCGCGCGAAACAAACCTTTGTTGCGCCATCCTACTAATGGTAAAATGTGATTTAACATCGCATCATGATACCCGAAGGAGGCGCTCCGCCATGACTGAACAACGCATCGGCATTATCGACATCGGCTCCAATTCCATCCGTTTGGTCGTGTATGAACGGACCTCCGCCGGCGCTCACCGCGTTATTGACGGCAGCAAGCGCGCTGCCCGCTTAAGCGAGCAGGTGGCCGAAGACGGAACGCTGCCGGACAAGATCATCGAGGAACTCGTCGATATGATCAACCATTTCCGGCTGATCTGCGCGCATCATAACACCGGACTCATTCGCGCCGTCGCGACGGCCGCCATTCGCAATTCCGCCAACAAGGACCATGTCTTGTCCCGCATCCATTCGGAAACGGGGCTGCAGATCGAGCTGATTTCCGGCGAAGAAGAGGCCGGTTACGGCTTTCTCGGCATGATCAATACGATGTCCGTGACGGACGGCTTCCTCATCGATATCGGCGGCGGCAGCACGGAAGTGTCGCTGTTCAAGGAGCGCCGGCTTGTCCGGGCCGTCTCGTTCCCGTTCGGCTGCGTCAGCATGACCCGCCAGTTCGCCAAGGGCGGCATGCTGCCCGACGCGCAGCTCAAGGAATTGGAGCAGTTCGTCGAGCAAGCGGTCGACCGGCAGCCGTGGCTGAAGCAAAATCCGGGATTGCCGCTCGTCGGCGTCGGCGGCACCGCCCGCTCGCTCGGCAAAATCCAGCAGGCGCTCGTTAAATATCCGTTCGAAAGCACGCATAACTATCCGATCGAAGGACAAGCCGCGGACGCGCTGTTCGAGCTGCTGCGCAAGCTTCCGATCGGCAAACGCAAAAACATTCCCGGCCTGTCCAAAGACCGCGTCGATATTATCGTGCCCGGCATCGCGATCCTGCGGACGATCTTCCGCGTCACGGGCGCGAGCAACTACAGCATATGCGGCGCCGGACTGCGCGACGGTCTGTTCTTCTCGACGCGTTTTCCCGAACAGCCCAGACTCGAAGACGTCATTATGTACAGCGTGAACAACTTGGCCGCGCTGCACCCCGAAGCGCCGCTGCAGCATACGTCGCAAGTCAACCGGATCGCGCTACAGCTGTCCGGGCTGCTGCTTGCCGGGCAGCCGTCCAAGGAGCAATCCCTGCTGTTCGCCGACGTCGCTTCAACGCTTCATCGAATCGGGGCAAGCATCGATTATTACGACTATAAGCGGCACACGTTCTATCTGATGATCAACTCCCGCCTGAACGGCTTGACCCACCGGGAGCTGCTCGTCTGTTCGTTAATCGCCTCGTACAAGAGCAAAAACCGCATGAAGCAAATGGCCGCCCCCTACAAGGCGCTGCTCTCCGACGACGATCTTACGCTGATCTGCAAGCTGGGCACGCTGCTGCAGCTGGCGATCGCGCTGGACCGCAGCGAAACGCAAGCCATCGGCAAGCTTGCCGCCGAAGAATCGGACGGGAAGCTGCATCTGCGCGCCGTAAGGGCTAACGGCTCGCTCGATGTGGAACGCAAGGAAGTGGAGTCCCAAGCCGGCGAATTCAAAAAGCTGTGGGGGCTGAAGCCTGTCCTGCATGAACATTAAGCCCCGGCAGCTCCGGCGTCAGTTCTTCCAGATCGGAATGTTCGAAGCGTGGAACTGGCTCCGAAGCGGCTCCCGGTCCGTAACGACGCGTTCGTAATTGCCGTTCGACTGCAGTTCCCGCGCTTTCTGGTTGTCGTCCAGGTTCATCTGCAGAATGTTCTTCAACGTATCCCGCAGCCTCGGGTTGAACACCGGGCTCATCAGCTCGATGCGCCTCGTCAGGTTGCGGGTCATCCAATCCGCGCTCGACAGATACACTTCTTCCTCCCCGCCGTTATGGAAGTACATAATCCGCGAATGCTCCAGGAACCGGTCGACGATGCTGATCACGCGAATATTCTCGCTCAGGCCGGGCACGCCCGGACGAAGGCAGCATACCCCCCGGATGATCAATTCGATTTGAACCCCGGCGTTCGAAGCTTCGTACAGCTTATCGATCATCTCCTGATGCGACAAGCTGTTCATTTTGGCGATGATACGCGCCGGTTGTCCCGAGGCGGCATGCGTTTTCTCGCGGTCGATCAGGCCGAACAGCTTCGGCTTCAGGTCCGTCGGCGCAACGCCGAACGCCTTCCATTCATATGGCGAGGAATAACCCGTAATTTCATTGAACAACGCGGAGGCGTCGGCGCCGATGACGGGATGACAGGTGAACAGGCCGATATCCGTGTACAGCTTGGCCGTGCTGTCGTTGTAATTGCCCGTGCCGACATGGACATAACGGCGCAGCATGCCCTGCTCGCGGCGGACGACGAGCGTGATCTTGGCGTGGGTTTTCAGCCCGACGAGGCCGTACACGACGTGGCAGCCCGCTTTCTCCAGCTGCCGCGCCCAGGCGATGTTGCGCTCCTCGTCGAACCGCGCTTTCAGCTCCACGACGACCGTGACCTGCTTGCCGGATTCCGCGGCCAGCGCCAGCGCCTGAACGAGCGCGGATTGTCCGCTGACCCGGTACAGCGTCATTTTGATCGCCAGCACGTTCGGATCCTGCGCCGCGTCCATGACGAAATCGCTGACGGCATCGAACGATTCGTACGGATGATACAACAGCACGTCTTCCTGGCGGATGACGGCGAACATGTCGTCGGTTTCCTCGAACTCATGGGGATAGACCGACTCGATGCGCGGATATTTCAAATGCTCGTACCCTTCGAGCGAACCGGCGAAACGCATCAGGAACGACAGATCCAGCGGCCCGTCGATCTCGAACGTATTCTCGCCCTGCTCCAGCTCTTCCTTCAGCATTTGCAGCGAGTACGGATGCATGTCCTTGCAGTATTCCAGCCGAACCGGCAGCCCCCAGCGACGGCGGCGCAGCTCCTTCTCGATCTCTTCCAGCAAATCCTCCGCGCCCTCTTCGTTGAGGGTCAAGTCGGCATTTCGAGTTAAACGAAACGGATCGACGGCAATCGTCGTATAACCATTGAACAACGTGTTGATATGCCGCTCGATCAGCTCCTCCAGGAGCACGAATTCATGCTTCTTGCTGTTGACGCGGCCCGGAACCTGGATAAAGCGCTGCAGAATCGACGGTACCTGAACGATGGCGAAGAACGGCTCCTCCTCGAGCTCCGTCTGCGCGTCGCGGCCAAGCAGAACGGCCAAATACAGCTCCTTGGAGTGCAGCAGCGGGAACGGACGGCTCTGGTCGACCGCCATCGGCGTCAGAACCGGGAAGACGATATCGAAGAAATATTCGTCCACCACTTTCAGCTGGTGCGGGTTCAGTTCGGCGATGCCGCGGAAGCAGAGCCCTTCTTTCGCGAGCCCGCGCAGCACCTCCCGGTACGTCCGGTACTGGTCGCCGACCATCTGGTCCGTCCGTTTCATCAAGCGTTTCCATAGTCCGGCAGGCGAATAGCCCGTGAAGTCGCGCTTCGTGTAACCCGCCTTTATCTGATCCTGAATGCCCGCCACGCGGACGCTCATGAACTCATCCAAGTTGCTGGACACGATGGCCAGAAATTTAGCGCGCTCAAGCAGCGGATTTCCCGGGTCGTGGGCTTCTTCCAATACTCTACGGTTGAACTCCACCCAACTTAGATCGCGGTTTACATAAGGCGATAACGTTTTATTCATCGAATCATGGAGCCTCCTGTAGTCGAATAAATCAATTATGCAGGAATAATGTTCGGCATATATTAAAAGTTTGTAAATACCGCGTAAACAAAAAAGACCCCGGCTTATTTTTTGGTAAAGGCCATACTCGCTATGCTACAATTATACATTATGTATGAAGAGCTCTCGGCCGCCTAGCTATCGAAGGAGTGATCGTTGAATGGATCGGGTCATATGGAAAAGAATTTGGCGAACCCTGCTGGTACTGTTTTTGCTCGTTGTTTTCGTGCTTGCCGTCATTTACGTGACGCCGCTCGTGTATCCGTTCCTGCTCGGCTGGCTGCTCGCTTACGCGATCAACCCGGTCGTCAATCTGCTTAATCGCAAATTAAAAGTGCCGCGCTGGCTCGGCGTCGCCTTGACGCTCGTCGTCTTCGTCATCGCCATGCTGACCATCGTCTCGGCGCTCGTTACGCGCCTCGTCGTGGAAATCATCACCTTATCCAAATCGCTCAACAACAACATCGACTGGTGGCGCGATCAATTCGAATACATAATGGACAGACCGGAAGTGCAAAATCTGATCGAGAAGCTGACGTCCTTCTACCAGGACAATCCCAACTATCAGGAAACGATCAACGGACGCATCTCCGATACCGCGAACCTGGTAGCCCAGACGAGCACCCAGATTATTACGTCGATCTTGAACGGGATCGTCAGCATCATTACGTCGCTGCCGAACGCCGCCACGATCGCAATCGTCGTGCTGCTCGCCGCGTTCTTCATCAGCAAGGACTGGACACGGCTCGGACAGCGGACCTCGGGCTGGCTTCCGCAATCGATCATGCAGTCGGTGTCCGTCGTATGGCGCGATCTCAAGAAAGCGCTCTTCGGCTACTTGCGCGCCCAATTCATCATGATCTCCATCACGGCCTTCGTCGTTACCATCGGCCTGCTTATCATCGGCGTCCATTACGCGATTACGATCGGCATGCTGATCGGTCTTGTCGACCTGCTTCCGTATCTCGGCGTAGGGGCGGCAATGATTCCATGGATCCTCTATACGTTCATCTATGGCAACGTCACGCTCGGCATCGAGCTGTCCATCCTGTACGGCGTCATTCTCGTCGCCCGGCAGACGATCGAGCCTAAAGTGCTGGCCAGCAGCGTCGGACTCGAAGCGCTGCCGACGCTGATTGCCATGTTCGTCGGCCTGAAGCTGTTCGGCGTGCTGGGCTTGATCATCGGTCCGGTCTCGCTCGTAATCCTGACGGCCATCCATCGGGCTAACGTATTCCGCGATCTGTACGCCTTTGTCGTTCGAGGGCCGAAGACATGACTAGCATGCCCGCGGCCCTCGATGGATTAACCGGCGAGAGCCGGCTAATCCGCCTCTCCGCTTAGCACAAGCGTACGCTGGACGTAGGCTAGCGCCGTCTGCATCTTCGCGATGTACGCAGGATCGTCGCCGGAACACATGAAACGGACGTCGCCGCTTCCTCCGCCTTCGCCGATTCCGTAGCGGCTCAGCTGCGCCGCGAGACGCTTGACCGTGCCGGCGTTGCCGTGAACGATGCCGATATGCGGCGGGAGCACCTCCCGCAAGATAGACGTATAATAAGGATAATGCGTGCAGCCAAGCACGATAATGCCATAGCGGTCGAGATCAAGCTCGGCCAGCTTGCCGATGAAGTAGTTTCGCATGATTTCCTCGTCGAACTGCAGCTGCTCGCAATACTCGACCAGCTCCGGGAGCGGCATCGAATCGACGATCCGCTCTTCGTCCACGCGCGAGAGCAGCGCACCGTATTTCTGCTGCCGCAGCGTGAGCGGCGTCGCGAACACGAGCACCCGTCTGCCGGTGGCGCGGTTCATTTCGACCGCGGGCTTTACGGCCGGCTCCATGCCGACGATCGGGAAGGCGTACGTCTCCCGCAGCTCTTGAATGGCAATGCTGGTCGCCGTATTGCAGGCAACGACAAGGGCGTCGATGCCGACCTCGACCATTTTACCGACCGATGCCATAATAAACTTCCTTACTTCCTCTGGCGGTTTCGTGCCGTATGGCACATGGAGCGTATCCGCCATATACAGATAATCCTTGGCCGGAAGCCGCCGCAGCGATTCTGCCAATACTGTCAACCCGCCGATTCCCGAGTCGAAAAAACCGATCCTCATGGTCATCTATTCCTTACGTTTATAATTTTGTCTTGTGCCTTGCAGCGAGCCGAGGACTATCTTCTGCGGATCACGAACGAGCCGTTCCGAACCTTCTTCTCCAGCCACTTATAAAGCAGCATCCGATAGAACGGTCTCGTCATCGGCAGCAGCAGCGTGACGCCGATAATGTCGGAGAAGAAGCCCGGCACGAGCAGCAGCAATCCCCCGGCCAGCACGCATACGCCGTTCAGCATGGCATGCCCCGGCGGCTTGCCGCTCTGCAGCTGCTGCTGAACGACCGCGAACGCTTTGCGCCCCTCCGTGCTGGCCAGCTTCGCGCCCAGGAATCCGGTAAGCAAGATTAAGCCGAACGTCGGCCATCCCCCGATGAGATGACCCATCTTGATAATACCCCATAATTCAACCGCCGGGATAATAATTATTGCGGCAACCAGCCATTTCAACATCATCGATCACTCCCTCGGTTGCATGGGCGAGCAGTTCCGCGTCAGCGGAACGACCAGCCTAGGTTGCATAGGCGAGCAGTTCCGCGTCAGCGGAACGACCAGCCCTGGATGCATGGGCGAGCAGTTCCGCGTCAGCGGAACGACCAGCCCTGGATGCATGGGCGAGCAGTTCCGCGTCAGCGGAACGACCAGCCCTGGATTCTTGCCCGGCAAGCTTACAGGTTACAGGTTCAAAGCCGCCGCCTGCAGCTTGGCGTAGAGCTCGGGAAGCGCTCTGTCGAGGCGCGACGGCTTCCATTCGCGATTGACCCATACATGGCGCGTTCCCCCATGGACAAGCAGCTTGCCGGGCGGTTCCGCACCGTCCCGGAAGGCCGGGTAGGTCTCCCCTTCCCCGACAAGGCGCACTTGCGAACGGAACGCCATCCGAATCGGCGACAGCTGCTCGATTCTCGTGCAGACGAGCACATTGTCGTCGTAGCGCGCAGGCGAGACATAGGCGCAATCCAGATCGACGACCGGCAGGAGCAGCCCTTCCTTCTCGACCGCCGTATACGGCGTCCCAAGCGCGCGCACGATCTCGGTGCGTCCGACTTCAAACCAGGTTGCATAATTGCCGTAGAACACGACGCCCATCTGGTCGGTTTCCTGATACCTGACCCGCATCGGATACAGATGCCAGCGATAGCTCGTCCCCGCGATTTCCTTCGTCATTCGCAATCTCTCCTTGCTTCGATCGATGCTTCATTCCATCCGAACCTTCCGTTCGAACGGTTCCATTCGAACGAAAAGCGACGGCGCTTGCGCGCCATCGCTTCTATATACGTACTATAAATCTGGTCGGTTCCTTACATGACCTTCGCTTGTCCGGAATAAATAACGCCGACTTCCGCGTAAACCGTCACTTCGGTACCGTCGTGCAACAGTTCCAGCGCGTTCTGAACGCCGAGAATAACCGGGATGCCCAGATTGAGCGCCACGATCGCCGCATGGCTCGTAATGCCGCCTTGCTCCGTGATCACGGCTGCCGCTTTCTGGATCGCAGGCATATATTCGCGGTCGGTGGAAGACGTCACGAGAATAGAGCCTTCCGTCGTCTTCGCGATCGCTTCCTCAGGCGTGCGGGCGACGACGACCTTGCCCGTCGCGCTCTGGCTGCCGATGCCTTGGCCTTTGGCGAGCATTTCGCCGATCGTATGGATTTTGATCAGGTTCGTGGAGCCGGAACGGCCTACCGGTACGCCCGCCGTAATGATGACGGTGTCGCCCAATTTCACGAGACCGGAGTTGATGCCGCCTTGAACGGCGATGTCGAACATCTCGTCCGTCGTTTGCGCCGGCGTTCCGAGCGCCGGGATAACGCCCCAAATGAGCGCCAGACGGCGCATCACTTGCTCGTTCGGCGTCACGGCGATAATCGGCGACTTCGGACGGTACTTGGACACCATGCGCGCCGTATAGCCGCTCTCCGTCGACGTGATGATCGCTTTCGTGTTCAAGTCGAGCGCGGAATTCGCCACGGCTTGGCTGATCGCTTCCGTGACGGTCGATTGCTGCGCTTTGGCCTGCTTCGTGAAAATCTCATGATAATCCAGCGCGGATTCCGCGCGCACCGCGATACGCGACATCGTCTGTACGGATTCGACCGGGTACTTGCCCGCAGCCGTCTCGCCGGAAAGCATGATCGCATCCGTGCCGTCGAAAATCGCGTTCGCGACGTCGCTTGCTTCCGCGCGCGTCGGACGCGGGTTGCGCTGCATGGAATCCAGCATTTGCGTCGCCGTGATGACCGGCTTGCCGGCGCGGTTGCACTTCTGGATCATCGTTTTCTGCACGAGCGGCACTTCTTCGGCCGGGATTTCGACGCCCAGGTCGCCGCGGGCAACCATCAGGCCGTCGGACACTTCAAGAATTTCGTCCAGGTTGTCCACGCCCTGCTGGTTTTCGATTTTGGAAATGATCTGGATATGGCTCGCATTGTGCTTCTCCAGCAGTTCGCGGATTTCGAGCACGTCCGTCGCTTTGCGCACGAACGAAGCCGCGATGAAATCGATGCCCTGTTCGATGCCGAACACGATATCGCCCGCGTCCTTCTCCGTAATGCCCGGCAGCGAAATATGTACGCCGGGAACGTTAACGCCCTTCTTGCTCTTGATCGGACCGCTGTTGACGATGCGGCATTTGATCTCCGTGCCCTGCACTTCTTCGACCGTGAGGCCGATCAGGCCGTCGTCGATCAGAACCGTCGAACCGACTTCGACGTCGGCAGGCAGGTTGGCGTACGTCACCGGAATCCGGTCGCGGTCGCCCAGGATTTCTTCGGTCGTCAGCGTGATCGTCTCGCCCTGGTTCAGCTCGATCGGCTCTTCCTTCAGTTTGCCGAGGCGGATCTCCGGTCCCTTCGTATCCAGCAGGATCGCGACGTTCTTGCCGAGCTCGCGGCTTGCTTGACGGATGTTCTTGATCCGGTTGCCGTGCTCTTCGAAATCGCCGTGCGAGAAGTTCAAGCGTGCGACGTTCATGCCCGCGTTAATCAGTTTCTTCGTGTTTTCCAGCGATTCGCTGGAAGGACCGATTGTACATACGATCTTTGTTTTGCGCATAGGTAATTTCCATCCTCCGTTAGATACGTCTACGTTTATTGGCGATTGCTTACACTTGTGCGGATTCGACCTCGGCGACGGGCGCCGCGGATACCGCCGGCGGCTCCGGCGAACGATAAGCGCCGACTTTGCGGAATTTATTGTAACGGTCCGTGACGAGCTCTTCCGGCGTCATGCGGGACAGCTCGACCAAGTGGCGCCACAAGGCTTCCTTGATCGTTTCGGACTGTGCCGCGAGATCGCGGTGGGCGCCGCCCTGCGGCTCCCCGACGATCTCTTCGATGATGCCGAATTCGAGCAAATCGGCTGCCGTAATTTTCATGACGGCGGCTGCTTCATCCGCGCGGCCCGCGTCCTTCCACAGAATGGACGCCGCGCCGTTCGGCGAAATCGCCGAGTAAATGGCGTTCTCCAGCATCAGCACGCGGTTGCCTACGCCGAGCGCAAGCGCGCCGCCGCTGCCGCCTTCCCCGATAACGACGCAGATGATCGGAACGCCGAACGTGGCCATTTCGCGCAAGTTGCGGGCGATGGCCTCCGATTGTCCGCGTTCCTCCGCGGTATTGCCGGGATACGCGCCCTTCGTGTCGATCAACGTCACGATGGGACGGCCGAATTTATTAGCTTGCTGCATCAGACGCAGCGCCTTGCGGAAACCTTCCGGATGGGGGCTGCCGAAGAAGCGGGCGATGTTGTCCTTCGTATCTTTGCCGCGCTGGTGGCCGATAACCGTTACCGGCACGCCGTTCAGCTTGGCCAACCCGCCGACGATCGCCAGATCGTCCGCGAACAGGCGGTCGCCGTGCAGCTCGATGAAATCCGTAAAAATCGCCCCGATGTAATCGAGCGACGTGGGGCGTCCGTGGTGACGGGCCAGATGCATTTTCTGGGCCGGCGTCAATTCATTGTACAAGTCTTCCTGCAGCTGCTTGCAGCGTTCCTCGAGGCGGGAAATTTCATCGCTGAAATCGATGCCCGACTCTTGGCCGAATTTCTTCAATTCTTCGATCTTCTTCTGCAGCTCGTTCAGCGGCTTCTCAAACGGCAGCTCACCCGCCATTGATCATATCCCCCTTCGCGGAATGCATATCAAGCAATTTGGTCAGCAGCGGCTTCATTTCTTTGCGGTGCACGACCTTGTCCAGCTGTCCGTGCTGCAAATTGAATTCCGCCGTCTGGAAATTATCCGGCAGTTTCTGGCGGATCGTCTGTTCGATGACGATTCGGCCGGCGAAGCCGATCAACGCGCCGGGCTCGGCCAAATTGAAGTCGCCCAGCATCGCGAAGCTTGCGGATACGCCGCCAGTCGTCGGATCGGTCATGACGGAAATGTACAGTCCGCCGTCGCTTTGGAACTTCGCCAGCGCGGCGCTCGTCTTGGCCATCTGCATGAGGCTGAGGATGCTCTCCTGCATGCGGGCCCCGCTCGACGTCGAGAAAATAATAAGCGGCACTTTCTTCGCATGGGCTTGTTCGATCGCGCGGGTGATTTTCTCCCCGACGACGGAACCCATGCTGCCCGCGAAGAAATCGAAGCTCATGAAAGCGGCGACGACCGGCATGCCGCCGATCGTCCCCTCGCCGGTCACGACCGCGTCGGTCAGGCCGGAGCTCTTCTTCTGTGCTTCCACTTTGCCGGCGTAGCCCGGGAACCCGAGCGGATCCACGGAAGACAGCTCGGCGTCGAACTCCGTCAGACGGCCCTCGTCGAGCGTGATCGCGATTCGTTCCCAGGCGCTGAGACGGAAATGATGGCCGCAGCTCGGGCACACTTTCAAATTTTTCTCCACTTCTTTAGAGAACTGGATATTGCCGCACTTCGGGCACTTGGACATCAAGCCTTCCGGAATTTCCGGCTTCGTACGCGGCTGGCCCGAAGGGATCGTGGCGTATTTTTTTTTATGGAATAAGTCCTTGAACACGAGTGACACCTCTTTGGGGCGCAGTTTGGAATTGCCAGCCTGCGCATGGAAACGCAGTCGGATTAGAATTGCATGCCGCGCATAGGAACGCAGACGCTTGGAAATGCATGTTTCGCTCGGAAGTTCGGTCGGTTCGTTACCGTTGCGAGTTCAGAATGCTGTTCAATACTTCCTGCACTTCTTCCAGCTCGCCCGACGGAACCAAGATTTCGTATTGCTGCTTCGAAACGTTGATCGGGCGAATCTTCACAAGAAACCCTTCCTGGGTCAGCCGGTTTTTGATGCTCTCCGCAATTTTTGCCGTAGGCGCGATATAGATAACCGTCCACATGAAGGAACCTCCTGGCTTTGTTAAAAGATCATCTGACCGCACAAGGCGAAACGCCCGACGCCGTCCGAACGGCGGCGACGGCGCTACGATCCGGAGAAATACAAGCTTACCGATAAGCCGCAAACGATGCAAGCCGACGAAAGCTTCTATTTCATGGAAAAGCCATGGCATGCATGCCTTATAAACTCTCGTTATCTGGGCATATGATGTCATAATGATACCATATGTGTAGATTCCATCGCAACGCCGCATGGCTGGAAGCGCTGCCGCGTTCTGGACGGCCGGCCCGGAACCGCTAGGATTGGCCTCCGATTTCATAGCGGTTCGCTTTCGGATCCTGATGCGCGATCCGCGCCGAGGCCGCCGCCGCCAAGCCGGCCACAAGGTCGTCGAGAAACACGTGCACATGCTTGCCTTTCTCGTTCAGCTTGCGGATGATGCCCGGCTTCACTTTGTCGAGATAGCCGAAGCTCGTCAGGCCAATCATCCCGTACACGTTCGTAATGCCGAGCGCAAGCGTTTCGTCCACGCCGTACAGCGATTCGTCCGCCTCCATGATCGCCTGAAGCGGCTCCGGCAGCATTTTGCGTTCGGCCAATTCATCCAGCGCGATGCCGGTGAACAGCACGTATTGCACTTCCCGCTTGCTCAACACGTGCAGGACGCTCTCTTCGCATTCTTGGTAAGTCAGGTCCGGATTATAAGGGCGCTGCAGCGAAAAAACGATATCCGCGACATCGCTCACCTCAACCCCGCGCCGATTCAGCCAGTTCTCCATATTGGACGACATCCATAATCCCCCCGCATCGGCTTGTACGATAAGGAGCGCGCCCGGGCGGAAATTCAGCCGCCGCGCGGTGCGCCGCATACGCGCAAGCCTCGGAAATGCGGAGCCGCCAGTCTTGTTTAGCTCCGTGTCTCCTAAATGTATGCGGAGATTCGAAAACATGTGCATGCAAGATAAAAAGGCTGACGTTATTTGACGATCGCCGAGCCTTTGCCGAAAATCGCTTCAATGTCGTGCAGCAGCCGCTCGGAAGGCTTGACCCGGAACGACTCGCTCAGCGCGACCGTACGCCCTTCGCGCTCGTAGAAGAGCACCGTTTCGAGCGGGCCCGCGCTGCGGGTCAGCAGCGCTTTCAGCTTCTCCAGCGCCGCGGGTTCCTCGCGGCCGGCGGCGATTTTGACATAGAGCCGCTGGACGCGCCTGGCGGCCGGGGCGGCGCTGCCCCCCGCGGCGGCAGGCGCTTGCGCGCTCGGCGCGGCGCCCTGCGCATCGGCGCGCGGCTCGCGGCCGCCGCCGTCCCGGGCCGCCTGCGGCCGGCCCGCCGCGGGGCCGCTGCGCGCGCGGCCGCCGGGCTGCGCCGCCGTGTGCGGCCTGCCGGCCGCATGGCCCGGCTCCGCCTGGCGGCCGCCGGCTGCGCCGGAAGCGCCGGCGCGGCTGCCCGCGGCGCCGGGTACGGCCGTGCCCGCGCCGTCCGGCCTGGCGCCGCCGAACGGCGCGGCCCCTGCCGGCGCGACGGCGCCGCCGTCCTGCAGCGCAGCTCCGCCGGCGCCGCGCCCTTGCGCGGCCGCTTGATCCCGCGCGGCCCGGCTTTGGCCGAAGCGCAGCAGGCGCTGCACCTGCGCCGCGAGGTCTCCCGGCGCGCCGCCGCCCTCGCCGCGGCCGAGCGGCAGCACGTCCTCGAGCAGCAGCTTATAGTCCTCGTCCTGCTGCTGCAGCTTGGCCAGCGCGAGCACGAGACGGCCGGGCTCGAGCGCCTGCTCGTGGCGCTTCCACACCGTCGGGAACGCCACCGCCTCCACGCGCATGATGCGGTCCTCGATCTCGAGGAACGCCATCGCCTGGCCTTTGCGCGTCATCAGCGGCTTCCGCGTGAGAACCATCGCCGCGACGAGCACGTACGCCCCGTCCGGAGCTTCGGCGAGATCGACGAGCCGGTCGACCGGCAGGCCGTCCAGCGCTTCCTCGAAATCGTCGAGCGGATGGCCGGACAAATACATGCCGAGCAGTTCCCGCTCCAGACCGAGCAGCTGCCCGGTCGTGTAAGGCAGGACTTCCGGCAGCTCGACGTCCCAGTTCTGCACCTCGTCGAAGCCGAACAGCTCGATTTGGAGCTCCTCGCGCTCCTTGCGCCATTTCAGCGCGGCTTCGACCGTTTCGTCCAGCGCCGCGATCAGCTGCGCGCGGTGCGCGCCGAGCGAATCGCAGGCGCCCGCCTGGATCAGCGACTCCAGCACGCGCTTGTTCACGACGCGCAAATCGACGCGGCGGCACAGGTCGAGCAGGCTGTCGAACTTCCGCTCTTCCCGCTCCTTCAGCAGCGACTCGATCGCCTGCGTGCCGACGTTCTTGATCGACGCCAGGCCGAACCGGATCGCGCCGCCGACGGGCGTGAACGTCACGCTGCTCTCGTTCACGCCGGGAGCCAGCACCTCGATGCCCATCCGGCGGCACTCGTCCACGTATTCCGCCGTCTTGCGCTGATTGCCCGTCACGGAAGCGAGCATCGACGCCATGAACGGCACGGGATGATTCGCTTTCAGCCACGCCGTCTGGAACGCGAGCACGCCGTACGCGGCCGCGTGCGCGCGCGGAAAACCGTAGTCCGCGAAGCGGACGATCATGTCGTAGACGGCGTTGGCGTCCCGTTCGCTATAGCCCTGCGACAAGCTGCCGCTGACGAAATGCGCGCGCTGCTCGTCCAGCACCTCGCGCTTCTTCTTCGACACGGCGCGGCGCAGCAGGTCGGCTTCGCCGAGCGAGAAGCCCGCCATCGACGACGCGATCTGCATGATCTGCTCCTGATAGACGATGATGCCGTACGTGTCGGCAAGAATCGGCTCCAGCGACGGATGCGGGTACTCGACGTCCGCGAGACCGTGCTTGCCCGCGATGTACTTGGGGATAAATTCCATCGGCCCCGGGCGGTACAGCGCAAGCACCGAGACGATATCTTCGAATTGCGTCGGCTTCAGCTCCTTCAGCACCCGGCGGACGCCGGCGGATTCCAGCTGGAAGATGCCCGTCGTCTCGCCGCGCGTCAGCATCGCGTACGTCTCGGGATCGTCGTCCGGAATGTGGCGGAAATCGATCGTAATGCCCTGCTCCCGCTTCACCCAGTCCAAGGCGCGCTCCAGAATCGACAAGGTGCGCAGCCCGAGAAAATCCATCTTCAGCAGGCCGACGGCTTCCAGATTCTCCATGGAATACTGCGTCAAGGCCGTTCGCTCGGTCCCGGCCTGCAGCGGCACGTAATTCGTGAGCGGCTCGCCGGAGATGACGACGCCGGCGGCATGGGTCGAAGCATGGCGCGGCATCCCTTCGACCTTGAGCGCCATGCGCAGCAGGTCGGCCGTCTTCGGCTGGCGCTCAGACGCCTCGCGCAGTTCGGCGCTCGTCCGCAGCGCCTCTTCGAGCGAAATGCCGAGCTGGTTCGGAATAAGCTTGGCCGCGCGGTCGACTTCGCCGAACGGCACCGCCATCGCCCGGCCGACGTCGCGGACCGCCGCTTTGGCGGCCATCGTTCCGAACGTGATGATCTGGGCGACATGCTCCTCGCCGTATTTGGCCGACACGTAGGCGATGACTTCGTCCCGCCGCTCGTCGTTGAAATCGACGTCGATATCCGGCATCGAAATCCGCTCGGGATTCAGAAAACGTTCGAACAGCAGCTTGTATTTCAGCGGGTCGACGTCCGTAATGCGAAGCGTGTACGCCACGAGGCTGCCCGCCGAGGAGCCCCGTCCGGGGCCTGTCCGGATGCCCTGCTCATGGGCGAAGCGGATGAAATCCCATACGATCAGGAAATAATCGCTGAACCCCATGCTGTCGATGACGCTCAACTCGTACCGGAGCCGTTCCGTCGCGCGCTCACGGTAAGCGGCGTCCGCCGTCCACTCCGCAGTGCCCGCATAGCGCGCGTCGAGTCCTTCCCGGCACAGCGCCTCCAGATAAGCGGATGAGCTCATGTCGGCCGGAATCGGGTGGAAGGCAGGCAGCAGCGCCCTGCCGAACGTCAGCTCGAGCGAGCATTTCCCGGCGACTTCGGCCGTGCGCGCCACCGCGTCCGCGGCTTGCCCGAATTGCCGGTACATCTCGTCCGCCGATTTCAAATACATCTGGTCGGTCAGCATTTGCAGCCGGTCGTCGTCCTCGACGGTTTTGCCGGTGCCGATGCAGATCAGCACGTCCTGCACCGCGGCATCGGACGGCTGCAAGTAATGGACGTCGTTCGTCGCCACGGTCTTGATCCCCGTCTGCTCGGCCAGCGCCAGCGTCGCCTGCAGCACCTTCTTCTGCTCCAGCATGCCGTGATCCTGAAGCTCGAGGTAGAAGTCGTCGCCGAAGATCGACCGGTACCGTTCCGCCGAGCGGAGCGCATCGTCATGCCGGTCGTGCAGCAGATGCTGCGCGATTTCGCTGCCGAGGCAGGAGCTGAGACAGATCAGGCCGTCCCCGTGCGCCCGCAGCGCGTCGAAATCGATCCGCGGCTTATAGTGGAATCCCTCCAAATGCCCGATGGAGCTCAGTTTCATCAAATTGCGGTAGCCTGTCTCGTTCTTCGCGAGCAGGATGAGGTGATAGATCGGATTATCCTTGCGCGCCCCTTTATCGAAACGAGAGCCCGTCGTCAAATAAACCTCGCAGCCGATGATCGGCTTGATCCCCCTGGCCCGGCAAGCTTTATAAAACGGAACGGCGCCGTACATGACCCCGTGGTCGGTCAGCGCCAGCGCCTTCATGCCCTGCTCCGCGGCAGCCTCGACCAGGTCCTTGATCCGAGCCGCCCCGTCGAGCAGGCTGAATTCGCTATGTACGTGCAAATGCACGAATTCCCGTCCGCCGTTCATCGCCATTCCCTTCTTTCTATCGTAACGAGCATCGTTCTCTATCTATCGATTGCTTTCTATGCTTTCTTATTATTTTATCATATTGGCGCCCCGCCCGCCCATACAATGGACTAGGGCTGGTCGTTCCGCTCACGGAACTGCTCGCCCATGCATCCAGGGCTGGTCGTTCCGCTCACGGAACTGCTCGCCCATGCATCCGGGGCTGGTCGTTCCGCTCACGGAACTGCTCGCCCATGCATCCAGGGCTGGTCGTTCCGCTCACGGAACTGCTCGCCCATGCATCCAGGGCTGGTCGTTCCGCTCACGGAACTGCTCGCCCATGCATCCGGGGCTGGTCGTTCCGCTCACGGAACTGCTCGCCCATGCATCCGGGGCTGGTCGTTCCGCTCACGGAACTGCTCGCCCATGCATCCGGGGAGGACGAGCCGTCCCCCTTACTTATGCGGAAAGGAGCGCGTTCAGCATGGACTCCTTCGTTACGAAAGCCACGATCGACTTCTTCATCGCCTTCGGCGTCGTGTTCGGCGGCTCGATGCTTGCCGGCATCGGCTCCGTGTTCGTCATGACCGCGCCGGCGGACGCGATGCTGGACACCGCGTCCCGCTTGAAAATCTGGGCGCTCGTCGCGGCCGTCGGCGGCACGATCGATCCGATGCGGGTGATCGAGAGCAATATGATCGAAGGCCGCCTGTCGCCCGTCGTGCTGCAGCTCGGCTACATCCTGTGCGCCTTTCTCGGCGCCCACATGGGAACGGAACTGATCCGCTGGCTGTGCAGAGGGGCGGTCTAGCGAATGCGCGTGCCGCCCTTCGAGCGTTTTACGAGATTAATGGCAGCCTCTGCCTACGTCGTGCTCGGCACGATTATCGGCGCCATGCTGTACCATGCCGTCTTCTTCATGAATTTCAACGCCTTGCGCGATACGAACACGGAGCTGGAAGGCAAGCTGAGCGAATACGAGGACCGGATCGAGAAGCTCGACCAGTTCAAGAACCAGCATACGGTCGTGAAGAGCATCATGACCATCTTGTTGGACGGGAAGGATGACGAGTCGGACAAGAACCTGGACGAACAGTCGAAGCTTGCCTTGAAAACCCAGCTGAAGGAAGACCTGTCCGTCTTCCTGGGGACCAGCATTTACAAAATCAATTCGAACGCGGAGCTGGCCAGATTGCTGCTGAAGCACAAAAACTATATCGTCGGGGGAAATAAAGAATATACCGTGGAAATCCATACGGTGCTTGTCGTGGATAACGTGCTGCAGGTGTGGTTCGTCGCCAAGAAATACGATCGGCCGCTCGGTTGATTCCGTTCGGACATCTCCGGGGCAGCCATGCGCTTGGGCATTTACGCTTGCCGCTCCTTTCGTGGTACAATAAAGCAAATCATTAAGCCTGTCACGATAAAGGAGCTGCTCGCACGTCATGGTTACCGCCTTACACTGGATCATCGTTACGCTCATCTGCCTCACCGCGCTGTGCTCGGTTTATTTCAGCTACAACGCGCGCCGCACCTCGGACGTGCGCCGGCGCGGCATGCTAAGCGCCCGCCTCAACATGTGCATGGGCGTCATGCTCGTCTTCATCGCCCTGTTCATGATGCTGGCGTTCTCCGGCTCGACGGTCAAGGTCATCATCAGCGCGCTGATCATCGTCATCGGCCTGTTCAATCTGTTTGCCGGACTTCGCAACAACAGCATCTACCGCTCCATGAAGGGCTAGTCCGGGCAAAAAAAGCGTAGTCTGATCCCGCCGGTCATCGTTGGATATGGAAACGGACAGGAAATCCGTTAAAGCCATAAAATGGCGGTTTTCGGGGATGCTGCGGACCCTGGATCCGCTATTGGACCAATAAGAGCGCTGAATCCCGGCTGCGGATGCAAATAACGGCTCTTGTGTCCGTCGATCCAAGCAATTGACGGCAAATCGCAGAAATAGCGGATTCTGTGTTCGTAACTATGCAGGCTGTCATAATTGCGAGGCCGCGAGCCCAGCAATCCGCGATTGCAGGGGGTCCTTGCATGCGCCAGGCCCGTACTTGTCCGCGATTCTTATAGCTGCCGATACTTCATGGCCCGCGATTTTCATAGCTGCCGGCCTCTCCGCTGCATAGCATATCGCGCAGGGTATCATCCGCCTGTAATCAGCCGGTTATCGATTGCCGGTTATCGATTGCCACAGCCAGCCTGAACAACCCCTAATAAGGATCTATGAGCTGCGCCGCCAGCAGCGCCTTGGCCGCCGTCCCGACGGAATCGTTCAATTCGATTTCGAGCTTGGCGCTCTTACGGCTGATCTCCAGCAGCGTCGGCCGGATGACGACCTCGCTCTCCAGCTGGATCGGCCGGACGAAATACGTCGTCATGCTCTCGATGACATAATCCCGCTTCCCCAGCTCCCGGATCAATCCCCTTGCCGCATGCGTCATTAACGTGACGAGCACGCCTTCCGAAATGGTGCCGAACGTGCCGGACATTTGCGGCGTAATCCTTCCCTCGTACTGATAGCCGTCTCCGCCCTCCGACGCCTTCTTCTGAAAACCCGCGCCGATCAATTCGTCGAACGTTTCGCCGGATTCCTTTTGCTTGCCCGCATACCGCATCGCTTCGAGCGCTTCGCTCCGGCTGATCGCCGCCAGCAGCTTGCGGTTCTTGTCCACGATCGGCAGCAGGTCAATCCCTTCGGCCGCCATCGTATGCGCCGCGGAGGCGATCGGAATGTTCGGCGCGGCCGTGATCGGGCTGCGCGTCATCAGCTTCTCGACCGGCTGGCCGTCGTCCGCCCCTTCCGCGTCCTTCGCCGTCATCATGCCGACGACGCGTCCGCGGTCGTCCAGCACGGGAAAGCGCGTGCCGCCGACGCGGCGGGACAGCTGCAGGTAATCGCCCTTCGTCTCGCCCAGGCGCATCGTTTCGACGGGACGGCTGTAGGTGACGATATCCTCGACGAGCATGATTTTCTGCCGGATCAGCCGATCGAACATCGCGCGGTTGATCATGGACGCGACGGTGAACGTATCATGCTTGGAGGAGATGATCGGCAGCCCGAGCCCGTCCGCCAGCAGCTTGATGTCGTCGCTCGTCCCGAATCCCCCCGTAATCAACACGCCGGCCCCGTGCTCCAGCGCGATGCGGTGCGCGCCCTGCCGGTTACCGACGATCAGCAGGCTGCCGGCGTCGATATACCGCACCATGGCGTCCAGCTCCATCGCGCCGATGACGAATTTATGCAGCGTCTTGTCCAGACCGTTCGCGCCGCCGTACAGCTCGCCCTGCACGATGTCGACCACTTCCCCGAACGTCAGCCGGTCCAGCGATTCACGGTTGCGCCGCTGAATCCGGACGGTGCCGATCCGCTCCTTCGTGCTGACGAGCCCCGTCGATTCCGCTTCCTTGATCGCCTTGTACGCGGTCCCTTCGCTCACGTCCAGCTCGTCCGCCATCGTGCGGACGGACAGCTTCGTTCCGATCTCGAGCCGGCGAATGTACGCCATCAGCCGCTCGTGCTTCGTTTGCGCCTCGGGCGCTTTTCCATCGGCCGTCACGGCGGTCACTCCTTATCTCTCGTTTGCGTGCAGCTTGTCTGGTTCCATTTTAGCAGAAAGCGCGTCCCGGAAGTACGGCAGTTTGGGCGCGCGAACGGGATATTTCTATGAAATCGGATGCTGTCCGCCAATCACCAAGGGATAGATGTCCTCATATGATGAACTAATTCGTGTCAAAACCCTATGGACCCTGGCCCAAACGTCATCATCTCCGGCATGGAAGGAGATCCGTCGATGCTGAAAACGAAAGTCGCCGTTCAGGTCATCAGTCCCGGCATGCTGCCGGATGATGCCATCATGCTCGGCGACGCTTATTTGAGACAATGGAAAATCCCGCAAGGTCAGCCGGTGACGCTTAAATTCGGGGCGATGCGCCAGTACGTGAAAGTCGTGCCCGTCGAACGGTTCGACGGCATGCGGATCGGACAGAGTCTCGCGCGTAAAATGGGGCTGCTGGGCAATACCACGCTTCGCATCCGTTATCGGCCCGAGGAGGCCGTGCTTGCGTTCGGGCCGCTCATCGGCGTGCTGATCAGCCGCGATGACCCGGAGCGCAAGGAGCGTCCTTTCGGCTCCATTACGATGTTCTGCAAAGAGTTGGTGGACGCCTGTCAAGCGCAGGGCGCCCATGTTTATTTCTTTACGCCGCTTCACCTGAAAGGCAATTTCAATACCGTCGAGGGCTGGGTGTACGCGGACGGCGGCTGGCGCAAGACGTATCTGCCTTCGCCGGACGTCGTCAACAACCGGCTCACGTCGCGCAAGCTGGAGAACCGCCCCAACGTGCAGGAGTTCATCCAGGAAGTGAAGCTTCGCCACAAGAGCACGGTATTCAACGAGAAGTTTCTCGATAAGCCCGAAGTGTTCGAAGCGCTGGCCAAAGACCCGGCGCTCACCAAGTATTTGCCGGAATCGCATGTGCTGAAGAACTTCCCGATGCTCAAGTCGATGTGCGGCCGGTACCATACCGTCTTCCTGAAGCCGGTCCGCGGCAGTCTAGGCAAAGGCATCATTCGCATCACCAAGCTGGATGCGGATGCGTATTCTGCACAGTATGCAACTGTCGGGGGTACGCGCAGGCATTATTTCAGCAGTCTGCTCAAGCTGTACGGCTCCATCTCCGGCAAAATGAAAACCGTCCGCTACCAAATTCAGCAAGGCCTCAATTTGATCGACATCATGGGCCGTCCGGTCGATTTCCGGGCGCTCGTGCAGAAGAACGAAACCGGCAAGTGGGTGCTTACGTCGATCGTCGCCCGTACCGCGGGGAGCCATCACTTCGTCTCCAATCTGGCGCGGGGCGGCACGCTGAGCACCGTGCGCGAAGCCGTCGGCCGTTCCAATCTGTCCGGCGCGAACAGCCATGAAGCGCCCGGCAAGCTGCAGCGGGCCGCGCTCGATATCGCGCACGGCGTCGACACGTTCATACCGGCGCATTTCGGCGAGCTTGGCATCGATCTTGCGCTCGACACGAGCGGGCGGGTCTGGCTGCTCGAAGTGAACTCCAAACCGTCGAAGAACGACAACACGCCGCTGCCGGATCAGAAAATCCGTCCCTCCGTCCGCAATATGGTTCGTTACGCACGGCATTTGGCCGAATTCTAACCAAGAATACGCTTTCGAAGTCGTATTGCTTTCAATGCCGGTAACGGGCAACAGGCTTCGCACAAAACTGTTAGGAGGGCACGGATATGGCTGAACCAGCACCATCCGGCATCCTCGGCATTATGATCAGCCAGCGGCAGCCGGACGGCTCCGGCGAGAGCGAGAGCGAACGTTCCCCCCTCGTCATGCCGGAGGAATCCTTCTGCCGCCGCCTTTGCGCGTACGGGCAATCGATCGGCATGCTCGTGTTTTTGTTTTATGCCTCGCAGGCCGCGGCAGCGGCCGAGGGCTGGATGCGCGGGTTTCGGCTCGCGGAAGGCGAGTGGCGGGCGGGGCGGTTCCCGCTGCCCGATGTCGTGTACGACCGCGCGCTGCCCGTCTCCGCCGCGCAGGCCCGTCATGCGAAGGAAGCGCTGCGGCGCTTGATGCAGCGCAAACGTTACGTGCCGTTGAACGGCTCCCTTCCCGGCAAGCTTGACGTCTACGACGCCATGCGGCACGATCCGGCGCTGACGCGGCAGCTGCCCGACACCCGGCGCTATGAAGGCGCAAGACAGCTCGCGGAGCTGCTTGCACACGCGCCGAAGGGCCTGTTCCTGAAACCGTCCGCCGGCTCGCACGGCAAAGGCGCGCTTCGCCTGCTGCCGCTCGCGGACGGCTGGCAAATCGACGGCAGGGACCGGCATAACCGGCCGTTCTCCAGAGGATTCCGTAATGGCGAATGGGCCGCCCTCTGCGGCTGGGTCGGCCGCTTCGCGTCCGCGGCCCCGTATCTCGTGCAGCCTTGTCTGCAGCTGACCGACGACGAAGGCCGCTCCTTCGACGTGCGCGCGCTCATCCAGAAGGACGGCCGCGGACGCTGGTCGTTCACGGGGGCCGCGGTACGCCGGGGCGGTCAAGGCAGCGTGACGGCCAACTTGCACGGCGGCGGTTCCGCCGTCCCTGCGGCCGCCGCGCTGAGCGCCCGCTTCGGCGAAGCGGCCGCAGGGAAGCTGCTGGCGGATATCCGCGGCGTCAGCGAAATTTCCGCCGCCTGTCTGGAGGCGCGCTTCGGCCGCTTCGCCGAGCTCGGCCTCGATTTCGGCATCGAACCGGACGGCCGCTTATGGCTGCTCGAAGCGAACGCGAAGCCGGGGCGCCAATCGTTCGACGGCGACGTCCTTGCCGCCGGGCTGGCCGTCCGCCGCCCGCTTGATTACGCGAAGCTGCTGGCCGCCGGCAAGCAGCCCGCATTCCCGTCCACCCGAATTCAAAGGAGATACATCCAGGAGGTTCATCCATGAGTTTGACATCTTGTCATGTACACTTCTCACCCTCAAGCGAACGCATCGTCTTCCTGTCGGGCTCACTCCTACGATCCCTCAAAATGACCGGCAAGAAAACGATCAATTTGAAATTTGGGCATGAAAGCGTCACGGCGGCGGTAAAGCCGATCAACCGGCAAGGCAACCATCTCTACCTTTCCGCCGCCGTCCGCCAAACGATCAAGGTTCCGAAAACCGGCAGCATCTCGTTCGTCCAAGGCGAAGAGAACGCCGTCCAGCTCGGACCCTTGATCGGCGTGCTTACCGACGGCAGCCGCAACGGCGGATCCCCGTTCGGCTCCCGCTCGGCGTATATCCGTCAGCTGATCCGCATGGGCGAGCGCAAAGCCTATGTATTCGCCTTTACGCCGAGGGACGTGAATTGGACGAAAGAGACGGTCAACGGCTACTTCCTGAACAGCTCGGGCAGCTGGTACCGCAAAGTCGTCCCGCTGCCCGACGTCGTATACAACCGCCTGCCCAGCCGTTACGCGGAAACGACGGCCTCGATCATGTCCATGCGCGAGCGCTTCGTCAAGAAAGGCGTGCCGTTCTTCAATTGGAGCTTCTTCAATAAGTCCGACGTCTATAAGCTGCTGGACCGCGACGTGGAAGCGCTCGAGCACCTGCCGGAATCCGTCAACAACCCGCGTTCGGACAAAATCAAGGAAATGCTGGAGAAGCATCAGTTCATCTACTTCAAGCCGACGGCAGGCAGCCTCGGCATCGGCATTTACCGGCTGACGTACCATCCGAAGCGCGGCTACTTCGCCAGGTACCGCCGCGGCAACACGAACGTGCTGCTGCGCTTTACGAACTTCAACAGCCTGATGCGCATGCTGGAGACGCGCCACGGCAGCGGTCTCGGCCGCTACGTCAGCCAGCAGGGCGTGCGCTTGATCGAAATCGACGGCTGCCCGATCGACTTCCGTTTCCATATGCACAAGAACGGCAATAACGAATGGGTGCCGGTCGGCATCGGCGCGAAGAAGGCGGGCCGCGGCAGCGTCACGACCCATATCAAGAACGGCGGCCAGCTGCTGACGCCGGAACAGGCGCTCGGCCGGGCGTTCGGCGACAAGGCCGACGAAATGCTGGAGAAGGCCAAAGCGGTCTCCATTAAGCTCTCCCAGGCGATCGAGCGCAATTTTCCGCATACGCTCGGCGAGCTCGGGCTCGATATCGGCATCGACAAGGACGGCGATATCTGGATGTTCGAAGCGAACGCGAAGCCGGGCCGGTCGATCTTCAGCCATCCGTCCCTCCGCTCGCAAGGCCGCGACTCCATGGCGCACATCCTGGAGCACTGCCTGTTCTTAAGCAAGTTCAAGGAGCAGGGAGGGACGGAATGATGGCGTTCGTCATTCATGAGGATACGGCGGAAGCGACCGTTCAAGCCAAAACAAAGCAGCCCGTCCTCGCCGTTCTGACGATCGAGGATGAGCTGCAGCTGTTCCGCGGCAACCGCGAGAACTTCGCCGACATCATCGCCGCCGGCAAGGAACACGGATTTCTCGTTTACGTCGTCACGGTCAAACAGCTGCTCCTGAACCGCAAAATGTTGAACGGCTACACGTTCGACACCGGTTCGAACAGCTGGCAGCTGCAGAAGTTCCCTTTTCCGGACCTGATCTATAACCGCATCCCGCTCCGCGAGGATGAGCTGCAGCCGCTCGTCAGGCGGAAGATCGCCGCCTGCATCAAGCATCCGCGCGTGCAGATCTTCAATCCGAAGTTCTTCAACAAGTGGAGCCTGTTCAAGTGGCTGCGCGAATCGCAGACGACGCGGCCGTTCATTCCGGCCACGAGCCGGCTGCTGACGGTGAGCGGACTCGGCAAGATGATGGCGCGGCACAAATTTCTCTATCTGAAACCGGTCAGCGGCAAAGCCGGCAAAGGGATCATGACGATTCAGCTGGAGCCCGAGAAGGTACTTCCTTACCGGCTCAAAATTCAAGGCAATAAAGGGAGCACCACCTACAACTGCGGTTCCATCGTCAAGTTGTGGAGCCGCATCAAGAAGGAAAGCAGCGGCGAGCGCTACATCGCGCAGCAGGGCATTCGACTGGCCGCCTACAACGACCGCTCGTTCGACCTGCGCGCGCTGATTCAGAAGAACAATCGCGGCCAATGGGATATTTCCGGTATCGGCGCGCGGCTCGCCGGCTCCATGAGCATCACGACGCATGTGCCGCGCGGCGGCAGCATCGAAGATCCCGAGAAACTGCTTGTCGGCGTATTTGGCCAAGACGAAGCTAATAAACTTCTTACAAAGGCCCGCACGACGGCGCTCACGATCGCCCGCCAAATCGAGCGCGGCTCGAGGCGCAAGCTGGCCGAAATGTCGATGGACCTCGGCATCGACCAGTCCGGGCAGGTCTGGTTCTTCGAAGCCAACGCCAAGCCGATGAAATTCGACGAGCCGGACATTCGCAAACGGTCGCTGGAACGGATCTTTCAATATAGCAGCTATTTGTTGAAGGCAAGGGACAAATAGCGAGGGAGGGAATGCTCATGCAGGTAAAGCTGCTGTCGCCGTCTCAATGGTCGTCCGCCAAGGAACGCATCACCCGATTTCTGTACCGGTACGGCGACAGCCGCCTTACCCTCGCCGGATTGGCCGCGCTTAACGATCTGCGCGCCGCGCGATTAGCCGCAAGCCGGGGGTCCGAACCCGGAGCGGCGGTCGCGGTCGCGCTCCATGACGGCAAGCTGGCGGCGGTCGCTTACGCGGAAGACGGCGGCGAGCGCGCCTGCTTCGTCGTCGTTTCGCCGGCGTTCCGCGGCCAGGGCGTCGGCAGTCTGCTGCTTCGGGCGCTTCACCGCAAGCTTGGCCGCCTCGCGTGCAGCGTCGCCGCCGACAATCCTTCGAGCATGAATATGTGCTTCCGGGCGGGCATGAAGGCGGTCAGCCTCCATACCGGACCTACCGGCAAGCCGACCCTTCGGTTCGAACGCTAACGCGTATCGCTCGCCAAACTTAAGCTTATGCTTCCGATGCGAGTTTTGCGTATCTTGCCGGTAACCCGGCCGCGACATGCTCGCAAAACTTAAGCGTATGCTTCCGATGCGAGTTTTGCGTATCTTGCCGGTAACCCGGCCGCTACATGCTCGCAAAACTTTTAGGAGGAGACACTATGGGTCAGCCGGTGCTCGGCATTTTAACCCTGTATCTCAATGACCGCGGTCTGATGGAAGAGAAACCGATTTACGAACGGATGACGGCCGCCGGCAAAACCCTCGGACTCGAGATTTTCGTCTTCACGCCGGCCGACGTCAATTACACGCATAACCGCATCAACGCGCATATGTTCGATCCGACTACGAAAACCTGGAGCCGCAAGTGGCGCTCCTTTCCCCATATGATTTATGACCGCTGCCGGATTCAGAAGAGCCAGCGGTTCGTACAGCTCGGGCAGTTTCGCCGGAAGTACGGCCATTTGACGTTTCTGAACCGCGTGCTGCGGAACAAATGGACGGTGTACAAGACGCTAAGCCGCGAGGAGAAGTTCAGGCCTCATCTGCCGCTTACGAAATACTACGAAGGGCAGAGCGACCTGACGGAGCTGATCCGGAAATTCCCGCTCGTCTACCTGAAACCGATTAACGGCACCGGCGGACGCGGCATTCTGCGGATCGAGAAGGAGCAGAGCGGCAGCTATCTGATTCAAGGACGCGATCAGGCCCGGCGGATCATCAGCCCGCAGCGGGTCGGCTTGACGGGCATTCACAGCCGCTTGACGAAATGGAACTTGCGCGAGAACCGTTACTTGGTGCAGCAGGGCATCCAACTGAAATTGCCGAGCGGCCGCGTGCACGATTACCGGATGCTGGTGCAGAAGAACCGCAGCGGCGAATGGGAAGTGACGGGCTGCGCGGGCCGGATCGGCGCGAGCGGCAGCATCACGTCCAATTTGCACGGCGGCGGCCAGGCGATCAAGATGAGGACGCTGCTCGCCGACTGGATCAAGAACGAGGAGACCGCGGCGGCCGTCAAACGGAAGGCCGAAGAGCTCGGCGTCGATATCGCCGCCCATCTGGAACGCTCTTACGGCCGCTTATGCGAGCTCGCACTCGACCTGGCGATCGATCGCAAAGGCCAAATCTGGCTGCTGGAGGTCAATCCCAAGCCGTCGCGCGAGGTGTTCATCCAGGCGGGCGAACGCGAGACGTACCGTCAAGCCATTATCCGCCCGCTGGAGTACGCGGTGTGGCTGTATGAGCAGAAGACGCAGCGGAAGGATAAGTCGAAAGCGGCCGCCGAGAGCGAAGCGCGTTACGATTGGCGCCACGATGCCCGGCACGATCCGTTCGGCGACGCTGCGGGCGCGGGCGATATGCGGAAGGAAGCATGGCGCGACTACATCGCCCGGTTCGAGGAACGGTGACGGCATGCCGAGCACGAACGGCGAACGTCTAGTGATCGGCATCCCTTACGCGAAGGGCTGACGGCCTATAAGAACGACACAACGGCAGCATTCCGGCCTGCGCGGTTACGCGCAAGCCGGGATGCTGCCGTTGTCTTATGAATGTATTCGCCCAGGGCCGATTGCGTATCGCATCATGCCGCTGAAAGCGCACCGGCCTTCGCGCCCTTGCTTATTGTTCCGGCAAGAGCGCCGGCAGCTCGCGGAAATCCCCGATCAGCGCATCCGCGCCGTTCAGCTCTTCCTTGCGTCCGTAGACGGCGTACGCGCAGCCGACGACCTGAAGGCCGTTCTTCCTGCCCGCTTCCACGTCGGACGAGCGGTCGCCGATCATCCAGGCCGACGAGATGCCATGATCCTTGAGCAGCTTCTCCACGAGCTGCACCTTCGAGGCCGTGCCGTATTCGCCCGCGCTGTACAAGCCGTCGAAGAACGGCGCGATCCCCTTGTATCGGGCCACCTCTTTGACATACCGTTCCAGCCCGTTGCTGGCCACGAACAGCTTGAAGCCTTGCGCCTTGAGCGCGGCGAGCGTCTCCGCGACATGCGGATACAGTTCGCCTTGGCCTTGCTCCAGCCCTTCGACCTCGTATTCCAGCATAAGCTCGTCCGCCCGGCGCTGAGCCGCTTCCGAGCCGTCCGGCATAACGCTCCGCCATATATCTTCCAGCAGCATGCCGAGGCAGCCGAGCAGTTTCTCGACCGGCGGCGTCGGCTGCATGTACAGCCCTTCCGCGCGCAGCGTCGCGAATATCCGCTCATGCACCCCGATTAGCAGAGTGTCCGTCTCGAACAAAGTACCGTCCATATCGAAAATAAGCGCCTCCGGCTTAGGAAGCCGTTCGTTGTTGTGCATGCCCATGACTCCTTTATCTTGATGTACTGCCCTTAATGATAATGGAAATGAAGTCCAGGGCGCAACTGTTAAACGGCACAAAGCCTTGGCGGCAGCGGCCGCCGCGGATATGCGGGAGTCTACGAACTTGTTCCTTCCGAACCGGTCACCACTTGCCCGGATCGATATCGCTCGGCTTCAAGCCTTCCCACACGTTGCGGATGTCGGCCTGCTCCGGATGCTCGAACACGAGGAACGCCGTCGGCAAATAACGGCCTTCGCTGCTCTTCGTGGACGGCTTATTGAGCACTTCGCCGTCCTTGACGAGCACCGTCGACGAGCCGCCGTCCAGGTTGGCGGCAATAACCGCCCCGCGCTCCAGCAATATTTGCTGGACATCGTACAAATTCGCCCCGATGCTGTGACCCGGCTGCCGGCCGTCGATGACGACGAACAGGATCGCGCCGTCTTCGCGCTGCCCCATAGCGGTTCGCGGCGCGATGCCCCAGCCGTCGGCGGCGTTCTTGATCAGCCCTTTGCCGTTCACGATGATGCGCGGCTGGAACGTGACCGCTTCCTTCACGCCCATCTGCTTCAGCTCGCCGAGCGTGTACCGCCCGGCGACCATTTTACCGCTGCCGTCAATCCCGACGACCTGCGTCGATTTCGATTTGCCCAAATCGCTGTAAAACAGCTTGCCGCCGGACATGACGATGCCGATCGGCTGGAAGCCGTTCCCTTCCCAGTTCGGATCGGCGAAGCCGCCGCCGTTCACCCCGGCAATGGCTCCGGTCCGCTTCACCATGCTGGTCACCCGCTCGCCCCTGCCGGGCTTATCGGGAACGGCAATCCGTATTTTGGTCGGATCGTTGACCGTCATCACGTAGCCGCTGTAGCCGTGCCCGGAGATGGACTCGACCTCGACCAACGGCTTATTCTGCGAGTCGGCTGCCGTCCCGCTTCCGGCGGACGGGTCGGATGATCCCGTACCGGAATGAATGACATGCGTGTCCCGCTCCTCGCCCATCGCGTCGAATTTCTTCTGATACGCTTGCACGCGCGAGTCGAGCGCTTCTTGTCCAATAATATATTTCGCCCATTTGCGATGCTGGGTCGTAATGATCGTATCCGCCATCAAATAACGGAAATTCGTGCCGGAAGGCGTCAGGAACAGCCAGATGCCCCCGCATGTCGCAAGCAGCAGCACGACGCCGAATACGGCGGCGATCGCGCGCAGCCACCTTCTCGAACGTCTGCGGGCGGGTTTACGGATCGCTTTTCTTTTTCGTTGCGCTGGACGGCCGGCAGTCGCCGCGCCGGCCGTCCCGGCGGAAATCTTCGTACGCACAATTTTGCCTCCTATCGTTTCCATCCGGATACCGGATATCTACTTAACGCTCGAATCTTATCGAAAGTTTCACCCTTTTCCCGCAATCGGCACAAATAGTCCCGATTCGGCGGCTGCGAACCGCGCAAATTCCGCGCCGAATGCCAAAAAGCCGGATCCGCGATCGGTCCGGCTTCCTTCGTGTATGAGTTCCCGCCCGGCCTAAGCGGCCGCTTCGGGCATTTCAGTCATTTTCGGTCATTTCGATAACTGTGGCCGCTTGAACGTTTGGACATGCTCAGAACACTTTCTTCGTCTCGCGGTCCGCCTTGATGATCTCGACCGCTTCCTTGAAGCGCATCGCATGGACGATTTCCCGCTCCCGCAGAAACTTGAGGCCGTCCTGCAAATCGACGTCGTCGGTCATGTCGATGATCCACTGGTATGTCGCGCGCGCCTTCTCCTCCGCGGCGATGTCCTCGTACAGGTCGGCGAGCGGATCGCCCTTCGCCGCGATGTACGCGGCCGTCCAAGGCACGCCGGAGGCGTTGTTGTAAAACAGCGCGTTGTCGTGATTCGCATAATGCGGACCGAGGCCGGCCGCTTCCAGCTGCTGCGGCGTGGCGTCCTTCGTCAGCTTGTAAATCATCGTCGCGATCATTTCCAGATGGGCGAATTCTTCCGTGCCGATGTCCGTCAGCAGCCCGACGACTTTATCCGGTATGCTGTACCGCTGGTTCAGATAACGGAGCGCAGCGGACAGCTCGCCGTCCGCGCCGCCGTACTGCTCCACCAAGTATCTGGCTACCCGCGGGTCGCATTTGCTGACGCGCACGGGATATTGGAGCTTCTTCTCATAAATCCACACGTGCAGTCCACCTCCTTCGGCTGTCCGATTACGTTACACCTGCCAAGGCCACGGCGTTTCGATCCACTGCCAGGGATACTTGGAGAAGCTGTGTCCGAACTGCATCAGCGGGCCGTACTGCATTTCGAACTGATGGGCGCATTGCTGACGCTGTTGGGCCAATTGATTAAATTGCTGCAGCGCCTGCAGATCGTTCGGATGGGTATCGAGGTACAGCGTAAGCTCGACTAGGCCAAAATCAAGCTGCTGCAGCTCGAGCAGCTGGCGATAGTACTGTTCGTCCAATTGATTATTCACCCTGCCCAGGCCCCCTCGGCGTGCATTTCGATTCATATGGCGAGTACAGGGCCGGCCATAGAGTGCCCAGCCTCAGCGCGTCCGCAAGCGGGAACTGCGGCAAGTTCATCGGTTGAAACGGGATAAACTGATTCGGCGGAACGTAATACGTCTTCACGTATTTAGGTGGACATGGGTCGAAAGGGCCCACAAAGGGATACCAGTCACGCGTCGGTTTTACAGCGTTCAACTTCGTTCCCCTCCTTAAGTAGGATTGTCGTGCCTAGACTGCCACTCCTATACCTATGCCGCCGGTCCGTTGATCTTGCTTGGCCTTTCGTTATTTCCCGATTTCTTCATTTCCCGGGGAATGAAGCTGCGCGGCACGAAACGACAAAGAACCCGCGCCATATGGCACGGGTCCGCGTAAATCAAGTATGCTTGCCGTTCGTATGCGACATTATTCGTCTGACACGGGCTGTTCGACCGGCGCTTCCTCGACATGCGGGCTGCGATAGATGAATACCCGCAGCACCCGCAGCGGCTCGCTCTCCGCCACTTCGAAGACGTAGCCGTCAAATTCGACCTGCTTGCCCTTCTCCGGATTGCCTTCCAGGCGCGAGAAGAGCCAGCCGCCGATCGTATCCACGTCTTCGTCTTCGATATCCAGACTGAACATATCGTTGATCTCTTCGATCAGCATGCGTCCTTCCACGGATGTGACGTCGCCTTTGACGATAATATCCGGCTGTTCCGTGTCGAATTCATCGCGAATGTCTCCGACGATTTCCTCGAGGATCAACTCGGTCGTCAGCATGCCGGCCGTTCCGCCGTATTCGTCGACGACGATCGCCAGCTGCGAATGCTTGCGCTGCATCAGTTTGAGCACATGGCTCACTTCCATCGATTCCGGAACGTTCAGAATCGGGCGCAGAAACTTCGTTACGCTATGTTCTTCATCCGGATCCGCCGTCAGCAGATCGGTAATATGTACGAATCCGACCAATTGGTCTTTATCCTCGACGCATACGGGATAGCGCGTATGCTTCGTCGCATAGACGATCTTCATGTTCTCCTCGAACGTCAGGTTCGCGTACAGGCAGTCCATATCCGTCCGCGGGAGCATGACTTCCCTTGCCAGCCGGTCGGAGAACTCGAAAATATTGTCGAACAGCTTCATCTCGTCTTTGTCGATGATGCCGCTTCGGGCGCTCTGATCCATCAGGATGCGGATTTCTTCCTCCGTATGGGCCGAATCATGTTCGCTCGCCGGCTGTACGCCGAACAACCGCAGCAAGCCGTTCGCCGATCCGTTCAAGAGCCAGATCGCCGGCAGGAAGATACGATAGAAATACAGGAGCGGCATGGAAGCCCATAACGACGTGCCTTCGGATTTCTGAATGGCCAGCGATTTGGGCGCGAGCTCCCCCAGCACGATATGCAGGAACGTGATGGCCAGAAACCCGATAACGACGGAAACGGTGTGCATCGCCGTCCCGTTGCCGAGACCGAGCGCGTGGAACAGCGGCTCCACGATCAAATCCGAGACGGCCGGCTCCCCCACCCAGCCGAGCCCGAGCGAGGCAAGCGTAATGCCAAGCTGGGTCGCGGACAAGTACGCGTCCAGCTTGCCGTTGACCTTGAGCGCGTACTTGGCCCGCTTATTGCCTTCGTTGGCCAGCTGGGTCAGACGCGATTGCCTGACCTTAACGAGCGAAAATTCCGCGGCGACGAAGAAACCATTGAGCAATACCAGCAAGAGAACGATACATAAATTCCAAAAGATCTTGCCGAATTCGAAGTCATGCAAGGGCAGTTCCCGCTCCTCTCAAGCGGCGTTGCGGCCGCTCTCTATCTCTCTAGTTTATGGCTCCTACACGATCGCGCTGCGCGAACCGAAATCCACGTCCCGGTAGTACATCTCTTTCACGAGCAGGTTCGGGCCGCAGCAAGCTGCGGCAGGACAATGACAATCGACGCTCTTCGCAAGCGGATGAGCCAGCCACCGTTCGAACAGTTCGTCCAAGCGGCTGCCTCGGATATTGCCGAACGCCGGCACGTCGGAGAAGTCCGTGACGAACACGTCTCCCGTGAACAAATTCACGTTCAGCCGGTTGCGGCCGTCGGGATCGTTGCGGACCGTGACATGCGGTTCGTTCGCGAGCCGCTGCAGCAGCGCCCGGTCCGCCGCGTCGTCGCTGCAGCCGTAGAACGGCAGCGTCCCGAACAGCATCCACAGGGACGGATCGCGGCGATTCAACAGATCCGTCACCGCATCGCGCATTTGCGCGGGCGTAATGACCGGCAGATCCGCCGCGAACGCGCTCGGGTACATCGGATGCACCTCGTGACGGCGGCAGCCCATCTCGGCGATGAGCCGATGGATCTCCGGCATTTTGCGATGCGTGCGGAAATTGATCATCGATTCCGCCGACACGAACAGGCCGCCTTCGCCGAGCCGTCTCGCGTTATCCATCATCCGCTCGTACATGCGCGCGGCGACCGCCTTCGGCACCGGATGGCCGCTCTTGGCGAAGCCGATCTCGTGGAAGTCGTCCGCCGACGTGTAGTTGAATGAAATATGCATGACGTCCAGGTAAGGCGCGATCGCTTCATACCGGCTGTAATCGAGCGTAATATTGGAGTTGATCTGAGAATAAATTCCCCGGCTTCGCGCATATTGAAGCAGCGGAATGATATATTCCTTGACCGTGCGCTCGGCGAAGGTCGGTTCCCCGCCGGTAATGCTGATCGTCCGCAGCTCTTCGACTTCCTCCAGCCTGCGCAGCATCATGTCAAGCGGCAGCTTCTCGGGTTCCGCGAGCACGAGCGTATCGCCGACGGCGCAATGCTCGCAGCGCATGTTGCATAGATTGGACAGCGTCATTTCGACGCTTGTCAGCCGGTGGCGGCCGTGACGGCGCAGCGAGAATATCGGATCCCAGGGATCGTCCTTGAGCGTAAATGGCAATGGTCTTGCGTTTAACATAACATTCAGCACCTGACTTTTCATAATAACGAAGCATTCTGCGTGGCTTGTATCTATTGTAATGTCCATAGTCGATGGATGCAAACGATTCGAAGGCGCCATGCCCCGCCGGCCTCTCCCGGCGCCGCAGCCGGGCGCAGTCTCGGGCGCGGCGCAACAAAACAAAAGGAGCCGGCTCGGCTCCATAAGATGACGTATTCGAATGTGGGCCGGGTTCCGCGCTTAGGACGAGCCTGCCGCCTCGGGCACCGCCGCTCGTTCGTTGACGCTTACGATCATCGTCGTGAGGTTGTTCGACAAATCCACCTCGTACGGGGCTTTCAGTTCTACGCCGTACTCGTCGCTCAGCACCCGGACGACAGGGCGATGAGGGCAGGACGAATTGATATCCACGACCACGCCGGATTCGCCGGTCGAGAGCCGCACGGTAATGCCGAGCGGATAGATAGCGACTTTGTCGCGGAATATTTGCAGCATGCGCTGCTCGTAAAGCGTCCCGGTTCCCGCGTACAGCGATTCCACGGCTTCGTGCGGCAGCATCGGGTCGCGGTACACGCGCGTCGTCGTCATCGCGTCGTACGAGTCGACGATGCCGATCCATTTCGCGTATTCGTGAATCTGATCGCCTTTGATGCCGCGCGGGTACCCGCTGCCGTCCAGCCGCTCATGATGCTGGAACGCGCAATGCGCGGCCACGAGCGGAATATTCGGCTCGTCCTTGAGCAGATAGTAGCCCCGCTCGGCATGGCGCTTCATTTCCTCGTATTCCTCGCGGGTCAAATCCGAATGCTTCTTCAGTATATTGACGCTGATCTGCGTCTTGCCGATATCGTGCAGCAGCGCGCCGAGACCGAGCGTCATCAGCTCGTCCTGGCTATATCCGTACGCGATGCCGAGCACGGTCGTGTAGACCGATACGTTCAGCGAATGCGTAAACAGATAGTTGTCGACAATGCCCATATTCATCAGCATCACCATGGCATCCTTCTGCCCGGTCAGATCGTCGATGACCATGCCCATGATTTGTCGAAACGATTTGCCGATGTAAGGATACGTGACCCCTGCCTTGCGGTTCGGCCTGTCCATCAGGTCGCGAAAGTTCGTGCGGATTTCGGACAGCGCGCGATGCCGCGTTTCTTCGCTGATGAGCTCGGGCACGACCAGATCGGCCGTTCGAGGATCCTGGATATATACATAATGAATGCCGCAATCAAACAAGCGGGAAATCAGCTTCTGATTGAGTTCAACGTCCGCGCCAAGCAGTACGAGACCATCCTCGGAATAGATCTTCTTCGCGAGCCTCATGCCTGGCTGACACATTTGAATGGGCAATAATCGCATACGGTCGACCCCTGCCTTGCTTCTAAATTCCTACTAAAGTCAGCTTTCAACCTCGTAATGTTAATGTAAGGGATTTATAGGAAAAGAGCAAGAACAGATTCGGCAAATGTCGACAAAATCTTCTATCTCATGACGAATACCCAGAACAGCGCCGCCAAAATAAACCGGTAAATCGCAAAATGCGTCAGCTTGACTTTCTGGATAAACTTCAGGAACAGCACGATGACGAGCCACGCCACGACGAACGATACGATGAAGCCGACGATGAAAAACGATAAATTGTCGCCTGTAATGTATTTGTAGCTGTCGAGCATCTCGTAGCCGGAAGCGACGACCATGATCGGGATTGCCATAAGGAACGAGAAATCGGCAGCCGCCCTGTAGCTCGTTCCTGTCAGCATGCCGCCCGCGATCGTGGAACCGGAGCGCGAGAATCCCGGCCATAGCGACAAGCATTGCAGCAAGCCGATCGAGAACGCTTGGCGGTACGAGATGTCGTCCATCGTCTCCGCCGTGACGGGGATGCGTCCCGAATTGTTCAGCCGCTCCGCCACGATCATGTAAATGCCGCCGACGACGAGCGAGAACAGCACCGGCGCCTGGTTGAAGCCTTCGCCTTTAATGACGTCCCTGAGCACATAGGCGAGGAGCATCGCCGGCACGATGCCGAGCGCGACATGGATCAGATTCAGCTTCTTCCGCGAGGAAGCCCGTCCGCCGGGCGCGATCGTTCCGAGCGATACCGGCTTGCGCGACAAGCCGAACAAATCCGCGATCCGCTGCCTGTAGACGATCGCCATGGCCAGAATCGCCGCCAGCTGGATAATGATTTCGAACGTGACGATCGCTTGATCGTCCGATGCGATTCCGAGCAGCTTATTCGTCAGAATCATATGGCCCGATGAAGATACGGGCAGAAACTCGGTCAAGCCTTCCACAATACCAATAATAACCGCATGAATAATGTCTCCCATTGGAACCTCCTGCAATAACTTGCCTTCTACGAAATGAAACATGCCTATGAATGCCGCCGTCCCTTAAGATAGACGTCTTGGAGCGGCGATTGTTATCGCGCTGCCCGCTGCTATCCGGTCGTCCAGCGCAGCCTGAAGCTGCCGGCAACCGCCTCCGGGCTGCGAAGCTCCCGCTCCAGCACGTTGCGAATGAACTCCGGCAGGAAAAAGGCGATCTCCGTGCCGTTCTTGATTCTCTCATAGCCGACGCCGAACGTAAACATGTCGATCGTCCCAACCGAATAGTGCCGTTCATCCTCCAATTCCCGCCCGTCCGCTTCCACGGAGACGATGCGGGCGTAAGGCGGCCGTTCCGGATCGTACCGGATATCGAGCCCGTCCACGGCAAGGGTTCCCAGCACGAAACCGCGGAAGCCGAAGCCGCGGATCGGCATGTCGATGAAGCCGTCCAGCAGCGCTTCTTCAAGGCTGCGGCGGATGTCCGCGCCGGAGAGCCGCATCCGGCAAGGATTGATCGGCGACGGGCATAGCGCGTGCAGATCGCCTGCCGTCACTTCGCCGGACGCAAGCCCGCCCAGCAGCTGCCCCGTGTTCACGATGCCGATGTCGGAGCCTGTCCAGCGGCGAAGGCCCGCGGCCAATAAATTGCCGAGCGGCGATTCCCGCTCGTTCAGCGCGGGCAGCGGGGCGTCCAGCACCGTAATGACGCGCCCGAGCCGCTGCCTGCTTTCCGCCAGACTGCCTTCGATGATGGCACCGGCGCGCGGCTCTTCGGCGTATGCGGCCAGCGGAACGACTTCCACGTCGAATACCGGCCGGCTCGTTCCGGCTTCCAGCCGGATATCGATCCGCCCGGCGAATTCGCCGAATTTGCCGGTCGCGCACACATGCGTCCCGCCGATAATCTCCGGCTGCTCCAAGAGATGATGGGTATGCCCGCCCAATATGAGGTCGATGCCCGGCAGCTGTTCCGCCATGTGACGATCAAGCCTCAAACCGAGATGCGACAGCACGACGACGATATCGGCTTCCGGCCGGACGCGCGCCAGCTGCGCCCGAACCGCTTCGAGCGGATCGGTCGCTTCCCAGCCCAGCAGCGCGTAGAACTCGGCGAAAGCTGCCGTGACGCCGATAATGCCGATCCGAAGGCCCGCCTTCTCGACAATGGCATACGGCTCCATCCAGGAGGGCCGCATGCCGTCCGCGGTCCTGGCGAGGTTCGCGCATACGGTTCTGAATGCCGCCCGTTCGCCGAATGCGGCATCAAGCTGCTCCGGCGTAAAGGTCAAGCCTTCGTTGTTGCCGAGCGTCACGGCGTCATAGCCGGCCGCATTGAGCAAATCGATATTGACCATGCCGTCGCTGCCTTCCGTCTCGACCCGCATGCGGTCCATATGATCGCCGATATCCAAGGTCAATACATGATCGCTGCCGTACGTACGCCGGGCTTCTTCGATATAAGCCGCCATCTTGGCCGACTGCTCCAGCCTGCTGTGCATATCGTTGCTGTGAAGCAGCACGACGCGGGGCGCTTCCATTGCCTTCTCCTTCATGCCTGCCTCCCGTTGCGCGGACCGGGTTAACGCTTGATGCGCATCTCGTCCGCTGAGAAAGTCTGTTTGAATCCGAACGCTGCTTCTCCGCGTCTCGCTTCATCATGCAAGAACCGCATCGTCACGACGCGCTTCACATTCAAGCAATCGCTCGAGCCGTTCGGCACGTAGAGCCGGATCGGCCCGTTCTTCGCCAGCGGCGCATTGCCCTGCGCGAACAAGACCGCTGCGTCCCCCAGCTGCTCCCATGGAATCAGCGCTTCGAATGAATCCGCGGCCTCGACCTTCAAATGGGTCGGCAGCGGCGCCTCGGGGCCGCTTCCCTGCCGGTTTCGCCAATTGGCGAACCATGCGCCGAAATCGAACGCCTCTCCGGTTCCGCCCGCGATGCGCTCGCCAAGCGGGAATGCGCGACCCGCCAAGCGTGCCATCTCCTCCGGCGCCGTCGTTACCGGCTCTCCGCCGAAGTCAATTATCGTAATGCGTTGCTGCGACATAGCCGTCTCCTCTCCCTGCGCTTGCTTCATCAGCCGCCGATTTGCGACATCCGGCGCGCCGTCGGCTCATGCGACAGCGTCTCGTTCGCCAGCTTCGCCGCCATCTCGTGATTGCGCGGCTTGATCTGCAGCGCGCGCATGAACAGGCTCTCGAGCGCCGCCGGATTGCCGAGCGCCGGCTTGACGTTCAGTTCATCCACCCAATACAAGCATGGCTGAAGATTGCCGTCGGCCGTCAGCCGCAGCCGGTTGCAGCGCGTGCAAAACTGATCGCTGATCGGATGGATCAACCCGAAGGTGCCGATCCCGCCCTTGATCCGGTAATCGTCGGAAGGGCCGTTGCCGGGCACGTCCCGCATCGGTTCCACTTCCAGCTTATTCTCCCGCGCGATGTCCAAGACCCGCGATAACGGCAAATAGTGGTTCCGCCAATTCTCGTCCGCGTGGCCGATCGGCATATATTCGATGAAACGAACATGCAGCGGCCGCGTGACCGCCATCTCCAGAAAGGAAGCGATTTCGTCTTCGTTGACGCCTTTCAGCAGCACGCAATTCAATTTAATCGGCGCGAAGCCCGCGGCGGCGGCGGCTTCAATGCCCTGCAGGACGCGCTGGAGATCCCCGCGCCGGGCGATGAACCGGAACCGGGCCGGGTCGAGCGTATCCAGGCTGATATTGACCCGTTTCAATCCTGCCGCGCGCAGCTCCTCCGCCTGCTCCGCGAGCAGCACGCCGTTCGTCGTCAAGGCGATATCCCGGATGCCGGGAATGCCGGCGAGTTCGCTCACCAATCCGGCCAAACCCGGCCTGACCAGCGGCTCCCCGCCGGTGATCCGCAGCTTCGTTATGCCAAGTCCCGCGGCGGTGCGCACGACCTCGGTTATGTGATCATAGCTGAGTAAATTTTCGGCTGGCTCGAATTTGACGCCTTCCTCCGGCATGCAATACAGACAACGCAGATTGCATCTGTCCGTAACGGAAATGCGCAAATAGTCGTGCTCGCGTCCGAATCGATCCGTTAATGCTGACATGGCCCGTACTCCTTTACGTCTCTTCCGTATCTGCCTCTAGCATAACATTTTTGAACCCGATATGGTATGCTATGGAGACCATTAACTATGAACACGAGAGGTAGTATGACATGACCGTGAAGTGGACCATCCAGCTGTTTGCCGGCCTATCCGAGCGCTTCGGAGCGCCCGCCGTCAGCCTTGAACTCCCGCAGGACGAACTGACCGTGCAGCGGTTGAAAGAAGCGCTTGCCGAGCGGTATCCGGCACATGCCCCGCTCATTGCGGCCTCCTTCATGGCCCGCAATCAAGCTTATGCCGCCGACGGCGAAACGCTCCGCGCCGAGGATGAGCTGGCGCTGCTGCCGCCCGTCTCCGGCGGCGAGGACGCCCGCTTGCAGGAATCGTCCGAGGCCGCGCCGACGGCACAGAAGTACCGCGTTACGGCTGAGCCGCTGTCGGTCGATGCCGTCACCGCGCTCGTCATCGTCCCGAATAACGGCGCGACGATCACATTCACGGGCACGACCCGCGAATGGACGCAGGGCCAGCGCACCGTCCGGCTGGAATATGAAGCGTACGTGCCCATGGCCGTCAAGACGCTGCAGCAGATCGGCGACGAAATCGCCGCGCAGTGGCCCGGGACGGAATGCGCCATCTGGCACCGGATCGGCGTCGTGGACGTTGCCGAGATCAGCGTTGTCATCGCCGTATCCTCGCCTCATCGCGAAGGCTGTTACGAAGCGAGCCGGTATGCCATCGAGCGGCTGAAACAAATCGCGCCGATCTGGAAGCGCGAAATATGGGAAGACGGTTCCGAATGGAAAGGACATCAGCAAGGGCCCTGGAATCCGATCGCCGGCATATAAAAGTTAATCCAAGATTCGTTAATCAATTCTTAACATATGGCAAACATTTGCCGATAAGGTAATTAGTACTACGCTTTTAGTAGGAGCATTTTGCCATATTTGAGTATTATTGCTGTGATTAGCGAACGCTTGACACTAACTTCTAGCCGCTTAAGAGGTGGATTATGCGAATTCATGTGACGGAGCTTATCGAAGGCGACAAGCTCAGCAACGATACCTTCAATACATACGGACTGCATGTCCTGTCCAAAGGCACCCAGCTGAAGGAGAAAGAAATCGCCACGCTTCTCCGGCATCAAATCGACTATGTCGATGTTGATGCCAGGCATGCGGATACGACCGAGGTCCCATTCCGCACCATTGAGTCCGGTATCAGTCCCAGATGGCTGCCGGCCGTCGAGCCTATCTATCAAGACGCCATCAACGGCTGCGAGCAGCTGTTTCTGGAAGCGTTCCAGAATGGCAAAATCGACGAAGACGACGTCGTCCAAACGTTCCAGCCGCTGGTCGACAACTTCCGCATGGAGCGCGACGTCGTATCGATGCTGCTCCTGCTGAATACCAAGGACGACTATACCTACCAACACTCCGTGCAAGTAGGCATGCTGGCGTACTTCCTGGCCTCCTGGCTGGATTACGGCGAAGAGGAAGCGGTGAAGATCGGACAGGCCGGCTTCCTCCATGACATCGGCAAGTGCCGGATCCAGGAAGGCATCCTGAACAAACCGGACAAGCTGTCCTCGGAGGAATACGAATCCATCAAGCTGCATACGATCTACGGCCATCAGATCATTACGGAATCTTTCGGCGAATCGCTGGCGTCCATCGTAGCGCTCGAGCATCACGAACGGGTCGACGGCAGCGGATACCCGAACCGATTGACGGGCGAGGACATGCATCCCGTCTCCAAAATCATTGCCGTCGCCGACGTGTACAGCGCCATGATCTCGTCCCGCGTGTACCAGAAGAAACGCGATCTGCTGTACGTCCTGAAGGAATTGCACCGGATGAGCTTCTCGGAGCTGGACGCCCATACGACCCATACGTTCATCAAGCATATGATCCCGAATTTCATCGGCAAGCAGGTAGAGCTCGAGAACGGCGAGGTCGGCACGATCATCATGACGCATGCAACGGAGTTCTTCTGTCCGCTCATTCGCATCGACGACCGATTCGTCGACCTCTCCGTCGAGCGCCAGCTGCAAATTATGCATGTATATATGTAAGTCTGACAAGCTTGAGCGAGTATCGCATGCTCCGATTGATAATCATCGGGCCACAACGAAAACTCCGGAACCCGGCTTCCATCGAAGCCCGTTCCGGAGTTTTTTTGTGCTTGCGGTTATTTGCCGCGTACAGCCTCGGCAAAACCTGTATTAGCCGATCGAGCCTTCCATCTCGAACTTGATGAGACGGTTCATCTCGACCGCGTATTCCATCGGCAGTTCTTTCGTGAACGGCTCGATGAAGCCCATGACGATCATCTGCGTCGCTTCCGCTTCCGTCAGGCCGCGGCTCATCAGGTAGAACAGTTGATCCTCGGACACTTTGGATACCGTCGCTTCATGCTCGAGCGTAATGTTGTCGTTCATGATTTCGTTGTACGGAATCGTATCCGACGTCGATTGGTTATCGAGAATGAGCGTATCGCATTTGATGTTCGCCTTCGAGCCTTCGGAATTGCGTCCGAACGATGCCAAGCCGCGGTACGTGACTTTGCCGCCGTGCTTGCTGATCGATTTGGAGACGATCGTCGACGTCGTGTCCGGCGCCAGATGCGTCATTTTCGCGCCGGCGTCCTGGTGCTGGCCTTTGCCCGCTACGGCGATGGACAGTACCATGCCTTTCGCGCCGCGGCCTTTCAGCACGACGGCCGGGTATTTCATCGTCAGCTTGGAGCCGATGTTGCCGTCGACCCACTCCATCGTCGCGTTCTCTTCCGCAACCGCGCGTTTCGTAACGAGGTTGTAGATGTTCGGCGCCCAGTTCTGGATCGTCGTGTAGCGGCAGCGCGCGTTCTTCAGCACGAGAATTTCAACGACCGCGCTGTGCAGCGAGTTCGTGCTGTAGATCGGAGCCGTACAGCCTTCGACGTAGTGCACGAAGCTGTCTTCGTCGGCCACGATGAGCGTACGCTCGAATTGACCCATGTTCTCGGAGTTGATCCGGAAGTACGCCTGCAGCGGAATTTCGCATTTGACGCCTTTCGGCACGTAGATGAAGCTGCCGCCGGACCATACCGCGCTGTTGAGCGCAGCGAATTTATTGTCGGCCGGAGGAATGATCGTGCCGAAGTATTTCTTGAAAATCTCCGGATATTCGCGAAGCGCGGTGTCGGTATCCGTGAAGATGACGCCTTGCTTCTCCAGATCTTCCTGCATGCTGTGGTAGACGACCTCGGATTCGTACTGCGCCGATACGCCGGCGAGGAACTTCTGTTCCGCTTCCGGAATGCCGAGCTTGTCGAACGTTTCCTTGATCTCCGTCGGAACCTCTTCCCACGTCTTGCCTTGCTTCTCGGACGGACGGACGTAGTACTGGATATCGTCGAAATCCAGATCGTCCATGTTGCCGCCCCATTTCGGCATCGGCATTTTGTTGAACTGCTCGAGCGCCTTGAGGCGGAACTCCAGCATCCACTCCGGCTCGCCTTTAATTTCCGAAATCGTGCGCACGACTTCCGGCGTCAATCCTTTGCCGGATTCGAAAATCGCCTTATGCTCGTCGCGAAAGCCATACTTATACTCTTCCAAATCTGGCATTTGCTTCGCCATCGTTAACAGCCTCCTTCTTTCTTGCTTCTTTCTTGTTTCTTCCTTCTTGCTTGCACCTTGCCGCCCGCGACAGCCGCGGCCGGTCATGTTATGCGATCATGCTATGCAACGCGTTCCAAGCGCCCCGCCTCGCCTTAACGCAGCGGACGCTTGTCGCGCGATCGTTATTGCTGCTGATGCTCGATGCCTTTGCGCAGCGCATTCCAGCCGAGCGTCGCGCATTTGATCCGGGCCGGGAATTTCGTGACGCCGGACAGCGCCTCGATATCCTCCAGCTCTTCGAATTCGGTAATTTCGCCTTTGATGAAGGATGAAAATTTCGATGCCAGCGCCAGCGCTTCCTCCGTCGTCTTGCCGGTGACGGCCTCCGTCATCATGGAAGCCGAGGACATGCTGATGGAGCAGCCCTCGCCGGTGAATTTCGCCTGCTTCACGATGCCGTCTTCCACCTGCAGCTGCAGCGTGATGCGGTCGCCGCAAGTCGGATTGTTCAGGTTGACCGTCAGCGAATCCTCGTCCAGCGTGCCGCGGTTGCGCGGGTTCTTGTAGTGATCCATGATCACCCTGCGGTACAGATCATCCAATTCCATAACCGAAGAACTCCTTTGTCTGCAAGAGCCCGTCAATAAGCCGATCAACGTCCTCTTCGGTATTGTATAGATAAAAGCTTGCTCTAGCCGTAGAAGAAACATTCAAGTAACGCATCAGCGGCTGGCAGCAATGATGTCCGGCGCGGACGGCAATGCCTTTCGTATCCAGCACCGTGGCCACGTCATGCGGATGCACGTCGTCCAGCGTGAACGTCACGAGTCCGACGCGGTTCCGGGCCGGGCCGAAGATCGAAATACCATCGATCGTGCTGAGCCGGTCGTAGGCGTAGGACGCGAGCTTATGTTCATGCTTCTCGATCTCGTCCAGGCCGACTTCGTTCAGGAAATCGATCGCCGCTCCGAGTCCGACGGCGCCCGCGATAATCGGCGTGCCGCCTTCGAATTTCCAAGGCAGCTCCTTCCAGGTCGACTCGTACAGATCGACGTGGTCGATCATCTCGCCGCCGAATTCGATCGGCTCCATCGCTTCGAGCAGCGCCTTCTTCCCGTACAGGGCGCCGATGCCCGTCGGCGCGCACATCTTGTGGCCGGAGAACGCGTAGAAGTCGCAGTCGAGATCGCGGACGTCGACTTTCATATGCGGCGTGCTCTGCGCCCCGTCGACAACCATCTTCGCGCCGTGCTTATGCGCGATCGCCGTAATTTCCTTGATCGGATTGACGACGCCGAGCACGTTGGAAACATACATGACCGAGACGATTTTCGTCCGGTCGGTGATCGTCGCTTCGACGTCCTCCAAGCGGATGGAGCCGTCCTTCTGAAGCGGTATGAATTTGAGCGCGGCGCCGGTCGCTTTGGCCACCTGCTGCCACGGAATGAAGTTCGAGTGATGCTCCATCTGGGTGATGACGATCTCGTCGCCTTCGCCGCAGACGGCTCTTCCGTAGCTCGACGCCACCAGATTGAGCGCCGTCGTCGTGCCGCGGGTGAAAATAATCTCCTGCGGGCTGGCCGCGTTCAGGAACTTCGCCGTCTTCTCGCGAGCTCCTTCGTAGGCGTCCGTGGCGCGCGAGCCGAGGGTATGAACCCCGCGGTGCACGTTGGCGTTGTCATGCTCGTAATAGCGGGCGACCGCATCAATGACGGAGCGCGGCTTCTGGGAAGTCGCCGCGCTGTCCAGATAAACGAGCGGATGCCCGTTTATCGTTTGATGCAGGATCGGAAATTGCTCTCTGATCGCTTGCACGTTCATCCTTCAAGCTTCCTTTCCAGCAGACGCTGGAGCTGTTCCCGTACCGGTTCGATCGGAATTTCCGACACGACAGGAGCCAGGAATCCGTAAATAATTAAGCGCTCCGCATCCTTTTTCGAAATGCCGCGGGACATCAGGTAATAGACTTGCTCGGGGTTCACTTGGCCTACGCTCGCCGCGTGGCCGGCTTTGACGTCGTCCTCGTCGATCAGCAGAATCGGGTTGGCGTCGCCGCGCGCTTTCGGGCTCAGCATGAGCACCTTCTCGGTTTGCTGGCCGTTCGACTTCGTCGCGCCCTTCTCGATCTTCGTCACGCCGTTGATGATCGCCGTCGCCTGGTCCTTCATGACCGCGCGGGTAACCATGTCGCTCTCCGTGTTGCGCCCGAAGTGGACGGCGCCCGTCGTCAAGCTCATTTGCTGCGATTTCGAACCGATGCTGATCACTTTGGCGTCCGACGTGGAGCCTTTGCCTTGCAGCAGCGATTGCGTATCGGACAGCGTGTGGCCGTCGTGCAGGTCGCCGATGATCCATTCGACGCGTCCGTCGTTCTCGACGACGGCGCGGCGGATCGTCAGGTCGATCAGGTTGGCGCCCATGTTGTGGACCGTCGCGTACCGGACATGCGCGCCCGGCTTCACGATCGCTTCGACGATCGACTGCTTCGTGATCGGCTGCGCGGACTCCCCATACGTGCTTACCACATTGTCCACGTACGTGACGCGGCTATGGTTATCGGCTACGACGAGCACGCGCGGCGCGAACGTCGCTTCCGTGTCGTCGGTGTACAGCAGCGCCTGCAGCGGCAGCTCCACTTCCACGTTCTTCGGCACGTACAGGAAGATCCCGCCGTTCCAGATCGCCGATTGCAGTGCCGTCAGCTTGTTCTCGTCCTGCGGAACGGCCTGGAACAGGTATTGCTGCACCAGGTCGCCGTGCTCGCGGCACGCCGTTTCGAGATCGGTGAAAATAACGCCCTTCGCCGCGAGTTCCGGCGAAAGCTGGCGAAGCACGTTCGCCGAGTTGCGCTGTACGACGAGGCCTGCCGGCGATTCCCCGGCCAGCTCGCGCAGCGCTTCCGGCAATTCCGCCGCCGACGCGATCGCGGCCTGCGGTTTATGGCTGCCGGTCGCCGTCAGGTTCCAGCGGGCGATGCGGACTTTCTCGGGCGTCGGCCATTCCAGCGTTTCCGCCAGCTCGGCGCCCTTCGTTCTTACTCCTTCAAGCCATGCCGGCTCGCCTTTGCTTTGGGACAAAGCGATAACGGACTGGCGGTTAACCGGAGTCGATACTTGTATGCTCATAACGATTGCTCCTCCTCCGATTAAACCTGTCCGACCGTTTCATCCACGATGCCGAGCTCTTCTTTAACCCAGTCATAGCCTTCGTTCTCAAGACGTTCCGCAAGCTCCGGTCCGCCAGATTTGACGATACGGCCCTGCATCATGACGTGTACGAAATCCGGTTTGATATAGTTCAGCAAACGCTGATAGTGCGTAATGATCAAGAAGCCGCGTTCCTCGGAACGCATGGCGTTCACGCCGTTCGCTACGATGCGCAGCGCGTCGATATCGAGGCCGGAGTCGATTTCGTCGAGAACGACGACTTTCGGCTCGAGCATCATCATTTGGAGAATTTCATTCCGCTTCTTCTCGCCGCCGGAGAACCCTTCGTTCAGGTAGCGGTGCGCGAATTCAGGGTTCATCTCGAGTTCTTTCATCTTGCCTTCCATTTGGCGGATGAATTTGATCAGCGAGATTTCCTTGCCTTCTTCGCGGCGGGCGTTGATCGCGCTGCGCAGGAAGTCGGAGTTGGTCACGCCCGGGATTTCGCTTGGATACTGCATCGCGAGGAACAAGCCTGCGCGGGCGCGCTCGTCCACGCCCATCTCGAGCAATGCCTCGCCGTCGAGCGTTACTTCGCCTTCCGTCACTTCGTATTTGGGATGCCCCATGAGCGCCGACGCCAAGGTGCTTTTACCCGTTCCGTTCGGTCCCATGATGGCATGAACTTCGCCGCCCTTGATTTCAAGGTCGATGCCTTTCAGAATCTCTTTGCCTTCGATGGCCGCTTTCAAGCCGTCGATTTTGAAATGTGTTGCCATGGTATACTGCTCCCTCCGAAAGTTCCGTTGTTTCGTATCTGAAACAATTCCTCTTTAGTAATTAGTCTAAACTGATTCTCACTGATTCTCAATTATATTTTAGTATAACTTCTGTAACAAAGCAATCAGCCCTAGTCCCAGTAAGGGATTTCGGGACTATTGCCGCGCGATTGCCCGGCGAATTTCCTCGGCCCGGCGGGCGAACGTCCCGTCGTCGAGAACGGGCTTCGCCGCCGCGGAATCCGGCAGAAGCTCCAGGTCCACCCACGACTTGCACCCCTTATACACGGCCTGCATCGGCAGCCGCACCGGATGGTCCAGCTTGTATACCCGAAGCAGGAGCAGATGAAGCGGCTGCTTTCGTTTCCATTTTAGACGTTCTTCGGTAAAAGTATCCGTCCAGATGTGATAATTCGCCAGCGCATCCACCGTTTCCTGATCGCGGATTTCGATGTCGTCCACCGCCTCGGCGTATGCGGCAATTTCCGCGTCCGGCGAGTCCGGCGTCCATCCCTCCAGCACCGCCGCAAGCTCGTCCCGGTATTCTTCCTTCAGCAGCTCCGCCCTCTGGTGTTCATATGCCGGCAGCAGGAAGAAACGCGGCGATTTCAGTCGAAAGTCCCGCGTTTCCTCCGCGATGCCGCCTTTGCGAAGGACCATGATCTGCCTGCCGTCCGTCAGCGCTTTGACCGCGACGGCCCATTCCTTCAGCGCGATTTTCCGATCCATTGCGATCTCGTCGTTCATGCTCGTATCCCCCTCGTTCACGGTATTTAGAATGATTATAACAAAGCGAGGTATTCCAACGCTAAATTTTTTTCGCTATACTATACATATTTGGGGGTCCAGGCGTACGCACGACAGGCCCTTACCCATATCAACGATTCGGAGGTGGACCCTTGATGTCTGCTTATCATCCCTTAAATGAAACGGAAGCCATCGAGATTGCCCGTAAGCTGGAAGGCGTATTCGCGCCGGATGCGCAGCTTGCCTGCCGGGAGATCGGAGACGGCAACCTGAACCTTGTGTTTCACATTACCGACTCGGCGTCCGGCCGCAGCATCATCATGAAACAGGCATTGCCGTACGCGAAGGTCGTCGGCGAATCCTGGCCGCTGACGCTCGACCGCGCGCGCATCGAGAGCGAAGCGCTCCTGCTCGAAGGCGAGCTCGCTCCGGGGCTTGTCCCCGTCGTGTATCTGTACGACCAAGAGCTCGCGCTGACGATCATGGAGGACTTGAGCGACCATGTCATCATGCGCCAAGGACTGATGAACGGAACGCGCTACCCGCTGTTCGCCGGCCATATCTCCACGTTCCTCGCCCGGACGCTGTTCTTCACGAGCGACCTCGGCCGCAACCAGCAGGAGAAGAAGCTGCTGGCGCGCAGCTTCACCAATCCGGAATTGTGCAAAATCACCGAGGATCTCATCTTCGACGACCCGTACCGCGACGCGGACACGAACAGCTTCGAAGAAACGATCCGCGACGAGGCGCAGGCGCTCTGGAACGACGGCGAGCTCCATCTGGAAGTCGCCCTGCTCCGCGAGAAGTTCCTGACGCGCGCCCAGTCGCTGCTTCACGGCGACCTGCACACGGGCAGCATCTTCATCACGCCGGAATCGACCAAGGTCATCGATCCGGAGTTCGCCTACTTCGGACCGATGGGCTTCGATATCGGCGCCGTGCTGGCCAACCTGCTGCTTAACTTCGCCGGCCGCGAAGGCTGGGACAAGACCGATGCCGGCCGCGAGAGCTACCGCGCTTACTTGCTGGATACGGTCAAGGACATCTGGTCGCAGTTCGAAGAGAAGTTCCTCGCGCTCTGGAACGAGCACGGCGTGGACCGTCTCGCCAATACGGCGCCGGGCTACCGGGAGAACTACATGGAGCGCCTGCTGCAGGATACGATCGGCTTCGCCGGCTGCAAGATGGTGCGCCGCGTCGTCGGGCTCGCGCATGTCGCGGACATCGACAAGCTGGAGGACGCGTCCGCCCGCGAGCGCGCGCAGCGGCTCGCGCTTCGCATCGGCAAATCGCTCATCAAGCTGAACCGCCGCGCCGTATCGATCGATCAGCTGATCGACGCCGTGAATTCGGCTTCGGCAGCTGCCAAGGCTTAACTCGAAAGGAAGTCAATTGTCATGGAATCCACCAACTATCAAGGCTTGCAGTCCGTCATTTGGTCCGGCACCCGGCTTGACCTGCTCGACCAGCGGCTGCTGCCCGAAGAAATCGTCTACCTGCCGCTCGTTACCGTACAGGACGTATGGGAAGCGATCCGCCATCTGAAAGTGCGCGGCGCGCCCGCCATCGGCATCGCCGCCGCCTATGGCGTCGTGCTGGGAAGCCGCGATGCCGGCGATACGGCGGCTTGGCTGGAGGCAGCGCGCGAAGCGGCCGCCCATCTCGCGACCTCGCGTCCGACGGCCGTCAATCTGTTCTGGGCGCTCGATCGCATGACCGCGCGCGCGGAAGCGCTGGCGGCGTCCGGCTCGGAGCTTGCGGCCTGCCAGGAAGCGCTGCTGCAGGAAGCGATCGCCATTCAGAGCGAAGACGAGGAGACGAACCGCCTGATCGGCGAGCACGCGCTGACGCTCTTCCAGGACGGCATGGGCGTCCTGACGCACTGCAACGCCGGCGGACTCGCGACGGCGAAGTACGGCACGGCGCTGGCGCCGTTCTATCTCGCACTGGAGCAGGGCATCAAGCTCCGCGTCTTCGCCGACGAGACGCGCCCCGTCCTGCAAGGCGCTAGGCTGACCGCGTTCGAGCTGCAGCAGGCCGGCGTCGACGTGACGCTCATCTGCGACAACATGGCCGGCATGGTCATGAGCAAAGGCTGGATCGATGCCGTCATCGTCGGCACGGACCGCGTCGCGGCCAACGGCGACGTCGCCAACAAGATCGGCACGTACAGCGTAGCCGTGCTTGCCAAGGCGCATAACATTCCGTTCTACGTCGCTTGTCCGCTGTCGACGATCGACCTGAACACGCCGTCGGGCTCCGAAATTCCGATCGAGGAGCGCCACGCGGAAGAGATCACCGAAGGCTTCGGCAAGCGCACGGCGCCGGTCGGCGTCAAGGTGTTCAACCCCGCGTTCGACGTGACGCCGAACGAATACGTCACCGCGATCATTACGGAGAAAGGCATTATCCGTCCGCCGTTCGACGTGAATTTGAAGGCTTTGTTCGCCGACTGATCCACACCCGGCGGCGCTCCGCCGTCCGATAAGCCAAAGGCAGCCCGCGCGCATGAACCACCTGCGCGGCTGCCTTTTGGCTTTATCTTGCCTTTCTTCGGCCACACTCATGTCCACTCCCACTTCATCCAGCTCCCGTTCGTCCGATCCGAAACGAGCAAAAAAAACCCCTTGCTTCCGCTGCCGCCGCGTCCACGCCTGCATGAACGCTTCGGCCGGCTCCCGCAAGAGGCCGCTGCCGCTATCTATACCATCAAGAGAAGGGCGTCCGCCCCTTTCATGCCTACCGTAATTCCCAGCGCTTCCGCCGTCCCCGTGACCGATTCTAGCGGCGCCTCCATCAATTCCTCAAGGGTTCTTACGCCGACTGCACGGCCGGCGATAATGCCCCGATCCTTCAGCCGATCGTTCAGAAGCGCAACGTCCAAGGCGCCGCACATGATATAGCCTTTATCCGTCGCCACGGCCAGCAGCGTCGTCTTCGGCAGCAGCACTTCGACGCCGAGCGCCGTACTCCCGTCCGCAAGCGAAACCGGTACCATTCGCATCATCTCGAGCCACCTCCTCCCGCGCTAGCCGCTCCTGCCTGTATCGTTTCGGCAATCGCTTCTTCACTATATGCAGCGCCGCGCTTCGGAGTGTTCCCGGTTTCGGCGGATTAACGAAACCGCAACTTAGGACTACTGCAATCAGGCCCAAGGTGGTATGATGAGAGTACCTTAAGAACTAAATGGAGTGGGACCATGACGCTTTCCAACAAGAGCACGACTTCTTCAGCCGCACATGTATTCAACGTCGATATCCTGGTCGAAGGCGAGTCTGACGCAATGGCGCTCGAACGGCTTATACACCTGCTTAACCGGGCCGGCTTCGCCGATTACCGCATCAAGTCCGGGATCCGCCTGGGACGCAGGATCGAAGCGCTCGAAGAGCAGGCCGTCCCCGAAGCCGTGCCGATCGAGCGTACGACCGCCGTCCAGCCACAGACCGCCGAACCGTCCGTCCCGGACAACATCGCCCGCATCAAGCAATGCATCGCCGACAATTCCTTGATTCGGATCTTGGTGAACAAAGGCTTCGGCGTCAGGCTCAACATTCCGTGCCGCATCATTCATTTGGACGAAGCCGCGCAGAAGCTGACCGTCTATCACGTCGACGAGAAGCAGGTGTACGCGTTTTCCTTGAACGAGATCGACGATTTCATTTAGAGCCTGTGAACAGGCACAGCGAAGAGCCCGCCGCACGGATGCATCCGTGCGGCGGGCTCTTCGCTGCCGCTATGCGGAATCGGAGCGCGCCGCAGCCGGTTCGCGCTCTCCCTCCTGCTGCCGCCTACTCGTTGCTCTTCGCTTTCCAAATGGAATACGCGGCAAGCCCCCACGCGACGATAAACGCCAGGCCGCCGAACGGCGTGATAATGCCGAATGCTTTGACGTCGGTCAAACTGAGCACATACAGGCTTCCGGAGAACAGGATGATCCCCACGTGCATCAATCGCGCCGCCCAGCGGATGGAATTGTTGCTCTTGCCGATCCGGTCCGCGGCCAAGGCGATCAGCAACAGCCCGATCGCATGAAACATATGATAGCGTACGCCCGTTTCGAAGACGTTCAGCATCTCATCCGTCAGCCTGCTCTTCAGCCCGTGCGCGCCGAATGCGCCAAGCGCGACGGCCAGCAGCGCGTGGATCGCGCCGTAAGCGCCGTATTTGTTGAACATCTGCGCTCCATCCTTTCCAATCCCTGTAAAATAAGGTAAAGTGTACGAAGACGAACGATTGCATAGAGGAGTGGATCTCCGTGAATGATCAAGAAACGCCAATGCGCGATGAGCCGCCGTCCGAACTCGGTTTCGATCCCGTGCCGGCTCCCGGTCCCGAGCCGCGCAAACGCATCTCCAGGCTGGGGATCGCTTCGTTCGTGCTCGGACTTGTCGGCCTCATTGTCTTCATCATAGCCATCATCGTGTCGACATCCTTCATTATGAACCACATTCCGCTTGACGGCAACAGCGCCGAGATTCGTGCCCGGCTCGAGGCGGAATTCAAGGACACCGGCGATTTCATGCCGCTGATCGCCGCTTTCCTCATGATGCTGGCCTCGTTCGGCTGCTGCGTCGTCGGGCTCCTTCTGGGCATTATCGGCGCCAGCTCCAAGTACACGCGCAAGGCTTTCCCGGTCATCGGCATCGTCCTGAATGCGCTGCTGCCGGTCGGCTTCGTCTGCCTGTTCCTGCTCGGCATCGCCATGGGCGGCACGCCATAGCTGCGAACGTCTTGCCAGGGCGTCTTTATAAGGGGACCGCGGACCTAAGAGGCCGCGGTCCTTTGCTTGTCGAGAACGTACATGGGAAACGGACATGAGATCTTTTATTTGCGCGTATGTATCGAGCGGTAACGTTATCAGCCGTTGGCCTCGACCCGAACGCCTTTTCAACCGCCTGGCAAGCGGATACCATATGGAATCCACGCGGACCTAAGTGGCCGCGTCCTTTGCTTTTGCGATTGCTTCACATATCGAGCGGCCTCCAGAATATAATGAATGAGAGACCCTTTTTCGAGACAATCCGAAGAGGGGCAGCCGCATTGGGCAGCAGAGTCTATCGCCAACAAGAATTTATTCTTTCCCGCAGTCTTCGGAAACTTCGAAATGCTTAAGATGCGAACAACAAGCTTATTCGGCCAGGGAGGTGTCTATGCATGGCAGATCGTCATGAAGCGCTATATACCGTGTCGCGCGAAGATTGGTCGCTGCATCGTAAAGGACATCAGGATCAAGCCAGACACCAACAGAAGGTGCGCGAGGCCATCAAACAAAATTTACCCGACCTCGTCTCCGAGGAAAATATTATCATGTCGGACGGCAAGCATGTCATCAAAGTGCCGATTCGCAGCCTAGACGAGTTCCGGTTCGTCTACAACTTCAACAAGAACAAGCATGTCGGCCAGGGCGACGGCGACAGCCAAGTCGGCGACGTGCTCGGCGTCGATCCGCAAGCGGCGCAAAAAGGCAGCAAGGGCGAGAATGCCGGCGACCAGCCCGGCGACGATATCGTGGAGGCGGAGATCAGCCTCGCCGAGCTGGAAACGATGCTCTTCGAGGAGCTGGAGCTGCCCTTCCTGAAGCAGAAGGACCGCGATCAGATCGAGACGAGGGAAATCCGGTTCAACGACATCCGCAAGAAAGGCATCATGTCCAACATCGACAAGAAGCGCACCATTCTCGAGAATCTGAAACGCAACGCCACGAGCGGCGCCCCCGGCATTCATGGGATATCGCCGGACGATCTGCGCTATAAGACGTGGGAAGAAATCGTGAAACCGCAATCCAATGCGGTCATCATCGCGATGATGGATACGAGCGGCTCCATGGGCAGCTTCGAGAAATACGTGGCGCGCAGCTTCTTCTTCTGGATGACCCGCTTCCTCCGGCATCAATACGAGCATGTCGAAATCGTCTTCATCGCGCACCACACCGAAGCGAAGGAAGTCACCGAGGAAGAATTTTTCACCCGCGGCGAAAGCGGCGGCACGATCTGTTCCTCCGCTTACATCAAAGCGATCGAAATCATCGATAACCGGTACCCGCCGTCCATGTACAATATCTATCCGTTCCACTTCTCCGACGGCGACAATTTGACGAGCGACAACGAGCGCTGCGTGAAGCTGATCGGCGAGCTGCTGAAGCGGGCCAATCTGTTCGGCTACGGCGAAGTGAACCAGTACAACCGTTCCAGCACGCTGATGTCGGCCTTCAAGCATATTGCGCTGCCGAACTTCATGCACTATGTCATCAAGGAGAAAAGCGAAGTGTACAACGCGCTCAAGTCGTTCTTCCGCAAGAGGGAGCTGGCCGTATAAGAACGAAGCGGCGCCTGCCTGACTAGCTGAAGATATTGAAGAAGAAGCCTCCTGCCGCCGGTTCGACCGGCGGCAGGAGGCTTCTTGGTTGAATTACGGCGCTCCCAGCGTACCGCGCATGCGCAGGGAGCCTCGGTTGTACGCAAGGAACGAGGCGACGCCGAGGAAGCCGCAAATCCCCGCGCCCGTCAGCAGGTACGACAGCGGCACCGAATCGGACAAGTACGTGCTGAGCAGCGGCCCGATCGTCCCCCGAATGCCGAAGAGCATGAACTGCAGGCCGACGACGACCGCTTCCCGTCCGGGGGCGAGACGGAACATGTACGCGAGGAAGCCGATATCCCAGATCGCGTCGCCCATCCCTTGAATGCCGCTTCCGATCAGCACAGCGGAGTAATTGCCGAGCATCGCGTAACAGAGCGGCACGATGCCGAACGCCGCCAGTCCGAACGCGACCGTATGCTTCGCGGACAGCTTGTCGATCACGCGGCCGGTCACGTAATAAGAGGACAGCAGGCACAGGAAATAGACCGCGCGCGCAATGCCGATCTGGGTGTTGGAGAGCTCCAGCCGGTCCACCTGAATGATATTGTACAGCGGCACCGCCACCAGATTGCCGAAGCCGGTGAAGTTGCAGGCCAGGAAGAAGACCGCGATCTCCCTGTTCTGCTTGATTAGCTGAAACTGCGCCCGGATATCGATCTTCCGCGAACCCGAGAGCTTCGGCGGCGCCGACTTCCTCGCCTTGACGCGGGAGAAGACGAGAATGGACACGATGCCTGTCGCGGATGCGAACAGCAGCGGCCCGGAGGGGCCGGCGGCGTCGACCCAGCGTCCGATGCCGAACGCGACGGGAATCATGAGGGCCCCCATGATGACTCTCGTATTGCCCATCAGCATCCCGCGGTTCTCGGGCGGGTACATGCGAATGACGAGCGCGGCGTAGCCGGGCGACTGTATCCCCATCAGCATTTGAAAACAGAGCGCGATCAGAACGTACACGAGGGGCGCGCCGAAGAACGCCGGCAAAATAATGAGCGCCCGCGCGATCAGATTCGGAAGCACGACGAACGGCTTCGGGTTCGAGCGTTCGATGAACGCGGCCCACAACGGGGAGAACAGCAGCCCTACCGCCGGCGCCGACGAGATGATGCCGACCTGCAGATTGGAAGCGCCTTGCTGAATCGCCATCGGAATGTAGAACTGGTTGAATACGACATTGAAGAAACTGAATAACACGGAAGCGCTCACATCAATGCGGAAGTTGTACCACGCGCGTGCGCCAAGGCCTAGCTTAATCGAATCCAGCTTTGTTTTGATCGCGGTCATCTCGGTCGGTTGTCCCCTCAGATAGAGCTCTATTATTTAGGCTTAGTATACCATGAGACAACGCCATAATTTCGCTAATTTCGCATGAATACCATTTTGACAAACCCTTAATAAAGAGAGCATAATGAACGATATGGGAATTTGCAGCTTGTGTTTCGAAAGGAAGGGTATTTCATGTCTGCGTGGTCTTTCAAGCGGCTGTTTCACATCCGGCCGTTTATTTTTTTCTCTATCATTCTGGTTATCAAAAGCATGCTCGCCTATTTCGTCATCTTCGACGGTGGCCCGTCCTGGAAGCTGCTCGTCACCGAAATGCCGTTCTGCTGGCTGCTCTTCTGCCTGATCGAATGGTTCGCGAAGAAGCGCAAGCTGGTCTACTACGTCTCGGTCAATTTGCTCGTCACCGCCGTCTTATTCGCCGTCATCATGTATTACAAGTATTTCGGCATTATCGTCACGTATCACGCATTGGAGCAAATCGGCCAGGTTACGGCCGTGAAGAGCAGCGTGTTCTCGCTTCTCGCCCCTTATTATCTGTTGATCTTCGTCGATATCATCGTCCTGGTCGTGTACATGTTCCGCCGCAAGTGGGCCGTCAACTGGAAGCAGCTGAGCCAGCTGCCGCTTAATCGCGCCGTTGTCTCCGCCCTGTTCATCGTTTCGCTCGCGCTCTGCCTGTTCAATATCCTGCCGAACCGGGCCAGCATGAACGAGATCGTCAAGGCCGAGGACATGGGTATTCTCAACTACGAGATCTATACCTTGTTCTCCGATCCGAAGCAGCCGACGCTGCCGATGAGCGAGATTACGCAAGCCGCCATCGACAAGGAGAAAGGCATTCAGGAGCCTGCCTCGCCGAAATTTTGGCAGGCATCGAAAGGCAAGAACCTGATTATCGTGCAGATGGAAGCGTTCCAGAACTTCCTGATCGGCCTGAAGATCGACGGGCAGGAAATTACGCCGAATATGAATAAGCTCGCCAAGGAGCATATCTACTTCTCCAACTTCTACCAGCAGGTCGGTCAAGGCAACACGTCCGACGCGGAGTTCGTCGTCAATACGTCCTTCTATACGCCGCCGACCGGGGCCGCGTCGGTTGTCTATACCGGACACGCCCTGCCGAGCCTGCCGAAAGTGATGCAGGCGAACGGCTATCAGACCGCGACGTTCCATACGAATTTCGTGGAATTCTGGAATCGCGGCGACTTGTATAAAGCGCTCGGGTTCGAGAAGTATTACGATCAGAACTGGTTCGGCCAGGACGATACCGTATTCTTCGGGCCATCCGACGAGGTGCTGTACCGGAAGACGGCCGCGCAGCTGGACGAGATGCAGAAATCGGGTCCGTTCTATTCGCAGCTGATTACGATGTCTTCCCACCATCCGTTCACGATTCCGGAGCGCAAGTACAAAATCAAGCTGCCGGACCGGTTCGAAGGCACGTTCGTCGGCGATTACATTCGCGCGCAGAACTACGCCGACTACGCGCTCGGGTTGTTCATTGACGATTTGAAGAAGCGCGGTCTGTGGGATAACAGCGTCTTCGTCATCTACGGCGACCACCTCGGCCTGCCGATCTACTCGCTCAACAACGACGAGAAGAAGCTGATGCACGAGATTTACGGCCGCGAGTATGCCAATTCCGATATGATCAACATTCCGCTGATTATATCGGCGCCCGGCGTCACGAAGCCGATGGAAGTGAAGGAAACCGGCGGCCAGTCCGACATCATGCCGACGGTGGCCAACCTGCTGGGCGTCTCGCTGCAGGATCATATTCATTTCGGGCAGGATTTGCTTAATCAGACGTCGAACCTGCTGCCGGAACGCTATTATTTGCCGTCGGGCTCGCTCATTGCGGACCATACGATGTTCATTCCCGGCACGTCGTTCAAGGACGGCACGAACCACCCGCTCCATGGCGACGCGCAAGCGATGGTGCCGGCCACGGAAGATCAATTCAACCGGGCCTGGAAGCTGCTGCAGCTGTCCGACAGCTATGTGAGCCAGCTGCCGCCGGTCAATCCGTAACCGGCTTCGCAACCGCTTCGCAGCCGACTTGCCGTCGGTGCAATAACCCCCCGCCTTGGCGGGGGGTTATTTGTTTTATGATTCCATGTTGCCAGTTCGCGTGATTCCATATGGCTTAATCCGTTCGGCCGTCCGCCGGCTCGTTCAGCCGGAACCGCAGTTCGCATACCGTACCTCGTCCGCGCTTGCTGGAGAAGACGATGCGTCCGCCCATTACATGGACGAGGCTGACGACCACCATCAGCCCGAGCCCCGTCCCTTTCTCCTTCGTCGTAAAGAACGGCATGCCGATGCGCTTCAGCTGCATCTTGCTCATTCCTACTCCTGTATCGGCGATCGTAATGACCGCGTGCTCGTTCTCCGTTCTCGTCGTAATCGTCAGCTTCCCCCCATCGGGCATCGCCTCGATGGCATTCTTCATCAGATTAAGCAAGCATTGCTGGAATTTCTTCGGTTCGCCCGTCATATAGAGCGAGGAGTCCGCTTGATGATGCAGCTGAATTTCGACGTCGGACATGGCGGCTAGCGGTGCGATCCATGGCGTCAACGATGCGATTTCCTCGTCGACATCGATCGTTCTCGCTTCCTCGACCGCCGGCTTCGCGTAGTTCAAGTAATCGCTAATGATGGACGTCGCCTGATCGACGCCTTCGATCGCATGCTTCCGGTAACGTTCCAGCGTTTCCGGGTGCAGGCTTTCTTTGCCCATCATTTGCAGAAAACCGCTTGTCATCGTCAGCGGGTTGCGGACCTCATGCGAGATGGCGGCGGCCAGCTGGCCCATGATCTGATATTTCTCCGCATTGTAGAGCTCCTCGTGCAGCTTCTCGTTATTTTTCACCCGGTAGTAGGCGTAGATCACGAGCGCGGTCGAAGGCAGCGCACCGGACACGATCATCGCGGCAGTCGACAGCTCCATTCCTTCCCCTGCGAGATCGAACACGACGAAGAACACCGCCGCGTGCATGACGAGCAGCGCCAGCGCATTCAAGATGAGCAGGCCGAGCGAGCTGCGATAGAACGACCTGTAGTGAAACGCCAGCCCCGCCGCCAGCAGCGTCGTGTTGCTCGCGATGTTCGCGGCCCAGTTCGTGCCTACGATGAAGAAGCCGCAGCACACGAAGGCAAGCCAAGTGGCGGCTCCCGGCAGCACGCCTTCGAACATCGACGCCAACAGAATGGCTATGGGCATCAAGTGAAGCGCATAGACGTTCGCGTCGATTGGCTCGATGGAGAGGTAACAGACGGAGAACACGACCAATATGCCGGCGTACGTCAGCTTGCGGTGCAGCTCGAGAACAAGCGACTTCGGCGTAATGAGAAGAAACATCAGGCATGCGCCCAAAATATATAGCAGCTCGTGGAATTCTTGTATGAAGATCGTGGTCATCTCTGCGCTGTTCGTCTCCCTGAACGGCCACATCATCGGCTTTTCGCGCGCGATAATTGGCTAAATTTACCTCTCCACTATATCATAGGGACCGGCGCGGAGACCAAACAATTTTGTCCGTTCCGGAAGCCGCGGACATATCGATTCCTGCCTGCCCATACATATAGCTATGGAACACATTTCGCATTGCGAGGGGGAAGCGAGTTTGCACCAGGATGAGATCAAAGCGCTCGAACGGGCCATCGACGAAATCACGGAAATCGCGCAAGGATTCGGTCTGGATTTCTATCCGATGCGGTACGAAATATGTCCGGCGGATATTATTTATACGTTCGGTGCCTACGGTATGCCGACGCGGTTCAGCCATTGGAGCTTCGGCAAGACGTTCAATAAGATGAAGATGCAGTACGATTTCGGCCTCAGCAAAATTTACGAGCTGGTCATCAACTCCAACCCGTGCTACGCCTTCCTCCTGGACGGCAACTCGCTCATCCAGAACAAGCTGATCGTCGCGCACGTGCTCGCCCACTGCGATTTCTTCAAGAACAACGCCCGGTTCAGCGCGACGAACCGCAATATGGTCGAAAGCATGTCCGCGACCGCCGAACGCGTCAGCCAGTACGAGATGGAGTACGGCACCGAAGCGGTGGAGAAATTCATCGACGCCGTGCTCGCCATTCAGGAGCATGTCGACTCGACGATCATCCGGCCGTATAAGCTGGATAAAACCCAGTACATCGAGCTGCTCGCCAAATCCGACAAGTCCTCCAATCAACAGCAGCCGCCGTCGCAGTACGACGACCTGTGGGGCCTTGACGAAGAAGAACGGAAAGCGCGGGAAGAGGCTGCCAAGGCGGCGGCGGAGCCGAAGAAGTTCCCTCCCCAGCCGGAGAAGGACCTCATCTGGTTTATCGAGGAGTACTCGCCGAACCTGCAGGATTGGCAGCGCGATATCATGTCCATGCTGCGCGACGAAATGCTCTATTTCTGGCCGCAGATCGAGACCAAAATCATGAACGAAGGCTGGGCCTCGTATTGGCATCAGCGCATCATCCGGGAGCTCGACCTCACGAGCGAGGAAACCATCGAATTCGCCCACCTCAACTCGTCGGTCGTCCAGCCTTCGCGGCATTCGCTCAATCCGTATTACTTGGGGCTGAAGATTTTCGAGGACATCGAGAAGCGCTGGGATCAGCCGACGCGGGAGGAACAGGAGCGCCTAGGCCGCAAGCCGGGACGCGGGCGCGAGAAGATCTTCGAAGTGCGGGAGTTCGACTCCGACATCTCCTTCCTGCGCAACTACTTGACGAAGAAGCTCGTGAACGACCTCGACCTGTACGTCTTCGAGAAGAAAGGCGCGGAGTGGAAAATCACCGACAAGGCGTGGGAGAACGTCCGCGATCAGCTCGTCGTCTCGCGCGTCAACGGCGGCTTCCCCAGCATCGTCGTCACGGACGGCGATTTCAACCGGGTCGGAGAGCTGTTCCTGTTCCATAAGTACGAAGGCGTCGAGCTGGATTTGAAATACGTGGAGCGGACGCTCCCTTACGTCGTACAGCTGTGGGGCAAGTCGGTGCATCTGGAGACGGTCGTCGAGGATAAACGGATCGTGTTCAGCTGCGACGGGAAGAAGACGAGCCGGAAGTTTATATAGCGGTGCCGGGACGCGAAGACGCCCGCCTGAGCCGGAAGAGCTTGGGCGGGCGTTGCTGTCTGGCATCGGTTGGAGACGCAATCGTGCTCAAGCGGCCGAATACGCCGAACTCGGGTCGCCGTACTCCCGTACGATCATATGCTTCACCTTCGCCTCGTTCGCGACCGATACGGTCGCGTACAGCATTTCGCCATTCCCCTCTTCGCCCTGGGCGTCGAAAACCAATTTGCGCTGTACCGGATCGTATTCCTTGGCCGCGTTCAAGTTCGCGATCGCATTGCGGTCAAGCCTGCGGAAGCCGTAATCTTCGAAATGCCGTACAAGCTGCTCCATGGTGTGCGGGTACGTATAGACGTGTCCGTTCTTCGCCGTGAACGCCGGGCCCTTCATCGTCGGCGAAATCAGACAAATTTCCTCGATCGCGACCCATACCGGGTCCCCGTGCGAATCTAGCAAATACAGCTTCATTGTCAACTCTCCTTCGCCTTATAGGAACTTATGTTCCCAGTATACCACATGCCGCCCACCGAATAAACGAAGCACAGGCCCCCGGTGCGAATCCTATTACGAGACCTATACCTATTACGAGTCCTATACATGGAAGTGTAATTCCCGAGACGCTCGCGGCAAGCGATCGCTTGATCCGATCGAACGTCAAAAAAAAACCGCAGCATGCCTGTGGCATGCTGCGGCTTGAAAGCGATCCGGGTTCGCTGCTTCCGGGTTCGCCGCTTCCGGGTTCGCCGTTACCGGTTCAGCAGGCTGCCCACGTAGCGGAGCAGCTCGTTCGAGCAGACCGGGCAATAGCCGTGCTCGTCGATCAATCGCTTCGACACTTCGTTGATCCGCTTCAGCTGCTTCTCGTCCGGCGTCTTCGTGGACGTCGTGATCTTCACGATATCCTTCAAATCGGTGAACAGCTTCTTCTCGATCGCCTCGCGCAGCCGGTCGTGGCTGTAGTAATCGAACTTCTTCCCTTTGCGCGAGTAGGAAGAGATCCGGATGAGGATTTCTTCGCGGAACGCCTTCTTCGCGTTCTCGGATACGCCGATCTGCTCCTCGATGGAGCGCATGAGGCGCTCGTCGGGATCCATTTCCTCGCCGGTCAGCGGATCCTTGATTTTGGACCAGTTGCAGTACGACTCGATGTTGTCGAGGTAGTTCTCGAATAACGTCCGGGCCGACTCCTCGAACGAGTAGACGAACGCCTTCTGCACCTCTTTCTTCGCCAGGCCGTCGTATTCTTTCCGCGCAACGGAGATGAAATTCAAGTACCGTTCGCGCTCTTCCTTCGTAATGGACGGATGCTGATCGAGGCCGTCCTTGAGCGCGCGCAGCACGTCGAGCGCGTTGATGCATTGCAAGTCCTGCTTGATCAGGGCGCTGGAGATCCGGTTGATGACGTAGCGCGGATCGATGCCCGACATGCCCTCTTCGATATACTCGCTTTGCATTTCCTTCAGATCGGCTTCCTTGTAGCCTTCCACTTCCTCGCCGTCGTACATGCGCATCTTCTTGACGAGATCCATGCCCTGCTTCTTCGTTTCCTTCAACCGGGTCAGGATGGAGAAGATCGCGGCCGAGCGCAGCGAATGCGGCGCGATATGGATATGCTTCATATCGCTCTGGCCGATGAGCTTGTTGTAGATTTTCTCCTCTTCGGACACCTTCAGGTTGTATGGAATCGGCATGACGATCATCCGAGATTGAAGCGCTTCGTTCTTCTTGTTGGCGATGAACGATTTGTACTCCGTCTCGTTCGTATGCGCGACGATCAGCTCATCCGCCGAAATCAGCGCGAACCGGCCGGCCTTGAAGTTGCCTTCCTGGGTCAGCGAGAGCAGGTTCCACAGAAACTTCTCGTCGCATTTCAGCATTTCCTGGAATTCCATCAAGCCGCGATTCGCTTTGTTCAGCTCGCCGTCGAACCGGTAGGCGCGCGGATCGGACTCGGAGCCGAATTCCGTTATCGTCGAGAAGTCGATGCTGCCCGTCAAGTCGGCGATATCCTGCGACTTCGGATCGGAAGGACTGAACGTTCCGATCCCGACGCGGTTCTCCTCGGACACGAGCACGCGCTCCACTTGCACGTTTTCGATTTCGCCGCCGTATTCCGTCTTGAGCCGCATTTGACAGGAAGGACACAGATTGCCCTCGATGCGGACCCCAAGCTCGCGTTCGGCTTCCGCGCGCAGCTCGTTCGGAATGAGATGCAGCGGTTCTTCATGCATCGGGCACCCTTTAATGGCATAGACGGAGCCTTTTTCCGTGCGCGAGAACTGCTCGAGCCCGCGCTTCAGCATGGTGACGATGGTGGATTTGCCGCCGCTGACGGGACCCATCAGCAGAAGAATCCGCTTACGCACATCGAGCCGACGGGCCGATGAGTGAAAATATTCTTCAACCAGTTTCTCGACGGCACGATCCAAGCCGAATATCTCTTGTTCGAAAAACTTGTATTTCTTCGTTCCGCCGCTGCCCTCCGCCACCCCAAACGACTCAATCATTTCATAGACACGAGCATGCGCAGTCATGGCTGGAGTTGGATCCTGTTTCAGCAGTTCGATATAATCCTTGAAAGTGCCCTGCCAAGCCAGCTTCTCACTTTCCGCCTTGTACTCCGAAATTCGTTTCAAAATATCCATGCCGTACCTCCTCTCGTCCATCCCGGTGTTCCCTCGCTGCTTGCGTCATGCGGGTCATGGCGGCTGTCCGAACGGTTCCGCCTTCTAAAGCTGCCCGGCATTTTTTATTGAAGTAATACAATCCTATGCGCTTTCGTAAAGGAAGTTGCCCAATAATTTAAACAAGTTTTCTACAAAATCCCCCTTAGGCTTACGAGCTTTCTACACGATCCGTCCCGCCCTCGCTTGGGCGAACAAGCGCCGTTCCGACACGGAACCGATGCGAAATCGAGCGGCGGCGGCGCTTTGCCGCGCTTTGCCGGCTTTGTCGAATCGGGCTTCGATTCGACCTTCTTCCCCGCCCGCCGCCTTAAGAAATGTGCGACATGGCATGTCATTTCCTTTAATCCCTTAAGGGATGCGCCGGGATATGATATAATCGCCACAGTATACCGTACGTCTGCGCGAAGGGAGGAACCGGCGTGGCCGTCAAACACGAAACCGAGCTGTACAAGCCGATCAAATCGTATTTCGAAGCGCAGGGCTACGAGGTGAAGAGCGAGGTCATGCACTGCGATCTCGTGGCCGTCCATCCCGAGACGGGAGATACGCTCTTGGTCGAGATGAAGAAGACGTTCAACCTCGCGCTGCTCCTGCAAGGGATCGAGCGCCTCCGGCTGAACGGAAGCGTTATCCTGGCGGTCGAACGCAACCGGAAGAAGGCGGGCGCCCACAATCAGCGCTTCGGCGACTTGACCGAGCTGTGCCGGCTGCTGGGGCTCGGACTGATGACCGTGACGTTCTTCAAGACGAAGGCGCCGACGCTCGAGATGCTCTGCCAGCCGGGCGATCCCCCGGTCCGCGGCCAGCGGCGGGCGAGGTCGGCCAGACTGCTGACCGAGTTTCGCGAACGAAGCGGCGACTACAATACCGGCGGCAGCAACAACCGCAAGCTGGTGACCGCGTACCGGGAGAAGGCGCTGCGCATCGCCTGGGCGCTCAGCCAGCATGGCATTCTGTCGCCCCGCGACGCCGCCGCGATCACGGAAGTGCCCAAAGCCGCGCATTTCATGCAGAAGGATTATTACGGCTGGTTCCAGCGGGTGGAACGCGGCAAGTACAGGCTCAAGCCCGAAGGCGAGCAAGCCGTCCTGCAGAACGGCGAGATCCTGGACGCCTGGCAGCGGAAGCGCTCGGCGGACCGGCCTGCGGACAGCAGGCCGGCCGAAGAAACAGCGGAAGTTATGCAAGCAGCGGAAGCAGTAGAAGTAACCGAAGGAACGCAAGATACGGAAAAACTATTCATCTATTAAGGAGAGAGCACGCGCAAATGAGCGAATCATCCATCAAAATCATCGGCCAAGTAGCCGACTTTGCATCCTTCCCGGCACAGGTCAAAGTCGGCAGCGAGCCTTACTTCATCGTCGAGGCGCCGCGCAGCGGCGACGAGCCGCAGCGGTACAACCTGATTTCGGCCATCTGCCCGCATGCCGGCGGCATGGTCCGTCCTCATAAGAACGAACTGATCTGTCCGCTTCATTATTGGTGCTTCGATCTGGCGACGGGCGAATCGACCAACATTCCGGGCGAGCAGCTCGAGTGCTCCCCGCTCGAAATCGTTGACGGGCAGTTCGCGCTCAAGGCGTAACGAAGCGGCTGACGGCCGCCATGCGCCTCGGCGCTTCGCGCAGGGAGCTGCGCGAAGCGCCGAGGCAGCGGCAAGCCGCCTATGTTCAAGTGGATGAGCGTCCGAGGAATTCGTTCACGGCCTCGGCGAATCGCGCGACGCCCTCGGCCATTCGCGCTTCCGGCAAGTTCGCGACGTTCAGCCGTATCCGGTTACGCTCCGGATGGCCGGCATAGAACGGCGCGCCGATATCGAAAGTCACCCGCTTGGCGGCCGCGCACCGCAGCAGCGCCTCGGCGTCGAGTCCCGGCGGAAGCTCCACCCATAGGAACATGCCGCCCGGCGGCTCATGCCATGCAACGCCGCTCAGCCCTTGCCGGCTTAGCAGGTCTTGCATGCGATGCATTCGGCTTGCCACGGACATCCTAACGGTATGCGCGTGCCGCTCCAGCCCGCAATGCCGCAGCAGCCGTTCCAGCTTGCGCTGCGCCTGCTGCTCGACGGGTTCGGCCCTGCCGGCCGGCTTCGCGTTCGCCAGCCGCGCCATAACATCGGCACGGCTGCTCGCGATCCAGCCGGCGGACGCTTGCGGTCCGAGCATGGCGGCGAAGGTGCTTGCATAGAGAACGCCGCCGCCCCCGTTTCGCCGGTCCAGCTCGAATAAAGCAGGAACGGGCGAGTGCCATGCTGACGGCTGCGAAGTTGACAACTGTGCGGCTGGCGGCTGTACGGCTGACGGCGCGGGCGATGGCGGAACGGTCGATGTCGTCGCATTTCCGAACGCTCCTTCGAATCGAAGCCAGCCGTACGGGTCATCCTCTACCACGAGCATGCCGTAACGGCGGCTGCACGCAAGGAGCGCCAATCGGCGTTCCTCGCTCCATATCGTTGCATCCGGCACCCCGATTGTCGGCATCGTATAGACGAGCTTGGGCTGATGCCGCTCCGCAAGCCGCTCCAGATCGGCGGCATCCATCCCCTCATCGTCGAATGCGACCGGCACGACTCGAAGCTTCGCCTGCCGGAAAACGGCCAGACTGCCCGGATGCGTACGTTCGCCGACGAGCACGGTATCGCCGGGCTGCAGCAGCGCGCAGACAATAAGCGCAATGGCCGCCTGCGGCGTTGCCGTGACAATCACCTCGTCCGGCTCGGCCGCGATGCACTGCGCAGCCATATGGGCGCATATTTGCTCGCGCAGCGATAGCAGGCCTTGATCCGGCACCGCCGATGCCTTCGCTGCCGATGACATTGCATCCTCCGGATCGCTATCGTCCTTGGCGGTATCCGGCTCGATTCCGGCGTCTAGCCTCTCCGGTTTCACGACGAACTCCGCCGGCCAGTCGCCTGCAAATGACAGAAACGCTTCCAGCCGGCCGGAATGCAGCAGGTCCGCAAGCGAGCCGCCTCCCGGTCCTTTCGCGTTACGCATGCGGCGCTCTTTCATCCTCATCCCCCCGTAAATACGCTCTTGTCACATGTTACGCAGCCTAACGGGCGGATGGAACAACGGGCAGCGGATCGCAGATTCAGGATATAATCCGGCACGTCGTAACAACTTGTTCACAACTTTGATCGTTTTCTTTTCAACCCGTGTTGGGTATAATGAGGAAAGTGCTTGCCATGTATCAAGCCGCATTACCGGCGACTTTAGGGGGTAATAGGAGCTATGACAGTTAATTTTCTGATCGTCCTTACGATTTCGGTATTGTTCCTGACGGCAATGCTGACGGCGTCCTACAACGACGACAAAACCAAGGGCATGTAATTCGCCTTCGCGCGCAAGGTGAAACGGCCGACGGCGCTCCCGGCGCTGCGGGTTTCATTACAAACAAAAAGAAGCTTTCAGCCTGCTTCATCGCAGCGCCGAAAGCTTCTTTTTGTTCGTTCTCCCTCATGCAAGCCGGCATTGGCCGGAATCCGCCTAACGCCGCAGATGGGCCATCTCGGCCATGCACTTGACGCACAGGTAGCGTTCCTTGAACTCCCGTACATCCTCCAGTACTCCGCAGAACACGCAGCGCGGACGGTAGCGTTCCAAGATAATATGATCGCCCTGCACCAGAATTTCGACAGGATCGCCTTCATTCATCTGATATCTCTTCCGCAGTGATTTGGGCAGCACGATCCGCCCAAGTTGATCCACTTTGCGCACAACGCCAGCCGGTTTCACAATTACACATCTCCTGTAGTCGCAATTTGAAAGCTATCATGTGATGACAGTTTTGCATCCTACCAAATTCGATAGTAACCGTTCAATTCCTGCATTTTTTTATATTTGCTTAATATTGTGTAAGCGCGAAAACGCTTACTGCGCGCTTACTTCAATCCCGGGAAGCCCAGTTGGCGAAATGCCTCGAAAATGACGATTGCCGCCGAATTCGACAGATTGAGCGAACGCACCTTATCGGTCATCGGAATACGGATGCACGTGTCCGGATAGGCGTCCAGAATGGACTGCGGCAGTCCTTTCGTCTCTTTGCCGAAGACGAAGAAGTCTCCGTCCCGGTAGGTTTGCTCGGAGTAAACCTTTGAATTGCGCGTGCTTGCGCAGAAGAACCGCGCTTCCGGAAACTGCGCCTGCAGCTCCTCGAACGAATCATGGTGACGCACGTCGACCGCATACCAGTAATCGAGGCCTGCGCGCTTCAGCGTCTTGTCGTCGGTGCGGAATCCGAGCGGATGCACCAGATGCAGGATCGCGCCCGTAGCGGCGCAGGTGCGCGCAATATTGCCCGTGTTGGCCGGAATTTCCGGTTCGACAAGCACGATATGAAATGCCATAGTTTGTTAACTCCTCTTTATTTTTTACACAGCTTTTACGCTTGTTTAATCTTTTGTGAAAATATGCCCGCCATAATAGAGCTATCATTGCATGAAAAGGAGATCAAACGATGAAGAAAAAAATATTAATTGTCGATGACGAGCCTTCCATCTCCATGCTGCTGGAGTTCAATTTGAAGCTGGCCGGCTACGAAGTGCGCTGCTCTCAGGATGGCGAGGCCGTATTCGACCTGTTGAAGCCGTTTCGTCCCGATCTCATCGTTCTCGATCTTATGCTTCCCAAAATGGACGGCATCCAAGTATGCCGCGAGCTTCGCAAACAGAATAACGCGGTCCCGATCATCATGCTGACTGCGCTTCAGGACGTGACCGACAAAATAGCCGGACTCGACAACGGCGCCGATGATTATATGACGAAACCATTCTCGCCGCAAGAGCTGCTCTCGCGCATTCAAGCGATCTTCCGCAGAACGCAGGCTCTGCCCGGCGCGCGCGAAACGGTCGTGCACGAAATCGGACGCTTGACGGTGCTTGCCGAGCAGCGCGAAGTGCAAATCGACGGCAAAACCGTCGAGCTGACGCCCAAAGAGTTCGAGCTGCTGCTCTTCCTTTGCCGCCACCGCGGCAAAGTGCTCAGCCGCCAGCAGCTGCTGCACGGGGTATGGGACTACCATTTCCTCGGCGACACGCGCATCGTCGACGTTCACATCAGCCATCTGCGCGACAAAATCGAGAAGAACGCCCGTACGCCGGAGTATATCATGACCGTCCGCAACGTAGGCTACAAGCTGTCCGGCCCAAGCACGGCTGAGTCGCTGGCTTAAAGGTTCTTGGCCCTTGGCTCTTGGCTCTTGGCTTTTGGCTTTTGGCTTTTGGCACTTAGCTTTGGCACTTCAACTAGAAGACCGCCGTCCACTGAGGACCGGCGGTCTTAATTTTGCTCCTAAAATAAAGAAGCGCAGCGGTAAAGTGACCGGAGGTCGGTTGGAGTCGGAAAAACGAAGCCTATGCTTTCGAAGCTGGCGAATGCTGCATTCCCTGTCTTACGACAGTGAACGCAAACCAATCGCCTTACCCATTGCGCTTCATAAACTCCGCCATAAACTCCGCCAGCGCCTTGCAGCTCTCCATCGGCACCGCATTGTACGTCGAAGCGCGCAGGCCGCCGACGCTGCGATGGCCTTTCAAGCCGACGAATCCGGCCTGCTCGGACTCCTTGACGAATTGCTTCTCCAGCTCCTCCGTTGCGAGACGGAACGTAATGTTCATCAGGGAGCGGCTGCCCATGTCCGCGAAGCCGCGGTAGAAGCCGCCGCTAGTGTCGATCGCGTCGTAAATCAGCTTCGTCTTGTCGCGGTTGAACTGCTCCAACGCCGCGACGCCCCCGCGTTCCTTCACCCATTTGAGCATCAGGCCGACCAGATAGATCGAGAAGGACGGCGGCGTATTGTACAACGAGTTGTTCTTCACGTGCGTATCGTAGCGCAGCATCGTCGGGATCGTCTTCGGGCTTTCCGCCACAAGATCCTCGCGCGCGATGACGATCGTGACGCCCGAAGGACCGAGGTTCTTCTGCGCGCCGGCATAGATCAGGCCGAACTTGCCGACGTCGACCGAACGGCTCAGGATGTCGCTCGACATATCGCCGATCAGCGTCACGTCGCCGGTGTCGGGATAAGCCGCGTATTGCGTCCCTTCGATCGTTTCGTTGGATGTGATGTGCAGGTACGCCGCATCGGCCGGAATATGAATGTCGCTCAGTGCCGGAATACGGTTGAACTTGTCGGATTCCGAGGACGCGGCGATCGCCGTCGAACCGAACAGCTTCGCTTCCTTGTAGGCTTTCTCCGCCCAGCTGCCCGTATGCACGAACGCAGCCGTCTTGCCGGGCGTCAGCAGGTTCATCGGGATCATGGCGAACTGCGTGCTTGCTCCGCCCTGCAGGAATAGGATTTTATAATGGCCCGGAATGCCGAATAATTCGCGAAGAAGCGATTGCGCTCCGTCGTTCACTTCTTCAAAGATGCTGCTGCGGTGGGACATTTCCATAATGGACATCCCGGCTCCCGCAAAATCGGTAAACTCTTGTTGGGCTTGCTGCAGCACTTCCAGCGGCAGAGCCGCAGGTCCGGCATTAAAGTTATACGCGCGATTCGTCACAGACACTCACTCCACTCTTCGATTTGCTTATGAGTATGATAGCAATTTTGAAGCCTGGCATCAAGTCATAAAGTCGAACAAAAATGGAACTTTACATGAATAATATTCGGATTTCGGAGATAATTGTTCGGTTTTAGCGGTCCATACATCATAAAAGCGAGCTCCCGAAGAGAGCTCGCTTGATGAAACAGGTAGAAGTCCGGAATTAGCAGTCGAAATACAGGCTGTACTCGTGCGGATGAACGCGGATCGAAACGGCTTTCGCTTCGGAACGCTTCAGGGCAACGAAGTTGTCGATGAAGTCTTGCGAGAAGACGCCGCCTTCGGTCAAGAAGCCGGAATCGGCTTCCAGCGCGTCAAGCGCTTCGTCCAGCGTGCCTGGAACCGAACGGATTTCTTTCTTGTCTTCGTCGGACAGATCGTAGATGTTTTTGTCGAACGGTCCGTAGCCAAGCGCGACCGGATCCAGTTGACGCTTGATGCCGTCCAGACCGGCAAGCAGCATCGCCGCGAATGCCAGGTAAGGGTTAGCCGTGGAGTCCGGCGTACGGAACTCGATGCGGCAGCCTTTCGGCGTTACGGCTGCAACCGGAATACGGATCGCCGCGGAACGGTTGCCTTTCGAGAATACGAGGTTAACCGGCGCTTCGTAGCCAGGCACGAGACGTTTGAACGAGTTCGTCGAAGGGTTCGTGATCGCGATCAGCGCCGGCGCGTGGTGCAGGATGCCGCCGATATAATGCAGAGCCAGTTGGCTCAGGTTCGCATAAGCGCCTTTCTCGTAGAACAGCGGGGAATCGCCGTTGAAGATCGAGCTGTGCACGTGCATGCCGCTGCCATTGTCGCCGAAGAGCGGTTTTGGCATGAACGTTGCCACTTTGCCCCATTGACGAGCGACGTTGTTGATGATGTACTTATATTTCAAAAGGTTATCGGCTGTTTTCGTCAGCGTATCGAAACGGAAGTTGATTTCCGCTTGACCGGCTGTAGCGACTTCGTGATGATGACGCTCGACGCGAAGACCGGTTTCTTGCATGACGCGAACCATCTCGCTGCGGATGTCTTGCTGCGCATCGACCGGAGCTACCGGCACATAACCGCCTTTAACGCCGATTTTGTACCCGAGGTTGCCGCCTTCTTCTTTGCGCCCGGTGTTCCATGCCGCTTCGTCGGAATCGACGGAGTAGAAGGACGTGTTCATTTTGCTTTCGAAGCGAACATCGTCGAAGATGAAGAATTCGGACTCAGGCGCGAAGAATGCCGTCGTGCCGATGCCCGTCGTTTGCAGATATTCTTCTGCCTTCTGAGCGATGCTGCGCGGGTCGCGCTCGTAACGTTCGCCGTCCGGCGTATGAATGTTGCACATAATGTTCAATGTCGGGTGATCCGTGAACGGATCGATGAAGCTGGATTCAGTGTCCGGCATCATAACCATGTCGGATTCTTCGATACCGCGGAAACCGGCGATCGAGGAACCGTCGAATGCTACACCGTTAACAAATGTATCGGCATCCACTTCCGTCGCGGGAAGCGTGATGTGGTGCGCGTGACCGGAAAGATCCACAAAGCGGAAATCGACAAACATGATGCTGTTTTCTTTAATTGTGTTCAAAACATTTTGAACTGACATTAGGTATTTCCTCCATTTCCGAACATTCACGATGTGTAGGACAATAATCGTTCAACTTCTGCACTAAACTATGTCGTTATTATAGAATTAGGGAACAGGTAACGTCAATAGTTATGTCAGGTATTTTTTGATTCCCCTGTCAGCTAACTTCACATAATTTTCAAGACTAGCAGATCCGCCCAAAACAAGAAGCCGAAGCCCTCTTTTCCAGAGAGGCTTCGGCTTTGTCTTTCCTATAACAGCGCCTGCTTGCGGCGATTATTTCGTCCAGGTCGTAAAATATTCCGCCGGCTCCTTCGGCGTGTCGAACCGCTTGCCGACAAGGTTTCCAAGCTGTTCCAGCTCTTTGAGCAGCTTCGCGAACTGGTCGGGGAAGAGCGATTGCACGCCGTCACCCGTCATGGAATTGTCGGGATCGGTATGCATTTCGATGATGAGCCCATTCGCGCCTGCCGCTACCGATGCTTTCGACATCGGCTCTACGAGCTCGCGCCGGCCCGTGCCGTGGCTCGGATCCGAGATGACCGGCAGATGGCTGAGACCCTGCAAAACCGGAATCGCCGCAAGATCGAGCGTGTTGCGCGTGTAAGATTCGAATGTTCGGATTCCGCGTTCGCAGAGCATAACGTTCGGATTGCCGCCCGCAAGGATATATTCGGCCGCATTGAGGAATTCGTCGTACGTCGCGCTGAAGCCGCGCTTGAGCAATACCGGCGTTTTCACCGTTCCGAGCTTCCGCAGCAAGTCGAAGTTCTGCATATTGCGCGTGCCGACCTGGAGGATGTCCGCGTATTCGCTGCACACGTCGACGTACTCCGGCGTCATGACTTCCGTAATCGTCAGCAGGCCGTGCTTCTTGCCCGCTTCCGCCATCATCGCCAAGCCTTCCACGCCGATGCCCTGGAAGCTGTAAGGTCCGGTACGCGGCTTGAACGCGCCGCCGCGGAGCACCTGGCCGCCGGCCGCTTTCACCAGCCTGGCGATCTCGTCGATCTGGGCAGGCGTCTCGACGGCGCAAGGTCCGCCCATGATCGTCAAATTGTCGCCGCCGATTCGGACGCCCTTGATTTCGATGATCGTATCGTCGGGATGGAAGTCGCGGCTCGCGAGCTTGTAGGACTTCGAAATCTTAATGACGTTCTCGACGCCTTTCATTTGGCGCAGATGCTCCGCAAGCGTCGGTTCCGCCTTGCCGATGATGCCGATGACCGTCCGGTCCGTGCCGCGCGATACATGTGCCTGCACGCCGGCCCGCTCAATATGCTGGACGATTTCCGTGATCCGCTCTTCCGGTTCGTTGTTCTTCGTTATGACGATCATATGATTACTCCCTCTCCACCACGTTTTCTATCACGCTTAGACGCGTGTCCGCTTTCTAGCTTTTATGCTTTTAAGCTTTCATGCTTTTTGGCTTTTATGCTTTTAATCGCTAAAGCAACTATACTACAAAAAAACCGGCGCCGTCAAGAACCGGTTTTCTCGAATTAATTCCGCCCGCTATTCCGTCAGCGGCTTCGTTTCCGTCGACAAGCGGCGCAGCTTGCGCTTTTCTTTGCGCTTGTCGGCCATGTACTTGATCATCAGCCGGACCGGGAAGTAGAAGATCGCCCCGAGCACCAAGCCGTCGATCACGCCGCCCACGATGAGCTTCAAGTTCAGCATGAGCGCATGGTTCAGCCAATGCGGCAGGAATGAGATATGGACCCGCAAATGATGAGGCAGGACGGCCCCGCCTACCTTGCTGTTAATAAACGCGACCGGCAAAAAGATGATTTTGCCGAAAACGAAACCGACCAAGGCGCCGGCAAAGCTGGCTCGAAACAAATAAATTAACGGAAATATAAGAAAAAACGCCAGCCCATAGGTAGGGAGCGTGAACATTTCAATGAAAATGCCGATTGAAAATCCAAGTGCTACGATGGAGGGTCCGCCCGGGGCCCGCATCAGCTGCGTATATTTATATTTGAGCCAACGTTTGATCGAGCGCGGTTTTCGTGATGCTGACATCGGATGCGCTCCTTTCACTTTGGATGCTTATTCAAGCATCCGTACTAACGGACTTCACGCGTATAGCCGGAAGCAACTTCTCCATATTGACCGTGCGCCGAATGGCCCAGGTTTCGGGGTTCTCATCGTCATACTGCTCCAAATAGCCGATAACTTCCTTCGTCAGCGGCGTCGGCGTGGAGGCGCCGGACGTGACGGCTACCCGCTTCTTGCCGATCAGCCACGCGCGGTCGATCTCCGAGACATCCGATACCCGGTAAGCGGGCACGCCGGCGATTTCCTCGGACACCTGCGCCAGACGGTTGGAGTTGTTGCTGCGCGGATCGCCGACGACGATGCACAATTCCGCTTCCTTCGCCTGCTCGGCGACCGCTTCCTGCCGCACCTGCGTCGCCAGGCAGATCTCGTTATGAATTTCGGCCGAAGGGAATGTCGCCAGCAGCTTGCTGATCAGAAGGCGGATGTCCCACTGCGACATCGTCGTCTGATTGGTGATAATGATCCGGTCGGACGGAATGTCGAGCGCTTCGATATCCGCTTCCCGCTCGACGAGATGCACGTGCTCGGGGGCGATTCCGATCGCGCCTTCCGGCTCCGGATGCCCCTTCTTGCCGATATAGACGACCTCGTATCCTTCTGCCGTCTTCTCGCGGATGAGGTCATGCGTCTTCGTGACGTCGGGACAAGTCGCGTCCACGACGGTGAGCCCCCGCTCCTTCGCGCGTCTGCGGACTTCCGGAGAGACCCCGTGTGCCGTGAATATAACGGTGCCGCTCGTAATCTGCTCGAGAATCTCCAGGCGGTTCTCGCCGTCCAGCGTAATGACGCCTTCCTGCTTGAACGCTTCCGTTACATGACTATTATGAACAATCATGCCCAGAATATAGATCGGCCGCGGCAAATCCAAATTGCGAGCCGTTTGCAACGCCAGAACCATGGCATCGACGACGCCGTAGCAGTAGCCGCGCGGCGATATTTTTACGATTTCCATTGTGAAACTTGCACCTGCTTTCCTGCTTGCCTTATCCGTTTGGCAGGGCCCTAAGCCCAGTTCTTCTATTATACTTCATTCAATGTGCCGTGGAAAGCAATCGGAAGCCATACGGTGAACGTCGTGCCCGCCCCTTCGCGCGTCGATACCTCGACGGAGCCGCCATGCTCGTCGATGATCCATTTCGCGATCGACAATCCGAGTCCCGTTCCGCTCGTCTCGCCTCTGGATTCGTCGGCCCTGTAGAAGCGCTCGAAGATATGCGGCACTTCCTCGTTGCTCATGCCGATGCCCGTATCCTTGATGACGATGCCGGCCTGATCCCGCGATCGGGTCGCGCGCAGCTCGACATGCCCGCTCGGCGTATACTTGAACGCATTTTCCACGAAGATGAACAGCAGCTGACGCAAAAAATCAGCGTGTGCATATACTTCTACGTTATCGATGGCACTTAGGTTCCCGATTTTCCAATCCGCGTTTCGAGGAAGCAGCTGCGCCCTGCGCGCAACGTCCTCGACAAGCGGCAGCAGCGGCTGAACCGTCTTCTCCATCTCGTAGCCGGCGTCCGCCCGGGCAAGGGCAAGCAGGTCGTTGACGAGGTTGGACATCCGCTTCGCCTCGCCCGCAATGTCATGCATCGCTTCCCGCGTCATCGTCATCCGCCGGGCGTCTACGCCCGGCATCGCATCGTCCTCCGCGCCGGCGGCCTCGCCGGGACCCGCTTCAAGCGCCGGCGGCCACATGCGCTCCAGCAGCTCGATGTTGCCGCGGATCGTCGTGAGCGGCGTGCGCAGCTCGTGGGATGCGTCCGATACGAAGCGGCGCTGCGCTTTATAGGCCTCGTCAAGCTCGTTATAGGTCGTCTCGATTCGCCCGAGCATGCCGTTCAGCGTATCGGTCAGCCGGCCGAGCTCGTCGTTGGGCCCGATTCTCGGAATGCGCATGCTGAGATCGGAGCCGTTCTGAATGCTGTTGCTCGCTTGAATCACGTTCTCGATCGGCCGCAGCGCCTGGCGCGCCAGCACAAGGCTGATCGTGAAGGCGATCAGCACGACGACGATCAAGGAGAAGATCAGCGTCGTGCGAAGCTCGCTCATATAGCGGTCTTCCGTCCCTGAATACGCGCCGACCTGCAGCAAGCCGAACACTTCGTTCCCTTGCTTCAACAGATGCTGGTACACGACAAACGGATATTGGCCGCCAAGCGTGACATGCTTGAAGCCTTCGTCGTCTTCCGATACCGTCTTCGGATCGGGCTGCTCGAATTTGGCGTCCAGCCGCTTCAAATTCGACGTCTGCTGGTAGACCCCGCGCTTGTAATTCGTCACTTGAATATAGAGCTCTTCGTCGCCGAGCAGCGACTGCGGCGCGATCAGGATATTATCGAACGAATCCAGCGAAGACGTAATATTGATGGCGTTCGCTTGGGCGGCGATTTTCCCTTTCATCACGTGATAGGTGTTGTAATTGACGAAGTAGTAGAACGCAATGCCGAATACGACGAGCGTAACCGCCAGAATGACGGAATACCAAAGCGTCAGACGGAGCCGGATCGACATGGCGCGTCAGCCCCCTTCGCCCCGGAGGACGTAGCCCGTTCCGCGCACGGTCTGAATCAGCCGCGAGCCGCCGCCGTCTTCCGTCTTCTGGCGGAGCATGGCGATGTACACTTCAAGCACGTTGGACTCCCCGCTGTAATCGAAGCCCCAGATTTTGTCCATGATCGCATCGCGCGTCAGCACCCGGCGGGGGTTCTGCATCAGCAGCTGCAGCAGGTCGAATTCCTTGGCCGTCAGATCGATGCGGCGCCCGCTGCGGATCGCCTCTCTGGAATCGAGATCGAGCGTCAGGTCCTCGAACTGCAGGCGGCTCGAGCTCTCCTCCAGCTTATCCGGCTTCCGGCGAAGCAGCGCCCTGACGCGGGCAAGCAGCTCCTCCAGCGCGAACGGCTTCACCAAGTAATCGTCCGCCCCGAGATCGAGCCCCCGCACGCGGTCTTGAATGTCGTCCTTCGCGGTAAGCATCAGTATCGGCACCGAGCTGCCGCCCTCGCGTACGCGCCGGCACACTTCCCAGCCGTCGACCTGCGGCATCATCACGTCCAGAATAAGCAAATTCGGATCGCTCGAGAGCATTTGCTTCAAGCCTTCGAGACCGTTGTTCGCGGTTGCTACCTCATACCCTTCGAATGCCAGGCTGCGCCTCAGCAAAGAAGTGATTTTCTCGTCGTCGTCCACTACCAGTATATGCGGCCTCATATGTTTTCCCCCAATGTCATCCGACTAAATTCGTTCGTTATGAAATCTTCCTTCATTATAGCGTAATTCGGTCCCTATCGCGCAAATGTTCCATCCCGATCTTCGCTCCGCCCCTTCACTCGATTCCATTGCGCAGCACGCGAAGCGCGAAACGCGTACAAGGCTTTGCGGCCAAACAAAGGGGGCGCAAGATCAGCCGTCAAGACTGCTTGCGCCCCTTGGGTACGAAATCGCCCGTTCCGTTATTGCCCCTGCGTCGCGAAATCGTTCTTGTTGCCGATCGTCACCTTCAGGTCCATCTTCTGGCCGTTGCGGATAATGTTCAGCGTGGCGACGTCGCCGACTTTCTTCTTCTGAATGGCCGCAATGAGATCCTCGCGGTTATATTTCGTGCCGTCCAGTCCCGTAATGACGTCGTACTGGCGCAGATCCGCCATGTAAGCCGGCGATTTGTACATGATATCGGATACGACGGAGCCGTCCGTGCTGCTCAGGCCGAGCTCCTTGGCAAGCGGTTCGGTAATCTCCGCGAGCGTCGCTCCGATGAACGGTACCGGCGCTTTCGGGATTTCCTTGTTCGATTTCAAGTTGTCGAGCACTTCGGTAATCGTGCTGGTCGGAATCGCGAAGCCGATGCCTTGCGCCTGCGAGCTGACCGCCGTATTGATGCCGACGACTTCGCCGTTCAGGTTGAGCAGCGGTCCGCCGGAGTTGCCCGGGTTAATGGAAGCGTCCGTCTGCAGCAAATGCTGATACTCGCGCGTGCCTTCGGTATCCGGAATCGAGATCGGACGCTCTTTGGCGCTCAATACGCCGACGGTTACCGTATGATCGAAGCCGTACGGATTGCCGATCGCGACGACCCAGTCGCCGATGTTGATCTTATCCGAGCTGCCGATCTTCAGCGTCGGGAACGCCTTCGTGTTCTCGACCTTCAGAACGGCAAGATCCAGGTTGTAGTCGGAGCCGAGCTTCTTCGCCACGAACGGCTTGCTGTAGCCCTGCACCGTAACTTGAATTTCGTCGGCGTCGGCCACGACGTGCTGGTTCGTCAGGATGTAGCCGCTCGAGTCGAAGAAGAATCCGGTGCCGATCCCTTCCGGCGTCAGCTGGCCGCTGTCGCTTTGACTGTCATCCTGCTTTTTCTGCGGGCTCTGGCCTTGGTCGCCGTAGCCGTCGCCGAAGAATTGGCTGAAGAAGTCATCCATGCTGCCTTGCTGGCTGCGGGCCTGCTGCTTCGTGAACGTCTCGATCTTCACGACGGCCGGGCTTGCGTTCGCGAACAGCTGCGCGATGTTGTTCGGCCGTACGACGTCGGCCGCCGTGGAGATGCTGCCGCTGTCGCCCGCGCTGCCGACCACTGCCGATGCCTCGCCGGACTGCTGAACGGCCGCCGGCTCCGAAGTGAACCAGTTCTGTCTGTCGGAGACGTACATCAATGATCCGACCGCGACGACGCCGACCAGGAACGAGGCGAACATCGCTTTGAACGGCGAGCGGCGCTTCTCGCCCGTCTGCCATCCGCTGCGCGCCGACTGCGCCGGCGCGAACGGCCTAGGCTGCGCCGGCGGTGTTACTTCGACCGGATTATGCCCGCCTTGCAGCGAAGCGTCCGGCTGGAACGGTTCCGATGCGCCGCGGCCGTCGTACTCGTCGCGATGCGCCGCGTCATCCGAACCCGGCTTGAACGGTCCGTACGAATAATAGTAGGAGGCCTTCTCCGTTCCCTCTTCGGGCTTAGCTTCGTGCGTTCTATTGGAAGACTCGCCGTTCTCCACGTCATGCTCGCTGCGCGGTTTGAAAAAATCGTCGAAGTCGTTCTTCTTGTTCTGATCGTCCATCTTCTATTCCTCCTCAAGTATCCCATGTTTCGCTGCTTACCAATGGCGTGTTGCCGTTCTATGTTTATATCATGCACAATCTACCTTAAATCAAACTTAAAATTGTTATAATGCCAAATAAAAAAACCGGGCGGGCGCATAAAAGCGGCCAAGCCCGGCTTCGTATTCATTCTAGCATCCCGGCTAGTGAAGCAACCGCCCCTCTACTTCCGCGAGCACGTCTTTCGCCTGCTTCACCCATTTGTCTTCCACCTTATCGTCCGGGTCAAGCGGCTCCTGGAACTGGTTCATCAGGCCGCCCATCGTATTTGCGTGCGCTTCTTTATCGAGCCCTTCGTTGTACACATGCTTCAGCACGAACGGCTTGCCGAGCCGGATCTTCGCGTCCAGATCCTGCGACTCGTCGTCGATGGCGCCGTTGATGACCGCGAACGGCATGCGCAGCCAGACCAGATGCGCCTCGTCCAGCGACCGGTCGAAGAAGCCGTGATCGTAATCCCAGCTCCCGCCGAGGGAGAATTGATGCTCCTCCAGCATGCTCCTCACTTCCGTAAATTCCTTCTCGCTTGCTTCCAGCTTCGATTCAAGGGGGATCATAAACGGCATTCTCCTTTGGGTCCAAGGTGAACCGGCCGCCTCCCTGGGGGGCGGCGCGCTTCATTCCGGTGAAATCATACCGTTAAGATACCCGGCGCGGCTGACAATTATCCCGTCTTTACCCATCCTTTGCGGTGGGCGTACACGGCCAGCTGCGTACGGTCCTCCAGCTCGCATTTCATCAGCAGGTTGCTGACATGCGTCTTGACCGTCTTGATGCTGATATGAAGCTCGTCGGCGATCTCCTTGTTCGACATGCCTTCGGCGATCAGCAGCAGCACTTCCTTCTCCCGCTCCGTCAGGCCTTCGTCTTCGCCTTGCGCGCTGCGCTGCCTCAGCCCTCGCGTCAGCGCCTGGGATACGTCGTGCGTCATGACCGGCATGCCTTTGGCCGCGCCGTTCAGCGCGTAGATCAATTCCTCCGCGGAGACGGTCTTCAGCACGTAGCTGACCGCGCCGGCCTCGACGGCGGCGACGACCTTCTCGTCCTCCAGGAAGCTCGTCAGCATGACGATCTTCAGCGACGGAAATTCCTTCATCATGACGCGCGTCGCTTCCACGCCGTCCATGACCGGCATCATCAGATCCATGAGCACCAGCTGCGGCAGGCCGCCCGCGATGCCCGCCCGAAGCTGATCGATCGCTTCCTTGCCGTTCGCCGCCTCGGCGATGACCTCGAATTTCGGGTCAAGCATCAAGTACGTGCGCAGCCCGGCCCGCACCATGTCATGGTCGTCGACAATCATGATTTTCCATCCGTTATTCGCGTTCATCGTTATGCTCGGCTCCTTTATTGTTCACATAGTTCGGCAGGGTCACCCTGACCCTCGTTCCGCTGCCCGGCTTGCTGATGATCGAGGCGTCGCCGCCAAGCTTGCCCGCCCGCTCGCGCATCGTGGACAAACCGTAGGAGCCGCGCTTCACCTGATCCGCCCGGAACCCGGCCCCGTCGTCCTGCAGCGTCATGACGATTTGCCGTTCCGTCTCGGCGACGGTAAGCAAGGCGGTTTCCGCGCCGGCATGCTTGACGATGTTGGCCATCGCCTCTTGGATAATGAGGAACAGCTGATGCTCCTTCGCTTCCGAGAGCTTCTCCTTCACGCGCCATTCCATGACGCCCTGCAGGCCGTTCTGCCGGCAATAGTCCGGAAACCATTTGTCCAGCGCCTCCTGCAGCGACCGGCCTTCCAGCTCCATGGGCCGAAGCTGGGCGATGAAGCCCCGCATCTGCTTCTGCGCCATCGAAGACATGGTGATGAGCTGATCCATGACGTCGCTCGCGCGATCCGGATTGAGCTCCAGCAGCTTCGGCAGCGACGAGGCGGACATATGGATGGCGAACAATTGCTGGCTGACGGTGTCATGCAGATCGCGCGCCAGGCGGCGCCGCTCCTCGAGCACGGCCGCTTCGTTGGAAGCCGATTCGCGCATGACCTGCTCCTCGCCGGAACGCTGAATCCATCGCGTCCGCTCGTCCAGCGATTCGAGCATGTCGTTGAACTCCCGGAACGCCGGCGTGAAGGTGCCTTCTTCCGGCAGCCGCGTCCCGTAATTGCCGTGCGCGGCCTGCTTCAAGCCGATGACCATCATGTCGATCTGACGCTGAATCCGCTTGGCGGCCCAATAACCGAAGCCCGCGCTGATCAGCAGGAAGAGCACCGCGATGCCCAGCCACCAGTCGTCGCGCAGCATATTCTCCGGCAGCAGTTCGCAGCCCAGCTGCCAGATGAGCACGGACACGGCGGAGGAGGCCACGAAGAGCAGGATCATATCCCATTTGCTGTTTCGAAACAAACGGACCATCATACGCGAATCAGCCTACTTTCGTGACCCGCACATCGCCGATGAACGTACTCACGTGCAGCCGTATTTTTTTGACCGTGTCTTGAAACGAAGGCGATACGACGTCCACGTTCTTGAAGATGCCGCCTTCCTTGCGCTCCAGCACCGCCACGTCGCCCACGAACGCGCTCGATATGACATGGACGCCGATTTCGTAATCGTTCGGCAAGTACACCTTCACGTCGCCGACGAAGGATGAAATGTTGATCACCGTCTCGCCGTCCGAGATTTGCGCCTTCGTCAGGTCCAATACCGTATCCCCGACGAAATGGGAAATGTTCATCGGCTTGAGCTCCCAGTAATCGTGCCCGAGGTAGACGTCGCCGATGAAGCCGGAACGCGTCTGCACGTTCGGGTCATGGTTCCACCATTCCACCCGGTCGTTGCGATGATGGTGCCGATGATCATGCTTGAAGTTCCGGCGCTCGATCCGCTCGCGTATCTTGGCAGCGCGATGGGCGTGCTTCTCCCAGCGGTCGGCATGGCGCCGCTGCATATGCTCGGCGTACTTGCCCATGCGGTTACCGAAATCGCCGTACGGATTGCCGGGCTGCCCGTAGGCGCCGGGTTGTCCTTGCCGCTGTTCGTACGTTTGATCCGGCCCCGGCATCCGCGGCCCTTGGGATCCGCTCACCCCGTCTGTACGGGAGTCGGCCTGCGGAGCAGCTGATTCCTGATGGGAATCGTCTTCGGACGGCGGCCGGGTTGGATCAGGATGCAGCGGAGGCGCCGGCGGAACCGGCTGATCGGTCGGCCCGTATGTGTACGCCTTCCAGTCGTCGTCCCGCTTCTCTTCGGCGTTATGCCGCGTTTTCGGTTTGAAGATCATCGATAGGCCGAAAATAATGAGGACGAGCGGCGCGGCGAACTTCAATACGTCGCCCACCGACCAGTCGAACAAATTCAGGTTGCGGCCGAGAAACAAGAAGCCGATAACGATGAGCACGCCCGACCCGAACGCGTTCCCTCGGCCGTACGCCATCCGCTGCAGCATGCCCTGCAGCCCCAGGAAGAGGAGCATGACCGGCCAGAAGACGGAGACGACGGTGCCGATATCGAAATACACGTACCCGCCCTGCCTTAATAGAAGACCGACGCCTACGACAATAATGAAAAGGCCCCACATTAAGCGATTGATAAAATTCCCGTTCATTGACGCCACCAGCTCCCGAATAATAATGCAAGGTTTGTACGCCAAGTATACCCGAAGACGCAAGCGGATCAAAAGGGTCTGCCGATTGAACCCGGCTCGGTCTCGAGACGGAGCCGGAGGACAAACCTCACATCCGGCCGCCGCCTCATTCAGGCGGATTCGCATGAAATCGGAAGCTTTAGCTGACAATTTTCACAAATAAGTGACATCTTATGTACCAATTCATTGACACGAAAAACATATCGCTTATATAATGAGTCTCAAACTGTAAATAGGACATAAAACCTTACATGAAAAAAGTCAGGGGTTGGTAACAATGGATGCAGCGACACTCTCCATCGGCTTGAATACCGTCTGGGTCGTGTTGACGGCCGCCATGATCCTCCTTATGGAGGGCGGCTTCGCCTTGCTGGAGGCCGGCTTCGTCAGGCAGAAGAACGCGGTCAGCATCATTATGAAGGTATTCGTGGACATCACGTTCGGCGCGCTCGTCTATTACTTCCTCGGCTTCGGGCTCATGTACGGCAAAGATGCCGGCGGCTGGATCGGCACGACCGGCTTCCTGCTCAGGGGCGACTTGTCCCACATCCACCTCGATATCTCGCACGAGACGTACTGGCTCTTCCAGTGCGCCTTCGTCATTGCCGTGATCTCCATCGTCTCCGGCGCCGCCGCGGAGCGCATTCATTTCAAAGCGTATATCTTATATGCCATCATCATGACCGGCTTGATCTACCCGATCGCCGGCCACTGGGTGTGGGGCTCCGGCGGCTGGCTGAGCAGGCTCGGCATGATCGACTTCGCCGGCTCCGCCGTCATCCACGCGCTCGGCGGTTCCGCCGCCCTGGCGGCCGCGATCTTCATCGGCCCCCGGATCGGCAAATTCACGCCCGACGGCAAAAGCAACATCGTCCCTCCTTCGAACCTGCCGCTCGCGTCCGTCGGCGCCTTCATTCTATGGTTCGGCTGGTTCGGCTTCAATTCCGGCAGCACGCTGAGCGCAACGAACAGCGCGATCGGACATATCGCGATTACCACGATGCTGTCCGCGGCCGCCGGCGGCGCGGGATGCATCCTGTTCACGATGTTCCGCTACAAGAAAGCCGACCCGCCGATGGTCATCAACGGCTCCCTGGCCGGCCTTGTCGGCATTACCGCCGGCTGCTCGTTCGTCTCGGACGGCGCGGCGATGCTGATCGGCGTCGTCTGCGGCGTCGCGATGGTGCTGGTCACGGAATTGCTCGAAAGCAAAGGCATCGACGACCCCGTCGGCGCATTCGCGGTGCACGGCGTCAGCGGCTCGCTCGGCACGCTCGCGGTCGGCCTGTTCGCTATTCCGTCCATGACGAAAGGGTACGGCCAGGAATACGCCGGCCTGTTCTACGGTGGCGGCTGGAGGCTGCTCGGCGTACAGGCGGCAGGCCTCGTTACCGTCATCGTCTGGGGCTTCGCCCTCACGTGGCTCGCATTCCTGCTGATCAAGCGCTTCATGCCCGTACGCGTCTCCAGGGACGAGGAATTGATCGGACTCGACGTCGGCATCCACGGCGTCCCGGCCTACAATCAAGACCATGACTTCCTGGACGTCGAACTATTGAAGCCGAGATAACGACGCATCCGGCGCCGCCCGTCTAATCCGGAAGCGCCGATTGCCCCGATCTCGGTCAATCCGCCAATCCTGCTTGTACGAACGCCTCGCCCGTATAAGGACTCGCCGTCCTCGTACGGGGCAGAGGCGTTCGGCGGTTGAAGGCAACAAAAAAACCGCCGTACGCAACGAGCGGTGTGATCATGATTTCAGTTCGTCTTCCATATCGCTCGAGACGGCGACAATCGCCGACGGATCGGCCGTATTCAGAATGGCGCTGGCCTGCTCGATCTCATTGCGCAGCTGACGCACCTTCTCCATCGGCCGCTTGACGTAATGGATGTATTCGACGGCCAGATGATGCGCCGGCTTCTTGCCGGAGAGGAGCCGCCGCAGCGCCGACATGGATTGATACGATCGCTCTTCCTGCAGACGGCGCTTCTCGTAGCGTTCCACCATTTGCTCGATCTCCGCGATTTCCTGCTCTCTCTTGGCGATATAGGTGCTTAAGAACGGTATAACTTCCGCTGCCTTGCGATGTCTCAGATGAGAAGGCGGGAAATACGAAATCGGTTCTGTCATGGCAAGCCCTCTCTCCTCATATGTCATGTATTATTACAATTATAATCTTAATCTCTATCTTACATGATCAACATCGGTTTGAAAACCATTTTTTTAGCATGAATACGGTTAAAACCCATCTCTGATGTCAGGTCCGATTACACGGAATCTTTACAATTTCCATTAGCGGGCAAATAAAAGAGGGACCGCTTCGGGGTCCCTCTCGTTCAACGGCCGGATAGCCGTTATTTTTCCGCTTTCTGCGAAGCGCCTTTCGTCGCTGCGTTCGCATTCGCGTTTGCGTTCTCGGCTGCGAATTCCGCATTGTATTTGTTTTGTTGTGCTGCGTTGAATTTATTGTTTTTATTTTTCGCCATGCTGCTCACCTCCCCGTACGCCACTTAGTATGGCAGGGAGCGATAGCGATTATGTACAAGACCGGATGAATTCATGCCGCAGTCTCAATTGGACATCCACTGCTGCAATCGGCGTTTGGCGCGGTGGATCCGCGCTTTGATCGTGCCTACGGGCAGCTTCCAGGCCTCGGCGATCTCCTGATCCTTATAGCCGAAATAAAACTTGTACAGCAGCAGCGCTCTCGTCCGCGGATCGACCGACTCCAGCAACTCCCGGATCTCCAGCATGATCGCCTGCTCGTCTCTGGAGGTTCCGGCGTTATCCGCGAACTCGCTCGCGTCTACCGGATAAATCCGCTTGGCTCGCAAATTGATCGAGCGAGCCGCATTGGCCGTAATAACCTTGGCCCACGCGTTCAGCTTATCCGCCTCCCGCAGCGAGCCGCGATTGGCCAGCATGCGGACCCAAGCTTCCTGTACGGCATCCTGGGCATCCGACTTGTTGTAGACGTTCGACCTGGCGACCGCGATCATCTCGTTGTACAGCTGCAGCAGCTTGCCTTCCAGCATCCCGGATATCAGCGGATCCGGGCTTCCCGATACGCCGACCTCGGCGTCGACTTGACTTTGCCCCTGTTCTGGACCGTTATCCATAGCACCGCCCCTTCGGGTGATAGCGCTTACATAAATTGATCATATCACAGTAAAAGCATAAAAAAAAGAAGGTTGAACGTCAACCTTCTTTATCTATATCGAACTTCCGGCAAGACGGAGCGCTAGGACTCCAGGACGGATCGCGGCAGCGTCTTCTCGGCCGTGACCGCCTCGTTCAGCTCGGTCACCCTCGCTTCGGTCAGTTTGCCGTTGCCCCGCTTCAGAACGTATACCGTTACTTTCCGCTTGCCCCATTGATTGAACACTTGTTTCCTCGTCTCGAAATAGAGATCGATCTTCCTGCCTTTAATGGCCGAGCCCGTATCCGCTACGATCCCGTAGCCGTAGCCCGGCACGTAGAGAACGGTTCCGATCGGGAACACTTTCGGATCCGCCGCGATCGTCGATACGAAGTCGCGGCGTACCTTGACGCCCGAATAGGTGATGCCGTATTGCGGATGCCCCGGCCGCTTGCCGGTCGACTCCACGCCGGCCGTATAGCCGGTAGCAACGACCTGCATATGATGAACGCTGCCTGCCGCCAAGGATGACATGGCAGGCATGCCGATCTCGGACGGTTTCTCATGGGGTTGTTCGTTCCTGCTGCCGGCTGCCTTGCATTCCGCGTACAGCGCCTGCCCGAACAAGAGCAGCGCGGCCGCGCAAGCGAGCAGCAAGCGGCGAAACGATAAAAAGCTTGTCGTCATTTGGGTTGCAAGCCTCCTTAGCAGGAAGGATACCCAATGACGACAAGCTTTATGCAGCGGCGATGACCGCGGCCGGCCTGTCAGCCGGACCGGTCATCGCGCCGCTTCAAGGCCTGCTGGCCGCTCTAGATCTGTTTCGTCGCGATTTCATTCTGCAGCATCGCGATCAGCTCCGCAACCGGCTTCGAGCCGATATCGCCTTCGCCGCGTTTGCGGACGGAGACGGATTCCGAATTCGCTTCGTTCTCGCCGACGATCAGCATGTACGGCATCTTCTCCAGCTGCGCTTCCCGGATCTTGTAGCCGAGCTTCTCGTTGCGCAGGTCGGATTCGACGCGGATGCCGGCGAGCTGCAGCTTCTCTTCAAGCTCGCGCGCATAACCTTCGTACGCCGTGGAGACCGGAATGATCTTCGCTTGGACCGGCGACAGCCAGAGCGGCAGCGCGCCCGCGAAGTTCTCGAGCAGGAACGCCGTCATGCGCTCCATCGTACTGATAATGCCGCGGTGGATAACGACCGGACGGTGCTTCTTGCCGTCGTCGCCGACGTATTCAAGCTCGAAGCGTTCCGGCAGCAAGAAGTCGAGCTGCGCCGTGGAGAGCGTCTCTTCCTTGCCGAGCGCCGTCTTGATCTGCACGTCCAGCTTCGGGCCGTAGAAGGCCGCTTCGCCTTCCGCCTCGAAGAACGGCAGGCCGAGCTCCTCGACGACTTCGCGCAGCATGCGCTGCGACATTTCCCACATTTCGTCGTTCGGGAAGTACTTCTCCGTATCCTGCGGATCGCGGTACGACAGGCGGAAGCGGTATTCCTTGATGCCGAAGTCCTCGTACACCTGACGGATCAGGTTGATAACGCGGCTGAACTCCTCCTTGATCTGATCCGGACGGGCGAAGATATGCGCGTCGTTCAGCGTCATCGCGCGCACGCGGTGCAGCCCCGTCAAGGCGCCGGACATCTCGTAGCGGTGCATCGTGCCGAGCTCGGCGATGCGGATCGGCAAGTCGCGGTACGAGCGCATTTCGCTCTTGAACACCATCATATGATGCGGACAGTTCATCGGACGGAGCACGAGCTCCTCGTTGTCGAGCGCCATCTTCGGGAACATGTCTTCGCTGTAGTGCTCCCAGTGGCCGCTCGTCTTGTACAGCTCCACGTTCGCCAATACCGGCGTGTAGACGTGCTGGTAGCCGAGACGCTCCTCCAGATCGACGATATAACGCTCCAGCGTTCTGCGCACGCGCGCGCCGTTCGGCAGCCAGAGCGGCAAGCCTTGGCCGACTTCGCGGGAGAAGGTGAACATTTTCAGCTCTTTGCCGAGCTTGCGGTGATCGCGCTTCTTCGCTTCCTCCAGGAAGTGCAAATGCTCGTCGAGCTGCGCTTTCTTCGGAAACGCCGTGCCGTAGATGCGCTGCAGCATCTTGTTCTTGGAATCGCCGCGCCAGTAGGCCCCGGCAATGCTGAGCAGCTTGAATGCCTTGATGCGCCCCGTGGAGGGCAGATGCGGTCCGCGGCATAGGTCGAAGAACTCGCCCTGGTCGTAAATCGTGATCTGCGCTTCCTGCGGCAGGTCGCGGATCAGCTCCAGCTTCAGCGGATCGTTGATTTCCGTGAAAATCGCGATCGCTTCGTCGCGGCTGACGGCGCGGCGGCGGATCGGCAAATCTTCCTTGACGATGCGCTCCATTTCCTTCTCGATTTTCTCGAGGTCGTCGGCCGTCAGCGTCTCGTCCATGTCGATGTCGTAGTAGAATCCGTCTTCGATGACAGGGCCGATGCCGAGCTTCACGTTGCGTTCCGGATACAGCCGTTTGATCGCCTGCGCCATCAAATGCGCCGTGCTGTGGCGGTACACTTCAAGCCCGTCGGCGGAATCCAGCGTCACGATTTCGAGCGCCGCATCCCTTTCCAGCGGCGTATTGAGGTCGACGACTTTGCCGTCCACCTTGCCTGCCACCGCATTCTTCCGCAAGCCCGTGCTTATCGAGCCCGCCACGTCTTCGATCGTTGCGCCTTGTTCGTATTCCCGGACGGCGCCGTCCGGCAGCTTCACTTGAATCGCCATGATTTTCGTTCCTCCTGGTCGGTTGATGGTTGCTGCGGATTGCGCGCCCAAATAAAAAAGCACGCATCCCCGCGAAGGGACGAGTGCTTGTGATTGACCCGTGGTTCCACCCTAGTTCAACCGGCAACGGTTAGAGCCGTCTGCCGATCCTTGTAGACGTTCGTAACGGAAACGATCCGGTGGAGCTTACCGCCAAGCCTAAGCCCGGTTTCAACTTCACAGCTACAAAGGGGTATATCATCGCTGCAGCGCAAGGAAATTTCAGCCGGGTTTCCTCTCTCTGGATCGTGCGGGACGGTGATACATGTCTTTGTCAACGCTTTTTCTTACTAGCCATTATAAGCCGCCGCGGCTTGCCCGGTCAAGCCCGATTCCCCGTCTTCCAGCGATTCACGGAATGACGTTGCGGATGCGAATCTCCGCCGGCTGCTCTGCCGGAGCATGATCGGCCTCGTCGAAATGGAGGCTGCACTGGCCGCAGGAACAGCATAGCCGGACCCGCTGCTCGAAAATCGTCTCCAGCGTGCGCATGACCGGGAGCTCCGGCTGCCTGGTGTGAATGACGATTTGCTGCGGGGAGACCGTGATCAGGGTGCTGACGATCATATCCTCCATGTTCATTTCCGATTCGAGCATCTCCGCTACGATCCGGTCGGCCGGCACGGTATCCAGCAGCTGAAATTGCTGATCGTACAGCACGAAATCGCTTCCGCCTTTATGGAGCACGTGGACGATCGGCAGCTTCACTTCCTGCATCCGCACGAAATATTTCAACAACGAGATGAATTCCTGATACTGTTTATCCATCACGTATTCATCGACCGCGTACGCCACGACGTCCTTGAGCTCCTGCCAATACGAGGCAAGCCGGAACGAAACGAAGCCGTCCAGATGAAGCCGGGTGTTGCCCGCAACGAACTGCTCCAGCTCGTCGGCCACCTTCCCGAGCCGCCGTTCCAGATCCGCCCTGTCCGCCGCGTTCTCTTCCTCCTGCGCCGCGACGACGGACGTACCATAGACAGTCGTGCCATAGCCGGTCGTTCCGTAGAGGATATTGTGGCAGTAGCGCGACAGCGCTTCGATTTCAGCCGCGTCCTCGTAGTGGAACTGTTTCCGGATGATCGCCTTCAGGAGCATCGGCTCCAATTCGTTCAGGATATAACGCGCGAACGCAAGCGCCGATCTGCGGTAGACCACCGGGCCGTCCTGCTCCAGCTGAAAAACCGGCAGCTCCGCCCGGCACTGGATGGCCATGCTATCGTAATCGGGCCGCGTGAAGGCAGCTTTGCAGCCTGCGCCGGCACTATGTAAATCGGCGAATTCTTCGCTCAGATAACGATGTAGGCGGTCAATCGCCTCCTGGGAAGCCGAATGCAACGAAACAGTGAACAGTTCCATAGGCTCAACTCCTAAACAGTATTGGAACGCATGGAAGGCCGGCCGGCAGGCATTGATCAAGATCCGCATCCGACGCAATCGCGTGCGCGTTGATTGGAACAGCGGCCGCCGGCAGCGCGGCGGACATGAGACAAAGACGACATCGAAGCATATGCTTAAATTTCGCGCCGCACGGAGCGCCGTTATCGGAATGGCTCGAAGGTTCGATAGGCAGGCGATGGGCCGATCGGTCGCCCGATCGCGTTTTGCCGCTTCCTTAACAGTATATGGTTCGTCGGAAGCAGATATACGATGTATGCTCTGCCTGCGCTGGCCGGACGCTGGAATGAAAGGCTGATCTTGGATGCGCGCACGGTCTTGATTATCATTCACCCTTGCGTACCCTGAAGGAAACGAAGACGCAAAAAAGCCTCCTCGCCGGCGGATGATCTCCGCCGTTGAAGAAGCTTCAGGAAGCTATGGCCCGAACCTTAGTTTTGCATAATAAAATCGTTCTGCGCCTGCTCGGATTCCTCGTACACCTTCAAGATGTCGTACTTCGTATTCCGCTGCGCCGGGATTTTGCCCGCTTCGCGGATGATGCGAAGCGTCGAGCCGATGTTGACCTTGTGTGTCGTGCCCGCAGCGGAGACGACGTTCTCCTCGATCATCGTGCTGCCGAAGTCGTTGCAGCCGTACGAGAGCGTCAACTTGCCGATTTCCGGCCCCATCGTCACCCACGACGATTGGAAGTTGTCGATGTTGTCCAGCGTAATCCGGCTGATCGCGAGCGTCTTCAAGTATTCCTCCGGCGTCGCTTTCTCCCGCTTCATGTTCGTGTTCTCCGGCTGGAACGTCCACGGAATGAACGCCAGGAAGCCCTTGGAGTCGTAGCCGTTCGCGATGCATTCGTCCTGCGCTTCGCGGACGCGGAGCAGATGCAGCGCGCGCTCCTCCATCTCTTCGCCGAAGCCGATGACCATCGTCGCCGTCGCGTTCATGCCGATCTTATGGCCGGTACGCATAACGTCCATCCAGTCCGTCCACGACCCTTTCAAGCGGCTGATCTTCCGTCTCGTCCGGTCGTCGAGGATTTCGCCGCCGCCGCCCGGCAATGAATCGAGGCCCGCCGCGTTCAGCTCGCGCAGCACCTGCTCCAGCGGCAAGCCCGACAGCGTGACCATCTTCTGAATTTCAGCCGGCGAGAAGGAATGCATCGTAATTTCGGGATAGTGCGATTTGATTTTGCGCAGCAAATCCAGGTAGTACGAGAACGGCAGATCCGGGTTGACCCCGCCCTGCATCAGGATTTCCGTTCCGCCGACATCGATCGTCTCCTGTATTTTCTTCAGGATCGTTTCGTCGGACAGGACGTAGCCCTCCTTCGAGCCCGGCGCGCGGTAGAACGCGCAGAACCGGCAGTACACGTCGCAAATATTCGTGTAGTTGATGTTGCGTCCCACGACGAACGTCGTGATCGGCTCCGGATGCTTCCGCATCATCAGCTGGTTGGCGACATGCCCCATTTTCTCGATTTCGTCGGATTCGAACAGCGTGATGCACTCTTCCAGTCCGATCCGTCCGCCTTGCAACGCTTTATCTAAAATTGGATCGATGTTAGACAATGCAGTAGACCTCCTTCATTCCACATTTCCGTACCCAAACAGGTTCAATTTATACTACCACAAACGCAATCGGCCGTCATATGCCGTCCGAACGCGGTAACTCCCCCAAAACGAAGAAAAACGCGGCTAGTCCATCCGGACAGCCGCGTATGGCTCTATATGCGCCGAATTACCCGTTCAGCGCTTGATCCAAATCCGCGATCAGATCGTCGATATCCTCGAGACCGACGGAGTAGCGCAGCAGCCCGTCGGTAATGCCGCGTTCATGCCGCACTTCCTGCGGCATCGCCGCATGGGACATCATTGCCGGATACGACAAGATGCTCTCGACGGCGCCAAGGCTTACCGCCACGAGCGGCAGCTTCACGCGGCTCAGCACCGCCTTCGCCCGGTCGCCGTCGCCGACGTCGAAGGAGACGACCGCGCCGTAGCCCTTGGACTGCTTCTCGTGGACCTCGCGGCGCGGGTGATCGGCCAGCCCCGGATAATACACGCGCGTTACCGCCGGATGGCCGCTCAGCCATTCCGCCAGCTTGCGGGTGCTGCGCTCGCTCTGCTCCATGCGCGCCTGCAGCGTCTTCATGCCGCGCATCAGCAGCCACGATTCCTGCGGCGCAAGCACGGTGCCGAGCCCGTTCTGCAGCTGCTTCAGACGGCGTCCGAGGCTGTCGTTCGCCACGACGGCCAGTCCGGCCAAGACATCGCTGTGCCCGCCGAGGAACTTCGTCGCGCTGTGCAGGACGATATCCACGCCGAGCTCGATCGGACGCTGATGGTAAGGCGTCATGAACGTGTTGTCCAGCAGCGTGATCAGCTCATGCGATTTCGCCCATGCCGCGATCTCGCCGATATCGGTAATTTTGAGCGTCGGGTTGGACGGCGTCTCCATGAACACGGCCTTCGTATTGGAACGAAGCGCCGCCTTCACCGCGTCGAAATCCGTCATGTCCACGAACGTCGACTCGATGCCGAGCCGGTTCAGAACGGTCGTCAGCAGGCGGTACGTGCCGCCGTAGACGTCCTCCGTCACGATGACGTGGTCGCCGGTCGAGAACAGCAGGAACGCTGTCGAGATCGCCGCCATGCCGGAGGCGAACGCGAACCCGCGCGCGCCGCCTTCGAGCAGCGCGATGTAATCTTCCAGCGCCTGGCGCGTCGGATTGCCGGAACGGCTGTAGTCATGCACCGGCGGATTGAAGATGTCGTGGTGGTGGAACGTCGACGCTTGGTAGATCGGCACGCTGGACGCGCCGGTATGCTCGTCGATTTCGCTGCCGAAATGAATCAGCTTCGTCGCGAATTTCGTTTCGGGCTTGTTGTTGTTGTTTTTGGATTGCTGCTCGGACATCGGATTAAGCCCCCTCGATTTCGCGTTTTGCCGCATCGAACGCCTGCGCCAGGTCGGCGATCAGATCGTCCTGGTGCTCGATGCCGACGGAGAAGCGCAGCAGACGATCGTCGACGCCGATTTTCTGCCGGATTTCGACCGGAATGTCGGCATGCGTCTGCACGGCCGGATAGGTCATCAGCGATTCCACGCCGCCGAGGCTCTCGGCGAACGCGATCAGCCGGATATGGCGCAGAATCGGCTCCACGTAAGCGGCATTCTTCAAGCGGAACGAGAAGATGCCGGTGTTGCCGGACGATTGACGGCTCTGCGCGTCATGGCCGGGATGATGCGGAAGCGCCGGATAGTACACTTCGTCCACCGCTTCATGCGCGAGCAGCCAGTTCGCGATGGCCGTCGCGTTGGCCTGATGGCGCTCCATGCGCAGCGCCAGCGTCTTCATGCCTCGCATCAGCAGCCAGGAATCCTGCGGACCGAGCACGGCGCCGAGCGAATTGTGCAGGAACGCCATCTGCTCGGACAGCTCCTTGCCCTTCGTCACGATCAGGCCGGCAAGCACGTCGTTGTGGCCGCCCAGATATTTGGATGCGCTGTGCACGACGATATCCGCGCCAAGCTCGATCGGACGCTGGAAGAACGGCGTCAGCAGCGTGTTGTCCACGATCGACAGCAGGTTCTTCGATTTCGCCCATGCGCAGACGCGCTCCAGGTCCGTAATCATCATCAGCGGATTCGTCGGCGTTTCGATCAGAATCGCCTTCGTCGACGGCGTAACGAGCATGTTCAGCTCGTCGATATCGTTCGTATCGACGTACGTCGCCGTCACGCCGAAGCGGCTCATGATCCGCTCCAGCAGGCGGTAGGTGCCGCCGTACAGGTCAAGGGATACGAGGAGATGGTCCCCCTGTCCGAACAGCGAGAAGATGGTCGTCAGCGCGGCCATGCCGCTGCTGCAGGCGAATCCGGCGTCGCCGGATTCCAGCTGCGCCGCCGCTTCCTCCAGCACGGAGCGCGTCGGGCTCTTGGTGCGGGCGTAATCGAACCCGGTGCTCTCACCGAGGCGCGGGTGGCGGAAAGCGGTCGCTTGATAGACGGGAAAACTGACGGCCCCGGTAACGGGCTCCTTGATGGATCCGATTTGCGCTAAACGGCTTTCGATTTTCATGTGCGGAAGACTCCCTCTCCTATATACTTGCGTCTATTGTGCGTTTGTGGGGCTCGCGTTATATGCCCGCTCCCAGATCGTACGGCGTTTGCTGGTACACGTAATAATTCAGCCAGTTCGAGAACAGCAGGTTCGCATGCGCGCGCCACGTGGACAGCGGCAGCTTGGACGGATCGTCGTTCGGATAGTAATTTCTCGGCAGCGCGATGTCCATTCCTTTGGCCACGTCGCGGTCGTATTCCGCCTTGAGCGAACACGGATCGTATTCGGAATGGCCCGTGACGAATATTTGCCGGCCGTTGCGGGAAGCCGCGATGTACACGCCGGCGTCGGGCGAAGTGGACAGGATGTCCAGGTCGTTCACCGCTTCGATATCCGCGGTGCGGACTTCCGTATGGCGCGACTGCGGCACGAAGAATTGCTCGTCGAAGCCTCTCATCAGCGGTACGTTGCGTTTCACGACCTGATGCGGGAATACGCCGAACATTTTCTCGGCCAGATCGTATTTCGGAATGCCGTAATGGTGGTACAGGCCGGCCTGCGCGCCCCAACAGATATGGAACGTCGAAGTCACTTTGCGGGTCGACCAGTCCATGATGTCCTTCAGTTCTTCCCAATAATTCACTTCTTCGAACGGCAGCGTCTCTACGGGAGCGCCCGTGATGATCATGCCGTCGTAGTATTCGTGCTTGATATCGTCGAACGTTTTGTAGAACGACTCCAGATGCTGCGAGGACGTATTCTTGGACGTGTGCGTCTTCGGGTGAATCAGCACCGCTTCCACTTGAAGCGGCGTGTTGCCGATCAGCCTCAGCAGCTGCGTCTCGGTCACTTCCTTGGTCGGCATCAGATTGAGAATGACGATCCGCAGCGGGCGGATGTCCTGGTGATACGCGAAGCTCTCTTCCATGACGAAGATATTCTCTTCGATCAGAATGTCTTTCGCCGGTAATTGATCGGGTACCTTGATCGGCATGTCGACTCACTCCTGTCATCGTTCTGTCTTCTCTTGAGGAGGGCAATGAAAAAGCGAAAGCCCCTCTCTGACAGAGAGGGGCATAACTGTATCGTTCATGCGCCTCTCATCTCTCAGAAACCAACGTTTCCGCAAGAATTAGCACCGTGCGTTCACACGCCGGTTGCCGGGCTTCATCGGGCTAGTCCCTCCGCCTGCTCTTGATAAGAAAGCTTGCTTATTTAATTGTGGAATCACGTTATGGGAATACTTTAAATCATTCCTCCGTATACGTCAAGACACCTCCGTTCAAGGTGAAACGCTTACACCGGACATTGGGCGGCGAAGCCCCTTTCAAGTCTACGAAAACGGCGTCACCACAGGCTTTTCGGGGCATATGCTAATACAGGCGAACGCCCTATTTTTGTGCTTGTATGGAAAGACGCTGTCGGAGTATACTAGACAAGGATTATGCGCGACTTGTCGCTTATTTGAACGATAAAGGGGTGTTTACGAATATGGACGGCGACCCGAGGCCTGCGGACAACCGTACCGTGCATGCGGCTTCCCGCATGATGGATACGCGTTGTCGCATCGATCACCGGCGTGTTGAAGCGTCAGTTTGTCCGCATACGCTTAACCGGCCTTATTCGTACGACCGCCCTGTCTTGCGGCGCCGCGAATAACGGTCCTTTGGGCGTGTTCGCGCAGGCTTCCTTCCTCATGCCGGCATCCGGGAACTATTCAGCTAGGCAGGAGAGGAGGAGCGCGGATGAAAATCCGTCATGTGACGCAAGGCGTCTTCAAGACGATCGACGACGTTGCCACGGCAACGATTCCGCCCGCGGAGGGCTTCTACTGGATCGACGCGGACGTGGACGATCTTACCGTATTGCAGCCGTTATTCTCGCTTCACGAACTGGCGGTCGAAGACTGCCTGAGCGAAGAGGAGCAGCGGCCCAAAATCGAGATTCACGAGGGCCATTATTTTCTCGTTATCAACAGCATCCGTTTTGACGATGAAGAAATTTTTCTGCGCGCCTTGAACATTTTTCTGGGACGCCATTATATCATTACCGTTACGAAACAGAAGATCAACGAGCTTCGCTCGCTGAAGCCGATTCTGCTCGAGGAGCAGGTCAGCAGGCCGGACCACTTCCTGTATCATCTCGTCGACATCGTTGTCGACAATTACTTCCTCGTCGGCGACCGGATCGAGGTGCGCATCGAGAGTCTGGAAGAAGACATTCTCGTGCATACGAAGAAATCGCATCTGAACGAGATCATCGGTCTGCGAAGCGAGATTCTATGGCTGAAGAAAGTGCTCGGCCCGCAGAAGGAATTGATCGCGACGCTCAACAAGAAGGATCTCAAGCTGATCGACGACCAGCTGCAAAAATATTTCAGCGACATCTACGAGAACGCCGTCAAGATCGCCGAGACATTCGACACGTACCGCGATCTCATGGGCAACTTGCGAGAAGCTTATCAATCCAGCCTCGCCAACCGCGCGAACGAAATCATGCGCGTGTTCACCGCCTTGACGACGATCTTCATGCCGCTCACCTTCATTACCGGCATTTACGGGATGAACTTCGACTACATTCCCGGCCTCCATATGCACGGCGGCTCCTACGTGCTGCTGACGTTCATGCTGCTGCTCGGATTCGGCATGTTCTTCATCTTCCGCAAGAAGGAATGGCTCTGAGCCGCTGCGGCATTCCGCAACGATATGCCAAAAGCTCTCCTTGACCCTTAAGGTCTCGGAGAGCTTTTTGCAATTGCTACCCGGATTACAGCTTGCCGAGCGGCAGCTTGAACGTCTTCTTCGTCAGCGGATACAGCCATTTGACGCCGCTTGGCGTCAACGTATCGGCGATCAAATGCGACAGGTAGCCCCATAACGCGGTTTGCGCGATATCCGCTACGCCGATCTGCGCCTCCAGCCCGTTGCCGATGGCCCACCATGCCGCGGCGGCCCATACCGTGTGCGTCAATCCGCGATGGTTCAGCCAAGGCACCCAGGCGACGAAGACGCCGAGTCCCATCAGCCATGACAGCCCTTGGGCGAAGCCGCCGTACAGCAGCCCGAGTCCGATCAAGCTGACGAGCGCGTTGCGAATCTTGCCGTTGCCGAGCACGAGGCCGAGCAGCAGCACCGAGACGGCGGCGATGGCCCACTCCACGCGGAGAAAGCCTTTGGCCGCATAGGCAATGCCGGCCGCCGCGGTCAAGGCGGCTCCGCCCCATAACAGCAGCGCGTGAACCGCCTTGGCCGCGCGGTTCAGCTTGCCGCTCAGCATGCTCGTGCCGTCCAGATCGGCGCTGAGCGACGAGAAGGCCGCGACGGCGACGTACAGCGCCGCATTCCGCGCCGTGAACGGATGGCTCGCGGCCGCCGCGACGCCGATCGCCAGGCCGATGGTCAGATGCGTCGTTCCTTTCATAGGCAGTACCCCTTTCGTGTGACTGACAAGCTGCCCGGTTCCCTGCTTCGGCAGCGGTTAGGCGGCGGCCTCACCGGCCAGCGCCTCCCGCTTTCCTTTATCCACGTCCACATAAACGAGAATGGCAATGCCGATGATAAAGAAAGCCAGCAGCGCCAAAATCCCGTAGCGGCTGGAGCCCGTGATCGTGCCGACGACCGAGAAGACGAACGGTCCCGCAATGGACGCGAACTTGCTCGATAAGCTTAAGAAGCCGAAGAATTCCGCCGTTCTCGAAGGCGGCACGAGCGAGGCGTACAGCGACCTCGCCGTCGCCTGGCTTCCGCCCTGCACGAGCCCGACCAGCGCGGCAAGCGCATAGAAATGGACGGCGCTCGTCATGAAGAAGCCGAGAATGACGATCAGTATATAGACAGTCAACGAGCTGTAGATCGATTTCTTCACGCCGATCCGCGAAGCGAACTTGATGAACAGCAGCGTGCTTGGATACCCGACGAATTGGGTAATGAGCAGCGCCGCGATGAGATCGTTCGTCTCGATGCCGATTCCGCTGCCGTATATCGTCGCCATGACAATGACGGTATTGATGCCGTCGTTGAAGAACCAGAAGGAAGCCATGTACTTGAGCAGCTCCGGGTAACGCTTCAAGGTCGCGATCGTCCCCTTCACCCGAGACAATCCCTTCTTCACCGCCCGGCCGAAGCCCGCGCTTTCTTCGCGCGCCGTCTCCTTCACGTTACGCATGACGGGCAGCGAGAACAGGAGCCACCAGACGCCGACCATCGCGAAGACCGTCTGCGTGGCGAGCGTCTTCGTCGGAAAGCCGAGCTTGTCGTAAAACATGATCATAACAAGATTTACGAGCAGCAGCAATCCGCCGCCCAAATAACCCATGGCGTAGCCTCTGTTGCTGACCGCGTTCATCGTCTCCGGCGTGGATACGCTCGGCAGCAGCGCGTCGTAGAACGTATTGGACGCGGCGAAGCCGATCGTCCCGATGACGACGAGAACCGACGCGAACAGCCAGTCGCCTTCGCCGATAAACGCCATGCCGACGGACGCGGCGGCGCCGATATACATGAAGGCGGACAGGAATCGGACTTTCGACCCGGCGTAGTCGGCGACGGCGCCCAGGATCGGGCACAGCACCGCGACGAAGAGCATCGCGATCGTCTGCGTGAAGCCCCAGTAATTCTCCGCGGCGTTGCCGATGAGCCCTTTGCCGGCGACTTCCTTGTAGAACACGGGCATTACCGCGGCCATGATCGTCGTGACAAAAGCGGAATTGGCCCAGTCGTACATGATCCAGCTTCGCACCGCCTTGGGGTTCATGCGATTCGCTCCTTTATTAGCGCTAACGGCTCATTAATCTTTCACAAGGATTCGACGGCATTCGCATGATTCCTTCTCGCGAATTATGAAGATCCCTTCATACGCGATACGTTTACTTTACTGCCGGGCAGGATTTCATTTATAATAAAAGCAGTATGTGATAAAAATCTTTAATAGTAGGGAGGGATTCCGTGAATATAAACCAGCTTGAAACGCTGTTAACGATCTCTCGGACGATGAGTTTCCGGAAAGCCGGCGAATTGCTGAACTTGACCCAGCCCGCCGTGTCCGCGCAAATCAAAAGCCTTGAGGACGAGTTTAAGACGGTGCTCATCGATCGGAATCAGCCCGTCACGCTGACCGATCGCGGCAAGGTTTTCCTGGATCACGCCGAGCGCATGCTGTCCATCGTAGAAGAATTGAAGCAGAAGCTGTCCGACCTGAACCAGACGCCGCAGGGCCATATCGTGCTCGGCACCACCTCCTCCATCGCCATTCAAATTTTGCCGCGTGTGCTGTCCTACTTTCAAAATCAATTCCCGCTTATCAAGACGACCATTCATTCCATGCCTTCGTCCGGCGTCATGGCCAGCGTCGAGAACGGGAACGTCGATATCGGCATTACGTACCTGAACGAACGGAATCCGAACGTGGAAACGTCCATCCTGTATTACGACACGTACGAGCTCGTCGTAGCGCCGGAGCATCCCATGAGCCAATTGAAGCATACGACCGTCGAATCGTTGAAGGACATACCCATGATTATGCTGTCGCCGGATACGTTAGGACGGCGGTTCCTGGACCAGATCTTCCGCAGATTCAACTTGCAGCCCAATATCGTCATGGAGCTGTCGAGCAGCGAAGAGGTCAAACGGATGGTGGAGATCAACCTCGGCGCCGCCGTCGTCTCCAAGCTCTCCATCGCCAACGAAGTCCGCCTCGGCACGCTGAAGCGCATCAAAGTCAACGAGCTGGATATGAGCCACCCGGTCGGTCTCGTGTACAAGTCGGGCAGGTACATCAATTCCGCCATGCAGCAGTTTCTGAGCGATTTGAAAGGCATGCCCGAAGACCATTTCATTAGCAGCGAATAGCGTATGCTTTCGAAGCGAGTTTCGTTCATCTTGCCGGAGGCCCGGCTGCGAAGCGCACACAACACTTTTAGGAGGAGAACAGCGTGAAGTTCGACTTGCATACGCATCATTTCCGTTGCGGTCACGCGGATGACCGGATCGAGGATTATATTCAAGCCGGGATCAAAGCCGGCTTGGCCGTCATCGGCATATCGGATCATTCCCCTTATTTCTTCAGCGACCAGGATCGGCTCAATCCCGGCATCGCGATGGCGAAGAGCGAATTCGCCAACTACGTCGACGAGGTGCTGCGGCTGAAAGGCAAGTACGAAGGCCGGATCGACGTGCTGCTCGGCGTCGAATCGGATTTCTTCCCCGAGCATATCGAGCTGTACCGCAGCATATACGCCCGTTATCCGTTCGACTACATCATCGGCTCCGTGCATCAGTCGCGCGGCGTCAGCATCTTCAACCGCAACCGGTGGAAAGGCTTGTCGGAGGCGCGCAAGCAGGAAGAGAAGCGTCATTATTACAAGCTGATCGGCCAATCCGCGCAGACCGGCATGTTCCAGGTGCTCGGCCATATCGACGCCATGAAGGGCTACTATCCGGCGTTCTCGGACATTCAGGCCGACGACGCGATCGACGAAGCGCTCAAACTGATTGCGGACAGCGGCGTTTCCATCGAGATCAATACTTCGGGCTCGACGAAGGATGTCGGCGGCTGGTATCCGTCGGATGCGATTCTGGAACGGGCCTGCCATTACGGCGTTGCCGTGACGTTCGGCTCCGACGCGCATAAGCCTGGCCGCGTGGGCGACGAATGGGAGCTCGTTGCCAAGCGGCTGAAGGAAATCGGCTTTACGCAGTGGCAGTATTACAAGAACAAGCAGCCTGTTGTCGTGCCCTTATAGAACTTCCCTTCCCTTCCCTGAGAAGCAGCCGCTGCGGCGGCGTGATGGATTCGGATAAAAAAAGCGGACCTGCGCATCGCAGGTCCGTAAATGTATAATCAAAAGGGGGTCTTGGTCAGTATAATACCCCTTGAATGTAATGGAACGATAACAGAAACATTTCAGTTGTATGACAAATTCGAATTTCGGGCGCACATCGCGCGGAAAGGTGACATACAATGTGGTTTGCAGCAGCTATCGGCAGCGCACTGCTCTTCGGGCTGGCGGGCTGGTGGATGAAAGTGTCCCAGATGCAGGGCGGCGCGAACGCCGATCTGTTTCTGGGTCTTTATTTGTCCGGCGCGGCCGGATTCGCGGTGAACGGCGCGATCGAGGGAACCCTCGATTCGGCGCTGACCGATCCCCGGGTATGGATCGCAGGCCTGTTCATCGGAGCCGGCTCCGCGCTCGGCAACGCGCTGTTCATGAAAGCGATGGCTTACGGTCCGGCCAGCCTGACATCGCCTTTGACGAACATGAACATCGTGCTTGTCATCGGACTCGGCACCTTCGTCTATAACGAGCCGCTGACCGCGTTCGAGCTGACGGGCATCGTGCTGCTGCTCGCCGCCGTTGTCTTCATCTCCGTTCGAAGATCCGGACAGCGCCAGGCTCTCCGGCGGAAGTGGCATCTCTACGTCGGCCTCAGCATCTTGCTGTTCGCGGTACGCAACGGCGGGCTGAAAGTAACGGACGAGATGGGACTGCACGGCACGCCGGTATTGTTCGCCGCTTACGCGCTATCCTTCCTCGGCTTCGCCTGGGTCGTCCTGCGCAATTGGATGCGAGCTCACGCTTCTCTGCAATCTCAGTCAGAGCCCCAGCCGGAACCTCAGTTAGAACTTCAGTCAAAACGTCAGTCATCCGTCGGACTGTCGTCGAGGTCAGCAGCCGCGAGCGATGCGGCGGGCGCCGATGACGAAGCGGCACATCCCGCAGACAGAGCGGGATTCATGACGGACGGATCTTCAGCCGCCGGCAATGGATCGTCAGCCGTTAGAGCCGGGTTGAAGGACAGCCTCCTCCGCAGCGCCGCATCTACAGGGCTGAAGTGGGGCCTGATCGCCGGATTATTCTCCTATGCCGGCTTGCAGCTCTACGCCGTTGCGCTGCAGACGGGACAAGCGAGCATCGCCGCGCCGGTCTTCGCCACTAACGGCCTCGTCGTCGCCGCCGGCTCCATCCTCGTCTACCGGGAGCGATTGACCGCGCTCCAGTGGTCCGCGTTCGTCTTAACGATTGCCGGGCTGATTCTGATTCGGTTGTGATTGGCCGCGCATGAACAGCCGGCGGCATGCGGATTGCACCGCTTCCTTGCGGCGCTTCATATACCAGCGAAACCGCATCGCGGCCGACAGCCGCATCGTGGAGCCCCAGCCGTCGTAGCGGCCCGCCCGCCCGTCGAGCAGCTGGTACAGCTCGCGCACGCGGGCATTAATCGTATCCAGGCGTACGTCCTCGTACTTGCTGATCACGAGCGGATACGGGAAGTCGTCCTCCGGCTTGCTCTCCTTGCCTTTCTCGATCGCGTAGCCCTCGCTTTGAAGCAGCTCTTCCATTTCGACCCTGTCCTCCGCCTCGCGAAACAGCAGCCAGTGATACACGATGCGAGGCTCCGCGATCTTATCGCCTTTATGAATGAGCGCATAGATCATTTGCGCATTATGAACGAACAGCTCTTCCAGCGCGCTCGGCATCAGGAAGCGGTAGAACTCCCACTCCGGATCCGACTTCGAATACGACTGCGCGCGGTGCGGCCAATGCTCGTCCAGCCATGCGCGAATCGCATTTCCCCCGGTTAGGCCTTCCTTCGCGTAATAATAGAACTCCAGCCGCGTCGCGGCGTTGATCCGGCCGACGTACACCGCATCCGCCGTGCCGTTCAGCCAATGCTCCAGCTTCGCTTCAAGCTCCTCCAGCTGGATGATGAATTGCCGGTTATTGCGCGTATTCTCACGGACCGGATACAAATTGACCGTCACGGACAACAGCTCCGTATATCCTTCAAGCGGCGCCGTCGCCCGATGCCCGATATTAACGAGAACGCGCATCTGCTCACCGCCGGCGCGGCGTTCATAGAAACCCCAGTTGTCTGTCATTGCACACCTCGATACCTTGTCTATCGCATTCGTCTGTCCCTCTATTATAACAGGCCTGTTTTCGACACGTCCTAGAAAATATTTCGGCACCGCCCGGGAATAAAATAATAGATTGTCATATTATGTCTCTCAATTCAAACTTACTTTACTATAGTTGATAGCAAATGAAAAGTATTCTTCGGCACAAGCCGAATATCCATTCCCTTTACAATTTGTCCTGTGTTACAATAGAGGGAGCGAAAGAGGGGTGATAACGTGGATTATTCCAAAATGTGCCCAAAGTACGAATGCGCGACTGAATTGTTAGGCAAGAAGTGGATCGCTCTGATTATACGCGTCCTTCTGGGTGGACCGAAACGGTTCAAGGAAATCAAAGAACAAATTCCGGAAATGAGCGACAAAATGTTGACCGACCGGATGAAGGAATTGGAGCATTGCGAGATCATTAAACGTAATGTCTATCCCGAGATGCCCGTTCGGATTGAATATGAATTGACCAAGAAAGGGCGAGGACTTGAGCCCGTTATCCAATCCATTCAAGATTGGGGCGAACATTGGTGCTAAGCCGCCGATCCTGAGCGGCTTGGGCTGTTATAGCAAGGAAGGGCTGTTCCCATGCGGAACAGCCCTTTTGTGTTGCGAAGCCCGACGCCGATTGCCGGCGTCGGGCTTCGCGGCTTAGCGGGGGGAGCGGCCTGGTGTGCCGGCGTGGTGCGCTGGCCTGCTGCGCTGGTTTCGTGCGCTGGCCTGCTGTGCTGGTTTGGTGTACTGGCTTGCTGTGCTGGTCTGGTGTGCTGGCCTGCTGGTGTGCTGTGCAGGCTTGCTGTGCTGGTCTGCTGTGCTGGTTTGGTGCGTTGGTCTGGTGTACAGCGGCAGCCGGGCTTGATGCCGGGCATCGGCTCGTGGGCGGCGGCCTTGAGGGGCGGCAGGCGTCGGAATGGCGCCGCAGCCGTTCCTAAAGCCGGGCATCGGCTCGTGGGCGGAAGCATTGAGCGGCGCCATCGCGCACGCGCAGCCTGCGCAAGCAGGCGCAACTGCTATCATCATGACGGACTAGTACTAGGACAGCACTGCCGCTTGCCTTACGGACACCAGATCCGTTATTCGTCCGAATTGACATTCATTTTCACATCTTTCGGACACCATGCAGTTAGTATTAATAGTGGACACACGCTTAACGAACACAGGATAATACACGTAACGAATAAGAAGAGGTGTCCACTATGGGGGAACAACGGCAACGATACAACGAAGAATTTAAGAGACAAACAGTGCGATTCGTGCAGGAGCAAACGAAGTCCCTTTCGGATCTGAGTGAGGAGTTGAATATCCCCAAAAGTACGCTGAGTCAATGGATGACACAGTACCGACAGTTCGAAAAGGAGCCGGTGGTGAATCACCCTGAGAAAATCAAACTCCTCGAACAGTCACTAAAGGATGCTGAGCTGGAGAACCGCCGTAAAGAACGCGAGCTCGAAGACATGAAAGAAGAGCTCGCTATCCTAAAAAAAGCATTGCACATTTTCAGCAAAGCAAAGAACTAAGGTTCCAGCTCATCGACGAACACCGCTCCGAGTTCCGAGTCGAGAAAATGTGCGTAGTCTTAGGAGTATCCAAGAGCGGCTATTACAAATGGCTTGAAGCAACGCCTTCCGAGCGTCAACTGCGTAAAAAGCAGCTCACTGAAAGGATTACGTGGCACTTCTACGACTCACAGAAACGCTACGGCAGCCCGCGCATACACAATGAGCTCGTCAAAGAAGGCTGGGTCGTCTCTGAACGCACGGTAGGCAAGATCATGAAAGAGAACAACCTTCGCTCGTGCATGTCGGGGAAATTCAGAGTGACCACGACAGATTCTAAACACCAACTGCCGATTGCGCCAAACGTGCTTCAGCAAGATTTTACCGCAACGAAACCGAACCAGAAGTGGGTAGCGGATATTACGTATATCCCCTGCCGCCAAGGGAAGCTTTACCTGGCTAGCATTTTGGATTTATACACGAAGCAAATCGTAGGCTGGAAGCTTAGCAATACCATGACGACAGATTTGGTTTTGGACGCCTTGAAGCAAGCGTACGCGGCTAAGAAACCAGCAAAGGGTCTCATTCATCACTCTGATCGCGGATCGCAATACGCGTCCAAAGAATACCGCAAGCAGCTCAAGAAGTACAAAATGGAAGCCAGCATGAGTCGCAGAGGCAACTGCTACGATAACGCTTGTATCGAGGCGTACCACAGCATCTTGAAACGCGAATTGATCTACTGCAATCCTAAGTTTAAAACCCAGGCAGAGGCATACCAGGAAATCTACCGCTACCTGGAGTTCTTTTACAACCGCAAACGCTCGAACAGCACACTCGGCTACATTTCGCCGTATCTATTTGAGCAACTTTATTACGAAAAAAATGCATAATTTCTTGTCCACTTTATTGACGGAAGAGCACCAGATTCGTTATTTCGATCAAATGCGAGATTTTCGATGCTCACATCGGCAAATAGCGGATCCTAAGTCCGAGCCGTCTTTGAAAAAGGGAGATTTTCAACAAATAACGGATCGTATGTCCGCGACCTTGGCGCGGCGCCAAACGCAGCAACAGGCAACATGATACGTACCCCTCGCCCGGACGAGCCGGCCTGCTGTCCTACTGCCCCGGCGCAGGTTTATTAAAGCCGCGACCTTCTTCCGGCGACGCCTCCCCTGCGACAGGCATCGCGACGGCACGGCGGCGGCGACCAGGAGGCACGGAGCACGGAAGTTACGCATGAGAGCGACTTTGGTGCGAAGCACCACGGGAGCGCTCATCGTAACATTCGCACGAAGTGCCGGCCCCCAGGGAGCCGCCTCCTGCTCCGCCCGCCGCGGAAGCCTTCCCGATGGTACGGCTGCGGCCACCCCGGAAGCACGGAGCACGGAAGTTACGAATGAGAGCGACTTTGGTGCGAAGCACCACGGGAGCGCTCATCGTAACATCCGTACGGAGTGCCGGCCCCGGGGAGCCACTTCCTGCCCGCCTTCCCTGCGCCTTCTCGCGCCGCCTCCCCCCGCGACAGGCATCCCGACAATACGGCTGCGGCCGCCTCGAAGGCACGGAGCACGGAAGTTACGAATGAGAGCGACTTTGGTGCGAAGCACCACGGGAGCGCTCACCGTAACATCCGCACGGAGTGCCGGCCCCCAGGGAGCCGCCTCCTGCCCCTGCCCTAAGCGATGCCCAAAGCAAAAGGCGCCCCGCAAAGGAGCGCCTTTATTCCTCAAACCGAAGCTACATGCCAAGCCATGTCTTGAACAAATGCTTCGTCGTATCCTTATTGATCGCCGCGATCGACGTCGTCAGCGGAATGCCCTTCGGACAGGAGCGCACGCAGTTCTGCGAATTGCCGCAGCCTTCGATGCCGCCGTCGTCCATCAGCGCTTCCAGACGCTCTTCCTTGTGCATTTCGCCCGTCGGATGCGCGTTGAACAAGCGAACCTGCGAGATCGCCGCAGGACCGATGAAGCTGTTGCGGTCGTTGACGTTCGGGCATGCCTCCAGGCAGACGCCGCATGTCATGCACTTGGACAGCTCGTACGCCCATTGGCGTTTCGTTTCCGCCATGCGCGGGCCAGGGCCGAGATCGTACGTACCGTCGATCGGGATCCATGCCTTGACGCGCTTCAGCGCATTGAACATGCGCTCGCGGTTGATGACCAGGTCGCGGACGACCGGGAACGTCTTCATCGGAGCCAGGCGAACCGGCTGTTCCAGTTTATCGATCAGCGAGCTGCACGCTTGACGCGGCTTGCCGTTGATGACCATGGAGCAAGCGCCGCAGACCTCCTCGAGACAGTTCGACTCCCAGCATACGGGCGCCGTCTTCTGTCCGTCGCTCTTCTTCGGATTGCGCTGGATTTCCATCAGCGCGCTGATTACGTTCATGTTCGCGCGGTACGGCACTTCGAACTCTTCCGTGTACGACGCTTTGTCCGGACCGTCCTGGCGCGTAATGATCAGCTTGACCGTTTTCTGTGCTACTGCTGTTTCCGCCATCGTGATTCTCCTTCCTATGATTTGTCCTTGGAATAGTCGCGTTTACGCGGCTTGATCAGCGAAACGTCGACGTCCTCGTACGAAATTTGCGGGCCTTCCGCCGTCCATTTCGCTTTTGTCGTCTTGAGGAATTCCTCGTCGTTGCGGTCCGGGAATTCCGGCTTGTAGTGCGCGCCGCGGCTCTCGTTCCGCATCAGGGCGCCGAGCGTCATCGCTTCGGACAGCTCCAGCATGTTCCACAGCTGGCGGGTGAACGCCACGCCGGCGTTGTTCCAGCTCGCCGTGTCATTGATGTTGATTTTCTGATAGCGCTGCTTCAGGTCTTTGATCGAGGCGATCGTTTCTTCCAGACGCTTATTGAAGCGAACGACGGTCATGTTGTTCGTCATCAGCTCGCCAAGCTCTTTATGCAGGACGTAGGCGTTTTCCGTGCCGTCCATCTTAAGAATGTTCTCGTACTTGTCCGTTTGGCGCTTCTTCTCGCGGTCGAAGACGGAGGAAGGAAGGTCCTCGGCCGATTTCTTCAAGCCTTTGAGATATTCGACGGCTTTCGGCCCCGTGATCATGCCGCCGTAGATAGCGGACAGCAGGGAGTTCGCGCCGAGACGGTTCGCGCCGTGGTATTGATAATCGCATTCGCCGCAAGCGAACAGGCCGGGAATGTTCGTCATTTGGTTGTAATCGACCCACAGACCGCCCATCGAATAGTGAACCGCCGGGAAAATCTGCATCGGGATTTTCCGCGGATCGTCACCCGTGAACTTCTCGTAAATCTCGATAATACCGCCGAGCTTCACGTCAAGCTCCTTCGGATCTTTATGGGACAGGTCAAGATAAACCTTGTTCTCGCCGTTGATGCCGAGCTTCTGATCGACGCACACCGCGAAGATTTCGCGAGTGGCGATATCGCGCGGCACCAGGTTGCCGTACGCCGGATACTTCTCTTCGAGGAAGTACCAAGGCTTGCCGTCCTTGTAGGTCCAGATCCGTCCGCCTTCGCCGCGCGCGGATTCGGACATCAGGCGGTTCTTGTCGTCGCCGGGAATCGCCGTCGGGTGAATTTGGATGAACTCGCCGTTCCCGTAATACACGCCTTGTTGATACACGGCGCTTGCAGCCGTGCCCGTGTTGATGACGGAGTTCGTCGTTTTGCCGAAAATAATGCCAGGGCCGCCGGTTGCCAATATAACCGCGTCCGCAGCGAAGGTATGAACTTCCATCGAGCGCAGGTCTTGCGCGGTAATGCCGCGGCACACGCCGTCGTCGTCCAGGATCGCGCCCGTGAATTCCCAATGCTCGCGCTTCGTGACGAGGCCGGCCGTTTCCCAGCGGCGAACTTGCTCATCCAGCGCGTACAGCAGCTGTTGGCCCGTCGTCGCGCCCGCGAACGCGGTACGGTGATATTGCGTGCCGCCGAAGCGGCGGAAATCCAGCAAGCCTTCCGGCGTGCGGCTGAACATAACGCCCATCCGGTCCATCAAGTGAATGATGCCCGGCGCGGCGTCGCACATTGCTTTAACCGGCGGTTGATTCGCCAGGAAGTCGCCGCCGTATACCGTATCGTCGAAGTGCTCCCACGTGGAGTCGCCTTCGCCCTTCGTATTCACGGCGCCGTTGATGCCGCCCTGCGCGCACACCGAGTGCGAACGCTTGACCGGCACGACGGAGAACAAGTCGACGTGAACGCCGGCTTCAGCCGCTTTAATCGTAGCCATCAGGCCGGCGAGACCGCCGCCGACAACAATCATTCTATTTTTAGCCATTTCATTTCGCTCCTTGTCTTAGACTTAAACGAGATTCGTCGCTTGCAGGGCAGCGGAAGCCGCTTCCTTGAATTCGTCGCCGCGGAACGACACGAGCGACAACAGGAACAACACCGCCACGATGACGAATACGCCCATCCAAATGTAAGACGAGACACGCTGCGCGCGCGGTCCGATCGTAATGCCCCAGCTGACGAGGAAGGCCCACATGCCGTTGCTGAAGTGGAACGTAGCGGCGAGAATGCCGATAATGTAAAGCACGAAGTAGAAGCCGTTCGACGTGATCGAGTGCATCTCATTGCCCAGCTGCTCATGCGTAACGTTGCCGAGCGCGACTTGCAGCCTCGTTTGGTACAAGTGCCAGAAGATAAAGATGAAGGTAATCACGCCCGTAATCCGCTGCAGCGTGAACGCCCAGTTGCGGCCGTACTGGAAGCGGCCGGAATTCAGGTTGGACTGGTAAGCCACGTACAGGCCGTAGACGCCGTGGAACAGAAGCGGCAGCCAAATGCCGATCAGCTCCAGGAAGAATACGAGCGGCAGATCGTTCAGCCACTTGACGCTGTCCGCGAATCCCTGCGGTCCTTTCTCATAGGCCGAGAAGTTCGTTATCATGTGTTCGATAATGAACAGGCCAAGCGGGATGACGCCGAGCAAGGAGTGAAGCTTGCGCGAAAAATACGAATTTCCTTTCATGTCGTAAACGTTCTCCTTTCCAAACTGTGGGGTTACATTCGCCAATTTTCACCATTCGACAAAACCATTCTCCATTGTACCCTTCGCCCAAAAAGGCGTCAATAAAGTTTCTTTCCATCGGCAGGATGGCAATGAGCTGCGCAACCGATGAATCCGCCCCCGATTACTAAACATTTTCACATAATGGTCGCATTTCACATCATACTCCTTTTGCGCTTATAATGGAATTGCGTATTATTCATTACAACTTATAACGAATCGACATATGCAGCTCGAATAATCAGCTCCATGACAAGGGGGACACGGCAGTCCATGCTAGAAGAATTGAACATGTTTACCGTCGTCGTCGAGCAGTCCAGCATGAACAAGGCGTCGGCGGCGCTCAACCTGTCCCAGCCGGCCCTGTCGCGCAAAATCGCCAAGCTGGAGCAGGAGCTCGGCACGCTGCTCTTCCGCCGGATCGGCAAACGGCTGGAACTGACGCGCATCGGCCAGCTGACGTACGACTACGCGGTGGAAGCGAGGCAGCAGCATCTGCGCTTCCTGAAGCTGCTTGCCGAGTACAAGGATACCGGACGCTCCACGTTCACGATCGGCGCCAGCCTGACGACGCTGCAAACGTCCCTGCCGGACTTGATCCAGGCGCTGACCGCGATCAGCCCGGAGCTCGACATCAAAGCGATTACCGGCAAAACGCATGAAATCGTCACGCTTGTCCGCGAACGCAAAGCCGATCTCGGCATCGTCGCCTCGAGCATCGAGGATCCGCATCTCAACTGCGTGCCGCTCTTCGACGACCACCTCGTGCTCGTTCTTCCGCGAAACCACTTTATAATGGAGAAAACAGCGCCGGTCATCAACGATTTGAACGGCATGCCGATGATTCTGTTCTCCAAGGGCACCTGGTACCGGATCATGACGGACGAGCTGTTCGAGCGCTATCGGCTGCTGCCCGACGTCCGCATGGAGATCGACTCGTTCGAGGCGATCCTGCGCCTGCTGCAGACATGCCGAGCGGCGACGCTGCTGCCGAAGTCGTACCTGCGTCCGCAGATGCTGACGGACAACGACCTGCTCGTCGTGCCGATCCGCGAGCTGGAGCAGTCGAAACGGACGACTTCGCTCATCTATGATCATTCGGATAGCCTGAGTCCGGCCGTCCGGCAGTGGATCGACGAAATCGCTTCCCAGTACAGACCCGTGTAGCAGCGCGGATCGGGCCGTTGCCGCGGCGGAGGAGCACCTTCGAAGCGGAGCGGCCCGGCTTCCCGGGCACGACGACAAGCAAGGCGAACATGCGGAAACCCTCTTCTTTAGTGTTTGCCATTTTTCGTATCCAATACCATGCGGACGGGCCGTCCGGCGGCCTTTCTTTGCGCATGAGCGGCAGACAGCGGACGCGGACGCCATTTTTTCCTTCCATTTATATGGCGAATGGCGGTTTAATGGCGGAATCGGCGAATATGAATAGGACATGTACGTTCGCGCAGCTCGGTCGCGCCGCCGGCGTTACCGCCGCCTGCCGATCATGGAAAACGGCAAATCGGATATGTTAAGGTTAGGCAATTGACTCGTCTTCTACGTCTTGCAGGTTGTTGTACAATACGCGCAAACGAGGTGCTGCATGGATGCATTGCAATTAAAGCCCAATTGGAAATGGTTCGGCTGGCTGGCCGGAATCGGCATCATTCTTTATTTGCTCATTCAAATCGTTCCATCGACGGCGGAATCGTTCTTCTCCAACAACAGCGAGCCGGTCATCGCCAAGAGCAAAGCCGAGCAGCTCGCGGCTTCCTTCGTGCAGCGGCAGTACGGAAACCGGCCCTTGAGCGTTCATGCCGTTCATCAATCGGACAGCATGCTGTACGGCTACCTGGAGAAGAACAAGCTGACCCGCAGCTATGAAGACAAATACGATGCGACGCTTCCGACGGATACGTTTCAAGTGAACGCGGAAATGCCGGATAACAGCATGGCGTTCGTCTACGTTCATATGCAGAGCGGCAAGGTTGTCGGCTGGAACCGGCTGGACGACAAGGACGTCAAGCCCGCCCGGGGCAGCGGGCTGCAGGAATCCGCGCTCGCGTTCGCTTCGTCCCAAGGCTATCAGAAATCCGGGCTGAAGGTGTACCGGACGCAGCCGGAAACCGGCGATATCTGGCTGGAGCAAACAACCTCCGACGTCGGAGAGGCGAAGCTGATGCTCGGCATTCGCAGCGAGCAACTGGATAACGGCGGCTACCGCATCGTGAAGTTCAAGCCGGCTTTCGTCGTTCCGGAGAGCTATGCCGATTATGTAACGAAGCAGAAGAAGCTCGCCAATTACTTGTCGACCATCGGCAGCCTGTTCCTCTCCTTCGTGCTGTTTATTCTGGCTATCATCTATGCATCGCTTTATCGCAAACACAGCTCGTTCGTTAGAGGGATCGTCATTACGCTGCTGTTCCTCGTCATGTATATCGTCAACGATATCAACATGAAAGACGGCCTTCTCGCCGGCTACGGCGAAACGGCCGACGGCAGCATACTCGCGGCGGCGGCCGTGCTCGTGACCTGCCTCGTGACGATCGTCATGGCCCTCGCCGTCTATTTCTCGCTCGTCGCCGGCGACGGTCTGTGGCGGTCGATGGGCCGCAGCTTATGGCCCCGTTACGGCCAAGCCGGCTATGGCGAGCATGTATGGCGCAGCATGTGGCTCGGCTATTTGTCGGCCTTCGCGCTGCTTGGCCTGCAGACGGTCATCTTCATCGTTCTCATGCATGCCTACGGCTCCTGGGCTACCACCGACGTCACGCAATCGACGTACAATCTGGCGGTCCCCTGGGCGTTCCCGCTCCTCGCTTGGTGCGCCGCCATCTCGGAGGAAGCGGTGTTCCGGCTGTTCGGTATCGGGCTGCTGAAGCGCTGGTTCAAAAACTCGTTCGTCGCGTCGCTCATCCCGACGATCATCTGGGCGCTCGGCCATGTCACGTATCCGATCTTCCCGTCGACGACGCGGCTGCTGGAGCTGACCGTCATCGGTCTCGTCTTCAGCTTCCTGTTCCTGCGCTTCGGCTTCATTACCGTGCTGTTCGCGCATGCGATCTTCGACAGCACGATGATGGCGATCTCGCTCATGTTCATGGGCGGCGCCGGCGACGTGCTGATCGGCATCTTCTACATCGTTCTGCCGATTCCGATCGCCTGGCTCTTCCGGGCATGGGACAAGAGGAGACGGCTATCGCCGGCTTAAGCGGCGCGGCGCGTTCCATTCCGGCGAAATAGAAGATGGCGTATATAAGGAAGAAGTTGATGCATGCTTATATAAAAAAAGAGGGTCGAAACCGTCTAGGACGGTTCCTCCCTCAATGCTTCGATAATTTGCGCGGCGAGCTTCTCGCCGATCGACAGAGGCCGGAAATCTTCGATTGCGGCCTCTTTGATTTTCTTAATGGAGCCGAAATGCTTCAGGAGCGCCTTGCGCCGCTTCTCGCCGATGCCCGGAATGGCGTCGAGCCTCGAGGCGACCATCGACTTGGCCCGCTGCTCGCGGTGGAACGTGATGGCGAAACGGTGCACCTCGTCCTGAATGCGCTGGAGCAGGTAGAACGCCTGGCTGTCGCGCGCGAGCGGCACCACTTCCGGAGGGTCGCCCGTCATGAGCTGCGCCGTCTTATGCTTGGCGTCCTTGACGAGGCCGCATACCGGAACGGCGAGGCCGAGCTCGTTCTCCAGGACGTCCAGCGCGGCCGAGATCTGTCCCCGGCCGCCGTCGACGATGATCAGATCCGGCAGCGGCAGCCCTTCGTTCAGCACCCGCTCGTAGCGGCGGCGGACGACTTCCCGCATCGTCTCGTAATCGTCCGGGCCTTGGACGGTCTTGACCTTATACTTGCGGTATTCCTTCTTGTCCGGCTTGCCGTCCGTGAAGACGACCATCGCGGACACGGGATTCGTGCCCTGGATGTTGGAGTTGTCGAACGCTTCGATCCGGCTCACCTGCGGCAGGCCGATCGCTTCCGCGAGCCCTTCCGCCGCCTTGAACGTGCGGTCCTCGTCGCGCTCGATCAGCTTGAACTTCTCTTCGAGCGCCATGCTGGCATTATGAACGGCCATGGCCACGACGTCCTTCTTCCGCCCGCGCTGGGGAATGAACACCTTCACCTTCAGCCATTTCTGCAGCGAGCTCCGCAGCTCCGCTTCCGGCGTGCCGGCGGCCGGCGCTTCTTCGGCATCGGCTGCATCCTCGTCCGCTTCGACCGCTCTGATCGCGACGGAAGCTTCAGTTTCGCCGCCTTCCGTTTCCGTTTCCGTTTCGCCTTCCGTTTCGGCCGCGACGGCCTCATGGCCGAGCCGGTAATCGGATTGCGCTTCGGCGGCGAGCGATGCCGGCTGCCTGGCTTCCGCCGCATCCGTCAGCGTAACGGAGCCGGCGCCTTGTCCGTCAGCCGCTTCCATCGATGGCGCTAGCTCCTCCGCGGTATCCGCGCCGGGCAGCGCCGGCAGGAAAATCTCCTTCGGCAGCGCCGGGTTCTCCGAATAATACTGGGTCACGAACGTCATGAAGTCGTCGTACGCATTGCCGTAATACGGGAACATCGTCGCCCGGCGCTCGATCAGCTTGCCCTGCCGCATGTACATGATTTGCACGCACATCCAGCCCTTGTCGACCGCGAAGCCGAACACGTCGCGGTCCATCGCGTCGTTCATCGTAATCTTCTGCTTCTCCATGACGGCGTCGATGGCGATAATCTGGTCGCGGAATTCCTTCGCCCGTTCGAATTCCATCTCCTCGGCGGCCGCTTCCATCTTGGCCTGCAGCGCCTTCCTCACCTCGTCATGCCCGCCGCCCAGAAACCGGGTAATCTCCTGGACCATCGTCTCGTACGTCCCCGGCGCGATATCGAATTCGCATGGCGCGACGCATTGTCCCAGATGATAGTAGAGACATACCTTGTCCGGCAGCGTCCCGCATTTGCGCAGCGGATACAGCCGGTCGAGCAGCTTCTTCGTCTGCTGGGCCGCGAACGCGTTCGGATACGGTCCGAAATACTTGCCCTTGTCCTTCACGATGCGCCGCGTCACCTCGAGCTTGGGATGCTTCTCGCTCGTGATTTTGATATAAGGAAACGTCTTGTCGTCCTTGAGCAGAACGTTGTAGCGCGGGTGATACTGCTTGATCAAATTGCACTCGAGAATGAGCGCTTCCATGTTGCTGGACGTGACGATATATTCGAAATCGCGGATCTGCGAGACGAGCCGCAGCGTCTTGCCGTTATGGCTGCCGTTAAAATACGACCGCACGCGATTTTTGAGCACTTTCGCCTTGCCGACATAGATGATGGTGCCGCTGCCGTCCTTCATTAAATAGCAGCCGGGCTGATCCGGCAGCAGCGCGAGCTTGCCGCGGATCCGTTCTTCCGCAAGACGCCTGTCGGCGGACGTCTCGCTTGCGTGATTGTCGCCCATGTTCCTCTCCCTCCCGGTCGATCGCTACCTTTTATTGTACCACATGGCGGTTTCGATTGCGGCGGAAGAACTTAGCGGATGCAGGATCCGACATGGAAAATGTCCTCAATTTTGTCACGTTCGCGCCTTTACAATTATTCTGAAAGTTGGTTATACTATGGGGAGCAATCGTCGCCTTAGAGGAGGAAATGAAGCATGGAAAATGTTAGAGATCCACGTGAGCACGTGAACGAGGAGCCGCGCGATGACTTATTCGACGTCGCCATGGGGTTCGGCGGGTTCTTCGGCCTTCTGTTCGTTATTTTCGCCGTTGCGGTGATTATCAAATTCGCGATTTCGTAATTCGAAGGCCTTGGTTCGGCTGCCTGCCGGAGCAAGGTCTTTTAAATAGCTCTAAATCCGGCCCGCCGGTTGTCATTGGCCGGCAACGGCGGCCTTGGCCTTGGGCGCGCTTCTTCAACGCGCGGTCTTGAACGGTTACATAGCGAAAGGAACGGGAATTCGACAGGATCCCCGTTCCTTTCGCGTTTTCCGGCGGATTATCGCTTCCGCGCCCATATAATCGCCCTGTGCGTATGCTCGCCGATCGGATTGCGCCGGTAGTCTCCGAATTCCCGGATGACGGTCAGCCCTGCGCGCTCCAGCCAGCCGTGCAGCTGCTCCAGCGATGCGTAATGCTTGATCGAAGGAACGTCCTTCATCAGCGCCTCGCCATTGCTCAGCGCGATATCGAATCTGCGCGTAGACCTGTCTATGCCCTCCGCCGCATCGTAGGCGCTGTCCAGCAGCACCATTCGCCCGGTATTGCCCGCGCGGTCGGTGCCTTCCCAGATGAGGCGCGCACCCGGTTGGCCGAATACGGCTTCGGGACGGGCAAAACAACCGTAGTCGATATACACGTGACCGCCGGGTTTGACTGCGTTTGCCGCTTGTTCAATGAACAAGGCTTGCGCTTGCTCGTATGCGACATCGGCTACGATATTGAACAGAATATTCCCCGCGAGCACGACGACGTCGTAGCCTTCGCCCCAACCTTCCGCAATCGCGTCGGCCTGGCGCCAGGCGATATTCTTCAAGTCCTTCGCCTTGCCTGCAAGGCGCTCCAGCATGAACGGATCCCGGTCGAAGCCGACGGCATCGTGCCCGGCTTTGGCCAGCGGCACGAGTATGCGCCCGCTGCCGCAGCAGGCCTCAAGGATGCGCAGGGAGGGCGTTTCCAGCATCGATAACAGGAAGCGGACGTCCTCATCCGTCTCGAACAAATGCTGGTCATATAAATCGGCGCACCAGCGCGCGATGATTTGATCTTCGTTCAGGAGTTCGTTTTCCGTTTCATTACGCTGCTTTTCGCTCATTATTCAAGACCTCCTTTGGCAGGGGGATGGTCATGCGCGCGCAGCCCTCCGTATAGCGGCGGTTGCGATATTCAGTCCGTTCGTCATCGGATATCACCCTTTCTTATCGGATGCGCCGGCGAATCGCGGCACGCTCATTGTGGCAGATTCGAACGCCGGCGTACAGGTAAAGCATGGGTATAGCCAAACTTTCACGGGAATCGACACGGGAACGACGGCTGCCGAAATCGCCGGTTGACAAACCTGGCGGTTTCGGCATAAAATGGCATCATCAAACCAACGAGGAGGCTGATGTGAAATGGCAGCAACTTACACGATCTTATCTGTGAAGGAAATCGCATACGCATCGGTCTCGGACGGATTATAGAAGAACCGGCAATGTAATGCCGTTTCAATGCCGCAGGGAACCGGATGCTTCGGTTTCCTGCGGTTTTTTTCTGTCCGGGCCAAGGGGCGCCCTTGCCGACGGCGATCGGCTTCGAACGCGTACGCATGTACGAGGCATCGAAGCGGTTCGCGCATCGGACGGCGCCGCCCCATCCGCGAGCAGACCGCAGGAGCTACTTCCTGCGGTCTTTTTTTGACGTTTTCGACTGTCGTCCTGTCGCCCTGTCCAACCATGAACGGCTTTAACGGCTATAACGGCTTGAACAATGGCAAGCAAACCGACTATTCGACCAAAAGGGGTTTTCAATTTGAAACTAAGTTCCATGAACATGGACCATACGCATTCGCATGAGCATCAACACAGCATGAACAATCCGCAAGAAACGGCTGACCGCCTCGGCTCGGCGAGCGGCGGGAACGGCTTCGCGCCGGACACGGCCGGCAGCGACGCCGCCTGCACGCTCGGCGCGTTTGGCTGGAACGAGCAGTGGCAGACCGCGTTCGAAGCGGCTCCGAAGCCGGCTGCCGGTCTCGTTCCCGCACGCGTTACGGCCCAGTTCACGAACCAGTACCGCGTGCGCTGCGAAGCTGGCGAGCTGGCCGCCGAAGTGAGCGGCAAATTTCAGTTCCAGGCTTCCGCGCGCGGCGACTATCCGGCCGTCGGCGACTGGGTGCTGGCGCAACCGCTGCCCGGCGAACGGCGCGCTGTTATTCACGGCGTGCTGCCGCGCCGCACGGCGATGATCCGCCGCGCCGCCGGATCCGTTCCGGAGGAGCAGGTCATCGGCGCGAATATCGACACGCTGTTCATCGTCAATGCATTGAACGGCGACTATAACGTCTCCAAAATCGAGCGCTATCTGGTCGCGGCATGGGAAAGCGGCGCCTCGCCCGTCGTGCTGCTGACCAAAGCGGACTTGTGCGACGATGCCGGCCGCCGCGTCGCGGAAGTCGAGTCGGCCGCGCCCGGCGTGCCCGTCCATGCGGTCAGCGCGCTGGAGGATCAAGGCCGCGGCGAGCTGGCGCCGTACTTGCGTCCGGGCCGCACGATCGCGGTCACCGGCTCGTCCGGCGCCGGCAAGTCGACGCTGCTCAACTGGCTGGCCGGCGAAGAGCGCCAGCATGTGCAAGGCGTCCGCGAAGACGATGCGCGCGGACGTCATACGACGACCCACCGCGAGCTGTTCCCGCTTCCCGGCGGCTTCATCATGATGGACACGCCGGGCATGCGCGAATTGCAGCTGTGGGATGCCGGCGACGGCCGGCAGGAAGCGTTCTCGGATATCGAGGCGCTGGCCGCCTCCTGCCGGTTCCGCGATTGCAAGCACGGAGCCGAGCTCGGCTGCGCCGTCAAGCAAGCGCTGCGGAACGGATCGCTGGATGAGCGCCGTTACGCCAGCTACAAGAAAACCGGCCGCGAGCTTGCGCATCAAGCGAAGAAGGAGCAAGCCGTCACGAAGCGCGCCAAGAAGAGCGCGGACAAACGGCTGGCCGCCCGCGAGAACCAGGCGCGCCCCGCGATCGATTACGATTGATTGACGTTCGAGCGTCGGGCGATGTAAGATCTTATCAAGCGATAAGCGATTCAGCGAAAGGACCCGAACGAATGGCAGCACATAAAACGAATCAATCGCATGAAACAAGGGCCATGATCGTCAAGACGGCGAAAGAGCTGTTCATGGCATACGGCTACCGCGCCGTCTCGACGCGGCAAATCGCAGATGCCTGCGCACTCACGCAGCCGGCGCTCTACCATCACTTCTCGGATAAACAATCCCTCTACGTCGATGTCATGCGCTACGTCTGCGAAGGCACTCGGAAAACGCTGGAGCGGATCATTCACCGCGGACCCGCCATCCATGAATGCCTGCTTCACGTGACGACGTACATGATCGTCAATCATCCCGAGGATTTAGGTCAGATGTTTCACGACATCCGGCATGAACTGTCGCCGGAATCGCAGGCGGCGGTTTATGCGCTTTGGAGAACCGCCTATCTCGCGCCCATCGTCTCGATTTTCGAGAACGGCCAGCGAACCGGGGAGCTTCGCAGCTCCGGGCAATCGGGCATCGACGCCGAGAGGTCCGCGCTCCTGCTCATGGGGCTCATCAATCAGACGCTCGCCGCGCAGGCCGTGGGCACTCCGGGCAGCACGGCCGCGAAAAGCGCGGGAGAAGGCGCGGGAAGAAACATAAACGCCTGCAAACAACAAGCGCTTATGTTAGTCAACGTATTGCTTTACGGCTTATCGGCAGCTGAACCCCCTTCGGTTTAGCTGTCCCGGTTAGCCTTTTTTCACACAATCCGCTTATCACTTGATAAGCCGAAAGGCGTAATTACAGCGCTTATTTAATGAAGCGCTAGATAACTGACCGAATTCCAAGGAGAGGAACGAATGAACATGACTGCTCTGGAACGAATAACCGCGGCCGTCGGCGGCCGCCGGGGACGTTGGCTGACGCTCGCGCTTTGGCTTATATCCGTCGCTACGCTGAGCACCCTGCTGCCCGGCGCGAACGAGCGAAAGGACGACACGCTAAGCAACCTCGGCGCGGACCAACCGTCCATGCAAGCCGCCCGGTTGATCCAGCAGCAATTTTCGACAGATGACGGTGTGCCCGCACTGCTTACTTGGTTTCGCGCAGACGGGTTGACGGACGCGGATTTGCAAGGCATCCAAGCGCTCTCGAAGCAGCTCGGGGCCAATCCCGTCCCGCATCAGCAAAGCGCCGTTCCGCTAGACCGCATGCCTCTTGACGCAATGAAGAAGCAGGTTTCCGCGGACGGTACGACGTTCGTGCAGCCGGTGCTCTTCGAGAAGAAGGCCGACAGCGACGGGTTGAAGGAAGGCTTGAATGAATTGGAACAGCGCGTCGACCGCATCTTCGGCGATCAGCACCCGTTCGAGACGGCGCTAACCGACTCCACTGCACTGGCCGCCCGCGTCACGGGTCCGGTCGGCATCGCCGTCGACGCGTCGGGCCTTTTCGGTAACGCCGACGTTTCGCTGCTCATCGCGACCGTCGCCTTGGTTCTCGTTTTCCTCCTGCTCATTTACCGCTCCCCGGTACTGGCGCTCATTCCGCTTGTCGCCGTCGGCTTCGCTTATGGCGCTATCACGCCGCTGCTCGGGTGGATGGCCGATATGGGCTGGATAAGCTTCGATTCGCAGGCGCTGTCGATCATGACCGTGCTGCTGTTCGGCGCCGGGACGGATTACTGTCTCTTCCTCATTGCAAGATTCCGCAAGGAATTGAACGAAGAAGCCGGGATATTCGGCGCGCTGAAGCTTGCCTTCGGCGGTTCCGCGGGCGCGATCGCCATGAGCGGACTGACCGTCGTATTCTCGCTGCTCGTCCTGCTGTTCGGCGAATACGGCACCGTTCGCCGATTCGCGGTTCCGTTCAGCCTCGCGATCCTGATCATGATGATCGCAAGCCTGACGCTGGTTCCCGCCTTGCTCGCGATAATCGGCAGAGCTTCATTCTACCCGTTCGTTCCGCGTACGCGCGAGATGGAGATCAGCCGTGCCACGGCAAAGGGCAAACCGCTGCCGGCGCCTCGCGTCCGGGCAACGGCAAGCGACCGCCTCGGCGATTTCGTGCTCAAGAAACCGAAGCGGATTACGATCCTCGCGACGTTAATCCTGGTGATCGGCGCGATTTTTGCCACCCAAATCAAATACACGTTCGACACGTTGTCCTCTTTCCCCGCCGATATGGGTTCCAGAGAAGGCTTCGCGCTGATCGGCGATCATTTCAACGCGGGGGAGCTGGCTCCCGTCCAGGTTCTCGTTCAATCCGAGGGCAGATCGATCGGCGTGAAGGAGGCGCTTACGGCGCTGCCATACGTAAAGAACGTTGCCGACGCCCGGCAAGGCAGCCAAGATTCCGGAATCTTGAGCTATGAAGTCGAACTTGCCGTCAATCCTTATTCCAATGAAGCGATCGATCGCCTGCCCGGCTTGAGAGCGGCCGCCGAACAAGCGCTGGAGGAATCCGAAATCGACGGCGCAGCCGGCAAGGTATGGATCGGCGGACAAACGGCCGAGCAGTACGATACGAGACAAACGACAAGCGATGACGCCAAGCTTATCATCCCGTTCATCTTAATACTCATCGCGCTTCTGCTGCTCGTCTACCTCCGTTCCATCGTTGCCATGCTTTTCTTGATCGCGACCGTGGTCCTGTCCTATTGCAGCGCGCTCGGCCTCGGCTGGATCGTCCTGCATTACTTCTTCGGCGCGGATGCGATCCAAGGCCTCATCCCGCTTTACTCATTCGTCTTCATCGTGGCGTTGGGGGAGGACTATAATATCTTCATGGTTTCGAGCATCTGGACGAAATCCCGCGTCATGCCGCTTCGCCAAGCCATCAAAGAAGGCGTGTCCCAGACAAGCTCCGTTATTACGTCCGCGGGTCTCATCCTGGCCGGCACGTTCGCCGTGCTCGCCACGCTCCCGATTCAAGTGCTCGTGCAATTCGGCACAATCACGGCACTCGGCGTGCTCCTGGATACGTTCATCGTTCGGCCGTTTCTTGTCCCGGCGCTTATCGTGCTGTGCGGGCGGTATTCGTTCTGGCCGGCCCAAGCGACGGACGTCGGACAGGAGCGCGCGCAGTCCGCGAATCGCGAATAGCAGCCTCTTCCCGACATGCAGCAAACGCCCGAAGCTCAGCGTAAAGCGAGTTTCGGGCGTTTAGCTATTCGCTCTCCCGTCAGAGAGGCTTCTTTCCAGATCCGCTGGGCAAATGGCTAAGGCCCTATTTGCCAACGGCCTTCAACTTATCCCCGGCAAGCTGGGCCGGCGGCTGCTGCTTGGCCGAACCCGTCTCGAACCGCTTGCGCTCGGTTCTGTCGATCTGGACGACGCGGCCGTCGTGCACGGTAATCAGAACCGATCCGTATTCCAGCCCGTTGACTTGCGTCGCAATGCGATCTAACCATTCTTGGTCCAACACGATTGGCTTCGCCATCATAAACCCCTCCTAAAATTGGTGCTAAATAGGTGCTTCTTCATTGACAAGAATAAGTGCCTGCAGCTTGTAAGTCCGACGACGATTAAATATGAACCGGCAGCGGATCGATCTTGAGCGGATTCTCGACCATCGTCGCCGTTTCTTCCGAAATGACGTACATGCGATGAATCAGGACGGCTACATCCTCGCCAGGCTGCAGCGGCGTCTGATCGAGGGACCGGTGCGCGGACAGCCGGTTGTCGCCGACCTCCACGTCCAGCTCCAGATGCGCGCCGCGGAAGAAGACATGGCGCACTTTGCCTTGCACGGCGGCGGACGGGAAGGCGAGCTCTTCCTTGCGCCCCACTTCCACGAACTCGGGGCGAATGATCGCCCGTGCGCCATCCGCCAGCGCGGCTCGCTCGAACCCGGGCAGACTGCCCGGCTGTTCGACGATGCTCGACTGGCCGATGAACCCGGCGACGAACGCCGTACGCGGATCGGTATATATATGGAGCGGCGAGCCCTGCTGCTCCAGCCGGCCCTGCTGCACGATCAGCATCTCGTCGGCCACCTCGACCGCTTCGTCCTGGTCATGCGTGACGAAAATCGACGTGATGCCGAGCTCGGCGATGAGGCCCTTCAGCCAAGTTCGCAGCTCCTTGCGCACCTTCGCATCGATCGCCGCGAACGGTTCGTCCAGCAGCAGCAGCTCCGGCCGCGGCGCAAGCGCCCGCGCAAACGCGACACGCTGCCGCTGTCCGCCGGAGAGCTGATGCGGATAACGCTGCTCGAAACCGCGCAGCCCCGTCAAGTCGAGCAGTTCTCCGACGCGAGCTCGAATCTCCGCCTTGCTTGCCTTGCGAATCGTCAGGCCGAACGCAATGTTATCGAAGACGGTCATATGCTTGAACAAGGCGTAGTTCTGGAACACGAAGCCGATGCCGCGCAGCTGCGGCTGCACGTCGTTGACGCGCTGGCCGTTAATGAAGATATCGCCGGAATCCGGCGTCTCCAGCCCTGCCAGGATGCGCAGCAGCGTCGACTTGCCGCCGCCGCTCGGCCCGAGCAGGCCGATCAGCTTGCCTCTCTCGATGGCGAAGCTCACGTCATGGACGGCTTGATGGCTGCCGAATGACTTGTTGACGTTCCTAATCTCAATATGCATCTTCAGCCCACCTCAAAGTTTTGTGCGAAGCATAATGCCAAGTACACGGCAATGAATACAAAACTCGCTTCGAAAGCATCAGCCTCAAAGTTTTGTGCGAAGCATAATGCCAGGTACACGGCAATGAATACAAAACGCGCTTCGAAAGCATCAGCTTATTTCGGAAGCTGCTTGGCGGTTCGCCATTCGATGAAGCTCTTCACGATCAGCGTCAGCACCGCCAGCATGACGAGCAGCGAGGCGACAGCGAACGATGCGGAGAATTGATATTCGTTATATAAAATTTCTATATGCAGCGGCAGCGTGTTGGTCTCTCCGCGGATATGGCCGGAGACGACGGACACGGCGCCGAATTCGCCCATCGCTCTCGCGTTGCATAGAATAACGCCGTAGAGCAGGCCCCACTTGATGTTCGGCAGCGTCACGCGCCAGAAGATCTGCCATCCTTTCGCCCCGAGGCTTGCGGCGGCTTCCTCCTCCTGCACCCCCTGCGCCTGCATGAGCGGGATCAGCTCCCGGGCGACGAACGGGAAGGTCACGAATGTCGTCGCGAGCACGATGCCCGGCAGCGCGAACACGATCTGGATATTGTGATTGTCGAGCCACGGTCCGAGGAAGCCCTGCGCGCCGAACAGCAGGATGAACACGAGGCCCGCGATGACCGGCGACACCGCGAACGGCAGATCGATCAGCGTAATGAGCACGTTCTTGCCCCTGAACCGGAACTTGCTGATCGCCCATGCCGCCGCGACGCCGAACACGGTGTTGAGCGGAACGGCGATGACCGCCGTCAGCAGCGTCAGCTTCAGCGCCGACAGCGCGTCGGGATCCCGCAGCGCCGCGAAGTACACGTCCGTTCCCTTCTTGAACGCTTCGATGAAGACCGACAGCAGCGGCAGCACGACGACCAAGCCCAGGAACAGCAGCGCGATCGCGGTCAGGACGATCCGGACGACGAGCGATTCGGTGATATGCTTCGGACGCGCCGTCTTCTCGGCCAAATGTACGGTAACAGCTCCAGCCATGTCTATCCCTCCTTATGTCGTCCTTAGGTCGTCACAACGCGGCGATTGCTCCGCCATTGCAGGTAGTTGATCAGCAGCAGCAGCAGGAACGATACGACGAGCATGACGAGGGCGATCGCCGTCGCGCCGCGGTAATCGAACTGTTCCAGCTTCGTCATGATGAGCAGCGGCGCGATCTCCGTCTTCATCGGCATGTTGCCGGAGATGAAGACGACGGAGCCGTATTCCCCGATGCCTCTCGCGAAAGCAAGGGCAAAGCCGGTCAAGAGCGGCGGAATCAGCTCCGGCAGCACGACCCGGCGGAACGTCCGCAAGCGGAAGGCGCCGAGCATGACCGCGGCTTCCTCGACCTCATGGTCGAGGTCCTGCAGCACGGGCTGCACCGTTCGCACCACGAACGGCAGTCCGATGAAGATCAGAGCCAGCGTAATCCCAAGCGGCGTGAACGCCACTTTGATGCCGAGCGGCTCGAGCAGCTTGCCGACCCAGCCGTTCGGCGCGTAGATGGCCGTCAGGGAAATGCCCGCCACGGCCGTCGGCAGCGCGAACGGCATGTCGATCAAGCTGTCGATCAGTTTCTTGCCCGGAAATTTATAGCGGACGAGCACCCAGGCGATGAGCAGTCCGAAGACGAGATTGACGAGCGCCGCGAAGAAGGAGGTCAGGAAGCTGATTTTGTAGGATGCGAGCACCCTGGCGTTCGTCACGGTCTTCCAGAACTGCTCCGGCGTCAGCCCGGTCGTTTTGACGACAATGCCGATTAACGGAATGATAACGATAAGGCTTAAGTAGAATACGGTAAATCCGAGCGATAGGCCGAAGCCCGGAAGCACGCTGCGCGGCTTCGTTCTCTTCTTGGCGGAACTCGTCATGGATAGAGTCAGCTCCTCGTTCGCTTATGCGCCCGGCGTATAGATCTGGTCGAACACGCCGCCGTCGCTGAAATGTTTCTTCTGCGCTTCTGCCCAACCGCCGAAATCGTCGTCGATGTTCAGCATCGGGATTTCCGGAAATTGATCCTTGAACTGTTCCGCGACGGAAGCCAGCTGCGGACGGTAGAAGTTCTGCGCGATGACCTGCTGGGCCGGTTCCGTGTAGAGGTAATCCAGATACGCTTCGGCTACTTCCCGCGTGCCCTTCTTGTCGACGTTCTTGTCGACGACGGCGACCGGAGGCTCAGCCAGGATGCTCAGGGACGGATAGACGATTTCGAATTTATCGCCGAGCTGCTTCTTGGACAGCAGCGCTTCGTTCTCCCAGGCGAGCAGCACGTCGCCGATGCCCTTCTCGACGAATGTCGTCGTCGAGCCGCGGGCGCCCGTATCCAGCACCGGTACGTTGTGGAACAGCGCTTTGACGAATTCCTGCGCTTTCGCTTCGTCGCCGTTGTTCTTCTTCAGCGCGTAGCCCCAGGCCGCAAGGTAATTCCAGCGCGCGCCGCCGCTCGTCTTCGGATTCGGCGTAATGACGCCCACGCCTTTCTTCACGAGATCGTCCCAGTCCTTAATGCCTTTCGGATTGCCTTTGCGGACGAGGAAGACGATCGTCGACGTGTACGGCGAGCTGTTGTTATCGAATTTCTGCTGCCAATCGGACGCGAGCAGGCCCTTATCCGCGACGGAGTCGATATCGTAGCCGAGCGCCAGCGTCACGACATCGGCTTTCAAGCCGTCGATGACCGCCCGGGCTTGCGCACCGGAACCGCCGTGGGATTGCTTGATCGTGACGTCCTGGCCCTTCTCCTGCTTCCAATAGTCGGCGAACAGTTTATTGTAGGCTTCATATAATTCACGCGTCGGATCGTAGGAGACGTTGAGCAGTTCAACGGACTTCTTCGATCCGTCGCCGTTTGTCGACGCGGGTTCGGCTGCATTGCCGTTCGATGCGTTGGCATCCGTCTTGCCGTTCGTGCCGGATTGGTTCGCGGCACCGTTAGTACCGGATTTCTCGTTCGGGCCCGAATCCCATCCGCAGCCGGTCAGGGCGATCGCGAAAGCGACCAGGATCATCAGCGTTTTCAGCGGTACAAACGTTCTCTTTTTCATGTTGGACATGTAAAAGCACCCCTTATCATCGTTTGACAGATAATGAACCTGTTTCGGCGCCGCGTTGACCGGTAGCTAAAACAATTTATTCCTACCCGTTTAGTTGGTTATGTGGCAATATTAGCAATGGATAAGCTTTCTTGTCAATTCATTTTTTTCGGGAAATTTATGAGACCTATCAGTTCTTCTTATATAGGGGTTCAGCTATCCGGAGAGGCTGGCCTTCAGACCCATTTTCTGCCCTTCTATACCCATCCCCTCCCAGAAAACAGCCTCGTGCCGACCGCAACCCGCTCTGCGTGCAGCCCGTAACCGCCCCTTTTAAATCGAATAAATCTTAGTTGACAACTTGGAATTGTCTGGATTATGATGAGTCCATCAAGCCGACCGGTCCACCGGAGGCCTCGATCGAACCGCTATTGGCGCTCATTGCCGACGATTGTAGCGGACGTTCGGGGCCTCCTTTTATTTGCCCGGACCGATGCTCGGCGGATACATATCGATACCGGGGAGTTGTTGTCTATGAAGAGAAAGCTGCTCATCGTCTTTACCGTCATCACGCTCATCCTGTCCTTATCCTCCACAAGCTTTGCCGCATCCGCGAAGACGACCAAGAAAGACGTCACGCTGCTGAACGTCTCCTACGATCCGACGCGCGAGCTGTACGTGCAGTTCGACAAGGCGTTCGCTTCCTACTGGAAGAAGAAAACCGGTCAGAACGTCACGATCAAGCAATCGCACGGCGGCTCCGGCGCGCAAGCCCGCTCCGTCATCGACGGCCTGGAAGCGGATGTCGTCACTTTGGCGCTCGCTTACGACATCAATGAAATCCAGCGCGCCGGACTCATTAACGACGGCTGGCAAAGCCGCTTCGCGAAGAACAGCTCGCCGTACACGTCGACGATCGTCTTCCTCGTCCGCAAGGGCAATCCGAAGAAAATCAAGGATTGGAGCGACCTGGTTCAGAAGAACGTTTCCGTCATTACGCCGAATCCGAAGACGAGCGGCGGCGCGCGCTGGAACTTCCTCGCGGCATGGGCTTACGCGCTGAAGCATAACAACCACAACGAAGCGAAAGCGACCGATTTCGTCGCGAAGCTGTACAAGAACGTACCGGTGCTGGACTCCGGCGCCCGCGGTTCGACGACGACATTCGTGGAACGCGGCATCGGCGACGTGCTGCTCGCTTGGGAGAACGAAGCGTATCTGGCGCTTAAGGAGCATCCGAAGGACTTCGAAATCGTGACGCCTTCCTACAGCATCCTGGCCGAGCCGCCGGTTGCCGTCGTCAACAAGAACGCCGACAAGCACGGCACGCGCGACGTCGCCAAAGCGTATCTGGATTACCTCTACACGAACGAAGGCCAAGAGATCGTCGCGCAGAACTTCTACCGTCCGACAAACCTGGCCGTTGCGGCCAAGTACGCCAAGCAATTCAAGAGCCTCGAGCTGACGAACATCAAGAACTTCGGCGGCTGGGACAGCGCGCAGGCCAAATTCTTCAACGACGGCGGCGTGTTCGACAAAATCTATAAACCATAATTCGCCTGCATATCCTAAGAAGACCGCACAGCCTAAGCCGTGCGGTCTTTCCTATGACGGACGATGTCGTAATTAAAGGCCGCCGCGCGACAAATTGTCTGGCTTTTCGAAACGTTAATACGAAATTAAATCTCCCCTTACATTTGCGAGGCTATAATACCTTAGACCAATAGAAAGGTGGAGTACCTAAAAAATGGTTTCCGTTCGCAAGAGAATGTCGCGGTCCGCATTGGCCGCCTCCCTTCTCGCCGGCTTTCTGGCCTCGTCCTACCTCGCCGCTCCCGTAAAAGCAGAAACGTCCGCCGTCGCAGTCAATGACACGCAAGGAGTTGTCGCCGACAAACCGTTCGCGCTCTCGAGCCCGACGCTGTCATCGGACGGCGGCATCATGGCAAGCGTTGTCGTTACGCCGGGCAGCGTCTCGCATGCCGGCGACGAATCCGTCGTATTCGAGCTCTTCGACGGCAACGTGCCTGTCGGCATCACGGCATTGACGAAAGACATCACGAGCCCCGAGAAGGTGACGGCGCACTTCAACCGCACCGGCAGCCAGCTCTACGTGAAAGTATTCGTCGTGGATAAATACGGCGGCAGCCTGACCGAAGTCGGCACCAGCCTTGCCGATCCGATCACGATCGACGACACCCTGCAGCTGCGTATCATGGAAACGACGGACATTCATACGAACTTCATGAACTATGACTACTACAAAGACGCTCCGTCCGATACGGTAGGACTCGTCAAAACCGCCGCGCTGATCAAGCAATCGCGCGCCGAAGCGACGAATTCCCTGCTCGTCGACAACGGAGATTTGCTGCAAGGCACGCCGCTCGGCACGTACATGGCGAAGATTCAGCCGCTTGCCGACAAGCAAGTTCACCCTGCGTATAAAGCCATGAATCTATTGGGCTACGATATCGCGACATTCGGCAATCATGAATTCAATTACGGCCTCGATTATTTGGACGAAGCGATCGACGACGCGGACTTCCCTTACGTCAACGCGAACGTGTACGTCGACGACCACGACTCGAATCCGGATAACGACGTCAACAAGTACAAGCCGTACATCATTATGAACAAAACGTTCAAAGACGCCAGCGGACGCGAGCAGACGGTCAAGGTCGGCTTCCTCGGCCTCGTCACGCCGCAAATCATGGATTGGGACAAAGACAATCTAAGCGGTAAAGTCATCACGAAGGATATCGTCGCGACCGCTCAGAAATTCGTTCCGCAGATGCGCGCGGAAGGCGCGGACATCGTCGTCGCGCTGACGCACTCCGGCTTCAACGGCTCGGCCGTTGCAGGCGCGAGCTCGGAAGACGCCGTCTATCCGCTCAGCAAAGTGCCGGGCATCGACGCCATTACGTTCTCGCATACGCATAAAATTTTCCCGGCCACGAGCGTAAGCACGCTCGACGCGCTGTTCAAGGACGCAAGCGGCAACCCGCTTCCGGGCGTCGACAACGCCAAGGGCACCATTAACGGCGTTGCGGCCGTACAAGCCGGCTTCGGCGGCGCGAACCTCGGCATCATCGACCTGACGCTGAAGAAGGCGGACGGCAAATGGCAAGTCGTCAACTCGCAATCGCAGAACAAATACATCTACGATACGGTGAACAAGAAGCCGCTCGTCGACGCCGATCCGGCAATCGTCGACGCCATCAAGGCCGAGCACGAAGCTACGATCGCTTACGTCAATCAAGCCATCGGCGACACGACGGCGCCGATCTACAGCTACTTCGCGCTCGTGCAGGACGACCCGTCGGTTCAAATCGTCAACCAGGCGCAGAAATGGTTCGCGGAGCAGACGCTCGCTTCGAGCGACTCCCCGGACAAGAGCTTGCCGATTCTGTCCGCGGGCGCGCCGTTCAAAGCGGGACGCAACGGCCCGAGCGAGTATACCGATATCAAGAAGGGCAGCTTGGCGATCAAGAGCGCAAGCGACTTGTATCTCTACGACAACACGCTGAAAGCGGTCAAGCTGAAAGGCTCCGATATCAAGGAATGGCTGGAAATGTCGGCGGGCATGTTCAATCAGGTCGACCCGGCCAAGTCCGGCGAACAGCCGCTGCTTAACCCAAGCTTCCCGGTGTACAACTTCGACGTCATCGACGGCGTCACGTACCGGATCGACGTCACGAAGCCGGCGAAGTACAAGGCTGACGGCACGGTCAATGACGGCACGTCCAGCCGGATCGCGGACCTGAAGTATAACGGTCAAGCGATCGACCCGAATCAGTCCTTCATCGTCGTCACGAACAATTACCGCGCCGGCGGCGGCGGCAACTTCCCGGGTCTGAAGGGCGCGCCGATCGTGATCGACTCGGCAACGGAGAACCGTCAAGTGCTGATGGACTATATTACGGCCCAACATACGATCAATCCGTCCGCGGACGGCAACTGGTCGATCGCGCCGATCGCAGGCGACCTGAACGTCACGTTCACCTCGTCTCCGGCCGCCGCGCCGTATCTTGCCGAGAATCCGCAAATCACGTCCCTGGACAGAACGGACGACAAAGGCTTCAACGTGTTCAAGCTCGACGTGAGCGGCAGCCATGCGCCTCAGCCGGGCGGCGGCGAAGGCAGCGGCAACGTGAACGTGCAATTGCTCGGCATCAACGATTTCCACGGCCAATTGGACTTCTCGGATATCGATAAGGCCAGCGGCAAAACCGTAGGCGGCGTCGATTACTTGTCGGCTTACCTGAAGCAATACGAATCGCAAAATCCGGCCAACACGCTGCTTATCCAGAACGGCGATTCCGTCGGCGCAAGCTCCCCGGTATCCGCGCTCGAACGGGACAAGCCCACGCTCGACTGGTTGAATTACATGGGCTTCGATGTAGGCACGCTCGGCAATCATGAATTCGATCAAGGCGTGCCTGCGCTGATGGCTCAACTGAACGGCGGGCAAGACCCGATTAACACGAGCGTGGCGTACGCGAAGGCGAACATGGATTACGTCAATGCCAACGTCATCGACAAAACCACGCATCAGCCTATCATCGCGCCGTATGTGGTCAAAGAAGTCGGCGGCGAGAAAATCGGCTTCATCGGCGTCGTCACGATGCTGACGCCAAGCAAAGTGTCCCCTGCCGCGCTGGCTCCGGTCGACATCGTCGACCAAGCGCCGGTCGTCAATGCGGCGGCGGCGGAATTGAAGGCGCAGGGCGTCAAAGCCATCGTCGTGCTCGCGCATGATCCCGCTACGCAGAAAGACGGCGTCATTACCGGCGAAGCGGCGGATCTCGCCAATGCCGTCGACGACGAGATCGACGTTATTTTCTCGGGCGACAACCACGTCAAGGTGAACGGTACGGTGAACGACAAGCTCATCGTCCAATCGGCCTCCTACGGGACCGCGTTCTCGGACGTCGATCTAGAGATCGATCCGGCTACGCATGACATCGTGAAGAAGTCGGCGAAGATCGTCGACGTGTTCCACGACGGAATTACGCCCGATGCCGGCGCAGCCGGAATCGTGCAGGCTTCCTTGACCAGACATCCCGAGCTGCTGGAGCCTGTCGGCACGACCGCGGCCGTCATTGCGAAAGAAAATGCGTATACGCAAGAGATCGCGCTCGGAAGCCTGATCGCCGACGCGATGAAGGATGCGATGCAGACCGACTTCGCCTTCATGAATCCGGGCGGCATTCGCGCCGATCTGCCGAAAGGCACGATCGTCTACTCCGATCTGTTCCGTATCCAGCCGTTCGGCAACCAGCTCGTCAAGATGACGCTGACCGGCGCTCAAATCAAGACGCTGCTTCAGCAGCAATGGGGCGCGGCAGCCGCGGATACGAAGACGCTGCAAATCTCCGGCTTGAAGTATACGGCCGATTTCAGCAAGCCGATCGGCGAACGGGTCGTGTCCTTGACCAAGGAAGACGGCACGCCGATCGAAGATAATACGGCTTACACGGCCGTCGTGAACAACTTCATGGCCGCCGGGGGCGACAACTACACGATTCTGACGCAGGGCACGAACCAGCAGGCAGGCATCTCGGATATCGAAGCGTTCTACAACTACGTGCTGAATACGTTCGACCACGGCACGATCACAGCCAGCGTGAAGGGCCGGATTACGAACGTCAACCTGTAACTCCAACCGTCTTAACCATGACCGAAGGCGCTCCCGGCAGGCCAGCCAGCGGCCGGCCCGCCGGGAATCGCCGAATCGAAAGGAGTTCTAACGTTGAAAAGAAAAGTTTTGATCGCGGCGCTGGCATTGGCCTCAGGGATAACGATGGCGCTCCCTTCCGCCGTGCCGACTGCGGCTTATGCCGCCGAAGCGTCGGCCACCGTACAGACGGGCACGTCGATCGACGCCGTCCCGACCCGCTATGCCGGCGACACGGTTACGATCAGCGGCGCGACCGACGCTGCGGACGTCATCATAAAAGTATTGGATCCCGACGGTACCGTGCTCTTCTTCGACATCGCCGCATCGAGCGGCGGCCGCTTCCAGGACTCGTTCAAGCTGTCTTCCTCCGCGCCGGCGGGAACGTATAAGATCGCTGCCGGACAAGGCACGAATGTCGCTTCGGCGACGTTCAGCGTTGCATCCAGCAGCGGCGGCGGCGGTAACGGCGTTGGAAACGGCGGCGGCGGTTCAACAACAACCTCGGGCGGCGGCGGCAATACCGGCACCGGTCCGACGGACAACGCAGCCGTTCAGATTCATTTCGCCCTATCCGATCTTCCCGCGCCGGTCGGCGGCATCGTCACGCTGGACACCGCAGGCCAGCTCGGCGGCGGAGGTGGCGGCAACGTGGAAGTGCTGCTGCCGGCGGCCATCAGCCAATCGCTCGGCGGCGGCAGCCTGCGCATCCTGCTTCCGAACGGCTCGGTAACGCTGCCGAAGGACGTGCTGAGCGCGCTCGGCACATTGGCCGGCAGCGATGGCAAAGCCCAAATTTCGCTGCATGTTCAGGCCTTGTCGGCTGACGAGCTGAAGGCGGCCTTGGCGAAGTCCGGACAATCCGGCGCAGGTCTCGTGCCGCAAGGCAGCCTGTACGCGTTCACGCTCGGCATCGCGAAGGAAGACGGAACGCTCAGCAAGCTCAGCGCGTTCCCTGCGCCGGTCGCCCTGCAATTCAAGCTTCAAGGCGATACGGACGCGCGGCTCGCCGGCATCTATTACTTCTCCGACGGCGGCGCAGTCGAATATATCGGCGGCGTCCTGCGCGACCGGACCTTGTCGGCGGAGGTCAGCCATTTCAGCAATTACGGCGTATTCGTCTACGCCAAGAACTATACGGACGTCCCTGCGACGTACTGGGCGGCAGGCGTCATCCAGGAAATGACGGCGAAGCATGTCGTTCAAGGCATCTCGGCCAGCCAGTTCGGTCCGAAGCAGAACGTGACGCGCGCCGAATTCGCGGCGATGCTGGTCCGCGCGCTCGGCCTGAAAGCGACGGGCGACGCGCCGTTCGCGGACGTGCCGGCCGACAGCTGGTACGCCGAAACGACGGCGGCCGCTTACGCGAACGGCATCGTCAACGGCACGACCGGCGGCAAGTTCGAGCCGGGCAAGCCGATCGCCCGCGAAGAGATGGCGGCCATGATCGCGCGGATATACGCCAAACAGCACGGCAGCGAAGCCCCGGGCGGCAGCGCGTCTGATCTTGCGGTCTTCAAGGACGCGAACGCCATCAGCGCATGGGCGAAGCCGGAAGTGCAATCCGCGGTGCACGCCGGATTGATGCAAGGCAGCGTCGGCCTGTTCGCGCCGCGCGGAAGCGCCACCCGCGCGGAAGCGACGCAGGTGCTCGCGAATCTGCTGCTCGAGCAATAAGCATCGCGCTGCTTCGACAAAAATGACCTCGAAATCCGCTTGGCTGCGGATTTCGAGGTCATTTTCGTGTGTTATTCGTCTGTTATTCGTGCGTGAATGGAGATTTCCCTATGTCAGGCGAACCGCCTTTATGGTCGGCATTATTCGCTCTTCCCGTTACTAAGTCCGCGCTCTTACCGCGGCGCCCGCTACTTCGAACGTCCGCGCTTGTTATGGCCCGTGACATGCACCGGCTGCACGTAATGACGGATCCGGTCCATCAGCCGCTGGCCTCTATGCTCGTCGTCGCCGTCCTTGTTCGTGAAGCTGAAATGCTGCTCGATATCGTCCAGGCTGTAATTCGACGTGTAGAAGGTCGGCTTGCGGTTCATCCGGTAGTTCAGGATCGCGCCAAGCACATGATCCCGCACCCACGGATTTAAGTTCTCCGCCCCGATATCGTCGAAGATCAGGAGATCCGTCTCCTTCAGCATATCGACCGTTTCTTTCACCTTGCCCTGCTCCAGCATGAGCGTCTTCATGTCCTCGACGAATTCCGGCATGTAGACGATCGCGCCCGTAAGTCCCGTTTTCGCCAGCTCATGCAGCATATAACACATCAGGAACGTCTTGCCCGTACCGAACGAACCGCTCAAGTACAGCCCTTCCGGCTGCAGTCCTTCTTCCTTCGTCCGGTCGATATAGCTGATCACCTGAAGAACGGATTTCATCCGCTCGGCGTCCCGGGAGAAGATCTCGTCCACGGAATAGCCGTGCGACAGCGCCCGTTCATCCATGTAGAAGCTGCGAATCCGGCTCCGAATCCGGTCTTCGCTCTGCCTGGCAATCAGCTTCTTGCACGTGACCTTGCGGTCCGTCAGCTGCACGAGGCCGCCGACCGTCTCGCAGGACAACTCGGTATAATGGCCTTCGAAATCGTTCGGGCACTGGTCGAGTCCTTGGCAATTCGAACAATTGCGGTATTCCTGGGTACATTGGTAAACGCGGTTCATATTGAGCCGGATCGTCGACTCGTCCAGCTCCGGGTATTTCGCGCGAAGCTTCGCGACAAGCGGGTCCGCAAGCAGGTCGGCCATCAATTTGTCCGCATGCTGCCGAATATTCCTGCCGCCCGGCATCGCCTTCAGCAGATCGCCCAGCGACTCCATCGCCATGTTGGCTTCACCTCTTCCCTTCTGCTTCGAATTCTATTTGCCATCCAGCTTGCGCGTCAAGCGCCGGATCTCTTCCATTTCCTCATCCGTGAGCGCCGCGCCGTTCGTCGTTTCCGGCACCATCGGAATAAGCGGCTTGCGCCTGCCTTTCGCGGCCGCGGCGCTTCCGCCGTTCCTTCTGGCGCCCGCCGGCGCCGCGTTCCCGCTCTCCCTGCGCCGTTCCTTGTCCTGGTCGACCTGCAGCTGTTTGCGCACGTAGCCGACCGCCTGCTCGAACGTTTCGACGCCTTGCACGAGCATGTTGTTCGCAATCGAATCGATAATGCCTCTATTGAGACGGTCCGCATCCAGCAGGCCGAAGACGTAATGAATGAGTACGTTAATCACGGCGCCCTGCATGCGATAGTTCAAATCGAACTTATCGAACTGCCGAATGAAATCGTCCGGCACGGCGCCTTTGAAGAAGCGCGCGATAAACCGGGTGTGCGGCTCGTTCCGCATCAGCATGTTGTATTGATGAATATCGCAGCGGCCGGCAAGCTGAGCCGGCACGTCCATATAGAATTCCGCCAGCACGCCCACTTCGTCCGGCATCTCGTCCGCGGCGCCTTCCTTGGCATTATCGGCTCTGAGCGACTCCATCCGGCCGTACAGCCGTTCGCGCTCGTCCTGGCGCTTGCGGTCCTGCCGGAACATCTGATTGCCCCGCAGCTGCAGCTCGTCGATCTGCAGCTCTCCTTGCGGGGAGAACGCATGGTCCTCGTCCAGCAGCCGGCAGACGTCAACGACGCTCAAGCTGTATTTGTACGCGACGTAATTCAGCTGCGCCATCGCTTCGTCATTGCCGCGAAGCCGTTCGACATGCTGCCGGTTGCGCGAATTGCGCGGGAAGCGCATGATGATCTCCCCGTACTGCATGCCTGCCGTTTCCGCGGGCTGCTGCTTCGGCGCGGCCTGCCGGGATGGCGCGACTTCCGTCAGCGCCTGCTCCAGCTCGGGGTCGAAGCCTTGCGTGTTCAAGCGGAACAGCTCGTAGAACGGCACCGTAATGTCCTCGCGCGTCAGCTCCGCGCCCGCCAGCTCGTCGGACTCCTGCGAATAGAAGGATTCCCGAAGCGCAATGACGGAATGCTTGCCGACCTTATCCCGCAGCAGCAGCGTCAGATGCGGACTATTGAAGAACTCGTCCGGAGACAGCGGCTTGACCACTTCGTATTCGTACACGACATCGTCATTGTCCGGCACTCCGAGCCGCGTCGCCTGAAGCAAGCCGACAGCTTCCAAACGCGATGCCTGATTGACCAGCTCCTGCCGCCCGCGCTCATGCATCTCCAGACCGAGCCCGAGCAGCAATTTGCGCTGCGGCTCCAGCTCCGAGTAGCCGACGCGGTCATCCGCCACCTGCTGATAGAGCAGGTGATAGAGCCCCACGGCAAAAGCGCCGATCATCGATTGATAGATCAGCCCGATCATTTTACGGTCGACGGCGCTTAGCGAAAAATCGCGAAAGGTGTAATAGCGGTGATGTTCCGTAAATTGGTGCATATTGCCGATCCGCATTTCATGTTCGACTCCATCCGCCTTGTATTCTTGTTTACTAGTCTATCATAAAAGAGGTCCGTTTTTCAGGACGCAAAAAAAGAAAATTCCCCCTTGCGAAGGGAACTTTCCCTCTCTTCTTCCTTAATGCACGTAGGAATTTCGAAGCGTCTGCGCGTGAGTCACGCTTCCCTCCGCGCCTTCCTTGACGCCATGGTCGGAGAGCTCCCGAAGCAGCGCCTCCCGCTCGTCATGCGTATCGGCAAGCTCCGGATGCTCCTGCTTCGCCATCCAGCGAGACATGACGAACGATGTCGTCACCGGCTCGTGCGTCGCCAGCTGGCCCTTGGCGCCGTTGATGCCGAACAGCTCGCTGTTCGGGAGCAGCCGGTGCAGACGCGAGGCGTATATGCCGCCCAGCGAATCCTTCGCCCCATAGAGCAGCAGCACCGGCTGCTTGATATGGCGGACGCGGCGTTCCAGCCCGTCCTCCAGGCATGCCGCCGCGTAGTCCCTCCACCTGGCCGGATCGCCCAGCTTGGCTTCCGTCCGCAGCTCCTCGAATTCCGTCCGCGTCCGCGCCTCGCTCCAGGCCGCCTTGAAGGCGATGGGCTCCTTCGGCGCGAGCATGCTCGATATATAAGCGGCCTGCAGCTTCGAGCGGCTGCGAATATCGGTATACGCCGCGCTTCCCGACAGCAGCATGCCGCCGACGAACCGCTGCGGATGCAGCAGCAGCGCCGCGAGCGCCGGGAACGAGCCCGCCCCGTATGCGCACACGTACGCCCGCTTCACGTCAAGCTTATCGAGCAGCAGTCGCATATCCTCCGCGATCATCCCAAGCGTCATGCGGCTGTTCCCGCTGTCGCTGAACCCATGACCGCGTATATCCCAGCGGATCAACCGATGCGTCGCGCCCAGCTGATCCTCGATGCTGCCGAACAGCCTGCTCGTCAAGCACGGCGGGTGGACGCAGATGACGGTTCCCTCCCGGCCCTGCCCGCCGGCGGCCGGCTCCTGTACGTACAGCCCTACATCCCCAATATGAAAAAACGGCACAGCGCATCACCTCGGTAACCGCGCGACCGACGGAAGCGTTGCCCGGCTTTCTCCGTGCACTTCCGTCAGCCCGCGTTTTCCTTAGTATGGCCGTACCGGTAAACGATCTTGCATGCTAGAACATTTTGTAGCCGCCGCGGCGCAGCAGCCGGATCGTCGTGCCGCTCACGTAAGCGCCGATCAGCGCGCCGATGCCCGGCAGGATATCGACGAACGTGAAGGACGTGAAATTGCCGCCGAACGATTTGGTGTTGTCCCACGTTTGCCAGATGAAGATCGGCACCAGAACGATAATGAATAAATAAATCGGAAAAAAGGTCGTCTTGAGCAGCATGTTCAAAATAAACCCGATCCCGAACATCATCACAAAAAATAATACAGTCGCGATAACCAACTGCAAAATGTTTACGTCCGTATTCATGTGGAAACTCTTCCCCTTTCGCTACAAATAGTGTAGTAGATGGCCGAATGGAAGTCAATTTGTAACGCAATGTTGTCACAAGACCGCCATTTGCTCTCGTTCCTTCCGTTACGATACAATGGATGCGACATACGTCTCGCAAATCGTTGAATAGGGAGAGATGACCATGAGTGAAGCGGCTCAAACGCTGGAAGGCTGGTATGCGCTGCACGATTTCCGTTCCATCGATTGGATGGCTTGGACGGCGGCGGAGGAAGCGGAGCGGCAATTGGCCCTGGACGACCTCCATTCGTTCCTGAAACAATGGCAGTCCATTGAAGATAACAAGCAAGGCAGCACGGCGTTCTATTCGATCGTCGGACAGAAGGCGGATTTCGTGCTGATGCATCTGCGCGAGACGCTCGAGGAGCTGAACGCCATCGAGAACGCGTTCAACAAGTCCGCGTTCGCGCAATTTACGATCCCCGCCCACTCGTACGTAAGCGTCGTCGAGCTGAGCAACTATATGGGCCAGCCCGGCACCGATCCGCTGCAAAATCCCGAGATCGTCGCGAGATTGAAGCCGATCCTGCCGAAATGGAACCATATTTGCTTCTATCCGATGAACAAACGCCGTTCGGGCAACGACAACTGGTACATGCTGTCGATGGACGAGCGTAAAGCGATGATGCGCAGCCACGGCATGATCGGCCGCACGTACGCGGGCAAAGTGAAGCAGATCATTACCGGCTCCGTCGGCTTCGACGACTGGGAATGGGGCGTCACGCTCTTCGCGGAAGACGCGCTCCAGTTCAAGAAGCTCGTCTATGAAATGCGCTTCGACGAAGTAAGCGCGCGCTTCGGCGACTTCGGCGACTTCTACGTCGGCAACCGCCTGACGGAAGAGAAGCTGGCCGAGCTGTTCAGCGTCTAGGCTTTAACGCCGGCATGCCTAATCGATACGCAGCAAAGAAGCGGATGGGGCGCCTTCGGGCCCTCCATCCGCTTCTTATTATCCTTCCACCTCTATCTTAATCCTCGTCGTTGTCTTCCTCGAGCAGGCGTTTCATTTCCAAATACGCTTCCGTCTGGCGGTCGCGCTCCCTGCCCTTCTCCTTCAGACGCTCGATCGCGGGCAGAATGAGAATATCGACTTCCTTCTGAACGGTATACGCCAAATCATAGCGGTTCTGCGACTCGAGGAACGAACCGACCTCCATGAGCGCGTTATACCGATCCAGCTCCTCGCGCAGCAGCAGCCCCCGAACTTGCACGCTGCAGTGCCGCATTACAGGAACTTGCCTTTGCGGATCACGAGCGGGATGCCGCCGATAATGTATAGATAACGGATATCGATGGCTTTCTTCAGCCATGCGGCGACGCGGCCCTTGTATTTCTTGCCGAATGCCAGACCGACCGCTTCGCCTCTGCCCAAGGAAGCGACGGTGCCTTTGTTCTTGAACTCGAATTTCTTCAGCGGCTGGTTGCGGATGGAGGCTACCAGATTATGCGCGCAGACGACGCCTTGCTGCATCGCGATTTGCGCGGTCGGCGGATACGGACGCCCTTCCGGGTTGAACATGAGCGAGTTGTCGCCGACGACATAGATATGCTCGTGGCCCGGAACGCGAAGGAACTCGTCGATCTTCACGCGTCCGCGCATCGTTTCGATGCCGGCTTCCTCGATCAGGCGGTTGCCCCGCACGCCTGCGGCCCAGATGACCGTCGCCGCGCGGATCTCTTCGTTATCGCCGACGATAACGCCGTCCGGCGTGCACTCCTTGATCGGCGTTCCGATGCGGAACGTGACGCCTTTCTTCGTTAACACGTCCATCGCGTACTCGACAAGCTCCGGATCGAAGCCCGGAAGCGCGGTCGGCGCGGCTTCCACGTTGTAGATCTTGACGAGGGACGGATCCACGTCGTTCTGCTTGCACAGCTCCGGCATGCGATCCGCCAGCTCGCCGACGAATTCGATGCCGGTGAACCCTGCGCCGCCGACGACGAACGTCAAGTAATCCGTGCGGTGCGGCTCGCGCTTGTAGCGGGCGAATTGGTATTCGATATGTTCACGGATCAGACGAACCGAGTTGATGCTGCGGATGTTCATGGCGTGCTCCAGCATGCCCGGAATACCGAACGTTTCGGGTTCGCCGCCAAGGCCGATCACGAGATAGTCATAGGAAAGCGTGCCATCCTCGAGGATCACTTTCTTATCCTGCGTCCGGATTTGCACGACGGTCGATTTTACGAAATCGATTTTGAACTCATCGATCAGCTTCGAGATGCTTACGCGCGCATTTTCCGTCTTGTCCGTTCCGGCGGCGGGCATATGCAGATGAGTCGTGAAGTAATGATAGTCGTGCTTGTTGACGAGCGTTACGTCGGCTTCGTTGTAATTCAGTTCCTTCTGCAGCCGAAGCGCCGTCAGGATGCCGCCGTAACCGGCACCCAAGATAACAATTTTCGGTATGTTGCTCATCCAGAATCCCATCCATTCGTTAAGTCTTTTCTTTTTCTTTTTTGTGTGAATGATAAACAAAGCGTATGGTTTCGCTGTACTTTGCTTCTACTTCTGCGAGAGGAAAGCCGCCGCCGAGATAGGGCGGTGCCGGCTATTCCGGCCCATGAATGTGAAAATTTACACAAACACGCCAAAACAGACAATAATTTTATCATTTCTTGCCTGTAGTGTGTGATTCTCTATCTTCAATTATTAATGAAAAAGGCCCGCCGTCTTTCGACATACCTTTGCTAATATCACACATGATACAAATTTTTTCTGAAAACATCAAGGGTTAAAATATACGAAAAACTTTAGAATAACATCCAATTTTCTTCTTTAAAAGCGGCTTGTCGCCCCCGTATAATGAAGGGATAGAACGGCTTCCTTTCACTAGCGATTTGCATACTGATGGAGGTGTCAACCGTGACCAGCTCAGTGGATTCCCCTCAAGTCGATATCGCGATCGTCGGCGGCGGCCCTGCCGGCATGTTCGCCGCATTCTACGGCGGGATGCGTCAGGCGTCCGTTACGATTATCGAAAGCATGCCTCAGTTAGGCGGCCAGCTCGCGGCGCTGTATCCGGAGAAGCAAATTTATGACGTTGCCGGTTTTCCGAAAATAACGGCGGGCGAGCTCGTCGAGCAGTTGAAGAAGCAAATGGACCACTTCAAACCGAACGTCTGCCTGGAAGAAAAGGTGCTCGAGGTCGTGAAGCGTGATGAGCGCGACTTCGCGATCGTAACGGACCGGAGAACGCATTATGCCAAATCCGTCATCGTTACGGCGGGAGTCGGCGCTTTCGAGCCGCGGCGGCTCGAGCTTGACGGCGCAGACCGCTTCGAGAAGAGCAACCTGCACTACTTCGTCGGCGACCTCGGCCGGTTCAAGGACCGGCATGTCCTCATCAGCGGCGGAGGCGACTCGGCCGTCGATTGGTCACTGATGCTCGAGCCGATCGCCGCAAGCGTAACGCTCATCCACCGCCGGGATAAATTCAGGGCGCACGAGCACAGCGTCGAGAACCTCCTGAATTCTAGCGTCAAGGTGCTGACCCCGTACGAGCTGACCGCCCTGCAAGGGACGGACAGAATCCACGGCGTTACGCTCCGGCATGCCAAGACGGCCGCGGCGACGCAGCTCGCGGTCGATGACGTCATCGTTAACTTCGGGTTCGTCTCCTCGCTCGGCCCGATCTCGCAATGGGGGCTGGAAATCGACAATGGCGCCGTCGTTGTCGATTCGCGCATGGAAACGAGCATCTCCGGCATCTTCGCGGCAGGCGACATTACGACTTACCCCGGCAAGTTGAAGCTCATTGCCGTCGGTTTCGGCGAAGCGCCGACCGCCGTCAACAACGCGAAAGTGTACGTCGATCCGACGGCCAAGCTTTCGCCCGGCCACAGCAGCAGCATGAAGCTGTAGAGGCAAGGGGCTGCGATCGTTTGATAAACGTAAAAAAGGGTATCCTACCGTTAGCCGACATCCGTGAAATCCACGCCGGACGGCTTAAGGAGGGTACCCTTTCGTATGCTATGTCCCGTTTGCAACGGCTTGGAGCAGCTTGCGGTTCAATGTCCATCCTGCGCGGCGCAATCCGCAGATTACGGGCGGACGGTCGATTTTACCGCTCCGTATGCTCCCTATCAGCCGGACATTGACGAAGCGGCGATGACATTGTCTGACGTCGATCCGGCGGTCTCAAGCTGCAGTCATGTCGCGTGCTGCCCGTCATGCGGCGCAGTCTTCGAAATCTATGTCCGGAAATGGCGGTAGTGCGTTTAAGCGGGGACTATCGGCGCTTAAGCCGAATTGCGATAGGCATCCGGACTGATCTGTCTACGGACCAATTCCGCTTTCAGCATCTCGATAAAATCCTGCTCCAATTGGTATTGGTTCGCGGCGATATACGCATCCAGCAGCAACTCATCAGACAGCTGTTCCATATGCACAGCCCCCCTTCCTCTTACTTCCAGTTCATCTTAGCATGTCCTAGACTTATAGAACAAGCGTTCCGATTATCCACATCCCGCTGTGGACAGCATGTGTGCAGAATGTGAATAAAGGTCGAAAAAACAGGAAATATCCGTGGGAATATGTGGATAGGATTATACACAGGCTGATGGTAACCGATCCCAATAAAAAAGTTTAATAGGAATTGGTAAATCTATCAATCGCCTATAGGATAGGTGCAATGATCGCTAGTTTCGCGTTTACAGCACGCGATTCGCGATATTATTGCGGTCTTGTATTGACTTCGAAGATCCAGATTTTGCCGCTCGTATCGATGCCGTAGTCGAAGCCCAGCTGTCCGATCCCCGGAAACCGGCTCTCCAGCACCTGTGTCGACAATTGCGTCAGCATGCGCATTTCCCGTTTCTTCGGCCCGACCTTCGCGCTGGAGAACGAACGGCGAATGCCTTCGGAACCGCTGAGCAGCGTGCCGCCGCGGCATATATTCGTCACGAACAAGCCCGGTTTGGCGAGCCGCCCGACGATCGCCGTGATCGCCCAATGCCCTTCCGGCTGCTTCACGTACTTCACCCGGTAATCGATCGGCCTGCCGCCGATCGTCGCGAGGCGAATGCCCTTCTGAATCAAATACCGGCGGTTGCCGCGCTTCCCGTTCAGCGATTGATAGAGTCCGTCGAAGCTTTGGAACCGGTTCGTTTTCGAATAATACGTGTACTTGTACCCGCTTCCTTCCCGCACGACCTTGATTACGCCGTGCCCGCCTGCTCCTTTGACCGGCTTGATGACTACCATGCTGTGCTGATTCAGCATGCTGTTCAGATTGCTCTTCGTGAACAGCCGCGTCGGCGGGATATGCGGCGCAATCTGCGAATGCGACAAGAGCGCCTCCGTCTTTGCCCACTTGCTCGCAAGCTGTCTCCCAAGTTCGTCACTCATTCCATGGTCCTCCCCTTCGTAAGCGTCCTATAGGACAGCATATGCCTCCTAGCTCTCTATCTCTTGGATGATTGATATGGTCAACTCGCCTGATTTAGTAGCTGGTAGAGAAGGACGATTATTCCCCGGGCAATGGACGGGTGACAAAACCTCCCGAACTCATGTCAAGGATCAACATAAGTCCGTGAGGTCCCGTTACGGTAACGCAATCAAGCGCCATGAATCGCTGCTTCGCCACGAGTACGGTAAAACTTTCATTTACGGATTCGAAGAATAATAAGACGCGCTAATGAACTTGCTACGATATAGAACAAAAAGGAATAAAAGAACTTCCACGTATTTAACTGATAATACCCGATCCATACGAAAATTGGTTCAGCTACGAATGCTATGACAGCTCCAGTTAAGATGTTGGCGATAATGAAAGTTCTCCATTGGGATGAAAACAACTGATAGACGAGCATTAAGATAATCGGCACTAAAATAGAATCAGCGGTCAATAGCGGAGGGATCATTGGAATTAATTTTATTGGGTATCCCCACCATGAAAGATCAGTTCCAAAATCGTCTAGAATAACTGCCATGATGTTTATCATGCATCCATAAAAGGCGATTTCATAAACCCTTTTTTTGTCGACGATCCCCCACCATATAATCAGTGGAATTATAGATAACCCAACGAGCAGCCACCATTCCCATGTAAAAACGGCTTCATGTTTCCACTGATGAACGGTGAGCTGATGCAGCTTATCCCTTGCTTGCTGCACTTCCTTATAAGCTTCAGTTAAATGGTTTACCATCACATTGCTCCTCAGTATTTTTTCGTTCATACCTTTTCGTTTATACCTTTGAGTTTTTTGTTTGTCCAATCCCCATTATCCAATAGCATTTCCCCGGCAACATCCAGCTTATTCCTAGATCGAAACCATATCGGCTGCGCATATTCGACCCTAAACAGGCAATAATAAAAAATACATAATTTAGAATAAGAGGAAGAAATATCAGTGAATAACTTTGAAAATATTGAAAATAAATTCCGCCGCTACAAAGCCCATGTCAGCATTGCCGGAACAACGCAATTTCATTTGCGAAACCCTTACGTAATCGCATGGTGGTCGGCAGCCTTTCCGGGTTTCGGTCATCTTTTGCTAAGTAAGTATTTACGAGGGTTAGTGTTGTTCATGTGGGAAGTGACAGTCAATTACAATGCAAAAATCAACTTGGCGATGGTGCATACATTTTGCGGCAATATCGATCTGGCTAAAGAAACATTAGACACCAGATGGATGCTCATGTATATTCCCGTTTATATATTCGGCATTTGGGACAGTTATCGAACATGCGTGGATATGAATAAAGTTTACTTGCTTGCGGAGCGGGAAGAGGCGCCTTATAATTCCTTTAGCATCGGAGCCCTTGAAATCAATTATCTGGACAAGCGGAAGCCCATTATGTCCGTCATCTGGTCTCTATTCATGCCAGGACTCGGGCAGCTGCACATACATAGACTCTTAACGGCATTCTTCTCGCTTGTCTGGACGATACTCTTTTTATATCTCTCCAAGACGCTTGTTGCCGTTCATTACATATTCCTTGGGGAGATATCGCAAGCGACAGAAGCTTTGGATAAACAATGGCTTTTGTATATGCCTTCTATGTGGGGATTTGCCGTTTTCGATTCGTATATGAACACCGTGGAGAATAATAAATTGTTCGACTCCGAACAAAAAACATATCTCATAAAAAAGTACCAACATCCGCAGTTTAAGGTTAAAAGGGGACGAGTGGCAGGTGAATAAGATGATCCAAATTTTCTCCACTTTTGAACACTCGACGAATTTAGAGCTCGCTATTCGTTCTTTAGAGAAATGCGGTATCGATATAGAGAATATCTTCGCAGTCCCTTTAACGAATCGAAAAACCGAGCGAAAAATGTTTGACAGTATTCACCGCTCAGACGGGATTTCGCTTATCAGCACAGGCGCAATATTAGGCACTGCATTGGCAGTTATAGGAGCGAGCGTTGGTTTTAAACTTGCGTGGGGGCCGATTTATTGGGGACTTATCGGCACTGGAGCAGGCTTCATTCTAGGGCTTTTAATCGATTTGTTTTATTATAAAGTCATAAAGAAACAACAACGCCTTTTGCGCGGCAAAAATTCGGAGGTTATCCTAATCGTAGAGTGCGAAGAGAATACAAGCGACCTTGTGGAAGACATCCTATGGCATCACTTTGCTCTAGGTACGGCGAGAATCATGCCGTCATAAGCCCTGAAACCAACATAAAAAACCTCCCGGAACCGTGTATTGGCATCAATACACAACTCTGGAAGGCCATGACCCATGCAGCACCATTGCATGATTGCGAATTGTCGATTTAACCCTTGCAATCCACAATCCACTACAATCAACATGCTAAAGAACGATTGAGCTATTCACAAACCGACTAATCGCCCAAAACCCGCACCACTTCTCCGCTTAGCAAGGTTCCGCTGCAGGATTACCCGCTTCCGTCGCCGTTCTGAAGCTGCTGCCGCAGCCGCAGGTCGCCGTCGCGTTCGGATTCGTGATCGTGAAGCCGCCGCCCATGGCGGATTCCTTGAAATCGATGATGAGCCCGTTCAAGTATTTGATGCTTGCTTCGTCCACGACGACTTTAAGACCGTTCAATTCCATCGCCTTGTCGGTGTCGGCCTCTTCATCGTCGAAGCCCATATTATAGGAGAAACCGCTGCAGCCGCCTTCCTTCACGCCGACGCGCAGGAACAGCTCCGGCGAAGCCTCGGCCTCCAGCATTTCTTTGATTTTCTCGTTTGCCGTCTCGCTGATCGTAATCATGATATTCCCTCCTCGGTCATTCGATCGACTTACTTTCGTTTCTATAGTATATAGTATACTGCACATCCGGACTTGACTCAATAAGCAGGGTGTCTCGTTTCATGCGGTCTTGCGCGAATAACGCGCTTCATGCTTGCGTTATCTCGGCAGGACGTACAGCATGATGGCGAAGAAATGGAGCGCCGAGCCGCCGAGCACGAACAGATGCCATACGGCATGATGATGCTTGAAGCTCCGCCAGACATAGAACACCGTGCCGACCGTGTACAGGAGCCCGCCGGCCACGAGCAGATGCATGCCGCCTGGCGCCAGATGCGCCTTGAGCGGCCCCCAAGCGAAGACGATCATCCAGCCCATGAGAATGTACACGAGCGTGGACGTGAACAGAAACCGGGAGGCGTAAAACACTTTAAACACGACGCCGCACAGCGCAAGCCCCCAGACGAGGCCGAACAGCGTCCAGCCGGCTGTGCCCTGCACCACGTGAAGCACGATCGGCGTGTACGTCCCGGCGATAAACAGATAAATGCAGGCATGATCCATGATTTCGAAAACCCGCTTGGCTCTCCCTTCCGGAAAACTGTGCACGAGCGTGGACGCGACATACAGCAGCAGCATCATGGAACCGTAAATCGTAAAGCTGACGACATGCTCGGCATTTCCTTTCAGCGCGGCGAATACGACGAGCAATACGAGCGCCGCTACGCTCAGCAGCGCGCCGATGCCATGCGTGATCGCGTTTAGCGCTTCCTCCCTGCGGGTATACGTGTACGTGTTTGCCATTCTGGCCGTTCCTCCTCTTACGTGACTTGCGGCGTTCTTGATTCGTATTTGTCTATCATGCAGACCCCGACGAACCGCCATCTATTCAGATCGATCGCCTGGCACCGTACAAAATCAACCGTACGAGATCATTGTACTGCATTTTCGGCCGGTTACCAAAACTAACGAGCTCGGCTAACGGATTTCAAGCCCCTTCCAGCTCCTTGGTGCTCTGGTATGAGTTAATGGTTGCCGCCCTTCGGGATGAGGTTTATAATGAAAACAGTTATGTCTGAGGTTTTTTGGGGAAGGAATAAGTAATTTTTTTCACAAAGTAGCAGCATTCTTTATCTAAATTCATCACCGGACCTGCTAACGCGCGCCCGGCGGACGAGGAGGAATCCGTCATGAATGTGGCGATACCGACAGAAGACAAGCAAATGCAAGCCATTATCGAGAAGGTGCGTTTTGGCGAGCGTCTGACGCGGGAGGACGGAGAGTTCATGTACCGCTCCGACGACCTGCTGTCGATCGGCCAGATGGCCAACGAGGTTAATCTCAGGAAGAACGGACGCAAAGTGTATTTCATTGAGAATATGAGCTTGTATTTCACCAACGTGTGCGAAGCGCATTGCGCGTTCTGCAACTTCCGCAAGGATCAAGGCCAGGAAGGCGCATATACGCTCAGCGGACCCGAGATGATCGCCTATGTGGAACAGCATATTCATCCGGATGTCCGCGAGTTCCACATTGTCGGCGGCCATAACCCGCATGTGCCGTTTCAATATTACGTCGACTCGCTGAAGGCGTTGAACGAGCGTTTCCCGGAAGTTGCGCTCAAGGCCTACACGGCGGCCGAAATCGATTTCTTCTCGCGCATCAGCGGGCTGAGCTACAAGGAAGTGCTTCAAGAGCTGATGAAAGCGGGCTTGCAAAGCTTGACGGGCGGCGGAGCCGAAATTCTGTCGGACGAATACCGCAAGAAGATGAGGGTCGACAAGGCGGACGTTTCCCAGTACCTGGAGGTGCATCGCACGGCGCATAACCTCGGCCTGCGGACGCATACGACGATGCTGTACGGCTCCGTGGAGAAGAAGGAAGACCGCATCAATCACATGCTTCAGATTCGTGAACTGCAGGATGAGACGAACGGCTTCCAGGTCTTCATTCCGCTGTCCATGCAGCCGATCAGCCCGAAAGCGAGCATTCGCCGCCGTAATTCCGCCTTCGACGATCTGAAGGCCATTGCGATCAGCCGGCTGATGCTGGACAACTTCCAGCACATCAAGGCGTATTTCATCAACATCGGCACGCAGCTTACGCAAGTGTCGCTTACGATGGGCGCATCCGACGTTCACGGCACGATGGTTAAAGAACGGATCAGTCACGCAGCCGGCGCGCTGACCCCCGAAGGCATTACGCGCGAGGACCTGATCTGGCTGATCAAAGGCGCCGGCCGCATTCCGGTGGAACGCGATACGTTCTACAACGAAGTGCGCGTGTACGAATAAACAAGGAATAAGCAACGACTAAGCTTCGACTCAAATACGGCTAAACTAGGTTAAACATCGATTACCATGACCTTCGCGGAGAGATGTTCTCATCGCGAGGGTCTGTCATGTGCATACTACATGATAAATAACAAACAGCAAACATGCACTTATCGCATACAGAAGGTTGGGATTTAAAATGAAACGATTCGTTATTCTTGGCGGCGGCTACGGCGGGCTTACGGTTGCCCACTCGCTGCTCGAAGGCGAGCTGCCCGACGATACGGTCGTCGTGCTGATCGACCGGATGCCGTATCAGGGACTCAAAACGGAATATTACGCGCTGGTTGCCGGCACATCGCCGGAGATCGATTTGCGGGTTGCCTTCCCGTCCGATCCGCGCCTGATCGTCACCTACGGCGAAGTAACGGACATCGACCTGGACGAGAAGCATATCGTTCTGGCCGGTCAAGAGCCGCTTAGCTACGACTGGCTCGTCGTGGCCCTCGGCTGCACGGACAAGTACCACGGCATCGAAGGCGCGGAGCTGTATTCGCACAGCATTCAGACGATGTCCGCCTCGCGCAAAACGTACATGGCGCTCAACGACGTGAAGCCTTACGGCCAAGTGTCCATCGTCGGCGGCGGCTTGAGCGGCGTCGAGGTGGCTGCCGAGCTTCGCGAAAGCCGGCCGGACCTGAACATCCGCATTATCGACCGCGGCCCGAGCATCCTCTCGGCGTTTCCGGTCAAATTGAAGGAATACGTGTCTTCCTGGTTTATCGAACACGAGGTGGAAATGCGCGGGCATGTCTCCTTGCATAAACTGGAAGACGGCGTACTCTACGATGCGAATTCGACGAGTCCGATTCTATCCGATGCCACGGTGTGGACGGCGGGCATTCAACCGGTTCCGCTCGTGCAGCGCATGAATCTGCCCAAGGACAATCAGGGCCGCCTGATTATCAACGAGTACCATCAGCTGCCGGATTACAATGATGTCTTCATCGTCGGCGACTGTGCCTCCCTGCCCTTCTCGCCAAGCGCGCAGGCCGCGGAAGGCCAAGGCAAGCAAGTGGCGGAAGTCATGCAAGCGACCTGGAGCGGCAAGACGCCGAAGCTTGGCAAAATCAAGCTGAAGGGCACGCTCGGTTCCCTCGGCAAGAAAGACGGTTTCGGCCTGATGGGCCGCACGACGATGATGGGACGCGTGCCGCGTCTGGTCAAGAGCGGCGTCTTGTGGATGTCCAAGCATCATTTCGGATAAAACCGGCCATACTTGGACGTATGCGCGGGTGTTCGGCAGCTCGGTCAGCCGGCGGTATGCAGCAGCCTTACATATCGTCTATGAGCCGATCGAGCGCTTCGCGCAAGGCTTGCTCCTCCTCGATCTCATCCATGATTTTCGTTTCCAATTCCTCGACCGTATCGGCCGAGACGATCTGTCCGTTCACCATGCCGAACGGCGCAAGGTAGCATTCGCCGCAATTGCCCAGGCAGCCGTACTCGATGACTTCGTAATCCGGATTCTCCTCGAGCTTCTTCATGAGCTTATCCGTGCCGTGATGCATATTGCTGGCGCAAAATTCGACCATCGGTTTCAACATGTCGGTTTCACCTTGCCTCTAGTTACTGATATCCATTTTCAATTGCTTTGCTTTGTACTATAATAGGGGAGAAAGGAGTGGATTGCAATGAGCGAAAACGCACAAAGCACCATGTATGATGAAGTACTGGACGTTCTCGATAAGCTTCGCCCGTTCCTGCAGCGCGACGGCGGCGATGTCGAACTCGTTGATGTAGAGGATGGCATCGTTAAACTCCGTTTGATGGGTGCATGCGGCAGCTGCCCGAGCTCGACGATCACGCTGAAAGCGGGCATCGAGCGCGCGCTGCTCGAGGAAGTCGAAGGCGTACAAGAGGTTATGCAAGTATTCTAATCTTGCTCCCGCTTGCCCATTATTTACATGAAAGCGTCTTGCCGCTGGCAAGACGCTTTTTGTGTTGCTCATTGTCTCTTATTGCTCAATATTTGCTCCGAGAATGGTGTAAAAGTGACCGGAGGTTGGAATGAAGTCGGAAAAACGAAGTGGTCGCCTTTGTAGTCTGATTTCTACCGATAGTCTCCTATATATTCAAGAAATCAGAACTACAACAGCGATTGGAGACTCATTCCGACCGCAGGTCATGCCTTTGATTTTATCGACGTCTTGATCGGGTCGAACCCGCCCGTGACGTCGACGATGTTGCCGGTCATATAATCCGACTGCGGCAGGCAGAGAAACGCGATCACGCGCGCGATATCTTCGCCGCTGCCGGGCCGGCCGCGAGGCGATTCCTCGTCCCGCTCTTCGGATACTTCGGCGATCGTACGCTCCTTGTTCAGGCCGCGAATATCGCCGGGGCAAACCATATGGACCGTGATGCCGTTGCCGGCCTCCTCGACGGCGAGCGACTTCGTGAAGGACACGAGCCCCGTCTTCGCGGCCGCGTAGACCGCCCGCTGCGGCCAAGCGCGCCCTTCGCCGGCATGACCGAAGCCGAAATGAATAATGCGCCCCCACTGCCGCCCCCGCATGCCCGGGAGCATGTGGTGATCGAGCAGCATGACGCCGAGCAGATTGCCGTTGACGAGCCCCGTAATATGGGCGGCGTCGTAATCCGCGAACAGCCGCCGTTCGCGAATGAACGGTCCCGCGTTATTGATCAGGATGTCCACGCTGCCGGTTTCCGACCAAGACAGCGCTTCCGAAGCAAGCCGCGCGACATCGTCGCGGACGGCGATATCCGCGCGGACCGCGGTCGCCCTCACGCCGTGAAGCTGGCTGATCTCCGCCGCCAATTGCTGTGCTTCCCGCTCGCTCGTCACGTAGTTCAGCACGATATCGCAGCCCATCGCGGCGAGCGTAAGCGCGGTCATTTTGCCTAAGCCTTTGGCACTTCCGGTAATTAGGGCCGTTCTTCCTTTCAGCTCCATGACATCCTCCTAGGTCAGCGTCATTTCTTCATCTGGCTGTAGGCGTGATGAAAGGTCAGCGTCAGCGTATCGAGCAGGAGATCCATCATTTGCGCGAGATCCTTCGTCTGCTGCGACAGGTTTTCAAGCCGGTGCGGTTCGAAATACGCTTCATGATTCTGCTTCAGATCGTCCTGCATCTCGGAATTCATGTAGTGGATTTCCATGTTGCGCCGTTTCCGCAGCCGATTCATCGCCTCCCTGCCCTCTTCCTTCAGCTTATGCAGAGGTTCGGTCAATTCAGGATAGGCGTTTCGTTCCGCCATTCTGCGCAGCACGGTATAGTAGCTGAAATGCGGCTTGACCCGCTCCGTCTCCAGATGCAAATATTCGTTCATCAGCGTACCGAGCTTGTCGAGCAGCGAGAACAGGCGGATGAAGGCGTTCTTGTCGAAATACACATACCGTCGGTAATTCAGCGTTTCCGCCTCGGTCATCCCCTCGACGGTTTCGGACGTGACCATCGATGCGAATTTGCCCGCCGCATAGGCGCTCTCTTCCAGCTCGTCGAGCGAAGAGAGCAGGCCCAGCGTATAAATCTCGTATTTGCGGAGGTTATGGTCACTGTCTTGTCCTTGCTCGATGCGCTTGTTCAGCAGGGCGGCGTACCGCTCCATCGCCTGGATCGCCTCGAGCAGCTTGCCTGAATCCTTGCGGGGCGGTTCGCCAAACAACATACGGAGCATCGTCATTCCTCCCGTGTAGCGCGAGTTAGAAACATCAAGTTAGGCCCGCAGCCGCTCCGGACGCCATTTCCGGGCCCGGATCATGAAGTCGCTCAAGATGCCGAACAGGCCGGATACAATCATATTGTGCAGAATACTCGTAAAAACAAACCAATCTTCATCGCGAAGCGTCACCGTAAGCAGCGCCCCGCTCAGCACCTGGCAGCAGACGAGCGCGAACGTAACCGTAAGCGCTTTGCGCATGCCCGGGTGATCGGCGCAAACGCGGTGGACGTAAAGCGTCAAGGCGCCGACGAGGATGAGCAGAACGGCTGCAGCGACGCGATGCAAGAAGACGTACAGCGTCGCCCCGTGCAGATCCGGCACGAATTCGCCGTTGCATAACGGCCAGCCGACGCAGCCGCCGGACGATTGGGTATGCCGGATATAGGCCCCCAGATAAATAACGAAATAACTGTAAACGAGAATCGCGAGCGAGAACCAGAACACCGTCTGCGGAATGGCGGAGGCCGGCTTCCGCTCTGCCGTTCCGTGCTTCACGCGGTATGCCCAAATGACGAGCAGGAGCGTGAACATGAAAGCCAATATCGAGATGCCGAAGTGCAGCGCGAGCACGGCGGGCGTCGTCGGCCATACGACGGCGGCGGCGCCGAGCAGCGCCTGGAGCACCGTGAACAGGCCCGCGCCCGCCGAGTACGCGATCGGCTCTTTCTCGTTGCGATACAGCTTCAGCGTTGCGATGAACGCGGCAAGGACGAGCAAGCCGACCCCGCCGCTGATCAGACGGTGCGAATATTCGATTAACGATTCGACGGTATACGCCGGAATGAATTTGCCGTTGCACAGCGGCCAATCCGTGCCGCAGCCGCGGCCGGAATCCGTATTGGTAACCAATGCCCCGGCAATGAGCACGAGGAACATGCCGATGCAGGTCAAGACAGCGAGCACGCGATAACGTTTGGCATTCAATTGCATCACCTTACTTCCGAAAGAATCACCTCCCATTATAACGAACAAATTCGACAAATACCATGTTCAAACTGTGAACGCAGGAGCGATGCAGAAAGCCCGCCAATCGGCGGTTCGGCCGTATGGCGGGCTTCATGGGAAGGCATCGAACGCGGCGGATGCCGCCGCCTTGCGGACGGCGCCCCGCCTTCGATCATTGCGGTATGCAGGCATCAGGACCGGGCTGACGCGTCGACGTTCCCTTCTGCACGCTTAGTTCGCCAAAGCGTCCGCGACCTGCAGCGCGCGATCCAGGAATTGCTCGATCTCCTCGCGCGTCTTGCGCAGCTTGCTGACGAATCGAACGAGCTCGCCGCCTTGCTTGAAGGCGATAAAGCTTGGAATGCCCAGGATGTTCAGCTCGCTGCAGCAGAGATCCGGCAGATCGTCGCGGTCGATTTGCACGAAGCGGATTGTCCCTTCGTACTTCGACTCGACAGCCGGCATGAACGGCTCGATATAATGACAATCCGGGCACCAGGTCGTCTTAAACACCGCGACCGTTACGCCTTCTCCCTGAATGGCAGCGCGGAAAGCGTCATCCGTCGTGATCGATTCCATATGCGGTCATCTCCTTTATAGATCCGGATGCCGGCGATCGCGCGGCGCGCAGCATGCCGATGATCGCCTGCCGCCCGACTACGGCTCGCGAACCAGGATGAGCAGCTTGAAGTCGTCTTCATCGGCTTCCCAGCTGATCTGCGCGCCGAGCGCCTTCGCGAAATCGCGGGCCGGCACGTACGTCTTATTATCGACGACGGTCATCGGGAAGGTCCATTTGACCGTCTTCCCGTTAATAATCGCATTGCTGCTTCCCTTTTTCAAGAGGAGGCTCGTATTGGTCGCGCCGTCCTGCACGCGGATCGAACCGTCCTTCTCTTCCTTCACCGTTGCGCCGAACGATTCGGCAGCATACCGGAGCGGTATAATCGTCACGCCGCCCGGCGTAATGATCGGCGCATTGCGGCTGAATTCCGGGCTCATGACCAGCGTCTGCTTGCTGATATGCGCCTGATTGCGCAGCAGGTCGTATACGTCCGAGCCCTTGTCGAACTGGTTAAGCACTTCGTAGCCTTCCATGTTCATGAGGCTTTCGGCGTCCAGCACCGGCTGGCTCTTCGACGGCTGTGCCGGCTGAACGTCACCGTTGACGTTCCAGCGGTCCGTCGTCACTTTCATCCAGATGCCTTTAAACGGCGACTGTTCCTGCAGCTCGGCATTGCCCGGACCAAGATCCACGGTGCCCGGAGCAGTAACTCCTTCCAGCGAAACGGCGGCTTCGATAGCCGCTTTGCGAATGTCCAGCTTGCCGTCGACGAACAAATCCCCCTTCACGTACGTGCCGTCGTTCAAGAGGGCATCCATCTCCTCCGCATCCTCCTTCTCGGATTGCGCGATCGTATCCTTGAATTGCTTCAGCGCGTCCGCGATTTCGTCGGCCGCCTTGTTCACCGCTTCTTGCTTCTCGTCTTCCTTCGGCAGCGATCCGAACAGGCTGTCCGCCGGCGACGCTTCGATCGCGCCCGCTTGGCTCTGCAGCGTCTCCAGCAGGGACGACAGCATGGACTTCAAGCCTTCCTTGTCGGCCATGAGCGCGTCGACGTAACCTTTCAGCCAATCCAGCAGCTCCCTGCCCTTCAGCTCCGCGTGCACGTTCATGCCGGTGACCGTATCGCCATGCACGGTCTCTTGACCCGGCTTCACGCTCAGGTTCGCCGGGTTCGGCAAGTTGTCGATCGCGTAGCCGCTGACGGCGTCGACGATCTGCTTCCCTGCCTTCATGATCGCCTCGTCGTCGGTCGAAGCGGCCGCTTCCGCTTCCGGATCCGTCAATGACAAGTAGAGCGGCTTCTTCGCCCCGTCCAGCTTCAATTCGGCCGCCTCGTTATTGATCATGAGCGCGAACGGAATATGCTTGGCGCCCAGGTCGAGGCTGCCCTCGGCCGACATGCCCTTCCGCTCGTCCGTCTTCACGTCGGTCAGCGACAGCTTCACGTTGGCAATCAAGTTCATGATCTCCGCCTCTGCGCCGCTCAACCCGGCTTCGGCCCCGTCGTTCAGGAGCAGCTTGAATTCGACCGTCTCGCTGCTCTCGTACGATGTCGTGCCGAGCGATTGCTTCAGCATTGCATTGAAGTCTAGTCCATTTAACGCTTGACAACCCGCCACGACAATTGCAACCAGCGCGATGACTGTCATGCCGATAAGCTTCTTGCTTCGTATCCATGCCTTCAACAAATGAAAAAACCCCTCTCGTAGGTAGAAAGACCATGGCCTATTCTACCATATAGAGGGGAATCTGGAAACTAGAATAGCTGCTAGATTAGCTGCCGGAATTGACGCCGCGCCGCGCAACGACGCGCATCAGCGGGTTCAGCAGCCGGCGCAGCGGGCCCGGGAATTGCTGCACGTCTTCCTTCGTCACGACCCGAAGCAGAACGAGCAGCGCGACATATAGCCCAAGCGAGACGAGGCCGACGACGATGCAGGCGAAGGCGTAGGTCAATTTGACCGGAATGCCGCCGACGTACATTCTGCAAGCGTAATCGATCAGCCAGCCGGCTCCGGATGCGATGGCGATCGTCAGCACATAGCCCGTCCAGCGCGTCCCGAGAATGTTCAACCGGATTTCCTTCCGGATTTGGCGGAAATTCAGCGACGCGATGAACATGAAGCAGATCGTGGACGACAGGATGATGCCGTACACGCCGAGAATCGGCGCCAGGATCAAGCTCGTCACGACTTTGACGATGATCCCGAATATCGCGTGGCGCATCGGCAGCCGCGGCTTGTTCATGCTTGTCAGCACCGTGTTGCTCGTCATCATCGTAATCTGGAAGATCGTCCCCGCGGTCAGCGCGGCGACGGCGCCGCTGCCGCCGGTGCTGGAGAACAGCAGGCCGGTGATGGAGACGGCGGCGACCGTCATGATCAGCGAGGCCGGCACGCCCGTGAAGACGACGATCCGCATGACGAGCGACGCCTGCCGTTCGACCTCCTTCATGTTCTTCACCTTGTAGGCGGCCGAAATGACCGGAATCATCGACTGGCTGAGCGCGATCGCCAGAATCGGCGGAATGCCGGCCAGCGCCTGCGCCTTCACGCCGAGCCAGTCGAGCATTTGATCCGCATCCGCGGTGGCGTAATACCCGTGCGTCAGCTTCATGAAGAACGACGTATCGAAGAAATAAATGAATTGCACCGTCATCGACGTAATGACGATCGGTACCGAAATCTTGAACAATTCCCTATAAATCGATTTGAATGACAGCGTAGAACGATTGGAGCGGGCTTGCGCGAAGCCGGATCCCGCCGTCTCTTTCACATCCTGCCGCTTCAGCCTGCGGGCATACGACAGCATGACCAGGAACGCGCCGACGCTGCCGAACACGCTGCCGAACGTCGCCGCCGCGGCGATCCAGTCCTGTCCCCAGTCCAAGCCGAAGGCCAAATAGCCGAGCCCGACCGCCGTAATGACGCGCAGAATCTGCTCGACGATCTGCGAGACGCCGCCCGCCGCCATGAACTGACGGCCTTGGAAATAGCCGCGCATCATCGCGATGACCGGGAAGAACAGCAGCGCGGGCGCGATGGCCCGAACGGCGAGCTCCGCTCCCGGCTTCTCGGCGATATGCGTCGCGTAGAACGGCGCGAAGACGAGCAGGAGCACCGTGATGAGCACGCCCGTGACGGCGCCGAACAGCAGTGCCGCCTTGTAGATGCGCTGCGCTTCGTCGGGGCGCCCGAGCGCGTAGCGCTCCGACACCATCTTGCTGATCGCGCTCGGAATGCCGCCCGTCGCGACGATCAGCAGCATCAAATAAATATTGTTCGCGACGGTGAAATAACCGCCGCCGTGGCTGTCCGTCATGTAGTCGAGCGGGATGCGCTGGAAAATCCCGAGGAACCGGGCTACCAGCGCGGCCGCCGCCAATATGATCGTGCCTTTGATTAACGAGTCTTTTTTAACCATGAGCTGCCGCTTGTCTCCTACTCCGATGCTTATTTCGCTTTGATTTCCTCAAGCGGCTTGTGGTTGCCGCGTACCGGCTTGGCCGCTCCCGAAGGCGCAGCCCAGCGGATGCCGTTGCGGATGACCTGAAGCACGTTCGGATTATAGTACGTCGGGAACGTTTCGTGCCCGGGACGGAAATAGAATACTTTGCCTTGTCCGCGGAACCAGGTGCAGCCGGTGCGGAACACTTCGCCGCCTTCGAACCAGCTGACGAATACGAGCTCGTCCGGCGCCGGAATATCGAAGTGCTCGCCGTACATTTCCTCGCGGTCCAGGACGAATTGCTCCGGCAGGCCTGCGGCGATCGGATGCGCCGGATTCACCGTCCAGATGCGCTCCTTCTCGTTCGCTTCGCGCCATTTCAGGTCGCAGCCCGTGCCCATCAGCTTCTTGAAGATCTTGGAGAAATGGCCGGAGTGCAGGACGATCAGGCCCATGCCTTCCATGACGCGGGCATGCACGCGCTCCACGATCGCGTCTTCCACTTTGTCGTGGCCCATGTGGCCCCACCAGATCAGGACGTCCGTGTTCGCCAACACCTCGTCCGTCAGCCCGTGCTCGGGTTGATCGAGCGTGGCCGTCGACACCGCGAAGCCGTCCGTGCCGATTCCCGCCTTCAGCGCCTCGTGAATGCCGTTCGGGTACACCTCTTGTACGGCGCCGTGCTCCTTCTCATGTAGAAACTCATTCCATACGGTTACTTTGATCACCGTTATCCGCCTCCTCGCGTTATAACCAAATCAAGAAAATAACGATCATTGCGCCTTGCAAAATAAATTTGACGACCGTGCTCGTGAACAGGCCGACGACGGCGCCGAGCCCCGCTTTCAGCGCCTTCTCGAGATTCGCCCCGGCGAACAGCTCGCCGATGACGGCGCCGATCAGCGGGCCGAGAATAAGCCCGAACGCCGGAATGACGAACGGGCCGACCAGTACGCCGATGGTACTGCCGACTACGGATGCCTTGGAGCCCCCGTACTTCTTCACGCCCCAAGCGCTGACGGCATAGTCGGCGACGAACAGCACGATGACGATCAGCGTCTGAATCGTCCAGAACCAGAAGCCGAAAGACGAGAACGAGATGAAGAAGCCGTAGACGAAGAATGCGGCATAGATCGCCAGCGCTCCGGGCAAAATCGGAAATACCGCCCCGGCCATGCCGATCGCAAACAAGGCAATAACGACTATCCAGCCAGCGATTTCCATGCCGGACTCACCCTTTCAGCACGTAGTCTTGCATCAGACGCGCGACGGCGTCTTCCTCGTTCGTCACGTTTACGGCATCCGCCGCCGCCTTCACTTCGTCCTGCGCATTGCCCATGGCGACGCCGAGGCCGGCCTCGCGGATCATGGCGATATCGTTCAAGCTGTCGCCCATGGCGGCCACCTCCGACATCCCGATGCCCAGCAAGGCGCACACCTCGCGAAGCGCCGACGCCTTCGTCACGCCTTCCGGGTTCATTTCCAGGTTGCTCGGCGATGAATTCGTAATCTCCAGACCGCCCCAGGCCGACGTTTCCTTCAGAATCGCTTGCAGCGCGGGCTTGTCTTCCGTGTAATAGCCGAACTTCAGCCAATGCTGCTCTTCGACGGCCGATGCGATCTCGCTCCAATTTTCTTTGTTGTAAACGTTCATCGTCGTGTACGCCCAGTACCAGCATTCCGGATTCTTCAGGGCGAGCTCGTGAAGCCGTTTCAGGACCGGCAGCGGCAGCAGCGACCGCTTGTGCAGCACGCCCGGGCGCGCCCAGACCTCGCCGCCGTTGACGGTAATCATCGGCCCCTCGAGCCCGAGCTGCTCAGCGTACGGGAGAGCGCTCTCGTAGCCTCTCCCCGTGGCGAAGCTGACGACGATGCCGGCATCGAGCGCCTTGCGAATCCACTTCGCGTTCTCCTTGCTCACTTCCTGCCGGTCATTGAGCAGCGTTCCGTCCATGTCCAATGCAACTAGTTTAATGGTTCCCATGATGGCCTCCTTGCCCAAGCTGACAGGCTGCCAGCAGTGCCTGCGTACAGCCCGCTAGAGCAATTTTAGCACAGAATAGGAAGAATCCAAACAGCCCGCCCGCTTAAATGCCGAATATCGCGCCGGCCAGAAACAGCGCGGCGTACAAGAACCGGCGCAGCGCGCGATGCTTGCGCAAGCTTCTCCGCATGACAATCCCTCCCCGGCTGCCGTTCATAGTTTAGGTTATGCAAAAGTGTTGCTTCGGTGCAACATTCGGCCAAGCCGAATCAACGAAAAACAGGCCTCCGCCGGCGGCGGCAAGCCTGTTCCTCGAATCCGCTATCGATGACACGCGATGCACGGCGCGTACCTGCTCCAAGCGCCTGCACGGCCCGAAGCCGATTTATCGGGACGCGGTCCCTGTCTTTACATTCCGGCGGCGGCATTCCCTGCTGCGGTATTCCCAGTCGCTGCATTGCCTGCCGGCGGCGCAGCCGGTTTCTTCGGCACGCCGTACATGCCGATATGATCGTCGTACGCGTTTAGAATTTTACGCGCGACCGGCGCGGCGCCGTCGGCGCCGAAGCCGCCTTCCGGGATGACGACGGCCACGGCGATGACGGGATCCTCTGCCGGCGCGGATGCGATGAACACCGAATTCTCCACCGTCTTGCCGCTCACCTGCTGTTGGGACGTCCCCGTCTTGCGCAGCACTTTGTACGGCAGGTCGTTGAAGTCGGCCAGTTTGACGTTCAGCATGCCGGTCTCGATTTCTTTCCAGTACGCGTCCGGGAACGTAATCGCGTTCAGGACCTCCGGCTGGAATTTCTGCACGACGTTCCCGTCCGCATCGCGGATTTCCTTCACGAACTGCGGCTTCATCCGCTTGCCGTGGCTGGCCAGCGTCGCCGCGTACTGCGCGAGCTGCAGCGTCGTGTACCTGCCCATCTGGCCGAACGAGGCCAGGATGAGCGCGGATTGCGAACTGGCGGCCTCCTGCTCGTGAAAGTAGCCGATGACGCCGCGGCTCTCGTTCAGCAGGCCGCTGCCCGTATCGACGCCCAGGCCGAACTGCTTCACGTACTGATCCCATATATCGACGCCGTTCTTCGGATCCTTGCGGTACAGGGCGTCGCCGATCATTTTGGCCATGAACGGGTTGGACGAGCGGGAAATCGCCAATGCCGGATCCAGCTTGCCGTATGCATGGCCCTTCGCGTTGCCGATCCGGCGGCGCGTCGGGCCTTCCTTGCCGTAAAAGAACGAGCCCGTGTCGACATAAGTGCTCGTCGTCGTGAACAGCTTCTCGTTCAGCCCGATCAGCACGGAAAGCGGCTTCTGGGTCGACCCCAGAAACACGATGGACGACGGATGCTTGCGCTGCTCCTTCGGATCGTCGTAGGGTCCGATGACCGAGCTGATCGTGCCGTTCTGCAGCACGTATTTGATCGCGTTGTAATCTTCCGTCGAGATGCTGCCGCCTTCCCAGATGTTCGGGTCGTAATCGGGCATGCTCGCCATCGCGATCACTTTGCCCGTCTTCACTTCCATCGCGACGGCATACCCGGTACGGGCATTCGGCGCGCGCTTGTCCGTCGGCGTCGTGCGGAGATATTGCAGCTGATCCATGATCGCCTTCTCCGTCTCTTCCTGCACTTCGCGGTTGATCGTCAAGTAAATATTGTCGCCCTTCTCCGGCGTCGTCACGACCGGCGGACCGATAATCCGGCTCACGGCGTTCACCGGGTACACCTTCAGCCCGTTCTTGCCGCGCAGCACGTCCTGGTACATGAACTCCAGCCCGTCGTAGCCGACGTCTTCCTGCTGCAAATATTTCAGCCTGGCATCGTCGGTCTTCGCTTTATCCTTGTACAGCCCGTTCTCGGCGCCGCCGCCGAACTTCTTCAAGTAGCCGACGAGCTGAACCGCCGTATGGGACGTATCGTAATGCCGGATGCTCTCTTCGACGATATCGATGCCTTTGAACAAGTCGCGGCTCTCCATGAAATACGCGATCTCGGCCGGCGTCAGACCGCTCTTGATCCGCCGCGGCACCGACACCGTGTTCTTCTTGTAGTCCAGATCCATGTTCTTGACGATCTGTTCGAGCGTCACTCCGACCGCCGGGTCTCCGCGCTTCTGGAACACGTCGAACAGCTTCTGCGCCGTCGCGATGGAATCTTCCTTCTTCTCGCCCGGCTCGATGCTGTAATACAACGACTGCGTCGACGTGGAGTACGCGATCGCCTTGCCGCCCGAATCGTAGATATTGCCGCGGATCGGCGGAATGAGCACTTTCGTCGTGCCCCGTTTCTCTTCTTCCTCGCGGAGCGACGGCCCTTCGACGAATTGCAGGATCGCCAGCCGCACGATCAAGACGCTGAATAAGAAGAAGGTAGAAAAAAAGAACATATTCAAGCGAAACGAAAAATTCCGCCGGCGCGAAATCTCCCGCTTCTGCGGATCGTTCTCCAATGCGATAACTCCTTTCCGTGATCCTTAAACGTCGCGAATATGCGACTTCGAGAAGCCTTGCGGATTGAACCAGTCGCCCGAGGATGCCCACGTCGCATCGAGCGGTATCCATTTGCCGCCGGCATCCGCCAGCTTCACTTCGTTCCAGGCGTGCGGGCCGTACCCGCCGTTCCCCGTCGCGCCGACGCCGGTCACGACGCGTACCTCCAGGCCGACGGAGCGCGCCATCACCGCATAAAGGCGGGCAACGTCGATACAGACGCCTTTCCGCGTCGCGAAGGTATCGGTCGGCGTCTGTTCCTTCCAGATGCCGCGTTCCACATAGTTATCCGCTTTATCCCAATCGTACGCGATCCGCGTGCCGACCCAGTCGTAGAGCGCACGGGCCTTCTGCTCGTCCGTCGGCGAATTTTTCGTTACCGCTGCCGCGGCGGCCTCGATGTTCGGCGGTATCGCCGCGTCGATCACATCGTACTTCCGCTCCAGCACGCGGCGGAATTCCGCTTCGACGGCTTCCGTGAACACGGGCCCCCGCTTCAGCACGTCGCCCGCCACGGGATCGAGCAGCTCCGACGCCGTCTTATTGTACAGCGCGGAGTCGCGGATGATGTCGGTGCCGAACGCATTCGGCAGGATGGACACGTAGACGAACAGGCACGCCATCGCGATGAACGCGCGTCCGCCGCCGAGCAGCGCGCCGAGCATGGCGCCCGTCGTCCGGCTGGCCGTGCCGGAGATGAACGGCATCGTTCCGCTTCGCTCCGTCCGTCGCATGTCGCGGCCGCGCGGCAGCAAACCGTCGACCAGTCCGAAGACGATTGGCTCGACCGCGTGCAGCAACAGCCGTAATAACGCGTACAGGAGCAGGAAGAGCGCCCCGAAGCGCAGCAGCTCGAAATCGCGCAAGCTCGTGATCGCCGTGTACCAGAACTGCTTCAGCCCGCCCATCTCTTCCCTTGGAATCGCGATGCCGCGCTCCACCAGCCAGTCCCGCACGAACGGCGACGCATACATCGCGCCGCTGCCCGCCAGGAGGAGGGAAACGACGACCGCCGCCGCCTGCCAAATAAAAAAGAAAAGGTGCTTCGCGGAACCCGACGCACCTCTTCTCATTCCCGTAATCAAGGAGACAAGCAGGATAAGCACCGCCATGAGCGCAACCGGTTCCGGTTTGAGCAAGGTTTGAACCCATGCATGCATGATGAAGCCTCCTTCGAAACCATTATTGCGCCATGCTCTCGGCATCCTGCCAAGCGATCGGCGAAGCTAGACGTTCTTCTTCGCCTGATCGATCAATGCCTGGATCGCCGCATCGATTTTCCATGTGCCCAGCGGCGTGCCGCCGAACACCACGTCTACTTTGCCGTCGCCGGGCGTGCCGGTCAGCTCGAGGTTCTTCGTCTTGACCGTGAACGTTCCGTCGCTGTTATTCGTAAAGGTCGCATCCTTCGCTTCGCCGGCCATCGCCGATATCGCTTCCTGCTTCACGCTGTCCGCCACTTTCGTCGTGATGGACTTGACGTCTTCAAGCGAATAACCGCTATAGATGACGACGCCTGCCAGAATCGCGACGACGATCAGCCATTTCACGACCGTCTTCACAATGCGAATGACCAGCAGAAGCACGACGAGCGCAATAACCAAGAACAGCCAGTTATCCTTAAAAAATTGCACCCATGTATCCGAGTCATAGTTAAAATCAAAGCTCATTTTGCGCGCACCCCTCAATTATACCGCCAATCGGCCATTATACCAAACATTATAACCCATGTCCCTGGGAGCGTAAACCAGGACGCGCCGGCAGACATAACGGGGCTTCGAAACGCGTACAAGTAGTAACAGTCATGTCCATGCGCCGAGAAGGCTTGCTTCGCGACCGGCCGAACCGCCGATCATTATACGCCAAAGGAGTCGTGATCCGTTGAAAACCGCCATCTGGCTTTACCTGTTCCTGTTCGTCGCCTTCTTCGACCTGCACGCCCAGTATCCCATCCTTACGCCGTTCGCCGTGTCGCTCGGGGCCGCGCCTTCCTTCATCGGCCTCATGATGGGGCTGTATTCCATCACCCATCTGCCGGGCAATCTGCTTGCCGGCTTCGGCGTCGACCGGTTCGGCAGCCGCCTGTTCATCGTCTTCAGCCTCGGCGCCGCCGGCGTCATCCTGCTGCTGCAATCGCATGTGACGAATCCGTGGGAGCTCCTGACGCTGCGGTCCATCAGCGGCTTCGTGCTCGCGTTCCTGTCTCCGGCGTGCATGTCGCTGCTCGCGCGCGTCGCCACGAGCCGCGTCAGGCAGCGCAAGCTGATGGCTGGCAACGGTCTCGTGCATACGCTCGCCTCCGTCGTATCGCCCGCCGCCGGCGCTTACTTGGTCGCGCAGATCGGCTTCGCGACCGCCTTCAACGTGCTGGGCTGGGTGCTCGTCGTGACCGCGGTCTGCGCCTTGTTCTTCATCCGCGACGTTCCGGCGCAGCTCGCGCAGCCGTTAGGCAGCCTTCAGCTGGCCAAAGCCCAAGCGGAGCTTGCCGGCATGCGCGGCGAGGGCGCCGAGCCGGACGCGAAGCCGGAACGCCCGACCGCGATTCCTTGGCTCATCTTCCTGCTGCCGATCGCCATGAGCTGCGCCCAGGGCATCCTGTCCTTCGAGCTGCCGCTCATGTCGACCACCAAAGAAGGCATGATGACGACAGGCCTGCTCTTCTCCATCGTCAGTCTCGGGGCGCTGCTCACGCTCAGCCTGCTGTTCCTGAACAAGCTGTCGCCGTTTCTGCGTTCGTTATGGGGCGCTTTCCTGCTCGCGATTACGTACTTCGCCATTGCCGCCGGGGCGCCGCTGCCGTTCTACGCGCTGCTGTTCGTGCTCGGCATGGCCAAGGGGATCGTGTTCCCCGCGCTGTCCTCGCTCCTGATCGAACGCAGCGGCGGCGAGCGGTACGGCCGCGTCTTCTCGATTCTGTCCATCGCCTTCTCCATCGGCGCTTTCTTGGGGCCGATGCTTGCCGGGCATCTGCGCGATTTCGTCTCGCCGTACTATATCGCCTTCGTCGGCTTGATGATCGCCGTCGCGGTGCTGCCGCTCTTCGCCGATACGCCGCGCACGCGCGACGCCGGCGCCCATTTTTCCCATTCTGGGTAAAGGCACAGGGCTGATATCATTCCGGGGCATACATTACAGAGTGGCAAGTGGTCGCGATGCTTCCGGCACCGCGATCGAAGCCCTAGTCCTCATTAGGCGAAAGAGGGGTGACTTCACAATGTCTCAATGTGTAGAGCCAATCCACGGTGGCCATCACCATGGCCTTACGTCTCCTGCCGCAATTCTCGTCCTTTTCATCCTGCTGGTAATCGTACTTTGCGGTTGCTTCTGCTAATTGCCGAGTCGCCATAGCAAGAAGAACCGGCTGCGAGCCTGGGACGGCGCGGCGTGCTTCTTCGACCAAGACGGTCTGCCGGATCCGGCGGGCCGTCTTTTCGTTTGGCCGGGAACTCTGCTAAGATGGCGGAAGAGGTGAGTCAGCGATGACGGATATCGTCTTGATTGTGGAGGGCAAGAACGACCGCAGCCGGCTGCGGCGCGTGCTGAGCGAGGAAGTGCCGATTCTGTGCACCTACGGCACGCCGGGCACGGAGCAGATCGACAAGCTTCGCCGGCAGGCCGGCGACGGGCAAGTGTACATATTCACGGACAATGACGCTTCCGGCCGGCGCATCCGCGGCATGCTTCGCGACGCGTTTCCCGACGCCGAGCATATTCATACGCGCCGCGGCTATCCGGGCGTGGAGAAGACGCCGGAGGAGTATTTGATCGAGCAACTGGAAAAGGCGGGGCTGGAGGCGTATATTATGTATCCGCCGCAGGGTGCCGTCCAATGGAGTAAGGAAGATGGACTGTAATATGAAAGGCATGCCCTGCGGTGCGTGGTGGGTCTCCGATCGCCTTTTGCTGCCGGATAATTTGGATTGAATTCAAATAAGTATATTATCCGGCTGCAAGGGCGACCACTTCGTTTCTCCGACTCCACCTCGCCCCTCCGGGCACTTATTAAAATTCCGGTCCACTTGAGCGTGATGCAAGTGGAAATCTAAAACATTTTAAGGCATGCCCTCCGGTGCGTGGTGGGTCTCCGATCGCCTTTTGCTGCCGGATAATTTGGATTGAATTCAAATAAGTATATTATCCGGCTGCAAGGGCGACCACTTCGTTTCTCCGACTCCACCTCGCCCCTCCGGGCACTTATTAAAATTCCGTAAGGATCCCCCGCTAAGACAAGCGGACAGACGTTCCGTTATTTTGGCAAAATCGTGCTTTTGAGGCAGTGCACGGACACAGGATCCGTTAATGTCCCCCGATGACATCGAAAACAGGTTAATCAGCCGCTATAACGGATCTCCTGTCCGCGAGCACACGGAAAAACGTGATAAAGCAGCGAATAACGAATCTCCTGTCCGCTTCCTTGCATCGGCGGACGAACCGTGCACCAGCCGTCAAGAAACCGGCTGGTTCGAAACGGACACGGCCGTCCATGACACGCCGGCGAAGCGCCAACAGGATTTTGTTCGTGCTCCAAGGCGCTGTTTGCCGCGGGCCTGCTCGAAGCGACGTCTAGTTCTCGACAATCTGAAAGCATGCCTCAGCGAAGGCATGCTTTTCTTGTTTAGATATGCAGAAAATAAATGACGCAAGTTACCGTAATGATGCTTATCGTCGTGGACAACAGCACGACCTGAGAGGCGAATTCCGGTTCGTTGTCGAATTCAACGGCCAGCAGAACGCTGGATAACGAGGTCGGCACGGACGATGACACGATCAGCGCCTTGGCCATCAGGCTGTCGATCATGGTGACGTTGTTCGTGCGCAGCAGCCAGACGACCGCCGCCGCGAGCAGCGGGCCTCCGATCAGGCGCAGCGCGCAGGACACGAGCACGTCCTTGATCTTCGGATGGCGGAACGTCAGCTTCATGCTGCCCAATTGCACGCCGAGCGTAATGAGCGCGATGCCGATGAAAGCATTGGCCAAGTAACCGAGCGGCGTGGACAGCGCCAGCGGGATGGGTACGTGCAGGTTGTGCAGCAGCAAGCCGAGCGGAATGGCGTAGATGACCGGCTGGCCGAGGATCGTCCGGCCGATGTCCCGCGCTTGCAGCTTATGCGAATTCACGTTGTAGATCCCGTATGTATTCGGCAGGAGCGACTGCATCATCATGATCAGCACCTGGACGGACAGCGTGTACGCATTGGAGGCGAACGCCAATTGATTGAGCGGGATGCCGTAGTTCGCGCTGTTATAGAACAATACGCTGTTGCGCACGGCGCCCTTCATCGCCCTGGGCGTCTTCCGGATGCGGATGGCCGCTTCCACGCAGCCGTAGAGCAGCGCCATGAACAGGAAGAAGAACAGCAGCACCTTGAACAGGACGTTGACCGGAATGTCGGTCGTATACAATAAATTAAAGATCATAGCCGGAGAGAACAAATAAAAGTTAAGCTTGGACAAGGTTTTGATATCCAAAGAAAAAACCCGATGCAGCGTGATGCCTAAAGCAATCATGACTGACAACGGGATTACATTGTTCCAAAGTATGGAGATGAATATGGTCATCGGCGTTATTCTTTCACGAGCGCATCGATGACGTCCGTGATCTTGTCCGCGTTCTGCGTCTCGTCGATCGAACCGGTCATGTATTTGCGCACGACGCCTTTACGGTCAATGAACGTAATCGTGTCGGTATGCGAGAAGGTGTTCGCGGCCTCGTCCTTCAAGAGCGCGAGCCCGAAATCCTTCATCAGCTTCTCCGTATCTTCCGCGCTGTCCTCGCGCAGGAATTTCCAGCCGTCCTGATCAATGTCGAATTTGGTCGAATACGATCGGAGCGCCTCCGTCGTATCGCGTTTCGGATCGAACGTAACCCACAGAAACTCGACGTCCTTGCCGAACGTCCCCTTGTCCTTCAGCTTGTTCTGCACTTGCGTCATCAGATAGGTCGTCGGCGGGCAAATGTCCGGGCAGTTGGCGAAGAAGAAGTACACGACCCTGACTTTGCCGTTCGTATTTTGCAGCGTGACCTGGTTATTGTCCAGATCGCTCAGCGAGAAGCTCGGCGCGTCCATGATGTCGTCCAGCTTGACGCTCGAGCCTTTCGAGGAAGAAAGGTATAGATAAAGTCCCATCGCGGCGCACAGCAGCAGCACCGCAATCGCAAAACCGTATTTGCGCACAACTTGCACGTCTTCGTCCTCCCCCTGGATGCATGGGCGAGCAGTTCCGCGTCAGCGGAACGACCAGCCCCGGTTGCATGGGCGAGCAGTTCCGTTAGCGGAACGACCAGCCCCGGTTGCATGGGCGAGCAGTTCCGTTAGCGGAACGACCAGCCCTAACCGATCATGCCGTTCGTATCCGCGATCATGATCAGGAATACGACCATCAGATAGTTAATGGAAATGAGAAAATTCGTTCTTGCCCACTTGGTCGTATCGCTCGCGCGCAAGCCCATGAACGTGTGTACGAGCCATACGATGCCGAGTAACAGCGAAATGATCAGGAACGTGTATCCGACATAATCGTAAGCGAACATTAGGATGCCTGTCGGAATGAGCAGCAGAATGTAGGGCTGCATTTGCAGCTTCGTCCGCGGAATGCCCTTCACCACCGGCAGCAGCGGAAAGCCCGCCGCGCGGTATTCTTCGACTCTCCGGATCGCGAGCGACCAGAAATGCGCCGGCTGCCACAGGAAGAGCAGCGCGAACAGAATCCAAGCGCCTTCGTCGACGACGCCCGTTACCGCGCAATAGCCGATGACCGGAGGCATCGCCCCGGAAATGCCGCCGATGGACGTGCTCCATGTCGACGTCCGTTTCAGCCACATCGTGTAAATAACGACATAAACGAAGAAGCCGAGCAGTCCGAGCCAGCCTGTGAGTGGATTCACAAGCGCGAACAGCACAAGCTCGCCGATAATGCCGAGCGCGATCCCGTAAATCAGCACGTTGGTCGGCTTGAGCCGTTGCGTCGGGAGCGCGCGGTTCTTGGTACGTTCCATCTTCTTGTCCAAGTCGCGGTCCCAGTAGTTATTGATCACGCACGCCGATGCCATCGTCAATGCCGATCCGATCAGCATGTACAGCAGCAGCAACCAATCGATATCCCATTTGGAAGCGACCCAGAACCCGCCGAACGCAGCGATCGCGTTTAGTCGTATGATGCTCGGTTTTGTCAGGGCCACATAATCTTTAAGCACAGCCAGCCTCCCCGCTTCCGATCCCGATGAGCGATAGATTCGCCCATTTATTTTATTTATTTTGTCTTTAAAATCGTTCTTAATCATACCGAAAAAACAGGCTCTTGACAATGTTCGAGGTTCCAGTTCATGAATTTGACACCGGTTGGAACCATTTTGCCCAGCTCTCAATACACTGTCAATGTGGTTCATGGCCCAATCGAACTGAAAGGAAGGGAAGGTTCGGCAATGGCAGTCATCAAAACCAATTCGGAGCAAACGAAGCTCTTGGCACGTCTTCTTCGCGCCGAAGCGGAAGGCGAGGGCAACCTCGGCATGCTGATGGTCGGCAATGTCGGCGTCAACCGCGTTCTGGGCAACTGCATGGATTTCAAAAACATCCGCACGATTCAGCAGATGGTGTTCCAAAGCCCCGGCGGATTCGAAGCGACGCAGAAGGGTTACTTCTATCAGTCTGCCCGGGACAATGAAATCAACCTTGCCAAACGGGTCATCAACGGCGAGCGCCGGTGGCCGGCAACGAATGCCTTATGGTACTTCCGCCCGGCGAACAGCTGCCCGGCGACATGGTGGGATCAGCAGCTTGTCGACCGCTTCAAAGCGCATTGCTTCTATGCGCCAACGGCTTCCGATTGTCCTGCAGTTTATTAACGAACCGGCAACAAATTCATGAAAGCGAGGAATTACGAGTGATGTCAAACGGTTACGGCTACAACACAGCGGTAAGTCCAGCAAGTACGGGAGGCTTCCCAGGCTACGGCTACGGCGGCGGTTTCCAGCAGCCGGTCGCGACTCCTTTTCCGGGAACGCAAATGCCAGCCCAGATGCCTGCGCAAATGCCGATGCAAATGCCGATGCAATCGCCATTGGTAGCAGGCGCGTCCACGCAGCCTCCAACAACAGTACCTAGCGGTTCGTTCGTTACGCCTGCCGGCGGCAACATCGTCGCCGTTCCGGTAACGGAAGAATCTTACGTCGAGAACATCCTGCGGATGAACCGCGGCAAAATGGCGACCTTCTACATGACATACGAGAACAACCGCGAGTGGAACGCCAAAGTATTCCGCGGCATCATCGAAGCTGCCGGCCGCGACCATATCATCATCAGCGACCCGTCCACGGGCATGCGCTACCTCTTGCTGACGCTGAACCTGGACTATGTGACGTTCGACGGACCGATCAACTACGAATATACGTTTGGCGGCGTCACGATCACCAACAACACGGCATTGCCGTCGACGGGCACGACGACTAACACAACCCCGGCCGGCCGTTAATCGGCTTGAACGTCCAGGCATGGATTTTGGCGCTGCCGCCCGGCACCCAGTCCGCCATATCCAGCCAAGAAGAACGCTCCCCGCAGCGTTCTTTTTTTATGCGTTCCGCTTCCTCGCCGTCCTCCGCCTCCCACACCTCGACGAACAAGAGCGGCTGGTCCGTTCCTTCATACAGCTTGAAATCCGGGAATTCGGCTTGCTTCCCCGCGATCCAGTCCCGGTAACGGCGTTCCGCCGCCGCTTCGATGCGGTACTCCACGAAACAAATAAACATGAAATTCATCCTTCCGTTATAAACGCCCACGATTCGGAAAATACTTAAGCGTACATATAGATGAAGCGGCTGCTGCCTTCCTCTTGGCGGCGCGGCGCGTTTCATGCATTAGCAATATGAGCCAGTATACCAGAATTCCACCATCGCATGCATAAGGAGGTTCTAAGCTATGGATAGCGGAACGCATTTGGTCTTCGGCCTCGGGCTGGCCGGCCTCGCTACGATCGACCCGGCCGTCGCCTCGGACCAGACGCTCTACGCCGCCGTGCTGGTCGGCACGGTGCTCGGATCGCAAGCGCCGGATATGGACGGCGTGCTGCGGCTGAAGAGCAATGCCGCCTACATCCGGAATCATCGCGGCGCCTCGCATTCCATTCCCGCCGTCGCGCTGTGGACGATTGCCATTACGCTGCTGCTCGAAGCGATTTTCCGGTTTCGTCTGCCCTGGGTTCATCTGGGCGGCTGGGTGCTGCTGGCCGTATGCGTCCACGTGTGCTCGGATTTGTTCAACACGTACGGAACGCAAGCCGCGCGGCCGTTCACGCAGAAATGGATATCATGGAACATTATCCATATTTTCGATCCCGTCATCTTCGTCTCCCATCTGATCGCCATCACGCTGTGGGCGCTTCGCCTGGGCGATCCGACGATTATTTTCCCGCTGCTGTACGCTTTCCTGATCGTGTACTATATATGGCGCACCGTGACCCACAGATCGCTTCAGGCGCGGCTCTTCCGGCTGGATCCGGACCACGGCGAAGGCGACCGGTATATTCTCATTCCGACGATCTCGCTCTACGATTGGAACGTGGTCAAACGTCGGCCGGACGGCCGTTTTTTCATCGGCGACTTCCGCCGCGGCAAGCTGCGCTGGATCGACAGCGCCAAATGCGAGGAGCATCCGGCCATCGATCGTTCGCGGAACGACCCGTCCATCCGGGCTTTCCTGTACTTCTCTTCCTTCGCCTGCGCCGACGTGCAGGAGCGCGCCTGGGGGTACGAGGTTCGCTGGTCCGACGTCCGCTACAGGCACCGCAAGCAATATCCGTTCGTCGGCGTGCTGCTCATGGACAAAGAATACAAGACGCTCGGTTCTTACGTCGGCTGGTTGAGCGACGAGCGGCTGCAGAAGCGGCTGCGCATGAATACGTACTGACGCTGACCTCCGGCACCCGTGCGGGCCATCCTGCGGCCCGGAGGGAATAACATGCTAACATGCCCGGAGGGAACCGACTTGACTCCGCGTGCCTCTTCTTGCACAATAGAAGAGGCTTTTTTGCGCGCTGCTCGCGCGACTCCGTCTCCATGCATGTACGGCAGCGCTTCGGCAAATAAGCAGAAGCTCAAGGTTTCCCTTGAGCTTCTGGATGGTTTTTCTGAATATCCGGTTATGGATTAACGGAATTGCGAACCACCGGACAGTTGTTGCTCGGCGATTTGGACAAGTTTACGCGTGATGTATCCGCCGAGAGAGCCGGCGTCACGAGTAGAGAAGTTGCCATAGTAGCCGTCTTGCGGGATTTGAATGCCCAGCTCTTGTGCTGCCTCGTACTTCAATTGGCTAAGTGCTGCGCTTGCTTGCGGTACAACCAACGTATTGCTGTTGCTGTTACGTCCTGCCATGTTGAGATTTCTCCTTTCAACTCTTACGATGGTGTGTTGCAAACTTATTATGATTCGTTCGCGAGTAGAATATGCTAAACTCGCTCAAATATTTTATCGCGTGAAGGAGTAGGTTCTCATGTCCAAGCCGATGGCGCTGTTCTTCTCGATTTTCTCCGTGCTTCTGATGTGCGCCACAGCCATTTCCATTAGCTATAACGGGTGGCTCGCGGCGCTTTGCTTCCTCTTGACGATTTGCAGCATCGGCGCCGGTTTCATCGTTAACGCCAAAATGAGACGCCGCAGACAGGGTTGATCCCTGCTGCGGCGTTCGTCTTGTTCCCCTATGCGGCTATATCGTGCTTCGTATGGTTCGTGCGGCGTTTCGTAACGGCGATTCATAAACGGCTGCTCTGGCGGCTCTGACGGCTGCCTGGCCGCCTAGATTAACGTGGCAGCAGGAAGCCCATTTTCTCCTTCGCGCTGCGCAGGATTTGATTCGCGACGGTCGACACGTTCTCCGCGCCCTGCTTCAAGATGTCGTGGATCTCGCCGGAGCTGCGAATCTCCGCATACCGCTTCTGCAGCGGCTCCAGCTTCGAGACGACGGCCTCGGCCAAGTCCTTCTTGAACGCGCCGTAGCCCTGCCCCTCGTATTTCGCCTGAATTTCCTCCAGCGTCATGTCCGCGCAGTGCGCGTAAATGCTCATCAGGTTGCTGACTTCCGGCTTCTCGGCCGGGTTATAGATGACGTCGCGGCCGGAGTCCGTCGTTGCGCGGCTGAGCTTCTTGCGGATGACGTCCGGCGGGTCGAGCAGCGCGATGTAGCTCGCCGGGTTCGGATTGCTCTTGCTCATCTTCTTGGACGCGTCGTCCAGCGACATGATCCGCGCGCCGACTTTCGGAATGTACGGCTCGGGAATCGTGAACAGATCGCCGAAGCGCTGGTTGAACCGCTGCGCCAAGTCGCGCGTCAGCTCCAGATGCTGCTTCTGGTCGTCTCCGACCGGCACGAGATCCGCGTTGTACAGCAGAATGTCCGCCGCCATCAGCGTCGGGTACACGAACAAGCCCGCGCCGACGGAATCCTTGCCCGTCGACTTGTCTTTGAATTGCGTCATGCGCTCCAGCTCGCCCATGTAAGCCAGCGTCGTGAACAGCCAGCCCAGCTCGGCATGCGCCGATACGTGGGATTGCGCGAACACGCTCGCTTTCGCCGGATCGATGCCCGCCGCGATGAAGAGCGCCGCCACCGATTCCGTCTGCTCCCGAAGCGCAGCCGGCTCCTGCGGCACCGTGATGGCGTGCAGGTCGACGACCATGAAGAAGCATTCGTGCGTCTCCTGCAGCTTCACGAAATTTTGAATCGCCCCGATGTAGTTGCCCAGCGTCAGCTGACCGCTCGGCTGAATGCCCGATAACACGCGTTTCATTGAAAAACCCTCCTTCGAAATTGAACGCAAAAAAAGCCCTCCGCCGCAAGGGACGAGGACCGTGGTGCCACCCTAATTTGTTTGCTGCGCGACACGGCAAGCGCTGTGCGGGCGCGGCAAACCTCCAAGCTTCTTAACGCGAAGCGATCACGGCGATCCATACGGAGCTCCGTACGAAGCTCTTTCCTGACCGCGCTCGGGGATCCATTCGGCCCTCGGACGTCTGCGCCGGTTCGCACCATCCACCGGCTCTCTGAAGCGTTCATCCGCGCTTACTTGTTCCCGTCATTGCTTTAGGACGATTATACCTTGCAGGCGGCTAATGTCAAGGGGGAGGCGGCCTATCCCCCAAGGTGGACCGCAAGAGCTCCTGCCTGGGGGAGCGGAACTGGGCTCTCGAAATCCTCCAAGGTGGACCGCAAGGACTCCTGCCTGGGGGAGCGGGACTGGGCTCTCGAAATCCTCCAAGGTGGACCGCAAGGACTACTCCTGCCGGGGGGAGCGGGACTGGGCCCCCGGAATCCCCCAAGGTGGATCGCAAGGGCCTCCTGCCTGGGGAGCGGGACTTGGCCCCCGAAATCCCCCAAGGTGGACCGCAAAGGCCTCCTGCCTGGGGGAGCGGGACTGGGCCCCCGGAATCCCCCAAGGTGGACCGCAAGGACTTCTTCACGGTTGCCGACCGAACGCCCGCATATTGGTCCGTTCCCACGGCATCGGCGCTTGGTGGGTCTCTTCGAGCTCATGCTCGTTATTGTCGCCTTCGGGACAACTGTCGGCGCATTCGTGGTCGGCGCATTCGGTTCTGCAGGGACTTCTTTTTACCACCGACAAGACTTCGCCCAACCCCGCATAGCATTGTAGTAGAGGTTCGTCCATTTAAGGGCTGGTTATAAGGTAGTAAAGCTTGGAAGGAGGGATTCCGATGACTACTCCCTGGTCCCGTTCCGGTTCCGATCCTGGCGAGACGCGCGGAGCCGGATCCGCGCCGCCCGTCAAGTCGCGTTCCGTGTCGGCTGCCTCTCCTCCTCGGGCGCGGCGAATGGGCATTCTGTCTTTTTCGAAACATTTGTACTGCCGCTTCCAGGATGACGACGTGCAGGCGATGGGGGCGCAGCTGACGTACTACTTGATTCTGTCCTTCTTCCCCTTCCTCATCTTCATCATCGCGCTGCTCAGCTTCGCCGACTTGACGGTGAAGGACGTGATCGACCGTATCGCTCCCGTCATGCCGCAAGTGTCGGCGCAGACGATCGGCGATGCGTTCGCCGAGATCCAGAAGGCGCGCAGCGGACCGCTGCTGTCGTTCGGGCTGCTTGTCACGATCTGGTCCGCCTCGAGCGGCGTCGGCGCGGTCATAAAGGCGCTGAACAAGGCCTACGACATCGAAGAAACGCGGCCGTTCTGGAAGGTCAAAGCGTATGCGCTCCTCTTTACCGTCGTTCTTGCTCTCGTAATCGTGTTCTGCCTGGTCATGCTCATCTTCGGGCGCGTTATCGGCGATATGCTGTACCGCTACGCGCGGCTGCCGGGCAATTTTGCCGCCTTCTGGCAGTTCGCCCAGTTCGCGTTGCCGATCGCCGTCATGGCCATCGTCTTCGCCGCCCTGTACTTGTACGCGCCGAACCTGCGCCTCCGCTTCCGGGAAGTCTTACCGGGGGCGCTGTTCGCGACATTCGGCTGGATCGCCACATCGCTCGCGTTCTCGTTCTATGTCAACAATTTCGGTAACTACTCCAAAACCTACGGCAGCATAGGCGGCATTATCGTCCTGCTGACCTGGCTCTACCTGTCGAGCATCGTCATCGTGCTCGGCGGCGAGATCAACGCGGTGCTCCATTTCGACCGCAACGGCAAGACGAAGGAAACCAACAAGCAGTTTGCCATTCCAATCCCCTTCTTCAATCGGAACAAGCAGAAGCGACGTTAACTACAGTTGAGCCTGAGGCTAGGCGAGACTATAGTCGACCGACCGATTTGTAGTGCCGGTCATGCGTCCGCCCGGAGCCTTTCCGCAACGGTATGGCCAACTAAGGATGATGAGGGATGATGAGGATTGTGCGGAGCTCTGATTTCCTGCCTTCAGGAAGGAATTGGCGTCTTTATTTATGAATTCCTGCCTTTGGGAAGGAATTCGCCGCTTTGCTCCACGTGAGGCTGCGAATTTCTGCCTCTGGGAAGGATTTCACGGCTTTTCACGACCGTCTTCGGCGGGCAAAGTTGTCCGAATGACAACTTTATTGGCACTTTTGCAGATCTTCGGCGGGTAAAGTCGTCCGAATGACAACTTTATCGACACTTTTGCAGATCTTCGGCGGGTAAAGTTGTCCGAATGACAACTTTACCGGCATTTTTGCAGGTCTTCGGCGGGTAAAGTTGTCCGAATGACAACTTTATCGACACTTTGCCGGTCTGCGGCGAGTTAAGTTGCCCGAATGGCAACTTTTCGACTTTTTTGCTATTCTGCAGCAGGTGTGTAAGGTTCTTTGCAAGCCTACTGACTTTGCTCGGCGCGGAGCGCTGAATTCCTCCCTTCTGGAAGGAATCTGCGACTTTCCTCGGCGTGAAATTGGCAATCAAACCCGAAAGACCTCATCCCCCACTGTGCAGCGGAGTTCGAGGTCCTTTCGCGCTTTAACTGGGATGTTCCTATGTCATGCGAAACCGAATTGGATAGCCGCCGGGAGCAGACAAAGCCGCAGCGTACGTACGCTGCGGCTTCTCCCGTTATTGAATTTGCTTCAAATACGCCACCAAGTCGCTGATTTCCTTGTCGGACAGATCAGACGTGTGCCCGTGCTCGTCGCCGGCACGTTGGATGACGTCCTCCAGCGTCGGGGCGCTGCCATCGTGCAAATACGGCGCCGTCGCGTACACGCCCCGCAGCGTCGGCGTATCGTACATGCCCCGCGGGCGCGTGTTCTTGAACGCCCCGCGGGCGTCTCCGCCGTAGTCGACGTCCGCGCTGTTAACCGTTCCGACGTTGTGCAGGTACGACGTGTTATCCGTCGTCAGCTGCCCGTCGCCTCCGGTCGCTTTCGCGCTGTCGGTCATGACGTCCGTCGCATGGCACGTGACGCACTGCGCCTTGCCTTCGAAAATCGCTTTGCCGCGCTGCGCAGCCTCCGTCAATTGCCCGTCCTCGGTCCGGAACGGACTTTGCGGCACCGGGAAGGCATCCGGCATGCGCATATACGCTTCGAGCGCGTCGAACAGCTTCTTCGCGTCATCCGGCATCGGCTTCGCCGGATCGACGTCGCTCAGGCCGCCCATCTCGCCCTGCACCGTATGAATGTAGTCGTAGAAGTCGTCGCGGCTGCCGTCCCACATGAACAGACCCGTCTCGAACGCGAGGACGTTGCTCGGCACGTTCCGCGGCCCTTTGGCCGTCATGATCGACATCCGGTCGACTTCGCCGTCGGAATGGCAGGACGCGCAGCTCATCCAGTTGCTGCCCACGAGCGCGTTATCGTCGGTATTGGCGCTGTAGAACAACGTCTTCCCGAGCCGCTGCTGCGCGTTCAACCGGTCTTGCGCGATCAGCTTGAGCGGCTTGCCGTCGACGCGCGCCTGGCCGCCTTCTTCGTCCGCGGGCGGAAGGTTGACGACGGTCAGATCATGCGAGCTGGCATTGTGGATATACAGCTTGCCGCCGTCCTTCGACATGACCATGCCGATCGGCAGATCGCCGGGCAAATGATGGATGATCTGACCCGCTCTGCCGCCGCGGGCGATGTCGAACACGAGCAAATCCTCGCTTCCGCCCATCAGCGCGTACGCTTTCTCGCCGTCGGGCGAGAACACGATATCGGTCGGATTGGAGACGATGATCGTCTTGCCGAACTTATCCTTCACGTCGATCGCCTTGAACAGCTCCTTGCGCGATTTCGTGTCTTCTTCGCCGGTTTGCGCATCGACGACCGACAGCGCCGGAAAAATCACTTCCTCGAACTGTACCGGCGTATCCGTATTCGTGAGCAGATGCGCTTCCCACAGCGATTTGCCGTCCGGCGTCAGACGCAGCTGCTCCACCGTGTTCGGCGTGCCTTGACTCTTCTTCCGGTCCGGCAGGTCGGGCGACGGCGCAAGCGCCTTGTCGCTTACCCGCTTCATGGTCGCCGTGTCATAGATCGACGTTGCGCTCGTCAAGTAATCCGACACGTACAGCTTGCCGCCATCGGCGGCTAATGCGATCGCGCGCGGATTCGTTCCCGCCTGCACCTGCTTCAGCACGGCGCGCGTTTCGGCATTGAGCACGGACACGGTGCCGGACCGGTAGTTCGTGACGTACAGCAATTTACCGTCCGGGCTTCCCACGATGCCGTACGGCTCGATGCCCGTCTTCACGGAGCCGAGCACGGTGCCGCGAGCGATATCGACCCATTCAACCGAGTCGGCATACCGGCATGTGACATAGAGCATGGAACCGTCGGCGGACAGCGCTAGCTCCCTGGGCTCCTTGCCGACGGGAATTTCTTTCTTCACGCTGAGCTTCTTCGCATCGACGACGGACACGGTATTCGTATCGTTGTTCGCGACGTACAGCGTGCCGCCATCCCGGCTCATGACGATGCTGCTGCCGGATTGCGGCCCGCGGACTTCGTCGCCGTCGTCATGCGAGCATGCGCTTAACAACGCCATAACGGCGAGTGCAGCCGCACCCGCCGTTAATCTGATCCCCCGCCGTCCGCTACTTGCTGATCGTAACCGGAAGAAGAATCGGAGCAATGCCATGATCACCATGTCCCTTCTGAAGCTGCGGCACCGTATCGCCATCGGTGTTGCCGGAATCGTCGCCTTCCTTGTACACGTCCCCGGTATCCCAGAATTCGCTGGCCTGCATGCCTTCGTCCAGCTTCGGCCCGTTGACGACTTGGCGGAAGAACGTTACGTAACGGTCCTGGATCGCGCTCTGGTCGAGCGATTTCGGCGCTTCCGCGTCGCCGCTCGTATTCTTCAGATGCTCCAGCGCCAGACGGAAGACCGCCGATACGCCGCCAGCCGTGAACGCGTCGTACTTCGCTTCTTTGCCGCTCGTATAATAAGCCTTCAAATCATTGCTCCAAAGCTTGTCGTCCATCGCGGCATACAATTTGCGCGCCGCATCCCGGTACTTCTCGTCCTCGGTGACGAGGAAGGCGGACGTCAAGCCGCGAATGGCGCCGATTTGCGCTTGCAGCGACGTTTCTCCGCTCGTCTTGCCCTTGGCCGTATCGTACCCGGTCTCGGCCAGGCCGTCTTTATTGATCAGCGTATTCAAAATGAAATCCGCCTGTTTCCGAATCATTTCCTTCGCCGCCGCGCCTTGCGCCGTTTTCAAGCCTTCGGCCGCCTCGCCGTTGGCATAGCCGACCGGCAAGCCGTCGATGGCCCGCTCGAACATGCGCAGCGCTTCGATCGTATAGCCCGCCTGGAACGTATCGACCTGCGTGCCTTGCTTATCGCCGTCCGACTCCGTCATGAACGCGCCCGCCTGCTCGTTCCAGTGGCGATTCTTCACGTTGTCGAACACCGAGAGCAGCACGTCGCGGGTAACGGTGTACGGATCCGTGGAGGCGATATCGTTGCTGTCGTCTTCATCGACGTTGACCGCCGGCGCTGCCGGGAACGGATCGCCGTCGAATACGCGGGCGAATGCCGGATTGCGGTTCGGGTTCGCCGTGCGCTGGTCGGTCATGCCGAAGAACTCCGACGTCGGCCAGAGCATCAGCCATTGATCCTGCAGCAGGCTGCGGCCGTCGCTTACCTTAAGGCTCTTGACGTCAGTGAAATCCTTGTCGCCGTTCTCTTCGACGTCGATCGCATGCGGCAGATAGCCGCCGGAAGCGTTCGCCAGCGTGCCAAGGCTCTTGGCCGCCGGATTATAGAACAGATTGTCGCGGACATACAGCAGCTTATTCCATACTTCATCGGTCAAAATCATGCCCTGCATCCCGTCCACCGAGCTGACGCCGAGTTTCAAGCCTTGATCGGCTTCAGGTCCCGCTTTGGCCGTGGAAGCGTCCACTTCCTCGTCGCTCTTCGCATCATGCAGGTTGCCGAGGAAGTCGCCCGCCCACAGCGATTGCTTCAGCATCGTGCCGCCGTAAGCCGCGGGAACGAGCTGTTTCTTCATCTTGTCGCGGTTCCAGCGGAGCGAAGCGAAGTCGACTTGAAAATTCGGGATATACGCGCCGTCTTCGCCGTCCGCGTACTTCGCGGTATCGATGTCCTGACCGTATTGCGGGTCGCCCGACGCGTATTCGATAAACGTCGGGAACATGTTCTGCTGAATATCTTCCGCCGGTTGTCCGACGCTCTCCGCCATATGCTGGAAGCGCGAAGCGAGCAGCTCGTTGTTGGATACGCCTGCTTGTTTGGCCTCCGCCGCCGTTGCGGGTCCGTTCACCAAATGAAGGCCAAGCCCGGATTTCTCGACGACCTCGTACATCGCCTCTTCGGAGTATTCATAGGATTCGATGCCTGCTTTGTAGTCGAACGCGGTCGGCTGATCGATCTTGCCCGCATCCAGTACGTCGAGATCGACGCCGAGCGATTCCGCGAGCGGCTCGCCGGAAAGCTCGAATTCCGCGTAGGCAAACATATTCCCTGCCGTATCGAAGCTGTAGTCCGACACCTTCACGTGCACGTCGTCGTTACTGCAGCCCGTCACGGCAGCAGAACAGGCCAACAGAGCGGAAATCGCCGCATAGCCGGTTGTTTTCTTGCGCCAGTTCATTTGATTGAGGTCCCCTAACTGAAATAATATCAATGAGAATCATTATCACACAAAACGAATTCTACTCCTGTTTCAATGGGTTGGCAATCTTTTTTTGAACGGCCGCCTGATTTGCCGTTCCAGATTGTCCTGCCCGCGAACAAGCCCGCATACGTTATAGATAGCAGCCGTCGTCAGCGGCGGCCGCACAGGCGTTTCGCGCAAAGGAGAGCCTCCCATGCATGAATTCCAGCATATATTCATCAGCATCATTATTGAAGCGTTTCCGTTCATCCTGCTCGGCGTCCTCGTCTCGGCCTTGCTTCAAGTATTCGTCTCGGATGGGTTGATCGCCAGACTGACGCCGCGCAACCCGATCGCCGGCGTGCTGTTCGGCAGCCTGCTCGGCCTGCTGCTGCCCTTATGCGAATGCGGCATGATCCCGATCGTGCGCAGGCTGATTCGCAAGGGCATGCCGCCTTATATCGGCATGGTGTTCATCTTCGCGGGACCGATTCTCAATCCGATCGTGTTCGTCTCCACGTTCAACGCGTTCCGCGCCGACCCGGCGATCGCTTACGCCCGGATGGGGCTTGCCCTTGCCGTATGCGTCCTGCTCGGCCTGCTGCTGTTCGTCTTCATGAAGCGCAGTCCGCTCAAGCTGGGCCTTCACGCCTTCGTCTCGCAAGGCTCCCGGACGCCGGATGACGAACATTACCAGTATAATCACGGCCATGCCGGCGGCGGACTCCAAGACCGCATCCAGGCAACGTTCACGCATGCGTCCGAAGAATTCTTCGATATCGGCAAATATTTGATCATCGGCGCCTTCATTACCGCGCTCGCCCAATCGGCGCTCGATCCTTCGCTCCTTCAGGACGTAAGCGGCTCGCCTGCGCTGGCCTCGCTCTTCATGATGGCGGCGGGGTTCGTCCTCTCGCTCTGCTCGACCTCCGACGCCTTCGTCGCTTCATCGCTGCAGGGCGTTTTCGGTCCCGGCGCGCTGCTCGCTTTTCTCGTGTTCGGCCCGATGGTCGACTTCAAGAGCTTGCTGCTTCTCTTCGCTACCTTCCGCAGCAAAGTCGTCGTCGGCATCGTGGCATGCCTGATCGCCGCCGTATGGATCGGCTCGCTGCTGACGGAGCGGCTTGTATTCGGAACTTGAGGAGGCCTGGACCATGTCGACCAGACAACGCAGAATGATCATCCACCATCTCGTCCGGTGCTGCATTCTCGGCGCATTCGGACTCTATATCGTGTCACTGACCCGCTCGGGCACGCTCCTCCTCTTCGTCGAGCCGAATCTCGCCGTTGCGGTGAAGCTGTCCGCCATCGGCCTGTTCGCAACGGCGATCTACCAGCTGCAGGCCGCCGTTCAACAATGGCAGGGCGTCGACCCGGCCGCCTGCGACTGCAATCATGAGCCGCCGCGCTCGCTGCTCGCCAACCTGCTGGTATACGCGCTGTTCCTGCTTCCGCTCGTGTTCGGCCTTCTGCACGGATAACCTCCCGGCTGTATAAGTCCGGCTGGAAATAACTGCATGCGATCCTGCCTTCGCCGCTTTGCATAAACGTTTCCAGCGTATCCATACTAAGGGTACGGAAGGAGGTGACTGCAATGGCTTCCAACAACACCCTGGTCGTCCCTCATGCGCATGCGGCGCTCGATCAAATGAAATACGAAGTCGCGCGCGAAATCGGCATTGCCATTCCGCAAGACGGATATTACGGCGACATGGCGACCCGAGACGCAGGCGCGCTCGGCGGCAACATCACTCGCAGACTCGTGCAAATGGCCGAAATGCAGCTTGCAGGCAGAGCTTCCCGTTAAGGACCACGCGGCGCTCTCCGGGCGGCCTATCGTCCGAACACGAAGAGACGCAGCGGCAACGGCCGTTGGTTCATGACAGCGGAACGCGTTTCAGACCGGAGGACCTCAACGCCGGAGAAATCGAAACTTGCTTTCTTGTTGGCAAAGAAAAAGCTGCCCCTGCGAGCCGAGGCAGCTTCTTTGCTATGTATCAATTGGTTTCGCGCAGTGCCTGTTGATTGAATTTCGGCGTGTAGCGGAACATGTTGGCCAAATTATAATTGCTCTCGAAGAGGATGCTTGCCGACCACGTACCGGAACGGACGGAGAAGTCGTACATGATCTCGCCGTGCGTCCAGTTCCGCTTCAGCTTGATGGAGTCGACCGCCATCTGCCGGAAAGCCTGCACCTGTTCGTGCGACATCCCCTGCTCCGATTGGCCGATCCGGCCGTTCTTGCTCTCGATGGGGTTGTGGCGGACGCCATATTTCCCGACAACGTTGTTCCGAATTTGGATGATGACCGTTCCCGCCATGGAATGCAGCAATTCTTCTTCCAATTGTTTAAATACGTAATCAACTTGCCGAGTCAACGCCATTGCACCAATCTCCATCTGTCTCCCGCCTTTGCATATCCTATTTAGGATGGATTTTCCATATCATCCTACAGACCCATTATAGGACAGCCCTTTCCAGCTTACAACTATTTTTTACAAAAATCTTACACATTTTTAGTTCCTTCGACATCTTTTCTCGAGAACCTTACAGTTCTTTCGATGCGTTATCTCTTCTCGCTCATCGCGATACGGACTTGCCTGCCGTGTAAACAACGCAAAAAAGCCGCAGGTCCGAGACCGATGCGGCTTGATAAGCTGCCACGGCTTGAGGCAAGCCGTCGCTTCTATAATGTGGTTCTGTAATCCAATGGGCGCTTCTACAAGCCTTTGTCGTACTCGTACCCGATCGCCTGCAGGAAGGCGCGCGCCAGCACGGCATGTCCGGCCTGGTTCGGATGCACGCGGTCCCATGCGAGCGAACCGGAGTAGAGATGCTCCAGCACGCGGTTGAACGCCGCCTGCGTATCCACGAACAGCGTGCCGTACTTGGCGGCGATCCGCTTGACTGCCGCGCCGTACAGGTCCATCTGCGCACGCATCCGGTCTTCGGCATTCGGCTCGATGAAGAACGGCGTCATCAGGACAAGCCCCTTCAGCTGCGGCAGCGTCGCCGCGACCAGACCATCCAGCGTTGCCTCGTACTCCTCTAGATACACATGCGCTTCCGTGATCGTCGGCGAGTCGAACTGGCGCCAGACGTCGTTCGTCCCGATCATAATGGAGAGCCAGTCCGGCTTCAGATCGAGGACGTCGGTCTGCCAGCGTCCCTTCAGGTCGCGGACGGTGTTGCCGCTCGTGCCCATGTTCACGACGCGAATGCCGCGTTCCGGATAACCGGCCGTGATCAGCGCGTCTACGACGCCGACATAGCCTTTGCCGATCGCGCCGAACAAGCCTTCCCCGACCGGTCTCGCGCGCTCGCAGTCCGTAATGGAATCGCCGATCATGACCAGTTTCTCCTTGTTGCCAATACGCATGGTCCTCGCCTCCTATTCGTTTCCGTTCAGGAAAAATTGAATGGTCTTGTCATTGAAGCCCGGCAAGCCTTCGTGCCCGAAGTCCGGGTAAATCTCCAGCCGCTTCGGAGCGGTGATCTTGTTGTACGCCGCGAATTGCGTGGACGGCGGGCAGATCGTATCCATGAGGCCGACGGCCATCATCACTTCGCCTTGAATTCGGTTCGCGAGATGCTGGATGTCGATATATCCGAGCTTCGTGAAAATCTCGTCCTCGCGCTCATGCTGCGGATCGAAATGACGGAAGTACGTTCTCAGCTCCGCATACGCATCCTTCGCCAGATCCATCTCCCAGACGCGGCGGTAGTCGCTGAGGAACGGGAATACCGGCGCAAGCTTCTTGATGCGCGGCTCCAGCGCGGAGCAGGCGATCGTCAGCGCGCCGCCTTGCGAACCGCCCATCGCGTAGACGCGCTCCGGATCGACTTCCGGGCTGTCGATCGCGATGCCGGCCAGCTGCGCGCAGTCGAGGAAAATATGGCGGAACAGCAGGTTGTCCGGATGCCCGTCCAAGCCGCGGATAATATGGCCGTTAAGCGTATTCCCGACAACGCCCCCCGTGTCCTCGGAATAGCCCCCTTGACCGCGGCAATCGAGGGAGAAGATCGAGAAGCCGAGCGAGACGATGCTCAACTTATCGGCCCATTCTCCCGCATTGCCGGAATAGCCGTGAAACTGCACGACGGCCGGATGCGGCTGAGGCGCGCGGCGCGGTCTTGCGTATTTGGCATGAACGCGCGCCCCTTTGACGCCGGTGAAATAAAGATCGAAGCATTCGGCCGTCGGCGTTTGGAACTTGCTCGGCACGAGCTCGATCGCAGGGTCGACGCCGCGCATTTCGGTCAGCGCCCGCTCCCAGTAATCGTCGAAGTCGGAAGGCTTCGGATTAATTCCTGTATACGCTTGCAATTCGTGAAGCGGCATATCGATGGCTGGCATTTGCTCTCCCCTTCTCATCGGTTTTCTTCCTTATGTTACGTTCTCGCTCAGGCGCTGTAAAGTGCCCAGTCGAACATTTTGGTGAATGTTCGCCGCGATAGAGGGAACAATGACATCATCGAGGAGGGAAGACCATGCGGATGTTTCGGAGACCGCGCAAGCTGCTGCTGCTGGTGCTGATGGGAGCGCTGCTGGCCACTGACATCGCGGATGCGTCCAATCACGGCGCCTCCGCTCGAGCCGCGGCGGATACGGCTTGGAGAGCTTCTTCGGCCGGCGGTGCACAGCGTCTGCAGCCCTCCGCCGAAGAGGATGCCATCGCCGTTCACGGGCGCAAGCGCAAGAAGCGAAGCCGCGCCAAGCCGATTTCCTGGGTGGCGCTGCAGCAGCGGTATCCGGGCTCCTTCGTCATATGGGGACCGCGCCGCTACCGCAAAGTCGCCTTGACGTTCGACGACGTGCCCGATCCCAGATACACGCCGCAAGTGCTCGAAGTGCTCGCCCGGCATAAAGTGAAGGCGACGTTCTTCGTCGTCGGCCAGCGCGCAGCCGCCCATCCCGCCCTTGTGCGGCGCATGGTGAACGAAGGCCATATTATCGGCAATCATTCGCTGAATCATCCCGTGTTCTCCAGAATCTCGCTGTACGCGATGCAGCAGCAAATCCTGCGGACGGATTGGACCCTCCGTACGCTGACCGGTTATAGTCCGCGTTACGTCCGGCCGCCCTACGGAGAGATTATGCCTGCCCAAGTGGAATGGCTGCGCAGCCGCGGATACACGGTCGTGAATTGGGATGTCGATTCCGAGGATTGGCGCAGCCTGGACAGCCAGACGATTCTGATCAATATCAAGCGAACGCTGCAGCCCGGGTCGATCATCCTGCAGCATGCCGGCGGCGGAACGGGACAGGACCTGTCGGGAACGATAGCGGCGCTGCCCAAGCTGATCAAGCTGCTGCGGAGCAAAGGCTACGACATCGTCACCCTGCCCGAGCTGCTCGGTCGTCCCGCCGGACGCAAGCTGCAATGAATGCGGCGGCCCGATCCGCTCGTTCGTCCGGCATGCGCGCATCAGATTGACCGGCATGCCGTCGCGCTCAGAGCAGGCGAGGACGGACTGAGCAGGCAGGGCAGGCCGAGCCGGCCAAGCAGGCGGCAAGCATAGCGAGAAGGCAGCCCGCCGGGGCTGCCTTCTCGCTATGCATGTATTAATTAAGAATGAATACTTTGACGTTCTGGAATCCGAATGCGCTCGCGGACTCTCGGGACTGCGGAACGAAAATATCGATCCGGTTGCCGTTGATCGCGCCGCCCTGATCGGTTGCGACGGCCAACATGCCGCCGGAAGGCAGGCCGTTGTAGTCATAACCCGTAATGTACACTTTGCTGCCCATTGGAATGACGTCCGGATCGACCGCGATCGTGCCGAGCTTCAACGGGTTTCCAAAGTAATCGACCGGTCCCCAGCCGTTCTCCGAGGCCGCAGCCGTATATGCGCTTGCTTTTGCCTGCACGACGTCCTTGAACGCGTACGATTTGCCGTTCACATCAATGCGGTTCTGCTGTGTCTTTGCCGTTGCTTTCTTGGCCGTAGCTTTCTTGGCCGCCGTTCTGGTGGCGGTCGTTTGCTTGACGGCCGTTTTCTTGACGGCTGTTGCTTTCTTGACGACCGTCTGCTTGACGGCTGCTTGCTTGGCCGCCGATTTCTTCGCCGGCGCCTTTGCCGCCGGTTTGGCAGCCGGCTTCACTTGCTTGGCCTCTGCCGATTCTTCCTTGGCCGGCTCCGCCAGCGCTTTCGCGGCCTGAATCGCGACAGGTCCTTCGACTTTCGCGGAAGCCGCCTGCGCCGCGGCAGGAATTACGAGCTGAAGCCCCGCGTAAATGTTGTCCGCATCCACGAACGGGTTGGCTTGTATGAGCGCATTGACCGTTACGCCGAATTCGTTCGACAGCTTCCAGAACGTATCGTCGTCATTCGCCTTATACAGCCCTTGCGCATGCGCGCCTTGCGTCTGCGCGAGAATGGCAATGCCAAGCGTTGCCGCGGCAATGCCCTTCTTCCAGATGTTATTCATGTTGTCGGTTGCCTCCTTTGAATTTACGCTTGGATCGGAATGGCGATCTATCGCGTCATTACGAGGATGACCGAACCGCTGAATGAAGCGGAACACAGAAGGTCGTCATCGCATGCGGCCTGCGAGGTTAGTTGTCGGATTCGGATTGAGGAGTTCAACCCTACGCATGAATTGCGATTCACCCCAGCGCCAGAGCGCGGCGAACCCGTCATATGTGATGAACATCAGATGACGGGAACGGAGCTGCACAGCTCCAAAAGATCCCCCGTACGTATATCGTTTCGGCTCGCGTTATAGGATAACATAGCGTTCCTGCCAATCCTACCGGAAAATTCGACCACCCGCGCCGAATCAGCCGTTCTTGGGCAAGGTGATCGTGACCGTCGTCCCTCTGCCGGAAGAGCTGGAAATGTCGATTTTGCCATGATGGCCCTGGATAATGCGGTAGCATACCATCAGTCCGAGACCGGTTCCGCTTTCCTTGGTCGTGAAGAACGGACCGCCGAGCAAGGGCAGCTGCTCCTCCGGGATGCCGATGCCCTCGTCCGTGATCGACACGGCGAAGTTTCTGGCTCCCGCCGACTTGAGCGTGATGGACACCGTCCCGCCTCTGGGCATCGATTCGATGGCGTTCTTGAGCACGTTGACGAACACCTGCTTCATCTGATTCTCTTCGCACAGCAGCATGGCCGTTTCCACGCGGTATTCGGCCTTCAGCTGCACGTTGTTGATGATGGCCTGCGTTTCGAGCAGCGTCAGCACGCTCTGGATGATCTTGATCAAATCGTGATGACGGAAATGATTCGCCTGCGGTTTCGCGAGCGCCATGAATTCCTGCACGATGGAATTGATCCGGTCGAGCTCGACGAGCATAATATCGAAATAATCGTGGTAGCTGTCGATCCGCGTCTTCAGAAATTTGGAGAAGCCGATCAGCGACGTAAGGGGGTTGCGGATTTCATGGGCGATGCCTGCGGCCATCTGACCGACCACCGAGAGCTTCTCCGACTGAATGAGCGCCTCTTCTTCCTTCTTGCGGTCGCGGATATCGCGGAATACGCTTTGGATAACCGTCCCTTTGCCCGGATAATTGCGGATCCGAATGCTGGACGCCTCGACGTCGATCACTTCGCCGGTGGCGCTGAGCAGCTTCGATTCGACGAAATCGCTCGGCTCATCGGTTTCGAACACTTGCGCGAGCCTGTGCTTCGCCTGCTCCCGATAGTCGGGATGCAAATAATACTTCACGTAGGGATTCGAGAGCAGCTCGGCTTCCGTCAATTCCAGCAAGCGAAGACCGGCCTGATTGGTGAAGAGAACCGTCACGCCGTCATGCACGAAGATCGGTTCGGGCAAATACTTGATTAAGCGCCGATAACTCATAAAATCCGGACGAAGATCGTTCGCGGTTTCTTTCATCGTGCTGCCTGCCTTCAAGTTCAATCTTCGTTTCAATGACAAAGCGAGCGAGCGATTGCAAAATACGGCTTTCCGCCTCATGTCCCAACCTCCGAAACGATTCTCCAAGTAAAGTTCGCGTTCGTCGGCGTGAATCCCTTCGATTGGAAAAACAATTAAATATTTTTAATTCAAAAACGCGCCGTCTTGTCTCATACCTCGCGTCATGATGACAATGCCTTCATGAAAGACCGGCAGTACCCGCGCCAGCAGGCTCTCGGACGGTTCCGCATGGTCGGTGTACGTACTGACGAAGCCTTGCACATAATAGAACAGCACCCGCGCGCGGTTCAGCATCGCTTCCCCGCCGTCGTTCTCCGCCTGCGGCGGGGCGACGACGAGCTGCAGCGCCTTCATGAGATGCCCGAAGAGCCGGTTGCGGATAACGTTGATTTCCAGCGTGGGCGCGGGATCGTCCACCCGCACGGAGCCCGACATGAACAGCACCGTCTGCAGGCTGCCATTGCTCAGGCAGAAGACCGCGAACCGGCTGCATACGGCCAACAGGCGGTCGATCGGCGCGGCGTCCCGCTTCGCCAGCTCCGCCAGGAACGCCTCCTCCAGCTCCAGAAGCGACGGAATGGCGATCTGCTGCAGCAGCTCCTCCTTGTTCTTGAAATACAAATAAATCGCCGTATGCGAGCAGCCCGCCTGCTTGGCGATCTCGCGCATCGTCACGTACGGATAGCCCTTCTCCGCGAACAGCTCCGCCGCGGAACGGCGAATCGCCGTCTTCATATCTTCGGTTAACTGTTTCCGTTTGGTCGTCGTCACTTGCTTCAGCCCCTCTGTTTATTTCTATAACCATTGGTTACATCATAAGCGACGCCTGCCGCTAAGTAAAGAAAAGCGGCCCGTGAAGGACCGCTCAGATCGTTGAGTAACCTATTCGCTGCTTCGAGCAGGCTCGTGACAACATGCGCCTGGCGCATGAACTGATGCGTTGCCGATTCGCCGGCATGGCACGGACTGCTTGTAAACGTTTCGAACGAAGCACCGGCTTCATGACGGCAGGTTCACGGTGCGTACGTCGATGCAGGGAAGCGGACAGGAAATCCGAAACCTCTGTCCGCGAGTCTTGGCGGGGGATCCTTTACCTCGTGCGGATCCCCCCGTGCGAGGTGTGACGGCGCGTGACGGCTGACAACCTTACCAATACATGCGGCATATGCGGTGTTGACTGCCCGATTTGCAAAGGGCTGGAGCCAAGATAAATCTTTGGCGTTATTGCACATCGACGTTTCCATTTCAAGCAGGGCTTGTTTCATAAACGGGAATTCATCCATGACGCGGAACGAAACCTCTTCACGCTTACACGTAAACCAAAACCAATGAAAAAAGAAACCCTCCGTTTTCAAAAAACGCGGGTTTCTCTTTTCATTACATTCTGAGCGGCCCGTGAAGGGCCGCTCGAGGAATGGCGATGCGAGAAGGCGGATCAGGACGTGAATTCCTGCACCCACTCGCCGTTATAGTACGCTACGCCGATTTTGCCGTAATGGCTGTTCAGGATGTTCGCTTTGTGACCGGCGCTGTTCATCCAGGCCGTCATGACTTCCTGCGGCGTGCGCTGCCCCTTGGCGATGTTCTCGCCCGCATAAGAATAAGCGACGCCGTAGGCACGCATCATATCAAATGGCGAACCGTAGGTCGGAGAATTATGATCGAAATAATTGTTGGCATACATATCCTTCGCTTTATCCAGCGCGACTTTCGTCAGCAGCGTATCGGATTTCAGCGCAGGCAAGCCCGCGTTGGCGCGCTCCTTGTTCACGAGCGTCACGACCTGCGCGGCGAACGTGGTCTTGTCCGACGTATTCGTCGTTGTCGTACCCGCCGTTCCGCCGGACGTCGAACCGCCGGTGCTCGCCGCGGGAACGTTCACCGTCATGCCGGCCCAGATCATGTTCGGGTTCGCGATGCTGGGGTTCGCGGCGATCAAGGCGCTGAGGCTGACGCCGTATTTCTTGGCAATGAGGTACATCGTATCGTTGTTCGTCACCTTATACGTCAAGGAGTTCACGGAGGCTGCTTCTGCCTTCGGCAGTGTTGCTCCGGCTCCGAGAACGATCAAACTTGCTGCGAGTACGCTTGCGACACCTGTGCGAAATGGTTGCATCTTCATGATAAATCCTCCTCGTGTAAGCTGTCAGAATTGCGTAAGCCGATTGGCTGCCAATCGCATCGCAACTCACCCGTTCACGGCCGCCAGACCATGAATGCGGCATTCAGCTGTTGAATGATGGCGCCGGTCGTTCCGACGCCCCTCATGGTATCACGGGAGGTAAGCCATTTCACCCCATAAAATCTTCCATCGCGGCTGCTACAGAAACTGCTGCAGCACGTCATCGTCCACGTAATCCAGGCTGTCCGCCTTCTTCAAATTGCATTCGGCGCAGGCGCAGACGCAATTCGCCGGCGTCGACAGCCCGCCTTTGGACTTCGGCATAACATGGTCGATCGTATCGCCGAAATTGCCGCAATAGCGGCAAATGTAATCGTCCCGCTGCAGCACGAGCAGCCGGAAATCGGCCTTCGTGTACAGCTTGTGGATCAGGCCGGGATGAATGATGCCCGCCGCGCCTTCTTCGACCATCCGGATCGCCATGTCCGTCGGAATTTCTGTCGACCAGCGCTTGCCCGTTTCGCGTTTGCCGCGCAGCCGGATCATCCCGCGGCCGCGGTCGTTCAGGAGCGACGTCTTGAACGAGAAGTTGCCTTTGACGGGAACGATCGCCCGGTTCGGCGGCCGCACGGAAGCCGATTCCGCCGATTCCGCTGATTCCGCTGCCGGCTTGCGCTTCGCGGACTTGCCGCGCCCGCGGCGGCGTTTGCGCTTCCGTTTGCGGGACGAAGCCGCCTCGGATTCCAGGTCGGACGCGCCGCTCAAGACGAGACGCTCGACGGCTTGCGCAGCCGCCGATGCCGCGCCGCCGGCTGCGGCCGGCGCCTCGTCGGCATTCGCCGCCGGACTTGCTTTCGGCGAGTGGTTCGCTAACGAAGCCATGCCGGCAGGCATGCCAGCCGGCGCAGACGCGCTTGCTTTCGATGCCATGCCAGCTGGCGCAGACGCGCTCGCTTTCGATGCCACGCCAGCCGGCGCGGACGCGCTCGTTTCCGAGGCCGCATCCGGCACATCCTGACGACGCAGCTCCGTCTGCTTCTTCCTTCTGCGGCGGCGATTGCGCTTCCGCTTCGGCGTTATCGCGCTGATCTCCGCGGCAAGACCGGGTCCGTGACCCGAATCGGCGGCCGACTGAGCCGGACTGGCCTGATTCTCTTCCTCCGGCTCCTCGTCCGGTTCTCCGGACGTTCCGCCAAGCACAAACACGTCCGCTTCGTCCTGCTTGTCCTCGCGGCGCTGATCGGCCTGCTTCTTCTTCCGGCGCCGCCGCTTGCGGCCCGGCTTCGGCACTGCCGCCGCGACGGCGGAGCCGGCTTCCTCGTCCGTCGAAGCCGCAGCGGCTTCGACGGCAGCCCGAGCCGCCGCTCCCCTCTTGCTTCCGGACGCGGAAGCGGCAGCCATTAACGCCTGCGCTTCCGCAGCCCGGGCTTCGGCAGGCGGAGCTTCGTTACGCTTGCGCCCGCGCAGGCAGGTCCGGCACGTGCCGCGCCTGCCGCCTCCCGACCGCTTCACAAAGGCGGAGAGCGGTTTCTCCAGGCCGCAGGCCATGCATGCTTTCAACTCGATCATCTAGCTTTCGCTCCGTTCGTAATCGTTGGTCTTGGTTATATCAAGAGGCCGTGCAGCTTGCGAAACTGCTCCGGCGTCATGCCTTCCGCTTTGCCGAATGCCGCGATGAAATGGCTCGAATCCCGGTAACCGGACAATTGGGCGATTTCTTTGATCGACAGCTTGTTGTCGCCGGAGCTCATCATCTCCTTGGACTTGATGATCCGCAGCCGAATCAGATAAGCATAAGCCGTAATGCCGAACGCTTGGCGGAACAGCGAATTCAAATAGCGCGGGCTGATCTCCAGCTGCTCCGCCATATCGGGCAGGCCGATCTCCGGATCGCCGTAATGCTCGTCCAGCCAGTGCAGCAGCGGGTCCAGCTTCTCCAAATATTGATAGACCGAAGAGCGCCCGCCCTTCTGCCCGTATATTTTGATCATCGTCAGGAATCGGTACAGCGCCGCCGAAGCGTTGAGTCCCGTCCGGTCGTCGTCCTTCTGGATCTGCTCGATCATGCCGAGCAGCTGCGAGGTAATCGGCGCATCCTCGTTCCAGTGCAGCCATTCCGTATGGCGGATGCCGAGCGATGCCAGCATGGAAGCCGCCAGCTCGCCGCCGAACGTAATGTACAGCGTCGACCACTTCTTCCCGCCTTTGGCCGCGTACGAATGGGGCACCCCGGGGAATAGCAGCGACCCACTCCCCGCCGGCAGCGAATAACGGCGGCCGTTCAGCATGAATTCGCCTTCGCCTTCGATCGTCTGCAGCCAATGGAAATTCGGATAGCCCTTCGTGCGGTCGATGGATTCCTGATCCGGATTGAAGCCGATGCTGTCCATGTAGAGGGGCAGGTCATACTCGCCGAGCGTAAACATGTAGCGGCTCATATAACCGTTGATGACGATTTTCTTATGCCCTTCCAGCTGTTCCATATTATCATATCCTGCCAATCGTATTTTATTGATCCATTACCTTCAGCTTACCATAAAGCCCAACGATAATCACTATTCAACATGAAGGAATCCGCCCGAAAACGCCTTCGTTATCTCAGCCCATAATGTTATATGGCAAAGGTTGTCGTCCCTTGATCTTCCTCGCCTCGCCATCGCATAGCCCCTTTTGCCGCTGAACATATTAGTGGGTAGAAAGGAGCTTGATACTCAGATGAAACGATTTTTCGGAACGCTGCTTGGATTAGTGCTTGCTTTCGGCGTCGGGGCGATCATCTACAACTCCGTCCGCGACACGAACGGAAAGTACCACTCGGCCAGCAACGAAGCCCACCGAATCAGAACGAATACGGTCGACCGGCTGCCGACGTCTTCCACGCGGAACTTCAACGCCAACAACGATCGCACGAACAGCACGAATTTCAATGCCTACAATTATGACGGCACGATGCGCGCAAAAAACTTGAACAACGTCGATCTTAATCCGTTGAACGACTGGCTGCGCCAGATGTACCCCGGAACCGGCAATTATTATACCGGCAATAACGGCAACACCACCGGTAACGCGGGCAATTATTACGGCGGCGCGGGCAATACCGGCAACACGGGCAATACCGCTAACACGGGCAATACGGGCTACACCGGTAATACCGGCAACTACAACCGCAATACCGGCACAGGCACGAATGCCGGAGCGGGCGCCGGAACGGCCGCCAACTCCGACTTCGCCAATCAAATCTTGGCGAAAGTAAACGCGGAGCGCGCCAAAGCGGGCGTACAGGCGCTCACGCTTAACGCCGCTCTGAACAAAGTGGCGCAGGCCAAATCGGCCGACATGCGCGATAAAGGCTACTTCGATCACCAATCGCCGACGTACGGCAGTCCGTTCGATATGATGAAATCGTTCGGCGTGAACTATTCCTACGCAGGCGAGAACATCGCGGCCGGCCAACAATCCGTCGATGCCGTCATGACGGCTTGGATGAACAGCCCCGGCCACCGTCAGAACATCCTGAGCGCCAACTACACGCAGCTTGGCGTCGGCTATGCGCAGGGCGGCAGCATGAGTCCGTACTGGACGCAGGAATTCACTCGTCCTTAACCAATAGCGAACTGCATGCGCGGCTCCTTCCTTACACGGATGGAGCCGCATTGTCGTGCCCGTTATGCGCGTTGTCGGCGGCTTTGCGGAAGGCGCCCGGCGTCGTTCCCGTTTCCTTCTTGAACATTTTCGCAAAATGGTGAATGTCGGCGAAGCCGCAATAGGCCGCGATTTCCTCCATGCCGTGCGCCGAGTCCGCCAGCAGCTCCTTGGCATGCTGGATCCGGAGCCGAAGCAAGTAACGATGCGGCGCGACGCCGAATTCTTCCTTGAATTTGGCGCTGAAGCGGGACGGGGACAAATTCGCTCTCGCCGCCATCTCCCGGACGGTCAGCGGCTCCGACAGCCGGAAGGAAATGAACGAGGTGATCCAATTCATCGGCTGCGGCGCCGATTTCTCCGTCAGCCGCAAGTCCTCCGAATGATCCTCCAATATCGCGTGGAGTACCTCCGTTCCGAGCGTCTGCGCCCGCAGCTGCATGAGCGGATTGCGATGCTGCCAGCAGTCGACCATCTCCAGGAACCGGTCGCGCAGCTGAATCGGCTGCTTCGGACGCAGCCGGACCGGGATATCGATGCCGTGCAGGTCGTTCAAGCGCGGCTGCAGCAAATGCTTGTACGGCGTAATGTCGATCTGCCCGGGACGCGTCGGGAACCGTTCTTCGCGCGCTTCGTCGTAGAACCAGTCCAGATGGGCGAACGGCGTAATCGAATTCGTCTTGCCTTCCAATACGGTCAGACTGCCCGGTTGAATCAAACAAAATTCCCCGCTGCGAAATTCGTAGGCTATGTCGTTCACGTGAAAGAGGCATTCCCCTTCCTGAATGTAGACGAGCAAATAATCGAGCAGCCGCCTCGCCGCCACGGTCCACGGCTTCCGTACGGCAAAATCGCTCTCGCGGATATAAGGCACAATAGGATGCTTCGCCATCAATTCAGACAAATACACGCTTCGCTCATCTCCTTGACGCACCGTACATAGATACGATTGAGTATAACGGATGACAGTCGTTTTTGACAAAAAAATCAGGAAATTGTTACAAAGATTCCGGTGAACCGCCGTCCTATAATGAAGGTGTTCGAACATTACTTCAAGCATCCCGGCGGATGAACGCAAAGGAGACATCATTATTATGTCAACGTCAGCCAATTACGCGCAGCTTCCATCGCTGAACGAGGATTACGCGCTCACGAACGAACAAATCGCTTCCTACCAGAAGAACGGCCATATCTTGCTGCGGAACGTAGCTACTCCCGACGAGATCAACGCCTATGAGCCGATCCTGTCGGGCGTCGTCCGGGAGCATGACTACAATACGAAGCCGGTCGAAGAACGCGACACGTACGGCAAAGCATTCATTCAAATCGGAAACCTGTGGCAGTTGAACGAGGGCGCGAAACGTTTCGTCATGGCGTGCCGCTTCGCCAAGATCGCCGCGGAATTGATGGGCGTCTCGGGCGTGCGCATCTACCATGATCAGGCGCTGTTCAAGGAGCCCGGCGGCGGCCACACGCCTTGGCATCAGGATCAAATCTACTGGCCGCTCGATACGCCGAATACCATTACGCTCTGGATGCCGCTCGTGCCGGTATCCGAGGAAGTCGGCTCGATGACGTTCGTCGACGAATCGCAGAAGCTCGGCTACCTGTCCCGCCAGGAAATTTCGGACGAATCCCACAAGACGCTCGGCTCGTTCATCGAGGGCAAGCAGCTGCCGACGACGAACTACGGCGCCCTTGCCGCCGGCGACGCCACGTTCCATGCCGGCTGGACGCTCCATTCCGCGCCGGGCAATCCGACGGAAGCGATGCGCGAAGTCATGACGATCATCTACATCGAAGACGGCGTGCGCATTGCGGAGCCGGATTCGAAAGCCCGCGCGAACGACCTGCGCGGCTGGTTCCCGGGATTGAATCCGGGCGACATCGCGGCCTCGCCGCTTAATCCGCTCGTCTACAAAGCGTAACGCCGGTAAGGGGCTTCCCATAAGTCATTGCTAGATGACCGTGGGAAGCCCCTTCTTAAGGGATGGATTCTTCCCCCGATCCGCAGGTTGTCGAGAAGGCTTCGGGGCGAGGCCCACGGCTGACAGCGTTACTACGCGGGCAACATGTATCGTCAGACGTGTACCGCCTCCACGAACAGACATAGGCAGGCTGGAGGAGGACAGAGGATCCGCTATTTGATCGAAATCGGCATTTTGGAGGCAGCGATCGGACATAGGATGCGTTATGGGCTCCGGAATGCAGCAAAAAACCGGCTTTCGGCAGAAATAGCGCATCTCCTGTCCGGCAGCGCGCGAATAACGATGCATACGAGCAAATAAAGGATCTCATGTTCGTTTCCCGGGGCCCTTTTCCAGAGGGATGCATGAGCTGGAACATGTTGTTGGACAACTGAAGCGTAACTGGGGATCCAGCAGCTCCTGCTTCGAGGCTTGCCCAAAGTAAGCTTGGAGGTCGGGCGGATTTCGATCGCCCACAATCGGCTCCAGATGGCAGCGGTCGATGCACAAAGACCCAAGATGATGCAGAGTCAGGTCTGCCATCTTGGGTCTTTGTGGTTTTTGTGCGGTTTAGGGCTGTCCCCGAACTTACTTTCGGGACAGCCCAATGTCCCGATGCTGAAGATCAATCGTACACTTACAAGTTGATGACTTTGCCTGTCGCCTGCGATTCGAACGCAGCCAGAATAACGGCCAGCGATTTGCGGCCTTCTTCGCCGGAGATGGCAGGCTTCGCGTTCGTCGCGATCGACTCGACGAACGCGTCGATGACGCCGCTCGTTTCCTGCTTCTCGTTCGTGCTGATCGCGCCGACGTTGTACTTCTCCACCGTGCCGTTGCGCAGCTCGACGATGATTTGATCCTTCGGATCCGTGCCGATCTTCATGACGCCGTTCTCGCACCACAATACCGTGCTGTTGTCCTCGCCCTTGTAATACGTCCAGCTCGCGACGAGCGTGCCGATCGCGCCGCTCTTCATCCGCAGTATGCATGTCGCGTTGTCGTCGATGTCCGTATCCTGCTTGTCCAGCGTACCGATGAAGCCCGTTACTTGCGCGACTTCATCGTCCAGCAGGTAGCGTATCAGATCGGATTTGTGAACGCCGAGGTCGCCCATCGCGCCCATGATCGCTTCCGGCTTGCGGAAGAACCAGCTGTCCCTGCCGTCTACGCTCCATGCTTCCGGACCCGGGTGGCCGAACGACGTGCGGAACGTCAGTACGCGGCCGAGCACGCCGGACTTCAGGATCGCCTTCGCTTTCACGTGCGGCGGCATCAGGCGCTGATTGTGGCCGACCATCAAGTGAACGCCGTTCTTGCTTGCCGCTTCGATCATCGCCGCGGCTTCCTCGTCCGTCGAAGCCATCGGCTTCTCGACCAGCACATGCGCGCCCGCATTCGCGGCCGCGATCGATACTTCGGCATGCAGGTAGTTGGGCGTGCATACGCTGACGGCATCCGGCTTGATTTTCGCAAGCATGTCTTGATAAGAAGCGAACGCTTCGGCGCCGAATGGATCGGCGATCTTCTGCGCGCGCTCCAGCAGCGGATCGACGAAAGCGACCAGCGTCACATTCGGATTCCCCGCATATTCAGGAATGTGCCGGCGCTGCGCGATCGCGCCGCAGCCGACGACGGCTACACGAATAGTAGACATAACGGTTAAAGCTCCTTTACGAATGAAGGTAGGAATGAATCGGAATCGTTCGAAGCGTGATTGAAATTAATTTGAAATTAAATTGAAATTACGCTTTATGGCCGTTCGCTTTCAGCCACTCCATGCTCGTCTGAACGGATTCGAGCGGCGGATTCGCGCATGTATCCTGCTCGACGATGAGCCATTCCACGTTCGCTTTGTTCGCGGCTGCGATAATGTCGTTCAGCGGCAGATCGCCGCGGCCCAGCTCGACCGTGTCGATCGGACCCGTGCCATCGCCCTGGCGGAAGTCTTTCAGGTGAATAAGAGGAAGGCGGCCGGCATACTTCGCGATATACGCGAGCGTGTCCTGCTTGGAGTATTGCACCCAGCCCATGTCCATTTCGACCTTGAGCAGATCGGCAGGCACTTTGGTGTACATGGCGTCGAATACGAACTCGCCGTCGATTTTGGTCTTGAATTCGAAATCGTGATTGTGGTAGGCGAATTCGAGGCCCGCTTCCTTCAAGCGTTTGCCGAAGCCGACGAATTGCTCGATCAGAGAGCGCCAGAACGACTCGCCTTCCGCAACCTTGTCGGCCGGAATCCATGGACATACGACGTAGGATGCGCCGATCGTCGTCAGGTACGCGATTTCTTCCTCCATCTTTCCTTGCAGGTTATCGAGGCTGACGTGGCTGCCGAACGCTTCCAGGTTCAGTTCTTTCAGCAGGTCGCGCATTTCTTCCGCGGGCACGTCGCCATAGCCGGCGAATTCAACGCCTTCGTAACCCATGGCCGCTACTTTGCGGAGCGTGCCTTTCATATCTTTCGCCGTCTCGTCGCGAAGCGTATAAAGCTGCAATCCGATTCTCATTCAAGCTCATCCTTTCGAATCGCGTCCCGGCGCAGCTGCGCCGCGAACGCCTTGTTAGTTTACCGATCTGACACTCATTATAGTGGATCATGAGCGATAACACGATGTATTATATAACAGTGACATGTCCAATATTGCTGCAAAGTGGGTGAAGAGCCTTGTTCGCCGAAATTATGAGCTGCGGCTATTCCTATCATGCGCAGCCTTTCCAAATGACGAATCCCGAAGGGCTGCATGCATACTTGTTCCGTCTGCAGACGGAAGGGACATGCGAGGCGCTCGTCGACGGACGCATGCAGCGCATCGAGGCCGGCGACCTGCTCATGTTCAAGCCCGGCGATTCTTACAATCTCAACGTGTACGCGCAGCAGTCGGACGAGGCGCCTTCCGGTGCCGGCGTCTCGAGCGGCGATTATTACGTCATCTGCCGCGGCGAATGGCTCGACGAATGGTGGGGCCGGCACGACCGCAAGCAGCGCGTCAAAGTCGTCCCCGACGAACGCTGGCTGTCGATCTGGCAGGCGCTTATTCTCGAGAAACGCCGCTATGAAGCGGAGAACCGGGAGCTCGCCGATTATTTGCTGCGCGCGCTGTGCCTGGGGCTCGACCGCGCCATCGATACGCAGTCCGAGCTGCAGGGCAAATCGTTCATCGCCACCCGCATGAAAAACTTCATCGACGAGCAGGCCGCGAACAGCTTTACGATCGCGGACGTCGCCGCCCATGTCGGCCTCAGCGTCTCGCGCACCGTCCATCTCTTCAAGGAATGCTACGGCTTGACCATCATTCAGTATACCCAAAACGTCCGATTATCCATGGCGATCGAACGAATCAAATACAGCGGCATGACGCTCGAGCAGGTCGCGGAAACATGCGGCTTCGGCAGCTACTCGTACTTCTTCCGCGTCTTCCGGAAGAAGTACGGCGTGCCGCCGGCGGCATACCGGATGACGTAACGCCCGCTTACTTGTCGTTCTCCAGCAGCTCGATCAATACTTTCAGTTCGTTGAACGTATCCACGTAGGCATAGCGCCCGCCGACATACTCGCCTTTCTGCATCAGCGGCATGCCCCTGCCTTCCAGCAGGGTGATCTTCTCCTTCATGCCTTCGATCACGAACGCGATATGATGCGGGCCTTCGCCGTGCGCGTCCAAATATTCCCGCCAGGTGCTCGGGTGCTCGTCCGGCTCGATCAGCTCCAGCTGCAGCGAACCCATATTAATGAAAGCAAGCTTCGCCCGCGCGGGCGTCGACTCGCCCCGATTCTCCGTCTGCGCGATTTCGAACGGGTCGGTGGTTATAATGTTCGGTTTGTCGATGCCGAAGAAATCGGCGTATTTCCGACTGACGGCTTCAATGTCATGGACGAGAATGCCGATCTGCGTAATGAAATTGTTCCCCAGTAATCCGTTGCCCATCTTCACAAGCACGCTCCCGTCAACTCATTTGATATTGGCCTGGCGCAATCCCGCGGACCGTTCGGATACCATGACGACAACATTCGGCGCCATTATTTTGATAACGCTTACACGTAATCGAAAACGCCTGTTCCGGCCGGATGCGAGCGCCCCAGATCATCGTAGCAGAACGCCGGCTTGCGCGTCAAACAATCCGGCAAACGATCCGCTCGATCTATCGTACGGGAGGCCCGTTTCTTTACCTTGACGATATTTTTCTCTATAATTAACGATTAAAGAGGTGTGACATGATTATTCTAAAAACCAAAGACGAAATCGAACAAATGCGCAAAGCCGGCGAAATCCTGGCGGCCTGCCACCGCGAAATCAAGAAACTGATCCGGCCGGGAATCACGACGAACGAAATCGACCAATTCGTCGAGAAATTCCTGAAGCAGCATGGCGCGACGCCGGAACAGAAAGGCTACAAGGGCTATGCGTACGCGACCTGCGCGTCCGTCAACGACGTGATCTGCCACGGCTTCCCTTCCGCGGTGCCGCTGAAGGACGGCGACATCGTCACGATCGACATGGTCGTCAATCTGAACGGCTGGCTCGCGGACTCCGCGTGGTCCTATCCGGTCGGCAACGTCTCCGAGCAAGCGGCGAAGCTTCTGGCCGTCACGGAAGCGTCGATGTATAAAGGCATCGAGCAGGCCGTCGTCGGCAACCGGATCGGCGATGTCTCCAACGCCATTCAGAAGTACGCCGAGAGCAACGGCTTCTCCGTCGTCCGCGACTTTATCGGTCACGGCATCGGCCAGGACATGCACGAAGAGCCGCAAGTGCCGCACTATGGACCTCCGGGACGCGGCATCCGGCTGAAAGCGGGCATGGTCATGACGGTCGAACCGATGCTGAACACCGGCGCCTGGCAGAGCAAGATCGACAGCGACGGCTGGACCGCGCGCACGATCGACGGCGGCCTGTCCGCGCAATACGAGCATACGATCGCGATTACGGATGACGGTCCGATCATCCTGACCAAGCAGTAGGCACGGGAACGCCAGCTCCCCGCTGCCCTTCTTCCGCCGCTTCGATCGGCTGCAGAAAAGGCCTTTCCGCAACGACTGCGGAAAGGCCTTTTCTTGTTCTTCTTGTTCCCGCGCGTTCTCACGCGCATGATGCCGTTCTTCCCTTAACCTTCGCCGCCCTGCCGTTCGCCGCCGAGGCATTGCTCGATCAGCGCCATCCGGATGTACAAGCCGTTCTGCGCCTGGCGGAAGTAGGCCGCCCGCGGATCGCCGTCGACCTCCGTGTCGATTTCGCCGGCGCGCGGCAGCGGGTGGAGAATAAGCGCATTGCGCTTCATCGCGTCCACCAGCTTGCGGTCGATAATGAACTTGCCTTCGGCTTTGCTGTATTCCTCCAAGGAAGGGAACCGTTCTTTCTGAATGCGCGTCTGGTAGAACACGTCCGCGCTGCCCGCCAGCGCCTCGAGATCGGACGATTCCTCGTACGCGACCCGCTTCTCTTCCAGGTACTGCTTGACGTAGGTCGGAATCCGCACATTGTCGGGCGAAACGAACGAGATGCGGACATCCTTGTAATTCGCCAGCAGATAGCTGAGCGAATGAACGGTCCGGCCGTAAGTCAAATCGCCGATCATGGCGATATGGACGCCGTCGATGCCGCCGAATTCCTTCTGAATCGTATACAGGTCGAGCAGCGCCTGGGTCGGATGCTCTCCCGAGCCGTCCCCCGCATTGATGACCGGCACGCCGGATACCGCCGCCGCGCGCTTGGCCGCTCCGATCTCCGTATGCCGCATGACGATCAGGTCGCTGTAGCCGGCGATAATCCGGATCGTATCCTCCAGCGTCTCGCCTTTGATCGTCGACGAGAACTGGCTGGCGTTCTCCGTTCCGATGACGCGGCCGCCGAGCCGATGCATCGCCGATTCGAACGAGAAGCGCGTCCGCGTGCTCGCTTCGAAGAACAGCGTACTCATAATCTTGTTCGGGTAACGCTGGATGCCTCCGCGTACGGCTACCTGCTCCATTTCTTTCGCCGAACCGAACAGCCTGTCCAATTGCTCCCGGTCGAACTGCTTTGCCCCAAGCACGTGATATAGCGTACTCATCTGTCGCGTCCATTCCCTTCCTGCCCTTGAATTCATTCCATCTGATTATAATGGGACGCCTGCCGGAAGACAAACGGTCAGCCGATGATCAGCTTCTCTTCCGGATACTTGACGTTCGGCTGCTTCCTCCGGCTCGTGAACAAGGAGATGAACAGGAACATCCCGATCCGGCCGAAGAACATGAGCAGCATCAGCGTCACTTTCGACGCCGGATGAAGCGCCGCCGTTATGCCGGTCGACAGCCCGCAAGTGCCGAAGGCGGAGGCAACCTCGAAGAGCGCGGCGGACACGTCGTAATGATGGGTTTCCGAGACGAGCACGGCGAAGACGCCTGCCATGACCAGCAGGATCGACAGCGTGAAGAACACGAAGCTCTTGCGCACGTCCTCGCCCGCTATGGAACGGCGGAACGCACGAGGCTGGGTCTCGCCCCGGAAGAACATGACGATGGTCAGCGCGATGACGGCAACGGTCGTCGTCCGTACGCCGCCGCCGACGCTCGACGGGCTTGCGCCGATGAACATGAGACCGGACACGAGCAGCAGCGTCGCCTGATGCAGCGTCGAGATGTCGATCGTCGTCAAGCCGGCGCTGCGCGAGGTGATGGACAAGACCAGCGCATTCATCAGCTGGCCGCCCAGCGATTTGCCGGCCAGCGAATTCCCTGCTTCCGTCAGCCAGATGCCGATCGTCCCGCCGACGATCAAGACGGCATGCGTCACGAGCGTCAGCTTCGTAAACAGCGAGAACCGGAAGCGCCCTTCCTGCTTCTTCGTCCAGCTGCGGACGTAACGCCACGTCTCGACCAGCACGGGAAACCCGACCGCGCCGAGCACGATCAGCGCCATGGTCAGCACCTGCACCGGCGCATTGTCGGAGTAGCGGATCAGCGAGTCGCCGAACAGGTCGAACCCGGCGTTCGTGAACGCGGATATGGAATGAAACAAGCCGTAATAAGCCGCGGTCGCGAGCGAATCCGTGTAACCGGACGCATAGATGAACACCGTGAACAGCAAGGTGCCGACAAGCTCGATGGCGAGCGTCAGTATGAGCACGATGCGCATCAGCTCGACGAGGCCCGCCAGCTTGTTCTGATTCTGGTCGATCATGATGAGCTTGCGCTCCAATAAGCCGATATGCTTGCCCACCAGCATCCAATAGAAGCTGCCGATCGTCATGATGCCGACGGCGCCGAACTGAAACGCCAGCAGCAGCACGGCGACGCCGAAGCCGTTGAACGTCTCGCCGGTGCTCACGGTCGTAAGGCCCGTCACGCTAATCGCGCTTACGGAAGTGAACAAGGCGTCGAGCGGCGAGACCGTCGCCCCTTCCCGCCAGCTGATAGGGAGCATGAGCAGCAGCGCCGTAAGCACGATGACAATAAAATAGGCGCCCGAGATGAGCTGCGCCGGAGATAATACTTTTAACAGCCGTTTGATCATGGATGCGGTTTCCCTTCCCTCATCATCTGTGTGAACGAAGCGCCTGGGAGGCATACCGTTCTGTCGACCGATCCCGCCCCGTTGAGGCGGCTGCACCGCCTGCGGTCACGGATGCGGGACGACGTAGACCGCGCTGCGCGGACTCGCCGCATACGCCCTGATCAGCTCCTCCCGCTTGCTGTCCATATAATAGTACGGATCCGCGATATATTCGCCGCCCGACGACGCGAGCTCGATAACCCGCGCCCTGATCGCGGCCATCTCTTGCTCCGGAATGAAGACGCTGCCTTCTTCCGTGTCCATCGCCCATACCCAGACGATCGAGCAGGGCGAAGAAGCATCGTCCGCTTCGCGCAGCAGCTTCTCGATCGCTTTGAAATTGCGCGTTTCCAAATAATAATCGATCAGCGCCGCCCGGAGCAGCTTCTCCGGTGCATCCTCCAGCAAGAAGGCCAGATCGGACATTTTCGAGCTTGCCGGCATCAAGCAACCACCTATCCGCGGGATAAGGTTATATGCGGTTTGATTTCTGATTTTTCTCATGCTCATTTGATTGTAAAGCTATCGCTCCCGATCCGCAACCATCGCCGCCGCATCGCGATGCATTGTGATCTCGCGGCGACCGCAGCAGGGGCGAATGAAAGCAATCTCTGTTAAAAAGACAGCTGCTTCTGATAAATATTTGCTCGTCCCCGTTCTATATAATGAAGCTAGTTACGCCGTCGTTAAGCAATTCAAACGAGGTTATTAGAAGGAGGAGCCAGAAGTATGTTGGACAATATTAGCAAAATGCAGCCGGGCATCAAAACGAAACGCATCTCGAGCTACGACCGGACCGGAGGCAACGCAGACTTCATTAGAATCGCCGCAGGCGAGACCGCCGATCTGGCCGTCATTGCCGGAGCCGGCAAGATCAAGCATATCTGGATTACCGTCAATGCGCCCGACTCGTTCATTCGCCGGAACGCCGTCATCCGCATGTATTGGGACGGCGAAGAATCCCCCAGCGTAGAATCCCCGCTCGGCGATTTCTTCGGCCAGGGCTGGGGCGAGGAATACAATTTCGCATCGCTGCCGCTCGCGGCCGCGCCTGCCAACGGAAGAGCGTTCAACTGCTACTTCCCGATGCCGTTCGGCGACGGCGCGCGCATTACGCTCGAGAACCAGTCCGGCGAGCCGATCAACAGCTTCTATTACTATATCGATTTCGAGGAGCATCCGTCGATCCCTGCCTCGGAAGGCAGATTCCATGCGTGGTGGAACCGCGAAGTGACCGGCGTTCACCCGGATGAAGGGGAGACCGAGTGGAGCGTCATCGCGCCGCAATCGGCGAATCCGACGACCGAGCATAACTACGTGTTCGCGGATATCGTCGGCAGCGGGCAGTTTGTCGGCATCAACTACTTTGTCGACAACCCGGGCCCGATGTGGTACGGCGAAGGCGACGATATGTGGCTGATCGACGGCGAAGATTGGCCGGGCTCCCTGCACGGCACGGGAACGGAGGATTTCTTCAACAGCTCCTGGTGTCCGAACGAGGTGTACGCGCATCCGTACTTCGGCTATGCCAAGGTGCCCGCGAAGCTGGGCTGGATGGGACGCACGCACTGCTACCGCTTCTTCCTGGAAGACCCGATTCGCTTCGAGCAATCGCTGCATGCCAGCATCGAGCACGGCCACGACAACAGCTTGACGCTTGACCTGTCGACCGTAGCGTACTGGTATCAAAGCGAGCCGCATAAGCCGTTCCCGGCGCTTCCGCCGAAGGAGGAGCGGGGCAACATGCCCGAGATCGGCGTCGTGGACGTTCATAAATGGCGGCATGCTTGGCGCCAAGCGAAGGGCAGCTCGCCGACATTGTGGGGCAACGAATAAACGGCAGAAGAGAAGACCGTGCGCGTTCGCGCAGCGGTCTTCTCTCTGTTCTGCAAGGCTATATGTATCGCGCATCGGTTTCGAGCAATCAACAACAGCGAGGAAGGCGGCAGCGGCCAACCGGCAGCCCGCCGCCTAGTCCTGCTTGACCGCCCGCGGCGTCCAGGTGTCGCGGTATTCCTGCGGCGTCATATTCGTCTGCTTCTTGAAGAAGTGATTGAAGTACGGCGAGGAATGGAATCCGAGATGAATGCCGATTTCGTAGATTTTGCGGTTCGTCGATACGAGCATTTCCTTGGCCATGCCAAGCTTGACTTCCGTAATGTAGTCCGTCAGGCTGCGGCCCGTCTGCTGCTTATACAGCCGGGACAGGTAGAACGGCGTCAGGAAGACGATCTCGGACAGCCTGGCCAGCGACAAGTCGCCGTCGATATGCTCGCGGACGTAGCTCTGCACCCGCTCCACGACCTCGCTCGTTTCCCGCCCGCTCTCGTCCTCCACCTTCTCGATGATCAGGTCCGCCAGCTCGCCGAAGAAGCGCGCGGCGTCCCGCCATGCCGCATGCTCCTGCGCGCCGAGCAGCTTGTTCATGTCGATGCGCTCGGGCAGCGATTCCAGCAGGCCGCTGCGGTTCATCAGCTGCAGGAACGATGCGGACAACGAATAGAACAGCGTCAGCGCCATGCCGGAACGAATCGCTTCCGTCTCCCCGATGGCGGATGAAATATCGGCCAGCCGGCGATGGAAGCCGATGTCGTCTTTCCGCTCGAGCGCCTGCATGAGCTGCGTGACCTCGCGCTCCTGTACCCGCGCCGCCGTGTCATTCGTCGCCGCAGGCGACGGGCTGGCATCGGACAGCAGTATTTCGCGCCCCAGGCCCAGCCCCCGCGTCAACAGGAAATCGAGCTGGCCGAATTTGCGCGGCAGCTCTTCCCAGCAGCAAGGCTCGCAGCCCGCGACGAACGAGCAGGGCAGCTTCAGATACGTGCGGCACGCGGTCTGCGCCGACTCGACGATGCCGAGAATGCGCGACTGGCGCTGCATCGCCGTCTCGCGCTCCGTCCCCGGCTTCATCTGCAGCAGCCAGAGAAACCGGTCGTTGCCGTACGTCACGAACACGATCCGGCAGCCGCCTGCAAAATGCTCCTCGATGACGTTATGGACGCCGTACAGCAGCAGCGACTTGTCGCCGGGCCGAATGTCGCCTTGCCATTCATCGACGCGGCCGATGCCCAAGTGCACCGGGGCGCCGGCGTCGAGCGGCAGCCTCAGCTCGGCGAACCGGGCGGCCCGGCCTTGCGGGGAGGTCCGCTCTCCTTCCAGCAGCTCCAGCACGTATTCCTTGCACAGGATCGGGAGCGCCTGCGTCCATCTGTGCCGCGCATCGCTCAGCAGACGGGCATGCGAATGCTCTTCGGCGATCGCGTCCGCGCCCCGCGTGACGGCTTCGATGATTTTCGCGTCCATCTCCATCTTGAGCACGTAATCGAACGCGCCGCCGCGCATGGACGACTGGATCGATTGGAAATCGCTGTGGCCGGTCAGGAAGACCGTCTTGCATTTCGGCCACAGCAGCTGCACCGCTTGCTGGAGCTCCAAGCCGTTCATGCCGGGCATTTTCAAATCGGTCAGCAGCAGGTCGACGCGTGCCCGCCTCGCGATCCCGAGCGCCTCTTCGCCGTTGTACGCCTTGTACACTTCGAACGCATGCGTCGTCAGCTGCAGAAATTTATCGAACAAGCCCTCCACGATAATCGGTTCGTCGTCGACGATCAGCAGTCTGTACATGGCTGCCCCCTCTAGGCTGTTTTGTCCGTTGCCGCGCCTTCCGTCAGCGCTTTTTCCTGAACCTCCAGCTGGATAGCGAGCGTGACCTTCAAGCCTCCGCCATCGCCTCTCGCCACCGTAATGCCGCTCTCTTCGCCGCACAGCAGCCGCAGCCGCCGGTGCACGTTGATCATGCCGGTGCTCTCGTCCTCCGCCCAGGTGCGCTTCAGCTTGTCCGCAAGCGTCTCGAGCCGGGCATCGGTCAGCTGTTCGCCGTTGTCCTCGACGTCGATCAGCATGCGATCCGCCGTCCGCTTGAACGCCATGCGCAGCACGCCGCCCGAGACGCGCGGTTCGAGCCCGTATTTGAACGCGTTCTCGACGATCGGTTGAAGCACCAGCTTCGGCACGTAGATCGAACGGCAATCGTCGGAGAGCGGCTCGACCTCGATATCGAAACGGTTGAAAAACCGCATGTTCTGAATTTCCAGGTACGTCAGCGTATGCCGGACTTCCAGCTCAAGCGGAATCGTATCCTCCTTGTGGCGGGTAATGAATTCGAAATACTCGCCCAAGTAGCGGCTGAACCGCCCGATGCTCTCCAGATCCCCGAACTCGGACAGCCGGTAGAGAATGAAGTACGTGTTGTACAGAAAATGGGGATTGATCTGCGACTGCAGCTGCTTGATCTGGGCCTGCTTCGCGCGCAGCTTCTGCTCGTAATTGTCGTGAATGAGCGTCTTCAGATGATCCACCATGCGATTGAAATGCAAATACAGATAGCGGAATTCGTCGTTGCCCTTCGTCATCGGCACCTGCTCCAGCCGGCCGTCCTCGACGCGGCGGAACGAGTAGATCATTTCGCGAAGCGGTCTGTGGATCGCCCGGAAGATCCAGCGCGAATAGAGCAGCACGATCAGGATCGAAGCCCCGGTCAGCAGCCAGATGAGCATGCGGTAGGAATTGATCTTGCCGAAAATTTGATCCTGCGGAATGTAGAGGCACAAATACGCGTTCAGCGACACCGAGTATTGGCAGGCCGTCTGCATGTCGACGCCGCTCAGCTTCATCGGGCCGCTTAATCCGTTCATCGCCCCTGCCTGTTCCTTCTGCTTCAGGAACGCCTTCAGCTGCTTCGTGACGCCGCCCTCGTCCTCCGCTCCGCCGGATTCCGTCACGAACCATTGCCCTGCGCGGTCAATGATCGCGGCGCCGGCCCCCCCGTAATTCGCCATGTTGGCGAGCATATCCTTCAGCTCGCTCCGGTTGATCTCGACGGCGAGCACATAGGAAGGATCGACGAAGCCTTTCGGGAACAGCTGCCGGATGAAGATGCGGTCATGCCAGGCGACCATCGAAGGATTATCCGCTCCTTCGATCGGCTTGACGGCTTCGTACGCGGGATCGATCGTATCGGACACGCCGGTCGTATCGTGGATCGTCCGGCCGAGCGTCAGCAGATGAACGCTGGCGTTCTGCGCGTAGAGGCTGGAATCTCCGATCAAGCGCAGCTTCTCCTGCACGCGCTTGACCGTTTCCGACCATTCGTACTGCGACATGATGCCGGAGAGCACGCTCAGATGGGACAAGTCCGCGTCGTTAATATTTTCGGACAGCATATCGAGAATATGGCGAAACTCCAGCTCGAGCGTGTTCAGGTAGAACACCGTGCGCGAATTCATCGAATTGTTCCATTCGCTGCGCACGCTCTCCTCGCCCATCCGGTTCATTTTCAAGCCCAGCATAAACAAAGGAATGATCACCGCCAGGAAGGCGATGACCAATTTAGGGAATATTCCGCCGAACCGCTTGTTCATTGATGATCACCCGGCCCTTGTATGTCCTGGATATCGCTCGTGGATATCGCTCCTCGGCATCGCGTCTCGTTCATCACTTAAGTTCGCTGTGCAAGGCCAAGTTCCTGTCGAAGCCTGTTCGCTACTTATTCTTTGACGCTGCCAAGCACGATGCCCGACATGAAGTACCGCTGCAGGAACGGGTACACGAGGAAGATCGGGAGCGCGCCGAGGAATATTTGCGCCGCTTTCACGGAACGGTTGTTCAAGCCCGCCAGCTGCTGCAGCATGACCGGATCCGTCGTCAGCGCAATGTCGCGCTGCACGATGACCGTCTGCAAATAACTGGCCAGCGGATAATGCTCCGGCTTGTTCATGTAGATCAGCCCGTTGAACCATTCGTTCCAGTGCCCGACCATCGTGAACAGGCCGATCGTCGCGAGCGCCGGCTTGGACAGCGGCACGGCGATGCTCCACAGCACCTGCCAATGCGTCGCGCCGTCGATATGCGCCGCCTCGGTCATCTCCTTCGGCAGCGAGCGGAAGAAGTTCAGCAGCAGAATCATGTTGAACACCGGCACGGCGCCCGGCAGCACGAGCGACCAGATCGAATCGAGCAGATGGACGTCCTTGATGATAATATACGTCGGCACCAGGCCGCCGGAGAACAGAATCGTGAACACGAAGAGCCATACGTAGCCGGTCCGGAACCGGAATTGGCTGCTCTCCTTGGAGAGCGGGAAGGCGACGATGATCGTCAGCAGCATATTCACGGCCGAACCGAGCGCCAGCCGCTCCAGGGCGACGAGCACCGAGCGCAGAAACTCCGGCGTCTCCGCCACGAAATGATAGGACCGGAAGGTGAAGCCCTTCGGCCACAGCTTCACCAGATTCGCCGACACGTAGTACGACTCGCTGAACGATACGGCGAGCACGTTGATGATCGGCAGGATGCACAGCAAGGCAAGCGCGGTCAGCGCCGTATAATTGAGAATGATAAACAGCTTGCGGCTTGCGCTGTAGTATTCAACCATCGCGATGCACCTCCTCGCAGTCAATTAGAAAATCCGATAGTTGGCGAAGCGGTAAGCCATCAGATAGGATGCCGATATGAGCACGAGGGACACGGCGGACTTGAACAGTCCGACCGCCGTCGCTACGCCGAAATCGAAGTTTACGAGACCAAGCCGGTACACGTACGTGTCGAGGATGTCCCCCGACGAATAGACGGACGGGCTATAGAGATTGAACACCTGGTCGAAGCCGGCGTTCAATACATTGCCAAGGCTGAGCGTCATGAGCAGCACGACGATCGGCACGATGCCCGGCAGCGTGACGTTCAACGTCTGCTTCCACCGTCCGGCGCCGTCGATGACGGCCGCTTCGTAGAGCGCGGGATTGATGCCGGTCAAGGCGGCCAGGTAGACGATCGTCCCGAACCCGAATTCCTTCCAGACGTCCGTCCCTACGAGAACGAACGGAAACCACTTGTCGTTGCCGAGGAAGAAAATGCGGTCGAAGCCGAGCCAGGCGATGAAATCGTTCAGCAAGCCGAAATTCGGCGACAACACGTCAATGAGAATGCCCGACAGGATGACCCAAGACAGGAAGTGCGGCAGGTAGATGACGGTCTGCACGGTCCGCTTGAACGCTTTGACTCTGATTTCGTTCAGCAGCAGCGCCGTCGCGAGCGGCGCAGCCAAACCGGCGATCAGCTTCATGATCGAGATGAATACCGTATTGAAAATCACTCTTCGCGTATCCGGCAGGCTGAGAATGTAGTGAAAATTATCGAGCCCGACCCAGGCGGAGCCGAACAGCCCCTTCGTCGGAACGAACTTCTGAAAGGCGATGACAAGCCCCGCCATCGGGCCGTATGCGAAGATTAATATGAAGACAAGCCCTGCCCAAACCATGATATGAAGCGGAAGGTCATTCGCCCACCATCTGCGCAGCATTGCTCCCTCTCCCTTCCGAATTCGGAAACGGGCGGAGCGCACGCCCCGCCCGAGACCGGACGCTTACTTGTGATCCTTGTACCAGTCGTTCACTTCCTGGATGATCTGGTCGCCGCCCTGCTTCTTCCAATCCGCTGCGAATTGGTCGAAGGAATCGAGCGGCTGCTCGCCCATGATGATCTTCGTGAACGTCTTCACTTCCAGGTCGCGGAGCGCCGGACCGTTGCGGACCATCGTTTCCGTCGGCGCGCCGAGGAAGGCGTTGGTCATGAACGCGTCGTTCTTCTTGTATTGGCCGAGGATGCCGTACGTGGACGTATCGTCGCCGCCGAACAGCTTCTCCATCGCCCAGCCCTTCATATCGCCGCTGCGGTACGAAGTAATGCTGTCGTAATACGCCTTGGCCGTCGGATTCAGCTTCGAAGGATCGTTCGCCTTGAGCGCGTCCTGCACGGAATAGTAGTCGTCCTGATTCGTCTCCGAGAATCCGCCGGTTACGGGAGACAAGCCGAACACGCCGATCGTTTCGTCGCCGTTCTTCTGGCTGTGGTATTTCTCGTCGCGCGTCTCCCCGTAGTTCTTCTCCATGTAGAAATTAAGAATTTTGATGGCCGCTTCCGGATGCTTCGCTTTCTTGCTGACGACGGTGAACGATGCCGGCACGATGTTGTTGCTGAGCGCCTTCACCGGCTGATCGTCGGCCGAGACGAGCGGATACACTTCCCAATCGACGGTCTTATCCTTGGCGATCATGTCGTTGATCGGCCATGTCGGAACCCAGAACGCGCCGTACGTCATGCCGACTTTGCCGGCCGTGGCCAATGCCGCGCTCTTCTCGCCGCTGTCCACGCCGAACTCCGGATTGATCGCGCCGGCTTTGAACAGCTCTTGCAGCTTGCCGAGCGCCGTCTTCACTTCCGGCTGAATGTCGGCATAGTCGAGCTGGCCGCCTTTATCCATGAAGACCAGGTTGAGACCGGTAGAGTTCGGACCGCCCGGATTGAACGGATAGGCGTGATAGCCGTTGAAGAAGCCGTCCAGGCCGGACCAGCCGTTGAACAGATTGTAGTCGAGGCTGAGGCCGAACGTGTCCTTCTTGCCGTTGCCGTCTGGATCGTCGTTCGCGAATGCCTTGGCGATATTGATGACGTCGTCCATCGTCTTCGGCGGCTGCAAATTCAGCTTCTTCAGCCAATCGGCGCGGATATAGAGGAATTGAGCGTCGTCGCGTCCGCCGCCGCCGTTCGGAATGGCCATCAGCCGTCCGTTGACGGAAGCCGCCTTGCGGGCGATGCCGTCTCCGTTCTCGATCGCTTTCTTGGACAGGTCGCTTGCGTATTTATCGAAAATATCGGTCAGATCCGCGATTTGATCCGCTTCGATGAGCAGCTGCAGCTGCTGCAGGTTAACCTCGAAGATGTCCGGCAGATCGCCCGCCACCATCGAGACGTTCAGCTTCTTCGGATACTGCTGGTCGTCGACGATCCAATCGTTCTTCATCTGAATGCCGAGCTGGCTCTTCAGCTCGTTCGTATAGATATTGTTGTCCCAGCCTTCTCCGGGAAGGAACTTGAGACCGCTGTTGAACTTGCGCACGGTGGATACCGTAATCGGCGGGTCGTACTTAACAAGCGGGCCGTCTTCCGTCGCCGCGGCCGGCGTATTGGCCGATCCGTTAGTGCCGGTGCTGCCCGTCGCCGGTTTGCTCGCGTTATTCGCCGTCGGCGCGTTCTCTTGCTCGCCGTTGTTATTGTTGCCGCAAGCGGTCAACGCGACGGATAAGGCAAGAACCCCTGCCGCCGTCATGGCGGTCATTCGTTTACGCTGCATCTGTTTACCCTCCCTGAACGAATCTTTCTGTTCGAACAGTTCCCATTATGAGCCCGGCGATGCATAACGTAAATATCGATCTGATGATGTTGATTGCGTTTTCATATCTTGACCGGAAGCGCTGCGGCAAGAAGCTATGAGAACGATATCGAAAGGCAAAGTTGCGCTATTCCTCTCCCGCCGGTTTCGCCGAAGTTTTCGAATCGATAAGGGGCAATAGAGGAAACGCCATCCTGTCAATCGTATCTGTAGCTTCTCTGATCCTATCTCCGTCTTCGGTGGGTTCGTATCTATCCAAGAAAGCGTTCACTAATTCCCTTGCGTTTCGAAAGCCGCTCTCCGATCTGGGCAAAAGCGTTTTTATACGATATCCAATAATTTTGTCGGTCAAACTATCCACCATCATTTCCTGTCTAAAATCCATTTGATTGACGGTAATGATATCTTCCTGCCGTATAATACCCCTATTCTTATCGTATTCGCCAAGCGAATCCGTTATTTGTAAAGTAACTAGGGCCTCTTCGCGTGGCTGTAGAAAAATGGCCCTATGCTCCTCTACACGATTGAATAGTTTTGTGTATTTTGGCGTTCCATTCGTACAAGAAGTAGTGAAAAGCACAAGCGCAATCATTACACATGCGAGAATCGCCCATTGTTTCTTCAAGAATGTACACCTGCTTTCAATTGTTCATCCAAATCTCCGTAATACCGAATTATTCCTGCCCATAACATATAACCTATTGCTAGTACTGCCACTAAACCGTCTCCATCCGGGGTCGGTCCGTCCCCAAGCAATGAAATTCAACACTTTTTCAGGATGCTACAGGTAATTATAAAAACAAAAAAAGCCTTGATAATCAAGGCTTTTCTCTAGGATGCGGTCGGCGGGATTTGAACCCGCACGCCTTGTGGGCGCCACCCCCTCAAGATGGTGTGTCTGCCGTTCCACCACGACCGCGGAGTGAGATATGAAATGGTCCATATCGAAATAAAAAATTGAAATAAAGAGTGAGCCATGTAGGACTCGAACCTACGACACCCTGATTAAAAGTCAGGTGCTCTACCAACTGAGCTAATGGCTCATAACCGAGCTTACCGAATCCCCGTAAAGCGACCGGCATAACCTGCCATGATGGCTTGCTTACCGAGGGAATTTGGTGACCCGTAGGGGACTCGAACCCCTGTTACCTCCGTGAAAGGGAGGTGTCTTAACCACTTGACCAACGGGCCTTATTTTCGTCGTTTTTCGACAAGCTTTTCAAACGACAAGTAATAATATATCAGACCCGAAGACGAATGGCAAGACATTTTTTCACGAATAGCTGCGCCGCCATGAACGGACAGCCGCCTGTATCTACCCTATTGTGCACGGAAGGCCGAACCGTTATGCCGACAAAAAAAAGTCCCTGATCGGAATCAAGGACTTGTTCGTGTAAAGTTGGTGCGGTCGGCGGGATTTGAACCCGCACGCCTTGTGGGCGCCACCCCCTCAAGATGGTGTGTCTGCCGTTCCACCACGACCGCGGAGTGATATGCGATTATGCATCCATATCGGAATTGAACTTTTGGTGACCCGTAGGGGACTCGAACCCCTGTTACCTCCGTGAAAGGGAGGTGTCTTAACCACTTGACCAACGGGCCGTTTCAAACATTCTCTCGCTGAGGACGAGAGTTATTAACAGATAAGGCCGTATGGCCAATCGCCATACAAATGGCGGAGAAGGAGGGATTCGAACCCTCGCACCACTTACGCAGTCTAACCCCTTAGCAGAGGGTCCCCTTGAGCCACTTGGGTACTTCTCCATGTAATGGCTCCCCGAACAGGACTCGAACCTGTGACAACTCGATTAACAGTCGAGTGCTCTACCAACTGAGCTATCAGGGAATAGCAATTAGTGACAAGAAATAATGTATCATGTCTTAGAAATGAAGTCAAGCTTGTACAGCAATAATTGTCCGCGGCATTTGCCGCATGCGTAGCGGCGCGGATCCGTCTTTCTTTTGCGCAAATATTCCGTGCCGCAGCTCTTGCACAGCAGCTTGAACCGGTACGGTTCCGGCTTGCGTTTCTCTCCGGCCGGCAGCGCTTTGCAGAACCGCGTCCCTCCGACCTGGGCGAGCAGGCGCTTGAAATCCTCGTCGCGATGATTGTAGCCCCGCTTCATAATATGGAGATGATAGTGGCACAGCTCGTGCTTGATAATCTTCTCCGTCTCTTCCTCGCCGAAATTGCGCAGCTGATGCGGACTGATCTCGATATTGTGCGACTTCGTGAAGTAGCGGCCTCCGGTCGACTTCAGCCGGCCGTTGAACGTAGCGCGATGACGGAACGGAAGCCCGAAAAACTGCAGCGATACCCGCTCCACCCATTCCTGCAACAATTGATCCTGCATCCTTCAATCTCCTCACGCGGTTATACTTGAATTTTAAAGGACGAATACGCTACACTGTCAAGAGGTATTCATCGGATGTTAAGGATGTTAAGAAAGGGGATCATTCAGAGATGGCTATTATGCGGTATATCATCATGAAGAACGGACAGGAGGTTTCGTTCGTCGAGATGCCCGCCTCGCACGCGTACCAGCTGAGCGCGCTGAACCTGCGCCTGCATAAGGAAATCGACAAGCTGACGGCAAGCAGCGTACCGGCGCTGCCTTATGCGATCGCGGAATGCGACAACGTCGAGCTGCACGACAGATCGATCTCCGTCCAATCCGGGCTGGCGTACATGAATCAGCTCGAGAAGGATTTCGCGTCGATCGAAGAGAAATCGTACCCGCTTATTTCGCTCCTCACGGAAATCCGCGCGCTGCAAGCGCAGCTGGAGCAGTGGTACGAAGAAGAATTCGACATGTAAATCGCCTTAAACCCGATTTTTCTGCATGCGCCGCCAGTTGGACCTGCACAGGCATCCGCCCTCCTCCATACACTACTTAGTACAACAAGCGCAGACTGGAAGGAGGGCGAGGGGCGATGCCGCAATGGCTGTGCAACCAACTGATGCGGGCTTTCCTGAAGAAAGACCGGCGGCAGATTCGGTTGTTGAACGACTGCTGGTATTTCTATCGTACCAGTCAACGTCAGGGCGACGATTCCGTAACCTTATAATGCAGCGATTCCCAAGGCGCAACGGCTGTCTCCTTCCCGTGGACGGCATGCGCGTTTCATGCGGGAGACATACAAGCCGATTTATATGACGAACAAGTATCTATTCGACGATACAAAAGGGTGCTATCTCCTTGCAGCGACGTCTTCGCAAGACGCGGGCCGCTCGGAGATAACACCCTTTTTGCCGTTGCCCGGCGGCGTACGATCGCCGCTCGCGCCTGAACCGGCCGTTAACCCGGTTTGCGCATCGTCAGGCTGACGCGCCCCTTCTTCAAATCGACGCCAAGCACCCATACGGTCACATTATCGCCGACGGAGACGACGTCCATCGGATGCTTGACGAATTTGCCGCTCAGCTGCGAGATATGGACGAGGCCGTCGTTCTTGATGCCGATGTCGACGAACGCGCCGAAGTCGATGACGTTGCGCACGGTGCCCTGCAGCTCCATGCCCGGGGTCAAGTCTTCGATGCTCAGCACGTCGGTATGGAAGATCGGCGCGGGCAGCTCCTCGCGCGGATCGCGCCCCGGGCGAAGCAGGCTGTCGACGATGTCGCGCAGCGTCGGCACGCCGACGCCGATCTCCGCGGCGACGCGGTCCGTCTGGATCGACGACAGCGCCGCGCGGAACGGCTCGGTGCCCAGCTGCTCCAGCTTCAAGCCGAGCACGCCGCACAGCTTGTCGACGACGGCGTAGGACTCGGGATGAATCGGCGTCCGGTCAAGCGGGTTCGCGCTCTCGGGAACGCGGATGAAGCCGATGCACTGCTCGTACGTCTTGGCGCCGAGGCGCGGAACCTTCTGCAGCATTTTCCGATCCTTGAAAATTCCCGATTCTTCCCGGAATTTCACGATATTCTTCGCCGTGGTCGCGTTGATGCCCGCGACGTAGGACAGCAGCGACGGCGAAGCCGTGTTGACGTCGACGCCGACATGGTTGACCGCCGATTCGACGACGCCGCCGAGCGTTTCCTCCAGCCGCTTCTGGCTGACATCGTGCTGGTACTGGCCGACGCCGATCGCTTTGGGCTCGATCTTCACGAGCTCCGCGAGCGGATCCTGCAGCCGTCTGGCGATCGACACGGCGCTGCGCTCGGCGACGTCCAGCTTCGGAAACTCCTCGGCGGCCAGCTTGGACGCCGAATAGACGCTCGCGCCCGCTTCGTTGACGATGATATATTTCAGCTCGCGCCCGCTTTGCGCCTTGTCCGCCTTGCGCTTGCCGAGCAGCCTCGCGATGAACTGCTCCGTCTCGCGAGAAGCGGTTCCGTTGCCGATGACGATCAGCTCGACGCGGTAACGGTCGATCAATCCGTTGATCAGCTTCTCCGCTTCCGCGACCTTGTTGTTCGGCGGCGTCGGATACGAGACGGCGACCTCGAGCAGCTTGCCGGTCTCGTCGACGACGGCGAGCTTGCAGCCGGTCCGGAAGGCCGGATCGACGCCGAGCACGACATTGCCCCGCACCGGCGGCTGGAGCAGCAGGTTGCGCAAATTCGCCGAGAAGATGCCGATCGCATGCTCTTCCGCCTTCTCCGTCAGTTCGCCGCGCACTTCGCGCTCGATGGAAGGCGCGATCAAGCGCTTGTACGCGTCCTCGATCGTCGCGAGCAGCGCGGCGCGCACGCCGGCGGCCGTTCCGACGCGAAGCAGCTGCCGGTCCATGTAATCGTGGATGCGGTCCGCCGACAGGTCGAGCGAGACGCGCAGCACGTCCTCCCGCTCGCCCCGGTTGATCGCCAGCGTGCGGTGAGGCGGCAGCTTCTTCAGCGGCTCCTGGTAGCTGTAGTACATCTCGTAGACCGTCTCTTGCGCGGCGTCCTTCGCTTCGGTGCGCAGAATGCCGTTGTCGAACGTATGGCGGCGCACCCAGGCGCGTATTTTGGCATCGTCCGCAAGCTGCTCCGCGATAATGTCCTTCGCGCCTTGCAGCGCATCGTCCGCCGTCTCGACGCCTTTCGCGGCGTCGACGTACTTGGCCGCCTCCTGCAGCGGCTCGCCTTGGCGCGGCTGGGACAGCAGCCAATGCGCCAGCGGCTCGAGCCCCCGCTCGCGGGCGACGCTCGCGCGCGTCTTGCGCTTCTGCCGGTACGGCCGGTACAGGTCCTCGACCTCCTGCAGCTTCGACGCCGATCGGATGGCGCCGCGCAGCTCGTCCGTCAGCTTGCCCTGCTCGTCGATCAGCCGGATCACTTCGCGCTTGCGCGCTTCCAGGTTGCGCATGTACTGCAGCTTCTCTTCGATCGCCCGCAGCTCGTTCTCGTCCAGCTCGCCGGTCATTTCCTTCCGGTACCTGGCGATGAACGGGATCGTATTGCCTTCGTCCAGCAGCGCCGCGGCCGATTTCACTTTGCCAAGCGGCAGGTTCAGCTCCGCCGACACCCGCTTGACGATGGCCGCTTGCTCCGCCGCCTGCTCCTCCGGCGTCAGCGCGTTCGCGCCGGAAGCTCCTTCCGTCTCTTCATCCTTCAATCGCTGCTTCGTCTCAGCCACATGCGATTCCTCCATCAAGAAAGAATAGAACCCTTCGTACCGGCGGTTAAGCCGGCACGTAAGGGTTGTTTGCCATTTCAAATCCGATTGTCGTTTGCGGGCCGTGTCCGGGATAGACCCGGACCGCGGGATCCAGCTTGTACAGCTTCATCCGAATGGAATCGAACAGGTCGCGTTCCTTGCCGCCGGGCAAATCCGTGCGTCCGACCGAAAGCTTGAACAGCACGTCCCCGCTGATCAGATGCCCGTCGCACAGCAGGCTCACGCTGCCGGGGGAATGGCCCGGCGTATGCATGACCTGGAACGTATGGCCGATCAGCTCCAGCTTCTGGCCATCCGACAGCGCGAACTCCGCAGGCGCCGTGGTGAGCGGCGCCGTGACGTCGGACCAGCGCGCGGAGCCGTTCTTGCGCGCGTCTTCCAGCCAGTCGGCCTCTTCATCATGCAGATAGACCGGGCAGCCGAATGCCTGCCGCATGTCCTCGACGCCGGCCATATGATCGAAATGCGCGTGCGTCAGCACGATCGCTTCGATCGTCAGCCCGCGCTCGCGGATGCGCTCGATCAAGCGCTTCGGCCCCATGCCGGGGTCGACCACGAACGCGCGCTTGCCAGTGTCCTCGGTGATGAGGTAGCAATTCGTCTGCAGCGGACCCAGCGTAAACGTCTCGATGCGCATCGTACTAGACGGACGCGAGCAGCTCGCGGAGCTCGGCTACGATCAATTGCTGGTACGCCGTGCCATCACCGTAGCGGCGTCCGATTTCTTGACGGGTCGCGGTCAGGTTCTCTTGATAGTCCGCGGCTTCGCGGTCCGGGTTGGCTTGCTTGAACGCGACCATCGGCTCTTGGACGTAAGTCGGGCGAGGGCCCCACTGGCCGAGTACGGCGCCGCCCGTATCGACGATCAGCACGACCGGAATCGAACGGCCGCCGAGCGTCAGAAATTCGTCCATCGTGTCCAGATGCTGCTCCATGATGAGCACTTCCACCGGCATGCCGGTCAGCTCCAGCGCTTGGAACACGACCGGAACGTTGCGGACGACGTCTCCGCACCAGTCGGCGGCAATGATCATGCAGCGCAGATCGTCGCGGTTGTTGATCGACTCGAAAAATTCGCGGTCCTCCGCGTTCGCCCACTCGAACCGGCTGCCCCAGTCCTTGAACGCGTCCTGGTTCTTCGTCATGGCATCGATAAACTGCTGCGGGCTGATGCCTTTGCCCAGCTTGTTCGCTACGTTTTTACCCATTATACAAGTCCTCCTTGTGCCCCTGAGGGGAGAAATGGCTGATTATCGCAATGGCGCCGATTGCCTCTATTACCGATTGTATCAAAACGGGTTCGCCGCGCACAAACGGATTAGATGGATTTTCCGCGCCGCTTGAGCACTTTGTACAGCACGTACACGATCAACGCCGCGATGGCGATAAGGATGGCCGGCTGCACGTAAGGCGCCGCCTTGTCGTCGATATCCTCCCAGTTCTCGCCGAGGGAGCGTCCCAAATAGACGAACAGCACCACCCACGGAATGGAAGCGAGGCCCGTCAGGAACGTGAACCGCCAGAAGGACATGCGCGCGATGCCGGCCGGAACCGAGATGACCTGGCGCATGACGGGAACGAAACGGGCCGTGAAGACGATGCCGTTGCCGTAGCGCCGGAACCAGCTTTCGGCGGTATCGAGATGCTTGGGGCTGATTTTGATGAATTTACCGTATTTCTCGAAGAACGGCCGGCCCGCGAAACGTCCGATGCCGTACAATATCCATTGCTGCGCGACGGCGCCGACGAATCCGAACAGCAGCGCGCCGGGCATGGAAATGGTGTGCTGCGATACAAGGTAGCCTGCGTAGCCTAAGACGATTTCGCTTGGAATAATTTCAATCATCAGACCGATCAAGATGCCGAAATAGCCAAGGCCTTCAATCCAATCCAGCAGCGTATTGACCAAATCATGAAACCAGCTCATTCTTCATCTCCTATCATTCTCTTGTAGAGCCGCCGCATGAGCGGGTCCGTCTCTCTTACGGTATTCTAGCATATTTGAAGACATGCCTTCCAGCGCGGACCGTCTATGATGCCGGGTCATGGAGGCGCGTGGATGCAAGAGAAGGATTATAGGATGAGCGGGGGCGATATGGCTGGTGACGCTGAGGCGGATTTGAGGAGCGGGGGCAGGCGAGATGAGCCGTGGGTATGCTTGAGGACGACGATGGGCTGCGGAGGCGGTGAGCTGTGTGCGATTGGCGGCTGGCATCGGAGGCCAAGCCCCCGCATAGACTGGCAGTAGTCCAATCCTTGTGCGAAAAGGAAGTGAAGCGCCTTGTCCAATATGTTCGTAGTCAGCAAAAAACAGCTTCGTCTCGTCTACCTGCTCGTGCTCGTCATCGTGTTCGCCGCCGTCCTCCTGCGCTGGAACCAGACGCGCGCCGCCATGTCCGTGCCGAATGAAATGAAGGTATTCGAGCTCGTGACCGGCGAGTTCAAGACGACGATCGCGAACGGCAAAGAACTCGAGGTGTACCGCTGGGACCCCGCCTCCATCGTCGTGCATAAAGGGGAGGTCGTCGAGCTGCGCATCACCGGGATCAACGGCGCCTCGCACCCGTTTGTCATCCAGGAGCTCGGCATCAAAGGCGTCGTGACGAAGGGACAGACGACGGTCGTCCATTTCAAGGCGGATCGGAAAGGCACGTTCGCCATCGAATGCCTGACGCATACGTCGCTCGCGAACGGCGGCCCGATGGTCGGATACATTACCGTGCTGTAGGCTGCTCGATGGCGGTGGCGGCGAATCGGAATCCGCAATGTTCGTGCAGGCGTATCAAGGCATAAGCGATGCCGCGTACATGCGGGAAACCGGCAGGAAACGGCTGCGTCGTACCATCGCCGCCCCCTGTGACGCATGGCCAGATGGACGCATATATAGGTGGTAGAGAGGAGTCGGTTCCGATGAAACCTTCCGCCGCCGCCCAGAAGCACGCGTCCGCCTACCCCAACGCGCGTAAAATCAAACGGGCTTGCGAGAACGAGCTGTACCGCACGATCAAACGACTGGGCGTCTACCTTCCGCCGGAGAAAGTGGAGCTTGCGGAGAAGCTGTATGCAGCCAAGGTTTTTATGAATATTCAATGGATCCACGAGCATGCCAGCAACCGCAAGCTGCTGTCCGATTGGTGGGACGAGAACGTCAGCGCCGAAGTCGCGGCTCTGTGGGACGTCGACCGGGAGAAGCTGTGCAAGGCGTTCCGGGATGCTTTCGGCGGCTGAGCGGCTTGCCTGTCGATGACAGCCTTCCGTCCATGCTTGCGCGCGAATGGCTGGAGACGAAGAAACGGCAGCAGGGCTCTTCTGCTTCGAGAGAGCCCTGCTGCCGTCGTCGCGAATGAGGGATCAGCCAGGTCAGCCAATGATCGCGAACGTTTCGACGCCTGCGGGAATGAACCGCGAGCGGAACAGGACGCCGTTCGGGCTGAACGTGCGAATCGTGTACGAGACGTCCGTCAGCGTGCGGATATTGTCGAAGCGCACGACGCCGAAGCGGTCGAAAGCGGCCGTCGCTACGATGCGGTTGTTGCGGACGAGCTGGGCGAAGAAGCCCGTCGTATCGAACGGCACGCCGTTGGCTGCCACCCAGACGACCGTCAGCCGGCTGAAAATAGGCCCCGCTTGCTTAATTAAGTTCAGCGGAACCGAACGCTTGATCACCTTGCCGGTGCCCGTTGCCTTGTACTTTGGTTTTACGCGCGTAGCTGCCACCATCATCGCTCCTTTAGCAGATGTGTTGGTTCAGCATATTCGGCGCGCATACGAACGGCGTGGACAATCCCACCAGTGAATTCGCCTAATGTTGGCCGGCATAGCTGCAGAACAGATGAACAAGCCGCCAGGATGCACCGATTTATCAATCCGCCGAATCACCGATTCCCCCCGGCGGCTTGTTTGGCTGCGCCTGTGCTTGCGCCTGATCCAGGGACAGGCGGACGGCAAGGCGACGGCATTGCTCCGCGGCCGCTTCGGCTTCGGCCGTCATCGTAAAGCGCCGCCCGCCCGGCGCATGGCGATCGGCGAGCGCCTCATACGCCGCATAGAAGGCATCGGCTTCATCGGCCGCAAGCCAGGCCTCTTCCCGGCGGTCCCCGGCTCGCATCGTCTGCGCGAGCCGGGCCATCGTCACGACCGCTTCCGTCTGCTTCGCACGGTCGAAGCGGTCACGCTCCAGCGCGCGGCGCATCCAGCCTGCGGCGCCGCGAACGTCCCCGCGCTCGGCGGATTCGCGGCCGAGCGCCCACATCAGCGGCACGGACTGCGGTTCGTCGCGCAGTCCGGCCGCCAGCAGCGCCGCCCGTTCCGGCGGCGGCGCAAGAGCGGCCAGCTCGAGGCGAATCCGCGTCCAGTACGGATTCGCCTCGAGCGCCGCGCGGAGCGCGGCCGTGCGTGCCGCGCCGGAGGCGGCCGCGGCCGTCTCGCGGTGCCGCACGGCGGCATCGAACCGCCAGCCGAGGATCGCGGCGGCGGCGAAACAGCCGGCAGCCGCGGCCATCAGCGCGGCTCGCCAGCTTCTCCCGTCAGCTATCCGGCGGGCTGCACGGCTGCTTCTCTCCGCCACCGCGGCCATCATTACACGGCCTCTGCTGCTTCCTCCACCGCTTGCCCCCGCCCTTATACCTCCGACCGAGTCACCTGCCGGCTCGCCGCTGGCATAATAGACAAGCCAGCTCACGATAAGCAGCCAATCATAGCCGAACGACAAGTCGAAATCGATCAGCGCATGGAGGAGCAGCACGCCGATCGGCAGGAGCCCCGTCCGTTCTCGCTTCCACACGGGAATAAGCGCCGCAGCCAGGACAAGCATCGCTGCTAGCAGTCCGATGAGACCCAAATCGAGTACAAGCTCCAGCAACCCGCTGTGCACTTCATTTCCGACGTACGGCTGCGACTGAACCTCCTTGAAGAGGCTCCGCCAGGCGTCGCCTCCTCTGCCGAGCAGCGGCGCCTCCCGGATCAGCTTCCAGGCGTCGCGGTAATAGAGCCCTCTCGTCGCAGCCGTCGCATAGGAAGCGCCGCCGCCTCCCAGCCTGCCGTACACCGCCGGCGGGAGCAGCTGCGTCATCCCGACAACGGCGGCGAGCCAAGCCGCAATGGACAGCCCCGGAAGCAGGCGCTCCCGGCAGCGGCCGATCCACGCCCGCATACCGAGCAAGCCGACCGGTGCGGCGCAGAAGACCGCCAGCATTGGCAGCGCCGCCGCAACGGCCGCTTCGGCGCCGGTCCCGCCTGCCGCCGCATGCGGCCAGGCGCCGATTACCGCGCGGCAGGCGGCACTGCCGCAGACGAGCGTCCAGCCGCCATAGAGCAGCCAAGCGCAGCGTTTTCTGCCCTTCAGCAGCAAGCAGCCCGCCAGCCAGGCCAGCGCGGCAGCGGCCCAGGCGCCTCTGGACTCCGTAAGCAGCATGACGAGCAGATACGGGACGGCTCCGGCCGAAACCAATGCGAAGCCGGCCAGCGAACGGGCGCGCAGCAGGAGCAGCCAGCTCCAGAGCAGATAGGCGGCGGCGACCGCACCCAAGAAATTCGGATACTGTACGAAGCCCGCCAGCCGGGCGCCGACGGCAGTCAGTCTCGCATCGCCGCTCGTCATGACCATGGACGGGAAAGATAACGCGCCCATCCATCCCGCCAAGGCGCAGCCGGCGACGGCGAGCCCCGATGCCTGCAGGGCGGCAGACAGCCAAGCGCGTCTATCCGGCGCAGCGAAGCTTACCTGCAGCAGCAGCGCAAACCCCGCGAACGCGCAATACCGAAGCGTCTGCTGCAAGCTGCCGAGCACGGACGCCGGATGGACCAGAAGCGCCGCCCCATACAACAGCGCAATCAGGAGCAAGCCCAATACTAGCAAGAAGGAAGGAGAATTCCCTTCCTGTACTCGTCCTTGCATTTGCCCTTGCATTTGCATTTGCATTTGCTCTTGCATTTGCTCTTGCTCTTGCCCTTGCTCTTGCTCTTGCATTTGCCCTTGCCCTTGCATTTGCCCTGCCTGCATTCGCCCTCGCCGCGCCAACGTCCGTGCTCGGACGACTCGCATCCCTATGACGAGCAGCGCCGACAGGCAGATCAGTCCTTCCCACCTGTAGAACGCCTCGTCGAAAAACATTCCGTATCGGAACGCCGCCCCCGTCAGCGCCGCTGCCGTCAGCAGCGTTCCCAAACCAAGCCGAATCCTACGCAACATTCAAACCTTCCCTCGGCAGCCCAATCGGCATGCCATACTTTGAAAAAAGGAAGACGCCACCGTTGTCCGGTCAGACGTCTTCCTTCATCCCGCTATCGTTTCTTCTTCTCGTTCTTCATCCGGAAATAAGCGCCTACCTGCTTGTGGATGACGAACGCCCGCAAGGCACGGCGCTGCTGCTCGTCCAATTCCAGGAACCGCCCGCCGTATGTTGTCCATTCGGCGCCTTCGTCCTTGCGGATGATTTCCACCTGGCATTCGAACGGCGCCTCCAGCTCAAGCGTTACGCCGACAATATCGCCGCTGCTCAGCTTCGGGCCGACAGCCAGCCGGAAAGCGATGCCCGAGTCGCTAATGTTCTGCGTGATCAATTCGAAATTCTCTTCGACTTCGACGCTCATCGATTCGCCGCGAACCGTCATCTCGCGGGACAGCGAATACGTCATCGTCCCTTGTACGGCGGCATCCACGCGAGGCGATTCGCGCCGCTCTTCCAGTCCGGCGAATGAACGCTCGGGGAACAACACCGCGAGCGCGCCGTCCGCTTTCGCTATGATCGTCGAACGCATGCGATGAATGCCGACCGGCGAATAGAAGGTTAACTCGACGGGTTCGCCCAATGCGAACTGTTTAAATTCCGACAGCTCGATTTCAAGCATGTCTCCCTCGGCATGGGCTAAAATGCCGGTTGAGACGTAACCTTCCTTCTCGACGACCGTTCGGCTGTGCAGCAATGATTTGACGGCGAATTTCGGCTTCTCGCTGACGTAGATGTCCCGGTCCTTCGCTCTTGTCCCTCCGGTCATGCCGTTTCCTCCTCTAAAAATGAAAAAAAGCGCTTCCTTCATACCGGAGCCGCTTGCAGGCCCTGACAACCGTCAGGGGTCCATTTCGGCAGCCAGGCTATCAGTTATTCGTCATTGACGAACCTTAGACCCTGTGGCTTTGCGTCCTTGCCTTTCGACAAGTTTGCCAGTTTCGATGTCTATGAAGTTGATTGGATACGCGTTCGATCGGATGCTTCATTACACTTCTTTGACAATAACGAGGCTGGGCTCGTCTTTCAGATCGATCTGATAACCCGACGGCGGAAGCGTTCCGTCCTTCTCCCGGATGACGCGCACGATCGGCCGATGGACCGCCAGCGGATTGTTGACCGCAACGACCGCGATCTGCCCGGAATTGAGCAGGACCGTCGTGGCAACGGGATAGATCGAGATATGCTTGCAAAACACCTTGATCAAATCCAAATCAAAATATGTATTGCCCGCCGCGAACAGAAATTCGATCGCTTCCGAGGGGGTGAACCGCTTCCGATGCGGCCGGGTCGACGTCAACGCGTCGTATACGTCCGCGATCGCGACAATTTGGGCGTATTCATGAATCTCGTCCCGCTTCAGCTTCCGCGGATAACCGGAGCCGTCGTAACGTTCATGATGCTGAAACGCGCAATGGGCCGACAAGAGCGAGATATCATGCTGGGCCCGGATGATGTTGAAGCCTTCCTGCGTGTGCTTCTCCATCTGCGCACGCTCGGCCGGCGTATAGATGCCGGGCTTCTTCAGCAGTTCCTTCGGTATTTTGGTCATGCCGACATCGAACAGCAATGCGCCCATGCCAAGCTCTTCCAGCTGATTTCGATTATACCCTTTTGCCAGCCCCATAATACCTGACAGAATCGCAACGTTAAGCGAGTGATTGAACAGATAGCTGTCGGCGAAGTTGATATTCGATAAACTGACCATGACTTCTTCGCGTCCCATGAGATCATGTATGATCTCGCTGAACACTTTACGGAACGTACGGCCAAGCTCGGGGGCGATCGTTCTCCCTTTAATGACCGGCTGATCCATCAGCGTGGTCATCGTCTTATAGATGGCGTCCCTCGCTTGCTTGTGCGTATCGTCCCGAATGGCGGAAGTCGGCTCCAGCCCTTCGGTCATCGGGTCGTCCACGAATAACGTTTCGATGCCAAGCCCCATTAACCTGTCAATGAAACGCTGGTTAAGCTCAACGCCGACGCCGAGCAAAACATTGCCATTCTCCTGCAAAATAGGGCGGGCAAGCTTATCTCCCGGAGCTACGGAGTTTATGTCGGTTTTTCTCATAGGTGATTCCCGCCTTTATCGCGTGCTTATCGTCATGCCTGCAGCGCTGCCGGTTCGGTTTCTTGCGTCTTGCACACATGCTTGTCTCCGTACATTTTCTTATCGGCCAGATTCACCAGCTGGCTCAAATCCTTCCCTTGATCCGGGAAGACCGCGCAGCCGATCGCAACCGATAGACGAAGACCAATACGTCTGGAGACTCCGAGCAGCTGTTCATGTATGCGGCTCGAAATCCGGTCGACCGCCTTCTCGTCCGCATACGGACAAATCATGATGAACTCGTCTCCGCCCCATCTGCCTACGAGCTCGCCGCGGTCGGAGCAGCTCCGCAGCGTCTCCGCGATCATGGCAAGCGCCATATCGCCTTTCTGATGGCCGAACCGGTCGTTCACTTCCTTGAAATCGTTGACATCGAGCATGATCACCGACATCCGCTTGCGCTTGCGGTGCGCCTGCTGCAGCAGCTTCCGAAACAGCGTCTCGATGAATCTCCGGTTGTAGATGCCTGTCAGGCTGTCCACCGTCGATTCGACTTTTATTCGGTCGTAGCTGCGGCCGAACAGCCACGCAGACGGAAGCGCCACGGCCGCCAGCGCGGCAAGTCCGATCTGAACGGGAAGCAGCAAATGCCCTCGGCTCGATGAAAGCAAGCACAGCGCCGCCGCCGCCGCCGTCATTCCCAATGCGGCAGCAGATGCGATCCATCGCCCGCGCGTTGACATTTCGCTGCCCCCCTCCGCTTAATAATTGACGATTCGGTTGCGCCCGTCGTCCTTCGCCCGATAGAGCGCCGAGTCGATGTTATAGAACAGTTCTTTCAGGTACTGCTTGACGTCGTTGACCTGCAAATCGGTCTGTTCCTCCACCACATGTATGCCCATGCTGATCGTAACGGAAATCGGAGATCTGCCGCGCCCGGTCGGAATCGTGTTGGATTCCACGACTTCGCGTATGCGCTGCGCCAGCCGCTCGGCCTGTTCCAGGTTCGTATGCGGCAGGTAGACGGCGAATTCTTCGCCGCCGTAACGGGCCAGAATATCCGTCCGCCGCAGCGCTCCCCGCACCGCTTCCGCCGTACGCCGGATAACCTCGTCCCCGACGACATGGCCGTAGGTATCATTGACCAGCTTGAACAAGTCGATGTCGAACAGAAAGACGGCGAACGGTATGCGATACCGTAAATTCGTCAGCACCTCATGCTCGAGCTGCTGCATCAGAAACCTGCGGTTGAAGCAGCCCGTCAAGCTGTCCGTGACCGCCATCTGCTCCAGCTTCCGGTTCGCCTGGAACAGCTCGTCCTGCATGTAGATCAAAGCGCGGTTGCGTTCTTGCAGCGAAATGTTCTGCTCCTGGGACTTCAAGATATGCAGCTTCAGCTCCGTAATATCTTGAAGGGTTATGACTTTGCCGAGCAAGCTGCCGCCGACCAGGATCGGAGCCGCATGCATCGCCAAATACTGCTTCGGCTCGCCCTTCGCGCCCAATACGAGCTCCGTATGCGCCCGTTCGCCGGATGGCATGCGGAATGCCTTCAGGAAGCCCGGCTTCGCGTTAGCTTCAACCAGATGGGCATCAAGAAGCGCTTCCAATTCGAACGGCCTCCCGATGGTGACGGGCAGCTTCGGACAGACATTGCGATTGACTTCGATGACGATGTCATGCTCGTCCAGCACGATGATCCCGACCGACAGCGTATCCACGACATCCTGCTGCGCGATTTTGACCAGATCGAGCGAGCGGTGCTTCCGCAGCGCGTACAAGAAGCAAACATCCGAGGCCAGAATGCCGAGCGACGTAATGCCCGGAATCACCTGGAGCCATGGATCCAGCAGGACGTTCACCAGCAGATCGAGCATCGGAAACCCGGCCATGACGACAATGCCGACGAACGCATGCTTCAATCGCGCGCGTTCGGCTTGGTGCGTCTGCATACGCGCCTTATCCCTGACGAGGCGCAGCGAATATAGAAAAGAAGCGACGAGCAGCAGAATCATGCACCAGAAGAGCGGTCCGTATTGCCGCTCGCCGAAGTCGCCGCCAACGGGGGCGACGAACAGATTGGCAGGATTCCAGATCATGGCGACGGACAAAAGAAGCGAAGGCGCGAGCAGCAGCAGCACGACGTTCCGGCTCGGCTTGTAGTACGCTCCGAGCGAGAGGAACTTCATAAACAGCATCCAGCCGAAGCCGAGCATCGATAAACCGACAAAGGATAAAGTGATATAAAAAATCTGAAGGTGTGGACGATCTGTCGTGTGGACGCCGACTTGGCCGATCGGCCAAATCATCATGAAGAAGTGGAAGAGCAGATATACTTTGTACTGCGCAGTTATGGCGTTCTTAACGAACACATAGAAGAAGATGGACACTAAGCCGACGAGAACGCCTAAATCGATACCAATCGTAAGTCCCATGTACTCCACCTAAATTACCAGTTAATTTTGCACGACCAAAGACCTGGGACAATCTGCATATGCTTTTCCATTCTATCACACTGTTCAGAGATTCGACAATAAGTCGAGCCACCTTATTTAGCGGATCCTACGGCTTGTTTGAGCCGGTCTTCAAGCGCGCGCTCCAGGTAGGGATCGGCGTTCAGCATGTCCCGAAACGCCTCGTATTCCTCCCACTTCCGCCCGGCATCGCCGCCGCTTCCGGCCATCCTGACGGCGCGGATCAGCATATTCTTCGGCGTATGCTCCGGATCGATGAATTCCAGCAGCTGCGTGCGGTAGCCCAGCACGTCCAGCAGCTGGCTGCGAATGGCGTCCGTGGCAAGCGCGGCGAACCGTTCTTTCAGCAGCCCGTGCGACAGCAGCGGCTTCATCGTCTCGTTCGCGATCTGACGGAACAGCTCGTGCTGGCAGCAAGGCACGGACAGAATGACGGAGGCTCCCCATTCCACCGCCTTCGCGAGCGCGGCGTCCGTCGCGGTGTCGCATGCGTGCAGGGTAACGACCATATCGACCTCGGTCTGTTCCTTGTAATCGGCGATGTCCCCCACTTGGAAACGAAGACGGTCGTAACCGAGCTTCTTCGCAAGCTCCGAACAGAACGCGATCACATCCGCCTTCAGATCGAGACCGACGACCGAAATCCGGCGTCCTTGCTGAACGGCGAGCAGATGGTAGAGCGCGAACGTCAAGTACGACTTGCCGCAGCCGAAATCGACGATCGTGATTTCCCGTCCTTCCGGCAGGTGAGGGAGCACGTCGGTCACCATCTCAAGGAAACGGTTGATTTGGCGGAATTTGTCCTGCTTCTTCGCGATCACCTTGCCGTCCTTCGTCATAATGCCGAGTTCCACCAGGAACGGCGCCGCTTCACCCTCCTGCACGACCCGCTGCTTCTGCCGGTTATGCGCGAGCGTTTCGTTCTTCGCGGCGGGCGATAACGAAGACGGCTTGCTAAGCACCGCCGCTTTGCCTTTCTTCGAGAACAGCACTTGAACGTCGGCGTCGTCCGTGCGGATCAGCGCCTGCCGGTAATGCTGTACGAGCCATGCCGCCATGCGCTCCGCCGCTTGATCCTGCGGCACGTTCTCGTGCGTCACTTTATTATCGATGTAATATTGAAACTGGTAGTGGAGCGCGCCTTTCAGCTCGATCGGCCGGATGACCGTCTTGGCGGGTACGCCGCCTTCCTTGCGCCGGAGCTGGCTGAACGTCGCTCCTCGCAGGCTTCCCTCCGCGACCCACCGTTCGACGTCGCGCTGCCATTGTTTCTTGCTTTCCATGTGCTATCCTTCAGCTCCTAAACCGCTTTCGATGTCTTCCATGATCCGTTCCAGCCCGTCCACGACTTCGTCGCGCGGCAATCCGCCCGCTTCCAGCGATTCGTCCGGCAGCAGCAGCAGCCTGCGATAGAACTCCGCCGCCTCTTCCCGAGGAACCATGCCGTCTTCCAGCAGCTCGTGCAGGACGTTCTCGGCTTCGTCGTACCGCTTGTCTCCTTCATGCCATTCCCACATCAGCAGCTTCGTTGCGCGCGGCAGCTCGTAGCCTTCCAGCTGCGACGCCAGATCGGCGGCTTCCTCCGACGGCGTCCGCAGCATGGCGGGCGCGTCCAGCAGCGACAGCCGCATGAACAGGTGGAACGCCTTCAGCTGAAGCGGATAGCTCTGCTCCGTCCGGCCGAGCTCGTTCAGAATCGCCGCTTCTTCTTTCATGAGCAGCGCAACGCCGCTTAAATTCGCGGTCTCGACGACGCCGTTCGTCGTCATCATCCGGACGAGATCTGCATCGGACAGCTGACGGATCAGCTTGCCGTTCATGCGAAACCGCTTGTCCAGCAAATCGTCGATCACCTGCAGCGCTTCCTCCTGCTTACGCTGCTGGCGCAGGCCCAGAATGGCGCCCGCGGCTTCCCCCATCTCCTGAATCATGCGCATAAAAAAATCCCGCTGGAACACCATCGCCGTTTCCTCCCCCTGTCGACAAACGCGAAACGCGGATATGCCGAATGACGGCTTTTCCGATATCCGATATCCGCCATCTTCCATGTCCGCTTGCTAATTGGCTCAACTCATTATTATAGGACTGCCTCCGCATCGAAGACTCCCAGGTTCATCATAATCGGCTCAAGAACGCGAGCATTTCCTCCGCTAGGCGCTGCGGCGCTTCCACCATGCTCATATGCCCGCTGCCTTCCAGCAGCGCCTGGGTAACCTGCGGGCCATCCGTCGTGAACGTGCTCGCGGGCGGAATAACGCCGTCCTCCGAGCCCGCGACGAGCAATCGCGGCACGGACAGGCCGTCCAGCACGCCCGTGCGGTCGGGGCGCGCCTTCATGCCGAGCGCGGTCGCCGCCGCGCCTTCCGCGTCCGTTCCATAGCCGACATCGATCATGCGCTTCACTTGATCGCTCATCGATTCCCGGTGAGCCGGCGCGAAGAGCTTCGGCACCAGCCCTTCCACGAACGGCGCGATGCCGTCCGTACGCAGCGCATGAGCCGCTTTGTCGCGGTTTCCTCTCGCCTCTTCGCTGTCCGGCTTCGCCGTCGAATGCACGAGGCCGAACGCGGCCAGCTTGTCCGGATGCCGCTCCGCGAATGCAAGCGCGGCGTAGCCGCCGAGCGAATGGCCGAACAGCGTGACGGCATCGGTGTTCGCATGGTCCAGCAGCTGCGCCAGATCCGAGGCAAAATCCTCCATCGCGTAGACGGGCTGCCGCGGCGCGGAGCTGCGGCCATGGCCGCGAAGATCCGGCGCGATGACCCGGCCGGCGCCTTCGAGCTGCGGAATCACCCGCTCCCAATAGGAGGAGCTGCCGCAGAAACCGTGAAGCAGGACGATGATGCGTCCCGGCTTTCCGCCTCCTTGAGGGTTCGAATCGTAATACGCAAGCGTTGGTCCGCCGGACAGCGCGAACGTCGAATTTGCAATGGAAATTGTGCCCGTAGTCGTCATGATCATGTTCCTTCCCTTCCGGTTTGGCTGGTACAGCATGGTCGAGCGTCGATTCGCGCAGCTTCTTGCTTTCATGTCTTATTGCCTTCATGTGTTCTTGCCTTCATGTCTTCTTCATGTCTTCAAGCAGAACAACAATATCCGCAACGGTCCTTATAATCCTATCCTTAAACGCGCAGCCTCATGATCGAAGCCGCATCGCTTCCACTTCCGGCCGGCCCCATGCCGCTTGAACGGCGCTGGCCAATGCCCGGGCCATGCCGAGCACTTCATGCAGCGACGCATGCTGGATGGTCCAATACGGCTTCACGCTCTTCGGCCCCACGATCCCGGCAATGCTGTAATGTCCCGCGGGGGACAGCCGCTTGCCGACCGCATGTCCCGGGTAGAGCGGTCCGTCGCCGACGATATAGCCCGGCTCCGCTTCCTTGACGCCGAGACAGGCGTCGATCGCGATCGTCAAGCACGATTCCGGGATCGACGACTTGAGCGATTCGTACCGGTCGGCGTCGCAGGGATCGTCCAGCGTCCCGATCACCCGGCGCCAGCCTGCCTGCTTCAACAATGTGCCGACAAGCGGCCCGAACGAATCGCCGGTCGAGCAGTCCGTTCCGATACATAGGAAAGCAACGCGGGCCCGGTCCGGCTGAACGGCCGCCGCTTTCCGCAGGAACGCTTCCGCCCCTTCGATCGCGACGCGCTGCCTGACCACGGAATCTTCAGTCCGCCCTCTGCGCGCTTTGGCCCGGTTCCCCATCGGTTCTCGCTTCCTCCTCGTTCCAACTTTCCTCATTGTAACCAAATCGCTGCGCCGCTTCAAATCGGTTCATCCATGCGAACGATAGTGGCGAGTCTGCCTCAGGCATGCTACAATACCCTACAAAACCAAACAGCCCGCACGGGCGGGAGGAGCGTAACAGTGAGAAACTTGGAAGAAGCGAACATCGAGAACGTCGCCTATATGATTGAAGCGATCAAGAGCAAGCTGCGCATGGCTTCGGGAGCCGCGATGCAGGCAACGAACTTCAGCCTCGATAAATACGACGATTTGCGCGATGTCTACGAAATCGTAGCCGGCAAGGACAAGTTCAGCATCAGCGAGGTCGAAGCGATCGTTTCCGAGCTCGGTCAGCTGCGCGATAAGTAACGCCTGCGCGTCGCGATAAGCAATGCCTATACGCTAAGCAAGCCTGATTGCATTATTACATTTAATTACAGTTCCCGACATAGTATGACATTATAAAAACCGGGCGCGACTCGCGCCCGGTTCTTGTTCGTTCCGCATCTATTCCATGCCTCTTCCCATTCATCCTCTTCCCGCAGGCAGCCGGATCGCTTACCCGTCAGCTGCCGCCGTCTGCCTCATCCGCTTCCGGCGCCGGGCTGCCCGAGGCCGAGATCGACAGCTTGACGGACACCGTCTTGCGCTCGCCCTTCAAGAAATACGCGAGGCGTTCCAGCTTCTCCGCGAGTTCGGGGCCGCTTAACGTCACGTTCAGCTCGTAGCCGAATTGATCCTCGGGGACGGAACGACCGCCGGCCGCCGGGATGGACGAATACGCTTCCGCGGAGCTGCGCGACATCAGCAGCTGCTCCGGCGAGAATTTATCCGATTTGTTCACGACGCGCTCGTAGATCCGCAATTTCTTGAGCAGCATGTAATACTGCGCGGAATGCTTGAAGCCCCAGGCATCGCGAATGTCCTTCAACGTGTAATCCATCTTCCACTGCTTCAATTTCTCGACTTGTTCTTCGGTCTGCAACGCAAGAAATTCATCAATCGGCAAAATCGGCTGCGGCATTTATAAATTCCCCCCGAAATCTAGAAATTCGTTTCTGATTCATTTATTTTCGCCATAACGATCAGTTTTCCTTTTTATACTATAAATATATTCCAGTTATTCATGTTGATCGCGATTATCTTCGTATTGCTTCTTGCTGCAACGACGACATTTTCGCGCAATGATTGACATTATGTACGACAAACATGATAATTCAACTAATAAATTAATTAACGAGCGAGGTGTGCCTGCATGGAGTTGACCGCATCCGAAAAAACCATTCTGACCGCTATCGGCGCAAATGACGGCATATCGCGCAAGGAACTCGCCAAAGCGACGGGGTTGTCCCCGGGTTCGGTCACGCTTCTGACCAAGGCGCTGCTTCAGGGCGGCTATATCGTCGAAGGCGAACGGATCGGCGCCGGGCTCGGAAGGAAAGAAGTGCTGCTTCACGCCAATCCGGACAAGTTTTATTTCCTCGGCATCGATATCGGCGGCTACCGGGTGCGCATGGCCGTCTCGGACAATCGCTTCGCGATTCTGCACGAGGCCGAATTCTTGATCGCCGACGTCGACGAAGACGCGCCGAAGGAAGCTTGGGTCGTCGCATCCGCGGTCCGTTTGATGGAAGATATCGGGATGGATACTTCGGCGATCGCCGCAATCGGCATCGGGGTGACGGGCATCGTCGATGCCGGCAGGTCGCTCGTCCTGAGCATTCCGAACGCGAAGCATTGGGAGCGGCTTGATTTGCCGCAGGCGTTCCGGCAGTCGTTTCGCTGTCCCGTCTACGTGGAGGAAGGCGGCCGGACGATGCTGCTGGCGGAGAAGTTCATGGGGAAAGCGAAGGACGAGGCGGATTATATCGTCGTCCACAGCGCGTACAGCGTCGTGGCCGGCATGATGATTGGCGGCCAGACGCTTCGGGGGGCGCGCAACGCGGGAGGCCTTCTCGGTCATATTACGGCGGATCCGAACGGCACGCGGTGCACATGCGGCAACTACGGCTGCCTCGAGAATATCGTCACGTACCCGATGCTGGAGCACGAGTACAAGAACCGGGACGGTCAGTATCCGTCCTTGATCGAGGCGTACCGGCTGAACGACAAAACCGCGATCGACGTCTGCATCGAAGCCGGCCAAGCGTTCGGCATCGCGCTCAGCAATGTCGTCAATCTGTTCAATCCGGTATCCATCTATCTGGGCGGTCCGATGTTCGACGACTTCCCGATCCTGTTCGAGGAAATGAAGCGGACCATCACGCTGCGCGCCAACCGGTTCGCGACGCTCGGGCTGCAGCTTGAAAGAAGCTCGCACAATCACCGTCAAGGGCTGTACGGCGCCTTGATCCTGGCGAAGCACGAGCTTCTCTTCCCTTCCTAAACGCACGGCGGGCAATGGCTTGCGCGACTGGCGTCGAGCAGGGGCGGGAGGCGCCGCCGGCCGTCGGCGGCGCTTAAGCCGCTCCCGCTATTCTTGCAAGGCGGTCAGCAATGCTTCGACATCCGCGAGGAAACGCGCCTCGATCTCGTCGGCATACGGCGTCGTGTTCATCTCGTAGCCGCCCAGCCCGTCGTGAAACGCGCGGAAGCTCGGAATATAACCGGAGTACCCGTTCGCCACGCCGCAGGTTAACAGCACCGGAAACGGCGATCGCGCTTTGATGATCTCCGCGTAGGCATTGAACACTTCGCCCGAAACCGACAGGATCGCCAAATCCCCGGAAGCGATGCCCGAGAGCGTGACGGGAAATTCGCCGGCATGAAATCCGCCGCGCGTCTTGTACGCGCAATCGCGCTGCCGCGCCCGAATCGTTCCCGTGCGTACGCCGTCCGAACGCCGCAAGGCGTGCTTCAGCTCATCGCTGAATACGCGCGCGCCTTCGCGCACATGCGAATACGTATCTCCGGCATGCCCGCTGTCGCCGTACGCCGGGCAAATATCGCCCGAGAAGCCTTGCAGAAACAGCGCCACGTACCCTTCCGACTCCGCCTCCAGCTCGGACATCGCCAGTCCGACGATATCCGAGCTGATCCTGGACGTCGGGTTTCTGACGGCCGTCGGATGAACGGCGAAGTTGACCAGGCAGCCGAGCGGGCCGCCGTCCTCCTTGATGAGGCTGACGATCGTAAAATCCCGATGAATCGGAACGGAATGATCCGCATGCAAGCGCGGCCGGCGAAATGCCGAGATTTCGCTCTGCCCGCCGCTGACTTGCAGCGTCACGGGCACGAGCGCTTGCGTCAAGCCGGCGATAGCCGCCGTAATGCGGGACAGTGCCTTCTCGCCGAATTGCGCCGGCGCGGTATGCGTATGCGTGGGATTGACCGACACATGCGCCTCCGGCACGCCGGCCGCCGCGGCCCAGGATGCCCGCGTACCGGCCGGAAACGTCGGCACGAATTCGCGGTAAACGTCCGGCTTGCCGCCGGGATCGGCGACGTGAACGACCGCCTCGTTCGCCAAGCAGCAATCGACGCCGACGATGACGCTTCTTGCGGCTCCGTCATCCAGGATGAGAATGCGGGCGTATAAATCATCCAGCGTGTCCCGCTCCGGATCGGCGATATTCGCATCCGGATCGTACCCTTGCAGCGCAGCGGGCTCCTCGGGCGTAATCTTCACTTTGCCCATGGCCGCTTTCATCGTCCCTGCCATCTGTCCGTTCCCCTTTCCGCTCCCTATTGATGCTGCGCGGCCGCGCCGGCATCCGACTGCGCCATATGGGCCGCTACTTTGCGAATCGCTTCGACGACGTCCTGACAGTCTTCCTCCGTCAACGTTTGATGAATCGAGATGCTGATCGCCCGGCCGAGCAGGTCGAGCGTCCGGGGGCACATGTCCCGGTCGTACTGCACGCTGCCTTTGTAGCTCGCGCAGTTCCAAGGCGTGTCGTTCGGGGTCGCCCCTCGTTTATCGAGCACGTAATCCCAATTCACGTAGATATGCCGATCCGCGAATCCGTTGTTGTGGATCGTGCCGTTCGGGATGCCTTCCGCCGCCAGCAGCTCGGAGAAAGCGCGCGCCCGTTCGCCGTCCGGCAGGAAGAACACCAGGCTGTACGAGACGTCCCCTTCCGCGTCCGGCACGCGCTGCAGCCGAATGCCAGGAAGATCGGCAATGCCGTTCACGATCCGTTTCTTCGCGCTTCGCAGACGCGCCACCACCCCGTCGATCTTCCCGGACTGGGCAAGGCCGAGCGCCGCCTGGATCTCGCTCATCCGGTAGTTCTCGCCGGCGAACGATTCGATTCGGGTCGACGGCTCGACGCCCCAGAACAGCACCGCGCAATCATGGTAAACGCTTGCACGGGCGTGCAGCCCGGGGTCGTTCGTCACGACCAAGCCGCCTTCGCCCGACGTAATCACTTTGTATTGCTGGAAGCTGAAGCAGCCGGCATCGCCGATTCCGCCGAGCGGACGGCCTTTGTAAGAGCCGCCGTTCGCCTGCGCCGTATCCTCGATCACGATCAGCCGTCGCTTGCGGGCGATGGCCATAATCTCGTCCATCTGGCAAGGCGTCCCGCGCATATGAACGGGAATGACGGCTTTCGTATACGGGGTGATCGCCGTTTCGAAGGCAGCCGGATCCATCGTCAGCGTGTCGTCGATCTCGACGATGACCGGCACCGCCCGCGCGATCAGCACGGCCGCGGCCGTGGCGATGTAGGTATAGCCCGGAACGATCACTTCGTCGCCCGGTCCGATGCCCGCGCCGACGAGCGCGCTGACGAGCGCGGACGTGCCGGCGTTGACGGCCAGCGCGTAATCGGATCGCGTGCGCTGCCGATACAGCGCTTCCAGCTTCGCCGCCTCCGAGTCCTGGATGCCTTCGCCATAGAACCGGAAGACGCGTTTCTTCTCCAACACGCCCAAGACGAAGCTTTTCTCCTGTTCATCGAACTCCTCCGTGCTGATAAACGGCGGTACCCAAGGCTTCGTACGGACCGGGACGCCTCCATGCTTCGCTAACATTTGTTCATCTCCTCTACGTGATTAATCGCTTCGGTGACGCTAGGGCATATATTTTAACAATTAAATTATAATCCCTAAATATTAGCGTGTAAATGATTGTGATTAAAATATATTCGAATGTCGGAGAGACATCACCGGCAACGCGCGAGGCTCGATGCACGCCAAAAAAGGCGGCGCAAGGATGATCCCTGCACCGCCTCGGTCTTGCGCCTGACCCGATTGCCGTTATCGTGCCCTCGTTCAGCCTTGCTCGGCCAGCCCCAGCGACAGGAGGAACCGCGCGAACGCCTCCCGGCCTTCCGGCGTCCGCTTGAATACGCCGGCATCGCACAGCACGTCGAGGAATTTGCGGCCGACTTCGTCGCGCAGCAGCGCTTCCGCCTGCTCCGCGGACAATGCCATGCCATTCGCCGCGATCATCGCTTCGATCCAGTCGGCATGCTTGGCGAGCGGGCCGCTCTGTACGGCCGTCCCGTCGTACGCCGTCTCGCCCGTCAGCAGCCGCGCGATTTCTTCGAGCTCGGCTTTAAGCCGGCCCGGCAGCACGGCGAGCCCCATGACTTCGATCAAGCCGATGTTTTCTTTCTTAATATGATGCAAATGCCGGTGCGGATGGAAGATCCCGTCCGGGTGCTCCTCGCTCGTGCGGTTGTTGCGCAGCACGAGGTCCAGCTCGTACTCGCCGTTGTCGCGCAGCCGCGCAATCGGCGTGATCGTGTTATGCGGCACCTGCCCGCCGCCGCTCTCCGTGAAAGCAAGAACGTCGGCTTGCGGGTCGCTGTATGCCCGCCAGGCATCGAGCATGCGGGCGGCCGCCCGCAGCACGGCCGCCTTGTCGTTGCCGCGCACGCGCACGACGCTCATCGGCCAGGCGACGATGCTGTACGTCACCCCGTCGACGGCCGGATCGCGGAACGTCTTCTCGGCAGCCGCCGTCTCCATCGCGAACACGTGACGGCCGCCCTGGAAGTGGTCGTGGTTCAGGATGGAGCCGCCCACGATCGGCAAATCCGCATTGGAGCCGATGAAGTAATGCGGGAACGCGTCGACGAAGTCGAGCAGCCGCGCGAACGTCTCGCGCGAGATGCGCATCGGCACATGCTTGCCGTTGAACACGATGCTGTGCTCGTTGTAGTACACGTACGGCGAGTACTGGAGATACCAGGCTTCGCCTTGCAGCTCAAGCGGCACGACGCGCAAATTCTGGCGCGCCGGATGGTCCGCGCGGCCGGCATAGCCGACGTTGTCCGCGCAGAGCAGACATTTCGGATAGTTGCTCGGCGCCATCGTCTTCAGCAGCGCGATTTCTTTCGGATCCTTCTCCGGCTTGGACAGATTGACCGTAATCTCGAGCTTCCCGTAGCCGGTCGGCTGTTCCCAATACTGATTCTTCGCGATGCGGTCCATGCGAATATACGTGGAATCGATGTTGAGCCGGTAGAATTCATCCGTTGCCTTCATGATGCCTTCGCGCTCCGCCGTGCGGCGGAACCGCGCGGCCGTTTCCGACGGCCGCGGCATGAGCAGCCCCATGATGCGCGCGTCCAGCAAATCGCGGAACGTCATCGTGTTATCGGGAACGAGCCCGATCGAGGCGCCGTAATCGAGCAGCGGCTCGAGCAGCGATACCGGGCTGTCCAGCCGCTCCTCCGGCACTTCGCCTTCGTAGGCTTCGGTAAATCCGAACAGATCGATCAAAGCGTTGCGGGCGGCATAACCGTCGAGCGGCAGCTCGATCATGCCGCGCTGCGCCGCGAATTGCACAAGCCGCTCAATGAGCAGGAGCACATCGTTCTTGCCGGGCAGTTGTTGTGTCATGCGGTCTCTCCTTCTCTCCTATTAGCCTGCTCGGAAGCGGGTGTATGCATTTCCGATCACCCGGCGCAGACCGATTACTTGTACCCTTGCGGGTTCGCTTGATGCCAGGCCCAGGCGCTGCCGATGATGTCCTCCAGCTTGTGGCGGCTCGGCTTCCAGCCGAGCTCTTCGCGGGCGCGGGCGGACGAAGCGACGAGCACGGCCGGATCGCCGGCGCGGCGCGCTTCGATGACGGCCGGGATGTCGCGGCCCGTTACTTGGCGGGCGATGTCGATGACCTGCTTCACGGAGAAGCCGGTGCCGTTGCCGAGGTTGTAGACGGCGCTGTCGCCGCCCTTGCGCAGCCGCTCAACCGCCAGCACATGCGCGTCCGCCAAGTCGCTGACGTGAATGTAGTCGCGGACGCAAGTGCCGTCCTCCGTCGGATAGTCGTCGCCGAAGACGGATATATGCCGGCGCTGGCCGAGCGCGGTTTGCAGGACGAGCGGCACGAGATGCGTCTCCGGATTGTGATCCTCGCCGATCTTGCCGCTTGCGTGCGCGCCGGCGGCGTTGAAATAACGGAGCGCGATGTATTTCACGCCGAATGCGACGTCGTACCATTTCATCATTTTCTCCATCGCCAGCTTCGTCTCGCCGTACGTGTTCGTCGGAAGCGTGCGGTCCGCCTCGTGAATCGGAACGCTCTCGGGCTCGCCGTACGTCGCCGCCGTCGAAGAGAAGACGATGCGCTTCACGCCGTGCGCGTTCATCCGCTCCAGCAGGCAGAGCGTGCCGTACACGTTGTTGTGATAATATTTGCCGGGATCCTTCATGCTCTCGCCGACCAGCGAATTCGCCGCGAAATGAATGACCGCGTCGATCTCGTTCTCCCCGAACACCTGATCCAGGAAATCGCCGTCTCTCAGATCGCCGACATACAACTTGCCGCCAAGCACCGCTTCCCGATGCCCTTGCTGCAGGTTATCGACGACGACGATGTCCTCCCCGCGCTCGAGGAGCGCCGCGACCGCATGCGAGCCGATGTAGCCCGCGCCTCCCGTTACCAATACTGCCATGATGAATCTCTCCCTTCTCTATTTACGAATCCAAAGCCATCTATATCCGTTGCTGCCGTTACGCCAGTTGCTCCACGCCGTTGCCGATCGCGCAGACGTAGAAGTCCGCAACCAGGCCCGTCGCTGCCGTATACTGACGGCCGACTTCCGATTTGAACGTCTCTATGCTGTCCTTGTGCACCAGCGATACCGTGCAGCCGCCGAAGCCCGCGCCCGTCATCCGGGAACCGAGCACGCCGTCGACCGTGCGCGCCGCCGCAACCATCGCGTCCAGCTCGGCGCCGGTCACTTCGTACAGATCGCGGAGCGAATCATGGGAGGCGTTCATCAGCCGGCCGAACGCGGCGAGATCGTTCGTGCGCAGCACGTTCATGGACTGCACGACGCGATCGATCTCTTCGACGACGTGCTGCGCCCGCTCGCGGACGACATCGTCCTTGATCAGATGCTTGTTCGCGTTGAAGTCCGCCAGGGGCAGCTGGCCGAGCAGCGTCAGGTTCGGGAACGCGGCCTTCAAGTCCGCGACCGCCTGCTCGCACTGGCTGCGGCGCTCGTTGTACTTGGAATCGACCAAGCCGCGGCGTTTGTTCGTATTGCCGATAACGAGCTGATAGTCGCCGGAATTGAACGGCACCAGATCGTATTCCAGCGTGTCGCACATGAGCAGAATCGCATGGTCCTTCTTGCCGTTCGCCACCGCGAACTGGTCCATGATGCCGCATTGAACGCCGTTGAACTCGTTCTCGGATTTCTGCGACAGCAGCGCGATCTGGACGGTATCCGTCTCGCAGCCTTCCATCGTCAGCAAGCCGTAAGCCGTTACGACCTCGATCGATGCGGAGGACGATAGACCCGCGCCGTTCGGAATTTCGCCGTGGAAGAGCAGGTCGTAGCCGCTGCCGAACTCGACGCCGCGGTTCTGAAGCTCGTTCACGATGCCTTTCGGATAGTTCATCCAGTCATCCGCCTCGTCGTAGACGATCGGGGAAATCGGCAAATGCTTATGCTCCTGGAAGTTCGTGGACGCCAGGCCGAGCTGCAGGTCGCCGCGTTTGCGGATGAGCAGCGTCGTGCCGAAGGTGAGCGCCGCCGGAAACACGTAGCCGCCGTTGTAATCGGTATGCTCGCCGATCAGATTGACGCGGCCGGGGGCATGGAAGACCGCCAGCCGTTCGGATGATTCGCCGTATACGTTCAGAAATCGTTGTGTCAGTTCTTGCAAGTTCGCCATTGAGTCGCACCGCTTTCTTTTGGAAGGTATGGAGATCGAATTGAAGATGACTTGCGTGTCCGCATGCTGTGTCTTGCAGCGTGTTTCTAGCTTCAGTATAGCCGAAGGCATGCCTGCGCGAAATGGCTTGATGTGAGCATCGGATGGAATTTTGTGACCTGCTATCGAATGCCGGCGCATCCATATGCTACAATGTACGACAATAGAATGAATCGTAAATGAAGGAGTTTCCTCATTATGGAGCTGCGTCCGACCTATACGGTGCTGTCCAATCCCGAACCGAATGCGCATGGTGATTTATATGTCCTCTTCGCAGGCGAAAGCCAGACGAAGCCCGGCCATCTGATCGGTCCCAAAGTGTACGACTTCTATCTGATGCATCATGTGCTGTCCGGCTCGGGCAGCTTCACGTGCGCGGGGCGGCGGCATGAGCTGCGCGCCGGCCATACGTTCCTCATTCACCCCGATCAGCTGATCAGCTACGAATCCTGCGAGCGCGATCCGTGGCGGTACCGCTGGATCGCCTTCGAGGGCGGCTCGGCAGCGGCGCTCGTCGCGGAAGCCGGGCTGGAGCCGGGCGCGCCCGTCATCGACACGGGCCGGAATCCGCGCGTGGCGGTGCTCTTTCACCAGATGATGCGCATTTTCCGGCAAAGCGGCAGAGCGTCGCATCTGCGGGCGGCGGGTTATCTGCAGCTATTGTTCGCGGAGTACGCCGCCGAGCTGACGGCCGCCGAGACCGCGTCCCAGCAGCAGCGCGACGATGGCGAAGCCTTGACGCAGCAGGTGCTGCGGTACTTGTCCACCCAATACGCCGAACCGATCTCCATCGAAAATATGGCGGATACGCTCGGTTACAACCGCGCCTATCTCTCGCGTCTATTCAAAAGGCAGACCGGCGCGACGCCGGTAACGTTCCTGCTCAAGCTGCGCATCGACAAAGCGCATCTGCTGCTGCGCGAGCGGGAAGAGCTGACGATCGAGCAGATCGCGGCGTCCGTCGGATTCCAGGATCCGCTTTATTTCTCCAAGCAGTTCAGGCGGTTCTACGGGCAGTCGCCGACGGTGTACCGGGAAGCGATGAGGGCGCTGCGCGGGGAGGAATGACGGGCGGACAGTATGGGTGAGAAAGACTCGTTATGGGGATGAAAAGAAGGTTTGATCTCCACATTCGTTTCCGGTATTTAGACCGACTGCTATACTTGTACACGGTGAATCCACATGCCGAGGAGGGATTGTCCGTGCCGAATAGTCAAGCAGCGGAGCAGTTATTGAAGCGATTGATTGCAACAGGGGGCCTTGCGGTTAGACGCAGCGCCGACGACGAGGCGTTCTGGTATACGTCCGGCAAGCCGGGGCCTTTCTACATCAATACGGAGCAAATCGCCGGCCGGCAGCTGGCCCAAGACGTGCTGCAGCGCCTCGACGACGCGCTGATAACGGATGCTGCTGCGGAGCGGCGGGCACAAGCCATCTGGGGAATCCTGCATCAGGCGGTCCGTGCCGACGACCAATACGGAGCGGCTATCGAAGCCTTGACGGCCTATTACCTCGATCGTCATGCGAGGCCGGCCTTGATATCCGGCGGCGAACGGAGAGACTGGTTCTTCTCCATCCCGATGGCTGCCCGGCTGGGCGTCCCCCATGTCATGCTGTTCAAGAACGGCGAGCATCAGGTCACCGATCATGAAGGAAACGCCGTCCGGCTCGAGCTTCGCGGACAACGCGTCCTGCATGTCGCCGATATCATCAATCAAGCGAGCAGTTACGTGAACCGGTGGATTCCGATCCTGAACCGCGCCGGCGTTCATTTCGCCGAGACGCTGTCCGTCGCCGTGCGCAGCCGAGAAGGCATGGAGAAGCTTGCCGATCAAGGCGTGTCGGTCCTCTCCCCGCTAACGGTCGATCGGCCGTTGTTTAAGGAGGCGTACGAGCTTGGCCTGATTAATGCGTTCGCCTATCGCGAAATCTTGCACTATTACGAATCGCCCCTGGACTGGACCAGACACTATATTGCGGCGATGCGCCCGGCTCGCGAGCGCAGGCTTCCGGTCAAGGGCAGCGAGGAACGCGAGCGGCATTTCAAGGCGCATGACCCTTTCGGGCTGAAAGCGGAATTTCCCGCTTATTTCGTGTAATAGACGGGCGGGCTGTCAAGCTTTGCCCTGCTCCTCGCACTGCTTGCGGATGGATTCGACCGTATAGGTGAACGCTTCGGCGGCCTTGTAGGCATCGAGCGCTTTCTCCAGATGTTTGACCTGACGGGCAAACTCGGCCGGATTGTCGGCATGCTTGCCGAGCGTCCGCGCGCCGGACAACAAGTCTTCCTTCGCAGCCTTGAAGGCGCGGCGATGTTCCTTCTCGATCAGCTGAACGGCCATATACGTATAGATCGCGGAAAATTCCTTGTCCTCGATACGCTGCTCGCGCGCGGCAAGGTCGCTCTCGCTGATCTCCCAATCGCCGGAATCGGTCTTGGCGGCGGTCAATCGTCCGTCGTTGATCATGTTCAGCACGGTTTTGTAGTGCACGCCGAGCAGTACGGATGCTTCCTTCGCATTCATAGGGGGCTCGCTCCTTATCCTCATTTATCCCTATAGTAGTGGATATATAAGGATATGTAAAGCAATGAGAAACGGCGCTCCGGGAATATCCCGGCAGCGCCGTTTCTGTCGGAGCCAGAGACGATCATCGCGTTAGCCGCTAGACTCGTCTTCTGCCGAAAATAAACGAGATGATGAACAAGACGAGGAACACGAAGAACAGTATTTTGGCAATTCCCGCAGCGGCGGAAGCCAGCGTGAAGAACCCCAGCACCCCTGCCACTAATGCGATAATAAAGAAAAGCACGGCGTATCCTAACATAACCATCACCCTTTCCGTTTCTCGTAAACGCTGCTGTTTGTTCCAGCTTACTTGGCATATACACCATCGGCGTTCCGGTTGAAACGGAGACCTATGGACTGGCGGCTGCCGGACTGCAGGGCGAGTTATCGTGCATCAACGAGCGAACCCTCCGGTTCGCGCCGCCAGGCGGCGCTTTTCCGGAGGGTTGCATTTGGGTTCATTTGGTTAGCGGCCGATGTTCCGCCGCAGCTCCAGGCACGGTTCGCGCCGGCCCGTAACCTGGCCGGCGTCGTTGCGCATTTCCGGCGGGATCTGCTGCCGGATGCGGGCAATCAGCTCCCGGCCGAGTCCCATCTGCGCCAGCATGGCGCAGACCGCCTCCGGCCAGGGCGTTTCGGTGCCGTCGGCGAGCTTGACGACGCCGGCGATGCCTTCGCGGCCCAGGGCGAAGACGAAGACGCCCTGGGCGCCGCTCTTGGCGACGACGTTCCCGTCGCCAAGCATCGCGCTCGCCAGCCGGCCCGGCCCCTCCACCAGGGCCGGGTGGCGGCGCATCGCAGCGGCGATCCGCCCCGCCGCTGCCGCCATGGCTCCGCCCGTCGGCGCTGCCGCGACGGGCGAGTCCGGGCCGCCGTCTGCCGCGGCGGCGTCCCACGCGGCGAAGCGCGCGTAGATGAGCGCCAGCCGCCATAACGGCAGCGCGAATACGGGCAAGCCGCAGCCGTCGATCGCGCAGCCGACGGCTTCCGGCTCCAGGTCCGCGAGCGCGGCGACCGTCCGCAGCAGCTCCTGCTGCAGCGGGTGCTCCCGCTCCGCGTATGTCTCCATCGGCCAGCCGCGCACCTTGCACAGCGCGAGCATGCCGATATGCTTGCCCGCGCACACATGGTACAGCTTGCGCGGCTGCCCGCCGCGACGGATGACCTCGTCGCGCGCCTCCAGGTTCGCGGGCAGCTGCGGCGCGAACACGAGCTGCTCCTCCCGCACGCCGGTTTGCGCCAGCATCCGCTCCAGCACGGCGATATGCGCCGGCGTGCCTTGATGCGAAGCGCACATCAGCGCCACGGCGTCGTCTCCCAGACCGTACGCCTCGAGGACGCCGCCCATAATGGCTGGCAGCGCCTGCACCGGCTTTGCCGTCGAACGCATATACGTCCAGACCGACGCATTTCCCGCTTCCGCCATAATCGCGCCGTCGGCCGAGACGACCGCGGCATGGCCGCCGTGCACGTTCTCTATGACCCCTCCGCGGGTCGCGATCACGAGCGGCACGCCGAGCACGTCAGTCACTGTCGGTTTCTCCATCATCATATCCCCTGTCGTTCGCAATACGTTTGCTCTGATGCCAAAAGATCATTTTACCACGAAAAGCCGCCTTTACCTACCATCCCTCATTCCCTACTAGCCTATTCGCCCGCATCCGAATGCGCTTCTATCCGCCGCGGGTCTGCTTGGGCGATCCCCCGGCTGCATTCACCTGCGTTTCAATTCATCCTCGCGCGTGTAGTTACGTATAAGTCTCACGCAAAGGAGAAGATGACGATGACAGAAGTGAATCCGCAACGGGACGGGCAGCCGCAAGATTCGTCAGCCGGGCAGGCCGGGCGCAAGTCCGAGCCGATCGCGAAGGCGAAGAACGGCTCCATGGTGCAGGATATGCAGGATTTGAAACGGCTGGGCAACGATATGAAGCATATGAAAACGAACAGCGAGCTGCAGGAAGCCGGTCTGATCCCGGATCCGATTCAAGACTAGCGCGTGCCGCCATAATGGTTGATGGAGCAGCCTTCCGCCAATGTAGCGTACGTGGTACAACACAGGTCGATTCTGGCGTTTTCTCACCTATGTAGTGTACGTGGTACAGCACATCCGCTCATTCCGGCGTTTTCCCGCCAAAGTATTGTACGAGGTACAACACATCCGCTCATTCCGCTGTTCTTCCACCCATGTATTGTACCTGGTACAACACATCCGCCCATTCCGCCGCTACTCTTCGCTGACGGGTCTTTCCCGCCGGATCCCCTTCTTTCATCCATCCCTGTATCTATCTGCCAATCGCAGCACGCCAAGTCCATTACGACATCGATCTTCTTCACATTCACAAAGGCGATTTTCCCCTTCTTGTTTCTGTCTCGAACGGGCATAATATCCACGGGAGGCATGATAAAATGAAACATTTGCACGAAGGCCGTTTATACTGGCAGGAAACGCTGCCGAATCCGACTGCCTATCCGCCGCTGGAACAGGAGCTGCATGTCGACGCGGCGATCGTGGGCGGAGGCATGTCCGGCTCCCTGCTCGGCTACATTCTCGCCCGGAGCGGGCTGCGGACGGTGCTCCTGGAACGGGGCGAGGCTGCGGGCGGCAGCTCGCAGGCCAACACGGGCTTGCTGCAGTTCTGCAATGACGTGATGCTGACCGACCTCATCGACCAGATCGGCGAGCACCGCGCCGTCACGTTCTATAAGGCCTGCGCCGAAGCCGTGAACGACCTGGCGGACGTCGCGTCCTCGCTCCCTGTTGATACGGCGTTCGAGCGCAGCAGCAGCCTGTACTTGGCAAGCACCGAGCAGCATGTGCCCAAGCTGAGAAGAGAATACGACACGCTGCTGGCCAACGGTTTCGACGTGGAGTACTGGGAGCCCGAGCTTATCGGCGAACGCTTCCCGTTCCGCAAGTCCGGCGCCATCGTCACGCACGGCGACGCGCAGCTCAATCCGTACCGCTTCGTGCACGCGGTCATCGATGAAGCAGCGGCCTCGTTCGGGCTCATCGTTCACGAGCATACGGACGTCGTCGGCCTCCGCACCGATGAGAAAGGCCAGCATACGCTCAGCACCTCTGCCGGACCGGCCGTTCATGCGAAGCATGTCATCTATGCCGTCGGCTACGAGCCGGAAGAACTGCGCGGCAAGCTGGTGAGGGCACAGTTGAACCGGACGAGCGCCATCCTGACGGAGCAGCAAGCCGACGTATCGCCTTGGTACGGCCGTTATTTGATTTGGGAAACCGCCCGTCCGTACTTCTACGCGCGCTTGACCGATGACGGCCGCGTCATCGCCGGCGGGTACGACGAACCCGGCGGAAAGCCGCTCGCCGGGCAGCATGCGCGGGATGAATTCTCGGACAAGCTGGCGGACCGGATCAAGCAGCTGTTTCCTTCGTTCCAAACGGCGCCTGCATACGAATGGAACGCGACCTTCGCGCTGTCGCAGGACGAGCTGCCCTTCATCGGCGAAGATCCCCAATGGCCGCAGGTTTATTATTGTCTTGGCTACGGCGGCAACGGCACGGTATACAGCATGATGGGCGCCAAGCTCATCCTCGATCTCATCGAAGGCCGTTCGAACCCGCTCGCGCCGATCGTCGGACTGGGACGGAAGTCGCTGCAGCCGAGTCCGGCCTCTTCATGAATGACCGTCAATAGCAGCCGCAATAACAGCCCGTCCATGCGCAATACCGTATCAACGACGATACCGCGCCAACGCTACGCTCAAGGGAAGCACAGCGCCAGGGGTTGTCCTCCTAGCGTACGCAGTACATAGCAACATCCCGATTAAGAGGCGAAAGGACCTCGACATCCACGGCAATGCGGATGTTGAGGTCCTTTATGTTGAGGTCCTTTCTCTTCGAATATAATCTCTCCCACGATTGAACAGCCCCCGATGCCGCCGGCGAATGCCGCTGCTTCACCGGGACTTATGCCATCGCCGCTATCGGCGCTCCATCAGTTGGCGGGGATTTAGGACAAAAGTTCAATATATCCTTCCGTTCCATGCACGCGAATGCGCTGCCCGTCCCGGATCCTTCTGGTCGCTTGCTCGACGCCGACAACCGCCGGCAAGCCATACTCCCGCGCAATAACCGCGCCATGGGTCATCAGGCCGCCGACCTCGGTGACGAGTCCTTTAATGGATACGAACAACGGCGTCCAGCTCGGATCGGTGAACGCGGTTACGAGAATATCGCCATCCTCCAGGTTCGCCTCCGCCATGTCGAGTATGACGCGCGCCCGCCCCTCGATGACGCCGGACGAAACGGGCAGGCCTGCGATCGCTCCCGCCGGCAGGTTCTCCCTTTTGTACGAGCCCGTAATGATTTCGCCGTCGGACGTGATCACGCGCGGCGGCGTAAGCTTGTCGTATACCTTGTACTCCTCCTTGCGATTGGCGATGATCCGCTCATCCAGCCGCTGCGTGCGTACGACTTCATGAAGCTCCTCGAAGGTCAGAAAGTAGATATCTTCTATCGCCTGAATCGCGCCGGCCTGCACGAGCCGAGCGGCTTCTTGCAGCATGGCCTGCTTATACGCGAAATAGCGGCTGACATAGGCATACTTCGGATATTCCCGATAACCGATGAAATTCCGGACGAGGTCGATCTTCTCCTTCGTCTCCCGGGCCTTCTGCCCGCCATCCGGCAATTGCCGCAATCGGGCCAGCAACTCCCGCTCCTTGTTCAACGCTTCGGCTCGCCCCTGCTCGAATTTCCGCTTGCTCTCCCGAGGCTCGAAATGTCTGACATTGCCCAGAATCAACGGAATAAGCGTTGCCGGGTTCTCGCTCCAACGCGTGCGCGTGATATCGATTTCCCCTGCGCACCGCATCCCGTATTTGTCGAGATAAGCCGTAATCGCATCCCGGGCTTCCCGTCCGCCTTCGAGCCGGGCCAGTTCATCCAGGAAGCTATCGCCCTTCGCATGCTCCAAGAAGGCAACGACTTCCGGATAAGGCCGAATGGCATCCGCGACATCCAGCAGCGCCAGCCCCATCTCCGAGGTAACGTTGTGCGGCACGGACTGGGACAGCATATCGGCGGCGTTCTTCTCTCCCAGCCATTTCTCCATCTGCTCATTGATCCAGAACGATGCATTCATGGCCGTCATAAACACGGCCGTGCTCCGCGGATCGAACAGGATCTTCTTAAGCTCCTGCATATCTTCAATAATAAAGTCAAACAGCTCCGGCCCGGTTTTGGCGCGGATGCCGCGTTTGAGCGCTTCGATCGAAGCTTGGGTGCGATTCATCAGCTCGGTCACGATCGTCGGGTCGTTATCGAATGGCTCCGGCGTTCGCATGAAAGCAGGCTGCCTGCCTTGGCCCCCGGCGCCTGGGCCTGGTTGATCGTCGGGCAGCAGCGGGATGAATTCGCGCGCAATGACCGTCTCGATCGCGTCCCGGGTCAGCGGATCGGATTGCCCCATGGCATGGAGCATCTTGGCTCTGCTGGCAGACGAAGACAGCATCGCCGTCGCATCGACGAACAGCCTGCCGCCGGCCTTACGCATCGGCGCCGGCGTCAGCAGCAGATAGAACGACAATCCGAGCGGCTTCATGGGATCGGTCATCATTTGCTGATGGCCTACGGATAAGTAGATGCGATTGGCTTGATCGTTCGCTTCCGGGATCGGGAATAATGTCGTGATCGGCCTGCTCTGAACCATATGGAAGACATCGTCGGCCAGACACCATTCCATATCCTGCGGGCAGCCGAAATACGCTTCGATCCGCCTGCCGATGTCTGCCAGCCGTACGATCTGTTCATCCGTCAGCGTCTGCGCATGCCGCCGTTCGGGTTCGATCGGGCGCGTCTCCGTTCCGCCTTCCGCGCATCCGTAGATCGCCATTTCCTTGGCCGCGATTCGTTTGTCGACGATCCGCCCTTCCTCCACGCGATAACAATCGGCGGACACCAGGCCGGAAACCAAGGCTTCGCCAAGTCCGAAGCCGGCATCGATCGTCAGCCGCTTGCGGCTGCCGGTCAGCGGATCGGCGGTGAATAAAATGCCCGACGCTTGCGGGAAAACCATCCGCTGTACGAGAACGGAAATATACACCTGCCCGTGGTCGATTCCGTTCTGCATCCGGTAGACGACCGCGCGATCCGTGAACAGGGATGCCCAGCATTTGCCGATATGCTGCAGAATAGCCGCTCTGCCGACGATATTCAGATAGGTGTCCTGCTGTCCGGCGAACGAGGCATGCGGTAAATCTTCGGCCGTCGCGCTGGAACGCACGGCATACGCGTATTCCTCGCCGCAGCGGGCGAGATAGCGGGTAACGGCTTCCTCCACATCGGAAGGGATAGAAGCTTCCCTAATAAGCTCCCTGAGCTGGCCGCTGATCTCGCCGACTTGTTCCAGATCAACGGCCTTCAGCGCGGCGAGCCGGTCCAGCAGCGCCCGATAGGCTGCGTTATGCTCGAAGGCTGCCCGGTATCCGGCCGTCGTGACGCAAAATCCTTCCGGCACCTGGATACCATGGATCCTGGATAATTCCGCGATATTGGCCCCTTTGCCGCCGACGAGCTGAAGCTGCGACCGTTCGATCTCTTGAAAGCCGAGTGCCAACGCATTCATTCCGCATCTCTCCTAACCGTGAAATAAAAACCGTTTGACAGACTTTGCGCCGACATGATACAATTAAATTGTAAGATGAACTAACTATGTCTATAGGTTTTAATATAAACATGCGTTTTGATTATATCATGTACCTGTCGATTTGCAATACCTGATTACAATTCACTTGATAATACACTTGATTTCATTCGCTTGAGTGACATCCGCTTGATTGATATTCATTATGATTACCATAAACAAGAACCTGGACATGTTGTCCAGGTTCTTCAATTTGTTGAGAACCATACGTCTGCTTCGGGCAGGCTCGCGGCAACCCACGTCCTGGAGCACGAACAGCTCCTGTCGGCGCTTCGCCGGCATGGCATGGATGGCTGTTACCGCTTCGAACCAGCCGGCTTCATGACGGCCGGTTCACGATACGTCCGCCGATGCAAGGAAGCGGACAGGAGATCCGTTATTCGCTGCTTGATCACGTTTTTTCATGTGCTGGCGGACAAGAGATCCGCTATATCAGCTGATTATCCTGTTTTCGGTACCGTACGGTCACATTAACGGATCCTGTGTCCGTTCGCCTACCCGAATAGACTGATTTGGCCAAAATAACGGAACCTCTGTCCTTCGAGTCTTAGAGGGGATTCGTTCCTTTCCATACATGCGGCACATGCGGCGTCGAACTTTCTCTACAATCTGATCTCTTCGCGCGGTCTGGCTTGTCTAGAGTCAAAACGCCCCCGTCATCCGCCCCCAACAGGCTGACGTCTGTGTTTAGTACCGTCAGCCGCGACGCCGCGACGCCGATGCCGTCTCCTTCCCGCAAGCGCAAGCACGCTTGCCATCCGCTACAAGAGCGGCGACAACATTCGGGCGACGACCTGGCCTGCCTTCTGCCGAAGCGGGCGCCGCTGAAAATGCGACCGGTTCACTTCCTCGCACTGCGCCGTATCCGCCCAGAAATCATCCTCCAGCCGGCGGATCGCCTGATCGTCGAACAGCAGCGCGTTAATTTCGAAGTTGCTGAAGAAGCTGCGCATATCCATGTTCGCGGTGCCGACCGACGCCAGCAGCCCGTCGACGATCAGCACCTTGGCATGCACGAACCCGCGATGGTAGCGGTAGACGCGCACGCCGGCACTCAGCAGCTCTTCCACGTACGACAGCGTCGCGAACAGCACGAGCTTCGTATCCGCTATGTACGGGATAATGATTCGCACGTCCACGCCGCTCAGAGCCGCCGTGCGCAGCGCCATCAGCACGCTCGGATCCGGGATGAAATACGGCGTCGTAATGTAGATGCGCGTCTTCGCGACCGCGATGGCCGTGAACACGCATTCCAGAATGGCGGCGTCCTTGCTGTTCGGCCCGCTGGCGATGATCTGCACCTGCTCCTGGCCGCTGCACTGGTGCACCGGCATATAGGCTTGCCCGGACAGCCGCTTCTTCGCGGTGAACCACCAATCCTGCATGAACACTTCCTGCAGGAAATAGACCGCGTCGCCGCTTACTTGCAGATGCGTGTCGCGCCAGAAGCCGAGCTTCGGGTTGCCGCCGAGGTATTCGTCGCCGATATTAATGCCGCCGACGAAGCCGACCAGCCCGTCGACGACGAGGATTTTGCGGTGATTGCGATAATTCATCCGTTTGTTGAAGAACGCCACCCGCGCCTGCAGGAAGCATGCCGTCTCGATGCCCGCCTCTTGAAGCTCGCGGATGTAGGCGGCAGGCAGCTCCAGGCTGCCCAGCCCGTCATAGATCACGCGCACCTCGACGCCTTCGCGCGCCTTGCGGACGAGCGCCTCCTTCACCTTCCGTCCGATCCCGTCATCGCGAATCGTATAGAACTCGACATGAATATGATGCCGCGCGCTCTCGATCGCCGCCAGCATCGCCTCGTACGTTGCCGCGCCGTTCGTCAGCACCTTCGTTTCGTTGCAGCCCGTGATCGGCGAGAACGTCATGCTCTGCAGCATATCGTACAGCCGCTCCTGATGCCGGAACTGCTGGCCGCGCATATCCTCCAGCCGGTTCACCAGCCGGCAGCGCATGAGCGCCTGCAGCTTGGCCACTTCCGCGACGACGCCTCTTCTGCGCAGCGTCCGTCTCCGCCGGTACTCCTGCGCCAGGAAGTAATACATGACGAATCCGATGATCGGCAGCACGAACAGAATGAGCAGCCACGCGACGGTTTTGGAAGGGCGCCGGAATTCCAGCACGAGAATCGTCGCGATTTGAAAGATGAATACGATCAGAATGATGAATGCCCAAATCATTGCGTCCCTCCCCGCCTTCTTGCCGGCGTACGTCCCTCTAGCTTTCGCAGCCGCTGCTGGGCGTATGCATCAATCAAGGCATGTTTTACCACGGCTTGGAATAAATAGCTAGTAGCACCTTACCACCGCAGGAAGGAGGATGAATCGAGCGATGTTCAGAGATGCCGGGAGAAGCGAATACGCCGAGACGTCCATCGGACCGGGAACGCATGCGGAAGGCCAGGACGGAGGGGTCTACAACGGCAATTGTCGCATGGAGCGCCAAACGGAATCCAGGACGCGTCATCCTCTGCAGGAGGGTGATCCGCTCCAGCCTCCGCACCAGCAGGCCAAGGAGAACGCCGGCAAGGAGAAAACCCGGCAAGCCGGGTAACCGCACGAAGAAAGGGAGCGCCGGCCGTACGAATGACGGCTGACGCTCCCTCTTTCATATTATTCGAACGCCTCTTTTATTCGAATGCATCGTTCTACGACGCCACGTCCCGCCGATTGAAGACGAGCCAGGTAATGCCGACGAAGACGATATAATAGCCTGCCAGCACGGCAAGCGAGAAACCGAGCGTCAAGTCGTGGGCGATTTCGCTGCTGCTCAAATACTGCTTCAAATTCAAGTGCAGGAACAGCAAGTATTCGACCCACTTGTAGTCCAGCATCGCAAGCAGGCCGCTTGCGACCATGCCGAAGAAATAGATGAACATCGACAGCCCGATCGCGAGCCCGCCGCTGCGGAACAACGTCGAGAGCATGAAGCTGAACGTCACGATCATGATGAGCCCGAGATAGTCCAGCACGTACACTTGCATCATGTAACTGAACGGGCCGGAGTTGTTCAATACGCCGAGCGCCGCGTTCGCCGTCTTGGCGTCGCCGTAGCCGAACAGAAGCAAGTTCAGCACGAACGAACTGAGCAGCATGAGCACGGACAGGAGCAGCGCGAAGATCAGCAGCGCGATGTACTTGGAAAGCAGGATTTTGGAACGGCTCCACGGCCGGATCAGCAGCAGCTTGATCGTGCCCGACGAGAACTCGCCCGCCACGCTTTCGGCGGAGACGACGACGGTGAAGATCGTAATGAGCAGATACGTGAACGACTCGATATTGCTCATCACGCTCCACATGTTCCCCGTGCCTTTGTCGAACGACTTGCTCAAAATGCTGACCAGGATGACGATCCCCAGGATGATGCCGATCATGATCCAGGTTCCGATGCGCCGGTAAATCTTCATATTCTCGTTGCGGACCAGCTGCAAGAAATTATACAATCGGATTCCCTCCCGTCATCTCGAGGAACTGGTCCTCGAGCGATTTGTTCAGGACGCGAATCCCGTATACGTTAATTCCCGCGCCGACGAGCTCCGCATTGATGCGCGCCACCGTATCCCGGTCCGCCCGCACAAGCGCCCCTTCGTCCATCCGCGCCGCTTCGTGCTTCGCGAGCAGCGCCACGGCGTCGTCCGGCCGGTCCACCTCGAACAGCACGGGACCGCTCTCTTCGGCCAGCTGCGCGCCGGTCTGGATCGTCCGCACATCGATCAGCCTGCCGCTCTGAATGATCGCGACCCGGTCGCACATCAGCTCCATCTCGCTGAGCAGATGGCTGGAGACGAAGACGGCGATGCCTTCTTCCTTGGCGAGCTTGCGCAAATAATCGCGCAGCTCGCGAATGCCCGCCGGATCGAGACCGTTGGTAGGCTCGTCCAGAATGAGCAGCGACGGCTTGTGCATGATCGCCTGCGCCACGCCCAGCCGCTGGCGCATGCCGAGCGAATACGTCTTCACTTTATCATGGATGCGATCCTTCAGCCCGACCAGTTGAATGACTTCGTCGATCCGCTGCGTCGTAATGCCCGGCACCATCCGGGAGAAGTGCAGCAGGTTCTGAAACCCGGTCAAATATTTGTACATCTCCGGGTTCTCGACGATCGCCCCGACATGCCGGATCGCCTGCTCGTAATCCTCGCGAATGCTGTGCCCCTCGATCAGCACGTCGCCCTTCGTCATCTTCATCAATCCGACCATCATACGGATCGTCGTCGTCTTGCCGGAGCCGTTCGGTCCGAGGAAGCCGAGCACTTCCGCGCGCGGAATGTCCAGCGTCAATCCGTCGATAATCGTCCGTCTGCCGATCACCTTCGACAGCTGCTGAAGCCTGACGATCGGCTGCTCGTCCGAAACGCTTCCATACGTCATCGTTGCACCCCCATTATCCGCGGAAAATCTATTTTTCCTGCGCCTTATCCCCATCAGTATAACGGATGAAGGGGGCGATTGGAAGGCGTTGGGAGCGCAGCGCTGGGCGCACGCCTGCCGGAAGCCGATCGAAATGCGCGCGCTTCGTTACGCGAGGGCGCTAGATGAACGCGAACATCGGCTCCTCCGCGTCGTCCCTGCCGTATTCGTCGAATGCCGCGCGCTTGTTCCTTTCAGGCCGGTTCACGTTTTGAAAGGGATGCGGCGCAGACGGCGTCCGCATGCACGCCGTGCAGCAGCCGAGCGGGTACTCGATCCGGTAGAAGCCGGTTAAGAACAGCTTCTCCGCCTCCTGAAGATTCAACATTTCGCCGCAGCATACGCAATAGAATTGTTGCTTGTTGACCATAATTCGCTCTCCTTTCCAAATCGACAACGTTGTATATGTATATACCTTTTGTATCAAAATATGAATATGTTGTTACAATTCGTATCGTGATCAGAATATGACAAATCTCGCGCCCTGTCAATACGATAACCGACAATTGCGACAGATTTTTCAAAATAATTCCCGATCCTGCGCCAATTCTGTCATGTATACGCTTACACATCTGGTCATTTAGCCTCTTCGCCCCGTGTGCCACGTCCTTTCGGAGCAAAGAAAAAAGGGATTTTCATCCCTTCTGATCGAACTTCATGGATCGAATGACGGCGTTCGCGCCGCCCATCATCCGTTCGTAGAGCTGATGGATACGGCGGTAGTTCGGCTGCATCTGCCCGATATACGCCAGCAGCGCAATCCGGATCGCCTTCTGGATATGATCGTCCGGAATGAATTCAATGCCATAGGCATATAAATTGTCCTCCTTGCGGCGCCAGACGACGTGTCCGAGCAGCGACAGCTCCCACTGGCAGATCGACGTCTCGATATGCAGCACGTAATCGGAATTGACGGGGAACCGCAGATGCGAATGGCATTTGAAGCCCGTCGGGCTCAGATCGTCCAGCAGCACAGGCGTATAGCTCGACTGAAAGCCCTCCCCGAAGACGCTTACGATCGATACCTTCGCCTTGATATTGCCGCGGAGTTTAATTCGAATCTGGCTGCGGGGATGCGGTGCTTGCCTGCTTTCGTTTCCCATATTGTAACGCCCCTTTATAGATTTTGATACGATTCGTATCTTATATGGCATAGCTGTTCCGCGAAAAGCGACTCTGCCGCCTAATTCAACATATGCCCCTTAATGAGCCCCTGAATCCGATCGCGCTCGGCATCGTCGACGATGTAGTACCAGATGCCGTCGATCGTTCGTCCCTTGCCCTGCACTTCCGCCGAATCGATCGACTTGATTGCCGGCCTGTAATCGATGGCAAAGCGTTTCATATCGCCAAACGGTATATTCGTCCTGACACTGTCGCCCAGCTTGCCGAGCAGGGAATGAATATGGGTAATGGAAGACAAGTTCAAGGCCTGATTCATGAGCGCCTGCAGAATATCGCGCTGCCTCGTATTGCGTCCCAGGTCGCCGTGCGGATCGTCATACCGCATCCGGGAATAGAGCAGCGCCTCTTCGCCATTCAATGAGAGATGCCCCCGTTCAAAATGATGCTTGAGGTAGTCGAACGCGAACGGATTGTCTACCTCTACGCCCCCGACGGCATCGATCAGCTTCTCGAAGCCTTCCATATTCACTTTCACGTAATAATCGATCGGGTAATCGATGAAGTTCTCGACCGTAGCGACGGACATCGGAACGCCGCCGAACGCGTAGGCATGGTTGATTTTGTCGGTCGTGCCGCGTCCGACGATCGCCGTGCGCGAATCCCGGGGGATGCTGAGCATGAAGGCCGAATGCTTGGCCGGGTTGACCGTCATCACGACAATCGTGTCCGAGCGCCCGCTGTCTTGTTCCCGCTGGTCCACGCCAAGCAGCAGGACGGTGAACGCCCGTAATTTGCCCGGTAACGGCGCAGCCTCCGGTTTCTTCGGTACGCTCGCGTCCTTGCTCACGCGCATCGGCGTAATCCGCTCGATTGGTTCGTACATCCGATCGGCCGTTGATTTAACGGAGTGGTACACATACCAGACGAGACTGCCGGTCAGAATCGCGAGCGCGACCGCGGCGATACCGGTCCACAGCAATAGACGCTTGATCGAAGGTTTCGGAGGTTTCATGGTTCAAGACTCCTTACGGACGGTTATAAAAGAAGTTCAAGGTCCCTATTCGCAGCTTCCATTTCATAACCCGCTTGCATGATACATATTGTATCATTATAATTAACAATACCTTTTCTTTTCGCCTCTTGTCAATCTTTTCTAGCGCATTCGATCAACGTCTCATACCTGTCATACCTGAAAATCATTCAAGGATGTGGAGCATGTTCAGAGCCGCAATCGCCATGCTGTGGTGCGTATTTTTGTTCGTTTGCACCTGCACGCAAAATTTCAAGCTAATGGTCATATACAGGTACATTCATTTTAGATTCAATCCGCATCCGGATTGGCATCAAATCTTGATCGTTCCAAGCGAAGATATTATTTACAGCCATACGAATTGGTATCTGCTCCAGAAAGCAGGACACTTCCTCGGCTTCGCGATCTTGTCCGCGATGCTGTATAAGCCAGGGAGATCGTACGGCATCGTGTTGGCGATCGGTTATGCGATCGTCACGGAAGTGCTCCAGCTCTATTTCTCCCGTGACGGCCGGATTGTGGATGTGTGCATCGACACCGCCGGTATCCTGCTAGCCTATCTATTGCTGAGAGCCTATGGTTCCAAACGATCCGTTCCTCTTCCTCCCCCGCGATAGTTTCAAAAATATGCGCCTAAATGTATCTTTTTTTAAAAAGAAATTGATACATACTGTTTCTTTTTCTATAAATACTCGTTATAATAAACTCAAATGTCTACAATTCGTATCAGGAGGAACCCATGAGCTTAATTGCCGGCATCGTGAACGATAGGGATTCGTCTCCGAATGATTTACGCGAGAACGGTCTGCTGCTGATGCAGGCCATGCGCGATTACCCCGCTGACGATGCGCGGCACTGGCATGACGAGTCCGCGTTCCTGGGTTGTCACGCCCAGTGGATCACGCCTCAATCCGTTTACGAGAAGCTTCCTTGCTATAACGAGTCTCTCGACCTCGCCATTACGGCGGATGCCATCCTTGATAACCGGGATGCGTTATGCAATCGGTTCCAGATCGAATCGTCCCGAAGGGACGCGTTGACGGACAGTGAATTAATCGTCATGGCCTACGAACGCTGGGGAACCGAAGCGCCGAAATATCTGATCGGCGATTATGCGTTCATGATTTGGGACAGGAAGCAGAAGCGCTTGTTCGGCGCGCGCGACCTGGCCGGGAACCGTACGCTGTACTACCATTACGATCGGCGGAGCTTGACATTCTGCACGGCGATCGCACCGCTTCTGGCGCTGCCTTCCATCAAGCAAGGGCTGAATGAAAGCTGGTTATCCGCGTTCCTGGCCATCAATGCGCCGATTGATTCCGTCGATGTATTCGCGACAGCCTACCGCAATATTCTCCAAATCCCTCCCGGCCATAGCTTAATCTCGGCGAACGGCAGGTTGACGCTATCGAAGTACGATTCGCTGGTCGTATCCGACCAGAAGCTGTCGCTCCCTTCCGATGGCGATTACGAGGAAGCTTTTCGAGAGGTGTTCGGCCAGGCAGTAGCCTCCAGGCTTCGCACCTTCAAGCAAGTCGGCGCCACGTTAAGCGGCGGGCTCGATTCCGGCAGCGTAGTCAGCTTCGCGGCCAGCGCATTGCGGAATGAAGGCAAGACGCTGCATACCTACAGCCATGTTCCGGCTGCCGATTTCCAGGACTGGACGGCCCGTCACTTGATGGCCGACGAAAGACCCTTCATTCAAGAAACGATTCGCCATGTCGGCAATATCCAAGACAATTACTTGGACTCCCAGGGGCAGAGCCCGTTCACGGAAATCGACGAATGGCTGAATATCATGGAATCGCCCTATAAGTTCTTCGCGAATTCCTTCTGGATTCGAGATATCTATCGTACGGCCAGGCAGCAAGGCATGGGGGTTCTATTAACCGGAGCACGAGGAAACAGCTCGATTTCATGGGGTTCCGTCACCCAGTACTGCGCGCATCTGCTCAAGACGATGAGATGGATCCAGTTCTACCGGCAAGCTACGTTATTCAGCAGACAGATGAGAATCCGAAGATCGCAGCTCCTGCCGAACATCGGAAAATACGCGTTTCCGTTCGTGAATAAACTGTCCTTTGCCGAAGCCGGCGACAAAGAGGATTTTCCGCAGTTAATAAACCCGGATTTCGCTGCAAGAACGCAAATTTACAACACGCTGAAGGACCACCAGCAGCTGCTCACAGAGTCGCCTCGGAATATAACGGACGAAAGGCAATTTTTCTTCAATAATTTAGCCATTCTTAATATGCAAGGCACTTCAGGCGCCAAGCTATCATTAAAATACGGCATATGGGAGAGAGATCCGACTTGCGATCCGAGAGTCGTCCGCTTCTGCCTCTCGCTTCCCATCGAACAATTCGTGCTCAACGGCGTAAGCCGTTCGCTCATTCGAAGAGCGACCGACCAATACTTGCCGGATAAAGTAAGATGGAACCAACGCGTGAAAGGCTTCCAAAGCGCGGACTGGGTTCATCGCATGACCCCCGTCCGGAGCGCGTTCATCCAAGAGCTTCATGACCTGTGCAACGACTCAGCGGCTTCCGAATACTTGAATATCCCTCAGATCAGAAGCTCGCTCACGGAAATCGAACGGCAGCCCTTTCAACCCGAGCTTGCCATGAACTCGAATATGATCTATTTAATGCGAAGTCTCGTTGTCTATCGCTTTTTACGCAAATTTTAACGCTCCGACTTGCTGAAGGGAGGTGAACACACGATGAAGAAAGTATGGCAAACACCGCAGGTGGAAGTGCTGAACGTCAGAGAAACGATGCTTGGCGACGGCTGGAAACATACCGACTGGACCTACATTGGCGGCCATCTGGATGTCGACCAATACAATTCCAATCCTAGTGGCAACACTGGGCCAATCCCTGCTGAATACTACGGCTCCTAATCCTGTCCCATACTTAAGAAGACCAGCTCCCGTACATGACGCGTACGTGAGCTGGTCTTCCCCATTTGATCCACCTAATCCGACACAAAAAAAGCCCATAACATGCACGCGTTTTGCAACGCGTTCATCTTATGGGCTTGTGGCTTAGCTTGGAACGTTATCCCCGAATTGCAGGCAGGCGCATTACAGCTTCTCCGAAGCGATCGTCTGGCTAACCGGATTGATCGTCCAATTGCCGTTCTTATCCTGGTTGACTTGAAGCAGCATAGTCACCCGTTTGTTCAGATAGTCGGAAGCCGACTTCTTCTCCGACGTTTGCACGACGTATACATAAGCCGTGCCGGCTTGATAGTACACGATGCGCTTCACTTCGTTCGTGAACTTGATATCGTACGACTTGAAGAACGCCGTCGTCGTATCCGTCAATTGCTTCTTGAAGCTCGCGTCTCCGCCGTAAGTCGCAGCCAGATCGGCGACCTTCTCCGCGTTCAATGCAGTCTCGTTCGCATTAATGACGGCCAGGATGGCCGTCTTGTCGGCATCCGGAACGACAGCCTCCGCCAACCCGCTCGCATCCTTCGAATACGTGGTCGACTTCGTACGGAAGTCGTAGATTCTCCAGCCGCCGACTGCCGTACGGGTCAAGTCCGCTTCCATCATATCCACGCGATCCAGGAAGAAGCCGCTTCCTGTCGCCTTGGTCGTTACCTTATAGCTGATCGTCGCTTTATTGCCTTGCCAAGAATCGATCGCAATGTTCTCGAACGTGGATTCGGAACCCGGGAACGCAATGGCGGTCAGGCCGCTGTAATCGCTGCGAAGCGGAGATTTCGCATCGAACGTGGCCAGCAGATCGTCCAGCTTGCCTTCGACGGCCGCTTTCTTATTGCGGACCAGAAGCGACAGAATCGCATCCAGATCGCTCGCAGCCGGCTTCATGTACGTCAGCTTGACGATTCTGGAAGACGGGATCCATTCTACGTTGAGGCCCGATGCTTCGGCGATGAAGCGAATCGGCACTAACGTACGTCCCCGAATGAGAATCGGCTTCGGCGGCTCCGGCGGCTGTTTCGTGAATTTCCCGCCATTGATGGTCATCTCATTCGTGAGCAAATTAATGACAATCGACGTCGAAGGAGATTGCCCGGTTACGATTCTCGTGGCCGAATCGTACTTCACCGTATAGCCCAACGCTTCGAAGATGCCGCGGAAGCCCGCATATACCGTCCCCCCCGTTAAGAAGGGATGCACGTCGAACGGGATTTCGTCATCCTCGAGATAGGTTCGGATATAACCGGGATCGTCGTTCGTCGCCGCCATGCTCACCGAAGCAAACGAGAATAACATGACCGCTGCAAGCAATAATGCAACCAGCGTCTTGCGTTTGTTCATCATTCAATCTCCTCCATCTCCTCGTTCTCACCCTGTACCCATCGCATCTTTAGTCGCTATTCCGTTCATGGCTATTCAACCGCCTCGATTGTACAAAACCCCCTTATTGGTATTAATGCTAGATTATGTAATCCTATACCAGCATACCAGCAGTTTTCGGGTTGGAATAGCGATTAAAGCCCTATATTGCATGAAAAAAATGGATGATTCCAGGTAGAATATCACGCCATATCCTGTTGCGTTATGATGTTTTTTGTAAAACGAAGGGTATTGTCTGATGCGCATGATCATGCGCATCGCAGCGTTATGTCTTTAGGCCCACCAGGCCATTTCACGCTGCCGCGCCGCCCCGATCGTTAATTCATGCCCGTACGCGTGGCCGGCTCCTGGAAGGCGAGCAGCTTCCCGAAAGTTCCTTTCGTCTCTGCAGCCAGCTGGGCGTATGCGCCCTGCTGAATGACTTCCCCGTTCTCCAGCACGATCACTTGATCGGCGTTGCGAATCGTCGAGAGACGGTGCGCGATGACGACGATCGTCATATTGCCCTTCAGCCGCTCGAGCGCCGTCTGGATAATCGCTTCGTTCTCGTTATCGAGTGCGCTGGTGGCCTCATCCAGAATGAGCACGGAAGGGTTCCGCAGTATCGCCCTCGCAAGCACGATGCGCTGCCGTTCGCCGCCGGACAAGCGTACCCCGCGGTCGCCGACGACCGTATCGAGTCCATTCGGAAGCTTGCTGACAAAATCATAGGAGGCAGCCAGATGAAGCGCCTGCCAGATTTGGCTCTCGCTTACGTTCGGCTGCACCAGCTGCATATTATCGCGAATGCTGGCATTGAACAGAAACGGCTCCTGCGAGACATAGCTGACGGATTGGCGGAATCCGGCTATGCTGCGTTCATCGAGCGACCGGCCATCGATGAAGACGCCCCCCTGCTCCGGCGTCAGCAGACCGATCAGGAGATCGACGAGCGTGCTCTTGCCGGCTCCGGATTTGCCGACGATCGCAGCCATGCTGTTCGCCGGGATCGACAGGGAAACCCCGCGAATCGTAAGCGCGCTATCCTTGTCGTAGCGGAAGGAGACGTTCCGGAATTCGATGCTGTCGCGAATCGTCATCGCATCCGGCTTGTCGGAAGCCATCTGGCTCCAGGCATCTCTCGCTTGCAAGCAGGCCGTCTTGATCTCGAATAATTTGGCGAATGCGGGAATGGACGTCGCGATCTGTTCGATCGTCCCTTGAAGCGAGGAGAACCGCGGCCACAAGCGGCCGAAAATCATAATAATCAGCATCAGCTGCCCCGCTGACACGTGAAGCACGTCGACGGACAGATAGACGAACGTAACGATCATGACCGATGATGCGATGCCGTAACGAAGCTGGCTCGTCGCTTGCAGCGCGGACAAATTGACCAGATTGCGCTCGATTTGCCTGCATATCGTCTTGAACCAGGCCAAATGCGAATATTCCAATGCGTTGCTCTTAATATCCTTGATGCCGTTGAACTGCTCGTTGACGCCTGCCAAATAATCCATGTGCAGCTCGGTCGTGCTGTCGCCGAGCGCCTTCGCATTGCGGACGAAGTGGCGGGAGAAATACGTGAAGCCAAGCCCGCAGCCCAGCACGATCAGCGTCAGCGGCCATGACAGAAGCAAAGCGAATCCGATCTGAATGAACGTAAAGGTGAGCGAGGTAATGAGCGTCAACGTCTGCGTCGTCCCTTGATTGACCCTTGCGAGCTCGGAGGTGAGAAGCGCGCTGAAATCCGATTTTCGGCGATGGATGAAGAACAGCCAGTTGGCTTCCATGATCGTCCGATAGGTATCCATGCGAAGGTATTTCATGAAGCGCTGCTGGATCGCGATGTTCTGGATCGTCTGTCTTCGTTTGAGAATCGCTTGCCCGATCACGACAGCGAGATAGACGCTCAAGACCAGCGGCAGCACCCACTGCTCCGGCAGCTGCTTCATCGTCCGGGATACCTCGGAGATGTATGGAATCTTGGACGTGTTCATATTCACGATGCCGACAATGCCCATGATCGGAACGAGCAAATACAGGCCGATTCCGTCCATGACGCTGATCAGCATCATGTTGAGCAGATTCCAGTACAGCCGTATGCCTTCCAGTTCATGCAGTTTGCGCAGATAAACGAATAATTGTTTCAACGCGGAGCCTCCTACCGTGATCGGGACAGCGCGCCCCCGTTCGAACGAGACCCGGCGGCGTTCTTCCCAAATAAGCGAATCATCGTGAACTGCGGGATTTCCGCTGCGCCCGTGACATAGATTCGTCCGCTTCTCACCCATGCATGGGCAATCAGCCTGCCATCGCCGTCCTTGGCGGTGCCCAGGTACAGCGTGCTTTCGATGCCGCGCCGCGCAAGCATGTTCATGGCCGCAAGCCCCCTGACCAGGCACTTGCTCTCCCACCAGGTATGTCGGCTGACGAGATGGAGCGCGTTGGAAATCCGGCGCATCACCGCTTCATCCGCCTCGTTATAGGCATACGTCGTTTCATGCGGCTGCAAATCCAGGTGTCTGACGACTTTCGAGAACGGCATCGCCTTGAGCAGACGCGCCCAGCCCAAGCAGAATACCGCTTCGACGATCAGCCATTTCATTTGGCGATTCATCTTCATGAAAAGTTTGATTTTGCCTCTCAACTCGCTCCCCGCCTTCTGTACAGTCGGCCGTCATCGGCCGTTATCCGTTTACGACAAGGCCTTCCTCCGCGAGGTTAGCCAGAAACGTCCGGACCTGCAGCTCGCATAATGCCGCGTCGATCTCATACTCCTCCGTCAGCGCGCCGACGATCTCGCCGATCGTTAGCGGCTGCTCGATCAGCTCCCATATCCGTCCGCCGACTTGGCCCAAATTATAGTACTTGCCGTTCGCGATGCTCATCATGACCGTATCGCCGTCCATCTTGCTGGCCAAATTCCCTTCCGCTCTGCCGATTGCCCGCTCATCATCAATTCTACCGTTCATCATTGGACTGCTCGCTCCTCGTAATGGTTTCTAATACTTGATCCACGATATCGTTGACCGTAAACGCATGCTCCGGACGGCGGATGCGATACATAGAAGGCGATTCAGCCAGTTTCGCGCAAGAGGAGAAATGCCACTGTTCCCGCTTGAGAAGCGGCACAAGACTCCCCCGGTACGTGTGAATCATTAACGTATGGATACGCGCTAATCCGGTAATCTCCGACACGGTCACCCGCTCGTCAGCCGTCTTCGCCAGCTCGAAAACGCCGGCCAGCCGAATCTCTTCGTCATGAAAGCAATCCACGACGGGAACCGCGAATTTCGTCTGCCGGTCGTACAGCGGCTGATAGCTGCCGTCCATGCCGAGGCCATCCAGACTGGCCTGCCATAATTTCTGCTGCGGATAGGCCGGAACGATGATCGAACCGCCATCCGTATTCTTGAGCGGGATCACATCGTCGCTCAATAGACGATAGCCGCGATGGATGAGCGCGGCAGCCAGCGTCGACTTGCCCGCCCCCGATTCGCCGACGAACGCGTATGCTCGGCCATGAACGACGATGGCGCTTCCGTGCAAAGGAATGAGCCCTCTCCTCATCAGCAGCAAGCCCATGCAAGTGCCTAATATATAGAGACGAATGAGATCGAAACTATCGTTATGGAACGGATGAACCGTAATACGACGTCCTCGGTCGACTTCGAATATTGCCGCTCCCGGTATGTACATCAATACGCAGTCGTCGAACATACCATAGTAGCCTTGATATTTGACGGCTTGCTCCCATCTATCGGTCAACTCGCCGATAACCACTTCAATATCCGTTTGCGATTCGACGAATTGCGTCGCCACGAGTTCGGGTAAGGCAATCTCGCTCGTGATATGCATGCCAAATGCCCAATAGTGCAATCGGTTCATCGTTTGTACCATCATCTATCCCCCTGGTGGAGTTCGGATGACCCTTATCCATCATGGATGGTATAAGGGCCCCGACCGACTTAAGTAAGATTGCTATTATGACGCAGAAGGCCCGCCGCCGCTGCCGCCTCCGAAGAACGAAAGCACGCTCTTCGGCTCGCTTGGATCGTCGACGTAATCATCCGCCGTCACGTAATCGACGTACTTGCTGCCTAGACCGGCCATTGTCATGCGAACATCCAACACCTCCAGTGCCGGCTGCTGCCAGGATTTCTTCGCCATAGACATCACCTCCTTTCCACTCAAGCGTGGAACTGCTGAATAAATCGGCCGGTGACTAGACTTTGCATGATTAACCGCGTCTCCCCGTTGAAAGCCTGGTCGGCATTCGGCGCTTGGCCTACGCGATTGCAAGCCTGCCGGATCCGGGCGGCATTCAAGTAATGCGCGATGGCCGGCTGCTTGCACATGGCCAACACTTCCTCCGTCAATTCCGCCCATTGATGACGCAGCCGATGGACCCAATCCGCGCCTTGGATGCCTCTTACTTTGTGATTCAAGCGGATATCGTCCGGCAGCAGGCCTTGCATGGACCGTCTGACCAGCGCGCGGTCTTGACCGTTCCGGACGTACTGTTCCGCGGGTACGGACAAGCAGAATCGGACGACCCTGATGTCGCTTGTCGGATCCCGCTCCCACACTTTATACCGCAAGGACAGCTTCATCGCTTTGCTGCCGAACGTATTGGCAATCGCGCCGTTCTCGAAGTGGCGGATACGGGCATCCATCGCGTTCGACAGGTACGCGCCGTTCAAGTTGAGCTTGTGCGGCATAAGCCGTTCCATCATGCGCATGTCCTGCGCGAAGGCGGGAGCGATCAGCTCCGACAGCCTCGGCTTACGGCTTCGAAGGCCGAACGCCCCCGCGCCGTAAGCCCGCTTGGCGATAAGCGAAAGCAGCCTCCTCCGGCCGATGCCTCTTATGCGGCTATACGAGCGGAGCTCCTCGTATAATCCCTTCACCTTCCAATTGCGCAGCATGTAAGCATAGTATCCGATAGCGGGTCCCCAGGAGATCGAATGGTTGCCCTTCGCTCCGGTAAGCAGGATGCCCGCGCCGTCTCTGGCCGCTTGCTCGTAGACCCCTCTGATCCAGAAGGAATTCTCTACGTACTTATAAGGCGTTTCCAGAATTTCAAGCCAATCGTCGACCTCCGTCAACGAGTTGAGCCCCGCGAAATCCATGAGCTTGCTCTCGATATTCCCCAAGAACGCTACCGTAGACGCTATGTATGGCGTTTCGTTCGCCAGCATGCTTCGTCCCGTCCAGTCCTGGAAGTCCTCCACGGGCACGCTGCTGTATGTATACAGCGGCTTGCGCTGCTCCCGCAGCGCCTTCGCCGCGAAGCTGGCCACCGTTCCCGAATCCAGTCCGCCGCTTAACGTAGCCGCGATCCGATGGCGTGAACGAAGTCTTGCCCGGACCGCCAAATCCAATATATTACGGAACGCTTCCTCATATTCGCCGTCCGATTTGAAGCTTAGCTCCTGCTCCGGAATGATGCTGCCATAGGACTGGTGGCTGAACTTCCGGCCCTGAAGCGTGAATGTACAGCCGGGCGGCAGCTGACGGATACCCGCATAAGCCGTCGCCGCCAGATCGAATGAATCGTACATATCCGGAATCGCCAAGTAATCGGCAAGCCATGGCTCATGCAGTTTCTTCCGTGCGCCAGGCAAAGCCAGCAGCGGCGATATCGTTGAACAGAGCGCGAAATAATCGTCATGCTGATGATAGTAGAGCGTGCGATTGCCGAAGAGATCCCTGGCGCCGAACAATAGCCGCTGCCGCTGATCCCAGATGACGTAGGCAAAGTCGCCGGCCAGATACTTGGGCGAAGCCGTGCCCCATTGCCGGTAGGCGTGGAGGATCAGCGCGCCGTCCGTCATGGACGAGCGCTCGGAGACCGCAATGTGCAGCCGGTCGAACAGTTCCTCCCGGTTATCGAGGATGGCGTCGGCCGCCAGCAGCAATTGATAACCCTCCTCATACCGCGGCATAGGCTCATTGATGGACTCGGGCGTGATCCATTGTGCATGACAGCCAAGGAACAATGAGCGATCCTGCCAGGTTTGAACGTCGTCGGCCGGAAACTTCTCCAGGCCTCGCATGAGAATATGCCCTAACGGATAGGCATCCAGGTCCGCATCATAGCCGATTACGCCTGCCAGCGCGCTCATCGCTTCACCCCGGACGACGAAGAGATATAGTGATTCATCCATTTGCTGAGTCGTCTGCCGAACGGGACGATCGCCTTCAGCCGGGCGATCTTGCTGCGATACGCATGCAGTTCCGTTCGAAGCTGCTGCTGGGCGTTATAGCTTCCCGCCAGCCGCTGCTCCAATGTTCGAAGCGCCATCCGCAGGCGAAGCGCCTCGCTGTGCGCTTGATCCATGGCGGGCTCGCCGGCCGCCGTCGCTTCCTCCCTGATGGCAGCGTCGTCTGTCCGACATTGATACGCGTCGATCCATTGCAGCCCCGTCGCATCCACGAGCTGCTTCGTTCTCCGGTTCAGATGATCCGTATCCGGCCCATCTTCGAATTTGATGCCGGTAATCCTTTCCGCCTCATCCAGTTCCTTGCCGTACCCAAGCTCACGGAAGATTGCAGCGCCGAGCAGCCTGCAGCTATGTTCGATTTCATTCTTATCCAGCACCGTCTTCCAGCTGTCGACCGAGTCGCGATGCGCCTCCCGATGATCGGACAGGAACGGATCGCCGACCCCCATGCTGTAGTACAAATCCGATTTGCCCGTATCGGCGTAATCGCCATACCTCTCGATGCCTTCTTCGTAGGCGATGCCGATGAAAGCGCACAATCGTTCCAGCTCTTCTCTCGGCGCGTCGACAAGCCGCTCGTAATAGAGCTTATACGTCGAAGCGTGTTCGGCCGAGAAATACCGATGGTATCGGAACAGCCCGACCGTGACGTCGGTCATCTTCATATTGAACGTCTGGCTCGCCGGATCCGCGCCGATATGAAAACCGTCCGCCCCGCCCTTACTGCCGTAAACCTTCTTATAGGAAGCAATCACCGCCAAGGGATTGCGAATGAGCCAGATCCGTTTCGCCTGCGGGAACAATCGGTCGAGAAACTCCAGGATGCAATAGTATCTCGGCGATTTGTCGACCACCAGCCGGGCATCCCCGCTCCGCAGCAGCCCGTTGTAGATCTGCAAGGCAAACGCACGGCAGGCTTGCTCGTACGTCTGTTCGGGGACGATGCCGTTATAGAATCGCCGGATGATTCCCGTGCCCCCGTAAGGACGAGGAGGGGCCAGCTTCATATCCTGCAAGCCCATCAGGAACCACATCTCCTGCGTCGCGAAGACGTGAGAGTGGTTCTGGAGCATGGTCGTCACCAGCGAGCTGCCGCTTCGCGGCGTGCACAGCAGGAAGACGAGATTCGTGCCATCCGGTGATATCATCTGCTCACCCGCCTATAAAGATACGATATGTAGCAATTGTATCACAGAATTTCCGTTTTGTATCGTGTTTTTTGGAGAAGCTTATTGCTTGTTTTTCAAAGAAATAGATCGATTGGAGTGATCGACTTATATCGAATGAGGGTTTCTATAAGGGGGATTGATACCAGAAGTGCGCTACTCCATCATGTTCGTTTTTGGATTAAGGAATGAGTGGGAATCATGCTTTTGGGATGAGACAGAAAAACGTATCCCTCCTGCAACAAGGAGAGATACGCCAATAAATTTGAATCAAACACACATACAATAGCGAAGCTCCCTAACAGAGTTCGCATCCCGCGGAACAGTAACGTTGACATGATTACATGATAGTGCAGATGGGTTTACAGAAAAAGCATATGAAACACTTGCTGTGATTGGTTCAGATTGGGTACTCGCAATAGTACTTAAGGACAACTTATTCAATTTGCTTCTGACGTATTACTACGGAGTTCACCTTCTTTAGATATTGAATGAATAATCGACCGTTAATCGCTAGTAATTGAAATAAAGTTTTTATTATGCCCGATAATAATGAAAATGCATTAACTGATTTCGGTTGACTCATTATGGAATGTATGATTTTCCCAATCCTAGCCTCTGCATGCTTCACATCATAATGGTTCCCAATATATTCCGAAATTCCAGTTAAATAGCTCGATTCGAAATGATTTTGTTTAATTGAAAGAATTACTTGAGACAGTTCATCATATGATGTGGGATTGCTTAGATTTCGCCCCGTAAAATTAGTCGACTTTAATTGTTCAATATTCTCAGCTCTGCACCAGAACATTGTTCCCGATTCACTAATAACAAAGCTAACTTTAGAATAAAACATAGGTTCAACTACGCTTCGGCCTTTTCCAAAAACAATGTGCGAATTAAGAATATAGTCTTTCACGTTCGTCACATGACCTTTTATGAAAATAACAGGATGTGTGAACTTCGAGTTAATCTTTTCCGAAAATTCTCTTACCTCACTCCTTAATTCTCCGTCACCAATAATGGTAAGGTTAACATCTATGTGTTCGACTATTTTTTCAATTAAGTTTAACACTAAAAAGATAGAATTCTTTTTATCATAGTCTAAACGAGAAATCAGGAGCAATTGAACTGGTTCCGCACTAGATAATTGATAGTTGCACCCGTATATATTAGGATCTGAATCAAATGTCATTCTATTCGTAATCGTCTCTATTGATTCTTCTTTAAATCTACTTTTTAAAAGCTGCTGTTTATTTTCATCACTAAATACGATGATATTCTTTTCATTCCTCATAATTTTCGTGAAAAAATCTTGAATTTCTCCGCCGGGTATTATATAAATCACAGGAATGCGGAATAAAGAGTTAATAAGACGGGCGTAATAACATTCACCTTGAGTGACCGCTATAAATAAATCGGGCTTTTCATTTAAAACAATTTTTAGTAGAGAGATAAATAAAATGATGTTTTCCAGTGGATTCCTTTTAAAAAATGCTTGATCTATTGTAGTTACACCTAGTTTCGAGAAGTCATCTTGTGATTGTGAGTACTCGCCAACGACCACCACTTGATGTTGGAGTTTATTCACCACTTTTACATATTCAAGTGCAGATAATGCCGAGCCGCCGTGAAACCTTCTTAATTTAAATAAAATTTTCATTCGACTCCACCCTGCAGCTTTAAATTATCTTTCATTTTACCGCTTTTCTTCATGAAGGTTTCATAAATTAATTGAATATCTTCTTTAGTTACGATAAGCATATTTCTCATCGTTATGTTTTCTTTCTTCCCGTAAACGTAACTGAAAATAAGAGCGCCGCAGGTGTAACTGATGGATGACGTAATTGCCGCACCAATGATGCCGTATCGAGGAATTAAGAGAAGATTCAGGCCAATATTTATAACCAAAGGTCCAATATACACCCAGAACGCATAAAGCGGATATCCTCTCCCTGCTAAATCCGGCTGCAATATTTTCACTATTGTCATCAAAATAATCCCAGGCAGTAACAATTGCAATGCTTCAGCAGAGCCGGCAAATGCTTCTCCATAGAGTATATTAATAATCGGGTGAGCAAGTATGCCTATTACTGCGCCTAATAACAAGAGCAGCGGAATAGTCATTCTCAGCAATCGGACCGCTCTTCTTGACGCTTCCTGATCACTCTTGCTATTTGCGCTTTTGGAGAATAGTACAACACTTAAAGCAGCGGGTAATTGCCAAATCAATTCAGCCATACTTACACCAACGGAGTACAGGCCCACTGCTTTTACTGTCGATAATTTTTCAAGAAAAATGACGTCAATCCTATAGTTCAACTGAAGGATAAATAATGCCGCCGCATAACTGATTCCCTTTGTAAAAAGCTTTATGGGAATGGGATGTATATATCTAATATTAATTTTACTAATTCGCTTCAAAATAAAAATCGAATAAATTGCTGAAGCCAGAATATATAATACATTCACTAAAGTGGCGCCAATAATGCCCAAATTAAGGATCCAGACTAAAAGAACTACTGCTCCAAAGTTTACAATTACCCCTATCAATCCTGATAGATTAATACTTCCGATTTTTTGTTTGCCCTGCATTACGCCGGAAGTATATTTTACAATCAAGTTTAATGGAATTGTCAGTAACGCAAGCAGCAGCGGCGCCCAGCCAAACTTATCGCTCATTGAAAAATAATAGTATCCACCTGTTAAAGTAACAGCCAGCGTGGATGAGAAGAACCACAAGAATCCTACAGAAGAAACGATATCCTCCGTCTTATAAATACCTTTACCTATAAAAAAAGCAGTCGCTTGCCGCACTCCTAAATCAACAAAGCTGACAAGCAGGAGCGGAATAACAAATATCGCTGTAACAACGCCTTTATTTTCAGGTCCGAGCAATCGACTCAATAATGCCGAGATAACGAAGGTACCAAGTAGAAAAATAAACTTCGATATGATTGTACTGATGATCTGAATTGCAGTGCTGTTATTCTTCATTTGCTTTCACTCACTCTTTTTATGTTTGCGCCTAGGGAACCAAATAGATCAATGATATTGCCATAACCGCGCTCGATTTGATAAATATTCGTAATTTTGGTGTTCCCTTCGGCTGCCAGTGCGGCTACAGCCACTGCAGCACCGCCTCGAATATCTGTAGCAACGACATCGGAGCCTTTAAGTCGGTCTACTCCTTTAATGATCGCTATCTGACCGGCAGCACCGTTAACACAGTTGAAATTTCCCGGAACGATTTCGATATTCGCCCCCATTTTGGCTAATTGGTAGCAATATTCAAACCTGCCGTCCAGGATCGTTTCCGTTAATGTAGAAGTGCCGTCCGAGAGTAACATTAAAGCCGTATGGAGTGGTTGAATATCCGTGTGGAACCCCGGATAAGCGCTTGTGACGACATCTACAGGCTGAAGCCTTTTTGTCCACCTTACCGTTAACCCGTAAGTCGTTTCGTCAATCTGAAGTCCAGTCTTTCTCCACGTTGTTAACTCGGCTGCGAGGACCTCGCCTGATATATTATGAATGTTTACATTTCCCTTCGTAATTCCTGTCGCGGAAATAAGAGTAGCCGCAATAATGCGATCGGGCATAATATTATGTACCGTCCCACGTAGTGCAGGAACACCAATTATTTCGAGTGCGTTATTATTTACCCACCTTATTTGAGCTCCCATTTTATTCAGAAGATTTATGACGTCAATAACCTCGGGATTGCATGCTGCGTTATAAATCGTTACCTTGGTTCCATTACCGCGAACTCCTGCAAATATTGCATTGATCGTTCCGCCAAATGTCGGATAATGAAACACGATATTCGATTCCTTATTTATTCTGCTTTCATTCAATAACAGTCCCATCTCATTCTCAATCATATCGAATCCCATTGCTTTGAACGCCAATACATGAAGATCATGCTTTCTGCTTCCAATACTACACCCGCCTGGAAGAGGCAGGAACAAAGAAGAGCCCCAGAAAGCAGAAGCGCCTAGAAGCAATAGGGAGTGTCTTATTTTTCCCGCTACCAGCTCATCCAACGCCCCTCCTTTCCAACCTGATCCGCAGCAAATCAGGGAATTCTGGTGTATTTCAATTTTTGCACCGGCTTCAATCAATAGCTCGATTAGTAATCTAACGTCATTTATTTCGACTGGGACATTATGCAATACGACCTCATCCGATGATAAGCAAGCAGCTACAATGGATGGTAGTGCTGAGTTTTTGGCACCGGCCAATGAAATGTCTCCTCTTAGTGAGACACCGCCTTCAATTTCTATGTAGGGTTCAGCGGTGATTGTATCTTGTAAAGCGAGGTTTCCGAATACTTGATCCATGTTACCCACTCCTGCCTAATGTAATTTCTTTTTATACATATATGGCTTCTTCTTCCAGCAAAATATTGAATTTTATATATACTGATTCTTTAATAAAAATAATTAGCCGTCTAATATCATCTGCTGTTGCCGAACCGTCATTAATGATCCAGTTTGCATGTACGTGACTTATTTCTGCTCCACCAATTTTGTAGCCTTTCAACCCGGCTTCTTCAATTAATCTCCCTGGATGCGGGCCTTCCGGAGGACTCTTAAATGTACTCCCCACAGTGGCGACATTTATTGGAAATTTGCCTTTTCTAATATCGGCGGCCATCTTAGTCTTCTGTTGAACCAATTGAATATCATCTGCATAACGCAGATGGAATTTAACGGCTACGATAATGTCTGCCTGTCCGTGAAACCTGCTCGATCGGAAATGAAAATTCGCATCATGCACTTCCACTTCTTGCAATTCTTCGTTCTCATCAATATAAATAATGGATTTTACGATTTCCGAGGTGTCATGACCGATACATCCGGCGTTCATGACAACGGCACCTCCAATTGTTCCTGGAATACCAGCATAGAACTCGAAACCGCCAATTCCGTACTTAGCCATTAAATTCGAGAGTAGGGGTAACGCAACTCCCGCTTCAGCATAGACATGGTCTTCATTTACTTGTATTTCTTTCAAGCCTTTGCCGATATGGAGGACAACTCCATCAAAGCCTCTATCATTAACGATGATATTGGAACCATTTCCAAGAACGAATATTGGCGTATTGCTCAGCCTGCAATTCCTTTTCACTTCCACTACTTCATCAATTGAATTAGGAACGATATAATACGTGCACTGCCCGCCAACCTTCATACTCGTTAATTTATGCAATGGATAGTCGAGTTCGATCTTGGAAGCTAGAGAGAACACACTTTCACCTCAGTATTTCCAGAGTAGGCGCATTTTCGGCCATCACAATTACGAAATGTATCGCAATTAAAATTTACGATACATTTCGTAACATGTCAAGCGTGATTTATCCACTGTTTCACGAAGTAATGTAGTTTCTCTTTAGGGATCCCTACATTCTAGTCAGGATGACTTCATTCTTATATTGATTGTAAAAGGTAAAGGTTTCCTCTAATCCGTTGTATAAGTTATATCTCGGCTTCCAATTCAGCTCTTTCAATGCAGCAGAATTATCTAACCGGCTATGCTTGATGTCACCTAATCTTTCTTTTGCATAGCGGGGAATGAGTCCATTCCCAGAGATATCGCCAAGTACATTAATTAATTCGTTTATAGACGTTTGTTCATTACGGCTTATATTACAAATGACATCATTTCCGAAGTGCAATGCATTAATATTCGCTTCTGCAATATCTTTAACATAAACAAAATCCCGCGTTTGTTCGCCATCCCCATAAATAACGGGTGTTTCCCCATTTATGAATCGATTAATGAAAACTGCAACGACACCGCCTTCACCTTTCACTTCCTGACCGATGCCATACACATTGGCGTACCTCAGAATTACATAACGAATATTATATAGCTTGGAATAGAGTTCAAAATATAATTCCGGAGTGAATTTGGAGGCACCATAAAATGAAATCGGGGCAACTGGATGGTTTTCATCGACTGGCAGATATAACGGATTCCCATATGCTGCAGCTGATGACGCATAAACTATTTTTTCAACACCGGTCTTCCTAGCCGCTTCCAATAAATTCAATGTGCCTAAAATATTGACCCTTGCGTCATAAACAGGTTCCTTCAACGACAGCTGCACATCGATTTGCGCAGCATGATGGATTATCGCCGCAGGCCTCTCTTCATTGACCACATCGAACAAGTCCTCCGAAGTAATATCGACTTGATAGTGTTTAACATCGGAATGAAGCTTTTCTTTGCTGCCTGTTGAAAGATTATCAACTACAATCACATTATGATCATTCTGGATCAATGCATTTACAACATGTGAGCCGATAAATCCTGCCCCGCCGGTTACTAATACCTTCATAGTTCCCCCTCCAAAGACTCTAATTTATCTTGCGCCTTCTCCTGTAAAAACAACTTTTATTGTTTTCAACAATATTTTCATGTCTAACGCGAACGACATGTTCTGAATATAATACATATCCAAATCGAGTTTTTCTTTCACTGAAATATCATATCCGCCGTTGACTTGCGCCCAACCGGAAAGCCCTGGCTTTACAAGTAATCTCTGGATAAAGCCTGGCACTTGCTCGTTAAATTGAGCAACAAAAATAGGCCTCTCTGGTCTAGGCCCAATCAGACTCATATCACCTTTTATCACATTTATGAGCTGCGGAAGCTCATCGATTCTTGTTTTACGTATGAAGCTGCCGACTCGCGTTACTCTCGGATCGTTCACCATTGCCCATTGTGCTCCGTTTTTCTCAGCATCCACCCTCATAGAACGCAGCTTAATGACTTTAAATAGCTGACCTTTCCATCCTACTCTCTCTTGAACATAAAATACCGGCCCAGGTGACTCCACTAAGATTGCGACTACGGATATAGCGATAATCGGAATGAGTAAGGCAAAAATTATACAGGATAACACAACTTCGCTAAGCCGTTTAAATAATAAATAGTAACTTTTCTTCTGGATCACACTTGGTAACACAAATTCCAATGATGCTGACGTTTCGTTCATGAACTGTTCTTTCATCGTTATATCTCCTCCCTATCTACCATTCTTTTTTCTGTATTGTAAGTTATAAATGTCATAGCAAGCATTACACGCTTTTGTTAATCTTCTCTTTATCGTTTAACCTAATGTAAGCAAAGCATATCGCGAAGAACACGTATGTTATTTTTGAATAATAAGATACGACGGCAAAATCGCCAATAAGCTGTGCTAATAGCAAAGTCACTAATAATATTGACGTTGTATCCGATATTCTAAATAATTTTATGAAGCAATATACGTACATGCCATAATAACTGAGAAACGCAATGATTCCGCCATTCACCAGCATCTCAATGAAATTGTTATGTGAGTACGTATATCTGCCGGTGTCTTTCGCCAAGAAATACCTAAAGGAATCGTACCCATATCCTGTTAATGGTCTCTTCATAAACAGATCCCATCCCAGGCTTATCATATTCGACCTTTCGATCGTCGAGTTATCGGCTCCACCATCATTCGAAAAAAAATCGAAAAATTCAGTCATTCTTAGCATTAAGGTATCAAACATCGGGAGCTGCAATATGAAGTAGACAACTGTGCCCACGGTAACAATCAGTAAAAATGTTCTTATGATTTTCTTGGATTTATTTTTCATGAAGAGTAGATACAACAGTCCCAGAAGTAAGACCACTAAAGCTTTTCTGGACGCCGTAAAGGCGGAAAGGAGTATCAAGAAAATACATGCCGCATAGTAAATGTATTTTCTTAAATAGAACGCGTAGTAAAAGCTCATTAAAGCGCCGATTGATAGCGACATACCTAGAATATTTATTTGACTTATGTCAGAGCCAATTCGCTGTGTAACAGACCCGCTAAATAAATTAATAAAACCATATACATAAATAGTGTATATGGCTAAACCAATATAGGAATAGAAAACCATCATTAGTGATTTTTCCACTTTAACCTTATCATCCAGGTAATTATATATTAAGTAAGAAACCAGGCATAGCTGCCCTACAGCAATCACTTTACTGTATGTAATTTGACTTTCCGGTGCCCAAAAATAGGTTATTATAGCCCAGATAAATAAAAGACTAATAAACCACATGTACCTGCCGAATATTAGTCTCGATCTTTCTAAAATATAAAAAATAAATAGTCCACTCAACGTTAGTAATATAACTTCCGAAATAATAAGAGATTGCGCTTTAAAAGAAAATATATGATAGGATATCATATACATTAAGAACATAAACATCGTTAGTTTCTCTACCAAACTCCATCTGAATAAGTCTTCTCGCCTTCTTGCTAATAGCGTACTCCCACTGATTATTCGGACATTATTTAGCAATTGCATCACACCTTTTCACTTAAGGAAGTTTAATCGATTATTTCAATAAAGGCTTTTTTACATCGCTGATAATCGAATTCGTGGGCTCGCTCGAAAGCTCGTATGCTATACTCTTCGCGAGCCTTCGCATTTTCCAAAATTTCAACTACGGCTTGAGATAAAACAACTTCGCAATCCTCAATACTATTTGAATCCCAGTTTTCTTTTTCCGTTAAAGGCGGTACCAGTACTCCATAATCAGCAAATTCAATCTGATGGGCTATCCTATCTATGTTACTTTCTTGATAAAGAATTTCCCTTGGACCTGATTTACAATCCGTGCTTACGATCGGCTTTCTGCATGCCATTGCTTCCACGAGCGAATTGGGAAAGCCTTCGAATAATGATGTCATCACATAAACATCGCTTTTACTAATGAACTTAAAGGGATTCGATTGATGACCTGTTAATAATACTTCTCCCTCCAGTTTAAGCTCTTGGATTAATCCTTTGATCAGATCGTCCTGCTCTCCATCGCCAATAATAACCAATCTTGCATTCTTTATATGCTGTTTAATCAAGCTGAATGATTTTATTAGGTGCCAGAATCCTTTTTGGTGCATCTTACGCCCAACAGAAATAATAACTTTTGAATTGTTATAAAAATCTATATGTTGTGATTCGAGTTTTTCCATAGCCAGATTTGTAATTTCATTTATATCATAAGGATTATAAATAACCTTGATCTTATTGGAATCGACACCATAATCGTTCTCTAAATTTTGAGCAATGATTCTTGATACCGATACAACGCCGTGAGTCCGGTTATATAATTTACTCAGAAGAAAATCAGATATTTTCGTCATCATCGAGAGGTTTTTTTCGCTTGCTTTATAATTTCTAACCGATATGATTTTCTTATGTTTTGTATTCGATAACAGATTTATCATATTGGCCCCGTCGAGGAAGCTGATAACCGCGTCGATATTATTCTCGGCAACTATACGATTGAATTTTTTCGTCCTAGAAAATATTGCAATTATTTTTTTGAATTTCGATTTATTTGATGGTATGTTCATATCAATGATTTCACAAGCGCATTTGTACTTCATAATACTTCCGTCAAAGACAATAATAAATAAATTGTACGTATCCCCTAATATGCTTGAAAGCCTCTGGACAACTCTCTCAGCACCCCCAAATGGAAGTGCCGGGATAAACAGTGCGACATTTTTGCTCAATCTCCCGCTCCCCCTAACTTATTCGGACAGATCAACCCTAACCAATGAAATCACTTTTCCTCAGCCGCAGCCGTGGCCTTCTTAGCTGTAGATTTGTTAGATCCATTATTGTTGATGATGGACAAGAAGCGAGTTATGACAATGTCTGGACGATAGTTATCATACTCTTTAAGACAATTGGATTTGAACTCGTGTATTAAATCCGGCTTCGAAAGTATGTATTCAAGCTTGGATTGCAGATTTTCTTGACCAAGATCGAATAGCAATCCGTTTACGCCATCTTTTACAATCTCATTGTTGTATTTCCAGTTTGATGCAAGTACGGGTAAACCGGATGCAAATGCATCAAGCAACGTACCTGCAAAACCTTCGCCGTAATAATAAGTTGGAAACACCAGCATAAAGTATTTTTTCAATGTTTCGACCGAATCAGTGTATGCAACGATACCTTTATAGCTGATGTACTCATGTTTATTCATAAAGCTATCAAATCGAGCTTTATATCCCGGATCTATTTCCCCATAAATGTCCAAAGTAAACATGATTTTATTATACTTTTCATTAATGTGGCATACTGCTTCAATGGCATCTTCGATTCCCTTTTCCTTTAGAACTCGAGAAAACGTACATAACTTATATGGAATATGACTTGCATACACCAATTCATGTTCTTGAAGTTGATTTATACTTTTGAAATTAGGAAGATAGAATGTCTTCTCCACTCCAAATTTCCTTAAGTTAGAAATCATTGTATAGCTTTCAACATGAATGCTATTTAACTTTTTCACAAAATAAAGCAGTTTTCTATTTTGGTTCAAAAACTCAGGCAGCCACCCTCCGATAACTACATAATGAATCTTCCTTCTGAAAAAGAAATTCAAAAAAATAAATAACGGAACAATAACTTTTATTCCGTTATACGCTGGAAGAACAACGATATGCTTGCAGGTCATCATTACTTTGATACAATTCATCAGCAAGGCGATTGGGTTTCGCCTCCAATTATGTGTATCGATCGTGCTCACCTTGGTTCCATCTTGTTTCATCAGTTCATCAGTGATGGTTTTTGTTTTAATGGTTTGACCGTTAGCCAACTTATGACCTTTTCCGAAGTGGCCCACTACAGCTATTCTCAACATAGAAACACAGCCCCTACTTCATCATCTGATCCCCATGGTTTGGTTATTATCGCAAAACCAGTCAATAAATAATCTTAAACCATTATTGATATCGATACGCGGCTGATAGCCCAACAATGATTTTGACTTCTCAATATTAGCCCAGGTACGCGGTACATCCCCTAGCTGTTCCGGCAGCCAATTTATGATTGCTTTTTTTCCAAGCAGACTTTCAATGCTCGCAACCAGTTCCGATAATTTGGTTGGACGGTCATTCCCTAAATTAAATACTTCGTACTTCTCTGATTGATAGTAGGCAGATGCTATTATTCCATCCACAATATCTTCAACATAAGTATAATCACGGCTAGTGGAACCATCTCCGAATAAGGTGATCGGTTCATTCATTAGGATTTGTTTAGTGAATTTATGAATGGCCAGATCCGGCCGTTGTCTAGGTCCATACACTGTGAAAAACCTCAGTGCTACCACAGGGAGATTAAAACAATGGTTATAGCTTCTGCATATTGCCTCTCCGGAAGCTTTGGTCGCTCCATAAGGGGATGCCTGATTTAATATAGGGTCTAGCTCTGCGAATGGAACTTTTTCATTCAAACCATACACCGAGCTAGAGGACCCAAAAATCATTTTCGCTACATTGAACTTAACGGAAGCATCTAGAATATTAACGGTTCCATTAATATTAACATCTACATACTGGGAGGGATTTTCTAGAGAAGGCCTTACGCCTGCCTTTGCTGCGAGGTGAATAACAGTCTCAGGACGATACGTAGCGAATGCATCAAAAATCAATTGTCTATCACGAATATCCGCTTCAAGCAATCGGTAATTGGGATTCGTTATATGTTGCTTAATATGCTGCTCTTTAATTTCCCTGCTATAATAAGGATCATAATTATCAATGACCATTACTTCATGGTGCCCAGCCAACAGTTTATCAACAAGGTGGCTTCCAATGAATCCCGCTCCGCCTGTAACTAGAAATCTCATTGTTATTCGCCCCTACCAATGCCTTTATAAGAAACGCCGCATTTCAACATAAGTTCTTTATCCAACACGTTACGTCCATCAATAATCAGTTTGTTTTTCATCTGATTCGCTAGTTTTAAGTACGGTAAGTGTAAAAACTCTTCCCATTCCGTAATTAATACAACGCCATGACTATCTTCGAAGATTTCATCGGCAGACTGCGTATACACAACGTTTAAATTCGGATATTGTTTCTTGCAGTTATTCATGGCAACTGGATCAAACACCTTTACATTTGCCCCCAGTTCCAATAGCCCTCTAATAATATCGATCGAAGGCGCATCCCGTAGATCATCAGTATTCGGTTTGAACGCCAACCCCAGAACACCAATCGTCGATCCGCGAAGTACTTTAAGTTCGGACTGAAGTTTCCTTATGATACTTTCACGCTGCTTATAATTGGTCTTTATTGTTGCATGCACCAAAGGCATTTCAAAATTATACTGATTTGCCGTATACATGATGGCAGCTGTATCTTTCCCAAAGCAGCTTCCGCCCCAACCGATACCCGCATTTAAAAACCGCGATCCAATTCGGGAATCTTGGCCAATCCCTTTTGTAACTTCTTTAATATCTGCCCCCACTAATTCAGCAAGGCCTGCGAATTCATTAATAAACGAGATTTTCATGGCTAGAAAAGAATTAGCCGCATACTTGATTAATTCAGCACTTGTTGGACTTGTTGTTATAATACTCGGAAGAGGCAAGCCCTCTGGACGTTTAATTGAAATCGGTGGAATAAATGATTGCTCCAATAATGGCTTATATAGATTAAGCAAGCGATTCGTTGCAGATTGAGACTCTGTCCCTATAACGATTCGATCCGGGTAGAGCGTATCAAACAGCGCCTCGCCCTCTCTTAGAAATTCGGGGTTTGATGCTACATCGATGCTTTTTACAATATTCCGCTTCTTGAGTTCTTGCTCGATGATTGTTTTCACTCGTCTAGCCGATCCAATAGGAACCGTTGACTTATTGATGATAATCGTTTCGGAGTCTGGATTTAATCTTTCTCCAATGCTCTTTGCCACGACCTCAACATAGGTAAGATCAACATCACCATTACCTTTGTTTGGTGTTCCGACTGCGATGATAACAATATCAGCAGACGAATCGAAGTCGTTCCACGTGCTAATAAAATTCATATTATGCCTTGCTTCAGAGAGTAGTTCATTTAAACCTTTTTCATGGATTGGAACTTCCCCGTCTTTTAAACGCATAATACGATCCGCATCAATATCTAAGAGCGTAATTTCATGTCCGAGATAGGCCAAAGCGCTGCCAGTTGTTAGTCCTACATATCCGCTTCCAACGATTAGTACTCTCATATTCATCCCCTAGTCAATAAAAAAATTAAATACTATTTACTTGCCAGTAGCGCTGTGCTTTTAATTTCAGCTTTATGATTATCAACAATTTGCACTAAATAATTGGAAATTTCATCATAGATTTTCTCTGCTTTAAAATGATTATCGAACAATTTTTTTGAATTTTTCGACATTTCTTGTCGAACACTTTCATTAAGCTCTAATTCATACAAATAATTTGCTAAATCAATCTCATTTTCATAATAATGACCACATTGATTTGCTTCACAAGTTTCTTTCATTATACCTCGAACCGATAAAAGCATCGGCAAGGCGCCCGATAAGTATTCGGCAAATTTATTAGGTAAATTCATTTCATAGTTCTTACTTTGTTTATAGGGAATGATTCCAACTTTCGATATCCGCATTAATGCCTGGATTTGATTGGCATCTACCCAACCCGGAAAATATACATTGGATAATCCTTTTGCTTTTGCCTTGAGACCTTCAAGTTTTTCTCCCGTTCCACATAATACATATTTAATACGTTTGTTTTCCCTTGTTAATTCAGCAGCTTGCAACACAGTATCAAGGTCTACTGCATATCCGATTTGCCCAAAGAAGCAAGCAATAAAATCGTCGCTCGCTATCCCTTGTTGTTCAAAAAAGGAAATACCGTCCTCTAATTGTTTGTCATCATACGTTATTGTTTTGTAACCCAACGGAAATACCCGATCCCAGCTGCTTTGCAGACGATTTGCGTAATTAATTCCCCAATTTAAATATTCTGTAGTTAATCCCGTTATTGCATACGCCTGATTACAAGCCTGACTTAGTGTTCTGCGACTAAATGAAGACATGAATTTAACAATGTTTTTTAAGGGAGCCGGGAAGTAATCCGCATAAATATCCGGCCATAGATCCCGGATGTCAAGAACAACAGGTATGTTATATTCCGTACCTAATTTTGCTGCTTCATAGGCCAGGTCGATTGTAGGCATCGCGCAAAAAATAAGATCTGGTCGTGGTAGTTGTCTTGCACGTCTAGCAAACTTCTTCGCTGTATGCGTTTGATGGATAACTCGCCTTAATGAAATATTTCCTTTGTATGAAATAGAATGAATAAGTTCGAGTTTATAATTATGAGCGATGGAGATTTGCTTATCCTCTTTATGTCGGTATTGTTTTTTCGTATGATTGAATGTTGAACTCCACCAAATAACCTCGTGCCCTTTTTTAGCTAATTCTTCCGCCAACATACCCATTCTAAATAAACGATCTCCGGAATTATCACTTGGGAGAGGCTCTCCTTCTTTCAATAACCACACTTTCAACGTGACTACCCTCCCTAACTCTCTTATGAATGAATAGCAGCCTTAATGGATGATCATATTACGAGTTCAAGTTTGATTTCTTTTTCAATAATTTCATTAAGGTACTGCAATAAACCAGCTCGAAGATCCTCTCTCTTCAAAGCAAATTCAATCGTAGTCTTAATAAAGCCCATTTTCTCGCCAACATCATATCTGATGCCGTTGAAATTATAGGCGTATACCGCTTCAAAATTGTTCAATTCCTCTAACGCATCAGTCAATTGGATTTCTCCGCCGGCACCTGGGCTCTGATGCGATAAGACATCAAAGATTTTGGGACTAAGAACATAACGCCCCATAATGGCGTAATTCGAAGGGGCATCTTCTCTTTTTGGTTTTTCGACGAGTTGGCTTACGCTAAATAAATCGCTATGTATTTCTCTGCCATCAACGATCCCGTATCTGGACACTTCATCATCTGAAACTTTTTGTACGCCTATAACGGAGGTTTGATAACGTTCGTATTGCTCAATTAATTGCTTTAAACATGGTTTATCCGCCTGCACGATGTCATCGCCGAGCAAAACCGCAAAAGGCTCATTTCCAATAAACTTTCTTGCACACCATACAGCATGCCCCAGCCCCTTGGCTTCCTTTTGACGAATATAATGAATATCAACCATCTTTGAAGACTTTTGGACCGCATTTAACAATTCAATTTTTCCTTTTTCCAGCAAGTTCTGTTCCAATTCAAAGGAACTATCGAAATGATCTTCAATCGCTCTTTTTCCTTTTCCAGTGACGATAATAATGTCTTCAATCCCTGATTCGATAGCCTCTTCAACGATATATTGGATCGTTGGTTTATCAACGATAGGCAGCATTTCTTTAGGCATGGCTTTCGTTGCCGGCAGAAACCTCGTCCCTAAACCCGCAGCCGGGATAATTGCTTTTCTAACCTTCATCTCCATCTGCCCCTTTTGAACTGCCTCTTATGAAAAATCATTCACTCATGTGGCATATTCATCGATACGAATTCATTAACTCAGCAAAACTAGTGTGGAAAGGCATCAAACCTCACCTCACATCACACCATCGACGACCCGCGTCTAAGGTTCAAAGTTACGAACCCACAGTATAACCGAGTGCCTACAGTGATATAGGTACAGTAGACATTACCTTATGTTCAACTATGAATATGAACTTAGTTTTTTGTTTTTTTCTTTACAGGTGCGTTGACCAATACCGCTCCAAGAAGTCGACATTTGGTTTTGTTGAGTTGGGATATAGCTTTCTGAGCTGCTTCCCGTTTGACTTTGGCATGTTCTATTACCAGAACAGTACCATCGCAAAGCGCTGAAATAACCGATGCTTCGGTCGCGTCTAGAACAGGAGGGGACGTAATCAGTACAATGTCGAACTGACTTTTTACAACGGATAGGAAATCCCGCATTCGTTCCGAAGTAAAATGACCAAATGAGTTAAGTGATACTTGACCTGTCGAAACAAAGGAAATGTTCGATATATGCGTTTCTGAAATGACATCATTCGGCAGATTATGACCATCTAATACGTTGGATAAACCTAACCCATTGGAGCTGAATACTTGATCTAATGACGGTTCATATAAGTCGGCATCAATGACCAAGACACTCTTACCTTCAAGGGCATATACAATGGCTAAATTAGAAATCGTAATTGCTTTGCTTGATTCAGACTGCATGGAAGTCACTAATATGCATTTCGCGGTCTCTTCCGATGAGGAATATTCAATATTCGCCTTTAATAGTCTGTATGATTCCGGAACAGACGACCTAGGATTCAGTTCGGTAATGAGACGATTGCTTTTACTAATTACTGTTGTTGGCAAGTGATTTCTCCCCCATTCCTCTTTGGGTGGTGGATGCGCGTCTATGTCTTAATAAATCTTTCTTACTGCTTTTCGTAATCGCTGCAAGTACGGTTATGTTCAGCATATTTTCGATGTCTTTTTCAGTCTTGATAGAGTCGTTGACATACTCCAACATAAATACTACAAATAGCGACAGAGCCAATGAAGCCAAGAAAGCGACAATGATATTCAATTTTGTGTTAGGGCTAGTCGGAACAGGATGCTTTGCATGCAAAGCTTTACTTAATATAGTCACATTGTCTACTTTCATTAATTTTGGAATTTCATTTTTGAAGGTCTCTATTACGGCATTTACTACGTCAGCGGCCCTTGCTTGAGATGTATCTTGGATTCCGATAGTCATTACTTGGGAGCCCGCTTTTGACGACACACTCATTCTTGAATTGATTCCCGCTGAAGAAAGTCGAAGCTCTGGATGATCTGCAACAACCTGATCTAGAATAATTGGGGTTTTTATGACTTCCTTATAAGTATTAATGAGCTGTATATTAGCGTTTAGTGTATTCAAATCAATTTTTGCATTTCCAGAAACATTATTCGTATTATTAATAATTAACTTTGCACTCGCGTAATAAGTTGGATTAATATAGTATTTACTTAGCAGTCCGCTCACGACACATGCAATTAAAACGAGTGAGATAATAATCCACATTCTCTTTTTAATGACTCTGGAAATATCCTTAAATTCCAATTCCATTTTTACCTCCTGCTTTACTTTTATGAGTTGAATGCAACAGTGCAATAAGTACCTTTTCCCATTACCTATGACACTATTTGTATCAATAACTAAACTTTATGATACAATATGTATCTTGTCAAGCGGAACTTTCTCTCTCTTCCGGATCTCCATTTAGGTACTAAAATAGGGGTACTTGTTACACTCCTACGATAAGTTACAGTATGTATCATTGTCAAGTGATTATTTCTTTAACAGATACAATAAGGATCGGTGGAACGATGGGAAGTCTCTACAAGCGATCGACTATCGGATGAATGTCTAGAAAGGCCTAGAGGCCTCTTCTAGGGCGGACTAGTCGTGAATATTAACGCCCGCTCCTTCGAGTTGAGGTCGTGCTACAATTCGGATATCGACGCCATTCGGACAATAGAAAAGACGCCCCCTCAGTTGAAGCGCCCGTGTCTTCATCGTTAAAATGAACCTTTTACTAATGGTTGTGATTTTGTAGCAGCTTTACTTCGGTTACGTAAGAATTTCAAAGTCGGCCTTTCGACAATTGTATAACACAAGCATCCGGTAACGATTGTTAAAAACACAATCATAATTCCTTGAATAAGACTGAATCGAGAAAAAACGATATTATTCATCTTGTTAAATACTGAAAGGGAAAAGACGTGAATTAAATAGATGGAATATGACGCATCACCTAAGTATGTCAATACTCTCGGTACTTTGAACTTTCGTATTCCCTCAATCAAGACGCAACCTAGAATAAGAAAAGCGGAGAACACTCCCCAGGATAGCACGCGATGAGGCACGTATATTTGTTTAAAACTTATAATCCAAGTTGCAGTAAATCCCAATAAACCGATTACTAAGAAAATTGGGGCGAACATAGCAATCTTTTGCTTAAACTTTCCGCAAAAATAAGCAATCATTGCCCCAAAGATAAATTCCAAGCATAAAGGGTTGAATACGAACCGCAAATAATAATTGAGACTGTCAAGATTAACCCAGTTCCCAATAATGAAAAAGCCAATTATTGCTGCAATCCAAGAAACGATGATCGGAAAAGACCATTTCTTAGGCAAGAGAATTAATAATGAAAACATTGCATAGAAAAATAGTTCATACGTTAATGTCCAAGCTACACCAATAATCGGGTGTACTTCTTGAGGGAATAAGATAATTGACATTAGGATGAATCCTATGCCTCTGCTAGTCTGCTCACTTAATGACGGTGCAATGAAGAGAAGAGGCAAAACAAGCAGAGTAACAATCCAATAAATAGGGAAGATCCGGAGAAACCTTTTGGTTATGAACCCCTTCAGCTTTTGCCGATTGCCTATGTCATTTTGATGAACATGGAAAATAATAAACCCACTTAATACGAAGAATAGATCGACGCCCCATGAACCCAAATTAAAGATACCGCCAAATAGTTCAAAATGGTAATCATCTTCAAATAAGTGCGTCCCATGAGAGAGTGCCACGCTTATGGCTGCAACTCCTCGCAGTACTTGTAGTAGGAATAGTTGTTGGTTAACTCTATTTTTTTCGGCAAGTGACCTCAACACGACTGCAACCCCTCCTATTGATACTATTTGTATCATAAGAAAACATACCCAGATCACGGTGTCATTAGATGTTTTGTGATGCCCCTATATGAGCTGCACGTTTCCCATAAGGTCTTACGTTCAGGCCTTTGATAATGGATTGATATGACGAAGCAGTAGCCATGATGGACATCATGACAATATGGAGGAGAAGCAGTGCATCTGTGACACAGCGCTTCTCGAGGTCTTTTACGTCCAAGAAATTAGGAGTGAAGTGTGAAGATGGTGAGAGAGACCTACAACGTGTTCAATTAGCATTACTATAGCTCAAATGGGGCAATGCGGGGATGAATGCAAGCCGGAGTGCAGCACCACGGCTATTCAAACGCAACCAATATACGCTTATGCTAGATTACAGAATGAAAAAACATAATCGACTCGGGAACGATATCGCGTATCGGCAATTCCTGAATTAATGCTCTTTAGTTACTCTTTGTCTTTTGTATGATCTCCATACATATAATACTGGGCGTAATGGAATATATAAAAACTTTAGCATTCTTGGCAATGGCAATGTATTAATATCCCAAGGTTTAGGATGAAAATAATCTAGAACATACGCTATTTTTCCAGTAAAATTCAAAATCCATAATGTATACCGTCGAACATTTTTACCTTGTATCAAGCCTGCTGACATTTGAGCTAGTATATAAGCCTTTTTATTCGGCTTAAATAAGGCTATCTTCTCACTTACAGGTCTATTAAACATCCAAAACAGTAAAAGTAATACTTGTGCGCCTAGATAGGGCATCTTATATTCATTCATGATTTGGATAATTTTGTCCCAATTCAAATCCTTCTTAACAAGTCGATCCATATCATAAAGCCAACGTAGTCGAAACCACCCATGCCGAGTTCCATGAGTGACTAAGCTGAAAAATAAATCCTCAGGGCTCAGCACATTAATGGATGTACCTTTAAACTGGATTTTATCTCTACGTTCCCACATTTGATCAAATGACGGTTCACCCCATACGCTCCAGTTTAGTCTCCAATGAATTTCAAGCTGTATTCTCTTTTGGGGGTGCATAAAAGTTAAATGATGCTCTTTCAAACGAGTGAAGGCACTAGAGCCTGTTTCATCCTGTTGCACGTAGCCGGCCTGTTCAAGAGCAGCTCTTACATTGTCAATATCCGTATGTGAAATAATAATATCTAAGTCCTTAGATGTCCGTAAAGAAATATCACCATATAATAATTCCGCTAATACAGGACCTTTTAATACAAGCCACCTAATACGATTTACTCGGAACATGTTGCTAATTAAGATTAATTCACCGCTTAAAGAGAGCATTTGAAATAAATTCCTAGTATATAGATCATGCAATTTACTTCTTACACGCTCAGGAACTAAATCGCTTTCAATACTTTTCAAATATTCATAAATCACCGGATACACTCTATGATGCTGCGCTAATTCAATGAAATAATTCCAATCTATATTACTAGCATTCTTCAAGGATCGAAGTGCCTGGTTAGAATCGCTTTCAGATCTCAAAATCAATAACAGCAGCTTTAATTCATTTGGCATTGAATTCAAATCGAATTCATAATTAACCATCTACATACGCTCCTCTTGTTTAACGACTCCCAGTTATCACAGATATTATGATACAGTTCGTATCTTGTCAAGCTTTATACATTCGTCAGTATGATTGATACAGGTGATATGAATAAATTCTATTTTTTTGTGAATAATAGCAATATCACGTTACAAAACGTAACATTTCATTGACAACGAGATGGTTACTTCAGCTATACATTTTTTTTCAAACGAATATTGCGACATTTTGTTTCATCCAATGCATTTGGAAGCATTTCGTTATAATATGGAGTTATAGCTAGTTAGGAGGAGAAATATGAACATTGGGAATATCATTTTTAAACTGAGGGAAGATCGGGGTTGGACTCAGGAACAGACCGCCGGATTGCTTGGCATTTCGCGTGCGGCGCTGTCCCATTACGAGAAAAACCGTCGCGAACCGGACTCGGAGACGTTGTCGAAGTTCGCCGATTTGTTCAACGTGTCCGTCGACTATCTAGTCGGACGAACCGCTATTCCTCATATGAATTTGGATGAGCCCGTTCGAGAATTCGTCGATCAATTGGAGCTCTCCGAAGAAGAAATCCTTCACAAATTCGATTTAACTATAGATGGCGTTAAATTATCGCCAGAGGAAGCGCGTAATTTCATCGCTTTCGTTCGCGCCGCTCGGAACATGAAGTAACCCGTGCGAAGAAGCAATGACGTTATCGGCTTCCGCCTCCTTCCTTCATCTTCGCCGAACCTATGCTTATACATGTTAAAAACCATAGCCGCTCGAAGCCGGCCATGGTTTTTTTTATCATGCTTATGATTATGTATGCGGCAGACTACTTATGATTGCTTACCTTGCAAGGGCGGCAGGTCATCCGGCCAATTCGTACGATCAATGCCAAGCTGCTCCAGAATGTCCAGTACATCCAATTCCACCGTCTGGGAAGCTGTGCTTCCATCATTGCCATGATCGCGCCTCATTGTCATACTCCGGCTCCTACTCCTCCGCATTCCGCTTCTCAATTGAACAAATGACACTTTGAACCTCTCCCTTTATCCTTCTCGTTTCTATTCAGGCATTGACCCGTCTTGTCTGTACTCCCATTATATCCAGTCTTATCCAAAAATGTTGTCGAAGGATGTGACTCACAGCTCACAATTAAGGACTTATTTTGTCGTTTTATATGCATCTGTTAGCGATCCTAATACTTTTCTCACAATTGGACCTATAAAAAAAGCCGGCAGTGATGGAATCACTGCCGGCTTCGGTATCTTGCGTTTCGTATGCGATTAGTTGCCGCCTACGCGGGCGAGCTCTTTCATGTTCGACTCGAAGGCGGCGAGAAGCGCTTCTTCGCCGGCTAGGCCGGATTGCTCCATCCGTTCGATCTGTTCGAGCATCCGCTTGTAATCCTTCGGAATGACTTTAATGAACTTCGTCAAGGACGTCTCCCAATCGGACAGCAGGCGGTCGCCGATCTCGCTGCCCGTGTAGGCCACGTGGCGCTTGATCATGCCGTGCAGCTCTTCTGCGTCGCGCGCGTCTTCAACACGCTCCAGAAGGACCATCTCGATGTTGCAGTGCTTGTAGAAGTCGCCAGCTTCGTCCAGGACGTACGCCACGCCGCCGGACATGCCTGCCGCGAAGTTGCGTCCGGTGCCGCCGAGGATGGCGACGCGTCCGCCCGTCATGTACTCGCAGCCGTGATCGCCTACGCCTTCGACGACGACTTTGGCGCCGGAGTTGCGTACCGCGAAACGCTCGCCCGCGATGCCGCTGACGTACGCTTCGCCGTTCGTTGCGCCGTAGAACGCCGTGTTGCCGATAATGACGTTCTCGTTCGACTTGAAGGTCGACTTCGGCGACGGAGCGACGATGATCTTGCCGCCGGACAGCCCTTTGCCGACATAGTCGTTGGAGTCGCCTTCCAGCGAGAGCGTGATGCCCTTCGGAATGAAGGCGCCGAAGCTCTGGCCGCCCGTGCCGACGAAGTGGAACGAGATCGTATCCTCCGGCAGTCCCGCCGCGCCGTACTTGCGGGTCACTTCGCTGCCCACGATCGTGCCGACGACGCGGTTGATGTTCGTGATCGGCAGCGTCGCGCGCACTTGCTCGCCGGCCTCGATCGCCGGCTGCGCAAGCGTCAGCAGCTGCTGCATGTCGAGCGATTCATCCAATTTATGATCCTGCTGCTGCGTGTTGTAACGGGCGGCATCCTGAGGCAGCTCCATTTGGTGCAGCAGCGGACGCAGATCGATGCCTTTCAGCTTGTAGTGCTCGATCAGATCCTTCGTCTGCAGACGGTCTACGCGGCCGACCATTTCGTTGACGGTGCGGAAACCGAGCGCCGCCATGAATTCGCGGAACTCTTGCGCCACGAACAGCATGTAGTTCGCGACATGAGCCGGGTCGCCCATGAACTTCTGGCGCAGCTCCGGATTCTGCGTCGCCACGCCGACCGGACACGTATCCAGCTGGCAGACGCGCATCATGACGCAGCCCAGCACGACGAGCGGAGCCGTCGAGAAGCCGTATTCTTCCGCGCCGAGCAAGGTCGCGATCGCAAGGTCGCGGCCGTTCATGATTTTGCCGTCCGTCTCCACGACGACGCGGTCGCGCAGGTTGTTCAGCATCAGCGTCTGATGCGTCTCGGCCAGGCCGATCTCCCACGGCATGCCCGCATGGCGGAGCGATGCCAGCGGCGATGCGCCCGTGCCGCCGTCATAGCCGCTGACGAGGATCACGTCCGCGCGGCCCTTGGCAACGCCTGCCGCGATCGTGCCGACGCCGGCTTCGGATACGAGCTTGACGTTGATGCGCGCGCGCGGGTTCGCGTTCTTCAGATCGTGGATCAGCTCGGCCAAGTCCTCGATCGAATAGATATCGTGATGCGGCGGAGGCGAGATCAGACCGACGCCCGGCGTGGAGCCGCGGACTTCCGCTACCCATGGGTAGACTTTACGTCCCGGCAGCTGGCCGCCTTCGCCCGGTTTCGCGCCCTGCGCCATCTTGATTTGAATCTCGTCGGCGTTGACCAGGTAGTTGCTCGTGACGCCGAAGCGGCCCGAAGCGACCTGCTTGATCGCGCTGCGGCGGGAGTCGCCGTTCGCGTCCGGAATGAAGCGCGCCGGATCTTCGCCGCCTTCGCCCGTGTTGGAGCGTCCGCCGATGCGGTTCATCGCGATGGCCAGCGCTTCATGCGCTTCCTTCGAGATGGAGCCGTAGGACATGGCGCCCGTCTTGAAGCGCTTGACGATGGATTCCACGGATTCCACTTCGTCGAGCGGCACGGGTTCCGCCGTATAATCGAAGTCGATCAGCGAGCGAAGCGTCATATGCTTCTTGTCTTCGCCCTGAACGAGCGTCGAGAACTTCTTGTACAGCTTGTAGTCGTTGGCGCGGGAAGCCATCTGCAGCGTATGGATCGTCTGCGGGCTGAACAGATGGTCTTCGCCGTCCTTGCGCCATTGGTATTCGCCGCCGGAATCGAGTTCCTTGTCGCGGCCTTCCTGCTCGGAGAACGCGCGGTGATGATGCTTAAGCGTCTCTTCCGCGATCACGTCGAGGCCGATGCCGCCGATGCGCGTCTCCGTCCAGGTGAAGTACTGGTCCACGACTTCCTGATTCAAGCCGACCGCTTCGAAAATTTGCGCGCCGCGGTATGATTGAATCGTCGAGATGCCCATCTTGGACAGAATCTTCACGACGCCCTTGGTCGCGGCTTTAATGAAGTTCTTGATCGCTTTATCATGCGTGACGCCCCTCAGCATGCCTTGGCTGATCATATCGTCGAGCGTCTCGAACGCGAGGTACGGGTTGACCGCGCTCACGCCGTAGCCGAGCAGCAAGGCAAAATGATGCACCTCGCGCGGCTCGCCGGATTCCAGCAGGATGCTGACTCTTGTCCGCGTGCCTTCGCGAATGAGATGGTGATGCAGGGCCGAGACGGCCAGCAGCGACGGAATCGCCGCATTCTCGAGATCCACGCCGCGGTCGGACAGGATCAGCACGTTATGGCCTTTGCCGATTACGCGGTCGGCCGCTTCGCACATTTGCTTCAGGGCGAAACGCAGGCCTTCCACGCCGTCGGCCGCAACGAACAGCGTCGGGAGCGTGATCGATTTGAAGCCGGGACGGCGCACATGGCGCAGCTTCGCGAAATCTTCGTTCGACAGCACCGGCGTCGCGAGGCGAATCTGGCGCGCGCTCTCCGGCTCCGGATTGAGCAGGTTGCGCTCGGGTCCGAGCGTCGTTCCCGTCGCCGTGATGATCTCTTCGCGAATCGCGTCGATCGGCGGGTTCGTCACTTGCGCGAACATTTGCTTGAAATAGTTGAACAGGCGCTGCGGACGTTCCGACAGAATCGCCAGCGGCGCGTCGTAGCCCATGGATGCGATCGGCTCTACCCCGCTGCCGGCCATCGGCTCGAGCACTTTGCGCAAGTCTTCGAACGTGTAGCCGAAAGCCTGCTGGCGCTGCTGAACCGTCTCGTGGTCCGGTTCCGGCAGTTCCGGCGCGTCCGGCAGCTCGTCGAGGCCGACCAGATGCTCATCCAGCCATTCGCGGTACGGATGCTCCGCCGCGATCTGCGCCTTCACTTCTTCGTCGGAGACAATGCGGCCTTCCCTAGTATCGACAAGCAGCATGCGTCCCGGACGCAAGCGGTCCTTGTAGACGACGTTCTCCGGATCGACGTGCACGGTGCCCGCCTCGGAGCCGAGAATGATGACGTCGTCTTTGGTTACATAATAACGTGCGGGACGAAGGCCGTTCCGGTCGAGGATCGCGCCGATCTGGGTACCGTCGGTGAACGCCATCGCGGCAGGTCCGTCCCACGGCTCCATCAAGCAGCTGTGATATTCGTAGAAAGCTTTCTTCTCGTCGCTCATGCCTTCATGGTTGGCCCATGGTTCAGGCACCATCATCATGGCGGCGTGCGGGAGCGAACGGCCGGACAGGTACAGGAATTCCAGCGTGTTGTCGAACATCGCCGTGTCGGAGCCGTCCGGATTGATAATCGGCTTGATTTTGTCCAAATCGGCGCCGAACAATTCCGATGCGAACAGCGTTTGACGGGCATGCATCCAGTTGACGTTGCCGCGCAGCGTGTTGATCTCGCCGTTGTGAATCAGGTAGCGGTACGGATGCGCGCGTTCCCAGCTCGGGAACGTATTCGTCGAGAACCGGGAGTGAACGAGGGCAATCGCCGTTTCCATCGCTTCGTCGTTCAACTCTGTGTAGAAAGAACGAACCTGCTCGGTCGTCAGCATCCCCTTGTACACGATTTTCTTGCTCGAGAAGCTGGAGAAATAGAAGCTGTCCGCGCCTTCCATGCCGGAATAGCGGATCGCCAGCTCCGCGCGCTTGCGGATCACGTAGATCTTGCGCTCGAACGCCAGCTCATCCTGAAGCGACGCCTCTCTGCCGATGAACACCTGGCGAACGAACGGCTTAACCGTCTTCGCGGAATGGCCGAGCTTCTCGTCGTTCGTCGGAACGGTGCGCCAGCCGATCAGCGTCTGGCCTTCCTCGCGGATGATCGCTTCCAATTCGCGCTCGTGCTTGCTCCGCACGCTCTCGTCCTGCGACAGGAACAGCATGCCTACGGCATAATCGCCGCCGGCCGGCAGCTCGATACCCTGTCCCTTCAGCTCGCGGGCGAAGAACGCATGCGGGATTTGCAGCAGGATACCCGCTCCGTCCCCCGTGTTCGGCTCGCTGCCTTGGCCGCCGCGATGCTCCATGTTCTCGAGCACCGTCAGCGCCTGCTGAATGATCGCGTGCGATTTCAATCCCTTGATATTAGCCACAAAACCCATGCCGCAGGCGTCCTTCTCGTGCTGCGGGTCATACAGGCCCTGCTTCGGCGGCAATCCTAAACGGTTCTCATTCATTCGGATGCAACCCTTCTATAAGAAATTTTGTAATAACCATGTTGTGCCCGACCCGACTTCGGCGTCCGTGCCCTTCCCTCTCGCCAAGCCGCCGTCAGTGGATGCCGGATCATCGACGACCGCCTTCCGGCGATCGGTATGAGGGTTGGATTTTTTTACAGATATCCGACTTCACTTCTTGTTCCGATTGACTTAAAATAGAGGCAGGCATGAAAATCCTTCCGATCGACTTTCAAGACGTTCTTCAAAAAAAGACGCTGGGCGGCGGCTGGTTAAAAATGCCGTTATTATCAGCATCCTTGCGGCTACGGACAGGTCTCGCTGCATTTCTTTATTTCATGATTGTATCATCACCCTATATCGATATCAATTTATTCTTTTGCAAAAAGTGATAAGACTTCTTTAACAAATCGCCTTGCACAGGCGAACATAATTTGCACTTTTTGTATAATTCTTTTCATTTAGGCGCTAATTATCCAAGGAGAGTGGTTCATGTGTTGCGTACGCTAATGAAGTCCAAGAACGGAGCGGCAATATTGACGGCGGCCGCGTTGACGGTCGCTGCGCTAGGTACGGGGGCCGCCTTCGCAGAAGGTGATCCGGCGACGAATGCCGGGAGCCCGGCCGGGCATGCGGCGGCCATGCAGGCGGCAAGCTTGAACGGCGCGCCGTCGCCGGTCGCGGCAACCGCGGCAGTCCGGCAATACGCGGCGGCGCCGGTCGCGCCGAAGGCGGCAGCCGGCGAACCGCTTCACATCGTCGCGATCGGCGATTCGCTGACGGTCGGATACGAGAACGGGATGAACCTGTCCTCCGTAGCCTACGGCTACGCCGACCGGGTGTTCGAGCAGGCATTGTACCACGGGCGCGCCGATATGAAGAACTACGGCATCCTCGCGCTCCGGACGCCGGGACTGAACGGCTTCCTGAAAGCGGCCGTCGAGGGCGCGAGCGTCACGCAGGAACAATTGCAGCCGAATTTGACGAAGGACGGCTTGGATCCTTCGGCTTACAATTATAATGCGGCGGTCGTCGGCAAGTCGGCCGCGCTCGCGGACGATCTGAAGAAAGCCGATCTGGTGACGCTGACGATCGGCGGGAACGATTTCATTCCGATCTTCGACGACATCCGGTCGAAAGGCTTGTCGGACGACGAGCTGCAGACGAAGCTCGACGCGATGCTGACGGACTATATTCCGCAGCTGGAATCGTCGATCCGCGCGGTGCTCAGTCTCAACCCGAAAGCGACGATCGTCTACGCGGACCAGTATCTTCCCGTTCCTGCGCCGACCGCTTTCATCAAGGCGGTTACGCCGTCGCAGTACGATATTCTGACCGGAACCGTGAACAAGCTGAAGGGAATGGACGAGGAGCTGGCCGCCAAGCTGACGAAGGAAGGCTATGATGTCCGAACCGTCGACGTGGCGGCGCCGTTCTTGGGCAAGGAGCTCAGTTATACGTCGATCGCCAAAGGCGACATTCATCCGAATTCGCAAGGCTACGAGCTGATGGGCCGCGCGTTCGCGCAAGGCATCTGGGGCGCCTACCGCGATCCGGCCGCGATGGCCGCCGGCGCTCCGCTGCGCGTCGTCGTGAACGGTACGGACTTGACGGGCGGCAATCCGCCCGTGCTGAAGAACAATACGACGTTCCTGCCGATGCGCGACGTCGCCAATGCGCTGCACGCGACGCTGAGCTGGGACGGCAAGACGCGGACGGCGACCATCGCCTCCGGCGGCAAGAAGGTCGCCTTCACGATCGGCGCGCATACGATGGTCGTGAACGGCCAGACCGTACCGCTCGAGACGCCGGCCTATCTGCAGCAGTCGGGCGGCAATTCGCTGACGTACCTGCCGCTTGCCGCGCTGTCGAAAGGGCTCGGGTACCAGGTGGATTACCGGAAGCCGATCTTGACGGTGTTTATTAATTCGTAATGATCGGGATGGCGCTGCGCTTCGCACGGCGCTTGTTGCCAGACAGAAAAGGCGGAATCCGCCGGACAGCGTATGCTGTTCCGGGGATTCCGCCTTTTTGGCGCGGCTTTGCGGCTGTTGCGGCCGGCCGGGGCGGCGATTCTGCCGACTCACGTCCCAGTCCGGGTTCCTGCCCAGGGTTCGCAAGGAAGAGCTATCCCCTTTGCTACCGGCCGCTTAAGCCTGTTACTTCATTATATTGCCAGTTCCGCCGGTGCGCCTGTCTGGCGCCGTTCCTTGCGGTGGATGACCGTAAAGACGATGAGCGACAAGACCGCGAACAGAATCGCGACGACTGCCAGGAATACGGCGCTGCCGCCGGTCGTCTCCAGCTCGTTGCCGGTCAAGATTTCGCGGAATGAGCGGATGGCGTACGTCATCGGCAGCCACTGCCCGATGTGCTGCAGCCAGGCCGGCACCAGCTCCGGCGGGTACGTGCCCGCGCTGCCGGTCAGCTGCAGGATCAGCAGCATGACGGACACGAACCGTCCCGGCTGATCCAGCAGCGTGACGAGGAACTGAATGATCATCATGAACGCGACGCTCGTCAAGACGGACATGCCGACGAAGGCGCCGAGATGATTGGCGTGCATGCCGATGCCGTACAGCAGGATCGCGTCGGCGATCAACGCCTGCACGACGCCGACGCCGGCGAAGAGCAGCGCCTTGCTGACGAACCAGCTCCAGCCGGAGCGCGGCTTCGTGCCGGTCTCGCGCATCGGCACGACCATGGTCGAGAGCAGCGCGCCGACGAACAGGCCGAGGGACAAGGCATACGGGGCGAAGCCCGTGCCGTAGTTCGGCACGTTCGTCAGCTTGCGCTCCTCGACATGGACGGGATTCGCGAACATGTCGTACAGGGCGTCGGTTCCGGTGACGCCCGCCGTCTTGCCTGCGGCGTCGCCGAGCTTGCCCGACAGCTCGGCCGAGCCGCCGGCGAGCTGCGACGCGCCGCTCGCCAGCGCGGCGGAGCCGCTGGCCAGCTTGCCGGCACCGCCCGCAAGCTGCGCCGCCCCGCGGCCCGCGGCGGCCGCGCCGTCCGCCAGCTTCGCGGCGCCCGCCGCGGCGTCCTTGGCGCCGGCGGCCAGACCGGCGCCGCTCTTCGCTGCGTCTGCGAGCTTCGCGTGCAGCGCATCGAGCCCTTGCAGCAGGTCGCGCTGCCCCTGCTGCAGCTGCGTGCCGCCGGCGGCCAGCTTCGCGCTGCCGCCGGAAAGCTCGGCTGCGCCCGCGGCTACCGCGCGGGCGGCGCCGACAAGCCCTTGCAGCGCGCTGTCCTGCGCTGCGTCCGGCTGCGCGGCGGCGTACGCGTCCAGCGCCGCCGACAGCTTCGCGGCCGCGCCGGCGAGATCGGCGCTGCCCTGCTGCGCCGATGCCAGCCCTTCGCCCAGCTTCGCGCCGGCCGAAGCGGCCGAGGCCGCCCCGTCGCCGAGCCGTTCGCCGGCGGCGGCGAACTGCCCGAGCCCGGCGGCCAGCTTCGCCGCGCCGTCGCTGACGGCGGCCGTGCCGGCCTTCAGCTTGCCGGCGCCGCTATCCAGCGCCTCCACCCCGCCGGCAAGCTGCTCCGTGCTGCTTGCCAGCTTCGCGACGTTGTCGCGGAGCTGCGCGGCGCCCTGCTCCGCGTCCTTCGCGCCGGCGGCGAGCTTGCCAGCCCCGTCGCTCGCTTGCGCGAAACCGTCGGCCGCTTCGCCGATGCTGCCGAATACCGCCTCCGCGTAGGCTTTGGTCACCTGCTGCGAAATCTCGGTTTGCAGCTTCTCGATGGCGGAAGCGCCGATCTTCGCCGCCAGGAAGTTCTCGCTGTCGTTCGTTACGTAACGCAGCGCCGCCGGATGCGGCTCCTTATCCAGCAGCGTCGTCGCTTGCTGCGAGAACTCGGCCGGAATTTCGATGGCGTAGTAATAATCGCCGTTCTTGAGCCCCTGCTCGGCCTGCTTCGCATCGACGAACGCCCATTTGAACGTCGGGTTCGCCTTCAGCTCCTGGACCAGGTCGGCCCCGACCGTCAGCGGCTTCCCTTGGAAATCCGCGCCGGCGTCCGCGTTGACGACCGCCACGGGCAGCCGGTCCAGCTTGCCGTACGGATCCCAGAACGCGCCGACCAGCATGCCGCTGTACATAATCGGGATGAACAAAATCCCGATGATCGGGATCAATAATTTCGGATTGCGGACAATCCGGCCGAGCTCCTTGCCGAATAAAGTAAAACCTTGCATGCGTCTTGCACCTCCAATAATCTGTCGAACAATTGACCATATCGTACTTTTGGTCAATCATGAGCAAAAAAAGAGGCAGCAGCCTGCCGCTCATTTCTTGCCTTTCTTGCCTTGTCTTTTCTTGCTTTTCTTGCTTTTCTTGCTTTTCTTGCTTTTCTTGCTTTTCTTGCTTTTCTTGCCTTGCTTTTCTTTCTTGCTTTTCTTGCCTTGCTTTTCTTTCTTGCTTTTCTTGCCTTGCTTTTCTTTCTTGCCTCTCCTTGCATGTCTTTCCTAGCTCGCCTTGTCTTTTCTTGCTTGCCCTGCTTCCCTTACCCTGCCCTTGCCCTATCGCCGCGCCATGCCGTCCCGCAGGAGAGCGGTGAAATATTCGGCCGTTTCTTCCCTAGACAATGGCATCTGCTGCTTGCTGCTCCACTCCAAGCTTAACGCGATGTAGAGCTTCAGCATGATGAATGCCGTCAGCCGGGGATCGGCGCTGCGAAGCTCGCCCTTGTCGATCGCCAGGGCGACCTCCTTCTCCAGCAGCGCGACGATCGCCTGCTCCAGCTTGTCGATGCCGTCCTTCGCCATCGGCGTGCCGAAGTCTCGCACTTCTTGCACCAGCTTCACGATCAGCTCATGCTTCTCGCGGAAGAGCAGCAGCTCGTGCAGCGCCGCCGACAAGTTATCGAAGAAGGGCCTGTCGCGGTCGATCGTCTGCTCCGCGATGCCGCGCAGCTCCTGGGCCAGCTGGCCGATGATTTCTCTGAACAGCTCTTCCTTCGTCGCGAAGAACGTATAGATGGTTCCTTTGCCGACTGAAGCGATCTTGGACACCAGCTCCATCGTCGTCGCTTTATAGCCGAACATGGCAAACGACTTGCCCGCCGCTTCCACGATCTGCGCCCTGCGGTCGATCGGCTTCTTCGTGCCCGCCATCGCTGCAGCCTCCTTTGTTTGTCATCTGTGATCAGTTTAACATCGACTGACCGTAATTACAATACGGTCATTTAGTCAAAATCGGAATAGCGGCCGGAATCCCGCTTAATATTCCTTCTCCAGCGTCCGCAGCGCATCCAGACCGCGCTCCGCCCACCGCTTAAGCCGGTCGAGCCCCTCGATTTCCGCGGCGAGCGCGCGGGCGCGCGATTCCTTGTAGTCCGGCACTTCGCCGTGGAACGGTTCGATTTCGCCGAGCAGCACGTTCGTCTTCTCAGTATAGCTGAGCGCCCGGCGCTCATGGAACATCGGCACGTCCGGGTTATACGGATTGTGCAGGTCGCCCTGTTCGGGATGCTTCAACACGGCCAGCACCTTCACCAGCGCGCGCGGCCCATTGATTTCCATCACTTCGCCTGCATAACGCCCTGTTTTATTCGCGAACGCTACTATCGTGCCCGGTTCGGGGGCTTTTCTTTGCCGATCTTGCATATTCATCGCTCCTTTAATGGCCATTATCGCTCTCATTGCCTGAGTTTTAGGATAAATTAACCGTGCAATCATACGCAAGACATAATTCCAATCTTGTGCTCGCCGTCTGCCCGTCGTAATATGAGAAGAGAGAAATTACGGCTGTACTGAGAAGGTAAGAGAAGCAGGTGAGATTATTGCATAAAAAACGAGTACTGCTGCTTTCCGAAGGATTCGGATCCGGGCATACCCAAGCCGCTTACGCGCTTGCCGTCGGACTGCGTTCGCTCGACGCTTCCGTCCAAACCCGCGTGATCGAGCTGGGTAATTTTTTGAACCCGGTGCTCGGTCCGCTTATCGTGTCCGCATATCGCAGAACCGTTACGAAACAGCCGAAACTGCTCGGAAGATTGTATCGCAGACAATATAAGAAATCATTGAACCGATTTACGCAGCTTGCGCTTCATCGCTTATTCTATACGCATACCTCGCAGGTCATTTCGCAGCTGAAGCCCGATTTGATCGTCTGCACGCATCCCGTTCCGAACGCCGTCGTTTCCCGGTTGAAGCGGCTCGGCCTGCAGACGCCGCTCTACACGCTCATTACGGACTACGATGCGCACGGTACCTGGACAAGCTCGGAGGTTAACAAATACTTAGTGTCCACGAACGAAGTGAAAAATAAACTGAGGGAACGCGGCATCTCCGCGAACCGCATTCAGGTGACCGGCATCCCCGTTCATCCGAATTTCTGGCAGACGCACGACAAGTCGGAGCTGCAGGCGCAGTTCGATTTGAAACCGATGCCAACGGTGCTCATCATGGGCGGCGGCTGGGGCATTATGTACAGCGACGATCTGCTCAGCTACATGACCCGTTGGCGCGACCGCGTACAGCTCATTTATTGCGTCGGCAACAACGAGAAGGTCCGCGAGCGAATGCTGGCGGATCCCGATTTTCAGCATCCCAATATTAAGGTGCTCGGCTTCACGAAGGAAATCAACAAGCTGATGGACGTCTCCGACCTGCTGATCACGAAGCCGGGCGGCATGACATGCACCGAGGGGCTCAGCAAAGGCATTCCGATGCTGTTCTACGAGCCGATCCCCGGCCAGGAAGAGGTCAATTGCGAGTACTTCGTCGCCAGCGGGTTCGGCGAAATGCTGGAATCGCGAGAGACGATCGACCGCTGGTTCGAAATCATCCAGGAGCCGTACTCGTCCGTGAAGTTCCGCAACGACCTCCTGCACAAGCGCAATCAGCAATACAATCCGATGGAATGCTCCCGCGTCGTCCTGCAGCTTATGCAGTGACGGCTTTTTTTTTGCCGTCCGGAGTTCCTATGGCGATGGGCGTGCCGCTTGGCCGCTTCTTCCTCCACTTATGCGAAGAAGCCGCCCCGTTCGATCGGGACGGCCTCGTTCGGAACAGCTCAGAACAGCCGTATGCGCGATAGCGGAAGCTGTCCGTTCTTCGTATAGCCTATGCGCGTAATCGGCGGCAGCAGGAACCGAACGCAGAACAACGCGATCGCCGGAGCAATCGCGTTGTTCTCTATGACTAGCTTCTGTGCCGCTTACAGCACGCTGCCGCCGAACAGGAAGCGGTATTCCCAGTGCGTGTCCGCGATAACGCTCGTGCGGACGCCGCCGGATGCCGTGGAGTACGTGTGGAGAATTTGCCCGTCGCCCAGGTAGATGCCGACATGCGTAATCGTCTCCTCCGCTTTGTTCACGTTCTTGTACGCCGATGCGCTCGACCCCTTGGAGTCCATGAAGAACATCAGGTCGCCGCGCTTCAGTTGATGCCAATCCGTCTTCACGCTGCCCAGATTGCGCACGTAATCCCCTTGCTTGCGCGAATCTGCCGGCAGGGTCAGATTGGCGCCTTCGCGGAAGGCGGTGCGTACGAAATCCGAACAGTCGAACGTCGTCGTCGTGCTGCGGTCGGAGCCGTATTCGTACGGCGTGCCCCAATATTTCATGCCTGCGGCGATGACGCTTTCGACGAGCGCCGCATGATTATCGGCGCTGCCGGAGCTTGTACCGCCGGAATTATTCGATCCGGGCGAGCCGTTGGAACCATTCCCGCCGGCCTGCGGAATGCTGCCGGTCACGGTAATGTACTTCTCGTCCGAGCTGACGTAGCCTTTCGTGCCGTCGGCGGCCGTTACGGCATACCAGTTGCTGCTCGGCTGGCCGGTTACGGTGACCTGCTCGCCTTTGGACAGATAGCGGATCCGTTCATTATCCGTGGACGGACCCGTGCGGAACGAGACGGATGCGACGATCGTCGCATTGGCGGACGCGGAGCCGCCGGACGAGCTGCCGTTAGATGCATTGCCGCCGGAGGCACTGCCGCCTGGCTGCGTGACGCTGCCGGTCATGGTAATGTACTTCTCGTCCGAGCTGACGTAGCCTTTCGTGCCGTCGGCGGCCGTTACGGCATACCAATTGCTGCTCGGCTGACCGGTTACGGTGACCTGCTCGCCTTTGGACAGATAGCGGATCCGTTCATTGTCCGTGGACGGACCCGTGCGGAACGAGACGGATGCGACGATCGTCGCATTGGCGGACGCGGAGCCGCCGGATGCATTGCCGCCGGACGAGCTACCGCTCGTCGTATTACCGCCGGATGCATTGCCGCTAGGCTGCGTGACGCTGCCGGTCACGGTAATGTACTTCTCGTCCGAGCTGACATAGCCTTTCGTCCCGTCGGCGGCCGTAACGGCGTACCAGTAGCCGTTCGGCTGGCCGGTTACGGTGACCTGCTCGCCTTTGGCTAAGTACCGGATGCGCGCGCTGTCCGTGGACGGACCCGTGCGGAACGACACCGACGCCGCGATCGTCGCCTTGCCGGCCGTTGGACTGACCGCTTCGACGATCTCGACATATTTGTCATCCGAGGAGATGTAGCCGATCGCGCCGGCGCTGTCTTGTACCTTGTACCAGTATGTATTGACTTTCTCCAGGATGACGACTTGCTCGCCCTGCTTCAAATATTTGTACACGGTCGAAGAGGTGGATGGAAGACTGCGGAAGCTGACGCTGGACTGGATTTGACCTACGGTTGGCGCCGTCGTCGCCGCGGAAGCGGCTGCGGGCAGCAGCAATGAAGCGCTCAATACGACGGACAACAAGATGGCTGTACGTTTGTTCATAAGCTCTCCCTTTCGTGTGATTAGCTCTTGTAGAAGCAAGCGATTGCCTGTCTTGTCTCCATTGTACGGAAGCCTATATCCCGGCCATATCGACCGCTTGTCCCATTTGTCGAATAACACCGTAGTCTATTAGAACCACGAACACTGGCGCTGCCGCACGAAAAAAGACGCCCCGCTCGGGGCGCCCGTACCTGAAACAACCGTATTCGCTGGACATGCATCCTCACAATAACTTCATACAAGGTCCTAATACAGCGTCTTAGGACCCACGAAAGCGCGGCGGCCGCAGCGGCATGTAAATTATTCCAGCCCGCCTCGTTCGCCTACTTGTGCTCCGTTTCCGGGATCATGGCTTCGAACGGTTCCCCGGACTGGCCTTTCTTCATAATATCCATCAGCGTATCGTACCGGTTCGGGGAATCAATGACGGACTGGTATTGCTGCTTGCCGATCGACGAGAAAATCGCAACGCCGCCCGTATGATAATACAAATACAAGGACGACTCATCCTCATTGTACGAGCAGAACGCGATCTGCTTGGACTCCACGGGCACCAGCACTGGAACCGCCTCCCATACGCGAAATTGGCCTCTACACTCTTATGTATATCGTACATTTACCCGTATAAGCACTCGTTCGAATCATTTTCGCGCGGACGGGGCGGCTAATTCTTGGTGCGGATGATGGCGATCCGTTCCGGACGCGAGCTCCCGCATGCCGCATATAGAGAAAAAGCAGCCCCGGCGGAACGCGGCGAGCGCGTGCCCAGGACTGCCTTGTATAACGATGATTGCGATTGAAGGCGTGATTAATAATTAAAACACTTCTTCCACGGCCGAGCCGCTGTTCAAGCCCCCTCCGCAGGTCACGCAGAATTTCGCGTTCAGCTCGTTCTCGGTCTGGCACTGATTGCAAATGACGACGATTTCGCCGATCGTCGTGTGCGGCTTCGGCTCTTCGGCCAGCGATGCGCCGCAGTCCGGGCAGAACCGCGTATCCAGCGTGACGACCCTGCCGCATGTGCAGGTTTTCTCGTTGCGGGTAAGCTTGATCCGCTCTTCCAGCACCTTGATCTCCGTGTGCAGCTCATCCGCCTGGTGGCAGCACTCCATGACTTCTTGCTCCGTGGAGGCGATATCGCCCGCTTGATGCCCGCGGTATACGGCAGCCCCGATCTGGGCGCACAGCCGCTCGATTTCTTTCTCCTTGCCGGATATTTGCGCTTTCAGCTTCGTAATCTCGACGGTCTGCTGCGCTTTCTTGGCCGCATCCGATGCACCCTGCTTGACTTTATCGAAAAAGGACATAATAAATCGACTCCTTTATAAATTCGTCTAGCTTTGTCGCTTTCGCTTATTTTACCACAAATAACGATGCCGGGTCATGCGCGGAAGAACGATATATTTTATGCGTCATGGACAGCCGGAAGAACAGCGGCCGGCGCGGTATGGGCGGCCGCAGCCGGACTCCGGGAGCGGTATTGCGGTTGTCGGCGTATGGATTGCCGATGAGCGGATCGATGGCCTACTGCCCTCCGGCGTGCGGATCGGTGGTATATCGATTGCCGGCATACGGATCGCCGCACGCCAAAAAGCCTTGAGCCGGCCAGAAGGCCGAATCAAGGCTTGGTATGTCTGTCCCGGGCTGCTTACTCAGCCGGATACATGCGTTCGCGGAGCGCTTTGATTTCCGCGCTTTCGAGGTATTCGTCGTACGACATCATCCGGTCGATGATGCCGTTCGGCGTGATCTCGATAATCCGGTTCGCGATCGTTTGCACGAACTGATGGTCATGCGATGTGAAGATGAGCGTGCCGTCGAAATCGATCAGCCCGTTGTTGAGCGCCGTGATGGACTCCAGATCCAAGTGGTTGGTCGGTTCGTCCATGAGCAGCACGTTGGAGCCGGAAAGCATCATTTTGGACAGCATGCAGCGCACCTTCTCGCCCCCGGACAGGACGCTCGCCTTCTTCAGCGCTTCGTCGCCGGAGAAGAGCATCCGGCCGAGGAAACCGCGGATGAAGCTCTCGTCTTGATCCTTGGAATATTGGCGCAGCCAGTCGACGAGGTTCAATTCCACGCCGTCGAAGTAGGCCGAGTTGTCTTTCGGGAAATACGCCTGCGTCGTCGTTACGCCCCAGGAGAACGTGCCGGAATCGGCTTCCAGCTCGCCCATGAGCAGCTGCATCAGCACGGTCTTCGGCAGCGTGTTCGGGCCGACGAGGGCGATTTTGTCGCCTTTGTTGACCGCGATCGTCAAATTGTCGATGATCGCCGCGCCGTCGATCGTTTTCGTCAAGCCTTCCGTCAGGAGCAGCTGCTTGCCCGCTTCGCGTTCCGGCTTGAAGTGAATGAACGGATATTTGCGGCTGGACGGACGAATGTCGTCGAGCGTGATTTTGTCCAGCAATTTCTTACGGGACGTCGCTTGCTTGGACTTCGATTTGTTGGCGCTGAAGCGCTGAATGAACGCCTGCAGCTCCTTGATCTTGTCTTCCTTCTTCTTGTTGGCGTCGCGCATGAGCGTCAGCGCCAGCTGGCTGGACTCGTACCAGAAGTCGTAGTTGCCGACGTACATCTGGATTTTGCCGAAATCGATATCAGCGATATGCGTACATACCTGGTTCAAGAAGTGACGGTCATGGGATACGACGATAACGGTGCCTTCGTACCCGCCCAGGAAGTTCTCGAGCCACTCGATCGACTGCATGTCGAGATGGTTGGTAGGCTCGTCGAGGAGCAGGATCTGCGGATTGCCGAAGAGCGCCTGCGCCAGCAGGACGCGGACCTTCTCGTTGCCGGACAGCTCCGACATCTTCTTGTCGTGCAATTCGGGCGGAATGCCGAGGCCGTTCAGCATGCCTGCCGCTTCGGATTCCGCTTCCCAGCCGTTCATGTCCGCGAATTCCGCTTCCAGCTCGCCCGCGCGCATGCCGTCTTCGTCGGTGAACTCGGCTTTGGCGTAGATGGCGTCCTTCTCTTTCATCACGTCATACAGCTTCTTGTGGCCCATGATAACCGTCTCGAGCACGAGGAAATCGTCATACTCGTAATGGTTCTGCTTCAGAACCGCAAGGCGCTCGCCCGGCGTGATATGCACTTCGCCGTGCGTTTGCTCCACTTCGCCGGACAGAATCTTCAGGAACGTCGATTTGCCCGCTCCGTTCGCGCCGATCAAACCGTAGCAATTGCCCGGCGTGAATTTAATATTGACATCTTCAAATAGCGCACGCTTCCCGTATCGAAGCGTGATGCCGCTTGTGCTGATCATAGTCAGGTATCCCGTCCTTCGTCGTTTAAATAATACTCATCATGCCATTATAGCACATTAGCGCCTACCGAGCCTACTGCTTTAGCTTCCAAGTCTCGCCGTGCGGCAATATCCGCACCGTGCCTTCGGCGAGCCGCAGCCGGCGGGTCTCCGCTTCCAGCCGGTCGAGCGCTTCGCGCGGCGTATCGTCCGCCAGCTTGTAGGAACCGTAGTGCATCGGCACGAAGCGCCGCGCGCCGATATCGCGGAACGCCCGCAGCGCCTCTTCCGGCGAGACATGCTGAGGCCCCATGAACCATTCCGGATCGTATGCGCCGATCGGCATCAAGGCGACGTCGATGTCCGGGAAGCGCATGCCGATTTCCTTGAAGCCCTCGAAATAGCCGCTGTCTCCCGCAAAATACACGGTCGGCGCGTCTTTGGCCTCGATCACGAACCCGCCCCAGAGCGACGAATTCGTGTCGATCAGCGTCCTTCTCGTCCAATGCTGCGCCGGCACGAACGTGAACTTCACGCCGTTCGATTCGACCGACTGCCACCAGTCCAGCTCGATGATGGAGGAGAAGCCTTTGCGCCGCAGCTTGTCGGCGAGGCCGACGGGAACGATGAGCATTTTGCTGCCGGTCAGCTGCTTCAGGGACGCGATATTCAAATGATCGTAATGCGAGTGCGAAATCAGGATGACGTCGATCGGCGGCACGTCGCGCGCGGCGAGCCCCGGCGGCACCAGCCTGCGATGAAACGCCAGCTTCTCCGCCCAGATCGGGTCGGTGATGATGTTCAATCCGGCCAATTGAATCATGAACGTGGAATGGCCGACCCAGGTCAACGTCGGCTCCGTCGTATTGCTATGCAAATAACGGACATCCGGTTCCACCACGGGAACCTGGAACGAATAATCCTTCGCTTTCATTTTGCCGCTGCGCCGTTCTCTACGCCATTGTCGGATTTCCCGGAACGTCCGCGGTACCGCGGCAGGGTCTAAATTGGTATAGCGCATTTCTCACATCTCCCATATCGGTGTGCTGGCTTCCTGGTGCGGCCGGGTCAAGGGAATCGGGCACCGGATCGCTCTTTGCTCCTTCAAAGATACCAAGCTTAATTCCATTAATCAAACGGCGGGGGCAGCCATAAGCCGGCGGAATACGCATGACTGACGAATCATTCGGGGCGGGAGAAGGCGGCAAAGGGATTATGCGGGAAAAAGCGGGTTCGGGTGCGCCGCGAGGGCGGAGTGCCGGGAACTAGGGGTCTCGTAAGTGCTGCGGTCGCGTGACTGCTCCGTGTGGCGAGACACCGTCGAGAGCGAGACATCGCCGAGAGCGAGACATCGCCGAGAGCGAGACACTCCCGAGAGCGAGACACCGCCGAGAGCGAGACTCCACCGAGAGCGAGATACCACCGAGAGCGAGACACCGTCGAGAGCGAGACAACCCCGAGAGCGAGACAACCCCGAGAGCGAGACAACCCCGAGAGCGAGATACCGCCGAGAGCGAGACATCGCCGAGAGCGAGACTTCACCGAGAGCGAGACTCCACCGAGAGCGAGATACCGTCGCCATGCGTACGCCGTTCTGGAAATATTCGCCGTCTCCAACTAAATAACCATCCCCTCCGGAGGTGACGCCATTCGCGCAATGGTTTGTGATTCGCCTTCCGGATGGTTTACACTGGAATGGAACGCATGAGCGAGAAACGGAGGTTGAATCGATGAAATTGACAGGCATTGAACCTACGCCAAGTCCGAATACGATGAAATTGAACGTGGACGAGAAGCTTGCGCCGGGCCAGCGGTTTAGTTATGCGGCTGCGGAGGCATCGAGCGCGCCCGAGCCGCTGCGCGGCCTGCTTGCCATCGAAGGCGTGCGGGGACTGTTCCGCACGGCGGATTTCATAGCGCTCGACCGGAAGCCGGGGGCGGACTGGGAGCGTATTCTGTCCGCGGCGCGGGTTCTGCTGCAGAGCGAGGAAGCCGGCGGAGCCGGGACTGGCGGCGGGCCGGCGGCCGCCGGCGCCTTCGGCGAAGCCCACGCGTTCGTGCAGCTGTATCGGGGGATCCCGATGCAGGTGCGCGTGCGCACGCCGGGCGGCGAGTCGCGCGCCGCGATGCCCGCGGCATTCGCGGAGGCGGTCACCCGCGCGGCCGGCGCGTCCATGATCCGCGAGCGGAAGCTGGAGGAGCTCGGCGTCCGCTACGGCGAGCCCGACGACATTGCCGCGGAGCTCGTGCGCGAGCTGGAAGCCGCCTATCCGCAGGAGCGGCTGGAAGCGCTCGTCGAGGCGGCGATCGCGCTCGGCGCCTCCGGCGGCGAAGCCGAGGCCGCACCGGTCGTGCGGCCCGCGCCGCTGACGGCGGAGCAGCTCGCGGCGAAGCTGGCGGACCCTGACTGGTCCGTCCGCTACGAGGCGCTGAACCGCACGGCGCCGACGCCGGAGATGCTGCCGCTGCTCGCGCAGGCGATCGGCGACGACAACGCCTCCATCCGGCGGCTGGCCGTCGTCTACCTCGGCGAGCTGCGCCTGCCGGAGGCGATGCCGCTGCTGTTCGCCGGGCTGCGGGACGCATCGGCATCCGTCCGGCGCACCGCCGGCGATACGTTGTCCGATCTTGGCGACCCCGCCGCCATCGGACCGATGATCGAGGCGCTCGGCGACCGCAACAAGCTGGTCCGCTGGCGCGCCGCGCGCTTCCTCTACGAGGCGGGCGACGACACCGCCGTCGAGGCGCTTGAACGGGCCGCGGCCGACCCGGAATACGAGGTCAGCCTGCAGGCCCGCATCGCGCTGGAGCGCATCCAGCGCGGCGAAGAAGCTGCCGGCTCCGTCTGGCAGCAGATGACGCGCACCCGCGAAGGCGGAGCGAGCTAGCGCGGAGCGAGCTATGCGGGCTGCCGGCAACCGGTGGAAATCCGGCGAATTCGCTACATGTAGCGTACTGGATACACTACATTGGCGGCATTCCGGCGAATTCGCTACATGTAGCGTACTGGATACACTACATTGGCGGCATTCCGGTGAATCCGAGTCATGTATTGTACTGAATACAATACATTGGCGGCATTCCATCGATCCCGTGCCATGTAGCGCACTGGGTTCACTACTTTGGCGGAATTGCACCGATTCCGTGCCATGTAGTGCACTGGGTACACTACATTAGCGGAATTCCGCCGATTCCGTGCCATGTAGTGCACCGGGTACACTACATTGGCGTAATTCTACCGATTCTGTGCCATGTGCACTGGGTACACTAAATCGCGATTCGCGAGATTCCACCGATTACTAGAACACAACAAGACGGTTCCAAACCGCGCCCAGCGCGGAATGGAACCGTCTTTTTCATTTCTTATGCCTTGCTCTCACGGTACTCCTGCCAATACCTTTGCCCAGCCGCACCGCTCCATTCCCGCTTCCGGTCCTTCCCCTACACAGGATCGCAAATAAAGCTAGCTGCTCAGCCGCCCATCAAATCGGGCAGGCCACCCGGAACGACGCCTGCTCGCGCTCATGCGTCGAGCCGTCCGGCAGTACGACGACGGCCGGCACGCCGGCCGGCACTTCCGCGTCCAGCGTGAAATGGCCGTCCGCGATTTCCCAGCGGACGCGCACTTCGCCCATCGGCGTCGGTACGGCGCCTTCGGCCCAGGTCTGCCCTGCTGGCTTCGGCTCGATGCGAACCGCGGCGAATCCCGGCAAGCCCGGCTTCACGCCCAGCGTCTCCGCCGGGTATTCGTACAGCGGAAGCGAGCTCCACGCATGGTTGTCGCTGCGCTGTTGAACCGGATCCTCCACCCATGCAGTCAGCCCGAGAGCGATCTGATCCTTCCACGCCTGCCACAGCTGCTCGGTCCGCCCGTAGCGTCCCGCCTTCGCGAGAGCCCGGAATAAGAAATGACTCATGGAGAAGGACGCTTCCGCCAGATCATTACGCGCGAACATCCGGTCCATCAGCGCGCCCGCGGCCTCGCCTTCCACGGCGCCCGAGAGCACGGCCCACAGCTGGGCATGCTGGCTGAACATCGCAACCGCCGGGCCGTCGCGGAACAAGCCGCTCGCCTCGTCGTAACAAGAGGCGAGCACCGCCGCGTTCACTGCCTGTGCCCTCGACCGGTATTCCGCCGCTGTATCCGTGCGGCCGGCCGCTTCGTTCAGGTCGGCCCCCTGCTGCAGCGTCACGGCATACATCAGGTTATACGCGGTCAGCGCGCCTTCTCTTCTCGCAGGCGGAGCGCCTGCCGTCTCGTTCCACGATTCCACCCAATCGACGAAGGCCCAATACGGCTCGGGAATGTAGCCGACAAGGCCGTCTTCCTCCACCAGCCGCTCGAACCAGCCGAGCACGGCATCGATCGTCGGCAGATACCGGCGGACGAGCGCCGCGTCTCCGAAATGCGCGTAATGGTCGTACACCATCTGAACCCAATAGAGCGCAAACCCCGGAATGACCTGCCGGGAGACTGACGGATAACGGCTCTGGAGCATGCCGGACGGAATGAGCGAGCTGTGAAAATCATAAATCGTCTTCCGCCCCAACCGGTCGTCTCCGCTGACGGCATACGTGAACAGCGCCTGCGATTTCGCATCCATGATGTACTGCATCTGCTCGTAGTAGGGGGTATCCTCGTACGTATCCTGCATGCAGTTGCGCAGCGTGTTCAAGCTGATGCGCCACATGTCGTCCGTCAGCGGATCGGACGAGCGGACGCTGCCGAGCTCCTGCAGCGGGTAGCTCGTCGCGCGCCACCGCAGGCTCGCCAGCGTAAGCGGCTCGTCCCCTGCTTGCAGCGCAACCCGGACAAAACGGAACGCGCGGCGCCCCATCGGCTCGTACGTCTCCGGCCTGCCCGGACGTCCCCAGCCCGCCGGACTGTAGAAATCCTCGTTGCCGATCAGGATTTTGCCCTCCGGATCGTCGCGCACGGTTTTGCGCTGTCCGCCGTGCTGCTCGGGGTGCTCGTACTCGTACGCTTCCGCATAGAGCAGAGCGACGCGCCCGCCTCCGCCCTCGCAGACATCCAGCTGCACGTACCCCGTCGTGAGCAAGCCGGCGTCCAGCTCGAGCCATGCCGACTCACCCGGGTTCAAGCGAAGGGGGAAAATCGCCTCCACGTCTGCATCCGGCGCGATACCGGAAGCGCGCATAACGCGCACGAATTCGCGTTCCGTTTCCTGAAGCGCCGGAATCGGCCGAGGCTTCAGCTGCCACGGCAGAAGCTGGCCCCATAGACGGTCAAGCGGCTCGATCGGCCCGCCGCAGACGGCCCACGAAGAGTCGTCGAAGCCGGCTTCCCGCCAATCGGCCGGGATGAGGCTGCCCTGCACCTCTTCCGTTCCGCCGACGAACAGCGTCTTCGTCTCCGCCTGGATGCCGACCGCCTCACAGCTTGTCATCCGCCACGAGCCGTCGGTGTCCAGCTTGAGCGGCTCCGCTCCGCTTCTGTCCGTGAGCGCGCCCTGCAGCCATAAGCCGCCGATATCCGAACGCCATTCGGACATCGGGCCGCCCTCCGACGGGCCGCCGATCAGAATACGCGGATAATGCACCACTTCCACCGCGATGACATTGCTTCCTTCGCGAAGATACGGCGCGAGCTCGACCGTATCGTAATATTGGTTGAAATCATCGCCCTTGCACGGCCCGCGCAGTACGAAAATCCCGTTCACGTACAGACGGTATTTGCTGTCGGCCGTCACTTCCACGGTCAACGCCGATTCGGCGGGGTTCGCGACCTGGAACGATTTTCGAAAGAACGTACGCTGCTGTCTGCGCGCCGCTCCGGCATTGCTGTCACTGCTTGGCCATATCCAGGCCGCCGTCCATGGGTGTCGATGCTCCATCGTTAATCCCTCCGAATATCATCATGTAAACGCTTGACATCCTCATTATAGAGAGATACAACGATTAATAGAGGGTGTATCGAATCACAGATGGAGTATATTGGTTCAAATCAAGGAGGAATACCGCCATGACGGAAACGTATCATTTTACGCAAGCGCAGTTCATTCATCCGGAGGAACGCATCCGCATTCATACGTTGAACAACGCCATCTACCGCACCGTCACGCGGCACAAGCATGATTTTGTAGAGCTGTTCTACGTCCGTTCCGGCAAAGCGCTGCACCGGCTGAACGAAAAATCTTTTCGCGCGGGGGCGGGCGACGTGTTCGTCATTCAAGCGGGCGACGTGCACGCCTTCGAGCCGATTACGCCTCAGTTCGAGTGGATCGACTGCATGTTCACGCCCGACTTCGTCGACTACGACGTTCGCTCACTGCCTTCCGGGCGCAAATATTACGCGAGCGACGGCATGGAAATCGAATATTTGATGCAGACGATGCTGCGGGAATACGAGGACAAGAAGCCGGCTTACTTGACGAAGCTGCGGGGGTATTTGCTCGCGCTGCTTGCGGAGCTGGGGCGCCAGGGTGAACAGGGTGCGGAGAACGACTACGTCAGGCGCAAAAAAACGCGGCTCCTGCAGGAGGCGATCGCCTACGTTCACCAGCATTACCGCGATAAAATCAAACTGGATGACGCGGCGGCGAAGCTCGGCATCAGCCGCAGCTCCCTGAACCGCTTGTTCCGCGGCCAGCTGCACGACAGCTTCGCCGGGTTCGTGAACGCTTACCGGCTGGAGCAGTGCAGTCGCCTGCTTCGCTCCGGCGACGCGCCGATCCGCGATGCTGCACTGGAATGCGGCTTTGCCGACGGCAAACATTTTCGCACCCAGTTTCGCCGGCGCTTCGGCATGACCCCGGGGGAGTTTCGGAAAGCGGCCGTGCCGGACGGAGGCGATCCGGCGGTTGAGCCTTGATCCGGAACGGAACGTCCGCCAAACTGGATTCCGGACGGAACAAGTGTTAGCGACGCAGCGTGAATAAGGTGTTATGTGATGCCTATGCCATCCAGAATCTTTTTACAAGTAATTACTTTGAATAGCATCTTTAAATACTTTTATTGGTTCTTTATAGTCAATTGGCTTATGAATAATTCGATTTATCCATTTCATAAGTTCATATTCATTCTCGAAATCATTTACATCCGTACTGTACAGCGTTACTTCTTTCATTGTCCCTAAGACACTTCTATTGTTAGTTTTTGAAATAGCTATCTCCTGTCCATCTCTTATATATAAATCTATCAGTTTCTGTTCCATTCCTTCAGTTTTAAGATATTCAGTTAATGTTATGCGGAATTTATCCACTAATTTATGAAATTGTGACGATCTAATACCATCTATAATCACACTTAGTCGACTTAAGTCATTGATGAGTATAATATGCTTTCGATTATTTAATTTAATAATATTGGCATGCCAACTAAATAATGGCGAAATAAACTCATTTTCTTCAGGAGAAACTTTCATATCATTTAATAAGATTTGAGTAAATCTAAATACGAACATTTTCACTCTTGTCCTTTCTATGCTCTTGCACAGGTTTCACATTACGTTCTTGTATACGCGACACACTAGCACCTTAAGGCTCAGGAGGAGCCGGCCGCGATGCGGTTAGGTGGTGCGGGTGTGTCCGGCTGACTCCGCTTCCTGGCTCCAGAAAATACTTCCCCGAATCCACTTCTAACTCCCTGCCGAACCGAGGGTCGAATTGGCCCGAAGCGTGAATTTGGTGTTATACGACGAGACTTCTGGATGCTTACAAAGCATTCATCATCTGCATACTCACGTTCCAGTTCATAAAATAAATCTGCTAAACATTCATAAAATCCCCAACCAGTTCCTTCTGCATCTTCAACAGCTGTTCTTAAACGTTCTTCAAATACACCATACAGATTCAATTCATGGTTATCTCTAATTTTCTTTATGACTTGGCCATACATTGAAATCATCGAATCATAAAATCTTTCATTAATATCACCACAATCATTCGTAAACTCGATTCCTTGCTCGACATATAAAAGCATTAAATCAATCGATTTCGAAATGTCGTTACAAAGTTTATTAAAATTACTTATAGCCTGCTTGGCTTGGGATAAGCGTAATTTAGGCTCCCCCTTGTCAGGATAGAATTCGTGAATAATCGCTTTCTTCGCATCTTCATAAAATTCAATGACACTGTCTTCCGGATTAAGTTTTATTTGAAAATACTTTCTCACTTCTTCATTGAGTTTATAGCACTCCATGACCATTGCTACGATTTCAGCATGAGAGCTATCTTTAAGAAATCGCTTTAATTCAACCAATGATAAATTTTTTTTTTGACATTGAGATCGTCCCTTCAATTTGACCTAGAATCTGATTGCTTGGTCTTGTCGTATAACGCTTGTGTTCATGAAACCGAGTATAGCATTTTTCTTTTCTTGATAAGTTACTTCAGCTAATTCGAGAAAGCTAGTGTTCTTAGTCTTATACCATAAACCTCGATACGTTTATTTTGAGTTATCCGCAGTTAGTATTATAGTTATCATTTCTCCAACATCAAGTCCATTAAATTCCTTTTTATTAGTTGCTTTCAATGGAACTGACCAAATATTGAACGTTGCTTTATATTCCCCTAGCATTATGTTAAGTTCATAATTACTTTTGCTGGCTCTATCATAGCTACTTCTTTCATATGTACCTAATATTGATACTAATTCTTTATCACTAACTGGCATAGTTGTTGGCCAGCTTACTATACCCTCTGATTCCGCTCCCAGTCTTCTCAACTTCAGTCTGGACCGAGGGCAAGGCCGAAGCGTGAATGAGGTGTTATCTAATGCCGGTGCACTCCTCGCGTTACTTGCTCCATTCCTATGGCTGTTAAAAGGCGAGTTAATTCCTCTTAAGGATGTTGAGCATGAATTATGAAAATAAAATTCCACAAGGATGCCAGCGACCGAAGCGTGAATGCGGTGTTATCTGATGTACTCGCCTTCTTCGAACTTGCTAAAATGGTACTTCTTCATCTTCTTCTTTGTCTTCATTCGCAACTGACTCATCAACGCAATACAATTCATCTCCGTCATAGCTCTCACAAAATTGATCTTCTATCTCCTTCTGTCTTGTCTTAGTTACTTGGCTTTGAAAGCTAATCTTTAATTGTTTCAAATACCTAGGGTCCGTACGATGACCCAGTATCTCAAGTTCCCTCACAGCACACAGAAGATTACCGCGAAGTGCTTACTATAGCCCCTGACCAAGTTGCTCCCATTGTATTTGAGTAACCATATCTTTGCTGCTTGAAGTCTCCCTAACCGATTAAGTCTTTTATGTCTTGGTGTGTTTGAGCTGTTCTTGTTGTTCTTCATTTTTTCACTATCTTTCTATGTAATTTCAGGTTTTTCAGATAACGTTCTTGCGTTCACGAACCCGAGAGCCTTAAGTGATCGTAGGGAGCGGGTCGCAGACTTAGGCTCAAACTTACCTGCTTCTAACTTCGGCCGGACCAAGAAGCGTAAGCCCGCAGTGTGAATACGATGTTATGTGAAGTTAAATTCCTACAACTTATATACTTGTTTAGGTGTTCAAAAGTATAGTACCATTAAGTTGGAAATAAAAGGGTGGTGTAAATGTGGGGCTAAATTATTTGAATCTCGATCAAGAAACTAGAAAGTTTATGACTATTGAATTGAATATTGATATTGAGCAAGGAAAAGTATACTTAAGTCCAAGGTTGAATAGTATTGGTAAGGCAAACTACACCAATGCTTTGAAACAGTCCTTTTTAAGTGGTGAAGATTCCTCGCTATCAAAACAACTTAGAAATGGCTATTTATCCGAAACTGAACAAAGAAAGACGAAGGTTGGCTATACTACAGCCAAGGTACCTATTACAGCACCGGATACGTTAGCTGAGGGAGAATTTAATAGATATTACATACGTGCATTATGTAGGCGTGCCTTGGATGATTCTAATTTTGAAATAGTTGTTTATCGTGCCAAAGAAGTTTCGGATCCTCGACCTTCATCAAAAGCGAAAATTGGTGAAAGGTTTGATCCTCAACAATTAATTGATGATTTAAGAAATAATATTGGAGTTGATACTAGTCTGGGTCTTCCTCCAGGTCCAAATTCTGGTTTGAGCGTACAACTCAAAGTTAAATCTCAAGAAGTTACTGCATAACTAATTAAAATAGGAATCGCGCAAGATGAGTGCGCCTTTTCGATTGAATAAATGTATTGCATTAATTTCACAAACCGTTCGTGTATTCACGACGCCTGACGGAGTCGGATGTGTCCGGCTGAGTCAGCTTCCTGGCTGCTCAACTTATGTCCGGACCAAGGGCGCCTGCCCGTAACGTGAATACGACGTTATCTGATGGATATTCCTTTTATGATTTCGCTTTCAAATTTTCTGTTGATGTTTTTAAACGCATTTCCTTCCTTCCAGTATTTGCTGTCAATCAAAGAATCCGCAATAACCTTTCTACCTGTTAAAGCAAAATATCTAACTGTTGAATAAAAAAGGCTAGCTATTGGTGGGAGCAGTATTTCCATTGCTTTTTTCTGGTTTTCTTCTGTTTCTTCATCAAGCTTTGGAAAATTAATCTATTATCCCTTGCAAATACCTACTTTCAGGCATAGCCGCGCAGCGTGAATCCGGTGTTAAATGATATGCCGGCCATCTTCGAATTTCTTACTTCCCTTGACAATGAAAAAACATCAAGCTTGTTCTTTCACTTGATGTTGGATAATCCATCGTTCGATATGTGATTCTCCAAACTTTCCTTCGGCGGTTTTTATACCCAGTTCAATTAATTCGCTTTGTTCGTATTTAACAGAAATATGATTCAACCGCAATAACATTAATAAAACTGCAACCCCAACTCGTTTATTTCCATCTACGAAACCGTGATTTTTTATAAGTGCATGACTAGTCACAGCAATTTTTTTGATTGATCCTTCATAAAGTTCACGCCCATCAAAAGTAACTAATGTCTTATTCAATGCACTTTCGAGCATCCCTCGATCTCTAATGCCTTCCGCTCCACCTGTAGCTTTTAATATCTTCTCATGAAAGACAATCAATTGCTCAATCGTGATCGTTATCATTTAGCCAGTTCCTTTAATGCTTCATGGTTTTCCGTTATAATCTCATCCATCATGGATTCCAATTGTTTGTTTGTTCGGTTTTTTAAGAATTCAACAAAATCAAGGACTTCAATCTTTTTATCTTCTGGCAAGGTTAAAAAATCTTGAATGAGTTTTTCTTCTATACTCATGAAGAACGCCTCCTACTTGTATTTCATTATTATACACCAACACACAAGGGAAATTACATTTGTTTCCTTAAGTTGTTTCCGATTAGCCGGCATTTCATTAACGTTCTTGTATTCACGAACCCTTACTGCCTAAACCGACCGAAGGGAGAGGCCACGACGCGGTTAGGCAGTATAGGGTTGTCCGGCTGATTCCGCTTTCTTGCTACACAATTTACTCCATCCGAATCCACTTCTTTTGCTCCGGTCCGGACCAAGCGGCGTAGCCACGCAGCGTGAATCCGGTGTTATCGGAAGTGATTGCCCTCTTAATTTGCATTTTATAACTTTCTATAACTTTTGAAAAATGACATCTATAATTACTATAAAGTATACGATTGTTTAATATAACTATAAGTAAAGTTTAAATTATTTCTGGAAATACAGACTTTTGTATGTCACTTCCTAATTTGTGGAATTGAGCGTTACCACTCTCATCAAAGCCATGAGCTATACATTTAACAATAATGTCATCATTTTGAGATTGCTTTTGACCAATTAATGCACCTTTTAATTCTAATAATTCTCTAGCAACCTGAGGTCTAAAACAAACATTATAATTTAATTTATCTTTAAGTGACGGATATGCCCAAGCATCTTGAACAACTCTAGGCGGTAAATCAAAAAAAGACTTTGCTATAAATTCAGAAACACAATATAAGTACTCTGTCCCTACTCCTACATCTCTACAAAATTCTTCTCTCAAAAAATCGTTAATAATATCATTTACTAATCTAGCTTTTTCACTATAAATCCCTAAAGACTCATAGTTGTATTCTTGACCTATCACATTTACTTTTATTTCATCTTTCGCTTCGTATATTATTAAAGCGTAATAAGAGCCATAAGGTACTTTTACTTCTTTTAAAGTAACTGAGGGGTTTATTGGCGTAGTATAAAGCAGAGATTCATTAGGTTTATTCAATCTGCCATATTGTCGTATAAATTCACTTGGTGCATTCCAAAAATCCGATTCAATTTTCAAGTTTCTATTTGGAATCAATGATCCATCTAATACTCTAGCTCTAAAGAACTTCGTACCTTTAGGGTAAAAATTCGAATTAGTGAAATAAATAAAATTTCCTTTAAAAGTAAGTACATCGAATATCTCATTATTTATAGCTTCTTGTGTCATAATTGAGATGTTCAAATTCCTAAACCTTCTTATTTTACCTAACAATTCTCTAGGATCTATTTGTTCAAGAAATTCAATATGGCTTTCTCTCGACATCAATCGAAACACTTCTTTCTCAATTGTTTATTAATTTATGCTTTGTTAATTTCCGATAACGTTTTTGTGTTCACGAACCCGAGAGGCTTAAGTGAGCGTAGGGAACGAGTCGTCAGAGTTAGCCTCGCAGGGGTGTCCGGCTGAATTCACCCTCGGCACTTCTACTACGGTCAGGACCAAGGACGCAAGCCCGCAGTGTGAATACGGTGTTATCCGATGCCTTCGACCTCTCGAGTATTCTCACACTATCTTTATCTCTTCAAACATTCCTTCGATATTCCCTTGGAGCTATTAATATGTTTCAATAACCCACCCTCAAAAATCTCCTTAAAAGCCCTTAATAGTGCTCTTAAAAGCGTTCTTAAAAGCGTTCTTAAAAGCGTTCTTAAAAGCGTTCTTAAAAGCGTTCTTAAAAGCGTTCTTAAAAGCGTTCTTAAAAGCGTTCTTAACTGGTATTGTATCCCATTTTTAGCGGATTAGCACTTTCTATTCTTCATAAAAAAGCACCGCGGCGGCGAAGGGGGTTACCCAATTGCTCGCTTGCCGGCGCGACTAGTGTATTCTGTTCTTCGTGTTGTTGATGCTATCTTAATATGTCTTTAATATGCACTCGAAGGTTTCGCATAACGTTCTTATATTCACGACGTCGAAAGACTTAAGGAAATGCTGGAATGACGCAGCCATCCGGCACACCGGTTCGCGAAGCGAGATTTGTCTTGCAGCTGTGTCTGGCTGCTTCTTCTCCCACGAAATCCCTCTGCCGGACCGAGGGCGAATGCCCGAAGCGTGAATATGGTGCTATAAGATGTCCCCACCTTCTAGAAATACCCTCACAGATTCTTAATGCCCTTCATGCCACCGTACTTTAAGTTAATCAATTTTAAGTCTTCAATTGTCTTCACCAAATAACTTTGATCTGATTCAATTGAAAATGTTAATTCATTATCAACACTTGGAAATTGTTTATAGCTTCCACTTATATAAATCCTTCCACGTGGATCAACTTCAATTGTTACTTCAAAATCCATATCCATAGACTTCAAAATTGCTTTTCCTTTTAGTTCTTTATAGATCTCATTTATTTCGTTATAAAGTTGAAACAATTGACCTGTAGTCAGCCAAATTGATCCCTGAACGAAATAGTTACCACTTTTTATTTGAATTACACCTTTAAAATCATATCCTCCTATATAACTTGTCGTGTCAGGGAACCCAACACTTCCTCAATGCTAATAATAATCTGTTGATTCTCTTCTCCGAAAATGTGAACATCCATTTAGATCACCTATCTTTTTTTTAAAAGGTTTGTGGGGATTTCTTATAACGTTCTTGCATTCTCGACGCCCGACGAAAGTCGGGTGTGTCCGGCTGCATCCACTTCCAAGCGCTTCTCCACTTCGGTCCGGAGCGAGGGCGGATGCCCAATGCGTGAATGAGGTGTTATCGGACGCTCCAGGCTTCTTCGGCCATGCCCTCACAAATGTGTCTTGTCTTGATCTTTGATGTCCCTTGAACTTCAATGTCACTTGAACTTCGAAGTCTCTTGGACTTCGATGTCTCTTGAACTTAGGAGTGTCCGATAACGTTCGTGTATTCACGACGCCTCACCACCTTAAGTCACGAAGTGGCGGCCGCGACGCGGTTAGGTGGTGCGGGTGTGTCCGGCTGAATCTACCCTCGTCTCTTCAACATCGGTCCGGACCAAGGGGCGAATGCCCCGCAGCGTGAATATGTTGTTATACGTAGTTGCACACTTCTTGATATACTATCAAACTTCTTTCCAATCATTTTCCTATTTGTATATCATGTATCTTCCCCTTTTGTTCTAACCACTTAACTAATAAATTTTGTATCCTAAATCTTTCTTCTAAAATAAGAGTTTCGCTGTGATTGGATTTAAGATAATACTTTGTTTTAATATGTTCAGTTTCCCCAAAGACTAGTATGTCTAAATAATCGACTCCAGGCATTTCAATTGCGATTGGAATAATGTATTCATCCTCAACATAATAAATAAATCCACCACGACCATGTGTTTTTATATGAAAGCCAGGAACAGCTGATTCTCCTAAATCATTTAAAATTGAATTGAAAATATATGAGGAGTTATTCATATAATTCTCCCTCCTTCTATTTTTTGCTCTGTGCAATTACGTATAACGTTGTTGTGTTCACGACGCCCGACGTAGTCGGGTGTGTCCAGCTGATTCTACTTCCCGAAATGCCTCTGCCAGACCGAAGGCCGGATGGCCTGATGCTTGAATACGGTGTTTGACGAAGTTAACACTTCATTGAACTGCTCACACTCAATCTTTCAATAGTCTTTCAAATGGTCCTTAAACTCTTTTTATAACGCCTTAAATTGGCCTTTCAAAGTTGACTCACTTATCGCCTTTATATTGTATTCAAGTGTTTTCAAATTTCTTTAATACACGCTTTGCTGATTCACTTCTTTTCCAATTGTGTTATCATATTTCTAAAGAAGCCGAGTGCGGCTAACACTCGGCTTAACAATTGGCTTGGATGGGTTTATCCCTTCTTGGTCGAATGGACATAAAAACCCACCTTTGGCGTCAACCTTGGGGTGGGTTTTTACTTTCTCTTGTTGTTAGAATTGATGTATGTTAAAAGGACAAGGATAAACGACCGAAATAAAAACATGATCGTCAATGCATCCTTTACTTCCATGGCCTCACCTCCTTTCGAAGGGGAACCATGCCCACCCAAGATTCAATTGTCTTCCCCATTGCACCATTATCTACCACTAAGATAGAGAACAATTGTTCGATGCTTTAATTAATATTGAACTTGTTAATTTCATCTAACGTTCTTGTGTTCACGACGCCGAGAGGCTTAAGGCCATGAAGTGGCCGGCTGCGCTTGCGTAGTTCGCCTCGCAGGTGTGTCCGCCTGAATCTGCTTCCTTGAAATGCATCGGGCGGACCGAGGGCCGAATGGCCCGATGTGTGAACACGGTGTTAGGTGAAGTTCTATCTCTTCTTTGAAATGGATAAAAAAAATCTGCAATAATTATTGCAGACGTTTTAGCTCTAAGTTGAACAGATCGATATTAAATTTGCCATTTAATAAAATGTCGAGCCCTAATAATCCATTGATGTTGTGATACTTGAAGGATGTGAAATCTAGTTCAACATCCTTTAGAATAAAATCTCCAATTTCAATCGACTGTACGGTTTTGATAAAAGCGTGTTCTTCTCCGCCAATCCCGAAACTTGTAATAAAATGATCTTCTTTGGTTGCTCTGATGTCAATATCATCTACTGCATCTTGAGAAATTAAGGAATGGCTTGCACCTGTATCAATCACAATATTCTTAATTAATTTACTTTTACCATTATATTGAATGGTTATTTCAGTAAAAAGAAGACCTTCTCTAAATTCAATTAGCATTTAAAGATATCTCCTTAAACCAACGTTTTTACGAATGAACACTTCAACTTTATCTCTTGATGTATGAAAAACAAGGGTTCTGTTCTTACAATTGAGTAATTCACGAGTAGCATCCTCGTCCTTTACTGGACCAATTAAAGCAATTTCATCAATTATTTCTTTGTTATCCTGTTCCATTGAATTTAAAATTTCAAACTTCACCCATTGATCAGGATATATGTTTTGGGCTTCTTGCCATTTCACGTTTGATCCCTCCAAACGTTTTGATTTCATTGTATCATTATTCGGTTTGAAAAGCCCTAGATAGAATTTCACCTAACGTTCTTGCATTCTCGACGCCCACCGGAGTCGGATGAGTCCGGCTGATTCCACTTCCAGGCTTCTCTACTTCGGTCCGGACCGAGGGGCGTCAGCCCGGTGCGTGAATGCGGTGTTAGACGAAGTTCTATTGCCCTCTCAGTCAATTTTACGGATATTCTCCAGGATCTCATTTGTAGTTAATAGATTTTTAAAAACGATCAAATTCGAAAAGGGAGTATGTAAGTCAGGAGCGATCCTAAATTGATGCTTAATAGTTTTAAGCGTTTCAGACAATCTTCTTTCAAAGTCCAAATAATTCAAATTCCTTGGGAAAACCATAAATGTATCGAGCCATTTTATTCGAAAATTAGAGATAATAATATCAATATCCGGATATCTGACACTTCTATACGAGAAATAAGGAATTTTCCGTTCATCATTTATATCCCAAAAATAACTTAGTCCATTCCATCCTTGAAAGTATAAAGGAAAGCTATATTGTGGTATTTGACTATTCTTTATAAGAGATTTATAAATTCGTGGAATAACTTTATAATACTCACCAGTCTCCCTATCAGCTATTATTCTCAAGTGATTCAAATGAGTTTTATATATCCATCCAATCATATTTTTATTTACGCTAAGAATTGAATCGGGTGGGCTATACGTCTTATTTATCTCCAAAGCTAATATTTTACCGGCGTCATCATAAATACTTAATTTTGAATTGCAATCTATGCAAACATCTTTTATTACTTGTTCATGATCAATAAGAGCGGATTTAAATAACTCTGCTCTTGCAGTGTTTAGAATTGGTTTGCCAAATGCAACTTCCATAACTGACTTTGATATTACGTGTTCCTTTGATAACTTGTCGTTTCGAAGATCACCACAATAAATACAGGGTTTGGATTGTATGTTTTTCACGCCTTTCGCAATAGAATTTCGTCTAACATTGTTGAATTCTCGACGCCCGACGAATGTCAAGTGTGTCCGGCCGCACCCACTTCCAGGCTTCTCAACTTCGGTCCGGACCGAGGGCCGTATGCCCGATGCGTGAATGCGGTGTTATATGTAGTTGATGTCATCTTCGAATCCACTAAATTGTTTCTTTAGATTGCTTTAGTTCCCGATGAGTTTTCATTCCAATTAAAATTATTACTAGACCTAATCCTATAAATACTAATGAGTCATTAACCTGCTTGAGTAAGTTATTGTTCCATTTCATTGGACTAAACGGTACAACCACAATTGTAAATATGGCTAAAAATAAAGATAACTGCCTGCCTCCTCTTAATCCAAAACTTATATATCGATTTCGACTAGTATTCGTTTCTAAAATGAATAAAAACAAATCATATAAAATGAACCAAAAGCCAGCCAATGAGAAACTGAAAATGAATTTGAATTCAATCTTTATTACATCCATAAGCTTCAAAAGACCAAGAGAAATATAACCTATCCCAAGATATATAATAATTGAGATTGTTGATTTCAAAATATCCCACCTAAAGGAACAGATATAAATACATTTACAGAAATTACATATAACGTTGTTGCGTTCTCAACGTCCGAAGGAGTCGGGCGTGTCCGGCTGCCTCTACTACCTGGCTTCTCAACTTCGATCCGGACCGAGGGCGAATGCCCGATGCGTGAATGCGGTGTTATATGACATTCCCCACTTCATCGAATAGACTTAAAAACTCCCTTTGTTCACTCGATAGTAATATGTCTTTATTGATGTTTTTTGGGTATATTTCGCCTTGTTCCCATATTGATTTAATAATACTTGTTGCAGTTCCGATTTTTACTTTCCTATCCTTTAGATTCTCTATTACCTTGATTGTGTTAAACAAATAAATCCTTTTAATAAGCCACGGTGCATGAGTTCCCTTTGAAGATCCCAGTGAATAATTTTCTTGGCCAGTCAAAACGAGATAGTAATCCGGTAATCCGTTTAGGTTTATATCTAGCATTCTTGAATCTTTGGTATACCACTTAATATTTACAGATTTGCCTTGAAGGGGCTCATTATTAAAATATCCATCAATGCCTTTTGAGTTGGCCATTTCTTGAAGAGTAATATTAAAGATTCTTGAGGCAATAAATTCTCCTGTATGACCAAGTATCGCTGGTCTCCCTAAAATTGATGCAATTTGTTTATCTACTTCATTTTTTTGTTTGAGAAGCTGCGCTAAATATGACAGGTTTTGCATTTAGGTTTTTCCTCCCTTCAGGCACTTGGAGAATGTCATATAACGTTGTTGCATTCTCGACGCCCGACGGAGTCGGGTGTGTCCGTCTGATTCCACTTCCAAGCATCTCAAACACATTCAAATTATCTTAATTTCTCTTCAATTTCCAAATTTAACTCTTTAAAATATTCAATTAATTTTTCTGATTCTTGTTTAAATCCATTTGAGTAAGAAACGGATGTCCCATTAGATTTTGTATATTCAAAACTCAAACCTTTAAATCCGCCTCTCGGCCCGACATATTTAGTTATGTTTTTAGCGGTTTTGAATTCTTCTAACCTCTGCTTTCTTTGGATTTCCATTTCCTCTAAATATTTTTGATCAATTATTTCCAAAGAAGACCAAAGTACATCTAGAGAACCTAACCCAGGAAAATGTACTCCCGTAAAATTATCGTTAGCTCGCGACCAAATCCCATAATTCCCAATTGTATAACCTTCAGTTCCAGCCACAAGGCCATTGAGATATTGTGTTAAATCAACAGTTAGTTTTACTTGAATTCTCTCATGCACTTTGTTTTGTCCCTCCTTAAAAATAATCACTGGGTAATGTCATATAACGTTGTTGTATTCACGAACCCGAGAGGCTTAAGTGAACGAAGGGAACGGTCGCCAGACTTAGCCTCGCAGGGTTGTCCGGCTGAATCTAACCTCGGCACTTCTACTTCGGTCCGGTCCAAGGGCGTAAGCCCGCAGCGTGAATACGGTGTTATATGATGCCAAATGCATTCTTTGAGTTACTTGCAATCGTTTTATTTATACTTGTTTGTAAGGAGCTCTTCATATCCTATTATGTTTTTATATTTCTCTAGAATCATCTCGTAAACTCTAGATTTCAAAGAAATGTATTCCTCTGTTTTAATAAGTACGTGTTCACCAAAATCATTTCTATTGTCTCGACAATTAATATTCTCGTAATAGTATTTCAACAATAGCTCTCTTAATGTAAGTACTGAAGAATAAGTTTTCCCATCAATTTCAGCTGCTAGGTCTAGCAACTCAGAATTAAGCTTGTTTATGTCAGAAACATTATCTTGCCCCACTTCTTCCTTTAATCTCCATAGAACATTACTCAATTGAGATAATTTTCGGATTTTTATAGGTAGACCATCAAATGATTTTTTTACTTCCTGTAGTTCTGTTGTCAACCACACCGAGGTTAAAGTAAATACTCCACCCACAATTGATCCGAGAAGTCCGCTAACATATTGGGAATCTAAGTGGTTATCTTTCATCATTTTGTAAGTGAAAAACACAAGGAAAAGAACAAATAACACTAATAAAATACTTACCAGAACTATCTTGAATTTTTGAAATATCATCATCGAGCCACCTTAATTTATTGTTTGCATGAGGTTTCATATAACGTTCGTGTATTCACGACGCCGATCCCCCTTAGATAGATCTTATCTTAGGGGGAACGGTGTGTCCGACTGAAATGTCTCCTCGAAATCCCTCAGCCGGACCGAGGGCCGAATGGCCCGAAGCGTGAATATGGTGTTAGACGATGTCATCAATCTGCTTCTTGAAGAAGCTATCTCGCACCATTTTTTCAATTATTTCTACGGAATTACTAATGGTGTCTTTAGCCTTTTCAAAATATTCGGTTGTAACGATAATTTCGTTATCAATAGTTTTAATTTCTTTTGGTAGCAGCTTTACAAAATCATCTCTTACCTTACCCGTATTATGAGCAATAATATTTCGAATCAAATAAATTTCAGAAAGTGTACTTTCTAGTTCATCCTCAAATTTTACATTGATTTTGTTTTTTAAGTATTCAATGTATTCTTTTAACTTAAAGTGGCCGATCTTGTTTAATTCTTTATTCATAATCAATTTTAATGGATCGTTCAAATTATCAATGACTTCCTCATAACGAAGTGTTTCATTGCTCTTAAGCATACTTGGCTTTAAGTGAAATAATTCATTGAATACTGATGTAATATACGTTTCAAAGGCGCCCCATAGAAAAACAACAAGTACAGAATAAAGATATGTATCTAAAATGACATGTTCCTTATGAGTGAAATTCATTACTCCACTAAGAAACTCAAATTGATCTTCATTAAGTTCGACTGCCACCAGTTTTTCATTTTTATTTTTACTTTCCTTACTATCGCTTGTTCCGTTACTATCTTTAGCTTCAGATAGTTTAGAAACAATTCCTTCTAGCTTTTCTATTTCTGTTTCAATGCTTGCTATTGCAACAGATTTCAATAAATTGGAGCGATAAAAACTAATTTGAAATTTAATATATGATTGAGAGCCTCCAGCATATCTTTCTTCATAACTTTGAAATCTCCCTAAGGTCATTGATAATTCTTCCTCTCTGATTGATGATTTCGTCTAACGTTCTTGTATTCACGAACCGGAGAAGCTTAAGGCCCCTTAGGGCCTGGTGGCTCCGCCACTTAGCCTCGCAGGGTTGTCTGCTGAATCGGCTTCCACGAAATGCCTCTGCGACGTTTGATTACATCACTTAAAAATTGCACTGGTTCTATATGGAATTTATCTAAATGTAAACGTGAAACTGCTAATGACGTGGTTTTACCATAACTTTGTTCATATAACGTATAATATTTATTAAAAACCTCATCAGCTGTAACAACATCTTCTATTAATATGTCCCTAATAAATTTTTGGAATTTATAAAATGATTGAATATATTGCCGAATGTAAAGTCTAATGTCTACGGTGTCTCCTGCCAGTTTTAATTCTTCAAGCACTTTTTTCTTGAATTTACTATCATTCTCAATATCCTTTAATCTTAAAGTTGGTACAATTAAGTGTTTTATTCTATCATCAACAGTTTTACTAGTTTTATGTGAAATCGCATGTATAGGTAGGCCTCTATGCTGAACATAATTTCTTATTGCTTCCATAACTCTATAACCCATAACATTGTCATACTCATTATTTTTAAGTTTCTCGAATACGGTTACTATATCTGGTTTATCAATACAAACCATCTTTAAATCATGAACAATACTATCCAAGTACATTTTAGATGTGGTGTCAATAAGTAAATTATTCTGCGGTTTATCCTATGTATTTCATTCACATAAAGGGTCCATTCAACACTGGCTAGAGGAATGACTAAATTCGATAATGATATTTCCATTATTTCCTTTTCTTTCGACTACAAAGTTAAGTTTTTCTTCCATATATAAAAATATCTGCAGACTAGTCTTTGCCACTTTAACATCTTGATAATCTTCCGGTTTTATTTCAATAAAAGATGATGGTTTTCTTGGATCATATAAGCAATATTGTTCTGTCATAAAAGTGCTCTTAAAAGTGCTCTTAAAAGTGCTCTTAAAAGTGCTCTTAAAAGTGCTCTTAAAAGTGCTCTTAAAAGTGCTCTTAAAAGTGCTCTTAACTGGTATTGTATCCCATCTTTGGTGGATTGGCACTTTCTATCTTCATAAAAAAGCGCCGCGGTGGCGAAGGGGGTTACCCATTTTCTCGCTTGCTGGCGCGACTAGTGTATTCTGTTCTTCGTGTTGTTGATGCTATCTTAATATGTCTTTAATATGCCCTCGAAGGTTTCGGATAACGTTGTTGCATTCTCGACGCCCGACGAATGTCGGGTGTGTCCGGCTGCATCCACTTCCAGGTTTCTCAACTTCGATCCGGACCGAGGGCGACAGCCCGATGCGTGAATGCGGTGTTAAGCGATGCCCCTGACCTCTCGAATTACTTCCACAATCGCTCTTCTTCTTTCAAATGAATCCAATTTTACTTCATTTTTCTTCCAATTTGTTCTATTCGTTATCGCCTTTAAATGTCTTTTAAAAATGCCTTTCAAATGAAATCCTTCATCTGGTCTTTCAATCTGGTATTTTAATGATTCTTTCCAATTTCTCTATACAGAGATGAAGAGCATCAAGGTTCTCGATGCCTAGAGGCTAAGATTCCCTTAGAATTTAAAGGTCTTTTAAGTCGAGTTTGTCATAAAGAGTGTGGAGCGCATCAAGTTTGCGATGCAATAATAGAAGAGTCTGTTAAAATGATGTCATTCCAGGGGTTTCGCTTAACGTTCTTGTATTCACGAACCCTCACTGCCTTAAGTGATCAACGGGAACGGCCGCGATGCGGTTAGGCTGTGCAGGGTTGTCCGGCTGAATCCACCCTCGGTACTTCTACATCAGCCCGCAGCGTGAATACGGTGTTAAGCGATGTTGCCTACTTCTTTGAAACACCTTCAAATTGTCTTCCTTTATTTTAGTCACTTACATCCTTCCAAATCTTTTGAATGACATGAGGTCCATAATCTTGTGGATACAAAATGATTGCGACACTTATAGTTATTAAAATAATTAATATCCAAATAAAAACAGTAGAACTTCTTGCCCTATTCATTGAGATTCTAATTCCTATTAGTATTATCACTATATTTAATAGAATAGTAGCCGGCAGAGATATGATTCTTCCTAGCCCGGTATGTGGATAGAATTTCAATAGTAAATACATGGTTATGAAAGTCGGTATAAAAAGCATTGTAAATATAAGTGTTCTAATTGTTAAAGATTTCAATAAGGCTCCTCCATAAAACATATTACTTAAATGGTTCAATTATTGCCCTATACATTTCTTTACTTAAGATTTCGCAATTTCGCTTAACGTGCTTGTGTTCACGAACCCGAGAGGCTTAAGGTGACCAAAGGGAGCCGGGTCGAAGATTTAGCCTCGCAGGAGTGGTGTGGCTGAATCCGCTTCCCCGAAATTCCTCGGTCCAAACCAAGGGCGAATGCCCGCCGCGTGAATACGGTGTTAGATGATGCTGCCTCTTCTTCGAATCTACTTTCAAGTGCTTTTTACATATTTATTATGAATCCAGTCTTCTTACCTTTTATAAATCCACTGCTTTCATAAAATTTATGTACTTCTTCACGATGGGAACCGGTCATTAACATCAACTTATAACAATTCTTCAATTCAGCAATTTCCTTGGCCTTTTCTAAGGCCATTCGCCCAAACCCATGTCTTCTATAGTCTTGATGAGTTATTACATTCTCTATTAATCCATATGGCCTTGCATTTCGAGTGAGGTTTTTAATGATAACTAATACACAAGATGCAACAATTACCTCATTATGTTCAATAACTATAATATTCATATTCTTATCATTTAATATGTCTTTCCAATGTTCATATAAGTCTTTACATCTATTCAATTCAGGATCACTAGGTTGAAGGAATTTATACAATATTAGAAGATCTTCTAATTCTTTTTCTTGGATTAATCTAGCTTTTGTCACTTTTGGGCACCTACTTCTTTTTAGGCTTTAGGCAGTTTCATCTAACGTCTTTGTATTCACGAACCCTCACTGGCTTAAGGGCGCCAGCCCAGGTCCGATGGACTTAGCCAGTGCAGGGTTGTCCGGCTGTCACTACTTCCTCGAAATACCCCTGCCGGACCGAGGGCCGGATGGCCCGATGCGTGAATACGGTGTTATGCGCAGTTTCCTCCTTCCTTGATATACCTAGAACTTCCTATTCTCCTGCAATTCTTCCTCCATCTATCACTAATGATTGACCTGTCATAAACGAAGATTTATCAGAACTTAACCAGCAAATGGCTTCTGCTATTTCAACTGGTTGCCCTATACGTCCCATTGGATGCAATCTATCTAAACTTCTGGTATTCTCTCCTACCCAACTTGTTTTTATTGTACCTGGACAAACGGCATTAATTCTTATACCGTTTGAAGCATATTCAACTGCTGCTGTCTTGGTTAAACCAATTATTCCATGTTTGCTTGCCACGTATGCAGCATGATGTTTCAGTCCTACAAGTCCTGCTATTGATGAGGTATTCACAATAGATCCATACCCTTGTTTCTTCATGAATATGATCTCATGTTTCATACATAACCATGTTCCTTTTAAGTTTACTTGTATTACTCTATCAAAATCTTCTTCCGAATATTTTGCTGTCTTTGATCCGATGCATATGCCTGCATTATTAATGGCAGAATCTATTCTCCCATATTCATTTATACATTTTTCTATCGATCTTTGGATTTCAAATTCCTTGGTAATATCGGCTTTATGGAAGACAGCTGTCCCTCCCTCAGCTGTTATTAATGATATTGTTTCTTCTCCCCCACACTCATCGATATCAACCATAAATACATTAGCTCCTCGTTGAGCTAATAATTGTGCAGTTGCTCTTCCTATACCTGAACTCCCACCAGTTATGAAGGCTATCTTATTAATAAGTTCTTTCTCCATAGAGATTCACCTATTCTTTGTTTGTTTTGATGATGCTTTAAGGAAATTGCGCATAACGTTGTTGTATTCACGAACCCGAAAGGCTTAAGGCGCGGGTCGAAGACTTAGCCTCACAGGAGTTGTCTGGCTGAATCCACTCCCCAGAAATCCCCCGGTCCAGACCAAGGGCGTAAGCCTGCCGCGTGAGCTTCTTACCAGCAAAATAGTCAAATAGTTGATTTTTATGTTTTTGTCTACTTAATACCGCATCAGCAATTGCTATTGTCAAAACAGTGTCGTCCGTAAATCTGGTAAATCTGTTAAACAGACTAAATTCTGTAGATTTGTTATTATGCCATTCAAATACTGAGCCAATTACGTCTCCAATTATGGCGCCTAACATAGATTCTCCTTGGTTTTAGATTTGCCCCGATTTCCTATAACGTTCTTGCATTCTCGACGTCCGACGGAGTCGGGTGTGTCCGGCCGACTCCACTTCCAGGCTTCCCTACTTCGGTCCGGACCGAGGGCGAGTGCTCGAAGCGTGAATGCGGTATTAAGCGATGCCGCTTCCCCTTGAATTACAATCATTCTTGTTATACAAACTATATCTAATTTAATTATCCAATTACCTCAATATGCTCTTCATAAAGCTGTGATAAATTAATTTCTTTAAATTCAGATTTTAGTTTTTTCGCCAAAGCTTCTACACCAAATATTTCAGTAAAGGTATGACTTCCTACAATCATATTCATATTAATGAACTTCGCATATTGAACTGAGTATAGCGTCTTTTCTCCAGTTATGTAGACATCGCAATTATTATTCAAGGCTTCTCTCAATTGATTCGTTCCATTCCCTGCTCCCGTTATCATACCTACTCTTCTTATCTCTTTGTCGTTATTCTTTTGAACGTATACGCTTTCACCTAATACAGATTTCATTTTCTCGATAAGTTTTTCTAATGACAGCGGGGAATCATACTCTCCAATACCAATTGCACTTCGCCCTTCATATTGATGAGATTGTTGTACAATGTTATTTATTCCTAACGCTCTAAACATTGAATTGCATGTTCCAAAATCACTATAATCCAAAGGCAAATGCACAAAAAAGTGTGCAATCTTGTACTCTCTTAATAGCCTGATACATTCTTCTTTCATTCCATAAACGAAATTCCAAGCATCATGATGCGTGATAATTAGTTGAACATCATTACTTGCAGCCTGCAATACTATCTCAGGAGTAATGTTGGTTGAATAGCCTATTCTTTCATAATAATCTAATGAAAAGTTGTGAAAACCATATTCTTCTTTTTCTTCAAAGTCTGTAAAGAGATGGCCAAATAAATTAAACATATACGCCCTGAATTGTTCAAAAGTCATCCTAGACATCTCCTATTAATGAATAAATAAATTCAAGCGGTTTCGTCACGACGTCCAACTCCCTTAAGCCCGAAGGGCGGCCGCGACGCGGTTAGGGAGTTGAATGTGTCCGACTGAATATGCTTCCCCTGAATCCTCTTCTAACTTCTACCAGACCGAGGACCGAATGGCCCGCAGCGTGAACATAGTGTTATCTGAAGGTTAGGGCTTCTATGAAACACCAACACTTCTTTTATTTAACTTCTTAAAAGCAGAATATTCACGATTTGATCTAATAATATTTAATATCAAATTGGCACATTCATCCGGACTCAAGGTTTCAGTATTTAGTTCAAGGTCATACTCATTAAGGCAATAAACTTTATCATACTGTGAGATTGCTAAACCAATCTCTCTATCTCCCCTTAGTTTCTCTCTCCTAATTAGCTCCTCTTTCGAGCAAGTTACTCCTACAAGCAGTACAGGATGATCCATTAATAAACCTAGAAATGTATTAAATCGTTCGTCAGTATCATTTACTGTATCTACAACGATATTCGTTCCCATTACCGACATAAATTTAATTGTTGAATAAAACAAAGTAATCAATGGTTCAATAATTATATGGGTCGGGCCTTGCACATCTTCTGCATATTTGGTGTTAATGAAATTAATGTAGTCATGAAACAATCCATTAAAAAAATCATCAATTGATAAATGATAAAACGAGATTTCATTTTGGTTTAATAGTTCAGTCGATATGGAAGTCTTTCCGGAACTTGAAGTTCCATTTAGAAAAACTATTAACCCTGGCTTCAATTTAATCATCCCTTCAAAAATAATCATTCCGTATCTTTCAGATAACGTTTTGGTATTCACGAACCCGAGAGCCTTAAGTGAGCGATAGCGAACGGGTCGTCAGACTTAGGCTCGCAGTGGTTGTCCGGCTGAATTACCCTCGGCACGTCTACTCCGGTCCGGAACAAGGGCGTCAGCCCTCAGCATGAATACGGTGTTATCCGATGCCTTCGACCTCTCGAGTATTCTCACACTATTTTTATCTTTTCAAACAATTCTTTGATACTCCCTCAGGGCTTCAACATGTTTCAAGAATAATTAGTTAAAAGGGTTAAAAACCCGTGCTCAAAAAATTCCTTTAGAATCCTTAAAAGTGCTCTTAAAAGTGCAACTTCTGCCGGACCGAGGGGCGAATGCCCCAAAGCGTGAATATGGTGTTAGCTGATGTTGGTGCCTTCCCCGATTTACTAAAATATTCTGTTGAATATTTTAGTCATATCTGGATCATTGGGATTATAGTCTTTCCTGATTCCTTCAAAATGCTCATCTAAGCTATTAATAAAATTCATTCTATCTAATCTAAATAATCTCCAGCCAAGTTTACCTGATTGACTAAGTCCCCTTATTTGAAATCCTCGAAGAATATCATGTCCTGCTGAACTTATTCCATAACAAAAAGGTTCTACAACTCTCTTTCTTCCCTCATAATGAAACTCGATTACATGCCTTTCTTGAATTGCTTTAAATACTATGATATTCATTAAGTTTCTCCTTTGAAATTGATATTAAATTACAAATAAAGTAAAAATACTCACGATAAAATAAAACCTCAATCTATAAAATGCACTGCACCAATTTCTGCTAACGTTCTTGTGTTCACGACGTCCCAGCGACTTAAGGCAGCGAAGCTGCCGGGTGCGCGACAGCGCACTTAATCTATGGGATGTGTCCGGCTGATTCACTTCCTCACTGCTGATAATTCATCATCGAATCTACTTCTTGCTCCGGCCGGACCGAGGGGCGAATGCCCCGAAGCGTGAATACGGTGTTAGGTGAAGTTACCGTCATCTTGAGCCAGCATCCAATATCTTTAGCAGCGGCACATAGCCTCCCCTTTGTGATTCCTTGCCTTTACCAGCGTTTAATTTCGCTCCCCGCTCAGAAGGACAGTCGTTCCACTTCGGCTCGCTCCTCCTATACTCCGATATCCCCCATTTCTCCCAACTGGTCCAGCGGGCTCTTGATGCGGCGGATGTCGCGGGTGCTGACGTAGTCGCGGGGCTGAGCCTGCTCGACATACCCTATAACGATCGCATGGGCAGCGTCGGACAGTAGGGTGAGCCGATCTTTGCGGCATTTGCCTTGGCGGACGCGCAGCGTTTTCCGCTCGGGGTCGAAGTCGCTTAGGCGTAGGCGGACCACCTCGCTCACGCGTAGGCCCGAAGAATAGGTGACGTACACCAGCGCTCGATGCTTCGGATTAGGCAAGGCTTGGAGAATAAGCAGAACTTCATTTAGCGACAGCACGTTGGGCAGCTTGTGTTCCTTTTTCGGTCGGATGAACGGCGCCATTGCCGATCCCTACAGCACTCGGTTCGCGTAAAATTTGATCGCGCTGAGCGCCTGGTTGACATGTGAATGGGAACAACCGCGGTCGAGCATGGACAACGAATATTGCCGGACGGCCTCGTCGCCCTCGTGCAATCGATGCTCGCCAAGGAAGCGGTAATAGCGTTCGAGCTGACTGCAATAGGCCTTGACGGTCTTGGGGCTGTACCCTCTGAGCGCCAGCGCTTGGCGAAGCAGCTCCTCGTAGTTCTCGTCCCACCGCAGCAGCGGATCGAAGCTATCGGCATTCGCCGCCTGCGCCGAGGGTTCCCACTCGTCCAATGTCGGGCATTCGGCGGACAGCATCTCATCGATTTCGACCGCATCGCGCGGGAACCGTTCTTTGAACGCCATCAGCGCATTCAGCGTGTACGGGATCGTCCAGCGAAGGTGCTCGGGCTCCCATGCTTTTCCCGGGATCGCTTTTATCGCGTCGACGTAGGCACGGTTAAAAGGAAATCGCACGGCAAGCCGGAATTCGTCCTGCTTTTCAAGTCGGATCATCGTCGTTTACCACCCTTTCAGTATAACAGTTATGCTAAATTTTGGAATACAAGGAAACAGAAACTCGCCTGTTCCCCTGCAGCGCACGCGGTGAACATTCGCGTCTTCGGCGCCACTCTCAAGCGAGTGCGGCGCGGCAGACTGCGTTAAGCGGCCGATAGCCGCATAACCGGGTGAAATGCAAATAAGGAGATCCCCCCGTCCCTGCTGGACGAGGAAATCTCCCGATGCTTTCGGCTCTATGTTGCGTCGCTATATGAAGTTCAGCTTAGCATGGCTTCCGGTAATTGTAAATGTCACTCTCTGTTCCGTTCAAAATCCGTTGTGCTCCATCAGATCGATCCGGTTACCGTTCCTCAACCATGGCTTCGGCACCCCAAAGTACCTCCTGCGGTTCGCCGAGAAAACGAACGCCCCTGGGCGCGCAGCGCCAGCTCTCCTTCCGGTTACCCGGAATCGAATCGGTCACGATCAGACCGCCCGCGGTAGGCGCATTGCCAGCTTCAATACGGTGCCCTTCAAAATGCCGAACCGGCTCGACAGCGCCGCTCCGTTTGCCCGGCCGATCTTGCCGATCGCATCGAGCACATGACGCGCTGCGCGAAATCACGGGGGACGCCGTATCTGCGCATCGAGCTGCGCATGGTTCGCTTCGCCGAGCTGGGTGATTCCGTTGATGTCCGGGTATTTCTTCAAACTCAGCCGATCCCTTACTTCGTTTGCCAGATCAGCGTCGTCAGGCGCGCCTGATCCGCCTTCGCAGGCTCGGCCAGCCGGCCGCCGCGGACGAGCCGTTCCATGACCGCAAACGTAATGCCCATGCTGTCGTTATAGGCACGATTGTTAATCTCTTTGCAGCTCATGGCAGGCGGAACGGACTGCGTCAACAGCGCAACGAAATCATCGTTCAGCTGCTCCAGCCGGGCCATCGCGCCCGCTTCCAGCAGCGCCTCGTCGATCAGCCGGCTGAACGCTTCGAATGGTTCCGCCCGGAAGAAAGGCACGAGACACGACAGCTTGCCGTCCTGCTGCTTGGCCAAGCCTTTGGCCGCCATCCGGCTAATGATCGTTTTGTCGTAGTCGGTATGGGCAGCGCCGCTGTCGATCAAATCGGCGATGTGGCGCATGTCGACCAGATCCGGCGCATCGAAATCCCGCCACGTCAGGCCCGACCACCACGTCTCCATTTGCAGCCCATGATGGCTGCCGCCGTCCGAACGCGATTTAATGCCGTTGGCTGCGAATTTGCGCACGATCTCGTAGCCGGGCTGGCGCTCCAGCTCTTCCTGCGGGTAGACGATGCTGGCGCTGACGGCATATTTGCCGCCATCCTTGCGCTCATCGGGCGCCATCGCGGCGAAATAAGCCGCATCCTTGATCCGGCCATGCTGCCGCCACACCGCATACGGCAGGATCGTCCAGAGCAGCAGCTCGTCGGCAAGCTCGCTGCCGTGAAAGCCGAGCGCGCGCAGCGCTGGCAGCCGGGATTCGACCGCCTCGTAGAACCGGTCCGCGAGGTCATCCGCCGCAGCCAGCAGGAGCGCATTTTGCCGTGCCAGGGACTGCTTCGTCTCGATGATGAAGTTGGTCCGGTATTTCCCTCCCGCGACCTTCGTGATCAAATCCGCGTACTCGAACTTCTCGAGCTCCGACTCGATATAGGCCGCGGCGACGCCGAGCTTGCGGGCAATCTGCTCGACCGTCAGCGGTTGGTCATAGATGGCCGCGCAAAGATTGCCGCTGAGCAGCGAACTGAAATACGCGTTCGGTTCCCCGTGCGGACCCGGCATTCCGTTATGTCCGACGCGAAGGCGCACCGGACGGAATTGCAGCTGTTCCATGGATGCGGACGACATTGTGAATCCCTCCCGAATTTTGTGCCGCGCATCGAAAAGATGCCATTTTACCGTTCCGGCCGGAATCCCAAGTCTCCCGGCAATGGCTCCGACCGCCAGCCCGTCGTAGTAATACAGCACGCAAATTTCCCGATGCACCCGGCCTAAGTAGGCAACCTCTCGCTTCAGCTCCATGATCGTTTCCTCCTCCGCGAGACGATCCGCCACGGGGAGATCTTCCGATATGAGCGAAGCATCATCCAGCTCGGAGCTGCGCCAATGCCGCTTATGCTTGGCCACGTAATTGGACCATGTATAGCAGCAGATGCGATAGACCCAGCCCGGCATATGGTCGATCGTTCTCCCCGATCGCAGCGAAGAGACAAGCGCGATCAGGATCTCCTGCGCCAAGTCCTCCGCATCCTGCGCATGCCCGGTCCTCGACAACGCGAAGCCGAAAATCATACGGGAGTATTCGGCGGCAGCCTCCTCGGCGCTGCGGGTCAATGGGTTCATGAACGGTATTCGGCCTCCTTCGTCGACGGCGTTCACCTAATAAGTAGGCGCGGGAGAGGGAACGGTTGGAACGAATCCACGCTTTTTTTTCATGCGCCTTTCTCGCTAGAAATCGCTTTCAAATCTAGTTGAAAGAAAACAGCCGATTCGAGGTCGACTGCCGCGATATTCGCCGGTTCCGCGCGTTAACTGAACTTGTCTGTATCATGTAGCGCCTTCGTCGCTCCTGTATTCCAAAATATCGCCCGGCTGACAATCCAGCGTTCTACATATCGCTTCTAATGTCGAGAAACGAACCGCTTTGGCTTTCCCGTTCTTCAGAATGGACAGGTTCGCCATCGTAATGCCGACTCTCTCCGAAAGCTCGGTAACGCTCATTTTCCTTCTTGCCAGCATCACATCAACGTTGATGATAATCGCTATGACGTTCACCTCAGATCGTTAGATCGTTTTCCGATTTCATATGAATCGCTTCTTGTAAGAGTCTCTGGAGAACGGCAGCAAAAACGGCGATCACCAAAGAGGAGAAAATAATGATCAAGCTCATCGGCATGAAACTCGGAGGGTCGATTTTCTTACTCATGAGATAGTAGAGCGGCACGCCTAGCAGGTACACGGCACTGATGGCGAAGGCGCAGTACTTGATGTTCTTCAAGGCCGTAACGGATAATTCCGAGAACGCCTGGTTCTTATCCATATACCTCAGAAGCTTCAAGACTTGATACAGCGCAAAGTAAAACGGGATCGCGGCCGCGTACATATCGATTAGTACGAGTGCTTTCATATAAGCAAGATGCGGATACAATTCCCCGGCATAATTCCCGATCCTGGGCACCAAAAATACACATATCGCAAGAACTGGGATTCCCATAAGAATGTCGGCTATCTTCAGAAAGAGCGTTCCCCGAATCATATAGAGCACCTCGCAGTTTAGTTATAGCGTGATCTTATCACAGTATTTATCGTTTATCAATAAATTAATATCGTTTACAATGATACTGTCATTGCGAGTGAAACATCCGTTCTTACAAGTGAACAACAAAAAAGCATTTCTCATTGCAAAGAAATGCGTTACTCCCTCGTCATTTGCGTTCGCCAACGCCGACAACTATGATGGAATTGGGTAACTTATCCTATATCAAGGAGGATTCCGCATGATCAAAATAGTGCTGATCCGCCACGGACAGAGCGAATGGAATCTCGAGAACCGGTTTACGGGCTGGACGGACGTGGATTTGTCTCCGAACGGTCTCGAAGAAGCAAGACAAGCCGGAATCATCCTGAGAAAACAAGGTTATGTCTTCGACGAAGCGCATACATCCGTACTGAAGCGCGCGATCCGGACGATGTGGATCATTCTGCAGGAGATGGATTTAATGTGGATTCCCGAATTCAAGAGCTGGATGCTGAACGAGCGGCATTACGGCGCCCTGCAAGGATTGAACAAAGACGAGACGGCCGAGAAATACGGAGAAGAACAAGTTCATCTCTGGCGCAGGTCCGTCGACGTTCGCCCGCCTGCATTGGATACGAGCGATGTCCGGTACGAAGCGTCCGCGCCGCGCTACGGGGATTTGAAAGCAGGGGAATTTCCGTTGACGGAAAATCTCGAGGATACGGAGCGCAGAGTGCTGAAGTACTGGGAGGAGATCATTGCCCCTGAACTCTCGTCAGGCAAGCATATTCTCATTGCGGCTCACGGCAATACGCTGCGGGCGCTTGCGAAGCATCTGGACCGGATCCCGGCCGACGGCATTGCCGATCTGAACATCCCGACGGGCATCCCGCTCGTGTACGAATTGAACGAACAATTGATGCCGATACGGCACTATTACTTGGGCATTGACGGCGAGATACCGGACGGAACGATTCCTTCCCACATCCCCCCCGCTATGAATAACGAGCGTTCGCCGCTTCCGCCCGAGTGAGAGGCGCCTTCGGGGAAGCGTCCCCGTCCTGCTCCGAACCAAGCCAACCGGCCAGCAAAGCCAACCGACCAGCAAGCCAACCGAACTCCCCGTTGGGTCCGCGAGTCTAGCGGCTCGTCCATCGTTCGTCACTCCGCGGCCGGGTAGCGCTTCGTCCATTGGTGATCCCGCTCCATCTGCGCATCCGTCTTGAGGAAGTACGCATAGCCGACGCGGCCAGGGCGATCGGGAACGGGATCGTCCCACGTCGCGTCCATATGGTACCAGCGTCCGTTCACCTTGACGAGATTCCAGACGTGGCTGCCGGATTGGACGCTGCCTTCGACGATTCTCGTCTCGAATCCCGCGAGCTGCAGCATGCGGAACGCCAGCAGCGCGTAGCCTTGGCATACCGAGGTGCCCGATGTCAGCGCATCGTAGGCGGTGTAATGCTGCAGGCTCTCATCGTAAGCGACATGCGTGACGATCCAGTCATGGATCGCCCGTGCTTGCCGTTCCTCTCCTGCGGCGTTCGCCAGAATGCCTGGCAGCAGCGCCCGCACCTTCGCGTCGACGATCGACGTCTCTACGGCGGATTCGCGGTAGGCGACCGCAAGGTTGATTTTGGCCGCCCCGTTCCGTGTCCGGATGGTGTACAGGTAAGAGTCGACGTTGTAAGCCAGGTAATCGTCCTGGGCGAATACGCCCTTGAGCAGCGATCCGATTCGGGCCGAAAGCTCCTTCCGGTCCCCGACGTAATCGAAATCGATGCGGGTCTCGCGCGCTTCCAGCCGCGCGAAGATCGAGGCGCGCAGCTGATCCAGCGTCTGCTCGGAGGACGCCATGCCGATGCCATAGAACTGCGAACCCAGTAATACAACGATGAACGTGGCGATACCGATCTTGTGCAGCCTTCTCAACATCCGACCCCTCCTCCTCTTCCGTGTCCGTATCTTCCTGTTATTATACCCAGAATATGGGACGTTTGAACATGTGATTCCCGCTATGCCCGGTCACGGGGAAATCGCGCAGTATGGTGTTGGCCTGCGGGCATGATGATGACCAACGGGGCATGATGATGGCCTGCGTCGGCATTCATCGCTGCCTCCGCAACGCAAAGAAAGGATACCCGTATGACTCGGGCATCCTTCCGCAGTTCCGCTATGAGCACTCATCCTGTCATGCCTTGCGCCTGCGCCGATTGAGCGGCCGCTCCTGCAGGGGGCGATTGTCCCCAGACCTTGCTCGGCATCTCGCGGCGCAGCACGGGCGCCACCTCTTCCGCGAACCAGGTCAGCTGCTCGCGCTGTTCGTCTTCCGACAAGCCGTCGACGCTGATGCCGATCACGTCATGCCCGAACGCCTCGCGGTAAGCCGCAATCTTCCGGATGACGCTCTCCGGGCTGCCGATCAAAGCCGGTCCGTTCGCGACCGCATCCTCCAGACTGCGAAACGGCGACTGATTATGCTGCGCCGCGGCGGTCGCCTGCATCGCTTCGTAATACGGTCGAAACCGGCGCAGCGCTTCCTCCTCCGTTCGCGCGATATACAGGCTTCCGGACCCGGCGCCGACGACGGCATCCTTGGGATCGCGTCCGTAATAAGCCCAGCGTTCCCGATAATGATCGATCAACGCCTTGTATTTGGCCATCGGGTGAAACGCATTCGACGAGAATATCGGCTCGCCGTACTTGGCCGCGAGTTCCGTCGACAGCATGCTCGACGCGCTCCCGTGCCAAATCGGAATCGGGCGCTGCAGCGGTCTGGGCTGCGTCGTGACGTCATCGAGTCTCGGCCGGCATCGCCCTTCCCAGCTCACGTTCTCTTCGTCCCACAGCCGGCGAAGCAGCGCGTACCGCTCCGCCAGCGAATCCCATTGTTCCTCTTCCGCGATCCCGAAGAGCGGATAATGGCGGGGATCGTTGCCTTTGCCGATCATGATCTCGAGCCGTCCGCCGGACAGATGATCCAGCGTCGCGTAATCCTCCGCTGCGCGAACGGGGTCCAGCACGCTCAGCACCGTGACGGTCGTCAGCAGGCGAATCGACCTGGTGCTGGCCGCGATGGCGGCCAACACGACCGGCGGCGACGAAGACAGGAATGGGAAACCGTGGCGCTCGCCGATGCCGTACGCGTCAAGCCCCAGCGACTCCGTCAGTACCGCTTGGCGCAGGACGCTCCCGAATTTCTCCAGCGGCGTCAGCGACTCGCCCGTAACCGCGTTAGGCAGATTCATCATCAGACTGAATACGGCGATTCTCAATGCTTCCGCCTCCTTATGCGCAGCTGCGGCGATCCGGCTGCCGCTCTTCTTCGGCCATGTGCCGATGCCGTACTCGCGTTCATGCGCCCGGATTCGTCTGCAAGCTGCCGGAATGGACCGTCTTGCGCAGCAAATGCATCATGCCGTCGCCGTTGCCCGGATCGAAAGCGTAGAACCGCTCGTAACCTCTCCGTTCGTACATCGGCAGCAGCCATGGATGCTTCTCGGCCGTCGCGAGCGTCACGCCCGAGACTTGCAGTCGCTCCGTAACCGACTGCTCCACCCAGTCGAGCAGCTTGCCGCCCAGGCCTTGACCCTGGCAGGCGGGATCGACCGCGAACCATTTGAGGAACGGCAGGTCGGTCAAGCCCTTCAGCTCGTTCCCCTTGGACAGCGTCACCGTCGCTTTGATATCGCCGTCGACCTCCAGCACGTAGCAGTCGTTGGCGCGCACATTGTCCTGAATCAGCGCCAAATCGGCATTGGCCGCAGGCCAGTGCAGCTCCAGCTCGCGAATCGTCGCGTAAGCGTCGTACGTAATGGCGAGCAGCCGTTCCGCGTCCGCCTCCGTCGCCAGTCTGTATTGTTCCGCCATCGGAATCACCTCTTCGTCGTTGTCGTTATTAATTGCTGCCGCGACGCGCAATTCCAGCCGTTCGCTCGTGTCGCCGGCTTATCCCTCGAGGACGCCGCCTTCCCGCATCGCTTCCAGCACGAACCGCACATGCAATTTGGCTCCGTCCAGCAGCATCCGCTCGTCGATCCCGAAGTTCGGATGATGCAGAGGATGCCGGCAAGCCGGCGTTCCCGAGCCGAGGAAAGCGAACGCGCCCGGCGTCTTCTTCAGATACAGCGCGAAATCTTCGCCCGCCAGGCTCGGCTTCTCCAGCGTCAGCGTCCGCTCCGCGCCGAATACGGCGCGTCCGGCGGCAATCGCGAGCGACGCGGCTCGCGCATCGTTCTTCAGCGCCGTGCCGAGGCGAAAGCGCGCCTCGCTGCCGCCTCCGAACGAGCCGGCGATCGCGGAAGCCCTGCGCTCGATCGCATCCCGGATGCGAAGCACCGTCTCCTCCTCGAACACCCGGTAGGAGCCCGTCACTTCGCTGCTTTCGGCGATGGCGTTCAGCACCGTTCCCGCCCGAAGCGTGCCGAAGGACAGCACGGCCGGCTCTAGCGGATCGATCTCGGAGGCCATGACCACCTTCATTTCCGTTACGAACTGCGCCGCCATCAGCAGCGCGTCCACCGCGAGATGCGGCGTGCTGTGATGGCCCGCGATGCCCTGGAACGCCACGCGAAAATGCGTCGATGCCGCCATCGCGTAAGCGCGATGAACGCCGACGGTGCCGAGCGGAAGCTCCGGCCACACATGCAGCGCGAAGCACAGATCGACGCCGTCCAGCAGGCCGGCCTCGATCATATCCCTTCCGCCGCTGACCAGGCTGCCGTCCGCGATCGGCAGCGCGCCTTCCTCCGCGGGCTGAAACGCGAATTTGACCGTCCCCGCAAGTTCTTCGCGGCAGCGGCTCAGCACGCGGGCCGCTCCGAGCAGCATCGCCATATGCGCGTCGTGGCCGCAGGCATGCATGACGCCATCCGTCGCCGAACGGTACGGCACGTCGTTCTGTTCCCGGATCGGCAGCGCGTCCATGTCGGCGCGCAGCAGAATCGTCTTCCCGGGGCGGGCGCCGCGCAGGGTGCCGACGACGCCTTTGCCGAAATATCTTCCGACGCCCCGCTCGACTTCCAGTCCGTAATCGGCAAGCTGCGCGGCGACGCTGGCCGCCGTCCGGTCTACGCCGAACATCGTCTCGGGATGCCGGTGGAAGTCCCGCCGCAGCCGGATCAGCTCTGCTTCAAGCTCGCGCGCGAAGTCCGCAGCCTCGCCGGTCTTGTCCGCTTCGGCGAATAAAGCGTTCAGCGGCATGGCCATGCCGCTGCTCTCAGGCGCGCTCTAGTGCGTGCACTATCGTGTGAGCTAATGCCCGAGCCAATGCCTGATCTACTGCCTGATCTAAAGCGTGTCATTGGGTGACTGCGCCGCTGGAATGACGTGCTCCGGCAGGTTCCCTTCATGCGCGCGGATGCCGCGAAGCCGCTCATGAGACGCTTTCCGCGCGCGGCGCGACAATGGCGCGAATATGCTCCAGAATCGCCTTCTTCTCCAGCTCCCGCGCTTCCTGCCGGCGTGCCTTCAACTCCGCAAGCAGCGCCCGGCGTACGTCTTCGGCCAGCTCCCCGAACGGCTTGCCGCGGCCCTCCAGCTCCGGATGCGCGACCCAGAACTTCTCCTGCCATATTTTCAACAGCACGGTAATGTCCTCAGGCCGTTCAATGAAATAGCCAAGCTCTTCGCCGGCCTCGCTGAAGAACAGATAAGTCGGAATCCGGCTCTGGCCGTCGTGATGCGGGTACAGCCCGGCAATGTCCCAGTTGCCCGGGTCGCGCGGAATGATGCGCAGCTTCAGCTTGCCGGTGTCCCGTTCCAGCCTTGCGAACAGCGGCAGGTTGGCCGCCACGTCGCCGCACCAGTCATGCGCCAGCACCAGGACGTCGACCGGCGACTTCAGCCCTTCGAAGAAGGTCAGCTCCCGCTCGCCCAGCGAGTAAGCCTCGAAATTGTCCCGCAGCGTCTCCCGGTTGGCCTGCGCGGCCGCGACGAATGCGTCGAACGTTACCGCTTCCCGAAAAGCCTGCTCCTTGCGTTCCCGTGCAATGCGGTTCTTCCTGAATTCCGCCATGCTCCATCATCCTCTCGTCGTTCGATAGCTTGCATCCTATAAAGCAAAAAGGCCGAAACCGCCCAAGCATTCGCTTAAGCGGTCACGGCCTCCGGTTATCCAGTAGGCCATATCCAAAACCGACTAATCTCATTGGGTTTTAAGGATATGGTACACGTAACCGATACGATCGTCTAATCAGCATTTTCTATCACGTTATCGAGCGGTTCAATACACGGCTTATGTCTGCCACTCCAAAATGACGCCGAGCGCCGGGCTTCCCTTGGCCGTAATCAGCTCCCATGCCAAGGCGGCCTCGCTCGCCGGGAACCGGTGCGTGATGAGCGGCTCCGTCTTCAGCCAGCCTTCGGCAATGCCGCGAATCGTCTCGTCCATGCGCGGCTTCGTCCAGCCGGACGGCGTATGCAGCGTGATCTCCTGTCCGCGGAGCGTCTGGATATCGACGGCTCCGTTCTCGCCGAGATACCCGGCCGAGACGAGATGGCTGTCGTGTCTCATGAGCGGCTGCAGCCGGCGGAACGTCTCCAGGCTGCCGACCGTGTCGACGACGATGCCGACGGCAACGCCGGCGCTTCGCAGCTCGTCGGCAGGGTCGACCGCGCGGGCGTTCAGCGGGAGCGCGTAGCCGCCCTCCTCCGCCAGCCGCAGCCGCTCTTCGCGGCGGCCGGCGATGTACACGGCCGCGCCGCGGGCATGCAGCGTCTGCGCCGCCCATTGCCCGACGAGTCCGTCGCCGATGACGACCGCGGCTTCCCCGCGCTCGACCGGCGGGCGGCTGCCGCAGTTGTAGCCGACCTGCGTCAGTACGGCGCCGGCGTAAGCGATGGTCGGAACGCCGCATTCCGGCAGCTTCCACACCTGGCTGCCGTCCGTAACGGCCGGGTTGACATGGCCGGCGAAATCGAAGAACATGCCTTCAATTCGGCTCACGGTCGCAAATACGCGGTCGCCCGGCTTGATATGCGTCACGGCGCTGCCGACATGCGTCGCTACGCCGACTTTCTGATATCCCGCTACTTGCGGGAACGGCCACGGGTCGCCGGGCCGGTACGGTACCTCGCCCGAAATCCGTTCGCCGCGGAAGAACGACGACTCCGTTCCGATGCTGATCCACGAATATTCGACTTCGATGACGACATCCCTGTCGCCGGGTTCGGGCACTTCCACCTGCTTGAACGCTGCCCGCTCCCGGTCCTCGAATACGACGGCTGTTGCTTTCAACGATTACGTCCCTCCTCTTTGGGGTGATGCATCGCGGTGTACGGGTGCGCGACGCGGGGTGCGAGCAGGGTGCACGGAAGCGCGAGGCGCGGCGCACGGGCGCGGAGGCGCGGCGCACGGCCGCAGAGGCGCGGCGCGCGGGCGCGAGGCGCGGCGCGCGGGCGCGAGGCGCGGGCGCACGGGCGCAGAGGCGCGGCGCGCGGGCGCGAGGCGCGGGCGCACGGGCGCAGAGGCGCTGCGGCTCCGCGCTAGCGCACTTGCCGTGCCGCGTTGCCGGGGCTATCCGGCTCGCGTACTGGCGACGCTGGCGCACGTCCGCGCTGCGGCTCCGGGCGCGAACGCTTGTATCGCGGCGCAGGTACCGGGCGGCATGCGGCGCTGGCACACGCTCGAGCTGACGCCACGCGAGCGACCTATATCTCGCCGCTTGCCCGGGGCAATCCGGCTCGCGTACTGCGAGCGCCGGCTCGCGTACTGCAGGCGCACCGGCGCGCGTCCGCGAGCCCCGCCTCATCGCTCTGCTAGAACGCTTCCTGCGGATTGAAGCAGATTTTGACCGCTTCCTGCCGTTTCAAGGTTTCAACGCCTTCGGCGTACAGCTTGAACGAGATTTGTTTCGTCTGCAGGCATTCCGTGTTCATCTCCGGTCTGGTCAGCACATCCAGCAGCAGCCGGCGATATCGCTCGGTCACCGGGCGGGCTTTGTGCGATTCGAGCTTGATGCCGTTCATCCAGAACCGGTCCCGGTAGATCAACTCGCCCCGCAGCACGCCGAAAATAACGACATGCTCGTTCGTCCGGTCCAAAACGTTCTGCACGGACGGCGCCGCGCCGACGCAGTCATAGCCGAGATCGAACCGGCGGTCTCCCAGGCTGTCCGCCAGCACGGCTTCGCCGATGCCGAGCGCGTTCACCGCGGCGACCCGCTCCGGGCTGACATCGATCCCGATGACGCGCGCGCCCCATAGCCTCGCGACCTGGATCGCCAAGATGCCGGCGGGGCCGAGTCCCGCGACGAGCATGCTTTTGCCCTTCACGTCTTCGAACTGATCGAGCCCGAGCACGACGCATTTCAACAGCTCCGTAGACACCGCTTTCCGGTCGCTCACCGTGTCCGGCAGCTTCAGCAGGTCGCGCTCCCGGTAAGCCATATATTGCGCATAGGCTCCCTGTCCTTGCAAATGCTCCAGCGCCGCGACGCGATCGCCGGGTCTCAGCCCCTGCACGCTTGGCCCTGCCGCTTCAACGACGCCTACGGCCTCATGTCCCGGGAAACCGGGAGGCAGCGGGTAATCGGGAGGACGCGTCTGATCGAACATGTCTTTGCCGCCGAGCATGGCGATGTCCCAGCGGGGACAAGTCGATACCAGCGTTATCCGTACCAGCACTTGATCGTCCAAAATCGTCGGCTGCGGCACATTTGCGATCCCGTACTCGCCCGCGCCCGTAATTTGCAATGCTTTCATCGTCCGCTCATCTCCTTCTGCACGCCGCCCGTACATGCAGGCAGCCACACCAATAGGATAGCGCTATCATTTCCGGGTGTCTTTGCACGCCGTAGTCCGGATCGGGAAAATCATGATAAATTCAGCTTGCATAGCTGCCTGAATCTACGCCATCATTTGCACTAGATTGACATTCGCCGGACAGCCGCGCGAATCTCCGATGATCTGACATGTACGCTGCAGCCTCCGACATGGTATCATGTGCACATCATGGATAATCCGGCGGGAGGCGTCGCTGCATGAAAATCAGGAAACACGGCTTGGCCGAAGCCGTCTGCAACGCAGGCGGACGCGCCGGCGGCGTGCATCCCTACTGCGAGCTGTTGTGCATTTTGGAGGGGGAAGCGGAGCTGGAATGGTCCGGCGTCGCATACCCGGCGAACGGAACGGCGCTCTTCGTCATTCTGCCGAATACGCCGCATCAGCTCGTCCAACGATCGGACACGCTTCGTTATTGGTACGCGGAGTTTCACGCCGAGGAGCACGATCCCTTGCCTGCCGTCGACGTGGTCTACCAGTGGAACGGCCAGCAGGGCGGCATCGATTGGGATGGCGATCCGTACAAGGCGCTTCGCGCCGCTTTTCAAGCGGTGTGCATGCTGATGACGGCCGAGTCCTCGCTGCCGTGGGATCTGTTCGCCGAGGCGCTCGCATCGGACCTGCGCAAGCTGCTGATGCTGCTGACTGGCGCCATCTCGACCCGCACCAAGCCGGCCCCCTCTTACTCTTCTAGCGAGACGGTCGTGTCGGAGACGATGCGTTTCCTGGAATCCATGTTCCCCCAGCCTCTGACGCTGCGGACGATCGCCGATAATACCCACTACAATCCCTCCTACCTCGTCCGGTTGTTCCGCAAACAGACGGGCAAAACGCCCTTCGGCTACTTGAACGAGCTGCGGCTGAACGCCGCTTCCGAATACCTGCTTCATTCCCGGATGTCCGTGCAGCAAATATCGCAGGCATGCGGCTTTCAAAGCATTCATTACTTCAGCCGGACGTTCAAGCAGCGGTTCGGCGCAGCGCCGAGCGAATGGCGCCGGGACAGACGGGGCTAGCGCGCTGCGCCCGCCTTCCGGTGCGGGCGTTATGGTTGGTGAGGCTAGTTGCAGAGGGGCACGGGGGCACGAGGGGCACGGGAGGCACGGAGGGGCACGGGAGCACGAGGGGTACGATGGGCACGGGGGTACGAGGGGCACGGGGGCACGGGAGCACGAGGAGCACGGGGGCACCACATAGGCGGGAATCCGCTGATTTCGAGCAATGAGGTGCATGGGTGCTTTCTGCGGCGGATAAAGTTGTCCGAATAGCAACTTTATCCGCATTTTTGCCGGTCTGCGGCGAGGAAAGTTGCCCGAATAGCAACTTTACCGGCGTTTTTGCCAGTCTGCGGTGAGGAAAGTTGCCCGAATAGCAACTTTACTGGCATTTTTGCCGGTCTGCAGCGAGTAAAGTTGCCCGAATAGCAACTTTACTGGCGTTTTTGCCAGTCTGCAGCGGATAAAGTTGTCCGAATAGCAACTTTACCGGCGTTTTTGCCAGTCTGCAGCGGATAAAGTTGTCCGAATAGCAACTTTATCTGCATTTTTGCCGGTCTGCAGCGGGGAAAGTTGTCCGAATAGCAACTTTATCTGCATTTTTGCCGGTCTGCAGCGGGGAAAGTTGCCTGAATAGCAACTTTGGACTCTTCTCCATTCAGCGGCAAGTTTGCTTTCGGCGTTGGCGAGGCTAGTTGCAGAGGTGCTCTACATGGGCGGATATCCGTTGATTTCGAGCCATGAGGTTTACGGGATGCACTACATCGGCGGGGGGGATCCGCTGAGCTTGGAGCAATGTGATGCACGGGATGCACTACATCGGCGGGAATCCGCTGATTTCGAGCAATGAGGTGCACGGGGTGCACTACATGAGCGGGAATCCGCTATGTGAAAGCCGCTTCTTTCCCGTCAAGCTTCAAGCGGCACGTCACCATCAGCCCCAAGCCAGCCGGGCAACCAGCCTCCAGCGGCATTTTACCTGGCCTGTCAGTTATCCCGCGGGGCCGATGTCCCTCCATGGCATCTATACAGACAACTTCCTTTCTCTCGACATACACTGTACAGAATCGATCGAGAGAAAGGAGATGAACGAGATGTACTATCAACAACCGATGAACGCAGTCAGCCCGGCGAACGCGATGAATCCGATGAATCAGATGGGTTCCCAGTTCTGCCCGGATTGCCCCGAGCAAACCGTATACGATCCGCCAGTCACTTTATATGAAAACTACTACCATCCGCAAGTAGTCAACGTCATCCAGCCAATTGAGGTCGTCAAACAGCATCACTGCTACCCAGTCTACAACAAATCGTGCGTCTACAGCGAGAAGGATGTCATGGTTCGCGGCGGCAAAAAGGCAACGATCGCATCCAAAAAGGCAAAATCCCGCGCTAAAGCCCGCAGCAATAAACGTTAATTCGCACCCTTGCATGCCGCTCATGTTCCAGTGATAACGGCTAACTCGTACCAGCATTCGCGTTAACCGCAGCTCCATACGACGAAGCCCGGCGTTCGCGCTGGGTTTTTCGTCGTTCGCATGTTGCGCGGCAGGCTCGCGGCAGGTAACGGATGATCCGTCGCGCACAGCATACAGCGGCGGTTTCTTTTCCGCCCCTGCAGCAGCTCATGCGCAACACCGCCGATTTGCTTTTGCCGGCCCGCTGCACTACAATCTTGGCACAGGGAGACAAGCGTCTTTCCGAAGCTTGGCAGGCATTCATCACTCATGCGAATCGGAGGTAATCGTAATGACCATCCAGCAACACACTGCAGCCGCTTCAGGTACATATGCCATCGGAGGCGATTTGACCGTCAATCGGCTGGGCTACGGCACCATGCAGCTGACAGGTCCGGGCGTTTGGGGGGATCCGAAGGATCCGGAAGAAGCGGTCCGCGTCTTGCGGCGCACGGCCGAGCTCGGCGTCAATTTCATTGATACGGCCGACGCGTACGGCCCGTTCACCGCGGATTTGCTGCTGCACAAGGCGCTTCACCCGTACAAGGACGATCTCGTGATCGCGACAAAAGCAGGCTTGACCCGCTCCGGTCCGAACGACTGGCGTCCTGTCGGCCGTCCGGAATATTTGCGCCAGCAGGCGCTGCTCAGCCTTCGCCATCTCGGCCTGGAGCGCATCGATCTGTTTCAGCTCCACCGCATCGATGCGAAGGTGCCGTTGGAAGAGCAGATCGGCGAATTGGCCAAGCTTCGCGAAGAAGGCATCATCCGCCACATCGGCCTGAGCCAGGTCAGCGTGGACGAAATCAAAGCCGCCGCCAAGATCGCGCCGATCGCGTCCGTTCAGAACTTGTACAACCTGTCCAAGCGCGACTCGGAAGACGTGCTGAACTACTGCGAAGCGAACGATATCGCGTTCATTCCATGGTTCCCGCTCGCGACGGGCGCTCTAGCTCAGGCAGGCGGCCCGTTGGACGCGATCGCCGCCAAATACGACGCCAAGCCTTCTCAGATCGCGCTCGCCTGGCTGCTCAAACGCTCCAAAGTCATGCTGCCGATCCCGGGCACGTCGCGCGTCGCCCACGTCGAGGAGAATATCGCCGCAGCCGGCATTACGCTCAGCGACGAAGATTTCAACGCACTGTCCGCGCTTGCTTAGCATTCGCGCATTCGTGCATTCGTGCAAGCAAGGGCCATGGCTGCGATACCGCACCTGCACCCGCGGGCTTGTTGACCGCGGACCAGTTGATCGCATGCTAGTTGACCGCGGGCAGGCCGACCACTTCGCGCGCACGACAATCAAGAAGCCGTACAAGCCGGACGATTCCGGCGTTGTACGGCTTTCAGGCGTTCGACAAGTTCGACGCCACATATGTCGCATGTATGGAAAAGAAAGCCCTCCTCCAAGACTCGCGGACAAAGAGTCCGTTATTTTGGCGAAATCGGGCTTTTGGGGACAGCGCACGGACACAGGATCCGTTAATGTGCCCGAATGACATCGAAAACAGGCAAATCAGCCGATATAGCGGAACTCCTGTCCGCGAGCACGCGGAAATACGTAGTATAGAAGCGGATAACGGATCTCCTGTCCGCTTCCTTGCATCGACGAACGCACCGTCAACCAGCCGTCATGAAGCCGGCTCGTTCGAAACGGTTACAGCAGCAATCCATGCCACGCCGGCGAAGCGCCGACAGGAGCTGTTCGTGCGCTAGGATGCAGTTTGCCACGAGCCTGCTCGAAGCAGCGTATTATCTCAACAATCAAGAAGCCGTACAAGCCGGACGATCCTGGCGTTGTACGGCTTTCTTCTTCGTCGTGACCGAACCGCCGCCCGGCCTATGACAATCCACCCGTTTACCCCTCATTCATACGAGACACTTGCGCAAGACAAGCTTCCGCCCGCTCCAGCTGGCTCATCGCAAAAGGCAAATCCCCGCTGCCCGCAAGGGCGAAATCGAGATTGCCGAGCACGGACATGAGCACCCTGGCCGTAAGCGCGAATGCGAACGCTTCCCGTTCGCCGCTGTCGTTCAGCCGGCTGACGATATAGCTGAAAACCGGCTCTTGCATGCCGCCGAACAATGCCCGATTGCAGACGAACGAAGCCTTGTCCCAGAATGCGGGCATCAGCGAGGCATCTTCGAAGTCCGCCCAGATCCATCCTTCGGGACTTGGAAGCAGGTTGCCCGCATGCGCATCGCCATGGCATGGGAACAGCTCGGTCTCGCGGCGCATCTGCCGATCAACATCCGCGAATCGCGTCAGGAGCGCCTGCACGCGCGGGTCGGCGCTGCCCGTCAAACGCTCGGCCGACCGAACGGTCCGCTCCCAGACGCCGAGATGCGGAAGCTCTCCCCGATAGCCGCGCATGGCGTGCGACAGCTGATCGATGCGGGCAGCGGCGTCCTCCGGCGAGAGCGGCGGCAGTGCCGTAGGCGGCACATAGTTCCAGCAGCTCATCCACGTATCGCCGAGCGCATACAGGCTCGCTTCCATCCGGTCGGACGGCAATAATACCGGGACGTTCCGGTCGTGGAGATGCCTTGCGATGCGCAGTTCCTGCGCAAGGCTTGCGAGCGCGTCTTCCGCCTCGTCCCGGGAACGGACGACGGCAATTCTCGCCACGATGGGATGCGGGGCCAAATGAACGATCAGGTTGCCGCCAAGGCTCAGCTCGACAGGCGCAATCCCGTCCAATCCCGCAAGCTTGGCAACCGCGATTGCTTCTGAAATCATCTTCCTAGTATCCGGCACGTTCAACTGCTATCAGCTCCTTAACGAGGATGCCCTTATCCTAGCCCCAACATGGCACCATGGCCGCGTGCCCGAGAGGCTTGCTTTGCCTTGCCCATTATTGCAATCCTGCGCGGAAGCCTTCCCGCCACGACCTGTACCGCGGCTCCCAGCCTTGCCTTACGGCCTTGGCGTTCAACGCGCCCCGCTCGCCCCGGGCGCTGCCGGTCTGAACCTCCGGCGCAGGCGCGCCGACCGCATCCGCGAAGGCGGGCAGCCATGCCGTGCCGGAAGCCGGCTCGTCGTCGACGATATTGTAGACGCCGGACGGCCAGTCCAGGGCGAGCAAGGCGGCGCGGGCGGCATCTTCGGCGTGGACGAAGGAGCTGACGCCGTCCGTGGCCGGAAGCCGGCGCTCCCTCGCCTGTTCGGCCATCCAGCCGTCCGCGGCGTACCATGTGCCTTCGCCGTAGAGCAGGCCGTACCGCAGAATGACATGCGACGGCAATTCGGCCGCCGCCGCTTCCATCACGGCGACGGCTTCAACCGTAGAGCGGCGCGGCTCCGGCGCTTCGAGATCGAGCGGCTCCGCTTCCGCAGCCGGTCCGCCGCCCGGCGCGTACACCCAAGAGATGCTCTGCACGATGATGCGCCGAACGCCCGCCGCGCGCGCGGCGTCGACCAGATTGCGCGTGCCTTCCCTGCGGATGCGCGCATTGTCCGCGAAATTCCGCGCGCCGAGCGCGGTCAGCTGATGGATGACCGCATCCGGCTTCGATTCGCAAACGGCCGCGAATACGCCCTCCCGGCCGAAGACGTCCGCAACCGCGGAGCGTGCTCCCGCGCGTTCCAGCGCGGCCGCCTGATCCGGGCTACGGATCAGGCCCGTCACTTCATGGCCGGCTTCGATCAACAGCGGGATAAGCGATCTGCCGATGACCCCGCTTGCGCCCGCGACTAAGATCTTCATGGCTTGTTTCCTCCTTACCCGTTCTGCTGCATATCGATCACTATTACGCTTTCAACCGATAGCTGACGAAAGCAAGCCGCTTGCTGTCGGGCGACCAGGAATTGACGTTGATCGTCCCCTGGCCCCCGAAGAGCTGCACCAGCGTCCGCGGCACGCCGCCTTCGCTCGGCATCAGGCGGATCTCGACATGCTTATTCGGCGGATGATCGCCCGGCTCGACATCGCCCTTGCGATAGACGATATGCGCAACCGTGCGGCCGTCGGGCGATACATGCGGGAACCAGCTGTTGCTCTCGCCGAACGTCATCTGCGTCTGCTCGCTGCCGTCCGCATTCATGCGCCATACCTGCATGAGCCCGCTTCGGGTCGAATTGAACCAGATGTGACGGCCGTCGGGCGAATACTCGGGTCCGTCGTCCAGTCCCGGCGTGTCGGTCAGCCGCGTTTCGCCGCCGCCCTCGACCGGAATGGCGTAAATATCGTACTGGCCGTTCCGTTCCGCGCAGTACGCCAGCGTCGAACCGTCCGGCGACCAGCCGTGCAGATAGCTCGGCGCCAGCTGCGTTACGAGCGTCGGCTCCCCGCCGGCAAGCGGCACGATGGATATGCGCGAGCCGCCGTCCGGCCAGGAATGATCGCTGATCGCGATCCGCGCATTGTCCGGCGACAGCACATGGTCGTTGTTGCACCGGTTCGCTTTGCCGGTATCGATCGCTGCCGATTCGCAGGAAGCGATATCGAAGGCGTACAGCAAGCCGCCGCTGTTATAGATAAGCCGCTTCCCGTCGCGCGTCCAGTTCGGCGCCTCGATCAAATAATCGAACTCGGCCAGCGTCTGCCGTTCGCCGGTATCGACATCGACCGTTTCCAAGAAACTGATCACGTTCATCTTCATCCGTCCTTTACGATTAAGATCGTCGCTCCGTCATAGACAGCATGCCCGGAAGCGACGTTGTCGTGCTTGCCCTCGCCAAATGGTCCTCCCGCTAGCCGAGCACCTCGGCGACGACCTGTCTGGCATACGCCGCGTAGGAATCGGCGAGATCCGGGCTTCGGTCCAGCGCCCAGCGCAGTTTGTCGAATGCGCGCAGGAGCAGCAACGGCTTCGCTTCCGCCGCGATTCCTTCACGTATGCCATACCCATCCAGAAACGCCGAGAACTCTTCCGCATTCGGGCCCTCGCCCTGCAGCCGGCTCTGCATCACTTGAACGAGCTGTCCATGCGGCGATACGGCTGCCTCCGCGCTGCCCCAATCCAGCAAAATCACTTGCCCCGCGTGATCGACGATCGTATTCTTCAGCGACAGATCGCCGTGATTCAACCCGAAGCCGAACACCGTTCGGCTTACTTGCTCGAACAGGCGCCGTGCACGCTGCGATTCCGCGCGCGTTACGACCCCGAGCGCGAGCAGCCGGTCATCGTCCGTCAAACTGCGGATGTTGTACTGCACGTACCCGAGCCAGCTGCCGTCGGACCCTGCATGCGGCGGCGACCTGAACAAGCCCAGCGCGGGATCAGCCAGTTCTTCGCCATAGCCTTGCGTCGGAATCGCCTGCATCCGTCCGGCATATTCGCCGAGCTGCCGCCATATCTCTGTCCGCGGATGCAGGCTGTCAGTCCCGTTGCAGCCTTCCACGAACGTCAGCAGCATGTACGCCGTATCGGCCGCTATGCCGATGGACAGCACTTCGGGGCCTGGAATGCCGGCCGCGGCCGCCTGTTCGATGCACCATCGTTCTTTCTTGTAGCATGCATAGGCGCCGCTCCCGTTCATGCGGACGACGACTTTGCGGCGCGCCGTCTCGACGACGCACACCTGATTGACGAAGCCTTTGCCGAGGATCTGGTAAGCGGACATCGCCGGCTCGCCCAGATAGTCGGCCGCGATCCGTTCGGCAAGACGAACGATATCGGTCTTCAATGGTTCGTCGCGCATTCGAATTCCCGCCTCCCTTGTTCGCGCGGACGCTTCGAGCCTCCTTGTACGCGGATGTACATGTAAGGAGTTCTTCGCGGCGCACCGATATCCTCTATCGCGATTCTCACCAATCCACGAAATCAGCAGCGTTCCCCGCCAATCGACGACAGCCCCCGAAATCATTGCGTGAACAAAGCAAAAGCAGCCGATCGTATCGATCGGCTGCGGACGTGCTCGTATAGGGCGTGCAAATGGCCAATGCTACTGGCGGAGCTCCGGCAGCGGCGTGAACAGCATCGCGACCGGCAGGTTGCTGCCCGAAGCGACGGTGAACACGATGTCGACCGTTTCCTCGCTGTCCCCGGTGCGGTACAGCACGCCGGCCTGGTTATTGTTCTGCAGCACCTGATTCTTCGCGACCGTCACGAGCTGCCCGTTGACGAGGAACGCGCCCGTATACAGACCGCCCCGCCCGTTCAGCGAGATGAGCGTATGCGGCGCGACATGCGACAGATGCATGCGGTACAAGACGCCGAAATTGCCGCGGTTGTACTCCAGGTTTCCGGTCATCTCGTCGATGCCGTCCAGGATTTTGTCGATCGACGGGTCGCCGATCTGAATCCGCTGCGGAGTAGCGCCCAGCCGCTCTTCAATGTCGATGGAGCGGTCGGCGTTGTAGAACGTGCCTCTGACGTGAACCCCGTCGCGGGCCATGACCGGCAGGTTCGGCAGCTCCGCAAGCGCGTCTTTGTTCGAGGCGACGACGACGACCGTGTACAGCAGCTCTTTATTGGATAGAATGTCCGCGTATGAGCTGAACGATTCGTTCGCTTTCAGCGGCACCTTGGCGATATCGGGCAGAATCTCCTTCGTCTCCCCGGGAGCGATCGATGTCAAGACAGGCGTCGGCTTGCTCGCGAACGACGACAGATAGCGGGACGTAGCCAGCTTGCCGGCCAGCTCCGGCGAAGCCGTCGGTCCGCCCATGCCGATCGCGGTCTTGGTCACTTGGGCGGCGGAATAGCCCATGTTCGTCGCGAACAGATGAATCGAGACCGGATAGCCGATCTTGTTGACGTTATGGAACATGAACCGGACTTGGCCCGACAGTTGAGCGCGATACGCGATCCCTTCCTGGATAAGCGTCTCCGGACTGTTGCTGCGCACCATCTGCGACGGTTCCGAGGCGATCGTGTATTTATAAGCCGGGATCTGCAGCACGCTCGCGCCGTCAATCGCGAAAATTTCGCCTAGCGGCGTAAACAGCTTGGCATATTCGTCCTTCGTGTAAAGCACTTCGTTCGATACCGTAATCATCTTCGATACCGTGGATGTCAAGCCGTGCCGATCCTCGACTTCCAGCGTGACGAGCTTGTCGCCGGGCTCGAAGAACACGATATCGTTGCCTGTAAACGTGCTGCGGACGATGGAATTCTCGTCGTCGGTGCTCAGATCCGTATACGTAACGTTCTCGCCGATCCGGTAGACCGTCTTATTCGTCGTAAAATCCGCGACCGGCGGCAGGTTCGGCGCCTTGACCGTTACGGTCACGCTGAACGGATCGCTCCATACGCCGTTGCTGTCTTCCACTTCCCGCGTAATGACGTAGGTGCCTGCCTCCGGGAAGAAGTCCATGCGCCCGGTCCACTGTTCGTCCACGAACGGCATGCCCGTCGCATTCGTCGAATGGTCGATATACACGACCGGCGTTTGCATCGCGTAGATTTCGCCAGGCTGAACCTCGAATTCCGCCGTCGGCTTCGGAGGCAGCACGACGGTCGACCATTTCAGCGTAATTTGCTTGCCGACGACCGCGATCGTGCTGTCCGCCATTTCACCCCAGGAACGCAGCGGAACCATCAGGTAGCCCTGTTGGATGAACGTTGCGCCGGCGAGCTTCGTCTGCACGCCGTCCCGCGTCGCGACGTCGCTGCCGATCTTGAACACCAGCGTATGCTTGTCGCTTGTCGCGGACGATTCCTTCGTCAGGGCGTTATAGGACGTTTTGTAGCCGTAGCGCGCGGCAATCGAGCTGAACGGAAGGAACGTTCTGCCGTTGATGCTCGTTACCGGCTGCGCGGATTGATAGGTCGTTCCGTTGTGCAGCATAGTCGTGCTGCCGATCGTCAAATCCAGCCGGTCCGTCGCCGGAGACGCTTCCGTGCCCGTACCTGGCGTTCCCGTGACTGGCGTGCCGGTTCCCGGTACGTCAGTGCCGGGAGTGCTGCCCGGCGTCGTATCCGGGACGCTAATGCCCGGCGATGTACCCGTGCTTGGCGTTGCGTCTGTGCCTGGCGCCGTGCTTGTGCCCGTATCGGACGCTGCGTCTGCGCCGGATGCTGCCCCCGTATCCGCTGCGGACGTAGATGGTTCCTGCCCGATACCCGCTGCATCGGCTCTCGTTACGGCGTTCGTGAAGGGCAGTAATAAGAATGATAAGACCAACAACCATTTCAACGATTTCATGCTCTGTCTCCTCTATTTTCTCATCTGCTCCGCATGCGCGGGAATACCCGGCAGCCGGAGATTTACGATTACCATATGTCTTAACGCCGCAAGCACGGCATTTGTTGCGAAATATTGGGAAAAAACATCAATTGGACACAATTCCCGGCATCCCGCGAAAGGTGCGGTCTAGGATCCGCGCGGACGTCTAACGAAAAAGGCGCCTGCTGACAGGCGCCGGATGCAGGCATTCGATCCGACGGGCCGGGAGCAGGCGGTTCGGCCGTAACCGGGCAGCCTGCTCCAACGCCGTCTACGCCTGCAGGAAATTCCCCCAATTGACGTCCAGCACTTCCGCTTCGTGCATGCTGACCTGGAATTGCAGCTTGTTCAATTGCTGGCGTCCGATGTGGCCCTGCTGGTAGAAGAGCTGCAGCGCCTCCCGCTCCGCTTGAATGGACAGCATCCGCAGCGATTGAACCTGCTCCTCCACGACATCGTCCGGATTCGGAGCCGTCAGCTTGTTGTTCAGCATATGGATCATATACCGGTAATGGCCGCACACCCGGTTCACGGAGGAGTCGGCGCATGATTCGTTCTTCTGCAGCTTCTGGAGCGCATAAGCGGCGGTCGTGGCCCGCATCCGGATGTACGCCTTGCGGTTCTTCACCTTCCAGCCGTCCTCCTTCCGTACCGAAGGACGGAAGAACGAGATGACCCGGTTCACGAGCGAATAGAGCAGCAGGTAGAAAATATGCCGGCGCTTCGAGACGGCGATCTCGATATTGCGGAACATATTGTCCAGCACGGTCGCTTCTTCGGCGCCGATCTCGCCCTGCTCGCGCAGCAGCTGCACGCATTTCCGCTCTTCCGCGATGCCCAGCTTGCGCAGGTACAGCTCCTCGTCGCGCGCTTTGCGCGACAGCCTGTCGTATTCCGAACGTTTGATGTCCGACAGGCGCTGATCGTTGTCCGCGATGACGATCGCCGCGGAATGAACATTGGTGTCGTCGATGGCCAGCCGCACGGCTTGGCTCGCCGCCTTGATCGCTTCCTTCTGGACGCGAAGCTCCGCGTCGCGTCCGGCCAGCCCGCCTTCCGCCTCGTCCGGCTGTCCGGCCAGCAGCGGAAGCGCGATGCTCGCAATCAGCAGCGAGACCAGGATGACGCCCGCCGCCAGGAAAATCATCAAGTCCCGCTGCGGGAAAGGCGCTCCGCTGCCGAGCACGAGCGGTATCGTGAACGCGCCCGCAAGCGTGATGGCGCCGCGGATGCCGGAGAGTGACGTCAAGGTGATCGCCCGCCAATCGTTGCGGGTTCCGATCGGCGTGGTCAGCCGCTCCGACACGGTCAGCCACAAGAAACGCAGCGCGATGAGCAGCACGTAGATAAGCAGCACAAGGCCGACGGCCCGGTAATTGTTATAGGCCAAATTGCTGAAGATGCTGTGCAGAATGTCCGGAATCTGCAAGCCGAGCAGCACGAACACGAGCCCGTTCATGACGAACAGAATGATGTTCCATGTGATTTCCGAGACGAATTTCTGCTCGATCGTCGTGAAGCCGGACCGGTCCTGCTCGATCGCATGAACGATCCCGCCTGCGACCGCGGCAAGGATGCCGGACAAGCCCGCGTGTTCCGCGACATAGAAGAGAATGAACGGCGTCACGATTTGAATCAGCACGTGGATCGACGCGTCCTCGATCCCGAATCGCCGCAGCGCCATGCGTATCCATATGATCGCGACCGCCAGCAGCGCGCCGAGCAGCAGGCCGCCGAGCGAAATGACGAGGAAGCTCCACGAGGCCGTCCAGAGGGAGAACGTGCCCGTGACGGCAGCGGCGATCGCGAATTTGAACGCCACGAGGCCGGAGGCGTCGTTCATGAGCGACTCGCCTTCCAGCAGGCGGTGAATGTTCTGCGGCAGATGCACGCGCGAGGCGATGGCAGACACGGCGACCGCATCCGTCGGCGAGAGGATCGCCGCCAGCGCGAACGCCGCCGCCAGCGGAATGACGGGAATCATCGCGTGGATGATATAACCGCCCGCGATGACGGTGAGGAACACGAGTCCGACAGCCAGCAGCAGAATCGGCAGCCGCAGCCGCCACAGCTCGTCGCGGGGCGTCCGCTTGCCGTCGTTGAAGAGCAGCGGCGCGATGAACAGGATAAAGAACAGCTCCGGCTCCAGATGGGCATGGATATGCCACGGCAAGTAGACGACCGCGCCTCCGAGGGCGACCTGGATGACGGGAAGCGGGATAAAGGGCAGCATCCGCTGCAGCACCTGGGAACCGGCTAGCAGCAGCAGCAGCACAAGTACAACGAGAAATAACTCCATGCGATCCTCCGGCGTTTGAAAGTCGACTGGTTCAGCGCTGACCGCATCGGCGTCTGACCGACGGGCCGAACTCCCCGGCTAACCCAGTCTACTTGCATTGTACCCTATAACCCGGGTTGCCATGTTCAAAAAATTCCCGTTACGGATACGAAAGAAGCGGCGTAAGGAATCGAGGCGGTCGGACGCAAAAAAACCCGAGGCCGGCGCCTCGGGCAGTATCCATATTAAGGTTGCGGCATGTAACGATGATCGATCTTCAAGTAGCCCCGGTAAACCTTCATATGATACATAAAATCGGGGTCGGTCGATATATGGACCCGCTTCACATTCGGCGAGAGGCTCCTGATTTCCTTGGTGATCCGCTGTTTCATGTCAGCGGGAACGGAGCTGCCGGCGATGGCTTTCCGATCCAGACCGAATAGCTTGCTTGCATGGCCGTCCGCGGAAGAAGCGGAAGACTTCGTCGACTCTGCTTTCATGGAAGGGGTATTATTTCGCGCCGTCAACGCATGGGAGTACTGGATCAACCCTTCACCGGTATGCTGGGACAGCTGGGTCATGCCGTACGGATGGCGAAGGGTCGATCCGTCCAGCGACCGGCCGTTCCCCGCGCCGTTCATCGTATTCGAGGCTTTCGGACCGTACATGTACGGCCCGCCCGGGAAGTACATGCCGTTCATCCCGTAGTTGCCGCTCGTTCCGGAAGTCCCGTTCATGCCGTACGTATTTTTCGTTTTGGACAACGCCGCGTTCATTTCGCTCATCTTCGCGCCGTTAGCTGCCGTACCGCCGACGCCATGGTTCATGTCCCCTGCGGTGCCGCGCTTCGCGTTTGCTTGCGCCTTCGGATGAAGCGATAAGGCAACGTAAGCATCGGCGCCATCGACATACACGTACGCTTTGTGAATGCCTTCGAGGCCGGAGATTCGATCCCCCATCGTCCTGTTCGCCGTTAGCCGCTTCCCGTTCATGTGATTCGCGACCTTGTTCTCCGCTGCCGTACGGTCGTCGGATAACAGGCGCATGTCTTCTTTTGCGCTGCTTTTCGCGTTCATATTGCGTGCGGTTTGATCGCCTTGATGATTCATACAACCGGTTAATAATGTCGATATGACGACGCTCGTCGCCAGCAGGATCCTTTTCCGCTGCATCTTCTCGTCCTCCTTTAGCCGTCTTGAGGCTTAACGTTAGGCTTTGTCGAATGCGGCGGCGCTATGCTTGTCAACTTTTTAACGAAATGTGATTCCGCAGCCATACGAATAACGAAAAAGCCCTTCGCACGGAAGGGCTCTCGTCGGCGCTGCGCTATTCATTCTCCGCCGGAATATACATCGTCTGTATTTCGGGCACGCCCGGGACGAAACCAAGCTCCAGGTACACCGACTCCGCCGTGTTTCCCTCCATGACATACAGCCTCAGCAGCGGATATGCCCCGTGCAGTACGGTCAGCGCACGCTTCAGCATATTGCCGGCCAGGCCCATTCCTCTGTACGCGGGCAGAACGCCGATCCGGTACACGGCCGCTTGACCGTCCTGCAGGCAGAGACGGCAGTTCGCCGCCAGCGTCCCGGTCAGCTTATCGTACACGAGCGTCGAGCCTTGCAGCAGCCGCTCGTTCGTGTAATTCGCATCGTCGGGGGCGTAGTCCGCGAGCGTGCGTTGATTCCGTCTGACGGCGTCGATTCCTCCGGCGAAGCTTGCATAGTCGCATGCGGCGATCTCTTCCTGCTTCGCGTAACGCTTGCCGCCCAGTCCGTCTTCTTCGATCCCGGGACTTTCGATCGCGAACCGGTCGTCCCAGCTGACGTCGAACCGGTCCGCAGGCCGCTGCATCCAGCGGCATCGGAACGCATCCGGCCAGAACCCCGCCCGCGCGAACAGCTCCGCCTGGTCCGGCAAAATCTCGAACGCTTTGATCCGCTGCGTCCGGTCCGACCAACGCTCAAGCTGCGCCCTGAGCAGCTTCATGACCTGCGCCGTCTCCCGGAATGGCGGCACGAAGAACAGCAAGTAGATTTTGTTCGGGAGCATCGTGACGCCGCCGATTCTCGTCTCCCCTTGATGAATCCAGAAGCGGCTTCCGTGCGGCGCGTCGAAACGTTCTTCCTTGAAGAAGCCGTTGTAAGCCATGTTGTAATAAACGGAACAGTAGACGCCCCACTCGGCCGGATCTGCTCTATGAAGGGAATAATCGCCAGACAGCGGGTACGCTGCGTTATCCTCGGAATAGTTCAAGTTCAAGTCCTGCATCTCTTCTCCCCCTTGTGAAGCCTGTCTCAGCGCTGTCTCAGTACTGTCGGCCCACCTGATCCAAACCAGGATTGATTAGCGTTCGCTGCGAAAACAAAAAGCCGCGAATGAACAACGCGCTCATCCGCAGCCTTCGATCCGCCTACTTCACCATCAGCTCATCCAACGCCTCGGCAACCTGCTCGGACGGCACAATGGCGCGCAAATAAGCATGCGGTCCTTGCTCGTCGTCCTGCCACTCATTCGCTCCGGTCGCCGGATCGACCGCGATTCGGCCTTGCACCGTATCCCAGTACGGGCCTGCTCCGCGAACCGCGTAGAGAATCGCGGTCAAATCCCAGCTCGGGCGCGCTTCCCCTTCGCCGACGTACCAGGCATAGCTCTGCCGCACGGGATGCTCCGCCGGCAGATCGGCGAACAGCCGCCGGCCCGTCATAATCGGCAAGCCGATCTCGAAGCCCGTGAACGTAATCGGCGTCGGCCAATGCGAGGCGACGTACGCCGCGGATTCGGGATGCATCTCGAAGTTCCATTCTTTCCCGCTCGGGAACGTGCCGCCCATGACAACCAAGCGGCTGACTTTTCGCCCGACCAGCTCGGCGCCGCTTAGCGGGCTGATCGCATCCGGCCCGGATTGCAGCAGATCCATCAGGTTCGGCAGCGGGCCGATCGCCGCGATGACCGTTCCCGCATCCTCGCCCCCGGCCAGCAGCTCGCGGTACAGCCGGACCGCATCCGGCGCGGCGTCTTCCTTATAGCGGTTCGGATAGTTCAGCGTAACGCCCTTGTTGTACTTCTCGTAGCCGGCATCGTCGTTCAGGAAGCCTTCGCGCTTCAAGGTACCGACGGGAATGTCCGGTCTGCCGTAATACGCGTTGATCGCGTCCAGGCAGCCCGCCCCCCATCTGCTCGACGTGCAGTGCATCATGCCGGCGATCGCGGCTTCGCCGCTGCGTTCCAACGCATGCAGCACCGCTGCCGCTCCGGCATCGTCGCAATCCGGTCCGATATCGGTATCCAATATAATGCGTACGGGTACGGATGGTTCTGTTGTCATGATTCGCATGCCCCCCAGTGTTAGTCGCTCCGGTTTACAGTGTCGGCCATGCGTCTGTTCGTGCCGCCGCTTCAGTGCGTCAGATTCGATGGGCATTCCCGCTGCGCTTCGCGCAAAAGTCGTTCTCATTCGAACTGCCGAAGCTTCCGCTCCGCACGAAAGGCTGCCTAACGACAAAACCTTCGCTTGCATTTCTCGTGTCGATGAATGATTTCGACCTGCCTTCGGGAAATCCTGCTTCGGGGGTTCAGCTGTCATTTCCCTATGTACGCGTGGGACTTGAAGACAGCACAAAAACGCCGCCCGACGCGTCGGACGACGTTATGCTTGATGGCGGTTATGGCATGCTGGAGCCGGCTAGCAGCTCTTGCCGTTATCCGGCGACATCGGTTTCGTGCCGCTGTCCTCGGCCAGCCTGCTGCCGTATTGATCGAGTCGGCCGGGATGCGATTCCGGTCCTCTACGCTTCGGCTTGCTGTTTCTTCCCGTCATTGCGCTCACCTCCATCCCGCTTAAGATGGACGCGGGGAGCGGTTTTCATGCAAGACCCGCGCATGAAGGGCTTGGACGGATTTCTTGCTCCCGCTCGCTACATGCGGCTCTGGCGCCGGTATTCCGAAGGCGTGAGCCCGATATGCTTCCGGAAGTTTTTCGACAGCACGTGAATGCTGGAGTAGCCGTACTTCTCCGCGATCTCCGTTATCGATACGTCCGACTGCCGCAGGTCGCATTTGATGCGCTGCAGCTTGCGGCGGGTCATGTAATGCTTCGGCGAGAGGCCCGTCTCTTCGCGGAATAACGCGTAGAACCGGCTGCGCTTCAAGCCGATCTGCTCCGCGTACTGCACCAGCTCTTGTTCCTCGATCTCCGCTTGGCTGGCCACCAGCTTCAGCAGCTCCCGGATGCGCGGGTCGCCGTTATTGCTGGAATCCTTGCACGCCGTCGATAGAAACAACGACAGAAACACCTGGAACTCGCCGCGCAGACGGATCGCTTCCCGCATGTCGGTGCCGCCGATCCGTCCCGGCAGCGTCAAGAAGCGGTTATGGTAGGAGAGCCACAGCGGCAAATTGGCGATGATCGCGACCGGCTCGATTCGAAGCGCCGGCTCTTCGTCGACGTAGACGGAGAGCGGCGCGGAATGATGGGAGACGATGTGGAAGAATTGGCCCTCGGACACGAACGGACGCTGACGGGGGTTCCAATCGAAATACGCGGTCCGGTGAATCATCGGCTCCGCCGAAGCCGCCCGCCAGCGATGGATTTTGCCGGCGGGAATGTAGACGAGCGTCCCCGCTTTCATCGGAATGTCGCGGTCGTCCATATGCAGGATGCCTCCGCCGGTCTCCACGATAATGATCGCGTTCATGTAGGCAATCCGTTCAAACGAGGACTCGTTCGGGTAGAACGCATACCGCTGGGCGAACAACAGAAAAGGATGAAGCACAGTCGGATCGATCATTGCCTGCTCATTGCCGCCGAAGGCAGCGCTCATCCAGAACTCCTCCTTGGCCATGCGAGTTTCTCTGTCAGCCGCGGGCTGGGCTTAAGGCTATCCTCATTATAGAACCGGCCATGCGGCAAGGACAATCCTCTCCCCGCCGCACGGCCCGTTCATGCCCTTACGCTTATTTCTTCTGCTTGTCGTACGCCTTCTGGTAGATTTCCAGGTAGTGCTTCAGATTCAGTCCGTCGAAGCCCTTCACGTAGCTGTCCCATTCCGAATCCGTCAGCTTCTTCGCGCCCGTGACGAACTGCGCCATGTTGGAACGCACGTATTCGTTGATCTGCGTGCGCAGCATGATCGCTTCGTTCGCGTCACTCTCGTCGACGAAGATCGTGAGCGGGAACGTTTCCTCCGGCTGCTTGTTCTCGTAATTTTTGGCCGTTTCGGTGTACAGCCTTAATTCGTAGCCTTGTTGGGAGAACGGATCGGCGGGCGCTGTCCACGATTCGCGGATGGCGCGCGTCCGTCTCGTGATGCCCATCTGATCCCAGGTATCGTTCTGCGTCGTCTCCACGTCCCAATATTTCGGCTTCAGGCTGTACTTCGCCTGGTTGCCGTGCACGTCCTTCTCGCCGTCCTTCGCCTTCTCCCAGTAGATGCCTTCCGGACCGTACTCGTTCATGATCGCATGCTCTTCGGAATACATGTAATCCGCCATCTTGATCGCCGCGATCGCCTGCTCTTCCGTCGCTTTGTTCGTAATGGCGAACTGGCCGTTGCCGTACGACTTGTAATAGCCCGCGTAAGCGACGCCGCCGGGACCGGTAAGCGGAGCGACGGTCACGTACTCTTTATGCCGGTTCTGCCCTTCCGCCAAGCTGAAATACATCCCGATATGGCCGGCCGTCACGCTGCCGGAGACGTTGTCGCCTTCCTTGTTGCCGACTTGCGCCATCTGGTCGTTGTTCTGCGTGAACGCTTCTTTATCGATCAAGCCCTCGCTGAACAGCTTATTGATGTACGTCAGTCCGTCGCGCCATTCCGGCTGATTCGCCGCCAGCTGCACCTTGCCGTCCTTCATGAAGAAGAAGTCTTCGTCGTTATCGTAAATGAACGAGTTCATCAGGAAGTTCGACGGAATGCCGTGCCACGTATTGAACGCGCCGGACAGCGGCACTTCGTCCGCCTTGCCGTTGCCGTTCGGGTCCTGCGTCTTGAACGCCTTCAGCACTTGATAATATTCTTCGGTCGTGGTCGGCATCTGGAGCCCGAGCTTATCCAGCCACGTCTGGTTGATCCACAGCTTCTGCGAGTACCAGCAGTGGAAGCATTCGTTGATATGCGGCAGCGCGTAGATGTTGCCGTCCGGCGACGTAATCGCCGCCTGCAAGTCCTTATCTTCGGCGAACGCGCGCTTGATCTCGTTGCCGTACTTGTCGATCAGCTCGTTGAGCGGCTTCAGGATGCCCTGCTTGCCGTAGCTGATCTGTTCCGCCTGCGTGAAGTCGCCCGAGAGGAAGACGGACGGATAGTCGCCGCTCGCCATGATCAGCTTCTTCTTGTCCGCGGCGTTGGCGCTCGGCGTCGCGTCGAACTTGAATTTGATGTTGAGCTTCTTCTCGATGTACGTGGTGACGGAGTTCGTATTCAGATCCTCGATCTTCGGCGACACGCTGATGAACGTGTCCAGCGTGACGGGCTTGGCGCTGCTTCCCGCATCGCCCCCGCCATTCCCCCCGTTGCTGCCCGTTCCCGCGTTCGAGCTGCCGCCGCCATTGCCGCCGTTATCGTTGCCGCATGCCGCTAGGAACATTGCCATGACTAACATCAAACCGAGCCATTTCGAGCTTCTCTTCATGTTCAAGACAGACGCCTCCTTGTAATTTCAATCGTAACATGCTTCCCGCTTCCCGACATCAGGGTAACCGCTTTCAATCGAAGGCCTCACCACCTTCAAGCCGACCGGCTTCGCGCCGTTATCCTTTCAGCGAGCCGATCATAATGCCTTGCACGAAATATTTCTGCACGAACGGATAGATGGCAAGCACCGGCACCGTGGCCACGACGATCAGCGAGAACTTGAGCAAATCCCGCAAGCCCTGCATGGCGGCCATTTTGTTCGCGTCCACCATCATGCTCGAATCGATCGAGTTCAGAATCAGGATGTTCCGCAGGATGATTTGCAGCGGGAACCGGCTCTGCGATTTCAAGAAAATCAGCGCCTCGAAGTACGCGTTCCACTGGCTGACCGCATACATCAGCACGAGCACCGCGAGAATCGGCTTGGACAACGGCAGGACGACCCGCCACAGGAAGCCGAGGTCGCTGCAGCCGTCCAGTTCGGCCGCCTCGCCAAGCTCCTTAGGAATGCTGGTCTGGAAGAAGGTTCTCGCGATGATGACCTGCCATACCGCCATCGCGCTCGGCAGCAGCATCGCCCAACGCGTATCCAGAAGATGCAGGTTCTTCACCGTTAAGTAGTACGGAATGAGCCCGCCGCTGAACATCATCGTCAGCACCAGCATGCCCATCAGGACATTGCGGCCGTAGAACGTCGTGCGGGATAGCGGATACGCCATCATGACGGTCAAGCTTACGTTGATCAGCACGCCGAAGACCGTGTAGAAGAGCGAATTGCCGTAGCCGGTCATGATCTGCGGATTCGAGAAGATCGCGCGGTATCCGGCCAGGCTGAAATCCACCGGCAGCAGCCATACTTTGCCGCTGATGACCGCCTGCGGCGAGCTGAACGACGAGCTCAGAATATAGACGAGCGGGTACAGCACGACAAGCAGGACGAGAGCCAGGAAGGCGTATACCAGCGTCAGGAAGAGCTTGTCACTGAAAGATTCGCGAATAGTGTTCGTGCGTGACATTTCTTGTTTCGCCCCCTACCATAAGCTGCTTTCGGAGATGCGTCTGGCCACGTAGTTGACGCTGAGCAGCAGAATAAGATTGATGACGGAATTGAACAGGTCGACGGCCGCCGAGAAGCTGAAGTTCGCGCCCAGCAATCCAATCTTGTACACGTAGGTCGAGATGACCTCCGAGGTGCTCGTATTGAGCGGATTTTGCATCAGATAGATTTTCTCGAAGCCGACGTTCATGATCTGCCCGACGTTTAGAATGAGCAGGATCGTCGCCGCCGGCATGATGCCGGGCAAGTCGATATGCCAGACTTTGCGGATCCGGGACGCCCCGTCCACCTTGGCCGCCTCATACAGGTCAACGTTGATTCCGGAGAGCGCCGCCAGGTAGATGACCGCTCCGTACCCGATGCCCTGCCAGACGTTCGACCAGACGAAGATGCTGCTGAAGTACTTCGGAACGCCCATGAAATTGATCGATTCCATGCCGAAGACCGTCAGAATATGATCGACGAAGCCCAGTCTCGGCGACAGGAACAGAATGATCATGGACACCATGACGATCGTCGAGATGAAATACGGCGCGAACGTCACCATCTGCACGAGCCGCTTGAACCGCATGCTCCGGACTTCGTTCAGCGCCAGCGCGAGCAGAATCGGCGCGGGAAATCCGACGATGAGCGAGTAAATGCTGATGATGAGCGTGTTCTTGATCAGCATCCAGAAGTTCGGCGAGCTGAAGAACGTCGAGAAATGCTTCATTCCCGCCCAATCGCTGCCGGTCACCCCCTTCACCGGACTGAAATCCCGGAACGCGATCTGCGCGCCGTACATCGGGATGTATTTGAAAATCACCAGATACGCGACCGGCAGCAGCACGAGCAGATACAGCTGCCAATGCCGCTTCACCCGCTTCCCGCGGTCTCTGAGTATGAGCGATCTGCCGCCCGTGGCGGTTTTCGCCTTCTTGCCTTCAAGCGCTCCCGTCGTTGCCGGCATGATTCCCCGTCACTTCCCTTCTTCACGTTATGGATGGCTTGCGGTACTGCATGCATGAGCGATGAACGTCGCTGCTTGCGATTCCCCCGTCTCGCTGGCTGGATGACAACGGCTTGATGACAACGATAATGGAATCGCATGTCGCGGACAACGGCTACTTCTCCACATGTGGTCTATTTTTCCAATCCCGCGCCGTTGCTGGGATCTGCGCATGCAGCGCGCATTTTTCCAGCGGCGCTTATCTTTCCGGCGGCGTGCTTGCGGGCATGTTCGAAGAGCTGCGGCGGTCTGCTGCCGGAGGCCGGGGCAGTCTGCTGCCGGAAGGCACGGGCGGCGGGGAAGCCTGCTGCCGGAAGGCCGGGATGGCCTGCTGCCGGAAGGGCGTGGCGGCCTGCTGCCGGACGGACCGGGAAAGACCGCTGACGGCAAGCCGAGCGCCCGCCCGCCGACCGCGACAAAAAGACTGCCCGCAAGCAGAAACGCTTCTGCTGCGGGCAGTCCCTTATCTTTCGCCGTAAGGCGTTTATCCGATCGTTTGTCCGTTCTTACATCGCATGGCGCTTGCGGTAGTCGACGGGCGAGATGCCCTCCACCTTGCGGAACACCCTGCGGAACGTCGCCGCGTTGACATAGCCGACGCGTTCGCCGACCTCCTGAATCGAATCCGGCTGCTCCAGCAGCCGTTTCTTCGCTTCCATGATGCGCAGCTGGGACAGATAGTCCAGGAAATTCTCGCCGAATTCTTCCTTGAACAGCTGGCTGATGTATTTGGCGCTGATGCCGAACTTATCGCCGAGGAATTCCAGCGACAGCTCCGAATTGGCATAGTCCTGCCCGATATAATCCCGAATCTCTTGAAGAAGCTGATGATGCTGGCGGTGGTTCGCCAGCGCCGCCATCTGCTCGGCGTTCCGCGCGAGCGCCTCGCCGAAGCGCCGCTGCAGCTCGTCAAGCGTCTCGAATTCTTCGATCGCCTGCCGCAAGGGCGCGGAAGCGTACTGCATCCAAGCGTCGTAATACTCCTTCGAGGCCTGTGACAGCTGCAGGTCCGAATGGTCGACGAAATACCGGCACAGCCCGGCGATCTCGCTCTTCGGCAGAAGGCTGCCCCGCATGCCTCGGAAGAACGCTTCGAACCCTTCTTGCCATTCGGCGTCCTGCAGCCGAAGCTGCTGGATCAACCGATGGATCGCCTGCAGATGCTTATTCGTTTCCTTGGCCGTCGCCTGCTGCGTGTCCCTGTACGCGATGACGCGGTTATAACCGAGCGTCGCCTTGAACGTCAGCGCCTCCAGCGCCTGCCGGTTGGATACGCCGGCGCCCGCCGGCAGGCTCGAATCCGCCGCCGGCCCGAATCCGGCGCCGGATTCGATCGGCTCCCCGAGGCCGACCGTCACCGAGAAGGCCAAGTGCTGATCCACCCAGGAAGTAATGCGCGCTGCCGTTGCGGCGGCAATGCCTTCAGCCTCATGCTCATTCTCAGCCTCATCCTCGTCCGTCAGGAAGACGATGCCGGTCAGCTGCAGCGGCGTCGTCCATTCCAGCCATAACGGAACCTGGCGCTGCGCCTTGAACATTTCATGAACCGCGCTGCTGATGACGAACTTGAATAACGACTGGTCGCGGCTCTTGTAGCGGCTGAACACCTGCTCGGGGTGATCGATTTCGACGACGAAGGTTTGCAGCCGGTCATGAACCGGCAGACCTGACGGTTCGATGCCTTCCGCGTGCACGCCCTCCGCATGCTCGCCGCTTTCCTGCAGCAGCTCCCGGAACAGCGCCTTCTGTCTGCGGGCCGCCGTCTTCTGGCTCTCCTGCTGGAACAGCTTCGTCTGCTCGGCGAAATTGTTGATGGCCGTCTCGATGAACGTGAATTCGTCCACCGCCAGCCTGCCGAGCGCCGGCTTATCGGCGCCGAATTGATCCTGGATGCGGAAGACGAGATCCGCGATCGGCTTGTAATTCTTGCGCGTGATATAGACGATCGAGACGCCTCCGGCGACGAACACGAGCAGCCCGAGCATGAGCCATATGCTCGATACGCCCGAGATCGCGGCAACGGTCGTCCCGTCCGCGGCGCCGCTCTCCGCCGTCCAGCCGGTGTAAGACGAGGACTGGCTCGCCAGCACCCGCCTCTTGCTCGGCATGTCGTCCGGGTTGAACAGCGGATTCCCATCGTTATCGTACAGCTGGACGAATACGCGCTCCGGATCGTACATCTCGCCGAGCATGTCCCGAAGGGAGGCGAGGCTGATATTGACGACGATCATGCCGTCCGTGCCGTCGCCGATCGCCACGTTGTGCACGAGGCTGATAACGTCCTTCGGCTTCTGGTTCGTGAATTCGCGATAGGAGCGGAACGAGCTCCACGTCGAGACATACGACAATTTGCCCGCCTGCTGGCCGCGGATGAACGCAATGTCCGGGAACGCGTTCATCGGCGTCGACGTGCCGCTGAAGACGGTGCCGTCGTTGTTGCGTACCAAATAATACGAGTCGATGATCGGCATCGCCAGCTTCAATTGCTGCATCTGGTTGACGACCTGGTAATTCAGAAATACGTTATCCTTCCCGCGCTCCTGGAAGAAGTCGGTCAGCAGCCTGCTGGACAGCAGCATTTCCCGGATCATCATATTGTCGAGTGACCTTAAGCTGACATCCACGGACTGCAGCAGCTGGTTCACGAACACTTGGCTGGATTCTTTCGTGTTGCGATTGTTTTGTTCAACGAGAGTCTGGAAGAAAACAAAGAAGAGGAAGGAGAAGATGAAGCAGAAGATCGGCAGATAGGACCATATCATTTTTCGCAGCCACATACGATTCAAGCACCATCATTCCTTTTGAGAAAGTTTGTGCGCATCCCGACTAGCGCGATCCATGATGTGAAACCGCATACATCTCTATCTATTATAAGCCTGCGCGGTACGGTCGTCTTTGTTATTCTCACCAATTATTTGTCTGTTTTTCCACTGGAGCGCGGCTGTCTCAAGCAGCGTGCAAGCTCGGTTGGAGCCTGCATCCACGCGCTCCTCCACATGAAAAAGAGCGGTTCCGCATGGAAACCGCTCTCTTCTTCTTCTGTCTTAAGACCTCACGTACCCGAGCTCATAGGCCCTTTCTTCGACCGCCCGAAAGTCTGCGGCGTCCTTGCACCGTTATACGCCAAAATGCGCCCGAACGTATCCGAATTGTTCTTCCTCGCTCATATGGGGCGTTCTTTCAACGGTTCCGATCCCGTGCCTCATGCAGGCCATACGAATTTCATGGGAGAATTTCACCATCGTTCGGTTGCCGTGCCTGATGGTCTCCGCCGGATTGGCCGTCAGGTTAATGACGTCCAAAATCATCTTATGGTCTTCGCGAAAGAAGTAGAGCCGCTCGATCTCTTCATCCGAGGTATACAGACAGATCATCCGCTCTTGCGGAATGAACGGCAGGATATGTTCCGGCATGAGGGAGACGGCGGATTCGGACCGGCCGTCTATAGCTGCACCACCGCATCGGAGATCCTCCTTTCGTGAACTGCTACAACCTTTCGACAATGGAAAGGGAATTCCTTCAAATCCCAAGGCTCAGTATCCTCTGCCTTCTTGTCTTTCCTGTATTACCCGCACATATTTTGCGACCGCTCACGTACGAATTATAGTAAAATAGATGCCGAACACATTAAGGCTAAGTGAAGGAGAACGAATCGGACAATGAAATCGTTGTACGCCAAGCTGTTCCGAAACTATTGGAGCCCTTATCTGGCCATGGCGCTGGCGGGCCTTTTAAGCGCGGTTTATTTCGGCATTACGAAAACGGTGTGGGCGGTGACCGGAGAATTCACCCGTCTCGCCGGGCATGTCATGGAGTGGTTCGGGGCGGATGTCTCGAGTTGGAGTTACTTTCAATTGATCGGCATGAAAGGAACCACCTTCAACCGAACGGACGGCTGGATCGTATGGGGGATGTTCATCGGCGCCCTGATCATGGTCCTGCTGAACAATAACTTCAAGCTCCGCCTCCCGAGGCAGAAACGGCGATGGGCGCAAAGCTTCGCCGGAGGGATCGTCGCCGGCTTCGGCGCCCGCCTGGCGCTCGGCTGCAACCTGGCTGCCTTCTTTACCGGCGTCCCCCAGTTTTCCCTGCATGCTTGGATCTTCATGGTTGCGACAGCAGGCGGCACCTATCTCGGCGCCAAACTCGTCGTCACCCCGTGGTGGAAGGGAAAGCCGCGGCTCGCGAAAGGCGCTCTCGAACGCCCGACGCCCCAAACGTCGGCGATACAGCCTTATCTGGGCGGCATCGTCGCGGTCGCTTATGCAGGGCTGATCGTGTATTTCTTCGCGAGCGGTCAGCGCATGCTCGGCGTCGCCGCCTTGTTCGGCGCGATGTTCGGCATTCTGATCGAACGCGGTCAAATCTGCTTCACGTCGGCGTTCCGCGATCTCTGGATCAGCGGACGCGCGACGATGACCAAGGCGATTATCCTTGGCATGGCGATCAGCTCGATAGCCACGCTTGCCGTTATTGTCATCTACGGCATGGAGCCGATCACGAAGATCGCCGGCTTGAGCACGCTGATCGGCGGCTTGCTGTTCGGCATCGGCATCGTGATGGCAGGCGGCTGCGAGACCGGCATGATGTACCGTCTGATGGAAGGACAAATCGTGTTCCTCCCCGTGTTCATCGGCAATGTTCTCGGCGCCGGCGCGCTCGCGTATGCCTGGGATCATCTGGGCGTCTATGATGCGCTCGTGAAGAGCGGCTCCAAGATTAATCTGATCGATGTCATGGGGCATGCGGGAGCGCTTGCGGCTACCCTCGTCGTCCTGGCGGCCGGCTTCATCGTCGCCGTGTATTGGCAGAAGCATTACCGATTCAAGAGAGGCTTCCGGAAAGGAGAATCCGAACATGTCGCAGAATCCCCCTCGTTCCATTGATTATTCGCTTGATGTACGCGGCGAATCTTGTCCTTATCCGGTCATCTATACGCTGGAAACGCTGACTCAGCTCCAGAAGGGCCAATTGCTGCAAGTGGTGGCCGATTGCCCGGCCTCGCTGCGTAACGTCCCCGAAGAAGTGGTGAAGCATGGCTACACCATGGAGATGGAGCCGCAGCAGAACGGACGCGAGCTGATATTCTATATCCGGGCGTAACGCGCGCCTGCGCAGGGCTATGACTAATCGAGAAAGCTCGGAGCTTCGGCTCCGGGCTTTTCGATTTAATTATTCTGCTCTTTCGTATTATGAGTTCGGCCTTCGCGACTCTTCAGCCCTACCATTCAATCAGATCGCGCCTGACGCGAGGGAAGTAGTACTGATCCCCTCGGCTTCCTGATGGCTCTGAACGTGGCAAACTTAAGTTACCCGGCGTTCTTGCGATTGCGTCTAGCCGGCTTCTGCGTGATGACATGGCCCGTGCCGCTGCGCCGTTCGTAGAACAGCTGCCGCTTCCGGTTGAACAGGCACATGACGAGGTGAATGCCGAAGACGGCATTGACCGCGAAGACGGCCAACAGTAAGGAGAGTATGGCAATCGAGCCGCCTCCCCCGCGCGCGCCGAAGCCGATCATCAGCGCGTTGATTCCTCCGACGGCCCCGTAGAGCAAACCGTACCGGATCAGCAGCTCCTTCAGCCCCAGCCGGTTCCCGGTTCCGCGCACGCGGATGCGGACGAACCATTTGCCGAGCGTCTGCCCGTTAGCGATATACGGCAGCGCGATGAAGTACGCCGCGACCGCAATGACGTACGGCACCGGGACATGCATGACCGCCAGCGCCGCGATGACCGGATTCAGCGCGAACCAGTCAATCAGGAACGCCAGCCCCCGGCGGGTGTACGACACGCGCTTCGCCGTCAAATCGACGTGCTCGTCAAGCTTGTCGATGCGGGGCAGCCGCGAGGACAGCCAGTCGGCGGCAACGAAGCCGATCATGCCGCCGCCCGTGTTCGTCATCGCGTCGTCGACGTCGAACAGCCTGTACGGGTAATCGTAGATGCCGTAAATGCCCGTCACCTGCGTCACTTCGAAGAAGAGCGAGAGCCCGAAGGTCAGCAGCAGGCATTTCAGCCATCCCGTACGGAAATAATACCGCAGGAACATGCCGAACGGCACGGTCAGCAGCACATTGAACGCAACCTGCAGCACCGCCCTTTCCTCCAGCAGACGGAGGTACGTCGAAGGCCGCTCCCAGTCAACGCCGGTCTCCTTCAGGATATCGATGACGAAATGGAACGGGATCCACTGCGCGTACGAGCCGGACGACGGGGGCTCGTTGTGGACGCTCGGCGGGAGCGGCAGCAGAATCAGATACACCGCGTTCATCATATAGAGCAGGAACAGATACAGCAGCAGCGCCCGGTACTTATGGACGTACCCGTGACGCCGATATTGCACGAGCAGGAACGGCAGCGTGAACAGCAGCGCTGCGACCGGAAAGCTCAGAAACGCATACGAAATCGGAAATAAGTAAAACGTCAGCATGTTGACACCTTTCGCCGGGAAGCGCGTATGCCGCGCAGATCCAGAGGTTGCTTGTTACGCTAAATATTCGAGCTTGATACGTTAGTTCCTGTCTCACTAGCCTGCCCGCCGGCCGATCGGCGGAAACCGATTCAGTCGTCCGCTTCCAAAACGATCGTATCATAGATGCTTCCGGCGCGGTCCAGCGCACGCACCCGCCAGCCCTTCAACGTATCGATAGCCAAGGGATAATTAAACAACGACTTGAGGCCATTGCCGTACCTGACGATGAAGCGGCAGCCGGGCCGGACGATCGGTCGCAGTTCCCGCAAGATGTCCAGCTTCTCCGGGACGAGCGAAGCGATGAAGATATGCGTGGCATCGGCAGCGAAGCGAAGGTCGCCCAGATGGCTCTTCACGTAGCGAATCGTTGCATCCAGCCCCAGATGCCGCGCAAGCTCGGTGCCGTATCGAATCGCTTCCTCATCGATATCGACGCACAGCACTTCGGTCGATACGGCTTCCGCAAGCGTAAACGCCGAGGCGGGGAAAGCGCCAGCGCCGACAAACATCACCTTCGCATCCCGCGGCACCTCAACCTGATTGCGTTCCTCCCGCAAGGAGGCGGACAGCAGCTCCGCGTACAGGCAGCGATCGCGATGTCGCGAACAGATTTTCCGCACTCTTGCCTTCTCGAGGGTACCGAGCGCCATAGCGGAACAATGCCGCATATAGGCTGCCGCGTCCGTCGCCATGCGATCCTCCAGATGGTTCCATAGCCGACCGTTGTCCTCGTGGAGAATATAGGCGCACAGGCGATCCAATTCGGCGCTTAGCCGCTCGAAGCTGTCCGATTGATAGCAAGCGCTGGCCTGCAGCTCATTGATTTCGTCTGCCCATGCGCGTAATTCGTCCGTGAAGCGCGCCTCGCTTATGCTTCGCACTTCCCTCCTCCTCTCGATACGCAAGCGTTTCAATCCGCTTAATTGAGAATTATTATCAATCAAAGCGAAAACAGTGCCGCAGCAATTTCATTTTGAATACGGGGAGCATCATTCGAGTGTGAACCGTTAACGGGTATAGCCTGACGAATCGGAGCGAAGGAGCTTCTCTTCCCTAGCGTGCTTTCTTTCCGAATCCAGTGATAATGATTATCAATATCGAAGATGGAGGAGCCGGCATCTCGATCATCATCAATAAGAATATGCCGGATGCCGCCAGCTATGCGCAGAATCAACAAGATTACGCCGAGCTGCCCCTGATAAGCCGGGAAGTCTGCCGGCAGTCATTCGTTCCAATCGGCAGGAGGCGTCATTCGGGCGCCGGCAGAGGGCTAACGCAAACGCGTATTCCGCATACGTAAACGCATATGTCCACACAAAGCAACGGAGCGCCCAATCCGAGTGATTGTGCGCTCCGCGTCCGTTCAGTCCATGTGAAGCAAACGTATGATTTCACCGTCTATGACTTCTTCGCTGAGCTTGCGGAACCCCAGCGATTCATACAAGCATGCGGCAGCGTGATTCTCGGGTCTATGTCCGATCATCAATCGCTTGCAATTCATCCCGCGCATGCAGGCAATCAATTGTTCCATCGCGGCCCGGCCGCAGCCCTTGCCCTGATGCTTCTCATCAATCATGATCGCCGGTATCCAGTAGCTGCCGTCCATGTCCGGCTTCGTACGGAATACGATAAATCCGGCTACTTCGTCCTCCCAATAGACCGCGCGCAGCTCAAAATCATCGACATACTTGGATTCCGCGATCCAGTACACAACCGGCGCCGGAAAAACATGGAGCTGCTCGCTCCTGACGTTCAGCTTGGTGCATGCATACCAGTTCTCGGCAGACACCGGCTTAAGAGTAACGCCCATTTCGATTCCTCCCGAAGCTCATCTCGCCTTACTCTTCGAGACGGCGGGTCCGATTACCTGCCGTTACCCGATGCCGGAGACGGACGTCGCCTGCCGCGACGATATGAATGCCGTGCAATCCGCGATTTGATTGGACAAGAGGCGGCCCGAATTGGATGGGGGAAGCTTCGCGCGAATGGATGGTGATGCAGGGGATGGAGTCCACTATTCTTAATTCGAGCGGTTCGGTTCGCATGTTAATGAGATGGAGGTGTATCGTATGATGTATACGATTATCGTTTTTGCCGTGATGATCGTGGGCGTGGTACTATTGATGCTTGCGGGAAGAAGCATCTTCAACTCGGAACGATAACCTCGCGGCGCCAGTGAAATAATCTCATCGACGAAGGGGAATGCATGATGTGGAAGCTCGATCGCGACGGCAAAAGAGCCCTTTATCAGCAGATTGCCGATCATCTTGAGCAGCGAATTTCATACGGCGAGTTTCCTCCCGGCAGCCTGCTCCCCTCCGAGCGGAAGCTCGCGGAGCAGCTCGGGGTCAATCGCAGCACCGTGGTCATGGCATTTGCCGAGCTTCGTTCCTTGGGGATTATCGACAGCCGTACGGGAAGCGGGACCCGGGTGAGCGCCACGAAATGGGGAGCGACGCCAAGGCATACCCCGAACTGGAGCCGCTATACGGAAGGCGGCCAGTTCTTGCCGAACTTGCCGTTCATGCGGCGGATCCGGGAAGCGCTTATCCAGCAGCCGGCATTGATCGATTTTGCAAGCGGGGAGCTGGCGGCCGATCTGGCTCCGACCGAAGAGATCGCCAAGCTGATGAGCACGCATGAATATACCTCCTACTTGGGCTACGATAATCCGCAGGGCTCCATGCCGCTACGACAGGCGTTAGTCGGGTACCTGGAGAAATACAGGGGCATTCGCACGACCGAATCATCGATTCTGATTACGTCGGGCTCCCAGCAATCGTTGTATTTAATTACGCAGTGCCTGCTGTCCCCGGGAGATGCGGTTGCGATCGAAGATCCGTCCTATTGTTACTCGCTCCCCATGTTCCAGTCGGCAGGGCTGCGATTGTTCCGGCTCCCGGCGGACGCCGAGGGGATCGAGCCGGAGGATATACGGACCTTGTTCAAGCAGCATCGGATTAAAATGGTGTTTCTGAACCCGACCTTCCAAAATCCTACCGGGACGGTGCTAAGCGACGAACGCCGCCGGCAGCTGCTAGCTGCGGCCAGCGAGCTCAGACTGCCCGTTGTCGAGGATGATCCGTTCAGCTTGACCGCATACGACGGCAATCCGCCGCTGCCCTTGAAAGCAATGGATACCGCCGGCTCCATCCTCTACATCGGTTCCTTCTCGAAGATTGCCGCATCCGGGCTGCGGATCGGCTGGATGGTCGCTCCCCGTTCGATCGTCGAGCGCCTCGCCGATGCCAGGCAGCAGATGGATTTCGGCTTGAGCGTCATTCCCCAGCAAGTCGCCGGGCAGTTCCTGCAATCCCCCTTCTTCGAGCCGCATCTCGACAGGCTGCGCATGGAATTGCGGTTCAAGCGGGATATCCTGATTGAAGCGTTGAACAAGGAGCTCCCGGGCATGATCCGGTACAACGCGCCCAATGGCGGCCTGCACTTATGGTGCCGGCTCAACAGCGCCGTTCAGGACGGCAAACTGCTGGAGGAGACGATCAAGAGAGGGGCAGTGTTCGTCCCCGGCAGCGTGTACGGATCGGATTCGGGGTTCGTAAGGTTCACCTTCGCCAGACCGCGAACGGAAGAGATTGAACAGGGCATATCCGCGTTTAGCCAGGCTCTCCGGCTGCTGCAGGAGTAGCGCGGTTATCCGCCGGCAATAAAAAGCGCACCCGCAGACCTTCCTGCGGGTGCGCTTCGAACCGCTTATCGAAGCTCGCCATTAAAACTGGCCGTATTTCTCGTTGCCATGATCTTCCCATCTTCTTGAGTAGGCTTTATTCGTGATCCAGAACGTCATCCACGCCAACACGACGACAATAACACCGGCAGCAACCCATACGCCCGCTGGTACATGCATATTCCGATCCCCTCCGTTACGAGCTTTAATGAAGATAAGGGTATCATAAACAGAATGGACGGTTTTGTAACCGTCCATTTCTGCATGCCCGCGACCATCCAATTCATGATTAGCCTACGGAACCGGACCTCGGTCCGGCGTAATCGGGCGTCATCGTTTACCTGTTCGCTACGGGCGCCATGCCGTTCTTCTCGATCGGCGCCGCCGCCTTCGCCTTCGGCTGCAATTTGAACAACAGCAGACCTGCTATCAGGGCGGCGGCCCCGGCCGCCTTCTGCCAGCTGAACGGTACCCGCTCGAGTCCGAGCCAGCCTGCGGAATCCCACCATAACGCGCAGAGCAGCTGCGATGCCATGACGATCGTCGTCGCGGCGCTCGGACCGAGAAGGCGAACGCCCTTGACGACGCAGGTCACGACGCCGATCCCCAGCAGTCCGCTGAACCAGAACCAGCCGGGCATCGCCTGCCAGTTCAGGAAGTCTGTCCCTTCCGCCGCCAATCCGGCGCCGAACGAGGCGATGAAGCCCATGCCCAGCACGAGCGCGGTCGTCGTATGGGAGTTGACGGACAGGTTTACTTTATTGTTGAACAGCGTCTGCACGCTGACGAGCATTCCTGCCAGTAGCGCTAATAGGATGCCGATCATGGCTGCTGATCCCTCCGCTCTCCTTGTTCGTATATATTTCGTCCTGCGGCCGCCTCGAGGCCCTTCCGATCCCGGACCACGAGCGAGCCGCGGCTTCGTTCAATCCAACCCGACCGGCAGAAATTCAGGATGACCCGGTTCAAATGCCGGTAGCTGGTGCCGATCAGATTCGCCATATCCTTCACATTCGCCGTGCTGACCGCCGCGTCCGACGCGTTCGTCATGGAGAGCAAATAGCTGGCCAGACGGACTTCGACCGGGTACAGCAGATTAAAGCTGAGCGACACCGATTTGCTGTAGAACTTATGCGCGATCAGCTGCAGCATGAATTGCAGGAAGGGCGCCTCCTCCCGGTACAGCCGCAGCCACCGTTTGTGAAATCCGACCGCCTCCACGGGCGTCACGGCCGTCACCGTGTTCAGATTGTCCAGCCCGCTCAGGCATTCGATCTCCCCGATGACGCCGAGCGGCGACATGAAATTCAGCAGCAGCGTATTGCCCTCTGCCGATGTCGTATAGACCTTGACCTTCCCGCGCATGAGGAAGAACATCCATTCCGGTGCTTCGCCCTGCATGCAGAGCGCTTCCTCCGGCTCGAACCGGCACAGCGTCAAATGCTGCCGCAGCGGTGCCGTGAACACCGCTTCGAGCCCGTATTGCGCGAGGTATCGTTCGATCCGGCCGGTATCCTCGATTTCATTCATCGCAGCCGCTCCTTCTCTGTGGGATTAGTTTAACCGCTTAGAAGGACAAACATAAGATGCCTGCGATCATGAGCGCTATGCCGGCCCATTGCGGCGTGCGAAGCCGCAGCGCGCGTCTGCCGTACCAGCCGGCCTTCTCCATCGCCAGCGTTCCGATAATCTGGGCGATCAATGCCGAGGATACCGTCACGGCGGCGCCGTTAAGGTGGAACGCGGTAATGTTGCCGAATATAATAACGGCCGCAAGCGCCCCGCCTATATGAAACGGCAGCCTCACTCGCGCGAGCTTCCTCCAAGACCGATCGCCCGCAAGCCAGACCAGCAGCAGCGCAGCCGCGAACCCCGTACCTTGCGTCAGCGCCGCGGCCTGCCAGGTGCCGAGGCGAGCGCCGATCGCCGCATTGGCCGTGCTTTGCAGCGTGATGAATATGCCGCCCAACATGGCGTAAATCATGCCTTTCATTCCCCGTCTTCCTCCTCGAACGTCATGCTCTCCCTATTAAACGACGAGCGGACGGTGTCGTGAAAGGACATATGTCCTCAACGAGCGGCAGCGCTTCAATCGCAGCATGCGGGACATACGCAAAATAAAAGAGCAGATCAAGGCATTGGCCTGCGATCTGCTCTGTCCGGAACGATATTTATTGCGGCATGCCGGGATTCACGTACCGGGACGGGTCCATTCCCATACCCATCCTCATTCCCATTGGCGCGCCCATAGGTGCCGCCATATTGGCGGGCTGATAAGCGCCAAGCGTCGTCTCGGTCGTTATTTCCTTCATGGTCGGCACTTGGTAGTATCCGGCTTGGTTCATATATTGCCAGATCTCGTACGCCTGCTCCGAGCAATTGACGGCGCCTTGCTGCAGGTTGGCGCGGAGCTGCGGGTTCGCGCACTCCAGCGCCGCGATGATCTTCATGGTGGCGGACGATTTATGGAGATTCAGCAGCGCGAACGCCACGTCCCGGTCGTCGATCCGATTGTCCGGGCCGATCGGCGCCGGATGGTCAAGTCCGTATACCGGGGCTCCTGCGCGCGGCATCCCGTAAGCGGATGACTGCGGCCCGGCGTTCATGACTTGCAGCTGGCCGGCCAGCTGCTGCGCCGACTGCACGCAGTGATTGTATTCCTGGATCGCGAATTGAAGCTGCTTGTCCGCAATTTGCGCGAGACGTTGATCTTGAATATGCGGCCGATACAGCTGCATCGTATGGATATTGGATACGGATGCGGACAGCAGCTCGTGAAGCTCCATCGTTTCATGTGCGCCTAAGTTGGCAGCCATAGCAAGATTCCTCCTCAGCTTGAATGGGTAACCCAAATTAGATTGGCGATCGGCATCCGAAACTATTCATTGCGACCAAGCGTATATTCGGCCTTGGAGCGGAATCCAGCGGAATCCTACAACGTGTCTGCGAAGCTGCGTCCGAAGGCCGACAATGCGAAAAGGCCGCTGCTAGAGCGGCCTTTCGGTTCGATTTTCGCAAGCGTGAGTCAAGACGCAACGCTAGTTTAGGGCAGTTTGCCGCGCGCGAATCTGCTCCCGGGCTTCGTCGTTCATTCTTGCTGGCGTCCACTTCGGCTCGAACACCAGCTTCACTTCGGCCTCCCGCACCCCTTCCACGGATTCGGCCGCTTGGCGGGTATCCGCTACGATTTGATCGGCCAGCGGGCATTCGGGAATGGTCAAGGTCATTTCAATGACGGCCTTCCCGTCTTGCGAAACGTCGACTGCGTATACGAGGCCGAGATCCACGATGTTGACGCCGATCTCGGGATCGATGACCTCCTCGAGCGCCGCCATAACCCGGTCTTCATTCATCTTCAGCACATCCCGACATTGTTGATGCATGCGCGTCTAGTATGCCTCTGCCGGAAGCAGACTTATACGGCTGCGTCTTCTTGATCCATGCGCGCGTTTAGGCGGCCCTCAGCGTATGCGATACTCATCGAAGTAACGCGGAATGATCGTGGTTGAGGCTCCTGGCTGTACCGGCAGCTTATAGTAGCCGTCGACCACGGTGGCCGGCTCTTCGAAAATATGGCGGATCCAAGGAATGTACTCCAGCATGACCGCGTTCTGCGTGGAAGCGACCAAATGCTGATGAATCTGCCCCATGTCGCCGACATGCGGACAGATCGGCAAATCATAGGCAGCCGCAAGTCCCGCCACCTGCATCCATTCGGTGATGCCGCCGACGCGCGTGACGTCGACCTGGACGTATTCCACGGCGCCTTGGTGGATATAATCGCGGAACGCATATTTGTTGTAGACATGCTCGCCGAGCGCGATCGGCACGTTCAGTTCGTCCGCCAGCTTGCGATGGCCGGCAACGTCGTCCGGGTTAAGCGGCTCTTCCAGCCACATGAGATCGAACTGCTCGAGCTTCTTGCCCCATGTCATGGCGGTCGTGATGTTCCATTGCTGATTCACGTCGATCATCAGGCCGATATCGTCGCCGATCGCCTTGCGAACGGCTCGTACGCGATCGAAGTCTTCGCGGGGATCCGGCTTGCCGACCTTCATCTTCACCGCGGTGAATCCTTGATCCACGATGCCGGTCATATCCGCGATCAGCCGCTCCTTGCTCCAATTCAGCCATCCGCCGTTCGTATTGTACGCCTTGATCTTCTCCGGCTTATGGCCGCCAAGGTATTGCCACAGCGGCTTGTTCGCCGCCTTCGACGCGATATCCCAGAGCGCGATATCCACGGCCGCCAGCGCCATATGCGTCACGCCCGCCCGGCCGATCCAGTGCATCGGGCCGAACCGCAGCTCGTCCCAGATTTGCTTGATCATGGCCGGATCCTTGCCGACGAGTGCCGGGGCGTAGTACAGATCGATCGTATCGGCGATCATCTCGTCGCCCTTCGCGGTCGTTCCGGTGTAACCGTACCCCGTAATGCCTTCGTCCGTTTCGATGCGGACGCCCGTTACGCCCCAGTGCGTCGCGGCATTGATCGCATCGGTTATCGGCGGGGTGATCGGAACGTGCAGGATAAAGCTTTTCGCGCTCGTTATCTTCATTATTCAGCCATCCCTTCATGCTGTATCCGGTTAGAGCCGGCGGCGTAACCAAGGTACTAGCGGCCTTGGCTAAGCCGCCGGCCTGGATCGATTATTTCAACGAGGACAAGAATGCAACGGTTTTCGCATCGGACTGGTAAGCGGACGTATCGAACGGCTGCGTCATCGCATCCTGCGCGATCTTCAGGTAGCCGTCCAAGTCCAGCTTCTTGAAGCCGTCGAGGTACTCCTGCCAGTTTTTATCCACCGACTTGTTGCCGAGAATGAACTGCGCCGTCCACTGCTTCATATACTGCTCGATGTTTGTTTTCAGCAGCGCGAACTTCTGGTTCTGCGCGTCATCCATGTAGATCGCGCCCGGGTATACCTGCTGCGGCTGATGTCCCGCGTAGTTCTTCATCGTCTCGAGCAGCAGCAGCGATTCCAGCCCTTCCGCCGTAAACGGAGAAGTCGCTTTGACGAAGCCGTTGCGCCATACGATGTCCTGGAAGATCGGGCCCATCTGATCCCAGCCCTCGTTCTGCTTCGCGCCGGAAGAATAGAACTTATCGGACTGCGTAATGAACAGCGCCTGTTCGCCGCCCAGCCCTTTCACGCCGTCGTCCGCTTTGGTCCAGTACTTGCCTTCCTGCCCGAAATTCATCATTTGCGTGCCTTCCGGCGTGTAGATGAAATCGATCAGCTTGATCAGCCTGACGATCTGTTCTTCCGACGCCTTGTTCGTGACGGCGAAGGTCAGCGATCTCGGGCTGTTGCCGCTGAACGCCGCATATTGCACGCCGTCCGGTCCTTTGAGCGGCGGCACGCTGATCCAGTTCTTGTAATTCGCGCTGTTCATGTCAAGGAAGGCGCCGCTGTAGAGCGAAGGAATGACGCCGACCTTGCCTTGGGCCGCGAACTGCTTCACGATATCGCTCTTCTGGCTGAGCGCTTGCTTGTCGAGCAGGCCTTTGCCGTACAATTCGTTCAGATACGCTAGGCCCTTCTTCCAGCCGTCGAGCGTCGGCGCATACTGCACCTTGCCGTCCTGGACGTCGAAATAGTCGGAGGCGTTGTCGTACGTGAAGGCATTCATAATGTAAGGAATCGGATCGAAGCCGTCGGACGAGCCGCTGTACGGGTTAATGCCGTTATCCTTGAATGTTTGCAGCACTTGCTCGAACTCTTCCGTCGTCGTCGGCATTTGCAAGTTGAATTTGTCCAGCAGGCTCTTGTCGATCCACGCCTTGTTCCCCCAGAAGCAGTGCCAGCAGGTGTTGTAGCTCGGCAGGCCGTATATATTGCCGTCCGGCGCCACGATCGCCGCCTTCAATCCGGGCGCGGATTCGATAGCGCTTTTCAGATTGGGCGCATACTGGTCGATGTATTTGTTCAGCGGGACGATGATGCCCTGCTTGGAGTATTTCATAATGTCGGACGGCGTGAAGTTTCCGCTCCAGAACACATCCGGATAGTCGCCGCTCGAGAGCAGCAAGGACTGCTTGGTCGCCGCATCGCTCGAAGGCGCGATGTTGAACGAAATATCCAGCTTGAATTTGTCTTTGACGTAGCCCGTGAACCAGTTCGTCTTCAAATCGATCACGTCGCCGCTCGGCACCGCGAAGAAGGATACCTTGACGACTTTATCCTGATCGACCGCGTCCGTCTTGCCGCTGTCGCCGGCATTCGAATTCGCCGCGGCCCCGTCGTTCGACGGCTGGCTTCCGCCGTTATTGCCGCCGTTATTCGAGGAACACGCGGAAACCATCACTAAGACGCCGATAAGAATTGCCGCAACCATAAGCTTGCTGATACGAAGCATGAACACCCCTCCTGAATTGTCTGCTGCTTAACACGGATAATCGGATGATGCCGCTTGCAATCGATGATGCTTCAGACGGCGGCGCTATTCTTTGATCGCCCCGACCATCACCCCCTGTACGAAGTACTTCTGAATGAACGGATACAAGATAAGAACGGGAATGCTTGAGATGACGATGATCGAATATTTCAGCAGCGTCTTCATGTCTTCGAAATGCTTCAGCTGTTCCGCGCTGAGCGTCATCGAGTTCGTATCCACGTTGTTATTGACCAGAATCTCGCGGAGCACGAGCTGCAGCGGATACATGCCGGCGTCGTTGAGGAAGATCAACGCGTTGAAATACGAGTTCCAATTGCCGACCGCGGACCACAGGAAGAGCACCGCGATCACCGGCTTCGACAGCGCCAGCACGACTTTCGCCAGGAAGCCGGCGTCCGAGCATCCGTCGATCTGCGCCGCTTCGTAGAGATCGTTCGGTATCGAGGACTGGAAGAACGATTTGGCCACGATGATCGAGTAAATGCTGAGCGCTCCCGGGAGGATCATCGCCCAGACCGTGCCGAGCAGATGCAAATTGCGCACGACCAGGTAATACGGGATGAGCCCGCCGCTGAACAGCATCGCGAACAGCAGCAGCCAGATGAAAATATTTCTTCCGGCAAGGGTCTTTCTCGAGAGGGGATACGCCATCATAACGGTCAGCGCCACGCTGAGCGTCGAGCCGGCCCCGGTGTAGATGATGGAGTTCAAGTAGCCGGTCCAGATCTGGTGATACTTGAACACTGCCGCGTACCCGTACAGCGTAGGGCTGACAGGCAGGAACCATACTTTGCCTTCCATGACGGCGGAAGACGAGCTGAACGACGAGCTGATGATATAAATAATCGGGTAAGCAACGGCGATCGTAACGATACCCAGTGCCGCATAGACGAACGCAAGGAGCAGCCGATCTCCCCAGGATTCTCGAATGCGTATGGCTTGGTTCACTTCTGTTCCCCCTTCGATCAGAACAAGCTGGAGTCGGAATATTTTCTGGCTAATAAGTTAGTGGCAAAGACGAGGACGAACCCGACGACGGAGTTGAATAATCCGACCGCCACGGCAAAGCTGAAGTTCGTGTTCACGAGACCGATCTTGTACACGTACGTGGAGATGACTTCCGACGTGTTCAGATTCAGCGTGTTCTGCAGGAGAAACACTTTCTCGAAGCCAACGCTGAGCAGGCCGCCAACCGAGAGAATGAGCAGGATGATAATCGTCGGGCGAATGGAAGGCAGATCGATATAGATGATGCGCTGCAGCCGCGATGCGCCGTCGATCCTGGAGGCTTCGTGCAGCTCGGGGTTGATGTTGGCGAGCGAGGCCAGGTAGATGACGGCGCCGTATCCGGTTTCCTGCCAGACGCCCGACCAGGCGTACAAGGAGGAGAACGCTTTGGGCTGTCCCAAAATGTCGTAGATCTGATCGATGCCGAATAAATGCGCGAATTGACCGTAAATGCCGGTGCTTGGGGAGAGAACGATGTTGAGGATGCCGACGAGTACGACCGTGGAAATAAAGTAAGGCGCGTAGGTCGTCATCTGCACGACCTTCTTGAACCGCCGGCTGGGCACTTCATTGAGCGCGAGCGCCAGGAATATGGCGGCGGGCGTCCCGATCAGCAGGGCGTAGACGCTGAGAATCAACGTGTTGCGGATAACCGGCCAGAAGAACGGGGAGGTGAAGAACATGTCGAATTGCTTGCCGCCTACCCAAGGGCTCCCCCAGATGCCTTTCACGGGACTGAATTCTTTAAATGCGATCTGCACGCCGAACATCGGAACATAGTTGAACGTGATCAAGAAGACGGTCGGCAGGAGCAAGATGAGATACAGCTGCCAGTGCCTGAGCACTCTTCTTTGCAAACTAGCGGTACCCGGTTTCACCATTCCGGCAAGTCCCTCCCTGTGAATGAAAGCGCTATTATTTTGTCATGAAATAAAATATCATACACGATTTATAATGTAAACAAGATTTTACAAAAAAATAAAGCTCGCCCAATCGCGTTTTATTTGAAATTGGCCACGAGCCTTTCATAGGAATTCTGCAAATGCCGGCGCATCGCTTTCACCGCTTCTTCCGTATTGTCCGCAAGCAGCTGATTGACGATGCTGCGATGCTCCGCCCGCTCCGCTTCCAGATCGATCTTGTAATGATGCAGGTTCAAATAACGGTGAATCCGCTCGATCAGCGCGCTCGCCATCTGCTGAAGATTGAAATTATCCGCATAGAGCAGGAGCGTGCCGTGAAGCCCGTCGTTCATTTGGCGGATGGCCTTCTCCTCGCTGTCCTCTTCCGCCCCGGCCGTATCGCCGCGCTCGAGCTCTTGCAAAATCTGCTGCAGACGCTCCTTCGCGATGCGCGGCGCCGCTTTGCGGATCGCGAGCTCCTCCAGCTGCGTGCGAATCTCGAATATTTCGTTAATGTCCTTCAAGCTCATCTCGGCGACGAACATGCCCTTGAACGGAATAACCGTCACGAAGCCCTCGGAGGCAAGCCGAAATAAGGACTCCCGGATCGGAATATTGCTGACGCCGAACTCTCTGGCCAGCTTGTCGATGTTGATCTTCTCGCCGGCCGGCATGACATGGGATAAGATTTGCTGCTTCAACAAGGCATAGAGCTCGTCGGTCAACACGTAGCGGCTTAGCTGCTTCTTAGACATCTCTGATTATCCCATCCTCGCGTAGTTAAAGTCATGATCAAAGTATATCATGCACGATTTACTTGTGTAGCAAGAAATAAACAGCGCGGAATGTTCACCTTGTATCGCAGTTCGCTGTCGCACTCTGTCTCCGCAGGGCGAGGCTTCGTGCACGGCGGCGAAACGCTGCATGCCGAAAAAGCCGCCTGCAGGCATGGCCCGCACGGCGGCTTCAAGCCGCTTGTTCCCTAGAACGTGCTCGCTTTATGCGTATCCGGACACCAGCGCGCGGCGCGATAGTACCGGATCAGCACGTCGACGGCCCTTGCCGTGCGAATGGACGTCAGCGCTTCGAACGCGTAGGCCCGCGCATAACGGTCCCGGCTTTGCAGGCCGGCCTCAAGACCGTCGATGACAAGGTCCGCGTCGCCGCGCTTGCCGATTCGGAGCAAAGACAAGGCCGCCGTATAGGCGATTTTGTTCGTAATGTATTCTTGATTGTACACGTAAGCGCCCGTGCTGCCGCTCTCCATGCCGGCGGACTCCTTCGCAACCGCCTCCTCGAGCGTACGAACCAATGCCGGAACCGTCTCGTCGGCCGGATCGCCGATCATGCCGAGCGCCTCCACGACATTGCGGCGAACCCATTCGCTCTCGTCATGAAGCGCCACGATTAGCGAAGGAACCGCGGAAGACGCCGCCGCGCCAAGCATGCCGAGCACGAAAGCAGCGAGCGCCCGGCTATTCTCCTCCCCATGCGCGAGCAGCCGAACAAGCCCGTCCAAGGCTTCCCTGCCCGAGGCTTGAAGTCCGTACGCCGCGCGCTGCGCCGATAGCTTCGAGCCTTCCTCCAGCTCCTTCAACAACGCCGCCGTGCCCGCTCCGCCGATATGCCCAAGCGCGTAGACGGCATTCAAGGCCGCGTTCTCGGACGGATCGCGGATCAGCTCCGCCAGCTTCGGCACCGCTGCCGCTGCCGCTTGACCGATTAAGCCAAGCTTATCGGCTGCCTGTCCGCGGGTCGATGCTTCCTCGCTCGACAACGCTTCGATGCAGGCAGGCACTTCGGCCTCGCTGCCGTTAACGGCCATCGCGCGGTTCCCGTCCCCCCGGAGCCAATGCCATACGTCATGCCATAGATTCGCATGCGCGTCAGGCGCGTCCGCAGGGAATGCCGGCGCCGCATTCGTATGGTTCCAGCTCGGCGCAGACGGCTCGGACAGACGGACGAATTGGAACTTGAGCATATAGCGGTCGATGTTCGACGTGTTCAGCGAAGCCTTATGCCACAGATCGAAGTGAACGAGCGCGATCGTGCCCGCCTTGCCCGTCGGAAGCAGCTCCTTCCGGTTCGGAAATTTCTCGTTGTATTGCGACCCCGGCATAATCGCCGTCGGTCCCATCTCTTCCGTAATATCCTGCGTGTAGTAGAACATCATGACCCACCATGGACGATGGCTCCGCATCGACGACCAGAAGCCGTCCTTATGCCACTCGCCGCCGCCCGGCTTCCCGTTGCCCGGCTGATTGTAATGCATATGGCGATGCGGATGCATATAATAGTCAGGTCCCAGGACGCTGGTGAGCGCCCCTTTCGTTACCGGCGTCTCAAAAAACTTCTGGATGTCCGGTACGCGAGGCAATATATTGTTGCCCGGATTCCCTTCGTTTTGCAAGACGAAGTCGATTTGATTCATGACGCTCCGATGCAATTCCTGCGGCAATTCGTTCTGAAGGACGAGATATCCTTGCGTAATGAACTGAATCATCTGCTCGTCGTTTAACAATTTCAACTCGCTCGACATTTTAAGGCAGCCCCTTTATACGAAAGTGATGTGCTATAGTTAATGTACCGGAGCCGGCCTGAATTGTATTTAGCTGGCAGTCAGACAGTTGCACGATAATCAGGTGAATTTCGAGCCAAGCGATGAAGGAGCAGCGCTGCCATGCATTTCGCCCAATTCCACCCTTATGTCTATTACGCGACCAAATATCCGTTCTATCGCGGACAAACCAGCTGCAACCGGTACGTCTATTCGAGCTCGATCTACTTCGTTACGGAAGGGAAAGGGCTGTTCCGTCTGCGGGGCAGGGAATACGTCGCCTCCCCGGGCATGATGGTCTACGTGGAGCCCGGGCAGCCGCATGATTGGATTGCGGATGACTACGATCCGATGACGCATGTCTGCTGTTATTTCGATTGGCGCTACGTCGATCGCACGGCGGCGTTCAAGGACGTAGCCGGACCGATCTGTTACGACCGCGATCTGCTGCAAGAGGAGCTGCTCGGCGACGGGTTTCCTTACGCGCTGCCCGAAATCACGGACGTGGGCGCAGCGCTGCCGAGCTGGACCGACCTGCTGCAGCGCAGCTTCATCTCGAACGAGCATGTCAATGAGCGGACGTTTCTGCGAAGTCTTGCCGCGCAAAGCCATTTCGCCGAATTCATCCAGCACTTCTTAACCTTCTCCCTGCAAGAATCGCATATCCCGGACCCTCGTATCGGCAAGCTGCTCGCGCGCATCGACGCCGATCTGCTGAGCGGCGCCGATATCGCGCTGGAGCGTTATTCCGCGTCGCTCGGCGTCAGCCGGGGCTACTTCTTCGATCTGTTCAAACGGTCGACCGGCCTGTCGCCGATCCAGTACATGAATCAGTTCCGCATCGGCAGGGCGAAGGAGGACTTGCGTTCCTCCAATCTCAGCATCATGCAGATCGCGGACAAATACCACTTCAGTTCCGTCCATTACTTCTCCCGGACCTTCCGCAAATATACCGGGAAGTCGCCGCAATCGTTCCGTCAATCGGAGCCTGACTAGCAGGCCGCTTCCACGGCCGCCGGAAGCTTGACGTCCAACTCGGCTGCCAGTTCATTCAGCGTCTCTTGCACGTCGGCGCCGTCCATTACCATCCGTGCCAGAGCGGGATTGACATGACGGTCCAGCAGCTGATACAGACGCGAATGGCCGGGCGATACCGGCAAGGGCGAGCTGTTCGCCAGCTCGGACAAGACGGCATTGCGCAGCGGATCTTCGGCATGCCCGACCTCGGCGTATACGGACTGCAGGGCAGGGATGAAGCCTTCGGAGACAAGGCGGGTCAGCTCGTTGCTTTCGCAAGTTATGTCGCGAAGCAGCGCCCACGATAATTCCGGATGGCGCGCAGCCGAAGAAATCCCGAATCCGCTGACCCACGGCTCATTCAACCTTGGTCCGCCTTCGAACCGGGGCAATCCGGCAACGCCCAGATCCTCTCTCAGCCGGGGCTGGATCTCATGAAGCATCACATAATAATCCAGCATCATCCCGACTTCGTTCCGCATGAAATCCGCATTGACGAAATAATCCTGCGTTGCTCTCGCCGCATGGCGGCTGCGTACCAGATCGACCGCCCACTGCACGGCCCGCACGGCTTCCGGACGATTGGCATACCCTGAAGCGCTGCGTCGATCGGGAGCCAGCCAATCCGTCCCGGCAGTCAGCAGCAGCAAGCCGATATATTCCCAATGAAATGATATTCTTGCCGCATGGCGCTGCTCGCCTTCTTCGATGTTCGCACGCTGGAGGCGAACGGCGATCTCTTGAAACGCCTCCCATGTCCAGCCTTCTTCGGGATAGGCAATGCCGGCCTTGTCAAACCAGCGCTTGTTATAGAAAATCCCCTTCATGGAAGCATGCGTAGGAAGCACGGCGATCCGTTCCCGCAGCTGTATCATGCGGAAGACGGAAGGGTGAAACAAACGAATCAACGCCGGGGACGTGTCCAGCCATGCGCGAAGATCAAGCACAAGACCAGCCTTGCAGCAGTCGGCAATGTCTCCGTTCGTGAGCTGCACGATGTCGGCGCCCGATTCTCCGTTGTAGAGCGCAGCGCGGATCTCGGCGGCAGGCATCACTTTAACGTCGACTTGTACGCCGGGCGTATTCGCTTCGAAGCGGCGGGCAATGGCGTCAACGGCTTCCTTTTGCCATTCTTCGTCAATCTGTACGACTAGCTCCACGGATAACAGCTCCTTGTATGGGATGGAAATGGCTGATGATAAGCAAGGAATGAAGGGTACGTTTCTCGACCGTTTGTTCGCTCACGTTGATCTCCTCTCGATTTCCGGATCAAACATCCTGCCATGCCGCATACTTATTCCCGTCGGGGTCGAAGAAATAAAATCCCAACCCGCAGCCGCCGCTGTCCTTAAGTTCGGATACCATGGCGCCATTGTCCTTCATTCGTCTATGAAGCTCGTGAATCGCCGTTACTTCGAAGCAGATCGCCTCCATCTCATGCGCCTCATTATCTTCATCCCAATCATGCGTTACGAAGTTGGGCGATTGCTTTTCTCGGGTCTCCAGGAAAAACAAGCCTTGTCCAGAAGCAAGTTTAACGTTCCCGCCGGGCGATAAGGTAACTAATCCATGTTTCATGAAAAATCGTTTGGCTGCTGCCGCGTTCGTTACAGGAATGTAGACGCATTCAATTCTTTTCAACATGGCCTGCGTATGCGAGTACTTGCTCTCCAGCTCATGTTTCAATTCCATTTTATTCAGCGCAGCCACCTCCTTCATCCTTCATCCTTGATTCTTCCAGGTTTGATGTTATTTCAATTATAGAACAAATGTTCCCATTCGGCAATTCATTACATTGGATATCATTCCCTCATCTAGCCAGCAGCAACTTCCCGCATCGCGCCGAGCACGAGATTGTACCCGTCCAAGTCCTGGATATAGGCGTTCTTGAACTCCCACTTCCCGTGCGCGCCGACGAACGGCTCGATCGCAATGATTCCGCCTCGGGCTCTGACCTCTTCGACGTACAAATCAAGGTCCTCCCACGAGATGTAAATAAAAGAGTCCCAGGCATGCTCGGGTCCTTCCCAATCCGTCGGATAATCCGGACGCTTCCGCGACACGCGATTCGGCTTCACGTCATCCGGTGACATGGCCTGCTGCAAAATAAACAAGAGTTCGTCCCTCTCCGCATGCCCCCAATCATCCACCGTACAGCCGAGCACGTCGCGGTAGTACGCCTGCGATTTCTTCAGATCGGCTACCAGTCTGACTTGCACGCTGCGGCCAAGCTTTGCTTTCGTCGTATTCCTGTTCATGGTCATCCCTCGATTCTCCAAATTTGCGGTTCACCTTAAATGATGCCGATGCGCCTGCCGATCCTGACATGCATGACAAAACTTTTTGAAGGATTCTCGGAAGTTCGGACGAACTATATGATTGGCAGCGACTACATTTCATAATAATAGGCGGATCCTACATGGAATTGACAGAACTGGAGCTGACGGAACGAGCCAGGCAAGGCGATGCGGAAGCGTTCAACGAGCTGCTGGCCAGACAGCGCGACAAGGCGTTCGCCTGGGCAAACCGGATCGTCAGCGATCCCCATCTGGCCGAGGATATCGTTCAGGAAGCGCTCATCAACGCGTTCTTGAAGCTGGGCACAATGTCCGATATGAACAAGTTTCTGCCCTGGCTGCGCAAGATCGTGCGCAATCAGGCCATGATGAAGCTGCGGCGCGGCGGTCCCTACGGCAAGGAACAGCCTTTCACGAGCTTGCAGCGGACAGACCGGGAAGACGAGATCGACTGGAGCCGGCTCGACAACGTGCTCCATCATTATGGGCAACGGCATTCCGCCCCGCATCTCCAATCCGCCGTGCCGGGCCTTGCGCTCGAGCTTCATCCGGCGGAAGCATTGTCAGGCCTTATTCGCGTGCTCGGACCGAAGGAGAAGCAAATCTTCGCGAAGTTCTTCTATGAACAGCTGACGCCGGACGAGATCGCGGCCGCGTTCGATACGAACGTCAACAATGTGCATAAGACGCTGTCCCGCATCCGCAAGAAGCTGCACGAACACAGAATGGAAGTGGATATACGCGCGCAAATCCGGGCCCATCTGGATCAGAACGGCTATAAGGCAAAGCTGCTGCCGAAGCCGCTCTTCGACGGCGGACCGCTCGTTCATCCCGACCTCTCGTTCCCGATGAGTCTCTATTGCGCGCTGAAGTACGCCGGCAAACCGTATTCGCTCGCGCATGTCATCGGCTTCAGCGGCTATGCGTTCCTCCTTAATCTTCATCTGCCGATGATCGGCCCCGGCGGGCTGGAATTGTTCGATTGGGACACGCATATCACGAACGGGCTGCTGAATTTGGGGTTCCATTCCGGCTATGCGGATTATCAGCATTTCAAGCATACGGCCGCAAGCAGGCATAAGACGGAGAAGTTCTTGTTCGCGCTGGACATGATTCGGCAATCCGTCGATCAAGGTATTCCGGCTCTGCTAGGCGGCGGCATCCAGCACGAGTTCGCGCTCGTATACGGCTACGACGATCAGGAACAGTTACTATTCGCGGCCGACTCCAGGCACGCGTCCGCGATTCCGTACAGCTTCCTGTACCACGGCGGGACGAAGCTCGATCCGACGTTCGAGTATAGGGCGTCCAGACAGCTGTACTGCCACGTCATCGCATCCGAGATCGAGGCGCATGACCCGATGCTTGCCGTGAAGCGGCTCGTTGAACGCATCGTTCGGCATGCCGACGGCCTTGACCCCACCTTCCTGCCTTGCGCCAACGGGATTGCCGCATACGACGCATGGATGGACGCGTTTCGAACGGGGGCGATCGATCCGCTGGGCAACGCTTCCTCTCTGTTCGCGTACGGCTGGTTCAGGAAGCAGGCGGCCGAATTCTGGCGAGAGCTGGCGGCGGCTTGGCAGTCCGACATGCAGTTCGCGGCATATGGGCGGTGGATTGAGACATTCAGGGAGGCCGAGCGGCATTACCGCCGGATCGCCGGCCTGTATCAAGAGCTCGGCGAGCTGTTCCCGTTCCCGAACGGCGGCGATCCGCACGCGCCTGACGCAGCCGCGGCGGCGCTTCGGCTGCTGGGGCTGTTGAAAGAAACCGAAACCGCCGCCGTGACTTGTCTGAGGAGCAGCGTCATTATGGAAGAGCGGCAGCCGATCGTGCATATTCCGATCAGCCCGTTCTACTCCTTCGGCGGGCATCGGGCCAAGCCGGACCAGCCCGCTCCCGGGCAGCCGACCTTGCATGCGGCGCTCGTCCTATGCCGTGATTTGAAAGCATCGCTGCGCTTCTACAGCCGCTTGCTCGGCATGCCGCTCCATCCGGAAATGGCGGACGGCCCGGTCGGCGTATTCCCGCTTCAGGACGGCCGATGCATCGTGCTGATGGACAGGCGGCTCAGCCTTGTCCATGTCGACTGGCGGCCCGTGCTGGCGATTGCCGTGCCGGACATACGGCTGGCCTTCGCCGATCTGAAGCGGCAGCAATGGGAAGTGGTGTACGCGCTCGATGAAGGCGGCGTTCAGATGGATTTCTTCATCGTCGCCGACCGGGACGGCCATCAGCTGTTCGTATGCAGCGCGGCGTTCGCGATCGTCAGCACGGCCGGGCGTGACCCTCGCCACCCCGTCAAGCCGCAATTGCGCCATATCTGCCTGCATGTCAAGGACGCCTGGGCGTCGCTGCAAGCTTATACGCAAGCTTTCGGAGCGCCGGCCGTAAGCGAAATGCTGCAATTCGAAAGCAAGTTTCATCGCCGGGAAGCCAACTCGCGCATGCAGCTCACGGCGGAAGGCTTGGATCGCGCGTACCGGACGCTCCGGGAGGCCGGCGCCGCCTTCGTTCGATATCCGGGCGAATTGGATGACGGCACGCTCGGCATGATCGTTAAAGACCCGGACGGTCATTTGATTACGATTCGCGAGGAACTCGGTCAAGGAACAACCTGCCCTCCATCCCGGAACGCATCGATGATTCGATGACGACAGGCAAAGCTATCCCCACGAAAGAAAGGAGAAGTCCGGCTTACCGGCTTCTCCTCAGATTGTTACGAAACATATGAGCTGCTTCGAGCAGACTCGTGACAACCCGCGCTCCGGAACACGAACAGATCCTGTTGCCCCGCCGGCGTGGACGGAACTGCCCAAACCATTGCGCCCCAGCCGTCTTCATGACGGCTGGGGCGCTGTACGTCCGTCGAAGCTAGGATCCGGACAGGAGATGCGTTATTCCCTTCATGATCGCGTTTTTTCGTGTGCTGACGGACAGGAGATTCGCTATACCGGCCGATGAACCTGTTTTCAATGCCATTCGGGGACAGTAACGGATCCTGTGTCCGTGCGCTGCCCCCAATAGCCCGATCTCCCCAAAATAGAGGATCCTCTGTCCGCCAGTCTTGGAGAAGGGATCTTTTCCTTTCAATAGATGCGGCATATGCGACGTCGAACCTACTCGACCGCTTGAGGAGAAGCCCGGCTGACGGGCTTCTCCTCAAGCGCGGTTTATGAATCTATCGTTCCGAATCGTTTTGCTGTTCCTGCATTTGGATTGCTGGCGCGCGGTTATCATCAGGGTCTTCTATAATAACGTTGATGTCGCGGATCTGCCAATTAGTAGACGGAAGCTGCCTTAAAGTTGCGGCCGTCTTTGACGTATTCGATACCGTTCTCCGCCTCCCTGTAAGCGTCCGGGACGAACGACTTGCCGGTTTTCAGACTGTATACCAGCGCTTCCCGCTTGTATTCGCCGTCTCCGTCGGGCGTTCCGACGACCGTAACCACATCGCCTTCTTCCTTCTCGATTCCGAGGCTGAACAGAAATCCGCCGCTGCTGTGGTAATCACGGATATGCTTCGCGGCTCCCGGATTCGTGCTGTCAAGCGCCCACAGCTGCTCGCGGTAAGGCTGATTCATGCCCGGCTGCCTGGAATAGGTCGAATAGACGACATAGTCCCCCGCTCCGTACAAGCCGCTCAGGAAGACATAATTGTCTCCGTCCTTTAACGGGAGCGTAAGCAGCTTCAAGGAGTTGTCCGGCGTCAGCTCCGTGAGCGCGGGTCCTCCTGCGGATCCGCTCTTGCCGTCCCGGCCTGCCGCGTGCAAGTAAAGCGTGAACGGTGCCGTCGGATGGGCATTCAGCTCCTGACCCGGATCAAGACCGGTCATCGCGGGTGCCGGCGCCCAGACAATTCCGTTGTCCAGCTCGGCCGCGTGCGTGTAGTATTCCAGGTTCTTGTCCGGGTACGCAATCCTATAGGCGCGGCCGCCGAAGCTGAATGAGCGCTCCAGCTTCCCTCCGGTTTCCGCTCCATCCGATTGCACCTGTATGAACGCCTTCGCCGACAGATCGAGCATAAACTTGCGGTCCTGCGGTCCTGTCGGCGTTTCCCCGCCGGGACCTTCGGAACTAGGCAGCACGAGCAGCCCGTCCTTGACGGAAGGCATGGCGCCGGGCCGGTAATAGGAGGTGCTGTCCGTTGTACCGTCGGACGTCCGGAAGTCGAGCAGGGCGGCTCCGCTGCCGTCATGGGCAACCGCCAAGGCGTATAGCGTCAGTCCGTGGCAGTCGGCATAGGCCGGCACGAGCAGAAACACATCCGCATCCGGAAAAGGCAGCTTCGTCATCTCGACGATGCCGTCGTCAGGCTGAATAAAGGTTAGATTCCTCAATACGGCGATATCCGTCTGTTCGGTGCCGTCTTCGTAAACGACGTTGTAGTTCCCGCGGTACTGAATATCCGTCTCGCCGCCCAAACAGCTCGGCGCGCCGAGCGTCGTCCGCGATTCCTCGCCCTGGGCGACGACCAGCAGCTTGCCGTCCCCGGAGATGCCCTCGGCCCTGACGGTGCCCGATGGGTGATCATTTTCACCGGCTGAGCCTCCATCGCCGTCCGCGACGCTAATCGCCGGGGCTTCGTCTCCGGAAGACTCGCCCCCTGGTATCGCCTGCAGCCGGATCAATAGCAGGACGACACACAGCGCAAGCAGCGCAGCGCCGGTAAATCCCGCCGCCATCCCGTACGTCCGTCGCTTCCGATGATGTCCGTTTCCGCCGGCGATCCGCGTCTCCACCTCCCGGCGCGGCCGGCCGTCGAAAGGCCGGCCGGCGAAGGGACCTTTATCTGCCCGTTTATACCAATCCGGTCTCTCTTGGCTCATCTTCGCACCTCCTTATGCGTTTGCACTGCATAACGCAGCTTCGTCACCATGGGCTATAACTGCTTATAACTGCCGCTGCACTTTGGCACGGGCCCGATGCAGCCTCGATTTCACCGTGCCGTGCGCGATGCCGAGCAGCGCGGCGATCTCCTCGCCCGTCAGCCCGTAGCGGATGTCCAGCACCAGCACTTCCCGATAACGCGCGGGAAGCGCCATGATGATGTCCCATATCTCGTCCGTGTAATGAGCGTCCAGATATTCGTTCTCGGCCGAGGCGGCCGTTCCGGTCTCCGCTGCGTGCGGAAGCAGCTTCACCTTCCTCAGAAACGCCGACCGCCTGTAGCTGAACGCCGTATTTCTCGTAATGGCCAGCAGCCAGGTTTTGAAGGACGACTGGCCGCGGTACGAGCCGATACGGTAGTAAGCTTTTATGAATACATCCTGGGCGATGTCGTCCGCGAGATCCCTTGCGCCGGTCAGAAAAAACGCATAGTTCCAGACATCCTGCCCGTACCGGTCCATCGTATCTCGCAGCGCCCCGGCATCCATCTCCATCACATGCTTCAAATAATCGGACTCCACCGCATTCACCCCAATGAATTGGACTCCTTAACCCGGCAAATGGTTCCGGCGATCCGCATGCCGGACAAACAAATTTCCGGCGAACGCAAGATGGCATGGATATTTGCATACGCGCACTACAAGAACCGGACCCCTAATAGGAACAAAGCCGCTTTCCGTTCCGGGTAACAGCATGCGGCTCAGCTCGCCCTGGAAAGTTCGACGCCGTATTTGCCGTATTTGCCGTATTTGTTGAAAGGATCCCTCTCCCCCTGATCCCGCGGACACAGGTTCCGTTATTTGGACGAAATCAACCTTTTGCGGTGAGTAATCGGACATAGGATTACATAGGATCCGCTGCTGTCCCGAATGGCATCGAATACAGGTTCATCGACCGGTATAGCGAATCTCCTGTCCGGTCCTAGCCTCGACGGACGCACAGCGACCCAGCCGTCATGAAGACGGCTGGGTCGCAATGGGTTGGGCAGTTCCGTCCACGCCGGCGAAGCGGCCGATGGACCTGTCCGTAGATCCAGGGCTCGCGTTATCACGAGCCTGCCCGAATCATCTAATTATCGGTTCTTCTGTAACTTGAGGCTGGCGCGCTTGCGCACCGTTACCTGTGGCGGGGTTTATCCGCATTCTATTGCTTGCCTAGCATCTGGTTCACTGCGCTGAACAACGCTTTGACCGACGATGTCATGATGTCCGCGTCGATGCCGCAGCCCCAGTATACCGTGCCGTTCGATGCCGTGATGCCGATATACGACGCGGCTTGCGACTTCGAACCGATCTCGAGCGCGTGCTCCTTGTACACCAGATCGGAGTACTCGATGTCCAGATGCGTCTGCAGCGCATTGTTGATCGCATCGAGCCGGCCGTTGCCCGAGCCCGTGATTTCCTTCGTCGCGCCGTCCGCGCGAATGGTCACGATCGTCCGGAAGTCCTGCTCTTCTTCTTCCGTGAAGCGGCTCTTCACCAGCTCGATCGGCGTCTTGATGTTCACGTACTGCTTCATGAAGATGTCGTGGATCTCTTCCGGCAGCAGCTCCTTCTGCTGCTGGTCGGACACGTTCTTCACGAAGTAGCCGAAGTGCTCGCGCATCTTCGCAGGCAGATCGAGACCGTATTTCAATTGCAGAATATAACCGATGCCGCCTTTGCCGGACTGGCTGTTGATGCGGATAATGTCGCCTTCGTACTCGCGGCCGATATCCTTCGGATCGATCGGCAGGTAAGGCACCGACCAGTTGCCGCCCGCGCGCTCTTCGCGCCACTGCATGCCCTTCGCGATCGCATCCTGGTGCGATCCCGAGAATGCGGTGAACACGAGCTCGCCGCCGTAAGGCTGGCGCTCGCCGACCTTCATTTTCGTCAGGCGCTCATAGACGGCGATGATGCCCGGAATGTTGTCGAAGTTCAGCTTCGGATCGACGCCGTGCGAGTACATGTTCAGCGCCAGCGTAACGACGTCCACGTTGCCCGTACGCTCGCCGTTGCCGAACAGCGTGCCTTCGACGCGCTGCGCGCCGGCCAGCATGCCCAGCTCCGCGTCGGCAACGCCCGTGCCTCTGTCGTTATGCGGGTGAACCGACAGAATAACGCCGTCGCGATAGCTCAGATTCTCGCTCATGAACTCAATCTGGCTCGCGTACACATGCGGCATCGACATCTGTACCGTTGCCGGCAGGTTAATAATGACCGGATTCGCGGCAGTCGGCTGCCATACGTCGAGCACGCGGTTGCAAATCTCGAGCGCGAATTCGATCTCCGTACCCGTGAAGCTCTCCGGCGAGTATTCGAACTGGAAGTTGCCTTCCGTCTCTTCCGCGCATTGCTTCAAGAGCTTGGCGCCCGTCAAGGCGATCTCGATAATCTCTTCCTTCGACTTGCGGAACACTTGCTCGCGCTGCGCGACGGACGTCGAGTTGTACAAGTGCACGACCGCCTTCTTCGCGCCTGCGAGCGATTGGAACGTTTTGCGGATAATATGCTCGCGCGATTGGGTTAGCACTTGAATCGTCACGTCGTCCGGGATCAGGTTCTGCTCGATGAGCGTGCGCAGGAACGCGAACTCCGTCTCCGACGCTGCCGGGAAGCCGACTTCGATTTCCTTGAAGCCGATTTCGACGAGCATTTGGAAGTATTCCAGCTTCTCCTCCAGGTTCATCGGCACGATCAGCGCCTGGTTGCCGTCGCGCAGATCGACGCTGCACCAAATCGGCGCTTCGGCGATGTATTCCTTCTGCGTCCATTTCAAGCTTGTCGCCGGCGGCATGAAATACCCTCTGGTGTACTTGTCAACATTCTTCATCGCGATCCATCCTCTCGTTCGTCTCTGCGGTTGTCACGTCGTATACGGAAGCTTGTTACTGATTTCAGGCAATAAAAAAAGCCCTTCGTCTCCATTAACAGAGACGAAAGACTGTGACATCTTACGCGGTACCACTCCGAATTCACGCCCTGCGGGCATGCACTCTGACAGATAGAAGTCTGCTGAATGAACAAGCACAAAGTCTCTTCTATCCTCCTGCTTGATAACGGTCAGGTTCCGGCTCCGCTTACTTCAGGTTCAGCGAGCAACTCCAAGGCGAGTTCAGATTCTCTTCGCGGCTGTTTCGCACCGGCCAACAGCTCTCTGAGCGCTTAGATCAATCGTACTGGTCCTTATCAACGTTCGTGCTTATATTGCTCAAAGTATATAACACCGGGTCTGCAAAATCAACCCACAAATTAACGCCCCGCGGATATCCGCGGGGCGCCTTGCGCCGTAAGCCGTTTTGCGAGCTCAGTTATCCTTCTTGTCGTCGAACGCCGCGGCCGGATAACCGGCGCCGAACGGCGCGTCCGGCCGCTCGTATTCGCCTGCCAGATAGCGGCGCACGGGCGTCGTGCGCGCCAAGTAGTCCTTGTCGTTCTCGAACCGGTCGGAGAACCGGACCCATGGCGGACTGTAAATGTAATGCATCGTGTAGCGGTCGTAGTCCCCGTCATGCACGTACGTGCGGTGCCAAACCGCGTTGTGAAACAGCAGCACGGAGCCGGCCGGCGCGCAGATGACCTGCCCGATCGGCAGATCGGCTTTCTCGCGGCGAATGTCCTGCGGGAGCGGCACCTGGGCGCGGTGGCTGCCCGGAATCATCTCCATATTGCCCATCCGCGGCAGCGATTGATCCGTGAGCAGGAACGAGGCGCGCAGCTGCAGCAGCGGAATCGGGTAGCCCAGCTGCTTGAAGTCGTAAGCGCCCGAGCCGTCCTGATGCCAGCCGCCGAAGCCGCCGAACGCCGGCTGCTTCGTGCACCAGGCCGATTGCAGAATGAAGCGGTCGCCGTACAACGCCCGGACTTTAGGCAGCACGGCCGGATGGTCGATCAGCCGATCGAGCACCGGCTCCGTCTCGAAACCGCGGCCGACCTGCGCCCAGCCCGTCGTCCCCTCCTTCTCGTGCAAGCGGGTGGCGGCTTCCAGGCATTCTTGCGCCTCCTCCGCCGTCAATACGTTCGGAATGACGAGATAGCCCCAGGATTCAAACATAAACCGATCGAGCTCGGTGAATTCCCCGGGCTCGGAAAGCGCATTCAAACCAGCGTACGTCTCAGCGCTCATGCAACATCCTCCCAGCTTAACGAAGTGAGTCTATGCCAATAATGCCAAACTACCAACATGCCAACGATGCGGCTCCTGCCAATCCGTCTGTCACCCCGACTATAACATAGCGGCAATCGGCCAACAATCCATAATCGCGCCAACGCGGCCGATGCCGCATCCGTGTCCATTTCGACTGGCGTACGGGCAGCGCGGACGGGAGAGCGGCAGCCCGAACGACGACGCGGGAAGCCCGGCATATGCGCCGTGCTTCCCGCGCTTCCCGCGTTCGGACCTGCTGGCCGCGATTAATCGATCCACTTGGCGAACCGTTCCGTAATCGCGATGCCGTTCTGCCAGTCTTCGCCTTCCTCGATGCTCCAGCATGCCTCGAGCACGCCGCGCGCGACGCCCCACATGCCGATCCGGCGCGTGTCCAGGCCCAGCCGCTCCGACATGATCGCGATCCGCCGCTCCAGCACCTGCTCGCGCGTGCCGCCGCGGTCCTCGAAGTTCAGCAGGTATTGGATCGTATCGAAATGGATATCCCCGATAATGCCCTTCGGGTCAATGACCGCCCATCCCTCATCCCCTTGCCGAAGGATGTTGAAGTGATGCAGATCGCCGTGCAGCAGTACGGCGCGCTCCGTCGTAGCGATCAGATACGCCAGGCATTCCTCCGCGTTCTCCACCCAATTATCCGGAAGCGGACCTTGCTCGCCGGCGCCGCCGAGCCGTTCGCGATAGCGCTCGATCGCCGCGAAATGTTCTTTGATCGAGGGGACGCCGATGCCGATATCCGATGTTTCGTGCAGGCGCCGGAACACCTCGCAGAAGATCTCGGCCGCCAGGGCATCATCCTCGATCTCCGACAGCGGCGTGCCCGGATCGGCTAATTGCAGCACGGCAACTCCCCAATCGTCGTCGGCGTCGATCACCTCGACCGCCCCGCGTCCGGCGTAAGCCCGGAGAACCTCGATCTCCCGTGTCAGCTCTTCCTTAAGGAACGAGCATTTGAGCACGACGGGACTTCCGTCAAGCCTGCTCGCCCGGAGGAGATAATTCCAGCTCAAATCCGCATACGGCGCTTCGGCGGTCAGGCCGAAGCGGCCGGCGCACCGTTCGATCAGCTCGGGCAAGCCCGCCGTCCACGACTCGCCTCGCTCGCCGTGAAGCCGGCTCATTCTTGCTATGAATGGGGCTGGGATCAACGTCATTGTCGCGCATCCACCTCGTTATCAGTCAGGATGTACCTACCATAGCAAACGCCGGTTTCCTCCACAATGCGATTCCCATGCAGAAAACGGCTATAACCGTTCATGACCGCCTATTTCGCGGAGAAAATGCCCTTCTCGTACGATTTGGTATACACCATCCCGGCAGCCGTCCATTTAGCCGTCTCGATGCTGTCGTGCACCAGATTGACGTTGCGGCCGGCGGAATCGATTTTGTAAATGCCCGGTTCGTAGCCATCGGACACGTAATAGACGCTGTCCGGTCCGGCATAGAAGGAGCGAACGGGCCGATCGCCGATCTTCGCTTCGCTCGCTTTCGCCAGATCGAAACGGTACAGGTCGCCCTGGGACAGCACATTCCCGGGATTCGCGCTCACGGTGTAGTAAACGCCGCCGCCTGCGAACTGGACGTTGGCCGCTTTCCGCGCGGTCAGCGTCGTATTGTCGCTGCCGTCCGTACGAACCGACTTCAAGTAACCCCCAGCGGAGTCGATATAATAGATCCGGCCGTTCACCAGCCAGAAATCGCTGGCCGGCGGCGTCAGCTTGACCTGCGTCCCCTTCGCCAGATCGAGCTTGTATACGGCGCTCACGTCATTGGGGTCGCTGTCCTTGTAGCCTAACGTATACAGGAATCCGTCCTGTACATAGAGCGCGTTGCTCATCCCGTAGCTGAGCATGTCGCTGCTGATCGACCGGGTTACGCCATACGTGAAGCCTTTCGCTCCGATGGCCGTCGAAGCGCCATTCTTCAGATCGGTCCGGTTCAAGTTGTCGACGGCGTCGCCGATCGGCGTGAACGAGGAATCGTACATGTATTGGCCCGCTTTGACGAAACCGTTGAAGCTGTGCTCGGTCGTCACGGCCGTTGCCGTACCCGGACCCGCCTTGTACAGCGTCTCGCTCCCGATCGTCAAATCGCCGCGATGCAAATTCAGGTAGATCTCGCCGTCCATGGCGCGGATGTCGGCTACCCAGCCATCCCCCGGCTGCCATTGGTCGATGACGCAAATTTTAGCCGACTTTCGGCTGCTCAGATCGTAAGCGTCCAGCTCGACCTTGCCGCTCACGACCGTGACGTAATAGAGCTTGCCGTCGATGACCTTCGCCGAATCCAATTTCGAGCTGCCCGGCAATTGGACTTGCGCCGCCTGCTGTCCGCCCGTTCGGCGGAACAGCATTTGCGTTTCGCCGGCGTTCGTGTACAGGCTCTTGTAGTAATAGACGTCGCTGCCATACTGGGTCACCGGATAAACCGCATCCTTGTAGTCGACCCTCGCGCGGGAATCCGCCAGCTCGGCCTTGATCTTGTCCTTGACGGCCAGCGTCTGCTTGCTCTGCAGATCGACGCTTGTATCGCCGATCAGAATAAGGCCGTCGAGCCAGTCGATGGTCATATCGAGCGCTTCGGCCGCGCCTCTCAGCGGCAGCACGATCCGGCCGTTAACCTTCTGCGGCGCGGTATCCAGCGTCTGCGGCTCGTTATTGACCAGCATCGTCTTGCTGCCGACGGTCAGCTTGACGCTCTTATGGAGATTGGTATTCTGGAGCAGGACATCGTTCGGCGCCTCCGGCTTCCAGACCGCGTCCCATGTGCCATGATAATGTCCGGCCCTGGTCGCGAGCGTGCCCATCATCCGAATGGGCACGAGCAAACGGCCGTCGCGCGTCACGATATCCTTGCTGTCGGCAAGATCGTTCTTCACGCCGTTGTCGAACATCTTGTTCTGCCCGTACGCCACGATCACCATCTTGTCAAAGACGTCGCCCAGCGGCTTCTTCCCCGCATCTGCCGCGGCGGCATGCATGCTTGCCGCTCCGCCGATGAATAACGCGCAAGCGAGCGCGACGCCAATCGATTTCTTCATGGAACGTTCTCCTTCGTATCCCCGATTAGGTAGCATCCAACTACTTACACAGCCTAGACGAAGCCGGATTCGGAATTGTTTCAGCCAGGGAAGGCGCGTTTCGACAAAAGCCGTATCGCGCCGGCCATCGTCTGCACGAACGGCTAGACTATCCGGCCAATAGGAAGAACAAAACCCGCCAATCGGATAACTGGCGGGTTGATTCATAGACACGAAGGCTTAAGCCTGCTCGGCCATGAGCTCCGCATTCAGCCGTTCGGCCAGCTCGAGCAGCTCCAGCGGCTCGCGGATGGTGTAGACAGGCCGTTCGGATTCGTCCGCGGGCGCATGGGGATAGCGCGTCGTCCAGCTCTGAAAAACGCTCGCGATGCCGAGCGCGTTAGCGCCTTTGACATCGCGGCTCAGATTGTTGCCGACCATGATGATGCGGGAGCGGTCGGCTTCGGTTAGATCGAGCGCGCCCATCGCCGCCTTGAACATGCGCGGGCTCGGCTTGCTCGCTTTGATCGTCTCCGAATAAATCATCGTCGCGAAGCAGTCGTAGATGCCGTTCTGCTTGAAGACGTTCTTGAACGACTGTGCATCGCCGTCAGCGACCAAAGCAAGCGTGTATCCCCGCTCCGCCAAGGTTCTGACCGTCTCGACCGCCCCCGGAATGACGTCCGCGCTGATCACGATGCCTTCGTCATCCCGGATTTCCGTCGATTCGTCTATCAGCGTGTCGCCGCTGTCCAGAAAAATAATAAGTCCCTTGCCGGCTATGTCGATTCACCCTCTCCATGATTGTCGGCCTTCTCGCCTCGTCATTACGAATGATATGGCTATAGCACTAGTATACGATCGCCGCCGTTAGCGCGATAGATAGCCAAGCACCATTTTACGGCTCGATCAGCCCGTATTTGGTTTTGACCCGTTCCAGCTTCTCCAGCATCGGCCGCGCGAGCACGAACAGGAAGAAGACCGTCGCGGCGGCATGCACCATATCGAACCAGAAGCCCGATGCGTAGGCGGCCAGAAGCGTCTCCGCGTTGAGCGCGGACGCCGCCATCGATACGGTGCTGAAATTCATGATACCGCCGTAAATCACGAGCGCGGACAAGCCCCCGAAGAGACAGAGCGGCAGCCTGGAACGCTTCAGCCGCCCTTCCTTGAAGAGCAAGCCGGCAAGGAAGCCGACGATGCCGAAGCAGAACATCTGCCACGGCGTCCACGGCCCCTGGCCGAAGAAGAAATTGGAGACGAAGCCCGCCGTCGCGCCCGCCAGGAACCCCGCCTCCGCGCCGAGGCTGACGCCCGCGACGATGACGATCGCCAGCACCGGCTTGAACTGCGGCAGCATGAAGAAGGCGGATCGGCCCGCGACGGCGATGGCGGCCAGCACGGCGATCACGATCAGTTCTCTGGCCTGCGGCTTGCGGCGCTCGAACACCATGGCGAACGGAATCAGGGTGTACAGGATAATCAGCAGGCTGATGAAATAATATTTCCGGTCGTTCAAGACGACGATGCCCAAGAGCATCGTTGCCGGAATGACGAGCAGGATCAGCAAGGACGCGAAGAGCGTCCGCTTGTTCCACCGGCGACGGCTGTTCAGCGGCTGCTGCGGCATCGCTCGATCACGCTCTCCGTCGTCACGGCGTCGTTCCAGATGCGGCGTGCCATCCGATTGGCCGCCGTCGTATAGAAATGATTCCCGGCGAAGAACGCCTTCGCCTCGTTCGAAGCGATCAAGCCGCCGTCGAAGAACATCGCGCACACCTCCCCGTACTTTGCACAAAATTCGATGTCATGCGAAACCATAATGACGGTAACGCCGCCGGCATTCAGCTTCTGCAGGAAACGGCCGAGCTTCTCCTTGAAGAAGGCGTCCAGGCCTTTGGTCGGTTCGTCCAGCACGAGAATCGACGGATTCAGCAGCAGCACCTTCGCAAGCGCCGCCCGCTGCTGCTCGCCCCCGCTCAGATCGTACGGATGCATCGCGAGCAGCGGTTCCAGCTCGGCGAGCACGGCCGCTTCGCGAACCTTCGCTTGCTGCCGCTCGCGGGACAGCCCCGAGCCGCCCAGCATCTCGTAGAGCTCCAGCTCGACGGTCTTCTGGACGAACAGCGACTGCGGGTTCTGGGGCAGCATGCCGAGCCGGTCGCGGAACAGTTCGCTCGCCTTCATCGACGCGGGATCCCGCCCGTCGACCAGCACCTTCCCGCGATAAGGCTTGCGCATGCCGCCAAGCAGCGAGAGGGCGGTCGATTTGCCCGTGCCGTTACCGCCGACGATGCAGTAGAATTGCCCTTTCAATACCTCGAAGGACAGTCCTTTGACAATGTCCGGCCCGTTCTTCTCGTATTTGAACCAGACGTCCTTGAAGCGGACGACGGCCGGAAGATCTTGGGCAGGCGGGCCGGGCGGCTTCGCGGCGGATACGCTCAAGGCGCTGGTTGCGCCGGCGGTGCCGGATGCGCTCCGGGCGCCTGCAGTGCCGCGGGGAGCCGATGTGCTTGGAGAACCGGACGCGCCCACAGCGCCTATTGCGCCAAGGGAATCCGAAGCGCCCGAGGCACCGGATGCGCCTGGCGTACTGACTGCCCCGGGGGCATCGGATGCGCCTGGGATGACATCCGCATCATCCGGCGTACCGAAGATGCGGTCCAGCCACTGTCTGCCTTCCTTGATGGTCAAGGGACTTCGCCCGTGCACGCTCGTATCCTTTGCCGGCATGGATGCGGCAGCGGCGGCATAGATGCGCATCGGCGCGGGCATGGCCGCGAACATCGGATGCCCGAGCGCGCGCAGCGCCTCGCCGGCGGCGCGCGGCGTATCGTCCGCCAAGACCGCCCCCTCGTCAAGCACGATGAACCGGTCGGAGAGCAGCAGCGCCTCCTCCAGCCGATGCTCGCTCATGATGACGGTCGTGCCAAGCTCCCGGTTGATTTTGTGCACGGTATCGAGAAACTCCGACGCCGCGATCGGATCCAGCTGGGAGGTCGGTTCGTCGAGCACGAGCACGGACGGATGCATCGCCATGATGGAGGCCAGATTCAGCAGCTGCTTCTGGCCGCCGGACAGCTCCGCAACCTCGCGATGGAACCAGCCTTGAATGCCGAAGAAGCTGGCCATCTCGGCTGCCCGCAGCCGCATCGTCTGCTGGTCGAGGCCGAGGCTCTCCAGGCCGAAGGCCAGCTCGTGCCACACTTTATCCGTCACGAGCTGATTGTCCGGATTTTGCAGCACGAAGCCGATTTCCGACGCTTGCGTCCGCTGGTCCGCCTCCGCCAGCGGCTTGCCTTTGTACAGCAGCTCTCCCGTGCGGACGCCGTGCGGCGTAAGCACGGTCTTCAGATGGCGAAGCAGCGTGCTCTTGCCGCAGCCCGACCGGCCGGCGACCGTAATGAATTGACCGTCCGCGATCGACAGGTCGATATGGGCGAGCGCCCGCTTCGCCTGTCCCGGGAACGAGAAGCTCATGTCTTTGATGCGATAGATTTCCATTTGATATCCTCCACTAGCTGAATCATCGCCGGCAGCAGGCATAAGCAGGCATAGGCCGCATACACCGCCGCGCTCCGCAATGAGCGCTCCTTGACATGAATGGACGGGAAGAAACGTATCGTGTTCTCTCCCCACCCGGCGCCAAGCAGAACGACGGCCAGAAGCGCGGCCAACGCTGCCAGAGCGGCCATGTCCCGCCGATCGAACCGGAAAATCGCGAAACTCGTCCTGCCCGGCAGACCGTACCCCCTCGCTTTCATCGCGTCGGCAGTCTCGATCGCGTTCTCCATCGCCCAGGTCGCCATGATCGACAGAATCCGGAGACCGTGCCGGGCGCGCTGGATGACGTTTCCTTGCGTCGCGTCCCTCCCGATGCTGCGCTGCGCCAACGATACGGCGCGAAGCTGGCTGCGGAAGCGCGGCACGAAGCGGAGCACCATCGAGAACAGCAGGGACCAGGCCGGCAGCGCCCTGCCCAGGAGATGGATAAGCTTATCCGACGTCATCACCTTATTGAAGCACGAGAACCAGATCGTGACGGTTACCAGCATGCAGGACGCCGACGCGCCGTACAGAATCGATTCCAGCGTCACCGGATTGCCGTCCCGCAAGTAGAAGAGGATCGTCACGCCGGCATGATTGAACAGCGGGTTGGCGACGGCAAGGATCAGGAGTATCGGCAGCATGTAGAGCAGATGGAAGCGGGCGGCCTTACGTCCGTGCAGCATCGCCGAGTAGACGATCGCGCCGAGCAGCGCGGCGCCTTGAAATACCGGATGCATGAACACCATGCCGCAAGCGAGCACGGCCGTGAAATACACCGCGTTAATCAGCGGATGATAAGTCGAAAACGCATCCCGCCTCATACTACCCGCTCCCCGCCTGGCCGCCGCCGATATCCCGGCCCAGATCGCAGGTGTACAGCCACTCGATCGCATCGCCGTCCTTGAGCTTGTAGCGGCTGGCGCCGTAATTGGGGAACCAGTCGTTCACGCGGTACATCCAGCCGCTCAGCTCCCCGCAGTCGAATTCGTAAATATTGTGAATGCCCTCGATATAATTGCTGTTGTAGAGCGGCGTCATCTCGAATTCCATATGGATCTTGCGCTTCTTCATCTCGCGAAGCAGCACGTCGAAGACGCTCTCGCCCTCGTAGAAGGTCACCGTCTGCCGCGCGAAAATAATGCCGTCCTTCGGCAGTACCTCCAGCTTATCCGGATCGAAGTCGTCCAAGCGGTCGAGAATGGTCTGACAGGATACGAACAACGTCGCCGTCAGCGCCTTCTTCTTATTAATGTCCGCCTGCTGCGGCTCTGACGGAGCAGGCTTGCCGGCCGGGACCGGCTCGGTCTGATACTTGTCCTTGGCCGCAGGCTTCCCGGACGAATTCGAGCCGCTGCCGCTCCCGGACGCTCCCTTGTCCGCGCCGGCTGGCTTGTTCGCGGACGTCTGACTATCCGCGGCAGATTGGCCGCTCGCGGCCACTTGCTTGCCGGATGTCTTGCCCGGCTGCGCGTTAGCTGCCGGCGGCTGCGGCGCGGCATTGTCCGCGGCCGTGCCGCTATGTCCGGCGGACAGGCCGGAGCCTGCTGAAGGCTTCGCGGCTTGCTGCCCGCCGGAGCCGGCAGCAGCCACATTCGGCGCATGGCCGTCCCGGCCGGACGCCGGCTTCGCGTCCGCCGGCGCCGAATTCCGGTCAGGCGCCGCGCCACCGCCGGACGGCTTGCCGCTGCCGGACGCCGCATCGCTGCCGGGCGACGACGCGTTACCGCCGGACGCCGCGCCATCGCCGGACTGCGCACCGCCGCTGGATGCCGCGTTACCGCCGGATGGCGCATCTCCGCTAGACGCAGCGTTACCGCCAGATTGCGCATCTCCGCCGGCCACCTCGCGACCGCCAGACGGCGCGCCATTATTGCCGGACGCCGCGTCACCGCCGGTCAGGACGCTCTTGCCGGCGCCGTCGGCCGCCGTGCCGTTCGGCGGAGCGTCCCGGCCCTTCTCCGCCACGGCTGCTCCGCCGACCGCGGATTGCCGGCCGCTCCCGCTTCCGGCCCCGCTCCCGCCGAAGAAATAGGCGATTGCCAGGATGCCCGCAACAACCGCAACCGCAATCCATTGCTTAACGGTCAGCTTCATAGGCGGCTATCACCTCCAACGACCAAGGCAAGGGCGGTTCGATCCCGCCCTTGCCTTGGTTTGATTTTCCACATCTATTCAGCCGTACTGGAATTAGAGGACAGCCTTCACGTCCGTCATGTCGTACAGACGAGTCTGGCCCTTCAACAGCCGGTCGTAGGCGACCAGCGCGTACATCGATTGATCGGCGGCCATCGGATCCTCTACGCCCGGCGCGGCCCCGCCGTTGCCGGCTTCGCCGGTTTTCACGTGATAGAAACCGCCGTCAGCCGCGGCGAAGCCGAGCAGCGCATCGATCGCCGAATGGCCGTTCTTCACGAATCGGGCGTCCGCGTGCGGATCGATGCCGAGGCCGGTCAGCGCCACGACGACCTGCGCGGCGCTCTCGGCATTGTTCGCGCCATTGCTCGCGAACCCGCCGTCCGCTTGTTGATTGGCGGACAGCCAGGCCAGCGCTTCGTCGATCGCCGACCGGACTTCCTTGCTCGAGCCGGCATAAGGCGCAAGCGCCTGGATCGCCATCGCCGTCACGTCGGGATCCGACGCCGAGCCCTCGCCCAGCGCCCATCCGCCCCCGCCGGCATGCCGCTTCAAAATATAATCGACCAGCAGCTCTCTTGTCGTCTGCGTCTTCGCGCCGGACGCGGCCGGGATAGCGTACTGCTTGCTATCGAGCGCGATCAGCGCGAAAATCGGACCGTTAATGCCCTGCTTCGTCAATGCGTCGAAATCCGCCAGCTTCTCCAGCAGGCTGTAGCCCGCCGCATTCGTAACGCTCTTGCCCATCGCGGACAACGCCAGAATGACGCGGTCGTACTCCGTATATTTCACGCTATGGAGGACGCCGGATTTCGCTTCCAGCGTCTGCTTCAGATTGGCTTCGTATGCGTCATAATAGGAAGCTGGAATCGCCAGCCCGGACCGCGCCAAGCCGAGCACCGTCCATTCGCCGCCAAGCGTCGATACGGCCGGGCTCGGAACCGTCTTCTGCAAGTACGACGCCGTCAACGCGATCTGCCGCTCGGCCGCGGCCTGTTTGCCCTTATCCGAGCTCGAGCCTGAACCGGAACCGGATGGATCCGCGCCATTATGAAGGTATGCTTGGGAACGCACGGCTACGACAGCAGCCATCTCGCGCGTTACTTTGCCGGCCGGATTGAAGCCGCTCCCTTCGCCGTTCATGATTTGCGCCGCGAGAATCGCTTGGACGGCCGATTGCGCCCAAGGCGAGACCTTTTTCAAATCGGCGGGCGCCGCCGTTCCCGCAGCCGGGTCGAGGGCGAGCGCCCGGACGACCATCGCCGCCATTTGCTCGCGGGTAATCGTATCGTTCGGGTTGAACCGGTCCCCGTCCCCGGTAACGAAGCCGGCTTTGTATGCGGCCTGCACATACGGGCGATACCACGCGCTGCCAGGTACGTCCTTGAACGACGTCGACGAACCGGAATCGGCCGGGATGCCGAGCGCGGAGACGAGCAGCTTAACGAATTCGGCCCGCGTCACTGCAGCCTGCGGGTTCAGCTTGCCGCCGCTTCCCTGCAGGAAGCCCTGCATCGTCGCTTCCTTGACCGACTCCAGCGCCCAAGCCGAGATCCGGTCCGCATCCGCATACCGCTTGCTCAGATCGACGCTTGCTTGTTCCTGCTTCTTCGTCGTATACGTTACGAACGACGTGAAATGATTCGTCTTGATAACAAGATCGCTGCCATCGACGTAGGCATACGTAATTTTCTCGCTGCCCTTCGTCGCCTGCTTGCCTTCCTCGTCGGAGGCGAACAGCGGAATCGGCGTGAAGACGCCGCCTTCGATATAGCCCGCCAGCTGGCCTTTGCCGCCTTTGACCGTGATGGTGAGCGGGGCGTCGAACAAGAACGATTGATCCGCCGCGCCCATCGTGAACGCCTGGCGGATCGCATCGACGCTAACATCTCCCGTCAGGCTGCCGTCCACGAGCGCCAGCAGCTTGGCATCGGCGGTGTCCATGGCGGCGAACAGCTCGATGGCGCTTCCGCCGGAGACGAGCTTCGTTCCTTTGCCGATCGTGAAAATCAGATTGCCTTTATTGGCGGTCAGCTGCGGCAGCCCGTCCTTGGCTTCCGCCACATTCAGGACGACCTTCGGCGCCGCATCCGGAATGTTCAGCGTGATCGATCCTTGCTGATCCTTGCCCGCCTTCAGCACGTAATCCTGCTGCTGGTCTTTCGGCACGTCGATCACCGTATCGGCAGACGATCCGCCGCCGGCGCCGCCGGTGCCTCCCGTCGGAGCGCCTCCCGAATTGCCGCCATCGCTCGGAGCGCCCAGATCCTTGCCCAGATCGAGCGTATACCGCCATGCCACGACATCGTTCGGCTTCAACGTGTAGCTGTCCGCGCTGTAGTTCGGGAAGACGCCGTTGACCGAATACATCCAGCCGCTGCCCGAGCCGCGGTCGAACTCGCTTAGCCCGTCGATGCCCTGCACGTAACGCGTCGGACCGGAACCGATCGCGCGGACTTTGCCCGGCAATTCGCGCGCCAGAATCGTATACGCGGTGTCGCCCGGCTGCAGCGCCGTCTGCTTGGCTGGGAGGATGGTGCCCTTCTGGCTGTCGCCGGTAACGGAGAGCGTCGCATAGTCGACAGGCGTTCCGCCGTTGCCGTTGCCGTTACCATTGCCGTTGCCTTCGGCGATGACGATCGGCTGCGCGAAGCGAACGATATGCGGCTATGTCCGGTCTCGTAGCCGGTCACTTCCAACGTATAGCTGCCTTTATTCGCGATACCGGCGCCGAATGAGGCGACGCCGTCTTCGTTCGTCTGCTGCACGGCGCCGTCGATGCTTACCTTCACGCCCGCAGCCGCCGAAGTGACGACCTCGCTGCTCGTTCCGTTCCAGACCGAAGCCGTCTGCTTGACCGTAACCGTGAACGGTTCGCCGGCTTTCGGCGACGACGGCGCGACTGCGACCGACTCCGCCAATTGGGTATGCTCGCCGCCGTAATAGACGAGCAAGCGGTCGTTCGGCTGCAGCTCGTAGGCGTCTATGCTTACGGCAGGGAAGCTCCAATGCCCGTCGCGATAGACATCATACAACCAGCCGTCCAGCTCGCCGTACGAGCCCGCGGTAATATTGCCGATCGCGGAGACGTATTTGCCGTACGCCGTATCCGAGGCGCTGATCGGCACCTGCTTCTCCTGGAGCACACGCTGAAGCGCTTCGAAGGCATTGCCGCCGGCCGCGCTTCCTTCGGCGATCGTTCCGTCCGGACCTTCCACTTGCACGGGTACCGTAGGCGGCAATGCGCCCATCTGGTACAGGCGCCCCGTGCCGTGCACGTACATTTCGTACGCGGTCAGCGCCTGCTGCGCCTGTTCGGTCGCCATGAAATCGGTCGCCGCTTGCGGATCCGCGACATGCACGAAACCGCCGTCCGGCTGGAAGAACGCGAACAGCTTATCGATTAGCGTAATGCCGTTCTTCATGAAGGCCTCGCCCGTCGGGTCGATGCCGTTGGACGAAAGCGCGATAATCGCTTGCGCAACCCCTTCGCTGGAGTCGGCGCCGCTCGAGAGATAGCCGCCGTTCGCCTGCTGGTTCGCCGACAGCCACTGTACGGCGCGCTCGCCGGCCGTCTTCACGTCCGCGCGGTCCATATATGGCGCGAGCGCGGTCAGCGTCATGGCGGTCAGGTCGGGATCGCTGGCGCCGTCCGTAAGGGCGAAGCCGCCGTCCGCGTTCTGCTTGGCCAAGATGGCGGCCAGCAGCTTCTCGCGGTCCCACTTCGCGTCGCTCGGCGTCGCGTATTCCCGGCTGTCAAGGGCGATCAGGCCAAAATCCAGCCCGTTGATTCCCTGCGCTTCCATAACGTCGCTGTTATAGATGCGCTCGATAACGTTGAAGCCGTTGAATTCGGTCGCATCCTGGCGCAGCGCGGACAGGGCGATCGCGATCCGCTCGTAATCCGTCACGTAGGCGTATTCGGGATACGCCTTGACGAATTCCAAGGACGGCAGCGTGGCCAGGTAGCTGTCCGGCACCTTCAAGCCTGCCCGCGATACCGCGACGGCCTGCCATTCGGTATCGAACCAGCTGGCGCCGAGTATCCACTTCGCCGGCCAGCCATACGGCTGGCGCGCGCCAAAATCGTACAGGCGGTTGCCGCCGCTCTTATACGACACATATGCGTCGAGCGCTTGCAGCGCCTGCTCCGTCGCCATGCCGCTCGAGCCCGTGTCCGGCGTATGGGAGAAGGTGCCGTCCGCCTTGCGGAACGCGAGCAGCTTCTGCACGAGATTGACGCCGTTCTTCGTAAACCGGCCCTCCGTCGGGTCGATGCCGTGCGACGCGAGCGCGATGATGGCCTGCGAGACGCTCTCGCTCGCATCCGCCCCCCAAGACAGATAGCCGCCGTTATCCTGCTGGTGACCGGACAGCCAGTCGACCGCTTCGCCGACGACGGTCTGAACCGCGGCATCGGCAGCGTACGGTGCCAAAGCGGTCAACGTCATCGCCGTGATGTCGGGATCGCTGACGCTGCCGAAGAGCGTAAACCCGCCGTCGTCCTTCTGCTTCGCAAGTATGGCGGCGACGAGTTTATCCCGCGTCCACAGGGCGTCGCTCGGTACCGAGTAGCGGCCGCTGTCCAGCGCGATCAAAGCGTACAGCGGGCCGTTCAGCCCTTGATTCTCCATGATGTCGCTGTTATAGATGCGTTCGATCAGATCGTAGCCGGCGAATTGGGTCGCATCTTGATTCGCCGCCGTCAAGCCGATCACGGTGCGCTCGTAATCCGTGACCGATGCGAAACTGCCCTTGGCCGCCACGAGCGTTTGATAGAGCTTGGATACATATCGGCTCGGAATCGGCTTACCCGCCCCGGTCAGGCCAACGGCCTGCCAGTCGCCGATAGAGCTCAAGCCCGTAATCGATTGGGCCGCCCCTTCCATGGCTGCCTGCGCCTCGGTCAGCAGCGGGTCGCCCGCCGGCGGCGCGTCGGCATAAGCCCGATAAGCCGAGCCGAAGCCGGATAACAGCACGGCGAAGACCAGAAGCAGCTTGAAGAGCAGCTTCGGCGAGGCGTACCGTTCGATGGTATGGTTATTCATTCATTTTTCGCTCCTCGTTACAATAATGGATATGGATGAATGCACAAAGGCCGCCCTGTCACAGGGCGGCCTAAAAGAAGGACATGCGCATAGCGCTGTCCGGCAATCGTTCATCCAAGCGGACACGGACGTATCCACGCTTGCTTTTCTGATTCTCACCCCCCGAAGAATAGAAAATATCACGCTAGGCAGGTCTCCTGGCTCATGGATCATCGCGACTCTATGCCTTCCCGGCGAACTAGCGCCAGTGGCAACGATATAGAGTCGCTCCTCAATTACAGTGGCGGGACCGCGTCGGATTAGTACCGAACTTCCCTTTTAAGCAAGCTTGATCGCAAGCCTGCACCTTAACGGATCGTTGTATGAAATTGTCCTGTTCATCATACAGACATTTAAAGCGGCTGTCTACGGAAAATGATAATCGAATTCCCCATGCCGTCGAATATCTCAATACAATGGCGTAAATGCCGGATTACGCGTAAAAATAGCGCGGGAAGCCGCCCGAATGCCCGGCATTCCGGAATCCCGCTGACGCTCGAAGCACACGGACCGCAGGCGATAACCGGCTGTAATCCGCATCAAAAAAAAGCCGGAAACCGCCCTGGTTCGGGCAAGTTCTCGGCTTTTCGGCTTTTCGGCTTTTCGGCTTTTCGGCTTTTCGGCTTTTCCGCTCTTCGGCTCTTCGGATTTCCAGCGCTTGTGTTCCTCTCTCCCGCGCGCTGCTTGCGGCCCATTCGACAGCCGCGGGAATCCTTAACGCGGCATGGCCACGGTTTCCTTGCGCGTCTCGTTCGGCAGCGCGAGCGCGATCGTTCCTTTCGTGCTCACGACGCCGCCGGAATCGTTCCGGTAAGCGGTCGTTTCCAGTTTCCCGTCCTTGCCGGCCCGGCCGCTGCTCGTCCAGCTCGCCGAACCCGCAAAGCCAACGTCGTAATAGAGGAACGCCTTGTCGATCTTCGGCGCCGGCCCCGTGCGATCCGCAAGCTTGTCCTGAAGCAGATGTCCCACGGCATCGCCATCGTTCGGGTTGAGGCGCCCCTGCCATACGGCTACGAGGAAATCGTTCCGGTATTCATAATACGTCGCGATCTGACTGTCCTTGATGACGAAGAAGCGCAGCGCTTCTCCTTCCGGGAACAGATACTCGTCGTCGTTCATCTCCCACCGGTAGGTCTTCTGCAGAGGCGGATGCTCGTACTGTACGTTCGATTGCCGCGCGGCTTCGATCGCGAGTTTCCTGGCCGCCGCCAAATCGCCACCGTAGAGCGTCGTCCGCGCTTTCTCGCTCAGCGGCGACCGAATCGCCACCGTATGTCCGTCCCACGCGACGTTATAGCCGAATTGCTCCGAGACGAATCGCAGCGGGATATAAATCCGATTATGAACCGCCTTCAGCGGCACATCCAGCTTCACCGTTTCCTTGGACGAGCCTTCGCCGAACTGCCGTTCGATGACCGCGACCTGCTGTCCGATCTTCAACGACATCTGCTCCGTCCACTTGGTCACGCTCGCCGTTTGCGTCGCTTGATTCCAGCTCACCTCGGCGCCCATCGCCTCCGACACGGCGCGCAGCGGGACAAGCACCCGGCCCTGCGCGTAGATCGGCGCGCTATCCGCCGCCACCGGCTTGCCCATCATCGTAATGCCGATGCTGCCGGCGGCGGACGCGGTCGAACTTGCGGCAGCCGTACCGGCCGCCATCGCGCCAAGCGCAAGGAGCGCGCAGAACGTTCTCGCCGTCGTACTCTTCGTCAGCTTGATCATCTTCCTCACCCATCCTCGTCTAATTTATTGTCGAATCGCTTTCCCCTTCTTCAGCCGATCATGCGCATCCATTACCTAGACGAAGCATCGCTGAATTTGTTGCATCCGGTGCGGCGATTTTAGAAATTTGCACAAAGATTCGCTTTTCCCCATGTCAATTGTCTGAGAGAATGTCACCCTAACTGTTCTGTGAAAATGTCACCCCCGTTGAGTTTAAAGCCACCGTCAGGTGGCTTGGTTTCGGCCTTGCATTGTGGTATTCTGAATCTGTTTTTGGTGTACCTGATACGTCCTTTTCCAAGGATGGTCAGCGGCGGGTTTGCGTGGCTGCGCAATACCCGCTTTTTTATTGGGCTTCTTCTCCGCCTGTCGGACCGCTTTCGTGGTCTCCTTCAGCATTAAGGCCTCTCCGTTGTGCCAGATCAGCAAGGCCCCGCTAAGTGTCTCTCGGACCTCGACAACGGATTTGGCATCCCAGTGTCCCGGTACCGCCTTGGCGAAGGTGTAAATCCTCCCGCCGTACGAAAGCGTTCGGCCCGTACCCAGCTTACGATGTTCACGTGTCGTGAATACATGCTCTAAGCGTACGTCCTTGCCAAGCTTGCGGTAAGCGGAGTCGGCAGATACGGGGGCTACGGCAAACTGCTTGTTGTGCTTGGCGATAAGCTTGGGGAGTGCCTTATTGGCCTCCTCGATGGTCGATACACCGAGCAATCGCAGCTCAATGACGAGGCGGTCCTGCAGCGTCACCCAGAGGCGCTCAATGCGGCCCTTGGCTTGCGGCGTGACGGCCTTGATGTGTTCGATGCCCAATTCATGCATAGCCTTGCCAAAGTGCGAGAGGGGCTTGGTCATGCCAGCAAGCTGCTGCTCCAAGGTTAGTTTCTCGTTCGGCGAACGGAAGATGGTGTGGCGATCGCTGTAGAGTCCGAGTGGGATGCCTTGTTTCTTGATTCCCTGCATCATCACAAGCGAATACCCTTCGCGGCATTCAGTGGGCATGAATACGGCGCCTGTCACGATGCCGGTAGCGTCGTCGATGGCGGCGTGAAGGGCAAAGACAGGGGCACGATCCTCGAGCCAAGCATACGGAGTTGCGTCGATCTGCCAAAGCATACCGACTTGGGAGCGACGTTTACGGGGCTGGTGCACCTTCGAACGTCTACGCTGTTTCGCCGATTTCAAACCCTTGGTGAGGAGAATGCGACGTGTGCTGACGCCGCTTAGTTCAATCCCCTCATGCTCAGCAAGCAGTTCGGCAAAATGACAGCTGTTGCTGCCTTGATACTTTTGTGTGTAAAGTTCCGCGACTCGATCCTTGATTTCCTCGGACAAGGCATGAACGGGCTTACGTCCGCGATTGCCGTGAGCGATCCCCCCAACGTTTCCGACTTGATAACGTTTTTTCAGACGTTGAACCTGTCTAACCGAAAGCCCCAGCAGGGCAGCTCCTTCCTCATTCGTCATGTGTCCATCCAACACTTTCTCCACAACCAAAACCTTCTTCAGCTCTGTGTTCGTCAATGTCATGGTCTCCTGTCTCATAGTGACATTATCTCAGAACAGTTACAGGGTGACATTATCACAGACGAACAACAAGATTCGCTTTTCCCCATTGACAATATTTGAGGGCGGATGATAAAGTGGCGAATAGACTTTGATGAACGGAAAGGAGGGTTACGAACATGTTGAACCGCACGCTGACGAACGCATTCGGCCCATTCGGCCATGCTGGCACTCGCAATGAACGTAACCCTCGCTATAACGGACGTTAAGCAGGCGGAGAACGCGGATTCTCGCTTGACGACGCGGTTGGGCGCATGGTTGCGGTAACGTAATCGTGCGCCCTCTTTTTGTATCCGGGCTACGCGGCAGCGCTGCAGCTGTCCGCGCGGATGCAACCGGAATGGGGCGTATCGCTTACGGCGGTAGGCCTCTTTTTGTTCTTCCGATTTCTTCAAAAGCTGGAAAGGTTGTTGATCGACGTGTTTGACGTACTTAAGAAATTAAGCTGGTTTTTCAAATTACGATGGAAAACGTACACGGTCGCCATCGTACTGCTGACGATTGTCGGCATTCTGGAAGTGATTCCGCCCAAGCTGATCGGCTATGCCGTCGACGCCATCGGGCAAGGCACGATGACCCCTGGCAAGCTGACGCAGCTGATCCTCTTCTGGGGAGGCCTGACGGTCGTCATCTATCTCGTGACCTGCGTATGGTGGGCGATGCTCTTCGGCTCCTCCTTCGTGCTGGAGCGCACGCTCCGCTCGAATCTCATGCGCCATCTGCTGCGGATGACGCCGACATTCTACGAACGCAACCGCACGGGCGACCTGATGGCCCGGGCGACGAACGATATCGGCGCGGTATCGCAGACGGCGGGCTTCGGCATTCTGACGCTGATCGATTCCACCTTGTTCATGACGACGATCCTCGTCGTGATGGCGGGCTTCATCAGCTGGAAGCTGACGCTGGCGGCGATGCTGCCCCTGCCGGTTCTCGCGCTCGTCATGCAGCATTTCGGCAAGAAAATCCACGAACGGTTCACGGTGCAGCAGGACGCCTTCGGCAAGCTGAACGATCAGGTGCTGGAATCCGTCGCGGGCGTCCGCGTCATCCGCGCGTTCGTGCAGGAAGACGCGGACCGCAAGCGGTTCAGCGGCATGACCGACGAGGTGTACCGCCGCAACATCGAGGTAACCAAGATCGACGCGCTCTTCGAGCCGGCGCTCAAAATCCTCGTCGGCATCAGCTACCTGATCGGCCTGTGCTACGGCGGCCTGCTCGTCTTCCGCGGCGAAATCTCGCTCGGCGAGATGGTGTCGTTCAATATGTTCCTCGGCATGCTGATCTGGCCGATGTTCGCCATCGGCGAGCTGATCAATATCATGCAGCGCGGCAACGCCTCCCTGGACCGCATCAACGAAACGCTCGGCGTCAAGCCGAACGTGAAGGACGCGGAATCGCCGGTGCCGGTCGCCGTGCCGGAATCGATCGCCTCCGAGAGGCTCGCGTTCCGCTACCCGTCTTCGTCGATCGATAACCTCGTCGATATCTCCTTCGAGCTGAAGCGCGGCCAGACGCTGGGCATCGTCGGCAGAACGGGCAGCGGCAAGACGACGCTGCTGCGCCAATTGCTCCGCGAATATCCGATGGGCGAAGGCAGCTTGTCGGTCGGCGGCGTCCCGATTGCGGACATCGGGCTCGATCAGGTGCGCGGCTGGGTCGGATACGTGCCGCAGCAGCCGATCCTGTTCAGCAAGACGATCCGCGAGAATATCGCATACGGCGTTCCGGACGATACGATGGATGAAGCGCTGCTGAACAAAGCGCTGGAGCTGGCCGCCTTCAGCAAGGACGTTCACTTCCTGCCGGACGGCCTGGAAACGCTCGTCGGCGAGAAAGGCGTGGCGCTCTCGGGCGGGCAGAAGCAGCGGGTCAGCATCGCCAGAGCGGTCATCGCGAACCCGGAAATCCTCATGCTCGATGACGCGCTGTCGGCGGTGGACGCCAAGACGGAGACGGAAATTCTCGAAGGCATTCGCCGCGAACGGGCAGGCAAAACGACGCTCATCACGACGCACCGGCTGTCCGCCGTGCAGCACGCCGATTGGATCATCGTGCTGGACGAAGGACGGGTCGCCGAAGAGGGCACGCATGAGCAGCTGCTCCTGAACAACGGCTGGTACAAGGAACAATACGACCGTCAGCAGCTGGCTTCCATCGTGGAGGCTTAAGCGCAAGACGAACGACTAGACACGAGACAGAACTAGGAAACGAAGGTGACACCCGCAATGGGCAACAACGGAAAACGATTGTTTCAATATGCCTGGCAGTTCAAGAAGCCGATCCTGCTCGCGCTGCTGCTGCTGGCGCTGGCGATCTCGGCCGAACTGGTCGGACCATTCCTCGCCAAGCGAATGATCGACACGAATATCATGGGCATCGAGAAGCCCTGGTACGAGAGCAAGACGGACGGACGCTACGACGTCGAATACGACGGACGGTTCTACAAGCGGGCCGACCATTGGAAGGACGGCGAAACGAAGGGCCGCGAGGTTCGCGTGCTGCAAACCGGGCTGACGTATTATTTCGTCGATGCGGCCGGCGTGCCCGATCAAGGGGCGCGCAGCTTCGCGGATCATACGCTGACCCTTACGGCGAAGGACGGCAGCGAGCGGCAATTCCCGGCCGCGCTGCTGAGCCGCGACGAGACCTACCGCTTCTATAAGCCGGAGCTGAGGAGCATGTTCACCCTTGCGGCGGGCTATGTCGGCATGCTGCTGATCGGCGCCGCGCTCGCTTACGGGCAGAAGTATCTGCTGCAATCGTCGGCGAACCGGATCGTGCGCAAGATGCGCAACGACGTGTTCCGGCATATTCAAGAGCTGCCGGTTCAATATTTCGATAATCTCCCGGCCGGCAAAATCGTCTCCCGCGTCACGAACGACACGGAGGCGATCCGCGAGCTGTACGTCTCGGTATTGGCTAATTTCTTCTCCGGCATCATCTACATGACGGCGATTATCGGCGCGCTGTTCCTGCTCAATGCGCAGCTCGCGCTGATCGCGCTGCCGCTTCTGCCGATTCTGTACATCTGGATCGTCGTCTATCGCAAGTACGCCTCCCAGTACAATCATGTCATCCGCTCGCGCCTGAGCGACATTAACGGCATGATCAACGAATCGATTCAAGGCATGCCGATCATCCAGGTTTTCCGCAGGCAGAAGCAGACGATGACGGAGTTCGGCGTCATGAACGACGAATATTTCAGATTCCAGTTCAAGATGCTCCGGCTCAATTCGGTGACCAGCCACAATTTGCTGAGCGTCTTCCGGAACGTGATCTTCCTCGCCGTCATCTGGCTGTTCGCGGGCGACTGGTTCGGCACGGCGGTATCGGTCGGCGTCCTGTACGCCTTCATCGATTATATGAACCGGATGTTCTCGCCGATCATCGGCATGGTGAACCAGCTGTCCAACCTGGAAGTGGCGCGGGTGTCGGCGGAGCGCATGTTCGCGCTGCTTGACGAGCCGGGCGTGCCCGTATCGGATCAGCGGTCGGCGCGCTACAAGGGCGACGTGTCGTTCGCGGACGTCACATTCGGCTACAAGGAAGGCGAGGACGTGCTGAAGAACATCAGCTTCCGCGCGAAGCAGGGCGAGACGGTCGCGCTCGTCGGCCATACCGGCTCCGGCAAGAGCTCGATCCTGAACCTGCTCTTCCGCTTCTACGACATCGACCGCGGCGCGATCTCGATCGACGGCATCGACGTGCGCGACATGTCGAAGCAGCAGCTGCGCCAGCATATGGGCATCGTGCTGCAGGAGCCGTTCCTGTTCACCGGGACGATCGCCTCGAACGTCAGCCTGGACGATCCGGCGATCTCGCGCGAGAAAGTCGAGCAGGCGCTCCGCGACGTCGGCGCGTACGACATGTTCATGCAGCTCCCCCGAGGGCTCGACGAGCCGGTCATCGAGAAAGGCAGCACGCTCTCCGCGGGCCAGCGGCAGCTGATCTCCTTCGCGCGTGCGCTCGCCTTCGATCCGGCGATTCTGATCCTGGACGAAGCGACAGCCAGCATCGACACGGAGACCGAGGCGATCATTCAGCAGGCGCTCGACGTGCTCAAGCGGGGCCGTACGACGTTCGTCATCGCGCACCGGCTGTCGACGATCCGCGCCGCGGATCAAATTCTCGTGCTCGACCGCGGCCGCATCGTCGAACGCGGCGACCACGACGAGTTGATGAAGCATGGCGGCAAATATTTCGCCATGTACCAGCTTCAGCAAGGCGGCGCCGTAAGTATCGGCGCGTAATTGCCGCATCTCCACGCCTCCAATAACGCCAACAAGCCTGCGCGAGAGCAGGCTTGTTGGCGTTGTTACTCCAGAATGCCGTTAGTGATAATCGTAACGGCAACCTTCGGCTTGATGTCCAGCTTCGGATACCGCTCGCGCCAGTTCATCGCATGGTACAGCTTCGGATGATACGCCGCGAGCGTATGCCCAAGCTGATAATAATCGCAATTGGCCCGCTGCAGGGTCTGCATCACGTTGACGGCCTGCTGCGTCAATTGCGCCCCGATATCCTGCTCTTTCTTCGCGACGAGAAGATCCGTCGGTATCTTCATCGTCCCTTCTTCTTCGACCATTTGCACATCCAGTATTAATCCGATCGCGATTTCCCGAATGCCCGATAGCAGCAAGAAGATGAGCGGCAGCGCGACGATGAAGAGAACGGACAGTTGATCCTGCATCGCTGCCAGCTTCAAGATGTCCTTGCGCTGCGTCATGAAGAAGCAGCCCGCGAAGCAAAGCGTCGCAATCGCCCAGACCCATGCCTGCTGCCTGCCGAGGCCTTGGCCGCGAAGGTGGATGAATGCCTTGGCCGCCACGAAGAAATACACATAGATCGTGTCGGCGATGATGCACATGTAGAAGATCAGGAACAGAATGTCCAGGCTCTGCAGAACTTGAAGTATATAATTCTTCAGAATGAATACGATCGGCTCCGGGATGACCTTAAGCTGCTGCAGGCTGAACATCGTTGAGCACACGAGACAGACCGCCACGTAATACACCATGGTGCATGCGTTCGCTATGGACATGGCGAGCAACAGCCTCTTCTTGCTCCCCGTCTTCACGTACGGGTGCGACGATTACCATCGTATTGGACACCAAATTCGACTGCACGACCACCGTGCCGACGACGATGCCGCCGACGACGCCGATCGTCTGGCCGACGGGACTCGCCAGCCGAATCGTCGCTTCCCTGACGATTTCAAGCAGCAGCATCATCGCCAGCGCCTCGATCACCGGCGGGAACGTCACGTATTTCAACGAGCTTTGCAGCGTATTCACGAAATTAATCGGCAGCAGCTGCGGATTGTAGCCGCTGACCGCGACGTACAATCCGGGCAGGCCGATGGCGATCAGGAAGCAGCAGAGCCGGACAGTCCGCATGACCGTGCCGAAGATCCAATTGTTCTGGTATTCGTCCGGGCTCTGGAACAAGGACCAGAACGATACCGGCATGATGATCGCGTCCGGCGATCCCGCGGCCGCGACGACGGCTTTCCCTTCCATTAGATAAGCCCGCGCCGGGTCCGGCCGTTCCGTGACGAGCAGCTGCGGAAACAGGCTGTATTTCTGATCCCGGACCAATTCATCGATGAAGCCGGGCATCTCGACGTAATCGATATCGATGTCGCGGAGCCTGCGCTCCAACTCGGCGACATAGGCCGAATCCGCAATCGACTTGATGTACATGACGGCCATCTTCGTCTGCGAGAGTCGCCCGATCATGAACGTCTTGACCACGAAATCGGTCGAGTTGATCAGCTTGCGCATCAGGTTCAGATTCGTGTCCAGATTCTCGATGAAGGCTTGATTCGCTCCGCGCAGCACCCGCTCGTTGATCGGAATGTTGATGGAACGCTCCTTCTTCAAATCCGCCCCGAGCAGATAGAGCTTGTCCTCGCCGGCGCGATGCAGCGCGAGCTTCCCGTCCATGATCGCATGAACGGCATCCTCCAGCCGATCGGTTTCCGCGAAGTCCAGAATCGACACGACCTCGTGGACCGGATCATGCGGACGAAGCAGCAGCGGCCTCAAAATATCTGTCTGGACGGCGTCCGGATCGATCAGCGTATTGAGATAGTACAGCCGATATTCGATGCCTTCGATCCGCAGCCGTTTCACTTGAAAATCGCTTTATTCCGAGAATTGCCGGCAGACAAGCCGCTCCGTCTCTTCGATCGATGCGTTAACGTTCATGGCAGGCTTCCTCCTTCATCGCCGATTCCCTTACTTTAACCGGCGCTTGGTAAAAGCATGAGGAGCTGGAAGGTTAAGGTCGGCAGAATCGACGGGAACGAAAGCGCCGGTTTAGACTTTTTTTAGACTTCGGTTATCGTTTGTTTACGGATGGCAATTACAATGAAGGAGGAAAGGAGCTGCAGCCCATTGTCGATTCGAACGAAATTGCTCTTCTCGCATATTGCCATGATCGTCATTCCCGTTCTGCTGCTCGGGGTTACGGCCGTCTTGGCCGCCGGCGCTTTCATGCAGGAGATGTCCCCAGGGGCGAAGCAGGACAAGCCGGTCCCGTTCGCCGCCATGCGGGAGCTGTTCGGCGGCCGCAGCGCGCTTGTCTCCGGCCTGACGTTCGTCGCCAAGCATGATCCCCGCCTGTTCGGCGATTCCGCCTTCCTCGCGGAGACGGAAGCCGACCTCGCCCGGGTCGATTCGGGCATCGCGCTGCTCGCCGGCGATTCCGCGGTCACGTATATCTCGCCCGGCCTATCCGCGGCCGACATCGTCAGCCGGGTTCATCAAGAGACGGGCAGGCAGCAAGCGGCGCGCTTCCCGCGCTCCGGGCCGGGCGGCGGCGCCAGCCTGGAACGCATCCCGTTCATCGGGGCGGACGGCACGGACCGCACGCTCGTCATCGTGTCCGATATGGAGCCGGTCGCCCGCTTCTTCCGCAAATTCATTCCGACCGTGCTGCTGACGCTGCTCGGCGCGCTCATCCTGACGAACGGCGCCCTCACCTATCTCGTCTCGCGCAGCATCGTCAAGCCGCTCTACGCGCTGAAGTCGGCGGCAGGCCAAATCCGCGAAGGCGATCTGGACCGGCCGGTTCATATGCGGCGGCAGGACGAGATCGGGCAGCTCGGCACCGCCTTCGAAGAGATGCGCGTGCGGCTGAAGGATTCGATCGGCGCCCGGCTCGAGCTGGAGCAGAATCGCAAGGAGCTGCTCGCGAGCATATCCCACGATCTGAAGACGCCGATCACCGCCATCCAAGGCTGCGTGGAATGTCTTCGGGACGGCATTGCCGACTCCGAAGAGAAACGGCGGAAGTACGTCGATATGATCGCCGGCAAGACGTCCGACATGAACCGGATGATCGAGGAGCTGCTGCTCTACTCGACGCTCGACATCGGCAAGCTGCCGTTCCGCTTCGAGACGCTCGACGCCGCCGCGTACGTGAAGCAGGTCGTCGAGGAGCTTGACCTGCATCCGCGCATGGGCCGCGTTCGGCTCGAATGGCATAACGGCGCCGGGCGGCCGCTGTTCATCCAGGCGGACCGGGAGAAGCTCCACCGGGCCTTGCTCAACGTCGTGGACAACAGCTTGAAGCATATGGACCGGCAGCCCGCCATACTTCGGTTCGACCTCTTCGAGGAAGACGGGGGCTTAGCAGCGATCCGCATCGCCGATAACGGATCGGGCATACCGGCAGCGGCGATGCCCCATGTATTCGATCAATTCTACCGGGCGGAATCCGCGCGCCGGACGGATGCGGGCAGCAGCGGGCTCGGGCTCGCCATCGTGAAGCAAATCGTCGAGGAACACGGCGGAACCGTCGAGGCGATCAGCGAGGCAGACGCCGGAACGGCCATAGTCATGCGGTTCCCCGTCGTTCGCGGAGAGCCGTCCGAGGAAGGAGAACGAGAATGAAGCGAATATTGATTGTCGAGGATGACCCGGTCATTGCCGAGGTGCAGAAGGATTACCTGGAGGCAAGCGGACTGGCGTCCGAGGTTGCGAATCGCGGCGAGCTCGGCTTGCAGCTGGCGCTGCAGCGGCAATACGACCTGATCCTGCTCGATCTGATGCTGCCCGGCATGGACGGCTACGAGCTGTGCCGCCGCATCCGGGAAGCCAGCAACGTGCCGATCCTGATCGTCTCCGCCAAGAAGGAGGAAGTCGATAAGATCCGCGGCTTCGGGCTCGGGGCCGACGACTATATTCTGAAGCCGTTCGGACTCGGCGAGCTGGTCGCCCGGGTGAAGGCGCATCTGGCCAGGTACGACCGCCTCGTCGGCAGCGGCGAATGGCGGCGCGACGAGCTGCGGCTGCACAACATCCGCATCGACCGGCAGGCGCGCAGAGTGTTCGTGAACGAGCGCGAGACGGCGTTCACGGCCAAGGAATACGAGCTGCTGCTCTTCCTCGTCCAGCATCCGAACCGCGTCTTCCGCAAGGAGGAGCTGTTCGAGCGGATTTGGGGACTGGACGCGCTCGGCGACCATGCGACCGTGACCGTGCATATTAGCAAGCTGCGGGAGAAGCTCGAGCGCGATCCGTCCAAGCCGCAATATATCGAGACGATCTGGGGCATCGGCTACCGGTTCAACCTGTAGATTATCGGGAGGCGTTATCACCGTGAACACTACCAACCTGTCGCTGCGGCAGCGAAGAATACTGCTGCTGCTTCATCTTTTTTTCGCGTCGATCATGCTGGGCGGGCAGGCGACCTTCATCCTGCTCGCGCTGACCGCTTCCGTGACGGACAGCGATTCCGTCCTGCGGGCCTGCTATACGATCATGCATCTGTTGGCGGCGTCGAGCGTCCGCGCGTCGACGATCGGCACGACCGTGACCGGCATTCTGTTATCCGTGCTCACCTCATGGGGGCTGTTCCGTTATTACTGGCTGATCGCCAAGGAGATCCTCACGCTGCTCGCGATCGGCATCGGCTTCGTCGGCATCTACGAATGGACGCTTCGCGGCGTCGAACAGACGGATAAGGCGGGCCTGCAAGCCTGGGAAGCCGCGGGCTTCAGCGTCAACCACACATGGTTGTGGATCGGCATTCTGCTGCAGGCGTTGTCGCTGCTCGCGATGTTCGCGCTGTCCGTCTGGAAGCCGGGCGGGAGACGCGGCCGGCGGACCGCGGTCTAATTCGATTCGCTATTCGGAAGGGGGAACAAGCTTATGAGAAGGTATTCGGTTATTATCTATTACGTGCTGGCCTGGGCTTTCCTGGCGTCGCTGTTCGCGCAAGTGTTCCTGGCGGGGCTGGCGGTGTTCGATAACGGAGATTGGTCGATGCACCGGTCGTTCATTCACGTGTTCGAATATTTCCCGGTCCTCATGGTCGTGTTCGGTTTACTGGGACGGCTCGGCTGGCTTACGGTTACGCTGTCAGCCGTGCTGTACCTGCTCATCGTCTTCCAGTACATTTCCGTTGACCTGAGCGCAAGGGCGCTCGCGGCGGTACATCCCGTCACGGCGCTTCTGCTGCTGTGGGCGACGACGGTGCTGCTGCGCCGCTCGAATCCTTGGCGAACGGGCAGCGCGCGGTAGCGCGGCTCCGGATCAGCGAGCCGATCCAGCTGCCGGTTCGCCGGCATGAATGGGACTGCCCGCACCAATGCGACCCAGCCGTCTTGATGACGGCTGGGTCACGGGTACGTCTGTCGAAGCTAGGAAACGGACAGGAGATCCGTTATTCCCCTCATAATCACGTATTTTCGTGTGTTGACGGACAGGAGATTCGCTATACCGGCCGATGAACCTGTATTCGATGCCATTCAGGGACAGTAACGAATCCTCTGTCCGATCGTCCCACCAAACTCTATCCGCTGGGCCCGGAAGAGGGCGATCCTTTCGCGGCGTCGATCGTGTTCTAGGGCTTCCGGACCGCAATGGCAGCGCTGCGATCTTCACTGCGTTCATCGCGATCGCGCCATCTATTAGGATGCCAGCTTGATTGAGATAGGCTTCCTCGCGATCGGATCCCGCCATGAAGCCGATAGTACGCCGATGTTAATAGGAAGGCTTCTTCCTCGCGCGCATGGATACCAGAATCTGCTGGACGATGATCACGAGCAGACCGGCATTGATGGACAAGTCCGCGATATTCATAATCCCTTGGCCGGATCCGAATTGCAGGAAGTCCGTTACTTTCCCGAACAATAACCGTTCCACGCCATTCCCGGCCGCTCCCGCCACGAGGAACGCTAAACCGACATCCAGCCAACGGCGGTTCGAAGGCTGTTTCTTCCGATAGTAGAGGACCAGTACAATGAAAACGACTGCGAGCACGCCAAACCATCTTCCGTAGCCTTGAAATGAACTGCGGGCCGCACCGGAATTCTGATAATACGTAAACCGCAAAATCCCTTCCCGAAACAAATTCGTATCTCCAACCTGCATATTCAAACGCACGATCAGTTTCGTGATTTGATCCACCGCCGTCATCAGTATCGCGATCCAATAGAAAATTGCAATCACCTGCTTTCGGTATTCTTTATACTCATGTCGTTAGCGCATTCATACCAACGCCCGCTCCCGAGCTATCTTCACCGCCTCGGCGCGGTGCCGCACGCCAAGCTTCGCATACAGGGCGGACACGTAATTCTTCACCGTCCCTTCCGTCAGATGAAGGTCCGCGGAAATTTCCTTGTTCGTTGCTCCGGCGCACAGCTTGCCGAGAATGGACAGCTCCCGCGAGCTCAAGGCATCCGGCCCGCCGGCGATCGACGGGCTGGACAACCGCATCCGGAATTGGAGCTCCGGAGCGTATTTCCGCCAATCCGGAGTCCACCTCTCCGGATCCCAGTCTCCGCGAACGACCCCGCGGACGGCCTCGATGAGCAGCTCGGGCGGCACCTCCTTGAGCAGGCATGCCGCGGCTCCGGCATCGATCGCTTCCATCAGCCACTCGTCATGCCGGAACGTCGTCAAGACGATAAACCGCGCTTCCGGCGTTTGCGACCGGATACGCCGCATGGCGGACGCGCCGTCCAGGCCGGGCATCCGCAGATCCATGAGGACGACATCGGCAGGTTCAGACGCCATGCGCGATACCGCTTCGGCTCCCGTCGCCGCCGTCCAGCTCACCTCGATGTCTATCTCCAAGCCAAGCACGATCGCCAAGCTCTCGCGAATTAACGTCTGGTCCTCCGCGATTCCGATCCGAATCATTCGGGCATCTCCTCCGATTCCGCGCGATAAGGGAGCCGGACCCTAACGGTCGTTCCCCGCCCTGGCTGGCCGGCGATATCGAAGCTTCCGCCGTAGGCTTGCGCCAGTTCTTTCATTGATGCGATGCCCGTCCCCGCAGGCCTGGCCGTTGACGCATCCAAGGAATACCCCGCTCCGTTATCCTGCACGAGGATGAGCAAGTCCTCCCGCCCCGCCTCGAGCCGAATCCGAATCGCTTCCGCGAGACCGTGCCGGATCGCGTTCGTCAACGACTCGATGACGATTCGGACCACGGTCTCGGCTGCTTCTTCCGGCTCCCGCCAACGGTACCACGGGAGCTCCGGCGGCAAGTCCAGCGCGATCTCGATCCCGCCGATTTCGACATATCGCCGAACGGACCGTTCCATGAACCGCATCCAGTCTCCCGGCGACTGCTGTCCGCCGCTCCACAGCCCTACCGCGGCTCTCATTTCCTGCAAGCCTTCCATCGACGCTTCCCGCGCTTTGCGGATGAACTCCGTTCTTCGCTCTCCCTCCACGCGCAGGGCGACATCCAATGCACGCGCAATCGCCGACCAATATTGCCCTGTCCGGTCGTGAAGCTGCTTCGCGATCCGAATGCGTTCCTCGCCCTGCGCGCGCCGTTCTCTTTCAATCGCCGATATGGCCGCCATGCGGCGGGCCTGCTCCCTTTGCTTGAGCAGCACGCCCAGGACGAAAGCGTATCCGCCGGCCGCGGGCAGCACAATCAGCTGAAGCGTCAGATCCGTCTCCAAGTCCCAATAACACAGGCCGACGCCGGCCATGGCGATCAGCATCGCGAAGGCGCTATCCCGCCAGCGAAGATGAATGCAGGAGCGGGCAAGCGGAGACAGCAGCGCGAACAGAACGACGCCATCCCGAATGACGATCGCCCACGCCAGCACGAGCGCCGTTTCGACGGCGATGCCCAGACGCATCACCTTCATTCGGGCATCGGGCCTTTTCCAGTGGTCCCCTACGCACCACAGCGCAATGCCGATGCTGACGGCCCATTCCAGCCAGCCCCAACCTACCGATTGCCCGATCGCGCTAATCTCGATACATCCATATCCAACAAGCCTCATGACAATAAACAGCGTGCGCAACGACATGCCTCCTACTAGATGACGGAAGGATGACCCCGGTCAATATTCATATGACTGCCAAGCGATATATGATTACCGTATCACACTTACCGTATCACAGTAGAAGAGAAATCCATATCGAAAAAGTTTCCCGGGAGGCGTTCTTATGCTAGGCGGTCATTATGCGGTCGGTTATTGGGCCAAGAGGGTAGATCCGACCCTCAAGCTATGGCATTTGTTCTTGGCGGTGCAATGGCTCGACATCGTGTGGAGCCCGCTCGTCTTGCTTGGCATCGAGAAGGCGGACACGAGGCAGCCGCTGCCCGCCAGCCCGATACACCTGACTTATATGCCCTATTCGCACGGATTGCTGGCTGCAATGCTCTGGTCGGTCGCGGCTTACTGCGTCTATCGCTTCGCAGCCGGGCCGCGCCGCAGCGTCAAATCCAGCCTCATCCTTGCGTCGGCCGTCCTGTCGCATTGGGTGCTCGACGTAATCGTTCACGACCGCGACCTGCCGCTGCTGGGCAATCGTTTCAAAGTCGGCTTCGGCGTCTATCGGAGCATCCCGTGGAGCTTCGGCATCGAGTCCGCGCTCTTGCTGCTCGGGCTGCTGCTCTACATGGCGTCCACCCGCCCCGTCGGCAGCGGCTTTAACGGCCGCTACGGCATGCTGCTCGTCTTCCTCGCGCTATTACTGTTCAATGCCAATTCCATCTGGGGGCCCTTTCCTCCGAACGAGAACGTCGTGGCCGTCTTTAATCTCGTCTATTATATCGGGTTCGCGGCGGTCATCGCCAAAGTTGAACGGACCCGAGTTCCTAAAGCTCCGTCGACCGTGCCGTCCTGAACCGCATTGATAAGGCCCGAGCTAAGGGACATTCCCCCGGCTCGGGCCCGAGCTTCCTCATTGACGGCGATACCAGGGCAACCGGGATAACGGAGCCTCGACTTCAGCCTCGCACGGTCCGGTGACACGGCTTCCGTCATCGCCAAGCCAATTGCCGTCAGGGAACAGAATGGTTCGCGTAACCGCGCCTTGCTGCAATACCGGAGCCACCAGAATGTCGCTGCCCAACATGAATTGGTCCGTTACGCGCTCATAGCCCGCTTCCGGAAACACGTATGCCATATGCCTCATGATCGGTTCCCCGGACATGGCCGCTTGCTTCGCCAGCTCTTCGATTACAGCGCCCATGCGGCCGTGCAGCTTCGCTGCTTCCAGGCAATACTGCAAGCGCTCCTCGTCCAGCACTCTCCAGGGAGCCGTGGAGAATTGGATCATCGGGAACAGGGCCGAGCACTGCGCGTACCGAACGAACAGCTCCTGATCCACCACATAATCCGGACGAATTAAATCCCCGTACTGTCCCCCGCCGACCATGTCCGGACAATTGAAGGCATAGCCGATCAGCCCTTGCGCCAAGCCGTTCGGAATCAAGCTGCCCAGCCCGTCCTCGTCCCAGCTGTGATTCTTATCGGACAACCGCTGAACGAGCGGCTGGCCGGCAAGCTTCCAGCAAGCCCGGTATTCGTTAAAGGCATACCGCAGGCCAAGCCTTGCCCAAGCTTCGCACTGTTCGTTCGGCGTCGCTGGACGGGCGCTTACGTCGGAAGGGCTGTAGTACTGCGGATCTCCGGCATCCAGCTTAAATCCGTCGATTCCGTACATCTCCATCAGCCGGTCCAGCTCGCGAGTAAACCAACCGAGCGCCTCTGCGTTCGTTCCGTCCAGAATACCGCTGTAGCCGTTCCACCATTTGCGGATAACGGGTTCCCCGTTCCTTTCCCTCAATAGAAGCCCTTGCTGATCCAACAATCGGAACACTTCCCCATCGGGACTAATGAACGGACTCGCCCACAGCATTACGCGGAACCCGAGCTCATGCAGCCGATCGACCATCGCCTTGGGATCCTGGAACCGCCCCGCATGAAAATTCAGCGTTCCGTAGTCCTCATGCCAATTATCATCGATCATCAGAATACCCGGCGGGAAGCCGTGCGCAAGGATCGCTTCGGCATATTCCAGCACCTTCTCCTGCGTCGGATGGTAGCTCATCTCCATCCAGGAGTTGTATTGGGGAACGTTAAAGAACATCGCATCGGGCTGGGTGCCCGAGGACGGGAAATACGCGCTCGAGGCATGAAGGAAAGCCTCGCGTAGATGATTCCCGCCCTGCTCGATCTTGACCGATCCCTTCCGCCCTGCGACGATCAGCTCTTCGCCGTCGAACGAGAAGCGATAAGGCTCTTCCGACCAGACATACCGGCCTTTATTGGAGAGCAGAACAGGGCTCGCCTGATTATAGCCGGCATCTCCGAACAGCTCCCTTTGATAGGGCTTATCGCCGAATGGCATCCGTACGCCGTCGCAGACAGCCCCTCCCCACCAGTACTCCTTGTCCAATAACGGAATTCGAATCGTATCGTTATCCATAGCGAGCCTCCTATTGAGCATGTAACGCTCTTCCTGTTCTGATCTTACAATTCGCCGCTCGGGAGGACAATCTTAAGATTGTGCGTTAAACTATAACGGAATTGACTTTGTCTGTATGGGAGTGAACGCAGCATGGAGCCTGGCGTCTACGGATTTCGCACTAACGATCATTCGATCTTGACGATCGACTCCATCGGATGGCAAACGATCACGAGCTCCGAATACCGATTCGCCGGCGATAACCGACCGGATGTCGGACATGTGATTTTCCAATATACCCTTCGCGGACAAGGCCATCTGGAGTTTGAGAACCAGCGCTTCTCGCTGCCCAAGGGTACGGGATTTCTCGTGCGGATTCCGAGCCGGCACTGCTATTATTACTTGGATAACGGAGAGCCGTGGGAGATTCTGTGGCTGAATATGAGGGGAGACGAAGCGAACCGGATCTGGGGGCTGGCGATGGAACAAGGGGGCCCGGTCTTCCGCATGGAAGCGAGCTCCCCCGTCATCGCGAACCTGTGGACGATCTTCCGCCAGATTGCCGGGGCGAAGATGACGGATAAGTACCGTCTGTCCGTCTCTGCGTATGAGTGGATGCTCACTCTGCTCCAATCAAGCAGAGAGTCAGGACGAGAGCTCAATTCCAAGTCGAACTCCGTCCTGCATCAGGCGAAGCAGCTGATGAAGGAGCGCTATGCTTCGCCGATCACGTTAGACATGCTGGCCGAGCAGCTCCGGATCAACAAATACTACCTGTGCCGGTTGTTCCAGAAAGCCGAGCACACGTCCCCGCTTTCTTATCTTCGGGATCGAAGGATCGAAGCTGCCATCGCCATGCTCAGAACGACGAATCTTCCGATCCAGGAAGTCGGCAAACGCTGCGGGTTCGAGAGCCCCAGCTATTTCGGGAAGGTCTTCCATGCGTACATGGGCCTAACGCCAACGGCGTATCGCGAGAAGAAGCTGGAATTTCCGTATGACGCCATCTATTACGAGTAACCAAGGTTGGCCGCCATTCGCCATGACAATGCGATCGGCCGTCGTTGCGAGGCCGCTCCTGCGGATAAATTTAATCGCGGCGTCCTTCTGCCAGGCGCCCGAACGGCCATAGCCGAACCATTGCCGATAGTCCGGTTCCCGGAGCATGCTTCGCAGCTGCAGAAGCAGCGGCTCGTACGAATCCTTGTCCGGCAGCGTCGCCCCCATCTCGATCAGATGCTTCGGCTTCGTATCCACATCTTGAACGCTTTGGATACGGTGCTCAAGTTCAAGTCCAGGAAGTCGGCCAGCTCCCGCTGCGAGGGGAGCTTCGTTCCGGGCAATAGCACGCCGGTTAGAATATCCTGCTGCAATTGCCGCGCGAGCGCTTTATAAATCGGTTTCCGGGTTTTATCCATCGTCGGCTTCCAGCTCATTGGATAATCATCAAACGAATTAAATGGCATGATCCGCATCCTTTGTCGAATTGCTGTCAGCTTAAGTACAATGGCATGCTTTGGCTTTGGCGTGCTTCATTGCCCGTCCGGTCCGCGTTTAGCTTTCCCTATGCTCGTCCGACGTGAAATGCAGCGGATCCTTCGGCGGGATATGGTTCAGCTTGCGGAACTTGTAGGTACGGATCGCGATAATCTTGATGATCGCGTAGACGGGAACGACGAAGATCATGCCGAAAGGGCCGATTATCGCGCTCGCGCCGATGACGAGCAGCATGACGGTCAGCGGATGAACATGCATCTGCTTGCCGATGATGCGCGGACCGATCACATTCGATTCGATCTGGTTCGAGACGATGAGCACGACGCCGACGAGAAGCACGGTCATCGGAGAGACGGTAAGCGCCACGATAGCCGTAGGAACGAAGGCGATCAGCGGCCCGATATACGGAATGAAGTTCGTGATCGCGGCAATCAGCCCGAACAGCAGCGGATAGGGCAAATCGATCAGCAGGTAGCCAATGAAAGTAAGTCCGCCGATGAGCAGCGACGTCAATACCTTGCTCAGGATGAACGACCCGATCGACGCATCGATCTCCTTCAGCGCGCCGCTTACCTCGCGATGGTAGCGCTCCGGAAACATTCGCAGGACGAGGTGCGGGAATTTATCCCCTTCGCTCAGCAGGTAATAGATCATGAACGGTACGAGACTGAGCAGGAAGACGAAGCTCATGACAAGATTGAACAGACTGCTCACGCTGCCAATGACCGAATTAAGAATCCCGTCCATCGAGCCGGTTAACTTATTCGTAAGATTTTCCGTGGAGAGCGTGTTCTTCTGCTCGATTTGCCTAAACCACTCATGCTGCTGCACGGTTTCGAGCCATGACTGAATGGATTTGACGATTTGCGGAAAATTGTTCACGAGGTTGATCGACTGTTCCTGGATCGGCGGCCAAATCATCCAGAAGAACAAATATAAAAGGCCGACAGCGCCGATGTAGACGAGAAGTATGGCCAGCCACATCGGCAGCTTGGACGATAACAGCCTGACGAACGGACGAAACAGATAATAAAAGACGCCCGATATCAAGAGCGGTAAGAACAACGCCGCCAGCACCTTGACGATCGGATCGTACAAATAGTCAACCTTGGAAGCCAAGTAGGCAATCAATAAGACGACGATGATGCCATAGCCTATGCGAAACCACTTGCCTTGCGGCATACGAACCTAACTCCCTTGCAACAATAGTAGCTACCTATGAATAACATTAACATAATGCCGGCAAGAATACATACCTATCAAGGAAAGAACTTTATTTCCCCTCATCAATAGGAAGGAAAATAAAGTTCGTTGATGGGACTTCTATAATAAGTGCCATTAATCGTTAATAAGTGCCATTAGTCGTTGTATGTCTAACATCCCTTTCGGACATCTACGGGACGAAGACTTGCGGCGTACTCATCCAGAACGATGGCCTTCCCGCCATTCAGGCGCGATTCCTCGGCGGCAAATGCCATCAAGTGGCTGCGGACCGAAGCGGATGCCGATGTCAAGCTCTCCTGACCGCCATAGTTCCTCGCTTCATCCAGGAAGCTGCCGACGATGCCTGCATCGCCCCCGCCGTGACCGCTGGCCTGTTCGGCAATGGTGATTTCGGTCTTCCTATGCGTAAGAAAGTCGAACGCCGTAATGACATTCCCTTCTCCGCGAAGCTCCCCTCTTGTCCCCATAATTTGAATTCGCCGTTCTTGCTCGAAGGTAAAGCCGCACATGCTGAAGATCGCCGTCGCTCCATTCGCGAATTCCATGTTGACGACTTGATGATCCACGACATTGTTGTCGCTCTTATAGACGCAACGACCGTAGTTCGTGTCTCTCAATCCCTGCACGATCTTGTCATAGGATAGATCCGGCGCGAAATGCCTAGCCCAGGGCTTGAACTGTTCGCTCAAATAAAAGCGCTGCGCAGCATAAGGGCAGGTCGATTGCACGCGGCAGTCAAGGCACCGTTCTGCAGCCCCTTCCGGCGCATTGCCCTCGTGGAAATGCATCAGGGAACCAAACGAGCTGACCCTCGTGCACGGCTGATCCATCAGCCAAGATAAAACATCCATATCATGACAGGATTTTGCGAGAATCATCGGGCTCGATTGCTCGGAATTGTTCCAATTGCCTCGGACGAAGCTATGAGCGATATGCCAATAACCAACATTCTCGTTCAGCTGAATGGAGACGATGTCCCCGATATCCCCCGCTTGTATCTTCTCCTTGATCGTACTCCAAAACGGCGTGTAGCGCAGTACATGACAGATGGTCAGAAGTCTGTCATTCTCTTGGGCGGCTCTCTCCATCTCCAGACATTCTTGCGGATGGGGAGACATGGGTTTCTCCAGAAGAACATGATACTTCTTGTTCAGCGCTTGGATGGTCGGCCGGAAATGCATCTGATCCTGCGTACAGATGACGGCAATATCCGCCAGTTTTCCTTCAGCGAGCAGCATCTCCCATGATTCGTAAGCACGCTCGGCTGGAATGCTATGGTCATCGGCGAATGTAGACCGCCTACCGGGATCGGCTTCCGCTACTGCGACGAATTTGAGCTCATGCGGATAATGGAGCGCGTATGGCGCGTAGCTTCCCGCGCCGCGCGCGCCGGCTCCGATTAAAACAGCTGTTAACGGCTTCATGTTTACTCTTCTCCTCTGTCAGTTCAAATTGAAAGCTTTGCTCAATTCGCGCCAAATTCACTTCATTAAAGCAATCATATTTGGAATAATCACTTCATGTCAATTATTTTTTGGATCCAAATTCTCATTACAATTATGATACGCTGCATGCTCAAAAAAAACCTCAAAAGCGGTTCACCTTATTGGCTGAACGGCATTTAGAGGTTATAGCGGTCATGATTAAAAAACTAGCGCGTATGACGTTTAGCCTTCCTTGTTAATGAAGGCTGAAGATTGACGAACCACAAGTTCATACGGAAGCAGCACTTTGAGCGGCAGCGAATAGTGACCCTCCACGTAATTCACCAACATGTTCGCAGCCACTTCGCCGATTTCCGATTTCGGCACCTGCACGCTTGTGAGCGGCGGCGATGAATATTGCGCGAATTCAATATTATCCATGCCGACGAATGCGATATCCTGAGGAATGCGATAGCCTTTCTCTACGGCGGCGCGAAGCGCGGGTAACGCCAGCGCGTCGCTTGCGCAAAACATGGCTGTCGGTCTTTCATCCGCATTCAGCCTGTCCAGCATCTCATTCATTAAACTGTAGCTCAAATCAACGTCCCATTTGGCATTAATAATCCAGCTTTTGTTCAGCTCGCTTCCCGTTTCGAGCATACCGAACTTGTAGCCTGAAAATCGTTCGTCCTCGTCCATTTCATTAGAGAAGGATGGTCCCCCGATAAATCCGATTTTCTTGTGTCCCTGCGCAATCAGATGCCTGACTGCGGAGCGTGCAGCCGAGAGGCGGTCGCAATCGACAACGGGTACGGCTAAGCTATCATAGTTCAAGCTGACGCCAAGCACGCGCACGCCTTCTTCTTTCAAGACCTCGAATTGCTCCTTATCATACCAGGCAATCGAAAGAATGCCCTTCACTCCCGTTTCCCTGATCAAAGAGCGCAGGTAATTCGGACTCGCCAGTTCTTCTCTCGCCGTAAAAAACGCAGGAGTTCGCCCAAGCTCATATAGCCTCTTGCGGAAGCCCGACAAAATGCTCGAAAAATACGGATGATAATCAAATAAAGACTGAGGCATGATACAGCCTATTGATTTCTCGATTTGATAGTGGGCTTTCGCCGCCGAAGATGCCTCGTCTTCCTCTATCTCATAGCCAATCTCATTCGCAACTTCTAATACTTTGCGCTTGGTCTCTTTACTGACAGGGCGATTAGCATCATTGCTAATCGCACGCGATACGGTGGAAATCGATACTCCGAGCCGGTCGGCAATATCCTTCAAAGTCGGCAAATTAACACCTCCTCGATTATTCGAATGAGTGACACCCATTAGCGGAATTCAAAGCCCATTAACTGCTCGTTCACCAGCATGCGCTTTTTAATACGTCCTTTCATAAAAGCCGTTAATCGATATCGTTTCTTCGCGAACGTCGTTCATCGTTATTACCTCAATGGATGTTGTTCCATATCCTTGTAAGCGAACGGTAGCGTCACCGTTGGACTCGCGGATCGAAACCACCTCGGTATCCATATCCCTTGTCAGGATGCCAATCGATTTGGATAGCGTAATCATATTGATTTTATCACGCTCAATATTGATTTCAAACGAATGATTGTTCCATTTCAATGTTGCCTTCGCAATTTCTTTGTCACTCCACCAATCGATGTTTAGCAAATAGATGACTCTCAAACCATCTTCGCGGTCAAACACCGTAAAGTTGACCGTATCATCGCTTACAATATACCCTTTCTCATACTCCGCCTTAGAAGCTTCCTCAGCCGCTTGCTTCAAGACAGCTTCGTATTCATCGCGAATAGCCGGGTTGGCCGGATAGTGCAGCGAATTCATGAAGATGACTTTGCCTTTGCCGACGCTGTTCTGAATAATAAGCGCTTTGTCATGATGGGTCTGGACGACTGCCGCCGTATCTTGCAAGGTAAGTTCCGCCATTCGTTTCGGATCCTCATTATATGCAGGGAACGTATAGTCTTGTATCCCTAGCAGCCTTTCCGTTAAGCCCTTCTCGATAAAGCCGCTTGTTCCCGTTAAAGCTTCATTTCGATCCGTTGTGGTGAACAGATGCGCCCAAGTCAAGATTGCGGTACCGCCATTTTCGCAGAATGCAAGGATCTGCTTAAACTGCTGCTCCGTAGCCGTATTGTAACCTAAGAATGCAAGCACTTTATAGTTTTGATAAGCAGCCTGCTGAGCCTCTATAGGCAGAATATCCACCGTGCCGTATGGCGTTCTTGAATAAAATCCTTGCGGTTTGTTTTCGCACGGGTACCTATAAATCGCATTCAGAACGGCATCCGGGAAGAACACCTTCAGTAAATCCCAGCTTTCTTCCATATGGTCGAACTTCCACTGGTCGCCGATTTGTCCCCACGCATTAGGCCTTGTAAAACAAACCCAAGCATCATTCTTCCCATGTAGAAACCCGAATGGGACAACCATATTCGTCGGTCTTGTATGCGTGGTTACAAAATGAGCAAAGTTCTGTTGAACTTCCAAGTGCCCGAGGCAAGCCGGAGAGAAACGATCGAAGAAGGCCAGCTCGCTTTCGATATGCATAAGTCCTTCTTCCGTATTGATGTGATTAATGTTATGGGTATAACAAACAAACAGCGAAAGCCGATACCTTCTGAACCTTTCTTCCGTATCATGAGGCAGCGTTGACCATTGAACGGCCAAATGTGCCAACAAATCCTTCTTGTTGTACGCAATGGCCGCGCCTCTCTGGGCAGCGATTATAATTTCATGAGGACCGTACATCAATTCGCTCCCGGCGCTTTCCACGCCGCCCTCGTAGAAATATTTGAACAGCGTGCTTGGACCCGAATGCCGCTTCATGCCGTTTAACGAATACCGAACGTTATCGACAAGCTGATTAGCCGCTTCTTCCATATCCGCCGGCTTCACGGGATCATAATTCGCAAATACGCGATTACGTGCATAGACAGGAGGCGTCAGATATTTTCCATCTTCGATTTTGTTTATAAACCGCTCCATCAGCTCATCGAAAAAGGCGAATTTCTCGCCGCGCCGTATCCCCCAATAATAGAAGGCCCCGTCTCTTTCATGTCCCTGATTGCCTACAAAATAAGGTCCTTCTAACATAGCTCTCGTTGGGTTGGCATTCATGCCCGGAAGCTCGCGCCCATCGATAATATGGCAATAATGATAGCGAAGCTCCGTAAACAGATCGACAACATGCGACCAGAAGCCAGCGTTTAATTCCCTCGTTCCAGACCAGCGATAAACGGGCCTTAACGTAATAAAATTACCCAATCGATTGTTGATGTACCAGCAGAAATACTCGTCGAACTCCTCCATATCCTGAGCGATATAGATGGCATCCGACGTTCCCGTCAATACATTGTCGTCTTGCTTTACCAGCGTACGGATTATAGTAATCGTTTCTTCTTCCAGACCGCAACGGAGCCCGATATCGACATTCGTTTGATGTGCCGTTGCCGTAAAGTTGATGACGTTAAAGCCCTTTTTGCATTCATGCACCTGATCGAATACCAAGTTTTCATTGCCGCTTACGGTAACGGTCGACGCTTGTTTCAAGTAAATCAGAACCGGAATAGGCGTATGTAATGGTATGCAATCATTATAACCAACTACGGTCAAGTTTTTTGCTTCCTTATAGAGCAAGTATAAGGATTTAACCCGATAAGGATGAGGCATAAAATGGTCCGCTTGATTAGTGATGCTAATCGTGTTTTTTCCTGCCTTCAATAAAGCTTGATCGATTTTAATCTCTTTCTCGGTAAACCGCAGCGAACGTTGAAAAAACTCGCCGTCAAAGCAAACCTCGTCGTTGATTGCGATTTGAAGGTTTGCCCATTCTTTCTTGGAGAGGTTTTCCCCCAGCCAGTTCATATCCTCATGAAACGGATTAAACATCGTAAACTGCGGCAAATAATTATAGCCCGGCTCACAATAGAAGTTCCCTTGTAAATAGGGATCCTCCAAGTAAAGATCGCCGGTGCATCCCTTTACATGGATGTAGACCAAGACGGAAGCGACATGATCTTCAAGAACGAAATCCTTCTCGATTTTGCTCCACGGGTATGTTCCCTCTTCGATCGGAATAACGATCACTTCATCCGGGTCTAAACTGATTGAAGCTTTGTTCACCCCTTCTTTGATCCATCGCTTCTCAAAAACAATGTCCAATTCCGCATCGGTATTCTTTATTAATTGCTCGGCCTTGGCATAGATAGAGAAGGTGAACCGATTGCCGGCATGTTCAGGCTTTACGAATTTATAATAGGCACGCTTTCGATACGCTTCGCCATTACCTTTAAACCGCAAGTAAAACTGACTATGATGGGTATCGATCGGACACAGACAGTCATCAATCATGCGGTATAAATAAGGGTACCCCGCCTCTGTCATCCAAGAGGGGTGCATCGCATACTCGCCTTTTAACATGAGCTTGAAATCGTGATCCGCGATAAAATCCGAATCATCAAGCACAAAGTCGTAAGTGAATACATCGCCAGGCTTGATATGCGGCGGTTCCGCATAATCCTGAATCGTCATTTTACTATACATAGGATCCTCCCGATATGTGAGATGCAAAAGGAGCGTGAAAGCTCACACTCCTTTTGAACGATGGATGAGATAGCGATTATTTCTTGAACGTCTCGTCGTATGCTTTATTGATGAGCTCCAAAGCTCGCTCGGAGCCAAGCTTTTTAACCTGCGGAATGACTTTCGAATCCCAAGTGTCAATGCTTTGCTTGCCGATAATGATATTCACGGAAGCTTCCTCGACATACGTGTCAATCGCCGTTTTGAGGTCGCCGTATTCCTTTTGCTCTTTATCATTCGTAAATTTCGCATTAAAGGTCGCTTTGCCGAAGGCGTTGTTCTCGCTCAAGAACGCGACCGACTTTTTCATTGCGGCGCCGTTCAGCTCGTACGTATTGATCGCTTCTTGGTTGACGACCGTGAACAGGTCTTGATTATTCAAGCCGGAATTCGTGATCGTGCCCTTCGGCGTTGCAGGCGTTTGGAAATCCTTCAAAAACTTGATCGTGCCGTCGGCATTCTTCTCATAAGATTCGCCTTCAATACCGAATTGCATGGCGTTGATCCCCTCGGGGCTGTACATCCAGTTCAATAAATTAACCAATTCGTCCTTGTATTTGGATTTGCTTGAAATCATTTTCAAAGCTCCGAAATATCCGCTTAATACAACCGTTCCTACTCGAGTATCGTTGTATTTAGGCTGAAGCAAAGCCGTAAACTCAAAGCCCTCCGGCGTTTTGGCTCCCATGGTTTGAATGATTTCGTCGCCGGCTTGCGGGTAGTCGATCGTCACGAAGCCTTTGTTCGTAGCCAACAGCTCATTCCATTCTTCATCCGTAATCGTGGCGAAGTTCGGATTCACCAGCCCTTGGGCATACAGCTTGTTCAAGAAGATCAGCGTATCCTTGTAAGCTTGGCTATCCGGACCGAACGCGTATTTTTGCGTCGCTTGATCGAGATAGAAGGAAGTGTCGGACCCTCTGAAGTAGGCTTGGTTCTGAATTAAATGATTGGTTCCCCATCTTACGAAATACGGATAGGAATCCGGGTACAGCTTCTTCAGCTTCACTAACGTATCGTATAAATCATCGAACGTTTCAAACTTCGTGGATAAGTTGTTTTTCGCGAAAATATCGGTTCTGCCGATCAATACCTCGTCGGCACGATAAGGAACGTCGTACATTCTCGGAGCGCCGTAATAGTTGCCGTCAGGCGAACGATCCAGATCCATTGCAGGCGCGTATTTCTCCAGCATGGCTTTCATATTATCAAGCTTGCCTGACTCCATGTATGGCGTCAGATCCAAGAATGCGCCTTGCGGGCCGTATTTATCCGCATATTTCTGTCCGCTCTGCAGCGACATCAAATCCGGCAGCTCGCCGGATGCCAGCATCGTATTGATTTTCTCCGTAGAGTCTGCACGGGATACGTTAATCGGCTTGATTTTAATATTGGTGTATTTTTCGATCGTCTTGAACACTTCTTCATCCCCCGTGTAAGGGGTATTTGCCGTGAAAAACCAATTGACTTGAATAGGCTTGGCGCTGATTTTTTGTGCACCGGTTGCAGCAGGTTCATCTGCCTGCGTTTCAGTCGAAGCATTCGTCGTTGTTGCTTTCTCTGTGGAATTCGAAGATTTGTTGTTGCCGTTGCTGCTGCACCCCGTAACAATCAACATAATGACCGCTACAAAAAAGATTAACAATCTTTTCATAACAAGACTCTCCTCTTTTTAAGTTTATATACTATCCTTTTATCGAGCCTACCATCAGACTCTTCACGAAATATTTTTGTATAAAAGGATATATACACATAATAGGAAGCGTGGAAATAACAATCGATGCCATTTTTAACGATTCTGTAGGAGAGTGAGTGAGTTCGGCGTAAGCGCCCTTATCGCTTGGATCGACGGATGCCGTGATCAAAATACTTCTCAATATCATCTGTAAAGGATATTTCGTGTTGTCATTTAAATAGAGCAGCGCGGAGAAATAGCCATTCCAGATGCCAACTGCCGTAAATAAGCCGATCGTGGCCAAAATGGGCTTGGAGAGCGGTAAGTAGATTTTGGTATATATCTGAAAATTGGTCGCGCCGTCAATTTGAGCGGATTCGCTCAAGGCTTCAGGTATATTCCTGAAGAAGGATCTCATCAGAATGACGTTCCAGGCGGACAATGCCCCCGGAAGAACCATAACCCAAAACGTATTGATCAGATGCATCGACTTAAAAGCCAGATAGGTCGGAATCATACCGCCGCTAAAAAACATCGTGACGATGTAGATTTGGGCGATATAGGATCTCATTTGAAACTTGTCTTTGGAAAGCGGATAAGCCGTAATGGAAGTGAAGAACAACGTAAAGAGCGTACCAACCGCGGTATATAGAATCGTGTTTCGGTAGGCCGTGTAGAAAACAGGGTGATTAATCATCGTCCGGTAGGCGCCTTCGTCAAACCCGCGCGGAAAGAACGAAACCTTCCCGGCCATGACTTCCGCAGGATCACTGATCGAGACAGATAACACGTAGGCAAAGGGATACAGCATCATCAACACCGTAATCGCTAATATGATATAGACGATGACGAGAAAAACCTGATCTTCGATCGGATCTCTAATTCGGTTCGGATTTTTCACGACATCACCACAAACCTTCATCTAAGAATTTTTTGGAGAAGAAGTTTGCACTCAGCAAGAAGATAATAGAAACAACGCTGTTAAACAGCCCGATCGCGCTTGAGAATCCATAATCCTGGTCGAACATCCCTTTACGGTACACATAGGTAGAGATAACGTCGGCTACGTCATAGGTAGCCGGGCTATACATTAACAGGATCTTCTCGAATCCAACGCTGACGATGCTGCCTACAGCCAGAATGAACAACGTAATAATGGTCGGGCGAATGCTTGGCAAGGTGATATGGAAAATCTGCTTGAACCTTGAACAGCCGTCGATCTTGGCCGCATCGTACATTTCGGTGTCGACCCCCGTAATAGCAGCCAAGTAGAGGATGCTGGAATAGCCGACTCCCTGCCATATGTCCGAGCCGATATACATGCTTCTAAAAAAACCGGATTCGTTGAAAAACTGGATCGGGCCTGCATCCACCGCCGCTAACATATCATTCACGATACCTGTATCGCTAAACATCGACTTCATAATGCCGACGATAACGACAACCGATATAAAGTAAGGTAAATAGGTAGCGGTTTGAACAAATCGCTTCAATTTCGGATGTACCATTTCATTAATCAATAAAGCGAGAACAATTGGCGCAGGGAATGACCACAGCAAGTTATAGAGACCGAGCAGGAACGTATTTTTTACAATTCGATAAAAGTTCGGATCCGCAAAAAACCGTCTGAAGTTATCGAATCCGATCCACTCGGAGCCGGTCATCCCTTTAAACAGGCTGTAATCTTGAAAAGCGGTTAAAACGCCGACCATGGGATAGTAAGCAAATAAGGCGATGATGACTAACCCAGGTATCGACATGATCAAAAAAGAGCGGTTACATTTCCAGTCATACAAAAATTTGGAGTAAAAGGATGGCTTCGAAATTTTCTCGGTCGTTGTTGACATTCGCTCACCTCGTTTCAGTATTTCGCGTTCGATCTCATTCCGGTCCATACAAGTCGGAGCTCGTTTGGCGCATATTCGGCAAAAAACCGCCGGATATTTGCACCAACTTTTCCTTGAATAATGCTATAATAATGAGAAAAATATGATGTGTCAATGGATTATTTGGATCCAAATCTCAAAGTTCCCATGACTAATTCACTAGATCGATAGTAAGGAAAATGAACCAAAACAAAGCCCTCGTCCTCGTGCTCACGGGAGCCACATCACAGAAATGAACGCCTCCCATGAACAAACGGAGCGGTTAGCCGCGTCGTTGTTAAGCCAAGACAGTAGAAAATGAAAGGCCGCCGGAGAATATTTTATTCCGCCTCATCATGAAAACGTTTACAATTAAACACGCAGTTCAATCGAAAAGGAGGGTTTTTATGAAAGCGGCAGGAAGAAAATTAGCACTGTTGTTGGCATTATCACTGATTTTATCGTTGTCCTGCGTACCAGTCAGTCAAGCGGCAGGCAATGGGAATTTTCAGGTCGTCAACGGCAAAATTTACGACCCGAACGGTAACCGCTATGTCGCGAGCGGGCTAGACATGTATCTCAGCGACGGTACGGCCGACCAAGTGCTTGCTATGTTTCCGGGAATCAACTTCATCCGTATACCCGATGATTCAACGCATGATCCGTCCTACTTTTCGTCCTTCATCAATACAATGACCGCGCACGGCGTCGTTTGCGAGATCGAATACCATCCATGGCCAACGTTCGATACGAGCAGCGAACCTAGCAATTACCTCAGTTGGATCAACTCCCTCGCGAATTACTATAAGAGCAATCCCTATGTCTGGATCGGCACGATGAACGAGCCCACTAACGCCGCCCTGACCAATGAACACACCGCAGTGTACAATCAAGTGCGAGGCACCGGCAACAATAATATCGTTGTCCTCTACACCGAAGGAGCTAACGCGCAGACCCCAAGCAGCTATGCTTCGATGCACGGGGTCGTCTGGGATTCCCACTTCTATGGCTGGCTGTCCGACTATTCCACCAATGTAAGCGACGTTCGGAATGCGTATCTGTACGGCACCAAGTGGATCGGCGGCGTTAGCAATGCGCAATTCGGCTCCACGTATTACGCCGGCACCGTCAGCGCCGACGGTGCCATACCGCTTATCAACGGGGAGTTCGGGCCATCGACCGATGACCTGTCGACCGATGCTAACGCGAATCAAGTCATCGATACGGTCTCCAACTGGGCAATTGCCAATGGGTATTCGCAAGGTTATAGCGGCTGGAGCTGGTGGAGACCCGGCAACGGCATGGATAACGTGCAAAATAGCGGGGTGCTGACGACTTGGGGCACTCAGCTTAAAAATGCCATCCAGGCTACAAAAACTTGGCTAAGCAGCCAACCGGGACTCGGTTCGAGTAATACGCTTGCCAACACGGGTTTCGAGTCGGGCTTATCTTCATGGGGGACGTGGGGCAGCACTTCGGCGGCAGCCGGCAATGCCAATTCCGGAAGCTACGCCGTCAAAGTTCCGAGCGGCGGCGGCGTGTATCAGGATATTAATGCAAGCGCCGGAGCGATCTATAATCTGTCGGCCTTCGGCAAAGCAGATGCAGGCGGAGGCAGCGGCGCCATCTATATCAAGGCTAAGAACGCAAGCGGTACCGATATTGCAGGTTCGGAAGTCGACCTCAACATCACATCCTCCAGCTATAGCAAGAAAACGACGACTTATGTAGCTCCTGCCGGTACTGCCAAACTGGAAGTCGGAGCCTGGACGTCATCCGGGACGATCTACTGCGATGATTATTCGCTTACGCTCAATTTGCTGGCCAACCCCGGTTTTGAATCCGGCTTGACTTCATGGGGCAGCTGGGGCAGCGTATCGGCCGTAACCGGAAATGCCAACTCCGGCAGCTATTCGGCCAAAGTTACGAACGGCAGCGGCGTATTCGAACAAATAAACGCTGCTGCCGGAAATACCTATCATCTGTCGGCATATGGCAAAACAGATGCAAGCGGAGGCAGCGGCGCCATCTATATCAAGGCTAAGAACGCAAGCGGCGCCGATATTGCAGGCTCGGAAGTCGACCTTAACATTACATCCTCCAGCTATAGTCAGAAGACGACAACTTACGTAGCTCCTGCAGGCACTGCAAAGCTGGAAATCGGAGCCTGGACGTCATCCGGGACGATCTACTGCGATGATTACTCCGTTAACTAAGTGGATGTCGCTTGCTGGCGGCAGCGGCAAAGCGATTGGATACCGGATACGACCCTCTACGGGACTTGGCGTTGCTCTCCTTCATCACGTCGCTGACCGTAGCCGTTAATGCAATCCAATCGCGAGACTCTTCTATCGAAAGCAGAAGGTCGTAGCGGAATCGTAGCGGTATGAAGAAGACCAGCATCCTTCAACGGATGCTGGTCTTCTTGCTTTCCTGTTCCTGGTCTTCTTGCTTATCCATTTCTCATGAAATTCTGCGCATCCAAATTACTCAGCGGCACCGTCCGCGAGAACGCGAGGGGAACGATTACATCCGCCCTTGCAAGGTTGTTCACGTCATTCGGCATCGCTAAAGTTAAGGAATCGTATCGCGCTTATTCGCTCAGAAAAACCGCTTTTCAAATTCTAACAAACCCTAGAGGCGTTATGCCTGAGAAAACAAGCAATAACCTCTCAAAATGGCATGTTTTCTGGGAATAAGGCGTCCTGGGTTCGTTAGATTTTAATCAGGTGGTTTTTGAGCTAAATAAGGCGTCCTGGGTTCGTTAGATATTAATTAGGCGGTTTTCGAGCCGAATCAGCGCACTGGGCTCGTTAACATGGACGGACGGCATGTTTCTTCCACACAACCCGTCTTCGGCGCAGGCGTAACATGCGCTTTCGCGATGTCTTGTGTTTGAATTCCCGCCATCCGTGATGACGGATACCGGCATACCGGCGGGCAGCCTTGCTCAGGCATGCCAGATACGCGGCATCGGCATCGATTCTTTTCCCAGCTCGGCCCAAGCGTATTTCAGCAGCAGCTCCGTCTTCAACGCAGCCTGATTCGGATCATCCCATAAATTGCGAACTTCATCCGGGTCCTCGGCGAGATCGAATATTTCCCCATAGGTTTGATTGTAATACACCGTGATTTTGTATCGGTCATCGACGTACGTCTTCTGGTGAATGGTCGTCGGCTCGTGCCGGAATTCACAGATCGCATGATCTCTGGCCGCCTCCCGTTCCCCGAGCCATACGCCGCTCTGATTGACGCCTGTCATGGCGGAAGGGACGGGCAAGCCTGCAAGCGACAAGAATGTGGGCGCCAGATCGACCAGCGATTGAATCGCCGGCGATACGCGTCCGGCCGGAACGCGGGAAGGATAGCGGACGATGAACGGAAGTCTGATCAGGTCCTCGTAATGGAAGCCTCCCTTATGCTGCAGGCCGTGCTGACCGAAGAAATGGCCATGGTCCGTCGTGAACACGACAATGGTATTGTCCGCCATGCCAAGCTCGTCGAGTTTATCCAATATCCGGCCGATGGCTTGATCCATGCAGCTCACCATGCCGTAATACGTCGCGACCTGCCTCTTGCGCTCTTCGGGAGAACGCTGAACATGGGAGTGGTAGCCATGAATGCCGAATCCCGTTTCGCGCCAAGCGCCGAAATCCGGATCCTCCTCCTGCGTCATTCGGAAATGCGGCGGGTTGCGGTCATGCTCGCCCGGAACGGCCTTCGGAATCGTGAGCCGATCCGGATCGTACATCGTATCCCACGGCTCGGGCACGAGATAGTCCGGGTGAGGATCGAAGAAGCTTGACCATAGGAAGAACGGTTCCTCGTTCGCCTTATACTGCTCGAGCAGCGCGTTCGAACGTTCGGCAATCCACGTATTGTAATGGTATTGCTCCGGAATCGGCCATTTGTGCTCGATCTGCTTATCCATCGTCCCTGTCGGAGGAAGGAAGTAATCGCGCCAATTCAAGCAGCCCTTCTCCTCCATCCACAGCGCATAATGCTGACCGACATGCGCCTCGTTCGTATGGTTGCGCGCCAATTCCACATGGTCGAATCCGTAGAACGGTCCATTGAACTGCTTCCAGAACGCCAAATCCTGCAAAATCGGATAAGCCTCTACGGATGGATACGCATCCGTGTCGCGTAACGGCTGAAAATGCGCTTTGCCGATCAGCGCCGTTCGATAGCCGTTAGCGGCAAAATCTTCGCCGACGGTATGCCGGTCTTCCAGCAGTTTGGTGCCGAGCGTCCACGCTCCGTGCTGGCTTGGGTACATCCCGGTGATGATCGATGCCCTTGACGGCGTGCAGGTCGGATTCGGACAGTACGCTCTCGTGAACGTCGTCCCTTCCCGCGCCAGCCGGTCCAGGCTCGGCGTATGAATGTCCTTATTGAAAGCACCGATCGTATTCCAATGCTGCTGATCGCTGGTAATGAGCAAAATGTTAGGTTTAGCCATACCGTATTCCCCCTGACAGCAAATTTCCAATCGCTTGCCCGGCCAACGAACAGGCTAGCTCTCCCCCATCCGGGAGATCCTTCGGAAGAGAGCGGGCGTCATGCCGGCCTGCTTCTTGAACGTATGGTGAAAATAAGAAACGCTGCCGAATCCGCAGCTATCGGCAATATACGAGATCGAATGATCGGAATGCAGCAGAAGTTCCTTGGCCCTGATCATTCGTTTGGCACTTAGATAAGCCGGCAGCGTACAGCCTGTCGCTCTCCGGAACGTCCGGCTAAAATGCTCGGGCCCGACCAGTGCCTGCCGGGCCAGCCAGTCCAGCGTCATCCGTTCATCCAGCAGATGATCGTCAATATAACGCAGAATCCCGTTCATCCATGCCGCGCTTCTTGAAAGGGCGGGCGCTGCGGCTTCGTCCTGCCTCGTCTGCCGGCGGTTGATGGCGAGCAAGAGACGATGAAGCAGCACGACAAGCGCATGACGGCAGCCGATCCGCGCGCCGGACCACTCGCCGTTCATCTCGCCGAGCATGAGCTCGCATAGGCTCAGCTCATCCCCCGTCAGCCATTGCCGATGCCCCTCGTTCCAATAGAACGGCTGCAGCGGGTCGTAATCGCCATCAGCCGCAAGCATCCTCACGATCGAGGGGCGAAATAATACGACGGAGCATAGAAAGGGCCGGCGCTTGTCCGGAATCGACCGATGAAGCGCGTCGCCGGCAATCGCGAAGACGCTGCCCTTCTTCATCGCGTACCTCTGATTTTCGATAAAGAAGTCGCCTTCTCCTTCGTGAACGATGACGATTTCGTGCATATCGTGAAAATGAAAGATCGGGGTATCGAACTCCGACCGGCCTCTCATGCGGTACGTCAACCAAAACGGGAATCCGGAATCGACGCCAATGGCTTCCTGTTCGACCTGCAAACGGCATCCTCCTTAATCGAATGGCGGCATTGCTTGCAATACGGCCGACCATAGGAAAAGATCAAAAAAACGCATACGCCTATCGATTTATGACAACTGTCTCTTCCAACGTACCGCTATACTGAGTTAGCAGATAGTAATTAGCAGATAGTAAATAACAAGGAGGAGCTTCATTGAAACCTTACGAGGACGCGCAGTTACCCGATCTGCAATCGGATTATCCCCTCTCCGACGAGCTGATCGCGCAGTACCGCGAGGACGGTCATACGATCGTCAGAGGCGCCGCCGCCAAGGAAGAGATCGCCCCCTACCGGGAAGCGATCCGGCAATGCGTGATGGCCAATGCCAAGCCTATGGACCCCTTGGAGAAACGTTCGACTTACGGCAAAGCGTTCATCCAGGTCGCGAATGTATGGGAGCGCTCGGAGGCGGCCAGGAAATTCGCTTTCGCGCGGCGCTTTGCCAAAATCGCCGCCGAGCTGATGGGCGTGGACGGCGTGCGCATGTATCACGATCAGGCGCTGTTCAAGGAACCCGGAGGCGGCCATACGCCATGGCATCAGGACCAGGTGCTGTGGCCGATCGATACGGGCAAGACGATCACGATGTGGATGCCGATCGTCGATATTTCCGCAGCAATGGGGTCCATGACGTTCGCTTCCGGCAGCCACAAGCTCGGTTATGCCGTTGATCTGCTGATATCCGACGAATCGCACCGGACGCTCAAGGAGCTGATCGCGGCAAGAGGGTTTCCGACTGTTACTTACGGCGCTATGGCGGCGGGAGACGCCACCTTCCACGACGGCTGGACGATGCATAATGCGCCGGCCAATCCGACGGGAGAAACGCGAGAAGTGATGACGGTCATCTACGTAGCCGACGGCGCGCGCGTAGCCGAGGAAATCCGCACGCGTTCCCAAGCGCTCGATCTCGCCGGCTGCATACCGGGCGCGGGGCCGGGGGATCTCATTCGAAGCCCGCTCAATCCGCTGCTTTACAGCAAGTCGAATCCGGAGCCGCCGGGTGAATAACACGAATCCGGCGGAGCAAAGGTTCCCCCTTTGCCTCGCCGGATCGTTACGACTAGAGCAAGACGGCAGTCTTTATGCGCTCTCTCCCTCTCTATGACTCACATACCTGCCCGTTCATCGCCGATCAGACCGGTATGAAGCGCGCCGATCAGCCCGGCCTCGTCGCCCAATTGCGCCGCCGCGACCTTCAAATACGACGCTTGATGCGGACAATGGCGCCGCAGCTCCTGCCGGATCGGCTCGAGCAACAGATCGCCCGCCGCCGCCACGCCGCCGCCGACGATAATAAGCTCAGGATCCAGCGCATACACAAGCCCCGCAAGCTTGCGCCCGATCAAGGTACCGACGCGTTCGAACAACGCCTTCGCATCCGGGTCTCCTTGCATGCAGGCCTGATACACATGCTGCGCGGTAATGGAACCGCGCCGGGCTGCCAGCTCAGGGATGCGGCCCGACAGCACCAGCTCTTCCGCGAGACGGGCGATGCCGGTGGCGGAGGCGATCGTCTCCAGACACCCCGATTTGCCGCAGGCGCATGGCGCGGCTTCTCCGTCCACGATGTCATGGCCGAATTCGCCGGCCAACCCGTTCGCCCCGCGAACCATCGCGCCATCCACCATGATGGCTGCCGCGATGCCGGTGCCGACGGTCAGACAGATGAAGTCGCGGCAGCTCTTGCCTGCGCCGCCGACCGCTTCTCCCTTCGCGTACGAACGCACGTCGTGTTCGATAACCACGGGCACGTCCAGCCGCTTCTTCATCTCCGCCGCCAAGCGGACGTCACGCCAGCCGAGGTTGCTGGCATCGCGAACGATGCCAAGCGCCGCATCGATCTGCCCCGGTACGCCAATCCCGACGCGGCGCAGCCTGCCGCCTGCGCCGGAATCTTCCGCCAGCCGGAGCACCTCCTCTGCCAAGCGGTCCAGCATCGGCGCGGCGCCGGCGATCCGATCCGGCTTTACCGTCGCGAAACTGCTTTTCATCACCAGATTCATTCGCTCGTCAAATAACCCGACAACGGTATTCGTCCCTCCGATGTCGATCCCGGCGTATACGTCACGCATCGTTTCCCATCCCTCGACCGTTCGAAGACGCTAACGCGCCATCAAACGTATTTGCGAATAAACCGCACCGCTTCCGCGATATCGCGCGCAGGATCGTCGCCCGTCTCCCGTTCGACGGTCAAATACCCGTTGTATCCGATGGACTGAAGCGCCGCAAAATAGTCATCGAAACGCACATGCCCTTGACCAAGCGGAACTTCCTTGCAGGTTTGCCTAGCCAGCCGTACCTTCTCGCTGTCGGGCGCGTAACCATGGAAGCCGTACAGGTCCTTCGGGTCAGCCTCTCCGTACCGGACGCCGTCTTTCACATGCGTATGTACGATATAATCCTTCAGCGTAATGACGCCGGCAGCGGGGTCATCCCCGGTGACCATGATCAGATTGGCAGGATCGAAATTAACCGACACGCCGTTGGTGCTCAGTTGATCGAGGAACGCCTTCAAATGCGCGCATCGTTCCGGACCCGTTTCAATCGCGAAATAAGCATTCACGCTTCTTGCATACACGCCAAGCTCCTCGCAGGCGCGCAGCATGCTGTCATAAATTTCGCCGTTCTCGTCGTCCGGCACGATTCCGATATGGGTCGTAACCACGTTCGAGCCCAATTCTACCGCAAGATCGATAATCCGCTTCGACTTCTCGATCTTCTCGGGATTCAAACGCTTGTCCTGAAAACCGTGTCCGCCAAAGTCCCCGCATAATGCGGACACTTCCAGGCCAAGGGAACGCAAATAGGCCTTCAATTCCTTCCGCGAGGATGGCGAGAGCCGATCGGGAGCCATCTCTCCTTGAACCGCATAGATTTGTACGCCGTCAGCGCCAACTGCCTTCGCTTTGATCAACCCTTCGCGAATCCCGAGATTGAAGCTGTCCACCATCACGCCGATTTTATTAGTCAAAGCCATTATCGTTCTCCTTCTCCGTCTGAAATGCATGCAGTTCGGTATACTTCCTTGCCTTGCACATAGGTCGCCTTCAGCGACAATCCCCTGTCCAGGATCAGGAAGTCCGCATCCTTGCCGATTGCGATCGAGCCTTTCCTGCCGTCGATTCCGCCTTCGCGGGCAGGTACCAGCGTCATGGAAGGCAGCACCTTCTCGATAGGCAGTCCGGTGTAGTCAAGGACGTTGCGGAATGCCTGAATCATCGTCAAGCTGCTTCCGGCAAGCGTATCCATGCCGTCCAAGTAAATCTTTCCATTCGTTACCCGTTGTCTGCCGTACACCCCGTCGGGCAGCCCCGTACAATGAACGGCGTCCGTAACGACGCATACGTTCATCTCGCCTTTGACCTCGTAGAGCAGCTTCGCCAACGCGGGATGGACATGAATACCGTCCGCGATCAGCTCTGTCGTCAATTCGGGCAGCATCAGTCCCGCTCCGGCGACGCCAGGCTCCCGATGGTGAAGCGGCCGCATCCCGTTAAAGTGATGCGTCGTATGGGTAACGCCATTGCGAACGGCCTCGGACACTTCTTCGAACGTGGCATCCGAGTGGCCGATCGAGACCGTAACGCCCCGCTCTGTAAGCAAACGAACAAGCTCCATTCCCCCGGGCAGCTCGGGAGCCACCGTAATCAGCTTCAAATGGCCGCCCGCCGCGGCGATGTAGCGTTCCATTTCCCCAAGGTCCGGCATCCGCAATTCATGCACCTTGAAGGCGCCCTTGCGCTTCTCGTTCAGGAACGGCCCTTCCATATGGATGCCCGCCAGCGCCGCTCCGGACAAGCCCTGCTCCATCGCTTGCGCCGCGGCCTTCAGGGCGGCGATGTTCCCTTCCTCATCCGTACCCGCTCCCCCGGTCGTCGCAAGAAAAGCCGTCGTGCCCTGAGAAGCGTGGAACCGGCTCATGCCGTCGAGCTGCTCGTACGTTCCCTCCATCACGGCGAAACCGTTCCCGCCATGCACATGGACGTCAATGAACCCGGGAACGATCATATCCCCATCCAATGGAATGATGCGGGCATGATCCTCGATAACGGCGGGAAGCTGCGCGGCAATCGCGCCAATCGTGCCGTCAGGCAGCACAAGCACATGCCCGCCTTCGATCTTTCCTTCTTCGGCAAACACGGTCCCGTTGACATACCAGGTCGCCGGTCTTGCATTTGCAGCATCGCTCAAAACAGCCACTCTCCTTCGTTACCTTAAATGATCACCGAATCCCCCGCTTCCGACGAACGACGGATCGCATCAAGCATGCGAACGATTTGATAGCCTTGATCCGCGCCGGACAGCGGCTGTTTCCGTTCCCTTACGCAATCGATAAAATGATTGATTTCGCTCTCGTAATTATCGTTGACTGCAACCTTCAGCGCGCTGTCGACAGGCAGACGGTTCAGTTCCTTGAAGACGGTGAACGGATCGAGGCTCGCTCCTCCCTTCGTGCCGTAGAGCTCGATCTTGATCGTATCGTCCTGAATGCCGTTCACGGCCCAGCTTGCGTCAATCGTAAGCGCCGCCCCGTTCTTGAAGGTGATGAACGCCGTGCCGAGATCCTCCACGTCGTAGACCGGATCCGCTTTATTCTCGCTGGACATCGCTTCATAGAAGCCGACGCCCTTCGTGTCGTAGGGAGCGATCTTATGGAACAGCTTCCCCAGCGCGCGCTCGGGTTCCGGCATGCCCATCATCCACCAGGCCGCATCCAGAGCATGAACCCCGATATCCATCATCGGTCCGCCGCCCGAGTATTGATTCGAGGTAAACCAGCCGTAAGGGACGCCGCGCCGGCGCATGAAACGCGCTTTCGCGTAATAGATCTCCCCCAATTCTCCGGATGCCGCGATCGCATGCAGCGCCGCGAACGGATTGCTGTAGCGGGCGCTCATGCCGACCATCACGATCCGGTCCGATTCGTTCGCCTTCGCGCGCAGCAGCTCCGCTTCTTCCGGCGATACGGCCATCGGCTTCTCGACCAGAACGTCAAGCCCGCGCTCCAGCGCCAGCAAGGCCAGCCGGACATGGCTTTCATTGAAGGTGCAGATACTGACGGCGTCCAGCTTGGTTCGCGAGAACATGGCTTCCGCGGAATCGAACGCTTGCACGTTCCCGTACTTCGCGGCGATTTCCTCCGCGCGGGCCAAATCGCGATCGGCTACGGCCACGAGCTCCGCATGCGGATTCTTCATATAATTAGGCAAATGGCAAGCATTCGCAATGCCGCCTACGCCAATAACGCCGACTCTGACTTTGTTCATGCCAAGTACCCCCCTCATTGATCATCGAATTTGCCTGTTAATCGAATTTACCTGTTAGCCGAGCGTTAGAATAAAGCGTGATAGAGCGGCATGCCCACGGCCGCGATTACAATGGCCGGCAGCAAATTGCCCACGTTGATGCGTTTGATCTCCAAAATATTAATGCCGATCCCGATAATAAGCACGCCGCCGACCGCGGTAATTTGCGCGATGACGGCGTCGAGATCCCCGCTGCCGAGCCCGCTCGAGATGAGCGCCGCGGTCAGGGAGATGATGCCTTCATATAGAAGAATCGGCACCGCCGAGAAGACGACGCCAATCCCTAATGTCGATGCGAAAATAATGGCCAGGAAGCCGTCCAGCATGGCCTTCGTATACAGAATGTCATGATTATGCCGCAAGCCGCTGTCCAGCGAACCGAGAATAGCCATCGCTCCGATGCAGAAGACGAGCGTCGCCGTAACGAAGCCCTCGGCGACCGAGCCCATCCTCGCGTTGTGCTTGCTGCCGCGGGCTACAGTCCTCTCGAGCCAGTCTCCTAGCTGCTGGAGACGATCCTCGATACGGAACAGTTCGCCGATGACGCCGCCCGCTACCAGGCTGAAGATCGTCAGCAAAATGTTGGCCGGCTTGATCGCCATCGTGATGCCTAATACGGCGATCGACAATCCCAACCCTTGCATGACCGTTCTTCGAATGCGATCGGATATGCGAGGAATCAGAACGCCGAGAAATCCTCCGGCAATTATCGCGCAGGCGTTCACGATTGCTCCCCATAAAACCATAGGTATCAGTTTCCCTTCCGAGTGATAATTAAGCCGTCTAGTCCGCTGCTCATTGCCAGTCGATCAACACGCCGTAATAGTCATCCTTGCGGAAACGCAGCCCCTCGTAAGCTTGCGGAGCCCCTTCCGGCTTCACGACATGGCTGATCAGAGGCTCGATTTGCAGACGGTGCTGTTCCATCAGGCTGAACACGACCTTGGAGTTGCGGTAGATCGAATGCTTGACGAACTCATTCGGCATGACCGGATAGCGCCATTCATGCGCGCCCTTCAGCGTCAGGTTGCCGCCTTGATAGAGATGGCAATGATTGAGTACGCTCGTCAAATTCGACTCATAATCGCCGCGCGGGCTGCCGAGCAGAATCAACTCGCCCGAGCGCTTCACCCAATCGAGCGCATCCTCGGCCACCTTCGGCACGCCGGTCGCTTCGATCATCGTGGACACGCCTTCTCCTTGCGTAATCGTCATGATCTCTTCCTTGACGCTGCCCTGTCCGATGCGAATGGCATGATTCATCCCGCACTGCCGGGCCGTATGCAGCCGGCTCTCCGACAAGTCCAGGCCAATAACGTTCCCGCCTTGCAGCTTGGCCAGCTGGGAGGCCATGTTGCCGACCAACCCCATCCCGCTTACGCCCACATAGTCTCCTACTTCGATCTGGGAGGCGCGGATAGCCGTGATCGCCACCGTCGCCAGCCGCGTATAAGGAACCCAGCGCGATTCCAGACCGTTCGGCACCTTCAGGCAGAAACCGTCCGTTTCCACGACTTCGTATTTGGCATGATTGCCATGATGGTAGATTCGATCGCCGACCTGGAAGCCGTTCGCTTCCGGACCGACCTCCACGATTTCGCTGACGGCCGAGTATCCCGGGACGCCCGGCATGAGAAACCAGCTCTCCAGGCCCGACAGGCATGCGAGCTCCGTTCCCGCGCTGATCAGCGTATATAGCTTGCGAACCAATGCTTGCTTGCCTTCAAGCCGGAGATCCGCGATGCCGTCATGTTGAACGTCGACTTGCCAAGGTTCCGTAAAGACAACTTTCGTATTTTCCATCGGACGCATTCCTTCTTCCACTGAATTAAGTAGCTAGCCTTTCACGGAGCCGACAGTGAGACCTTTGACGAAATATTTCTGCAGAAACGGATAAACCAATATAATCGGCCCGATCCCGACGATGGCCATCGCCATTCTCACGGTCTCGGTCGGAATCGTCGCCGCCACTTTTCCCGCTACGGAGGCGTCTACCCTGCCCGAGTTTAAATACTGGATATTGTTGATGACCTTGTACATCAGGTACTGCAGGCTGACGAGATGATTGTTGCTGATGAATACCGAGCTCGTAAACCAGTCGTTCCAGTAGGTTAGCGTCTGGAACAGTCCGATCGTCGCCATGACCGGCGTGGATAGCGGGAGGATGATTTGCGCGAATATTCTAACTTCTCCGGCCCCATCGATCTTGGCCGCTTCGATCAGAGACCCCGGTATCGTATTCGAGAAGAAGGTCCGCATGATCAGCACGTTGAACGGCACGACCAGATTGGGTATGATCAGCGCCCACAGCGTATCCTTCAATCCCGCGACCGAATAGGCCAGATACCACGGGACGAGCCCGCCGCTGAACAGCATGGTGAAGAAGACGATGAAGGCCAGCACGTTACGGTACGGCATGTCTTTGCGCGAAATCGGAAAAGCGTACAGCGCCGTTAACAGCAGACTTCCGATCGTGCCGACAACGGTGACCAGGATTGAAACCCCGTAGCCGCGAATGATTTCTCCGGGATCCTTGAACAAGTAACGATACGCATAATCGGACAATTGCTTCGGGATTATGTTATATCCATGCAGCGCGATCGCGTGCTCATCGGTAAAAGAAACGGCGATGACGAGCAGCAGCGGATACAGGCAAGCGACGGAAAGCAGTACGAATAGGACAACCAGCAGCGCGTTCGATACACGGGAAATCTGATTGACCGACGAAGCGGCAGCCCCCGTGCCCCCGCTCGTTATTTGAGAATCGATATTTGGATTCATGTCCGCCTCCTCCTAGAACAACGCATTTTCTCTGCTTACGCGGCGAACGATGAGATTCGTAGCCAAAACCAGCACCAAGCCAATGACGGCCTGATAGAATCCGGCAGCCGCGGACATGCCGACATTGCCGCTAATCAAGAGCGAACGATAGACGAACGTATCGATAACATTGGTCGTGGGGTACAAGGCCCCCGTATTGAGCGGAACCTGGAAGAACAAGCCGAAATCCGCATTGAAAATTCTGCCGACCTGCAAAATCACCATGACAATGATGACCGGAAGCATTAACGGAAGCGTAATCCGGCGGATTTGCTGCCATTTGGTAGCCCCGTCGATGACAGCCGCTTCGTAATATTCGTGATCGATGCCGACGATGCCGGCCAAATAGACGACCATCCCGTAGCCGACGTTCTTCCAGAGATTGACCAAGGGAAGAATGAAAATCCAATCCTTCGCCTCCGTATACCAGGAGACAGAAGACAATCCGAGCGGCTCCAGAATCGCCTTATTGATATAACCGTTTCCTCCGAGGAAAGCGTAAGCCAAATAGCTGACGACAACGAACGACAGGAAGTAAGGAAACAGCAGGACGCTTTGAAACATTCGCGATAGCCTCGTGCTTCGAAGCTCATTCAAGGCAATCGCCAGAAAAATAGCAATCGCGGTCGTCATCACGATAAACAATAGATTGTACAGCACCGTATTCCTCGTGGCGACCCACGCATCTTCCGTTTGGAACAGGTATTTGAAGTTCTCCAGCCCTTGCCAAGGACTGCCCAGGATGCCGTCGGCAAAGTTATAGTTCTTGAAGGCGACGATGACGCCGAACATCGGGATGTAGTTATTGAAGATCAATACCGATAAAGGCAGCAGCAGCATCAAGAACAAGGCACGATATTTGACGATGTTTCGGAGAAACTGCGAAGATCGCATCATGAAGCCCACTCCCTTTACTCGCTATCCTCCTTATGGAGGAAAGGCCGGTAATTCCTTCGATCGCCGGCCTGATTATAGTTAACGCTGCGCCAATTAACCCTTATTCGCCAAGAATGCGTCGATTTGTTTCTGCTTCTCGGTGATAACCTTCTCCAGTCCGGCCTTCTTCATCTTGTCTACGAACTCCGGCAGCGCTTTCTTGTAATCCATGGTTCCCGTTGCCAGTCCGTCGATATAAGCGTTGTAGATGTTGACGATTGCCGCCTCTTCATTCTTGACCGAATCCGCGTTGAACGTGAAGCCGACGATCGGAGAAGCCTTCGCCGCGGCGTTGAACGCCTTGTATTCGTCCCACTTGTTCGGATCTTCGTTGTCCCACAAGTAATCGAGGAACTGATTGCCCTCCATCCAGTTGTTGCCCGGCATATATCCGCTTTGTCCTGCCGCCACGCCATCCGGCAGCTTGATGACATTGTCGCTCACTTTCACGTAATGCTTGCCTTCTACGCCGTATACGAGCGTATTAAGCACTTCCGGATCCGTGTGCAATAGGTTGATCAGCATCATTGCACGCTCCGGATTTTTGGAGGTCCTGGAAATTGCGGTCATCGCGCCGGTGAGATCGGCGCTGGTCGTATACGGCTGAGACAGCGCCACCTGCACCAGTGGATGTCCGCTCTGCTGGCTCTGCACCTTGTCTTTGCCCGGCGTCAGCGGCGACCACTCGGCGAAAACCGTGCCAGCCTGGTCCACCGCGGAGCTGTCCTTCTGCGTAGCGGGATCCTGCTGGAATAAGCCCTTTTGATTCCATTCCTGCATCATTTGCAGCAATTGCTGCATTTCCGGCGTCTCCCATTGGTCGACAACTTTGGTCGTTCCGTCAAGCGGAATGACGCCCGGAACCGGATCGCTGCCGTTTTGCTCGTAGGGGATTAAAGTCGTTACGTTCTTGGAACCCCAGAATGGCACGACGCCTGGCTCTTTGTCCTTAATCGTTTGCAGCATAGGCTCGAGATCCGCAAGCGTCTTGATCGAGCTGATGTCGAAATGGTACTTGTCCACCAAATCCTTGTTGAGCATGAGTCCGTATTGCTCGGCCAATTCCTTCTCGACTGGAACCGCGTAGTTCTTGCCGTTGATCTGCGTGCCGGACAGCAGCACCGGATTCATCTGCGCCTTCATCTCCGGGGCATATTGATCAATGAGCGAGGTAAGATCGGTGAATGCTCCCTGCGCGACATAAGTGCTGTAGTCTCCGGCGCCGGTGAGCACCAGATCGAAAGGCTCGCCGGAAGCAACCATCAGGTTGATCTTCTGCCCCCAGTTGCCCCAGTCCACCTCGTGTATCTTGACCGTGGCGTTAATCTTGTCTTTCAGGAGCTTATTCATTGCGTCTTCTACCAATGCAACATCCTTCTGCTCTCCGCCCGGAAAATAAATGGACAGCTCGACCGGATCCAGACTTGAAGCCGCGTCTTGCGAAGCGTTGTTTGCTTTCGCGCCGTTCGTCGCATTAGCCGCGTTCTTCGAATTAACCGAGTTGGCAGCCGAATCGGAATTACTGTCCTTGGCGCACCCGACAAGCGCCGTTGTCATTACGAGCGATACGGCGAGCGCCGTCGTCCCAAGCCTCTTGTTGAATTGCATGGAAATCCCCCTCATCAATCTTCGTAGTCTTCTTCATGTCTTGCACAGTCCTTATTGTAGAGGCATCCATCGCCAAGCTGAATAAAATAATCTATGGCTGCATTCAAAATTCTATTGATTTTCCTGAAGCGGATGCAGAGGATCGAATGAAGGAAACACATAGTTGCCCATGTTGATCAATTTGGCGATTTTCGCTTCGTTAAGCGACTTGTTATATAGCTCGGTTAACGATTCCAATGCCGCTTCCGGCTTCTCTATTCCTTCTACGATTTGCCTGTAGACTTTCATCCGAAGCGCATCGCCTACGTTTTTGGGCCCGCTGGAAGAAGGCGCATCCTGCAAAATAAACTTCGGCTCCTGCGGATATGGCGACTCCTCCGGTCCAGGCAGGAATGCTTCGAAGTCGGGCAGCAACGGCCGATTCCCGGGATCGCCCGTCACGTCCCGGCGCGTCGGAATCAAGTTCCCCTGCTTGTATAAGGCGCCCAGGAACGACGGCGATTGCAGGAACGCCCACAGCTCCGCGGCCTCCTGCTTATGTTCCGAGAAGGCATTGATGACATACGGCGGATCGGGATAAACGATCAATGCGCCCTTGCCTTCGAGGGAGGCATCCAGCAGCGGAGGCATCGTCACCCCCCATTGAAAGGCATGCGCATCCAGCTGGCTGAACTGCGCGAAATCCCGGTTGCTCATGTACATCATGCCGATATTGCCCTGGGCGAATTGGGTTAAGGCCGTGTCGCTCTTCAGCGATATTTCCCCGGGAAACAAGCCTCCTTCCCGCTTCATCGCCAATATCGTTCGAAACCAAGGCTCATAGACGGTAAAATCGTACCGGCCATGGGCAAAGTCGTAATAGTCGATGCCGCTGTACGTATTGGCCAGCTCAAGCGGCTGTATGAAGCCGGCCCAATCCTCGCCCGCCGGAAGCGCAAAACCGTATTTCCGATACCCGGTTCCCGCTTTCGTAATGGAATCGGCGCACACGCGCAGCTCATCGAGCGCAGCCGGCGGCTTCCCTTCCCGGCAGCCGGCCCCGGCTTTCAGCAAATCCTTGTTGTACACCAGACGCAGCGTCATCATGCTGGACGGAACGGCGTAGTAGTGCTCGTTGTCCTTCGTATAGTCTGCAGCCCAACGCGGGAATTGCTCGCTGATCTTGCCGTCCACGACTTCGGACAAGTCTTGCAGCCAGTTCTTGTACACATAGGTCGCCAGCCAATCCGTTCCGATCTGGAACACGTCGGGCCCTTGTCCCGACGTCATGAGCATATTGAGCGTCTCGTCGTAGCCATCGGCCGGTATGGGCATCAGTTCTACTTTGTACGCGGAATGAGCAGCGTTAAACTCGTCAAGCTGCCGCTCCAGGTCTTTCGTCGCCGCGGAGGACTGCACGCCCAGCTTGATTTTCACTTGCGGCCTGAACGCATTGTCGGCATCGCTCGCTTGCTGGCTATTGCTGTCCGCGCAGCCCGACAACCACAGGCATGCAAAAATCGCCGCCGAAAGCGAGAGGGTGCTTTTCATCATATCCATGTCCCCTTATAATGTTAAAATACAAGTCATCGCACAAGTGTCTTCTCCTGAATCGAAAGGAAGGCTGCAGCCATGCTTCGGAAGCTCGAATCCTTAATGCCGAACGTCAACCTGAAGTACAGATTGCTGCTCTACTTTCTGGTGCTGGTTATTCTGCCGACCTCGATTATTTCGGTGACCATCTACAACGAGTCGTACCAGACGATTACGAACAACATCAACGCCGCCGTCCAGAAAAATTTAACGATGACGGAAATCGTCATCAACAAAAAGTTCGACCAAATGGGCGATTTGGCGAATGCCATCTATCTGAATCCGGACATGGTCGATATTTTGTCGGCGGACCCGCCGTCCGACCAAATCGGCTTCGTGAACGAACTGGCCGATTTGAACAAAATTCTGGACAGCTACGCGAAGCCGAACGGTTCGGATGCCCAATTCGTGCCGAAGCTGTACATGTTGAACAGACCCGAATACTTTCAATATAATTTCTCTCGCAGCGTATCCACGATCAGCGAAATCGAAACGAAGCCCTGGTACGCCGATTTGCCGCCCAAAGCCCGCTATTCCGTGATCGGATTGCAGGAGAATCATACGTCCGGCGGCACGGGCTACACGATCAAGCTCGCCAAGCGCCTGTTCGGATTGAAGAACGTGGCGATCCCCTACGTCGGCCTATTGACGATTGACGCCGACATTAACGACTTCAACGGCATGCTGGACCAGTTAAAACCTTCCGTACATAGTTCCGTCTTCATCATCGACAACCAGGCCAACGTCATCGTGAGTCCGGACCTGTCGTTAGTCAGCCGGAGCATGGCCGAATCCCCCTACATTGAGAAATTAATGAATACGCCGAGCAACGTCGGCTCGTTCGGCGAACATATCGGCGGACGAGCCGAGCTCGTCTCCTTCCGGCGAATCGAATCGCTGGGCTGGACGGTCGTCTCCATCTCCCCGAGCAGCGACCTGAACGGCAAGCTGATTTCGTTCCGGCGGGCGATGTACGCGGTGCTTGCCGCGTGTATGGCGCTGGCTTTCGGAATCGCGCTTGTCCTGTCGAACAATATTACGAATCCGATCCGCAAGTTCATTAAGTCGATGTCCTACGCGCAGGAGGGGAATTTCGACATTCAGATCCAATATGCGCGCAAAGACGAGTTTACCTATTTGTTTAGTCAATACAATAAGATGATAATGCAGATTAAAGAGCTGATCAATAAATTGTACGTCAGCGAAGTGAAGAAGAAGGAAGCCGAGCTGAAAGCGCTTCAATCGCAGATTAACCCGCACTTCCTGTACAATACGCTCGACTCGATCAACTGGATCGCGCTGCGTCATGACGTGCCCGACATCAGTCATATGGTGACGAGCCTGTCCGACTTCTTCCGGTACAGCTTGAGCAAAGGAAGAAGCATCATCCTCATCGAAGAAGAGCTTCGTCAAGTCGAGAGCTACTTGTCGATTCAGAAATTCCGGTTCAAGGACCGGCTCGACTACTCGCTTCAGGTTGAACCCGAAGTTTACGGTCACTATACGGTTAAGCTGATTTTGCAGCCGCTTGTCGAGAACGCGATCATACACGGCATCGAGAAGCGGCCCGGCAGAGGCTGCATCGACATTCGAGCACGCCTGAACGAGGCGTGGATTCATGTCGAAATCGCCGATGACGGCATCGGCGCCGATGTACGCGCACTGAACGCCATGTTGGACGACAAGAGCGGGACCCATCGATCCTTCGGAACGGTGAACGTCAATCAGCGGCTCAAGCAGCTATTCGGCAGCGAAGCGGGCATTCGTTATTATGCAAGGGAAGGACAAGGCCTTGTCGTCGCCGTGACGATTCCGGCCGTTACAACCTGGGAGGAGGAACAGGACCATGCTAACGATGATCATCGCCGATGACGAATATAACGTGCGCGAAGGATTGAAGGAAGTCGTGCGTTGGGAGGAGCTCGGCATTCAGGTGATCGGGGATGCCGCCGACGGCCAAGAAGCGCTTGAGCGGTGCCGTGAACTGAGGCCGGATATCCTGCTGACGGATATCCGCATGCCCCTGATGGATGGACTGGAAGCCGCGATCAAATTAAGAGAGCTGGGCAATCCCGTTCGGCTCGTTATCATAAGCGGCGCGGAAGATTTCAATTATGCGAAGACGGCGCTCAGCCTGAACGCGGACGGTTACATTCTGAAACCGATCAAAATTCCAGAGCTGCAGCAGACGCTCCGCAAGGTCGTTTCTTCCATCCTCATGGAGCGCGGCCGGGAAGCGCAGACCGAACAGCTCCAGCGGCAGCTGCATCAGAATTTGCCCGTGCTTCGCGAGAAATTTCTGACGCAATTAACGCTCGGCATGATGAAGGACGAGGACAGCGTGCGGCAGAAGATGACCGAATTCGCCTTACCGTTCACGACGGAAGGACCGTGGACGGCCGCCGTGCTCCAAATCGACGATTACGAGAAAGCGGTCGAACGATACAGCGGGACGAATAAGCAGCTTCTCAGCTTCTCGGTCAACAATTTGCTGGAGGAGATCGTCTCCCGAAGCGGGAACTGCGTCACCTTCTTCATGAATGAGAACGAGCACGTCATGCTGTTCAGCCATGCGGCGCACGATGATCGCAGCCCCATGAACGTCTGCCGGGAAATGATTCAATGCGTGCATTCCTTCCTGCGGATCCCCTCTTCGTGCGGAATCGGGAATCCCGTACGGAATGCCACCGATATCTATACCTCTTATCAGGAAGCGCTGACGGCAATCAAATACCGCTTCTACACGGGTAAAAATTCCGTATTGTCCATCAGGGATTTTCAATCGGAGGACCGGTCCGTGGAGTTCCCTCAGCTCTTCGACGCCGAACAGGAGCTGATCCGGCTTATGAAGCTCGGCGATTCGGAACATGCAGCGGACAAAATCCGGTTTATCTTCCATACGCTGTGCGATAATCGGCGACTGCCGGTCGGGTATGTCCAAAGCGTATGCGCCGAGCTTGTCAATATGGCGGGCAAGGCCGTGCTCGAGCTCGACGAGAACATCCGGCATATCGTTCCGGATTACTCCTCGGTCTTCCACGATATTTACAGCAAGCGGGAAGCGGCCGAGCTGCAGGAGGTTATGCTTGCCTTCTTCGGCAAGCTGACCGGGCATTTCGCGCTGAAGCATTCCCAGAAGAATGCCCGGACCATTCACAAAATCAAATCGATCATCGAACAAACCTATATGAACCATATTTCCTTGACGACGCTCGCGGAAGAAGTTTATCTGTCGCCGAACTACATCAGCTTGATCTTCAAGCAAGAAACGGGAGAGAGCATTACCGAGTACATTACGAAAGTGCGCATGGAAGCGGCCATGGAGCTCCTGAAATCGCCTGATCTGAAAATACTCGAGGTCAGCGAAATGGTCGGTTTCGAGAACGCGACTTATTTCAGCACCGTATTCAAGAAATATGCCGGCATGCATCCGCAAAAGCATCGTTCCCTGTATCTTAACGATTGACTCCGCTCTCCTCTATAGCTACGGCCGATACGTTGGATCAAGTTCCTGTCATCGCCAAATGACAAGCGCTTGATCCAATTGTGCTTTCGGAGCATCTCGTTCTTCCTCCGCGCTCCTATCCAATTCCGATAGAAATTTGAATGTTTTCATAGTTTATTTTATTAATCCCCAACTTGAAAGCGAATACAATCAAGGTGAAATTATTTTATGGCAAGGCCCCCATGTTCCTTTGGGTAAATGCCGGGTATGCGAATCCGGACAATTCACAGAAGAAAGGTGACCAAGAATGAGAAGAAAGACGTTAAGAAAGGTGACCGGCGTGCTCTCGTGTACGGCCCTCCTGCTGTCTTATGGTTATGCGCCGCGAATCGCCAGCGCGGCGACGCCGGAGGTCTACGATACCGTCGTTTCCAGCCTGGACCAACAGACCGTCAAAGGCTGGGGAATCAACGGCGGAGACGACTACTCCTACTGGGGCGGCGCGATCACGTCGCCGGATCACAAGGCGGAATTCAATGCGATATTCGGCGGCGTCAATAACAATGGCGCTATTGATCCGGGCCTGGGCATCACGATCGACCGCGTGCCGATCAACATCATGCTCGGCGACGGGGCCGGCAACTTGAATGAGAAATACATGGAAGAGAAAAGTCAGTTGATACAAGCGCTCGCAGCCAAAAACCTGCCCTATGAAATGTCGGTTTGGAGTCCGCCCGTCGGCATGAAAACACTCCCGATTGCCGGCGATAAAGACGGTAATGGCGGAGTCGTCACGCTCAGGGTGGACAAAGAGGACACCTATGCAAAATATATCGTGAATATGATGAAGTATATTCAAAATAAAGGCTTGCCTCTTCCCCGATTTTTTGCGATTCAGAACGAGCCATGGACGATGGCGGACTATGATGCAGCGTATTATACCCCCCAGCAGTATCAGCGCGTCGTGAAGAAGGTCAGAGCGGCATTGGATGCCACGAAAGGATCCGCTAACGATGTATCGGCCGTTACGCTGGTTGGACCTGAAGACGGCTATTTCTCGTCCACGCAATTCCTTGGCGAAGATTTTTCCGATTTGGCGAAAGATCCCGAGCTCGATCATGCAATCGGCGCTTTCTCCACGCATTCGTACGACTGGGGCGGCACGGATCTCATGTCCTGGGTACGCGCGACGGATAAATACCCGGACAAGGATAAGCTGATGACCGAGTACTGTCCGATCGATCTGGGGAACGGGGAATCGAATAATCCGCTTGAAATGGCCGTTTATACGATGCAGCGGTTCTCCAATGACATGTCCGCCATGAAAGACAATTACTGGATGTTCTGGGACGGGACAGGCGGAGGAACGAATTTCTCCAACGTCAACGCGTTAACGGATTACGGCACCGACGATTCAGGTCTGACTACGGGCACGCCGGGCAAGGATTACGTGCGTAAATCGCCGCTTTATTATATTCTGCAAAAGGTATTCACCAATGTGCCCGTCGGTTCCAAGGTTCGAACGGTGACTACGAACGACCCTGCCCTTACGGTTGCGGAAAGCAGCCAGAAGAACATTGAAAACCAGGTTGCTTTCGTGAACGGGAACAAAACCGTCGTCATCTTAACCAACCCGACAGACAAGGCCAGGCTGACGAACGTAAGCGGTCTGACAGGGACTTCGGCACAAGTGTATCAGTCCGCGAGCGCCGATACGGATAAGCCGATGGAGCTGGCGCAGCAGAAGAATATCGCGAATGGTAAGATCGCTACGGTTTCGCTCCCCGCCTTCAGCGTAACGGTAGTCGTTACCGGCGACGCGGATACGGCGGCTCCCGCGGTAACCTTCGATCAGCCGGGCAGCTCCGATGCAACGGACGCGACATACGCCGTAAGAAACCAGCAGTACAAGCTGTCCGGACATCTTGACGAAGCGGGAACGATCGAACTGAGCGTCAATGATGCTCCTGTTACGGTCAATCAAACTGAAAACCATGGCGAGTACGATTTCTCGGCAATCGTGAACCTTTCGCCCGGCCTGAATGTGATTCGCACGACCGCAACGGATCGATTGAACAATACGGAGACGATTCCAAACGCGCTTACGCTGCGATACGACCCTGACTACATTGGCATCTCATTGGATCAGACGGACGGTTATACCAATCAACCCGACTATACGATTTCAGGGTTTATCAATGCGTCCGATGGCATTGTAACCATCAACGATGAGCCGGTTACCGTTACTCAAGATACGTATGGGTTCCAATCGACGGTTACGCTTCAGGATGGCGCCAACGCCTTTACCGTGAAAGCCGCGGATGCGCAAGGCCATGAGGCAGCGCCGGCCATCCTTCATGAAACGCTGGATCAGGCCGCTCCCGACATCACCGTAACCTCCGCGGCGACTGCTTCAAGATTGGTCTATGTCTTGAAGGGCAGCGTGTCGGAAATAGCCGCCATAACCGTTAACGGTTCATCCGTTTCGGTCAATGAAGACCATACGTTCAGCCAGGTTGTGCCTGTGATCGCGGGACCTAACGCAATCGCGATCACTGCGACGGACAGGGCCGGCAATGTCACGAACACGTCCTTCACGGTGGATTGCACGCCGGCAAAGGACGGCGTTATAGCTTCAGGTCTGGCTGAAGCCCATAAGACTTCCGCCGCGCCTGCCATGGATGGAAAACTGGATGCTGGCGAAGGCTGGGTCATCAACAACCAAGTCGGCAAAATGATCTCCGGCATGTCCGATGACGACGTTACCTTCGGCACGTTATGGGACGACAACAATCTCTATGTGGGCGTCAAAGTGCTGGATGGCAGTCTTCAAAGGAACGCCGCTCATGACGTGTGGCAGGATGACTCGGTAGAAGTTTATGTCGATGGCGGCAATTCGAAAGCGGCTACTTACGATAAAAACGATCATCAGCTTACGTTCGGTTACAGTGATTCGGAATTAGGCGTCGGAGCCGGCATCGCTCAAAAGATCGCGCAGTCCGATATTGACGGCGGGTATGAGATGGAATTTCAAATCCCGTGGTCGTCGATCGGTATTACAAAGCCTGCCGCAGGCACGGCGATCGGCTTCGATATCGGCAACAACGATAACGACAACGGCGGCCCCGGCAGAGACAGCGTTCTGATGTGGAACGGTACGGGGGACAACTATAAGGATGCTTCCAAGTTCGGTACATTGTATCTGAGCAATGGAGCCAAGACTGCAGTAGCGGAAGGCCCGCAAGCTTTTATTACCGTGGATGGAAACCTGAATGAAGCTTCATGGGCACTAACCAACACGGTATCCAACCCTGCAGCAGGCCATTCGGATAATACCGTCGCCTTCGGCGCCTTGAGCGACGATAACAACGTCTATTTGGGAGTCGATGTCAAGGATGCCAACCTTCAAAGCGGCGATGGCGTCGAGCTGTATATCCCCGATGCGGCGGGCGCAATTCACGAAATAGCAGCAGGCTATGACAATCAAACCCTTCTCTCCGGCGGAGATCTAGCGGGCATTCAATACCGCCAGTCGCAAACGGCGGACGGCTATTCCGTCGAACTGGAAATTCCTTGGAGCAGCCTTGCTATGACGCCGACAAGGGATTGGAGCATTCCGCTGGAAATCGTCAATAACGACGACGACGGAGCCGGCAGCGCAGCTCGATTGCGATGGAATGGTACGGGTTCCGCGCTAACCGACGCAACCGCCTTCGGCAACCTGGTGCTTAACGGCATATCGATCAAGGAGCAGACCGATACGCCTGCCGTAGAAGTACCGGCCGACCTCAAGGACTTTACGGACGAAGCCGTCGATCTCACCAAGGTATATGATAAATCATCACATATCGAAACCGTCAATCAAACGTATTTCGAGGGCGATCATGCCGCCAAGTTCATTCAAACAACCGACGGACTCCAAACGCCGACGGAATATGTCACCTATGCGTCGCCTGAAGGCGATATATACGCATTCACTATTAACGTGGGGCTGTTCGGCGATTTCGCGTCCCAATCGAGCTTTCAGGTGCTAGGCTCGGTCGATGGCGTGAACTTCCAGCCGATCGTCTTCATCAGCAGTCCGGATGCCCAAGGCGTGGATGCCCAAGGCCGATCGTTCTGGAGTTCCAATTTGACCCCATTGGTTGAGAATCTGAAGGTAAGGTATTTAAAGATTGTATTCCCTTCTCCGACCACGGTCATCAATGGACAGGAGGGCATCAATCATGACCAAGCGTATATCGGCAGCGTTTCCTTCCAATACGCTCCGAAGCCTGCCAATATCCGTACATTGATTGACAATGGCGACGACTTTACGAAGCTGTACGACTTTACGGGTAAACAAGTCGATGACCATGGAGACTTGGTGCTTGATGCCGACGGTCATCCCGTAGGCGGCATATCGAACACCATTTTCTTCGGCGGTTGGGAAGGCGCGGACGCTACGGATGATGCCGGCAACGTAACGGCTGTTGGCGATCATGACGCCGGACGGTTTAATCCTGCGGCCAATACGACCGACGCTTCGACGTATGTCATTTACAAATCGCCCGATGGAGATATCACCTCTTTCAACATTGCAACCACGATCAATGACTCGGCGGCAGATTCGGGTAAGACGCAGTTTACATTCTACGGATCGACCGATGGTCAAACCTATGTGCCGATTACGGTCATTACGACGAATGTAGCCGACTACAAGAGCAATCATCATGATTACACGAACACTTCCGCAGCGATACCGAGCGGTATTCGGTACCTGAAAATCGTCTACCCGTATCCGGCCCAAAATTGGGGCGTATTCCTGAATCAGGTCGCGTTCGATTATGTCACCGCAGCCGACGGCGGCAGTAACAACAGCGGCGGCGGAACGCCGCCGACGACAGGCAGCTCCTTGCCGTCGAGTGAGGCGTCCACCGGCAGTTCGATCGTAACGGACGCGCCCGCATTGGACAGCAGCACGGGTACGGCATCCGTTCAAATCACTGCGGCTGCCGTGAACGGCGCATTCGAGAAAGCGGCTGCTAATGGGGACGGCATTAAAACGATCGAGGTGCAGCTGCCTAAAGTAGACGGAGCCAAAGCCTACGAGCTGACCATGCCTGCCAGCCTCTTAACCGCAGGAGATGCATCGAAAGCGATTCACATCAAGACCGACCTGGCGACGGTGACGGTTCCGGGGAATATGCTCGCTGCCGAAGAGGCGGGCGGCGCGCAGAACGTCTCCCTGATGATCGCCGCCGGAGACAAGAGTAAGCTTGCCGCGGATATTCAGGCGCAGCTTGGCGACAAACCTGTTATCGAGCTTAGTCTGCTGCTCGATGGCCAACAGACGGCATGGAGGAACGACAGCGCCCCGGTGACGGTCGGCATCCCTTATGCACCAACGGCAGAGGAGTTGAAAGATCCGGAACATATCACGATCTGGTACATCGACAATTCCGGCAAGGCCGTATCCGTCCCAAGCGGCAAATACGACGCTGCGACGGGCATGGTGACTTTCAGCACCACCCACTTCAGTGAATATGCGGTGGTCTTTGTACGCAAGACCTTTGCAGACATCGGCAATTACGGCTGGGCGAAGAAACAGATCGAAGTGCTGGCCTCCAAGGGAGTCATCAACGGCACCTCGGAGCAAAGCTTCTCTCCTGCTGCCGGCATTACGAGGGCGGATTATCTGGTGCTGCTGGTAAGGACGCTGGGATTGTCGGCGGACTTCACGGACAACTTTGCCGACATTCAACCCGAGGATTACTTCTATAAGGAAATCGGTATCGCTAAGAAGCTGGGGATTACGACGGGATCCGGAGATAATAGATTTAATCCCGCGGCTTCGATCACCAGGCAGGATATGATGACGCTGACCGAGAAAGCCTTGAGAAGCCTCGACCGAATCAGCCAACATGGCTCGGCGGCAGACCTGGACGGATTCGCGGACGAATCCCGGATCGCGGCATATGCCGCAGACAGCGTGGCCGCATTGGTGAAGGAAGGCTTGATCGAAGGCGACGGCGATTTCATCCATCCGCTTGCCAGCACGACAAGAGCGGAAGCTGCTGTATTCCTTTACAGGATCTATAACCTCAAGTGACGGCAGTCCACCCCTCTTTAAATCCGATGCTTATATATTCCGAGAGCCCCGTACGCAGTGTACGGGGCTCTTGTATCGCCGTTTTTTTGATGACGTTTTACTTCAGGATCACGACCAACTCGTTCTGCGTATCAAAGAAGACCGAGTCCGTGAAATAGATGGCATCTCCCGATGTCGTATATTCCAGTTTCGTAGCCCCGGCATTCACGCATTCGATCCGCGCAATATGCGCTTCATGCAACTTCAATACGTTTAACTGCATGTCTCCTCCCAGGACTCGAACGATCGCTTGTTTGGCTTGCTCCTCGTACACGCCCCAGCCCCGATCGAGCGACCACAGAACACGGAATACGCCATCTTGCACAGCCACCGGCTTAAACCCGATCATGCCTGCAACCATATCGTATTCGAATCCGCTGTATGCTTGGAGCAAGGAGAAGCTCGCCATAGATCTGGCGTAGTTGCTACCGCATTCGATCTCGTTCCAAGGGTTGCGCTTCTCCCCGTCGTAACGTTCGCGTATCGCTTGAACGACCGCGAGGCCCTCATCAGTAAGCCCTTCTTGGATCATATGAGAAGCCGCTTGGTATTCGAATCCCGTCATCGTTTCGGAGTTATAAGTTAACGGAATCGCAGGCTTGCTCGTCCTTTCCGGCCATGTGCAGATCACGAGCCCGCCTTCGTCGTTCAGCGAGTACAATCTCCACGTATTCGCTTCATTCCGCATGCTGGACTTGAAATTATGGCGGTATAGCGATTGCAGCGCCGAACGGGTTTGCTGCTTATCGAAGATTTCCCCGAGTCCACATAGGTTGGCATGCCACTGGGCAACGACCTGATCGATCGCGCAGCCATCCGCGATCTGATATTTGATCTCGCTTAATTCTTCATTCCAATACGTAGCGACGGTCTTCTCATCGAATTGTTCAAGCAGAACCTTATCGGATAGATCGACTTTCTGAACGTAGTATTCTCCGTTGAACAGATGCTCGTCTACCCAACGCTTGCCGGCTTGGAACAATTCGCTGAACTCCGCCGCCGACTCCTGTTCGCTCAAGGCTTTCGCCATCTCGGCGCCTGCCTTCAGGGCAGCCAGATAGAATCCGCTCAGCCAGGAATTCGGTCCGTACAGCTCCATATCGAGCGTATGATGCTGTCTTCCCGTCAATACGCCCGACTTATCCGGGTCCCACTTATCTTCGTTGCTGCCTATCCATGCATAGGTAATGGATTCCTTAACAGCCGGCCAGATCGAGCGGAGCCAGTCCGTGTCCCCCGATACCTTCCAATCCCGATAAGCCTTGATAACGCCGCCGAATTGACCGTCGGCGCAAGCTCGAAAGTCCGATCTTTCGCGTCCGAGCGGCAGCATAAGCCGAAACGACATTCTGCCGTCTTCGCGCTTGTTGTATTTGAAATCCAGCTCTCTCATGCTCCGCTCCAGGCGAGGGAACAGGAACGGCAGCGCATACGCATAGTTCCATACATGCGTGCAGGAGCCTTCGCAGCAGCCCACGTCTTCGATACAGCCCTCGAAGCCATAGAACGAGCCGTCGGTCAGGCGCAGCGTCGTCGCCGACTTGATGACGGACAGGTTGGCGGATACCGCATCCTTTACGGCGTCAGGCACAGTAGAAGCAAACAAGGAATCCTTGAACGTGAGGGTATCGCGGTATAATCGCTTCCAGTTCGTCATGGCATATTGCGCGCTGGCCTTGGAATCATCGAACCATGTTGCATAGTAATTCTTCCACGAGTTGGCGCCCATCGGAGCCGGGTTCCAATTGTTCTCCACATTCGGAAAGCTCCAGCTTATGACGAACTTGATTCCCTTCTTCTCGCCAGGACGCAAGTCGATATGCGCCGCAAGCGATGCGGTATCCTTCCGATGCGCAGTCGATTCATCCGCTTCATAATGCCTGTTCGCGAAACGGCCCGGCTGCGTGAAGTCATGCCAGAACATCTCGAGATTATCGCACCATCCGCCGCGATACCAATATTCCTGATAACTCACCTCCGCCGTATCTGTTGCGATGGTGATGTCTCCGTAGCTCGCATGCTCTTGGCTGTATTGGTCAGAGGTCAATTGAATCGCATGAATCTTGCGGTCTTCCTGCCCCGTAAACTCAATATAGCGGTTGGCTGCCCTCTCGGTTGACTTGGGATTTCCCGCCGATAGACAGATCGTATACGTAACGGCCGCATCTCCCGTATTCTCTAGCTCCCACTCGAAGAATGCTGCTGGCAGGCTGGAATCATCCTCTTGAAGCGGAATGAAGGGGTTGAATGCCGTTAGCTGCACGTTTCCCGGAAAAGCAGCATCCGCGAACGACATTTCGGCGATTGGAAACTCTCCCTTGAACGCAGTCTCTTGAAAATGCGGCATGCCCGCCATCGTCTGGCTCTCCGGACCGAAGCCATACCCGCTATGCAGAGGGCCCCCGCGAACCGGCTCGCCTGTATAAGGCGATTGCATATCGCCGTTCAGCACCCTCGCATCAAGAAGCTTGCCATCCTGCTCCGCCTTAATGGCAAAGTGGCTAAAACCGTTGAAGCTTCTCTTGTTCGGACGGTTAAAGATTTCCCAATCCACCAATCTCCCATTGCCTGCTAGACCGATGCTTCCGCTCCCGATACCTCCTAGTGGAAAGCTGATTTCCCGTGTATTTGCGCCTTTATATTGTTGATTCATTCTTCGGCTCCTTCATAGGAATAGTAAAATGCACCTTTATCTTGCGGCAGCCTCTTCTTCCAGCGTTTTACCGCCTGCTGCTCTCCACTTTTCTACAAAGGTATCGAAATAATCGATAGGCTGTTTTCCAGTAATGATGTCCACATACGCCTCGGATCTGATTTTGTCAAGCTCTGCTCCATATTTAGGCTGAGATGGGAGAGGTAGAATAACCTCATTCATAATACCATCGCTTTGGAGCGTTCCAAGCGACATGCCCCATGCGTACTCACGGTTGACCTTCGCAATAATGGATGGCATCCAGATCGCATTATTGAACGTTGCGCCTTTTTCTCATTTCCATAATGTTCGAGCCTTCGCGATCACCTGCTGATTGAGCCGGTTTCCAGTAGAGGTATTCCGGGTAGCTGGTTACGCCAAGCGTGCCGTTTACGAAATCAGTTGCGATGGACCAGTCTCCGCCTTTGTTTTCTCCGTTCGCATTTACAAACTCAGGAGTAAGCACGCCGTCTTTATGCCTCGCTAATGATTTCATCGTCGATGTACTTCTGATATTTGGAGAAGCTCACAGGAAACACGTCAGGAACTTCGCCTGCGGCAATCTTAACATCGAATGCAGCCGCATCGCCGGCGTCAACCATCGTCAGATTTACATTGAATTTCTCTTCGATTTCTTTGACAATCTCACCGTTATTATCAACGGGGCCTGTCCAGTGCTCTAATGAAGTACCAAGTACAACGCGCAGGACCGAATTTACGAAACCCGTTTTGATGTAACTGTAGCTTAGTACGCTCTTGAAATTATCGAAGGACAGCTCAGGCGGAAAAAAGTAAATTTACGTAAGCGAGATGTTGCCTGCGCTTAAGGAGAGCGAGAGGAGATACATAAAGGGATAGATGGTCGTAAAACAAAGTAAAATCATAAAAATGACGTTGAATGAATCAAAGGCGTGCTCGCCAACGCTTTTCTTTATCCGGCTAGAACTCTTCATCTCGTTCACTTCCATTACCGGATTCCATTATCGCTGTATCTTTTTGCGAAGAAGTTAGCCGCCAACACCAATATCAGCGAAACGATGTTCATAAAGAGGCCAACCGCCGTTGCAAAGCTGTAATCCATGCTTTCGATCCCGTTCCGGTACGCATAGGTCCCCAGGACGTCGCCTACTTTATAAACAGCCGGAGAATAGAGATTGAATATTTGGTCGAAGTCGTCAGCGACTATACCTCCCACGGCAAATATGAACATGATCGTCACTATGGGCATGATCGCCGGAAAAGTGATGTACCTCGCGAGCTGAAAACGATTACAACCATCGAGATTCCCCGCCTCGTACAGCTCGGAGTTAACGCCTGCAATCGCAGCGAGATAGATGATGGAGCTCCAGCCAACGCTCCTACTCGGAGCTCATTCAGAAGCAAGGCGAAAATAATGGGAACGGGGAAGCCGAAGATCAGCTTATAGGTACTGATTTGGATCGTATTCGTAAACACCTCAAGGAAGCTCGGTCGACTAAACAGATCGTGGAAGTGTTCTAGGCCAACCCATTCGCTTCCAGTGATCCCTTTGTTGAATTTAAATCCCGGAACGCAATCTGAATCCCATACATTGGCGCATATCTGAATATGAGAAAGAAAATAATGCCTGGCAAAACCATCAACAATAGATTTCTGTGTTTGATGCATTCTGCAAGCACTCCTCTTTTATTGCGAGGCGCTTCTCTAGTTACAGCATTCAATCTGATCATCCATCCTTTCGAATTACTTAAACGTTTCGGAAAAAAACCATCATCAAATAACGCATTTGCAAGAAGTGCAAAATACATCTGTTTACTTGTTTCTTTTATTTTGGCGACTCTATATTTTTCGATCTACCAGCCGCCCGTCAACCGTTAACCCGGCGCTTCCAATTCCTCTGCTGCCCCCCAAATAGAATGCTGATCCCCCTTGTATTTACGCCTTCTATCGATGTTTTATCGTTCGGCTCCTTCATAAGATGATATAATGCAGATACGATTAGTATAGAATGTTAGCGCTTTAAAAACTGTATATAAAAGCACTGGATTTTATGTAAAAAACGATTATCTATAAGGATGGTTGAGATGAAGTTAGAGGATCACGCGATTGCGCCTTATATTCGGAACTCGGACTATGCGATTCGCCGTCCTTTTTTTCTGGGCGAACGAAGCTTGTTGGATTACATCATTTTTTACGCCCAGGAAGGTCAATTCGAAATTCAAATCGATGGCGTGCTTCATGTCGTGAAAGAAGGCGATCTCTGTCTGCTTCAGCCTGGGGACATCCATACGATTAAAGGAATCGGCAATACCATTAATCCTTACGTTCACCTTGATTTCTTCTACAATCCACATAGAGAGCGCAGCTTCGTCACCAGACCGGGACAACTGGACATGTCGCCATTCGTGGATTTCATGCAGCCGCGGCTTCATGATTGCGAGACGATAAACATTCCCTTCAAGCTCAATACCGCCAATCCGAGCAAGCTAAGAGATCTCACGTTTAAAATCATCGAGAACTGGCAATTACAAACCTACATCGGAATGATGGAAGCGAATCAGCTTGCCCATGAATGGTTAACGCTCGTGTTCAAGACGTATATGACGCCTGGTCCGCGAACGCTCACCAACCAGCCCTTCTTGAATTGGATTACGTCCTACTTCGCCTTCCACATATCGGAGCCCATCCATATCGAGGACATGGCGAAGAGAGCCGGACTCTCTCCATCCCGCTTCACCGTGCTCTTCAAGCAGCATTTTCACATGACTCCGTATCAGTACCTACTGAAGCTGAGAGTGGAGTATGCACAAGAGCTGTTAAGAGATGGTCTTTCCCTGCAAACGGCAAGCGAATACTGCGGATTCACGGATGTCCACCACTTCTCCAAAACCTTCAAATCTGCAACAGGCGTGAATCCGGGCTACTATCGAAGAAATCGCGATAAAGACCATTCGATTCATAACCGGTCAGCGCCACCTGCGCCGCAATCAAGCCGTCTTCGCCGGTAATCGGTAACGGCTTCTATTGCTGCAATGCGTTCACGAAATCTTGAATCATATAGAAGTCCATGTCGTCGCCCTATCAAGCTCCATGAAGCCGATTGCGAATCTGTAATGTAATTGTAATATTCCCTTCATGTTCCTTTCATAAAAGTATTCTATAATAGACACATGACCCCCCTTTATTATATATTTTCTCTCTTGCGCCTGCGGATATGCCGCAGGCCTCTTTGTTTTATAAGGCTTAGGGACGTCAAACTCCCTTGCTGCAACACAAAAAGCGCGGCCGGGGCCGCGCTTTCACGTTTCATGGCTATGAAACTAGCAAAATAATATCTTACGAACTCATTACAGACCCTTTACCGCTTCCGCGAACTTCCTTGCCCGATCTTCCAGCAGGTCGAAGCGTCCGCTGCGCACCCAGTCGAGGTTGACGAGCTTGCTGCCCATGCCGACGCTGCAAGCGCCGGCTTTGAAGTAGTCGGCGATGTTGTCGAGATCGACGCCGCCCGATGCCAGCATCGGAATCTTGTCCAGCGGCGCGCGAATTTCGGTCAAGTACTTCAAACCGAGCGTGCCCATCGGGAAGATCTTCACCAGCTCCGCGCCGGCTTTCCATGCGCGGACGATTTCCGTCGGCGTCATGACGCCCGGCCAGACCGGGACGCCGGTCTTCAAGCCGTAATCGACGACGGATTCGTCGAGATTCGGGGAGATCATGAACTGCGAACCGGCCGCGACCGCTTCCTTGGCCGTGTCCAGATCAAGCACCGTGCCGGCGCCGATGCCCGCACGGTCGCCGAACTTCTCGCGCCAGCGGCTGATCATGCTCGCCGCGCCTTCCGTGTTCATCGTGATCTCCATCATCGAGATCCCGCCGTTCAGCATCGCCTCTGCCGCTTGGTCCGCATATTGGTCCTCGATAAAACGGAAAATCGCGACAATCTTCTCCTGCAGCAATCGTTCAAGCATTACACTCACGATATAGCCTCCATTCGATTATGACTCCATGAACATCAGGTATAGACCATGTTCCGCGCTTCCGCATGCGCAGCCTCGTTACCATTGTAGAACGAGCCTGCGGGTAAATCAATCCAGATCGCTCCAATAATCATGCAATATTCGGACAAACACGTTCGGAAAAGCAAGCGTGCCCATCTCCTCGGGCCCGATCCACCGGTAATGGGACGGCGCGGCGCCTTCTCCGTAACCGGCGCCGGATTCGGCCGCGTCCGGCGAGCCCGCCGCATCGGCAGCCTTCGCCTGCCAGAAACCGAACTCCGCCCGGTACACCTGCATGTCCCATACGATATGGCTGAACACATGATCCGTCTCGCCCCACCAGGCGTCCGGGCGAACGAGCAGTCCGTCCTCCGCCGACAGCGCGCGGCTGAGATAATCCGCCATTGCCGCGCGGCGATCCGTCGCCGTCCCGGCTTCCCGTTCGTCCGGGAAGCCGCCTCCGGCGTCCGCGGCAGTCCCGACATCCGTGACGCCCGCAGCGGGCACGGCCAGCGCCGCCGGTTCATGCGGGAAGGCCGCCGCCGATCCGGCGGCCGTCTCCGCTGCGCCGGCATCGGCGGCGAACGCGGCGGCCGCGGCCGCGGCAATGACATCCGCCGCAGCCATCTGCACCGCAGCCTCGGCGGCCGAGGCCTTGCCGCGGCCGCGGCGCTTGGCCGGCGCGCTCGCGCCCAGCGCACCTTGCGCCAGCACATGCGGCAGCTCCCACATCTGCGCGAGCAGGCCGCTCTCCGGCCGCTGCCGCACGAGCAGCTTGCCGGCATGCTCGCCGCTGCCGGTAACGAGCGCGGCGATCCGCGTCTCCCGCCGCGGCGGCTTCGCCTTCGTCTTGATCGGCAGGATGTGCTCCTTGCCCGCCATGCGTCCTTCGCAGTGCATCATGACCGGACAGGTCAGGCAGCCCGGCGACTTCGGCGTGCAGACGAGGGCGCCCAATTCCATCAGCGCTTGGTTGAAGTCGCCCGCCGAGCCGTCCGGGATGAGCGATGCCGCGAGTTTCTCGATGTTCACCCGCGTCGCCGGCTTCGCGATGTCCTCCTCGAGGCAGAAATACCGCGACAGCACGCGCATGACATTGCCGTCCACCGCCGGTTCCGGCCGGTTGAACGCGATGCTCATGATCGCGCCGGCCGTATACGGCCCCACGCCCCGCAGCGCGGAGACGGCCTCCTTGTCGTCCGGCACGACGCCTCCGTGGCGGGCGAGCACTTCGCGCGCGCCGGCCTGCAAATTGCGGGCGCGCGAATAATAGCCGAGTCCTTCCCAGCATTTCAGCACTTCCGCTTCCGGCGCCATCGCAAGCGCGGCAGCCGTCGGAAACTTCGCCATGAAACGCTCATAGTAAGGAATCACGGTATCCACGCGCGTCTGCTGCAGCATGATCTCCGACACCCATACGCGGTACGGGTCGCGGTTCAGGCGCCAGGGCAGGTCCCTTTTATGGCCCAGATACCACGTCAGAAGCTCCCTGCTGAAGTAGCTTGCCGCTTCCGTAGTCATTCCGTTCCCTCCGTCCCTTCCTCGCGCTTCGGCGCTTCATTGTAAATTTGTCTGTAGCGGCTCGGCGTAATGCCGATATATTGCTTGAAGATGCGCGAGAAGTAATGGTTCTGCATCCCGACACGCTGCGCGATATCGGTGATGCTGAGCTCGTTGTTCTCCAGCAGCGATCGCGCGAGCTCCAGCCTGCGGCGATTGACGTATTGCGCGGGCGCATAGCCGACAATGCTTTTGAAATAGCCGATAAAATAGTTCGGATGCAAATACGCAAGCCGCGCCAGGTCATCGATCGACATCGTCTCGGCCAGATGCGCTTCGATGTAGGCCAGCACGCGTTCCATTTTCTCCAGCGGTTCGATCGCGCGCAGCGTCGATTCTTGAATGCCGCCGCATTCCAGGAAGCAGGCGAGCAGCTCGAACATCGCCGCGCGGATCCTCAGTTCCCGCGTCAATAACGGAGAACGGCATGCCGCGATCAGCTTCTCGAACAGCTGCACGATATGCTCCCGGTCGTCCGGATAAACGCTTATCGGCAGCTGAAGCAGATCGAACATGTCCATGTCCCCGATGGATGCCTGAAAATGGCACCAGTACAAGCCGATCCGCGTGTCCGCCTTCGCCTCGAACGCCTGGAACGCGCCCGGCGGAAGAAGCATCAGCTGACCGGGCTTGATCTCCACCGACCGGCCGCCTACCTGCAAGGTGCCCGCTCCTTCATGAAAGAGCCAGATGCGGTAGAACTCAGGCGGCAGATGATGCTGGCGTCCCGGATAGGAGACGGAGTAAGCGGCCATCGATACTTCCGCTTGAAAACGGTGAAAATAATTTTGAATGATGGTTTGGTAGGTAAGTTTCATTGCAGCTCCAAATGCAGACAACATGCATGTTTCTGTAATCTAGTAAACAGTAGTAAACATTACGCTCTATTATAGCGCAACCGTTTGAAAAGAAACACCTTGAATCCGCATGCCAGATCATCCTTATCCATACATAAATAGGTTATTTATCCACATGCAAAGATTCTCCCGGCCAATGAGACGACCCGCTGTACCCCCGTTTCTCCCACCGGGTTCAGGCATGTTTCCGCTCTTGGCTCCTGTCCGCTGCCGCCAGGATGCGGCATGCCCGCCGTCTCCGGCTGGCTGACGGATGCCATAATCGCGGAAGCTCGCTTCCTGCTGCGTGCCAAGCACTGACACTAGCCGGCATTCCCGTGAATCGCACGCGAAAAGACCCTGACGCTGCCGCTTGACGAAGCGGCCGCTATCAGGGCCTTGCTGCATTGCTGCCTACCGATCCGACGCCCACCGCTTGCCGTCCGCCCGTTTCCATTGCGGCAGGCCTGCGGTAAGCGTTCCTTGGTACGTCCACTTCGTGTCGTCCATCCCGGGATGCTGCGGAAACCGATCGCCCTGCAGCAGAGGCAGCCAGCCGCCCCATAGATTGCCGTACACCCCGTCTTGCGGAACCGTCTGCCCGCTCATGAATATCCGCTGTGCCAGAAGCTCCCGTCTCCGTGCCATCCCGGTCTCCCCCTCTTGCCCCGTTGTTCTACGTTGTATTCCAATTATGGGCAAAGGGTGCAGCGCTTATGCAACCGTTCTTAGCGGATCCGCTCCGCGATGACATACGCTGAGGCCAGCGCGTAGTCATGCGAGATGGAGACGTGAATGGCAGTATCCGAGCTTAGCAGGCCAAGCCTGTCCCACGCGTCCGCCGACAGGCGGCAGAGCGGTTTGCCGCTCTCCTCGCGGCCAACCTCGATGTCCAGGAAGCCAAGCGTGCCGCCGATGCCGCAGCCGAACGCTTTGGCGACGGCTTCCTTGACGGCGAACCGCCCGCCGACGAATTCCACGAAGCGCCGGCCGTTGTATTCCGAAGCCATGGCCCGCTCGCGCTCCGTCAGGATTCGCTCTTGGAACCGTGCGCCGGCCGATCCGCGCAGCGTCTTCTCGATCCGCTCCAGCGAAGCGAGATCATGTCCGATACCGATGATCAATCTCTCAACCGCCTGCCTTATACGACGACGCCGATCAGCGCCAGTCTAAAATTCGTTCCTCTGCAATCCGGCCGATTGCCGTGAATGACTTCAAGCTCCAGCCGATGCGCGCCGCTTGCCAGCTCGTCCTCGAGGAACCAGATCCGGAACCAGCCTTCGTCGCCGCACCAGTCCGGCCGCTCCCGGTTTACCGTTACCCATTCCCCGCCGTCGATCCGGTAACGGAATTCGGCCGACATTTTGCCGAAATCGAACCCGAGGGACAGGCCCCGCCCGTTGAACGAGAACGCCAGCTTCGCGCCGACCGCCGCCGTCTCCAGCACCTGGTCGATCCATTCGTAATACGGCCAGCGGCGAATCGTCCACGGCCCTTCCGTCTCCGCCTCCGCAAGCGGCAGCACCTCCGCCGCTCCCCAATGCTTCGGGTTCAGCGGTTCAGGCAGCGCGCGGATGGCGGCGGAGCTGCCCGTCTCGTGCTCCACGGCCAAGGCGCGGGCGCCGTCTGCGCCCAGCAGCTCCCGCTCCAGGAAGGCGATGATGCTCTGCCCGTAGCTGTAGCTGCCGCGGCTCGTCGGATGCAAGCCGTCCGGCAGCCATTCCTCCCAGCGCATGCGGCCCTTGCGCACCTCTTCCAGCGCGTACAGCCCCATCCAGACGGAGCCGACGCCGTAGTGGTCGGCAATGCGTTCCAGTCCGGCGATCGAATCCGGCACGCCTCCTTCCGCCATTGCCCCGTACATGTCCTGCATATACGTGTGCGCCAGGACGACATCCCGGCTGCCGTCCGCGAGCAGCTTGCGGACGAGGCCTTCGCGCGTCCGGCTGCGTTTCTCGTCAGGCTCGCCCTGATCGTTGACGGCATAGTCGACGAACACAAGCTGACAGCCGCGGTCGATCAAATCCCGCTTCGCCCGAAACACGGCGAGCTCGCTGCCCGTCGCGCCGATAGCGGCGTTCTCGACGACGATCCTCGCTTGCGGGAACCGCTCGACAAGCCAGCCGATAACCGGCTCCGGCCAATTATGCCGCGGACGGGCGTCCGTAATGGAACCGCCGATGAATCCGACGGTCAACCGGCCCTCCGACAGCGCCTTCAAGGTATGTACAAGCGGATTGCGATGATGCCATACAGCAGGATTCATAAGTGCAGCGACCTCCCCAATGTGATCGTTCTGTCCTTCTGTCCTATCATACCATTAAAAGCCAGCGGAAACGCAGCGCTTCGCGATTGCCAGCAGAGCTGTAAAAAGCCTAACCGCTGCGGATCAAACCCAAGCCTGACGGCCCGCGAAGCAATCTCGAAGCTAACTGCCTGCTTAGCAAGCCTAAAACCAAGCCGCCTGCACAGCAATCCCTATGCCTAACCGCTAGCGCCCCCCTAAGGCGCCAAATCCACGCCGGATTGCTTAAATAACGAATCTCCTGTCCGCGGGGTACCGAATAATCACCAAAATAGCCAAATAGAGGATCTACAGTCCGGAAAGCGCTCGAGTTGCTCTCGTTCGTAACAGCCATACTCCGTTCCTCCACGGCCGGCCGGTACGCCGGTACGCCGGCCGCAACAAGTAAACGCCCTTCGGTCTGAACCGAAGGGCGTCTTGTCGTGCTGCCTGCATTAAATGCCCGGAATCGCGTTCCGCTTATGCGCGGTTTTGAGATAATGCTTCTCCAGCTTCTCGCGGGATTCGTCGCCGATCGTCTTGCCTTCGAGGTAATCGCTGTTCTCCTCGTACGTGAGGCCCAGCTCGTCCTCGTCGGTTTGGCCGTCCCACAGTCCAGCGGTCGGCGCTTTCGTCACGACGGCGCCCGGCACGCCGAGCGCAGCCGCCACGAGGCGGACTTGACGCTTGTTCAGCGTGCTGAGCGGCGTAATGTCGACCGCGCCGTCGCCCCACTTCGTGTAGAAACCGGTGATGGCTTCGGAAGCATGGTCCGTGCCGACGACGAGCAGGTTCAGCTCGAACGCAAGCGCATATTGCGCGACCATGCGGGTCCGCGCCTTGATGTTGCCTTTGCCGCCGCGGCTCAGATGCTTGGAGATGCCGATCGACTTCAGGCTGTGCTCCGTTTCGAGGGAGATTTCGTCAACCGCTTCCTGAATGTTCGTTTCGACGCGGTACTTGAGGTTGAACGCCTCCGCCACGGCGTAGCTGTCGGAAATATCGGTTTGCTCGCCGTAAGGCTGGAATACGCCCAGCGTCATGTGCTCCTTGCCCGTCTCTTCGGTCAGCTCGTCGGTCGCGATCTTGCACAAGCCCGCCGCGACCGCGCTGTCGATGCCGCCGCTGATCGCGATCAGCAAGCCGGCCGTTCCGGATTTGCGCACGTAATCCTTCAAGAAATCGACCCGCTTGCGGATCTCCTGCTGCGGATCGATCTCCGGCTTCACGCCAAGCTCTCTTATGATCTGTTCCTGCAAGCTCATGCCATCACCTCTTCTATTAGCAGTACCGTTCGAAAGCAGACGACAGATCTGCTGCGATATCGGCGGCCGAACGGTTCTCGATTTGGTGACGTTCAATGAAATGAACGAGCTCTCCGTCTTTCAACAGGGCGATGGACGGCGAGGACGGCGGATACGGCGCGAAATATTCGCGCGCTTTCGCAGTCGCTTCCTTATCCTGGCCGGCGAATACGGTGAACAGGTGATCGGGCAGCTTCTCGGATTGCAGCGCTTGGGCAACGCCCGGACGGCATTGGCCGGCGGCGCAGCCGCAAACGGAGTTGATGACGACGAGCGCCGTGCCCTTCGCGTTCGGCAGCTTCTCTTCTACCGCTTCCGGCGTGCGCAGCTCCTCGATGCCAAGACGTGTCAGATCGTCGCGCATCGGCTGGATCATATCAAGCATGTATCGTTCGAAAGACATCGACATATGTGATCGCTCCTTAAAATTGCAGTTTTTTTCTATTATACGCCGCGACCCTAATGAAAGCAAAGAAAAAGCAACCGGGCCTGCGCCCGATTGCTCTGCTGCCCGACTGCGGATTGCCGCGGCCGCAAGCGGCTTACTGCGGCTCATCCTCGAGTTCGGCATCGTTCATCGCTTCATAGGCCGCATCTTCTTCGGGATGCGTGAAGACGCCGCCTGCCGGCGGAATGCCCTGCTCGAAATAAGCCCGGTTCTCGCCGGTCTGAAAACCGACGTCCTTGAACGGATGCACCCATTCGCCGCCCGCCATGACCGCGGGATCCGTGTCCGTCGTCCAATCGCTGAGCGGCGAGTTCGGCGACTCGTACATATGATCGCCGATGACGACGCCGCTGCTGTTCACGAACGGCGCTCTCGGACCCCGGCCGCTGCGGAACCGAGGCAGGAAATTGATTTCGTACGGATCTAGCTCCGGATCGTCGCCGCCTGCGGCGGATCCTTTCATCTGCTGTGCGTCATCCTCGTTCATGCCCGTTCTCCTTCCTTAGATGGAAGGGCGATTGGGGCCATCTAACTTCTTGTCGTAGCCTTCCGATTCCGGCGCCTTGGCGCTCTGCTTCTTCTTGTTTGCCGACGCGTCCTGTTCGGAAGCGCTGCGCGACTGCGGATTGTTTTCCACTGCTGGCACCCCCTTCCAACGGGTAGTATGCGCGCAGGGCATACCGCTTATCCGTTCGCTATGTATTCGTCATCCGTCATGGATCCGGCCGCATCAAGACCGGCTGAGCGCCGCGGCCGCTTCGTAGGCGTTGCGGTTGCGGTCGAAGCGGACCACGAAGGTCGTGCCGACGCCCTCTTCGGAATCGACGTAGATGTCGCCGCCGTGACGTTCCATGATGCTGAGGCAGAGCGGAAGGCCGAGCCCGGTGCCATGGGACTTGGTCGTATAGAACGGCTCGAACAGATGCTCCAGCTTCTCCTTCGGAATGCCGCTGCCGGTATCCTTGACGCGCAGATCGACATGGTTGTCATAGGCGGCCGTCTCCAGCGACAGAACGCCGTTGTGATCCATCGCTTCCATCCCGTTGCGCGACAGGTTCAGGATGAGCTGCTTCATCTCTTTCTCGTTCAGCATGAGCATCGGAATATCATCGCCCAGCTTCAGCTCCAGCGATTGCCCGCGCATATTGGCATCGGCGAGCAGCAGCGGCGTAATCTCGTTGATGATGTCATGCAGCGAGCGCTTGTTCTTCTCGATGATCCGGTTCTGGGCCAGCGACAGGAAGTCGCTGATAATGCTGTTCGCCCGGTCGAGCTCTTCCATGACGATCCGGTAATATTCCCGCTGATTGTCGGGACTCCGTTCGCCCAGCAGCTGGACGAAGCCCCGAATGACCGCCATCGGATTGCGGATCTCGTGCGTAATGCTCGCCGCCATCTGCCCGACGAGGCTGAGGCGCTCCATCCGTCCGAGCTCGTCCCGCAGCCGGTTCAGCTCCGTCATGTCATGGGCGATCAGCGCCGCGCCGGTGATTTCGTTGTTGTCCATATCGCGGACGCAAATGCCGGAATTCAGGTAGATTTTACCCTGCTCCTGCACGTATTCCGTTGTGACCTTATGCCCGTTCAGCGCTTGATGGAGCAGGCGTCCCATGACGTCCTTCTCGATGTGGTCGTACATGATGGTGAACGGCTGGCCGAGCAGCTCGCTCCGCGTCTTGCCGCCTACTTTGTCCCTCAGCAGATGGATCGCCATTTCATTAATATGCGTGATCGTGCCTGCCTGATCGACGAAGATGACGCCGAGCGGCGTTTCTTCGATAAATTGCTGCAGCTTCTGCACCTCGATGCGGTAGTTGTCCGACATCTTCGCAAGCCGGTAATGAATTTGCTGATACCGGACGGAGTGCTCCGAACAGGCGATTCCGATGGCCACGATAATGAAATAAGACGCCTGATGGAGGATTACCGTATAGTAATCCGCCTCGCTCAACAGGGGATGCTCTACACGGTAGTAGTATATAAAAGCGCCTGCCCGAATCAACAGGACGAGCGCGGTCAAGCTTAAGGCAATCGTAAACTTCGAACGCATGCTTCGGAAGTAGAACCGGTGGTTGAAGAACGACATCGCGGGAACGACGAGCAGCAGCGTACCGGCCATCTCGATCCATCCCCAGCTGCCGTCCATCATAATGAGCTGGGCGACGAGATAGATCAAGGTTAATCCGACGGTGACGAGCGTTCCGCCGTACAGGGAACCGATGATGAGCTGCGCATAGAGATAGCCGAGATCGAATCCTTGCACGTCGATGCACGTCGCAATGCCCAGCAGCACGCAAACGCCGCATGTCAGAATAAGGAAGTTCGGCACTCGCTTGAGAGGTTTGGAGTAGTCATACCAGAATTGAAAAATAAAAATCGGAAATAGAGCTAGAAGAAATTGCAGAAGAAGAAGCTTCCACACAAAATTGAGTCCCACCTTCCAGAGAGGACCAGCTATTGTTTATCCGCGATACGCTCTTAATCCGATTAAATCATAGCTTTATTGAATTTACAATGAAAATCCTGTTAATTCCAACCAGCGTTTTATGGTAGATTATACCAAAATTTTGTAAATACGCGAAGGCTCCGCGAGTAGACGGTCCTCCGTCTGGATAGTATGATAGTAACGGCATTCAGCCATGGAAATAGATTGACGCGCATTAATATAGATACATGATCGAGGAGAATATCGTGACATACGACGTGATTATTATCGGAGGCGGCTCCGCCGGCTTGATGGCCGCCATCGCCGCCAGCAAGAACGGGGCGCGGACGCTGCTGCTGGACAAAGGAGATAAACTGGGGCGCAAGCTCGGCATTTCGGGCGGCGGGCGCTGCAACGTGACGAACATCAAGGAGCTGGACGAGCTCATCAAGCATATTCCCGGCAACGGCCGGTTTCTGCACAGCGCGCTGAACAGCTTCGGCAACAAGGAGATTATCGCCTTCTTCGAAGGGCTTGGCATCGCCTTGAAGGAAGAGGACAACGGCCGGATGTTCCCGGTCACCGACAGCGCGAAGACCGTCGTGAACGCGCTCGTTCAGCAGGTTCGGAAGCAAGGCGTCGACATCCGGGTGAACGCTCCCGTCGCCCATATCGCCTACGACAACGGGCGCGTGCGCGCGGTTGCGCTGAAATCGGGCGAAACGATCGGCTGCGGGAGCGTCGTCGTCGCCACCGGCGGCAAATCCGTCCCGCATACCGGCTCGACCGGGGACGGCTATCCGTGGGCGGAGCAGGCCGGCCATACGATAACCGAGCTGTTCCCGACGGAAGTGCCGATTACGTCGAACGAGCCGTTCATTCAAAGCAAAGAGCTGCAGGGATTGTCGCTTCGCGATGTCAGCTTGTCCGTCTGGAACGCCAAGGGCAAGCGCGTGACCGAGCATCGCGGCGATATGATTTTCACCCACTTCGGCCTATCGGGTCCCATCGCGCTGCGCTGCAGCCAATTCGTCGTCAAGGAATTGAAGAAAGGCGACGCCCGCAACGCCCTGCTGACGATCGACCTGCTGCCGGATCAGTCGGCCGACGAGGTATACGCCGAGACGATGCGGCTTGCCCGGGACGAGTCCAGGAAGGCGGTCAAGAACGTGCTCAAGAGCTACTTGCCTGAGCGGATGATCCCGCTGCTTATGAAGGAAGCCGGCCTGAACGAGCAGTTGACCTACGACCATATTCCGAAGCAGGCCTGGCTGGCGTTCGCGAAGCTGGTCAAGGCATTCCCGCTGCGCGCTTACGGGACGCTGAAGCTGGAGGATGCGTTCGTGACCGGGGGCGGCGTGAACTTGAAGGAGATCGATCCGAAGACGATGCAGTCGAAGCTGATGCGGGGCTTGTATTTCTGCGGCGAGGTGCTCGATATTCACGGCTACACGGGCGGCTATAACATTACGGCCGCGTTCTCGACGGGCTATTCGGCGGGGAGCCATGCGGCGATAAGAGACTGACTCGCAATGCTTTCGTCAGCCGTTATGTTCCACAGGCCCGCCCGGCCATACTCAGCCGCGCGATGATACGCCAGTCGCGTACCGTGCGGCAGAAGTCAAGAAGGCCGAGCCCTGCTAGCAGTGAGGGCAACGGGCCGGGCACTATTGCACTATTATTAATGAAGCAGCGCGTTACGACGGATAGCGCGGAATACGTCAGGCATTCCTATCCAAGCCGGCATGCGGATTCATCGTGACGGCTCTGATCGTGACATCGGGGTATCTGCGGCGCACCTGCGTTTCGGCTTCGGACAGACCGTCCGCTGTGACCGTTTCATAATATAGCACGCCGTAGCCGTCCTGGTACTCGACGGTATATTCGCGTTGCTCCTGCTCCATGCGATTCAGCTCCTTCTCATTAGTAATCGATACGATACTTCTTCTCCAGATCCGTAAATGCATGCTGCCGCTTCTCGATTCGCCGTGGTTGGATCGTCACCGTCCGGAACCCTTCATCGGCGGGCGGAGCGGCATTGCGCAGCGCCTTGACGCATTCGACGACTTCATCGTCGAGCTCGGCCGCGTCCATTTCCTCTTCTCCGACGACCAGCATCTCCAGCTCCCGGCTTATCATGCTCATCGCCGTCCATACGTTTACCGCGATCGTCCATTCGCCGCATCGGATCGCGTTTTCGGTATACAGCTCTACCATTACCTCTTGGTCCGGTACCTCTTGGTCCGGCGCACCGACAACGATATGCTGACGTTCATTCTCGGCATAACCATTCAAGTTGCGCGAACGATAAATGCCGTCCGGCAGCAGAAGCTGGATTTCGGCCTGCTGCGCGAGCTCTTCTTCGTCCCGGAGCAGCCTGATCCGCAAATGATTCATCCCTGCTTCGTTCTCCATCCTGGACTTGGCCGTCTTCAGATCAAGTCTCATGAGGATCACCGTTCAGCGCTTGAGCTACCGATTCGATCACGCGCTGCTTGACCTCCGCGGAAATGCGGGGGCTGATCGTAATCAGGACATCGTCCGTGATTTTCAGCGTTTCGTTCCCGAGCATCCGGCTGGGCTCATACAGCGATAATTGCCGGCTTAAGTTCTCGATCTCCGCCGCAGAGAGGCTCTTCAACATGTCCTGGATGGCAGCCAGCGTCTCTCCGGTTCGGGATAACGTAATGATGGCGCGGAAACGGCGGATATGGTCGTCGGTGTACACCCTGCGGTTCCCTGCCGCTTCTAGCGGCGGCACCATGCCGATCTGCGTGTAGTACCTGACCGTCCGCAAATTCATACGCGGATCGGCCTCCTGCAGAATTTCGGCAACCTGTTTCGCGGTATAACCATTCATGACCGCAACGCCTCCCATACATTCAACTGTATATGAAACACTTCGGTGTATTAGTTACAGTTTACTGTAATGTCTTTCGGTTGTCAAAATAAACCGGCCGCGAGGCGAAAGTCGGGCTGCGGCACTAGCATCAACGGATAAGATAATAGCGAGAGGAGCGAGAGACGATGAGCAATCTGCTGCGAACGAGTTCGATCGCAATCCAATAAGCGAGATGACAATGGTACCGATCAACGAACTTGCGGCCTATGGATTCACGGAGAAGTTCATGTCGCTCGTTCAGGACGGTTTTCCTAATTCCGGAAGCTACCAAGGCTTAAAAACCAATATCGGCTTATAGCTCGATAGGTGCTGAGCATGCCGGAATAACGTACACCTTATAGGCTGACCTGACGGACGCCGCCGGTCAGCCCGCCGGCGCTTCAACTATGGACGTCGCCCGAGAAGTAGCCGTACGAGCCGTCGTCCGGGAAAAACTCGTCTGCCGCCGGCGCATCGTCGTCGCGATTCTGCAGGCCAGGCTCCGTCTCTTCCTGCGAGATCCAGTCCTCGTTCACGACATGGGCCGGAATCGCGATATTTTCCATCCGATACGCCTCGTTCGTCAGCTGAATATCGGGAATGGACGATTCCACGGCCAGCTGGCCGCCGTGCGATTGCGCGATCTCCAATGCCGACGTCAGGTCGTCGCTGCGCAAATGAATATGGACCTCGTTCCCCTGCTGGATCACGGGATCGTAGCCGAGCTCTTCGAACGTTCCGCTTGCCATCGATGCCGTGCGGGGATCGGCGAATTGAAACAATAACGCTGTATCGTTTTGCATTGCGGGCACACCCTTTGCGGTAAAATTATTCCATGCCCGGTTAGCGTACCCGTTTCCTCCGCACGTCATACCGGCGCCGGACGAGACGGCCGCGTGGCGAATCAAACTTCATTTACGGCGCTGCGCGCTGTGCTATAATGGGGGGACAACTCATCCAGAGGAGCTGTAGAAATGATGAACTTCTTCGCTCATTCTTCTGATGCCGTAATCATCGTTCGCTGCAATTCCGATAGCCGGATTATTCATGCATGCAGCTCCGCTTTCCATATCATGACGGGCTTCGGCGCCGACGAGCTGATCGGGCGGGAGCTTGCCTCGCTTCCGGCACATGGCGCAAGCCCGCTGTGGCCGATCATCGATCGCTTGTGCAGCTCTATCACCCCCGAATCCCGGGAGGCGTATGCGGAGTCGTATTTTACTTGGCCGCATTCGGAACCGCAATTCTGCGAGCTTCACGCCAAGTGCGTGTCGGATCCGAACAACGCCGTCCTGATGGTGACGATCCGCGACCGGTCGGAGCATAAATGGATCGAGGATCAAGTCTGCGAACGCCGCATCGTCGCCTCCATGCTGCTGACGACGGCCGATACCATCGTGGGCATGCGCCATTACCATACCCCGATTCAATACGACCGTCTGGAGCTTTCCCGCTTGAAATGCGATCAGTTCGTCGTCGAGCAGGACCGGGCCCGCGTGCGCGAGCAGCTGCTTGCCTTGCGCGCCAGCAGGGAGACCGGCGAATTCCGTTTCCTGCTGCAGCTGTTCCAGGACCGATTTCATACTCACTCCATCGTAAAGCCATTCTATAACGGCGACGGCTCGTACCGGTGCTGCGCCATCGTCGTGTTGGAGATGGAGCCCGCCGACGGCACCGACATGGCACAAGCAGATATGCCAACCGCCAATTCGTCCGTCAGCGCCGGCGATCCGGCGGACGCCTCCTTCAAGCTGCGGCTGCTCATGCTGGAGAAGCGAATGTCCGTCACCCAATTGGCCGAGAATACGAAAATCTCGCTCACGACCATCTCCAACATCCGCAACGGCAAAATCAAAAGGCCGCATCGGCTCACCGCGAAATTGATCGCCGACGAGCTGGGCGTTTCGATGAACGATCTGTGGGGGCCTTATCACTAATCTTCCTATCCCGTTTCCATTATAAAACCTTCCATTAAAACCTACCCGAACCTCCATTTCCGCTTCTGCGGAGATGGAGGTTTCGTGCTTCATGACCGCGGCAGCGCCGCGGCATAGCCGCGCAAGTTCAGCGAAGCCCCCGCAAGGGTTCGGCGCCGGTGCGGCAGGGTTTCGCGGCAGCTCGGCGCGGTTTCGCGGCAGCTCCACGGGGCTCGGCGCCGGTGCGGCGGACTTCCGCGGCAGCTCGGCGGGGTTCCGCGACAGTTCCGCGGGGTCCGCGCCGGTTCTTTGTGCTGCGACGGTTCTGCGAGGTCGTCGCAGCACAAAGAACCGTTTCCCCGCCAAGCAGGGAAACGGTCATGAGCCAGTGCGGCGGAATACGCCGAATGATGATTACGAATTGCGGTATGCTTGAAGCCCTTCGTTCAATGTCCGCGTCGCCGCGTACACCTCTTGATAAATCCGGAACAGGCCGCTGTACGCGTCCACCGCCGCCGGATTCGGCTTGTACACGGAAGCGCGCTTGACGAACAGCTCCGCGCACGCTTCCAGGCTGTCGAACCAGCCGCAGCCGTAAGCCGCCAGCATGGCCGCGCCGAGGCCCGGCCCCTGCTCGTTCTCCAGGGAAACGACGTCCGCATCGAAAATATCCGCCTGCATCTGCAGCCACACCGGATTGGACGCGCCTCCGCCGATCGAGATGATCGTGTCGACCGTCTTGCCGGCTTCGCGGAACATCGCGACCGATTCGTTCAGCGAGAACGTAATGCCTTCCATGACCGCGCGCGCGAAATGCTTCCGCTCATGCGCGCCGTCGATGCCGATGAAGCTGCCGCGAATGACGGAATCCGCATGCGGCGTCCGCTCGCCGACGATGTACGGCGTGAACAGCAGCCCTTTCGCGCCCGGCGCCACGTCGCCGACGCCCTGCAGCAGCTCGTCGAACGATTCGCCCTTGGCGAACGTCTGCTTGAACCAGCTGAGACTGTAGCCCGCGGCCAGCGTAACGCCCATCGCGTAGAACGCGTTCTCCTTGCCGTGGTTGAAGAAATGCACTTTGCCGCGGAAATCGTTCGCGCTCGTCTCTTCGTACGAGAGAATAACGCCGGACGTGCCGATGCTGCACATCGTCAGTCCTTCCTTCAGGATGCCCGCGCCGATTGCGCCGCAAGCGTTGTCCGCGCCGCCCGCGAACACTTTCGTGCCTGCGTTCAGTCCTGCGGCCGCAGCCTGCTCCGGCAGAAGCGTGCCCGTCAGCGCGTGGGATTCCACGAGCGGCGGCGCGAACGATGCCGGAAGCGATACCGCCTCGAGCACCTCGCTGCTCCACCGTTTGTTCGCCACGTCCAGCAGCAGCGTGCCCGCCGCATCGGAATAATCCATATGCAGCGCGCCCGTCAGCCGGTAGCGCACGTAATCTTTCGGCAGCAGGAAGGAAACCGCCTTCGCGAAGACGTCGGGCTCATGCTTGCGCACCCACATAATCTTCGGCAGCGTGAAGCCTTCCAGCGCCGGATTGCGCGTGATCGTGAGCAGCCGCTCACGGCCGAGCTGCGCTTCGATCTCGCGGCATTCCGCGGTCGTGCGGGTATCGTTCCAGAGAATCGCGTTGCGCACGGGATTGCCTTCCGCGTCCAGCAGCACGAGGCCGTGCATCTGGCCGGAGAAGCTCAGTCCTTCGATCGCGTCCGCGGAAATCCCGGCCTTCGCCGTCAGTTCGCGGATCGCTTCGATCGTCCCGTTCACCCAGTCGTCCGGACGCTGCTCGCTCCAGCCGGAATGCTCGTGAAACAGCGGATAGTCCCGCGATGCTTCGGCGGCGACCGTGCCGCTTCTGTCCAGAAGCAGCACCTTCACCGCGCTTGTGCCTAAGTCGACGCCGATGACGTATGACATGAAATAGGGCCTCCTATACGCTGAAAATAACTTCGTTCAGCTGCAGACGAATGCGTTCCACGCGGCCGGATTCGTTCTTGATCGCGTTGTTGTTCAGCGCGTACTGCTCCAGCGACGCCAGCGTCGCTTTGCCGGATACGATCTCTGCGCCGATGCCTTCTTTGAAGCTGCGGTAGCGGTTTTCGACGATGTTGTCGAGGACGCGCTCTTCGATCAGCTTCGCAGCTGCTTTCAAGCCCCAAGCGTACGTGTCCATGCCCGCGATATGCGCCAGGAACAGGTCCACGTCTTCGAAGGAGCCGCGGCGTACTTTGGCGTCGAAGTTGACGCCGCCCTTGCCGATGCCGCCGGCTTTAAGCACTTCGAACATCGTAAGCGTCGTGGAGACGATATCGGTCGGGAATTCGTCCGTATCCCAGCCGAGCAGCAGGTCGCCCTGGTTCGCGTCGAGGGAGCCGAGCATGCCGTTGATTGCGGCTACGCGGATTTCGTGCTCGAACGTGTGGCCGGCCAGCGTCGCATGGTTGGCTTCCAGGTTGAGTTTGAAGCGGTCTTTCAGGCCGTACTTCTGCAGGAACGAGATCGTCGTTGCCGCGTCGAAGTCGTACTGGTGCTTCGTCGGCTCTTTCGGCTTCGGCTCGATCAGGAATTGAGCGCCGAAATTGATTTCTTTCGCGTAAGCGACAGCCATGTGCAGCAGGCGCGCCAGGTTGTCCAGCTCAAGCGCCATGTCCGTGTTGAGCAGCGATTCGTAGCCTTCGCGGCCGCCCCAGAACACGTAGTTCTCGGCGCCGAGACGTTTGCCGACTTCAAGGCTCTTCTTCAGCTGTGCGCCCGCATAGGCGAATACGTCGGCGTTGGAAGTCGTGCCGGCGCCGTGTACGAAGCGCGGGTTTGTGAACATGTTCGCCGTGTTCCACAGCAGCTTCGCGCCCGTGTCCTTCATGCCTTGCTCGAGCAGGTCGACGATCACGTCGAGATTCTTATTCGTTTCGGCAAGCGTGCTGCCTTCAGGCGCGATGTCCCGGTCGTGGAAACAGTAATAAGGAACGCCGATTTTGCTCAGGAACTCGAAGTTCGCTTCGACGCGCATTTTCGCTTGATCCATTCCGCTTGCGCTGTCCCAAGCGCGAACGGCCGTGCCGACGCCGAACGGATCGGAGCCCGCGCCCGTGAACGTATGCCAGTAAGCAATTGCGAAACGCAGATGCTCTTCCATCGTCTTGCCGAGGACAACCTCTTGCGGGTTGTAGTGTTTGAATGCAAGCGGGTTGTCGGAGCCTTTGCCTTCGAATGCGATTTTGTCGATGTTTTTGAAGTAAGTCATGAAATAAGATCCCTCCAGAAAAGGTTTTGGCCGCGTGCTCGAGACGCGTTCCCGGCGAGGCGGGCTTGTCTCCGGCACGTACGGCGATTCATTGTGAAAACGTTCTTACGGCTATTCTAGCATCGCGAGACTTTGTTTGTCTAGTAAACAAAGAAAGTTTTTTTCTGGTGCCGTTCTTCTATGGAATCCTGCTTCGGCACGTGGTACAATCGTACCCATACTATTGAGGCAAACCGGAGGAAACGACAGAATCATGAAGCAAACCGGAGATTTGGCGCTCGTCAAAAAAATGAATACCGCCATCGTGCTGGACGCCGTGCTCCGCTACGCGCCGTTGTCGCGGGCCCAAATATCCGAACGGACGGGGCTGAACAAGGCGACGGTGTCGAGCCTCGTGCAGGATTTGATCGACAATCATCTCGTGGCCGATCTCGGTCCGGGCGAGTCCAGCGGCGGCCGCAAGCCGAACCTGCTGCAGTTCCGGGCAAGCTCGGGCTATGCCGTCGGGATCGATCTCGGCGTCAATTATATCCGCGGCATCCTGACGGATCTGGAAGGCGCCGTCGTCGCCGAACGCCGGCTGACGCTGCGGACGCATGCCGTCGATCAGGTCGTCTCGCAGCTGTTCGACTGCATTGAATCCCTGCGCCGCCAAATCCCGGCCTGCCCGTACGGTCTGGTCGGCATCGGCATCGGCGTACCCGGACTCGTGAACGAAGACGGCGCGATCCTGTTCGCCCCCAACCTCTCCTGGTCGGAAGTCCCGCTGCGCGCGATCGTCGAAGAGCGTTTCGGCGTGCCCGTCACCATCGACAACGAGGCGAACGCCGGCGCGCAGGGCGAACAGCGTTTCGGCGCGGGCCGCGGCATCGCCAATCAGATCTATGTCAGCGTCGGCATCGGCATCGGCACGGGGATGATTCTGAACAAGGAGCTGTACAAGGGAGCCGGCGGCTTCTCCGGCGAGCTCGGCCATCTCTCCATCTATGCGGACGGCAAGCCGTGCCGCTGCGGCAATCAAGGCTGCTGGGAGCTGTACGCGTCGGAGAACGCGCTGCTGGAACAGGCAGCGCCGCTCGGCTATAACGATCTTGACGGCCTGCTGGAAGCGGCCGGCCAAGGCAACGCCGCGGTCTTGGCCCTGTTCGGCGACATCGGGGAGGCGCTCGGCGTCGGCATCGCGAACATCGTCAACGTGTTCAATCCCGACGTCGTCATCGTCGGCAACGAGATGCGCCGCGCCGAAGCGTGGATCGGAGCGGCCCTGCAGCGCACCGTCGACCGCCGGGCGCTGGCGCATCACCGCGGCAAGCTGAGCATTCTGTTCGCCGAGCAGGGCGAGAAATCCGCCGTGCGCGGAGCGGCATATTATGCGATTTCGGCTTTCTTGTCCAAAATGAAAGGAAGCGGCGTCTGACAGGCGCCGCTCGGATTGTCGAGAAACATATAAGCTGCTTCGAGCAGACTCGTGACGGCCTGCGTCCTGGAACACGAACATATCCTGTCGGCGCTGCTCAGGCGTGGCATGGACGGCTGGTACCGTTTCGAACGAACCAGCCCGCTTCATGACGGCTGGTTTACGATAGGTCCATCGATGTAAGGAAGCGGACAGGAAATCCGTTATTCGCTGCTTGATGACGTTTTTTCTTGTACTCGCGGACAGGAGATCCGTTATACCGGCTGATTAGCCTGTTTTCGATGTCATTCGGAGACCTTAACGGATCCTGTGTCCGTTCGCAGCCCCAAAAGCCGATATCGCCAAAAATAACGGAACCTCTGTCCGTCGGTCTTAGAGGGGATCCTATCCTTTACTAAATGCGACATATGCGGCGTCGAACTTTCTCGCCAGCCTGAGCGGTGTCTAACAAGCACCGCTTTTTGTGTGCGTTTATGGATCGGCTTTGCACGGTTACTGGTCGATTTTCGATCGGTTTGCGTGGCCTTTGATCGGCTTCGCATGGTCTCTGGTCGGCTTTCACGGTCATTGGTTTGCTTTCGATCAGTCTTGCATGGCCTTCTACGGTCACTGGTCGGTCTTGCATGGCCTTCTACGGTCACTGATCGATCTTGGATCGGCTTTCGATCGGTCTTGCTCGGCCTTCGATCGGCCTCTGATCGACTTTGCACGGTCACTGATCGATTTTCGATCGGTTCTTACTCGGTCCTCGATCAGTCTTGGATCGGCCCTGCATGGTCCCTGATCGGTCTCGGATCGGCAATCGTTCAGTGTCGCAAGTTGGATGCACGGACGCATCTGCTCGAGGCGCGAACGCACCGCTACGGTCAAACGGCCGTATACCCGCCGTCGACGATCAGCGTCGTTCCCGTCACGAACGATGCATCGTCGCTGGCAAGGAACAAGACGGCTTTGGCTACCTCTTCCGGGCGGCCGAGCCTGCCCATCGGATGAAGGCCGACCAGATGCTGCTTGACGGTATCCGGCACTTGCCCGATCAGCGGGGTATCGATGTAGCCCGGGCAGATCGCATTGACGCGAATGCCCTTCGCGGCGTAATCCGCGCCGATCGACTGGGTCAGCAGCTTCACGCCGCCTTTCGCCGCCGCGTACGCCGTGACGCCGGCTTTGCCGACATGGCTGTGAATCGAACCGCAGTTGACGATCGTCCCCCCGTTCTCCTGCGTCAGCATCTGCTTGATCGCGTATTTGTCGCAGAGGAAGACGCCGGTCAAATTAATGTCGATCGTGCGCTGCCATGCATCCGACTCCAGTCTGTCGGCAGGCGCGTCTTTCGCGATTCCGGCGTTCGCGAACAGAATATCGAGCTGGCCATAGCGGCTGACCGTCTGCTCGACCATGCGCCGAACCTGTTCTTCGTTCGTGACGTCGGTCTTGACGAACAGCGCATCGAAGCCTTCCGCGTTCAGCGTCTCCGCTACCTCCTGTCCGCGATCGGAGAAATCGGCGATGACGACCTTCGCGCCTTCCTGCGCGAACAATCGGACCGTCGCTTCGCCGATCCCGCTCGCTCCGCCCGTGACGATCGCGACTTTGGCTTGCAATCTCATCAAGTTTCGCTTCCTTTCTTATCAGTACGGCCAGCCCGCTGATAACGCGCCGGACCGGCCGGCCTTTCAATGACGGACTTGGTTATATTTCGCCCAGTACGGTAAATTATGCGCCGTAACGCCGCTGGATCGGGCAGCGCAATAAGGCGTCACTTCGGGCGCCTGGACTTCGAACCCTATTAGTATACTCATTGCACCATTTGCGGGAATTCTCGGCTTCTCGCTAATGTAGTGTACCTCGTAAACTCTTTGCTCACATTTCCCGAATTCCCCGCCAATGTAGTGCACCCCGTACACCTCTTGGCTCGAATTCCCCGAACTCCCGCCAACGTAGTGCACCCAGTACCTACCCTTGCAAAGAACCTTACACACCTGCAGAAGAATGGCGAAAAGTCGAAAAGTTGCTATACGAGCAACTTTCCCTGCCTCTGACCGGCAAAAATGCCGGTAAAGTTGCTGTTCGAGCAGCTTTTCCCACCATGGACCGGCAAAAATGCCGGTAAAGTTGCTATACGAGCAACTTTCCCTGCCTTTGACCGGCAAAAATGCCGGTAAAGTTGCTGTTCGAGCAGCTTTTCTCGCCATGGACCGGCAAAAATGCCGGTAAAGTTGCTGTTCGGGCAACTTTTCTCGCGTGGTACCAGTTACTTTGCAAAGAGCCCGCTACAAATAACGGAAATTTTACAACTAATGAGAGTTCCCCCAATGTTTGGTTGCACGAAAGCGACGAAACGACAGCTCCCCCACTTGGAAATGCTGCATGTAAGGAGCTTTGCAAGTCTGCTGACCCCGTACACCTCTTTGGCCGAATTCTCCGAGATTCCCCGAACCTCCCGGATTCCCGCCTACGCCTATCCTCAAGCCGATCCATGCTCGATAATGACTTTCCCCGTCTGCCCCGATTCGAAGAACAGCCGATACGCCTCTTGAAGGCGATCCGGCGGGAAGCGATGGGTGATGAGCTGCGACAGGTAGCTTCGATGCGCGTGGAACAGCTTCATGTTCTGCTCCAGGTCGCCGTAATCGAAATAATCGCTGCCGATGACGGCCTTCTCGACGTTGATCAGCTCCTCGGCCGCGCGGAACGACAGGCCTTCCCCGTGGCCGACGCAGACGAGCACTCCCCCCGGATTCAACGCGGCGAGTCCGGCGCGGCGGGCGCTTTCTTTGCCGCTGGCGTCCATGACGACGTCGACGCCGCGCATGCCGCTTGCCGCGAGCCCTTCCTCCAGCGACGTCTCGCTCAGCAGGATCGGAATGCCGTTCAGCCGCTTGACCAGCTCCAGGCGATAGGGCACGAAATCCGTCACCGCGACCGGCACCTCTTCCCCCAGCAGCAGCTTGGCCATCGCCAGCAAGCCCAGCCCGATCGGCCCGGCGCCGGACACGAGCACCGTCCGGATGTCGGGATGCAGCATGCCCGCCCGCTTGACGGCACGGCTTCCCGTGCCCATGATATCGAGCAGCAGCGTCGCTTCCGCGGCCGGAATGGCATCGTCGATCGGGAACAGCATCCGTTCGGCGATAAGGATGTACGGATCGTAGCCGCCATGCTCGCTAAACCCGATGACGCTGCTCCGTTCCGTGCACTGGCTCGTCATGTTCATGCGGCAGTACCTGCACGTACCGCAATAATCCTTGGCGTAGATCACGCCGCGGGTTCCGACGGCCGATGCGGTATCCGGTCCGGCCGCGGCCACGACGCCGACCGCCTCGTGGCCCGGCGTAACGCCCGAGCCGCCATAGAACTGGCCGCGGTCCGAGCCGCACAGCGCGTTCGCCTCGATTCGCATCAACAGCTGTCCCGGTCCCGGCTCCGGCACCTCTCTCGTCAGCCATTCGATCCGGCCTTCCCCGGCAAAGCGCGGCACCTTCATACTTGCTTGCACAATCATCGCTCCCCTCTCCTTTCAAGCGGACGGTTCATCAGAAGAAGCCCATGGATGCATGCCGCCATGATTGATCGTAGTGCTTGATCATTTCGCCGCGCGATAGACGATTCCTACTTTCCGGTTGGACTTTCTCCGCTATTTTCTTCGCCGCTGTCCGGCTACGTTCGCAGTCTTCAACGCGTCTCATCGTCTCCCAAATAAATCCAACTACCATTCGACACCTTCTTTTGGTACCCTTCTTCAAAGGGAGAATGAACCGACAGACAGGTGGGGACCTATGCGAACATTCATCAGCTTCAAACAGAAATTGATCATCACGTACGTCGTATTCATCGTGCTGCCGCTATCCGTTCTCGGCTTCGGCGCGTACAGCCTGTACAGGCAGGCGATGGAGAACAAGCTCAGCGATTTCGCCAGACAAGTCGCCGTCAGCACGTCATCGAACATCGACAACTACATGCGGGAGCTCGAGACGTTTACGCTGCAGCCCTATTACAACCGGGACTTGCAGGATCTGCTCACGCTCCGGAAGCCGCTCGATCCGTCCGACCAGCTCGTGAAACGGGAAACGATCGAGAAGAACTTCAGCCTGTGGCAATCGCAGCGCGACAGCGTGCAGGCGATCAACTATTTCGATCTGCCGGCGCCTGGAACGGTGCTGCCGCAAATCTACAGCACCGGCAACCTGACGCCGGGCGTAACCTTGGAGACGATGCCTTGGTACAAGGATTTCAGCGCCTCGGAAGAGAACCTGACCTTCCTCAGCCTGCATAAGCCGTACTTCGACAGCGGGCAGGAAGCGAAGAACCAGCCGCCCGTCTTCTCGCTGGTACGCAAAATATACAAGTCGACGACAATGCTGGAATACGCCGGCTACTTCGAAGTCGATTTCAAGCTGGACGGCATTAAGCAGATCATGGATCTGGTCAACTTGGGCGAGAGCGGCTCGTTCTTCGTCATGGACGACAACGGCCAGATCGTCTATGCCAACTCCGCCGTCGGCAGCGAGCTGCTGGCCGCCCTGCCGAAGCTGCCGAACGGTCAACACGGCAAGGAGCGCGTGACCATCGACAACAAGGAGAACATCGTGGTATACAGCAAGGTCGGCTCGTACGGCTGGACCGTCGTTGGCGACGTGCCGGTCGTGCAGATCGTCTCCGGCAGCAGCAGCGTGCGCAATTCGATGATTCTGCTCGGTCTCGCCTGCATCGTCATCGCCATTCTGCTCTCCACCTGGAGCTCGTTCCAGATCACGAAGCCGATCTACAGCCTGATCGCGCTGATCAAGCGGGTGGAGATGGAAGACTTCCAAATCTCGTACGCCAATCCGCCGCGCAACGAGATCGGGCATCTGATCCGCAGCATTATCCGGATGAGCCGGAAGCTCGACGAGACGATCCGCAACCTGTATCAGGCGGAAATTTTCCGCAAAGAAAGCGAATTGCAGGCGCTCAAGTCGCAGATCAATCCGCATTTCCTGTTCAACACGCTCGAGACGATCAAGATGAAGGCCGAGCTCGACGAGGCCGATTCGACCGTCGAGATGATCACGTCGCTCGGCAAGCTCGTGAAAGCGTCGATTTACCGCGGCAATGACTTCATTGCTTTCCGGGAAGAGCAGGAATACTTGACCAACTACTTCCGCATTCAGGAGAGCCGCTACCATACGCGCTTCGACATGACCGTCGACGTCGAGGATGCGGTGTTGGACTGCTACCTGCCCCGCATCACGATTCAGCCGCTCATCGAGAATGCCTTCTATCACGGGCTCGAGCTGAAGCAGGGCAAAGGCAAGCTGGCCGTCGCCATTCGCAGCGAAGGCGATTCCGTCGTCGTGACGGTGACGGACGACGGCCTCGGTATCGCCCCCGAGCGGCTGCAGCAGCTGCACCGCCAGCTTCGGAACGGCATGGCCGGCGTGGCCAGATCGAGCGGCAGCGTCGGAATCGCCAACGTGCATGCCCGCATGCAGCTGTACTTCGGCGACAGCGCCGCCATGTCCATTGCAAGCGAGCCCGGCGTCGGCACGGAAATCCGGCTGACGCTCCCCATAATCCGCAGCGAAAGCGAGGTCAATGTCTATGTATCGCGTCATACTCGTGGATGATGAAGCCATCATCAGACAAGGAATCAAGAAAATCATTCAGCGTTTCGCGCCCGAATGGGAAGTCGTCGGGGAAGCGGAGGACGGCGTCTCCGGCCTGCAGCAGATTTTCCGGCTGCAGCCGGATCTGGTCATCCTCGATTTCCGCATGCCCGGTCTGAACGGACTGGAGTGCTGCGAACGGATCGCGGCGGAGTCGCCGCGCATTCACCGGATCATTCTGACGGCGTATCAGGAATTCCAGCTGGCCAAGGAAGCGATCGGACATGGGGTCATGGGCTACATCACCAAGCCGCTCGACCGGGGCGAGCTGCTCGAGACGCTGGCCAGAGCGCGGACGCTCGTGGACCGCGAACGCGAGGAACAAGAGCAGATGAGCCTGCTCCGGCACACGGTGCGCAAAGCCGCCCCGCTCGCGCAGCAATTGTACGTCCAGCACTATCTGCTGGGACAGGACATCAACGAGCTGGCGCAATTCATCGTCGAATCCGGCTACGGCCTGCCGTTCGATCCGGACAGCGATCACGTCGTCGTGCTCGTCGTCAGCCCGGACTGGATCGAGAAGGATTCCTTCTCCGCCTTCGACGTCGAGCTGTTCATGTACGCGCTGACCAAATTCGTGCAGGAGTGGTATGCCGGCAAGCCGGGCGTCTACATCCTGCAGGACCATGCCGGCCAGATCGTCGTCATTCACGGCTGCCCCGGCCCGGATACGCGGCTCGCGGCCAGGCAGGCTGCCGAGCTTGCGGACCTGCTGCGGGCGGACATCGCCGCCAGCTTCAAGCGGACCATCTCGATCGGCATGAGCCGCATCCGCCCGTTCGCGCATACGCCGGACGCTTATCAGGAGGCGTCGCTCGCCGTCACGTACCGTTTCGTGCACGGGGGCGATCAAGTGCTTTCGCCCGACAAGCTCGAAGCGGACAATCAGCTGCCCGTCCGGATGGTCGAACAGATGGAAGCGTCGCTGGAGCTGCTCATGCAGGGCAGCGAAGAAGCGGCTTATCACGCCCTCGAACGCGTCGTCTTCTCGGAGCCGGTCTCGCCCGCGCAGCTGAAGCGGTTCATCGTGCATTACATGCTGCGGCTCGCGGTGCAGATGAAGCAGATGGATCTGGACGTAAGCGAGACAAGCGGCAAGCCGCTGTCCGTCTGGCTGTCCGAGCTGGAAGCCACGACGACGCGCGATTCCCTCTTGGGCAGAATCAAGGCGATGATCCATCAGCTCTGCCAATCCGTCCTCCGGGAGCGCAGCCTGCTCGATCTGAAGTCGGCCGAGCGCGCCAAGCAATACGTGCGCGATTATCTGGCCGACGGCGTCAGCCTGCAGGCGGTCGCCGACTATATGGGCATGAACGCCAGCTACTTCAGCCGCTGGTTCAAATACGCGACCAACCGCAACTTCGTCGACTACTTGAAGGAGTGCCGGATCGAGAAAGCCAAGGAGCTGCTGCAGCAAGGAACGTACAGCCTGCCGGAGATCAGCGCCCTGATCGGATACGCCGACGTCAAATATTTCTACCGCGTGTTCAAGGAGTTGACCGGGCTGACGCCGTCCGAGTACAGGAAGCGATATCAATAATTCGATCCGGCAGGTAAAAAAATAGCTACCCGATGTAAAATCTCCCCCTCTATGATATCGCTTTCAGGATCGGTAAGATTAGGACGAGGTAAGAGATATACGCCATCGAATAAACGTCAACAAGGGGGATCATTCGAATGAAACACAAGCTTAAGTCGAAATCGCTGCCCATCTTGCTCGCCGCCATCGCGATCGTAGCTACGGGCTGCGGCAGCAGCGGCTCGAACGGCAACAACGCTTCGAACGGCAGCAACGCTTCGAGCAGCAATGCTTCTTCCGGCAACGATGCTTCGAGCAGCAACGCTTCCGGCAATGACGCAAGCGCGAGCGCGTGGAAGGGCACCATCAATATGTACGCCCAAGCCTATACGCCGAACGCCAAGAACATTACCGGCATCAAATCCGATCAGCATCAGCTCCGGACGCTCGCCGACGAGTACGAGAAGGCGCATCCGGGCATCAAGATCAACTTCGTCGACGAAGAGTTCAAGGATTACACGCAGACGGTGCGCGTCAAGGCCGCGGCCGGCGAGCTGTTCGACGTCTATTGGGCGCAATGGGCCGAATTGAACGGCACGTTCCCGAAAGGCATCGCCGAAGACTTGACCGAATACTTCAACAAGCCGAACCCGTACATTCCGGATAAAGCGACCTGGCAGGAAGCGATGAACGACACCGTCGTGAACGAAACCGCGTCGCCGGAGGGCAAGCATTACAACATTAACGGCGACTACGTGGCAACCGCCTTCTTCTATAATAAAGATCTCTTCCAGCAAGCCGGCATCGCCGAAGCGCCGAAGACATGGGCCGAGCTGATCGACGCGAGCAAGAAGCTGCAAGCGGCCGGCATCGTCGCCATGTCGCAAGCGCCGGATTACGGCTGGTTCCAGCGCCACTTCCTGACCGACTTCTTCTCGAAGGATTTCGATACGATCGCCGGTTATGACAAAGCGCCGGGCGTCTCGAGCCTCGATGAAGTCGTCGCGATCTCCAAAGGCCTGCTGAACACGAAAGATCCGCGCTTCATGGGCTGGTGGCCGGTATTCAAGCAGCTGACCGACACATGGAAGCCCGACTATCTGACCGGCGATCCGGGCGTTGTCGGCACGAACGCGCGCAACGACTTCCTGGCCGGCAAGACGGCGATCTTCTACGACGGCAGCTGGCTGCCGAACAATGCCGCGGATGCCGGCGTCAAGTTCGAGCTCGGTTCCTTCAACTTCCCGACGCTGTCCGCGTCCGATACGCCGCTGACGACCGGCGAAGACGCTTCCGGCGCCGTTGGCGGACCGAACGCGGCCTTCCAGTTCGCGGTTGCGACCAAAGAAGCCGACAAGAGCATGAAGGAGCCCGGCAAGAAGGAAGCGGTCATCGACTGGCTGCAATTCCTCGGCACGCCGCAGCATGTCGAGCAGGTCGTCAACGAGAACGGCACGTTCGTGCCGCACTGGCCGGACACGAAGCCGAACGACAGCATGAAAGACCTTGCCAGCCAATCCACCAAGGAGCTGAAGGCGATCATGGTCGGCAACTCCTCGGCGAACCTCGGCAAGGACCTGCAGCGCACGTTCGGACTGTACTTGAGCGGCAACATGAGCATCGAGAAAGCGACGGCCGCCGTGCAGAAGGCGCTTGACGCCGCCGTGAAGGAATACCAGACGAAGAACGATACCGATCTGAGCCAATATTAAGCCGCTAGTATTGAAGAGGGAACTCGCCGAGCGCGGCTCCCTCTTTCTTATTTTCACAAGGAAGGACGGTCGGCCTGAATGAAATGGAATGCACGCTCGAAGACGGCCTTAACGGGATACGCCTTCATCCTGCCCACCTTCGTATTTCTGATCTGGTTCATGTACTACCCGGTCTATCAAGCCTTAAGCGGCGCGTTCACCGATTGGGACGGCTTCAACGCCCCGCGCTTCATCGGCTTCGATAATTTCGTCCGCATGTTCTCCGACGAGGTGCTCGGCCAATCGACGATCCACGCCCTCATCTGGGTGGCGTTCTCCATCGCGCTGGCGGTCATTCCGCCGTTCCTGGTATCGGAATTGATCTTCCATGTGCAGAGCACGCGGAAGCAGTACGTGTACCGGACATTGTTCGTCATCCCGATCGTCATCCCAGGCATCGTCACGATCCTGCTCTGGCGTTTCCTCTATCAAGGCGATGGAGCGATCAACCAGGTGCTCGACATGATCGGCCTGGCGTCATGGAAGCATCTCTGGCTGAACGACCCGAAGATTGCGCTGTATTCGATTATGCTCATGGGCTTCCCGTGGATCAGCGCCTTCAACCTGCTCATCTTCTACTCGGGCCTGCAGAGCATCTCCAAAGAAGTCATCGAGGCCGCGAAGCTGGACGGCTGCGTCGGATGGAAGAGGGTCTTCCACCTGGATATTCCGCTTTCCCTGCCGCAATTCCGGTTGATCATCATCCTGACGTTGGTCGGCAGCCTGCAGAACATCATTCCGCCGCTCGTCATGACCAACGGCGGTCCGGGCTACTCCACGTACGTGCCGATTCTTCATATGTACAACGTGTCGACCGTGAACGGCGAGTTCGGCTACGGCATGTCCATCGCGCTCGTGATGTTCGTCGTCATCCTGGCGTTTACCATTCTGAACATGCGGCTCGTCAAGACCGATTCTTAAGCCAAAGGAGGGCGCAACCATGAAATCGATACGCATGCCGTCCCTAGGACAAACGATTCTCGTCGTGCTGATTATCATCACTCTGCTGCCGATCTACTTCCTGCTGGAAAACTCGGTCAAGACGCCGATCGACTTCGCGGCCAGCACGATCAATATTCCGAAGCACTTCGAATGGGGCAATTATTCGACCGCCTGGGGCAAGATCGATACGCCGATCTTGAACTCCATCATCATCGTCATCGTCAGCGTCGTGTTCATTCTGCTGTTCTCGGCGATGAGCGCGTACGCATTCGCCAAGCTCAAGTTCCCGTTCAAGAACTCGCTGTTCATGCTCGTCTTCTGCCTGCTGCTCATTCCGGGCTTCCTGACGCTGATCCCGCTCTATCTGCAAATCAAGAAGCTCGGATTGTCCGACAGCTACTGGGCGCTTATTCTGCCGTATATCGCAGGCGGCCAGGCCTTCACCGTGTTCGTGCTCAAGACATTCTTCGAGCAGCTGTCGAACGAATTGTTCGAAGCCGCCCGGATCGACGGCGCGGGCAACCGCATCATCTTCCTCTCGATCGTGCTTCCGCTGTCGGTTCCGATCTGCACGACGGTCGGCATCATGAACATCAACAGCTTGTGGAACGATTACTTGCTGCCGTCCTTGCTGCTCGATCGGGTGCATCAGACGCTGACCGTCGCCCTCGTCTCCTTCGAGGCGTCCGCGGGCAACCACGGGCTCAGCGATTACGGCGGCATGATGGCCGCTTACACGCTCGCCTCCCTGCCGCTCTTGATCCTGTTCTCCTTGCTGATGCGCAATTTCGTCGAAGGCATCTCGAGCGGTTCGATCAAGATGTAACGCGAACGGTTCGTTAGGCTGTATTCATAACGGCTTCGCAGTCCATGCCCCCGATCCGCCGCGATCGGGGGCATTTATTTTTGCCAAAACCTAGCCAGGCACAAGGAATTAATGCCTTTAATGTCTAATGTCATGGGAAAGTCTCATCCTGCTCAAGGAGGAATTATGACCGTTCACTTACACGATGCGAAGTCTGAGCTGTTCTCGATTGCATTCCAATACGCCCCGATCGGCATGGCCTTGCTGGATGCCGACTGCGCACTGCTGCACGTTAACGCGTCGCTCGGCCGAATGCTCGGCTACGAGGAATCGGAACTCCCGGGCATGACGCTGCAGGATCTCGCGCATCCGCTCGACGGTCCTGTGGCCCGCGACATGGTCGATCGGCTCCGGGACGGCGAATGCGAATCCTATCCCGCGGAAATGCGATATTTACATAAGAACGGGGTTACGGTATGGGGGCATCTCGTGCTCTCGCTGCTGCGGGACGAGTCCGCGCAGCCCTTCCGCTACATCGCGCAGATCAAAGACATTACCGAGCGGAAATTCGCCGAACAGAAGCTGAGCGCGAAGACCATGCAGCTGGAGTCGTTCATCAGGCATAACGCGGACGCCATCTGGATGATCGATGCGGAGGAGAACGTCGTGGACGTGAATCCCGCTTTCGAGCGGCTGTTCGGCTGGTCCGCGGACGAGATCAAAGGGAAACCGCTGCTTCTCATCCCCGACTTCCTCAAGGACGCGATGACTGCCGTTCATCGGCGCATCAAGGCCGGCGAAACGGTCGTCGGCCTCGAGACGGTCCGCCGGTGCAAGGACGGGCAGCTGCTGGACGTGGAAGCGACGCTTTCGCCGCTGCGGGACCACAACGGCATGATCGTCGGCATCACGGGGATCTGCCGCGACGTCAGCCCCCGCAAGCTCGCAGAGAAGGAGCTCATCGCCAAAGCCTCGCAATTGGAGTCCTTCATCGAGGACAATGCGGATCCCATCGCCATCTTCGATCACGATTCCCGGATCTATCGCGTGAACGAAGCCTTCGAACGGACATTCGGGTGGTCGAATGATGAAATCATCGGCCTGCATCTCACGCAAGTCCCGATCATTCCGAGCAAATCGTACCCTGAAGTCGATCATAACTACGTCACCATTATGAGCGGACAGTCGATTCACGGCTTCGAAACCGTCCGCCAGCGCAAGAACGGCGAATTGCTCAACGTGATTCTTACCGCTTCGCCGATCCTGGACGGCAAAGACGGCCAGTCCGGGTTCTCGGTCATCTTCCGGGACATTACGGGATGGAAAATGGCGCAGGAACATATGAAGAATGCCGAGAAGCTATCGGTCGCCGGGCAATTGGCCGCCGGCATCGCCCACGAAATCCGAAACCCCATTACCTCGATCAAGGGCTTCGTGCAATTAATGAAAGCCGGCATCGGCGAGAAACAGAAGTACTTCGATATCATGACCTCCGAAATCGAGCGGATCGAATTGATTCTGAGCGAGCTGCTCATTCTGGCCAAGCCGCAGACGATCAAATACGAGCGCAAGGACATTCGCGTCCTCTTGAGCCAGGTGATGACGCTGCTGGATTCGCAGGCGAACCTGAACAACGTGCAGTTTACGACGGAGATCAAGCCCGGCGTCACGCCTATCTATTGCGACGAGAATCAGATCAAGCAGGTGTTCATCAACTTTATCAAGAATGCGATCGAATCCATGCCGAAGGGCGGTATCGTCCGCATTCAAGTCATGAACGAACAGGATCAGTCGCTGCGGATTCGTCTCACCGACGAAGGCTGCGGCATTCCGGAGGACGTGCTCGCGAAGCTGGGGCAGCCCTTCTACACGACCAAGGAGACAGGAACCGGGCTGGGCTTCATGGTCAGTCAGAAGATCATCGAGAATCACGCCGGCAGCATCCGCGTCGAAAGCAAAGTCGGACAAGGAACCAGCATCGACATCTCGCTGCCGATATCGATATAGAAGGTCGGATCGGGCAACCCGCTATGGAGCAATCGGCGGGGTCTTTTCTATAGAATGGCATGATCGTCCCGAATGGCATAATCGTCCCGGCCTCCTGCGAATACGCCGTATTCGCCCGGCGCAGGCAGTTAGTTCAATGGCCGCTGGCGGCACTCCGGACGCCGGTTTAAGGAAAGTTTAAGAATTCCCCTAAGATCTTCTTAAACTCTTCCGGCTATGCTTAACAGCAACGCCAGCTTGGAAAGGACAAGATCACGATGTGCCGCACACGACCCTTCACCCGCTTCACGATAGGCATCCTGCTTGTTCTGTACATAGCCGCCACCATCGAAATCATCGTATTCAAATTCGGCCGTATCGACGCTGCCTATCTCATTCACCAGTTGAAATATGCCTTGCAGCATGCCGGTTACGTCAACGAGCGCATTCATGCGGGCAACCAGGAGCCGTTCAGGGAAATCAAGCGGTCGCTGCGCGGGCGAACGCTGTACGACTTGCTCTGCCTGTTCGGCAATATGGCGATCTTCATGCCGCTCGGTTCGTTCGCCGGCTTGCTGTCGGGGAGCGGCGGACGCCCGATGCTCCGCGCCCTGACCGTTTCGTTCGGCTTCAGCCTGATGCTGGAAACCTCGCAGGCCGTCTTGAACGTCGGCGTGTTCGACGTCGACGATCTGCTGCTGAATACCGCCGGCGGCTTGCTTGGCTGCTTCGTGTTCCGATTGTATGCCGCGTATTGGGACGCGAGACGCGACGCGCAAGCCAAGCCGGGCAAGACGGCGATCCAGGCCGACCGCGCGAACACCGCGATTCTAGGCGGGAAAGGATGATTGACGATGACCCTCACGGCTACTGTTGCCGCTACCGTTACTGCCGCTGTTACAGCGTCTGCTAACGAGCGGTTCACGGCTTACTATAAAGAACATAGCAAGCGCGTGTATGCGTACGTCTACAAAATATTGCGGGATCCTTTTCTCGCGCAAGACGCGGTACAGGAGACGTTCATGAAGATCTTCCGCAAATTCGGCATGCTGACGGCCGGGGACGTGCAGGACGGGCGGTTGTACATCATCGCGAGGAACACGGCGATCGATCTCTATCGGAAGCGGAAGTGCAGCCGCGAAACGGTCTTCGAGCGGATGGACTTGATTTCGGGCGCCGGCGACGGCGGGATCGGCAGCGAATTCGAATCGTCGGAGGCGTACGAGATGCTGCAGCACTTGGACCCCGAGCAGCGCCGGTCGATGCTGCTGCTGTACGGGTACGGAATGACCTACGAGCAGCTTGCCTCGCTCCAGCAGAAATCGATCGGCACCTTGAAGACGCAGATCCACCGCTGCAAGAAGAAGCTCCAGAAGCTGCAGAAGCTGGAAAAGCCGCAAACCATGCAGCTGACATGAGCAAACAAACTCAGCATCCGTACGCCGGCGGCGTTCCGTCGGCATGGATGCTGAGTTTTCGTTTGCGGCTATTCGTCTAGGTTTATTCGTTTGGGTCTATTCCAAATTGGCGTGGTTCGTGAACATGGCCGCGCCTTGAAGCGCCTCGCTCTCCATAAGCTGCAGCACCAGCGCATCGAGCAGCAGCAGCAACGCTTGCTCGAACAGGCTGCCCATCGGCTGAACGGACGAGGCCGCGCCCGTCGCGCTGTCTTTCGTCGCGGCGGGAATGATCACGCTGACGGCGGCAAGCTTGCCGATCGTCGACTCCGGCACGATGGTCACGGCCGCGACCGCCGCGCCGATGCTCTTGGCTTTGGCCGCCATGGCGGCCAGCGTCTTGGTCTCGCCCGAGCCGGAGCCGATCACGAGCAGATCGCCTTCGGCAATGCCGGGCGTCACGGTCTCGCCGACGACGTAAGCGCTGAAGCCCATATGCATCAGCCGCATCGCGAATGCCCGCATCATCAGTCCGGATCTGCCGGCCCCGGCGACGAAGATGCGCCGCGCGTTCGTCACTTGCCGTGCAAGCATCGCGATTTCGTCGGACCGAACGGCCTGAAGCGTTCGCTCCAGCTCCTGCATGATGGTCATGACCGGTGTTCGTGAAGACATCTGCCTTACCCTTGCTTGATCAGCCGCTGCATCTCCGCCGCTACCGCCTGCTTGTCGTCGGAGCCGGTAATGCCGCCGCCGACGATGACCAGGTCCGGCTGCGCGCCGATGACTTCGGGCAGCGTCTGCAGCTTGATGCCGCCGGCGATCGCCGTCTTCGCCCGTTTCACGACGCGCTTGATCGTCGCCAGGTCCTCGAACGAGTTCTTGCCTGCGGCTTGATGATCGTAGCCGGAGTGGACGCAAATATAGTCGACGCCGAGGTTGTCGATTTCTTGGGCGCGTCCCGCGATATCCTTCACGTTGATCATGTCGACCATGATCTTCTTGTTCTGCTTGCGCGCTTCGTCGACCGCGCCTTTGATGGTCGCATCGTCGGAGACGCCGAGCACCGTAATGATGTCCGCGCCGGCTTCGGACGCTTTCATCACTTCGTAGCCTCCGGCATCCATGATTTTCAGGTCGGCGAGCACCTTGAGCGACGGGAATTCGTCCTTGATCGCCTTAACGGCATGAAGCCCTTCGTTAATGACGACCGGCGTTCCGATCTCGACGATATCGATATACGGCGCGACCTCTTTCACCACTTGCTTCGCTCCGTGGATGTCTACCAAATCCAATGCCAATTGAAGTTCCATGCTATTATCCGCTCCTTCTCCATGTTTGCATGTCTTTCTCGTTCGATGCTAGTATAGCCCCATGCCTGCAAGAAAGGTAGTACGCACTTTTTTCTTAGCTAGTGCTTAAAAGTATACCGTGGGCTATAATGAGGGTCGGAGGAGGTTGCAATCATGGGACATCTGGACGAGAAAACGTTCAATTGCGAGAAGGAACTGACGCTGTCCGTCATCGGCGGCAAATGGAAAATGCTGATTCTCTGGCATCTCGGCAAAGAGGGCACCAAACGCTTCGGCGAGCTGAAGAGTCTGATTCCCGACATTACGCAGCGCATGCTCGTCAGCCAGCTGCGCGAGCTGGAGGACGATCTCATCGTCCACCGGAACGTTTATCCCGTCGTGCCGCCCAAAGTGGAGTATTCCTTGACCGAGCTCGGGACGAGCCTCATGCCGATTCTCGAGGCGATGTACAGCTGGGGCAAGAATTATATGGAGACGGTCGTCAAGGATAAAGTGGCGATCAAAGGGGATTTCTCGCTGTAAACTTGCTCTTTCGCTTCCTGCCGGAAGTGGAAGGGCTTTCTTTTTTGTGACGAAATGTCACAATATTGTGAAGAATAGCGAAATTAATTGGTAAAAAATGGCCATTCTCTGTGCTATATTAATCTCGAAACTATTAATGCCGCGAAGCGATGCAGCTTCAACAGGCAGGAGAGAGGCCCAACGTTATGTTCAAGAAAAGATGGCAGAAGACTTCGGTCGTATTCACGCTTGCCATGGCGCTCATGTCCGTCCCGGCGGTCCAGGCCGCCGGCATCTCCGTCGTCGTCGACGGCAAGATCGTTTCGGGCGACGCCGAACCGATGATCGCAGGCAGCAGCGTGCTCGTCCCGATCAAGCTGGTCGGCGATACGATGGGCGTTACGTTGAGCTGGGACGCCGCCGCCAAGACGGTTACGGCGTCGAAAGGCACGACGTCCGGCAAGCTGCCGATCGGCAGCTCGGCCGCAATCGTGAACAAGAACGGCAAGGAAACGAAGGTTACGCTCGACCAGCCAGGCATTATTGACCAGGGCCGAGTCATGGTACCGCTCCGTTTCCTGGCCGAATTGTTCGACGCGCAGGTGGAATGGGATGCCAAGAAGCAATTGGTCGCGATCAAGAACCCGGTCGAACCCGTCGTAGGGCCGAAAGGCGATAAGGGCGACAAAGGCGATACGGGTGCGAAAGGCGACAAGGGCGACAAAGGCGATACCGGACCGGCGGGATCTTCCGGGTCGGGCTCGACCGGGGCTAAGGGCGATACCGGCGCAGCCGGAGCTAAGGGTGACAAAGGCGACACTGGTGCCGCTGGAGCCAAAGGCGATAAGGGCGACACCGGTGCCGCTGGAGCCAAAGGCGATAAGGGCGACACTGGTGCTGCTGGCGCTAAGGGCGACAAGGGCGATGCCGGTGCTGCCGGAGCTGATGGCGCCAAAGGCGACAAGGGCGACACTGGCGCGGCCGGAGCCAAAGGTGACAAGGGCGATACCGGCGCGGCCGGCGCTGATGGCGCCAAGGGCGACACTGGCGATACCGGACCGGCTGGAGTCAAAGGCGACAAAGGCGACACTGGCGCGGCCGGCGCTGATGGCGCCAAGGGCGACACTGGCGATACCGGCGCTGTTGGACCGGCTGGACCCGCAGGACCCGCAGGACCCGCAGGAGCGACAGGACCAGCAGGACCCGCAGGACCCGCTGGACCCGCAGGACCGGCTGGACCCGCAGGACCGGCTGGGCCGGCAGGAGTGAATGGACTCCAAGGAATCCAGGGAATCCAAGGACCTCCGGGAGCCGGGGGAATGGCAATCGTTCCGTTCGCTTCCGGTAAACCGGTTTCGCTAACAACAATTGCAGGCGGCCTCCAAGGAACCGGTGCCGCCCTGGGTTTTGGAAATTCGGTAAGCGGCGTTAACGTTTCCTCAGGCCTAATTGATCTGACGGGTCCAGGTTCTGCCCCTGATGGGGATCTCAACTATGCGTTTTCCGTTCCGGCGAACGGTACCTTGACCTCATTATCCGCTTACTTCAGCACAACGGTTGCACAAACGCTAGTCGGTTCGACAGTCACGATAACAGCGCAGCTCTACAGTTCCACTGGGCCAAGCAATATGTTTACCCCTGTTCCAGGCGCGACCGTAACGTTGGCTCCGGCATTGACGGGAGTACTTGCAATCGGTACGTTTAGCTCTGGCCAGACTACGGGCCTGAGTATCCCGGTTTCGGCGAATACGCGTTATTTGCTCGTATTCAGCGCGACGGCAGCAGGGATTAGCTTAATTAACAACGTTACTGGTTATGCCAGCGGCGGGGCGGCGTTCGCGCTTCAATAAACCGACTAATCCCCTGGTCCAAGCGCCTCAAGGCACTTGGACCAGGGGACTTTTCATACGCTTGCATGCAACTGCGGCTTACGGCTTCCTCCCTCTACTGCTTCACCAGCTGCCACTGCTGATTGTTCCCGCCATGATCCGTGTACTGGATGATCGCGGCCCCGTCCGCGGTGGACTCCCCGTTCACGTCCATCAGTTTATTGCTGTTCTTGTTGAACAGCTTCACGTAGCCGCCTCCCGCATCCGTGACCGCCCATTGCTGATTCGCGCCGCCGTTATCGCTATACTGAATAATCTGCATCCCGTCGTTCTGCGAGGCGTTATTGACGTCGGCGAGCTGCCCGCTGCCGCGGTTCTTCAGCTTGTAATAACCGCTGCCCGCATCGACGAACTGCCACTGCTGGCTGTAGTTGCTGCCGCCCGTGTTCTGCACGAGCGCTGCCCCAAGCGTCGTCGAGCTGCCCGTCACGTCGAGAACCTTGCCGCTGTTGCGGTTGATGAGCTTGTAGTACGCCGACGTGTCGACCGGCTGCTGCGGCGTGTAGTTCGCGCCGGAGATGACGAACGTAGCCGTGGATTGCGCCGGAATCGTGCGTTGGAACGTTTTGTTCGTCAGCGTCAGCCCCGTGATCGGCGCCAAATTATCGCCCGTGGACGTCACCGTCTGATACCCCGTCACCGATCCCGTGATCGACGAGAAAGCCGACAGGTCATAGGTCACCGTATTGGAACTGCTGGAGTCGTTCAGCGTGACGATGACGAGATTCTTCGATACCGTGTCGTACGCCGCGATGGAGTTGCCGTCCCCGATGTCGATGATTTTGTAGCCGGGGCGGATGAATTTGCTCCACTGCGCCAGCGCGTAATATTTCTTGTTGGTCACGGCCGTGAAATTGGAATTCGGATCGTTCAGGTCGTTCACATCCATCAGTCCCCAGCCGCCGCCGTCGACCGCCTGCCAGTACACCCAGCCCGTGTTCTTCATGTAGCGGAGGTCGTACACGATGGAACGCGCCATCTGCATGCCGGAGGCGTCGCCGTCGCCGTGCTCGGACATCCAGATGTTTTTGCCGGCCGCCGCCGTGTTGAAGCCGACCCGGTCGCTGCCGCCGTAAGTATGCACGTTGTACTGCCAGATCGCGTTCTTGGTCGTCGCGGAGAAGCTGTTGATCGTATCGCGTCCGTCGTCGATACTCGTCTCGTCCGAAGCGCTTACTTGGGTCGGCGAGCCTTGCGTCGTGAGCAGATCGGCGACCTTCTGGATCATGATCTCCTGCTTGTTCCGGTCAAAATGCGCCCCCTCCTGCCGGTTGCCGTACGTCCACCAGCTCGCGTTCGGCTCGTTCAGCGGCTCCAGCGTCCGGAACGTCACGCCCCAGTAATCCTTGAAATGCTTGTTGACCGTCACGAGATAGTCCGCGAACGCGTCGTACATATCGTCCCTTAAATTGTTGGCTGCCCCGTAATTCCCCGTCACGCTGCCGCTCTGCGTCATCCACCACGGCGGGGAATTCGAGAATGCCTCCGCGATGAACTCGCTTGAAGGGATCCGCGACTTCGCCGCCTGCAGGAACCAGCGCTGATTGGCATCCGCCGTCCAATCGTAGGTGCCCTGCGTCGGCTGAAAGCCGGGAACGCGCGCCCGCAGCTCCATGTTGTTCGGATAAGCGGGATTCTCGCCGCCCCCGATATTGTAGCGCACGATGTTCATGTTCAGCCCGCTGCTGCCGAACAGTTTGTCCGCGTAGCCGTTCCGTACCGCGTCCGGCGCGCCGCCGATCCGATTGGCGAACCACGCGAGCGAGGTGCCCCAGCCTTCGAACGTTTGGTATTGCGCGCCGGGATTCACGACCGCCGTGTAGTTGCTGGCGTGCGCGGACGGCGCGAACAGCGAATTGCCCCCGACGAAGGCGATCAATGCGGCCGTAATCCCCGTTTTCTTCCCGATTCGAATCTTCATCAATGCTCACCGTTCCTCTCTTAGATTTGAATACGCTGCCAATAGCGCGCGGCATCCCTCCTATCCGGATGAATGAAGTACGAACGGATGTCGAGGCATTCGTTCGACAAGCGGTCGACAGCGGCAGCGCGGCTTTCGCTCGGGCGAATCTCTGCTCCGGAGTGAAACCCGTTACATAATTTCGCATGCAGCGCCTCTCGTCCGGCCCGCTTCCTCCGCTCCGTGATACCAATAAATGCGGGCGGCATGCCATTCATTCATGGATACCCAAAAAATTCCTCTCTAGCCCCCTAGCTTACGTCCATATGCACAGGACCCGGTCTCCCTCGCCGCCCCGCGCATTATTGCTCCGCCATAGGTATTCGCTGTGCCGGAGCAGCGGTCCGGGGCATACGTTTACAACAGCCCGGCATTCCATCACCGAAGGAGCGATTCGCCATGTTCATGCCCAATCAGATACCGCAGCAAGGCGGTATGCAGCAGCAAGGCAGCATGCAGCTGCAGCAAAAAGCGTTGTACCTCGTCGGCCGCAACGTCGGCATTTCCCTGCGCAACGGTCAAGGCGTATCCGGCAAGCTGTGCAGCGTGCAAGGCGGCGAGGTTTACGTGCTGCAGTACATGTATGCCTCCCAATTCGCCACGTTCCACTATCCGCTCAATCAGATCAACGATATTTATCCGTATCCCGATTGCTGAATCGGCGAGCTTGCGCTTCATGCCTGGCCTAATATCGCAGCTAATTCGCGATCGCTATGATCAGGAACCTCGGGCGTCTGCGCGCGGCGCGGCTTTGAGGTTCTTTAGCATTTCGCGGCAGGATTCAAGTCCCCTCTGCCGCACATTCGGCTCTCCCGGCAAGATGCGGGATGAGAGATCTTTATTGATGTACATGGCGACATAAAATATAATGATGGCGTACGTCCCAATATTTCCCTCCATTACGGACGAAACCATTATGGGAGGCATGCGGTATGCCAGTGCAGCTGTGCAATACGAACCAGCCCGTACGTATCTCTCGGGAAGCGCTGATCGATCTGGACGTTCTTCGTCTATGCCGAAGCCTCTTTCCGGAGAAATCAACGACGCATGAAGACAAAGACCGGGCAATCGAAGCCTTCCTGAACGCCTACCTTACCAGCGATGCCATTGAAATCGGGCGCAGGAGCGAGATCATCGGCTGTCTGCGCGACAACGCCGAGAGTCGAATGCTGATCGCTCAGTTAATCAAGGAAAATCAGCGCCTTTCATACAACTTGTCGGAACTTGACCGCTCCAAGCAGCCTCTGAAGATTTATACCTGCATGCGACACGCTCTAGAAGCCTATACCGCCTCGGTACTAGCTGCCGAAAGCTTGTTCGCCCCCCGCGCTCCCGCGATGGAGGAGATCGCCGCCGTTATCCGATTGCAGAGCGAATCTTCCTTCTATCTCGATGTTCAGACGTGTTTGCGGCAGCTCGGAACGATCATACAGCCGCTTGACAACATCAAGCTTGCGGTCAATATGTCCGATCTCGGACAAGCGGTACAAATCGGCGTGACGGACATCAACAAGGGCGCCGGCAGGCTGACCGGACTGTTCGGCAGCGCGACGGACAATGCCAACAGCTTATGCGATGCCGCTCCCGTCAAGAATAGAGGTCACCTGGCGCAGTTAGAGGGGTATATCATCGCGCAAGTGGAGAAGCAATGGGCCGCGCCTCTTAAATCCGCATTGCGGGAACTAAAAAAGATCGACCGCGATCGGTTGCGGGCGTGGAATGAATGGCTCAAGCCCATGGAGTTGTACCAGAAAGGACTGGCGCTGGCAGACAAGCTCGCCCAAGCCCGCGTGGACGTCTGCCGTCCCGAGCCGTGCGCCGACATCATGGCGGCGGAGGGACTGCTGTACCCGCATATGGTGTTGACAGAACGCACGCCCGTGCAGCAGGCATTCCGCGTTTCGCTCGGGGACACCGTCATGATTACAGGCGCGAACAGCTCGGGAAAATCCTCCATATTGAAAGCGCTTGCGCAAAACTGCATTCTCGCGCAGCTTGGCTTCTGGATACCCGCCAAGTCGATGCGGATAATTCCGTTCCAACAATACTGCACGGTTTTCGCCGCCGGGGAAGATCGTCACTTGAACGCATCCCGGTACCAGCAGGAAGCGGAGAACATGCACCAAGCCATCCACATGGCCGGGCCGGGCACCCTGCTGCTGTTCAATGAACCTTTTACCTCAACCAATCCCGTGGAAGCCTCGGAGCTGCTGAGCGACATTACCGCGCAATTGCACGAGGCCGGAACGACATTGATGATGGTGACGCATCTGTATAACGTGTACGATTTGCTCCGCCAGCGAGGCCTGAACGTGCGCAGCTATACGATGGGATCCAGGTTGGGCGCGGAGACGATCGAACACACGTACGCAGTGGAGGAGAAAGCGCCGGACGGTCTGAGCTATGCCCGGCTTCTGGCGATCGAATACGGCTTTCGTATTGCCAACCTGGTCGACGACCCCGACAAAGCGGCTGTATTAGAGGACTTCATGATGCGGGGAGGCGGCGATATTGCTTAGGCTGTTCCACAATGCGTTGAAGAGCGATTTGCCTTTTCCGATGTCCAAGGCTTTGTTAGACGATTTAGAGCTTACGGCGTACTTGGGGCGGTATTTCGACAACCCGGTTCCATTCATTACTTGCGATGCCGCGACCATACGGGAACGAAATGCGGTTTGCGAAGCCTTGATGAACAACGAATCGTTAACCGCAGCCTTGCAGCGCTTGCATAACGCCTCGATTCCGTTGCTTGAAACGGCCTCGTCCGTAGAGAGCGAGCCCATACATATTATGAATAATATGATCGGGGTACGCCTGTTCTGGGATGCGGCACAAGCGGTCATGCAATCGATAGCGGCATGCGGACCGCTGCCCCCCGCGCTCGCGAAATTGCCGGAACAGTTACGTGAGCTGCTCGGCGAAAGATACCCCGGCAACTTTATCGAAGCATGGGATACGTACGCCAGCGGCGTTGGCAAGACCGGCAGCATTGCCTACCGCGTCCATTTCTCGGACGAGCTCACGATCGACGCCATTGCTCTGCTCGATGTGAACAGGAAGCGATATGTCTCGAGCACGCTGCTGAATCGTCTCGTCAACACCTCGAATCCGATGCGCGTGGATGAGCTCCTGCCACTCGCCTACCAAATCGGGAAACGCTTCTCTCACATGGAAGCATCGACATTGGAACGATTCGGTCATTCCGTATGGCAAATGCTCATTACGCAAACGGCTGCGGCAAGAAGCCAGTTGAGCGTTATCGAGCGGAGCATTGCCGACGATATTCGGCTCTTCATGGAGGAGCTTCGGTTTGCGCTGGGCATGGTGCGTTATGCGCAGGCAATCGCGAAGCACTCGCCGAACACGTGTTATGCGGAGATCAGAGGAACGGAGGAGCATGCGCTGATCGTCAGCGGCATGGTTCACCCGCTGCTGGCCGAGCAGGCGGAGGTCACCGCGAACGATCTATCCGTTCATCACGGTCAGGAGTTAATACTGCTGGGCGGCGTCAACCGGGGCGGGAAGACGACCTATCTGCGGACGGCAGGCGCGATGCAGCTCCTATTCCAGCTCGGGCTGCCGATTCCCGCCGCCAGCGCGCGGATCAGCCCGGCCTCGGGGATGTTCAGCGTATTCTCCCGCGAAGAGAACACCGCATTATCGCAGGGCACGCTGGGACGGGAACTGAGCGAAATGCGCGATGTCATTGCCGCCCTGGACGAGAATGGCTTGTTCATGGGCAACGAGCCTCTATCCGGCACTTCGCCGATGGAGAGCTATTCGTTAAGCCGGGAATCCCTGTGCATGTTGAAAGCCAAGCACGCGCGCGGCATATGGGTCACGCATCTGTACGAGCTGTTCGAAGACGTAGACCGGCTTAACGGCATTCCCTTCGGAAGCCGGTTCGCATGCATGCATACGGAAGCTGCCGACGGCGAACGCCGTTTCAACATTCTGCCCGGCATCCCCTCCAAGTACAGCGGCGCCAGGGAGCTTTTTGCCTCCTACTCCTAGTCTTCATGCGAACGATAGAACCAGCTCTTGAACGCGTCTTGCGTCGATTCAAGAGCTTTCGTCTTATCATAAGAGATATATTCGCCATCGAAATAACAGCGATCCCCGTCCGTAATCAACAATACGGATATAACCGAGCCCCATCCAACCATTACGATCAAGGATAAATCTTTTCGCCTTTTTCCAGCATGTCTACGAACTGTTGGATGCGTTTCGCTCGGGTCTCTTGCCGCTTGGCGTTATGAATTCTGAAGAGCATGGCATATTTATTTTGCCGATCCATCGTCTCGTAGAATGCCTTCGCCTTGACGTTGCGCTCCAGTTCTAAGGCGAAATCCTCAGGCATCGATGCGTTGCTTTGCGATTCATAGGCCTTGTCCCATTGTCCGTTACTTTTGGCGGCTTCAATCGCTGCGAATCCGGACGGCTTCATTCTTCCATTGGAGATGAGCAGCTCTGCCTTGTCTTTATTCACCTTCGACCAGATGCTCCTGGCCCTGCGCGGCGTAAATCGTTGCACCCATGTTTTGTCGTCGAATTTCTCTTTCTGGCTGTCGACCCAGCCGTAGCATAACGCGACTTCAAGCGCTTCGTCATAGGATACGGAAACCACGCCGGTATTTTTCTTCGCGATGTGCAGCCGGATTCCCGGCGAAGTGTCATGATGCTGCTCCAGCCAATTCTCGAATACTTGTCGTTCGGCAAAAAGCATCAGCGGCAGTTCGTTGGATTTGTCGTTCACTGAAGATACGCCTCCTGCATATAGTTGTTCCCCGCTAGAATGCCCGTAAACCGAATCCTATGGATCAAGACCGCCCTCTCGCAAAAGATAGGCGGTCTACGATACGTATCACTTCTTCGGCTTCGCGGCATCCATCAGCGCCTGGCCTTCCTTCCGGATCGCCGCGATGCACGCATCGAGGCTCTTCTCTCCTTTGACGGCGGCCATCATTTCTCGATCCTCCAGCTCATTGAACAGCGTCATGAATCTGGCGTCATAGCCGTTGTTGCTATAGACCTGACCGATGCTCGGGAGAATCGCGTAGAGCTGCGGCAGCACCGGGTTGGGATCGTAGTTCATATAGCTTTTGCGGGTCGGTAGCGTGGATTGATCCTGCAAGCCCGATCTCACTTTCGCCATATAATCGCTCAGCATGAACGCCGTCACTTCCCATGCCGTATCCGCATGCTCCGCGCCTGCCGGAATCGCCATGTAGCTGTAAATGCCCATATCCTCGGACCGGTTGTCGGCGCTCACGGGCGGCGTAACGGAACCGACCTCGAACGGCAGCCCGATCATGTCGTTATAGCCCCCGATCGTCATCGCCGACTTCCCTTTCTTGAATAGATCCGCCTGGCTGACGTCGTCCGGGCCGTACCAGATCTCTCCGTCTTTGCTCTCGCCTTGAATGTTCTGCATCTGGAATGTGCCGTTCTTGTAGAGATCGACGACCGTCTTGATCAGGCCGCGCCATGCCGGCGTATCCACGGTCACTTTGCCCGTCTGGAAGTTATACGGCCATGGCGAGCCGCCCTCCCGGGAAGACAGCGAGAACAGCAATTGATTCGGCAAGCTGCTGAACGGCTGGTGATAGCCGACGATGCCGTCCTTGTTGCTGCCGGCTCGCGCAAATTGGCTGGCGAGCTGCACGACATCCGTCATCGTCATGCCGTTCCGCGGCAGAGGAACGTAGTACTTACGGAACAGATCCGCGTTGTAATAGAGCACGGAAGCTTGCAGCACCGGCGAAACCGCATAGAGGCTGCCGCCTCCGTCGCGCTTCATTTTCTCGAACATGCCGGGGTAGAACTCGTCTTCCCTCATCTTGCTGCCTTGCATGCGCGCCGTCAAATCCGTCAGCAGCCCGTCGTCGGCCAGCCGCTTGTAACGGATATCGTACCCGACGAGAAGATCGGGCTTCGCGTCCTTCAGCTTCTGTTCGTACTGCTCATCCGTCACCGGGTTGGCGTAGTCCGGGTCCATCTCCACGATCTCTACGTTCAGATCGGGAAAGGCCGCCGCGATATAGTCGCCAAATTGGGCGTAATACGCATCTTTATTTTTGATTCCGATAACGAGCTTCTCCGGTTCTACCTGAGCCGGATCGGCGTTATTCATGCATCCCCCGAGCAGCAGCGAAATGAGCATGATCGCCATTACAGCAACTACCATCGTCCGGGCACTTCTGCGATTGCGAGTGATGCGGGTCACGGCTGCTCCCCCTTGCCGATCGCCGCAAGCTGCGAATCGAGCTTGCTTTGAAGTTCGTCCAGCGCCTTATCGACGGATTGCGATTGATTCAGAATCCCGTCAATCGCTTCCCCGCCGAGCTTGTAGAGCATGGCTCCCGCCTGGGCGGCCCCTTTGCCCGACATGAGCTTGGCGCTCGCGGCCGCTTTCTCCGGATCGACCTCCGTTTGATAGAAGGCATTCCAATGCTTGCTTCGCGCTTTGTCCATCTCCGACTTATTCGTAAAGACTTGATTCGATAGCACCGATGCAACGGCCGGACTCAGATTATTCCGCCATTCCCCATTGATCGTGAAGCGAAGCACCTCCCAGGCCGCATCCGTCTGAGCAGAGGAAGCATTGATCGCATAGACCGTGTTCACGCTCATGTACGTATCCTGATTCGTCGCAGACGGATCCAATTGAATCGGAATAACGGACCAATTGGCCTTCATGACGCCGCTCTCCTCATAGGATTCCAGGTTGCTGCCATAATAACTAGGTTGTATCGTCATCGCTGTCTTGTTCAGACCGAACGGATCCTGCTTGGCGATATCTTTCATTGTCGCTCCGTTCTTCCCGTAAGCGACCGGTTTGGCTTGGCTGATCCAACCCTCCCGATATCCAGCGGAAACGGTATTCCACACCTGCTTCCACGCGTCCGAATCGACCGTTGCCTTGAGATTCCCTTCCGTGCCCTGGATCGTCTGCAATCCTTCCGTTTGTCCGATCAGCTGGATCAGACCGTATTTGTTCTTGCGATCGGTCGTTTCCAGACCGCTGACCCCCGTTCCTTGGAAGCGCGCGGCAAGCCGCAGGATTTGATCCATCGTCTGAGGTCCTCCCGGCAGCGGAACGCCGTGCGCGGCGAACAGGTCTTCGTTCACGTAGAGCGCCATGGTCTTGAAATCGGCGGGCAGCCCATACAACCCGCCGTCTCCGGCCGACAGACGCAAGTAATCCAATACCGGCTTATGCAAAGCCGTCAGATCGAACTTGCTCTGTTTGATCAGCGAATCGAGCGGCATCAGCTTGCCCTCGGCAGCAAGCCGATTGAATAACGATAGCGGCAGCTGCAGTATATCCGGCTGCTCTTGTTCCAGCCACGCTTCGAATTTATCGGGATCCTGCATCAGATCCACGGCCGCATAATCCATATTCAGCTTGACGGACGGATGCCGGATAATGAACGGCTTCTTGACGTAGTATTCGAAGCTGTTCTCGTAATTGTTGAATTGAAGCACCTTCAGCGCGTACTCCTTGTCCGCCAGCGGATCGTTGCTGAGCGCGGCGGGCACGTCGGAGAGCGGCTTCGGTTCCAGCAGCTTCCGGATGTCGTCCCTGAACCACCAGCCGCCGCCCAGCAGGATAAACAGGCTCATGATGGCCGTTGCCGCCCGAAACGGCGCGCGTCGCTTGGTTGTTTGCATATGAATGCGCTCCCTCACTTTGCGTTCAAGATCCGAGGTGAACCCATTCTTGACGGGAGGCTTGCCGGCAAGGCGGCGCTCCCATTCGTGTGCCGGTCCCTTCATGTCCATTCTTCCTCCCCGGTCCATGACGCTTCCTGGGCCAGTCTGCGGTTGACCGCCGCTCGCGCGCGGTGCAGCCGCGACTTCACGGTGCCGACCGATACTTGAAGCACGTCCGCCATTTCTTTCATCGATAGTCCGTAATGGCTGTTCATGAGGAGCACTTCCCGCAGCTTGCGGGGCAGCTTCAAGACGACCGCCCAAATTTCCTCGGCCATCAGCTTGTCCATGCTCTCCCGTTCCGCCGACGGCGAAGTTCCCGCATGTGGATAGAGACGGTCGAACAGCACGACCCGCCTCACCCAGGCCGACCGCAGCACGTCGCGCGCCGTGTTGCGGGTTATGGCCAGCAGCCAGGTTTTGATCGTCGATTGTCCCCGGAATTCGTACAGCTGCTGATACACCTTGACGAATACATCCTGGGCGACATCGTCCGCCATCTCTCTCGAACGGGTCATGAAGAAGGCAAAATTCCAGACATCCCTGCCGAATGCGGCCATCAGCTCGTTCAGCACCGCATCGCGGTCCAAGCCGTCCGTGACGTGTTTCAAATAATCGAACTGCAACGTGTTCACCTCGGAAAGTAGACGATCATGCCGGAAGAAGGTTCCGTTCTATTGCGAGAAAATTAATAATCTTCTTAAGAACTGCCTCCCTGCTTCCTTGCCGGTCACTTGCATTCCATTATTATACATTACAATGGCATCTCCGGGAGCCTCGATTAGAGCCGATGATACGGAGCTTGACATGCCGGACAGCAGAAAACCACCGGTCGGATACGGTGGTTTTCATGGGTATGCTATACGGTTCGCCGCGCAATCAGGCGGTCGCCTGGTCCTGCTCCGATGCGGCTGCGGACTCGCTCTGCGGCTGCGGCGCGTGCGCGATCTTCGTGCGCGTTACGCTCCGCCGGCCGTCGATGCCGACCGGTACATCGCCGGCGATCGTCACGCGGCGGACGACGCGGTGCTGGTCGCCGTAATCGTTGACGGCGTAATGCTGCGTCGCCCGATTATCCCAGATGACGACGTCGCCGGCTTCCCAACGCCAGCGAACCGTATTTTCCAGGCTCGTGACATGGCGCTGCAGCTGCGCGAATAACTGGGCGGAATCCGCCGACGAGAGGCCGAGAATTCGTTTGACGAAATGGCCCAGCACGAGCGTGCGCTCCCCGGTTTCCGGATGGACGCGCACGAGCGGATGCTCCGTCTCGTACAGCGTGGAGACGAAGACCTCGCGGTATCGGCGTTCCGCTTCCGGGGACACGGACGGGCTGTTGCGGTACGCGGCATAATCGTACTCGTTCGAGTGCACCGCCCACAGGCCGTCGACCAGGTTGCGCAGCGGCTCGGGCAGATTCGTGTAAGCCGTCGCCGTGTTCGCCCATACCGTATCGCCGCCGGCCTCCGGCACGACGACCGCGCGCAGGATGGAGGCTTCCGGATAGGCGTCGACGAACGTCACGTCCGTATGCCAGGAATCGGCGCGGCCGCCGTGCTGCGAATTCAGCTCCAGCACGTAATCCGTGCCCTGCTTGATCGGAACGGTCGGATGGGCGACGGGGCTGCCGAGCAGCTTCGCGAACGCTTCCTGTCCAGCGTCGTCCAGCTGCGACTGGCCGCGGAAGAAGATGACCTTATGCTCGAGCAGCGCCTTGCGGATGAAGCCGATCGTCTCCGCGTCAAGCTGCGGCGACAGCGCGACGCCCCGGATTTCGGCACCGATTCGGCCTGACACGCGACGAACCTCGAACGACTTGCCCGCTGCAGCTTCATTATGAACGTGACTCATGATAAAACCTCCTAATTGTACGTTTTTGGCGAAACTCCCTTGCTTGATCTTCCACGCGAGTCAGCAACCCGCTTCGAAAGCCAACCCTACACGCCCGGCTGCTGGCCGCCGTCGACGACGATTTCCGCGCCCGTAATGGACGCGGCCTTCGCCGAAGCCAGGAACAATACGATGTCCGCTATTTCCTGCGGCTCCACGATACGTCCGAGCGGTATCGACGCGGCGCTCTCGGCCTTGTACTGCTCCGCCGAAATGCCCTTGGCGGCGGCTTGCTGCTGCGCCAGCGTCTCCGCGCGCTCCGTCGCCGTCAAGCCCGGCGAGACGGAATTGATGCGGATGCCGTCCTTCGCCAGCTCCTTCGAGATCCCCTTGGCAAAGTTAAGCAGCGCGGCATTGGTCGTGCCGCCGGGCAGGAACAGCGGCGACGGCGTCCGGCCCGCTCCGCCGACGATGTTGACGATGCTGCCCGCTCTCTGACTGATGAAATGAGGGAGCACCGCCCTGACCGCGCGGATGTATCCGAGCAGCTTCAAGTTCCATGTATCGGTGAACGCGCCGTCGGTCAAATCCAGGAATGAACCAGCCTGCGCCGAGCCTGCGTTGTTGACGAGAATATTGATGCGCCCGAACTTGTCGAGGGCGGTGTCAATGACGTGCTGCACCGCGTTCGCTTCCCGCAGATCGCCCTGAACGGCGACGACCCGGGGCTCGCCCCGCACGCCAGCCTGCGAGCGTATCGCTTCGCGCGCCGCTTCCAGCCGTTCCTTGTCCCGCGCGGCAATTACCACATGGCTTCCTTCGCGGTACAACGTCTTGGCGATCGCAAGTCCGATGCCGGCGCTGCCGCCGGTCACGATCGCCGTTTGCCCTTCCAACTGCAACCCCATGTCCGATTCCTCCTCCGATTCTTTCGATCTTTTCGAACGCGAATAACATGCACGAACATAGACTCCGCCCAGGAAACGATAAGGAATCACAGAAAACGGCGATAAAAAAAGAGACGCTCTCGTCTTCCGACGTTAGGTCTCTCCGGTAATCCGGTGGATTAAAATATTATTTTCCTATCGCTTTACTATGATTTAAATCTGATATTACCTTCTGATCTCTATCGTGTCAACAGGTACCCGGCAGAATTGTCAGAATTTTTTTGACTTGATCCGGCATACGGCGGATTACCGCCGGCCGGAACCCGCATCGCGTTCATCGCCCGGCCTCGCCCAGGCGGCACTACCCGTCCGACGGCGGACGATTGTAGCCTTCCGGCCCGTACGGCCGCAGCTCGTCCAGCCATTTGCGTTCCAGCTGCTTCAGCGCGCTCCGGTAAGACAGCACGGCGCTCCGGTTCAACGCGCCGGCCGCCGGCCGCGCACCGGCCTCGCAATGGGGTCCCTTGTCCGACGCTTCACCGGACGCTTCACCGGACGCTTCACCGGACGCTTCGCCGGCCGCATTACCCGCCGTTTCGCCAGCCGTGCTCCCAGCCGCCTTGCCCCCTGCTTCTCCTGCCGTGCCGGCCGGCTCCAGCTTCTCCAATACCTCGAACTCGAAATCCGCGCCCGCCTGATCCCGATACTCGCCCTGCAGCGCGGAATTGAAATGGCTGCCCGCGTCGAGCATGAATTTCTCCCGCTGCCAGGCGGAATCGAGCGTGGGAGAAGACGCCACGTAGCGCTTCCCGCTGCGCTTGTTGACGATTTGAAATACGCCCATCGTCCGCCCTTTCACGCCGAATTCGTTCTGCAGCTCCTTGCGCCTGTTCATTGCCAATCTCCTTTCAATCCCGATCCTGCCGTTCCGTTATGTCTGCAGCCGGTACGCGCCGTCTTCCAGCACGAGGAAGCCGTAATCGACCATCTGGTGGCGCAGCAGCTCATGCTCGTCCGCCATAAACCGTTTCAACAGCTCGTCCACTTCGGCTTCCTTGTATTTGCGGCCCTTCTTGAATTCCGTCGCAAGATGGCGAAGCAGCGCGATTTTGCGTTTCTCCTTGCGCGGCAGACCGGTAAGCGGCCCCTCCAGCCCTTGCGGCAAATATTTGTCCAGCAGCGCTTTGTACTCGCCCGGCGCAAGCGTATACCGCTCGTCCGCCAGCACGGTATTCCGCCGCACCGGCACGGGATTCGCCGTCTGCTCCTGCCCGCCGTCCATCAGCTCGATGATGGCCAGGAACAGCTTGGCCTGCTTCGCCCGCTCCTTCAGCGCGAACCGGTGATTGCGAATCGTCGAGGCGCTGCCGCCTCCCGTCAGCTCCAGCGTCTCGGCATCGGATTTGCCGGACGCGAACAAGCCGATCAGCTGCTTCTGCAGCTCGGTCAAGCCCGTCGCCTTCTTGTCGAGCTCCAGCAGCACGTCCAGCATGGAGCCGTGCGCCGCGCCGATATGCCGCTGCGCCGCTTTACGCGCTTCCATCAGCCGGCCGTCTACGTTATAGATGACGCCTTCCTCGAACGGTTCGCCGCAGACGAGGCAATAATAGGTGTCCGTGTCGTTCCTGTACGTAACCCCCTGCTTCAGCTCCGCCACCGATGCGCCGTACCAAGCTTCCGAAATCTCCATCATGATCACGTCTCCCCGCGTAGATGAATGAATGACTCGATCATAGCCCAATTCTCCGCCGCGAGGCAATAGTTTCCGGCAGCCCCCGCGCAACCTTTCCGCGGCGGGCGCCGTCAGGAAGATACCACTCGGTGAAGGAGGCTGTGCCATGATCATCGTTCGTTCGGTCGCCGCCGCGGCATTGGTCGCCGCGATCGCTTTTCTGTCCTTGACCGGCTGCACGGCCGAGATGAGATCGTTCGTCTCCAGTCAGGTTCACGCAGCCTTCGATCCGCCTTTGGACGCCATTCCGCAGCCCCGCATCGTATCGGGCGGAACGACCGTCGCGGCCAAGCAAAGCACCTACTGCTGGGGCAACCGGGGCTGCGCCGATTACGCGGGCGGTTATGCGATGGCTGCGAGCGCTCCCGCCGCGGTCGTTCATGCCGGCGCGATCATCGCGATCTCCTTCGATGCCCAGCCGGCTCCGGCCCATATGGATGCCGCGCAATATTTCGAGAGCGGCGCCGCGGCCGTGCTTCCGCTGAACGGCGGCCGCTTCCAAGCGCCGTCCAAGCCGGGCCTGTATTATTACGGCATCTCGGCGTACTGGTCGTCGGGCGGCGATACGTCGGCCGTATTCGCGATCCGCGTCGTCTGATTGCGATACCGCCGCTGACCGCCGCTGCGCGCAAGTCCCCTCATTCGCGCGCCTAACGAGAAGAATGACGATGATCCAGCCTTTAAACCGCAGCAGCCGGTTTAAAACCTCGATCATCGTCATTCTTGGAATACGCGTATTTCCGTTTGTCCGGCTTGATCATCGTGACCGGCTTCACGCCGTTCCAGCTTCCCCGCTGCTTCCTCGGATCCAGTCCGCCCTGCTGCATTCGCTTCTCCATGCGCTTGCGCGCCATACTTCTCGCCATGCTATGCACGCTCCTTCATCAATGCCGCTTCGGCGCGGCTTCTCTATAGTGTACGCGATGAATGCCGGTCGGTTCAAGTGCTGCAGGCCGCAATGTCCGGCCGATAGCGAGAAAGCCGGCAGCGAACGTTCCGCTCCCGGCTTCTTTGTACCGTCCCCAGCTTCCTTGTACAATTCCCAGCTCCTTGTTCGCCGCCGTCCCGGACATGCCGGCCGCACGCCGCGCCGCCTAGCCGTCTCGCCGCAAGTCTCAAACGCCGCGTTTCGCCGCCGCATACCCCGCCAGCAGCTCGGTCACCGGTATGCCGTCGATCGTCATCCCTTCCAGCCGGCAGCCGCGGATATCGACGCCGTTCAGCTCGCAGTTCTCGAAGACCGCGCGGCTTAAGTCGCTGTCGCGGAAGACGACCGGCTCCACGTTCACCCAGCCGTCCGTCCCCGGCTCCTCCTCGAACCGGCTGGCAGCCGCCTGCGGGCGCTGAACATGCTCGAATACCGTTCCGCCAAGCTGCGCATGCCGGATATGCACGTTCGAGAAATAAATATGCTCCCACCGCGAATTGACGAAATTCACGTGGACGAGCGAAGCGTCCCGCATATCGACGCCGTGGAATTCGGCGCCTCGGAAGCAGGCCATATGCACCTTCGCGTTCCGCAAATCCTGCAGCTCGAAGCCGCCCTTCGCGTCGTAGACGCGCTTGTCGGTCAGCGGCGCGGGCTGTTCTGCCCGTACGACCGGAAAATGCAGCTCAATGACGGATTCCGCATTGTCCGCCCCCGCGAATCTCCCGTCGTACCGCTCGTATTCGAACTCGTCGACCGCCGCATATTCGCTCTGCCGCGACCGCCAGCTGCCGTGGAAGAAGCTCCACGCCTCCAGAATGCCGGACAGCGCGCCGCGGTAGGTTACGACGGCACATTCGCCTGCCGGAATGAAGCGCTCCGTCATGCCTGCCGGAATCGGCACGCGATCGTCCTCCTTGACTTCTACGCAGGCGAGGTACGAGAAATTCTGCCCCGCTTCGAAGGGCGGCGCATACGAGAACAGCCCGAATGACTCGCCGCAGGCGCGGATATCCTGCCATCCGGCGCTCAGGCGGCGGAACTCCTCCCAGATCGCCGGGATGGCCGTCAGCGGATGCTCTCCCTCCTGCTGCCGCACGAACCGTTCGACGCCGACGACGCGCCTTGCCGGCTGCGCTTCGATGGCGAAGTCCTCGATATGCGGGAACCGGTCCGTCTCGATCGCTTGTCCCGGGGCAATCGGCGCATAGATATCGTAGTCGACGAACGATAGTTCCGAACGGGGAATGTCGAACGGATTAACCGGCTTCAGGCGGTTCGCTTCGAAGCCGAACGAGCCCTCCGACACGTCCCGCTCGATGCCTTCCCGTTCAAACCATCGGGACAGATGACCGTACGCTTCATCCAGCCCCCCGATATCGCCGCGAACGGTCAATTTCGCATAGGTCCGCGCCGGAATCGTTATCGTCTCCACGCCGTCCGGCAGCTCCTCGAAGCCGCTCACCTCGACGCCGGTCCACAGCTCCCGCACGCCCGTCGCCCACTGCCACTCCGGAACGAACACCAAGCCGTAATCCTCGCCGCCGACGGCCGCGCAGCCGTCCAGCAGCTCGCGAATGCGGCGCCAAGCGACGCGCGTGTATTCCCCGCCCATCTCCGAGCGGATAACCGCCGCTTTCATTTCAGGCATGTCCACAATACGGACTCTCATCGATTCACCAGCCTCCATCTATAGATCGAATGATCAAGATTGAACGGAATCTTGCGTGATCATCAGGACGTTGCCGTCCTCGTCGCGAACGTTGAAATAGCTGACCGTCGGCAGCCGCTGAATGTCATGCACGACTTCGAAGCCGTGCCGAACCGCTTCCTGCTTCGCGCGCTCGATATCGTAAGTAGCCAGCTTAAGCAGCGGCGCCTCGTCATCCCGTGCCGGCGCTTCCTCCATGCCGTGCGAATCCAGCATCAGATGCGTGCCGTTGTCGAGACGGAACAGATGCAGCTTCCCGTAACGGTCCGCTTCCCTGATGTCGAGCCCCATCAGGCTGCCGTATCGTTGGGCGGCCCGGTCCAGGTCGCGTACCCACAGGATAGCGGCGTCGATCTGCGGTTGAATGCTGCAATGCGCCCGTCCGCCGTCGACTCCGCCGAAAGCCAAATGGTAGCCGTCCGGATCTTCGACGACGAACTCCTTCCAAGGGCCGAAGTCCTCGTAGACGACGGGTTCCCGGGCGAACCTGGCGCCCTTGCTCCGGAACTCCTCGTACAGGGCGTCGAGGCCGGCCCATGTGTTCGTGTAGCCCTGCACGTCAATCCCCGTATCCGCGCCGGCATCCGGCGGATTCGGAACCGGCTTGAAGCCTTCCGGCGCCTGATGCAGCTTGAGCGCCATGCCGTTCAAGCCGTCCCGCTCGGCCCACCAGTCGGTGACGTCGAAGCCGAGCACTTCCCTGTAATATTGCCGCGAGCGCGCGATGTCCGAAACCACGAGCACGCTCAGCGAACTGCCGATCTGTTTGCCCATCGATGACCGCCTCCTGCTTTATAGAAGAATATGCGAATATACATTCGCCTTTTTGATTGGAAAATCCTTCTAGAGGAGCAAAATTTTTTTGCGCCTCGCGAGCGAGCAGCGCACGAACCGTCCTCCACCGCCTGCAGGACGCAAAGAACGGTTCGGATCCTCTGCGGGCAGCTTGACCGGCAAAGGTTTCCTCCAAGATGAATATAAGGCGTCCGAGGGCGGCACCCGCGTATTCCGCCGTGCAAGACGCCCTCGCTTTTTCCCAAATCTGGTACGCCGACCGTAAATGAAAACGTTGACATGACTATTCGTCAAAGTTATGCTTTGTATATACTGACATATCTGGAACAAGCTCTACTCCACCCCACTACGAAGGGAGACGCTCTCCTGTTATGATTCCCGCAACGAAACCTGCCCTGCGCCGCTTCCTGCCGCGCCGCGCCGCCGCCTTGTGCGTCGCGCTGTCGCTGCTGACCGGCTGCTCGCTCTTACCGACCGAAGAAGAACCGCTGGATCCGCCCGCGCTTGCCGAGAAAACCGATCCGCATGCCACCGCTCCCGTCACCCGCGGCAACATGGAGCTGTACCTCGCTACCACGGCGACTGCCGTGTCCGCCGTCAACGATACCGTTTCTTTTCCGGAATCCGGCGGCATTCTGAAGAAGACTTACGTTGCCGAAGGCGATCGGGTCAAGGCCGGGACGACGATCGCGGAGCTGGATACCGGCGATTTGCCGATCAGGCTGAAGCTGCAGAAGCTGACCGTCGAGCAGCGTACGCTCTCGTATCAGGACGCCATTCGGAGCGGGGCCGACGAAGACAGCCTGCGCTTGATCAAAATCAATATGCAAGCGGAGCAATTGCAGCTGAACGCGCTGCAGGACGAATACAACAAAGCGCTGCTGCTCTCCCCTGCCGACGGCATCGTCACGTACGTGAACGATTTGAAGCCGGGCGAGGCCGTGCAGGCCGGCGATTCCATGGCAATCATCGCCGATCCCGATAAGGTCAATTTCGTCTACGAAGCGACCGACGTGACGAAGATCAGAACCGTGAAGGACGGCACCGAGGTTGCGATTACCTTCGACAATAAAGCGTACAAGGGCAAAGTGATCCAGACGCCCGCGACCGCCAAGAAAACGGACGATGACGCGGTCAACCGGAGCAATGCCAAGTCGCTCGTCATCGCGGTGGACCCGCCGAAGCCGACGCTCAAAATCGGCACTTACGCCGACATCAAGCTGTTCCTCGACAAGCGCGACGACGTGCTGATGGTTCCGCGGCAGGCGCTGAAGTCGATGTTCGGCCGCAATTACGTCGAGACGATCGAGAACAACCGCGTCAAGGAAGTCGACGTCGAGGCAGGCCTGAAGACGAATGACAGCGTTGAAATCATCAAAGGGCTTACGGAAGGGCAGAACGTCGTCATCGACAATTAGCCCATTGCGCCGACCGGGATATGTAATAAAGCGGCCGTTCGGAACGAGAGACCTCGTTCCGAACGGCCGCTTTGCTGTCATGCAAGGCCGCTCATGCTTCGCGATTAAGGAAGGCGCCGCCCGAAAGCATCGCTTCGGCGTCCACGACGGCACGGCGAAACAGTTCGTCGGCAAGCGCGATGCGATCGGCGATCTCGCGGACCGTTCTTACGCCGTACAAGTTCTCCAGCCGGGCCGTCACCTCGTCCGGAAAGTCTCTCGTCGCATGAACGAGAAAGCAGTCGGCCTGAAGCGGCGTATGGACGATTCGCAGCACGTCCACCAGCGGATTCAACACGTATTTGTGATAATAGATCAACGATTCGAGGAAGAGGCCGCGCTTCGTATATTTCTCGGCGCGGCTCTTCTGACCGAACACCGCCTTAGCTTCCGCTACCGTGCCGAGCAGCTGTGCGCGCAGCTCTTCGGGGTCGACGGAGCGGAAGCACACGATCTCCGCTTTATCGACCAGAACAACCGGCACGACGGTGCGGTCCTCCTCGATGAAGGAAACCGGGAAGCTTTCGCTCTGAATCGTCGCATCGATCAAGAGACTTTCCGGCGTCTGCCGCAGGTGATACACCTTATAGCGGTTATTGACCGGGCGGCCGGGCTGCTCGTAATCCAGATCTACGTCGCCTAATTGCTTCAGGCAGGCATCGAGCCGCGCCATGGCTTCATCCTCGCATCCGGCTCTGGCATAGCACACCAGATCGATATCCGAATACTCGTCAACGCTGCCCGTGCCGTCCGAGCCTTCCAGCCAGAGCGCCAGAATGGAATCCTCGCTTCCCATGCTCGCGGCAATATGCGAAATGATCGTTTCGCGGGTGATGGTCATTCATCGTTCCTCCTTAGGTCGGACGAGAATTATCGTGCAAGAGCAGAAGCGCCCGAGCGGGCCGGATGATGCATGCCGGCCCTCCCGGGCGCTTCTGCCGTTAACGGGACGCGGTGCCGTTCAGCGTGAAGCGGAACGCATACGGCCGGTTCGCATGCAGCACGTATTGCGGATGCGTCCGCGCGCCCCAGCTGTCGTCGCCGCCGACGCCCATTTGCTTATGGTTGATGCGCACGACCGTTTTGCCGCTTGCCGGCAGCTTGTAGACATGGTCATGGGCTTCCAGCTCGAACGGCGTGTACGGCAGCGCGTTCAGCTCGATCAGCGGCTCGCCGGCGATCAACAGCGATGCGCCCGCGGCGTTGCCGACCGACGCGCTGCGCACGGCGACCTTGTTGCCGCATTCCTGCGGGCGGAGATACGGCACGAACTGCTCCGCGACCGTACCGCTGTAGCGCCCGAGCTTCGCGCCGTGCTGGCGGTCCCAATACGACTCATGCGGTCCTTTGCCGTACCACTCCAGCCGGTCGAACGAGCCGTCCATCGTGAGCATCATGCCGATTTCCGGAATTTCCGGAAGGCCTTCGCCCGGCGTCAGCTGCATCGCCACCTCGACGGCGCCGCCGTTCAGGATGCCGTACGCGACGGCGCATGACGATTCCGCCGTCGTCGGCAGCGCAAACTCGGCATGGACGATCACGCGGTCCTGCAGCTGCTCCCAGCTCAAGGCCCGGAGCGAGCGCTCTTCGCCCGCGGAACGCCAGGTCGCGCAGCGCACATGGTGCTGGTTGCCGCGGTCGTTGTCCGTGTACGCCCGCCAGAAATTCGGCGCCAGGGCGCCCTGGATCAGCTCGGTGCCGCCGACGTTGTACGAGACGAGGCCGCCGTTGCCCTTATCGATCGCGACGGAGAATGCCGCGCCGCGTACGAGCAGCCTGCCCTCTTCTTCGATCAGCTCGATCGGCGCATGCGACTGCGCCGCACGTCCCGCCGCAGCCGCAAGCGCGGCACTCGGAAGGACGAACTGCTGGAACGCGACTTCATGGCCGGCATCCGCCCAAGGCGCCGCTTCTGTCGTATGCAGGCTTACCGTCAGGACAGCTTCGCCGTCGCCTTGCCGCCGCTCCGGCAGCGGAATCGCGGCCTCGGCCGTTTCGCCGGGCGCGGCCGACACGCGGAGGCTGCCTGCGGCGCTCGCCACTCCGTCGAGCGCGACCGACCACTGCAGCGCGAACGCGTCCAAATCCGTAAAGAGGTAGTTGTTCTTCACGCTCACGACGCCTTGCCGCAGATCGACGGCCGCGATCGCCGCGTTCTGGTAGCACCGCTTCACCTCCAGCAGCTTCGGCGACACCGAACGGTCGGCGAAGATAAGACCGTTGCCGCAGAAATTGCCGTCATGCGGCTGCTCGCCGAAATCGCCGCCGTACGCCATATAGGAGACGCCGTCCGCGTTCGTCGTCCAGATCGCCTGATCGACCCAATCCCAGATGAAGCCGCCCTGGATGAGCGGGAACTTGTCGAACAGCTCCGTGTAATGATGCAGGCCGCCGTTGGAATTGCCCATCGCATGGCTGTATTCGCACAGAATGAACGGTTTCTTCGACAGCGGATTGGCCCCGTACTCCTGCACCTTCGAAGGCGGCGAGTACATCTGGCTCTCGACGTCCGACGCGGCATCGGAAGCCCGCCACTGCTGGACGCCTTCGTAGTGCACGATCCGCGACGGGTCCGCTTCCTGCAGGAAATCGTGCATGCGGATAAAGTTGTCTCCGCCGAACGATTCGTTGCCGAGCGACCACATGAGGATCGACGGATGGTTCTTGTCGCGCTGCAGCATGGAGTTGGCGCGGTCCAGCACGTTGGCCGTCCATTCCGGATGGCTGCCGGGAACCGTCTTATGCGGCAGCTCCTGCGAGCCGTAATCCCAGCTGCCGTGCGTCTCCAGGTTCGTTTCGTCGATCACGTACAAGCCGTACTCGTCGCACAGCTCGTACCAGAGCGGATGGTTCGGGTAATGCGAGGTCCGCACCGCGTTGATGTTATGGCTCTTCATCAGCTTGACGTCCGTCAGCATGTCTTCATAGCCGAGCGCCCGGCCCGTATGGCAGGAGAACTCGTGGCGGTTGACGCCCTTGAACACGATCCGCTTGCCGTTGATCAGCATCAGCTTGTCCTTGATCTCGAACTTGCGGAAGCCGATCCGCGCGCTGACCGCTTCCAGCAGCCGATCCGATTCGTCCTTCAGGCTGATGACGAGCGTGTACAGATTCGGCTGCTCGGCGCTCCATTTCAGCGGATTGTCGACGGCTGCCGATGCTTCGATGTCCAGCTCGCCGCTGCCGCTTCCCAGGCTCGCGCGAACGATAATCGGCTGCGGAAGCGATGCCCGGCCGTCCTTGTCGTACAGCTGGGCTTCCAGGGTCACCGTGCCCAGCCGGCGCTCCCAATAGTTCATGATCGTCGCGCTCAGCTTCAGCTCCGCGTTCCGGTAATCCGCGTCCAGCTCCGTCGTCGCGAAGAAATCGTACACATGCGCTTGCGGCGCCGTATACAGGTACACGTCGCGGAAGATCCCGCTCATCCGCCAGAAATCCTGGTCTTCCAGCCAGCTGGCGTCGCACCAGCGGTAGACCTCCACGGCAAGCTTGTTCTCTCCCGCGCGCAGGTACGGCGTCAGATCGAATTCCGCCGGCGTGAACGTATCCTCGCTGTAGCCGGCAAGCTCGCCGTTCACCCAGACGTAGAACGCGGACTCGACGCCCTGGAAGCTGATGAACACCGGCTGTCCCGCCCAGCCCTCCGGGACGGTAAACTGGCGGACATAGGAGCCGACAGGGTTGTATGTCGTAGGCGCGAACGGCTGCACGAGGCTCTCCGACGCTTCCCACGGGTAACGGATATTCGTATATTGCGGATAATCGTAGCCCTCCAGCTGCCAATGCGCCGGCACTTTGATTTCCGCCCAATCGGTATGGTCGTAGCCGTCTTGATAGAAGTCGACGATCCGTTTCGACGGATTCTCGGCAAAAGCGAATTTCCACATGCCGTTCAGCGACAGATAGCTGCGGGATGCGGCGCGATCGCCTTGAATCGCTTCTTCGACGGAGTCGAACGGCATCAGCGTCGCATGCGCTTTCATACGGTTGAGCTCGAAGATGTCCGGGTTGTTGTTCCATTCCGGGTAGCCGTTGGCCGGCGGCGTGTACGTGAATTTCGCCTTCACAGGAAGCACCTCTTTTATCGGGGGATGAACGTTCATTTCATAGCGTAAACGAGCCCCGGTAAGGCGTAAATATAAAAAAACGGCAGCAAGTAGCTAAAAACGGCCTTCCTGCCGAATGGAAAAAGCCGGACGAGGATTGGCATCCTGTCCGGCCTCGGCCTTGCTGTATATATGCCGTATTCCTTGCCGCCCGCGCGAAACCTATTCGAAACGCAGCGCTTCGATCGGCCGCAGGCTGGAAGCCTTGTTCGCCGGGAAGAGGCCGAACACGACGCCGATGAAGACGGAGAAGCCGAACGCCAAGCCCATGATCGGGATGGACAGGACGACGGTCATGCTCGCGAACTTCTCGACCAGCTCCGCGGCCCCGATCCCGATCCCGATCCCGAGCACGCCGCCCAGTCCGCTGAGCGCGATCGATTCGATCAGGAACTGGATCATGATGTCGCGCTTCTTCGCGCCGATCGCTTTGCGAATGCCGATCTCCCGCGTCCGCTCCGTGACCGACACGAGCATGATGTTCATGATGCCGATGCCGCCGACGAGCAGGGAAATCGCCGCCACGCCGCCGAGCGCCAGCGACAGCGTATCCGAGATGCTGCTGAAAGAATCCAGCAGATCCTGCTGGTTGAATACCCGGTAGCTGTTCGTATCGCCGCGGAATTTCTTGCCGAGCGCGGTTTCGAGCTCCGTCGTGACCGCGTCCATTTTTTTGCTATCCGCGACCTGGACGTTGATCGACTTGACCCCTTTCGACTTGAACAGCCGTTCGGAGGTCGTAATCGGAATGATCACGATTTCGTCGTTGGAGCCCGTCAGCGAGCTGCCTTTCGTCGCCAGCACGCCGACGACTTTGTAGCGGACGCCGTTAATGAGGAACGACTGGCCGACGGCATCCGCCGTCCCGAACAGATCCGTCGCCGTCGTCGAACCGAGCACCGCGATCTTCTGGTAATAATCCAGGTCGATCTGCGCCACGAACCGCCCTTCGGCGATGCTGTAATCCTTGACGTCAAGGTAATCGGCCGTCGTGCCGACGACGCTTACGCTCGTGCTTTCGCTGCCGTTCTTCACGGTCGCGTTCGATTGATTGTAAGGCGCGGCGAATTCGATGTCCGGCGTGTTCGTAATCTCCTCGGCTTCCTTATAGTCGAGCGTCGTCTTGGAGCCGCGGCCCGTAATGCTGACGGTCAGCAGGTTCGTGCCGAGACTTTGCACCTGGTCGGTGACGGATTTCGTCGTGCCCTGTCCGACGCCGACAAGCGCGATAACCGCCGCGACGCCGATGATAATGCCGAGCATGGTAAGCAGGGACCGCATTTTGTTCGCGAGTATGCTTTTAGCCGCCATTTTGAAGGCTTGACTGAGGTTCACGTCGCTCACCGCCTTCTTCGCTGATTTGGCCGTCCTGGATCCGAATGACCCGCTTGGCCTGCTTGGAAATGGCGATATCGTGCGTAATGAGCACGATCGTATGCCCCTGTCCGTTCAAGTCTTTCATGAGCTGCATCACTTCGGCGCCCGTGCGCGTGTCGAGCGCGCCGGTCGGCTCGTCCGCGAGCAGGATCGGCGGATTACCGGCAAGCGCCCGCGCGATGGCCACGCGCTGCTGTTGTCCCCCGGACAGCTCGCTCGGCTTGTGGCGCACGCGCCCTTCGAGGCCGACCTTCGCCAGCGCCTCGATCGCCTGCTGCTTGCGCAGCTTCGCCGGAACGCCGCGGTAGATGAGCGGCAATTCCACGTTCTCCAGCGCCGACAGCTTGCTGAGCAAGTTGAAGCCCTGGAAAATAAACCCGATCTTGCGATTGCGGATTTCCGCCAGCCGGCCTTCGCGAAGCCGGCTCACTTCCTCGCCGTCGAGCCAGTATTTGCCCGAGCTCGGACCGTCGAGGCAGCCGATGACGTTCATAAGCGTCGATTTGCCCGAGCCGGACGGCCCGATAATGGCCAGGAAATCGCCATGATCGACGCGAAGCGTAATCTCGTTCAGCGCATGAACGGTTTCGCCGCCCATCTTGTACAGCTTCGACAGCGTTTCGATTCGGATCAGCGGTTCACGATTGGCTTCCATTACCGTGTACCTCCGCCGAATCCGCCTCCGCCGCTGCCTCCGGTGCTGCGCGCCCCGGACGTGGTGGTACGTTGGCCGCCGCCTCCGAAGCCTCCGCCTCCGCCGCCAAAACCGCCTGCCGGAGCGACGAACCCGCCGCCTCCGCCAAGGGCGCCGCCGAAGCCTGCGCCGCCGAAGCCGCCAGCCTGTTGTTTGGTCGAAGTAGCGGATACGACCGTCGGAAGAATGACGCTCTCGCCTTCCGTCAAGCCGGAAAGCACTTCAATATAGTCTTCGTTATGCGTGCCGACCGTAATCATGACCGGCGTTCCGGCGCCGAAACGGTTGTTCGCTCCGCCGCCGCGCGCCCCGGAGCCGCTCCGTCCGGTGTAGCCGCCCGAGCCGCCTTGGCCGCCGCCGAAACCGCCGCCGTAGCCGCCTCGGCCTTGTCCGGCTCCTTGACTTTGACCGCCGCCTTGCGCGCTAGGCGTCCCTTGGCCTTGGGTTCCTTGGCCCGGCGCGCCTTGCGCTCCCGATTGCCCGCTGCCCTGCGTTCCTTGCGTGCCTTGGGTTCCTTGCGCGCCTTGGGTACCTTGAGTGCCTTGACCGCCGCCATAGCCGCCGTAACCGCCGCGGCCTTGCGCGCCTTGCCCCCCTGCAGCACCCGTGCCGCCCGTCGCGGACGGTACGAATACCATGTAACGGCCGCCGATCGACTGAACCGCATCGATCGGAAGCATCAGCGTGTTCTCCTTCTTCTCGACCTCGATGGTAGCCTCGGCCGACATGCCGCTCTTCAAGCCGTCGACTTTGTCCAGCGCGACCGTGACGTCGAACGATGCCACGCCGTTGCTCGACGTGCCTTCGTCCGCGATTTTGACGACCTTGCCGGTGTACGCTTTGTCGGAGAGGGCCTCGACGGAAATCGCCGCGGTCTGGCCCTTCTTCACTTTCGCGATGTCGAGCTCGTCGATGCCGACGACCATTTCGAGCTGCGCGTAGTTCGAGATGCTCATCAGCTCCGTGGACGGATTGAGCGTATCGCCCTCAGCCACGCTGAGCGATGTAATCGTGCCGTCGATCGGCGCGGTAATCGTATCGCCGGCTTCCGCTTCCTGCAGGTCGGAGATGTTCTCGCGCGTCTGGTCGATTTGCAGCTGCAGCTTCTTCAGGCTCAGCTTGACGTTGTCCACGCTGGCGTCATCCGCCGCGGTTTTCAGCTTGTTTTGCGTATCCTGCAAATCCAGCAGCTGGCTTTCCAGGTTCAGCTTTTCGGATTTGATCTTATCGCTGTTGTCTTCGCCTTCGATCGTGAGGAGCACGTCGCCCTTCTTCACGACGGCGCCTTCGGTCACGTTCACTTTGTCGACCGTGCCTTGCGACGAAGCCTTGACCGTCGCCGTATCGATCGGCGCCAAGCTGCCCGTGCCGCTGACGCTGACCTCGATCGTGCCTTTCGTCACGCGGGTCGTCTGCACCACTGGCGCTGCCGCCGTTTCCTTCGTGTCCCGCTTCAAATAATAAACGACGCCTGCCGCAACGATCAGCACGCCGAGTCCAAGCAGCCACCATTTCTTCATTGTCCGTTACCCGCCTTTCCAGCATCGCCCGTGCTGCCTGCATTCCCCGCGCTGCCCTGGGCGTCGGCGCCGCCGGCTGCCCGGTTAGGCATCCCGCCCATTTCCGCAGGATTGAATTGCAGACGAATGTACGTCGCCGTTGTATTGTCCGTCCCGACCCACACCATCAGAATATCGCCCGCCTTCAAGTCGGACGCCTTCAGCGCGTCGGTCGTCATGCCGTTCTGTCCGCGACCGAATTTGACGATCGCGGTATCCGCATTAACAGGAACGGTCACCTGCTCGTCGGCAAACTGCATCTGATTCATGAAGCCGCCGCCGCCGAACCGGCCGCCTTGCCGGCCGCCGCCTTGGCCGGCTGCGCCATCCGCGCCGCCTGAGCCGTTCGCAGCTCCGCCGTTCGCTCCGCCTTCCGGCGGCTGCCAATTGCCCTTCTGCCCGCCGCCGCCGTCGCCTTGATTGCCCTTCGGACGCTGTCCGCCCTGCCTTCCGCCCCCGAAGGACGGCATGTCGGCCGGCGACATCGTCGATTTCTGCACGATTATGGCGTCTTCGGACACCTTCACCACTTTGGCAAAATAATCCGCCGTCCGGTCGGGCTGCTGCGGCCCGCTGCCGCTGCCGGCATCCTGCGACGCGGCTTGCCCGCCCGCATTCGCGGCTTGTCCGCCGTTCGCGGACTGCGCGTCGTTCTTATCGCCGCAGCCGGTAAGCATGACCGAAATGAGCATCGCGGCGGCCATTAATTTTATGCTTGAGCGTTCCATAAGATCCGTGATCCACCCTTCTGATTGATCTGTCCGCTACCACAATACCAAACCTAAATGAACTCTATATGAAGATGACGTTCGCGTATCGATCAAACACTAATAAGCGGATACCGTATGGTATCCGCTTCGCTTGGTCTCCGCTTACCAGGCCGTTGAAAAGGCGTTCGGGCCGAGGCCCGCGGCTGACAACGTTACCGCTGGTATAACGTACTTCGTGAGACGCGTACCTCCTCCACGAACAGACATAGGCAGACGGACAGAGGATCCGCTATTTGATCGATGTCGGCGCTTTGGAGGCAGCGATCGGACAGAGGATGCGTTATTGGCTCCTGAATGCAGCCAAAACCCGTCTTTCGGCAGAAATAGCGCATCTCCTGTCCGGCAGCGTGCGAAAAAACGATGAATACGAGCAAATAAAGGATCTCATGTCCGTTACTCATGGGCGTTCTCGACATGCTGGAAAAACCGGCAGAAGCCTAGGCTTCTGCCGGTTTGTTCGAAAGCTATCGTCCACGGTGAATGCTGCTTCTCCCGACATCCGTCGGCGAACGCCAAGCAATCGTCCTCGACGAATGCTGCAATCCCCTTCCGGGCCTTGCAAACCAATCGTCCTCGACGAATGCTGCAATGCCCTTCCAGGCCTTGCAAACCAATCGTCCTCGACGAATGCTGCAATCCCCTTCCGGGCCTTGTAAACCAATCGTCCTATACAATCGTGAATTCCGGATGCGCGCGGTCGAAATGCGGATTCTCGCCGCATACCATGAGGCCCATGCCCCAGTCGAAGTGTTCCTTCGTCGTCGGGAAGTCCGTCGCGCTGCGGTATTGGAACAGCACGTTGCGGCGGTTGCGCTCGCTGCGGTTCTGCGGCGAGCCGTGGATCGTCAAGTAGTTGAAGAAGAGCACGTCGCCCGCTTCCGCGATGCATGGCACGCCGTCGGATACCGGATATTCCTTCGCGTTCAGATAGTGTCTGCCCACGTGCGGCAGCATCCCTTCCTTATGGGAACCCGGCATGACGTGCAGGCAGCCGTTCTCGACGTTCGCGTCGTCGAGGTGCACGCTCGCCGCGAGCATCGTGTGCTTCTCGTGCGGGAAGTACGGCGCATCCTGATGCATCGGGAACGCTGCGCCGTTTTCCGGCGGCTTCACGAGCATTTTGGAATGGTGAAGCTGGACGTTCGGCCCGATCAGCTGCGACAGCACCGCCGCCATGTTCGGATGCATCAGCGCGCGAAGGAAAGAGGCATCGTGGTAATGCACGTCATGGAAGCCTTTGAGCACCAGCTTCTTCAATTCTTCCGGCGGCAGGAAGTCGCCTTGCCATTGCGCGTTATGGTCGCGGTTCACTTTCGCCGCGCGGTCGATGATGGCGCCGACAGCCGTGCGCATCTCTTCCACCTCTTGTTTATTGAATACGCCTTTCACGAGCAGATAGCCCTGTTCATTGTAAAAATCGACGTCTTGTGGTTTAATCATCACTGTATCCTCCTGTGTGGGAATCGCTTTCTTATGGCTTTATTATAGATGATTCAAGGGTTTATGATCTTTAGCCGAAGAAGCCACCTTTTTGTCTTCTAAGGACATTGTATAGGCTGGAGGTAGAGGCATCATGTACTTATGGAGTGAAACCGATACGTGGCTCAACCAATACGCCCTGCGGCTCGCGACGGCCGACGCGGCATTCACCGTTCATTATTGGGGCGTGGCCGAGCATATGTCCTCGAATTTCCTGCACAAGCATTCCTTCTTCGAAATTTGCTACGTGCTCGGCGGGAACGGGACGTATCTGGACGACGGCAAGCTGTACCCGCTGTCCAAGGGGACGCTGTTCTGCTCGCGGCCGGGCATTACGCACTATATCGAATGCAATCCCGAGCTCGCGCTCCTCTTCGTCGCATTCGAGCTTGAAGAGGGCGCCAGCTCCGAATCCGTGCGCGGCGCCTTCCAGGCGCTGGCCGAGACCCGGAAGGTCGTCATCCAGGACGGCGACGATCTGGCCGCGGCCCAGCTGTGGCGCGCGCTGCTCCGCAGATCCGGCGACAACGCTTCGCTGCCGGAGTCGGTGCTGACGCAGCTCGCGGTTTCGCTGCTCCTGTCGTTCCCGTCCGTGTTCAGCAAGCCGCTGCAAGCGGAATGGACCGCGCCGCGCCGCAGCGCTTCCGCGCTGCTCAGGCAGGCGAAGCTGTTCGTCACCGACAACCTGAACGACCACGATCTATCGCTGGAGAAGGTGGCGGCGCAGATCAGCGTCTCGCCGCGCCATCTCTCGCGCCTGTTCGCTTCCGGCGTCTTCGAGTCGTACACCGACTACGTCCGCAAGCAGCGCATCCGCCGGGCCGCCGACATGCTTCGGTACACCGAAAGCTCGATCAAGGAGATCGCCGAAGCGACGGGCTTCGGCTCGGTTCACTATTTCACCCGCACGTTCAGCAGCCTGATGAAGGTGTCGCCGGCCCGTTTCCGCGAGGATGCGCGGATCCATGATTGATCCGGCCGCGCTCCGGATCGCAGCTGCGCAATAATCGGATAAAAAAAGACACAACCCCGTCTTCTTCGATATGGTAAATTGGAATCCATAAGGTAAGGAATACGCGAAGGAGGCGGCAATGAATGGCTGTCGATATCGAATCCGTCGGCAATCCTGCCGGCTACAAGCCAGAATTCGTTCCCAAAGCGCTCCAAGCCATGGAAGACGCCAGAACGAATGCCGCCGAAGCCGCGGAGGGCGAAGCTGCAAGAGGAGCCATGCATGCAAACGGAGAGGGACGGGATGGGATGAACGGACAAGCGGCAACAACAGCCCATATTACGGGCGCGGCGATCGTCTTGCTGGTCGCGGACTTGCAAGCGTCTTCGGATTTCTATCGACGCCTGGGCTTTACCTATGAGGAAATCGGCGGACCCGATGTTTCGCATGTCCATGTGTCGCGGGGCAGCCTGACGTTCATTCTGCATCCTGCCAAGCGGCGGGCGGATGTCCGTCCGGCGTCCGCGCTCGAAGGCGGGCTTTATTTCGACGCCTACGCCTATACCGATGCCGTCGATCTGCTGGCGGAGCAGTGCAGGGCGCTGGGCGTGGAAATCGTGAACGGCCCGCACTACTCGGAGCATTGGAGCGAGTTCACGATGAGAGACATCGACGGCTACCGGATCACTTTCGGCGGAGGCGTCAGTACGGCATCCGGCTAGGCCGGACATGCCTTTCAAGCCGTCCAGCCGGTTAAACCGCTCTGGCCGCTTAGACCGGCTAGGCCGTACAGGGCGTTCTGGCCCCTCAGGCCGCCCAGGCCGCCCAAGCCGCTCAAGGCCGACGAGGCCACCCAGGCCAGCTAGGCCTTCCAGCCCGCCCCTCAGGCCCCTCAGGCCAAGCTAACAACGGGACAAGCGATCTCGCCTTCCGCCTGCCAACGATCAAGAGCCTTCCCATCCATGTGCTGCATGGATGGGAAGGCTCTTCGTTGTCGATTCCGCCTGCGCGGACATGGCGACGGTGGCGGCCAGTTTCTCCGGCTGCTGCCGGCAGCCGGCTCTCCTCGGCGCTCCGCCTTCCCTCGGACAAGCCGCAATCAGGCGCGATGCAAGTGCCTATCCTGCATCAACATAGAAAGCAGCTATCGACACTATGCTCGATAACTGCCTGCGCCGCCCGCATAAGGCCGCGAGTGACGTTCACGACGATCCTTACCCGTGCTTTTCCTTATAGTCCTTCGGCGTCACGCCGACGATTTTCTTGAACAGCTTATTGAAATATACCGGATCGTTATAGCCGACGAGATGCGAAATTTCGTAGTTCTTCAAATGCGGGTGATCCGTCAGGAACTGCTTCGCCTTGTCAATGCGCGTCTGAATGAGGTAGTCCGTGATCGTCATCGACGTCTTCGCCTTGAACAGGCGGCTGATGTAGCTCGCGTTCATCCCGATCGTATCCGCAAGCCGCTCCAACTCGAAGTTCTTATCGAACTCGCGGTCCAGAATCGCCTTGATCTCGTCGATGATATAATGCTCGTGCTCCGCGCCCGGCGCCGTTTCCTCCGGCTCTTCGGCGGCCGCCTGAGCCTGCCCCCGTTCCTGACGCAGCCGGTTCAGCGTGTCGAACAAGGCGCTCTTGTCGACCGGCTTCAGCAAGTATTCCCGCACGCCGTAGCGGAGCGCCGTACGGGCATATTCGAAGTCGCTGAACCCGCTCAGCACGACGATCGAGACATCGCCGTATTTCTCCCGCACGATCTCGATCAGCTTCAGCCCGTCCATCATCGGCATCTTGATATCCGTAATGATGACGTCCGGCCGCCGGTCGTCATGCTTGGTCAGGAAGGCCAGCGCCTCCTGGCCGTTGCCGAAGGCGCCGAGCATTTCAATCGTCGGATCCATCTTCGTAATGATTTTCTCCAGCCCCAGCCGAATAAACTGCTCGTCGTCGACGATCATGATTCGCATGCCGCTTCACCGCCCGGTCTTTCAGAATACGTTCATTTAGTATACCGCGCTTTCCTTATTTTACGGCTCCGCTGGTGACGCCGGCGAAAATATACTTCTGGAGGAACAAATAAATGACGGCCGTCGGAATCATAATCATAATGATGGCTGCGGAGACGCTCTGCCAATCGCCGCTGTTGACGCCGAAGAACCGCATGAGCGACGTCGACACGACGACCAGCTCCGGCTTCGGCATGTACAGGAACGGCGTATACATATCGTTATAGATGCTGATCGTCTTCAAGATAATGATCGTTGCCGTTGCCGGCGCAAGCAGCGGGAAGATGACCTGCCAATAGATGCGGAACAGCGACGCGCCTTCGATCATCGCGCATTCGTCGAGATCGTAAGGAATGTTGCGGATAAACTGCAGGTAAATGTAAATCTGGAGAATGTCCGCCCCGATGTACAACAGAATAGGGCCGCCGAGCGTGTTCGTCAAATGCAGGTGCTGGATCGTCTTGTAGTTGACGACCTGCGTCGTAATGGACGGGATGACGGTCGCCATCAGGAACAAGCCGACGAGCAGCCCTTTCCCTTTGAAGCTGAACCGTCCGACCGCATAGCAGAACGCCGAACCAAGCATGATATTGAAGATAAGCGTAACCGCCACGATGATAAGCGTGTTGCCGAATGCCCGGCTCATGTTCGCCTGCTCGAAGGCATGGCCGAAGTTGGCCAGGTGCAGGAACGAATCGGGCAGCGACATCGTCGATTTCGTATTGAATTCATCCTTCGTTTTGAAGGCGTTCACGATAATGATGTACGGCGGGAACACGACAAGGAACGAAGCGAAGAGCAGCGACAAGTATTTGACGGTAGTCCATACCGGATTTCGCGCGACCATGCTTTAGTCCCCCTTTCTGCTGAAGATCAGCCGCTGAATCGAGAGCACGATGACGACGAACAGCAGCAGCACGACGCTCATGGCCGAAGCCAGGCCGTAATTGTTGAACTGGAACGCCGTTTCGAGAATTTTCATGACGTACGTTTCGCTGGCGCCGGCCGGTCCGCCGTTCGTCAGGACGAACGGAAGGTCGAACACTTCGAGCGCGCCCGTTACCGTCAGGAAGAAATTCAGCTCGATGATCTTGTAGATGTTCGGCAGCGTAATGTACAGGAACTGCTTCCAGCCCGTCGCGCCGTCGATGCTTGCCGCCTCGTACAGATCGGCCGGAATGGATTGCAGCGCCGCCAGATAGATAACCATGTTGAAGCCCATGAACTTCCAGAAGCCGATGGAGGCCAGCGTATAATTGACGAAATGCTCGCTGCCGAGCCAGCTCGTGTCGCCGCCGAGGCCGATCGCGTGCAGCAGCAGGTTCAGCGAGCCGTTCGTGGTGTCGAAGACATAGCCGAACAAGTACGATACCGCGACGCCGTTCAGGATGTATGGTAAAAAGAGCAGCAGCCGGAAGAACAGTTTCCCCTTCAGCTTGCCGTTCAAGACGATTGCGAAGTAAATGGCCGCGATGTTCTGGACGATGCCCACCGCGAAATAAGCGAAGTTATGCGTGAAGACGCCGAAGAGCTCGGAATTCGAGAAGACTTCCCGATAATTGTCCCAGCCGATCCAGCTTTTATCCGGGCTCATGCCGTCCCAGCTGGTGAAGCTCAAGTGAATCAGTTCCACGGTCGGATAATACGAGAAGGTCAGAAGCAGAATTAACGGGATGATCGTAAAGCCGAGAATTATGATCAATCGCTGTTTCTTGAACGATAAGTTGCTTAGCACGGTGCATCATTCCTTTCGGGCGCCTGACGGAACCGAGCGCCCCCGCCTTGCTTGGCGGGAGCGCTCGTCGCCTGTCATCGGGCGAGAGTGGCTGGATTATTTAACGATTTCTTTTCTCGCTTTCGCCCATTGGCCGTTCACTTTGTCGAATACTTTCTGCGGGTCCTTGGCAAGCACGAACTCCTGCACGAGGCCGTCCATGTCGATTTGCGCTTTGTTCTGAATGCTGAGCGCCGTGTCGTCGGTCGGCAGCGCTTCGACGAACGTCGGGTTGTAGCCGTTGAACTCGTTCAGCTGCGCCAGCTTCGGCTCTTTGCTCTTCAGCGTCGGAATGAAGCCCGCGAAGTCGTCGTAGCCGGACTCTTCGATCATCCATTTGATGAACGCTTTCGACGCGGCGACGTTGCCGTCCTTGTTCACGCCGTAGAACCAGTCCGGGTTAAGCGGCGCTTTGGCCTGGCCGGAGTTGTCCGCAGGGAACGGGAAGAAGCCTACGTCCTCGGATTTCGCGCCTGCGTCCACGACTTGGTTGATGACCCAGTTGCCGAGCAGGTACATGCCGAATTTGCCTTGCGCGACGTCTTTCTTCGACTGCTCCCAGTTCGTCGAATTGACGTCTTTCTCGAGGAAGCCTTTCGTGTACAGCTCCTTCAGGATGCTGAACGATTTGCCGTACGTGTTGTCCAGCGTGAACGGGGTATCCGAGTCTTTGCGGTTGTTCGACGTATCGGCTTTGCCGCTGATAATCGCCGTCACGTCGTTGTACCACGCGCCGAGCGGCCATTTGTCCTTGAAGTTGGACGCGAGCGGCACGATGCCGGCGTCTTTCAGCTTCTGGCACGCGGCCAGGAACTCGTCGTACGTCTTCGGAACGGCCGTAATGCCGGCTTTCTCGAACGCCTGCTTGTTGTAGACGATGCCGACCGTGCTGTTGCCGGACGAAATGCCGTACGATTTGCCGTCGAACGATTTGAAGTCTTTGAAATAGATGTCGCCGTCGAACTTGATATCGTCAAGCGGTGCGAAGTATTTCGGGAAGTCGGAGTTCGGGATCAGCGTGCTCAGCAGGACGACGTCCGGGAAGCTGCCCGACGCGATGCGGATTTTCTCGTTCTTGTCGTAGTCCGTGATCGCTTCGAATTGCAGGTCGACCTTCGGGTACTTCTCTTCGAAACGCTTCTCGTAGTCCTTGTATTCCTTGTCCACCATGTCCGTGCGGTTCGTCAGGAATACGACCTTGCCGCTGATGTCCGCGTCTGCGCCGTCGCTCGCCGTGGCGCCGTCGTTCGCTGCCGCGCTGTCGTTGCCGGACGCCGCGTTATTCGTCGCCGCGCTGCCGCCGGCGTTATTGGACGCGCCGTTGTTATCGCTTCCATTATTGCTGCCGCAGGCAGCCAGGGATGTAACCGTGAGGAGTGAAACCAATGCGTATGCGATTGCTTTTTTCATTTCTTCTTCCCCCTGTTTCTTATGATTGCGCTTACTGTTTGCGCTTACAGGGTTAATAGTAACGCTTTCTCCCCGAGGGAAAAATGGTTTCAATTGTGATTTGTAGTCTTCAATTTACCTCCTTTCGCGATGTTATAAGGCCGCAAGAGCGGATCTGCATCGGGATTAAAGCTTGGGCCTTTGGCACAGCTTAGATGGTGACAATCAATAGCGGCCCCGAAAATTTCGCGATTGGCGCATATGGCTGTTGACATAAAGTCGACTTTACGTTGTAATCTTGAAACCGCGAGGTGAGGACAGCTTGTATCGAATTTCCGAAGTATCCGAACGAACCGGCCTGCCGATCCCGACGATTCGTTATTACGAACAGCTGGGATTAATCGACGAGCCCGCCAAAAACGCCCGAGGGTATAAAGATTACGATGAAGTAACCGTGGAATATCTGACCTTCATCAGCAACTTGAAAGATACGGACATGCCGCTTGAGCGCATCAAAGCCTATGTGGATGCTTATCGGGCCGGCGACTACGCGCGCTGCCATGACATGCTTCGGGAGCATGCGGAGACAATGGAGCTCGAGCTGATCAAGCGGCAGCGGATTCTGGAGAAGGTTCGATACAAGGTAACCCACTTCAGCACACTTAAAGGCGGCGGTATATAATGCAAAAGCCTATTCCATCCGGGTATTCGGCTAGAACGACAGTGGACGATATAATGAAAGATGTCGATTTGACGGGGAAAACGATCATCGTCACGGGGGGATCCGCAGGCCTCGGACTAGCGTCTGCCAAGGCGCTTGCCGGCGCGGGAGCGAAAGTGATCGTGCCCGCTCGGAATCTCGCAAAAGCGCGCCAGGCACTCGCCGGCACTAACATAGAACTCTATCCCGAAGAGATGGATTTGAGCAAACGGGAGACGATCGAGGCATTCGGCAAGTGGTTCCAAGCGCGGCACGATAAGCTCGATATTCTGATTAACAGCGCGGGTATCATGGCCGTTCCGCTCTCCAGGGACGAGCGGGGCAACGAAATGCAGCTATCGGCCAATTACTGGGGCCATTATCGCTTGATCCAGCTGCTTCTGCCACAGCTGAAGAAGGCGAACGGGGCCCGGGTCGTAAACTTGTCTTCCCGCGCCCACCGCTATGCGGCCTTTCGGTTCGAAGATCCGCATTTCAATCATTCCGCGTACGACAAATGGGCGGCATACGGACAAGCCAAGACGGCTGTCTCGCTGCTGAGCGTCGCCATAGACGAGCTCTACAAGCAAGATCGCATTCGATCGTTCGCCGTTCATCCCGGCAGTATCGTCACCGGCCTGTCCCATGCGTTGTCGGAGGAAGAGCTGGCCGCCTTCGGAGCGATCAAATCGAACGGGGAGCGCGGCTACGAGCAATATGACAACGATAGGAAGACGGTCGCGGAAGGCGCGGCCACGATCGTATGGTGCGCGGTCAGCCCTCAACTGGAGGGGTACGGCGGCGTTTATTGCGAGAATTGCGACATCGCGCCGATCCACGTCGACGAGGCTATGGCCGAAGGCGTTGAAACGTGGGCAATCGATAAGCGTGCCGCGCTTAAGCTATGGGAAGAAACGCCGCGCTTGTTTGCATGATCGGATAGCAGGAACGGACGGCAGGAGCGGACAGCAGGTTAGGCTATCAGGTTAGGCCGGCAAGATCGGTTGGCAGGGTAAGGTAACTTGGAGTTCAAGAATTCTACGCGGTCTATACGCGGTCTATAAGTAAAGCGGTCAAAGCGATAAGAGGGCAACCGGCGTTTTCCAGCCGACTGCCCTCTTATCTGTGTTCGATGACCAAGTTTCATGAGCTTAACATCGCTCAGCGAGCCGTTCGCATAGAGCCATGAAGCTTTCTTCCGCCGTATGATGCGCGGTGTCAATGACGATGCGGTCCCGATCCCAAGCCTCGTAATGCCGGTTCACGACCTGCTCCCACGTCGGCAGCGCCAGGTTGGCAATATCGACCGTACGCGTTTCGATGCGCCGCCTGTGTTCGCGTTCGTCGGAGCAGACCACTTCGATTTCCGCGAATCGCGCTTCAACGGACTCCGCCGCGCTGCGCCAGGCTTGGCGCGTGATCGGAATGGGATTGACCGTGTCGGCAACCACGTCCAGACCGAGCCGGAGCTGCTGCGATGCCAATGCGTAACATACGAGGTAGCCTTCGGGTCCGTTGACCGTCATCTCGGCATCCCGCATCGCCTGCTCCACGACGTCGACCCGAAGATAAGCGGCCTTTAGCCTCTTGGCCAATGCCGAAGATAACGTAGACTTGCCCGTGCCTGGCAGCCCGCCGAATATATAGAGCATGTTCCCTCGACTCCCTTCCTGCGATCGGCAGCCGAATTACGGCTTGCCTGCTATTTGCTTGCCTGCTATTTGGACATGGCGTTCAAACCGAGCACCTCGTGCCGGGCTTGCTTCCACAGCTCGTTGTAGGTCTGGAACGCCGTCTTCAGATCCTTCGCGACCGCCCATTTCTGGATTTCGTCCCCGGTCCAGAACGTAATCTGCACCTTCGCCGAGATGTTCAGGAAATCGTCGGACGGCGGGCGACGCTCGATGTATATCGGCGTGTACGCCTCGAACTGGCGGATTTGCGGCATGGACGACGTCTTCGTCTCGTCGACCGGAAGGAAGCCGGAATCGTTCACGTAGCCGGATTCGTTCACGAAGAAGTCCACCCACGCTTCGGCCAGCTGCTTATGCTCGCTGAATTTGCTGACGCCGAGAAAATAGTCCGGGCTAAGCTGCGCATAGCGCTTCCCCCGCTTGTTGTCGTACGGAAACGGAATGAAGCCGATATCCTCCGACTTCGCGCCGGCCTCGATCACCTGGTTGATTACCCAGTTGCCGATGAAATACATCCCCGCATGCCCGCTTGCGACCTCGCTCTTCGACAGCTCCCAATTGTTCGTGATCAGGTCTTTCTCCGTATACCCCTTATTGATCAGCGTCCGCAGAATGCCGATGGCCTGGCCCCACGTATTGTCGACCTGCCACGGCTGATCGCTCTGCGTCATCTGATTGAGGTAATTCGGGTTCCCGGTCATGAAGCCGACCAGGTTCTCGCCCCAGGAAGACAACGGCCACTGCGCGCCGTAGTTCACGTAGACCGGAATAATGCCGGCCTGCTTCAGCTTCGCGCACGCTTCGTAGAACTCGTCCAGCGTCTCCGGCAGCGCGGTAATGCCGGCCTTCCGGAACGCGGCCTTGTTGTAGACGAGCCCTTCCGTCGAAGCGCCCGTCGAAATGCCGTACCGCACGCCGCGGTACGCCTTGAAATCGGCGAACCGGATATGCCGGAACATGCCGTCCGAGAGCGGCTCGAAATAATTGACGAGATCCTCGTTCGTGAGGTTGTTCGGCAGCAGCAGCGCATCGCCCATGCTGCGGGTCGACAGCCTCGCCATGATCTCGCTGGCGTAGTTCGTCAAGCCTTCGAACTCCACGTCCGTGCCGGGATGCTTCGCCTCGAACGTATCCGCGTAACGCTGCAGGACGCCGTTCTCGATCAGATCGACCCGGTTCGTCAGCACGGTCAGCACCGTATTCGCCGCCGGCGCGGGCTGGCTCGGCGCGGGCTTCTTCTGCGGCGCGCCGCCGCCGGCGGAAGCGCAGCCCGCCAGCAGAAGCGCGCTCGTCAGCAATAGCGCGCTCGTCAGCGCCGTCCCCGTGACGCCGGCCGCGCCCGGCTTTCGTTTGTTGCGCATCGCATTCCTCATTCGTTCCGTCCTCCCCAAGCAGGCAGCGATAGCGTAACCTGCGTTCCGATTCCAAGCTCGCTTGCGACGGTCAAGCCGAAATTCGCCCCGTAGTGCAGCCGGATGCGTTCGTTCACGTTTCGCAGCCCCATGCCCGATCGCTTGAACGGCGCATAATTGGTGCCCGCTTCCTCATGCGCCCCGCTGAAGGAAAGACTCAGCCGTTCCAGCGTGTCCTCGTCCATGCCGATGCCGTCATCCGTCATGCGGATGAAGACGGCCTGCTCCGTCTCCCATGCCGCGACGGTCAACGCCATCCGCGGCTTGTTGTCGTCCATGCCGTGATAGATCGCGTTCTCGACGATCGGCTGCAGCACGAGCTTGAGCAGCTCGTACGCCTCCAGCGTATCCGGTACGTCGACGGTCAGCGCGAATCGTCCCGGATAGCGGTAATTAAGCAGCTCCACGTAATAACGGACATGGTTCAGCTCGCTGCCGAGCGTCACCTTCTCGTTCAGGTCGCTGATGCTGTAGCGGAGCAGCTTGCCGAGAATCGCCAGCATGTCGGCGGCGTCCGTATCGTCGTTCAGCTCGGCGGCCATGCGGATCGATTCCAGCGTGTTGTACATGAAATGCGGATTGATCTGGCTCTGCAGCGCATGCAGCTCCGCTTCCTTCTTCTTCGTCTCCATGCCGTATATATCTTGAATCAAGTCGTCGATCCGCACGATCATCCGGTTGAACTGGTTGCCGAGCTGACCGATCTCGTCCCTGCGCTTCACCTGAAACTTCACGCTGAAATCGCCGTCCTGCACCCGTCTCATCAGCCGCATCATGGAGCGGAGCGGCTTCGTCAGGGCGAACGAGAAGAAGATCGAGATCAGAAGCGCGATGCCGATCGTCAGGAACGTCAGGATCCAGGTCACGTTCCGGATGACCGCCGTGTTCCGCGTCAATTCCTTGACCGGTATGGACGTCATGACCGTCCATTTCGTATTGGCCGACGTCGTGTAGATGTACAGATGCTGCACGCCGTCCTCCGTCATGTAGAAGCTGCCTTCCCCGCCGCCCGCGCGCTGCACCATCGGCATGCCGACGATGTTCGTCGCCAGCAGCTTCTTGTCGCTGTCGTAGATGACGTTGCCCCGCGAATCGTAGATGAACGATTTGCCGCGCGTCACCTTGTCCAGCTTGGCGATCTGGTCTTCGATGACGCTGATGTTGGCATCCACCGCGATCAGGCCGATGTCGTGCAGCGAATTGTCGATGACTTTGCGCACGACCGTGAAGGCGTAGCGCGTGCTCTTCAGGTTGCTCGTATACTTCTGCGTGCCGATGAGCAGCGCTTCGCCGCTCGTGCGGGCGGCTTTCTCCATCCATGTCTGGTAGCTGTCCTTGACATTCATCCGGATGCCGCCCGATTTCGCCGAGTAATACCCGTTGCCGTATTTATCGAAAATATAAACCGAGGTCGCCCCCCGCTTAATATTGTTGATGAACGAAATATTCCCTTCGATGCCGCGCTGGATCGTCAGCAGCAGATCGAAGTTGTCGTTCTGCGCATGCTGCTCGTGATACTTGTTAGACGCGAGCAGATTCGACTTGATCTCGTCCTGATACGCCGGAATCGAGGAGATGCGGCTCATGTCGTCGATATAATCGTCGAGGTTATCGAGCATGTTGCCCAGCGTCGTCGTCGAATAGGCGATCGTGTTCCGTTCGATCGAATGCGCGTAGTTCCGGTAGGAGACGGCGCCGATGAACGTCAGTGGAAGCGTTATCAGAAGCAGGAAGACGAGCAGCAGCTTGCGTTCCATCCGCATATCGCGAAATACGGACCATAGCTGACCGATCTTGATGACGGACTTCACGTTCTTCTCCCCTTCGCTGCATGCCTTATCTTCATGAAGATGATTATAGCATGCATATATATCCTCGTTTCAACTCGCCGTTCGGGGACCTCCCGCACGATCAAAAAAAGCGCGCCAACCGGCCGGCCGGTTCGCACGCTTCATGACGTTTACGGGTAACTCTCGATCTGTCGCGCCGATAGTTCGCGTCCCGCCGCTTCCGATCCGCTCGATCAGAAGAAGCTGAACAGCAGCAGGGAATAGATCAGCAGCGTCTTGCCCCACCGCTTCTTCATGAAATCCTTGCCGCGATGAATGCGCGACTTCACGGTATTGACGGGAATGTTGTTCGCCAGCCCGATGTCTTCCATCGACATGTCGAGGACGTAGCGCTGGTAGACGACGTTCTTGTACTTCTCGGGCAGCCTCTCGATCAGGTCGGCCATCGTGGAGGCGAGCTCGCGCTCGATCACCTGGCTTTCCGGCGTCAGCGAGGCGTGCGGAATGACTTCATGCAGCGACAGCTGCTGGTCGGAGTTCGCCGTCACGGGCTGATCCAGCGGCAGCGGCGGCGTCTTGCGGCGGCGCAGCAAATCGAGGCAGACGTTCTTCCCGATGTGGAAAATCCACGTGGAGAACCGTTTGTTCTCGTCGAAGCGATTCAAATTCAAATACACCTTCAGGAACGTTTCCTGCACGACGTCCTCGCATTCCGTCTTGCTGCGGAGGATGCGATGGGCCATATGAAACAGTTTATCCTTGTAGAGCTCGACCAGCTTATTGAAGGCCGATTCGTCGCCTTGCCTTGACAACATCACTAATTGCGCCTCGTTCACCGCGATTCTCCTTTGCCGCCCGTCATCCTTCTACCTTCTATTATAACAGGAAAAAAAAGAAACGCATCTGTAAAAGCATGCGTTTTTTGTGACTGTTTGCGCGAAAGTCTATATAAGGCGGTTATGCATGGGATGTACTGCGAATGGACGTTGTATATGCCGAAACCGCCGGCGGTCGGTCAGCCTTAGCGCCGGCGATCGGCGAACGCGTAACGGACGCTCGGAAGGGCGAGCGCGATAAGAGCGCGCTGACCTTGGATGAGCGCGATCAGCGCGTGATGGCCTTGGGCGAGCGCGCGCTCAATGCGTGAAGGCCTTCGGCGAGCGCGCGATCAATGCGCGTCTGCCTTCGGCGAGCGCGCAATCAGTGCGTGTCTTCCTTGGGCGAGCGCGCGATCAATGCGTGACGGCCTTCGGCGAGCGCGCGATCAGTGCGTGTCTGCCTTGGGCGACCGCGCGATCAATGCGTGACGGCCTTCGGCGACCGCGCAATCAGTGCGTGTCTGCCTTGGGCGAGCGCGCGATCAATGCGTGACGGCCTTCGGCGACCGCGCGATCAATGCGTGTCTGCCTTGGGCGAGCGCGCGATCAGTGCGTGTCTGCCTTGGGCGACCGCGATCAATGCGTGACGGCCTTCGGCGACCGCGCGCTCACGATCCGCGCGCCGTACCCGCTTGCCTTGTACGCCTGCATCGGGTCGGCCGGCAGTCCGGCTTCCTCGCGCACCGCCTGCAGCAGTGGCGTGACGTTCTGCTCGAACGCTTCGCGCACGGCGGCTTCGGCTTCCAGCACATCGCCCGCGCGCTGCGCTTCGGCCAGCGCGTCCCAGTTGATGAGCAGCGCCTTCGCGTACTGCGTCTGCACGTTCATGACGGAGCGGATCATCGCCGGCACCTTCGCTTCGATGTTGTGGCTCTGGTCGATCATGTAGGCGATCCGTTCGGCCGTCCGCTTGACCGCCGGATGCGCGCGGTCGCGTTCCGCAAGCGCGATCTGGGAGAAAATCAAGAACAGCTCGTACGGATTCGCCGACCCGACGATGAGGTCGTCGTCGGCGTATTTGCGCGCGTTGAAGTGGAAGCCGCCGAGCCGTCCTTCGTCGAGCAGGTAGGCCACGATATGCTCGATGTTCGTCCCTTGCGGATGATGCCCCGTATCGACGAGCACTTCCGCCTGCGGGCCGAGCTTGAGCGCCGTGTTGTAGGCCATGCCCCAATCCGCCAGATCGGTATGATAGAACGCCGGTTCGAAGAACTTATATTCGATCAGCATCCGCATATGCGGATCGAGCCCCGCGTACAGCTCCCGCAGCGACTCCTCCATCCATCCTTTCCGCTGGCGGAAGTCGGCTTGGCCGGGGTAGTTCGTGCCGTCCGCGAACCAGAGGCTGAGGGCGTCGGAGCCCGTCGCCCGGGCGATGTCGACGCATTCCAGCAGATGCTCCACCGCCCGTCGGCGGACGGCGGGATCGTGATGGGTGACGCTGCCGAGCATGTACGCGTCCTCCTGGAACAAGTTGGGATTGACGGCGCCGATGCCGATGCCGAGCGATCTTGCGTCGGCGGCCAGCTTGCCGTAATCGTCCGTATGGTCCCATGGGATGTGAATCGCGACGTTCGGGCAGGCGCCCGTCAGCCGGTGCACCATCGCCGCGTCTTCCAGTTTCTCCGTCACGGTCCGGGCCGCGCCGGCTTTCTTGAAGGTTTGAAACCGCGTGCCTTGATCGGCGTAGCCCCAGGAGGGCGTCTCGATCTTGAGCGCGTTCAAGCTTGCTTTCACCTGCGCGATATCGATGCCCCGTTCCCGCTGCTCCCGCTCGAACCAGGCGTATGCGCTGTCCGTCATGCATGATTCCCCGCTTTCCTTAAGATAAGGTTGTGTTGCAAGGTACGTATGCGTTTACCAATTAGGCAATCGATTTAGGCAATCGAGGACGTAATCGAGGCGCGGAACTTCTCGGTCAATTCCAGCAGGTCCGCGTCCTTCTTGAAGATGCTCGACGTGCCCGCGACGAAAATATCCGCGCCCGCCGCCTGCATCTTGACCGCGTTCTCGTACGAAATGTTGCCGTCGACCTCGATCTCCACCCCGCCGTAGCCCATTTCCGCCAGATGACGCTTCATATTGGCGATCTTGCGGAGGGTAGCCGGCACGAGCTTCTGCCCGGCGAAGCCGGGGTTGACGGTCATGACGAGCACGACGTCGAGATCGTCGAGGATATCGTCGACGGTATAGATCGGCGTCGCCGGATTGAGCGCCACCGACGGCCTTGCCCCACGCGACCGGATCTCCTGCAGCGTCCGCTGCAAGTGGACGGACGCCTCTTGATGCACGGACACGATGTCGCCGGGCTGAATCGGGAACAAGTGCAAATGATCCTCCGGCCGCTCCACCATCAGATGCAGATCGATCGGAATCGCGGTCATTTCGCGCAGCGTCCGGACGAAATCCGGACCGAGCGTGAAGTTCGGCACGAAGCGGCCGTCCATGATGTCGATGTGCAAATACTCGACTCCGGCCTGCTCGAACGCGCCGATCGTCTGCTCCAGCCGCCGGAAGTCCGCGCACATCATCGAAGGAGAGATTTTGCCTGCCATGCGCTGTTCGCCTCCTTATGGCCTACGGCTTGACGATGACCCGCATGCCGACATGGCTTTCCGCCGTGCGGATCGCTTCCTGAATGTCGTCTAGCGGGAACGTGTGCGAGATGTATTTCTTCATGTCGATTGCGCCGGATGCGATCAGGTCGATCGCCTTCTGATGATGCGACGGCAGCGAGCCGTGGGCGCCGTGCACGAACAGCTCCTTGTAGTGGATGATGTTCGTGTCCAGCGTCACGAGCGATTTGCCCTTCGGCAGGCCGCCGAAGAAGTTGACGCGCGCGCGATTCTTCGCCATGTGGATGGCATCGACCTGCGCTTCCGGCGACGGGTTCGACGTGATGACGACGTCCGCGCCGAGGCCGCCGGTCTCTTCGAGCACGCGCTCGATCGCGTTCTCTTCGTTCGAGCAGATATAGGCGTGCGCGCCGAACTGCTTCGCCAGCTCGAGGCGCGGGCGCGAGCGCTGGACGAGGATGACCTTGGTCGCGCCCATCATTTTGGCGACCTCGACGAGCATGCAGCCGATCGGGCCGGCGCCGATAACGACGACGGTGTCGCCGAGCCGGATATTCGACAGCTCCAGCGCGTTGATGACGCAGGCGAGCGGTTCGGCGAGCGCGGCTTCCTCGTGGGAGACGTGGTCAGGGATGTTGTGAATCGGCCCGAAGTTGACCATCATTTTGTTCAGCAGCACATAGTCCGCGAAGCTGCCGGCGAACTGGTAGCCCATCGCGTAGTTGATCTGGCAGTTGTTGCCGATGCCGGCTTCGCAGAAGACGCATTCGCCGCACGGGACGTCGGCGCCGAGCGACACGCGGTCGCCGACCTTGAACTTGGTCACGTTCGCGCCGACCGCGACGATCCGGCCGGACGATTCGTGGCCGAGAATCTGCGGCAATTCCACACGGCTGTTGCCGTGGTGGTAGATTCGGATGTCGGAGCCGCAGATGCCGACGGCTTCGACTTTCATGAGCATGCTGTCGTCGTCGATGGACGGCAGCTGGACTTCTTCGACGACCATGTGGTCGAGTGCGTGCAGTACGGCCGCTTTCATATCGCCTAGCCCTCCTTTTTAATCATCCGGCATTTGGTGTGTCCTGCGGACGTTGCGGGTCTCCGCTCGCTGGCGTAGATCGGATTTCCTTCATTTGATTATGTAGAGGCGGAAATCCGACTACAAAGGCGACCGTTTAAGGCGATTGGTTTGCGTTCGCTGTCGGATGACAGGGAATGCAGCACTCACCTTCGATGTTCCGATTTCGCAACCCCTCGGGGCACTTCTTGCCGGATGCTTAAACCTTATCAAACATGGGGGAACTCCATCGTTTGGATTTCGATTCCGTATTTATTCGAGCCTGTCGGCTTTGGCCTATGGCCTGGCATGCCTGAACCCTTAAAACCGTTGAACCTGTGAACCCGTGAATTCATGAACCCGTGAACCCGGAACCTCTGAACCCATGAAAACCGTGAAATCCGTGAGCCCGTGAAACCTGTGGACCCGCGAACCCGTGAACCCCGTGAGCCCATGAAACATGTGAACCCATGAAACCTTTGAAGCCATGAAACCTCTAACCCATGAAACCTCTGAACCCATGAAACCTGTGGACCCGCGAACCCGTGAAACCGTGAAACCCGTGAGCCCATGAAACCTCTGAACCTGTGAACCCATGAACCCTTTGAACCCATGAAACCTCTGAACCCATGAAACCCAGGAACTCGTGAACCTGTGAACCTGTGAACCCGTGAATCCAGGAACCATGATCCTGTGAACCATGATCGCGTGAAGCCTACGAACCATTCATCGCCTCTTCTCCGTACTTCGGTCTGGCTTCGCTGACCTAGGGGTCTGCCGACGATAGGATTCGTGGCCTTTGAGTGCAGACTATCGAAGCTAACGAATCTGGTTCACGCTATTCACGCCTTATGGGTGCATTCTGCAGCGTAACGAATCTCAGGCACGCTATTCGGCAGATTTCCCCTAATGGCTTGCCGTTGGCACCAAGATAGCACGTGTCAGATTCGTTAGCTTGCGTGAGGCGAGCTTTTCGTTCGTTTAAGGCGTATACGGTTCGTAAGGCTTCTTCCTCTACGCATATCCCCGTTTAGCGTGGATAATGCTGGATCACCCGGTTGGCACGCAGCAGGAAGTTGACGAACACCACTCTCTGTTGCACTCTAGCCCATTCCCAGTCTGGCGTCTGGCTTCGCTGATTTCGGTTCCTTGCCGACTGCGATTTCTCGCCGATTCTGATTCCTCGATGACTCCGGTCCCTTGCCGACTTCGGCTATTTGCTGTCTCCGGTTCCTTGCCGACTTCGGCTCCTTGCTGACTCCGGTTCCTCGATGACTTCGGCTCTTTGCTGTCTCCGGTTCTTTGCCGACTCCGGTCCCTTGCCGACTTCGGCTATTTACTGTCTCCGGTTCCTTGCCGACTTCGGCTCCTTGCTGACTCCGGTTCCTTGCCGACTTCGGCTCCTTGCTGACTCCGGTTCCTCATGTCTCCGGTTCCTTGCCGACTTCGGCTCCTTGCTGACTCCGGTTCCTCGATGACTTCGGCTCTTTGCTGTCTCCGGTTCCTTACTGACTTCGGCCCCTTGCCGACTCCGGTTCCTCATGTCTCCGGTTCCTCGCCGACTCCGGTCCCTTGCCGACTTCGGCTCTTTGCCGACTTCGGCTCTTTGCTGTCTCCGGCCCCTTGCCGACTCCGGTCCCTTGCCGACTCCGGTTCCTCGCCGACTTCGGTTCCTTGTTGACTCCTATTCCTCGTCTACTCCGGTTCCTCGCCGACTTCGGCTCTTTGCTGACTCCAATTCCTCGTTGACTCCGGTTCCTTGCTGACTTCTATTCCTCGTCTACTCTGGTTCCACGATGACTCCGGTTCCTTGCCGACTTCGGCTCCTCGATGACTCCGCTTTCTCGCCGACTCTGGTTCCTCGATGAATCCAGTTCCTTACTGACTTCGGCTCCTTGCTGACTCCGGTTCCTCGATGAATCCGGTTCCTTGCTGACTCCGGTTCCTTGCCGACTCCGGTTCCTTGCTGACTCCGGTTCCTTGCCGACTCCGGTTCCTCGATGAGTGCGTTCGCAAAGTCTGATTTCCTTAATAAGTAACCCGCCTGTGCGAACAGCCCTTTCTTCTACACCTTATTCCCCGACGGCAGCACCATGACCTTATTGAAGAACTGCTTCCGGTCGCGCATCATGCGGAGCGCTTCGAACGCTTCGTCGAGCGAGCAGCGGTGGCTGATCAGCGGCTTCAGGTCTAGCCTGCCGGAGGCCATGCTGTCGACGACGAGCTGCCATTCGCTGCGCGGCGATGCGGCGTACGCCGAGTTCCAGGTGCCGCGGACGGTCAGCTGCTTGCGAAGCATCTCCCAGTATCCATCCTGGGAGAGCGCCATGCCGCCCGCCGGATTGCCCATCAGCACGACGCGGCCGAGCTTGCGGACGGCGCGCAGGCAGTTCTCCCACGACGCCGAGATGCCGGCGCCTTCGATGGCGACGTCCGCGCCGGCGCCGCCGGTCAGGCCTGCCGCCCAGTCGGCGACGCTGCCCTGGAGCGGATTGAACGTATCCGCGAAGCCGAGCGCATTCGCGAATGCCAGCTTCGTCTCGTCCACGTCAGCCAGCATGACGCGCGACGCGCCCCATGCGCGGGACCAGTATGCGAGCATGAGCCCGATCGGGCCAGCGCCGCTGATCAGCACGCTGTCACCGATGTCGAGACCCGCCTGCCGTAGCGCATGGACGGCGACCGCCGCCGGCTCGGTCATCGCGAGCTCCTCGAAGCTGAGCGAATCCGGTGCGAGCACGAGGTTCCACACCGGCGCGGCGATGTATTCGGCGAACGCGCCATCGCGCCGCGAGCCCATGTAATCGTAGTTGTCGCAGAGGGCGAATTCGCCGATCTCGCAGTACGGACAGCTGCGGCACGGCAAAAGCGGGAAGACGGCCGCTTTGCGGTTCAGCAGCGCCGGGTCGACGCCTGTGCCGAGCTCGACGATGCGCCCCGCGAATTCATGGCCGGGCACCGTCGGGAACCGGTACGTGCCTTTCGTGAATACGCGCGGGATGTCGGAGCCGCATACGCCGCAGGCGCCGATGCGCAGCAGCACCTCGCCCGCGTCCGGAATGGGCCTGTCGATGTCCGCGATGCGCAAGTCGCCGAGCCCGTAGAGCACGTTTGCTTTCATCCTCGACACACCTGCCTTGCTTGCGGCTGAACGGTTTTCGGACTATTCGCGGTCCGCAGCGCTTTCAGCCCGATGGAATGACTTGCTTTCATCCTCGCCACACCTGCCTTGCCTGCGGCTGAACGGCTTTCGGACTATTCGTGGTCCGCAGCGCTTTCAGCCCGATGGAATGACTTGCTTTCATCCTCGCCACACCTGCCTTGCCTGCGGCTGAACGGCTTTCGGACTATTCGTGGTCCGCAGCGCTTTCAGCCCGATGGAATGACTTGCTTTCATCCTCGCCACACCTGCCTTGCCTGCGGCTGAACGGCTTTCGGACTATTCGTGGTCCGCAGCGCTTTCAGCCCGATGGAATGACTTGCTTTCATCCTCGCCACACCTGCCTAGCCCGCGGCTGAACGGTTTTCGGACTATTCGCGGTCCGCAGCGCTTTCAGCCCGATGGAAGGAGTTGCTTTCATCCTCGCCACACCTGCCTTGCCTGCGGCTGAACGTCTTTCGGACCACACGTGATCCGCAGCGCTTTCAGCCCGATGGAAGGAGTCGCTTTCATTGCGCTCACCCGCCTTATTTCCGAACGAATTGCCGCCAGTAGTCGACGGATGCTTTGTGATCCTCGATGATGCGGAATTCCGTCGACCACGCCTCGCGGTGCGAAAGCTCGAAGACCAGTTCGGCTTCCTCCGCCCCCGACGCTTCAATCGCCTCCAGCAGCGGCTCGCCGTGAATGATGCCGAGGGCGTTGTACTCTTCGGTGAACGGCCAGTGGCGGCTGTGGTTCATCTCCGTCTGCTGGATATGGATGATCGGCGACACCTTGCCCAGCTCGCGCACCCAGCGGTACGGGTCGCGGTCATTGGGATGCGGCGCATGCCCGACGTCGAGCACGAGCTTGAACGGAATGCCCGCGCCTTCGTTCAGCCGTTCCAGCAGCTCCTTCGCGTCCTCGACCGTATTGGCCATCTCGCGCGGGATGGACATCGGCTCGAAGGTTAGGTACGCCATGCCCTTGTCCTTCGCATACCAGCTCAGCTCGCGCCAATGCTTCAGCGCTTCGCCGATGATGAATTCGCGGCGCGCCGGATCGTCGTAGTCGGCGAACGTCAAGATGCCGAAATGGCTCCCCGTCGATTGCGCGCCCATCGCGGCCGACATGTCGACGAACCGTTTGAACCAGTCCAGCCACGTGCGGCGCGTATCCGCGTCGGGATGCATGAAATGATTCACCCGCGTGAACGAGCTCGTGAACGTGCTTGTGATCTGCAGGCCGTATTTCGCCGTATTTTCCTGAATCTGCTCCAATTGCCGCTGGATGATCGCTTCCGGCAGGAACGCGTTCAGCAAATCCGCGACGAACTGGACATACGTCAGTCCCAGCTCCTCCGCCACGATGCGGGCCCACACATGCGGCTCCACGTACTTGTTGACGGCAAACCCCAAATTGATGCCAAGTTTCAAATCGACGGCCATTCCGCTCATCTCTCCTTGTGGACAAACCAATTGAACTCCTAATACATAATCTAATACTATTATGTGTCAGTGACACATTCAATTCATTTTTTCGAACGTCCTCGCAGAAACGCAAAAAAGCCCGGCACGCGGCCGGACTCATTAGGAACGGGCTGTCCTATTATGTTAAAATCAACCTAATTCACTTCATACCGCAAGGAGGTCCCTATGCTTCATCCTTCGATTAAGAGCAGAGCCATTATCGTTCTGGCAAGCGGCTTGTTGTTTCTGGCCGTCTCGCTGTCAACCGCCTATGTCCTTGAAACGAACAAGAACAGCCAGCATCTCAACTGGATGATGTCGGTGGATATCGCGCTGTTCGTCATGACGATTCTCAATGCGGCGACGCTGCTCGCGAAACTGAAGCGGCGGTAATCGGTTCCGGCAGCGAACCGTATATCTTGCAGAAAAGCAGGTACGCCATTGAGCTATGACGTCATGTTTTTCAAGCTTCCGTCCGGCATGATGGCCGATCTCGATCTTCTGGGAGAGGAAGAAGAGGACGGAACGTCGGCATACCGGGATCAGCTGGATCCGCTCGGTGCCCCGGAGGAGATCGCCGCCCGGTTGCAGTCGATTTTCCCTGAAGCGGATTTCTCGGACTTCGAAGCATCTCGCGAAGGCTATTTGTTCACGGACGACTACGCCGTCACGTTCTTCCTGCCGGAAGCGGCCGATATCCGCGTCCTATACCTGTCGATTTCGGGCAGCGAGGAGGCCTTCGCGGTCATCCGGATGCTGCATGATCGCACCGGCTGGCGCGCCGCCGACGAAGAAGAAATCGATTTCGGCGCCGATCCCTCCGAAAGACTCCGCTATTGGACGAGCACGCTGCGCATGCTGCGCGAACATAGCCGGGCGAAGAAGAAATGGTGGCAGTTCTGGAAATAACCCCGCATGCATGCAGGCTTGCCCGGTCGGAGCGGCGAATCTGGCGTTCGCGAGGGCTGCAACGCCTGAGGCGGCCAGCGGCGCGAGCGCGGGATTACGCAAGTACGTAAGCACGCAACGCATGCCCACGAATCAACAACCTCCGCCAAACGACCGGCAGTGCCAGCCAGCAAATTCCAAGCGTTCCCCTCGCTTATTCCCCCGTTACCGCCGCTGCAGCTCTCTCGCAATGACGCTTTCCCGCACGATCAGCTTCGTCGGCAGCTTCACGGACGGGATATCCGTGCCTGGAGGCGCGTCGATCATGCGCATCAGCAGGTCGATGCACGCTCGTCCCAGCTCGCCGGCCGGTTTCCGGACGCTCGTCAGCGGCACCGGCAGCAAGCCGTTCATGCGGGAATCGGTGAAGCCCGCGACGGACAGCCGCTTCGGCACCTCGATGCCGAGACGGTGCGCGGTCTTCATCACTTCAAGCGCCACGTAATCGTTGGAGCAGAATACCGCCGTCATTGCGGCCGCTCCGCGTATGAACGCTTCAAGATCGGCTTCCGCGTTGCTGTAATCCGAATAGATCAGCGCCCGGTCCAGGGACAAGCCCGCGTCCAGATGCGCCTGCATATAACCCTGATAGCGCTCCTCGCGGCTCATGACGCCGGCCATCTCCTCGGAGACGAAGCCGATTTGCGCATGTCCCGCTTCGATTAGATACCGCGTCAATTCGTAAGCGCCGCCGTAATGGTCATGGCATACGTTCGCGAGATTGAGCTCCCGGAATGCCCGGTCGATAATAACGATCGGGTAATGCGCCAGATGGAGGCGCAGCACTTGATGGCCGCAAGCCCGCCTGTCGCCAGGGAACAGGATGATGCCGCTGATGGCCTTGTCCTCCGACAGCTCGCGCAGCAGCGCTTCTTCCCGCTCGTGATCGTCCCCGGCAACGCGGATCAGAAGCTCGCAGCCCGCCGATTGCGCAGCCGGCAGCGCGGCGGTAATGATCTGGCCGACGAAATCGTCGATTGCCGGCACGACCATCGCGACCATCCGCCCCTGCCGCCGCTCCGGCGGCTCGCCGCCTTCCCCGCGCTCGGCCAGGAACGTCCCCCGGCGCGGCATCCGATAGACGACGCCCTCCTTCGCCAGCGCCAGCAGCGCCTCCTTGCTCGTCCGGCGGCTGACCCCGAACATGTCGGCCAGTTCCCCTTCCGAAGGCACCGGGTCATGCGGCCGCAGTCCGCGCTCCTCGATCAGCTCCATGATTTTGAGCCGCATCTGCTCGTAGAGCGCGAACGGCCCTTTGACGAGCTTCTCCTGCGTGCCTGATTTGCCTTGATTCCGTAGCTTCTCTGTCTGTTCGTTCCCGTTCAATGCCTGAAGCCCCCTTGCTGCAGTTCCCATGTATCAGTGATTCGTATAGTGTATAACTGAAACGGGCGATTATCAATAGGAACGGCGGGTATGAGGTTGACAGCCGTCATGCGCCATCGCACTTCGCGCAGGGAGCTGCGCGAAGTGCCGAAATGATCGGACGCTTCCCCTGCCAGGCGCGCCGCATGCATTCCTGGCCAGCGTCATGCAAAAGCTCCCCGCATCACGACAGGTGCGGGGCAGGGGACGCTTGGCTCGCGGAACGTTTGGCTCGCGGGGGCGTGCTTGGCTCGCGGGCCGCCGGCACTCCGCGCCATGACGAGACAAGTAGTAGAAGACCGATTGATTGTCAGGCTACCCGCTTGTCCAGGCTCGGACAGGAGATCCGCTATTTCGGCAAAATTGGCCTCTTTTCCATATTGGACGGACACAGGATTCGCTATTGCCTGGAATTAAATGTGATATGAGACTTTCAAGGCAAATAACGGATTCTGTGTCCGCCGCCATATCTGCGACCGACCGCCCCCTCTCTCTCCGTCCTTCTCCGCATACGATCCGTAACCGCTGCCCGACCTTATTCGCTTTCGCTTCGTCGATCGTCTTCCTTACCTGTGCCCAATTTGGTATTGCCGCTAGTAATGAAGTTGACAGCCGTCATGTGCCGTCACGCTTCGCGCAGGGAGCTGCGCGAAGTGCCGAACGAAAAAGGCGGCATGCAATCCAGAATGCCGGATTCTTGCCGCTTTTTGCTTTTTTTACATTGCCAAACGTTAACCTCAGGAAACCTTCTGAATCTTGAACGTGAACGACCATTTGGCGGTATTGCCCGAATAGCGGCCGCGGTTCTCGACGACGTTTACGGTCAACGTCTTGTCCGTCGTTTTCGTGATGGAGGACGCCTTGACGGAGGCATTGGCTTGACCGTTATCCGGGTACTTATCCTGCTCTTGCGCCTCTGCTTTCAGCTTGATGACGTCGGTCGGCTTGACGGTTAAGGTCACGGAGCTGCCTTCCGCGATTTCCTTGCCGTTGACGTACCCGCCCGTCCACCATTCGTTGCCGACATGATTGTTCGCCACGAGATCCGCGCTGGCAAACGTAATTCGGATCTTGCTCGTCTGGCTCGTCTTGGACGCCGCCGCGGCAGGCTGCGCCGCCAGCAGCAGGAGGAGCAGGAGCAGGAACATGCTTCTTGCCTTCTTCATATAAACCACTGCCTTCCCCGATCGTATGTATACCGGATAATCCGCTCTCATTATAGTCTAGTTTCCTATTTGCGGCAGCAAATCAATTTCGACGTTATTCGAAGCTTCGCCCGACCGGGACTAGCCGCTTCCGCGATTCAGCAGCCGTCAGACGAGGCAGCAACAGGATGCATCCGACCGGGATCCGGCCGCTTCCGCTATTCCCCAGCCGTCAGACGAGGCAGCCTGATCATGACGCGTCCAGCCTTCTGCGAACTGCCGAGGCCTGCGCTTCAGACGCTATACTTTGGCTAAGTAGGTATACTTCCGATCCGTACATAACCCTATTTTCACTACTTCTCAACCCCGGCCGGCTGATTCATAATGGGACATGCACACAGATCACGCTTGCAGCATACGTGGTTGATTTCAAAAAACCATTCATGGAGGGCTCTATGACGAAACCAATTCCGCTTCAAACACGGGGCATCCCCGCAAGCCGGCTCGTGCTCGGCTGCATGCGCCTCGGCGGCGACTGGGACGCCCGAAATCCCATCACGGCTGAACATTATAAGGAAGGTCAAGAAGCGCTGGAAGCGGCGCTCGAAATCGGCATCAACATGTTCGATCATGCGGATATCTACACGCGCGGCAAGGCGGAACGCGTCTTCAGCCAAGTGATGAAGGAACGTCCGTCGCTGCGGGAGTCGATCATTCTGCAATCCAAATGCGGCATCCGCATGGCGGATGAAGGCGAGCCGGCTCGCTACGATTTCTCGGAATCGCATATTTTGCGCAGCGTCGACGGCATCCTGGAGCGTCTCGGTATCGAGTATCTGGACATTCTGCTGCTGCACCGTCCGGATCCGCTCGTCGACCCCGAGGAAGTGGCAAGCGCCATCGGCAAGCTGAAATCGTCCGGCAAAGTGCGTCATTTCGGCGTATCCAACATGAGCCAAGGGCAGATCCGCCTGCTGTCCGCCTACGCCGACGAGCCGTTCATCGTCAATCAGCTGGAGATGAGCCTGCTCAAAACCGGCTTCGTCGATACGGGCGTCACGGTGAACCAGGAGGCGGCGCGCGCCAACGTGTTCCCGGAAGGCACGCTGGAATACTGCCGCCTCGAGAACATTCAGCTGCAATCGTGGGGACCGCTCGCGCAGGGCTGGCTTTCCGGCCGTTCGCTGGACGGCCAGAGCGAAGCCGTCGTCAAGACGGCGAAGCTCGTCGCCGACTACGCCGAGCGGCTGCACACGACGCCGGAAGCCATCGTGCTCGCCTGGCTCATGATGCACCCGGCCGGCATTCAGCCGGTGATCGGCACGATCAATCCGGCGCGGATCCGCGCTTGCAAGGACGCCGAATCCATCAAGCTGACGCGCGAGGATTGGGCGTGGCTGTACAACGCTTCGAAGGGCAAGTAGGCCGATCGATGCGAGCAAACGGCGCTTTGCACCAACAGGCAGCTCGGGACGCGGCTTCGCGCCTCAGGCTGCCTGTTGCCTATCCGTGCTTGGCACCGAGGAGAAGATTCAGCCTGTACAAGCCCTTCACGCGGCACGTATACAGGGAATAAATTCTAGATCAGGTGGGATGGGGAAACCGCTATGAGAAAATCATTGCTCGTCTTCGCAAGTCTGCTCCTCGCATGGTTGTGCCTGCAGGTGCCTTCAGCCAAGGCCGCGCCAACGCCCTCGACGCAAGCGTCGCTGTACATCGACGGAGTCAAGGCCGACTTCCGAACGATCCCCTACAAAGGGAAGAACGAGAACATGATTTCGCTGCGCGCGGCAGCCTCCGCATTGAAGCTTGCATTGACCTGGATGCCCGCCAGCAAGGAGTATCAGAGCGCCGATGCCAGTCACACGATGCGATTCAAGGCCAATGCTGCCGTCGCCCAGGTTGACGGCAAGGCCAAGACGATGACCGCCCCGGCGCAAGTCGTGGACGGGACGCTGTACGTCCCGCTGCGTTTTATCGTGGAGGCCGGCGGCGGGAAGCTTCAGGCGGGCAGCAGCCAGGCAGGCCCGATCTATTGGGCGAACTCCGGGCGTCAAGTGGCGTTGTCTTCGGCTGTCATGCGGGATCGAACGGATATCGCAAGAGCGCTGTTGCATGACTGGAGAGCGCTGACGATCCCGATGGGACTGGACGGCATACAGCCGTACGAAATGGCGAAGAGCGTCGCTATGCTTCAGCTCTTCCTTCAAGCCGGATTTCCCATCGATTATCAGGAGGCGCATTACGAAGGCATCGTCTATAGCGAAAGCGGAGATACGCTGCTGCATTGCGAAGCCCGATTCGGCCGCTACGAGCTGGTCGAATATTTGCTGGATCAAGGCGCGGACGCCAATTTGCTCTCCCTTGGCTCTAAACCATTGGGGGAGGCCATCCTCGGCAAGAAATTCGTGCAGGAAACTGGCGCCTCCTTCGACGGGAGCGATCCGACCACCGCCCTCGCCAACTACGACCAAACCATCGGGCTGCTGCGCGCGCGCACGAAGATGGACCTCTATTTCAAAGACGCCCGCGGCAACATCCTCGCCGAGGACGAAGACATCGTTCCGGATTCCGTGACCGTCCGCCAATCGCTCGGCAGCCCGCTGCGCGGCCAGCGCATATTGTTCCAGCAATTGCGCTGCGATGCGTTGCTCGTACATGTTGCCTCCTCGCCTCGTTAGGCTGGCAGCCTCGTCATACTCATGCGTCCTTTCCTCGCAAACCGGCTTTGAATAGCTGCTTCAACGCCGCTCGTGCCTTCTCCCCTTCTCCCTCGGGCCACTTGCCGAGCTTTCGGAAATCCGTGCTGTCGGTAATCTGGTCGATGCCTCCGATCAACCGGTTCCCGGCTAACCGCCGCATGGCCGCATCCTCGATGCGACTTGCGATGAGACCCGCGATCGTCTCGCCCTTCGTGACGTGAAAGGGGCGATCATAGAAGGGCGATGCATCGCCCGGAATCCGCTCCGTGATCCCTGATCCGTTGTGCATATGCGCGAGATGCCGATACGCATGATTCAATGCATGCTCGCGTTCTCTCCACGTCGCTGCCGTTTGGGCTGTCCACAGGGACGGATACAGGCTGTCCGCGCAGGCCAAACGTTTAAACGCGGTGCCGAACCATTTGGGATAAGGCGCATACTGCCGCTCCATCAGAAAACAGAGATTCATCATGTCGCGGACCAGGCGCGAGGCGATAATCGCCGAGCCCAGCTCGTCGCCGGCAAAACCCGCGCGAAGCATCAGATGTTCCTCTTGGCCGATTCGCTGCCAGACGGATGCCAGGATATATAACCAACTATCGCGCGGGTAGTATTCGAATCGGCTGCGCAATGCGGCCAGCTGGCCAAGCTCGTCCCTATACACGTCTCCCTGCGTCATCTCAAGCAGCGACTGCGAAGGAAACGTCAGCCAATCGGCCGGCTCCAATCGTTCATCGCGGCTAACGCCCAGGTGACTTTCAAGGAAGTCCGGTACTGTCGTAATGACGCTTCTGCCGATATCGACGGGGAAGCCGTAGAACCGTTCCGGCGCCACTTCGCGCAGCGCGGCCTCGATGCGTTCCGCATGCCCGTAATCTTGCCGGTCCAGAAACAGATACACCCGGGGAAACCAATCGTGATCCGTCGACATCTCCGTATCGTAGCCGAGCACCTCGCTGCCCGGTCCCATTAACGCCGCCGAATAAGGCAAGCGCGCGAACGTATCCGCCATGGCGGGTTCGACGATTTCGTTATGGAACCGGCGGCATAATTCGCTTCCTCTCATGAACGGCATTCCCATTCCTCCAATTCCGTAATCAGGCTCCGTAATCGGGCTATCCTCCGAGCCTATCGCTCCCGGCTCCTTGGCAGCTGCGGTGAATAACGGATGCTCATGACTGCAATTATGCATAAATTTCTCGCAACTGGAAAGCCTAACCGCACCTCGACCGTCGGGAGGAGCAACCGGTTTGAACGACAAAATCACCCCTTTCCAGCTGTCCATGCTGTTGATTACGTTTATCGGCATTTCGAATCACGTCATTCTCATCCCCATCCTGCTCGATGCCGCGAAGCGCGACGCATGGATTTCGGCGTTGGCCGCCGTCGTCCCTTCGCTGCTGCTCGGCCTGCTCTTCGTCTTTATTTATAAGCATATCCCTTCCTCGCTCTCCACTTGGGTGAACAAGAAAACGAATTGGCTCTGGCTGCCGTTCACGCTGCTGTTCACGGTATACTTCTCGGCCCAGGCGAGCATCAGCATACGGGATACGATCGTGTGGTCGAATACGACTTATTTAACGTATACGCCGACCTGGGTCGTGGGCATGTGTCTGCTCGGCATCTGCTATTACACGGCAAGGAAGGGACTGGCGGCCATTGCGATCACCAACGGCATACTGCTGCCCTGGATCGTGCTGTGCGGCTTCTATGTCATGTCCGTCAATTTTCAATTCAAGGACTATGCCTACTTATTCCCCGTATTCAAAAATTCCGCGGAGTCGATCACGCGCGGCGCTTGGTACACGACCTCGGGCATTACGGAAATCCTCCTGGTGTTCTTCCTGAAGGACGATGTCAAGGGGAAGCTGACGCCGACGAACATGTCGCTGGTCGTGCTCATGCTGATCGAGCTCACGTTCGGGCCGCTCGCCGGCATTATCGCCATGTTCGGGCCGTTCGAAGCCGAGCTGATGCGCTATCCGGCCTACGAACAGTGGCGGATGGCATCGATCGGAAGCATGCTGAGCCAGACCGACTTCTTGTCCATTTATCAATGGCTGGCAAGCGCTTTTATACGCATTTCGCTGGCGATCTATATCATTCACACGCTCTGGGTGAAGAAATGGAAGCGTCCCGAGCTATTGTTCATTCTGATTTCCCTGTTTCTGTTCGGGTTCAATCAGCTGAAGCTGTCGGATGTCCGGTTCCACGAGCATGTGAAGTCGTACTATACCGCTTCGACGCTGCTGTGCGGCTGCTTCTGCGTCGTGCTCTTGATTTGCATCTGGGCGGGAAGAAACAAGAAGGCGGTGAAGCGAAATGGCTAAGCTGAGCGAGAACGACCTGCGGATGTTGTTCGACAACTGCGCCGACGTGATTTTCGAAACCAACGGCGGTTTTCTGTTCGTCTATTGCCTGGGCATGTCCAATCGGGAGCAAATCAATGAGCTGAGCACCTATGGCGCGGACTTGTGGCGGCAGCATCCCGTTCCCCTGTCGGCGCAGTGGAAGGATGACCTCGCCGCATGCGTGTTCGGCGGCAACCTGCTTCTCTTCGATCGGGGATCGGCTTGCTGCTTCGTGCAGTACGTCTCCGATCCGCCGCAGCGCGACCCGGAGGAGTCCGTCATGGAGACGTCCTCGAAGGGCGCGCGCGACGGATTTACCGAGAGCCTCCAAACCAATGTTGCGCTGATCCGCAAACGGCTGGGTTCGCCGACGCTGAAGGTGGAATCGTTCACGATCGGGGTCCGCAGCCAGACGGCGATCAGTCTGCTCTACATTCAGGACATCGCGAATAAGGGCGCCGTCGACGAGGCGCGGGCCAGATTGCGGAAAATCCAGATCGATGCGCTCATTTCGAGCTCCCAGCTGGAAGAGGCCATCTCGGATCGGTCGCTGGCGGTCGTCCCGCTGATCGACAATACCGGACGGCCCGATTTTGCCGCGGAGTATCTGATCAGCGGCCGCTTCGTCATTCTGCTGGACGGCTCTCCGCTCGCCATCATTGCCCCCGTTACGTTCACGTCGCTCATGAAATCGCCGGAAGACGGGTATTACCGTTCGGTCATCAGCTCTTTCCAACGGCTATTGCGCTTGTTCGGGCTGCACCTGGCGCTGTTCCTGCCCGGATTCTACATCGCGCTGCTCGGCTTCAATTTCGAACAGGTGCCGCTGCCGCTGCTGGCAACCATTGCGACGAACCGTATCGGGCTTCCGGTATCGCTGCCGTTCGAAGCGATCGCCGTGCTTATCCTGTTCGAGCTGTTCAAGGAAGCCGGGCTGCGGCTGCCCAAATCGGTCGGGCCGACGGTTACCGTCGTCGGCGGCATTATCATCGGGGATGCCGCCATTCGGGCCGGCATTACGTCCCCGACCGTTACGGTCGTGGCGGCGACTACCGTGATCTCCGGCTATACGCTCGTGAATCCTACGCTCAGCGGCGTCGTGTCCATCGTCCGCATCGCCGTCATGGTGATTTGCGCGGTTCTGGGGATGTTCGGCTTCTTCATGTCCATCTTCCTCCTCGTCGCCTATTTATCGGATCTCAAGTCGTTCGGCGTACCGTATCTCGCTCCGCTGTCGCCGCCGACTTGGTCGGATATCACGGGAGCGCTGCTGAAGCGGCCGGCGAACCGGCAGCGCAAGCGGCCGCAGCATCTCCATTTGCAGGACGATACGAAGATGCGGGGCGATAAGCAATGAAGATCGCCTGGAAAGCGGTCATCGTCGGCTGTCTGATGCTGTTCTCCTGCGGATGCTGGGACGTCAAGAACGTCCAATATTTCAACTTCGTCAACATGATCGGCATCGATTACGTCGATGGCAAGTATCACCTGTACGCGCAGATCAACGAGCTTGCCTCCATGGCGAAGCAAGAGGGGGGCGTACCGGTGCCGAACCCGATCGTCGTTGCCAAAGGCAAAGGCGAGAGCATCGGGATGGCGATGTACGATCTGCAGAAGGAAAGCCAAATGCGTGCCGACTGGACGCAGAACAAGGTGTTTATTTTCACCGACCGCTTGCTGGAGCAGGGCATCTTGGAAATCGATGACGAAATGATGCGAACGCGCGACCAGCGCTATACGCCCTGGGTATTCGCGACGGACGAGGATCTCGCCGAATTGTTCAACACGAAGCCGATTACCGGCACCTCTTCCGTGAACACGATGTACTTCCAGCCGAACCTCTTGTACAAACAGATGCAGTCCTCCTTCAAGCCGATAAACTATCAGAGCTTCATCCGGTCATCGCGCGAACCGTACGAGACGGCGCTGGTCGACCATATCAAGCTCACCGAGAACTGGGACAAAGACGGGAAGCCGATGACGCTGCCGATCGTGAACGGCCTTGTCGCCTTGAAGCAGGGCAAGCGCCAAGCATTGTTCACCCGCGAAGAAGTAAGCGGCAGAAAATGGCTGAACGAGCATACGCTGCGCGGCCTGCTCCCCCTCAAGAACGAACGGGGGAAGATCGCCGGGGGCGTCTCCGTCAAGGACAACAAGGTCAAGATAACGCCGGCGTACAAGGACGGCCAACGAATCGTCAAGCTGTACATCAGCATGGACGCCTTCCTTCGCGCGCAGCGGCAGCCGTTCAAGCTGGACCAGATCAACGCGATCGTCAAGAAGAACCTCGAGGACGAAATCATGAAGACGTATGAGGCCGGGAAGAAGCGAGGCGTCGACCTCTACTCCTTGAACGAGGTCTGGTATCGCAAAGGCCTGGCCGTCGATGACGACATCCCCGGGCTCGAGCTGCATATCAAGGTCAGTCTGTTGGCTACGAATATGTTCGAGCTGCGGGAGCCGCCTGCCGGGAAGTAAGCAGGAAGTCCGAGGCAGCAATGCCGAACGGTTGTCCGATGGACAGGAATCCTTGGCATAGCGTCTGCTGCGGCCGCACCGCCCGCCGGTTGCCGGTTAGCCAAAAAAGAGACCTGCGGCAACGGGCCGCAGGTCTAACGTGTATTACATTTGCCCCGATCGGCCGATTTCGCGATGCGGACTGTCCGTTTCGCGGCGTTTATCCCCATTCCCCAATGGTCATAATAGGAAGGCATTCCAACGATACGGAGAAGGCAGCGACCGACCATGCAGCGAAGATTCACGCGAACAACATCACCGGAGCCGGGCGGACAAGCCCGCCGCCTGGAGGAATATGCCGGCATCCCTGTCGATGGCGACGTTACGCAAACGATAACGCGCATTCGTAAGGACCTGGGCGCCAGCGACGATTTGGCGATCCGCGAGCTTCGGACCGACGAAGCGGAGCGGCCCGAAGCCGCAGTTATCTATATCGAAGGTCTTACGGATGCGGACGCCGTGAATGACTATCTGTCCGACCTCCTCTGGCGTTCCTTCAAGGAGACTGCGGAAGCGGCAGGCGACGAAGGCGCGCGAATCGCGTCGGAAGCCAGAGAACTGCTGTACGGCGTCGGCCCGGTGTCGGAAGCATCGGATATGGCGGCGTTGTACGGCTATTTGTTGTCCGGCGAAGCCGTCGTCCTGTTGGACGGCGAGGCCCGGGCGTTCTGCGTCGATATCTGCCATTGGAAAGGGCGGGACGTCACGGAATCGACGAACCAGACGTCCATCCGCGGACCGAGGGAGAGCTTCACCGAGACGCTGCGGACCAATACGTCGCTCGTCAGGCGCAAAATCAAAGATCCGCGGCTGCGGCTGGAGAAGACGATTATCGGACGCTCCACCCAAACCCACGTCGTTCTCCTGTTCATCGAAGGTCTGGCGAAGCCGTCCGTCGTCGAACAGGCGCGTTCCAGGCTCGGCGCGATTGACATCGACGGCGTACTCGACAGCGGCTATATCGAAGAATTGATCGAGGATGCCCGCTACTCGCTGTTCCCGACGATCTACAATACGGAGCTGCCGGACAATGTCGCGGCGCAGCTGCTGGAAGGCAAGATCGCGATCATGGCCGACGGCACCCCGAACGTGCTGATCGCGCCGACCCAGTTCATGGCGTTCTTCCAATCGGCGGAGGATTATTACCAGCGTTATCACTACGCGAGCCTGCTGCGCCTCCTTCGTTTCATGAGCTTGTTTATTTCGCTGCTGTTTCCATCCTTCTATATCGCCATTACGACCTTCCACCGCGATATGCTTCCGGCCTCCCTGCTGATCAGCTTGGCGGCGCAGCGGGAAGGCGTACCGTTCCCCGCGTTCGTGGAAGCGCTCGTCATGGAGGTGACGTTCGAAATTCTACGCGAAGCGGGCGTGCGCATGCCGCGCGCAATCGGGCAAGCCGTGTCGGTCGTCGGCACGCTCGTCATCGGCCAGGCCGCGGTGCAGGCGGGCATCGTGTCCGCGGCGATGGTCATCGTCGTCTCGGTCACGGCGATTTCCACCTTCACGCTTCCGGCTTACAGCATGTCCATCCCGATCCGGATCCTTCGGTTCGCATTCATGGCCATCGCGGCCAGCTTCGGCTTGTTCGGCATCTGCATGGGGCTGTTCGTGCTGCTGCTTCACTTGTGCGCGCTTCGTTCCTTCGGCGAGGCGTTCATGTCGCCGCTGGCGCCGTTCCGCGACGCGGGATTGGAGGACACGCTGGTGCGCCTGCCCCGCTGGCTGTCCTTCAAACGACCGGCCACCTCCGCGGGCGACGGCAGCGGCCGATACAGGAGGCGGTGGTGACCGTGAACGGATGGACCGGATTGCGGCGCATGGCGGCCGCCATGCTCTGCTTGCTGTTGATGACGGGCTGCTGGAGCAGGCGCGAGCTGAACGAGCTGCTGATCGTGATCGGCGTCGGCATCGATTGGTCGGACGGCGAATATCTCGTTTCGTTCCAGGTCGTGAACCCGGGCGAAATATCGTCTCAGCAGAAGGGCGGCCAGCGCCCGCCCGTTACGCTGTATCAGGGCAGGGGCAAGACCGTGTTCGAAGCGGCCCGCTCCATGACCGCGGAAGCGCCGCGCAAGGTCTATATGGGCCATCTGCAGCTGTATATCTTCAGCGAAGAGCTGGCCAGGCGAGGCGTGAACGACATCATCGACAACATGCTGCGCGATAACGAGCTTCGTCTGGATTTCAACTTGATCGTCGCGAAGAACACGTCCGCGCAAACCATGATGGAATTGTATACGCCGCTCGAGAAGCTGCCTTCGAACAACATGTACCTCTCGCTGCAAACGTCGGGCAAGACATGGGCGCCGTCCGCTCCGGTCACGCTCGACGAGGCATTGGCCAAGCTCTCCGCCGACGGGGACGAACTGGCGCTGACCGGCATCGAGCTGATCGGCACTCCGAGGATGGGGAGATCCAGGAGGAACGTGGAAGCGTATCTGCCTCCGAGCCGGTTTCGTTATACGGGCATTGCAGCGTTCAAGGACGACCGGCTGGTCGGCTGGCTGAACGAGAAGGAAAGCAAAGGGTATACCGACATTACCAACAGGCTGGAAAGCAGCTCGATCGAATTGGCCTGCGACGAGAAGAAGAATTATATGGGAATCGAAGTGACCTCCGCGCACACCCATCTATCCGTAGACATGAAGGGCGGCAAGCCGACGGCGGCCATTCATTCGAACGTGGAGGCCAATATCGTCGATCGCCCCTGCACGAACGTGGATCTGACGGATCCCGCGACGATCGAACGGCTGGAGAAGCGCGCGGAGCGCCAATTGCGCAGCAATGAGGAAGCCGCGGTCAAGAAAGCCCAGCAGTTCAAAACCGACATTCTCGGATTCGGCAGCCAGCTGGGCAAGGAACATCCCCAGGCATGGAAGAAAATCAAGGACAAATGGAACGATGTCTACTTCCCGGAACTTGACGTCCGGTACGACATCAAGCTAAATATCCGGAAAACGGGCACGACGGGCAATACGACGTTGAAGCCGACGATCGGGAAAGGCGGTTAACGGTCATGGCATCGATCGCAGCCGTGTTGGCGCTGGCAGGAGCTGCCCTGCTGCTGGAACTGCCCGCTCTGCGGGCAAGAAAGCATAAGCGCGAAATCGCCGTGTTCATCGTGTTCCTGATCGTGGGAACGGCCATGTATGCCGCGATGGCGCTGCATGTCAAGCTCCCGAATCCGTTCATGCTGATCAAGCGGATGTATAGTTAAACGAGCGAGGCCGGTAATGAAGGCGGCCAACGACCGGCGGAAGGAGACAAGACCGAGAAATGAATGATCGGTACGGCAATTTCACCATATCCGTTCGCCAATTCACCATACTGATCATGCTCGGGACCATCGGCGATTCCATTCTCGTATTGCCGGTGATACTGGCTGACAAGGCCAAACAGGATGCATGGCTCTCCATGCTGCTAAGCATCGTATTCGGCATGGCAATCGGCGGAATCTTCGCCGCGATCGCCAACCGGATGGGCCGGCGAAGCATATTCGACGCCGTAAGCCAGGCGGGAGGCAGATGGCTCGGCAGTATCGTCGTGCTGCTCTTGCTGTTCGAGTACTTCATGTGCAGCCTGTCGCTGCTCAGCGAAATGAGCCAATTCATGACCACGCAGCTGATGCCGGAAACGCCGGTCAACGCGATCATGCTGCTGTTCCTGGCCGTCGTGATAATCGCGTGCCGCTACGGAGTCGAGGCATTCGCCCGCATGGGAGAACTGCTGTATCCGTTCATGGTGGGTCTGTGCGCGGTCCTCGTGATCCTGCTGCTTCCCCAGGTGAACGTCGCGAATTTGAAGCCGTATGTGACGGCCGGCCCGGTTCCGATCATGCACGGCGGCTTCATCGCGTTCACGTTCGTGTTCACGGAGATGGTCATTCTGCTGTCGCTCGTTCCGCACGTGAGCGCGAAGGACGGCGCCAAGCTGACGAAGCCGATTCTGTCGGGTCTTGCGTTCGGCGGCGCGGTGCTCGTCGTGACCGTGCTCTTCTGCGTGCTGGTCTTGGGGCCGAGCCTGATGGTGACCAAATATTACTCCACCTTCGTGCTTGCGCAGAAAATTCAAATCGGTCATTTTCTGGAGCGGCTGGAAGCCATCTTCGCGTTTCTATGGATCATTACGGTCTTCTACAAGACATTGCTGCTGTTTTTCTCGATGACGGAAGGCATCGGGTGCCTGCTGGGATTGCGGGAAAACCGGATGCTGACCATTCCTCTCGGCATGATGCTGCTCGTCTGGACGAGCGCCGGGACGCCGAACATTACGGTCTACAACGCGATCCTCACGACGGCGTATCCCTGGTTCGACTTGACGTTCTGCGCCGGCCTGCCCGTGCTGCTGCTGGCGATTCTGCTGATCGGCGGCCGATCGCGCCCGCGGACGGCCCAAGCATCTCCTTCGGACGGACATGGACGGGATCAGCCGCAAGGCCAACCGTAAGGCCAACCATAATAAAGCCGCCGAATCCATCAGGATATCGGCGGCTTTGTCGGCTATGTCGTTCAGATGGCTGCGAGCGGCTCGCTTGTTCCTCGTCGCGGGCGAATCCCGCAGCCCTTATGCTCTGACCTTAATCAATCGAAGTCGAAGTTCTTCCACTCGTCTTCCGGCATTTCCGATTCCGGTTCGGAGAACCGCTGTTCCTGGAACGGCTCCGCCACGTTGTGGAAACCGTTGCGCTCCCAGAACCCCTGGCGATCGGATGCCATGAATTCGAACCCGCGCACCCATTTGGCGCTTTTCCAGAAATACAGATGCGGCACGACGAGCCGGAGCGGACCGCCGTGCTTCGGCGAAAGCGGCTGGCCGTCGTAAGCGTGGGCGACCATGACCTGCTCGCCGAGCAGATCCGCAAGCGGCACGTTCGTTTCATAATCCTGGTCGGCATGCACCATCACGTAACGCGCCTCGGGCTTGATCTTGAGCTGCGCGAACAGATCCCGCAGCAGGACGCCCTTCCAGACCGTGTCCGCCTTGGACCAGCGCGTGACGCAGTGAATGTCGCATGTGATCTCGGTCTGCGGCATCGCCATCAGGTCCTCGAACGATAGCGAGAGCTCCTGCTCGATTTCCCCGAACAGGCGCAGGTTCCACTCCGCCATGTCGTATCTTGGCACTTCGCCCTCGTGCAGGATCGGGAACCGTTCCGTCCAGATTTGTCCCGGCGGCAGCCGGTCGGCCAGTTCCGGTATCGACGCCGCCTGCGGCGATTTCGCTTGCTGCAATCGCTGCGCTTTGTTATGCATATGAGCGTTCTCCTTCGCGTGTAAAATCCTGTCTTGTATGCCACTATCCTAGTTGAAGCATGGGCAGCCGTCAATGGGGGGATTCATGATCCCGGCGGCGGGAGGGTCTTCTCCGGCGGCGGATTAGGTTACAATAAGAAGGATCGCCATGAACAGCAAGGAGTACGAGACGGTGGACAACCCCTCTGTGAACGAATCGAAGAAGGACAAGCATCGCCTGTTCGTAGCGGTGCCGCTCCCGGACGAGCTCAAGCTCGCGATCGGCGAATGGTCGCGTAAGCTTCGGGCAGCGCAGCCCTTCCGCAAATGGACGGAAACGGCGGACCTGCATGTAACGCTGCAGTTTCTGGGGGATACGGAGCCGGAACGAATCGAAGCATTGAAGTCGGCTCTCGCGGCCTCGGCCGGCAGAATCCAGCCGTTTCGCCTGACGCTCGAGGGCGCGGGCGTCTTCGGCAGATCCGAGCAGCCCCGCGTGCTCTGGGCGGGTATCGGCGGCGAGCCGGAATCGCTGCGCCTCCTGCAGCGCGCCGTCGTAGAAGCGACGGCGCCGCTCGGGTTTCAAGCCGAGGCGCGTCCCTACAGCCCGCATCTGACGATTGCCCGCAGCTATGCGGGAAGCGCGTCGTTCAGCCTGCCGGAGCTGCTTGGAGACGGGGACAGCGCCGGCAGCGATCCGCAGCCCGCATGGCGGGCGGACGAGATCGTCCTGTATCGCACCCATATGCACCGGCGGCCGATGTACGAAGCCGCGGCCCGCTTTGCTCTGGGCTAAAGCGCCTGCGCCGCATGACGGCCCGGCAGCGTATCCGCCCGTCCGCCTTCACGCGAGCATACGAGGCAATGCCACAACACCCCGCGCAGCTAATCGCCGCACGGGGTGTTGTCGTTGCCTAGCTTGTCCGCTTACTTGCCCAGCGTTTCCGTCAGAACCGGAACGATTTGCGATTTGCGGGAAACGACGCCTTTCAGCACCGCTTTGTTGTCGTCGAGCTTCACGTTGTACGCTTGCTCCACTGCGCCAGCCTTGCTGCCGAGCGCGAGCGCGACGGAATCGTTGTTCAGGATGTCCGTCACGACGAATACGAACAGGTCGAGGCCTTTGTCCGCGATGATCGCGTTCAAAGCCGCTTCCACTTCCGCTTGGCGGTTCAGCACGTCGTTCACGTCAACCGCGTTCACTTGCGCGATTTCGACTTTGCTGCTGCCCATCGAGAACTCCTTGGAATCCAGGGAGATCAGCTGCGCGATCGTTTTCTGGCTCAGGTCGGCGCCGGCTTTCAGCATGTCCAGACCGTACGTGTCCGCGTCCACGCCCGCGATTGCCGCAAGCTCGCGAGCGGCCGCAACGTCTTCAGGCGTGCAAGTCGGCGATTTGAACAACAGGGAATCGGAGACGATCGCGGAAAGCATCAGGCCCGCAATGCCGCTTTCGATCGCGATGCCGTTCTCTTTGTACATTTTGTTCAGGATCGTCGCCGTGCAGCCAACCGGCTCGCAGCGGTAGTACAGCGGGTGAGCCGTCTCGAAGTTCGCGATCCGGTGGTGGTCGATAACTTCAAGCACGCGTACTTTATCGATATCGCTGGCGCTTTGCTGGCGCTCGTTATGATCGACCAGAATGACCGTGCCGGTCTCGTTCGACACCGTCTCGACGAGGCGGGGAGCCGCCGCTTTGAACGTATCGAGCGCGAATTGCGTTTCGCCGTTCACTTCGCCGAGGCGAACCGCTTCGACCTCCTGGCCGAGCTTCGTCTTCAGATCCGCGTAAGCAATCGCCGAACAGATCGTGTCCGTATCCGGGTTTTTGTGTCCAAAAATCAATGTTTTTGCCATGAGTATGCTCCTTACACCGATAAATTTTTGGGTGCCGGCGACGTTAAGCCCTCCGCCCTCGAAATCCCTAAACGCTATTATACCTTCAAATGCCGTGAATTCCTATTCCATTACAGGTAAAAATATGGACAATCCATAATTTTTGCGTTAAGCGTCCGAATCCTGTTCTCCGGCGCCGACGAATCAATGATAGTCCCGGTATTCCTGCGGCGTGCAGCCGACGAGCTTCTTGAACAAATACGTGAAATACGCGGATGTCTGGATGCCGACGCGGTCCGCCACCTCGTACACCTTGATGCTCGGATCCTTCAGCAGCTCGCGCGCATGCTCGATGCGGGTGTCCTGCACGAATTCCGAAATCGTCTTCCCCATCTCGCGCTTGAACAGGACGCTGAGGTAGCTCGCGTTCAGCCCGAACGTCTCCGCCAGCTGCTTCACCGTCCAATTCTCCTGCAGCCGCTCCTCGATATGACTTGCTACGCGCCGGATCAAGTTGTGCTGCTGGTTCGTGCGTTCCTTCTTCTCGATCTCCATGTAGCGGTCCACGTAATCGACCAGCAGCAGAATAATCTGTCCCGTGCTGCCGCAGTCGAGCATTCGCCGCCACATGATGATGTTCATATCGCCGTCCGCGTCGTCCTTCCGCTTCAGATTGCGGATCAGCTCGCTCAGGAAGCTCATGCCGAAGGCCTGCGCATACGAGAACGAGGCCGGCTCCTGGACGAGCAGCACGTCGAAAATCCGGTTCATGTAGGCCCCGACCTTCGCGGAATCGCCCGCTTCCATCAGCTTCACGATCGTGGGCATGAACTCCTCCCGCAGACGGAAATCGCGAAATTCGCTCCGGTCCGCGTAATCGTGACGGACGATCTGCCCGTCCGAGACGAGCCGCGCCTTCGCCATCATGAACTTGATTTCCTTATAATGGAGCGGCACGTCCTCCCATCGGCTTCCGGCCCGGCTGCAGCCGACCGTCACCGTGGCGCCGTGCTGCTCAAGCAGCATGCGCTGCACGAACGGCAGTTGTTTCTCGATCGCCGCCAGCGCCGCCGGCGTCTGCCCGAACAGGAGAACGGCGATCTCGTCCGGCGTGATCTGCGCCAGAAACATCGGCTCGGCGTCCGACATGCCGATCTCGACGGTCTGCTTGAAGCCGCTCGCGAGCAATACCCGATCCTTGGCGGCCTTGCCCGGCGAGAGATAATGATCGAGGCCGAACACGAGGAGCCGGAAGCCGCTTGCGACGTCCGGCAGCGCCATAAGGCCGTTCCAAGACGCGAGCATGTCGTCCGTCTGCGGAACCTCCGCGATCAGATCGGTCACGAACCGTTCCTTCACGAGCCTGAGGCTCTCGGACACCTTCTTCTTCAGCTCGCTCGTCTGATCGACGATGCTGCGCATCTTCTCGAGCGTCTCCCGGAAGCCCGCGAGGCGGCCGGAGACCTCGTCCGTCTTCAGCGGCTTGAGCACGTACGCCTGCGCGCCGACGTGAATCGCGTCCTGTACGAACTCGAACTCGTTGTATCCGCTGATCATGAGCACCTGCAGCGGGGGATGCAGCTTCTTCGCCTCCGCTACCAGCTCGATGCCGTTCATGCCGGGCATGGAGACATCGGAGATGAGCACGTCGAAGACCGAAGCTCGCATCGCCTCCAGCGCCTCCTCGGCCGACTCCATCGTCGCCGGATTGTCGTAGCCGAGCCCGCGCCAATCGACATGCCGGACCAAGCCCTGAATATTGGAAGGCTCGTCGTCCACGATGAGCACTTTAAGCATCTATGCTTCCCTCCTGATCGCCGGCTCGTCGGCGCTCGCCGGGAATGACACGGCCACGTTCGTCCACGCGCCCGCCTCGCTCTCGATCGTCAGCGCCGCATCGCTGCCGAAATACAGCGCGAGCCGCTCTTTGATATTGGTCGTGCCGAAACCGTTGCCCTTGCCCTTGCCGGCATGCGATCCTCTCCCGATCTCCCGAAGCACGGCGGCCGGAATGCCTTGGCCGTTGTCGAATACGGACATCCGGATGCGATTCCCTTCCATTGCGACCGCAATGCGAATGACCGCGTCCGGCCTTCGCGTAATCGCGCCGTGCAGGTAGCAATTCTCCACGATCGGCTGCAGGACGGTCTTGATCGTATAGCATGCCAGCGCCTCCTCGTCGACTTCCCATTCCACCCGCACCTTGTCCGGATACCGGAACTGGCAGATGTCCAGGTAAGCTCGGACATGCTCGAGCTCGTCGCGGATGCGGATGACGCTGATGCGGTTGTTCAGCGTAATGCGATAGAAGGTGGTCAGCGCGTCGATGATCTGTATCTGCTCCTGATCGTCCGCATCCATCGCCCGCCAGCGCAGCAGGCCGAGCGAGTTGTAGATGAAGTGCGGATTGATCTGCGCCTGCAGCGCCTTGAACGCTTGCTCCTTCTCCGCGAGGCTCGACTTCGTGATGTCGTCGACCAGCTTGCCGAGCCGCTCGGACATGGAATTGAAGCGGTTCTCGAGCTCGCCGAGCTCGTCGTTCTCGCTGTAGCGGACCGTCGCTTCGAACTCCCCGCGCGATAGATCGCTCATGCGCGTGCCCAGCTTGCGGATCCGCCGGACGATGTTGCGGACGATCGTCGTCATCAGCGACATCGACAGCAGCAGGAAGAGCGTAATGATGCCGACGATCAGAACGAGGATCATCCGGTTCTGGTTATCGAGATGCTTCGTGCGCATGAGCGCCACGAGCGTCCAATGCGAGGACAGCGGCTGCGTCATCAGCATGTCCTTCGTGCCCGACAAGTCCAGTGCGCCGGATGTCCCGGTGACGCCGGGCGCCGCGGACATGTCGGGTGTCACGGATGTTCCGGATGTTCCCGTGGCGCCCGGCGTCACGTTGCTTCCGGACACATCGGATGTCCCGGTTGTGCCGGATGTTCCGGTGGCGCCGGTCGTCACGTTGCTCCCGGACACATCGGATGTCCCGGCGGTGCCGGATGTTCCGGTGGCGCCGGTCGTCACGTCGCTCCCGGACACATCGGATGTCCCGGCGGTGCCGGATGTTCCCGATATCTCGGATTGCCCGGCGGTGACCGGCGCATCGGCGCTCCGGGACATCTCAGCGGTCCCGTTGGTACCGGCTGTCACGGACATCCCGGATGGCCCGGCGGTGACCGGCGTCGCATCGCTCCCGGGCGCATCGTCTTGCGGCCAGCGTTGCAATTGCAAGCGCTTGCCGATATCCGCGCGATTGGTCGCGGCGAGGACGCGCCGGTTGTCGTCGACGATGTATAAGCTGCCGTCGTTGAACGGATGATCGAGCAGCTCGCCGAAGACGGCATCGTAGTTCAACAGAATATAGACCATGCCGAGCAACTCGCCGGAATTGTCGATGATCTTGCGCGTGATCACGCTCTGGTTGGCCTTGCCCGGAACGTCGCTCCAGAACAGCGGATTCGGCGACTTCGCCGCCGCTTCGTACCATGCCCGCTCGTCCATGCCGGCAAGCCGCCGCCCCGCTTCCGGGCGCCACAGCAGCTGTCCGTCCTCGACCAGCGTCTCGTTCGTATGATAAATGCGAAAATCCGCAATGCCCGGCAAATATTTGCTCGTGATGAGAAACGTCCGGTCCACGTAATTGACCGTGTCCACGTTCTCGGCCATGTCCGCGTATTCCCGCCCGAGCCGGGCGATAAGTTCGCCGTCGGTCGCCGTCCGGACGGCCAGCAGATCGTAGCTTTTCTTGCTGAAATCTACGATCTGCGCCGTCTGCTGCACCGCTTCCTCCGCCGTGTTCATATAGCTGTGATGAAAGCTGCGGATGACCAAATAAACGGCGCCGCTGCTCAGCACGAGCGTCGGCAGCAGCAAGATGAGCACGTACAGCACCACGATCTTGCCGCGGAGGCTCAAGCTCCGGGTGAAGCCCAGAATCCATTTGTCGAGTCTTAAACGCAGTCGCAAGGCTCCCTCCCCTTCCTTAAGCGGAGTATAACACACGGTTGGAACGCGGTAATTGGAAGCCGGTCCCTTATTCGTCCGGAACGCCCGCCGAATCACGCCGAAAGGGAAGCCGTCGTTAGACGGCTCCCCATGCCTGCCCGAAAGCGTGCACAGAGCACCTTCGCCGCATTGGCCGGCAAGGAGCTCCCCTGTGCAATGGACCGACGATCCGTTATTTAGTCCATTTTGGAGATTATGGTTGGCGATCGGACACAGGAGCCGCTATTGCATCCCGGAAGCACCGAAAACTCATCTTACGGGCGAAATAACGGCTCTACGGTCCGCAAGCGTACGAAAACGCATGAAAATCACTCCATAACGGATCTCCTGCCCGTTCCCGGCATCGGGCGTCATCATCATGGTCAGGCGATCATAGACAGGGTGGTTCAACGCGATGCCGACGCACTGGCCTTGGGCGGTTCGCATCAAGCAGCGTCGTACAACGCGCGCTGGGAGCCATGCGCATGCGAAGCGAAGCGCGCCCGGAACCGGCCAAGACTGGCAGTATATCGCATCGATTTCTCTACACTCTGAGGGAAGCCGTCATAAGACGGCTTCCCTCAGATGCATCTGAAATGCTTCGCGATATGGCTGGCCTGCCCGGCAGCCGGCCATGGGCACGCTTGCCGTAAGGCCGGCTTGCCCAGTGACCGCCCGCTTCCCGCAGATGCTCCACGTTTGCTCCAAGCACTGCCCGCTTGTGCAATCACGGCCAACTTGCCCAGTGACCGCCCGTTCCCGCTGAAGCTGCACGTTTGCCCCAAGCTGCCCGCTTGCGCAATCACGGCCACTTGCCGCTACGTCGGCCCGCTTCTCGCTGATGCTGCACGTTTGCTCCAAGTCCGCTTGCGCAATGACCACCCGCTTCTCGCAGATGCTACATGTTTGCTCCAAGCACTGTCCGCTTGCACAATCACGGCCAACTTGCCGCAGTGACCGCCCGCTTCTTCTCGTACAGACAGCCGCACGCCTGGCTCGCGCTTACCCGTTAGCCGCAGCCGTCTGCTCCTGCAGCGTCGCGTTCCACTCCGTCTTGAGATCGCTCCAGTGGGCGCGCTTCTCAAGCGCGGACTGGAAGTCGTTCCACGCCGCTTCGAATCCTTTGTCGTCCTTGGCCATGATGAGCTTCGCCTTGAATTCCTTGCGGACGTTCTCGAGCTCCGGCAAGTATTTCTCCCACTGCCCGCCCGGCTTCGCTTTCACCATATCGTACGGCTGCGCGACGCGGATGCCGCCCATCTTGCCGATCGCCTGCGTGAAGTCGATCGTCTTCTGCCGGCCTTTCGGCTCGGTCAACGCATAGTTCCACCACGGGTACCACTCGTTGCTGTAGGACGAGAGGCCGTACAACGCCGGATTCGTGCTCGCGATTTTCGCCGCATCCCCGGAATCGTGAAGCTGCTGGTAATTGGAATCGATGAATTTCCACAGGCCGAGCGGTTTGTCCACCCAATCCCAGAACACGCCCGGAGGTCCCTCGTTCGCGATCTGCTGCTGCTCCGGCTTCGGCGTCAGCATGTAGTCCACGAATTTCAGAATCGCGTCCAAGTCCTTCGTATTCTTGCTGATGTACAGGTCGTTGCCCGGATACGGGTTAACGATTTGGTTGGCGCCGATCTTGCTGACGCCCGGCGCCTGCGGATACGGAATCGTATCGATATACCACGCCGGTTCCGTCGGACCGTCGAGAATTTCCCAGATATGCGCGTCCATGTTGAAGAATCCGCCGGCGTTCATCGCGATGCGGCCGGACTTCGTCTTCTCCTTGTAGCGCTCCGATTTGTCCGTGATCGCCTCGGGATCGATGAGTCCATCGCGGTACATCTTGTTCATCCATTGGTAGGCGGCTTTGTACTGCGGATTGTCATAGATGAATTCGTAGCTGCCGTCGTCCTTCTTCTCCACCGGAATGACGCCGCCGGCGGTCGCGGTCGACACGCCGAACGTGCTCAAGATGACATTCTCGTCGTTCGCGTCCGACAGGAAGCTGAGCGGAATAAGCGCTTTGCCCGACGCGTCCTTCTGCTTCGCTGCCGCGCGCAGGAACTTCTCGATGCCGTCGATCGTCTTCAGGTCGTCCTTCGTCATGCCCGTATTCTCGAGCACGTCCGTCCGCACGAACCAGCCAAGCGATGCCCAGCCCGGCCAAGGGTCGGACGGATTCTGGTCGAACCAGGTCGGAATCGACCAGATATGGCCGTCCTTATCCTTCATCGCGTCCAGATACTGCTTCGGAATGGACGCGAGCCCCGGGTATTTATCCGGCATGTCGAAATACTTCTCCATCGGCAGAATGTCGCCCGAGCGGATCATCGACGAGTTCACGATATCGCTGCGGCCGAACAGGGCCGCGTCGTCGAAGCCGCCGGTGTTCAGCTTCAGGTTGAGCGCCGTCATGGCGTCGCCCTGGGTCGACTCCAATTGGACGTCGATGCCCGGATCGTGCTCCCGCCAGTATTTCTGCACCATGCTGTCGTTGTTGATCGTCGCGGTCCAGCCGAGCCATAGCTTGAATGTCTTGGGCCCGGCGGAATCGCCCGCGTCCGCCGCGTCTCCCGCGGACGAATTCGTCTTCGTTCCGTTCTGGCCGGCCGCGGCGTTATCCGCGGCGCTGCCGCCGGAAATCCCGCCGCCGTTTCCGCTCGAGCAGGCCGTCAGACCGAGCACGAGCGCCGCCATGCTTTTCCTTGCCGTAAGCATTGTCATGCGTTGCTTTCCCCTTTCTGTCTCTCCATTATATATGGTGTTTCCGTACACCCGTTGAGAAAACGCCCCTTGACGCCACGCCCCTGGCAATCTTAGCCTTTGACGGAGCCGATGAGCACGCCCTTGACGAAGAACCGCTGCAAGAACGGATAGACGCACAGGATCGGGATCGCGCTAACCATGACCGTCGCCATCTTGACAGACATGAGCGTTACGTTCGAGAGGCTCGTGCCCCTCGCAATCGCTTCCACGTTATTATTGGAGCCGAGCACCGCCGAGATGTCCTGCGCGGACAGCAGCTGCTGCAGGAACGTCTGCACCGGAATCAGGTTTTGCTTCGAGACGAAGAACGCGCCGGCGAACCAGTCGTTCCAGTGCATGACGCCGGTGAACAGGCCGAGCGCCGCCAGCATCGGCTTCGACAGCGGCAGGATGATCGACCAGAGCACGCGGAACGGATGCGCGCCGTCCATTTCGGCCGATTCGATGAGCGCTTCCGGAATGCCCTGAATGAACTTCAGCATGACGAACATGTTCCAGGCCGAGAACGCGCTCGGGACGATGTAGACCCAGAACGAGTTCAGCAGCGACAGATCGTGCAGCTGAATGTAGAAGGGAATGAGGCCGCCGCTGAACAGCATCGTCACGAGCACGTAGCCGAGCAGCGTGCCGCGCAGCGGCAGGCTCCGGTACGATAGTCCGAACGCCGCCAGCAGCGTGACGAGCAGGCCGACGACCGTACCCGCAATCGTCCGGGCAATCGTAATCCAGTAAGCGTGCCGGATGATCCGGTTGCCGAGCACGATCCGGAAGTTATCGAGCGTGAACTGGCGCGGCCATAGGTAGACGCCGCCCTTGGCCGCGTCGCTCCCCACGTTCAGGGAGACGGCCAGCATGTACAGGAACGGATAGATGACCGAGAAGCACAACAATAAGAGAAGCGCGATGATGATGAATTGACCCGCGCGGTCGCTTGCCGAACGTTGCATGGATTACCACAGCCCCTCCCCGTTGAATTTGCGCGACAGCTGATTCGTGACGAGCACGAGCACCAAGCTGATGACCGAGGACAGCAGGCCGACCGCGGTCGCCATGCCGAAATAGCCTTGCTGCAAGCCGCTTCGCAATATGTACGTATCGAGCACGTCCGCGACCGGCTGGTTGGCCGGGTTCATGAGCGGGTAGATCTGGTCCATCCCTACCGCGATCAGGCTTGGCATGCTCAGGATGAGCACGATCGCGATCGTCGGCATGATGCCGGGCAGCGTAATATGCCGGATCTGCGCCAGCCTTCCCGCGCCTTCGACCCTGGCCGCCTCGTACAGCTGCGGATCGATCGTCGTGATCGCCGCCAGGTACAGGATCGTGTTCCAGCCCACTTCCTTCCAGAGGCCGCTTGCCACGATCATCGGACGGAACCATTCGGTCGAGCCGAGGAAGAAGATCGGATCCGCCCCGGTCTTGGTCACGAGCTGGTTCACGAGGCCGCCGTCCAGCGTCAGCAGCGACTGCAGGATGTAGGCGACGACGATCCAGGAGAAGAAATGCGGCAGGTAGCTGACGGACTGCACGAACCGCTTGAACCCGCTGTGCCGCACTTCGTTGATGAGCAGCGCGAGAATGATCGGCGCCGGGAAGCCGAAGACGAACTTCAGCACGGCGATGATGAGCGTGTTCTTCACCACGATCCAGAATTGGCCGTCCTTCAGAAACGCGAAATTATCGAGCCCCACCCACGGGGCGTTCCATATGGTGTAGCCGATATGGAAGTTTTTGAACGCAACTTGAATGCCGGCCATCGGAATGTAGCTGAACAGAAACAGCAAAACGACGGCCGGCGCGATCATGATGTACTGGGAGCGGTATTTTGCCAGTCGATCGAGCATGGGATCACCTCTGTACGCTCCATTATACGGACCGGACGAAAGCGGAGGTAGAACACAACGGTTGGATTTCTATCGCTATGATTAGCGATTTCGGGAGGAGGAGGGGCATGGCGGATGAAAATACTTTCATACGCGGAAGAACGCCTGCGGACCGCCCGGACCCGGCGAATGCGCCAGAAACGCGCAAGAACGCGCCAAAACGGCCGCTCTTATGGGAACGGCCGCCAACGCGCCGGACCCCGGGACGGCAAAAACAGCCGTCCGGATAACATCATGCGTTCCGTACGGCTGCTGCTGCTTGCTATAAACGGACCCTCCGGGCGCCGGCGCATTGCTTGCCTGCTTCCGAATGAGTTTCATGCGAACTAAGCCGGCGGCAGGGCGAAGTTTACTGTAATTTTGGGGAAATACTGTACAATCGCGATGCGTGCCGGTTTGCGCCGCGCTCCTGGTACCCTCCGGGATAGGAATGCGCCGGGATGACAAGCCGCTAGTCCAGCGCGCGCCATCACGCTATAATAGTGGCAAGCTTGTCCAAAAAAGATACCCGAAGGAGCGTATTCCCTATGTTTGAGCATCTCGTCATTTTCAAATTCAACGCATCCATTACGCCCGAGCGCGAGCAGGAGCTGTTGAACAAGCTGCTGTCGTTCAAAGGCCGGATTCCCGGCATCGTCGACATGTCTGCAGGCATCAACGTCACGGAGGAAACGGACAACATCCACGGCTATTCCCTCGGCCTTCGCGTCACGTTCGAGAGCCAAGAAGCGCTGCGCGCATACGGCCCGCACCCGCTTCACCAGGATTTCGTCGGCGGATTAGCCGGCGTGCTGGAGGGCGTCGTCGTCGTCGATTACCCGGTCCGATAATCCGGCGGCAGTTCCGTCCGCAGGCGCCGAAATCAATTTCGGATAGGAATCGGCCAATGCCAGCCATTGGCGCCGCGCTCCGCCCGAAGTACGATGGAAGCATCAGAAGCGAGAGGGGCATGACCGATGAGAAATATGATTCCGGCGCTTACGACGCCGATTACGCAAGCGCAGGTCGATCAATTTCATGACCAGGGGTACCTGATGCTGAAAGGCGGCTGCTCGGCCGACCTGATCGATGCCTTCAACGGCCATATCTACGACCTGCGCAATCAGGATCCGATGCCGGAGTGGGCTGCGGTCGACGAGAGCAAGAAATTTTCCATCCGCCTGTTCAACCCGCATTTGCACGACAGCTTCTCGCGCCAAGTGATGAAGCTGCCGGTCATCCGCGGCACGCTCGCCCAGCTGATGGGACGGGAAGCCAACTGCGTGCAGAGCATGTTCTTCTACAAGGAGCCGGGCTCGCCGGGACAAGCCGCGCATCAGGACTACTACTACATCAAGAACGATCCGATGACGATGATCGCGGCCTGGATCGCCATGGAAGAGAAGGTCGACGTGGAGAACGGCTGCCTCTGGGTCATTCCGAAGTCGCATCGTCTCGGCCTGCTGCCGCACGGCGCCGTCAAGAACCTCGACGAGCACGAGGCATGGACGGACGAGACGGAAGGCATCGACCTGAATACGCAAGTTCCCGTCGAAATGGAGAAAGGCGACATCCTGTTCTTCCATGAGCTGCTCATCCATTCGTCGAACCGCAACCGCAGCGCGGACCGCTGGCGCCGCTCGTACGTCTGCCACTATATCCGCGAGGACGCGACGACGACGCGCAAGGATTTGCAGAAGAAGTTCCCGTTATACTAAAACTCCGCTCGGGGTGCTAGGCAATCGCTTGCCCGCTGCAAAGCTTGCGGCAACGATTGGCGTTTTGGCGCTTGGCAATTGCCTCTGCGTGACTTGCGGAACAGCGTAACGCTAGGCGCGGGCTCGCTGGATATTTGGCAATTTCCTGTTGCGTGACTTGCGGAACGCTAGGCGCGGGCTTGCTGGTATTTGGCAATTGCCTGTTGCGTGACTTACGGAACGGAGGCGCGGGCTTGCTGGTATTTGGCAATTGCCTGTTGCATGACTTACGGAACGCTAGGCGCGGGCTTGCGGACATACGTTCCGCTATTAACGCGTTTTTCGGCCTTTCGCATATTCGTGCGGACACAGGATCCGCTATTTGCATCGGGAGGCGCGTTTTTCCACGCATTCTGCGCCTATAACGGATCTACGGTCCGTTAAGTCCCCGCTTGGCGCGGGGGCTCGAGCCGTGCTTGGCGCGGGGCTTCGAGCCCGCTTGACGCGGCGCGGGGGCTCCGGGCCCGCTTGGCGCGGGGGCTCGAGCCGTGCTTGGCCTCGGGGCTCCGGACCGCGCTTGACGCGGGGCTCCGGGCCGTGCTTGGCGCGGGGGCTCCGAGCCGCGCTTGGCCTCGGGGCTCCGGGCCGCGCTTGGCGCGGGGGGCTCGCCGCCCTTCCCTGCCCTTCCCTGCGCTACCCGGCCCGGCCGAACCGATTCCCGCAGCCAGTTCAGAGCTCGCTTGCTCACGAGCACCGCAACGCCATGCCATCTCCCTGCCTCATCGGGGCGGCTTGCACCTTATTACAGCCCGACCGCCCGCGCCGGGCTGTTCCCGTCCGCTCCGCAGCGAAATACGAAAGCCAGAGGAGCTGGACAACCATGCCGATAAACCTGCGCCATGACAAAATCAAGTCCGCTTACGCGGGCTCGATCGTCTATCCCCCCAAAGGGACGTACGGCCCCCGGATGCAGCACGACTTGCAGCTCTTCCTGCTGCATTCCGGCGAGCTCGACATTCATATCGACGGCGAGCCGCATGCGGTAAAGCCCGGTCAAGTCGTGCTGCTGAAGCCGCAGCACAACGAATACTTCGTGTTCGCCAAGGACCAGGAATCCTGGCACCGGTGGATTACGCTGGCGACGGAAGCGCTGTCAGCGCAGGAGCTCGCCGGCCTGGACGGTCTTCCGTTCAGCATGCCGATCCCGGAATCGCTTAATGCGCTCGTCGATCTGATGCTATCCATGCACAACGAATTCACGTCCGGCGACGAGCCCGTCCGCAGCCTTGGTTACGCCGCGCTCAGCCTGTTTGCCGCGTCCGGAAGCTCGCAGGCGAAGAAGCGTCGGCAGCATCCGTGCATTTTGGCCGCGCTCGGCTATATCCGCCAGCATTACGCCGCAGACATAACGCTGCAGGCGTTGGCCGCGCACGTGAACGTCACGCCGGAACATCTCGTCCGCCTGTTCCGTGCGGGGCAGCACCCGACACCGATTCGCTATCTCTGGCAGTACCGCGTCGTGAAAGCGACTGAGCTGCTGACGCAATCCGGCCTGACCGTAGCCGAAATCGCGGGTCGCTGCGGGTTCAAATCCGCGTTCCATCTGTCGCGCCTCGTGAAGGAACAAACCGGAAGCACGCCAACGGAGCTTCGCAAGTCCGCTTGGGGCGCAGAGCCTTGATCGCCAGGCTTGGCCGGACGAATGTTGGACGGTAACGCAGGTTCCGAACGGCTCGGCCATACGCACGCAAGGAACCCGCCGCGCAGCTCGTGCTCCTCGCGATATCGCAAACTCGCGAACTCGCAAGCCCAAGCTGCCCACGCGATTACTGTCGGGCACGCACACGCAAACCTATCCCCTAGCCAAACGGCTGCCCCTTCGGGCAGCCGTTTGGCATTTATGCGGTCGGAAGGCCGTTTATTGCTGCGGCCGATCATCCACAACCGCCAACCGTTGGCCCGCGCTCATCTCGCGGCCGCTTCGGATGGATGCCGTCCCAAAGCCAGTGCTCCGGAAGAGCCCGCAGTCCAGTGTCGCCGAACGGCCCTTGGCGAGGCGAATCGCCTTCCCGCGAGTCTCTGCCCGCTCGCGCGCCGCCTGTCGGTAGTCCACCGGCTTCGCTTCCCTGGCCTACCGCCGCTCGACGCTGCCGGCGCGCAGCATGAACGGCTCCGACCGGGCCGACCGTTCATCCATCCCGGCGCCGATATCGATTTGCTGCGCCACCCGCTGCCGGATCGATGAACAGCCAATCTTGGAACCTGGCTGCGGAAGGCCTTGGCGGCAGGACTGGACGGGCTGTTCCTGTCGGCTTTGCAGCGTTATAATAGGAACAAGGAGTGTGTTCACGCATGTTATTTATCGACAACGGCAACTGTACCGATCCGGCCTGGAATTTGGCGCTCGAGGAATACGCGCTGCGCAGCTTGGCGGGCGAGCAGGATTTTCTGCTGTTCTATATCAACGAACCTTCGATCATCATCGGCAAAAACCAAAATACCGCCGAGGAGGTCAATGCCGGCTACGTCGAACGGAACGGCATTCATGTCGTACGCCGTCTATCCGGCGGCGGCGCCGTGTACCACGACCTCGGCAATCTCAATTTCAGCTTCATCACGAAGGATGACGGCAAGTCGTTTCATAATTTTCGCAAGTTCACGGAACCGGTCGTCGCGGCGCTGCGCAAGCTAGGCGTCGATGCCGAGCTGTCGGGACGCAACGATCTGCAGGTCGGCGAGCGCAAAATATCCGGCAATGCGCAGTTCGCGTCCAAAGGCGTCATGTTCAGCCACGGCACGCTGCTGTTCGACTCGCAGGTGGACGCGATCGTCTCGGCGCTGAACGTCAATCCGGCGAAATTCGAATCCAAGGCGACGAAATCCGTACGCAGCCGCGTAGCCAACATTTCGGAATTTCTGAAGACGCCGATGACGATGGCGCAATTCCGCGCGTTCATTCTCGAATCGATCTTCGGCAGCGCCGAAGACGTGCCGGCGTATACGCTGACGGAGGCGGATTTGGCCGCCGTCGACCAGCTCGCGGACGAACGGTACCGCAGCTGGGACTGGAACTACGGCCGCTCGCCGAAGTTCAACGTCCGCCAGGTGAAACGGCTCTCCGCCGGCACCTATGACGTGCGGCTGTTCGTGGAGAACGGCGTCATCGCGGAAGCTTCCGTCTTCGGCGACTTCTTCGGAACCGGCGAAGTGTCGGACGTCACGGACAAGCTGATCGGCGTCAAGTACGACGCGGCTTCCGTCGCCGAGGCGCTGCAGGACGTCGATCTGACCGTTTATTTCGGGCCGGTGGACCGGCAGGAATGGTTGTCGCTGCTGTTCTGATATCAAGTAGGCTGCCAAATTCTGATGCATGGGAGTGGAATGAAATGAGCCGATCCGAGAATGTGACGTCATTACAAGCGCTTCAGCAATGGAAAGCGATTCCCCAGCAATATCGGGACAAGCTGGTACGCAACGTCTTCTGCGGCAAGTGCGGCGGCGCGGTCGAAATCGTGGATTACAGCATCAAGCAGGAGAAGTCCGCGCTGCTGCTGACCGGCAAATGCAAGACATGCGGGAAGCCGGTTGCCCGCGTCGTCGAGAACGAATAGCGCCTGCCGTCATTGCATATGATGCACAGGCGCGTAGATCAGTTAGCGGTCGTACACGCTGCGCATGCAGCTGCTGTCGGCCGTTTTTTTTGGCCTGTATCGGTTTCTCGCTCCCATAACGGGACGGCTGCCGGGAAATACTACATCCAAGCTTCACGAAAAATTATATTGTCTCCCACTCAAATTTGAGTATAATAACTAAGGGTATTCAAATTTGAGTAAGGTCTCAAGACGAAAGGGATGACAATATTGGACGCAAAACGCAGCAACGTCAAGCTCGTCATTGCAGGTCTGCTGCTCGGCTTATTCATCGCCGCGCTCGACCAAACGATCGTTTCCACCGCCATGGGCACGATCATCAAGAAACTCGGCGGCCTCGACAAGTTCGTGTGGGTCTATTCCGCCTATATGATCGCGATGGTTGTCGCGACGCCAATCTTCGGCAAGCTGTCCGACATGTACGGACGAAAGAAATTTTTTCTGACCGGCCTCATTCTCTTCATGCTCGGTTCCGTTCTGTGCGGCACCGCAACGAACATGGAGCAGTTGATTATTTACCGCGCCGTTCAAGGCATCGGCGGGGGCGCGATCATGCCGATCGTATTCACGATCATATTCGACCTCTTCCCGGCCGAGAAGCGCGGCAAGATGATGGGCCTCTTCGGCGCCGTATTCGGCATCTCCAGCGTATTCGGTCCGATCCTCGGCGGTCTGATCACGGACAACATCAGCTGGCGCTGGATATTCTACATCAACGTTCCGCTCGGCATTCTCGCGGTGCTGTTCATTCTGAACGCATACCACGAAACGAAGAATACGCGCAAGCAGTCGATCGACTGGCTCGGCGCGGTCATGCTCACGGGCTTCGTGCTCTTCCTCATGTTCGGCCTGGAGCTCGGCGGCACGGACGGCTGGGCGTGGAGCGCTGCCAAGACGATCCTCCTGTTCGTCGCTTCCGCGCTGTTCCTGATGGCCTTCCTGTTCGTGGAATTGAAAGTGAAGGAACCGATCATCAAGCTGAGCCTGTTCAAGAACAAAATCGTCACGAGCAGCATGGGCATCAGCCTGCTGTACGGCGGCGTCATGATCGCCGCCGCTTCGTATATTCCGCTCTTCATCCAAGGCGTCTTCCATAAGACGGCCACGCAGACGAGCACCGTCATGATTCCGATGATGCTCGGGGTCGTCTTGAGCAGTCAGGTCGGCGGCCGCGTCGTCACGAAATTCCGCTACCGCGACGTCATGATCGTGTCCGCGCTCATGTTGATTCTAGGCACCGCGCTGCTCGGCTTCGCGATGACGAACGAATCGAGCCGTCTCGTTATCTCGCTGTTCACGGTCATCGTCGGCCTCGGCATGGGCGTCTCGTTCTCCCTGCTGAACATCTCGACGCTCAACGCCGTGCCGCCGCAATACAAAGGCACGTCCTCGTCGCTGATCACGTTCTTCCGGACGATCGGCTCCGCGCTCGGCATCGCCGTGTTCGGCGCGATTCAGAAATCGTCGTTCCAGTCGAACATCTCCGAAGTGCCGAACTTGAATCCGCAGTTGGCGGAGAAAATCAAAGGCGGCCAAGCGCTGCTCGATCCGGACATCCAGAAGCAAATGGGCCTGCCGGGCGATCTCGCCAACAAGCTGCTCGATCAATTCGCGCATTCCGTTATTGCGATCTTTCAATGGGCGGTCATTCTGCCGGTCGTGGCCATCGTGTTCGTACTGATGATGGGCCGCGCTCGTATGGAAGTGAACAAAGCCGGCCAGCAAGGCGCTCCCGCAGCAGACGCTCCCGGCAGACCGGGACCGCAGGACGACAAAGGCAAGCCTTCTTACCAAGGGAGATAATGCGCGATGTCCATGAAGCTCTTGATTCTGGGGCTGCTAATGGAGCGCGAACGGCATCCCTACGAAATCCGGCAGACGATTAAACTGCGCAACTGGAACGAATGCTTCAAGCTCCGGGACGGTTCGCTCTATTATGCGGTCGACCAGCTGCGGCAGGACGGACTGATCGAGGCGGCGGAAGTCGTCTCGGTTCCCGGCGAGAACCGGCCGGACAAGACGATTTACCGCATCACGGACAGCGGGCGCGAAGCGTTCCTCCAGCTGCTGCAGGAGCAGTTCAAGCATACCTCGTACCCGCAGCATCCGCTGTTTCTGGCGATGCCGTTCGTGCGGCACGGCAGCAGCGACCTCATCGAGGCGTTGGTGCTTAAGCAGCTGGAAGATTGCGAGACCCGGCTCGCGCGGATGAAGTTTATCATGGAGCTGAAAGGGAGCCTGATACCGCGCGGTTCCTCGCTCATGATCGAGGGCTTCATCCGATTCGGCGAGACGGAACGGGCATGGCTGCAGCAGCTGCTCGAAGAGACGCGTTCCGGCAAGCTGTTCGAGCCGCATAAGATGACGACCGAGCAGTTGGAAGCCTACGTAATCCAGCTCAAGGAGTTCGAGAAGTCCGACTCCGGCGGCGAATAACGCGCTCGTTTTGCGAAGACCGTCTGCGAAGACGATGAATCGAAGCACATACTGCATCAACACCATACTGCATCAATCAACAGGCCGCTTGCCATGGGAGAACTAACTCCCTTTGGACAAGCGGCTTGTTTGCATCTCTCCGTCGGTTAACCGAATCATGTATTGACCAGTTCTCGCGTCATGAATTAAGGTTATATCGGACGGCTTGCTTGCGGGCGGCCGATCGCATCGGTCCCTCGTCGTGAACAACTGTAACCTTTTTCCGGTTTCCTGCGTCTATCATTCACAGCGTCTGCTTCGCGGAAGCTATCGGTATCACTATTGATTCGCTAGGAGCGTGCCGCATCGATGTTATTCAATACATACGTCTTTATTTTCGCCTTCTGGCCCATATCCGTCGCCGTCTATTTCATTCTGAACCGCTTCCGTTTCACGTTCGCCGCCAAATGCTGGCTGACGTTCTCCTCGCTCTTCTTCTACAGCTGGTGGAATGTGCGCTACTTGCCGCTGATACTCGGCTCGATCGCGTTCAACTATCTCTTCGGCCGGCTCATTCAGGCCGGGGCCGGGACGAAGCGCGGCAAGCCGCTGCTCGTCGCCGGCATCGCCGGCAATCTGCTGCTGCTCGGCTACTACAAGTACGCCGATTTCTTCCTAGGCGCCTTATCGGACGCGACCGGACATGCCTTTCCGGTACTCCGCCTGATTTTGCCGCTCGGGATCAGCTTCTTCACCTTCACCCAAATCGCCTATCTCGCGGACGCCTACAAAGGCAAAGCGAGCGAATACAATCTGGTCAGCTACATGCTGTTCGTAACGTTCTACCCCCACCTGATCGCCGGGCCGATTCTCCATCACAGCGAGATGATGCCGCAGTTCGACCGGCTGCGGAACAAAGTGTGGCAGTGGGCCAACGCTTCAAGAGGCGCGTACATCTTCTGCATCGGGCTATTCAAGAAGGTCGTCATCGCCGATACGTTCGCGAACGCGGCGAACGACGGCTTCGCGGGCGCAACGCATTTCATCGCCGCCTGGACCGCCTCGCTGTCGTACACGTTCCAGCTCTACTTCGATTTCAGCGGCTATACCGACATGGCGATCGGCGCTGCGCTCGTGTTCAACATCAAGCTGCCGCAAAATTTCAATTCGCCCTATAAGGCGACCAGCATTCAGGACTTCTGGCGGCGCTGGCATATGACGCTCAGCCGGTTCCTGCGGGATTACATCTACATTCCGCTCGGCGGCAACCGCCGCGGCGAAGCGGTCATGCTGCGCAACCTTGTCGTGACGTTCCTGATCGGCGGCTTGTGGCACGGCGCGGGCTGGACCTTTATCTTCTGGGGGCTGCTGCATGGCCTCGGACAAGTCGTCCACCGGTTCTGGGGCAAATTCGGCCGGCCGCTGCCCGTCTGGCTCGCCTGGTTCGTGACATTCATGTTCATCAACGCCACGTGGGTGTTCTTCCGGGCCGACAGCTGGGGACAGGCCATGCGCATTCTGAAAGGCATGGCCGGCTTGCAGGGCGTTTCGCTCGCCGACGTGAAGACGCTCTTACCGACGCTGCTGCTCATCGCGCTCTTCCTGCCGATCGTGCTGGCGCTGCGCAACTCGTCGCAGCTGAGCGAGACGTTCCGTCCGACGAGGCGCATGGCCGCCGCCGTCGCCGCGCTGTTCGTCTTCTCGCTGCTCTACTTCAACCGCATCAGCGAATTTCTCTATTTCAACTTTTAGAAAGGCATGTGACCGTTCGTGCAAACGCCCAATCCCGCTCCAATCCATCGTCCGAACGCGGCGCAGCCTCCCGTTCGGGGCGCTGCGGCGCAGCCGGCCCGGGCAACGGCCAAGGCGGCCAAGCGCATGCTCGCCTGGACGGCGCTGTTCGCCGTCGGCTTCGCGCTGCTGGCCTCGTTGGTTACCTATGCGGCGGATCCGCTGCAGTTCTATCATAAGCCGTTCGGATACCGCCCGGTCTTCTCGTCCGAGCAGCGGTACCAGAATCCGGGGCTGGCGCTCCATTACGACTACGATACGATCATCATCGGCACCTCGATGACGGAGAACTTCCTGCCGTCCGAAGTCGACAAGGCGCTCGGCGGCAAGACGCTGAAGCTGTCCATCCGCGGATCGACGGCGGACGAGCAGTACAAGATCGCCAAGCTCGCGATCGAGACCGGCAAAGTCAAGCGCGTGCTGTGGGGGCTCGATTATTTCGCGCTCAAGACCGGGGATCAGGATGCGGCAGGCCCTTTTCCCGATTACCTGTACGACGACAACCGCTGGAACGACTACCGGTATTTACTGAATTACAGCGTCTACGGGCAGTTCTTCAAAGGGATCTTCAAGCGGGTGACGGGCTCGGCGCCGCAAAGCCTGGAGACGCTGTATAACTGGAACGACAGCGTGCGCTTCGGCAAGAAGCTCGTGCTGAAGGATTACCGGTCGGCCGCCAACGAAGAAGCGTATTTCGGCTTGAACGAGGAGCCGCTCGACGTCATCAAGTCGCATTTCGAGACGCAGGTGCTGTCGTTGGCGAAGGCCCATCCGGAGATTGACTTTATTTTCTACTATCCGCCTTACAGCGTGCTGCGCGAAGCCGTCTGGGCGGCGACCAACGAGGCGCGGTTCGGGAATCAGCTGGCGATGGACGTCTGGATGTTCCGGCAGTTCGATGCGCTTCCGAACGCCAAAGTATACGACTTCCAAACCGCTGGCGAATGGACGTACGATCTCGACCTGTATAAGGATTTGTCGCACCACAATCAGGATGTGAATTCGGCCATTGCCGCGGCCATCGGCCGGGACGATCCGCGCTACCGGATGACGAAGGAGAACGCGCAGTCGTTGTCGGACGAGCTGGCGCAGCAGGTCCGGACGCTGGCAATGACGGAAGCCGGCGATCCGAAGAGCGTACGCGTGTATGCCGGCGGCGGCAAGACGGCCCCGCCGGAGGCGAGCTTCAGCAGCCGCATCATTCCGGGCCAAGGCGAGCTGCTCGTCCCCGCCAAGGAAGCGGCCGCGCTGCTCGGCGCAACGTTCGACTGGAACCAGTCGGCGAAGATGCTCGTCATGGCGCACGGCTCCGCCCGCGTCACCTTGACGCTGGATAAACCGGCGGCCGGCACCGGAGACGGCGGCAAGGTCGAGCTGGCGTATCCCGCCCGGCTCGTCGGCGGCAAGCTGCATGTCCCGCTGCTGCAGCTGGCAGAGCTGCTCGGCTTCCGCGTGGATGCGGAGCAGCCGAACGGCTGGAGCTTGCAGTATACGCTGACATTACAGGCAGCGAAATAATATGCGCATGCCGACAGCATTGTGCTCCTGCAACTCCCGTAATCCTGTGACTCTTGCAACCCTGCAACTCCTGCAACTCCTGCAACTCCTGCAACGACAACGAAGCGCCCGGCTGATCGCCGGGCGCTTCTTCGTTCGACGGCGCCAACGCGCTTACGCGCTGCAGCCTTCGCATTCGTAGTACTGATTGCCTGTCGTTTCCTTCGCTTCGAGCACCTTGCCAACGACGATATCGTCCAATTCCATGAACTCGAAATCGGCAACCTTGGCATGAACCGCGGCGCGGGCTTCTTCTTCGCTCTTGCCGATCCAGCTGAACGTCGCTTTCTTCCCGGTGGACGGTACTTCATATTCGAACAAATAGCGTGTCATCGCATTCGTCTCCTTCTCCCGATCGTCAAGCGATCTCTCTACTCTAGTATATCATGATTCGGTCGTTCGTTCTTTCATTCTCCTGAAAATAGGGCGCATGGCCGGGGCTTCCCTGCCGCACTCTCTTCCGCTTCCGGGCAGCGAGACCGCTAGCCGCTTCGCGAACATTATTCTGGAATATGAAACCCTTCGACATCTAAATCAAAAGAATAATATTTCATTTCTTTATGTTGTACCCAATGTTCCAGAGGTATAATCCAGGGGCGAAACGTGATAAAGCTGCGCAAGTCCGCAAGCCGAACATATCGAGCCTGGTTTATATCGTCATCGGGATCGGCGCTGCATTCGATTTGTCCAGCTCGCGCGCTGCCTTCATAATATACTTGAAGGTACTGTCCATACTTCTCTGAAGTGTATTCGGTCACGAATGCTGCTTCTTTCGCTATTACCTCGATTCCGGCTTCCTCAAACGCCTCTCTCTCTGCGCCTTTAAGAAAAGTTTCGCCGCGTTCGAGAGAACCCTTCGGTAAGCTCCAGCCATATTTGTTACTAACAGCACCGCGTTGTCCTCTAGAACAATGACACCGGCAGCAAGATGATGAGCCAATCCACCCACTCCTTGTAAAATTGTAAAAGATTCCGAAGCCGCCCCGCGATCCGCTGCTGCCCCGTCAAGGCCGCTCTACGTATCGCCGCTCGGCATCTTCCTTCAAGCGCGCTCTCTTATGCATGCGATGATTTCCCCCACGCAAGACTCGATCGCCTTATTCGTGCAGTCCACCGTCATATCGCCGTATTTTACATAGAGCGGCATTCTTTCGTCATAGACGTCTCGCAGGCATTGCCCGCTCTTCATGACAATGCCCCTCGCCGCCATGCCGCCGATTCTCCGCTCGATCTCTTCATAGGGGACATGCAGGTAGACGATCCGGCCGCCTTGTCTCAGGGTATGCATCGCTTGCTCCGAATAGACGACGCTGCCGCCCGTCGATACGATGCTATTGTCCAGCCGCAGCCCGGAGACGATTCGTTCTTCGACAGCCATGAAATGCGCGATGCCGTCACGATCGATTATGTCTTGCAGCAGTCTGCCTTCCTGCTGCTGGATGACGATATCCGTATCCACGAAATCCATTCCGAGCGCCTTGGCGAGCAGCACGCCGAGCGTGCTTTTTCCCGCGCCGGACATGCCGATCAGTACGATATTCATGCTTCCCCTCGCTTCCGCGGCCCAAAGGCGCCATGCTGAAATACCGGCACCGTGCCGCTGACGTTCAGTTCGCCCGCCAACGCCACGTCTTGCGCGAAGCCTTTCTCGATCAGCTCGCGCCCGGACGAGCACGCCAGCACCGTCTGCCCGATGTCGTGTTCAGCGCTTCTAAAGGCGGCAACGGCCATGCCCGCTTCCGGCGATAGATCGGACGGATCGAATCTGCTGAGGATAGCGCCCGCCGCAAGCATATCTTCGATTGCCGGACGCAGTCCGCCCGCCGCCCACTGCTCGCCGCAAGCGATGACGCTGACGATCTCGCCCGGATGATGCCGATCGATATAATCCGCAACCGCGGCGGCATTCCGCAAGCATCCGGCAATCGTTGCCGCCTGGGCAGCCTGGGCAATCAGAGTGCATGCCGAACCGTTCTGCGACGGCAGCACGATGCGGGAATGCAGAGGCAGCGCGCGCAGCGATGACGGCGACAGGGACGGCGTCGTGCCGCGCTTGCCGGCCAGCACGGCATGAACCGATTCCGCGAACGCGGCTGCGGACTCGTCCTTGTGCCCGTACGGGAACACCAGCGCTTCACTGGACACGGCGACTTCGACGCAAGTCGTGAACGATAACACGTCGACGATCACGACGGCGCCCGATAGCGGAGCCAGCCGCCGTACCGCTTCCGCGCCCCATTCGAAGCGAATGCGATAGGGAGTTTGGTGGAACACTTCTTCGTTAATCGGAAACCTCTCCTTTGCCTGGGCTTTCCCCCAATGTTCACCGTCATCGGCTGTTATAAGCTCGAACTTGGTGTACACTCTACGTTACGATTATTTTCCATACCACTACATTCGGGAATGGCGAAGCGGTTTCCTGTCGGGAGCGTCGTGCATGGAGGACTTGGAACAACTGCTCTGCCAGCATTGGACCACTTCTCCGGACGTATTGGCATCGGCGAAAAGGGGAATCTCAACCATAAGATCGCCGTTCGAGACCGAACTTCTGCTGCGGCGGCAGCTTATTCGGGCCCGGCGGCAGTAGCCTTGCAGAATGGCGAAAAGTCGAAAAGTTGCTACACGAGCAACTTTATTCGCGTCAGACCGGCAAAAATGCCGGTAAAGTTGCTGTTCGAGCAACTTTTCCTGCCTCTGACCGGCAAAAAGGCCGGTAAAGTTGCTGTTCGAGCAACTTTTCCTGCCTCTGACCAGCAAAAATGCCGGTAAAATTGCTGTTCGAGCAACTTTTCCGATGACGTAAATTTGTTTGTGTACCAAAGTTTGGAGTCTATCCAGACATAAGAAAAGTAGGGTATTCTCGGGATTGCGAAGTCACCAAGAAAGGAACCCTACTCAATGAATACTATACCCGAAATGGCACTATCTAATCTATTTGAAAATGCTGTCACTCAGTTCGTTAAAGACAATCTCGAGTCCATCATGCGTGCAGAAATTAAACAGTTCATGGAAGATGCGCCGGAAGGACACCCGAATAGCCGCAATGGCTACTACCGGCGCAGCCTGCACACCAAGTACGGCAATATCGAGGATTTATCCGTTCCTCGCGACCGCAATGGCGAGTTCCAGACGCAAATGTTCGAGCCCTACCAGCGCCGAGACGGGTGGCTCGAAGAAGCGGTGATTCAAATGTACAAGAGCGGGATGGGAACCCGCGATGTCGCACGATTCATCGAGGGGATGTTCGGAAGTCACTACTCGCCTACGACCGTGAGCAACATTACCGCCACCGTGCTTGAGGACATTCAGAACTGGCAGCAACGTCCCCTGCAGAAGCGTTACAGCGTGATCTACCTGGATGGCCTTTACGTCAAGCTAAAGCGCCGTACGGTCAGTGGCGAGGTCGTTTATTTCGCGATGGGAATCGACGAAGAAGGGCATCGTCAGATTCTGGGTTTCTACGTTGGCGGCCAGGAAAGCGCCAACGGCTGGCGTGACGTACTCAAAGACCTGTATAGCCGTGGAGTTCAAGAAGTCCTGCTGGGTGTGTTTGATGGGTTGCCCGGGCTAGACACGGCATTTCGTGAGACCTATCCCAAGGCCGACGTGCAGCATTGCGTCGTACATAAGGTACGGGCAACTTTCCCAAAAATCCGCGTGCAGCATAGAGCGGACTTCCTGGACGCGTTAAAGACCGTCTACAACGCGCCCGATCACGAGCTCGCGCTCGCCGAGTTCGATACGCTGAAAGCGAAGTGGGACAAGTTATACCCAAAGGAAATAAAGGCTTGGGAAGAGCAATTGACGACGCTACTAACGTTCTACAAGTACCCGTCCTTGATTAAAGAGGCCATTTACACATCCAATCCCATCGAGCGGATGAACAAAGAAATTCGCAAACGCCTAAAGCCCATGAACAGCTTAACGAATATGGATGCAGCCGAGAAAATTATCTATCTGGAGCTAACCGACTACAATGAGCGCTTTGAAACCCGGGTGATTCGCGGCTTCGGAGACCCGGTTGTGAAAAAGAAATTGACTGAGTTATTTAACAAGCGTTACCCACCAAATACGGGCGCGGAATAATCCCCCAAATCCATTAATCGCTTGAGCTACGTCCTTGACTACCGAACAAGTTCAGAAAATTCAATTTGTTGTTGGTGCGTTTCGGTGGGGGAATTTCCCCCACCGAAACGCACCAACAACGGTGACATATCCATCGTCCCGATGGATATTCCTACTAGCTTACACAAACTTCTTGACGCTACCACTTTTCCTGTCTCTGACCGGCAAAAATGCCGGTAAAGTTGCTGTTCGAGCAACTTTTCCTGCCTCTGACCGGCAAAAAGGCCGGTAAAGTTGCTGTTCGAGCAACTTTACCGGCCCAGCGGCACTTTCGGAGAGTGAATTTCAATTCCTGCTTTCAGGAAGGTTTTCGCGGCTGTTCTCCGCACGGAGCAGCGAATTTCTGCCTCCGGGAAGGATTTGTCCGAATAGCAACTTTAGCGACTATTTCGGCCAACGTCGGTGAAGCCGCCCGAGCAGCTTTTCGACTATTTCGCTATGCTGATTGCCTGCTGCTGCGGCAGCCTTTCTGGCCCAGCCGCACTTTCATGAGCGGCCGTAGCCCTTCCGCTCTCGTTGTCTTCAGCTTGGACAAAAAAAGGACCTTATCCGCTTGCAGCGGATTGAAGGTCCTTTCGCGTTTAAATCGGGATACTCCTATACGATCCGATAATGTCCTATTGCTGCTTGTTCGTTGCGCCGCCTGTCGCAGCGCCGGTTCCCGTGCCGGCGCCTGCCGCCGTGCCCGTTCCGGCCGTACCGCCGGTGCCTGCCGCCGTATCGTCCGGCTTCGGGTGCGGCGTGCCGTCCAAGCCGACGTACTCGTCGTACGCATCGAATATTTTCCGCGCGATCGGCGCGGCGCCATAAGCGCCGAAGCCGCCGTCAGGCACGACGACCGCTACTGCGAGGACAGGGTCCTCGGCGGGCGCCAGGGCGATGAACACGGAGTTCTCGACCTTCTTCCGATCGCCGACGTCCTGCTCGGACGTACCCGTTTTGCGCAGGAAGTTGTATTTGAACCCTTCGAAGCCCTGAACGGAAACCCTGCTCATGCCGTTATAGATCTCGTCCCAATATTCTTGCGGGAACGTTACGGTATTCAGCACTTTCGGCATGAAGCTTTGCACGGTCTTCCCGTCCTGATCGACGATTTTGTTGACGAACTGCGGCTGCAGCCGTTTCCCTTGATTGCCGAGCATCGCCGCGTACTGCGCCAGCTGCAGCGTCGTGTACTTGGCCTGCTGGCCGAAGGACGCCCGGATGAGCGCCGATTGCGAGCTCGCCGTCTCGGCTTCGTGGTAGTAATCGATAACGCCTTTGCTCTCGCCAAGCAGCCCGCTTCCGGTCAATACGCCGAGTCCGAACTGCTTGACGTAGTCGTCCCATACGTCTACGCCCTTGATGCCCTTGTATTTCTGATACAGCTTGTTCCCGACCTCCGAGGCCATGAACGTATTGGAGGAATGCGCGATGGCGTCCGCCGCGTCGATATTGCCGTACGCATGGCCTTGCGAGTCATGGATCGCGACCTGCGGCTTCGATTTGCCGAAATAGAACACGCCGGTGTCCCTGTACACGTCATGCGTCGTGAACAGCTTCTCGTTCAGGCCGATGAGCACGGACAGCGGCTTCTGCGTGGAGCCCAGCGGCACCATGGAGGACGGGTGACGGTTGCGCTCCTTCTCGTCGTCATAAGGCGGATACGCTTGGCGAATCGTGCCGTTCGCCTGGAAATACGTCGTCTTGGCATAGTCTTCCGGACTGATCGAGCCGCCCGACCATACGCTCGGATCGTAATCCGGCATGCTGGCCATGGCGACGACCTTGCCCGTCTTCACTTCCATGGCGACGGCGTAGCCCGTCGTCGCGTCCGCGCCGTCCCGATAGTAGCCCGGAGCGGTCTTCATGAACGCGAGATGATCCGTGATCGCCTGCTGCGTCATCATTTGCACGCGCTTGTCGATCGTCAGGAACAGATTATCCCCTTTGACGGGCACCGTGATCTCGGGCGGTCCGATAATCGTTTCCTTCGCGTTGACGGGATACTCCTTCAGCCCGTTCTCGCCGCGAAGCACATCCTGGTACATATATTCGAGCCCGTCGACCCCGACGTCCTCGTCGTCCAAATATTGCAGCTTGGCGTCTTCCTGATCCGCGATGTTCTTGTACTTGTTCATCGATTCCCGAACGCCGCGGTATTTCTTCAAATAGCCGATCAGCTGCACCGCCACATCGTCCTTGTCGTAGTTGCGGACGCTCTCTTCCATGATATCAAAGCCCGGATACAGCTCGCGGTTTTCGGAGAAATAAGCAATTTCCTTCTCCGACAGGCCCATCTTGATCCGCCGTGGAACCGCGTACGTGTTCTGGATATGCGCGAGGTCCATCCGTTTCTTGATTTCCTTGACGGTAAGCGACTGGGCCGGATCTCCGTATTTCGCGAAAATATCGAACAGCTGCTGCGCCAGCTTGTCCGCGTCCGCATCCTTCAATCCCGGCTGGATCGTGTAGTAGAGCGACTGCGTCGACGTTGAATAAGCCAGCTGCACGCCTTGGGAATCCAATATATTGCCGCGGATCGGCGGGATCTTCACGGACCGCGTGCCGTTGTCGTTCAATTGCTCCTGAAACTTCGGCGAATCGACGAATTGCAGGATCGCGAGCCTTACGATCAAAATACTGAATACGATGAAAGTCATGCCGAAAAACATATTCAATCGCAGCGTAAACCCGTTACGCTTGCGGTTTTCTTGGCTTTTGGCGTCATCATCCTGTGGTCTCATGCCAGCACTCCTTTGAAACGGTTGAACCGGCGCCGAACGCCTTGCCGCGATGCCGGTTCTATCTCCTTCGATTATGGCTAACTTATTTATTTCTAGGCGCGCGCGTCCGTTCCTGCCTGGTCAAGGAACGGCCACAATATAGCCAAATCCTGCCGCGCTTCGCCCGCATCCGGCGTCTTTAGAAACGTCATGTACGCCCAGAAAGTCCAGTCATTCAATACGACGAATGATAACGGCGGAAAGTTTCATGTCCGCCTGCGGCCGTCGTCATTAATTAATGGCAATTTCCTTGCGGCATAGGCGGGAAGACGAGCTCGACAAAAGCCTGTGCAGGCATGAAAATAACGGAGACGCTGCGATGATGAATCCGGGGCCAGCGCCGCAAGTCTCGGCAGGCGATTCCTGGCGAATCGCCAAGGCGCCGCCGCTTCTTCCGGCCGCAACGAAAAACGAAAGGCGCCTGCCCCGGGAACGGGACAGGCGCCTTTCGTATCTATTCCTGCTTCGCAGCCTTGCGGCCGGTCAGCTCCGGCCTCATGCCCGGGCTCGCTGCTAGGCGCCCGGCGCGCTTATCTGCCGCCGGATCCCGACGAACCGGCTCGCCGCGCCTCAAGCAGCAGGCCGTACAGCAGGGCGCACCATTCGCCGACCGATACGGCCGGGGCGGCTTCCCCGGCGCCGCCGGACGCGGACGGGCCGCCTTCGGCCGCAGCCGCGCTGTCCGTGCGCAGCCACGCGGCCGCCGGGCTGCTCGCGCGCGCCGCGGCGGAGGCGCTCACGCTGCCGCCGGCCGCTCCTGCCGTGCCGGCGGACAGCGCCCTCCCGGCCGCCTGCAGCCAGCGGCCGGCAAGCCCTTGCGTCAGCAGCGGGTGCCGCTGCCAATACGCGGCGGGCGACGGCTCTTCCCGCGGCAGCCGCGGCCCCATGTCCGCTCCCGCGGGCAGGACCGCGCCGGCGGCGGGCAGTGCCGGGAAGCGCGAGCCGCCCGGAAGCAGGCGGGCCAGCGCGAGCAGCGCGGAAGCCCGCTCGACCGTGAGCGGCTCGTCCGGCCGCGCTTCGTACGAGCGGAAAGCGCCCTTGGCTCCGAAATATTGGATCGCTTTGCCCATCAGGCCCGACGCGTCGATATCGCGGTAGAACCCGATCAGCTGATCGGCGGCGAGCAGTTCGTCCTGCAGATTGTCGATCGGGATGTCGCGCGGCGCGGCGCCGCCGGCGATCGCCAGGTCGGCGGCGACGCCCGCCGCATAGCCGAGCTGCATCCAGCAGGGCTCCATCCGGATCGTGCCGAGACCCATATGCGTCGCCGACACCGCCACCGGCACGAGCAGCCCGTCGACGCCGAGCGGGACCATGACGCCGTACGGAATTTGGTACACCTCCGTCAGCCAGCCAAGCCCGAGGAAGCCTTCGAGCGCGACGTTCCGCCCCGCGGCCTCGCGCTTGCGCGTCGCATGGGAATCGATCGCGTAGGCGCCTACCGCAACGCTGTCCGCATGAATCGGCGAGCGGCCGAGTCCCGGAGCGAGGCGGGCGTCGTTCTCGGTGAACCGGTATTCGCCGAGGATGCGTCTGCCCTCCCGGACGTACAATTGCGGCGGGAAATTGTCCGTATCCGCGAACTCGTCCGCCGCGTACCCCCAGCGCTGCGCGTCCTCGCGAAACGCTTCCGGAAGCGACTCGTCATGCTGAAGGAACCAGAGCAGCCCTTGGTAATAATGGCGATGGCGGTCCCGTACCCTCTGGCGTTCCTCTCGCCCGCCTTCCAGGTAGGTGCCGTTCTCCTCCGGCAGATCGCTCGAGCACATGCAGTAATGATGGTTATTCGTATCCGTCTTCCCGCCCGGCACCGGCAAAATATTCAGCACATCGCGGATCGAGCGGACTCTCCCCTCTGCCGCGTCGACGCTAAGGCTGGCGTATTCCTCTCGGTTATACGAAGCCGGCTTGCCCGGGGCAACCCGGTTCTCCGGCACGTCGGTCAGGCACAAGCGGTAATTGTAAGCCTGGATCCGGTCGTCGCCTTCGCCGGTGCTGCCCGGAAGCACTTCCTTGGACGGGCCGAAATTCATATAGAGCACGCCGGCGTACTCTTCGTTCCATTCGTCCCGCGATTCCCGTCCGACCTCATAAGGAACTCCGGCCATCGCCGCCAGATCCCCTTCGTAGGTGCCGTCGATGAACACATCCGCGGACAATGCGCTCCGGCCCTGCCATTCCCCTTCCCCTGCTTCCGTCTCAATCGCGATTGCGGTCAGCCGGCCGTCAACGGCCTCGGCGGACAAAAGCTCCGAGCGGCGCACCAGCGTCAGGCGGCTTTCCGCCGCGAGCATGTCCTCCAGAATCGCGCGCGCGACCGACGGTTCGAAGAACATCCCGCGGTTGCACGCTTCCGCCTCGGGTGAAGCGGTTCCGTATTGCGCCGTGTAATGGGCTTCCACGCGGTGCGCGAACTCGCGGTAAATCGCGCCCGAAGCATCGAGCCAATCGATGTCCGTGCGTCCGAGCCCGCTCGTCATCATGCCCCCTATGTATGGCGACGGCTCGAGCAGCAGCGTGCGCCTGCCTCTGCGCGCGGCGGCAACGGCCGCTCCGATGCCGCCCGGCGTGGCGCCGTATACGATGATTTCATAGTGCCGATCCGTTATCATCTCATCGCCTCCTGAACGTTTGCGCCTATTATACACGCTGCGAAATCCAGTCACGATGCAGAAAATCGTTTAATCGATGCACTTTTGTGCCAGCTCACTTGTTACAAGCGCAGGGTTGTACGGTGAGTTCCGTCGATGCATGCCGCGTCTCCCTCTCCTGCCTGTCCATACGCCTGAAAACCTTTTGTAATTCTCCGCCCCGGACGTTACACTTTTCCTATCGAGCTTGATAAGGAGCGTGTCCCGATGGAATATCCGCTGCAGGTCGGCTTTCACCATTATTCGGTCAATAAACCCCGCTTCGTGCTGCCGATCGGGCGGGATGACGACCATTGGCTGCTGTTCGCGCTTACCCACGGCCATTTCCGGTATCGGATTGCGGGTATCGAAGGGACCGCCGTGCCGGGCGACGTCATCGTCTGCCCGCCCGGCATCGACGTCAGGCGGGAGGCGCTTGCTCCGCTCACGCTCCATTATGCGGGCGTGCAGCCGACTTCCGGAGAGGCGCTGCTCCCGACGCCGCGCGAATTCGGTTCGGGCGGCCCCTATCGCTTCGCCGTCCGGGACACGAAGCGCCATTATGCGAACCTCCGCCGTATCGCGGCCGTCTCCGGCAGGCGCGACGCCATGTCCGCGCTTCGGCTGTGCCACGGCTTGAGCGACCTGTGGCTGCAGCTGCAGGAAGAGCTGGAGGATCGGCTGCAGGCCGCTTCGGCTCCGCCCGATTCGACGATGCAGGCGGTGCGCCGCGAGATCGAAGCCCGCGCCTTCGATGACGGCCGGCTGCAAGACATCGCCGCCGGCGCGAGCATGAGCCGCACCGTCATGACCAAGCGGTTCAAGGCAGCCTACGGCATGACGCCGCAGCAGCACGTGAACGCGCTCAGGCTGAGCAGGGCCAAACAGCTGCTGATCCATACGGATTATACGCTCGACCATATCGCCGGACTGTGCGGCTACGACAGCGGCTCCTACCTCAGCCGGGTGTTCCACGACGCGGAAGGCGCGCGGCCCTCCGAATACCGCAGACGGAACCGCTTGTAATGGAAGCCGGCCTGACTCGAGACTTTCAAAGTGCGCGCCCCTTCGGCAAACATTCCGCTTGTCTCGCAATCGCGGCGCTCGCGTGCCGTTTCTGTCAACGAGCGGTACGCGCACCGTGATGCCTTATCGATGACGACAATATGGCGCTTATTCGCGAAATTTAACGCGACCTATTTACATGCGATGCCTGGGCATGGTATATTTCAACACATATCGAAATAATGGCGAAAAGGCGGTGGGAACCCATGGTCGAGGACAACGAGGAGATCAAACAAGCGGTGAAGGTGTACAAAGCGCTCGGTGAACCGACCCGGATCAAAATAGCGATGCTGCTTACGGAAGAGAAGACGCTCTGCTGCTCGGATATCGGAAGCAAGCTCGAATCCGTCGCCGGCTCCACGCTGTCCCATCACTTGAAGCAGCTCACGGATTGCGGACTGCTCTCGCTGCGCAAGGACGGCACGTACATTTATTACAGCGTCAACAAGGAAGTCGCGCGGAAATACGCCCCTTATTTGCTGGGGTAGCCTTTTTTCGTTCTTTGTTTCGATAAATTTAGAAATATAAAAATAGCTTGACTAAGGGAGCTGGAGAGAATGTCTACCACATTGAAAATATATATGCTGGCCATCGTAAGTTTTCTTGTCGGCACGTCGGAATTCATCATCGCGGGCATCCTGGATCAAGTATCGTCCGATATCGGCGTCTCGGTGGCCGCAGCCGGTCAATTGATCACGGTGTTTTCCCTGGCGTACGGATTCGGTACGCCGTTCCTCATGGCGGCCGCATCCCGCGTCGACCGCAAGCGGCTCATGCTCTATGCGCTGGCGGTATTCGTCCTCGGCAACGCCGCCGCCTTCGTGCTTCCGGGCTTCGGCGCCCTCATCGTATCCCGCATCATCGTGGCGCTCAGCAGCGGCGTATTCGTCGTCACGGCGCTGACGGTCGCTTCCAAGCTGGCTCCGCCCGAGAAACAGGGCAGCGCCATCGCGACGCTCGTCATGGGCTTCAGCACCGCTCTCATCGTCGGCGTGCCCCTCGGCCGCCTTGCCGCTTCCGTCTATGATTGGAAAGCGGTCTTCGGCGCCATCGCGCTTCTCGGCCTGTTCGCGCTGTTGCTCATCGCGACCGCCATTCCGAAGACGGACAACGAGCTGCCCGTGCCGCTTCGCCAGCAGCTGCTGCTGCTTAAGAATCCCAAGATCGCCGTCGGTCTCGGCATTACGTTCTTCTGGATCGGCGGGTACGCCATCGCCTACACCTATATGTCTCCGTTCTTGCTGGACATTACCGGCATGAGCGGCGGCACCGTCAGCATCGCGCTCTTCGCCTTCGGCGTCGCCAGCCTGATCGGCTCCCAGCTCGGCGGGTACGCCACCGACAAGTGGGGCTACCGGCCGACGCTGGTCGGCGGCATGCTCCTGCACGCCGTATGGCTCATCGTCATTTCCTTCGCCGCCCATTCGCCGTCGCTCATGTTCCCCCTGCTCATGCTATGGTCGTTCTCCGCTTGGTCGTCCGGCCCGACGCAGCAGTACCATCTCATCACGCTGGCTCCCGGCGCGACGAGCATCATGCTCAGCCTGAACAGCTCCGTCCTGCAGTTCGCCATGGCGGCCGGAGCCGGCATCGGCGGCGTTATCGTGGAGGGAAGCTCGCTGACCGCCATTACCTGGATCGGCGCCGCCGGCGTCGCCGTCGCCGCAGCGATGGCCGCCGGAGCCTTCGGCTACTTCCGCGCCGGCGCAGGCGGCAGGCTGCCGAGGAAGGAAGAGACGCAAGAGAACAAAGCGAGCGCCTAAGCATCAGTCTTGCTGCTGCTTGCGCAGGACGCCGCTTGATTATCAGCTCGGCTCAATAATGACCGGCCGCTCTGCCGGTGCTTGCAAGCCCGTGGAGCTCCCGACGCCGAAGGAACAACCAATGAACCAACGGCTTGGGCGGCGCCTGGCATCGACGTCAAGCTGCGACGGAGCGGCTTCAACTATTCTTGCATAATGACGAATAAACGGGCGATTCTCCCGCTGCTGTCAGCAGCAGCGGAGAACCGCCCGTTTGCTTGGCGTTCGGTAAGCGTTCGTTATGCGTTCGTTAATCGATCGCGATGCCAAGCTCCTTCTTCAATTCATGAATGATAGCCGTGCCCGCGCTTTGGGGCGTATAGAGATTATTGACGTATGCGACCGCCAGCCGCCGTTCCGGATCGGCGAAACCGTTGGATCCTCCGTATCCGCCATGACCGAACGCGGAAGCGCCGCCCATAATGGAGCCGGGGGATCCCACCTGATAGCCCAAGCCTTTGTACTGGGGTTCCTGATTCGGCAGGTCTTGCAGCGCGGTCGCCAGTCGGATGCGGGATTCCGGCAGCAGCCGGATGCCATCCGCTCCGTCCTGCAGCAGCGCCGCGTAATGCTTCGCGATCGCCCGCGCCGACATGATGCCGTTGCTGGCCGGCACGCATGCGCGCCTCGCGTCCGAGCGGTTCATCCAATCGGCGAGCGGACAGATCCAAGCCGGAATCGCCTGCAGGCCCGTCGCCGGGAACGCGGACGGATCGAAGCCCGGTTCCTCCAAGAAAGCAACGCGAGCTTCCGCTTCCTCCGGAATCCCGACGAACAGCTCGGCCTGAATGCCGAGCGGATCGCAAATGTCCTCCTTCAGAATGCGCGCGAAAGGCCTGCCGTCCAACCGGCTGGCAATCTCTCCGACGATCCAGCCGAACGTAATCGCATGGTATTCCATCCGCTCTCCCGGCGGCCATTGGGGAACGAGCTTAGCCGTTTCCGCCGTCATCCGGTCCCAATCGACGACCTCGGCTAGCCCTACGCCTTCCGGCATATGCGGGATGCCGGTCGTATGGCTGAGCGCATGACGAATCGTAGCCCGCTCTTTCCCATGCACGCCAAACTCCGGCCACAGCTCGGCAATCCGCAGGTCGTAATCGGTCCCTTGCCGTTCCATGACATGATGGAGCACTGTCGAAGCAATGCCCTTGGTCGTGGAGAATACGGGAAAAATCGTGCTGCCGTCCACCGCTTGTCCCGTGCGCCGATCCGCGATGCCGGCGGAAGCGTCCACGATCAATTGCCCCTCGTAATAAGCGGCGAGCTGAACGCCCCGTTCCCTGCCCTCGTCGACCATTCGTTCGAGAAACGCTTGCATGTGCTGCTGGATGTCTTTCATTGGATAAGAGCTCCTTCTCAGCATGATATGAACCGTTAGACCTGTTCATCATATCATCCTGCTTGAATGGGCTACAATGCCCAATCCTCCGGCTTTTTCCGCCCGCTTCTTACGCCGGCGCCATCCAAGCTCCCGCCTGCAGCGCGCGGTCCGCCGTCTCGGCCGTCGCCACGGATCCGAGCGCCGCGGAACCGTCCAGCAGTCCCGCCCACTCCGCCGGAATTTCCGCGCCGAGAATGGCGTCGCGCAGGAAAACCATCTCGGCGATCATCGCCTTGCGGATGAAGAGCGGCGGCCGGACCGACGGATTGCCGTATACGATGCCGCCCTCCAGCTTGACGTATTGCGCTCGGCGCTCCTCGTTCTCTTCCGGCGTCTCGTGCATGTCGTACGCGATGACCCGGTCGTCCTTCCGCACCAAGATGCGGGAATCCTTGAAATCCAAGTACAACGCGCCGAGCGTGCCGTTGATTTTCACATAGTGCTCGCCCCAATGGAAGCCCGAGCCGTATTGCATCGTGCCCACGGCGCCGCCCGGGAACTCCAGGCTGAGCATCAGCACGTCTTCCTCGTCCCCGAAGCCTTCGCCTTGGTGAGCCAGATTCCCTCCGCTCATCGCGACGCGCTCGGCCGGACCCATAATGGATTGAATGATGTCCAGCTCGTGGATATGGTGAAACAGATGGCCGCCGGACATTTCCTTCTTCTTCTTCCAGCTGACCGTCTGCTGCTTGTTTTCCCATCCGGTACGTTCCCCGTGCGCCACGATCGGCTTGCCGATGACGCCGTCCGCGATCATGCCCTTTACCTTGCGGATGCCATGCATGAAATGCAGGATATGCCCGGCCATGAAGAGCACGCCGGCTTCGCGGCAGGCCGCGACCATCTCCTTGCAGTCCGCCAGCGACAGCGCGATCGGCTTCTCGCAGAACACGTGCTTCTTGTTCCGCGCGGCCAGCAGCACCGGTTCCTTATGATAATGGTTCGGACTGACGACCAAGACGACGTCGATATCCGGATGCTGGCACAGCGCCTCCAGTTCCTCGATGTATAAGCAGCCATGCCGTTCGGCGACGGCCTTGGCGGAAGCCCCGCTCCCGCCTTGGACCGCGACCAGCCTCGCGCCTTCCATATCGCTAAGTATCGCGGCGAACTCCGCCCCGAAATAACCGCAGCCGACGATGCCGAAGCCCAGTTCTTTCATTGTTCTCCATCTCCCTATCGTTGTATTCTATCGAACCGCAAACAAATCGACATGCAGTTTGACGACCGCTTTGCGCGCGATCGCTCCGCCCGTGTTGCCGGGCCGGTGCAAATCATGCGGGAACATGACCGCGTATTGGCCGGCGCGCAGCGGAAGCTCGTATGCTTCGGAGCCTTGCGGAAGGTACAGGGCGTAATCGCTCGCGTCAAGCTCGTCCGCATAAGGCGCGCCGCCCTCGGCCAATGGCAGCCAGCCGATCGTTTCGCTCCCTGCCAACACGTAGTGGATGTCGATATAGCGCTCGTGCCGTTCGAACGGCTTCTCCTCCGACGGCGAGCCGCAAACCTCGGATACGATAACGTACATCTCGCCCCCCAGGATGTCATGACGCCCGTTCGCGGCAGGATCGGCGCAAGCCCCGCTTCGCAATTCTTCCAGCGCCCGTACCAAGGCGGGATGCAGAAACGCGCGATCCGCGTCCAATTGCCCGATGTTCCCGATAATCATCCTTTCACCCCTCCGAGCGTGATGCCTTTGACGAAATGCTTCTGGAACGCGATGAACACGATGAATACCGGGATGAACCCGATCGTGGCCGCGGCCATCTGCAGCCCGTATTGCGCGTTGTATTCCGAAATCAACGAGGAGATGCCGACGTTGATCGTCATTTTATGCGGCCCGCTGAGCATGATCAGCTGCCAGAGATAGTCGTTCCAGACCGTCGTGAACGCGAAGATGGCCAGCGCCCCGGTCGCGGGCTTCACGATCGGCAGGAAAATCCGGAAGAACAATCCGATCTCCGTGCAGCCGTCGATTTTTCCGGCTTCGAGCAGCTCCGTCGGTACCGCTTGGCTGAATTGCTTCATGAGAAACACGCCGAACGGCAGCGCCAGCAGCGGCAGGATGACGCTCGAGAGATGGTTGACGAGGCCCAGGCCGCGCATCATCGAGAAGAGCGGCACGAGCGTAATCTGCTTCGGTATGAACATCGCGATAACGATGATCCCGAAAGCGGCGGAAGCGCCGGCGAACTTGCGTTTCGTCAAGGCATACCCCGCCATCGCGCAGATCAGGCAGATCAGGAAGCTCGCGACCGTGGAGACGAAGACGCTGTTGAACAGCCAATAGAAGACGTCCCCTGCCTTGATCAGATTGCGGTAATTGGCCAGCACCGGGGAGCTCGGGAAGAGCTCCGGCGGGAACTTCAGGGAGGAGGTCTGGTTCTTGAACGAACCGGTCGCCATCCAGTAGAGCGGGAAAATAAACAGCCCCGCGGCGACGTACAGCACGACGTTCGCGGCGATTTTCAACGTACGGTCCAGCATGGGTTTCATGGTCATCGGCTCCTCCTCCTATCCGTCCAGATTCGTTCGCATCAATTTGAATTGCAGCGCGGCCACGATGGCGATCAGCACCGCGATGACGACGCCCATCGCCGAGGCAAGGCCAAGCTGGCCGTACACGAATGCCGTGTTGTAGAGCAAGTACATGACGGTGGACGTCTTATAATTCGGACCGCCCCCGGTCAGCATCTGCACGACGACGAACGTCTGGAAGGCCCAGATCGTCGCCATGACCATGACGTACAGCAGCGTCGGCTTCAGCAGCGGCAGCGTGATATGCCAGAACTTGCGGGCCGGCGAGGCCCCGTCGATGTCCGCGGCTTCGTAATAGTCGGGCGAAATATTGCCGAGCGCCGCGAGCAGCAGCACGATCGGCTGTCCCACGTTGAAGGAGATGACCACCACGATCAGCGCCCCCAAGGCGAAACGGCCGTCGGCCAGCCACGCGACCGGCTCCATCCCCGCGAGCGATAGCGCATAGTTCGCTACGCCGTTCACCGGATTGTAGATCCAAGCCCAAACGATCGACAGAATGACCTGCGACGTGACGAGCGGCAGGTAGAACGCGCCGCGGAAGAACGAGGCCAAATGCTTGTTTTTGTTGAAAATAAGCAGGGCCGCGAACAACGAGAAGACCAGGACGACCGGCACGGAGCCGATGACGAACCCGAACGTGTTCGCGACGGAGACGAGAAAAACATGATCGTGCAGCAGGTACGTATAATTGCTCAGGCCAGCCCAGGATTTGCGTCCAAGCCCGTAATCGAACAAGCTGAGGTAAAGCGCGTTCAAGAGCGGATATACCTCGAACAGCAGGAAGAGAACGGCGAAAGGAGCGATGAATAGCAGGCCCGGCGCATGGTTTCGCAGCCCGGCGACGGGCAGGGAACCGATTCGTCTCATGATGTCAGCTCCTTTTCTTGAGAAAGATCCGCCCGCGCGGGCAGCCTGGGCGGCTGCCTCGCGGACGTTGCCAAACCGGGTTTACTTCGCGTTGCGGGCGATGATTTCGTTCGCTTTGGCCGTCCAATCGTCCAGCGCCTGCTTCGGCGTTTTCACCTTCGTGAACGCGGCCTGCAAGGCAGGGAAGAAGGCAGCCCGCGTCTCCGGATAGCCCGGGACGCCGAGTCCGATGTTGCCGACGTACGGCAGCAGCTTGATCGATTTGCCTTGGAAGGAGTCCTCGGCGTACAGATGCGCGAGCGATTTTCTAGGCGAGATCACGGACGGAAGCTTCGCGAAGTCCTCGACGCTCTCTTTGCTGTTGGCGTACGCCACGAACTTCTTGGCCCAGTCCATCTTGGTCCGGTTGCCCGTGTTCCATACCCACATGCCGTCGCCGAACAACGCGGTGTTCGTGCTCTTGCCGTCCTTCGACGGGAACGGCACGAGATCCATGTCGAACTTCGTTCCGTTGCCTTCCTTGAACGCCTGCTCGAAGATGCCGAGATGGCCGACGTTGCCCATCGTCATGCCGATCTGGCCGGCCGGGAACATCTTGTTGATGACCTCGGTCGCCTTCAGCCCCGCCGCGCCGGGAGGCACGACCTTGGCGTCGAAGAGGCTCACGAGGAATTGCAGGCCCTCGACGCCCTCCGGCGAATTGAGCGTGGCCGTCTTGTTGTCGTCGCTGAACGTTTTGGCGCCGAAGCCCCACAGCATCGCATGATGCGCTTGATCGCCGCCGGTATCCGCGGCGTACATCGCGTAGCCGTACTGGCCTTTCGCCGGATCGGTGACCGCTTTGGCCGCCTTCATGAACTGGTCGGTCGTCCAGAACGACATGTTCTTCGGCAGCAGGTCGAGCGCGCCTTTCGCCTTGAACATATCCTTGTTGACGATCAGTCCGATCGTCGCGACGCTGTTCGGTGAAATGTACGTCTTGCCGTTCACGGAGACGGCATCCAGCACGGCGCTGTCGAAGTCGTCCTTATCGATGGCGTCGTCGAGCGGAACGAGCAGGTCCTTGGACGCGTAGGACAGCGGCCAGAAAAACGAGCCCTGCTCGATGTCTGGCAGTTGGTTCGTGTTCGCGGCGATGCTTATTTTCTCGTTGATGTTGTCCGAAGGCACCACTTCTTTTTTTATCGTGACGTTCGGGTTGTCCTTCTGGAAGCCGGCGATGACCTTGTCGTACCAGCCGCCGATGGCTTCCTCGTCCTGCTTGACCCACCATTTCAGTTCTACCTTCTCGGCGTCGTTGGCATTCGAGCCGCTGCCCGCGCCGTTCTCGTTCGAGCTGCCGCAGCCGTACAGAAGACCTGTCGCAAGCACCGTCGTCAGTCCCGCCAGGATCGCTTTCTTCAATCGAACCCTCTCCCTTGTCTTGTTGTAATCGCTAACATTTACAATTGTACCGCCGGTTCGGGAGTGCGATAAGGAACGATATCGCGGCTAATGTTCACTTTCTTATGCCGTTATGAGAGCGTTCACATTCTTCCGGTCAACGTTCACGATCCCGTGACGAAAGCCGTTTCGTCATTCGTACCGCGAACGATATTGGCTCGGCGTAATGCCCGTCAGCCGCTTGAATACCCGGCCGAAATAATTGATGTTGTCGTAGCCGACGGTCTCCGCGATCTGGTAGCTCGGCAGATCCGTTTCCTTGAGCAGGACGGAGGCCGCGTCCACCCGGACTTGATTGACGTACTCGGAGAACCCCGTTCCCGTCTCTTTCTTGAACACGTAGCTGAGATAGCTCTCGCTCATGTTGACGATCTTCGCCGCGCTCTTGAGCGACAGATCCTCGCGGTAGTTGACCCGGACATAGTCGACGAGCCGCCCGATTTCCTCCCGGAACGTGTTGCGTTTGATTTCTTTCACATGCTCGCTATATAAAGAAATGAACGACAGGAACCAGTCTTCCAGCTCACTCAGCGTTTCGAAGGACAGCACCCGTTCGTAGATCGGCATCTCCGCCGCGCCGTCCTGGAAGTCGCTCGTCATCTCGAAGCCGTACTGCTTGCATGCGCGCAGCATGCAATGCGCGATGTCGAGGCATACCTTGAGCGTCTCCTTGACGGGCATTTGCGCTTCCCTCAGCTCGTCGATCAAGCCGGTCACGGACGCGCGGATCATCTCCTCGTCGTTGCGAGCCAGATAGCCCGTCAGCTCGTCTTCCCTGGCTTTCGCGAAGACGGCCCGAGTGGCGGGGGCGAACGGCTCGTCCCGCCACGCATACACGCGTCCCTTGCCCTTGTAGAAGCTTAACCGGCTTGCGCGCTTCGCCTCGTCGTAGGCGCGCTTGACCTCGGCGGGCGATATCATCGGCGCGCTGATCCCGACGCTTGCCGTCAGATCGAGAAACCTGCGCGCCGCCGAGATGATGGCTTCCCCCAGCTCCAGGGCGGCGCGCGCATTCCGGGCGGCTTCGCCATTCGGATCGGCTTCGCCTGTCCGGCCGGCTTGCCCGCGCTGCTCGGAGCACCCTTCCGCCAGCGGCAGCAGCACCGCCAGTCTACTCGGCGCAAGCCGGATCAGGCGGCTGTCCGGCCATTTTCGCAGCTGCTGCTCGGCCAGTCCGGCGAGGGAACGGTGCGCCTGCGTGTCCTCCCCCTCCTCGGCGGAATCCCGATGAACGCGAATCGCCATCAGCAGGCAAGGATGGTCGGCATCCGGAGGCGTCGCGAACAAGGCCGACAGGGCAGCCTGCGCTGCCGGGTAAGCCGAGTAAGCCGGGTTAGACAAGCCAGCCGGGTTCGAGCTAGCCGAGCCAGTCGGGCTAGCCGGGCCGCTCAAGCTAGCCACGCCGGTCGCCGCGCCGGTCGCCGCTCCGTCCAGCAGCGCCATGAACTGCGCCAGACGGGACGCATCCTCCCCGGACGACTTGTCCATCGCGAGCTCCATGCGTTCGTTCCGGATCTTGGCCCCCGCCTCCCCGATGAGCGCGGCGAGGTCCTGCGGCTTCATGGACGCCTTCAGGATATAGTCGTCCGCGCCCGATTTCATCGCTTTGCGCACGTACTCGTAATCCGTATGGGTGCTGAGCACGATGAAACGAATCGACGGATAGCGCGCCCGTACCTCCTCGATCAGCCGAAGTCCGTTCATGCGCGGCATGACGATATCCGTCAGGATCAGATCCGGCGGCTCCGCCGCTATGCGCTCCATCGCTTCCAGGCCGTCGGCCGCGTCCGCGGAGCAGACGAATCCTAACGACTCCCAGTCGATCAGCGTCCTCAGACCGACGCGGACCAGCATTTCATCGTCGACGATCATCACTTTAAGCATCGTCTCCGCCTCCTTCTCCGACATGCAGGCGATACGGGAGAACGAACGTGACGAGCGTTCCGCCGCCGGACGCCCGCTCGACCTGAAGTCCGTAACCGTAGCCGTATTGCAGCTGAATCCGCTGTTGTACGTTCGCCATGCCAATCCGGTCATGGCGATTATTATCCTCGCCGCCCGATTCCTGCAGCGACCTGCGAAGCCCGGCCAGCCTGGCTTCGTCCATGCCGATCCCGTTGTCTTGGACGGCAAGCACGAGATGGCCCTCCGTCGCCTTCGCGGCGATATGGATCTCCCCTTTGCCGTGCATCGGCTCGATGCCGTGATAGATGGCGTTCTCCACGACCGGCTGCAGCATGAACTTGATGACCTCCGCGTCCAGCAGCGATTCGGGAATCTCGTACGTCACCGTCAGCTTGTCGTTGTATTTGATTTTCTGCAGCGTAATGTAGTGGTCGATATACCGGACTTCCTCGCGCAGCGCGATCAGGCTTCCGCCCTTGCCGAGACTCATCTCCATGATCGCGCCCAAGCTGCTCAGCATGTCCGCGACGTCGCCGTTCTGCCTGAGATAGGCCATCCACTTGATGTTGTTGAGCGTGTTCAGGATGAAGTGCGGATTGATCTGCGACTGCAGCGCCCGGAACCGCAGCTCCTCCCGCTTCTCGTATTCCTGCTCCAGCCGGCGGATCAGCTCCAGGATGCGAATCGTCATCTTGTTGAAGGTACGCATCAGGGAGGCGATTTCCCTCGGCCCCTTGACCTCGAGCTCCGGCGCGAACGGATTGCGCTCCACGTCGCTCATTTTCTTGTTCAGCCGGTTGAGCGGCTTCGTGATCTGGAAGCTGAACAGCAGCGACACGACGGAGAACGCGATGAATATCAAGCTGATCAGAAGAAAATTGATTTTGCGCAGCTGCGAAATCTGTTTGAACAGCTCATCGTACGGCACGATCTGCACGACCTTCCAGCCGTTATTGCGAATCGCGCGATAGAATACGATGTTCTTGACGCCTCCCGTCTCCGCGACGAGGCTTCCTTGATCGCCCGCGCCTTGCAGCCCGCTGACGCGATCGTAGATCCGGCTGCCGACCGGATTCGCGCCGTCGCCGTACATGACGCGGCCTTCGTTGTTCACGATCAGCACGGAGCCTCGCAGCGATTGCAGCAGCCGGCGGACGTCCGCTTGGGTAATGCTGAAGAGCACGATGCCCGTCGGCTCGTCGTCCGGTTTGATTTTCATGGCGACGGAGAATAGCGGACGAATGTCCGCGGCCGTGTAATTGCTCGAATCGGGCAGCCATGCGAAGGAGCTGTCGCTGCGCAGCAACGCTTGAAACCAGGCGGAGCGCGCCAGCTCGGCATACTTGCCGGGCGGCGTGAACCAGGACGCGTACAGATGGCCGCGCAGATCCAGGACGGAAGAATAGCTCTCGGTAATGTAGGAGGTGTTGTAATTGCCGAACATCCGGTTCTTGTACGCGATCACTTGAAAATCCGACAGTCCGCCGTTCGAAGCCGCCAATTCGGCGGTCTCGGGCGCATTGGCGATGTTGACGGCGATGCTCATCATATCGTCCATCTGCCGCTCCAGATTCAAGCCGACGACGCTCAGCGTGCCTTGCGCGGATTCGCCGATCTTTTCTTTGATCGCCTGCTCGATCGGACGGTCGATGACGAGCACGGTCAACCCGAACGGAATGACGAGGAAGAAAACGACGGAAAAAAAGACGCTGGACCGGATGGAATATTGCCGTTTGCCCCAAAACTTCCGTTCCCTCACCTTTATCCTCCTTTTGCCTTATTATGCGGGCGTTTCCGCCTACGTATGCAGCGGCCGCCCGCGATAAACGAAGAAACCGCCCCCGAATGCGGGACGGCTTCTCCGGCGATCGAATGCCGGCGGCGCTTGCGATGTTAGCGATTCTTCATGCCCAAAGCAAGGCCGCGGCCCCGACCATCGCGCTGCGGTTGCCGAGAAACGACGGGCATACGCGCGCATGCCTGCCCATGGACGGCATGGCCCGTCTCTCCAGCTCGACTTGGAGCCGGTCGAAGAACGGCCGGCCGATGTCGGCGACGCCGCCGCCGATGACGATCGTGCCGGGATTGAACGCATGGACGAGGCTGGCCAGCGCCGCTCCGAGCGCGGCGAAGACGATATCCATGACGGCCTCGGCATCCTCGTCTCCCGCCAGCCAGCCGGCTACGACTTCCCGGGCATCCGGCGGCGAAGCGCCGCCGGGACGCCCTTGTTCGTTCAAGCGTTCCGCCATCAGCCGCGCGATGCTCGTCCCGGAAGCGTACGCTTCGAGACAGCCCCGGCCGCCGCAAATGCAAGCGCGGCCGTTCATGTCCACCGACAGATGCCCGAATTCGCCGGCGCCTCCGAACGCGCCGTGCACGAGTTCGCCGTCGATCAGGATGGCGCCCCCGATGCCCGTGCCGATTGCCAGGCACAGGACATTCGCTTCGTCCTTGGCGGCGCCGAAATGCTTCTCCGCGACCGCAAGGACGTTCACGTCGTTGTCGACGGCAACGGGACAATCGAACTCGCCTGACAAGAGATCCCGAATCCGCGTCCCCGCGTAGCCCGGGATCAGATCCGACGAGGCATACACCGAGCCTGTCGCAGGGTCGATCTGTCCCGCGGTGCCGACGCCGATGCCGCTGTGCGCGTAACCCGCCGCCCGAATATCGGCGATGAACGCGTGCAGTCCCGAGATGAGCCGGTCCATCAAGCCCGGCAGCGATGCCTGCGTGGGGAAGGTCCGCTGCAGCAGGATGCGGCCTTCGCGGTCGACCAGTCCCATGTTCACTTTCGTGCCGCCGATATCGACGCCGATCGCGTGCTGGGCCTGATTCCCGTTCATGGCTTTCTCCCCGCCGAGTCCGGAATCGCGCTCGCGAACCGCCGCGCGATCAGCTGCGGCCGCGTAATGGCGGAGCCGACGACGGCCGCGAACGCTCCCAGCTCGAACGCTTCGCGCAGTTGGTCCGGCGTCTCGATCCGGCCTTCGGCCACGATCGGCGCCGCGCCCGCGGCGGCGGCGGCCAGCTTCCCGACCAGCTCCAGATCGGGCTCTTGGCGCTGCGCGCTGTGGGGCGTATAACCTGACATCGTCGTCGATATCAGATCGAACCCCATGCCGATGGCGGCAATCCCCTCTTCGTAGGTCGATACGTCGGCCATGAAGAGCATGCCGGGGAACCGCGCCTTCGCTTCCGCGAAGAACTGCTTCAGCGTCTGCCCGCCGGGCCGCAGCCGTTCCGTGGCGTCGACCGCTACGATGTCCGCTCCCGCATCGACGACTTCCGCGACCTCGCGGATCGTCGGCGTGATATAGACCGGCGAATCGGCGTATTCGACCTTATGCAAGCCGATGATCGGCACCGCGACGCGCGCCCGGATGGCCCGGATATCCTGCGGCGAATTGGCGCGAATGCCGGCGGCGCCGCCTTCCAGCGCCGCCGCCGCCATCGCGGCCATATGCCCGGCCCCGTGCATCGGCTCATGCGGCAATGCTTGGCAGGAGACGATAAGCCCGCCTTTCAACCGGTCGATGACGCCGGTCATGATTGCGCATCCTTGCGCAGTTCCTCGATCGCTTGCATGATCTCGGCGTGGATTTCGACCGCTTGCGGCAGCTCCTGCTCCGAGAGGGCGGGAATCGGATTTCTCGGAAGTCCGATATCGACGCCGCGCAGCTTGATGATCGCTTTGCACGCCCCGTAGAAGGAGGACAGCGACAACAGCTTCGTAATGATGCCGTTCACGCGGAACTGCCATTTCCGGGCCAGCGCCACGTTGCCTTCGTTCATGAACCGGTCGATGCCGACGAACAATTCCGGCATGACGCCGTACGAGCCACCGATGCCGCCGGTCGCGCCCATGATTTTACCGGCCAAATATTGCTCGTCCGGCCCGTTAAACACCATGAAGCCGTCCCCGCCGATCGCTTTGAACTGCTGCAGCTCGTAGCTGCTCATCGTCGTGACCTTCACGCCGGCGACCTTCGGCTGCTTGGCCATCTTGGCGAGCAGGCGCGTCGTGAGGTGAAAGCCCGTCGTCAGCGGAATATGGTACATGATGAACGGCAGCTCCGTGCTGTCGACGATCGCCTGCCAATGCGCTTCGACGGCCGTCTCCGACAGCGGATAGTAGATGGACGGCACCGCCGATATCGCCGCCGCGCCCGCTTGCTCGGCATGACGCGCGAGCTCCACGCTGTCGCGGGTGGACGGGGCGCCGACATGCGCGATGATCGTCAGCTCGCTGCCGACTTCCGCCGTCACGGCCTCCAGCGTTCTTTTGCGTTCCTCCACGTTCTGCAAAATGCCTTCGCCCGTGCTGCCCCCGATATATAAACCGACAACGCCCTTGTCCGCGTAGAACCGTGCCAGCTGCCTCGTCCGTTCGACACTGACCTCGCCGGCCTCGTCGTAAGCCGCGTTCAACGCAATCGTGATGCCTTCAAATTTCCGTTCCATGATGTTCCCTCCCTAGGTTTGCGTAACCGCTTGCATAACCAAGTATAGCGCGGCCGTTTCGGGATTGCGTTTCACGTTTTCCGGTTTCTTTCGCACTATCTTTGGAACATCTCGGGGCGCGCTCGCGAGAACGCTTGATGGGCGCCGCACCGGCTGACAGCTCCTTGGGGTCAATCCCGAACAAGCAAGAGGACCTCCTCCCGTCAGCCGGGAAAGAGGTCCTGCGCAGGCAAACATGAACGGCGGGATCGACATTTCGTACCAATCGTACGCCTATGTCGTATTGTCTTCCGTCGCGACGTACGCGGTCAATGCGGCCGAATGACATTACGGTCTTTAGCCGAATCTGCACAACATGCGCGCGTACGTGCGGCGTGCGCTTCGTACGTGCAGCGTGCGGATCGGGGCTGTCCCGTACGTAAGTTAGGGGATAGAACCAAACCGTAAACCGCAAAGACCCAAGATGGGCAGACCTAGCGCTGCATCATCTTGGGTCTGTTTGCATCGACCGCTGCCATCTTGTGCAGATTGTGAGCAATCGAAAGCCATCCCACCTCCAAGCTGCCTTTTGGTAAGCCCTGAAGCAGAAACCTCCGGAATCCCCGGCTGCTCTTCCGTTGTCCGAAAACACTTTCCGACTCATGTATCCTCCGGAAAAGGGTGTGGGGAACGGACATGAGATCCTTTATTTGCTCGTATGCATCGATGTTTCGCTTGCTGCCGGACAGGAGATCCGCTATTTCTGCCGAAAGCCGGGTTTTGGCTGCATTCCGGAGCCAATAACGCATTCTATGTCCGATCGTTGCCTCCAAAATGCCGATTTCGATCAAATAGCGGATCGTCTGTCCACCTCCCGATGTCTGTTCGTGGAGGAGTAACACCGATGCATGCTGCCCTAGTGGTAGCGTTGTCAGCCGCGGGCCTTGACCCGAACACCTTCTCAACAGCCTGAGGATGGTGAAGAAACCTCTCATTAAGAAGGGCTTCCCGCCGTCGTCATCTAAGATGACTTATGGGACAGTCGCACCCCTCTGACGCCAAGGATTATATAATCCCCGCATCTCCCGCGTAGTGAATCGACAGCTCGCGCAGCACCGGCTCGCCGCTGCTTGCGATCACTTCCAGAATGACGCCCGACGCTTTGACCGCCGGAATGCGGATAATCGCCTTGTGCCCGATGTTGCGGCCTTCGTAGATGGCAACCGACGTACGGGTCTTCGCCGACAGAACCGATATGCGGAAGGAGAGCACGCGCTCGCCGTCCGTCAGGTCCTCTTGAAGGATGATGTGATCGATCAGATGCGGCTTCTCCGCATCGTACCGCCACTGCGTCCCTTCCCGCTTGCAGGCGGCAAGCGACGCGATCGGACTGCCGAAACGGCGGCGGATCTCGCCGCCGAGCGCCCCGAGATGCGCGGCGTCCTTCGCAGGCAGCAGCCCTTCGCGGTTCGGCCCGATATTCAGCAGCAGGTTCGCGCCGCGGCCGACGGATAGATAATAGAGGCCCATCAGCTCATCGACGCTCTTGACCATGTGCTCGTCGTTATCGCTGTAGAACCAGGTGCCGCCGTTCGCCCGCATCTGCACGTCGCATTCCGCAGGCAGCCACAGCCGGCTGCCGAGCTGCTCCTTCTTCTCCGAGTAGATCGAGAAGTCGACGGAATCGACCGTGTTCCAGCACGGGATCGGCGCGATGCCGTCCTCGTTGCCGACCCAGCGGAAGTCCGGGTCGCCCATGTTGAAGATCAGAATATTCGGCTGAAGCCCGCGGATCGTCCGGATAATCCGCGGCCAATCGTACTCGTGGTCCTCGGAGCCGCACCCGTCGAACCACAGGATGTCGATCTCGCCGTAATTGCCGAGCAGCTCCGTGATCTGGTTCACGAAATAATCGTCGTACGCCTGGGCGTCCTGCGAATAGAAGTCGGCCGAGCCGTCGTAAGGCGAGTAATACAGCCCCGCCTTCACGCCGTACTTGCGGCAAGCGTCGACGTACTCGCGCACGACGTCGCCTTTGCCTTCTTTCCACGGCGACGCTTCGACCGTGAACCGGCTGTACTTCGACGGCCAGTTGGAGAAGCCGTCGTGATGCTTCGCCGTCAACACCGCATACGTCATGCCCGCTTCCTTGGCGGTCCGGATCCATTGCTCGCAATCCAGGCCGATCGGGTTGAAAGCGGCGGGCGTCATCGGACGCTCGTCGAAATCGGCATAGCCTTCATAATACGTGCGCAAGCCGAAATGCAGGAACAATCCGAACTCCCAATCCTGGTAAGCCAGCTGCCTGGCCGTTGGTACGATGCGCGTTTCCGCCGCCGCGGCGGTCTGCGCGTTCTTCTCCGTCTGCATCCTCAAATCCGCCTTCCCCTAAACGAATTTTTGAATTTCCGTTAACATCTGTTCATTCCCGTTCATTCCCGTTACGCTTCCTGCCACAACTGGCGCAGGTTGTCCATCGCGATCCGCGACGCTCGTTTGCACTCTTCCATGCCTTCGAATTCGACCGTGACGTTGCCGTCATACCCGAAGCCTTTGATCAGCTTGACGATGCGGCGAAGCGGTATCTCGCCGTGCCCGACGATCGCGCCCCGCAAATAGTTGCCGTTGCTCGTGCGGAACCAGTCGCCGCCGCCCGGCGATTCGTCGAACGACCGGAAGTAGAAATCCTTGAAGTGCACCAGGGACGCGTACGGCAAGTTCTTCATGACGCCGATCACCGGATTCTCGTCGACGCACATGAAATTGCCGACGTCGAGCGTCGTCTTGAAATTCGGACGGTCCACCAGCTGCAGCACCCGCTGCACCCGGTCGCTCGCCTGAACGCTGAAGCCGTGATTCTCGATTGTCGTCGTGATTCCGTATTGCGCCGCGTAGTCCGCGATGATCCGGCTGCCCTTGACGATGAGCGGCAGGCTCTCCTCGAACCAGGCGATCGTCATCTGCTCCTTCTCGATCGTGAACGCCGTCACGTCGTGACGCATATGCTTGATGCCGAGCCGCCGAACGAGATCGACATGCGCCTTGACGCGCGCCATCTCCGCCTCGAACGCCGCTTCGTCCGGCTGCACGAAATTCGCCGGCATGGAGTAGTTGGACAGCTCGATGCCGGCCGCCTCCGCCTTCTCGCGCACCGCGTCGGCCAACTCCGGGTTATCCACGAGCGTAAAGCCGTACGGCACGATCTCCATATGCTCGCCGCCGTTCTCCTTAATCCAGTCAATCGCGTCCAGGACCGTCATTTCGCCGGACTTGAGCGCCCCCAACAAGCTGTACGTGCTTAATCCGATTTTCATTGCGTTACCGCCTCTCCCAGGTTTGAACTGCAGGCTTACGCCAAGTGAATCGATTTGATCTCGAACGGCTTGAACGTCAGCGCGATCATGCCGTCTTGACCGATGCTGCAGGCTTCCAGCTCGTCTTCCAGCAGATTGACGATGCTGGCCCGCTTCGCGGCAGGCGGCAGCCGGAATGCGATGCGATCGCGGTTGCCGGTCGATTCGTACAACCGCAGCACGATGCCTTCGCCGCTTTCGGCGATCTTCACCGTGTCGAGCACGACGGTGCGGCTGTCGAGCTCCAGCAGCGTATTCGTCGACGGCAGCTTCCCTTGACCGGCGCCGTTCCCGCTTCCCGCAGGCAGCCGAAGCGCGACGGCCGGATGGTTCAATTCCGCCGCTCTGCGCACGACCTCGGCGCTCCGCCAGTCCCGTTCATGCGGATACAGCGAATACGTGAACTCATGCTCGCCCTGGTCCGCCGTGTTATCCGGCCATTTCGGCGCGCGCAGCAGGGACAAGCGAAGGACGCCGTCCTTGACGTCGTAGCCGTATTTGCAGTCGTTCAGCAAGCTGACGCCGTAGCCGCTGCCTTCCGAGATGTCCGCCCAGCGGTGTCCGCACACTTCGTATTGCGCCTGCTCCCAGCTCGTGTTGCGATGCGTCGGACGCTCCAGGGCGCCGAACGGAATTTCGTAGGCCGCTTTGGTCGATACGATGTCGACAGGGAACGCGACCTTCAGCAGCTTGTGGCTCTCCTGCCACTGCACGCGGGTTCTGAAGTCGACGCGCTTCTGATGCGGATACAGGATCAGATCCTGCGTAATCCGCGATTGGCCCAGCTTCCACTCGAAGCGGATGATATCGGCCGTATCGCCGGACAAGATCAGACGCTTCCCGATCAGCTCGGCCTTGCCTGCAGGCTGCTGCTCGTACTTCGGATCGATATCCCAAGCATCCCAGTACGTCGGCTTGTCGTGGAAGAACTGCAGCTCGTTCGCCTTCGCGCCCGGCCGAAGCAGCTCGCGCTGCGCCGCCTTGTCCAGCCAGCGGACGATTTCGCCGCGCGCGTTGAACTCCAGCCGGTAGTGCACCGTCTCCCATGCGTCGAGATCGGCCGCGTTCGAGCCCGCGTCCCGCGTCTGCTCCGCCGCGCCGGCCGCTTCGCGCAGCCAGATCGTCATGTAGCCGAACGCCGGAATCGCCGGCACCGTCACCAGCAAGCCGCCTTGCCCGCCGCCCGCCCCTTCGCCCGGGAGCCAGTCGGATGGCAGGCGGAAGCCGGATTCGTCATACGCGCACAAACCCGCAAGCTCCGCCCCGCCCGCGATAAGAATCGTCTCTTCGCGCTCCCAGCCGAGGCTGTTGAATACGACGTAAGGCGTGCCTTCGCCCGCCGCGTCGACGGCGCCGGCCAGTGCCAGCAGCGCGCGGTCGAGCTCCTTGCCTCCGATCGCGAACAGTTCCTCGTACTCCGCCGCCGACGTCCCGTACGTTTCGGTAATCGCCGTGCCCGGAATGATGTCGTGGAACTGGTTCAGCAGCAGCAGCTTCCAGCCCCGGTCCATCGCGTCGGCGTCCATGTCCGCGCCCGCGTATGCGCCGGCGAGCGCGCCCCAAATCTCCGCTTCGCGGTAAAGCGCTTCCGCCTTGCGGTTGCTGCGCTTGTTCCGGCCATGCGTCGTCAGCGTGCCGCGATGCAGCTCCAGGTACAAGTCGCCATGCCATTCCGGCAGCGTCTGCGCAACCTCGCCGGCCGCTTCGAAGAACGCGCCCGCCGTGCTGAAGCCGCCCGCGGGAAGGCCCGGCATCAGCTCGCTGCGGCGCACGAGCTCGATCATGTCGCGCGTCACGCCGCCGCCGCCGTCCCCGTGTCCGTACAGCAGCATTAGCTCGTTCAGCTTGTCCTTCTGCCGGTACTCGCTCCAGCTCTTCTCGACGTTCTTCGGCCGCGTGTTCTCGTTCAGCGCATAGCTGAGGTACGACACGATCGGCGTGCCGTCGATGCCGACCCAGCGGAACAGCTCATGCGGGAATTTGTTCGTGTCGTTCCAGTTCAGCTTCGTCGTCATGAAGTAATCGACGCCGGCCAGCTTCAGAATTTGCGGCAGCGAGGCGCAGTAGCCGAACGTATCCGGCAGCCATTCGATCGCCGAGCCCTTCCCGAACTCGTCGCGGTAGAATCGCTGGCCGTGAAGGATTTGACGGACGAGCGACTCGCCGCTCGGAATGTTCAAATCCGGCTCCACCCACATGCCGCCGACCAGCTCCCAGCGTCCGTCGGCGACCGCTTGCTTGATTTTGGCGTAAAGCGCGGGGTCATGCTCCTTCACGAACCGATACAGCAGCGGCTGGCTCTGGGAGTAGACGAAATCCGGGTATTCCTCCATAAGCGACGTCATCGTCGAGAACGTGCGGCTTGCCTTGCGTACCGTCTCCCGCACCGGCCACAGCCAGGCGATGTCGATATGGGACTGTCCGACCATATGCATCTTGCCCTGCATCGGCGGCGCCGGGAATGCGGAGGCGATCCGGTCCCTGAGACGGCGCTCGATGGCGGACAGCCGCTCGCCGTCCTGCCACTCTTCCTCGGTCAGTTCGCCGCAGTCGTTCATCGTTTCATAGAGCATGTCCAGCTGCCGCCCGCGATTGGCGTCCGGCTCAGGCAGCAGGCTCATCGTCTCGTAGACGGCCTGCACGCTGTACAGCAAGCTCTGCGCCGCCTTGTTGATCCGGACGAGCTTCACCTCGAACCGCGTCACGGGCGGGCTCAGCGGCGCCTGGTTATTGAGCGGATCGACCGGCTCGGGAATCGGATCGAACAGCTCGAATTCCAGCTTCGGCGTCAAGCCCGCGCCTGCCAGGTACAGCGGCACGACGTTATGGTTGCGGTCGATGCCCTGGTACGACTTGCCGTTGATGCGCAGCAAGCCTTCGCCGCCGCCGGCGATCGTCAGCGCGGCCGTGCCCGGCTCCCATTCCCGCGGAATCGAAATTTGCTTGGACAGGAAATAAGTAATGCCGTATTGCCCGTCGAGCGTCATCTCCTTCTGCAGGCGCTCTTCGCCGTCCGGCAGCGTTTCATACTCGCCCGGAAGTCCGTAACGGGTTCTCTTGACCTGCCAGTCGTGCAGCGGAAGCGACTCCGCCCATTGGCGTTCCGATAAATGGTGGATAAAACGATGGATGCGTTGCATGTGTTGCCCCTTTCTCGACACAGCCGCGGCTGCGCCCTTTCCTGTCTTGCTGTCTGTGCTGCTTGCTGTCTGTTGTCTGTGCTGTCTGCAGTCTTGCTGTCTGTGCTGCTTGCTGTCTGCCGTCTGTGCTGTCTGTTATCTGCTGCTAGCTGCTTGCTTCTCGGCTAACGCCTCACCTTACATACGCCAACTGCCGGCGCAGAGTTGCGTCTCCCGTTCAATTCGCCCGGCAAGCGCGGCCTCGCGCGGACAAGCAGAAGGAAGTATGCCCGAAGGAATACTTCCTGTTGCCGTTTGACTTTACTTTTTCTCCAGCGCGGATTGGTAGATTTGGATGTATTGCGGCAGGTTCAAGCCGTCGAACCCTTTCACGTACGCATCCCAATCTTTATCCAGGCTCTTGTCGCCGATGATGAATTGCGCCATATTCGATTGTACGTAATCTTTAATGGAAGTTGCAAGCTGCGATCGTATCCGTATCTTCCGGACGAACGTAGGCGCTGGACGGGTAAAATTCCTTCGGCGTGTACGGCGCGTATGCCTTGGTCGCGTCAGCCAGACGTTTCCCGTAACCGTCGGCAGTCAGCGGATCTTGCGACGTCGCGAACAGGTCGCGGAAGTCCTTGGACAGATCCTTCGGTCCGAGCAGCGACCAGCTGTCGTTGCGGACGACGTTCGGGTCGACCGGCGCCAGATTGGAGAAGCTGTACTTGGCCGGCTTGCCGTCGATGTTCTTCTCGTCCGCGTTCGCCTTCTTCCAGCCGTCGCCTTCTTTCACGCCGTATTCGCTGTACAGCGCGCCTTCCTCGCTGTAGGCATAATCGGCGATCTTGATCGCCGCGATCTGCTGCGCTTCGCTCGCTTTGTTCGTGATCGCCATCGCGAATTCCCCGAAGCCTTGGGAAGCGCCGGCCAGCTGCACGCCTTCAGGCCCTTTCAGCGGTGGCACGATGACCCAGTGCTTGTGGCGCGTCTTCGTGTCGTCGTACGTATCGACCAGGTAGCTGAGCAGCGCCGTCGTGACGGAGCCGACGACTTCGTCGCCTTCGCGGTTGCCGAGCTGGCTTACGGCCTGGTCGTTCTGCGTAAAGGACGCTTTGTCGATCAAGCCTTCGCTGTACAGCTTGTGCATGTACGCGAGGCCTTCTTTCCACTGCGGCTTGTTCGCGGCAAAATCGACTTTGCCGTCCGTCACGGTCAAGTACTTGTCGTTATCGTTATAGATGAAAGCGTTCATCAGGAACGCATCGATGTTGCCGTTAAAGACGTATTTGTTCGGAGCGCCCGTCAGCGGGATTTCGTCCGCTTTGCCGTTGCCGTTCGGGTCTTTCGTCTTGAACGCCTTCAGCACGTTGTATAGCTCATCGGTCGTCGTCGGCACTTTAAGGCCGACCTTGTCGAGCCACTCTTGATTGATCCAGTACTTCTGCGAGTAGATGCAATGATCGCATTCGTTAAAGCGCGGAATACCGTAGATGTTGCCGTCCGGTGCTGTCATCGCTTCTTTCAAATACGGCTTCTTGTCCATCATCGCTTTGAGGTTCGGCGCGTATTTGTCGATCAGGTCGTTCAGCGGGATGAGCACGCCCTGCTTGCCGTACGTCATCAGATCGGCGTTCGTGAATTTGCCCTCCAGGAACACTTCCGGATAGTCGCCGCTCGCGAGCAGCAGCTGCCTGCGGTCGACGAGCGCGTCGGCCGGCGCCAGGTCCCACTTGATGTTGACGTTGAATTTCTGCTCGACGTATTTCGTATAATCGTTATCCTCGAGCGGCGCCTTCCCTTGCGGCGCGAAGAATCCGATCGTGGTCGGTTTGGACGATGCGGCCGAGCCCGAAGCCCCTGCGTTCGCGCCGTTCGCGCCGCTGCCGTTCTCCTTGCTGCCGCACGCCGAGAGCGCGACGCTGCTGATCATGACAAGCATAAGCGATACCCAAATGGACTTTTTCAAAGCAATGATTCCTCCTTGGAATGATCATAAGTTCTGTGTACCCCTCAAGCCCCGGCTTGAGCGGGCTCCCCCTGCCTTGATGCCGTTGATGCGATCTATGCCGTGCCGCCTCACCTCCGCCTATAATTCACCAATCGCAAGCTGCCTATGAAATCGGCCATCTTATGCATTCGGCTTCCAGGCCGGATCTAGCCCTTCAGCGAGCCGATCATCACGCCTTTCACGAAATGCTTCTGCACGAACGGGTACATGATGAGCACCGGTATGCAGGCGACGACGATCAGCGCGTATTTCAGCACCTGCTCGAAGCCCTGATCGCGCAGCTTCTGCGCCGTGTTCGCCAGCATTTCCGGATCGGCCGCGTTCAGAATGAGCATGTTGCGAAGCACGTACTGCAGCGGGAATAGATGTTCCGATTTCAAATAGATCAGCGCGTCGAAGTACGCATTCCAATGGCCGACGGCATACATCAGCGTCATGACGGCGAGGATCGGCTTCGACAGCGGGAGGACGATGCTCCACAGGTAGCGCGTGTCGCGGCAGCCGTCGATTTGGGCCGCTTCCTGCAGCTCCGCCGGGATCGACGACATGAAGAACGTCCGGGCGATGATAACCTGGAAGACGGAGAACGCGCCCGGGAGCCAGAGCGCCCAGCGGGTATCCAGCATGTGCAGGTTCTTGACCAGCATGTACGTCGGAATGAGTCCGCCGCTGAAGAACATGGTGATCATCATCAGAATCATGATGTATTTGCGCCCCGGCATCATGCGCTGCGACAGCGGGAACGCCATCAGCACGGTGAAGACGATGTTGATGAACGTGCCGACGACCGTATACACGATGCTGTTGTAATAGCCCAGCATGAGCTGCGAGCTTTTGAAAATCGACTGGTACGCCTTCAGCGAGAAGTGAACCGGGTAGAGCCATACCTGCCCGGAGACGACCGCGCCCGGCGAGCTGAGCGACGAACTGAGAATATAAAGGAGCGGGTACAGCACCGACAGCGTCAACGCGCCGAGCAGCGCGTAAATCACGACGAGCAGCATGCGGTCGCCGAACGGTTCCCGGATTTTGGTCTTGGTCAACATAGACGGCCGCCTTTCTACCACAAGCTGTTATCTGAAACTTTACGGGCAATTGCGTTGACGATCACGAGCAGAATCAGATTGATCACGGAATTGAACAATCCGACCGCGGTGGAGAAGCTGAAGTTCGCCCCCAAGAGGCCGACCTTGTACACGTAGGTGGAGATGACCTCCGACGCGCTGGTGTTCAGCGGATTCTGCATCAGATAGATTTTCTCGAAGCCTACCGCCATGACGCTGCCGAGGCTCAGGATCAGCATCGTGACCGCGATCGGGATCAAGGAAGGCAGATCGATGTACAAAATCTTCTTGAACCGGGAAGCCCCGTCCATGCGCGCCGCTTCGTAGAGCGAAGGATCGACGCCGGCGAGCGCGGCAATGTAGATAATGGAGGCATAGCCCATCTCCTGCCAGACGCCGGACCAGACATAGATGGACTTGAACAGCTTCGGCTCGCCCATGAAGTTCGTGTCCGACCAGCCGAAGAACGTCAGCACCTTGTCCACGACGCCGACATGCGGCGACAGCATCAGAATGATGATCGATACCATGACGACGGTCGAGATGAAGTGCGGGGCGTACGTAATCATCTGCACGGTTTTCTTGAAGAAGCCCGTCCGGATTTCGTTCAGCGCCAGCGCCAGCAGAATCGGGATCGGGAAGCCGGCCAGCAGCGAATAGAAGCTGATGATCAGCGTGTTCTTCAGCAGCAGCGGGAAATTCGGCGAACGGAACAGCTCGTCGAAATGCTTGAAGCCCACCCACGGGCTGCCCAGAATGCCTTTGATGACATTGAAATCCTTGAAGGCGATCATGACGCCGAACATCGGGATATATTGGAATATAATGAGATAAAGCACCGGCAGAAGCACGAGGAGATACAGTTCCCAGCTCCGTCTCATTTTCAACCATGTTACCATCCGCATTTCTCCTTCGATTTCAGAATCAGTGTTGTTGTCCGAATCCCCTGGCCGCGATCACGTCTTATCGCGATCAATGCGACACGACCGCCGAGAGGCCCGTTCGGATCGATAGCCTGATTCTAGCCCTGCGCCGCGGACAGGGGCAATTCGTAAGATTCGGCGAGCATGCAATTTTCGCCGGAGCGGTTATCCGGCGCATGGCGAGCGGTAGAATGATGCATGCCGGCGCGGGCTTCGCCTTTTTCTACGGTGCATGATTTTCGCCGTCCCGGCCGGATGCACGCAAAAAAACCTTGAATGCCGCCGAGCTTCGGCAGTTTCAAGGTTGATCGGTTTTATCGCGCCGCCTGCTTCTTGCGGTAGTCGCTCGGCGACATGCCCGCCACGTTCTTGAACGCCCGGTTGAAGGAATTGTAGTTGAAATAGCCGACCTCGCCGCTGATTTCCTGCAGCGATTTGTCCGTCGACAGCAGCAGCTGCTTCGCCTTGTCCATCCGCAGGCCGATCAGGAAGTCGACGAAATTGCAGCCGGCCTCTTCCTTGAACAGCTTGCTGATGTTCTTCGCGTGGATCGCGAATTTGTCGCTTAGATGATCGAGCGATAAATCCGGATTCGGATAATTCCCTTCGATATACGCGCGAATATCGCCGATGACGGCCCGCGTCCGCTGCGAATCCTTCAGAACCGTCAGCTTGGCGGACGCCGCCTCGAAGATCAGCGTGCAGCCCTGCTTCAGCTCCTCCAGCGTCTCCCAATCGGCCAGCAGCTCCAGCAATTCCGCCCCGGTATCCTTCCACACGTTGCGATAATCCTTGGGCAGCTCCTGGAACAACCGGTTCAGCTGCTGATGCAGGAACTGCATGATGCTCTCGATCTCCTTGCGCGACGAGACGGCGTCCTTCATCTGATCGAACAGCTCGTCCATCGGCTTCCGCCATCCGCCCTCGGCAAGCCGGGTCGCCTGCGCCAGCGCATGAATCGCGCCGAAATAATCGTGCGTGCGGAATTTCGCGTCCTCCAGCTCCGCCCCATCGAGCATTCTGCCCGTGCCGAGCACCGCCTTGTATTGCAGCAGGTCGCCCGCGATCTCGTGCGAACGCCGGATTTCCTCGAGGGTAGCCGCCATGCCGTGGACGCCGATCGTGACGGAGAAGCTCAAATTGCCGCGCACCCATTCCACGATCTGCTCCCCGACGGACAGGCTGAGCGCCGGGCCGTCCGCCTCGTCCGGCACCCATACGATCGCGGACATTCGCCGTTCCGATATCCATTCCGCCCATACCGAAGCGCCGTTCATCGTCGCGATCTCCTGCGTCACGCTGGAGACGACGAATTTCAGCACCGATTGATCCTGATGATGGTAACGCTCGGCGAACTGCGCGTAGCGGTCGATTTCAAGCTCCAGCATGAAGGCCAGCCCGCCTGCCGGATGGATGTGGAAGGCAAGCAGGTCCGTCTGCCATTCCGTCTCGCGAACCGGGACGATGCCTTCGACCGCATCCTGGAAGCGGTGCTTCTTCCGCAAAATAATCGTTTCCTTGTCCTTCTGCCGCGTTCTGGTCGTCTCTTCCATCAGCTGCTCCAGCGCGCCCTGAATGAAGCCGAACTCATTGCCGCCGGGCTGGCCGATCTCGGACTCGGGCTTCATCAGCGCGCTCGTCCGAATGAGCGACACGAGCTGGCTGATCGGCTTGTAGTTGCGGCGCGTAATATGCACGACCCACACGATGCCGAGCAGCACGACGGCAAGCGCGATAATGACCCATACGCTGTAGAAGTTGAGCGCGATCCGGGACAGCGTACCGCTTGCCGGACCGCTCGCGGCCGTCCAGCCGGTATACGAGGACACGTATTCGGCCAGCACGCTTCTGTTCTTCGGCGCGTCGGCGCCGTCATCCATCAGCACGCCGCCGGAGCTGTCGCTGAACCGGATGAACGTCACCTTCGGATTGTACATCGGCGCGATCGTCTTCTTGAGCTTCGCCAGGCTGACATTGATGACGATGAACCCTTGCTTCGCCGACGTAAATTGCGGGTAGCCCTGCACCAGCGTAATGACGCTCGACGACGACGACGAGGGATACGCCTTGTAGCTGCGTTGTCCCGACCATTTGCCGAGCGGCGCGCGCTGTTCGATATACGGCTGGATGAACGACTGATCCGGGAATTCCGCTTGCTGCGCCGAACCGTCGCCAAGAATGAATTGATCCTTCAAGCGGATCATATAGACCGAATCGATAATGCCGTAATTGAGCTTCCAGTCGTCAATTCGCGTGTTCGCCTGGATATTGCCGTAGACGTCGTCGCTGTCCGTGCCGAAGAACCGTCTCAGTTCGCCGGACGACAGCGTATCGCGCAGAATTTGATAGTCGATCGCCTGCAGGGAGCTGTCCGTCATCCGCACGGCCTGCTCCGCGAGAAACGCGTTCGCCTTCACCGTCTGCTTGCGGTTCTGCTCGCTGAGCGACTGGAAGAACACGACGAACAGGATCGCGACGACGACGACGAAGACGGGAAGATACGATAGTAATAATTTGCGAAACCAGCTTCTGTTCATATGATCCCTCCCGTCGCCGGTTCGCCGGCGCATCCTGCAATTTGGAATGCCGCATCATTCACTTTGAACAAATCATTTTACACGATTTGCGTCAGCAATTCTACCATTGCTGCTCCATGCTTAAGGAAGCAGGCGGAAAACATGCGCAATCGGAGCTGCGCCGCCGTTCAATTGACTCGCCGGAAGCTGCAGCGCAAGTCCCGCGCCGTTCTGCTCGAAGGCGGCAGGCTCGCCGGTGCCGACAAGCTCGACCTTCGCGACCGTGCCCGTATACGGGATCGTAATCGTCTCGCTGACGCGGCTGTCCTCGCCCGCGTACAAGTACGTGCAGTAGACCGTCTCGCCTTTGCGCGTGAAGGCGCACTCGCCCGTGAAGTACGGGGCGCAAATACGCGTGCCGTAGACCGCTTCGCCATGCGCCTTCAGCCAGGCGCCGAGCTCCTTCATGCTCCGCAGGGCGCCCTTCGGCAGTCTGCCGTCCGGCTGCGGACCGACGTTCAGCGCGAGATTGCCGCCTTTGGCGACGACCTCCATCAGGATGCGCACCAATTGACGCCCGGATTTATAACGATCCTCGAACCCGAAGGAGAACGACGTGCCGATCGTGATGCAGCTCTCCCACGGCACGTTCAGCGGGCGCTCGGGGATGGTCTGCTCCGGCGTGACGTAGTTCTCGTACGGGCCGCCGACGGTGCGGTCGGCCGCCAGCAGCCACGGCTGCGTCCGGCGCGCGCGTTCCACCGCTTCGCCGAGGCGGATATCCTGGCTGACGCGGCCGCCGTCCCGTACCCATCCGGCATCCAGCCACAGAATATCGATCCGGCCGTATCGGGTCATCAGCTCCATGATCTGGTCATGCGTGAAGCCGACGAATTGCTCCCACAGCTCCGGATTCGCCTTCGGATCGTATGACGGGCCGCGCCAAGTATGCGTGCCGCGTTCCGTGCCCGGCGCCCAATAGTACGGCGTATGCCAGTCCGCCTTGGAGAAGTAGGCGGAAATCGCGAGCCCCTTGTCGCGGAACGCGTCGAACAGATTCTTGCAGACGTCGGCATAGCGGTGCGAACGGAACGGCGTCTCGCTGCCGGTGATGCGGTAATCCGTCGTCTGCGTGTCCCACATGCAGAAGCCGTCATGATGCTTCGTCGTGAAGATCAGATATTTGAAGCCGCCTTCGGCCGCCGCTTCCGCCCATTTCCGCGGTTCGAAACGGATCGGATTGAACGTCTTGTTCAGGTCGAAGTATTCCCGCTTCATTTCCTCGTAATCGTTCGTCCAATCGACGTCGTTCCGGGCCCAGTCGCCGTCCTCGTCGCTCAGAATCCACGATTCGACCATGCCGATCTGGGAATACGGGCCCCAGTGCATCATCAAGGCCAGCTTCTGGTCCTTGAACCATTCCAGCCGCTCCAGCGTCACCGGGTTCTCCGGCTTCACCCAATCGGTCTCGCTGCTGTAATTATGAACGCCGTTCTCGACCTCTTGGACGGTCTCGTTCATCGCTTCGCTCATTGCTGCATCCTCCTCGTATGTCGGTTCCTCTATCGCTTATTGGCGGTTGTCGTAGCGGTGGTCAAGCATCGGCGCGTCCGTCAGGACGACCGCGGCTTCCCGCGCATGATGCAGCTCGAAAATAACGATTTCATTGTCGCCGGCGCGCAGCAGCGGCGCAGGCACGTACAGCGTCCGCTGCGGCCCCCGGTTCCAGTAACGGCCAAGGTTGAAGCCGTTGACGAAGACGACGCCTTTCGTCCAGCCTTCCATGTCGAGGAACGTGTCGGCGATTTCGCCGATGCGGAACGTTCCCCGGTAGAAGCGCGGCTGTTCCCCTTGTTCGTTCGACGATTGGCTGTCATGGCTGTCATGGCTGTCACGGCTGTCATTGCGCTCATAGCGCAGCGCGGACAAGTCCTCCAACGGCAGCGGGCGGACCGTCCAGCCGAAGAGAAACTGGAAGCCGAGGCGCACGCCTTCGGTAATGCCCTTCGCATCCTTCAAGTAAGGGCCGTAATTGATCCTGCCCATGTTCTCCACCAGAATATCGAGCCTTGCTCCTTCCGGCGGAATGGCGATCGGCAGCGATTGTACCGTCTGCCCCCGCTCGATCATGCCTTGGTACGCGCCGTCGAGGAAGACCAGCGCCCTGTCCCGCGCCTCTTGTATGAAGAGGCGCTCCTCCGGCCGCGGTCCGCTGATCCGCGTCGTGTACAAAATAAACCCGTATTGCTGCCCGAATTTCTCCATCGGCAGCGGCGCAATCGCCTCGACCGGTGCGGACAGCGCGTCCAGCTGCCCGAACAAGGCCGCACGCTCCGTCAGCTCGACGCGGCCGTAGGCTCGACGCCCCGCCGGCGGCGGGAGCTCCGGCAAGCTTGCCAGCTCCGTCTGCGCATGCCGGGCGATGATGTCGCGCATAGCGAAATATTTGGCCGTCGGCTCGCCGGTTTCGTCGAGCGGCGCGTCGTAGTCGTAGCTCGTGACCGTCGGCTCGTACAGATTCGGCTCCTGGCAGTTCGCGCCGTTGTAGAAGCCGAAATTGGTGCCGCCGTGGAACATATAGAAGTTGACCGACGCGCCCAGCGCCAGCATCTCCTCCAGGACGGCCGCGGCATCCGCCGCGTCGCGCGTATGATGCGGCTTGCCCCAATGGTCGAACCAGCCGTTCCAGTACTCCATGCACATGAGCGGCTCGTCCGTCCGGTATTCCCGGAGCTTGGCGAAGGCCGAAGCCGGCTGCGAGCCGAAATTGACCGTCGCCAGCACGCCGGGGACGGAGCCGCCTTGCAGCAGCGCGTCGGTCGGGCCGTCGGACGTGAACAGCAGCGTATCGACGCCGCGCGCGATCAGCGCTTCCTTCAGGTATTCCAGGTACCGCGCGTCATTGCCGTAGCTGCCGTACTCATTCTCGATCTGCACGGCGATGACAGGCCCGCCGTTCGTGCAGAGCAGCGGCTTCAGCCGCGGGATGAGCGCGTCGTAATACGCGTCGACCTTCCGCAGGAACGCCGGATGGCTGCACCGCAGCTGCATATCGGAATCGGCGAGCAGCCACGCGGGCAGACCGCCGAATTCGAATTCCGCGCAAATATACGGACTCGGGCGTACGATGACGTGAAGGCCGAGACTTCCCGCAAGCCCGATGAAGGAGCAGACGTCGGCCATGCCGTCGAAGCGGAACTCGCCTTCCTTCGGTTCATGCACGTTCCAGGCGACGTACGTCTCGACCGTGTTCAGGCCGCAGGCCTTCAGCTTGAGCAGCCGGTCCCGCCAATACTCCGGCACGATCCGGAAATAATGCATCGCTCCCGAGAGCAGGCGGACGGGTTGCCCATGATTCTCAAACGCGCCGTTAGTTATCGCAAAAACACTCATTGCCGCACTCCTTTGTCAGCTCGGTCGTAGGAATAAGAATAAACGCGCGCGCACGCGCGCTCAACGGGATTTTTTCGGTTCGTTCACCTTTTTCACCCGCCGGGAACACTTTGCGATTTTCGCGAATCCGGTTTGCGGCGAAAAAAGCGAAGTCGCCTTCAGAAAAACGCAAAGAGGCGATCCCATCGTCGCCACGAACGACGCGGGAAAGCCTCTTTAATCAGTTCCGGCTTACAGCAAGCCCTGCTCTTTCAAATTCAAATAGCTGACGGTCGCCGTCTCGATCCCGGTGAGATTGCGGAGCTGGTCCTGCTCCACCGTCATCCATTCCACGCCGATCTCCCTCGCCGCTTCAATCGAAGCCTGGATGTTCACCACGCCCGTGCCGACAGCGGTCCACTTGCCGACCTCGTCGGTTCCGTAGACGTCCTTCAGATGGATGGCCGGCACGCGGCCCGCCATCTTGCGCAGAATATGCGCCGGATCGGCGCCGCCAAGCGTAATCCAGGCGACGTCCAGACGGAAATACAGATGCGCCGGATCGGTATGCTCCGCCAATATATCGAGCGAGTACACGCCGTTAAAGGCACGCTCGAACTCATGCGCGTGGTTGTGGTAGCAGAACCGCAGCCCTTCCGCCTTCATCCTGGCGCCGGCGGCATTGTACAGTTCGGCATCGCGAAGCAGCTGCTCCCGCGTATCGACCACATCCCACCAGAAGGTGACATCCTTCGTCTGCAGCGCGAGCGCCTCGCCGATCACCCGATCGAGCGCCTTCGGGTCTCTCAGCTGCTCCTTGTTCACGCTGTGGGTCGCAACCTGCAGTCCCAATTCGCGGAATCGCGCCACATTCGCTTTGACATCCCCATTAAGCAGCTCTCCCGAGCCTTCAATGCCTTCGTAACCGATTTCGGCGATACGCTGCATTGTTCCCCAGAAGTCCTGCTTCGATTCCTCGTTCACGATTCCGATTAATCCCAGCTTCGGTCTTGACATCGTCAGGCTCACGCTCCCTCTCTGGCAAATTCGCCGTTCTCCAGCATCGTAATAAACGGACTGTCCGTTACCCCTTCAAGCGGCAGCGTTACGCGCGCGTGACGGCGCACCGATTCATAGACGGCGAAAATAATTTCCGAGGCGCGAAGGGCTTTCCGATGCGAAACCTCCGGTTCCTCGCCCGATACCAGGCAATCGATGGCATGGCGGACATAGCCCTCCATCTGCTCGGACATCGAGGACAATTCCATCTCCGGCTTCCAGGACGGATCGTTGTAATTGACGGCGCGGACGATCTGTCCGTCCCACATCGCCTCGATGAAGCCCTCCGTGCCGAACACGCGAACGCCGGCCCAGATCTTCGATGCGTCCCCGGACGGCTCCCACGTATCGATCTCGCCGGAGACGAGATTGGCTTGAACGCCGTTCGCGAACACGATCCGCCCGGATGCGCCGCACTCGGACGGAACGTTGAACCAGTTATAGGTCTCGGTCGTATCCACCGCGCCAAGCACCCATTTGGCCGGCGTTTCGTCCATGTAGCTGATGGCCTGGTCGAAGGTATGGATCCCGCAATCCAGCAGGTTCGGCGGCGAATACAGATCCATCCGCACCACCTGTCCGATTTTCCCTTCCTTAATAAGGCGGCGTACGGTTTGATTGCCCTTGGCGAATCGGCGCTGCAGCGAGAAGGTCAGCTGGCAGCCGTGTTCCTCGGCGATCCGGCCCATCTCCTGGCATTCCCCCCAGGCAGGCGACATCGGCTTCTCGCACAGCACGGCTTTGACGCCCGCTTCCGCGCAATCGCGAAAGACCGGCAGATGCAGCGGCGTCCACAGGCAGATCAGCACGACATCGGGCTTTTCCCGGGCAAGCATTTCCTTGTGATCCGTATAGATATTTGCCGTGAAACCGAACTCGGCATTCAGCTTTTCGGACGATTCGACCGAAAGATCGGACAGCCCGACAACCTCGCATCTGCCGTCGGCCTTCACGCCCACCGCATGCTCATGCGCGCGCCGGCCGCAGCCGATGAAAGCAACCCGATATACTGGCGTATTCACTCGTACATCCGCTCCTTTATATGGAGGGAGCTATGAACACGGGTCTTACCCCCATGCGCATAGCTCTCTCGTTGATTGATCGATTCGATTAGTTGACCGGCGTAAAGTCGGCGAGTTGTCTTTCGACTTCTGCGATTACTTTGTCGATGCCGGCGTCTTTCAGTTGTTTTCTGTAATCGGCAACGGCTGCTTTCGGATCCTTCTTCGTCTTGCCGAGCATCAGCTGCATGCCCAATTGCTGGTTGACGTTGGAGATCGCCGCGATTTCCGTCGATACGTTCTTCGGATCGAAGCTGAAGCCCATGTACGGATCGTTGATGGCATCTTTATTCCATTGCTCATACAGGCTGCTGCGGATCGGGTTCTCCGTGTCCATCGGCAGATTGTATTTGTCGTTCCGCAGGGACCATGCCGCGAAGCCGCCGCCGTCTTTCTTCTCGTCGAAGTTAGCAGGCGTCTTCTTCATGCCGTCTTCGATGACATATTGACGGCCTTCAATGCCGTATTGAATCAGGTTGTAGTAGGATGGATCAGTCATGAATTTCTCGATGGCCATCAGCGAACGCTCCGGATTGTCGGTCGTCGAGCTGATTACCGTAGAGTTCTCTACGCCCAATTTGCGTTTGATCTTATGATTGGCTTCCGCGAAGGTATAGAAGTCCAGATTCGCATCCGGCTGCGCTTTCGTGTCCATGCCGTACTTGCCGATCCAGTCCTGCGCATGCGTCAGGTAGCCTGCGGAGTTCGCCGCTCTGAAGTTCGTGCCCGCATCGACCTTCGAGGACATAATGTCTTTCGGCCAGTAGCCTTTGTCCGCCCACTCGCGCATTTTCACGGCCCAGTCTTCAAACTCTTGCGTGAAGGCAGGGTGGAACACGGTTTTGTAATCTTCCGGACTCTTCGTCACGAGGTTCAGCTCGGACGTATTGATGCCCGGCGCGTTCAGCCACATGTCCGTCGTCTCGACGAGCATCCGGTACATGTTGAACGCATCGTCGGCATTGCCGTTGATTGGCGGATAGGACTCGTTCTTCACGACATTGTCCATGTATTTCTCCATGTCCGCGATGCTGCTGATTTTCTCCATGCCATACTTCTTCAACAGGTCGGAGCGGTAAGCGTAGCCTGTCGGCGTGAATTCGCTGTACAACGAAGGAACGCCGTAGATTTTGCCGTTAACCTTCGTCGCTTCCCACGTCGATGCGGGAATTTCCGCTTTCAGTTTCGGAGCAACCTTATCCAGCATGTCCGTAATATCTACGAGCGCGTCCTGATTAGCAAGCGTGAAATACGACACCGGAGCGCCCGGCGATGCGTGGGACATGTCGAACTTCTCGCCGGAAGCGAACAGCAGCGGATACTTGGTCGCGATATCCGGCCAGTCGATATACTTGACTTCGATCGTCGCGTTGATATCCTGCTTCAGCTTCTTGTTGATCTCGGCCAAAATGTCTTTATTCGCAACGCCTTCGGAGCCCCACAGGTAATAAACCAGCTTAACCTCTTTGGAGATGTCTACGCCGTTCGCGGTAGTCGCCGAATTCGTCGACCCCGTGGACGACCCGTTATTGCCGCCGTTCGATGCGGCATTATTGCCGTCATTCGATGATCCGCAGCCGGCCATCAGCCCTCCCATCATCGTAAACGCCAGTAAAATGCCCGAAACCTTCTTGCCCTTGTTTCTCATTTTTCTCGCTCCCTTTTTTGTTTGCTTAAGCTTATATAATAGATGCCCTTCTTAACGAGGGACATGTATTACCTATCCTTTGACGGCACCGATCGTCAGACCGGATACGAAATAACGCTGCGCGAACGGATACAGCAGGATAATCGGCCCCGTGGCCATGACCGCGGTAGCCATCTTGATGGATTGCGAAGGCAAATCCGCCGTGTTAATGACCGCGCCCTGATTGATAAGCGCCTGCACGTTCGTCTGGTTGATCATGCGCTGCAGAACGTATTGCAATGGGAATTTGTCCGGCGTTTGAATGTACAGCATGCCGTTATACCATTCGTTCCAGAATCCGAGCGCCGAGAACAGACCGATGGTCGCCAGCGCCGGAACGGCCAGCGGCATGAAAATCTGCCAGTAGATCCGGAAGTCCCCCGCGCCGTCAATGGTCGCCGATTCATACAAGGAATCCGGGATCGACTTCATGAAGTTCCGCATCAGGAAGATCGACCATGCGCCGACGACGCCCGGCAGGATCATCGCGAACAAGCTGTCCTTCAGGTGCAAATATTTGACCATCAGGATATAGCTCGGAATCAAACCGCCGGCAAACAGTGTCGTGAAGTAGATCAGGAAGGAGAAGAAGTTGCGGTATTTAAAGTCCTTCCTGTTCAATACGTACCCTGCCATCGACATCATCAACAATCCAGCCACGGTGCCGACAACCGTAATGAAGATCGTTACGCCGTACGCCTTGGACAGCGTAGACGAGTTGTGGAGCAGCAGCTCATAAGCTTTTATGGAAAAATGTTTCGGAATCAATTTGTAACCTTCGCGCACGATTTCCTGCTCATTCATGAAAGAGGAGGAAATCATCAGGACAAAGGGAAACACGCAAGCCAAGGCAAAGCAGACGATGCTCACATAACTGACGACTTTAATGACAATGCTGCTGAAGTCTTCTTTTCCTACGCCTTTCGTCTCCATGGTTTCAACCCCCTTCTAGAATAAAGCGCTGTCCGGCTCGATTTTGCGAACGATCAAATTGACCGTTAACACGATGATCAGGCCGAATAACGACTGGTAGAACCCGACGGCTGCGCCCATCGAGAAGTTGAACTGCCCGACAAGGCTGCGGAAGACATACGTATCGATAATGTCCGTCTGCGGGTAGAGCACCGAGTTCGTGCCGATCAGATTGTAGAACAGATCGAACGAGCCCTTGAGGATGCCGCCGAGACCGAACAGCAGCAGCAGAATAAACGTCGGTTTCAACAGCGGCAAGGTCATATACCGGATACGCTGCCATTTGCTCGCCCCGTCCATATAAGCCGCTTCATACAGATCATGGCTGATGCCCGTAATCGTGGCCAGGTAGACGATCATGCCGTAGCCGGTCGCGCTCCAAATCTTGAACGCCACGATGATGTACTTCCAGATATCGGGGTTGGAATAGAACTCATAGCGTTCAAACCCCAGGGAGACCATCACCGTATTGACGAAGCCGGAATTGTAATTGAACATGTTGTAAGCGAACACGCCGACGATAACCATCGAGATGAAGTACGGCAGCAAGAAGACGGATTGGGTAACCTTCTTGAACCATTTGCCGGAAACCTCGGACAGCATAATGGCAAACACGATTTGGATCACGTTGCCCAGCGCGAGAAAAACAAAGTTGTAAAGCAATGTATTTTTCGTAATGTTCCACAGGTCGCCGTTCTTTAACAGGAATTGAAAATTATCAAGCCCGACGAATTTACTGCCGAAGATGCCTTTCCTGATATTGAAATCGACGAACGCCACATACGCCCCCGGCATGACCACGTAGTGGAAAAGAACAAAGTATACGATGACTGGCGCCAGCATAATGAACATAATCTTGTTCTTCCAAATCTCCCGCAGTACGTTTTCGCCATGATGTTTTACTTTAGCTATGACCTGCATGCAGCCTACCCCCGTTAGTGTAAGGTTCCTGACATTTTTTAAGATTACGCTTACAACACTAGAAACGTTTCGATTTTCGAGAACAATTCATGCGTGTATCCACTTGATTACAGGTAAATCGAAACATTTCCGTTAAATTATCTCATGAACGATCTCCTCTATGTCGAAGCTCGCTATTGAAACGTTTCTCTAGAACGAATATTACACCATGACTTCGTTGAAATCAATCCTTTTTTTGGGATGAATTCGGTTCCAAATTTTCTCGTTTCCACCACGGAAACCAACAATAAACCACGACAACGAAGCTATTTTACCCGGCCCGCCTGCTTTTGATCCTCAATGGACCACATCGGACCACATTAGTGACGAAACGTTTCGATTTTGGTGTGGGATTTGCCCTTGGCGCCATGCCGAATAAGCAGCCCGCCCGAGGCCGAAATCGCTTCCTTGCCATGCGCGTCTGCTTAGCAGCGCTAGGCCGTCCCCACCGACTTCCCCTTCATGAGGGTAACGTAGATCCGTTCGTTCTCCACCTCGGCGCCGCTAATCAGCTTGACCAGCTGCTCCGCGGCCAGCGCGCCCCATTTGCGCTTCGAATAATCGATCGTCGTTAGACGCGGCTGCGAATAGGCGGCCAGCTCCAAGTTATCGAAACCGACGATATGAATATGCTCTCCGACCCGAGTTTCGGGATGGTGCTCCGCGATGTAGTTCATCATGCCGATCGCCATCTCGTCGTTGAAGCAGAACACTGCCGCCGCTGCCTGCCCGTCCGCGTGTTCGGCCATGATCCGCTTCGCGGCATGCTCTCCGCCCTCCTTATTGAAATCGCCTTCAATAATGGCAAGCGTGATGCCTGCCGTCCGCTCTACGACCTGCATGACGGCATGCAGCCGCTGCTTCGAGTCGAACGAGCCGCTCGGTCCCGTCACGGCATAAATCTTACGGTGTCCTTCCTCGATCAGATGCTCCGTCGCCAGCGTGGCGCCCGCCTTATTATCAAGCAGCACCTGGTTGATGTTCGGATGCGTAAGCTCCCGATCCAGCACGACGAGCTTGTGGCCGCGGTCCGCGTAGCGAATCAATTCTTCGCTGTCGAACGTGACGTCCAAAATAATGGCGCCGTCGATCATCCGTTCGGGCAGCATCCAGCGTGACTGCTTGCCGCTGCACACGATGAGCTCATAGCCCTTCCGGACCAGCAGCTCCTTCGTTCCCTGCAGCAGATCGCCATAGAACGCGCCGCTGAAGTCCGTCAGGAAGATGCCGATGATTTTCGTTTCTCTTGTCTTGAGCGATCTTGCAGCTGCGTTCGGGATATAATTCAGTTCCTTGGCAACAGCAAGTATTTTTTCCGTCGTCTCGTTCGTCACCTTCGGGCTGCCGTTAAGCGCATAAGAAACAGTCGAAATCGAAACGCCCGCTCGTTTGGCAATATCCTTAATCGTAGCCACCGTGTTCACTCCCATCTCTCTTTAGTCCGCTTCTTGGTTCGTCATGATGAATTGCTATGAATCGAAACGTTTCAATTAATCATTGTTTGAATTATAAACAATCCGGCAGGAGCCGTCAATGACCGTTTTCAACGCGGAAAGCTCGCCGTTATGCGTCTTGCCGGGCGCTGCCCCATCTTCATCCATTGGAGGAAGCCAATCTCATTCGCTTATCAATTCGATGCCGTTCGATAATTTCCTTGCGCAGCCGGCTGCTTAAGGCGAGTTTTTATTGCGCTGCGCTCACGGCCTCGCGGTAAGTTCCCCTTGCCGGCGGCGAACGAAAACGCATCTCGCAGCGGTTTCATGGGACGGATGTGGCCCAATGGCCGGGCGCAGAGGCGCATTCGCGATGCCGCCCAAGGTGGACGCAGATAATCGGGAGGAATGCTTACGGGCGTATGCGCCGAGTACATGTGGAATGAAAAGTGGACACGGCGTAAAAGGGACAAGTTGCTGGTGCGGCCGCGGCTTTGCGTTGCCGCGCAAGGCCGCGGCCGATCAAGTGGTCGACGCGCGGTGCGTCTTGCCGCCGAGAAGCCGGCAATTCACTCGCAGCCGGGCGGCTTGCGGTTACACGCTGGGCGTACGCCAGTCGGCGATGCTGATGGCTGGCGGCGCTCGCCAGTCGGCGAGGCTGATGGCTGGCGGCGCTCGCCAGTCGGCGAGGCTTACACTACTGGGGATGGTTGGCGGCGCTCACTAGTGGGCAATGTCTACACTACCGGATTGGCTGGCGGCGCTCTCCAGCAACGGAACTCAGACATATTCTTCATGTGACGTATGACCGTCTTCGCAGTGGAAATCTGCGGATTCGTGCCCTGTGGTGCACTGGGTGCACTACATCGCCGGGAAACCGGCGAATTCGTGCCCAGTGCTGTACTGGGTGCACTGGGTGCACTACATTGCCGGGAATTCGATGGACTCGCGCCCTGTGGTGCACTTGGGTGCACTTCATTGCCGGGAATTCGGCGAATCTTGCACAAGAGGGTGTGCCCGAAGACGACATCGCCTTCGTCCAGGCGATTTTGCGCAAGATGTAAACCTCCTTGCAAACTGCAAAATTGGTATAAGTTGCTTCAGCTTCCTGCTTCCGCTAACGCGATTCGTCAATTAGGCTTCTTCGGGCGCCGTTCCTTAAATGGCTGCAGGTGCCTCTATTTCTCGTTTATGGTTCGCTTGGCTCGTTAACGCTTTGCAGCGCCGGACGAAGGCACCCGGCAACGTGAAGCTTATTGCGCTGCCGGGTTAATCCCGCCGATCGCGGTTCGTACGGCCGCCAGCCGCTCGGCGTCGATCGGCGCCGTTTGCGCGCCGCCGCGGCGCACGCCCGAGCCGAAATGTACGGCGCGCACGCCGGTCGCCTGCGCGAATTCGGCAACCGTCGCCGGCGTCAGGCCGCTCCCCGCCATGATTTCTATCCCCGTCCCGCGGCTCATGCGCACGAGCCGGGCGATCATGTCCGCCGCGTCCAACGCGCTCGGCTTGCCGCCGGAAGTCAAAATCGTACGGATTTGCGCATAGCGCGCCAGTGTTTCGAACGCCGCCTCCAGATCCTGCGCCTCATCGAACGCCCGGTGAAACGTGACGGGCAGGCCGTCTGCAGCATCGAGCAGCCGCTTCAGCTTCTCCTCGTCGACCGTTCTTCCAGGTGTCAACGCCCCGAGCACGAACGCGTTCGCGCCAGCTTGCTTCAGTCCCGCCATATCGCTGATCATCTGTTCCATATCCGATTCCGAGTAAACGAATGAACGGCTGTGGGGACGGATCATGACATGGATCGGAATGGCGCAAGCCGCCGCCGTTTCTTCGATGAACGCCCACGACGGCGTCAATCCGCCTTCCTCGATCGTCGCGACGAATTCGATCCGGTCAGCCCCGTGCCGGGCCGCGAACCGCGCGTCCTCGGGTGACAAAGCGATAACTTCAAACAACATGTCGTACAGCCCCTCTCTTCGTGCACCTCAACTAACATAAGCTGTAGGCAGCAACTCGCATGTACCTATACTATCATTTCCCCCTCTGTCGGGAGAAGAAAGATTCTCTCGTGGTGAAAGAGTGTCGCCCCCCCAAATCCTGCACCGACAGCAGGATTTGGGGGCTTCGGGCCGCTCCGGAGGCGAATTCCTGCCTGACGGCAGGATTTTCGGGGCTTCGAGCCATTTCAGAAGCGAATTCCTGCCTGACGGAAGGATTTTCGGGGCTTCAAGCCATTTCAGAAGTGAAATCCTGCCTGCCGGCAGGATTTCGAGGGCTTCGGGCCGCTCCGGAGGCGAATTCCTGCCTGATGGCAGGATTTTGGTGGCTTCGGACCGTCTCGCGAGTGAAATCCTGCCATGACGGCAGGATTTCGGGGCTTTGGGCCGCTTCGAGAACGAATTCCTGCCAAGACGGCAGTATTATGGAGTCTTCGAGCCGTCTCACGAGTGAATTCCTGCCATGACGGCAGGATTTTGGTGGCTTCGGGCCGTCTCGCGAGTGAATTCCTGCCATGACGGCAGGATTTTGGTGGCTTCGAGCCGTTTCGGGAGCCAAATCCTTCCATGACGGCAGGATTATGGAGGCTTCGAGCCGTCTCACGAGTGAATTCCTGCCATGACGGCAGGATTTTGGTGGCTTCGGACCGTCTCGCGAGTGAAATCCTGCCATGACGGCAGGATTTCGGGGCTTTGGGCCGCTTCGAGAACGAATTCCTGCCATGACGGCAGGATTATGGAGGATTCGAGCCGTTTCGGGAGTGAAATCCTGCCATGACGGCAGGATTTTGAAGGCTTCGGGCCGTCTCACGAGTGAATTCCTGCCATGACGGCAGGATTTTGGTGGCTTCGGACCGTCTCGCGAGTGAAATCCTGCCATGACGGCAGGATTTTGGTGGCTTCGGACCGTCTCGCGAGTGAATTCCTGCCATGACGGCAGGATTATGGAGGCTTCGAGCCGCTTCGAGAACGAATTCCTGCCATGACGGCAGGATTATGGAGGCTTCGAGCCGTTTCGGGAGCGAAATCCTGCCATGACGGCAGGATTATGGAGGCTTCGAGCCGTTTCGGGAGTGAAATCCTGCCATGACGGCAGGATTTTGAAGGCTTCGGGCCGTCTCACGAGCAAAATCCTGCCATAGTGGCAGGATTTTGAAGGCTTCGAGCCGCGCCAGAGCTCTGCGCCGTTTCCAGCGCAAAATCCGGCCCGTGCCCGTATAGGCCGAGAAGCCCTGCCTCATGAGGCAGGGCTTCTCGGCCTCCGGCACCGGCTACAGCAAAGCAAGCTTGCTTTACTTCAGCAAGCCTGCACCATATTCCCGCACCTCAGCGCAGCGAACCGAGCCGCTCCCGCTTCACGCGCACAAGCGTCTCGACGTCGCGGGTCGTGATCGAGGCGACGCCCCAATCCGCGTACCGGTGCATCAGCGCCTCGTCGCCGACGGTCCATGCATAGACCGGCAGCCCGAGCCCCGCCGCGTAGTCGATGAACTCCCGGCGCAGGATGCCGTGGTAGACGTTGATGCCGAAACACGCCGCCGCGCGGGCGTCTTCGCATGTTTGCGCCAGCGCCTCCAGGTACGGCATCGTCCGGAACAGCTCGACGTCCGTATTCAGCAGCTTCCGCATGTCCGGCTGCAGCTCCTCGGCCAGCAGCGCGCGATCCCGCTGGCAGCCGGAGAAGAAAGCCCGCTTCGACAGCCCGTACTGCCGCACCAGCGCCGCCGTCGGCTCGATCGCCGCGTCGACTTTCAGGTCCAGATTGATCGCGGCGCCCGACGACTCCACGAGCGGCAGGATATCTTCCAGCTTCAGCAGTCTGAGCGTCTCGGTGATGCGCTCATCATGCCCGGCAGCCTGCTCGCCCCGATCCTCGCCCTCGGCAACCTCCACCAGCTGCAAACCGCTTAATTCCGCATAGGTCATATCCGCGATACGCACGCGCTGCCGCTCCGCGGTCATCCATTCGTCGTCATGCGCCAGCACGGGAACGCCGTCCCGCGTGACCCGAATATCCTCTTCCACCACATCCGCGCCAAGCTCGATGCCGACGCGCACCGATTGCAGCGTATGCGCCATGATGTTCATGCTTCCGGCATGCGCCGTGATCAGCGGAAAACCTCGAGCCATTATCGTCACTCCTTATTCGCGTTCCGTATAGATCGCGTTCGTGAACGCAATCGTCGTGCGCATGCCGCGCACCGTGCCTTTCAGCTCCGCCCGCACCCATCGCAAGCCGTCGCCGGGAATTTCGAACCGATACTCCCGCGTATCGGGACTCGCCTTCTGTTCGCCGATGACGCCTGCATTACTCATGAGAACGAGCGAATACGCCGCGTCCGGAAAATCCCACAACCCTGCGCGAACCTCGAAATCAATCGCAGCAACCGCTTCGTAACGCGGGCGCAGCTCCTGCTTCGGCACGCAATCGCCGATGCCGTAAACCGCCTCCGCCGCGCGCAGCGCCAGCGTAACGAGCGGCCCCATCGTCACCGAAGCCCGGCCTGCGGCAAGCGCGCGCACCGCCTGCTCCGTCGCGTCGCCTTCCGTCTCGTCGAGCAGCAGATACGTCACTGCCAGCGAATCGGACGTCGGCTCCTGCGTATGCCAGTCCCGCCCGGACGTCGCCGCGATGCGATAGCCCTCGTTCAGACGCTCCGTCCACAACCGGAACGCGCGGGCATTGTCCGTCTTGATCGATGGAAAAGCGCCCGACCAAACCTCGATATAATCGAGCTGGTTCCAATCGCCAATCTCGAATTCCCAGTAACAGCCCGTGCACATCGGACTGCCGATCCGGTACGGATGCGCCATGCCGGCGATGCCGCCGTGCGCGTGCACCTGCCCGATGCCCCGGTCGATGTCGCCGGGCACCGCGGGACGCCAGTCCACGAAATCGGTCAAGCCGATCGTGACCATATGGCCGTAGAACGTCGTCCATTCCATGCCCGAAACGATCGTCATGCCCGTCGCTTCTTCGACCTGCGCGCGATCGTGCAGGCCCGACATCGTATTATGGTCGGTCAGCGCAATGCAGTCGAAGCCGAGCGCCCGCGCGCCCCGCGCAAGCTCAAGCAGCGATTGCTTCCCGTCGCTGTGATCGGTATGGGTGTGAAGCTCGCAAGCCATCCAGCGCATGCTGCTCATGCCTCCTCGTGATGAATGTGCAGGCGGTAACGGCAGTCGTCCGTCACGATCGCATGCAGGCTGAGCGTCACCTGCCACAGCCCGGCGGCCAGCTCGCCGCATACGAAGCCCGGCGACGCTTCCGAGCCGCCGATGAACAGCCGCTGCTCGGGATCGTGGCGATGTCCCGCGCCGCGGTGCCCTCCGGGATCGTCCACCGAGACGGTGATCAGGTTCTTGAGCGGCAGGAACGATTCCCACTTCTCCAGCAGCCGTTCGCGCTGCGGCATCTCCGTGTACTTGCCGATGCCTCCCGCGATCAGCGACCGGGCCCGTTCGCGGTCATCGAGGTTTTTCGGCTCGTATGCGAAGTCGATCCAGAGCGTGCCGCCCGGCCGGTCCAGGTGGAAGCCGTACGCGATATGCGTCTTGGAACAGACCGGCCGCACGCGTCCTTCCGCTTCAAACACAAGTCGCTGCATCAAGAACGCGCCCCCTCTTCCTTAATCATGCTGCGGATGTAGAAGAACCCCATGAACGAGCAGAGCAGGAACGTGAAGAACGCCAGCGCCGCGGCCTGCTGCTTCTCCTGGAACACGCCGAAAATTTGCTCCATCGACACGCCGAGCATTTGCGGCGCGTTCGGTCCGAGCAGGAACGGCGCGGTGAACGAGCCGATGACGCCCATGAAGACGAACGTCACGGCGACGAGCAGCGTTTTGTACGTGAGCGGTACGATGAAGCGCGTGAACAGCTTGATGCGCCCCGCGCCGACGTCCTTCGCGCTCTCCATGATCGAATCCGGCACGCCCGCGAGAGCGGATCCGAGCAGCATCGTCGTGAACGGGATATTGAACCACATTTGCGCGATAATGATGCCCTTCATATCGAAAATAATGCGCGGCAGGCTGCCCCCGCCCACGAGCAGCAGCAAACGGGCCACCCAGCCGTGATTGCCCAGCAGCTGGATAAGGCCGTAGGTCGCGATGACCGACGGGATGAAGATCGGAATCATGTACATGCTTCGAATCCACTTGACGAGCTTGCCCTGATTGAAGCGCATGTAAGCGGCCAGCGCGTAGCTGATGATCAGCACGAGCACGACCGAGATCACCGTCACTTCCAGAGTGAAAACGATGTTCGAGCGCATCAGCTTATCGGTGAACAGATAGTTATAATTCGACAGATCGTAGCCGCCTTCCTCGTTGGTCAAGCTTTCCTTGAACGAGACGAGAATCGGCACGACCACCGTGGCGAACAGCAGCAGGAAAGAGGGGATGACGAGCGCCAGCCCCAGCATCCCCATTTTCACGGATTTCTTCATTGCGCCGCAACGTCGCTTTGCCAGCGTTTGTTGATGTCATTGCCGAGGTCGCCGATGTTGAACGTCCGGAAGCCTTCCGCCACGCCTTTGAAGGAATCCTGGATGTCCTGCGGCATGCTCGACAGCTGGATGCCCGGGAAGCCGTGCATTTTGCTCACGACGACGGCCTGCGCCTCCGGCGACAGCACGAAGTTCAGGAATTCATTGACCGCGTCCTTCTTCTCGGACAGCTTCGGCACCATCAGGTACGTCGGGCCGCCGTTGAAGCCTGGCGTGATTTGCGAAATCTTGGTCGTCGCCGGCAGCTGGCCGTTGCCGATCTGCTCAAGCGCCATGTCCGACCAGGCCGGAATCATGTCCACCTCACCGCTGATGAGCAGGTCGAGCGTACCTTGGTTTTTCTTCGGATAAATGCCTTTGCCGTACACGTATTTGCCAAGGCCCTTCAGCGTCGCGAAGCCTGCGTCCCACTGCTTCTCGATGCTCGGATCATTGCTGTGAATCGCGTCCTCCGGAAGCTTGTCGTACAGCGCCGTCGTGACGAACGAGCTGCCCGCGCCGCCGGTCGCCGGGTCGTTGTAGGCGAAACGCTCCGGATTCGCTTTGATCCAGGCGAACAGCTCGTCGAGCGTCTTCGGAGGCGTCTTGACCTTGTCGCTGTTATACGCGAGCACGACGGCGGACGAACGGTACGGAATCGCCAGGTTGGCTACGTCCTTGAGCGTGTCGGCGTCGACGGAAGCGAGATTGGCGATTTGGGCCGAATCCAGCGTTTCCCACAGATCGTCCTTCTGGCCTTGGGTCACGTTGCTCAGGCCGTCCTCGTACAGGTCGATGCCGCCCGAGCCTTTGCCCGCCTTCTTCGCCGCGAGAATCCGGTCGTACGTCGGCTGCGCGCCCGTGCCGGACGGGAGGTACACTTCCTTCACCTTGACGTTCGGGTGGTCCTTCTCGAACATCGGCACGAGCGTGTCCCACAGGTTCTTCACGTTCTCGGAACCGGTGAAGTAGAAATTGAACTCGACCGGCTTGCCCGAAGCGTCCGTCTGCGCCGCGTTGCCGCCTGCATTCGCAGCGCCGCCATTCGCCGCGCCGGCATTCGCCGATCCAGCGTTAGCCGCATTCGCGTTCGTGCTGTCGGCGTTGTTCGAATTGCCGCAGCCGGCCAGCATAGCGGCGGCAACGGTCGTCAGTGTCATAAGCGTAAGAGCGGATTTCGTGCGAATCATGGATAATAGCCTCCTCGATATTGGGGAATGAAATGGAGTTGCGTTTTAGACGTGAACCTCGACTTCCGGGAACATGTGCACGTTCTTGAAGCGGAGAAGAACCGGGTCGCCCGAGGTCAGCTCCTTGACGGCATCGCGCGGCCGGAACGCCCGGATAACGCCATGCTCCCGCGATTGAACTGTCACTTCGGCATAATGGCCGAGAATCATGATCTGTTTGACGACGCCGGGCAGGCCTTCCTCTGCCTGCGCTGCTGTCTGCGTTGCTGCCTGCGCTGCTGCCGCGTCCGCTTGACGCGACAGGATGACATCCTCCGGCCGGATGGCCAGACGTACCTCGCCTGCCAACGATTTCGAATTCGGAAACCTTAACTGCCCTACAATCGCTTCGCCCTCCGAAATCACCCCTTTCAAAAGGTTCATTTTGCCGATAAACTGCGCGACGAACAACGTTTGCGGACGATCGTAGATGTCCTGCGGCGTGGCGACCTGCTCGATATGGCCGTGATTCATGACGACGATCCGGTCGGAAATCGACAGCGCCTCTTCCTGGTCATGGGTGACGAACACCATCGTAAGACCGGTCTCGGCTTGAATTTCCCGCAGCTCCTCGCGCATCTCGTGCCGCAGCTTGGCGTCGAGCGCGGAGAACGGCTCGTCGAGCAGGAGGACGGCCGGCTTCAGCAGCAAGGAACGGGCAAGCGCGATGCGCTGCTGCTGGCCTCCCGAAAGCTCGGCGGGAAATTTCCGCTCCGCCCCGGGCAGGCGCACGAGCCGCAATACATCGTCCACCGCCTTGCGGATGTCGGCGTTCTTCATCTTGCGTATTTTAAGACCGAATGCCAGGTTATCGAACACCGTCATATGCGGCCATAGATTGTAGCTTTGAAACACCATCGATGTCGGCCGCTTCTCCGGCGGCGACTTCAGGACGCTCGTCCCTTCGATGAGAATGTCGCCGGAATCCGGTTCGAGAAACCCGCCGATGCTGCGCAGCACCGTCGTTTTGCCGCAGCCGGACGGACCGAGCAGCGTCACGAGCTCGCCTTTGCGTACATCGAGCGAGATGGAGGCGACGCCTTCGCCGGTGCGGTAACGCTTCGACAGTTGTTGAACGGAAAGCTGAATGGAGAGATGCTCCTGCATGCCCGATTGGCCTCCTTCATGATTGGTTCTGAAAGTTTATTTGATCTGAAAACCGCTGGACATGACGTCCGCGCTGACGAAGCGTTTCGCGGCCAGCAGCAGGATGATCGTCGGCGCCGTCAATATGATGGAGAACACCGCGCCTGCGTAAGCCGGGTAATCGCTGATGATGGAATACATGATGACGGGCATCGTGCGGTAATTCGGAATGCCGACCAGGAACGTGCCCTGCGCCTCGTCGAGCGAGTTCAGGAACGTGAACACCGAGGCGACGATAATGCCCGGCAGCGCCATCGGCAGCGTGATCTTGAAGAATACCCGCAGCGGTCCCGCGCCGACGTCCCGCGCCGATTCTTCCTGCGCGCGGTGCACGTTCTTGAAGGCGGCCGTCGGAATCCACGTCATGAACATGAGCACGTTGATCATATGGATCAGAACGACGCCGAGCAGCGTGTTCATCAAGCCGAGCTTGTAGAAGAGCACCGCGATCGAGACGTACAGCCCCATTTTCGGAAAAGCGTGCGTCAGCAGGAACGAGAACAGGAAGAACCGGCTGAGCGGGAAGCGAATGCGGGCGAACGCGTACGCCGCCGGGATGCACAGTACGATGGACAAGCCCGTCACGATGGCGGCGATCAAGAAGGACAGCGCGATCGATTGCGGGATGTCGTCCTGCTTGAAGACGAACGACCACCATTTCAACGACCATTGGTGAGGCAGCGGGTCCGGATAAGTCCATTGGCCGGTGAAGGCGAGAATGGCCAGGTTCAGCAGCGGCCCCAGGAAGAAGATGACGAAGAGCGCGAGGACGAGAAATTCGATGATTTTCCGCGTCCCGAGCGCTTTGAAATACCAGCGCATGAACAAGTCGCTCCTTTCGGTTATAGGCGGTTCACTAGGTTGTGCGGGTCGACTGCCTGACGATCAGCCGCGGCAGCAGCTCGCCCGGCGGGGAAACATCCTGCTCCTGCCGGATCAGCCGGTCCAGCAGACGGACGGCCTGCGCGCCCATCTCGCCGGTATCGACCCGGACGGTCGTCAAGGACGGCGAGAACATGGCGGCGAAATCGATATCGTCGAAGCCGGCGACGGCCACTTGCCCGGGAATGCGCACCGACTGCTCGAGCAGAAGCTTCATCGCGCCCATCGCGAGCATGTCGTTCGTGGCGAACAGCGCCGTGTACTTCCCTTCCCGGAACGCGTCCCATCTCCGGCACATGATGTCGTACCCTTCGCCGAAGGTCGACGTCTCCGCGAGCTGTACCGCCTCCTCGGCAATGCCGATGCCGGCTTGTCCGATGTGGGTCTTGAATCCCTTCAAGCGCAAATTGTGGCTGCGGTGGCTCTGCGGACCGGCGATGACGAAGATGCGTTCATGCCCCGCCTCCGCCAAATGCCCGGCAATCAAACTTCCGCCGATTTCGTCCTGGTTGACGATATGGATGACGCCGTCGACGTCCGTCGAGCCGTTCACCATGACGTACGGGACGCCGAAGTTCGCGATGTAATCGATGACGCTGCGCTGGAGGCGGCTGATCAGGATCAGCCCGTCCACCCGCTTCTCCATCATGAAGTCGGCCGACCGGATGGACATGTCGTGATCGGTCGTGACGAAGATCGAGTAGTTCAGCCGCGCCGCTTCCAGCAAGACGGCATCGACGATTTTTCCGTAGAACGGATGCGCGGCGATCGGATGATCCCTTCTGTACAGGAGCACGCCGATGTTATGCGTCCGCTGCGACACCATGGCCCTCGCGACCGCATTCGGCCGATAATGCAATTGCTCGATCAGTTCCAGCACCTTGTCCCGCGCTTCAGGACTGGAATAGCCCTTCCCGGAGATGATCCTCGACACGGTCGACTTGGATACCCCGGCGCGCAGAGCGATTTCTTTGATGGTCGGATTATCCACGATGCACTTCCTCTCTTCGGTGTGAGACCGTTCCCACATGGGATCGTTCCCACATCCATAGATTAAAGATCCGATGTTTCGTCTGCGTTAAACGCATCCTAATGAATTGTAAATCGGACGCCGGTTATTTCCATATATTAGGTAAAATTGCACATCGCGCTATCGTTTCTGCGTTTATATGTAAAATGTAAAGGGGGCGAGGCCGCGCGGGGGCGCGGAAGAAGCGGCAAAAAGCACTTCCGCAATATCGCGGAAGTGCTCAACTCGTGTATCTTTATCAGCATGACGGCTTCGACGGCGGGACAGCAGCTGCAGGTTCGCCAACTTAAACCTTCTCGAACCTGTACGTCAGCAGCCGGAAAAGCTCGATTGCTTTTTTGCATCGTATAGAATGATATGGTATCCAATTACGAATGGAAGTAGAATGGTAATATGCCAGCCGCAGAGGAGGCCATTTTATGTTAGATATTCATAAAATTAAAGAGACAATTCCTCATAGATATCCGTTTCTTTTGGTCGATAAGATACTCGAAGTTGTTGAAGGCAAGAAAGCTGTCGGGATTAAAAGTGTATCCTGCAACGAGCCTTATTGCATTGGCCGCTTTCCCAATCATCCTGTCATGCCTGGTGTTTTGATTGTTGAGGCACTTGCGCAAGTTGGTGGAATCGCAATGTTTAATGAAGAAAACCATGCTCACCAAATAGGGTTATTGACCGGCATTGACAATTGCCGCTTCAACAGGGCAGTGAAGCCGGGGGATCAACTACATCTTGAATTCGAAGTGACCCGCGTAAAAGGGCCGATTGTCAAAGGAAACGGCAAAGCCAAGGTAGGCAATGAATTGGTTTGCGAAGCTGAAATCATGTTTGCATTTAATTGAAGCGGTGAGCGCCGAAGGAAGGTGCTGGCATGCAGCCGATGAAGTGCACCCCGTACAACTCCTTGCTCAATGCTGTCACCCTCCGGATACGAAGAAGGCCCGCCGTACGATCGTACTCGCACGCGGGTTCCGCTACATGCCGAACCGCCTTGAGATGGAACGCTTGGCTGCCTGCGCGAATGCCGGCATGGAAATCCTCGTAGCGAAACGCGAGTTCCAGGCCGAGCGCTTCCGCGTAGAAGCGTATGGAGCTCGGTTGTTCGCAGTTGGGTAATGACGCCCGCAATTTTCCTCGTTCTCCTCCTACCGGGCGGATGTAATCGCTCGCAACTATAATTATGCCTTTCGCGTTATGCGAAGTTTCCATCCATTCGAGCGTAAGAGATTCTTTCGCGGCAGCAACAATTCCCCGGCATGTCGAGAACGTCCAAGGGGAATGGACAGGAGATCCTTTATTCGCTCGTATTCATCGATTTTTCGCACGCTGCCGGACAGGAGATGCGCTATTTCTGCCGAAAGCCGGTTTATGGCTCCATGCCGGAGCCTATAACGCATCCTATGTCCGATCGCAGCCTCCAAAACGCCGATTTCGATCACATAGCGGATCCTCTGTCCGCCTGCCGCCTGTCCGCCTGCCGCCTGCCTATGCCCGTTCGTGAAGGAGATACACGTCTGACGATGCACGCTGCCCGAGCGGTAACGTTGTCAGCCGCGGGCCTCGACCCGGACGCCCTTCATCAGCCTGCGGATCGGGTGAAGAACCCTATCCTTACGAAGGGGCTGCGCCGCTAGCGCAGCAGCGTGTATACGTCCGTATGCGCGTATCCGTGCGCTTCGGCGACGGCCGGATGCGTCACGAATCCCGCCGCGGCGTTAATGCCCTTGGCGATCGCGGCGTTCTCGAGCGCCGCGCGCGCGCAGCCTTTGTTCGCAATCTGCAGGCCGTACGGCGTGGTCGCGTTCGTCAGCGCGAACGTGGAGGTGCGCGATACGGCGCCGGGCATATTCGCGACCGCATAGTGAACGATGCCGTGCTTCACGTAGGTCGGCGCGTCATGCGTCGTGATGCGGTCGATCGTCTCGACGGAGCCGCCCTGGTCGATCGCGACGTCGATAATGACGCCGCCCGGACGCATGGCGCGCACCATCGCTTCCGTGACGAGCCGCGGCGCGCGGGCGCCCGGGATAAGCACGGCTCCGATGACGAGATCCGCGCCGCGCACGACTTCGGCGATGTTGTACGGCGTGGACATGATCGTCTTCACGCGGCCGCCGAATTGATCGTCCAGCTGCCGCAGGCGGTCGGGGTTCACATCGACGATCGTGACGTCGCCTCCGAGCCCGACGGCCATCTTCGCCGCGTTCGTGCCGACGATGCCGCCGCCGATAATCGCCACTCTGCCGGGCTCTACGCCGGGCACGCCGCCGAGCAGCACGCCTTTGCCGCCGTGCGCCTTCTCCAGGAAATGCGCGCCGATCTGCACGGACATGCGGCCCGCCACTTCGCTCATCGGCGTCAGCAGCGGCAGACTGCCATTGTCCAGCTGGATCGTCTCATACGCGATCGCCGTCACCCGCTTCTCCATCAATGCGCGCGTCAATGCCGCCTCCGGCGCGAGATGCAAATACGCATACAGGATCAGGCCTTCATGGAACAAGCCGTATTCCTCGGGAATCGGCTCTTTCACTTTCACGACCATGTCGGCCGCCCATGCGTCCGGCGCAGCCGGCACGACAATGGCGCCTGCAGCGGCATAGTCGGCATCCGTGAAGCCGCTGCCCTTGCCCGCGGCCGACTCCACCAGCACTTCATGGCCGGCGTTCACGTACGATAGCACGGTTCCCGGCGTCATGCCGACGCGGAACTCGTTGTTCTTGATTTCCTTGGGTACTCCGATTCTCATCGCGGCTCAGCCTCTCTTCGCCCTCCCGTCAGGGAGCAGCGTTCTGATTTACTCACTGCATCCACTATAGAACGAATACGAGGCCGTTCCATTAGACAAATTGTCCAGAAACGGTTCAAAGCTTTTCACAAATGCGCATCCGGATGCAGCAGCCGGTACGCCCGAAGACCGACTTGCAGCGCCAGCCGTTTCTCCGGCTGCATGAAGTCCGCGCCGAGCAGCTCTTCGATCTTCTCCAGCCGGTAATACAGCGATTGGCGGACGATGAACAGCTGCCGCGCCGCCGCTCCTTTCGAGCCGTCGCAGTCCAGGTACACGTTCAGCGTGCGCAGCAGATCGCTGCCCCTCGCCGCGTCGTGATCGATGACCGGGCCCAAATACGTGCGCACGAACGAGGTCAGCACCTGCTTGTCCGCAATATGGAACAACAGGCCGAAGACGCCGATCTCATCGTAAAACACCTGGTTTGCCTGCAGCGCCGGAGCAAGCGAAATCGCCTGCAGCGCCTCCTGGTAGCTGGCGTGCGCCTGCATGAAGCCGCGCCCGCGCCGGCCGACGCCGACGGTGACCTTGACGTTCTCCTCCGCCTTCAGCTGCTCCAGCGCCTGGAACACGCGCTGCAGCCGTGCTTTGGCCGGCTTCTTCGGCGTTCGATCGAACGCGACAAGCACAAGCCGGTCGTTCTTGAACGTAATGAACGGCTGGAACGCATGCTGCTCGAAAACGGCGCGAACGGCCAGCGATAGGTGGATGCCCGCCGATTCCTCGCCGTCCCCGCTGCCGCTTCTCCCGCCTTCACCGAAGCTGCCGCCGTTCCCGATGCCCCGGCCTTCGCCGCCGCTGCCTCCGCTGCTGATTCCCCCGCCTTCGCCGTCGCGACCGCCGCTCCCAATGCCCCAGTCTTCTCCGCCGCTGCCGGACAGTCCGGCGCGTGCCTCCGCGCCGCTGTCGAACGCCGCGATGATCACGTGGTATTCCGTCTCGTTCAGCTGTTTATACGACGGGCCGATCAAGAGCTTGACCTGCTCTTCGTCCGGAATCCGCAGATGCAGCAGGTCGTCCACCCACATCGTCTGCGTGTACAGCCTGCGCTCTTCGACATACCGCTTGCGCAGCAAATCCTGCGCGATCGACAAGGAAGCCGAATCGAGGATCAAGTACTCGTACTCCTGCGGCTTGCGGCTGAGCACCAGCATGAGATGCGCCCATGTTTTGCCCATGGCGCCGACGGGCTGGACGATGACGGTCTGTCCGTTCCGTTCGACGAGCAGCGGCGCGGCCGGCTTCCCGCCAGCCCCATAACGCCCTCCGCCAATTCCCGAGCCTCCGCCTCCGCTGCCTTCCGCTTTGATCGCATTACCTTTCGCTTTAATCGCATTACCTTCCGCTACATTCGCGCTGCCTTTCGCCCCGTTCTCGCTGCCTTCCGCTTCTATCGATCTGCCTTCCGCCTCGTTCACACTGCCTTCCGCTTCTATCGCGCCGCCTCCTGCCTCGCCGCCGTTCTCCCGACGCAGGCCGTCGGCCAAGACGCCCAGCCACTCGTCCGCCTCCCGGGCCGATACGGGCGGGATGAATTTCGGCTGGCCGTCCTGAGGCACATAGACGACCGCCGCGTTCGTACTGCTTCGGAGCAGCTCGAGCACGTTGCCGATGCCTTGGGAAGACAGCGTCATCCGGTGGAACGCACGGGAAATCCGTTCAAGCTCCTGCAGGGCGCGATGATGCTGGTTGATCATATGCGCATGGATATCCTGCGTAATGTCGATGAACCGCACGCTTCGCGGAAACACGATGACCGGCAGCTGCACCGCGTCCGCCGCGTCCAGCCATGCTTGCGGAACGGCGCTCACGTGGTGGCCCATTTCGATGCACAGGCAAGCCGCCTCGCAGCGGACCAGCTGTTCCAGGTAGGTCATGAACGCCGCCGTATCGCTCTTGAACGCGGCGCCGGTCGTCAAGATCAATTCGCCGCCCTGCAGCAGCTGGTCGAATCGAATGACTTCTATAATATGAACCCATCGGACGAGCCGCCGCAGTCCCGCTTTGCCCGCCGCCAAATAAGCGGGCCGGAAGACGGGACGCTCCAGCACTTCCTGCACGGTCAGCCGATAATCTTGATTCACGCGCTTCACTTCGCTTTCTGACAGGCGACTCGATGTCCTGTCTAACGTTAGTTACTAGCCTACCACCCCGCTGCCCATTCTTGCTATTCGCAATAGCTGCAGGCGCCACGCGACGAGCCATGCGGTGCATGAAGGAGATCATGCCTCGGCGCTTCGCGCAGCTCCCTGCGCGAAGCGCGACGGCGCATGACGGCCGTCAGTAATCAACGCATCGCGGGAGGGGCCGTGATCGTTATATGCGAAAGAGCGATCGGACATGAGGTCCGATCGCTCTGCGCGTTAATCGATACGTTACGTCCAGCTCATCTCGGCGCCGGAATAATCGCGGAAAGCCGGGTGCTTGCGATCCGTCGTCTCCGCCACGTATTCGCCGATGATACTCATAATGCCCGTCGCCGCTTCGTCCGGCGTAATCGCCGCGCTCTCGTTCAACGTGCCGCTGATATAGCTTTGCATCCAGCCCGGATGGATGACGAGCACTTTGCCTCCGTGCTTGCGCAGCTGGTTGTGCAGGATGTTCGATTGAATGTTCAGAGCGGCCTTCGACATGCAGTACCCGTACCAGCCTTCCCGCGACGCCTGATTGATCTGTCCCGCCTCGGAGGAAATATTCACGACAAGCTTATGCTCGCCCTGTAGCAGCGGCGCGTTCAGCGCCTGCGTCACCCGCAGCGGTCCCATCGCATTGACGCGATAGATGCGTTCGAGCCTCTCGTAATCGATCTCGCCGAAAATACTAGAGGTATAGTCGCCCCCGAGGCCCGCGTTGTTGACGAGCAGGTCGACCCGGTCCGTCAATGCCGCGATTCGCGCGGCGGCCTCGCCGACGCTGCTCCCGTTCGAAATATCGAGCGGCAGCACGATCAGCCGCTCGCCTCTCTCTTCCTTCAGCCGATCGAGCGCCGGCCAGTCGGGCATGAACTGACCCGCGAACACCGTATAGCCCGCGTCCAGCAATTGCACGGTCAACGCATAGCCAAGCCCCCGGTCCGCTCCGGTTACTACCGCGTATTTCATCACGATCTCTCCTTCGATTCTATCGTTCTTGAGCCATGCCGATCCAATCGCGTTTCCAGTATCAAGACGATTATAGGCCGCCGAAGCAAGACTGTAAATCTCTCATTCCGACAAAAAGACCTCGTCCTCCACTTTGCCGTGGATTTCGAGGTCCTGCGCTCCGATTCATTGTCCGAGAAGGACAATGAACGTTCTCCGCTTCTTCATGGCATCCAGATTCGCCGGCGGCAGCCCTGATCCCGCAAGCGCCCCGATTCGCTCTGTCTCTGATTTGATCCGCCCTGCCTCCCACAAGCGCTCTGACTCGCTCTAATTCTGCTTCGCCCTGATCCCGCAAACGCTCTGCTCCGTTCCGCTCCGGTCAGTTCGTTAACGACAACAGAAACTGCCGCATATGCCGGTAATCGTTCTCCCGCCCCATCTTGGCGAAGAAACGAAGTCCGTCCAGCCCTTTGAAATAATACGCGCCGACCAGCCGCTCCTCGTAATCCGGGAGCGCGATGCCCAGCTTCTCGCTGTGCGCCCGGTATTCGGTCTCGATATTCGCGTCCCCCGTCATGATGCGCAGGGTGGCCACGTCGACGACGAAGTCGCCATAGGCGAAGTTGCCGTCGATGATCCCGGTAATCCGGCTGCCGTCCGACAGCATATTCCACGGGGAAACGTCGCCATGGACGAAATGGCGGTGCGGCTCGTTGTACGCCGAGAACGCCAGCAGCCGCGCGTAGCATTCGTCGGCGACGTCCGGCTCCAGGCCGGGAATGTCCCGCCAGCCTTCCCAGAACCCGGACTGCTCCTTGGCGAAGAACGAAACGACGTAGTCCTTCCACGACGGGAAGGTCCCGCCGCCGTCCGGCTTGATCCAGCCGAAGCCCGCGGTCTCGCTTACGTCCGCATGGTTCATCGCCGTCAGCAGGCCGATCACCTCGGGACGCTGAGCAGCCTGCTCCGCCGCCGTGCAGTCGACGAGATTGCGCCCGGGAATCCGTTCCAGAATCGAATAAGCCAGCGGGCCGGATTGCCCCTGCCCGATGCATCTCGGGAACGGAACGCCGTGCTTCCGGAGCAGCTTCGAGACGTACCATTCCGTCGCGTACGCCTGCTCCATATCGCTGAATTTGATGATGTAGTCCTTGCCGTTGTGGCGGAAAGCGAACACGCTGCTTAGATTGCCGCCGCTTACGGGCGCGATGTCCGTCGCGCCCTCTCCGAAATGATAGCCGATCGCGCTTGCGATTGCGGCGGGTTCGATCGTCGGTTTCGCATAGGCCGTCATCGGCTTCCGCCTCCCTTCCTCCCGCGGGTTATTCTCGATCAGTCGAACTTAAGCGGTTCATTGTCCCGGCCGGCCGGATAAGAGGACGCGGGACGCGTTGATTTCTTCGTGAGGAGATCCCTTGCGCGCATGATCGGAACCTCGAACCAGCGATGGGCGACGAACGTAAACGCGACCAGCAGTACGAGCGCGCATACGAGCAAATACAAGCTGTGGCCGACGCTGGCCGTCGTATTCTCCTTGCTGAACCAGACGAACAGATTCCAGTGAAACAAATAATAGCCGTAGCTTTGGGCGCTGACGAAACCGATGAAGCCGCGCAGCTTCGGAAGCGGCGCCATCCGCGGGATATGCGTCTCCGCCGCGGCGATCAAGAGCGCGATGCATAACGAAACGAGACTGAACAGCAGCGTCCGGCCGAACCAGGACCGGTCCATCGTCTGATCCGCGATGCCGGTGTACACCAGGTAACCGCTGAAATAAGCCAGTCCCGCGACCGCGATCGCCAGCGCCGCTTTGCCCGCGACGTATTTCCGATAGAAGGCCGCGTGGTACGTCTTGATCCCGGCGAGCAGGACGCCGAACACGAGACTGTCGAGCCGGAGCGGAATTTGCTTGCGAACCCCGTAATCCCATACCGGCTGATGGGCATGAACCTCGATCATCCGCAGCGCCGGGAAGAAGACGATGAGCAGCGCCGAGACGGTGAAGAAGGCGGCCGGCTTGCGGCGGAACTTGCCCGCGAGCAGCAGCGGCAACGGGATGAGCAGGTAGAACCATTCTTCGATCGACAAGCTCCACGAGATCGGCAAGAAGGCCAGATGCTCCTCGTCGAAGTTCTGCAGGAAAACCAGGTTCGTCGCATCCATGCGATGCGTCACGAACAGATACGTCATGGCGACCGCCAGCCAGTAGAGCGGCAGCGTCCGGAACCAGCGGCGGACGTAGAAGACGCCGAGCCGGGACAAGGAGCCGTTCTCCACGACCTCCTGCAGCAGAATCCGGCCGATCAGGAAGCCGCTCAGCACGAAGAACAATTCCACGCCCAGATAGCCGGTCACGTAATTGAACGGATTGAAATCGCGATAGGTCATGAAGAAGAAACCGAGCCCGTGGCACAGCAAGACGAGCAGAATCGCGCTGCTGCGGATCAGATCCAATCCGGCGTTGCGTTCCATGCCTGCACGCTCCTTCACTCCGGCAGCTGTATGACGTCGATGGATCGCCGCCGCAGCTGCTGCACGTATTCGTCCGGCGTCTGCGCATCCGTGACGAGATGGCCGATCCGGTCCAGGCCGGTAATCGTCGTAAACGCTTGCGTATTGAATTTGCTGAAGTCGGCCAGCAGGTATACATGCTCCGCCATGCCGACCATCTTCCGTTTCACCCTCGCCTGCAGCTCGTTCGATTCGGAGATGCCGCGCTCCATGTGGACGCCTTTGCACGAAATGAACGCTTTATCGACATAATACTCTTCCAGCGATTGCTCGGCCAGCGGGCCGACGAAGGAGAGCGAGTTCGGAACGAGCGTGCCGCCGGTGCTGATGACGACGACGTTCTTCTTCTCGCTGAGCACGAACGCGACCTTCAGCGAGTTCGTCACCACCGTCAGCGGGATGTCGGGCAGCTCCGAGGCCAGATGCCATGCCGTCGTGCTGGCATCCAGCACGATCCGCTCATTGGGCTCGACGAACTTCGCGGCTGCCGCGGCGATGCGCTGCTTCTCCGCGACATGCGCCGTCTCCCTGAGCAGATAGGGGGTTTCCGCCTGCGGCCCGATGCGGATCGCGCCGCCGTAGCTGCGCAGCAGCCGGCCCTCGCCTTCCAGCCGGTCGAGGTCGCGGCGAATCGTTTCCTCCGTCACCTTGCACAATTGGCTGAGCTCGGCGACGCGTATGCTTCCTTTCTCGTTCACCATCCTCAGGATGTATTGGTATCTTTCCGCGACGAGCATGATCGTCCCCCCTTGCCTGAGTTAATTGCGGCCCGGATTATCGTTCGGATTCGGAGGGAACCGCCCTCTTCGCCAACGCCGCGGACACGAAGAACAGCACCGGCGCGCACAAGCCCTCGGCGGCGGCCAGCAGCCAATCCGCCGTCGCGTTCTTCTTCCCGTCCATGGCATAAATCGCCAGCTCGCATACGAACAAGAGCGCAAGCTGGATGGCCAGCAGCTTCGCGCAGGCCGCCCAGATCTTCCCGGCGTCGGCCCGTTGCTTCAAATAATGCTGCGCGTAGTACACATACGCGAGCCAGATGATGCCGAGCGTGATGAACGTGCCGTATTCGACGGCCTGCCACGCGTACGGATCCACCCCGGCGCGGGACAGCAGATCGATGAACGCTCCCCGTACCGCCAGCCAATCGGCGATGCCGAGGGCGGCAAGGACGACGGTCAGCGCCACGGACAGAAATCCGGCTACGGTTTGCCTTCTATGTTCCTGCAGCAAAGGATCCATTCTGCACCTCTTCGCTCCACTCGCGAGATACCTGCTTCAAGCTGCGCAGCATGAACTGGCGCGTTTCTTCGTTCTCGACGAGATTGGTTTTGTTAACATAAGCCGCCAAGCGGCGGATCTTCCTGACGTAGCTGCGGGCGGCCGACCGCTGCGCGCCGGCGAGCGCCTTGTCGTCCCCCTTCTCGCGAAGGCGGATCATCCGCTTCGTATGCTTCAGCGACCAGCGCTCCGGTATCGTGCCGGTGGCCGTAATATGCTCGAGGTCGCGGTGCTTCTCGCCGAATATCTTGTTCAGCATGAACCGCATGTACCAGATGGATGCGAGCATGACCAGAGACAAGGCGGCGAGGAAGAGGAGCAGAATCAAGGCGATGGCCGTCATTGCGCAACCGCTCCTTGCAGCTGCAGCTCGCCTGCGAAATGGCAGGCCGAATAATGCCCTTCGCCGACCTGCCTGAATGCCGGCGCCTGGCTCTTGCAGATGTCCTGCGCGTACGGGCAGCGCGGATGGAAATAGCAGCCGGATGGCGGCTTCGCCGGATTGGCGACCTCGCCGGCCAGGATGATCCGGCTCGATTTCTTGCGCGGGTCCGGCATGGGCTTGGCGGACAGCAGCGCTTCCGTATACGGATGCTGCGGGTTCGCGAACAGCTCCTTCGTCGCCGCCGTCTCGACCATTTTGCCGACGTACATGACGCCGACCCGGTTGGAGATATGCTGAATGACGCCGAGATCATGCGAAATGAACAGGTAGCTGAGATGCAGCTTCTCCTGCAGATCCTGCAGCAGATTGATGATTTGGGCCTGCACGGACACGTCGAGCGCCGAGACCGCTTCGTCGCACACGATGAACTTCGGATTCGTCGCCAGCGCCCGCGCGATCCCGATCCGCTGGCGCTGCCCGCCGCTGAACGCATGCGGGTACCGCTCCAGATGCCGGCTGTTCAAGCCGACCATCTCCATCAGCTCCATGACGCGGTCCTTGATCTGCTCGCCCCGGGCCATCCCGTTGCAGATGAGCGGCTCCGCGATAATGTTGAGCACCGTCATCCGCGGGTTAAGCGACGAATACGGATCCTGGAAGATGAGCTGCATATCTCTGCGGATCGCCCGCAGCTCCTGGTTGTTCAGCTTCGTCACGTCTTTGATCCGGCCTTGCCGGTCCTGGAACAGCGTCGTGCCCGACGTCGGCTCGATCGCCCGCAGCACGCAGCGCCCGAGCGTCGTCTTGCCGCAGCCGGATTCGCCGACCAGTCCGAGCGTCTCGCCGGGCCGGATCTGAATATGCACATCGTCGACGGCTCTGACGAACCCGACGGTTCGCTTCATGAACCCTTGCTTGATCGGAAAATATTTCTTCATCGAACGGACGTCCAATACGAATTCCTCATGCGTCATGGCTCAACCTCCGCTTCAGATTGTAAAAATGCGGTGAGAAACCCGCAGCCTCCGGTCAGTATGGGTCTCCACTCGCTGTTGTAGTTCTGATTTCTTTCATTTATGTAAGAGATTATCGGAAAAAATCAGACTACAAAGGCGACCGCTAACGCTGTTCCGACTCCATACCGCCTCTCCGGCTGCTGATTCACCGCACTCTTTTAGATCGAATCCAGCCGCAGGCACCGGACGGCATGCCCCTCGGCCACTTCGACGAGCGGGACGTCGTCCACGTTGCAGACGCCGTCCTTCGCCAGCTTGCAGCGCGAATAGAAGCCGCAGCCCTTCGGCAAATTCATCGGGAACGGCACCGTGCCCTCGATCGATTCCAGCCGCTTGCTCTCCCGCATCACCGAAGGAATCGAATTGAGCAGCGCCCGCGTGTACGGATGCTTCGGATTATGGAACAACGTATCGACGTCGGTGTATTCGACGACCTTCCCCAGATACATGACGGCCACGTCGTCGGACATTTCCGCGATGACGCCGAGATCATGGGTAATGAAGATGACGGACGTATTGTTGTTCGCCTTCAGGTCGTTGATCAGCTGCAGCACCTGCGCCTGTACCGTGACGTCGAGCGCCGTCGTCGGTTCGTCGGCGATGAGGATGGACGGACTGCAGGACAGCGCCATCGCGATCATCGCCCGCTGGCGCATGCCGCCGGAGAGCTGATGCGGATATTCGCTCATCCGCTGCTCCGGATTGGACATGCCGACCTTCTTCAGGATGTCGACGCCGATCCGGTACGCTTCTTCCTTGTCGCTCGTCGAATGCAGCAGGATCGCTTCCATGATCTGATTGCCGATCGTATGGATCGGGGAGAACGCCTTCATCGGCTCCTGGAAGATCATCGCGATTTCGCCGCCGCGAATATCCCGAATCTCCTTGCCCCGGGCATCGAGCTTCGTCAGATCGACGACCTCGAAGCTGCCGTCCTGCTTCTTGCGCGTCAGCTTGATCTCCCCGTGCACCTCGCCCGGCTTCGGCACGATGCGCAGCAGCGCCTGCGACGTGACGCTCTTGCCGCAGCCGCTCTCGCCGACGATGCCGAGCGTCTTGCCGCGCTTGATGCGCAGGTCGATGCCGTCCACCGCCTTCAGCAGCCCTTCATCCAGTCGGAATTGCACCTTGACGTCCTTCATTTCCAATATGACGTTCTCCTGCTGTGTCACAAGTCCCCCTCCTTAACGTTTCGTAAGCTGGTTTTTCCGGAATAAGGAAGACCAAGCGCAGAACTGCTTCGCAAGCATGCGCTTATTTGTAAGGATCCGCCGCGTCCCGAAGGCCGTCTCCGAGAAAGTTGAACATGAGCACGGTGAGCATGATGAAGGCGGCCGGCCAGAGCAGCCACGGATGATGCGCCAGCGTCTCCAGGTTCTGCGCGTCCTGCAGCAGCACGCCCCATGAAACCGCCGGCGCCTGCAGCCCGATGCCGAGGAAGCTGAGGGACGTCTCGCCCAGGATGGTGCCCGGTATCGACAGCGTCACGCTGACGATGATATAACTCGCGAAGGAAGGGAGCAGATGCTTCCTTATGATGCGCAGATCGCTCGCTCCCGCCAGACGGGCCGCCACCGTGAAGTCCTCCTCGCGCAGCGAGAGGATTTTGCCGCGCACGACGCGGGCCAGGCCGGTCCAGCCGATGACCGAGAAGATGATGATCAGGCCGAAGTACATTTTGGTCGCCGACCAGTCCCGGGGCACCGCGGCCGACAACGCCATCCATAGCGGGATGGTCGGGATGCAGATCAGGAAGTCGATGATCCGTTGAATGATCGTGTCGGAGACGCCGCCGAGGTAGCCCGATATCCCCCCGAGCAGCAGCCCGATGATAAGCGTCAGCACGATGCCGACAAGGCCGAACGACAGGGAGATCCGTCCGCCGTAGATAAGACGCGACAACAGATCATGCCCCAGCTGATCCGTTCCCATCAGGAACATGGCGGCGCCTTCCTTGTCGCCAAGGCCGAACAGATGGATGCTGGACGGGATGACGCCCCACATCTTGTAAGGCTCGCCCTTCACGAAGAAGTGAATCGTGTATTTCTTCGTCTTGTCCTCCGCGAACGTCCGCAGGAACGTCTCTTGGTTGATGCTCTCCTTCATGCCGTAGACGAACGGACGGAACGAGAAGCCCGTATCCGCGTCGACGAAATGGATCTTCTGCGGCGGCGCGTTCTTGTACGCCGTGAAGCGCGTGTCGGACAGGTTCGGCGAGATGAATTCGCAGAATACCACGGTCAAGTACATGAGGATCAGAACGACCGCCGAGATGACCGCCAGTTTATGCTTCTTGAATTTCCACCACATGAGCTGCCATTGCGAGGCAACGTCCATGTCCGGCGCGTCAAGCTTCTTCTTCCGGTTGGTCCGCGTCTGGCGCCATTGGTTGATGACCGTCGTAATCCCGCTCATTCGCCGACACCTCCGAAGCGGATTCGCGGATCGACCGCCGCCAGCAAGATGTCCGACAATAGCGTGCCGAGCACGGTAATGACGCTGGTGATCAAGATGAAGCTGCCGCACAAATACATATCCTGCGTCATGAGCGCCTTGAGCAGCATCGGCCCGGTCGTCTGCAGGTTAAGAACGATCGACACGATGACTTCGCCCGAGATGAGCGCCGGCAGCGTCCAGCCGATCGTACTGATAAGCGGGTTGATCGCCATCCGGACGGGATACTTGAAGAGCAGCTTGCCTTCCGAGACCCCCTTCGCCCGCGCGGTGATGACGTATTGCTTGGACAGCTCGTCGAGCAGCATCCCCCGCGTGACGCGGATGAGCGATGCGGCCGACGCCATGCCGATGACGATGACGGGCAGCACGAGCCGCGGCAGCATATCCAGGATCTTCGCCATGCTCCACGGCGCGTCGATGTACTCCGGAGAGAACAATCCCGTGATCGAGACGCCGGTCTCGATGAAAATAAAATAGACGAGCACCAGCGCGATCAGGAAGCCCGGGACCGCAACGCCGATGAACCCGATGAAGGTAAACACATAGTCAAGCACGGAATATTGGTGCGTGGCCGAATAGATGCCGATCGGGATCGCGACGATCCAGACGAAGATCAGCGAAATGAGCGAGATCGTTACCGTCAAGCCGAGCCGCGGCCAGATGACGTCGGCCACCGGCATGTTGAATTGGAACGAGCGGCCCATGTCGCCGTGCAGCACCATGTTTTTGATCCAGCTGATGTACTGCATGATCATCGACTGGTCCAGTCCGTATTGCTGCTTCAAACTCAATATGGCGCTTTCCGACACGTCGTTCCCCGACAGCTTGAGCTGCTGGATATAGCCGGTCAGAAAGTCGCCCGGGGGCAGCTGAATGATGACGAACACGATGATGCTGATCGCGACCAGCAGCGGGATCAGCTGCAGCAAGCGATACGAAATGTAATTGAGCATGCGTTTCCCTCCTTTGAAGGTGAATCGTTGTCAACGTACGCCGCCAACCGGATCGAACGAACTCCTGAGCCCAGCCGCGACGGTGTCTGCGGCTGGGCCCACGCGAGTTCTGACTATCGGTTCGTTACTTGCCGAAGAAGAATTGCTCGCCGCTGAAGTCGGTCGCGATCGCGAAGCTGCTGTCCGCAGGGATGTTATGCAGCTTGTCGTTTACGATGAGCGGTTGTTTCACTTCGCTGAGCGGGATGAAGTAATACAAGTTGTCCTTCATCATCTGCTTCACTTCCTCGATAAGGCGCTTGGCGTCGTCCGGCTTGGCAGCCATCGCTTCGTCGATCTTCGCGTACAGCTTCTTCACGTCTTCCGGCGGCTCTTTGCCGTTCTTGCCCGAGCTCGAGTGCCACAGATCCCATACCGGCGCCCACTGCCCTTGTCCCCAGTCGCCCATGTACCAGAGCGGCGTGTGCGTCCAGATGACCGTCGCCTGCAGGTCGTTCGCCGCTTGGCGCTGGCCCCACAGCGTCTGGTCGATCGTCTTCATCGTGACGTTCAAGCCGAGCGCGCGCCACATTTCCGCGATGAGCTGCGTGTACGGCACGATGTCCGGCGCTTGCGCGCCGACTTCGAACGGAATGGTGAATACCTTGCCGTCCGGACCTAACCGTTTGCCGTTCGCGTCCTTCTTCAAGCCCATGTCGTCAAGCAGCTTGTTCGCTTGGTCGAGGTCGAACGTCGGATCCTCGATGTTGCCCGGCTGCGCGAAGCCGTAATAGATCGTGTCGATCAGCTCCTGGCGGTTGATGGCCAGGTTCAGCGCTTGGCGGAAGCGGACGTCCTGGACGACCTTCTGCCAGTTCGGGTTGTCGTACGTCAGGTTGAGGAAGATGTCCGTCGGCGTGACGTGCATATTGTTCAGCAGCGCCTTGTAGCCCTTCTTCTCGTTCTCCTTGTACAGCGGCATCTTGACGAGAGCCGCCGATTCGCGCGAGAAGTCGACTTCGCCGGCGATCGTCTTGAGGCTGACCATCTCGATGTCGTTCACGAGCGTGCTCTCGATCTTGTCGATGTACGGCAGCTGGTTGCCTGCCGGGTCGACTTTGAAGTAGTACGGGTTGCGCTCGTACGTCGTCACGCTCTTCGTCGCTTTCGTGATAATCCACGGATACAGCGAAGGGAAGCCGACCGCTTCGGCATGGTTCAGTTTCCAGTTCGTGATGTCCTTGTAGTTGAAGAGGTTGACCCACTCGCCCTTCTTGAAGCCGGCATCCTTGATGGCCGGTTCAAGCTGTGCGAGCGGCGTGTATTTCGTGTGGAATTGCTTCAGGTAATGAGCGGGCTTCAGCAGCTCCGTGTAACCGCGCCAGCCTTGGATCGCGAGGCGGATCAGCAGGCCGCCGTACGGACGATCGAACACCAGCTTGAAGTTGTAATCGTCGATGACTTCCAGCTTCATCGGCGCGCCTTCGGCCACCCCGCCGGAACGCAGGTAGAGCGGGAAAATCGGCGTCAGTTCCTTGTTCATGAGCACGTCCTCGACCGTGAACCGGACATCTTCCGTCGTCACGGGCTCGCCGTCGGACCATTTCAGCCCTTGGCGCATTTGGAACGAGATCGATTTCTCGTCGTCGCTGAGCAAATAATCCTTGAGGACGTTGCCGGTCAGCTTCTCGCCCAAGATACTCGGCGTGTTGAGCAGCGGCTCGTTATCCATGACGAACACGTCCGCATCCCAGTTCGCCACGGACGTAACCGTCCGGAGCGTTCCGCCGAATGTACCGACCTCGTACTTCAGCTGATCCTCGTTCATTTCGTTGGTGATTTTGTAATCGGCGGGCACGCGGTCTTTCACGTCGGGCAAGTTCTTTCCGTCGAAGTAGGGGGATTGATGGAATTCGCCGATCGTTCCGTCCGTCGCGGTCGCCGCCGTGTCCGTCGACGCGTTGTTCGAGGCGTCGTTCGCCGGCTTGTTCGCATCGTTCGACGATGGCGAATTGGAGCTGTCTGCCGTGTTCGATGAAGTCGAATTCGTCGTGTTCGCCGTGTTCGCCGCGGTCGATTTGGAATCGGAATTCGATCCGCTGTCGCACCCGGTAAGAGCGGCAGTCACAATGAGAGCGGTTACAAGAACTGCTGCCAAAAACCTTCTCTTCACCTTCATTCACAACCCTCCGATACGTTTTTGTTTGTTTAGTTGTGAGTTTTTTGGACTCACCATCATTATTATGTGGGAATCCAAACAAATCAACAGGACAACGGGAACAAGCAAAGATCGTCTACTCCATGACAAAATCTCGCAGCATCCGACATTCGCGGTATTAAATCACGAAAACCACAAAAACAAACAAGACCAGCCGGTAATCTCCTGCTGGCCTGCAAATACGAAAAAGCCCCGAGCGGGACTTCGTCGTAACATCCATATGGCATTGGCCGGATTGACCGGCGGGCATTCTACATGTCGGGCATACGGCGGGGTCAGGATTTGGAAGCCTGGTCCCTCAGCTGCTGCGGCGTCAGGCCGTAATACTGCTTGAACAGTCGGAAAAACTGCGATTTATCGGGGTAGCCGACGCGCTTGCCGATCGCGGCGACGCAGTCGGCGGATTCGAGCAGCATGCGCTTCGCTTCGCGAAGCCGGACTTCCTGCACGTACTCGGTGAACGTGTAGCCGCAGCATACTTTGAACGTTTTGCTGATGTACTGCGGGGAATAATAGCTTTCTTTGGCCAAATCCTGAAGCGTAATCGGCGAGGCGTAATGCCGTTCGATATAGGACAGCAGCTTGGGCAGCAGCTCGTGGAACGCGATGGCCGCATCCTGCTTGACGTTGTCCTGCATTTTGCGGAATGCGGATGCGAGCAGCAGCGTCGCGTACCCGCACAGCATCGCGCGGTAGCCGTTCTTCTTGGCGATGTATTCGCCGTACATCGTCTCCAGCAGCTCCTCCAGCTCCAGAATCGACCGGCCTTGGAACCGGATGTGGTGGAACGAACGCTGCAGCGTGTGGTGGAACTCGTGGAACAACCGGTGCCCGAAGAAGCTCCGGTCCGGCTCCAGCGAGGGCAATTGCGCGTTCAGGAAATCGGACTGGATCAAAATATTCATGTACTGCATGTCCGGCCCGTCGAACGAATGCCGGTCGCCGACGTTCATCCAGATCAGGTCGCCCCGCCGGACGTTGTAGCTGTGATCGTTGATCCTGTGCGTGCCGGTACCGTGCAGAATATAGACCAGCTCGACGAAATTGTGGGTATGCTCGGGCTCGTGCGCGTGATTGGAAACCTTGCTTAACGCAATTTTCTCATCTTGCTGTATGCAATCAGCTGCTCTGTACATATGCACCTCATCACCCTCCAACATATGAGAATACCTTCACTGCGTGCCAAGACCATTTTGTAAGCGTTTACTTTATAGGCTATAAATAAGCTTCTTCATCGCCAAAGATGTTCCTTCTACCGTTCGGAGCAAATTTTTCATTTGTTGGGTGGCCGAATTCGTCCGGCAAGCAACCGTAACCGACGAATAACGACATCTTACGCCAGACCCCATTCGACAGCAGCAGCATGCTTCAGCGAATATTCTGGCAGACATCGATGGCGCGATTTCTTACCTTGCGAAAGAGGGAAACGGAGCCGTATTGGCGAATAATAACTGGGTAGAAGACCTGCGGCTTGCTGCATCGCGCGGGACTGCAACCGCTTACAATTCATTGGAAACTACCTGGCATCCCGAACGAGAAACCGCGACGGAGCGCAGCATGCTTCCGCCCCGTCCGTTTCATCGGATGTATCTCTCCAGCACGCAGCACGCTTCATTCAAGCGGCGCGTTCGCGGCTTCCTGCAGCAATCCCGCGTACCATGCCCTCAGGTCGCGCTCCAGCCGCTGGGCCGTATCCGCGTATTCGTCCTTCAGGTTGACGCGCTCGCCCGGATCCGCTTCCAGATCGGAGAGATGGACATCGTCGGGCTGCGTGCGGTTGAAGTCGAGCTTGCCGTTCAGCACCAGCTTCCACTTCCCCTCGCGGATCGCGAGCTGGCTGCCGTATTCCCAGAACAGCGTCCGCTGCGGCAGCAATCCCGCTCCCGTTACCGCAGGCGCGGCGCTCCTGCCGTCGAGCTCGCCCGGCGGCGGGCTCTCTATCCCGGCGAATTCCAGGATCGTCGGTACGATATCGGCCATCATGCCGGCGTCGCTGCGCACTTGTCCGGCCGGAATCCGGCTCGGGTAGGCGAGAATGGCCGGCTCGCGAATGCCGCCTTCGAACAGGCTTGCCTTATGTCCTCTGAATACGCCCGCGCTGCCGCCGTAGTAGACGTCTTCCGTCCCGTCCAGATAATTGCGGGATTCCGAGGAAGGCCCGTTATCGCTCGAGAAGAACAGGATCGTATCCTCGTAGACGCCCGCCCGCTTCAATGCGGCTACGATCTCGCCGACGCCGTCGTCGACCGCGGAGATCATGGCCGCCATCGTCTGGCGGTCGCGCGGCAGATGGCCGTAGCGCTTCATGTACCGGTCCGGCGCATGCATCGGATAGTGCGGCGCGTTGTAGGCGGCATAGAGGAAGAAGGGCTCCTCCCGGTTCCGTTCGATGAAGTCGACCGACCGGTCCGTTATGAGCGTCGTCATGTACTCGCCGTCCCGCCATACTTCGTCCCGGTTGACCCATAAGTCGTGCACCGGGTTCGATTGCGAGCCGCCCCAATAGAAGATATGCGAATAATAATCGATGCAGCCGGCATGGAAGCCGAAATAATCGTCAAAGCCTCTGGCGTTCGGACGGGTATCGTCCGCCGAGCCCAAATGCCACTTGCCGTAGAGCGCCGTCCTGTAGCCGGCCGGCTTCAAGCGTTCGGCAAGCGTCCTGGACTCCCGCTTCAGGCCGGGCGTCCCCCGCTTCGCGCCGAGAATTTCGCCGACTCCCGCCCGCATCGGATATTGGCCGGTCAGCAGCGCCGCGCGGGAAGGCGAGCAGACCGGGGAATTCGAATACCAATCGGTGAATCGAACGCCGTCCGCCGCCAGCGCATCGATATGAGGGGTCCGAATGGCATCGGACCCGTAACAACCCAAATCGCCGTACCCCAGATCATCGCAATACACGATCACGATATTCGGTTTGTTCATGCCTATCAGCTCCTTGCGCCGTTCCTTCGCTTGATTCCAGCGGTCGTATGCGGCAGATTCCCTCCAGTATATAGCACGCGCGCTCATCAAGTAACCCTTATCAAGCATTTGTCCTATTTTTGCAGGGGCATATCCATCCGCCGTTCTTCTTCCTTGTTCCATGCCTGCGATTCTATAATCGGGAGTGAGACCGCATGATTAAGCTTCTCGTCGTTGATGATGAATCCGCCACCAGAAAAGGCTTGATGAAGCATATCCGATGGGACGAGCTGGGCGTCGATGTCGTCGAGGAGGCCAAGGACGGCATCGACGGGCTCGAAGCCGCCCGCCGCATGCAGCCGGATATCGTCGTATCCGATATCCGAATGCCGGGCATGAACGGCATCGAATTCACGACCAGCGTCCGGGAACAGTTTCCGGATTGCAAAATCATCTATCTGAGCGGCTATTCCGACAAAGAGTACTTGAAGGCCGCCATTCGCTTGAATGCCGTCAGCTATGTCGAGAAGCCGATCGACATCGACGAGCTGCAGACGGTGATCCGGGAAGCCGTGCGCCTCTGCGCGGAGAATCATAAAGCGAATCATATCAGCCTGGCGCTGTCCGAGAGCCTGCCGTTCATAAGGCAGAATATTGTCAACGGACTCCTGCACAGCCCGATCGATGGCGGCGAGCTGCAACGCAACATGCAGCTTGCCGGCGTCGCCTTCGCCCCCGGCGACTGGTATACGATCTCCATCCTCGTCCCCGCCTTCGATGAGGAGGAGTCGAACGATGTCAAATTGCGCTGCTCCAACCGGATCATCGATTATTTGCATCAAGCCTCGGACGGCTTCACGCACTTGGCGGTCATGCAGGATTCCGCCCGCATCGTCGTCCTCTCCGCGCATCGGCCGGAGCGCCGGCATGAGCTGTCCGCGGTCTATCCGCTGCTTGCGGCGCATTTGAACGACCATCGTCTGCCATGCGCCAAGCTGTCCTGGATCGTCGGACCCGCCTCGCCCGGCTTGCCGGGCGTACGGGCTTCCTACGAAACGGCGGCCGGTTATCTGAAGCAGCTCTTCTACTGCGACTCCGGCACGATTGTCTACGCTGCCGGCACGCCGGCCGCCGTATACAGGATCGATGACGACATCATGAACGACTTTGCGAAGCTGATGCAGGAGCTGAACAAGGAGGCCATCGCGGCGTTTACCGACAAGCTGTACGGGGCCATTCGGGCCAAGACCGGCACGCCGGTGGACGATGTCAAGAACGTGTTCTATCGGATGATGCGCCTGCTCGCGGAGCAGGGCGAGAAGCGCGGGCTCCGCTCAAGCCTGTCCAGCCCGGGGCAGGAGGAATACGACTGGGCGATGATATCCAGGATCGGCGATTTCAAGCAGCTGAAAGACTACTTTCTGCGCAGGGCGGCCGATCTCCTCGACCGCATCGCGAGCATGGAATCCAATTGCAGAGCCGTGCTGGACGTGCAGAAGTATATACGGGGCCACTACAGCGACAAGGAAATTACCGTGAATATGCTGGCCGATCACGTTCATCTGACGCCGACCTATCTGTCGTCGCTGTTCCGCAAGGAAACGGGCAAGACGATCAGCGAATATATTACGGAAGTCCGCATCGCGCGCTCCGCGGACCTGCTAAGGGCGCCGCAATCCAAGCTGTACGAGGTCGCGGATCTGGCGGGCTACAACGATGCCAATTATTTCTCCAAGGCCTTCAAGAAAATTACCGGCTTGACGCCTACGCAATTCAGGAGAAAGCATAAGCCGTGAGAAACCTGCTGCGGACGGTAACCGGATTATTCACGAACATGCATATTCGGAGCAAGCTGCTGATCTCCTACTTCATCCTTATCTTCCTGCCGCTGGCGCTGATGACGTCGTTCTCTTACAAGAACGTATCGCGCAATTACGAGAAGCAGATCCTCCACTCCGCCGATCAGTCCTTCGACCAAGCCTATACCTTCTTGAGCTATAAGGTGAACACGCTGATCAAAGCCTCCGACGTCATCTACTTCAACGCCGACGTGCAGGCGATACTGACAAGGGACAAGCGCGCGTTCGAGGACGATTACGTGCAGCAGAATATCGACAGGCAGAAGCTGGAGTATTTCCTGAACAGCTTCCAGAACGCGGAAGACGTCTACCGGGCCAGCCTGTACGTGCCCGGCTGGCTGATGTACGCCGGACAGAACTTCAACTTCTTCGATATGGACGCCTTCTCGCATACCGGGAGCTACCGGGCGCTGCTCGCTTCCAAGGACAAGGTCAGCTGGCTGCCGGAGCATGCGATCACGAACAACAATACCAATCTCGATCCGGTGCCGGTCATCTCGCTGGTCCGCAAAATCCGCAACAGCGAGCAGACGACGGAGATCATCGGCATTATCGAGCTGAACATTCTCAAGGGACTCATCGAAGAGATCCTGCAGAAGGCGAATATCACGAATGACGGCGTCGTCTATATCCAGAATGCGAACGGCGATATCGTAAGCTGCTCCAACACGGACAATTATCATCGGATCGACCCGAATCGGGCGCTCATCCAGGACGCCCAGGACGATGACGGCGCGTCATGGAATAAAGCGAGCATCGGCAGCAGCGATTACGTCGTCAAGTCAAGGGCGGTCGAGAACACGGACTGGACGATGGTGACGGCGATTCCATTGACGGAAATCTTCATGCAGAGCATCCGGATCCGGGACCTCATGCTCCTGTTGATGCTCGTATGCGGCCTTCTCTCCTACGGCCTGGCCTACTTGATTACGGGCGCAACGGTCAAGCGCATCTTGCTGCTCAAGAAGAAAATGCGCCTGGTGCAGGAAGGCGTGCTGAACGTCGAGGTGCAATCCGTCATTCCCGACGAGATCGGCGAGCTGACCGACAGCTTCAATCATATGGTCAAGCGCATCCGGCTGCTCGTCGAAGAGCAGTACCAGAACGGCAAGGAGATCAAGAACTTAGAGCTCAAAGCGCTTCAGGCGCAGATCAATCCGCATTTCCTGTACAACACGCTTGAACTGATCAACTGGAAAGCCATCGACAACGGCGTGCCCGAAATCGCGGTCATCTCGCAATCACTGGCCAAGTTCTATAAGCTCAGCCTGAACAAGGGCAAAGACATCGTCAGCGTCGAAGACGAAATCAATCATATACGCGCCTATGTCCAAATTCAGAATTTGCGCTTCGACAATAAAATCAAGCTGGACGTTCGGATCGATCCCGAGCTGTACGGCCGCGATATCCTGAAGCTGATCCTTCAGCCGCTCGTCGAAAATTCCATTATCCACGGCATCCTCGAAGCCAGGGACAGCGAGGGAGGAACCATCGCCATTACCGGCTGTCTCGAGATGAACGAGATCGTCTTGACCGTCAAGGACGACGGCGTGGGGATGCCTGCGGAACAAGCCGGGCGACTGCTTGCGAGCGGGAACGCCAATGACGAAGTCCAAGGGTACGGCATCCGCAACATCAACCACCGGATCAAGCTGTGCTACGGCCAGGAATACGGCCTCGCCTACCGCTCGTCGCCGGGCAGCGGCACGACGGTCGAAATTCGGATACCGAATCGCTTCCGGTAAACGAAAGGTTCAGGAGGGATATCATCCGTCCTGAACCTTTTGTCCGTTCGAATAACGCTACTGATTGGCTGCAAGGAACGCGTCCAGCTGCTTCTGCATCTCGGCCATGATCTTCTCCGAGCCTGCGGATTTAACTTTGGACACGAGCGTCTTCAGCCCCTCTTCCGGATTCTTCACGTAGCCGTAGTTGAGCGGGAACGAATATTGCTGCACGATATTGGTGACGGCGGCCATCTCGTTCTTAACGGGCTCGAAGTCGGGCGTGAAGAGCGCATACGGGTTCTCTCTCGCCCGATCCGCCAGCTTCTGACGCACTTCCGCGTTGTTTGGCGGAGTACCGACAACATCATAGCGGAGCTCGGGCGCCTTGAAGCCCCAGGAGCAATAGCCGTCCGGCGCGAATCCGTCCAAATCAAGCGGCTTCAGCTTATTGTCGGCCGTAATTTCATAATGCTTGCCCTCGATGCCGTACGTCAGGAGATTGTTGTAGCTTCGGTCCGTGCGAAGCAACTCGAGGAGCATCAGCGCGCGTTCCGGATTCTTGGACGAAGCCGGTACCGCCATGCCGTCCTGCATCGCTTGCGTTTTATAAGTGTACTTGCTGTTCAGATAGAATTGGACGTCCCAATCCGGGTGCTCCATGTATACGCCGCTCCAGGAATCTTGATTGTGCAGCTTGGACGCGGCCTTCCCTTCCGTTAACATTTTATCGTCTTTGTTGGAGAGAATGGATTTGGACCAGTAGCCCTTGTCCCCCCACTCTTTCATTTTCTTGAAGTAATCCAGGATGCCGTCCGTTTCATACAGGTTAAAGATCTTCGGATTGGCATCGTCCATGTTGATATAGAACGGGGAAAACTGGCTCGACAGGATACCGTAATAGCCTTGAGCATTCGCATAATACGTCTCAAGACCGCCGGAGGAGCTGATATCGCCGCTCGGATCGAGCTGCGGATCGTTCTTCACGACCGCGTCCATGAATTTCCCGTAATCGTCAATGCCGTCGATCGAGGTCAGTCCGTACTTCTTCATCAAGTCGCCGCGGACGATATACCCCATATCGCCGTACTGATAGAACTCTGCGGGCATCGCGTAGAGGTGGCCGTCCACTTCCGTCTGCTTGTAGAAATCCGGCGTGATCTGGGCAAGGCTCTTCGGCGCGTATTTCTTGGCCAGGTCTTTAATATCCAGGAATGCGCCTTTCCGCGCATTCTGGTAGAAGTTCGTCCACGTCGAAGCGTACACCAGATCGATCGGTTCGCCGGAAGCGAGCAGCAGCGGATACTGCGTGCCGTAATCGGCCCAGCCGACCCAATTGACTTTCAAGGTCGCGTTCAAGTCCTTCTCCAGCTTCTTGTTCAATTCGGCAAGCACCATATCGTAGTCCCTGGCAGGCGAGCCGATCAGATACATGGTCAGGTTCACATGCTTGGAGAGGTCGATATCCGACTTCGCCGCGCCATTGTCGGTGCCGGCAGCGGCATTATCCCCCGTTCCGCCCGCGTTGCCGCCGGTGCCCGCATTGCCGCCGGCATTCGAGCTGCCGCTCGCGCCGGAGTTGCCGCCGCTCGAATCGGCGCTTGAATTTCCGGAGTTATTGCCGCAGCCTGTTAGCGCAATCGCCATCGTGAGCGTGACCGCCAGAAGCAGCGTTAATACGTTTGATCGTCTCATACGCATCCCCCTTGAAATAGTCGTTTATGCGATAAACCGGATGACCCGGCATTATCCTTTGATCGCGCCGACCGTAAGGCCCTTGACGAAATATCTCTGCACGGACGGGTAGACCAGAATGATCGGTCCTGTCGCGATAACCGCCATGGCCAGCTTCAGCGACAACGTAGGCACGGAAATTTGGGCTACGCTTGCCATCTTGGAGATCCGGGATATGGCCTCGGCGGACTGCAGCGTCGAGAACAGCAAATATTGCAGCGGGTACTTGTTCACGTCCGTAATATAGAGCATGGCGTTGTACCAGTCATTCCAGTAATCCAGGGCATAGAACAAGCCGATCGTCGCAAGCCCCGGCTTCGTAAGCGGCAGAATGAGCTTCATGAAGATGGTGAAGTCGCCCGCTCCGTCGATTTTGGCCGATTCGCTGATCGAATCGGGGATCGAACTGATGAAGGTGCGCATCACGATGAGGTAGAACACGTTGATAAGGAGCGGAAGAATCAAGGCGAGCAGATCGTTCTTCAATTGCAGGTATTTGACGAAGAAAATATAGGTCGACAGAATGCCGCCATTGAACAATGTCGTGAAGTAGAAGAAGAACGCAAGCTTGTTCCTGTACTTGAAATCCTTGCGGTTCATCACGTAGGCCGTCATCGAAGTCACGAACAGCCCGACGGCCGTCCCGATCACCGTAATGGAGATGGATACGCCGTATGCCCTTATGATCGAGTCCGGGAACTTGAACAACACCCGATAGGCTTCCAGCGAGAATCGGCTTGGTATAAGGCCGTAACCGTGCAGCGCGATCGCCTGCTCGTCCGTGAACGATCCGGATATGAGAATTTCGAACGGCAGCAGGCATAGGATCGCCGTCACGATCACGACCGTATAGCTGATTACGTTGAATAATAGATTCGCGCCTTCCGTCTTCGGAACCCTTCCCTTCCGATCGATAGCAAGATTGTTCTCCATAAGTCTCCTCTCCTGACGAACACGTCATCGAGCCGGCCTAGAACAATGCGTTGTCCGGCCTGGTCTTTCGAATGACGCCGTTCACCACCATGATGATGACGAAGCAAAGTACGGATTGATAGAAGGTCGCCGCCGCCGGCATCGCGATATCGCCGCTCGTCAGAAGCGATCGGAAGACGAACGTATCGATAACGTCGGTCTTGTCGAACAGCTGGCCGTTATTGCCGATAATCTGATAGAACATCTGGAAGTCGCCGCGGAGGATCCGGCCGATGTTCAGCAGGAACATAATGAATATCGTCGGGCTGATCGACGGAATCGTAATATAGAATACTTTCTGAAACACGTTCGCTCCGTCGATTTCGGCCGCTTCGAAGCATTCCGCGTCGATGCTGAGGATCGAAGCGATATAGATGACCGACGTGTAGCCGACCCACTTCCAGGAGTTGAAGAAACAAATGATGAAGATCCATACCGTCGGGGTGCTGTACAGGTTGACGGGGTCCATGTGCAATGCTTTCAGCACCGAGTTCAACGTCCCGGTCTCGTAATTGAAGATGTTGTAGACGAAGACGCCGACGATCGTCCACGAAATGAAGAACGGAAGGAAGATGATCGATTGCGATACCTTCTTGAAATATCTCCCTCTCATCTCGTTAATGAAGATCGCGATCATGACGGCAAAAAGCTGCGAGGTGACCAGGTTGAGCAGGTTATACAGGATCGTGTTGCGCGTTACCCGCAGCCCGGTCCCTGAATTGAAGAAGTATTTGAAGTTCTCGAACCCGTTCCAATGGCTGCCGAACACGCCAAGATCGAACCTGTAGTCCTTGAACGCCAGTATAATCCCCGCCATCGGGATGTAGGAGATCAAGAAGACTAATAGGACGGCAGGCAGCGCCATGAGGAATAAAGTCCGATTCTTACGGAGTTCATAGAGAATGCCGTGCTTGTTCAACCGCTATCCCTTCCTTCGTCCGCGAGTCGTTGCGGCATTGCGCCGTTGCGCCATTGCTTCAGTGGCACACCCTGTCCATGTACAGCTTGAGGAACGCTTCGGAATCGACGCTCTTGGCGGCCCGGATGACGGATTGGCCGGCATTGCCCCGCCAATACAGCGCGCTTCGGTTGTACGTCTGCCCGCGCGTAAACTCGCCCTGCGTCTCCACGACGATCTCGTCCTGCTGGAAGTCCAACAGGCGATCGTCGAATACGGCGCAGACGGCGAGCGGATCGTGCAGCATCGGCTCGTGATTCGTCACCTTCCGCCACCTGGCGAGCAGATCCGGGAGATACGCCGCCGATCGTTTCGGGCGGGCCATCAGCCGGTCCGTGTCTTCCTTCCTCAGCACGCATTGCACCGTGACGTCCAGGCCGACCGCCCTGATCGGGATGCCGGATTCGAACACGACTCTCGCGGCTTCCGGGTCGCAGCGGATATTCCATTCGCTGAGATGGCTGTAGAAGCAGCCGCCCATCATGACGATTTCCTTCACCTTGCTCCGGAGCGCAGGCTCTTTGAGAATGGCGATCGCGATATTCGTCAGCGGGCCGATCGGCACCAGGGTAATATCGCCGTCCGACGCCATGACCGTATCGATGATGAAATCGATGCCATTCGTGCCGAACCCCGCCGCTTCCCCGTCCTCTTCCTCGATGTATTGGTTCGGGATCTCGTTCACGTCCGCCTTGCCCAGGATCGGATTTCCGATGCCGGCGCAGACGGGAATATCGGCACGACCGGCCTGCTCAAGCAGCCGAACCGCAAGCTTCGCCCTCGCTTTCACATTTTTGAACACCGTCGTTATGCCGAGCACCTCCAGCTCGGGCGATTCCAGCGCGAAGGCGATCGCCAGCGCGTCGTCGATATCGTCGCCGATATCCGTATCGATGATGATCTTCGTTCTCTCCATCCTCAGCCTCCCTAGCCGGGTTATTGGCATTCGCGTACATTCGTTGTACATGCATTGCGCTTGAGACACGCCATTCGTTTGAAAAGGCTTACACGCTCTATTCTAGAGTGAATCGGAGCCCGTTCATATAAACAAAAGTACGATTTCGAGTAAAAATATACGATGTTGCGCGATGACCAGGCTGTCGCTGTCTTGGGGCAGGCCTTGCATCTGCACACTTCTTAATGAAGTTGCAGGTCACAGGCCGTTTCTTTTTTAGTAGGACTGAAGAAACATGACCTGCATTCATTAATTAGTAGGCGTATGTCGGCGAGATGGAGGCGATATCGGAACGATGTGCCGGGCTGGATGTTCATCAAGAGACAGTAGTTGCTTGTGTTTTGTACGGGGAGTTAGATCGCAAACCCATTCGTCCGCATCCATATCCCGATACGTATTTCCGGAAAGTTACCGGTTTAACGAGGGAATGAACGCCAACGCATCGGAGGAATAATCGCTTACATTTTGCAGCACGATCAGCTTGCTCTGGAGACGACTGACCTCTTCCGTTTGTCTGTATCGACTGCATGATTTCTTCCTTGACATTGCGCGCACCGAGCGCGTTAATCCTCAGACTGACCACATACATCGGAGCAAGGACGATTAGAAAGGCGACAACCCATTTGAAATAAATCGAATTTCTCTTCAAGTACATTGACGGTTCCCCTGCTTGGTCAATGTCGGCTTCATGCAAGTTGCTGTCAGCAGGCACGGAATCCGAGTCGCTGACGTCCGGGGATCGGATGACCATCGCGTTCCAGTCATCTCATTGGTACATATTAATACTAAACTAATCTATTATGTATCATTGATATATTCAATTTATTTTCGTGCCGCACCCTGCCTTGCAAGCTACCGGTTCAGCAACAGCCGGCACGATCAAGCAAACACGGGAAGGAGGGGCGCCCGTCAATTTCGGGGGGCAAAAAAATAAACTCCTGCCCGTGTAGAAAACCACTGCAGGAGTCATTGGCTCAAAGGCCGGTTACGGCGAAAGCTCAAGACATTCTCATCCCCGCCGGGAGGCGTTTGGAGGGATGGGCGCCAATAAAACAAGGATTTGATTGGTCCCCGTTCGTTTTAAGACGCGATATCCTTCATCGGAAGCGGTCGCAATTCCATCGTCGTTCGATTGACAGTATCCCCCTTGTTTACAGGTTCCGTCGTCACGAACGAGGATCTTGCCAAGCAGTCCAACTGCGGCCCATTCCGGCCTTTTGATGCGCGGTACGTACGCTTCGGCTGCATTATACTCTGGGTTCACAATCTTCTGCAATTCTGTACGTTCGGGTACAACGATATCCCCCATGGTATCCGTTACGGCCGGCACCATCACTTCCTGGAACAACCAGCGCCCCCATTCGTCTTTCAGCCATTTATCCTTCCATTCCAATTCGGCGGCATCTCCCAGAACGCCCGGCGTCGCGCTGGTGATCCCCAGAATAAATAAATCGCTCCGATTCGCCTTCCGAATGCGGTCGCTCTCCCCATCCCATGTGACGAAATAGCCGACATCGATCGGACTGCCATCCGCGGTTTCGAACATCTCCGCGTAATCCGCGGCCCCCGTTACCCATCCATTAGTAGCAATCCCCCTGGCCAGCGTCCCGTCGATTCTCGCCGCTAGGCCCAGCGCAGCCGGAGAAGTTCCATTGGCCAGATGCCAGGAATAATCCGAATCGGCATTGCCATGTTTCCCCATGATGTGCGCTCCATCGTGGTTGTTTGTGTTCGTATCTACCCCTTCGGCATGGGAGGCGTAACCGCTGGCCGTCGTCTGGTAGCCTTCGGTGTGGGACAAGCTCCCGCTCGCTGACGTTAGATAGCCCTCGGCGTGCGAGGCTTCCCCGCCGGCCGTCGTATTCTCCCCTTCGGCGTGCGCGTTAAGCCCGCTGGCCGTCGTTCCATTCCCTTCCGCATGCGATTGGCCGCCTTGCGCCTGCGTGCCGCTTCCCTCGGCGTGCGCGTGAAGCCCGCCCGCCGTCGTTCCGCTCCCTTCGGCGTGCGAAGCATTGCCGATCGCGACGGTATTCAAGCCTTCCGCGTGCGACTGCTCCCCTTGCGCCTGCGCACCGCTGCCTTCGGCATGCGCGCTGTTCGCGCTGGCCGTCGTGCCGTTGCCTTCGGCATGGGAGGTGTAAGCGCCGGCCGTCGTCTGGTAGCCTTCGGCGTGGGACAGGCTCCCGCTCGCTGACGTAAGGTAGCCCTCGGCGTGCGACGCCTCCCCGCCGGCTGTCGTATTCTCCCCTTCGGCGTGCGCGTTAAGCCCGCTGGCGATCGTTCCATTCCCTTCGGCATGCGATTGGCCGCCTTGCGCCTGCGTGCCGCTTCCCTCGGCGTGCGCGTGAAGCCCGCCCGCCGTCGTTCCGCTCCCTTCGGCGTGCGAAGCATTGCCGATCGCGACGGTGTTCAAGCCTTCCGCGTGCGACTGTTCCCCTTGCGCCTGCGCGCCGCTTCCCTCGGCATGGGCGCTGTTCGCGCTGGCCGTTGTTCCATTGCCTTCGGCATGGGAGGTATAGGCGCCCGCCGTCGTCTGGTAGCCTTCGGCGTGGGACAGGCTCCCGCTCGCTGACGTAAGATAGCCCTCGGCGTGCGACGCTTCCCCGCCGGCCGTCGTATTCTCCCCTTCGGCGTGGGCGTTCAGCCCGCTGGCCGTCGTTCCGTTCCCTTCCGCATGCGATTGATCGCCTTGCGCCTGCGTGCCGCTGCCCTCGGCGTGCGCGTTCAGCCCGCTGGCCGTCGTTCCATTCCCTTCCGCATGGGATTGGTCGCCTTGCGCCTGTGTGCCGCTTCCCTCGGCGTGCGCGTTCAGCCCGCTGGCCGTCGTTCCATCGCCTTCCGCATGGGATCCGTCTCCGCTGGCCGTCGTACTGTCACCCTCCGAGTGGGTGTTGATCCCGCTTGCTGTCGTATTAAACCCTTCGGCGTGGGAGCTGCCCCCGCTCGCCGTCGTACTGACCCCCTCCGCATGGGAGCCATTCCCGCTGGCTACCGTAAAGAAGCCCTCGGCATGCGAAGCTACCCCGTTGGCTGTCGTACTATCTCCTTCGGCATGGGCCACAAAAGCATCGGCTACCGTAAAGCCTCCTTCGGCATGGGCGCCGTCCTGGTTCGCGGATGTGAAGCCCCCTTCGGCATGAGAGGCCCCGCCATTGGCCGTAGTTTGAAGCCCTTCTGCGTGGGCGCCGATATTTCCGTTAGCCAACGTCCTGGAGCCCTCGGCGTGCGAGCTCTCTCCGCTGGCCTTCGTTCCCGTTCCCTCGGAATGCGAAGCGATTCCATCGGCAATGGTCCCGTTTCCTTCTGCGTGGGAAAAATCGCCATTGGCCGCCGGCCCGGGTGAAGCCGTACTATCCGATGTGCCTCCTTCGGCATGGGCGGCGAATCCCTTGGCAGCGGTGCCGATCCCCTCGGCATGGGAACTTGAGCCGCTTGCCGTAGAAGGCGCCAAATGGCCGGCCTGATCCACTGCGCCCCCTTCGGCGTGAGAAGCCCTTCCGCTGGCGCTATTCCCCTCCCCTTCGACATGGGAAGAAGTCCCGCTCGCGATCGTATTCAAGCCTTCGGCATGCGCGTTATCCGCCTCTGTTCTGGTGTTCTTGCCTTCAGCGTGGGAGGCGATACCGACGGCGATGGATGTTCCCGCAGTCGCGCTCAATCCCTCTGCATGGGATGCATGCGCATTTGCGATGGTGGCATTACCTTCTGAATGGGATGCGTTTCCGATCGCTTCCGTGTTCGACCCTTCCGCATGCGATGCCGTACCGATTGCTCTTGTCGGATCGCCTTCGGCATGGGAAAAATCCCCGATCGCTTGCGTATTGTATCCTTCGGCATGCGAAGCAAAGCCGCTCGCAATCGTGCCGGTTCCTTCTGCAACGGAGCAACCATTGGCAGGATCGGTTCGAATGCAGCTGGTTCCGCAAGTCCCGGCCGGCCCTGGAGGACCGGGAGGACCCGGAGGCCCGGCTGGCCCCGTTTGGCCCGTTAGGCCGGTTGGACCCTGAACCCCCTGCGGCCCGGCAGATCCCGCAGGGCCGATCGGCCCCGTTGCGCCTTGGCGGCCCCGAGGCCCGGCAGGCCCAACCCGTCCCCGCGTCCCTCTCGACCGCTTCACTGCGAGACAATTCGTGGAATGCAAGGCCTTATCGAGGTCCGTCAAAGAATGCGCGATTTCTTTCTGGGCCAGCTTCGTGTTGTGGCGCTGTACCCAACATTTCGCTTTCCGCAGCTCGTTGATGGCCGATTTGACTTGTCGGATCGCCCGTTTTCTCTCACCCAATCTACGCACCTCCGTACCGGTGTTCTTAATGAGGGTTTCCCTTTATTTAAATCCGCGAGGCAGTCAAGCGCTCTACCCAGGTCGCCGATCGCGTCCCCGATTCCATCTTCGGCGCGCTTGATCCATCGCAATCGCAAGGCGCATTCGACCTTTTCAAGTGCTTGGATAGCTGCATTAATATCGCGAATGCATTGCGTATTCCGAAGATTTCTCGAATTCCTTCTTTGTTTTGCTTCCAAAAAGATCGCCTGCCTTCCGGTTTAATGGGTGACTGCCGCGAACAACCGTCTCCTCGCTAACGACAAACCCCACCTAGCGGCATTTATCTTGGATACAATATGAGTATCCCGGCAAGAATGGATGGACTCATGTACGTGGTTAGCCACATATTTCCTTCCCGCGTCCCGCACCGTATCTTGCGTGCAACAATCGTGTAGATCTGCTTTAATTGAAAAAACCTTGATGGAACAGGCTTACTGTCCATCAAGGTTCGCTATTATTTGGTCCCGCAACGCCTGGCTTACCGGTACCGCATCGCCTTGAACAATTCCTTCATCGACGGCTTCTTGCCGTACATGAGCACGCCGGCGCGGTAGATCTTGGCGGACAGCCAGCCGCTGACGAAGATGGTGGCGAGCAGAATGAGGATCGACAGCCATACCTGCCAGGTCGACGGGTCGGACAGGCCGAGCCGGACGACCATCGCGTACGGCGCGAAGAACGGGATGAAGGACGATACTTTCATGAGCATCGAGCCCGGGCTGTTCAGCCCGCCGAACATGCAGATGTAGAAGCCGGCAAGCGACAGCATCGTGATCGGCAGCACCGCTTGGCCGAGGTCCTCGGTGCGGCTGACGATGGAGCCGACGGCGGCGAACAGCGTCGCGAACAGGAAGAAGCCCGTCAAGAAGAACACGATCGCGTACACCAGCAGCACCGGATCGATCATATTCAGCGAGATGCCGAATTCGTTCAGCTTGTCGGCGTTCTGCGGCAGCGTCATGTTGATGACGATGACGACGACGTAGACCGCCAGCTGGGTCAGCACGACGAGGAACATGCCGAGAATTTTACCGAACATCGCCTTCAGCGGCGCGACGCTCGTAATGAGAATTTCCATGACGCGCGAGCTCTTCTCCGCCGTGATCTCGCTCGCGATCATCTGGCCGCTGATCATGATCGCCATGAACAGCATGAAGATAATGACGTACACCGTCGCGATGTCCATGCCCTGCTGCTCGGTCGATTTGCCTTGGCCGCCGATGGCGCCCGTGCCGGCGCCTTCGCCCGCGGAGATCTGGACCGTATCGAGCACGATCGGCTTCGTCAGCAGCGCCTTCAGCTCGTCGCTGAGTCCGCCGCCGTTGATGACGCCGTCCATCTTGACCGCCTGCAGCGCCGTCTTGAGCGACTGCGACACCTTCGATTCCATCAGGCTCTCCGACTTGTACGTTACGGCAGGGAAGCCGCTCGCCTTATCCGGCGTGAATTCGATATAGCCGTCGATCACGTCGTCGGCAACCGCGCGTTTCAGCGCTTGCTCGTTCGCCTCCGCGGAACCGGCTTCCGCGATCGGCACGAGCTTCAGCTCCGGCTTCTCCTGCGCTCCGTAATAGCTGTTCAGCATCGCGGCGATGCGCGTGGACGTGAACAGCTCCGACTTTGCCTGGTCCCCGGCACTGTCCAAATACCCGATCGCCGTCGTCTTGCCCTCGCCGCTGAACTTCGAGATGATATACGGCAAATTGATGCCGACGCTCATGATGACCGCGATGATGAGCGTCGTGACGAGAAACGCTTTGCCGCGCAGCTTGTTCTTCGCCGTGAAGCCGACAACCGTCCAGAAACTGTTATTCATGCTTCTCACCTACCGTCTTAATGAAGATTTCGTTGAGCGTCGGTTCCATGATCTCGAAGCGCTGCACGCCGGTCTGCGCCATCGCCAGCTCCAGTATCGGCCGGCCTGCCGACTCGTCGGCGATCAGCAGCTCGTAGCCGTATTCATGCCGCTTCACGCCCATGACGCCGCGGATCGCTTCGAGGCCGGACACGTCGCCGTCCGTGGCCAGAATGACGCGTTCCCGCGGAAACTGCTTCTTGATCGCTTTCAAATTGCCTTGCAGCACGGGATTGGACTTGTGCAGAATCGTAATGTTCCGGCACAATTCCTCGACATGCTCCATCCGGTGCGTGGAGAACAGAATGCAGGAGCCGGCGTCGCGAAGCTCCTTGACCGTCGATTTCAGCAGCTCGACGTTGACGGGATCGAGTCCGCTGAACGCTTCGTCCATGATGACGATCCGCGGATTGTGGATGATGGACGCGATGAACTGTATTTTCTGCTGGTTCCCCTTGGACAGTTCCTCGACCCGCTTATTGTAATATTCCGGCACGGCGAACCGATCCAGCCAGCGCTTCAAGTTCCGGTCGGCGTCCTTGCGGGTCATGCCCCGCAGCTGCGCGAGGTACAGGATCTGGTCGCTCACCTTCACCTTCGGATAGAGGCCCCGCTCCTCCGGCAGATAGCCGAGGTTGTGCAGCTGCTCCCTGCTGTATGCCTTGCCGTCATAACGGATTTGCCCGCCGTCGGGATAGATCAGGCCGAGCACCATCCGCATCGTCGTCGTCTTGCCGGCGCCGTTCGCGCCGAGCAGCCCGTAGATTTCGCCTTGCTCGACATCGAAGCTGATGCCGTTCACGGCGGTCTTGTCGCCGTACTGCTTGTAAACCTTCTCCAGCGATAAAGCATTCATCGTCACACGACTCCTCTCACTTGTTCGTTCACGGTCATACGGATCCTTTCAAATGCGTCAAAATCTCGTCCAGCTCCAGCTTCTGCTTGCTGATCACGGCCGCGCCCTGCGCGTCCAGCCAGCGTTCCGCTTCCGCGGCATTGTCCGTCACGACCTTATACGCCGTTCCGCCGGCAAGGTCGTATCCGCGGAAGCCCGGCATCGTCTTCCATTGGATCGGCTGGCCGCCGGCATCGACGTACAGCGACTGCCAAGCGTCCAGCAAGGCGTCTTTCTCGTAAATCCCAAGCATCTTCCCCTGCACGATGAACGCGATATAGTCCGCCAGCCGCCGCACTTCGTCCACGATATGGGAAGCCATGACGATGGTACGGTCGCCTTCCTCCATATAACGGTGAAGGATGTCGATCATCGTTTTCCAGGCGATCGGATCGAGTCCCGAGGACGGCTCGTCGAGCAGCAGCAGCTCCGGATGATGCGCCATGGCAAGCGACAGGTCGAACTTGCGCCGCATCCCTTTGGACATTTTGCCGAGCTTGAGGCCCGAGTCGACCTCGAACCGCCGCAGCAGCTCCCGGTAATAATTGACGTCCCAGTCCGGGTACCAGGACCGCGAGAATGACGCCTTCCACTCCCCGCTTAGCCGATCCTCGAGATCGATCGCCTGCTCCGGCACATAGCCGATGCGCGACTTATAAGCGACAAGGTCCCGCTCGTCCACCGTCTCCCCGAGCATCCGCACGCTGCCGGCATCCGGCTTCGCCAGCCCCATCATCAGCCGGAACAGCGAGCTCTTGCCGGATCCGTTCGGTCCGACGATCGCCGTCACGCATCCTTTCGGAATGGTCAGCCCGATCGGTCCCAGCTGAAAATGCGCCCTCCGCTGAATCAATCCTTCTATGGCAACGGCCGCTTCCGTCATGTCGCTTCCCCTCCTTCGCCCGCTTGTCCGCTTCCCGCCGCTCCGCTCGCCGATCGTTTCCGCCGAAGCGCCTCGCGCAGCATGTCCACCAGCTCGTCGTCGGTATAATGAACCCGGAGCCCCGCATCCGCCGCCGACTCGATCGCCTCCATGACCGCGCCGCGGCGCTGGTTGTCGCGAAGCCGGTCGTCCACCTTGGCGACGAACGTGCCCGTGCCCTGCCGGGTGCGGAGCAGTCCCTCGTTCTCCAGATCCTGGTATACCCGGCGGATCGTAATGACGCTGCATTTCGTCTGCTGCGCCAGCTCGCGGATGGAGGGCAGCAGCGTGCCTTCGGGCATCTGCCCGCTGACGATGAACGCGCGCAGCTGCACTTCGATCTGATGGTACAGCGGTTCGGCGCTATGTTCGTTCAATTGTATGGGCATCCACACCGCATGCACCTTCTCTCATAATCATCCCGCCAGCATCATTATTGCAGCAAACCGCGCTTGACAACCCGCATCCGGGTCAACGCGCCGAGCAGCACCGCCAGGGCGGCGCCGAGCACGACCGATAAGACCGGCCATGCATAATGATGCTCGCGGGCGGCGGCGATCGTCGATTCGATCAAATTCGTATGCGTAGCCCATAGAATCAAGTCGATCAGCGCATACACGATCACATACAGGAAGCAGACGATGATGTAGGCGTTCCCCTTCAGCGTCAATTCGAAGAAAATGTAGGTTGCCCCGGCCATCAGCGCATAACCGTACCAAATCAAGACGAACAGAACGTAGTCGCCGACCGCCAACTGCTCGCGCATGAAGCCCGACAGCAGATACTGCAGGGTAAAATAAAAGGCGAACACGATCGTGAGCACGATGGCATGCTGCAGCATCCGCGACACGACGATCGTATTCCAGCTGATCGGAAGCGTGCGGTAATAGGCGAGCCTGCGCGTATACGGATCCCGGTTCCAGCAATTGAGCGTGTTCCGATTCATGAGGAAGCCCATTATCGGCATCAGCGTTAAATACAGGAAATCGACCGCCCAGCTATAGGATTGCTCTTCGCCGGGATCCGACATGGCGTGCAATAAGGGGATGATCATGAAGACGCCAAGATACGCGAAGGACGCCATCGTCAGGAGCAGTCCGATCCACCCGCGGCGCCCCTCGAGCCGAAGCAGCGTCACCGCGCCCTGCCAATGCGACATTGCGTTACCTCCTGCTCTGTATAGTGTATATATCCTTATACACACTATACCCACTTCAAGCGCAATTGTCAACGATTGGAATTGTTAAGGTTTGGGAAATAAAAAATGCCGAGATGCCCCTTAGGGCGATCTCGACACGCTGAAGGCTGTCATGATAAAGATTTCTCGTTATCCTTCCTCTCTCCTCTAGGCTACTTGCAGCGATCCTCCTTCCGCGCCTCCTGCTCCCGGATGATCTTCAGCAGCGCTTCCTGCTCCCGCATCTGCGTCGCCATGTCCTGGTAAATATCGCTCAGCTGCGGCGGAGCCGACCCTTGGTCGTAGAAGCCGCCGAAGCCGTTCGGCTGCTTCGCGGAACGGCTCGCCGATCTGCGCGTCCCGCGGGAACGGGACGCGCGAAACCCCGGCCGGCTCGCCGCCGCTTCGCGCTTCAGCGCGAAGCGGAGCAGCAGCGCCGAGACGAGCATCAGCGTTCCGGATTTCCAGGACGAGGTGAAGCCGAGCACGAGAAGCGCGAAGCCGATCGCCGGGTAAACGAACAGCAGCAAGAACAGCTCGATCGTGAATCTGGTCAGGAATGACTTGAAGAGCCCCATTATGCAACACCCCTGCGCCTGTTGTTACTCCATATATATGTGCCCAGGGGTTATCCCTATTTTGAGGAATCGTTGACAGTGCTTCCCCTTCGGCTTGCGGCCTCCATCATTCCGGCAATCTTTCAAAGAAAACAAACGAAATCATAACTTTACGGCATCGCCGCCCGGCGTCCCGTTCACTAAGATTAAGAAGAAAATTGGAATCCAACCTATCGGGGAGGAATACGTTCATGCATGATCAAACGTATGACGAAACGCTTGCTCACGTAGCGACCCATTCGAATCCGTCGGCGCTGCGCATCACCGATATCCGGTTCACCGACATTGTCGGCGCTCCGTTCCACAGCAGCTTGATCAAAGTGTATACCAACCAGGGCCTGGTCGGCTTCGGCGAAGTGCGCGACGGAGCGGACAAGGTCTATGCGCAGCTCCTCAAGAGCAGACTGCTGGGCGAGAATCCGTGCAACATCGACAAGCTGTTTCGCCGGATCAAGCAGTTCGGCGGCCATGCCCGTCAAGGCGGCGGCGTAAGCGGGATCGAAATCGCGCTGTGGGACCTGGCAGGCAAAGCGTACGGCATGCCCGTCTATCAAATGCTGGGCGGCAGGTTTCGCGACAAGATCCGCATGTACTGCGATACGGACGTCGTCGACAAGGCGACTGGGAAGGCTATGGGCGAAGCGCTGAAGAAACGCATGGAGGCCGGTTTTACCTTCCTCAAGATGGACCTCGGGATTGGGCAGCTCATCCATCAGCCCGGAACATTGAGCGCCCCGCTCGGCTTCCTCGAAGAAATGCGGGAGAAATCCAGAAACCGCTACAATCAGAACTTCGACGGCATGACGGACGAGCAGATCCGGGATATCGGCAACCGCCATTACGACATCTACAATATCCCGCATCCGTTCACGGGCATTCACGTGACGGAGACGGGACTGGATATGCTGGAGCAATACGTGGCGGACGTTCGTTCGGTGATCGGCTGTCAGGTACCGCTTGCCATCGACCATTTCGGCCATATCGGCCTCGAGGATTGCATCAAGCTCGGCCGCCGCATCGATAAATTCAATCTGGCCTGGATGGAAGACATGATTCCGTGGCAATACACGGAGCAGTACGCACGATTGGCGCGCGCGGTGACGACGCCGATCTGCACCGGCGAAGACATCTATCTAAAGGAAAACTTCCGTCCGCTGCTCGAGGCCGGCGGCGTCTCCGTCATTCATCCCGACGTCCTGACGACGGGCGGCATTCTGGAGACGAAGAAGATCGGCGACATGGCGCAGGATTACGGCGTCGCGATGGCCATTCATATGGCGGAGAGCCCGATCGCCTGCCTGGCGGCCGCGCATGTCGCCGCGGCCACGGAGAACTTCCTCGCGCTCGAGTACCACTCCTGCGAAGTCGAGTGGTGGGACGATATCGTCGTCGGCTCCAAGCTGCCGAAGAAGCTGGTCCAGAACGGCTTCATCGCCATGACGGACGCGCCGGGCCTCGGGATTGACGATCTGAACGACGAGGTGCTTGCCGAGCATCTTCATCCCGATATTCCGGGCGTGTGGGAGCCGACCGACCGTTGGAATAAGCATTATTCCAACGACCGGCTGTGGAGCTGAAGCCCGCGGCGCCGGCAGGCCAGCACCTATGGGCTATAGGCAGCGCGAGAAACGCTGCATGGCAGAACCCCCTTCGGTCAATGACAATGACCGAAGGGGGTTCTGCCGTCTACGCTCGTAGGACGCGGCTGCCACGGCGCGTTACTGGCTGGCATCCTGCCACTAACTTGCCAGCTTGGCACAGGCGGGGTTGGAGAAAATAAGGAAGCGGACAGGAGATGGACAGGAGATCCGTTATCTGCCCGATTTCATTGATTTTCCGGAGGTGTACGGACAGGAGATCCGTTAATGCGCCCGCGACGGGCTTGTTTCGGCACTTTCGGAGGCAATAGCGAATCCTGTGTCCGATCGCTTATGAACAAGCAGCGATACGGAGCAAATAACGTACCCTCTGTCCGCCTGGGTATGGACGCTTGCAGGCGAGCAAAGGGCCGTCCGCAGCAACGCCAGAGCTTGCTCGCACGCAAGAAGGGCCGTCCGCAAGTCGCAATGACTCGCGGACGGCCCGCACGCAGCCTCACCCGGCCGAGGCAGCTTCCATCAAACCGTTGATATAACCGATGCCGTAGAGCCGGCCCAGCAGCTCGTAGCCTGGATTGTCGTTATTCTCGCCGGCCATCGTCGGCACGTGATCCGGCCTCGCAGGTCCGGTATATCCGACCTCATAATACGTTCGCATCGCCTCCAGCATGTTCGTTTTGCCGTCGTCGTGGAACGTTTCTTCGAATTTCTCCGGCGTTCCCTTCACGTCCCGGAAGTGCACGAAGAACAGCTTATCCTGCTTGGCAAATTCGCGGATGACCGCCGGAATGTCTTCTCCTGCCGTCGCCAGCGTCCCTTGGCACAGCGTGATGCCGTTGTATGCGCTGGGCACCAAATCAATCGCGCGCTGCAGCGCGGCCGCGCTGCGCAGGATCCGGGAGACGCCGCGAATCGGCGTTATCGGCGGGTCGTCCGGGTGCAGCGCCAGCTTCACCTTGGCTTCTTCCGCGACCGGCACGATCCGTTCCATGAAGTAGTGCAGATTCTCCCACAGCCGTTCCTCGGTCACGATGCCCGCTTCCGTCAGCGGCGCGTCCTTCATCAGGCTGTGGTCGTAGCTGGAGACCAGCGCCCCTCCCCGCGTGCCGGTCGTCGTGGACGTACGGAACCAGTTGAACTGGGCCATGAAATTGTAGCAGAGCACCGGGATGCCGGCGGCGCCCATGTTGATCAGGAACTGCTGGAAGACCTCGATCTCCTCGTCCCGTCCCGGCGTGCCGAGCTTGATATGATTGCTTGGAGGCATCGATTCGATGACAGACAATGCAAGACCGTGATCCGCATACCGCTGCTTCATCCGGATCAGCGGCATCAGATCCCAAGGCTTCTCGGTCTTCTCTTCCCAAGGGAGACCTCCGACGGCATAATTCACGTTCATCTGCTTCGCGAGCTGCCACAGCCGGGATGGCTGGGATGAGAAAAATTCCGCTAGTTTCATGGCGCCTTGGCTCCTCTCGATTGGTTTATAGGGTGCAAGGGGCGCACCTGCGCCCTGTCAATGACGTATCTGTTCTGCGCGCATTAACGGTGCACGCGCCGGTCAAGACCCGGCTTTCGCCGCTAGGTCCATGCCCATTTTATTGAGCTTGTCGTAGGCCTTCTCGATGGTCTGCTGACCGTAAGTGACGGCCTGCATCTCTTTATTGTACGTGTCCGCCCATTCCGAGTAGCCGGCCGCGGCCGAATAGAACGGCAGCGCCTTCTCGACCGACAGGTCGTAGATTTCTTTGCCCAGCTTGTCTTTATCCGCCAGTGTCGGCTCGAGGTCCTTGTAAATGTCCGGGTTGATCGGAATGCCGCGCGTCAGCCCGAGCGTCTTGCCCGCTTCCTTGTCGGTGATGAACCATCTCACGAAGCGTTTGGCCTCGTCCTTGTGCTTGGAGTTCGCGCTGACGCTCAGGAAAATGGTCGACTGCGCCCAGCCGCCTCCGGCAGGACCCGTCGGCATGTTCACGACGCCGACCTTGCCCGGCATCAGCTGCTCCAGGGCGCTTACCGAACCCGTCGTCGCGCCCCGGGTCATGACGACGCCGGATGCCATCGGATCGGCCTGCGGATCGTTCTCGAGGAAGGCCGCGGCTTTCTCCGCCGGCGGGACAATCTTGGCCTTGCGGAACTCCTCGTACGTCTTGTAATAGGTCATGAACAACTCCTTGTCGAGCGTGAACTTCTTGCCCCCGTCCGCCATGACCGGATCTTTGCCCATCGACGTCTGGTAGAAATTATAGCTGTCCCACGACGTCGAATCCCCGATCGGATATTTGCCCTCCGGCAGCTTCCCGCGGGCATCCCTCGCCCATTGGAAGTAGTCGTCGTACGTCCAATTCTTCTGCGGAAGCGGTATGCCGTACTGCTCCAGCTCCGCTTTGTTGAACGCGATGCCGGCCGCGTTCTGGCTGAGCGGGATGCCGTACAGTTTCCCGCCGATTTTCAAATTCTCCACGACCTTCGGATCCACGATGCCGTCCAGATCGACATCGCTCAAGTCTTCCAGCTGGTTGCGCGCGACATACTCCTGGATGTAGGCGGCATCCATCTGCAGCACGTCGGGGATCGTCTTGGAAGCCGCGAGCGTCGGCAGCTTCTGCCAGTACGCGTCCCAAGCCATGTATTCCGGCTTGAAGCTCACGTTCGCATTCTGCTTCGAGTACAGCGAGAGCGCGTTCTTCGTCGCTTCATGCCGTTCGTCGGGCCCCCACCACATCATGCTTAACGTGACTTTCTCCCCGGCCTTCGGATCGCCGCCGTTATTGCCCTCGTCCGTATTCGCGGCGCTGCCGCCTCCGTTATTGCCGCCTCCGCCGCTGCAAGCCGTCGCCGCCAGCATGAATGTCAACCCGATCAGCGGAACGATTGCCTTTCTTGTGCTGCGCATAACTCCATTTCCCCTCTCTTATTCGGCTCGTGGCCCGTTACCCTTTCAAACCGGTCGTGGCTATCCCCTCTACGAAATATTTTTGCGCGAACAGGAAGATGATGACGGACGGCAGGATGGATAGCAGCGACATCGCGAGCAGCTGCCCCCATTGAATGTCGAACTGGTCGATGAACATGCGCAGCGCCAGCCCTACGGTAAACTTGTCGACGGAGCTGATGTACAGCACCTGCGCGAAGAAGTCGTCCCAGCTCCAGATGAACGTGAAGATGGCGACCGTGACGAGCGCGGGCCGAATCAACGGCAGAATGATGCGGAAGAAAATGCCGTACACGGACGTGCCGTCGATTTTGGCCGCTTCGTCCAAGTCGCGGGGAATGCCGCGGATGAACTGGACGAGCAGGAAGATGAAGAAGGCGCCGCCGCCGAAGAAATGCGGCAGCACCAGAGGGACGTAGCTGTCCACCCAGCCCAGCTTGTTGAAGAGAATATATTGCGGCACCACGGTAACCTGGCCGGGGAGCATCATGGTGAGCAGCAGGATCGAGAACCAGAAGCCGCGCAGCCTGAATTGCAGGCGGCTGAAGCCGTAAGCCACGATCGCCGCCGTCAGCACGCCGCCGGTTACGTTGCCGAGCTCCATCAGCAGCGTGTTGCCGAAGAAGTGGGCGAAGGTATAATCGTCGGAGAAATGCCAGCCGTTGCTGTAGTTCTCCCACATCGGCGTTGCCGGCCAGAGCGTGGGCAGGCCAAGCTCCGCCGTCTTCTTCAAGGAAGCCCCGACCCACCAGATCACGGGATACAGCATCAGGAGCGAGAAGGCGGCCAGATACAGATGGTTGGATAATTTGGACCGAACGGCGCTCATCTCGCTTTCCCCCCATCCGATTCGTAGAATACCCAATAGCGCGAAGCCAGGAAGTTCAGGGCGGTCAGCGCGGCAACGATGCCGAGCAGGATCCAGGCGAGCGCGGAAGCGTAACCCATCTGGTAATGCTTGAAGGCTTTGTCGTAGAGGAACAGCGCGTACACGTAGGTGGAATTGATCGGACCGCCTTTCGTGATGATGAATGCCGAGGTGAAGGTCTGGAACGAGCCGATGATGCCCAGCACGAGGTTGAAGAACATGACCGGCGAGAGCATCGGCAGCGTAATGCCGACGAATTTGCGGAAGCGCCCGGCCCCGTCGACCGATGCGGACTCGTATAGCTCTTGCGGGATTTGCTTGAGTCCGGCCAGGAAGATGACCATGGTAGAGCCGAACTGCCACGTATTAAGCAGGATAAGCGTGCCGAGCGACGTATCCGGATTCGAGATCCAGCCTACGCCTTGAATCCCGAACCAGGCCAGCACTTGGTTGACGTAGCCGTCGAGCCCGAACATGTTCCGCCACAGCGCGGCTACCGCGATGCTGCCTCCGATCAGGGACGGGAAGTAGATCGCCGTCCGGTAGACGTTCATCCCCCTGATGTTTCTGCTTAGCGCCATCGCGACCAGCAGCGAGAAGAACAGCTTCAGCGGAACCGAGACCAGCACGAAGACGAACGTCACGCTGAGCGACTTGGTGAAGGTCGAGTCATTGGTGAAAATGTTGGCGTAATTGGCCGTCCCCGTCCATACCGGCGCATCCAGCAACGAATATTCCGTAAAGGACAAGTAGAAGGATTGCGCGATGGGCCATAGCGTCAGGAATAGAAACCCGATCAGCCACGGCGAAATGAAGACGTAACCTGCCAGATTGGCTTCTCCCTTGTTTCTGCGAAACTTGCCGGGAGCTTTGACCGTCTCTGCGTAGGGTGCTTGGGACAACGAATCGGAAGTCACCCGCGTATCTCCTCCTCTGAACGTAGGATGCTCGCTGCCTATTGCCGGCAACCGTCTGCTTGGCGCCGGCACTTCTCCACTTTATCGAAAGCGGTTACACGAGGGAAGGCGACGAAATTATGAAATTGTTTGTTTATTTTAACGATCTGAACGCCGCCCGCCCCGCCCTCCGGCCCCTCCGCCGGATAGGGTGGATTTATTATGCGCGAGGCGGCGAATGCCTTAAGAATGTCGCATCGACAAATGCCGGAATGTCCCTAACAATAGACTCGAGAGCCGGCGGAACGAGGATTCCGAACGCCGCCATGTACACAAAACGGTTCGAAAGAGGTGCTCGAATGAAATTCGACAATCCGGAAGATATCGTCCAGCTTACGGCGCAATGGGAAGGAGAACGGTTTCCGAACGGCCGTCCGAAAGTGGCCGACGACGTGCTTCGCCGCATGCGCAAAATCACCCTGGAGGAAGCCTGGGGCCCGCTCTGGAACAGGGGCTACGCCTTTCAATTCGAAGGCGATTTCAAAATCGTACATCCCGAGAAAATCATGGTCGGCCGGGCGGTAACGGCCGTCCTGGTGCCCAAACGCCCCGATCTGCACGAGACGCTGCTGAAATATGGCCATGAACAGGAAGGCCGCAAAGGCTTCTTCAACCAATGGGTCATCGATTCGCTCGTGGAGGACGATGTCGCGGTCGTCGACATGTTCGACAAGGTTCATCTGGGCACGTACGTGGGCGGCAATCTGTCCACCGCGATATCGACCCGGACGAAAAGGGGCGGCGCGGTCATCTGGGGCGGTATCCGCGACAATCAGCAGGTAGCCGAAATCGACAATATCAATGTCTACTACCGGGGGAGCGACCCGACCGCCATCGCGGACGTCACGATGGTCGGCATGAACGTTCCGGCCCGCATCGGCCGGGCGATCTGCCTTCCCGGCGACGTCGTCCTCGGCACGCCGTCAGGCGTCATCTTCATTCCGCCGCAGCTCGCGGAAATCACGGTCGTGCAGGCGGAGAAGGCCCAGGTTCGCGACATCTTCGGCTTCGTCCGCCTCAAGGAAGGCGTCTACTCCACCGCGCAGATCGACGCCGCCTGGAATTCCGCGCTCATGCAAGACTTCGTCGACTGGTTCAACGCCGATTCGGCCGCGGAGAACTATCGCCACCTGACTTGGGAGCGAGAGCTCGAGGAAGCGGCCAAGCTGGACGACGGCGAGAACGGCCGCCGGCACGATGTCCGTCTGTAGTCTTCCGTAGCCGTCCGCAGCTGGCTTGCCTGAACGCGAAAAGGACTCCGGAGGCGGATCGCCCGCTTCCGGAGCCCTTCTTCATTTATCATTTCCCCCCCAACTCCCGGTATTCCGTCGGCGACAGCCCGACTTTACGCTTGAAAATTTGACTGAAGTAACGCGGATCCTGATAGCCTACCTGCTCGGCCACCTCGTAGTTTTTGTAATGCGTGCTATCCAGCAGCTCCTTGGCCTTCTGAATCCGGATACGCGTCAAGTGCTCGATGAAGGTCGTGCCCGTATTCAGTTTGAAGAGCAGACTGAGATAGGTCGGCGTCATATAGACCTTCTGCGCCGCGCTTTGCAGCGATGCCGCCTGATATTCCTGCTCCATGTACTGGATCGTCTTCTTGATGATGCTGCGATGGCTTTCCTTCTGATCGGGCTGCATGGCTCCCCTGACGCCGATGAAGAAGCGGCTGACGCATGCTTTGATTTCCTGCAGCGTCTGCATGTTGACGATGGACATGATTTCGAACTTCTTGCAAGCGCTGTCATAATTGGCTCCGGGGAGCAGCTTCTTCTCGCTTCCGATCAGCAGCCGCGCCGTCAATTCGTACATCGCCTTAATATCGATCGGTCCTTGCTCCAGCAGCGCGCGATAGAACGCCTCGACGGCTTCTTCGACGTCGGCGTCGGAGTCGGCGGCTTTCAGGGCGTCGTGCAATTCCTTCTCCATGTCCGCGGGATAGTCGCCGAGAGCCGCGTACCGCGGCAGCTCCCCGTATTGGATGATATGGCCCGTTCCGCGGTAGAACTTGTTTTGCAGCGCGCCTTCGGCTTGCCTGTACGAATGATGGACATCGCACAGCTGGCTGCACGGCTTGCCTACGCCGACATTGACCGGCAGCCCGAACCGGTCGCCCAGCATCGTCTGCACGGCTTCCAGATGCTTCGCGGATACCCAAGAGAACAACAGGGCAAGCCGATGCCGATCATCGATGAACACGACATGGTCGAGCGATGCCCGCTGCTGCACGTAATCCCGCATTTCCTCCATACGCAGCATTTTCCCGCGATCGTCCGCGGCCGTCGAGACCGGCTCCAGCAGCGCAATCGCCGGATAGGTGAAATAAGGATGCAAATTCAGGCGCGACAAGCTTTCCTTCACGTTCGCGTTCTTCTGCCGGCCCCCGCTGACCAGCTCTTGAAGATACCGATTCCTCATCCAAGCCAAGATTACATCGTCTTCATACAGCAAACCTTTGCTAAGCATGTTCCGTCTCCCCTTTGCACAAGGATCCTGCCGGGCACTTGCCTATCGTCCTTCGCTATTCAAGATCGATCATCTTATAGGCGTGCATATGCTCGATGAAAGCGGCCTCCGCCGTATCCGGGTCGCCCGAACGCAGCGCATCGACGAGAAGAAGATGCCATTCGGCCAGCACGTTGGTCGTATAGTGGCGGTTGGATATCGCCATGAACCGCATGACTTTGGTGCGCATATGGTTCCACAGCTCGAGGATGGCTTGATTGTCGCAGCGGATGTAGAAGAAAGCGTGGAAATCCATATCCAGCTCCAGGATGCGCATCATCTCGTTGTTCTTGTTGGCGGCTTCCATCTCGTCGATGAGGCGGTGAAGATAACCGTAGTCCGCTTCCGTCAGCAGCGGCATCGACTGCCGGACCGCGAAGCCTTCGATAATTTCGCGAAGGACGAAAATATCCTTGATTTCCTTGGCGCTGATCGTCGATACGACAGAGCCTTTGTTCGGAATGCCGGTAATCAAGCCTTCCTGCTTCAACCGTTCCAGCGCCTCGCGCACGGGTGCTTGACTGATCTGGAATTTGCCCGCGATCTCGGTGACGATCAGCCGGGCGCCCGGCTGGAGAATGCCCGCGAGAATGTCCTTCTTCAAGTCCGCATACACATGCTCGCTGATCGAGTTGTTCGGATAATCCATCTGGCCGCTGCCTATGACGCTCACTGCTCCTTTGATTATTATCGATTATCGATAATCGATAATATGATGTAGCTCTATTATAGAGGCAGTCCCCTGCTGCTTCAACCGCTTATTTTGTCGAATTAGGCCCGGTTCGGCCGGGAGCGCCGCCTTCGAATACACGGCACGAAGCCTTCGCTGCCGCGGATCGCGCTGCAGGAAGGCTTCTTGTCTTGCGCCGTATATGGCCATGATCTATTCTTTGACCGAACCGAGCGTAATGCCGTGGATGAAGAATCGCTGCAGGAAGGGATAAACGAACAGGACCGGCAGCATCGTCAGCGCGATCTTCGCCGCGTCGAGCGTCTGGTTGGATACTTCGGACAGCGCCCCGCCCTTGCCGATATCCTCCGGCCGGGTCGGATCGATCGTGACGACGATCTGCTGCAAGTAGGTCTGGAGCGGCAATAGATGCGCATTATTAATGTACACGATCGCTTGGAAGTATTCGTTCCACGTATTGACGATCGTGAATAGCGATATCGTCGCAAGTACGGGAAGCGACAGCGGAAAGTAAAGCGTGACTAGCTTGACCCAGGGTCCTGCGCCGTCGATATTGGCGCAGTCGTCCAGTTCTTTCGGAAGATTGCGCCAGAAGTTGAACACAAGCAGGATATTGCCGAAGTTGAACAGGTACGGCAGCACCAGAATCCAGAAGTTGTCGTACAGGTGAAGATTTCTGGCGTTCATGTAACTCGGGATGATGCCGCCGTTGAAGCTGCCGACAATGAGCAGGATCCATAAGTAGACGTTCCGCATGCGGAAGTCCTTGGTCTCGCGGGAGAACGGGAACGCCGCCAGATAGGTGACAACCGTGCCGAGCACAAGCGTGATGACGATCCGCTTCACCGATACCCAGAGCGACGTGAAGAACTGATGATCGTCCATCACGCGCGCATAGGCGTTCCAAGACCATCCTTTGGGCCAGGCGACGATCGTCCCGGAGCTGGCGATCGCCGGGTTGCTTAGCGACACGGCGACGGTATGCAGGATCGGGAAAAGCGTGGCGAGCGAAATGGCCAGCAGGATAACGATAATCACCGTATCGAATGCCCGCGATCCGAATGTTTTGGAAGTAATCATGGCCTGTTCTCCTTTTGGACTAGAAGATGCGGTAGTTGGCGAAGCGGTAAGCCAGCGTATACGTGAGCGCCACGAGCAGCAGGCCGATAATGCTGTTGACGAGGCTGACCGCGGTTCCGAGCTCGTACTGCGCCCCGACCAGCCCGTTGCGGAACACCCATGTCTCGATGACGTCGCCCGTATCGTATACGATGACGTTATAGAGGTTGTAGATCTGATCGAAGCCCGCGTACAGAATGCCGTTCAAGCTCAGCGTGGCCAAGAGGGCGATCACCATGGCGATTCCGGGAATCGAGACATGCCGGATCTTCTGCAGGCGCGAGGCGCCGTCGATGTCGGCCGCTTCGTACAAGGTGGAATTGATGCTCGTCAGGGCGGCCAGGTAGATGACGGTGGAGAAGCCCATCTCCTTCCACATGTTGGACAATATGATAATCGGACGGAACCAGACGTTGCTCCCGAGGTACATGACCGGGTTCAGGCCGAAGATCGTCTCCATTAGGTGATTGATAATCCCGTGGGTCGACAGGATGTCGCGGAAGATGCCCGCCAGTATGACCCAGGACAAGAAGTGCGGCAAATACGTGATCGTCTGCACGGAACGCTTGAACCACTTGACCCGCAGCTCGTTCAGCATCAGCGCCAGCACGATCGGCACGATCAGGAGCGTGATCAGCTTGCCGACCGAGATGATCAGCGTATTGCGCAGCACCCGCCAGATTTCCGGATTTTGCACCAGGAATTTGTACTGCTCCAGTCCCGCCCAAGGAGATCCGAGTATGCCTTTGGTCGGAATGAAATGCTTGAAGGCGAGCGTCACGCCGTAGATCGGAAAGACTTGAAATAAAATAAACAGGACGAATACGGGTAACAGCATGATATGGTAATGAAATTGATCGTTTCTCAGCCATTTTGTCATACGCGCACGCTCCCGCCATACCGGCCGGACTGGTTCTGTCCGGCCGGACGGTCAATAGTTTCAGTTGCCGCTTTCCTTGGCGATCTCGTCATTCACTTCTTTGGTGATCTGGTCGCCGCCCTGCGCTTTCCATTCCTTGACGAAGGTGTCGAAGTAGTCGATCGGTTCCTTGTTCATGATAATCTTCGTAAACGCTTGCAGCTGCTTATCCGTGAGCGAGCCCATCTTGGCATCGTAAGTCGGCGTCGAGCCGTTGAACGCGTTCCATTGAATGTCCAGATCGGAATGCGCGATCGCCGAGAGCGCCGACATCCAGTTGATATAATCCTTGTATTTGCCCGCATCCTTGCGCGGGTTGTCGTGGTTCGGTTTCAGCGAATTATCGAAAATTTGCTTCTCTCCGACGGTGAGCGTGTCTTCCGTCGCTTTGCCGTCAAAGATGTCTTCGAACCTCTTGACGCTCTGCAGCGTCGTATCCAGGTACCCGATGCCGAAGTTCGGAATGATCGTCGGCGCGTCGCTCTTGTCGGTGCCGTATTTTTCGTTCAGTTCGTTGCGCCGGTCGATCGTCTCCTGGTAGCCGGAATGGCTGAGCTTCGTGGAGACGTTCAGGATCTTGACGGCCGCTTCCGGATTCGCGAACCCTTTCTTCACGACCAGGAATTGGTTCGTCGGGAAATCCATGACGGCATGGACTTTATTGTCCGTCGAGAACGTATACGCGCGCCAATCGGCCTTCGGATCGCTGTCGATATTGAACGTCAACGGGTAGCTGCCGTTCCACCAAGAGCCGATCTCCATGCCGGCATGGCCCGATGTGATCATTTCCGTCACTTTGTTGCCGTCTTTCAGTGCGAACTCGGAGTCGAGCAATCCTTCCTTGTACATCGTGGCCATGACTTGCAGCGCCTGCTTGTTCTCCGGTTGAATGCCGCCCCAGACCACGCTGCCGCCGCTATCCTTGACCCAGCTTTTCGGAAACGCGTTGAACGCGTTGAAGATCGAGACGGCGTCGACGAAGGACGGATCCATGAATTGGTTCTGCAAGGCGAGCCCGATCGTGTCCGCCTTGCCGTTGCCGTCCGGATCCTGGTTCTTGAACGCCCGGGCCACATTCAGCAGATCGTCTACCGTCTTCGGCGGCTGCAGGCCGAGCTTGTCAAGCCAGTCCTGGCGGACCCACAGAATCTGCACGTTGGCGTACGTATCGCCCTGCGAAGGCAGACCGTACATCTTGCCGTCGAACGACGCGTAATCGAGCGTCTTGTTCTCGAACGACTTATAGTAATCCTTGACTTCGTCGGAGGCGTACTGACTGTATACGTCGGTCAAATCTTCGACCATGTCGGCGTCGACAAGCTTCTTCAGCATGCTGCGGGCGGACTGCCGGCCGTCGGTCGATTTGAGAATAAACATATCGGGCAGATCGTTGCTGGCGAACATCAGGTTGTACTTCTGATTGTATTGGTCCCCGGACGGAGCGCTCCATTTCACGACCGGCTTGATATTCAGCTGATCGAGCCAGAAATCGGTATTCCAGTTCGATTCGTACGAGCTGCCGGGAATGAACTGCTTCTCCGACTCCGAGTTGCGGTCGTAGATGACCTGAAGATTCAAGGTTTCCGGATATTTGCCGAACGGATCGGCCTTCTCCACGGTCTGGTTCGCGTTCCCCGAAGCGTTCGTTTGGGCGCTCTCCGTACCGGCGGGACTTGCGCCTTCGGACTGGGACGCTTGGTCCCCCCCGTTGTTTGCATTCGAACAAGCCGCCAGGACAAGCATCGCAGCGGCGGCCATTGCCAGCCCCGCGCTTCTTTTTCTCATGTCTACCCCTTCTTTCCTCTTCGATTGACCTGCTGCATTCAGCTTACATGGAATGCGCTCTCATCCATAGAGAAGCGCGTTTGATCGAATGTTGAAAACCGTTCTCTTTTTCCTCCGCGGGAAACCGTATTCACACGCTTTCCAGACCGGATTCCGACTTGCCGCCGCGAATACCCGCGTAGCGAATCCGGTACTCGGACGGAAGCAGGCCCGTGCTTTCCCGGAATACCCGGCTGAAATACCGTTCGTCCTGGAAGCCCGATTGTTCCGCGATCCAATAGATGGGATAGGAGGTTTGGATCAGCAGCTTCCTCGCGTTGCTGATGCTGTACGCCCGCACGTATTCGTTGAACGACATGCCGAACGTATCCTTGAACACTTGGCTGAAGTAGCTGCGGCTCAGTCCGACGACTCGAGCCACCTCGACCTGATTCAAGCCGTTCTTCAGCGCCTCGCGAATGACATCGAGCGACCGGAGCGCGCTCGCATACACTTCGCGCGAATGGTGAAGCGAGGCGAACCGCCTCAGCAGGCAGCCTCGCGCGTCCGTCAACCGGCCGGTCCACGTCTCCCACATAAAATCCCGTTCTTCCCTCAACTTGAGCCCTGCCGTCCGCATGCCTTCGCTCATTGCCCAGCCGCTGGCGGCCTCTTCCACTAACGGTCTCAGCTTCGCAAGCGGCGGTTCCCTATCCTGCACGAGCGTCAGCCAGTCTTTGAATTCCGCTTCTTCGAACACCCAGCCGTAGCTTCGCCAGTGCTTCGCGATCTCGGCCATGTCCTCGGCGCTGTTCGTCTTCGCCGCGGCGCTTTGCTTGGCATCCCTGATCGAGACCTTGAGCATGCCGCCGCGCGGCGCCCATCGATAAGGAAACGCACGGGTCACGTACGCCGAGAGCAATTCCTTCACCGTTCGGCTGTCCTCCTGCCGGTGTCCCGTTACTTGCACCGCGGCCCAACCGGCCGAGGCCGCCTCTCCGGCAACCCGTTCCCATTCGGCGCCGGGCGGCTCCGGGAGGAACCAGGCCCCTGCCGGAAGCTCGCTCATAGCGCCTCTGCATGCGTGGAGAACGCGGTCCCGCCACGCTTCCTCGGCTCCGGCGAGCGGAACGAGCACCAGTCCGGCGGAAGCCCGGCTGGCATCCGCGGCCCTCTCGGCCAAGCGCTCGCGGATACGGTTCAGGGATTGCTCGATTTCTTCCGAATCCAGCCTCGTCTTGACGATGTAATCGACGGCTCCCAGCCGCAGCGCCTCCTGGACGCAGTCGAAATCCCGATGGCAGGTCAATACGACGGCGGGAAGCGACGGATACAGCGTCTTTGCTTCGTGCAGCAGCTCCAGACCGGATTTGATCGGCATCGTCAAATCGGTAACGAGCAGATCCACCTCGTGATCCCGCAGAAATTCGAGCGCGGCTTCTCCGTTATCGGCCTCGCCGATGATTCGCATGCCGTATTTCGCCCATGGCAGCGAATGAATAAACCCTTGGCGAACGAAATATTCGTCTTCGACAAACAGCGTCCTAATCATCTGATGTCCCCTCCATCCGCGCGGGAAGCCGGATCGTGATCGTCGTGCCGGCTCCCGCTTCGCTCGTCGCTCCGAGGACGAAACGATCGCCGTAAAATGAGTGAAGCATCTTGTGAACATACGACAGCCCGATGCCGAGCCCTGCCTTTTTGGCGCCCTCTGCCGGCTTCTCGAACAGCTTGCCGAGCTGCTCCGGCGACATTCCTTCGCCGTTATCCGCGATGCGTATGAGGATGCCGCCGTCTTCTTCCAAGGCCATTCCAACCGTTATGTAACCGTTCTTGTTCCGGAAGCCGTGATACAGCGCGTTCTCCACCAAGGGCTGCAGCAGGAACCTCGGGAACGGAACGTCCTTCGCCCGCTCGTCGATGTCGTACACCACATGGAACTGATGCTGATAGCGGATGCGCTGCAGGCTGACGTAATCGTCCAGCGCCTTGAGCTCCTGCCTGACCGTCACGACTTTGCCTTCCTTGCCGAGGTTATAATCGAGCACCTCGATAAAGTAGGACACCAGTTCGAAAATATCGCGCTGGCCGTTCATCTTCGCCAGCCACTGCACCGTGTTGAGCGTATTGTGGATAAAATGCGGGTTGATCTGGTAGAGCAGCTTCTCCACTTCCAGTTCGCGCTTATTCCGTTCCTTCGACTCGACTTCGGCCAGCAAATTGACAATCTCGCTCTTCATATATCCGAACGTGCCGAGCAGCTCGTCGAATTCGGTGACGCCCGTCGGACGGATCGGTTCGTTGAAGCGCGTCGCCGCGATATGCTGCAAATACCGATTCACGCGAACGAGCGGGCGATAGATCGTCCGCCAAATCAGCCAAGCGAGCACCAGGCTGATCGCGACCGACAGCAGTCCGACCAGCGCGAAGTGCAGGATCCAATCGTTCCTTTCGCGGAAAAACTCCGTCTTCGGAACGACGGTCAGCAGCGTCCATCCGATGGCTCCCTTCGAGACGAACAGAATATAATCGCCTTGGCGGAAGTACGGTCGGCCTTGCACCTTCTCCATGGAGACCGGCTGCCCGAGCGGAAATGCATCGGCGTTCTCGCTGTAGATCGTTTGGCCGTCCGAGCTCAGCAAGATATGGGCGATCGGCATGCCGTAGGGTAGGCTCGAGAGCCGGTCCCGGAATACTTTGAAGTTCGTCTCGATATATACGGCGATTCGCTTCTCGCCCGATCCGCCGCTTACGGTGCGCAGCACGGACAGCACCGTATTGTCGCTGTACGGATAGAGCGTGCGGTGGGGACCGAGGAACTGAAGGCCGGCGTAGGGCGTGGCGATCTTCGAGAATCGAGCGATATGCAAGTCGGGATTGACGTTCATATTGGAGAAGAGAAACGCGTCGTCATCCGGGAAGTAATAGGACATGAATCCAAGATCGGGGTTGGTATAGTTAACGATGGTCGTATACTTGTACACGTCTTTCTCGATATCCGCGCGATCCAGCGGATCCTTGCGGCTGACGTACTCCTTGTAGTGATTGCGAATATCGCCGAACAAGGCGAGCTGCTGGGAGGCGTAATCCATGTTGCTGAGCGTCGCGTCCAGGTTCATCTTCTCCTGATCCAGCGTATTCTGAATGCCCTTCTCCAATTTCCCGGCCTGAAGCTGGGTGATGGTATAGTAGGATATGCCGCCGATCAGCGAGACCGGGAATACCGCCGCGAAGAGCAAGACGACGATCAAGCGGGATTTGAGCGAATGCGTCATAGACAGGCCGAAATAGCTGTGCAGCAAAAAGTGTCAGCCTCCTCAGGGTCGCGAATGAATGTAAGCGCTTTAGTAGACGATCCCTCTCATTATAGCCCCGGCCGCCGAACAATTTAGTTGGAATTTGGTGCGATGAACGTGTGAAAAACGTACGATGGGGGGAGCCGCGAAGGCTCCCCCCATCGATATAACAGGCCGATTAGCCCTGCGGCAGCGCCGAATTCCAGCCGTTGCCGATGCCGAGCAACGCTCGGTCTACGCTCTCGTAAGCTCCTTGACCCAGCCCTCCGCGCAGAAGTCCAGCCACCGTTCCCCTTCCTCGCGCGATGCCTCCGCCGTGTCGAGCAGCCAGGAAGGCAGCGGCTCGCTCGCCGCCAGCGCGTGGAATTTATCCATTTCTACGGCATCCGGGTAAGCGGCCCATATGAGCTGCGTCTCGCCTTTGCCCGCATGGCCGATCGGAATCCGCTCGGCTTCCGGCGACGCGTACGCCGCGAATTCATCGATCTGCGCCACGCGTATGAGCGAGAAAATAGCCGGTTCCGGCAGCGGCGCCCGCTCCCTGCCCCATTCCGCCCCCCAGTCCAGCGTAAGCGCACGGGTCACCTTGGCGGCTGCCCGTCTCAGCGTCAGCGCGGGAAGTCCTTCGCGTCCCTGATGATGCTGGACGACATAGATGCGCCGGAAGCCGACGGCGAGCAGCCCGCGGAACAGCTCCTCCGCATAGCCGGCCAGCGCGTCGGGATCGAAATCGAACTCGCCGTCCGCAGGCCCGGCCGCCCACAGCATCGTCGGCGCGAACGGCAGCGGCGGCAACACGATGCATTCGCATCTCCCGGCTACCCGTTCGATCAGGCTCTCAGCGATCAGGACGTCCGTGCCGATCGGCAGATGGGGACCGTGATACTCGACCGCTCCGGCCGCGAGCAGCACCGGCACGTTGCGCCGCACCGCCTCCCGGATCTCGTCGGGCTTCATCATGACGTATCGCATCTACGCGCCCTCCCCCGCCGATTCGGAAGCGGAAGGCTTCGCCGCGCCCCATGGTTCATGTCCCGCGTAGCACGGCTGCCCGACGAAACGCTCCATGCCGATCACGGCGCTCCATTCGCAGCCCGGCAGCAGACGAAGCTTGAACGTCGAATCCCCGATGAATGTCTCTTCGGCCGCCGCGCTGCCGGAGACAACGGCATCGGCATCGGCGGCGGCATGAATCGCGGACGTGAACCGATGCTCGCCATAGGCGCCCGCGCGAACGATAAGCTCGCGTTCCTCGGTCGGATGCAGGTTGACGAGCGTCACGGTAACGGACGCCGCGTCCATCCCCGACACGAGCGCGCCGACGTCAAGCGGCAGCCCCGGCCGGCTGCGCCGGACGTCGTAATACATCAGCCGCACCATCGGCAGTCCGCCGTTATATTCCGGCTGCAGGCCGCCCATCGTCAGATTGACGAGCCCTTCGGCCGTAATCGGATTGCGGACCTGCAAGTACCAATCCTTGTATTCGGCCGGATCCTGCGCGTCCGTCTCCATGAACAGCAGCCGTTCCCCGACCTGTTCCAGATTGTACGTCAGGATCGCTTCCGGATAGTCGGGATAGCGCCCTTCCAGATAGGCGATCCATGCGGTCTCGTGACCGCCTTGGTTCTTGGACGAGGATCTGCCGATCGACGTCCACTCCGCGCCTTGCGGATTGCGCATCCGCTTCAGCCGCTCCAGGTCGTCCGCCCGCTGCGACATGTACCAGAGATGCGCCGCGAATTTGCCTTCCGCCGGACGGAACTCGAACCAGCCGTCCGCCGACAGGTCGATTCCTTCGCTCGACGCGATCGCATGTGCGTTCGACGTCATGAACATCGCGCCGGGATCGCCGTACTTATGCGGCACGTGGAGCAGGCCGTCCCGCTCCACGCCACGCGCGATCAAGACGTCGAGCTGCGAGCGCAGCAATTCGAGGTAGCGTTCGTCGCCCGAGACGAGATAGCCGTTCTCCGCGCCGACGATCATCGCGTTGCCGATGGCATCCCAGCCGTGCGGCCATGTCCAGCCGTAGTAGCCGCCGTACCATTTGCCGTCGATATGCTCGCCGATCATGCCGCCAAGACCTACGTTATCCGGTACGATGCCGCCGTTCCGCTCGACGCGTTCCAGCCAGCCGTCGATATAACGCAGCGTCCAGGCGGCGTACTTCTCCTCGCCCGTCAGCAGCCAGGCGTTGGCCGCCATCGTCGTGACGCCGATATTGACCGGCACGTCGCCTCGCGCTTGGCGCGCCTGGATCGCCTTCCCCATCAGCGCCGCTTTATGCGGATCGGCCAGGTCGTAGACGGAGGTCACGCCGGGAATATCGTGAAAGGGAAGCCCCCACCACTTCTTCCACTCCTCGTAAAGCCAGGGCTCGCCCGTGAAATTGCGGTAAGCCGGTCCCATGCTGCCGGTGTGAGCGCCGCGAATCAAATTAAGCGCCTCGTCGTAATTCGGCGCGGCCGGGTCCTCGTTCATGTACAATCCCGCGAAGCGTTTGGCGCGTTCGCGGTTCCGGGCGTCTCCCGGTCCGGCGGCCATGCACTGCAAATAGAAGAACAGGTACCCCTCGGCCTGATGGAACCAATCGTAGCCCTGCTCGTACTCGTTCACCACCATCGGATGGCCATGGCCGCAGTCATAGCGCCCGAACTGGCGGGTGATGGCGTCGAATTCCTTTTGCGACCAGGCCAGGAACCGGTCGTCGCCGCCGATCATATAGAACAGCGGCCAATTGTGAAAGCTCTCGTACGCGTCGTCAAGCGCGTCGATGCCGGTATGGTCCGGCGTCGTCGGCCATAGAATCGTCCCGTCCGGATGGACGTATTTCGCAAGCAGCGGCTCCGCCGAAGCGTTCATCCGATCGATCAGCGTCCGTTCCAGCTCGGCCCAGCGCGGCGCGCGCCCGTACCGTTTCGCTCCCGTTATCGTTCTCATCGTTCGCCCATATGCCCCTTTCGGCCCTGCGTATTGGAGATAGGCTGATTATAGCCGCCGCCCGGCGCGGAGGCATACGGTCTATGCTGCACATTAGGGGCTTATTTGCACTTCTCGCGCGCATAGAGGCGGCACTTGCGTTGGCGAGTGACGGCTCCTCGGCATAGAGGCGGAGCGTGCGTTGTTGAATGACGACGCCCCGATAGGAGGCGGCGCTTATGTTCTTGGACGGCGGCGCCCCAACCCCGGTATCGTTAAGCCGGCGCCCCGGCCCGGCGTCGACAGCCGGGGACGCGGCCGCTACTCCTTCACCGACCCGATCAAAGCTCCCTTGATGAAATACTTCTGCAGGAACGGGTACACGAGAATGATCGGCAGCGTCGTCAGGATGACCTGCGCCGACCGGATCGAATCCGGCGTGATCCGGACGCGGCTCTGCGCCGTCGTATCGCCGCGCTGGAGCGCTTCCTGGATCAAGCTGGCCGCCATGTCGCTTTCCTTGATGATCTGCATCAGCTTGTACTGCAGCGTGAACAGGCTCTGATCCGTGACGAACGTCAAGGTCGTCGTCCAGTCGTTCCAGTTATTGACGGCGGTCCACAGCGCGATGGTCGCCACGATCGGCATCGACAGCGGCAGAATGATTCTGCTCAAGATGCGAAACTCGCCGGCGCCGTCCATCTTCGCCGACTCGACCAAGCTGTCGGGAATCGTGTACAGGTACGTGCGGATAATGATCATGTTGAAGAACGCGAACGCGCCGGGCAGCACGTAGACCAGAAAGTTATTGAGCAGGTGCAGCTTGGAGTAGAGCAGATACGTAGGAATCAGCCCCCCGCCGAAAAACATCGGGATCATGAAGTAGACGAGCAGCGTCGTCCGGCCGTACAATCCGCGGTTGGCGAAGACGTAAGCCGCAGTGAATTGGACGAGCAGCGCGAGCGCGGTGCCGACGACGACCCGCACGACGGACAGCGCGAGCGCGCGGATAATGCTGTCGTCCGCGAGCAGCGAGTGGAAATTCGCCAGCGTGAACTGGCGGGGATACACCGTGATGCCCCCGAGCATCGTGTCCGTGCCGTCGTTGAGCGCGACGGCGAACGTGTTGATGTACGGATAAATCGACGCGCAGGCGAACAACACCATGAAGGCGATGTTCGCCCAGCCGAAAAGCCTGGATCCTAGACTGTCGTATCTCATCGCTTCGCCTGCTCCTCTCCGTTTACCAAATGCCGATGCCGCTCGCTTTGCGGGCGATCCTGTTCGCCGTGATCGTCAGCACGAGAGCGACGAGTCCTTGAACGAAGCCGAGCGCGGTCGCCAAGCCGTACGCGCCTTGCTGAATGCCCTGCTTGAACACGATGGTCGAGATGACCTCGAAATTGACGTACGGGTTCTGCAGACCGTAGATCAGCTCGAAATTGCTCTGGAACAGGTTGCCCAAATTCAAAATGAGCAGGATGACGATGGTCGGAACGATCCCCGGAAGCGTGACGTGGAGCGTCTGCTTGAACCGGCCCGCGCCGTCCATGTAGGCCGCTTCGTACAGTTGCTGGTCGATGGATGCGATCGATGCAAGGAAGATGATCGTGCTCCAGCCGAGCTCCTTCCACATCGACAGCAGCAGCACGTTCGGAATGAACCAGTGCTGGTTGGCCAGGAACATGAGGCGCTCCGTGCCGGGCCCGAACAGGAAGATACGCAGATCGTTGAGCGGGCCATAGAGGGCATAGAACCCGTAGGCGATGCCGATGACCGAGATCCACGACAGAAAATGCGGCAGATAGAACACGGTCTGCACGACCCGCTTGAACACGGCCAGCCTGAGCTCGTTCAACAGGATTGCCAGCATGATCGGGGCCGGGAAGCAGACGACAAGCGTCAGGATGCTGACCAGCAGCGTATTCCAGATCGATTCCGTCATCATCGGAAGCTCGAAGATCGCCCGCACATGCTCCAGGCCCACCCATTCGCTGCCGCTGAATCCTTCGAACATGTCGTAGTTCATGAAGGACAAGACGACGCCCGGCATCGGAATATAGGCGAAGACGAAGACCAGCGCGAAGGCCGGGAAGAGCAGCAGATATAATTGGCCGTTCTTGGCGACCCGTTTCTTGAACGTTCGTAAAGCCGTCACGTCGATCACTCCCGTTAGCTCCGGAATGCCGCCCCCGCGCGCGAAGACGGCATTCCGCGTATGCATTGGCTTATTTCAAGCTGTCCATGTTGTCCGCGTTCTTGACGCGGAAGGCGGCATCGATTTTCTGCGCCAGCTCGTCGGTATAACCGCTTTTCTGCGCGATCGTGACGAAATCGTTGTACAGCTTCTCGAATTGGCTGTCGGACGAAGCCGCGATCACTTTCGTCAGCGCGTTCTCGAACGCCGTCCGCGCTTTCCATGCCTTGTCGGCTTCCGGGATGTCCGCCGTGTAGTTGTAAATGTCCGGCGTGAGCGAGACGACTTCCTTGAACGGCCGCACGAGCGCGATATTGAAGAATTTATAGACGTCGCTCGCATTGCGCTCGCGGTCGTACGAGTAGATCGGACTGAACTTGCTGGTCGTCGCGTAGCTGAAATAATTGTGCAGGCCGGAGTCCGCCGTGCCGTTCTTCAAGTTATAGAAGAGGCCTTTGGGGCTCGGCTGCTGGTAGACCATGTGCTGCTCGAGCTCCGGATCGACGTAGGTTCGCTTGCCGTCCGCGTCCTCCTTGAACAGTCCGGCGCTGCGCGGCCCCCAGAAATTCAGCTTCTCGCCCGCGTCCGATTCCAGGAAGTCGAGCCAGCGCAGCACTTGCGGCACGTCCTCCGGCTTTACTTTGTCCTTGAATATCGCGATGTTCTCCAACGTCCCCGGCGCCGCCTTGTACATGACGTAGCGGCTGTCGTCCGTCGGAATGTTCAGGTACACCTTGCGGTAGGCATACGTCTTGCCGGCCTTCGCGAGCACGCTCGGATCGGGCTGCAGCCAGGCGTAGCTGACGGCGTACATGCCGTTGTCGAGCTTCTCCTTGAACGTATTGTACGGGTCGAGCAGCGCCTCCTTGGACGCGACGCCGTCGCGCAGCAGCTGATCCCATGTACGGAGCGATTCCTTGAAGAACGGCTTGTCGTACATGAACTCGACCTTCTGCGTCTGCTTATCCCAATAAGTGAAGTAGTTGTTGTCCATGGAATAGCCGTCCACCAGGCCGCCCAGGAACGCCATGAGCGCCCAGTTGTCCTGGCCGGAGAACGTGTAGAACGGCGATACCGGCTGATTGCCTTCTTTGATGCCGAGCTTCTTGATGTCGTAGAGGAAATTGACGAAGTCTGCTTTGGAATTGATCGGCACGTCGAGGATCTGGTCTTGGGTGAAGGTGCCGTTCTGGACATACATCGCTTCGAGTTCCTTCTGCGTCTTGGCGTTCGGGTACAGCTTCTTCAGGATATCGTCCCGCACCCAAATGTAGCTGAAGTTATCGTCCGGCGTGGAGAGGAAGCTGTACTTGTTCTTGTCGATCGTGCTGTCCAGCTCCGTGAGCGGCATGCTCAGCGTCGTCGGCACGGCGTAGATTTTGCCCTTCTGGCCGGCGGATACGCGCGAATCGCCTTCCCAGATCGTCTTCAGCGACAGCGGAATCTTGCGCATGATGTTCGGCGCGTACTTGGGCAGCAGCTCCGTCAGGTCGTACACCTTGTCGGCGTCCACCAGTGCCTTCAAGTCCGCGTTGTCGACCAGGGCCGGCCAGTTGTTCGAGGCGGCCAGCAGCCCCGTCTTCACTTCGGCGGTCTGTCCCGCGTTGTCGAACGACTTGGCGATATCGAGCGTGACGCCCGTCACGCGGGCGATCTCCGGCGTCACGACGTCGCCTTTGGACTTGCGCGTGTCGATCAAGCCGCCCCCGGTGCCATGCGAGTACCAGATGTTCAGGCTGAGCTGCTTGCCTTTCCAATCCGGCAGATCGGAGGAATCCTGCACATCCGCCGGGATCGGCTGCACCTCGTCCGCAGCGCCGTTATTCGCCGTGCCTTTGTTCCCTTCGTCGTTCGTTCCGCTTGCCTTGTTCGACGCAGACGTATTCTCCGCCTTGCCCGCCTCGTTCGTCCCGCTGCCCGGCTTGTTCGCCGCATCGCCCGCCTTGTTCGACGCGTTCGTGCTGCCCGTGTCGTTCGAGCTGCATCCCGTGACGACGGCCGCGATCACCGCGATCGTGCCCAGATGCGCCAGCCATTTCCGCTTTGCCCCCATATAAGCCCATCCCTCCCGAATTTGCGCCGCCCCGCGAAACGCGCTTCAAGGCAGCTGCCTATGAATTCGCTTTCAGATGCCTTCATTATGACGGACGGCGCTGCCTTGATCGAGACACGGATCTTGCAAAATGTATCGTAAAATCGGAAATCGCTCACGGCGCCTCCGGAATCGTCAGCGTGACGGTCGTGCCCGCGCCCGGTTCGCTGCGCACGTCGACGGACGCGCCGGCGCCGTAATACAGCGCAAGCCGCTGGCGGATGTTGTAGATGCCGTAGCCGCCCGGCATGGCTGCCGCTTCGCCTTCGCCATGGGCCGGCGCCATGTCCGTCAGGCGGCGCAGCTGCTCCTCGGACATGCCGACGCCGTTGTCCTCGATGACGATCCGGCAGCCCTCCTGCGCGCGGAAGGCCCGGATCCGGATTCTGCCGCCCCCCTCGAGCCCGTTGATGCCGTGAAGGATCGCGTTCTCCACGATCGGCTGGACCATGTTCTTGATGACGGGCTGCTGCAGCACGTCGGGCGCCGCTTCGATGTCGTACGCGAAATCGGATTGGTACGCGAATTTCTGAATGTCCAGGTAATTGCGCACCATCTCCAGCTCGCGTTGCAGGCTCAGTCTGCTTTGCCCTTTGTTCAAGAAAATCCGGTAATAGCTGACGAGCGAATCCACCACGCTTGCGAGGCGTTCGTCGGGAAACGACCATTTGATGGCGGACAGCGTATTGTACAGGAAGTGCGGGTTGAGATGCACTTGCAGCAATTCGGCTTCGAGCGTCTGCTGCTGGATTCGCGATTCGCTCATCTCGTTGTAATGCTCGCGGATCTCCTGCACGAGGTACTGGAACCGGCGGTCGATGAGTCCGAATTCGTCCTCGATCCGGAGATTGCCGATGGCCTCGTCCTTCGACAGCCGGATATCCATGCTCATCCGCTTCATGAGATCCGACAACCGCTTCGTCAAGATGAAGGACACGGCCTTGACCGAGAAATAAATCGCGCAGACGAACGCGACCAGCAGCAGCACCGGCATTATCAGCTGCTTTAGGAACTGCCGGAACATCACGCCGCGGTCGAGATACAGCATGAATCGGTCCTCGCTGCCGTTAAAGGCAAAGGTGACGATCCGGTAACGGGCGGGGTTCGGCGGCATAGCCGGCACGGCCGTCCCGGCGTTGAGCGGATACAGCTTATCCTTGGAGGCGTACAAGATAAAGCCGTCGTACGCGATGTCGTAGTCGAACAAACGATACAGCGTGTCGAAGGGTACCTTCATCTCCGTAATCGCGACCGTCTGGCCGAGATCGGCGATTGTGCCGAACAGGCTGAGATCAGGGTCGCCGTTAAGCGGATCGGCGGTCACGCGCGACAATATACGGTTATCGGCCAGGCCGATCGCGTCGTTCAGGATGCGCCGGTCCAGCAGGTCGGCCCGCTTCACGTACTCGCTGCTGTACAACGAATCCTTCAAGCCGTAGACGCGGACGGCGCCGTTCGTATGATCGGATTCGAGCGCCCGCATCAGCGAGTTGACCTGGTTGGCGATGTCGAGGTAGCCGGCCAGATCCGCCCGGTAATCCTCGTTCAGCATCCGCATCAGCACCGGGTTGTTGTTCAGGAACACGAGCTTCTGGATGCTGCTCTGGTAGATGCGCTCGACGCCGTCCACCGATTTCCGCGCTTGCTCCGTCTGCACGCGGACGAACCGGTCGTACGCGTAGTGCTTGTACAGCGGCAGCGCGACGGCGGCCGCCGCGATAACGGGCAGCAGCGTGAACAGCAGGATCACGAGCATGATCCGCTGGCGGTATTGCAAATTGGGCGTGGCGCGGTAGACGCGCCTGGCCATCGGTACAAACACGGCGCTCGCTCCTTCAGATGACGGATGCGCGATGCTTGAATTCCGACGGCGTCGCACCCGTGTATTTCTTGAACACCTGACAGAAATGGGACTTGTTCGCGTAGCCGACCTCCTGCGCGACCAGATAAATTTTGCTGTACGGATTGATCAGCTTCCGCTTGGCGGCTTCGATGCGCAGCTCGATCAGGTAGTCGAAGACGGATTTGCCCATCTTGGCTTTGAAAATATTGTTCATATGGCTGGGGCTCAAATAGATCGCGTCGGCGATGTTCTGCAGCGTCAGCGGCTCATGGTACCGCTCTTGAACGAACGCCGTAATATCGTCCACGATCCGGTCGTACTGGTCCTTCGTCTGCGGGTAGAGCGCGGTCTTCGCGATCCGGATTACGGACGCGATCCACTCCGCGATGCCCGGGGCGCCCTCCCCGGAGAGCTGCATAAGCGCGCTCGCCTCCGGTTTGAACCGGTGATTGCCGTCGATGAACAAGAGCTGGATCGAATTGATCAGCGAGATTCGAAGCCCTTCGATATAGCGTTTCGACGGATTCGGGCGCGCGTGGACGAATTGCCGCATGATGCGGTCCGCCGCTGCCGCCTCGTCGCTATGCAGCGCTTCCCTTACGCAGGCGTGCAAGCTGCCGAACGGGATCATGTCCATGGCGTCGCTCTCGTCCCGCACGAGGCGGTACGGGACGATATGGCCGCTCCCGCTCAGGTAGTCGCTCCGAATCGCCTCCGAAGCTTCCGCGTATAATCTCGGGAGCTCGCCGAGCCGCTCGCCGATCGTACTGATGCCGATGCTTGCGGAGACGGCGTAGGCGATGGAGAGATGCTCCTGCAGCTTGATGAACAGGTCGACGACGGCGTCTTCGGACGGCGCGCGGGCCGAATCGAGCACGGCCGCGACGGCGTAACTGCGCGAGGTCAGCTCGATGGCAATGACCGTCGCAGCCGCGGTGCAGGCCGCTTGCGCGAACGATTTGACGGCATGCGAGACGATGACGGATTCCAGCGCGCCCGCATGCGCCGTGCCGTCCAATTCCACGCAGCCGACGCAATAATGCGCGCCGTATGCGGGCCGGACGCCGGCCAGCCGAAGCCGCTCTTCCGCGGATTCGGACGCGCCGTGGAACAGCAGCTCCCGGAACAACTGTTCCCGCAGCAGGGGAGCGGCCCGTTCGATTTGCTGCAGGATCTCGTCCCGTTCGCGCCTCGCCTGCTCCTGCAGCTCCAGCTTCTTCACGATAGCGCCGAACGTCTCCAGAAGATCGTCCTTGTGAACGGGTTTCAAAATATACTCTTCGACGCCGAGCGTCACGGCCGAGCGCGCGTACTCGAAATGCTCGTAGCTGCTCATGAAGACGACCTGCGCGCGCTTCTGCAGCGCGTTCAATCGCTTCGTCAGCTCGATGCCGTTCATGATCGGCATTTGAATGTCGGTGAGCACGATGTCCGGCTCCAGATCCGGAATATGCTCCAGCGCATGCTTGCCGTTCCGGAAATCGCCGACGATCGCAATGCCGATGCTTTCCCAATCGATCAGGTTTCGCAATCCGTTCCGTTCCAGCGGATTGTCGTCCACGATGACCAGCTTTCTCATCTCGAACACCTCGGATTTGGTAGTTTGGACAGCCGGCCGACGGGCGGCTGACGGCGCGGCTTACGGCTGACGGGACGGCGGCTGATGGCCGACTGGCCGACGTATGACGGTGCGGCGGCTGATGGCCGACTGGCCTACGGCTGACGGCGCGGCGGCTGATGCTCTTCGCCGCTTCGGGCGCGTGCTTCGCGATCGGGCGATTATGTGATTTGAGCTATGCCGGTATAGCAGGAGAACAGAATCGAGTATGAAGATGCTTGTGCAATATGGAGCAGTATGCGAGTGTCATGCTGTCGAACGCGGCAGCTCGTCCTCGGTTCGACCTGCCGTGCAGGAAGGACAACGCTGCTCAAGTCACTGAGGGGGGATCTTGCCTGATGACTGAAAGTCGGCCATCGCATGAAGCAAGCTGATGATCGTAGACGAGACTCATTTCCATGAGGAGGTACGCGATTCCTGCTTGGGGGATCGTTCATTCTGATTGGCGGGAATTAATATAGCCCGAGTTATGGGGAAGGTGGCGGGTGTGGGTGCAGGGGCGCTAGGCACGACGGTGCTAGGCGCGCGATGGCGCGAGGCGCAGGGGCGCAGCGATGCAGGGCGCGACGGCGCTAGGCGCGAGGGGGTGCGGCGATGCAGGGCGCGACGGCGCTAGGCGCGGGGCGCTGGCGCGGCGACACGGGGAGCGGCGACACGGGGCGCATAGATTCCGTTTATGCACGATGCGTCCGTCGATGCAAGGAGGTGGACAGGAGATCCGTTATTCCCTTTTTTATCGCGTATTTTCGAGTGCTCGCGGACAGGAGATCCGCTATATCAGCCGATTCACAAGTTCTCGGTACCATTCGGGCACATTAACGGATCCTGTGTCCGTGTGCCACCCCAAAAAGCCCGATTTCGCCAAAATAACGGATCCTCTGTCCGCTTGTCTTAGAGGAAGGCTCCTTTCCTTACCATACATGCGGCATATGCGGCGTTGAACCCTCTCGACAGCCTGACAAAGCGGTGCACTGGGTGCACCGCTTTGCCCGATTTCGCCGCATACTCGCCAATGTAGTGCACCGGGTGCACCTCTTGCCCGATTTCCATCGTATTCTCGCCAATGTAGTGCACCGGGTGCATCTCTTTGCTCGATTTCTCCGCATACTCGCGAATGTAGTGCACTGGGTGCACCTCTTGCTCGATTTCGCCGCATACCCGCCAATGCAGTGCACTGAGTGCCTCTTGCCCGCCCTCCGCCACATTCCCGGTTATGCGGTGCACCAAGTACACTTAACTGCAGAGTTCCGGCATTCAATGCAGAATATGCACACCGCCGACAATCCCCGCCATCCCAAAATCGCTCCATCGACAACGCGCCATACTCCATTCCAACATCAATTCCATCGGCTCCGTGCAGCGGACATCGTCAGTGCGCCGATAGAATGCCCTGCGTATACACGTTCGTCATGTAAAGGCGCGGATGCGTCTTCCGCTCAGGCCGCGGCACCTTGTCGACCGGCTCCACATACATAGGGGACACAATCGTTCCATACCTCGGCCACCCAGATAAACCACCGTCCTGAATCAATGGCCTTCTCCAGAAAAACGTTCATTTCTTGCCGTTAGGTCTCATCCAGCTCATCCGTCACGTTCAAAACCGCGTGATCTTTAAGCGTGAAGTCCGCTCACATTCGGATGAGCGACGGGATGCCGGCATGGACCGCCGATCTCATGTGGATAGGAACGCCCTCTTATACACTTTCTGCTCAAGTCCCTCAACCTCAACATCACGCCAATGGCACGACCTGAAACCGTTTCACGCGAACATGATCCTTGAACGCAATGCTCCGAATATCCCGCGCCAGGAACTCCTCCATCATGCGCAGAAAAATCCGCCCGATCAGGATGCTGTCCGCGAGCGCGTCATGCCGCTTCAGATCCCGGTCGCTAACCTCGTAATGCTTGATCAAGTAGTCCGTCCAAATGATCGCCTCGATTTCCGGGTGCAAATACGAGAACAGCGCCTTCGTATCCAGGCACTTATTCAAGATCATGGGCAGCCCGCTTCTGCGGCATTCTTTCGCGAGCAGCGGCAAATCGAATTCATAGCCCGCATGCGTCACTAGTATACAATCGCCGGCGAATGCCAGAAAATCGTCATACACCTCATGCAGCAGCGGCGCATACGCGATATCGTCGTTATAGATGCCCGTATGCCGTTCAACGGGCTCCGGTATCGGCTTCGGCGATTTGACGAGCGTGTTGAACGTTCTCGTCTCCTGAATGCGGCCATGCTCGATAATGATGGCCCCGATCTGGGTGATATGCTCCGTCTCCGGGATGATGCCCGTCGCTTCAAAATCGAACACGCAGTATCGCTGGTTGACGATATCATCGACGAACAGCTCGGAAACCACGTACTCCGTGTCCGAAATATTGTCTATTTTCATCCCCGTCACCCCGGTGCTGTTAATGTTCATCCGCCCGCCCGTTCATTCCGGCTCCCGCCGCGTCAGATCGGCAATCATCGTCATCGACGTCCCGTTCATGCCCGCTTCTTCAAAAGCAAAGCGCCGATACAGCTTCATCGCCGCCTGATTCATCGGGTCCACGCTCAACGACAGCGCCCGGATCCGCCTGTCGCGGGCTTCGTCCACCAGCGCTTGCAGCAACGCCGTCCCAATGCCTTGGCCTCGGTACGCCGGCAAGACCGCTGTCCCGATTTCGGGCACGTCCTCGGAAACGTAGCCGTACCCTTGGTCGTCTGCACCGAAGCAGCGCGCCGTGATCGAGCCGATCCTCCTGCCTTCGCCATCCATTGCAATGAATCCGAAATCCCCCGCGCGTCCCCAGCCTTCCACGTACTTGGCCAGAAACGGCTCCTGGACGATTTCCCGGCCGAACGGTTGTCCGCCTTCCGGTACATAGAGCGATTCGTACAGCATGTCCCACAGGAACGGCGTATCGTTCCGATCGATCGGCCTTATGGTATACGGCGCCGCCGAATCCGTCTTCCTCCAGTCCTCGGCAGCGAGAAAGGCGAGGAAGCCTTCGAGCGCGCCGACATACTTGCGGACTTCCTTCAGCTGATAGAAGGTCGTGGTCGATTCCGGAGCATGGATTTCATCCGTCTCCGAATAGAGGATGATCTGCTTCCCGCGGCCGAGCGCAAGACCGAGCTCGACATGACTGCCCTTGCCCGCAGGCATCATCATAATGAACACGTCCGCCTCCAGAACGGCCTTCATCTCGCCGAGCCCGATCTCGCCCAATTCCTCAAGCGACAGCGCCTCGTCGCTGCAAGCGGTCCAGTCATAGGTTTGGACATGTCCGCCGTGTTTCAATAGAATGGCAGCCAACCGGACATTCGCAATGTTTCGAAAACTGGACGCGATATAAAATTTCATCGTACCCTCCCCGGCTCCATGCGATAGCGCAAAATCGGATCGCCGCAATCCTCGAACTCGCCCGTGTCCTCGAAGCCGCAGCGCTTGTACAAGGCATGGGCGGCAGCGTTCGCCGGAACGTGAGAAACCCGGATTTCCGTGCAATCGTCCCTGTGCTTCAGCATGTCGATAACGTGCAGAATGGCTGCCTTACCGTAGCCTCGGCCTTGGAAACGGCCGTCGATCATGAACCGCAGAATCCAATAGTCCCCGTCCGTATACGCTTCTTGATCGCACAGGATGAACCCGACCATCGTGCTCCCCGCATAGATGCCATAGGGTCTGGACGTGGTCTCCTTCATCGCGTGAACCAACGAATCCGCGTTCGAGGCAACCAGATGCAACTGATCTTCTCGGGGACGCAGACGGATGCATGACAGTTCATTATCCTTGCTGATCGGAATCAGTTCGATTGCAGGGTTATGCACGGCAAGCCTCCCGGACGTTAGTCAAATAGGTTCGAGCTATCCTTCATGTCCGCAAACCACCGCAGCACGTTATTGTGATGGTCGATGATCTGTTGTGCCGACAGAGCCTCCAAAGGCCACGTACTATGCGCATCGCGCAGCAAAGTTACTTTATAACCGCGGCTGCAGGCGTTGCGGCATGTCGTATCGATGCACATTTCGGTTTGAAGGCCGGCGAGAATCAGTTCCTGGATGCCTCTGGCGTCCAGCTCGTCCTGCAGCGTCGTCTGGAAGAACGCGTCGGGCCTCGCCTTCTGCACGATGAGATCATGGGCTTCCGGTCCGATCGCCGGGTGGATCTCCCAGCCCGGAGAGCCGGACGCAAGCGGGGTGCCGGGTCCTTCATTGTGCTGAATATAGACGATGGTTATACCTCTCGATCGGGCTTGCGCAATGACAGTCTGCAGCTTGCCGAGCAGAGCCGCGCCTTGATAGACCGGATCGGCCTCGTCGAACATCGCCTGTTGGACATCGATAATCAGTAATGCTTGCTTCGTCATTATGAACACCCTCCCTATTGGTCACAGCTTCACGACCATATGAATATCATGCGGCTCCTTCGCGAACAATTCATCGTCGACCTCCGCCGCCAGCGCGCTTCCGTTGCTCTTGTAGAAGGAAACGGCGGACCGGGTTTCGGTCGAAGAGATATACAGATATTCGGCCCCTCTGGACTTCGCCTCGTCGCGGAGACGGCCAAAGATCCGCCTCCCGATTCCCTGCCGCCTGTAGTCTCTTGTCACGAACATCAGGTCGATCTGAAGCCGGTTCAACGCTCGTCCCCTGAAGCGATGCGCCAGCACGCCGAATCCGATGAGCCTGTCGCCGTCGAAAGCGCCCAGCGCCAGGCCGCCATGCTGGATTTCGTACAAGAAACGCGCCTGAATTTCGGCTATTGCCTCTTCCGGCCAAGTCGGACATTCATGCCCGGCCGGTATTTCCGTTAACGCGCCGTCTCGCATTTCGTAGACGAGATCGATATATTCGGACCTGTCGATCTCCAGCAGCTTGCCGACTTGCTCCTGATGCATGGCTTGATACGTAATCATGATGCTCCTCTTCCCGGATTTAATGACACTGCATGAATGCCGGCCTCAATGGCGAACGATGGTCGTTTGAAAGGCCGCATAATCCGTCAAATAATAATCGGCCCCGGGCGCGCTGTTCTGGAACAAACAGGTTCGCATGCCGATGGCTTTGGCCGGAAGAATATCGATTTCCCGGTCGCCGATAGCCAGATCGATCCGGTATTTGTCATGCAAATACCGGTACGACGCCGGGTCCGGCTTCTTGGGATAGCCGTCGTCGCCCGCGACGATTTCCGCAAAATATCCCGCCCAGCCGTAGTGCTGCAGAATCGCCGCCACTTCCTTGCGCGGCTTATGCGTCATGATGACATTCAGCTCCGCCAGCCGCACAACCTGCTCGACATCCGGGAACGGCGGCGTCTGCGCGGGATGCAGCTCGTTTTCCAGCTCGAAGACGCGCTTGATCTGTTCTTCCGACAGCCCGTAATGCCCGACGGCATGCGTGAATGAAACTTTCAGCCGAGCCAATATCGCCGGCTTCGGCGACGAGCCCGACAATACCTCGTACAGCACATCCGTGTACGCCGGGTACGTGTCGAACAGCGTCCCGTCGAAATCCCATAATAGGCGCATGAATGTAGCTCCTGTTCGATAGAATCGTCTTTCGATATCGACCGACAATTCTATCATACATTTTCAGGAAATAGATGTATACCGCCTATAGAACGATCGATAGACAGCCCAAAAGAACCGAGTCCCCTTCAAATAAGGAGATTCGGTTCAGGCTGTAGAGAAAGCTCGGGTCTTTGATGCCGCATATGCCGATGGCAGCTCCTTAGGCGGCGGACACAGGATCCGCGGATCTCCTGTTATCTCCTGTCCGTTCCCTGCTTTCGAAAGCATTGGGCGCCTCGCCGGCAATCAAGCGGTTTGATCAAAACCCATTAGGCAGTTTATGCCAGGCATGCGGCGGCCAAAATGCCCTGCCTGTGGTCTGCAAATTGAGGCAAGAAGAACCGAATCCCCCTCAGCAAGGAGATCCGGTTCCTCTATCAATTGCCGCACGACAGCGGCAGCGATTCGCTAGATAGCAAACCCGTCCTGATTCGCGCTGCCCGGCCGTCTGCCCAGCACGCGATTGAGGATGCCGTTCTCGTAGTGGGTGAAGCCGCTGTCCTTCTCGCGCGGCCGCGCCAAGGCGATCGGGCTGTCCTGCGAGATGGAGCCGTTCTCGACCAGCACGACGCGGTCGGCAAGCGCCACGGCTTCGCTTACGTCGTGGGTGACGAGCACGGCGGTGAACTTGCGCTCCAGCCACAGCCGCTCGATAAGCTGCTGCATCTCGATGCGGGTCAAGGCATCGAGCGCGCCGAGCGGCTCGTCGAACAGCAGCAGGCTCGGATCGCCGACGAGCGCCCGGGCCAGCGCGACCCGCTGCCGCTGCCCGCCGGACAGCACGGACGGCCAAGCCTTCGCCCGGTCGGCCAGGCCGACGAGCTCCAGCGCTTCCAGCGCTTTGTCGCGATCGCCGCCCTCCACGCCGATCCGCACGTTATCGAGCACGGTTTTCCACGGGAGCAGCCGGGCGTCCTGGAACATGACCCGCACGTCCGGACGCAATCCGGCCGAAGCCGTCCCGCCGATCGCCACCGTCCCCTTCGATGCCTGCTCCAAGCCTGCCAACAGGCGGAGCAAGGTGCTTTTGCCGCAGCCGCTTCGTCCGACGACCGCCAGAAACTGGCCGGCCGGAATCGACAGCTCCAGCTCCCGAAGCACGGTCAGATCGCCGAATTGGACGACCGCAGACCGTACGTCGACCTGCAGGCCCTTGGGCGAAACTTCATGGGACGGGGCCTCCGCTTGCCGCTCCAGGGCTACTTCTCTTGCCGATAATGCGGATGCCATTTCAGCCAACTCCTCTCCATAAGCTTCGCCATCCAATCCGACAGCTTGCCGAGCAGGGCGTAGATAACGATACTGAGCACGACAACGTCCATTTGGAAGAATTCCCGCGCGTTCATCGCCATGTAGCCGATGCCGCTGTTGGCCGAGATCGTCTCCGAGACGATCAGCGTGATCCACATGATGCCGAGCGCGAACCGGAGTCCGACCAGGATCGACGGCAGCGCCCCGGGAAAAATAATCGTCCGGAACAGGGCGGCCCCCCGCAGCCCGTACGTGCGGCCCATCTCGATCAAGCCCTGGTCGACGGAACGGATGCCGTGCAGCGTATTCAGGTAGATCGGGAACGCGACGCCGAGCGCCACGAGGAAGATTTTGCCCTGTTCGCCGATGCCGAACCAGGCGATGATCAGCGGGATAAGCGACAGATGCGGGATGGTGCGGATCATCTGGATCGACGAGTCGGTCAGCTTCTCCGCGAGCGGCAGCAAGCCGTTCAGGATCGCCAGCGCGAACCCGATGCCGCCGCCGATCGCGAACCCGATGAGCGCCCGCTTCGTGCTGTCGCCGATATAACGGAACAGATCGCCGTTCTCGACCAGCTTGAAGCCGGCTTCCACGACCGACGCGGGCGTCGGCAGGATGCGCTGCGAAATCCACCCCATGCTGCCGAACCATTGCCAAAGCGCCACGACCAGGATCGGAATCAGCCATTCGAGTCCGATAGATAACGTGCCAGTTTTCCAGTTACGCGCTGATGGACGCTTCATCTCGTTTCCCTCCTATCTGGCTTCCGCCCGCTCCGCCGGCTTGATCGCATTGGCGATCAGCTCGCCGAACGGACTCGTCGAGGACGGACCGCTCGCCGGCTGCACGCCTTGCAGCGGAAGCAGCGGGAAGACGAGATCGGCGAATTGATACGCTTCTTCCAAGTGCGGATAGCCCGACAAAATAAACGTGTCGATCCCTAGCGCCGCATACTCCTTCATCAGACCGGCCACTTCCTCGGGATTGCCCACGAGGGCCGTGCCCGCGCCGCCGCGTACGAGGCCGACGCCCGCCCACAGGTTCGGATAAATCTCGAGCTGGCTCCGGTCGCCGCCGTTCAGGGTCGACATCCGCTTCTGCCCTTCCGAATCGTAGCGCGCGAACACTTTCCGGGCGGCCGCGATCGCGTCATCGTCGACCTTGCTGATCAGGCGATCCGCTGCGTGCCACGCTTCTTCGGACGTCTCGCGGACGATAACGTGCAGCCGGATGCCGAAACGCATCTCTCTGCCCCGTTCGGCCGCCAATCGGCGAACCTTGTCGATCTTCTTGGCGACCTCCTGCGGCGGTTCGCCCCAAGTCAGGTAGACATCGATATGGTCGGCGGCCACCTCTATGCCTGCCGGGGACGATCCGCCGAAGTATAACGGCGGATACGGCTTCTGCACCGGCGGATAGAGCACTTTGCCGTCTTTCACCTGCAAATGCTTGCCTTCGTAATCGACATGCTCGCCGCTCAGCTCTCTGCGCCAGATATCGAGAAATTCGCTCGTCAGCTCGTAACGCTCGTCATGCCCGAGGAATACGCCTTCGCTCGCCAGCTCCACCGGGTCTCCTCCGGTAACGACGTTGACGAGCAGCCGGCCGTTCGAGATCCGATCGAATGTCGCCGACATGCGGGCGGACAATGTCGGCGACATCAGTCCAGGCCGCAGGGCGACCAGAAACTTCAGCCGCTCCGTCACCGGAATGAGCGATGAAGCCGCAACCCAGGCATCCTCGCACGAGGTTCCCGTCGGCAGCAGCACGCCGCCGTAGCCGAGGCGGTCCGCCGCCTGCGCAATTTGCTGCATATATTTGGCATCGACGACGCGCGCGCCTTCCGCGCTGCCAAGATAACGGCCATCGCCATGCGTCGGAATAAACCAGAATACTTCCATTGTGAAAACTCCCTTTCCGTTGTCGGATAATCGTTGAGGTTCATGCTCGTTTGGAGCCGAAGAAGCGGTGTAGCCGATTAAGCGTTGCAATCGAAAAAGCGGCAAATCCGATTAAGCGTTGCAATCGAAGAAGCGGCGATGCCCGATGAGCGGTAGATCCTCCTGCTTCATGAAACGTTTTATTTTAAAGCGGCTATATTAAAGCGATTTATTTCAAAGTGGCGTCCTTCACCTGAATGGCATCCGGTATGAGCTTCAGGTTCAAGAACGTATCGGCGATCTTCTGCTGCGCATCGATAATGGAATCGTCGATCGGGTTCAGACCGTAGCCTCTGCGCTTAGCCGCAAGCTCGAGCGACGGAACGTCGATGCCGAGCTGCGGGGAGAGCAGTTCCGCAACGTCCTTTTGGTTCGCCTCGGCCCATTGATCGATTTTGTCCAGCTCTTCCTTGAAAGCGTCGATGACGGGCCCGTTCGCTTCGGCGAACTTGCGGGAGGCGAGATAGAATTCGATGTTCGACACGAGATCCTTGCCGTCGGTCAGCAGCTTGCCGCCTGTCGCGGTTTGCGCGGCCGCCAGGAACGGGTCCCAAATCACCCAAGCGTCCACGGTACCGTTCTCGAAAGCAACCCTCGCATCGCCCGGCGGCAGGAAAACCGTCGTAATATCGTTGTAGTCGACGCCGGCTTTCTCCAGCGCCTTGACGAGCAGATAGTGAACGTTCGAGCCTTTGTTGAGCGCGATCTTCTTGCCCTTCAGATCGGCGAGCGAGGCGATCTTCGAGTCCTTCGGCACGATAATGCCTTCGCTGTTCGGACTTGCCGGCTCATGCGCCAGGTAGACGAGCGGCGCTTTGGCCGCTTGCGCGAAGATCGGCGGCGCTTCGCCGGTATGGCCGATGTCGATGCTCCCGACATTCAGCGCCTCCAGCAGCTGAGGCCCGCCCGGGAACTCCGTCCACGTGATTTTGTAGCCTTCCGCTTCCAGGCGTTTATCCAGCGTGCCCTTCGCTTTGAGAATATTGACGGTGCCGTACTTCTGGTAGCCGATGCGGATTTCTTTGCCGCCGGCGCCGCCCGATGCGGGCTTGGCATTCGCGTCCGCGGCAGCAGTGCCTGCTTGGCCGGCATTCGCGGCGCCGTTCGAATCGTTCGAGCCGCAGCCGGCCAGTACCACGGCCATACTGAGCAAAGCGATAAGGAAGAAGGATAATTTGCGGTAAGCGGCATTTCGTTTCTTCATGACATCCACCCCTGATTTGTGTAATTTCGGACAACGCAAAAACCGGAAGCTTCCCTAGGCCAAGCTCCATCGAAGGAGAATTAGCGAGAGGAAACTTCCGGTGGTCCGGTAAGTTCATGCGATCATCTGGGTTTATCATATATAGATTATTCCGATATGTCAACTATGAATTAAAAATTTTCTATCGATGCCTGTCCGTTCCTATCGCCGCAGACAGCTGCCCGCGAAGCTGGCTCATGCGGCCGCGATGCTGGTGCGTGATGGCCTGCAAAGCTGGCCCTTGCCGGACCGCGAATCTGGTGCGTGACGGCCCGCGATGCTGGCCCATGCGGCCGCGATGCTGGTGCGTGATGGCCTGCAAAGCTGGCCCTTGCCGGCCGCGATGCTGGCCTATGCCGACCCGCGATGCTGGTCCATGCCGGCCGCAAAGCTGGCGTGTGATGGCCGCATGAAATATGAAGAAGGAGCGGTTCGCTCCGGGCCTTTCTCGAAGGAGTCAAGAAGTGCTTAGTCTGCGTCGCTGCCAAGGCTGACCATGATCGCCTTCAACGGGCGCGGACACAGGATTCGTTATTTGAATGGAATCGGCGCTTCCGAGCAGGCGAACGGACTTAGGTTCCGTTATGCTCCCCGGAAAGCAGCGATTGCCGTCTTATTGGACGAAATAACGAATCTCCTGTCCGCGGGCAGGCGAAAAGAAGACGAAAACGAGCCCATAACGGATCTCCTGTCCGTCCGGTTTCATTGCTTTCGAAGATAGCGTTTCTTCCTGCCGGCGATAAAGCATAGTGATCGTTACGGCTTCGGTTGTCTGCGCCGAGGAAACGAGCCGTCGGAAGCGGCCGTCGGATTCCGCGGCCTGCGATTCAAACTGCCCGCGCCATGATGCAGTTAGATATAGGTCTCTCTACAAGCCAAGAAGGGACGGCTCGCGCCGCCCCTTCTCGATTCCGTATGAGCACTGGTTTTGGCCAGACCGGATCGCATCATGCAGCGCCGTAAACCGCGCGTTGGGAGCCTCGCACGTATGAGGTTGACAGCCGTCATGCGCCGTCGCACTTCGCGCCGGGAGCTGCGCGAAGTGCCGAAGTTGTTCCTCCGTGTCCGAAATTGCACTTATTCCGAACGCCCTGCGCCGCTCATCCGCTCATGCAGAAAATCGACCAGGTGCATAGCTTGCATCCGTCCGCTCATGCCGTGCTTCTCGATGCCGCTCTTCATTTGCAGCAAGCAGCCCGGATTGCTCGTCAGCAAGTAATGAGCCTCGGTCCGCTGTACATGCTCCATCTTATGATCGAGAATCTGACTCGCCATCTGCGGCTGCGTCAGGTTATAGATCCCCGCCGAGCCGCAGCAGCGGTCCGCTTCCGCAAGCTCGACGAACTCGGCGTTCGCCACGCTGCGCATCAGCTTGCGCGGCGCTTCGGACGAGCGCATGACGTTGCGCAGATGGCAGGAATCCTGGTACGTGATGCGGACCCCCTCGGCGGATGCGAAGCCGACGCCGCTGCACGAACCGGCGCAGACGCCGGAGGCTGCGGCCAGTTTCGCAGGCGCTGCCGAGACGCCGCGCACATGTTCGTGCCCGGCAGCTTGCGCTCCGCCGCCCTTGTCGGCCGACGGCTCGGCGCTGCCGCTGCCATGACCGCCGTCGTTGGCGTCGCCAGCCTTGGCGCCCGCCTTGGCCGCGCCCACCCCGGCCAAGCCCGCTCCCGCGGCGAGCGCTGCCTGCGCCGCCGATTGCAAGCGGCCATGCTCGACGAGCAGCTGGCTCACGTCGATCGTCCGCTTCGCGAACCAGGCCGCGTCTTCCCGCCACTGCGGATCGTCATGCAGCAAATGGTCGTACTCCACGAGCAGCGCGCCGCAGCCGCCGGCATTGGAGACGATCCATTCCACGCCCGCCGCTTTGAAGGCGGCGATATTGCGCTTCGCCAGCGCCTTCGCGCCGGCCTGCTCGCCGCTGTGCGCATGCAGCGCGCCGCAGCAATTCTGCGTCTCCGGGATGACGACGTCGAAGCCGGCTTCGTTCAGCAGCTCGACCGTATGCTTGTTCGTCTCCGTGAACAGCACGTCCATGATGCAGCCGCGGAACAAGCCGACGGCGGCGATCCGTTCGCCCTGCGCCGGATGGAACGCGCCGATCTGCTCCACGACGCCTCGGCGCGAGGCTTCGGGCAGGATCGCCTCCATCTCCCGCAGATGCGGCGGGAACAGCTTCATGAGCCCCGTGCCGCGGGCAAGCTTGCGCAGGCCTGCCCGCTGGTACAGCTGCAGCGCGCCGCCCAGCAGCCGCATCCGGTTCTGATGCGGGAACAAGCCGTCGAACGCGGCCTTGCGCGCGATCTTCACCCACCAGCGATGCGACGTCGTATGCGTCTCCACGGCATCGCGCGCCTGCTCCAGCAGCTGACCGTACTTGACGTCGGCGGGGCAGGCCGGTTCGCAGGCGCGGCAGCCGAGGCAGTGGTTCATCTGCGTCTCGAACGCCGCGTCGGGCGCCATGATTCCATCGGCGACGGCTTTCATGAGCGCGATTCGACCTCGCGGCGATTCCGCTTCGATGCCCGTCTCGCGAAACGTCGGACAGGCCGGCAGGCAGAAGCCGCAGCGCATGCAGTTCGTCAGTTGATCGTAATCGAGCCCGCTCTTCAGCGTCGAAGCAAGTTCGCCGCAATCGCCGCCCTGCGCCGATGGGATCAAATCGCTTAACGTTTTAGCCACGCTGCAGCACCACCCTTTTGCGCGCCGATTTGGCGAACATTTTGCCCGGATTCAGGAGATTGTCCGGGTCGAACGATCGCTTGATCGCCCGCATCACGTCGATGCCCGCCGCGCCGACCTTCCATTCCAGGAACGGCGCCTTCACGAGCCCGACGCCGTGCTCGCCGGTAATCGTGCCGCCAAGCGCGATCGCCGCTTCGAAAATCTCCGCGAACGCTTCCTCGACGCGATGGATTTCGTCCGCGTCGCGGGCATCCGTCGTCGCGGTCGGATGCAGGTTGCCGTCGCCGGCGTGGCCGAACGTGCAGATCGTCACATTATGGCGCTTGGCGATCTCGTTGATCGCCAGCACCATATCGGCGATTTTGGAACGGGGCACGGTGGCATCCTCCAGAATCGTCGTCGGCCGCAGCCGCGCCAGCGCCGTGAATGCGCTCCGCCGCGCCGTCAGCAGCTTCAGCGCCTCCGCCTCGTCCGCGGCGATGCTGACGCGCTCCGCCTGCTCGCTGCGGCAAATGTCCGCGATGCGCGCAATGTCGCGCTCCACCGCTTCGGCGTCGCCGTCCTGCTCGATCAGCAGGATCGCCTCCATATCGAGCGGCAGCCCCAGCTTCGCAAAATCATCCACGACGCGGATCGTCGGATTGTCCAGAAATTCGAGCGTCGCCGGAATGATGCGGTTCTCGATGATTTTGGACACCGTGCGGGCGGCGCCGTAGAGGTCCTTGTACATCGCCAGCATCGTCTTCTTCGTCTTCGGCGGCGGGATCAGCTTGAGCGTCGCTTCCGTAATGACGGCGAGCGTCCCTTCCGAGCCGACGAGCAGCTTCGTTAGGTCGTAGCCCGCGACGTCCTTCATCAGCTTCCCGCCCGTGCGGATGATCTCGCCGCTGGCGAGCACCGCTTCGAGGCCGATGACGTAATCCTTCGTCGTGCCGTATTTCAAGCCCCGCAAGCCGCCGGAGCATTCGGCGATATTGCCGCCGATCGTCGAGATCGCCATGCTGCTCGGGTCCGGCGGGTAGAACAGGCCAAGACTCTCCACATGGGTAATGAACGCCTTCGTGTTCAAGCCGGGCTGCACGGTCGCCGTCAAATTCTCCAGATCGACTTCGAGTATGCGGTTCATCCGGTGCATGACCATGACGATGCCGCCTTGGACGGGAACCGTCCCGCCGCATAAATTCGTGCCGGAACCTCGGCTGACGACGGGAATCCGATGCTCGCGCAGCACGTTGATAATCGCGGCGATTTGAGCCGTATTCTCCGGATAAATGACGCCGTCCGGCAGCGATTGCAGCATCGGGGTGCCGTCGTAGGAGTGGGTGACGAGCGATTCCGGATCGTCTTTGAACCATTGGGCGCCGACGATAGCGCGCAGCTTGTCGGCGACTGCTGCATCAAGCATGGGTAGCTCTCCTTTAGGAACGGGAATGAATAAGGGCTTTCATCCATGAATCGTTCGTGTGGTATGATGCTCGTAGTACATCATTCGCCGGACAGCGCTGCTTGGCCTGCAAGGCGCATCATGGCGATTCGCCCTTGTCATGCAGCCGATCCCCGCGAATTTGATTTCAGAAAGGAACACCGCATGGAATACGTCTATGAACAAGTCCGGCATAATTATGAGGATTTCTCCAGCGGCAGGGTATTGTTGAACGCGGGCGGGACGACCGCGTTCCCTGTCCGATTGGCCAGCGAGCTCTATCTTCGCGCAAAATCGTACCTGCCGCCGGAACGCGGCGAGCAGCCGATCACAATCTACGACCCTTGCTGCGGCGGCGCCTATCTCCTGACGACGCTCGGGCTGCTGCACGGGCAAGGCATCGGCCGCCTCGTCGGCTCGGATATCGACGGCAAGGCGGTCGAGCTCGCCAAGCGCAACCTGGCCATGGCGAATCCCGAAGGAATCGCCGAGCGGCTGGCGCAATTGACGGCCCTGTACGCAGCGTTCGGCAAAACCTCGCACAAGGAAGCGATCGAAAGCGCGGAACGCCTGCAGGAACGGATCGCACGGCGGAACTCGCGCATCGAGACCGTCTGTTTCCAAGCGGACGCGACCGGGGAGCGGGCCGATTATTGGAACGCCGGCGGACAAGCCGCCGATATCGTCATGACGGACGTCCCTTACGGCAACGTGGTGACGTGGTCCTCGGAAGATGCGGATCCATTGGACAGCCTGCTGAATCATTTGCTCGGCGTCGTGCGCGCGGGATCGGTCGTCGTGGTCGTAGCGGACAAGAAGCAGGCCATCGCCCATCCTGCCTACAAGCGCCTGGAGAAGCTGAAAATCGGCAAGCGGCAGGCGGCAATTCTGGCTCCCCTGTGAAGCTGGCGGAACGTCAGTTATAGCGCTGTGAGAAACCGGAAACCGGCAGTCCCGAACGGAATACCGGTTTCTTCGCGTCCGGGCCGGGCCTGCCGCCGGTGCCCCTCCGGCCTGAATGCCGGTTCCGCACGCCAGTTCAGACCGCACGTCAGCTCAGCCCGCATACCAGTTCTGCCTTCAAGCCGGTTCAGCTCGCATTGCAGTTCAGCTCGCATACCAGTTCTGCCTGCACGCCAGTTCTGCCTGCACGCCAGTTCTGCCTGCACGCCAGTTCAACCGCATGTCAGCTCACGCATACCAGTTCTGCCCGCAAGCCAGTTCACCCGCAGGCCGCCTCGACCGTCCGGCCATCCCCTCCGGCCTTTAATCCTCTTCGATCACCGGCATCCGCTTAATGTTCGGATCCGTGAAAATATCGAATTCGTCGCGGCTCGTGCTCGAAAATTCCGAGACGATCGCGCCCTTCTCCCCGGCCTGGAACCAGTGCTTGGTGCCCGGCGGAATCGTATACTGCTGACCCGGATGGAGCACGACTTCATTGAAAACCGTATAGTACGCCTCGCTTCCGGCCGGCACCTCGGCTTGAATCGTGCCGGCGTTCTCGCCTTCGACATAGAGGTAGACGATACCGAAGCGGCAGCGGAACGTTTCCGTCTTGCCGGGATCGTCGCCGACCGGGGGATGCAGATGCTCCGGGCATGTTTGGCCCGGGAACAGGACCAGCTCCTTGGCGCAATAGCGGTCGTTGTTGATGTACGTCACAAGCTCCAAGCCTTGGCTGTCCAAATTGCCGAGTCCGAAGCCGGCAACCTCGATATTGCTGCGCTCCTCCGGCGTCAGCGCGATGCCGATCTGATCGAACATCGCCGCCGCCCTTTTCTGCGCGGCCCTCACTTCGCTTCGTCTCATGATCATGCCCTCCTCTATAACGATTCTCATCACGTTTCGCATTACGGATGGTTCTAGTCGCAGGCCTGCACGCTGGCGTAACCGTTCTCGGATACGGGGGACTATCAATTCTATTCTACCGGCCGCCGTTTCCTACAGGACACCGTCCCGCCGCTCATCGCCCCGCCGCTATCCGTTGCTATCTACTGCTGCCTGTTGCTACAGGTTACTCCCCGCCGCTGCCGCTGCGGGGATCATCCGGTCCAAACCGCGTGCCATCGCTTCCTTCGCGCCAGCCGGGCAAAGCCAGCCTGACGCCTCGCCGGCTCCATCCCGCCGCCATTCGCGCCTGCACCGCCTCCCACGAAGGCACGCCGCTCGTCGCATCCGCTTGCTCGACGTTGCAGGCGCCGACGGCTGTCGCGCTATGCAGCGACGCTTCCGGACTCAAGCCCTTGAGCAGGCCGGCCAGGAAGCCCGCGATCGTACAGTCGCCGGCGCCCGTCGTGCCCGCGACCTCCACGGCATAGCTCGGTGCAAGCAGCTCGCGGCCCAGCCACGCCTTCGTCGAACCGACCGCCCCCGCGCCCATTGCGGCCGCGGACAGTCTGGCGGCGTCGGCCGTCGTGCGCAGATAGAGCCCGTGCTCGCCGAGCTTGAGCACGACGATCGCGGCGCCGAACGCCAGCAGCTCGTCGGCCAGCTCCCGCAGCAGCGCTCCGTCCGCGAACGGCAGCAGATCGCTGCCATGCTCGGCCGCCAGCGCCTCGTACGCCCCCCGCCGCAGCATGTATAGAATTTCCTCGAAGCTCGGCAGGAACACATCGACATGCGGGAGCGCTTTCATGAGAATCGTCCGCCAATCCGCTTCGCCCGCCGGCGACGACGGGTCCGGCTTGGCCGCGTCGAGCGACACCGTCAGCCCTTTCGCCTTCGCCCGGGACAGCAGCGCCGCGAGCTCGCCGCCGCCGTTCTCGTACATGCGGCGCATGAGCGGCGGGTAGCCGAAGTGAAACAACCGCGCGCCTTCAAGCGCGGCGTCCTGCAGATCGTCCGCCGCGAACGTATCGTTCGCGCCGGTGCAGTGCAGGAAGATCCGGTCGACGTTCGGCGGATTAATGACGATCGTATACGAAGTATACTCGCCCGCCGCCACGATCATGCCGTCCGCCAGCGCCTGCCCGTAACCGCGCAGCACGTCGCCGATCGCGCGGCCGAACAAATCGTCGCCGATCTTCCCCATCAGCTTCGTACGGAGTCCGAGACGGTGCAGCGCCAGCCCCGTATTGGAGACCGCGCCGCCCGTCGCGACCCGCGCCGCGCCGATATCGACGAGCTTGCCGGGAACGAGCAGCGATCCCATGCCTGCTTTCAGTTCGTGCATTGTCGGAATGACGTCCAGGCAAATATGGCCGGCAACGACGACTTCCGCCCGCGTACGCGCTGCATCCAAGCTATTCCCTCCAATCGATCGGTACGGTCGCGCCGGTGCGCTCCGATTCCAGCGCGGCCGTGAAGACGCGATGGCTGCCGCGCGCTTCTTCCGGCGTTGCGCAGCGGAACGGCTGCCTCATGCCGTCCGCGCCGTTTGCCAGCTCGTCGCAGAATGCCGCCCACATTTGCAGGATCGAATCCGAGAAGCCGAATTCGAAGATTCCGCCGGTAATGGTCGCATACGCCGATTTATACGGGGCATCCACCGTATGCCAGGCTTGCTGCCCGCCCGGCGCGTACGGAAGCGACGATACCTGCTTCGGATTCTTGGTGCTGAACTCCGCCGACAGCGCCGTCCCCTGGATACGGATAAACCACGTATTCGCATGTCCCGGCGCGATCCGTTTCGTGGACAGCATCAGCGGGAACTGCTGATCGGCCGTCCGGACGTCGCATGCCAAGATCGCATTATCCCACGTCTCGCACGGCACCATCGCACCGCTTCCGTCCGGACGTTCCGGGACGATCTTGCTCAGCAGCGCCCTTACGCTGCTTGGCTTCCAGCCGAAACGCAGCGGCAGATGCAGCACATGCATGCCGAGATCGCCCATGCAGCCGTACTCGCCGTTCGTCGCGACGCGCCGCTTCCAATTGATCGGCTTGTTCGGATCCAGGTCGCTCGAGTGCCAGAAGCCCGCCTCCGCCTCGATGATCCGGCCGAATTTGCCTTCCTGCACCCATTGCGCGATTTGATGCGCTCCCGGGTAGAAAGGAAATTCCGAGGAGCAGCGAACGATGACGCCGGGATTCGCTTCGAGGGCGGCATTGATGCGCGCGTTCGCCTCGGCGTCGACGCCGAACGGCTTCTCGCCGAGCAGATGCTTGCCGGCCTCGATGATGTCGACGTAGATTTGCGCATGCAGGTGATGCGGTACCGCGCAGTAGACCGCATCGACGCCGCTGTCCGCAAGCAGCTCCCTGTAGTCGTCGTAAGTCCGTTCCACGCTCGGCACCTGGCGCCGGAACCATTCCGTCGCCGCCGGATTCGCGTCGCAGACCGCAACGATGCGCGGCTCGAAATCGACGCCCTCGAGATGCAGCCATCTGGCGGCCGCGCTGGCGAATTCCTTGCCCATCAAGCCGCAGCCGATCACGCCGAAACCGATTGTCCGCCTGCTCATCTCAGCCGACCTCCCTGCCGCTCAGAATCGCCAGCGCCCGCTCGGCCGACGCGCCTTGATGAACGATCGCCATCAGCGCGTTCGTCATGCCGGCCGGATTCGGGTGCTGAATGACGTTACGGCCGTAGACGATGCCGGAAGCGCCCTGATTCATCAGCTCTGCGGTACGGTTGACGATTTCCTCGTCGCTTGCGCGCCCGCCGCCGCGAACGAGCACCGGAATGCCGGAGGCGACCTCGATGACGCGATGATACTCGGCAACGTCGTCGCACGGATCGGCCTTGATCACATCGGCGCCAAGCTCGACGCCCTGCCGGACGAGCGGCATGATTTTGCCGATGTCGCCGTCGACCATATAGCCGCCCTTCGCTTCGTTCGGGAGCATGACGAGCGGCTCCACCATGAGCGGCATGCCGTATTTCTCGCATTCACTCTTGAGCAGCGAGATATTCCGCACGCATTGATGATGAAGCTCCGGCTGATTCGGCAGCAGCAGCAAATTGACGCAGACGGCTACCGCATCGAATGCAACCGCTTTCTCGACGGCGCGATCGATCAGCTCGCTGAACAGAAAGCTCGGCAGCTCCTTGCCATAGATATTCGCCGCGTCCGTGCGCAGCACGAGTCCCGGCTTCTTCTTGCCCGGCACGTCCTGCAGCCACTTGGCTTGGCCGATGCTCAGCTGTATGCAATCCGGGTTCGCTTCCACGATCGTTTGCACGGCCTGCCGCATGTTCTCGATCCCGGCCAAGAACGAAATTTCATTGAAGAAGCCGTGGTCCACCGCCACGTCGAAGCATTTTCCCTGCGCGCTGAACATCCGGTTGAGTCTTGGTTGAACAGACATCCGTATTTCCTCCTCGAAAATCATGGTATAATGTTCGTTTGTAACATCATTCTACTGATTTTCTATGCCGGTGTCTATGAATTTGTTTGATTCGAACATTTTATCGGCAATCAGCAGTGCTGTCCCGCTTTCTTGGCATGCCGTTTGCAGTTCCCCGTCCGGCAGCCGGCTGGCGATGATACGATGCACGTCGGCAATATCGGCGAACGAGAACAGCTCCTTCGCTCCGAACTTCGTATGATCGATGACGACGTTGACCTCCGAAGCCTTCGCGATCGCCATTCGTTTGATTTCGGCTTCGTGCATGTTGGAATTGCTGAAGCCATGCTTGGCCGTCAGTCCCGTCGCCCCGAGGAAGACGCGGTCGAACGCCATCTTGCCGATCGCTTCCACCGTTCCCGGACCGACGAGCGTCGACGTCGCTTCGAGCGCCATGCCCCCTGTCACTACCGTCGCAATTCGTTTCTCCAACAGCTCCATGGCGATATTGAGCGCATTCGTGACGACCGTCACGTTCATGCCCGGCTTCAGATGGCGCGCCACGTAGAGCGTCGTCGTCCCTCCGTCGATGAAGATCGAGTCGTTCTCCCGCACAAGCGCGGCCGCCGCACGGCCGATCGCCTGCTTCTCCTCCGTCATGACGCCCGTCCGTTCGCCGATGGCCACGTCCTTCGACGCCGGGATCGCGCCGCCGAACGTTCGTTTCACGTACCCCGCAAGCTCCAGCTTCTCCAGATCGCGCCTGATCGTCATCTCCGTCACGCCGAACGTTTCCTTCAGCGCGGCCACCTTCACTTCGCCGCTTCGTTCCAGCATAACCAGCAGCTGCTGCTGTCTGTCGTTCAAACGCATCCTTGCTCCTCCCAGCCTTCTGTCAACCGATCGTCAGTTTCAATTCGTAGTGCACGGTCTCGCCGGGCTCCAGCATGCGAAGCGTGCCGCGTTCCCGTTCGACCGCCATTCCTTCCACGCCGCAGTTCGCCGGTTCGATGCCGAGCGCATGTACGCCCGCCCCCGGCATCTTCCATTGGACGAGCCGCGGCAGCGTGTCCGTCGTCCAGGCCAGCCGCACGGCCATAGGCGCCGTATGTCCTCCGCCAAGCGGAAAACGCTCCTGCTTCACGGCCACCTCGGCCCAGCCATCCGCCGTCTGCGGGAGCTCGTGATAGTAGACGCGTTCCGCATAATCCGCATTGGGCGGCTCCCAGCGATCATAGCCGTCGACCGGCACTTCGGCCTCCCGTGCGGCGACGCGACCGCCGGGGAACGTCAACCGCGTCTCTTCCGTCATGAGCGGATAGCCGAAATTGAAGTGATACAGCATCATATGCGGACAGGCGCGGAATCCGGCGTTCTCCACCGTATCGCTGATCATGATCGCGTTCTCGCCGGCCCGGCTCCGGATTTCGCGCCGCAAGCGCAAATGGCCGCCGAACATCGACGTTTCTTCGAGCACGCCGCGCACGCGAAGCTCCAGCTCGTCGCCGCACCAGACGCTCTCCGCGCTGACCTGCTTCGCCGGCGTATGGTGCGCGCGTCCGTGCTGCCCGTACGCGACGCCGTCCACCGTGCCCGGCGAGCCGACGTTCATCAGCCCGCAGGTCATGAACAACCCGCCGGCCGCCGTACGCAGCCAGGCCGTTCCCTGATCGTCGTAATAAGACGGATGGGCATCGCCGTTGGCGGACTGCCACGCCAGAGACGCGCCGGCGAACGAAGCCGCCGAGATATCGAGTCCCTTGTCAGGCGTCACCTCGTAAGCCAGTCCAGCCCCCGTCGTCACCGCGATGACGGATGTTCCCGTCTCGTTCCCTTCCGCGAGCGTCATTCTGCGAATGCCGCCGATTTGCTCCATCCGCCCGACGCGCGCTTCAATCTCCCTGCGCGTATACGGCCTTCCATGCAGCTGCATCGCACTCTCTCCTTGTCCTGTTCAAAACAAACATAGGATGTTCATAACTAACGTCATTGTATAAAAAAAAGGCAAACCTCACAAGAGATTTGCCTAAGACGAGCGGTTTGCTTTGCCAACCCCGTTCGGGAAATGCAGCTTTCTCCTGAACGTGAATTCACCGCCGTAGGTGAATGCTGCATTCCCTGACTTCCGTCAGTGAACGCAAACCAGTCACCCTACGCAAACCAATCACATTAACCAAACAACACATCCAGCACCGGCTTCGTATGGCCGCCCGGATACATCAGATAGAGCAGCACATAGACGATGACGCCGGTGATCGCCGTGAAGAACCAGATGACCGACGTGACTCGCCCCCACTTGCGATGCTTCGCGAATCGCTCCTTGAAGCCGAGCGTCAGCGTCGTCAAGCCGAACACGGCGCCTACCGTCGCGAGCACGATGTGGAAGAAGAGGAAGGTCAAATAATACGGCTTCATCTCATCCGAGCCGCCCCAGTCCGTATTGCCGACGAACACCGTGCGGGACATATAAATCAGGAAGAAGAGCAGCGCGGCAACGGCGCCTGCGATCATCACTTTCTTATGCGCTTCAAGCTTCCGCTTAATCGCGAGATTCCAGCCGATCGCAACCAGCACCGCGCTAATAACGATGAAAGAGGTGCTGATCGTAGGTAAGATATCGTACTTTGACAAGATGCATCCCGTCCATTTCTACACAAGTAATAAGTTGTCCCCGCCGGTCTAGCTCAGAGCGCCATTGCCTTGGATCTCGTCATCCGTGTCGCGATGCTCTCTCTTAAACCAGTTGAAGAAGACGTACGCCAGAATACAGCCGAACATAACCTCTTGCACGAGCTTCATCACGATCCCGCCAAGCTGTTGATCTTCCGCGGGCGAGGACATGATATTGAAGAACGTCGGTCCCGAAAATTTCGTGAGCAGCAAGCTAGCGTTGCCGCCGCCGATGCAGTAGCCCATCGCCTTCGCCCATACTTCAGGGTCGCTGTAGGTCGCATACATCGATGTGCTGGAGAAAATAATGAGCGCGCATGCCGGCGTCAGCAGCATTCCGCTTGCGAAAATATAAGCCATTTTGCGAAGATCCGTAAGCCGGTTCCATTCCGGTACCGGACAAGCGATTTGCCACCACATCATCAATGAAGTGACAAACAATACCAGATAGAAGAGTCGGTGGATCGTGAAATGCAGCATGACATAATCATGCACGACAGGCACATGATAGATCGAGAACAGCACGTTGAACAAGACAAGCGTTAGAATCGGGTGCAGGGCCCAACTCAGTCTGGACCAGAAGGAAGCGCGGAAAAACCGCTTCCACATAAACGCGGGAATACCGAGCAGCAGCAGCGGCGACGCCATTAAATACGCCATCGCCATACAAATCATATGGAATGTAAACATCATATGTCCAAGCAGCTGGAGCGGACCGCCCATCGCCATGTAGAGCATAATCATTCCCGATACGAACAACGTCTTCTGCAAGCCGGTTACTTTCGGCTCCTGCGGCGCATGTTTTTCCTTCCAAGGTCCAGCCAAATAGAAATAGAGAATGACTAACGCTGTCATAAAGAAGAAAAACCATGGGCTCCATAACTCATCAAAGCTAAAGTATTGCAATCCGAGCATGTTGGTACCCCTTTCCATGGTGACGCTCATTTACAACAAAAGAGGGGGTCGACAAGGACCTCCCCCTCTTCAATTACGCCCGTACTACCACCAAGCCCAATATTCGGCCATGATGACAATCGTGAAGACAACGACAACGCCCATCAAGATACCGATAATCGGAATCGCATGACCGCGATCCTTCATATGCATCCAGAAGCCCATTTGGATGAAGACTTGAATGCAGGCCATCAAAACAAGGAACATGTAGATGAACGTAGTGTTGATTTCGCCTGCTGCAACCATGGCGAACGCGATGATTGTCAGCAGAATGGACATGATAAACCCGATTATATGCTTCTTGGGACCTTCGTGTTTATGGTGCTGCGGTTTGTCATGCTCGCTGACTGCGGAATGCTGATTCGACATTCTTTAGCCCACCTTTCCCATCAAGTACACGACGGTGAAGATGAATACCCACACGACGTCGATAAAGTGCCAGTAGATACCGGCTACATATATCTTAGGAGCCGTTACGACGTTCAAGCCTTTTTTGAAGATTTGCCCGATCAAGATGCTGATCCACAGAATACCGAACAATACGTGGGCGCCGTGGAAGCCGACCAGCGTATAGAACGATGTACTGAACGCGCTTGTCGAGAACTTATGGCCTTCGTCAACGTAGTTCGCGAACTCGATGATCTCCAGGCCAAGGAACCCAAGGCCGAGCAAGATCGTAATTACGAGCCATACGATCATCGGTTTCACTTTATTCAAGTGCATCGACTGAATGGCGAATACGCTCGTAAGCGACGATGTCAACAGGATGAACGTTGCCCAAGCGGTCGTCGACAGCTCGAACAATTCTTGTCCCGAAGGATTGCCTTCGCCCACTTGATGGCGAAGCGCCAGGAACGCGGAGAAAAGCGTTCCGAACAATACGGTTTCGGCGCCAAGGAACAGCCAGAAACCAAGAACTTTATTACGGCCTTCGAGAGTTGCCTTCTCCGGCTCGTGCGGAAGCTGTCCGTCTACGTGCGAATGTGCGCTCATGCTTTTACCCCCTTATCCCCAGTGATTTCATCCACTTCGATATGGAAGCCATGATCGTCGTACACCGAACGCAAGAACATGCAGATCAGCGTAATAGCCAAGCCGAAGATCGCTACGATATGGTTATTGAACAAGAAAGCTTTGAATCCGTCGCCGTAATCGCCTTTGCCGTACATGAATCCGAGACCCGAGATAAACAGGCCGACCGCCATAACGAACGGCAGAATCGAAGGCGATGGCATATGGATTGGACCGAGCGGCTCGGCAGGCATCATTTCTTTTCTGCCTTCCATTTTCTCTTTCCAGTATGCATCGTAACCGCGAACGAGCGGCGTTTGTGCGAAGTTGTACTCTGGAGCTGGGGACGGAATCGTCCATTCCAGCGTACGGCCGTCTTCCCAAGGATCGTTCGCAGCATTGCTTGGCTTGAACGATGTGATGACGATGTTAAGCAAGAACACGATCGTACCGATGCCCATCAAGAAGGCGCCGCAAGTACTGATCATATTGAGATTGTTGAAGCCTTGGCCGTCCAGGTACGTCCATACGCGGCGCGGCATCCCCATCAAGCCGAGGAAATGCTGCACGAAGAACGTCAGATGGAAGCCGATGAAGAACGTCCAGAAGCATAGTTTGCCAAGACCTTCGCTGAGCGTGCGTCCGAACATTTTCGGCCACCAGTAGTATAGCCCTGCGAACAAGCCCATAATCAAGCCGCCCACGATAACATAGTGGAAGTGGGCAACGACGAAGTACGAATCGTGATACTGGAAGTCGGCAGGAGCCGCCGCGAGCATAACGCCCGTCACGCCGCCCATTACGAATGTAGGAACGAAGCCTACAGCGAACAGGTTAGCCGTCGTGAACCGGATGGAGCCGCCCCACATCGTGAACAGCCAGTTGAAAATTTTGATCCCCGTCGGTACGGCAATCAGCATCGTCGCAATGGAGAACAATGCGTTCGCAACCGGTCCAAGACCTGTCGTGAACATGTGATGCGCCCATACCATGAAGCCAAGGAAGCCGATCAGCACGGTTGCGAATACCATCGAGCTGTAACCGAACAGCCGCTTGCGCGAGAAGGTGCTAATGACTTCGGAGATCACGCCGAATGCCGGCAAGATCAGAATGTATACTTCCGGATGTCCGAAAATCCAGAAGATATGTTCCCACAATACCGCGTTACCGCCGTTGGTCGGTTCGAAGAAGTTACCGCCGAAGAGACGGTCGAACATCAACGCGACCAGACCTACCGTCAGTGCAGGGAAAGCGAACAAAATCAAAGCTGATGTGATAAACGCCGTCCAGGTAAACATCGGCATGCGCATGAAGCTCATGCCCGGCGCGCGCATGTTGATAATCGTTACCAGGAAGTTGATGCCGCCGACGAGCGTACCGATACCGGCGATTTGAAGGCCGATAACGTAATAATCGACGCCGTGTCCGCCGCTGAACGTCGGCGTGGCAAGCGGTGCGTACGATGTCCAGCCTGCGTCAGGCGCTCCGCCCGCGAACCAGCTGACATTCAGCAGAACGCCGCCTGCGAAGAACGTCCAGAAGCCGATCGCGTTAACGAACGGGAACGCTACGTCGCGAGCGCCGATCTGAAGCGGTACGATCGCGTTCATGAGCGCGAAGATCATCGGCATCGCCGCAAGGAAGATCATCGTCGTACCATGCATCGTCAGCAATTCGTTAAATGTATGCGCTGCTACGAAATCATTGAGCGGCTTCCAGAGTTGGATACGGATCATGAGCGCTTCCAACCCGCCGACCAGGAAGAAGAATCCCCCTGCCAACAAATACAGAATGCCGATCTTTTTATGGTCAACGGTAGTCAGCCAGTCCATCAGACCGCTATACCGCTTAACCTTGTGTGCGTGTGCTGCGTGAGCCAAAGTAGGTACCTCCTTCATTCCGTTATCGATTAATAATCTAGTTTCAATCCCGCCAAGTACTTCGCGATGCCGTCGATTTGCTTGTCGGTCAAATCAACTTTAGGCATCAAAGTGCCCGGTTTCACCTTCTGAGGATCTTCGATCCATTTCTTCAGGTTTTCTTCAACCGTACCTTCGTTGGCGTATTGAGCCTGATCCGTGTTGACCAAGATACCCGCGATCGTTTGGTGGCCGCCGATGCCCATCAGGTTCGGGAATGCAGCACCGCTAGCGCCGATTGCGTGGCAAGACAGACATTGTTTATTAAGCACGTCCGCGACTTCTTGATCTTGAGGAGGAGCTACCGGCGCCTTCATCGCCGCAACCCAACGGTCGAACGATGCTTTGTCCACGACTTTGACTTTGAAGTCCATCAGGGAGTGCGAAGGTCCGCAAAGCTCCGCGCACTTGCCAAGGAACACGCCGGTATGGTCGGCTTTGAAATACATCGTGTTTACGTTACCGCCAGGGTTTGTATCCATTTTGCCTGCCAGAGACGGAATCCAGAAGGAGTGAAGAACGTCGGCCGTCTTGCCTTCAACGGAAATAATCGTGCCTTCCGGAATGACCAGCTCTTGGGCCGTCTTAACGCCTAGCTTTGGATATTCGAATTCCCACCAGTACTGGTGAGCGGTTACGTTAATTTGTACGGCGTTCGGGTCTTTTGTATAGTCTTTCGCAAGCCCGAAAACAGAATTTACCGTCGGAATGCCAATGATGATCAGAAGAACGATTGGAATAACCGTCCAAATGATCTCCAGTTTGTGGTTGCCTTCCACTTGAACCGGGATCGATTTGTCGCCCGGACGGCGGCGATAGCGAATAATAACATAGCCTGCGATTGCAAATACGACCAGAACGACGATAACCATGATCGTGATCGTAAGTTTCATTAGTCCGAACTGTTCTTCGGCTACCGGCCCTTGCGGTTTCAGCGTCGACAAGTCAGCTCGTCCGCAAGCTGACAGCAGCAACACCATTCCGGCGAGAAGCGGCATTAGCCGTTTTAGAACGTGCCACCGTTTCATCATCAATCAACCCCACTTTTTACGTTTTGACAGCAGCCGTAGACAGTGCGAAAAGCGGCTCTGCTGCTTGCAAATCCTGATGTTTAGACAACTTCCGCAATCTAATCACTTTAATAAATATAAAGTTGCAGGTGCTATTTGTCAATGTTCCCAAGGATGTTCACAAAATGTTCTCATACCCAGTAAAATCAACGATTTTCAGGTTTTTGTGCTTGCCTTTACCGCGTTGTGAAGCTCCATGTCTATCCTTCATTGTGTGCATAAACCATGGTTCTTTATGTATCGGTTCCGCATGCATATTTGACTCCCGCGAGCCCATTCTAAGGTTAAGCTGACGAAAGGAGCGACCTTAACCGATGAAGCAAGCGCGTTATCTGATTCTGCTTACCGCATTAACGCTAAGCGCGACGGTCATAAACGGCTGCAATTATCAACGCTACGTTCAAAACAGCACATACGATTACGGAAGCAACAACAAAGGCGATCCGAAAATGCTGGGCAGCCGCATGTACGGCAGCGTCAGCGGATTGCCCGGACAGCATGACAATGCCTGGTTCGAATACAGTCCGATGATCTCCAACAATGTCTCGAACATCAACGGCGTTGCCGGCGCCATCGTGATGCTGACGGACAAGAACGCTTATGTCGCGATCACGACGGACTGGACGGCCGTGGGCACGCTTAAATCCGGCGGACGCGGCACGCGCCAGCAGGACAACTCTGGATCGACGCAAGGCGTGTACAATAACGATACCGGCAGCCCTTATTGGAATAATCAGCGGGTGGCAGCGCCTTATAACTCCAATTTCACGGTCAACGATCATAATCAGATCTCGGGCGAATTGAAGCAGACGATCGCGGTCCATGTCCGCAAGCTGGCGCCTGCCGTTCAGGAAGTGCATATATCCGCCAACATGGATTTCAACAACCATATGATTCAGTATGCGCAGGAAGCATGGGCGGGCCATTCGCTTAAGCCCTGGGTATCTTCCTTCAACAAGCTGGTGCAGCATCAATTCGCTGGCGGCAACGAAGTGCCGCAGCCGCTCGAAGTACAGCAAGGACGCGCCGTCTTCCGCAAATAAGGTTGTTTGTTACGATCAGCACCGATTACGCGTCATCCGGCCGGAATCTATATGGTTTCCCGCCGGATGACATTTATATCGCTTTATGTTTTTTGCTTATAAATGAAGAGAAAAATTCATTCTCCTTACATATCCAACTTAAGAGAGGTTCAGCCGTGCTCATGCCAACCATTTTCCGTATGCGGACTTGACATTCTAGCGCAAATCATATATCTTTAAATTAAGATATTAAGTCTTGAACAATATTCGTTTCAAACGTCCCGGAATCAGTTTGGACTACATTACAATACGAGGTGAGGACCTTGTCGACGCCTAACCAGCATACGGAACTGCAGCTGTTCATTACCCTTTCCCGCGCGCATCAGTGGGTTACCGCGCTCGTGCATCAGGATATTCGGAAGCGCGGCCTTAATCCGACGGAGTTCGCCGTCCTGGAGCTGTTGTATCACAAGGGCGAACAGCCGCTGCAGCAGATCGGCGAGAAAATATTGATGACGAGCGGCAACATCACGTACGTCATCGATAAGCTGGCGGATAAGGGCTTGGCGAAGCGGAAAGCCTGCCCCACGGACCGCCGGGTCACATACGCGGAAATTACGGATCAAGGCAGGCAATTTCTCGACGAAGCTTTCCCGCCGCACGCGGAAGCGATCTCGAAGGCGGTCGGCGGCTTAACGCCGGATGAGCAGGCGCAAGCCGTTCAGCTGCTCAAGAAGCTCGGGCTTGCCGCCCAGAGCCGATTCAAGTAGACGAAGCGGCCGAGGACGAGGGACTCGTACCGGCCGGAGCGATTCGGCTTCGCATAAACGGAGGAGATTTCTATTAGCGTTTCGCTTGGCTTATTGATTATTCGTCTGGCGGTCGGACTGACGCTTGCCGGACACGGCACGCAGAAGCTGTTCGGCTGGTTCGGCGGGTACGGACTGAAGGCAACCGGCGGGTGGATGGAATCGATCGGCATCCGTCCGGGACTGATCGCCGCCTTACTGACCGGAACGTTCGAATTGGCCGGCGGCCTGCTGTTCGCGCTAGGCATCGGGATGCCGGTGGCCGCAGCGCTCATTGTCCTGCCGATGCTCGGCGCGATTGCCGCCGTGCACTTCCGGTTCGGCTACTGGGTAAGACAGAACGGCATGGAGTACAACGTCATCCTCATCGCGGTCGCGATCGGGCTGGCGCTGGCAGGCGCGGGCGATTATGCGGTGAAGGCTCCCTAAGCCGATACGTACCCTTTTACCCGAACAAGCAAGAACATTCAAGACTTGGCCATTTCATTTTCAAGAGCTATTTCATAATCATAAGGAGGAATTCTAATGCAAACACTCGTATACGGACCGTCGCTGCAAGCGACAGGCGCTTTTGACGGCGGCAAAATCACGGAGCAGAAGCCGATCGGCTTCTCCGGCGAAGGCTCTGTCGTGAAACGGGTCAGCACATTGTTCTATTGGGCATGGGCGCACTCGCAACGCGAAGGCTATATCCCGCTTCATCCCCATCAAGCGTTCGAAATCATGACTTATGTCGTCTCGGGGAAAGCGGAGCACGGCGATACGCTCGGCACGAAGAGCACCATCGGCGCAGGAGGCGTACAGCTGATGCAGACCGGCTCCGGCGTCAGCCATGAAGAACGTTTCGTCGGACCGGATATGGAAGGCTTCCAAATCTGGTTCGAGCCATCCATCGAGCAGGCGCTTAAGACCACGCCGACCTACAACCAATACGAGCACGAAGCATTCCCGCTCGTGCAAGGCGAAGGCTTCACGCGGAAAACCGTCATCGGAGAAGGGGCGCCCATCCATATCGTGGCGGATGCGCGCATGTGGGACGTCGAGATCGAACCCGGCGCCGTATACCGCCATCCCGTTGCGGAAGGCCGTACGCTGACCGCGCTCGCGATTCGCGGCGACGGCTCTTGGTCCTATGCGGGGCAGCCCGATAACCGCACGGCGTTCAAGCACAAGGATTTCGTGCTGGTACGGGCGGAGCGCTCCGACGAAGCGGTTATCGCCGCCGAAGGCGATGCGCCGCTGCGGCTCATCTTGATCGATGTGCCGACTTCGGTAGACTACCCGCTGTATCCGAAGCGGTAATGGATTCCATTTCCCGCGCATTTCTTCATTAATATAGCGAATAATAACGATCATCATAGAAAGAGTTATAGCATAATAGGCTCCGTGCGTTCGGCTCAAGCTGCAGCCGAACGTACGAAGCCTTTTTGAATGGTTTCGATTAAAAGCCCCTAAATTCGAAGTCCCTTAATGCGCCGCTGCCGGGCGCTCCTTCGCTTTGTCCGACTCGATCGCGTTGCGGGTCGCCGCTTCGCGGTCCTCCATCTGCTCTTCGATCGTCTTCGTCTTCAAGCGGGCCGCGCCCCGGTAGTTCTCCCGCGTCGGCAGCAATTCGCCCGAGGCCAGACGCTGTTCCGCCGCTTCGATCGCGCCGGCGTATTGCGGCAGCCATTTGGCTTGCGCGACGAGCATCTCGTCGACCATCTGCCAAATTTCCTTCGGATTGCACACCGCGCCGACAAGCGGATCCATCATCATGGCCTGGCGCAGCAGCTTGTCGTCGCCGTGAACGGCGGCTTCGACCGCAAGGCGCTGCACGGAAATGCTGACATTGCATACCGCCGCGCAGCCCAGCGGCAAATCGCCGACGACCGGCATATTGATGCCGTTGCGGTCGACATAGCCCGGCGCTTCGATAATCGCGTCGTCCGGCAGGTTCGTAATGATGCCGTTATTGACGACGTTGAAGTGTCCGCGGTAGACGCGGCCCGTCTCCAAGCCTTCGATAATATAAGAGCCGTGCTCCTCGCCGCGCTTCTCCGCGGCATAGACGAACGGTTCGCCCTTCAGCCAGTTCGGGAACTCGGTCTCGAACCAGTTGCGTCCCTCCGTGCATACGCGCAGATAGCCGCCCGTTTCGCCGTTGATCCACGAGCCGAGATCGATCCAATCCTTGATCTCGTCGGCGCGTTTGCGGTACCAAGGCACGTATTCGCTCAGATGACCGTTCGATTCCGTGGAATAGTAGCCGAAGCGGCGCAGCATATCGATGCGGACTTTCTCCGTCTGCTTGAATTCCGGATGGCTCTCGAACGCTTCCAGCAACTCGCCGGTACGGTCGACGCCGTTCGTCTTGACGGAAATGTACCACGTCTGGTGGTTGATCCCCGCGCAGATGATGTCCACGTCCTTCTTCTGCAAGCCGAGCGCCGACGCGATTTGATGATGGCCGCCCTGTACGCCGTGGCATAGTCCGATCGTGCGGACGCCGCCGTATTTGTTGCATGCCCACGTCAGCATCGCCATCGGATTCGCGTAGTTGAGCAGCAGCGCATTCGGCTCGGCCACTTCCCGAATGTCCTTGCAGATGTCGAGCATCGCCGCAATGCCGCGCTGGCCGTACATGATGCCGCCGGCGCACAGCGTGTCCCCGACGCATTGGTCGACGCCGTACTTCAGCGGAATGTCGACATCATGCTGGAACGCTTCCAGCCCGCCGATCCGCACTACGCAGAAAACATACCGCGCGTCCTTAAGCGCTTCGCGGCGATCCGTCGTCGCTTGAATCGCGATGGACAGGCCGTTCTCGGTAATGTCGCGCTGAACGAGCTGCGTCACCATGTCGAGGTTATGGGCATTGATGTCCGTAAATGCAACTTGAATATCCTTGAATTCAGGGACCGACAGCAAATCGCGCATCAGGCCGCGCGTAAACCCGATGCTGCCGGCACCTACGAAAGCTACTTTGAATGACATAAAAAAGCCTCCTTATCGCCTTAGGAATTGGTTAATAACCTTATCCCCATTGTAGCAGGCGGTAAAAGAAGGCGTTTCCACATTTGCAACAGAATTCATTGCGGTATGTCAACTATTTGAACATTCTCATCCGAGTAGTATTGGATGGACGCTTGCGATTTGCGGTAAGCGGCCGGCGACAGTCCGGTAATCTTCTTGAACAGCATGCTGAAATATTGCCGGCTGTTCAGCCCGATATAATCGGCGATTTCGATGATCGGTACATCCGTGCCGGCCAGCAGCATTTTCGCCCGCTCCATCCGCAGCTCCGTCAGATATTCCGTGATCGAGACGCTCATATTCGCCTTGAAGATCCGCTGCAGATAGACCGGATGCAGATTAACGGCCGCCGCGATGTCCTTCGCCTGAATATCGCAATCGTAGTACTGATGGATATATTCGACCGCCGTGCGCACGTAGCGATGAATTTGGCGCTCGGCGCCGTCCTTCGCGTCCTCCCCCGTCAGCCGGGCAACGCGGATGAGCAGCTGGGAGATGAGCAGATTCGTCATCGCTTCTCGCCCCGCTCCTGCGCCGCCCATATCGAGCTCCAGCACCAGGCTCTTCAGAATGGGCTGCACATCCGCCGAATCCCGAAGCACGATCGTATCGAGCTGCCGTTCCAGCATTCTCGCCAGGGCGGGATCGCCGTCGGCCAGCTGCTTGAACGAGGGAAAGACGGCGCCGCAGGGCTTGAACGTGAATTCCACGTTCAGCATCCGGCACGGGCTGCCTCGCTCGACGCGCAGCTTATGCGGCACGCCGGCATCCAGCATGACGAGATCGCCCTTGCGCATCGCGATCGTCTCCCGCTTCGTCTCGACCGAGCACACGCCCGAGATCACATACATGAACTCCGTCGCTTCATGCGCATGGAAGCCCATATGAAAATCATCCCACTGCTTATAGTAGTAAGCGACGATACTCGGCCGGTAATCGCCGGCCGACCGCCACTTGGCGTCATAGAAGCTGCCCTCGTGCATGCCGCCTTCCCTGCCTTTCCTTACCCTTCCAACGCGCGGTCGCGGTTCCTTGCCCTGCGCAGCAGCAGCGCGAACATGCCGCTGACGATTACGCCGGCGATGACCCCGACGGCCAAGTCATGCGTGACGACGACCGCCGCGACCGTTATGACCATGACGATCGTTTCGCTGACAGGCACTTCGCGGACTTTGAACACGGATTTCCAATCGAAGATCGCCGCGCACACCATCAGCATAATGCCGACGAGCGCCGCCATCGGCACCAGCGACAGCAGGTCGCCGAGCACGACGACGAGCAGCAGCAGGAACAGGGCGGCGACGAGCGTCGACAGCCGGTTCCGGCCGCCCATGCGGACGTTAAGCACCGATTCCGCCACGAGCGCGCAGCCGGCCATGCCGCCGAAGAAGCCGGCGATGAAGTTGGCGATGCCTTGCCCGCGCATCTCGCGGTTCTTGTCCGTTCGCTCGCCCGTCGTTTCGTCGAGTAAATTCTGCGTCAGCATCGTTTCCGTGAACCCGACCACCGCAAGCGACAGCGAGTACGGCAGAATGATCAGCAGCGTCTCCCACGAGAACGGCACGTCCGGCAGCAGGAACGACGGCAAGGAGACGTCGATGGCGGCGATGTCGCCGATCCGGCTGACGTCATGAATGCCGAACGCCCATACGACGAGCGTCAACAGGATGACCGCCGCGAGCGGCGACGGAATGGCTTTGAAATACCGCGGCAGCACGTAAATGATCAGCAGCGCCGCAGCGGCGAACGCATACATCGTCCACGAAGCATGGTTGAAATAACGAAGCTGCGACAGGAAGATCAGAATCGCGAGCGCGTTGACGAAGCCCGTCAGCACCGGCTGCGGCACGTAGTTCATCAGCTTCCCGAGCTTGAAGACGCCCATGAAGTATTGAATGATGCCGGTAAGTACCGTTGCCGCGAATAAATACGCGATGCCGTGCTCCTTCACCAGCGTCAGCATCAGCACGGACATGGAGCCCGCCGCCGCGGAGATCATCCCCGGCCGTCCGCCGAGAAACGTAATGACGAGCAGGATGCAGATCGAAGCGTAAATGCCGACCGTCGGCGGCACGCCCGCCATGAACGAGAACGCCAGGGAATCGGGAATTAACGCAAGCGTTGCCGTAATGCCCGCGAGTACGTTCAAACGGACATCCGACGTCCATTGTTTTCGCCAAGAAGAATTCAAAACGTCCAGTCACCTCTAACCGTTCAGAATAATGCCGCCCGCCGGAATTCCGGAAGCTGGCTCTATCGGTTAGCATAACCCCCGGCCGCCAGACAGGTCAACGTTCAATTTTGTCCAGCATACGGCGGTTCAACGCCAGGAAGAGCGCCCGGGACGCCCCGGACGCTCTTCCTATGGTTTCGCTATAGGCGCATGATTCGCTTACCCGCTATGCACATCCGCCTTGCGGAAGTAGGCGGCGATGAACAGCAAAGGCACGATGCACGCAATCGCCAGCGTCGTATAGCCGATCGAGGCGGAATTGCGTTCCGGCGACAGGTTCGTCGAGATATTGAGAACCGCGCTCCACGGGTAGTACATGATGTACTTGGACTGCATGATCGTCATCTCCGAAATAACGGCGAAGATGCCGAGGCCCATGGCCGGAATGTAGCTGCGCCAGAGCAGCGCCACGGCGGCCGATATCGGCACAAGCGCATACTCCAGCAGGAGCAGCTGGCCGAACTTGCCCGCTTCCTTCAGGAGTATATTCATCGCGAACGAATCGGCGGCCCCGTGAAAGACGAATCCCGTTCCGAGCATCAGCAGGAACGACAGCAGCATGACGCCCAGCAGCACCGGCAGCGCGATAATGAACTTGGCGGTCAGCACGCGCAGCCGCGGGTGCGGTCCCGACAGCATGTTGTTGACGGTGCGTTCCTGGAACTCCCGCGCGAACATGTAGCCGATCAACAAGGAGAATAAGGCCGGGCACATCAGCATCGCCAGGATTTGCAAATCCAGTTCGAAATAGTCCTTCCACTTGAACGGCTCGTCGTTGCTCGCGCCGTTCAGCATAATGAAGAACACGAGCAGCGCCGGCAGCAGCGCCCCCAGCAGCACGAGCCACAGCATCCGCGACCGCCGCCATTTCAGCCATTCGCATGCGATCAAATCAACCACGGGCGACACCTCCCAGCTTGCCCGCGCGCGCAATATCTTCCGCGTGAGATTCGGCTCGCATCGGCTGCGACCCGCCCTCAACAAGACGGACAAAGTAATCTTCCAGCGAATCCTTCATCGCCACGAGGCTGTTCACTTCGATGCCTTCGCGGACGAGCAGGCGGTTCATCTCGCCGGGCTGCTGCCCCTCGTCGTAGACGCGCAGCCAGCCGTCGTCCTCCATCCGGCAGTCCCGGATGCCGAGCTCGCCCTTCAGCAATCGCTGCGATCTGTCGAAATCGTCGACCTGCAAGCCGATGTATTGCCGGTTCTTATGCTTCAGCGCCTGCATCGTCGACTCCTCCAGCATGACGCCGCGGTGAATGATGCCGACCTTCGTCGCCAGCTGCTCCACCTCGCTCAAGATATGGCTGGAGACGAGAATCGTAATGTTCCGCTTCTGCGCCAGCTCTTGGATGAGCAGCCGGATTTCCTTGATGCCCATCGGGTCGAGGCCGTTCGTCGGCTCATCGAGAATGAGCAGCTCCGGACCGTGCAGAATCGCCCGCGCGATGCCGAGCCGCTGCTTCATGCCGAGCGAGAAGTTGGCCGCCTTGCGGTTCCGCGCTTCCCACAGGCCCGTCGTATGCAGCGCCTCCTCCATCGACCGTTTGTTCTTGACGCCCATCAGCCGGCGATGCAGATCGAGATTCTCGATCGCCGTCAAATTCGGGTAGAAGCCGGGGTATTCGATGACCGAGCCGACTTTGCGCAGCACGGCGCTGCCGCCCTTGCCGACCTCTTCGCCGAACAGCTTCACGGAGCCCGATGTCGGCTGGATCAGCCCCATCATCATCCGGATCGTCGTCGTCTTGCCGGCGCCGTTCTGTCCCAGGAAGCCGTATATATCGCCCTGGTTCAGCTGCATGTCGACGCCGTCCACCGCTTTCACGCCTTTATAATGTTTGCATAAGCCTGTCACGTTCAATATGGCCTGTCCCATTATGGTTCGTCTCTCCCTCTCCCATGTTGTCTGTCTTCTTGTCGATGCCCTTCCGCCGGTCAGGCCGGCGCTAGCATCCTGCTTGCTGGATTACGCGATATCTTTGCGCTTGAACGCCCAGCAGCCGAGCGCGAGCAGCGCGGCCCAATAGATGACCGAGTACCCGAGGAAGGCCGGACTCGGCACGTTCGTCGGCGAGAACGGTCCCAGCCGGCTCATCATATCCGGCAGCAGCGGCAAATCGAGCCCGCCGATAATCTCGTACGTCACCCGCGAGAACATCGAGTTCGCCGGCATCAGCAGCGAGACCGAGAACAATAAGCCGCCGATCGAGCTGCTTCCTCCCGTGGCGCTGAACAGCGTTTCCGCGAATCCGCTGAACAGGCCGAGGCCGTACAGAATGGCGCAGGCGACGCCGTTGCCCAGCATCGGGAAGAAGACCGAGCCGAGCATGGACACCGCGAGCAGCAGCAACGGCCCCCACGCGAAACCAAGCCAAGCTTTGAACATGCTTCCGGCTCCGAGCGGAACGTCCGCCATTTCGCGGACGGGCAGCAGCATGGCCAGAAACAGCACCGTGCAATAGATGAGGATCCAGAACGCCGTGCCGAAATATTTGCCGAGGTAAACCTTCCAACGCGGAATCGGCCTTGCCAGCACGGCAAGCATCAGCCCGCTCTCCACCTCGCCCGAGATCGTCCCCATCGTCGCGAAGAAGACGAAGAACGCCACGATCATGCCGCCGAACAGCAGACCGAGCGACAGCAGCGTCACGCCTTCCATGACGTTCTCGAATGGCAGCCCGATCAATCTTGACTGGTGCATCAGCTTATACAGCCCGAAGTTGAACAACCCGACGTACAGCAGCGTCAGCACGAAGGTGACGAGCACGATCTTCTTGCGGAACAATTCCTTCCCCGCGAATACGATCCACATCATCGGCGCATCCCTCCTTCGCCGGCCGCATCGCGCTGGCCGGACATGGACAGGAACCATTCTTCCAACCGTTCCTGCACGGGCTTCACCTCGTACAGCGTAGCGCCTTCATCCATGAGCAGCCGGTTCAAATAGCCGATCTGCTCCCGGTTCTGTGCCGCGACGCGAAGCAGCGCGCTGCCGTCCGCCTCTTGCCGGATGACCGCGATCGACATGCCGGGCAGCAATTCCGCGGTCAAATCCGCCTCCATCTCCGGCTGCCAGCCGCCGACGGCGATCTCCCACCCGGCGCCCGCATGCAGCAGATCGCTCATCGTACCGACGGCGCGCAGCTGACCCAAATGAAGGAACGCGACCTCGTCGCACACCGCCTCGACATCCTCCAGCAAATGCGTGTTCAGAAACACGGTCTTGCCTTCCGAACGAAGCCGCTCCAGCAGCTGCCTCACCTCATAGCGTCCGATCGGATCGAGCGCGGACGAGGGCTCATCCAGGATGATGAACGACGGGTCCGTCAGCAGCGCGCAGGCAAGGCCGAGGCGCTGCTGCATGCCTTTGGAATAATGGCGCACGCGGTCGGAGCCGCGATTGCCGAGTCCCGTCATCCGCAGCACCTCCTGCATCCGGGACGCCATGCGGGAAGAACGCGCCTGCGAATACGGCATGCCGCTCAATCCTGCGTGATAGCGCAGCACCTCTTCGCCCGTCAGCCAATCCTGGAAACGGAAAAGCTCGGGTAAATACCCGAGTTCCCGCCGCGATTCCGGATGGCCGATCGGTTTGCCGAGCAAGGTGCCGCTGCCTGAATCGGGATTCAGCAAGCCGATGACCATTTTGACAAAGGTGCTCTTGCCGGCCCCGTTCGGGCCGAGCAGTCCGAATATTTGGCCTTGTTTTATTTCCAAGGAAATATTTTTGCAGCCGGTACCGCTGCCGTATATCTTCGTTAAGCCGGCTGTTTGCAGCATCATGCGTTCATCAATCCTTCGGCTTCCTTAATAATAGCGTCTTCGGTCGGATAATCCGTCTGCGATCCGCTGAGCATATACATCCAATCGTCCTGCAGCCATAGAACCGTCCGGCTGTAGCCGCTGTTCGTGACGATCGCGTCGCTGCCGCCGATGTTCAGCGTCTTGACGTCCTCCCCGCCCATGGAAGGCACCGGCAGGGTATGGCGCCAATCGCCGATCGCGGACAGCTTCGTGCGCAGATCGTTCGGCAGCATCGGCAGATCGAGCACCGCTTGGCGTACTTGTTCCACGTCGACCTCGTCAGGGACGTTAATCGTCGGCGCCTGCAGCTGCACGAGCTGCCGGGAGCTCGACGCGCCCTTCGCCGATCGGGCATTCATCGAGAAGCTGTCCGGCGTCGTGATCCGAATCGGCGCATTGTCGATGTCGTTCGGGAACGCCGTCTTGCCGCCGAGCAGCTTGATCAGCTTGTTGATTTCCTTCGGATGCAGCTTGAAGGTAAGCTCCTGGTGCGGCATGTAGCGAATCGACTCGGCGTCGGCACCCGGCAGCATCTTCAGCGGCCGGCCCGCGAGCTTCTCGGCTTCCGCCGATCCGACGGTACGCTGCGTGCCGCCGCCGCTCTGCTCGATCTCGCCGTAGAGCCGCAAATCAAGCTCGCGCGTATCGCCCGTGCCTTCCGCCAGCGCTTGCCGGAAGCCGTCCAGATCCGATTCGGTGATCGATACCGATTCGAAATGCTGCACGCGGAACGTATTGATCATGCTCGCCATGACGTCCTGCCCCCAGGACGAGAACAGCATGACGCCCGCGATCGCAGCGGCAGCCGCTCCGCTCAGCCATCTGCGCTTCAGACGGCGCTGCCGCTTGGCGGCCGGCGAGACGGGCCCCGTATCCGTTCGAGCCGCAGCCGCTTGCAGCGGCTCCGCATGCGAAGCGTCCAAGCCCAACGCGTTCGCGGCGTCCGCCATCTCCGCGGTACCTGCACCTGCGGGCGCTCCCGCTTCAATGCGGCCGGCATTGGGCGATGCAGCCGCCTGCAATGGCGGAACGACTTGAAGACGGGAGGCGTTCTTGGTCCCTTCCGGCTCCGCACCCGCTTGATTCGGCAGCTCCAGCCAAGCTTCCGGCACCTTCTCGTCCTTCACGGCCGCGAACAACCGCTCCAGCGCGTCTTCGATCTGATCATCCGTAATCTCCCATTCGTTGTCCCGGTTATTCGGGCTGCGCGAATCCTTGATGCTCATGATTCCACGACCTCCTCCAACAGCAAATTTTTCTTCAATCGGTTCGTTGCCCGCATCAGCAGCGTTCCGACGATTTTCGGGTTCACCTGCAGCGCTTCGGCGATTTCGGCATGGCTATATCCTTTTTCCTTCATTAATAACGCGTTTCGGTCGCGCTCGGACAGCTTGTTCAGCACGTTGCGCACGACTTCGCGTTCCCAGTTCTGAATGACGGCCGTCTCGTTGGACGGATGCGCCTGCTCCTCGGACATCGCCTGCAGAATCTGCTTCTCGGCCAAATTCGTCTGGCGCCCCGTTTTGCGGTAATGATCATATACGATACGGGTCAATACGCGATGCAGCCAAGGCCCTACACGGTCCAGATCGTCCGGCGGATTGCGGTACAGCCGCAGGAACACATCCTGCGTCAAATCCTCGGCGGCGGCGCGATCCCCGACCAGCTGAGCGATTTTGCGAAGCACGATCGGGTAATGCTCCCGGAACAGCGCTTGAAACTTGGCCGGCCTATCCTCTTGCAGCATACGATTATCACCTCCTAATGGGCGAGCAGTACCCCTTGGATATGAAAACATTCAAATCGTTCATATCGGGTACGACCAGCCCTGGATGCATGGGCGAGCAGTACCCCTTGGATATGAAAACATTCAAATCGTTCATATCGGGTACGACCAGCCCTGGATGCATGGGCGAGCAGTACCCCTTGGATATGAAAACATTCAAATCGTTCATATCGGGTACGACCAGCCCTGGATGCATGGGCGAGCAGTACCCTTTGGATATGAAAACATTCAAATCGTTCATATCGGGTACGACCAGCCCTGGATGCATGGGCGAGCAGTACCCTTTGGATATGAAAACATTCAAATCGTTCATATCGGGTACGACCAGCCCTTACATGTATGAAGACGATGCATGTATCTGAAATATAGCACAGTCGGGCTGCTAATTTCTGGCGGACGTCCGCCGCGCAGCCGCCGCGCAAACAATAATCGGCCCGGCAGGTTTCCCTGCCGGGCCGATGGCTGATAAAGCGATTCGAATGATTACCCTTGATCCGTTGCTTTGAACGCATCCAGCTGCTTCTGGATTTCGGCTTTGACTTTTTCGTACCCGGCCGCTTTCAATTTATCCCGCAGCGCCTGCACCGCTTTCGCCGGATCGCCGGCTTTGCCGAACAGGATCGCCGGCATTTGCTCGCCGACGACTTGCGAGATGGCCGTCATCTCCGGATCGACGCTCGATTTGTCGAAGACGAATTTGCCGTACGGGAACGGTTTCTTGATTTGGTCGTATTTCGCGTAGATATCGCCGATGCCGCTCCAGTCGGTATCCGACGGAATTTCGTTCTTGTCGATACGGCCGCCCCAGAAATCGGTATAGAATCCGTCTTTCGCGTCGTCATAGCCTGCCGGACGCGTACGGATGCCGTCTTTGATCTCGTACTGCACGCCTTCGATACCGTAGTTGATCAGGTGGTACAGCTCGGGATCTTGACGAATCAGGTCGTATACCATCAGCGCGCGTCCTGGATCCTTGCTGTGCGCGCCGATCGACGTGCCGCCATGCGTAATCGGCATGGAGATCAGGTTGCCGCGCGTGTCGGAGTAAGCGAACATTTGCAATTCGGATCCAGGCTGCGCTTTGTCCATGTCAACGCGAAGGCCTTTGAACGTTTGCGTATGGTGCGCGTCCGCGCCGGTTTGGCCGGCCTTCAGCTCCGTACGCGTATCGCCTTTGTAGTTGAGGACGTCTTCGCGCCAGTAGCCTTTGTCCGCCCATTCCTTCATCAGCTTGGCGAAATCGATGAATGCGTCATTGAAGATCGGGCTGTCGACGGTATAGCGCTCGTCGTAGGACTTCGCGGTAAATACGTTCGCATAGCCGGTCGCGATCGGCAGATCGATATTATCGGTATAGGCCGTTTCGAAGCCCGTGTACAGCGTGCCGTTCGTGCCGTTCACATCCCAAGGCACGATGCCTTTCATGTTGTCCTTGATGCCTTGGAAATACTTGCCGAGCGTTTCGAAGTCCGTAATCGGCTGCGTAATGCCGAACTGCTTCGCCCAATCGCCACGGTAGTAGATGCCATGGTTAACCCATTGCGTATAGTGATCTTCCGGAATCATCATGATCTTGTCGCCCAGCTTGCTCTGATCCCAGTCTTCTTTCGGGATTTCCGTGTACGTCTGCGGCGCGTATTTCTCCAGCAGATCGTTAAGCGGCAGGAACGCTCCGCGCTGCGCGTTGCCCCATGTATCCAGCCAGTCCGTGCCGATCGTGATCAGATCGAGCGGTTCGCCGGAAGCGAGCAGCAGGTTGTATTTCGTCTGCCAGTCCGCCCATTCCACCCATTTGAACTGCAGCTCCGCATTGACCTTCTGTTTGAGGATGGCATTGACCTTCGCCATGACTTTCTCGAGTTGGCCGTTCTTCGGTTTGTCGCCGAGCACGACATAGTTGATGGTCTCGAACTTGCTCGTGTCGATGCCGGCGTCGCTCGAATTCGACGTGTCGTTGCTCGAAGTCGACGTGTCGTTGGTCGCTTTCGATGTGTCGTTGGCCGCTTTCGTGCCGCTGTTGCTAGCAGAGCCCGTTGAACCTCCGTTGTCGTTGTTCGAGCCGCATGCCGCCAAGCTGCCTGCAAGTGCAAGCGAAAGCGCGATTCCCGTAAGTTTCTTCACTTGTCCCATTCTTTCTAGCCTCCCCAATGATTGAATTAACGCATGTACTGCGCCGCCCGTGAACGACTGGCATTCATGTTCGGCTATGGATCAGAAGAGGCTCGGCGCCTCCCCTGCGGCCATTCATGGATAACCTACCCTTTTACCGCTCCAACCGTAATCCCTTGAATGAAATAACGCTGAATGAACGGATAGAACAGAATGACCGGCCCGGTCGCCACGATGGCGGTGGCCATCTTCATCGATTCCAGCGGCATGTCGCGCAGCGGCACGTTGGACGAGGCGGACGAGTTGCGGATGTAATCCGCGCTTGTGATGACGTTGTACAAGAACAGCTGCAGGGGCCGGTATTTCATGTCCGCAGACAGAAACAGCATCGCGTTGTACCATTCGTTCCAATAGCCGAGGGCAATGAACAGGCCGATCGTAGCCAGCGCGGGCGTCGCCATCGGAAGAATGAGCCGGAGGAATATCGTAAAGTCGCCGGCGCCGTCGATCTTGGCCGACTCCGTGATCGCATGCGGAATCGACTTCGTGAAGCTCTTCATCATGATGATCAGGAACGGGCTCATCAGCCCCGGCAGCAGCACGGCCAGATAGTTGTCGCCCAGGCCGAGATACTGATGAATGAGCAGGTAGAACGGCACCAAGCCGCCGGAGAACAGCGTCGTGAAATAAATGTAGAACGAGATTGCGTTGCGCTGCTCGAAGTCGGGACGCTGCAGCGCGTAGCCGGTCATCGCGATCAAGAACAATCCCACGAACGTGCCGATCACCGTAATGCAGATCGTCACGATGTACGCCCCGATGATCTGCTGCGGATTCTCGAATACGATTTTGTACGCGAACGTCGAGAAGACCCGAGGCCATAGATTAAAGCCGTGCAGCATGATATCGCTTTCCTTCGTAAAGGACGTGCCGAGGACGAGCAGGAAAGGAATCAGGCAACAGAGCGCGAATAATCCGATGAAAACGTAACCAAAACCTCTGACGAATACCGATGTCGCATCGCTTCGGATGCTCTTGCGAACCGTTTCACCTTGCATGGGTTTCCCTCCCTCCTAGAACAATGAGTTATCCGGCGACGCCTTCTTCACGAGCCAGTTGGCCGTAACGACGACAAAGAATCCGAATACGGATTGATATAGACTGACCGCGCTGCCCATGGAGAAGTTGAAATTGTTCATCAGCGAGCGGAAGACGTACGTTTCGATAATGTCGGTGGTCGGGTACAGCGACGTATTGTTCGCCCCGACAAGGTTGTAGATGAGGCCGAAGTTGCCGCGCAGCACGCCGCCGAGCGAGAACAGCAGCAGGATGATGAAGGTCGGCTTCAGCCAAGGCAGCACGATGTAGCGGATGCGCTGCAGGGCGTTGGCGCCGTCGATTTCGGAAGCTTCCACGACTTCGGAATCCAGCCCCATAATGGCGGCGAAATATATGATGGAGCCGTAGCCGGTCGATTGCCACAAATACGTAATGACGATGATGAACGGCCATACATGCGGATTGGAGTACGTTTTGAGCGGATCCGCGCCGAGCGATTTCAGAATACCGTTCAATAAGCCGTAATCATAACTGAGAATGTTGTAAGCGATGAGGCCGACGATGACGAACGAGATGAAGAAGGGCAGGAACATGAGCGTCTGCGACACCTTCTTGAACCACTTCTTGCGCAGCTCGTTGAGCAGAATGGCGACGAAGATTTGCAGGAAATTACCTAAAATAATGAAGGCCAGGTTGTAGGCGACCGTATTGAACGTCAGCTTCCACAGATCCCCCGTCATGACAAGGAAGCGGAAGTTATCCCAGCCGACGAACGCGCTCTTGAAGATCCCGTCCGTGTAGTTGTATTTAATGAAGGCCAAGTACAAGCCCGGCATCGGCAAATACGAGAATACCAGGAAGAACAGCACGGCCGGCAGACACATCAGAAGCAGCGTCCGGTTCTTCCAATACTTCCTCCAGCCGGCGATCTTCGTACGCGGGCGGGCCTTCGCGGCCGCCGCCTTCGGCTGCGTGATCGTTTCCATCCTTTACCCCTCCCCTGAGTTGCGTTTCACGCGCTCGCCTACGGGCGTAAAGATCAGCCGCTCTAGCCTGGACGTCTCTCCGGCTTCAACCGCTTCGAGGAGAATCGCCAGCCCGTTCCCCGACTCGCGCATCCATGCGCCGGGCAAGTAGAACGAGCGCTGATCGCCGCCGCTGAATACCGGCCTTGCGGCGCCGCCCGGCGTCCAGAGCCGGCCGACGATCGTGCCATTGAACAGCACGGTCAGCTTCATGCCGCTGCCTTCCGCCTGCACGCGCCAGCCGCCCGGAACGTCGCGGGCTTCATCCGGCAGCTCGCCGTAGAGCCAAGCGGTGCCGCCCGCTGCAAGGCTCATCGGCAGTTCCGCTGCCGAAGCCGCAGCCTCATGCCGCTGCGCATGCGCCAGAAGCTCTTCCTCGCCGGCGGCCGACAGCCGCCATTCCCGCGCGGCGCTTCCTTCATAGAGCGTTACTTCACCGGCCGGCAGGCCCAGCACCCGCTGAAGGAACACCGCGACGAGCGTTTCCTCGCCCGGCTGCACGTGAGCGGAAATATCGAGGAACGGATCGAACGGATTGACGAAGCCCGCATACGCGCCGTTCACGTAGACATGCGCGAGCGATTGGATGCCGCGGAATTGCAGCGTAAATGAATCCGCCGTGGCGCTGGCCATGAATCGTCTGCGGTAATGCTCGTGCGCCGGATGATCCGGCGACAGCCAGCCGCCGAAGCCGACGGACGCCCATTCGCCGTCATCGCATGCCGTGTCCAGCAGCGCGGGATCGGCGGCCGCCGAAGCGACGCGGCGCACGCGCCAGTTGGAGGTGAGGCGCTGGATGCTCGTCACGGCGGCGATGCCGCGAAGCCCTTTCAGGCTGTTCAGCCGCAGACCCGGCAGCCGCGGATCGTCGAAATTGGTATGGCCCCAAATTTCGACGCGGGCCGTAAGCTCGCTGCCGCCGCCGATGCCGGCGCTTGGCAGGAACCGGCTGCCGCCGCCCGGCGTACATGTGCCGATAAAGGCGCCGTCGGCATAGAGCGAGATCGCATCGCTGCCCTCCCGGATGAGCAGGCCTTGCACGTCCGCATCCGCCGATGCGCCGCTGACCGCCTTATACCAGGCGAAGCCGCGGTAGATGCCGTTCGGTTCCAAATATTCCGCCTCCGCGGTCGATATCGCGTTCCCGGCGTCCATCGGCTCCGTCGGGTTCAGCTCCTTCGCGGTCCAGCCGACGTTCAGCTCGCGCGGCGCCAGGTCATAGGCGATAGCCGGCTCGAACGACAGGCTGCCGTCATCCTCGATACCGCGGAGCAGCAGCGCATCCTCGCGCGCCAAGCCGGCCAGTACGAGCACCTGGCCGTCCGCCAGTTTGATCGTGCACGACGCCCGCCGGCCCGCTTCGGCCCGGAACGTCAGCACGAATCCGCTCGCAGCGTCTTGCCCTTGCTCATTTACGTTCATATTCACGGCTTCCTGCAGCGCAGCCGCTTGCCCGAAGGCAATCGCGATTTCGCCTTCTTGATCCTGCTCGGCGTGGAAGACCAATACCGTCCGGTCCGCCGTATCCCGCGCATCCGACAGCTCCGCGGTCGCATAGCGAAGCGTTCCTTCTACGCCCCAAGGCGCAAGCGGCACGCCGACCGGCAGAATCGCGCATCGGCTTGGCACGCTCTGCAGCCGGGAAGCCTGCGGAACGACCGCTTCATCGGCGCCGCCGCCTTGCCCCCGCAGCCGAAGGCCGACCGTTTCCGCAGTCTCGCCGACGTTCGCCAGGAAGAGCAGATGCCCGCCGCCGGTCAGCTCCAGCTGCCGGTTAAGCAGCGTACTCCCTGCCGGCCGCGCGCCTTCGAGGTTCGCGATGCCGTCCGCCGGCGCGGTTGCCGCTTCCGCAAGCGCACCGCCGTACGTCCGGATGACCCGGCGCATCAGCAGCCCTTCGTAGGCTTCCTGGCGTACATGACCCTCCGGCGAAATCATGCCGTGAAAATCGTAATCCGATGTCATGAACGCGAGCGGATCGCCCCAGTTATTCGTACCGTTCGTGAAGCCGAAATTCGTGCCCGACGCTTGCAGGTATGGTCCGACCAGCTTCGCGCCGCAGGACAGCAGCCGGCGAAGCAGGAAGTGCGAGCGGTTCGTCTCGGTCACCATAAGCGGCAAATCCATCCCGGCAAGCCGCTGTTCGTAAGATGCCGCCTTGTCCTCGAAAGCCGGGTCGCGGTCGTTCGGGTAGAAGTTGCAGGTCGGCACGACGCCGTCCACCAGTCCCGAAGCCTCGTACAGCCCGCCTTGCCCGGCGCAGGCGATCAGCGGCGATTCGACGCCGCCGGCGATGGCCAGATCGCGAAGCGCCGCGATGTAAGCGGCCGGATCGGGACAATCGTAGAAGTCCAGCTCGTTCTCGAGTTGCACGCAGATCACGGTGCCCCCGCGATTCAGCTCGTATTTCGCCAGCAGCGGAATAATCCGCTCATACCACTTCTTGACGGTGCCCATGTAAGCGGGATCCGCGCTCCGGATCGTCATGTCCGGCTTCGCGTACAAGTAAGCGGGAAGGCCGCCGCCGTCATACTCGGAGCAGATGTACGGGCCGGGTCTCGCCACGACCCAGAGGCCGATTTCCGCCGCCAGCCGCAGGAATGCTTCGGCGTCGCGTTCGCCGGCGAAATCCCAGCAGCCTTCTTCGCGTTCATGGTAATTCCAAGGAAAGTAGACGTCGACGGCATTGTAGCCGAATGCCTTGACCTGCTCCATTCGCTCGCGCCAATAAGCGCGGGGAATACGGAAGTAGAAGAGGGAGGCGCAGAGGACGATTTCGGCCTGCCCGGCGATGCGTAGGGAAGAAGCGCTTAATTGCAGCGGCACGCCGCTTGTTGTTTCCATGTTCATGACTGGCATCCTCCAAGACATCGTTTTGAAAGCGGATTCATGAAATCGGTTTCATTAGACCTGAAAAATAAAATACACGACTGCATGGCGGGATTAGGCGAATTTCTCGTGCTTCTCCATTCCGATGATGAGCGTGTATTTCATGGGTGCAGCTGCTTACGGGCTTGCTGGATTATGCAATGATGCAGTTCTCGGGGTGAATTGGCTGCCGGGTACCTGATGGCGGTGCAGCGCATTTGATGTGGAGGTGTACGGGCTTGGTTGAGGTGAATCTTGGCCCTGGCATTGAACCGGAATGAAACCCATTTCATTCCGTCCCAAAAATTAAACCCTGCCTTCAGGGTTTCCTTGATTTGAAGTTTACTCGCACAATGACAGCGCTGTCAAGACGGTATTTCGAAAAAAGTTTCTGACGCTGTCATGCCCTCGGCGGCGCCGTGCTCTCCCGGATGACAAGCTCCGGCATCAGCGTCGTCAGCACATTCGCGCCTGGGGATTTCGAAATGAGCTGATGCATGACGGAAGCCGCGGAACGCCCAAGCTCCAGGCAGCGCAGCGACATGGTGGTCAATTCGGGAATGACGCTCGCCGCCAGCGGAACTCCGTCGACGCCCGTAATGGAGATGTCTCCCGGCACTTGCAGCCCGGCTTTGACCGCTGCTTTGATCGCGCCGATGCCGACAAGATCATTCGCGCAGACGACCGCCGTCGGACGCGCCTCCTTCATGTCCAGCAGCCGGCCCATCATGTTTTTGCCGCGCTGCACGGAGAAGCCGCCGTGATCGATCCAATCTTCGCGGACGGGCAGTCCCGCCTCCTCCATCGCCGTGCGGAAGCCCTGCAGGCGCGCGACCGTATTGGACATTTGGGGATAGCCGCCGATGAACGCGATGTCGCGGTGCCCGAGACCGATGAGATGCTCGGTGACCATCCGGCCGCCGGCGACTTCGTCGATGACGACGCGATGAAACTCGGCGCCCGGCAAGTTGCCGTTGATCAGCACGAGCGGCACGCGTTTGTTGATGGCCGCCACTTCCTTGGCCATTTCCTTGGTGCACTTGTACAAGTCGATCCGGCCGCCGAGCATGATGATGCCGTCTACCTGTTTCTCCATGAGAATGTTCAAGTATTGCGATTCGCGTTTGTACTGTTCCTTAATGTCCATATTGGACGAACCGGTATCGCATAGGAAGAACGTGTAGCCCTGCTTGCGCGCTTCCTGCTCCAGTCCTGCCAGCACTTCGGGGAAGAAGGGATTCGTGATATCCGGCAAAATAATGCCGATCATCCCCGTCTCCTTCTTGATCAAGCTGCGCGCCAGCGCATTCGGCTGGAACTGGTACTTGTTGATCAAGCTTTGGATCCGCTCGCGCGTGGAGGCTTTGACCGGAGCCGTGTTGTTCAGGACGCGTGAAACCGTGGCGACGGAAACATTGGCTTCCTTGGCAATGTCGTATACTGTAACCGATTTCATTTGGTTTCACCCTTTGGCTCGTATGACTTCTTTGCTCGTATGACTTCGAAACTGCCCGGGGACAGTTTTCATAAGCATAGCAGAGAGATTTCCCAGTTGTAAATGCACTTCTGGTTAATCGCGAAAAGGCCGTGCCGGGAGCGTTCCGCTCCGTTCGACACGACCTGTCTTGCGCATTATGGTCAAACTACGGCAAAAGCTTACAAAATCCGCGCCGCGCCGCAGCTTCTGAACGCCGCCTCCGCCGCCCCGCCCCGGGTCAAGTCCGGTCCGCCGTTCGTCCCGTCGCTGCCGGTCTCGGCCGCGACGATGATCGCCCCGTCCGCGAGCGCATGGCGGCATTCGTCGACATCCTCGCCCGGCACGCCGAGATCGGACAGCATGCTGTTCACGCCGGAATCGTCGTCCAGGAAAGCGCCGGCCATCACGAACGACGTGCCCGGATAGGCGAATCCGCCCGTGAACGTTCCTGACATGCCCATGCCTTGCGACGCGTACATCGGCGCGATGATGCGGGGATCGCCAAGCCCGTGCTGATCGACGGACGCGCGCGCATCCGACAAGTCCTGCAGCTCGTCCGCATGGACGTTCGTCTCCGACTCGATCCGGCGCGAGTGCTCCTTGTCCTTGGCGACCACGGTCAGCTCCGTCTTGGTGAAGCCGGCTTGTTCCAACGCCTGGACCGCTTGGATCGCATCGTTCTCCGTTTCGAATATCGCGACTTTATAGCTCATCTCATTCGCCTCCATTTTGTTCGGGTATGGTTGGTATACCCTAATTTTGGCGAATTCAATCGGCGCGTATCGCGTGGGCGGCGGAACTCGCCCGGATTGCGGCCCTGCGTTCAAACAGCTGATTGCCGGCACGTCAGCCTCCGCATAACCAAAAGACTGCCGCTCCCAGTCCCCTTGCACGTATTCACGCCGGACTGTGCAGACTGTCACGCCTGCTCTCAACCGCTAACGAACCGTATTGGGCTTATAGCCGCCGATTCCGGCCTCAACCGATTTCCAGCTCGGGTTTCCAATGCTCCTGCACGTTTTCGCACCGGAACGCGTCGGCTATCTCGCTTGCTCTCAGCCGCTAACGAACCGTGGTTGACTTACAGTCGCCACTTCCGGCCTCAACCCATTTCCGGCTCTTCCAGCTCCGATTTCCAACGCTCCTGCACGTTTTCGCGCCGGAACGTGCCCGCTATCTCGCCTGCTTCAACCGCTAACGAACCGTATTGGGCTTATAGTCGCCAATTCTGGCCTCTCACCCGATTTCGGGAACTCAAGCGGCGCTAATAGGGCGCCGACCCTCGAATATGCACCCTTTCGCCCGCATTAACACCTCTGGGATTCCTTACGTATCCCTTGGACCGCTTCCAGACCAAATAAGGCTTACTGGATTCTTAAAGCATACGCGCGGTATCGGCTCCTGCCGCTGGCCACGAACAGCAGTAGACTAAAGTCGCCGATCCTGGCCTCTCAGCCGATATCCAACGCTCCTGCACGTTTTCGCACCGGAACGTGCCCGCTATCTCACCTGCTCTCAGCCGCTAACGAACCGTAGTAGGCCTATAATAGCCAATTCTAGCCTCTCACCCGACTTCGGGAACTCAAGCAGCGCTATTAGGGCGCCGACCCTCGAATATGCACCCTTTCGCCAGCATCAACACCTCTGGGATTCCTTACGTATCCCTTGGACCGCTTCCAGACCAAATAAGGCTTAATGGATTCTAAGAGCATATGTGCGGTAGCGGCTCCTGCCGCTGGCCACGAACAGCAGTTGCTGCTCCACGGCTCGATGAAGCACGCGCCTCGCATGCTGTACCGTGATGTGCAAATGACCGGCAAGCTCCGACGGCGCAAACGGGCGCAGCAGCCGCCTTGCGAACCGGACCGTCTCGGCTTCGAGCCAACTCAAATGTTCAGGCACATCCATGGCAACGAATTTCCCGATAAACGAGAGAACCAGCTGCTGGCAGCGCTTCGGTTCGTCAGTAATGGACAGATAAGCGATCGGCAAAAAAATCCAGTCGTCCAACGCCAATAAGCTATGCCTCCAGCACAGATCCTTGAATCACCGTACGTCGAGGTCCCTTGCATGCGGCCCGTAGCCATGAATTTCGATACCGCCCTTACTATTGCCTCCCGGCCTGTAAGCCAGATCAAGATACCTGTAACCATTGTTAAAATCCAGCACCTCCCATTCGGGATGCAGATCGTTGAAATTCCCCACGGCGGGAAACCAGACGATCCGCAGAAATTCGCGCGTGCCGTGACCGAGTCCCTTTTCCAGTTTCTCAAGTCTTCTGGGATTGTTTTCTTTCACGATTGCCGCGTTCAGCCAGTTCTCGTAAGCTTCGTCAAAATGCTTGATGATGCATCACGTCCTCTCTCAGTCAGGCCGCCAGTCCGAAAAAGCAAAAACGCCGCTTGGATGCTCCCGCCCTGAAAGGCGCCGAACATATCCAAGCGGCGTGTGCTTCACGACCGTTGTGGTATGGCTTCATTGTACCAACAAGGGCCGATATTTTTCAATCATGCATTTGTTCAATTCTTCCAGTCTACTCGAATCCCATCTACTCCAATCCCATCTCCACCAAACATTTACTTGCTTCATCTAGTTTTCTCTATACTTATATCAATTGCATCCACGACCACGGCCAGATCGCCCTCCCCTGAGCGGATCGCATTGCAGCTCCATTGCGGCATGCGGCCATATCCGTTTGCGGACGGACGTATTCGACAAGCGATATTTCTGCAATATAATAAAAGAACCAGCTCGTATGCTCGGCCGAATGCATGGCCGCTGCGGCAATCCGAGCCGGCTCGATTTCACCGCCCGGCTTGACCCTTGACCAATCGCCAAGACAATGCAAGGCCGCGCTGCAGCATGTCGAGCCGTATGATGCCTATGAACCCGTGCCGGAATGTTTCACGCCGTAGAAGCATGGGTAATCAACAGATAATGAGATATCAATACGTATACAGGAGCGTCGTTGCGATGAAGCATAATGATAAACTATTCGTTCGAACCGAAAACCAGACAGGCAAATGCACGGTCTATATCGGAGGCGAGCTGGACTTGGAATCCGCCGTCCAGATGCGGGCTGTCATGTCCCCGCTTATCGAGCTGACCGACCGTGAGCTCGTGCTGAATTTGCGCGAGCTGCATTACGTGGACAGCACGGGCATCGGCATTCTGGTGTCCGTCCTGAAAGCGCGCCATGCCAACGAAGCTCCGTTCTCCGTGGAAGCCGTGCCGCCGCATATCCGCAAGCTGTTCGACATGACCGGCATTACGCCTTTTCTAATCAAACAAGCCTAATTCGCCGCCCGCCGGCGAAGCCGAAGAAAGGATCGAGATAAACGATGAATGTACCGGAGGAAATCATCACGCTGCAAGTGCCAGCCTCTGCGGAATATATTGATTTGGTAAGGCTGACCCTGTACGGGCTGGCCGTCAAAATGGGCTTCTCCTATGAAGAGATCGAAGACATGAAGGTCGCCGTTTCGGAGGCCTGCAACAATGCGGTGCTGTATGCGTACGGCGATTTGAACGCCGGACAGGCCGCGCAAGCGCCGGCGCAGACGCCGCGGATCGAGGTGCGCCTCGTGAAGCGGTATGACGCGCTCTCCATTATCGTGAAGGACGAAGGCCGAAGCTTCGACGCCGCGGCGGCAGCCCGCAGGGCGCAGCCGGTGAACGGCAAAACGATCGATGAGTTGCAAGCCGGCGGTTTGGGGTTGTACTTGATGCAAGCTCTGATGGACGACGTGGAAGTCAACAGCGAGATGGGAACGGAAGTGGTCTTGACGAAGCGGTTGGTGAAGAGTGGTGAATTGTGATGAGCCCTCAGCCGGCCAAGCAGCACCCCATCACCGGCGCCGAGCTCATAATCGCTTATCAGGACAATCCCGACAATACGATCGCCGAACAGCTGATTACGCATTATGAGCCTATGGTTCGCATGGCAGCCGGGAAAATCTCGCGGAACCGCCCCGACCTGTACGAGGATCTCATGCAGGTCGGCCAAATCGCCCTCCTTCGTCTATTCAGTCAATTCGACAGCTCCCTTGGCATGCAGTTTGAACCGTACGCCATGAAGAGCATCATCGGACATATGAAGAACTTCCTTCGCGACAAATCCTGGTACATCCAGGTGCCGCGCCGCATCAAAGAGAAAGGCATCGCCGTGCAGCAGGTGATCGACGCGCTGACCGTCAAGCTCGAACGATCGCCGCTGATCGAGGAGATCTCCGCGGAGATGTCGCTTTCCGTCGAAGAGACGACCGAGATTCTGGCCGGCCGCGACCTGTACCATTACGTGTCGCTGGATACGCCGGTTTCGGAGGAGGACAATGCCGCCTCCCTCGGGGACTTGCTCGGTTCGCCGGGCGACGATTTCGACGACGTCGACAGGCGGCTCGACCTGCAGGCGGCACTGTCGCAGCTTAAGCCTCAAGAGCAGGAAGTGCTCCTGCTCGCTTATTCGGAAGGATTGCCGCAGCGCCAGATCGCCGAACGGATCGGCATCTCGCAGATGAGCGTCTCGCGCATTCAGCGCCGCGCCATCGACAAGCTCAAGACGCTGCTCGGCGAACAGTCCGAGGAAGTCTGAACCGCTGGCTGCATGCCCGGCACCGGTCCCACCGGCGCCGGGCATGTTTGTTTCGCTGGCGGCTATGCGCATTTGCCGGCGAATTGGATATTAATTCCGCCATCAAGTTGTGCTCCCGGGCAAATTCGCGTTATGATGGTACTAATGACTATCGCACGTACGGACAAGCAGGAGGCTCCAATACCATGATGCATCGGTTGCTGCAATTTCCATTGGAATGGGAATGGCATATGCTGCACGCTCCGCGTCCGGCCGTATCCGGTCTGACCCGCAGCAGGAAAGCCGCCCAGGGCGCCGCCGCGGAACAGAACGGGCCGGACGCCGGACCGATCGAGGCCCAGCTTGAGATCAAGCAGACGCATCCGGCGTTTGCCGCTTGGCTTCAGGAGATTGAAGGCTCCGCGCACAACCAAATAGCGGTAACCGAGCTCCCCGGAGGGAAGTCCGTCCTGCAGGGGACGCTTCTTTTTCAAGCGTCCGACGACGAATCCGACATTCAGCACCTCCACTTCCGGGTAACCAGCGACCAGCTCGTCACGTACCAGAGCGATATGCGCCTCTCCGTGCGGATGCAGAGCGAGCCTTGGTACGAGAAGCTGCATCGCTGCACGACGGCGCCCGAAGGTCTCTTCGTCCTCATCGGCAACATGCTGGAGACGTTCCATGCCGGACTGGATCGTTTCGAAACCCGCCTCGGCGAGCTCGAGCGGCAGATGAGCCGGCACAACAAGACCGGTCTCATGAACGCCATCTTCGAACGGCGGTACGAGCTGCTGCACTGGAGCCATCTGTTCATTCCGATCAAGGAAATCCAGGCCGCGGCGAAGGAAGCGTTCATGGACGAGCTCTCGGAACGGGAAGAATTCAAGCGGATGGAGCTGCGGATGGAACGCGTCCAAGGGCTGCTCGACCATTATGCGATGGAGATCGACACGCTGCTCATGATGGACGACGCCATCTCCAACTTCCGGGGCAACGACATCATGAAGACGCTCACGATCTTCACCGCCCTGTTCATGCCGGCTACGGTCATCGGCGCCGTGTGGGGAATGAACTTCAACCGCATTCCGTGGGCCGGCGAGCGCTGGGGCTTCCTCACCGTCAGCGGCGTCATCGTCGTGATCACGCTGCTCATCTACTGGTGGCTGTGGCGCAAAGGCTGGACAGGCGACCTGCTGCACGGCCGGTCGCGCGGCGACATCGTCGGCAGCTCTCTGACCGGGGACACCGACAAGGCCCCGCAGGACAGCGAGGATCGCGCATTGCCGAACCGCCGCAGCCGCAGCGCGAGAACGGGAACCAGCATGACGCTATCGACGAAAGCCGGCGCAGCCTCATCTTCGACATCGACCGAAGGAACCGGAGCGTCGGACGCTGCGGAACCCGCACCGTTGCCGTCGCGGTCGAACCGCAGGCAGATGCCGACCGAATAATGAAGGGCTAAGGACTCCTCCTCCGTAAGCGGTGCCCGAATCGAATATAAAGCAAATTTCGAGCTTCGATATAAACGCATTAATGCATCGTCGCTTGAAGGTAATTGGATAGATGGATGGCTGACGAGATTTTCCAGGGCAGCCTGACGACGTTCTCCCAGGCGGAGGACGAGACACTGCGGTTTGTAGTACTCTAGGATGTAGATAAACTGGATCACCAGTACCGGTTGCACAACCGGCACCGGCCTCAACATACAGATGAGCCTATTCCATACATGATGCGAGCTAGTCAAGGATTCGAGCAGGCTCCTGACAACTCGAGCCTTGGGTTATAGACAAACCCAGCAGCCGCTTCGCCGGCGCGGGCGGGTCTGCCGGCGTGGGCGGGTCTGCCCGACGTGGGCGGGTCTGCCCGACGTGGGCGGTCTGCCCGAACCGTCGCGACCCAGCCGTCTTCATGACGGCTGGGTCGCGGTACGCCCGTCGAACCAAGGAGGCGGACAGGAGATTCGTTATTCACTTCATAATCGCGTCTTTTCGTGTGTTGGTGGACAGGAAATCCGTTATAGCTGCCGATTTATCTGTTTTCGATGCCTTACGGGAACTATAACGTATCCTGTGTCCGCCACTGATCCCCATCGTCTGATTTCGTCCAAATAACGGAACCTCTGTCCGCCAGACCCGGAGGAGCGTAATTCTTCTTTCAACACATACGGCTGTCGAGATTTTCTAGGGCAGCCCGACAAAAAACGTCCTCCCCCAGGGAGGACGTTTTTGTCGGTTGCCATCCGGCAGCAGCAGCCGGCCGCTTTATTCGGCCAGAACGGCTTTGCCGTCTTTGGCAATCAGCGGGCCGTTGTTGAATACGACGCCGGTGTCCGGGTTCTTCGCGCCATCAACGGAGTATTGAATCACGTACGCTTTGCGCGTTCCGTCGCTCTGGTTCGGGGTGCTGCGATGGAAGAGCAGCGAGTGGAACGCCACGAGGCTGCCTTTGCGCAGCGGAACCGGCTGTCCCGGATCGTCGCCGAAGTAGCACTGCCAGCCGATGTCCGTCTTCTCGTGCTTGACGAATCCGCCGAGATGCGTTTCCGGCTTGATCCATACGCATCCGTTCTCGATCGTCGCGTCGTTGAGCGCGAGCCAGCAAGTCAAATAATGAACCGGCTCCGTCGGCACGTAACCGTTATCCTGATGCCACGGAAAATCGCGCTTCGCCTCGGGGCGCTTATACACGGATTGATCCCAATACAGCCGGATATCCGGGCCGAGGATGGTCGTCGTCAGATCGACGAAGCGCTGATCGCCGATGAACCGCTCCAATTCCGGGCTGTTATGCGTCAAATTGCAGGTGAAGTTGATTTGATTCGGGACGTTGTTGAACCCTTTCTCGCCCACGTTCAACGCTTCTTCCCCTTCGCGGTCGAAGACATCGATAATGCCCGTAATCCGGTCCATCTCTTCCGCCGTGAACAGATCTTCCAGAATGATGTACCCTTTCTCCGCGTATTGCTTCAACTGCTCTTCCGTCAACATCGCTTTCACTCCCTCAACATGAATGGCATGGCTTGTTATATCTCCATTATCAAGCACCGCCGCGTGCCGGACAATGAACGCATTCCAGCACTTCGTTGTACTTTCTCCACTTTGTTAAAGGACGATTTGGAAGAGCGGTGACGTACGGGGAGAATCCGTACAACCCGGTCCTACTTGATATCGACGATGACAATGCAGCGGTCGTCGGCTTCCGCGCCTTCCCGCAGCTCCCCGCCGAACAACGCTTCTTCGATCGCCTTGACCGGCGTCCTGCCGTCGAAGGGACGCAGCAGCTCGGTCAAGCTCGCTTCCCGGTCTTCCTCGTAATCGCTGCCGACCAAATCGTACATCCCGTCCGTGAACAGCAGAATCCGATCGCCCGGCCGGATAGCGAGCGCATGCTTCTCCGTCGCGATCTCGCTGAACAAGCCGATGGCCGCCCCGCCAAGGGCGAAGCTCTCCACCTGGCCGTCGCCGCGGATCAGCAGTCCCGGCGGATGGCCCGCATTGACATATTCCAGCACGCCCTTGTTCAAATCCACGACCATATACAGTCCCGTAAAATAATACTGGATCAGCTGGTCCGCGAACTGCAGCTGCTGCGAACGGCGGTTCAGCTCCTTGACGACCCGTTTCGGCTCCACCTGCTTCGTCATCGCTTCCTTCAGCACGGAAGCGATGAACATGCTCGCGAGCGACGAGCTGATGCCGTGCCCCATCGCGTCAATCACGGCGATACCGTACCGGTTGTCGTCGATGCGGTGCCAGGCGTACAAATCGCCGGAGAGCTCCTCCGACGGGCGGTAGATCGCATCGATCGCTATCCCCTCGTCGTCTACCGGCTGCGGCAGCGCCGCGTACTGGACTTCTCTCGCCAGCAGCAATTCCTCGTTCATGCGGCGGTCGCGTTCCTTGTGCCAATCCTTCTGCTCCTTGAGACGCAGCGCGACGCGTATGCGCGCGAGCAGCTCGATGCGATTGATCGGCTTCGTCACGTAGTCGATCGCGCCGGCGTCCAAGGATTCCGCGAGCTTCTTGGAATCGCCGATCGCGGTCACCATGATGATCGGGATATTCCTCAGACGAGGCGACTGCTGGATGTGCCGGCACGCCGTAATGCCGTCCACGCCGGGCATCATCATATCAAGCAAAATCAAATCGATGCCGTGGCTGTCGCCGCCTCCGGCTACCTTCGCGTCTTCGGGCTCGCTGCCGTCCGCGCGAAGACCGAGCAGCGCGAACAGCTCCACCCCGCTCGAAGCCGTCAGCATGTCCGAATACCCCGCCCGTTTCAAAATCTCCTTCACGACGGTGATGTTCATCGGGTTGTCGTCTACGACGGCAATGCGCATATCCCATCTCTTGGCCGTTCCGTCCGGCGCCGTTAATTTATTCATCCGCAACTCCTGCTTCCCTCAAATTTCATCTCCCTAGTTACCCCGATTGCCGTCAGTTGAATCGCCGGGACAGCCGCCTAAAGCATACCGGCCCAGACCCTCATACAATGTGATAGATGACGAAGGAGGAGCGGCCCATGAATACCGACAGCACGATGGACTTGCGGACGGCGATCTTCCTGGCGGCCGTGTGCAGTCAAACGTACGTGCAGTACGATAACGGCGGATTGTTCCTGACGCCGGATACTTATTCGCTGGTCGGACCGTTCAGCGCGGCCTCGTATGCCGGGGACGAGGAGCTGTTCGGTTTCGTGCTGGAATCCGAACGCGGCGTCATCCTCGCATTCCGCGGCACGATCTCGCCGACGGACTGGATTACGGACATGATGGCGCAGCAGACGGCTTTCAAGCCGCTCGGCAAAGGCTGCATGACGCACCGCGGGTTCACCGAGGTGTACATGTCCGCGCGCGATGCGATCTTCAAGCTGCTGAACCAGACCGCCAAGGGGAAACCGCTGTTCGTGACCGGCCACAGCCTCGGCGGCGCGCTGGCGACGCTGGCGTCGGCCGACATCGCCGTCAACCGTCCCCCGGCCAGCTTGATCACGTACACGTTCGGCGCGCCGCGCGTCGGCGATCCCGGCTTCGCGCGCAGCTACAATGCCGCCGTGCCGGTCACATACCGGGTGCAGAACGAATTCGACGTCGTGCCGCATCTGCCGCCGCTCGTGTATACCCTGCCGAAGACGGATAAGACCTATTATTACCTGCATGTCAAAGAAGAAGTACGACGGAGCTTCCGCAACGGATCCGTCGGCGGCAATCATGTGATCGGCAGCTATTTCGCCGATCTGGCCAAGGACGCGCCGGGCTTTACGGCCGCGGTCTGCTCGAGCCCGCCGGGCTGGTGCCCGCTCCGGTAGCGCGAGCCGATTCGCGCCAGGTGCCGGTCCGGTGCGGCAGCCTGCTGCGGCAGCTCTGCTTGGCGGCGCTGGCTGCCGGTGCAGCGGCTTCGCCGGCGCCCTTGGTCCGCTGCGGCAGCCCCGCCGGTCCGCGATCCGCGCCTGCCTGCTGCGACCGCTGCGCCTTGCCGTGCACCGGTCTGCGCGCCTGTCCGCTGCGGCATCTGCGCCTTGCAGGGCGCCGATATGCGCGCCTGCCTGCTGCGGCAGCCCCGCCGGTCCGCGGTCCGCGCCTGCCTGCTGCGACCGCTGCGCCTTGCAGGGCGCCGATATGCGCGCCTGCCTGCTGTGAACAGCTGCACCTTGCCGCGCGCCGGTCCTTGCCGGGACGCCGGCTCGCGCGGCTGCAGGCCCATCGCGCCGAAGCGCTAAGGCAGCCGCAGCAGCGCTTCGATCCGGCTGCGCTCGGCCTTCGGCAGCCCCTTGAAGACGAGCGCGTAGGAATGCGCGATCATGTCGTTAATCTCGCCAAGCGGAATCGAGCCGTCGACCGTGACGGTGTTCCAATGCTTCTTGTTCAGGTGATAGCCCGGCTTCACCGCTTCATGCTGCTCGCGCAGGTTCTCGGCGATCACGGGATCGCATTTCAGCGAAATCGCGTTGTCCGCGATTAACGCGAACATTTTGCCGCCGACCTTCATGACGAGCGGCTCCGGCCCGAAGGGGTAGTCCTTCTCCGCGCATTTCAAGGACAAGCAGTAATCGATTATCGGTTTCATCCTCTTCTCCTCTCCCCTCTGCTCCTATTCCCCGTTACAACCGGGTATAGCGCGCGAAAGCCGCCGCTTGCCCGTAATACGCACCGTCTTCGTCGTATAGGTTCCATACGACCGCTTGCTCGATGCGGAATTTGTTCCCGCTCGCCGCAATCCGCACGCCGCTGTAGTCGTCGATGTACCCTTTCTCCGCAACCGCATCCAGGAATCGCCGCCGCTCCGCCTGAATCATCGGCTCGGCCGTATGCCGCGACGCCATCGACGTGAACGCGGACCAGTCCATCTCCCATAGACCGAGCGCGCTCCGGTTGCCGTAATTCAGCACGGGATCCTGCTCCGTGCCGTGGGACAGCACCGTGATCGGCGCTTCGAACAGCTGCTCCGCGGCAGGCTTGTCCGCGTCCGTCGCGATCAGCGGCTTCCCCAGTAACCTCCGGTAGCTGTCCAGAATAATCGACGCATGGCGCTCTCCCGCGCCGCTGCCGGTTCGCTGCTGCATGCCTTCTCCCCCTCTGGCCATTAAAAAAACTGAAGGCGGCAATTCACCCTCAGTTCCCTTTTTGCGTTATACGCCCATTTTCTTGCGCTGGTTGTTAACCTTCTTCGTATTCTGGCTCTTCATCGTTTGCTGATTGCCGCCCGGACCGAATTTCTGCTTGCCGCCGTTCGCCTGCTCCAGCTTCTTCTGCGCGAGCTTCTGCTTCACGGCTTCGGCAAGGGATACTTTCTTCGGCTGATCCTGCGCTTGCTCCTGCGGTTCCGGCGTCGTTTGGTTTTCTGACATTGAGATCACCTCGCCTTGATTGTACTACTCATATTGTAGCGCTTTTCGGCCGCGCTTTCCAGTGGCTTTGCGCATGTTTCGCGCCGATTCCCGCGGTTTCGGCCGCCTATTCCCGCAGCGCCTCGTTCAATCTCGTGGATCTGATGTCCCGCGGCTCGCCGCGCAGCAGGCCTCGCAGCCGCACGACCTCCCGCTGCAATCGCAGCTTGTCTTCGCGCAGCGCCTTGATCTCCGCGAGCGCCGCCGCGAGACGCGCCTCCATCGGCATGTCGGCTTCGTCCGTTTCGTTCATCGCCGCTCCCCCTTTCCCTTCGGATCTGCTTGTCTAGACACTATCATACCATCTGCGGCTCGATCGCCAAAATCGTCCGGCCCGCGCAGAGCCGTCTATTCGGCTCCGGCGCGGGCCGGATGCGGGCGGATTATTTGACGGTCACGGGCACCTTCTGCGTCGTGACGAGCGTATTCTTGCTATCGTACGCCTTGACGACGACCTCGATTGTCTTGCCCTTATATGGCGCGAAATCGATCTTCGCCGTCCACGGCGGCGACATCGTCTTCCCGACGGTTTTGCCGCCGATGTCGTACGTTACCTTGGCCAGCGTCGGCGACCATGTCTTCACGTAGGCGGAGAGGTTCTGGACCGCTGCCGTTACCGGCGAGGCGGCGCTCGCCGGCCTGTACGCAACCGGCGATTCGTCGCCGACATTGCTCAGATAGAAAGGATTGTCGATCGCTTTCTTGTAGCCGTCGAGCAGCTTCCGGTTCGCGGACAGCATGTAATACTTGATCCGCGCCGAAGCGTCATGGTTGCTGTCAAAGTAGAAGACGGCCTTCACTCGCGGATAGAGCATCGGAAGCGTCGAATAGAACTCCTGCATTTTGTACACGGCCCAATCCGTTTTGTCCAGCTTCTTCTCGGGGTACATATACGAGATGCCGCCCTCGGAGATGAACACCGGCTTGCGCGCGGCGTACAGTTTGTAGATGTTGTCGAATTTATCCAGATGGCTTGAACGGTCCTCGCCCTGCTTCAGCGGATCGAGCGACGGGTCGAAGATCGAATACAGGCTGACGCCGACCCAATCGACCGCGTCATCGCCGGGATAGTACGACTGGATGTTGTACTCCGGCAGCCGGTCCGGCGCCCATACCATGGCGACGTTGTTCGGCGCTTCCTTGTGGAACACGCTCGCGACGAGCCGGAACTTCTCGATGTATTTCTTCGGATCCTCCTCATGCCATTTGACCCAGTCGCCGTTCATCTCGTTCGCGAAACGAAGGAACACCTTGACGCCGGAAGCTTCGATATCGCGGGCCAGCTGGTGCAGGTACGCATCGTCCTTGACCTCGGCCAGGCCGTTCAACGGCTGCACGCCGAGCTCGATCGCCACGCCCGCCGCGCGCGCGTGGTCGATATGGCTCTGGATGCTGGACAGCGGCTTGCCGTACGTAAAATACTCCAGGTATGCGGCATGCTTCTTGCCCGTCATCGCCGGGAATTTCTCCGTATAGAACGGATTGGCGGTCTGGGCGTTATGAACCGCCGGATCGAGCTCCGCGTAGGCGCCGAGCAGCGCGCCGTTCTTCGGTTCGAACTTCGCGCCGTGCGTGTTGCTGCCGCCGACCGCGCCGGCCGTCGTCTCGACGAACAGGCTCGCCTTGCTGCGCAGCATGTCCGCGCTGCGTTTCGCCGCGATGCTGACTTGCGTGTTGCCCGCCAAGCCGTAATATTTCGCTTCCAGATCCCAGGCCGCGACGGCGTCGTCGTATTTCTTCAGCTTCGCGTAATCGTTGCCGATCCGGAGGTACATGCCCGCGGCGTTGCCGTATTCCTTGGTCTTGATGAATTCGGGCGCGATCATATTATACTTGGCGATCGCTTCGGCATATTTGCCCTGCTCGTCAAGCTTCTGCGCTTCCTTGTAAATGCCCCATTTGTCCATCGCGTGCGCGTCCTGCGCCTTCACGGTCGTGAACGCAACGGTCGTCGCCGCCAGCAGCAGCGCAAGCTTCCTGCCGAACGACTTCGGTCTGCGGTACGTCTTCACTTCTCATTCTCCTGTCTCTGGATCGTATTCTTGCTATCAAAACCCATATTACACCAGTTAACCGCAGGGTTGAAAGACATTTTTTGACACCGTTCGACCGCGCCGGGAACGCGGCGGCATGCGGCTGCCGCATGCCTAATTCTGGTTCGCCCGAAAGTTGTACAACTAAGGCGAATCTATCTATACTATTGATAGAACCCTCATCGTCGTTCTTGTTCATAATCAGCCGTAATTTAGGAGGCAAGCAAGCTTGTGAAGAAATCAGTCCTGATTCCCGTCGTTGTTCTCGGCATCTCGATCGGTGCCTACTTCATAGCGACCCAAACGACCGTCTTGCAGGATGCGTTCGACAAATTCGGTCATTCCGCTGCCGCGAATGGCGGAACCGGCTCGAACTCCGACGCGTCCGGTGCGGCCGGCGGAGACGGTTCGGGCGCCGGCATTGCAGGCGCAGGTAACGACGCTCCCGCGCAGACGGGAGGCGGCGGCGGCAAGAAGCCGTCCAAGCCGGCGACGGCCTCGGCCCGATCGGAGCTCCAGCAGTTCCTGTACGACAATGCCGCGTCCCGCACGACCATTCAGCGCGAGGGCACATCCTACGTCGCGAACGACAAAGACCAGCTGGACACCGTCAAGAAAACCATCGCATACGTTACGAATCCAACCAGCACCCTAGTGCTCGTCAACAAGAAACGCGAGCTCGATTCCGGTTACGTGCCCCCCGATCTCGTCAAAGCGCCGGTCGAGTTCTCCTTCTCCGGCGACAGCCCGAAGCAGCAAATGCGCAAGGTCGCGGCCGAGGCGCTCGGTAAGCTGTTCGCCGGCGCCAAGGAGGACGGCATTGAATTGAAAGCCGTCTCCGGCTACCGCTCGTACGCGTCGCAGCAATCGATCTTCAACGCCTACGCGAAGACGCACGGCGCGAAGGAGGCGAACACGTTCAGCGCCCATCCCGGCCAAAGCGAGCACCAAACCGGCCTTGCGATGGACGTCTCCAGCTCAAGCGTCCACTACGGCCTGGAGCAAAGCTACGGCGGCACCAAGGAAGGCAAGTGGCTGGCCGCGCACGCCGCGGAATACGGTTTCATCATCCGCTACGAGAAGGAGCATGAGGACGAGACCGGCTACATGTACGAGCCGTGGCATCTCCGCTACGTCGGCGTTACCGTCGCCAAGGAGATCGCGCAGCTTGGCCTGACGCTGGAAGCATACTTGGCCCGCTTCTAACCCTGCCCGCGACCGTCCCGATGGGCGTTCGGGCCCGCGAGATGTCGTACTCGTACCCGCGACGCTGCATTCGGGATCGCGAAGCTGCATTCAGGCCCGCGGCACGGCGTTCGGGCCCGCACCGTCGAATCCGTTCCCGCGATGTCGTATGCGTGCCTGCGATGCCGCATCCGTTCCCGCGACGCCGCATCGTGGGCGACGCAGCACCCGTGCCCGCGCCGCCGCATCCGTTCCCGTGCGGCCAATGCCCGAGAAGGGCAGCCTCCTGGGTTAGCGGACATACGATCCGTTATGTTGCCGAAATCAGCATATTGGAGTTAGCGATCGGACACAGGATTCGCTATTGCCTCCGATATGCATCGTCTATCCGTCTTTCGGGCGAAATAGCGGATCTCCTGTCCGCCAGCGCACGAGAAATCCATGCAGGCCTGCCAATAGCGGATCTCCTGTCCGTTTCCTTGCTAGATCCGGTGCTACCGCTGCATAGCCGGCAATAGCAATGAAACGCTCGGGACAGAACGGTATCGGCGGGCGGACGATCGCCGGCGGAACGACCGCGCAGTCGCACGAGGGCGCACGAGGGCAACGGTGCAAGCGATCCAGCGCCCGCTTGCTTCATCAAGACAATGCAAGGAGGCCGTCCCGATGCCATGGGACGGCCTCCTGCTGTTTTGCGATACGGCTACTCCGGCCGGTTCGTTTCGATCCAGAGCACGCGCTTCGTCTTCAGGCCGGCCAGCGCCGATTCCGCGGCCGTCTGTTCCGACTGCAGCCTGTTCACGATCGTTCGGACCTGATGGATCGCTTCCAGCGTCTGATCCTGCGCGTTCTTGATCCGCTTCTGCACGACCCAGTCGACGATCAGGCCGTCGAACCAGTAATCCCCGAACTTCAACAGGCCGCTGATATCGACCTGAATATCGACGGTTCGTTCCAGATCGGCCAGCTCGTCCCGAAAGCTGCGCATCAAGTGATTGGCGTCGCTGATCGCGGCCTTGGCATCGTCGATATGCTCATGCTTGATATGCGTGCTGATCATTCCGCCGCCGCCCCACATATCCCAATTGCCCCAGTTCTCCGCCTTCTCGAGGCTGCGCGAAGCGCCTTCCAGCGATGCCATGACCCGACGGCCGGCCGTCAGGGCTTCCCGGATTTCCTTGACCAGAATCGTCCGGTCGGCGATTTCCGTATCCATCGCGGCCAGCTCGCCGGCATAGGCGCGGGAATGGCGCAGCTCTTCCTCCCGCTCCCGCAGCAGCCGCTCGTACTCCCATTCCGCGTTGCCGCAGGCCGCAAGCTCATCGCCGAGGCTGACGCTCTCCGCCTTCATCCTTGCCGCCGCGTCCTTCGCTTCTTGCAGCTTCAAAGCGGCGGCCAGCGCCTGCTGGCGTTCCAGCTCCAATTGTTCGTCCTTGCTGCGCAGCAGCGTATGGAACAAGTTGGCGATCGACATGCGGGTCAGCTTGTCGACGTCCGCCTGCTCCGCCTCCAGTTCTACCTCCAGCTTGACGATGAGCCTTTCGTTCTCGTTGATCCGCCCGCGCAGCTGTTCCTGCCGCCGCAGCGCCTTCTCCAAGCGATGCTTGCGTTCCTTTGCTTCCGCCAATCGGTCGACCGTCGTGTCCGTCATGCGCCGTCGCCATCCTTCCAAGGGTAATGTCATCTGTTTATACGCGGGAGAAGCGGCATCGATGCGGCGATTTGCACAAAAAAGACCGATCTCCCAGTAAATTCCTGAAAGATCGGCCGTTCCGCAGGCTGTACATGGCACCCCGTAATAGCGCGTTCGCTGCCCGAACGGACCGGATCTGCCCGACGGATGCCTTACAGCTTGCGGAACAAGTCCCTGAACACGCTGTCCCGGTGAATATGGTCCACGTAGCGGATGAAATGGCGCGAATTGTCGATGCTCCAGCGGAAATCCTCCGACAGCACGGGGCTGTGCACGAGCGAGCTCGACAGCCAGCTCTCGTTGTTCAAATAGGCGATCGTCGAGATGTCCCAGATGACGCGGGAATACGCGTAGTGGTCGTCGCAGCAGTCGCGGAACGTCTCGTACAAATATTGGCCGATGGCGCCCTTCTCTTTGACATGCGTCTCGATCTCGGACAGCGTCGTCAGCAGATGGGACGTGACGCCCATGACCGGAATGAGCACAAGCGGTACGCCGCTGTTCAGGATCACGCGCGACGCGTGCAGATCCTGGGCGAGGTTGAACTCGCGCGCATCCCGCCAGTGCAGGGCATGGCCGCCCAGCCAAACGACGACGATGCGCTCGATGATGCGCGGCTCCATCAGAATCGCGGACGCCACGTTCGTGATCGCGCCGATGGCCACGACGTACAGCGGGTCGTCCTCGGACGAGGCCATCGCCCGCTCCACGAGATCGCGCGCCGCCGCGCTCTCGACCGGCGTTTCCGCGCCGGGAAGGTAGCTCTCCGAGCCGCGGTGGACCGGGATGCCGGCCATCTCCGGCAGGAGGGAGCGGATCTTCAGCAGCTCGTTGTAGCTCTTCTCCATGCCGTCCTTCGGCCCTGTCGACAGGTCGTTATAGAACGGCGCCGCGTAGAACGCTTCGATCGTCATGTTCTCCGGCGACTTGAGCGCGTAGATGACGGCGAATTGATCGTCGATTTCGTTGAACGTGTCGGTGTCCAGCACCATGCGTACCTTGCGCTTCGGGTGCGCGAGACGCTGCACCATTTTCTGCTCTGGAATGACCGGGAAGTTGATCATGATTGTTCATTTCCTCCTCATGCGAATCGGTTCTTGTATAACGCCCACTAATCTTTTATGATTTGGTTATTGCCTTGTCGGCGCCTGTTTATGGCACATGCTCATTTTACAATGACCGCTTCGCAGGGTTGTATTATCAAATGGCTGAATGTTTATATGATATGGCTATGATCGCCATGAAGGGGGAAGAGCGCATGCACGCGCAGATGGATTTTCTGTTTCAAACGGTGCGTCCGGCCAATTCCTACATGCCGATGCATGCGCATACGTGCTGCGAGCTCGTCTACTACAATCTGGGTGCAGGCTCGACCTGCATCGAGGACGGTTCGCATGCGTACGGGCCGGGGACGTACGCCATCATGGCCGCCGGTACGCTGCATGACGAGCGGCGGCTGGAGGACACCGACGTCGTCTGCGTCGGCTTCCGCCTGACGGGCATCGACGCGCGGCTTCAGGAAGGGCTGTTCGAGGATGCGTCGGACAAGCCGATCCAGCAGCTGCTTCGGACAATGCTCGCCGAAATGCAGGAGCAGCGGCCGTATTACGCCGACAAATTGAATTATTTGCTCAGCATGATCGTCATCGAGCATCGGCGGAACGCCGATGTTAACGCTTTCAAAGAATCGGCCGATCATTTGCACTACGCGCGGGCATTCATCGACGAGAATTTCAATCAGAAGATTACGGTGGAGGAACTGGCGGAGATGGTGGGGTACAGCTATCATCATTTCAGGCATTTGTTCAAAACGAAATTCGGCCGTTCGCCGATCGCTTACCTGCTGAATAAACGCATTCAGCGGGCAAGCCATCTGCTGCTGCACAGCACGCTGTCCGTGACCGCCATCGCGGAGGAATGCGGCTTCTCGAACGACGCGCAGTTCAGCACCTTGTTCAAACGGGAGACGGGTGAGCCGCCCCGGCTGTTCCGGCAGGGTGCGGTCAGTCGAACACCGGCGGACCGGCCTTCACCATGAACGGCTGTCCGTTGGCGTAGTAATGCGTTTCCCGGTATACCTTGAAGGCGACTTCGACTTCCTGGATGCCCGTCTGCAGCAAGTAATCCGTAATGGCGTTGGCTACGCCGTCCTGAACGTCGCGCGGGCGGTCGAACCAGGCTACCTCGACGAAAGGAAACGTCGGAACGATCGCTCCGTCCAAAATCGAAGTCGTCGTGAGGCAGTCGATCGTGAAATTATCTCTGCTGCACCGGCAAATTTGCGCCAATTCGTCAATGAGCGCCGTGCTGATTTTCATAACTTCCGTGACGTTGACGCCTCGCATCGTTAGTTGGGGCATAGCTGTACACTCCTTTTTACTCGTATTCGCGATACTGTTCTTCCTCGGCGATATTTTGCAGGTCCTGTCCGTTGATCACGATGATCGCATAATCCGGGACCGCTTCGGCATGCCTGCGCGCAAGCTCAAGCATGAACCGCGGCGAGCCCTCTTGTTCCTCGTCGTACAGGAGCAGCAGCCCTTCCGTGTTGTCCAGCAGAAACCGGTCGCGCGCCTTGAACTGCCAGGGACCCGCGTATTTCTGCTTGGTGACGCTGTTCACGTAATCCGCGCCGGCAAGAATGGCGCCGTATACCGCCTTCTTCTGCTCGCTCCAGTTCTCTTCCTGTTCCAGGAAGGGCGTAATGACCGCCAAGCGCAACGAACCATATTCAGCTCTAAGCTCCAGCGCGACTTCTGCAGCCCACAGCTCAACACCCCATTGTCCGCTTACGATCACCCATTCCAGGCCTTCTTCGACGAACGCCTGCAGCCGCTGCTTGAGCGCCTTCTTGATGATGGCCACGCCCGGATGCTTGTCGGAGAAGATGCCGAGCTCGGAAGCTTTGTACCCGGTAACCAAAACCTGCTTCATGGCTTCATTGCTCCTTGTTCGCGCGTCGCTGTCGACTCTGCATAATAAGCGTAGCATAAATAAAGAGCGCCGGACAACTCGCCCTCTCCGAGCGGGTGTCCGGCATGCATGAACGGCGGCCGCGTGACGGCTTCCGTCCTTTACGCTTCCATTCCTTTCGGATAATGCTCCTTCGGCTCCCGAATGACGGAACCGCCGTCCAGCCGCACGTACGTCGCGAAATCCCGTTCGCCCTGCGTCAGCTGAATGACGCGCGCTCCGCGCGGGAAGCCTTCGCGGCCGTACGTCTGGAAGCCGGTCGCCCGGCCGTAGCACAGCCGGATATCGTGCAGGGCGCCCCAGTAGTCGTTCACGTGATCGTGGCCGCAGAACGTGCCGACGACATCGCCCATCTCCAGCATGGCGGCGAACAGGCCCGAATTGACCGGCGCGCAGGCGACGCCCTCATGCTTGCTGCCGAAGCAGAGCTCCTTCTTCCATACCCGCTTGTATTCCGGCAGCGGAATATGGAAGAAGGCCAGCGAAGGCAGCGGCTCCCCGCCGTTCGCGGCCGCAGCCGCCTTGGACTGCGCGATATACCACGCGATCTGGTCGCGTTGGATCCATTGGTAGCCCGTGAGCAGCGGCAGCTCGGAGTAGCTTCCGCTGTCCAGCAGATAGAGCGCGTTCGCCGGCTTGCCCGTCTCGGGATCGCGCACGTACAGCACGGCATTGCCTTCGCCGCTCAATTCCGGCGGTCCCGCCTCGCTCACGCAGAAGCGGTGCTCCAGCTGCACGTCCATCAGCTCGCGGCGCGTCACATGCCGCTCCGTGTCGTGGTTGCCGAACACCGCCGCCCACGGAATGCCCCGCTCGTCGACGGCCTTGACGGCGTCCCGGAACGATTGCTTCGCGTCGCGGCAATGCTCGCTGTAGATCACGTCGCCCGTGATCAGGACGAGATCGGGCGCTTCCGCATCCAGCACCTGCTCCATCAGCTTACGGGTCAGAAGATCGTCCGGCTCGCCGTTCTGCCAGTGCAGATCCGTGAATTGCACGATCGTAAACGTACCGTCCTTGCGGTAATACAAAGATTTGTTCATGTCCATCATGAGAACCGCTTCCCCTCCGGCAATTTGACTGCATATGCTGCTTCATCAATATGTTAGGATTGCTATCGATTTCAGGTATGTCGTGCTTTCGCGCGGTTACAACGATTCCACGCCCGCTTCCAGTCCGGATACGCCTTCGATCGCCGCCAGCGAGACGATGATGTCCTCGAACCGCTTGCCCGGCCCGAGCTTCAGCTGCAGCCGGACGATCAGCATGTCGGCGCGATCCGCCAGTTCCGATTGCTCGTTCTCCACGATGATCTTGTTCATGCCGACGCCGAACCGGTGCAGCTCCGCCACGACCTTGCTCAAGCTCGCGGAGTCCTTGCTGACGCGCAGCACCACGTCCCGCTTCCGCTTCGTGACCGAGAACTTCTTCTCCAGCTTGTTCAGCACGAAGAGACTCACCACGACGAGCAGCGTCAATACCGCGGCGCCGTAATAGAAGCCCGCGCCGACCGTCAAGCCGATCGCCGCCACCACCCATAAGGAAGCCGCCGTCGTCAGGCCGGACACGGTAATGCCCGTGCGCAAGATCGTCCCCGCGCCGAGGAACCCGATGCCGCTGATGACTTGCGCCGCGAGCCGCGCCGGATCGAGCCGGACGTTCGGATCCGACGAGAATTCCGCGAACCCGTACATGGACAGCAGCACGATCGCGGCGGAGCCCAGGCAGACGAGGATATGCGTCCGGAACCCCGCCGAATGCCCGCCGAGCTCGCGCTCGAGCCCGATCAGACCGCCGAGCGCCAGCGCCAGAACCAAGCGGAGCGTCAACTCCCAATAACCGATATGCCAGATGCTCGGATCATACACTTGCGCTGCCGACGTTGCCATGCCGCTCACGTTCCTTCTCTTGAAGTGGGCGCGAAAGCCGGACCGCCTCCGCATTCGCCCGTTGCTTATCTATACGCTGGAGCAGCCTGACATCATACAGGCCGATGAAAAAAGCCGCGGTCCCGGGCTTCGCACGCTGCCCGGCCGCTGCGGCCGTCTCGGCTTCAGGACCGCTTCGCCTGCGCCTCGAACCAGTCGTAGCCGAAGCCGACGTGATCGGGGCGGTGCGAATCGGAACCGTAGACGAGTGGAATGCCCCGCTCCTTGCAGGCGGCGAAGAACCATTCCGGCACATAGGGCTTGCCGCAGGTAGGCACGCGCAAGCCTGCCGTGTTGACGTCGATGCCGACGCCGCCCTTCGCAAGCAGCGGCAGGATGCCCTCCAGCCGGCGCTTCATCTGCGCCTCGTCGATCGGGGGCAGCTTCAGCGCGAATTTCTCGATCAGATTGATGTGCCCGATCCGCTTGCGCATCGGCAAACCCGACGCCCACTCGATCGCGGCCTCCACATGGTTATAATATTCGTCGACGACGCGCTCCATCGTACCGTAATAGGCAAGCAGGTTGTCCGCGAAATCCTCCGGCGTGAAATCGATGCAGCGCATCCCTCCGCGGCCAGGCAAGTAATGCACGGAATAGACGACGTCCTCCAGCTGTTTCTGGTACCGGTCCACGATGGCTTCCGTGTAACTCAGCGCGCCCTGCAAATAATCAAGCTCGAGCCCTGCGCCGATTTCGATTTGCCCCTCGTATTTCCGTTTAAGATTAGATACATACTCCATATAAAGCGGCAGTTCCGCTTCCGGCATCGCCAGCTCCGCCATCAGCTTCCCGTCCGGCACCCAGCCGTCCGGAAGCGGCGGATGCTCCGTGATGGAATAACGCTGGAACCCCAGCCCGATCGCGCGGTCGATGTAGGCTTCCGACTCCGCGTCGCTGCCGTGATAGCAAAATTTCGTATGTGTATGTCCGTCCCATTTCAGTTGTAGCGACAAAGGGTTCCCTCCCGATAATCCTTTCGCGCGAAACGCAGAAAAGTCGAATTTAGTCCAAGTATATCATCAAATCAAGTCTATTCAACGTTTTGCTCGCCAATCTACTCGAACATCCGCTAATCGATATCTGCTATAATGATTTCTGGCCTGATCGGCTTTACCAAAAACTTGCATATAATTGACTTCCTTAAATTGGAGAGAGAGGTTCATTCATGATTAGCCGATTTAAACGATTGTTAATAGGACGGCCGATGAAGAGCGCCGAACTGGAAGGCGAGAGGCTGAGCAAGCTGAAGGCGCTGGCCGTGCTGTCCTCGGATGCCTTGTCGTCGGTCGCGTACGGCACGGAGCAAATTCTTATCGTGCTGATGGCTGCCGGATTCGCGGCTGTATGGTACTCCATTCCGATCTCGGTCGCCGTCCTGGGCCTGCTGCTTATCCTCATTCTATCGTATCGGCAAACGATCTTCGCGTACCCGAAAGGCGGCGGCGCCTATATCGTCGCCAAAGACAACCTGGGTCTCCCGACGGGCCTGCTTGCCGGCGGATCGCTGCTCGTCGATTATATTCTGACGGTCGCGGTCAGCACGTCGTCCGGTACGGACGCCATCACGTCGGCGTTCCCGGGGCTGCACGAGTATACCGTGCCCATCGCGATCGTCATGATCGTCTTCCTGACCGTGATGAACTTGCGGGGGATCGGCGAATCCGCGTCCATCCTCGCGTTCCCCGTCTACTTATTCGTAACGGCCGTGATCGTGCTGATTGTCGCCGGGGTCGTCAAAGTCATCTTGCATGGACCGCATTCCGATATCCCGGAGCTCGGGACGGCCGTGTCCGATATCAGCCTGTTCCTGCTGCTGAAAGCATTCAGCTCGGGATGCTCCGCGCTCACCGGCGTCGAAGCCGTCTCCAACGCCATTCCGAACTTCAAGAAGCCGGAGGTGCGCAACGCGGCGATGACGCTCGTCATGATGGGTCTTATCCTCGGCGTCATGTTCATCGGCATCTCCCTGCTGGCGTACTGGTACGGCATCGCGCCGGACCCCAAGGAGACCGTCGTCTCGCAAATTACCGACGCCACCTTCGGCCGGGGCATCATCTATTACGCCATTCAAGGGATTACGGCCTTGATCCTGTTCCTGGCCGCGAACACCGCCTACGCGGCATTCCCGCTGCTCGCCTTCATGCTGGCGAAGGACAAATACATGCCGCATGCGTTCATGGTGCGCGGCGACCGGCTCGGTTTCTCGAACGGGATTATTTTCCTCGGGGTCCTCTCGGCCCTGCTCGTCATCTTGTTCCACGGCGACACGACGAATATGATCCCGCTCTATGCGGTCGGCGTCTTCATTCCGTTCACGCTTTCGCAGCTCGGCATGATGGTGCGCTGGATCCGGCTTAAGCCGCAGAACTGGATATTCGGCTTGATCGTCAATACGATCGGCATGCTGACAACGCTCTGCATTTCGCTGATCTTTATTTTCACGAAGTTTACGCAAATCTGGATGGTCTTCATCTTCCTGCCGCTCGTCATCTTCATCTTCTACAAGATCCATCAGCATTACATGAACACCGCCGACGAGCTCCGGATCAGCATCGACAAGGAGAAGCCCCTGATCAAGGGCAGCACGATCGTCGTTCCCGTCGCCGGCATTACGAAGGTCGTCATGCATTCCATCAGCTACGCGAAGTCGCTGACGGACAACGTCGTCGCCGTCTACGTCGGCTTCGACGAGGAAGAGATCGAGCGGCTGGAGAAGAAATGGGAAGAATGGAATCCCGGCGTGCGCCTGATCGTCCTGCGTTCCAGCTACCGCAGCATCATCCGTCCGATCGTCCGTTTCATCGAGACGGTGGAATGGAAGACGCAGGAGACGGATCACATCACGGTGCTGATTCCGCAGTTCATTACGAAGCATTGGTGGCACAACTTCCTGCACAACCAATCCAGCCTGCTGCTCCGCGCGTACCTGATCAACCAGAAGGACGTCGTCGTGGCAACGGTTCCGTATCACTTGATGCGATAGGCCGCTCCAAGCGGCGGCAAGCCATAGAAGCGGCAGCGAGCACTCCCGGACGGGGGTGCTCGTCGTCGTTCGTACAGGCCGGGACGGCGAAGATGCCGGGTTCGGGAGGCGTCCTTCATCCACGCCTGCTGCTTTATCCAAACTTTGGAAGGCATGCTATGTCCGGCTGCCGCATATCGGTTACAATGGAAGCCATTCGACTACGTTACAGCCGAAAAGAGAGATGATCATGGAAGCCATCACGTTCAAAGCCTTTGCCGTCGCGAATGAGATCGACCTGAACAAAATCGCGATTCATTGCGGGATACCGAAGAAGTTTACATGGGAAGAACCGCTTGTTCTGAAGGAGGACATTCTATCCGCCATCCTTCACCGCAGCGCGGGCCAATCGCTGCAGGTGCTCGTCTTCTCCTTCGGCAGCGTCGTATTCGTCAATCATACCCGGCAAGGCGAAATCGACAGCATGCTGTATTTCCTCAAACAATTCGAGCCGGACATCGAGCTCCTGCAAGCGAGCCTGTATACGGACGATTACAGCCTGCACCGCGAAGAGACGGACACGCTCCAATGGACCGACGAATACGTCATCGTCCCGGAGTACGAGGCGTTCTACCCGGAACTGATCGCCACCGTGTTGGCGAAGTCCGTCGCGCTCGAGAAGATCGAGGAACAGCTGGGCAAGATCCACGACAAGCTTGAATATATGATCGAGCGGTTCGAGAAAGGCCGGCTCCGCATCGGCAACAAAGAGCTGGCGAAGACGACCGCGGCCATCGTGCGCCATGAATACAACTCCCTCGGATCGATCATGATTCTGGATAAGCCCGATATTACGTGGGCCAACAGCAGCGCAGGCATGTTCTACGATAAAATGCTGGAATTCTTCGAGCTGAACGACCGGCATACGATCATGAAAAACAAAACGGAAGTGCTCTATCGCATCATGGAAGGGTTCTCGACAATCAGCCATTCCAACCGGGGCTTATTCGTCGAGTGGATCGTCGTCATCCTGATCGTGATCGAGGTCGTGCTGTCGCTTCTGGAGATCGCGGGAATCGCGTAGCCGCGCGGCTCTGCGAATGGCATGAACGGTATGCCCGCCATGGCCGCCTTGTACAGCATGCATGGCATGACAGTCAAGAATGCCTTGTACGACATGAACGGCATGACGGTCAAGAACGCCGTCTGTCATGGCTGCTTGAACGCGATGTGCCGGACGCCGCGAAGCGCCGGACGCCGCGATGTGCCGGACGCCGCGAAGCCCTCTCCAGTTCCGGAGGGGGCTTCACGATTGTTGAGAACGATATAAGCGGCTTCGAGCAGACTCGCGACAGCCTGCGCCCTGGAACACGAACGGATCCTGTTGCCGTTTCGCCGGCCGGCATGGACTGCTGGTACCGTTTCGAACCAACCGGCCGGCTGGTTCACGGTGCGTTCGCCGATGCAAGGATGCGGACAGGAGATCCGTTATACGCTACTTTATCACGTGTTTTCATGTGCTGGCGGACAGGAGATCCGTTAAATCGGCTAACTAGCCTGTTTTCGATGTCATTCGGGGACTTTAACGGATCCTCTGTCCGTTCGCTGCCCCAAAAGCCCGATTTCGCTCAAATAACGGATCCTCTGTCCGCGAATCCGCGAATCTTAGAGGGGGATCCAGGACCCTTTCCTTTCCATGCATGCTACATAGGCGGTGTCGAACTTTCTAGACAGCCTGAAGCCCCCTCCGATTCCGGAGGGGGCTTCGCTTGTATCCGCTCAGCTTCGGCTCAGCCGCTGCGCGTCGATGACGCGCACCCGATGGCCGGTTTCCTCATGCACCAGATACGGATCCCGCACGTGGTCGATGAACAGAGCCCCGTTCAAGTGATCGATCTCATGCTGCATGCAGACGGCCATGAACCCCTCCGCTTCCAGCACCGCCGTCTCTCCGCCGCGGGTGAGCGTGCGCACCTTGACGGCCTGGGCCCGTTTCACCGTCCCCCGGTAGCCGGGGTACGACAAGCAAGCTTCCGCTACGGTCTGCTCGCCGGACGCTTCGATGATCTCCGGATTGATCAGCTCGATCAGCCCCTCGCCGCAATCCATGACGACGACCCGGCGCAGAATCCCGATCTGGGGAGCCGCCAGCCCCGCCCGTCCTTCCGCCGCGTACAGCGTATCGGCCATATCGTTCAACAGCTTGACGGTTCTCGGGCCGATCTCCTCGACCGGCTTGGCGATCTTGCGCAGAAGCGGATCGCCGAACGGAAGGATGATTTTCTCCGCCATGTTCACATTCCTCTCCCTATTGTCCGCCGTTCGCATGCTTCGGCGTATGCACCCACAAGTCGCCCGGCGCGCAGGCAAGCGCCGTGCAGAGCGCGTCCATCGTCTCGGCCTTGATCTGTTTCGGCGGCGCGTTCAGCAAGGCGCTGATCGACGGCGCGGACAGCTCGTAGCCGGCCTTCTCCCTCAGCAGCCGGGCAAGCCCGGCGCCGGTCCAAATCCCCCGATCCGCCATCACTTGACGCAGCATCCAGGCCAGCATGCGCAGTCCCCCTTCGAAATTAGGTGCAGCCTTATAATATTAAGCAATAACTAATATATCATCCGTTAGCACGCAGAGCAACGGTCTCGCTGTACAGCCGCTGCCCAGCATAAATGCCTATCGATTGGTCATACTAGAAAAAAAATCCAAGGAGGGAATCAACGTGAGCTTCCGCTCGGCAATGCTTCCCCGCAAACAGCAATCGCCGCCGGCTTTCATAAACAGCGAACCGATGCCTCCGTTATCGAACCGGGCGGCGGATAACGCCGATGCCATCCGGACGCTGCTCGGCAATCCGTCCGACCTGTCGGTCCGCTCGTTCGCCGTCGGCGCGAACAAGCATCCGTGCATCCTGATCTGCGTGGATGGCCTTGTCGACAAGACGATGGTCAACGATCAGATCTTGAAGCCGATGATGCTGCGCTTCGAAGACGCCGAAACGCCCGAACCGGACGAATTGGCGGCGATGCTGGAGCAAGAGGTGCTCTCCGTGACGGACGTCGAAGCGGCAGTGTCCATGGACGATGTCGTGCTCGGCATTATGTCGGGCAGCGCGGCCTTGTTCGTCGACGGCACTGCCGGCGTCATCGTGCTCGACTGCAAAGGCTGGAAGAGCCGCTCGGTCGACGAGCCGCAGACCGAATCGATTATTCGCGGCCCGAGGGAAGGCTTCACCGAGAATCTCCGCACCAACACCGCGCTCGTCCGGCGCATTCTGCGGGACAGCCGCTTGCGGTTCGATTCGATTAAGATCGGGCGGCGTTCCAAGCGGGACGTGGTGCTCATGTACATGGACGGCATCGTCAATCCGAAGCTGAAGGCGGAAGCGATCCGGCGCCTTAAATCTATCGACGTCGACGACATCTCGGGCTCGGGAACGGTCGAGCAATTCATCTCGGACAGCTTCCTGTCCCCGTTCCCGCTCTTCATCAACAGCGAACGGCCGGACAAAGTAACCGGCGGCCTGCTGCAGGGGCGTATGTCGATCCTGGTCGACGGCGACCCGTTCGCGCTCATATTCCCGGTCACGTTCTCGTCCAATATTCAATCGCCGGAGGATTTCTACCAGCACTGGCTGATCGCCTCGGCCACCCGATTGCTTCGCATGATGTCCGCGTTCATCGCGACGTTCCTGCCGGCCCTCTACATCGCCTTGCTCGAATACCATCACGGCATGATTCCGTCGTCGCTCGCTTTCTCGATCGCCGGCGCGCGCGAAGGGGTCCCGTTCCCGGCCGTCGTGGAAGCGTTCATGATGGAGGGTACGCTGGAGCTGCTGCGCGAGGCGGGCATCCGGCTGCCCAAGCCGATCGGCCAGACGATCGGCATCGTCGGCGGTCTCGTCATCGGCGAAGCGGCGGTAGCCGCGGGGTTCGTCAGTCCGGTCATGGTCATCGTCGTCGCCGTCACGGCCATCGCCTCGTTCTTGTTCCCGTCCTACTCCTTCGCGATCGCGCTTCGGCTCCTGCGTTTCGCGATCATGCTCTCGGCTGCGTTCTTCGGCTTGTACGGCATCATTCTGGCCTACATCGTCATCAACATCCATATGGTCAACTTGAACAGCTTCGGCGTTCCGTATACCGCTCCGTTCGCTCCGTTCTACAAGGGGGATTGGATCGACCTGATCGTCCGCTCGCCGGCGACGATGCTTAATGAACGTCCGGTAATCGTCGATCCCCTGGACATAACCCGCGAGGACGTCAAACACGACGGTGATGCCAATGAAATGGTTTGACTACGGCAACGACCGGATCGGCATGATCGAGCTGACCGCAAGCGTTACCTCGATCGTGGTCGGGGTCGGCGTGCTGACGCTGCCGCGGCTCCTTGCCACCGATACGCAATCGTCGGACGGATGGATATCGCTCGTCGTCGCCGGTATGCTTGCGATGGTCACGGGGTGGATACTGGCCAACTATTGCAAGCTGCTGCACGACAAGGGCTTCTACGCTTTCAATGCCAAGCTGGTGACCAAGCCCGTGGCCGCGCTGGTGACCAGCATCATCGTCATCTACTTCCTGTTGTATGCCGCCTACGAGGTCAGGTCGATCGCCACGATATCCAAGCAATACTTGTTCGATCGGACGCCCATCGAGTACATTGCGCTTGCCTTCCTGCTCGTGACCGCGTATGCGGCCGCCGGGTCGAGGGAAGGCATTATCCGGCTCAATCTGCTCTTCCTGCCGTTCGTAATCGTGATCGCGCTGGCCGTGCTGATCTTCAGCGTCGGCATCTTCAATTACCATGACCTGAAGCCGTTCATGGTGAGCGATTGGCGGGGACTTGCCGCCGGCACGAAGGACTGCGTCTTCTCCTTGCTCGGCTTCGAGGCCGTCCTGTTCTACGCCACGATGATCAAGAAGCCGTCATCGGCGCCCAAGGCGGTCGCGATCGGCATCGCGATCCCGGTGCTGTTCTATTTGGCGCTCTACATCATCTGCGTCGGCGTGTTCACGCGGCCCGCGCTCAAGGAAATCATGTATCCGGCCGTGGAGCTGGCGAAGGAAGCGGAAATTCCCGGCGAATTCTTCGAACGATTCGAGTCGTTGTTCTTCGTCATCTGGATCATGACCATCTTCAATACCACCTGCATGGCGATGGACGTATCCGTGCACGCGCTCGCTTCCATGCTGCCCAAGATCAGCCGCATCCGCTGGGTGATCATGCTTAATCCGGTCATTTTCTTGATCTGCATGCTGCCGGAAGATACGGATCAAATCAGCAAACTCGGCGACATCATCAGCTACTCGGGTCTGACGTTCGGTATCGGGGTCCCTCTTCTTCTATACGTCTACGCCCTGCTGCGAGGAAGGAAAGCGAACGCATGAAAGGATTCCAGACCGTAATTCGTTTCTTCGCCTGCGCAGCCCTCCTGCTCGCGCTGACCGGATGCTGGGACCGCGTCGAGATCGACAAGCGTGGCTTCGTCGTCGGCGTCGCGCTCGATACCGCCGAGCAAACCGGGAGCAGCGAGAAAGAAGATGTCCCCGGGACGAAAATCCGCGGAACGTTCCAATTCATCGTGCCTTCGGGGCTCAAATCCTCCTCCGGTTCGGCGGGGTCGGGATCGGCGGGCGCTAGACGGAGCTACTTCAATCTGGCCGTCGAGGAAAGCAATATGGCCGCTCTGACGGCCATGCTGTCGAGCCGGACGAGCCGCTCGCCCTATTACGAACATCTGAAGCTCATCATCATCTCCAAGGCGATCGCGAGCAATGACTCCATGTTCTCCGACGTGCTCGATTTCTTCCTGCGCGGCAAGGAAATGCGACGGGACATGCATGTCCTGGTCACGGACGGCAAGGCCAGCGATTTGATGCGCGTCACGTCGCTGAACGAGAACTACCCGGTCTCGTACATCGAATCGACCATCTCCAACACCGACGAGACGAGCTATATCCTCCCGTCGTCGCGGCTCGGCGACGTTCACGAGCATCTTCTGAAGCCGGAAAGCTTCACGATCCAGCGCGTCCGATTAAGCGGCGGGAGCATCACGCTGACGGGAGCCGCCTTGTTCGACGGCAGCGAGCACAAGATGATCGGCACGTTGAACGGGGAGAACACGCAAGGGCTCAATTTCTTGATGGGACAGGTGAAGGGCGGCATTCTCGAGACGGCTTTCAAAAACACGTCGATCGCAATCGCGGTCGAGGACGCCTCGCGTAAAATCAAGCTGGCCGGCGACGACGGGGAACGCTTGAAATTCACCGTCAAGATTTCGTGCGACGGCACGCTCATTAAATCGACGCTCAACACGGATCTGCTCGACAAAGCCCAAACCGGCACGCTGGAGAAGCTCTTCGAGTCCGAAATCGAGAAAATCGCGCAAAAGACGATCCGCACGCTTCAGCAGAAGTACAAGAAAGACGCGATGGGGCTCGGCAGCTTCATGTACCAGAATCATTACCGCAAGTGGAAGCGGTTCTCCGCGGAGTGGGAGACAGGCCGCAGCCTGTTCGCCAAGGCGGATATCGAAGTGAAGGCGAACGTGAAGCTGCGGCGTATCGGAGACATCAACAGAGCCGAGGAGGAGTAATCCGCGTGTGGGAAAAAGCGATCAGTTTCCTCCCTTCCGTGAAAACGATCATCTGCGCTGTCCTGTCATGGGCGATTCCAATGCTCGTCTATACCGTCAATCAACGGCTGCACCGTGCCGGCGATCCGCCTTGGAGACATGCCGAGGCCACTCAGGGCGCCGTTCAGGAATCTCCGCAAGGATCTTCACAAGGATCTTCTCAAAGCGCTTCGCAAAGCTCTTCATCTGGAGCCTCTCAAGGCGCTTCGCAAAGCGCTTCACCCGGAGCCTCTCAAGGCGCAACGCAAAGCTCTTCACCTGGAGCCTCTCAAGGCGCAACGCAAAGCTCTTCACCTGGAGCCTCTCAAGGCGCAACGCAAAGCTCTTCCACTTCCGACAGCGGCCGGCAGCAAGGCGCAAGCCGCTCGGACGCCGGCGGGGAAGCGAATGCGGCGGCGGGCGAACAGCCCTGAAGGCAGCCGAAAGCCGAAACGCCGATCGGGTTGCACGGCCGTTTCGTTCCGGTATACTAGGTCTAGGAAAGAACAAGACGGGAGTGATCGGGATGGATCGGGAACGGGTGTTCACGGGCTCGCCCTGGGAGCCGCTCGTCGGCTATTGCCGCGCGATCCGCGCGGGCAATCGCATCGAGGTGGCGGGCACGACGGCGATGAAGGACGGCGAGGTCGTCGGCGTCGGCGATCCGTACGAGCAGGCGAAGTTCGCGCTGCAAACGATTGAGCGGGCGTTGCGGGAGCTGGGCGCCGAGATGTCGCATGTCGTGCGAACGCGCATGTTCGTCACGGACATCTCCCGGTGGGAAGAGATCGGCCGGGCGCACGGCGAATTCTTCAAGGAGATCCGGCCAGCGGCGACGATGGTGGAGGTCCGGGCGCTGATCGATCCGCGGCTGCTGGTGGAAATCGAAGCGGAAGCGATCGTGGAGTAGCGTCGTTACCAGGAGCCATGAATGAATAAAAGCCTGCCCTTTTGCTTTCTCAGGGCAGGCTTTTTGCCGTAAAGGAATGCTTAAGTGGCAGAAGACATGCTTGCCGGCGTTAGTCCGCACGCAGCCTGCAAGCATGCCCGCTATACCGGCAGCTCGATCCACGTATAAGGCTTATCCGCCGCCAGCCGTCCGTATTCGAGAATCGTCATGATCGCGATCGTCTCGGCAGGATCGACCGGAGAGACGCCGGTATCGAAGAACGCGGCCAGCCGCTGTACGAACGCCTGGAAGTAATCCGCTTCCGCCTTCAGGAGGCCGGTGGCGCCCGACTCGTACTTGACCGTCAGGCCGAACGGACAGTCCCAGCCGTAATGGCGGATCTCCGCCTGCCTGCCGTCCGCGAATCCGATCAGCAGCGCGGGAGCGGCGGGCGTGCCGATGTACATGACGCGGCTCGCTTCGCCGCCCATCAGCGCGACGATCGGCTCGACCTGATGGATCGCATAATTGTCGTACAAGCCGGGTCCGACGCTGCCGATGACCGCAATGCCCTCCCGCTGTGCTGCCGCGTATTCCGGCGCGTAACGCAGCGCGGAGGTGGAGAACATCGGCGTCCCGTGCTCCCGCGCAAGGTCGAACAGCGCGATCGCCGTGCGCCGGTCGGGCGCGAACGTCTTGTCGACGTACGTCGGCTTGCCGGAACGCAGCGGCAGCGCGCACAGCTCCTCGTGAACCTCCGGATGATCGGGCGAGAGAACGATCAGATAATCGCTCTTGTCCACGACCTCCTCGATGGAGCCGAGCAGCCGGATGCCTTTCTTCGCGCACCATTCCGCATTCGTCAGCCCGTTCGCCTTGTCCGTCTTGCCGTAGGCATAGGCAACCTGCATCCTGCCGTTCGAAGCCTGCTCGATCCATGCCGGGTAATGCTCGGCATGCCACTCGTCCAAGAAATAATCAATGAATCCGATTGTTTTCATCCCGTTCATCCGCTCCGCTAGAAACGGATTTCCTCCCCCGTCGCGGCGGATTCATAAATACCGCACAGCATTTTCATCATTTCGACGCCGTCCTCGACCGGACTGAGGGTCGGCTTGACGCCGTTGCATACGTCGACGAAGAAGTCGATTTCATCCTGGAACCCGGCCGTGAAATCGAACGAGCGATTGTTGATCTGCGGAATCATGTTCAGGATCGTGTCGTATTTCTCCGTTACGAAAGTCAGCTCCGGCTCCAGCTCGACGCCGCCCTTCTCCCCGTACAGCTTCACCGTCAGCTCGTCTGCCTTGGCATGCAGCGTGAAGCTGACGTCGACGAAGAGCGAGGCGCCGTTCTCGAAGCGGATAAGCGCATTGGCCATGTCCTCCACCGTATTCCGCTCCGCGTTATAGTCGGACGACTTGTAGTAGGCCAAGTTCCGCACGTTGGCGCGGTTGCCGAGCTTCTTGTACGCGTTGCCGCTGATCGATTTCACTTTGGGCCTGCCCATCAGATACCAGCACAGGTCGATGACGTGCACTCCGACATCGATCAGCGGGCCGCCGCCGGAGCGCTCGATATCGGAGAACCAGCCGCCGGGGTTGCCGAGCTTCCGGATGCAGGACGCCTTGGCGTAATAGATGTCGCCGAACTCGCCGTGATCGGCCATTTCCTTGACGATCCGCGTATTGGCGCTATAGCGCCGGACGAAGCCGACCTGCAGCGTCTTCCCGCTGTGCCGTACCGCCCGCTCCACTTGAAGCGCCTCTTCGACCGTCCGGCACAGCGGCTTCTCGCACAGCACATGCTTGCCCGCTTGAAGCGCGGCGATGCTGATGGCCGCATGGCTGTCGTTCCAGGTGCAGATGCTGACCGCATCGATCTCGGGATCGGCGAGCAGCGCTTCATAGTCCGTATACGCATGCGGGATGCCATGCTTGCCGGCCTTGGCCTGCGCCCGCTCCTCATTCAAGTCGCAGACGGCGACCAGCTCCGCATGCGGATTCTTCTTGTACGACTGCAGGTGCATTTCCGATATCGAGCCTGCGCCGATAACGCCGATACGAATCGTGTTCGTCATAGTGGACACTCCCTGATTTTCGTTAGTCATGCAGCTTGTCATAACGGTCAACGGCTTACACCGGGCGCGACTCCGGCCACGCGAGTTCGACGCCTTCCTGGACGAGCAGCTTCTGGAAGGCGATGAGCTGCTCCTGACGGCTGCGAATATCCCGGGGCTTCAAGCCGTGCTCCAAGCAATAGCAGGCCAGGTAGCCGGCCGTCTCGCCGACGTTCCATTCCACGGGATGAAGCCGGTAGCAGCCGTTCGTAATATGGGTGACGCCGATGTTCTTGCCTGCCGGCAATAAATTGTCGACGCGGACGGGAATCAGGCTGCCGAGCGGAATCTGGAACGGCAGGCTGGAAATGTCGACGTAATGACGCAGCCCCGTGCTCGGATGGAGATCGATCCGATAGCAGCCGATGCCGACCGAATCGACGAAGAGCTCGGCTTCCTCCGTTCCGCGGCATTCCGTGCTGATATGCTGCTCCAGCACGGTGAATTCCGCTTTGATCCGGCGCGACTCGCGAATATAAGGCGCCATGGCCAGCCCGTCCGCGGTGCCGACGACGTCCTTCCGCAGCCGCAGGCCGGGAAAGCCCTCCTTCCCGTCCGGGCGCGGCGCCTCCGTCTGCATCCAGTACAGCAGCGACAAGCTCAGCTGCTTGGCCGCTTCGAGATGGCGCGCTTTCTCCTCCTCGTTCACGTCGATGACGGAGCCGAGCCAATAATCGTTCTGCTGCCAGTTCACGATCGAGATATCGCTGCGGAACGTGCCCGGCGCGAAATTGTGCTTGTCGACGACGCGCCGGTAGCCCATCAACGACATCCAATCCTTGTCGGGGAACAGATCGAAGCGGACCGGCTCCAGCGTCGCGGGCCGGACCCCCGTCCAGCTCAGCAGGCGATCCGGCCAGAAATCCGCCTTGTACGCGCGCCAGAAGTCGTACTGCGCCGGCTTGTCGATCGTATGATTCTCCCCTTCGAGATAATCGATGGCGAAGCAGTACGTGAACGCCTGCATGTCCATCGGCTGCGGATCGCCCTCCAGCGCATGGGGCTCGCCCGTCTGCCGCTGCGACTCCGCGCCGGTGACGTATTCCGCGCCCGCGAGCGGCAGCACGTCGCCGCACTCGGTGGCGTCCAGGAAATACGGCGCCGCAAGCTCCGCGCGTTCCTCCAGATCGAGTCCCCGCACCGTCACCGAGACGACGCGGTCCCCGTCGGTTCGGGCCGATTCGATGCGATGCCGGGTCAGAATCGTCAACCGGCCGCTGTGCACGTACGGCGCCATCATATGATGCAGCACGGCCAGCGCGGTCCGCGGTTCGTGACAAAGGCGGCTTACCCAGCCGTTGCCCGGATTCAGCATGACGTTGGCTCTTGCCTCGGTCGTGAGCGGGAAGTAGTCCCGGTAATACTGCCGCACCCCGTCGCGAAACCGCCGGTAGCTTCTCGTGCAGCCGAACTGCTCGATCCAGGGATGTTCGTCGGGCGGAACGGCCTGGCTCGTCAGCTGGCCGCCGATCCAGGACGTTTCTTCCGTCATGATGACGCTTCTCCCCATCCTCGCCGCCGCCAGCGCCGCCGCGCAGCCGCCGGTCCCGCCGCCGATTATGACAAGATCGGCATGCATCTCCTTGCTCATCGGGCAAGCCTCCTTAAGTTCCGTTATTTCTCCTGGTTCGTGAAATAGATGACCTGCGGACCCGCCGCCCCGCCGGTCAGGCTCATTTCGGACTTGAACGTGCCGCCGTTCGGATTCAGCTTGAAGTTCGTAATGTTCCAGGCGGTCTGGTAGGTCGTGTAGCCGGACTCGAAAATCTTCTTGTTCCACTTGACCACGTAATGCCCGTAGCCGCCCGACGGATTCAGGAACAGGCCGACCTGGCGCGGGTGATGGAAGCTGTTGACGATTTCCGTCTTGAACCGGTACATGACGCCGTAGTTGCCGTTATTGATGACGGGCTTGTTGCCGTCTACCGCATCCCAGCCGTCCTCGTATTCGCCCGGCATGGCGTCGCTCCACTCGCCGTACGCGGCGGAATCGACGCGCAGGTAGGCGTTGCCGAGCGACGTATTGTACTGGATCGTGCCGGTCCGGTCGAAGTGCGGGAACGTGCCGCGCGTATGCGAATCCTCCGGCAGCACGTCGACTTGCTCCGGATGCCCGGGCTGCGCGTCGTAGCTGAGCACGGTCGCCGTCACTTGCGCCGGGGCGTTCTTCTTGCCCGTCACGGCCTCGAATTGCACGATGCCGCTGTTCGTGATGTTGTTCTCCGTCGGCGCGGCCAAGTAGTAGCTCTCGCCCGGAGCGAGCTTAGCGGCCAGGGTGCGCTGATTCTCGGAAGCGATGAAGTCCGCCAGCGCGGATTGTCCGGCGACGTCGACGTAGACGTTCGTGCCGAGACCGTGGCCTTCGAGGTACAGCGAGACCGTGTCCGCGGACGTGTTCGTGATCGCGACGCCCACCGTCAACGTCTGCGGCGCCTCGTTCTGATGATGCCAGAACACGCGGAACTCGCCTTCGGCCGTATCCCGGTAGAATGCGCCCGTGCCGGCGAACGTTTCGGGCGAGTCGCTGAGCAGCAGCTTGCCGCCCGTCCCCGTCAGCTGGGGCTTCTCCAGATGGACGGCCGGCTGCAGGGAGTCGATCGGCACCGTTACCGGCGCCGGGTCCGCTGCGAATGCGGTGCTTGCGCCAAGCAGGCCAAGCGATACGGCGAGCGTCAATTTGCGTTTCATCACTAATCCGCTCCTCTTCGATTCAATTTGGGGATGGCGGGCCGGCGCAGGATGACGGACTATCCTTTCACCGCGCCGACCATCCCGTTAATGAACTGCTTCTGCAAGACAAGGAAGATGACGATGATTGGAATGACGGAGATGATCGTGCCGGCCGCGATATACGGGAAGTTGTACGACAAATTCCCCTGCAAATATTGCAGCGCCGCGGCTAGCGGATACTTCTCCTTGTCGTCGAGAATGATGATGGGCCAGATCATGCTGTTCCAGAACGCCATGAAGTCGAATATGACGACCGTCGCGATCGCGGGGCGAACCATCGGCACCATGATGTTCCAGAAGATCCGAAACTCGCTCGCTCCGTCGATCCGGCCGGAATATTCCATATCGTTCGGAATCGTGATGAACGCCTGCCGCAGCAGGAATATGTTGAACACGCTGACCGCCGAAGGCAGCACGATGCCGAGCACCGTATTGTACAGATGCAGCTTCTGGATGATGATAAAGTTGACGATCATCCCCGCCGCGTTCGGCAGAATCATCGTGCTGACGATGGCGTAGAAAATAAAGTTCCGCGCCGGAAACTTGATGCGCGCGAGCGGATACGCCGTCATCGTGCAGATGATCACGTTCAGCAGAACGCCCATGGCGGTCATAATGACCGTGTTCTTGATGTACGTCCACAGCGGCATAATATGGAACACGTCGCTGAAATTCTTGAAGTTGATCGGCCACGGGATAATCTGCGGCGGGAATTTGTACACGTTCGCGTTCACCTTCAGCGACGTGGACAGCAGCCATAGGAACGGCCCGAGGCACAGCAGCGCCGTGAAGATCAGCAGGACGTACACGATGACCGCCGATACGATTTTGCGCAGACGGAGCGGTCCCTTCTTGAGAGCCTGCGCAGCCTTCGCCCTGCCGGCGCCGCCGGTCGAGACAGCATTACTCATAGTAAGTCAGCCCTCCCTTGCGGGTGTACCGGAACATGAAGACGGAGAACGCCAGAATGATCACCGCCACGACGAGTCCGATCGCGGCCGCGTAGCCGAAGTCGAAGTCCTGGAACGCCACTTTGTACGTGTATACGCTCGTCACGAGCGTGGAGTTGATCGGGTCGCCCTTCGGCCCGTGCATGACGAAGATTTCGTCGAAGACCCGGATCGCGCCCATGACGGACAGCAGCGAGCAGAGCAGCACGAACGGCATCAGCAGCGGAATCGTGATCATGCGGATGACTTGCGCGCGATTGGCGCCGTCGATCCTCGCCGCTTCCTGCAGCTCGCTCGGGATCGATTGCAGCCCGGCCAGGTAGATCATCATGTAATAGCCGAGCCCTTTCCAAATCGTCACGAGCATGACGCCGGCCAGCGCATACTTCGGTTCGACCATGAAGGCGATGTCGTGATGCGTCAGCCCAAGGGTGCGCAGCATGTAGTTCAGGATCCCCTTCTCCTCGTACATCCACTTCCAGGCGATCGCCGCGGCGACCATCGACGTGACGACCGGAATGAAGAAGGCGACGCGGAAGAACCCGACGAGCTTCAGCTTCGTATTGACCAGCACCGCCATCAGAATCGCGAGAATCTGGATGATCGGCACGACGACCACGTAGATGAGCGAGTTCTTCAAGGAAACGTAGAAATCCGGATCGCTGAACGCGCGCTTGAAGTTCGCCAGCCCGATCCATTTCGTCGTATCGAGCGCCGAGTAGTTCGTGAACGCAAGGGGAAGACCGTAGATAATCGGGTAAAAGGTGAACACGAGAAGCAGTATGACGCCGGGCGCGATCATCAAGTACGCGAATCCGGCCCGGCGCGCCTGCGATTTGGACCATTTCGCGGCCATGGCGAATCTCCCTTCCCCTCTATGCGGGGAGAGAGGGTACGCTCGCTCCCCGTGTCGATCTAGTTATCCGCATTGACCGCGTCGAGCTGCTTCTGCATCTCCGCTTCGGCCGTCTTCAGCATCTCCTCCGGCGACTGCTGGCCGAGCATCATCTTCGTCCAGCCCTTCCAGAGCGGGTCCAGCACCTTCGACTCGTCCTTGATGCCGAGCGTAAAATCCTTCGCCTGCCCGACCATCGAAGCCGCGATAATCTTCGCCTTGGACTCCGGATCGTCGCCGGCTTGCGTGAAGAACGGATCGGCCGCCGCTTTCTTCGTCGACGGCAGAATGTTGACCACCTTGCAGAATTCAAGCTGCGATTCGTCGTTCGTGATGTAGTTGGCGAAGTCGATCGCTTCCTTGTGGTTCTTGCTCATGGTCGGCACGACGACGTCCATGAGGCTCGCCTGGTAATTGCCGCCTTCCTTCTTGGCCGGCATTTTGGCGACGAGCGTGTTGCCGTACACGTCCGGCGCGTTCGTCTTGACGCGGTTCAGGAAGTTCGCGCCCGTCGTCAACGTGGCGATCTGGCCGCCCTGGTATTTGTCCGTCGCGTAGTTGGCGTCGGCGCCTACGCTGTCCTTCGGAATGACGCCCTCGTCGTACAGCGATTTGTTCCATTTCGCCCACTCCAGCGCTTCGGGCGTATCGAGAATGATCTTCTTCTTGTCGTCGCTGATCATCGGCACGCCGGCGAAATACAGGTCGGCAGGCGGGTTCGAGACGAGCGTGAAGCCGTATTTGCCGGTCTTCTCCTTGATCTGGACCGCCTGCTGCTTCAGCTCCTCGAACGTGACGGGCGGCTTGTTCGGATCTAGGCCCGCCTCTTCGTAGATCTTCTTGTTGTACATGAATACGGATAAGCCGAAGTACCATGGGAAGGCATAGGCGCTGTCGCCCAGTTTGGTCGAGTTGTACAGGTCGGGGAAGTAGATGGAGCGCTGCTCTTCGGTCGCTTCCTTGTTCAGGTCGACAAGGGCGTTCTTCGCCGCGAGCGTCAGCGTCATGCCGGTGTTGAGGTTGACGACGTCGGGCGAGTTGCCGCCGGCAATGGACGTCAGCAGTTTGTTTTCCATGGAGCCGTACGGAAGGTCGGTCCATTTCACCGTGATGCCGGGATGCTCGTCTTCGTATTTCTTAATGCGGCCGTTGATGTAATCGTCGAAATTCGGGCTGAGCGAGATGGTCCAGAAATTCAACGCGACGTCTTTCTTGGGCGCATCGTTCGTCGTGCCCGCCGCGTTCGAGCCGCTCCCGTTCTTCGCGTTCGTGCCGGCCGCGCTGCCGGACGGCTTATTCGCGTTCGCCGCGCCGCCGTTCGAGTTATCGTTGCTGCCGCATGCCGCCAACATTGTCAATGACATGCTCCCCACTAAAGCGATGGAAGCCAACTGTTTAACCTTTCCCATGTCAAGGTCCCCTCTTCCTCTTTCTAAAGTGCGCTGCTTAAGGGCATCTTACCTGAAATGGGAAAGGCTGTATTTAACCGTTCATGCTGTAATGTTGTACCATTCTTTAGGTCATTGGCGGAAGAGGGCGGGGCTCACTCTTTGCAGTACAAGCGGATGTACTCCGTCGGCGACAAGCCGACGGCCTTCTTGAAAGCGCGGCTGAACGAGTGAATGGACTGATACTGCATCGTCGAGGCGATTTCCGTGATGCTCAGCGTCTTCGATTTCATCAGCTCGAGCATCTTCTGCAGCCGCTTCTGCGAATAGAAGTTGCGCAGGCTGACGCCCGTCTCTTCGGTGAACAGATGCGACAGATAGGAGTAGCTGTATCCGAGCGCCCGGGACACCTCCGCGAGATCCTGCATCGTCAGCATGTTGTTGTCGATGTAGCTGATCGCATTGTATACGATCTCCTTGGGTCCGCCGCTGCTTTGGTCGTAGTGATAGGCGCTGTCCCAGTCGGAGAAGTAGTTGCGGTACATGAGCACGATCAGCTGGTTCAGATACATCTGCGACATCATCTGCGAATAGTGCGACATGTTGCGGAATTCCTTCAGGGCGTTCAGGAACGCATGCTGCATGTCGAGGCGGTCCTTCGTCAGCGGATGATCGCGCTTGTCCATCATTTTCTGGATGTGGATGAACGGAATCTCGCGGCTCTCGCGGTATTCGTCGTCCGGCTGCAGGTTGAAGAGGAAGCCGACATAGAAGTAACGGAACGGCTCCTTGTCGTCGGCGCCCCCCGTATGCGTCTCGCCGGGAACGTTGATGTACAAGTCGCCCGCCTCCACCTCGCTGCGGACGCCGTTGGTCGAGAACCAGCCCTTCCCCGACATGACGTAGGTGATCTCGTAGCAGACCTGCGTATGCTCCTGCAGCATATACCCGGAATCGCAGCATAAATCGCCGATTTGATAGAGGGTGATCAGCTCGTATTGCTTGGGCTCCAGAAAGTACAGATTGTCGAAGTGGAATCGTTTGCGGTCATGCGCCAAAAATAAAACCTCCTGTGCAAGGGAACGACGCTCCCTGACGTGATAGCCTTGTCCCGTCCGGATGTTCCTTCTCTGCTGCAGATGCTTCATTCGGGGCTTGGCCCAACGGAATGAGTTTATTAAAACACAAAATACCCTAGAAAGGACACCTTCTTCCAAGTGTCTCTCTAGGGGACGCAATGCGGGGGCCGGAAGTTGCAGCGGTATGCGCGGCATTCTGTCCCTCATATGGCGGCACGGGCCGCAGGCGGAGGAGTCCCTTCGCCCATAATAACACGAACAGGTCAATCATGGCGCTTAACCATCCTTAACCTGTTCGATGCCAACCAGTTCCAAGCCAACCTGTTCGATGCCGCCGAGCTATCCCGTTCCGCCTTATTTCACGATCAGCACGGACGCTTTCGCATGCTGCACGACATTGTGCGACACGCTGCCAAGGACATGCTCCATGAATGCCCCGTGTCCCCTGTTGCCGATAACAATGAGATCGCACCGGGTTTCTTCCGCGCGCTCCACGATGATTTTGGCGGGATTCCCGATTCTCAGGATAACCTTGCCATTGGGGATGGACCGTACCTTCCCGGCTGCCTTGTCGACAACGCTTTGCGCATGCTCACGGATGGCTTGCTCTTGATCCGCGGGAGGGTAATACACGCCGTCCGCCAAGACGACGATCGGCTGCGAATATACATGAATCACTTCCAGCTGCGCGGCCTCATTATCCCGGGCAAGCATTATGGCCTGCTCCAGCGCCTTATCGGCTGGGGCGGAACCGTCGTAAGCAACCAGTATGCGTGTATAGGACATTGAATATCGCTCCTTATCGATCAATGAATGGGATGAATGCCTTTGCTGCGTTATTTCCCTTGCTTCTCGCAAGTAGGCGTCAGTCGGATGCGCTTCTTACGTATGCAAGCGGCCTCTCGGATGAAGCTTCGGCGCGCGGTCATGCTTCTTGAAGCGTTCATGAAGATACGGAAGGATATAATGATCCACCCCGAACTTACCGGCATTGGTCCCTGCGGCTGCAATGAAGAATCCGAGAAGGATCAGCCAAGGGTTAGTCGATACCGTACCCGCGAACATGTACATGAAGTTCATCAGCAAGCCGAACAGGACGGCGGTCGTCGTTAAAGCTCCCAGCAGCAAACCCGCGCCTACTAATAACTCGCCCCATGGCACGATGACGTTGAACAGCTTCACATTCGGCAAGGCGACGTGCTTCAGGAACGCCGTGAACGCGGGATACAGCGTCTCGTGCGTGGCGCTGTCCGCAACCGGCTTGGCGATCGCCCCTTTCATGAACCCCGCGGCATCGAACGGCTTGGCGCCGGCAAGCTTATGCCACCCCGCCGTGAGCCATTCCCAGCCTACGTAAATCCGTACTAAGGTTAGCAGAACCGCCGCATACTTGTTCCCTCTCAGCCAATTCATCATCCTCAACATCTCCTTCGCGACTTCTTGCCTTCATCATACCTCCCGCCTCGGCCGATTGTTATCGGGATAAACACGGAGTCTGCGCGGCCAAAGCCCTGAATATCGGCTAAGGGAACGGAAGCTTATCGAAGCCGCCGAAGCGCTGCGCCGGTGACGGCGGTTCAGGGAATTCCCTGAATTACAACGCCGGAGAGAATCGCTATAATGGAAGGGCAAGCGATTCGCCAAACGTGCAGGGAAGGGGTGAGAGGCATGATCGCTCCCTGGAAGAACGACCTTCAATCCCGATTGGATCAGATTCGCGCGTCCACGGACAGCGACTTTGCGGGATTGGCCATGGAAGAGCAGCACCGCCGCCGTATTCGCTGGGTAGCGGCTTCCGGTAACGGCAATGATCGCTATGCGGAACTGGCCGTCCGATCGGGGCGAGGAGTAACGGGCCTCGCGATCAAGCTTGGAAGACCCGTCGTCGCGGATGCGGCCATGCCGGCATCGGAACGCGAACGGCTGCTGCCCGACGATTCCATTATGGCGGTCGAACGATTGCAGGCCGCCATCGTCGTTCCTCTTGCCATCCAAGATGAAATTCGCGGCGTGCTGCTTGTCGGGAGCCGCTCGCAGCGTATATATGAAGAGGGCTGCCTGCAACTGGCGATCGAAGCGGCCGACCGTCTGGCGCCGCGCCTTCGGCAGCTCCTATAGGACCGTTCGAGACGAACCGGCTGCCGCCCCCATGGCGGCGATAGCCGATTCATGCCGGGGAGAACCGGTTCACGCCCGAGAGAGCCGGGCAGACAGCTACAGAAGGAGGACGCTATGATTAAAATCTTGATCGTGGACGATCACGCGATCGTTCGTTCCGGGCTGATGTCCCTGTTGAACGATCATACGAGCATGGAAGTCGTCGGCGAGGCGGCGGAGGGCGACGAGGGAATCGCCAAGGCGCTCAGCCTCAAGCCGGACGTCGTGCTCATGGATTTAAGCATGCCCCACGGGAAAGACGGCCTGTCGGCGACGGCCGAATTGAAGAAGCGCCTTCCCGATTGCTCGATTCTCGTCTTGACGATGCATGACGACGACGAATATTTGTTTCGGGCGATCCATGCGGGCGCCTCCGGCTATATCTTGAAGAACGCCCCGCACGAAGAGCTTGTTTCCGCGATTCATACGATCGCGAACGGCAACGCATACCTGTATCCGACCGCCACGAAGCGGCTGATGAGCGAATACCTGGATAAGCTGAAGCGCGGAGAGCATTCGGACATCTTCGACACCCTATCCGACCGCGAGAAGGAGATTTTGGGCTGGATCGCCAAAGGATACGCCAATAAGGAAATCGCCGAGCATCTCATCATCAGCGTGAAGACGGTCGAAACGCACAAGAGCAACCTGATGGAGAAGCTTGGCTTGAGAACCAGACCGGAGCTGGTCAAGTTCGCGATGAAGAAGGGACTGTTGACCTTTGAATAAGGAGCATGATCACGCCCCGCCCGAAGTCATCGGCCAGAATGTCCGGCAGCTGCTGGCACAGATCGACGCGCAGCTCGCGGACGCGCCGATTCGCGACAGCCTGAAGCTGTCCCTGAAGCAGCTGGCGGATTTGAAATTCGCCCTGGACGAATCGTCCATCGTCGCGATTACGGATGCGCGCGGCATGATTCTGTATGTCAACGACAAGTTTTGCGAAATCTCGCAATACGCCCGTCATGAGCTGCTGGGCAGGGATCATCGCATTATTAATTCCGGCTATCACGACAAGGCCTTCATACGCGACATTTGGCATACGATTACCTCCGGCCGGGTTTGGCGCGGCGACATCCGAAACCGGGCCAAGGACGGCACCTTCTACTGGGTGAATACGACGATCGTCCCCTTCTTGAACGAGGATGGAACGCCTTATCAATTTTTGGCCATACGCAACGAAGTCACCGAGCTCAAACGCGTGGAAGAAGAGCTGCAGCAGATGATGGCGCAAATGATGCACCTGCAGGAAGAGCAGCGCAAGCGGTTCTCCCGCGAACTGCACGACGGGATCGGGCAAAGCATGTTTTCGCTGCTGATTCAGCTCGACCGCATCATTGCCGGGAAAGGAAATCCCGAGCTCGAGAAGCTGCGGCGGAGCGTCTCCTCGGTCATGGAAGAAGTACGCACGCTGGCGTGGGAGCTTCGCCCGTCCGTCCTGGACGATTTGGGCGTCGTTCCGGCTATTCGCACCTACATCGAAAATTACACGCAGCATACGGCCATTCAGGTCGATTTTGTAACGAATTTGCGCAAACGGCTGCCGGCCGCCATCGAAACGACGATCTACCGCGTCATTCAGGAAGCGTTGACCAATATCGGCAAATATGCGGACGTATTCCAAGCCGACGTGAAGGTAACCGATACCGGTGCCGGAATCGAGGTGCGGATCACGGACGCGGGCAAAGGCTTCCTGCGCGACCAAAGCGCGAAGGGCGTCGGCCTGTTCAGCATGGAGGAGCGCGCGCGAAGCATCGGAGGCCAGCTCGCGATCGATTCGAAGCCCGGTCAGGGAACGAGCATCCTGCTGCTCGCGCCGGCTGCGCTATCCCAGCCGCACGAAGAAGAGCGCCCGCGATAAGGGCGCTCTTCCTGCATGCGGATCAGCCTTCCATCCGCTCCTCGTCGAGCATGCTTACCGCTTGACGGAGGATATATTTCTTCTCGACCTTGAAATATTCCGATAAGAGAATCAGCGCTTCGCGCAAGTGGTAGAGCGTCCGTTTCAAATCCTTGGCCGACCGGAGCTCGACCGGCTGCTCCGTTTGTTCGAGGAACAGGTTCAGATAACCGAGCCCCGACCAGAAGTACTGTTCCATGAGCAAGGAAGAGAACCGGATTGAAGGGGCGGCGTCTTCTTCCGCGAAGCAGGCTTGCAGCCCCGGGAGCAGCTTCTCGTCCTCGATCTTCAAGTGGCGCATCAACTGCTCCGCGAACGCGCTGGCCCGCGTGCGCAAAGCTTGAACGGTTCGCTTCCAGTCCCCGTCGCCCGAGACGGGCGCTTCGTCCGCCGACTGGAGCGCCATATCGAATTGATGCAATTCCTGCGTCAAGCCGCGGTGTTCTTCCTGCAAGGTTTTGAGCACATCGGACAGCTCGGCCAACCGCGCCGGCGTCGTGATTCGTTCGTCTGTCTCCATCTTCAACCGCTTCCTTCCCCATTCAAAGCACGGCCCTCTATACATGGGTGCCTCTTGTTCGCTTGCGGCCGCCAGCCGCTTCTTTGCCTTTCATCCACCACTGACGCACGAGCGGCAGGAGATAATGATCCAGCCCGATTTTGCCGGCGTTGCTTCCCGCGGCGATGATGAAGAAACCGAGCAATACGAGCCAAGGGTTCGTCGATACGGTACCGGCAAACATATACATGAAGTTCATCAGCAGGCCGAAGAAGACGGCGGCGGTCGTGAACGCGCCCAGCAGCAAGCCGATGCCGACCAATAATTCTCCCCATGGCACGAGGAAATTGAATAGTTTCACATTCGGAAGCGCAAAGTCGTGCAGAAAGCCGACGAAATTCGGATAGACGCGCGCCTGGGTTCCGCTCTCCAGCACGGGTTTGGCGATCGCCCCTTTCAGATAGCCCCCCGCATCGAACCCTCCGGTGAGTTTATGCCATCCGGCTTTCGTCCACTCCCAGCCCAAATACAATCGCACCAACGTCAGCACAATGGCGGCGTAGCGGTTGTTCCTTAGTCCATTCATCAGCATCCCGACCAGCTCCTTCGTTCGTTCTGTCTTCATCATAGCTGCTGGCGTCCCGCAATGTTATCGGGATAAACACTGATTATCCGGCGTGGAGCTCCCTGATTATGGCGCGGGAATAAGCCGGCCAACGACAAACGGGCCAATCACGTCGTTGCCGACCATGATTGACCCGTTGATGATCCGTCTAAGGCTGCGTAAGGCTTCCCTTGCCCCGCTGCCGCTTAAGCCGTCACCACAGCCGGTGACCGCCCGATATCGCCAGCTCCGTCCCCGTTACCTGGGACGACTCGTCGCTGAGCAGGTAGATAGCGCCGAAGGCGATGTCCTCTTCCGTCTGCAGCCTGCCGCTCGGCACGATCGACGCGCCCCTGGCGGCAAGCTCTTCCTTGCCGATGCCCATCTTCTCGTGCAATTCGACTTCGCCGTCCGAGGCGACCCAGCCGACCGTAATCCAGTTCGACCGAATCCGTTTGCTGCCGAAGTGCGCCGCGATATGCTTGCTCAGCGTAAGCGCGGCTCCCTTGGACAAGGAATACGCCGCGAGATCCGGCTGGCCGACGTAAGCGTTGGTGGAGCCGATCTGGACGATCGACCCGCCGCCCGTTTCGCTCATCGCGGCGACCGCGTACCGCGAACAATAGAATGCGCCTTTCACGTTCACGTCGAACACGTCGTCGAACAGCTCTTCGGGCGTGTCCAGCAGGTAGCCGCGCGGGAAGATTCCCGCGTTGTTCACCAGTCCGTCGATGCGCCCGAATCGTTCCGCCGCCGCTGCCATCAGCCGCTCGCATTCGGCCGGCTTCCTGACGTCGGTCCGGACATAGATCGCTCCCGAGCCCGTCTGCTGCCCGACATCGCGCGCGGCCGCTTCTCCTTCCTGCTCGTTTGGCCCCGCCAGCACGACGTTCGCTCCTTCGAAGGCGCATTTCAGCGCAATGCCTTTGCCGATGCCGCGCGTGCCTCCCGTGACGACGATCGTTTTGCCTGCAAGCCGTACTCCCGTTCGATTCATGCCTTCGCTCCCCATTCCGCTAGTTTGGCTTTCAAGAACACGGCTGACTGCCGCATCTCTTCCAGCCCGTTAACGCCGTCTTCGATCGAGATCCACCGGTGGAATCCGATATCGCGCAGATTCGAGAAGATCGCGTCATAATCGTTCAGCCCTTGGCCGATCACGCCATGCGCCAGCGCCTCCGAATACCCCTGCAAGGAATACTCCCGCAAATCGTCAAGCGTATAGCCCGGCTTCAAATACCGGTCGCTCGCATGCATCGTCATGATGCGGTCCTTCGTCAGCTCCATGACGTCCAGCGGCTTCTCCCCGGCCAGCAGCGCGTTCGACGGATCGAAGTTGACGCCGAACCAAGGCGAGTCGATCTCCGCGACGATCGCCATGAAGACGTCCGAGGACTGCGCGAACTCCGGATACACCCAGTAGCCGTCCTTGTAATGGTTCTCCATCACGAGGTGAACGCGGTTCGCTTCCGCGTACGGCAGCAGCCGCTTGATGCACGCCGCCGTCCAGGCAATGCCGTCTTCGTGGGCGACGCCGGGGCGATTCTGGCCGGACAACACGCGGACGCTGCGGAACTCCTCCGGCCCGAGCAGCGCCATCACGTCGATCATGCGCTTCATTCGCTCGACTTCCGCTTCGCGGGCCGTCTCGTCCGGCTGCACGAAGTCCGGCGAAGAGCACATCATCGGGATCGCAAGCCCCTGCTCGCCGGCGGCCGTCTTCACGCGGCTCAAATACGCTTCGCCGTGCTCCTTCAGAAACGTCGGATACAGCTCGATTCCGTCTACGCCGAGCGTTCCCGCCAGCTCGATCCATTCGAAGACCGTCATCGCGCCGGTCGTCAATTCATCCATGTACCCCTTCGGGAATACGGCGATTCTCGCATCGCGCAGACTAGGATTGGACACTGTTCTTCACCTTCGCGACCAGATTTTCCAGCACCGCCTTGAGCTCGGCGCGATCCGTGCTCGGACGAAACTCCTTGCGGTCGATGACGAGCGGGGCGCCCACGACGACAAGCGGCGCGCCGCGTCTCGGCATGTCCGCCGCCTGCTCGATCGAGAGGCCGCCTACGGCCTGCACGGGAATCGACACCGCGTTCACGACCGCATCCAGGTGATCGTACGGGCTCCGGGCCGGGTCTTCTCCCCGTTCGTCGAACGAGGTATGGACGAGAATATAGTCCACGCCGTTCCGCTCCAGGAATTGCGCGCAGGCGACCGGGTCCGGGGCGGCCATAATATCGCCCATGACCTTGATGCCGTAATCGCGCGCCGCGCGCACGACGGCGCGAACCGTCGCCGGATGGGCGACGCCCATGACGACGACGTGGGTAGCGCCGGCCTTGGCCATCATCTCCGCTTCCAGATAGCCGCCGTCCATCGTTTTCAAGTCCGCGACGATCGGATGGTTCGGGAACGCCTCGCGCAGGGCGACGACCGCGTGCAGGCCTTCCCCAAGCAGCAGCGGCGTGCCCGCCTCGATCCAGTCCACCCCTGCGTCCACGGCGACATGCGCCATTTCGAGCGCCTCTTCAATCGTCGTCAAATCAAGCGAAATTTGCACGATCGGTTCCATTTCAGCCTCATCTCCCGTTTCCGTTTTAGCCTTCAGGCAGAATTATCGATTTCGCGTGCTGCAGCGAATCCATCTCGTCGAACGCTTGCTTCCAGTCCGCGATGCCGTATGCCTTCGCCATCGGCAACGGGTCGATCAGGCCGCTGCCCATGAGGGTCAGCACCTTCTCCCACATCGGATAGTTATGGCTGAACGAGCCTTGAAGCCGCGCTGCCTTCTGAATGAGCGGATCGAGCGAGAAGCCGACGGGAGCCGGGCCCCAGCCGATCTTCGTAATCTGGCCGCCCGGCCGAACGGCGTCGATGCTTTGGCGCAGCGAAGCGCTCACGCCGACGGCGTCCAGAATCAGGTCCGGCCCGAAGCCGTCCCCGTACGACAGCAGCTCTTCCACCACGTTCTGCCGATCCGCGACGATGACGCAGTCCGCCCCGAACCGCTTGGCGATCTCCAGTCTGTTCGCGTCCTTCCCGGTGCCGATCACCGTCAGCCGGGCCGGGTTGAACAGCTTCGCGATCTGCACGCAGAGCAAGCCGATCGGACCCGGTCCGAACACCGCGACGTAATCGCCCGGCCGGATATGGGAATGATGGGCGACCGCGTTATAGGCGACGCAGGAAGGCTCCGTCAACGCCGCTTTCTCGAAGCTGACATTGTCCGGAACGCGATGCACGATCGCTTCCCTCGTCCGGACGAATTCCGCCATGGCGCCGTTCTCCAGCACGCCGAAGCCGCGCCGCGTCGGGCATAGATTATATTGGCCGGTACGGCAGTAGATGCAGGTCTCGCAGACGTAGGACGGCGTTTCGCTGACGACCCGGTCGCCGATCTTGAACTGCGTCACTTCCGTTCCGACGCCCGCGACGACGCCGGAGAACTCGTGCCCGAGCGTGACCGGCCGGGCGACCGGGAAGCCTTGAATGTCGTGATACATATGCAGGTCGCTGCCGCACACGCCGGCCGCCTTCACTTGAATGAGCACTTCCTTGGGCTTCAAATCCGACGGGACGGGGACATCCCGGACCTCGACGCTTCCGCTTCCCGATGCATAATTGACTACGGCTCTCATAGACGGTCTCCTTTTCGAATGACGAATCGGTCACGCTCATGGGGTTGTCGGCTTGGCTGCATGCGGATTCGCCGCGTAATTGCTACACGTTCGCTTTCTTGCCCGTTTCGGCCGATGCGACAACGGCGTCGATGATCCGTTGAACGCGGTCTCCCGCGACGAAGTCGGGCAGCTCGATCGTCGGCGCTTGTCCGCCGCGGGCCTGCACGATCGCGTCCGCCCACCGCCACGACTCGTTGTCGGCGGAATTCCGGTACGGGCGGAACCGATCCTCCGAAGGCGTCTCGGCGCGGTCGATCGGCAGCAAGCCAGGCAGCTCGACCGTTTCCCATTCGCCGCCCGCTCTGGCGTACGTCAGTTGTCCCCCGTAGCCGCAGCTCATGTGCTTGAAGCTTCCCTCGGTGCCGTGCAGCTCGATCGCCAGCGTCTGGAGATTGTTGCCTTGCGGCTTCACCCAGCTCGTCTGGAAGGCGACATGGCCGCCGGATGCAAAATCGGCCAGGAACGCGACGGAATCGGCCGCTTGATCCGCATTCGAGCGAGCGGTGAAATCGACGCCTTGGCCGGACTCCAGGCAGCGAAGAGAGCCTTGCACGGCGTCGATCGCATCGCCCAGTATGTATTGCGACAGATCGATGATATGAGAGCCGAGGTCCTGCAGGACGCCGCCGGCGCCGCCCGATCGAACGGAGCCGCGCCATCCCGGAGGCCCGGACAGCCCGTAGTCGCCCGTATATTCGAAGCGGCCTTCGAGCAGACGGCCGATCGCGCCGTCCTTCACGGCCCGGCGCATGTATTGAACGGCCGGATGCTGCCGAACCGAGAAATTGACCCCGTGAACGACGCCGGCTTGTTCCGCCGCCCGCCTCATCGCGGCCGTCTCCGCGCCGTTCATGGCCAGCGGCTTCTCGCACAGCACATGCAGCCCGCGTTCGATCGCAGCCATCGTCAGCGGGTGGTGAAGGTCGTTCGGCGTTACGATGCAGACGCCGTCCAGCTCCGCCTCGTCCATCATTTCTTCGGCCGAGCGATACACGCCGGCAATGCCGTACTTGGCCGCCAGCGTCTCGGCGTTCGTGCCGTTCTTGCTGCAAATTGCGGCGACATGCACCTCCGGATGACTTGTCAGAACCGGCAAAAACCACAAATCCGTAAACCAGCTGGCTCCGATGAGTCCGATGCGAATTCGTTTGTCGTTAACCATCTTGCATTCCTCCTTGGCAGGGCTGTAAGCGTTTTTAAGTACAGGATGTACAAAGCTTTCGATATCGGGCTGCGTATTCCTCCCTAGACGGGAAATTATGAGCGATTTAATCAAATCATGTCGGGTTTTGGGCAGGTGGAGCGTATGAAGGTCCGGGCGGCGCAGCCGGGAATGCGTGCCGCTTGCGCTCGAGCCGCCGCTTGCCGGCGCGAAAAAGGCGGAGCCGCTATAATCGCCTCCGCCCAGCTTTCATTCCATGCCCGACAAGCCCGCTGGAGCACCTGCGCCGAAGCGTGCTAGTTCGCCAGCAAATCCATGAACCGGTGAACCGGCATGCTCTCCAGCTCCTGCGGGTTGCCGCACAGCTCGACGAGGCGGCGTACCCGCTCATCGGAATAATGCGTCGCCAGATTCGCCTCGAACTTCCTCTGCAGCAGCGGAATGCCTTCGCCGCGTCTGCGCCGGTGACCGATCGGATATTCCGTGACCTCCTGCTCCGAAATGCCTCCGTCGCGGAAGAACACCTGCACCGCGTTCGCGATCGACCGCTTCTCGGGATCGAGGTAGTCGCGCGAGAACTGGGCGTTCTCCGTCACCTTCATGAGACTGCGCAGCCTGTCGATGCGCGGATCCGATGCCGCTTCGTCCTCGTAATCATCCGCCGTCAAACGGCCGTGCAGCAGCGCGACCGCCGTCATGTACTGGAGGCAGTGATCGCGGTCGGCCGGATTGTGCAGCGGACCGGTTTTGTCGATGATGCGAATCGCGGACTCATGCGTCGAGATGACGATCCGCGCGATGTCGTCGAGCCTGTCGGCCACCAGCGGCTGCAGGCGGATGGCGCTTTCCACGGCGGTCTGGGCATGGAATTCGGCGGGAAAGGCGATCTTGAACAGCACGTTCTCCATGACGTAGGAGCCGAAAGGGCGTTCCAGCGCGACGGGACGTCCCTGGAACAGCGCATCGCTGAAGCCCCAGCCTTTGGCCGTGACCGCGGACGGATAGCCCATCTCGCCGCGCAGCGTCAGGAACGCCAGCTGCAAGGCGCGGGCCGCCGCGTCGCCCGCCGCCCAGGATTTACGCGAGCCCGTATTCGGCGCGTGCCGGTAGACGCGCAGCGGATGCCCGTCGAGCCAGGCATGCGAGAGCGCGCTGACGATATCGTCCTTCGTTCCGCCGAGCAGGCCGGTCGCGACGGCGGTCGAAGCGACCTTGACGAGAATGACGTGATCCAGGCCGACGCGGTTGAAGCTGTTGCCGAGCGCCAGCACGCCCTGGATTTCATGCGCCTTGATCATGGCCGTAAGCACGTCGCGCATGACGAGCGGCGTTTTGCCTGCGGCGTCGTTCCGCCTGCTGACATAATCGGCGGCCGACAGAATCGCCCCGAGATTGTCGGACGGATGGCCCCACTCCGCCGCCAGCCACGTATCATTGAAGTCGAGCCAGCGGATCAGGCAGCCGATATTGAACGCGGCCGTCACGGGGTCGAGCTCATGCGCCGTGCCCGGAACCCGGACGCCGCCGGGCAGCACCGCGCCGGGAACGACGGGACCGAGCAGCTTCGTGCACGCCGGGTATTTCAACGCCAATGTCCCGCAGCCGATCGTGTCCATCAAGCAATAACGCGCCGTCTCGTAAGCCATCTCGCTGCGGATGCGGTAATTCGCCGCATAGTCGGCGATGTCGACGAGCAGCTGGTCCGGCTCGGGTCTTGCGTTCGGTTCATGAACCTGCGACAATTTGCGTCACCTCGCTTTCGATCTATCGCCTCGCGTGCAGTTCCAGCCATAGCAGGTTATCCGGTCCGTCGTAGGCGGCCGTCGGCCGGATGATCCGGTTGTTCTCTCGCTGCTCCATGATATGCGCCGTCCATCCCGCCAGCCGGGCGATGACGAAGATCGGCGTGAACATGGCGGTCGGGATGCCCATGAAATGATAGGCGGTCGCGCTGTAGAAATCGAGATTGGGGAACAGGTTCTTCTCTTCCCGCATCACCCGCTCCACCGCTTCGGACACCGGGTACAGATAACCGTCCTTCGACCAGAAAGAAAGCATCTCCGACCATTTCTTGATAATGTCGGAGCGCGGATCGGAGACGCTGTACACGCGATGGCCGAAGCCCATGATCAGCTGCTTCCGCGCGAGTCTGGCGCGCGTCGCTTCCGCCGCTTCTTCCGGCGACTCGAACCGCTCGATCAATTCCATGACGGCCTCGTTCGCGCCGCCGTGCAAGCTGCCGCGCAGCGTGCCGATGCCCGTCGCGATGCAGGAATAGAAGTTCGACAGCGTCGAAGCCGTCACGCGGGCGGCGAAGGTGGAGGCATTGAACTCATGCTCCGCGTAGAGCGTGAGCGAGATGTCGAACACGCGCCGGGCGCGGATCGCGGCATGCCGGCCGTGCAGCAGGTAGAGGAAATGGCCGGCGACGGTATAATCCTCGTCGGGCGGAACGGGCATGCCGGCCGATGAGGGCTGCCGGCTGCCGGCTGCTTCTACGGCCGTCGGATCTTCGGCTTCCTCTTGCGGAGGCTCGCCGGCTGCCGGGCAATCCGGCCCGTCGCCGTCGGGCAAGCCGTCTGCCGTATCGGCCGTGAATACGGCCTGCTGCGGCTCCGCGGACTTGGCCGGCGGCCCGGTTGCCCCTTCGCGCTCGCCCCGGTGAAAATGATGCCAATGCAGCAGCATCGGCCCCGTCAGCGCGATGAGCCGATCCGCGATATCGGCGGCCTGCCGCTGCGGCGATTCCGGCTCCAATGTACCGAGCGCAACGCAGCCGGCCTGCAGCACCTCCATCGGGTGCGCGTCCGCCGGCAGCAGCTCGAGAATCCGCTTCAGCGTCTCCGGCAGCCGGCTTGCGGCGTCGAGCTTGCGCCGGTAATCCGTCAGCTCGTCGACATTCGGCAGCTTGCCGCGGATGAGCAGGAACGCCGTCTCCTCGAAGCTGCCGCGCTCCGCCAAATCATCGATCGCATAGCCGCGGTACGTAAGCCCGCGGCCGTCTTTTCCCACTGTGCTGACCGCAGTAACGCCCGCCTCCACGCCTGCCAGTCCGCCGGGCTTCTTCACCGCCATTCCTCATCCCTCCTCCGGGTTCTTCTCTCGGTCAAACAGTTCATCCAGCTTGCGCTCGTACGCGTAATAGTCCAGATACCCGTACAACTCCTCCCGCGTCTGCATCCTCCCCACGACGTCCGCCTGGGTGCCCCGCTCCCGAATCGTCCGGTACACCTCGAGCGCGGCCTTGTTCATCGCCCGGAACGCCGAGAGCGGATAGAGCGCCATGGCAACCCCGGCCGAGCCCAGCTCCTCCGCGGTGAAGAGCGGCGTGCGTCCGAATTCCGTGATGTTCGCAAGCACCGGCACGCGCACCTGCGAGGTGAAGGCCCGGTATGTCCCGAGGTCGGTCGCCGCCTCCAGAAAAATCATATCCGCCCCCGCTTCCACGTACGCCAGCGCGCGCGCGACCGCGCCTTCCATTCCTTCCGACGCCAGCGCGTCCGTCCGGGCCATCAGCACGAAATCCGCGTCATGCTTCGCGTCCGCCGCGCTCGCGATCCGGTCGGCCATCTCGCCCGACGGCACGATCGCCTTGTTCGGCCGGTGGCCGCACCGCTTCGCTGCCGCCTGGTCCTCGATATGGATGCCCGCAGCCCCCGCGCGGATCATCTCCCGCACCGTGCGGGCGATGTTGAACGCGGAGCCGAAGCCCGTGTCGGCGTCGACCAGCAGCGGCAGGCTCGTCGCGCCGGTTATGCGGCGCACCTCTTCGGTCACGTCGTTCAATGTCGTGATGCCCAGGTCCGGCAGGCCGAAAGACGCGTTCGCCACGCCGGCGCCGGACAGGTACAGCGCGCGAAAGCCGGCCGCCTGCGCCAGCATCGCGGCGTAAGCGTTGACCGCCCCCGCGATCTGCAGCGGCTTCTCCTGCAGCAGCGCCGCCCGGAAGCGGCTGCCGGGCGAAGCGCTTGCGCGGGCGGAGCCGACAGCGGCGGCGTGGGTGCCGGGGGCGGTACTGCTTGCGCCGCTGGCTGCGGCGCTGACTGCGGCGCTGGCGTCACTGGATCGGCCGGAGCCGTTCACGGCGGCCTCGGTGGCTCCAGTGACACTACCCGCAGCGCCGCTGCCCACGGCTCCGCCGCTATCACTGCGCCCTGCGCCAACATCGCCGCCAATGTCTTGTACGCCGGCCCCCTCGCTGTTCACATCCTTGCAGCCGCGTTTCATCGCGACGCCTCCTCCCTGCTGCATGCGCGCTACCCCTTCAGCAGCTCGCCCGAAATCACGATCCGGTGGATCTCGTTCGTCCCCTCGTAGATCTGCGTCACTTTCGCGTCGCGGAACAGCCGTTCCGCCGGGTGCTCCTCCGTCAGCGCCTCCGGGCCGCACAGCTGCAGCGCCCGCGTGGCGACGCGGACGGCGGTGTCGCTGGCGAACATTTTCGCCATCGATGCCTCCTTCGTGCACGGGCGGCCCCGCTGCAGCAGCTCCGCCGCGCGGTAGACGAGCAGCGCCGCCGCCTCCGTGCCCGCGGCCAGATCCAGCAGCTCCGCCGCGGCTCTCGCCCGCTGGCGGCGCGGCACCCGCGGCAGCTCCCGCTCCGCCAGCGCCAGCGCCGCGCGCGCAATGCCGAGCGCCTGCGCGCCGATGCCGATGCGGCCGCCGTTCAAGGCCGATTTCGCGATGCGGAAGCCTTCGCCTTCCTTCCCGAGCCGCTGCGCCGCAGGTACCTGCACCCCTTCCAATATCAGCTCGCAGGTGTTGGAGCCCCGAAGTCCCATTTTCTTCTCCTTGCGCCCTACGGTCAGGCCCGGCGTGTCTGCCCGGACCAAGAACGCCGTAATGCCGCCGCCCGTTCGCCCTGCCCCGCCTTCGCCATCCCGCCTGCGCTGCGATGCCGCGCTTCCGCCCTCTGCTCCGCCATGCTCTCCGCCCCGCTCCTTATCCGCGACCGCCAACGACGCACCCGCAGATGACGCAGCCGATGCCCCGTCATCCTGCACGACGGCAAACAGCACGTACTGGTCGGCTTCCCCGGCATTGGTGATGAACACTTTGGTACCCGTCAGGAAGTAGTCGCCGCCCCTGCGCACGGCGGCCGTCCGGATCGTCGACGCATCCGAACCGGCATGCGGCTCCGTCAGCGCGAACGCGCCGAGCCATGCGCCGGATGCCAGCAGCGGCAGGCAGCGCGATCGCTGCTCCTCCGTGCCGTGATAGACGATGGGCAGCGTCCCCACCGACGTATGCACGGCCAGAATGACCCCGGCCGCCGCGCTCACCCGCGATATTTCCTCGATGGCCAGCATATAGCCGATCATATCGCAGCCGCTTCCACCCCATTCGGCTGCGATCGGCAGGCCGAGCAAGCCGCGGCGCCCCATCGCGGACACAAGCGCCCGCGGAAAAACATCCTTCTCCTCCATCGCCTTCGCCGCCCGCGCCACTTCCGACTCGGCAAACTCGCGCACCCGCAGCCGCAGCGCCTCCTGCGCCGCCGTAAACCGTAGCTTCACCGGGAGATCAGCTCCCTTCCCCGTCTCCGTAGACGTAGAATCCCCGCCCGCTTTTGCGTCCGAGCCAGCCCGCATGCACGTAGCTGCGAAGCAAGGGGCACGGCCTATACTTGGAATCGCCGAATCCTTCATGCAGAATCTCCATGATCGCGAGGCATGTATCGAGACCGATCAGGTCCGCAAGCGCGAGCGGACCCATCGGATGATTCATGCCGAGCGTCATGATGCCGTCCACCGTCTCCGCCGTCGCCACGCCCTCGTATACCGCGTACACCGCTTCGTTGATCATCGGCATCAGAATCCGGTTGCTCACGAAGCCCGGATAGTCCCGCACCTCCAGCGCCGTCTTCCCCATCCGTCCCGCGAGCGCCGCCGTCTCGGCATACGTCTCGTCGCTCGTTCGCAGTCCCCGGATGATTTCGACCAGCTTCATGGCCGGAACGGGGTTCATGAAATGCATGCCGATCACCTGCTCCGGCCGTCCCGTTACGGCGGCCAGCTCCGTCAGCGATAACGAGGACGTGTTGCTTGCGAGAATCGTCTTGTCGCCGCAAATGCCGTCCAGCTGGCCGAAAATCTTCTTCTTCACCGCCATGTTCTCCGTTGCCGCTTCGATAACCAGCTCGGCTTCGGCCGCCGCGCTCAAATTGCCGCAGGGCACGATGCGCGCCAGCGCGGTTGCCGCCGCTTCCGACGTCAGGCGGCCTTTGGCCGCGCTGGCGGCAAGCGCCTTGCCGACCGCATCGAGCGCCTCCGATACGCGGGCGTCGTCGGTATCATGCAGCAGCACCCGGCAGCCCGCCAGCGCCGCGACCTGTGCGATGCCGCGCCCCATTTGTCCCGCTCCGACGACGGATACGTTCAGAATCGTCAAGCTGCGTCCCCCCTTCAATAATGGATGCCAACGCGAGGCGGGCGGCAGCTCAAGATTGTTACCCTAGCCCTAGCCCTAGCCCTCGACCCGCAGCAGCAGCGCGTCCCCTTGTCCGCCGCCGCTGCAGATGGCGGCGATGCCGAGCCCTCCGCCCCGGCGCCGCAAAGCGTTGATCAGCGTGACGACGATTCGCGCGCCGCTCGCGCCGACGGGATGCCCCAGCGCGATCGCGCCGCCGTTCACGTTCACCTTGTCGCTCTCCCAGCCGAGAATGCGGCCGCAGGCCAGCACGACGGCGGCGAAGGCCTCGTTCAGCTCGATGCGGTCGATCGCATCCAGCTGCAGTCCCTGCCGCTGCAGCAGCTTCTGCACGGCCAGCGCCGGCGCGATGGGGTACAGGCGCGGCTCCGTGCTGACCGCCGCATGCCCGATAATCGTCGCGAGCGGCGCGGAGCCCTCGCGCAGCGCCCGCGCTTTCGATGCGACGACGACTGCCGCCGCGCCGTCGTTCACGCCCGGCGCGTTGCCCGCCGTTATCGTGCCGGTGCCGTTCAACATGAAGGCCGGCTTCAGCGCGGCCAGCTTCTTCAAGCTGCTGTCCCCGCGCGGCGGTTCATCCGTATCGACGGCGAACACGTGGCTCGCGGCGGGCGTTCCCTCATCCAGCGGAACCGCAACGATTTCCGCATGGAAGATACCCTGAAGAATGCCTTGCACCGCGCGTTCATGGCTGCGCAGCGCCCATTCGTCCTGCTCCGTGCGGGAGATGCCGTATTCGGCCGCGAGGCCGTCGGCGTATTCGCCCATCAGGCCGCCCCCCGTCGCGCAGCGAAGCCCGTCGCGCTGAAGCAGATCCGTCACGGCGCCGTCGCCCATGCGCCGGCCGAACCGGTAATCCCGCAGCGCATAGGGGACGCTGCTCATGCTCTCCATGCCGCCGGCCGCGACGATCTCCGCATCGCCCGCGGCAATGATCTGCGCCGCCATCGTGATGCTCCGCAGGCCGGAGGCGCACACCTTGTTGACCGTGGATGCGGGAATCTCCGCGCCTAGGCCGGCGAACAGCGCGGCCTGGCGCGCCGGGTTTTGCCCCGCTCCCGCTTGAATCGCCATCCCCATCAGGACTTCGTCGACCGATAACGCCGAAACCCCGCTCCGCCGCAAAGCGCCCTGGAGCGCGATCCCGCCGAGCTCCGGGGCCGGCCGTCCTTTCAAAGCGCCGCCGAATTTGCCGAAAGGCGTTCGCGCGCCGCCGATAATAACCGTTTCAGCCACGTCCTTTTCCCTTCCCCGCCCGCCGCGGCGGCATGTGATCAAGTCCGTCCAGCGCTTTAAACATATGCACCGTCTTCGCGTCCCGCATATACCGTTCGACGGGATACTCCTTCATATAGCCGTAGCCGCCGTATACCTGCACGGCTTGGATGGCGCCCGCCACGGCCGCTTCGGAGGCGTACCGCAGCGCCAATGCGGCTGCCGCGCCTTCGTCCGCCGCTCCGGCATCCGCGCGCCATGCGGCCTGCTGCACGAGCAGCTGCGCGGCGCTCGCGCCCGCCTCCAGGTCCGCGAGCACGAACGCGATCGCCTGGTGCTTCGCGATCGGCTTGCCGAACTGCGCGCGCCCCTTGGCGTAGCCGAGCGCGGCGTCGGCCGCACCGCGCGCGATGCCCGCCGCGATTGCCGCCAGCCCGCAGCGGACGCCGGCGGTCGCTCCCCGGGCGATCGTCGCTCCCTGCCCCTCGCGGCCAAGCCGGAAGCCTGCCGGCACGCGGCAGTCCCGGAACGCGAGATGCGCCATTCCCGCGGATCGCAGGCCCAGCTTCTTCGTCACGGGCTGCACGTCGAGCCCGGGACAGTCCCTGCCGACGACGAAAGCGCTGTACCGCTTGCGCCTGCTCCCCGCCGGGCCGGCAGCCGGCTCGATCATCTCCGCGTATACGATGAAGAGGTCGGCTTGCGAGCCGCCGAGCATGTATTTCTGCTGACCGTCCAGCATGTATGCATCGCCATCCCGTCTCGCCGTGACGCCGACGCGCAGCCGCGACGCGCCGGCGACCGCTCCCGGCAGCACGCCGGTTGCCGGCAGGCTTCCCTCGAGCAGCGCTTCCCGGTACGTCCGCTGCGCTTCCGCGCCGCCGAATCGCAGCACCGGCCATGCCGCCAAACAGACATGCGCCCACAGGGCCGCGGCAAGCGAAGCATTCGCCCTGGCCAGCTCCTGCAGCACGAGCGCGAAGCCGACGAAGCCGCCGCCCGCGCCGCCGTCTTCCTCCGGCCAAGGCAATGCCGTGAACCCCAGCTCCGCCAGCTCGCCGAACGACTGCCTGTCGAACGTCTCCGCCTCGTCAAGCGGTCCAGCCCGGCGCGCGGCTTCCTGCTCCGCATACCGCGCCGCCATGTCCCGGATCATCGTCTCTTCCTCCGAAAGTCCGAACTCCATGCGCATAACGCCCCCCTTCCCGGAACAGACAGAGCGCCCCATGCCTACAACCGCTTATTACATCGTATTTTCCACATCGCCGATTCATGATAGAGCGAAGGCTCGACCGCGCCCATCCGCCCAAAAAAGGCCTGGCCCGCTTGGCCGTCAACCCGTGGCGGCGCAAAAAGATCCCGCCCTTCCGAAAGCCGGAAAAGCGGGATCTTTACATTTTCTTCTTGCAACCGTTACGCGCCAATAACGATCCGTTAACAATGCCGCGATAAGCTGAAACCAGCCTATAACGACAGGAGGATCAACGAGAAGATGAAGCGCGTCCGCAATTTGAAAGCCAGGCTGCTTAAATGGCGCATGGCCTGGAAGCAATTGAATAAAGGCAGCATGCCGCAGGCGGTATAAAGTCCCCGCATGGCATTGCCCCGGCGCATGCCGCAGGCTGATCCGATACGTATAACCTTGACCGACAAGGCTGCAAGCCCCGGCAACGCGAGCTCGCCAAGGCCTGCTTGCACTTTCTTGCGCTACCTTTCACTACCTTACGCTACTCTTGCACTACATTTGCTCATGCTTTCGAGCTTATTCCTTATCTTGCTCCTTCGCCTTCGTCCCCCGCCTGATCCGGCGCTCCGCCAGCTCCGGATGCCGCGCGAACAGCGCCTCGTATTTCGCCTTGGCCTCCGCCTGCTTCCCTTGCATGAGCGTCAGGTCGGCCAGCATCAAATCCGCCTTCCAATCCGCGATCGACTCGTCCGCCGATACCGCTCCTCTGTACGTACGGAACGCGGATTTCGCCGCTTCCGCATGCCGCTGCGCTTCCCGGAGCGTTGCCGCCGCGCGGGCCGTCTGCGCCTCCGCCAGGCGAAACAGCGCATCCGGATAATCCGGCTGCAGCTCCAGCGCCTTGCGGCAGACGCGTTCCGCGTCGGAGAACGCCCGCTCGGCCATATGGATCTGATGCAGCAGCATCCAGACCTGCAGCCGCCTCCCGAAGCCCGGCGTAGTCTCGGCCGCCGCGTCCGCCCGCAGCAGCGCCGCCTTCGCAGCGGCGGTATCGCCGGACAACAGCGATTCGCGCGCGTAATACAGCAGCCATCCGGGGTTATCCGGCTCTTCTTCGATCATCAGCGCAAGCAGCCTCAGGTTGCGTCCGATCGTCCCTTTGGCCGTCATGATATCCGGCTCGTAGCCGTCATGATGAACGCGAATGCGCGCATTCCGCCGCAGGATGGACGCGTCGTACATGTCCCGCCCCTCGATAACCACCTGCTCGTGCAGCCGCCCGTAATAGCGCAAGCCCCGGCGTACCGGAAACATCCTCGGCACGCCGAAATCGGTCGACAGCCCGCCTCGGACATGGTTGACCTGGCTAATATTGAGCACGACATGCTCATGCGCCTCATGATAGATGCCCGCCGCTGCCCGGACGGCGGCAGCATCCTCCGGGAACAGCCACTCGTCGGCGTCCACCCACAGCACCCAGTCGCTCTGAATATGCGGGAGAGCCGAATTCCGCTTCTCCGCCAGGTCATCGCACTGCGCCGTGCCGCGCAGAATCTTCACCTTCGGGAAACGCGCGGCGATCTCGCTCGTGCCGTCCGTAGAAGCGGAATCGATCACGATGATTTCATCCACGGCATCGATCAAGCTGACAATGCAGCGCTCGATGCAGCGCGCTTCGTTGCGCGTCAGAATGGCCGCGGCAACCGTAACGGTGGAAGGCGGAGCGAGCAGCCGCCGGATATCGCGGCGCTCCGGGCCATCCGGCCTTGCGGCCAACGCCCGCTCGACGCCGGGCATCCACTGCGCCTGCGGATCCAGCAGCGCGGCCCGGTCGAACGCGCCGCGGGCCGCCTTCGCATAGCCGTCGTGCATCAGCGCTTCGCCAAGAAACACCCAGCTTTGGGGATCCAGCGGATCAGCCGTTATTTTCTCCGTCGCCAGCTTCTCCGCTTCGGCGTACCGCCCTTCCTGAAGCGCCCGCCGAACGGCCTGCGTCCGTATATCCGTTGTCGTCATCCGCTTGCCCCCCCTTATGTATGTCGTTCGAACGAGAAGAAAGGCCAACTGCGCCAGTTGGCCTTTCCGTCGCGAGGCCGAGCCTCGGGCATCAAGCAAGTCCCCACTCGTCATGGCCGACATAGAAGTAGATATCTTTCGAATGGCTGCCGTCCGTAATGGTCAGCTTGACGAGCTCCCGTCCGTACATCGGCATTTCCGAGTATCCCGGATCCGGCTCTGCCACGAAGGTCAAAACATTGTCGCCGATGTTCACGTCCGAGAGAAGCGAATTATCCGACATCGTAACCTCCAGCGCGGACGGATCGGACGTGTCCAGGCCGTCCAAGTAAGACGTATTGGACAAATTGAACGAAGCGCCCCAGTCATCATCGGTGAATGACACCTGCTCATCGTAGACGTATACGGAGTAATCGTAACTCGCCGTACCGTCCTCCTTCCCGTCGGATGCATGAACCGTCATTTGCCCGCTGCCTGGAGCAATACCGTGAACGTATACGACGTCATTCCCGGAAGGCACTTCCGTATAAAACAATGCCGGATCGTTCGAGCTGACGGCCAACGATTGAATCGCATCCTCCTCCGGGTCCGAGAAGTACAGCCCCGTCGGTTCGCCGCCCTTCTTGACGAAGACCGTTCTCTCCTCGCTTTCCAACCCCTCTTCCGTCGGCGCGCTGTTCTGGCTGATCATGATTCTGTAGCGGCCTGTCGTGCCCGCTCCGTCCCTGGCTTCCACGTCGACATACAGATGACCTTCGTACCGTTCCGACGCATAGATCTCAAGGAAGCCGTCGCTCTTCCAGTCCGAATATCTGCTTAAATCCTGCAGGCGGTCGTCATAGCCTGTCACGCGGAATTCCGACGCATCCGGGAAGATCTCTTGGGGATAGACGAACGCGGCATATGCATCGCCTCCGTAAGGCATGTATATCGTGCCGATATCCTGCGCAGCCATGCCGTCCACCGCGACCTGGAACCGGTCATATATAAACAAGCCGTGCTCGTCCTTGGCGACCGCTTCAACCCAAGCGCTGCTGCCGGAACGAAGGTTCAACGTGAGCAGGCTGCCATTGATCGTTGTCGTTAACGCGGCCCCTTCCACCTTGCTGTCGAATGCATAGTTTCCTTCAAAGTAATCCGCCAAATCGATCGTTGCGCTCGTCTCCGAGTAAGGGTAGGTCACATCGGTCAATTCGCTTCCGCCGCTTGGCGAAATCTCGATGCTCTGCGTTACCCAATTCTGGTCGCCGGCCTTTCTTGCCATGACCGTGATGCGGGTGACGCTGGACGAGCCGGTCGTCTGCAAATTAAGATAAGGCCCGGACAAGCTCGTGTCGATATAATCGCCGTCATCGACGGCATAGTCGTAGATCACTTCGTCCGTCGCGGCAGCCTCGAACATCTTGGACAAGTCGATCGTCGCCCACTGCCCTTGGCTCATGCTGAACGCATTATCGTCGCTAACGGCATGCTTGATGAACGGGCCGTCTACGATGCCCGGATTCCCTACCGTTACTTGGAAGCTATCGTAAATCGTTAAACCGGTCCCGTCGTCCGCGGCCAGCCGAACCAGCGAGCTGGTGTCGGCTTGAAGGCCCAGCGTCAATACGCTGCCATCGATTGCGGCCGTCGCCGGTCCTTCCGGCACGGAAGGCTCGAACGTATAGGTGCCTTCAAAATAATCCGCCACATCGATCGTCGCCGTCTCCTGCGGGCCCGGGTACGTCTTGTCCGTCAGCTTGCTTCCATCGCCCGACCTAATCGTAATCGTCTGCGACGCCGAAATTTCGCTGCCTGCGATGCTCGCATGAACCGTAAGATGGGTGACGCTCGACGAACCGGTCGTTTGCAGGTACAGCTTGGACCCGTCCAGGCTCGGACTGACATAATAGCCGTCATCGACCGTATAGTCGTAGCTGACTTCTCCCGGGCCGTCGACTTCGAACATGCGGGACAAATCGATCGCCGCCGATTGCCCCGTGCGAATGCTGAAGGCATTATCGCCGCTGATGCTGTGCTTGTCGATAACCGTCCCGGCATTGCCGCCCATTTCCTCCGACACGACCCGGAACCGATCGTAAATCGTCAAGCCGCTGCCGTCCGCGGCGGCCAGCTTGACCTGCGAGCTGGTGCCGGCCTGAAGGCCCAGCGTCAATACGCTGCCGTTGACAGCTGCCGTGGCCGGCCCTTCCGGCACGGAAGGCTCGAACGTATAGCTCCCGTCGAAGTATGCCGCCAAGTCGATCGTCGCGGTCGCCTGCGAGCCCGGGTACGTCTTGTCCGTCAGCTTGCTTCCGTCGCTCGGCCTGATCGTAACCGTCTGCGCCGTCCAATGCGCCCCGTTGTCTCCGCTTGCCTTGACCGTGATATGGCTGACGCTCGGCGAACCGGTCGTATTCAAGTACAAATAAGGCCCCTCTAAAGCCGGATCCACGTAGTAGCCGTCTTCGACGGCATATTCATACCTCACGTCGCCTTCGCCGGTTGCTTCGAACATCCGGGACAAGTCGATCGTCGCCGATTGTCCGCTGCGGATGCTGAAGTCGTTATCGTCGCTGATGCTGTGCAGGATGAACGCGCCCTGCGCCTCCACGTGAAACGTCATCGTCGCCGTCTCGGCCGATCGATCGTCGGATGCCGCCACGACGACGTCCATGCTGGCGGCGCCGCTGGCATGCAGCTCCAGCCTCGACCCTTCCGCGATCCGCCCGTAGGCGAGCGTACCGCTCGCAGGATGATCGTAGTCGTTGCCTTCGATGATGCGGTACGACAGCGCATCTCCGTCCTCGTCGCTGAAATAATCGCTCAGATCGAACGTTTCCGTGTCATGGCTCCCAGGCGTCAGATGGACCTGCTGCACGTCCGCGCTCGCGGAGCCCGCCGCATTGCGCAGGAACACGACAGGCGGATGGTTGACCGGCGGGGCGGAGCTGGACACGGCGGCTTGCAGCAGCCGGCGGTAATCTTCCGTCGTCTTAAACTCGCCGGCATGCGCCTTGTAGTACCGGATAACGTCCCCGATATCGGCCGTGCCCGCGCTGTTCAGCGCATAGTTCGGCTGGACCGTCAGCGTGAATCGCTCATGCACGTAATTCTCCGTCCCCGGCGCCCGTGCCATCAGATCGACCTGCGTCGTGCCGGCCTTCTTCATCGCGATGCGAAGGCTCTTGCCGGCTCCGTCGCCGATGACGCCGACGTCCGCGACCGAGCTGAACTGGACGAACGCCGAATAGGTATATTCGCCGGCATCCCGAAACACGTCGTTCAAATCGATCGCGAAGCTGTTGCCCGCGACCAGCGAGGCCGAATAGACCTGCTGCAGCAGGTCGTCCATGCTCGCTTTCAATTGCGGCGCCTGCACGCTTTGCGCGCCCGCCGCGGCAGGCACGGACATCGCCAGCGGCACGGCTGCCGCGGCCGCGCCGAACAGCCGGATGGCCTTGCTTGCGGACATCGCCCGTTTCTTGTTCGGTTTCTTCCTCATCGACGATCATTCCCCCTCTAATCGGCCAACGCTCTCCATCTATGAAACGCTCTCGGCCTATGAAACGCACTCAAACTATGGAAAGCTCTCAACCTATGGAAAGCACTCAGCCTATGAAAAACCTCCTTGCAGCGCCCGCGGAGACTCGCTGCCAAGACGGCGAAATAACTGCCATATCCTACCTCCACTATACCATGCGCGCCGGCAATAGAGAACGAGAGTCAATAGAAAAATGTCAGAAAATGACGAACGAGGCCTCCCTCCCGGGACAGCCTCGCTCCTCGTTTCTTATGACTTGTCGCGACAGCCATACCCGGCTGCCGCGGTTTTGCGTTCGGTATTCTCCCATAGTCCCGGCCCGCGCCGGCCTTACGTATCGTAACGAACCAAGTACGGCTGCAGCTCCGCCCGGTAATAACCGACGCTGTACTCGACTAGCCGCCCCTCGACATCGTACGTGCGGCGCAGCCGTACGAGCAGCGGCGTTCCTGCGGGTACGCCGAGCAGGATAGCGGTCTCGGGGGAGGCAGCGCCTACCGAGAAGGCGTCGCGGAAGTTGTCCAGCACGATATCCTGCTCTTCCAGCAATTCGTACAATGATTCGAACGGCAGCTCGTCCTCCTCCCGCTCCGCTTTGGGCAGAACGGCATCGGCCAAATAGTGCACGATATGAATGTACGGACGGTCATTCAGCACATACAGCCGCTCGATGCGAATCGCCGACGGCCCCAGCAGGCCATGCAGCTCCGTGCCCGGCTCCGGGCGGACTCGGCTCGTAGAGATCAGCCTCTTCTCCAAGCGGTGTCCCTCCTCCACCAGCAGCTCGGTGAACCGCTTGCCTTTGGAGAGACGGGAAATCGACATGTTGGTGAGGACGATGGTGCCGACGCCGCTTTTCTTCTCGACATATCCTTCCTCCGCCAGCTCGCGAATCGCATTGCGCACCGTCATCTTGCTGACGTTGAACTCTTGCTCCAGCTGCGGCTCCGGCGGGATATGGCCGCCGAGCGGGTAGACGCCATGAAGAATGCGGTCCTTGACGATGTTCTTGACCTGCAGGTACAGCGGGCCTTTCTTGCGCGTAATGCTCATCCTCGCTCTCCTTCCTCCGGTTCCCGTCTTACCGCTCGACGTCACCGGCCGTTCGGGTCATCGCCTTCACGATGTCTGCCTCCGTCGCGATCGGCGTATCCCCGTGCACCGTATGCGCCAGCACCGCCGCGGCCGTGGCATAATCGACCGCGTATTGCGCATCGTCGCCGCGCAGGCACGCATGGATGATGCCGCTCGCGTACGCGTCGCCCGCGCCGACCCGGTCGTATACCGAGAAGGTCGACGGCCGGGAGAACCAGAATCCCTCTTCCGCATGCAAATAGCCGCTCAGCGTATGGGTATTGTCCCCGTTAACATGGCGATGCGTACCGGCGATCGTTCCGATTCCGTATTCCTTCGCCACTTGCGGAATAAGCTCGAGAAGCTGCGAATGCGGGTCGGCGGCGCTGCTCGCCATGCCGAGCGTCAGCAGTGCGTCCTTCTCGTTCATGAACGCGATATCCGCCAGCTCCAGCATCTCGCGATAATGCGGCTTCGCTAACGCATAGCCATCCGCTCCCCACAGCGACGGACGATAGTTGCAATCGAAAATCACCTTGCCGCCCCGGCTCTTGACCGCGCGGGCCAGCTGCTTGATCTGGGTGCGCGCCAGCTCGTTCATCGCCAGCGTGATGCCGCAGAAATGCACCGCGTCCACCGAATCGGCGATCCGCTCCCAGTCCCCCGCAGCGTGGGGCACGGTGTTGAAACTGCTGCCGAGCCGGTCGGAATAGGTCACCTTGCTCGGACGAAGCCCGAAGCCGTGCTCCAGGAAATACATGCCGATGTATCGGCCGCCCCGGTTCACGAATCCCGTCTGTATCCCCAGCTTGCGCAGATTCGCGAGCGCGGCGTCGCCGAGCGGATTGTCCGGCAGCGTGCTGGCCAGATACGTCTCATGGCCGAAGCGGGACAGCGCCGAGAGGACGTTGACTCCGCTCCCCGAGAAGGAATATTCGAGCCGATTGCTCTGGGACAGCGTCGAGAACCCCGGCGTTTCCAGACGCATCATCACCTCGCCGAACGCGGCGATTCTAGACATAACGATCGACCAGCGCTTTCAGCTCGCCGAGCAGCGTCCGTACATCCTCCACGCGCGTATCGCCGCTCGCGGAATCGATGATCGATGAATACACATGCGGGATCACCTGCGGGACGCCCGCTTCCAGCGCGATCTCGAGAATCTTGCCGAAGTTGCCCAAATCGATGCCGCCGGTAGGCTCCAACGCGAAGCCGGCCTCGCCGCATGCCTTGGCAACGGCGCGGTATTCGTCCTCCAGCTTCAGTCCCTGCATCGGGAAGTATTTCAGCGCGTGGCCGCCCATATCCCGCACCAGCGCGATCGCTGCATGGACCGGGACGATGGCCTTGTCCGGAGCGGACGCGCTGAACACGCCCGTCGAGACGTTCACGTAACCCGGCCGGCCGCAAGGCGACACGAGCGCGTTGATCCAGCTCTCGCGGCTGCCCAGGTTGGCGCTGGTGGCGCCGACGGCCGGGAAGATCTGATTGATATGGCTGCCTTCGTACGACTTGACGATCTCCGCCACGACGGCGCCCTGGCGATTGTCCCCCGCGCCGAGGCCGATGGAGACCGCATTCTCGATCGCCGCGCCGTATTGCTTCATGGCTTCTGCCGCTGCCGGGGCATCGGGATACGCCTTGGACAGCACGCCGACGAGGACATGGCCTTCCGCCGCTTCGTAAACCGCGCGCGCATTGTCGATGCTGCCCGCCAGCACGTTAAGCGCCGCCTTGTTCTTGTACAACCGGTTAGATAAGCTCGCCATTACTGTCTCCCCCTGATCATGTCTTGAATGCGCGTGATGATGACTTGCAAATCGTCGCCCTGCAGCGAACGCGGATCGAGGTCGAAATACCCTTGCGCCAATCCATAGTCCCGCGTGTAGACCGCAATGTCGCCGCCGCGAAGCCCGTCGTTGACCGCCCGCGCGGACAGGCCCGCTTCCGCTTCGTCGATCTTGATCCGTCCGCGGAAGATGGCCCGGCCGGCCTCGTCCTGCACGATGCCGACGGTTACGCCCGGAAGCTCGCCCAGTACGTCGAGCGCCGCCAGCGCGGCACGTTCTTCCGCGCTCTTGTCTTCCTTGACGAAATACGCGTCCAACGCCTGCAGCAAGCCGAAGATCGACTCCTTGCCCACCTTCATGCTGCGGCCGATGCCGTACAGCTGCGTCTTCACCCAGCCGACATAACCGGCTTTGCCTGCCACGATGCCGGAGGTCGGGCCTTCGATCGCCTTGGAACCGCTATAGATGACGAGATCCGAGCATGCCGGATATTTGCGCAAGTCCTCCTCGGCCGCGGCATCGACGATCAGCGGCACGCCGCGGCGCTGCGCCGCTTCCCAGGCATCCTCGACCTTGATCATGTTCTTCTGGACGCAGTGATGCGACTGCACGAACAGAATCGCCGCCGTTCGCTCGTTGACCGCCATTTCCAAATGCTCCTTGCGGCCTTCGTTGGCATAGCCGACCTCGACAAGCTTCCCGCCGCCAAGCGCGACCATCGTCTCGACCGGAGCGCCGTACTGGACGTTATGTCCTTTGAACAGAATAATCTCGTTACGCTCGGGAAGCTCCTGATGAAGCTTCAGGCTCGCCCGCTTGTCGCCGCGCGTGACGACGGCCGCCACGGCCAAGGCGATCCCGCTGGAGGCGGAATTGACGACGACCGCGTCTTCGGCGTTCAGCAGCTTCGCCGCGTAAGCGCCCGACTTGTCTACCAGGTCGGCCATTTCCACGTAGCTTTGGCCGCCCGCCTTCACCGCGTTCATGACGTCGTCGGCCGGTGCCGATACGCCGAGGATGCTCATCCGGCCGCTGGCGTTGACGACGCGTTTCAATCCGTATTTAGCATGCAAAGTATGATCCATTGATTACCGCTCCCTTGGCTTGTATGTAGGTGCCCGCCGTCCGCGTTTCCCCTTCGGAATCGATCAGCGCCTTCTCTCCCCGCACGACGTCGAACAGCGTCAGATCGGCCGTTCCGCCGACCCGCAATCCGGCGAGCTCCGGCCGTCCAAGCCATGCCGCCGCATGGACCGTCACGGCGTCTACGACTTCCCGCAGACCGTAGCCGAGATAGAGAAACTTGCTCATCACGTTCGCCAGGCTGAAGACCGGCCCGCCCAGCCGGTTGCTCTCGTAGATGTCCGTGCTGATCGTGTGCAGCGGCAGTCCGGCCTCGCGGGCCCGCTCCGCCACGCGGAACGAGAAGCTTGCCGATCCGTGGCCGACATCCAGATGGACGCCGCGGGCGATCGCGTCCATCAGTCCGGGCAGCGGGCGTCCCTGCCCGTCGAAGAGATTATTGGCCTTGCCGTTCAGATAGTGGGTGACGATATCGCCGCGCGCCAGCAGCCCGATCACCTCGCTGATCTCCGGCGGTCCCGAACCGATGTGGACCATCAGCGGCAGTCCCGTCGCCTCGGAGAACAGGCGTGCGCGCCGGAGCGGCTCGATGCCCTGCTCCTTCACGACGCTGCGGCTGATCCGTGCCTTGAGTCCGACGATGAACTCTCCGTTGGCCCGCACCGCCTCCAGGATCGCGTCTTCGTCGAGCCATGCCGGATTCGACAGCTCGTCGACGCGCTCGAGACCGATTCTGGAAATGTTCATGAAAGCCAGCAGCCGGGTATACGCCAGGTTGCCGGCCGCCCGCAGCTCGCCGATACGGTCCGCGCCGCAGCTGCCGGCGTCGACGATCGTCGTTACGCCTTGCTTGACGCCGATTTCGTCGATCGCATCCCCGTAAGGCTTGAGCTCGCGAAATGCATGCACGTGCATGTCGATCCAGCCGCTCGATACGAAGCCGCCTTCGGCGACGACCTCGCCTTCGCCCGTCCCCGGAGGGACGATCGCGGCGATCCTGCCGCCTTCGATCATGATGTCGGCTTCCGGTCCGTCCATCCGTTTCATATTACGCAGTACGATCCCCATGCTATTGATGCGTCCTTCCTTCGTGCGACAGCGCCCATACGTTGTCTCTTTTTGTTCACTAGCATAACATAATCTAGCAATTAAATGAATATAACGTTATAATGTTTGAATTAACAACATATTCGAACCGGTCACAACGCTTTTTCGTTATGCGCCGCCGCCAATCCCAGCGCGCGAAGAAAGCGCATTCTTTCGCTTATTATCCGCCATCGCGCTTGGTCTCTCTGCAGAACCATGCGCGGATTCGATAGCAAGACGCACAAACTCCGGGAGGTCATCGTGAAAGCCAACCTTACACCGTCCGGCATGACGTCGGGCATCCGCTTGAATTGGAGCCGCTTCAAGTCCAAATTGCTCGTCACCTACACGTTGTCTTACATTCTTATTTTTTTGGTTCCGCTTTCAGGCGTCACCTTCGTCATCTATCATAACGCGACGGCCAACCTGCGCGCCGAGATCGAGCAGTCCAACGTCAACCAGCTCGACCAGGTAAAGCAATCCATCGATACGCAGATGACCAACCTGCTGGAGACCGCAAGCAACATCTCGTACGACGAGCATCTCACCAAATTCATGGTCTCGCATCCGTACTACGGCCGCGACGCCATTGCCTCCTTGGCGCGCTACAAGAGCAACAATTCGATACTGGAGGAACTGTTCCTCTATTACCGCGGCGACGATCGGATCTATTCCAATCTCGGAATGACCGATTTGAACCTCGTCTTCGACGACATGTTTCATTTCGAGCATTGGCAGCCGAAGGAAATCAAGCAGGCGCTCAACGATACGGCATTCAACACCGTGCGGCCGGCCGAGATGGCGACCGTGCACTCGCGCAGCGAATCGATGCTTGCGATGCTCGTCCCGATCAAGCCCAACGATCCCTACCCGTACGGCACCGTGCTTTATTTGATCAAAGAAAACCGGCTTGCCGGCGTCATGGATTCGATCCTGAACGACTTCTCCGGGAGCAGCTATATCTTCTCGGAAACGGGCGAGGTGCTGACGGCCAGCTACCGGGGCGACGCCCTGCGCGGCCACGACTTGACGTCGCTGACCTCGCTCTCCCCCGGCATCCACGGCATGGCGCTGGGCGGCGAACGCTATTCCGTCGTCACGGTCAAGTCCAAAATCAACGGCTGGACGTACGCGACGGCCATCCCCAGCTACCAATTCTTCGAGCGGGTCGGCCAGATTCGAACGATCATCCTGCTCGTCTTCGCCTTCACGGCACTGACCGGCATCGCCGCGGCGATGCTGCTCGCCAGAAGGCAGTACCATCCGATTCGCGACCTGTTGGAATTCGCTTCCCTGCAGAACGGCGCCAAGGAAACGCCGAAGAGCCGGAACGAGTGGGATTGGATCAAGCAGACGATGCATGACTATCACGCCCGCATCGACATGCAAGAGCCGTTCGTGCGCAATCAATGCCTTATGCTGCTGTTCAAGCACGGCAAACCGGACGATCCCGAGATCGAGCGGATGATCGTCCAGTCCGGGCTGGAGCTGCCGGAGCAAGCCTGCTGCTTCGCGATTATCCTCCGCTTGGACGAACGGAGCCGCGCCGATCGGTCATGGGAGGATCAGCAGGCGCTGCGCGCTTGGCTCCACCAGTTGGAGCTGCCCGAGCTGCATGCCCGCATTCACAGCGTCGAGCTGTCCGTCTCCCATCAGCTCGCCCTTATGGTGACGCTGCTGCCGGCGGACGACAGCGACAGGGCCGGCCGGGTCGCCCTCGTTGTCGGCGAGCTCGACGAGCGACTGGCGCAGCGGCTGCCCAACCGCGCCGTTCTAGGCGTCGGCAGCTTGTACGACGGCCTGTCCGGGCTGAACCAATCCTTCCTCGAGGCGGCATCGGCGCTCGAGCAGCGGATGCTGACGCAGAACGGCCGAATCGCTTATTTCGAGGAGCTGACGGCATTATCGGCGTCGTCCGACTCCGGCGAGAGCTACTGGATCCCCAAGAAATGGCTGCTTAAGCTGGAGCAGAGCCTTAAGCAAGGCAACGAAGCCACGTCGCTGCAGCTGATCGCGACCATGATGGCGAAGCTCAAGCGGGAAGCGCTGCCCGCAGGCTTGCTGCGATGCCTATGCTTCGACGTGCTCAATTCCCTGCTGCGGACCGCCGCCGAGCTCGGCATGGACGAGGTGCGCGCCGATATCTCGTCGCTGCACGCCTTCGAGACGCTCGAGGGACTGGAGAACAAGCTCAGCTCGCTGGCGATGCGGATATGCGGCGCCGCCACGCGCCAAACCGAGTCGGTGCAGCCGTCGCTCATGGACGAGATCGTCGCCTACGTCGAACAGAATTACGCGGACTATACGCTTAGCCTGGAGCATATCGCCCTCAAATACGATACCTCCACCTCGTATCTCAGCCGCAGCTTCAAAGAGAAGGCGGGCTGCAACTTTACGGAGTACATCTGGCAGTGCCGGCTCAAGGAAGTGATCCGCCAGCTCATGCATACCAACGCTCCGCTGAAGGATATCATCGAGCGCGTCGGCTATCTGGATGCGCCGAACTTCATCCGCAAATTCAAGAAGGAAACCGGATACACCCCCGGCCAATACCGCAAGCTGCACGGCGCCCCGATCTCCGAGGCGCAGTAGCCCTCCCGCCGCCAACATAAAGGAGCTGTCCCCGTTCTTAGACGTCAGGACAGCTCCTGTTCCTTCTTTCCTTCTTCCAGATGTCGCTGGTCTACGACTTCGGCTCGTTCAAAATATGCGCCACCAGTTCGTCCAGCGGAACGGTCGCGAGCGCGATAGCCGTATCCGTCACCCCGTAATAGATGTACAGCAGGCCATCCTTCACGACATTGCCGGTCGGGAAGACCACGTTCGGAATTTGGTAGCCGAACTTCTCGTAATACGTCTCCGGCTCCATGATGAAGTTATGCGTCCGCGCGATGACCTTCTCCGGGTTGTCGAGATCGAGCAGCAACGCGCCGACCCGATAGACGATCCGGTCGTCGACACCGTGATACAGAACGAGCCAACCCTTGTCCGTCTTGACGGGCGGCGTCGATCCGCCGATCTTGCGGGACTCCCAGGCCATGTTCTCGGCTTTGGCCAAGAGCTTCGGCTTCTCCCAGCTGATCAGGTCGTCGGAGTACGTAATCCACATGGCCGCCTTCTCCGTGCCGTACGCTTCGCCGACGTACTCCTCCGGCCTGCGCAGCAGGACGTACTTGCCGTTGATCTTCTCCGGGAACAGGATATTGTCGCGGTCGTTGATGTCCAGCTCGGTCGTATCCGCGACGAACTCCCAGTCGACGAGATTGTCCGACTTGACGATGGAAGAGCGGGTCAGCCAATGTCCGTCCTGCTCGCCCCAGCCGTCCGGATACTTAGGGAACGAACGTTCCGGGACGCCCGTGTTCGTCGGATAATAATTCATCGCGCACGGCCGCAGCGCATAGTTCATGTAGAAGGTTCCGTCGATCTTGACGACGCGCGGATCCTGCACGCTGCCGTACGGGAAGCCCAGCTCGTCCGGCGTCAGGACCGGTTCGTCCTTCACGTGGGTGAAATGCACGCCGTCCTCGCTCTCCAGCAGGCCGAGATAGTTTTTGCAAGGGGTCAGCGAACCCGCGGTCCGCTCGATCATATAAAATTTATCCCCGTCGAGGATGACGGCCGGATTGAACACCGTCGCCTTCCGCCATTCGAATTCGCCGGGAACCACGATCGGGTTGGCGGGATGTCTGGTGATATGCATGTCATTATTCCTCCTGTGCGTTCGCATGGTTCGTGCTTTCGTTCGCGCGAAAATAAAAACTCTCCGACAGCATGAACCCTCGGAGAGTTTTCGGGCGATGATTAAATCCGGTATTTAATTGGACTTCCAGCGGTCATAAGCGGTTTGGTAAATCTCGGCCATGCGGTCGCCGCCCATCTTCTTGATCGTGCCGACATAACTGTCCCAGCCGGTCAGCGGCTCGGCGCCGGTGACGAACTTGGCTTCCATCTGACGCACGTACGTGTTCAGGTCGGACGTCATGGTCGTCACTTCCGCCTGTTCTTCCGGCGTCAGGAACAGGACCGGGAACGGAATGCGGGCGCCGCGGTCGAGAAGCTTGGTCTTGGTCTCGTTGGCGACCCAGTCATCCACGTCGCCCAGCAGGCCGTTCGAGATCTCCGGCAGGTTGATCGTCGGAGCCGGAATGCCGTAGTTCGGCGTGATTTTGGAACGGTATTCCTCGCGGTCGCCGCCGCCCGGCACGGGCAGGTATTCCTTCTCGTACGTGTCCTTGTTCGTGTACTTCCACAGAATGCCTTCCGGCCCTTTGTTGAACAGCGTCGCGCCTTCAATGGAATACGAGTAGTCGATCCAGCGCATGGACGCCTCCGGCGACGGATTCGTCTTCGAAATGGCGAACGCGCCGGTGTTGATGCCCTTGTTCTTCGCGATGGCCGGAGCAGACACGGAATCGCTCTTCACCGGGCTGAACATCGGATCGTCGGTATTCGGCTCTTCGCCCATCAGTTGGAAGGCGGTCCAGGCCGAGAACAAGCCGAGCTGGTTGTTGCGCGCCTTGGCCTCGCGCTGCTCGGCCGTTTGCGAGAAGCTCTCATGATCCAGCAGGTTCTCGTTCCACAGACGGTTCAGGTAGGTCAGGTAATCCTTGTAGCCCGCTTCGATCGGGGTGTAGTGGACCTTGTCGCTGTCGTCTACGTAAATTTCTTCCTCGTAGATGCCGAATGCGCCGAGCAGCCACGTGCGGATATCGCGCAGGCTGTTGCCCGGGGAAGCGGAAGACAACGGAATTTCGTCCGCCTTGCCGTTCTTGTTCGGATCCTCCGTCTTGACCCGCTTCAGGTACGCATACAGCTCCTCCGTGGTTTCCGGCAGCTTGTCCATTCCGAGCGCTTTCAGGAAATCTCCGTTGTACCACAGCGGGTTACGGTACCAAGGCTGGTTGAATTCGATGACCGGCAGCGCATAGATATGGCCGTCCGGCGCGGTGATCGATTTGCGAATCGTCGGATTATCGTCGAGAATCTTCTTGATGTTCGGCGCGTATCCCTCGATCAGATCTTCAAGCGGGACGAGAATGCCCTGTTCGCCGTAATTCATTTGTTCCGCCGGCGTCAACCCGGCCGCGTAGAAAATATCGGGATAAGTGCCGCTGACGAACACGAGGCTTTTCTTCGTCTCGAAGGCGTCCTTCGGCGCATTTTGGAAGGTCATATGGATCCCCGTCAGCTTTTCCATTTCTTCGAAGGTCGCCATCTTGTCCCAGTTTTGAATGCCGACATCCGGCCCCATCATCGAGAGCGTCAGCGGCTCTTTAACGACCGGGAATCCTTCTTTGTTCACGTTGTCCGCGGCGGCGGACTTGCTGCCCGTCTCTTTGTCCGCCGAGCCGCAGCCGGCCAATACGCCGGCCAGCATAGTGCCCGCAAGCAGCAAATGCAACCCTCTTCTTCCTGTCTTCATGTCTTGCTCCTCCTTTTGATATCATCTCTATGTTATCTATCATAAACGAAGATGGCGGTTCCCTTATTACATGCCCGCTAGGCAGGCTGCAAGCAGCGGTTCGCCCGGGCAAAGGGAAGGCTTATCTTCGGTTACTCCTGCACGGAAGGCTTAGCCTGCGTCCGTCCGAACGCTGGGCATGCCTCCGATGGCCCGCGCCGCTCTAGCCCTTCACCGAGCCGATCATCACGCCCTGCACGAAATAGCGCTGAAGGAACGGGTATACGGCAATGATAGGCAGCGTGGAAACGATGATAACGGAATATTTCACGAGCGAGGCGATTTCCGCCTTGGAGGCGGCCAGACTGGCCGCTTCGCCGCTCAGCACCGCGCCGTTCGTCTCCGCGCCCATCTGCTGAAGCACGAGAATCTGCCGCAGCACCATCTGCAGCGGGAACTTGGACTCCTGATTGAGATAAATCAAGGCGGAGAAATAACTGTTCCAATGCCCGACGCCGTAGAACAGCGCCATGACCGCGATAATCGGCGCCGATAGCGGCAGCACGATGCGGATGAATAACCGCATATTGGTACAGCCGTCGATATGCGCCGCCTCCTGCAGTTCCTTCGGAATCGTGGAATGGAAGAACGTCCGGGCCACGATGATATTCCATACGGAAGCGGAGACCGGCAGAATCAACGCCCACATCGAGTTGATCATGCCGAGTTCCTTCACGACGAGGTAAGTCGGCACGAGGCCCCCGCTGAAAAACATCGTAATCAGGATCACGATCATAAAGAACTGCCGGCCGAAGAAGTCGCTTCGGCTGAGCGCGTAAGCAGCCGGCAAAGTCACCGCCAGGTTGATCGAAGTTCCGATGAGGGTGTATAAGATCGTATTGCGGTAGCCGACCCAAATCTTGGCGTTCCCGAACACGAGCTTGTAGCCTTCCAACGTCAAGCCTTTCGGCAGCAGCCACATCTCGCCGGAGTTCACGTACTTGGGCGTGCTGATCGATGCGCTGACCATGTAGATCAGCGGGTAGAGCACGACGATTAGCGCTGCCGCCAGGAAGAGGTAGACCAGGACAAGGAAGAGCTTGTCCCCTTTTGATTCTTTGATCGCCGATACCATCGATGCGACCTCCTTTCTACCAGAGACTGTTGTCGCTGGTTTTTTTGGCGATTCGGTTGACCGTCAAGAGCAGGATGGCGTTGACCACGGAGTTGAACAAGCCGACCGCCGTGGAGAAACTGAGCTGATTGTTCAGCAAGCCCGACCTGTACACGAAGGTCGATATGACGTCCGAGGATTCCATGTTCAGCGAGTTTTGCAGCAACAGGACTTTCTCGTAACCGACGCCGAGAATGTTGCCGACGTTCAGGATCAGCAGGATCGCGATCGTCGGAATGATCGTCGGGATATTGATATGAAGCACCCGCTTGAGACGGCTCGCCCCGTCGACGATCGCCGCTTCGTGCAGCTGCGGATCGACGGCCGACAAGGCGGCGAGATAGATGATCGTGCCCCAGCCCGCGCTCTGCCATACGCCCGAGAGGACGTAGACCGTCTTGAACCAGCGCGGATCCTCCAGGAACGAAGCCGGCTGCAGCCCGACCCACTCGATGAGGCGGATCAGAATGCCCGAGGACGGGCTCAAGAACGTGATGATCATCCCCGCCATGACGACGATGGAGATAAAATGCGGCGCGTACGTAACCGTCTGCACGCTTCGCTTGAAAAGGCCGTTCTTGATTTCGTTGAACGCCAGCGCCAGAATGATCGGCAGCGGGAACCCGACCGCCAATTCATACAGGCTGAGGCTGAACGTATTCCACAACAGGTCCCAAAAATAATAGGAATGGAAGAAACGCTCGAAGTGGTCGAACCCGACCCATTTACTGCCGGCGAAGCCTTTGGCCGGCAGGAAGTTTTTGAAGGCGATCTGCACTCCGTACATGGGTACATATTGAAACACGATGAAATACAGCATGCAAGGAGCGATAAACAGGTACAGCTCCCAATTGTGCATGATTCTTTTTCGCCTGGAGCCGCTCTTTTTCAATCCGCTCTGCTGCGTCCGAGGCGCCGGCTCTTGACTTGCTTTCAAACTAACCCTTCTCCTTTCCCTTGACCCAGCTTCCGCTCCGATGCATATGAAGGCGGCTGATGATCCCTCAAGCAAGCGTATTCATAACCGAACCGCCTTGCTCGTTCATACGTCTTATACTAAAAATTTCGCGGGCAGCCGTATATATGTCGAATATGAATTGTCATGCCGAAAAGCCCGCCATGCCAGACATGACAAGGCTTTCAGCCATGGGATCAATCGTGAGGGATTGTCGTTGTCCGGTTCGAAATATGTTGGATTTTACCCGCCATCGCGCATGCAAATGATACATATTGCGCTTCGGGATCCGGTGTGACATTCTTTCTTGCATCCGCATATCACCTATCCATTACAGGAGGATGTCCTACCATGAAAGCACCTGCATCCGTATCCCGTTTCCTTCATCAAGCCGACGAGCGGCTGGCCCACCGGCCCAAGCTGCAGCGGCTGTTCCGCAACTGCTATCCCAACACCCTGGAGACGACGACCAAGCTGCTGGACGACGGAACCACCTTCGTCTTCACCGGCGACATCCCGGCCATGTGGCTGCGCGACTCCACCGAGCAAGTGCGCCACTACCTCCCGCTCGCCAAAGAGGACGAGGAGCTCCGGCGCATCCTGGGCGGCCTGATCGCCCGGCAGATGTTCTACTTGTCCATAGACCCCTATACCAACGCGTTCAATGAAACGGCCAGCGACGCGCACTACCGCGCAAGCGACGACTGCGGACTGAACCCGTGGATGTGGGAGCGCAAATACGAGCTCGACTCCCTCTGCTTCCCCGTACAGCTGCTGCACGACTATTGGCAAGAGACCGGCTGCACCGACGCGTTCACCGATACCTGCTACCGGGCGCTCTCGTCCATCGTCAATCTCATGATCACCGAGCAGCGGCACACGGAACGATCGACGTACCGTTTCGTCCGCGATACCGACAAGGAGACCGAGACGCTGCAAAACGACGGCCGCGGCCTGCCCGTGAATTATACCGGCATGACCTGGTCCGCCTTCCGTCCCAGCGACGATGCTTGCCTGTTCGGCTACAATATCCCGAACAACATGTTCGCCGTCGTCGTTCTCGGGCATATCCGCCGGATCGCCAGCGAGATCTACAAGGACGAACGGCTGGCCGAGCGGGCCGAGAAGCTGCGCAAGGAGATCGATTACGGCATCCGCGCCTACGGAATCGTGAATCATCCCGCGCATGGCCGCATCTACGCGTACGAGACGGACGGCTTCGGCAATTACTGCCTGATGGACGACGCCGGCACGCCGGGCCTGCTCTCGATTCCGTATATCGGCTACGTCGGCAGCGACGATCCGGTTTACCGGAACACGCGGCGGTTCGCGCTGAGCGTCGACAACCCGTTTTATTTCGAAGGCCGCTACGCGCGCGGCATCGGCAGCCCGCATACGCCGGGAGGCTACGTGTGGCATATGGCGCTTTCCATGCAGGCGCTCACCTCCGACGACGACGAAGAGATCCGCGAATTGATCGACATGCTGGTGAACACCGACGCCGATACCGGCTACATGCACGAGGGCTTCCACCCCGACGATCCGACGGACTTCTCCCGTCCATGGTTCGCGTGGTCCAACAGCCTGTTCGCCGCCCTGATCATCAAGGCGATGGATCGCGGTCTGGTCTAAGACGACGCGCTTGACCCATAATACAAGGGGCTGTCCCGTAAGTCATCGTTAGATGACGGCGGGAAGCCCCTTCTTAAGGATAGGGTTCTTCACCCTATCCGCAGGCTGTCGAAAAAGTGTTCGTGTCGAGGCCGGCGGCTGACACCGTTACCGCTAGGGCAACATGCTTCGTCAGACGTGTGCCTCCTCCACGAACGGACATAGGCAGTCGGACAGACGATCCGCTACTTGATCGAAATCGGCGTTTGGAGGTAGCGATCGGACATAGGATGCGTTATTGGCTCCGGAATGCAGCAAAAACCCGCCTTCAGCAGAAATAGCGCATCTCCTGTCCGTTTCCCAAACCCTTTTCCGGAGGATGCATGAGCCGGAAAGCGTTTCGGACAACTGAAGAGCAACCGGGGATTCCGGAGGTTCCTGCTTCGAGGCTTACCCCAAGTAAACTTGGAGGCCGGTGGCTTTCGATCGCTCACAATCTGCTCAATATGGCAGCGGTCGATAAAGACCCAAGATGATGCGGCGCTAAGTCTGCCCATCTTGGTCTTTTATTTATGGGATGAAGATACGATTAGTTTTTGATGCAAAAAAATAGTGCCCGAGTCTATGTGTGACTCGGGCACTTTGAATCTTCTAACCACAAAACACTCAAATGTTCAGCTATATAAGTTGAACTAATGATACTCAAAGACGTATGCAAAACCGATCTTCATCGGATCTTTCCCGGTCTGATAGCGCTCAATCGCCGTTTAACAGCTAGCTATGTCTTGCCGCGACCGTCGCCTTGGCCTGGCTTCTCGATTTGAACAGCAGCGCCGACAGCAGCAGCGCGCAGCCGTTAATGACGAAGATCCAGCGGATCGGCATCCAGCCGCCGAGCAGCCCGCCGATAATCGGCCCCGCCATCGTCGCGATCTGCGAGGACGACTGGTTCAGGCTGAACGCGCGTCCGCGGAAATCCGCATCCGTCCGCTGCACGATCATCGCGTTGATCGCCGGATTAACCGCCGCGAAGAACAGGCCGTAGCCGAAGCGGAGGATGCCGAAGCCGACGTAATGCGTGACGAAGACTTGCAGGATATTGCCGATGCCGCTGCCGATCAGCCCGATGACGAGCACCTTCCCGTAGCCGATCTTCCGGCCGATCTTGCCCCAGCGCGGCGCCATGATGACCGTGGCGACGCCGACGGCCGAGAAGATGATCCCCGAGGTGAGAGACGCGCTGTCTTTGGAAATCCCCATCCGCAGCACGTAGACCGTAATCAGCGGCTCCAGAATCATGACGGAGAACGTGCTGACCGCCACCATGACGAGCAGCACCATGAACGAACGGTTCGACAGCGCGTACTTCAGGTCGTCCAGCACATGCGACCGTACCGCCTTCCGGTTGAAGTTCTGCTCCTTCACGAGGAAGACGGCGACCAGCGCGGAGACGAGCACGATGGCGCTCGAGAACAGGAACGCTTCGCGGTTGCCGATATAATGGCTGACCACGCCGCCGACGAGCGGGCCGATAATGCTGCCGGTCGCCCCCGCCGTCGACATGATGCCGAGCGCGTAGCCGGTCTTCTCCTCCGGCGTATTCGTGGCGACGAGCGCGATCGAAGCCGGGACGAAGCCGGCCAGCAAGCCTTGAAAGATGCGGACGACCAGGAACAGGTACGGATCGTGAACGAAATAATTGATGAAATAAAGTGCGGCCAAGCTGAAGCCGGAACGGATCAGCATCGGCTTGCGTCCGTACTTGTCGGCAAGCGATCCCCAATACGGCGAGATGAGCGCGCTGGCCAGGAACGTGATGCCGAACGCGATGCCCGACCACGCCTCCAGATGATGCTCCACGCCGAGCTCCGTGTTCAGGAAGATCGGCAGGAACGGGATCGAGATGGAATACGCCATGCTGCAGAAGAATACGCCGGTCCATAAAACGAACAGGTTGCGTTCCCACGAAAATTTCATTGCATGAGCCACGTCCTTTCGCGCATGCGGCTTTATCATTGAAAGTCGCCGGGTTCTTGAGTATCGGATAACGATGACGGCCGATGGATGATCGATGCTCCAAACGCGCAAAAGACCTGCATCGGTCTTCTGCGGTCAACCGCTGCTAGCGGTTGTCCACTTTCTCCGGGTACAGGTCATGGTTCATAAGGCGGTACTGGGCCATTTCTTCGTATTTCGTGCCCGGCCGGCCCCAATTCGTGTACGGGTCGATCGAGATGCCGCCGCGCGGCGTGAACTTGCCCCATACCTCGATATAGCGCGGCTCCATCAGCGCGATGAGGTCGTTCATGATGATGTTCATGCAGTCCTCGTGGAAATCGCCGTGGTTGCGGAAGCTGAACAGGTAGAGCTTCAGCGACTTGCTTTCCACCATTTTCACGTCGGGGATATACGAGATGTAGAGCGACGCGAAATCCGGCTGGCCCGTGATCGGGCACAGGCTCGTAAACTCCGGCGTGTTGAACTTCACGAAATAATCCCGTCCGACATGCTTGTTTTCGAACGTTTCCAGCACTTCCGGACTGTAATTGAACGCGTATTGCGTCCCTTGGTTGCCCAAGTGGGAGATGCCGTTCGCTTGCAATTCTTCTTTCGACCTGCCTGCCATATTGTAAAACACTCCTTGTTTTTAACGCGTACGAGGGTTACGCTTGTTCTAGTAGCTTACACCCATATGCGATTCGAATTCAACCATTAGAGGAGATGACGTTTATGCTAAGCCTTCCTGCGGCCGACGAATTCGGCGGTCATTTCGGCACTTACATCGCTCTTGTCGCGGATCGCGACGTGCTCGGGCAGCTCGAGGAGAACCGTCGGGACACGACGGCGCTATTCGCCGCGCTGACGGACGAACAAGCGAACTTCCGTTACGCGCCGGACAAATGGAGCCTGAAGGAGCTGCTCGGCCATCTGGCCGATACGGAGCGCGTCATGAGTTATCGTATGCTTCGCATCGCCCGCGGGGATACGACGCCGCTGCCCGGATTCGACCAGGACAGCTATATTGCCAACGCGGATTTCAGCGGGGTTTCCATGCCGCAATTGCTGGCCGATTATGAAGCGGTGCGCGCCGCGACCCTCAGCCTGACCCGCTCGATCGCGCCGGAAGCCTGGCTTCGCAAAGGCACGGCCAGCAACGCGACGATGTCGGCGCGGGCATTCGCTTACGTGATCGCCGGTCACGAGCTGCATCACTTGAATATCGTCCGCGACCGTTATCTCCGGGCTTAAGCCCGAACAACAGGAGGAGCTGTCTTCGCGTCATGATTCATGACCGAAGACAGCTCCTTCGTCTGCCGTCAATATCCTTCGCCCGTGCCGCCGTTCACGATCTTCACGCTGGCGCTCGCGCCGATGCGCGTCGCGCCCGCCGCGATCAGGGCGCGGACCGTCTCCAGGTCGCGCACGCCGCCGGACGCCTTCACGCCCATCTCCGGACCGACCGCCTCGCGCATGAGCGCAATGTCCTTCACGGTCGCGCCGCCGGGCCCGAAGCCCGTGGACGTCTTCACGTAATCGGCGCCCGCGCGCTTGCAGATCGCGCACGCCGTCGCCTTCTCCTCGTCGGTCAGCAGGCCGACCTCGAGGATGACCTTCAGCAGGGCGCGGCCGCCGCACGCTTCCTTCACGGCCCGCACGTCCCGCTCGACCGCATCGAGCCGGCCCGACTTCAAGGCGCCGACGTTCAGCACCATGTCGATCTCCGTTGCGCCGCTCGCGAGCGCGTCGCGCGTTTCCGCGACTTTGACGAACGTGCTGTTCGCGCCGAGCGGGAAGCCGATGACCGTCGTCACGCCGACGCCGGAGCCTTGCAGCCGCCGCGAAGCTTCCGCAACCCAATACGGATTGATGCACACGGTCGCGAAACCGTGCTCCTTCGCTTCCGCGCACAGCTTGACGATATCCTGCTCAGCCGATTCCGGCTTGAGCAGCGTATGGTCGAAATAAGCGGCGAGCGCCGCTCCTCCCAGTTCCTGATTCATTGTAAACCTCCCTCTCTGTCTGTTGAAATCCGCACGGTCACGGTCGTTCCATTAGATATTTGGCCGTAAACTGGTCCGTGATCAGCACATTGACGTACCGGCCGCGAAGCGCGCCGTAGATGCCGTCGACTTTGCGAATGCCGCCTGCCACGAGGATCGACTGCTCCTTCTTCTTCAGCTCGTGCAGCTCGATGCCGATCGTGCGCTGATCCAATTCCGGCGAACAGATCGTGCCGTTGATATTGAAATAGCGGGAGCAGATGTCGCCCGCTCCCTTCTCGTTAATCAGCTTCAGCTCCGCTTCGCTGAAGTAATTCGCCTTGATCAGGACGGAGTCCTCGGTCGGCGAGCCGACAGTTACTATCGCGATATTCGCCTGCTTCCCGAGCTCCAGGATATTGCGGATATGGCGGTCGGTCTCGATCGTCTTCTTGACGATCGGGTGGTCGACGATCGCCGGCAGCGGAATGAAGTACGGGTTCGTATGGAACGCTTTCCCGAACAGGCTGATGATCTCGCTGGCGTAGGTGCTCGTCTCCGAATGGCTGACGCCCCCGTTCAGCTGCACGACTTTGACGTCCTTCACGTGCTTGTCCTGCAAGTTCAGCGCGACCTCGTACAGCGTCAGTCCCCATGTCGCCGCGACGATGTCGCCGTCCTTGATAATCTGGTCCAGGTACTTGGCTGCCCCGATGCCGAGATACTTCCGCACGACAGCGTCCGAGTAGTTCGGCGCGTTGACGATCACGACTTTTTTCAGTCCGAATTTCCGCTCCATCTTGCTGGCCAGCAAATCGTTGTTCTCTAGCGGGTCGATGATGTTGATGACCACGTACCCTTCCTCTTTGGCCTGCTGGATGAAACGGCTGACCGTCGGCCTGGACACGCCGAGCTGCTTGGCAATTTCCTGCTGACTGTAGTCCAGCTGGTAATACATGCGGACGGCGTCAAGCATCTTATTGCGCTTATCGTCCGAGCGTTCGTCATACATCGGTTCCCTACACTCCCCCCGTCCGTCGCTGCGCTACCGTTTCCCGGAATCGAATACCTCCCCTGCCGCCTTCGGCGCTTGCGAGCTCTTGGAGAAAATGACGAGCGCGATAAGCGTGATCGCGTAAGGAAACACGCTGAGGATAATCGGCGGAATCGGTTTGAGCGCCGGTATGACTTGCGATACGTTCGCGATCGTGCTGGCGAATCCGAAGAACAGCGTCGCCGCCAGGATGCCGAGCGGACGCCATTGGCCGAAGATGAGCGCCGCCAAGGACAGAAAGCCGAGTCCGGCGACGGTGCCCGTGAATTCGCCGGCGATCGTAACGAGCAGAATCGCGCCTCCCAGCGATGCGAAAGCTCCGGAAATCATAACTCCAATATAACGCATTCTGCGAACGTTGACACCTGCCGCTTCCGCCGCCTGCGGATATTCGCCGCATGAACGGAGACGAAGGCCGAACGGCGTCTTCTTCAGCACGTAGGCGCTCAGGAGCACGATCAACAGAATGAGCCATGTCGTCCAGTACGTCTTGGAGAACAACAGCGGGCCGAGCACCGGAATATCCGACAATCCCCAGACGTCGAAAGGCTGGAAGCCGCGCGTCAGGCGGATATTGCCGCTGCCCGTAATGTTGCGGGAGAGGAACACCGTAATGGCGCCTGCGATCATGTTGATCGCGGTGCCGCTGATGACCTGATTGGCGCTCAAGTGAACGCTGGCGAACGCATGCAGCAGGGAGAAGACGATCCCGGCCGCCACCGCGATCAGCAGGCCGATCCAGATGGCGTACACGGGATGCCCCGGCCATGCCTCCTGCAGCTTGCTGATCGAGAGCGCCCCGATGAAGGAACCGATGACCATCAGCCCTTCGAGACCGATATTGACGACGCCGCTTCGTTCGCTGAACAGGCCGCCCAGCGCGGTAATCAGAAGCGGTATGGTGTACATGATCGCATACGGAAAAATCTGTTCGATTGTCGTCCACATAAGCTTATGCGTTCTCCTTTCCGCTGACCGGTCCGCCGGTGCCCGTTCCCGCGGCAGCGCGCCTGCGGCTCAGGATCCGTCCGATCCATCTGTCCATCATCACGCTCGTCGCCGCGAAGTAAATGATGATCGCGATGATGGAGTCCGCGATTTCCGGCGGAATTTCCGTCATGGCGTTCATGAAGCCCCGGCCGGAATACAGCAGCCCGAAGAACAAGGCGGACAGCAGTACGCCGAGCGGCGAGTTCGCGCCGAGCAGCGCGACGGCGATGCCGTCGTATCCTTGCGTCGGCAGCACGCCGATCTGGATATTCGTGCCGTTGCCCGCGTATTGCGCCATGCCGCCGAGTCCGGCGAGCGCGCCGGAGATGAGCATCGACGCGATGATGCTCCGGTTGACCCGGATGCCCGCGTATTCCGCGGAATAGCGGTTGTAGCCGACGGCCTTCAGCTCATACCCGAGCGTCGTCTTGTTGATGATGAACGCAATGACGATCACCGCGATGACCGCGATGAACAGCCCCATGTTGATGTAGGAGCCGCCGAACATATCGGACAAGACCGTCGACCGGAGCGTCGCTTTGACCGGCAACAGACGGGATTCCGTCTCGACCGATTCCGCCTTCAAGTAAGCCGGAACGGCGTAATAGATCGTCCAATAGGCGATCCAGTTCATCATGATCGTGGATACGACCTCATGCACGTTGAATCTTGCTTTCAGCAAGCCCGGGATGAATGCCCATAAGGCGCCCCCGATCATGGCTGCAAGAACCATCATGATCAGCAGCAGCGGCCTGGCCGTGTCCACGTTCAACCCGATGACCGTGGCGCAGAAGCCGCCGAACAGCATTTGGCCGGCCGCGCCGATATTGAACAGGCCCGTGCGGAAAGCGAACGCCACCGACAGCCCCGTGAAAATAAGCGGCGTTCCCGTCGCGAGCGTGTCGCCGATGCGCTCGGAGTTCTTCAATCCGCCCTGGAACAGGTAGCGGTAGCCTTCCAGCGGATCATGCCCCGTCGCCGCCATGAGGACGGCGCCGCCGATCAGGCCGAAGATAACGGCGCACAGGGATATGACGAGGTTTCTCATTGTTCTCCCCCTTTGCCTACGCCGGCCATCATGAGGCCGATTTCTTGTTCATTCGTCTCGGCGGCATTGACGATACCGATCAATTCGCCGTTGTTCACGACCGCGATCCGGTCCGACACGTTGAGGACCTCGTCGAGCTCGAGCGAGATGAGCAGCACCGCTTTGCCTTTGTCGCGATGTTCGATCAGCCGTTTGTGGATATACTCGATGGAGCCGACGTCCAGGCCGCGCGTCGGCTGAACGGCGATGAGCAGCGCCGGATCGAGCTCGATTTCGCGCCCGATGATCGCCTTCTGCTGATTGCCTCCGGACAAGGAACGGGTGACGGACAGCGGTCCGCGGCCCGAACGCACGTCGAAGCTCGACAGAATGGCGCTCGCGTATTTGCGTATGGCCGACCGGTTCAAGATGCCGCGCCGCGAGAACGGTTCCCGGTTATAGACCTCGAGGATCATGTTGTCTTCCAGCGTATAGTCGAGCACGAGGCCCCGCTTCTGGCGGTCCTCCGGGATATGGGCGATGCCCTTCTCCGTTCGCGAACGGATCGATTCGCGCGTAATGTCCTCCCCCTGGAGAACGATCGACCCGCTCGCCGCCCGCCGCAGGCCGGTAATCGCTTCGACCAGCTCCGTCTGTCCGTTGCCTTCGACGCCCGCGATGCCGACGATTTCTCCCGCGCGCACGTCAAGCGAGAACTGTTTCAGGCCGGGTACGTTCTTGTTGTTCATCACGGTCAAGCCATCCAGCTTCAGGATGACCTCGCCCGGATTGCTCGCCGCTTTCGTCACCTTGAAATTGACATCCCGGCCGACCATCATTTCCGCCATCTTCGCTTCGCTCGTCGTCTTGACGTCCACGGTGCCGATCGTCCTGCCGCGGCGAATGACCGTGCAGCGGTCCGCCGCCGCCTTGATTTCCTTCAGCTTATGGGTGATGACGATGAGCGACTTGCCCTCATTCGCCAGCCCGAGCATGATCTTGATCAGCTCGTCGATCTCCTTCGGCGTCAGAACGGCGGACGGCTCGTCGAGGATCAGCACCTCGGCGTCGCGGTACAGCATTTTCAGGATTTCGACGCGCTGCTGCATCCCGACCGAGATGTCCTCGATCTTCGCATGCGGATCGACATTCAGTCCGTAACGCTTGGAGAGCTGCTCGATCTTGCGCGCGGCGCCCTGGATGTCCAGCGTTCCGAAGCGCGTCGGCTCGTTGCCCAGGATGATATTTTCGGTAACGGTAAAATTGCCGACGAGCTTGAAATGCTGGTGCACCATGCCGATGCCGTAATTGTTCGCGACATTGGGATTGGCGATGCGCACGGGCTTGCCGCCAATCTTGATGCTCCCTTTATCGGGCTGGTACATGCCGAACAGGATGCTCATCAACGTCGATTTGCCGGCCCCGTTCTCGCCGAGCAGCGCATGAATTTCCCCTCTTCGAAGCTGCAGCGTAATGTCGTCGTTCGCCACGACGCCCGGAAACTCTTTGCGAATATTGAGCATTTCCACAACATAATCCATACGTTCCGGCTCCTTTTCTCCTTGTCGCATTAGTCGCGCGATGCTTGATCGCAAGGCATGCATAGCCGCGAAACCGAAGGCCGCCCATAAGGTCAAAAAGAGACGGAATCCTCCGTCTCTTCCTGTTTATCGGCCGCGTTACTTGATCAGATCGCCTTTTTCGGCAGCGACTTTGACTTCGCCGCTCTTCAGCTTCGCGATGACTTCGTTCACTTTCGTCACCGTCTCGTCGGCCAGGTTCGGGTTCGTCTCCGGAATGCCTACGCCGTCGTTGCTGATGTCGAGCGTCAGCGTCTGGCCGCCAGGGAAGTTGTTCTCCTGCAGCGCCTTCGCCATATCGAAGGACGCTTCGGAAACCTTCTTCATGGCCGACGTCAGGATGACCGATTTATCGCCCGAGTACACGCCGTCCTTGTATTGGTCGCCGTCGACGCCGATAATCCATACCGGCTTGCCCGCTTGCACGCGCGTCTTCGCTTCGTTGATCGCGCCTACGCCTACGCCGCCTGCCGCAGCGAAGATCACGTTGACGCCGCGGTCGAACATTTGCGCCGCCAGCTGCCCGCCTGCCGCGGAATTGTCGAAGCTGCCTTGGTATACGACGTTCTCCTTCTTGATCGTGATCTTCGTGCCGAGGTTGTCGTTCGCGTATTTGACGCCTTGCTGGAAGCCCCAGTTGTATTTCTGTACTGGAGGAATTTCCATGCCGCCGATGAAGCCGGCCTCGCCTTCCTTCAGCTGTACCGCCGTCGCTACGCCCGCGATGAAGCCGGACTCATGCTCCGCGAAGTAGATCGACACGGTGTTGTCGGCGAGTTTCGGCGTCTGATCCGTTGCCGAATGCGGGGAACCGTCGATCAGGACGAAGTGCGCATCCTTGTACTTGTCTTGCGCGGCGTAGATCGCCGTCTCGAACTTGAAGCCCGGCACGACGATCAGCTTGTAGCCCGCGTCGTACAGGTTGCCGATTTCTTTCAGGTAGTCGGCTTCCGTCGTTCCCGACGGCTTCAAATATTTATCGGAGATGCCGAGCTCTTTCTTGGCGCGCTCCAATCCTTCCCACGTGCCTTGGTTGAAGGATTTGTCGTCGATCGTGCCGGAGTCCGTGACCATGCCCGCTTTGAACGACGTTTTCGTGCCGGCGTTCGAACCTGCGTTCGAACCCGCATTCGTGCCGCTATTCCCGCCATTGTTCGCGTTCTTGCTGCCGCAAGCCGCCAATGACAGCGCGAGCAAGCAAATTACGAGCAAGCTTAATGTTTTCTTCATGTCTGTAACGCCCCGTTTCTTCAATTAGTGAGTGGAAAAACCTCGATAAATGAACATATGTAAAAATTCAATTTTAACATTTGTTCGTTCAGTATCAACTATACGGATATTCGCTGTTTTTGTAAATAAGTTGGTGGAAAACATCGCCGCCTTTTCGAGTTAGGATGCTTGCCGCAGCCTGCACGCCGCTTCGCTACCGTGGTAGTATTCCCGAAATGATGAAATTCTTCCAATTGCGCGCCGTCATTTTCGGACGCATTCGATAACCGCGCCGCCTTCTGATAAAGTGAGCCTGACGAGACATTCCGCGCTCCCTGCGGCGGCCGTGGGCAGCAGCGAGCTCATGTATTCGAGGTCATGTACGAATGTGACGGATTGGAGCTGCCTTATATGGATTATAAAGATCAACTGGAGCATCTGAATCATCCGGATCGCCGGATGCAACCGAATGAACCGAATCGGCTGGATCTTGAATCCGCTTATCGGATGCACAAGCCACTGCTCTTGCGCGTCGCTTACCGGCTGCTCGGAACGGTGCAGGAAGCGGAGGACGCGGTACAGGATACGTTCGTCGCCCTGCAGTCCTTGCACGCGGCTGCGATCGAGTATCCGAAGGCTTATCTCGTGCGCGCCGTGACGAACCATGCGATCAACGCGGCGAAATCCGCGAGGCGACAGCGGGAAACGTACGTCGGGCCTTGGCTTCCGGAGCCGCTGCTGTCGGACGGTTCCGCGACGGCGGCGAGCGGCGATCCGGCGGAGAACGTCCTCCGTCAGGAACAATTCGGCTACGCCTGGATGGTGATGCTGGAGCAGCTGTCCCCTCCCGAACGGGCGGCGTTCGTGCTGCGGGAAACGCTGCACTACGGCTACGAGGAGCTCGCAGGCTTGCTGGGCCGGAACGAAGCGGCCTGCCGCAAGCTGTACAGCCGGGCCAAGGCCAAGCTTGCCGCGTTCGAGACGGCCGGCAAGGCCCGAAACTGCGAGACGGGGGCGGACGAGGGCGCCGCGTTCGTTGCCGCCTTCATGGCGGCGTCGCAGCACGGCAATTTCGAGCCGCTCGTCCGATTGCTGACGGACGATGCGGTGCTGGTCAGCGACGGAGGCGGGAAGGTCCGGGCCGCGCTGCGCCCGATCCGCGGGAAAGCGCGCATGCTGGCCTTCTTCCGCGGCATTCGCGCCAAGGGCGCCCTGCAGGGCGAGCTGCTGCCGGTATCGATCAACGGGCAGCCGGGCTTGCTGCTGCGGCAGCCGGATCGGCCCGACATCGCGATCTGCTACCGGTCGACGCCGGGCGGGAAGCTCGATGGCGTTTTTATGATTTTGAATCCGGATAAACTGGCACATGTCCGACTTTTCGGAGCATAGCGGTCACAAACGGAAGGCCTGCGTTGTCATATAGACGAAGACAGAAACGGAGGGATATCGCATGGAATTACGAATGGTGCACGGCAAGGTTAATCCGGCAGCCTATCAAGCGATGATGAAGCTGGAAGGGTTCATGGAAACGACGGGGCTTGACCCGATCCTGTACGAGCTCATTAAGATCCGTTCCTCGCAAATCAACGGCTGCAGCTTCTGCATCGACATGCATACGAAAGCGACACGCAAGCTGGGCGAGACCGAGCAGCGCATCTATCTGATCTCGGTATGGCGGGAAACGCCGTTCTTCACGGCCAAGGAGAAGGCGGTGCTGGAGCTGACGGAAGCGCTGACGCGGATTTCGGAAGGCGGCGTGCCGGACGAGCTGTACGACAAAGTCATGGAACAGCTGACCGCGCAAGAGTACGTCGCGGTTATCATGGCCGTGAATACGATCAACGCCTGGAACCGGCTCGCGATCGCAACGAACATGTACCCGGGCTGCCTGGACTAAGTTTGGCGCTATCCCCTTTCGGTCGGCGGGAGAGTTATCCGCATCTGGATGCTTGCCCCGTGGACCGGAAGGGGATTTTTCGATTGATTATCACGAACATATGTTCTATAATAGGAATGCAGCAACGGCTATGGCTGCTTATCCTGGACCGGTATTTGAACCGTTTTGCGAGGTGAACCTATTGTCCGGCATGCCCGATTATAGAGGCTTCCTCGTGCCGCTCCTGGAGCTCCTGGACGACGGACGGCCGCGCACGATGCAAGCGATCTTCGACGGCTTGGCTCTTGCGCTGAACCTATCGGCGTCCGATCGAAGCGAGCTGGTGCAATGTGGTCGGCAGTATACCTACAAGAACCGCATTATTGCCGCGAGAACGTACTTATTGCGCGCCCGTTTTATCGCGTACGCGACGAATGATGCGATCATTGTAACCGAGCAAGGCAGGCGATTTCTGAGCGCCAGCCTGCCCCGTTCATACAGCTCGCCTGTCACCTAGACCGCGCCGGCCTTCCTTTGCACGGCAAAGAAGACAGCGATAACGCTGTCTCACTTAGTTAAGAAATATACGCTGCTTCGAGAAGGCTCGCGGCAAACCGCGCACTGGAGCGCAGCTCCTGTTGGCGCTTCGCCGGCGTGGCACGGACTGCCGGAACCGCTTCGCCGGCATGGAAGGGACTGCCGGAACCGCTTTGCCGTTATGGAAGGGACTGCCGGAACCGCTTCGAACCAGCCGGCTTCATGGCGGCTGGTTCACGGTGCGTCCGTCGATGCAAGGAAGCGGACAGGAAATCCGTTATTCGCTTCTTTATCACGTGTTTTCGTCTGCTGGCGGACAGGAGTTCCGTTATATCCGCTGATTATCCTATTTTCGATGTCATTCGGAGACATTAACGGATCCTGTGTCCGAGCGCTGCCCCAAAAGCCCGATTTCGCCAACATAACGGAAACTCTGTCCGTTAGACTTAGAGGGGGATCCTTCCCCTTTCGGGACATGCGACATAGGCGGCGTCGAGCTTTCCCGACAGTCTGAGACAGCGATAAACGCAGTCTTCCCTCATCACGCAGCTTATTCGATTCACGCGGCCGCGGCTATCCAATTATTGAAGCGAGCTCACGATCATATTCGCGAAGAACTCGCCGCCGCTCCGCTTCAAGTGAACGCCGTCCTTGCCGAAGAAATCCTCATGCCCTTTGCTTGCCGTGTACCAGTCGATCAGCTTCGCGTTCGCGGTGTCCGCGACGGTATCGGTCAGCATGTCGTTGACGACATCCTGCCATTTGCGCGGCACGCGGGTATTGACGAAGTAGATCGTCCGGTCTCCGCCGATGGATGCAATCAGCTGATCCAGCTGCTTCTGCGAGAAGGAGCCGTTCGTGCCGAGCTCGATGACGACCGTCTTGCCCAGCTGCTTCCGCTGCTTGAGGTCGGCGATGACGTCGTCTGCCTGCGCCATTTGACGGCCTACTTTTCCTTCGACGACGATGTCCGGGATAAGCTTCTCCAGGTACGGCTTCGCGTCCAGAATGACCGAATCGCCGATGACGGTAATGCCGTCCTTGGCAATCGGAAGCTCCGCAGGCGGCTTAGCCGAATTGGCGCCGCTGCCTGCATTCGCCGGCGGCTTCGTGCCGTTCCCGCCCGAGGTGTCCGGCTTGCCGGCCGTGCTGCCCGAACCTGTCGTACCGCCCGAACCTGTCGTGCTGCCCGAAGCGCCGGTTCCCGCGCCTTGGCCTGCGCTTCCTTGGTCTGCGCCGCCGGAACTGCCCGAGCCGGTGCCGGCGCCCGAACCGGCATCGCTGCTGCCGCTCGAGCCGCCGGGTGCGCCATCGCCGGCGGAGCCTGCCGAGCCGCCGGAACCGTGCGCGCCGTCCGTGCCGGACTCGGCTGCGCCGGCTCCATCTGCGGAGCCCGCGCTCCCGCCCTGGGCGGCGCTCTGATCCGGCGCGGCCGATCCGCCGCCCGAGCCGCCCTGCGTCACGTCTCCGGCGCCTCCGGTGCCGGCAGCCCCGGTGCCGTTCCCGGCAGCATCGCCGCCGGCTGCTCCGCTGCCGGCGCCGCCATCCTTGCCGTCCTCGTGAGCCGAGCCGGCTGCGCCTGCCGCTCCTTCCTGCGTGCCGGTATCGATGATTCCGGAGTTCGATCCGCCGTGCGAACCGTCAGCCGTCTGCGAACCGCCGTTGTCGCCAAGCACGAGATTATGCTGGCTGGAGCAGGAGACGCTTGCAATTGCCAGCACGCCGATGCAAGCGAACATCATGACGCGGCTTCTGCCGGTCCGGCGTCCGCGGAAGCCTTCCGACATTCGGCTGCGCAGCTTGCCGATGGCGCCATGGCGGATCGGTTCCTCCACGTAGCGCCACGACAGCTCGGCAAGCGCAATGGATGCCAGCACTTGAAGCAGCGCGCGCAGCGGATGGAATTCATCCACCTGCGCCTGCGGCGTCGACAAGGCGATGACCGGATAATGATACAGATATATGCCGTACGAGCGGGCGCCGAGCCATTGCAGCGGCTTGCTTCCGATGGCGCGGGCCAGCCTGCTCGCCGGATGCGCCATCGCGGCCACGACAGCGGCCGTCGCGAAGGACAGCACGACCATGCCGCCGCGGTACAAGAAAGCATCGTACTCGCCGACCGTCGCGATCATCAGCGCGACGACGGCGAGGCCGGCCGTCCCGACGGCGTCCACCGCCATGCCGCCGCGGCGCGAGACCGATGCGCTCAGCTTCCAGCTCGGCCAGACGACGGCCAGCGCGGCGCCGATCAGCAGCCCGAACGCCCGCGTGTCCGTGCCGTAATAGACGCGGCTCGGATCAAGACCGGGCACGTACAGCCAAGCCATCGCGCCTGCAGAGACTGCGGCGCCCGCCAAGATCATAACCATCAGCCAGCCGCGCCGCTTGACGGCGCGGATCAGGAAGACGAGCAGCAGCGGCCATACGAGGTAGAACTGCTCCTCCACCGCAAGCGACCATAGATGGCCGAGCGGCGATGGCGGACCGAAGCTTTCGAAATAAGAGACGTTATGGAAGATTAACCGCCAGTTGCTGAAATAGAGCAGCGCCGAGACGATTTCGCCCTTCATGGCGGCCAGCCGCGCCGAATCGGTGACGAGCAGCCACGCGGAGACGAGCGCCAGCATGATCATCATCGCCGGGAGCAGTCTCCGGGCGCGCCGGATCCAGAAATCGCGCAGATCGAGTTTGCCGTCTCTGGCGTGTTGTTTTAATAGAATGTCCGTAATGAGATAGCCGGAAAGGACGAAGAATATACCGACGCCCAGCAGACCGCCGGGCACCCATGAGAGGTTAAGATGATACGCGATGACCGCAATGACGGCGATCGCCCGCAACCCGTCGAGCCCTGGTATGTACCGGCTGCTCCCAATAGGTTTTGGCATGAAGCATTCTCCTTCCAGAAGGGGAAATGACCCCTCTTGCTGTCTAAATTACCGCTGATTTCGGCTACAGTCGAATTATAGAACGTCCCCCCTGGCAATGTCGTTACAGAAGAGTTACAACTCGGTATGAATTCGGTAAACCGCCTCCTTCCGCTGGATTCGCGGCCATCCCGGAACGCAGCAAAAAAGCCTCCAGCCGCAATCCGCTGGAGGCTTGTCCATCAAATGCGGGCCGCTGCCCGCCATGCATAATCCGTTCAATCGAAATAATCCGCCAGCCCTCGCGCAATCGCCGCGGCGGCGCTCTTCTGATACGCCGAGCCGCGAACGATCGATTCGTCCTTCGCGTTCGAGAGGAAGCCCAGCTCCACCAAGGTGGACACCATGCTGTTCTCCCGAAGCACGTAGAAGTCGCCGAAGGAAACGCCGTTGCTCCGCAGCCCGCTGCCGGCCTTGCTCAGCTCCGCTGCGATCGCATTCGCCAGCGGCCTGTCCTTCGTCTCCGAATAGAAGAACGTAAGCGTGCCGCTCGTCTTGGTCTCCGACGAATTGTAATGGATGCTGACGAACGCATCGGCATGGTTCGCCTCGCTGACATGCACCCGATCCGCCAGCGACGGCTTCACGTCCGTCGTCCGCGTCATGACGACCTTCGCGCCAAGCCGCGTCAGCTCCTGCTTGAGGTACTCCGCGGTAGGGAGCGTGAGATCCTTCTCCTGCGTTTCGTACGTCGTGCCGATTTTGCCGGGATCATTGCCGCCGTGACCGGCATCGACGACGATGAGCTTGCCGCGAATGCCTGTTCCTGATGAGTGCGTTTGCAGCGGAGCGCCTTTGTCCACGTATTCCTTCGCGATCCATCCCGTCGTCTTGGAGGACGTGCTGATCTTGAGCCAGCTCGATTGGCTGCTTAGAATCGTGACCTGCTGGCCTTCCTTCAGGGAGCCGATCACCTTGTAATCCGTTCCCGGGCCGGAACGGATACGCAGCGAATCCGCCGTAACCGTCGCGGTCGAGCCGGGACTCGTACTCACCTTGCCTCCCGTCGACGACGACGTTCCCGCCGTCTGCCCGCTGTTGTCCGTTCTGCGGAGCAGGTAGCCGGCCGCATAGCCGGTAAGCCGATTATTTTTAACTTGTACCCAGCCATCCTCTTCTTCTTCCGTAACCGTAACGACCGCGCCCTCCTTCAATTGTCCGACGACAGACGCCTGAAGCGCCGGCTCGCTGCGGATGTTAAGCGTGTCTGTGCCGACTTTCGCTTGATACGGAACCTTGGTCGTAGCCGATACATCGTGTGAGCGCAATCCGAAACCGCTAATCAAGACAACGAGCATAAGTGCAAGGCCAATCCATTTGTTTCGCATAGAATCTCCTTTCAGGTCATTGAAAAGGTAGATTACCATTATAGCAGGCTTGGAAAAATTCAACATCGGTAATTTAGAACATTATTCCATGGGGCTATAACGTTAATCCGGGAAAATTCGTAGTCGCTGAGTACTATATCGGACAGCGGCCCCGCGATTTGAAGAACCCGGACGAATATGCGCTAGACAAAAAATCGGCGTTCCCGCAGGAACCCCGACTAGGATCAGCCTATGCGTGGTACATCCGGCGAAATCGCCCGCATCTACCATTGTCGCCCCGCTTCTGGCACCTCTCTAACCTCTCCGTTTCCGCCCGTACAGCACGACGAAATTAAACGATTGGTACACGCAGGCCACGTCCGAGAATCCGGCTTGCGCAAGCCATGCCAGCTGCTCTTCGAGTCCAGCCATGCGGTCGAGCTTCGTCCGCTCGCAGGCCGCGTCCAGCTCCGCCCGCGTCAAGCCGCTCGCTTCGATCTTCCGCTTCCAGTCTTCCTTATAGAGCGCATCGACGAACGGCGTGCGGCCAAGCACCTGATCGGCGTTGATGAAGACGCCGCCCGGTTTCAAATTCGCGTAAGCGTTCCGATAGACGGCCTGCTTGCCCTCGTCCGGCAGATGGTGAATCGACAGACTCGACACGATGCAATCATACGATTCGCCGGCGGCATAGGCCGTGTAGTCTTGGCACAAATACTCGATGCCCTCCCGACCGCTGAAACGTTCTTTCGCGACGGACAGCATGTTGTCCGACAGGTCGATCAGCGTAAGCCTCGCCTCCGGATGCTTCCGCAGCAGCATCGAGGCGAGCAGGCCCGTTCCCGCGCCCAGATCGAGAATGCGCGGCCGCGCTTCTTCCGTATCGGCAAGCGAGACGGCCGTTCCGTAGAAATCGTCGAAGCAAGGGATCAGCTTGCGGCGCTGCGCATCGTAACCGCCCGCCGTCGCGTCGAACGTCGAGCGCACCTGGTTCATATTATCCATATCGCTCACCTCCAAAGTTGTACCCATCATACTCCCTGCCGCCGTCCGCGTGAAATACGCAGAACCTATATTCCTCATTGGTTTCGCCTATCCCGCTGCTTACGGACTGCGACGGCCGGCGATACCGGGACGCTTCGGACGTCATGCTGCGGCTAGGCGAGGCGGATGGTCTGGACGGTTCGTGTAGTTCGGATGGTCTTGAAGGTTCGTGTAGTTCGGATGGTTCGGAGGGTTCGGATGGTTCGGATGGTTCGGAGGGTTCGGATGGTTCGGAGGGTTCGGATGGTTCGGATGGTTCGGATGGTTCGGATGGTTCGGATGGTTCGGATGGTTCGGATGGTTCGAGCGGTTTGTGTGGCTCGTATGGTTCGGAGGGTTCGGAGGGTTCGGAGGGTTCGGAGGGTTCGCATGGCTCGGATGGGCCGGTCGTTCCGGGCAGCTCGGGTGGGCCGAGTTCCGCCCGAAACGCCGTTTGGATTATAATTATCCCTCCTTGCCGGCAGCCCCCAGCGCTTCCAGCGCCTCCAACGACTGTACCATATGTTCGATCAGCTCGGGGATGTCCTCCATCTGCCCCTCGTTGATTTTGCGATTGAAATGCACTTCGATCTCGTTCTGGTAAGACTGCGCCGAACGATCCTCGCCGTACAGGAAAGAGAGCATCTGCGTTGGCGGCATATCCGGCTGCCAAATCTCGGTCAGCGTCCGCTCCACGTTAGCGCAGACAGTCTCGATGTCGTCGACGGGCATATAGAAACGGATGCGGACCCCGCATCCCGGCGAGACGCCCTCCTGCTCCAGAATCTCGGCGGCCAGATCCTTAAGCGACGCTTCCAGCCGGATATCGGCGGTGATGCCGCTTCCCTTGGCCAGCGCGAACTGCAGCGCGAACACTTTGGCCATCACGGCCAACTCCAGCCGGTCGACGCGATGCGTCACGACGACGCGGGCATCCAGATTATCCAGGTCGTACACGTAATTCTCGACGGCCACCTTCAGGTTATCGAATATGGTCGGATCGAACATGCGGATCAGCTCCTTCAGATCGACTTCAGTAGTCGTTGCTTCCTTACACACACGCCAATTCAAAGATAAAACCCTTCCACAAACCGTGGAAGGGCTTTAACCTTTATCAGCTGCCAAGCCGGGCCTTAAGGCACGAATTGCTGCACGATGCGAATGACCTTGCCGTTCTTCAGCGTCAAATGATACGGGTAATCGCTCACGTCGACGACGGCGTTGTTGCGGTAAATCGCATTGAATTTCTCCAGAGAGACCGACTGGTTCCATTCGGTCGTCGCATCCAGCACATTGCCGGTGCGGTCGTAAATCTGCATGAGCACGTCGGCCTGCGGATCTACCTCGAGCGTCTCCAGGTTCTTCTCCGGATTCACGATATAGTAGCCGTCCGGCGCGCCGTTCAGTCCGGAATCAGGTTCGTCCTTCAGGAACTGCTCGTCGGCCGCCTTCCCTTCAAACCATTGAATCGGGTCGACCTGCAGCGTCTCCTGGCCATCCCGCACGTCGATGCCGTGGATGTATACCGTAATCATGTCGCTCGTCTGTTTGACGGGCGTATAACTGTTGTCGCCGGCCGATACCGTGGTCAAACATGCCGTCAATCCCAACACAATCAGCGCGATGCTCGTCGTACGTTTCTTCATCGTATACCATCTCCCTGCCGGCAGCCGAAGCCGTATAATGCCGTCAGCCTCCGTCTCTATATCTCTACTATACCCGAAATAGGAGACTTTGCTACCAGCCCGGAGACGGGTTTTGGTTAAAGATTCGTTTAAGCTTTCGACGCGCGAAAAAGATGCGTCGGCGTCCCTTTCACGCCCGGCCGATACGTGAAAATCCCGCCCGCATGCGGTTGTTCTTCCAGCTCCTCCGGCGTCAATCCGATGCGCGCCGACGTAATGTACATGACGTCGAGGTCATCCCCGCCGAAGATGCACGACGTCGCCTTCGCGGCAGGCACGTAGACGGCATCGAGCTTCTCGCCCGTCCGCGGATTCCAGCGGGACACCTGCCAGCCGCCCCAATGCGCGATCCACAGCATGCCCTCGGCGTCGATCGTCATGCCGTCCGGCAAGCCCGGCTCGTTCTTGAAATCGATGATGATCCGAGGCCGTTCAATCGTGCCGGACGCCGCATCATAGTCGAACGCCGTGACGGTAGCTTTCATCGAATCGATGTAGTACATCTCCGTTTCGTCCGCATTCCACGCGATACCGTTGGACGTGCCGACGTTCTCATGCGCTTTGCGGCAGCTCAGATCGTTGTCCAGCACGTACAGCGCACCGGCCACGGTCACCTCGACATCCTCCATCGTGCCGGCCCAGAAACGGCCGGCCGAATCGCATTTCCCGTCGTTGAACCGGTTCGCCGGCTTATCCGCCTCCGGATCGGCGATGCCGGTCAGCTTACCCGTGCCGCAGTCGTAGCGTTCGAAGCCGTCGCGCGTCGTGAGGTAGACGACATCGCCGTTGTCGGCGTCGCATACGACGGCGCCTACCGTCTTGTCGAGCTGGAACTGCTCGTTGACGCCGGAAACCGCGTCGAACCGCCCGAACGACATGCCTTGAATATCAACCCAGTACAATTTCCCCTGCGCGGCGTTCCAATGCGGACCTTCCGCCAGTACCGCCTTCGCGTCCAGCAGCAGCTCCGCCGCATGCGCGAACTGTCCAGCTATTGCTTGCGTCATCGTTTCATCGCTCCCCGTTCCACTCTGCTCGCGTTCCTCGGCCCGCTTCATCCGTTGTTCGCTTACTCCAGCTTACTCGCCGACCGTTTCCCGTTTCTCCCAGCCTTGCTTGAACAACGGCAGCCAATTGCCCACTTGGTACGGATGCTTGTCGATTTCCTCGAGATTCAGCTCGACGCCGAGTCCCGGTCCCTCCGGCGGCGTCAAATAGCCGTTCTGTACTTTGAGCGGCGGCACAAGTACTTGCTCTTCCCACGGTTCGTTGAATTCGTCGAAAATCTCATGCAAATAGAAGTTCGGCGTCGCCATATTCAAGTGACTGCAGACGACCGAGCAGACGGGGCCTTGCGCGCTGTGCGGCGCCGTGACGCCGTTATGCGCATGCACCATGCCGCATACCTGTTTCGACGCCGCGATGCCGAGGAACTGCGGCTCCAGTTGGATGATGTGCACCGCATCATGGCGCAGCAGCTCCGCGAACTGCTCGCGGGAATAATAATCCTCGCCGCAGGCGACCGGCACGGGACTGCGCTTCGCCACCTCGACCATGGAGGTGATGAGATGCGGCGGCACCGGCGCTTCGAACCAGGTCGGCTCGTATTTCAACATCGCGTCCGCGAATTGCAAGGCGGTCGAGACGCTGAACCGGTTATGCCCTTCGATCAGGATGTCGACGCCGGGACCGACCGCCTCTCGCACGGCGGCGATATTCTCGAGCGCCGCCGCGAAATCCTGCCGCGTTACCGTCCGCCAAGCCGCGCCGAACGGATCGAACTTGAGCGCCGTATAGCCTTTGGCCGCGACAAGCTTCGCTTTCTCGAAGAAGTTGTCCGGCGTATTCGGCCCGCGGTACCAGCCGTTGGCGTAAGCGCGCAGCTTGTCGTGGCATTGGCCGCCGAGCAGCTTGTACAGCGGTTGGTTCGTGACCTTGCCCATAATGTCCCAGCAAGCGGTTTCAATAGCGGCCAGCGCGGAGCCTTGGATTTGGCCCCCGTCCGAATAGACGTCGCGGAACAGCTTCAAGCTGATCGTCTCGACGTCGAACGGATCGCGGCCAAGGACGAGATGCTTCAATTCGTGGATTGCCGCCTCGACCGTCTTGGCGAAGCCGTTCAGCGTGCCCTCGCCGAGACCGGTTACGCCTTCGTCCGTGTCCACGAGCACGAACAGCCAGTTCTTCCAAGGATTTCCCAAAATAAACGTGCGAATATCGGTTATTTTCATCTTGCGTCTCTCCCTTGCATGAAGAATAACTGCCTGCTTCAACGTAGCACAGCCGTTCCCGATCGCACAAGATGCCTAAGCAATGCGAGTGGATATTATTGCCGTCGCGCATCGGTTTGCCTGAAACGACTGCTTTCTTAACGGTCCGCATATGGCTTGCATCGCGCGAGCATCCTTTGCGGCCGATTTTCATGACTTAACAACATTCTAGAACGCATGCGGCAATCCCTCTATTCGACAGATTCTATAGCTGCAGAACACAAAAAATAGCTGCAGAACACAAAAAAACTTCTTGCCGGTGGCAAGAAGCTGTCATTGAAAAGATGGTCGGGATGACACGATTCGAACATGCGACCCCCTGGTCCCAAACCAGGTGCTCTACCAAGCTGAGCTACATCCCGATATGTAAAGCTTACAAGAAAATAAATGGCGTGCCCTGAGAGATTCGAACTCCCGACCTTTTGATTCGTAGTCAAATGCTCTATCCAGCTGAGCTAAGGGCACGTATGGAGCGGAAGACGGGAATCGAACCCGCGACCCTCGCCTTGGCAAGGCGATGCTCTACCGCTGAGCCACTTCCGCAAACTAAATCTTGAGTTATATGCGCGTAGAGGGACTTGAACCCCCACGGTCGCCCGCCAGATCCTAAGTCTGGTGCGTCTGCCAATTCCGCCATACGCGCGCAAAGCGTGTTCCATTCCCGTTAATCGAAAATGGTGAGCCATGTAGGACTCGAACCTACGACACCCTGATTAAAAGTCAGGTGCTCTACCAACTGAGCTAATGGCTCAAGCAAAAATGGTGCCGGCGATAGGAGTCGAACCCACGACCTACTGATTACAAGTCAGTTGCTCTACCAACTGAGCTACACCGGCATATGATTCATTACTTGTCTGAAATGGTGGCTCGGGACGGAATCGAACCGCCGACACGAGGATTTTCAGTCCTCTGCTCTACCGACTGAGCTACCGAGCCAAGCATGGTTATAATGGCGGAGCCGACGGGATTCGAACCCGCGGTCTCCTGCGTGACAGGCAGGCATGTTAGGCCTCTACACCACGGCTCCACATTATAGTTCTCGGTATGACACCGAAGGTAATTGGTTGCGGGGGCAGGATTTGAACCTGCGGCCTTCGGGTTATGAGCCCGACGAGCTACCGAGCTGCTCCACCCCGCGATAGTATGAAATGGTTCATGGTGGAGGCTGAGGGGATCGAACCCCCGACCCTCTGCTTGTAAGGCAGATGCTCTCCCAGCTGAGCTAAGCCTCCATGAGTATCTCCAAAAAACAATCGGAGTAACCTTCAAAGCGTTTCTTCGCTTTTCGGGGTATTGTGGTGACCCGTAGGGGACTCGAACCCCTGTTACCTCCGTGAAAGGGAGGTGTCTTAACCACTTGACCAACGGGCCTTATTCGAATAACAAATCTGGCGGAGAAGGAGGGATTCGAACCCTCGCACCACTTACGCAGTCTAACCCCTTAGCAGAGGGTCCCCTTGAGCCACTTGGGTACTTCTCCAGGAAAGAAATGGCTCCCCGAACAGGACTCGAACCTGTGACAACTCGATTAACAGTCGAGTGCTCTACCAACTGAGCTATCAGGGAACAGTATTAATTCGGGCTGCTTGCACCCTGAAAACTGGATACGAACCTTTGCGAAGGTCTTTCATTAGCTGATGATGAGCATGCTTTTGGATAAGCCCTCGACCGATTAGTATTCGTCAGCTCCACGCATTGCTGCGCTTCCACCTCGAACCTATCAACCTCGTCGTCTTCAAGGGGTCTTACATACTGGGAAATCTCATCTTGAGGGGGGCTTCACGCTTAGATGCTTTCAGCGCTTATCCCGTCCGCACTTGGCTACCCAGCGGTGCTCCTGGCGGAACAACTGGTACACCAGCGGTGCGTCCATCCCGGTCCTCTCGTACTAAGGACAGCTCCTCTCAAATTTCCTACGCCCACGACAGATAGGGACCGAACTGTCTCACGACGTTCTGAACCCAGCTCGCGTACCGCTTTAATGGGCGAACAGCCCAACCCTTGGGACCTACTTCAGCCCCAGGATGCGATGAGCCGACATCGAGGTGCCAAACCTCCCCGTCGATGTGGACTCTTGGGGGAGATAAGCCTGTTATCCCCAGGGTAGCTTTTATCCGTTGAGCGATGGCCCTTCCATGCGGTACCACCGGATCACTAAGCCCGACTTTCGTCCCTGCTCGACTTGTAGGTCTCGCAGTCAAGCTCCCTTATGCCTTTGCACGCTTCGAATGATTTCCAACCATTCTGAGGGAACCTTTGGGCGCCTCCGTTACATTTTAGGAGGCGACCGCCCCAGTCAAACTGCCCACCTGACACGGTCCCTGTACCGGATCACGGTACCAGGTTAGAACTCCGATACGATCAGGGTGGTATCCCAACGATGCCTCCACCGAAGCTGGCGCTCCGGCTTCTCAGGCTCCCACCTATCCTGTACAGATCGTACCAAAGTCCAATATCAAGCTGCAGTAAAGCTCCATGGGGTCTTTCCGTCTTGTCGCGGGTAACCTGCATCTTCACAGGTATTAAAATTTCACCGGATCTCTCGTTGAGACAGCGCCCAAGTCGTTACGCCATTCGTGCGGGTCAGAATTTACCTGACAAGGAATTTCGCTACCTTAGGACCGTTATAGTTACGGCCGCCGTTTACTGGGGCTTCGGTTCATAGCTTCGGGTTGCCCCTAACCACTCCCCTTAACCTTCCAGCACCGGGCAGGCGTCAGCCCGTATACTTCGCCTTACGGCTTCGCACAGACCTGTGTTTTTGCTAAACAGTCGCTTGGGCCTTTTCACTGCGGCCCCCTCGGGCTATTCACCCTACCGAGGCACCCCTTCTCCCGAAGTTACGGGGTCATTTTGCCGAGTTCCTTAACGAGAGTTCTTCCGAGCGCCTTAGCATACTCTGCTCGCCTACCTGTGTCGGTTTGCGGTACGGGCACCTTCACCTGGCTAGAGGCTTTTCTTGGCAGCCTGAACGCATGACCTTCGCTACTGCAATTTTCGCTCCCCATCACAGCCCAGCCTTACGATGCGCGGATTTGCCTACGCACCAGCCTCACTGCTTGGACGGGCATCCATCAGCCCGCGTCACTATCCTTCTGCGTCACCCCATTGCTCGTAACGGCTTACGGTGGTACAGGAATATCAACCTGTTGTCCTTCGACTACGCCTTTCGGCCTCGCCTTAGGTCCCGACTTACCCTGAGCGGACGAACCTTCCTCAGGAACCCTTAGGCTTACGGCGGACAAGATTCTCACTTGTCTTTTCGTTACTCATACCGGCATTCTCACTCGTGTATTGTCCACCAGTCCTTACGGTCTGACTTCAACCCATACACGACGCTCCCCTACCCCTGATGCATACGCATCAAGCCATAGCTTCGGTGGTGTGTTTAGCCCCGTTACATTTTCGGCGCAGAGTCACTCGACCAGTGAGCTATTACGCACTCTTTAAATGGTGGCTGCTTCTAAGCCAACATCCTGGTTGTCTTTGCAACTCCACATCCTTTCCCACTTAACACACACTTGGGGACCTTAGCTGATGGTCTGGGCTGTTTCCCTCTTGACAATGGATCTTAGCACTCACTGTCTGACTCCCGGTTATAAGTACATGGCATTCGGAGTTTGACTGGACTTGGTAACCCTTGGCGGGCCCCGCACCCAATCAGTGCTCTACCTCCACGACTCTTGACACCGAGGCTAGCCCTAAAGCTATTTCGGGGAGAACCAGCTATCTCCGAGTTCGATTGGAA
>NZ_CP048209.1:540000-1292500 GCF_010119935.1 Paenibacillus lycopersici | reverse complement strand
TTGAACAAATCGCCGTGACAGAGGTTTAACTGGGCTTTCAGCGCTCGGAAGAAAATTTCGATTTTCCAGTGCCAGGCATAGATGCGCGCGACGAAGCGAATGTCGTTCTCGCTCCAAGCGATGTACCGACCGTAATTCACATAGCCGCGGTCAAACACATAGGTGACATCCGAAGGCTCCACCAGCGCAGCTAGCACTTCGTCGTCGTTGTCAGAGACGACGGCCGTCGACAGCACCGTCCGCAAGGGATAGGACGTTGTCTCATTGACCAATCCTAAGCTCAGGTGGGGCTTGATGGCGTGAAAATCCTTTGAAACATAGGGCCATTCGGCACGTATGCTACCGAGGGTAACCATGGAAGAATCGACAGCGACTAGTCGTCCAAGTGATTGAAGGCTCGCATCGCAGTACATCGTAGCAAGCTTTTTGGCGGCTTGATGACAAAGCTCCTGCAACGATTCCGTCGGCAGTCGTTCGAGTTTGCGATGCAAACTGGAGGCGCGGATGGAGGACAGTCCCAACCAACGTTGCATCCACGGTGAACTTTCTAAGTGGGAGGTAAAGTTGTCAGAATAGCAACTTTTCCGGTGTTTTTGCCCGTCTGAGGCGGGTAAAGTTGCCGGAGCAGCAACTTTATCGGCATTTTTCCAGCTTGCGTCAGGTGAAAGTTGTCAGAATAGCAACTTTTCCGGTATATGTGACCGTCTGAGGCGGGAAAAGTTGCTGGAGTAGCAACTTTTCGACTTTTTTGTCTCTTCTGCGGCAGGCGTGAGGTTCTTTGCAAGCCTACTAGAGAGGCCGCCAGCGTTAAGCTCTATATTGGGCGATCAGCGCCATTTTCAGCTCCCAGGCCGTCTCGCTGAGATTGACCCGATACTCCGCCGGATTCGTCTTGCGCAGCACCTGCGGCCAGAAGAGCGCGAGCTGTTCGCCGTGATAGCGGCGGATCTCATCCAAGGAAGGCATCTCGTAAACGAGCTCGCCATCCCGGAAAATCTCGGCCAAAAGCGGCACCGCGTCGTAGCGCTGAATGACTTTCTGGATGTAGTGATGCACCGGGTCGAACAACCGCAGCGGCTCCTCGGTATCCATCGGGCCTTCTTCCACGAGCGTCAAATAGTCGCCTTCCGCAATGCCGGTCTCGCGGTTGATAATGCGGTACACCTCTTTGCGCCCGGGCGTCGTCACTTTCTCGGGATTGCCCGAAATCTTGATAACGGGAATCATCTCGCCGTCCTTCTCCCGTGCGACCAGCTTGTAAACGCCGCCGAGCGACGGCTGGTCGCCCGAGGTGATCAGCTGCGTGCCGACGCCCCAGACGTCGATCTTCGCCCCCTGTCCCTTCAGGCTGAAAATAAGGCCTTCGTCCAAATCGTTCGACGCGACGATGCCGACGTAGTTCAGTCCCGCTTCGTCCAGCATGCGCCGCGCTTCCTGCGACAGGTAGGCCAAATCGCCGCTGTCGAGACGAATGCCGTTCATCCGCTTGCCCTGCTTCTCCAGCAACTTGCCGACCCGGATCGCGTTCGGCACGCCGCTGCGCAGCGTATCGTACGTGTCGACGAGCAGCGTCACTTGATCGGGAAGCACCTCCGCGTACTTGCGGAACGCTTCTTCTTCGCTGTCATGCCCCTGCACCCAGGCATGCGCATGCGTGCCTTTGGTCGGGATGCCGAACATCATGCCCGCCCGCAAGTTCGAAGTCGCGTGGAACCCGGCGATATATGCCGCCCTCGCGCCCCAGACGGAAGCATCCGCTTCCTGGGCTCTGCGCGTGCCGAACTCCAGCAGGCCGTCGTCGCCGGCCACTTGCTTGATGCGGGAAGCTTTGGTGGCGATCAGCGTCTGGAAGTTAATGAAGTTGAGCATGGCCGTCTCGATCAGCTGCGCCTCGAAAATCCGCGCCGTTACGCGGACGAGCGGCTCGTTCGCGAAGACGACCGTTCCTTCGGGAACGGCGTCAAGCTGTCCCGTGAACCGGAACTCCCGCAGCGCGTCCAGAAACCCTTCCGCATAGTTCTCTTCCTGCTCGCGGAGAAAGGCGATCTCCTCCTCCCCGAACCGGATATGCCGAATATAGTTGACGACCCGCTCCAGGCCGGCGAATACCGCATAGCCGTTGCCGAATGGCAGCTTGCGGAAGAACACCTCGAATACCGCCTGCTCGTCCTGCGAGCCCTGCACCCAGTGGGCGTACATCATATTGATCTGATATTTATCGGTGTGAAGCGTCATCTGCTCGTAATTCATGTCGTAAACTCTCCTTTACGCTTCCGCGGTCGGCTGTCCCGCCGTATAGACGGCGGCGCCGAGCGTCCGCTCGAAATGGCTCAGCGCCCATTCATGCCCTTGCTCGTTGAAGCTTGCGACGGCGTCTGCGTGTATGACGATGCGGTAGCCTCGGTTGAACGCATCAACGGCCGTGTGCAGGACGCAAATATCGGTGCATACCCCGACGAGATGCAGCTCATGAATGCCTCGCATGCGCAGCTGTAATTCCAGGTCCGTACCGCAAAAGGCGCTGTAGCGCGTTTTGTCCATCCAATAAATGCGTTCGCGGTTCGCTTCGTACACGTCCTTCAGCTTCCCGTACAGGTCGCGGCCGTTCGTTCCCTCGATATTATGAGGCGGGAACAGCTTATGCTCGGGATGCAGCTCATCCCGCTCCCGGTGCAGGTCGACGGCCATGACGACGTAATCGCCCTGCGCCGCGAACTGCTGCGACAGTTCCGCGATCCGGTCCTCGATGGCGATCGCCGGCTGGCCGCAGGGCAGCTTGCCGACGACGAAGTCCACCGTGTAGTCGATGACGATCAGTGCTTTCATTGCGATTTCCCCCTTAGGTATCGGCTTATCGGTCGGTCAGCTAGCTATAAATGGAAAGCCGTGGCACATAGTCGGTAAACCTGTACAGCTGCGCCGCCCGTTGGGAATGGCGGTTGGACTGCTTGAGCTCGCCCTTGCGGTCGCGCGCTTCTTCGATAATGCCTTTGCGGCTCCGGGTGGACGTGATTTTGCGGATGAAATTCTTCTCCTCGAAATCCGGCACGACCGCTTCGATCACTTGGTACAGCTCGCCGATCGTGAATTCCTCCGGCAGGAACGACTTGGCGATCGTCGTCGTCAGCATCTTGATGCGGATATGCCGCAGCGCATCCTCCAGAATTTCGCGATGGTCGAACGCAAGCTCCATCGCCAGCGCTTCCTGCACCGGGAACAGCCGGACATCGGAGGCATCATCCGCCGCGCTCCGGTTCGCCAGCGCATGCTCGTGAACGAGCGCGAGGAACGCGTGCGAGATCATCCAGCCCCGCGGGTCGCGGCCGGGCTTGCTGTAGGCGCCGAAATATTCGATATGCACGTCGGCGACGCCCGTTTCTTCCTGCAGCTCGCGCAGCGCGCTGTCCAACAGCGTTTCGGTTTCCTTGGAGAAGCCGCCCGGGAGTGCCCAATGGCCCTGGAACGGCCAGCCTTTGCGCTGGATAAGCAGCACCTCCAGCTGCCGCAGCGGCAGCGACTTCTTCGCCGTGTTCCGCTCCGTCGAGGTGATAGTGAAGATGACGATATCCGCCGGCGCGCCGTCTGGCGTCCGGTACCGGCTTGCGGAATAGTTCGCGGCCTCGTCGATCGGATCGTTCATATGCGGGATCACCTGCTCTGCTTTCGATTTGTTATAATGTCATTTTGACATAATTAAAACGAAAGTCAATAGGCAAACAACGAAAACAAAAAAATCCCCTTTCGCTTAAACGCTTCTGTCTATCAGCGTTCGCGGAAAGAGGAAATTTATGCAGCCTGCTATTCTGCGGATGGGAATTCCGCTGCCGAGCTCTCCCGGCGCTCAGCAGCCCCGGAGGCTGCCGTTACGCTTACAGCGGCTGGCGCTTTCAATGTCGTACCGCCGCGTGCGCCCGCAGGTGCCGGAGCTTTCGCGGCCGGCCGCGGAGCGGTTCCCGAGCCGCTCCTGCCGCCCGAAGCGGATGGCGCATTCGCCGCCGCCGGACCGCCCTCGCCCTGCGTCTTCTTGGCGCCTTTGCTCTTATACGGCTTCGGCGCGTTCTTCAGCCGCTTCTCGGCCGCCTGCCAGCGGTTCCAGCCCTTCTTGTCCGTGCCGCGGCCCGTGCCGCCCTTGCCCTTGGCCATGCGGGGCTACCTGCCGGACAAGGAAGACCAGGTGCTCTCGAGCCATTCGTCGAAGCCTTCTCCCTTGTCGCCCTCGTAAATATCGTACACGTCCGACCGCATGTTTCTCAGCTTCTCTTTGAACGCTTCGTACGAATGTCCGGCAGGGAGGCTCTTCTTGATGCGAAGCAGGATTTTGTTCGTGCCTTTGATCAGCTCGGCCGTCTTCTTCACCGGGCGCTCGGCTTCGACGCCAAGCTCGGTCAACGCGCCGTGCGCGGCCAGCTGCACTTGATGGACGGCATCGTTCTGCGCGAGGCGCGTCAACAAATCGACGGCGGTCTCGCCGCCCAGCTCGCGCAGCGCTTCCACGGCCTTCAGCCGTTCTCTCCAATTCGCCGTCCGGCTAGCGGCTCTCTTCAGCGCTTCCAAGCTCGGTTCGGCCGTGATCTGTTCCTCTGTATGTTCCACTTGACTCATTCTCCCTCTATGTTAAATCTGCTCTTGATTCGTATGCCAGCCACTACCACGCTACCTTTTCGCGGCCGCAAAGTCAATGCCGCCCCGTCAACGGCGGCAGGCAAGCGATGCCGGCGCAATGATCAACATTGCGTTCTACAGCGGAATCCGGTACGAAGAATGCTCCTCGATAATATGCTCGCCTTGGTTGTATACCCATTTGAACGCAAACGCATGGCCCTCGTAACCCGTGCGGCTGCGCAGGTCGGGAAGGATGACCGTCTCGAAATTGTCCACCAGCTTCTGCTGGATATCATGAAGCCGCTCCTCGTTCTCCGCGCGTTGGCGGAGCGCTTCTTCCTGCGATGCCGCCGTCTGCAGGAAGTACGCGAGCGCCGCTTGATCCGGCGTCAGGTGGTCCGGCAGCGGATGGCCCGAGCCCCGGAAAATAACCTTGACCGTGTCCACCCAGTCGTCGTAAAGATGAATCGAAATCTCATAGTTCATTGCATGAAAGCTCCTTCGTCTGCTTGTTCGTTACCGTCCATTGTAGGTGGAAGCGGCGCGAGGCGCAAGTGAAGCCAACCAAGGAATACGAGGCTGCTGAGCTAGGGCGGCTATCGGGGAAGGCGCGGTATTGGCTTGGTCCACCGGATGAGAGGGCGCTAAACGGGTACGGGCATTTGCGAAGATGCGAAACTGGATAAGGCCAGGGATGCGAAGGCGCTAAAATTAAAAGGGCATCTGCAAGGTGCGAAACCGGCTTAGGCCCGAGGATGCGAGCGTGCAGACTCTTACCTGGCGCACATGCGGGTGCGGAGTGCCGGAGAAAGCTTCGGCATACGACTGGATGCCGAGGCGGAGTACGACTAAATGCCGAGACGGAGTACGACCGGATACGGCGTACGGGGAGAGCGAGGTATGAATCTGCGCCGCCCTTATTCCGCCGGTTCCTGCAGCAGGAACCGGTAGCCGATCCCCGGCTCCGTCTCGATGAACGTCGGCCGCGTCGGATCTTCCTCCAGCTTCTTGCGCAGATGGCCGATGTAGATGCGCAGGTAATGGCTGTCCGTCTCGTGATGGTGCCCGCCCCACACCTGCTGCAGCAGCTGCCGCTGGGTGAGGACCTTCCCTGCGTTGGACGCCAGCGCCTTCAGCAGCTCGTATTCCGTCGGCGTCAGCTTCACCCGGCTGCCGCCGAGCTCCACGAGCCGCTGCGCGAGATCGATGACGAGCCGGCCGAACCGGAGCACCGGCTCCTGCTGCGCGTTGCCCGCATGGCGAAGCGCGACGCGGATCCGGGCCACGAGCTCGCCCATGCCGAACGGCTTCGTCACGTAGTCGTCCGCCCCGCCGTCGAGCGCCTCGATCTTGTCCGCTTCCCGGTCCTTCGCCGTCAGCACGATAACGGGAATCCGCGACCATTCCCGAATCCGCCGGAGCACCGTCATGCCCGGCACGTCCGGCAAGCCGAGATCGAGCACGATCAGATCGGGATAGTTGACGCTCGCCTGATAGATGCCGTCCTCGCCCGTCTCCGCCTCCAGCACGTCGAATTGATGCGCCTTCAGCGTTACTTTCAGCAGCTTGCGAATTTGCGGCTCGTCGTCCACGACGAGAATGCGCGCGCCGTTGCCTGTCGTCATGTTATACCTCCTCCTCCTGCCGCTGCCAGCCCTCCGGCATCTCCGGATCGCCCGCCGGAAGCGCGACGGTCACGAGCGTGCCCCGCTCCGCGCGGGGAGCCGCCGTGATCGTGCCGCCGTGCGCTTCCACGATGCCTTTGCAAATCGCGAGCCCGAGCCCCGTGCCGGTCGTGCCGCTCGTACGGGACCCGCGGTAAAATTTATCGAATATCCGTTCCCGGTCGGCATCCGCGATGCCGGTGCCGTTGTCCGCCACCGAGATGCGCACCCAGGACCCGGACTGCCGGACGGCGATAACGATGTCGCTCCCGTCCGGCGAATACTTGATCGCATTGCTGACGATGTTGACGAGCACCTGCTCCAGCAGCACCTCGTCGCCCGGAAAATACGGCGCCGGCTCCTGAATCCGCACGTCGATGCGGCGGCGTCCCACGAAGCCCTTCACCTGCGCCAGCACGACGCCGATCATGTCCTCGGCGTCGACCCAGTCCCGGCGCAGCGCAAGCATGCCGCTCTCCAGCTTGACCATGCCGAGCAGGTTCGTGACGAGCCGGTTCATGCGCAGCGCGCCGTCGCGAATCGTGCCGAGCAGCTCAAGCCGATCCGCGGGCGAGAACACCTCGTCGCCTTCGATCAGCCCCGTCGCCGAGCCGATGATCGTCGCAAGCGGCGTGCGCAGCTCGTGCGAGACGGAATCGAGCAGCGCCGTCCGGATGCGCTCGGACTCCGCCGTGAGCTGAGCCAGCTTCGCCTCCTCGCTCAGCTTGACGCGGGCGATCGCCGTCGCCGCGAGCCCGCCGAACGCCTCGAGCAGGCGGCGGGTATCGGCGGACAACGTCTCGCCGTCCGCGCGGACGGCGATGACGCCGTAGGTCCGTTCCTCCGTCCGCAACGGCACGAACAGCCCCGGGAATTCGCCCAGCGTCCCCGTGCCTCTGCCGGCCATCCGGCCATGCTCGAGCACCCACTTGGCGATGACCATCGCGGATTCGCCCTGGCCGAAGGCGTGATCGCCCGGCGACCATGCCGTCCGCGCCAGCTCCGACCGGCCGCCCGGCAAATAAATCGCGATTTGCGCCCCCACGGTTTCGGACACCTGCCGCGCGATATTGTCCAGCAGCGCCTTGATTTCGCCGACCGCCGTCATCTGGCGGCTCAGCGCGTACAGGGCGGCCGTATGCGCCTCCCGCTCCTTGGACAGCTTCACCTGCTGCTTCAGCCGGGCCGCGAGCGTAGCGGTCAGCGCCGCCACCGCCAAATACACGGCGAACGAAAGCAAATACCGCAAATCCGCCACGCTGAAGCTGTGCAGCGGAGGCACGAAGAAATAGTCGAATGCCAGCATGCCCGCAGCCGCGGCATAGAAAGACGGGACAAGCCCCCAATAGACGGCGCTGAAGAGCACCGGGAACAAATAGACCAGCGCGATGTTCACCGTATCGAACGGCTGGCCCCATTCATGAAGAACGGCAGACAGCGCTGCGACACCCGCCGTTGTGCCTGCGTACTGCAGCAGCTTGCGTCCTCTTCTCTGTTCAACGGCCGTTTCGACGCTCCTCACCTTCCTTCGCGGCATAATCCGCGACAATCAGAATATCCCTGTGCCTGGACAGGCCGATCAAGTTCTTCACGACCGAGCCGTGCAGGAACAGCTCCCGCCAGGATACGCTGGATTGGCCGAGAACAAGCTGCGTCGCTTCCGCCTGGTCCGCTTTCGCGGACAGCACGTTCGCGATCTCCCGGTGCGATTCCGCGCGGTGGACGTCGAACTTGCCGCCCAGCCGGACGGTCAGCCGCTCCAGCGCCTCCAGGTTCCGGTCCGGCTCCCCGCCGCCTCTCGCCTGGCCGATGCGCACGTAATTGACGCTCCAAGGCGCCTTGAGCCGGTACGCCGTACGGAAACCTCGCCGGATCAGCCGCTGCGCGCGAGGCGTATCGTTGACGCAGACGAAGATCGATTCCCGCTTCCGGTAAGGGCCGCGCAGCGAGCTGTTCCGTTCCAGCGATTCCAGCCGCTCGTCGACGTCGTCGGCGATTTCGCGCAGCGCCAGCTCGCGCAAGGCGATCAGGTTGCCCGTCTTGAAGAAGTTCGACAGCGCCTGCTCTACTTTGCCCATCGCGTATATCTTGCCCTCGCGCATCCGATTGCGCAGCGCTTCGGGGGCAACGTCTATTAATTGTACTTCATCCGCCAGCCGCAGGATACTGTCCGGCACCGTTTCGCGGACGCGGATGCCCGTAATCTGCTCCACGGCGTCGTTCAAGCTCTCCAGATGCTGCACGTTGACCGTGGAAATGACCGAGATGCCGGCATCCAGAATGGCCAGCACGTCCTCGTACCGCTTCTTGTTCCGGCTTCCCGGCACGTTCGTATGCGCCAGCTCGTCGACGAGCACGACCTCGGGGCAGGCTTGGATGACCGCGTCCGTGTCCAGCTCCTCGAGCGAAACGCCCTGGTAGACGATGCGCTGTCTCGGAATGAGCGCCAGCCCGCCGATCTGGGCAATCGTCTCCGGCCTCTCGTGCGTCTCCAGCAGACCGATACGCACGTCGATTCCTTTGCGCAGCAGATCGTTGCCGTCGCGCAGCATCATATAGGTTTTGCCGACGCCGGGAGCGGAACCGATGTATACCTTGAACGTGCCTCGCCTGATTTCGCCGATCCGCTTGTCGACCTCCTTCTCGCTGAGCCGGCGATAGCGCTGCCGCTCCTCCGCAGAGGCGAATTTGGCCGGCAGCAGGCGTTCGCCCTCATGCTCCGCCCGGTCCGCGACGAGAAACACGTCCATGTTCCGCGCCAGCTTCAGCAGACGGTCGACGATGGAGCCCTGCCGCAGCTCCTGCCAGCGCGTATGTTTCGTGTGGCCCATGACGATGCGGGTGATGCCATGCTTCAGCGCATACTCCACGATCGTCCTCGGGATGAGCCGGCGGTTCCGGAACGGCAGCTCCTCGAAGCTTCCGCCCACCTTCTCCGCCAGCTTGACGATGCTCCGGCGGTACGCGGCCGCTTCCTTCGACAACGCCTGCTTCTTATTGCGGAACGTCACGACGATCAGCTCGCCGTTCAGCCGCTTGGCGATTTGCTGGCCGCGGCGGACATAAATCGATCCGTTCCAATGGTATTGCGCGGATACGAGAATCCGCTCTCCCGTGCCGGCCGGGCCGCTCAAGCCCAGCTCCTCCCGGTAGCTCCGCAGCGATTCGCCCACGTCCTCGGCCACGAGCCGCAGCGCAAGCTCCCGCAGCACGCCCAAATTGCCCCGCTTGAACGCCGGCAGGTCTGCGCTGCCCTGCAGATGTCCCTCCGCCAGCCGGTTCAGAATCGTCTCCGGCGTCACGTCGATCAGCCGTACCTCGTCGGCCAGTTCCAGCGTATCGGCAGGAACCGTGCATTTCGCTTCGATGCCCGTCAACTTGTGGGCAAGCTCCGTATAGCCGTCCAGCTCGTACACGTTCACCGTCGTAATGACGCTGATGCCCTTGTCCAGCAGAAACCGGATGTCCTCGAGCCGCGTCGGAAACCTGGCCCCCTCGCGGTTACGGTGCGCCAGCCCGTCCGCCAGCACGACCTCGGGATTGCGCTCCGCCAGCGCGTCCAGGTTGAGGTCCTTGTATTCCGTGCCGTCCCGGAACCAATGGATGCTCGGTACCCGCTCCAATTCCCCGACCTGCTCCACGGTCTCCGGCCGCCGCAGCGTCGAAACGGCGCATAGGACGACGTCCACGCCCTGCTGCCGAAGCGCCTGGCCCTCCCGCAGCATATGGTACGTTTTCCCCGAACCGCTGACCGGACCGATATAGATCTTGAGCGTTCCCCGGTGAAGCTTCGAGATCGACTGCAGCATTTCTTCCGGCGTCTTGCGTTTGAAGCCTTCCACCTTCGTCCCCCCTCTGCACGTAACCGGTGCGACAGACGGACAAAGCCACCCCCCGGCTGATGCGGGAGCGGCTGCGTCATTCGACCGTTAAGGCTTGATGTGCTTCAATAGCTCCTCGTTGAGCTCGTTCACGTTCACGCGCGGCTCGCCGAAAATGCCCAGTTGGCGGCTCTTCGTCGAATCGTCGATCAGTTTGTCCAACGCGGCCTCGCTCATCCCGGTCGCCCTGCTGATCCGCGCCGCCTGCGCTTTCGCCGCTTCCGGCGACAAATCCGGGTCGAAGCCGGAGCCCGAGGCTGTCACGAGGTCGGCGGGGATATCCGTCAGGTTCGGATTGTCCGCTTTCACCGCGGCGACCTTACCGCCGATCTCCTTCGCGTAGTCCGCCGTCGCCACCGCGCGATTGGAGCCGGCGGAAGCGGTCGGGTCGTAGTTGGCCATCGACGCCCGGGGATGGAACAGCTGCGGCGATTGCACATTCTGCGCGAGCAGCTCCGAGCCCGTTACCGCGCCGTCCTCGCCCGTCATCAGGCTGCCGTCCGCCTGCTTCGGAAAGAGCACTTGCGCGAAGCCGGTCGTCGCAAGCGGATAAATCAAGCCGCAGACCAACATCCATACAAGGGAGAAACGAACCGCAATCCATAATGATTTCATCTCTATTCAACGCTCCTCTGCTTCTAGTCTAGGCCAGCCGCAAACCGTGCAGGACAAGATCGATTATCTTGATCCCGGCGAACGGCACGATGACGCCGCCGATGCCGAACATCAGCACGTTGCGCATCAGCAGCCGATCCGCGCTCATCGCCCGGTATTTGACGCCTTTCATCGCGACCGGAATGAGCAGCGGAATGATGATCGCGTTGAAGATCAGCGCCGACAGGATCGCCGATTTCGGCGAAGCCAGGTTCATGATGTTCAGCGACTGCAGCTGCGGCATCGCCAGAATGAACAGGGCCGGGATGATCGCAAAATACTTCGCGATGTCGTTGGCGATCGAGAACGTCGTCAGCGCGCCGCGCGTAATGAGCAGCTGCTTGCCGATCGCGACGACGGACAGCAGCTTCGTCGGATCGGAATCGAGATCGATCATGTTAGCCGCTTCCTTCGCCGCCATCGTGCCGGAGTTCATCGCGAGCCCGACGTCGGCTTGCGCCAGCGCCGGCGCGTCGTTCGTGCCGTCGCCCGTCATCGCGACGAGCTTGCCTTCCTGCTGCTCTTTGCGGATGGCGGCGATTTTGTCTTCCGGCTTCGCTTCCGCGATGAAGTCGTCGACGCCGGCTTCGAGCGCGATCGTCGCCGCCGTCAGCGGATTGTCGCCCGTGCACATGATCGTCTTGATGCCCATGCCGCGCAGCTCCGCGAACCGCTCCTTGAGGCCGGGCTTCACCGTATCCTTCAAGTAAATGACGCCGAAAATCCTATCGCCGATCGCAACCGCGAGCGGCGTGCCGCCCGCCTTGGCGATCCGGTTCGCCGTCTCGTCCAGATTGCCCGGGATGACGCCTCCTTGCGCGGCGACATAGCGCTTCATGGCGTCGACCGCGCCTTTGCGAATCTTCGTGCCGTCCGCGAGATCGAGTCCGGACATGCGCGTCTCCGCCGTGAACGCGACCGGCTCCGCCGCCTCGTCGGCGGGATTGCCCGGCATGGCGCCCAGCTTGAGCGCCAGCTCCACGATCGAGCGTCCTTCCGGCGTTTCGTCCTTCATGGACGCCCGCAGCGACGCCTGCGTCACTTCCTGCAAGGATACGCCGGAGACCGGCATGAACTCGGACGCCATCCGGTTGCCGTACGTGATCGTGCCGGTCTTGTCGAGAATGAGCGTGTCGATATCGCCGGCGGCTTCGACCGCCTTCCCCGACATCGCAAGCACGTTATACTGCGTGACCCGATCCATGCCCGCGATGCCGATCGCGGAGAGCAAGCCGCCGATCGTCGTCGGAATCAAGCAGACGAGCAGCGCAATCAGCGTCGCGATGTCCAGCTTCACGTCCAGGTAGTCCGCCATCGGCACCAGCGTCATGATCACGACCAGGAAGATCATCGTCAACACGGCGAGCAGCGTCGTCAGCGCGATTTCGTTCGGCGTCTTCTGCCGCTTGGCGCCCTCGACGAGCGCGATCATCCGGTCCAGGAACGATTCGCCGGGATCCGTCATGACTTGCACGACGATGAAGTCCGACGCGACCCGCGTGCCGCCGGTAACGGACGAGAAGTCGCCGCCGGCTTCCTTGATGACCGGCGCGGATTCCCCGGTAATCGCCGACTCGTCGATGGACGCGAGGCCTTCGACGATTTCGCCGTCGGTCGGGATGATTTCGCCGGTATCGACGCGGATGATATCCCCTTTGCGCAGCTGCGTGGACGAGACTTGCTTCAACGAGCCGTCCTTATGGACCAGCTTCGCCGTCGTCTCCGACTTGGTCTTGCGCAGCGTGTCCGCCTGGGCCTTGCCCCGGCCCTCCGCCAGCGCCTCGGCGAAATTCGCGAACAGCACCGTGAAGAGCAGGATGACGAACACGGCGATATTATAGCCCCGTCCGGTGCCCGATCCGACGAAGAGATCCGGCTTGATCGCGAGCAAGAGGGTGATCAGCGTACCGACTTCGACGATGAACATGACCGGATTTCCGATCATGACCGCGGGGTTCAGCTTCTTGAACGCGTCAGCCGCGGCCTGGACGACGATACGCTTGGCATACGTTTTTTTGCTGGCAGCAGCCATAGTGATCCTCCTTAATGAAAACCTTGGGGAATGCGTGACCTGCGGTCGGAACGGGTCTCCAATCGCTGTTGTAGTTCTGATTTCTTTGATTGTAAAGTGAGTATGGCAGTAGCCTTGCAAAGAACCTTACACACCTGCCTCAGAATGACGAAAAGTCGAAAAGTTGCAATACGAACAACTTTTTTCGCGTCAGACCGGCAATAATGCCGGTAAAGTTGCTGTTCGGGCAACTTTCCCCGCCTCTGGCCGGTAAAAATGCCGGTAAAGTTGCTGTTCGAGCAACTTTTCTCGCCTCTGACCGGTAAAAATGCCGGTAAAGTTGCTATTCGAGCAACCTTTCCCGCCTCTGACCGGTAAAAATGTCGGTAAAGTTGCTATTCGAGCAACTTTCCCCGCCTCTGGCCGGTAAAAATGTCGGTAAAGTTGCTGTTCGAGCAACTTTTCCCGCCTCTGGCCGGTAAAATTGCCGGTAAAGTTGCTGTTCGAGCAACTTTTCTCGCCTCTGACCGGTAAAAATGCTGGTAAAGTTGCTATTCGAGCAACTTTTCCCGCCTCTGACCGGTAAAAATGTCGGTAAAGTTGCTATTCGAGCAACTTTTCCCGCCTCTGGCCGGTAAAAATGCCGGTAAAGTTGCTGTTCGAGCAACTTTTCCCGCCTCTGGCCAGTAAAAATGCCGGTAAAGTTGCTATTCGAGCAACTTTTCCCGCCTCTGGCCGGTAAAAATGCCGGTAAAGTTGCTGTTCGAGCAACTTTTCCCGCCTCTGGCCGGCAATAATGCCGGTAAAGTTGCTATACGGGCAACTTTACCCGCCTCTGGCCGGTAAAAATGCCGGTAAAGTTGCTATTCGAGCAACTTTTCCCGCCTCTGACCGGTAAAAATGCCGGTAAAGTTGCTGTTCGAGCAACTTTTCCCGTCTCTGGCCGGTAAAAATGCCGGTAAAGTTGCTATTCGAGCAACTTTTCCCGCCTCTGGCCGGCAATAATGCCGGTAAAGTTGCTGTTCGAGCAACTTTTCCCGCCTCTGGTCGGCAATAATGCCGGTAAAGTTGCTATACGGGCAACTTTACCCTCCTCGTACTACAGTAGCTTTGCAAAGAGCCTGTCATAGGGAATGGAAAACTTTACAATAAACGAGAGTTTTCTTAAGATGTGGTTGTGCGAACGCCGACGAAAGGATAGCTCCCCTCTTGGAAATCCAGTGTGTGAGGTGCAAGTCTGCCGTGAGTATGGGTTGAAATCAGACTACAAAGGCGAACGCTGACGCTTTTCCGACTCCATTCTGCCCTCCGGTCACTTTTTAACCCCGCTGTTTTATTACTTCGTTAACAGCAGAACAGGACTCGCAGCTATGGCATGCTCGTTAACCTGCACTTCCATCACTTCGCCATCGCCAGCTGCTCCGCGATCGGCCCGAGCGCAAGCGCCGGGAAGAACGTCAGCGCCCCGACGACGAGGATGACGACGAGCAGGATGCCCGAGAACAGCGCCGTATTCGTCCGCAGCGTTCCCGTCGTAGCGGGTACGATGCGCTTGACCGCGAACGAGCCGGCGATCGCGATCATCGCGATGATGGACACGTACCGGCCGAGCAGCATGACGATGCCGATGCCGATATTATAGAAATCCGTGTTCGCGCTCAGGCCGCCGAAGGCCGAGCCGTTATTGGCCGCGCCCGAGCTGAATGCGTAGAGCACCTCCGATATGCCGTGCATGCCGCCGTTCGCGATGGAAGACCGCGCGTTCGGACTGAGGAACGCGATAGCCGTCGGCGCCAGAATGATGAACGGGTGAATCAGCAGCGCGATACAGGCAAGCTTCACTTCCTTGCCTTCGATTTTCTTCCCGAGAAACTCCGGCGTCCGTCCGACCATCAGGCCGCAGATGAAGATTGCCAAGATCAAGTACAGCAAGCCGTTCAACAGGCCGACGCCTTTGCCGCCGAACACGTTGTTGAGCATCATCTCGGCCATGGGCACGAGTCCGCCGAGCGGCGTCAGCGATTCGTGCATGTTGTTGACGCTGCCTGTCGTGGCCGCCGTCGTCACCGCCGTGAACAAGGCGGATTCCGAGATGCCGAGCCGCACTTCCTTGCCTTCCATGTTGCCGTGAACGCCCATGGCATCCAGTGCGCCGACCCCTCTGTATTCCGACACGAACACCGTCGTCAGCATGATCAGGAAAATGGCGCTCATCGCTGCGAACACCGCCCAGCCCTGCTTCTTGTTGCGAATCATCAGGCCGAAGGCATAGATCAGCGCCGTGGGCAGCAGCATCATGCACAGGATGTGAACGAGGTTCGCAAGCGCCGTCGGGTTCTCGAACGGATGCGATGCGTTCGTGCCCATCCAGCCGCCTCCGTTCGTGCCCAAGTGCTTGATCGACTCCAGCGAGGCGACGAGGCCGCGCGTGATCGTCTGTTCGCCGCCGGCCGGCGTGGAGGCGTGAATGGCGCCGGCCAGCGTCTGCGGTACGCCTTGGAAGACGAGGAACAGCGCCGCGATGAAGCTCAGCGGCAGAAATACGCGCAGGATGGAACGCGTGATATCGACGTAGAAATTGCCCAAGTTGTCTTCCTTGCCAATCAAGCCGCGAATGAAGGCGATCGCAACCGCGAAGCCCGTCGCCGCCGACGTGAACATCGGGAACGTAATCGCGATCAGCTGCGAGAGGTACGACAACCCGTTCTCGCCGCTATACGACTGCCAGTTCGTGTTGGTCATGAACGATACCGCCGTATTGAATGCCTGGCCGGCCGGCATATTGCCGATCCCGTCCGGATTCAGCGGCAGATAGCTTTGCAGCCGCAGTACGAGATAACACAGGAGCAGCATGATAAAGTTGGACAAGAGCACGGCGCCCAGATAGGCGCGCCAGCCCATGGACGAATCCTCGCGCACGCCTATGATGCGGTAGAGCAGCCGCTCGATCGGGCCGAACACGCGGTCAAGCCCGGTTCTCTCTCTTGAAAACACGTTGGCCAGGTAGGTGCCTGCCGGTTTAACCAGAAGCATGATGATAATAAGCGTAATGGCGACTTGAACGAATCCCATTGCCATATCCGAATTTCCTCCCCATATATAGAAGCAGCCGTGCAAGGCATTGAACCGGCCGCCGCCATCCATCCGGCGGCGCGGCGCGCTTCATGCCGGAGAATGACAAGCACAAGGCAATCGGGAGCTTATGCTTGCATGTCATTCAAAGGCTTAAAATTTCTCCGGCTTCACCAAGACGAACCCGAGATAAATCAGCAGCGCGATGGCGATAATCCCTATTGCGATCATGGCGTTTCCTCCTCACGTGCGGCGCGGGCGGCGCCGCGGCCGTCTCCCCGTCAACCTGCGCCGGCTTTCGCGGCCTCCTTCAAGCACGCCCGCATAATTTCATGAATCCCCAGAACAGTCCGAACATCAGTGCCGCCAAGACGATCATCGTCCAATCGTTGACCAACCGCGCCCACTCCTCGCCGAATCGGATACGTTTGCTTCCTTCGAAAACTAAATAAGGTTATGCTCGTCTAACGGGAAGCCCTTGCGTCCCGTCGGAGCATGCAGGATTCGATCGGCGCCGAGGCTCCGGTAGATGAGCCGGCCGTTCGTCCTGCCCGTAATGACGTGCAGCGGCTGATCGGTCCATCGACGGATCATGGTGACGTATCTGCAGCACAGCGACAAGCTGCTTTCGAACAGGAACGCCTTGCCGACCGGGAAACCGGGCGCCTGCCAATCATTCGGTTCGATCGTATTGACCAAGAGAATGGACTCGACGCCGAGCTTCATTAACCATTTCCGCTCGACCGTGCTGTTCGTCACGGCCGCGAACGGCACGTCCCTTGCCAGCAGCTGCTTGATGAACTGCCCGCCCGCTTTCGTGAAAGCCGCAACGACGATCGTCGCCGGCCTATGATTCCCCTGTTGCTTGTTCACGCTATCTCTCCTCCCCGACCTCAAACTCGTTAACGCTAAAGCCATCTTAAACCCGATCCCCATAAAGGCGCGGTAAAGAGATTCCCCGCCAGCCGTAAAAAAAGTATAAAAATCGCCGTCTATCCACGCTTTCTGTCAGAGACAAGCCCATTCGAGCCGCATGGGGTCGGCCGTTCGCGCCTAATGAAGTTAACAAAGACAGCCTGTTGAGCATATCTCAACAGGCTGGGGGTACATGTAGATGATTCGAGCATAGCTGACTCAAGCAGGCACGCGACAACTCGAGCCCTGGATCACGAACAGCTTCAGCAGCTTCTTCGCCCGCCTAACCACTGCGACCCAGACGTGTTCATGGCGGCTAGGCAGAGGTACAGAGGTACGTCCGTCGAAGCGACAAAGCGGACAGGAGATTCGTTATCCGCTTCGTTATCGCGTATTTTCACGTGCCGGCGGACAGGAGATCCGTTATGGCGGCCGTTAACCCTATTTTCGATGTCATTCGGGGACAATAACGAATCCTGTGTCCGATCGCTCGCTCCAAAAGTTTGATTGCGCCCAAATAACGGAACCACTGTCCGCCAGACCCCGGAGGAGGGCGATCCTTTCAACCTTCGGCACCCACGGCGTCGAACTTGCTCCGCAGCCTGAACAACCGGGAAGAAGAGACGTTCTCCTTCTTGGCTTCATAGACGGCACCAGGAAACAAAGCGCGTGCATGCAAGGGGCCAATGGTTCGCTCTTCGCCCGCTTACGGGGTTGGCTGCCGGATGCTGACGAGCGCCACGCGCAGCAGGGCGAGCCTGCCGCGATTCCCCCGTGAAGGCGCCGGCGCCGCATTCGGCGCCTTCCGTCGGCTCCCCCGTTGCCGCGTGCGATTCAGCGATATATGGAATGGATACCCTTCGTTTGTTTGATACTAATCGTAGTCCCGTCCTCCCGATCGCTATCGATGGGCAAGCAGATTGCGTCGTCGCCTTCCGCCGCTATTGATAACTGTATCCAGAAAGAGTACAGTATAAGCAGCAGTCGGCAGTCCAAACTCCCATTCTCTCATCCCGTCGCCCGTCAAGCCATCGCGTCACCTCATTTCACGCAAGCCAGGAGGAATTCATTCATGCCATCCAATCCTGCCAAAAGCTTATTCGAGCCGTTCCGTTCGGCTACACTGTCGCTCGACAACCGCATCGTCATGGCGCCCATGACGCGGGGCTTCTCTCCCGGCGGCGTGCCCGGCGAGAACGTGGCCGCCTACTACAAGCGCCGTGCCGAGAACGGCGTCGGCCTGATCGTCACGGAAGGCACGCTGATCAACCATCCCGCGGCCGGCGCAAGCACGAAATGGCCGCATTTCTACGGCGCGAACGCGCTTGAAGGCTGGTCCGGCGTCGTTCGGGCGGTCCACGAGGCGGGCGGCAAAATCATGCCGCAGCTGTGGCACATCGGCTTGACGCGCAAGGCCGGCACCGGCACAAACCCGGATGCGCCGTCGGTCGGCCCTTCGGGGCTCAACCTGGCCGGCGAGCAGATGGGCGAGCCGCTGAGCGAAGCGGAAATCGCCGACCTGATCGCGGCTTACGCGCAGGCGGCCGCCGACGCCAAACGGCTCGGCTTCGACGGCATCGAGCTGCATGGCGCGCACGGCTACTTGATCGACCAGTTCTTCTGGGGCGTTACGAATGTCCGCACGGACAAATACGGCGGCGATCTCGTGAAGCGTACCCGGTTCGCGGTCGAAGTCGTCGAAGCGTGCAGACGCGCCGTCGGCCCCGGCTTCCCGATCATGATGCGTTTCTCGCAATGGAAGGACAATGCTTACGACGCGAAGCTTGCGGCAACGCCGGATGAGCTGAGCCTGTTCCTGCAGCCGCTCGTCGACGCCGGCGTCGACGTGTTCCACTGCTCGACGCGCCGCTTCTGGGAGCCGGCGTTCGCGGACGGCGCTGACTTGAACCTGGCGGGCTGGACGAAGAAGCTGACGGGCCTGCCGACGATCACGGTCGGCTCGGTCGGTCTCGACCTTGAGTTCACGCGCCTGTTCAAAGAGAAGAAAGGCGCCGGAACGACAGGCATCGACGGGCTGCTGGAACGGCTCGACCGGGGCGAATTCGACCTCGTCGCGATCGGCCGGGCGCTGCTGAACGATCCCGAATGGGCGAAGAAGATCAAGGAAGGCCGCCAGGACGAGCTGCTTCCGTTCTCGCCCGAGTCGACGCAGACGTTGTACTGACGCCAACAATGGCATAAGACACGGCATAACGGCCGTTCCCGCTTCGGTGCGGGAACGGCCGTTTGCCGCGTTCGGGCGTATTGCGCGTTCGGGGGCGTATTGCCGCGTTCGGGGGCGTATTGCCGCGTTCGGGCGTATTACGCGTTCGGGCGCATCGCTGCGTTCAGGCGTTTTGCAGCGTTCGGATGCATCGCGGGGCGTACAAACTTCACCCTGTACGAAGCTTCGTTTTTCTGGTTCAATCAAAGGGATAGGGATGATTGGACAATGAAACGGAGGATGAGGACATGAGGCTTGGCGGACCGATTATGGCGAAGACGGCCGACCCGCAGGAATGGGTCGCCGCCCATCGCAGCGAAGGCTATGCCGCGGCTTACTGCCCGGATTTGAAATTGGAGCAGGCCGTTGAAATCGCCGCTTACCGCAAGGCGGCCGAGGAAGCCGACCTGATCATTGCGGAAGTCGGCGCATGGAGCAACCCGATCAGCACGGACGACGAGACGCGCCGAAGCGCCATCCGCTATTGCCAGCAGCGGCTCGCGCTGGCCGACGAGATCGGCGCGCTCTGCTGCGTTAACATCGCGGGCTCGCGCGGCGAGAAATGGGACGGGCCGCATCCGTCCAACCTGTCGGAGGACACCTTCGCGCTCATCGTCGATACGGTGCGCGAAATCATCGACGCCGTACGGCCGAAGACCGCCTGCTATACGCTCGAGACGATGCCTTGGGTATTCCCGGACACCGCGGACAGCTATCTCCGGCTCGTCCGGGCCATCGGGCGGCCGGGCTTCGCGGTTCATCTCGACCCCGTCAATATGATCGCCAGCCCGCGGGACTATTACTACAACGGCGACCTCATCCGCGATTGCTTCGCGAAGCTCGGCCCGTACATCAAAGGCGTTCACGCCAAGGACATCGCATTGGCCGACGAGCTGACCGTTCACTTAAGCGAACGCCGTCCGGGCCTTGGCGGCCTGGACTACCGGACCTTGCTGACGGAGATGGGCAAGCTGGACAAGAACGTTCCGTTCATGCTGGAGCATCTGCATACGGCCGAAGATTATAAGCTTGCCGCGGCCTACGTGCGGTCGGTGCAAGCGGAGTTGAACTAGTCCCGATCCCGTTATGCCGCGAATGCGCAGCGCCCCGGTTCATCCTGCCTGATCAGGCGATGAACCGGGGCGTTTGCCGTTCATATGTGCAGGACCCGCATACGCATCCGCATCCGGACCCGCCTACGCTATTCCTGCGCCGCGTTCCGCTCCGCCGCGAAGCTCCCGACCTGGTTCCAAGCCGATCCGTACGGCATGCCGCCTCCGCGGTAGGGGAGCGTCACGGTGCCGACGTTGCAGCGGACAACGCCCTTGCGGCTGCCGCTGATGATTAAGCCCGTGTCGTCGAACAGCGTATCGGCCAGCTGGTGCGCATCGCCCGCCCGGTACGAGAAGACGATGCCTCGGCGCGGCTTGCCAGACGCGTTCGCGTCCGAACCGTGCAGCGTCAGCGTATGGTGGATGCTGATGCCGCCGGTCTTCGGCGTGATGTAGACGATATCGTCCGGATTCGCCGGCTGCTCCCAATACCGGCTCTCCTGGCATTCCGCCACGAACCGTCCGCCGACCTGATGATTCAGCGTACCCAGCTTGTGGCTGCCCTTCACCATCTGCATGCAGCCGTTCTCCGGCGTCGCATCGTCCAGCATGACCATGACCGACAGCATGTCGGTGTTCGTATGCGGGTAGAAGGCATAATCCTGATGCCAGGCGAAGATGCCTACGCCCTTCGTCGGCGGCTTCGTGGCCAGCTTGGAATGCTGCAGCTCGATATCCTCGCCGAGCAGCGGCTTCAGCTTGGCTACGATCGCCGGATGCTTCGCGAGCTTCAGAAACGCCGGATGAAGCGCCGTTATGCCAAGCGAATGCACCGTCTTCGTCTCGTAATCCTTCTGCGAGCGAAGCCCCGTAATCTGCGGCTGCTCGCAGGCGGCGCGAAGCTCCTCTACTTCCTCGGCGGTCAAAATATCGTCGAATACGAGGAAGCCGTCTTCCCAATATCGGTTCACTTCCTTCTCGGTCAAGCCTTGCTCAACACCGTTCGTCAACGTCGATCACTCCCGTGCGCAATGATTTATCCTACCCTTTCATCATAGAGGTGACAAGATCGCGCCGCTATAATAGACTGGTGATAAAATATCAGCATTCGGCGAAAGGGTGATAGCTGCCGTGAACGGAAAACTGGAATTCTTCTTATATAGATCCCATCAACCGGGCACCTACGTGGATTTTCACAAGCATACCTGTTACGAGCTCGTATACTACGTATCGGGGAGCGGCACGATGACTCTCGGCGGGCATACGCTCCGGTACGGACCCGGCACGATGACGATGACCCGGCCCAACTATATGCACGACGAGCGGCATGACGAAGAGACGGAGGTCGTGTTCTTCGGCTTCCGCTACGATGATTTTCCGGTGGCGCTGCAAAACGGCCTCGTCGCCGACACGGACGAGCGGACGATTCTGTCGCTAATCCTGACGATGAAGGAGGAGCTGCTCGCCCAGAAAGCCCATTACGCGGCACGGGCGAATTTGCTGCTGAACGAGATCGTCCTGCTGCTGGGACGACGGTCCGAGGCTGACGGCTCTGCGGACGACCATCGGCCGGAGCGGCTTTTCTACGCCAGGCGGTACCTGGACGAGAACTTCACGCAGCCCGTCGAGCTGCGCACGCTTGCGGAGCTGTCGGGGTACAGCGAGGATCATTTTCGCCATCTGTTCAAGGAGCAGACCGGCCTTCCTCCCGGCCAATACCTGCTGCGCAAACGGCTGGAGGCGGCCAAGGATCAACTGCTTCATACGGCACAGCCGGTCAGCGCGGTAGGCGTCGACTGCGGCTTCTCGACGACGTCGCAGTTCATCGAGCTGTTCAAGCGGGCTTTCGGAGTCACGCCGCTGCAATACCGCAAAACGCGCTGAAGCGCTTATTCGCGCAGCCGGCGGAACATCTCCCTCGCCAGGTATATTTGGTTATTTTCGGGAAAGAACGGGTAGAAGAGGATGAGCAACAGATCCCTGCCCGCATGGAACGAATAACCGGACATGCAATCGAAGGAGGCTTATACATGCGCGAAACGAATGGGAAAGGCATTGTCGGCGGCAAGGTCGCCGTCATCACCGGCGCAGGCTCCGGCATCGGCCGGGCCGCGGCGCTGCGGCTGGCGGAAGAAGGCGCGCGCGTCGCGCTCGTGGACTTGAAGGCCGACCGGGTCGAGGACCTCCGCAAGCGGATCGCCGATGCCGGCGGCGAAGCGATCGCCGTCGAAGCGGACATCGCGAAGCCGGCGGATATCGAAAGCGCGGTCAAGGAAGCCGCCGGCAAATGGGAACGGCTCGATATCGTCTTCGCCAATGCCGGCATCAACGGCGTGCTGGCGCCGATCGAAACGATGGCGCCCGAAGAATGGAGCACGACGCTCGATATTAACTTGAAGGGAACGTTCCTGACCGTGAAATACGCCGTCCCGTTCCTGAAGAAGAACGGCGGCAGCATCGTCATCACCAGCTCCATCAACGGCAACCGGGTGTTCTCGAATTTCGGGATGAGCGCTTACAGCACCTCGAAGGCGGGCCAGGTCGCGTTCATGCAGATGGCCGCCCTGGAGCTGGCCCAGTACGGCATTCGCGTGAACGCCGTCTGCCCCGGCGCCATCAAGACGCATATCGGGCAAAATACGCATCCGGCGCCGGAGCTGGAGGAGATCCAAATTCCGGTCGAGTACCCGGAAGGCGATCAGCCGCTGGAGAACGGCCCCGGCCGCGCCTCGCAAGTCGGCGATCTCGTCCTGTTTCTCGCCTCAGACGCGTCCAGCCATATTACCGGCACCCCGATCTTCATCGACGGGGCGGAATCGCTGCTGCACGGATAGCGGAAGAACAGCGGACAAGCCTGTATCATAGCCTTGCCTAAGAAAGTGCCGAGCAGCGGGGAGCCCCGGTGCCCGGCACTTTTTGGCTTGCGCGGGAATTATGCGGTTTGCGTGGGAACTTTTTGGCTTGCCCGGCACTTTTCGGCTTGCGCGGGAACTTTGCGGCTTGCGCGGCAGCGCTTCGCTCGGACTGCGTCTTCACGCGCGAACAGGCCGCCCGTCCCGGAGGACGGCGGCCTGTTCGCGGTAATTATTCTTGCCTGTGAAGGAACGCCGTTCTGCGCTTGCCTTCATTCGCTTCCATTCCAATACTTCTCGCTCAAATACATCCGTTCCATGCATTGCTTTCCGTTTCATTCCATTGCGTTCCATATGCATTGCTTTCCGTTCCATCCGCTCGTCCCGTTCGCTTCGCTTAATGGACGTTCGTGATTACGAGCACGCGGCCGCGATCCAGCTCTTCTTCGTAACGTTCCGCCTCCATATCGGACAAGCCGATGGAGGTCAGTTTGGAGCGGATTTCGTCGCCCCGCGATTTGAACACATTCGCCATGGCATTGAACATGCCCTCTTCCTTCATGCCGATTTCATTGGCGGCCGCCGATTCGGACAACGACTTCGTCTGCTTGCTGTCATGCGCCAGCACATAAATGTTCTCCTGCCTATAGCCGCGCCTGTTCAGCTCCTGAACGGCGTGCAGCGCATCCATTGCCGTCGGTACGATTTGAACGCTCGGTTTCATGCTTTGCATTGTAAATCCCTCCGTTTGTGTCAAATGGATTAGCCCCGGGCCAGGCGAGGCTAGTCTGGTTTTACCCGAGCGGCCGGGGGTTGAAACAAGCCCCGGCCGCGATTCACGGCGCCGAACGCGGGTGTATAGGGGAAATAGGCGACAGCCAGGCATGCGGAACAAGCCATGCCTTCCAAGCGTTATTCGCCAAATACGATCGACTCGCCAAGGAGATGAAGCCTATGTTTCAGGAATGCTTCCGCCATTCCACGCGCAGCGTCTGGGCGTATGCATACGACATGCAGACGATCCACCTGCGCGTGCGGACAAAAAGGGACGACGTGGAAGAGGTTACGGTCATCGCCGGCGACAAGTACGATTGGGACCGCTTCAACGAAGAGCGCCCCCTGACCAAAATCGCGGCGGACCGCTTCTTCGATTACTGGGAAGCCGCCGTGAAGCCCAAGTTCAGCCGGTATGCGTATATATTCCGCCTTCGGCAAGGAGAGGAAACGGTTTATTTGACAGAAGACGGCGTCAGCGTCGACCGGCCGCAGCCGGCGGCAGGGTATTTCGATTTCCCCTACATCCACGAAATCGATCTGTTCGCCGCGCCGGAATGGGCGAAATCGGCCGTTTTCTATCAAATCATGCCCGACCGCTTCGCGAGCGGCGACGCGGCTTTGAACCCGGAAGGCGCCTTGGAATGGGGCGAAGCGCCGACGGCGGACAGCTGCTTCGGCGGCGACTTGAAAGGCATTCTCGATCATTTGGATCATATCGCCGAACTCGGCGCGACGGCGATTTATTTGACCCCCGTCTTCCAGGCGCCGTCGAGCCATAAATACGACACGATCGACTATAGGCGCGTCGACGAGCATTTCGGCGACAAGAATGCGCTGAAGCAGCTCGTGGATGCCTGCCATGCCCGCGGCATCCGCGTCGTGCTGGACGCCGTGTTCAACCACACCAGCGAACGGTTCCTGCCTTTCCAGGACGTGCTGAAGCACGGCGAGCAGTCCAAGTACGCGAACTGGTTTCACGTGCGGTCGTTCCCGGCCGAGGTGAAGGACGGGATCGCCACCTACGATACGTTCGGCTTCAACGGCCAGATGCCGAAGCTGAACACCGCGAACCCCGAGACGAAGCAGTACCTGCTGGACGTCGCCGAATACTGGATTCGCGAGACGGATATCGACGGCTGGCGGCTCGACGTCGCGGACGAGATCGACCACCATTTCTGGCGCTCCTTCCGCCAAACCGTCAAGGCCGTCAAGCCGGACGCGTACATCGTCGGCGAAGTATGGAACGACGCGGGTCCCTGGCTGCTCGGCGACCAGTTCGATTCCGTCATGAACTACCCGTTCGCCGGCAAGACGCTCGCCTTCTTCACCGGCGAGGGCCAAGACGGGCGTGCTTTCGCCGAAGCGGTCAACGGCCTGCTGATGCGGTATGCGCAGCCGACGAACGAGGTCGTCTTCAATCTGCTGTCGAGCCACGATACGCCGAGGGTACTGACGATGGCCGGCGGCGACAAGCGGAAGCTGAAGCTGGCCGTCGTCTTCCTGCTGACGTATATCGGAACCCCGTGCATATTCTACGGCGACGAAATCGGGATGCAGGGCGGGAACGACCCCGAGTGCCGGGGCTGCATGGTTTGGGACGAGGAGCGGCAGGACCGCGAGCTGTTCGACTTCTACAAGCTGCTGATCGGCTTGCGCAAAGCGAGTCCTGCGCTGCGCAGCGGCCGCTTCCGCTTCCTCCGCGCGGAATCCGGCGATGCGCGCATCGTCTACGAGCGCCTGGGCGAGGCGGAGCATTTCACGGTCTGGATGAACCCGACCGGGGAACAGACGGTGCTGGAGCATCCGATGGAGACGAACGATTGGCGGGATGCCCTCACGGGCGAACCTGCGCCGGTCTCGGACGGGGTTCAGCGGGTGGAGCTGGAGCCGTACGGATACCGGATTTTGCGGCGGGAGCTGTAAGGCAAGCACCGGGCGGGAGCTGTAAGGCAAGCACCGGGCGGGAGGCTCAACGGCCGACTAGCGGAAGGCGGCGTGCGGCCGGGAAGAGGGCGGCGACGGCCGGGAGACATGCGCGGATCGGCATGGCGAACGTTCCTGACCGCGAGTTCAAAATAATGATACACCTCCTTCGGCTGTATCGGTATCCAAGTCCTCGCGGACGCCTTCCCGGCGGCTAGTCCCTCCGAATGCCGGGCATTGTCGAAAGCTTTTCGCCGATCGCGCCGTACAAATGATTAATAATACAGGGCCTTGCTCATATAATGACACTGGGCGCATTACTTATGCCGTTACCGCAGCAGGCGTGCTCCCGAGCTGTATCGGGTACGGAACGGCTTGGGCGCCGCGAGCAATGTAAGCGCATCCTTTTTCGCGCGGAAGGATCGCTTCGCTTTGCGTTTGCAGCTTCCCCGGACGGCCTTCCCGGTCATGCATCAACCGCGGCGAATGCGGGTATTTACCCGTCCGATTGACGCTTGAAGCATCGTTTGTCCCGCCGTTTGTTTCAGGGTGACGGCATTTTTTTTAGCCGTTTCATCCTATTTTGCCGCGTGTATATTCCTCATACAGACGGATTCGGGGAGGAAACGAAATGAATTCGAATACTTGTGTCGCAATGCTGCTGGCAGGCGGGGAAGGACGCCGGCTGGCGCCGCTGACGGCGTCCATGGCGAAACCGGCCGTGCCCTTCGGCGGCAGCTGCCGGATTATCGACTACACGCTCAGCAACTGCATCAACTCCGGGATCGAGAGGATCGGGGTGTTGACGCAATACATGGCGGATTCGCTTCACACACACATCGGGGACGGCTCTTCTTGGCAAATGAACGGGCAGTCGGCAGGCATTACGCTGCTGCCTTCACGCGGCAACGGACAACGCGGCTACCTGGGAACGGCCGATGCGATCATGCAAAATATCGGCTATATCGACCGGCTGGCGCCGAAGCATGTGCTCATTCTGTCGGGCGACCATATTTACCGCATGGATTACCGCCGATTGCTGCAGGATCATATCGCCGGGGGCGCGGCCGCAACGATCGCGGTCAAGCGCGTGCCGTGGCGCGATGCCAGCCGGTTCGGCATCATGCTAGCGGATGAGCGGCGGATGATTGTCGATTTCGAGGAAAAACCGGCGATGCCGAAGAGCAACCTGGCTTCCATGGGGATCTACATGTTCGATTGGTCCGCGCTGCGTGAGGCGTTGATCGAGGACTGCCGGAATCCGGCGTCCAGCCATGATTTCGGCAAGGACATCATTCCGGGCATGCTGAGGAACGGCGCATCCCTGTCCGCGCATCCTTTCGAGGGATATTGGCGGGATGTCGGCACGGTCGAGAGCTTGTGGGAGGCCCATATGGACTTGATCGACGGCGAGCTGGACGAAACGGCCGGCGGGAGCGGCGAAATATGGCCGATCCTTACTCGCGAGCGGGATGCTTCGGCACAAGCCGGCTCGCCTGCGGGGAAGGCCCTGTACAGCTCCCATGTGCATCCGAGCAGCTCCGTTCAAGGCGGCCTGGACCGAAGCGTCGTGTTCGCCGACGTTATCGTCGAGAAGGGCGCCGACATACGGGAGAGCATTCTTATGCCGGGGGTCCGCGTCGGCCGGAATGCCAGGCTGTCCCGCGTCATTGTCGGCGAAGGCGCCGTCATCGCCAAAGGCGCGGTCGTTGGCAGCTTGAACGGCGAGATCACCGTTATCGCGCCTGGCGAACGCGTCGCGGCGCATCCGCGCTTCAAAGTCAAGCCGGACCGGATGCCGCTGTCCATGCTCCATCGGGACGCGTCCGCCTCGGCAGGCATTGCGCTCGGGAAAGCTTGATCGCAGCCCGGCATCGCATAAGAATCGATCGAAGCTGCGGCCGCGGTGCATCTGCATCGCTTGGCCGCAGCTCTTTCCATTGCCCCTACAGCAGCTTAAAGCGCTCCAATTGTTCCCATAGCCCTTCGCGCATCAAGACCTCCTTCTGCTTCCCGCCGATCAGATCATAGTGCGGGAACGGCTGCCTGCGGTGGATGTGCTTCGGATCCAGTCCGTTCGCCGCGCACCAGCCGGCCAGCTTGTCCAGATCGTCGCAGCCCACCTTGGTCACGGTCTTCACGCCCTTGAACCTCGGCTCGTGCCAATAATGCGTCAGAAAGGCGATTTCGCCCCGCGCCGCGCGCGCCTTCCAGCGTTCCAATTCCTCGCGTTTCACTCCGAATGCCATAAGCGTTCCTCCTGCGAGCATACGATGATTCGACGTCATGCGATCATTCGGCGGCATTCCGCCTCATGCGCGATCGCGCGATTGATCGTATCCGCGATCGATCGTATCTATGATTATAACGCGGATTATAACGCGAAAGCTCTATGTTCTTGTATTTCCAGATCGGGTCCCGCTATCCCTTCCTGCCATGCATAAGAGCCCTTGCGGCCTAAGCTTGCAAGGGCTCTTGGCTGTCGAGAAATTACGGCGCCGAATAGGCCGCATCTCCGCATCTATTGAAAGGAAAGATCCCCCTCTCCAAGACTGCCGGACAGAGGTTCCGCTATTTTGACGAAATCAGGCTACTCGGGGTAGCAAATGGACACAGGATCCGTTAACGTCCCCGAATGACATCGAAAACAGGCTAATCAGCGGATATAGCGGATCTCTTGTCCGCCAGCACACGAAAAAACGCGATAAAGCAGCGACTAACGGATCTCCTGTCCGCTTCCTTGCATCAATGGACGCATCGTGAGCCAGCCGTCATGGAACCGCCTGGTTCGAAACGGTAACAGTCATCCCTGCCATGCCGGCGAAGCGCCAACAGGATCCGTTCGTGCTCCAGGACGCGGTTTGCCGCGAGCCTGCTCGAAGCCGCGTATAGTTCTGAACAATCTAAGCCCTTGCGGCCTAAGCTGCAAGGGCTCTTGGATCCTAATGACGCTGCGCGAGACGGCCGTTCCGGACGCTGGCCGCTTGCTCCGTTTCGTTCGTTACAGTTCTACCACGCTGCGCGTCTCGCTCGCCCGAATGACCGCTTCCATCACCGCTTGATTCCGATAACCGTCGATGATGCCGGGCAGTCCGTCCGTCGGCGCGCCGTCCAGCATAGCCAGGAAATCCTCGTACTGCGTCGCTTTGCAGCGATCCGGCACCTCGAGCAGCGAACGCGATATCCGGCCTTCCTCATCCTCGCGAACGAGCACCAGATGATCGGCGTCCAGCGTCGAGGCATGGATCGTGCCGATGTCGCCGTACACGGACATTTCGTGCTGGTTGCCCGAGCCTACCGCGTTGCGCGACGATTGGAACACGCCCATGACGCCGCCGGTCATGCGCGCCTGGAAGCTGACGAAATCGTCGACCTCTACGCGGACCGGCTCGCCGGTCCGCGGATCCGGACGCGCCGGAACGATCGTCCGCATCTGCGCGGACAGCTCCTCGAACTCCCCGAAGAGGAAGCGCGCCAAGTCGATCATATGGGAGCCCAGGTCGCCGAGCGCGCCGGTGCCCGTTACGGTCTTATCGAACCGCCAGACGAACGGCCCGTTGTAGAGGGCAGCCCCCCAGCCTTGCAAATATTGGCTGGCGAAGCTGCGCACCGCGCCGATCCGCCCGCTGCGCACCAGCTCGCGCGCGTAGCGGAACGCCGGCGTGTACCGGTAGGTGAAGCCGATCATCGCCGGGACAGGCCGCCGCTCGTAAAGCGCAAGCAGCGGCACCGCCTCCGCGAAGTCGCGGGTGAACGGCTTCTCCGCCATGAACGGCTTGCCCGCCTCCAGGCAGGCGCGCACGATCGCCGCGTGCACGTCGTTCGGCGTCGCCGAGACGACGGCATCGACGTCGGGGTCCGCGATCAGCTGCGCGAAGTCCGCGTACCGCTTCCCTTCCGCGATGCCGTGCTTCGCCCCGATGGCGGCCAGCGCCTGCGGATTGACGTCGCTGACGGCGACGAGCCGGAACCGCCCGCCGGCCTCCGCAAGCCACCTGATATGCGCCTGGGCCATGCCGCCCAGGCCGATCAATCCGATTCGGTATGTTGTCATGCTCCTATTCTCCTTTGAAATGAATTTCTACCTGCGGCAGCTTTTTCCGGCCAGAGGGCCGCTTTCGGTATGAATTCCTGCCTTTGGGAAGGAATTCGCCGCTTTGCTCCACATGAGGCTGCGAATTTCTGCCTCTGGGAAGGATTTCACGGCTTTTACGACCGTCTTCGGCGGGCAAAGTTGTCCGAATGACAACTTTATCGACACTTTTGCAGATCTTCGGCGGGCAAAGCTGTCCGAATAGCAACTTTATCGACACTTTTGCAGGTCTTCGGCGGGTAAAGTTGTCCGAATGACAACTTTATCGACACTTTTGCAGGTCTTCGGCGGGCAAAGTTGTCCGAATGACAACTTTATCGACACTTTGCCGGTCTGCGGCGAGTTAAGTTGCCCGAATGGCAGCTTTTCGACTTTTTTGCTATTCTGCAGCAGGTGTGTAAGGTTCTTTGCAAGTCTACTGCGCTTTCGGGCCGAATTCCTTCCCTGCGGCAGCTTTTCCGCCAACCCGGACCGCAGCCACTTGCAAAGAGCCTTCCAATCCTGCACAGCTTGGGATTGGAAGGCTCGTTGCGATTCTCCCTGTGCGCCGCTACCGTCTCACAGCGACGTCAGCGGCGCCTGCCGCTTATTTGCCGTTCGCGGCACGCCAAGCGTCAATCTGCTTCTGCGCTTCGGCGAGCACCTTGTCGAGTCCGGCCGCCTTCAGCTTGCCGATCATCTTCGGCAGATCGGTTTCCGGATCCAGCTGCCCGGATTGCAGCCCCGGATCGAACGTGCTCTGTACTTTCGAAACGGCGATCAGCTCGTTCTTCACCGGCTCGGAGTCGAAGACGAAGCCGATGAGCGGAGACGGCTGGCTCTTGACCATCTCGTTGAACTGTTCGTAATTCTGGTATTTGTTCGGATCCTCGCCGACGCGGGTGAAGTCCAGCATTTGATTGCCGAGCATCCACTGGTTGTCATGGTAGAAGCCGACGTTGTCCTTCGTCTTGCCCTGCGGCAGGTCGATCTGGCCGTTGTTCAGCGCGTAATGCGTGCCCTCGACCCCGTAGTTGAACAGCGTGAGCAGCTTCTGATCCTTATAGAATAGGTCGAGCAGCATCATGGCGCGCGCCGGATCCTTGGACGTCTGCGAGACGGCCTGCAGCGTCGCGGACAGCTTCGACGTATGCAGCCGGTCGATGTTCATCGGCACCTGGATGATATCCATGCCGAGCTGGGCGCTCTTGCCCGCCATCAGGGAAGGCTTGCCGATCGCCATGTCCTTCACGATCTCGAGATCCGTGCCGATCGCCGCGAACGCCGTCTTCGCCTGGAACTTCTTCCAAATGTCGACGCCCGGCGTCGTCGCATCCTTGTTGATGTAGCCCGCTTTGTACCAGTCGTGTGTCAGCTTCGCCAGCTCCATGTAGCGCGGCGTTTCGTACATATCGACGACCTTGTACGTGTCGTCCGGATTCGTGTCGCGCTGATCGAGGCCGACCGGCCCGATGATGCTCTCCATGCTGCCGGAGCCGAAGTAGGCGCCGAGCGGGAATGCGGGTCCGACGGCCGGCGTCACGCCCGGCTCGTTGTCCTTGATCGTCTTCAAGATCGGCTCCAAATCCTTGAACTCGCCCGATTGCAGCGGCGTCAGATCGATATGGTACTTGTCTACGAGGTCCTTCCGCAGCGCGATGCCTTGCGGGTTGCCGAGCTCCTGGTGAACGTGGATGCCGTACAGCTTGCCGTTGCGCTTGGCGCCGTCAAGCAGGTCGCCCTCCGCCGATTTGATGTCCGGGCCGTACTGATCGACCAGATCGTCGAGCGGCAGCAGCGCGCCCTTGTTGACCTGCGTCTCGAAGTTCATCCAGTTGGCCGTCCAGAGCAGGTCGAATTTCTCGCCCGAGGACATCATCAGATTGAGCTTATCCGCGTAGGCGCTCCAATCGATCGGGTTTAATTTGACCGTCATGTTCATGTCCGGGTACGTTTGCTTCAAATAATCGTTCATCGCGGACTGCACGGCGCCGAGATCGTTCTGCTTGCCGTCCGGATAGACCATGACGACTTCGTACGGATCCAGCGGTTTCGCTGCGGCATCGCCCGCTCCGGCATTGTTCGCCGCCGCGTCGTTCGCCCCGGCTTGAGCGTCGCCGTCCGCGTTCCCCTTCGTCTGCGCATTGCCGCCGGCCGATGCATTCGACGATCCGCCGTTATTGCCGCCGTTACCCCCGCAGCCCGCCGCCGTCAGCGAGAAGGAGAGCAGAAGCGCCGCGACCCATAATGACCCTCTCTTACCCTTGTTCATGTCTGTAGCCTCCCATTATGAATGTTGCTTGGTATACATCTATCGCTATCCGGCCGCGGCATAAGGATTCGGCTGTCGCCGTCGCAGGCAGCGCGGGTAGTTTCGTTGCGGAGCAAACCGGAAACGGCCGCGCAGCACTAGCCTTTTACCGCGCCGATCGTCAGGCCCTTGACGAAATACTTCTGCAGGAACGGGAACACCAGCGCCACCGGCACGACCGCGATGACGGCCATCGCCATTCGAAGCTCCTCGAGCGGCTGCACCTGCATGGACGAGACGTCGATATGCGCTTTGTCCGCAACCGACTGCAGGTACTGGGCGTTCATTAAGGTGTTGTACAAGAAATACTGCAGGTTGTACAGCTTGTCGCTGCTGATGAACACGAGGCTCGTAAACCAATCGTTCCAATAGTTGACGATGGTGAACAGCCCGATCGTGGCCAGCACCGGGAGCGACAGCGGAAGAATGACGTTGAAGTAGGTGCGGTACTCGCTCGCGCCGTCGATCTGCGCGGAATCGATCAGCGACGGCGGGATGCTGGTCGTGAAGTACGTCCGCATGATGAAGACGTTGAACGCGCCGAGCAGGCCGGGCACGATCAAGGCGAGCAGCGTATTCTGCACATGCAGAAACTTCGTGTAGACCAGGTACCAGGGCAGCAGCCCGCCGCCGAAGAGCATCGTTACGAGCACGAACAAGCTGACGGCGCCGCGGTACGGGAAGTCCTGCCGCGACAGCGAATACGCCAGCGCCGAAGTAATGAACAGGCTGAGCGCCGTGCCGATGACCGTGACGGCGATCGATACGCCGAAGGAGCGCAGAATCGGCTCCGCGTCGCGGGCGAGGAAACGGTACGCCACCAGATCGAACTGCCTCGGCCAGAAGCTGTAGCCGTACTTCGCCAGCGCGTTCTGTCCCGACAGCGAAACCATCAGGATGAGCCAGAACGGAATGAGACAGGCCAGGCTGCCCGCTATGAATACAATCGTGATGAACGGATGGGTCCGGTTATGTTCCGGCATAGCGCGCACCTCCTAGAATAAGCCTTTGTCGCTGCTGATTTGCTTGACGATCCAGTTGACGGACACGATCAGAACGAACCCGACGACGGATTGCAGCAGGCCGGCCGCCGAAGCGAGGTTCGTGTCGCCGGAGACGAGCAGCGCGTTGTAGACGTACGTGTCGATGACTTCCGTCGTGCTCTTGAGCATCCCCGAGTTCATCGTCACCTGATAGAACAAGCCGAAGTCGGCGCTGAAAATGCGGCCGATCGCGAGCAGCGTCAGGATAATGATGACCGGAATGAGGAACGGCAGCGTAATCTTCGTCATCTGCTTCCATTTGCCGGCCCCGTCGAGCATGGCGGCCTCGTAAAATTCCTTGTCGATGCCGACGATCGTCGCCAGGTAGATGATGGAGCCGAAGCCGACCGACTTCCAGACGTTCACGACGGTCAGAATAGACGGCCAATACTGCGGTTCCATGTACCACGAGACGCCTTCGCGCCCGAGCGGCTCCAGGATGGACTTGTTAATGAAGCCGAGATCCGGGTTCAGGAAGCCGAACACCAGGTACGCCACCACGACCATCGAGATAAAATGCGGCAGCAGCATCGTGCTCTGATAGAACTTGGACATCGCCCGGTTCTTAACCTCGTTCAGCAGCAGCGCGACGAGCACGGACAGCACCGTGTTGATGACCAGGAACGCCAGATTGTAACCGATCGTATGGCCGATCGTGTACCAAATATCGTTCGTGGTGAACATGAACTTGAAATTGTCGAGACCGTTCCAGGCGCTGCCCCAGATGCCCTTCGCGAAGTTCAAGTCCTTGAACGCCAGAAAGATGCCGAACATGGGCAAATAGTTGTTCACGAGCAGCAGCAGCATACCCGGAAGCGCGAGAATCCAGAGCGCCCTGTATTTCCACAGCTTCCGCAGCCGCTGCCGCCCGGCCTTGCTCCCCCGGTTCCTCTCCACTGCCATAACCGCTTGCTTGCCGATCGCCAAGGGGGGACACCTCCTGTTGCTTGATGACCTAATGATAACCGCTGCCGGGGGAGCGAACCGCCGTTTTTGTCACCTGCGGCTAGTCGTTTTGTGACTCGCTTGCCGCTCTCGACACCCCCCCCCCAATAATTGGTACGAGCCTCGGCCGAAACTATTGCCGTCGGCCCGGCGTCTATACAAGCTTGAATACAAGGATGGGAGTTTGATCGCATTGATGAAGATGACCCGCTTCAATCGGCTGCTGCTCGTTCTCTTGGCGGCCGCCGCCGGCTTCGCCGGCTGGCAGAGCTGGAAGCTGCATCAAGAGCGGGAGGCAAGGGCCGATCACCTGGCCCGCTCCTCGTCGATCGCGGCTTATTACTTGAACACCTCGGCGCAGACGATCGCGGATATCGGCAAGCACGGCAAGTGGGACGATCCGGATACGAAGCGAAGCTTGTCCATGTGGCTGGCCTTGACGCAGCAGGCGTTAACGGATGCCAACCGGACGCTGCAGGATTACCAGGGCATCCGCAATTCGCAGGACGCGGTGACGATGAACGATATTTTCTTCTGGTATCTCGATTGGCAGAACGGCTATGCCGACGCGCTGAGGAAATCGGCGCCGCTCACCGCCGGGGACAAGGCGAAGCTGCTGCAGTTGAACCGGATCGTCTCGCAGGTGAAGGATCTCTACACAGGGAATATCAAGGATCAAGCCGGCATCTTCGCCAAGTTCGACGCCCTGCATGGCGCGTGGCAGGCGGAGCTGGGCCAATAATCAAAGCAAGGAGCAGCGGCCGACGAAGGCCGCTGCTCCTTGTTCGTGATCGTTATTGCACCCGTCCGCTCCGGTGCTCCTGGGGATTGACGCCGTAATGCTTCCGGAATGTCTTCGTGAAATGCGAGAAGTTCGCGTAGCCTACCTGCTGCGCGATCATGCTGACCGTCATGCCCGTCGTGTCGAGCAGCTGCTTGGCCCGGTTCATTTTGATCTCGATGAGGTAGTCGATCAGGCTCTTGCCGGTCTCCTTCTTGAAGAGCCGCGACAAGTAGGCGGGATTCAGGCTCACGTGCGCGGCGACGTCCTCGCGGGAAATATCCTCCTCGACATGGGCTTTCATGAACGCGAGCGCCTGTTGAACGAAGCCGCCGGACTCGTTCTCCTCCCGTACGGCGTCCATCGCCGCGGATACGAGATTGACCGCCCAATGCTTGTATTGCGCCAGACTGCGGATCGGCATCGAAATCCATGCCTGCGCGTTCGGGATCTGATGGATGCTCAGCCCCTTCAACCCAAGGAAGTGATAGATCGCCTGCAGCAGGTCATGGTAGTACATGTCCAGCTGCTTCGGCTGCAGCACCGGAGCGCTCTCCAGCGCGACGCATGCCTGGTGAACGTACGAGACGGCCTTCTCTCTCATCCCGCCCAGCATATAGCCCGGCAGCTCCGACAGCCTCGCCGTCTCCGGCGCTTCCGCCGTATTCGCGCCGGTTATGGACTGCGTGCCCCGAGCGACGGCCGGCGGCTCGAACACATGCACGGCATGCGTGCTCGTCAAATTGCTCCGCTCCATATCCCGCAAGCGGTCGCAGCATTCCGGCGCATCGTGGATATCCGCCCAATAGCCGACATAGCAGGACGCCTCGCAGTAGAAGTAATCGCCGCACGCCGCGATGAACCGGCTTCCTGCAGCCGTCCAGGCGTCCGCGCCGAGCGCTTCCGGCTCCGTCTCCGCCGCGTACGCCATGACGAACGGCACGCCGCCCTTGTCCGTGACGACATGCCCGCGCCGTCCGGCCAGCAGCAGCTCCTCCGCGGCTTTCTTCACCGCATACTGCATCATGTCGAGCTCCCGCTCCGACAATTGACGCTTCCATGCCTCGACGCTGATCAATATCGGCAGCACCCGCTCTCCGGGCAGCAGTCCGACCTGCGCATCCTTGAGCGCCCGTTCCAGGAAATCGCCGAACGACAGCATCCGCCGCGACAGCAGGTCCTGCCAGAATCGTTCGGCAAGCATCGGCTGCTGCCTGCTCCACAGCTCGCGGTACTCCCCGTACAGCTTCGTAACGCGCGACTGCTCCTCGCGCTCTTGAATGGCGGCGACCATCTGCGCCACGACGCCCGCCAGCTCGTCGCTGTCCGCCGGCTTGAGCAAATAATCGAAGCTCTTCAGCTGGAAGGCTTCCTTCGCGTAGGCAAACTCGCTATGGCAGGTCAGGAAGACCGCCTCCGTATGGGCGGAGTGTTCCTTGACCCAGCGCACCAGCGACAGCCCGTCTTCGTCGGGCATTTCGATATCGCACACGAGAATATCGATGCGGCCATCCCGCAGCATCGCCCTTGCTTCGGCGGCGCTGCCCGCGATCCGCACCGACGCGATGCCGAGCGCCCCCCAGTCCTGGCCGTGCAGGATCCCTTCGGCGGCGAATTTCTCATCGTCCACGATCAGCATGTTCACCATGATGTTCCTTCCCTTCTTCCGCGGATGATGCCGGCAGCTGCAGCCGAACAACGGTTCCTCTCGGCGAATTGGCCTCGAACGCGAGCTTGGCTTTGTCTCCGTAATGCATCGCCATCCGCTGCATCACGTTCCAGATGCCGATGCTCCCGTCCTCCGACTCCGGCGTGTAATGGCTCGCGTTCAGCTCCTGCAGTTGCTCCGGCGTCAGGCCTTTGCCGTTGTCGCGCACTTCGATCCGAACTCCTTCTTCGGGCCCGCCTGCCGCGAACGCTTCGATTTCAAGCCGGAACGGCATGTTCTGCAGGCTCATCCCGTGTATCATCGCGTTCTCCACGAACGGCTGCACGAACAGCGACGGCAGCTGCAGCGATTTCAAGCGTTCGGGAATGTCGATGCTATAGAGGAACGACTCCTGATAGCGCATTTTCTGGATCTCCAGGTAGTTGCGGATATGCTCCATTTCCTGTTCCAACGTGATCGTGTCCCGCTTCAGCCCGATCATGAACCGGAAGTAGTTCACGAGATGGCGGATCGTCTTCTTCGCCAGCTCATGCCGCTTCAAATCGATCAGCTGAAACATGATGTTCATCGTGTTCAGGAAGAAATGCGGATTGATCTGCAGCTGCAGCTGCTTCATCTGCGCCTTCTGCGCGCGCAGGCGTTCCTCGTAGACGCCGATTTTGAGGTCCACGATTTCTTCGACCATGCCGTTGAACGTATGGTTGATGATATTGAATTCGACCGTGCCGGAAGCCGGGAGCCGCGTGCTCATGTTTCCTTCCTTGATCCGGCGGATCGCGCTGAGCAATTGACGGATCGGCGTGAAGATCAGGCTGCGGAAAATAAACCCGTAGACGATCAGAATCGCCAGCACGATAAGCGGCAGCAAATACGTGAACGTCTGGAAGGCGTTCAGTCCGCGCAGCAGCTCGGAATTCGGGATGACGACCGCGGTGTGGACGCCCACGTTGCGGGAACGGCTGCTGACGATGAGCAGCTTCGTCTTCCCGTTCGCGTAGGTGAAGGCGCGATTCTTGCTGAGCTTCTCCGCCGGCAGCTGCTTCAGCGCGTCCAGCGGCGGCGCGGGGTTGGACAGCACCGTCCCGTCGTCGCCCGTGAATACGATGCCGCCGCCTTCGCGCAGATCGAGATTGCCGAGCGGCGTCCTTAAGCTGTTGATATTGATGAGCGCTCCGATATACGCCCTGTTCGTGTCGTCGTCGCTGACGATGCGGTAGAGGAAGTACTGGTCCGCGATATGGACGACCGACCATTTGTACATCGCTTTCTTCAGGCGATCCGCATAGCTGAACGAATCCGTCAGCCATTGCCGGACCGTCTCGTAGTACGCTGCCGCCTCGCCGGTCAGGTTGGTCGACACGAGCTGATCGTTCGTCTTGGAATAGACGAAGAACATGTCGACCGTATGATAGTAGGATTGGTAGGTATCGTTGCGCTTGATGAGCTCCATCTGGGCGAAATACGCATCCGACCCCGACAGGCCGGGCTGCTCGAACAGCCGGAAATTATCGTCGTGATTGACGATGTCGACCATGTTCAGCGTGATGTCGTCCAAGCTCCGGTCGATCATGTTGAGGTTGGCGTTGACCAGGTTCTGGTACGAATTCGCCACCTGCGTCAAGACGACGCCCTTGGCGTAATTGCCGGCCAAATAGAGGATCAATAACAGCGGAACCGTAACGGCGGCGAACAGGATCACCAGCCGGGAACCGAGCGTTTTCGTTGTCGACATGCGGTTTCGTTGCCCCTGCGCGCGGGGATCCCCTCTCTTCTCGCGTTACGGCGGCGCGGAGTCGTGCGGAGTGTCTATGCGCTCCTATTTTATCAGCTTGGCTTCGGCATTGTCAGGCGGTAGGATTTCCCTGCGGCCTATGCGGCCGATCCTTATAGTATATGTGAACAAGAACGCTTTCAAAGCCGTTTTTGTGACTTCCGGCTGCTCCTTTTGTGACATCTCGGCAGAACGCGCTATCACCGTCCGACAACCCCGCGCCATAGAGAAAGCCGGCAGAGAACGATTCTCCGCCGGCTCCATCCAGACAAGTAGATTCGATTATTTTGCGGCGCTGCGCGCAGGCCGCTAGCCGAAGCTCCGGTTCGCCCGCAGCCACTCCCCCGCCGCGTCGACGCCGGCTTTCAAGCCGAACAGCCTGCAGTCCGCCTGGCCGACTTGGCCGCGCGCCGGCCGTTCGCCTTCGCCGCATTCGTCGAGCCGCGCGCCGATCCGGACGAAATCCTCGGAATCGTACGCGAAGTCCTCGAACCATTTCCATGTCCTTGCGCCTTCTTCGTACAGGGCCGCTCCCATCCGCTTCACGGGCATCCCGGGAATCAGCGCCTCGGCCAAGTGAAACGCGGTGCAGGAATCGTATAAGGCGCCGAGCAGCAGCACTTTCGTTCCCCCGATACCGTACAGCTTGCCGAGCGGCGAGGGCATGCCGAGCTGCGGCGTCAGCGCATGGTCCGCGACGATCGACGCCGCATGCTTTCCGTACGCGGAGAAGGACACTTGCGGGTGCCCCGAACGAAGCGCGCCCGGGAGCGTCCGGAACAGCTCGGCGATCCGGCCCATGCCCCGGGTCGGCGTCAGAAGCGGGTCGAACGCGGGCATCTCGCGGTAGATCGTCTCTAGCCACGCCTGCGGCACGGGCGGGTGGGCCCATTCGGCGGGATCGCTCCAATCGCCGCTATGCGCGGGCATGACGATCGTTCCTTCGCTCCCGACCGCTTCCAGCAGCGCCTGCACGACGGCCTGCGGGCCGCCGCATACCCAGCCCAGGCTGGACAAGGAGGAATGGACGAGCAGGCAGTCGCCTTCCCGGACGCCGAGCGCGTGCAGATCACGCACGATACTGCTGACGGTATTGGGCAGCTGCGATTGATCGATGGCCGCTTGTTCGGACATATGCATCCTTCCTTTCCTTCGTTTCCTTACTTTCGATGTGAATCGTTGTTTCTTTCCTTACCCGCGATAATCTACCAGGCCGCGATACAGCCGTCCGTCCGCGGCTCGGTGCCGCCGATCAGCACGCCGTTCGGCTCCCGCACGATGATTTGGCCGCAGCCGAACGAACGGCGTTCCATCGCGGGCTGGACAAGATGGCCCCGCTGCTCCAGCTGTCTGGCCAGCGCATCCGGGAAAGCGGTCTCCACCGCGACCTTGTTGCCCTCGAGCCACTGCCATCTCGGCGCGTCGAGCGCCGCTTGCGGGTTCAGGCCGAAATCGATCATATTGGCAATGACTTGCAGATGGCCCTGCGGCTGCATGAAAGCCCCCATGACGCCGAACGGCCCGACCGCTTCCCCGTCCTTCGTGATGAAGCCGGGAATGATCGTATGGTACGGCCGCTTGCCGGGCGCAACGACGTTGGCATGCGCCGGGTCGAGCGAGAAGGATGCGCCTCTGTTCTGCAGGCCGATGCCGGTTCCGGGCACGACGAGCCCCGAGCCGAAGCCGCGGTAGTTGCTCTGGATGAACGAAACCATGTTCCCTTCCCCGTCCGCCGCCGCCAAGTACACGGTCCCGCCGCCCGGCAGCCGGCCCGGCGCCGGCAAGACCGCCCGCTCGCCGATCAGCGCCCGGCGCGCCGCCGCATAATCGGCGGACAACAAATGCGCCACGCTTGCCCGCATCATGGCCGGATCCGTAATATGCTGCATGCCGTCGGCGAAAGCCAGCTTCAGCGCCTCGATCTGCGCATGGCACGTCTCGATCGTATCCCGATGGCTAAGCGGAATGCCGTTCAACAGGTTCAGCGCCATAAGCGCCACAAGCCCCTGGCCGTTCGGCGGCATTTCCCAAATCTCATAGCCGCGGTAATTCACGGCGATCGGATCGACCCATTCGGGCCGATGCGCCGCCAGGTCTTCCTTGCGGATCAAGCCGCCGGTATCGCGCGCGAACCGGTCGATGGCTTCGGCCAGCTCGCCTCGATAGAAAGCGTCGCCTTTCGTCGCCGCAATCTTCGCCAGCGTCCGCGCATGATCCGGCGAGCGCCATAGTTCGCCCGGCCGGGGCGCGCGGCCGTCCGGCGCGAACACGCGGAACCATTCCGCGAACAGCGGATCGCTTGCTTTCGCGCTCCAGCTCCCGTATGCCTTCGCCCATGCATGTCCCAACTCCGGCGATAAGGCGAAGCCTTCGCCGGCGTATTGGACGGCCGGTTCGAGCAGCGCCTCGAACGGCAGGCGGCCGAACCGGCCGGACAGCGCCGACCAGGCGGACGGCGCGCCCGGCACGGTCACGGGCAGCCAGCCGTCCGCCGGCATCGCGGATGCAGCGCCGCGCTTCCGCACGGCGTCCGGCGTCAGCGCCATCGGCGAACGGCCGCTGGCATTCAGGCCGTGCAGCTTCCCTTGATGCCAGACGATCGCGAATGCGTCGCCGCCGATCCCGTTCGCCGTCGGCTCGACGACCGTCAAGCAGGCGGCCGCCGCGATCGCGGCGTCGATCGCGTTGCCGCCTTGCTGCAGCACGCGAAGCCCGGCCTGCGAGGCGAGCGGCTGCGACGTCGCGACCATGCCTTTGCGCGCAACGGCCGCCGTTCTCCGCGACGGATACGGATAATGCGTTAAATCGAAGCCCATGTTCCAATTCCCCTTCCGCGTTCCATATGCGTTCCATTGCGTTCCATGATTGCGATTGCCGGCGGAGCCGGTTACATGCAACATGCGTAACCAAGATGCGTAACCTTTTCGCCGCCCGGCAGCGCGATTCCTTCATCGGGCGCTTACCTGCCCGTTCAAAAGATGCGCCCCCGACTAGTACCAATGCCGCGATTCTCCCATAAGCTACTAGAGTAGAGGAGGTGATTGTATGTCAAATCAGTTTCTGGATTCCCGCATTTCGATTCATAGCGACGATTTCGGCGGAACGACGCCGTTGTCCACGCTTCCGCTGCTTGTCGGCGATATCGGCCTTCAAGTGCTGGCCGCCAATCCGCTTAACACGTCGAACGTCCGCGTATCGCTTACCGGGACGGTCGTCGTCGACTTCGCGCCTGGAACGGAGCCAACGAACGAATTACCGCCGGAGCCGACCGTTATATCCGTCACGGTGGAACGCGGAGGCGACGGCACCGCCGGAACGGGCGTTATGATCCTGAACGAACAGTTCAATATTCGGCAATACGGCACGTTGTTCCCCATTAGCGTTACGGCAGCCGATTTCCCTCCTGCTGCCGACGTGCTGGCTCAACAAATCCGGTATACGATGTTTATCGCCAGGGACGGCTTCTTCGATTTTATTCTCATCGGACCTGCCGTATTCAACGGCATCGCTTCAGCCGGGACGACCTAAGCGCGTACAGCCCATGCAAAAAAGCCAAAGTGCGGGAGCGTCTGCTCCCGCACTTTGACTTTTTGTCTGCCGATAACGGCGAACGGCGAATGCTGTGTTCCCTCCCGGGAATCCAAACCAATCGCCTAGCTTATGCTTCCGATGCCGGCGAATGGCGTGTTCCCTGACCTTCGTCATGGAACACGCCATTCGCCTAAGAATCCATCGATTTATACTCTCCCGCCGCTGTTTTCAAGTTGTTTTTCCGCTCCAGCGAGATGTTGCGCAGATAGATGAAGACGCTCGGCAGCTGGCCGAGGATGAATACCGGATCTCTGCGGTAGATCGCGTAGATCGACAGCACGACGCTGCCCAGTATGCTGTAAATCCAGAAGGACAGCGGCACGACGGTCCGCTTCGCCTTCTCGCTTGCCAGCCACTGCGTGATGAATCGCATCGTGAACATGATCTGACCGATGAAGCCGAAGACGATCCATGCCACGTTGCCGGCCGACGCACTCCCTAACAACGAATGCCACCACATCTTACTGTCCTCGGATCTGGTAGCGAATAACCCGTTTGCGCAGCCAGCCGATGACGATCGCGTCCATCAAGCCGACGAATGCGCGATTGAACACCCCGTACTTGGACACGCCGTGCTGCCGCTCTTGATGGGATACGGCGATCTCGATCACTTTGAAGCCGTTGATCTTCGCCAGCGTCGGCAGGAAGCGGTGCATCCCCTCGTAGAGATAATAGCTGTCCGCCACTTCGCGCTTCATCAGCTTCATCGGGCAGCCCGTGTCGTAGATTTCGTCCCCTGTCAGCCAGTTGCGGACGCCGTTGCCGATCCGCGACGACACTTTCTTCACGAGCGTATCCTTCCGCCGGACCCGCTTGCCGTTGACGAAATCCATGTTCGGAATGTAAGGCATCAGCTTGAAAATATCCCGCGGATCCGTCTGCAAATCCGCGTCGATAAGCGCGACGAGCTCCCCCTTGGACTCTTTCATGCCCGCGTAGATGGCGGCGGTCTGTCCGCAGTTCCGGACGAAATGGATAACCCTCACCGCCGCGTCCCGCTCCGCCAGATCGTTCAGGATGCTGGCGCTGCGGTCTCTGCTGCCGTCGTTGACGAGCACGATTTCGTAGCTCTCTACTTTGTTCTTTACCGCGTTCGTAATCGCTTCGTGCAGCAGCAAAATATTCTCTTCTTCATTATAGATCGGCGCGATGACCGAGAGCTTGACCATGTGAACTCCCCCTATACCAATTGACGAACCTGTGCAATCCTTCGGCAAAATTGGACTGCGGGTCGTAGCCGAACAGCTCGTTCGCCCTGGATATGTCCGCATACGTCTGCTCCACGTCTCCCGGCTGGTTCGGCATCCAGCGAATCGACGCTTCCTTGCCGAGCTCCGCCTCGACGCTCCTGACAAGATCGAGCAGGGAGATCGTCCGATTCGTGCCGAGATTCACGATCTCGTAGACCGATTCGTTCGCCTCGACGTAAGCAAGCGCGCCGACGATGCCGTCGACGATATCCCCGACGTACGTGTAATCCCGCCTTGACGAACCGTCGCCGTAGATCGTCAGAGGTTCGCCCCGATCCAGCATGCCCACGAATTTATGGATGGCAAGGTCCGGCCGCTGCCGCTCGCCGTATACGGTGAAAAACCGCAGCAGCATCGTATCGATGCCGTGCAGATGATAATACGTATGGGCCAGCACCTCGCACGCTTTCTTCGTGGCGGCATAGGGCGAGATGCTCCGGTCGACGCGGTCCGTCTCGGAGAACGGCACTTTCGTCTGATTGCCGTAGACGGAAGAAGACGAAGCGCACAGCCATTTGCGAACGCCGTGCTTGCGCATCGCTTCGAGCACCGTCATCGTTCCTCTTACGTTGACGTCCTCGTATAGCAGCGGATCGGCGATGGAGGGACGCACGCCCGCCATCGCCGCCAGATGAATGACCGCGTCGATCCGCTCGCTTCCGAAGACGGCCGCCAACTCGTCCGCATGACGAATATCCGCGACGGCGAGCCTGTAATTGTCCCCGTTCACGGCCTGCTGCAGATGAAGCAGATCGGCTTCTTGGCCGTCGAATTGAAAAGTCGCGTCCTTTCCTGTACTATTCAGGATATTCGCAATCTTGATTTTGTAGTCGTACAAGCCGTTAAAATTATCGATGCAAACGACGCGATGGCCCAGCTTCAGCAGCCGCTCGCACAGATGGGAGCCGATAAAACCCGCTCCCCCCGTTACGCAATACGTGCTCATAGGGTTTCCTCCAGGGTATATGCCGGTTCGTTCGAACCGACCGCATAGTAATCGAACAGCCGGCGAACGCCGGCCTGTTCCGCGAACATATTGCGCAGGTCGAAGAGGAAGCCGCCGCGCATGCTCGCGGCGATTCGCTCCCAGCCGCATGCCCTGAACTGCTCCCACTCCGTCACGATGACGATCGCATCCGCGTTCCGGGCGCTGTCCGCCTCGCTCTCGCAGTAGTTGATCCCGCCGTTAATGTCCGTCCATAACCGCTTGGCCTGCTTCATGCCTTGCGGGCAGTACGCGTTCACGGCCGCCCCCTTGGCGAGCAGTCCGTCGATGATATCATAACTCGGCGCATTGCGGATATCATCGGTCTCGGGTTTGAAGGATAGCCCCCATACGGCGATTGTTTTGCCATGGAGCATCCCGCCCGGCGAAAGCGCGCCGCTGATTTTGGCCACCATCCTCGCCTTCTGCTTCTCGTTGGCGGCGATGGCCGCGCGTACGATGTACAGCTCCTCGCCGTGCTTTCGGCTGACATCGACGAGCGCCTGCGTGTCTTTCGGAAAGCAGCTTCCGCCGTAGCCGGGGCCGGCCTGCAGGAAATGCGGCGAGATCCGGTCGTCCAGCCCCATGCCGAACGCGATATCCTCGATGTTCGCGCCGACTTTCTCGGACAGAAGCGCGAGCTCGTTGACGAATGATATTTTGACGGCCAGAAACGCATTCGAGGCGTACTTGATCATCTCCGCGGTCTCCGGGTTCGTGTACAGGAACGGAACCTTCCGGCGAATATGCCCTTCGTAGATCGTCTGCAGCATGCGCTTCGCTTCGTCGCTCTCGGTACCGATCACCACGCGCAGCGGGAACAGCGAGTCGCTGACCGCCTTGCCTTGACGCAGAAACTCGGGGTTCGACGCCACGTCGATCCGGAAAGACGCATGCCGCGCTTCCAACGAGCGGTTCAACTCGCCGGCGATGCTGCGGCATGTCCCTACGGGCATCGTCGATTTGCACACGACCACTTTGTAGCCGTTCGCGTATAGGCCGATCTGGCGCGTGGCTTCGCGGACATAGGAGAGATCGGCGCTTCCGTCCTCCCGGGAAGGCGTGCCGACCGCAATGAATATCACGTCGCTCGATTGAATCGCTTCCTCGGCGCTCGTCGTAAAGGACAGCGTTCCCGCGTCGATGCCGCCGGTCAGCAGCTCATCCAGGCCCGGCTCGTAAAGCGGCGACCGCCCTTCCGATAGACGGCCGATCTTCTCGGCATCCACGTCCATGCACGTGACCGCGAAGCCGTAACTGGAGAGGACGGCGCCATGAACCAAGCCGACATAACCCGTACCTATGATTCCAATCTTCACCATTGCTCCACCTCGTATATATGCCGTAGTAGACTGCGCTCCGCTTGCATTGAAGCGTCGCGTTCATACAGACGTTAGCGGCAGGTTAACGAAAAATTAAAATTAGTTTACCAACTTAACTTTTATAATAATGAGTCATGTAGTATATTTCAAGTACAAGATAAAAAACGGCATGACGAAGGTACGAACGAGACATCCACGAATTTCAAACTTTGTCAAATGAACAGGAGCATATATGAAAGAAAATCATGAAACCATCCTGCGGCTGCAGGAAGCCCTTACCCGTTTCGCCAAAGCCGAATGGCGGCAAAAACCGCTCCACGGCCTGACACGCAGCGATATTCGCATCCTCTACTGCATCATGGAATGCGAGGCGACGGGAAGCCCCAAGCCGAGAATTTCGGATATCAGCAAGCGGCTGCTCGTCACGACGCCGACGGTCACGCAATTGATCAAGAAACTGATCGAGGAGGAGCTGATCGAGCGAACCGTCGATCCCGACGACCGCCGCTCCGTCGGCATCGCCTTGACCGAGAAGGGAAAAGCGGTCGCCAAGGAAGCCGACGCCCTCATCAAGCAGAAGCTCGGAGGTCTCGTCGACTTTCTCGGCGTGGAGGAGAGCGAGAAGCTGGCCGAATTGCTAACAAAGGCTTTTCACTATTATCATAATCCCGAACGAAGCGAAACATGACTTGCTTCGGGAATATGCCGATTAGCCGGACGGGCTTTCCACGGAAAGCGCCTGTCCGGCTGTTCGTTAATGCCAGATTTGCCTGCCCGCAGCCCGTCCGCCCGCTGTCTGACTGCCCGGCCGCCCTGCGGACGACGGCCCAATTGTGATCCTACCGAAAAAACGTTACGATAGAGGCAACAGCCAGCGCAGACAGCGAGATGAGCAGAATCCGTCCGCCCAAATCGACCGTGAAATCAGAGGAGGAATCGACAATGGACTACATCCGCCTAGGCCAGACCGGCCTGGAGGTGTCCAGACTATGTCTGGGCTGCATGAGCTACGGCATTCCCGCAAGGGGATCGCATACGTGGACGCTGGACGAGGAGCGGAGCCGGCCTTTCATTCGCAAGGCGCTCGAGCTCGGCATCAATTTCTTCGATACCGCCAACGTCTATTCGGACGGCACGAGCGAGGAGATCGTCGGCCGCGCGCTGAACGATTTTGCCCGCCGCGAGGACGTCGTCATCGCGACCAAGGTACACGGCCGCATGCGGCCGGGCCCGAACGGGGCCGGCCTGTCGCGCAAAGCGATCATGAGCGAAGTGGACGACAGCCTGCGAAGACTCGGCACGGACTACATCGATCTCTATCAAATTCACCGCTGGGACCCGCATACGCCAATCGAAGAAACGATGGAGGCGCTGCACGACGTCGTCAAGTCGGGCAAAGCCCGCTATATCGGCGCTTCGTCCATGTACGCCTGGCAATTCCTGAGGGCGCAGTACACGGCGGAGAAGCATGGTTGGACGAAGTTCGTCAGCATGCAGAATCATTTGAACCTGCTGTACCGCGAGGAAGAGCGGGAGATGCTCCCGTTATGCCGGGAGCTCGGCGTCGGCGTCATCCCGTGGAGCCCGCTGGCCCGCGGCCGGTTGACGCGCGGCTGGGACGAGGCCAGCGAACGGTCGGAGACCGACGCGTTCGGCAAGACGCTGTATACGTCCGCCATCGAGTCGGACCGCGCGATCGTCGAACGCACGGGGCGCATCGCGGCCGAGCGCGGCGTCCCGCAAGCCCAGGTCGCGCTGGCCTGGCTGCTGACCAAATCCGGCGTCACGTCGCCGATCATCGGCGCGACGAAGCCCGGCCATCTGGACGACGCGGCCGCGGCGCTGTCGCTTGCGCTGACCGCAGACGAGATCCGCGAGCTGGAGGAGCTGTACGTGCCGCATCCTGTGCTTGGGTTTCAGTAAACCCGGGCGCTGACCGGGACGCCGCTTAGCCGCTTAGGGATGAAGGGCGGTTACGGACCTGGATGCTTGGGAATGCAGGCCGGTTATGGACCTGGTGCTCGGAAATGCAGACCGGTTATGAACCGGGGCTCGCTGTGCGCGGACTTCTCGGGAACCGGGATGCTTCCGCGAAGCGGGAACCAGTATCTCGTAAGCGTTAAAGCAAGATACACCAAGAGGCGGCCTCCGCGTTGATCGGAGGCCGTTTTCCGTGTTCGGACGATAATTCTACATGTTGCGTGCACTTCTCGCCCCGATGCAGCCTGTTTCTCCGCATGTATTGTACGTGGTACAACTCTTTGCTCCTAATCTGCGGATTACCGACGAAATAGGGCACCCGGAATCATCCGGTACACGACTTCGGCCGATTGCAGCCGGTTTCTCCCCCAGTAATGTGCAGTTTCTCGCCGGGAACCGGTGGCCGTCTCGCTTGCGCCGGCCTTTCGACCGGCAATCTGCCTATTCCCCCACATCGCCCAGTAGCATCTGATCGAGCGTCGTGCCGCCGAGCACCATCGGGTATACGTTCTCGTCTGTCGGAACCGTGAACTCGACGAGCACGGGCGCGGGCGTATTCAGCGCTTCCTCCCAGATCCGCCGGGCTTCGGCCTTGGTGGAGGCCCGCAGCCCTTTGATCCCGTATGCCTCGGCCAGCTTGACGAAATCCGGACTCCCGGCAAGGTCGATCTGGCTGTAGCGCCGCTCGTACATCAGCTCCTGCTGCTGCTTGACCATGCCGAGCACGCGATTGTTGATGACGACGATTTTGACCGGAATGTTATGAATGGCGCAAATCGCCATTTCCTGGGCGCACATCTGCATGCCGCCGTCGCCGTTGATCGAGACGACGAGGCGGTCCGGATTGCCGAGCTGCGCGCCGATCGCCGACGGGAACCCGAAGCCCATCGTCCCCATTCCGCCCGACGTAATGAGCGAGCGCGGATGGTTGAACTTGTAGAACTGCGCGGTCCACATCTGGTGCTGGCCGACATCCGTGGTGACGATCGCTTCCCCCGCCGTCGTCTCATGGATCATCTCGATGACGAACTGCGGCTTCAGCTCCGTCTCGGAGTCTTGATAGCGGAACGGATGCGCGCTCCTAAACCGCTGTAGTTCCGCAAGCCACGCTGCTGTACGCGGTAACGACGGCTTCGCCGGCTGAAGGGCAAGCTTCAGCACCGCCTTAATATCGCCGACGCATGCGATGTCCGCCCGGACATTCTTGCCGATCTCGGCCGGATCGATGTCGATATGGGCGATCCGCCGCGCCTTCGGGGCGAAGCCGTCCAGCTTCATCGTGACCCGGTCGTCGAAGCGCGAGCCGATCGAAATAAGCAGGTCGGCGTTCTGGATCGCCATGTTGGCGGCGTAGGCGCCGTGATGGCCGGGCATGCCAAGCCACAGCTCGTGGCTGCTGGCGAACCCGCCCAAGCCGAGCAGCGTCGTAGCCACGGGAACGCGGTGCCGTTCCGCGAACGCCATCAGCTCTGGGGCGGCATCGGCGTACACCGCGCCGCCTCCGGCAATGATGACCGGCCGTTCGGATTCCGCAACGGCTTCGAGCAGCTCGTCGACGGCCGCCGGATCGCATGCCGGCGCAGCGTCGTAGCCGCGCAGCCGGATTTCCCCTTCCACGGGACGGTAAAGCAGCCGGTCGTTCGAGACATCCTTCGGAATATCGATCAGCACCGGACCTTTCCTGCCGCTGCCCGCGACGAGGAAGGCTTCGCGGACGATCCGCGGCAGGTCGCGCACATCGCGCACGAAGTAGCTATGCTTCGTGATCGGCATCGTGATGCTCACGATATCCGCCTCTTGAAACGCATCCGTGCCCATGACCGTCGTCGGCACATTGGCGGTAATGACGACCATCGGCACGGAATCCATGTACGCCGTCGCGATGCCCGTAACCAGGTTGGTCGCTCCCGGCCCGGAAGTCGCGATACAGACGCCGGTCTTCCCTGTCGACCTCGCATAACCGTCCGCCGCATGGACGGCCCCCTGCTCATGCCGCGTCAGCAAATGCTTGAACGCCGGATTGCCGGTCATCGCGTCGTAAATATACAGCGCGTTACCGCCAGGATAACCGAAAACGCAGTCGACGCCCTCCGCAAGCAGGCAGCGCAGCAGCGCCTCCGCGCCCGTCATCCATTCCTCTCCTTCCGGCGACGGCCGGGTTTGCGAATGCATCGCATGCGAAGTATGCGATGCATCGTCAATGCTTGCTTGCTTATGCTCCATTTTCGATTCCATCTGTGGTTCCTCCCCGAATATAAAATAACCCCTCTCTTCCTGGAGCGCAGACTAACAGCCGTTGTCTGGCTCAGGGACGAAAGGGGTTTATGCTTCGCGGTACCACCCTGGTTCGCCGGCATCTTGCGATGACGGCCTCACGAGGCAGGGACCGGGCCCTGCCTGCCGCACGATAACGTGTGCCACTCCGTTCGAGCCTACCGGCCGCGCGTTCGTATGGCGAGACGCTTCATCGCGCCAGCCTTCGGGTTCGGCCTTCGGTCATCCGCTCCGAGACGACATCATGCAGCGGCTTATGGCGGGCGTTTCAGCTTTCCCCCCGCTCTCTGGGCATAAGGACCGGTTGCATTTTATTCTCTTCATCGCGTTTCATTATCGATTACGTTTCATACGGGACGATGTATAGCTCAAAAACCCCTTTCGTCCCCAGGCGCAGACAGCAGCTGTCTGGCCAAGGGACGAAAGGGGTTAATCTCCGCGGTACCACCCTGATTTGCCGTCATCTCGCGATGCCGGCCTCATGAGGCAAGGTCAAGCCCTGCCTGCCGCACGATAACGTGTGCCACTCCGTTTGAACCTACCGGCCGCGCGATTCGTCCGGCAGGGAGCTTCATTGCGCCAGCCTCCGGGCTCGGCTTTCGATCATCCGCTCCGAGACGACATCATGCAGCGGCTTAAGGCGGGAGTTTCAGCTTTCCTTCCGCTCTCTGGACATAAGGACCGGTTGCATTTTATTCTCTTCATCGCGTTTTGAATTTGGTTCATCTTAGCACACTGTCCGCGGCATTTCAATCGGCAGTTTGCAGACGGCGCTCCAGATCGGTCAGATGCTGCCTGACCTCCTGCCAATCGCGGGCGCGGTAGATGTGCTCGCGTTCGATGCCGCCATTATAGGGCTGGTCGATGAGAATGACCGGCCTGCGGGCGCGCGCGAACGCCTCCGCGTAATGCGGGCCGTCGTCGATGAGCACGTCCACCTCCGCTTCCGTGCACGTACCGAGCTTGTCTTCGACGAAGTAAATCTCGTGATACGGCACCTCGTAGCGTTCCAGCCAATTCACGGATACGTCCTTATACTGAAGCGGCCTCGCCGTGATCACGGAAATCCGGTGTTTGCCGTATAGCTCCCTGATATTCTCCGCCGCCAGCGGATACGGGATCGAATTCCAATGAATGTCATGCCCGTATCGCGCGACTACCGCTTCGCGCTCCGCCTTGTTCCATCCGTACATGCGATAGAGATAGAAATCATTCACGTCCGCCGGCGTAAACGCGCGCCCCGACGCAAGGTTGTAAAAATGCAAATGCGCTGCCGTCGCATCCAGGATCGTATTGTCCAGATCGATGCCGATATGCAAGCGATCTCCCCCTTTTTCCGATATGTTCCCGCTATCGCTCGCGCGACCCTCGCTTCGGTTGCTATAATACGAGAAGAAGGAGTGAGCCATGATGAAACGATTCATTGACAGCCCTATCCGCAACGATGAAGAACGCAAGCGCGCCGCGCTCGTCGAGCAGCTGGCAGCCCGATTCGCGGAGCGAGCGCCCCTGCACGATCGGGAGGGCTCGTTTCCGTTCGATAATTTCGCCGACCTGAAGGAAGCCGGTTATTTGAAGCTGACCGTCCCCCGCGCGTTCGGCGGCGACGAGATCCCGTTGTACGAGATGGTTCTGCTGCAGGAACGTCTCGCTTACGGAGACGGCTCGACCGCCCTAGCCGTCGGCTGGCATATCGGCCAGATCCTGCATTTGCGCACGACCGGGAAGTGGCCGGCGGAGACGTTCGAGACGCTGTGCCGCTCCATCGTGAAGGACGGCACGATGATCAACACGTTCGCCAGCGAAGCGGCATCCGGAAGCCCGAGCCGCGGCGGCCGCCCGGAGACGACCGCCGTCGCCGCGGACGGCGGATGGCGGATTACGGGGCGCAAAACGTTCAGCACGCTGTCCCCGATTCTCGATCGTTTCGTCGTGTCCGCTTATCTCCCGGAAGAAGATTGCACGGCCGATTTTCTCGTTCATCGGTCGGACCGGGTGTCGATCGTGGAGACGTGGGACACGATCGGGATGCGCGCGACGGGCAGCCACGACGTCGTGCTGGACGGCGCTTTCGCTGCGGCGGACGGCCGGCTGACCGGCAAAGGCATCGATGACGGCGGCGGCTGGCTGCTGCATATCCCCGCTTGCTATATGGGGATTGCCCTTGCCGCGCGCGACTATACCTTGGCATTCGCCCGCTCCTATCGGCCCAACTCCCTGGATAAGCCGATTGCCGCCCTTCCGTCGGTGCAGCAGACGATCGGGGAAATGGAGATCGCGCTCCGCACCGCCCGCACCTTGCTCTATTCGGCGGCCGAACGGTGGGACAACGAGCCGTCGGAACGGACCGCGATGAAGTCGGAGCTCGGCCTCGCGAAATACTCGGTCACGAACAACGCGATCCGGATCGTCGACCTGGCGATGCGCATCGTCGGCGGCATCAGCCTGTCGCGTTCGAACCCGCTGGAGCGCTACTACCGCGACGTTCGTGCCGGCTTGCACAACCCGCCGATGGACAGCTCGGTCATCCAGACGCTGGCCGCGGCCGCGCTCGGCGAGGTCGCTCCGTCTTAAGGACAGCCGCAGCAACGGAGTTCGGCCCGGTTGGCAGACCTCCACCTAGGGGGGCGGTCTGCCGCCGGGGCTTTAGACTGCCCCCCGGAAGCGCAGAACGCTGCTAGGCGCGCGGATTGCCGCCGAGGCCTCGGCCTGCCACCCGAGAGAGCGCCCGCTGCTTGGCGCGCGGACTGCTGCCGAGGCCTCGGCCTGCCACTCGAGAGCGCGGCCCGCTACTTGGCTCGCGTTCCCGGGTGCGGACGCCGCCGGGGCCGACTTCACATGCTAGCCGACCCGCAATCGCACGAGGCTTCGGACACACGATCCGCTATTTCGCGATTTTCATCCTTAGCGCACGGTGAAACGGACACACGATCCGTTATGTATATCCAAAGCTCTTGTTGCCGCGCGCTTTCGAGACCAATAAAGGATCTCCTGTCCGCAGCATCCCCTAAATTCGCCATATTGCGAATATTAACGGATCTCCTGTCCGCCGATCCTCCGCAAGCAAACCGCCTGCCGCTTAGGCCGCTGTCTGCACCTAGTCTCCCGCCAACACCTGCGCACCTGGGGAGGCGGCTTCCACCCCAGCGCTGCCCCAAGTCCAATAATCGGCCGCCGGACGAAAGCCAAGAAGCCGCTATCATCGAATAGCGGCTTCTTGGCTTGGGACGCGCGTCGTCGCGCTGCTCACAGGAGCTGCGGCCCAACGCCCCGCCGCCCTCAGAACAAATCGTCGTTCGTCCGCTGCGGAGCGTCGACGTCCCCCTTCAGGAAATATTCATGCCTGCCGAACCGGGACAGCGCCGACTTGTCGGACTGCCATACCCACTCGTCGATCTCGGTCTGGCAGCGGTGGGCGCGGAACGCGGCCAGCTTGGCGGCATTGTGGGCCTGCACGTCGACCCGGACGACATCCTTCCGCGTGTACCCGTAGTGCTCCGGACGCTCCATCGCGTCGCCGAACGTTATGAAGTACAGCGCGCTTGCAGCCCCCTTAGCCCCCTTGCGCCCTCCAGCCTCCCCTCCGGCCGAACGCCGGAACGCGGCCGTCGTCGCCTTGCCGATCGCGCAGTGGTCCGGATGACCGCCGTACCGTTCATGGAACGTCAGCACGACGTCCGGCTCCACTTCGCGGATAAGCGCCTCGATGCGCCCGACCAGCGATTCCTCGTCTTCGAACTCCACGGTCTTGTCGCGGATGCCGAAGAAGATCAGCCTGCCGATGCCCAGGCATTCGCATGCTTCCCGCAGCTCCTGCTCGCGGGCGGCGGCCATCGTTTCGCGGTTGAGATACGGCGGGTTGCCCATCCGGCGTCCCATATCGCCCTTCGTTGCGCTCACCAGCGTGATTTCGACGCCTTCGGCGGCGTATTTGGCCAGCGTGCCCCCGCAAATAAACGTTTCGTCGTCGGGATGGGCGAATACCGCCAGCAGCTTGCGTTTCGGCGCTTGTTCATGGTTCATTCCGGAAACGGCTCCCTTCCAAGATGCAGCGCGACACTCATGCGCCCTCTGTCGTCATAGCCCGCCAGCAGCAGGCGGCCTTGCCCGTCAACCTCGTAATGCGTAAGCGCCTCCATGCGCAGCCAGCCGTGGCCGTCGAATCGGAGCGCGGCGCGGTACGAGCCTTCCCCTGCGATAAAAGCGTGCGTTACCCGTACCTTGAAATTGCGGACGAACACGAACGATGTCGCCTCGCTGTGCATATAAGCCTCGGCCCCGACGAATTTCCGGAGCTCGGCTTCCGTTTCCGTGCGTTGAATAGGGATCATGGCGCAAATCTCTTTTCTATATGGATTTTGACTTCCAGCTTATTGTAGCACGTAAAGAACGGAACAAGCAGTGAAATCCGGCAAAATCGCCGGTCCTCCGGCGTCGCTGGCCGCTGGTCCGGGCGCCCTTCCGTGAGCGATTGCCGCGCTAGCTCTTCTTCGCTCGGTTACGGCTCGCCTTCCGGTCGGCCTTCGCGATATTCTCCGCGACGCGAAATTCCACGATGCGGCGAATGAGCGCATAGGGGAGCGGCTGGCCGAGCGGGAATTGGACGGCCCCTTTCGAGCCTTTGTATATCGACAGCTCTTCCTTGAAACCGGCAATGCCGCTCGCGGTCGGATAGAAGCCGATATGGTTCTTATAGGCGGCATAATAGACGAGGCTGCCGCGCAGCGCGAACGCGGGCATCTGATAGGCGATCTTCTCCTGCGCGCCCGGCGCGGCTTCACGAATGACCTGCCTCAGCTTCTGCAGCTCCGCCTGCACCTCGGGCGGGAACATCGCAATATAGTCGTCGACCGACGAGGCGGACGGCGTGTTCTCTTTCTCTACCATGGCTGCTCCTTTCGCTCGTCCGCGGTATAGGCGGTGACGGACGGGCCATGCTTTCATTGTATCAAAAAGTAAAGCGGCGGCAGCCCTGGACCATAAAAATAGTCCTCGGCCGCCGCCGCTCTTGAGAGCAGCAAGCCGTATCCGTCACACAGTCCTTTATCGATCGCCGCAGAGTTCAATCAGATAGGAATTAGGCCCGTTACGCCTTGCGCGTTCCAATACATCGATCGAGTCCTCGATGATCCTTCGAATCGTCTTCCCGGTCGTGAACGTTCCTGCCATTCCGCCGATATAGCAGCCCATTTGCTTCGGGCAGCCGATCGCGGCGAAATCGAACCGCTTCATATCGTCGATGATGCTTCTAGCCGTCTGCATGGCCGCATCGCGGTCCGCCAGGGCAAACACGATAAATTCATCGCCGGCCGCGCGGCCGACCGTGGCCTTATGCAGATAGGTCTTGACGTTGGATTCGATCATGCGATAGCAGGCGAGAATGACGCTGTCCCCCGCTTCGAAGCCATAGTCGTCGTTCACCTGCTTGAAGTGGCTGATATCGAATCGAAATACCGCGTGGCTCTCGCCGTCCGAACGGAGCGACGCTATACTGGCCGCCGTTTCCAGAAACATCTCCATATTCGGAATGTTCTTCTTGATTTCTTGCACGCCGGCCGGGCCGATATGCTGCAAATCGATGTTCATGTTCATTTCGAATCCCTCCTTCTCGATGATGGCGATTAGCCGATCGATAGCCAATTTCTTCTGGATCTGCTCGTTCAGCGCCGAGGCAATCTCGATTCGTTTGCGATACAATTGGCGTACGATGCTCTGCCGCTCAATCGGACCGCTCAGCAGCGCCTTGATTTCACTGAGCGCGAAATCGAGATTTTTAAGAATCAGGATCCAATTCAATCGATGGGATTGCTCTGTCGCATAGGATCGATAGCCTGTCCCGGAATCGATTCCCGCAGGCTTGAGCAGGCCGATTTCATCGTAGTGCCGAAGCATTTTGGCCGTAACCTGGTTCAATTCCGCAAATTCGCCGATTTTCAACCGTTGACACCCTTTCGCAAGTTATTCCGGCCGGAACTCCTTGTATGTACCATAAACCTTCCCCCGGCAGGAAAGTCAACCCCTTGGCGACGGCGTAATCAAAATAAAGGCCATCCGTCAAAGGATGGCCTTCAAAGAATAGCCCTGCAGCTTGCCGTTAACGCTGCGCGTTCACCGTCGCATCGCCTTCGAACGCCGGCAGCCAGCCGCGGTTCGCTTCGAATAATTCGTCGACCATGTCCTGAATTTCCTGCAGGCTGAGCACGGCCGACGTGAGCGGATCGAACGCGACCGCCTGGAAAATCTTCCGCTTGTCGCCCGTCAGCGCGCCTTCGACGGCCAGCTCCTCGCATCGCGAGCTCGTATTGACGAGAATCGCCAGATGGTCGGGCAGCTTGCCGACGTGGATCGGCGCCAAGCCGTTTCGCGATGCGAGCACCGGCACTTCGACGCACGCGCCTTCCGGCAGGTTGTCGATCAGGCCGAAGTTGCGGACATTGCCGTTGAACTTGAACAGCGTCCCGTCGCCGAACACCGCGTTGAAGATATACGAGGCGTACTCTTCGCCGCGCGCAAGGTCGATCGGCTTGTCGCGCCATTCTTCCATCTGCTGCTCCCAGTTGTTCTTCATCCGCTCGCCGTATTTGACGACGACGCCGTACTCGCCCGGGTTCCAGCCCGTGCCGTGCGTGCAGTAGCGCTCGATCAGGTCCGGACGCTTGCGGAACCACGCGTTGTATTCGGAGTTGTGGCCGCTCGACTCCGTGACGTAATAGTCCAGATGCAGGAACATTTCGTTCCGCACGATTTCTTCGCCGTAGACGGCCGGGTTCTGCTTGACGGCATCCCGAATGAGCGGATAGGCGTCCTTCCCGTTCCAATTGAAGTCCAGGTAGAACGCCTGATGGTTGATGCCCGCGCACGTATACGTGATTTCCTCCGCCGGCGCGCCGATCCAGCCGGCAAGCATCGCTGCCGTACCCTGCACGCTGTGGCAGAGGCCGGTCGCCCGGACGCTCGTTTCGCTCTGAATCGCCCTGCACAGCATGGCCATCGGATTCGAATAGTTCAGGAAGATGGCATCCGGACAAATGCGCTCCACGTCGCGGGCAATGTCCAGCATCCCCGGAAGCGTTCTCAGGAAGCGGAATATGCCGGCCGGACCGCGCGTATCCCCGATATTGATATCCACGCCGTATTTCTTCGGAATTTCCACGTCATGCCGATAGACGTCCAGATCGCCGACCATAATGGTGCACACGACGCCATTGGCGCCTCGCAGCGCTTCTTCGCGGTTCGTCGTCGCCTCGAGCTTCGCCGCGCGGTATTCGCCCGCGTTCAGGATGTTCTCCACCGCGGACTTGGCAAACGCCAGCCGGCCGGGGTCGATGTCCATCAGCGAGATCGTGCAATCCCGGAAAGCGGGAAACGTGAGCAGGTCGCGCACCAAATTTTTCGTAAAAACTAAACTGCCGGCCCCGATAAAAGCGATTTTCACCGTCATGTCCGTTCCTCCTCAACGTTCGGATTGGTTCATCCCGTTCATGCAAGCCGTCCTCTTCATAGCCCTATTAAGGACCGGCAAATTATATGCCGGTCCCGAGACATTCCATTATTAAGGCATGATCTTGATCAAGGCCCGATCTTGGCGAGGAAAGCGGCGTAGGCCGGCTTCGCCGTCCATGTCGCATCGCTGTGCAGCAGGCCGAACGTGTTCTCCCGGTTGGCGTTATCGTAAGAGGCGTTGTCGATCAACTCGTACCACATCATCGGACCGGCATACGGAAGCCCGAACCACGTGTCGAACGCTCCCGCCGTGAAGGTCGCCTGGTCGGCCTCGCTCACTTCCCCTTCGCCCGTGCCGGTCGCCCAGCCGACTTCCGTCGCCCATACCTTCTTGTTCGTATCGCCTTGGGCCGCCATCAGATCGACGATCGACTGCAGCTCCGTGAACGTCCAGTGGCTCGTCGCCGAGGGCGACACGTACGTGTACGGATGGTAAGCGATCGTATCGAAGTAGCCCTTGCCGCCATTGTCATAGATCGCCTGCATGAAGTCGAGCGGCGCCACGCTGTTCGGCACGTAAGCCGGCTCCACCGGCGAGAAGCCGCCGACCATGATCGTCGGCGCCGCGACGCCAAGCTCGGATGCCGCTTGGCGGATGCCGTTCGCGCCCGGCTTCAGCATATTGTTCGTATACTTGGCCGGATCGACGCTCGGCATGTTGAAGAACTGCATGTTCTCCTCGTTACCGATTTCGAACGCGATCGTGACGCCCCGGTTCAGATACCGTTTGGCGATCTGGTAGCAGATGTTGCCGTACGCCGTGCCGTTCGTCGGCGCGTAGTTATGGTCCGGCGTGCTCGATACGCCCGCGGCCCACGCCGGGGCGGAGCGAATGACGATGTTATACTTCAAGCCCTTGGCCTGGATGGCGTTAAAAATCAGATCGGCCTGCGTCCAGTTGATCGTCCCCTGGGTGGGCTCCATCAGATCCCAGAACAACGTGCCTCTGACCCATTTCGTCCCCGTACTGACGATTTTGTCGTACATCTGGTTCAGGCTTGCGCTCGTCGCGAAATACGGGTCCTGCGTATTGAAGCCGATATTCTGGCCGCTGTACGTCTGAGACGTTACGGTCGCGAGCGTAAAATCATCCGCATAGGTCGCGCCGGTGCCCGCGCTCTTCCAGACGAATATATTCGCCGTCGTATTCGCGCTGCCCGTCGTGAACGTCACGCTCAGCTTCGTGTACGAGGCGGAGGTTGTCGTCGTGTTGACTTCCGAGCCGCCGTAATTCTTCACGCCGATGTAGACGACGTCCCCGGCCGCCGCGTTCTTCACCCAGCCCGACAGCGTATACGTCGTGCTCGGCGCCAGCCCCGTCAGAAACTGCTCGACCCCGGTATTGGACGTGCCGATATTCACCGCTTTGGTTCCCGAATGCGCATTCGTCGTCGTGATCGCCGCGCTGCCCGAATTCGTCCACGGCGACAGGACGCCGGTCTCGAAGTCCGGATTCTGCAGCGGTACCGCGGCAAGCGTAAAGTCGTCCGCGTACGTCGCGGCCGTCCCTGCGTTCTTCCAGACGAATGCCGTCGCCGTCGTATTGGCGCTGCCGGTCGTAAACGTCACGCTCAGCTTCGTATACGCGGCGGATGTCGTCGTCGTGTTGACCTCCGAGCCGCCGTAATTCTTCACGCCGATGTAGACGACGTCCCCGGCCGCCGCGTTCTTCACCCAGCCCGTCAGCGTATACGTCGTGTTCGGAGCCAATCCCGCGAGCGCCTGCTCAATTCCAGTGTAAGCGTTGCCAATATTCACCGCTTTGCTGCCCGCATGCGCGTTGCCCGAGACGACGGCGGCGCTGCCCGAGTTCGTCCACGGCGACAGGATGCCGGTCTCGAAGCTTGGATTCTGCAGCAGCGGCGCGGATATCGTAAAGTCGTCGGCGTACGTCGCGGCCGTTCCCGCGTTCTTCCACACGTAAATCGAGGCCGACGTGTTGGCGCTGCCCATCGTGAACGTAATGGTCAGCTGGGTGTAAGCCGCCGACGTCGATGTCGCGACGATATCGGGCGAACCGAAATTTTTGACGCCCAGATAGACGAGATCGCCCGCCGACGCGTTCTTCACCCATGCCGAGACGGTATAGGTTGCGCCCGGCGTAAGCCCGGTCAGCGCTTGCTCGACGCCGGTATACGAGACGCCGAGATTGAGCGCTTTGCTTCCGGAGTGAACGTTGTTCGCCACCACGGAAGCGCTGTTCGAATTCGTCCATGGGGTGAGCGTGCCGGTCTCGAAGCCCGGATTGGAAATGACGGCATCCGCCGAAGCCGTCCTTGCAAGCATGGCAAACGGTGCGCTGCATAGGGTAAGGAATAGAAAAGCCGCTGCACATAATCGGATGATTCTGCGTGACGCTTTCATACTATACCTCCTCGAATGGGATCATGCCTTGATGCGCTCGTATAATGCGTTCCTTGCTCTTCCGTAACAAATCCGCTCGAATGCCTGTCAATTCACCCCCCTTCCTAATCAATTCGTTTCATGCTAGCCCTTCTCCTTCACCGCGAGCTCGGCGGCCTTGGCCGCGAAGACATCGAACGCCGGCTTCTTCGTCATAGGCTCGCCGCTGTACATCAGGCCGAACGTGTTCTCCCTCTCGTTGTCGTCGTGGGAGGCATTGTCGACCAGTTCGTACCACAGCATCGGTCCCGCGTAAGGCAGGCTGTACCACAGATCGAATTCCTGCGCGGTGAACGCCGCCTGATCGTCTTCGCTCACTTCGCCTCCCCCGGCCCCGGTCGCCCAGCCGACCTCGGTCGCCCATATGCGCCGGCCGGTATCGCCTTTGCCGTCCATCAGATCGACGATGCGCTGCAGCTCGGCGAACGTCCAGTGGCTGCCGGACGGTTCGGACACGTACGTGTACGGATGGTACGCGATCGAGTCGAAATACCCTTGGCCCCCGTTGTCGTAGATCGCCTGCATGAAATCAAGCGGGCTTACGCTGTCCGGCACGTAGTACGGCTCGACGGGCGCGAAGCCGCCGACAAGAATGAGCGGCGACGGCACGCCGAGCTGATCGGCCGCTTGGCGGATGCCCTTCGAGCCCGGAATGAGCATGTTGCGGGTGTATTTCACCGGGTCGACTTCCGGCATGTTGAAGAACTTCATGTTCTGCTCGTTGCCAAGCTCGAAGACGATCGGCACGCCCCGGTTCAAATACCGTTTGGCAATCATGTAGCAGATGTTCCCGTACGACTGATCGTCGGACGGGGCATAGTTGTGCACCGACGTATCCGCGCCGTCCGCCGCCCACGAAGGCGCGGAGCGGATGACGAGGTTCATTTTCAACCCCTTCGCCTTCACCGTATCGAATATCATATCGGCCCGCTCCCAGTCGAGCTGACCTTTCACCGGTTCCATCAGATCCCAGAACAGCGTCACCCGGACCCATTTCGCGCCGGCGCTCGCCGCCTGATCGTACAACGCGTTCAGCCGGTCCCGGTCCGTAAAATACGGATCCTGCGTATTGAACCCGACTTCGTACGGATCGATGTCGCTCCATGCATCGACGCGCTCCGTTTCCTTCGATCCCATCGCGATCGCCCCCATCAACACCGCCACTGCGAGGAACAAGATGCCCCCGATTATGAATGTCGCGTTTCGCATCATACTATCAAGCCTCGGCTCCTTTCAGCAGACGGTCCAGGAACAGCGCGATGAACGCTTCGCTGTCGACGTCCGCGGCCGCCATGACCGCGGAACCTTCGGCTGCCCGGACGGCCGCCTGCACCAATTGCTCCTCCCGGTCGCGGTCCGTTAAATTGAACGTCATGCCCCGGGTGTGCTTTCCGGCCATTTCGACCGCGACGGCTTCCCGCTCGAACCGCAGATGCGTTTCCCCGAACACGCCGTACGCCGCCAGCGCGTCATGCAGGATGGGATACGTTCTGCCCGTGTCCCGCTGCCATTGCCGGATCAGCCGCCACAGCAGCCGCGCGAGCGGCGTTTCCGCCCGCTCCAGCCGCGCCAGCTGCTCCGCGTTCATCAAGCACCGCTTCGTAACGTCCAGCCCGACGGCCGTCATCGGAATGCCGGATCGGAACACGATGTTCGCCGCTTCCGGATCGCAATGGATATTCCACTCGATGAAATGAAAATAATACGCCCCGCCCATGATGACGATACGGTTCAGCTTCTGCCGCAGCCGCGGCTCCTTAAGCAGCGCCGCCGCCAAGTTCGTCAGCGGCCCGATCGCCAGCACCGTCACCGGCTCCTCGGCGCCCATGACGGTCTCGATCAAGTAATCGACCGCATGCTTCCCGGGGATCTCGATGCGATCCATGGCATCGGCGATATATTGGCAAGGCGCCCCGCACGGATGGACCGGCCCGTTGATCGGCTGCATGCAGCCGGCGTAGACGGGGATCCCCGTCCGTCCCGCGGTGCGAAGCAGGCTTGCCGCGATTCTCGCTCTGGCCCCGGTGTCGCCGAAGACGGTCGTCAGGCCGACGACTTCGACTTCGGGACTGTTCAGGGCAAACGCGATCGCGAGCGCATCGTCAATGTCGTCGCCGATGTCGGTATCGATGATGATTTTCTCGCGGATATCCGCATGATTTTCCATGATTATGGCTCCTTTCCGCCTTGCGGCTATGACTTAATGGCGCCGGATATCATGCCGCTGATCAAGTACCGCTGCCCGAAGAGGAACACGAGAACGATCGGCAGTATGAACAACACGGTCGCGCCTTCTTGGACTTGATCCAGCTGGACCGACGGCTTCTCCGGCAAATAATAGCCGATCGACATCAGAATCGTCGCAAGCGGGTACTGCTTCTCCTGCAGGAACATGAAGGGCATGAAGAAATCCTGTCCCCAGCTGAAGTTGAACGACATGATCGCCGCCGTCGCGATGATCGGCACCGAGATCGGCAGGTAGATGCGGAAGATGATGCCGTACGTGGAGCAGCCGTCGATGCGCGCCGCTTCGTCCAGCTCCCGCGGGATATTCATGAAGAACTGGCGGTAGAGGAAGATCAGGAACGGCGCGCCGCCGAGCCCGGACAGGATCCACGGCCAGTACGTGCCCAGAAACCCGAACTGCTTGAACAGAATGTATTGCGGAATTTGCGTCACCGTCGCCGGCAGCATCATGGTCGACAGGATGAGCATGAACAGCATGCCTTTGCCCTTCGCCCGCAGCCGCGCGAACGCGAATCCCGACAGGAAGCTCGATATCAGCGGCAGCGTGACCGAAATCGCCGCCAGAATAAGCGAGTTCTTGAAGTACATGAAGTACGGGCGCAGCGTGAACACCAGCTTGTACGGATGGAACGAAAGTTTCGCCGGAACGACGACCGAGCCCGTAAACAGCGGCTGGAGCGAGTTAATCAGCAGCCAATACAGCGGAAAAGCGAAAATGACGGCCAACAGCAGCAGCAGCGCGTATAATGCGGCTTTCTTGGACCAGCGCGTCTCTAATTGTTCCATGTTGCGCCCTACCTTTCCGAATTGCTCTCATAATGAACCCAGTACCTGCTCGTGCCGAACACGGCCAGCGTAAGCACGATCGTCAGCAGGAACAGCACCCATAGCATCGCCAGGCCGTACCCGTAGCGCTGGAAAGCGAAGATCTGCTGGAACGCGTGGATCAGGTACAAGTAGTTCGGCCGGAGCGGGATACTGAGCAGGCCGCCGGAGGAAGCCGTCGGGCTGAGCATCTGCGCCTGCGCGAAAATCTGCAGCGAGCCGATGATCGCAAAGACGAAGTTGAAGAAAATAACCGGCGTCATGAGCGGCACGGTCACTTTGCGGAACCGCTGCAGCGGGCCGGCCCCGTCGATCGCGGCCGCTTCGTACAGGTCGTTCGGAATCCCTTTCAAGCCGGCGAGATAAATAATGATGCCCCCGCCGCAGCCCCAAGCCAGCAGGATGAACAGCGACGTCGTCGCGTAATCGTAGCCGAGCCAGTTGACGGCATGAATGCCGAAGAGCTCCAGGAAGCTGTTCAATAAGCCCCCGTTGGTCGAGAATATATATTTCCACATTAAGCCGATCCCCGTGATCGGCAGGATGGACGGCAGGTAATAGAGCGCCCGGAAGAAGCCGACGCCCTTGAACTTCTGGTTCAGCAGCACGGCGATGAAGAAGCTGACGACCGTGCTGACGACGACGTTGATCGAGCCGACGTAGAACGAGCGGCCGAGCGAGTACATCGCGTCGCTGTCCGTGAAGACGTGACGGTAATTGCGCATGCCGATCCATTTCAAGTGATCGATGTTGAAGCCCATGTAATTCGTGAAGCTCAGGTACAAGCCGTACAGCAAGGGATAGAGCCCCAAAAAAATAAAGACGATCAGCCAGGGAAAGATCAAAATATAAAAGTCTCTCGCTTCTTTCCGCTCCATTCTCCCCATGCGCGCCATGATGTCACCCTTTCTTTATGAAGATGGTGGAAGCGGCCGGCCGCTTCCACCATGAGCATTGAATCGCTTAATTGCCGGTCAGATCCTTGTTGTCCTGCATCAGGTCGGCGATGTTCTTCGAGATCTTCCCGATCGCATCGTCGATCGTCGACTTATCGAAGTAGACCGGCGTGAACTGCTGGTCGAACGTGGAAGTGATGGCCTGCGAAGCGACGAACGGGCTGTAGCCGAGCACCTGAATGTAGTCCAGGTCGTCCTTCACGACACCGTACGCCTGCTTATCGAAGGCCGTCTCCTGCGGGAGCAGCGCCATCTTCGATTGGAAGACGGGAAGTCCCCAGCCGCTCTTCGCGCGCTCGTCGGCCATCTGGCCGCTGTAGAACCATTCGAACACCGTCCACGCTTCCTTCGGATGCTTCGTCTTGCTGTAGATAATGCTGCCGGACGCGCCGCGGGCCGCTTCGACGCGCTTGCCGCCGTCCATCATCGGCGAAGGCAGGAGCATGTAGTCGTCCAGGTTGTTCTTCGTCGAATCCGTCGTGCGCAGCAGACCGCTGAACCAGTAGCCGCACAGCATCATGGCCGACTTGTTCTGCGTGAAGAGATCGATGAAGCTCTTCGTTTCCGTATTCAGCGGGCTTGGGCCTACCGGCGCCTTCACCGCGTCGACCCAGTATTGCAGCGCCTTCTTCGCGTCGGGCGTGTCGAGCTCGATGCCCTTGTCCGAATAGAGCTGCTCGCCGAGCGAAGCCAGCTGATGCAGCAGCAAGTCCTGATTCGCGATGACGCCGTTCGTGAACATATCGACCAGACCGTACTGCGTGATCTTGCCGTTCTGCTTCTTCGTCAGCTTCTTGGCCAGATCCAGCATCTCGTCGTACGTCATCGGCTCCTTGTCGCTAGGGAGCGGAATGCCCGCTTCGGTGAACATCTTCTTGTTGACCCACAAGTCATAATCCGGCGACCAGTCTTTCGGGAATCCGTAGATCGGGCCCTGTCCCTGCATCGTGCCGTCGAAGCGGTACACGTTGGCGATGTCGAGGATATCGTCTTTCGGGAACGCGGCGCTGTTCTCGAAGTACGGATCCAGGTTCAGCGCCAGACCGCGGCTGACGTAGAACGGAATTTCGCTCGAGCCCTGAACGCGGATCAAATCCGGCGTATCCGGCGAATTCGCGGCGACCTGCGCCATCAGCTTGTTGTAGTCGGAATCGACCCGGACCAGCTTGATGTTCGGATGCTCCTTGTTGAACGCGTCGATTTGCTCCTTCGTGACTTCTCCGTCGCCCATATTGAAGCGGATGGTGACCGGAGCGCCGCCCGAAGCATCGCCGGAAGCCGCGGCTCCGTTCGCCGCCGCGTCTCCCCCGGCATTCGCCGTGCCGGCGTTGTTCGTTCCGCCCGCATTCGCCGCGCTGCCGCCCGAATTCGAGTTGGTCGCGCTTCCGCAGCCGGTCAGCGCGAACGCGGTTGCCAGCGTAAGAACGGATAGGCGCGACGCCCATTTCTTGGTTTGCACGTGTGGATCCCCCTTAAGTATGTTCGGTCATTTCGTTCGCGTCGTTCGATCGCAAGTTTAACTATAAGGGATGCCCCTCCGGGCAACAACGAGAGAGAATTCAGCATCTGGTTCGGTTTTTTTCACATCCCGAAGCGGGGAATTTCAATCGTGATCCGCGTTCCTTCAAACGGCTCGCTGACGATCGCCATGCGCGCCTTGCCCTTATAGGCGAGATGCAGGCGGAAGTAGACGTTGCTCAAGCCGACGCCGCCTTGCTTGCCGGCCGCGTCCGGCCGATAGGAGACGCCTTCCTCCCATTCCCGCCGCATGCGTTCCAGCCGCTCCCGCTCGATGCCGAGTCCGTTGTCTTCGACGGTCAGCGCGAGCATGCCGTCCTTGAGCGCCGCCGCGATCCGTATCCTGCCTTTGCGGGCGGACTCCAGGAAGCCGTGCGAGATGGCGTTCTCGACAAGCGGCTGCAAAATAAACGTGATGACCCGGCAGGAACGGGCCTCGTCCGCGACATGCCACTCGACCTCGAACTTGCCCTTGAAACGAAAATCCTGAATGGCGACGTAGCTCTGCGTATGGCGGATCTCATCGTCGAGCAGGGCGGTGCTGCCCTTATGGCTGATGCTGTACCGGAACAGATCCGCGAGCGCGTAGATCATGAAGCCGACTTCTTCGTCGCCGGTGCGCTGGGCGTTCATCCCGATGCTCTGCAGCGTGTTGTACAGAAAATGCGGGTTGATCTGCTGCTGCAGCATGTTCAACTCCGCCTGCGTCTTCAGGGCGAGCAGCTCCCGCTGCTTCAATTCGTTCCGGCCGTTCTCCTCGGCGAACCGGATATTGGTGTCCATCAGCTGATTGATCTGGTCCATCATGCTGTTGAAGCTGCCGACCAGCTCGCCGATCTCGTCCTCCTTCGCGTAGGAGACCGCGGCGGTCTGCCTTCCCGTCTCCGCCTGCTCCATGACCGCCTTCAGCCGCTCCAGCGGCCGGACGAGCCAGTGCGTCAGGAAGACCGACGTGAACAGGGCGACCACGAGCGCCGCCGCCATCACGATCAGGTAGTTGTCGAACATCTCCCGGTTGCCGGCGAGAATGGAGTCGATCGACAGGATCAGCACCGAGTCGAGACGGCTCCCCTCCACCGGATTCGAAATGGCGATGCCGTGAATGCCGTTGGTCTTCACGTACTGTTCCCGGTTCGGCGTCGCGGACAGGCGCGCCGAAATCGCCTTGATGCTGTCCAGCATCGGGATGGACGGATCGTTATGAAAATAAATGTCGCCGCGCTTGTCCAGCGTGACGATGGACACCGTGCTGTCGATGTGCATGGACTGCAGCGCCGATGCGTTCAGAATGACCTGGATGTAACCGATCGGCTGCGGAGCCGACGTATTCTCGTCGTAGGCGTAGAACGGCTTGGCCAGCGCGGCGGTCGGCTGGTTGAACACGTCCGTCACGTTCGCCGACCAGACGATGCCGCCCTGCGAGTCGAGCGTCCGCTGCGTCTCGCCGTCGAGAATCGCCGTATCGTTCGTCATTTGGGACGCGTACCGGCGGACGCCCGTCGGGTTGTACAGCACGAAGTACGAGACGTCTCCGATGCCGGGATATTGCAGAATCGATACGTCGGGCATCTCGGAAGACGCGAAGCCGTCGGAGAAGAACAGATGGTTGAACGTCGGATTGAGCGAGAGCTTGTTCAGCAGATCGTCGTACAGCGCCATCTGCAGCCGCAGGTTCCGGTTCACCTGATCGGACAGCTGCAGGGCGTACGGCCGCTGCTGCTCCACCGTATATTGATTGATGAGCCGGTAGTAGCCGAAGCCCGACGACACGGCCGGTATGCACACGGACAGCAGGAAGAGAATGAACAGATGCGTCCGCAGCGAGAACGACGGGAACCAGCGTTCTCCCGTCCAATCGCGGGAAAGCCGGCGCAGCGGAAATTTCAGCAGCTGCTTGCGCATGAAGGAGGACATTTTACGGAACGGAAGCAGGATGTAATACGAATAAACGACCGTGATCGCGAGCGTAGCCAAGACGATGAGGGAGAAGAAAACCGCGTACTTGGCATAGAGCGCATGCTCCGCGACGCGGATATTGGCGTCCATCGCGGAATCCATCGTCAGCGTAAAGCCGAACATGTTGATGTTATGCGACAGCCGCGTCATGCCCGGGCGGAATTCGGGACCGCTCCGGTCCAGCACGGTGCCGTTCTGATCGCTCAGCTCGAACGCGTTCGGCGATGCGGCGCCGCCGCTGACGAGGTCGGCGAGGAAGCCCTTCTTCAGCACGATCAGGACGAGCGTCGAGTTATGCTGGCCGGAATCCTGAACGCCGCCGCTCAAGACGACATGGCCTTCCAGGATGCCGGCGAACGACTTGGAGTGCGCGATCTGCTCCTCCTTGCCGGTCTTGACCTGGCTCGTCAACGAGCCTGGCGCATAGTACGTCGGCAAGTGCTGGTTATATTCCAGCGGATACAGCAGCCCGGTCTCGCTCATATCGTAGATCGTCGGCACGACGTCGTCGGACAGGTCGAGACGGCCCGCGTGCTTGACGAGGTTCTTCTGCGTGTCGTATTGCCCGATGACGTACAGGGAGTCGATCAGATTCTCGTCGAAATCGATTTGGTTCAGTTTGAAATCGACCTCGCCGCGCTTCTGCCGGTAGTCCGCCTCGTGCCGAAGCGCGAGGAAGGAGCTGGCATATTCGATCAGATCGGAATTCTGCACGTACCGGAGCATGGAATAGGCGTGATTGAAGAAGGAGCTGACGTTGTATTCGGCCGCCGACAGCAGCTTGCTCTGCGTCTGCCGCTCGATGTCCCCGCCGATGCTCTGCGCGTTCCGGATGCCCGTCCATAGGAAGACAAGCTGCGCGCAGATCGTCAGCATAACGGCGCTGATGACGATTCGCCTGCGATGAGTCGGTTTCACGTTAACCCCGCCCCTTCGCGGCTCCGCGCGCTCCGGTACTCATGCGGCGTACAGCCGCATTGCTTGCGGAACAGCTCCGTAAAATAAGCCGTATTGGAATAGCCCACCATCTCGCAAATCTCGTACACTTTAAAGTCGGTGCTCCTCAGCAGCTGCATCGCCCGCTGCATGCGGCGCTCCGTCAAATAGTGAATGTAATTCTGTCCCGTCGACTTGCGGAACAGGGTGCTGAGGTAGTTCGGGTTCACATGGATATGGGCGGCCAAATCCTGCAGCGTCACGGACTTCTCGAAATTCAGATCGATGTACCGCTTCGCTTCGTCGACGATCGTCTGATTGGCGCCGTCCCTGGGGCGCTCTTCCGGCACCGGCCGGCTGTCCGCGCCTGCGGCCGTTCCGGCCGCCGGGTTCGCCAGAGGCTCCCGCAGGGATTGCTCGCGTCCCGGCCGGCCGCCGAGGGCTTGCGCCGCCGTAAGCGCGGACAGGCTGATGTCCGCCGCCGCCCCGACGATCGGCCCGATGACGGTCGACACGGTCGACAGGTGCAGCCCGCGCAGCCGCTTGACCGCCTCCGTGACGGCGGCGAGGGATGCCTCGAGCCGTGCCGCCATGGCATCGGCGATTAATCCGGCTTCGCTGGCCATGCCTGCGTCGGCCCAGGCGATTAATCCGGCTTCGCTGGCCATGCCTGCGTCGGCCCCGTGGTCACTGCCGCTGCCGCCGAATACCTGCAGCAGGAAGCATTCCCCGGTCTCCGGGCGGATCCAGTGGTAGCCGCCGGTCCGCTCGTCCCAGAACTCCGTGAGCAAGTTATGCAGCGCAAACAGAATGAGCCTCCACTCCTTGGCCGAGTAATAATCGCTCTGCTCCAGCTTGCGGTCCAGACGAAGGAGGAGCACGGCGAATCCGCGGCCGTTCAACAGCATTTCGCTCTCCGCGGCGCCTTCCTCCAGCTCTTCCGGCTGCAAGGCCCGGAACAGCAGCTTCTCCATGAACCGCTGGCGCAGCGCGTCGGCGCCGAGCTTCGCTTTGCGCTCCAGCGTCTCGCTGCGGAGCTGCTGCTGCCGGTTGCGGTCCAGCTCCCGGACAATGCCGCCGAACGTCTCGTAGATGTCGGCTTTCTTCGCCGGCTTCAGCAAATAATCGGCGATGCCGAGGCGAATGCCCTGCTGCGCGTAATTGAAATCGTTGTACCCCGTCAGAATGACGGTCTTCAGGTACGGAAACGGTTTGGCCGCCTGCTTGATCAGCTCGAAGCCGTCCATGAACGGCATCCGCACATCCGTCAGCAGAATATCGACCGGCTCCGCCATCATGAACTGGAACGCCTCCAGTCCGTGCTCGCAGGAACCGGCAAGCCGGATGCCCAGCTGCTCCCAGTCGGCGCTCTCCAGCCCCTTGCGTATTTCATATTCGTCATCCACAATCAGTAACCGATACATGGTTCCCCGCCCCGTCGTTCATTTGATTGGCCGCCCTTAAGCGCTTACATTCCAGTCTGATTGTAGATTGTACGGCGCGGCGTTCCATCCGTCAATGCATCCGCGCAAGCAAACCGTATAATCCCCCGGGAGGATCATCGCCGGGAGAGGATGCCGCAATCTCGCGGATAACGACGAAGAGCCCGCCTCTGGAGGCAAGCTCTTCGTTTCCGTCCTATTGCGCAAAATGCGCCAGCCTATACGTCACGCAGCCGATCCGGCTCTCACTCGAACCGGTACGTCCAGAAGCGTTCCGTTCCGAACCGGTCCTGCAGTTCCTTGTTCGACAGCGCCTGATTGCCCATCAGTTCCACCGCCTGGAATTGGGAACGGTGCGCTTGAATGGAGGCGATCTTATGCTTCAAGAAATCACGGACATCGTTAGTGACATCGGGGCGCCCGATCGCCTGCTCATGGTCCCTGGAGAAAGCCATGCAGTGTACGGGCGGGCGTTCCGCCTCGGGCAGCTTGCCGACGGCGCGAACGACGGCGGCTCCGCAGGCATCGTGGTCGGGATGCACGGCGTAGCCCGGATAGAACGTGACGACGAGCGTCGGCTTCACTTCGTCCAGCAGCGCGCCGATCCGGTCGTCCAGCAGCGCCTGATCCTCGAACTCGATCGTTTTGTCATGAAACCCGAGCAAGCGCAAATCCTGGATGCCGATCGCGCGGCAAGAGATTTCGAGCTCGTTCTTGCGGATTTCGGGCAGCGTGACCCGGTTGGCGAACGGCGGGATGCCCATGTTGCGGCCCATTTCGCCAAGCGTCAGACAGGCATACGTGACCTGCGCCCCTTGGGAAATATACTTCGCCAGCGTGCCCGACAATCCGAATGCCTCGTCGTCCGGATGCGGCAGCACGACAAGAATGCGGCTTTCCATAGCGTCTCTCATCTCCTCTTCCATCAGAAAGGCTCCCGGCTCAGCTGCAGCGCGACGACGAGCTTGCCCTGGCCGTCATGTCCCGCCAGAATCAGCCGCTCCGTCTCGCGCTCCTCGTAATGCGTAAGGCCTTCGGAATATACCCAGCCATGCGCCATTTTCAGGCCGACGCGGTACGGTCCGCCGCCGGAAATCGACCCGTGCGAATACCGCACGATCGTATTCGTCACGAACGTGGCCGCCGGATGCTTCGAGCTGTCCAGATGCGACGCGTAAGCGCCTGTCGTCATTTCCAAATGAAGATATAATTCCTGATCCTGAAGCCGGTCGATCCGGCGCTGGATCTCCGTGCGATCAATAAGCTTCATGCCGCGGCCTCCTTCTAGAACTTATGATGCTGCTCTTGAAAGAATTATAGCCGATAATCGCCCTACTTTCCAAAAGTATGTGAACCGCAGGCGCAGCCTACGCTTGGCGGGAAGGCGCGCTGGAGACAAAAGAAGTCTGGGAGCCTGCGCGGCAACGGCCCTAGACGACCAATGGCGCCGCAAGGATAAGACCTTGCGGCGCCATTCAGATTGAAAGGAAGGCCATGTTAAGGACATTGAATGGCTCGTACAACTTCAACGGCGGACCTCGGGCAGTACCGGCGGCCGCATCCCCGCTATCCAGCTTGGGCTTCCGAACCCGTTCGGATTACATCGCTCAAGGAGGAACAGGCAGCTGCACTGTCTTCGCAAAGCGTTGAATTCGGACAGGAGATTCGCTCGTTTTCGCTGCTTGTTATTCAGTAGGCCTGCAAAGAACCTCACGCCTGCCGCAGAAGAGACAAAAAAAATCGAAAAGTTGCTACTCCAGCAACTTTTCCCGCCTCAGACGGTCACATATACCGGAAAAGTTGCTATTCTGACAACTTTCACCTGACGCAAGCTGGAAAAATGCCGATAAAGTTGCTGCTCCGGCAACTTTACCCGCCTCAGACGGGCAAAAATACCGGAAAAGTTGCTATTCTGACAGCTTTACCTCCCACTTAGAAAGTTCACCGTGGATGCAACGTTGGTTGGGACTGTCCTCCATCCGCGCCTCCAGTTTGCATCGCAAACTCGAACGACTGCCGACGGAATCGTTGCAGGAGCTTTGTCATCAAGCCGCCAAAAAGCTTGCTACGATGTACTGCGATGCGAGCCTTCAATCACTTGGACGACTAGCCGCTGTCGATTCTTCCATGGTTACCCTCGGTAGCAAACGTGCCGAATGGCCCTATGTTTCAAAGGATTTTCACGCCATCAAGCTCCGCCTGAGCTTAGGATTGGTCAATGAGACAACGTCCTATCCCTTGCGGACGGTGCTGTCGACGGCCGTCGTCTCTGACAACGACGACGAAGTGCTAGCTGCGCTGGTGGAGCCTTCGGATGTCACCTGTGATTTCGATCGCGGCGCTAAGTGAATTACGGTCGGTACATCGCTTGGAGCGAGAACGACATTCGCTTCGTCGCGCGCATCTATGCCTGGCACTGGAAAATCGAAATTTTCTTCCGAGCGCTGAAAGCCCAGTTAAACCTCTGTCACGGCGATTTGTTCAAGCCTTGTTTCCGGAACGTCAACGAACGAGCCGAGGCCGCCGCAAACGCGGAGGACGACCGAGCATTCACCCGAAGAAATTAAGGCCGGTATGCATTCTGGTCTACTAAAGCATGACAAATCCATTTAAAAAAAAACGGTGTTACGTACAGGGTAGCAGGGGATTTGCTTTGTTATTTTGACCGCTTCCGCTGCAAAGCCCCTCTCGAGCTTAAGATGCGAAAACGCCGGAATATACGACTCATTTCATTCAAGGGCAAGAAGGGCCATTTCCCTTGTTGCAGCCACACGCGTTAGGTAGTTTGCAAAGCTACTGGCTTGTCACGTGCTTGCGGACATAAGATCCTTTATTTCGTCAGACAGGCAGACTTTCGATGCTCTTCGGAGACAATAACGAATCCCGTGTCCGCTGCCCATGAAGACGATCCAGTCGGCGTATGCAATGTCGATACATCGAGTACTTTCCCGACAGCCTGAATGGCGCCGCAAGGATGAAACCTTGCGGCGCCATATTCGCAGATCGGGATGCCGGACGATACCGACGGCATCCCGCTTTGCTCCCGCTTAATTCACTTGATTGACGGTTTGGCCGGGCGTGCTGTCGTCCGCATCCTCGTAGGCGCTCGTCCTTGAATAGGCCTGCTCCAGCAGCGATGCCAGATCCGCTCCGCTCGCCTGGCCTCCAAGCGAGCGCAGCAGCAGGGCAAAGGGGTCGTTGCTATCGCTCGAGCTCGAGGAGGACAACAGGCTCGTCAAGCCGCTTGTCTCGTCGTTCGAGCCGAGGAGGGACCCGTCGTCGGATTCGCTGCCGGAGTCATCGCCGTTCATGAAATTAACGAGCGACAGGCTGGACATTTGCAATTGGCGGAGAAGCGCCTGCGCGTCCTGTTGTTTGGATGCGCCCGAAGCGTTCGTGCCTTCTACGGGCTGCTCCTCATCCGAATCGGCAGCTTCCATGGGCGTGTACGCATTCGAATTTGCTTGCGATTGATACAGACTTAACAAGCTTTGATACAGACTGCCGCTATTACCGATTCCGCTGATGCTCATAAAGGATATTCCTCCCAATCGTTTGCTAAGAGGATCATACGCAATCGATGTGAAGCTGCCATGAAGTCAGGCGGACAAACAGACAATGCTCCGGGGGCGAACAGTCCCCGTTCCGCTATCCGGCACAGCCTGTCCGTCAGGCATGTACCGTCACTTTCGTCCCCGTCGTCACCGTATCGAACAGCCACTCGACATCCTCGTTATGCATCCGGATGCACCCGGCGCTCGCATTCGTGCCGATGGACGCGGGCGCGTTCGTGCCGTGAATGCCGTAGGTCATGCCCCCGGTGTTCGGCACGTTCAGCCCCAGCCAGCGGCTGCCGAGCGGATTGGACGGATCGCCGCCGGGAATGCCCTTGGCCGAATACCAAGGGTTCTTGATCTTCGTCACGATCTCGAAGCTTCCGGCCGGCGTAAGTCCCGGCCGCTTGCCGCTGGCGATGTCGAAGCTCTTCTCCAGCGCGCCGCCGTAACGGACGTACAGCTTGTTATGCGTAATGTCGATCTCGATCGTGCGGACCTTGACGGGCGCCGCGGCAGGCTTGGCTGCGGACGCGCCGTTCCCGGCCGTGCCGGCAGCGGTCGCTGCAGGGGAGGCGCCTGCAGGGGACGTGCTTAGGGACGTGTTTACGGTCGTGTTTACGGTCGTGTTTACGGTCGTGTTTACGGTCGCGCTTGCGGTCGCGCTTGCGGTCGCGCCCGCCTTCGTGCTGCCGGCTGCCCTGCCGTCGGCGCCGCCTGCATGGCCGCCATTCGCAGCATTGCCGACGGCCTCGCCGCTAATGATCCCGCCGCTGCCCATGTAGAACGGATTCGGGATGCGCAGCACCTGCCCCGCTTTGATTGCGGCCGCGGCGGTCCCGATTCCGTTCGCCTCGGCAACCGCCAGCTGATAGTCCTGCTGCTTGAAATAGCGGGCGGACAACCCGTACAGCGTGTCGCCTTTCAGCACGGTATACTTGGCTTCGCCCGCGGGCAGCGGGATGCGAAGGGCCGTCCCGATTTTCAGCCCCGTATTCGGATCCGTGATCCGGTTGTACGCCATCAGCGTTTCCATATACTGATTGCGGTTGAAATACCGGTTCGTAATCGCGAACAGCGTATCGCCCGATTGGACCGTGTAATATCCGAGGATCAGCGGGTTGGACAGCTTCACCGTCGTTCCCGCCTTCAAGCCCGCCTTCGGGTTCCAGCCGTTCGTCTGCGCAACCTGCGCGTAATCGCCGGTCAAATAAAACTTTTTGGAGATGCCGTATAATGTTTCCCCCGGATTAACGGTGTACGGGACGCTTAGATACGTTTCTTCGTTTGTCTGCGCGCTCGTACGAATTGTAAAGCTCGATGCTGCAATCAGACCTATCACCATACAAAAGACCCACTTCGATAACCTGCTCAACGATGATCACACCTTCTGCCGGAATAAATTGCGGCTCACACGATTCGCCGTCATTCGGCAAAACTCCTTCTTCTCCAGACGGCCGCGGCGCATAATTAAGCCGAATGTAGGACAAGCAAACAAAAGACCCCGTATCGCAGGTCCTTAGGAATCATATAGCGTCCTAACATGCTCGTGCTTCGAGCCGCAAAGTCCCGGGATATTATCATGCATCGGCTGCCGCGCAGATGTACATCGAACTAGTGCTTTATTCGCAGCGCGACCGAAGGATGGCCGCGGGCCCGCGGGCGGCGATCGAAGCTCGGCCTTGAAAAGCCCGAATCGCGCTTCATGAACGGCGCGGATAACGGACGCTCTGGATCAAGACGAAAACGCATCCATTCCGGCCTTTTTCGCTCCTGTTCCGAGAGCATGTCCAACATTGCGACAAACAAGTGATTTTATTTTTATTTGTGTTATACTTTCCATTAGTTTTTTGCCCTTGGAACTGCCCGTTCCGGCGAGCGGACCGCGTCTCCGCGACAGAATCGCGGTTCACCCGCACGATGGCAAAGCCTCAGAAACTTACGAAAAAGTCGGTGATCAACGTGTTTCAACTCAAGTGGCTATGGCAAAACCTGAAAGGCGACCGGACGCGGTATATTCTCGCGTTATGCCTCTCGGTCGTGGGCTCCTCGCTCACCATCATCAACCCGTATATCGGGCAGCGCATCGTCGATCAATTCATCGCTGGCAGCGATGCCGTTTATAATCTGGCGCATAAGCGCGGCCTGCTGGTCGGCCTTGGACTCGGCATGATCGGCTTCTCGCTGCTGCGGACGGGCTTGTCTTATTTTACGACGCTGCAGTACGAACGCTCTTCGCAGAACATGCTGTTCCGCGTCCGGATTAACCTGTATAACAAAATTCAAGGCCAAGACATGAAGTATTACGACCGCAACCGCACCGGCGACCTGATGACCCGGATGACCGGCGACATCGACATGGTGCGGCACTCCCTGGCGTGGATCATCAAGACGATCATCGAATCGTTCGTCGTGTTCGCGGCGGCCGTCGTCTACTTCTTCTTCATCGACGCCGAGCTGACGCTATGGCTGCTGCTGCTGTCGCCGCCGATCTTCATCGTCGCGTTCATCTTCGCGAGACGCGTGCGTCCGATGTACGTCGAGCTTCGGGAGCGCCTGTCGCAGCTGAACACCGTGACGCAGGAGAATATCGCGGGCAACCGCGTCGTCAAGGCGTTCGCCCGCGAGCCTTACGAAATCGAGAAATTCCACGAGAAGAACGTCCATTACTCCCAAGCCAACAAGGCGGCGGCGATGGTCTGGCTCGATTACTTCCCGTACCTCGAGATTCTGTCCCAAGGGTTCAACGTCGTCCTGATGCTGGTCGGCGGCCTGTTCGTCATGAACGGGCGCATCACCTTCGGCGAATTCGCGGCGTTCAGCGCGCTCATCTGGGGGCTGTCCAACCCGATGCGCAGCATCGGCATCATCATCAACGATATCCAGCGCTTCTTCGCAAGCGTATCCAAAATCATGGACGTGTACTATTCCCAGCCGGAAATCGCGAACCATCATAACGTCGAGGTGAAACGGCGCTATCAGGGCAGCATCCAGTTCGAGCATGTCACGTTCAAGTACGACAACGTCACGGTATTGCACGACATCAACTTCACTGTCGCGCCGGGCGAGACGGTTGCCATCATGGGCGCGACGGGCTCGGGCAAGACGTCGCTCATCAACCTCATCCCGCGCTTCTACGACGTGGCGAAAGGGCGCGTCCTCGTGGACGGCACCGACGTGCGCAAGCTGGAGCTCGACGAGCTGCGCGGCAATATCGGCGTGGCGACGCAGGACGTGCTGCTGTTCTCCGACACGATCGACGGCAACATCGCCTACGGCAATCCCGACATGCCGGAAGCGGAAGTCGAGAAATTCGCCGCGCTCGCCGCCGCCCACGACTTCATCGGCAAGATGCCGGAGGGCTATAATACGATCGTCGGCGAGCGCGGCGTCGGCTTGTCCGGCGGGCAGAAGCAGCGGATCGCGCTTGCCCGCGCCATGGCCGTGCAGCCGCCGATTCTGATTCTGGACGATACGACGTCCGCCGTCGACCTGGAGACGGAGGAGCATATCCAGAAGAGCTTGCGGGAGCTGGATTTCCCGTGCACGAAGATCATCATCGCCCAGCGCGTATCCACGACGGCGGAAGCGGACCGCATCCTCATCCTGGATAACGGACGCATCATCGAGGAAGGCACGCACGCCGAGCTGCTGGCGAAGCGCGGCTACTACTACGACGTGTTCATGCTGCAGAACGAAGGCATCGGAAGGGAGGCGTCGGCATATGGCCAGAAATAAATTCGACATCGACGAGACGCTGGATACGCCCTTTAACATCAAGCATTTCCGGCGCGCGCTCGTCTACATCAAGAAGCAGAAGAAGCCGATGATCGTCGCGTTCGCGCTGAGCGCCCTGTCGGCCGGCATCGCGCTCTCCGCGCCGCTCATCATGCAGCATGTCGTAGACGTGACGATTCCGAACAAGGACAAGATGCCGCTTCTCGGCTGGTCGCTGCTCATGCTGGCGACCATCGTCGTCAGCGTTATCCTGGCCACGATCCGCTCGCGGATGATGACCCGCGTCGGCCAGGATATTATTTTCGATATTCGGATGGATCTGTTCAAGCACCTGCAGCAGCTGCCGTTTCAATACTACGACGACCGGCCGCAAGGCAAGATTCTGATCCGGGTCGTCAACTACGTCAACTCCATCTCGGATGTCTTGTCCAACGGGATCATCAACTTCATTCTCGAAATTCTGAACCTGCTGTTCATCGCGATCTTCATGTTCGCGGTCGACGCGAAGCTGTCGCTCGTCATTCTGGCGGGACTGCCCGTCTTCCTGTGCGTCATCCTGATGATCAAGACGAGACAGCGCAGGGCATGGCAGGCGGTGTCCAACAAGAGCTCCAACATGAACGCGTACACGCAGGAAAGCATCAGCGGGATTCGCGTCACGCAAATCTTCACCCGCGAGAAGTATAACGAAGGCACCTTCACCCGCCTGGCGAACAGCTACCGCGAGACGTGGATGCGGACGATGTACTTGAACTTCCTTATTCCGTTCACGGTCGACAACCTGTCGACGATCGTCACCACGTCGATCTATTTCGTCGGCTTGCTGGCGCTCAGTCCGGGCGAGGCCACCTTCGGCGTCATCCTCGCGATGAGCAGCTACGCGGCGCGCTTCTGGCAGCCGATCCTGAACATATCGAACCTGTACAACAGCTTCGTCAACGCCGTCGCCTACCTGGAACGGATCTTCGAGACGCTCGACGAGCCGGTGACGGTCGGCGACGCGCCGGACGCGAAGGAGCTGCCGCCGATCCAAGGCCGCGTGACCTTCGACGACGTAACCTTCGCTTATGAGCCGGGCCGCAACATTCTCGAGCATCTGAGCTTCGATATCCGGCCCGGAGAGAGCGTCGCGCTCGTCGGCCCGACGGGCGCGGGCAAGACGACGGTCGTCAATCTGATCTCGCGCTTCTACAACATCACGGGCGGCAAGCTGCTGATCGACGGCCACGATATCGCGGACGTGAAGCTCAAGTCGCTGCGCAGCCAGATGGGGATCATGCTGCAGGACAGCTTCATCTTCTCCGGCACGATCATGGACAACATCCGCTACGGCAAGCTCGACGCCACCGAGGAAGAGATCGTCGCCGCCGCCAAAACCGTGTGCGCCGACGATTTCATCCGCGAATTCGAGAAGGGCTATATGACCGAGGTCAACGAGCGCGGCTCGAAGCTCTCGCAAGGTCAGCGCCAGCTTATCTCGTTCGCGCGGACGCTGCTCGCCGACCCGCGCATTCTCATTCTGGACGAGGCGACATCGTCCATCGACGCCCAGACGGAGCGCCTGCTGCAGCGAGGGCTCAACGAATTGCTGAAGGGCCGGACGTCGTTCATCATCGCGCACCGTCTCTCTACGGTGAAGAACTGCGACCGGATCATGTACGTCGCCGACAAGAGCATCGCCGAATCCGGCTCGCACGACGAGCTGATGGCGAAGCGCGGCCGGTACTACAAGCTGCACTCGGCGCAGAAGATGGAGGCGTAAGCTCAGCTCTTACCTCCCGTGAACCGCACGGCATACGAAACAGGCAGCCGCCGATTTGACGAATCAAATCGGCGGCTGCCTTCTTTTATCCTGCTCCGCTTAATCCGCTCTTCGTCGCTCAGCCTTCGTTGACGTAGATGAAGATGCTGCCGAAATGCGCGTTGAACCTCCGGTAATCGGCATTCCCTCTCAGCGCGATAATGGACGGGTAGGCATTCACTCTGCGCTGCTTCAACGAAGCGAGCAGCTCTTGCTGTACGGTGCAGTAGAACTTCCCCGCCGAATAGTGAATCAGCAGCGGCGGCCGATCGGGGACGGGATCTTCTTGGCTACAGTTAGCTGCCAGATTTGCGCCGTCCCCGTTCCCTGCGCGCTGAATGAGCCGCAGCGGGAACATGACGACCCCGAAGAACAGCGTCTCTTCCTTCAAGAAATCATGGAAGCCGGAATCGGCTTGACGGGTTAACAGCAGATAGCACTGAATCCATTCCTCGAACAGCCCGGCACTCGCATAGCGAACGGCCGATGCGACGGTCGGCGAGTAAGGCAAGTCGCTGCTTGCGATTCTTCTCGAGTAGAGAATCCGCTTGATGGAATCCAGCGACAGGAAGTATTCGTCCGCGAGCTCCGATACGGTAATGCCGTGGGCATATTTGTTGCGGATCATGCGATTGCGCTTCATCAGCTGCTCCCGGTAACCGGAGGCTTCGCCCCAAGCTCGCTTGTCGTCTCCGGAAGGGATGTAGAGCAGCTTTCCTGCGGCGTATTTCTGAATTTCGAGCAGCAGCTCCCCGGGAAGCACGTCTCTCGCGTTCTCGTATTTCATCCGATCACCCTTGTTACAACGCGTAAATGCGCGCCTGTAATTCGCTTATCGATTGCATAATGGAGACGCATGACTCCTCATCGTCGATCGAAGCATGCCAACGCAAAACGGACAGCCCCTTCAAATAGCCCATGCACAGGAATCGTTCTTTGAAATCCGGCACGACGATATCCCGGTTGTCCAAGTATTGCACGAGCAGCTCCGGAATTTTCATATAAGGCTTATGCAGGTCCATAATCGCGAAATCGATCAGGAAATCGCCGATGCTCGCGAAGCTCCAATCCGGGAACCCGACCGTCGTCCTGCCGTCCGTCATCATATTGCTGAAGAACATGAAGTCGTTGACCAAGTAGCGCCGCCCCTCGCAATAAGGAATGCGGGCCTCCATCTCCTTATAGTAGCGCTCGAAGAATGCCCGATCAAGGAGCGTCGTATCGAACATTTCCCGCCAATTGTACCAGTAGCCCTCCTTGTCCTCGGCGAACGTATCGACGATATATTCCCTGCACGTTGCATACGGTGTCGCGCACCGCTCGTCTAAGTTGCCGTAGCCCTTCACGTCCGAGATGTCCGACGCATGAATATCGAGAATACGATCAAAAAACAATTCGCGGCAGGCCCAAAACTGCTCCGGCGTCAATTGATCCGCGGCAAAACCATCCGGCGTCATGTCGACCTTCCCGGATAGCATCGATCTAAGTATACGGTCTCGGCTCATCCTGATTGCTCCTTCGCTGGTCTACTCTTCGTACCTTCAGACACGCATCCGGTCTTCAAGCGCGCATCCGATCTAAGAGTAGAATAGCTTTTCCGTTGTTCGGAGGATAGGCTAAGTATCGTTTAAATCGATTTTGCATCATGCGGCGGGGGTCTTTATAAAGCGTAATGCATGCTGGCCAGGTAGCGAAGCCCTCGACCGGGGCGTTCCGTCGGTCGCGCGGGACCTGTTCGGCGACGGGGATTTCGCTGTCGTGCACGGCTACGACGATGAGAAGCAGCTGTTCCATGTCAAAGCCAAAGCTCGCGGGCACGCCTTGACTAGCCGGACAGAGGCTCCGTTATTTGGGCGAAATCGGGCTTTTGGGGCAGCGCACGGACACAGGATCCGTTAAGGTCCCCGAATGACATCGAAAACAGGCTAATCAGTCAATATAACGGCTCTCCTGTCCGCGAGCGCACGGAAAAACGTGAAATAGAAGCGAATAAAGGATCTCTTGTCCGCTCCCTTGCATCGACGGATGCACCGTGAACCTGCCTTCATGAAGCCGGTTGGTTCGAAACGGTACCGGCAGTCCGTGTCATTCCGCGCAGCGGCAACAGGATCTGTTCGTGCTCCGGGGCATGGTTTGCCGTGAGTCTGCTCGAAGCATCCATTATTCACCAACACTCTGGCTGACATCGAATGCTATCAGCTTTTTTGTGATGAAAACGAACTGCCGTCGTTAAGATCGTTTTGCCTCGGAGAAAGAGCGCTCCTTGTTGTATCGGAGAAAAAGCAGGACCGTCTCTACAATCTGAGAGGCCATCCGTCACCGGATGGCCTCTCCAATCCAAGCCTATACAATTTCCGCAGCGAACGCGGTGCAGCGCCAACGTTGAAACCGTGCTCTACTTACCTCGCCACGCTGGACTGCGGCTTCCCCGGCTCCTTGCGCTGCGACGGCAGCAGGCCGACCGCCAGCACGACGGCGACCGCGATGACGAAGATCGCGATAAAGACGACATGCATCCCATGAGCGATCTGTTTCGTCTCGAGGCCGGCCGCCGCGTTATTGAACAGCGTGCCGAACATCGCCACGCCGACGGTCTGCCCGAGCGCGTTCATCAGCGAGTTCGTCGAGGTCGCTACCCCGCGCTGGCTCCAATCGACGGCGTTCTGGATCAAGACCAGGATCGGCGTCGCCAATAGGCCCATGCCGAAGCCGATGACGATCAGGATGCCGACCAAGTACGAGTACGGCGAATCCGCGTCGATCAGCATGAGCCACAAGCTGCCCGCCGCGACGATGACTGCGCCGGAAACGATGAAGAGGCGCGGCCCGTACTTGAACATCAGCCTTCCCGTCATCGTAGCCGCGAACGGCCAAGCCAGGCACATCGGCATGAGCGTGAAGCCGGAGTTCGTCGCGCTGTGCCCGAGGACGACCTGGATCCATTGCGGCGCGTACACCATGACGCCGGCCGTAACGGCGAAGCCCAGGAAGCTCAGCATGTAAATCACGCGAATCTCTCTCGTCTTGAACAGCCCCAGCGGGATCATCGGCTCCTTCACCCGCATCTCCGTGAACAGGAACAGCGCGATGAAGATCGCCGCGACGATGAACAGTCCGATGATCAGCGCGGAATCCCATGCATACTTCTCGCCGCCGTTAAGCAGCGCGTACAGCATCGCCGACAGCCCGATCGTGAATACGATCGCGCCGATGTAATCGATGTTCTTCGCTTTCTTCTCGAACTTCTCGTGCAGGAAGAAGAAGACGAGAACGAAGGCGGCCACGAACACCGGCACGTTCATGTAGAAGATCCAGCGCCAGGAGATGTAGTCGACGAACGTTCCTCCGACAAGCGGACCGAGCAATCCCGCCACCGACCATACGGAGGCGAAGATCCCCTGCACCTTCGCCCGCTGCTCGCCCGGGTACAAATCGCCGACGATCGTGAACGTCACCGGCGTCAGCGCCCCGGCGCCAAACCCTTGAATGGCGCGGAACCAGATCAGGGCGCTCATGCTCGTCGCCGCTCCGCACAAGATCGAGCCGATCGCGAAGACGAGCAGGCCGGCGGTGAACACCGATTTTCTTCCGTACAAATCCGCCAGCTTGCCGAAGATCGGCGTCGCGACGCACATCGTCAGCGTATAAATCGAGAATACCCAGCTAATCAAGTTGAACCCGCTTAACTCCTTCGTAATATGCGGCATCGCCGTACTGACGACCGTCGCGTCCAACGCGCCGATGAACAGTGCGGCCAAGAGGCCGACGGTTACGACTTTGCGATTCGTTATCTGCTGTACCAACTCTGAATGCGCCTCCCGGATTGAGCTTGAATGCTGAGCTATCCTCAATTCTATTCGCCCTGGCCGAAACAATTCCTTCTAGCCGCCTCGCAGTGCCGGCGATGCGGCCAATGCGGTCACGCAGCGCCTGCGGCGCCGATTGATGTGGCTCGATTGATAGGACTACATTGATATTACTTAATTGATAGGCCTCGCTTATATCGCGCACATCGCGGCCGGGGCCGGGCGCTATCTTGCTTGCGGACGCTCGGACAATTGTCCGTCCGCCAAATACAGCACGCGGTCGCAGAACGGCAGAACGCGCTCGTCGTGCGTCACCATCACGGCGCTCTTGTTCCGTTCCTTCGTCTCGTTCGCGAGTATCCGTACGACTTCCATGCCTCGCTCGGCATCCAGGCTCGACGTCGGTTCGTCGGCCAGCAGCACCGCGGGATCGTTCATCAGCGCCCTGGCGATCGCCGCGCGCTGACGCTCGCCGCCCGACATTTTCTCGGGGTACGCGCTACGGCGATGCTCCAAGCCTAGCTTGCTTAGCAGTCCCGACGCGCGTTCGGCCGCCAGGGATCGTCCCGTTCCGCCCAGCTTGGCGACCAGCATGAGCTGCTCCTCCACCTTCAGGTACGGAATCAAATTCGCGCTTTGAAACACGAAGCCGAGCTTGCGAAGGCGCAAATCGGACAGTTCTTGACGGCTCTTGCCGAGAATCGATTCCCCGTCAAGCCGGACGTCACCGCCGGACGGCTTCAGAAGCGCGCCGGCGATGGAGAGGAACGTGCTTTTCCCGGAACCGGAAGGCCCCATAACCGCGACCAGCTCGCCTTCCGAAACGCGCAATCCGAGCTTGTTCAGAATGATCCGTTCCGTTCCGCCATCCGAGAATGCACGTGTAATGTCGTCTAAAACCAGCCGATGTTTCATGCCGCGCTCCCTCCGATCGCTTCCAAGGCGTCAATACGGGTGACCTTCCAGACGGATAGCAGGGATCCGGCGAGCGCCATGCCGGCGAAGGCTCCGCACGTCAACGCCAATACGGAAGGCTCAAGCCGGAACGGCATGCCTCCGGGAAGGAGCGCTTCGACCGCCCGGATGAGAATCACGCCGGTCAGCAAAGTGCCCGCGCACAATAGGGCCACCTGCAGGGCGATGCCCCGCGCCAAATAAGCCGTGCTTGTTCCGATGGCCTTCAGGATGCCGAACTGGCTGCGCTTCTGAATCGTCACGACATAGAAGAACACGGCCAAGACGAGCGCGGAAATCGCGTACAAGAACGCCGTCATCATCATGAGGGAGCCCTGTTCTTCCTTGTAGCCCGGAATTGCGGCAACCGCCGCCGATTTCGCGACGATCTCGGCATTCGGCAAGGCGGCGGCCAGCCGGCCGGCCGTCTTCTTGTCCGTCTTCACGGCAATCGCGCTGTAAACGGTACTGCCGTCCGTCCCGTCCGCGGCATGCTGCATCCGGAGCCGCCAGTCGCGCTCGCTCAGATATACGGCCGGCGCATGGCTGTACGATTCATTGGCGACGAACCCGCCGACCGTCCACTTCATGCCCGTCGCCTGATCGACAATCGCCGTGCCGAGCCGTACTCCCGCGTCTTTCAGCTTGTCGTCCGCGAGCACAAGGCCTTCGCTCTGCGTCCCGATCGCCTTCCCTTCGGTTACCTCCGGCATCAGCCAGCCTTGCGGGCTAACGGCAAGCAGCGTCACGTCGAGCTTCCGCGATGTCCCTTCGGCCGCCACGGTCGTCATGCCGACGCCGAGCGGCTGCACGTTCTCCCGTCCGGCGATCGAGCCCGACTGCGCCAGCGTTTGTTCTCCGACCCGCGAACGGGCGAAGCGATGGTCGGAATCTTGCTCCATGATGAAGTAATCGGCGTCCATATTCTGAATCGAAGCCGCATTGTCATAGGCGAGCCCGCGCGCCAGTCCGCTGACGAACAGCACCAGGAAAGAAACCAGCAGCATGATAACGGCGATCAGCGAATAGCGCATTTTGGCGAATCTCATTTCTCGAATAGCAAGATACATCGCGCTTCCCTCCTTCGGATGACACCAGTGTAGGAGGCGAAAATAAACGGCGCGTAAATAATCGATTACAACTGGGGAAGCGTCACGGTAAACCGGGTTCCTTCACCCGGTACGCTGCTGGCTTCGATGCTCCCGCCGTGCAGCAGCACGATCTTCTTGACGATCGCAAGCCCTAGTCCGGCCCTTCCGGACGAGCGCTCGCGGGCGCGGTCGACGCGGTAGAAGCGGTCGAATAGAAACGGCAGATGCTCCGGCGCGATTCCGTCTCCCGTATCCGCAATAACGATGACGGAGCGGGAATCCCGCTGTTCGGCGCGGATCTCGATGCTTCGGCCGGCCTGAATATGCTGGATCGCGTTTCCCAGCACGTTCATCCACACTTGCGTGAGCAAGACCTCGTCGCCATAGATCGTGACCGACTCCGGAACGGACAGCTTGAGCAGCAGCTCCTTCTCCTCCAGCTGCCACTGCAGCACATAGATGACTTGCTTGATGTGATCGCGGAACGAGAACGGCCGCTTGTTCAGCGGCTCCTCCCCCTGCTCGAGCGCGGATAGCAGGAGCAGCTGCTTGCTCAACATCGCCAAATGGCGGCTTTCCGCCTCGATGATGGCGGCATAATGGCCGCGTTCGTCCTTCGTCAATTCCTCCTGCGCCAGCACGTGCGCAAAGCCTTGAATCGAGGTGAGCGGCGACTGGATCTCGTGCGAGACATTGGAGACGAACTGCTGACGCGCCTGATCGACCCGCTCCAGCTCTTTGCTCATGGCCATGAAATGCTCGGCAAGCCGCCCGATTTCGTCGCGTCTTCCCGCCGGCAGGCGAAGATTGTAGTTCCCTTGCGCGATGCGCTTCGTCGCGTCGGTCAGCCTCGTGATCGGCTTGACCAAATAACGCGTGCTGAATATGAAGAACAGGATGCTGACGATGACGGTCAACAGGCCGATCAGCGCGAAGAACACGCGAAGCTCGCCGAATTGCAGCAGCACGTCCGGACGCACGTACATGGCATAGGTTTTCGCGCCCCCTTGCACGGGAAGGCCGATCGTGTTGCTCAGCCGGTTATCGAAGAAGCCGGAAATGAACAGCTTGTTCGGAAATCGCTTCACGCCGTGATACGTGCCGCCGTGCAGCACTAGCTCGATCTCCGGCTTCTTCAAATCCAGCTCCCTGAAGCTCCGCCCGTAGAAATGCGCGTCTCCCAGGCCGTCGGTCACGTAAATCTGATACCCCAGGGCGGCCGCATTGCGAAGATACCGATCCATGCCGCCGGGATCCGCTTCGATAAAACGTTTCATCTGTTCGCCGATGCCGACCAGCTTCTCGTCGTTGTACGGTTTCAGCTTCGCATGATAATACGCGTTCGAGATGAGAAAGCCGATGACGCTGCTCGCGAGAATGACCGCCATCGTCATCAGGAACACCCGGAAGTAGAGCGACCTCATCTGCCGCTCACTTCCAGTTTATAGCCGATTCCGCGCACGGTATGAATGGTGAAGTCGTCGGCATAATCCGCGAATCGCTGGCGCAGCCGGTTGATGTGCACGGCCACGGTTTTGTCGTCGCCTTCGTAATCGGAGCCCCATACGAGACGGATCAATTCCTCGCGCGCGAACAGCCGTCCCGGGTATTGGGCAAGCTGGGCGAGCAGCTCGAATTCTTTCATGGGAAGCAGCAGCGTCGATTGACCGTCGGACACCTCGATATTTTTGCGATCGATGGTCACGCGGTTCAGCCGGATCAAATCGCTCGAAACCCGGTTATACCGGCGGAACAGCGCCCTGACCCGGAAGAGCAGTTCCTCCGGCTCGAAAGGCTTGGTCATGTAATCGTCCGTCCCCATCCGATAGCCTTGCGCTTTATCGGTCAATTGATCTTTTGCGGTCAGCATAATGATCGGAATATCGTATAGCTCCCGAATTTGCCCGCACAGCTCGAGCCCGTCCATCCGCGGCATCATAATGTCGACGATCGCCAGATCGATCGGCGTCCGCGCCATCACCTGGAGCGCTTCGGCTCCGTCCTTCGCTTCGTGAACGCGATAGCCCTCCCGGGTCATGACGAAACGGACCAGCGCCCGGATATTCGGGTCGTCGTCCGCCAAGAGCAGCTTGTTCAACGCGATTCCTCCTTGCCTTGCTTTCATCAAAAGCTAGCATAGCATATTAATGCCGGGGCACGTAAACAGGCCTGTCTCTCTCTTGCCGAATCGGCGTGCATGAGCAGGGCGGCATATGCAAGGCGGCATATGCAAGGCGGCATATGCAAGGCGGCATATGCAAGGCGGCATATGCAAGGCGGCATATGCAAGGCGGCATATGCAAGGCGGCATATGCAAGGCGGCATATGCAAGGCGGCATATGCAAGGCGGCATATGCAAGGCGGCATATGCAAGGGTCCGGCAGTTTCTGCCGGACCCTTGCTTTACTGCTATAGACCAATTCCATCCCTAGCCTCGCACCGGCTCCGAGCTTTGATTGTAAATTCGCGGATTCTGCCTCCGGCATTCCTCGATGACGGCAAGCTGCTGCCGTACCTGCTGCGGCGTGATTTCGAGCTTGTCGCCGTCGACGATTGCCCGGTGCAGCATAAAATACAGCTGCTCGGCCATGTAACGGTACTCGTCTTTGCCTTCCGGCAGCGCGAGCTCCCATTTGCCCTCGTGCCAGACAAGCGTTTCGCGGCAGTAGGCGGGCAGGCCGTTCTGATCGACAAGCGGCTCTGTCGTGAGCTGCTGAGCCGGTGCCTCTTCGGGCTTAAAGTACTTCCACTCCAGCCGTTCGCCGTTGCCTCGCAAACCGCCGTTCGTTCCTTGTATGACGAACTGCTCGCCCGGGAACATGCTGCAGGAGGACACCTCCATATCGACGCTCGGCCGTCCTTCGCCGCTCAGCAGCAGCTTCACGTAATCCTCCGCGTCGCCGAACGTATTGGCCCGGTCCATGATGCACGTCACTTCGGGCATCGCGTCGTTGCCGAACAATTGAAGCGCCTGATCGAGCACATGCGAGCCCAGGTTGAGCAGGCTGCCGCCGTTGTTGCGCTGCAGCGTCTGCCAGTCCCATCTGCGCGTGAACCGGCTGCTCGTGAAGTCCAGCTGAATGATGCGGCCAAGCACGCCGCTCTCGATCACTTCGCGGATACGAACATAGGCCGGCATGAAGCGGGACTGCTGGAACACCGCGAGGATATTGCCGGTCCGCTCCGATGCCTCGATCAACTGGTCGACCTCCGCCGACGTGCGGGCGAGCGGCTTCTCGCAGAGGACATGAACGCCCCGATCCAGCAGCTCCAGCGAAATCGGCACATGCTCGTGGCTTGGGGATGCATTGACGACCAGGTCGAGCTCCTCGGCGGCCACCATCTCCTGCCATGTCGCATATGCGCGGCAGCCGAACTCCTGCTCCGCCCGTTCGCGGCGTTCCGGCAGCGAATCGGCCACCGCCGCGATTTGATAATGTTCCGGCAGCTTTGACAGCGTCGCTCCATGGATATCGCGACCGCTTCTGCCTTGCCCGATAATGCCGACCTTCACAATGGATGGATTCATTTTCTCATGCTCCCTCTCGTTATAAAATCGTTTGCGGTAGAATGGCAATTTCCCTGCCGGCCGCCGAGCTTTCGTATACCGCTTCGATAAGCTGAACGGCCCGGAAGCCGTCTTCGCCCGAGACGAGCGGCTTGCTGCCGGAAGCAACCGCTTCCAGTACGTTTTGCAGCTGCAGCTGGTGATAGAGATGGCTGATGCTGCGCGGATCGGATACGCCCCCGTAGGCCGGCGACGATTCGAATGCCGGCGGCGTCCCATAGCCGGGCACCGTCCAGTGCGCGATGCCGGAGCCTTCCAGCTTGATGGTACCTTCCGATCCGTACAGGCGGATGGCCGCAGGAAAGCCCGGCGCGATGCTCGTCGACGCCATGATGGTACCGAGCGCACCGTTCTTGAACTGCACGATGGCGAGGCCCAGATCCTCCGCTTCCATCGCATGGGTCTGCGTCGCCGTACGGCCGCATAAGGCCCGGGCTTCGCCGGCGAACCAGAGCAGCAGATCGATGGCGTGAATGCCTTGATTCATCAGCGCCCCGCCGTCCTCGGCAATCGTTCCGCGCCACGGCGCGCTGTCGTAATAGTCCTGCGTCCGAAAAAAAGGCACTTCCGCCTCGGCGAGCAGCAATTTGCCGAGGCGCCCCTCCTCCAGGATGCGCTTCACCTCGCGGTGAATCGGCTCGAACCGGCGCTGCGAGACGACGGACAGCGTCAGTCCGCGATCCGCCGCAAGCCGGCACAGCTCCGCCGCTTCAGCGGCGCGCATCGCCACAGGCTTCTCGATGACGACATGCTTGCCCGCCGCAAGCGCCTCGCAGCCGATGCGGTAATGGCTGCCGCTCGAGGTCGTCACGCATACGATATCGACGTCATCCCGCTGCAGCAGCGCCTTGTAGTCCGTTGTCCAGGCGCAGCCTTCCCGCTCCGCGACGGCTTGTGCCTTGGGGCCGTTCCGGCTGGACACGGCAGCGAGCCTAGCGCCGTTCAAGCCGCGGATCGCTTCGATATGAAAGTCCGCGATCGTGCCGCAGCCGATGATTCCGAATCGCCGCACGCTCATTCGATCACCTCGTTTCGGATGATAACCGCTCCAGCAGCGCCGTTAGTCCGTCCAGCGCCATCGCCGTCCCTTCCATCGCGGTTCCGCCTTCCGGGACATAATGCGTCTCGAGCGTGAATAAGCCGGGATACCCGTCCGCCAGCAGCGCTTGAAAATGCGCCTCGTACGGCACGATGCCCGAGCCGATCGGCATGGCTCTGGGCTTGCCGGCCCCGTCGATCGCGACGTCTTTGAGATGCACATGGGCGAGCAGGCCGCGAACCGCCGCATACCCGTCGGGGAAGCTCGGCCGGTTGCCGTACTGCTCGTTGCCCGGGTCCCACAGTACGCGCAGCGCGGGGGAATCCACGGCAGCCGTCAGGCGGGCGACCTCGGCAGCGAAGCCCCCGTTGCAGGAAGGCTCGTTCTCCAGCAGCAGCAGTATGCCGCGGGATTCGGCCAGCTCGGCTGCGCGCGCCAGGTAGCGGACGATCTCGGCCTCGAACCGCTCGATCGGTTCGCTCTCCCGCCAGAACGAGAAGATGCGGATGCGGTTCGTTCCGAGCCGCTCCGCCAGCTCCATGGCGCGTTCCAGCATGGCAAAATGCTCGGCGGGCGTCCGTTCCTCCTGGTTGAAGCGGTCGCCTTCGGCAACCGGTCTCGACGCATCGAGCGCGCACTTGAATACCGGCGAGGCGACGCAGGAGACGAAGAGGCCGCGGCGCTCCGCCTCCGCGTGTATCCGGTCCGCCTCCTCGTCGCTCAGCGCGAGCACGTTGCGGCTGTCGATGCTGCGGAGCTCGACATGCTTCAGCCCTCTCGCCGCGGCAAAATCGAGCGCCGTGAGGATATCGGACGAAACCTCGTCCGTGATAACGCCTAATCGATCGCGTATGCGATCCATTAGCAGCAGCTCCTTTCGTTATGGGGGTTCAGGGACAATGAACGTTTGAGACGAGCAATACGGTCGGGCGCTGGCACCGGTTAGCGGTTGCGTTGGCGAACTGGAGCCGAGTCGGTTTCGGGCTCGGCGGCGCTTTCGGGGCCGGATTCCTGCTGCTGCGGCAGCTTTTTAGGGCTCGGCAGCGCCCTCGGAGCCGAATTTCTGCTGCTGCGGCAGCTTTTCCGGGCTCGGCGGCGCTTTCGGGGCCGATTTCCTGCTGCTGCGGCAGCTTTTCCGGGCTCGGCGGCGCTTTCGGGGCCGGATTCCTGCTGCTGCGGCAGCTTTTTAGGGCTCGGCAGCGCTTTCGAGGCCGAATTTCTGCTGCTGCGGCAGCTTTTCCAGGCTCGGCAGCGCTTTCGAGGCCGAATTCCTGCTGCTGCGGCAGCTTTTTAGGGCTCGGCGGCGCTTTCGGGGCCGGATTCCTGCTGCTGCGGCAGCTTTTTAGGGCTCGGCAGCGCCCTCGGAGCCGAATTTCTGCTGCTGCGGCAGCTTTTCCGGGCTCGGCGGCGCTTTCGGGGCCGATTTCCTGCTGCTGCGGCAGCTTTTCCGGGCTCGGCGGCGCTTTCGGGGCCGGATTCCTGCTGCTGCGGCAGCTTTTTAGGGCTCGGCAGCGCTTTCGAGGCCGAATTTCTGCTGCTGCGGCAGCTTTTCCAGGCTCGGCAGCGCTTTCGAGGCCGAATTCCTGCTGCTGCGGCAGCTTTTTAGGGCTCGGCGGCGCTTTCGGGGCCGGATTCCTGCTGCTGCGGCAGCTTTTCCGGGCTCGGCGGCGCTTTCGGGGCCGGATTCCTGCTGCTGCGGCAGCTTTTTAGGGCTCGGCAGCGCCCTCGGAGCCGAATTTCTGCTGCTGCGGCAGCTTTTCCGGGCTCGGCAGCGCCCTCGGAGCCGAATTTCTGCTGCTGCGGCAGTTTTTTCGAGCTCCAGGCCGCTTCCTTGCTCGAATTCCTTCCCTGCCGCAGCTTTTTCGAGCTCCAGGCCACTTCTGAGCTCAAATTCCTTCCCTACGGCAGCTTTTTCCGAGCTCACTGCACCCGGTGCCCCCGGTACGCTCTTATCAGCCCAATGCCGCTCCATCGCGCCAGACCATCTGCCCGCCGACAACCGTCTGCCGCAGCCGGATCCTGCCGCGGGTGTCCATGCGAAACAGGGTCAAATTCGCCCGAGCCCCAACGCGCAGCCTTCCGAGCCCGGGCCAGCCCATCGCTTCCGCGGGACGGACCGTCGCCGCGTCGATGGCTTCCCGCAGACTAAGGCCGGCGAGCTTCATAGCATTTTCGATGCCGTTGACGAGCGGCTGCGCGGAACCGGCCAAGATGCGGGGATCGGCCGCCGTCTGCAGCCGTCCGTTGGTCAGCAGCTCGACCTCCTGCCCGATCTCGCTGGCATAGCGCCCCGGCGGCATGCCGCCGAATTTGACGCTGTCGCTGACGAGGATGAAACGGCCCTGCTTCGCCCGCATCATCGATTTGAGCGCGGCAGCGCCCAAGTGATGGCCGTCCGCGATGAACATCGCGGTCAGCGCATCCTCCGCGAGCTGCTCCCAGATGTAGTTCGGGTGCCGCGGCAGCACCGGGTGCGCGCCGTTGCCGAGATGCGTGGACAGCGCCGCGCCGGCGGATACCGCCTCCCGCAGCTGCTCGGGTGAAGCCATCGTATGGCCGATGCTGACCTTGACGCCGGTTTCGCAGAGATAGCGGACGAACGACGCCGCGCCCTCCTTCTCCGGCGCGATCGTGCACAGGACGATCCGTCCTCCCGCCGCCTGCTGCCATTCCGCGAATTCGGCGGCATCCGGGTCGCGGATATGGGCTCGGTCATGCGCGCCGCGCGGCCCGTCTTCGGCCGACAGGTACGGCCCTTCCAGATGAATGCCCGGTATCGCTTCGCCGAGCAGCCGATCATGCTCGCAAGCGGCCCGGATCGCGTGCATCGCTTGACGGATTCGCGCCGCACCGCCCGTAATGACGGTCGGGCAGAAGCTTGTCACGCCGAGCGCGAACAACGCTTGCGCCGCGCCGGCAACATCCTGCTCCGTCGTCTCCTCGCCGTTCAGATCGAATCCGGCAAAGCCGTTCACTTGCAGATCGATCCACCCCGGAGAGATCCAAAGCTCGCCAGCCGTATCGTCGCCGCTGACTGCGCCACCGATTCCCTCGCTCCCCGCGACGGCCCTGGCCTGCAATCCCGATCCGTTTTCGCCGGTCTCACCGCTTGCTGTAACATCAATATCCTCGGTAACCCAAGATCCTCCTGCAGCGCCAATCTCGGATGCCGGTACGATGGACACGATCACGCCGTCCTCTACCTCGATATGTACCTGCTCGCCGGTATCATAGCGCCGCCCTGTCCACCGCTTTCGCATTCCGAACGCCTCCTTCGCGATTCAAACTGCTATCCGCTTTCTGTTACTCGCTCACCACATGTCCGGCGAGCACAGCCGACGCGCTGTTCCCCTCAAGTCCGGCTACACTCGGCTCTTCCGCAGCACAGCGCGTCCCCGCACATCGCTTTCGCATGCCGAACGCCTCTTTCGCCATTCAAACCGCTGTCCGCTTTCTGTTACTCGCTCACCTCAAGCCCGGCGAGCGCGGCCGACGCGCGATCCAGATAGAGCGTCCAGTTCGGATGCGTGCGCAGCATCGTCGCCGGGGTATCCGGAGAGATCTCGCGCTCAAGCGTATTCCTCACCGCTTCCGCCTTCACCGCGTGCGGAACGCAGGATAGAATGACGCGGCTCTTCAGGATTTGCCGGACGCTCATCGTAATCGCATGGGTCGGCACGTCCGCAAGTCCCGCGAACCAGCCTTCCCCGACCTGCTGCCTTTTGCAGGCTTCGTCCAGCTCCACGACGATGTACGGCTCCTCCGTATCGAAATCCGCCGGCGGATCGTTGAACGCGATATGCGCGTTCTCCCCGATGCCGATCATCGCCAGATCGACCGGCGCTTCGCTGATCGCCTCATTCAGGCCGGCAATCGTCGCGCCGATATCGCCGGTGCCGTCGACGAGATGGTACTTGCCAAGCTGCACCTGTCCGATGAATCGCTCCAGCAAATACGCCTGGAAGCTCGCGGGATGATCCGCCTTGATGCCGGCGTATTCGTCGAGGTGGAACATCTCGACCTTGCGCCAGTCCACCGGCTGTGCGACGAACGCCCTGAAGAACTCGAACTGGGACGAGCCCGTCGACAGCAGCAGCCTCGCCTTCCCTTGGCGGCCGATTGCCTCCTGCAGCACCGATGCCGCATGAACGGCAGCGCGTTCGCCCAACTGCCGCGCGTTGTCCAATACGTGAATGTCCATGCCGATCCCCATCCTTCTCAAAATGTGATCAAATCCGCGATGCGGACCGCCTTGCCTTCCCGAATCGACCGGTTGGCGGCGAAGCCGATCGCGCAGGACAGCGCCCCGTCGCGGCTCGTCGCCTGCCGGCCGTCGGCTTCGCCCGTCAGCAGCGCGCGAAGCAGCCGTTCGTCGCCGCCTCCGTGGCCGCCGCTCTCTTCCGCCAGCGGAAGGTCGATCACCGCGTTGTGACGGTCGAACAACCGGATCGATTGCAGCGTCTGTCCGGCGTAAGGGCCAGCCGCGCCTTCCGCGTACGATGCTTCCAGCCGGCCTTTCGTTCCGGTCAGGACGATGCGAAAGCCTTCATACGGCGCATAGGCCGTCAACGAGTAGCTCATCATCGCGCCGCCGGCGTACCGGGCCGTCAGACTGACCGTATCCTCGATATCGATTTCGTCCGCGAAGACGCAAGCGTCCCGATAATACAGATCGACGTCCTCGCAATCCGCATAGAGCTGCTTATGGCCTCCCTCGCGAATATCGATATGGAACTCGCAGCTGCCCGCATAGCTGCAGCCGCTGCAGCGCACGCCCCGTTCTGTACGGGTCGGCCCATAAAATCGCGTCGCGCCGAAAGCCTGCACCTCCGCCGGCTCGTCTTGCAGCACCCAATTCACGATATCGAAATGATGCGTCGACTTATGAACGAGCAGCCCGCCGGAATTCGCCTTCCGGCGATGCCACCTGCGAAAATAATCGGCGCCGTGCCGAGTGTCCAGAAACCATTCGAAATGCACATGCGTGATCGTACCGGGCGTATCCCCGCCGGCCAGCTCCTTCAGTCGTCCCATGAACGGCATATAGCGCAGGTTGAAGGTGACCGTGACTTTTTTGCCGGTGCGCCGTTCCGTATCGAGGATGAGCGCGCACTTGTCTTCGTCGATCGTCAGCGGCTTCTCCGAAATAACGTCGCAGCCGGCGAGCAGCGCCTGCACGATATACGTATGATGCGTGCTGTCAATCGACGTGACGATAACGACATCGGGCTTCGCTTCGTCCAGCATCGCCGCGAAATCGTCATATACCGGCGCTTGCCCGCCGATACGCGATTGCAGCAAGTCTGCCCGCTTGGCATTCGTATCGAACACGCCGACGATCACCGCGATATCCGCGTAATCCCTGGCGATTGGAATCGCATACATGTACGTGCAGCGATTACCCGCGCCGACGATCGCATACCTTCTCTTCTTCTGCATCTCACCCGCCTCCTCCTCCCGGACAACGCAGGACGGTTTCACCGACTCACCGGTTTACTGGTCCCATCAGCTTCCCCGGTTCCATCTGCTCCCCGGTTTCGCCAGCTTCACCCACTCCCCGGGTTCCACTGGCTGCACCTGCTCTCCTTGTTCCACCCGCTCCCCCGGTTTCGCCAGCTTCACCTGCTCCCCGGTTCCACCTGCTCCACCTGCTCTCCCGGTTTCGCTAGCTTCACCTGCTCCCCCGGTTTCGCCAGCTTCATCTGCTCCCCGGTTCCACCGGTTCCACCCGCTCCCCCGGTTTCGCCAGCTTCACCTGCTCCCCGGTTCCACCTGCTCCACCTGCTCTCCCGGTTTCGCTAGCTTCACCTGCTCCCCCGGTTTCACCAGCTTCACCTGCTCCCCCGGTTTCGCCAGCTTCATCTGCTCCCCGGTTCCACCGGTTCCACCTGCTCTCCCAGTTTCGCCAGCTCACCTGCCCCCCGGTTCCACTGGCTCCACTTGCTCCCCCCGGCTTTACGATTCACCTGTTTCACCTGCTCCACCGCCGCCCCCCGCTCCGTCACTACCCGCCACGCTAGAAAAAATCCATCATATGCGGCAGCCGCCGCGGGATCGCCCGCTCCCAAGCATCCACCGCCTCCGGCGGGCCTTCCAGGCGGCCCAGATCCGCCAGCTGCGCCGGCCGCATGCAGCCGATCATCATCGCCGAGAATGTCTGGATCGTGCAGTCGATCGCTTCCGCGCCAGCATTCCCATCGCCTGCCGCTTGCCCGCTCTCCCTCCGATTGCCCCCCGCTTCCGCGCTCGCCCGCCATTCGCTATCCGCTTCCCGATCCGCGATCCCATCGCCTGCCGCATCCTCGGCAGCCTGCCCGGCAGAAGCAACCCGCGAGGCGACCGCGGACCCGTCCGCGCTCACGGCGATTTGCCATAGCCCACGATTCCAAGGGGCGTGCTCGTCTTCGAGCCGGACGCGCAGCCGCGCAGCCCCGCCGGCGAACCGGTACCGGTTCAGGAATGCCGGGGCATCCACGACGCGGAACATGAAGTTCGCATGCAGTTCCTGCTGAAGCTTGGGCTCGGCCATTGCGAACAGGAGCGAATCGTCGGCCGGCGCGGTCAGGCGCAGCCGCGAGACGACCGAGTCGTGATTGGCGATGAACTGCCATAAGCCGTTCCGGCTCTCCCGGTCGAGATAGACAAGCTCGTGTATCGTCATCGTCCGGTCCCCGATGTCGTACAGCATATAACCGGTCGGCTGCCCACCGTCCCCCCCGACGTACACGGACAAATACCCGAGCTTCCGCTTAAACACATGCTGCAGCCACCAGTTCTCGTCCCGCAGCAGCATCCCGTTGTACCGTCTGGCATACCGGTCATAGACCGCCCCCGCCTGCGCCCAATCCGACGCCTGCAGCCGCCGCACGGCGCCAGGCGCGGCCGGATACTTGGGCGCGGCGCTCAAGTCGAGCGTGCATGCGCGCTGCACCGAGTAATACTCCCAGCCGTACTTGCGATAGAAGCCGTACGCGAACGGATTCAGCATGGAGACGGCTTGCCCGCGCTCGCGCATCGCCGCAAGGCTATGGACAAGCAGCTTGCCGACCATGCCCTGCCTGCGCATTTCCGGATAGGAAGCCACGTGGGCGATGCCGCCCATCGCCATCTCCTCGCCCTGCACATAGACGCCGAGCGGCAGAACCGCCAGCTGCGCGGCGAGCCTCCCGTCGGCATAATAGCCGAGATACTGCTCCATGTTCATGCGGGCGGCCCGTTCCTCGATGCCGCTCTCCGTGAACTTCACTGCGAAGGCCGCCTGCGTCAGCTCGAGCGATTGCCGGGCCTCCTCCTGCCTAATCGTTCTGATCATGCTATTCCCCCTCATGCCGGCGATGCCGTCGTCCGCTTCCTGCCCCCACTATAGCGAAACGCCGCACGGTCCGAAACAGGCAGTATTTGATATCGTTCATTTTATTTGCGCAACCCAAAAATACGACGAGTTTATAAAAATAATACCATTGTTCATTTGCGCCCGATTCTTTAAACTTAACGTAAACAAGCTTGAAAACAGACCACGACGAAAGGGTTGTTTTCATGAATCGAATCGTGTCTCTGCTCGTCGTCCCTTACGCCCGCCTCAAGTCGCCTCCCCTATTCTTCTGGCTTCTGCTCAGCTATATGACCATCGTCGTGCTGCTCGTATCCTTCATCCTGTACTCGGTCTTCTTCTATCGCGGCCACGTCCGAGAAGAAGTCATCACCTACAACAATCTCAACCTGAAGGACACCAGCGACAATTACGAAGCCAAAATCAAGCAGATCGAAAATTCCGTCCTATCCTTCTCCATGAACGACCGCGTCGCCGCGCTCGATACCCCGGTTTTCAATTACGCCGCCGGCGGCAAGCTGATCGACGAGCTGCAGGTCTTCCTCACCAATCAATCGCTCTATCTCGACAACATGATCATCTACTACCAGGACAGCAACGTCGCCATCGAGAAATCGCGCGGCGCCGACGCCGATGTCATGTTCAAGCGCTACTACGGCAGCAGCGACTATTCCTACGATTACTGGAAATCGCAGTTCGACAGTCCGTACGTCATCCGCATTTTGCCGGCGTCCTCATTCTATGAATACGATGATCCCAACAAGCTGGCCAGCTCCAGCCAGCTGATCCCGATCATTATCCGGAACCAGACCAACCCGTCGATTCTCTTCATCGCCTTCGCGGACGCGCAGAAAATGTACCGGGATTTTCACCAGTCGATCACCAACGATTTCTACATCCTGGATAGCAGCCGGCGGTCTTATTTTGCCAGCGGCGGCGAGAAGGCGGAAGCGATTCCGGCGTTCGACGGGCAATCCAGCTTCGTGAAGCAGGGCGACAATTATTATTTCTATAAGAAAGGCGCATCGAGCGGGCTGACGTACGTGAATATCATTCCGAACGACAACATCTCGCAGATGAAATGGAACATCACCTTCGTCCTGCTGCTCGCGCTTGCCATCCTGCTCAGCCTGCTGGCATCGTTCCTGTTCAGTCTGCGGCTGCGCCGTCCGGTCAAGCAGCTCGTGAAGGCGATTCAGCTCTTGACGACAGGCTCACCGTGGCGGAAGCAAAGCGCCATCAAGGAATTCGCGATCATCCAGGAGAAGGTGCGCCATCTGCTCGACTCCAATATGGACATCAATCAGGATTTGGAGCACCGCAACTCGCTGCTTCGCCATTACGCGTACATCAACCAGCTGAAGAACATCCGCAGCAGCGCCGGCTACTTGAAGGATCTCATCAAGAGCAATCAGCCGTACCGGGTCGTGCTGTTCAAGCTGACGTTCCGGCCGCGGCTGCTCGAAGAGATCGGCGACGAGGAACGCGCGACCAATTTCATTCGGGATTACATCAACAACGTGCTGACCGAGAACTATCCGGAATCGCTCACGCTCCAATTGGAAAGCGACCAGCTGCTCGCCGTGATCTACGCCGACGATGCCGGGCCCGATTTGGATGAGACGCTCGAAGGGATCAAGAACGTGCTGGAGCTGGATCTCGCCTATTGCTTCTCCACGATGGCGATCAGCGGGCATTACGAGCACCCGGATGAGTTCAAGCTGTCGTTCGAGCAGGCCAAATCGATGCTGCACTTGCGGAAATTCAACGGCACGAATCAGATCTTGCGGGTAATCAGCGGCGCGAAGCCGGCTAATTATTATTTGATGCCTGCCCAGGAGGAAGAGCTCAACGCCAGCCTGACCAACGGCAACGAACCGCAAATCATGCAGTTCGTGAAACGCGAGCTTGCGGCGCTCCGCAAGAAAGAGGCGACCGATCATGAAGTGAAAGGCTTCGCGAATTATCTCGCCGACCGGGCCAAACGGGCGCTCGTCGTCAACCAGCTCGATTGCGAACTGATTCAGACGATGCAGACGGAGCTGCAGCACTGCCACGCGTTCGAGGAACTGGAGCGGCTGTTCGAGGAATGGCTGCCGCGGCTGATGAATCTCGTCCGAAGCAAGAAAGAGAAGAAGGATCATATTACGAGCTTCGTCTTCGACTATCTGGAGCAGCACTACGCCCATGACATTACGCTCGATATGATGGCCGACAAGCTGAACATCACGCGCAGCTACTTGTCCACGTATTTCAAAGAAAAGACGGGCACGTACTTCGTCGATTACGTCAATCTGATCCGGGTAAGCCGGGCGAAGGAGCTGCTCTCCTGCTCGGACGTCAAAATCCAGGACGCCGCCGCCCGCGTCGGCTACCAGAACATTAACTCGTTCAACCGGATGTTCAAGAAGTTCACCGGCGTGACGCCAAGCGAGTTCCGCAAGGTCGAGCAACGGGCCTAGAGGCGAGTGCGCAGCGGGCCTAGGGCAGGGGCGGGCAATGCGCCTAGGCGCAAGATCGGGCAACGCGCCTAGAGCAGGGGCGGGCAATGCGCCTAGGAGCAAGATCGGGCAACGCGCCTAGGGCAGAGACGGGCAATGCGCCTAAGGCAGGGGCGGCAACGCGCCTAGGGCAGGGGCGGGCAACGCGCCTAGGGCAGGGGCGGGCAACGCGCCTAGGGCAGGGGCGGGCAACGCGCCTAGGGCAGGGGCGGGCAACGCGCCTAGAGGCAAGGGCGCACGGGGAGCGCCGGGAAAGGCCGGCTCGGGGCTAGCTTACTTCCCTTGCCCCGACCCATGTGCCAGCTTCGTACGCAGTACCATCCGGCCTCGTCCGCTGCCGTACCGAGTATGAATGCTCCCGGCAGCTACTCGAACAAGTCCGTGCTCAGATACTTGAGCCCCGAGTCATTGATCGTAAGCGCGATCCGGGCGCCGCGCTCCCGCTCGCGGAGCAGCCGCAGCGCCGCGGCGACGTTCGCGCCCGAGGAGAAGCCGGCGAAGACGCCCTCCCTGCGGGCCAGCTCCCTTGCCGCCGCAACCGCCTCCTCGTCCGACACCGTCAAGTAATCGGTGACGTCTTCCGCATCGAGCAACGGCAGCCGCATGCCGTATCCGCCGCCCTGGATGCGGTGGTTCGGGTCCGTCACTTGCCGGCCCGCGAGATACGGAGCCGTCTCGGGCTCGACGACATAGCACCGGATGGCCGGATTGCAGCGCCGAAGCGCCTTGGCGCAGCCTGCGAACGTGCCGCCGCTTCCGGCGAAATCGACGAACACGTCGATTTCGCCGTTCGTCTGCTCCCACATCTCCATCGCCGTGAAGTACTCATGCGCATGTACGTTGCCGAGCCGCTCGAACTGATCGGCGCGGAAAGCGCCTTGCTCGCGAACGTGCCGCCGCGCTTCCGCTTCCGCCAGCGCGAGGCTCTCGCCCGACACTTGGCCGGGAGCCGAGCCCGGAGCCTGGTCCACAAGCACGACCTCCGCGCCGAGCGCCTTCATCATGCGAGCGCGCTCATACGAATTTCCTTTGGACATGACGGCAATGAACGGATAGCCCTTCACCGCGCAGACGATGGCGAGGCCGGTGCCCGTATTGCCGCTCGTCAGCTCGACGACCGTCTGTCCCGGCTGCAGGCTGCCGTCCCGTTCGGCTTCTTCGATGATTTGCAAAGCGATCCGGTCCTTCTTGCTGAAGCCGGGATTCAAATACTCCAGCTTGGCGCAGATCGCCCCTTCCAGTCCTGCGGTCAGCCGCGATAGATGAACCATCGGCGTATTGCCGATCGCTTCATGGACGCCGCTTAACAGCCGCGGTTGTCTGGTCATGTTCTATTCTCCTCCATGCCGTGGACATGCAGGCCGTTTCATAGGGTCGATCCGGCTCCCGACGACGGCGCTCCCCGGCGGCAAGGCATCCAGCAGCTCGGGAATGTCGAAGGCAAGCAGAAGTCCGGGAACGATTATGCCTGCCGAATAGCAGTGTTCCTCCGCTTCCGCGAAGTCGCGGAAGCTTGTGAGCAAGCCTGCCGCATGCAGGCGAACCGTGCCGCTCAGCACGGCCGCGTACAGCGCGGTCAGGGCATGCTCCTCCTGTCCGAAGAGCGTTACTTCCGCATGCTCCCAGCCAGGCGTTCGCCGCATGCCGCGCACGGCGGCGAGCGCGTCCGTCACCCGCATTCCCTGCAGCGACCGGCCCAGCATGCGGACGTTGTAGCCGCTCGCCGTCTCCGGATCGAACATGCCGAAGGTGCAGTCCGGCGCAAGCGCCGCCGGGCCGGTGCCTCGCGGATGGATTGCTAGCACGGCGTCGAAGCCGCGCTCCCGAAACCGCTCGAGTTCCGCATTCTCCATGCCGCCGATGGCCACGCAGATGCGCTTCGCCTCCTTGCGATCCGTAAACCAGCGGCAGGTTCCAATTATGACCATGCCTTCTTCGGCCTCGTACGTAACGCTGCCGTCGTCAGCCGTCATCAGCGGCGAGGGCGGCAGCTCCTCGTCCGGCCCCATCTGCAGCAAGGCGCGCAGTCGCTCGCGAACGCCCGCTTGTTCGCGCTCCCGCTCTTGCTCGTGTTCTTGACCTCTCCCCCGCTCTTGCCATAGCTCGTGCACTTGACCTTGCCCTTGCTCATGATCTTGCCCATGCTCCCGCTCTTCCCGTTGCTCCAGCCCTCGCCCTGCCGACATCACCCGCAGCCGCTCCCGGATCAAGTCCGTCAGCGAGCCGCCGACGGCGCAGGAACCGGCCGTTCCGTCGCTCATGCCTGCCCCGGCCGCCGAACCGCATAGCAGCTCCGTCTCCGAAGGCAGACGCTCGTAATCGATCCCCTTCTCCGCGACGAATTCGACCCCGAAGGCGCGGCAGAAGAAGCGGAGCGCCTGCTCCCGCATCTCCTGCCAGAAGCCGTGCCCCTTCATGACCGCATGGAGCTCCAGGTGCTCCTCCGCGCCCAGCAGCCGGTACAGCTTCTTCGCTTCGATGAACGCGTCGCGCACGCCGTCGATCGGGAAGAAATCGAACATGGCGCAGCCGATATGGTACGGTTTCGGCGCGGCCGCCGTCACGAGATCGCCGTGATCGAGCCCGCGCTGCATGAAACCGGGCAAGCACTGCTCCGCGTCCTGCGCCATGATGCGGTACAGCAGCGAGCGCAGCTCCGTAATATAGCAGCACGGAGCGACCGCCTTCACCCGGTCGTCGTACGCCCCCATATACGCCGACAGCGTGCCGCCGCCGGAATTGCCGGTGACGCCGACGCGCGCGCCGTCCACCTCCGGCCGGCCGATCAAATACGTCAGCGCGGCGATGCTGTCGCGCATCATGTAAGCGCCGAGATGCTCGCCGAGCAGACTAAGCTTCTGATCCAGGAAGCAATGCGCGTCGACCGGATCCAGCCACTCCCCCGAACCCGAACCCGAACCCGAACCTGAACCTGAATCCGAACCCGAGCCTGTGCCTGCGCCCGGGTCAATATCGGAATCGGAGCCGGCGGCGCCTTGGCCCGCCCGCGGCAGCCGCCGCTCGCCCTGCCCGATCGGATCGAACGTAAGCACGCAGAAGCCGTTCATGACCGCTTCGACGCAGAACGAGACGTACGCGGGATACGCCTTGCCTTCATTCGAATGGCCGCACAGCAGCAGGAGCCCCGGCAGCGGGCCGCCGCTCTGCTTCGGATAATAGTAATTCCCGGTCGCGAACAGCCCCGGCGTCGTCTCGATCCGCACCTTATCGATCAAGTAGCTACCCCGGTCCACCGTTCCCGTCACATGCGCGCCCCCGCCGGCGTCCTCCGGCAGCGATCCGACGGAAGCCCGAAACGCCTCCCGCACCTGCTCCCGGTAAGCCCGCGCCGCGGCAATGCCGTTCACTTGGCGCAGCGCCGTCTTCCGCTCGACCAAATAATCGGCGTTCAGCCTATCGAGATACCGGCGGAACGGATCCCGGTGATACCGCTCGATATCGGGATAGTCGTCGATATAGGTCAACTCCCGCCTACGGTTCGCCTGCTCTTCCTGGATGGAGATTGTGCGCATAGCCATACTCCTTTCGCTTTGCCTTCTTGTTCTGTATTCGTTGCTTGCCCGATCCGCCTTCTCGCTTCGCCCTCCGCTGCCGCTCCGGCGCAAAAGAAAGAGGGAGATCGTCGCCTCTCTCCCTCTCCCTCTCCCGGCTAGCAGCTTATTTCCATTCGCCGACGATCCCGTTCTCGTCCAGCAGCTGGTTGACCTGGTCGATGATCGCCTGGCCGCCCTTGCTCAAATATTCCTTGACCATCTTATCCCAGTCGGAGATCGGCTCCTGGCCCACGATCATCCGGGTCTGATGGTCGGCGATCCCCTGATCCAGCTCCGAGATGTTCGCGAACATCAGGTCCGAATGGATGCGGTTGACCGGATCGAGGTACGTCTTCGTGTTCTTCAGCAGATCGACCGCCGATTGAACGAAGCTTTTGGTGAACGGATCCTGCAGCACCGTCGCCGGCTGCGTGTCCTCGTCCGTCGGCGCCCAGTAGCGGACGCCGAAATACGTCGTCGGCATTTCGCTGCTTGCGCCGTCGATGCCGATAGCTACGCCGTTCTGCATGGTGTAGCCTTTGCCGACGCCGCCGTTCTGCCAGTCGTAGTCCGCGTTCTGATCGTTGCGCTGATCGGTCGGGATGAACGTCATGAAGTAGTTGATGATGGACAGAATACGGTCGATTTTGTCCGGGTCGTTCTTCAGCTTCGCGTTCAGGCTGTGCAGCTCGTAATAGCCCGGCAGGCCGGTGAAGCCCTGCTGGCCGTCGTCCTGCACGAACGGCGGAATGACCGCGAGCTCGGCCGTCGGATTCGCTTCCTTCAGCTGCTTGAAGCGGGTCTCCGAGATATCGTACGGCTGCTCGTAGAAGATGCCGATCTTGCCTGCGAAGAAGTCTTTGCGGACGTCCGTCGACTTGGTGACGGCCCAGTCCTTGCTGATCGCCCCGGCCTTATACAGATCGTGGAGCACCGTGACCTGCTGCTTGAAGCCGTCGGAGATATTGCCCGGAATAAGCTGGCCTTTGTCGTTCTTGTTATACCAGCCGCTGTCCCAGCCCGCGCCCATCCATGCGCCGTAGACGATCGACTTGGCGAGGCCTAAGCCGAGCGTATCCTTCTTGCCGTTCTTATCCGGATCGTCGTTCGTGAAGGCGATCGCCACTTTCTCCAGCTCGTCGTAGGTCGTCGGCATCGACAGGCCGAGATTGTCGAGCCAGTCTTTGCGGATGATCGGCTTCTTGCCGTATTTGGACGGGAAATAGTTCGGAATGCCATAGATCTTGCCGTCGACGGTCACGGCGTCCCAGACGTTCTTCGGAATGCTCTTGATGGCCTCGTACTTGTCGATGTAGTCGTTCAGCGGAAGGAACGCGCCCTGCTTCGCCCATTTGACGAAGTTGGCGTCGACGCCTTCCATCCCGATCATGTCCGGCAGATCGCCGGCCGCCATGACGACCGGCAGCTTGTTGCCGTATTCGTCGTACGGCACGAATTGCGACTTGAGGTCGATGTTGAACTTCTCGTCGATCATCTTGGCGCCGTTCCCGTTCGGGTCCGGAAGCGGACTGGCCCATGTGCCCTGGATGGTGGAAATTTCGAGCTTCTTGTTCGCAGCGGCGGCAGGTTGATTATCCGCCTTGGCATCGCCCTGGTTGTCCGTCGTTGCCGGAGCCTGCGCATTGCCGCTGTTGGTGTTGCCGGAATCGGTCGTTGGCGTCGAATTCGCCGTGTCGTTCTTGCTGCCGTTCGAACCGCCGCATCCGGCCAGTCCGGCGACGAGACATACGGCCGCGATCAGCGTTGTGAACCGCTTCGTTCTCGACGCAGTCGGCGTTGCGAATCTCTTCGTTCCCGACGCAGTCAGCGTCGCGATTTTCTTCGTGCTCATGCTTAACCCCTCCCAATCGTCTTTAAGGTTTGCCGAAACTGCACGCGAAAGCCGACTTGCCGCTTACCCTTTTACCGAACCCAGCATCACCCCCTTGGCAAAATGCTTTTGCAGAAACGGATACACGATCAGAATCGGCACCGTCGCTAAAATAATGGCGGCCATGCCGATCGTCTCCGGCGGCGGCAGATGTGCGGACTGCGCGGCGTCGCGGGCGGCGGAGGCGAGCGTGTTGGTGGCGTCGTCGAGAATGACGATTTGCCGCAGGATGACCTGCACCGTCCATTTGGCCGGATCGTTCAAGTACAGGATCGCGTTGAAGTACGTGTTCCATTGGCCGACGGCATAGAACAAGCCGAAGGCGGCCAGAGCCGGCTTGGAGAGGGGAAGAATGATGCGGGCGAAAATTTGCAAATCGTTCGCGCCGTCGATGACGGCCGCTTCGTTCAGCTCCTCCGGGATGCTCAGGAAGAACTGCCGCATGACGATCAGGTTGAAGGAGCTGATGGCATCCGGGATGATGAGCGACCAATAGGAGTCGATGAGACCGGTCGCCTTGACGATCAGATACGTCGGAATCATGCCCGCGCCGAAGATGAAGGTAAACAGGACCAGGAATAAGTAGAACCGCTGCCCCCACAGCCTGCGGGTCATGGCGAACGCCATCGTGGCGGTAAGGAACAGGCTTACGACGGAGCCGACGATCGTAATGTAGACGGTCACGCCGATGGAGCGGATGAACTCTTTGGAATCGAAGATGAACCGGTACGCGTCCAGCACCCAATGCTTCGGGAACAACAGCAGCTCGGTCTGCACGAACTCCTCGTAGGAAGAGAACGATACCGCGGTAATGTAATAGAACGGAAACACCATTACGAACGCCAGCAGCAGCAGCAGGATCACGTTGATGATATCGGCCGCGCGTTCCGACAACGTGCGTTTGATCGGCATTGCTTCCTCGCTCCCCCCATTTAGAATACGCCATCCTCGCCGAACTTCTTGGCCACCCGGTTCGCGCCGACGATGAGGACGAGTCCGACGACGCCTTTAAACAAGCCGACAGCCGTGCCGAAGCTGAAATCCGACTGCTGGATGCCTTTGAAATATACGAAGGTGTCGAGCACGTTCCCGACTTTCATCGTGAACGGATTGAGCATGAGGAAAATTTGCGTAAACCCGGAGTCGAGCACGCTGCCCAGCCGCAGAATCAGCAGGATGACGATCGTGCCGCGAATGGCCGGAAGCGTAATATGCCAGATCTGGCGCCATCTGCTCGCTCCGTCCACGATGGCCGCTTCGTAGAGCGTCGGATTGACGCCGGACAACGACGCGAGGAAGATGATCGTGCCCCAGCCCGCTTCCTTCCAGATGACCTCCAGCACGATAAGCGGCATGAACCATCCCGGCTGCTGCAGGAACGGAATCGCTTCCGTGCCGAAGCCGAGGTGCAGCAGCTTGTTGACGATCCCCTCCGTCTTCAGGAAGATCGTCACGATGCCGGCCACGACGACCCACGAGAGGAAGTGCGGCAAATAGACGACCGACTGAATGACGCGCTTCACCTTCTGGTTCCGCACTTCGTTCAGCATGAGGGCGAGAATGATCGGCACCGGGAAGGCGAACACGATCTGAAGGAATGACAGCCAGAGCGTGTTCCAGATGACCCGGATTACTTCCGCATCCTCGAAGATGCGCTTGAAATGCTTCAGGCCGACCCAATCGCTGTGAACAAAGCCGATGAACGGGCTGTAATCCTCGAATGCGATAATGTTGCCGAGCATCGGGACATAGCGGAACCAGATGAAATACACCAGGCCCGGCAGCAGCAGCAGAAACCCGTAGCGCTCCCGGAACAGCCGGGTCGCGAGCGATTTTCTCGGCGTCGCCGTTCGGGCGATTGCCGCCTCTTGGCCGGATTCCGCTGGAGATGTCATTGCCATACAGCTTCGCCTCCTTGGGTTCTTGTCGGATGAAGAACGATCGATTGCCCGTTAATCAATAGCTTGATGGATCCATAGCCTGGTAGAACCATGGCCTGATAGATCCATAGCCGATAGATCAAAGACCTGATAGATCCATGGCCTGATAGATCAAGGGGCTGATAGATCAAAGGCCCGATAGATCAAAGGCCGACAGATTCAAGGCCCGATAACGATCTATGGCCTGATATAGCGAATGAAATGCGGCAGCGCCACTTCCGGCTCTGGAATCTCCGGCACCCACCGTTTCTCCCATTCGAAGGACAGCCAGCCTTCATAGCCGTTCGCTTCCAGCAGCCGGATGCAGGCCTGGATCGGCACGTCGCCTTCGCCGCACAGCGCGATCGGCGCATGCATGTCCGCGCCTTTCGTATCCTTGATATGCGTATGCTTGATGTAGCGTCCCAGCCGTTCATAAGTCGATTCCGGCGATTCGCCGCCGCCGTACTTGAACGGATTGTTAATGTCCCAGAGGACGCCGAGCGCTTCGGAGCCTACCCGTTCGATGACGGCCAGCAGGCTGCGCGAATCCGAGAAATCGCCGTGCGTCTCGACGAGCACGCTGACGCCCGTCCCTTCCGCATGACGGCATACGTCCCGCAGCCCCCGCGCGACTTGCCCGATCGTCTCCCCGCGGTCCCGTCCGTCCGGGATCGCATCTCCGAACACCCGGATATAAGGAACGCCGAGCTTCACCGCCAGATCGACGGCCGCCTTCCCTTCCTCGATGGCGGCCTCCAGCTTGGCCGGATCGTGGAAGACGCAGGACGTGTCCAGGCAGATGATCGTTAGGCCGCGTTCCTTCAGCTGCCGCATCGACCGGTCGATATGCTCGGGCAGAAAAGGCGTACAGCGGTGAAGCGTCATTTCATGCTCGATGCCGCGGATCTCGATCCCGTCGTATCCGAGCGCGGATGCTTCCCGCAGGATTCGCTCCCAGCTCCAGGCCGGGCATGCCAGTGTGGAAAAAGCCAATTTCATGGGCTCGCCTCCGTCTTTGCTCGTGCTTCGCTCGTTCTTGCTGATTCCACTGTACAGGATGCCGCATAGGAAAAGAAATTGGAGTATTTTTCACTCATTCATTTTTTTATCGCTGGCTATAAAATTCGTGAAGGATTGAAAAAAGCGACCATCCGGCGACGTTAATATCATGAACCATGCGAAATTGCTACAATTTCGCTTCGCTGCGGGAAGGTACACAATGGATGTAGCGGTAATTTTGAAAGGAGAGGATTCTTCTTGGAGAATGCGGAGTATGCGGTATGGGCCGTCAACGACGGCGAGAAAGTATTGAAGGACGATTTGGCGAATCCGAACAAAGACGGCAACAGCGTCTGGGACGGGCAAACGATCCGGCTGTTCGGCGCGCGCAACGAGACGATCGCGTTCCAGGTGATCGTGGAGACCGGCGACGCGGAAGCGGCCGGTATCTACGTCGAGCTGTCCGGGCTTGTCCACGCGGAGCACGGCGAATGCCGGATCGAGAACGCGGCTGCCCTTGACGCGGACCCGACGAACTACGTCGGACGGCGAATCGAAGTGTTCACGCAGCATTACTTGTACGTCGCCCCGGATCTGAGCACGGCGCCTCAATGGTTCTACGCGGAATCCGCGCCGCCGCTGCACCGTTCCGGCTGGATTCCGGACGCGCTCATCCCCGCGGACGCCCGCCCGCGGCTGGGCGGCCAGCCCGTCCGCGTGCCGGCGCGGTCGAACCAGGGGTTCTGGATCGACATCTATATCCCGCGCGAAGAAGCGATGAAGCCGGGTATCTACCGGGGCGCCGTCACCGTGCGAAGCGAGGCGGCGGTCATCCGGACGCTGCCGGTCGAGCTGCGGCTCTACGACTTCGCGCTGCCCGACGAGAATCACTCGCTTACGTTCGTCTATGCCAACGACGTGTCCGAGTATTACCCCGAGACGCCGGATATTCAGGACCGGTTCCGCCGCATGGCGCATCGCCACCGGTTCGACCTCGTCGGCGCCGAGCCCCATGGCAAGCCGTTCGATGCCGAGCTGCTGGCGCGGTACGCCCCGTACTTGGACGGGTCGTTCTTCACGAAGGCGAACGGGTACGAAGGGCCGGGCGAGCAGATCGGGGAAGGCGTGTTTCCGATCGGCATGTACGGCTCCAAGGTGCTCGGCACCGAGCCGGAGGCGATGCGGGAGGAGGCCGATAAGTGGGTGGCGTACTTCGAGGAGCTGAAGTGGCCGGGCACCTACTTCTGCTATCTGATCGACGAGCCGCTGCCGGCCAAGTACGATTGGATTCGCGAGCAGGCGGCCATCGTCCGCGGCTCCGCGGGCGCCGGCAAGCGGCTGCCGTTCTTCACGACGCGGCGCTATACGCCGGAGCTCGAAGGCGCGATCGATATCTGGTGCGCGCATTCGGTCGATGCGGAATCCGTCCGGCACGGCAGGGAATCCGGCGATAAGCTGTGGTTCTACAACGGCTACCGGCCGTACCACGGCTCCCTGATCCTGGAGGCGGAAGCCGTCGATATGCGGGTCAACTCCTGGCTGCGCTTCCGCTACGGCATCGATGGCTACTTCGTCTGGCACGGCACGCATTGGCGGCACAACCATCAAGGCCCGCGGGGGCGGTGGAACCAGAACGTCTACGGCTACGCGGTGACGTTCATGTACGTCGCGAAGGACGAGTCGGCCTACTACGGCGAGGACGGCGTACACTTCGGCAACGGGGACGGCCTCTTGTTCTACCCCGGCCGCGAGCCGTTCTTCCGCGAGCAGGACCGCGGCGTCGACGGACCGATCAGCTCGATCCGGATGAAGAATTTGCGGCGCGGCATCCAGGATTACGAGTATCTATGGCTGGCGGCGCAGCGCGGGCGGCGCGCGGAGGCGGACGCCATCGCGCGCGAAGCGGTCCCGGCCGGCATGCACGAGACGGACCCGAACGGCCGCGCCTCCTGGTCCTCCGTCGGCAGCCGCTGGGATGAATATCGCAGGCAGGCGGCGGAGCTGATCGCATCCGCTTCGGTAGAGCAGGCGAAAGCGTAATACATTCGGGCGGCATGCGTTTGGACCGCTGCAGCAGCAAATGGCGCCGCAAGGTTTTATCCTTGCGGCGCCATTTGCTTGTAGAGAAGCCGGGGGCCGGGGCGGCGGCAGGTTCGCCGGGCGGCGGCGGGTTCGCCGGGCGGCGGCGGGTTCGCCGGGCGGCGGCGGGTTCGCCGGCGGCGGCGGCGGGTTCGCCGGAGCGGCGGTGGTTTCGCCGGAGCGGCGGTGGTTTCGCCGGGCGGCGGCGGGTTCGCCGGGCGGCGGCGGCTTCGCCGGGCGGCGGCGGGTTCGCACGGCGGCGGCGGTGACTTTGCCGAGCGGCCGCGGCTTCGCCAGAGCGGCGGCCCCCTCACCAGGGCGGTCACGGCTTCGCTAAGGCGACGGTGGTTTCACATGGCGGCGGCTTTGCCGGGCGGCGGTGGTTTCGCCGTTGCGGCGGTGGTTTCGCCGTTGCGGCGGTGGTTTCGCCGTTGCGGCGGTGGTTTCGCATGGCTGCGATGGCTTTGCCGGGACGGCGACGGCTTTGCCGGGCGGTGGCGGTTTCGCCGGAGCGGCGGTGACTTTGTCATACGGCCGTGGCTTTGCCGGGCGGCTGTGGTATCGCCGAGGCGGCCGTGGATCCACCGGTTCGGCGGTGGTTTCGCCGGAGCGGCCGTGGATCCACCGGTTCAGCGGTGGTTTCGCCGTTGCGGCCGAGGATCCACCGGTTCAGCGGTGGTTTCGCCGGAGCGGCGGTGGTTTCGCCGGAGCGGCGGTGGTTTCGCATGGCTGCGATGGCTTTGCCGGGACGGCGACGGCTTTGCCGGGCGGTGGCGGTTTCGCCGGAGCGGCGGTGACTTTGCCATACGGCCGCGGCTTTGCCGGGAGGCCGTGGTATCGCCGAGGCGGCCGTGGATCCACCGGTTCGGCGGTGGTTTCGCTAGGCTGCGGTGGTTTCGCCGGGCGGCGAGCCTCTTCGCCGACTCGGACTGCCGCAAGAAGGAAATTACAGGCAAGCCAGACGGCGCGACCGTCGCAACCAGGACGCGGACAGGAGATCCGCTATTGGCCGAAGTTCATCGCTTTTATAGTGCTGCCCGGACAGGAGATCAGCTATTTCACTCAAAAGGCGCATTTTCGGTGCCTGCCGAGGCCAATAACGGATCCTGGGTCCGATTGATTATGAAATAGCATCGTTTTGGCGGTAATAACGAAATCCTGGGTCCGCGGCATGGGTGGCATGCGCGACATAGGAAGCATGGGCAGCACGCGCCGCATGAGAAGCATGCGCGGCTGACGCGGCATGTACGGCACGCGCTGCATAGGTGGCATGCACGGCATGGGCAGCATGCACGGCATGGGCGGCATGCACGGCATGGGCAGCATGCTCGGCATGGGCAGCACGCGCCGCATAGGCAGCATGCGCCGCATGGGCGGCACGCACGGCATACGCGGCACGCACGGCATACGCGACATAAGCAGCATGCGCCGCATGCACGGCATGCGCGGCACACGTGGCACGCGCGGCTAGCGCTGCATACGCGGCATCTGCAACATGCATGCTGCTCTGCCGCTATCTTTCTGCACATGCATGCTGCTCGAGCCGCCACATTCGGCTTCGATCGGCCAAAAGCCCGCGCAGGCCTCGGACGGGATACGCGAAAAGGCTGTACGCCCGGTCCGTGCAGACCGGGCGTACAGCCTTCTATAAAAACGATGAATGCCGATGCCAACGACGCTGAAGTTCGTTTCACCACAGAAGTAATGCAGGGGTAGCGAATAGCGCTGCCTCGATTCATTAGCACCGATCTCGCAGGCGTAGAATCGAGGACCTAGGCTTCGCCGCTCGGCAGCCCCCGGTTCCCGATCGCGGGGCATCGCCCGTTGCGTATGCGCCGTATGCGCCGTATGCGCCGCCTTGGGAGTGCCGCGCTGCTCGTTCTTACGAATCGTACGTGCCTTAAACGGGGCATTTGAACACCTGCAGCGCGCTTACGAATCGGAGACGCCTTATCTCGGTGAAAATGGCTTGTAGGCAGCTCGAAACGGTCAATTAACGACGCTGAAGTTCGTTTCACCACAGAAGTAAGGCATTGGGAGCGAAATAGCGCTGCCTCGATTCATTAGCACCGATATCGCAGGCGTAGAATCGAGGACCTAGGCTTCGCCGCTCGGCAGCCCCCGGTTCCCGATCGCGGGGCAACGCCCGTTGCGTATGCGCCGTATGCGCCCGCGCTGCTCGTTCTTACGAATCGTACGTGCCTTAAACGGGGCATTTGAACACCTGCAGCGCGCTTACGAATCGGAGACGCCTTATCTCGATGAAAATGGCTTGTAGGCAGCTCGAAACGGTCAATTAACGACGCTGAAGTTCGTTTCACCACAGAAGTAAGGCATTGGGAGCGAAATAGCGCTGCCTCGATTCATTAGCGCCGATCTCGCAGGCGTAGAATCGAGGACCGAGGCTTCGCCGCTCGGCAGCCCCCGGTCCCGACCGCGGGGGGCTTTGTCCGCGCCGTATGCGCCGTATGCGCCGTATGCGCCGCCTTGGGAGTGCCGCGCTGCTCGTTCTTACGAATCGTACGTGCCTTAAACGGGGCATTTGAACACCTGCAGCTCGCTTACGAATCGGAGACGCCTTATCTCGGTGAAAATGGCTTGTAGGCAGCTCGAAACGGTCAAATAACGACACTGAAGTTCGTTTCGCCACAGAAGTAAGGCATTGGGAGCGAAATAGCGCTGCCTCGATTCATTAGCGGCGATCTCGCAGGCGTAGAATCGAGGACCGAGGCTTCGCCGCTCGGCAGCCCACGGTCCCCGGTCGGAGGCCACTGAAGAACTAACTCAACCTATGAATTCACTCTGTTAGCTTCAAGATTCGTTTCAGATTAACGGCGAATATCGCCATAGCACCTTGGGGCTGGAACATGATCTTCATCCTTCCGACGCAATGCTAGAATTATACAAGAAAAAAGGTACAGCCTCTTCAAAACAATGAAGGTCTGTACCTTTCGTGTTAACGGACTTTTTCAGTGGCCTCGCCGATGCCGACAGAGCTTTTATACCCTTGCCGGCTTCGTGCGCGCCTGCGCATCGCGGTCGCCGCGGTTCCACAGGTTCTCCATCTGCTCCAGCGTGCGGCCCTTCGTCTCCGGCACGAACACGATCGTGAAGAAGACCGTGACGACCGACATGGCGCCGAAGATCCAATAGGTCGCCGCCGAGCCCGCCCAGCTGAGCAGCGGCGGGAACGATTGCGAGACGGCGTAGTCCGCGGCCCAGAGGAACATCGACGCGACCGACGTAGCCAATCCGCGCACCCGGTTCGGGAAAATCTCGGAAAGCATGACCCAGACGACCGGGCCGAGCGAGATCGAGAATGCCGCCGTGTACACCAGAATAAGCACGAGCACGAAGTAGCCGGAGCTGTGGCCGGTGTGGAACAGCAGGCCGATCAAGCCGAGGCATACCGTCATGATCGCCGTGCCGGTCAACAGCAGCGCTTTGCGCCCCGCCTTGTCGATGAGCCAGATCGATACGAGCGTGAACACCATGTTGGTGAAGCCGACCATGATCGTCTGAATGAGCGCCGCATTCGTTCCCGCTCCGGTCTGTTTCAGGATTTCCGGCGCATAGTACAGAATCGCGTTGATCCCCGTTACTTGCTGCAGAATCGCCAAGCCGATGCCGACGAACATGGCCAGGCGCAGACCGGGCTTGAACAGCTCGCGGAACGAAGAGCTCTGCTGCTTGAACGATTCCTTGATTTCGAGCACTTCCTGCTTCGCCGCTTCTTCGCCGTGGATACGCAGCAGAATGCCGAGCGCCTTCTCCGGCTTGCCCTGCTTGATGAGCCAGCGCGGGCTTTCCGGAACGAGGAACAGCAGCCCCATGAAGATCAAGCCCGGAATCGCGCCGACGCCGAACATCCAGCGCCATCCGTTCGCGATGTCCCAAGCATCCGAGCCGTAGCTGGCGATGCCGGAATTGGCGAAGTACGTCAGGAAAATGCCGGTGACGATCGCTAATTGGTTGAGCGCCACGAGTCTGCCCCGGTAACGGGCAGGCGCGATTTCCGCGTTGTAGAGCGGACAGAGCGTCGAGGTAATGCCGATTCCGAGGCCGCTCACCATACGCGCGACGACGTAGCCCGTGAACGTATCCGGAAGCGCCGTGCCGATCGAGCCGACGACGAACAGCGCGGCCGCGACGATGAGCACTTTTTTCCGCCCGAAGCGGTCGCTAAGCCATCCTGTCGAGATCGCGCCGACGATGCAGCCGATGATCAGGCACGATACCGCCCAGCCCGCGCCGAAGTCGCCCAAGCCGAAGCGGTCTTGCAAGAAGCCGACCGCGCCGGATACGACGGCCGTATCGAATCCGAACAGCAAGCCGCCGACCGCGCCGATGATCGCGATAAGCGTGACGTATTTCATGTTCAGCTGCGCGTTGTCTTGGCTTTCGGCTGGCGATGATGTCGTTGGAGCCATAGATGCCATATCTGAATCTTTCCCTTCCTTAACCAGGATGATATACGTGAATGCCGCCTTGTTATTAATAAGAGGATTCCCAAGGACAGCTCCCAGTATAGCATCGGCCAAGCGAAAGGAGGCGCAAGATCTTCTTCACTAATTTGCGCAGTTGTTGCACTATTATTTTACCGCGGCCACAGCGGGAGTCCATTCGCGGACAACCCGGACTTTTATGCGGCGAATCTTAAAATAATCCATGCTTCCCGGCGTCGGCCGCGCCCATCGAGCGCATTCCGAAGGCGGCATCGTCTATTTGCGCCGCGAACGGTATTCCGAAGGCGCGGCGCCGGTGACCTTCTTGAATACGCGGCTGAAATAATTGGGATCCTTGTAGCCGACCTGGTAGCTGACTTCCTTCAGGCTCAGGACGTCCTCTTCGATCAATTGCTTGGCCCGTTCGATCCGCAATCCGGTCAAGTAGTCGATGAACGTCTCGCCGACATGCTGCTTGAATACTTTGCTGAAGTAGAACTGATTCAAGTGCACGGATTCCGCCACCTCCTCCAAGGAAAGCTCCCTTGCGAAATGCTGCCGGATATACTGTTTGGCCCGATCGACGATCGTCAGCGTCTGCTCCTCCCGCATGTCCCGAATCCGCTGCAGCGCGGACATGACATAGCTTTGCCAGCCTTCCCGGTCGGCGCCGTCCCGGCCTGGAGCCGGCGAGAGCCCGCTCCGCTGCAATCCGTCGAAGACGCAGACGGCATCCGGGCAGGTCGAGGCGAATACGGCTTCGAAATACGATTGCCGCATGCCGTCCGCGCCGCTCCGAAGCGAGCCGATGCCGATGGATACGTCTTTCTTAATGACGGACCGGGCGGCATCGGCTAGCTTGCGTGCGAGACGGACCGGCTCCTCCTTCCACTCGTCGGCCGTCTGCAAAGGCTTCCGCAGGAACACGGCGAGATGGTGTTCCACGATGGAGCTGACGAGGCAGGGACCGAACGATTTTGCCGTATGGCGGATCGACTCGTACAGCGATCTGCGTTCGTCCGCGGATTCGGAGCCGGGGAACGCCGCTACGAGGCAGCGGCAGTCCTCGAGCGGAAAGTCGAGCCATTCCGCAAGCTGCTCGGGACTGCTGTCCATCGCCTGGTCCATCATGAGGATGAGCGCCAGCTCGTTCTCCACGAGCGGCTGGAGCGTGGACACTTTGCTTCTCAAGGTCAGCTGCTCGGCCCTGCTCGCCTTCTCTTGGTCGAGTTCCTGCGCCAGGCGGCGCAGCAGCGAGGCGACCTGCTCGCGGCCCGCCGGCTTCACGATATATTCCTTGACGCCGAGCGCGAGCGCCGCCTGCGCGTAATGGAACGAATCGTATGCCGTCACGAGCACGAACTTCGCGTCCGGGAGCAGCTTCCGGATTTCCCGGAGCGCTTCGAGCCCTTGAATGCCGGGCATTTGCACGTCCATCAGCACGATTTGCGGCCGCCGCTCCTCCGCCAGCTCGATCGCCCGCCTGCCGTTCTCGGCCTGCACGATCTCGAACGTATCCGGCAGCATCCGCTGCACGATCCATTCCAATCCTTCCCGCTCCAGCGCTTCGTCATCCGCGATCATCAAACGGTACATGGGCTTGCTCCTCCTTCGGTTTCATCGGAATGCGAATCGTGAACGTCGTGCCTTCACCGGGGGCGCTGCGGATCGCGACCGCGTCGCTTCGTCCGGTGAACAGCTGCAACCGCCGGAACACGTTGCTTGTGCCGATGCCTGCCGACATCGATGCGGGCTCCGGCCGCTTCGGCGCATCATTGTCCGCCACTGCAGCCGGATCATAATCGAGCCGCAGCAGGGACCGGCGGGTCGCTTCGTCCATGCCGACGCCGTTATCCGAAATTCCGATCACGGCATCGGCTCCATCGACGGCGACGGCAAGCCGAATCGCGGCCCCCGCCTCGATGCTCTCGATGCCGTGAACGAACGCGTTCTCCACGAGCGGCTGGACGGTCAGCGCTGGCAGCATGGCGGATAGGGCGTTCTCGTCGACATCGGTCTCGAACCGGATCCGGCTGCCGAACCGCGCCTGCTGGAGCGCCGCATATTCCGTCACATGGCCAAGCTCTTCGCGGAGCGATACGGGCTCGTCCAGCTTGCGCAGCCGGTATCGAATCAACCTCGACATGGAAACGATAAGGTCGGATGTCCTCTCCGCCCCTTCGAGCAGGGAGAGCTTGGACAGGACGTTGAGCGCATTGAACAGAAAATGCGGCTGGATCTGGCTCTGCAGCGCGCGAAGCTCCAGTTCCTTGACGAAGCGCTCCCGCTCGAGCCGCTCCTTGTCCCGGCCCGCGGCCTCATGCAGCGAGGCGAGCATCTGCAGGAACGCCTGCGTCAGCATGCCGAGCTCGTCCTTCGCTTGGGCCTGCGCCTCGGTGCGCGCGTCGGGCAGCTCGGCTTGCGGCCGGCCTTCGGACACTTGGCGGGCCATTCGGACAAGCCGTCCGACGGGCTCCGTGACGCTGCGCGACACCCATACGGCAAGGCAGACGCTGAGCAGCGTCTGGACGGCGATAACGGCGACGCCCAATTGGCGCATCCGCTTGTTCTCCTGCTGGATGTGCCGGAAGACCGGCTGATCGATCCCGAGATCGAGATCGACCAGCCGCTGGCCTTCCTCGCGGATGAACTCCGCCGTCTTCTCTGCGGACTCGTACCTCGCGAGCGCTTCCTTCGGCGTCGCGGCCGCTTCGGCGGCATGCCGCTCCTGATCGGCAAGCGTGCCGATCAAATTCAAGTAACCGGTCACTTGCGGAGCGAGCGCGGGCAGCAGGCCGACAGCCTCGATCATTGCCCCGCTCGCCCGGAGCGATTCGTTCGTTCGCGTCATCTCGGCCCGGAGTCCGGGACCCGGATCGAGCAAGTAGTCGTACAAAGACTGCAGCGATTGATCGGACGCTTGCACGGCCTGCTTGTAGGCGAGAATCCGGTTCAGCATATGGTCGTAGCCGTCCTGCACGAGCGTCGAGCTTCGGAAGAGAAAGAAAATCATCGTATTCGCCGCCAGGACCAGCAGCGGAATGACGATGAGCAGCTTCGCGCGAATCGTCATCGGCAGCCCTCCGCGGCGGCGGCGCCTTCGGTCGGTTCGGCGTCTTCAGTGACGGCGTTTCCTGCTGCCGTGGCGCCTTCGCCAGGTACGGTACCTTTTCCGGCATTCGTGGCGCTTTCAGCGACGGCGTTTCCGGCATTCGTAACGCCTTGGCCCAGTACGGTACCTTTTCCGGCATTCATGGCGCCTTCAGCTGCAACGTTCCCGGCCGATTCGCCGCCTTCAGCGATGGCGTTTCCGGCGGACGCGGCGCCTGCGTCTTCGGCGGCGAGAGAGGCGCGGTCCAGCACGGTCGTTCCGGTGAAATGCAGCTCCTCCGGCTTCCGGCCGCGAAGATGATCATGGATCAGCGTGACGGCCTCTTCCCCCATGCGGCTCGGCTGCTGGACGAGCGCCGCCGTAATCTGGCAGCCGCGGATCTCGTCCCGCGTGCTGCCGGGGTCGTCGAAGCCGAAAACGAGCACGTTGCCGGCTGCCATCCGTTTCGCGGCTTCCGCGATGCCCAGTCCGTCCAAGGCGCTGAACCCGACGATCGCCTTCAAATCCGGATGCCGGCGCAGCATGTCCTCGGCCTGCTCTTCCGCCTGCAGCCGGGAGGTATTGGACGATCGCACGTCCTCGACCGTTAAGCCCGGATGGCGCTTGACCACGTCACGGAATCCTGCCAGGCGGAGCTGTTGATTGCTCGCCTGGCTGCCGATCAGCACGCCGATCTTCCCCGTCTCGCCGACGGCGCGGAGGACGAGCTCTCCCATTCGCCGGCCGGCGGTGCGATTGTCCGTCCCTACGTACGCGAGCCGCTCGCTGCCGGGCTCGTCCGCGTCGACGGCGATGACGGGAATGCCGTTAGCCGCGGCTTGATCGATCAGCCGCGCGTAGGACGGATCGTTCTGTCCTTGCACGAGGAGCGCGTCGAACCGCTCGGCGATCGCCTTCTCCAGCAGCCGCTTCTGCTCGGCGGGATCGACCCGGAACGGCCCCATGTATTCCAGCTCCATGCCGAAACGCTTGGACGCGGACGCGGCTCCTTCCTCGACCGAGCGCCAGAACGGATTGTTCTGCACCTGCGCGATCAGCGCGACGCGCGGCGGCCGCTTGCCGTCCTCGCCGGGAGCCGTCGAGGCCGGCTTCAGCTGCAGCGTCCAATCGCGGGTATGCGCGACGGCAGTCGCGAAGCACGCGAACAAGCCCGCGAACAGCAGCGCGAGCAGAATGAGTCCTCCGTTCCAAATCCGATTCTTCATGCGGGTTCTCCTTATGCGGCGTTCTGGGTGAGCGATGATTTTGGATTAACAATCCATAACTTATAGAATAACCAATTATCAGGAAGCGCCGCCGCCCGAACAACGGCCATGCCGCCGCTGCCGAAATTAATCGCACGAACGGCAACAAGACGCCGAGCGTATGATCTCGGCGTCCTTCGCTGAATATTGTCGAATTCAAGCATAATGGGGTTCGATCATGATTTCAAGCGGCCTCCGCCGGCGCATCCTAATCGGCTCAATAGCCTCGCGGCCACCCGCTTCCGCCTACGCATGCCCGGGGCTGCCCGCCTCCCGTTTATTCGTTGCTTTCATTCTATACGTCGATCATGCGTCGCCATTATTCATCCCCGTCGACGTCAATCAAATACACACGATGATCCCGGAATCCGCCGCGCAATGCCGTCTTCTTCGCTCCGATCGCTTCAAGCTGCTCCCACGTTGCCCCGTGCACGGCGGCCAGCGCCCGCATCACTTCAAGCATGTCGGCCAGTTCCTCGAGCGCTTCTTCCGGACGCTCGGCGGCGAAGTATTCGTCCGCCTCTTCCTTAAGCTTGGCGAGCAGTTCCTTCCGGTACGCTTCTTCGTCCAGCATCCGCGTGCGGCAGGTTCGGCCCTTCGATGCGATGATGCGCGGAATCAGGTCGCGCACGAGTTTATTGTACACCGGCATAAGCATCTCCCCTTTGAAAGTGATTGTACCAGAGCAAGCCGCATCGCGGAAAATCGTTCATTCTCACAATCAATCGAAATCGGAATGCCGCTCATCATCCCCCGCACGATATGATAGAATTTACAGAAGGTGGAACGAAGAAGCTAGGTAAAGTCGCCCGATGAGCAGCTTTCCCGGCGTTTTTGCCGGTCTGCGGCGGATAAAGTTGCCCGAATGACAACTTTATCGACACTTTTGCCGGTCTGCGGCTGGTAAAGTTACCCGAATGGCAGCTTTTCGACTTTTTTGCTATTCTGCAGCAGGTGTGTGAGGTTCTTTGCAAGTCTACTGGAAGAGGGGAACCATGACGAACGTCGACGCATTTATTCAAGTGCTGCGAAACTGCCGATCCTCGCAGGGCGTATTCAATCCTTGGAAAGCCCGAAACCGTACATACGATGTTCCGCTTAGTCCGCAGCTGCGACGGGAGCATTTGAAGGCCTATCTGGAGGCCCGGCTTGAAACCGCGAAGTACGTGCTGGTCGCCGAGGCGCTCGGCTATCAGGGCGGAAGATTCTCGGGGATTGCCATGACGTCGGAGAGAATGATTGCCGGTCATCATAAGCAAGTTCCGCCCGGCCATGTTTTACCCGGGGATGCGCGGACGCGAACGAGCAAGGTGCGCAAGGATATGAACAAGACGCAGCAAGCGATGGGGATGGCGGAACCTACGGCGACCATCGTGTGGAATACGATGCTTGACTATGGCGCGGCGCCTGACGAATTCGTGTTATGGAACGCGTTTCCGTTCCACCCCTACCATCCGGGCAAAGGAACAATGAATAATCGATCCGGTACGCAGCTGACAGCCGCGGAACTGGAGACGGGGAAGCAATGTCTGCAGGCGTTCTTCGCGCTGTTCCCGTCGGATGCGGTGATCGCCGTGGGGGAAATCGCCGCACAAGCTTTGGCCGCCATCGGCATACAGCCTGCGTGCAGGGCCAAGCAACCTGCTAACGGCGGCAAACCGGACTTCGTGAACGACATCGCGGCTTATTTGATGACACGGCCCTGACATGGAAGCGTTGCGCTCTTCATTTCTCTTGCATGCATGGATGACGAAGAGACCTGCCCCGGAGAGGCAAGTCCCAAGGCTGTCGAGAAAGTTCGACGTCGCATTTGCCAGATCTGCCGCATTTGCCAGATCTATTGGAAGGAAAAGTCTCCCTCTCCAAGGCTAGCGGACAGTGGTTCCGTTAATTTGGCAATATCGGGCTTATGGGGCAGCACACGGACACAGGATCCGTTAATGTCTCCGAAAGACCGCGAAAACATACTAATTAGCCGATCTAACGGATCTCCTGTCCGCGAGCACACGGAAAAATGTGATCAAGCAGCGAATAAAGGATCTCCTGTCCACTTCCTTGCATGGATGGACTTATAAAGACCTGCCCCGGAGAGAGGCAGGTCTCTATAACAACAATAGATACTACAGGGCGGACTACGATCCGCTTGCCGCCCCTGCGGGCGCTTCTTCCGTCCGCGAATCGCCGGGCGCCGCCGGAGCGAACAGGCCGGAAGCGCCCAGATGCGTCAGCACGTCCTGGCGAATGCATTCGATCAGCCGCGGCGACTTGCCGTGCGACGGTTCGGGCGAGCACGCCTGCTCGACCAGGCCGCCAGGGCCGAAGTCCCAATAGCGCGGCGGCGTATCGACGAAATCGGGGGTTGCCTTCCACCAGCCGCCGTCGTCCGCGAAGCCGTAATGGCCGTTCACGATATCTTTGACCTGCCGGTTGAACGACGAGCGGGTTTCGTAGTCGTAGCCGTTCGTGCACATCAGCACATCGGCCAGCTGCATCGCATTGCGGAGCGCCTTCAGCCGGATCGACGGCACCGGGCCCTCGATCCCGAAGGGGACGCCCGGGTACATGATGATCTCGTCCGCATTCGGCGCCTTCAAATAATCGATCCGGCCATGGCCGAAGGCATTCCATACGCAGAAGCCGTCCACGCCCGACATGAACGTCTGCATCGGCCATGTGAACAAGGTCGTCAACGGGCAGGACAGCTGGCGCAGTACGCCGCCGTAAAGCCAGACGACGTTTCCTTTCTGCTTCATGATCTCGACGCTGTCCGGGAACCAGCTGAACATGCCCGCGTTGACGACCCACAGGTCGCACATGTCGGCATACTCGTTGCGGTAATGATTGCCGTAATGGTTGCTCTCATCCGTCCGGAACACGAACGGAACGGACGTCGAATCGTAGGTGTCCTTGATGATGTCGTAGAACTGCTCGAACGGCTCCTCGTCATGCTCGTACCAGATTTCGTCCAGCGTGAACGGATAGAAGCGATACTGCTTCTTATGATTCAGGAAGAGCTCGAGCTTCGTCTGCGTCCAGCCCTTCTCTTCGAAATGCCGGATGAATTCCGCCATGATTCTGCGCACTTCGGTGCGGAACCCTTTCTTCCCCCACTTCTCGAACCGGGCGGGCCAATTGACATGGAACGGCAGGTACAAGTATTCGATCGGGTACGCGCCCCTCCTGGAATCCGCGAAGGCCGTTCCATCCAGATACGGGCCGAAATGGCGGTCGAACAGCTCCCACGATTTCACCCGGATATGCTTGCCCTCGCCTTCCAGCTCCGGCGCGAAGGACGGCGTAACGATGCCCGAATGCTTGTAGCCCAAGTTATGGTACAGCGCGCGATGCTCGCGGGCCATGGCGACGACCTGTCGCTCCACGTCGAAGAAGCTGCCGTCCTCGTACCGGTCCGGATTGGCGGACAGATGCGGGAAGACCGGCGAGATCGAGTCGGCATACGCGTTCAGATCGGCGGTCATCAAGCTTCGATCCGGCACCGTCACGGCATGGACGACCAGCCTGAGCACGAATTCCCTCTCGACCGCGTTCGCCCGGACGCGCACGACGCCTTCGTATTCGCCGGCTGCCGCTTCCCGCGGCACGAACCAATCGACCCACAACGCGCCGACCCGCTGCACGGGCAAATAATCGGGATGCTGCGGGATGCGGAACGGGAAGCCCGAATCGAGCGGAACGAGGCAATCCGGAATCGCCTGCTCCTCGGTTTCGTGGAACCACTCGATGAACGCCTCCGCGTTCTTGGCGGACAGCCTTCCCGGTCCCTGCAGGTCGCCGAACGATATGTCGGCCGATTCGACCGGCTCTCCGCCGGCATCCACGATCACTTGGAACGACACATATTGATTGGCGCCCGTATGCAGCGCAAGCTCCCGGTCGAACCGCTCGAGCTCGTGCTCGTATGCCCGCTCGACGAACCGTCCCGTCACGCCGTCTACGCGCGCGTAGTCCTTGATCAGATAGATATCCATACCCCGCCTCCTTGCGATTCCTCGCGCCTTATGACACATCTTCACGCATCGTTTGCGCCTCATTGCGGCTCATTACAATTCATTGCAGCCCTTGCGCCTCACAGCGCATCGTCGCGAGCCTCCGCAGCTCCGGCTCCTACAGATCCGCTATTCCTTCCATGCCCTGCAGCAATTCAAGCACGCCGACAATCTCGTCGTCGCTGTTGCGCACCGGGTAGTAGCGGGACAAGCGTCTGCCGTCCCGCTTCTTGACCTGAGGCCGGCCGCTCTCCATCGCGAGCAGCAGTTCCGGGTTCGCCGCCGACCGCGTCCAATCCTCGAGCGGCAGCGACTTGCCCGCGACGACCGGTACGGCCACCTGCCGGTTGGCCGGGTGAAGCTGCCACAGCACGGCGCATAGCCCGAGCTGCGGATTGATGTTCTCCAGGCGGGTCAGGTCGTTCTTCACGTCCGTGAACCGCGCGAAGTCGTAATCGGTATGTCCATGCCGGTCCAGCAGCACCTCTTCGAATCGATCGCCGTCCAGGTACATCAGGCCGATCCGGACCACGCTGTCGATATCCAGTTCCTGATAGGTCGCCATTCCATCGTCACCCTTTCGTATTCGGGCACGGCACGGCCGGCGTCTGCCTGCCGCGGCATTCGCCGGCCGTCTCGCTCCCGTCGGGACTTCAGCCCTCGCGCGGCTTCTTCGCCGCCATCACTTCCAGCTGCCGGTCGCGCCGAGCGCCTCGAACTGCTTGTTGACGTCGTCGATGATCGCCTGTCCGCCGTTCTTCAGGAAGTCGGCCGTGAGCGTATCGAAATACGAGAGCGGCTCTTGGCCGAGGATGATCTTCGTCTCCCCGTCCATCATTTTGTCGTACAAGGCGCCGAACTTCTCGTTGAACACGTCCGAATGGATGCTGTTGAACGGATCGATGTAGACGAAATTCGGTTTGCTCCATAAATCGACGACCGCCTTGGCATAGGCTGCCTCGATCGGAACCGGCAATCCTTTGTCAAGCTCGAGCGCTTCGTCGGAGGGCGCCCACTCCTGAACGGTGAAGAACGTAGTCGGACGCGCCGCCTGCTTGGCATCGGTGTCCGTGCTGAGATCCGCCACGCCGTTGGCGTACGTATACCCCTTATCGACGCCGCCTTGCTTCCAATCGAAGTCCGCGTTCTGCGGATTGCGCTGGTCGAACGGCGTAAACTTCATGAATTGATCGACCATGGTCAGAATGCGATCGATCTTGTCCGGGTCGTCCTTCAACTTGGCGGAGAGCGTCTTCATCGTGTAATACCCGGACATGCCCGGCTGGCCTTGCGTGCCGTCCGGCGCTTGGAACGGCGGCAGCGGCACGACTTCGGCGTCGGGAGCGTTCTCGCTGAGCAGCTTCCATTGGGTCGCCGAACCCGGGAGGCCTTCATAATAAATGCCGGCCTTGCCGCTCCAGAAAATTTGCTTCGCGTCGTTATACTCCATGACCGGCCAATCCTTCGGAACCGCGCCCGCGGCATACGCCTCCTGCATGAATTTCAACCGGTCCAGGTTCGCATCGTCCGATATGATGCCGGGAATCAGCTGACCCTGGTCGTTCTTGTGATACCAGGCGCCGATATCGTAGTACACGCCCATCCGGTTGTTCCAGTCGATGCCTTTGCTCGTCGCGAAGCCGTACGTGTCCTTCTTGCCGTTGCCGTCGGGATCCTGATCCGTGAATGCCTTGGATACCTGCAGCAGCTCGTCATAGTTGGTCGGCATTTGCAGGCCGAGCTTATCGAGCCAATCCTTCCGGATGATGGCGGAGTTCATGTACTTGATGTGAAAATATTGCGGAATGCCGTAGATCTTGCCGTCGACGGACACGGCGTCCCAGATGGATTTCGGGATTTGCTTCAGCTCCGGATACTTGTCGATGTAATCATTCAGCGGCAGGAACGCGCCTTGCTTCGCCCACTTGATGAAGTTGGAATCCACGCCTTCGAGACCGAGAATGTCCGGCTGCGAGCCGGAGGCCATGAGCACGGCGATCTTCTGCTGCGCTTGCTCCATCGGCACGAACTCCGGTTTGTAGTCAATGTTGAACTTCTCGTCGATGGCTTTCACGCCGGGACTGTCGCTTGGCTGCACCTTGCCCCAGTACCCTTCGAACGCGGTGATCTTGAGCTTCTTGGCCATCGCGTTGGAAGCGCTCCCATCAGTCGAGTCGCCGGCGTTGGCCGCCGCTCCGCCCGCACCGTTGCTGTCGTTCTTGGAAGAGCAGGCAGCCGAGAGGAGCAATACCGCCGCGAGGCACGCGGCGACGTGCATTCTTCTCCAGTTCTTGTTCAATCCGATCCCCACCTTATCGCATAATGGATGTTGCCATGCTACCCTTTGACGGCGCCGAGCATCACTCCTTTGGCAAAATGCTTCTGCAGGAACGGATAGACGAGCAGAATCGGAACGGTAGCGACGAGAATGGCCGCCATGCCGATCGTTTCGGGCGGAGGCAGATGCTGGTCGCGCACCTGCTGGGCCATTAACGTCGGTTTGAGGGAAGACGCCGAGTCTCCCAGCACGACGATCTGCCTCAGAATGACCTGAATCGTCCATTTGTCCGGATTGTTCAAATACAGGATGGCATCGAAGAACGTGTTCCAGTGCCCGACGGCGCAGAAGAGTCCGAACGCCGCCAGCACCGGCTTGGACAACGGCAGGATGATATGGGTATACACCTTCATCTCGCTGGCGCCGTCAATGATCGCCGCCTCGGTCAGCTCGTTCGGGATGCCCAGGAAGAACTGCCGCATGACGAGCAGATTGAACGCGCTGATCGCGCCGGGCAGGATGAGCGCCCAATTCGTATCGATCAGACCGGTCGCTTTCACGACCAAGTACGTCGGAATCATCCCGCCGCTGAAGAGGAAGGTCAGCAGCACCATGAAATTGATGAGCTTGCGGCCCGGGACTTGTCTGCTCAGACCGTACGCCATCGTCGAGGTCATCGCGAGATCGATGATCGTGCCGAGGACGGTAATATAGACGGTGTTGCCGATCGATTGGATGAACTGCCTCGAGCTGAATATGTAGCGATACGAATCGAGCACCCACGTCTTCGGCCATAACAGCAGATCCGTGTTCATGTACTCGCGATAGGAAGTGAACGACACGACGAGCATATAAAAGAACGGGAACAACATAAGCAGGGCGATGATCAATAGCAGCAACACGTTGATTTTGTCCGCCACCAATTCCCCGCGCGTTCGAAAGTGCATCTCCCTTCCTCCTTTGCCGCTTTAGAAGGCGCCTTCTTCGCCGAATTTCTTGACTAGCCTGTTCGCGCCGAGGATGAGGACGAGGCCGATCAAGCTCTTGAACAGGCCGAACGCGGCCGAGAAGCTGAAGTCGGCGTTCAGAATCCCTTTGACGTACACGTAATAATCGAGCGTCGTGCCGACGTCCTTCGTCAGGGCGTTGATCATCAGCATGATTTGCTCGATGCCCGTATCCAGCACATGGCCGAGCTGCAGGATCAGCAGAATCGCGATCGTGCCGCGCAGGGCGGGCAGCGTCACATGCCACATGAGCCGCATCCGGTTCGCGCCGTCCACGACGGCCGCTTCGTACAGCTCGTTGTTGATCCCGGACAGCGCGGCGAGGAAGATAATCGTCCCCCATCCGGTTTCCTTCCAGACCCCTTCGAGCAATATGAGGGGCATGAACCAGTGCGGATTCGTCAACAGATTGGACTGCGGCAGATGGAGCAGGCCGAGAACGGAGTTGACGATTCCTTTCTCGCTCAGGAAGGTGTTCACGAGACCGATCACGACGATCCAGGAGACGAAATGCGGCAGGTAGACGATCGATTGGATCGATCGCTTGTACGATTGGCTGCGCAGCTCGTTCAGCATCAGCGCCATCAGTATGCCGACCGGGAAAGCGAACAGCAGCTGCAGCAGGCTTAAGTACAGCGTGTTGAACAGGATCTGAACGATATTCGGATCGTTGAAGATCTCCTTGAAGTGGGCGAAGCCGACCCAGTCGCTGTGCCAGATGCCCGTGAACGCGCTGTAGTCCTGGAAGGCGATCATGAGGCCGACCATCGGGACGTACTTGTAGATGACAAAATACGCAATGCCCGGAAGCAGCAGCAGGTAGATGAACCGCATCTTCCACATTCTCGTCAGCAATGACTTCGCCGGCCGTTCCAGACGCGCGGGAACGTTCCGGCCGACCGTCTCTTCGATCGCGCTGGACAATGCTTTCTCCTCCCCTCCCGAATATGAAGAAATGATGTTGTCCATTCGAGTATACTTGCTGACAAGAATCGGGAATATGGGAGCGAGATGACTTTACTGCCTGACAATGGTTACTTCTGTCGCGCCGGCGAGCCTTCGTCCCGGAACGGGAACCAGCCCGATAGAAGCCGCCGGCGCTCGGGCTGGCTTCTATCGGGCTGGCTTCTACCAGGCTGGCTGCAAGAATCGAATGCCAGCGGCGTTCCGTGCCGTAACCGCTGCGGAGGCCGTTGCTGCGGATCGTAATCATGCTGCGAGCGAAGCCGAGCGCGTTCGCGCTCGTATTCGGCCCTAAGCGCAGGCTGCCGGTATTACCGGCCTACCGGCCGGGCTCGCGCCGCGGACTGCCGGCGGCGCCGAGCGCGTCAAGGATGACTCGCGCCTGCGGACGCTTCGCCGGGCGTCACGCCCCAGTACTTGCGGAACAGGCGCGTGAAGTAGCCGATATCCTTGAAGCCGACCTGCCTCGCCGCCTCGTACACCTTCGCGCCTCCGACCAGCAGCTCCCGGGCCCGCTGCATTTTCAAATCCTGATAATACGTCGTGAACGTCATGCCGGTCTCGCGCTTGAACAGCCGGCTTAAGTACGACGGATTCATGTACAGCTTCTCCGCGATGTCATGCAGCGTCATCTCCATCTCCATGGACCCGCCCGCGAGCTCCATGACAGCCCCCACGAGGCGGTTCGTATTGAGGTTGCGCTGATCGCGGCCGTAGCTCAGATAAGCTTCGACGGCGCGGAGCATCCACTCCAGCGTCTGCGCCTTGGAGACGAGCGCGGGAGGACGCAGCAGCGATTCGCAATCGCGCTTCGCGACCTCCGCGACCGTCCAGCCCTGCGCATGAATCATCCGCACGACGAAGCTGTGCAGGAACAGCACATGCTCCTGCAGCGCATCGAGGCTCGGAACGACGCTGCATGTCGCTTGGAACCACTGCTCGACATGCACGCGAGCCGCTTCGTCGTCGCCGCTGTCCATCGCGGTCTGCAGCTTGCGCTCGAACGCGCGGTCGGGGGCGGGAATGCCGGCGTCGGCCTGCCGCCGGTGATAGGGAATGACAACGTTATAGCCGAGGACGACGCGCTCGTGCAGGGCGCTGTTCGCTTGCCTGAAGGACAGCTCGATCTCCTTCAGGACGACTTTGGAGCCGATGCCGGCGCTGGCGGTGATCTTCATGCAGTCCTGCACGCGTGCGAGCAGCCTTGCGACCGCCACGTTGACGCGCAGGCCGAGCGCCTCTCCCTGCTCCCCTTCCCTGGAGCGGAACACGGCGGCCACCTTGGCCTCGTCGTCCGGGAACAGCAGGCAGTCGAGCGCGTCCAGCGTTTCTTCGGCGATATTCTGCAGGGCCAGGCGGAGCAGCGGCGCATCCTGCGGCGAGTAGCGGGTATCCGAATCGGGGATCGGATCCATCTCCATCATCGCGACCACGCACTCCTCATCCGGCTGCAGCGGCGGCTTGCCCGGGAAGTATTCAGCGGCCTGCCGCAAGGAATCGCCGGACGGGTACTTGCCCCTGACAAGGTCGCGCAGGAACAGAGCTTGCAAGGATGGCAGGCTGGATTCCCACATCTGCTTCAGCCGCCGATTGTCGAGCTCGGCCTCGCGCTCCGCCCTCAGGCGCTCGGCAAGCTGGCTTACCGCGGCTAGAATCTCCGCGTTCCCGGCAGGCTTCAGCAAATACTGGTCGGCGCCGAGCTCGATCGCCTCCCGCGCATAGCCGAAGTCGTTATGGCCGCTCAAAATAACGAACGCGACGGATTGTCCGCGCCCGCGCAGCGTTCGAATCATATCGAGACCGTTCATGTCCGGCAGCTGCAGGTCGAGCAGGACGATATCCGGCTTGCGCAGCGCGATCAGCGCGAGCGCCTCCGCGCCGCTCCTGGCCATGCCGACGATCTCGATACGATGCTCTTCCCACGGTATGCAGGTGGCGACATTGTTCAATTGACGGATCTCGTCTTCCACGAGCAATAGATTCATGCGTCCTCTCCCCCTGTCCGTTCGATTGCCGCCGCTTGATAGCAGACGTCGACCGGAATGCGAATCGTCGTTTCCGTCCATTGCCCGGCAGCGCTCGCGATGGTCATCTCCGCCCGGCTGCCGTAGTACAGCTTCAACCGGGAGCAGACGTTCGTCAATCCGTAGAAATCATTCGGTCTTGTGCGCTCGAGGTTGAACGAATCGAGCCGCATCCGTTCGAGCTCGGACTGCATCCGCGACAACCTGTCCTCCGGTATCCCCCGGCCCGTGTCCCGTACCCGAAGCGACAGGACGCCGCCTTCGATGTCGGCCGCGATCGTAAGCTTGCCGCCGGACGGCGATTTCTCGAGGCCGTGGATAATCGCGTTCTCCGCGAGCGGCTGAAGCAGCAGCTTGAGAATGGGAATGGGCTCGCTGGCTTCGTCGATGCGGTACTCCCATTCAAAATGGCCGAGGAAACGCATTTCCTGAATCCGGATGTAATACGAGAGATGCTCGAACGTTTCCTTCACGGTAAACGTATCCCTGCCCTTGCTCAGGCTGAGCCGGAAGAACCGCGACAGGTTCAGCACCATTTCGCTCGTCTCGTCGGCCCCGTATTGCACGGCGCTGGCATAGATCGAATCGAGCGTGTTGTATAGAAAATGCGGATTGATCTGGGATTGCAGAAACTTCAATTCCGTGCGCGTCTTCTGGACCTGCTGCGTGTAGATATCCTGCAGATACTGCTTCTGCTGCATCGCCATCTGATTGAACGTGTCGGTAATAATGCCGAATTCGTCCTTGCGGTCGTTCTTCAAATTGACGTCCCAGATGCCTCTGCGAACGAGCTGGATGCCCCGGAGCAGCTTGGCCAGCGGGGACGTAATGCCGACGTAGACGATCCACGATACGATCAGCGCCAGGAAAATGCTGAGGACGCTGATGGCGATGATGTATTTCTGCAGCTGGCGCGTCCCCTGATTCAACACGCTCTCCGGCTGGGCGAGCTCGATCGACCAGCCCGAGCTCTGCGAGACGACCTCGTTGTCGAGCATATGCTTCTTCGGTTGGATGAACCCGTATTTGCTCGCCGGCGCGGCAGCGGCCGCGCGCGAAAGGCTTGGATCGAAGTAAGAAGCGATCACCCGGCGGTCGGCGTCGAGGATCTGGAATTGCAGCTGTTTCGTGTTCATCAGATTCAAGGCGAATTGGGTTAAGGTTTGGCGCGATACCGTAACGCCGACAACGTGGCTGCTCGGAATCGACGTATTGAAGCCCATGCCGCGGGTAAACGTGACGAGCCCCGCGTCATCGACCGGATCGGGCTTGCCCGGCGCGAGCTCCTTGGTCACTGCGGGAATGTACAACACCGAGCTGCCCATGCCCGCGACCGCGCTATGGTACCAGTCCGTACGGGCATAGTCGATTCGCTTGCCCCCGTGCTGCCGGGAGATGATCATGCCGAGATTCGTGTCGAGAATCCAGACGTCCTGGATCAGATCGTTCGCCAGCTTGTAGGTCGCAAGCCGGTTCAGGATCTGGCTCGCCTCGTAGATCATGGTCGCTTCGCTGCCGTGCACGGCAAGCATGGCATTCAGGGTGCTGTCGTTGGAAATTTGCAGGCTGAGGCGCTGCGCGGAATCGGTGAATTGGTCGATGAACCCCAGCGCGGCCGAGATGGCGGCCCTGTTGTTCTCGCCCGCCTGCTTGACGACGATATTCTCGGATTGCGCGATGGCGTATAGACTGATGAGGATGAGCGGAACGATCGGCAGAATGAAGTAGAGCGTCAGCCGCTTCTGCGTCGACCGTTTGAATTGGAGGCGATCTCGTTCAACGGTGCTCATATCGTGCGACCTTCTCTCTTGAATAGACTGCGCATGCTTGTTCGAAGCCGTCGTCTCCCTAATGAGATGCAAGGTACCAATGCGAGTGTACGATTCGTTCTTCTTCGAGATATACCAACATAGTTCGCCGCAAGCGCGCCGACTCCTTCCTGCGGTTTACAATCCCTTCATGGATAGACGGGAGAGGGCAGGCCGGAGATGGGCAAAAGAAAAGGCGGTGCATGCGCACCGCCAGTGGATAATACCACCAGATTGTAAAGAAACCCGCGTTTTTCACAAAACGCAGGGTTTCTTTCATGTTCAGTTCTGCCTAGGGGCTTCGGAGGGACGTTCATCCCCCTCCAGCCTTCCTTTCCCGGCGGAGGGCAATCTTTAACATGTTCTGGACAGCTGCGGTCGTAAGCGCCTGTTATCGACAGCCTGAGGTTACTGGAGACCCAGTAACCTCAGGCTGTCGATAAAGTCCAGCGGATTTTGGCATTCTTATTTTTGTTTAGTCGGCGGTTCTCGTCTCGTGAACCCAAAAGCGATTAAAACCGATGTGAGCGCGACTTTTCGAATGAACGATCGGCCATTTATAACGTTCTAATGAAACATGGGGCCTCTATGGCCCGCGGTCTGCTTTAGGGACCCATTGATTGTCTGGGATCAATAGGCGATTGCGCCAAGGACGATAAAACCTCCTGTCTCGGGGCGGGTCGAACATCCTTGCTCGAACCGTTCCTGCAGGATTCCGCGGCTCCCCGCAGGAATGAGGTTTGACAGCCAACGCCTGACGCAGCGCTTGGTGCAGGCAGCTGCGCTAAAGTGCAGAAAGATAGAATGACAGAACGACGGAATGACAGAACGACGGAATGACAGAACGACGGAAAGTCGGAAAGACGCCGCTCAGGCTGTCGCTTCCTCGGTATAACAGCCGAAATCGCTTGGATCCATCGGCTTATTATCCGATTGGGCAGGCAGCAATACCGTCGAAGCAAGGAAGCGGACAAGAGATGCGTTATTGGCCGGCTTTCCTCGTCTTTCCGTGTGCTTGCGGACAGGAGATGCGCTATTTCACCCCGCGTGCTGACATTCGGCGCGATCCGGAGGCAATAACGAATCCTGTGTCCGATCGCCAGCCCAAAACACCGATTTCAATACATATAGCGGATCCTATGTCCGTTGCATATGGGAGATCCCGTTCAGGCGATGCGACTTCGTCTATTCTCTCCACAGCCTGGCGGTGCATGCGCGCCGCGCAGCTCCGCCTTCCGCTCTTCTTCCGCTATACTTCCGTTGGTCTTCCTTTATCCATCCATTATTCTGCCGTTATTCCTCGTCGCCCTCGCACCTTCTGCCTTGCTTATTCCGCACAGCCGCTGCCGAAGCCGAGCCATTCCAGCTCCGTCATCTTCTGCACCGCCTTCACGTACTCCTTGTAATGCCGGTGATCGGGGGCCGGCTTCGACTGCGCTGCCTGCTTGCAATGGGCAAGCGAGCGCATGAAATCGCCTTTCTTCTCATAGCAGAGCGCGAGCAAATAATACTCCCGGGCGAACGATTGTCCGGCTTCTACGCCGAGCCTCAAGTTGCCCGGATAGGACAGCGAGCCCTTCAGATCGCGGATCGCCTCGTCCCAGCGCTTCTCCCGCAGCGCTTGCTTCGCCCTTCCGATGAACGCATCGTGGTACAACGTCCTCAGGTCGGGCATTCCTTTGAACGGGTTCTCCCAGTTGCTGAACGGGAACGAACCGAGCAGCGCGATCGCTTCGTCATAGCGGCCGAGCTCGTTGTAAATCTCGATCGACAGCCGCACGGCGGATTGCGATCCGAGCCCCGGGCCGGCAAGCGCCTGCAAGAGCTTCAGCCGCTTGTCGCTGCGGCCGCTGCGCTTGTATAACCGCGCGAGGTAGATAGCGATATCCTGATTGACGGGAAGCATCTCGAGTCCCTGTTCCAATACTTCGATCGCCTCGTCATCCTTGCCCGCTTCCATGAGCAGAAAGCCGTAGTTGCGATATAAGACCGAGTAATCGAAGCCCAATTCGATGCACCGCGCCCAGACGCGGCCCGCATCGGCGTATCTCTCCTTCGCATTATAGATCAGTCCGCTCATGTAGAGCGCCCGTACCGCGCGATCGCCCAGCAGGCGCACGGCGTCTTCCAGCGCCAGCAGCGTCAGCGGAAGGATCGGGAATACGCCGTCCGGCGAACAGGCTTCCGCCTGCTCGTACAGGCGCGATGCCAATGCGGCGTTGCCGCTCATGGATTCGAGGTATCCGGCGTGGTAGAGCACCAGCGGGCTCTCGGCACCGCCAGGGCTTCCGGCACCGCCGAGGCTGCTGGCACCGCCGAGGCTGCCGGCACTGCCGAGGCCGGTGGCACTGCCGAGGCTGCTGGCACCGCCGAGGCTGCCGGCACTGCCGAGGCCGGTGGCACTGCCGAGGCTGCTGGCACCGCCGGGGCTGCCGGCACTGCCGAGGCCGGTGGCACCGCCAGGGCTTCCGGCACCACCGAGGCTGCCGGTACTGCCGGCACCACCGGTAACTCCGGCGCTCGTCCCGGCATCCGCCGCCAGCGACAGCGCGAAGCGCTGGCCGTCCTCATCGGCAAGCTCCGCGTACCACTCGGCCAGGATCAGCGCGTTATGGACGTCGTCTCTCACGATTGCCCTGCATCTATTGCCGTCCGTGAGCATGTCCAGCTCCGCCGCGGCGTGCAGCCGAAGCGGATCGTTCGCCAGGATGTTCGCCAGCAGCCGCTTCGCCTGTATCAAGTCGCCCCGCTGCCGCAAGGCGTAGGCACGCAGCACGTCCGCGCCTTCGATGCCGGGCGCCATGTCCGCCTTGGCGAAATACCGCTCCGCCCTGCTCCATTCCTTCTCCTTGAGCGCGATCTTGCCTAGCAGCAGATTGGCGGACGGCGCGAACGCCGAGATGTCGTTGACGTACAGCAAGGCGCTCTTCGCATTCTTGTCTTTGCCGTTCATGTAACGGACGAGTCCCGTATAATAATGCAGCTCGTCGGAGAACGGGATCAGCCCGGCCGCGGCCTCGACCGTCGCTTCGGCAGCTGCGTAATCGAGCATTTTGAGCTGCACGACGGCTTTGCGCACATGCGCTTCCAGGTAATCCGGATGCGTCGCGAGCAGGTCATCCAGCAGCTCCAGCGTTTCTTGATAGCGATGCCGCTCTTCAGCCCGGTACAAGCGCACGAGACGCGTCGTCAGATCGTCCTGCTCCTGCGCATGCACCTCTTCCTCGTCCTGATCGGGCGCTTCCTCGGCATGGCGGATCAGATGATCGGCAAGCAGCGAGCCTTCGCCGTCCCGGATCGTCAGCCTCAGCTTGCCTTCGGCCAGGCAGGCCGAGGGGAGCTTCGCCTGCCACTGCTCCGTCCGCTCCGGCGACCAGTCGCCGGCGGCCGTAAACACCGCCGCGTCGTCATGCAGCAGCGAGACGCTGGCGCCGGGCAAGCGTTCATTCGCGAGCAGCGACAGCTGCAGCGCGATCCATCCTTCGGCCTCGGCCTGAAAAGCAGTCGTAAGCACGACATGCTTGTTCGCATACGTGAACGGCCCCGTATCGATGGCCTGCAGCCAATATTCCGACCATTGATGCTTCTGATTCGGCTGAAGATAGTGGTACAGATATTGCGTCTCGGTATTGCCGGCCTGCTGCTCCATATACGGCCCGTCATCGTCGGTCAGCAGCCTGTTCCATTGTTTGCCGTGCTCGTGATTGCCCCAGGACCAGAACTTGCTGCCTGGCACCTCCCGATGATCGCCGACATGTACGCTGCCGGCCTTCTTGTCCGTATCGTAGATGCCGAAATAATCCTCCTCGTTCATCGCCGAGAAAATCGACGAGAACTTCTCGATATTGCGCGCCATGCGCACGTCGACATGACCGTCGTACGGCCACGGCTTGCGGATGCGGTTCTGTTCGTCGATGATCCAGCGGGTCGGATAGCGGCAGACGAGCGAATCCGTGTCCGGATAAGACGCGGTATTCCAATGAAAGAACCGCTGCGGCACCGGCGTCGGATTGTAGATGCGCGTCGTTTGCTCGATATACGCTTTGCCCGGCATCAGCTTAAGCTCGACGGAGAACCGCAGGCCGCTGATCTTATCGGTCTCCCCGACGAAGATCGAAGCGGAGCCGTCGGCATTGGCGCGGACATGCGCTTCCACCGTCTCCAGGCTCGTCGGCCGATGCCCGATGGGGAAATTAAACTCGACGCCGCCCGCGATCCAGGCGCCGGTCAAGCCGATCAGCTGCGGCTTGATGACGTTGTTGCGGTGAAACAGCTCCCGGCCGTTGCGTTTGTCGAACGCGGAATACAGCCGGCCTCCGAGCTCCGGCAGCACCGTCAGCTTCAAGTACTCGTTCTCCGCCACGAGCGCCTCGTACGTCTTGTCGGCTTTGACCTCCGCGATCTCGTCCTGCATTTTATAGGGGTACGGCTTCTCCTGGCGGTATTCGCCGATAATCGGATTCAAGCTCGGCGCTCCGACGGCATACGTCGGAATCGTGATCCGCTCTCTGCCGCAAGCCGTCCGCTGCTCGGCTAACGGATTTGCGCCCGCTGCGCTTCTGTCATTCATCCCGCTCATCCTCCCGCTCCTGTGATTCGCGCTGTCTGTCTGCCCGCCTTACGGCCGGCTCCTCGCGATGCTACTCCAAGTATAGAAGCAGCCGCCAGCGGCGAGTAGTGGACGGAGATGACTTTCCAACGGGAGTCTGATGACTCGTTCGCCTTCGCCGCAATCGCGTGCAGCCGAAGCCAGCACTAAGAAAGGCCGCCCGCATCGCCGCCAATGCGGGATCGGGCAGCCTTTTCGGGACGGGCGGATACCGGACCGGCTCGGACTGCAATTACGAGGCAGCCTTCACCGTGAACGTGCCACTCGCGTTCGAGCCGCGAACCGTGAAGCCATATACGCCGGGCAGGGCCTTCTTGATCATGAAGATATTGTCCCCTTTGCGCAAAGGCGCTTCGAGGTTCAAATCCTTCGAGACGAACGTCATGTCGTCCGCGGCCAGCGACGATACATGGAACACGAGCCTGACCATGACGTCCGAGCGAAGATTGATGTTGCGCGGGTTGAAGCCCGCCCCGTTCACCTCCACCGTCGCCGTCTGCACGCCATTGTCGAGGTCGTATACCGCATCGGCGGATGACGCCTGTCCGATCCTGTCGGCGTTCGAGCTATCCGCATGCGACAGCAGCACGGAGGCGAGCACCGCGACGGCAGCGGCATACATCGCCGATGCCGGAACGGCCGACGATGCCCGCTTCGCCTTGCGCGCGGCTTCCTTCCTCCGGTTCGCCGGCTTCCCCGGTTGCGTCTGCTTCCCCGGTTCCGTCTGCTTCGCCGGTTGCGTCTGCTTCCCCGGTTCCGCCGCTTCGCGGCTATAGCGCTCCGCGGCTTTCTGCAGCAGGAACGCGAGCGCCACGAAAGCGATGTCCGCGCCGATCATGACGGCGTTCGTCACATAGAATCGCGAGCCCGCGAACAGGCCCAGCGCCGCGCCCAACCAGCCCGTCACCGCGGCATTGACCGCGGTCGCCGCGCCGTATCTACGTATATGCGCCATGCCCAGCGCCGTCGCCGATAAGCCGGCAATGCCGGCGGCGAGTCCGAGCCTGTAATCCAAGGTCTCGATGAGCAAGAAGCCAAGCGCTGCGGACGCAAGGAACATAAGCGCGATAGCGGTTATCCTGTTCGCGATACCCGCGGCCATCAAATACGCCGTTGCGCCAAGTACGAGCAGCAAACTGCCGATATACAATGCCACAGAACGGCACCTCCCTCTCCAGCGGTTCTATTTCCTTCTATACGAAGCGGCCATTATAGTTTCGATGCGAAATTGATATCCGGATACACGTACGGCACCGCGGAAGGCTGAGCCGTCTTGATCTCCGTCGCGACGATCTTCATGATCTCGCGCGCCCCCAATTGCGTCTTGCCGATCGTGCCCGTCACCGTCACCCAGGCATCATTCGCGTAATCGTCCGCGTCCGGCGTCTCCACGATCATGCCATAGGGCGCAATATCCGCGATACAGTGCGTCATCGCCATTCGGCCGACGATGAACTGCTCCCCCGCCAGCTGCTTGTCCCGGTAGACGAAGCCCGTGATCTGAATCGGTTTGCCCTGGAAATTGTCGACGAAACGGTTGATCGCTTCGAGCTTCTCGATGAACCATTGATCTTTCATTTCGATCGTATCCTGCTGATAGAGCAGAATGCCGAGCTTCGCGTAGTCGAGATTGTTGGGCTGCGTGCGGAACAGCTCCTTCAGCGCGGGGTCCGTATTGCCCTCGAGCTCCACGAGCGTGAGATCGGCCTTGCCGTCATCCACGGGAGCCGCCCCCATGTTCATGCCCTTGCCGGCCGCAAGCGAACCGGCGAACGCCGTGCTCGGCAGCGCCGCGCCAAGCAGGAGCGGCAGCAGGAACAGGCCGTACAGCCCGCCTTTGCGGAGCAGCGTGCGCGATTGCGGGGAAACGGCGCTTACCGGCGCATGATCATGTCCGCAGCCGCAGACGATGACGCGCGTTCGAAGCGACAGGGCCGCAAGCCGGAACTGCGAACCGGCCAGCGCGAGCAATACGAGCGATGCCGCGACGACGTAAGGCACCAGGCTAGGCGCGATATAGAGCTGCATATCGCCTGTTCGCCACAAGCCGACGATCAGCGCTGCGAAGCCGACCAGGATCAGGCCTCTGAACGCATGATCGAACGCTTCGGCATGCGCGGGTTTCCATCGTATCAAATGATTCTCCTCCTCATCCGTTCAGCAGCAGCGAACCGGCGTAGACAAGCACGGTTACGCAGACGCCGACGATCAGTACGAATTTCGCGCGGAATACGGCCAGCATCATAAGCAGGCTCTTCAAATTCAGCATCGGGCCGAACACCATGAAAGCGAGCAGCGAGCCTTCGCTGAACGTGCTCTGGAACGATTGCGCCACGAACGCATCCGACGTCGAACAGAGCGACAGCATGAAGCCGAGTCCCATCATCAAGGCGTTCGAGCTTCCGGGACCGTGCCCGAGCGCCATCAGATCGGCGTTCGACACGAACGTCTGCAGCAGGCCGACGAGGATCGCGCCGATCAACAAAAACTTGCCCATATCGAAAAATTCGCTGACCGCGTGACCCATGACCTCGGCGAATTTGCCGGGGCGGTGAGCGTGATTGTGTTCGTGGTTGGCATCTTGATGATGATCTTGATGATGATCTTGATGATGATCTTGATGATGATCTTGATGATGATCTTGATGATGATCGTGGTTGTGATGATGATCGTGATGATGATCGTGATGATGATCGTGATGATGATCGTGACGGTGCGCATGCGCCGGCGAAGCGGCCGCCTCTCCCCGCAGCGGGTCGAACCGCACGAAGCGGTAGACGACCAGACCGGCGATTAGCGCGATCACGAACGCCATTCCCATGCGCATGTACGCCATTTCGGGATGACTGCGGAACGCGGTGAACGTCGACCAGAACACGATCGGGTTAATAATCGGGCCGACGAGGATGAAAGCCGCGGCCACATGAATCGGCATTCCTTTGCGAATCAGCTTCCGAATGGCCGGCACCATCCCGCATTCGCAGATCGGGAAGACGATGCCGAGCACCGTCGCCGTCAGAATCCCGAGCACGGGATTCCGCGGTATGAAGCGGCGAATCATGGCGTCCGATACGAACACATGCAAGAGCGCCGATACGATTACGCCAATGAGAACAAAAGGCATTGCTTCAAGCAAAATGCTGATGAACAGCGTTTTGAACAATTGCAGCTTCGGCTCTGCAAGCCAAGTCCCGGGAGCGTTGCTCGATAACAGATACAGTCCGAGAATACAGAGCAGGCTGACGGCTGCAAAAAGATTCGTCCGCGAGGATACGGGCTTATGCCGTACCGTCGTATTTTCCATCCTATTCACGCTCCCGAATCAACCGATGAATACTCGTTCAACGAGCCAGATGCCGCCGAGCAGCAGCGCCGTGCTCGAGCCGGCCAGTACGAATTTCCTCGCATGCCGGTAGCGATGAAGCGCGAAGATAATCGGCAGCGCGGCACAGACGATCGCCAGCTGAACCGTCTCGATGCCGAGGTTGAAGCTGACGAGATCGACGCCGAGCTCCTTGCGCGGAATGTCCATGCCGACCAGAATGTCGGCGAAGCCCATGCCGTGGATCAAGCCGAACAGGAAGGTCAGCAGCCAGCGGTAGCTGACATGCGGACGCGCCATGTTGTCGATCGCTACATAACAGATGCTCAGCGCGATCATCGGTTCGACGATGCTGCCCGGCACGCTGATCCAGCCGAGCACCGTCAAGGTCAGCGTAATGCTGTGCGCGACGGTGAACGCGGTAATCATCGTGAAGTACTGTCTGAAGGATTGTCTGGCGATGAGCAGCGAGAACAGGAAGAGCAAATGGTCGTATCCGCCGAGAATATGATGCATGCCCAGCTTGAAGAACGAATACCAGCCGGATGTCGCGCCGTGACCGCCATTCTCTGCAGCGGCGTTGTCGGACGCATCGGACGTGACGGAAGCCGCCTGGGACGCTCCGCCCGTCTGACTGCCGCCGTTCGCAGCGGCAGCCTGATCAACGTCCGCAGGCAATGCCGCGAACTCGTCGTCCGTAACCTGCATCGCCCATGTCCGGTCGCCGCCGGATAAAGCCGCGGTGCTCCGGCCCGAGCCGAATTGGATCGTCAGCAGGTTCACGTAATTGGTTTTGGCATCCTTCTCGTACAGCTTGTCCGTCAGCGAGACCGACTCGCCTCCCGATGGAGCCGGGTAACGCACTTGCAGGAACACTTTCGTCGCATCGCCTTTACGATCCAGGTAGTAGTTCTCGATCTTAACCGGCGTCTGCGGTTTCCCGCCGATCGTTAACGCGACGTTCTTGTTATAGACCTCGGCGAACGGCGTTTTGACCGCATCGAACTCTTCCGGATCGAGCATGTTGTTGCCGTTGGCGTCGCCGCCTGCCCATTCGATGACCGACAATTCGTCGATCGCGTATGTGACCACGGTGCCGGACTTCGTCAAAGCGATCGTCGTATAGCTGGCGCTATACGCGTGCGCGGAAGCCGACAGCGGAAATAACAGCGCTGCAAGCGCGATCGCAATAAGCCCCCCTATTCCTGCAAATAACTTGCCTGATCTGTGTGCTGGCACGCTTCTGGCCTCCTCTGGACGAAAAACAAGGGGCAGGATGCCGATCTGTCGACACGACACCCTGCCTGGCTTGTCCATCCTTGACTTGTTTACTTGTTCATTAAGTTGTAAATCGCTTGTACCGCTTCCGCGCGGGAAGCGATGCCCTTCGGCACGAATTGATGGCTCGCCCGGCCGTTCACGAGCTTCAGCTTCGCCGCTGCGTTCACGTAGTTCTTCGCCCAGCCCGACACGCTGCCGATATCCGCGAACGCGGATTCGTCCACCGTCTCGATCTGCTGCCCTTTAATGACCGCATAAGCTTTCATCATCATCGCGGCCATTTCTTCGCGCGTGACGAAACCGTTCGGATCGAACGTCGTTGCGGTTCGGCCCGTTACGATGCCATTGCTGAAGGCGATCGCGATCGGTTCCGCATAGAAAGCGCTGCCCGGCACGTCCGTGAACGTTGTCGTCGCCTTGCCGGTCAGCTGCAGCGCGTTCACGAGCAATTTCGTGAATTCGCCGCGCGTGATGGCCCGGTTCGGTTCAAACGTCGTGTCGCTCGTGCCGTTCACGATTTGCTTGGCCGTCATTTCTTGAATGACGTTGTACGCCCACGAGCTCGGCGGCAGATCGGAGAAGTTATGCGTCACTTTCAGCACCGCATACTTGCTGAAGTGGCTGATCTTCGCCGTCATCTCGCCGTTCGCGTATTCGCCGCCGAGGTACTCCAGCTTGCCGTCATCGCCGATGTAGTAGATGCCGAACAAGCCCGGATTCGCGGCTACGACCGAAGGATCGACCTTCAGGCGAATCGTGATTGGTTCATTGAAATGCGTCAGCTTCGTCGTCTCGCCCGAAGCCGTCGTGAAGCTCAGGCTGAACTCGTAAATTTGACCTTCGGCCTGGATGACGGAACGGCTGCCGCTCTCGCTGCCCGAAATCGCCCGCTTGGCATCATCCGAGCTCAGCGGCGACATTTGGAGGGAGATCGTTCCCTCCGAGAGATCCGCTCCCGGCACTTGAGCTGTCAGTTGGTTGAACAGGCTCGGCGGCAACTGCAGTTCCACGCTGCCCGACTGTACCGCAAGCGAGCGGCTGCCGAGAAGCTCGAAAGCATTGCCCGGCAAGCTGACGGAAGTCGTTCCCGACTTCAGCGCAACCGTCGTTACGCTGCCCGATTGCTGCTGCAGCGTCGCGGCGGTTACCACGGTAACGTTGGCCGGCGTTTCGGTCGTACCGGTGTTTCCGGTGTTGCCGGTATTGCCGTTATTGCCCGTGTTTCCGTTGTTGCCGTTATTGCCGTTGTTGCCGTTATTGTCGTTATTGCCGTTGTTACCGTTATTACCGTTGTTGCCGTTGTTACCGTTGTTACCGTTGTTACCGTTGTTACCGTTGTTACCGTTGTTACCGTTGTTACCGTTGTTACCGTTGTTACCGTTGTTACCGTTATTACCGTTATTACCGTTGTTGCCGTTGTCCGCCGGCGTCTTCGCAGGTACCTTCACCGTAATCGGTGCCGTATCTGCCGTATCGCCGTCGGATGTCCTCGTCACCGTCACGATGACCTGGACGGTTGTCGCCGCATCCGGCGGCGTTACCGTGCCGTCTGTTGCGATGACACCTTCCGGCGTCACGCTCTTAATCGCGTACGCGAATCCTGCCGGCGCGTTCGGCAGCGAGAACGATGTTGCATCCTTCGCCGGTGCCGTCAGACTCGTCAGTGCCGCTGCGATTTCGCTCGCCGTATCGACGTGCTCCGCCGGCGTCCTCGCAGGTACCGTCACCGTGATCGGCGCCGTATCAGCCGTATCTCCGTCGGATGTCCTCGTCACCGTCACGATGACTTGGACGGTTGTCGCCGCATCCGGCGGCGTTACCGTGCCGTCTATTGCGATGACGCCTTCCGGCGTCACGCTCTTAATGGCGTACGTGAACCCTTCTGGTGCGATCGGCAGCGAGAACGATGTTGCATCCTTCGCCGGTGCCGTCAGACTCGTCAGTGCCGCTGCGATTTCGCTCGCCGTATCGACGTGCTCCGCCGGCGTCTTCGCAGGTACCGTCACCGTGATCGGCGCCGTATCTGCCGTATCGCCGTCGGATGTCCTCGTCACCGTCACGATGACTTGGACGGTTGTCGCCGCATCCGGCGGCGTTACCGTGCCGTCTGTTGCGATGACGCCTTCCGGCGTCACGCTCTTAATGGCGTACGTGAACCCTTCTGGTGCGATCGGCAGCGAGAACGATGTTGCATCCTTCGCCGGTGCCGTCAGACTCGTCAGTGCCGCTGCGATTTCGCTCGCCGTATCGACGTGCTCCGCAGGCGTCTTCGCAGGTACCGTCACCGTGATCGGCGCCGTATCTGCCGTATCGCCGTCGGATGTCCTCGTCACCGTCACGATGACTTGGACGGTTGTCGCCGCATCCGGCGGCGTTACCGTGCCGTCTGTTGCGATGACGCCTTCCGGCGTCACGCTCTTAATGGCGTACGCGAACCCTTCTGGTGCGATCGGCAGCGAGAACGATGTTGCATCCTTCGCCGGTGCCGTCAGACTCGTCAGTGCCGCTGCGATTTCGCTCGCCGTATCGACGTGCTCCGCCGGCGTCTTCGCAGGTACCGTCACCGTAATCGGTGCCGTATCTGCCGTATCGCCGTCAGATGTCCTCGTCACCGTCACGATGACCTGGACGGTTGTCGCCGCATCCGGCGGTGTTACCGTGCCGTCTGTTGCGATGACGCCATCTGGCGTTACGCTCTTAATCGCGTACGCGAATCCTTCTGGTGCGTTCGGCAGCGAGAACGATGTTGCATCCTTCGCCGGTGCCGTCAGACTCGTCAGTGCTGCAGCTATTCCGGCCGCGGTCGCATCGACCTTGGCCAATTCTTGCGTATTGCGAACGCGAATCCGCAATCCGCCGGAATATCCGCCGGACAACCCGACGGCTTGCAGCGTGTCTCCGACGCTTAGCACCGGAATCGGCCCGCTCTGGTCGATAATGTAACCGTCCGCGAACACAAGCACCGGCCCGCTGCCGTCGTCAATGACATACGAGTTGCCGTCAGGGACCGAGGTCACGGTTCCGAGCACTTTCACCAGCTGCCCCAGATTCGCGTTCGCCGACGCATCATGCGTGCTGACCGGCTTCGGCGCTAACGGCGCTCCGGAACGCGCTTTAACGACGCTGTTCGCGAACCCGTTGTACTCGAGTTCAATGTTATTCTCGAATATGCTGATATGGCCGTATACCCGCACGACGTCTCCCAGGGAGAGGGTGTGCTCAGGCAGCTCGTTGAACGCCATGATGCCGCCCGTCTCGTCTTGCAGATAGAACGCATCGAAGAAGACTTCCGAATCGGACGTTACCGTACCCTGTACGACGACATCCGTGCCGACCGGCAGCGCGCGCGCCTCCGCGATCGAATTGACGACCGTCTCGCGGTGCGCGAGCCAGTTGACGGCATTCAGCGCGAATTCGTTATTCCCCTTCGCGTTATAGCTCTCGTCCATCTGCTTATCGTTGAAAATATTCATCCCCGAAACGATGATTCTTCCCGCTCCAAGCGTCTCCGACGCGATCATCGGAATCGCCGATCCGCCGGTCAGGTCGGCCGGAGCCGGGGATGCCGAAGCTTTGTACGTGTACGTATCGCTCTTCACCTGCGAAGCAAGCTGGAACGTCGACTCATTGCCTCGTGCCAGAATCGTGACCGTGCCGCTGTCGGTCAGCGCCCCTTTGGCCGAACCGTCGTTCTTCGCCAAGCTGGAGCCGCTGTAATACTCGATCGTCGGCACGAAATCCGTCAAATAATTGCCCACCGGCTTCGGATGCAGACGAACGGAGAAGTTCGAGGTCATCGGCGTGCTCCAGAAGTTGCCGTCGATCGTCTCGTCGACCACTTCGTCGTTATTCATCACGATCGAGGAGCCGAGAGCGGCCAGAATCGGATTCAGATTCTGGTTCGAGCCGCCGTAGTTGCTCTTGTCCGCCAGCCAGAGCGAGCCTCCGGCAGCGACGAAATTAGTGATCGCCGTCATCTCGTCCGCGCTGTAAGCCGAAGCCGGGTGCGAAATGTACAGCACGGATACGCCGTTCAGGACCGCGTCCGTGATCGCCGGCGTCGCGTTCTCGGCAATCGTATAGCCTTGAAGCCTCATCTGATTCGTGAACATCTTCAAGTTATCTTTGTAGCTGCCGCTGTCCTGCGTCGTATTCTCGTTGCGCTTCGAGGCGTCGATCAGAATCTTCTTGCCGAGCGGCGCCTTGATCGAGAAGGACTGATGATATTCGTTCAGCGTCGTTCCCTCCGCGGTCAGCACGACGATAATGTCGTGGCTGCCTGCCTCCGGGCTGTTCCAGATGACGCTTGCCGTCGTCGATTTGCCGCTCGCGAGCGAATCGATGGTCGTCTGACCGATCAAATGACCGCTGTCCTGCTGATCGTAATAGAACGATGCCTTCAAGCCGTTCAGGTCTTCCGTCCCTTGATTGCTGACCGAAGCGTTCAGCGTCGCCGCGTTGCCGCCGATGATGGCGCCTTCCGCCGGCGTGATCGTGCTGACCTTCACCGCGACCGGTTCTTCCTGCGACCAGAACGGCGCGGAATAGATCTTGTCGCCGTCGGCTTGCGTGACGCGGACGACGAACCATTGCTGGCCGCTTAGCGCGGTAACGGTCGGTTGCCAGCTGAACGAAGTCGATGCGGACGTCGGCGTATACGATGCCGCAACGACGCCGCCGTTCGTAATCAGTTCAACCTTCGCGACATTATCGTTGGACTGCGTCGCGATGTAGCTGTAATGCGGGTCGGACTTGTTCTCCAGCACGTCGTCGCTGCCTGTGATGTTGAAGGACAGCGTCTTGCTGTCGACGGTCGAGCCCATATACCAGCCGTTGGCCGTCGCGTCCAGCTTGGCGTTCGGGTCCTCGGTCATATAGACGCGCATGTTGCGCATCGCGTCCATGAGCGAATCCGTCGTCAAATCTCTCGCCACGATGACCGTGCGCCGTTTCGTCTGGCCCCAAGTCGCGTCATGGTTGTCTTCGCCGAAGGTCGGCGCGACATGCCAGCCGATATCGAGCGCTTTGTAGTACAAGTTCTCCAGGTTCACGTAGGCATAGTTGCCGGAACCGTTGCCGACCTCGAACATCGTGAACAGCTTGTCCACCTGCTTGTTGTACGGCAGGAAGCTGTTGAACGAGCCTGACGGCGCGTTCGGATGGTTGAACTGCGCGACGATGTCGTCGTAGCTCATCACCCACGAGTAGTACTTGTCCAGGTCCTGATACATGCCGCCGTCTTCAACCCGGTCGATGAAATTGTCCGTGCCGAACACGTTCGAATGGCCCCATGTCGTCGACGTCATCTCGAATGCCGGGAACACGACGAACTGACCGTCTACCGTATTCGATTGCGCCAGCGACTTGGTCAGCGCCCAGCTCTCGCCGCCTTTGCGCTCCGGCATGCCGCCATGGGTCGCCGCGTCCGCCGCCGTTCCCCGAATGGAAGCATCGATATCGTGGGAATGGTCGGAGAACGCAAAATAGTCGTAGCCGTAATATTTCGCTTGATTAAGCGCGGTTTGCGGATCGCCGTGCGCGTCGTGCGAAATATTCGTATGGTTGTGCGTCGTGCCGTAGTAATGGTTGCCGCCCGTGAATCGCTCTTCGATCGTGAACGTCCACGTTCGATCCGTTATATTGCCGCGCAAGTCTTGGATGATCAGCCGCACATGATGTTCGCCGACAGCCAGATCGTTCTCCGAGGTGAGCGCGAGCGTCGCTTGCGTCGCCGAGAACATCGTTTGATCCGTGAAATCGATATCGTCGATCTTCAGCGAAGCGCGCGTCAAATCAATGCCGCTCGGATCGTTATACGAGACGGAAATCTGCGGATGCAGCGTCTCGAATCTGTCGCCATCCGCAGGCGTTAGTCTTGTGATCGCAGGACCGTCTTCATCGGTGACGATATCGATGACGATCGGCTCCGCGCCGCTGCCGGATTCGGCCTTGTCCGCGCCGGACAACGCTTCGATGTAATAGTAGAGCTTGCCCGTCGTCGGAACGTCCACTTGCGGGATATGGCCGTTGTAGTACACCTTATCCGCGGAAGTCAGCTCGATGGAGCGATAGCTCTCCGCGGCCGCCCCTTTATAATAGAGCGTGACCGAATCGGCGAACTTCGCCATGGCCTCGAAGCCGACATCCACGCCGAGGTACGCTTTCGGAAGCGGCGTATGGCTGAACTGCAGCACGCCTTTGGCATCGGCGGCACTGCGCGGCATCAAGCGATAGCCGCTATCGTACGGGGATACCCGATCCGCTTGATTGACAATACCGGTAAAGGTATACGTCTCGTTCATCGCGATCGTATTGCCCGTCATGTCGATGCCCGAGCCTGCCGTCACCCGGACGATCAACGTATGGCCCGCGTCATCGCTCAACGTCACGTCCGTATCCGTGCCGGAAGCGGCAATATTCGTGACTTTGCCTTTGATCGCGGCCAGTCGGCCTTCCAGCGGTTCCATGACCGCCGCCGTCGAAGCCTGCTCGATCGCGACCGCTGCCGCTGCCGGCTGGCCTTGATCGCCCTCGTCTTCGATCGAGGACGCCAGGAGCTGAACCATGCCTGCCGTGAACGCGATCGTACCGGAAACCTTCACCTTGTGGCCCGGAACGATCGTAACGCTCGGCGCGGCGCCGGCGATCACTTGCAGACCGCCGGTCGCGTCCTGCAAATAGAAGCTGGTCGCTTCCGTGCCCAGCGCGCCGTTCGCCGTCGTAACGATGCCTTCGACCGTTACTGCATAGCCGGCTTGCAGGGTCATGCCATTCGCATCCACTGCCCTTGCGTCGCTAATCGTCGAGACCGCGGGCTTCGTATAAGAAGCTGCATCGATGCGGGTATACGGGCTTTCCGTATTCGCATACGTATGCGTCATATAGACGGTTTGAATGCCGGCTGCGTTCGCGATGGCCATCGTGAACGAGCCGTTAACGCCAGCCGTCGCCTCCCCGACCTTCGTGAGAACGCCGCCGACATAGGCGTACGCCTTCACCGTCGAATTCGCCACGGCAGCGTCCGCTGCTCCGACTACCGATGCGACACCGTCGAACGTGATCGCGGAAGCGGCAGGCGCTTCTTTATACGAAGCGTTTTTAACGATGATTTCGGATGGCGCTGCCGCAGCTTTCGGCACGAAAGTGACGAAATCCTTGGACGGATCCTTCGTGAAGTAAGCGCCGTTGCGCAGACCGACTGCTGCGCGCGGATCCGAACCGGACTCGGTTCTGCGGATCATGACGCCGCTTGCGATGTCCGATGCGACAAATGGCGTTCCCCATACGAACGTTTTGCCGGCAAAGAGGGACAAATCGCTGCCGTAAGCGATCAAGTCGACGATATTCTCGTTATTCTGATCTGTCGTCGCAGTCGATGCCTGCGTCAGAATCATGATGCCTCCGCCCGAGCTGCCCGCATTCGGCCCCAGACTGCCGGATACGTCCGCCGTCGCCGGAACGGCAGCCGGCCCGTTGGCATTGGCCGCCCCGGATACCAGATAGTAGCCGTGCGCTTTAATCATTCCGCTAAGCGTCGTGCCGGAGCCCGTCGTCTTGGGCGTGCCCAATGCGCTGTATTCCATAACCCAGCCTTGCAGGCTGATGTCATGGTCGGTACGGTTGTACAGCTCGAAGAACTTGTTCTTGTACACGCCGTTCGCCGTGCCGCTGACGTTCAGCATGCTGAAGACGACGTCGCCGGGATTAACTTTGGTCGCGTTCGGAATCGCAAAGTCGACGCCGGCTTGGGCGCTGATAAGCTTGTTCGCCGCCTTGGCGGCCACGTAGATTTTCGCATTGCCGTCCGCGCCGACAAGGCTGGCCGTAAAAGAACCATCCGCCGCGGCCGTCGTCGTACCGGCCGATGTCGTGCCGTCCGCCAAATAGACGGTAACTTCGGAGCTGCCGACAACCGCTCCCGCCGATCCCGACACCGTCGAGTAGCTGGCATAGGTGATTTTGGCGGCATTAGGAGTCGCCGTTCGCCCGACCGATACGCTTGCCTTCGCGCTCTCGTTCTTGTCGGTTTCAGTCGCGGTCAACAATACGGTTCCCGCGTTCGTCGGATTGCTGATGGTCAGCGCGAAGGAACCGTCCGCGTTCGCGGTCGTCTGCCCCAGCATCGTGTTGGCCGCATCGTATGCATGTACGTCCGAGCTCGCCGGCACCGCGCCAGCATCGCCGGTTAGCGTCGTATAATCGTCCGCGAATGTGATTTTCCCAGGAATCGGAGCTGCCGTCGCCGGCGTGCCGCTTCCGCCGTCGCCGCCGGTTTCGCCGCCGCTGCCGTCGCTTGCTTCGCCGGTGACGATAATATTCTCGATCTGGCTCGTGCCCGTATCGGCGAAATTGCCATTTCCGCTAATGTTCGACGTGCCTGCAATTGCCCATCTCAGATAGAGCAATGCCTGATTGTCCGCTTGGGATGGCAGCGCCACTTGATTCAGCACGCCAGTCGTCCAATCGTTCTTGACCGTGATCGCTCCCCCGGCCACGTCGACCCAGCCCGAAGCAGGATCCAAGCTGTATTGCAGCTTGAAATCTCTCGGTCCTGTCCCCGAGCCCCGTTGAACCGAGGATACCTTCAGGTTCGAATAGCCCGTCGAGACGAGCGAGACCTGCCAGTAACCGTCCGCCGGCCATTTACTGCCGCTGACTACCGGGACCTTAGGTGTTGAGTTGTCGTTGGAGAAAGCAACCGTCGTTGCGTTCGTCGTCACTTTCTTGTCTTTGTTGACGTCAAGCGAAACCTCTTGGTTCGCCGGAACGTCGACAGCGGCATTCGCGCCGCTGCCTGTCCCGTCCCACTTGACGAGCGTCGCCGCCGCGGCCGCCATCGCCCGCGGCAAGAAGCTCGCAGGCTGCAGCAGCGAGAGCAGCATCAGGACGGACAGCGCAACGCCGAATATTCTTTTCTTTCTTATAACCGAGTCAATCACTCGTACGCCTCCGTTCAATCGATTTGGATAAGGTGGCCATTTCAGGGAGGTAGGATATGACATCATATTACATAACGTGGTAATATAAATAGAACTGGCTTATCCATGGCAAATAAACCGCCGATGCGCCGGTTTCATCAGAAGCCGCGGTCCGTATGCCCCGCCAAAAGCTAGCGGATCGCGGTTATTCGATTCCTACTTATCGCTTGCAAGTGGAAACTCCTTTCTCCGGATATTCATATGAAGACTTGTCGTACCGACCTCCGCATGTCAGTATAACAGCTTTGATTTCGACAATTGTCATCGCAATATTAATGTTTCGTTATCTCGACAGATGAGACAGATGAGTATGCCGAACTACTCCGATCCGCGCAGCCTATGAACGAAGACGCATTCGCCCAGCCCCCTCGCGCACTCCTTCATGTAGAAACGTAGACGCATCGGCAGGCCGGGACGGATGGATACTATGCAAATCGCATCGCGCCATGAGAAAGGCCGCTCGTTCCTTGTAATAGGAACGAGCGGCCTTTGCTGCCGGTAGAACATGTTGAGGTTAGACATGCGGTGTCTATCAGCCTCGCCAAGCCAGCTTATTGCTGCGGGGCCATATTGGTATAAATGACGTCCGCCGTCACCTTGCCGGTGCTGACGTCCTGGGAAGTGAAGCCCGAGACGATATGGCCGACTTTGAATTCCTTGCTTAACAGCTCTTCGGACGGCTTCACGGCCGTCGGCTCTTGGCTGCCGAACTGCGTCTGATCCGTTACCGAAACCCACAGATCGCCGACCTTGAAGCTCTTGCCGTCCGCGCTCACTTCGGAGATGACGCCCTCGATGTTGACCGCTACTTTGCCCATGATCGGCGGCTTCGTCGTCGCAGCCGGGGAATTGGTCGTCGGAGCCGGCGCAGCCGGCGAGCCCTGGTTCTGCGTCACCGCGACAATCCCGAGCGTCAATACCGCACATGCCGCTATGCCGACCGTCCAACCCGTTACTTTTCTTTTCATCGCCGTTTGCTGTTTCATAGTTACCCTCTCCTCAGGTGAAATTAGATTCGTTCGCGCCGCCTTGTCCATCTCCGCCGACAGCTTCTTATAGGTTGCTTCGTTGAAATCCTCGCTTGTCTTCACGTGATCCATCGCCGATTTATATAACGACTCCTTCATCCCCTTGGCCTCCCATCTGTTCTTTCAATATCATGCGCCCTCTCGCAAGCCATGTTCCGACCGTCGCGGGCTTCGCCTGCAGGATCGCGGCGATTTCCTGGATCGAGTAGCCTTCGTAATAGTGCAAATGTATCGGGATGCGATACTTCTTATCCAATGCCAGCACGGCTTGCAGCACGTCGCTTTCTTCCTTCGGGAGGTAGCTCAGGTCCTCGGGGACGGGGTTTCGGCTTCGGAACCACCCGGTTTTCAGCATGTTTTTGCTCTTATTGATCGTCGTGCGAATCAACCACGCCTTCTCGTGCTCCCGATTGGCGAATACGGGCCGCTTCTGCAGATAAGCCAGGAACACGTCCTGTGCGACCTCTTCGGCATCCGCCGTATTCTTCAAGTAGGCAAACGCGATCTTGATCAAGCTTTGCGCATACAGTTCCAAGGCCTTCCGTACAGATTCATTGCGCTCGGATGAAGCGTACACCTCAGCACCTCCTTTCACTTGTAATACAATCGAGAGGGCCGGAATTTTTCATGGGGCTTAAACTTTTATTAGGATAGGGCGATTTGCATAAAATAAACGTCGGGCGGAACGAAAAAAAGACACCGCAAAGGTGTCTCGGATTGTTGAGAACGATACGCTGCTTCGAGCAGGCCCGTGGCAAACCGCGCCCCGGCGCACGAACAGATCCTGCTGCCGCTTCGCCAGCGTGGCATGGACTGCTGGTACCGTTTCGAACCAGCCGGATTCATGACGGCTGGTTCGCGGTGCGTCCGTTGATGCTAGGAAGCGGACTGGAGTTGACAGGAGTTCCGTTATTCGCTTCGTTATGACGTTTTTTCGTGTGCTCGCGGACAGGAGATCCGCTATATCGGCTGATTAGCCTGTTTTCGTTGTCATTCGGTGACATTAACGGATCCTGTGTCCGCGCGCTGCCCTAAAAGCCCGATTTCCCCCAAATAACGGAACCTGTGTCCGTGAGTCTTAGAGGGGGATGCCTTCCTTTCCGTACATGCGACTTAGGCGGCGTCGGACTTTCTCGATAACCCGAGACACCGCAATTCTGCAACAGCCTGCGGAGCGCAACCACGATTTCCGCGCTCGTCATGCACGCCTTCGGATCTAGCCAACCGGCTTGCTGACCGGTGATTACGCTGGATTCAACGATCCACGCGATACCTTCCTTCGCCCCTATCGTCCTTGTCCGGCGCTAGCGCATCATTCGCCGGACATACTCCTTCAATCGGTAATCGGGCTTCGTGCCCAGCTCCTGCTGCAGCAGCTGCTCCAGCCTGTGATATTGGCGGAGCGCTTCGTTGCGATTCCCTAATTCTAGCTGCAGGCGGATCACCTCGTGATGGATGTCTTCCCGCAGCGGGTCGAGCTTCAGGATGACGCCTAAATCATGCAGGGAATCAAGCGGCCGGTCATTCGCCAGGCGGCGTCTATACGCTGCTTCCAGCTGTTCCATGTACTGCTGCTCGAGCCGGCGTCGTATCGGCGTGATCCATTCGAACGTCTTGCCCTTCAGCAGCTCTCCCGCGTACAGCGCCTCCGCCTGCCGGAGCAGCTGGTCCGCCCGCTCCGGCTCCGACCGGATTTGCTTCAGCAGCCGCTCGAAGCGATACAAATCGCAATCGATGCCGTTCTCTTCCATGCGGATTTCCGTCTTCCCCGCGTGCATCACGCTTCCGATCTTGTCCGCATCGATCGCTTGGCGAATATAATAGAGCGTCGAATTCAAGTTTTTGAGCGCCTTCTCCGTCTCCATATCGGTCCATAAGGTTTCAATGATTTCCTCCCGGCTCACCGATCGCTTGCATAAGAGGAAGGCGAACAGCTCTTCGGTCTTCGGACTTCGCAGCTTGATCGGCGCAGCTTGCCGGTCCCGGTTGTATATCTTCAATTCGTTCAACAGCTGCACGCGCAGGGAAGGAGCGCCGCTCCGCTTCTTGTCGATCCTGCCTAATGTCCGGTTCAGCCGCTCCGCCGTGACCGGCTTCAGCAGATAGTCCAATGCGCTGATATCGAAAGCCTGTACGGCATAGTCTCCGTAACCGGTCGCGAACACCAGCTGTATGGAATCGTCAAGCTCGCGCAGCTTGCCCGACAACGTCATGCCGTCCATTTTCGGCATGGCAATATCCAGGAAGGCGATATCGATCCGGTTCGTTTTCGCGAATTCATACGCCTCCGACGGCTGCAGGAACGAATGGCACTCGCCGAACTCGCCGCTCTCGAGCAGCAGTCTGCTCAGCCGCTTGACCGACAGCTCCTCATCATCTACAATCATGGCCGTTAGCATGTCGTTCTCCCCCTTACCATTCGGACGGATGCGCCGGAATGACGAATGACACCGTTGTCCCCGTCCCTTCTTCGCTCTCCACGCGAAGGCCCGTATCGTACAGATGCTTCAGCCTCCTGCCGATATTCCACAATCCGACGCCTCGTTTGCCGGCATTCGCATTCGCATCCGCGTCCAGGTTCAGCACGTCCTGGATTCTGCGCTCGCTCATCCCGCATCCATTATCCGAAACCATAAATTTCGTCCCGCCCGACGTTTCTCTTCTCACCGTTATGCTTACTTTCCCCCGGTCGAACGTCGACAGCAGGCCGTGTCTGATCGCATTCTCCACCAAGGGCTGCAAGGTCAGCGGAGGAATCCGGATGCTCAGGTCCGCCTCCACCTCGTACTCGACCTCAAGCCGATTCCCGAAGCGCGCCCGTTCGATATGCACGTACGCTTCCACAAGCTCCATCTCGCTGCGCAGCGTCGTGAGCGAGCTCAGCTCCTTGAAATCGAAGCTGCTTCTCAAGTATTCCGAGAGATTCAGCGTTAATTCTTCCGCCTTCCGAGGCTCGATAATGCATAATTCGGCGATCGCGTTCAAGGCATTATACAGAAAATGAGGATTGATCTGCGAACGCAGAAAAGCGATTTCAGCGTTCGCGGCGCTGCGCACGGAAGCTTTCAATCGGGTCAAGCTTCGGACGCGGGCCGTCAATTCCTCCGTTTCGAACGGCTTGCCGACAAAGTCGTTGGCCCCGATCTCCAATGCATACCCCGCGTCGTGCGCCATGTTGCGCGCCGTCAATATCAGTACAGGCAGCTCGAAGGAGGAGAACCGCGCCCTGATTGCCTGCAGCACCTCATAGCCAGACATGTCAGGCATCATAATGTCCAGAATGACAAGGGAGAAATCCGGTGTCCGGCCAAGCTCGTCCAGCGCCATCTGCCCGCGATTGACCGTTACGAGGGAGTACCCTTCCAAGCGAAGCAGGTTGATCATCGCCTGCAGATTGGCGGAATCGTCGTCTGCCACCAGAATTCGCTCGCTGCTCTCGCCCTGGATATAGACGGGGTAGTCCGATTTCGGGAGCGCGGCATCCGGATACGCCGCCTCTCCCTGCCGTCCCGCGTCGACCTCCGCGTGGGCATACGCGCGCGGAAGCGTAATCGTGAATACCGCGCCTTGTCCGGGACGGGATTCCAGCCCGATTGCGCCGCCATGGAGCTCCACCAGCTTCTTGGTGATGCTTAAGCCGAGACCGGTTCCTTCGTAGTTTCTGGTCTCGGAAGGATCCCCCTGCTCGAAGGCGCGGAATATGCGCTCCCGCATGGACGCCTCGATCCCGATCCCCGTATCGCTAACCCGGATCTCCGCCGCATCGCCGATCATTCTGGCGGATACGGTCACCTCGCCCCGGTCGGTGAACTTGATGGCATTGCCGATCAGATTATGGAAAATCTGAATCAACCGGTTGCCGTCCGCCTGCACGGCGGGGAAGTCCTGCGGTATGCCGTTGATCAGCGCGATCGGCTTGCCGCCGAGCAGAAACGAATGGATGCGCATCACCGAATCGACCGTCGCCTTCAACTCGGTATTGTTCGTGTGCAGCACGATGTCCCCATGCTTCATTTTGGAATAATCGAGCAATTCGTTGACGAGATTGGCGAGTCTTCTGCCGCTGCCCAGAATAATCGCTAAATTCTGCGCCTGCCTCTCCGTAACCGGCCCCTCGATCCCCCTCAGCAGCGTGTCGGTTATGCCGACGATCGCATTGAGCGGCGTCTTCAATTCATGCGAGGTATTGGAGAGAAAGTCGTCTTTTATTTTATCGGCTTGCAGCAGCCGGTTCTTCATCTCATCGATCGTATGGTAGGCTTCGAAGAAACGGAGAACGATCAGGAAGATGACGACGATGTTGAAGACGACGATATACGCCTGCGCGACCCAGAGATTCCCCTTCAAGGACAGGGCGAACAAAATGATATCCAGCGAATACAGATTGATCGCGACAATCGCCATGAACAGCAGCAAGGCTCTGAACCGGCCGTGAACCTCGCTCCTGATGAAGAAGACGGCGGATTTCCATAGCATCCAGAGCAGCATCGCTTCATACATGGCAATGATATAGACTTGAATGCCCATATACAAACGGATGGGGGCGATGCCGATCAGCACCACGAAGACGCCCAGCACAATCGATATAGCCCGCAGCAGCTTCAGGGAAATCATATGATTGTTGATCTTGTAGAAAAACATGGCAAGCAGTATCATCGTGACGATCGAAACGATATCCTTCGCCCTGTACATGGTTTCAAACGCGGCGTCAGGCAAAAATAACATGAGGGTTCGTTCGTCGATCAAGCCGTGATAGACGGCATACAGCGCGCAGACGAGCGCGAAGATGAGCAGCGAATAGTCGACATTGCGGTAGATCGCCGCAGCCGTAAAACAAATCAGATAGATAAGCGCCAGCGCCCCGAGAATCGCAAGCACGCCGAATTCGCGCGTCGTATTCTGCTCTTCGTGCTTGATCATCGCAGCCTGCTCGCCGAAGTAGAGGGAGATCGGAATGCCCGCATTGATGTAATCGTAGTTGGCCACCTGGACGATGATCTCCGCATCCCCCTTGTCCAGCGGGAAAAGTCCGAATTGCGGTCTGTTGCCCGGTCGATATTCCGCCGCATTCCCGGATGGCGTCCCGTCTTCGAGCAGCTTATGTCCGTTGACGAAGATGGCGCTGGAAAACCGGATATTGCTTTTCTTCAACGCAAAAACACCGCTGAGCGGCATGTTTTTCAATACGACCCGATAGGTAGCGTAACCGTATGAGGGCAAGGACCGCCCATCTGCCATTTTGCCGTTCCATCGGGAAGGCACCTTCATATAGGCGGCGTTGGCGGGCGCCTTATCGCGAAAATCCTCGGGCGTCAGCAGTTCATTCCAGTAAAATTCCCATTCGCCGTCGAGTCTGATGATCGGATTCCGCTCGTCATTCCATGCGGAGAGATCCATGATCCCATTCCGGACGCGCAGTTCGCCGGTTTGGTTATGATGATTCATCAGCATCGACAATGGAATGAGGGAGAAAGCGATTAAGCCGAACAGACAGACGATTAGCGATCTCTTAAACAAGGCAACCCACTCTTATCGTATTGAAATCAACCGTCCTGAGCTAACGGGATCCGGTTGGTCAAGCGTATTGACGAATATGCTTAATTCGACAAATTTTTCAAGATCCCTTCCGCGGATGTCGGATTGTACGACGTCGGACGGCATTCAGCGGCCGGTTTTATTGTCTTGGGCATATATATGGGCATGGACGCCAAAGAGTGGAGCTGCGCCGGCAGCTCCACTCTCTTGTTACATAACTAAATTCGGCGAACAGGTTTACTTATTTATTAGCGCCCAACAGATTCAGCAGGATCGTCACGGCCTCCGCTCTTGTTGCATGATCCCATGGCGCAAACCGGTTACCGCCTTTTCCTTGAACGATCCCGGCCTGCTTCACGATCGCAACGCTGCTCTTCGCCCAAGCCGGGATGTCCTTGTCATCGGCAAAACCGGCTGCGGCGTCCGTTCGGTCGGTCCCGCCGATCGTCCTCGCAATCATGACGGCCATCTCGGCGCGCGTAATGACCGCATCCGGGCGGAAATTACCGGCATCGTCGCCATTAATGATGCCGGCTTGCAGCGCTTGCGCGACTGCCGTCCGCGCCCAGGCTCCGATTCTTGCCGAGTCCTTGAACGTCAAAGCCGCTCCTTCGCCTTGCGGCTTCCATGCATGCATCAGCATGACGGCGAATTCCGCGCGCGTCACCGTTTTATTCGGCTTGAACGTGCCGTCCGGGTAACCGCTGACGATCCCGCCGCTTGCCGCTTGCCTGATTTTGGCTTCGGCCCAATGCCCGTCGATATCGCTGAAATCGACGTTCGGAGCTGCAGCCATTTCTTTCTTATCCACGACCATGACGGCGTACTTCGTGAAGTGGTTGACTTCGACGGCAATTTCATTGCCATCGACCGTGCCTCCTACTTCCACCCATGCCTTCGCGGTTTCGTCATAATAGAATACGGCTACCGTCTGGCCACTGCCTACTTTGGCCGGATCGAACGTAAAGGTCAGCTTGACCGGCTTTTGGAAATTGCCCGAGAAGTTCTTCAAAATTTCGAATATCGGACTCGCCAGCACTTCATGATTCGTTAAGAGCGATTGGATATCCTGCAACTTATGAATCGTCAGGACCAATGCCTGGCCGCTAGCCCCCGCAGGAATCGAAACCGTCACTTCATTCCCTAAGCTTGCCTTGCCTGAATCGCCCGCGGGAAGGGTTAACTTCCCGTCAGCAGGATCATTCAAAGGCTGCGTGGTCGCAGCTGTACCGCCTGTTCCCCCAATGCTGCCGGTACCGCCAGTACCGCCGGTGTTACCTGTACCACCGGTGTCACCCGTTCCGCCGGTACCACCTGTACCACCCGTGCCGCCTGCATCACCGGTGCCCCCAGTGCCGCCCGTACCACCGGTGTCACCTGTTCCGCCAGTACCGCCAGTGTTACCTGTACCACCGGTGTTACCTGTGCCGCCTGTACCACCTGCGCCGCCTGTTCCACCGGTGCCGCCTGTACCGCCCGTACCGCCTGTACCACCGGTGCCGCCAGTACCACCCGTGCCGCCTGCATCACCGGTGCCCCCAGTGCCGCCCGTACCACCGGTGTCACCTGTTCCTCCAGTACCGCCCGTGCCGCCTGTTCCACCAGCGTTGTCCTGGTCGGCGGAGCTGACGACAGATAATAGATTCCCTGCAGCATCGTACGTATAAGTGACGGTCACTCCGTTATCGTAGGTCACCGAAGTAAGCCTGTTCAGTTGATCGTACGTATAGGTCGCAGCCTTCGCGACGGTGCTGAAGCCGAACAAGAATACTAGTATGATTGCGATGCTTCTGAATCGACGAATTGATCTCACCTCTTTCAAAATTAGTCGTTCCCACAGTTTGAATACATGGCTGGATCTTCAAGTCATATACTCCAGTCCGTCTTCGTCTCATCGCCCGCTAAGCTCTATACTAGTTATAGTTAGCGTTAGTGCCCCCGAAGAGGGCACTCCGATCTTTCTGGTATTGCCAGAATCCATTAAACACTCCGCTTTTTCCTGTCTCCGCCAAATCATCTACATATTTAGAAATACCTGCATGTACCATTGTTTCCGTTCTAATGTTTGTAACGGACCCTTTCTTCACTTTAGTAACAAGTCCATCAAATGAAGATCCCCAGTTTCCTCTGCCTGCATTCACGCCCTGGATTTTCACCGCTTTAACGGGAGCATGGATACTGCCAATCAAGGACCCTACCGCAGTATCGGCGGCAAACTCTTTCCAGCTCCATCGATCTCCAATCTGATTAATCGCACTTCCGGCAGCACTCCCTACGACATTGCCCACAGCAATGCCAACCGGCCCATACAGTGCGGATACGCCTGTAATTGCACCGCCTACTGCTGAACCTGTGTAGGCATTCCAACCGCTTGTCGGGGCAAATGCCGATAAACCGGTTTTTCCATTGGATAAATTCGCTACGACATCGCTGATGTATTGGCCAGTTAAACCCGTCGCAGCCCCAACCCCGGCTGCGACCGCATCATCATACCCGACCCAATGCCCGCCGGGATCAATGTGGCTTACCGGATTACCTTGCGCATAAGCATACCGATTCAATTCTTGACTGTTCGCAATGGATCCCAATAGGGTGTCTTCATTAATAAAACGCCGAATCTCGGGATTATAATATCGAGCTCTCATATAGTAGAGACCATTCGAATCTGTCATGACCCCATCTCGACCGCTGTAGAGGAATGGAGTCGATCTATTCCCTTCATGTTCAATGATCTCGCCGAACAGGGAATATTCGAAACGATCGATTACCTTCCCCTGCTCATCCGTTAGACCAACGGTGCTTCCGCGCCGATCGAAGTGATACGTTAGATAGTCGCCCTGCGAATCCTCCTGTCCGATTAATCCTATCCCGTATACATAGTTAGTTTGGGGCACTCCGCGATCATCCGTTACCATCAATAATTGAGTAAGGGATGCTTGCGGGTTGATTACATATCGAGATGCTTGTCCATTCAGCATCATGCCGACTCGATTATTAAGCGCATCGTACTGATAAGCGCTTGTCGAATCGGAACCGTCTGCAATGCGGTTAACGTTTATTAATCGGTTCCGCGCATCATAGTGGTAGGAAACCATCTTTCCGCCCAATGGCCCTGTTAGCATGTTTCCATCGGCGTCATAAGCGATTTCATTACCGTCAACGGTAGCTAACCGATTGCCTTTGGTATACGTCATCACTCTAGATGCTGGAATAGACTGCTCTCCCATCGCGCTTGTCCGGCTTTCTTGTTGTACATCTCCAACCGAGTCGTAACTGTACTGATCATCCGTTATGACCGTTCCATCCGAGGCGACATCTTTGATTTCCGCCAGTTGGCCGGCTTTGTCATAGATACGGCGTTCGATTGAACCATCGGGTCGTGACGTCATGGCTAATCGACCATTTGCATCATAGCCGTACCGTGTTTTTCTTCCCGACCAATCCGTTACCTGGATAAGCCGATAAGCCGAGTCATAGTCATAGCTTACGGTTTTCCCGTCGGGATACGTCAGTGTTTTTAAATTTCCTGCATCATCGTAACTGTATTGAATCGTATTTCCATACGCATCTTCGTACCGGGTTACTTGATTCATTGCATCATATTCCCAGCTAATCGTTCCCAAGGCATCTTGCGCACTCCGAACATTTCCGTTGGAATCATACGTATACGATACCGTTCCAACAGGATCGGTAAAGTTAAGTAACCGCCCGGAATCGTCATACGTATAATCGGTTTCTTGACCGCGTCCGTTGGTCGATTTCGAGATCAGGCCTCTGGCGTTGTATTCATACGTTATCGCATTCCCGGAATCACTGTTTACTCCGGTTAATCGACCTGCTGCGTCGAAATCGAACGTGGTCTTGTTGTGGTTGGGATCCGTTAATGAAGTGCGATTGCCGTCACGATCAAACCCCTGGCTGCTCAGTCCCTGGAGCGCATCGACGACTTGCGCGAGCCGATTATTATCGTCGTATTGGTACCGGGTGCTTCTCCCCAAGGGATCCGTTGCATCTACCAAACGATTCAGAGAATCATAGCGGTAGGTCGTCGCATTCCCTAATGCATCGACTTCCGATAAAAGATTGCCTACTGCATCGTAACTTCTGCTTGAGGTCGTTTGACCTAGCGCATCCGTATTGCCGATTGCATTGCCTACGGAATCATATTGGATCTGCGAAGTATTTCCTGAAGGATCCGTAATACCCGTCAGTTGGCCTTTAGCATCATAGATCATTCTTGTCGTATTCCCTAAAGAATCCATGATTTCCGTTAAGCGGCCTTCTCCTTCATAACTGTAGTGGGTCGTATGATTCAAGGCATCCGTCTGGCTGATTAGATCTCCGTTTCCATTGTACCGGAATTTTGTCATGTTGCCGCTGGCATCGGTTTCGGTTAATTTATGCCCACGACTGTCGTACGTATAGGAGATCGTGTTCCCCATAGCGTCCGTTAAACGTAATATTTGACTCATGTTACTATAAGCGATGGCCGTGACGATCCCTTCCTCGTCACTGATGCTTATGACCCTTCCAGCCTGATCGTAAGTATACGTTGTCTGTTTATGGGTCGGATCCGTTACCGAATGAAGAAGACCGTTTTCGTAATTGAAAACTGTTCTTCCTTTCCCCGGCGAAGTTTTGGATACAACAAAACCGTTATCATCGTACGTATAGTTCGTGGTATTGCCCATCGCATCGGTCGTACTCGTAAGGTGGCCATGACTATCGTAGGTGTTAATAATTTTCTCGCCGGCTGCATTCGCGATCGAGATTAAATGATCTTGATCATCATAAGCCATGGTCTCTGCATGTCCCGCCGGGTCGGTGATCGTAATTAAGTTGCCATGAGAATCATAGGTATAATGGCTTGTATTTCCTTTCGCGTCGGTTTCACTGATCCGATTTCCCCGAGAATCGTAAGCATAAGCGGTTTTATTGCCGAGCTCATCTTGAATCCATGAAAGTTGTCCGAATCTATCGCTTGCATGTTTTCTCGTTTCACCGTTTCTCTCCGTGATAGTCACGATTTCTCCCCAAGAATCAGATGTATCATCGTAACTAAACCGAGTCAGCTGATTACCTGCTACTCCATCATCCTGAGTTAGGACTCTGCCTTTATCATCATACGTATTCGCAAAGAAGGTTACTCCCTCTCCGTCAGTTCCCGTAAGAACATGTCCTGCCGAATCATACGTATAGGTTGTTGTATTCCCATTCACATCCGTGATTGCGGTTAGGAACGCATTCGCGTCATATCGGAATGAAACCGTCCTTCCCATTTTGTCGGACACACGTTCGACTTGCCCTTGGGCATTGTAACTAACCGTCAACGTCTGATCTGTTATCGCCTCAGCGATTACAAGTTTTCCTTCGGAGCTTGTGAGCGTGATATTGTGACCATCCTTATCCTGTATTCCAGTAAGTTTCCCTGATTCATCGAAGAAATAGGCGTTCTTGTTCCCATATGCCAGTGAATATGTACCATCCGACTTCTTCTTCAATGCATATTCCGTCATGCCAGAGGTTTTGGAGTCATACTCCTGTTCTGACGATCCATGGTCTGCGTTCGAGAGCAGAACGGTACCATCCGCTCCCTTGCTTCCATATACCTGTCCGTCGATGAAATCCTTGCTAAAGAACTTCGTATAGTTTGACGGAGACCAGTACACCAAGATCGTTCCGTCTTCTTTTGGCTCGAGCCTTGTTTCGTAGTTGTGACTCCAGCCTTTGCCCATAGACCCGTCATTTAATAACAAGGAGTTGTACCGGAGATCGAAGGAGAACTCGTGGGAGCCCGCGCCCATGACGCTTAAATCCCTTCTTTCGATCACATCGGCGCCGGTGGTGGTATCTACCGGATCCGCCCACATCGAACCATCATCAATTACTTCTTTATATTTTGTAATATGGCTAGGTACGGTTGATATGGTTACAGGCACTTCCGTCGTACTGCCGCCGGATGTGACCGAGAAAGCATCTTTCAGCCTGTAATAAACCTCATCCCGGTCTCCCGCAGCGCTAAAGTTCGTAACGTAAGTGCCGGACAGGCTTTCTCCCGGGTTAAGCACCCCGATTCCTACCGAATCGCCTGTCTGGAGGATCGGGAGAGACTTCCCTGCATCAATCGAAGACATGTAGAATGATGCGCCGGCCTCGTATCTTTCCTTCGTTTTGCTCCCGTTCGGACCGATAATAACGACTTCATGTACGGGCGTCGGCTCGCTGTATGCGCCGAAGTTTGTCTTTAAGTTATAGATCGGTGCGTCAGACTCGTTCTTGATTCTAAACTGAACATAATACTGCTCGCCGAGATAAGCCGAATCTTCCGCCTCCACATAGATATGCAGTGCACTCCCACCCCAAACGCGGAAGGGTTCCGATGTTTTAAACGTCGTATTTACGGGGGCGGAGAACGGCATCAATGTTCCGTTGAAATCGGCTTCAAGATCGTAGCTGCCCTCTCTGTCTCCTCTGACAATCCAATTCACTTCTTTTGTTTCCTGTCCGGCAATGTCTCCTATTCGAATGATAGGACTTTGTTCTTCCGCTGCAGGAGCAAGCGTAAGTCCTTCCGGAAGCTTTAATGCAGCTGTTGCGTTTGCAATTACAAACTGCGGATCCGCCATATTCTGCAAGGACAGCCCTACTTCAAAAAACTCCTTTTGCCATGAGACTTCCTTGGGAACGGTAAGGAAGGCAAGGGTTGGCGGTATTTCAGGATGGTTTGCATACACGATGGCTTTGGGATAGGCGTATCTTGCGAACGAGCCGCTCCCGACTCCACCGTCTCCATAGGCTATAGGGCCGCCGCCGCTTAATATGTCTCCATGGCCGTTTAATATGAGATATTCTACAGGCAGCGGCTGCTGGGCAAATGTCAGGCGAACCTCGAATTTAAATACATGTTGGTTCTCGGGAGCATTGGCATCGATACCTGCGGCTACGATTTCCTCCAGCGACATACGGTGAACATTCGGTTCTCCAACGACAAGCTTTCCTTTTTTGATGCTTACCGTCACTTGCGTTTCCTGGTGCTGGTTAACTTCCGACGTGACTTCAGCAGGCAGATACCCTGTCTTGTATGCAGAAACCTCGTACTTGCCTGGTACGGCTACAATTGCAGCCGTACCGTTACCGTCCGTCATATAATCCTTCGCCGCATGATCGGAGAAATTCACATACACATTTGCCCCGGGAATGACCGCTCCGGTATCGCCGTCAATTACCTTGACCTGCAGTGTTTCCTGCTGCTCCGGATACACGGTCACGATCATAGTATCGCTTGCCGCGTTTCCGGCAGGGTCCGTAACCGTCAACGCAACCGTATAGCTTCCTGCCGAATTATAACTGTGTGTCGGCTGAGCTAAGTCGGAGGTTGTCCCGTCTCCAAAGTCCCATGAATAGGCGGCAATTCTGTCATTGTCGCTAGATCGCTTACCATCGAAGGCGACTTCCATTCCGACAGTTGCATTCTGGTTGTTACCCGCCTTAGCCTTCGGGGCAAAGGGGTCCTGACTGAGCGGAGAAGCAGACGTTTCTTCGCTCATGCTTGCATTGCCGTATCGATCGGCTGCTTCAACCTTGTAGTAGTAATTACTTCCTGGTGCAAGCGGAACATCCGTATACGAAGTTAACTTCGTTTCAGTAACAAAATTGAATGGCCCCTCCGGTGTTAAGCTCTTAAATATCCTGAACCCGGCAAGGTCTGTTTCATTACCGGATGTCCAAGAGAGATCTATCTTCCATCCGCCAGGCGAAGCAGTAACAATAGGCGTGGCTGGCGGATCTACATCAAGACGATATAAAACATCCTTCGGCGTACTTGCGTTGCCTGCCTGGTCATAAACCACAGTTCGTAATTTGTAAGTACCGCTAATTGATGAAGAGGTGTTCCAAACTAGCGATACAACATCACTAGAGGCATTCAGATCCTTAGTTCCCAGCTCGTTCCATTGATCAGCCGGTGCTCCGACTTTCTGGTATTCGATTGTTACTTTCGAAAGCTTGTAGTTATCCGAAGCAAGCACATTTATGACGGGATTTGCAGGGAGTATTGAAGATTCAGAAGGAGATATACTAATCACCTTCGGAGCCTCATTATCCATTGTATATTGCGCATAAAGCGTTAAATTCGCTTCACCCATCGTTAACGTTGCACCAGGAGCGAAGCTCGTTCCGCTGCCGTCCGCAGTCGTGTTCCATCCAGCGAATATGTAGCCTGGCTGTGCCAGCTTTCCAATATTGTCGTACACTCGCACTGTGTCTCCCGATGTATAGAGGCTGTTGTCGATTGGCACATCACCAGACATTGCCCTATTGCCATGGTATATGACTGAGAATTTGGATTGTGGTGTAACATCCACTTCTTCGGAGTAGCCGCTGCTTCCCCCTGCATTACTTGCCTTTACCGCATAATAGTATCTTGTGCCGTTCACCAATCCTGTTGCCGTAAAGGTAGAATCAGTCACCGTTGCAATCGGATTTGTACTATACGAACCGGGCGATGTTCCTTCATAGATACTATAAGTTACTGTCCCTGTGCCTGATACGCGGCCCCAGGCTAACACGACTTGCTTGTCCCCTTCCGTTACCACAAGGCGCGTCGGGCTATTCGGTGTAGTTAAGACATTGAGCTTCCCTCTCTGGTCCGATTCCATTTCATTGCGTGCAACTACCGTAAACGTATACATGGTGTTGGAAGCTAGTCCGTTAACTGTATAGGCAGGACTGGTCACGGTGGCGATCGCCGCAGCGCTTTCGTTCTTATAGATGTTGTACGCAGTCGCTCCCGGTACCGCATCCCACGTCAGCGTAGTGGATTCGGACGTCGTGCCGCTGGCTTCCAGATTGATTGGCGTACTGGAAGTATGCGACAGTTGTTCCACTCCGAAATCCCCGCCTGCGTACAACGTACCGTTGACATTCAGCAAAGAGTACACACGGGACGGCGAGCCGTTCATCTGCGTCCACTTGCCGTTGCTGTATGACCATACGTCATTAGCACCATTAGTTGCCCCCGCGTAGAGCGTACCGTTGTCGTTCAGCAAGGAATTTACATGAGATGGCGAGCCGTCCATCTGCGTCCACGTGCCATTGCTGTATGACCATACGCCGCCATTATAGGTCCCCGCATACAGCGTATCGTTGTCATTCAGTAAGTTAGTAATACCGTACGGAGACCCGTCCATCTGCGTCCATGTGCCGTTGCCATATGACCATACGTCATTAGAACTATCATAAAATGCTCCCGCGTATAGTGTTCCGTTAACATTTAGCAAGGTTTGTATACTGCTTGGCGAATCGTTTATCAGCGTCCACGCGCTGCCGTTACTGTATGACCATACGCCACTCATTGTCCCCGCATACAGCGTACCGTCCACATTCACCAAGGCGTACACGTAGCGTGGCGAGTTCATCGGCGTCCACGTGCCGTCACTGTATGACCATATGTCATTAGAACCATCGAGTGTGCCCGCATATAACGTACCGTTGACATTCAGCAAGGCGTACACATAGCGTGGCGAGCCGTCCATCCGCGTCCACTGACCGTTACCGTATGACCATACATATTTAGTCGTCCCCGCATACAGCGTACCGTCGACATTCAGCAAGGAGGTTACATTTGGGGGCGATACGCCTACTTGCGACCAAGTTAACGGGTCTGCCGGGTCTGCTGGGTCTGTCGGGCCATTCGGGTCTGTCGGGCCAGTCGGATTATTCGGCATAGTTACGACATTGATCGCGCCGCTTCGAGCCGACTCGGTTCCGTTAATTGCACTCACCGTAAACGTATACGCAGTGTTCGGAGTTAATCCGTTCACGATATAGGCAGGACTGGTCACGGTGGCAATCGCTGCATGGTCCCCGTTCTTGTAGATGTTGTAGGCAATCGCTCCAGGTACGGCATCCCACGTCAGCGTAGTAGATTCGGACGTCGTGCTGCCGGCTTTGAGATTAGCCGGTACACTGGAATAATATGCCGTCAGCTGCATGACACCGTCATATCCACCCGCATACAACGTACCGTTGACATTTAACAAGGAATCTACAAGTTCCGGCGAACCGCTCATTTGCGTCCATATGCCGTTACTGTACGCCCATACGCCGATGCCGTTTGCCCCAGCATATAGCGTGCCGTTCACATTCTCCAAGGCAGTTATATTGCCATACTCCGGCGAACCGTCCATTCGGAGCCAAGTACCGTTACCGTATGACCATATGCCGAGGCCTTCCGTCCCTGCGTACAGCTCGCCATCAACATGAAGCAAGGAAACTACATCCACCGGCGAGCCGCTCATCTGCGTCCACGCGCCGTTACTGTATGACCATATGCCGGTGTAATATGTCCCCGCATACAGCGTACCGTCGACATTCAACAAGGTAGTCACATACTCCGGCGAGCCGCTCATCTGCGTCAACACGCCGTTACTGTACGACCATACGCCGGAGAAATGCGTCGCCGCATACAGCGTACCGTTGATATTCTCCAAGGCTGTCACGCTGTAAGGCGAGCCGTTCACCCACGTCCACGTGCCGTTGCTGTACGAATATATGCCGGTGCCATATACCCCCGCATACAGCGTGCCGTCGACATTCTCCAGGGCTCTCACGCTACTGTAATCCGGAGAGCCGCTCATTTTCATCCACGTGTCGCTATTGTATGACCATATGCCGGTATCCCCCCCTGCATACAGCATATCGTCGACATTCAACAAGGAATTCACTGACCCCGGTGACGGTTGTCCCACTTCCGACCAAGCTGGCGAGTCCGCATGGGCTACTTTCACTGTACCCGGGAAGTTTGGCACCACAAATGCCAATAGATTAATGATGAGATACACGACTAGCCGTTTTTTCGATAGATATCGCATTTTTTCCCTCTCATCCCTATTTTTCTCGATCGAATTGTATGAATGCTTCCATTATAGGAAATTCGCCGTTACCGAATCGTTACACGACCGATGGGCTCCCTATTCCGGCATTCCGACAAAAAATCACCTCCTTACAGGATCTGAACGAGAGTCAGACACAGTGAGGAGGCTGTTGTCGTCGCCTATTGAATGTTCTATCAATTGAGTTGTATGAACTGGTTGGAGAGACTCTCGAAATACAGCGCGGAATCATGACGATTCATGCTTGCTTCCCAGTACGCCACCATGGACGAAAGCGTGGCCAGCTGCTCTTCCGTTCGAAACTTCAGGTCTACGAACCACTGATCATAGATGCCTGTCAAAAATTTATTGCCTTCGACCGTTCCTAGAAGTTCTTTGGCGCGAGCCATACCGGTATGTTCTTGGATATCCGTAAAGATAAGCTCCTTCAGCGTGCTCGAGAATAAGACAAGATCGCATTCGATATCCGCATCGAGTCGTATGGCATTGCGCGTTGTATGCAAGACCGAGGTGCCATTCGGCAAGATCAGGAGCTTCTTCAAATAATTCAGATACACCCTTAAATTATTCAAAGCCGTAACCAGATTTAAATTCGGGAATAGCGCATCGCATAATTCTTCTCGGGTACACGAGGGATTAAAAATCAGGAAGGCAAGAATGTTTTTCGCAAATCTTTTGTCCCATCCCGCTTTTAGTTCCGAACCGTTCAGACTCACGCGAAAGGAATGGATAAGGGTTACGCGCAATACATTCGGAGTAAGCGCGGCATGCATGGAGGACTGAAGCGAAAGCGGCAAATGGCTCGAGATGCTCCATCTTCTCGTGAATGCAACCGTGTTATTCATTTTCCTTCGGATAAAATCCATGACCCAGCTTGCCGACAACTCGGGCTGATCGATAAATAAAGCATTCGCCGCGTTCGGCACGATCAATAACGTAGCGTTTCCAAAATAGCCGGTCGTGATGGATTGCAGTTCGGGCAGGTACAAGCTATCCTTCTCTCCGGCTAGCAATAGGACCGGACAGATAATCGTTTTGGCAGCTTCGAACGGACGATCGATCATTTGCAGCTCTAATAGTTTCAGATATAAGTTCACGTTGGTTTCGGAATAGGCCTTCATGATGGCTTGAACCGGCGCGCTATCCGTTTCAAGCAACGTGAGGTGGGAAACAATTTCGTTTTGAATCGTTGCGTTCAAACCATGGCTGTGAATGGTTTCGATATAAGTCTCGATGACCTCTCTTCCTTCTTTCGGAGGGTAGAACAAGACGCTGGAGATTAATACGAGCGATTGTACTTGACCGGGAAAAGCCCCCGCGTAACTCATCGCTAGCGACGCGCCAAAGCTATGGCCGACCAGATGCAGCTCTTGCACGCCGATCCGCTCCGTTCGCTTGTGAATCTCGTCGCAAATCATTTTCCACGAAAGGGGACCTTCCCATTCTCCATGCAGATCGATTCGAATGACGTTGCATGTCTCGTTCAATAAATCCGCGAAGCTCCCCCAGAGCGTCGAATTAAATCCGTTCCCATGCAAAAGCATGATCGTTTCATTTGTTTCAATCTTCGCTTGCCGATAATCAAATGCTATCAACTCTTCCAGAGTTGCCAACATCCATAATCACTCCACGCTTCAAGTTTGATAATGAGTGAAATCTATATCTATAGAACCAAGTAGATCTTTTATCCTATTGCATTTTACGCGGGACCACCCGGCATGTCCAGCCAACAATTGGCATTATTGGCATGTCGGCATACCGCGCAGCAAATATTTTAAGCAAGCCCTCCAGCATATGGCAAACGCTCGCTCCTCTTCACTTCTGCCGGCTGGCTGACCCGCATTGCCAACGCAAAAAACACCTCCAGGTAGTCCTCCATGTTGTACGACATGGTCTTCTCCTGAAGGTGGTTTATTCGTCTCGCGTTACGGTGAGCCTCATAGGCCGTCGCTATGGGGTTAACTTTGGTCACTCATTTACTTGACGCAATTCGATCTGGCCTTCCCCATGTCCCATCGGGTCCGGACACCGCATGGCCCACTCGATGGCCTCTTCCCTCGACTTCACTTCAATCAGGAAGAACCCGGCAATCCATTCTTTCGATTCCGCAAACGGGCCATCCGTAACCATAACCGACCAGCGACATTAAGCTTGTCCCTTCCGATAGGCCAGCGGGCTGACATTGAATTGCTTCTTGAACGCCTTGGAGAAGTACGACATATTCCCGTACCCCGCGATTAGCGCGATTTCGCTGATCGGCTTGTCGCTGCCGCGGAGCAGTTCTCTGGCCAGCTTCATCTTCTCGCTCTGGATGTATTCCGTCAGCGATTCGCCTGTTTCTTTCTTGAACAGGCGCGACAAGTAGGCAGGGTTGAGGCTGACGAGCCGGGCAAGCTCCATGCGCTCGATTTTGTCGCTGAGACGATGCCGGATATGATGTTTGATCTTGCGGACGATCGAATCCTCCTCGCCTCTAACGAACCGAATCGCGGTATCCGTAACCTCGTATGCCCATTCCTCCATCTGCAGGATGGTCTTGGGCGGCGGGGGCTGCACGAGCGCAAGCGCTTCGGCGAATACTTCCTGGACGGTCTTGCCCCGTCTGTGCAGGACGACATAGATCGTCTGGAGCATGCCGTGATAATAGAGCGTAAGCGCGTCGGCCCTGCCTCCTTCGAACTTTAGCTCGACCAGCGAATCATGAATGCGCGAACGCAGCAGCTGCGATTCGCCCTGCTCGATCAGCGACGGCCATTCGGACATGTCGATCGGGCTCAACTGCTCGACAGGCTCGCTGCCTCGCTCGTACCGATAGACGACATGCGACCTGCTGATGTTATCGTACTCCATCTTCAGCAGCGCCTCGTAGACCGTCTTCAGCCGATCGATGGGCACGGGCTCCCCGATGTAACAGGATACTTTGCAGTAGAAGTTATCCCGGCAATAGCCGATAAACTGTTCGCAGCGCGATGCGAGCGCCTCCATATCCAGCTTCTCGCCCTTCCCGCAATAGATCAAGATCGCGTTAGCGCCGCTCCCGTCCTGCAGCGCGCAGCCCGGTCCGCCCCGGAGGACGATCTCTTCGGCTACGTTGCGCACCGCGTACTCCATCAGTTCCTCGTCGTGCTCGCTTAACGGCTGTGTCCACTGCTCCACGCTGATCAAGATCGACAGCACGTCCATCGCTTCGCAGTCGAACGGCACGGCGTACTCCCGCAGAGCCCGGGCGAGCAATTCGCCGGATGCCGAGATGCGCGCGGCGAGCATATCCTGCCAGAACCGCTCGACGAGCAGCGGTTTCTTCCGGTCCCAGAACGCTTTCGCCTTGTCCTGCGCCGCCTCCCATTCCCTGTCCGCCGCGATCGACGCGGCGATCTTGCCCGCCTTGCCCGTCAGCTCGCCGAAGTCGACCGGCTTCAGCAAATAGTCGTGGCAGCCCAGCTGAATCGCCCGCTGCGCGTAGTGAAACTCGGCGTGGCAGGTCAGAAACAACGTGACCAGCCCAGGCTGCTCGGCACGAATCCATTCCAGCAGCTCGAATCCGTCGCCTCCCGGCATTTCGATGTCGCATATAACCACATCGATGGCATTGTGCCGCAGCATGTCCGCCGCATCCTCGATGTTATAGGCTTCGAACACTTGGCCGAAGCCCAGCGACGCCCAGGGGACGCCCAATCTCAGCCCCTCTACGGCATATATCTCGTCATCCACGATCAATAGGTTGAGCATCCTGAACTTCTCCTTCCTGGGAGGACACGCGATACGGAATGACCATCACGACGCGCGCGCCCTTCGGCTCGACATTGGACAAGCGAAGCTCGGCTTCCCCCCGGTACTGAATCTTCAAGTGGTTATATACGTTCCATATGCCGATATGCGCCTTGGTATAGGCCGGATCGGCTAGCGTCTCGGTCAAATGCTCCGTCAAGCCAGCCGGGAATCCCTTCCCGTTGTCCTCGATGACGAGCTCGATGAATCGGCGGCCTTCCCTGTCGAGGACGCGCGCCCGCACCGTTACGCAAAACAGATCCCTGCCGTTCGAAAAACCGTGCTTGAGCGCGTTCTCGACGAACGGCTGAACGGTGAGCGGCGGCAGCTGCGCAGCTGCCGCCGCGTCTTCCATCTCCCACTCGTACGCCAGATGCCTCGGGAATCGCAGCTTCTGGATGTTCATATAATGCTCGACGTTCGCAAGCTCCTCGCGTACCGTGATCGCATGCTCCTTCAACCGGGCGAAGAACCGCAGGTACTCGACCATATGACGGGTCATTTGCTGGATCAGCCGAACCCTGCCCGTCTCGGCAAGATTGTAGATGATGTTGAGCGAGTTGAACAGGAAGTGCGGATTCATCTGCAGCTGCAGCTGTTTGATCTCGGCCTTCTGGGAGCGAATTTCCTCTTCATAGACATGGATTTTCAAATCCTGGATTTCCGAAGCCATATTGTTGAACGTCTCGCCGATAAGAGCGAATTCTGCAGACCGGCCCGCTGCCAGACGGGTATCCAGATTCCCCTTGCTCAGTTGGCGCATCCCCTTGACGAGCCGCTGCATCGGATCGATGACCAGATTTTGCACGTACGCCAGGAAGATCAGCAGCACGATGCCGGCGGCGAACGGAATCACGTACCCGATGCGCTGGAACATCGGCACCTGCTGCAGCATCACCTTCTCGGGAATCATAACGGCCAGCACCAGGTCGCACAAGCCGAGCGGATGGCTGACCATCAGGTACTTCTCGGCGCCGCGAACCGTGCGGTAGGCCCGCTTGCCGCTGCCGTTGTCGCTTGCGCTTGCGACAATCGCCGCGCTGCCTTCGGCGGCCGCGTCCGGCGGCGGACCGGGCGTGAGCCATGCTCCCTCGCGGCTCAGGAAATACGCATGAATGCTTTGGTCGCGCGCAATCAGTTGCAGCGGCTTCATAAGCACGTCCAGCCGGATCAAAGCGCCGGCGTACGTATTCGTATCCGTCTGGACGATGCGCAGCAGGAACGAGTCGCCGCCGATGCTGCAATGCTGCCACAGCAGCTCGAACGGCGCGATCCGATCTCCTTGACCGGCGCCCTCGAACAGTCCTTTCAGATAGCTTGCGATGCCCTCCGCTTCCTCGTACGATTTCTCATTCGGCTGGGCCATGATCAGATCGCGGTTATTCGGGTTGTACACGAATTCGAGATACATGCTCGGGTTGTACTGGAAGTCCGCGTACAATCTCGAGCTGACGGCGACCCGGGTCATCGTATATTCGTCCAGATCGCCGGCATGATAGACGAGGGAACGAATGACGGGCTCCTGGTTGGCCAGCCGGTACAGGTAGCTGTTGCCGGTCTCCAGCGTCTGATCGAGCTGGTCCCCGTAGAGCGTCAGCAGCCCGGCATTGTAACCTGCCGCCTGCTCGCGGACGACCTTGCTGGAATAATAATTGGTGTAGAGCAAGAACGCGACCAGCGGCACGGTAATTAAACCGAACGCCACGATCACTTTCTGGCGCAGCGTCATGCGGACGTCCTCCTTGCCGGGCCGCGGCCTGCGGCATCAACGTAAGCTTCTATTAACGTAAAATCTATTATAAAACAAATGGCGGAAAGCGCGAACCGGTTACCGGTTCGCGCTTGCCTCGCCCGTTCGGCGCTGACGGCCTACTTGGCCTGCGCCCACGCGTCGAGCTGCTTCTGCTTCTCCGCGATGATCTTCTCCAGACCCGCGGCTTTTAATTTGGCATTGTATTGAGGCAGGTACTTATCGGGATCGACCGTGCCGGTCATGATCGCGCCTCCGAACTCGGCCCCGGCGTTGCCGACAGCCGACACTTCGTTCTTGACGTTCGTCGGATCCCAGACGAAGCCGAGCGCCGGCGACTTGGTAGAGCTGTCGTTGAAGGCCTTGAATTTCTCCCATTTCTGCGGATCCTCGTTGCTCCACAAGTACGTGTTCAGCTGGTTGCCGAACATCCAGGCCGTGCCGGGATTGAAGCCGCTCGTCTGCGAGGTGACGCCCTCCGGATAGTCGAGCATCCCGTTCGCGTTCTTGACGTAATGCTTGCCTTCGATGCCGAAGTCCAGCATATTCAGCAGCGTCTTGTCCGTGTAGAGCAGATTCAGGAACATCATCGCGCGCTCCGGATCCCCGCTCGTCCGGGAAATGGCCAGCATCGCGCCGGTCGCTTCGCCGGTCGTCGTCTGCGGCTTCGTCAAATCCTTCTGCACCAGCTCGACGCCGAGCTGCGTGCTCATTTCCGCATCCTTGCCCGGTTTGGTCGTTACCGCGAACGCGAAGCCCTTGCCCGCCTTGACGATGTTATACAACTGATCGTCCTTGAGCGTCGACGCATCCTTGTTGATGAAGCCGGCCTGGTACCACTGGCGCATTTGATGCACGGAATCGACATACTGCTTCGTCTCCAGCAAATTGACGACTTTCAGGTCGCCCGCGGCCGGATCAAGGACGCCCGAGCTGTCGCCCAGGTAGTCCAGCGAATACCCGGTAAGCAGGCCCGGCAGGTTCAGGCTGCCGGATTGCACCAGCGGCGTCACGCCCGGCTCCTTGTCCTTGATCGTCTGGAAGATCGGCGTCAGATCGGAGAGCGTATGGATCGCGTTCAAATCGATGTTGTACTTGTCGACCAGGTCCTTGCGGAACAGCATGCCCGCCGCGCCCGCGAACTCCTTCAATGTCGGCACGGCGTAGTTATGGCCGTTGACCTGGCTGCCCTTGAGCCAGTCCGGACCGAGCGTATCCTTGATGCCTTGGCCGTACTGATCGAGCAGCTCGTCCACTTGCAGGAATTGGCCTTTGGCAACGTTGACGTTGTAGCTCAGGTACGAAGCCGTGAACATCAAGTCGAATTTCTCATTCGACGTGAACATCAGGTTCGATTTATCGCCGTAGGCACCCCAATCGATCGGCTTGAGCTCGATCGTCGCGTTGATTTTCTCCGTCAAATACTTGCTGATCTCGTCCTGTACGAGAGCCAGATCCCCAGGCGTCGACCCCGGATAATACATGACCAGCTTGTACGGCTTCAGCGCCGGCTTCTCGCTGGCGGCATTGGCATTGCCCGCCGTCTTGGCGTTGCCCGCCGCTTCTCCCGCCGCGTTGGCGGCGTTCTGTTCGTTCGAGGTGCCGCATCCAGCCAGTGCGAAAGCGGATACCATGGATAATGCCAGCATGGCGCCGATCTGTTTCTTCATCGTTCTTGACCTCCCAATGACGTTCGATAATAGTATAGCCTTGCTTGTCAACGCTTAACTTGCCTGCCGGGCTCCCCGGCCTGCATCACCTCCCACGTGGATCGATTCGCGGGCCTGACTGCCTGTGCTCAGCCCTTGACGGCGCCGACCGTCAGCCCCTGAACGAGATAGCGCTGGAAGAACGGATACGCCAGCACGATCGGTCCGACGCCGATGATCGCCATCGCCATCCGCATCGTCTCGGTCGGCGCCGTCGCCAGAATGGCGGACGCGTTGCCCGCGCCGGACTGCGTCGACAGGAACTGGATGTCCATCAGCGTCTTCTGCATGATGTACTGCAGGCTGTACCATTTGACGTCGGAGATGAAGATGAGCGAATTAAACCAGTCGTTCCAGTAGCCCAGCGTCATGAATAAGCCGATCGTCGCCAGCACCGGCAGGGAGAGTGGCATGACGATCTGCCACCAGATGCGGAACTCGCCCGCGCCGTCAATCGTCGCCGATTCCATCAAGGACGGCGGGATGCCCTGGAAGAACGTCCGCACCACGAGAATGTTAAAGCCGTTCATCAGCAAGCCCGGCAGGACGAGGCCCAGCATGGAATCCTTGACGTTGACGAAATTGGTAAACACGATATACCACGGCACCAGGCCGCCGCCGAACAAAATAGTGAAAAACACGAAGAACGAAAAGACGTTGCGCAGCGGGAAATCCCGCCGGGCCAGCGGATAGGCGAAGAGCGCGGTCAACAGCAGTCCGGCCAGCGCCCCGGCGACAGTCACCAGCACGGTCACCCCGTACGCATGCGCGATCGCCCCATGATCCGCCCACAGATACGAGTAAGCGGCCGTGCTGAACTTATGCGGAATGAAGGAGTAGCCGTGGATGTAGACCGAATCCTCATCCGAGAAGGAGACGGATAACACCAGCACGAGCGGCAGCACGACGATTAATGCGGCGATGCAGAACAGCCCGTTCAATACGGTCTGATAGAGCGACCGTTGGCGGCGTTTCGCGGCCCGGAACGTTCCGGGCCCCGCCGATAACAAGGCTTGCGACTTGTCCATGTTTCTTCTCTCCTGTCAGAACAATGCGTTTTCCTTGCTGAACTTGCGAACGACCAGATTGACGACGAGGATCAGCACGAAGCCCACGGCGGATTGGTAGAGACCGGCGGCCGACGACATGCCGGTATCCCCGAGCTGAAGGAGCGCCCGATACACGTAGGTGTCCACGACGCTGGTCGTCGATTGAATCGTTCCCGAGTTCATCGTGACCTGGTAGAACAACCCGAAGTCGGAGTAGAATATTTTACCGATCGCGAGCAAGGTCATGATGATGATGATCGGCATGATCAACGGGATCGTAATCCGCGTGAATTGATGCCATTTGCCCGCGCCGTCGATCACGGCCGCCTCGTAATATTCCTTATCGAGCCCGATAATCGCGGCGAGGTAGACGATGCTGAGGTAGCCGACGCTTTTCCAGGTATTAACGATGACGAGAATGTACGGCCACACCTTCGGCTCGTTGTACCAGTTAAGCGGTTCCAGACCGAGCCATGGCAGCACCTTGTGGTTCAGGAAGCCGTAATCCGAGCTCAGGAATGCGAACACCAGGTAGCTGACGACGACGGTAGAGAACAGATAGGGCAGCAGCATCATGCTTTGGTAGAACCGCGCCGCCAGCCGGCTTCGGATCTCGTTCAGCAGGATCGCCAGCCCGACGGCGCACACGAGATTGATGATGATGAACGCGAAGTTGTACAGCAAGGTGTTGCGCGTGATGATCCAGGCATCCTGGGTGTCGAACAGAAACCGGAAGTTCTTGAAGCCGACCCAGTCGCTGCCCCAGATGCCCTTGGCATAATTGATGTTCTTGAACGCGATCGCGACGCCGAACATCGGCAAATAATTATTCAGCAGAAGATAGAGCGTTCCGGGCAGCAGCATAAGCAGCAGTACCTTGTATTTGCGCCAGAATTTCCGGTCGAACAGCACGAGCATGGCAGTGAATCACACCCTCTTCTCTTTCTTTCGTTCGTTGTGCCCTCATTATAGGACAGCGCCGACCGACGCACACACCGCGCGCGTGACCGAAACTTGTACTCTGGTGACATTCCGCGGCACGACAAAAAAACGGTCAGCCGATTGCCGGCCGACCATGGTTAAGTTTGCTTCGATCATCCAATTCATGTGCCGCCCGTTCCATCCGTGCGGCGTAAGCAGTCCATACGAGCGCGGGCGATTCATCCCGGTATCGCCGCCCGATGTATTACTTGCTCATTCGCGCCTTCATTTGGAGCAGCACGGTTACGGCCTCAGCTCGTGATGCTGCAGCTTGAGGATCAAATTTGTTTCCGCCTTTACCATCGATGATGCCCATTCTCTTCAATGCCGCCGCTGCGCCTTTTGCCCATGCGGGTATGTCCTTGTCATCCGCGAAGCCGGCTGCGGCATTCGTTTCGACCGCGAGGTTGAGCGCTCTCGCGACCATCATCGCCATCTCTGCGCGCGTAATCTCGGCATTCGGACGGAACGTGCCGTCCTCTCTGCCTGTAATGATACCCGCTCCTGCCGCTTGCGCGACTGCTTTCCGAGCCCATGCTCCGATCTCCGCTGCATCCGTAAACGTCAGTTTGGCTCCATTGTCCTGCAGCTGCAATGCGTTCATCAGCATCACCGCAAATTCGGCACGCGTCACGATACGATTCGGCTTGAATGTTCCGTCCGCGAAGCCTGCCCTCGCCTGCCGCTTGCTTGATATTCGCCTCGGCCCAGTGTCCCGAGATATCGCTGAAGGTTATGACGGGCTTCGTCGGAGCTTCAACTGATCCGGTTCCTGCTTGGCGTACTGGGCTTACTGGGAATACTGAAAACTTTGCCAAATGATCGACTTCTACAGTGATGTGATTGCCGTCGATCTTGCCGCCGACGACTTCCACCCACTCCTGCTTCCCTTCGTCATAATAGAACACGGCTGCCGTTTGATTGCTCTTCAGGCTTGCCGGGTCGAAGGCCATGGAGAGTGTCACCGGTTTGCTGAAATTTTCCGGGAAATTCTTCGCAACCTCATATACCTGGCTTGCCGGAACGTCCGTCTTCGTTAGCAGCTTCTGCGTATCCGCTATTTTAGCTATCGTTATCCTTAGTTCTTTATCCGTTGCATCGGCCGGAATCGCAATCATGATGGCGTCTCCCAAACTAACCTTGCCCGCTTGACCCGGAGGAAGCGTTAATGCGCCATTGATGGCAGGAACGTTGTTATCGCTTGGAGGAATGAAACCACCGCCATTGTTGTTACTGCCCGCTCCGGCGCGGGTCACTGTAATCATGTAGGTCGTAGTCGTCGAGTCGTCCTCTGCCTTCACAACCACCGTGATCGTATTCGGCCCAACGCTAAGCGGTATCGCAGCGCTCGGCTTACCGTCGGTGATCGACGTGCCTGCTCCTCCATCCACTGCAACGGCCACGCTTGCCGTGTCGTCGGACGCCGTTGGCGTGACCGTGGTGCTCGTCACGCTATTCGCTGCAGAAGCCGTATACGATATGGTTCCGCTGTTAAAGGCTGGATCCAGCGTCACGTCACTTACCGTCAGCGAGCTCAGCGTCGCATTGCTGCTTGGCGCACGCGTGACGGTGATCGTGTACGTCTGCTGCTGCGTCCCGTCTTCCGCAGTCACGAGTACCGTAATCGTGTTCGCGTCCACGCTCAAATTCACAGCTCCGCTGGCCGAGCCGCTCGTTACGTCTGTACCGTTCACCTTCACCGTTGCGGTAGTGTCCGCCACCGTCGGCGTAACCGTCACATTCTCCACCGCGTACCCAACACTCGCCGTATAGCTGGTTACCTCGCTCGCGAACACCGGATCCAACGTCCCGCTCGACAACGTCAAATTGCTCAGGTCGGCATTACTGCTAAGGTCGATATTGCCGCTTGGCGCACGCGTGACGGTGATCGTGTACGTCTTCTTCGTCGCACCGTCTTCCGCAGTCACGAGTACCGTGATCACGTTCGCGCCCACGCTCAAGTTCACAGCTCCGCCGGGCAAGCCGCTCGCCACGTCTATGCCGTTCACCTTCACCGTTGCGGTAGTGTCCGCTACCGTCGGCGTAACCGTCACATTCTCCACCGCGTACCCAACACTCGCCGTATAGCTGGTTACCTCGCTCGCGAACACCGGATCCAACGTGCCGCTCGATAACGTCAAATTGCTCAGGTCGGCATTACTGCTAAGGTCGATATTGCTGCTTGGCTCACGCGTGACGGTGATCGTGTACGTCTTCTTCGTCGCACCGTCTTCCGCAGTCACGAGTACCGTAACCGTGTTCGCACCAACGTTCAAGTTCACAGTTCCGCTGGGTGAACTGCCCGTCATGTCTATGCCGTTCACCTTCACCGTCGCGGTAGTGTCCGCCACCGTCGGCGTAACCGTCACATTCTCCACCGCGTACCCAACACTCGCCGTATAGCTGGTTACCTCGCTCGCGAACACCGGATCCAACGTCCCGCTCGACAACGTCAAATTGCTTAAATCCGCATTCGTGCTCATCCACTTCGCATACAGCGTTACATCAGACGTCATCTGCGTCGTGAACAAGAACGCTTGCGTCAGCTCGCGGTCGCTGTACCAGCCCTCGAACTTGTAACCGTTCTTCGTCGGTATAGAGGGCGCAGCGGCCGTGCCATTATACTTGACCGTCTGGCTCGCGACCGCCGAGCCTCCGTTACTGTCGAAGCTCGCCGCCACGGAAATCATGGCTTGCAAATCCGGATATCCGTTGTTAAGCGATGGATCGATCACCCATACATTATTGAAATCCCACTGATGGTCAATATCTTCTTCGTATGTGCTTCTATCCTTCATCGCTGCAGTTAATTTGCCAGTACCGAAGGCCGATGCGGATTGTCCTGTCGATTCCATGTCGTAAAAGCTGTTGTCGTTCGATCCTCTCGTCCATCGGCCGCTCAAGCCGCCTACATACGAATTTCCGCCTACGCTTCCTGAAGCGTAGCTGTTGCCGATCGATCCTCCGTCTTGAATGCCAATCAGGCCGCCTACTTGAGAATTACCGCTCACGCTTCCTGAAGCATAGCTGTTGTTGATCGATCCGGAATATTGTTGTCCGGCCAAGCCGCCCGTAGCAATCGCACCTCCGCTCACACGCCCTGAGGCATAGCTGCCGTTAATCGTTCCCGAATTCACTCCCACCAAGCCGCCTGTATGATAATGGCTGCCGGTCACATTCACCGAAGCAGCGCTGTCGTTGATCGTGCCATCCAACCAGCCAGTCAAGCCGCCTATATCGTCCACTCCGGTCACATTCCCGGTAACGATGCAGTTGTTGACCGTTACGCTCGACAATTCGCCAGCCAGGCCGCCTACGTAATCGTTTCCGGTCACGTTGACATGATCCAGCCTGACATTCGTCATCGAACTGGGACTGTACGTAGAACCGCCGATAGTGCTGAATAGCCCCGCATGATCGCCACCGCTAATCGTAAGTCCCGTTATTCGGAATCCATTACCATCCAAATGCCCTTCAAATCTTCCCATCGGTATGTTTGTCGATCCGATCGGAGTCCAGTTTCCATGGCTGCTCAAATCAATATCGGCGATCTGCTTGAAATAATATCGCCTGTCTACATACCTGCTGCTGCCCAGCCTTGCTAGCTGATCCGCATTTCCCACGAGGTAAGGACTGTCGATCGTGCCGTTCCCTCCCGAGAAATCACTTTCCGCTGCAGCTGCTCTGCCACTCCCGATAACGTCTCCAGCTACGCCGAACATCGTCATGATGGATGAGACCAGCATCAGAAGCATGACTTTACGGCCTGATTTACGCATTCTTCCTTCTCCTTTCGATTGCTGAGCGTCAAGAACGGCATGACGGATACAAACAACAAGTCACGTATTATTCTAATGGACGATTCCGGCTCCTTCCGTCTCATTTTCATCTCGATTTTGTCTCATGCGACTTCTCCAATGGGTACGGGAGTAGAGGAGTTCAACAGCGGATTGTTGAATAGGTAGGAAGCATCATGACGTTCTGGGCGTAGGAATCGATATCGGAATCGAGGGATAACGTGATGGGAACACTCGGCGAGGCCCTTTCTGTTGAGCGAGCTCGTCTGTTCGTGGGAAGGGATGCAGAGCTCGGCTTGATGCACGAATGGTTAACATTGAAGGATCCCCCCACCGAGATCTATTTCCTTTCGGGCATGGGCGGCATCGGGAAATCCGCTCTGATGCTCCAATTTCTGAACATGGCGCAACAGGAGAAGGTGCGCTCGATTTGGCTGGACGGCCGGGTATGCACGGATACGCCTGGTGGATTTTTGGAATCGCTGCACGCCTTTCTCATCCATCATCCGCTTGTACAAGCCTCGCCGAACGAATCTATTTCGGCGATCATGGCCGAAATGACCCGGCAGAAAATGCTGCTGTGCATCGATAACTATGAATACATGCACCCAATAGAAGGCTGGTTCAGGGAAGTGTTCCTGCCCGAGTTGTCCGCGAACGGGCTGCTTGTCGTTCTGGCATCCAGACAAGACCTGTCCTTCAATTGGATGAAGGACATGGCATGGCAGAACAGAATCCGGCATATTCGGCTTGAACCGCTCGCGCGAAGAGAGGCAGAGCGCTATTTTACGCTAAGGGGATTGAGACAAGGAAGCGTGGTGGAGCGGCTTCTCGGCGATTCGCAAGGGCTGCCGCTGGCCATGGCGCTATTCGTTGAACGGCTGAATTTCCCGATACGGGATTCGGCAGCCCCTGCTTTGCCAGTCTCCATGCGGGTTAGCGCGGAGATGCTGCGTGAAGTCGCCACGTCCGAATTGAAAGAAGCCCTGGAACTGCTCTGTATTCTGCCGCATGCGGATTCGAAGTGGCTGGGGCGGCTTCTTGAAGCCCCCTTGACCGTGGTGGAGCTTGAACGGCTCACTCAATTCTCCTTTATTCGTCCCACGGCGGGAGGTCTTGCCCTTCATGACGTGGCGCGCAGCTTCCTGATCGAGGACTTTCTGCAGCGTGAACCTGAACGTTATCAGATCCGGAGAAGAAGCATGATGGAAGGATTGGCGAAAGAACTCAAGCAGGCGGCGGGGCAAGAACAAAAGCGGATTGCTTCGGTCATGCTGTCGGCGTGTCGGGATCTCTTCCTGCTGGATTCCGTCTCCATCTTCGCTGCCAATGTGGATTTCTTGCAGATGCAGCCTTATCGCGGCAGCGATCTGCCTCACTTGCATCGCATTATTGCGGAGGATATCGCACACTCCATCTCTGCCGAGCTGGATCATGCGCTGCTTGACGCGCTTGCGGAGCAGTTTCCGGAGAGCGTTCGCGTCTTTCGCTCCGCGGAAGGGATTCCGTTGTCATTTACTGCGGGGATCCTGCTATGTAAGGAGACCATTCTCTTCTTGGAGCGCTTCCTGCCAGGCGTGCTGGACGATGTTTTCCCCCAAGAGATCAAGCATCTGCGGCAATTGCCTCTCGAGCAATCCGATACCTATTACCAGCTGCTCACGGGCGTCTCTACCCGAGCAAGCGATCATTCCTTTCACGAATTGGTGGGAACGATCGTTTCGGACATGATCATTCATTGCACTGCAGCGCTTCGTTTCGTCATCGTAACTGCCTATGAGCAGACCAATGAGCTGCTTCGGAATCTCGGTTTTCGATCAAGACCGCTATCTAGCAGGACGGAGGAACAGCCCCTCTTCGACGCGCTCGTTCATGAGCGAGATTTGCGCGGGTCGGATGTCGGCGATTTGCTGCTCGGCCTGATTGCCAATCCTATTGACGGCGGCAAAGCGGATCCGTCCATTGCGCTTACGGAAAAAGAGATCTTGACCGCACTGACGCTGTCCGGCCATCCGGCTGCCTTGGAACAAACCGTTCTGGCACGCAAGCTATCATGCGGCGGACTCGATCTGCAGCAGAAGCTTCAACGTATTCTCTCCGCTCATCCCCCTTATCCGTTTACCGAGAGAGATCAAGCCATAGTGAAGGTTCTCGCTGAAGCTCCGCCCCTAACCGCGGAGATCGCAGCCGAGCAGCTGCACGTAAGCCGAGCCACGTATTATCGTTCTCGGAGAGAGGCGATTCAGAAGCTTAGGGAGTTTCTGGCGGGCGTGGTTTTATAGGCTGTATAGGCTGGGGGGGGGGCCTCCCCCCCACCCTGCTATTTAGCGGCTTTGCGTATTTTTCGGAAGTTTCGAATTTGCTTCAGGTTATATTTCAGAAAAATGCCGGGCACAAATTTGTACAGGAATGTGAGCGCACCGACATAGCCCGGGAAGGCGACAACCTTCTTTTTACGAGCCACCCCCTGCAAAATCTTGTCTGCCGCAGCCTTGACATCGACCATCTTGACGGGGATAAGCGAAGCCACATCCGCAGGGTCCGCGTTCGCCGTCTGCATCTCGGTGAGCATTCCGGTCTTGATATAGCCGGGGCAAATAACCGTTACATCGATGCCCAGATCCTTCGCTTCCGCGCGAAGCGTCTCCGACATGCCGACGATCCCGAACTTCGAAGTCACATAAGGCGCGTTGTTCGGTCCCGGGGCAAGTCCGAAGCCGGACGCCATGTTCACAATATGTCCGAAGCCCTGCTTGATCATGATCGGATACACATAATGAATCCCGTGAAGCTCCCCCAATAAATTGACGTCAATGACCCGCTTCCATTGTTCCAGGGACAAATCGCGGATTTCGCCGACAATGGCCAACCCCGCATTATTGAAAAGAACATCAATTCTCCCGTATTTCCCCACTGTATATTCCATAAGCTGCCGCACGGAAGAAGCATCGGTAACATCCACCCTGACGGGCTCCATATTGGCCCCTATCCCGGGATTCCCGGCTTTGGCCGCTTCCGCGCCGCCGATATCGATATCGGCAAGCACCACCTTCGCGCCAAGCTCTGCCAGCCGGCTGCACAAAGCATAGCCTACGCCCGCCGCGCCGCCGGTCACAACGCATATTTTTCCGTTGAAATTCTGCACGTCTCAACCTCCCGCATTCTCGATACAAAAAGAGCCTTCTCTTCCCTATACGCGGATGAAGATGAAGGCCTCAATATGGTATGTTGTATTCATCCAGAAACTTGTCCGCAAAGTCCAACTGGATCCGATCTGGCGATTTTATACATTTATTATAGAGAAACTTGCGCTCATTGTCATTAGTCTATTCAATATGTTGACCCTACACATTCAGCATGTACCGTAAACGAAAGCTCAGAAAAATAGCAAGCTCTCTTTGTTTAAGACTGCTTGTCCCTACGCTCAAAATGATAATGAAGCCGGTACTCCGCAATTTGCCTCGTCCATTCATGTACGAGGGCCTGATGCTCATTCTCTACGCGCAACTGGACCTCGAATTGCTCACCGTCAAACGCAATACGCCCCTTTGAGCTGCCGCTCCATTTCGTCATTGGCATTTTGGCGATGAGCTTGCTCACTTTCTCCGCATTGTAATTCCACAGTCCGCGAGTCTCCCCATCCGAGAAATCGATTCGTTTCCGATATTCCTTGCTGGTTAGATAGTCGTGGAAGAAGGCTGCCGTTTCCGAAGGACGAATGGGAGTTAACCATTCTTCAATGCCCCGATCCAGCATAGCCAAGAGCACTACCATCTTGTAGCTCTTCCGCATATCCGTACGCTCGGCTTCTTGGAGCCACCACTCGCAGCTTGTAAAAGCTTCCACCTCGAACTCATTCAGCTCTTCGGCCCAATGCAAAAAGCCGACGTAAGACAAGAATTCTTGCCGATAAGCTTTACTCTCTTCCCTGCCGTTCAAATGCAGCTCAAGATAGCTGGGCCTTCTGCCCAATTCCCGCTTCAAATCAAAATAGGCGCTTCGGAGCTTCTCACGGCGTGGCTGCCTCTTCCTCGCAAGCTCCTCGAGCAGATAAATAACGCCTACTTCCAATTCCAACAGGCATGTATCGGGTACGATTGGAAGAATCGGTTGTCTGCTACCCTTCTCCTCTTCATTGCGATCTTGAAAAAGACTCAGCTTCACGTCCGCATTACGATAGTTGCCGATCAGATCGATCACATGACAAGTCGATTTTGTATCATGCAGACGAAGCCCGCGGCCGACTTGCTGCGTAAACACCGTAAGCGATTCAGTTGGCCGAACGAACAGAAGCGTATCGACTGCAGGAATATCAACACCCTCGTTGAACAAATCCACCGTAAAAATAACTTGTAACGAGCCGTCCGCCAGACGCTGAATAGCTTCGTCTCTTGTCAGCTCTTTGGTCCGAGAATGCAAGCTAACAGCTGCAATACGTTGTCGTTTAAAGTAGTCCGCCAGAAAGTCAGCCTGCGTGATGGAAGAACAAAACGCGATCGTTCGTGTCTGACGATGCTTGTCCCAGGCGGCGTAGATCTTAGCCGCAGTAGACTCCTGCAACTGGACGGCCAGCAATTCTTCTTCATCATACCTATTCCCCAACCATGTAATTTGACCATAGTCAGTATCATCGTAGATGCCGTAGTACTGGAACGGACTTAACCATCCTCGTTTGATTGCCTCCAGAAAATTCACTTGGTAAGCAACGTTGCCATCGCAGATCGCATAGACATCCTTACCATCCATCCGATCTGGCGTTGCCGTAATGCCCAGCAGGAATCGTGGACGAAAACAGTTTAATATCGCCTGATAGGATTGTGCTGCAGCATGATGGAATTCGTCGATAACGATTAAGTCGAAGGCATCCGCCGCGAATCTTTCGCGATGCTTTTTCATGCCGAGCGTATAAATAGACGCGAAGATAGAGGAGGGGTCAGTTTCCTTCTCGGTCCCGTTATATAGACCCACGGAGCGTTCGGGCATAACATGTTGAAAGGTACGGGCAGCCTGCGTCAAAATTTCCTCACGATGGGCGACAAACAACACGCGATTGAACTGACGCGCGAAGAAGCCGGCCAGATAGGTCTTGCCAAGTCCGGTGGCCATCACGACCATTGCCCGATCGTAGCCCTCTTCTCGTGTCTGCACTAAAGCTTCTAATGCCTGCTCCTGTGCCTTTCGCGGCTGTAAATCGTTTGCAGCGTCAGGCTTGTCTAGCGCCTTCTCCCTCGCTGGTTTACTCGGCAGCATAAGCTCGGTTTCTTCCATCTCTGTAATCGAACGGACGAGCTCGGGATACTTGCGACGATTCTCACGATACTCGTCCTCATATATCGCGAGGGTAACGTCGTTAAGCGATTCCGTGTTTTCATGATTAAACTGATGCATAAACTTGTCCAGTGCCATTTGAAAGGTATAGGGCTCGAGCTGTGCGTTGACCGCCAGATTCCATTCAATTCCCATGCGGAATGCCGATTGCGACAGGTTGGATGAACCGACGATAAATAAGCCCTGCCCATTCTCATAATCAAACAGATAGGCTTTCGGATGAAACGATGTCCCTCGGCTGCGCCAAAGCCGAACCTCAATGGCGGGGTGAATACGGATTAGCGCCCGAAGCGCCTCCGGCTGAGTGACGAACAGATAATCGCCTGCTAATAACTTTACTTCGGCTCCTCTTAACGCCGCCTCTTTCAAATGCGGCGCCAGCAGCCTGACACCGGACTCCATTACAAATGAAGTCAGGATATAGATACCCGAGGCCCGTTGTATCCCCGGAATAAGTTCTTCTACTAAATTCTCGGTAATCAGCTTAATGTCAGGCATCGTGAACCTCAATCAGATAGATGCGTTCCTTGAAGCCGCCCCGCTTCTCAGCCTTATGCTTACGGACCTCTTCCAGCTTAGCCGGTGTAATGCCGTGTGATTCTGAGAGTGCGTGGAGTAACTCCAGAACATCCGCCAGCTCTTCAATGGCCTCGTCATCCGTGCGCGCGCTTAAGTACTCGTTTGTTTCTTCTTTCAACTTGGCTCGAAGCTCTGCCCGATACTCCTCTTCTTCAAGAGTACGTACAGACATTGTTTGCCCGTTATTGCTGATAATCTCCGGAATACGATCACGGACAAGTTTATTGTAGATTGGCATGGTCTCAGCTCCTAGTCGATTTCGCTAATTAATTTAACATGAAAGCATTTCAACAAACTTCACATCGGCTGGAGCGAACTCATACTCAACGAGTTGGGCACGGCCGACCCAAGTATAATCATCATGATCAATCAGTTTTATCTCGCCGCTCAGAAACTTAGCCTTATACGCGACAAGCCGAATATGTACGTCGCCATAGAAATGATCATTTTCGCCGCAAAATGCGTAGGGTTCGATCGCAATATTCATCTCTTCCAGCAGTTCTCTACGGAGACAATCCTCCGCCGTCTCATCGACCTCAATCTTGCCTCCAGGGAATTCCCACAGCCCTCCCTGCGACTTGCCTTCCTTCCGCCTTGCGATCAGAATCATTCCCTGCTCGTTCTCGATGATCGCTGCCGCTACTGGTATCATCATTCATCACATCCTATACAATTACCTTATTTGCTGCAGGGACAAGCGCCGGTGGCATATCTTCCTTCAAGCGCCATACGAAACTCATTGGCTTACTACCTTCATGCTTGACATATTCTGCTTCACCTAGAAACACGAAAGGAGACGTATAGTTGTTGTCGTCTTTATATTCGCGCACAAACAAAGCAATTCTGCTGTTTCTTTGCCGGTGATGGATATAACGTTGAGCCGTGTTTGTCTCCTCGCTAATTCGGCTTTGCGTCTGCCAATGGAACAGACGCTCATTAATTGCGAAATCCTCATATAGCGTAGAGGGCGAGAAGTCTTTGTCCGACTTGTTCAAAGTAATGAAGAAGATATCGGTCTTCTTGTCATCGAAATACTTCACGCCTTCACGAAATGCCGGTGCTTTCTCTGCATTCCAGTAACCAAATGCCGCCAGAATCTGATCCATCGAGTACTTGCAATGAACGTCCAACGGACAAGCATAGGGGAAAGAATTCCGCTTGTCTACAAAATCAATATGAGCATCATTATACTTCATAATCTGGAGCACTTCGTCCCGGAATTCCGGACAAGAAACAGCCGACTGTATACCTGCCTCGATTCCCTCAAAACCTTGTTTCATCGGTTCTGCACGATAAAACGTGTAATAGAACAGATGAAGCATAAGCAGTTCTTCTTCTGAGCTCGGCTTTTGCCCATGCTCAAGATAGGAAATAAGGAATCTTAAGAGCCGGCGCGAGTTCAGTCCAAGCAAAGCTGGAATTCGTTTCGTCAAGTATTCACCGTTTTCAAACGCGAACGGAGCGACCAACTCCGCCTCAACCATCAACCCATAGAAAGTGCGGTTCCCAGTCCGACCACCGTAGAATTCCTGCAGACTTAGACCATGATGCTGGACAAAATTCTCCAACGTCAACGTGAGTCCCGTGTCCCCTTCAAAATATTTCATTTTGCCAATTAAACTTCTGCGATTTACTGTCGCTTGCTTCAGACTCCTTAAAATATACGCCTTCGACTGCTTCTCAAGCTGGATGAAGCTGCCGCGAGGCAAGCTAGAGAAACCATTCTCCACATAGTGTTGAATCGAGTGCTTGGTCTTTCCGATCAACGCCCGAAATTTATCGGAGAAATTGTACGCTTGATGGGCTTGGCCAATAAAATCAAGAACAGTCAAGCATTCCTTGCCTTCTGCCAAACGCAAGCCCCTGCCTAATTGCTGCAGAAAGACAGTTAAGCTTTCGGTTGGCCGAAGGAAAAGGATCGTATTGACCTCAGGTATGTCTACCCCTTCATTATAGAGATCAACGACGAAGATCATCCGGATTTCCCCGGCAATCAATCTTTGCTTAGCCTGGTCGCGTGCTTGATCATTCGAATTGCCATGCAGTGCTATTGACGAAATTCCCGCTTCATTAAACACCTTGGCCATATAATCCGCATGATCGACGCCAACGCAGAAACCGAGTCCTTTGACCGCTTCCATATCGGTAGCATACTTTCGCATGCTGTTCAGAATTTGCGTTACACGAATCTTGTTGCTCGAATAGAGGTTCTCGAGCTCTCTCAAATCATAGCCACGACGAGACCACTTCACTTGAGACAAGTCGACGCTATCCGTCACGCCAAAATAATGAAAGGGACAAAGCAGCTTTCGGTCAATGGCGTCCGTTAATCGAATCTCGGCAGCAATCGTATGGTCGAAATAGCTCAGAATATCCTTGCCATCCATCCGCTCCGGCGTAGCCGTTAATCCAAGCAAGATCCGAGGTCTATAATGCGAAAGCAGCTCCTGATACGAAGGTGCTGCGGCATGATGGAACTCGTCGACGATGATGAAATCGTAGAATTCTTGCGTCGTGATTTGAGCTAACTTCAACGAGTTGAAGCTTTGAATGCTAATAAAGAGACGGTCGATGGAACCCGCTCGATCCCCACCGACATGAAGCTCGCCAAAGTTCAAATCCTTCATAATAAAACGAAACGTGTCCCGGCTTTGCTTCAGTATCTCTTCACGATGAGCGACGAATAAGAGTCTTGCATTCGGATTCTTTTGAGCGTAGCGTTTATAGTCAAAAGCCGAAATAACCGTCTTGCCCACGCCAGTTGCGGCAACTACGAGATTGCGGTGTTTGCCATACAACGTTCTTTGGGCTTCTAGCTTCTCCAGAACCTCTTTCTGATAGTCATAGGGCTGGATATCGAAATTGAAGTGCAGGTCCGATTGTTCCTGATGCTTTTTTCGACCAAGCGCTTCCTTCAATTGCAATTGATGCTCTTCGTTCTCTACTGTAAAGATTTTAAATTCCCGATCATTCCAATAACTCTCGAAGGTCGCCTCGATCTTCTTCAGGACATCGTAAGCGTCTTTCTCCGTAACCTTGATATTCCACTCCAAGCCACTTGTTAAGGCAGGGTTAGATAAATTCGAAGATCCCACATAGGCCGTTGTGAATCCTGTGTCACGCTTAAACATATAGGCCTTGGCGTGCAAACGAGTACGGTCGGTATCATAAGATATCCGGATCTCCGTATTCCTCAGCCGGCTCAGCTCCGCGGCTGCCTTGTAATCGGTCGCTTCCATATAGGTGGTCGTAATAACGCGAAGCTGCCCACCGTTCTCAGTGAAGTGCTCCAGCTGCTCCATAAGAATACGAAGCCCGCTCCACTTAATGAAGGAGACAAGCAGATCAATGCGATTGGAGGTTGCAATCTCATGCTGCAGCTCGCTCATCATATTCGGCTCGGAATGCGCGCCCGTGAATAAGGAGCTTTGAGACAATGGCGTAGCCGGCCTTACTACCTTGTCATTCTTAATTCCTCTGATATGGTTGATTTTCGAATAGACGAAGGTGAGAACTTCGCCTTGCTCGTCGAGCTTCCAATTATCTAGCTCGTCGTCATCCAGGTTATTTCTTAAGGTCGCTATAATTTCATTACACGCTCGTACTTGAGCCAGAACGGCCTCATCATCGTCTGCCAGCTCTCGTACCATTTTCAAAGCTCTTCGGGTTACTGTAGATATATAGGTCGAAAGGAGCTTCCTTGCCTCTTCCGGATCCAATGCCTCTTTGCCAATCTGAAACAAGGAAGGGTCTACAGCAGCAAGCTGATCCTTCGTTAGTTTGTTAATCAATTGTTCGTATAAGCCGAGCTTCACGGTACACCTCATTTACGTTCAGGCTCTTCAATTGGTTAGCTTTAAGTATAGCCGAGGCCTGATATTCCGGGAAGATATATAGAATGTATAGGTCACTAAATTCGGCTTAAGCAGGCGGTATAGACCAAAACGAAATAAGGATGGTGCAGATATCGACCCTGCACCATCCTCATTATTAGTTTCGTTGATTCCTCGCTGTCTCTACAAGTAAAACTAATCCGTTGATCAATTTGGAGACAGCCCTTCGTTCTGGTGCTGCTGTGACATCATCTGTCTTAGATTAACTCCGATACCTGCAGCAGCCTCCGCACGATTACTGCCGTTTCTGCTCTCGAAATGTACGCCTGCGGGGCCAGAATCGCATCGCTGCGACCGTTGACGATACCCGATTGCAAACACTCTCCAGCCGCGTCTGCCGCCCACTTGGAGAGACTGTCAGCATCCGTATAGGTCTGCAGAGCTGATGTTCCTTGCTGCAGCTTCGCTTGCAAGCCGGTAACCTTCATCGCCTGCGCGATAATAACCATCGCCTGCTCGCGAGTGATCTTGTCCGTCGGACGGAAGGTTCCATCTTCGAAGCCGTTGATGAGCTTGTACGCATATGCGGTTTGAACAGCCCCGCTAAACCAGTCTGTCGATGCTACATCGGAGAATGGCGTTTCATGGTCTTCCAGCTTCAACCCAAGCGCCCGAACGACGATGGCCGCGAATTCAGCCCGGGTAATGTCCTGGTCCGGATTGAACAAGCCGTTGCCGTCGCCGCTAATGACCATCCGCGAGCCCATATCATTGACGGCATCCTTCGCCCAATGCCGTTCGACATCGGCGAACGTAATCGGGTGCCATACGACTGAATAGGTGCTGTTCGTTAAGCTGCTGATTTTGGCAAAGTACTTCCCATTCACAGCAATGATCTGAGTCGGCACGTGGCGTACGGTCCCGTCCGGATCGACGACGATGGCCGTTGTGATTTTGCTAGGATCGACTCCGTCAGGGATCGCGATTGTCCGTTCCACATACGCATTGAATTTCGTTACTTCAACAGTCTGATCGCCGTAAACGCCTTTGACTGTGAAATCAAGCGGCGGTACGACGATCTGGAACTCACCCTTGGCTGCCGAGTTCTCGACGACCTTCACGGTATCGGCCGCCGGTTCGGCAATTTCAACCTGAATCTCGATATCTTGCAGTGCTACTGAAGCGCCTAATTGCTTCGAGATCGAATCGATATTGATTTGACCTGCGGGAAGCGTATAAGAGGCGTTATTCGTCTTGATCTCGATGATCGCCTGCTTCTGCTCCATGTTCTTGACCATCTGGCCGTTCAGCGTTCCGACGACAATGTTCGATTGCGTATTGACCGGAATCGTCAGGACAGTCCCCTGCCCTTCAGCCGCAAGCTTGTCTTCCAGCTTCTTCGGATCGACCTTGACGGTCGTGACGGTCTTCTCGTTCACCTTCGTCGTCGTTGCGGTGCCTGCGCGTTCTGTTTTGCCGTTCACAAGTACATCCACGCCATCCGTTTCAGTTACTGGCTGCGAAGGCGGTGTTGGCGTGCTGTTGTTGCTTGGCACAGCGCGCGGCGTAACCGGCGATGTGGCAGCGGAAGGCTCGCTTGCGCCAATGCTGTTCAGCGCTTTTACCGTGAAGGTATAGCTGATCCCATTAGTCAAGCCGCTAATTATGATCGGGCTCGATGTCGCTGTCACGATCCGATTCCCTGGCGATACAGTGACTTCGTAACCCGTGATCTCGCTTCCTCCGTCATTCGCCGGAGCGTTGAATGTGACGGTTACTTGTCCATCGCCTACCATTGCGTCAACATTTGTCGGCGCTGCCGGTGCGGTGGTAGGCGCTGTCACGGTCACGCTTGCTGTTGCGACATAATTGCCGTCTACCGTCGTTGCCGTGATCGTTGCTGTGCCCACTACTACCGGCGTGACTACGCCGTTCGCTACCGTTGCAACGTTCGCGTCGCTTGTGCTCCACGTCACGTTTGCGTTCGTTGCGTTCTGCGGCGCGACTGTCGCGATTAATGTTGCTCCGGCTCCACCTGCCACGAGCTGCAACGTTGTCTTATTTAACGTCACCCCGGTTACGGGGACGACAGAATTCGTTACGGTCACGCTTGCTGTTGCAGTGAAACTGCCGTCTACCGTCGTTGCAGTAATCGTCGCCGTACCCACTCCTACCGGCGTCACTACGCCGTTCGCTACCGTTGCAACGTTCGCATCGCTTGTACTCCACGTCACGTTTGCGTTCGTTGCGTTCAGCGGCGCGACTGTCGCGTTTAATGTCGCTCCGGCTCCGCCTGCCACGAGCTGCAACGTTGTCTTATTTAACGTTACGCCGGTTACAGGTACGACGGAATTCGTCACGGTCACGCTTGCTGTTGCAGAATAATTGCCGTCTACCGTCGTGGCCGTGATCGTCGCCGTGCCCGCGCCGACAGGCGTAACTACACCGTTCGCTACTGTTGCAACGTTTGCGTCGCTTGTGCTCCACGTTACGCTAGTGTTCGTTGCGTTCAGCGGCGCGACTGTCGCGCTTAATGTCGCTCCTGCTCCGCCTGTAATGAGCTGCAAAGTGGTCTTATTCAACGTTACTCCGGTTACGGAGACAACGGCATTCGTTACGGTCACGCTTGCTGTAGCAGCATAATTGCCGTCTACCGTCGTTGCAGTAATCGTCGCCGTACCCACTCCTACCGGCGTCACTACGCCGTTCGCTACCGTTGCAACGTTCGCGTCGCTTGTGCTCCACGTCACGTTTGTGTTCGTTGCGTTCACTGGGCCGACTATCGCGTTTAATGTCGCTCCGGCTCCGCCTGCTACGAGCTGCAGCGTTGTCTTATTTAACGTCACCCCGGTTACGGGGACGACAGAATTCGTTACGGTCACGCTTGCTGTTGCAGTGAAACTGCCGTCTACCGTCGTGGCCGTGATCGTCGCCGTGCCCGCGCCGACAGGCGTAACTACACCGTTCGCTACCGTTGCAACGTTTGCGTCGCTTGTGCTCCACGTCACGTTAGTGTTCGTTGCGTTCAGTGGCGCGACTGTCGCGTTTAATGTCGCTCCGGCTCCGCCTGCCACGAGCTGCAACGTTGTCTTATTTAACGTTACGCCGGTTACAGGTACGACGGAATTCGTCACGGTCACGCTTGCTGTAGCAGCATAATTGCCGTCTACCGTCGTGGCCGTGATCGTCGCCGTGCCCGCGCCGACAGGCGTAACTACACCGTTCGCTACTGTTGCAACGTTTGCGTCGCTTGTGCTCCACGTTACGCTAGTGTTCGTTGCGTTCAGCGGCGCGACTGTCGCGCTTAATGTCGCTCCGGCTCCGCCTGTAATGAGCTGCAAAGTGGTCTTATCCAACGTTACTCCGGTTACGGAGACAACGGCATTCGTTACGGTCACGCTTGCTGTAGCAGCATAATTGCCGTCTACCGTCGTTGCCGTGATCGTCGCCGTGCCCGCTCCTACCGGCGTGACTACGCCGTTCGCTACCGTTGCAACGTTCGCGTCGCTTGTGCTCCACGTCACGTTAGTGTTCGTTGCGTTCAGCGGTGCGACTATCGCGTTTAATGTCGCTCCGGCTCCGCCTGCAATGAGTTGCAGAGTCGTCTTATCTAGCGTTACGCCGGTTACAGGTACGACGGCATTCGTCACGGTTACGCTTGCTGTCGCCGTATAATTGCCGTCTACCGTCGTGGCCGTGATCGTCGCCGTGCTTGCGCCAATCGGCGTGACTACGCCGTTCGCTACCGTTGCAACGTTCGCGTCGCTTGTGCTCCACGTCACGTTTGTGTTCGTTGCGTTCAGCGGCGCGACTGTCGCGTTTAATGTCGCTCCGGCTCCGCCTGCTACGAGCTGCAGCGTTGTCTGATCTAACGTCACGCCGGTTACGGGTACAACGGCATTCGTTACGGTCACACTTGCTGTCGCCGTATAATTGCCGTCTACCGTCGTGGCCGTGATCGTCGCCGTGCCTACTCCGACAGGCGTGACTACGCCGTTCGCTACCATTGCAACGTTCGCATCGCTTGTGCTCCACGTTACGGTTGCATTCGTTGCGTTCAACGGCGCGACTGTCGCGTTTAATGTCGCTCCCGGTCCACCTGCCGTGAGCTGCAGAGTTGTCTGATCTAACGTCACGCCGGTTACGGGTACTACTACCGGAGCCGCTGCTTTCACAGTAATGGTGAATGTGCGTATCTCAGGATCCGCCGTCCCCCTGCGAATCGTCGCCGTCAGCGTAACCGTCTGATCTCCTTCCAGCGCGCTCGGCTGCGTAACCTTCCCATCAGCGTCAAGCCATTGAGGCGCATCAGACGACCAAGTAATACTACTTCCATTCTCGCCTGTAGCCGGGAGAATAATGTCATCCGTCACACCTTCACTGTACGGGTTCAGGTCCAGCGAATCTCGATCCAACAGCACTGCTCCCGAATAGATTCCGTCCATCGCGGTACGCATCAGTTGACTGACCTCACCGATATTCTCAAATCCGTCTGTCGGTATCTGGTCAAAAATCTGCTGGGCAACGATCATCTGCTCATCATCATTAAGATCATTCATGTACTCATCAAGAAGATCCGCCGGCATGGTAGACTCGTGGATATCGGATTCAATCCACAGACTCATCCACACCACAACCTCGTCTTCCGATCCATTCAAATTCATCAGCAGATTGTCATCCTGGGCGTAATCGACATACACATCGTGAATGCCGTTCAGGCTCGTATAAGGTTTATTGTCAAGCAGACGCTGCAGTATCTTATCCCGGTCGTTCTTGCGCAGAGAATTGTAGAAATCAAGCGCAGCCTGCCAATAATCCGGACTCCCCGACATTACCGCCGGATATCCGATCACGGCCGCATTCATCGCATCCAGCGTTACCGCTTGGTTGAATGCAGCGAATGGATCGACAACGCTTCCTCCAACTCCATACAGGCGAACCTCCGAATGCCCTGAACCTACTCCATTAATTGTATAGAAACCGCTATCATATCCGGACACTGCATATGGACCGGATTGAATTTGCTCAGGCCACTCACCTGTTACGCGCTTATCGGATACGATGCTATTACCATTATTATCGTATTTGGAGGCAAGCAGCGCCCAATCTCCATCCTCATCGTTATTTGTAACTAGATAACCGCCATCAGCGAGAGCGGTCAGTAATGGTAGATTCGTATTTCCAATTACCTTTACGATTTTCTCCGATAAGCGAGTGCCATCTGGCGTGAATACGGCTAACCGGAAATCTCGAGACGCAACATTCACAGGTTCGCCTTTATAGGCAACCAAATAATTACCGTTCGAGAGGCTAATAATACGGCAATCTGACGACCCGCCTTTATTCACATCGGAAATACTAAAATGGGCATTTCCTCCTACGTTAATCGGTGTACCGTCATTTTGATACAATGTTCCCATATAAGTAGTCCGGGTGTTGGTGGTATCAATAACCATGAAGGTTCCATTGGGACTGGCTGCAATATCCAAGGTATATACACCCATAGAATCGCTGATTACCTCTACTTGATTCATCCGGGCTGTTCCGGAAGACTGAAAAATCCGCATCGCATGAGAGGTTGGAGTGGATGACCAGACAAATGCCAGATCTCCATTCGATAGCTCTGCAACACGCGTGAATCGGTTTAAGGTTCCCAGGTCGTTATTAATTTTCGTTGCGGCTGTGACCAATTGCCCATCTTGTCCCACCACAATAAAGTAGGTATCCGTAAATCCTTTGCCTGCCGAGCTGGAATACCAGTAGATAAGGATATTCCCGTTGGACAGGGCTGTCCATTCAATCTTATCGGAACTATCAGTCGTTCTAGGAGCAATCATGGAAGCTATTGAGAACGTCCGTACAATCGCTCCGTCCAATCCATAAATCGTTATTTGACTGCCCCCTCTGACAGCCAGTTTGCCGCCGGGCAATCCGATCGCAGCTTCTACGTTATCCTTGCCTGGACTTACTGGAATGATATAGCTTGAGTCCGCCGCATCGAGTTCAGCTGCTCTAGCTGTACCACTCCAGGGAATACTTGAAATGAGCATCAACAATGCAAGAATGACTGCTACTGTACTCGTACTACCTCCGTTGCTCTTCCCAACCTTTGATCTCATGTTACTCCTCCTGATGTCAATCTAAACAAGACTTTATACGAATTAACAAAGTTTAACAAGATTAATTTATTTCTGAGTAAAATCTAGCAGGGGGAGTGATTAATCTCGCTACTCTCGCACCATCTAGCATATGTATCCATGCTGGGCGAATCCTGAATAATTTACGAAATTCTATATTGCGAGAAACTAAGCTTTTATGTCCTTTCGGCAGGGTGTGCAATGAGAAAAGAGGTTGATCTCCTATGGACCAACCTCTTTTTTTCATAATGAGGACAAGGGGATAAGCCCTCTTAACTTTTGACTGCTAGTCAAGCATTCTCGTAATTGTATGAAGTCTTCTACTAAATAACTGTTTCATCTTCTCTCCCACGAAATAGAGAACGGAACAATGCTATTTTTTCTTCGGAACTAGATTTTGAGTGTACATTGCTCTCAGATGTTCGCTCTTGTTCATTTGCAGTTTCAGGTACATATTGCGCCGGAGGTGCCGTTTCCTCAAGTTTTGTATAGTTTGGAAAGTTGGAGTTGGTTGTATCTCGATTCTATCATAGGGAAGTAGATGGATATGAAAAAACCGACTCTCCAACTTATAGTAGAAGGGACGGTTAAGCTTAATTTGCATCTATATTTAATCGTGGGATATCCAATTCTTGCTCGACGGATTTCATGTCAGAATCTCTAGAAACTAATGTAAGTTCATGAACTGACGCTGTCTCAATAATAAGCGCATCCGGAGTTTTTAACTTACGTCCCTTACGTTTAAAATTCCTACGTAGCGTTCCAGCCAATTTTGCAATTTCGGACGTAACATCTATGCATCTTTTTGATGTAAACAGCTTTTCTGCAAGCAGTTGTTCCTCGTGTTTTAAGCCTGCAAACACCTCAGAAACCGTAATTGCAGAAAAATAAATCGGCATTTTATCACGGGAGGCCTGTTGAATAAAATCGATAACATTACTCTCGTTAGTAAGAATCGCAATCGCAATATTCGTGTCCAGGAGATACCCTCTACTCATGTATTCCATTCCTCACGCGATTTGCCCACTTCTTCAAGAAGCTCTTTCCCTCGTTCGGGCGTTAAAGTACCGGCCGCTTCCAAAAGATCATCAACGGAATAGTCGTCTTCTTGAGCTTCCACGGTTTGCTTTTCAAGGTCAATTAATACACGTGGGTGATTTATGTTGAGTTTTTGAAGGATGGATTTTATCGTACTCGCGGCTTGATAATCCATTTTTTAGGAATCATCGTTATCCCTCCATTGTCACTTGACAGCTCATTATAACATAGGTCAGGATGTTTCAAAAATTACCAATTTGCTTCAATCGCAAAATGGCTTTCGCCAAAATCAAAACTTGCAACAGAAAGGAACTCAAGTATTGATCATCAAACAATCAACTTGAGTTCCTTACTTTAGGTAAATATCAAGGTAGTCCATGTCTGAGCATTCATTTATTCCAAGAAAACCTACGTATCTCAATTTTGGTGATTTGGATTACCAGACCGCTCTCCGACAACTGATGGCGTTTTTCGTGACGTTGGCGGGAGCAACGAACAAGGCTGGTAAACAAACGGTTTTGTGTCAACTCCAGCAGCGGATAGCCGATTTACCCTAAGCTACGAAAGTCGAGTTATTCATTCTTCAATATTACATGCTCGATCCTACTCTCAAATCACTCCCCAAACGAGCCCTTAACATCCCCGACCAGCTCCGCCACCCACAATTCCTGATGCAGCTTAACACCTTGCTCCAACATTGCTTCTGCCAGTGAAGCATCCCAATCATAGCTGGACTCCAGCAGTCGCGCCCGTTCAATTTCAGTCAACGGCATCCCCTTATGGGCATATCGAAGGTAAATTTCCCGATCCATGCGCCACGCACGAAATGCCTGCCGATATCGAGTCTGCAAACCTTGCGCAATACCTAAACCGGCTAGATCCAGGTCGCCGGAATAATGGAGCGTCACGTCTTCCTGCCGATTTAATAAGGCATCGACGAGCTTGATCACCGCCGTTGTCGGTCGGCCGTTCCCGCAGATAATCACTGCGCCTTCTTCGGCTTCCGCATGCTTGCGGCTTCGATGATCGGCATCGACGAGCTCGGCAAACACAGAAGGGTTCTCGACCATATAGATCCGTGAATCCTTCAACCGCCCAAGCTGTGCGACTGACAGCCGTTCCACTTGCCTGAGCGTCAGCACGCGTTCTTCACTTACGCCGAACAGCTGCGGAGCGTAAAGCAGCACTTGGGAAGAGAGATCGTCATCGGCGACGCCGCCCCGGCGATAGCCTTCGCGGATGAACCACGCTTGCGAAACGCCTTCATCAAGCGCATCCGCTTGCTCTTGTTCTCGTAATCGTGCTTGTTCCTTTTCTTGATCGAAGCCGAACTCTTCTTCCGTCAGCCCGGAAGCTAACTGGCCGCTATTGCCCGTCACGAACGTCAATCCCCACCAGAACAGACGTCCGAGCGGTTGCTTCCAATCGAGCGCATGCGCATCGCCGGTCGCTTGCGCCGCCAGTATCGGCAAACGGATCGGCCTCCCAGCCGCTCTGCTTGCGACGATCTTCAATGCTTGCAAGCAATAATCGAGACACTGACGCGCCTCCGATTGCGAACGGGCAAACACGGTTCTCAAGGTGCGGGATCCGGGAGCCGTCGCTTCGATAAGTCCCTGTGCCCAAGTCAGCATACCGCCGTTGTCGCTTGCGTTCGCGACTTCCGCTTCCTCCATGCTTGCCAGAATAAGCGTCTGCCACTCGTTGTTCATGCGTAACTCCCGCTCCCCGCGCGTCAGGACAGGCTCTCCGTGCATAAGCGCGAGCAGCTCACGCACGGTAAGCCCGATTCCCTCCTCCGCAAGCAGGACCTTAAACGTCTTTAGCGAGTACGACCTGTTCTCCCCTTGCACAACAGGAGGACTATAGACGCGGTAGAACGTATCCAGCGTGTCGCGCTCGAGCTCACTGATGTTGTCGAGCGTGATATATCCTCTCGCTCCATCCTTCGATGCCGCCTGTTTCTGCTCGAGCCGCCTCAGAAACCGCTCGAATCCCGGCTTGCCAAAATAGCTGCGAATCTCTTCTTCCTTCACGTCTCCGCTTCTCCTCCGTGCGCGGCAATCGACTCCAGACGCCGTCCATTCCATCGGTAGCGGAGCACCGTTACATAATTGGCATCCTTCGGCCTGTAAATCTCGCAGATGCCGAGCCTAGGCACGGTATCGTAGCAGCCCCACAGCACCTGCGAAGTCATCATGTAATCGAATTCCATCTCCGTCAGCAAGCCGAACAGATCGCGAATGTTCTCGTCATCGACGCCGGCGAACGCCTCGTCGAGCGAGATGATCTTCGGCGCTTCCGGGCTCGCATCCGCATAACGCGAGTAGGTCGCGGCAAAGAGCGGAATATACATCGACATCGCTTTCTCGCCGCCGCTCAGCACATTGAATCTGGCGTCCGTCAACTCGCGGTAATTCGTTTCATCGCCTTTCTTATACCGCAGGGAGAATTGGAACCAAGAGCGATAATCGAGCATGTCGTAGATATGCTTCCGCAGCGCTTCCCTCTCCTCGGCAGCGCCTTGCTTCGCCCATTGCACGCGCGAACGGAAATGCCCCACGAGGCGCTCCACCTCATCGTCCCGCAGCAGGTGCGCATCCCGCCGGAGCAGCTCGACCAGCTCGTCGCTGTTCAGCTCGGACTCCGACTGTGCCGCCTTGGGAAGCCACTGCAATTGCAGCTTCAGACCGCTCGACGTGTCCCGGTCGGACATCAGCTTGTTCATCGTCTTCAACCATAGCTCCGCGCGTTGAATCCGCCCGCGTATGGACTTGCCGACACTGCGCAAAATGATTTCTTCGAACAGCTCGCGGTCTTTTTCGTTAAGCAGATTTTCCTGCTCGGCCAGAATTTCGCCCATCTCTGCGAGCAATGCGCCTGGCTTCTGCGGTCTGGTCCGATCGCGCATGGATAGAAGCGTTATGCGCCCGGTATCACTGATGTCGGATTCCAGTACGTATTCGGACAATAAATGCTTAGTCGCATTGAATTGATCCTGGAGTACGCCGCTCAACCGCTCCTTGTTAGAACGGGACACGCTCGCCTCCAACTCGGCAACGACTGCCCGGCATGCGGCAAGCCAATCCGCTGCGGCTGCTCCTTCGAGCTCGCGTCCCTCCGTTTCGGGGACGAGGCGCAACCGCCACTCGCTGACAAAATGCTGCTTCCGCCGCTCCGCCTGCTCGTCGACCGCCTGTTCGCGCTGTGCCAAGCTAGATTGCCGTTCACGCAACACGCCGATGCGCGTCGAAATGTCAGCTTTCGCATCCGCCAGCCGTTCGCGCTCCTTCACCAGCTCTTGGCGCCGTTCCTTCAGGGCGCTGATTCTCTCGAACAGGTCACTGATCCCGAGCTCGTCCATCAGCTTGCGCAGCTGCTCCGTTCTCACCCGAAGCGCATATTGCTTGTCGAGCAACTCGTCGCGCAGTTCTTCTTCCATCTCGGCCTGTCCTGCCTGCTCGGCCGCCTCCGCTTCATGCCGGTTCGCTTCTTCGCTCCGCTGGCGGTATTCCCTCCAGTCGGAATACAGCTGCGAGATGCCTTCCATATAACTGCCGATGGCTTGTTTGGCTTCTCGCAGATCGCGCATCGTTTTGAGACGAGACCACTCCGCTGTCTTGGCGATGAAAGCTTGCTTCAGCTCCGCCCATAATTGTTGCTTGGAACGAAGCTGGTCGGCCAGCTTGTTCTCCTGCTCCAGCAACAGCCGGAAGCGCGTCGCGGACTCGAATTGCGCGGACCAGGCGTTGCGCAGCGCGGCATGCGATTCATCCTGAATCGGAAACCGCGACAGCTCCTGCTTAAGGTTAAGTAGGCCCGCCTCGTTCTCGGCAATGCTTTGACGAAGCAACAGGAGGCGTTCTTCGCACGCGGCGATTTCCTCACTCAGCCGCGCAATTTCCGCCAGCTTATACTGCTTTCTCGCTTCCTTGCCGATATACTGCGCCCGGTGAACGTCCTGATCGACCTTGCCGACAAGCGCGCCGAATCGGTAATAATCGTTGCCGACGACGAGCGTCGTCTGCTCTTGCGACAGCGAAGCAGGCTCGAATTCCTCGCCCCAGGCAAATGAACGAAGCGCCGCTTCGACTTGCTGCGCGGTCAGCCCGGATTCTTCCGAAGGCATCGGTTTCAGCACATCGGCGAGCGTATAGCCCCATTCGATCGGCTGCGGAACGATCCATACGTCCTCGTCATTTTCGCCCATGGTTCCGATTCGACCATCGGGTCGCAGCCATGCGTCCAACAGACCGCTGCCGAGAAGCGTCAGCTCGATGCCCGCGCGCTGCCCCTCGCCGATATGGGCATGGAAGTCGCACGCTTCATAGAGCGGCGCTCCTTCCCCCGCGCCATACCCGCCTCGCGTCCGAGCGCGCGATGCGCCACGCGCAGGCTCCGGCTCGCGATTACGCTCCCAGGCCTGCTTCTCCGCAGCCAGCGCATCCCGTTCCAACACCGCTTGCTTAACCTGCTGTTCCAGCTCCGCTTTGGTCCCTACGATCTCTTGCCTGTTGCGATCAGCTTCGCTTCGTACCGGTTCGAGCACGGCTTCCACGTTCTGCTGTTCATAAGACAACGCGCCGCTCGCGGCAAACATCTCTTGCACGGCGGGTTCGCTTAGTTGCAGCTGCACCAGTGACTGCTTCCACATCAATAAACGTTCTTTCCAGTTATAGAGCGCGGCTTCGGACGCCTCGACCGCACTGCGCATGCTTAGCTCGGCCCGGTCGCGTTCGGCGCGCATGGCACCGAGCTGCTTGTCGTACTCGGCAACCAGCTGTCCGGCTTCCCGTTCCTGTTCGGCGAGACGAATCGCTTCATCAACCGCGTCGCGGTGCGCTTCCACGTCTCTCCGCCATGCAGCGGTAAAAGACGCTTCATCGGGAGGCTCGGGACTCCAATACCGTGCGTATACGCCATGATGGACAAATTCCATATCGCCGGCCAATCCCTCAAGCTCGGCAAGCCCCTCCCGCTGCATGTCCAGCAGTTCAGCCTGCAGCTTGCGCGCCTTGTCCGCCTCGACTTCGGACTTCTCGCGACTCCGCAAAGCGGCAGTCAGCCGCTTCTGCGCCTGCTCGGCATAGAGACCTGTGTCCTTCAATTGCTGCTCGGCCTGTTCCAGCTCATGCTGCTTCTCCATCGCCTCGCTGCGGCTAAGCAGCTCTTGCTCCGTCTCCGCCGCAACCGTCTGCTCCTGATTGGCGGCCTGCGCCGCTTCGTTCGCCGATTTGTCCGTTAGCGCGCCTTGCAGCTCCCCTGACAGTCCAGCCATCTGTCGCTTGACTTCTTCCTGCTCCGCATGCGCGGCAAGCAGCTGATTTCCGCTCTGGTAGAGCAAATGACGGTTATATTGCTCATAGCTGCGGTTCAGCTTCTCCAGCTCCGAACGATGCAGCTTGAGTTCCTCCAATCGGTCAGCCAGCTGATCCATATCCTCCATGACCTCCGACAACGGACGCAGCTCTTCCTCGTGCAGCGGCGGCAGCGCCCGCACCAGCACATCGTAGATCGCCGTCGGCTTCACGTCCTTCGATAGCTTGGGACTGCGCAGTTGAATAAGCAGGTTGAGCAAATCGACATAGGCTTCCTTGTCGTGGAAGCCGAACAACGCGCGATTCACCAAATCGCGGTACCCGCGCTGCTCCTGAACCACCTGACCGCCCGAGCCGATTCGCTCCTCCAGTCCTTTCCGATCCAGCGGAAACTTGCCCTGCCCTTCCTGGAACAGTACGTGGTCATACAGCCAAAAATCATGGTCGACGCGTCGGCCGTCCTCCAGCACGAATCCCCAAAATCCGATCTGTGCCGCCCCGCGCCGCGCCCTCAATCCGATGCCGATCGTCTTGTAGATGTTTTTCGCCGGATGATAGAACTCGAGCCATAGATACCCGGTCCTGTCCGTGTGCTCCTCTTTATCGCCGAGCAAGTAATATTCGATTATGCGATCTCTGGAGCCGAACGGATCAAGCCGGTTCGGGTGTTTGTCGCCGTCCAGTACGAGCGGAATGAAGCTCTGCATCGTAACCGACTTGCCGGCACCGTTCGTGCCGCGCAGCACGAGCCGGCCATCCTCCAGTTCGAACTCCTCGTCCTCATAGAACCAAAAATTCAAAATGCCCGCCCGGCTCATTTGCCAACGGTCGCGCTTCCTATTCTTCTCGTGCGATTCCGTCACGTCATTCCATCCTCCCCGTCATCCCACGAATAATCCGCGCTCCAGCGCGAAACGACCGCCGATACGATGAACCGCGCGCCGCCATCGCTCGCTTCGGTCCAGCGGCCAAGGCTCCATTCGGCCATATGCGCCGTCATCACTGCGGCAAGCTCAGGCAGGCTCATTCCCCGATGCTCCTTGCTCCAATACTCGTTATATTTCAGTTTCAGCTGATACAACAGGCTCTCGACGTCCGTTTGCGTCAGCTCCACGGTCCCTTGCTCCGTTACATACCAGTCGCGGCTGCCCAGCCTTCTTCTAAGCTCCCCCGCAAACAACAATACCAAGTCCGATATCCCCGCCGCCGTAGGGAACAAGCCGCATTCGCCGCTCAGCTCCGGGTAGAAGAAGAAGAGTCCTTCCCGGTATCGGCTTCCTTCCAATCCGAACATAAACTGCATCTGATCCGCCAGCGTGCGCCGCTGCGTCTGCACGTAGTACAGCTCATCCGAGCTCCATGCCCGGTCCGCGACCGCGGGCTCCAGCAGCAGTCGCCGGTAGATGCGATGCCTCCGCCTGCGCAATTCACCGTCAATCGTCTCCGGGTAGACCACCTGCTCGTTGAATTCGTCCAGTCGATCGTAAGCCTTCAGCTCTTTCGGAAAATGCCGCAGTACATACCTCGCAGAAGGCGAGCACTCGTATAGCACGTTTTTCGAGCGATTGTCATGCGCCCAGTCCGTCTCCTCGCCGTCAATATGGCGCAGAACGCCGAGCTGCCGCAGCTTCTTCAGCGCGCGAACCATGGACAGCCGATGCTGGTAGTTTTCCCAATCCATGGCCAATCCCGACGTGACCAGCTGTTCGCTGACCTGCTCGACGATGTCCGTCAGGACGAACTGATCCAGCTCCGTCTTGGATTCCAGGAACCAGAGCGAATAGGCGAACAAAGCATAATCCCGCGGCTCGCGAAATTCCGGGAAGCCCATCCACGGCTCCGCAACGACGGGCGCCTTATCCAGCTTGGCCATCGTTCTCGTCAGAATAAGCGAGAAGCCGGTGAACTCCGCGAACCAATCCCGCAGCTCCGTATATTGATCCCGAATCGCGTAGAACAGATCGGGATCTTCTTCTTTGGCAATCCAGTGCCGGTTAAGCAACGCATGCGCGCAATTGCGCCGACGCTCGTTCCAGTGCTCGGCGTCCGCTTTGCGATTGGCGCGCATGCGGCGAAGCGCGTAGGATGTCGTGCCGCCTCTAGCCATGTGCCGCCTCGCCTCCCGCTACTTCAATCATATAATTCCGCATCAGCAGCTCGCCGTCGTCGCTGCGCAATACGGCATCTTCCTCGTCTTCGCCGGGAATGATCAGCGAGATCCGGTTGCCGTCCGCCGTGACGAAAGATCTCGAAGCCGCTGCCGTGCATCGGCCGATCCACTGAAGGAGCCGCATCCGTTCTTGCGTCCTGAGCAGCGGCAACGCGCCAATTTCCACCTTGCCCAATTGCTGCATTTTGTCGACAAACGCCCGCTCCTCTTCCAGTTGAATCAGCACTTGCTCACGGAACGCTTCTCGTTTTGCCGTATGGCTGCGCATCGGCTCCGAGCTCGAACGGCTGGAACGTTTGCGGCTGCGCGTCCGGATGAGGCGAACATTTGGCGGCTCCTCCCAGGTCGAGGTATCCGTCCGCTCCGTGCTGCGATCGTCGATGCCTTGCAGATGACGGCTCGGGAACAAGCCGAATACGTAAGCCGCGAGTTTATGCGCTTCTGCCATGTCGTCCAGTCCGGCAAACCGATGGCCAAGCGTCTCCAAATCATTGCGCCTGCTAATCCCGCCGCGCCGCCTCTCCTGCAGCCGAACCGCGCTGCGCACGACCTTGGCGATGGCTTCCTTGGTTGCTCGCTCCAGCAGCGTCAGCTCGCTTAACTCCAGCTCGTCGCCGACAAACCAACGTTTCAGGTTGTTCCAGCCCTGCCGAAGCTCCAGCCACAGCTCTTCCTTTGATTTGCCTTCTTCCAGCCGCGGCTTCGCCAGCTCATCCGCCAATACCTTCTCCAGATAGGCATCCCTCAGTCCGTCGCCGACGCGCTGCAGCTGGCCTTCAATGCGATACGCACTTCGCTGCAAGCCTTTGACGAAGTGTTGCAAATAGTTCACCAGATTATCTTTCAACGCGAGAAAACCTTCGGTCGCCATCATTTCCTCGGCTTGAATGGAATGAATGCTGGCAATGAAATCGGCTGCGTTCTCGTGCATCGTCTTGAACGCTTCATAGAGCTTCTCCCAATTGCGCAGCGCTTCCCCCGGTTCAAACTCCATGACTTTGTTGCGAATCTCCTGGATACATTCCGTGATGCTGTCAAAGTATGTCGTTTCCAGAGAGCCGCCATAGCCCTTCACCTTCTCCAGCGACTCCAGCATCCGTTCGATCTCGATCGCATACGGCGTCAGCAAATACTGGCTTTTCTTCCGCATATACTCTTCCACAGAAAGCGCTCGTCCCCCGTCGTGGCGGGAAGCCAGATTCCCCCATCCCTTCAAGCTCTCCAGATCGGACAGGCATTGTTCCAACGAATAATTCCCCAGAATGCCCCAAGCCATTACGCCTTCGTATACTTCCTCCGGCCGGAGCCAATATTTCAAACGTTGGTATTCCGTATAGACGAATTTCATAATCGCGCGATACCGCGCAACATTGATGGCCGTCAAATAACTGAGCTCAGGCACAGCGCGCAGTCCGGCCGGAGTGATAATCGGATCCAATTTTTGTTCCTCCTTTGACCCTATTATTTTATCAGTTTCGTCCGTTTACGCATATGACCTGAAAATTACCTTCTTCGGCCAATTGCTTGCTCGACTAGCCTTCTTGCCGTCTGAAGCACACGATCCTTTGGTGCCAGAAAAGCGTCCGGGAAAGATAATTCCTTGGTCGTCCCCTTCATCAGATCCCAGTATGTCACGACATCGATCTCCGGCAAGGCGTTCTCCAGTACGAAATTCTCCACCATCGTCTTAAAGATTGGCAGCCACTTCTCGGCCTCTTCTACTTTCCCATATTCGATAAAAATAAGCCGTTTCTCTTGCGGAGCGAAGCAAAACGAAAATGGAACATAGACTTCTCTTTTCCCTACTGCCGCTTTGGGCAAAACCACGCGGTTCTTCATCCACTGCAGCTCGTCAAATAACTTCGCACCGTAGTGCTGTTCGGCAAGCTCATAGAATCTGCGAAGAAAGCCCATCGTTAGTGGGTTAGCGTACTTCTCGTTGGAATAACGTAAATAGCCATTGAAAACCTGCGTCTGAAATATGAGTTCCAATTGCTGATAACGGAGTCCATCGAGCTTCTTCAACTAAATCATCTAGCAATCCGGAGCGAACGTTTCATTAAAGGCGTCTTCTGTCCGCATTGCATGCAGTCCTCGGGTAAAACCGTTTGTAATTACGTACGATATGGCCTTGTTAACGGTACGGGCTGGCAGCGTTATCAGTGTAAGCACTGCAAACATATTTTCAGCGATTTAACGCGCACCTTCTTCCACCGAAGCCGCAACGTTTAAAAATGGCCAAAGTTCATTCAATACCTCTTGCTCGACATGCTTCCGTTCAAACAAATCGCAATCGAGCTTAAGCTTCATGTAAACACCATCTATGCGTGGAACAAGAAGCTTTCTGCGTTCTTTGAGCTATACTTGCCGAATAAGCAATTTCAACCTTCCGATCAAGGCTCGTACGACTATGCAACCATTCCGGTTAACTGCTCGGACCAAAGCAACTCCTCTAAAAGCGCCGATTCATCGCCACAAGCTCAATGTGCGTCCAGTATCCCTGAAGTTCCCGTGACGATTGCCGTTAATCGTGAAAACCCAAGGCATATTCTCTTCTCGATAGCCAAAGAACAACGGGATGCTGCCTCCCCTCTCGAAAAGAAACCATCAGCTGAACCGTCCAAGGTCATTCATGAATTCCAACGTTTCTGCACCAAGAAACGCGGCTTCCCCTCACGAAATCTGTTCATGCATCTGACCTTTTTCCGTATGCTGAAGCTACTGGAAGCCATAAATCCTGCCATTTTAGTTTCTAAACTACTCAAAATCCGCCTTGATAAGGATCGTTTATCACGATCGAACAGACTATTCATAAGATTGATCTGATAATATTAAATCAATCATTACTTGTGATTGTTTTACGCAAAAAACACCAATCATAGCCATGCTAACGATTTGTTGCTGGCCGGTTCTCGCCCTGCCGATTGGGTAGGGACTTTCTTTGTGCGGACGAGGCACTGGCGGGGCACAACGAAGGGCTACTACCAATGGCCGCTCCTAAATAAATGAAATTATGGTCAAAAAAGAAGCGGGACGTCTCCCGCTCCGTTTCTATACACGCCTTTAGTACAACTTTATTTGAGTTTGAATAATGTCTTGATAAAAAAATTGAGAAAAGCTTACGGGATAAGGGTTTCCCCTTTCTCCTCATGGCCTTTCCCCCTGTTTATCATGAGTTTATTTATCATTGGCAGACTTTATTTAAAATGGAAAGGGTTTGTTTATTGTTTACACATCCCTCACCAACAAAGCCTCCGATTCCACATGCACCGTATGCGGGAAGCTACCCTATTATGTTCCCTTCTCGTATAATCGCTTTATACCGCATATATTCTAGGGTTTTTGTTTTTCTATATTAGGCATTCTCTTGATTCATCATGGTTTATTACGAATTTTTGCGGCAGATTTACGGCAATTGAGCTAAGCGAATCTTTGAGCTTAACTTGCCTATATTTATGGCGGATTAAGATGAACCGTATTACGCCTTGTTTGTTCTGACCTCTACACTGCCAGTGTTCTTCGATTCGTTATTGATGGGAATCAGAAATTCTCGGAAACCGCGTCCTATTTGGGTTTATGGTAATTACCGTCACTGCTAATCATCGATAGATCCGGCTCATTTTCGGCAGTTTGTTACCGGAGTGTTACCGGATCTGTTACCGAATCCTCTTCGTTTTCTTTAATGAAAATCATCTGTCTTTCTTCTGAGTTGAAACCAAATCAATTGCAAGTTGTTTACTCATTGGTATATCTAACAACGAGCAAATTTTTTGCTTTTCTATTCTGTCTGTATCAAACATATACAAGTGGTTGATTACCAATACCTTCAACAAACTCGTAGCTAATACGTTATCACTTGTATATTCCTTTAAAGCTTTAATATCGTTGTACGGTAAAGAACGAGATTGATCTAGCTTTATTGAAATTTCGATAAGTCTTACTGCCACAGAATTATGTTGCTCTGTAATCTTCTGATAAGTAGAATACAAGTCTTTTGAACCGATCGATTCTGAAACTTTTATAATCGTGTGATATGAAATTGCACAGCATAGATTAAAGAGAAGTTTTCCCGCCTTTTTCTGTATCTCAGCTTTATTATGATCCCCTTCTTGTTGCTCGATAAATTTTTGAATTTTATTAGCAATATTATTAACATTATCACTAATCACTGACAAAAAGGAATTTAAAGTTCGCAATCCAACCATATAGGATTCTTCAGCTAAAAAATATTTCTCTGTTGCTTCGATCGATCCATAATAATTCCTTAATATTTGTCCTAAAATTTCGATAGTCTTAAAGGCGACATTTAATTTGGCAGCAACATCCATAGCTGAATTTCTTGAGGCATCTTGTTCTCTTTTTGTTACTGCTACTTGTTGATGCCCTCTTTCCATCTCATCTTTCGCAATAAGTTGTTCTTCACGGTGTTTTTTAACTTCAATATTATGATAAACGATTTTCGGTAGTTCAATAGCTAAGTTATTTAGAGCTACAATATCGTTTTCAAGTGTAGTGGGGCTACATTCATCAAAAATTTTCTGTGCTTGTTTATGAATTTCGTAAAGAATAAAAGGATCTTTAGAGAGATGAGTTAAAAACATTAGAATATTAGCATACTCTTCAATATGTACATTACTACACATCTCTGCAATTTTATCTCTAATTTTTTCTTCAGTAATTTTCACAGAAAAATATTTAGCTACAAAGTAGTAATATATATAACTGTACTTAAAACTATAGGAATTGTTGCGTGATTCTATAATTGATGAATTGATTAATCTTTTTAGTGTTCGCTCAAAATCATTTGTTAAATCATATTTTTGGCATATCCCCCCATTAAATTGTTCAAACTCGAAATAAGAAAATTCATATATATCTTTATCAAAAAAATAATATGCTAACTCAGAAATATAAGTGTAATACGCGTCAATTTCCTTGTGTTGCATATTAATATTAATGAAGGACTGTGTTATAAGAAGTTCATAATAATATCCATATGCAGAATCCTTATTATTATGTGGCATTCCACTTTCTGCTGTTTGCAGTAATATCAACAGAAAAAATGGAAACGAAGGAACAAAGTTGTTACCAATTACAATATTTATATCAGCTATCATTTTATCATGCTTTTCCATTAATTCTGCTTCTGATATATTAATTACCTGACCAAGAGAATTCCACTTGTTAACTAATTGCGATCTTTTCAAGTGTCCAAATTGCAAAATTTCAAACTTTTCAAACTTGTCTAGGAAATCTTCCTCATCTTTTTCATCCTCAATCAGATCAGAATATTTCATCATTTCATTTCCAGTTAAAATTAAGTTGGGATACATGACCATAATGTTACTTATTAATTCCGAAACGGACTTACTATTTAGTTTACTTTTTTCTAAATCGTCAATGATAATTATTTTTTTAAAATGCTCAAGTTGCTTGTATCTTTCTAATGTACTATCCGAGTATTGATAGATATAATTCTTATAAACGACTTTGTTAAAATCTGATAACGTATTACTTTTGATTTCCAGGGCATTTATATATACTGGTACGAGTCCATTATTATGATAATGGCGATATATTGTCTTACAGAATGCAGTCTTACCAGATCGTTCAGAACCAAAGATGAACAATTTAATATCTTCGGAAGATGAGGTTACTTTTTGAAGATTAACAATTTGATCAACCTTACCGGCTTTTTCATTGATCTCCACCAATCTTGCATCAGGATATAAATAAATATCCTCTAGTGATACAATTGGTTTACGTGGATGCCTTATTGTAATACCAGGATCATTCAGGTAAGAATTAAATTCATTTGAAAGTACAAATACAGATTTGTTTAGAGAAACAAAGCGTTGATATGCTACCCAATCTGTTTCAAATACATTTGAATAGTAAGACTCATTCCAAGAATATCGAACGAATTTTTGATGTTTTGAAGCCAAATTAAAAATTAATAAATTAAATTGGCTTACGACTGGAGTGTTTGATTCTTGTAATACCCCACCTTCAATATATTGTGTAATGTTACCGGAAAAATCCTCCACTTTACTAGCAGTTGAAACATGTTCATGACCTGTAAGTATAAAATCAGAGCATGCTTCTAAAGTTTCCCCGATAACTCTTGAATTTTCAGGAAAATACCAATTCAGGGGATGATGAATTGTTGAAATCACCAAATCACCTTTTGATAAAGATAGATATTCTTTAAATTTTTCAATAGGAAAATACAAACTGCCCGGCTTCTCTTTTAACATGGAGATCCATGATGAGTTAAAGCAGTTGAAAATGATATTAAATGAGCCTAAATTAAACAAATAGCTTTTGAAAAGTTTATTGTCATAAATTTTATTTTCAGTAGGCTCAAAATACTGTAAATAATTGATATATTGTTCCTGCGGTGCAAGTAATTCATCAATAATATATTCATCAAAACTGCTTACTTTCCCATTTTGAATATTGTTTATAACCATGTCCCGAATTGGTGGCTTTCCGGCTTTAAAATCACAATCGTGATTCCCCGGGATGATTATAAACGATATGCCAATTTTTTTAACTCTACTTATATTGGATGAAATTCCTTCTAGCATTTCGATTGTTTTGATATATTCTTCATACTGCCCTGAGTAAGCACTATCACCTGTTACCATCAGAAAGAGATGATCTATTTCAAAAATATATTCTTGAATTGCAGAATGGATTTTTTCATGTTTGGTTAGCACACTGTTCTCTTCGATCGCCATGTGAATATCACTTAACTGAAGTATTCCAATTTTCATTTGTGAGTTTCCCCTTCGTAGAAAAGATAATAGTGTCATATAGCTGCAAATTATTATTTGAAAATAAAAAAATTAAGTTACTCCTGATTAAGTTCCGAATAATCCGCTCGGAAATAGACTTTATAATCTGATGCCTTAAACCCGTATGCTTTCAGCATTTTTAGCAATAGATTACGAATACCATTTCCGCTCATATTCGTTTCCAAATATAGGTCTTCTATCAATAGTCTCGGTTTTCTCATTCCCGCTAGGTTGGATGATATATATTTGCTCTTCTTACCATTCATCTGTGGATTATGCTCGAATTGTCTAAATTTATCAGCGTCCAAATGTACCAGTATTTCACTAGTTTCCAGAAAAACATCGATCCATGTTTTTACTAATATCTTCTCATTATTTAAGAGCTTAAACGAATCAGGACGTATATGCGTAAAGTCCTCATAGAGCGTATGCTCAACATTATTATCAACGGTGTAGGCAGCGTAATCTGGAATTGCTTTTTTCTCATCTTCTTCACCCAACTCAGTAACGTCTACTTCGTACATTTCAGCCTCTTCGAGAGTCAACATAGATATAAACTCATCTAGCCTATTCTCATATGAATGGATGGACACAGCTACAGACTCGTATTCTCTACGAGTCGTGAAGTCTCTCCGTCGAAATGCATCACTCATCTTCTGATCAATAACATTCATTGTATCGCTAATGGTCTCTTTAAGCAGTTCTAAGCTTTCCGATATTTCGATGGACTGTTTTGGAAAATCCGTCTTTATTAATTGGATAATTTGCTCTAGTTCCACGGTCATCTCTCCTAAATTAGTATAAAAAAGCTGAAGGTATCTGCCCTTCAGCTCAAGTCCATCTACGATGTCATATCTATTTGATAATTCGTAAGTACCGCTGTCATTCATTATACCTCATAGATACCTTTTCCATCAGCGGCAATTTGATAATAGCTACGATCTGCTGGAGCATTATAGTAGCTATGCTTCATCTGCAACTCCGCCTGTTTAATCACGAGATCGATTGCACCAGGGATCTCTTCCGGTGGATACTTAAACTCCTTCAACAGCCGCTTTATTAGGGAGCGCATATTGGCTTTCGCGTCATTCCGCTTGTACCAGTCAGGCGTTTTATTATCGACAATGAGTTGAAGAAGCTTTTTCGCCATCTCACGAAGTACATCGGACTGATAGTGTTCCTTAACCAACCCCGGCTTCGCAAGCGCATCGTAAAATGCTTGTTCCTCAGGCGTTAGCTGCAAGTCGACGCCTTCATTGATTGCAGCTTCAATTTCTTTGGCGATATCAATCATCTGCGTAATCATTACGTTAATGTCTTCAACCTGATTATAACGCTCTACGATGTTCTTCAGCTTTTCTGAGAAAAATCCAGATCGAACGATGTTTGTCTTCTCAAACCATTTGATTTTATCATCAATCAGTTTTTTCAGGATCGTAGCCGCAATGTTCTTGCGTTTCATCGCCATAATCTTCTGCAAATTTTCGACGGACAGAAGACTTTTTTCTTTCTTGGCAGAAATCGAAACGACTTCGTCCCCGTCTTTAATTATCGCCTGCTCGATCATCGCGGTTATTTTTTTCTTAAAAGCTTCCACATCCGGCATTCCATCTCGCTCAACCTTAACGATAAACGACTTCACCGCCATAAAGAAGCTCACTTGTACACGCACCGAAAAATCAAGTGCCGTTGCACAGATGTTATATGCGCTCTGTAGCCGAGCAACGTGTTTTAAAAACACTTCCTTCGCCCGTTCTTTCAGAACATGCTCTACGCCATCTTGAATGAGTTCAAAGCGTTCTTTCGGAGTCGCGTTCATATACTTGCTGAATTCGAATCCGTGGAACATTCCTTCCAATATTTCAACTTCCGTCATCAGGATTTCCTTGGCTTTATCGATCTCTGGAATACTGTTTTTATCACGGCTTGTATAAGTATTGAGCGCTTCCTTCAAATACTTGCTGAGCCCGATATAATCAACGATCAATCCAGCCTGCTTATTTTTGTACACACGATTAACCCTGGCAACGGCTTGCATCAGATTATGCTCTTTCATGATCTTATCGATGTACATCGTATCAAGACAAGGCACATCGAAGCCGGTAAGCCACATATCAACGACGATCGCAATTTTAAGCTGGCTGTTCTCATCCTTGAATTGATTAGCGAGCGTCACTCGGTGCTGTTTGTTGCCGACAACGTCACGCATCTCTTGTTCGTCTTTATTGCTGTCCGTCATGACAAGCCCGATCTGATTCGCCATTTCCGGTGACTTCTCTTTAATCAACTGATAAATGCGGTATGCAATTTTACGGGAATAGGCAACAATCATTGCTTTGCCTTTGAGCATGTGCTTGCGGATTTCATAATGGGCTAAAATATCATCTACGACGAGATTCAGCCGATCTTCGTCACCAATGACCGCCTCCATCGTGACCAGGTCTTTCTTCAGCTTTTCAATCTTCTCTGGCGTTAGCCCTTGCGCCTCTATGCTTGCAACCTCTTTGTCGATTTGATCCAGAATGCCCTCATCCAAATGCACTTTGGCAAGACGATTCTCGTAATGCAAATCAACCGTTGCGCCATCCAACTTCGCCTGGGTCATATCATATACGTCAATAAGTTCACCAAACACGCCAATAGTCGATTTGTCATGCGAATCGATCGGCGTACCAGTAAATCCGATAAAAGTCGCATTCGGCAAAGCGTCACGTAAATACTTGGCATAGCCATATACAAGCTCGGCTTCCAGCGTCTTTTTATCGATCCGAATGTCGGGATCGATTCCATACTGTGAGCGATGAGCTTCATCGGCGATAACGATAATATCATGACGATTTGAGAGCAATCCTGTTTCTTCAGTAAACTTCTGAATCGTCGTGAAGATAATACCCCCAACCGAACGATGCTCCAGCAGCTCGATTAGGTTCTCTCTCGATTCTGCACGAACAGGCGCTTGGCGCAAGAAATCCGCCGCGCTGCTGAATGTTCCATGAATTTGCTCATCGAGATCGTTCCGGTCTGTTACGACGACGATAGTCGGGTTGTTTAACCTGGCAACAAGTCCCGCAGAAAGGAATACCATTGAATACGACTTGCCGGATCCCTGCGTATGCCACACGACACCGCCCCGTTTATCGCCATCCACAGCCTGAACGACGCTATCAATCGCTTTGTTCATTCCGAAATACTGATGGTAGCCGGATATGATTTTCGCTTTTCCACCAGCAAAAAAACTGAAATTCCGAATAATATCAAGCAGTTGTTCCTTGTTCAGCAGCCCTTTAAGAAGAGTACCGATTTGAGCAATATGCGGTTCATCAACAATAGGTGAGTGCCGATCTACCTGCTTCCATTGCATGTAACGGTCGTAATCCGCTGTAATAGATCCGAAACGTGCGTTGACGCCGTCACTAATAATGCTGAATGCATTGTAATGGAACAGCGGTTTGATGACATCTTGATATGTCTTGATTTGCAAATAACCATCATGGATCGTAGCATCTTCACGCACCGCAGATTTCAGTTCAATGACAACAAGCGGCAACCCGTTCACAAATACAACAACATCCGGACGTTTCTCAGCTTTATAAATTACCGTAAATTGATTGATTGCCTTAAAGCAATTGTTGCTCGGTCGCTCGAAATCGATAACGCGAACGATACGGGAAGGAACGTCCTCCCCGTACACCTCAATCTTCACGCCTTCAATGAGATAGCGGTGAAACAATTGATTCGCTCCGATTAGACTAGCGTCATCGATATATTGAAGCTTGCGAAGCGCTGCTTCGATTACTTCTTCCGATAGCGTTGGGTTGAGCGTGTACAACGTTTCACGCAAATCATCCTCCAACAATACTGTATGGAAATCACGATTTAGTTCATAGCCATTCTGAACTTTATAATTTAGATCATTTTGCAACAATTCAAGAACGACCGATTCAAGGCTATCTTCCGTAAACATTTTTTCACCGCCAATCTGTTATAAGTCGATCTCCGAAACGTCGATTTCTCCAGACATTAATTTGGGCAGAAGTGTGTCACGGAGACCAGACATCCTTTGGTTTAAATCATAATTTTGTTTAATTTTCAAAATCAGATCCCCTATTATATGGTCGAACTTATTTAAAATCACATTTTGAGGTATAAGGATAGGGGCTCTTCTAAAATCTTTTAATACAACCCTAGGAAGAGCTGACCCACTTACAAACCCATCCTTAATCATTTTTAATGTTGATGGAAGTTTTAATAATATTCCTAAATAAATTGAAGAATATTGAGTTTTAGCTCGTAAAATAGCAATCGAAGACAATAAAACATATTCTTCATCTCTTAGCACATTTAATACCCTTCCGATAGTCCCATCCTTCGAGAAAAGAACATCTCCTTTAATGGGTCTGCATCCATTATGAACTAACAGATTATAATCCTCTATTGAAATTCTTTTGCATTCATTAATTTCAATTCCATACTCGCTCATATTCTTTACAGTCGCGATTGGAAAACCATCATCAACTTCTTTAGGTGAATAATGAGCACCATCAGTTATTACTTCGCAATAATCTTCAAGATTTGAAGCTCTCCAGCCTTCAGGAATCTCTTTTCCTAATTCCTCATTCCATTCCATCTCGCCGCCACTCGATCTATAAGGTTCACCATTTTCATTTTGAAACTCAAAATCAACGAACCATTGCTTAAAGATAACCTGAGCCATTTGTTCGAGGACTTTGTTCATCTGATTGTTGAGTTCTATTTTTTCGTCGAGGACTGATAATATTGAAGATATCTTTTTTTGTATGTCAATTTGAGGAAGTGATATCTCAAAATTCTCTATCATTGCTTTTGTTAGGGCATTCCTTGTTCCTCCATGTGAAGCCAACGATAAGAGACTCTTTTTTGCCAAAGGGTTTAATAGTGCATACATAACGAATTTTGAGTGTGCAAGATCCGGATCTGTTCTAATTATTGCTACATGTTGATTTACTCGTGCAGGAATTACGCTCTTATCAGGCATACAACACCGTGCCACAGAGTCGCCGGTAATGTTTAACAGTACATCATCTGCCTCAACAGTAACATTTCTTAAATCATGAGCTTGGGTTTCATCGATAAACGCTAAGCCATCATAACTGAATTTAAAATCAAGTACATTTTGACTTCTTATGAGTGAAATTCCTGTACTATAATATGCTTCTTTTCCTCCTCTTGGAGTAGCACCACTTCCGATCTTAGTCGTTACTTCACTTAGCTTCATTAATTCAGAATTCATACCCAATAGCCCCCAGACTCTTCTTTATCTTTTCGTCCAGGACAGAAGACTCTGCCATTAGATCAGCCAGTTCGGATACAAGCTTCTCCATCTTTTCTTCGAATGGTTCGTTATCTTCAATCTCTTTTACACCAACATAGCGACCTGGTGTCAGTACATTGTCATGTTTTTGGATTTCCTCAAGACTTGCCGACTTGCAGAATCCAACTTCATCTTCATACCCGTCATTTTTCAACCACTTATGGTAGGTATCTGCAATCAGAAAAATATCCGTCTCTTCCAGCTCGCGCAGCTTACGGCTGATCATTGTACCTTTATCACGCGCATCGATAAACAATACCTCGCCTTTGCGCTTCTTGCCGCGGCGAAGGAACCACAAACAAACCGGGATACCTGTCGTAAAGAACAGTTTATCTGGCAACGCTACAATGCAATCCACCAAATCTTCTTCAATAAATTGTGCACGAATATTTCCCTCCCCGGTCGTTTGAGAAGACAAAGAGCCGTTCGCCAATACGATTCCGGCAACGCCTTTAGTCGGCTTCAGCTTCATGATCATATGAGATAACCATGCGTAGTTCGCATTTCCTTTTGCCGGAACACCCCATTTCCAACGGTTGTCTACAAGCAAACTCTCTTGTCCCCAGTCGCTAATATTAAACGGCGGGTTAGCAAGAATGTAATCAAATTTTTCGTCTTTAAACTGATCGCTATGGAAAGTATCATCATGCGTGCTGCCGAGATTGGCTTCGATCCCACGAATGGCAAGGTTCATCGTCGCAAGTCGCCGCGTTTCCGCGTTCAGCTCTTGACCATATACGGATAAGTTGAAGGCGTTGCCGCCGTGCGCTTTTACGAACTTCTGCGCTTGTACAAACATGCCACCCGAGCCGCAGCAGGGATCATAAATCGTCCCCTCGAACGGTTCGATCATCTCGACAAGCAGTTTTACGACGCTGCTTGGCGTATAGAACTCTCCCCCACCTTGCCCGAGCATAAAGGCAAATTTGCCGAGAAAATATTCGTAAACGCGACCCAGCGCATCTTCTTCAATAAGAAGCGTATCCGAGTTTTCGAATACCATTAAGACTTCGCCGACTCTGCGCTGATCAATATCGGCACCTGAGTAAATCTTAGGTAACACGCCTGCAAGATTTTTATTTTCTTTCTCAATTGCAATAAAAGCTTCGTCTATTATCTGACCAATATTCGGTTTGGTTGCATGTTCAATAATGTACTTCCAGCGCGCTTTCTCAGGCACGTAAAATACATTGAAACGTTCGTATTCGTCACGATCATCTTCAAATCCATCACCTTCAGCAACGAGCTCGTTATAACGCTGATCGAATCGATCCGAAATGTATTTAAGAAAAATGATGCCTAGTACGACATCTTTATATTTAGAAGAAGCAATACTGCCTCTCAGCTTATCGGCTGCTGCCCATAATTTATCTTCCATACTGGTAACCAGGTTTTCTTTTGCCATTGGTACGTTTGCCTCCATCGTCTGTTTCGTATATTCTAATAAAGCCTAAGTGACAACTACGTGTCAGGGAACAATCGTTCTGGAATGGTCTGAGTAACCCACATCTTCACTTATTTCGACACCTATCATTCCTACTCCTGCATACATGGTTAAAAAGCCCTATATCTAAAGGGCTTTTACTCATTTAATGCAAGTTCAAATGTATGAATCTATTATACGAGAAGGTAGACTTCATAGATACAAATAAGAAATGGCAGAATCATCAATTCACAAAATAAACCGGATAATCAGTCAGTTTTTCAATTGCTACTTTACCTTGTAATTCAAATGCCCGTTTTGCCTTCTCAATAATATTCTGCTGCTTCTCACGCAGCGTCTCTGCGCTATTGTATACTCTGCTCAACTGAACACGATCGTAAACCTGTCCAATATTAGGGTATAGCTTTTCTTGCAACGGATCGACAAAGTAACCTGGCTTGAACAAAAACTCGATATGCTTAAATAGCTTCTCAACTGTCTTACCGTTCAAGGCATCATGTTTTTTGTTAAAATGATCATTTATCTCCTGTCGATGTAGATAACTTCTGCATCGCTCAATACACTGCTCTAATGATTCCACCATTCGGACGGTCATTTGATATGCGTCTTCAACCAATTCGCTGAATATGCGAAGCAGCAGCATGTAAGCCTTCACATTCTCCAACTGACAATCAAGATAATAGATGTAATCCATATAATCCAAATGGCAAGGTTGGTCGTCCAAATTGAATCTTTTTCTGCATTGCACTCGATTGATCCAGAAATCCTTATAAAAATCATAAAACAGCCAGATCAAATCAGTTACAGCTTCGCTTTCTTTGAGCGTCGTTATCTCACTTAACCGCTGTTGCCACTTCTCTTCGTTGTTCTCCTGCTTATAGCGCCTCTCAGCTCTGTCGTAAAAAAATCGATAGCCTCGTACTCTTGCATCAGCTGTCGGCTTCGTATATCTCGTATCCTGCGGATTCACTTCCTGCCTTCCATACTCCTGAATAATTTCACAGGCATCACCGTAGTTAATTACTCGATAGCTACAAAATTTTGCACCGTAACCGAGCGGCAGGATGCGATCATCCTTATAAACCGGAAATATTGCATAGCCTTGCTCTAGCAACTCCCTTGCAAAGTCAGGACGAACGTCTGTCTCATCTAGCTTTAGCTTCCTTTGAATTGCACTGTCAGCAGCCAAATCACGTTCTTTAATAAGCAGCGGAGGGCACTTTATTTTTTCCAAATCCTTTATAAATTGATACAAATTTATCACCTTCTTTTCTGTGCCTAAATGATAAAACCAAACAGTCAGTTGTCAATCTTTTTTGTTGACAATCCTCTGTTTGGTTTTATAATGCTGGCGAAATACCGCTTAAATTATCTTGATCGTTAACGACAAGATAAGCTTTGACTGTTTCGTAGCAGCAGAGTGCAGCGCAGATTTCGTAATCTGCAAGCTTACTAAGATAATAAATATAACAATGGAGGCTGCATAATAAATGCAACTTACTCAAGAAACAAATCCAACGCAACGAATGAAACGGCTAAGTATCGTCAGTTTGAAAATGGTCAAGGAAGCCACATTACCATACCCTTCAAACGTCATACGGAAGCCACAGGATGCTTATGATATCGCTAGAATGTTTATAGGCGATGAGGATCGTGAGCATTGTATTCTCCTATGCCTGGATACCAAAAACAAGGTGAATGCGATTCAGACGATTGGGATTGGCACCCTTAACTCCGCTTTAGTGCATCCGCGTGAGGTGTTCAAGGTCGCCATACTCGCCAATTCTGCTGGTATCGTATTCGCACATAACCATCCGTCATCAGATTGCAATCCATCGCCTGAGGACCTAAAGATCACAGAGCGCATCAAGCAGGCTGGCGAAATCATTGGCATCGAACTGATCGACTCCGTCATCGTCTCAAATTGCAATTATTATAGTATGAAGGAGCATGGCTTCCTGTAAGAAATGAAATATGAAGGAACGCATTCGTTCCTTCTCCTTATGAATGAACCCTGGTCACCACGCCACGATAGCTTTGCAGCTGCAAGGCTTGTAACAATGGGAGGCATCGCCTCTTGCTTTAGATAATCATTCATAGGGTTTAAGAGCAGCGTGTAGCCTAATGGCTAGATGCTTTTTGTCGTTGCGTCGAAGCAGAATAGTACAGATCATTCGTTTTGTCGTGCAGCGACAAAACCGCATTTCACGCCCCCTTTATCTGACGTTGATGAAGTATCGCGTGAGCGATATTTCATCATTAGGCAGGTAGAGGGGGTATGTTTACTGTACTCCTGCATGGTAGCTTGCGATATGCTTGTTAAATTAGTCGGAGATTTTTACTTCATTGCAAACGGCGACGTCACGACCGAACCTACGATTTTATATGGAGAGACGGGCATGATAGGCTGATCAGCATCGCGAAGTTAGTATGTTTCGCGGCTTTCGCGAGAAATCATGCCCGTAGAGGCTCCATGTCAAATTGCTTGCCGCAGCATAGTAGGCTAATTAACACAAGCCTTTATTTTCTGTTATAATGTCCGCGAAAAGAGGTGATTGAAATGAATCAAGACATTCTAATGCGGGCGTTATCCAATCAGCCCAAATACGACGGGAAATATTTTACCGGGCGTAAAAAACAATCCAAGCCAAAAAGACAGAGCCAAATATCAGATAAACAGCGTCGGATCGATCATCTTTCGAGCAATCGCCGTCATGCGCTGCTTCGGTTACATACCGATCTGGATAAGCTCTTTATCGCAAATTCGAAAGTTACGCGCCACTCAAGCAGTAAACAGACCAAGCATCATGCCAGAAAAGGAAGCAACGGAAATCTCGGAGTTGAAGGCATCTGGTCATCCGTTACATATGATCGATATAAAAGATCATGCAGGACATTTTTAAAATACTGCTTCGAAAATTTCGAAAACGTAAAACAAGTACGAGATATCAAACCGCGCATGGTCGGTCAATATATAAACGCATTAATCGAAAAAGACAGATCAGCTAAAACCATCTCTGCTTACGTTAGTGCTATTCAAAAGATGGCTGAATCGGCTGTCAAAGTCGGTATCAAGGGACATTCTCGTTTAGTGAATGAAAAACATCGGCAGATGATACCAATCGCTCGAAAGGCAGAGCGACGACGCGGCAGCGTCGGAGGCGTAGGTTATTCGCTTCGTGAAGCCCAAGTAATCGTCAAGCAATGCGGTAAGCATTACAGTATTTACGAGCAAGCATTGCTGGAGCTTTTGTTATATTCATGCCCTCGAATCAGTGAAGTGCTAAAGATATCATTTGATCAGATTGACTTCGAGAATAATTGCGTTGTCATGAACAAGAAAAATCAAAACAAAAACAACCGCCCTCGCCTAATCCCCGTTCCGGAAGCCACCCTTCACAAGCTCAAAATGTTAGAGCCTTACTTAGCCAGCTCGCAAACCAATATTTGGGGACATCGAATGACGGAAAAGCACGTTCGCCATCTCGTTAAGAGCTGCGCCAGCTATGGAGGGGTCAAATATAGCGGAGTCCATGATTTTCGTAAGGCTGGACTTCAATGGTATACAAAGCGGTTGCGAAAATGGAGCAAAGAGCGGCTAGTCAATGAAATCATGCGATTTGTCGGTGTCGATCCAAAGCTAAATCCAGTCATCAAAAAGAATGGCTTACTCGTCCAGAAATACGATCCGCAGTCGTTGCTGAAACGTCAAAAGCGATGGCTGATAAATCAGTATTGCTCACAGCTACTAGGGCATTCGCGTAATGACGCTACTAGCCCTTACCGAAGATGATATCCTACTCCGATAAGCCATCCCTTTTGGATGGTTTTTTTTACTTCCATAGCATTCACGAAAAAAAATCAGCTCTCTAAAAAGGACTATTTAATTTCCGGCTCAACTATAAGGTCAGATGGTCAGAAATGACCATCAAAACAAGGAGGTATAAAAATGTCAGTAAAAAGACAGCAACAGCCACAAATCAAATTTTATGCAAACAACGAAGAAACCAGAAAAGCATTCAAGGTATACTGTGCCCGTAAGGGGCTCTCCATCCAGCAAGTGCTAGAAGCTTACATGATGCAGCTTTTGGACAAGGAGGATGCCGAATAATGAATTCCATTACTAATAAGCTGCTTCTCGACGAGCATCCGTTGCTCATCCTGCCAGCGCTAGCCGTTTTGATCGGATTGAATGAGAGCATTGTGCTTCAACAAATGCACTACTGGCTTCAGAAAAGCATGCATAAACGCGACAATCGAATGTGGGTATATAACACGTATGAAGAATGGCAAAAGCAATTCAGCTTCTGGTCCATCAGTACAATTAGACGGATTATCGGCAATCTTGAGAAGGCTGGTATCGTTATAACCGGAAATTATAATCAGCTCAAAATCGACAACACCAAATGGTACAGCATCGATTACGACCAGCTAAATCGAAGACTGATCAGATCATCTGTTCAAAATGAACAGTCGGAGCATTCACTTTGGACAGACGAGCGGCTCAGCATGGGCATGCCATTACCAGAGACTTCTTCAGATAATACAACAGATATAAAAAACAAGAATACCTTGTATTCTTCGCCTAGCAGCAAAGACAACCAGAGGCTTCGTCAACCACAAAAAAAACAAGCACCAGCAGGAGTTACTTCCCCTACCAGTGCCCTAACAGCATATATCTCGTCAATCGGGTCTAAACGCGAATACGCATTGACGCAAAGAGCTATTCAGCTTTTGGAAACCAATCCAACGACTAAAACAGTTTTCGATGCTTTGATTTCCACAAAAGGTTGGAAGCATTATGCAACCAAAACGCAACGTGACAGTATGCTAAAGATCCTCTCCACTTATATGAATGTGTTTGGTACCTTCCCAACGGATGATGAGCTAATCTGGCTTGACGATATGCGCTCTAGCGACACTATTTATAAACCAAAGACAATATGCAGTGCCATATATCTAGCGGAATCGGATGATCATGAGATACTTAATCCTGATTTCCACAGCTATGTAATTGAGGCTCATAAGCGATTGATGAGCTATATCCCTGCTGACAAGATCAGCAAGAGCAAGAAGACAGCATTGCAGGATCATTCAAGCCCTAGCGATTTTGCGACAACTACCGGCTTATTTGAATAGGAGGACACCATGAATACGAAATGTATAATTGCTAATCCGGCTTGTGATGGCTTAGGTCAGATCATCATTGACGGAGACGTTTACGATTTCTGTTCCTGCGCTGATATTCACAAGGCATATGAGCTTTACAAGCAATCCGGAGCAGAGCTAAGCCATATGCTTTTTCCATCCCAGCTATCACACAATCCGATTATGCAAACACAGGCGGCGAAGTCGATACGACTCCTTGAGCTATTGGAAATCCATACCCGTGAGTTGAAACACATGATCGACCACCGCTGGCATCTAATTTTCATATCTGATACAGGCTTCGGAAAAACACAGTACGTTTCCACTTTGCTGCTAATGGCTGCGTATCGAAAGTATAAGAGTGTATTTATCGATTTACGCAAAATTCGTGATTGGCTGAAGGACAAAAACGTAAAGCCACTGATTGAAGCACAGATCGCTGAATCAGACATTATCGTTCTTGACGATTTAGGCGTGGAAAATTATGAAGACTTCGAATATATGAGCGTCATGAATAAGCTGGACTCCATTATTCGCACGCATAAAGGTTTACTGATGGTAACAAGCAACTACAAAATTGCGGATATGAAGAAGGCATATCCTAATGCACGGATTACAAACGCCTTACTGAAAGGTGATTCGAAAATATACGCCTTTATGGAGGGTAATTTACGACAGAGCAAATCAGATCCCAGGATAGATCTGATTCCATAAATCATACGGGGGGATACATTATGACAAGAGAGAAGACTGAAATTGGAATTTTAAAGGGTTTGTGTGCGAATTTGGGGCTGTGGAAGACGCTTCAACAACATAACATTACCGAGCAGGATTTTACCAATCCAGTTCGCCAGCTAGTATATCGAATGTGTAGCTCGATGAAAGCAAATAGCAGGCTAACTGCTGAAATGGTTCAGCGGTTAGCTAACAATGATGCTGAAGCCAACGCTATCGTCACGACTTATATCGCGATTCAAGATGCTGATCATGAAGCCAACTTCAAGCTCTTTGTAACTGACTTAGCCACAATCAAACGACAACAACAGCTCGAAGCGCTTCAACAAGAATATATGGAGCAACGAAACAAAGCAACTGACAAAGAAAGCGCCGATCTGGATTATGCCCGGAAGCTATTAGCTGTTAAGGATACCAGAATCCAGTTTGAAAACACTTCAGCCGAGGAGATTATTGCTGAGCATTACAAGCAAGAAAAAAGAAAACAAGCTATACCAACGTTTCTTAAAGAGCTGGACCAGTATTGCAAATTCTATCGTGGAGAACCAAACGTGATCGCAGCTGGTTCAGGCGTCGGCAAAACGACGACAATGGTCAATTGTGCCGCGAAAGCAGCAGAGGCTGGCTATAAGGTGCTTATTTTAACGCAAGAGATGGATGCCATGAACCTTGTCTTCAAGGCACTAGCTATCATTTCTGGAATAGAAGAAGCACATTGGCGACTCGAAAACCGATTAGACGACACCCCTGAGAGCTTTGCTTCAACTAAAGAAAAGGCTATCCGGCTGCTAACACAATTTCTCGACGGAAGACTTGTCTTGGAAAATCAAATACTATCAGCAGAAAAGTTGTGTCAGCGGCTGGAGTATGCCGAGGAGCAAGGCTTTGATCTCGTGTTCTACGATTACTTCCAATTATGCAAAGCTGATAAGCCTAAAGCCAACGGCGATTACGAACGATATGCCGAAGTATCCGATTTAATTCGTCAATGCGTCAAAGGTAAAGGATTTGCTTTCGTTTGGCTTTCGCAGATTACAGCTGATTTACACGATCCTGGCAATAGCAAATTGAAGAACACATCCAAGCTTAAGGACGATGCCGCATCTGTGCTCATCATGTTTAAAAAGAAATCCGATCCGCTTCTGCCAGGTATTCATCCTAATCTGTATTGCTACATCAACAAAAATAGATATGGGCTCAAGGATGTGGAATTGCCCTTCCCTTTCGATTACAAGCGGCAACGGATCGGCAACTATAGCTTCTCCGATATAAACGAGCGCGCTCGAAGCCGAATTCTAGCTCCGGCTGCCTTGGATTTATTTGATAAGCGCATAAAAATCGAATTTCCGATATTTGATGAACACATGAATGCCATTCCGCCTATCCAGTCAGTTGGCAATAACCAATATCCAGCTTTATCAATTCCCCCAGCGATTGGTGAGTCAATCGAGGTAAATGTACCGTGAAATACAAGCTGGCATTCAAAGAGTTCATGCGAAACGGCGAAGTGTGGGCTATGTCTTGTCAAAGCCGAAGTCGAATCCGATCCCCACCTTTTGCTGACGAAGCAATTAAATCGTCATTTTCCTGATTTGCAATATTCGTTTTTATTTTCGTAGCAAAGAAGCAGCCTCGGCATCACGCCTCGGCTGCTTCTTTGCTTAATATTCCTTCTCATTATTAATTATTATCGTTTTTGTTTTTTCATTAGGAATTTGATAATACTGGATATCCAGCTTCGATTTCGAATTGTCTTTCCAATCCACGATTTGTTCTGTTTCTACAATTGGTTCATCTGCGCGTTTAACCGCTCGCTTGACCACATATTTATCAAAAAGAAATTCAATAAACTCATTTATCGTTCTCATTGGTGTTTTAGCATTTAGATCAATCGATGACTTCTCAATCTTACTTATTTTTATAAATGTATCCTGATATTTATAAAAAAGCTTTATAGCTTCCAACTGTTCGAAGTCCATGCTGTTCATTTCTCTTACTAAATACTCTAATAGCTCGTTCCGTTTAGCCCCATCGTCATCAATAATATTTTCGATTTTTATGGTATCGCCATCGTTAATAAATCCATACTGTTTAAGCAATTCCTCCGGATCTTCCACTTCGAAATAAGCCATAATTTTCTTCAATACATCAATGCCCGGCTTTTGGATATTTCCTCGCTCGACTTGACTCATATAAGACTGTGATACTCCACAAGCCGCAGCCAATTGTCTTGTCGATAATCCGTGTTTATTCCTATTATTTCTTAGCCAAACACCAAAGTCCATATATCCATCTCCTAATATCGAAACATATTTGAATAAGCACTTTACAATCTCGCTATTGCTATATTATCACAACACCGCTATAATGAAAACTGTAAATGGTTAATAAGCACTTTACGATATCATATTATATTCAATAAGCACTCATTACATAACTCATAGGAGGCAATCTCAATGGCAAAAAACAATACGAAATACATGAACGTGGACGGACTTCCAGAGGTAATGACCGTCGATGACCTGAAACATTTCCTCGGTATCGGAAGAGCGCAGGCATACGAGCTGATCGAACGCAAGGAGTTCCATTACGTCAAGATAGGTCGCAGCATCCGTTTCAGTAAAAAGAACTTCATTAGTTGGTTCGAAGGACAGGTAGCTTCCTAAACAATTTCAGGGAGTGGTAACCAATCCCACTCCCCACTTTTGCTCTTTATATAATCAGCAACTAAAAGATCGGAGGAACTAATTATGTACTTTGTAAATGAGCTTCATGAAGCAAATTTCCGTAAATTACTTCATTGGAATTATTCCTTTACCGAGGCTCTTGCTTGGGTACTCCCAATGCCAAGATTTCAATCCAGTCTTTATATCGCTGCACACCCTGTGATTTACGATAGTTGTGACAGGAATTGGCTAAGATTGAGGGAGTTAAGAGATTGTCCATTACTACGGATCTACCAAACAGGGAGAGAGTGTGATCTCTCTGGGAGCTATCTTCAATTAGCTCGTGCGGGAATAAGGCTGTATAGAGATCATAAGAAGACCATGCCTTCAGCAAGCTGGAGCGAAGAAATTACACTTACATTCGAACAAGCTTGTAAGATCCGCGACGGCGACGATGACACATTAATTGAAGTTTCATCGTTTTATACGCTTCAATAAAAAATGCGTTGTAACCTTCGCGCACTAATACCAGCAGAATAAATGATTGACACTTTTCTGCTTTTCATTATTATTACCAAAATCTTTATTTGTTCGCTGTTCGTGCGGCGAAACAAGCTCAGATCGCTTCTTGTGGTCTGAATCCTGTTGGTTCTTCAATACCAACATCATCATCATCTACGAGGAGGCAACGATATGTACTTTATCAACGACAAGCACCAGCAGAATTTTCATTGGCTATTAATGCAATATCCGATAGCTAATTCCAATGCCGAGTATCAAACTGGCTTCTATGTTGTCGCGCATCCTGAAGTTTTTGAATACTGCTCTCGCAATCCCGTTTCCGACAATCATGGTCCATTCGACTGGTTTTTTGAAACAGACGATCACTCAAGATTACCAGTCGGTCTTGCTCACTTGGTACATGCGGGACTGAATCTCTACAACAACCACTCAGCATTTGCTCTCAATGTAGCCCTTTCAACCTGGTCGCAGGAGCAATATCATGTGTTTCTTCAAGCCTGCGAGCTCCGCAGGTCTGTAGCTAATTGTCTCGTCGATATACCGTAAATATTTCTAAGATTGCTTAGCTATGTGCCAAGTTCCTTACACATCACTCCCTATATACTTTATGCCCAACACAGTAAGCGATATACAAAATCATAATTGATTTCTTAGCGCGGTATCGCTATACTTAAAGCGGGGCACGTTAGTAAGCGCTTTACACGCTCATTAATCATTCATCAAATAAAAACATCGGAGGTTATCATAATGGCAAAAATTCAAATGGATAAAGTCACTTTAACGGTAAAGGAAGCATCAGAAATGATTGGTTTATCGACTGCGACGATCTATAACATGTGCGCGTCTGGACAACTGCCTCATACAAGAGCAAGAAGTAGGATTATTTTCTATCGTCCAACGCTCGAAAAATGGTTGGCTGGTGAATTGCTCTAAACGACGCGAGCATTGGGTAGTGGACCATGCGTTGAAAACAAAATGGGGTATCGTCGAACCTGTTTCTCATTTTTACATAGAAAGTAATTGCTTTCAAAAATCATTTAAAAGGAGCGTCAACACCATGGCAAACTATCGTAAACGAGGTAATAATTCATTTGAACTCACTATCAGCCTTGGACGCGGTGTAAAAGGCAAATACACCCGACGCACAAAAACGGTTACGGTAGAAGATGAACGCATTTTACGAGCTCCCAAGCGCTTAGAAATATTTTTGGATCAAGAGTGGCTTAAATTCAAAGAAGAAGTCGAGGCGGGAAACTACATCGCCCCAGCAAAGCTAACGTTTAGCCAATTTGTCGGGTTGTGGAAAGACAAATATGCGGACAAGCACCTCGAGCGGAAAACTCTCCACTCGTACATGGTGAACCTAAACACACGCATCTTATCAGCGTTCGGCAATTTGCAACTCGATCAAATAAGACCTTTGCACATTGTTGATTTTCTCGAATCATTGGGGAAAGAGGGGAGCCGGAAAGACGATAAGGCAGGCACGCTATCGTCTGGATCAATCCAAATGAATCATCGGATATTGAAAAACATATTCTCGCGCGCGGTTGAATGGAAAGTCATCAAAGATAATCCAGCGGCAGAAGTGAAGAAGCCAAAAGTGGTTTATAAGGAAGTTGTCCCGTACGATGAAGAAGAAATAAGAACAATGTTACAGGCACTTCAGCGGGAGCCATTACATTGGCAGATGATGATCACACTGGCTCTGACCACAGGGATGAGGCGTGGCGAACTACTTGGGCTGGAATGGAAGCACATTGATTGGGACACCGGTGTTGTCGATGTACAGCAAAGCATCTCTATTTCTTTGAAAGGAGAAGTCATCGTAAAGGAACCGAAAACGAAAAATTCCAAACGCAAAGTGTCGCTCCCCGTCTCTGTACAAGAGGAATTACGCAAATATTACACGTACCGAATTACGGAGCGGAATTCGCTCGGTGACGCATGGCTAGGTGGAGAACGCTTTTTTGTATTCGCCCATGCGGACGGCAGAGCCTTTCACCATGAACGCCCTTACTTATGGTTCCGGCAATTCATTAAAAAGAACGGTTTCCGTTATATCCGCTTTCACGATCTACGACATACATCGGCAACATTGCTCATTAATCAAGGCGTTCACGCAAAAGTAATCGCCGATCGACTTGGACATGGAAGCATCACAACCACTATGAACATTTATGGACATGCCCTCCGTTCCGCCGATCAAGCCGCTGCCGATAAGTTCGAAAACTTGTTCACTACGAAGAGCAAACAATCAGACGAAAAGACGTTGGAGTAATGTTCCCCCCAACGTCTTTTCGTTTTTTATGCTCTTTTGTTTTGCTTTTACATGCAGATTTACGGCAACTTTACGGCAACTCTCTTAGAAACCGTCTGTTGCACTAACTACAGAAACGCCGTTCAATTTATAAACCCTTATATATCAAGGGTTCTAAGCATCTGTAACACTCTTCACAAGCAACGCGACGTTTTCAACGTGTGTTGTATGCGGGAGCATGTGAGAGTTGTTTGGATTCTGTGTTATATGGATAATACCCTTGATTTATAAGGGGTTTATCCAACGTGTATTGTTAGTTTTGTTTGAGTTTAGCGGCTTGTTGACGATATTCGTCAACAAGCCGTCAACAAAATAACAATTTGTTGCATAGTAGTTACACCCAGTAAAGTCAGCTACACCAGCCATATTTGTAAGGCTGTTCATCGGTTTTGAACTTCGAAAGCTCACCCTATACGCCACTTATATATTCCGCTGTTCTCTCTTTATACATCGTCCAGCCTTTGTCATTACAAAATTTATTATAGTAGTCCTTGTATTTTTCGGAAAGCCTCTTTACCTCGGGGGTATTTTTCCATCGGGAAATTTGGTTTTTATTAAATTCCACAAAAATACCTTCGCCATTTATCTCCACAGCCGGAAGCCAAGACTCTTGGCCTCCTTTTTTGTTAAGTTTGCAGATATGGTTTGGTTCGTCAACTTCAGGTTCTGGTGCTTCCATTCTCATGAACCCAAGTAAAACCATAACTTCTCGCAGTCTATGAATCTTAATGATGCGTGAGAAATATTTATCAAGTCCATTATTAATGCGTACTTCTTCTGCCTTGAAGTATTTAACATCCCGCTGATAAGCTAAATCGGTGTGATTTATTATTGCAGCATATTCCATTTCCTTAATTTCTGTGTATTCCTGAATTTTATTTTTAATCCTTGTATATGCCTCATCAAATTCTTGCCTTGTGTATTTGCTTGCAAAGAATTTTTCGTATGCCTTTTGCAATCCAACCTCACCGAAATCCTCCTCATATGACTCGATTACCCTGCGATTGGCATTAATAATGTCATTAATAGGGTTAGTCCAAGGTGGAATAGATATTGCACTACGGATTACAGGAAAATAAATATTTGATGCACCTCTTTGTGAAGGTATAGCTATTTTTTCACACTTTTTGTTCTTATCCAATGGTCGGTGCGGGTGATGCCCAGAGCAAACCAACCCATCAAGATTTTCACGCTGCATAGCACCGGCCATACTTCTTTTAGCTCCGCATGAACCTTAGCAAAGGAATTCCACAGGGGACAGCGATTAGTGAGGTACTTGCTAATGTATATGCCATTGAATTTGATGAAGTTATAAATACTTACGTTACTGGCTTGGGTGGGATTTACAGAAGATATAGTGATGATATTATTGTCGTCATACCCATTAAGGCTGGCGAATCAGATAATATATCTGATCACATTTCATTTATTAAAGAAGCAGTAATGCAAAACAAGATCGAAATGGGAGCGGGAAAAACTAGTACCTTATTCTATTTCAAAAAGGGGATCCATAAGCCAGATTTATTACTGCCTGCGAGGACGGGTACATGGATGATTTTCCTTGGTCACGATGGGTTCACAAAGGAGAGTCAACTTGTACAGGAAGATTGAAACTCTATTCTACAGGCAGAACATCATCTTTGGGTGAGATGTTTGTTGAATTGCCTCAAGTATTAATCGTGAGTACCACATCGGAGGATTGTGTCTAGTTAACCTGCAAAATGGGTCAATCCATAACTTTACATAGTCTTTATTGGTACGAGATAACTGTTCAATGTCCAAATTAATATGCCGTAATTTCCATTGTTCAATCTGCTTAATTCTGCGCTTCCAACCACGGATTTTCTTTTTGTTAGAGAATGGATTTGCCATATTATTGTCCTTCACTAAATATGTTTGAACTAGAACTAAAAGGAGAATACCTCTTAATGGCCCATTCATGAAATACTAGATAAGCCGAACTGGAGTCAAAAACAGAAAAATGAATGTGCCTTGGACTTCTCTACGGCTTAATCTTGAATCAACAAGAAATTTGTCATCCTCTTCCAAAATATCATCTAATGTTACATGCAATTACTTTTAGCTACGCGTTTGGCTAAGAGTATAGCCCATTAACGTTTTTTCAATAATATCCGTTTCGAATAACTTTTCAATTCCACTAATGATCTCCTCTTCAGAAAACCTATTTGCCTTATCTTCTGACCAGCGGATAAACTCATCGACAATTTTGTCTTGAGATAATTCATCCTTCTCTTTTAATAGATAGGTAATTGTCGATAAGCATTCTAATTCGTGATTAGAACGTAAAGTGTTCACGTATTCCGCTGCTTTTTTGATAAATGGCTCTAGGGTCCTCAATTTAAATTCTACCTGACCACTCACAATTTTATTGTAGAGAATCCCATATGCCTCATCGGTATTCATCACGCCATGATACTTCTGAAATTCTTTGATATTTCTGCTAATGATGGCAATAGAATTATCGTATGGGCCGTACTTATGTCTAGCGAAATTGAAATAATTTCCCCCAGAAAAAACATCCATATAGAAAGCCGTTTTTTGAAGTCTTAACGTATCAAAATTATTAAGATGATGTTTAATACTCATTAATACAAGCGCTGACAAGCTTAGATTAGGTTCTGCCTTCGGTTGGGATACGTAATTTTGAGAAGGTTCATAAATGTAAATTTCAATCTTCTCATCTACTGCTGCCAATTTTTTTTCAATCAGTGTTTTCACTTCGCTCCAAACAAGTCCGCCATTACCACTACCTAAAGGCGGTATAGCTATGGATCGAATACCTAATTTTTCGATTAATGGAGCGAGTTCATCTAGTCCCTTTTCTACATATTCCATTTTGGACTTTGTTCTCCATTTATCTTTAGTTGGGAAATTAACTATGATTTTACCGTCTTCTTTATAGTGGTGAAGCTTTCCAATCTGTAGCTCACCTGTCTTACAAGCTTTGACATAGTCTTTATTGTTCTCCGGAAATTTTAACTTAAATTGATAAGCAATCCCTTTTCCCATATAACCTTCGCAGTTTACAGTATTGACCAGAGCTTCAGCTGAAGATTTTAGCAAATCACCGGTTGTATAAATAATCACGTTCTCACCTCGCTCTCTTTATAAGAGTTATTCTTAAAGCCAGCGTCCTATATTTACATATGGTGGATTTATTGTTATCCCTTTAGCTTTTAGCTTTTTTTCAACTATTTTTTGTGTTTCTTCATTTTTTACGTAGATACTTTGAAATACATTGGGTGGAATGATAAGATCCGTAAGGCACTCCGCCATTTTTACACTCTTTGTATAGCGATCTTCCGTACCCAGTGTGTGCATCGTATCCCAATCAATGGTTTCAAAGCCTTCTTCATACTCATATAATTGGTATGTCTCTTCATTATTTAGGGGATGGCGTGGTAATATTTTAAAATTATTAAGTTTAGCATTTTCCCTTGAAATACAAACATAAATGAATTCTTCATCAACATATGTGGCTTTTACCGCAACATCAAATGAAGAATAGGGATGAAAATGAAACGGTATATACTCATCAAGCCCTAGTTCAGTCCGTTTTGTAATTATTTCTTGATCTGCAACGTCAGAAAAGCGAATATCATTATCCTTCACTAATTTTCTAGATACTAAACCATGCTCCAATATAGAATCTAAATTTGACAATCTAGTCAAATGATATAAGAGCTTGCCCGCTTTTATATTTCCAATCGCCATGTTTGAATTCCACCTCAATATGATACTCCGTAATATAACAAATCCGCAATCATTATACCATATTGTGGAATGTCCAACTTGAGAAATATTATCGTAAACAATAGCAGCATCCCTGTACCGGCTGGGTCGGTTCTTGACAAAGAAGTTTATATTGCTTCCATAAGGTGAGACACTGTAGCGTAAATACCAGAAAGAAAATAAACGTCAAAATTAAACTTACTGACCTTGCTCTATAAAAGTGGACAGTTAGAAAGTTAAATACCTGTCATAATCTATACTACTTGGCCTAGCTTACATGGCGGAACATAGTTATTTAGCAGAATGGGTTCTCCGCCGATTGTAGAACAGCTCGATATATTCAAAAATTGCTTTCTTGGCCTCAGCAAGAAATAGTGTTTGTACCGTCCGGTGGAGTTCGAGGTGTAGAGGGTATTGCAAGCTTACTCTCAGGCAAATCAGATGATCTGCCCCATGTATTATTAGATTCCGATAAACCAGGAAGAGACTTAAACAATAAGCTGGAACAACGTCTTTACAAGGATACTCCCAGTAAGATCATAGAAGTGTTTGATATTACTGAGATTGAAAATAGCGAGGTAGAAGACCTAATTCCTTTTGACATGATTAGACTCGGAATAGTAAAACTTTTCCGTGATGTGAATCTGAGGGAGTTTGAAGACGTCTATAGCACTGGCACTCATAATGGACAGAGCTCTTGTTGTGGTTTGATAAGGGTTCTGAAAATCGAGGGGAGTCGAACCTCTGTCCGCTAATCTATTAATTTCGTCAACAATCAGTCAACTCTACTATTTTTAAGCCTCTGTTTAACTTTTTCATTTCATCTGTACTACTCCCAAAACCCGCTTCACCACTGCAATCTCAGCTCTCTGTACCATTCCTCACCAATAAAGCCACCGATTCTACGTGCACGGTATGCGGAAACATATCCACCGGCTGCACCTCCACCGTCCGGTACCCGCCATCCTCCAGCACGCGCAGGTCTCTCGCCAGCGTCGACGGATTACACGACACATACACCACCCGCTCCGGCTTCATCGCCAGAATCGTGCCCAGCAGCGCCTCGTCGCAGCCTTTGCGCGGCGGGTCGACGACGATGACGTCGGGGACGATGCCTTCTTGGCGCCAGCGCGGGATGACGACCTCGGCTGGGCCGGCTTCGAAGGCAGCGTTGGCGATGCCGTTGAGCGCCGCGTTCCGCTTGGCATCCTCGATCGCCTCTGGCACGATTTCGACGCCGTGGACATGCCCGGCCTTCCGGGCCAGGAACAGCGAGATCGTCCCGATGCCGCAGTAGGCATCGATGACCTGCTCGCTGCCGGTCAATGCGGCGTATTCGACCGCCTTGCGGTACAGCTCCACCGTCTGAACCGGGTTCACTTGATAGAACGACCGCGCCGAGATCGCGAATCGAATGCCGTCGAGCTCGTCGTAGATGACTTCGCTGCCCCACAGGACGCGGGTCTCGTCTCCGAAAATCACATTCGTGTCGCGTTTGTTGATATTGTGCACGATGCTCATCACGCCGGGAATATCCTCCCGGATACGTGCAACCCATTGATCCACATTCGGGATTCGCGAGCCGTTCGTGATCAGCACGATCATGGCTTCGCCGGTCACGAAGCCGACGCGGGCCATGACGTGGCGCAGCAGGCCTTGTCCGGTCTCCTCGTTATAGGCCGTGATGCCGAGCTCGCGGCCTATCTTTTTCACACGGGCGACGATGTCGTCGTTGCTGTTATGCTGGATCAGACACTCGTCCATGTCGATGATCCGATGGCTGCCGCGCGCGTAGAAGCCGCCGATAAGGTGCTCACCGTTCAAGTCGGGGACGGGCAAGCCGTCCTTGCCGCTGATCGAACCGCTGACGGCCATGCCCATCGGCACGGACGCCTTGTTCCGGTAGCGCCATGGCTCGTCCATGCCGATCGTCGGATGCACGATCACGGCATGCCCCGGCACGCCCCCCGCTTCAACGTCACTACCGCCATCACTACCCGCACAAACGGTCCCAGTGTCTGCCGCCCCGACAGCACCGGCAACCCGCAGTTTCCCGATCCGCTCCAGGCTGTCCACCACATGCTGCCGTTTCCACTTCAGCTGCGCCGCATAATCCATATGCTGCAGCTGGCATCCGCCGCACTGCTTGTAGATCGCGCAAGGCGCCTCGACCCGGTCCGGGCTTGGCGCGACGATCTCCATCAGTCTCGCGTACCCGTACGTCTTCTTCACTTTCATGACGCGCGCGCGCACGGTCTCGCCCGGAAGCGCGCCTTGAACAAAAAGGGTAAAGCCGTCTGCACGGCCTACCCCTTCGCCTTCATGCGTCAAGCCGATGATCTCGACGGTGACGTCATCGTTTTTGTTAACCGGCGCCGTCGTCGTCACCGCTTGCTGGCTGCCACTACGATTCGCACCGGACTTGCCTCCGCCCTGCGCCGCCTTTGTGTTGCCATTGCCGTTCTTGCCTCTGAACTTGCTCATATCCTGCTACCCGCTCCATCGCCCGCGCCGCGCCGCGCGCAGCTTGCTTATTATTTATAAGTAGAAATACCCGATTCGTCCACGATAATGTTCAAATGCGACGGCAGCACCTTGAATGTGCACGGCAGCGTGCCGCCATACTCGCCGTCGAGGTTCAGCTGGACATAGTCCGGCGTCGTGACGGTGATCTCCCGCGTCTGAAAGCTGACCACATGCGGATCGTTCAGATGCTCCCCGCGCAGCGCCAACGTCGCCAGGCGAATGAATTCGCCCAGGTTGCACTTCTTCAGCACGACGACGTCGAACATGCCGTCGCTCAGGCTCGCGTCCGGCGCGAGCTTCTCGAAGCCGCCGACGGAGTTGCTGTTGCAGATGAGGAACAACATGATCTCCTCATGGATTTCGCCGATTTCCTGCGCCTGGATACGCAGCTCCGTCGGGCGCAGGCGGGTCATTTTCTCAAGCCCCTTCATATAATAGGCCAATTGACCGATCATCGTCTTCAGCTTGCTCGGCACTTCGTACGTCAGCTCGGTCAGCGAGCCGCCGCCGGCAATGTTGATGAAGAACCGATTGTTCGCGCGGCCGAGGTCGATCGGTTTGGCGTACTGTTGAATGATCAGGTCGCACGCATACTCCCAATGCTTCGGAATGCCGAGCGCGCGGGCAAAATCGTTCGTCGTGCCCAAGGGCAAAATCCCGAGCGGCGGACGCACGTCCTTCTCCGCCAAGCCGTTGATGACCTCATAGAGCGTGCCGTCGCCGCCGGCCGCGATGATCATGTCGAAGCCGCGGTCCGCCGCATCGGCCGCAGCCACCGTCGCATCGCCTTCGCTCACCGTCGCGTGGCAGCTGGTCTCGATGCCGCCGCGCTCCAGGCGCTGCAGAATATCCGGCAGCCGCCTCTTAATCTCTTCCCGACCCGAGGTCGGATTATAAATAAGTCTTGCTCGTTTAATCGTCACGTTACTACCCCCGCACGTACATTCGGGCCGCCGCCGCTTCTGGGCGGCGAATGCCGTTGTCGCCGACACCCGCCTTGCCTGCCGCGGCCCATATCCTATCCCATCGCTAGTTCTAACTATACACCAAATGCGGCTAACTTCCCAAACGTCAACCTCCGGCCGGATTCATGGCGGTAAGCCAGTTACGGATCTGCCGTTCCATCCATTCCGCGACAAGCGGACTTGGCAGCAGCGCCCTGCCGTTGTACCTGTATGCCAGCCCGGCAAGCCGCTTCGGAATGACCGTACGGGTAAAATAACCCTCGCTCAGAAACAACGGCACGACGATGATCGCATCGTCCGGATACCGCTGCCGCAGCTCGGTCAGTTTACCCGCCGCCTGATCGGGCAGCAGCATCGCGATGTCCGCCCCGGCGAAGCCGCCGAGCGCGCGAAGCCGTTCGGCGAACCGGGTCATCCCGACGCGCCAGCGCTCGTGAAACACCGGCTCGCCCGAGCCATGCGCGATCAGCAGCAGCCGCTCGCGCGCAGGCATGCTTGACAGCGAAGCGATATTGCTCAGCAGCAAGCTGGCAATTCCCCCGGAGCCGGAATCGTCGGCATCGGCATCGCGATCAGCGCCGGCACGGCCATATACCACGCCATCGCACTCAACGCCCGCTGCCGTGCTACGGCCATGCACCATGCTGTCGCCCACACCGGCTTCAACCGTGTCTCGTCCATGCACTACACCATCGCACTCACCGCCGGCTTCCGCCCTACGCCCGATCGCTGGGCAATCGCCTGCCTTCGCCGCATCGCTAACCCCCGCTACTTCGCCGACATCGTCGATCGGCTGCCCCATATGCACGCGCACCCCAGCGGGCACGCGGAACGGCGCCAGCTCGCCGGGCCGGCCGGGCGACGCCGGCGCCAGGCCGAACGCCTGCGCGATGTCGTCCGCATGCGTGCTTCCGGACGACACAAAAAGCGGAAGGACGTATAGCTCCTCCACGCCTCCCGCTGTTAACGTATCGATGCCGTCCTGGATGAGACGGCCTTCCACAAGTTCAAGAAACGCCGATACGACCGGCACCGCGCTGCCGCTCGGTCCCCGGTCTGCGCATGTCAGCGACGCGGCGACCGCCGCGACCGTGTCATCGACGAGACGCACCCACTCCGTCTCGCGCGAGCCGTGGCTGATAACGAGAATCCCGGGCTTCATCGTTATCGTCCGGAGCGCTCCAGCGCCATTTTGTACCCGTCGTTGCCGTAATTGAGGCACCGCTTCACGCGCGAGATCGTCGCCGTGCTTGCGCCGGTTTCCGCTTCGATTTGATTATACGTGGCACCCTTGCCCAACATGCGCGCGACTTCAAGCCGCTGGGACAGGGATTGGATTTCGTTCACCGTGCACAGGTCATCGAAGAAAATATAGCATTCCTCGACCGTTTTCAGCGTCAGCACCGCTTCGAACAATTGGTCGACCGTTTTATCGTTCAACTTCTTCAGTTGCATCGTCCGCTCACTCCTACCTCCGACTATTAAGATTAAGTGTACTGCTTTCATCGACAATATTCAAGCATCACCGCTTCACCGATCAGCAGAACTGCAGTACGTGCGGACATTTCTCCCCCTCTATTCACCCAAAAATTTTCGCCGAAGCGGGCATCCGTCCAATCCGCATAGTCACTTATCCCATAGACTGATAGCAAAACGTTGAAAAAGGTTGTGATCTGCGTGAAATATCGCTACGATCCGTCCGTCAGAAGCTTCCAGCAGCCCCTCGGCGGCCAAGGTCAAGGCCCGCAAAACATAGGAAACAGCCCTTTTCCTGGCATCTCCGATCCGTTCCTGGGCATGAACAAGAGCGTCGGCATGAAGACGCCCGTTCCTTTCGATACGTCTGAATTCTCGTCCGGCGTGCCGGCCATTACGATCCAGCCCGCGTCCACGAACCCGATTATCCCGCTCCCGGAATCCAACTCCTCCGCGCTGTCGACAATAACGGCTCCCGCGGAGGCGGAAGCCAAGACGGAGAAATCGGAGAAGGGCGGCTTCAATCTGGCCAACAGCCTGAACGACATCAAGGGCGTCGTCGACCGCCTTGGCGGACTTGACGGCATCGTCACGACGATGGGCAAGGTGCAGAAGGTCGTCGGCAGCATTACCCAGATGGCGCCGCTGATCAAAGTGCTGGCCGGCTCGTTCGGTAAGAAAGGCGACTCCGCCTCCATTGCGGACGATGGCGACGGCCTCGCCAGGCCGCGCCCGCGCAAGCGGAAACGCCGCAAGACGGCCTCGGGCAAAAGCGTGCCGCTGAACGGAACGAAGCGCAAGCAGCGCCCGCGCAGGTAAGCGGCAGCCACTGCCGCGACGAGGATATGATAAGCGCGCCAACAAGCCCCTGCACGCAGCAGCCAACGACTCCAGGTCGTTGGCTGCTTTCGCGTCGTCCGGACGTCCGCGTGACCTAGAATCTTGCGACCTTCATCCACCCCATCGTGTGCCCATTCCTCCCGGCCGCAAGCACCGCGCTTCATCCGCCCGACCGTACCCACTCTCCCGGCCATATAAGCCGCTCTTCGCCCATCCCGCCCTGCACCAGTCCTTCCACGGTCCCAAGCCCCGCCGCCCCAACCCGCGCTTCGCATGACCGGCCAAATACCCGTCATAACCGAACATCCCGGCGCATAGAGTTCGGATAAGATGGACAACGGGTATTGTTCTTCATTGACTGTACATTGCTGTACATTGCTGTACATTGCTGTACATTGCTGCACATTGCGGCACTTTTCGGTACAATGCGGCACACTCCCGGCCATTGACCATCGCAAGCGCAGCGAAGCAATGAATCTGAACAGCCAAAGGTGGGTTGAATGCATTCATGGTTACTCGTTCGGAATTACGGGCAAGGGCACGGCATAGCCTGTCGGGCCAATGGGGACGAACGGCGTTGTTCATGCTGCTGGTCTTCGCGATCTGCGCCGCCGTCAATGCGGTTCCCGTCTTCGGAGAGATCGTCTCCTTCATCTGCAGCGGCGCGCTGTCGCTCGGCTTATTCGGCTTCTTCCTGAGCATCGCGAGAGGACGGCGTCCAGAACTGGCGGAAATGTTCAGCGGCTTCGGCAATTTCCTGCGCGCCTTCCTGCTCTGCCTGCTGACGGCGATCTTCACGATGCTGTGGACGCTGCTGCTCGTCATCCCCAGCATCATCGCCGCTTTGCGGTACTCGCAGGCCTATTTCATCATGAAAGATCATCCCGACATCGGCGCATCGGAAGCCATCCGCCGCAGCAAAGCGATGATGATCGGGCAGAAATGGCGGCTGTTCGTGCTGTATCTATCCTTTATCGGCTGGTTTATCCTCTGCCTCTTCACGCTGGGCATCGGACTGCTCTGGCTCTACCCGTACTTCTACGCCACGATGGCGCATTTCTACGAAGACCTTCGCCAGCGCGGCGAACCGGTCCAGACCGCGTTCGCGCCGACGCCAACGCCGCCGCCTCCATACTCCTTCTAGACGCGGCGCGGCAGGCGCACAAACATACAACCGAGAAGAAGCCTTGACCATGCGCAGCTCGCGCAGGCCAAGGCTTCTGTCATCCTTACTTTTGTTCCGTTCTAATTCTATATGCTATATGAACAAAGCGATCACGCGATAGATCAAGGCCGCCACGATCGCCGCGATCGGAATCGTGATGATCCACGAGATGACGATCCGTCCCGCGAGATCCCACTTGACCGCGGAGAAGCGCTTCGCGCTGCCTACGCCGAGAATGGCCGAGGTGATGACGTGCGTCGTGCTGACGGGAAGCTTCGTCAACGTAGCGGTGAAGATGACCGATGCGGACGTAACGTCAGCCGCGAAGCCGTTGATCGGCTCGATTTTGAAAATCTTCGTGCCCATCGTCTTGATGATCTTCCAGCCGCCGATCGACGTGCCGAGCGCCATGGCCGTAGCCGCGGAGATTTTGACCCATAGCGGAATATGATCCGTATTGTCCTGCACGTTCGCCGTGACGAGCGCGAACGTGATAATGCCCATCGCCTTCTGCGCATCGTTCGTGCCATGCGTGAACGACTGGAAGGCGGCGGTCAGAATCTGGCCGGAGCGGAACACTTTGTTCACCTGATGCGGACTGGATTTCGCGAAGATCTGCTTCAAGATCCACATGACGATGAAGCCGATGGCAAATGCGATAAGCGGGGAGAAGATAAGCCCTTTAAGTATATCGACGAACCCTGAACTATTGATGGCGTGGAAGCCTTCCGAGCTGATGACCGCGCCCGTCAACGAGCCGATCAGCGCATGCGAGGACGAAGACGGAATGCCGGCCCACCACGTGAGCAAGTTCCAGATGATCGCTCCGAGCAGCGTCGCGACGACGACCTGCACCCCGTGCTCGAGAATGCGCGGATCGGCGATTTTGCCCCCGATCGTCTTCGCGACGCCGGTGAACATCACCGCGCCGATGAAGTTCATCATCGAAGCCAGAATAATGGCCATCCGCGGCGACAGCGCTCGTGTGGATACCGAGGTCGCGATCGCGTTAGCCGTATCGTGAAAACCGTTTATGAAGTCAAAAGCGAGTGCAAGAAAGATAACGACGCCGACCCAAATATACGTGTCCATGCTCATAACTGCTCGTCCCCGTCTCCTTAGCTGTTGCGCATGATAATGGTTTCGAGTGTGTTGGCGACATCCTCGCAGTAGTCGGTCGTTTGCTCGAGGCGCTCGTATATCTCTTTGCGCTTGATCAGCTCGATCGGATCCGTCACGTTCGTGAACAGGCTCTTGATGCAGACGCGAAGCAGATCGTCGGCCTGGTTCTCCAGCTCGTTAATCTGGATGGAAGGCTCGCGCATGGCCAGCAGCTTCTTCTCCGACAGCAGGTAGACCGCCTTCTTGATCTGTTGGGCGCAGCGCAGCAAATTCTCGGCGAACAGGGTTACGTACTCGTCCGGCTCCGTAATATTGTACATTTCGAAACGCGATGCGCAAGCCTCGATGCCGTCGAGCACATCGTCAAGCGAGCCCGTCAGCTTCATGATGTCATCGCGTTCGATCGGCGTGATGAAGGTTTTATTGAGCTCCGTCAAAATCGTATGTACATGACGATCGCATTTGCTTTCGTATTCTTTCATGTCGCGCGCGAATACGGAGGCATCCGTGATTTTGGATACGTTTTGCTGGAAATACAAGACGGCCTCCAGAATCGTGTCCGCCATCGCCTCGAACGTGCTAAAGAATACATCGTTTTTCTTCTTGAACATAACTATCCCCTTCGCCATCTTCCTCGATTGGTTGCCGGTCATTTTCTGCCAAAATACAGGTTGAACCGACAATATCTTAACATAGTTTATAATGCAATTGTTAAGAAATTGTAAATGTTTTATGACTTTCACAAAAAACTTTTCCGAATCCGTCGGGTGCCGACTGCCGTGCCGATTGTCATTTCTAGTGTTTTCCGGTCAAGAGCTTTTTAACCGACCCCGGCGGAAAATAAAAAACCGGAAGCGCATGGCTTCCGGCCCTTCTCCGATATGGCTGCGCGAGCGGCGGCGTTCACGCCCCGGTTCCCAGCTTCACGTGACTGTCGAACGTCGGCGTCATCGGCACGATATGGTAGAACGTCCGGCCCGGCACGAACGGCAGCTCCTGCCCGTCCTTCATCAGCCGGATGACGCCGTCGCCGGCCCGAACCCACTCGCAGTCGATCAGCTTGCCGAGCTGGAACAGCTTGGCGGGACCGCCGGATTCCAGATTAATCTCGAGCCGGCCGTAATCGTCGTACGTCTTATGCTTCGCGCCGAGCACGACGAGGTTCGCCGCGGTCAGCTGCGCCTTCGTCTCCAGATCCGTGTGCGGCTTGCCGTTGACGAAGCGATTGTACAGCTTCGCTGCCGGATCGTAGGTGTACGAGACGACGTAGTCCTTCAGCAGAAAATGAAGCTCTACCTCCGACGCGCTTGTCCCCGCATCCGCCGCCCCCGTCTCGGACCAAGGATAAGTCGGAATATCGACCGTCTCCTTGTAGTTCTTCTTCGCGGCGCCGGCGCGCAGCTTCTCCAGGTTGGAGTACAGGTTGTGCGGCGCCTTGCGGAACGATTCCCGGTAGAAATAAGCGCCGGCGTTCGTAATCTCGTCGAGATAATCCTTGTTGTGATGCTGCAGCAGGTCGTAGCCGTCCGTGCTTGCTCCGGCATGCGCCAGCACGGCATGATACGCTTCGCCGATCCGGATCAAATACGGCCGGTTGCTGCGGATCGGGCCGATCGGAGACGTCGATTCCGTGCTTTGGAAGACGGCGACAAGCCGCGTAATGCCGCCCTCCGCGAGCACCTCCCACACCATATCGGCATTCGGCAGCCCCGACTGGGGCCGGGCCGCGGCGAAATTGTTGACCATGACCGCGATCGGCCGAAGCTTCGCTTCATGGTCCTGCGGCAGGCCCGTCAGCGGAGCGATGAATTGCGGCGGATCGACGGCCGGCGGATCGACCGGTTCCGGATCCGTCGCCGCGGGCTCCGCCGTGTTATTGACCGCCGGCTCGGTATTCGCGTCTAATTTCTTGTCGCCGTCGCTGCAGCCGGTCAGCACGAGCAGGGCGGCGATGGCCAATACGATGCCGAGACGCAGCGCGGTTATGTTGTTCATCCATCGATTACGCATATAAGAGTCCCACCTTCGTGTCGAATGCAATCGGATTTGAGCTATCCTCATTAAACCACATTCGGCATGGGATTGTCTTCCACGCTCGGCTGCGCTGACAGCAAAGACCCGGACGAATTCGTCCGGGTCTTCAGCGTATCGAGAAAATCCAGCGGGCTTTTCGGCACTTTATTACGATTTAGCGGCGCTTCTCATCTCGTTAATTATAGAACGATTTAAACCGATCCGAGAACGACTTCTCGAATAAAATAGCGGCGATTTATAGCGCTCTAATAAAACAGGGGGACTTTGCAGCCTGCGGTCAGCCTAGGGGGCAGACCCTTTGGTTGTCGCGGGATCCATGGGGGGATTACACCGAATGGCTGGGGCGGCTTGAACCTCCATTCCGGGACCGTTCTTGTGGACTTCCCGTTCCTGCAGGGATGCAGTCTGACAGCCATCGGCCGGATTTCCTTGTCTTTCCGTGTGCTTGCGGACAGGAGATGCGCTATTTCACCCTAAAAGCAGACATTCGGTGCTTTCCTGAGGCAATAACGCATCTGTGTCCAATCCCCTGCCCGAAACACCGATTTCAATACAAATAACGCATCCTGTGTCCGCTGCCTATGAGTGGTGGGGTTATCTCGCTCAGGCGATGCGACTTGAGGATTCGTCTATTTTCTCGACAGCCTGAAGACCCGGACCGAATAGGTCCGGGTCCGGGCCCTGCCCCTTGTCTTCCTCTCTACCGCAACCACAAGCTGCGCTTCTTGCTCCGTATCGACCGAAATCGCAGGCTACGATTCTTGCTCCGTATCGACCGCAGCCGCACCCGCCGTCTTCGCCGCGTAATAGTTCCGGACGATCGCTTCCGCCTGCTTGCCGAACATGCAGTAGTCGCGGTTCGCCGCCGCTTCTTCCGGCGCGTACAGCTTGGCCGGCCAGTCCCACAGCATGAAGCCCTCGACCCACTCCCGCTTATCGCAGCTGCCGAACATCGCTTCGTAATAGCGCGCCTGCACGTCTTCGCTCGCCTCGCCCGGAAGACCCCAATCGTTAGGCAAACGCTCTGAACCTTCTCGGCTCGGGCAGCCCGCTTCCATGAACAGGAACGGCTTGCCGTGCTTCTTCACGACGCGCTCGATCCGGTCCAGCTGCTCCTCCCACTGATCGATCGGGTAGTAACCGCTTCCGGAGATCACGTCGACCGCATCCCACCAGCCGACCTGGTCCTCCTGGTACTTGTCGCAGTTGTAGGTGACCACGCCGGAATACGCCTTCCTGACCTCGGCGACCAGCGCCCGCCATTCCGCCGCGCGGCGGTCCGTCTGCACCATCTCGCAGCCGACGCAGAACATTTCGCAGCCCGTTTCCTCCGCGATCTTCGCATAGTGCACGATGAAATTCGTATACGAAGCGAACCACTCCGACCATTTCGGCTCGCAAGGCACGTCGATGTCGAAGAAATTGATATGCGCGCGCCATGTGCCGTTGCGGCAGTTGACGACCGGCTTCAGGCAGACGTTCAGCCCCAGCGACTTCGCTTTCCGAATCGCCCAGCGCACTTCCTCGTCGGTCACGGTCGGCTCTTCCCAATACTTGATTTCCGTCGACTGCGGATGATCTTGAAGCGCGCCGAACGCGATCGCGGTCCAGTTCGCGGCGAGCTTGCTTGCCATGAGCTCCATCGACTGCTCGGCCTGCCCGGTCATCCAGGTGCCCCGTACGCCCGTCCAGCCCCAGGTCATTCCGCCGTAATACGTCTTCGCTTGCTGCATTGTTATTGTCCTCCCCTGGCATTGTGCTCGTAATCCACGCGCTGCCTTCGCTCCGGCCAACCGGGGCGAGGCTTGTTTGCATGCTGCATGCCCTCAGTTAAACAAACAATGGCAAGCGCAGTCAATAGGACTGTATTTACCTGCCTGCACCGGCGCCGATTCCGCCCGCCGATGCATACGTTCATCCATCTCCGGCATACTATGGCTATCACCCTGCCGAGGGAGGCGCATCTATGCAAGCCCTGCTCCATTGGATCGGCGACCACTGGCTGTCCGTCAGCGTCGTATGCCTTGCCCTGATTGCCGTCGGTTTCGTCACCAACAAGCGCAAAACGCTGTTCTACAAAGAGTAGCTCCGATCGCTTCGCGCATGCCGAGGCGTAACGCATACGAGTCCGTAATTAAAACAAAACCCGACCGCCGCGCGGCTTCGTTGCCGAAGCCGCCGGCGATCGGGTTTATTTGCGTTGCCGGGTGAACGGGTGCCGCTACGCGCGTTCCTGCTGCTCGCCCTGCTGCTGCGCATCCGTGAGCAGCGGCAGCGAGATCATGACCGTCGTGCCCGCGTCGACGGCGCTATCGAGCCGGAAGACGCCGCCGTGCAGCTCGACGATTTCCTTGCAGATCGCCAGGCCCAGACCGCTGCCCGAACGCTGGCTGGAGCCTTTGTAGAACTTCTCCGTCACATGCGGCAGGTCCTCGGGGGGAATGCCGCAGCCCGTATCCCGGATCGTCATGCGGGCGTATCCGTCCTCTTGCCGCGCCTGCACGTAGATGGCCCCGCCCTTCGGCGTGAACTTGAGCGCATTGTCGAGCACGTTGATGAATACCTGCTTCATCCGGTCGGCGTCGACCTTCGCCAGAAGCGGCTCGTCGCCGGTCTCGCCGTGGATCGCCACGGACTCCCGCTGGCCGCGCGCCTCGAACTGCCACAGCGTCTCGCCGAGCGGCTTGCGGATATCGAGCATTTCGGGATGGAGCACGATGCTCTTGGCATACAGCTTGGAGAAATCGAGCAAGTCCTCGACGAGCCCGGACAGCCGCTCCGTCTCCCGGTCGATGATCGCCAGGCCCAAGTTCAGCTCCTCCACGTCCGCCGGGTCGCCCGAGGCGAGCGTCTCGCTCCAGCCCTTGATCGACGTGAGCGGCGTCCGCAGCTCATGGGAGATGGAGGAGATGAAGTCCTCCTTCAGCTTCTCCCGGCGCGTCAGCTCCGAAGCCATCGTGTTCAGCGTATCCGCCAGCCGGCCGATCTCGTCGCGGTCATTAAGCGCGGCTCTGCGGCTCCAGTCGCCCTCGGCCATCTTCTCCGCGACCTTCGTCAAATTCCGGATCGGCCTTGCGATCCGGTTCGCGATCAGCAGGCTCATCGCGAAGAACAGCAGCACGACGAACGAGCCCACCAGCACCGTCAGCCACAATATATTCCGGATGATCGTATCCAGCGTGACCAGCGACGCCGTATAGCGGAACATGGCCGTAACGCGGTCGCCTTCCTTGACGGGAAGCGTGACCGCGATGATCCGCTCGTTCGTGACGGGATCGCGCCCGCGCCAAATGCCTTTGTCATGCGCCATCGCCTGGCGGACATCCGGCGTATCCAGCGTCACGCCCCCGCCGCCGAACCCTTCGCTGTCGACGACAAGCTCGCCGGAGCCGGTCAGGAGCTGCAGATGCGCCGTGCCGTCGGCCATGTTCTGCAGCATATAGCGCGCCTTCTCCTTGATCGGCTCGTCCGCGATCATCCGGTCATGGAGCACCGCTTCCGTCTGCGCGCGCTGCAGCACGGAGCTGACGGCGCTGGAGTAGTAATAATTCCAGACCAGCGTCCCGAACAGGGAGCCGAGCATGACGACGACGAGCACGATCAGCACGCCGTAGCTCCAGACGATCCGGGTGCGAAGGCTGGTGAGCCTCATTGGTCCCCGCTCCGGTTCCAGCGGTAGCCGTAGCCCCAGAGCGTCTCGATATGCTTCGGATCGGACGGTTTGATTTCGATCTTCTGCCGGATGCGCCGGATGTTGACATCGACGATCTTCAAGTCGCCCACGTAATGCCGGCCCCAGACCGCGTTCAGAATATCGTCCCTGCTCAGCCCTTCGCCTTCCCGCTCCATGAGCAGCTTGACGAGCGTCCATTCGGTCGGGGTGAGCACGATTTCGACATTGTCCTTCCACAGCCGCCGCTCCATCGCGGACAGCAGGAACGGTCCCGAAGCGATGTCGCCGGCACGCAGCGGCCGCCGGTAGGCGCCTGCGCCTGCTCCGGCACGCTCGAACGCGGGCTGCGCCGGTTCGGCCGCCGGCCCGGGCTCGCCGGCTTGCGGCGGAATGGGCGGCGCCATGCCGGCGGCGCCGGAGCTTGCCGCGGCGCTGTCGGAGCGGACCGCCGCTGCGGCGGCTTGGCCGTCATCCGCAGGCGCGCCAGACGAAGGCGGAAAGCCCGGTGCGGCGGCGTGTGCGCCTGCGCTCGGCGGCGCAGCGATACCGCCGCCGGCTGCGTCAGGAGCAACAGACGCAGCGCCTCCCGCAGCGTCCCGGGCTGCTCCGGCATGCCCATCCGCCGCTTCCGAAGCAGCAGGCGCGGATCCGGTTTCGCCAGCGGAAGCGCCGGCGAGAGCGCCGGCGGCTTCACTGCCTTCGGCTGCCCCGGCCGATGCCGAAGCGGCCGCGCCCGCTGCGCCGTCGGCGCCCTGCTCTTCGCCGTACGGCAGCATGCGCCGCTTCAGCGCGTTCAGCCTCGCGATCAGCTCGCCCGGGCTGAACGGCTTCTGCACGTAATCGTCGGCGCCGAGCTCCAGCCCGCGGATTTTATCCTCTTCCTGGGACTTCGCCGTCAGCATAATAATGCCCATGCGCGGAAATAGCTGCCGCAGCTGCTCGCATACGTCAAAACCGCTGATCGTGGGCAGCATGACGTCGAGCAGGGCGATGTCAAAAGGAGGCACCGCCGATTTCGCGAGCGCGAGCGCGGTCTCCCCGTCCTCGGCCTCCGTAACCTCCATGCCGTTGCGTTTTAGATTAATGCGGACAAAACCGCGAATCGCCTCTTCGTCCTCCAAAAATAACACCCGCATGCGGCGTTCCCCCTTTTGCCTTCATCGTCCTGTCTTTGTCTTACGGCAGCAGCTTGAACAAGCGCTTCATCTCCGCTTCATCCGGCGGGAAGTCCCCTTGCTTCGCTGCTTCCGTCTCTATGTTCGGCCCGTCGTCCGGCTGCCGGTCGTGCCATACAGCGAAATACACCAGTCCGTTCCCCCGGCCGAGCTCCAGATACCGGCTGTCCGCGTTCTGCAACTTCCCTTCCTGGCTGCCCCAGTCGGCAAGCGGCACCGTCCTTACGGTCAGGATCTCCTCGCGTTCGCCCGTCCTGACGTCATAGGCATCCAACGCGATGTCGCCGCTCCCGCCGCCGGCCGGCCGCCGGAACGTATAGCCGCTCCACGAGAGCGGAATGCCGATCTCGTACATGCCGTTCGAATCGTAGTAGCGGCTGCCGGCCAGATAAAACCCGTTCTTGCCGTCCCACTGCCGGTACTCCTCGATCCACAGCAGACCGCTGTACGGCACGCCTTCCGACTGGCCCGGCGCTTCGCGCAGCACATGCACGTCGATGATGCCGTCGCCGTTGGCGTCCCCGCTCAGCACCGCGTTGGCGTTCGTCTGCACATTGTCTTCGCTCGACGTTTGCGGCGGATAAATGCGGACGAGCTTGCCGGCGCTCCACACCATCATCGTGGAAATCGAAGAGTTGGCGCCGATCGCCGCGTCCGTCGTTACGCCGTACTTGCCCGGCGCGAGCTGGCCCAGCGTCACCTGCATGTACCCGTTGACCGATCCGTCGAGCAGGGCGGAAGCCACCTTGCTCACCTTGTCCTCGCGGAACTGATACAAGCCGATCGAAGCGGTCATTTTGAGCCGGTGCAGGGTAACCAAGCCGATCTCCGGGTTGCCGTCGCCGTTGCCGTCGCCGATCCCCATCGTGTCGTAGGGCAGCTCCGCGATCGGCTTCGGCGCGGTCGGATAGTCCTCGCTCGGAGGCATGTGGTACAGCGTCAACATATGCTGCGGCTCGCCGAACTGGTTCCAGCCGATCATAAGCTCCGGCCGGCCGTCGCGGTCGAGATCCGCCACGCGAAGCACGTCGACCCCGTAGGCGGACGACTCCGCGAACACAAACCGCCGCTTCCAGCTCGTCCCGGACTGCTCGAGCACCATCACGCGGGTGGTGCCGCTCTCGTCCGCGAACACGACGAAGGCCTCCATGCGGCCGTCGCCGTCTCCGTCCAGTTGCAAGATCGACGCGTTGGAGCTCTCATGCGTGACGACCGCCAGCTTGGCCGTAACGGGGAGAAGGCCGTGCAGCGCCTCGGTCAACGCGGCATTGCCCGGCGTCGACCGCGGGGTCAGCAGCAGATCGGCCGGCGTTGTCGTATACCGGCAGCCTGCGGCCGCCATCAACCCGGCCAGCCCCGCGAGAAGGAGCGCCGTTCGAGACGCCGCTCGTAATATACGCTGTACTCGCAATCCATGCAGCTCCTTCCCGTGTTATTTCTTCTTCGCGGCCGCCTGTTCGCTGCGGGCTTTCGCGTCCAATAGCTCGCTCACCGTTACGAAGGCGTAGCCCTTGAGCCTTAAATCTTTAATGATGAGCGGAAGCAGCTCCACCGTGTTGCCGACGCGCTTGCTTCCGAAGGAATGCATCAGAATAATGCCGCCGGGATGCGTGTTCTTGTTCACGTTGGCGCGCATGGCCGGCACCGTGCTGCCGTCCCAGTCCCGCGTGTCCACCGTCCAATTAATCAGCCGCCGCCCGTTATCCGCCACGATCTGCTTCAGCAGCGGCGAAGCCGCTCCGTAAGGTGCTCGCACCAGTCTCGGCACGAAGCCGGCCTCCCGGTCGATCAAGGTGTCCGTCCATTTAATTTGATTGAGAACATGCGCGCAGTCAAGCTTGGACAGGTCCGGATGCGAGTAGCTGTGATTGCCGATCTCGTGCCCTTCCTTCACGATCCGCTTCATGACCGCCGGGTAGCGTTTTACTTGAACGCCGACGGTGAAGAAGGTGCCGTGTACATGCTGTGCTTTCAATATATCCAGTATTGCCGGCGTATACCGGTTGTCCGGTCCGTCGTCGAAGGTCAGCGCGACCAGCTTGGCGCCGTTCTTGCCCGTGTAGGCCATCGCGGGCGCCGTCGGCCTGTCCAGCTTGACCGGCGGCGCGGGCGGATGGGACGGCGGCGCCGAAGGGCCGTTATTCCCCGTTTGCCCCGCGCCGCCGTCGTGGTTCGCGGACGTCGATCCCGCACCCGCAGTCACGGCTCCGCCGGAGCCGTTCGCGGCAGCTTGGTCTCCTCCGGCCGTCGCGCCGTCCGCTCCTCGCTTGCCGCTGCCGGCATCGGCGGACGTGTCGTATTTCGTCTGAACGCCGCAGCCTGCCGCGAGCGCCAAGCTGCCTATCATCATCGTTGCCAATATCAGAAGGGCTAAACGCCCGATGAGTCCTCGTTGCTCTGCGAGCCGCATGTCGTTATCCCCCGAAATCTACGCTACTCTATTAACTATACTCTAATCGTAATAGATTCGGGGATACGAGTCGTTACAAAGCAGTAACATCCGGCTGGATTCCTCTTCCAGCTCCAAACAAAAAGCCGTCCCGCCGCCATGATTCATGACGCGCGGGACAGCTTATGTAAGCAATAGAGCATTAGTCAAAAACTAACGCAGCGCTTTGGCCGCGATATCCGTCCGGCAGTGCATGCCGTCGAAATGAATCGCCGACACCGCTTCGTACGCGCGGGCGCGCGCTTCCGCGATGTCGCGGCCGCGGCCGACGATGCCGAGCACGCGGCCGCCGTTCGTGACGATGCTGCCGTCTTTCAGCGACGTGCCGGCGTGGAAGATCAGCGCGCCTTGCCCTTTGGCCGCTTCAAGGCCGGTAATCGGCAGCCCTTTCGGGTACGGACCCGGATAGCCCTCCGATGCGGCAATGACGCACACCGCCGCTTCCTCGCTCCATTCGATGTCCAGCTGCTCCAGGCGGCCGTTCAGCGAAGCGAGGATGATGTCGAGCAGATCGGTTTTGAGACGCGGCAGCACGACCTGCGTTTCCGGATCGCCCATGCGCGCGTTGAACTCGATCGTCTTGACGCCGTCCTTCGTGATCATCAGGCCCGCGAAGAGGACGCCGCGGAACGGGCGGCCTTCGCTGACCATCGCTTGGGCCGTCGGCTTGATGATGTTCTCGATCGCGTCTTCCACAAGCGCGGGATCGATATGCGGCAGCGGGGAGTAGGTGCCCATGCCACCCGTATTCGGACCCTTATCGTTATCGTACACCGGCTTATGGTCCTGCGCGGGCACCATCGCGCGAACAGTCGCGCCGTCCACGAAAGCGAGAATGGACATCTCCTGGCCTTCCAGGAATTCTTCGATCACGACGCTACCGCCGGATTCGCCGAACACCTTGCCGACCATCATGCCGTGCAGCGCTTCTTCCGCTTCCTGCAGCGAGTACGCGACCGTTACGCCTTTGCCTGCGGCCAGGCCGTCCGCCTTCACGACGATCGGCGCCTGCTGCTGCTGCAAATACGCGAGCGCAGACTCATAATCGGTGAACGTTTCGTATTTTGCCGTTGGGATGTTGTACTTCTTCAGCAGGTTTTTCATGAAAATCTTGCTGCCTTCGATTTCGGCCGCGTTCTTGCGCGGGCCGTAAACCGGGATGTCGCGCTCTTCGAATGCGTCCACGATGCCTTCCGCAAGCGGATCGTCGGGACCGACCACGACGAGGTCCACTTCGTTGTCGCCGGCGAACTGAATCAGATCGCTGAACCGGTTAACCGGAATCGGCACGCATTCGGCCAGCTCCGCGATGCCCGCGTTGCCCGGCGCGCAGAAGATTTTGCCGACCTTCTCGCTCTTCTGGAGCGCCCAGACGATGGCATGCTCGCGGCCGCCGCTGCCGATGACCATAATACGCATCGCTTACGCGCCCCCTTCGGCTGGACGGTTCACGACCGTCAGCGTCGTCTCGCCGTCCGCGATGCGGATCGTTTTGACGAGCAAGGAGATTTTGTTGTCCGCGTTCAGCAGGTTCCAATAGAAATCGGCCGTCTCCTGCGCATCGTCGAACAGCGGCGCCACTTGCGGCTCGCCGGCGAACGAAGGCAGCGGATTGCCGTCGCCCACGTACGTGGAGATGAAGTGGCCGTAGCCCGCGATCGCGTTCTCGTAATGGAAATAATGCCGTTTCGTCTGCGACTCGTCGTTCTCGTTCGATTTCAGAATCGACAGCTTGTACGCGTTCTGCGCATCGTTCAGATCGACGATGCCCGAGATGCGCGGCGTGAAATTCGGCGGGTCCGGCTCGTACGTCCGCTTGGCGAGCGCCTGCTCGAACGTGCCCCCGGACTTGATCGCTTCCCAGATCGTATCGGTCTGGTCGCCGTTCGTGACGATATGCGCGCCGCCCTCATGGCGAAGCGGGTAGTAAATGATGAGCGACGGATCGGTCAGCTTCGCCGGGTCGCGCGCTTCCGTCCGCAGGAAGCCGTTCGCTTCGGGGATGAAGACGCGGTTGCGGCTGTTCTCGCTCCGTCCCATGATCCAATAAACCTGCACGTAGCGCGTCGCGTCCGGCGTCAAGCCGATGACGATACCGCGTCCCGGATAACTGTTATCTTGCAAACGCTGCACGGTCGCATCCGCCAGCGTCTTCCACTTCGTCGTTGTGTTCGTGGACATCCTCGCCACCTCCTAAGTTTTGCGTGAAGCCTGGAGCCGATTTACCGGCAAAGTATACAAAACTGCTTCGAACGCATCGTCTCAGTGATGGAACAGGCGTACGCCCGAGTATACCATGACCATATTGTAGTCGTTCGCCGCTTGCACGACCTCTTCGTCGCGCATCGAGCTGCCGGCTTGAATGACGTATTTCACGCCGCTGCGGCTTGCCCGGTCGAGATTGTCGCGGAACGGCAGGAAGGCGTCGGAGCCGTACGAGACGCCCTGCAGGCCGTTCAGCCATTCACGCTTCTGTTCGCGCGTCAAGCGCGCGGGCACTTCTTCGAAGCAAAGCTCCCATGCCGCTTGTTCGACCGGCGTTACTTCGTCCTCGAGCCACAGGTCGATCGCGTTGTTCTGCTCCGCGCGCGACACGCCTTCGCGGAACTTCATGTTCAGCGCGGCAGGGTGCTGGCGAAGATACCAGCGGTCCGCCTTGTCGCCGGCAAGACGCGTGCAGTGAATGCGCGACTGCTGGCCTGCGCCGATGCCGATCGTCTGGCCGTCAAGCGTATAGCAGATCGAGTTGGATTGCGTGTATTTCAGCGTAACAAGGGCTACGAGCATGTCGCGCTTCGCGTTGTCCGTCAGCTCTTTGTTCGCCGTAACGACCTTATCGAACACCGAAGCATCCGGCACCGCGCCGTTGCGCTCTTGCTGCATTTTCATGCCGAAGAGCGTGCGCGTCTCGACCGGCTCCGGCGCGTAGTTCGGATCGATTTGCAGAATCAGGTACTTGCCGCCCTTCTTCTGCTTCAGAATGTCGAGCGCTTCCGGCGTGTAGCCCGGCGCCACGACGAGGTCGGATACTTCGCGCTTCAGCAGCTGCGCCGTCGAAGCGTCGACGATATCGCTGAGCGCGGCTGCGTCGCCGAACGAAGACATGCGGTCCGCGCCGCGTGCGCGCGCGTAGGCCGTCGCCAGCTCGGACAGCTCCATGCCGTCGACGAAGTAGGCTTTCGCGAGTTCAGGCGGAATCGGCGCGTACACGGCCGCGCCGGCCGGGCTCACGTGCTTGAACGAAGCCGCGGCCGGAAGGCCCGTCGCCTGGCGCAGCTCGCGCACGAGCTGGTACGCGTTCAGCGCGTCGAGCAGATTGATGAAGCCCGGGTCGCCGTTCACGACGGTCAGCGGAAGCGCCTGGCCGTCCGCGGAGTAAATCTTCGCATCCTTCTGATGAGGGTTCATGCCGTATCTGAGGGCAATTTCTTTTTCGCTCATAATATCGTTCTTCGTCCTTTCTCATATCCCTATTGGTGGAGGTGAAATGCTTCATCGAAGCCCCGCTCCGGATGCAAACCAATCTTGCCGCCGAGGCACAACCCCTTCGGGCCTACGTCCCGCCCTGTCGTGAGCTGTTAGCTGCGCAAGCATGCGTCCAGCTGCACGGGTACGTCCTACTCGCCGCTTCGCACCGTAACTTGGCGTCCGTCCAGCGTCACGCGTCCTTCGGCGATGCGGCGGACCGCCAGCGGCAGCAGCTCGTGCTCGACCGCATGGATCCGCTCGGCCAGCGTCTCTTCCGTATCGTCGTCCCGGATCTCGACCGCCCGCTGCAGGATGATCGGCCCCGTGTCCATGCCGCCGTCCACGAAATGAACCGTGACGCCCGTCAGCTTGACGCCGTATTCCAGCGCCTGACGAATGCCGCGCACGCCCGGAAAAGCGGGCAGCAGCGCCGGGTGCACATTGATGATACGGCCGTAATACGGCTTCACGAGCACGTCGGTAATGAGCCGCATATAACCGGCGAGCACGATCAGCTCGATGCCTTCCCGTTCCAGAAGGCCGACAATCTCTTCTTCGCACGCTTCGCGCGAAGCGTACGACTTCGGGTCGAAAAGAAAGGTCGGAACGCCCAGCGCCTCGGCGCGCTGTACGACTTTCGCCGCCGGCTTGTCGCAGACGAGCAGCGCGATTTCGGCCGGAAAGGCCCCATCGCGAGCCGCTTCGGCAAGCGCTTGAAAATTACTGCCGCTGCCGGAGGCGAACACGGCGACGCGCAGCGGCGCGTTCCCGGCCGGCATTACAGCTCGGCGCCTCCGAACGTGACGATCTTGCTGCCCGAAGTCACTTTGCCGAGGATGTACGCGTCTTCGCCAAGCGCCTTCGCCGCGCGAAGCGCTTCTTCCGCTTGGTCGGCGCCTACGACGACGACCATGCCGATGCCCATGTTGAACGTCGTGAACATGTCGCGGTCGGAGATGCCGCCTTTCGCCTGCATCAGCTTGAATACCGGATGAATCGGCCACGAGCCGAGCTCGATGTCCACGTTCACGCCGTCCGGCAGCACGCGCGGAATGTTCTCGATGAAGCCGCCGCCCGTAATATGCGCCATGCCCTTCACCGTTACGCGGTTGATCAGCTCCAGCACCGATTTCACGTAAATGCGCGTCGGCTCGATGATCACTTCGCCGAGCGTGCGCTCGCCGCCAAGCTCAGGCAGCTTGTCGTCCAGGCTGTAGCCGGAGTCGTCCACCAGCAGGCGGCGAACGAGCGAATAGCCGTTGCTGTGGATGCCGCTCGATGCGAGGCCAAGCACCACGTCGCCCGGCTGAATGTTCTTGCCGTCGATGATTTTCTTCTTGTCGACGATGCCGACCGTGAAGCCGGCGATATCGTACTCGTCGCCCTGGTACATGCCGGGCATTTCAGCCGTTTCGCCGCCGATGAGGGCGCAGCCGGACTGTACGCAGCCGTCGGCGATGCCTTTGACGATCGCTTCGATCTTCGCGGGCTCGACTTTGCCGCAAGCGAGGTAGTCCAGGAAGAACAGCGGCTCCGCGCCTTGCACGATAATATCGTTGACGCACATGGCGACCGCGTCGATGCCGATCGTGTCATGCTTGTCCATCGCGAAAGCGACCTTCAGTTTCGTGCCCACGCCGTCCGTGCCCGACACGAGCACCGGCTCCTCGTACTTGTCTTTGTTCAGTCCGAACAAGCCGCCGAAACCGCCAAGATCCGTCAGCACTTCCGGACGGAACGTTGTCTTCACGTGCTTCTTCATCCGTTCGACCGCTTCGTTGCCCGCCGCGATGTCGACGCCGGCTTGTTTATACGCTTCTGCCACTCCTGGTCAGCTCCTTAAAGGTTTTTGCGGGACGTTCCCGCTCCGGGTTAGCCGGGGTATACATTATGGTAGTGCGAGGGAGTCTCGCATTGTTAAGTCCTACATAAGCGGCAGCTAACCGAAGGCAGCGCAAGCTTAATTGAAAATAAAGCCGGTGATGAGAAGGCCGGAGGCCGATGTGAAGTCGTAGAAACGATAGTGGTCGCCTTTGTAATTGGATTTCAACCGCTAAGGTTGATCAATCAAGAAATCCAATTACAACAGCGATCGGAGACTCACATCAGCCGCAGGCCCCCGCAATCGCCGAAGCGCCCCTAGCAGCTGCAGCTCTTCTCCGACGTCGGGTCCACCGGTGTCGGATAATCGTTATCGAAGCAAGCGAGGCACATGCCCCGGTTGAACTCGCCGTCATTGCCGCCGACCGCTTCGATGAAGCCGTCATGGCTCAAGAAATAGAGCGAATCCGCATTGATCGCCTGACGGATTTCCTCCACGCTCTTCTGCGACGCGATCAGCTCCTTGCGGTCCGGCGTATCGATGCCGTAGTAGCAAGGATTCTTGAACGGCGGAGACGTGATACATACATGCACTTCCGTCGCCCCCGCTTCGCGAAGCAGGTTGACGATGCGCAGCGACGTCGTGCCGCGGACGATCGAGTCGTCGATCATGACGACGCGCTTGCCCTCCACCACTTTGCGGACGGCGGACAGCTTCATCTTGACGCCCTTCTCGCGCAGCTCCTGGGAAGGCTGAATGAACGTCCGGCCCGTGTACTTATTCTTGATCAGGCCCAGCTCGTACGGAATCCCCGTCTGCTCGGCATAGCCGATCGCCGCGGAAATGCTGGAATCCGGCACGCCGGTCACGATATCCGCGTCGATGAACGCTTCCAGCGCCAGCTTCTGCCCCATCCGTTTGCGCGCGGAATGGAGGTTGATGCCGTTGATGTCGCTGTCGGGACGGGCAAAATAAATGTACTCCATCGCGCAGGTCGCGCGGCGCTCCAAACGCTCGAACCGGTCGACGCGCAGGCCGTCCTTATCGAGAATGAGCAGCTCGCCCGGCTGAACGTCGCGCTCATAGACGGCGCCGACGGTTTCCAGCGCGCAAGTCTCCGAAGCGAACACGTAGCCGTCGCCCATGCGGCCCATCACGAGCGGGCGCAAACCGTGCGGATCGGATGCGACCAGCAGCTTGTCGTTCGTCATGAGGAGGAACGCGAAGCCGCCGATAATGCGCTGCAGCGCGTCTTTCGCCGCGCTGACGAAATCCTTGCTGGACCGAGCGATGAGATGCGCGATGACTTCCGTGTCGCTCGACGTCTGGAAGATGGAGCCTTGATGTTCCAGTTCCTTGCGGATGGACGGCGCATTCACGATGTTGCCGTTCGTCGCTACGCCGAGATCGCCGTCGCGGTATTTGAAAATCAGCGGCTGCGCGTTCGCCAGCTTGCTCTCGCCAGCCGTCGAATACCGGACATGCCCGATGACGCGGTCGCCGGGCAAGCCTTCGAGCGCGGCTTCGTCGAATACTTCTTTAACAAGCCCCATGTTCCGATGGTACGAGAACTTGCCGGTCGCGGACTCCACCGTCGCCATCCCGGCGCTCTCTTCGCCCCGGTGCTGCAGCGCATGAAGGCCGTAATAGCCGAGCGAGCAGGCATTCGGCACGTTAAACGCGCCGAACACCCCGCACTCCTCGCGCAATTTATCGAATATATCGTCGCGGCCGATGCCTTCGTTATAATGATCGCCAGTCCACAGCTTCGGAAGCTGTCTTATTTCATCAGACATGGAATCGCATCCTTCCAGACCTTCTCCAGTTGTTCGACCGGCGCGTTGACGCCCGGTTTGCCGTTGATGTTGATTGTCAGTCCGTTGCTGCGCACGACGCCGATCTTCGCGGTCGGAACGCCTTGTTCTGTCAGGTATTGCACCAGGTTGTCCGCTTGATCGGCCTTCGCCGAAAGCAGGATGCGGGATTGCGATTCGCTGAACAGCGCTGCATCGGCGCGCAGATCCGTGACAACGTTCACTTCCGCGCCGAGCTTGCCGCTGATCGCGGATTCCGCAACGGCAACCGCCAGGCCGCCTTCGGAAAGGTCATGCGCCGAGGCGACAAGGCCTTGCTTGATCGCGCCGAGCACGCCTTGCTGCAGCCGCTTCTCGACCGCGAGGTCGATCGCCGGCGGACGGCCTTCGCTCTTGCCGTGAAGGACGTACTGCAGTTCGCTGCCGCCAAGCTCATGCTTCGTTTCGCCGGCAAGAATGATGATGTCGCCTTCGGACTTGAAGCCTTGCGTCGTGATATGATCCACGTCCTGCACGAGACCGACCATGCCGATAACCGGCGTCGGGTAGATCGCGCCCTTCGCGTTCTCGTTGTACAGGCTGACGTTGCCGCCGATAACCGGCGTATCCAGCACGCGGCAAGCTTCCGAGATGCCGTCCGCGGCTTTCTCGATCTGCCAGAACACTTCCGGCTTCTCCGGGCTGCCGAAGTTCAGGTTGTCCGTGATCGCCAGCGGCTCCGCGCCGGAGCAGACGATGTTGCGCGCCGCTTCCGCGACCGCGATTTGCCCGCCGACTTCAGGATCGAGGTAGACATAGCGGCCGTTGCAGTCCGTCGTCATCGCGAGCGCCTTGCGCGTGCCGCGAATCGTCACGACCGCCGCGTCGGAACCCGGTTGAACGGCCGTGCTCGTACGTACCATGTAGTCGTATTGGTTATATACCCATTCCTTGCTTGCGACAGTCGGCGATGCCAGCACTTTCTGCAGGGCACCCGTCAGATCCGTTACTTCCGGATAAGCTGCCGTATCGATCGCCGCGTTCGCTGCATAATATGCAGGTTCCGCGGAAGGTTTATCGTACATCGGGCACTCGTCGACGAGCGCCGTGACCGGCATATTCGCCACTTCTTCGCCTTGGTGGAACAGACGGAGACGGCCGTCATCGGTTACTTTGCCGACCTTCACGCAGATGATGCCCCAACGGTCGAAAATCTCCTGCGCCTGCGCTTCGTGCTGCGGCTCGACGACGAAGAGCATCCGCTCCTGCGACTCCGACAGCATCATTTCGTACGGCGTCATGCCCTCTTCGCGCTGCGGCACCTCGTCGAGGTACAGCTCCAGGCCGTTGCCGGCTTTGGACGCCATCTCCGCGCTGGAACAGGTCAGACCCGCCGCGCCCATATCTTGAATGCCGACGACGATGCCGGAATCGATCAGTTCCAAGGTTGCTTCCATGACCAGCTTCTCCATGAACGGATCGCCGACCTGGACCGCGGTACGCTTCTCTTCCGACTCTTCGGAGAGCTCGACGGAAGCGAACGTCGCGCCGTGAATGCCGTCGCGGCCCGTTGCCGGACCGACGTAGAAGACGGGGTTGCCTACGCCTTTGGCGACGCCGCGCTGGATTTTATCATGGTCGATGAGGCCGACGCACATCGCGTTGACGAGCGGATTGCCTTCGTAGCTCTCGTCGAACATGACTTCGCCCGCTACGGTCGGAATGCCGATGCAGTTGCCGTATCCGGCGATGCCGCCGACGACGTGCTCGAACAAATATTTCACGCGCGCGTTCTCCAAGTTGCCGAAACGCAGGCTGTTGAGCAGCGCAACCGGACGCGCGCCCATCGAGAAAATGTCGCGGATAATGCCGCCGACGCCCGTTGCCGCGCCTTGGTAAGGCTCGACCGCGGACGGATGGTTATGCGATTCGATTTTGAAGACGACCGCCTGGTTGTCCCCGATATCCACGATGCCTGCGCCTTCGCCCGGTCCCATGAGAACCTTCGGGCCGTCGATCGGGAACTTCTTCAGAATTTTCTTGGAATTCTTGTAGGAGCAGTGCTCCGACCACATTACGCTGAATACGCCGATTTCGGTATAGTTCGGCTTGCGGCCGAGAAATCCGCAAATCAGTTCATACTCATAATCCGTTACGCCAAACTGCGTGTAAATGCGCTGGTCCGCGATTTGCTCCGCTGTCGGCTCCTTAGCCGTTAACTGCTGCGCCATGCTGTTCCCTCCATGCGTTCAAAATCGATGTAAATATCCGTTTGCCGTCTTCCGAGCCGAGCAGCTGATCGACCGCGCGCTCCGGATGCGGCATCATGCCCACCACGTTGCCGCGCTCGTTGCTGATGCCGGCGATATTTTCGACCGATCCGTTCGGGTTCGTGTCGCCCGCGTAACGGAATACGATTTGGTTGTTCGCTTTGAGCTGCGCGAGCGTCTCGTCGTCGCAGTAGTAGTTGCCTTCGCCGTGCGCGATCGGAATGTCGATGATCTCGCCCGCGTTGTATTGACTGGTGAACGCCGTGTTGTTGTTCACGACTTCCAGCGGGGTCTGCTGGCAGATGAACTTCATGCCGCCGTTGCGGCGCAGCGCGCCCGGCAGCAGGCCGGCTTCCGTCAGGATTTGGAACCCGTTGCAGATGCCGAGGATGAACTTGCCTTGCTCGGCCGCTTTCACGACTTCATTCATGACCGGGGCGAAACGGGCGATCGCGCCGCAGCGCAGGTAGTCGCCGTAGGAGAAGCCGCCCGGCACGAGAATCGCGTCATACGCGGACAGATCCGTCGCCGTGTGCCATACGTAGTCGACCTCTTGGCCGATCGTGTCCTCGACTGCTTTGAAGCAGTCGATATCGCAGTTGGAGCCTGGGAATACGAGTACCGCGAACTTCATCGTGTTACCCCTCCAATTCAAAGCGGAAATCTTCAACGACCGTGTTCGCGAGCAGCTTCTCGCACATTGCTGTCAAACGCGCTTCCGCTTCCGCGCGATCGGACGTATTCAGGTTCAGCTCCAAATATTTGCCGATGCGGACTTTGCCGACTTCCTCGAAGCCCATCGTGTGCAGGGCGCCTTGCACGGCGCTGCCTTGCGGGTCGAGCACGTTTTCTTTGATCGTTACGTAGACTTTAGCCTTCATTAGGGGGTCGCCTCCTGAAAATGGTTTTGGTGCTGGGATGGGAGTGTTCCGCAAAACGCGGATTTATCGGTCTACGTCGCTGTTGAACTGCCGGAAACTTGAACAATGACCTACGGTTGTTTCCGGCGTTCAAAGGCGACCGCTGTCGCTCTCCGGCTCGATAAACCGCTTTTTTGCTTCACCCATCCGGGTGAAACATTTTGCAGGATGCTCTTGGGGAGCATCCTGCGCGCTGCGCTTGCCGTCGCCGCTTGCGGCGGTTTTTCGTGTGGCGGCTGGTTGCTTGCCGCACGAATGTATGTGATGCGGGACATCTGTGCTTGTCCCGCGCGTTGGTTAGGATGCGCTTGCCGCGCCACGCACTGCTTGGTTTTGGCGACCGATGCAGCGCACTGCGTGCATCTCATTCGGCTTATGAGCCGATTTTCGAGATCATGTAGTGCACTGCGTGCACCTCATTCGTCCCGCTCGCCGCTAGCCGATAGCAATCCGGCTTACAGCGGTTTGCCCGTCAGCGCTTCGTAGATGGCCAGGTAGCGGTTCGTCGTTTCTTCGACGACCGACGTCGGCAGCGGGGCCGGTTTGCTGTTCTGGTCCCAGTCGGAGCCGAGCAGGTACGTGCGGACAGGTTCTTTGTCCATGCTGTCGATTTCGATGTCGTACGCGTAGTTCGCTTTCGCCCAGAAACGCGAGGAGTCCGGCGTGAAGATTTCGTCGATCAGGATGACTTTGCCGTCAATAAGGCCGAATTCGAACTTGCAGTCCGCCAGGATGATGCCGCGCTCTTCGCAGAAGCCGCGGGCGAATTCGTACAGGCGAATGCTCTTGTCGCGCAGCTCTTCGGCGAGCTCGGCGCCGACCAGCTCTTGCATGCGCGCGAACGGAATGTCCTCGTCGTGACCGACGTCGTTTTTCGCCGCCGGCGTGAAGAGCGGCTCCGCGAAGCGTTCGTTCTTGCGGAGACCGGCGGGAAGCTCGATGGCGTTAATAGCCGATGTTTTCACATATTGTCTCCAACCGCCGCCCGTGATATAGCCGCGCACGACGCATTCGATGTCGATCCGCTCGGCTTTCTTCGTCACCATGATCCGGTTCTTCAGCAGCTCCGGCTCCGTCACGAGATCGCCCAGCTTGTACACGTCCGTATGCACGACATGATTCGCCATCATGTCCGCCGTTTGCTCGAACCAGAACGCCGACAGCCGGTTCAGCACGTTCCCCTTCTCGGGAACGGCCGGATCCAGCACATAGTCGAACGCGCTGATGCGGTCCGTCACGACGATCAAGAAATGCTCGCCGAGATCGTACAGCTCGCGCACCTTGCCTTTGTAAATCAGCGGAGCCTTAATATAATCCGCAGCCGTGGACAATGCTTGTGTCATTTCTTCCTCTCCTTCTCCCCACTTCAAGGGCTTGTTTTTTTAAAAAAGGTTTGGTACGGAGCAGGAGAAAACAGTCTGGAGAAGCGAAGGTGAATGCTGCATTCCCAGGCATCCGCCTGGAAACGCAAACCAATCACCTGAAGCGTTCGCCTTTGTACCCGGGAATTCACCTTTTAGATGTGATAAAAATTCCTGGGTACAACAGCGATCGGAAGACGTTTTCTCATGCGGAGTATGCTTTTAAATTAATTCAAGCCGCTTGAAAATCGTATCCACATGCTTCAAATGCCAAGCCGGATTGAAGCAATCGGCAATCTCTTCGGCGGACAGCTTGCCCGTGATTTCCGGCGTCGACTCGATGATGTCGCGGAATTGGCGCTGCTCTTCCCATGCCTGCATCGCGCGCGGCTGCACCGTGTCGTACGCTTGCTCGCGGCTGAGGCCTTTGTCGATCAGCTTCGTCATGACGCGGCCGGAGAACGGCACGCCGAACGTGCGCTGCATGTTGCGCTTCATGTTCTCGGGGAACACTTGCAGGTTCTTGATGATATTGCCCAGACGGTTCAGCATGTAGTTCAGCAGCATCGTCGCATCCGGCAGGATGACGCGTTCCGCCGACGAATGGCTGATGTCGCGTTCATGCCACAGCGTTACGTTCTCGTAAGCCGTCAGCATGTGGCCGCGGATCACGCGGGACAGGCCGGAGATGTTCTCGCAGCCGATCGGGTTGCGCTTGTGCGGCATCGCCGACGAGCCCTTCTGGCCTTTCGCGAACGGCTCCTCCACCTCGCGGAATTCGCTCTTCTGCAGGGCGCGAATCTCGGTCGCGAACTTGTCGAGCGACGTTGCGACCAGCGCCAGCGTTGCCATGTATTCGGCGTGACGATCGCGCTGCAGCGTCTGCGTCGAGATCGGAGCCGGCGTGATGCCGAGCTTGCGGCAGGTGAACTCTTCCACGAACGGGTCGATGTTCGCGTACGTGCCGACCGCGCCGGAGATTTTGCCGAATTGCACGCCGTTCGCCGCATGGCGGAAGCGCTCCAGGTTCCGTTTCATTTCTTCGTACCACAGGGCGAGCTTGAGGCCGAACGTCGTCGGCTCGGCATGCACGCCGTGCGTGCGGCCCATCATGGCCGTATCCTTGTAGGCAACCGCTTGGCCGCGGAGGATTTCAATGAAGTTCTCGATGTCTCTGTCGAGAATTTCGTTCGCTTGGCGAAGCAGGTAGCCCATCGCCGTGTCGACGACGTCCGTGGACGTCAGGCCGTAGTGCACCCATTTGCGCTCCGGACCGACCGTTTCGGATACGGCGCGCGTGAACGCGATAACGTCGTGGCGGGTTTCCAGCTCGATTTCGTTAATGCGGTCGATGTCGAACGTCGCTTTCTCGCGCAGCGCCGCGACGTCCTCGCGAGGAATAACGCCCAGTTCAACCCAAGCCTCGCATGCGCAAAGCTCGACTTCGAGCCATGCTTTGAATTTGTTCTCTTCGGTCCAAATCGCTCTCATTTCCGGTCTGCTGTAACGTTGTAGCATCGGTTAAACCCTCCAAATGTTTGTTTCGGAAATCCATTCCAGCGCTTGCTCCACGCTGTCCGCGAGCACGTTGACATGCCCCATTTTCCGTTTATGCTTGGCTTCATGTTTCCCATATAAATGAAGTTTAGGCGCGGCGCCCAGACGTTCTGCCGCTTCATCCGGCTTTGCGATCCGCGCAAGCACCGGCTCGACATGCTCGCCGAGCACGTTCACCATGACGACCGGCGTCAGCAGCGCCGTGTCGCCGAGCGGCAGCCCGCAGATCGCGCGCACATGCTGCTCGAACTGCGACGTCCGGCACGCTTCCATCGTGTAGTGGCCGCTGTTGTGCGGACGCGGCGCAAGCTCGTTGACGAATAGTTCGCCGCCCTCCGTCAGGAACAGCTCCACCGCGATCAGCCCAACCGCGCCCAATCCTTCGGCGATGCGCGCCGCCAGCCGCTCGGCTTCGCGTTGAAGCGCCTCGTCTATACGCGCCGGCACGATGGACAGATGCAGAATGTTGTCGACGTGGATGTTCTCCGCCGCCGGGAATGTCCGAATCTCGCCCGTCGTGCTGCGAGCCGCGATGACGGACAATTCCTTGCTGAACCGGATGAATTGTTCCACCACAAGCTCCGTGCCCGCCCGGTTCAACGTCTCGAACGCCTCGCCGATCTCGCTTTCGCTGCGAATGACCCATTGCCCTTTGCCGTCGTAGCCGCCAGTCGCCGTCTTCAGCACGCACGGCAGGCCGAACCGGCCAACCGCCTCGCGAAGCTCGTCCGCGCTGCGCACTTCCGCGTACGGCGCGACCCTCACGCCCGCCGCTTCGATCGCCCGCTTCTCGCGCAGCCGATGCTGCGTCGTATATAACAGCTCGCTGCCCTGCGGCACGTACGACTGCTCCATCAGCATCGCCGCCACGCCCGCGTCGACGTTCTCGAATTCGTACGTGATGACGTCCGCGCGCCGCGCCAGCTCCTTGGCCGCTTCGCGGTCGTCGTACGCGGCGACGATCTGCCGCGCGACTTGCCCGCACGGCGCGTCCGGCGTCGGGTCAAGCGCCACGAACCGGTAGCCCATCGCGCTGCCCGCGTTCGCCATCATGCGTCCCAGCTGTCCGCCGCCCAGAATGCCGACCGTCGCGCCCGGCAAGATCGTCTTCGCTTCGCTGCCGACCGTTTTACTCATAGCGTCTCACTGCTTTCCAGCACTTCCTGCTTGATCCGCTCGCGCCGCGCCTGCACCCGCGCTTGCACCGCCGGGTCGAAAGCGCCGATGATCTGGCCGGCAAGCAAGCCCGCGTTCGTGCCGCCCGCATTGCCGATCGCCACCGTCGCCACCGGAATGCCGCCCGGCATCTGCACGATGGAGAGCAGCGAGTCGAGGCCGTTCAAATTCGAGGATTTGACGGGCACGCCAATGACCGGCAGGATCGTTTTGGCTGCGACCATGCCGGGCAGATGCGCGGCGCCGCCCGCGCCCGCGATAATGACCTTCAGACCTCGCTCGGCTGCGGTTTCCGCATATTCGAACATCAGATCCGGCGTGCGGTGCGCGGATACGACTTTCTTCTCGTACGGAATTTGCAGCTCGTCCAGCACGTCACAGGCCAGCTTCATCGTGTCCCAATCCGACTTGCTGCCCATAATAACGCCTACTTGTACCGACATTTGCGAATGACCACCTTTTCGTTATGGGTTGACTCCCGTTCAAGCGCTTGTCATAAAAAAATCCCTCAGCACATCCTCCATTGCCGGAATGCTTCGGGACTTGTTAAGACTTGCGGCGAAGCGGTCTTCCGCCTTATTACCCCCGATGTTACGGAAGGTATACAAGAACGGCAAAGACAACATCAGGCTGCCCCTTCTTGGCGGCAACCTGGCTCTTCGCGGCATCGTCTCGTAGTCCGAAAATTAAGGTTCTCGGGTAGATACTCTCGGGCCTCATCCCCAAGGATATACGAGATGCGTTTCGACAAAATCTTAGCTTATTAACTGTCTCTAGTGTATCAATCCTCACTTGGAATGTCAACGCAAAAACACGAACATTCTATTTACTAAAACTGTAATAGTTCGTATTTTGACATGATTTCATCGCATTTGCTTTTCATTGCCGCCGAAGCTGCGGTTGTTTTGTCAGAAAACTCAACCAACTTCCCGTTGACTAAAGAGTCAGTATGCTCTATAACTGAATTGACTGGATAGTCAATCCGCAGCTTCTCAGCATTCCAAAGGAGGTTATCGCCTTGAAGCCGATCGTGGATATCGCAGGGCTGACCAAGGTATACGGCAAGAGCCGCGGCATCACGGACATTACGTTCTCCATCGAAGAAGGCGAAGTATTCGGTTTCATCGGGCCGAACGGCGCGGGCAAGAGCACGACGATCCGAACGCTGCTGAACATTATTTTCCCCACCTCGGGCAGCGCCTCCATCATGGGCAAGGACATCGTCGCGCATTCCAAGGAGATCCGGCGGCACATCGGCTACTTGCCGTCGGAGGTGTTCTATTACGACGACATGAAGGTCATCGACCTGATCCGCTTCTCGGCTGCCTTCCGCCAATCCCGCAGCGAGCGGCGGATCGCCGAGCTAGCCGCCCGGCTCGATCTCGACCTGAACCGCAAAATCGAAGATCTCTCCTTCGGCAACCGGAAGAAGGTCGGCATCGTCCAGGCGCTGCTCCACGAACCGAAGCTGCTCATCCTCGACGAACCGACGGGCGGACTCGACCCGCTCATGCAGAATACGTTCTTCGAGCTGCTGAAGGAGGAACGCGCCAAAGGAACGACGATCTTCTTCTCTTCGCACATCTTGAGCGAGGTGCAGCGGATGTGCGACCGCGTCGCTATTATCAAGGAGGGATCGCTGATCAAGGTCGAAACGATCGAGAATTTGCTGCGCAATAATTTAAGGCACATTACCCTTACGTCGCGGCAGCCCGAATCGCTTGACCTATCCGGCATCCGCGGCATCGTGAAGCAGGAAATCGCCGGCACCCGTCTGAAGCTGCTGTACGACGGAGATATGCGCACCTTCGTGCAGGACGTGTCGCGATGCGCCTTCCTGGATATTTTGATCGAAGAACCGTCGCTTGATGAAATTTTCTTGCATTACTACGCCAAATAACCGGAGGTGACCCGCATGCTGTTCAAAAGGGAATTCAAACGGAACCTGCGAAGCCTGATCATCTGGAGCATCATTATCGCCGGCATTATTCTGCTCTACTTAAGCATCTTCCCGTCGATGGCGAAAGAGCAGGCGAACATGGATAATCTCATGAACGCGGTGCCTTCGGGCATGCAGAAAGCGTTCGGCATGGACCGGCTCAGCCTCGGCACCCTGCTCGGGTTCTACGGGATCGAGATTCACCTCATGACGACGCTGCTCGGAAGCATCTTCGCGGCGCTGCTCGCGTCGGGCATCGTGGCGAAGGAGCAGAACGAGAAAACCGCCGAGTTCCTGCTGGCGCTGCCGATCTCGCGGCAAACGATTATCGCGCAGAAAGGCGCGGCCGTCGCGGCGAACGTTGCGCTGTTCAATCTGGTCATCGTCGCGGCCTCGCTCATCGGGTTTCAGTTCTCCTCCGCGCAGACGCTGTCCTACAAGGCGTTCTTCCTGCTGGAGCTGGCGGTGTTCATGATGCACCTGACGTTCGCCGCGGTCGCGTTCTTGTTCTCCGCCGTCGCCCGCCGGACGCGGTCGATCGTCTCCATGTCGCTCGGACTCGTATTCATTATGTACTTCCTGAGCGTCGTCGCGGGTATCTCCGATAAGCTCTCCTGGTTGAAGTACGTCAGCCCGTTCAAATACGCCGATGCCGCGCAAATTCTGACGGAACAGAGCTTCCGCCCGCTCTATGCCGTCGTCATGGCGGTCGTCATTATCGGTTGCTTCTTCGCCGCGTACGGGTATTATAGAAACAAAGACATCGTCGTTTAGGAGCATGTCCGATGATCGGCGCGGCAGACACAACGCCGAGCGCGGTTCCGCCCGGCATACTCGCAGCGCACGGCACGCAACCGAGGTGAGTTGATGATTACCGCATTCGCTAACGTTCCCCGGGAGAAGCAAGCGCCCATCATGGCCATCAGCGTCGAGGAGTTCGCCAAGAACGGCTACGATAACGCCTCGACCGATACCATCACCGCCCGCGCGGGCATCTCCAAGGGAATTCTGTTCCACTACTTCAAGAGCAAGAAGAACCTGTACCTGGCCGTCGTGAGCCATTGCACGAAGCTGCTGATCGACCGGACGATGGAGGAAGTGAACCGCATCCAGACGACGGATTTCTTCGACCGGCTCAAGGCGATCATTGTCTCCAAGCAGCAGGTCGCGCTGCGCCACGCCCAGGAGACCGAGCTCGTGCAGCGGGCGATGACTCATCCGCCCAAGGCCCTGAAAGCGGAGCTGGATGCGTTCTTCGCGGAACATATGACGTTCTATACCAGTCCTGACACGCTGCATACGATCTTCCAGACCGACCTGCTGGCCGCCGGACCGCTTCGCGACGGCGTCACGCCCGAGAAGGTGTTCAACATGGTGATGATGGTGCTGAACCAGTACTCCGCCAAATACTTGCACTTGTATCGCACCGGCGAATATACGCGCGATGCGCTGCAGGCGATGCTGGTCGAGGAAAGCGACGACTTCATCGACATGGTGCAATACGGGGTGTACCGGCGGTAGGCGCCGCCGCAGCTTCCACCTCGTTATAGACGTCCAGGGATGTCATTCGGCACGCTGCCGAATCGCATTTGCTCCGGAGGGGGAATCGAGCTGAAGAAGCCATCCTTATCGTTAGCCGTCCCGCTGCTCGGGCTTGCTCTCGTCTTATCGGCCTGCAGCACCGTCAAATCGTTCGAGGACACGATCGATACCGTCAACGACCACGAATTCCTGGTCAACTGCTCGGACGAAGTCAACCGTGGCAAGCACGGAGACGCCGACGATATCGGCTACTTATGCCGGATTGAAATTACCGGCAACACAAAGCTGAACGACGCTGACGGAAATCCGCTGAAATTCGAGGATTTCGTTCATGGCGATACCATTCGCATCTCGTTCCCGAAGGGCGTGAATATCAGCAGCAGCCATCGGAAATTCGACGCTGCCGAAATCGTCCGGCTCGCGCAGGCGGAATGAACGGCGCAGCATACGCATATACGCATAGAAGAAAAAAAGCACAGCGCCGGTCCGCGCTGTGCTTTGTCGTCTCTATTATCCCTGGCTGCCGATCCAGGCGTAGCGCAGCACGATCAGCACCGCGAGCACCCACATGAGCCAGTGGACTTTATATTTACTCTTGCCGGAAAGGTTGCCGACGGTTGCCAGCACCACGTACGAAACGATACCGGCGGATACGCCGTTGGCGATGTTGTACGTGAACGGCATCAGGGCGATCGTCAAGAACGACGGGATTGCGTACACCATGTCCTGGAAGTCGATTTCCTTAATGGACTGTACCATCAGCACGCCGACGATGATGAGCGCCGCAGCCGTCGCGGAATCCGGGATCAGCTTGATGATCGGCCAGATGAACAGCGAAGCCAGGAAGGCAATGCCTGTCGTAACCGCCGTAAGACCGGTGCGTCCGCCCTGCGCGATACCCGCGGAGCTCTCAACGAACGTCGTGACCGTGCTCGTGCCGAGCATCGCGCCGCCGCTGACGCCGACCGCGTCGACGAACATCGCTTTGCCGACGACCTTGCGGCCTTTTGCCGGGTCTTTCATAACGCCAGCGCGGTTGGCCGTACCGACCAGCGTGCCGAACGTATCGAACAATTCAACGAACGTGAACGTCGCGATAATGGAGATCAAACCGGTGTGCCATACGCCCTTGAAATCGAAGTCCCACCAGCTCATCTGGCCGAAATCCGGAGACCAGCTCTGGCCTTTCAACGTTTCGCTGACATTGACGTCGCCCGTGCAGATCGCGATGATCGTCACGCCGACGATGCCCCACAGAATCGCGCCAGGCACGCGCAGCACCATCAGCACCGCGATGAGCAGGACGCCGAGCAGCGTCAGGTAAACGCCGGAGTTCTCCAGACTGCCCAAGTGGAAGACGGATTCGAAGCCGAGAATATCGGTGAATTGCCCTTTCGGAATGTCCGTCACCGTGTTCTCCACGCCGACCGCGAGGACGCCGCTGTTCTTCAGCCCGATGATCGTGATGAACAAGCCGATGCCGACCGTGATCGCGTGCTTCAAGCTGTCCGGAACCGCGACGATCAGCATTTGACGGACTTGGGTGACCGTCAGGATCATGAAGATGATCCCGGAAATGAAGACGGCCGTCAGCGCCATCTCCGGCGAAATCGGCGTGTCCGTCGCTTTCGAAGCCAGGACGGTCGAGGCGAAGTAGGCGTTCAGGCCCATGCCCGGCGCGAGCGCCGCCGGGAAATTAACGAACAAGCCCATCGCGATCGTGAAAATGCCGGCCGCAAGCGCCGTCGCCAGAAACACGGAGTATACGTTCAGTCCGGCGCCTCCGAGTACGCTTGGGTTGACGGCCAGGATGTATGCCATCGTCATGAATGTCGTCAAGCCCGCCATAATTTCCGTTCTTACATTTGTTCCGTGTTCCTTCAGACGAAAGAAACCACCCATTTTTCTAAAACCCTCCCAGAAAATGTTGTCAGAACAAACAAAGAACCTAGAAAATAATGCCGATCGCTTCGGCATTATTCTCCAGGTTCTACGCAAAACAAGCATGACGGCGCGAATGGACCGTTCGCGCGCGTGCAACTTGCTTTTCGTAGACAGGCCATTTACGGTGACCTCGTAGAGACTCTCAAGCCGATTCTTGAGATTATACGAAAAGACATGCAATTTTGTTTGTATTGAGTCTGTGAACATTTTAGCGACAATATTCGAAGCCTGTCAATGGAAATCGATTGAAATCCAAGAGATTTCGACATGCCGATCGTCCTAGACCCGTTCCCCCTATTTTTCCGGGAGCGTATTCGTGATTTTGGCCTTGGCCTTTAATTCGGCCAGCCATGCAGCGGAGAGGTCGGAAACCTTCGTTCTAATGAGCTGTTCCCGGATATCGGCTTTCTTCTCTTCCAGCGTCGCTTTCTTCGCTGCCTTATGGTCCGTTACTTTGATGATATGATAGCCGTACTCGGATTTGACCGGTCCGCCCAGCTCGCCGACCTTCAGCGAGAACGCCGCTTTCTCGAACTCGGGAACCATGACCCCTTTGCCGAAGTAGCCAAGGTCGCCGCCGGCATTCTTGCTGCCCGTGTCCGCCGACCGTTCCTTCGCCAGCTTCGCGAAATCCGCGCCCGCCTTCAGCTGCTTCATGATCTCGTCGGCTTCCGCCTTCGTCGGGACCAGGATATGCGATGCTCTCACCTGTTCCGGCTGATCGAACGCCGCTTGATTAGCTTCGAAATACTGTTTCACCTCGTCGTCCGTCACCTTCACGCGCGGCTCTAAAATCCTGCGAATGCGCAGCTGCATCGGGGTTTGGTTCTTCAGCTCCTCAAGCGTCAAGGAATTTTGCTGCAGCGCGGCTTGGAAGTCCGCTTCGGACGGGAACTGCTTCTTGATTCTCGCGATTTCCGCTTCCACGTCTTGGTCGCTGATGACGATTCCCTGCTTCTTCGCTTCTTGGCCGATGAGCTCTTCTTGAATCAGGTTGTCCAGCGTCTGCGCGCCGCCAAGCGCAAGCATCGCGCCGTACAGCTCATTCCTCGTGATGGCCACGCCGTTGACGGAAGCGACCGCTTCCTTGCCGCCATCTCCCAGCGGGGACTGCACGATCTTGCCGGCAATCGAGACCGCGTTCGAAGCGGCATCGTAGTCGACGCTGACGCCGAGCATTTCGGCGGCTGCGCGCAGAGGAACGTAGGTCACGTTCTTGATCGATACGGGCTCCACGGACGATTGCTTGCCATCGACGATCAACGTCATTTTCGTCGCGGCGTACGCGCCCGCGCCTGCCGCGAGCGTCATGCCCGCCACGACCAGCGCGGTGATCCCCGCTCTGCGATACAGCTTGCTGCTTTTGTTTATTTTCACCCTATTGCCCTCCTATCCGAGTAACTCCACTTGGTGCCTCATGAAGTTCATAATCGAATTCTATATGATTATATTGGATATATAAACCATTTTTATTGGAGGTTTAGGTGCGTCGAGGTATAGAAAAACTCGCTTCCATCTGCCGGATTGCGCAAATCGAAGCGAGTTTAGTTTACCTCTGTATCTTATATGTGCTTCCTATTCCCACTCGATCGTCGCCGGAGGCTTGGACGTGACGTCGTAGACGATCCGGTTGACGTTGTCCACTTCGTTAACGATACGAACGGAAATTTTCTCTAGCACGTCCCATGGGATGCGCGCCCAGTCCGCCGTCATGCCGTCGATGGACGTTACGGCGCGGATGCCGACCGTGTACGAATACGTACGGGCGTCGCCCATGACGCCGACGCTCTTCATGTTCGGCAGCGCCGTGAAGTACTGCCAGATCTCGCGGTCGAGACCGGCTTTGATGATTTCGTCGCGCAGGATCGCGTCGGAATCGCGCACGATCTTCAGCTTCTCTTCCGTTACTTCGCCCAGCACGCGAATCGCGAGACCCGGACCCGGGAACGGCTGACGCCATACGATCGCGTCAGGCAAGCCGCACTCCGAACCGACCTTGCGCACTTCGTCCTTGAACAAGGCTTTCAACGGCTCGACAAGCTTGAATTTGATATCTTCCGGCAGGCCGCCGACGTTGTGGTGCGACTTGATCGTCTGCGCCGTCGCCGTGCCGCTCTCGACGATATCGGTGTACAGCGTGCCCTGCGCGAGGAATTCAAAATCGTCGAATTTCGCCGATTCCTCCTGGAACACATAGATGAACTCGTTGCCGATGATTTTGCGTTTCTGCTCCGGATCGTCGACTCCCTTCAGCTTGCCGAGGAAGCGCTCGCTGGCGTCGATTTTGACCACTTTCATATCGAATTTGCCGACGAACGTCTCCATGACGCCTTCGGCTTCGCCTTTGCGCAGCAGGCCGTGGTCGATGAACATGCACGTCAGCTGGTCGCCGATCGCCTTATGCAGCAGAATCGCCACGACGGACGAATCCACGCCGCCGGACAGGGCGCACAGCACTTTGCCGCTGCCGACTTGCGCGCGAATGTCGCGGATCGTATCGTCGATGAACGTGCTCATGCTCCAGTTGCCCTCGCAGCCGCACACGTTGTAGAGGAAGTTGCGGATCATTTCGTTGCCCTGCACGGAGTGGCGCACTTCCGGGTGGAATTGCACCGCGTACAGCTTGCGCTCCGCGTGGCTCATCGCCGCGATCGGCGCATGGTCCGTGCTCGCGTCGACGCGGAAGCCCTTCGGCAGCTCGACGACGTGATCGCCGTGGCTCATCCATACCGTCTGGCGGGCTTCCAGATCCTTCACGAGCTCGCTGCCCGCGACGAAGTCCACTTCCGCTTTGCCGTACTCGCGCTTGCCGGCGCGTTCGACCTTGCCTTCGAGCTGATGCGCGATCAGCTGCATCCCGTAGCAAATGCCGAAGATCGGCAGGCCCAGCTCATAAATCGCGGGATCCACGAGCGGCGACTTCTCCTCATATACGCTAGCCGGTCCTCCCGAGAACACGATGCCCTTCGGCTGCAGTTCCCGGATCCGTTCTACCGAGGTATTGTAAGGCAGCAGTTCGCTGTACACGCCCAGATCCCGGATGCGTCTGGCAATCAATTGGTTGTATTGTCCGCCGAAGTCGAGGACAACGATCATTTCATTTGGCTTGTTCACTTTTTGTATAAGCCTCCCTCAAATCATTGTGTCAATTATATATAGGCCGTATGGGACAGTCAAGGAAACGAGAGGCGCCTGATACGGGGCGAAAAAAGAAACCGCTGCCATGGATTTTCGGCGGGAAATCGCGGCCGGGGGCAGCGGAGCGCCGGGGGCAGCGGAGCGCCGGGGGCGGCGGAGCGCCGGGGGCAGCGGAGCGCCGGGGGCGGCGGAGCGCCGGGGGCGGCGGAGCGCCGGGGGCGGCGGAGCGCCGGGGCCACGAAGCGCCGGGGGCGGCGGAGCGCCGGGGGCGGCGGAGCGCCGGGGGCGGCGGAGCGCCGGGGCCACGAAGCGCCGGGGGCGGAGCGCCGGGGCCACGAAGCGCCGGGGGCGGAGCGCCGAGGCCACGAAGCGCCGGGGGCGGCGGAGCGGCGATGGTGTGGGAGCGACGGCGCTAGCAGCTGGCCGTCGCTAGTATTGGGAGGCGGTGAAGGTGGCTGAGCGGCGCGATGGTGCTTGAGCGATGGCGACGGGCCTACCTGTGCGACTACGTAGATAGCCGATGCTACTCGCCAATGTAGTGCACCTAGTGCACCTCTTTCCGCTAATCCATCGGTTTCTCGCCAATGTATTGTACCTCGTACAACTCTTCCCGCTATACAACCGGTCCCCTATAGTGGTAGTTTCGGGTTTCCAGGCGCTTTCTGCACCAACCAGGCATGGCACAGGACGTCAGCTGCCTAATAATCGGACCGGCTGCTTAACAAACTGCCGACTCGACCCGCTTCTGCTCCCTGCCTCGCCTGCCGCACATGAGCGCAGCCAAAACAAAAGCCGAACGAGCGTTAGCAACGCCCGTTCGGCCTATACGTTCGACTTATAGATGATGCAGCCAATTGCCTGCCCGATGCATGTGACTTGCGCGGACGCGCTCGGTCGCTTAGCCCTGCTCGGCTGCCGCAGCTGCGGCAAGCGCCTGCTGCTGTTTGTTTTTGGCCAGCTTCAAGTAGCCGTATACGTTCTGGAACTCGCTGTCTTCCACGAAACGGAGACGGATGGAGCCCGCCGCGTCGTTCAGGTACGACCGCAGCGCCGCTGCGCCGCCGCCGAGCACGTAGAAGCATTGGATGTCCGGGTTCTTCTTCCACCGTTTCACGATGAGATCCAGCACCTTGTTCGCCGCGCGGCCGAAGTAATTGTCCACGATCGGACGGATGTCCGCTTGGCCTTCGCCGATGCGGTGGATCACATAGTCGCCGCTCTTGATGCGCTGAATCAATTTCGTCCGGCTCGGGAACCGGTGGCCGAACTGGTCTTCGACGTCCCGGATGATCTGGTCCAGATAGCCGGCCAAGCCGAACTGCTCGCCCGTGCTGAATTGGTTGTCGATGCTCATCCGTTTCACGACCGGGAAGTCCGTCGTCAGCGCGCCCATTTCGCAAATGCCGATGCAGCCGTAGTACAGCTCCTCGTTACGGACGGAGAGGTTATCGTGCGTAGCCATATGGAACAGCGCCGCGGCGCCTTCGATCGATACGACCGCGCGCTTGATGATGACTTTGATCGAGCGTCCGCTCAGCTTCGGCGTCGAGAGGAAGGTCACTTCGTGCTCGCCGACGAGCCGCTCCTCGAACTGCTTATGGAAGCCTGCGTACGTACGAACGGGAAGCCCGGTGCCGACGATGTACTCCACGACTTGGCCCGACTGCGCCTCGGAGGGCTGGTACGCGCCGCTCGTCAATCCGGCGTAAGCCAGCGCGGTCAGCGCCACGATCAGCGCCTGGTCGCTCGTCGCCTTGTTGTCGGTCTCCTCCAGCTCGGAGTTGTCCTGGTCCTCCATGGCGAGCGTTCCCACGAAATACCGCTGATTGTTCCGTTTCAGCTTCGGGCTGTAAATCCGCACGTCCAGCGCCTTCAGCGGCGAATCCTCTTCTTGAAAAATATGCCGTTCGTAGCCGGGCGCGAGAATGCTTGGAATCACGACAGGTTCCGCCGAGCCGTCGACCATGAGTTTGATGCTGTCATTGCCTACGTCAATGCCTGCGAGCTTAATCAATTTCAGTTCCTCCGTTCCTATCGAGACATGCCCGGCCGCGAAGCTGCAGAAGCTTCCGCGGCGCGCGCATTGCCCGTATTGGGACTTGATTTCGCCACGATCCGACAAAATCCTTTTTTTGCATGTCGAGAATGTCGGCGCGGATCAAATTTACGCGAAAGCTAAGTTTTTTTGGATTACATGCCGAAATTATTCGGTATATGTAGGTTTTCGGCAAGATCATCCAAAAACGTTAAGGAGACAGGCATGAAGAAGAAACGACTCTTCTCCGGCAGCCGGTATACGTTTCTTGTTCTTCCGGACGACGGCGGGCCATCCATGCGGTTTCGGGCTTCCACCGTCCTTCTGGCGGCCATACCGATTCTCATCCTCGCTCTGGCCGCCACAGCGTCCACGCTGTACTTGCTCCAGGAACGCAGCGCATGGAAAATGGATCGGCTTCATCAGCAGTTCGATCTCAGCTCCGGCGCGTACAAAAGCGAAATCGCGTACAAGGACGCCTCGATCCGGCAGCTCCAGAAACAAGTCGTCGAGTTCGCCCAGCAGGCCGAGAATGTACAGACGCGCCTTGATCAATTGGACAAGCTCGCGTCGGCGATGAAGTCTTTCGTCGGCATCCCGGAGCCTGCCGGTTCGACAGTCCAGTCCGACAAGCCGGACACGGAGAACGGCGTCGGCGGCGAGCTCTTCGCGGCGACCGACAGCGATTATCGCCAGCTGATGGACGGCATGGGCGAGAAATACGCTTCGCTCGATGCGCAAATCGGCGAGCTGAAAGAAGCGTTGACCCGCACGCATACGGAAGCGCAGAAAAAGAAACAGCAGCTGCGCGTCATGCCGACGTTCTGGCCGACGTATTCGCAGCGCATCACGTCGCAGTTCGGCGTTCGGATCGACCCGTTCACCGACAATCCGGCCAAGCATACCGGGATCGACATCGCCGGCAGCCTCGGAGACCCCGTCTTCGCCGCAGCGGACGGCACGGTGACGGAAACCGGCTACAACAGCGCCCGCGGCAACTACGTCATTATCCGTCACAAACAAGGCATTTCGACCAAATACATGCATTTGTTCAGCATTTCCGTATCGAAGGGCGATGTCCTCAAGCAGGGCGACACCATCGGCAAAATCGGCTCTACGGGACGCAGCACGGGCCCGCATCTGCATTTCGAAGTGCTGGAGCATGACGCGCCCGTCGATCCAAAACCGTATTTAAACATGGCCATGAAGGGGATGCCGATTGATGTTCAAGTTTTGGAAAAAAGACAAGATTAGCACCTCGCTGACCGATACCTTCATCGGCGAAGGCACCATCGTCGAAGGGGCGATCCGCTCGGCGGGAAGCGTTCGGGTGGAAGGCCAGCTGCGCGGGGATATTTTCTGCGAGGGAGACGTCGTGCTGGGCGAGAGCGCGTTCGCGATTTCCAACATCACGGCGCGCAACGCGTTTCTGGCCGGCCAAGTGACGGGCAACGTGCGCATCAGCGGCAAGCTGACGATCACGTCGACCGGCAAATTATACGGCGACATGGATGCGGCGACGCTTGAGATCGAGGAAGGCGGCGTCTTCCAGGGCAACAGCGCCATGGATAAGGGCGAGCCTGTCGTCAGCCCCATCGAGCGCCGAAGCGGACGCGACCGGCGCGCGGCGAACGATCCGAACTGGAACGGCGAGGAGCGCCGAAGCGGCTACGACCGCCGGGACAAGAACGAGCCTGCCGGTTCCGGCCCGTTGATCAAGAAGATTAGCTACCGCGCGCCCGAGAAGAAGGATGAGGCCGAGACAGGGCCCGAAGCCGCGGAGCATCAAGCTGCCGACGACACGCAAGCCTTCGCCAACCCGCTGCGCGAGAACGGTCGGGCGTTCATGCAGAACATGAACGCAGGCCGGAAGCAAGACAAGCTCGGCGAAGGAGTGAGCGATGAAGAACGCGCGGCGCTGGGCGTTCCCGGGCAAGCGGCCGGACCAGCGGCTAAGCAACATGCGGCGGCGCTTGCGGAAACCGCGGCAGCGAGCGAGGCTGCGGTTGATGAGCTTTGGGAAGATGCTGCTTCGGCTGTGGTTGGTGCAACTATAGTGGCTGAAGCTAAGGTTGTTGCGGAAGAAGCGCTTACAGCGGTCGACGAAACGCCTGCTTCTGTCGCGGCTGATGCCGAGGTTGGAAGTCTGGGCGGCGAACTTGGTGATACTAGCGGCTCGGCGATTGCGGCGGTTGCGGCTGCGGCCGAAGAGCTGCCCGCGACTGGTTTAGCCGAGATCGCGGTTTCGAGCTATAGTGAGCGTTCGGTTGGCACATTCGAAACGGATGCTGCTGCTGTATCGGTTGGCGTTGAGATGGCCGGAGCCAAGGCTTCGAGCGGGTTTGCTGTTGGCAGGTTCGAGGATGAAACCGTTGCGGTTGATTACACAGCGGATGATTGGGCTGAGAACAAGGCTTCGAACGTAAATGAGCGTTCGGTTGATGGGCTCGAACAGGATGCTTCTGCAGTTTCTGCGGCTGCTGTGGCTGCTCCGGTAACGGCCATGCCTCTTGGGAGCTTAGAAGGTGCCGAATTGGCAGGAATGGCTGCTGCCGAGCTGGATGCCAAAGGCAGCGAGGAAGGATCCGAGGCTGTTGCGGCTATTGAAGCAGGTATCGCATCTGATGCCGCATCTGGGTCGGACACGGATGCGCCAATTGCACTGGCCGGCGAAGGAAAAGGCGGCTGGACGATTTTCGAGCCGTTGCGGGACGGACAGGGCGAGCGGCCCTCGGAGCAAACGGCGGTTGCCGGCGATTCCGATACTAGCGTCTGGAACTCCGCCTCCGGATTCGGAATCAATGTCGGCAAGCCGCATGCCGGTGTGGCGGCGACAGCGGCCCCGTTGACAAACGCTGCTTCCGGCGAGCCCGTCCGAGCCTCGGGCAGCGCGTATGCGTTCGGGTTCGAGCAGCGGGCGCATGCCGGCGGCGGAGAGCATGCCGGACAGGGCGATCAATCGCAGCGCAGCCAGCCGGCGAACAACCGCAATGCCGAGGAAGCGGCTGCGCTGCTTCGGAATTGGTAGCATGCGCGCGCGATCGAGCAGGCGGCTTGTCTGCAGCACTTGCTGGGGCTGGACATAACCGCCCCGCCCCGTTCAATGCGTCGAAGCGCAAGCGGAGGATCCGTAACCGGAGTAAAGCCGGAACGACAGATAGATTCGCAGGAAAAGCCAGTACGTTCAATAGAACCGCCAGAATGCCGGTACGTTCGATAGATCTGCGGACGCAGTTGGCTTTTCTGCGGACTCGCTGCCATCGTGAACAAAGGGATAGCCTATCGGTGTTGGCATGTCATTGTCATAGGAACATCCCATTGAGTACGCGAAAGGATCTCGACATTCACTGCAAAGTGGATGTCGAGATCCTTTTTACGAAGATATTCGAATCCGTGTACTGGGATAGGGGCTCCGCAGGCAGTGCCGTCAAAGCTCCCGCAGGCAGGAATTTGTAGCTCCGCGCCGTGAAAAGCATATGATTCGCCCGGTTCCGGCGCGACATCCTGCCGCTGCGGCAACTTTTGCGGCTCATTCACCCGGGTCTGGCGCGAAATCCTGCCTCTGCGGCAACTTTTGCGGCTCATTCACCCGGGTCTGGCGCGGAATCCTGTCACTGCGGCAACTTTTGCGGCTCATTCACCCGGGTCTGGCGCGGAATCCTGCCTCTGCGGCAACTTTTGCGGCTCATTCACCCGGGTCTGGCGCGGAATCCTGCCTCTGCGGCAACTTTTGCGGCTCATTCACCCGGGTCTGGCGCGAAATCCTGCCTCTGCGGCAACTTTTGCGGCTCATTCACCCGGGTCTGGCGCGGAATCCTGCCTCTGCGGCAACTTTTGCGGCTAATTCACCCGGGTCTGGCGCGAAATCCTGCCACTGCGGCAACTTTTGCGGCTCATTCACCCGGGTCTGGCGCGGAATCCTGTCACTGCGGCAACTTTTGCGGCTCATTCACCCGGGTCTGGCGCGGAATCCTGCCTCTGCGGCAACTTTTGCGGCTCATTCACCCGGGTCTGGCGCGGAATCCTGCCTCTGCGGCAACTTTTGCGGCTGATTCACCCGGGTCTGGCGCGAAATCCTGCCTCTGCGGCAACTTTTGCGGCTCATTCACCCGGGTCTGGCGCGGAATCCTGCCTCTGCGGCAACTTTTGCGGCTCATTCACCCGGGTCTGGCGCGAAATCCTGCCACTGCGGCAACTTTTGCGGCTCATTCACCCGGGTCTGGCGCGGAATCCTGCCACTGCGGCAACTTTTGCGGGCATTTTGCTCGGTACTGGCGCAAAATCCAGCCGCGGCGGCAACTTTCGAGAGCATTTCGAATAATGGTTCTTTGCAAAGCTGCTTATGAAAACATCGAAATCCTTCCTGTCGGAAGGAATTTCGATGTTCCTCGCCCAAAAAGCCGCGAATCCCTGCCCTCCGGCAGGAATCCGCGGCTCTTGGCACGTTGGCTCTATGGCGTTCCTTGCGGCTCGCGCGGCTTCACGACGGCGAGGCCGGCGATGAGCTCCGCCACTTGCTGCTGCGTCGGCAGGCGCGGCGCGAACGCGTCGAACCGCGCCTCTTCATCCCAGCGCACGAATTCCGCGACCAGCGGCGCAGCCGTCGGCGGCAAGCGCAGCGCCGCCGTATATTCGCGCGCCGTGCGGTGCGGGGGCTTCGCGCCGCACTGCTTGTACAGCTCGCGCCACAAGGCGTCCGCGAGCTGGAGGAATTGGCTGCGGGCCGCGGTATGCCGGCCCGCTTTCAGGGCGCTGCCGTACCGGCGCAGCGCCCAGCCGAACGCGAAGCGTTCGCGCTGGCGGCGCGCCGCCAGCGCGAGCCCGGCCGCGCCGGTAACGACCGCGGCGCATGCCGCCTTGGCCCACGGCGGCGAAGCCAGCGCGCCGCGGCCAGCGTCCGCGAGCGCATCGGCGCCGCGCGCCGCGGCCGCGCGCAGCTGCGCGGCCAAGTGCCCGGCGAAGCCCCGGGCATCGGCGCCGCGAGCCGCCGGCGCGTCGCCCGCGGCGGCGGCATCCGGCTGCGCCCCCTCGCCCGCCGGCGCGGACGAGGCGGCTTCGCCGGCGGCACCGCTGTCCGGTGCCGCAAACCCCGGCGTCGGCTCGAAGGACAGCCAGCCGACGCCCGGAAACCACACCTCCACCCATGCATGCGCGTCGCTCGCGCGCACGGTGTACAGGGAGGCTCCGCCTCCCTCCGCCGGCTCGCCAAGCTCGCCCGGCGCAAAACCTTTCACGTACCGCGCGGGAATACCCTGCGTACGCAGCATCACGGCCAGCGCGGAGGCAAAATGCACGCAGTACCCTTGCTTTTGCCGGAACAGAAAATCGTCGACGAGATCCGCTCCCCCTTCGGGCGCTTGCGTATTCGTCAGCGTGTACGGATAGTTCGCCTTCAAATAATCGACGATCGCTTCCGCCTGCGCGTAACGGTCCGTCGGCTGGCCGGCATCCTTGATGATCTGCGCCGCAAGCTCGCCGATCCGCGCCGGCAGACCCGCCGGCAGCTGCGTATACGCGCGTTCCTGCCGTTCCGTCAGCGGCGGCGAGCCTTCAGCGCCGCCCTCGGCGCCGCGCGCTCCCGCTCCGTTCGGCACCGTCGTCTCGACCGTGTATTGCACGACCTGGTCTTCATCGCCGGACGTGTACAAGGCGCCGGTGGACGCGTCCTGCCAATACCTGCCGCTGTCGTTCTTGGGCGAACGCCGCAGCTTTAGCGCCGTGATGCGCGAATCCGCGCCTCCGGCGAACAACGGATACCCGACGGTCGGCCGGACAGGCGTCACCGTCTGGACGAATACGCCTGCGTCCTGCTTGCCGGAGGGGTTCGTCACGGTTCTTTTCTGCCAATCGTGGTCATCCTGCTCCCAGCCCTGCCCGCTGTAGTAGGCTTCGCTGTCGCCGCGCAAATACCCGGCTTCCGCCGACGCAACCGTGAACAGAACGGTCGCGTCCGGGGTCAGCGGACCGCCGAGACGACGGTCGTCGAAACCGTAGCCCGTCTTCCCCGATCCGTCCAAGCCGGACTCCGCCATCGCCTCCTGCGCCGTCGTCGTTGCGGGAGCCGCGCTGCCGTCGGCCATTTCCATGCGGTTCTCGCCCCATTTGATCGCCTCCGCCGCCCAAGGCGCCTGCTCCGTCGCCGTTCCGCCGGACCAGCCCCACGCCGCGCCGACGCTCGCGAGCACGATGAGCGCCGCCAGCCATGACGCGCCGCCCCACCAGCCTCGCGGCCAGCCGCCAAACCCGCTCTTGGCGAACAAATCCGGCATGCCCGCAAGCCGTTCGATGCGCGGCGCGGTCACGAGCGCGCTGAGCAGCAAGCCTTCCGCGCATGCCCGCAGCAGGCCGGGGAACACGTCCATCCCCGTAAATCCGTACAATAGCAGCAAATAGACGGCCGTCAGCGCGGTCAAGCCAAGACCCCACTGCCGAAGCCACATCAAGGACTGGACGGCGATCGCCATCATCCCGAGGCCGCTGATCAGCAGCAAGGTCCGCATTTCTCCGGTAAGCATGAACCGGCCATGCGCAATGCCGAGCGCATCATGACGTGCGGCATGAATGAGCCCCTGCATCGACTGGGACAACGAGCCGTAATGGGGCTGGAACAAAACGAGCACCGCGCCGAGGGCGACGCAGCCGTTCAGAAGCAGCGCGGCCCATGTCGGCGGCACGAACAGCCCTACGGCGAGGAACAGCCCGACGGCCGCGAGCAGCGGGCTGATCTGGTACAACTCCGTGTACGCCTTCAATTGTTCCAGCGGCAGCAGCCACTCGATGATCAAGCCGTACAGCAGCAAGCTCGTCATCAATCGTCTGAGGCCGAGCCGGAAGAAATGCAGCCCTTCCCGCTCCTCCGCGCGCTTGGACGCTCGCGCTGAACCGCCCTGAGCGGGCGGCTGAGCCGATGGCCCGGCATTGACCGCAGCTCCATCTCCCGCCGCCGCCGTTTCAGCCGCGGCTTGCTTCACGCATGCCTCCTCTGCCTGTCCGCTCTCCGCTGTTACTGCACCTGACGCTTCCCTACTTATTGCTGTCCCTACCCTTGTGCCTCCAGCTGAACCGGCCTGCGCGGGCGGCAGCGCCGATGGCCCGGCATTGACCGCAGCTCCATCTCCCGCCGCTGCCGCTTCAGCCACGGTTTGCTTCACGCATGCCTCCTCTGCCTGTCCGCTCTCCGCTGTTACTACACCTGACGCTTTCCTACTTATTGCTGTCCCTACCCTTGTGCCTCCAGCTGAACCGGCCTGCGCGGGCGGCAGCGCCGATGGCCCGGCATTGACCGACGCACCTTCGCCCGCCGCCGCCGCTTCAGCCGCGGCTTGCTTCACGCATGCCTCCTCTGCCTGTCCGCTCCCCGCCGTTAATGCATCTGACGCTCCCCTTCCCGCTACCATCCCGCATCTTGTTCCTCCTGCAGATCCGGTTCCACCTCCAGATCTGGCTCCAGCGGCTGTCGCCGGTATGCCGGCGTTCCCGGGCTCGGCGAATCTTGGACCAAGCTTATCCTCCCGCTGCTTCGACATGCGTCCCGCTCCTCTCTCTTCCGGAGCTGACGGAAGCATGCTCCACGGCCGGCTTGACGCTTCCGAACCGTTCGGACATCGGCAGCGCCTTGACGAGGCAGCCCGTGCCTTGAAGCCGCTCCTGCCAGCTTCTCGCGGCATCGCCGCCTCCGGCCGGGACGGACAGCAGCAGCTGCAGCCGAATGCCTCTTACGCCCGCCAGCTTGGCGCCGTACGTAATATTGCCGGGATCGCTCGAAGGCCTGGCGATCGCGTCGGCGCTTCCCGTTGTTCCTGCCGTCAAGCAGATCACCGCGGCCCCTCCGGGAGCCCCCGCGACGATATCGGACAACCGCTGCGACATCGGCTTGACCGCCGCGTCCGGCCGAAGCCGCGCGAGGCGGATTACGGCCTCTCCGGGCTCCGACCCGGAATCGCCGTCATAGATGACGCTTGCCGTCTCCGAATTGGTCAGCAGCTTCACCCGTTTCCCCTCCCGCAGCGCCTGCTTCATCATGGCGGCGGCGCGGCCCGCGTTGGCGTCGAACAGCCTTCTGTCCTTCCCGTACGCAGCCGATGAGGTCTCCAGCAGCAAAATGACGGTTCCGGCTTCGGCCGCCTCGTTCATCCGCGTCTGCATGCCGAGTCCCCGTGCCATCGCGCGCCAATCGATCCGCCGCAGCGAATCGCCCGGGATGTATCCGCGCAGCTCCGGACCAGCGCCGTCCCGGCGCAGCCGGGATGCCGCGGCCATCATCTGGCCGCCGAAGACGGAGACAGGCTGCATGCCCCTCCTGGCCTGCGCCGCCTCGAAGCCCGGCAGCTCGCCGAGCTCCTCGCCTGCCGGCGCGGCAGGCTTCACGATCGCTTGCCCGGGACAGGCGACGACAACCGTCCGCATCGTCAAGCCAGTCAAATCGCCCGCCGTGACGGTCAAGCGGCTGAAGGTCAGCTCTCCCCGCAGCAGCCCGACGACGGTATAATCCAACGTCAATCGCCGGCTGAAGCCGGGAAGCAGCGCGCGCGCGACCTGAACGCGAACGCCTTGCGCCGCGCACGCGTCGACGAGTTCTTCCTGCACGCACACCCACATGAACGGCAGCATGCGGCGGCTTAACTGCAGCTGCAGCGTGACGCGCATCTCGCCGCCGTCCGCCAGGCTGCCGGCGTCATGCACGATTCGTTCCGCCCTTATGCGGCCAAGCGCTGCATAAGGGAGCAGCAAACCGGCCCCCGCGGACAGCAGCACGACGGCCGCGAACAACCATTCGACCGCGCCGCCGCGCTCGACAAGCGCGAAAATCCCGATGCCGAGCAGGATCGCGGCCCATATTCGGGTCATGATCCGGCTTCGCAGCCTGGCAGCGCCCGATACCGGCGGAAGCGCGCCGTCCTGCTTCTCGGCCTCTCCGCCTGGCGCAGCGACAGCATGCTTATTCCCGGTCCCTGCCGGCCCCGTTATGTTCTTCGCCGTGCCCGCTCCGGCTGCGCCGGCCCGCTTCAATCGATTCGTTCTCTTCGACTTACCCGCCGTGCTCACGATCCCACCGCCTTCCCAGTCGCGAGAAGCCATCCGTCCCAGCCGAATTCCCGCGAACAGCTTTCTTCGTTCTAATCCCTGTTTCAGCTTCCATTAGTTTCGACGATTGCTCTGCCCCGACCTTACCCTGTTTCGACTTCCCCCTGCCCGACTTTCCCTCTGCTTCAACCTTGCCCAAGTTCCGGCTTTCCCTCTGTTATCCTGTTTCCCTCAGGCCCGATCCCTCTGCCTCGTCTCTCCGACTAGCTACGATTGCCGCACCGCTTCATTGGCGATCCATCTATTATCTTCCCGCTCTTATCTTTCCGTCCTCCTCTTCCCACGCATCCTCCCAATCTCATCGTCCCAACCTCATCTCCGCCGCCCGCCTTCGGAGGCCGGCATCGGCACGGGAGCCGCGGCGAGGATATCCTCCAGCACCTTGGCGGGAGTTCTTCCCTGCACCCAGGCCTCGTCCCGCATCAGCAGCCGATGTGCCAGCACGGGCTCGGCCGTCTGCTTCAAGTCGTCCGGCACCACGTACCTTCTCCCCGCCACGTACGCCGCCGCCTGCGACGCGCGAATCCAGTCCAGCGTTGCGCGCGGACTCGCGCCGAGCTGCAGCTCCTGCGACGCGCGGGTCGCCCCGACAATGTGCACCGCATAAGCCAGGAGCGCCGGATGGACGTGCACGGACTGCGCATCCTTCTGCATGCGCATCCATTCCTCGGGCACGATGACCGGGCGCAGCAGCTCCGGCAACAACCGCTGACGGCCCGATGCCAGCATGCCGATCTCGTCCTCCGGCGCAGGATAGCCGATCGTCAGCCGCATCATGAACCGGTCAAGCTGCGCTTCGGGCAGCGGGTACGTACCGTCGTCGCGCAGCGGATTCTGGGTCGCGAGCAGCATGAACGGCACCGGCAGCGGCCTTGTCTCGCCATCGGCCGACACGCTGCGCTCTTCCATCGCCTCCAGCAGCGCGGATTGCGTGCGCGGCGGGGTACGGTTGATTTCGTCGGCAAGCACGACGTTCGCCATCAAAGGCCCTTGCCGGAAGACGAGCTCTCCCCGCTTCCCGTCCCACACCATCCCGCCGACGACATCCGCCGGCTGCATGTCCGACGTGAACTGAATGCGGCGGAATTCGCCGCCTATTACCCGGGCAATAGCGCGCACGAGCAGCGTCTTGCCGACCCCTGGCACATCCTCGAGCAGCACATGCCCGCCGGCCAGCAGCGCGCTGAACACCCGCGACACGACCTGCTCTTTGCCCAGCAGCACGCCGTTCACCCGCGCCAGCATCAGCTGCAGCGATTGCTGCGCGGCTTCGGGCCACATATCCGGATTCGGCGCGCGCAAGGGCTCGCCGGATCCCGTTTCCTTTTGCTGCGGATTAGGTATCATTACGGATCATCTCCTACTCTTCCATCCTATTGAAACGTTCTATCTGCTAGTTTCGCCAGCAATCCTCCCCTTTACACCTGATGCGGCACCGAAAATCGGCGGCGTCTTTCACCGAAGGTCGTTTCCAAGCAGCACACTCCGGTATTTTTTGGCTATAGCAGTCTATGCGCTACGCTGAAAATGATATAATTCTGCTAATCGCTTACATGGGAGATGAGTGCCTTGCAGCATGAATTGCGCGAAGCCGAGCAAGCTCTGCTGCACTATTCGTTCGACAACCCGATCATCGATTTCATCCGGCATAACGAGAACATGACGTTCAAGATCACCACCCCCGCCGACAACCGCCGTTACGTGCTGCGCATTCACAAATCGGTCGCCGACGGCCTGTCCGGGCAGCAGCACACCTGGGACGGATTGCATGCCGAGATGCTGTTCCTGCAGACCATCGGACAAGCGAACGTGCTGAACGTCCAGAAGCCCGTCGCCAATCTGGCCGGCGGCATGATCACCGAATATATCTCCGACCGGCATGGCCCCACGTACGCCACGCTGTTGGAATGGATCGACGGCTCGACGCTTACGCTGCAGGAAGAGGACGCGGAACGGATCGTCTACCGTCTGGGGCAAAACGTGGCCAAGCTTCATCGGTTCTTGCAATCATCGCCGCCACTGGAGCTGCGGCGGCCGGCTTATGACGCTGATCGCATCGACGAGGCGCTGGTTGAACTGCGAATCGGGGCGAGCGGAGGCGTCATTGCGCCTGAAGATTTAACCGTCATTGAAGAGGTGCTGGCCACAGTCAAGCTTCAGCTGGCCGAACTGGATGCAAGAGAAGGCTCCAAAGGCTACGTGCATGCCGATTTTCAACTCGGCAACATCATTGTCTCGGAAGAAGAGGGCAGCCCCTCGCTGATCGATTTCGGCCTGTTCGGCCATGGCTATTACTTGTTCGATTTGGGCAGCGCTTGTTCCATGCTGAAGCCCGAGCTGCGCAAGACATTCCTGGACGGCTACGCGTCGCAAACCGCCTTCGCGTCCGATGATATCCGCTATATCGAAGGCCAAATCTTTATGGATATTTTCATCAGCTACGTGTTCGTCATTCATCATCCCGGGAAGAACCAGTGGATCAAAGCCGACGCCGCCAACGTCTGCAGCACACTCGCCCCCGATTTCCTGGCCGGCAGAGAAGTGCTGTACGCGTTCTAGCACGCTCCCAGCAACCATGGCGGCTTATCCCCCTCGTCATATTCATGGAGAATCGAGGTGAAACCTTTTGATAGATAAACTGCTGCAAGAGATCTTCGACGCCCAGGCGCTGCCGCAGGCAGTAGATCGATGGAGCGAGCTGCAAGGCGGTACCAATAGCACGGTCAGGGTCATCGGCAATTCGGACAATCCGCGCCTGTATGTCGTCAAAGCCAATGAACCCGAAGTCATCGCCGCCGAAACGCGGTTCTACCGCCATTATCCGGACATTGAACTGTTTCCGTCCATCCGCTGCATCGATCCGGATTACCGATACTATATTTATGAGTTCCTCCCCGGCGATACGAGCTACGACCGCAAGTCGAAGCCGGAACTGATGGCGGCGCTGACCGATCGGATCATCAGCCGCTACGTGCAGCCGGACAAGGCCGATCCGTTCGCATGGGTGGAAGATCCGGCGAGCATCGCCGGCGATATCGCCTACGCTCGGTCCGTTATCGGAGAACGCCTGAGCGAAGCGGATCATGAACTTGTCCCGGCGATTCAATCGCGCAGAAGCGACCGGCTGTCGCGGCAGCCAAGGTACGTGCTGCACGGGGATTTCGGCGTTCACAACTTCCTGTTCCAGGGCGGACGGCTTCAAGGCGTCATCGATCCGCTGCCCCAGATCGGCCGGCCCTTGTACGATCTGCTGTACGCCTTCTGCTCGTCGCCGGATGATCTGCATCTCCCGGTTCTCGTTGAGGCGGTTCGGCGCGCAGGACTGGCCCCGGCCCATCAGCACGAGCTGATCGAAGACATGCTGATGGCGCTGTACTTCCGGATTTCGACCTGCCTGACGCATCATGGCGGGGATTTCGACCGTTATCGGGAAGCGTGGACCGCGTGGACGAAGCTGGTCCCGGACGGCAGGAGCTCATGAACGGCGATGGCTATGAACGACGATGGGCCATAAAAAACGAGGAACCTCATCGGCAGAACGGCGTTAGCCCGTTCCCGGAGGTTCCTCGTTTGGTTACTGCGGACGTGCGCGAATGCGGTATGGCGCTGCCTGGTGCATGAACGAACAGAATCGGACGAACGCTTCCTGCACGCCGCGCGACGCCGTACGAAGCCTGCTCGCCTGTTCGCCTATGCTACTTCGCCTGCACCGCATCCAGCACATCCTGCACATGGCCCTTCACGCGCAGGTTGCGCCATTCGCGCACCAGCTTGCCTTTCTCGTCGATCAGGAAAGTCGAGCGCACGAGCCCCATATATTCGCGGCCGTACAGCTTCTTCAGCTGCCAGACGCCGTACAGCTCGCAGACTTTATGCTCCGTGTCCGCCAGCAGCTCGAAGGGCAGCTCGTACTTGGCGGCGAATTTCTCGTGCCGCTCCGCCGGGTCGTTGCTGATGCCGATCACGACCGTATTATGCTTGCCGAACTCCGCGTACGCGTCGCGGAAATCGCAGGACTGCTGCGTGCAGGCCGGCGTCAGATCCTTCGGATAGAAGAAGATGACGACCTTGCGGCCGGAATAATCGCTGAGGCGCACTTCGCGCCCGCCCATGGCCGGAAGCGTGAAATCCGGCGCCTTTTTCCCCACGACCGCTTTCGGTTTGATTGCTGCCATCGTTTCATTTCCCCTTCGAAATAAATGTTACGAACCGGCGCCCCGGTACCGTTTAACCCCGTGATTCCAAATGAACAGCCCGATGCCCAGGACGACGACGCCCATGAGCGGCGTGTACGGCGCCAAATTCGACAAGCCCGTCTCGTTCCGCCCCAGGAAATACGAAGCCGGAATGACGCCGACGAACGCGAACGGCAGCATCCACGTCAGGAAGAACCGGATGATGCGATTATAAATGTTGACCGGATACCGGCCGTAGTTCGAAATGTTGTACATTAACGGCAGAATGCCCGTCGGCGCGTCGGAGTAGAACGAAATCGCCGTCAGCGACGTGAAGATGCCCGCGTAGATCATCACCGATCCGACCGTGAACGCCGCCAGCATCAGGACGTCCGTCAGATGGAAAACCAGTCCGAGATCGCCCCAGCTCAGAATCATGATGACAAGGCCGATGACCGAGCCGAAGAGCGAAGGCGGGTCGAGATTCTCGAGCAGCACCTGGTACAGGTTATACGCCGGCCGCGTCAGCACCCGGTCCATCTCGCCCTTGACGATATACCGTTCGCTGAAGTTCCAAATGTTGAAGAGCGCGCCGAAAATGCCCGACGGCACCATGAAGTAGCCGTACACGAACACCACTTCCGCCTCGGTCCAGCCGCCGAGCGTCGGCGTATGCCGGAACACGATGAGGATGAAGATCAGATTGACGGCCTGGAACAGCAGGTCCGACAGCACTTCCACCCAGAAATCCGCGCGGTAAGTCAGCTTGGTTTTGACGTAGTTTTTCATATACTCCGCGGCTAGCGACATATAGAACATGGCTTCCTCAACCCCCTTGTACGAACAGCCGCGTCCGCGCCTGCCGCCACACCAAGGCGATCGGTATAATCAGCAGAACGAACCAGACGGCTTGAATGCCCAGCACGCGCGCAATCGCAGATCCCCCGATGCGGCCGGTGAAGACGGAGCTCGGCAAATACGTAATCGCTTGAAAAGGCAGCCATTTCATCGTCACGGCGAGCCAGCCCGGGAAGAAGGAAATCGGCACGATGACGCCCGAGAACAAGTCGACGAGCACCCGCTTCATGCGCAGCATGCCCTCGTTATTCTCCACGAAGAACGCAAATAAGCCTACAAGCATGTTGATTTGCGTATTAATAAGAAAACTGAATAGCAGCATAATGAGGTAGATCGCCCAGATCCCCGGATCCGCCGGCAGCTTCACCGGAAAAATCAAACAGACGAGGGCAAGGCCCGGCCCCATGAACAGCAGGAGGCGGAACAGCCCTTCGCCGAACCCCTGCATCAGCTTGACGAACAAGTAGTTGTACGGGCGGATGAACTGCACGGCGACGCTGCCGTCGCGGATGTCGTTCGCGATCTCGCGGTCGAGGTTATTGAAGTAGAACGCCCTCGCCATCCAGGAGACCGCGACGTACGTCGTCATCTGCGCCAGCGTGAAGCCGGCCAGCAGCTTCTGCTCGCCGTAGATCGCTTCCCATAGAAAATAGTACGCGCCGATGTTGATCGTGTAAATAACGATCCCGCTGTAATAGTTGACGCGGTACGCCAGCATCATCAGGAAGCGGATGCGGATCAAGTCCAGATACGCGCTGTTCATCATGACTTCGGCTCCTTCTCGGAGGACGCGCCGGCGCCGACGGGAATTCTCTCCTGCTGCTGCGCAGGCCGGCCGGAAGATGCGGCGGGGGAATCGGCGGGAAGGCCGGCAGACGGTTCAGCTGATGGTTCGGATGAAGGTCCGGACGGTCCGACTAACGGTTCGACTGATGGTCCGGCAGACGGCTCGACTGACGGTTCGGCTGACGGTCCGACTAACGGCTCGACTGCATCCGGCGACCCGCCGTCCGCATCCGGCTTCAGCATCGCGGCCGCTTCGGTCGACGCCGAGCCGGACGAATAAATTTCGCGGACGATCTCATCCGTGTTCGTCTCCATGATCTTGATGTCGCGGATATCCGAACTGCCGCCGACGACGCGGGCCAGCGCCTCCGAGACGTTGACGGCATGCGGCAGCCACATCGTGGCCGTCAGCTCGTTGTCGATGCTCCACTCGACGCCGCCGAGGCCTTCCGTCAGCCTTCGCAGCGCGTCCAGCGACGGCTGGTCGCCGAACTGGAATTGCAGCTCCCGCCCTTTGCTCCAGCGGGCTTTCAGCTCGTCCAGACCGCCGTCGTAAATGACCCGGCCGTCGTCAAGCATGATGACGCGCGAGCAGAGCGCCTCGATATCTTGCAAATCATGGGTCGTCAGCAAAATCGTGGTGCCCTGCTCTCGATTAATTTTTTTTAAGAATTCGCGGATTTCCGTCTTCACGACAATGTCAAGGCCGATCGTCGGCTCGTCCAGGAACAGGATCGACGGGTTGTGCAGCAGCGACGCGACCAGCTCGCAGCGCATCCGCTGACCGAGGCTCAGCTTCCTTACGGGGCGGTTAAGCAGTTCCCCCAATTGTAGACGTTCCACCAATTCATCTAGCCGCTCGCGAAATTCCGGCTCCGGCACCCGGTACACTTTGCGGAGCAGCCGGAACGATTCGATAACGCCGATATCCCACCATAATTGGCTGCGCTGACCGAACACGACGCCGATCCCGCGCACGAACTTTTCCCTGTCTTTATAAGGCACGAAGCCGTTTACCATCAGGTGTCCCGAGGTCGGCACGAGGATCCCCGTCAGCATTTTGATCGTCGTCGACTTGCCCGCTCCGTTCTCGCCGATGTAGCCGCAAATCTCGCCCTGCGGAATCCGGAAGCTGATATCTTTCACCGCGGTGATCTGGTTGTATTCGCGTTTGAACAGATCCTTCAGCGCGCCTCCGAGACCTTCGCGGTTCTTCTGCACCTGGAATTGCTTTCTTAAATCTTGTACGTCGATCGCCAGCATTTTGCTTCCCGGCTCCTCCCTTTCGACATTTCCTAGGAAATATCCGGTCTATTCGTTTCTATCAGATAAAACTTGATTCTCTACGACAATCCATTTTATAATTTTATGATATGTAATGCCATACCGTTTCTTAACGTTAGTCACTCTGCAGCATGCGACAGCAATCTATCAACCAAGCCTATTCTTATGTTCCGCTAACGGATCTTCTCCTCGGCCGTTCGGATCGATTACAAGGAGGAACTACAACGCATATGGCGCGCGCAAAGCAACCGAAACAACCGAAACGAAAAAGACCCTGGAGATGGGTGCTGCTAGGCGTATCCGTCGTGATTTTGGCGGTCGCCGGGTTTCTGGTCTACGAGGTATACGGCACTTATAACGGACTCGATAAATTAAGCCAGCCGACAACCGATCCTAAATTCACCGGTTACGAAGTGACGACGGCCGAGAAGCCTCCCGAGTGGGAAGGCAAGGAACGCGTGAACATTCTGATCATGGGCGGCGATAACCGGGGCTTGCAGGAGAACGAGAAAGCGCGCTCCGATTCCATGATGGTCGTCTCGCTCGACCCGCTCAAGAAGGACATCCATCTGTTCTCCGTCCTTCGCGATACGTACGTGAACATCCCGGGGCATGGCAACGACCGCATTAACACGGCGTTCGCGGCGGGCGGACCCGATCTCGCCATGCAGACGATCGGCGGCATCCTCGGGCTCGATATCCAATATTATGTGTACACCGACTTCGAAGGATTCAAGTCCGTCATCGATGCGATCGGCGGCATTCAGAACTTCGACGTCGAGAAAGACATGAACTATGTCGACAACGCGGACGGCAACCGGTACGACATCCATCTCAAGAAAGGCGTTCAGGATCTGGACGGCACGAAGGCGCTGCAGTACGTTCGTTTCCGCCATGACGCCCTGAGCGACTTTACGCGCACGGAGCGCCAGCGCAAGCTGCTCGGCGCCGTCGCCGACAAGATGAAGAACGGCTGGAACCTGCTCAAAATGAAAAAAATCGTCGACAGCGTCGACGGCTACGTGAAGACGAACATCGGCGTAACCGACATGCTCAAGCTGGGCCAGCTCGGCGTGAGCAGCCACATCGCGGGCCAGGCGCAGGTGCCTCCGATGGAGCTGATCAGCGGCGAGAAAGTCGGCGGCGCCTCCGTGCTGGCGATTTCCGACGAAGACGAAGTACTGAAGTTCGTGCAGGATGAGCTGGCGAAGGATACGACGACCGCCGCTTCCACCGATGCGACCGTGCAGGACGACGGAGCGCCTGCTGGCGCGAATAGCGGCAATACCGCGAACGACAGCAAATAAGCTTACAGCCAGAAGGGAGCAGCCGGTGCGATCGGCCGCTCCCTCTTTGGTTGTATTGTCCGGCGCGGCAGAGGTACAATAGGAATTGCGATTTTCCTTCTTGTGCCGATTCGGCGGCTGACAGGACTTAACCGCTCGAGCGGTCTAACGTAGAGCGGGACAAGGATAGCTATAATGAAGACTTCATGACTCAGAGGAGGCACTGCCCATGTCCACCACGCATCGCCCGCGCTCGGAGGCACTCTACGCCGAAGCGCTTCAACATATCGTCGGAGGCGTCAACAGCCCTTCGCGTTCGTTCAAAGCCGTAGGCGGCGGAGCGCCCGTCTTCATGAAACGCGCCCAAGGCGCGCATTTCTGGGACGTCGACGACAATCGCTACATCGATTATTTGTGCGCGTACGGACCTATCATTACGGGCCATGCGCACCCGCATATTACGGCGGCCATCTCGTCGGCCGCCGCGAACGGCACGCTCTACGGCACGCCGACGGAGCTGGAAATCACCCTCGCCCGCATGCTGAAAGAAGCGATTCCGTCGCTCGATAAGGTCCGCTTCGTCAACTCCGGCACGGAAGCCGTCATGACGACGATCCGCGTCGCGCGCGCCTACACGAAGCGCAGCAAAATCATCAAATTCGCCGGCTGCTACCACGGCCATTCCGATCTCGTGCTCGTCGCGGCCGGCTCCGGCCCGTCGACGCTCGGCATTCCCGACAGCGCCGGCGTGCCGGCCAGCATCGCCAGCGAGGTCATTACCGTGCCGTTCAACGACCTGGACGGCCTGCGCACGGCGCTGGACACGTTCGGCGGCGACGTCGCGGCCGTCATGGTGGAGCCGATCGTCGGCAACTTCGGCATGGTCATGCCGGAGCCCGGCTTCCTCGAAGGGCTTTGCCGCATGACCCGCGAGGCCGGCGCGCTCGTCATCTACGACGAAGTCATCAGTGCCTTCCGGTTCCACTACGGCGGGGCGCAGACGTACGCCGCGTTCCCGGACCATGCCGCCATCGAGCCCGATCTGACGGCGCTCGGCAAGATCATCGGCGGCGGGCTGCCGATCGGCGCCTACGGCGGCCGCAAAGCCGTGATGGAGCAGGTCGCGCCGCTCGGCCCGGCCTATCAGGCGGGCACGATGGCCGGCAACCCGGCTTCCATCTCGGCAGGCATCGCCTGCCTGGACGTGCTGCGGCAGCCCGGCGCGTACGACCGCATGGATGCGCAGGCGGCCGCGCTGGCGGCCGCGCTGCAGGCATCGGCGGACCGCCACGGCATCCCGCTGACGATCAACCGCATCCGCGGCTCGTTCTCCGCGCATTTCTGCAGCCACCCCGTCACGAACTACGACGAGGCGCAGGATACGGACGGCGAGCGCTTCGCGCAGTTCTTCCGCTTGATGCTGGATCAGGGCATCTGCCTGGCGCCTTCCAAGTACGAAGCATGGTTCTTGACGACCGCGCATACCGACGACGATATCGCCGCCACGATCGCGGCTGCCGAGCATGCCTTCTCGGTCATGAAGGGCTAGCTGCTTAATCCGCGTCCAGCCGCCTCAACAACGCCAACAACGTCAATAACGCCTATCCCCCGAAGCGCGGCTACGCAGCTCGCACCGTAACATGCGGTGAAAGCGCGTAGCCGCCGCAGGACGGCCGCTCATCGCAGCTGGCCGTCTGCCGGGGAATAGGCGTTTTTATTTTGGGATCTCCGTCGTTCGTGCCTGCATGATCGCCTTCCTTGCCCTGCGGTCTACGCCGTCATGTCATGAGCGCGACAAGCGTCACGATGGCGAACGGGATCAGAATGAGCGTGCCGACGACGACCCACCCCACCGGGCGGCCGAAGTTGACCGTCCATCCGATGCCGTATTTCTTCGGGACGAAGACGGCGGGATCGCGCGGGTTATAATACAGCCCGCCTCCCGCCAGCCAGTGTGCGCCCCCGGCCGCTCCTTCGCCGTCTCCGCTGCCTTGCTCCTGCAAGCCGAGCCGTCGTACCGTCACGGTCAGGCCGACGATGCCGCCGATCACGAGCAGCATCACCAGCACGGTCACGACAGCCAAGACCCGGCTCGGCCATCCGTAGAGCATCGTCGCTTGTATGTAGCTGAAGAACGCGGTCAGCAGCAGCGACAAGCCGTAGAGGAACACGCTGTTCACGAACCGGAATTCGCGCCGCTTCGCCTCGTTCTCCCCTTTATCCGACGCTTGGACGCTCGTCGTCCGCGCGATAACGGCGTTCGTGCCCAGCATCGTCAGGAGCAGGCACAGCTGCACGATATTGAGCAGGAAGACGGTTCCCCAGCTTTTGGCTCCGAAACCGTCCGGCTCGAACCGGAAATTGTAGTGCGTCGTCACCGTCGTCGGAATGTCCCGCCACAGCAGCGCCGCCGTCAGCGCGGAACCTGCGATCAGCAGCGCCTGCAGCCAATACCAGCGCGGCGAAAGCGTGCCTCTCCGGTCATTCGATACGTCCGTCATTCCAGTGAATCTCCCATCCTCGATAAATCGCTGCGGTAGATGGCCACGCAGGCTCTGCTGAACTCGGCCTCGGTCATCCCTCTCGCCCTGCCTTCCGCCGCCAGCGCGCGCAGCCGGTCATGCATGCGATCCATGAACCGCTCCGTCAGCCGGGGCATCTCTTCCTTCGGCGGCACGAGCATGCCGAGCCTGCCGTCGTAACGCTCCACCAGGAATCCGTCCGCCAACAAGCTGCGGTAAGCCTTATGCACGGTTTGCGATTTGATGCGCAAATCCGACGCCAGCCGCTTGGCCGACGGAAGCGTCTTGCCCGGCTTTAATACCCCCGCTGCGATCCCCGCGATAATCTGCTGCGCGATCTGCTCGTGAAGCGGCACATCGCCCTGCACGTCAAGCTCGATGAACATCCCGCCAGCCTCCCTCATCCGACAGCGCTCTTAGGCTAGCTTATGCAAAAGAACGCCTCTTCTCCCGTCATATGCGGACGGAATGAGAGACGTTCCTCGGTCAGCTGCCGGCTTCCGCCTGCTGAAGGGCGTTCAGGAGTTCATCATGCATGCGGCCGTTGGATGCCGCGACATGGCGAACGCCGAGATGGTAATCGCCGCCTTGCAGATCCGTCACGGTGCCGCCCGATTCCTTCACGAGCAGCGAGCCTGCTGCGAGATCCCAGGAGTTCAACCCGATCTCCCAGAAGCCGCTCATCCGGCCTGCGGCCACGTAGGCCATGTGCAGCGCCGCCGAACCGGCCGAGCGGACGTTGCGCACCTGCGGCGCGATCGCCTGCAGCTGCTTCATGTTAAGCGGCTGGGCGTAGTTCGGATCGGCCGGGAAGCCTGTCGCAAGCAGGCTCTCCCGCAGCGTCGCCTCGTCGGAGACGGCCATGCGGCGGCCGCGCACGTAAGCGCCCTTGCCCTTCTCCGCCACGAACAGCTCGTCTCGCATCGGGTCGTACACCACGCCGACGATCACCTCGCCGCGGTACGCAAGCGCGATGGAAACCGAGAAGAACGGAAACCCATGGACGAAATTCGTCGTGCCGTCGACCGGATCGACGACCCATAGGTATTCGGCGTCCCGCACGCTTTGCAGCGCTTTCGTAGACGCTTCCGGTCCAGGCTCGACGCCTTCCTCTCCCAGAAACGAGTGCTGGGGAAAATGCGTCGCGATCAAATTGCGGATCATCGCTTCCGCGCCTTTATCCACTTCCGTCACAAGATCCTGCGCGGAGTACTTTATCGATAGGCTTGTATGGTTGCCAAGCTTCGTCTTGATCCATTCACCGGCCTTGGCCGCGCAATTGATGGCGACGGCGGTGAAGCTCTTGCCCCCGATCACAGGGATGTCATTCCCAGCGTTCACGGCATATCACGCTACTTTCCTATGAAATTCATCATTGCCTTAACTACTATACGGAGCATGGCGCTCAAAGTTTCGTCGGACCGGGACGCTTGGCCGCAAAATCGGTTCATATGCCCCGCCGTCCCTCGCTTTGCCATGCCTTCAAGTTTAACATTTTCCAGATGACCGCACAAATGGCGCCCCAAACAAAGACCGGCCGGGGCGTCGATCGCGACGCTTCCGGCCAGCCGGGAATCGAATGCATATGCAGCTTGTACCCCGCCGCTTCTAGACGCCGACGATATGATACCCGTTATCGCAATAGATCACTTCGCCCGTAATGCCGCGCGACAGCGGGCTCAGCAGGAACATCGCCGTGTCGCCGACCTCGGAGGCGTCCGTCGTTCGGCGCAGCGGGGATTTCTCCTCGACCTGCCGCAAAATCGCGTTGAAGTCCTTGATGCCTTTGGCCGCCAGCGTCCGGATCGGGCCGGCGGAAACCGCGTTGACGCGGATGCCGTGCGGGCCGAGATCAGCGGCGAGGTAGCGGACGGACGCTTCCAGCGCGGCTTTGGCGACGCCCATGACATTATAGTTGCGGAGCGCGCGTTCCGCGCCGAGATACGTCATCGTCATGATGCTGCCGCCTTCGGTCATGAGCGGATATAACCGCTGGGCGACCGCCGTCAGCGAGTAGGCGCTGATATCGTGCGCAAGCGCGAAGCCGGCGCGCGACGTGTCGACGAACATGCCCTCCAGTTCTTCCGTCTTCGCGAACGCGATGCTGTGCACGAGGCCGTGAAGGACGCCGAAGCTCTCCCGGATCTGCGCCGCGAGCCCTTCGATCTCTTCGTCCGCCGTGACGTTGCACGGCAGCAGAATCGAGCCCGGAATCGTGTCCGCGAGCTTGCGCACCCGCTCCTCGACCCGCTCGCTCTCGTACGTGAACGCGAGGCGCGCGCCTTGCGCCGCCAGCGACTGCGCGATCGCCCAGGCGATGCTGCGGTCGTTCGCTACGCCCATCACGAGCATATTCTTCCCTGCCAATAAACCGTTCATTGAATCACAATCCTCTCCGCTTGAATGGTGGTGCCGATTCGGAAGTAGGACCAGGGTGCAAAAATGCCGAAATGACAGCGCTTCCTTTACCAAAAATAACGTAAGCGGCGCAAAAGATCAAGCCTTCGTTGAAGGCCGATCCTGCGCCGCCTGGCACTTCGTTATGAGCCGCTGCCGGCCGCTATATAATCTCGATGCTGCCGCCGTCGATGACGCGGACCGCCTCGCCTTCCGCCTCCAGCCGGCGCATGTCGTCCATCAGCCGCAGCAGCGCGGCGTCCTTCATCTTCGCTTCGATCATGACGTCGAGCCGCGGAACCGAGCCATTGATTCCCTGCAGGAAGCGAAGCAGCGGGCCGGCCTCGACGTTGTCCGCATGGCCGCGCGGGTCGCGTTCGCTCTTCGGGCTCGAGACATGCAGCTTCGGCGCGAGTGGCAGCGGCCGTCCATCGGGCCCGTTCCACGTGCGCAGGATGCGCGGCCACAGCTCGCCGTGCAGCGCCGCCTCGCCGTCGCCGCCGTCGTTGACCGCATGGTGGTGAATGTCGAGCACCATCGGCGCGCCGACGGCCTCGGCGGCCGCCAGCGTCTCGCGCGCGGTGAAGGTCTTGTCGTCGTTCTCCAGCGTCACGCGTTCGCGCAGCCTGTCCTCCAGCGCGCCGAACTGGCGGATGAACCGTTCCAGCGAGGCGGGCTTGTCCCCGTAAGCGCCCCCGACATGGATGTTGCACTTCGTGGACGGGTCAAGCCCCATATGCTCCAGCATCGCGACATGGTAATTCAAATCTTCGGCCGACTTGGCCAGCACTTCGGGCCGCGGCGTGCTGAACACGCAGAAGTGATCGGGATGGAACGACAGCCGCATGCCTTTCGCCTTGGCGTATCGCCCGATATCCGCGAACGCCTCTTCGAGCGCGGGATACGGGTTCCAGTCCTTGAACGCGTCATGCGTGACCAGCGGAATGAGCTTGGACGTCATACGGTACACGTAGATCTCATGGCCGACGCAATGCTTCATGATCCGCAGCGTCGTCCGCAGATTCTCTTCCGCGATCCGCTCAAGGCGCCGCAAGCCCGCCTCCCGGTCGTCCAGCTTGGCGAAATTGGCATACGTCATCGTCCTCGACGGGGATGTTTTCTCCAGCAGCACGCTCATCGCCACGAACCCGAAGCGGACGATCATCCCTGCTGATCCCCGAAGAACATTTCGTACGCGAGCGCCGTCTGCACGCGCGCTTCTTCCTCCGTCAGCTTGCGCACGAGTTCCATCTCGACCTCGGTCACTTCCTCGCCCTGAAAATTGATTTCGGCGATGGACACGAGAATGCGCACGATAGCGATCGCTTCGTTCTCCGGGGTGTAGGCGATCACCTTCTGGCCGGTCGGGAAGACGCGGAAGCCGCTCTTGACCATCTTGCCGCGGCCGTATTCCAACAGCTCGTACAATTCCTGGTTGGACTTGAACTTGCAGACCGAATTAAACTCCGTTTGGAATCCCATGGAAACCCTCCTTAAGTGTTGCGTGCGAAGCCCGCAGCCGGAAATCCGGCAAGACGGCAACAGCCTGCATCGGATGCATATGCTCGTACGACGCCGCTGCTGCTGGGTTCATCCGGCAGCCCGTGAAACCAACCCGTGGATGATTCCCCGATTCCCGATACTGCCCCTGATCCCAAGAGACCTTGCAAGCAGGCCGCTGCTTAGCATATGACGGTGCTGCAGCTTACGAACCCAGTTAACGCTAATCCCTCATATCGGCTGTCTTCTGCAATGCAACGAATCCCAGCGTCGCTATTCGGCCAATCAGCCCTGCATCCGAGACGTTGTCGCCGGAATAAGGCGTTTCAGATTCCTTGCCTTGTTCCTGACGGTCATTTCGTCCGTATAAGGCGCGTACGGTTCGTAAAACTCTCGCAGAGCCGCAAATTGCAGTGCAGCCCGTTCACGCGCCAGAAGCAGAAAATCCGGCTTGATCTTAAGCCGGATCTCCTCCGCCATAATCGATGCGCTGCTTCTCGGCATGGCGTTCGATCGCCAGCTGAATCAGCGTATCCAGGAGCTGCGCATACGGCACGCCGCTTTCCTTCCACATGAGCGGGTACATGCTGTAAGGCGTAAAGCCCGGCATCGTATTCACTTCGTTGATGAACAGCTGGCCGTCTTCCTTGCGCAGGAAGAAATCGACGCGCGACAGTCCCGAGCCGTCGATCGCCTGGAACGCGCGGACCGCCATCTCGCGCACCGCCTCCGACACTTCCGCGGGAACGTTCGCCGGGATATGCATCATCGACTTGCCGTCGATGTACTTCGCTTTATAATCGTAGAACTCGCTGGACGACGTGATCTCGCCGACGACGGAAGCCCGCGGCTCGTCGTTGCCGAGCACGCTCACCTCGATCTCGCGCGCGTCCACGAACTCCTCGACGATGACCTTGCGGTCGTAGCGCAAGGCGAATTCGACGGCCGCGACCAGCTCCTCGCGGTTGCGCGCCTTGGAGATGCCGACGCTGGAGCCGAGGTTCGCCGGCTTGACGAAGCAGGGATAGCCGAGCGCCGTCTCGATTTCCATGATGAAGAACGACTGCTCCTTCTCCCACTGCGTCCGGTTGAAATACCGGAAAATGCACTGCGGCAAGCCTTCCTGGGCGAATACCTTCTTCATCGTGATCTTATCCATGCCGACCGCGGAAGCGAGCACGCCGGCGCCGACGTACGGAATGTTCGCCATCTCGAAGAGCCCTTGAATCGTGCCGTCTTCGCCGAACGTGCCGTGCAGCAGCGGGAACACGACGTCAAGGCCTGCCCCGTCGCCGGCGGCTTCCGCGACATTGTTCGCCGCCGACGTGGCGGAGGCGATCCGCACTTCGGCCGGCACGGCCGATACCGACGCCGCTGCCGGCGCGCCGGCGCGGGGCGCTTCTTCGTCGTCCGCACCGCCGCCGAACACCGGCATAAGCGCATCCATGCCGACGACCGCGTCTTCGTCCGCAAGCCGCAGCACGGCCAAATCGGACGGCGGCGCTAGGAGGGTATCCCCCGAGCGCCATTCGCCCGATTTTGAAATATAGAAAGGTTGGATTTCGTATTTGTCGTAATCAAAAGCCTTCATGACCGCCAAGGCCGTCTGCAGCGAAACTTCATGCTCGCCGGAGCGTCCTCCGTAAACCAGTCCTACGCGCACTTTCTCCCCCATGATTCAATCCTCCGGTTACGTATAAATTTCCCACACAGGCGGGTTGTCATTCCACTGGGCTTGAAGCGCATCCGGGTGAACCGGCTGTCGCCTTCCTTCCGGCGGCTCAGCGCGTTTCGTTCCGAAGAAATACAAGACGATGGCAAGACGGATCGTAAGTCACGCCTGTAAATCAAAACTCATCCGCGATATGGAAGAACCGGTACTTGGTGTTCTCCGTCCATGCGTAGGAATCCTGATAATCCCAGTAGCGGTGTCGGCTGGGCACCGTATTCGCGTTGACCAGCGGCATGCCCGCCGCATCGAACGCGGTCACGATCGTGCTGTGCTGAAACCGGTTGTCGCCGCTCCAGTCGTAGATAATGACATCGCCGAGGGCGAGTTGATCCGCCGAATCGACGACCGTAGCGCGCAGCGCCGACGAATGCGGCGCCGACAAATATTGCTGCAGCGCATTGGCCACGGCCCAGCTGTAGCTCCAATTTTCCCGGCCGCCGCTAAACCCGCGGTACCACCAGCCGGAAGCCCTTTTACCAGTATAGTTCATCGGCCCATTGCCTGCAAAGAGACACTGGGAGATGAAGTTCGTGCAATTGACCTCGAAGTTCTCGTAGGCGGGATTCGGCTCGTTCCACCAGCGGTCGGCATAGGCGGCGGCCAAATCGCGGCGGTAGCGAATTCCCGCGCGGCCATGTTTGAAAAACGGCAAAACATCATAATTTATATAAGGTATGGACTGCGGCTTGCTCTCCGCGGCCAGCGCCTGCTCGTCGGCGAACCCGCCGCCGTGGCCGGAATAGGACGAGCTGAACCGCGGCCGGCGCTCGGAGACGATCGGCTCGACGCGGGCGATGACGTAGTCGGCGCCCTCGGCTGCCAGCCACAGCCGCTCGCGGTCGAAGCGTTCCTCCAGGTACGTGCGCCCATGATGCTCGATCGTCCGTTTGACCCGCAGCTCGATCAGCACGGAAACCTCGGAGAGCGTGCCGGACTCGCTGACGCGCAGCAGCTCGGCGCTCGTCTCGCTCCGGGAGGGGAGAATGCCGCGCAGCAGCTCTTGCTCGCGCAAGCGGGCGAGCCGCCGGCCGAACCGGGACATGTGGTCGCCGTCGGCGATGACAGCCTCGAACGGAGCGGAATAGCGGTCGATCTCGGCTTGATTGTACAGCTTCACGTAACGGTGAATGGCGGCCTTCCAGCCTTCCGATCTGGCGGCGTTCGGCGGTTCCCCGCCCTCCCGCGCAAGCATGGCGCTGCCCGGCCTGCCCGCCCCGTGCAGCCGCACGGACGGCGCCGGCGCGCGGCCCGGCTTGCCGGCCGAGCTTCTACTATTCGTTACCGATTTGCCTGTTCCGGGTCGTGTTCGCGATCGCGGCACCTGGATCCCTCCCGCACGTCCGTTTAATGGAATCATGTTAATGGTCATGTTAACGGAATCATGGATTATCCTCCCGGCTCGCGGGCGGAACCTTGCTGGTTCATTCTATGAGCAAAGCTGCCTTTTCATGTGAATTAACGCTCACTGCTCGTTCGGGCGCGAAGCCTCCGGCATCAGGCGGGTCTGTGCCGCGGACGACGGCGGGCAGCTGCCAGCGGCACGGAAACAGGCGGAATATCCGCGCTTCAGGCGATATTTGGTCTTTCCTATTTGCGCGAAAAACGCTATACTTGGAGTATGATTTGTTTTTGAAATCGTGTTTCACAGAATGAAACTCAACACGCAATCAAGGAGGCGCGAAACGCAATGGCAAAGCAAAACGAGTACTCCGTCCGCGAATCGCTGTCGGTCGGCGGCAAGCAGTTCGCTTACTACCGTCTGGACGGACTGGAAGAGCAAGGCCTGGGCAAGATCTCGAAGCTCCCATTCTCCATCAAGGTGCTTCTCGAAGCAGCCGTTCGTCAATTCGACGGACGCGGCATCACGAAAGAACACGTCAAGCAGCTGGCAACTTGGGCTGACGGACGCGAAGACAAAGAAATTCCTTTCATTCCTGCGCGTATCGTCCTGCAGGACTTCACGGGCGTGCCGGTCGTCGTCGACCTGGCGGCCATGCGCGACACCGTGAAGAAATCGGGCGGCGACCCGAAACAAATCAACCCGCTCGTGCCGGTTGACCTCGTTATCGACCACTCCGTCATGGTCGACGCGTTCGGCACGCCGGACGCGCTGGAGTACAACACGAACATCGAATTCAAACGCAACGAAGAGCGCTACCGCTTCCTTCGCTGGGCGCAAACGGCATTCGAGAACTTCCGCGCCGTGCCGCCGGGCACGGGTATCGTTCACCAAGTTAACCTGGAGTATCTGGCATCCGTTGCCGCTACGAAGACCATCGACGGCGAAACGGTCGTATATCCGGACTCCCTCGTAGGCACGGACTCCCACACGACGATGATCAACGGTCTCGGCGTCGTCGGCTGGGGCGTCGGCGGCATCGAGGCGGAAGCCGGCATGCTCGGCCAGCCGCTGTACTTCGTCACGCCGGAAGTTATCGGCTTCCGTCTGACGGGCAGCCTGGCAGAAGGCGCAACGGCAACCGACCTCGCGTTGACGGTTACCCAAATCCTGCGTAAGAAGGGCGTTGTCGGCAAGTTCGTCGAATTCTTCGGCCCTGGTCTGTCCAACATCAGCCTGGCTGACCGCGCGACGGTAGCCAACATGGCTCCAGAGTACGGCGCAACCGTCGGCTTCTTCCCCGTCGACAGCGAAACGCTGAACTTCTTGCGTTCCACCGGCCGCGAAGAAGAACAGATCGCGCTCGTTGAAGCTTACTATAAGGCACAAGGCATGTTCCGCACGGACGACACGCCTGAACCGGTCTTCTCCGACATCGTCGAACTCGACCTGTCCACGATCGTTCCGTCCCTTGCGGGTCCGAAGCGTCCGCAGGACCGCGTCGAGCTGACGGCGATGAAAGACGCGTTCAACGGCATCATCCGCACGCCGATCGACAAAGGCGGCTACGGTCTGTCCGACAACCAAATCGATCAAGTCGTCGAAGTGAAGCACAACAACGGCCAAGTGAGCAAAATGGGCACGGGCGCCGTCGTTATCGCGGCCATCACCAGCTGCACGAACACCTCCAACCCGAGCGTTATGCTGGGCGCGGGTCTCGTGGCGAAGAAAGCCGTCGAGCGCGGCCTGAAGAAACCGGCTTACGTGAAGAGCTCCTTGACGCCGGGCTCCCTGGTCGTTACGGACTACTTGACGAAGTCCGGCCTTCTCGATCCGCTCGAGCAGCTCGGCTTCTACGTGGCCGGCTACGGCTGCGCAACCTGTATCGGCAACTCCGGTCCGCTGCCGGACGAAGTCAGCAAAGCGATCGCCGATAACGACATGACGGTCGCGGCCGTCCTGTCCGGCAACCGGAACTTCGAAGGCCGCGTGCACGCGCAGGTCAAAGCCAACTACCTGGCATCGCCGCCGCTTGTCGTCGCTTACGCCCTTGCCGGAACGGTCAACATCGACCTGTCTTCCGATCCGATCGGCTATGACGGCAACAACGAGCCGGTGTACCTCAAAGACATCTGGCCGACGTCCAAAGAGATCGCCGACGCCATCGCGACGGCCATGAGCCCGCAGATGTTCCGCGACAAGTACGAGAACGTGTTTACGCAGAACGAGCGTTGGAACGCGATCGACGTACCGACTGGCGAAAGCTACGAGTGGGACGCGAAATCGACGTATATCCAGAACCCGCCGTTCTTCGAGAACCTCGGCTCCGATATCGGCGACATCGAAGACATCAAGAGCGCAAGCGTACTGGCGCTGCTCGGCGACTCCGTCACGACGGACCATATCTCTCCAGCGGGCAATATCAAGACCGACAGCCCTGCCGGCGAATACCTGATCAAGCACGGCGTCGACAAAGCGGACTTCAACTCCTACGGTTCGCGCCGCGGCAACCACGAAGTCATGATGCGCGGCACGTTCGCGAACATCCGGATCCGCAACCAGGTTGCTCCCGGCACGGAAGGCGGCGTAACGACTTACCTGCCGACGGACGAAGTGATGTCCATCTACGACGCATCGATGCAGTATCAGAAGAACGGCAAGAACCTCGTCGTTATCGCCGGCAAAGAATACGGTACGGGAAGCTCCCGCGACTGGGCGGCGAAAGGCACGTTCCTGCTCGGCGTGAAAGCCGTTATCGCCGAAAGCTTCGAGCGTATTCACCGTTCCAACCTCGTGGGCATGGGCGTACTGCCGCTGCAGTTCACGGAAGGCCACAGCTGGAAAACGCTGAACATCACGGGACGCGAAACGTTCGACATCGTCGGCCTGAGCAACGACGTACAGCCGGGTCAAACGGTTACCGTCGTCGCCACGCGCGAAGACGGCACGACGTTCGAATTCCCTGCCAGCGTACGTCTGGACTCCCTGGTCGATGTCGACTACTACCGGAACAGCGGTATTCTCCAAACCGTGCTCCGTCAAATGATCGCGGCTAACGCGAAGTAAGATTCGCTCGCCAAGCCCCGCTGGAACGCTAGCTCGCCAGCGTAAAAAAGACCCGCTCTTCATCGCGAAGAGCGGGTCTTTCTGCATGCGATTTTGCTTACGGTTTCGGTCCATCGTGCGTATGACTTCGTGCGATTGCCGGAGCTCTGTATTAGAGCTGCCCGGTCCTGGAGCTGACATCCTTCAGTTTCCGAAGCATGCCGAAGAAGTTTCGCGCGTATTTGGCGCAGGAGAAATTCGCTTTGATATGCGCTTCCGCCTTATCGATGATCGATTTGCGCAAAGGGAGGTCGCTCATCAGCGACTCCGCCTCCGCGCAGGCCTGGCTGATGTTGGCTCTGGCATACAGCTTGCCGGTCGCGTTATGCTCCAGGAACCTGCGGATGCCGTCGGAATCGGTCGTCAGCACCGGGCAGCGGCACAGCATCGCTTCCGCGACGGCATAGCCGAACCCCTCGAGGATGGACGTCGACAGCAGCAGCCCGCCGGAATCCCCGATGATCGAGAAATAATCCGCCATCTGCTCATGCGGCACGTTCGCGTGCATGATCAGCTTGCGCCGCAGCTGCAGGCCGTCCACCCATTTGTCGAACATCGCCTTCTCCTTCGGTTCGCCGAGGCTCGGATCGCCGAACATCCAGAGAAAGCCCTCCGGATGCCGGTTCAATACACGCGCGCCGATCAGCAGGAAGTCCCGCCAGTTTTTGTTTTCCTCGATCCGCCCGACCCATCCGAAGATCGGGAAGGGCTTCGGGGGATAGGCGGCGTAGCCGAAGTCCACCGTATCCAGCGGATCGTCGAAGCAGAAGTGGGGAATGCCCGGCAAATACCCCGGCAGCAGCCGCTTCAGATGGCCCGTCTGCGGATAGAGCACCGCGTCGGCCGATTGCAATACGAGGGCAGCGATATGCTGCAGCGCCGAGGTGGCCATCTCCAACGTCCCCAGCCCTTGAATTTCGAAGACGAGCAGTCCGCGATAGCCGATCCTGCGCATTAGCGTGAGCAGCATCACGTCGGTGCAGACCACGATCGCATCGTACCGTTCGCGCTCGATCAGCCGCCGGATGGCCGCTTCGTCATTCATGATGAAGGTCGGGATATCTTTAATGTTCTTGCGTCCTTCGCCGTCGATGGAATACAGCAGGTGGCACTCCGCCTTCCATGCGCTTAACGCTTTGCAGCGAATGCGGTTAAGCGTCTCCATCCCGCCGCTCGGATTGAAGAACGTAAACAGCAGTTTCATAGCGGATCACCCATCGTCGTATAATGCGATTTGATATAGTCGATGAGACTTTGCCTGCGGAACAGCTCATCGCTAATGCCGGGCTTCGGATTCGCTTCCGGAGTGGCATGGCGATAGCCAAGCTGCGTATGATCGGGGATATAGTAGTCGGACACCACCAGGGGCGGCGCTTTCCGCAGCTCGTCGTACATCAGCGTTAGATCCATCGCGTCCTTGAACAGGTCCGGGCCGAGCACGAGGCAGTAGGACGTCTGCACCATCTGAACGGCGTGCAGCAACGCCGTCGGCCCGCTCATATTCGGGAACCATTTGAAATCCGTCATCGGATGCGAGATCGCCGACAGCTCGGCCGTAACCCGCATATCCGGCGACAGATCCAGAACATAGCATATATAGTTATTGAAGGCTTGCTCATACAGATTCTCGATCCGTGCGATCGTCTCCGCATTCGACGTCTTCAGAGGGTATAAGATCGTTATGTCCGGCACGCTCCCTCTACGCATCCGCGCCTTAAGTCTGGCCAGGTGATACGTATACCGCCATTTGCGGTGCTGGGCAATCGTATGCAGCGATGCCGGTACGCCGAACGCGGAATTCACGCGGTAATCGACGAGCTCCACGGGAATATATTTCATTGCGCAATGCTCGGTAAGACGAAGCCAATAATCGTAATCCTCGACCGGCGACAGCTCGTAACCGTCGATCAACCGGGCATACTTGGATTTGTACATGAACGACACGCCGACCAGCGAGGAATCGAGCAGCTTCTCCGCCGGCTGGGCTTGGTATTGCCGCTGAACGGCCAGCATTTGCTCGTCATTGAGCGGCCGGCCTACATCGTCGATGCTTTGAAACGAGCTGAATACGAGTCCCAGCTCATCCGGCCCTTTCGCCAGCGCGCGGCGTAGCGTCTCGAGGAATCTCGGATCGTAGACGTTGTCGCTGGAAACCCATGTCAAATAGTCGATGCCGGGACTGTCCAGCAGCTGCCGGAAGCCGGTATTGAGCGCAGCCGCAACGCCTAGATTCACGGCATGCGAGACGACTGTCGCCCGCCGGTCGCCGTTCAAATAGCCGCGAACGAGCGTTTCCATCTCCGGAGCGCCGTCAATGACGATGATCAGCTTGAAATCGCGGAACGTTTGCTTCAGCACAGAATCGAGCGCCGCCCCGAGGAAGGCGGGCTTTTGCTTATATACAGGCATTACTATCCCTAAATCGGCCATGTTGCCGCTCCTTCCGCCGTAACCATCCTGTACTAATGTATGGGAATGACAGGCGTTTGCTTGTGCGGCTATCCTGTGAGGCGTTCGATTCCGCGATTGGCCGCCGCCTATCCGCAGCGCATACCAAAAAAGCCTGACGAATCCCACTCTATTTCGATTACGGGCGCGCCTCCCGGCGGCTATATCGGGGTATGGATGAGCACGCAGCCTGTCGGTACTCAGAACATCTTCGCAGGGTACTCCGACCATATCATCACGCCTTGACGGCTAATCCACCATCCGCGCGGCAAACAGAAAGAGCGTGTTCTTGGGCATCGTTAGCCCGGAACACGCTCTTTGTTACGCCATGTTATGGTAGTTACGCGCTATGCAGCTTCGCAAGCCGGTAAGAGATTCGAATGTGATTCGGAATGATACGCTTTACGGACATGGTACTGGGTACGCTGTACAGGCAAGGAAACGGACATGTTGCCTGGACGAGGTGCGCTGTACGGATACGCACAAGATCACAGGTAAGGTCAAGCACAATGTCGTGGGCAAAATCTCGGGCGGGGTCACGTAAGATCACGCGTAACGCCACGGGCATGGGCAAGAATTACTTCAGCATGGAGCCGAGCCGCCGAGCCGCTTCCATGACGGCAGGCGCGTGCTCGCGCATCTTCTCCGGCGTCAGCCGGTTCGACGGGCCGGACACGGAGAGCGCGGCAACCAGCTTGCCCGTACGCGAGAAGACCGGCGCAGCCACCGCGGCGGCTCCCTGCTCGCGCTCCTCTACGCTGGTCGCGTAGCCGAGGGCGCGCCATTCCGCGAGCTGCTCGCGGTATTGCTGCCGGTCGAAGAACGCCGGCCAGGACTCATCCTGCAGCAGCTCCTCGCACTTGGCCGGTTCCTCGAAGGCGATCAGCACTTTGCTGGACGCTCCTACATAGAGCGGCAGCCTCATGCCGATCGGCGCGACCCGGCGGATCGCCTGGATGCTCTGCACGGCCTGGATGCGAATCCGCTCATTGCCGTCGCGCAGATAGAGGCTGACCGTCTCGCCGAGCATGTCGCGCAGCCGCTCCATCTCCGGCAGTCCGATGACCGCAGGATCGTCCGCGCCCGACATATTGGCCGACAGCTCCCAGATGCGCAGGCCGAGCCGGTAGCGGTCCGATGCCGGATCACGCGCCACGAATCCCCGCTGTTCGAGCGTAGCCAGCATGCGATGGACGGTGCTCTTGTGCAGGCCGACCTGTTCGGCCAGCTCCGTCATTGCCCATTCTTTCCGTGCGGTAAAACAAAGCAATAAATCAAGCGCGCGTTCAACGGCGCGAACCGTTGATTTGCCATCCTCCGCCACAGCTCTCTCCCCCAATCAGGTTTCATGCAGTGAAACTTAATTACACCCAGTATAACGTAAACCGGTCTATCCGGTAAAGCGCCCGTCCTTATTTTACAGCCGCGTTACAGAAGCGTAACAAGTTGTCGACATACGTTGACAGGCCGGCCAATCCGCCATAACATAGGAATACAGAACTAATAGGAAGCGCTTACAATTTAATTTTTTAAAGTCGTTCGACTTTTTTCTAGTATTGCCGTTTCGACCCTCCGTCGCCGGTCCGCTTGCAGGCGCGACGGACGGCATTCGCCAACGATGCACTTCACCGAGGGGGTTACTATCATGAGCACGACGATCACACCGATGCATCCGGCCGGAGGCCTTACTCCCGGCCTTCTTCCTCCTTATACCCCCGCGCCCGCTCCCGTAGAGCAAGCCGCGGCCGGGAATCGCCGCAGGCATGCCGCGCTCGCGGTGCTGTCCGCCTTCGTCGCGCTGCTGCTCTTCGTGACGCTGGCCTTTCACGGCTATGTCGCCTGGGTCATCGCGCATCCATACGTGCCTGCGCTGACCACGAACCCGCTCGATGCCAAAGGGCTCGCCTACAGCGATGTCGCCTTCCCGAGCCAAAGCGGCCGCACGATCGTTCACGGCTGGTACATTCCGGCGGCATCCGGCGCCGCGGCCGGCAGTTCGGCAGCCGGCGATGTCCATGCCGCAAGCGCCTCCGGCAAGGTCGCGTCCGCCGATAGCGGGAACGTCTCCGCCGGTCATGCCGGTCAGGCCGCTTCCGGCTCAGGCAAGCCTGCGGCAGCGGCGCAAGACCTCGCTGCTCCGGCTCAGGCGCAGTCGAACCGCACCGTCGTCTTCAGCCACGGCTACGGCGCGAACCGCGAGGAAACGTGGGTGCCTATGTATGATTTGGCCGAGCTGCTGCACGGCCTCCATTATAACGTCTTCATGTTCGATTACGGCTATGCATCCTCCGGCAAACGTACGCCCGCCACGGGCGGGCAAGAGGAGTCCCAGCAGCTGTTAGCCGCCGTCCAATACGCGCGCTCGCAGGGCGCCGGCGAAGTCGTCGTCTGGGGGTTCTCGATGGGCGCCGGAACGGCGCTGCAGGCCGCGCTGCAGACGAACGGCACCGACCGCATCGATGCCATGCTGCTCGACAGCCTGTTCCTGCCCAGCTCCGACTCCATGTATAACAATGTCCGCCAATACTTGAAGGACATTCCGCGTTACCCGTCGATGCCGCTCATTACGTGGATGCTGCCGTTCTTTACCGGCGTCCAGCTGGATCATCTGCCGGTGAAGCAAGTGATGCAGACGGATTACAAGATGCCGCTCTTCATCATGCACGGTACGGACGACGCCATGGCTTCCGTGTCCACCGCGGAGGCGATCGCTTCCGACCAGCGCAACGCGCTATCGCGCAGCTGGGTCGTGCAGGGCGGCAAGCATGAGCTGCTGTTCCGAATGCATCCGAAGGAGTACATCCAGCGCGCCGCCTTGTTCCTCAGCCAGGTCGATGCCGCGTATCAAGCCCAGAGCGCATGAATAAACGTAAAGGCCCGCGATGCGGCCGCCGAATCCGGCGGTCCGCATCGCGGGCCTTTGTATTGCAGGGCGCCGCTTTATTGCTTAAGCAGCGACAGAAACTCCGAACGAAGCGCCGGACTCGTGCGGAAGTCGCCGCGAACGGCCGACGTTACCGTCTTGCTGCCCGGCTTCTTCACGCCTCTAGCGCACATGCACAGATGCTCGCCTTCCACGACGACCATGACGCCATGCGGCTGCAGCACCTCTTCCATTATGTCCGCGATTTGCGACGTAATCCGCTCCTGCACCTGCAGGCGGCGCGTGATGGCCTCGACCAGCCGCGCCAGCTTGCTCAGCCCGGCGATTTTGCCGCTCGGAATGTAGCCGATATGCGCCTTCCCGAAGAACGGCGCCATATGATGCTCGCATTGGCTGTAGTACACGATATCGCGTACGATGACCAGCTCTTCGTGCCGTTCGTCGAAGGTCACGCCAAGCACGTCGCGAGGATCGACGGCGTAACCCGCGAAGATCTCCTCGTACATGCGCGTTACGCGCGCCGGCGTTTCCAGCAAGCCTTCACGATCGACGTCTTCCCCGATCAACCCGAGAATTTGCTGAATGTGATACTCGATTTTCTCCCGATTATCCGAAACGTGTGTGTTGACGTAGTCTTTCATTCCCGCCATCTGCGCACCGTCTCCTTTCCCTAAACCGTTAGGCTGCGGAAACGGTTATCTCCGTTTGCCCGGGCGCTGCTGTTGGTTCTTCATCATGCTTTGCGCCTTTTGCAGCTGTTGGTTGTTCATGTTATAGCCCATTTGCTTTGCCATCTTCTTCAGCATTTCCGGATCGTTCTGCATCTTCTCCAACTGCTTGCGGAGATAGTAAACGCCTACGAAAAAGCCCGCGACGGCGCCGACGATGAGCGTAATGATCGAAATAATGACCGTCCACATACCCGTTCACCTTGCCTTGTCTCATATAGTCATATTGGTCTCTATAATAGCATGCGGAAGCATATGTTCGCAATCAATCAAGTAGACGCGGTCAGACCGTCCAGCGCCGCGTCGATCGCCTCGAGCACCGCCGCGTCCCGCTCGCGCTCCCTCGCTCCCGAGAGCACGGCGAAGGACGCTTCGCCGCCGATACGCCCGAGCGACCAGGCCGCGGTCGCCCGCAGCTCGAAGCGCGGGTCGTCCCGCAGCACGCCTTCGAGCGCGGGAATAGACGCTTCGTCCTTGAAATTGCCGAGCGCGATGACGGCATTGCGCTGGATCGGCTTGCGGCCGCGCCAGGCGGACGCATTGGAGCCGTAGCGCTCCTTGAACTCGCGATTGCCCATCGTCAGCAGCGGCACGAGCAGCGGCTTCACAAGCTCGTTGTCCGGGGCAAGCTCCGGATGATGCGACGCGTGCTTCCCTTTGTTCTCCGGGCAGACGATCTGGCATGTATCGCAGCCGTACAGGCGGTTGCCGATTTTGCGCATCAGCTCGTCCGAGACGAGTCCTTTCGTCTGCGTTACGTACGAAATGCACCGCTGCGCGTTAAGCTGCCCGGGCGCGACGAGCGCATCCGTCGGACAAGCGTCGATGCAGACCGTGCAGTCGCCGCAGCTTTCGGTCACCGGCTTGTCCGGCGGCAGGGGCAAATTCGTGATCATCTCCCCGAGATAGACCCAGGAGCCCCATTCCGGCGTAATGATGGCGCAATTGCTGCCGGACCAGCCGATGCCGGCACGCAGCGCCACGGCGCGGTCCGACAAGGCGCCGGTATCCACCATGCTGAGGAAGCGTCCTTCCGGCACGCGCTCCCGCAGCCAGCTTTCAAGTCGCCGCAGCCGCTCCCGCAGCACCGTATGATAATCCTCGCCCCAGGCGGACCTGGCCAGTATGCCCCTTCTTGCCCCGGGCTCGGATTTGGGCGGATCTTGCAGCTTGGACGGATAGGCGATTGCAATCGCGATAATGGACCTCGGGTCGTCGAACAGCAGCGCCGGCTCCGTCCGCTTATTCAGATCGGGCTCCTCGAATCCCGACTCGTAGCCCAGCTCCCGGTGCCGTTCCAGCCACGCCTTCAGTTCCGTGAACGGCTCGGCGGAAGCGACGCCGATCTTGTCGATGCCGAGTTCTTTCGCCGCAGCCTTCATGTCGTCTTTCACCTGCTGCCAATCCTGTACGCTGCCGCCGATCAAATTCGGCACCTCCCTTCCTAACCCGTCACAAATGCGCCCAGCGCGTGATCGGCCATAGAATCAAGTCCGCCCGCCCGAGAATCGCGCTGCGCGGCACGGCTTGGAACGCGCGGCTGTCCCGGCTTGCTCTCGCGTGCCGGTTGTCGCCCATGATGAAATAATGCTCCGCCGCCACGGTGACCGGCCCGAAGTCGGGATCCTCGACCAATACGTCCGTATACGGCTCCACGACAAGTTCGCCGTTGCGATACAGCTCGCCCTGCCGAATCTCGATCCGGTCGCCGGGACCGCCGACGATCCGCTTGACGAGGTACTCTTTGCGAACCGCGCCTTCATCCGGGTCTTTCACGATAACGACGTCGCCGGTTCGCGGCGAACCGAGCCGGTAGCTGATTTTATTGACCATCAGCCACTCTTTATCGTCGAGCGTAGGCTGCATCGACTGGCCCTTCACCGTCGAGAGACTGAATACAAAATAATGCATGCACAGCACGACAACGACGGCGACGATCAGCGTGCGCACCCAGTCCCGGACCTCTGCCAGCCATGGCGGCAGCCTCCGGCCCTCTGCCGGCTTCGAGGACGGGGAACGTTCCTGCTTCGCTCTTACGGGTGCCGTCCTGCTCCTGCGCGGTCCCAAAGCCGCTTGTTCGATTTCCTGCGGTGTTTCGCTTCCCCGACCCGGACCCGTATTCATTTGTCAGCTACACCTCGCCCGTTTGTTTATCCCACGCGTCGTAATACGACATAATAAGATGGTCGTCGAACGGAGCTTGTCCGTTCTGCGCGCGGTGGAGCAGCGCCTTGAGCCCCTCCATTACTTTTCGGTTGACTTCCTCCGAATAATGATAGGCGATCTTGTGCAGCTCGTACTCCTCCTGATCCACGACCTGCGCCTTGCCGCCGCGGGGAACGATGACGTCGAGATCATAATCGATATACGTGAGCACATCGTTCTGGAAGAAGAGCGGCGAAGCCACGTTGCAGTAATACCGGACGCCTTGCTCCTCCAGCAGGCCGACTACGTTGAACCACTCGCCTGGAATGAAGAAGGATACCGCCGGGACTCGGCTGATCCACTGTTTGCCGTCCGCTTCCTGGATCGGGGTCTGACGGTTGATGAAGACGAGCATCGATTCCGCGGCGTGTTCCGGGGCCAGCTGCTCCGAAGGCACCAGCCAGTTTTCCAGCCACATCCGGTGCAAATGCCCATTGTTCTTGAAGCTCTTAATGACACAGGGCCGATAGGTTGTCATAAGCAATACTCCTACGCAGACATCATTTCTAGAACGCATGTCGTGCCTTGATGAATGATTATTTATTATTCCAATATTGACGGGTATTCTTTCCTATAAGTTAAGAAAAGCATATCTGTGCGCCAAAAGCAATGACGGCAGATATGCTTGTCTGGAGTGAAACCGATCGTGAAGATGGAAGCCGGGGATTATTACCCCGCGACAATGCTCAGCTTCTGGAAGGAACGGAAAAAATCCGCCGCGACATAGCCGAGCGATTCATAAAGCGATAGGATGGGTTCGTTATGCTCGTCCGCCGTAATCATAATCTTGGTCACGTTCCGCTGCACGAAACGCTGCCGAAGCGAGGCAATCAGCTTCTTCCCGATGCCTTGGCGTTGATAATTCGGATGCACGGCAATGCGGTAATAGTACCCACGGCCATTATCAATCGTGCCGATCATAATGCCTGCGATTTCGCCGCCGACGGAAGCGACCAGCACCAGTTCGCTGTCCCAGGACAACTGGCGGGCGAATGCTTCCATCGTCTGCTCATAACATTCTTCCGACAAAACGGTTTGCAGCAGCTCGGTTACAGGTCGATAATCGGCTAATTGAAAAGATCGAACGTCCATATCTTTAAGCTCCTCTTCAAACGCAGTATGAATTGATAAACTTACGATTTACTAATGATGGACTAACGAATTTTTTAGGTAAAATTAATAATACGACAAAATCATCTGAAATCCTTCTTAAACCTTTAAAAAAGCTTAAAAAATTTCGAAAATCTCCATTATACTATTGAAAGCGCTTTATTGCAATCGTTTACATATAGTACTTTCTACATAGCCGATGGCTACACGGCAAAAGCGGCTTGCATGGTTTGTAGCCCAAGCCTATGCAAGCCGCTCTTTATTTTTAACCTTTGCGCTTCTCCGTTTCCATCAGTGCGATGATCTTCAACGAATCGAGCTCATCCTTGGTGAACCGATCCGTCAATTGCTGCTTCATCGACTCTTTCTCCGTTTCCGACATGCCGCCGTTAACCTTCGATGCCATGTCCTTCAGCTCCCTGACCGAGAACTTGTTCATCACCAGCTTGATCGCTTCGTTTTTGTTTTTGACCACCATCTTCTTGGCTGGCGCGGACGCTCCTTGCGACTCCTGGGCGCCGCTTCCTTGTTCCCCTGCGTCTCCTTGCTTCGCCCCGAGCAGCTGCTTCACGTCATTCGCGTTCAGACTGCTCTCGATCATACGCTTCACGTCGGGATCGGCCAGCATCTGGTCGACTTCCTTCGTATTCATCACCTCGTCCGCCAACTGATCCATGATTTTATTGCCGATCAAATGATAGGCATACTTATAGCCGGCAAATCCGATGCCTGCGACTAATATCAGAATTGCGATCCACTTCTTCATCACGTAAACCTCCCGGTCCAAACTGTATTTCAAACCGATACTACTGTAGTTTCGTGCCGACAATTTCTTGCCTATTTCAGCTTTATTCGACACGCATTGGTATGAAAATAACCTCGAACTGCATGTTCGAGGCCTTATGTCTTTGCCTATTTCATAATACCGGTTGCCGATTCCCGTTCGGGGCTTGCCGACCGCAGCTTCGCCCAAATCCCCCGGTGCATGCTGAACCGTACGCAAAGCCCGGGCGGAAGCTTCCGGTATCGTTTCCCGAGCTGGAACCCGATAAACTTTGCGGCCGCGTCAGCCGCCAGCCTCGGGATCCACAGCCAGCGCCGGCTGCGGATGACGGCCCTCAACTGCTGACGGACCAGATTCGATCCCGCCTTCCCGACAGCTGCATACGGATACACCCATTCGTTGTCCCGCATGGATACCCCATTGTCGAAATACCGTCTGAACTGCTGCATGATCGTGTAATGATGCGAATGGATGACCCGCGCCTCGGCCGCATAGCGAACGGCATAGCCGTTCAATACGCAGCGCGCCGCGAAGAAGAGGTCTTCATTGAACAGCACCGGCGCATCGAATTGACCGAGCTCGTAGAATACGGATTTCCTGTACGCCGCGCATACGTTCGAACAGAAGAACGTTTTGATGCCGAGCTCGGGAAGATCCTTTCGTTCCTTACGCCTCGAGACCGGCGGGTAGTTGCTCTCCCTGGCCATGCGTTCGAGCATGTCAGCGTCTGCCCTCGCCAATTGCCGCGCATATGCGCAAGCCGTGTTCTCGTCGGCATACAACGCTTCTAGCAGGTTCTCTATCAGGTACGCATCCTCCGGACATGCATCCTGTGTCATGAAGAGCAGCGTATCGCCTGCAGCCTGCTGCGCCGCGGCGTTGCGCGTCCCGCCGTGATCGAAGTTCGCCTTCGCAATCGGAATGACGCGCGCGCCAGCAAGACGGGCCGTCTCCGCCGTTCCGTCCGTCGAACTGGAATCGATAACGATGATTTCCTGCGGCGGCCGAGATTGGTTGTGAAGCCTGCCAAGCAGCTGTTTGAAATCGGGACCTGCATTATACGTCGGAATAATAACAGAAACGCGATGATCCGGATTAATAGGCATTTTTATTCAGCAAACCTTTCGTTACCGTCCGTACGATTATCCGCAAATCGAAGAAGAAGGTCCAGTTCTCGATATAGAAGAGATCATGCACGATCCGATCTTCAATGGACGTATCGCCGCGAAGGCCGTTCGTCTGCGCCCAGCCGGTGATGCCCGGACGAATATGATGCTTCACCATGTATTTCGGAATGTCTTCTTTGAATTGCTCCACGAAGAAAGGCCGTTCCGGCCGCGGTCCGACAACGCTCATATGACCGGCGAGCACATTGAAGAATTGCGGCAGCTCGTCGATGCTCGTCTTCCTCAGAAACGTACCGAACCTGGTCCGCCGCGGGTCGTTCTCCACCGTCCACTGCGTGTCGGCGGTCTTCTGATCGAAGACATGCATGGAACGGAACTTGTACATCGGAAACGTCCGGCGATCCAATCCGACCCGCTCTTGTTTGAAAATGACCGGTCCCGGCGACGTCAGCTTGATTCCCACGTATGCCACGATCATCAGCGGCGATGTCGCAATAATGGCCAACAAGGAGAAAGCAATGTCGAATATCCGTTTCAGAAGCTGATTGCTGAGCTCGTCCAGCGGTACATCCCTGACGTTAATGAGCGGGATTCCGGCGAAATTATCAAAAAACGGACGCGCCGGCAAAATGTCGAAGAAATCCGGGATAATGAGCGTCTTGACGCCCGCGCGTTCGCACTTGTCGATAATGAAGGCGTATTTCTTGTATGCCTTGAGCGGCAGGGCGATAATGACTTCGTCTATGGTATGGCGCGTCAGAACGACATCCAGATCGTCGATCTTGCCGAGAATCGGCTTGTGCGCGCGGTGCTCGTCTTCATGCTTGTCCATGTAATCGTCCAGGTAGCCGATGACGCTGTAACCTAGACCAGGGTTCTGCTCTATGCTGTCATGGAAGCTGCGGCCGACCGAGCCGGCCCCGAGAATGAGTATGTAACGTTTATTGTAGCCTCTTCTCCTGATGCGGGACAGTACCTCTTTCACGGTGAAACGGTAGATACACAAACATAGAATATTTACGAATAAATAGAGTGCCAGAAACTCTCGGGAAATGTGTACTTCCTTTAGGATATAGAGCATGCTCAGCAAGCCTAAGAAGCTTAACAATTGAACCTGAATGATCTTCATCGCTTCATAAGACAAGCTTTTCCTCCGCCTCGGCGCATAGAAACGGACATAAAAGCCGATCAGAATCGCGGTCAGGGAATATACGGTTGCCCACATGATATATGTTCTAAATGGAAGAGTAGGCTGATATGGCATTATTTCGCTTTTAAACTTTAACCAATACGCGGCTAAGAAGGTTAAGAGCGTGCACAGTAGATCCGCAAATACGTAAATCTGAGTCAAGAAACGCTGGTTTTGTCGGATCATAGCATCACTCCTAATCTTGAAATGTCATATCAATTCTTATTGTATCAAATAATGACGGGTCATCCAACAATGCAATAAACAACTATAGATTCCATATACAAGAAACTTATTGCTGAAGCCGTGACCCTACTGTACTTTTTTCGTCTCAAGCAAATGTTTCAGCGCCTCCTGCCAAGGTCTGAATTCAGCAAAACCATACCTTCTGATAGCTGCATGGTCCATGACGGAAAAAGCCGGTCTTGTTGCAGGGCGAGGAAATTCAGCTGTCGAACAAGGCTCAAGCCGTACCTGGTTCAGACCGCATTCCTGCAAGATGGCTTGAGCAAACTCGTACCATGAGCAAGCACCGCTATTAGAGGCATGGTAGATGCCATAATGTTCGGTTTGTATGAGTTGTAATAGAAAATTCGCGAGATCGAGCGTATACGTCGGCGAACCGAATTGATCGTTCACCACTTGTAACCTATCTTTTTCTTTGGCAAGCTTGCGTATCGTTTTCACGAAATTTTTCCCGTATTTCCCGAACACCCATGAAGTACGCACGATAAAATGTTCCATGATTATCGACCGAACTTCTGATTCTCCTGCCAGCTTGGAATCGCCGTATACGGTTAGCGGATTGACCGGGTCCTGTTCTTGATAGGGCGTTGATGCACAGCCATCGAACACATAATCCGTACTCACATAACAGAGCTTGGCCCCGATCGCTTTCGAAGCTAGCGCCACGTTGCGCGTCCCCTCCGCATTAATACGAAAGGCTTCTTCCGGCTCGGATTCCGCTTTGTCGACAGCCGTATAAGCAGCACAATGAATAACCGCATCGGGCATATAGTCGGCTATCACCGCTTGACACTGCGCCAAATTCGTAATATCCAGCCTCTCACGCCCAAACCCGCTTATTTCAACCATCAAACGATCACCCAATTGTACGATCTCCTGACCAAGCTGACCGTTCGCCCCCGTTATGAGAATCTTAAGCTTGTTATTCTTTCTCATATCCGACCGCTCCGATATGTACCTGCATGCACAGACGCCATCCAATCCTCGTGATCCAAGTACCATTGAATCGTTGACTTCATTCCGGATTCATAATCGTACTTCGGCGTCCAACCTAGCTCCGAACGGATCTTGGAGGCATCGATGGCATATCTTCGATCATGGCCTAGGCGGTCTTGAACGAAAGAGATGAGCGATTCCGGCTTGCCGAGCGCTGCCAAGATCGATTTCACGACTTGCAAATTATTGCGTTCATTATTGCCACCGATGTTGTATACCTCTCCCGCTCTTCCCTGGCGAAGGACAAGATCGATAGCACTGCAATGATCTTCGACATACAGCCAGTCGCGAACATTCAATCCATCGCCATAAACGGGCAACGGCTTGTCTTGCAGCGCTTGCTGGATCATAAGCGGGATCAACTTCTCCGGAAATTGATATGGCCCGTAGTTGTTTGAACAACGCGTAATATTGACGTTCATGCCATAAGTTTCGTAATATGCGCGCACAAGCAGATCGGCCCCCGCCTTACTGGCGGAATATGGACTGTTCGGCGCAAGCGGGGTATTCTCGGTAAAGAGCCCCGTACTGCCGAGCGAACCGTACACTTCGTCCGTCGATACCTGTACAAACTTAGCGACTCCGTATTGTCTGGCCAAATCAAGAAGGGTTTGAGTCCCTACAACATTGCTTTGCACAAAAATACCGGGGTCAGCAATGCTGCGATCAACATGTGACTCGGCTGCAAAATTGACTACCGCATCGAACCCTTGCTTCAATATCGACTCCATAGCAAGCCGGTCGGAAATATCAGCTCTACTAAAACAATACTGCGGGTCCTGTTCCAATGCCGCCAAATTCATCGGATTCCCTGCATAAGTCAAGGAATCAACATTATGGATCCGGAAATCCGGGAATTCACGCCGCATATAGTGAATAAAATTACTTCCTATAAAGCCGGAGCCTCCCGTAACGAGAATCCTCAATTGTCCCCCTCCTCGTACAAGAAATTCACATCTACGGACCGGAAAAGAGGATGGGTTCGATCTTTGTCAGATAAAATTGGAGCCTCGTACGGCCAATGGATAGCCAGCGTCGGATCGTTCCATATAATTCCCCTATCGTGCTCAGGCGAATAATACTCATCTACTTTATATTGCACTTCCGTATGAGGCTCTAATGTGCAGAACCCGTGTGCAAAACCTTTGGGGACAAATAACTGCCGTTTGTTCGTTGACGAAAGTGTAAAACCTTCCCATTGTCCGAAAGTAGGCGAACCTTGTCGCACATCCACGACTACGTCGAAAATAGAACCCGTCGTTACACGAACTAATTTGGCTTGCGCCTTTGGGCCGATCTGGAAATGAAGCCCCCGTATGGTTCCCTCTTTTACGGATAGCGAGTGGTTATCTTGAACAAAGTCGACTTGTATACCATGATGGCGGCAGACATCCCGATTATAGCTCTCCATAAAAAAGCCTCGATCGTCCTCAAAAATCATCGGTTCGACTAATTTCACACCCGGCAACGATGTTTCTCGAACCATCATGTTGCTATACCTCCTCAAAATGGCTTCCATTCATCCCTCGAATTCTTCACCAAGTATAATATCCTTGGCCAACTCATTGGCTACCCCCAACGATTGAATCGTTCCTGCGTCGGTCCACCAACCTGGAAGAATATCGAATTTCAAAGCTTGATTCTCAATATAATGGTTGTTCACATCGGTAATTTCCAATTCGCCGCGGCGAGATGGCTTTAACGTCCGAATAATGTCAAATACGCTGGAATCAAACATGTAAATCCCCGTTACTGCATAGTCACTAATAAATTGAGTAGGCTTCTCAACAATCTCGGCAATGACATCGCCTTTAAGCAGCGCAACTCCATATCTGTTTGGATCGGGCACCCTCTGAAGGAGAATCTTGGCAGACTGTCTCTCAACACGGAAACTATTAACGTACCCCGATATATCATGCGAGAATACGTTATCGCCCAAGATTACAACCATTTGGTCTGCCCCTACGAAACGCTCTGCTAATCCAAGCGCTTGCGCGATTCCACCTGCCTCATCTTGCACCTTATAAGTGAATGACACAGCGAATTTGCTTCCGCTCCCAAGAAGACCAACAACATCCCCCATGTGGTCCTTACCGGTGACAATTAAAATATCGGTAATACCGACCGATTTCAACTTGGCAATGGCATGATAGATCATAGGATACCGACCTACAGGCAAGAGATGCTTATTCGTAACTTTAGTAAGAGGAAGTAATCTGGAACCGGTCCCTCCAGCTAGTATGATTCCTTTCATGGTTATGTACCCCCTTGTTGAAAATCAACTAGACTTCACTCGCAACTGATCAAAAACGTCTTGTAAGTAAGCTACCAACTCCTGCCTAATATCCGGCCTCTGGAGCGCAATGTCGATAGTTGTCTTAATAAAACCTATTTTCTCTCCCACATCGTAACGCGTTCCTTTGAATTGATAGGCTAGAACATCCTCATATTGTACTAAACGTTGAATGGCATCGGTTAATTGAATTTCGCCGCCCGAGCCGACACCCTGATCCCCTAATAAATCAAAAATCATTGGAGTCAGGATATACCGTCCCATAATTGCGTTGTTGGAGGGCGCCACTTCCTTGACCGGCTTTTCTACAAGTGAATGAACTTGAAATAAATCGTCTCTAATTGAAGTACCCGAAACAATCCCATAGCGTGATACTTCATTGTCTGGAACGGGTTTAATACCTACAATCGAGCTTTGATAATGTTCAAATAATGCGATCATCTGCTTTAAGCATGGTTCTTCTGCCTCTACGATGTCATCCCCCAGTAAAACAGCGAAGGGCTCATTGCCAATAAATTTGCGGGCGCACCAGATAGCATGTCCCAGCCCTTGAGGCTCTTTCTGACGAATGTAATGGATATCCGCCATATAGGAAGATTTTTGAACTTCATCAAGCAGTTTATACTTGCCTGATGCCCTCAAAACCTCTTCTAGTTTGAAATTGCTGTCGAAATGATCTTCGATTGCTCGCTTCCCTTTACCTGTTACGATTATAATATCTTCAATTCCAGACGCCACTGCTTCTTCAACAATATATTGAATGGTTGGTTTATCCACGATCGGCAGCATTTCTTTCGGCATCGCCTTCGTAGCTGGCAGAAACCTGGTTCCAAGACCCGCGGCAGGAATGATTGCCTTTTTTATCTTCATTGGCGCCTTATCCTCCTCATAATCCCTCTTGGTGCTATTTAAGAAGCTCAAGTTCTCTAATTATCGTTTGTTGAACTCCACTTTGTACCCTCACTCGTTGTGAAGCATTCCAAGATAAACGTTCGAATAAGTCAGGATTTTGATAAAGTTCTATAATGCAGTCAGCAAGCCCATGGAAATCTTCAGCATCAACGAGCATTCCACAGCTGCTATCAACAAACTCCGGAATGGCCGCGACATTTGTTGTGATTGGCACAAGTCCTGACGACATCGCTTCGTCTCTCGAAACGCCCTGAGAGTCCATGCGAGTTGGCACCAAAAAGACGCCGTAGTGTTGGTGAAGTTCGGCAATCTCCTCTTGTCTCAGAAACCTTTCTTCTATAATAACATTTTTAAACTTCCTAATCGGCTTGACCGTCTCTTTGAACAACTCGCCTTTACCGATAATTCTGAACTCTAGTTCTCGGAATATAGGAAGACTAGAAAGTAAAAGAATCGTTTTAACGGTCAGATCATTGCCGTAATTATGATTGGCAAAGGGTCTTATAGATAATATTTTCGTTCGAAGTGATCGATCCTTTGTTCGATACTTAAATACCTCGCCATTAATGTAATTGTGTATAATGCTGAACTTCTCTAGCGGCAAGTCCATATTCAAATCCTCAAATGCTGTCGCTACTAAATACTGCGATACAAACACAAAATGAAGATCATAACCCGTCTCTTGCTTTGCAAGATGAAACAATTCTCTCCAGAAAGCTAGACGCTGTTCCGACTCATGTTGTAAAGCATCCTTGTCATGACGCGCCTGAAAATTATGCTTTCTTCTCCACCATGGTTGAATTTCAGCACCATGCACCCAAACTACGATTCTTTTTCCCTTAACGCTGCTTTTAATTCCGTCCCATAAAGCTTTTGTCAGGAAGTGGAGCAATACTGTGTTATGTTTTGCGTAAAACAACAAATGATTGATTTCCTCATAATAGCCGCTTGCAATGTCTATCCCATTAAACTCGGAAAAACCCGCCCGATGCCGTTCACTGAACCGAAATACATCCACGGAATGTCCGCGGTCATGGTACTCTACTACGCGGCTGTGAATAAAGCCGTTTCTATATAAATCCGAATAACTCGGATAATCGTCAACGATTAGGAGCGATTTTGACTTCGAAAGGTAACATTCGGATTCGTTTAGCGGGCGAATGGAACCCGTTACCATCGCATTTCCTGCATGAATGCTTTCAACTACATGATCAAGGCTGCTCAAAACAATACCGGTGTCTTGAATCCGTAAATCATCCGCTTCTTTACAAACTGCCGCTGCGACGTTCATGGCATAATTATATTCATCGATCGAAAGACTCCGGCTTCCGATCTCAGCATCATTCACATTCTCGATGTAACGTTCGATATCCGCATTCGTAATCCGATCCAAAGTCAAAAGGGATCTTCTTACGCATGCAGACTCTACATATTTGTACGAATTGTCGCTGTTTTGCTTAACGACCCTGTCATTGACTTGCGCAAAATAAGTCGCTTTCGTTATCGCTGTCTCATCACCATATTCAAGCGCCAGTACTAAATCCTGAAGATAATTCGAACCATAATAATCATCAATTGAAAGTATGGCGATATATTGGCTTTCTTCCCGAAGTCGTACAATGGCTTCTTCACTCCGAGCGAATAATTCAACTTCGTCGTCAGACACATATTCATACGCTGCACATATATAAAGTCGTTTATTTGTATAGGTTTGTTTGTTGAATTGCTCTCGAATCCGATTGATATCCTCTTTCGACCCGGCTTTGGCCACCACGGCGACTCGTTTTGAAAAATCATTTTGCTTGCCGAAAACTTTTTCTATTATATAAGCGAAACGAATACGATAGGTATGTTCAGAAAGGACCTTTCTTAATCCTACTAAACGAAATTTATTGTAATACTCTGCATCATCAAACTTGCGGATTTCATCGCGAATTCGCCTGCCATCGTCCGTGCAGATGACCAAATCGCCCAGCAGGTTGCGAATCGCCCTTGAATAGTTGCTAAACGTGACGGTATTGGAAGCAAGCAGTTCAAACACACGCCGAGCGCACATGCTTTGTGATTGCTTTACAGAATTCATATTCACATTGAAACGATATCCTTTATAAGCCTTGCCGATATCATTTGCTTTAAGATACCCTTTAATCAACGTTCTGTATTTCCTTGGAAACCTATATTCGGTATTTTTATCAAAATAATTCCGATCGTAAATGTCCAATTGCTTTTCACTGGTAATCGCGTCAACGAATGTTTCTAGATCCCTTGTTCGGTCTTTGTATCTTTTATAATAAGCGCCTGCGAAACAGAACTTGTTTTCTCGCTCGAAACGCTCAATGGGGTTGTGGTATTTCGTCTGTGCAGCGAAAGGCAGCAAGAACACCCGATCGTGATTGACGATCGTTTTATAAGATTTCACGCAATCGATATCCGTTGTAAACACATAATCCGCGTACCGGGCCGCTTGCTGGAAAGTATCATGGAATACCGGATCTTCCTTATTCCAAAATATCACGGGAATGTTGTTCACCTTGCAGTAACTTAGTAACTCAATTAACTCATCGCTAAAATAATCGATTTTCGCCTTCCATAACCCATTAAGCCCTCTCCAAGCCGACTCAAGGAAAAACATATCCGGTTGAAATACCTCTAATTCGTTCTTCCAGTCCGATGGTGTTACCTGCTGAAGATTGCATTCCGGAGCGAAGCAATTAAAGGTAAATTCATCCATAATACAAGCGATCTTAATATCCTGCATGCGGATAAAAGATTTATTGCCATGCATCAGGGAGGGAGACGGGGCCTCTCCCTCGCCATTTGAGTGCATCTCGTTTAGAAGTTGAGCTCTCAAACGATTGATCTCTTCTATTTTTTGATTCACATAGTTTAGATCCATCATCATTCACCTCAACTTAAAAGTCTTCAGGTATGCGCTTCTTATATTTCCAATAACGAATCGTCAATTTCCCAAGCTTTGCTCGGCTTAATAGCTCATATTTCTTCGTGATATTCGAGTATTTAGCCTCTAACCTGACTTGCTCATGCATGAGTTCCTTGCAGTTTATAAGCAATTCTTCTTCGGAATGAAGCCTGTTCAGAAGCTCATTGTTTTTTGAATCAATGACATTTTTAAGTTCGGCGTTTTTGCCTCGACTGTGTTCAAGCTCTTCTGCTAACCTTGCATTTTGCGAGGCAAGTATGACATTCGCGAGCTTCAGGTTCGCAAGCTGTAATTGAATGTTGGCGGAGCTCCACTCTGCAGCTTCCTTAAACGCTGCATAGTGCTGATCAATAATTGCCTTCAGCTGGGGTGACGCTTCCTTGCCAAGCAATGGTCTGATGCCGTCTCTTTGTTTTGTCGCTGCTAGTCCAATCCCTAGAATTGACATTTCGATTCGTCTTATGGAACAGCTTCGCTCGATTTGCTCAAAAATCTTAGCCAAGTTTTCAATCGAATGCTTCTCCGTAGGATACGGAATAATAACGGCTAGCGAACTCTCGTCACGTATTTGATCTAAAGACGCTCGGTATCCATCGTTTATGAAATGAATAGGCCAGATGCTAGCAACACTATCATAATGAGACGCTTTCAAATCCTCGAAGCTTGTCAATGTCAATGCTTTTTTATGGATTTCAGTAAATAAATGGCTTAATGCATCACTGAGCTGCAATTCACGAGCACAATCGACGATTGCAACGACTTCTCCCTCCACAATCGACTGCAACCAAATTAACATATCCCTTTTACCTTGCGTTTCATGAGCGCTATTTAAATGCATCGGAATACTCCAATCTTCTACCTATAAGAGAGAGGCAATCCACCGCCACTAGCGATACTCAAAGATAGCCTAACTGCAAGGCAAGTTTCTCTGCTTGTTTCCTTGACAATATGTCTTCATTCGGGGGCAGTAATGCTTGCTCGTCTTGTAGCCCGTAATTGTTGTTTTCCAAAAACCTCATCTTGCTTATTATTAATTCATCGATGGCCGGATGTTTTTGTTTGTAGATACTCTGCAAACTACTCTGGACGAGGAGTAAGTCAAGTAAGGTAACATAAACATAATCGGTATCGCCATAATGCAGCTCATTGTCTTTGTAATACACCTTATAGAATAGATTGCGATTCTCCATAATCCAACGTTTGCTTGTCAATTGGATCGCTTTTAACATTGCATTGGCCACACGCTCATATTCCTGCGTACCCGTTAACTGAAACTTCTTCAATAAATAATTCAATATACCAAGTTGATGGTTTAGGCTTGAATGTGTAGGCTTTGCTTGTTCCTCTAACGAGAAATAGTCTGGGAAAAAATAGGCCCCCTCTTGAACGCTCAATAACTTCCCCTTTTTTGAATACGCCACCAAGAACTTCGCATAATTTAAATGAAAGCTCTCTAGCTCTGCGAATGAAAACAAATGTTTACAATCTTCGATTGCAAGCGTAACTGTTTCATTTAATCTTGTATCGATATAGGGAGATTGAATTAGAAAATCCTTTTTCAACCACGTCGACGTGTAATCAGTAATAAACAATCCATCAATTACAGGTCGATAGCCGAACAATTGAACGATTGCATTATACATTAAATTATAAAAGAATCGGTCATTGGTCCTTTGGTAGTATCTTAACAATTCTTTTTTGGACATATGATGAAGATTTATGCCATATGCATCCGGACTAAAAGGCTCAATGGAATACGGCAGTTTCGTATAGGAGCCATGAGGTGTAATCCACATATTAAACCGGACATCATTGTTTGCTATCGAAGTCTTATAGTCATTAAAGAACTCAATCCTACTTTGATCAGATGAGAACAATGCTTCTTCGCTGATTAAGAGAAACAAATCCGATTTCAAACCAGCTGGCAGGTTGACCATCGTTTCAATATGAACGGCATTTGATTTACGCAAGACCTTAATATTATCAAGTTCTTCAATAAGTTTCCTAGTGATACTTCTCTTTTGATCCGGATAATTTAATATGTTATCCGAGTATACAACATACTTTGAAACTAATATTGAGCCACTAGATGTGTGAATGTATTTACTTGGAGTCGTTAATTTGTTCTCCCCGTAACGTTGACTGAAGGAAGGCTTTATATACTGTTCATTTAGATCAAAAACACTGGATTCCCCTTCATTATCTAAATCTAAGACAAGCGAAAACTTTAAAGTCTGGCTCTTCTCCGTTAAGTTCATCATACTTAGGAAAAAAAACTCATCGCCATTTTCAATGGTTCGTTGAGTTATTTCGAGTTTCAGCCGATCGCTTGCGTCAGTAAAGTTTAGAATTCGATCCGTGTGCTGATTCAAGATTACTTTTTCAGTTCCCCCACCTGAAAGGGTTTCAGATACTTCCATGAAGAACCTTAATTTAGCAGTTAAGTTATCTGTATATACTTGATACTTATTTATCAATGGAGGAAGCATCATTGTTCTCATGTATTTTTTCCTTTATATTTTAGTATATACCATTTAATTTCTGCGCAAAAAATCTTTGCGAATAAGTAGATCGAACTGTTCAGCAATAGTTGAGATGCTATAAGCAGTTTGAATAAACTCTTTTCCTCTACTGCTTAAGTGATGGAACAATTCAAGATCTTTATTGAGTTGAACAATCTTATTCGCCATCTCATCAATATTGTCTGCTGTAAAATCTGCTGGATAAATGTATTCAACACCTGGCCATTTAAGGAGCAGTCCAACTGCCCCAGAAGCCATCCCTTCCGCGGGAGCAAGATGGAAGCTCTCTGGTTTGTCCGAATCGCTAACCGATATGACAAAGCCAATCCGTCTCAAATACTCTGCGCTGTCTTGCCAGCCTGCAAATATAACTGCATCTTTAAGCTTGGGATCACTATTTATCTTCGTGTAGACGTGTTCATAATAGGTTCTCTCGGTTTCGTTTTTCCAAAGCCATGTAACATCTTCAGGCTTAGATCCGATAATATGTAATTGAAATCGATTATCTTGGACAATGAGCCTTTCAACTAACTCTACTGCGAGATCCAGTCGCTTTCTTGCAGGTAATGCACCAAGCACGGCAATATTAAAGTGAAAGTCCCGATCTTTTTCTTTATTAAAGCGGTCATAGTCAACATGATTAGGAATCAACCTTACTTTTTCACGAGGAAGATTAAACATATTGATGAACTCTTCATAATAATGCATACCTACTGCGATAAATGCATCCACATTTTCGATATTCAGACGATTGCCGTATTGTTGAAACAGCTCAAATCTATGCATCCGAATGTAAAGAAATTGATGTGCCTTTTTATGTTCGGCATACCATTCTGCATTTCCTAACATCCACTCGCAAAATATCACATCCGCCCATTCAAGTAGAGAACGGCTTCGTTCCTCATCATGAGCCTCATGACCTTTCCATTCATCAATTTCCACCTCATACTTCTGTTGGAAGTATGGAATTAACGGTTTAATAAACTTTAGATCATATCCATTAATAACAATTCTCTTCCTTGTGTTGCGCGTAAAGGATTCATAATCTCCATCTAATAGATTATTTACTATAACGCTTAATCTTGGTTTTAGTTGCATAGCTGGAATAATAAATTGATACTTATGCAGAAACTTGCCCAGTTTTTTAAAGTCTTCCTCTGGAATAAGCCCATTGGAGAAATTGAGCATACTTTCAAGAGCCGCTCTAAACCCGACATGCAGCCTCAATCTCGAATAATCCAGTCCAATTCCTTTGAGAGTGTCTTCCGTTTCACTCCATACTGTCAAATGATCGTTGACCTCTCTCGTCCCATAGCTCTGCGTTGAAGAAATATTAGCAATTTCATCCCTTTTGACATATTCGTATATACATTCATCAATATATTGAATGCGGTCCGTATTTGCATAACACTTACTTAGAAATAATGTGTCTTCGCCCATTCGAATGGACTCGCTGAACGTAAGATTATTGTCTAGCAGGAAGCTTCGCTTGTAGATTCCGACGACCGTCGTACTTTGTTTCGCAATCAGGTTTGCAATCAGTGCCTTCGAAGAGCCTGTATAATCTTCTTTAGAGAGGCGATTCGAATAATGAGACTCATCGTTCCCCTTTATCACTTTTAAATAGCCACGCACAATATCATAATCGTTGCGTATACTTTCCGAATAGAGCTGATGGCAAGCATTCTCTAGGAGTATGTCATCGGCATCCAGAAAGATAATATAATCCGAGCTTGCCGCGCGCACGCCAACATTTCGTGGCCTGGAGGGGCTACCGGAATTCCGTTCCAATGGAATTAATTTTATATTTGGATAGTAATTGCAATAACTTTGTATGATCTCTACCGAATTATCTTTAGAACAATCATCAACAAGTATTATTTCAATGTTCTGGATGTCCATTGTTTGATTAAGAATGGAACTTATTGCTTTCCTTATCTTTTTCTGTGCATTATAGACTGGGATTATAATGCTGACTTTTAACATTCAAGTACACCCATTTCTATATCGTAATCTTAACTTTATTGTTCTCTGTTATTTCTTGCGGTAAAAGTACATTGTATGGGTCGCAATTGAAAATCCGATAGCCAATCTTAAATAGTTCTCCTACTAACACATCTTTAGTCGCTTCAATTTGTCCCACTTCAATCCGTTTCAATGCTTCTTTCGGCAAAATCGATGCAAATAAATGTCCACTATTCGTGTATCGATAAGAAGGGGATGAAACTTGTTTAACAACAATTGTATCAGTATCCAGATATTTATAGCTCAACAGCATGTCTAATAGATAGTTGCATCCGTAATACATATCTAAACTCAAAAAAGCCACAAACTGGGCGCTAATAAAATCGTTTATTTGCTTGCCGTACTTATTTATCATATGCATATCTGTAATGCACACCGCGTTGCCGCCATATTTTGAAAGCCATTCCGCTGTTTCTATGTGATTATCGCTTCGATTTATGAGAAGCAGTTGCTTATTGATGTAATTTTGGCTTTCGAATACATCAATCGCTTCAATAAGCTCCGCTTCATTATTGATAAAAATAATTGCACACACATTCGTTATGTTCGGCTCAACGGCTATCCCCGCGATATTTAATACATAATTCATCCGTTCTTCATAAGTGTGATTCGTTAATACATGCCGCAATGCTTTTAACCGCTGACGTTCGCTGTCAATTGAAATGGCATGTTCAAGAACCTTCCGATCATCCTCACTGTTCTCAGTACGAAGAAGATACATCAAGTCCCCGAAATGTTTATCGAGCCCTGCAGAATAATTACTAACGACCAACGTGTTTGAAGCCATTAATTCAAAGACTCTGCGCGCAAACATCGTTGTCGAATTAGTCTCGGTATTAATATTTATTGCAAACTTGGATCCTTTATAAGCCTTGTCCAATTGCGTATATGGAAGCCTTTGACGAATATGGGGTTGGAATTCATCGGGAAACTGATGATTAGGATCGTCGTTATTCGATTGCCTATCATAAATGACTAGTTTATCCGCATCCAAATCGACGATATTCTTAAAGATGGCATCCATTATTCCACATCTTTGAGGATGTTGTTTATAGTAGCTCCCCGCGAAAATAAAATCATTCGACCTCTCGAACGTTTCTATTGGATTAAACTGTTTGGGCTGAACTGCAAACATAAGCGGATAGACCTGCCGATGATGATATTCATTTTTATAACGATCTACACATTCTTCGGCAGTTGTAAAAATAATATCGAATTTCTTAGCTGTATCCACAAAATTATGCACGGAATCCTCATAGTGTGAAGGATCTTCCTTGTTCCAAAATACAGTTTTAATCCCATTTTCATTGCAATATTGAATGATTTGAAGCAATTCTTTTCTGTTTTCATGTTTGAAATTAATGCTGCTATAAATTTTGCCTCGCCATTCGCGTTTATCAGGGTCCTTGCCGCTCCAAGCCGATTCGCAGAAGAAAATATCGGGTCTCTCTAATTGCATGGTCTCCAGCCAATTATCGGGACTCAAATAAACCGCATCGCACTCATGTCTAAAACTCTCGTAGGTAAATTCATCGACGATCATAGCAACTTTTACTTTTTTCGCCAATTTCTTTTCTTGCTTCGATATGTTCAATGGGTAGGCGATTGGCCTCGAGGCTACTGGACTCACTTTATGAATGGGCTCTATCGTAAGTGAAGTTAATTTGAACGAGCCATTGCCCTGAATGCGCAAGGCAAGTCTCATTCCGTCTTCGCAATCGATTGGAATTTCAGTATTCGAATTAAGCGAGATAGAGTACGTACTCTTTTTTTCCTTTTCCAGATACGTTATAGCGACTAATCTGACCTCGCATTCGCCGCTTATTTCACCCGCAAAATGAATATTGACTTGCTTATAGATAAGCAGATTTTTAAAAATAGGTTTCTTGGGCGGGAACGCAAAACTATTATTGGTTTCCAAAAAAGAAACATAGCAGTGGTCCGAGTTGTCTTCTGTCAACAGACGATCCTCCAACAGTTGAACCCTGCTTGATGTAAACCACTCATTCTTATTGTATTTTATCTTTTTATGCTCCAGCTCGCTCCGAATCAGCTGCTCTTTCTTTTTCAGTTCCAGCAGCCTCGCATCTATTTGCGTTTTATTCATGTGAAGTCCCTCTTTCTTCTTAACCTCTTCACAAACTTAAGAAGTTTAACCGCGACTTTTCCAGGCAGCGTATTTCTCACGCGCATATACCTCGCCTCGAGCAATTGATAATGCTGCTGCAAGGCCAGCATTTCTAGCAATGCCTTTCGCTCCGCTTCAATATGCTGCAAAATATGTTCATGAAGTTCTTTCTTCTGAATCTCGTATTCATTACAAGTGTTAATTAATTTTCTGCGTGTTTCTTCAAGACTGTTAGTAAGATTCGCTGTTTTTTCCAATAAGGACGATATTTCCGTTTCATGCTCGCTAACAAGTCGCTTGGATTCCACTTGCGAATCATGCATCCTATTGTTTAGAGACTCCACTTCTTGCTGAAGGGTCGAAATTTCCCTTTCAGATCGGCTTCCTAAATTCCCCAATTCGAATTGTGCGTTCGTTAATGCCAGTTCCGAGTTTTTCAAATCCAATTCCAGGTTGCTCGATTGTTGCAACAACTTTACGTTTTTGTCTTTCTCCTCGGCAAGCCACCTGTTTAAATTCCATTTGTCCAATACCAATTGGTTGTAGTTCGGGATAATGCTTCTTTTAAATAGTTGCAGCGTCTCTAATTGATTGGATCGGGAACCATGTTTTACATAGATATAATTAAAGTGATGTTTATCAATCAATTCATACTGAAACTGGCCTAATAAGTCGTCAACTTCATTGAAGTTATCATTAATTTCAATCCACAACACCGGGCTTGAAGAAGCGAGAATATCGGTCATTCCACGCAAAACTTCCAACTCCGCGCCTTCAACATCGATTTTCACAAAATCAGGTTCCTCCAATTTCAACGAATTAATGGATACCACTTCTATTGCGCCATTTGGATTATCGACTAATTTGCATTCACCCATATTTCTGATATTTTTGACCAAGTCCGCTCTGCCTGGAGTGCTGCCGACAGCTGTCTGATAGACCACCGTATTTGCAAGTCCGTTTTCTATAATATTCTTTTTGAGCAATGATGCATTGTCCGATGCCGGCTCAAAAGCATAAATCCTTCGCGGGTTACAATGCTTATGAAAGAACACCGTGTGATTGCCGATATTCGAACCAATGTCGAAAATAACGGCGTTCTCCGGAATATACGGAGAGAACTTCTGTAAATCAATAATCTCGTAATATTGTTTCGTTCTTTGAATGACGGATGTAATATATTCATCTTCATGACCGTATAATTTCACACCATCCGTCAATTCAATTGGCGAAGTCATTTTAACGCTCAATGTTAGTTCACCTCTTGTAGCTTGGCAGCAGTTTGGCCCGTTTTATAACGCGATGCATTGCCAAAATTAATAATTTCAAGCCTTGAGCCCGGTTGAGGCATAACAATATTTTTGGTATCCAACAACAAAGGCGTTCTCATTTTCGAGGCAAGTCGACTGTGGTCAAGCGATTTGAATTCGGAATGATCCGTCAATACCAAAATAAGGTCCGCACCTAAAACCGCTTCATCCATTTCAACGAAATCCTCGTGAGTGACATGAGGGTCATGGATGGCAAGCCGGTATCCTTCTTCTTTCAGTTTTTCGATAATTTCGAGAGAAGGCGATTCTCTCATATCATCAACATCGCCCTTATAGGTAACCCCGAATATAGCAATTGTCAGCTCGCTCATATTCGCGAACGCACTTCGAATCACATCCACTACAAACTCCGGCATGCTGTTATTCGTATCCCGTGCCATCTTAATGATATTAGCGTATTCAGGAGCCTTCTCATAAATAAAATAAGGATCGACAGCAAGACAATGTCCGCCTACACCAGGCCCAGGGCTATGAATATTTACCCTAGGATGCTTATTCGCCATCTGAATAACGTCTAACACGTTAATGTCTAGTTTGTAACAAATCTTCGCCAGCTCATTAGCTAGTGCGATATTAACGTCCCTGAACGTATTCTCCATGCATTTGGACATTTCGGCCGTCTTGGCCTCGGTCTTAATGATTTCTCCCTTTACAAACATGGAATAAACTTTAGCTGCCGCTTCCGTGCATTTAGTCGTAATGCCGCCGATAATCCGATTGTTATGTATCAATTCCTTGAGTATTTGACCTGGAAGCACACGTTCTGGGCAGTGGGCCAGATAGATATCTTCTCCGATCTCAAAGCCTGCCGTTTCAAACAAAGGCTTGATATAATCGTCCATGGATCGCGGCCCAATCGTCGATTCGACAATAACAGTGGATCCTTTTTTCAAAAATGGAGTAATCGATTGACAAGCGTCCAGGACATATGTGAGATCACAGCTCATATAAGAATCATTTTTATTCGGAGTGGGTACCGCAATAATGTAGACATCCGCTTCGACAGGGCTTAACGATGCTTTAAAGCGTTTGTTCGCGACCGCCGCAGTAATCATTTCCGACAATCCCGGTTCCTCGATATGAATATCCCCGCGATTTAACACGTCAACTACCTCAGGTTTGACATCCACGCCGATAACTTCGCAGTCGTAACTCGAGAACATTGCCGCAGTCGGCAATCCGATATACCCAAGACCAATGACACAGATTTTCATATTAGCCCATCCTCGCTCTAGTTAGTTTTTTTCGCTTTCAAATCGCTATATAACAATTTAGCATATCGCTCAACTCTGACTTCCCAATTGTTTAACTCTACAAACTCCGAATCCAACTCGGACGCAAATCCGGCTTGTTCTATCTCGAACACGCGGTTCTCAAAATCTTGATAATTACAATAAAATTTGATTTTAGCGTCTTCAAACTTCCCTAATTCTGCCCAATACGAACTAATAACTGGTTTTTTCAAAGAAAGATATTCGTATATTTTAACAGGATCTACAGCTTCTGTTAATTCATTTATTAAAAAAGGCAACAACATTATATTACCTGAATAGATATAATCAATAATTTCGTCATGCTTTTTCACACCTAGCCAGACCATATTCGGCAATAAATCCAAAGGAATTTCAGCCGGTCCGATTAAATAAATCGTGTACCGAAGATGGATCGAAGCAAATTTTCTTATCGTTTCCATATCCATCCAATCGCTAATGGTTCCAATATATATGAGATTGGGCTCTTGCAATATAAGCCGCTTCGGTTCTCGACGGAAGGTCGGTCGATCAAGGGCATTAGGAATCGTTTCTATGTGCATCTGTTTATCCGGTGACCGGTCATGTAATGCTATTCTCAGATGATTTGAACTTGTAATAACAGTATCTACGCAATTCAATGTCTTCCTCTCTTCCGCCAAAATCCTCTCCCTCAGCGGTCCTTCATAGAAATAAGGCATGTTATCCATGCATTCATAGATAAGCAGACAATTGACGAGCAACCTAGCTGGAATATACTTCAGGTGAAATGGATGAGTAACAATAATGATATGGTAATTTTCAAAAGATAATTTAGCTCGCAGGCCGAATGCATTCAATGCTTCGACGAACCGGTATTTCAACGCAAACGGAATGACGTACGTATCACGAACTCTCAATCGCCCTTGAGTAAATTTTCGAATTTTGGTCTTACCGATCGGATTCAATGAAAAGTAATCTACCTCATAGCCTTTTAACGACAAGTAATGCGCGATAAAGTGAGGTCTTTGCTTAATCCATTTCCAGTTAACCGTTGAGAAATATAATATCCTCAAGCCGCTCCCTCCTTTCGCATCAAGTGGCTGCCACATCGATATCCTTTAGCTGTTTTTGAATTTCGATATGATTTCTTTTGAAGGACCGATTTCCTTTACGCATCCTTGTTCCAGCCAAAGAACCCTATCGCAGATGCTTTCAACCTGCCCTAAAGAGTGAGAGACAAACAGCACGGTCGTCCCGTTTGCCGTCATCGCGTTTATTTTCTGTTCGGATTTCTCTTTAAATTTAAAATCGCCAACCGATAGCACTTCATCAACAATTAGTATTTCCGGTTTGACGACCGTGGCAATCGAGAAGCCAAGTCTCGCCTTCATGCCGGAAGAATAATTTTTCAAAGGGGTATGGATAAACTTCCCAAGTTCTGCGAATTCGACGATTTCATCTAGTTTTTCTTTAATAAATTTCTTAGAGTACCCGAGCAGCAAACCGTTGAGCATAATATTTTCCATTCCGGTTAGCTCGCCATTAAATCCTGCTCCCAGTTCGATTAGCGGAGCGATCATCCCTTTCCGCTCGACGGTGCCTTGCGTAGGTTTCTGTACCCCCGCAATAATTTTCAGCATCGTGCTTTTCCCTGCGCCGTTCATTCCGACAATGCCGAACATTTCTCCCTTGTTCACGGAGAAGCTCACGTTCTTCAACGCGTAGAAATCCTCGTATTTCATTTCTTTCTTGAACTTCTTTATGATGAAATGTTTAAGCGAGTCAACCTTCTCCGATGCCAGCCTATATTTCATCGTAATATTCGAAACCTGTATCGCGATATCGTTCATGGTAAAAACCTCAACTTTTAAATATGATAAATGAATTTGTCTTGTGCCTTATAGAAGACGAACAAACCGATAACGCCAAAGAAGACAACGTATCCGATCGAGATTAAATGAGCTTCCAGCGTAGGCATATTCCCATAGATGACAATGTCCCTGAACATCTTGAGAACGATGTATAGTGGATTCATTTGAAATAGCAAATGATACTTATCCGGAATGATCGACTCCGGATAAAAAATCGGCGTCACGTACATCAAAACGAGCAGGATCACTGAGTAAAAGTGCTTCATATCTCTGAAAAAAACAGTAATGGACGATAACAGCAAGCCAATACCGGACACGATCCCCACCAGGTAGAACATTGGAAGAACGAATAACAAATTCATCCATCGAAACGGAACGCCAGTTACAGCCATTAATATCGCAATAATCACCAAAGAAATAACGGTCGTTATAAACGAGGAGCTGACACGCGATAGCGGGAAGAAGTACTTGGGAACATAAACTTTGCGAACCAATTGACCATTAGCATGTATAGAGTCCATTGCGAAGCTAGTCGATTCGGAAAAAAACTGGTACAAAATCCTGCCGCTCAATACATAGACAGGATAATAGGGAATGTTGCTTTTGAATAATTCCATAAAAACGACCGTCATGACGATCATCATCAACAATGGATTCAACATGCTCCACAAAATGCCCAACGTGGAGTTCCTATACTTTATTTTGATATCCTGCTGCACTAACTGAAAAAACAAATCCTTATACTTTACAAGATTACGAAAATACGTCTTCATGACCGGCTCCTTATCTTACTAACCTACTCCTGTTGAAATTCGACAGATCAGTTGGTTTGTGATACACATATAATATTCTTTCAAACTCTTCGCGGCAAACGAGGTGCGTCTTGAAAAAATTCGAAATTCTTCTGTCAACCTATAACGGCGAGCGATATATTTCTGAACAACTTAACAGCCTAATGAATCAAACGCATCGAAATTTCAACATAATCATTCGAGACGACGGCTCAACCGACCAAACTTCCGCCATTGTATCGCAATGGGCTTCAAACTATCCTGACTGGATCCGTTTCGTTCCCGGCGAGAATATCGGCGTTATTAAAAGCTTCCTTTGGCTGCTGCAGCATTCCAGCAGCGACTCAGATTATTTCTGTTTCTGTGACCAAGACGATGTCTGGATGCCCCATAAACTAACAAGTGCCGCGACTCATCTAGAGTCACTCGGCACGAGTAATCCCGCTATGGTGTTCACGTCGACCCAGATGACAACTTCTGATTTGACGCCCATTAAAGTATGGCCTAGCGCAATTTCCAAGGTTCCTTCTTTCTATAATGCGTTAATACAGAATATAGCCGTAGGCGCAACCATTGCATTTAACCGAGAAGCCAGGAGTCTGCTTTGTTCCAAACAACCTTCAGCGGAGAATGTTCTCATGCATGATTGGTGGGTATATTTGTGCGTGTCCGCCTTTGGAAAGGTTCGCTTTGAACCCGAGCCATCCATTCTTTACCGGCAACACGCGAATAATGTTGTTGGCGGCGAAGGATCAACCTGGGACAAGATAAAGAAAAAATGGCAGAGCTACCGTAAACATAAAGGCCGACGGCTCCTTCACAAGCAAGCGCTGGAGTTTTATACGTTATATGGTGATCAAGTAGACTCCGACAAGAGAGAACAACTCACATTATTCCTGGCGCCTCGCCCAAAAACAAGAGATCGAATGACATATTTATATCGTTCGAAACTATATCGGCAGTCAACGGTCGAACAGGTCTTGTTTAAGTTCTTAATATTGATTCATTACGTCTAGTAACGATCTGAAAATTCCCAAAAGGATTGAAAAATGAAGTCAACGTTTGTTAAACTAAGTTCTTGTCCGTCTCCTTTCTCAAAATTAACAATAACTATATCAAAACTGACAGCAGTTTTTCCAGTTCTTATAATTGAATATTTTCGACAAAAAAACCAAAAATCCTTGTTTCCAATATATTTTCGTTTTTCCTTATTCTCTTAACGAAAAAATAGACTTTTTTCTATATGAATCGATTTAGTGATTTATTTTCCGTATAAAAATGATGTGAGCAAGTATTTATCGATTATTCACTTAAAATATCTTAAATCAAAATAGAATCTGTAAATATTTGTTTCGACCGCAACTTTCCGCATCCTTTCTGCGTTATACATTACAGTATCCCTTTTTTCTGACATAATCATAGCCTTTAACCCAGGAGAACATAAATGAATACATCGCATGCATCAAAGTTTTCGAAATCCGAAAAAGACCTCTCACTGATCAAATGGTCCGGCCTGGCTGTCATTACCTTGTTGTTGTTCATTGCACCTTACAACAGCAGTAAATTATTCGTCGGATATTTGTTTACGTACGAACCTTCACTAGTCGGAGCAGAAGTAGCCTTTTTTATTCTCTTGCTTGCTGGAACCATCTATATGTACAAGACAGCAAGATTGGATAGTTGGAAAGCCATATTGTCCGCTAGCGCGTGGCTGATGCCCCTCTCCTATTTGATCTCAAATATCGGAGCCGCATCCGTTCACCAGTCTCACATCATGATCTTTGTCGTGTCCTTTCTATCTGCTATCTTCATGCTAGGCTTATACTACGGCGACTCGAACAAAGCCAGGCAATTGCTTCTATATGGCATACAGTTCGCCGGATACGGGGTCGTTTTCTACGGACTCGCGAATATGATGGGCCAAATTTATTTTCCTGACGCATTATGGTACCAACAAGAAGTGTACCGGGTCACATCGGTTTTCCAGTATCCGAACGCTTATGCCGCGTATTTGTCAGCCTTGTTCTTAGCGGGATTATTTCTTGTCGTGCAGGTTCGCAGCGCCTACTGGCGATTGCTTCATGCCTTTATGCTCGTACCGATCTGGGTATCGTTCATGCTTACGTTGTCTCGCGGCGCACTGGTTATCGTGCCGGTACTCATCTTGCTCACGCTGCCGTTCCTGAGGTTTAAACAGCAATTGCTGTTCATGCTTTATGCATGCATTTCAATCGTCGTATCATTTGGGATACTAGGCAAAATGACGTCCACGATGAACGCGATCGCTAAACTCGTACTGCCTGAAGCGAAAGGCGGACAAGCCGATTTGATGTCGATTTGGTCCAAGCTGCCTCTTACAGGCTGGTCCGTCATCATTGCCGCCGGCCTCTTGGCAGGTGTCGTCGTGACGCTATTACATCTATTACTTAACGATCGGCTGGAAAGTAGATTTGCAGCCTTCGCTGAGAAGAAACGGTCTTATGTCATTGTTCCCGCTGTTTTAATTATCGTAACGGTCCTTGCTGCCGCAGTTGTTTTACTAAGCAGCAGCGTGCGGCAATTGCTGCCGGGCGAAATCGCCGATCGCCTGGAGAATATCAATTTCAACCAGCACAGCGTGCTCGAGCGCGGCACCTTTTATAAAGACGCGATGAAGATTTCCGCGGATTATCCGATTTTCGGAGCCGGCGGCGGAGCCTGGAACGCGCTTTACGAGAAATACCAGCATAATCCATACAGCAGCAAACAGGTTCATAGCTATTTTTTGCAGACGCTCGTAGAGACCGGCTGGGTAGGCCTACTTCTTCTGATCGGCTTTCTGGCATGTATCTTCTTTATCTATCTCCGCTGCTATATCAAGGATAAAAGCGCGGGCAAAACACACTTTGTCTTTTATATTTTCGCTGTTTCGATTCTCATTCATAGTGCAATCGATTTCGATATGAGTTATATTTATCTTTCGGCGATCGTATTTCTTTCTTTGGGACTGATGGGGGCCGTTTATAGCAGTCAGCTGGTACTGCCTGCTAAGATTCGAGAAGATGAAAGCGCGGGTAAAATATGGCGGTTCGGTTTCCCGACAGGCGTTGCGCTGTTAGCTGTTGTCATGCTGGTCGGAGCCGGCCGCGCTTACATGGCTAACGGGTATTACAGCAATGCTATCGCGCTTGTTAAGGACAACAAGCACGAATTGAAGGATTTGCTTACGCCGCTTGATTCGGCACTCGCTTACTCGCCGAGCAATCCAGAGTTTATCCTCCGGAAAATCGACTGGTTGAACCAAGCGTACAATCAAACGAAAAACAAGCAGTACGAAGAGACGATTAATGCCCTGATCGGGCAGCTTCGGCAATCGGATCCCTACAACCGCAGTCTCACGCTCGTAGAGTATACCTTCGCCAAAAACGAGGGAGATACGAACAAAGCCTTGACAGTGCTTGAAGAAGGCATTCAAAACCGACCTTGGAACATTGAATTCTATGAACGCGCAATCTATGAGTATTCGCAAGCGGGCAAACTCGATCAACAATCCAATAATGCCGCTGAAGGTACGAAATGGACGCGTGCGCGCGAACTCTATGCAGAGGTGCTTCATAGAATCGATCTTTTGAAAGATCTGCCAAAAGAACAGCTCCAGGGAAGGGATTTTAGCGTGACGCCGCTTATGAGGCTCGCAATCGGCCAAATCGATGTCGAACAGAAGCAATATAGCGATGCCGTCAGTGTGCTCAAACCGCTAACGAAATCTAAGCTTGAGGAGCAATATGTGCCAAATGCGCTGCGAATCTATCTCAATGCGCTTGAAGCCCAGGGTAAGGATGACAAGAAGACAAGAGAGAAATTGAGTGCCTATGAGGCTGCTTCGAGAAAACAATCGTAGTCTATACAATCTACGACACGAACTGTCATAAAGATTTTACAAATTTCATGGAATATGTATTCTTTTTTACATTTATTGACCTAGCCAGTCAAAATAAGCTATTATATACTAACGTTAATACTTCCTTTACAGCTCGTTCATATATTTCATGAAAGGAGGTGAAAACAAAAAATGACAAAGCTTCTTAAGAACAAAACAGCGGCAGTTCTCGTTTTTGCAATGATCGTTTCCGTATTCATGCCGATCATCGCTTTTGCAGCGACTATCAATGCTAAATTCGATAGCTCTACAAATACGATTACAGGCTCGGTGTATTTGACGGATGAAGAGTATGGCGCCTTGAACGGTAACACGATTACGATCGGTGTTTATCACGAAGACGGCACTTACTCGACTGTAACGGCTACTTACTCCGGTAAAGACGGTATTTTCAACTTTGATCCGATCACGATCACAGAGAATACATACCTCGGTTACCCGGATGACAGCAGCGTAGTTACGGATCTTTACACTTACACTGCTCCGGTATACGGCGGCGGCGGGTACTTCCCACCGGCTAACGTAATCAATGCTGACGGAACTGTTAACCGCGATGCTCTTATCAACTTGTTCAATGCAAATGCAGACGCTACGATTCATTCCACATCTGACGTCGTTCTGCTGCCTGCTGATGCCCTGATCAAAGGGAAGTCCCTGACCATCGTTTTGGAAGATGGAACTTCCATCACCCTGCCAATCGCTGCGTTGAAACTGGAAGAACTCGCTAAATCCCTCGGGGTTGAGCTGAAGGACCTGGTGATCCGCGTCGAGTTGAAAAAAGTAACTGGCGATGCTGCTGACAAAATCGGCGCTGCCGCTACTGCAGTTGGTGGTAAACAGGTTGCTCCTGCCGTCGACTTCAAAGTCGTAGCAGTTGCAGGTGACAAAGAACAAGCCATTACGACATTCGGACAGTACGTATCCCGTACGATCCCTCTGAATGAAGTTGCTGCTGATACGTCTGGTCTTGTAGGCGTTTTGTACAACCCAGTAACAGGTGAGTTTAGCTTCGTGCCAACTACCTTCGCTACTGAGAACGACAAAACGATGGCAACCCTGAAACGTAACGGCAACAGCATCTACACTGTAATCCAAGCAAAAGCCGTATCCTTCGCGGATCTGGCTGGCAACTGGGCACAGAAAGATGTTGAAGCTCTCGCGAGCAAGTTGATCGTTAAAGGTACGTCCGCTACTAAGTTCGAACCTAAACGTAACATCACTCGCGCCGAGTTTGCAGCTTTGGTCGTTCGCGCACTTGGACTTGAAGTATCCGGTACGACTTCGAAATTCAAAGACGTCGCTTCCGACAAGTGGTACGCTGCTACGATCGCTACGGCGGTTAACGCAGGTCTGATCACGGGTTATGAAGACGGTACTTTCAAACCAAACGCGAACATCACTCGTAAAGAGCTGGCAGCTATCGTCACTCGCGCTATCACATTCGCGGGTAAAGATGTCACGCTGACGGATGAGCAAATCTCCGCAGCACTGGCAAACTTTAAAGACGCTGGCAGCCTCGGCTGGGCGAAAGGCGAAGTTGCAGTTGCAGTAAGCGAAGGTATCGTTAATGGCCAAACGGCTACTACGGTAGCAGGTAACGCTAACGCGAACCGCGCTGAAGCAGCTACAATGATCGCTCGTTTCCTCGGCAACGTTGGTTTCGTTAAATAATCTCGGATTATGAAACGTTCCAAAGCTCGAAAAAGCCTCCACTTCGGTGGAGGCTTTTTTATATTCCAGCCTTTAAGCGCTTACCCAGCAATCTCTACTCCCCCTCGATCTATCGCATCACGCGCTTACTTCCACGCCGCTGCTACTGCTTCTCGCCGCCGATATCCACGGCATAAGCGGCAAGCGCCGCACGCCAATGGCGTAATTCCTTCAATCCTCTGCGCCGGATTTCGCCGTGATCGAGTACGGAGTAAGCCGGCCGCTGAGCCAGCCGCGGAAAATCCGCCGTCGTGCAGGGCACAAGCTTCACGTCTGTCAACCCGCTCTCGAATAGAATCGCTTGCGCGAACTGATGCCAGGAGCATGCTCCGCTGCCGGTAGCATGATAAATCCCATATCCGTCCGTCTGCACCAGCTGGATGAGAAACTCCGCCAAGTCTCGCGTATACGTCGGCGAGCCGATCTGATCCGCGACGACTTGAAATTCCTTACGCTCGCGCGCCAGATCTCGGATGGTATGGACGAAATTGCGTCCGTATTTGCCGTACACCCATGATGTCCGAACGATGAACACCTTGCCTCCCACCGCAAGCGCCTCCTGCTCGCCGACCAGCTTGGATTTGCCGTATACGGTGCGCGGCTTCGTCTCGTCGCTCTCCTTGTACGGCTCGAAAGCCGTTCCTTCGAATACGTAATCGGTGCTGATGTACACCAGCTTCGCTCCGAACTCGCGTGCCGCCAGCGCGATATTGCGCGTGCCCTCGGCGTTAATGCGGAAGGCCGCGTCGGCATCCGACTCCGCCTTGTCGACATTGGTATAGGCCGCGCAATGGATGACGGCATCCGCCTGATAACGTTTGACGGCCTCGCGGCAGCTCTGCAGGCTCGTGACGTCCAGACCGCTGCGGCCAAAGCCGAGCATCTGGACGCCCATTTTCCACAGTCCTGGGAGCATAACCAGCTCTCGGCCGAGCTGGCCGTCTGCTCCCGTTACAATGATACGCATCGGTCTCGTTGTCATGATTCATCGCGCTCCTTGTCGCCGGCTGCAGCGGCGTCATTCATGCTGCGATATGCACCGGTCTCGATTCGTTTCATCCATTCCGCGTTGGCCACATACCATTCAATTGTGGCGCGAATGCCGCGCTCGTAGGGAAACTCGGGCTTCCAGCCCAATTCCGTGCGGATCTTGTCTGCATCGATCGCATATCTGCGGTCATGCCCCGGACGGTCGCGCACATGCGCTATCAACGATGCCGGTTTGCCGAGCGCCTCCAGAATCGTCGTCACGACCTGCGTATTCGTCCGTTCGTTGCGACCGCCGATATTGTAGACCTCGCCTGCTTTGCCGTGATGAAGCACCAGATCGATTGCGCTGCAGTGATCTGCGACGTAAAGCCAGTCGCGCACGTTCAAGCCGTCGCCATACAGCGGAAGCGGCTTATCCTGCAGCGCATGGGAGATCATGAGCGGAATCAGCTTCTCCGGGAACTGATACGGTCCGTAATTATTGGAACAGCGCGTAATATTGACGTCCATGCCGTAAGTCTCGTGATAAGCCCGTGCCAGCAAGTCTGCCGACGCCTTGCTGGCGGAATACGGACTGTTCGGCGCGAGCGGCGACGACTCGGTGAAGAGCCCGGCTGGGCCAAGCGTGCCGTACACTTCATCGGTCGAGATCTGCACGAACTTCCCGACGCCGTACGTCTTCGCCAGCTCCAGCAACGTATGCGCGCCGACAACGTTCGTCGTTACGAAGATGTCCGGCTGGCTAATGCTGCGATCGACATGGGATTCCGCGGCGAAATTGATCACGGCATCCAGCCCCGCTTGAAACAACGGTTCCATGGCGGCCCTGTCCCGGATATCGCCGCGCACGAATCGGTAATTCCCGTTCCCCTGCTCTGTAAGCCCGTCGAGGTTCGTTATATTCCCTGCATAGGTTAACGCGTCGACGTTCAAGATGTCATAGGACGGATGTTTGCCGCGCATGTAATGCACGAAATTGCTGCCGATGAAGCCTGCTCCGCCTGTAATCAGAATTTTCATGCTGTCATCACCCCGACTAAGTAAAATTCATCTCCGCATTGCGAAGCAGCGGATGCTTGGCATCCTTCGCCGACAGCACCGACGGCGCAAGCGGCCACACGATGCCGATGTCCGGATCGTTCCAGGCTATCCCGCGATCGTGAGGCTGCGAGTAATACGCATCGACTTTATAGAGCACTTCCGTATTGGCCGCAAGCGTGATGAAGCCATGCGCGAAGCCTTGCGGTACGAGCAGCTGCTTCTTGTTGCCTGCAGACAGCTCGAATCCCTCCCAACGGCCGAACGTCGGCGAACCGCGACGAATGTCGACGACAACGTCGAAGATCGATCCCGCCACGACCCGAACCAGCTTCGCCTGCGCATGCGGCTCCAGTTGATAGTGCATGCCGCGAAGCGTACCGGGCATAACGGACAGCGAGTGGTTATCCTGAACGAAGAGATGCGGGATTCCGTTCCGCAGCCATCGCTCGCGGTTGTAGCTCTCCATAAAAAAGCCGCGTTCATCCTCGTAACAGCTTGGTTCAATCACTTTAATACCGGGCAGTCCCGTATCCCTTGCAATCACATGGCGTCCCCCCTCTACCCTTCATAGTTATCTATATTCCGAGAGGCGCCACTTTGCTTCGTCCACCGCCCAGATTGTTCTGTATGGGAACATCCATAATTGATCATGCTAGTGGATGTTGCTTTTTCAGAGGGCAAGCCTGCGCTCAAATGAAGAAGGAAGATCCATGATACCTGTTCCCAATTGGAAGTCGGATCGCGTAAGAGGAGCGATTGTCGTCGTTCCTATTCCGGAGCAGCGCGTTTCGTTCCGGGAAATTACGGGTATGAATAGGGCGAAGCTAATCCTTGCCGGATTCGGGAAGGATCGCCGACTTTACAAACATTTATGTTGATTTATTGGACAGGAACAGGGATAATGGAAGTGAAGAACGATACATAAATTTAGGAGGTTTTTGACCAATGGCACATCAACTGCCCGCTTTGCCTTACGCAAACAATGCTCTTGAACCGCATATCGACGAAACGACGATGATGATTCACCACGACCGTCATCATAACACTTACGTAACGAACCTGAACGCCGCTCTGGAATCCGCTCCCGAGCTGCAAAACAAATCGGTTGAAGACCTGATCGCCGATCTGAACAGCGTTCCGGAAGCAATCCGCACGGCTGTCCGCAACAACGGCGGCGGCCACGCGAACCATTCCCTCTTCTGGGAAACGATCGGTCCTAACGCCGGCGGCCAGCCTACTGGCGCACTGGCTGACGCAATCGCGAACGAGCTGGGCGGCTTCGAGCAATTCAAAGCCGATTTCGCGAAAGCGGCAACGACGCGTTTCGGCAGCGGCTGGGCATTCCTGGCGCTGACGAAAGACGGCAAATTGAAAGTATACAGCCTGCCGAACCAAGACAGCCCGATCATGGAAGGCGAAACGCCTTTGCTCGGCCTGGACGTTTGGGAGCACGCGTACTACCTGAAATACCAAAACAAACGCCCTGACTACATCGCAGCGTTCTGGAACGTTGTGAACTGGGCTGAAGTTGGCAAGCGTTACGATGCTGCCAAATAAGCAAGCCAAGAGGACCTTCGCACTTCGGTGCGGAGGTCTTTTTTAGTTAGCAGCCTACGGGATAGGTGCGGATGGCAAAATGGGCTCATGTGCTCTAACGGCGATTCCCCGCCTATGTGTGTCTATATACCTAACATAAATTTCTATCTGTTGATTGTAAAAAACAAATTCCTCCATTTTTCGCGAATTTCATGTTATAATACCTTACATATAATGGTTATCGCGAATTGGGGGATGTCATATGTTTGATTGGCTCGGTTTTCGGAAGGGTCTGCCGCTCTGGTGGTCGTACAAGCTTAACGCCGAGACGGAATCGGATGTCGCGGAAATCTTCGAAAGCATTGCGGATACGCGAATGGAACTGCTTCAGGCGTGGACGGCGGAATACTGGAGCCATCTCGAGCGGCTGCAGGCGCAGCTAGCCGAACGCAACGCTCGCGATCAGCGCGACGAGCCCTTCCTGGAGCAAATGTTTGCGGAGACGCGTGCACGCGCCGTGGATTTCTCCGAAATCTTCCTGCTGGACGGTGAGGGCAAGGTCGTATGCTCGACGGACAATCGGAGCCGCGGCGAACATTACGGATCGGCGGACAGCCCGATCGCTCCCGGACTAACCTACGCCAGGGGCGTCGCGGAAGGACGCAAATGCCTGTTCGGGCCGTACGCCGATCCGTGGACGCTCAAGCTCGGACCGAGCACCTCTGCGTTCCACGACAAAATGACGCTTCTCTTCATCTCCCCCATTGTCCAGGACGGCGAATGGCAGGGGGCGCTCTGCGGCCGCGTGCCGAACGACGTGATCGGCGACTTAATTCAGCGAGAGTCCGGCCATGTCTATCCCGACTCCGGCGATAACTATCTCTTCATGGCGAAGCCGGGGCTGCTCGCGGACATCGCGCCGGGTACCGCCCTGTCGCGCAGCCGGTTCGAGGACCGCACGTTCACCCATGGCGAGAATTTGAAGGACGGCGTCTCTACGGACTGGGGCAGCGTTACGGTCAAGGAGCATACGGAGCTGGAACTGATCTTCACCGATCCGGCAACGGGCCTGCTGCATCCCGGCGTCGCGAACACGATCCGGAACGGCAGCAACCTGTTCGTCGGGTTCCCCGGCTACTCGGATTATCGCCATATTCCCGTCATCGGCAAAGGCGTCACCTTCCAGCTTCCGCATTGCCCCGACGTATGGGGAATGATGTGCGAAGGCGATCTGGAAGAGGTGTATCGCATCCGCAGCATCCGTGTTGCGCAGTTCAAACGCTCGCTTGGCTGGCTGGCCGCTCTCGGTATCATCGGCGGTATCCTGGCTTGGCTATTGATCGCGAATGCGCTCCCCGCGATCGGTGCCGCAGCGATCGTCGGCTGCGCCAATCTGCTGCTCGGGCTAACCATGGTCTGGTCGCTCGACCGCCGGGGCAGCCGGGAAACCGCCCGTCAGATGCGGCGGCTCAATCAATTTATCCGAATCAATGCGGAAGGCAAGGGCGACCTGACGCAGCGGCTCGATACGGCGTCGTTCGCGAACGACGAAACGCGGGAGCTGGCCAAATGGATCAACAATATGATCGATTCCCTGGAAGGCGTCATGCTTCAAGTGAAGCTGGCCTCGGCGGACGTGCTGACCAACCAAAGGGTGCTGCTCGAAACGACAGGCGCCACTGCAGGCACGACCGAAAGGGTGAGCGGCAAAATCAACGCGATGATCCGCAGCACCCGCAGCCAGCTGAAGGACATCGACGCCGCGAAGGACGCTGCGGGCGAGATGCGGGAAACGCTGCTGCTGCTGGAAGGCAGGGCCTCGGCGAATATCGGCGTCGCGCGGGGCGAGCTGGTACGCATCGAGGAGAAAATGGCTCAAATCGCGGATCGCGTGGCGGAGACGAATCGTTCCATCGAAGCGTTCATGGCCACGACGAACGATATCCGGGGCGTGCTGGGCGTCATCGAGGAAATATCGGCTCAGACGCATTTGCTCGCGCTGAATGCTTCCATCGAAGCGGCCCGCGTCGGCGAGCAGGGCCGCGGGTTCGCCGTCGTCGCCGCGGAAATCAAGAAGCTCGCGGATTCCACGCGTCAATCGACGGGTGAGGTGCACGGCATCGTCGGGCAGATCTATGCGAACGGACAGCGGGCTACCGCGATGATGGCCGAAGGCACGCGGGTCGTTACGGAAGGCACGGCGCTCGTAGCCACGGCTGCGGAGATACTGCGTAATGCGCACGAGGACGAGTCGTTAAAGTCGCAAGTCGTCGAAGAGGTCGTGGCCGTCATGGAGAAAATCGCGCTCGTAAGCAAGCAGAACCGCGGCATCTCCACGGAGGTGGAAGGCAACATGCAGGAGCTGCTTGGCGACTTCATGCATGTCCGCCGCAGCTCCAGCCAGGTAGAGGCGATATCGGCGTTCCTGCAGCAGCTCGTCGGGCAGTTCACGTTGAGCGAAGCGCGCCGAAGGTAACGGCCGGCAGCGCGTGGCGGCGGGTCGCATAGCCGAACGCAAAGCAAGAACTCGCCAGAAGCGCCTTGATAGCACGCTCCAGGATGGAAGAACCGATAGAACCGTTATGCAGGAAGCGCGCATAACGGTTTTTTTGGCATGACGCAGGGCTGTCCGGAGTGCCAGAGCGGGCGAAAAGCATACACCGGATAGGCTCTTGCCGCATAGACTGACACCGAGATATTCACCCATCCTTGCTGTGCGAAAAGGAGACCGTTTCATGAAATACAAATATTATTACGTGCAAGGCGCGCCCGAGGGATACTTCAATCGGTTAAAAGATTGCAATTGCGGCGGCCCGCGCGGCATGCTCCCAGGGCTGCCCGGCGGGCCGGGCGGCCCCGGAGGTCCTGGAGGCTCCGGCTTCCCTGGCGGCCCTGGAGGTCCAGGCTTCCCTGGCGGCCCTGGAGGTCCCGGCTTCCCTGGCGGCCCCGGAGGCCCCGGCTTCCCTGGCGGCCCTGGAGGTCCAGGCTTCCCTGGCGGCCCTGGAGGTCCAGGCTTCCCTGGCGGCCCCGGAGGCCCCGGCATGTTCCCGCCTCCGCCTCCACCCGGACCGTTCCCGCCATTTCCGGGTCCCGGACCGTTCCCGCTTCCAATTCCGCTGCCGATTCCGATTCCCGGGCCGTTCCCGCCTAACTTCGGATTCGTCACGGTTGTCATCAACGGCGGCAACTTCTATCCGTGGATAACGAATTCTTACTCGGTCCGGCACTTCCCGGGCATGAATATCGGCCAGGCGCTGGCATCGACGGGCGTTGTCCGGTTCAACGTCAACGGACGCATTATTTCGGTGAACGGCATCGTCATCGCAGGCAACGTGGAAGTCATCCTCCGTCTCAACGGACGGCCGATCCCGCAAACGCTGTTGAATCTGCCGATCCAGAGCCGCGATGTCGTCGGCCTGGAAGTCTTCGTTCGCGTGCTGCGCGGCAACGAATGGGGTTCCGACCAGCTGTCCGGAATCCTAGAGAACAATTTCGAAGAGCTGCAGCGTCTGGAAGAGGAAGATCAGCAATAACAGCGCGCAGATCGCGACCGAAGCATTCGGCGGCAACGAACGCGCCAAGAGCCCGCCAACCGGCGGGCTCTTCGCTTGCATGGCTATCGCGAGCCGGCTTCTTCCTTGATCGCCTTCAGCCGCTTCATGACGTCATTCGCTCCCCGGCCGAAATAATCATGCAGCAGCATGTACTCGGCGTACAGCTTATCATAGACTGCGACGTTCGCCGGGATCGGCCGGAACGTCTCCTCGCGGACGCGCGCCATGGCGGCCGCGGCGTCCACGATGCCGTCGTAGCCGCCCTTCGCCGCGCCGGCCGCTACGGCGCCGAACATCGCGGCGCCAAGCGCAGTCGTCTGCTTCGAGGCCGCGACCTTGATCTCGCGGTTCGTCACGTCCGCATAGATCTGCATCAGCAGACGGTTCTTCTGCGGCAGGCCGCCGCAGGCGTACAGCTCGTCCACTGCCAAGCCGCCGCGAAGGAAGGCTTCGATAATTTTGCGCGTGCCGAAAGCCGTCGCCTCGAGCAGCGCGCGGTATACCTCCTGCGGCTTCGTCAGCAGCGTCAAGCCGAGGATCGTCCCGGTCAAATTCGCATCGGCAAGCACGGAGCGGTTGCCGTTCCACCAATCCAGCGCCAGCAGCCCGGACTCGCCGGCTTTCAGCCCGGAAGCGCGCTTCTCCAGCCACTCATGCACGTTCAAGCCTTCGTCCCGCGCCGCTTCCGCGACATAGGCCGGTACCGCTTCGTCGACGTACCAGGCAAAAATATCGCCCACGGCGGCCTGGCCCGCCTCATACCCGTAATACCCCGGAACGATGCCGTCCTCCACGACGCCGCATAGGCCTTCGATCGGCTTCTCCTCGGCGCCGAGAAGCATATGACAAACCGAGGTGCCCATCGTCATGACCAGCCTGCCCGGCGTCACGACGCCGACGGCCGGCACCGCCGCATGCGCGTCCACGTTGCCGACGGCGATCGCCGTGCCGGCCGCAAGGCCCATCCGCGCCGCCATGTCCGGCGTCAGCTCGCCGGCTTTGGTGCCGAGCGGCAGCACGTCGCCGCGCAGCTTCGTTGCCGCCATATCCGCCAGCCGCGGATCGAGCGCTCCCAGAAACTCGCGGCTCGGGTAGCCTTCCTGCCTGTGCCAGGCGGCTTTGTACCCCGCCGAGCAGCTATTGCGCACGATAACGCCCGTCATCTGGGCGACGGTCCAATCCGCCGCCTCGACGAATTGATCGGCCGCGTCGTAGATGTCCGGCGCCTCGTTCAGAATCTGCCACGCTTTCGCGAGCATCCATTCGGAGGAGAGCTTGCCGCCGTAACGGGCGAGGAACCGTTCGCCGCGCGCCGCCGCGATCTCGTTGATCCGATCCGCTTCCGCCTGCGCCGCGTGGTGTTTCCACAGCTTCACCCAGCTGTGCGGGTTCGCTTGGAACGCAGGGTCGAAGCAGAGCGGCCGTCCCGCCTTGTCCACCGGCAGCATCGTGCAGGCCGTAAAATCGATGCCGAGGCCGATAACCTCGGCCGGATCGATGCCCGACGCCCGGACGACGGCCGGCACGGACCGCTCCAGCACCTCGATATAGTCGCGCGGATGCTGCAAGGCCCAGTCGTGCTCCAGTTTCAACCCCGTTTCGGGCAAACGCTCGTCGATGACATGATGGCGGTAAGGCGTAACATGCTCCGCAGCTTCGGTACCGTCGGACAAGCGGACAAGCACCGCGCGCCCCGATTCCGTACCGAAATCCACGCCGATTGCATACTTCTGCGTCATATGCTGGCTCCTTCCAATCATGAACTGACTCCGATTATGCGAAACTTCGCGATCCATGCGTCGAATTCCTCTTTCGACAGCCGGCCGCAGCCGCAAACCAGGCTTCGAAACCGCAGAAGCAAATAAAAGATGCCACGCGAAAAAGCCGTTCATCGGAGCGGAACCCCCGTGAACGGCTGGCCTTACATCTATAGACATCTGAGAAGATTTGTAATGGATCGCGGACAGCCGCCCCTTCATATGATTAAAGGCAAGCTAACCGACCTTGACGACGAAAGCTGCCGTGACGACGCGGCCGCTCCGCTGGAATTGCCCCCATATCTTGTACAAGCCCGAATCCGGAAACGCCGTATGGAACATCGCCGTCGGACCGCCCGACCCGCCCATGGCATGCACGTGCAGATAGTGCTTCGCATCGGCATCCAGGATGACGACATGCCCCGCGGCGCCCAAGTACGGCTGCAGGTCGCTTATCGGTTTGCCCGTTGCTTGATCGGCGAAAGCAAACGTCAGCTCGGCCGGTTTGCCGGCCTTCGGAGGCTGATTGAACGTCAAGCCGACCGTCATCCCTTCCACCGTATGCGTCAGCTCCTTGTCCGGCGCCAATGCCGGTTCCGCTTGGCGCATTCCGGCGGTTTCGCCGCCTGCCTCCACCCAGGTGCTCCGCCATTGCTGGCTGCCGTCGCGCGCCACGTAATCGGCGATCAGCTCATATCGCCCGGCCGACGGGAACGATACCGGTACCTCGAAGACGCCCGGCTCCGCGGTCTCCTCGGGGTGCGCATGCATGAACGTCGACAGCCCCTGACTGACGATGATCAGATGCAGCTTCTTCTCGTGATTGACCTGCAGCTTCGCATCCGGCTTGCCGTCCGGATCCGTAATCGTGATGCGCAGCGTTCCGGTGTCTCCGGCTGCCGGGATACCGCCCGGCCATGCCCATTCCGCGCCCGAGGCCTCTTCGGTCTCAGCCGACATGCTCTCGCCCATGTTCACCGAGCCGCCGCGTTCACCCCCGGGCTCGCCGGCCTCTTCCGCCATATCCATGCGCTCATCCGCCGCTTCGGCTAGTCTGCCGTCCTGCGTCGTCTCCGACGCAACGCCATGCTTGTGCGGCTTGTCCGTCTCCGCGACCGACGCCGGCAATCCGCGCTCAGCGTAGCCGCTCATCCAATACCCGAGCGCCACGCCCAGCGCCACAAGCACGACCGCCATATAGAGCGCCCGCTTGATCTTCCGTAGTTGTCTTCTCCTATGCAACGCAAGCATCCTCGCCTTCTTCCGGCGAGGATGCGGTGAATGCCGTGCTGCCTCGCCGGCTTATTCCTGTTTCAAACGTTCGATCATGTACCGGCGCACGTCGTCGGACAAGTCCGCGCGGCGCAGCGCCAAATCGATCGTGGCCTGCACGAAGCCGAATTTATCCCCCACGTCGTAACGCTGTCCCTCGAAGCGGAAAGCGCTGATCGGGCGCGTCAAATTAAGCTGCTGCAGGCTGTCCGTGAGCTGGATTTCCCCGCCTTTGCCGGGCTTGGCGTTCTCCAGCAGCTCGAAAATCGCCGGCTCCAGCACATACCTGCCGACGATCGCCAGATTGGAAGGCGCCTCGCCAAGCGCAGGCTTCTCCACGAGCCCGCGCAAGCGCCCGTCCCCAGTGTCCCCCAGATCGACGATCCCGTACTTGTCCGTCTGGTCCCACGGCACTTCCATCACGCCGACGACGGACGACTGGCGCTCCTCGTAGAGCTCGATCATCTGCGCCAGCGCAGCCCGTTTGCCCTGCAAAATATCGTCGCCGAGCAGTACGGCGAACGGCTCGTCCCCGACGAAGCGGCGCGCGCACAAGACGGCATGGCCGAGTCCGAGCGGGGCTCCCTGCCGAAGGTAGACGATTTCCGCCATATGCGAGATGCTCCGGACCAGCTCCAGCATTTCCGCCTTGCCGCTCGCTTCAAGCTCCGCCTCCAATTCGTAGGACTTGTCGAAATGATCCTCGATCGCCCGCTTGTTGCGTCCCGTTACGATCATGATGCTCTCGATGCCGGAAGCGACCGCTTCCTCGACGATATACTGAATAGCCGGCTTGTCGATGATCGGCAGCATTTCTTTCGGCTGTGCTTTCGTCGCCGGAAGGAAACGCGTGCCGAGCCCTCCTGCCGGTATGATGGCCTTGCGAACCCGTTTCTGTGTCATAGCTGCAGTTATCCTCTTTTCTTTTTTTGCCAAAATGGCAGGTTTTATACGGCGTATGCGACAAAAGCGAATAACGCGCCTCAATAACTCAGTCCGATCGACTGGCGATTGTACAGCGGATCCGTTAACGACTTCAGCAGAAAATGCGCCGTGTCCGCCCGCGAGATTCGTCCTTTGCCCGCTGGAACGCCATGCCTCGCTTCCAGGTACATCCCTTTCAATTTCCGGCCCGCAAGCTGCATCGGTCTGGCAATCGTCCACTCCAAGCCGCTGGCCTTCAGCGCCTCGGCGGCACGGCGGTGATCCGCAAGCACATGCCGCAGCAGCTTCTGGGCGAGGAAGCCGGAGAAGCCGGGAATTTCTTGCTCGATGCCCGCGGAAGCCAGATAGACAATCCGGGGGACGCCATGACGCTTCATGCCTGCGATGATGCGTTCCGCCGTCTCCGAGAGCAGCGTCGTACGCCCCAATCCTTTCGTGCCGATACAGGAAATGACCGCATCCTGGCCGGCAATGGCCGCAGCCGCCGCTTCGCCGTTGCGAGCGTCGCCTTGCGCGATACGGAGGGCAGCCTGAACGGTATCCAGGCGATGCGGCGACCGCACGAACGCCGTTACGTCATGTCCCTGCTCTAATGCCTGCTGGACGACCTGACGTCCCGTTCTGCCGCCGGCGCCGAACACCACGATCTTCATTCCAGCCGCCCCCGTTTCGATATGAATCTAACGTAACATGAACGATGCCGAGTGACAATAACAGCAGGAATAACGAATTCAATACCGCTTGACATTTTTCCTTATTTATAATAATTTTAATTTAGAATTCATTATTAATAGATACTTGTTTCATGTCCCAATAGGAAGGTTAAGGAGAGGAAGGGAAGGCATCATGGAAAATATGATCATTGTAGGTACAGGCCCTGCCGGCTTGACGGCAGCCATTTATCTTGCTCGCGCAGGCTACGGCCCGCTTGTGCTTGAAGGTCCGCAGCCTGGCGGCCAATTGACGACGACGACGGAAGTGGAGAACTTCCCCGGCTTTCCGGAAGGCGTGCTCGGCTCCGAGCTGATGGCGAACATGCGCACGCAAGCCGAGCGCTTCGGCGCCCGTTTCCAGACGGGCTGGGTGCAGGCCGCCGACCTGTCCGAGCGTCCGTTCAAGCTGACGCTTGAGAACGGCAGCGTACTTACGGCAGGCGCCGTGATTATTTCGACGGGCGCTTCGGCAAAATATATGGGTATCCCTGGCGAGCGCGATAACGTCGGTCGCGGCGTAAGCACCTGCGCGACCTGCGACGGCTTCTTCTTCCGCGGGAAGAAAATTATCGTCGTTGGCGGCGGCGACTCGGCCATGGAAGAAGCCGGGTTCCTGACCCGCTTCGCTTCCGAGGTGCGTCTCGTTCATCGCCGCGAAGAAATGCGCGCTTCCAAAATCATGCAGGACCGGGCCCGCGCGAACGAGAAGATCGCATGGAGCCTGAACGTGACGCCGATTGAAGTGGCAGCGGACGAGCAAGGCGTACAAGGTCTGCGGGTTCGCGACAACGCGACCGGCGAAGAGCTGCTGCTGGAAGCCGACGGCATATTCGTCGCCATCGGCCACACGCCGAACACGTCGTTCCTCGGCGGCCAGGTGACGACGGACGAGCTCGGCTACGTCGTCGTACAGCCGGGCACTTCCAGAACGAACATCCCGGGCGTCTACGCTTGCGGCGATGTGCAGGATCGTCAATACCGCCAGGCGATCACGGCCGCTGGCAGCGGCTGCATGGCGGCACTCGATTGCGAGCATGATTTCGAAGCCTGGCAGGCGCAGCGATCGCAAGCCGTAGAAGCGTGAGCCCTGCGGAGGCGATCGTCTGCCGGAAGAAGCATAAGCGGCTGAAGAGCAAGTAATCTATCTTATTACGAGGGAGATGCCATTCATGACGACAAAGAATCTGCAAGCGATTTTGAACAAGCAAATTTCGACCTGGAGCGTCCTTTATGTCAAGCTGCACAACTACCACTGGTACGTCAAAGGCAATCAATTCTTCACGCTGCACGTGAAATTCCAAGAGCTCTACGAAGAAGCGACGCTGCATGTCGACGACATCGCCGAGCGCCTGCTCGCCATCGGCGGATCCCCTTACGCCACGATGTCCGAATACTTGGAGCACTCCGTCGTGAAGGAAGCGACGCGCACGGAAACCGCCACCGAGATGGTCGACACCTTGATCTCGGACTTCTCGAACGTTGCCGGCGAGCTGAAGGACGGCATGTCGGCCGCGGCCGAAACCGGCGACGAAACGACGGGCGACCTGCTGCTGGCCATTCACAAATCGCTCGAGAAGCATCTCTGGATGCTTAAAGCGTTCAACGGCCGCTAATTCGTCGTTCGCGCAGCAAGCGTGGAGCGAGATACGACTTCACGGCTTTAACTACACAACAGGCGTGGGGCGGCTTGGTGGCGCAAAAGCGCTCCGTCCCTGCCTGTTCAGCAAGAAGACCGCCTCGCAGCGAATGCTGCAAGGCGGTCTTCTTGCGTCTGGCTCGTTTGCTGCTGGCTCGTTTGCTGCAGGTTCGTTTGCTATTGATTCGTTTGCTTCTGGCTCGTTTTCTATTTGTTCGTTTGCTTCTGGCTCGTTTTCTATTTGTTCGTTTGCTACAAGCCCGCTTGCGGCTGACGCAACTGCCCGCACGCAACTAACCGTAATAGAACCGCTGCCGGAACTGGCGCGGCGAGATGCCTTCCGTCCGCGTGAAGCAGGAGGTGAAGTAAGCAGCCTGATTAAAACCCACTTCCTCCGCGATCCGGGCGACGGCGAGATCGGTCTGAAGAAGCAGCAGCTTCGCCTGCTCGATGCGGTGATGCATCAAATATTCCATCGGCGCGCAGCCGTAGCTCCGCTGCATGCAGCGGGCGATATAGACCGGGTGGAAGTTGAGCCGTTCCCCCAGCTCCTGCGCGGTAATCGGTTCCCGGTAATGCTTGCGCAAGTATTCCGCCGCCAACGCCGCGCAAACCGCGGCCGGCGTCGATTCCTCCTTCGCCATGGAAGCGGACAGCTCCCGCAGCACGTCTTGGAATACCACCTGCTGGCTCCATTTGGCGCTGCCGGAATAGAAGTGCTGGTTGAGCTGGATGAGCTGCTCGAACAGCTCGTCCATTTTGGACGGATGCAGGAGCTTCACGAACTGCGGCACCTGTATTTGAAACGTATGCGTCGAATACGACCACATGGCCTGCGTGCGCTTCTCGTCGTACGGCTCCAGTCCGTGACGCGGAAGCTCATCGTCCGTCACGGTCCAGCTTCCCGTCGTCTGAAAATGCAGCCAGTAGTACGAGGTGCGTTCCTTGCAGCCCTGCGTCCCGTAATGAGAGGTATCCGGACGGAGAATCAACGCGCAGCCCGGCTCCACGTTGAACGTCTGCTCCTCCTCCCCCATGTACAGGCAGCCTTCGCGCACGACCAGCAGATCGAACACGCCGATGTTCCTTCGGCTTACATGTCTTCGGCCGGGCTCGTACGTCACCGGCCCGCAAAGCATGTAATGCGGCATCGGAGGCACCGTGAATTGCAGCCTGCTCATGCCAATCCCTCCTTTTCGCTCCGGCGCTCCCCTGCCGCTCGGAGACGGTCAAATCCCGTCGGTTCGGAGCGGCACCCTGAGCCAGGTACGAAGTTGCATATTTGAAAGTTTCGGTTGTTACCATCATACACCCGGGCTTGTATTCCCATTATAATTTGAAATTGTACTGAGCGCACTACCGCGCTCCGCGCCGGCGTCATAGGCCGCCGCGACGAGATGACTACTTTGGGAGGCAGCACTGCAGATGGGCGCAACCGCAACAGGAAGAACCGGACTCCGTTCGTATTCCTTATGGTCATTGTCTTGGCCGATATTCATTGAACTGTTTCTCGCCACGCTGCTCGGCACCGTGGATACGTTAATGGTAAGCAAAGTTTCCGATGACGCGGTCGCGGTCGTCGGCCTGTCCAATCAGCTCTTCAACGGATTGAACACCTTGTTCATGACGATCACCGGCGGCGCGGGCATTCTCGTCGCGCAGAAGCTGGGATCGAAGAAGCCCGAGGAAGCCCGCACGATCGGCATCCTCGCGGCGAAAGTGACCGGCTGCATCGGCCTTGGGATCAGCGCGCTGCTCTTCCTGCTGCCGGACCCGATCTCGCGGCTCATTCAGATGCCGGAGGAGCTGCTCCCGCTGGGACGGATCTATATTTCCACTGCGGGCCTCGGGCTCGCTCCCTTCGCGCTGGCTGTCGCGTTCAGCACCGTCATTCGCAACACGGGCAATACGCGCGGCCCGATGCTGACGGCGGTCGGCATCAATTTCCTGCATGTGGTGCTCAACTACGGATTTATTTACGGGGCGTACGGATTTCCCAAGATGGGGCTGCACGGCGTCGCGATCTCGACGCTTTCCTGCCGTATCGCGATGATGCTCATTCTCGCTTACATGTTCGTCAACGCCTTCGAGCGCAAGGTTGGAATCGCAGATATTCGGCTGCGCGATCGCAAGCTCTTCAAAGAGATGCTCCGCATCGGCTGGCCGCTCGGCGTCAATTCGTCCTGCTGGATGTTATCGCAAATGGTTATTTTCATGTTCCTGGCCACCCTCGGCGCCAAGGAGCTGGCGACACGAACCTATATGAACACGCTGGAATCGTTCTGCTTCATGCTGGGCTTCGCCATCGCCATGGCGGTACAGATTCAGATTGCCCACCATTTCGGCGCTAAGAACTGGACGGAAGCCTATAAAGGAGCTTACAAAGCGCTGTTCATCGGCCTTGCCGTCGTCATCTTCAACGCGGGACTGCTCGTTCTCACGGGCAAATGGTTTCTCGGCTTCTTCACGGACGATGCCGACATCATGCGGATGGGCATCTCCCTGCTGGCGCTGAACATGCTGCTGCAGCCAGGCAAAATGATGAACATGGGCTTCAACTCCGGACTGAACGCGATCGGCGACACCCGGTTTCCGATGGTGACGTCCCTGTTCTCCATGTGGATCGTGGCGGTCGGCCTGTCCTATTATTTCGGCCTTCACCTGGGCGGAGGGCTTGTGGCGATCTACTGCTGCATGATCGCCGACGAATACGTGCGCGGCTTCCTCGCTTTCTTTCGCTGGCGGCAGCGGAAAGCGCTGAAGCGCGCGGAACAGGCAGCGCTGAAGCAGGCTACGCCTGCCATCGCCCATGCGCACGGCGAATCGCAGACGGGAACAGCAGCCGCTTCGGCGACGGCAGCTGCAGCGACGGCGGCGAAGCCTGCCCGGCCCGTGAACGCATAGGCTCGAGTTCGCCAATAACAGCGATACTCTGCCCGCTGTATGCCACGTACATGCCACTGCATGTCGCTGTACGCCACGAGCATGCCACTGGACGTCACTCATACCACTGCATGTCACTCATGCCGCTGGACGTCGCTCATACCACTGCACGTCACAGCATGCCGCAGTAAACCCGATGCGGCGGCATTGCCGGCCTCCATCGCCGCTGCGCATGCACCCTTGTTCACCCGTCGGCACGCATCACCCGCCCGCCGCAGCTCAAAAAGCCGTCGTGCTGCATCAGCATCGACGGCTCTTCTCCATCATTTCATATCCCTACCGTTATTGCTTCTTGTTCGCCGCGATCTGCTCCGCAAGCTCGTTCAAGTACGTCCAGCGGTCCATCAGCTCTTCCAGCTTCGTCTCCAGCTGCGCCTGCTCCGCAAGCAGCTCCTGCAGCGTAACGGAGTCGCTGCCGGCCGCCTCCATCCGCTCCTGCACCTTCTGCAGCGCCGTCTCGGCCTTCTCGATGTCGGCATCGATCGTATCGAATTCCTTCTGTTCCTTATACGACATCTTCGTCGGCTTGGCCGGTTCGGCGGCCGCTTCCGGCTTGGCCGGCGCCGCTGCCGAAGCGGATCTGCGCTCGGCCGCCTCGCCCGATGACGAGCGAACGCCGTGCGCCGCCGCATAGGCTTGGTAATCCGTGAAATTGCCGACATGCTGCTCGATCGCGCCGTCGCCCTCGAACGCGAAGATGCGCTCCGCGATCCGGTCCAGGAAGTACCGGTCATGGGACACCGTGAAGACGACGCCGGGAAAATCGTCCAAATAGTCTTCCAGCACGGTCAGCGTCATAATGTCCAGATCGTTCGTCGGCTCATCCAGCAGCAGCACGTTCGGCGCTTCCATCAAGACGCGCAGCAGCTGCAAGCGCCGCTTCTCGCCGCCCGAGAGCTTCGCGATCAGCGTCCATTGCTGCGCTGGCGGGAACAAGAACCGCTCCAGCATCTGGCCCGCGGTAATCGTCGAGCCGTCCGCCGTCGTCACCTGCTCCGCGCTCTCGCGGATGTAATCGATGACGCGCAGCGTCTCGTCCATCTCCTCGCGCTCCTGCGAGAACACGCCGAGCTTGACCGTCGGCCCGAGCGTGACGGTACCGGCATCCGGCTCCAGCTTGCCGGCGATCAGCTTCAACAGCGTCGACTTGCCGAGGCCGTTGCGGCCGACGATGCCGACACGGTCTTCCGGCACCGCGATGTAGCTGAACCCGTCGATGACGACGCGCCCTTCGAACGACTTGCGCACGTTGTCGAGCTCGAGAATTTTCTTCCCGAGCCGAGACGAAGCGACGGACATCTCCAGCTTGCCCGCGGCCCGCTCCGGCGCTTGCCCGCTCAGCGCTTCGAACCGCTGGATGCGCGCCTGCTGCTTGGTCGATCGCGCCTGCGCCCCGCGCCGCATCCAGGCAAGCTCATTGCGCAGCAGGTTTTGGCGCTTCGCTTCCGAAGCCGCTTCCCGCTCCTCGCGATCCAGCTTCAGCTCCAGGAAGCGGCTGTAGTTCGCGGTGTAGAAGTACGCCCGGCCTCTGTCGAGCTCCAGCGTTCGATTGCTGACGCGGTCGAGGAAGTACCGGTCATGCGTAATCATGAGCAGCGCGCCTTTGCGCTTCTGCAGCATCCCCTCCAGCCAAGCGACGGATTCGTTGTCGATATGGTTGGTCGGCTCGTCCAGCAGCAGCACGTCGGCCGGCTGGATAAGCGCCGCCGCCATCGCGACGCGCTTGCGCTGCCCGCCGGAGAGAATGCCGAGCTTGGCGTCGAAATTCACGATGCCGAGCTTCGTGAGCGCGATCTTGGCATCGCTCTCGATGCCCCAGGCGTCCAATTCGTCCATCCGCTGATTGGCGCGGACGAGACGCTCCTGCAGCCCCGCGTCGCCGGGCTTCAGCTCCAGATCTCGCAGCGCGCCCGCGTAAGCGCGCACCGCCTGCATCTGGGCGGAATCGCCGCCGAGCACATGCTCGAGCACCGTCTCCTCGGGGTCGAACTGCGGATCCTGCGACAGCATGCGCACCGTCGTGCCGCCGGCGACGAGGATCGAGCCCGAATCCGGGGGCTCCAAACCCGCGACGACGCGCAGAAACGTCGACTTGCCGGTACCGTTGACACCGATAATGCCGATTTTGTCGCCCGTCTCCACGCCGAACATGACGTCCTGAAAAAGCACTTTCTCGCCGTAATTCTTCGAAATATGGTCAATCGTCAATACGTGCATAATTGCTCCCGCCTAACTGAAATAGTCGCCTGACGCCCCGCCCTCTAAGTGCCGCGGAGGCGTTCCGTCTTCATCAGACGCGATCTTCATCGTCCGACCATGCCTGATAAATTCGCCGGAATAAAACAACAGCCGCCGCCACGGGGGCGGCGACAGCCGGTTCACCTCGAAATCCAAGCGATGCCGATGAACCTTGCGCCTGGATTTCTTCGGAATGAAACGCGCTGCCCGCCTATTGGATCAAGCCTGCCGTTTCACCCTGACTATTTAACTTTAAACGAAGCCTACGCGCGGATCAAATCTTTCTTTGCAAACTCGTTCATCGCTTGCTCCGCGCGGATCGCGATCGACGCCATCGTGCGGACCGCTTCCAGCGGATATTTCCCTGCAGCCGTCTCGCCGGACAGCATGACCGCGTCCGTGCCGTCCCATACCGCATTGGCGACGTCGCACGCTTCGGCGCGGGTCGGACGCGGATTGCTTTGCATCGATTCCAGCATTTGCGTCGCCGTGACGACGAATTTGCCGGCGCGGTTGCATGATTGAATCATTTGCTTCTGCGCGACCGGCACGTCCTCGATCGGAATTTCGACGCCGAGATCGCCGCGCGCCACCATGATGCCGTCGGACGCTTCCACGATCGCTTCCAGCTCGTCGAGGCCTTCCTGGTTCTCGATTTTGGACATGACTTGAATGTGGCCCGCGCCATTCGCGGCCAGCATCGCTTTCACTTCATGCACGTCTTCCGCGCGGCGCACGAACGACATCGCGATGATTTCCACGTTGTGCTGTATGCCGAAGGCGATGTGCAGCTTGTCGCGCTCCGTAACGCCCGGCAGGCTCGTACGGATGCCCGGCAGGTTGACGCCTTTGCGGGATTTAATGACGCCGCCGTTCTGGATGAGGCAGACGACGTCGGTTCCTTCGATACGAACGACTTCAAGCTCGATCAAGCCGTCGTCGATCATGATGCGCGAACCGACTTTCACGTCGGCGGCCAAGTTGTACGAAACCGAGATGCGTTTCTCTGTGCCCGGGATTTGCTCCGTCGTCAGCGTCAGGAACTCGCCGGCAACCAACAGATAGGAAGGCTCTTGCAGCACGCCCGTGCGAATTTCCGGTCCTTTGATATCAAGCATGATGGATACGGGCAAATTCAATTTCTTCGCGGCCGCGCGCACCAGCTCGAGGCGCTGCTTGTGGTCGTCAAGCTCTCCGTGCGCCAAATTCAGCCTTGCTATATTCATGCCGGCAAGCAGCATCTGTTCCAGCATTTCCGGTGACATGCACGCAGGTCCCATCGTACAAACGATCGATGTCTTTTTCATTACGCTCACTCCTTGGTTGCTAGTTTTCAGCTCTCTTTTCATTGTAAACCGAACAATTGCAGGAGCGCGATGAACTATAGTACAGTAGTTGTAAAATAGTACGACGATGAGAAACGGAGGCATGCGCGATGTTCGACATTTTCGAAATCCGCCAGGAGCGCGGCGTCCTCGGGAGCGAGCAGAAAGCCTTGGGCAGCGACAGCCTCGCGCTGATCTGGGTCCGCTTCGGCCAGACGAGCTACCGCGTCGCCGGCCAGACGATGCAGCTGCGCAAGAACGATCTGCTGCTCATCCCGTCGGGCCTCCAGGCCGCCGAGCTGCAAGGCGCCGGCAGCATCCGCGAAAGCGTCGTCGTCCGCTTCAGCCCGGCCGACTCCGCGACGGTGCGTCTGCTGCCCATTCTCGCGCGGCGCGCGCCGCTGCGCTGGGTGACGCATATGCCGGAGCTGCTGCTCGAGAAGCTGCTCTACATTGTCGATCAGTGGTCGGCCCGAGACCGCTACTTCTCGATCATGTGCGCCGCGCTGCTCACCGAGCTGATGGTGACCATCAGCCGGGAGTACGACGAGGGCGAGAAGGCGCCGTCCTCCATCCACCACATCGAGGTCATGAAGCGCTACATCGACAACCACTACCGCGGCAAAATCACCAAGCTCGAGCTCGGCGCCTGCATCGGCGTCAGCCCCAACTACGCCGCTTCCCTGTTCCGCAAAGTGACGGGCATGACGATCAGCGATTACGTGCACCGCCGGCGAATGAAAACCGCGCTCTATATGCTCCGCCACTCGCAGCTGACCGTGCAGGACATTTCGGAGCATCTCGGGTACAGCGATCCGTCGTATTTCAACCGAATTTTCAAACGGATCACAGGGAAGCTGCCTTCGGACGCGATCGCAGAACGCTCGGACCGGGAGTGAGGATCAAGGGAAGTGACAGGCGAAGGTGGTTGTTCCGCGGACTCGTTCATGATCGCGCGAAAGCGCCTTACACAGGGATAAGCTTCGCGAGAACCCATGACGCCTATTGCCTATTAGCGCCAGCGGTCGAGACTAGAACATTTGTAAAAAGAATCGGCAGCCATGCAGCGACTGGACTACGAAAGTGAGCCATCATCCAACGCAAGAGGGGGCTGGGCGTGGCTGGGCGCACCTCTTGCGCTGGATTCGCCGAAATTGCGGCGATGTAGTGCACCGGGTGCACCGAATTCCAGCCCTCGGGAAGGATTTCCCGGGGTTTCTCCGCCCTGAGCGCCCTGAGCGCCCTGAGCGCCCTGAGCGCCCTGAGCGCCGAAATCCTGCCCTCGGGAAGGATTTCCCGAGATATCTCCGGGCTGGGCGCCGAATTCCCAGCAGACTTGCAAAGTTTCTCACACACTGCATTTCCAAGAGGGGGAGCTATCCTTTCGTCGGCGTTCGTACAACCAACCTTAGGAGAACTCTCTTTGGTTATAAAGTTTTCTATCCCTTATGGCGGGCTCTTTGTAAAGCTACTAGTAACGAGGAGGAAAAAGTTGCCCGTACAGCAACATTACCGGCATTTGGTCGGGCCGAGGCGGGAAAAGTTGCTCGAACCGCAACATTACCGGCATTTTTTCCGGTCCGTGGCGGGAAAAGTTGCTCGAACCGCAACTTTTCCCGCATTTTTGTCGGTCTGACGCGAATAAAGTTGCTCATGCAGCAACTTTTCGCCATTCTCCGGCAGGTGTGTAAGGTTCTTCGCAAGGCTACTGACTGGATGCACCTCTTGCACCGGATCCGCAGAGTTTGCGGCGATGTGATGCACTGGGTGCACCGCTTGCGCAGATTCGCCGCTCGCGCTTTACTGCGCACACTCGCCCTACCGCCGTAACGCGCCCAAAAAGCCCATGAACGGCCGAAGGCCTTTCCATGGGCTTGTCGTACAAACGCCAGCCTGCGAGCGAGCCTACACCCACTCCGTGCGCGGCGCTTCGAATTCCATGTCCGCTTCGCCGGTCGGCGAGACCGGAATGGCGATCATGCGCACGGACTCCATCATCCGCAGCATGTTCGTCAGCTGGAACGGCGTGCGGGAGCCCCGCGTCAGCCAGGCGGATACGTCCTCCGGCTCCAGGATCGCCGGCATCTGAGGCTGGTACGGGGCGATCAGCCCGTTCGCCTTCGTCATGAGCATCGTGCAGGTGCGCATCTCTTCGCCGGAAGCCGGACGGAAGACGTCGTAGAGACCCGCGATCGCGAACATCCCGCTGCGCATCGCGATTTTGACCCGGTGGACGACCTTGCCTTCGGTTCGCGACACATAGAAGCCGTTGCACGGAATAATGCAGCGCTGCTTGTTGGCGATCCGCTCATAAATCGGCTTTTCGAACAGCTTCAAGCTGTCCATCCGCACGGAATCCTTCGCCCAGTAGGGGACCATGCCCCAGCGGAATTCGTCCAGCACCCGTTCGTCCTTGTGGTGGATGATCGCGGAGATCGACTCCGTCGGTTGAATTTCGCTGCGGCTCGAAGTATGGAATAGGACGTTGTCGAGTTCGAAACGCTCGGTCAGTTCGGATGAAGCGGCCGTTATGGCTATAGCTTGGCACATGGTAAAAACCTCCTCCAGTTTTGGTTATTATGACCGCTTCCGCCAAAATCATGTGCGCTCCCTCCGGATTCGCTATAATCAATCTAGATCCCGCCGTCCGAACGCGTCATCATCCGAGAAAAGGAGTGCGCTGCATGAGAGAAAACGAGCCTGCGCCGAAAGCCGTTCGCGTCCCCGCGCCGTTCGCCAGGGGCGAGCGGCTGCTGCCCTATGCGTCCCTCGCCGACAATCCGCTGCCCGTCTACGTCAACCGCGTACGGGAAACGTTCGATCTGCGCATGCATGCGCATGACTTTATCGAAATTTGCCTGGTCGCCGAAGGCGCCGGCTTTCATTATCTGGAGACGGAGCAGATCGCCGTCGCCCGCGGCGACCTGTTCTTCATTCCGATCGGTCTCTCGCATGTGTTCCGGCCCGCCGCCAAAGGACAGCCGCTCGTCCTGTACAACTGCGTCGTCACCGCCGACCGGCTAAACATGCTGCTGCAGGCCGTTCAGGCCGAGCCCGAGCTCGCCGCCTTCTATGCGGCGCGCAGCGCGGGCAAAGGTTGGTTCCAGCTGCGCGACCGCGGCGAAGAAGCGCAGCGCCTCTTCCACCGGCTGCACCGCGAATTCACCGAACGCAGGCCCGGCTGCTCCGCCGCGCTCAGCGCCCTGACGGCCGAGCTGCTCGTCCTGCTGTACCGGCACGGCGGCGAGGGCGAGCCGCGCCAACCCGTTCCGGCCGCATCGACGGAGGACGTTGCATCGATGGGCGAGCTGCTCGCTTATATCCGCGGCAATTGCGCCGAGGACCTGCACGCGGCCGCGATGGCGGCGAAGCTCGGCATCGGCGAGCGGCAGTTCCAGCGCAGCTTCAAGAAAGCCGTCGGCGTGACATTCCTCGACTACGTGCAAAGCGCCCGCATCGATCTCGGCTGCCGGCTGCTCCTCGAGACGGCGGACAAAATCAGCGCCGTCGCCGCTCGATCCGGCTACCAGGACACGAAGTTCTTCAACCGGCTGTTCAAGAAGAAAACAGGCGTCACGCCGCGGCAGTACCGCGCAGCCGGAAAATCATCCGAGGAGCGTTAGGTTCAAGTCAAAGGCCGTTCAAGCCAAAGAGGCCATTTGAATCAAGTTAACTGGATTCAAGCAGTTCGAATGCAGGCCGAATGATTGCATCCGGAATGATTGCAATCCCAAAAAAGGCAGAGAATCCGCGGCGAGGCCGGTTCACGTCGTGAACGGTCGCTCCAGGGACTCCCTGCCTTTTCCTTGCAGCCTTCTTTGTTTGCAGCTTTCTATACATGCATTCATTCCGTCAAAATAACGGGTCCCCCGCTCGTGACCGCCACCGTATGCTCGAACTGCGCTCCCCAGGAGCCGTCGAACGTGCGGGCTGTCCAGCCGTCCGCATCGATCGTGATATGCGGCTGGCCCGTCACGAAGATCGGCTCGATCGTGATGACCATTCCCTCTCGCAGCTTCTTGCCGCTTCCGGCCTTCCCCGTGTGATGGACCTGCGGGTCCTCATGCATCCGGCGGCCGATGCCATGGCCGATGAACGCCTCCACGATCGCGTACCTCTCGCGCTCCGCCACGGCTTGCACGGCGGCGCCGATGTCGCCGAGCCGCTTGCCGGCCGCCGCCTGGGCGATGCCCTGATAGAGCGCGTATTTCGTCGCCTTCAGCAGCCGCTCCAGGTCGGGGGCGATCCGGCCGACCGCGTACGTCCAGGCGGAATCCGCCATCCAGCCGTCCAGGTCGGCGACCATGTCGATGGTGACGATTTCCCCTTCCCGCAGCGGCACGTCGCGCGGGAAGCCGTGGCAGACGACATCGCCTACGGAAGCGCAGGTGGCGTAAGGATAGCTCTTATATCCTTTCTGGGCCGGTTTCGCGCCGCATGCGCGCATGTACGCTTCTGCGAAACGGTCGAGCTCAAGCGTCGTCACGCCCGGCTGCAGGCGCCGGGCGATTTCGCGGTGGCAGCCCGCGACGACGCGCCCCGCTTTGCGGATTTGCTCGATCTCGTCGTTCGTCTTGTATTGAATCATCCGTTCATCCCTCCGTGAACAAGGCAGCAGGGCGAAGCCGCGGATGCTGTCCGAACCGACTGCCGTCCTCCGGGCAGCGTATGCGCCGGCCGCAGGATCGGCAACAAAAAAGCCTTGTCCCTATCTTACCGGGCAAGGCTGTGCCATTCATTCGATTAACTTACCGAGGAGCGAAGTCTCCCCATTTCGTGCTCCACCAGCAGTGTCAGTTCCTCCTCATAGCCGCCCATAATCCTATACTTGCGGATATAGTCCCTGACGAACTTGCGCGAGTCTTTCGGTTGGAAAATGCGCGTCAGCTCCACGAGGCTTTCTTTGACTTCATTATGGCTACGTTTTGCCATGAAATCCCCTCCCTAGCATCGGTTGGTGGTTCTAACAAATACGATTCGAGCGTGTTGAACGATCCACTTAAATGAAGGCGAGCCAAAAAGCATCATGGAGCAGGCTAAATTAAATTTTCTAATTTATCAATCAATTATAACATTTTAAATCGGGATATAAAAGCGAACAGTCATTTATTTATTTATGAAGCTTCAGTTGTTGTCGGTGTCTGTCGAATCCGCGCCTGTGTTATCCCATTCCTGCGAGCGAGTCGTTGCAGCCGACCAGGCGCTGCTTTTGTACATGCGCAAGTAAGCAACGACGCCTACGATTGCGACGATGATGCCGAACAAGATGACCGCAGTCGTTATCCATGGGCTGACCACGCTAGCGCCCTCCTTCGCTCAATGAATTTCCATATATAGGCTAATTATAGAGGAAAGGAATAACGCTTTCAATGCGGCGGACAGCCACGGCATCAAATGTAACATGTTACAATTAAGTTACTCTGCGAAACGTCCCGCTTCCCCATACAAGGAGCTCCCCTTTATTATCGGTAATCCGCCCCTCTAATGTAAGAGTCCGCCGCGAACGAAAAACGAGCGCCGCTTCGCAGGTCAGCAGCCCCTCCGAGGATGACGCCAAATAATGCACGTTCAAGCCGGACGTAACCGTCTTGTCTCCCGGGCAGGCGAGGATCGCGACGAGCCCCATCGCATTGTCGAGCAGGGACGCGAGCACGCCGCCGTGCACGATGCCGGCCAAATTCAGATGCTCCGGCCTGACCTGCAGCGCGATGGCCGCCCTGCCCTCCTCCGCCGCCACCAGCTCGCAGCCGAGGAAGCCCCAGAAGGTCGGCCGGGCCGCCGCTTCCAGCGCCGCGAGCTCCTGCTTGGCATCCCGCGGGCGGTCTTTTCTCTCATCCGTCATGTCGCTTCGCCGCCCCCATCGTTCCCGGACGCAGCCCGTTCTTCTTCTTCCTGCAGCTTGCGCCGGAGCACTTTGCCGATCATCGTCATCGGAAGCTCGTCGCGAAATTCGTACAGATGCGGAACCTTGAACACCGCAAGCCGTTCCCTGCACCAGCGGTCGAGCTGCATGGAGGAGACGTTCACGTCCTTGCGCAGCACGATGAACGCCTTGACCGTCTCGCCGCGGTACGGGTCCTTCACGCCGATAACGGCCGCATCCCTGACGCCGGGATGCTCATACAGCACCTCCTCCACCTCGCGCGGATAAATGTTGAAGCCGCCGGCGATGATGATATCCTTGATCCGGTCCACGATCGTGAAAAAGCCGTCCCGGTCGATCTGCGCCAGGTCACCGGTGCGCAGCCAGCCGTCCTGCAGCGCCGCCGCCGTCGCTTCGGGCTTGTTCCAGTAGCCCTGCATCACCTGCGGCCCTTTGATCAGCAGCTCGCCGATGCTGCCCGGCGGCAGCTCCTCGCCGGTTACCATGTCGACGACCTTGGCTTGCGTGCCGGGCAGGGGCAGGCCGATCGTGCCGATTTTGCGCTTCGTCCAGAGCGGGTTCGCATGCGTCACGGGCGCCGCCTCCGTCAGGCCGTATCCCTCGATCAGCCGTCCCCCGGACAGCCGCTCGAACTGCGTCTGCACCTCCAGCGGCAGCGGCGCGGAGCCGCTGATGCACACTTGGATCGACGACAGATCGTATTTCTTCACGTCGGGATGGTTCAGCAGCGCGACGTACATCGTCGGCGCTCCGGGGAAGATGGACGGCTTCTCGTCCCGGATCGTTTGAAGCACGGTCGCGATCTCGAACCGCGGCAGCAGCACGATTGAACCTGCTTTGAACACAGACAAATTCATTATCACCGTCAAACCGAATACATGAAACAGCGGCAGCGCCGCAAGGAAGCGTTCCTTGCCTTCTTGCATGCGGTAGAACCATGCCGCGCACTGGGCCGCGTTCGCCAGCATGCTGCGGTGCGTCAGCATGACGCCCTTGGCGACGCCGGTCGTGCCTCCCGTGTATTGCAGCAGCGCCACTTCCGCCGGATCGATTCGGACTTCGGACGGCAGCTTGGGAGCTTTCGTCAGGAACGAAGCGTACCGCGTCACGCCATCCATGCCGTACGGCACGTTCGGCTGCTGGCCGGAGCGGTACTGCTTGAAGGGATAAAGCAGATTTTTCGGAAAAGGCAGCCCGTCTTGGATCGAGGTGACGATCACTTTGCGCAGCTGCGGGACGGGCCCCTCTTCCGGCACATCGCCGCGCACCCGCGCGAGTCGGGGGTAAAGCATGTCGAGCGTCACGATGGCGACTGCGCCGCTGTCCTTCAGCTGATGCTCCAGCTCCCGCTCCACGTAAAGCGGATTCGTCATGACGACGACCGCCCCGGCGAGCAGGACGCCGAAATACGAGACGACCGTCTGCGGACAGTTCGGGAGCATGATGGCGACGCGGTCCCCCTTGCCGACCCCGGCCGCCTGCAGCCCTGCCGCCATCCGCTGGGCCGCGGCGAGCAGCTCCTTATACGTCGTTCGCTTGCCGAAGAAGCGCAGCGCCTCGTTCGCGGGGTATTTGGCGGCGGCCTGCAGCAGCAGATCGCCGATGGCGAGGTCCGGGATTTCCGCTTCCGGGGCAACCTCGCCGGGATAATTCCGAAGCCAGGGCGAAGCTTGAGGTTGATCCATTTCCCCGCCTCCTGAGCGTTGGTATTCACGTTGCCAAGTTATCGCCGATCTTGCGGCGACGCTTGCCGCGTATCATTCGGATAAATTCGAGCGCCACGAGCAGACGCGATGAGCAGCTGGGTGAAACCTATTCATTTCGTGCGAAAACTCGCTTCGGATGCGGAGCGAGTTTTGGCGGAGCTTTGAATGAACGCGGCGCGAAAAGTTGCTCGTTAGGCAACTTTTTCGGCGTATTCGCCGGTCTGCGGCGCGAAAAGTTGCCCGTTAGGCAACTTTTTCGGCGTGGTCGCCGGTTTGCGGCGCGAAAAGTTGCTCGTTAGGCAACTTTTTCGGCGTTGTCGCCGGTCTGCGGTGCGAAAAGCTGCCCGAAAGGCAACTTTTTCGGCGTGGTCGCCGGTCTGCGGTGGAAAGCTGCCCGATTGGCAGCTTTTTCGGCGTGATCGCCGGTTTGCGGTGCGGAAAGCTGCTGGACTGGCAACTTTTTCGGCGTATTCGCCGGTCTGCGGCGCGAAAAGCTGCCCGAAAGGCAACTTTTTCGGCGTGGTCGCCGGTTTGCGGCGCGAAAAGCTGCCCGAAAGGCAACTTTTTCGGCGTTGTCGCCGGTCTGCGGTGCGAAAAGCTGCCCGATTGGCAGCTTTTTCGGCGTGATCGCCGGTTTGCGATGCGAAAAGTTGCCCGATTGGCAACTTTTTCGGCGTGATCGCGGAGGCCGCTCCACAAAAAATAATGGCCGCACAGAACATGCCATAGCGGAAACCGCAGGCAGACTGCCTTGAAAACAGAAATCGGCTGCGAGCGCATGCCGCGTGCCGATCTTGAGCGAGCAGCAGCCATTAGCGCCGGCCTCTCGTCGACCACTGCCAAAAACGTACAGCTGATCAAAAGCATACAGCCGCGCACATACGGCACTGCGCAAGCGCTGTTTCGCAAGGCAACCGGTTGCCTGCATCGCTATAACGTGTACTGTTGACTCCGGATGACGCGTGCGGCGATGCCGCGCTTGAGCGAGATGACGTCGTCCAGCGGCGCGCGCAACAGCTTCTTCAGCACGGCCAGCTGCGTCTGCAGCGAATCGCCCGTCTCCAGGGCGGACAGCGCCGTCTTCGCATAGCGCTCGACCCGTTCCATCGCTTCCTGCACGAAGACCACGGTCATGTCGGTGGCGTTGCGAATGCGCGCGGACGCGGCAGCGTCGGCGGAGGCGCCTGCTGCGCGGAACAGCATTTTGCGGGTACGGAGCGCGGCGCTCTCCATCGCGAACGTCTGGATCATCATATCCGCCAGCAGGCAGAGCACTTCCTGCTGCTGCTCCAGCGCGAGCCCGTATTTCTGCACCGCGAGACCGCCGACGGCCAGAAACGTCCGTTTGGCCTGCCCGATGCGGTACGTTTCCTTCGCGAGCGGCTCGTCGAACGCCGGAAGCGGCATCGGCTGCAGCAGCTCCGCCTGCAGGGCGCGCGCTTTGCGCAGCAGCGGCAGATCGCCTTTAAGCGCCTTTTTCATCAACGTACCGGGGATGAGCATGCGGTTGATTTCGTTCGTGCCCTCGAAAATCCGGTTGATGCGGGAGTCGCGATAAATCCGCTCGACCTTGTATTCTTTGATGTAGCCGTAGCCGCCGTGAATTTGCACCGCTTCGTCCGCCACGTAATCCAGCGCTTCCGTCGCGAACACTTTGTTGATGGAGCATTCCAGCGCGTATTCGGAGATCGCCTTGGCCGCGCGGGCGCCGGCCTGGCTCGCGTCTCCGCCCTGGGCTTCCGTCGACTGCAGCATCTCGTCGATCCAGCCGGCCGTGCGGTAAACCATGCTCTCCGTCACGTATGCCGCGATATTCATGTCCGCCAGCTTCGCCCCGATCAGCGGGAACGAGGCGATCGGCCGTCCGAACTGCTTGCGGCCGTTCGCGTATTTGGCGGCGAGCCCGATCGTCTCCTTCGCCCCGCCGACGCAAGCCGCGGCCAGCTTGAAGCGCCCGATGTTCAGGATGTTGAACGCGATCAGATGGCCTTTGCCGACTTCGCCGAGCACGTTTTCCACCGGCACGGGCGTGTCGTCGAAGAAAATCGGGCAGGTCGAGGAGCCTTTGATGCCCATCTTGTGCTCCTCCGGCCCGATGCTGAAGCCCGGCAAGCCGCGTTCCACGATGAAGGCGGTAAAATGGTCCCCGTTCACCTTGGCGTACACGATGAACACGTCGGCAAAACCGGAATTGGTAATGTACAGCTTGGAGCCGTTCAGCTTGTAATGCGTGCCTTCGGCATTAAGCCTTGCCGTCGTCTTGGCGCCGAGCGCGTCGGAACCGGACGACGGCTCCGTGAGGCAGTATGCCGCGATGCGCTTGCCGGTCGACAGATCGGGCAAGTACTTCGACTTCTGCCCCGGCGTGCCGAAGAACACGATCGGCAGCGTGCCGATGCCGACATGCGCGCCGACGGACAGGGCGAACGACGACGCTTCGGCCAGCGTCTCGGCAAGCAGCGTCGAGCTGACCTTGTCGAGTCCGAGGCCACCGTACGCTTCCGGGACATCGGCGCCGAGCAGTCCGAGTTCTCCGGCCTTGCGCATCAGCTCGACCGTCAGCTTGTAATCCAATGCCTCGATTTCAGCGTCGCGGGGACGGATTTCGCCTTCGAGAAACGCGCGCGCCGCCTCTCCGATCATCACCTGTTCCTCGGTGAAATCCTCCGGCGTGACGACCTCCTCGGGCGCCATGTCCTCAATCACGAAACGGCCGCCCCAACCTTTGTTTTGGGCCATATCGCTGCCTCCTTTCTGGGTAAGCGGGCGTTGCTTGGCGGCGGCGGATCCGCCGCCGGTTTATTGGTGAGCGTTGCGGTAGTAGCCGCTGCGCTATGGTGGAATGGCCGCTGCGGGGAATTTGCGAACGTTGCGCGCGTGCTCCGCATTGCGGGCGTGAGCGTTCGCGGTTGCAAACCTATCATTGATTTGCCGATGCCTTTTGCCGCAGAATGGCCGCCGTTCTGGACTTCTTGCTTCACTGCGGAGAGAGTGGCCGCTGAACGGAATGTTGTTGCTGCTCTTCAGAAGCAGTGGCCGCTGCGCAAAATGTCGGTGCTGCACTTCGGAAGCAGTGGCCGCTGCGCGAAATGTCGGTGCTGCGCTGCAGAAGCAGTGGCCGCTGCGCGAAATTCGCGAGAGCCGCATGCTTGTTTATTGGACGAATACCTTTGTCGCAGCTACGCTTCCACCGAGAACACACCGGCCGCGCCCATGCCGCCGCCGACGCACATGGAGACGATGCCCGTGCCGCCGCCTCTGCGCCGCAGCTCGTGAATCAACGAGACGGACAGCTTCGTCCCCGTGCAGCCGAGCGGATGTCCGAGCGCGATCGCGCCGCCATTGACGTTCACGATCTCCGGATCGATGCCCAGCTCCCGAATAATCGGGAGACACTGTGCAGCGAAAGCCTCGTTCAGCTCGAAAAGGCGTACTTGGTCAAGCGTCAGTTTGGCGCGGGCGAGCGCTTTCGGGATCGCCTCGATCGGGCCGATGCCCATCACTTCCGGCGCGACGCCGGCCACGCAATACGCCCGGAACTGCGCCAATGGCCGGATCCCCAGCCGCTCGGCCCGCTCCCGGCTCATGACGACGACCGCCGCGGCCCCGTCGCTCATCTGCGACGCATTGCCCGCAGTCACGGTACCTTCGCGGGCGAACGACGGCTTCAACTTCGCCAGCACCTCCGGCGTCGTATCCGCCCGCACGCCTTCGTCCTGTTCGAACGTGTACGGCTTCTTCCACGGCCTGCCGTTGTCGTCGATGCCTTCCCGCTGAATATGCAGCGGGACGATTTCGTCGCGAAAACGGCCTTCGGCGATAGCCTGCGCCGCTTTGCGATGACTCTCGGCGGCGAAAGCGTCCTGCGCCTCGCGGCTGATACCGTAGCGCCGGGCCACTTCCTCCGCCGTGTGGCCCATGCCCATGTACGCCTCCGGCATGCTGTCCGCGATGCCGGGATGGGGCGAAAGCTTGAAGCCGGTCATCGGGACATGGCTCATGCTTTCGACGCCGCCGGCGAGGACGACGTCCGCCTCGCCGAGACGGACGCGCTCCGCGGCATAGGCGATCGCCTGCAGCCCCGACGCGCAAAACCGGTTGACGGTGACGGCCGGGGTCGTCACCGGAAAGCCCGCATACAGCGTCATGATGCGGGCGAAGTTCAAGCCCTGCTCGCCTTCGGGCATCGCGCAGCCGATGATGACGTCCTCGACATCGGCGTCGTTCAGCCCGGGCACGCGGTCAACGGCCGCGCGCAGAACCGCGCGGCCCAAGTCTTCGGCGCGCGTATCCGCGAGACTGCCCTTCCTCGCTTTGCCGACGGCGGTACGCACGGCGGATACGATGACGGCATCCCGCGGATGTTTGGTCGCAGTCATGGCGGGGTCCCTCCTTTATGTTTGAGATGTTTGGCTGTTAGGCGATGATGCGGTGCATCGGCGTGCTTTTTGCGGCGGTTTCGCTGAAATGGCGGCGATGTGTTGTACTAGGTACAACTCTTTCGCCATTTCCACCCAATTGGCGGCCATGTATTGTACCGGGTACAACTCTTTCGCCATTTCCCCGCCGGCGGCATCGGCGCAACAACAGCTAGTTCCGCAGCGGCTTCCCGGTCGTCAGCATATGCCGCATGCGCGCCTGCGTCAGCGGCTCGCCGCAGAGACTGAGAAACGCCTCGCGTTCCAGATCGAGCAAATACTGCTCGCTCACTTCCGCGCCCGGCGGCGCGTCGCCGCCGGCGAGCACATGCGCCAGCTTGCGGCCGATGCGCACGTCGTGCGGGCTCGCCTGGCCCGCGAGACGCATGTTCTCGACCGCCAGCTGCAGCACGGCTCGGCCTTCGCGGCCGGCGACGCGGACGCGCTTCTCCGCCGGCGAGGCGTAGCCTTCGCGGTCCATCGCCAGCACCGTCCGCTTCGCCTCGGCCGCGCGCGTCTCGCCGCGCATGATGACGCGGTCATGCGGCCGCATGAAACCGATGCGGCCGACATCGTAGCCGCTCGTCGACGTCCTGCCCATCGCGATCGTCTCGAACAGCGCGTTCAGCTGCGACTGCACGTCGCCGCCGGCCCCGGTCCGGGCATCCGCGAGCGCCGCCGCTTCCTTGCAGCCGCCCCCGGCCGGGATGAGGCCGACGCCGGTTTCGACGAGGCCGAAATACGTTTCCGCCGAGAAGACGATCCGGTCCGCGGGCAAGCAGGCTTCCACGCCGCCGCCTAGCGTCATCCGGTGCGGTGCCGCCACGACGGGGCGGTCGAGCCGCTTGAGCGTCAGCATGCTGTTCTGGAACAGGGAAATGATGTCGTCGATCTCGTCGAAATCGCCGTTTTGCGCTTCCAGCAGGAGCATCATCAGGTTCGCCCCGACGCAGAAATGCCGCCCCTCGTTGGCAATGACGAGCCCGCGCCAGTTGCGGCTTACCTCCGCCGCGCTCTGCCGGATCGCGGTCAAAATATCCCCGCCGATCGCGTTGTTCGGCGAGTGGAACACCAGCCCCGCCACCTCGTCGCCCAAGTCGAGCAGCGAAGCGCCGGCATTGCCGAGCACGACCCGGCCCGAGCGCCGAATCGCTTCCAGCGAGATGACGTCCGGATCCTCCTCCTGTAACGCGTACTCGCCGCCTCTGACATAAAACCACCGCAGCCCCTCCTGTTTGTAGAAGCTCCGATTCCCGGCGGCAAGCCAGCGCTCCACCCAGTGCGGAATGTCGTCGCCCTCCGCCCGCATCCGCTGCACGGAACGCTCCAGCCCGATCGCATCCCACAGCTCGAACGGCCCCAGCTCCCAGTTGAAGCCCCACACGAGCGCCCGGTCGATGTCCGTGACCGAATCCGCGACGACGCCGAGCTGGCGGGCTGAATACAGCAGTACGGTCTTGATCGCCTGCCAAGCAAATAGCGCATGCCGGTCGCTCGTGTCCGTAAACAACAGCGCCTTCACCTTGGCCGCAGCGCCTTTGGCCGTCTTGGCCGCCTCGATGACCGGCGAATTCACGCTGCGCCTGGGCGCGTACGTCATCGTGTCCAGCTGGAGCGTCTCGATGTCGCTGCCGCCGCCGGGACGTTTGATTTTGCGATAAAAGCCGCCGCCTGCCTTCTCGCCGAGCCATCCCTTCGCGACCAGCGCCTCCAGCTCCGGCGGCCTTGCGAACGCGGCGCGCTCCGCCTCGTCGTCACTTCGTTCCCGCACGTTGTCCACGACATGCAGCAGCGTATCGAGACCGACGAGGTCGAGCATGCGGAACGTAGCGGTTTTCGGCCTGCCCATGGCCGGCCCGGTCAACGCGTCGACCTCGTCGACGCCCAGCCCGAAGCTGCGCATCGCTTCAATCGTCGTCAGCATGCCGTACGTGCCGATCCGGTTGGCGATGAAATTCGGCGTGTCCTTGGCAAGTACGACGCCTTTGCCCAGCTGTCCCTCGCATGCCGCACGGAGCCGGGTCAGCGTATCAGGCGCGGTATCCGGACCGGGCACGAGCTCGACCAGCTTCATATGGCGGGGCGGATTGAAGAAATGCGTCACGGCAAACTGTTGGCGAAACGTCTCCCCTCGCCCTTCCGCCATCGCGGCGACGGACAGCCCCGAGGTGTTGGATGACACGAGCGTGCCGGGCTTCAGCACCGTTTCTACACGGGCAAAAACGCTCCGCTTTACATCCAGCCGCTCGACGACGGCTTCGACGATCCATTCCGCCTTGCCGAGCTTGCCGAGGTCATCCTCCAGGTTTCCGGGCGTAATGCGTCCGATGAACGAAGCGTCGTACAGGGCGGGCGGTTCGCTTTTGGCCAGTCTGGCGATGCTGGCCGCGGCCAGCCGGTTGCGGACGGCACGGTCCTGCAACGTCGCTCCGGCCCTGGCTTCCTGCTCCGTCAGCTCGGATGGCGGCACATCCAGCAGCAGCACCTGCATGCCCGCATTGGCCAAATGGGCGGCAATGCCAGCCCCCATGACTCCGGAACCAATGACTGCCGCACGACGAATCGCCGGCGCCGATCGTATTCCCACACCGCTCCCTCCTTTGCAGTAGTGATCGTTGGCCGCTTGAGGCGGCGAATCTGCGGTTCGATGACATGGCTCTAGTCCGGCAATCAACGCGGCAAAAGCAGCCGAATGCGTTGGGAAGCGACAATCCGCCAGCGCCGACGATCGGGCGGCGCGGATGCAGTCCCGGAAGCGGCGACGCGTCCTTGTGCCGCCGCTTGGCACGCGAAGCCGGCTGGCCGACTTTCTCGCTTGCGGCTCGCTGCCCTGGCTGCGCAAGTCGCGCACTGGCGGCGACGCGCTCAGCTACCCGTCTCCGAATACGCTTTCGGCGAGCAGCTCGGCGACGTCGCGCGCCCGGACGCCGGACTCGGCATCGTGCAGCTTGATGCCGTCCTCCATCATCGTCAGGCAGTACGGGCAGGCAGAGCCGATGACCGTCGGCGACGTCTCCAGCGCCTGCGCCGTGCGCGCTTCGTTCACGCGGACGCCGCCTCGTTCCTCCATCCACATGAGTCCTCCGCCGGCGCCGCAGCACAGCCCGTTCGCGCGGTTGCGCTCCATCTCCAGCAGCCGGACACCGGGGATCGCGCGCAACAGCGCACGGGGTGCGTCGTAGACGCCGTTGTACCTGCCCAAATAGCAGGAATCGTGATAAACGACCCGCTCGCGCAGCGGCACAACCGGCACGAGCGAACCGTCTTCCACCAGCCGGGCAAGCAGCATCGTATGATGCTCCACTTTCACCGTTCGCTCGAGTCCGAAATCGGCGTACTCGTTCTTGAGCGCGTTGAACGTATGCGGACAGATCGTAACGATGCGGCGGATACCGTACCGCTGCAGCGTGGCGACATTCTCAGCGCATAACGTTTGAAAAAGCAGCTCATTTCCAAGGCGCCGCGCCGTGTCGCCGGAGTTCTTCTCCTCGCCGCCAAGGACGGCGAACGGTACTCCTGCCTGCTGAAGCAGGCGCACGACCGCGAAAAGCACCTTCCGGCTGCGCTGATCGTACGCGCCCATCGTGCCTGCCCACAGCAGCAGCTCCGGCTGCTCGCCGCGCCCGGCCGCCTCCCGCATCGTGCGTACGGGCGGCGCATCCGGCACGGCCGCCTCGTAGGCCGCGATCCACGCCGCGCGCTCGGTACGGGGCAGCCCCCACGGATTGCCCTGCCGCTCGATATTTTGCATGGCGCGCTGGGCTTCGGCCGGGACGCGGCCCTCCGTTAATACGAGATAGCGGCGCAGGTCGATGATTTTATCCACATGCTCGTTGCCGACGGGACATTGATCCTCGCAGTTGCGGCAGGTGGTGCACGCCCATAGCTCCGACTCCGTCATGACGTCGCCGATCAGCGCCAAATCCGTCACGGCCGTATCCGCCTGCACGTGCCACGCCTGCTTTTGCGCCGTCATGGTCGGTTCGATGGTCGTCGTCGCGGATGAGCCGCCGGTCCAGATCGGCACGGCGCCGACGGACATCGCATGCGCCCCCGCAGGAGCGCCGCGGTTCAGGTCCGGCACCCACGGCGATTTCGACGTAATGGCCGCGCCTTTCTCGGTCAAATGATCGCGCAGCTTGACGATCAGATGCATCGGCGACAGCAGCTTCCCCGTGGATGCGGTCGGGCAAACGTTCGTGCACCGGCCGCATTCGACGCATGCATAGAGATCGAGCAGCTGCTTCTGCGTGAACTGCTCTACCGCGCCGACCCCGAACGATTCCGCCTCCTCGTCCTCCAAATCCAGCGGAGCCAGCCTGCCCGGCGGCGTCCGGCGGCGCAGCCACAAATTCACGGGCGCCGTGAAGATATGAAAATGCTTCGATTGCGGCACGTACACGAGGAACCCGAGCAGTACCGCCAAATGCAGCCACCAGAAAATCTCGTACAGCACCCTCCCTGCATCGGGCGAGAATCCAATGGCTCGGAAGCCGTCGGCCAGCGACGAAGACACCGGAGCATAGCTCGCATAGAGCGAGCCTGCCGCGCCCTCGCTTGCTGCCGCTGATTCTTTCAGCCGGTCAAAAGCCTGCGTCAACAGCACCGTGGCCATGAGCCCGCCGATAAACCAGAGCACAATCGACGGTTTCCAGCCCCTTTTTAGCCGCTTCAGCCGCTCGACGTACCTGCGGAACGTCCCGTACACAATCGCCAACAACACGAGCGTCACCGTAATCTCCTGCGTCAGCACGAACCCGTGATAAGCCGGATAAGGCAGCGCGGAATCCGTGAGTCCCTTCCAAATGATGTCCGCCGCGCCGAACTGCAGCACGATGAAGCCGTAGAACAGAACGAGATGCATGAGGCCGCTCCGAAGATCCTTCAGCAGCTTGCGATGGCCGAACACCTGAACCGCCCACTCAGCCGGCCGTTCGAACCACGAAGCCGCTTGCGATGCGAGCTCAGCGTTCGTCGTAAACGAGGAGATGCCGAGCATATCGTCGCTTTGGTCGTTCTCGGGATCGGCCGGGTCGAGCGGGGGCGGCGGTTTGCGCTGCGCTCTCCTTCCCAGCAGCATATAACCCGCCCGTCTGCGGACCACCGCGTAGAAGCAGCCCAGCGCCGTCGACGTCATCAGCACGAAGAACACCCATCTGATCAGCAGCGTCAGCGCATGCTCGCTCATTCCTCCCACATGACCGCCTCCTTCCCCTGGAATCGCGGAGTGATTCAGTATATGTCCGCGCGGCCGGCAACATGTCGTGCAAGCCTCGGCCCAGCCTCCGTCAGGGTCTATTTCGAGGGCCAAGTTCATAAGGTAACAGGAGCGGCGGCGGCTTTTGAGGACGGCTTAGTGTATCGTATTCGGTGGCCGTGGGACGGTATGACTGCCGCCGGCAATTCCAGAACGACCGGGAGGTGCTCGGAACCGATGCAGCTGGTGGTGTTGATCAAGCAAACGTTCGATACGGAGGAGAAAATCGAGCTGGTTGGCGGCGCCGTCGCCGAGGACGGCGTGAAATTCATCATGAATCCGTACGACGAGTACGCGCTGGAAGAAGCGCTTCGGCTGCGCGAAGCGCACGGCGGCAGCGTGACGGTCGTCTCCTGCGGCGGCGGGCGGGCGGCGGAGACGCTGCGAACCGCGCTGGCAATGGGCGCCGACGAAGCGGTGCTGATCGCGCAGGACGGCTTGCCGGACGACGGCAGCGCCGTCGCTGCGGCGCTCTCCGCGGCGGTGCGGGACCTGCAGCCGGACCTGGTGCTTGCAGGGCTTTTTGCCGTGGACCGGGGCGCGGGCAGCGTCGCGCTGCAGGTCGCGGAACGGCTCGGGCTGCCGAGCGCGTCGGCGGTGCTGAAGCTGACGGTGGAGGATGGCGGCGCGGGGGCCGGTGATGCGAGTAACGGGCGCAACAGCGGGGAGAGCGGCGGTCCGTCTTCGCCAAGCGGAGCCGCATGGGGCGGCGGAAGCGGAAAATTCGCCGTCGCCGAGCGCGATACGGAATGGGGCGTGGAGACGGTGCAGGTGCCGCTGCCTGCGCTCGTCACGGCGCAGCAAGGGCTGAACGAGCCGCGCTATCCATCGCTGCCCGGCATCATGAAGGCGAAGCGCAAGCCGCTGCGCCAGCTGGACGCGGCGGCGCTCGGCCTCGGCGCGGCGGATTTTGCGCCGCGCACGGAGCGCGTCGCGCTCCTGCCGCCGCCGGTTCGCGCGGCCGGCCGCAAGCTGAGCGGCACGCCGGCGGAGCAAGCCGATCAGCTCGCGGCGCTGCTGCAGAGCGAAGCGAAGCTGTTTTAGCGGAGCGGGCAGGTACGAGGAACGGTGAGTTGGGCTGGTGCGTTAGAGCAAGGTGGCCGGACAGCTACATGGTGCAGGGCGGGTCGACGATGCGTTGGAGTCAGTTGGACCAGACAAGGTACGTTGGCGCGGGTTGAGTTGAACGGGTGCGTTGAAGTCAGGCGGACCACCCAGGGACATGGTACGGAGCGAGTCGATCGTTGCGTCGGGGTTAGGTGGACCAGGCAGGTACATCGGTGCGGGTTGAGTTGAACGGGTGCGTTGAAGGGCGAGCCAGCGCGCGGGAACTAGTGACCTGCTCAGGTACAACATGGTATGAGGTGAGTCGATCGATGCGTCGGAGTTTAGGTGGTCCGTGAAGGTACATGGTGCAGGGCGGGGCAAGCCATGCGGGAGGACTAGATAGGCAGGAAGACAGCCTGATGACTGGCCGTTTCGTCGGAATTCCTGCCTACGGGCAGCTTTTCTCGCCGATAATCGGAGCTTCGTCGAAATTCCTGCCTGCGGGCAGCTTTTCTCGCGGATGACCGACCTTTTCGTCGATATTCCTGCTTGTGGGCAGCTTTTCTCGCCGATGACTGGCCGTTTCGTCGATATTCCTGCCTACGGGCAGCTTTTCTCGCCGATGACTGGCCGTTTCGTCGATATTCCTGCCTACGGGCAGCTTTTCTCGCCGATGACTGGCCGTTTCGTCGATATTCCTGCCTACGGGCAGCTTTTCTCGCCGATGACTGTTTTTCTCTGCGCAGGGCTGCGAATTCCTGCCTCTGGGAAGGATTTCGCGGTTTTCATGACCGTCTGCGGCGGATAAAGCTGCCCGAATGGCAACATTATCTGCATTTTTGTCAGTCTGCAGCGGATAAAGCTGCCCGAATGACAACATTATCTGCATTTTTGCCAGTCTGCAGCGGATAAAGCTGCCCGAATGGCAACATTATCTGCATTTTTGTCAGTCTGCAGCGGATAAAGCTGCCCGAATGGCAACATTATCTGCATTTTTGTCAGTCTGCAGCGGATAAAGCTGCCCGAATGACAACATTATCTGCATTTTTGCCAGTCTGCAGCGGATAAAGCTGCCCGAATGGCAACATTATCTGCATTTTTGTCAGTCTGCAGCGGATAAAGCTGCTCGAATGACAACTTTATCGACACTTTTGCCGGTCTGCGGCAGGTAAAGCTGTCCGAATGGCAGCTTTCCAAATTTAGCCACGACTTTTTTGCTATTCTGCAGCAGGTGTGTGAGGTTCTTTGCAAGTCTACTGCCGATGACCGGCCGCTTCGTCGATATTCCTGCCTACGGGCAGCTTTTCTCGCCGATACCCGGTCGATTCGCCGTTATTCCTGCCCTGCGGGCAGCCTTTCCTCGACTCGGCCATGCAAGCAAGACGCCGCGCATCTCCGTCGCGGCAGCAAGCTTCATCTTGTGAGAGGAGGTCATGAACCGATGACCGATACAACGCATGCAACGGCACTCGTCTATGCCGAGTGCCTGGATGGCAAGCTGCGCCGCGTGGCGCTGGAGGCGCTCGGCGCCGCGCGGCAGCTCGCCGGGGACGGCAGCGTGCACGCCGTCCTCGCCGGCGGCGGGCCCGGGGCGGCGCTGCGGGAAGCCGCCGCCGAGCTCGCCGCCCGGGGGGCGGGGGTCGTCCATGTCGTCGACGACCCCGCCCTGGCCGGCTATGCGCCGGAGGCATACGCCGCCGCCATCGGCGCCGCCATTGCCGCGGCGCGGCCGAGCTTGATCGTGCTCGGCCACACCGCGGCGGGGCGCGAGCTCGCGCCCCGCGTGGCCGCCAGCATCTGCGGCGGCCACGTCGCGGACGTAACCGCCATCGACCTGCCGGACGAAGGCGGCGCGGCCGCGCTCTTCACCCGCCCGCTCTACGCCGGCAAGGCGTTCGAGCAGCGGCGGTTTCTTCCCGGCGCGCCGCAGGTCGTAACGGTGCGCCCCAACAACCTGCCCATCGCGGAGCCGGTGGCACCCGGCAGCGAGGGCGTCATCGCGCCGCTGCCGTACAAGGCGCCGCCGCTCTGGACGGTCGTCCGCGGCATCGCGCGCAAAACCGGCGGCACGATCGATCTCGCCGAGGCGGACATCATCGTCGCCGGCGGCAGAGGCGTACGGAGCGCGGAAGGCTTCGCGCCGCTTCAAGCGCTTGCCGACGTACTGGGCGGCGCGGTCGGCGCCTCGCGCGGCGCTTGCGACGCCGGCTACTGCGACTACGCGCTGCAGATCGGCCAGACCGGCAAAACCGTCACGCCGAAGCTCTACATCGCCTGCGGCATCAGCGGAGCGATCCAGCATCTCGCCGGCATGAGCCAATCCCGCGTCATCGTCGCCATCAACAAAGATCCCGACGCGCCCATCTTCGGCGTCGCCGATTACGGCATCGTCGGCGATTTGTTCGAAGTTGTGCCGCTGTTAACCGCGCGGTTCGATACGCTGCTGAACCAGACCGGCTGAGTCCCCGCGCGCCGTCCGTCAGCCGGGAGCCAAACGGCTCGCATCAGGCAGGCGCGCAGCTCCCCTCACTTGAAGAAGCCTACCCGCAAACAAAGACGCCCCCGAAAACGGGAGCGTCTTTGCCTTTCCATGCCTTCCATGCTTTTCGTGTTTTCATGCCTTCAAGCTTTCCATGCCTTCAATTCTTTTCGTGTCTTTCATGCTTTCACGCCTTGCATGTTTCCATGTTTTCCATGTTTTGATTGCTTTCCATGCTTTGAATGCTTTCCATGACTGCGCGCTTTCGCGCTTTCATGGTCTCCATAATTTCGTTGATTTCATATTTTCATTGCTTCCACGCTTTCACGCTTCCGCGTTTCCTTAATTACACAAGTCCCCATGCTTCCCACTACCGTTGACTTGCCAATTCCGTGCTCTCTATTACCTCTTCCTTTACCTCTTTCTTTACCTCTTCCTTGCCCCTATCCACGACCCGCTGCCGCTTGCCTTCGAACGCTTACTTCGTCATCAGCTGGAACAGCACGGCAATCATCTTGGCCGTCTCTTCGCGCGTCGCGAATTGTTTCGGCGCGAACAGCGTTTGGCTGCCGCTCGTTATGCCGTTTATAACGCCCGCTTGCTGTACGGCTGCCGCCGCTTGCTTCGCATATGCCGAGATGCTGGACGCATCCGCGAACGCAACAGGCTTCGCCGTTGCCGGCAGCTTATAGCCCATAGCGGCGGCGTAACGCGCGATCATCGCGACCATCTGCTCCCTCGTGATGGTTGCGTTCGGATTGAATCGGCCTTCGGACACGCCGCTTGCGATGCCCTTCGCCGCCGCCCACGCCACGGATTGCGCGTAGTAGGCATCGGCGCCGACGTCGCCGAACGCGCTGCCTTGATAAGCTGACAGATCGGCTCCGGCCGCACGGGCCAGAATGAGCGTGAAATCGGCTCGCGTCACGTTCGCTTTCGGCGAGTACATTCCCTCGTCCGTGCCTTTGATGATCGTTCTCGCAGCCAGGTACACGATCTGATCCTTCGCGAAGCTCGCTGCGATATCGCCGAACTTCACTTCGTTATAACCGACGGCGTAATTCGAGAAGTGCTTCACCGAGAACGTCAGCATGCCCGTCGCCGGATCGTAATTCGTTTGCGGCACCATCACGATATCGCCGTTATCCGCAAGGTAATACATGACGATGGCGCTGCCGTTCTCTCCGGCAGCCGGCGTATAGGGAACGCTGATGTTGACCGTGCCGCCTTTGAAATCCGTCACCTTGCTCCCGTTCGACGACACCGTGAACGAATACACGGGGCGGGAACCGATCGTTTTCAAGACTTCCTCTTTGGCGGAGGCCGGCAAGTTCGCTGTCAGCTCCGACAGCTCGACCTTGGCTGCGGAGATATCGACGTTGCCCGACGGAGCGGCACCGGAGATCGTCCCGAGCGCCTTCCGGTCGAACGCAACCTGTGCCAGGCCCGAATCGATCTTAAGCGAATCCGCCTTGCTGCCCGCAAGCTGGTTGATCGCCGTTGACGGCAGCGTAACCGTGTTTTTCTTCGCATTCGCGCCGGCAACCGCCTTGATTTCGACCTGCTTCGCGCCGCCTGCATTCAAACTGGACAACGCTTGCGCGATTTGCTCGCTGGAGACGGTCGCCGTCGCTTGGCCCGAGCTGTCCGTAACCGTTGCGACTTCCGTCGTTACAGTGCCGCCCGCCGCCGGCAAAGTGCCGTTCCCGCCGGTTTGTCCCGGGTCTGTCGTTACAGGGTCCGTTGGTCCCGAACCCGTCGGGCCTGAAGGATTCGAAGGCGTGCTCGGCCTGGCGGTAACCGTAACCGTCGCCTGCGCCGTCGCGTAACCGTCCGCGCTCGTCGCCGTAATGACGGCCGTGCCCGCGCCTACCGCTGTCACGTTGCCGTCTGCATCCACCGTCGCAACGGACGGTTTCGAGCTCGTCCACGTTACCGTTGCCGCGCTGCCTCCCGCTGCCGTTACCGACGCGGCAAGCTTCTTGGCGCTGTCGCCGACTTGCAGCGACAATGCGCTTTGATCCAGCGTCACTTTCGTCACGTTCATCTGCAGCACGGTAACCGTACCGCCAACCTCGTTCGCGACGAGAATAAGCGGCAATCCCGTCGGACTGTCGGCCGCCGGAATAAAGTCGATGCCTTCCGGACCGCTGTCCGTTTGCGGCGGCACTTTGCCGGCTCCCGCTGCATTGAAATCGCGGGTGTTGATGTAGTTCGCGAATACCGGATGCGCCGGATCGGTCACGTCGTATGTCATGATGCCGCTGATGCGCTCAAGACCGATGAACGCGAACGCTTTGCTGCCGACCTTCCCGACCTTCACGTACTCCGGTTCCGGGCCTTTCTTCGGACTGCGCTTGTCGAACGAAACGTCCTTATGATCCGAATTGAAATACGCCGGCAGCCGCTGCGCCGTGATTTTCTCGAAATCGTTATGGCTGTCGTACACCTGCTCCATCGTCGCCGGGTTCCAGATGGAGAACGAACGCGCCCCGAAGAGGTAGATGCCGTCCGGTCCCATATCGCTCGGAATCTCGACGCCGTCGTACCTGGCCGTGGTCGCCAGGAATTGCGCCGCGGCGGAAGCCGGATCCAGCTTGCCCTTCATCTCCCCGATGGTCGAGACGTTCGTTCTTACGCCCGCCCAGTCCGTGCTGTCGCCTTCATTGGCCGTGAACAGGTACGTGTCTCCGTTCTCCGTCGTATACGTATCGATACCGTCCGGCATGTACATGCCCTTGAACGGCACGTTCTCGAAATCGATCGCGTTGTCCTTCACCAAATCCAGCGCGTTCGCCGGATCGTTCAAATCCTTATAACCCAGTCCTTTCACGGACGTTACCGTTCCCTGCGCAATGTCGATCGTCCCGATCGCATTGCCTTCCTGCAGCGATACGTAGGCAGTCGACTCGTCCGCCGACAGCGCGATGTATTCCGGTTCCAGGTCATATACAGCTGCCGCTTTCGATGCTGCCGGCCCCGCGATGACATGGCTGCTGTCCGGCGTGCCGCGCAAATGCACATTGTCGGCGATAACGCTCGGGTCGTCGAACTTCACATGCTTGACCGTGCCGGCCACCGTATCGGCAATCGTGACGCTGCCTTCCGGATCGACATCGCCCCGGCCTTCGGCTTCGTCGGCCGTCAGCACGTACCTGCCGTCCTTCGTCACTTTGATCATGTCCGGCTGTACGCCCGCTTCGTACGACTTCACGAAATGGCCGTCGTAATCGAAAACGAGGATGGCGCCGTTCTTCGCGTAATCATGTTCCTGGATGGCCGCATACACCAGATCATGCCCGGTATCGATGTCCACGCTCGTGAAATCCCCGTAGACGAAGCCCGGCAGATGCTCCGCGACCGCCGTCTCGATGTTGATTCGATTCGCGTCCTGGATCGGCGCGCCGTTGCTGTCAAGGCTCACGATGTCCAGCGTCGCCGGCGCGCTCGAGCCGTTGACCGAGTAGAACTTATGGTTGTCCGGGTTGTACTTGACGATTTCGGCGACGCCGCCGTCGCCGTTCGGCACGCCGGCAATGAAAGATCCGAGCTTCGTGATCGCAACGGTATCCTGGATCTTAGCACTCACGTTAAACGGGAACGATTGCGTCGACGTGTTGGCCGGCGTCGCGCTGTCGGTTACGGTCACCACGACCGTATTGGACGGCGGCGCGTCCGCCGCAAGCGTGCCGGTAATGACGCCCGTGGACGTATTGATGCTCAGGCCTTCGGGCAGTCCTGTCGCGCTGTACGTATACGGTGCCGTTCCCCCGGTTACGGCAACGGTCGCCGCATAGGATGCCCCTTGCGTCGCTCCCGGCAGTGAAGCCGTCGTGATCGCAAGCGGGGTCTGCACCGGCGGCGCCGGCTCGTTCCATGAGCCCTCTCCGCTGTTATGCGGACCGTATGTCGCGGGCGCGCCTGCATTGCTTTTGTAATCGATCAGCTCGAAATCGTTCTTGTTATCGTCCGTATCCACGCTGTTGGCGCGGCGCAGCGCGATATTCTTGGAAGGGCCTCCGTCCTCTCTCGGATAATCGGCGCCCTCGTATCCGTCGATCGTGCTTCCGGCATCGTTGCCCGCCGCGCCGAGCATGTCCACGAAACCTTCCGGTTTGGTGACGGACGGATTGATATCCGCAGGATCGAGCAAATCCTGGCTGCTCATCAGCACGACTTTCATGCCTTTGTTTTGGAACGTATTCGCCGGCGTGCGCAGGAAATCAATGTCCCCCGCCTTCACGTTCAGTTTAATTTTAGGCTTAAGCGATGCGGAGGCCCGGATCAGATACGAGCCGTATGCCGGAATGGAACCGCTCAGATTCAGCTTCTCCCATGGGCCCGTCGGACCGGTCAACGGCAGGATCGCATCCGCCGTCTCCGTCTCAGGCACGTATTGATCCATGCGATCGGAATACTGAATCGACCATTTGCCGAGATCGATCGCTTCAGCCGTCGGATTGTACAGCTCGATAAAACCGTAATCGACGGCGCCGCCATCGGAAACGCCGGATCCATAATACTGATTGATGACGACGTGCGGAATTTCGACATGATAGCCGGTGGCGTCGTAAGGCGTGCCTGCCGTTATCGCGGACGCATCGGCCGCAGCCGGGATGACCGCCCCGAAGGAACCCGCCGCAATGACGCCGGACATGACCATGGATAATAAACGCTGCTTACTGGTTCGCAACTCTACTTCATCTCCTATTCTTCGTTCATCTCCCTGTAGCGTAATAGAGAAATGTATCGACCTTGTTAAGGAGATTTGGATTTCTTGTAAAAGTATAGCAAAAGGTTGTAACTAATTTGCATTTTCGCGTCATTAATCGACATGATGGGTACGACCATGAGTAGCGCCGGCTCGCCCCCCCTTGCCGCGATCGCATCGGGGGACGTTAAGTGATCGCAATACGCATGCCCCTACGATTCCCGCCAAGCGCAGCGGCGCAGCGCTTAGACCAAAAAGACGTTTCCAGTGCCGCGCGATCGCGGAACCGGAAACGTCTTCCGTTATAACAATCCTATCGTTCCTAACTAGGTGAAGCGCCCGGCAGAGACGAAGGCTTCGAAAACGCCGGACTTGACGTCCGGCCACTCCGGCTTGATTATGCTGAAGTAGACGTCGTCCCGAGGCTCGCCCGATGCGTTCTCGTAATTGCTTCTGAAGATGCCTTCCTGCTTCGCGCCGAGCTTCAGCACGGCCTTCTGCGATCGGACATTCTCGAGATCGACGCTGAATTGAACGCGATTGAAGCCGAGCGTCTCGAAGGCGTACCGCAGCAGTTCGAATTTGACCGCCTTGTTGATACCGGTTCCCCGATACGCCTTCCCGTACCAGGTCCAGCCGATTTCGAGCCGCTTGCTCGGAAAGACCAGATTGCCGAAGCGCGTCGCGCCGGCCACCTGACCGGACGCCTTGTCGATCACGATGAACGGATAGCCGCTTCCGTTCGCGCGGCATGCTTCCGTACTCGCGATATACCGCTTCAAATCCTCATCGCTTAGAATATGCTCCTGGGTGAACCGCGTGATCTCCTTGTCGAAGATGATTCTCCTCAAGCCGTCCTCGTAAGACGCATCGAATGGCACGACCCGTACGATCGGGTTCTCCAGCACGATATCCTGTTCAAAAAAAGCATTCCGCATGCGCAGCACACCTTCCTTCGCCGTTGTCGTCCTAGTCAGTATACCGCGTGGACAAGTCCGGCTTAATGAAGGATATGGCGGATCATTTGCACTTTTGCGTATATGTGCCCCTAAGTTCGTCTAGTCCGCAAGCTTGCGGAACGCCGCATCGATCAGCACATGCGCGAGCGCGAAGCTCGTGACGATAATGGCCGCGATGACGGCAAGCACCAGGACGATGGCAAGCGGCGACGCTTTCTTCCGCGCCCGCAGGCCCGCCGTCGACGGGCGTTCGCCCCGTTCCTCTTCCGCATGCATCGCATCCATCGCATCCGTACGCATAGCACCGCTCCTCTCATCGGAACGAGCCGTTCCGGCTATTCCTCATAGAAGAGCATATGCGGCTTCTCCGCCTTATAGTAGGACAACCGGTCCTGCAGCGACCCGGTATGCCATTCGAACTTATGGCCGTCGGGATCCGCGAAATAGACCGAACGCTTGTCCCGCTCATCCCGCTCGCGGCCCGGCAAAATCTCCGCTCCCGCTTCCCGCAGCCGCCGGACGGCGTCGTCGAATTCTTCGTCCTCCACCGTAAACGCGATATGCGTATACGACTGCCTGATTTCATGCCGGGGAACATCCGGCTCCGCGTTCAGCGCCAGCCATAGCCCGTTCAGGTCAAAATACGCGAGGCTCCGCCCTTGGACCAGCAGCTTCGCGCCGAAGACGTCCCGGTAGAACGCGATCGACCGTTCCAGGTCCGACACGGAGAAGAGCAAGTGATTGATGCTGCCCGGTTTCATCGTATCGCCTGCTTACGCGCCGTAGGCCTTGAAATCGATTTCCAGAAACCGCGACACTTCCGGTACCCAGCGGTTGTCCACGAAATCCACGTGCACGGGATGCGCGTTGTACGCTTCATAATCGGCCTGGCTGTTGAAAATCATCGAGAAACCGTAGTCGTAATCGTTCTTCGGGCTCACCTGCTTGAACACGCTGAACCGGTTGACGACCGGAATGGAGCTCAGCAGGCGCTCGCCGTCCCGCAGGAATTGCTCCGCCGCCTCCGAACCCGCTTCATGCTTCAAATTGAAAATAACCATATGCTGTATGCTTGTTTGTTCCATCGTTAATTCCTCCTCGTATTCGTCGATCCGCGAACCGCAGCCTGCGCGACGCGCGGTTCTATTCGTTCCATTCTCGTTCCACTGCGATAAGTTTGTCCCCGTCGAACGTCATCCGGTACGCGTCAGGCATCGTCAGCCGTTCCCAGAACGCATAATCGAACCGCTCCTCGTATGCCCGCAAGATCATCGTCATCAAGCTGCCATGCGTACCGGCGACGATCGTCTTGCCTCGATACCGGCGCACGATGTCCTGCACGGCCAGAACGCCCCGCGACTGCGCCGCGCGGAACGACTCTCCGCCGGGAAGCGCGGCATCCGGGTCCGCGAACGAATTCGCAACCGCTTCCAGAAATGCAGCCCGCGGCAAAATTGCGTCTCCGCCGTGCAGCTCCCGTTCCCGCAACTCCTCGATCAATCGCACCGGCAGACCTCGCCCGTCCGCGATACCCTGCACCGTCAGAACCGCCCTCAGATACGGGCTGGACACGACGGCGTCGATATTCGTCCCGCCGAACGCGGCCGTCAGCCGAAGCACGTCCTCGCGGCCCCGGTCCGTCAATCCCCGCGTGCGGTCGGCGCCGAGATGCACGGACGATTCCGCATGGCGGACAAGCAGTACGCTCGTCTTCATTTTAAGTCCCCCTTCCCGCCCGGGCAAGGCTATAATTGGGTATAATCCACATATTAGCATATCACCGTCAGCAGGTGACAAGCCGGCCATTCATGCCCTCTGCGACGGCAAAGGAGGAACAGCCATGCTGGACAATTATCGATTAAACGACAAAAGCCGCATATCCCTTGCGGATTTCGACCCCGAGGACACGGCAGGCATCGCGAGCAAGGACGAGATCGAGGCCGAATTCGAAGCGCTGAAGGAGAAGCTGACCGAGCATCAGGAGAAGCTGTTCGCGGGCAAGACGAACGGCCTGCTTATCCTGTTTCAGGGGATGGACTGCAGCGGCAAGGACGGCGTCATCAAGAAGGTGCTTGCCGGCCTCAATCCGCAAGGCTTCCGCGCCGAGAGCTTCAAGAAGCCGACGGCTGACGAAGCGGCGCATGATTTTCTGTGGCGCGCGCACAAGGTCGCGCCGGCCCTGGGCGAAATTGCGGCCTTCAACCGCTCTTATTACGAAGAGGTGCTCATCACGCGGGTGCACGAGCGTATCGACGGCAAGGAAGCGGGCCGGAGGCTGAAGCATATCGGGCATTTCGAGAAAATGCTGAGCGACGGCGGCATTACGCTCATCAAGATTTTCCTGCACATCTCGCCGGAGTTCCAGCTTCGCAAAATCAAAGAGCGGATGGAGAAGCCCGAGAAGCTGTGGAAGTTCGATCCCAGCGATCTGGAGGAGCGAAAATATTGGAAGGCGTACGCCAAAGCGTACGAGCAGGCGTTCAAAGCGACCGCGACGAAACGCAACCCGTGGTACATCGTCCCCGCGAACAACCGCTGGTTCCGGGACTACCTCGTGCTGCGGATCGTGGAATCCGCGCTCGGCTCGATGGACCTGGCCTATCCCGAGGTGGACATGTCGCAGTTCCGGGCGGCGGCGGACATTGACGAGACCGCGGGCTTGTAAGCAAGCATTTTGCAAAAGCGCGGGTACAAGTATGAATTGCAAGCCGTCAAACATTTCAGCGGCTGCGATTTTCGAGTTGACATCCGCTCTTCGGGAGAGTATAACAAATATAAATCACGACATGACGATAATTCGTAGATGGGAACACGCGCTTTACGCACTTGGCAATCCCCAGAGAGTCGGCGCCCGCTGCAAGCCGACGTTTGCCCGCGAATGACGCATCCTCCCTGAGAAGCCGCGCCGAACCGTTCGGGTCCCGTACCTGGACGATGCAGTAAGCCCGGACGGAATCCGCCGTTATACGGAGCGCGTATGATGGTACGCGGCAGAAGAGCCGTTTCGCTCGCAGGCATGCAGCGCGAGGCGGAAGTAGGGTGGTAACGCGAGAGCTATCTCGTCCCTTAGGGGACGGGATTTTTTTATTTTATTCGGATATCGGGATGCAAAAGGAGAGGTTACTGATGGGGAATGAACGAAACTATGAGGCGCTGACGGTAGGATTGACGGAAATCGCGCAAGCCCAATTGCATGTCAAGGAAGTATCCGCGCGGACGCCCTTGCAGCAGAACCGCGTATTGTCCAAGCGGTACGGCTGCAACGTCCTGCTCAAGCGCGAGGATTTGCAGGTCGTCCGCTCTTTCAAGCTGCGCGGCGCCTATCATCTGATCAAATCGCTGCCGGAGGAACGGCTGATGCGCGGCGTCGTCTGCGCAAGCGCGGGCAACCACGCGCAGGGAGTCGCCTATTCCTGCCATACGCTCGGCATTCCAGGCAAAATCTTCATGCCAAGCACGACCCCCCGGCAGAAGGTCAACCAGGTCGCGTTCTTCGGCGGCCCTAACGTCGAGGTCATCCTGACCGGCGATACGTTCGACGACGCCTTCCGGGAAGCGATCGAAGCGAGCCGCAAGGAAGAGCTTGCGTTCATCCACCCGTTCGACGATCCCAAGATCATCGCGGGCAACGGTACGATCGGCAAGGAAATCATGGAGGCGATCGAAACCGTGCCGGACTACGTGTTCGTGACGATCGGCGGCGGCGGGCTTGCGGCAGGCGTCGCGGCTTACATCAAAGCCGTCTCCCCGTCCACGAAGCTGATCGGCGTCGAACCGGAGGGCGCGCCGTCGATGCGGGTCTCGCTCGATGCCGGCGAAGTGATTCCGCTGGACACGATCGACAAGTTCGTCGACGGCGCCGCGGTCAAACGCGTCGGGGATCTGACGTTCCGCATGTGCCGCGAGCTGCTCGACGACATCGTGATCGTGCCGGAAGGCAAAGCGTGCACGACGATGCTCGACCTGTACAACGAGAACGCCATCGTCGCGGAACCGGCCGGCGCGCTGCCGATCGCGGCGCTCGATCTGTACCGCGAGCAGATCAAGGGCAAGACCGTCGTCTGCATCGTCAGCGGTGGCAACAACGACGTCGACCGGATGCAGGAGATCAAGGAGCGCTCGCTCGTATTCGAAGGACTGAAGCATTACTTCATGGTCAGCTTCCCGCAGCGCGCCGGCGCCCTGCGCGAATTTCTCGACGAGGTGCTGGGGCCGGACGACGACATTACGCGATTCGAATACACGAAGAAGCACAACAAGGACAACGGCCCGGCTCTCGTCGGCATCGAATTGAAGTACCGCACGGATTACGAGCCGCTCCTCGCGCGAATGAACCGCAAAGGGCTCAGCTACGTGGAGCTGAACAAGGACCCTGTCCTGTTCAACCTGCTGATCTGAGGCTGGCTGGGCAGCAGCGGCGGCAACAATTCGGCCGCTTCGCCTCGTTCGCGGCCGAATTGTTGCCATGGCGGCAGCTTTTGACGGCGCTTCGCCTCGCGCGCGGCCGAATTGTTGCCATGGCGGCAGCTTTTTCCGGAGCTACGTCTCGCGCGCGGCCCAATTGTTGCCATGGCAGCAGCTTTTGACGGCGCTTCGCCTCGCGCGCAGCCCAAAAGTTGCCATGGCAGAAGCTTTTGCCGGTGCTTCGCCTCGCGAGCGGCCGAATTGTTGCCGCGGCGGCAACTTTTGCCGGCGCTTCGCCTCGCGCGCGGCCGAATTGTTGCCACGGCAGCAGCTTTTGCCGGTGCTTCGCCTCGCGCGCGGCCCAATTGTTGCCACGGCAGCAGCTTTTGACGGCGCTTCGCCTCGTTCGCGGCCCAAAAGTTGCCATGGCAGCAGCTTTTGCCGGTGCTTCGCCTCGCGAGCGGCCGAATTGTTGCCACGGCAGCAGCTTTTGCCGGCGCTTCGCCTCGCGAGCGGCCCAATTGTTGCCATGGCGGCAGCTTTTTCCGGTGCTTCGCCTCGCGAGCGGCCGAATTGTTGCCACGGCGGCAACTTTTGCCGGAGCTTCACCTCGCGAGCGGCCCAATTGTTGCCACGGCAGCAGCTTTTGCCGGAGCTTCGCCTCGCGAGCGTCCCAAAAGTTGCCCCAGCGGCAGCTTCTCCCGGCGTTTCATCCACCCGCGGCCCAATTGTTGCCCCAGCGGCAGCTTTTCCCCGCGCTTCACCCACCTATCGAACAAGCCTTGAAACACCGCTTCCCCCGGTGTCTCAAGGCTTGTTTGGCAATTCCTTACAAACCCTTCACAATCCGCTGACCACCCTGTGACATTCGCGCGCTATGCTTTCGGCAGGAGGTGTTTTTCCCCGATGAAAATCATGATCCTGTACGCCTCGTTCGGAGACGGGCATTGGCAAGCCGCGCGCGCCATCGGCGAATCGATCCGGGAACGCGGGCTCGGCGAGCCGATGCTTGTCGACTTGCTGGCCGAATCCCATCCGTGGATTAACGCGATGACCAAGCGGGTATATTTAAAGAGCTACTCGCTCATCCCCGGTCTGTACGGCTGGATATACGACCGGACCAAGCCGATGAAGCACGACTCCGTCTTCGCTCTCTGGCTGCATTCGTTCGGCCGCGACCGGCTGCGCCGGATTCTGCTGAAGGAGCGGCCGGACGCCGTCATCCACACCTTCCCCCTGCTTGCGATGCCGGCCCTCAAGAAACGGATCGGCCTCGACATTCCCGCCTGCACCGTCGTGACGGACTACGACCTGCACCGACGCTGGATTCATCCCGACATCGACCGCTATTACGTACCGACCGAAGATATGAAGCGGGAGCTGCTGGCGCTCGGCATTGCCGAGCGACGGATTTGCGTCAGCGGCATTCCGATCAAACGCGGCTTCCGCGCCGCCGTTCCCGACCCGGATATCCGGGCGCGCTACGGCCTCGACGCCGGCCGTCCCGTCGTGCTTGTCATGGCCGCCCCCCACGCCTCGCTCTCGGCGATGGCAGCTATGATTTCGCCGCTATTGGGGAATCCTGATCTTACCGTTGCCGTCGTCTGCGGCCGCAACGAAGCGCTGGCGGCCATGCTGCCGGCCCCGTTCGAAGCGGCGTGCGCCGAAGGCCGGCTGCGCGTCTTCGGCTACGTCGAGGCGATGCACGAGCTGATGGCGCTCTCGACCTGCATCGTCACGAAGCCGGGCGGCGTCACGCTAGCGGAATCGCTGGCGCTCGGCCTGCCTATCTTCGCCTATCGGCCGGTCCCGGGCCAGGAACGGAACAATGCGCGCTATTTGGCCGACAAAGCCGTCGCCTGCATCGTTCGCACGCCGAAGCAGCTCGCCCAAGAAATCGTTCAACTCATCCACGATCCCGTCCTGCTGGTGCAGCATAAGCTCCGCGCGCGCAAGCTCCGGTACCAGGATGCGGCCGATACCGTCGCCTTGGATTTCTGCTCCGGCTTGCATATAATGGAGAGGACATCCGTCCGCCTGTAAATGCCGCAAATTTCCGGGATCCCTGGATATGAAGGGGATGTGACCGTCATAAAACGTCTATTCGACCGCGAAATCGCACTTTTCTCCGTCATTCTGCTGTTCGTCGAATTCATCCGCGGCGCCGCGCTCATCAGCTTCCTTCCGATCTACGGCGAGAAGACGCTCGGCTTGTCGCTCGATATTATCGGCATCGCCATTACGGCGCACTATCTGACGGATACCGTACTCAAAATGTTCATCGGCTACCTGCTCGACCGGTTCTCCATCCGCTTCGTCGTTCACGTCGGCCTGCTGGCGTCCATCGCCGGCATTCTGCTCCTTCCGATAGCGGATCGGCCCTGGCTGTTCATCGCGGCATCGGCGCTGTACGGCGTCGGCATCTCGCCGATCTGGATCGTCTGCTTGACCAAAGTATCCAGCGACCGCCGGGCGATGCAGATGGGCTTCTACTATACGATCTGGTTCATCGGCATCGGCGGCGGTCCCATCGTCTGCAACGTGATCATGGACCGCAGCCGCTTGACCGCCTATTACCTGCTCCTCGCCCTTGCGGTGCTCAGCTGGGTGCTGTCGCTGTTCATCAGCAATCGGCGGGCTTCCGGCTCGGCCCCTTCGCTGCCCGTGGGGGAGCAGTTCGCGATTCTGAAAGACCGGCTGCGCCATATGCGGCTGCTGCTGCCCGGCATGGTGCTCCAAACGATGGGCGCCGGCATGCTCGTTCCCGTGCTGCCCAGCTTCGCGGAAGATAAGCTGGGCATGAACGGCGCGCAATATTCGTTGCTGCTGCTCTCCGGCGGCATCTGCACCGTGCTGAGCCTCATTCCCCTCGGGCGCTTGTCGGACATGCTCGGCGGCAAGAAATGGTTCCTCGTGCTGGGCTTCGTCCTGATCGGCGCGGCGCTGTACCTGATCTCGCTCGCGCCTCCGATGTGGATCTGCATCGCCCTCACCGGCATCCTCGGGCTCTCCTACGCGACGCTGCTGCCGGCGTGGAACGCGCTGCTCGCCAACTATGTGCCCCCGAAGCAGCAGGGGCTCGGATGGGGCATCTTCTCGACCGTCGAAGGCGTCGGCGGCATGATCGGCCCCGTCATCGGCGGCACGCTGGCAACCTTGGAAGGCCAGTCCGCGGTGCTCTTCTACTGCGGCATCATGTATGCAGCGATCGGATTGTTTTATATTTGGTTTCCGTTCCGTGCGTTCCATGACAAGGGACACGCGTAACGGCTTTGAAACCGGGGGGACGTGCAAGACATGCTATTGATCGAGAAATGGTTCATTCAGCTGAAGGGCATGGACCTGGAGCATCTCCAGAAGACGTTGGAGAGCTACTCCGCCTACGGACCGCTGCCCGGCATCTGCCTGCCGCTTGCGGAGTCCTTCATCCCGGTACTGCCGCTGATCGTCTTCGTCGCGGCCAACGCCAATATCTACGGATTGTTCCTCGGATCGCTTTATTCCTGGATCGGCGTCTGCACCGGCTCCTTGCTGCTGTTCTGGCTGTCCCGCAAGCTCGGCGGCCATTTCAGCGGATGGCTGCGCCGCAAGTTCCCGAGGGCCGGCAAGCTGCTGGCCTTCATCGAACGCCGAGGCTTCACGCCGATCTTCCTGCTCGCCTGCTTCCCGTTCTCCCCTTCCGCGCTCATCAACGTCATATCCGGTTTAAGCGGCATTCCGTTCCGCTCGTTCGTGCTCGCCATCCTGCTCGGCAAGGCGGTGATGATCTTCACCGTCTCGGTGCTCAGCTTCAATATCGGCGACCTGACGGAGCAGCCGTGGCGGATTCTGCTCGCGCTCGTCCTGCTCGCCGTCATGTGGTTCGGCGGCAAGAAGATGGAAAGCCGGTTCCAGCTCAAATAGTCCGTCCTGCAGAGAGGAGAACGCCCGTTACATGATGAATGCGATCGCAACCGCCATCGTGCTCGCCATTGCCGGCGTGCTCGTCGCCGCCATGATATACATCGTCAAGCTGTCCGCCGCCGATTCGGGCAAGACGTCGGAGCTGCGGCGGTTCGCGGAAGCGCTCTTCGGCGGCAATGCCGCCGGCCAGGAGGCCGCCGCCGAAGCGGAGGAACCCGCGGACGCGCGCGAACGGCTCGCGGCAAGCCGCGAGTCGTTCAGCGAGCCTTGCCCCGCCTGCGGCGAGACCGTCACGCAGCGGGATGCCGATTGTCCCGGCTGCGGGCTGCGTCTGGTTTAAGGATCTGAAGGCGCACATAGTTCGCTCGCTGCGGTGGCAAACTGAAGGTGGATTCTCATGACTTATCCCAATCAGGAGGATGATCATCATGTCGGGCGAACACCCTTCCCGCCAGCAGATTCAAGCAAGCCGGGCACAGTCCAAGGCGGACCGCTCCGGACAAGGCAAGGCCGCGGCCAGCCAGGCGCAATCCGGCGCCGACCGCGCCGCCGTGCCGAAGCACGGATTGTAAACCGGCAGCGCGTCGACACCACAGGCCGGTCGTACTCCCAGGCATCGTTACCGGTGCCTGTCGGAGTACGGCTCGCCTATGCATCCAAGGAGGCGAACGTTATGAGCGAACAGCAAGGTCATTTCGAAATGGAGCCGGTGTCCGGCGAACCCGTAGAAGTGGACGGCGTATATAAGAACGAATGGGGCCGCGAAGAGAAGCTGAACCGGGGCGACGTATTCCCCGCCGACCCGCAGCTCGGCACATCGGAATGGGAGCTCGTGCAGCTTGATTTCGATAACCATCACGATGGCATGACCGACCCGCGCCTCGTGCCGAAGAAGAAGACGACCGCGCTCGAGGCGCATCTGCAGCATCCGCGCCGCCATCCGGACGATACGAAGGAAAATTCGTAACCGGTTGTCCTGCCACGCAAGACCCGCGCCAGGCCGACGCTTCGCTCGAAGCGCACGGCCGGGCCGGGTCTTTTTCGTGAACGGCGGACACAATGAATTGACACCTTCCTCCCCGGAATATATACTGGTTAAAATTTTATCGCTCTTCGATTCGGCCAGCGTTCGCGCGCAACAAGTACATATGGGGGGAATAAGAATGAGCACCAACTTTCATAAGCATATCGGCGGCCTTGTCGCGACGATTGCCGGCAGCTACCGGGAGGAGCCGTACACCATCGCTCTGGATACGCAGGCGCTGCCTAACCGGGATACGGTCGTCGAAATCATCCACCAGCTGAGAGAGCTGCTTTTTCCGGGCTATATCGGCAAGCAGAACCTCGCCAACGCGACGATCGAGTACCATATCGGGGATTTGCTCATCGGCATCCAAGAGAAGCTGTACGAGCAGATCACTTGCGCGCTGAAGCATCAAGCATGCGGCAATCCGGACGGCCCGGGCGACGTGGAAGAACGGACGGACGCCATCATTCATCAATTTCTGAGCCGGATCCCGGCGCTGCGGAGCGTGCTCGCAACCGACGTGAAGGCCGCCTTCACGGGCGATCCTTCGGCCGAGAATACGAGCGAGGTGATTTTCTCGTTCCCCGGCGTATTCGCCGTGAGCGTCTACCGCTTGGCGCATGAGCTGTTCAAGCTGTCCGTTCCGCTTATCCCGCGCATCATGACCGAGTACGCGCACAGCATAACGGGCATCGACATTCATGCAGGGGCGCAGATCGGCAACCATTTCTTTATCGACCATGGCACGGGCGTCGTGATCGGCGAGACGACCGTCATCGGCAACCATGTGAAAATCTATCAAGGCGTGACGCTCGGGGCGCTGTCCACGCGCGGCGGGCAGACGCTGCGCGGAGTGAAGCGTCATCCAACGCTGGAGGACGAGGTGACGGTCTATTCCGGCGCTTCCATTCTCGGCGGGGACACGGTTATCGGCAAAGAAGCCGTCATCGGCAGCAACGCGTTCATTACGAAATCGGTGCCGGAAGGCACCAAAGTCAGCGTCAGAAGTCCGGAGCTCGTATTCAAGGGCCGGACGCCGCAGGAATTCAAACAGGAATTCATCGAAGATTGGGTGATTTAACCCGCGATGCCGCGACAGGCAGAGACAATGCGATAGGCAATGCAACACAGGAAACCACGCAATAAACAGGAACAACAAGAACGCCAGCCGCTTGTCCGCAGGGACAGGCAGTCTGGCGTTCTTTAATTAACGGATATTCAAACGACGGGCTCCGCCACCGTCTCCTGCCGCTGCTGCACCTGATCCGTCACCCGATCCAGGCGGCGCAGATGGTAGGCGTATTCCAGCATGGCGGACGCGACGAAGACGAGCCGCTTGTACTCGTCGGGATTCTGCTGCAAATAATCGCTGAGCTGCTTGATAAGCCGTCCTTCGCGCTCTTCCTCGGGCTCGATCGCGGCGGAGGCTTTCATTTTGCCCTCTAGCTTCAGCAGAATCTGCTCGTGGTACTTCACCAGCTCCTCGATCTGCCGGTCGAACCGCTGCGCCCACGTTTCGGAGCCGGTTACGGCGAAATAATGTTCCTCCACCGCTTCCAGCAGGTCCATCCCCTTGTGCAGCGCCTTGATGAGATGCCGGGACAGAATGAGCTGGCGGGCCCCCTCCTGATTGCGTCTGCGCAGGAACGGCCGCTCCTCCTCGAACAGGCGATGCGCCTCGTCCAGCTTGCGCAGCGTGCTCTGCAGCTTCTCCTTCTCGTCGCGGTGAACGTCCTCCTTCATCTCGTTGGAGATGGCCATGCGCAGCAGCACGGACAGCTTGGCATCCGCCTCGTACACCTGTGCCATGAACAGCTTGCGCGGACGCGGCGGGAAGATCAGAATGTTGACGGCGAACGCCGCGGCCATCCCCGTCAGCACCATGAGCAGCCGGTCGAGCGCGAACAGCCAGCCCTGCTGGTTGGTCGCTTCCATGACGGCGACGACCGTCACGAGCGTCAGGCCGACCGCGCTTTCCATCCGCAGCCGGATGCAGACGAGAATGACGATAATGCACACCATGCCGAGCGAGATCGCCGTGTGGCCGAAGAGGCGGATCGCGATCAATGCCAGCGCCGCGCCGAGCACGTTCGTCTGCACTTGCTCCACCGCGTGCTTCCAGGAACGGGAGATCGAAGGCTGAATGGTGAAAATCGAAGCTACCGCCGCGATGATCGGCGACGGAAAACCGAACAGATTGCTTATATATACGGCCAGCGCTACCGCCAGCCCCGTCTTGATGACGCGCGCGCCAATCGTCATGCGTAATTGCTCCTTCCCGGGAACAGGCGTTTCGCCGCCCGCAAGCACGCGGCAGGCCGTCCGTACAACCGATCGGCTGCGCTTCCGCACATCTCCTTATCGTCATCGTAGATTCTTAGCAATGGTTCAAGCATGTTCTTGTCTCTCCTCCTCCCGTTATTATAGACCATCCCCTGGCAGAAAAAGAAGTTTTCACGCTCTACTTACCCTTATCGCGGGGAACAAACCAATCTGACAAGAGGGGTTCGCAGCCGCTCCGCTTGTTTCCGTTTCCGATGAGGGCAGGCGCAAGCCGCCGCTGCATAGCAAGCGGCCGGCCACCGCATCGAAGTGCTGCGGTAACCGGCCGGCCTGAGGCATTGCTATAGTTAGCTGAACCGGCCCTGAAGGCGGCGGTTATGAACGCATTCGTGAACGCGGCGTTCATGACAAAGGTGTTCATGACAACGGCGTTCATGACAACGGCGTTCACGACAGCGACAGCCGCGCGAACGACGGTCAAGAAGCGCTCTCGCTGCCCTCGCGGTAGCGGTGAATCGATACGACCTTGTTCCGTTCCGGTTCTTCCGCTGCTTTCGGCTCCGTATACGGCAGCACGATGTCGAACGTCGTGCCCTCTCCCACGCGGCTGCTGACCTCGATGCCGCCCTGATGGTTGTCGACGATTTTGTACGACACCATAAGCCCGAGTCCGGTCCCCTTCTCTTTGGTCGTATAGAAAGGCTGCCCGATCTTGACTAGCTGCTCCTGCGCGATGCCCGGTCCCTGGTCCGCGATGCGTACGATAATGCGTCCGCCGGCGTCGCGCAGGCAGCATACTTCGATGACGCCTCCGTCCATCATGATCTCGATCGCATTCTTGATCACGTTGATGAAGACCTGCTTCAGCTGGTTCTCGACGCCCTGCACCCAGAGCGGTTCGTCGCCAAGGCTCGTTTCGATGACGATGTCGTGCAGAATCGCCTGCGCATCCAGCAGCGTGACCGTATCCGACATGACCGCGCGGATGTCCATATAGGTCAGCTCGTAGATCTGCGGCTTGGAGAGCATGAGCAGCTCGCTCACGATCGATTCGATGCGATTCAGCTCGGATTTCATGATATCGTAATAATTTTTGCCGCTCTTGCCTGACGTGATGAGCTGCAGGAAGCCCTTGAGCGACGTCAGCGGATTGCGGATCTCGTGCGCGATGCCCGCGGCGAGCTGCCCGGCGACGTACAGCTTCTCGGAATTGATGAGCAGCTCCTCGTTCTTCTTCCGCTCTGATATATCGCGGATGATGACTTGAATGACCGGCTTGCCCGACAGCCTCGTGGCCGACACGATCACTTCGGTATTTACCGTCTTGCCCTTCACGGTCACCCAATCCATCTCGACCGGCGTCCAGCTTTCCTTCTGCCGCGACGTCTGCAGCAGCAGCCTCATGCCGGCATGGAAGCGCGGCTGCAGATGCAGGAAAATGCTTTTGCCGATCAGGTCGCGCTCGTTCTCCGCTTCGAATATCCGCAAGCCGGAATGGTTGATGTATTCCCACCGGTCGTTCGAAATGACCGCGATCATGTCGATCGAGTTCTCGACGAGCAGCCGGTACCGTTCGTTCATGGCCATATACCGGCGATCCACGTAGCGGGCCACGATGCTGAACGCGAATATCACCAGCGTCGCAAGGCCGAGGACGACGGACAGCAGCTGCATGTACTCATTCAGCCGGTCGGCGGTCAATACGACGGCGCTGCGGTTCCCTACCGAGCTGAGCCCGAACAGCTCCATGATCATGCCGGAGCAGCCGAGGAGCAGACCGGGCAGAAGCGCATGGCCCGGTTTACGGTCAGACAGATAGAACGAGGCGGCCGTTCCGATCAGGCTGAACAGAAACGTGAAGCAGGCGAACGCCGGATCGATGCTGAGCGATTCCGCCTGCCGGCCCGGCAGCGAGGCGAACATGACCAGATTGGCGCCGAACGCCATCAGCACGCTGCCGCCGAACAGGCGGACGGCCTGCCCCCGGCGCGACCCCAACAGTCTGAACGAGCCGTAGGTGCAGGCTAGAATGCCGAACAGCTTGACGCCGGCCGTCCAATCTATCACGATGGCGGCATTGGTCGACAGCATGATGATGATATGGCTGATCCATACGCCCAAGGCATAGACGAGCGCTCCGCTGAAGAGCCAATAGCGCTGCATGGCGCGCACCCGGTTGAGCGGCCCGATCATGCTATAGACGGTAATCGATGCGAATAGCTGGATAACCATTGCAAGCGCTGCCATTTTCCAGCTGTCGCTGAGTATAGGTTCGATCATCGGACATCTCCATTTTCCGCATAGATAAGGATGCATTCGTCATGCTTTCGTCACCATCCACTTCGACATATTTCCAGAAAATCCTTTTTTCCGCGACAAAACCTTCCCGCGAAGTTTGGCGATATGCAAAATCAGTTGAACTGTGCATGCGGTCCGCTATAATTAAAGTACCGGGAGGAGTGGAATCATGGTTAAAATCTTAAAGGAATTCAAAGAATTCGCGGTCCGCGGCAACGTGCTCGATCTCGCGGTCGGGGTCATCATCGGCGGCGCGTTCGGCAAAATCGTCACCTCGCTCGTGAACGACATCATCATGCCGCCGATCAGCCGGCTGCTCGGCAACGTCAATTTAGTGGACAAGTTTATTCAAATATCGAAGCTGGATACGGAACATCCGCATACGCTGGACGCGGCGCAGAAGGCTTCCGTCACGGTCATCGCCTACGGGAACTTTCTCAACGTCATCCTGGACTTCGCGATCGTCGCGTTCTGTATCTTCATGATCGTCAAGGGAGCGAACGCGCTGCGCCGGCTGGGCACGGTGGAACCGGTCGAGCCCGCGGAGCCGACCGAGCGGGACTGCCCGTACTGCCTGTCCAAAATCCCGATCAAAGCGACGCGTTGCTCGCACTGCACGTCCCATCTCGAACCCGTGGAGACGGAGCTTGAGCTTGAGGGAGGCTTGTCCTAGCCCATGGGCGGACAGACGCCGCTAGGCGGCGAAGAGCATTTCGATTATTGCGACGAGCACGGCGTCCGGCTCGGGACGGCGCCGCGCAGCGAAGTGCATGCCCGCGGGCTGTGGCACCGCTCCATCCACTGCTGGCTGGGACGGCGCGACGGCGGCCGCAGGCTTGTCCTGTTCCAGCAGCGCTCTCCTTGGAAAGACACGTTCCCGGAGCGCTTCGACATCACCGCCGCCGGCCATCTCGCCGCGGGCGAGACGATGCGGGAGGCGGCCCGGGAGATCGAGGAAGAGCTGGGCGTCGCCGCCCCGTTCGAATCGCTGCTCCCGTTCGGCGAAGCCCGCATGGAGAAATCCGGCACCGCGAAGGGGGCGGCGTTCCTCGACCGCGAAATCAGCGGCGTGTACGGCTTCGTCTATTCCGGATCGCTCGCCTCGCTGACGCTGCAGCAGGAAGAAGTGTCCGGCGTGTACGAGGCCGAGCTTGACGCGATGATCGCCCTGTTCGACGGCCGCTTGCAGCATGTCCGCGCGACGGGCATTCGCCTCGGCGAGGACGGCCGGACCGTCCCCGCCGAGGCGGTCGTTACGGCTTCCGGCTTCGTGCCGCGCCCGGCTTCTTACTATACGGACGTATTCCGCGCCCTGCTGCTTCACTTATGAACGGCTGCGCCGGCGTACGAGAAGGACCGCTGCGAAGCGGTCCTTCTTGCGCTGCGCCCGCAGCGCCCGCCTTGCCAGCTAACCTCGCTAATCCCGCTGATCGCGTTGGCTCCTTTGATCCCGGTGATCGCGATACGCCGCCGACGGCACTCCGCTTGGCGCGCGTTCCCGCGGCCAGCCGGCTGCCGCTTCTTCCCCGCGCCGAACCGGCCGATGCATTGCTCCCGGCTCCCCGCGCATTGCCCGTCGCCCGCTCCCAATTCCGGTACCATTGATCGATCATCCCGTGAATGTTATAGAACAACGTGCTCTGCGGCGCGAGATCGAAGTCGTTGAGATACGGTTCCCCGTAAATTCTCGCGGCCTCCTGATGGATGCAGCCGTGTAAATTCGACTGCTCCAGGAACAGCCCCAGCTGGTCCGCCGAGCCGAACGACTGCGGATTGTACAGCACGCGCGCCTCGGCCTGCCGATTGTAGCAAGGCGTATTGCGGATCGCCTCCGGCACGCCCTGCCAAGCGGCTATGAGCCGCGGATCCAATCCTTGCGCGTTGTACCACTGGTACACCTTATTGATGAATTGCCGGTGAAACTGCAGAAAGTTCAATCCGTACCCCGGCGGCAGCTGTGAAGGATCGTCATAGTGATTGGCATGATGCCAGTGCATATGCTCTTGCAGCAGCGACTGCGGAAAATCCGGAATGATCGGCATACCCGTCCCCTCGCTTTCCAAGCATTATGGTCAGCTTATGCGGCATGCCCGCCATCCGTTCGGAAATCCGGGCTGCCGCCCGGTACAGGAACCGACCGGCAGTCCGGCGGTTAAACGACAAATGCCGGGAAAATGTCCAAGACGTCGGACATTCCCCGGCATTTCCCCGTTAACGGCGTTAGCTGGCTGGCATTAGAAACGATCGCGGCAGAATTGGTTGGATACGCAAATGTCGAAGCTGATGCGGACGTCGCAGCATTGGCCGAACGTGCACTCGATGCGGACGCAGGAATAACGGCCTTGTTGGAAGAAACAGACAACATGACAGTTGGCGCCGATCAATTCTTCGAGCAGTTTGCGGTTGCGGCAGCGGATAGCGCGAACGACTTTGGCGGCGACGACAGGGTTCTTGAACTGGTGAAACAGATCGCTCAGATCAGCCCCGGCTTCTTGAATGCCTTCCACGGCCGGATCCCGGCGGTTGCAGCATTGGTTGCCCATGCTGACCCCCCCGAGCATTTCGTTCGATACGCGCGCCGACTTGCGGCCGGAACGGGATTTGGACTTGCTGGACGTACGAACGGCTTTGACATTCTTGATTTTTACTGACACCTGAATTCCTCCCTTATTGAAGAGCTACCATACTCTATGAGAGGAAAGATATCTTTGTATAAGACAAGAATCCAACATCATGCGCCCAAGCTGTCCGCCAGCGTTATCGCGCGGGCAAGCGCCTCGCCTGTCAGGCGCCCGGCCGCGGGAGCGGGCCGCCGGCTATGCTTCCGTCAGCTCCGCCCACTCCGCGACCATGCGCTCCAGCGCTTCCTGCGCCGCCTCGCGCTCCGCCCACCGGCGGCTCAGTTCGTCGGCGGCCTCCGCGCGAGCGAGCGCTTCATCCAGATCGCCGATCCGCGCTTCCGCCTCGGCGATCCGTTCCTCCAGCTTCTCGCGCGCGTACGCGGCCCTGCCGCGGGATTTCGCGGGCGCAGCCGGCTCCTGGCGCGCTTCCGCCTTGGCCGCCGCTCCGCCAGGCGGCGGCACCGCCGCATTGGCACCGGCGTCCGTCCCCCGCAGCTCCGCGCGTTTGGCTTTGTAGTCGTCGAAGCCGCCTTGGTAGACGGTAATGCGCCCTTGATCCAGCTCCCATATTTTCCGGGACAGCCGGTTGATGAAATAGCGGTCGTGCGTCACCGCGAGCAGCGTGCCCGCGAACTCCTCGAGCGCTTCCTCCAGCGCCTCCCGCGAGGCGATGTCCATATGGTTGGTCGGCTCATCCAGAATGAGCAGGTTCGGCTTGCGCTGCACGAGCAGCGCCAGCCGCAGCCGCGTCCACTCCCCGCCCGAGAGCGAGCTGACCGGCTTGAACACGTCGGCGCCGTAGAACAGATACGCCGCCAGACGGTTTCTGGCTTCCCCTTCCTCAAGCTGCGCTTCCTCGCGGAAATACGCCAGCACCGTCTTCTTCCGGTCCTCGGGGTAATCCTGCTGCGCCAGGTAACCGATATCTACCCGCGCGCCGATCTCGAGCTTCCCTTGCTCGGGCGTCACTTCGCCCAGCATCATTTTCAACAGCGTCGATTTGCCCGATCCGTTATGCCCCAGCAGCATCACTTTCTCCCCATACTCCAGCAATCCGCTGGCCCCCTCCAGCAGCACCTTGCCGCCGTAGCGCTTATGCACGTCTTCGAACGCGATAACGCGCTTGCCGGAGCGGTCATCCGCGCACAGCGCGAATTCCGCCGACTTCGGATCGAGGACGGGGCGCTTCAGCTTCTCCATCCGATCCAGCGCCTTCTGCATGGAGGCCGCCCGGCGGAAGAACTTCTCGTTCCCTCCGACGCGCCCCCACTCCGTCAGCTGCTTGATCGTCTCTCTCATCTTCTTGATCTTCTTCTGCTGCTCCTGGTAGTCGGCGAACTGCTGCAGCAGCCGCGCCTCCTTCTCTTTCATATAGCCCGTGTACGAGGTCTGATAGGTCGCGGACTCCCCGTCTTCCAGTTCAACGATCTTGGTGACGACCCGGTCCAGGAAGTAACGGTCATGGGACACGATGAAGCAGGCGCCGCCATAGTGGAGCAAATACTCCTCGAGCCATTCCACGCTGGCCAGATCGAGATGGTTCGTCGGCTCGTCGAGCAGCAGCAGCTCCGGCTTGACGATCAGCTGCGACGCGAGCGCGACCTTGGTCTTCTCTCCGCCGGACAGCGAAGCGAAGCTCCGCCGGTACGTCTCCCGGGCAAAGCCGAGCCCGGTTGCCACCTGGTCGATCCTGGCGTCGAGCTCGTAGCCGCCTTCGCGCTCGAAGCGCTCCTGCAGCTGCGCGTACCGCTCCAGCAGCTTGTCGATCGCGCCGCCGTCCCCCGTGTCCGCCATGCGCTGCTCCAGCTCCGACATCTCGGCGCGGCACGCGATCAGCGGCCGGAAGCCGGAGGCGAGCACATCGTACACCGTGCCGGCTTCCCATTCCGTCGGGATTTGGGCGAGATAGCCGATCGTCAGCTCTTTGCGCGCCGTTAACTGCCCGTCGTCCGGCTTCTCCAGCTTGGAGACGAGCCGCAGCAGCGTCGATTTGCCGCTGCCGTTCCGTCCTACGAGCCCGACGCGTTCTCCTTGATGGATGTCGAACGTGACATCGGCCAGCACCAGCTTGGCGCCATGGTATTTCTGTATATGTTGAGCACTGATTATCATCATCGCGAAGGATCCTCCTTGGTAATGAAGACCCTATCCTGAACATACCGGAAGCAACAAAAAAAGACCGCAGGAAAATTCCTACGGCCTTCGGGGATCGCTCCGAACGAGGTTAAGGTAGGCGTCTTCTCATGAGTTGTGATGCCGTATGAGCGCTAATGGACAGACTTCTCCCGTTGCGAGCAAAAGCATGAACGATGCCAGCCATCGCAATCGGCAACTGGCTCACACGGTTGTTCACGAACTCTTGATTCATCCTACCTTCACCTCCATTTCCTGCTGATTACAGCCAGCATAACATAGCCGCCCGGCCATTCGCAACCGAGCAGCGCCCATTTCAATCGGTACCTGGTCGCCCGCTGCCCCTATTCGAAGAAAATCGCCATCTTCTGATCGATCAGGTCGATCTGCGATGCCGCACCGCCCTTGTTGCCATCGAACAGCGCGGAGATCAGGAAAATCCGTTCCCGCTCCAACTGGATCTCATTGGAGTTGGCTTTCGTCTTATCGACAAACTGACCCGCCTTCGTGTCGTAGGCGTAGTCCAGATTATACGGCGTTGCTTCATACGCGTATTGGCGCCCATAGAGATTCATGACCTCGTCCTTGCTCATCCCGACGCGAGCCCCGCGCGCCGTGCGATAGACGCCTTCCGAGCCTTCCCCCAATAAGAAGCCCACGGCGGCATCCCCGCGATACGCGACGCGCACGCCCGAATCATACCCTGCGATGGGCTTTCCGTTATCGCCATCGCCCCCAACGACCGCCTCGACAGCCGCTCTCGAATCGCCGTAGCACAAGGTCTTGTTAGCCTCTATGCTGACGATACACTTATCCTTCTCCAAGAAAGCATCCGCCTGGAACGAAGTCGTTTGTCCCCGGCAGCCGCTGATCGCGAACAACGCGATTGCGCCGATTATCCCTAAGTTTCTCCTCTTCACGCAGCCCTCCCCTTTCGGGGCGTCGATCTCGCTTGTCGTCATCGGTACAACCCCAAACTGTTTTCGCTTCATAACCTTTAATCGCTGCGGCTCATCCAAGCGCGGAACAAGCTTTCCAGCTCGTCGCTTTGAATCCGGTACGCCTTGTCGCCCGACCTCGGGAGAAGCTCGATGCCGCCCGAAGTAGTGATGAGCAGGTCGTCCGATGTCCCGTCCATGTAGACGATCGTCGCCTCGCCCGCACCGCTATAACTCATGCCTAGCGTGAAGCCGTCCATCGGCGCATGCGCCATCAAGTCGACGGCCCGGGCTAACTCTTCCTCGGATAGGGACGGCGCATCGGCCGGGATGCCGATCCTCATCTCCTGCACCTCGCCGGCGAGCAGCCGCTTCTGGAACGCAGACGCATAGCCGGAGCTCCCGCCGCCGCCGAACGAGCAGCTCGACACCATAATAACGAGACCGATAATGGCTGCGATTACGCCGACCGCGCGGTTCGTGAAGAGCGCCGCCTCGGTCGGCTCGGCATCCTTGATGCGCCAACCGACCGAAAGGTACCACGACGGGTACGGGAACACCGCATTGAAAAGCCCTAGCAGCATGAGCAGAAAACCGCCCAACGCGAACGCCTCCTTCCATTCTGTAAGGTTATACGCGGCCGTTCGAGAATTGTTGCCGAATTCCGCGCCGGACGACTCCATTCGCTGGCGAACCGTTGAGCGTCCTTCGATGAGCGTTGAGAGATGAGCGTTTAGAGATGAAGCAGGTTCGCAAGCATAACTACAGCCTGCGCTGGTACTCCTGCCGGCCAAGAAAAAGGCCCCCTCCAAAATCGGACGGGTCCCGCTTCTTTTTTTACGGTGTAACAGCTCCATTTATCTTCCCGAAGTACGGGGCTAGCCTGGAGGAGAGCTGCTCAACCCGCTGCTGCTCTTCTTTGGTCAACTTCTCCTCATGTACGACTCCATTGGCATCAGTGATCTTCAGTTTTAATTGCACCAATTGCTTGGTCAGTTCCGTGTACTCCTTGAATTCGTCTTCCGTGAGCTTGCCTTTCGCTGCTTGAAGCAGTCCCTCGATTTCTTGATATTCTTCCTGTGTGCCGCCGTGCTGTTCAATGGCCGCAGAAGAACCAAAAATATCGTCGGCCAGATAAGAAGCAGCAAAAGCGGCGGACGGAATCAGGATGGCTACTGCGGCAATGCCTGCCAGCATGCGTTTTTTCATGGGCGATCTGCCTCTCTTCTCATTTGCATAGTGTTTATAGGACTGTTGGACGCGTCGATACATTTCAGGCGGGCAGTGCAACGTATCTGCCGCCTTGCGAAGCTCTTCGCGCAATTCTTTCATCCTCGATGTCCTGTTTGTTGAAGACGAGAAACGCAACCGTTCGATATACGTCCCGGTGCGTCGCCTGGTAGACAAGCTGAAATGCCGATTCGTCGCCTATGATTGCTTTTTCTAACAACTGCAGTAATTCATTATCATCCATGGGGGGCCCTCCCTGACGTGTTACAACCTTTAATTCGCTCTCACGGGGAGAAAGGTTCAGTACGAGAATAAACGTTTTGATTTTACTCGTCAGGCGTATTCTTGATATTTTATACGTTTGCCCCTGGTATCGCGGACGTTCCCGGGAACACGAAGAAGAAGAGAACACAATCACCTAGCTAGGCGACTTTGTTCTCTTCTTCTTCGGAGTTATTCTTTTCGAATAGGGCCAAATTTTTCTAGGGCCTGTAGTGGAGTAAGGGTTTGAAACGAGTAGAAGACACAAAAAAGCGCGGTTTCGAAATATCGAAAACCGCGCCGTTATTGGAATGAATGGTGCTGGTGAAGGGAATTGAACCCCCGGCCTACGCATTACGAGTGCGTTGCTCTACCCCTGAGCTACACCAGCTTGTCTTGAAGCAATGTCGCATAGGCGACTTTTATAATATACGCCATCCTGGGCGATGAGTCAACCCTCTGCTCAAAAAAAAATACCCACCGCCTTCAGCCGTCCTGCTCGTCTGTATCTCCCGCAGCCGACGCGCGTCTTCCCGCCCCCCGCACGCGGACGGACAAGGGATCGCGATCCATAGGCTCGCGATCCGGCATGGACGCCGGATCGCCGTCGGCATCGGTTCCGGCTTGAGAGACCGGCAGCCGCAGCGTAAATTTGCTGCCCGCTCCCTTCTGGCTCTCCAGCGACAACGTGCCGCCGAGCAGCCGCGCCAGCTGCAAGCTGATGGACAGCCCCAGCCCCGTTCCGCCGTATTTGCGATTGATGGAGCCGTCCTCCTGCCGGAAAGCCTCGAAGATGAGCTGCTGCTTCTCCGGCTCGATCCCGATGCCCGTATCCGTAATCGAGAACGCGATGCGCATCGGATGGACGATCCGCACGGCCGGCCGGCCCCAAGCGACCGGATTCCAGCTTCGCAGCCGCCGCTTCCGCAGCTCGCCGGGCTCGATCGGCACGCCGCCCTCCGCCTTGACGGAGAGAATTATGCTCCCGCTCTCGGTAAACTTGAACGCATTGGCGAGGAGGTTGCGCAGGATCTGATTGATCCGCAGCGCGTCGGTCACGATCGCCTCCGGCACCTGCGGCGAGATGTCCGTTTCGAACGTCAACCCTTTCTGGTCCGCGATCGGCAAAAACTGCTGATGGATCGTCTGCACGAGCTCTTCGATGGAGTGCGGCTCCATGTAGATATCCATTTTGCCGGCCTCGACCTTCGACAGGTCCAGAATATCGTTAATCAGCTGCAGCAGCTCGTTGCCGGCGCCGTTAATCAAGCCCGCATACTGCAGCTCCTCCGTGCCGCTTCCGCGCTCCTCCTCGCTTTCCTTCATCAGCTGGGAGAGCATGATGATGCTGTTGAGCGGCGTCTTCAGCTCATGCGACATGTTCGCGAGAAACTCCGATTTGTACTTGTTGGCCAGCATCAGCTCGCGCGCCTTCTCTTCCACCTCGCGCTTCGCTTCCCGCAGCTCGCGGGTTTGCCGGCGGAGCAGCATGTTCATTTTGCGCAATTCGTCCACGCGCTGCTGCTCCTTCTGGAAATCGCGGATCGTGAAGATCATGAGACCGCACAGCAGCAGCCGCAGCGGAAAGGCGTACACCCCGTATTCGAGCCAGAACGCCTTGACCGTCATGTCCGATACGAGACCGATCACGAGCGAGGCGGTGATCGCGAAAATCACGTTGACGGAGACGACCGCCACGATGCTCTTCGTCAGGAAGCTCCACGGCTTCCAGCGAAGCCAGGCGCTCATCCATGTACAGATAAGCCCCAGCACGATCAAATTCGCGCAGCTCGCGACGGCGGTTTCGTCGAAGCCGATGAACAACCGTCCGATCCCGATCCCGAAGCCGATTAGCGCGATGGCCGACAGGCTGGGGAAGACGAGCATGGCGACGATCAGCGGCAGGAAGCGCAAATCCAGTACAAGCAAGCCGTCCACGCGCAGGCCGAAGGCCATCGCAAGCCACCCGCCGATGATGAAGACGGCGATCGTAATGCCATATTTCACGCGCATCGGCGCATATTGAAACAAATACCGGTACCCCAGGTCGAACATATAGGCCAATGCGATAAGCAAGCTGATGTTGGCGAATACCGCTTTTGCGAATGCAAACGTCACTCTCGTAATCCCCCCGCCTTGTATATCCCGGTCATTACCCGCTCCGGCCAAGTTTGACGCAGCGGCGAAGCGTTGGCGGATAATACCTCCGGCCTTGAGCGCATAATACTCTCTACAATCCCCTCGCGCGCCGTCTTGGATTCCAAACCTGTTAGAAAAGGGTAAGCAAAACAAACAGCTGACTCATGTTCATTTTATAAGGGACTAAAACTCACCCTATACAATGGCAGTATTATAGAAACGGAGGTACAATGCAAATGACCAAAGTCATAACCTTCAAAAATCGTTCAGTGCCGGTACACTATCCTTCAGAGCAGTTGTCGTACATGGAGCTGCTGCAAAATAAATTGCAGGAAATGGAGTTCAATTTTGACTTTCGCAAGAAATGGAAGCGAATCAAGTCCGTCGAGATGGTGCGCGACGTAGCGATTCTCCAGTACAGCGACGGAACCAAGCTTTACCTGGAAGTGTGCTGATCCGGACCGCCGCTCTCGCTTCAGCATGAGCTGCGGCCCAGACGGCCAAAAGGCAGCCTGTGCTTCCGTCGGTCCCGGCCTGCGCCGCGGCCCGGAAGATGCACAGACTGCCTTTTTTTGCTTCGGCAGCACCTGTCGGCATGCTTCCGAATACCTGCCAGCCCCCTTGCTTTAGCAGGCATTTCTTCGTATCTCCCACGGCTGGCAGCCCAGCACCGCCCGCATTCGCGGACCTGTTCGCAGGTCTATCATCCTGCTCCCAATGGCATACGTAACCATACACGGACATAAAAACCCTTCTCGCCAGGCAAGCTTCGCGGGAAGGGTTTTCGCCGATTCGAACGCCTTATTGCGGCGCCGATTCGTCCTCGATGACATATTTGTAGCCGACGCCCCAGACGGTGCGGATAAAATGCGGCTCCTTCGGGTTCTTCTCCACCTTGCGGCGCAAGTTCACGATGTGCACGTCGATCGCCCGGTCCGTCACGAAGGAATCGAAGCCGCGGATCGCGTTAATCAAGTCCTCCCGGCTGAACACTTTGCCGGGATGCGTCAGGAAGAGCTTCATGATCTCGAATTCGGAGAACGTCGTCTCGACGAAATTGCCGCGCACGAGCAGCAGCCTGCGCTCGGAATCCAGCTTGATCTCCTTCTCGGCCGCCGTATCCGCCGCTTCCGCCGTCCGGCTCTCCGCCGCAGCGGCCTGCATCAGACGGGATCTGCGGATAAGCGCTTCCACGCGGGCGCTCAGCTCATGCATGCTGAACGGCTTGCACAGATAATCGTCCGCCCCGGCCCGCAAGGCCTGTACCCGTTCGGATACTTCCGATTTCATCGAAACGATCATGATCGGCACGGAGGAATGCTGGCGCATCCGGCCGCACAGCTCGATACCGTCCCAGTCCGGGAGCATAAGGTCAAGCAACACGACATCCGGCCCAAACTGCTCCAACAGCTTCAGCCCTTGTTCGCCGTTCTCTGCCTGCTTGATGTCGTATCCCTCGCCGGACATATACATGGACAGCATATCGCTCATCATTACATCATCTTCGATAATCAAGAGCTTGTACATGAAATGCCCCACCTCATGAAGGAATTCGTTCCATTGCGACAGTAAACGCGGAGCTGATCGGCGGCGCGTTTCACCTACTATAAATATACAATAGGAAGATCGCACCAACAATAGATTGTTAGAAAAATGTTAGGAACTGCTGTCGAATTCTGGCATAACGGTTGACAATTCATCCATCAAACGCCGCAGCACCGCGCCTGCTTCGGCAGCGGCGGACGCCAGGCCGGGCGCGGGCCGGCCGTCGCTCGCCGCCTTCAGCAGCAGCTCCAGCCGCTGCGCCGACGCCGCCAGCTCCTCGGCGGACAAATTGCCCGCCACGCCCTTCAGCGTATGCGCCATCCGGCGGGCGCCGGCGTAATCGCCGCTTTCCATCGCCCCCGCGAGACGCTCCTCGAACGTACGATAATCCTTGAGAAACAGCTTCAGCATATGCGTCAATATATCCCGTTTGCCGTTCACCCGCTGCAGCGCCTCGCCAAGCCGCAGGCCCGGTATTCCCCGTTCCAGCCATTCCTCGCCGGCGTTCGGCACCGGCATGTAGACCGCGCTCGCCGCATCCCGCTCCTTCTGCTTCGGTTTGGCCGAATCGGCCGGCTTGCCCTTGCCCGGGTCGACGCGCATCGACTTGCCGTAGCGCAGCCACTTGGCGATCACTTGCTGCAGCGCTCCGGAGTCGATCGGCTTCGTCAGCACGTCGTTCATCCCGAGCTGCATGTAGCGGTCGTGATCCTCCTGCATAATATTCGCGGTCAGCGCGACGATCGGCATGCGGTCGTACTTGGAGTCGAGGCGAATGACGCGGGCCGCCTCGTCGCCGTCCATCTCCGGCATATGGATATCCATCAGAATCAAGTCGTACCGTTTGACCGTCAGCTTCTTCAGCACCTCGTTCCCGGTCACGGCGACATCGACCTTGCAGCCCCATTCCCGCAGCTGTTCAACGGCCACGAGCTGGTTGATGTCGTTATCTTCGGCAAGCAAGATCGTGCCGTTCAACGGTTCCGGCATCGCGGAGGAAGCCGCCGTTTCCTTCAGCCCGTCGCCTTCCTTCCGCTCCTGACGGTCGAACAGCGTCAAGAGCGCCTGATACAGGCTGATCCGCGTGCAAGGCTTGACCAGAATCGCGTCGGGCCGATTCTCCTGCGGCAGCTTCAGCAGCTCCTCGCGGCCGTAAGCCGTCGTCAGCGCAATCGTCTTGACGCCGGCCTCCCTGGCCGTCTGATGCATCGCATGCCACGTTTCTTCGGCGTACATGTCCGGCATCTCGAAGTCGAGCAGCACCGCGAACGGAAGCACGCCGATCCCGGAACGGATCAGCCGCTCGTAGGCGGTTTTCCATGACCATAACGGAATCGGCATGAGCCCGCTCTCCTCGATCACCGTGCACAGACGCTCGCTCAAGAGCGCGTGATCCTCCACGACCCATACGCAGCAGTCCCTGCCGGCTTCGATGGCGAACCGGTCCGCAAGCGGCGGCTCGGCAACGGCCAAATCAAGCGTGAAGGAGAACAAGCTGCCCTTGCCGGGCTCGCTCTTCACCGAAATCGTGCCGCCCATCAGCTCCACCAGCCGCTTGACGATCACGAGGCCGAGGCCCGTCCCGCCGTATTTGCGATTCGTCTGCGCATTCGCCTGGACGAACGGCTTGAACAGGTTGCTGAGCTGCTCTTCCGTCATGCCGATGCCGGTATCCTCGACGGTGAACGCGATACGGACGCGGCCGGCCTTCATCTCCCCTTCGTCCGGCATCCGCAGCCGCAGCCGAACGAATCCGCGTTCCGTGAATTTGATGGCGTTGATGCACAGATTCAGCAAAATTTGCTCGATCCGCAGCCAATCCCCGATCAGCGACTCCGGCAGCTGCAGCGGCGTCTCCATGACGAATTGGAACTGCTCCTTGCCGCCGACGAAGACGCTGAGCGTCTCGCTCAGCTTCTGGATCAGGTTGTACGGATCGAACGGCATCTCGTTCAGCTCGATTCGGCCCGCCTCTGCTTTGGAGAAATCCAGAATATCGTTGATGATCGTGAGCAGCGCTTGCGAAGAATCCCGCATTTTGTGCAAGTAATCAAGCTGCAGCGGCGTAAGCTCCGTCTTCTGCATCAGGCCCGTCAGTCCGATGATGCCGGCGAGCGGCGTCCGGATTTCGTGGCTGATCTGAGCCAGGAAGTGGCTCTTGGCAACGTTCGCGCTTTCCGCTTCGCGCTTGGCCTGCTCCAGCTCGAACTGTACGCGCTTCGGTTCGGAGATATCCCTCGCGATGCAGGAGTAGAACGCTTCCCCGTTCTCGTCGTCCCGGTGCAGCACCAGAATTTTGGAGACGGGAATAAACTCGCCCTGCAGCGTGCGGAGAAGCGCTTCCTTCTCCCGGTAGCCGGCCGATTGCGCGTCCTCGATGCCGTCGAGCAGCTCTTCGATCGTGCGCTTCGGCACATCCTCCACGCCCATCGCGGAGGGCTGCATGCCAAGCAGCGCCTTACCCGCCTCGTTAATGTAGAGCAGCCGGCCTGTCTTGTCGAACGTAGCGATCAAGTCCTTGGCGGCCCCCAGCACCTTCAGCTGCTGGCTTCGCACCTGCTCGGCCTGCTTCTGCTGCGTAATATCGCGCGCAATGGCGGCCACGCCGATAAACCGGCCTTCCCGGTCCAGCATGCCGTTCGAGCTGTGCGCGACCGGGAAGCGCGTGCCGTCCTTGCGAATATAGTTCCATTCTCTTTCGTAAGTGAACTGCTCCTCGCGCAGCATGCGGAACACCGTGATATCCGCGGGAACCGCCATGCCGTACGTCCGGCTGAGGCGGGCCGCCTCCCTCGCGATGTCGCCCGGATCGATGAACAGGAGACCGGTGGCATGCTGAATCACTTCCTCGGCCTTATAGCCGAGCATCCGCTCCGCGGCTTTGCTGAAGTAGGTCACTCTGTACTCGCTGTCCAGAACGATGAACGCAAACTGGTTCTGGTTGATCATGGCATCCATCTGTCCGAACATGCCGCTTAGATGATGCTTCATCTGATTGACGGAATTCGACAGCTGCGACAGCTCGTCCCCGCCGTTGTCGACGACGTTGTTCACATCGAAACGGCCTGCCGCGGCTGCTTCCGTGACGCTAATAATGCGTTTGAGACGTAGAATAATCGGATACGAGAACAAGAATAGAAGAACGGCCAGAATCGATTCCGCGATGACGATCAACAGGATCGAGCGCCATTTGATTTCCGAGAGGGGCTCGCCGAATTCCCGGTGCGGCACGTTCAAGGCAAGATGCCATGACGTGCCTTGGACATTGGCGTAGAAGAGGAAGGATTCGCCGGACGTTCCGTCCAGCTTGACGAAACCGTCCGGGCTCGTCAGCATCTGCTTGGCCGCCGGATAGAACGGGGAATCCGGGGACGTAATCGCATTCGCCGCGGTCGGCAACCCGCCGGCACCCGACGCGTCGATGATCCGCCCTTCTTTGTTGAACATGAACAGGGCATCGGAATCTCCGGCATGCGCAGGCGTATACATATGACCCTTGTACACTTGTTCCACGGACATGGAGGCGTCCACTACGCCTACGACCTCGTTGTTGCGGCCGTACACGGGAACTTGAATGACGATGCTGACGGTGCTGCCTTGCTGACGGATGAAAGGCTTGGTGACCATCGTGCCGCCCCTCATGGCAGCGGCAAAGGCGGGCTCGGCCGAAATGTCGACGACCTCCCCGTCGCCGAGCGTCAAGCGTCCGGCGGCATCCGCGAATCCGAGCGCGGCGAAAGGAGAGCCCGAACGGTCGAATTCGCGGCGGAAGTATTGCAGCCGTTCCTGTTCGGAGCCGAACCGCACGATATCGGTTCGGCTCATGACCTCCGCCTCGGCAATGCGGGCCGAGAACCATGCCGAGAGATTGTAGGCCGCGTTCTGGACATTCGTGCCGGCCTTGTCGACCAGCGCTTCAAGAATGGTGTGTTTCGCTGCCGAATAGTTGCCGTATCCGACGATAGACAGCACGCCCGCGGTGATGAATAGAATGAGAACCAATACCTTCGTCCTGAGTGACCATTTTCCCAATGCCCAATCCCCCTGCGCCCGTAGATCGTAATGCCCTCATTATACCTCCGGCGGAAATCGCTTCATAGGGAATTCGCTGGGAATGATCACACCTCTTGCAATTTCGTCTGCGGCTGCTGCAGCCGTTGTATGTAGTAGTGTTTCGAACAGTATCCCTTGGTGACGGAGAACCTGCCGCAATTGACCCATTTGCAGGCGGTAGGCTCGGCGGCCTGGCGGACTTTGATGACCGCCGGATCTCCATGTCTAAGCCAGCGCTGGTGGTGCATCGCGCACATTTTCTTCGCCTTTACCGGTTTGCCGCAAGCAGGGACGATACAATTGCCCATCTCTAGAATCTTCCTCTCGATGCAAGAATCTCATGATGCGTTTTTGTCTTATTATGAGGGAATCCGAATCGTTTGGAAAGTCCTCGCATGCCGCAATTCCACTATAAATGATGGGATTCGCAGAAATGCCCGGGCGTCATTTCCACATCGGTTCCAGAGCTGCAGCGGGCTGTTAAAATAGTGAAAACGCCTCGTCCGAGCAGCCATGGGGGTTCCCCGTTTCGGCAAGGCGATTTGCGGCAGAATGCAGCCGTCCCGTCCGCATCCGACGCAAATCTCGCTTCTTCGCGACATACCTGTTGAAATGTAGTTCCCCCCCTCTTATACTGTTGTATAAATCAGACTAGCCATAGATTGCGAGGGGACGCCGTTTGACGCTTTCTGCCGTTGTTTTTCAGCACCTCAAAACGCCGCTGGCCGTTGTCGTGATCGATCATGACGATGATTGCCGCTTTGATGTGGCCAACAAAGCTTTCGCTCGTCTCGTGGGCTGCTCCGAGGACGTGCTCGAGGGTCTGCCGCCGGAGCGATTGTTCACCGAATGGGACAGAAGCGCGCTGCAGTCGTCCAATCGGCACGAGACCACCCTGCTCCGGCATTCGGACGGCGATCATCCGCCCCGACTGCTCCTTACCTGCGAGGCGCTGGCCGATACGAAGGGCGACGCCTTCCTGCTCACTGCCGAAGACATCAGCGCCAATTCGTGGATCGACCGCCTATGCGAGACGCAGAAAGTGCTCATCGCCGGCATCCTTAACGAGCGCTACGCGATCGAGCGCATGTTCAAGTATTACCCGACGCCCGTCTTCGACAATTATCGGTTTCCGGTCGGCGAGCCGCTGGACGCTTACTTGGATGACGACGAACGAGAACGGCTCATCTCCGTACTCGAGCTGACGTCGCGGCAGGCCCGTACGCATCAGATCGCCGTCCGCACCAAAGCCCTGAACGATGGCGTGCAGCTCGACCTGAACATGATGTATCGTCCGTTCTGTCATACGGACGGCAGCTTGAAGCACATCGCCTTCATCGTGTCGGATATTCGTTCGGCAGCCGATTCCGAGTCCAATGCCGCCGATTCGTCCGTGACCTTGAAAGTGCTTATGGCGCGCAGTTACATGTCCGCCCAGCAGCTATCCGCCGCGACGGGCATCTCGATGCAGACGATTTCCAAGCTGCGCAACGGCAAGATCAACAAGCCGCAGCGTCAGACGGCACTGCTCATCGCACAGGCATTGAAGGTCGCACCGCAGGATATTTGGCCTTAAAACAGAAAAAGCCATCGAATGCCTAAATCCGAGGCACGCTGCGCCCCGATAGTTTAGTGCATTAAAGCGTCTTCCTATAAACGGGATGTAGCGTTACAGCGTTGCCCGATTTGTGAATTTATGCGTTGAAGCAGCGCTGCCGCAGTGCCCGTCAGAGAGCTTGCGGAGCTTGCGGAGAGCCGTTTGCGGCCTCAGGCAAAGAACAAGCGTGCAGAGCCCGAGCGCTGCACGCTTTTCTTGCCTGAGTACGGACCGGCCTCACTGCACCGCTTTGTGCACCAGCCGCAGCGACCGGCTGCTTGCCGCGATTTCGCCGATGAATTCGGCGTCCGCAGCCGTCAGCCGCTGCCATGCTTGGACGCAGGAAGGGCAGAAATGAACGCCGCTGCCTCCGATAATGATCGCCATTGCTTCCTCGTGCGACATCGCCTGCCGGTACGACCGGGACGACGTCAGCGCGTCATACACGTCCGCGACGGCCGCTATGCGGGCCAGCAGCGGGATTTCCTCGCCGCGCAGCCGATCGGGATAGCCTGTCCCGTCCCATTTCTCGTGGTGGGATCGGATGACGGCCAGCTCGTCGCCCAAGAATCCGAGCTGCTTGCACATATCGTAGCCCGACACGGGGTGCTGTTCGATGACGCGACGCTCTTCCGGCGTCAGCTTGCCGGCCTTATTCAGAATCGTGTCCGGCACCTTCAGCTTGCCGACGTCATGAACGACGCCGCCCTGGGCGATGGCGCGCAGCCTATCCTTCGACAGCCCCATCTCTTCGCCGAGGCGAAGCGCGTAGAGCGCCACCCGGTTATTATGGCCGGCCGTATATTCATCCTTGGCTTCCGTCGCCATAATGAGCGCTCTGACGCTTGGCGTCTTGCACGCCTCCAGCCAGGCTCGCGGGTCGGATTGGAACAGCACGCGCAGCGACGAACTGAACGAGCCTTGCGAGAAATACTGCTTGAACAAGCCGGCGACCATGACCAGCATGGCGCTCAGCAGCAGCAGATGGTACAGCCACCAGCTTAACCGCCACGTCGTGCCTTCGACGATGATATATTGGGCGGAGATGATCAGGCTGACGCTGTATACGACCGCCCTCTGCAGCGGAAAGCCCGCATGCAGGTAGGATCGCCAATAGCGGTAGAACGTCCATGCGCAGGCCGCCAGCGTTATGCCTGCCGCCAGCCATTTGTACGGATTATCCTCCAGCGGCACCATGCCTATGCGATGCGGCATTTGTACCGTATATAAGCCGGTCAGCAGGAGTACGAGCAGCCAGAAGGGAAGCAGCCACTGCCGTCTGCCGGCAATGGCCCGGACGAGCCGGTGATCCGTCGAGACGGCCGACAAGGCGAGCCACAAGGAAGCCAGCAGCACGCTGAATTGCGCGAACATGGCGGGCAATTCATAATCATGGGTAATGAAGCCGGGCGTCGTCAAGCCGTGGAGGAAGAATACGCCGGCGAGCGACAAGTACGCCAACGACATGAACCCGACCTTGATGTTGCGCAGCCGATGGCCGGCAAAGCCGACGGCGATCGCGACGGCCGCGGCCAATCCCGCCACAATGGTGACGACGACGAAATGGCCGTGCGGCATTCGCATCGTCATGTCGGCGGCCTGATGCGCGCGAAACCATTCAAACACTACAATTGGAAGCATTGCGGCCAATAAAGGACCGATAATGGCTTTGCGGCGTCCCTGCATACCCGGAAAACCTCTCCTTCATTCCTCGTTTGCCTTTCATGTCCGTCTGACCCGAACCGTCGTAAACATGCCGCCGGCCGGCAGCGTGAAGTTGTTCGCGTTATGATGGGGAATATGGCAATGAAACGGCCAATTGCCCGGATTCCACGCCAGAAACCGCACATCGCGCGTCTCTCCCGGCGCGACGAATATCGTGCTTCTGCGCTGACGGTTCCACGGCGGAATATCATTGCCGTCGCAAGCCGTTTCGAGCATTTGCACCCCATGCAGATGCATCGGATGCCCCTGCATGCCGAGGTTGGCCAGCCGTATCCGCACCGTCTCGCCCTGCCTGACGTGCAGCGGCGACGCATGCGGAAAGCAGCGCCCGTTCATCGTGAAGAAATTGAACCCGTCCGACAGCGGATCGATCGCATACGCGCCGGGTCCCAGCTGACCTTTGGGCAGCCCGGCCACCGCGAATTCCTGCAGCATGTACGCGAAGTCCCGGTCGATCCCCCGTTCATGCCGGTCCCCTATAATGAACAGCCCGCCCAGCCCCATCATTTCTTGGCGGATCGTTTCATAATGCGTGTGATACATATGCGTGCCGGGCGGATTCACGATGCGAAACCGGTAATCCGCGTAACGGCCCGGCTGGATCAGCGGAGTCGGTTCAATGTCCGGCACGCCGTCCATCGCGTTCGGCACGTCAAGGCCATGCCAGTGAACGCTGGTCTTCTCCGGCAGCAGATTGACGACGCGAATCCTTACCTCGTCCCCGGGCTCCACGACGATCGTCGGTCCCGGAATCATGCCGTTATAGCCGTATCCTTGCATGAACAAGCCCGGAAGCAGCTCCCGACTGACCGGCTGCGCAACCAATTCGAAGCATTTGACGCCGTGATGAAGCGTATAAGGCAACAGCGGCACATCAGGAGATTCCACCATTCCGCATCCCTCCCTCGTCGCAACCAACGAAATGTATGCGGTGCGGCCTCGAAACATGAGCGATGCGCGCGAAAAAAGTTCCCTACTCAGAATATCGGATGCAGGCGGGATAAATTCTAGCTTCAACCGTTATTTTTTTGTCGAATGATGTTGAATTCGATTAAGCTGCCCCTATGAGCAAAGACAAAAAAGGCTTTGTCCTCCATATCGATGGAACAAAGCCTCTTATGCGCTAACGCGATTACCTGCTGCCGACGTCGAGATCGCCGGAGCCCGTATGAATTTGTACCGGCACGGAACCGCTGCCGAAGACGAGGCGATGGACGTCGTCGTCGTCCGTGGAGCCTTTCCCTGCGTCCCAGTCGTTGTCGAGATCGCCGGAGCCGGTGCTGTAGCTGATCGTCACGTCGCTCGGCGGCTGATCGGTATAGATGCCCACGTCGCCGCTGCCCGTCTTGAGCGTCGCCGGGAGATTCAGCAGCTTGCCTTCGACCGTGATGTCGCCGCTGCCCGTCTTCACGTTCAGCTCGGCAGCCGCCTCCGTCAGGTCGACGTCGCCGCTGCTCAGATTGATATCCAGCCGTTTCGCCTTCAAGCGATCCGCCGAGATATCGCCGGAGCCGGATTTCAGCGTTACGCCTTCCGCGGCGTCGGTATCCGCGACCGACAGATTGCCGCTGCCGATCGACACCGTGACCGTTTGGCCGTGAATCTCCTTCAAGTCGACGTCGCCGGAACCGCCGTCCAATTCAACGGCATCTGCCTGCAGGCCGGCAATCGCAATGTCGCCGCTGCCGGATTTCAGCTTCAATCGGTCAAATTGCCGCTGCGGCACTTCAAGCTTCAGATTGACGTTTACGATATTCAGTCCGAACCGGAAGCCGGCCGACTCCTTGAAGCCGACATTGATCGTGTCGCCGTCCTTCTTCAGCAGAATGTCCAGCTTGTTGAGGTACGCTTTGCTTGCGCGGCCGGTCAGGCTTGCTCTTACTTCGCTGCCCGAAACGGGAACGACCGTCACGTCGACGCTGTCCGTATGAATATCGATATTGCGAATGCCGTCTATTGGCAGCGATTGATGACGCTCGATCTTCTCCGTCCCGAAAGAGAAATCCCCTGACGCGCCGATCGTCCCCGCCGCGCCGATCAGCCCGACGACGAACAGTATGAGGCCGACGATCACCCAGTTTCTCATTTATTCTTCACCCTCATCACTCTGGAATTGAATTTCAAATATTGAAGCGTCAGCTTGGCGAAGGCGCGCGTCAGCCAGTGCGTACCGGCGCCCAGCAGCATGCCGAGACCGATGAGCCCAAGCGCGATGAAGCCCGCCTGAACGGCCGTTACCGCTTCGCCGAACAAGCCTTCGTACATCACCATGAGCGAAGACGCTCCGACCGCGATGGCCGTCACCCATAGCGCGGCCAGTATGCCAAGCACGGCGCAGAACGGTCCGAGCACGAAAATCAAGTTGAAGAACCCGAGACTGACCGCCGCGAACACCGCGCGCGAGACGAGCGTAATGCTGCCGCTCTTATTGTCCGCCTGGTCGACGCGATAGTTCAGCAGCAGCTCCTTCGCGATCAAGCGCGGATCGCCAAGCTCGCCCGCCGCCTCCTCCTCGCTTCGTCCAAGCTCGGCCGAGACGCGGAAATGCTCCTCGTAATCGTACATCCATTCCCGTCGTTGCTTCTCCGGCACGGGCGCAAGCAGCTCCCACAAATGGCCCAAATACTGCTCTCTGATCATCGTTCTACACCTTCCTTAATGAGTTCATCCACCGCAACGGAGAAATTTCGCCATTCGCGGATCAGCTCCATGAGATGCGCATGGCCCTGGGGGGTCAATTTGTAATACTTGCGCGGCGGCCCTTCGCTCGATTCCTTGAGATACGTAGAGAAGAAGCCTTCCAGCGTCAGTCGGTTAAGCAGCGGGTATACGCTCCCGACCGCAACCTCGAACTTCGACGACATCGTCACCGCCAGCTCGTAGCCGTACCGGTCTTCCCATGCAGTCAGCGCCAGTACGCATAGATCGAGTACGCCTTTCTTAAATTGCACATTCATTCGCAGCGCCCCTATTAGTTATCGTTGAGTATTCATCAATGTAGAATAGCTGGCCAAAAAAATGGTGAGCTTTCGCTCGATAGCTATACTATATCACCAGCTATTCAACAATGCAATATAGCTGGCGGGAAACAGTAACATTTTGGCAGGCTTTAGCCAGGGCCAGGCAATATGGTATGATTTTCAATAAGCAAGACGACCGAATGTGACGACGGAGGATGATCCCTATGAATCAGAAACGCTATGAAGTGACGCAGCACGCGGACGTGTATCCGCTGTACACCTTGCAGGACGCCGGGACCGATTCTTCAGTTACGATCTGCCCCGAGCGCGGCGCCATCGCCATCAGCTGCAAGCTGCGCGGCGAAGAGCTATTTTATTTCGACCGGGCGACGTTCGTCGATCCGCAAGCGAATATTCGGGGCGGCAACCCGGTGCTGTTCCCGATCTGCGGCCAGCTCGTCGAAGGCAAGTTCGAGTGGGAAGGCCGTACCTATGCGATGCGCAACCACGGCGTCGCCCGCAATCGCCCGTGGGAGGTCGTTGCCGTATCCGAGGACGGCGAAGCGTCCGTGACGGTTCGCTTGCGCAGCGACGACGGCACGCTTGCGGAGTTCCCGTTCGCGTTCGAGCTGCTTTTCACCTATGCGCTGGTGGACGGCGAGCTTCGGATTCGCCAGTCGTACCGCAATCTGTCGGAGCGCAGCATGCCGTTCTACGCGGGCTTCCACCCGTATTTCCGCGCCGACGATAAAAACCTTGTCTATGACACCGATGCAACCCAATACCTCGATTACAACGATAACGTCGTCAAACCGATCAAGGGCGCTATCCCGCTCGACGGCCTGAAGGAATCCGTTGCATTGCTCGACGCCTCGGCGCGGCGCATCGCTTTTCCGGGTCCGGGAGGCGGCGCCGTGGCGCTGACATACAGCGACGCGTTCAAATACGTCGTGCTCTGGCAGGTGACCGGCTCGCCGTTCGTCTGCGTGGAGCCGTGGATGGCGCTGAACAGCGCGTTGAACACGCGGGACGGGCTCCCGGAGCTGGCGGCCGGCGGGCAGCTGGATCTGGAGCTGGCGATCGGGTATACCCGCTAGGGGAGTTTAGCTGGACGAGCCGCTTGCGGGAAGTTTGGTGCGTGAGGTGTTGGCGTCGTTGGTGTGTGAGTGCGTGAAATGATGAGGTGCTGGCACCGTGCGTACGTGAGTGCGTGATTTGATGGGGCGCCGGTACCGTTCTTTTGTGAATGGCTGGCACCGTGCGTACGGTGAACATGTATAAAGGAGATGCGGAGATGACGCGAACGGAACTGAACGAGCAAGGTGGTCCTATTCCAGGTCAAGGCCAGCCGGCCCAAGGCGGAGCAGCGCAAATCCGGCTTCGGCGAATGGGCCCTTCCGATTTGAACCTGTCGCCGCTCGGTCTTGGCTGCTGGCAGTTCAGCAAAGGCAGCGGCATGGTCGGCAGGTTCTGGCCTATGCTGAGCGATGCCGACATCGCCTCGATCGTGCGAATCAGCCTGGCCGGCGGCATTAATTGGTTCGATACCGCCGAAATCTACGGCGGCGGCCGGTCCGAAGAAGCGTTGGCGAATGCATTGAACGCAGCCGGGGCCTCTCCCCGGGACGTTCGCGTCGCGACGAAATGGTGGCCGATCATGCGAACGGCAAGCAGCATTCCGCGTACGATCGATGAACGTCTGCGCCGGCTGAAGGGCTGGCCGATCGACCTGTATCAGGTGCACCAGCCGTTCTCCTTCTCGTCCGCGACCGCCGAAATGAACGAGATGGCGAAGCTGGCGAAGGCCGGGCGCATCCGCCATATCGGCGTCAGCAATTTCTCCGCGGACAAGATGCGCGAAGCGGACAAGGCGCTGCGGGCGCAGGGCCTGCGCCTGACGTCCAACCAGGTCAAATACAATCTGCTGGACCGGCGTATCGAGCGCAACGGCATCCTGGAAACGGCCAAGGAGCTGGGCATCGCCATCATCGCCTATTCGCCGCTGGAACAAGGGCTCCTGAGCGGCAAGTTTCACAAGAACCCGGAGCTGATTCGCAGCATCACGGGCCCGCGCAAGCTATCCGGCGGCTTCAAGCCCGCCGGGCTGCAGCGGACGCAGCCGTTGATCGCCCGACTGGACGAGCTCGCCGCCAAATACGGCGCATCGCCGAGCCAAATCGCGCTCAATTGGCTGATCCACGCCAACGGCGAGACGGTCTTCGCCATCCCCGGCGCTTCCAAGCCGCATCATGCGGAAGAGAACGTCCGCGCGATGACATTCGCGCTCGGCGCGGACGAGCTGCACGAGCTCGCCGAGCTGTCGGCGCTGTGCGCGAAGCGCTAGGGGGCGAAGCGCTAGGGGGCGAACTGAATCCCTGTCTACTAAGCAGCTTGTTCGGGCGGGCATATCGCCTCGAACGAAAGCGAATTCCTACCTTCAGGCAGCTTTTTCGGCCATTTCGGCTTGGACGAGACCGAATTCCCAGTAGCCTTGCAAAGAACCTTACACACCTGCCTCAGAATGACGAAAAGTTGCTATACGAACAACTTTATTCGCGTCAGACCGACTAAAATGTCGGTAAAGTTGCTGTTCGGGCAACTTTTCCCGCCTCTGGCCGGCAATAATGCCGGTAAAGTTGCTGTTCGAGCAACTTTACCCACCACGGACCGGCAATAATGCCGGTAAAGTTCTGTTCGAGCAACTTTTCCCTCCTCGTACTCAGTAGCTTTGCAAAGAGCCTGCCGAAAAAGCTGCCTTCAGGCAGCTTTTTCGGCCATATCGCTTCGCCCCGAACGAGCGAGGCCAATTCCTACCACAGCAGCGTCCAGCCCGCCTGTCCGACGCGCCTCAGGCGACATTTCCCTTCCTTCTTTTCCATCCTTCCCTCCTTTCTTCCCCCTGCCTGCCGCGGCAGCATTTCCGCCCCGCGCGCCTCGAGCTCCACGGCCCCTGCCGTAGCGCAAGCCTCGTGCAAGCGAAGCCATAGCCGCTCCGTCGGCAGCAAACAAAACAAGCAAAAAGCTTGGTCCATCGACCAAGCTTCTTAACATAGAGAAACCCGCGTACGAACACCAAGTACGCGGGTTTCTCTTCTTAATTTAAGCTGCCCTTACTCGTCCTCCGCAAACACCGGACGAACGGTAAGCTCGAACGTGAACGCCTTCTCGTCGAAACGGTACTGCGGCAGCAGCTCCGGTCCGCAAGAGTTGGAGCCGATGCCGCCCATGCGATAATCCGCGTTGACGATCGTTTCCTTCCGCGGCTTCAGCTCATGCGTGTGGGCCGCTGCCGTCAGGTCGTGCGCCGTGTAATGCGACGCCTGGAACGAGAAGCTGTCCGGCGCTTCGAGGCGCAGCCCCATGCCGAGCGCGTTCGTGACGGCCGCCCATTCCGTGCCGTACCGCGAGCCGTTCTCCTGCGGCATCACGTACGACTCGAACATGCCGTCCACGGTCGTCCGGTATTTGCCCCGGCGCACGCTGCGGCGCTTGTCGATGTAGCTCTCATGCGGCCCGTAGCCGAGGTACTCGACGGACTCGCTGCCTGCCGGCATGGCGAGCTCCAGCCCGAAACGCGGCAGATGCGTCGCGCTTTCCTTCACCTGGATGTCGGCGCGAAGACGGATCGCCCCCGTCGCGTCCAGCGTCCAGCGCGCTTCGCCCTGCAGAATCGGCGTGCGGATGTAGCCGCCGAGCGAGAATCGGACGGTGATGGCAACCGTACCGTCCGTTTGACGCTCCCAGGCGGCGTCGTATACTTTCATCTCCGCCCGTTGGAAGCCCTCCTGCTCCCAGGCGGAACGAATGCCGCGGTCGTTGTCGGTCGGCGCGCGCCAAATTTGGAAACGCAGCGCCTCGGCGAGCAGCTGCACGCCATTCTTCGAGATGCCCGTGAATACGCCTTGGCGCAGATCGAACGTATGGCTGAAATCAAGCCCGCTCAGCTTCAGCACTCCGCCCGACTCCTCGGCCTGCACTGCCGCTGCGCCTAGACGCACGGCTGCTCCCCCATTGCCCGCCGCGGCGCCCACCGTACCGGCACCTCCGCTAGAAGCCGAAGCATCGCCGAGTCTGAACTGCTCGAACGTGATCTCGTAGCCCGCTTCCGCCCATGCCGTATCCGCATTCAACCGGCACGACAGCGTCAGATCGCATGCGCCGTCCGTCTGCTCGTTCCACGCGCAAGGCAGCTCGATCACCTGCGTTGCCTGCGGTCCGGCTTCAAGCGCATCGTACCAGCCTTGGCGCAGCAATTCGCCATCCCGCTCCAGCTTCCAGTGCAGCGCGAAATGCGATAGCCCGATGAAATCGTGCAGATTCGTCACTTTTACCCGTCCGCGTGCCGCGTCTTCCGCTTCGAAGCGCACGGGAGCGATGACTTTCTTCAGCTCCAGCAGCCCCGTGTGCGGCTTGCGGTCCGGCGAGACGAGCCCGTCGATGCAGAAATTGCCGTCGTTCGGCTTGTCCCCGAAATCGCCGCCGTAAGCGAAATATGACTGCCCGTTCGCCGCCGTCCGCAGAATGCCGTGGTCGCACCACTCCCAGACGCAGCCGCCCATCAGGTTCGGATAGCGGTAGATGACGTCCCAATAATCCTGCAGATCGCCAGGCCCGTTGCCCATCGCATGACTGTATTCGCACAGGAAGACCGGCTTGACTTGCGCCGGATCCTGCCCGTAGCGCTCCATCTCCTGCAAAGAGGCGTACATCCGGCTTTCGACGTCGAGGCTGCTCGTATCCTCGTTGCCCTTGTAGCCGACCGTCGCGCCTTCGTAATGGACCGGACGCGAGCGATCGCGACCGCGCGTCCACTCCGCCATGGCGATATGGTTATGGCCGTAGCCGGACTCGTTGCCCATCGACCACATGACGACGCATGGCTGGTTCTTGTCCCGTTCCACCATGCGCGAGGCGCGCTCGACGAACGCCGCTTTCCACGCCGGATCGTTGGACAGACGATGGAACGATCCTTCCTTCCAGTCTTCCGCCATGCCGATGCCGTGGCACTCCAGGTCGGCCTCGTCCACGACGTAGAAGCCGTATTCGTTGCACAGCTCCAGGAAGCGCGGATCGTTCGGGTAGTGCGACGTACGGACCGTATTGACGTTATGGCGCTTCATCAGCTGCAGATCCTCGATCATATGCGCGACCGGAATGGTCTGGCCGAGCGTCGGATGGGAATCGTGGCGGTTGACGCCCTTCAGCTTGACCGCCTGCCCGTTGATGCGGAAGACGCCGCCGTCCGTCGTCACCGTCTTGAAGCCGACCGGGAACAGCAGCGTTTCTTCGCCCGACCGCAGCGTCAGCTCGTACAAATACGGGGTCTCCGCCGTCCACAGCCGCGGCGCCTCCACGTTCAGCGACATCGCGCCCTGCCCGGAAATATCGGTTTCGGCCGCGGCAATCAGACTGCCGCCCGCGTCGCGCAGCTCGGCCGTCGCCCGCACGCTGCCCGTCGTTTCGATTTCGACGCTCAGCGTCGCGCGGCTGAAGCCCTCGGCGAACGACTGCCGATTGAACACGTCGCGGATATGCGCCTTGTCTCTTGCGAGCAGGTACACATCCCGGAAAATCCCCGAATACCGCCACAAATCCTGGTCCTCGATATACGTGCCGTCGCACCATTTCAGCACCATGACCGCCATCCGGTTCAGGCCCGGACGGACATGCGGCGTAATCCGGAATTCCGCCGGCACGCGGCTGCCTTGGCTGTAGCCGACGAACTCGCCGTTCACCCACAGGTAGAAGCAGGAATTGACGCCTTCGAAGACGGCGTATTGCTCCTTGCCGTCCCATTCTGCGCCCAGCTGGAACTCCCTCACGTACAAGCCGGCCGGATTGCGGTCGGGCACATACGGCGGATCGACGGGAATCGGATACGCTACGTTCGTGTAGTGCATCTGATCATAGCCGTTCGTCTGCCAGCAGGAAGGCACGAGCAGATCGTCCCAGCCGGATACGTCCGCGCCGTCTTCCCAGAAGCGTTCTTCCACGCCCTGCACCGATTCGCGGTACTGGAATTTCCAATTGCCGTTCAATGTCCGGTAAAAAGGGGATTGTCCTCGTTTGCGCCGCTTCGCCGAAGCGGTGTCCCCGTAAGGAATGTAATAGGCCCGCGGCGCTTCGCGATTGACGTGAAGCTGTTCGGGATTCTCCCAATAACGCTCGATTGCGATCATGCTGTGACCATCCTTTCTTTCATAAGAAATTTAAGTTCGCGGTTTGCGCCGAAACGTACGTATACGACTGTCTTTATACCAAGCTTGATTTCGGTCCCGCCCCCGACGATTCCTGCATGCGCCGAATTATCGCCCGCGATTTCGTCGCGAAATCAGACCCGATGAGATTCTGATAAAAGCCGCCCTGGCGCACGATTTCAAGCCATGCGCCGGGACGGCTGTAGAACATCGTTTGCAACCCGGTCTTCAGTGCACCGGTACACGGTACATGCCTAACGCGGCAGGCCGTTCGATTACCCTTTGACGCCCGTCGTTACGATCCCCTCGACGATATAGCGCTGTCCGAGGAAGAACGTGATGACAACCGGGACGATGAGCAGGATTGCCGCCGCCGTCGATACGGAGGTCAGAATCATTTTATCATTGCCCTCAACCTTGTAGCTGATCATGCTAAGCGCGGTCGCAAGCGGATAGTGGTCCTGCTTCAGATACATGAACGGCCCCAAGTAATCGCCCCACGTGCCTTGGAACGTCATGATCGACACCGTCGCCACGATTGGAATCGACATCGGCAGGAAGATGTTCCAGTACGTCCGGAAGATCGAGCAGCCGTCGATTCGCGCCGCTTCTTCCAGCTCCTTCGGAATCGCGGCGAAGAACTGGCGGTACAAGAAGATGAAGAACGCGCTGCCGCCGATTCCCCCGAATACCCATGGCCAGTACGTATCGATCAAGCCGTATTTATGGAACAGAATGTACTGCGGAATTTGGGTAATAATACCCGGCAGCATCATCGTCGACAGCACGATCATGAACAGCGCGTTGCGGCCAGGAGCCGCGATCCGCGCGAACGCATAACCGACCAGACCGCTCGTCAGAACCGAGATGAGCGAGAGCGCGCAGATAATGACGGAGTTCTTCGTAAAGTTCCAGAAATCGATCAGCGTTGTCGCATATTTGAAGTTTTCCAGGTGAAAGCCGACGGATACGAAGCCAGGCGTCGTATTCCATGCGCTCAGCGCTTGCACGAAGGCCAGGTACATCGGGAAGATGAAGATGGCGGAGAAGAAAATCAACGCCACGTACAGCGGAACACTGCCTTTTACTCTTTTCTCTGTCATAACGTCGATTATCCCTCCTGATCCGTTTCGTAGTGAACCCAATATCTGCTCGTCGTGAAGACGATAAGCGACAACACCAGAATCGCCAAGAACAATACCCACAGCAGCGCCATGCCGTATGCGAACCGCTGGAAGGCGAAAATTTGCTGGAACGCATGGACGAAGTACAGATAGTTCGGCTGAATCGGACGCGAGAGCAGCTCCGAACCGTTGAGCAGGATCGCCTGCAAGCCGATTTGCAGCGAGCCGATGATGCCCATAATGAGGTTGAAGAAGAGAACCGGCGTCATGAGCGGCACGGTAATATGCATCGTCTGCTTGAGCTTTGTCGCGCCGTCGATCGATGACGCTTCATATAGATCCCGCGGAATGCCCTTCAATCCCGCCAGATTGATTAACACGCCGCCCCCTGCGCCCCATAAGAGCATGATAATCAGTGACGTCGTGGCATAGTCGTATCCAAGCCAGTTCACGGAATGCAAGCCGAAGATATTCAGAATGCCGTTCAATACGCCATTGTTGCTGGAGAACATAAACTTCCACATCAGGACGCTGGCAATCGCCGGCACGATGGAAGGCAAGTAGAAAATCGTCCGGTACACCCCGACTCCGCGCACCTGCCTATTCAGCAGCATGGCTAGGCCAAGACCGATCGCCAAGCTCAGCGGCACGTAGATGACCGTGACATACATCGTTCTGCCGAGGGAATACATGGCATCGGAGTCCGTAAACACCTTGTGGTAATTTTGCAGTCCCATCCATTTCAATTTCTTGATATTGAAGCCGTAGAAGTTGGTGAAGCTCAAATAGAGGCCGTATAACATCGGATAAAGGCCGAATACCAGGAACACGATAAACCATGGCGAGATCATCGAGTAGAATGCGATGGTTTGTTTTGTCTTCTCTTTCATACTTTCGCTCCTTTATGACGAGAAGGGAGAGTTCCGACTGGAACCCTCCCCGCTAGACTTGACTATTACTGTCCTGCTGCGGCTTTTGCTTCGTCGATGGCCACGTTAGCATCTTTAGTCATGCCTTTAATGGCGTCGTCCACATTTGATTTGCCAAAGTACAGAGGCTGCACGTATTTATCGAAGATCGACCAGCCGCCGCCCGCGAGGTACGGATTGACTTGCAGGTATTGGCTCGTGTAGTTCAACTCGTCTTGGAGAACGGCGTTGACTTGCTTGTCGAAGTCGGTTTCGTTCGGCAGCAGATCCATCTTGCTCTTGAAGATCGGCAGACCCCAGCCAGTCTTCGCACGGTCGTCGGCCGGTTTGCCGCCGAAGAACCATTCGAAGAACGTCCACGCTTCGTCAGGATGCTTCGAATCCTTGTTGATGATCGCGCCGGTTGCGCCGCCCGTAGGCGCTACGCGCGTGCCGTTCGGAGCGATCGGCGTAGGCAGCATGCCGTAGTCGGACAGATGCGTCTTGGCGCTTTCGTTGCTGCGGATTGCGCCGCTGTACCAGTATCCGTCGATGAGCATCGCGGCTTGATCCTTGAAGAACAGGTCGCCGCCGGACGTTTGGTCGTTGTTGACGGAGTTCGGGCCGACGTTGTCCTTGATGCCTTGCACCCACATGTTGATGTAGTCTTTGACCGCTTGGTTATCGAAGTTGACCGATCCGCTGTCTGCCGCATTGATGTCTACGCCTGCGCTGAGCAGATATTGCAGCAGGTTGTTGAAGTTCGGTTCCGTTTTGCCCCACTCGTTGGCAGCCAGACCGTATTGCTTGACTTTGTCGCCGTCCTTGATCGTCAGCTTCTTGGCCAGGTCGAACACTTCAGGCCAGGTCAGCGGCTTCGTCGGATCCGGAACCTGCACACCAGCAGCGTCGAACGCCTTCTTGTTATAGAAGATGGCATAGTCGTTGGACCAGTCTTTCGGCATGCCGTAGATCGGGCCGGTGCCGACCGTCTTGCCGTCGAAGCGGTACACGTTCGTGATCGGCAGCAGATCGTCCGACTTGAATATCGAGCTCGTATTCACGCGGTCCGTCAAGTCAAGCGCAATGCCCTTGATCACGTAGTTCGGGAGATCGAATACGCCGGAGAGGCGAATGACGTCAGGCGCGTCGCCCGTTGCCAGCTCTGCCGCCAGCTTCGTAGCGTCGAGCGTTTCGATTTCAATCTTGATGTTCGGATGTTCTTTCTCGAATTCGGCGATTTGATCCTTCGACAGCTCGCCGTCCGAGATGCTCGTACGGATCGTCACGACTTCGCCGGTGTCCTTGCTGCCGGAATTGTCGGTTGCTGCCGCATTGGTATCGCCGCCGTTACCCGTCGTCGCAGCGGCGTTGTTGCCGCTGCTATTGCTTGCGGCATTGCCGCCCCCATTGTTGTTGCTGTTACCGCAGCCCGACAGCACGACGGCCGCAGCCGTTACAGCCGTAAGCATGATGCTCCATTTTCTCAATTTCTTTTCCCCCTTGGAGAAGTAAATGTGTCTTGCTCGATATTAAGAATAGCATGGGGGATGTACACGTTTGTATACGATGATCCTCTAATTTTAACGGGTAATCGTATGGAATGCGGATGAGCGCAAAATGCAAAAAAAGCGACAGACGCGCACCGGTTTCCCAGTGCACGCCTGTCGCGGCAGTCCGTTCGATTACCCTTTGACGCCCGTCGTGACAATCCCCTCGACGATATAGCGCTGTCCGAGGAAGAACGTGACGACGACCGGCACGATGAGCAGGATCGCCGCCGCCGTCGATACGGAGGTCAGAATCAGCTTGTCGTTGCCCTCGATCTTGTAGCTGATCATACTGAGCGCCGTCGCAAGCGGATAGTGATCCTGCTTCAGCAGCATGAACGGCCCCAGGTAGTCGCCCCACGTGCCTTGGAACGTCATGATCGATACCGTCGCCAGGATTGGAATCGACATCGGCAGGAAGATGTTCCAGTATGTCCGGAAGATCGAGCAGCCGTCGATCCGCGCCGCTTCTTCCAGTTCCTTCGGAATGGCTGCGAAAAACTGGCGGTACAAGAAGATGAAGAACGCGCTGCCGCCGATTCCACCGAAGACCCACGGCCAGAACGTATCGATCAAGCCGTATTTATGGTACAGAATGTATTGCGGAATTTGGGTAATAATACCCGGCAGCATCATCGTCGACAGTACGATCATGAACAGCGCGTTGCGGCCAGGCGCCACGATCCGCGCGAAGGCATAGCCGCCAATACCGCTCGTCACAACCGAGATGAGCGAGAGCGCGCAGATTATGACGGAGTTCTTCGTAAAGTTCCAGAAATCGATCAGCGTCGTCGCGTACTTGAAGTTTTCCAGGTGAAAGCCGACGGACACGAAGCCAGGCGTCGTATTCCATGCGCTCAGCGCTTGCACGAAGGCCAGGTACATCGGGAAGATGAAGATGAGGGAGAAGAAGATCAACGCCACATACAGCGGAACACTGCCTTTTACATTTTTCTCTGTCATAACGTCGATTATCCCTCCTGGTCCGTTTCGTAGTGAACCCAATATCTGCTCGTCGTGAAGACGATAAGCGTCAGCACCAGAATCGCCAGGAACAATACCCATAACAGCGCCATGCCGTACGCGAACCGCTGGAAAGCGAAAATTTGCTGGAATGCATGGACGAAGTACAGATAGTTCGGCTGGATCGGGCGATCAAGCAGTCTCGAGCCGCTCAGCAGAATCGCTTGCAAGCCGATTTGCAGCGAGCCGATGATACCCATAATGAGGTTGAAGAAGAGAACGGGCGTCATGAGCGGCAATGTAATGCGCATCGTCCGCTGTGGCGCCGTCGCACCGTCGATCGACGCCGCTTCATATAGATCCCGCGGAATGCCCTTCAGTCCCGCCAGATTGATTAACACGCCGCCGCCTGCGCCCCATAAGAGCATGATGAGCAGGGACGTCGTGGCATAGTCGTATCCAAGCCAGTTCACGGAATCTAAGCCGACGAGGTTCAGAATACCGTTCAACACCCCGCCGTTGCTGGAGAACATGAACTTCCACATCAGGACGCTGGCAATCGCCGGCACGATGGAAGGCAAATAGAAGGCCGTCCGGTATACCCCTACCCCGCGCACCTGTTTGTTCAGCAGCATCGCCAGGCCAAGCCCGATCGCCAACCCCAGCGGCACGTTGATGATCGTGACGTACATCGTTCTGCCAAGGGAGTACATGGCATCGGAGTCCGTAAACACCTTGTGGTAATTTTGCATGCCCATCCATTTCAATTTCTTGATATTGAAGCCGTAGAAGTTCGTAAAGCTCAAGTAGAGACCGTATACCATCGGATAAAGGCCAAATACCAGGAACATGATAAACCAAGGCGAGATCATCGAGTAGAACGCAACAACTCGTTTAGTCTTCTCTTTCATACTTTCGCTCCTTTATGACGAGAAGGGAGGGTTCGGCTTTGAACCCTCCCCGCTAGACTTGATTTACTGTCCGGCTGCTGCCTTCGCTTCCTCGATGGCATTATTCGCGTCTTTGGTCATGCCTTTGACGGCATCGTCCACACTCGATTTGCCGAAGAGCAGCGGTTGTGCGTATTTACTGAAGATCGAACCGCCACCGTTCGAGAGATACGGGTTCACGACCAGGTATTTGTTGGAGTTTTCGATTTCGCCTTTCATAACCTCATTGACTTGTTTGTCGAATGCGGTTTCGCTAGGCAGGAGATCCATCTTGCTCTTGAAGATCGGCAGACCCCAGCCAGTCTTCGCGCGGTCGTCGGCAGGCTTGCCGCCGAAGTACCACTCATAGAACGTCCAAGCTTCGTCCGGATGCTTCGTAGCCGCATTGATGATACCGCCGGTCGCGCTGCCCGTAGGCGCTACGCGCGTTCCGTTCGGCGCAATCGGCGTAGGCAGCATGCCGAAATCTTCAATGTGGGATTTCGCGCGCTCGTCGTTGCGGATTACGCCGCTGTACCAGTAACCGAAGATCTGCATTGCGACTTGGTCCTTGAAGAACAGGTCGCCGCTGTCCGATTGGTCATTGTTAACGGAGTTCGGGCCGATGTTGTTCTTCACGCCATCGAGCCAGAAATTGATGTAGTCTTTGACCGCTTGGTTGTCGAAGTTGATCGACGAGAAGTCGTCGGCATTGATGTTCACGCCAGCGCTGAGCAGATATTCGAGCATGCTGTCGTACGTAGGCTCGGCTTTGGCTCCGCTGTTGGTACCAATGCCGTATTGCTTGATTTTGCCGTCAGCGCCTTTGATCGTGAGCTTCTTCGCCAGATCCATCAATTCCGGCAGCGTCATTGGCTCCGTCGTGCTAGGAAGCGGTACGCCTGCAGCGTCGAACGCTTTCTTGTTATAGAAAATGGCATAGTCGTTGGACCAGTCTTTCGGCAAGCCGTAGATCGGGCCGGCGCCGACGGTCTTGCCGTCGAAGCGGAATACGTTCGTGATATCCATCAAGTCGTCCGCTTTGAACACCGTGCTGGTGTTGATGCGATCCGTCAGGTCCATCGCAATGCCTTTGATAACGTAACTAGGCAGATCTTGCACGCCGAGAAGACGAATGACGTCAGGCGCATCGCCCGTCGCCAGCTCTGCAGCCAGCTTCGTAGCATCGACTTCTTCGATTTCAACGTGAATATTCGGATGCTCTTTCTCGAATTCGGCGATTTGGTCTTTGGAAAGCTCGCCTGCCGTAATACTCGTTTTAATCGTTACAACGTCACCGCTCTTGCTGCCGGAATTGCTCTTCGAGGTGTCACTGGATGAATTTCCGCTTCCGCTGTTCGTGGAATTGGAAGCGTTGCCACCATTGTTGTTGCTGCTGCCGCAACCCGACAGCACGACCGCAGCTGCTGTAATGGCTGTAAGCATGATCGTCCATTTTCTCAAATTCTTATCCCCCTTGAAGAAATAGTATATTCCTTACAAGATCAAGAATAACACGAAAAATGTAAGCGCTTAAATATGGTGATCCTCTAATTTCCCCCGGTAATCCTATGATTTTTATAAGGCGATCGTATGATTTCTACGGGGTAATCGTTACATTTTATCCGAAAATTGGTTTACCGGGGTAAAAGACGATTTTTTCGACATCCCTTCGACATTCCATCGACAAGAAAATTCCGTCTTTTTCGACACAATCCATCGACAAGAAGCGGCTATTTTTTCGACGTTAGGTTTCGAAGCCTCGCATCGGATGCGTTCCGGTTCGTTCAAGCAGCCCTGAAGCCGTTATATGCCGATCTATAAAACGAGGCCGCCCGCAGTATTCGCAATCTGCGGACAGCCTGTCGTTATTCCGGCAGCGGAACGGTCAGCGTGATGACCGTCCCCCTCATCTCGCGGCTGTCGATCGTCATGGACATGCCTTCCTTGTAGATCAGCCTGAGCCGCTGGTAGACGTTGCGCAGCCCGATGCCGTTCTCCTCGCTCTGCGCCTTCCCGTACTCCCGCTCGATATCGGCTCTCACCAGCGCCAGCGTCTCCTTATCCATGCCGACGCCGTTATCGGCGATGCGCACCTGCATGGTGCCTTCCTCCGCAACTGCCGAGACGACGATGCGGCCGCCTTCTTCCCAGCCGAGGAAGCCGTGCTTGATCGCGTTCTCGATGATCGGCTGCAGCACGAAGCGCACGATCGGCTTGCTGCGCAGCTCGTCCGGCACCTCGAATTCCACCTCGAAGCTGTGTCCGAAGCGAATCTGCTGGATCGTAACGTAGTTGGCGACATGCGCCAGCTCCCGCTCGAGCTCTACGATATCCGCTCCCTTGGCGATGCTGTAGCGGAACAGGTCCGCCAGCGCGCCGACGATCGCGCTGACTTCGAGATTGCCGGTTTTCATGCTCCGCATGTTGATGACTTCCAGCGTATTGTATAGAAAATGCGGATTGATCTGCGCTTGCAGCATATCCAGCTCCGCCCTCGTCTTCATGGCGATCAGCTCGCTCTCCTCGCGCATGACGCGGTCGAGCTGGTCGATCATCCGATTGTAGCTGCGCACGATGCCGCCGAGCTCCGAATGCTCCAGCTCCTCCAGGCGAAGGGACAGATCGCCCTCCCCGACCCGCAGCATCGTCTCCTTCAACCGGTGGACGGGCTTCACCAATTGGACCGCGATCCCGACCGCCACGACGACGGCCAGCAGCAGGACGATCGAGGTGAACAGCAGGAACTGCTGCTGATACTCCCGGTTCTTCTCCAGCACGTCGTTGAAGACGAAGCTGATCGCCAGCTTCCAGTCCGTGTTCGGAATGCTGCTCGTGTAGAAATGCTGTCCCGGCACATTGCCGATGATGCGCTGGCGCGACTCGTAGATCGTATGGCCCTTGGCGTCGGAGATGGTGTAGGACGTATTGATCAATCCTGAATCGATGTTCTCGAACGTCGACTGCTTCGGAACCATCAGCAGGTACGTGGCCTCCCCGTCAGTTCCCGGCCCTTCGATCCGCTTCACGATTGCCGTCGACAACGGATTGAAGACGTTGTCGTAATCCGCGATCCAGTACGGATCGTTGCTGTCCTTCAAGAACGCCTTGTCCGTGTTGAAGGCGCTTTTGTTATTGGAGAAGATCGACGAATAGATGCAATTCCCGTTCTCGTCCAGCAGCACGAAGTAGGAGATGTCGTTCAAGCCCGGAAACATGTACAGATTGGTCGTCAGCCCGCCCATCAAGAGCGGCGTCGAATAATTGTTGGTGACGTATTCCTGCAGCTGCCGGCTGGCGGATATTTCCTTCAGTATCGTCTCCGTAAACTGCAGCCGGTTATGGATGCTGAGCGCCGAGAAACGGCCCTCCACGTCGATGGACGTCTGCATCTCGCGCTGGATGTCGTGCTTGGTCAGCCAGCCGTACAGCAGGCTGTCCGACACGGCGGGGAGGCCGATTGCCACGATGAGCACGATAATGATTTTGTTGCGCATGGAGACGGCGTGGAAGCCCTTCTTGATCAAATCCTCCGGAAGCGGCCGCAGCAGCCAATCGCTGCTCAGCGAGAAGCTCTTGATTTGCCTGGAAACCATGCGGAACGGCTTGAACACCTGCTTCAAATAGAAATAGCTGATCAATACCGTAACGAGCACCGTGAGCACCGATACGACCGCGATCGCATAGATGCGGTCATTGCGCAGCGCGCTAGGTCCGCCCCCGTTGTCGGAGAACACGATGCTGAGCTTGAACGGCGTCAGCGATTTGATTTCGTTCTGGTACGAAGCATTGCCTGCCGCCCCGCTTTCCGCCGCCTTCAGCGGATTCGAGGGCGCCGACGTCCACAGCAGGCGCTTGTCCTTGCCGAGCACGGAGAAATACGTCCCCGCCGGCAGATTGTCGGGAATCGCTTTCTGGAAGAAGCGGTCGCTCAGCACGATCATCGTCAGTACGCCGTTGTCGCTGCCGTTCGAGAACACGAGACGGTCCTGGATTTCCGACATGAACGCTTTCAGCTGCCGAATGTCCGCTTTCTCCAGCATCGGATTGTCCGTGTTGTAATACTGCGCGAAATCCGCCTGCGTGTACATCGTCAGCTGATTCCAATCCGGAATGATCAGCTTGTCCAGCTTGGAATAATGCAGCCTGTCCTGGTCCAGCCGCGGCAGGTCCATGAACGTGCCGGACTCCACCTTCTGCACGAGGGAACGCTGCACGAAGGTTTGCGACAGAAAATAAATCGCCTGCACGGTCGAGGGAGACAGATCGAGCATGTTGAATTTCTGCTGCAGCTGCTCAATGCCCTTCTGCGAAACTTTCTCGTCGCGCAGACGCATGAGATTCTTATAGTAGTCGCTGAACTCGGGTGTCTTCAGCAGCAGCATCAAATTATCGATGTCGTTCAGCTGCACGAGCACGTTCTGCTGGAACTGGTAGAGCATGTCCTGCGACCGCTTCTTGTGCAGCGACTTGTCGATGACATCCATATACGTGAGACCGATATACGCGAGGGCGATCTGGGTGACCAATGTCAGCACCGCCGTCAGAATGACGATCCGCCTCAGCGTCGGTCCGAACCGTTTCCACATGCTGTCTCCCTCCGCGGTTTACCTGGATTTGCTGCGATATTCGTGCGGCGTTTTGCCCGTGTATTTTTTGAACACTTCCGTGAAGTACGCGGGGTCGGAATAGCCGACCTGTTCGACGATTTCGTAAATTTTGAGATTCGAGCCGCTGAGCAGCTCCATGGCGCGCTGCAGCCGGATGGAAGTAAGGAAGCTCAGGAACGTTTGCCCGGAATTCTTGAACAGCGCGAACAGGTGGCTTCCGGAGATATGCACCTGATCCGCGACCTCCTTGAGCGTCAAGCTGCGGTTAAAGTGGTCCCGGATATACTGCTTCGCCTGCACGAGCAGCATGCTTACCGGCTCCGCTTCCGCCGTCTGCGAGCCGTCGGCTCCGGCCGCGACGGCCGACAGCTCCTTGCTTGCGAGGACGGCCGGAACGGTCCGGCTCGCCGATTCTTCGGAAGGCGCGGGCGCGAGCGTACCTTCCTCCAGGTTGGCGGCAAGCGCCGCGGAGGCCGACTGCGCGGACAAATAAATGTCCGCCGGCGAGCTGACCGGACGGCCGATGCCGCCGGAGAACGACGATTTGAACAGCCCCCGGTATTTGCGCCACTGCGGCAGCAGCTCGGCGAAATGCGTCTCCGCTTCCGGCTTCACGGACAGCACGAACGCTTCGCCCGTCTGCGCGTTCACCCAGTGATAGCCAAGCTCCTTGCCTTCCCATAAATCCGTCAAAATATTATCCAGCGAGAAGACAAGCAGCTTCTTCTCCTTGTCTCCGATCGTCGCGCCCGGCTCCGCGAGCCGATCCGGCCGGAAGACCGCAACGGTATAGCGGCTTGCATCCAGCAGCACTTCGCCGTCGGAGATGCCCTGCTCCAGCTCGACCTCGGACAGCGGCTCCTGAAACAGGCGCCGCAGGAACTCGACGCGCAGCACGCGGGCGAGCAGCTCCGCCTTGCGCCTGAGCACCGAGATGCGCAATTCGGCCTGCTTCTCTTCGCTCAGCCGCTCCACGGCCCGGATGAATGTATCCTGCAGCATTTGGAACTGCAGCGGTTTAAGCAAGTAGTCGATCGCGCCGCATTGCAGCGCCTTCTGGGCATATTCGAAATCGTTATAGCCTGAAAGTATGACGACGCGGATGAACGGATAACGCGCGTTCAGCGCGCTCATCAGCTCGAGTCCGTCCATGAACGGCATGCGTATATCCGTAATGACAATATCGACGGGCCGCTCCTCCACGAATTGAAGCGCTTCCAACCCGTGCGAGCAGATACCCGCCACCTCGATGCCGACCTTTTCCCACGCCCAAGACGCGAGACCTTCCCGAATCTCTTTCTCGTCATCCACGATTAACAATTTATAATACACTTGCGATTCCTCCCGCTCGTTATCATTCCGGCAAGTCCAGGCAACCGTGCGCGTTCATAAAGTTTTATTAAAATATTCGTCGCTATCAGTTTAACGCGGGATCGTCCGAACGACAAGGCAAATCAGGATATAATGCGTCCTGATGGCCTGTCTGACAACTATATGACGGCGTCGCAGGATAACGCGGTACCCGCTGCGGCTCATGCCCGCGGATCAATGATCGGCAGCCGCGCAGGTACGTTCTGTTTCCAACCGGTACGTAATGTTTCAACCATTTTGCCGATTATAACACAATGCGCTCCGGCAAGAAATCGACGGTTTATGACAGGATGTCCGGCGAAGCACGCAGTTCCACGGCGAAAACCGCTTGTTCTCGCCGTGCTTGACCGGGAATTCCTCCGATCCGGCTTGCCTATTCCCGCCGTCTATCCGCCGCCGCTCAGGTACGTCCGAAAGAGGATGGACTGGTTGTAATTGCCGAACCCTTCGCCATAGACGGTGAGCCCTCCGACATGCCCGGCGTCCCCGGGAACGGCGAGCCGAAGCTGCCAATCGTTGCGCGCCATGACGATATCCTGCGGCGTCACGCCGGACAGCCGCTGGCCGTCGATGAACGTGCCGCCGTTCGTAATGCGGATGACTTTCAGCCAGCCGTACTGGTTGACCGTCCACCAGGCCGGCGTGAGCCTGCCCCGTCCTTCCCCGGAATCGCCCGGGCTCGTCCAATAGCCGAGCGGCGTGTCGTTCAGATAGAAATGAATGTCCGAGGGCCAGTCCGCGCGGACGCCGGGATATTCCGATCCGATCTCGAACGAAATTTCGATTTCCTCCAAGGTCTGGCCGGGCAGCACGTAATTGGGGATGCGGTACTCGACGTACCCTCTGCCGAACCATAAAATTTGCGCATGCATCCGTTCCGGTTCCATGAAATAGCGGGGATCGTCGAACTGGCCGATAATCCGCTCCGTCGTGGCAAGACCGCAGGGCGGGTATACTTCGAAGCCGGTATAATGCCCGACCGGCACGGCAACCTCCTGGCATTCCCGCTTCCCGCTCCCCGCCTGCGGCAGATCCAGCTCGATCCGGCTGACGGCCAGGGAACAGATTTTATGCGTGCCTCCGCCCTTGCGGACGAGCTTGGTCTGGATGAGGCCGCCTTTCTCCAGCTTCTTCGTATGCATCGTCACGATCGCGCTGCTGAGGCCGAGCGCCGCCGCAAGCTCCTTGACGTTCATGGGCTGCCCGGACAGCAGCTCCAGGATATGCAGGCGCACGTCGCTCGCGAGCGCTTCGTAGAGGGGGAGCCATTTTCGCTCCAAATTCGCGCGTATCATGTGGTTTCACTCCGCTTTGATCAAGTTAAATTAACCTTCATATTAATTCAATTTCGAGAAGAAGAAAAGCTTGCGCAGTCATGGCGCAATGCGGTTTAATAGTTCTGTATTCAACTTCTTGTTAATCAATTAATAATAATATTAATTTAACTACGAGGTGAGCCAACATGTCAATGAAAGCGAAAATGATCGTGGACAAAGATTTTACGATCGGCGAGGTCGATAAACGGATTTACGGTTCGTTCATCGAGCATCTGGGGCGGGCGGTATACGGCGGCATCTACGAGCCGGGCCATCCGTCGGCCGACGGGCAAGGGTTTCGAAGCGACGTGCTGGAGCTGGTCAAGGGGATCGACGTGCCGATCGTCCGCTATCCCGGCGGCAATTTCGTTTCGGGCTACAATTGGGAGGACGGCGTCGGCCCCGTGGAGCTTCGGCCGAAGCGGCTGGAGCTGGCCTGGCGCACGGTGGAGCCGAACCTGGTCGGCCTGAACGAATTCGTGGACTGGTGCCGCAAAGCGAACTCGGCGCCGATGATGGCGGTCAACCTCGGCACGCGCGGACCGGAAGAAGCCCGTCAGCTGGTGGAATACAGCAATCATCCGTCCGGCTCCTATTGGAGCGACCTGCGCGTGCAGCATGGCTATCGGCAGCCGCATGGCATCAAGACGTGGTGCCTCGGCAACGAAATGGACGGACCGTGGCAGATCGGAGCCAAAACCGCCGTCGAGTACGGCCGCATCGCCTCCGAAAGCGCGAAAGTGATGCGCTGGGTCGATCCGTCCATCGAGCTGGTCGCCTGCGGCAGCTCCAGCCTCCAAATGGCGACGTTCCCGGAATGGGAGCGGACGGTGCTGGATCTGTGCTACGACGACGTCGATTATATGTCGCTTCATCAATATTACGGCAATCGCGACAATAACACGGCGAACTTCCTCGCGCAATCGATGGGCATGGACAGCTTCATCAATACGGTCATCGCCGCGTGCGACTATATGCAGGCGAAGAAGCGGAGCAAGAAGAAGATCCACCTCTCCTTCGACGAATGGAACGTCTGGTATCACTCCAACGACGCCGATTCCCGCATCGAGCCGTGGTCGATCGCGCCGCCGCAGCTTGAGGACATCTACAATCACGAGGACGCGCTGCTCGTCGGCAGCATGCTGATCAGCCTGCTGAAGCGCGCGGACCGCGTGCGCATGGCCTGCATGGCGCAGCTCGTCAACGTCATCGCGCCGATCATGACCGCGAACGGCGGCGCGGCCTGGAAGCAGACGATCTACTATCCGTACATGCACGCCAGCGTGTTCGGACGGGGCACGGTGCTCGTGCCGCTCGTCGACTCGCCGAAATACGATGCGACGGATTACACTGACGTGCCTTATCTGGATGCGGTCGCCGTGCACAACGAGGCGGCCGGCGAAGCGACCGTCTTCGCGGTCAACCGCCATCTGAGCGAAGCGCTGCCGCTGGAGATCGATCTTCGCAGCTTCGGCGCATTCCGCGTATTGGAGCATCTCGTGCTGGAGAGCGACGATCTCAAAGCGTCCAACACGCAGGACGCGCCGAACCGCGTCGCGCCGCATAGCGGCGGCAACGCGGCGGCAGACGGCAGCGCGATCCGCGCCGAGCTCGCCAAGGCGTCGTGGAACGTGATTCGCGTGAAGCTGGCTTAGGGCGGCTTCGAGGGCGGATGGAAGCGTGGGCTGGGCCTTGATTGGTAAAGTTAGGATGTTCGCGCGAAGCGGGCTTTGAGTAACTTCGAGGGGAGGCCGATGCACGGCCCACGCCTTGCTCGGCCGAGCATCGTGGAACATTCGTGCGATGCCGGCTTAGGGCGGACTTGTGATGGCGGCTCGAGTGCAGGGCAGGAACGGTAAGCTTGCGGAGAGCGGGCTAGCCGGGTGAAGTGCAAAAGGGAGATATCGGCGGCCTGTCGGCAGGCTGCCATATCTCCCTCTTGTGCTTGCCGCACTCCTGCATCTCTTGCTCGCTCACGCTCTGCCGTCTGTATAAGCAGCCACACCCAAGCACATGAGCAACGCCTCTTCGAATCCATATGCCAATTTATATTATTCGAAGACATCGCCTGTTCGATCGATGGATGGATTTCTGTCTCTTCTTCGCATACAATAATTTTATGAAACCAAGTTCCGAACAATGAAACCGATGCTCGAAGGAGGAATTTCAATGCTTTTCTCGTTCACTGGAATCGACCATGTTCAGCTCGCGGCTCCGGAGGGCTGTGAGACGGCAGCCCGGAGCTTCTTCAGCGGCGCGCTCGGATGGCCGGAGCTTCCGAAGCCGGAGCCGCTCCGCCAGCGGGGCGGGGTATGGTTTCAATGCGGCGTGCAGCAGGTGCATATCGGCGTGCAGCGGGATTTTGTACCGGCGACGAAAGCCCATCCGGCGTTTACGGTACGCCACATCGAAGCGCTGGCGAAGCATCTGACCGATGCCGGCTATCCGGTCACGCTTGACGATGCCAGAGACGACGAAGGCGTACGGCGGTTCTTTGTGAACGATCCGTTCGGCAATCGGCTGGAGTTTATGGAGACAAACTCGTCCGCGGCCGATTAGTCGTCTGTGTCGGCGCTTAAGCGGCGGCGGCGGCGCAAAGCTGTCGCGAGGAAGCTTTTCTCGTGATTCTGACAGTAAGTCATGTGAAAAGCTGCCGCGGCGGCAGCTTTTCCAGCAGTTTCGCGCCCCAGACGCAGCTAAAGCTGCCCGTGCAGCAACTTTTCTAGCGGCTTGGCCGCTTTTTCACCAAAAAAGCTGCCGCGGCGGCAGCTTTTCCAGCAGTTTCGCGCCCCAGACGCAGCTAAGGCTGCCCGTGCAGCAACTTTTCTCGCGGCTTGGCCGTTTTTCCACGAAAAAGCTGCCGTGGTGGCAGCTTTTCCAACAGTTTCGCGCCCCAGACGCAGCTAAAGCTGCCCGTGCAGCAACTTTTCTCGCGGCTTGGCAGCTTTTCCACGAAAAAGCTGCCGTGGTGGCAGCTTTTCCAGCAGTTTCGCGCCCCAGATGCAGCTAAAGCTGCCCGTGCAGCAACTTTTCTCGCGGCTTGGCCGCTTTTCCACGAAAAAGCTGCCGTGGCGGCAGCTTTTCCAGCAGTTTCGCGCCCCAGATGCAGCTAAAGCTGCCCGTGCAGCAACTTTTCTCGCGGCTTGGCCGCTTTTCCACGAAAAAGCTGCCGTGGCGGCAGCTTTTCCAGCAGTTTCGCGCCCCAGACGCAGCTAAAGCTGCCCGTGCAGCAACTTTTCAAGCGGTTTGGCCCACTTTTCACGAAAAAAGCTGCCGTGGCGGCAGCTTTTCCAGCAGTTTCGCGCCCCAGACGCAGCTAAAGCTGCCCGTGCAGCAACTTTTCTAGTGGCTTGGCCGCTTTTTCACGAAAAAAGCTGCCGTGGCGGCAGCTTTTCCAGCAGTTTCGCGCCCCAGACGCAGCTAAAGCTGCCCGTGCAGCAACTTTTCTCGCGGCTTGGCCCACTTTCACGAAAAAAGCTGCCGTGGTGGCAGCTTTTCCAGCAGTTTCGCGCCCCAGACGCAGCTAAAGCTGCCCGTGCAGCAACTTTTCTCGCGGCTTGGCCGTTTTTCCACGAAAAAGCTGCCGTGGTGGCAGCTTTTCCAACAGTTTCGCGCCCCAGACGCAGCTAAAGCTGCCCGTGCAGCAACTTTTCTAGCGGCTTGGCCCACTTTCACGAAAATAGCTGCCGCCGCGGCAGCTTTTTCAGCCATTTCGCCTCGCACGAGGCCGAATTCCTGCCTTTAGGCAACTTTTTCGGCCATTCGGCCTCGCGCGAGGCCAAGTTCCTGCCTTTGGGAAGTTTCCGGCCATTTCGCCTCGCACGAGGTCGGGTTCCTGCCGCAAAGGCAGTATTTTCGCCTCGCGCGCCGTCTAAGCCGCGGCCTTCAGCAGCACGCTGAACCGCACGCCCTCCGGCGTATTGCCGATGCGGTACCGGGCGCCGTGGGCGTCCAGCACTTTGCTGACGATGTACAGCCCGAGCCCGCTTCCGCCCGTCGACCGGCTTCGCGACTGCTCGGCACGGTAGAACGGCTCGAACAGGCGCGGCAGCTTCGTCTCGTCCAGCTGTACGCCGGTGTTCAGCACATCGAGCCGGTAACGGACCGGCGCCGCGTCCAGCTCGTCCAGCAAGCCCAATGCTGCGGCTCCTTCCAAGACCGCCTGATCCCGCGCAACGCCCTCCGCCGCACCGCCAGACGGCTCTCCGCCATACGCCGCCGCACTCGTACTCGCGTTCGCGCCCGCGAACGCATCGCCCGCCGAAGCGGCTGCCCGATCCGCGTCCGCGTATGCCGCATCCCTCCGCCGCTCCTCCACGAGCCGGACGAACACCCGCTCCCCGTCGCCCGAATACTGCACGGCGTTCGTAATGATGTTCGCGACCGCCTTGGAGATGAGCCGCTCATCGGCGATGATCATCGCTTCCTCCGGCAGCTCGCTGACAAGCTCCATATGCTTCACTCCCGCGAGATAGCTCATGTTGTTCATCGCCTCGCGCACGAACTCCGTCAGATCGACCCGGCGCATGAGCGGACGGAAGTCGCGGCTTTCCAGCTTCGACAGCTCCAAAATCTCATGGACGAGCTTGTCCATGTCCTGCATGATCGTATAGGACTTGCGCAAATACGTGTCCCGGTCGCGGAACGGCCCGACGCCCGCGATCATCGCCTCCAGCTGGCCGCTGACCGCGGTGATCGGCGTCTTCAGCTCATGCGAGATCGTCGCCACGAACTCGCGCCGCTTCGCCTCCTGCTCCCGTTCCAGCTCGATGTCGCTCTTCAGCTGGGCGTTCGCGTCCTGCAGCTCGCCCATCGTCGACTGCAAATTGACCGCCAGCTTGCTTAAGCTGAGCGACAGCTCGCCCAGCTCGTCGCTCGTCTTCAGCGCGGGCTCCGTCACCGTAAAATCCAGCTTCGCCAGCCGGTGCGCCACTCCGTTCAGCGACAGCAGCGGACGCGCGATCAGCCGCGCGTAGATGAAGGCCCCGCCGATCGCGATCAGCACGATCGGGATGAGCATGTACGGCAGGAAGAGCAGGATGACGCTCGCGGCCTCGCCGATCGGCTGCAGCGGCGCATCCACGTACAGCGTGAACGATTCGTTGCTTTCGGCGAACGATACCTTCCGCTCCGCGCTCAAAATATGCGTTTGCCCGCCCACGGCGCCTCCCGATACGGGACCGCCCGCGATTCCCGCAGGAACGCCGTCCTTCTTGTCCACGAACCGGCCGGTCTCCAGCTGCTTGCGCAGCAGCGGATAGCCGCCCGCCCCGCTCCCGCCGTTGAGCCAGCCCTTGAACGTACGGAAATTCGGCGGAATGTAATAGCCGCCTCCGTCCTTGTCCCGCAGCATCATGACGGCGTTATGCTCCTGCCCGAACTGGGCGATCAGCGGCAGCGCCTCTTCCACCGGCTGCCCGTTCACGGCGCGCAGCAATTCGTTCACGCCGCTCTCCAGCCGAGACTGCTTGATGTACTTGTAATAGCTCGGCAGCGCGAAATAGAGCGTCAAATAAATCAGTACGGCCGATACGACGAGCAGCGCCGTCGTCACGAGGAAGATTTTGAACCGGATGCCCCTCCGCCGAATCATCCGCCCACCCCGGCCAGTTCCGATTCGAGCGAGTAGCCGACGCCTTTGACCGTGCGAATGATGGAGATGCCGAGCTTCTTGCGGATATTCTTGATATGCGCGTCCACGATGCGGGAATCGCCGAAATAATCGTAGCCCCACACTTTGTCCAGCAGCATGTCGCGCGTCATGATCCGCCCGGCGTTATGGATGAGCGTATGCAAAATATCGAATTCCTTCGTCGTCGTCTCCACCAGCTTGCCGTCGACGAACACTTTGTACGCGTCGGCATCGAGCCGGAGCCGGCCGTCGAACAGCAGCTCCCCGGATTGCGCGCTGCGCGTGCGGCGCAGCACCGCCTCCACCCGCTTCATCAGCACGTGGAACGAGAACGGCTTCGTGATGTAATCGTCGGCTTCTTCCTCGAAGGCGCGCAGCTGATCCTTCTCCTCGCCGAGCGCGGTCAGCACGATGACGGGCGTATCGCCTTTCTCCCGTATGCGCCTGCATATCTCATAGCCGTCCATCGTCGGCAGCATTAAATCGAGAATGACGAGATCGTACGTCCCGCCCTGGAATTTCTCCCAGCCTTCCATGCCGTCCGCCGCCACATCGACATCGTACGGCTGCGCGCGCAGAAACTCGACAATGAGCTCTTGAATATAGTGATCGTCTTCGATGACAAGAATAGCCGCGGGCATAGGCAAACAACCCCCATTAAACGAATGTAGGATTTCAGTGTAAGCAAGAATCCTGAAGCATGCATGAAACGAATCTGAAATAAAGCTGAAAAAGGTTGAATATTTTTCCAGATCAGCCAATTAGCCAACTTCGAATTCGCGCGAACACGCCAAAAAGCCATCCGCGCAAAGCCGCAGATGGCTGTATTCGATTTGCCGCCCTTCATTTCCTGCCGATCGCCGCCGGTTCCGAACAGAAGCATGGACTGAATGTGCAGTCCGAAGCCAATCGCCTTCTGACCGGGTCGCTGCCCGGACGTTACGGATTGCCGTTCGCCAATTTCTCCTGCGCCATACGCACGAGCTCCTTCACCATCGCGCCGCCGATTTGCCCGCCGACCTGGCCCATCGACTCCGTCGATGCGTTGCCGTTGTAGCCGGGCTCGAGCGGAATGCCGAGCGACTGCGCCACTTCGAATTTCACGTCGTCCGGCCGGCCGGGATCGACGACGAACCCTTCCCGCCGCATCACTTCGGCCTTGAATGCGCTCATCGCGGCGTCCGCGCCGGGAACGAGATGTTTCCTCCGACTTCGTCTTGCCATCTGCCCATCGCCTCCTGAGGACTGTTTACGAGTACGTTCCCCGAAGGAAGGCCGAATTATGCAGCGGGCCGCGGCAGGCCGGTCAATCGAACCAGCCCTTGATCTTGAACCATGCGTACATGCCGCCCGCCATCAGCGCCATCGCGGCCAGCACGCCGAAATAGCCGTTATGCCAGGCCAGCTCGGGCATGTAGTTGAAATTCATGCCATATATGCCCGCGATGAACGTCAGCGGCATGAAAATAACGGTAATGACCGTCAGCGTCTTCATGATCGTATTCATCCGGTTGGCGTTCAGCGACATATAATGATCGCGCAAATCCGAGGTCATGTCGCGGTTGGAATCCACGATTTCCGCCAGCTTCAGCAGATGATCGTAGATATCGGTGAAGAATAGATGATAATGCGGCATCGCCTCGATCCGCTGCGTATTCAGAATGCGATACAGCAGCTCCCGCATCGGTACGACCGTTTTGCGCAGCTTCAGCAGCTTGTTGCGGATGTCGAATACCTGCAGCAGCTTCTGCTGCGTCCCCGGCTCCTGCGGCCCGGTCTCAAACTCCAGCAGCTGGTCTTCGATCGCCTGCGCCGCCGGGAAGTAATCGTCCACCAGCTCGTCGATCACCGTGTACGCGGCATGCAGGCAGCCGTGCTTTTCCCAATGCGGCTTATGAAGCACCTTCTCCCGCGCCCGTTCCAGCTCGCGGCGCGGATGCTGATGGTAGCTCACCACATAATCCGTCCCGATGAACAAGTCCACTTCCTGCGTCTCGAGCGTATCCGGCGACATCGCGTGCAGCACAAGAAAATGCACGTCGCCGTAGTGATCCATCTTGGGCCGCTGCAAATAATACAGGCAGTCCTCGATCGCAAGCGGGTGAAACCCGAAGAAATCCTCCAGCAGCTTGACTTCGTCCGGCGAAGGCCCGCAGAAATCCGCCCAATACCAGGATAGATCGTAGTCCGCCAATTCATCCAGCGACGACAGCTGCAGGATCCGGCGATCGTTCGTTACGGCAAGGATTCGTATCATATATGCGGCTCTCCAATGCTTGTCTTCATAATATGTCTACATTCTAGCACTGCCATTTCAAGCCTTGCAACGCGGCTTCCGCGGCTCTGGCTGGCGGACGACCTCCGGCCGATAAAACAAACCGTTCGTTAGTCGAAGGAGCGAGCACCTCGGCCAAGCGAACGGTTTGTTCATACGAGCACTTTTACGAACACTTCTACGATTGCTTCTACGGTCACTTATACGTGAATTTGATGCTGATCACCTCGCTGCTATCCGTCGATATCACCATCTGCACGTCGCTGTGCGAAGCGGCCAGAGCATCCCATGCCGACTCGCCGTCCGCTTCCTTGTACGTACGCTTGATCGAGACGGAAGCGGCGCGCGCGCCGATCGCGGCATCGACTTTGGCCGCGAACGCGGCCGGGGAATCCGCGATCAAGCCGTTGTACGCGTGATAGTTCATCGTCTTGGCTGTCGCTTGCGGCAGCTTGTCGGTCCATACATGATCGAGGCGCAGCTCTTCGTCGGTGACGTTGAAGTAGCCGTAAGCCTGTCTGCCCGCCTCGTCCGGAACCGGGTCGTCCCAGGTCACGTCCAGGTTGTAATACGCCCCGTCGATCTTGACCTTGTTCCACGCATGCGGTCCGCCTCCGGCCGTTCCGCGCACGTAATACGCCTCGATACCGGCCATCCGCAGCATCAGCTGGGCGGTGTAGGCATATCCTTGGCACACGGCGATGCCGTTCACGAGCGTGCCGTAGATCGTATAGGAATCGGCAGGCACCGTGCCTTTGCGGAAATTATCGTAATCGTACGCCGTATGCTGCACGATATAATCGTGAATCGCCAGCTCGCGTTCATAGTCCGACATGTCCGGCTTGATAATATCCGCCATGATCTTGCGCGTCAGCTGATCCACCGTCTTGGCCCGCTCGTCCTCGATGACGACGGGCTTCGATTGCAGCAGCGCGGCGAGCAGGTCGGACTCCTTCCGCACGAAATAACGGCCGAATTGTTCAAAAATGCGGTACACGAGCACGATCGACTGCTCCCGCGTCGTCGTCTCTTTCGGCATGAACCGGACATAGGCGCCGGTGCCGTTCCCTTTCATGACGGCGTTCGCGGTCAAGGCGTCGACGGCGCCGCGCGACCAGGCGGCAATCTGCTTCGCATCGGCGAAGGCAGGGACGGTTCCCTTGCTCTTGCCCGCGGCGAGGTCGTTCTGGAAGCCCGCTTTGACGAGCGTATTGTAGAGCATGAGCGCGATCTGTTCGCGCGTAACCGTCGCTTTGGGCGAGAACGTCGTCGCGCCCGTGCCTTTCACGATGCCGAGCGCGTAGGCCTTCAACACCTCGGCGCTATTCGTATCCTTGAACGGATCGGCCCCGGGAGAGGGCGCCCTCTGATCGGTAAGCACCTCGTACAGCTGCACGGCCATGGCGCTGAATTCCTGCCTGGTCAGCGCTTGCTGGTAACTGTTCGTTAACCCGTAAGGAATCAGTCCGCTTGATATCGCCGCATCGATCTCCTGCTTGGCCCAGGCGCTCGGGGCGCCCGAAACCGCGGCATCGGCCGGCTTGGCGGCGACTCCGAGCTGGCCTGCCAGAAGCGCGGCGGAGACGGCTAACGCAATCCATGATTTTCGCATCGGTGGTCCATGTCCTCTCAGTCGGTTTCTCTATGTATTTCTATATTCTAGTATTAGTTCCACTAGAAATCCAGTTCCGGTTAATAGGCTGACATCTTGCTATACACCGATTCCGGGATATTGAAACAGGCGGCCGCTCACTTGGTCTTCGAAATCGAGAAGGCCGTCCCTGCATCCGGCGCCATGGAGCAGCAGGTCTCGGATGTTCAGCCCTCCACGCCATGACAAAAAGCCCTGGAAACGCTCCGCCGGCGGGCATTCCAAGGCTTCCTTCCAATCAGTGCGATTTACGCGGTTTATCGTAGACGTTACGTCTCTCGCGCGGCTTCACAGCCACCCGTTCTTCTCCGCAATGCCGATCGCGTCGATCCGGTTCTTCGCCTCCAGCTTCTGAATCGCCTCGGACAAATAGTTGCGCACCGTGCCCGCCGACAGATAGAGCTTGCCCGCGATGTCGTTCGCGGACAGCCCTTCCGATGCCAGCCGCAACACCTCGCGCTCCCGCTCCGACAACGGATTCTCGCTCTCGAAGAACGACATGGCCAGCTCCGGACTGACGGCCCGGCCGCCCTTGGACACCGTCCGCAGCGCCGCGCCCAGCTCGTCGATCGGCGAGTCCTTCAGCAAGAAGCCGCGAACGCCCGCCTTCATCGCGCGCTGGAAATACCCCGAACGCGAGAACGTCGTCAAGATGACGACTTTGCAGGCATGGCCTTGCTCCTTCAGCTTCTCGGCGACATCGAGTCCGCTTAAGTGCGGCATCTCGATGTCCATGACGCAAATATCCGGCTGGAACCGCTCGATCTGCTCGAGCGCCTGCCTGCCGTCTTCCGCCTGGGCCACGACCTCGATGTCGTCCTCCAGGTCGAGCAGCGCGCTGAGCGCGCCGCGCAGCATGCCCTGGTCTTCCGCTACGATGACTTTCATGGCCTATGCGCCCTCCTCCCTTGCTTTATCCACGAGCGGCACCGTGAAGACGAGCCGCGTGCCGCGGTCCGTTCCCGCCCGCTCCGCCGTCAGCACGCCTTCGATCAGCTTCAGCCGGTCGCGCATGCCCTTCATGCCGTTGCAGCCGGCGGCCGCCTCGTCCTTGCCCTTGTCCGGCAGGCCGACGCCGTCATCCTCGACCGTCAGCCGCAGAACGCCCGGCTCCCGCCGCAGATCGACCGTGCAAACATGGGCCCGGCTGTGCTTCACGACGTTCGTGACCGATTCGCGCAGGCACATGCCGAGGATGTTGTCGATGAGCGGCGACGGGCAGAGATTCTCGGCATCGCCGTTCGGGCCGATCGCGCTTCCCGCACCGGCTTCAAGGGCTCCGCCGTCCGCATCCGCCAGACCGCCCGCGCGTCCAGCGTCGTCCGCGGCCAAGGAGCCCGCCCGGCCGCTCTGCGCCGCGGGCTGCAAGCCAGCAAGCTCGCCCCGCTTCTCCAGGACGATGCCCGCCGCGGCGAGAATCTGCTTCGCATGGTCGACCTCGAGCCGGATCGTCACCGCGTTCATCCCGGACACGAGCTCGCGCACCTGCTTGAGCGCCGCGCGCGACGTCGCTTGAATGTCCTTCACTTCCTGCACGGCGCGCTCGGGGTTCTTCCGGATGAGCTTCTCCGCCAGCTCGCTCTTCAGGGTGATGAGCGAAAGCGTATGGCCCAGCGTGTCGTGCAAATCCCGCGAGATGCGCTGCCGCTCCTCGTTCTTGGAGAGCCGCGCGATCTCCTCGTTGGCGAGATTCAGCTTCTTGCGCAGCTCTTTCGACCTCATGCCGAGCTTCATCGCGAGCGGCATGACCAGGATCACGACCATCGCCGGCAGGATCGCCAGCAGGACGTCCTGATCGCCGTACAGCTTCCAGTAGGCGAAATTGATGACGAACAGCGCGATCATGGCGGCATAGCCGACGATCAGCTCCCAGCGCTTCTTCAGCTGTCCGATGATCGGCGCCGAATAGAACGCCATATAGATGCCGGTCGCGTCCAGCTCCACGCAGAACAGCAGCGTAATCGCGATCAAGCCGAGCACCAGGTATAACCGCGCGCGCGGAAAGAAATAGCAGCTGACGTACAGCGTCGCGAACACGGACACCGTGACGAGGCCTTCGATCAGCTCCGTCGCCGGCTGCTGGAACAGCGCAACGAGCGGAAACACGAGATAGACGAGCCAGACCAGCGAAAAGATGAGAGGCGGTCCCGATTCGGGCCGCCTTTCCGATTTGCGTAAGCGCATGAATCTACACCGCTTCCTGCTTTCTCATAATATATGAGGATAATACCATGAACACGACCACGTAGGCGACCAGTATTCCGATGCCCGACCAGTCCACCGTGCCTCCGCCGAGCATGTTCCATGCGCCTTGGCCGAGACGGTAGGTCGGCAGAGCCTTGGCGATGTCCTGCATCGTCTTGGACATCGTCGATACCGGCATCCACAGTCCACCGAGCACGGACATGCCCATGTAGACGATCATGCTGATGACTTGCACGGCATCGGGATTGCGCATCGAGCCGAACAGCGTGCCGAGCGCCATGAACGACATGCCGCCGACCCAGATCCATAAGCCGCACGACAGCCAAGTGGAAACCGGCAGGTCGATATGCTTGCCGAATCCTCCGACCGCGAACATCATGACGACGATGAAGAGGTTAATGATCGCTTGCGCGCCGATTTTGGACAGGATGTACGCCCAGGAAGGCAGCGGCGTGATTTTCAGCATTTTGATCCAGCCCTGCGACCGTTCGCGGGCCAACCGTTGGCTGAACGTCGTGAAGCTGGCGCCGATAATGCCGTAGCATGTCATGGACATGAGGTAATAGGAAGTGAAATTCACGCCGTCCACTTGCTGGTCGCCGACCGAGCTCGAGAAGAGAAAGAAGAACAGGATCGGCATGAGCACCGAGAAAATCACAAACCGCCGGTTGCGGAACGTCCGCAGCAATTCCGCCTTGCACTGGGCAATCGTTGCCCGAAGCATCGTCTGATTCATTCGTATTCATCCCCTAAATTAGAATGGTATATGCTTTGCGTCTGCGTTAGTTCGCCTGCTGGACGAGCGCCTGGAAGGCATCCTCGAGACCGCCGCTGTGGATTTCGATGTCGCGCATTTCGAACTTGCCTTCGACGAGCGCGCGGATCAGCCGGTCGCTGTCGTTGCTGAACACCTTCACGTGACGGCCGCTCCACTCCACGTCGGTCACGCCGGGCAGCCGGTACAGCGCGTCGCTCGTCACCGTCGGTCCCGCCACGAACGAGACGACACGTCCCGTCGTTTCGGATTTGATCTCGCCCGGCGTGCCGTCGGCGATGATCTTGCCGTTGTTGATGACGACAATCCGGTCGGCGACGCTGTCCGCTTCGTCGAGGTAATGCGTCGTCAGCACGATCGTCCGGCCCTTGCCGGCCATGGCGCGCACCGTATCCCAGAACAACTGGCGGCTTGTGACGTCCATGCCGACCGTCGGCTCGTCGAGGAAGAGGACTTCGGGATCGCCCGCAAGCGCCAGCGCGAAGCCGAGACGGCGCTGCTGCCCGCCGGACAGCGAGGAAGCCATCTTATCCTTCTCGGCTTCGAGGTTGGACACTTTGAGCAAATAATTCAGCGGCAGCGGCTTCTCGTAATAGCTGCGGAACAGGTTGATGCTCTCGCTGACCTTCAGGCCGTCGATGACGCTCACTTCCTGCAGCATCGCGCCGATCCGGTCGCGGACGCGGACGTCGCCGGGGTCGCCGCCGAGCAGCTTCACCGTGCCTTGCGTCGGCTTGTGAAGGCCGAGTATCATCGATACCGTCGTCGTCTTGCCCGCGCCGTTCGGCCCGAGCAGCGCCACGACCGTTCCTTCCGCGATCGACAACGTCAGGTTGTCGACGGCTTTCTTATCCTTATATACCTTGCTTACGCCCGTTAGTTGAATGGCTGCTTTCAATTCGCTCACTCCTGTCATCGAACTTGATGCACTCATTGTACCCCGCGGACAGGTGGCTCGGAATACATGAATATAATGCGTTTCGCATGACAAACGTCATCTTATCTGCATGGACTCCGCATCTTGACACATGACGGAATCAGGTCTATAATTAACATTTGTATCAAGTGTAACCTCTGGTTTTTTCCTCGGATTGATTGTGATTTACCCTCCATGAATCACCACAGTTATTTTCCTTTTAAACACGGCTGCTTGAAGGAACACGGATTCACACTGGCGCGGTCGAGGAACCGCAAGGACGATAGAGAGGTTAGGGCTTTCGTTGCTTTCGTGCATGATTTAGTATGAAGGTAGGAAGACATTAGCGGTTACGCTTACTATATCAGGGCAGCGCTGCAAGAATACCGGCGCTATGCCCCGCTTACACACAATAGACCCCCGCTTCGGGATGAAGCGGGGGTCGTCCAATTTCTATCAGCTATTTCCGAGGCGGTTAAACGATGCATGCGTTAGCTGTCAGGCGCTTACGGGCGTCGGCTCCGGACGTTCCAGGCTGATCCACACCAGGCCGGCCGCCATGCAGACCGTGCCGGCCAGCTGCCAGCCGCTGAACGCTTCGTCGAAGAAGAGATAGCCGGCCCCCGCCGCGAATGCCGGCACCAGGTAGCGGAAGAAGTTCGCCCGGGTCGCGCCGATGCGCAGCATGCTGGCGTTCCAGACGATGAAGCCGATGACGGTGCAGACGAACACGTTGAACAGCACCGCCGTATACTCGTTGTTTCCAAGCGCCAGCCAATCGACTTTGCCCCAGGACGGAAGCGTGAACGGGAACATGAACAGCACGCCGAAGGCCGTGTACCATGTGCTGACGTACAGCGGCGAGAAGCGCTTCATGAGCGGCATGCAGGCCAAATTGTACAGCGAGCCCATGATGCTGACGACGAACGCGAGCAGGTTGCCGAGCATGTTGTCCGAGGACATATCGAGTCCCGCGCCGCCGCCTAATATAATGAAGCAAACGCCGACCATCGAGGCGATGCCGCCCGTTACCAAGCGCGACGTGATCCGCTCGCGCAGGAAGAACGGCCCGAACAGCGCGGCGAATATCGGCCACGGGGCGACGTTCAGCAGCGACGCGTTGGCCAGCGTCGTATATTTAATCGAATACAGCACCATAATTTCGAGCACCGTCACGCCGAAGAAGCCGAGAAGCATGAAACGCGGCACCATGTTAAGCGGCAGTCCGATCCGCCCTTCCTTCAGCTTAAGGATGAGGAAGAAGAACGGGATCGCGATCGCGAAGCGCAAGAAGGAGAACAGCACGGGATCGAACGTCTCCATCCCTTTGCGCGACACGCCAAAATTCATTCCCCAGAAGGCGGCGACCATCGCCAGCCCGATATAGAACACCCATTTCTTCTCCTGCTTCATCCGATGTCCGGTCTCCAATCCGCATAGTGTCGGCTTCGCGCCAAAATCAGTTTGACGGATTCCGGCCGGAAATACAATAACCAATTCCAAAAATAACCGTATGCCGCAATCATCGCCTCTCCCGGACAGCAGACGGCGGATGCGAATCCTAATCATACGTCTTCCGAAGCATCGTGATGAAACGCGGCACGTCTCTGACGGTCGTATATGCAGTCCGGCATGCGGGCGCCTACAGCTATCCTACGCCGGACGCATAGCCCGGCATGCCTGAACGCCCGCCGCCTGCCAGACAAAATTTCGGGCATTATAACAAGCGGAACCGATGGTCAGTCCCGCTCCGGAGGGAGCGCCGCGGAAGGCTTGAATAAAGGCAGCGTCCAGTCGATCCAGTCGATCTCCTCCCGGACCAGCCGCATCCTCCGCTGGTAGAGCAAGTAGCGGCCGAATTGCCTGGAGGCGTAGTCCGTCACCGGCATTTCCCGTTCTTCTTCCATCAGCCTCATCTCGCCTTCCAGCCGATGAAGCCGAATCTCCAGCGCCTCGCGCCGTTCAAGGAACAGCGCCCGGCTCGTTTCCGGCTCCATCAGCCCGATCGCGTAGATTTTGATCAGGAACTCGTCGCGTTCCAGCTGCTCCGTCGGCGGCTGCGTGCGGATCCAATGCTGCAGCTTGGCGATGCCGTCGGCGGTGATGCTGTACAGCTTCTTGTCCGGCTTCCCGGTCTGGCCGATCAGCTCGAAGGTGACCAACCCCGCTTTCTCCAGCTTCGCCAGCAGCGGGTAGATTTGGCTGTGCTGCGCCTGCCAGAACATCTGCAGCAGCTTCGTCAGCTCGTAGCCCGAGCAAGGCTTCCGCGCCAGCATGCACAGCAAGGCGTACGATAATGCGATCATCGATGCGGGTCCCCCTACGAATGCACTCTTTTGCCCAAGATCGTACCACAAAACGGCGCGGAACGCATTCGGGAACTTCGGTCTGCCGCGGCTATGTCGCGCCTGCGGGCAGCTCGCGCCGACTGCGGGCAACGGGGCCCATGTAAAATAGAACTCCCCGGCTTCGTTCGGCGGCGGTATGCTGAAAGCAACGATAAGGGATGCATGCCCGCGAAGGAGCGATTCCGATGTATACGCCCCATTCCAGCCTGACGGGCGTCATTCCCGCCTGGCTCAAGCGCAAGCTGACGGCCGCGGCCGTCTCGGCGGTCGCCGTCGTCCTCGCGCTGATCGTCTTCCAGAACGAACGGAGCGCGGCGGCTTCCTGGCGGGAGCTGCTCGGCATGGGCAGCGTTCTCCTCCTCTACGTTACGCCCGTGATCTACGGATACGGGGTCCCGGCCTCCCTGCTGGCCGAATGCCTGCTCGTCAAGCTCTTGCCCCGTGCCTGGCCGCACGCCTTGGCCTCGCTTGTCCTGCATGCCGCCTTCGGCGGTCTGGGCATGCTGCTGATCCTGCCCTTCCCGCATGCGGCGTGGCACGGCGCTGCGTATGCCGCGCTGTTCGGCCTCGCGGATCTTGCCTTGTCCCGGCTGCGCGCCGAGTACGAAACTTCCCATGCGGCGCTGAGTTTTATTTTCCTGCCGCTCGCGCTGTTCTTCATCGGGGTGATCGGCGTTAATTTATAGCGTTCGCATTGTCATGGTTGCGCTTTCTTGTTAAGATGATCCTAAGATTGCAGGCAATGCCGCATGATACGGAACAGCGCTCCTGTCGCCGGTCTGCGGTCAAACGGGGTGTGCGCATGAACAAAGCCGAGGCAGAATTCAGCAATTTGGTGAAAGCTTACCGCAAACGGCATATGGGCAAAGGGCCCGGCCGCATTACGACGACCTTCTGCAAGCAATGGGCGATCTGCGAGATGGAAGGCAATCTGTCGCCGGTGGAGAAGTTCATCGCGACCGCCGACGACGGCAAGCAGCTGCTGCGCGAAGCGCGCACGCAGTGGGTGAAGGAAATCTACCGCAACCATCCGCCGCTCGAGATGGAGGCGCTGCTCGGCGCGCGCTTCCTGGAGCTGTTCGTGGATATCGATATCGACAAAGATTTCGGCATGTCGGTCTTCGTGTTCGATCAGGACATCGAACGCAAATTCGGCAGCGGCCGTTCATGATGACGCGCTTGGCGCTCGGCAGCGAACCTGCGAGAGACTAACCGCCCGAGACGATTTTTTCTTGACTTATGAAACCCCGGTTTCATGCGGAAGAAAAAGCCGGCCTCGGCGCGGTTTTTTTATTTTCGGGCCGGCGCTGGGGGCGCTTCGCCCTTCCGGAGCTTAGGGCGCTTCGCTATTAATGGGGAGGAATGTTTCTATGGGAAAAACGAAACATACGGGACCGATCAAGCTGCCTTCGCGGCCGGATCCGAAGCTGTGGGTCAGCAAGATGCCGTTCGGCCTCGGCAAGGTGAAGCCGCATCATATCCGCGATACGCTGAAGGTGATGGCGGAGAACCGCGACAATCTGCCGTACGCGTTCCGCATCCTGACGCAGGGCGTCTGCGACGGCTGCGCGCTCGGCGTCTCCGGCCTGTACGACCAGACGCTCGCGGGGCCGCATGTGTGCACGACGCGGCTGAACCTGCTGCGGCTGAACACGATGCCGGCGATCAAGCCGGACGTGCTGCATGCGGACATCGACGAGCTGCGCAAGATGGACAGCGCGGCGCTGCGGAAGCTCGGCCGGCTGCCTTACCCGCTCATCCGCCGCAAGGGCGAACGGCGGTTCAGCCGCCTGTCGTGGGACGAGGCGCTGGACATGATCGCGTCGCGCATCCGCGCCATCGACCCGAAGCAGCTCGCCTTCTACTTGACGGCGCGCGGCATTACGAACGAGTCGTACTATGCGGCGGCCAAGGTCGCCCGCTTCCTCGGCACGAACAACATCGATAACGCGTCGCGCATCTGCCATTCGCCGTCCAAGACCGCGCTGAAGCGCTCGGTCGGCATCGGGGCGTCCAGCTGCAACTACAAAGACTGGATCGGCACCGACGTGCTCGTCTTCTGGGGCAGCGTCGCCGCGAACAACCAGCCGGTATCGACCAAGTACATGTACGCCGCCAAGCGCAAAGGCACGCGCATCGTCGTCATCAATCCGTACCGCGAACCGGCGATGGACGGCTACTGGGTGCCGTCGATCCCCGAGTCCGCGCTGTTCGGCACGCGGATCGCCGACGACTTCTACCAGGTCAACATCGGCGGGGACATCGCCTTCATGCACGGCATCATGAAGCATTGGTTCGACATGGAGGCAGCGCGGCCCGGCTCCGCGATCGACCACGCCTTCGTCCGCGAGCATGCCGACGGCTATGAAGCGCTGCGCGACCATGTGCTGCGCCAGGACTGGGCGCTGCTGGAGCGCTCTTCCGGCCTGTCCCGCGCGCGGATGGCCGAATTCGCCGAGCTGCTGGCCGCTGCGAAGTCCGGCGTCTTCGTCTGGAGCATGGGGCTGACGCAGCACCGCTTCGGCACGGACAACATTTCGCAGGTCGCCAATTTGGCGCTGCTGCGCGGATTTCTCGGCCGCGAGCACTGCGGCCTCATGCCGATTCGCGGCCACAGCGGCGTGCAGGGCTCCGGAGAGATGGGCGCCGACCCGTTCAGCCTGCCGGGCGGCGAGTTCAAGGGCGCGGACATTCCGCGAATCGAGAATGTCTGGGGCTTCCCGCTGCCCAAGTGGCAGGGCGACATCGTCGGCGTCACGCTGGAGAACGCGCAGCTGCCGGATGAGCATGAGCGGAAGCTGAAGCTGTTCTATACGTCGGGTGGCAATTTCCTGGAGACGATGCCGGACCCGGACTACGTCCGCGCCAGTCTGGAGTCGATCGATATCCGCGTCCACCAGGATATCGTGCTCAATACGTCGACGCTCGCAGACGCGCGGGAAGCGGTCATCGTGCTGCCCGCCATGACCCGCTACGAGCAGCCGGGCGGCGGCACCTCGACGTCGACGGAGCGGATGGTCTACTTCTCGCCGGAGATCGACGGCCCGCGCATCGAGGAAGCGCGCGCCGAATGGCAAATCTATTGCGATCTGGCGGCGCGGGTCGACCCGGAGCGCGCGAAACTCGTCACGTATAAGAACGCGCATGCGCTGCGCGCGGAGATCGCGCTCGCCGCGCCGAACTACGACGGCGTTCAGCTGTTGAAGCACAGAGGCGACGTGTTCCAATGGGGCGGCGCCTGGCTGTGCGAAGGCGGCGTTTGCCCGACGAAGAACGGCCGCGGCCAGCTGCTGCCGATCGAGCTGCCGGAGCTGCGCAAGCCGGAGGGGCATTTCTACATCACGTCGCGGCGCGGCAAGCAGTTCAACTCCATGATTTACAGCAATACGGATCCGTTCAACGCCGCCGACCGCTACGACGTGCTCATGCACCCGAATGACGGCGCGAAGCACGATATTCGGGAAGGCGATGCCATCGTCCTCTATAACAGCTGCGGCGCGTTTCACGGCAGGGCGAAGTTCGCCTCCATCGCCGCCGGCAATCTGGAATTGTATTGGCCGGAGTGCAACGCGCTGCTGCCGAAGAAGGTCTACGAGCCGTATGCCGGCATCCCGGAATACAATACGGCGGTCGTGATGGAACGCGCGGACACATATCATGCACTCAAGGATACCCGCTACGTGGAGAAGCGCATCGCGGAGCTGGATCAAGAGTGGGACGATGCCGAAGAGCCGTCTTCGACCGTACCCGTCGACGATCGGAAGCGCAATCCGCGTTAACGGGAATGCCATGCACAGCGCGCTGGCGCGTAACGGGGCGGTATGCCGCTCCCTGCCGGCCGCTTGGTATACGGTGCTGAGGTCTTGGGGGGGTTGGCGCTTGGGACTCGGCGCTTGGTACGAGGGCTCAGTGCTCGGCGCTCGGCACACGTTGCTCGGCGATTGACCACAGCACATGGCGCTCGGGTCAGTCCGACTGACCGCGCGCCATTCACTATCATTCGAGGAGGAGATCGCACGATGATGCCGCGCGTCATTACCACTTGGCCGATCCGCAAATATTCGGACGGCACCGCCATCCTGCGGGAAGACGACATCGCCTCGGAGTATCCGCTTACGCTTCAGCTGGACGGCGAGGAATTCGCGACAATCGTATGCTCGCCGACGGAGCTGACGGAGCTCGCGATCGGCTTCCTCGCGTCCGAAGGCATTATCCGGGAAGCCGCCGACTTGAAGGAGCTGCGGGTCGACGAGGAACGGGGTTATGTGTACGCGGAGCTGCATCGTCCCCAGTCGACGGGCAAGGACGATTACGCGAAACGGTTTATCGGGTCGTGCTGCGGGAAGAGCCGCCAGTTTTATTTTCGCAGCGATGCCCGCACGGCACGGACGTCGATGAGCCGCCAGACGGTGACGCCCGCGCAGTGCATGACGCTCATGCGCCTGCTGCAGCACAGCTCCCCCGACTTTCAGCTGACGGGCGGGGTCCACAATGCCGCGCTCTGCACGCGGGAGGCGTTGATCGCCGTGCGCACCGACATCGGGCGCCACAACGCGCTCGACAAGCTGTTCGGCTATGCCTTGCAGCAGCGACTGGCCGTGACGGACCTCATCATCGCCTTCAGCGGCAGACTCTCCTCCGAGGTCGTGCTGAAAGCCGCCAAGATCGGCGTCGGCATCCTGCTCTCCAAATCGGCGCCGACCGATCTTGCCTTGAAGCTTGCGGACGACCTCGGCATTACCTGCGTCGGCTTCATTCGCGGGCGCGAGATGAACGTGTACACGCATGGCGAACGCATCGTGGAATAGGAAGGGTTCACGCTTGCCATTGGTGCGGCTGTAACCGTAACGATTTGTTACTTGGTCTCTTGGACGGAGGAAGGACTATGGCTACGATCAGACAAGCGGCCCAGCGCGATCTGCCGCGGGTTGTCGAGCTATCCGCATTATGGGCCGCCGAAGCGATTACTTATGGCCTTGCGGCTACTCGCGAAGAAGAATTGCAGGCATATATCGGGGATTACTTCTGGGTAGCGGAGAATGAAATGGGCGTCATCGGGTACATCACGGGAAGCGTGCATGAAAGCGAAGGGCTTGCCGTCCTCCCCAAAGGGGAGCTTTACCTGGAGATCGACGAGGTATACGTGCATCCCGATTATCGAAGCGATAAGATCGGGCACACGCTGGTCGACAGCCTGCTTCAAACGGCGGAAGCGAACGGCATCGTCCGTTCCACCGTCTATTCCGCAAGCAAACAGTGGCGCGAAATCGTCGGTTTCTACGAGAAGCACGGCTTTCAAATGTGGTTTGTACAGATGTACCGTTAGCGGCGTGAATTGATTTGGGAGCTCGGGGCGCGGCTCGTGGTCGAGGGGTTTCGGGGTTACGTTAGCACCCCTGCGGACACAGGATCCGTTATTTGATGCAAAAGAGGCGATTTTCCGAAGAATCGGACTACAGTTCCGCTATTTGACTCAAAGCCATGACTTTCGGCGCTTCAGCTAGCCAAATAGCGTATTCTGTGTCCGCTGAGCATCGAAAATCGCTAATTCGGGGCAAATAACGGATCTAGGGTCCGCAACGTTGCGAGCCTCACAGCCCTGCGTCACTTACTGCCAAAGCAGCATGCTCTGCCTCGACCACGCTCGGGCGCGAACGGCCGCATCGCCCTGCTTCTCCAGCCCACCGCCAGACAGCACGCTCAACCTCGGTCTCGCCCCCACGCGGATCGTGAACGGCCACAGAACTACTCTCCACCGCCAAAACAGCATGCTCTGCCCATACCCCACACGAGGCGCGTTCGCAGCGAACCTCTCCTGCCGCCAAAGCAGCACGCTCTGCCTCGGCCTCGACACCGCTCGGGCGCGCTCACCGCATCGCCCTGCTCCCCCAGCTTAACGCTGACCGGCGCCGCCGTCCCCTACTTAACGCCCGCCTCTTCGCCCTTCCTCCCGTTACGGCGTATCGCCCTTCCAGCTATTACGCCGCACCGCCCTCCCTCTGCCGTCCCAGCACGCCCGGCATCCAACCTTCACGTCTGCACCGCGCGGTCGCGATACTCTTGCGGCGTCATGTTCGAGTACGCCTTGAACAGCTTGATGAAATGCGGCACCGCCTGGTAGCCGACCGTCTGCGCAATCTCATAAATCTTCTTCTCGCCATTGCGCAGCAGGTACGTTGCCAGCTCCATCCGGCAGCGCAGAATATAGTCGCTCAGGTTATTGCCCGTCTCCGCCCGGTAAGCGCGCGATAGATAGGCCGGATGCAGGCCGACATGCGCCGCCAGCGTCTGCAGCGACAGATCGGCGTTCATGTTGTGCGCCACGTATTCGTGAACCTTCTCGATCAAGCCGGACTTCTGCTTCTCGCCCCGCTCATGGCACAAGTGCCGGATGCTGCCGAAGATGGAGAAGGCCCACCGCTCCAGCTGCTGAAGCGACGGCGCGGACGGCATCAGCCCGAGCGAAGCTCCGCCGAGCTCGCTCAGCAGCTTCCCCTTCTTGTGCGTCATGTACTGATAGGCGTTCGCAATGGCGAAGTACGCCTCATTGGCGTATTCCGGCGGATAATGCACGCTCTTCAGTTCAGCGAAAATATCGTTCAGCTTCTTCTCCGCGCCTTCCCAATTGCCCGTATCCAGCAGATGGAGCAGCAGCGGCGGCCGGTATAACGACGTCATCGTGCCGATGACCACCTCGCCCGGGTTCTCGATGACCCGCAGGAACGCGCCGTCGCGGCCGTCGTCGATTTGGCGAATCCCGTTCACGAGCGTCCGGTACAAGTCGCTTAAGCCTTCGGGGAAGAGCGCCCAATTGCTGCCGAGGACGATGGACAAGCTGCTGTTCAGCAGCGCTTCGGCCTTCTTCTTGAGCGTCGCCGCCCGCTGATCGAACTCGTAGCGGTCGACCGCCGAGCCTGCGGCGTCCGGCCCGTGTACCTTCTCGATCGGCGTCGCGACGAAGACGAGGTATTCATTGTGATCCCGGCAGAACCAGAGATGGAAGACATCCTTGAACACTTCCTCCGCCATGTTCATCACGGCGTATTCGATCAGGTCGCGGTCCGCGTTGACGTACTCCTGCAGCCTGCCCTCCAGCCGCACGATGAACATCCCCGCCTCGCGTTCCGTGGAGAACGGCAGGTTCAGCAGGAAGAGCTTCCGTTCCAGTTCCGAATACGGAATGCGCTCGCCGCCGATCAGCCGCTTCAGCAGCTCGTTGCGCAGCGCCGGCAAATTCTCCCGGAACGCGTACACGTCGCGCTGCTGCTGCTTGCGCTGCTCCATCTCGCCGGCGATTTCTTCAAGCAATTTGCCCAGCATGCTCTGCAGCTGCTCCGGATTGACCGGCTTCATCAGATAGCCCGACGTATTATAGGGCACGACGCTCTGCGCATATTCGAAATCGGCATAGCCCGACAGCACGATAATCCTGATCTTGGAATCGGTCTCGCGCAGCTGCCGGATGAGCTCGACCCCGTTCATCTCGGGCATTCGGATATCGGTAATGACGATATGAATCCTGCGCTCCCGGCTGATCTTCAGCGCCTCTTCGCCCGAGAACGCCTTATGAATATGCGCGAACCTGAGCTTGCCTGCCGCGATCGTCGCCGCGATACTCTCAACCTGCGAAGGCATATCGTCCACGATGAGCACTTCAAACATTGGAATTGGAACCGCCCCCGTCCTTAATGATCAATCCGACGCATAATCCGCCGAGCGGCGAATGCTCGATGCGCAAACCCGACGAATCGCCAAAATAATGCCGCAGCCGCTGATGGACATTCCGCAGCCCGATGCTGTGGCTGAGGCTGGTCGACTGCTGCAAGGAGTATCTCAGCGCCGCCAGCTCGTCCGGCTTCATGCCGATGCCGTTGTCCTCCACCAGCAGCTCGCAGCCGTCTGCCGTCCGGCGTCCCGTAATCAAGATATGAAACTCGCCTTTCTTGCCTTCCATGCCGTGCACGACCGCATTCTCGATCAACGGCTGCAGCAGCAGCCGCGGCAGGAGCAGCGACATCATGCCTTCTTCGATCTGCTCGGCGTATTGCAGCCGTTCGGACTGCATCCGGTGAATTTCCAAGTAATTGCGAATCAAATCCATCTCGTCCGACAGGAACGTCAATTGCTGCTCCGTTCGGGTCGTATACCGGTAGTATTGGCTCAGATGCTGCGTGAACGCGACGATCGCCTTCGTCCGGTCAAGCTGCGCCATGCTTTGAATATAAGCGAAATTATTGTAGAGGAAATGCGGATTGATCTGCGCCTGCAAATGCTTGAGCGACGACTCCTTCGCCCGCAGCTGCTCCGTATAGACCTTGTCGATCAGCTCCTGGGTATCCTGGGACATCAAGTTGAACTGTTCGATCAAATACCGGAACTCGTTGCTCGGCCAATGCGCGATCCGATAGCCGTAATCGCCCCGCCGCAGCGACTTGACCGCGCGGATCAATTCGTAGATCGGCTTCTGCACGTGGCGGTAGAGCAGCGCAACGGAAGAGATGCCCATAAGCAGCAGCAGTCCGCTAGCCGCATAGAACATATACTTGCTCTGATCGATCGGCTTCAATACCTGGGTCATCGGCACGAAATCGACTAAATACCACCCCAGTGCGTCCGAGGCGGCATAGTTGACGAGATATTCTTCATCGCGAAATTTCAGCTTGACGGAGCCTTCCTTGCCCAGCTCGTCCGCCTTCATATCCGCGAAGATCCGGGACATCTCCAGCATTTGCGCGCGATCCATGTCCGAAGGCAGAATCGGCTCGAAATTCGGATTGAACAGAAACGCGCTGCCGGCGCTGCCCTGCATCAACCGGTCCAGCATGCGAACCAGGTTCTCCGCCGAGAATGTCACTTCGACGTATAAGCTCGGGTTCTCCGGCATTTCCTTCGGATCGAAAGGCGTGATCAACTGGCGCAGGAACGCCTGCTCGCTGCCGCGCTCCGTCGTGATCAGACGGTAATCCCAGTGATCCTGGACCGGATTGCGGAAGTAGTCCGCATCGTACTGCTGCTTCCAGTTCGTCGAGACGACGACGCCCGAGGGCGGCGAATAGACGGTCAGCTTATTGCTCCATTCGAACGTGGACGACTGCAGGTCCAGCTTCTCTTGCACTTGCTTCTTGGCTTGCAGCCACGTGTAGACGGGATCGGAAGACGCCCGGAACTGAAGCTGCACAACATCCGGATCTTTGGCGACGACGTAGGCGGCTTTCCAGAGCCTGTCCGCTTCCGCATCCATCTGTCCGACGAACAGGCGAAGGCGGTTCAAGTTGACCTGGAGCAGCTCTTTCTCCACGACATCGGTGCTGATCTTATTGGACGAGTTGTACATGACGACGATCGGCACGAGCATGATCACGATGACAATCATAATCTTCGTGAAGATGTTCATTCTTCGGCCTGTCATTCGGTTGATCTTCAGAAATTGCAGCACGTGCATCCATCCCGTCATCCAGTTATTCCATTAGGTTACGACTTCACGGAGCCAAGCACAATGCCCTTCACGAAATATTTCTGCAGGAACGGATAGACCATCAGGATCGGCAGCGCGCCGATGAAGATCTGCGCCGCTTTCACCGTACGGCTCGAGAAGTTCTGTACCTGATCGGCAGATACGCCGACACGGGACAGATTGTCGCTCACGATCATGGAGTGCAGGTACGTTGCGAGCGGGTAACCGGACGGCTTGGACATATAGATCATGCCGTCGAACCAGGAATTCCAGCTGCCTACCATGCAGAAGAGCGACAAGGTGGCGATGGAAGGCATCGAAACCGGCAAATAGACGCTCCATAACACTCTTAAATGGCCGGCTCCGTCGATCAAGGCGGCTTCTTCCAGTTCCGGCGGAAGCGTGCGGAAGAAGTTCAGCATCAGAATCATGTTCCAGACGCTGACCGCGCCAGGGAGAACAAGCGACCAGATGGTATCGATCATATGGAGCTTGCTAACGACGATATAGCCCGGAATCAACCCGCCGGAGAACAGCATCGTGAACACGAAAATCCACGTGTACAGCTGTCTTCCGGGGAAGCGGAGGCTCGACTTCGACAAGCTGTAGGCCGCCATCGTAACGACGAGCATGGAGATGACCGTCCCGAGAATCGTCCGTTCCCCCCCGATCCACATCGCCTTCAGAAACGCATGGTTGCCAAGCGTCTTGGCGTAGGCGTCGGACGTAAAGCCGACCGGCCAGAAATTAACGATGTTCGCCGTGGCCGCGGCGCGCGAGCTGAACGAGACGGCAAGGACGTGAATCAACGGGAGAATGCATAGCAGCCCCAGTAATGTCAGAAAGATCGTATTAGAAACCGTAAACACAGCATAGCTTCGCGAGCGGTAGCGCATGGGGGGCCCTCCTTAGAAAATCCGGTAGTTGGCTAGTTTGTATGCCATTCGATAGCTGATCACGATCAGGATGAACCCGATCACCGATTTAAACAAGCCGACAGCCGTACCGAAACTGAATTTGCCGCTGCTTAAGCCTTCGCGATAAACGAATGTATCGATAATATCGCCATGCGAGTAAACGAGCGGGTTGTACAGGTTGAAAATCTGGTCGAAGCCCGCATCCAGAACCCGCCCAAGCGACAGCGTCGCAACGACGATGACGATCGGCATAATGAGCGGAAGCGTTATGTGAATGACTTGCTGCCAGCGGGTTGCCCCATCGATTTCCGCCGCTTCGTACAGTGACGGATCGATGCCGACCAAGGTAGCCAGGAATATGATGGCAGAAAATCCAAATTCTTTCCAAACGTCGCTGACGATGACCGTGAAGCGGAACCACTGGCCATTGCCCAAGAAGAAAATATCATGCATTCCGAGAGCATTAAGAAAACGGTTGACGATACCGCCGTCCGTCGACAGAATGTCGATCAAGATCCCGCCGAGAATAACCCAAGACAAGAAATGCGGCAAATACACGAGCGTTTGCACGACGCGTTTGAAATACGTGTTGAGGACTTCGTTCAGAAGCAGCGCGAATACGATGGGAATGATCAGGTTGAAGACCAGCTTCAACGAAGCGATGATCAGCGTGTTGACTATTACTTGCTTGCTGTCCGGGTATTCGAAGATCGTCCGGAAATGCTCAAGCCCGACCCACGGCGATTTGGTAATGCCGAGCCAAGGCTGATAATCCTCGAAGGCAATTGCAGTGCCGAATAACGGGATATATGAGAAAATGATGACTAAAACTAATGCAGGCAACAGAAGCAAATGAAACGGCCATGTCTTTCTCCAATATGAAGCCACACTGCATCCTTCCTTTCCATGAAAAACGGGAGATCGGCGACAGCTTGCGGCAGCCTGATCCCCCGTTATCGAATCTCAATCCATTGAAGCCCGTGAAACGTTCAGTTCGGTCCTTACTTGTTGCTTTCCGCGTACCAAGCGTTGACTTCGTCCGTAATCTTCTGGCCGCCGTTGTCGTTCCATTGCTTCACGAAATCATCGAAATAGTCCATCGGCTTCTCGCCGTAGATGATCTTCAGGTACGTTTCCGTCGCCAGCTTGGTGAGCAATTGGCCCTTCGACTTCATCGTCGGCGTCAGCGGACCCGTGAAGTAGTTCTTGCCTTCGGTAATGCCTTGATTCAAACGTACGCCTTGCGCCTTCAAGGCTCTCGCCGGCGATGCCTTGACATCGAATTCCGTGGACGTCTGCGGCTCGGCTTTCGGATCGGCAAGGAACTTCTTGATCGCATCCGTATTCGAATACGGAATCGTCGTCGTGCCGCCCGTGATGTTCGCCATCATGAAGCGCATATCCATCCGGCTGCCGTCTTTCAGCGGCCATTTGTCTTCCGGCACGCCGGCTTCTTTAAAGTCGCCTTTGACGATTTTGCCGTTATAGTTCACATAGTCGTAGCCTTCGTGGAAACCGTCCTTGAAACGCGGATCGTTATACGGATCGCCATCCTGATTCAAGTTTTTCGCGAACAGCTTGTTGAAATACGCGAACCAGGCTTCGATGTCCTTGAAGTCTTTGTTGAACATCGTGAAGCCCGCGGTGATGCCTTTCTCGGCTCGGCCGAACTTGCCGTCCGGACCGGAAGGTAGATTGTACGCTTCGAAGTCGGCTTTCGGGTCGACCTTCTCCGCGTCGCCGAGCGGCCAGCCGCCCATCCAGGCAGGTCCGAACATGACGCCGGCTTTGCCTGCGGCCGCGGCCTCGGAAGCTTTCATCGGATCCATGATGCCGGCTTCCTTGTCGATGTAGCCGTTGCTCATCCAGTCTTTCATGAGCTGGAGGTATTTCTTCGCGTCCGGCTGAATCGCGCCGTAGCTCAGCTTGCCGTCCGCGCCTTTATTCCAGTAGCTGCGGATATCGAACGTATTGATCATTTGATCCGTCAGCGCCGCGACGATCGCGTCCGTCTGACCCATCCATGTCCACGGGCCTTCTTTCAGCGGCACCGCCAGACCGATCGTGTCCGCTTTGCCGTCGCCGTCCGGATCGTCTTCCGTGAACGCTTTCAGAACGTTCGTCAGTTCATCCAACGTTTTGGGCTCTTGCAGACCGAGCTTGTCCAGCCAATCTTTGCGAATCCACATGACGGTGCCTTCATCGCCCATGAAGAAGCCCGGGAGACCGTACAGCTTGCCGTCGCGCTTCACTTCGCCGAGCGCGTAATCGAATTTCTCGAGCAGTTTCTTATATTCAGGATGCGCGTATTTCTCGATGGCATCGTCCAGCGGCATTACTTTGCCGGCATCGATCAGGTTCTGCAGGGAGTCCCCCGGCGCCGAGAACACGTCCGGAAGCTTGCCGCCGCTGGAAAGCAGCAAACGGATCTTCGTATCGTAGTCTTCCGCTTTCGTCACGATAAAGTCGAACTTCACGTCGATGCCCATGTTTTCTTTCATCCAACGGGTGTTCACGTTGTCTTCCATGGATTCGCCCGGCTTGAAGGCATTGCCTCTGGAAGCGCCGTCATCGACGATCGCCGTCGTAATCGTTACGGGAGGATCGAATTTCTGCTCCCACAGCTTCGATGGATCCACATCGGATTTCGCGCCGTCGTTCGCGGCTGCTTGATTGTTCGTGTTCGTCCCCGAACCGTTGGCCGCATTATTATTGTCGCTCGAGCAAGCAGCAAGCGTCGGCAACGAGCTGATGACGAGCGCCAGTGTCGTCCACTTCGCAAGCTTTACATACCGTTTCATGTGTGAATACCCCTTTTCTATATGATGGGTGGTACATGACTGAAGTATAAGGGAGTCATTTTTAAGTTTAAATAATTCATTTTTAACATAATAGCGCAAATTAAACTTTTCCATCGTCAAGCTTGCAAGCGGCGGTTTCGCTTTATGCGCGCGCGAGAAGCCTCGAATGAGGTTCCGTCATGCCGAAAAGCCCCGAAACGTCGCGTTTCGGGGCCTTTTGCCGTGCTTGCTGAACGGGTTGTTGCGCTGTGTCGGGCTTGCTGTTGAGCTTGCTGTTGGGCTTGCTGTTGGGCTTGCTGTTGGGCTTGCTGTTGAGTTGGTTGTCGGATTTGCCGTTGGGCTCTGCGGGAGAGGTGCGATTTGCGCTATTCCTCTCCGCTCGGTTTATCGGTATCGGTTTCTTTACTTTGCATCCGCGAGCAGCTTCTTAATCCGCCCTTCGAGCTTCATCGGCTTCGTCGTCGGCGAGAAGCGTTTGACGACCCGGCCTTCCGCATCCACGAGAAACTTCGTGAAGTTCCACTTGATGGACGAGTTCAGGAACCCGGGTGCCTGCCGTTTCAAATACGCGTAGAGCGGATCCGCGTTCGGGCCGTTGACGTCGATTTTGCCAAGCAACGGGAACGTGACGCCGAAATTGATTTGGCATGTCTCCTGCATCTCGCTGTCCTTGACCGGTTCTTGGTCCCTGAACTGGTTGCACGGGAAGCCGAGCACCGTCAAGCCTTGATCCTTGTATTGCTCGTGCAGCTGCTGCAGCGCCTTGAACTGCGGGGCAAGCCCGCATTTGGTCGCGGTATTGACGATCAGCAGCGCTTTGCCGCGATAATCGGCCAGCGGCTTGCGCTCTCCCCGGGACGTCAGGACCGTGAAATCGTAAACACTCATCGCGAATCACCTCGATTACATTTTATATAATCATATTGTATAAAATTTATTGTCGTTTGAACAGCTTGAATTTTATGGGGCGCCAGCGTTTGTATCCTGCGACAATCACCTTAATTTTGCACAAACCGTCCTTAATTCCGCATATCCCAAGCGAAGCGGCTTCCGGGTACAATGAGGGCAAGCAAACGGCTGCTTTTGCCGCCGATCATTCCTACGCCAACGAAGGAGGCTTCAATCCTTGATGGAGACGAGACAGCAAATTCTGTTCCTGCATTCCACGACGCCGGATCTCAAATCGCCGGTCATCGCCTGGTCGTTGTACGACGGCGCCGCGGCCGAGGACGCGCTGCAGATGAATACCGGCGACGCATCCGTCCCGCCGTACAAGTCCGTGCTTCACGCCATGCGCGACGGCTGGAACGTGCTGCAAGTTCCGGCGCTGCCGCACTATCCGTCCGGCCAAGAGCATGACACCGGGCATCTGCCCTATGAATACGTAATGGAAAGGAAGGTGGCCATTCATGAGTGAACTGACCATGACAGCGGTCGAGCGCAGGCACTTGCTGAGCGCGGAGCAGATGGCGCGGTTCGTGACGGAGGGGTTCCTGCTGCTGGATGCGTTCGTGCCGCAGCAGCTGAACGAGCGCGTGTACGAGGATCAAGTCCAAGGCGGTCACGGGCATACGTTCTGGAACCGTTCCGAAGCGGTACGCGAGGTGTTCGAGCTGCCGGAAGTGCAGGGCATCATCCAGAGCCTTGTCGGCAGCCGGCCCGTCTACGACCATTCGTTCCTCCATATCGTGCCGGATCATTATCCCGTCGCCCAGGATTGGCACGGCGATTCCATCATCGACGTGCGCCCGCACGCGTTCGACATCCAGCTCTTCTACTTCTCCCACGACGCGCCGCCGGAGATGGGGCCGACCCTCATCCTGCCGGGCTCGCATCTGCGCAAAATCAACACGTTCAGCCTGGCCCGCTACAAGAACATCGTCGGCCAGCGCCAGCTTGCCGGCAAAGCGGGCACGCTCGCCATTCTCCATCATGGCATTTGGCATTGCGCGCAGCCCAACGCAACGGACCGCACGCGGTACGTCTTCAAGCTCCGGCTGCGCCCGGGCCAGGAGCAGCGCGGCTTGTTCAACCTGGACGGCTACGACAGCCCGGAAGTCCGCCGCATTATCGAGCAGGGCTATCAGCGCTGGCAGGGCAACGAGGACCGGCTGGACCATATGCAGCGCGCCAAGCTGTGGCGGTACGTGACCGGCGACGACAGCGTCGATGTCTCGTTCGAAGGCGCGCTCACGCGCATGGGCATTTGATTCGGGTTTCGGGCAGTAGGTGTGGAGGGCTGAGAGGTGTACGAGGCAAAAAGGTGCACGGGGTGCACTTCATTGCTGTCGAGAACGTACTCGGTTCTTCGACATTGCCCATGCCGGCTGGATCGTCTTCATGGGCAACGGACACAGAATCCGTTATTTGGTTGAAACTCGGTAGGTTCGGGTTGATGAACGGACACAGGATTCGTTATGGTCTCCCGAGAGCATCGAAAGTCTGCCATTTTGACGAAATAAAGGATCCTATGTCCGCGAGCATATACAAACTCATGAAAACGGGCGAATAACGGATCTCCTGTCCGGGTACCATACTTTTCAAGACAGAGTCATTCAGCGGCATCAAACATGAGTTCCTCTAACTTCTGGAGGTGCACCGGGTGACACCGGGTGCACCTCATGGTACTGGGGACGGCTATTGCCGTCCCTTTTGCATGCGCATCGTTTTGCGGTACTCGCTCGGGCTTGAGCCCGTGTACTGCTTGAACATTTTCGAGAATTGATACAGGGAGCTCCCGACCCGTTCGGCCGCTTCCGAGATCGAGATATCCGTCGATACCATCCACGCCTTCGCCTTCTCCATTCGCCGCTGATTCATGTACTGCATCGGCGATCGTCCCGTGGCCGACTTGAAGAACCGGATGAAATAGTTCGGGTGAAAATGCGCCAGCTCCGCCAGCTGCTCCAGCGTAACGTTATCCGCCAGATGGTGGTCGATATACGCCAGCACCCGGCTCACTTTATCGACGCTGCCGCCCGCCGGCTGCCGCAGCCTCGCATTGCCGCCGCGCTCCAGGAACTGGCATAGCAGCTCCTGCAGCAGCAGCTTGGCGCGCAGCATCGACGTCAGATCGCCGCTGTGATAATGGCGCACCAGCTCGCCGAACGTCCGCGCCGCCGCCTCCGGATCGGCCGTGTCCACGCAGCTCGGCGTTTCCAGGAGCTGAAACAATTCCTGCTCGCCGCTTCGCGCGTTGAAGTGGCAGAAGTACTTGGGAAACTCCCGGCCCTCCATCGTTCGCACCGACAGCATCGTGCCGGCCGGCATCACGACCAGCTGGCCCCGCTTCGGGTAGATCTCCTCTTCGCCGATTCGAATATGCCCGCCATCGCCCAGCATGTAATAAAGCCGGTTGAAGTCCGACAACACGTCCATATGGTACCAGCTCGCCGTGCAGTGGAAGAATGCCGCTTCCGAAATATGCAGCTGCATATTGGCGATATAATTGCTGAGCGCTACATTTTGCATGTTCTAACCGCTCCGTCCGATTGTGAAATCCGCTGGCTGAGCCGGATCAGGCCCCGCTCAGCCTCAACTCGCCAAGCTTCCCGTCCCAAGCCGCATGAACGCCGAGCAGCTTCAGCAGCGAGACAGGGATCATGCGTACGCCGGAGAATCCAAGCTTCACGGCCGGAAGCGCAACCCGCTTGCCGCCGATTTCGGCGAAGCCCCCGTCCGGAAGCAGCACGGCCGTCGATTGCTTATACGTGATCGTCGTCGAATAGTCGTTATTCACTGTAAAACTGCCGCCCAGCGCCTGCAGCACGGCCTTCATCGGAACCGAAGCGCTTCCGTTGTCGATTCTGGCGGGGAACGGGGAGTCGAGCAGCTTGCCGTTCACGTACGCATTCATTGCCGTCTGAATCGGCTTAGGCGCATACACCATGCCGTCGCCATCCGGCCGGACGATCCCGGTCTCGTTCCAATTGTCCGCTCCCCAGCCCCACACCCGGCCGACGGCATCCAGCGCAAGGTTGTGAAAGGGACCGACGGCAATCGAAACGATGTTCGAGAGCCCCTTCACTTTGCCCGCCTTTCCCGTCGGCCCGTTATCGAGCCTCCACACGTCTCCGCTCTCGGTCAACAGCAAGCCGCCCGGTACGATCGCTTTCGCCTTCAGCTCCGGATGCACGCGCTTCGCCTTGCCCGTTACTTTCACGGGCGCCAGATCTTGCCCTTCGTAAACCCCGTTCGGCGACAGCGTCCATGTCCACGCGCCGCCGCTGCGGTCGATGCCGCTCGTGCACCCCGCGAGCTGCTTCAGAACCGGCACGCCCGTCAGCCGGTACGGATTCACAATCGTCATGCTGCCGTCCGCCTCCAGCCGCGAGCCGAAGCCCCACGCCGTGCCTGCCGCATCAAGCGCGAACGCCATGTCCCCGCATGCGACCAGATTCGTCCATTCGAACGTGCCGGATACCTGCTTGACGTTCGCCTTGCCCGTCGCCGCGTCATGCGTCCACACCCGCAGGCCGCCGTCGGCCTTCAAGGCTGCGCCGGCACTCTTCAGTGCGACGGCCGCGGTCGCGCCCGCAAGGCCCTCCACCTGTCTCGGCGGCACCGTTTCGCGGATGTTCGCCTTTAATCCGGTGATGGAGCCCCACTCCCATACGGTACCGTCGCTTTTCAGTCCGACCTGCATGCCGTCTCCGTTCGTGGCAATCGCCGTTATGCCCGACAGATTCGGAAGCCGGACGGGTGCCGCGACCGACGTAATCGGGTTATCCGTTGTCACGCCAAGCTCGCCCCACAAATTCCGGCCCCAGGTCCATACCGTGCCGTCCGCGCGCAGCGCGACGGAATAATACATGCCTGCCGCGATCTGTTTGAAAGCCGTCGCGCTGAGCGGCACCGCAGTCTTAGGGCTAGCGGCGGACGAAGCCGTCCAAGGCGCCGGGGCAGTACCGGCCGGAGACGCCGCGAGCGACAGGCTCCCTGCTGACCCGGCTCCGGCCGAAACCGCGCCGGACATCAGTGTAGTGACCGCCAAAGCGGCGATAAGCACAGCTTTGAACCGATTTCTCATCGTAACGTCCCCTCTCGACAACAGCTAATATGGCACGCTCCGATGCTTGCGGCTCGACGCGCATGCGATGACCGTTTTAACTCCCGGTAGCGGGTGGCGGCGTATTCGGCGGCGATCGGCGTGACTCGAATTTATTCCTGCAGCTTCTTCTCTATGATGTAGACGGTCCCGCAAGCGAAAAGGTTGCGCCGCCCGCCAAGTCCCTGAACGAACGAAATCCGCAGCCCCCGCTCCTAATGCCCTACTGGCATCCGGCGCGGTTCGCTGCGGATTTCGCTGCATCGTCCTATAAATAGTGGCACATCATCAGCGCGTTGCCGTCGCAATCCCGAAACGAGAACGACGCATGATCGCCATACCGTTCCAGCGTGCCGACTTCCACGCCGCGCCCGGCGAGAATGGCATGCGCCGCTTCGATGTCCGGCGCATCGAACGCGAACGTCGCACGCTCCGCCGGCCGGGCGTTCTCGTCCTTGAATAGGTGCATGACGTACTGCCCGTTAAGCCCAAGCTCCACGAAGTCGTTCTTGCCGTAACCTCTGAGCTCGAGCCCGAGCATTTCGCAATACCAGGCGCTTGCCCGGTCCAGATCCCGAACATAGTGCATCACGCCGATTAATTCTCTCTTGATGAGCGGTTTCATTGGCATTCCCCGCTTTCCGTTAAGAATTATGCATTCGCCGTTAACTGAGCGTCCTGAATTTCCTGAGCTCATTGAGCCGGCTGATCTTGCCGGGCTTCCCGCTTTTACTGAGCCGCAATGGCGCCGCGCAGCAGTTCGACCGCCTTGTCCGTGCCGCCTTTCTGTTCTTCCAATCCTTCGTATTCGACGCTCATCCATCCCGTGTAGCCGACGCCCTTGAGCTTGGCGACGATTTCGGGCACACAGGCATCGCCTGCCGTGGGCGCGACGCCGACGTAGAAGGACTTGCCGCTGAGCGTACGATAAGCGCCCGCCGTGCCCTCTTCAACCTGTTTGAAGTCCTTCGCGTGCACATGCGCAATGTAAGGCGCAAGCGCGTCGAACGACGGCTGCGGATCTTGGTCCACGAGCAAATAGTTGCCCATGTCGTACGTGCTGCGAAGCGCGGTGGAGCCCACCTGTTCGATGATTTCCTTCACCTGCTCGCTTCTGCCCGCGAATACGCCGTGGTTCTCCAGGCACAAGACGATGTTCTTGCTTTGCGCATAGGCCGCCGCTCCCCGCAAGCCTTCGATGATCCAGACTTTGCCTTGATCGTAGCTGACGCCTTCCTTGACGTCGCCTGCAAAGACGCGAACGACCGAGGCGCCGAACAGCGCCGCCATATCGACCGCGTTCATAATGTCCGCAAGCGCGGCGGCCCGGCCTTCCGCCGACACGTCGGCGAAATCGTTACACGCGCCGAAGCACGCCAGCTTGAGGCCCGTTCTAGCCAGCGCCTCGCGAACGGCGGGCACGTCGGTCTCGGCATTCCAGAAAACGCTCAGCAGCTCGACGCCCTCCGCCCCGATGCTCGCCGCATAGTCGATGAAATCCGCGTTGGTCCAAGAACCGTCGTAGAGATAATGATGAACGCTCCATACGCTAACCGATACTTTCATGGTTTCTTTCCTCTCCCGTAATACCTAGCGGTATCGTTTAATGAACTCTACCGCTTTGCGGATGTCCTGCTCCGGCTGCTCGCCCACTTCGCGTTCGATCGTCAAATAGCCCTTGTAGCCGATCGATTGCAGCGCCGCGAAATAAGCGTCGAAATCGACGTCGCCCTCGCCGAGCGGCAGCTCCGCGAAATCCGCTCCGCCCGCGGCCATCTCGGCGATATGCTCATGCGACATTTCGTCGTAGCCGAGGAAGCCGTATACTTGGCGCGGGTCGACGGCGCGATAGCGGCGGCCGTCCTTCACATGGGTATGGACGATGTAGTCCTTCAGCGTAATGACGCCTTGGACAGGATCGTCTCCTGTCACCATGATCATGTTCGCCGGGTCGAAATTGACGGAAACGCCGTTCGTGCTGAGCGTGTCCAGGAAGCTCTTCAGATGCGCCGCGGGCTCCGGGCCCGTCTCGATCGCGAAATACGCGTTCATGCTCTTCGCGTACGTGCTTAGCTCTTCGCACGCGCGCTGCATCGCCGCGTAGATCGCGCCGTTGCGGTCGTCCGGAACGATGCCGATATGCGTCGTCACGACGGATGTGCCGAGCTCGACCGCCAGGTCGAGAATCCGCTTCGATTTCTCGATCTTCGCCGCGTTGGCCGCCGCGTCCTGGAAGCCGTGGCCGCCGAGGTCGCCGCACAGCGCCGAAATTTCAAGGCCCAGCCCGTCGATGTAGCCGCGCAATTCGCGTCTTGCCGCCGCATCCAGGTTCGCCGGATCCATCTCGCCGGACACCGCGTAGATTTGCACGCCTTCCGCGCCGACCTCCTTCGCCTTCAGCAGCCCTTGCCGCACGCCGATGCCGAAGCTATCCACGATTACGCCGATTTTATTATTGAGCGGAGTCGCCATCACTTTCATCCTTCTTCCTATCTATGAATTTACCCGCTGGCCGCAGGCTGAAACGGACTGCCCGGATTCGGAGCAGCCCCTGTCCCGTGAATGCTGCATGTCCAATCTTGCGATCGGACACGCAAACCAATCTGCTTCTTGCAGCAGAATGCTGCATGTCCAATCTTGCGATCGGACACGCAAACCAATCTGCTTCTTAAAACTGAATCTCTTTGCCCGTCGCCGCCGATTCGTAGATCGCGCTCAGCATGCGTGTTACTTCCAGTCCGTCCTCGACAGGGCTCAGCGTCTCGCAGCGGCCCAGGCAGCTGTTGACGAAATGCGTGATTTCGCGGCCGAACGCCTCGTTCGCGTCGAACGTCGTGTGGTCGATCTGCGGCGTTACGTTGACGATCGTATTATGCTTCTCGGACATGACGACGAGCGCCGGCTCGACTTCCGCGCCGCCTTTGTCGCCGTACAGCTTCACCGAAATTTCGTCCTTGACCGCATGCAGCGTGAAGCTGACGTCGACGATCAGCGACGCGCCGTTCTCGAAGCGGATGACCGCGTTCGCCGCGTCCTCGACGTCGTTACGCGATGCGTCGTAATCGGCCGCTTTATAGAACGAGAGATTCTGGATATGCGCGCGGTTGCCCAGCTTGCGGTACGTGTTGCCGCTGATGGACTTCACCTTCGGACGGCCCATCAGGTACCAGCAAATATCGATGATATGAACCCCAAGGTCGATCAGCGGTCCGCCGCCCGAGCGGCTCTTGTCCGAGAACCAGCCGCCCGGATTGCCGAGCCGGCGCAGGCAGGTTGCCTTGGCATAGTAGATTTCTCCGAGCTCGCCCGCGTCGATGAAACGCTTCAGCACGTCCACGCTGCCGGCATAACGGCGCACGAAGCCGACCTGCAGCAGCTTGCCCGAGCGGCGAACGGCGTCTTGCACGCGTTCGGCGTCCTCGACCGTCTTGCACATCGGCTTCTCGCACAGCACATGCTTGCCCGCTTCCAGCGCGGCGATGCTGATCTCGGCATGGCTGTCGTTCCATGTGCAGATGCTGACCGCTTCGATCTCGGGATCGGCCAGCAGGTCGCGGTAATTCGTGTAGACGCGCTTCGCCCCGTACTTCTCGGCAGCCGCCTTGGCGCGCTCCTCGTTCAAGTCGCACACGGCAGCAAGCTCCGCGTCCGGATTCTGGCGGTAAGCCTCCAAATGCAGTCCGGATATCGACCCGTTCCCGATGACGCCTACCTGCAGTTTCTTCCCTGTGTTCTCCATGTCGTGGTCCCTTCCTTTCGCGCAAGCCGCCCGATATAATTGACTTGCATGACTAATGTAATTAAATAATGTCTTTAACATACCATGACAAACCCGCCAGGAGAATGCACATTATGCCAACCTACATGGATAATATGATCAGTCCGCTTCCGATTCGATTATACGATAACGTCATCGACCTGAAGAAGCTGCGCGTGCAGTCGCTCCTCATTCGTTATGCGGGCCATCTGCCCGGCCGGATTCAGCAGCGGACCGATGCGTCGTTCGAGCAGTGGGCATTCGTCTACATCGGCGCGGGGCGGGGCTACTACCAGGCCGGAGACGGCGCGCGGCAGACCGTGGAGGCGGGAACCGTGTTCTGCCTCTACCCCGGCGAAGTGTTCCAGTACGGCCCGGAGGAGGGCGGCTTCTGGGACGAATACTATTTCACGCTGGAGGGTCCGCGCGTCCAGGAATGGCTGGCGAGCTGGTACGAGCAGCCCGAGACCGTCAAATTCGTCGGCACGGACGAAAGCTTCTTCAGCAAAATCGAGCTCATCTTCCGGCTGCTCGACAGCGCCGTCCCGGCCAACCAGGACCGGGCCGCGCTGGCGCTGGAGGCGCTGCTCTTCGACATGTCGCTGCGCTTCCGCCAGCCGGAGACGAGCAGCCGGACCATGTTCGTCCATCAGCTGCTGGACGACGTGACGAGCGCCGTATACGGGAAGCCGGACAGCGCCGCAATCGCCGCGCGGCACCATATCTCCGTTCCGACGATGCGGCGGATCGTGCACGATTACACCGGCTATCCGCTCGGGGAGTTCATGCACCGGCTGAAAGTCGCGGAGGCGAAGAAGCTGCTGCTTAACACGGATAAGACGGTGATGGAGATTGCCGGGCTTCTGGGTTACTCCGACATGTTTTATTTCTCGCGGCTGTTCAAGAAATATACGGATGCGGCGCCGACGACGTACCGGGCGCGGATGGGCTGAAGGCGATCGCCCGGGGGGATGGGAATAACTGTCACACAAAGTTCGATAGTTCATTATGGGATATTCCGGTATATTACTCTTTGTGAACGTATTTCCACTTCCTGGTGAAAGGTGTGTTCGTTTGAAGAAAATCACTGCACTACTCGTCTCCGTTATCCTGCTGCTCGCCTTCTCCGGCCTTGCCTCCGCGGCATCCGCCAAGCCGCCGATATCCGTATGGGTCGGCGATCGGGAGGTCGCCTTCGATGCGCCGCCGATGATTGCGAACGGTACGACCTATGTCGAATTCAAAGCGCTGTTCAATGTCCTCGGATTCACGGTCGCTTACGATGCGAAGAGCAAGACGATTACAGGAAAATCCGCATCCGCGACGTTGACGCTGAACGCCAAGACCGGTGCCGCGACCGTGAACGGACAAGCTTCGGCGAAGCCCGTTCAACTGATCGTCCAAGACGGACGCACGCTCGTTCCGCTTCGCTTCGTGGGCGAATCGACGGGCTTGCTCGTGGATTGGAACGCTTCGGCGCAAACGATCAAGATCAGCGCTAAAGGACCGTCGCCCGCCGACGCGAAGGAGCTCCAAGCCTATCTCGCGCAGATGGATGCCTATGATACGGCAGGCGATCAGGCAGGCATCCTGTCGCTGATCGATCCGGCTTCGCCGTTCTATGCGGCGATCAAGACGGAGGGCGCGCCCCAAGAAGGCGATCCCGTCGTCCGGACGACATCGAAGCTGCAGAGCATCGTGAGCTTCGACGCAGCTGCCGCCGTTATCGTAATCAGCCAGCACTCGGCCAAAGTAAGCGGCGGCTTCTACCTGGACAACGACTGCGTCATGCAGCTGAAGCTCGTACGCGGCCCGAAGAACCAATGGCTGCTCAGCGATCTTGCGCTGCAGCAGATGAACTACGTGAACACGGATGACGCGCTCAGCCGCGAGGCAGACGTTCCGGCCGACGAGAAGGCCGCCATTCTCGCCGTGATCGACCAGGAAACCCAAGCGTCCAACGACGAAAACATGGACGCGTACAAAGCCGTGATCGACCCGGATGCGCCAGGGATTGCCGAAGCGCTGAAAGCCGCGCAAACCGCCATGGACACGTATGATTTGAAATACACGAACGAACAAGTCCGCATCGTCGATTATTCGGGCGACGAAGCCATCGTCTACATCGTGCAAACCGTGGAGAAAACGAAAGGGCCGGCCTTCCAGGATTTCCGTGTCTCGGTCGTTTCGACCCTTCATAAGACGGCCGACGGCAAGTGGCTGGACGAAGGACAGGGCAAGATCATCAAAGTCGAGGCGCTGCCAGCCGTTTAACCGGCAGCGCGCTCCAATGCCGCAAGCTGTATATGACGCTTCTATCGTAATATGAGGCTTCAATCGCGAAAGCCCGCTCCTTCGGCATGAAGGGGCGGGCTTTCGTATGTCCGTGGCAGCTATTCATAGATTAGTCCCCGATCAATCGCGTTCCACTAAATTTCGCTGCAAATAATGCTCCAGCGTATTGGAGATATCGAATACGGTATGCGCAAGATCGTAATTCTCGAAAGCGTGCTCGCAATTCGGCTGGTAAGCGATCGCCGTTTCGTACTGGTCCATCTTGGCTTGGACGATCGCGGCGTCGAGGCCCGACTCCTGCTGGCGCTCCTGCACCGTGCGCCGGTCCGCGTAGATGAACAGCCGCACCGCTTGGTCGCCGTACCGGTCCTTGAGCAGCTGCGCGCCTTCCGGATTGACGATGAGATACACGCTGCCGCCTTGCCGCAGGCTTTGCTCGATATCCTCTCCGCGCACGCCGTACCGGCTGCCGCCGATGCTGATGCTCTCGATGAAATCGCCTGCGCGTTCGAACTGTTCGTACAGCTCGGGAGTTATGAAGTGGTAATCCTGGCCATTCACTTCGCCCGGCCGCGGCTTGCGGGTCGCGTACGAAAGCACCTTGGCAATGCCAAGCGTAGCTCCGACACTGTCGGCAACGGTCTTGCGCCCGGAGCCGTCCGGACCGGTGAACACGAAAATCAGCTTGCGATCCGACTCTACGTTCATCGTCTCCGCCTCCTGAATTCATTCGATTTGCGTTGCTGCCAAACGGTGCTGCAGAAGCGTAGGGCCATTTCCAAATCCTGCAATAATACAACCATTATACCGTATGATGAGAAAATCCGGCAACGGGCGTCCGCTGTTCATCTTGACTAATTTTGTAAGTTCGGCTATAGTGAATAAAAACATATGTTCGCGGTTCACTTACGTCGGAAGCACCCGTAAGCAAAGGCAATCCTGCCTTTCTTGCGGGTTTTTTTGCGTTTCCGGACAAGTGCCGCGGCAAAGGAGGAATATTGTCGTATGTTTCATTCTATGAGATTGAAGCCGTTTTCATCCATGCTGCTTGCGCTGTTTGCTTTCATGCTGCTCGTTTCGGGCACCGCGTCGGCCGCGTCGGTCTCGCTTTCCAACGCCGCCCAGACCGCGCTCGCGAAGCATATTGCCGCCGCCCCCGCCGACATGAAGAACAAGCTGAACGCGCAATCGTCCAGCCTGCAGTCGTACCAGAAGCAAGAGACGCTCCTGGACGAGCAGTACAAGACGCTCCACTCGAACAACGGCAAGGCGCTCGATGCCTTGAACAAACGGATCAAGCTCGTCGACGCGGAGAAGCTGAAGCGGATGACGAACGAGCTTGCTGCGCAGCGCGGGCGGTATAAGCCGCTCTTCGACCAGTATACCGCGATCAACAAGAACGTCTCGAACGCGCGCTCGTTGAAGCTCAAGCCGCTGGTCTCCCTGCTGAGCGGGCAGGCGGAAATGCTCAAGCCCGCCGTACAGCTGGCGCGTGCCGATATTCGCATCCGCGAACAGGCGCTCTCGGAGGCCAAGGCGGCGACCGCCAAGAAGATCAAAGCCCTGAAGGCGAGCCTCGCGCCCATCGACTCGCTCCGTGCCCAGTCCAAGAACGCCCTGTCGTCCGTTTCCGGCATGAAGAAGGGCATCCCCGGTACCGTCAAGACGCTGAACGCATGCGTGAAGAGCGGCTCCTTCAGCGGTACGCTCCAAGCGCTGAACGCGCTCGCGTCGGTATCGCAAAGCATCGTGGCGAACAAATCGCGCGTCATCGAATACGAGAACAAGATCAAGGCCATCATCGCTCAAGTCGGCGCGCAGACTCCCGCGGGCTGACGGGGAAGCAGGCGGAGCGGCTGGTGCCCGAGGGTTGACGAAGTAGTCAGGCGGAGCGGCTGGCCCCGCCCGCGTGCCCTCATAAAACCATGGCATGCGCGGAAGCGATCGCGAATACGTTAGAAGAGACGTTTTCTCGGGACCAATCGGATGTACATGGAGGGATCAGGATGCAAATTCATGTCGTACAGGCCGGACAGACGCTCTACCGGCTCTCGCAAGCCTACGGCATTCCGGTGGACGCCATCACGTCGGCCAATGAAATCTCGCCCGCCCATACGCTGGTCATCGGACAGGCATTGGTCATACCGATCGTCGGCCAATACTACTACGTAAGAGCCGGCGATACGCTGACGTCCATTGCGAGCAGGTTCGGCACGACCGCCGCGCGGCTCGCCGACGTCAACGAGCTGGATTCGAACGCCGCGCTCCAGGCCGGAACGAGGCTGTATATCCCGCCGCCGCCGAAAAGGCAAGCCTACGTGAACGCGTATATCGATGCGCGGGGCACGACCTTATCGCCCGCCCTGACGGAGGCGGCGCGGCAGGCGGCTCCGCTGCTGACCTACCTCGCTCCTTCCAGCTTTCGCATTCAGCGCGACGGCACGCTCGCGCTGCCGCCGCTCGGCGACCTGGAGAGCATCGCGACGAAACAGCGCACGGCCATGATGATGACCGTCACGAACCTGGAGAACGACCAGTTCAGCGCCGAGCTCGGCCATCTCCTCCTCAGCGACGCTTCGCTGCAGGATAAAGTAATCGCCAATATACTCGAGACGGCCAAAAACCTGCATTACCGCGACATCCATTTCGATATCGAGCACCTGCTGCCTTCGGACCGGGAAGCGTACAATCGATTTCTGCGCAAGGCGGTCGTCCCTATTCACGCGGCCGGCCTTACGATGTCCACGGCGCTTGCCCCCAAGACCAGCGCCGCGCAGGAAGGCGCCTGGTATTCCGCGCATGATTACAAGGCGCACGGCGAGATTGCGGATTTCGTCATTATTATGACGTACGAATGGGGCTACAGCGGCGGGCCGCCGATGCCGGTCTCCCCGATCGGTCCCGTCCGCAACGTGCTGGAATACGCGCTGACGGAGATGCCTGCAGACAAAATCCTCATGGGCCAGAATCTGTACGGCTACGATTGGACGCTGCCTTACGTTCCCGGCGGCGCCTACGCCAAGGCGATCAGTCCTCAAGCCGCCATCTCGCTCGCCAGAGAGCGCAACGCCGAAATCCTGTACGATGCGGCAGCCCAGGCGCCTCACTTCACGTATTGGGACGATAACGGCAAGGAGCATCGCGTATGGTTCGAGGATGCCCGTTCCATTCAGGCCAAGTTCAATTTGATGAAGGAGCTGAAGCTGCGCGGCATCAGCTATTGGAAGCTGGGGCTCAGCTTCCCGCAGAATTGGCTGCTGCTCGAGGACAACTTCCACATCGTCAAGCTGCTGCCTTGACGCGGCATGATTTGGTTTGACTTAATCTGGTTTGACTTGACATGGCTTGACATGAATCGGTCGAACTCGACTCGATTCGTTCGGTCTCGCATTTGCTTGAACGCCCCGCATGCCGCTTGCAAGAGCGCGGTACGCGGGGTGTTTTGCGCTTATCCGGACCGGCGCGCCGGGGCCTAGGGTCTTAGCCCTTCCCCGCCTAAAGGCTGGCTGCCGCGACCGCCGCTGGACCGTTTCGGGCAAGCGCGCTTCACGGTAAACTTAAGTCATCGGTCAAGACAAACTGGCTATCGCCATTCGAAACATTCGCCACGACGCTCTAGGGCAGTCAGTCATACAGCAAGATCAAGATCGCTTAATTCAGCTCAAAGGAGAGAATCGCAATGAAAAAACTGTACCGTTCCACTATGGACCGCAAATTAACCGGCCTCGCCGGCGGCATCGGGCAATGGTTCGGCATCGATCCTACCATCGTCCGGCTCGTGCTCTTGGTTTCGGGCGTGTTCAGCCTCGGCACGACGCTGCTGCTCTACATCGTAGCCAGCCTGCTCGTTCCGAAAGCGCCGTTCGAGGTGCTGTCGCCCGATCCTTCCTTCCGCTATTACGGTTAATTGCAGCGTCCGTCATTCAGCCGAAAACTAAACACTTACTTGTAGGAGATGAACGAAATGGGAATTTTGAACCGTTTGTTTAACATTACGCAAGCCGCGGCCAACGAGCTGCTCGACAAAATGGAAGATCCGGCAATGATGATGAATCAGTACATCCGCACAAGCCAGGAAGAGATCGCGAACGTGCAGCATGAGCTGCTGAAGCAGGAAGCGCTCGCCAAAGGGTTGGGGCAGCAAGCCGCCGAAGCATCGGCGCTGGCCGAGCACTGCGAAGCCCGCGCGCTGGAAGCGATGCGCGCCGGGCAGGAGGCGCATGCGCGCGAAGCGTTGACGGCGAAGCTGCACCACGAGGAGAAGGCGCGCGAGTACGGCACGTGGCATGATAACGCGAAGCGGCAAGCCGCGGAGCTCGCCATCCGGCTGGAGACCGCCAAAGCGGAGCTGCCGCAGCTGCTCAAGAAGCGGGATGAGCTGGTCAGCCGCATTCACCAGGCCCAGCGGCAATCGCGTTCCGTCATGCCGAGCTTCAGCGCAGGCCCGTCCATCCTCGAAGGCGGCAACGCCGCCCGCGGCTTCCAGCGCATGGAAGAGAAAATCGCGCAGTGGGAAGCCCGCCTTGCCGTCCGCGGCCCGTACGGTGCGCAGGGCTACGGCAGCGGCAGCGTGTATGGAAGCGCGGCGGGCGGCGCCGATGCGGCGGCTGACGCGAACGCCGGCAAGAGCTCGCTCGTTGACGAGCAGCTGGAGCTGCTCCGCAAGAAGCTGCCGACGGACAATGAATAACGAATAACCGTTAGCGAATCAGCGGTTACAGCCGCTGCGGGGAATAGAAAGCCCGAAGGCCTGCGATGACATCACGTCGCCGGCTTTCGGGCTTTCTTCGTTCATGGTTTGCTCGGTCATGGCTTGAGCATCTGCTCAGTCACGGCTTGGGATGTCATGGCTCGCACATGAGGTAAGCACTGCGCGCTATTCCGCGACCGGAAACTTGTAGAAGGCGAGCAGCGGCATGTAGGTGGCGCTGTCCAGCGGCAAATACACGATCGGGTTTCGCTCGAAGGCGCCATGGACATAAGCTTGGCCATGGAGCCGGCGCGCAAGCTTCAGGGTCACGGAAGCCGGACCGCTGATCGTGCATGCGGCAATGTCCGCGGTTCCTTCGGCGTCCTGGACGGTGAACAGGCGGTTCAACTGGCCGGTCGGCAGCAGATAGCCTTTGACATGCTCGAACTGCAGCTCGATGGACGGCGTGCCGGCATCGTCCGCCGGTATGTACCGCGCCTCCCGGATCTCCGGCGCCCGGAAATGCACGTCTTGGCCGTATACGGCCGCCAGCGCGGCTCTCGCCATCCGTTCCCCGATCAACAGATTCCCCGCGGGACTGTTATGGATCTCGTCCGACAACGGGCAATCGATCGCGGGTATGACCGTGACATGCGGAATTTCCCGCGCCGCGCGCCGCTGCTGCTCCCGAACGGTTCCCCAGGAAGCGTCGTCTTCCGGCGTTGTATCGGCACCCGTAAAGCGGTTCAATTGCACCGTCAGCACGGGCAGCGCCTCGTCGCCGAAATCCGCGCGCCACGAATCGACCATATGGCGGAATCGGTCCAGATAGGTAGCCGACAGCTCCGGCGAACAATCGGAACAGCCCTGATACCATAGCACGCCGCGCACGCTGCCGCCTACGGATTCGACCACGCCGCGCATCATCCGGTACAGCTCGCCATCCTCGGCCGGGTTCCATTTGCTGAGCGGCGAGCCCCCGAGCGCGGTCTGCACCAGTCCGATCGGCCATCCGGTCTCCCGTTTGACGAGCCGCGCGAATGCCAGGAACGGCGAATGGCCAGGGTTGGCCGTCTCCCGGTTCTCTGTGTGGATCGTGCGCGTCGATTCGTTAAACGGATGCGTGGCCAAATCCCATCGTCCGCTGTTGCGAAGCAGATGCACGCCGAATTCCGGCGGATCGACGACAGGCCCTTTACCGTAACCGGCCGCATTGCTCTGGCCCGCGATGACCCACAGATCGCCTACGCCCCAATGATGAATCATGTCCCCGCGGACGTTCCATTCCATGGCCGTATTGCCGTCCGCCTGCAGCGACGTTTCCAGCCGGTACAAGCCTCCGGCGGGAACCCGCTCGAGCCGAAGCCGCCATGTGCCGGCGCTCGGATCCGTTTCGGCCGGCGTCCACGTCACGACCTCCTCGCCCGAATCTTCCCTGACGACCCGCGCATACACTTGCCCCTTCGCCCCGCCGCCATCGGGCAGCTTCCAGCTGCCTACAAGCGCAATTGCGGCGCTGCCGCCCCGCTGCTGTACGATTTCCCAAGCTTGCGGTCCTTCCTCGATCATGACTCCGATTGGTGTGGTCACGGACAACTCCCTCTCCTTCGCAATGATGGATCCATCTCCAACATAGGCTATTTTGGGAGAGCGGTCAAAGCTTAAATTCGCCGGAAATCGCCGCGGCCCATACTGGCCGCCCGGCCCAAGACCGTGCATTGGTTCCCGCAACGGCAAGGCCCCGTTCGGATGAACGAGGCCTCAGCGTCTCAGATTGTAATGAAGCCCCACTACAGATACCAGGTACGCCAGCGCACCGGCCTCAAATCGAAGAGGAACCTATAATTGGAGGATTCGAGCAGGCTCGCAACAACTCACGTCTTGAGCAAGGACAGCTCCCGCAGCCGCTTCGCCGGCCTGGATTGGTTTGGTGGTTCGGGCTGGTCTGGTAGCTTGGACTGGCTTATGGACTGGCTTATGGACTGGCTTATGGACTGGCGTGGGCTGGTTTGTTGGCGTTGAATGGCTTGAGCTGGTTTGGACTGGGTGAACTGGCGTGGTGGTTCGGGCTGCTCTAGGCTGGTTTGGACTGGCTTGTGGACTGGGTGAAACTGGCCTGGTGGTTCGGGCTGGACTGACGTGGGCTGGGCTGGCGCGGACCAGCGTGGGCTGGTCGGGACTGGTTTGGACTGGCTTGAACTGGCTTGTAGACCAGCTTGGGCTGGTTTGGGTCGACGTGGACCGGCGTTGGCTGCCTGGACTGGCGTGGACGGCGCGGGCTTGCCTGAACTGGTTCGGACTGGGCTGGGCTGGTTTGGACCGGCGTGGACCGGCGTGGACCGGCGTGGGATGGCCTGGACTGGCGCGCGGGCCGGCTCGGACTGGCTTGGGCTTGCCTGAACCGCCAGAACCCTCGCGACCCGGTCGTCTTCATGACGGCCATATCGCGATACCTCCGCCGAAGTACGGAAACGGACAGGAGATCCGCTATTCCCTTCCTAATCACGTATTTTCATGTGCCGGCGGACAGGAGATCCGTTATATCGGCCAATGAACCTGTTTTCGATGCCAATCCGAGCCAATAACGAATCCTGTGTCCGACTGCTAACCCTCAAAGACTGTTTTCGCTCAAATAACGGAACCTGTGTCCACTTGCCCCTGAGGAGTACGATCCTTCCAACACATACGGCGTCAAACGGTCTAGAGCGGCCCGAAGGGGTTGTCCCGCAAACGATCGCATGCCATGGGAATTTCCCGTTAATTACGCGAAAGGACCTCTGCTTCCGCGAAGCGGAGGAAGGGGTCCTTTTCTCGAAGAAGCTCGGTTCTACGCGGGACTCCCATCATCAGAATCCGGCTTTTGGGACAGCCCTCTTCCTGTCGTGCCGACGGTCTCTTCCTACGTACGGCCAGCCTCTTCCCGAAGCGCCCTTATACGAGGAATAACTAAGCTCCGTGCAATACTGAAGCGCCGCTATACGAGGAAGAACCCTTCCTCGTGCAAATACTGCTCCGCTTCCTCGTACGTCTCGAGCACCATCTCCAGGTTGGCGCCCGCATAGACGTACCACAGATCGTCCTCGTGCTTCAGCGTCAGCGTCTGCTTGTCGGCGCCGTGCCATACCGACGCATTGCCGCTCTTCCTTCGGCCGCCGCTTTCTGCGCGGGCCGCCTTGGACGAAGCGGCCGGCTCCGGCTCGCGGACGGACAACGAGCGGATCGACTCCGCCACCAGCTCGCGCAGCGCCGCCTCGTCGTAGTCGCGAATATTGACGAAGCCCTTATCGTCCGTCTCGTAGCCGCTCAAGAGACCGGCATAGACGAAGCCGTTGCCGTTCGGATGCAGGTGGAAGGCGACGTTCTTCTTCTCGTACAAGCTCTCCTCGTACTGATAATTGACGCGGCCGAGCGACACGTCCTTCCTGTCGAGCTCGGGAAAGGACTCCAATATCGAAAGCTTCTGTTCGAAACTAAGCATAATCGCCTCCGGATAACGGTAATAGAATTGCCTGTGATTATACCACAGCCGCACGCGCAAGACCAAAAACCGCCGATTGATACGACATTTTATGTCGTACCGGCTGTTTTACACTGAAAAGGCAACAAACCATTACAGCAATCGAAATGGGGTCACACGCCAATGGCAAAAACGAAACGGGGCCGCATCCTCTGGAGCCTGCCTTCCCGGGGCCGGGGAACTTGCCCCATCTGCAGCCGCACGCGGATCAAGCTTCTGTATCCGCGCGCCAAATCCGACGGGACCGCGATCAAAGTATGCAAACGATGCATCCATGCCCCGCAGGACAAAATCGATGTCAACGCAGGTTGAGGCCGCAGCCCGTTTCCTATACGGAAGCGGGCTTGCCGTTTCAAAAAAACCGCTTGCCTCGCACCGCGCGCAGATGATGTAATGAGGTCTGAAGAGGTGGTTCCATGAGCAACTTGCACCGGATTCGGTGGTTCGACGGTCAGATCAGAGAAGGCAACTATCCGAACAGCACCGCGCTCGCCGGCCAGTTCGAGATTTCCAAGCGGCAGGCGCAGCGCGACATCGAATACTTGGCCTATTCTTTATCAGCCCCCCTGCTCTACGTTGCGAAGTACCGCGGGTATTGTTACGAGGATAAAACATACGCGCTTCCGCTCCTATATATGACCGAAGAAGAGCAGAAGATTTTGAACTATTTGGCCCGGCGCTACCGGGAATACAATTACGACGGCGCGCCCGCCGTCAACCGCGTGGCCAACCTGCTGGACCGCTTCGCTCCGAATGACGCGCCCCCGGATTTCCGGCTGCCCGTCTTCGATACGAACCCCCGGCTGATCGATCACGCGGAGCGAATGTCCGAAGCGATTGCCCGGGAAGCCGTCGTCACGCTGACGTACAAAGAGGGCGCCGAGACCGATTCGCTCGCCGTCTGGCCGTTGAAGCTGCTCTCCAGATACAATTGCGATTATGTCGCCGTCTATTCGGCAGCGGAGCACAGAAGGCGCATGCTGAGGCTCGACTGCATTGTCGGCATGACGGTCACGGCGGACCGCTTCGACGCTTCCGGGCTGGAAGAACGGGAATGGAGCGGCGACGGCGGCAGCGAACGAATCGCGAAGAAGCCGTTCACCGCCAAGCTCGGACTTCGCGAGCCCGCTCGCGGCCCGTCATGGAACGGCTATCGGATGCGGAGCACCGACGATCCGCTCGTCTACCTGGTCGAGTTTCACGACACGGACGCGTTCCTCCAGCAGCTCTGGATGTCGGGGTCGGCTTGGGATACGCTGCTCGCGCCCAGATGGCTGATCGACAAGCTGGAACGCCGATGCAGCGCCGTCCTGCGGCAGCTTGCACAATCGAAGGAGAGGTGAACCGCCAGCCATGTCCCGCGTCATGCTGCACGATATTCGAATGAAACGCGAGTCCAAGTCCTACGCGGACAGTCTCCATGCGATCCTGACGGCCGCCGGTCTGTTCCAAGGTCCCAAATATCTGTTGTCCGGCCTCTCCGGCTTGGCTTTCAAATTCGCCGTCCATCGGAAGCTGCTGCCGTTCTCGGTATCGGCCTACGGCCAATGGGGCAACGAGCATGACCCCGCCATTGAAAACCTGGGCCTCTTCTCGATTTCGGACGGCGGGCGGACGCGTCATCCGACGTTCCCGCAATACCAGCGGGACGCCGTCGACTGGGTCAAACAATCGCTTGACGCCGGCATCGGCGCCATCTATTGGATACCCGAGTTCGGCGTTATTTGCGGCTACGATGACGAAGACGAAGTTTTCTACGTGCTGGACGGCCGGAACGAAGAGCCGAGCGTCGTCCTGTACGATAATTTAGGCCTGAATTTCACGCCCTTCTGGTGCTGCCAAATTTTCGGCGAACGGGTCGAAATCGACCTGGCCGACATGGTGCTGGAATCGCTCCGTCTTGCCATCCGGGATTGGGAGACGCCGCACAAAACGCTGCCCGACACGGAGATCGCCTCCGGCAGGCTGGCCTTCGCCTTCTTCCGGGACGGACTCGCGGCAGGGGGATACGACGAGCGCGGCGCCGCATATATCCTGACGGACTACGTCTATACGCGCGGCGAAATCGCGGATTACCTGCATGACGTGCGGCACGCGCTGCCCGTGCTCGGCGAAGCCGCCGCCCTGTACGCCGAGCTTCGCGGCGCGCTCAAGGCCATCGACGGCTGCTGGACGCACGGGCCGGACGGCAAGCGAATCGATCCGGCGCGGATCGCGTTGCTCTGCGACGTCATGCGGCAGGCCGAAGCGCTGGAGGAGCGCGCAGTCGCGGTCTTCGCAGTCATATCCGCCCAGTTCCCCGACCGGAAACGGTCGACCGTCCCGCGATGGGGAGAACATACGCCGCGCTAACGACAGGAGGTGCCCGCAGCCATGGGCAGCAGAAGATTGACCGGACTCGCCTTGACCCGCGAATCCCTCTCTTACATTGACGCCATGCATGCGGTTCTTGCGCATTGCGGCTGGTTCGGCGCGTCCAAGGCGATGCTCGCCGGCATGACCATTAACGGCTTCCGCTTCAGCGTCGACCGCAAGCTGAGCGCGGATTCCTGGCATGCGTACAACTGGATCGCCGAGCATTTTCTCGCCGCCGACTTCATCGGCGTCGCCTCTTCCCAGAAGGCCGGCTTCAGCTTCGCCCCGACCTTCCCGCTGTATCGCAAGCACGCCGTCGCCATGATCAAGGAAGCGATCGATAACGGGATCGGCGCCGTGTTCTGGAAGGACGACTTCGTCGTCGCAGCGGGCTACGACGATGAAGCCGGCTGCTTGCTGTATGCCGATGGAAGCGGAGCGGCGCCGGAAGAACTGAAGCCCCTCCCCTATGACGAGTTCGGCTGCAACGAAACGCCATACTGGTACTATCAGACGTTCGATGCCCGAATCCCGCTCGACGAGCTGGAGATATACAGAGAATCGTTCATGCAAGCTATTTTTAAATGGGAGACGCATGATCTAATGCTGTCTCCAAGCGACTACGCATGCGGCAAACAAGTCTATGAGGCGTTTATTAAATTCCTAGACGCGGATGACGGATGTCACGCAGAGGCACGGCCGCTGTTGTGGCGGTACGCCGCAGCCAAACGCGATCTTGCCGATTACGCCGCGGAGCTGGCGAAGATTTGGCCGGACTGCCTCCCCATCGCGGACTGTTACGCGGGGGTAGCCGAACGGTTCGCGCAGCTGTCCGCGGAATTATCGGCGTCCGATACCGGCGGCAGCGGACCGAACGCCGACCGAATGAACGCCGACGTCCCTGCCGTCCCGCTGCTGCGGGAAGCCGCCGAGCTTGAGAACCGTGCCGTGCAGCTCATGAAGTCCATGATGCGCGAACGGCTCCACAACCGTTTCGGCGATATCTCCTTGCGCTAGCTGCATGAATGGGGGCATGCCTGAGTGTATTTTCCCGCTCCGGGGTAATATAACAGGGATGCAGCTGGAACAGTCCTCCAACCCATGCAGAAAGGCGGTGCATTCCCATGACGAAGCACAGAGACGGCTATGACGAAATGTACAACGAAACCTCGAATACCGCGGCAGGCATCAATACGCCGAAGAATCACGAGGGTTACGGCCCTCTCGATATGATCAGCGATGCGGTCGAGGAAATCGTCGACAACGTGCAGCATACGTTCCAGCACGAAGACGACGATCCGCTCGCTCACCTGCATCAGCATCACGCGGCTTATGACCGGCATTCCTATTGAAACAACGAAACCGCCCTCCGCGCGGCCAATCGGCCGATGGAGGGCGGTTTTGCATGGTTTGCATGGATCATGATTTGCATGGTTATGCCGCCGGAGCGCAAGCGTTCGGAAGCTCGGGACAGGCTAGCTCTCCGCGCCGAGCGACAGCGCCTCGGCCGCCTGATCGATGTCCCCGATCAGATCCTGCGGGCTTTCCAGGCCGATATACAGCCTGACGATGCTGCCGTCTTCCGGCTGCTTGCCCGCCGCATTGACGGTGACGAGGCTCTCGAACCCGCCCCAGCTGACGCCGATTCTGAAGTACTGCAGCTTGTCCGCCCACAGCTTCATCGTCGCGGGCGGCGCGGACGTCCGGAACGAGAACAAGCTGCTGCTGCCGGACATTTGGCTGGCCGCCAGCTCATGCTGCGGATGGGACGCCATGCCCGGATGGTTGACCTGATGCACGAACGGCAGCGATCGTACATGCTCCGCGACGGCCATGCCGCTCGCTTCGTGCCGCTGCATGCGCAGCGGCAGCGTCCGCAAGCCTTTGGCGACCAGCGCCGCCGTCTGCGGCGTCATGATCGCGCCGAAAAGCATGTACTCCTTGTTGCCGACCGCGTCGACCAGCTCCCGCGAGCCGAGTACGACGCCGCCGACGCAGTCGCTATGGCCGCCGATGTATTTGGTGACGGAATGCACGACCAGGTCGACGCCGAGGGCAAGCGGATTCTGATAGAGCGGCGTCGCCCACGTGTTGTCGATGATCGTCCGGGCTCCGATGCTCCGCGCGAACGCGGCGCATGCCCGCAAATCCTGCAGCTGGAAGTGCAGCGTCGTCGGGCTCTCCAGATAGAGCAGCTTGGTGTTGGGACGGGCCGCCGCCCGCCAACTCTCGATCGAGCGGCCGTCGATGAACGTCGTCTCTACGCCGAAACGGTTCAAGTACTCGGACAGGAACTCCCGCGTCGGCCCGTACGCCTGGTCGACGCAGACGATATGATCGCCCGCCCCGATGCAGGACATGATGGCCGCGGAGATCGCGCCCATGCCGGATGCGAAGCATTTGGCCCGCTCGGCCCCTTCCAGCGCGGCCAGCTTCTTCTCCAAGTAATCGACGGTCGGATTGTTGCCCCGCGAGTAGATATGATTGTCCATCAGCGATTGAAAGGCCTGCTCGAACGCCTCGTACGTCTCGAAGGCGAACAGGCTGTTCTGATAGACCGGGACGTGAATGGCGCCGTGATGCCGGGTATCGACGGCATCGTGCGCGACATGCGTGAACTGCGCCTCCAGTGAAGCATTGCGGATTGTCTGGTTGTTGTTGTCTGTGCTGCTCATCCTTTTTCTGCTCCTTGTGTCAAGCCTTCAACGATAAAGCGCTGCGCGAACGCGAAAATAACGACCGTGGGGATAACCGAAAGCACGACGCCGGCCGACATGGAGCCCCAATCGACGTCGAATTTCAAAATAAACGCGTTCATGGCGACAGGGAGCGTCTTCAGCTTCTCGTCGTCGATGAACATCGCCGCCAGGAACAGCTCGTTCCAGTTCTGCACGAAGGCGAAAATAAACGTCGACGCGATGCCCGGCAGCATGACCGGAATGATGACGCGCAGCAGCGCCGACCAGCGCGAGCAGCCGTCGATCATCGCCGCTTCCTCCAGGCTGGACGGAATCCGCTGGAAGAAGCCGCGCAGCATGATCGTCGAGAACGGGATGAGTCCGACGGTATACATGAGCACGAGCGAGAACCGCGTATTCAGCAAATTCATATGGCTCATCATCAGGTACAATGGCGCCAGCGCGATGAAGCCCGGCAGCATCTGGGTCAGGAAGAACGCCAGCATGATTTGGCCGTGGCCGCGGAATTTGAAGCGCGCCAGCACGTAAGCGCTCAGGACCGCGATGACGATAACGATCAGCGCCGCCAGAATCGCGACGATCAAGCTGTTGCCGATATAAATTTGGAACTTCGAGATTTTGAAAATGTTAATGTAGTTGTCCATCGTAAACGTCTTCGGCCAATAACGCAGCGGAAACGAGAAGATGTCCTTCTGCGGCTTGAACGACGTGATGACGATCCAATAAAGCGGGAAGACCATCAAGAGCAGGTAAATCGCCAGAAATACGATTTTGAACGCCGTGCCTAACCGTTGCTTCATTAGAAGTCACCTACTTTCTCCGCCTTGGTGACGGCCAGGAAGAAAATCGTATAGAGCAGCAGCAGCGCGATCATGATGACGCCGATCGCCGAAGCCGCGCCGTAGTCGCCGGCGTAGATGATTTTGTCCAGCATCATGGAGGACAGAATATGCGTGCTGCCGGCCGGACCGCCGTTGGTCAAGCCGTAGATGATCGTCGGATCGTTGAAGATCCAGATCGCCCGCAGCAGCGTCGTCGCGATGATCGTCGGTAAAATATATGGAAGCGTGACGTTCCACAGCTTGCGAATGCCCGTCGCCCCGTCCATGTCGGCCGCTTCGTACAGCTCCGACGGCACGGATTGCAGCGCCGCGAGCAGCATGATCGCGAAGAATGCGATGCCGTACCAGACATTGGCGATAATGACGGAGATCATCGCCCACTTCGGATCCGAGAGGAACCCGATCCGCTCGTGGATGATGCCGAGCCGCAGCAGTAGATCGTTGATGACGCCGATTTGCGAATTGAACATCCACTTCCAGATCATCCCGATCAGGAAGCCCGAGAGCGCCCAGGAATAGAACGCGAAGCCTTGGAATATCCCTCTGCCTCTGAACGGCTTCTTCAGCAGCAGCGCAAGCGCCAGACCGAACAGGAATTGGAATACGAGCGAGAAAAAGACCCAGTAGCCGCTGTTCTTCAGCGCGGTGAAAAATTTCGGATCGTGGAAGGCCGCCTTGAAATTGTCAAAGCCGACAAACTTGACATTGCGGAGATTGAACAGCTTGTAATCCTGAAACGCCATGATGATCCCCTTCAAGAAGGGATAGTACGTAAAGGCAAGCACTAACAACAAGGCGGGGAGCAGCCCCGATAGGATAAAAATCGTATGTTTTCTCATTATTCGCACCGCCTTGCTTCGTGGAATGTAGGAGGGGCGGCCAATGCCGCCCCTTCCTCAAGTTCAATGACCGTCGTCAGTTACTTCTGCTGCGCTTTCTGATCCGCCCAGTAGCTGTCCCACTTCTTGAGCGTGTCGTCCACGGATGCCTGACCGAGCAGCAGCGCTTGGCCCGATTCCATCTCGACTTGGCCCCATTGGCCCGTGCCCGGGTAAGCGAACGGAGGCTTGAAGTTCAGGAACGTATCCGGCGCTTGCGTCATGTCGAGCAGCGTTTTGTACGGACCGGACTTGAAGAAATCGTCTTCAGCCGCGGACGTATGAATCGGAATGAGTCCGTATGCTTTCGAGAACTCCGTATTCTCTTCCGGGCTGGACAGGAACGAGATCAGCTTCCAGGCGGCTTCCTTATGCGTGGAGTTGGCCGCGATGCCCCAGCCTGCTCCGCCTGCGGCGAGCAGCGCTTTGCCCGTAGGTCCCGCTTGCAGCGGCGCCGTTGCCCAAGTGCCTTCGGCCATTTTCTCCTGCAGCGATTGGATAACGTCCGGATCCTGCAGCAGCATGCCGGTTACGCCGGACGTAAACGCCTGCACCTGCTCCTGGAAGCCCCAGTTGACGGAGTCCGGCGGCGATGCTTCCTTATACAGCTTCTGATACAGCTCGATCGCGGCTTTCGCTTCCGGCGTCGAGAAGACCGTCTTGCCGTCCTTCGTGAACATCGAATCCTCGAGGTTGACGTTATCGCCGTTGAACGCGAGCACCATCGCGTCCGTCGTGCCGTTCGAACCCGCGCCGCCGCGGAACGAGAAGCCGTAACGGTTCTTCGACGGATCCGTCAGCTTCTTCGCCGTCTCGAACAGCTCGTCCCATGTCTTCGGAGGCGTCAAGCCTTGCTCCTTGAACCAGTCCGCGCGGTAGAACAGCTGGCGCTCGTACAGGCCGTTCGGGATGAAATACAGCTTGTCGCCGATGGAGCCGAGCGATTTCGAAATTTCACTCACCGTAGAATAATCCGACCACTTGTCGGCATATGCGTTAAGCGGCTCCACGAAGCCGTTGTTGACAAACTCTGCGACCGTCAAATCGCGTACCTCGAGCACGTCTATGTTTTCTTTGGCCCCAAGCATCGTTCTGATCTTGTTGTCGGCTTGATCGAATGGAGGCGAGATCAGGTCCACCTTAATATTCGGGTTTGCAGCCTCGAATTTGCTAATGGAAGCTTGGATCAATTGCGTCCGTTTCGGACTTGTAAGGCTTTCAATCATGCGCAGCGTTACTTTGCCGCCGTCAGCGTTTTCATTCGATGAGTCCTTGGTACTGCCGCAGCCCGCCAGCAGACCGGCAGACAGCGCACCGCAAAGCAATAAAGCAGAAACCTTCTTGCGATTCGTCATGTAGATTTCCCCCTATCTAGATGTATCATACAGTCATCCTGTCTGATAGGTTTGATTATATTGAAAGCGCTAACTGGTGTCAATAACAAAAACCAGCTACTGTACGCCCTTGATCTTGGCCTCGATGCAGTCCATCATCTTGTAAAACTCTTCCATGGCCTGTTCGGTATCGTGCACCTTGATCGCGTCGAACATCGTAATGTGGAATGGATAGGTCTCGTCGAACAGCTGCTTGTCGCCGAGCGGATCGTTGAAAAACTTCTCGTACAGCCCCGAGAAAGAATCGAGCACCGTTTCCAGCACCGGGTTGCCCGCCGCCTTGATGATGTGGCGATGGAATGCCAAATCGATCTGCGAGGTGTCCTGGCCCGCTTCCTTCAGCTTGCGGTATTCATACAGGCACGCCTCGATTTCGGCGACCTGATTGTCGGTGATTCGTTTGGACGCGAGGAAGACGGCTTGGCCTTCGAGCGCTCTGCGAACCTCGAGCGTATGCAGCAAGAAGACGCGCTCCTGCTCGATCTTGACCTTGCCCGTGAAGCGGTAGGTGTTCACGTCGCGGACGAAGATCCCTCTGCCGTTCTCCACCTGGATAATATCCATCGCTTCCAGATAACGAAGCGCCTCGCGCAAGGACGAACGGCCGACGCCGAACATATGCGTCATCTCCTCGACGGAGGGAAGCTTATCGCCTTCCGACAGTTCTTTCTCTTGAATATAGTTCTGAATTTCTTGCGACACCTGTTCATGTACAAGAACCTTTTGGATTTTTCGCATGCTTTCCAGCTATCCCCCTCACCTGGCTACCTATCTGATAGGTCAATAGTAAGGCAGCCCTTGCCGAAAGTCAATTCACACTCATACGATATGGAATATCATGTAAAATATGGCGTTAAACGTGATTCTTCGTGACATGGCATGAGCAATGGAGGGGGGAACGCGAGGCTGCAGCGGACGCTGCAAGGGGCGGCTTCAGCCTGTCGCCGATGGCCAGAAGCGGCGGCGCACTACCGCTGACGGCATGAAGCAGCGGGCGCACTGACGCAACGGCCAGAAGCGGCGGCGCACGGTGTTGATCGCGCGCGAGGAGCCGGCCCGGTAGCTCGGCGGCTCCTCGGCGGCTCCTTGATCGGCGCCCCCCGCCCTGCCTCGCTCGCGACACCCGCTATCGCGCCGGCAGCAGCTTGACGATGGCGCCTTTCCCGCTGACCTGAATCCCCGTCTCCTTGTTTCCTTTACCCTTGAGATCCGCGAGCAGCCGCTCCAGCAGCGCCTTCGCCTCCTTGCTCTCCTTGCCTTGCGCGCGGACGTTCAGCTCCACGGCTTTGCCGGCTTCCAGCAGCTTCTCGATCTGGCGCAGCTTCGTATCGTAATCGTGCTCCTCGATATGCGGCGTCAGCCGGATTTCCTTCGTCTTCTGCGATAGTTCATTCCGCTTCTCCGACTGCTTCTTCGCGTTCATGTCCTGCTTCGCGGCACTGCGGCTGACGAGCCGGCACGGCGGCGGGCTGGACATCAGCGACAAGCATACGAGGTCGACATTATGCCGTTTGGCCAGCGCCAGCGCCTCGCTGCGCGAAACGATGCCGAGATCCTCGCCGTCAATGCCGGTCAGCAGAACCTCGGATGCCTTGATTTGTTCGTTAACGATCATGATGCTGCCTGTTCCTCCTCTTGTACAAGCCGTGCGATCAACGGCGTCATCCAGTCGTCCAGCTTGCGGAACGCGTAGCCCGCGGCTTCCGCTCTCGCCGTGTCCATCCGCCATGCGCCCGGCACGCCGAACGGAGAGCCGTCCGCCTTGTCGGTCTCAGGGAGGACGATGGCCGCCTTGCCGGACGCCCTCTCGATCCGCTTCACGATTTCGCCCGGCGTAATGTCGCCCGCGGAGCAGGCATTGAACGCGCCTTCCGCGCCCGAACGGCCGATCCAGTCCAGAAACGCCGCCGCCTCGTCCGCATCGATGAACGACAAGGGCGCGTCAGGCACGGGGATGCCGATCGGCTGCCCGCGCAGCACATGCTCGACGTGAAAATGCAGCCGGCGCGTGTAATCGTCCGCCCCGAGCACGATCGGGAACCGCACCGCGGCTACGGGGAACGGGGCTTTCTGCAGCAGAACCGCTTCCACGAGCCGCTTGCCTTCGCCGTAGTCGGTATCCGCGGCATAGGTGGCGGGCAGCTCGTACCGATGCGCGTCGAACGCCGATTCCGCGTTGCTCGGTCCCCCGAACGGATAGACGCTGAGCGTCGAAGTGACCACGTATTGGCCGGTGCGGCCCGCGAACAGCTTCACCGCGTCCTCCGCCTCCTGCGGCTGGAAGCAGATGTTGTCGTAGACGACATCGTACCGCTCGTTCGCCAACGCTTGCCGCACGGCCGCGAAGTCCTTCCGGTCAGCCTGGATATGCTTCGCGCGGGCGCCGAACGGATTCGGCGTCCCGCCCCTTGTCAGAATCGTAACCGCATCGCCCGCAGCCAGCAGCCGCTCGACCAGCTTCAAGCCGAAAAACCTCGTCCCGCCAAGCACCAGTACGTTACGCATGTCATGCCACTTCCCTTCTCCTCCGTCTTATCATGGATAGTACGGTCTTGCTTATATGGTCTTGCTTGCCATATCGTCAAGGTTCTCTCGTTAACCCTCGCGGCCAGCGGCGGCTTACGAGCGCAGCGTCGAAGAAAGCTCGGATAACCGCTGCGTCGCCGCGGCATCAGCCGGGTTCACATGCAGCTTCAAGAAGATAGTCCGCAGCTCCGGCGCATGCCGAAGGACCGTTTCCTTGTTCGACGGATTGTTCAGCATGCCGACGAAGCCGTACAACACGCCGTCGATGAGATCGTTCTGCGCTTCGTAAGTCGTGAGCGGGGATATTGCCGCAGCGGCGGATAGAGCCGCTATGCACTGATGGTAGCCTTCCTCGTCCTCGGCCAAGTCCTTGCCGAAGCTCGACGCCACGATGCTCAGCTGATAGCTCAGCGCGTTATCCGCGTTCTGCCGAAGGAAGCGGACGCTTTCGTCGCTGTCGTTCCGGGCTCTGATGCTCACGGCCAGGAAGGCGGCAAGCACGACGATCACGCCGACCGATGCGGCGGTCCAATAGGTAGCAGGCTTCAAAGCGGCAGCTCCTTTCGTTGCATCCTCATGCCGGTCTCGCTAACGCGTAATAATAAAGTCCGTCCCGCAGCGCCGTTGCGCGCGTGAAGCCAAGCTTGGCCAGCAGCGATTGGCACCGCGTATTGTCGACCTCCACGGTCGCTTCGATGACGGCCAGCTTCATCTGCCGAAAGCCGATATCGATCAGCTCGCGCAGCGCTTCCGCCATATAGCCTTGTCCCCAGCAGGACGGCGACAGGTCGAAGCCGATCTCCGCGATCCCGGCCGGATCTTGGCGCCAGCAGTGGAAGCCGCATGTGCCGAGCAGCGCCGCGGTCTCCTTATCGAACATGCCGTACCTGCACCCGCTGTCGTCCAAGTGGAACTGAATGATTGCCTCGGCCTCCCGAATCGATCCGCAAGGCTCGATGTCCATGAACCGCGTCACTTCCGGATCGGCGAAATGACGGCACGCCGCTTCGGCGTCCGCCAGGGTCAGCTCCCTGAGCCGCAGCCTTGGCGTTGTTCGCTCCGGATAGATCATCCTGTTAATCGTAGTCCAACTCCTTCACGAAGTATAGCACCAGCTCGTCGTCGACGCGGACATTCTGTCCGGGCGCCACCTCCACGTCCCCGTACATGACGCCGTTGCCGTCCGGAATGTAGCCCCGCTGGCAATAAATCCGCTGCGCCGCTCCATAATCCTTGTACAGTCCGACGCCGATGCCGATCCGGTTATGGTCCCGGCCGACGATCGCTTCGAACTCGTCCATCATCAAGTTGGCCGCGCCGCGCCTGCGGAAGGGCGGAAAGACGTTCAAGTCGCTGATTTCCGGGATATGGCGATCCAGGAAATACGGATACGAGGATTGGTACTTCAGATGCGAGCAGCCGGCAAGCTGCCCGTTCGCGTATGCGAGCAGCGTCACGCGGGCGCCGGATTCGTTTTCAGCCAAACATTGGTCGTAATATGCCTCGTCGCGGTACATGCCATGCGCCGCGAACGCGGTCTTCCACTGCGCCTTCTGCGCTTCGGTGCCGAGCCGTTCCAGTACGATTTCCATGCCGATTGCGCTCCCCTTATCCCGATTGTCGCGTGCGGTACGCTCCTGCCGGTCCGGCTAGTCCGTCCCAAGCAGGCGCGATTCGTCCGCAAAGTGGCTCATATCCCCATGCAGCACGATGTCCGATCGCCCCTCGCCGATGACGATTTTGCTCAAGCACGACGGGTGAATGTAAGGCGGCTGCCAAATATCCTTCATCGCCCGGCCTTCGAAATACGCCATCACCAGCTTCACGACCACCGTATGGGTCACGATCAGAATCGACCGGCCCCGATGCTCGTCAAGAATGCGGTTCACTTGACGGACCGCACGCGCGGCAACGTCCGCGAACGTCTCGCTGCCGCTGACGCCGAACGCTTCCGGATCGTTCCAGAACCGCCCGAACTGCTCGGGGAACCGCGCTTCGACCTCGCTCTGCGCCAACCCTTCCCAGATGCCGAGACCGATTTCCTTCAGCGCCTCCGCAGTGACGACGTCCGCCGCCCGAATGCCCCGAATAAGCTCCGCCGTCCGGCAGGCCCGCGAGCTCGGGCTGGCATAGAAGGCGTCGATCCGCTCGTTGCGAAGCGCCTCGCCGAGCCGCACCGCCTGCTCTACCCCGAGCGGCGTGAGCGGCGAGTCTTGGTGTCCCTGCATGCGATGCGCAACATTCCATTCCGTCTGGCCATGCCGGACGATATAAAGCGTCGTTGTCAAGCGGCGTCCCCCTTCCCGGCCTTACGGCCTGCGCCCGGTCTCATCCGTCTCGCGCGCCAGGAAGCCCTTCTCCGCGGCATCCGCGATAAGCTCCTGCGCGTACGTCCACAAGCGCTCCGAGCCGTTCGCGATCTCCCGGTTGCGCTTCAGCACCATGCCTTCCGTAATGCTATGCCGCTGCCAGGATTCGCCTTCATTATGATGGTTGTGGATGAGCGGCTGCAGACGGTCCAGCGACGACGCGAACCGCGCTTCCGGCGTCTCCTTCGCTTCGAACTCCCGCCAGAGCTCGTGCAGCTCCCGCTCCTGCGCTTCGGGCAGCAGGCCGAATATCCGGTTCGCCGCGCGTCGCTCGCGCTCATCCTTATCCTCATGCCCTTTCGTATCGTATGCGAACGTGTCGCCGGCATCGATCTCGACGATATCGTGGACGAGCAGCATCTTCACGACTTTCAGCAGGTCGATTTCCGCATTCGCTTCCTGCCGCAGGATGAGCGCCATCATCGCCAGATGCCACGAGTGCTCCGCATCGTTCTCGAAGCGATCGCCGTGCATGATTCTCGCTTGGCGCTGGATCGTCTTCAGCTTGTCGATTTCAACCAGGAACGCCATCTGCTGCTCCAACATGGACAAGGTCACTATCGCTACGCCTCCCGTATGCCGAATCTATGAGCTACTCTATAATTCTAGCACAAATTGGAACCGTTTACGCCAATGCGTTGTTCGGACTTGCATGCAGAAGCAGGCGTCTCGCTTTAGCTCCCTCGCCGTTCCCGTACCGGAATTCAGCCGACGGGAAAAAGGCGGCTCCGTCTACGGGCCGCCCGATTAGGGGATAGCTTGCCAAACGCATGGCTGCGGCCTTGTCCTCGGCCTCCCGCCGGCTTAATAGGAGATCGCGATTTCCCTCGACCGCTCGTCCCAGCTGCACGCGGCATGCAGCGCTTCGCTGACGAACCTGAGCGGCACCATTGCAGCGGCGCCGATCAACACGGCGCTTGCATTCATCGTCGTTTTCGTGCCGTTAATGTACGAGACGGACGAACCCAGCGTGAGCTGAACGGAGGTGCCTTCTTTGCTGGCCCGGATCGTCTTGCCGCGCGGATCCCATTGCACCGAGGCTCCCAGCGCTTCGAAAATCGCGCGCATCGGCACTCGCGTAACGCCCTGCATCATCACGGCGGACTGCGCGGTATGGAACGGCTGTCCGTTGATCGTAATCAAGATGCCCGGCGTGTAGTCTGCCCGTAATACATAATCGTACCGGACATCCGTAAACAGGCTCACCTTATAAGTTCCGGTCTCGGCAGCCATGAATTCGAAGCGCATGCCCGCGTTCGAAGAGGCGCTCCGCACGGTTTGATTATTATGGGATATGATGACCGTGAGTTCATCGTCGCTGCCCCTCGCGCCGTTGATTTCGAATTTGACCTTCGTTCCCTTCTCGGCGACCAACGAATAGAACTGCCATTCGCCGGCTTGCAGCTGTCCGTGCTGCAGTTTTCCGGGATAGACGGGGTATGCGGTTTCAGCCGTTGTTCCCTCGCCGCCCTGCTCCGCGCGGACATGCGGAACGGTCTGCCCCGTCAAGAGAATCACGGCCGCCAGCGCGACACCGATCCTCCTGCTTAGCTTCGACCCGATTATCGTCTTAGTTACCTTCTGAGTTGCCGTATGGATTGCCGTCCTGATTGCCGTACTGATTGCCGTCCTGATAACCGTCTTGGTTGCCATGGTGGATTTCGCTCCTTCTCATTATGTGCAGCGAATGCTGTTGAATCGCTTAACGTCCTCGTCTCAAGCGGATGACAAACCAGGAACCGAGCATGATGAAGACGCCGGCCGCCGCCGCGCCGAAGAACAAGCCGATTGCCGCGGGATTGATGCCGCCGCCCGCGAACCCCAGAATAATGTTCAGCATAAAGCAGATAAAGCCCAGGAAGAACATCGCCATGCCCGCAAGCAGGAACGAATGGGCCAAGCCCCATGTTCCTTTGCTTCGCGCGCGGGCGAGCTCTCGTACCATCTCGAGCAGCAGCTCCATGTCGGCAGCGCTGTTTCTTCTTCGCGAGTAATAAGGTTTGCGCATCGTTCGTTTCTCCCGTTCGCTATAATTTGGCCTCGTACACGGCAATGCCGGCATCCCTTGCGTATAGTTTGGCGCCTCGATCCTTGCTGACGAACAGCAGGCTGCCGCCCGTACGGTTCTTCTCGGCCAAATACGCCCCGATAATGCGCTGATCCGGCTCGTTCGGATCCAAATCGTGCCGCTCCATCTGCTCGCGGTTCTCCCGCACGATCGACAGCCGGCCGGCAGCCTGCAGCTTGTCCAGATGGTAGAATGCCTTGGACGCTTTCTGACCGAGCGCGGCATCCTTCTTCATGCCCTCCAGCTCCGCCACGACCTGCTTCGCGATGACGAGACGGTTCGTCTCCGCCGCTTCATCCATCAGCTCCGGCATATCGAGCAGCACGTTGGTGTCGAATCCGACGACATACTCGCCATACCCGGAGAAATCGGCTCGCGGCTTCATGAACCGGTCCTGTGTCTGTCTCAACTGTTCCGTCTCGCGGCGATAGGCATTGCGGACGGATCTCCCGCGGACGGACGGGGCGTACCGTTTTCTCGGCTGCGGCTTCCTGTAAGACAGCACGATCAGCGAAGCGGCTCCGGCAATGACGGCGAAGATCGCCTTCTTGAAGAACGCCCCGTTCATCTCCTTGCGGCCCAGCTGCACCTTCATTGCGGATGTCGCCCTCTCCATGATCGAGCCGTCCGTTACGAGCTCCGGTTCCAGGAAAGGCTTGAGCTTGGCAGCCTGCAAAGCGTTGACGGCGCATGCATACAGCAGGACCAGCCCCAATGCGACGCGAATGAGTTTACCCATGCTCCTCCACTACTCCTTTGTATGTATGGTATGGCGCGCGCCATTCTCTTCTGCTTCGTCTTCCTTGTCTTCATCGTCTTCCAGAAAATCCGCCGGCTCCTCACCCTCGGAAGCATCGGACTCCAGGCTGTCCAGCCGATACCGCAGCGACTGGCTCATCCGGGTATAGTGCATCTCCCTGACCGTCCGGCTAATATCCCACAGCCGAAGATCCATTTTGTACACCTCGTTCTTCACGAGGCTGATATGCACCATAATCAAGACCGCGCTCAGAAACAGCACCAGCGCGATGATGCCGGCCCCCTCGATGTAGACCTTGTGCGCGAATATGCTCATCATATAATCCGCCGTCTGCAGCGTGATCTGATTGCTGTCGACCAGTCCGGTCACGCGATCGGCCTCGTCCGAATACGCCCAGTACAGTCCGTAGAACATGTAGACCAAATAAAGCAATAGCAGCGCGATCACCGCGCGAAGCGAATATTTGAGCATGATCTCCCATGCGCCGGAGCCCAGTTCCTTCAATCTCTTCATCGCGTTCTCCCTCCTTCTCAATACTTCAAAAAAATCTGCCGCAGCTTGTCCGCGTTCAAAATCGTAATCCGGCTGCGGTGCTTCCTGATGATGCCGTTCTCGGTCAGATTGCTCAGGGCGCGGACGATCGTGGAACGGGCATAGCCGCAGCGATCGATAATGAACGGCTCCGTCAGCTTCTCGTTAATCCGCATGCCTTCCGGCGTCATGTCGTATTCCCCTGTTTCCACATAGTCGTACAGCAGCCGCGCGACCGAAATGATCGATAGCGAAGCCGTATCGAGGACCCGCACGAAGGAGCGATTCAGCCGCGCGTTCGCCACTTTCAGCAGCTTGAACAGAATGGCGGCATTCCGGTTGGCCTTGAACAACCCCAAGCATGCCGCGATGGGGAGCATGACGAGCTCCGTTCGCTCCAGCGCCTTGACCGAGAACCCGTACACCTCTAACGGATCGAACAGTCCCTCTTCCCCGAACGTTTCGCCGTGGCGGGCGACGAAGAGAATCATGTCCAGGCTGGCGCATACCTTTCCTTTGCGAATAATATACAGATGCTTGGCCGCATCGCCCATCTTGAACACGGACTGTCCTTCGGCAACGACCGTCCTGCGCAGCTGCGGCTCAAGGCGCAGCTTGTCCTGCTCATCCATGTCTTCGAACAATGCCACCGAGTCTACCAACCTCAAGTCTACGTAAGCCCCTTTCCCGGATGATCGCTGTCGCAATTCGGCAAATCTATGACTTTCCTCCTCGAATAGTAGCAAATTTTGCCTACCCAGTCTGTACCAAATGATACATTTGTCTAAAATAACAGGCCTGCGATCAGTCCGATAGGCTTCCTTATACCTCTTGAAATCAAAAAAAGCATAGTCGTCTCTGTCGAGATGACTATGCTTAACGCAACGAAAGACCTAGTTCCCGGACTGCGGTCCGGTCAGCGAGAACCGCCTGCAGCTTCGCCAATGCCGCTAGAAACGCTGGATCGGCTCGATCCGGTATACGCCCGCTTGTCCGGGCCGCTCTTCGCGGACGTTCCAGCCGAACGAGAGCACGGACAGCAGCCGCTCGTGTTCGGCCGGCGTCAGCTTGGCGATGACCGACTCGCTGCCTTCGTCCAGCACGAGCTCGGGCTCCTGCGCGTACGCCACGTTGATCCAGGAGCGAATGCCGCGCACGGTGTTGTATTTGATCGCGTAGCCGTGCTTCACCGCCGATTCGAATGTCTCCGGATTGGCGGCGGCGAAGTCCGCCAGCTGCGCATAATCGAATTGATAGATGCTGTCGTCGGCCGGCAGGCGATCGCGCTCCTTCACGCGGCGCAGCACCTCGTCGTCGGACCAGCCCAACCGGCGCAGGCCTTCCAGTAAGAGCGCATCCCATTGGGACAGCTTGACTTGATTCTCCATGCTCGTTTCCTCCCGTTCTGATTGCCGAGTGTCCTGATTGCTGAAGCATTCCAATTGCCGAGACGTCTAATGGCCGGCTACATAATGGCCCGGGCTGACTTCCCGCAGCTCGTCATCCGCCGCGGCCGCGGCGGAGCGCGGGTCGTACACGAGCGGACTGCTCGCGCGCGCCGTCTTCGGATCCGGAATCGGAATCGAGGACAGCAGCGCCTTCGTATACGGATGCAGCGGATTCTCGTACAGCTCGTCGCTGTCCGCCACCTCCACGAGCCGGCCGCCGTACATGACGCCGATCCGGTCGGAAATATGGCGCACCATCGACAGATCATGCGCGATGAACAAGTACGTCAGTCCGAATTCGGCCTGCAAGTCCTCCAGCATGTTGATGACCTGGGCCTGCACGGAGACGTCGAGCGCCGAGATCGGCTCGTCGCAGACGACGAATTCCGGCCGCACGGACAGCGCGCGCGCGATGGAGATCCGCTGCCGCTGGCCGCCGCTGAATTCATGCGGATACCGGTACATATGCTCCCGCTTCAGCCCGACCTTCTCCAACAGCGCGCCGACCGTCTCCTTCCGTTCCGCGTCGCCCTTGTACACGCCGTGAACGTTCATCGGCTCGCCGATGAGGTCAAGCACGGTCATGCCGGGATTGAGCGAGGAATACGGGTCCTGGAAAATCGTCTGAATGCGTCTGCGGTACGGCTTCAGCTGCTTGTCCCCGAGCTTGGACAGATCCTGCCCGTCGAACAGCACTTCGCCCGCCGTATAATCATAGAGCCGGATCAGGCAGCGCCCGACGGTCGACTTGCCGCTGCCCGACTCGCCGACGAGGCCGAACGTCTCGCCCCGGCGAATCTGGAAGCTGACGCCGTCGACCGCCTTCAGCACGTCCTTCGCGCGCCCCCATACATCCGTGCCCTTCGTGAAATGCTTCTTCAACCCGCGCACGTCGACCAGAATATCGTTCTTGCTCATCGGTCCGCGCCTCCTTCCGCAAGCGCCTGTTCCAGCGTCTCCTTGCCGCCGTCAAGCAGCCAGCACAGCGAGCGGTGACCGTCGCCGAGCTCGAACATGGGCGGCAGCGCCGCGCATTTCCCGAACGCGTGCGGGCAGCGCGCCATGAACGGGCAGCCGGACGGCGGATCGATCAGATCCGGCGGCGAGCCTTCGATCGGCACGAGCCTGTCCTTGCTTGCGCCGCCATGCTTCGGCAGCGACTGGAGCAGGCCCTGCGTGTACGGATGCCCCGTCCGGTAGAAAATATCCTCGACCGTGCCTTCTTCCATCACCATGCCGCCGTACATGACGACGACGCGCGTGCATACTTTGGCCACGACGCCGAGGTCGTGCGTAATGAGCACGATCGCCGTGTCGGACTCCTCCTTCAGCTTCTGGAGCAGATCAAGCAGCTGCGCCTGAATCGTCACGTCGAGCGCCGTCGTCGGCTCGTCCGCGATCAGCAGCTCCGGGCTGCACGAGAGCGCCATCGCGATCATGACGCGCTGGCGCATGCCGCCGCTGAACTCGTGCGGATACTGGTTCACGCGCCGCTCCGGCTCGGTGATGCCGACCTTGCGCAGCATCTCGACCGCTTCGCGCATCGCCGCCTCCTTGCTCAAGCCGCGATGCCTGCGGATCACTTCCGCGATCTGAAACCCGATCTTCTTGACCGGATTGAGCGACGTCATCGGATCCTGGAACACCATCGCGATCCGGTTGCCGCGAATCCGGCGCCACTTCTTCTCCGGCAGCCCGCGCAGGCTCTCGCCGCGAAAGCGGATATCGCCGCTCAGCACCTCGCCGGGCGCGGCGATCAAATCCATGATCGCCTTCGCCGTGACGCTCTTGCCGCTGCCCGATTCGCCGACGATGCCGAGCGTGTCCCCGGCGTTCACGCGGAAGCTGACGCCCCGCACCGCCTGGTTCTCGCCGGCCAGCGTATGGAAAGAGACTTTCAAATTATCAACCGTCAGCAGCTGTTCTGTCATCGTCCTCACTCCTCGTAGCCGCGGTTTATCGTTTGCCCAGCTTCGGCTCGAAGCCGACCCGCAATATATCGCCCAGCACGTTGAAGCTGAGCACCGTCAAGAAAATCAACAAGCCCGGCAGGATCGCCAAGTATGGCGCCGTAGCAATCAGTCCCTGCGCGCCGTTCAGCATGCTGCCCCAGGTGGCGTTCGGCAGCTGGACGCCGAAGCCGAGGAAGCTGAGCGACGACTCCATCATGATCGCCGAAGCGACGTTGTTCGTAGCGCTGACGATAATGACGGAGACCAGGTTCGGCAGAATATGCCGGCCGATGATGCCGAACGCGCCCTCCCCCGATGCTTTGGCGTACAGCACATACTCGCGCTCCTTGAGCGCCATCGTCTCCGCGCGGACGATCCGCGCGATATTCATCCACATCAAGAGCGCAATGATGATAATCAAGCTGCCGATGTTCGGCTTCAGATAGATGCTGAGCAGCAGCAGGATCAAGAACGACGGAATAGACATGATGATTTCCAGGAAACGCATAAGCACGGCATCCAGCCAGCCGCCGAAATAGCCGCTGATCACGCCGATCGCGACGCCGATGCCCGTCGAGAGCACCATGGCGAGGAAGCCGACCGTCAACGAAACCCGGCCGCCGTACAAGGCGCGCGCGAAATAATCCCTTCCGTAATCGTCCGTCCCGAACCAATGCGCCGCGCTCGGCGGCTTCAGCTTCTCCATCACGTTCATCTGGTTCGGGTCATGGGAAGACAGGAACGCGAAAGCCGCCGCGAGCGCGAACGCGACGAGCAGCACGATCGCCGCGATCCCCAGCTTGTTCGCCAGCAGCTCTCTGCCGACATTGCGCCATTTGCTCCGATTCATGTGCTCACCTCGTTGTTTTGATTCGCGGATCGGCAAAGCCGTACAAAATGTCCGCAAGCAGATTGCCCAGAATCAGCATGACGGAAGAGAACAGCGTTATCCCGAGAATGACGGGATAATCCATCCCCTTCACCGCCGTCATCCCGAGCGTGCCGATGCCCGGCCAGGAGAAGACGGTCTCCGTCACGATCGCGCCCGTCACCAGTTCGCCCATCGACATCCCGAGCAGCGTGATGACCGGCAGCAGCACATGCTTCGTCACGTGGCGGAACAGAATCGTCCGCTTGTTCGAACCGAAGGCATACTGAATTTGCACGTAATCTTCCTTCAACTGGCTGATCGTGCCGGATCGGATGTACCGCACGTAAGCGGACAGGAAGCTGATCGCAAGCACCGAGCAAGGCATGATGCCGTGCTTGATGACGTCGAGCGCGCCTTCCTTGCCGATCGTGTGCATGCCCATGCTCGGCAGCCAGTGCATCTTGATGGAGAAGAAATAAATGAAGAGCATGCCCAGCCAGAACAGCGGAATCGAGATGCCGAAATAAGCGAGCATATTGACGAGCTTATCGATCCACTTCCTGCGGTTGGAGCCCGCGAGCAAGCCGAGCGGAATGGCCAGCAGCACCGCGAGGATAAGCGCCGAGCCCATCAGTCCCGCGGTCGCCGGCAGCCGGTCCAGGATCTGGTTCAGCACCGGCGCATGATTCACGAGCGAATAGCCCATGTTGCCGGTCAGGCTTTCTTTCAGCCAGATGCCGTATTGCACGTAAGCCGGCTTGTCCAGCCCGAGATTATGGCGGATGCGCTCGATGTCCGCCTGGTGCATGTTCGGCGTGACGAAGGACAGCACCGGGTCCCCGGGAGCCGCCTTCACGAGTGCGAAGCAGACAAGCGAGACAAAGAACAGCATCGGTATCGTTTGCAACAGTCTTCGAACAATCAATCGTCTCATAGTAGCCGCTCCTCTAGCTGCAATGGGCGGAAAGCAGCGCCGTGCTCCGCGGTGTGCGAAGAAGCGCGTTCTTCCTGCATTTGTGACGCCGGCCGGCTGCGGACGCGCCGAGCGGCCGAACGCAAGGCCGGTAGATACGGCAAAAAAATAAGCCGGTAGCACCAGCTTATTTTCTCGCATGGCAAAAGGCTGGGAGAAGACACGCGCCGTGCCGTTCATAGGCGCCTTCGGCCGTCTCCTCCCGCCCCGCTTATTTCAAATAGATCTTGGACGGATCTTCGAAAATAACGACCGGCTTCAGGATCGCTTGATCCAGGCCGCCGAATTTCTTGTCGATGGCCACGATCGTCTTCGTGTACGCGATCGGGTAGACCGGCGCGTCCTCGGCCGCGAGCTCCTGCAGCTTCTTGTAAATCTCGCCGCGCTTGGCGTCATCGCCCTCGGATGCGCCTTGCTGGAACAGGTTGTCCACTTCTTTGTTGGAGTAGTGGAAGTAGTTCGCGTCGCCGTTCGTTGTATAGAGAATGCTGTACGCGTCAGGGTCGTAGCCCATGATGTAGCCGCCTGCCGCCAATTCGAAGTCTTTGGCTTTGGTATCCGAGAATTTCACGCTGTACGCGGAAGCGTCCATCGCGTTGATTTGCACGTCGACGCCGACTTCTTTCAGCTTCTGCTGGACATACAGGGCAATCGCTTCCTGCGATTTATTGCCGCTCGATGTAATGAAACGGAGCTTCAGGTTGCTGACGCCCGCCGCTTGCAGCATTTCTTTCGCTTTCGCCGTATCGTTGTCGAAGCTGGCTACGTCGTTCGTGAAGTAAATGTTGTCGGAAGCCAGAATCGATTTGGCCGGATCCGCGAAATCGCCGGACATATACGCCGTCGAGATCAGCTCGTCGCGGTTCAGCGCATACGACAACGCTTGGCGGACTTCCTTATTCTTCAGTACGCCCGTTTCGCTGTTCTCGTTGAACATGAGGTACGACAAGCGGCCCTCGCTGTAAGGCTGGATATCGAAATTGTTCGTCGCTTGAATCGTCGCTACGTCCTGCGGATCCAGGTACTTCACGTTGATCTCGCCGTTCTGGAGCGCCAGGTTTGCCGCGTTCGTATCTTTCGCGATGCGGTACGTGATGGAATCCAGATGCGGCTTGCCGCCGAAATAGTTATCGAAGCGATCCAGCGTTACGTACTCGCCGGTTTTATATTCCTTGAACTTGAACGGGCCGGAACCGACCGGAGCGGCGTTCTTCGTGCTCTTCTCGATATCCGTTTCGTTCTCGAAGATATGCTTCGGAATCGGGGACACTTGCACGAGCGTCGCTTCGAATGCCGGCGCCACTTGCGGAAGCTTGAATTCGACCGTCAGGTCGTCCACCTTCACCGCTTGAATCGGCTTGCCGCCGATAATGAAGTTCCCGCGCAGGAAGCTGTTCTGCTTCTCGTCGAGGATCTTGTCGATGGTGAACACGACGTCGTCGGCCGTCAGCTTCTCGCCGTCATGCCAAGTCAGGCCGCTCTTCAGTTTCAGCGTATACGTTAATTTATCCGCGGAGAGATCCAGGCTGTCCGCCAGATAAAAGGTTTTCTTGCCGTTGTCGACTTGGAACAGCGGCGCATACAGCGCCTGGTCGATCGTCAGGCTGACGCGGTCGCCTGCGTAATTCGGGTTAAGCACGACAGGATCGGCTTGTACCGCGATAATCAGGTTGCCGCCGTCTTTCGGCTGATCGCTCGCAGCGGGTTGTCCGTTGTTCGCCGGCGCGTTGCCCGACGGCGCATTGCCGGTATTGTTGCCGTTGTTCCCCCCGCAAGCACTGAGAAGCAAACTAAACGATAGTAACACGACTGCCCCAAAATAACTTTTGCGCATACGCATGATGTCTCTTCCTCTCGTCTATCTATGATCGATATTCTCCCAGTATTGTATACTGGAATACTCGGAATTGCAATCATCTAACTAATTCCATTTGCCAGTGTACCAGATTTAAACATGGTTTGAATGGTATTATCCCACAAATGGCAGCCATTTATCAGGATGTTCATCAAATAGTCGAAATTTGAATGTTTTTGTCGAAGATGCGTGCATTTACCGTAGGCGGCAGACGGTTGTGCCTCTCTTCGCCCGCATCGCTTGCCGTCGAATCGGCCGTTCTATCCGCAGGGCCTAGCATATTTTGGCATAAAATTACTCAAACTCCGCAACCTATAGGCAAGCCCCAGCGTCAATATGGGCAGACAATGCGCGGTTGCTTCGGCACATCCCGGTCGATCGGCGGCAGCCGTCCACAATAACGATATTGGAGCTGATGATCATTTCGTACGCCATCGCATTCATCGTGTCTTTCCTGATCGTGTATCTCGCCATCCCGCCGCTCGGCAAGCTCGCTTTCCGCCTGGATTTCGTGGACAAGCCCCAGCAGGACGTCGAACGCAAAATCCATCGCAAGCCGATTCCGCTGACGGCCAGCTATGCGATTTTCGCCGGTTTCATCGTCACGTATCTGTTCGCGGTTCGCGGGTTCACGCTGCAGACGGGGGCCATAATCCTGGGGTCGCTACTGCTGCTCGCGATCGGGACGGTCGACGACTGGTACAAGACGCGCGGGAAGGACTTCCCGGCGCTGCCGAAGTTCCTGGTGCAAATCTCCGCCGCGGTCGTCGTCTATGCCGCGGGCATCACGTTCAGCGGCTTCTATAATCCGATCAGCGGGGGATTCGTGAATCTGCCGGAATGGCTGCAGTTCGTGCTGACGATTCTGTGGATCTTCGGCGTGACCACGGTCATCAACTTCTCCGACGGCATGGACGGGCTTGCAGGAGGACTGTCGGCGATTTCCGCCGTTACGCTGTTCGTGGTCGCCTTAGCCAAAGGCCAATCCGAGTCCGCGATGATGGCCATCACGCTGGCAGGGGTCACGGTCGCGTACCTGCGGTACAACAAACCGCCGGCACAGGTGTTCATGGGCGATGCGGGGGCGACGTTCCTCGGGTTCATCCTCGCGGTCATCGCGCTCGACGGGGCGTTCAAGCAGGCGACGGTGCTGTCGCTCTTCATCCCGATTCTGGCGCTCGGCGTGCCGATCTTCGACAATCTGTTCGTCGTCGCGAAGCGTCTGCGCGGGGGCAAGCCGATCTATCAAGCCGATGCCAGCCAGGCGCATTACCGCCTGCTGCGCGCGGGCCTCAGTCCGAAGCAGGCCGTGGCGTTCCTGTGCTTGATCAGCGGATGCCTGAGCTTGTCGTCGATCATATTGCTGCTGCTGCAGGTTTGAGGTGCGGAGTGCTTGTTGAAGCTGTCTCGGCACGCACTATACTATTGTTATCTAGGTCGTGAAGAACACGCCGCTTTCAGGCAATGCCCCGGTACGTTACCGGGAGCACTGCCTGGGGCGGCGTTTTGTTTTTTGCGCGGGAGGAGGATAACGATTGGGACGATTCGATGAACAATTGGAGACATGGATGGAAGGTGAAATTGCGCGCGAACACAATCCCCTTAGACTTGAGCGGCTGGAGAAAGGGCTTGGCCATGGAACGATCGAGTTTCTGCGGCGCGTCTGGTTCCCCGCCGTCGGGCATTTCCACGACCTGCACCTGGAGTGGGAAGTGCGCGATTTCGGCAATGGGTACCGTTACTTGGATTTGGCCTACATGCCGGCCGGAGCGAAAGGCGGGATCGAGATTCAAGGGTACGGACCGCATGCCCGCGATTTGGACGTACGCAGATTCAAGGACTTGTGCCTGCGGCAGTGTCTGTTATCGCTTGACGGCGCGGCTGGCCTATGGGGAATGCTTCCCGTAATAGTCGCGACGCCTCCCGCCCCGCTTCTGCGAAGGCAACGGAAATTTTTTCTTTGGACACATCTAAACCAACGTATTTTGGTTATACTGCATAGTGACAGCTTCTCCTTTAGCTCTGTAGCTCTGAAATGGTTGTTTACCTACATTCCATTTTAACCTACGATGTGTAGCTAATACGGAGGGCTGTTTTTTGTTTACGTTCATCATACGTTCATCATAGCTATTGAGGCAGACAGACGAGCATTCGGTGCCTTTGGGAGTCAATAGCGTATCCTGAGTCCGGAAGGGGGTTAAAAACCGCCGATTTAGAATAAATAACGGATCGTGTGTCCGTCGCTTTTACTAGAGCCTCCATTATTGAGGCGAGCACAAGGAAGAGCTGCGTGCATGAGGTTGATATCCGTCACGTACCGTCGCACCTCGCGCGGGGAGCTGCGCATGGTGCCGGACATAGAGGAAGGAGCGGATTGCGCTGCGGAGTCGTCTCATCAGCCGCGCCGCGCCCGGCATAATCCCCTCCGCTCGGCGTCCTCCCGCTCAGCGACTTCGCAACCGCATCGTTTCCCCGAAGGACCCGCATCCCCCGCTCGCTTCCCCTACCCCGAGCAAATTGCAAACATCCCCGCGCATCGCTCATGCGCGGGGATATATCGACTAACTAACCTACTCCTTTACGCTCCCAAGCACGATCCCCTTCATAAAGAAGCGCTGCAGGAACGGATAGACTACCAGGATCGGCAGCGCGCCGAGGAAGATTTGCGCCGCCTTGGCGGTGCGGTCATTGACTTCCGTCAGCGACTTCATGTCCGAGGAGGACATGAGCGTCAAGTCGCGGTTGATGACGACGGTCTGCAGATAGCTCTGCAGCGGATAATGGTTCGGCGAGTTCATGTAGATGATGCCGTCGAACCATGAGTTCCAGTGGCCTACCGTCGCGAACAGCGTGATCGTCGCGAGCGCCGGCAGCGACAGCGGCAGGAAGATCCGCCACAAGGTCGTCCAGTGGCCGGCGCCGTCCATGAACGCCGCTTCCTCCAGCTCCTTCGGCAAGCCGCGGAAGAAGTTCAGCAGCAGGATGACGTTGAACACCGGCACGGCGCCCGGCAGGATCATCGCCCAGAGACTGTCCATGATGCCGGTATATTTCACCGTCATGTAGAGCGGGATGAGCCCGCCTCCGAACAGAATGGTGACGACGAACAACCAGGCATAGAACGTGCGCATCGGAAACTTGGCGACTTCCTTCGCGAGCGGGTAAGCGACGAGCACCGTCAGCAGCATGTTGACCGGCACGCCGACGACGACCCGCTTCAGCGTCACGACGATGGATTTCCAGAACGCCGCCTTATGCGTGACGAAATCGTACGAGCTCAGCGTGAATTGCACCGGCCATAATTTGACGTAGCCCGCCTGCGCGGCATTGCTCGAGCTGAAGGACAGCGCCAGCACGTGGATGATCGGCAGGATGCAGATGATCCCGAGGCAGGCCAGGAAGACATAGTTGAACCCCAGAAACAGCCTGCGGCTAAATGTATAATGCTCCAGCATTCCGATCGCTCCTTCCTCTAGAAAATGCGGTACCTAGCGAGCCGGTACGCCAAATAATACGACACGGAGATGAAGATCAGCGAGACGACCGACTTGAACACCCCGACCGCCGTCGCGACGCCGAACTGCGCGTCGACCAGACCGATGCGGTAGACGAACGTGTCGATGATGTCCCCTGTCTCGTACACCTGCGGGCTATATAAATTAAACACCTGGTCGAACCCGGCGTTTAATACGTTTCCAAGACTGAGCGTCGTCAGCAGGATGATGATCGGCATCATGCCTGGCAGCGTCACATGCAGCGTCTGCTTCCAGCGTCCCGCGCCATCCATGATCGCCGCCTCGTACAGCGTCGGATTGATGCTGGTGAGCGCCGCCAAATAGACGATCGTATTGAACCCGAATTCTTTCCACGTATCCGTCACGACGAGCACGTACCTGAACCAGCGGTTATCCCCGAGAAAATAAATCGGCTGAATGCCGAACCAGCCCAGCACCTGATTGACGATGCCGTTCGTCGGCGAGAGAATATCGATCAGAATGCCGCCGAGAATGATCCACGACAGAAAATGGGGCAAATAAATGACCGTCTGAATGCCCCGCTTGAACGCTTCCTTGCGCACTTCGTTCAGCAGCAGCGCCGTCACGATCGGCGCGACCAGCCCGACGACGATTTTCATGATCGCGATGATGACGGTATTGAAGATGATCTCCTTGGATTCCGGCATATCCAGCACATAGCGGAAGTTATCGAGGCCCGCCCATTTGGAATGGAAGATCCCTTTCGCCGGCACGAATTTCTCGAAGGCGATGACCAGCCCGAACATCGGACCGTAACAATAGATGAGAATCAGAATGAGCCCCGGCAAAATCATCAGGTGCAGCGGGAGCCGCTCGCTCCTTTTTTTCCATGACATGGCGTTGTTCCTCCCTGCTCCGCTTCAGTCGAACGGCAAAGCAGGGGAAGGTTCGCTTCCCCCGCCGCCGAACGTTGTCCGTGCGTTACTTGTTTTTGGCCCAATCGTTGACTTCCTGCGTAATTTGATCGCCGCCGAGCTTCTTCCATTCGGTAACGAATTTGTCGAAGTTGTCGAGCGAGTCGCCCATGATGATCTTCGTGAACGTCTCGATCTCGCGCTTCTGCAGGGTGGAATCCTTCTCGACCATCGCCGGGGTCGGCGCGCCGTAGAATTCCGTCATCTTCAGCAGGTTGTTGCTTACGTAGTTGTCGATGACCTTGAACGAGCCTTCCTTCGCGAAAATCCGTTCATACGCCCAGTTGAGCGGATCTTTGCTCGTGCCGTCGAGGAACGAGGCGATTTTGCTGTAATTGTCCTTCTCCTCGGCGTTCAGCTGCGTCGTATCCTTGCTGTCCATCACGGCCGTCACATGGAGGTAGATGTCCAGGTTTTTGCGCGCCGGCCATGCTTGGAACGGCATCATTTTGAACTTCTCGAAGCCTTCGCTCGTGAAGTACGCCGCATAGTTCTCCGGCGTCGTCGTCTCGCCCCAGCCGGTTTCGACGAACAGGTTCATCGCTTTGATGACCGCCTCCGGATGCGCTGCGCCCTTCTTCACGGCGTAATACTGTCCCGTCGAGAAGCCGACCTGCGGCGTGACCGGCTGATCGTCGTTCGAGACGAGCGCATACGACTGCCATTGGGCGTTCGGATTGTTCTTCTTGTTATCCACGAGCGGGAACAGCGGGTTCCACATCTGGCCGAATTCCATGCCGATTTTATCCGAGGACGTCAATTCCGCTTCCTTGCCGCCGTCCTTGACGCCGAATTCCTTGTCGATCTGGCCTTTCTTGTACAGCTCCTGCAGCGCGCCGAGCGCCTGCTTCATCTCCGGCTGTATGCTGCCGTACACGAGATTGCCGCCGGCATCCTTGATCCATTGCTTCGGATAGGCATGGAAACCGTTCATGAGGCCGGTAATATCGGCGAAGCCGCCGTACAAGTCCTTGTTCATCGCGATGCCGTACGTGTCTTTCTTGCCGTTGCCGTCCGGATCCTGGTTCGTGAACGCGTCCGAAATTTTCAAGACGTCGTCCATCGTCTTCGGCGGCTCGAGGCCGAGCTTCTGCAGCCAGTCGGTGCGGATCCAGATCATCGCCGCGCCGTCCATGGAAGAGCCCGTGTTCGGAATCGCCATCAGCTTGCCGCCGAACGTGGCGGATGCGAGCGCCGACGGACCGTCCTGATTCAGAATTTCCTTCAGGAACGGGGAAGCGTATTTGTCGTACGCCGCCGTCAAATCCTCCAGCTCGCCCGCGTCCTGCAGCTGCTGCAGCTGCTTCGCGTTGACCGGGATGACTTCCGGCAGATCGCCCGACGCGATGGAGACGTTCATCTTCTGCTCGCCTTGGCCTCCGGGTTGGTCGCCGCTGACGACCCAGTCATATTTGATTTTGATGCCGAGCTTATCCTCGAGCGCCTTCGTCCACATGTTGTTGTCGATCGTCTGGCCTTCCATGAACTTGAACGTGTCGTTGATGATCCGCACGCTCGTCAGCGTGATCGGCGGATCGTATTTGCCGAGGTACGGGTCCCCCTCCGCCGGCGCGTTGGCCGCGGTGTCGGTCGTGTCCGTCGTATTCGCGGTATTCGTCGTGTCGGCCGTGTTTGTCGTGCCCGAAGTCGAATTGCTCTTGGTGTTGGATGCATTACCGTTATCGCTGTTGTTCGAACCGCAAGCCGTCGCCAGAATGAGCAAAGATGCCATCGCGGTCGCCGCCGTCCACTTTACAGTCTTTCGCATGCTTGAATCCTCCCCTATTTGTAGCAATCTTCCTTACCCCCTCAGTATAAAAGGAAGCGCTTACCAAGCTCTATGGAACAATCTTTAGATTTCTTCTCTCCTGTATAGAAAAATATAGCCCGGGCTATTCCCGGGCTCTGAATTCCTGCGGCGTCACGTGCAGCCGTTTCTTGAAGAAGCGGTTGAAGTAGCCCGCCGATTCGAAGCCGACCTGCTCGGCGATCTCGTGGATCTTGAGCGGCGTCGTCGCGAGCAGCTCCTTCGCCTTCTCCAGCCGGGCCTCCGCGATGTATTCCGACACGTTCACGCCCGTCTGCTGCTTGTACAGCACGGAGAGATAGGCCGGGTTCAAATACGCGATCTCGGACAGCCGCGTCAGCGACAGATCGCCGCCCAGATGGGCCCGGATATGCTGGTGCAGCTTCGCGATGAGCTGATGGGTGCGTTCCGTCTGCATCGATTTCCGCTTGATATAGATGCCGGACGCGGTGCGCAGCAGGTGCTGCAGCGCCGCCTCCCTGCTCTGGTGGGCGGTCAGGTTCATGAGGGCGTCGATCGCGTCGATATCCTCATCCCCCGGCTCGCTCTGGCCCTGCGTCAACTGGCTGAGCAGCAGGCTGGCGATGCCGTAATAGACGATGGCGAAGTCGGCGTAGCGTGCGGGCAGCGACGTATATTGCCGCACGGCTTCCTCGAATTCCGTCTCGGTGCCTTCCTCCAGCAGCCGCTCCAAATTCGCGTTCAACACCCGCAGCGGCGGCAGCGGCGGCACCTCCGCCGGCCGTTCCCCGTCTTCGCCGGGATGCCACAGCAGCAGCATCCGGTTGCGGGCGCCGAGGCCGATCACGAGCTGCTTCTTCATGCTTTCGTAGACGCCCGGAAGCGCTGTCCAGTCCACCTGCTGCGTACAGCAGACGAGCGACACGTTCAGCTTCAGCAGCCGCTCGCATGTCTGCTGGACGGAAGCCATCGTTCCCTGCACGAAGTTAAGCGCCTGCTGCCAGCCCTCGCCGCCGGCTTCACTGGACGGCTGCGCCAGACATACGAAATGACGCATGTCCAGGCTGACCGAGAAAAAGGCGAGCGACGCGTAATATTCGGCCGCGATGTTCTGCACCGCGTACATGAGCGCCCGCTCCCCGCAGCTCTCCGTCTCCGGCCATTCGATCCGCCCGATGAGCGGAATGACGAACGCCCCGCTGCGCAGCGGAATTTGCAGCTCGGCCAGCTTCTCGTCCGTGACCGGAGGCGACTGCAGCTCCAGCAGCGACTGCAGCCAGTCGCGGTGAAGCAGGGGCATCGCCTCGCTCACGCGCATCCGCGCCTGCAGCAGGAAGCTCTCGCTCGCCGATTCCGCCTCCAGCGCGGCGACCGCCTTGCGAATGCTGCGCTCGATGGCCTCGTCGCCTTCGGTCTTGAGAATATAATCGATCGAACCGGAGCGCATGGCATGCTGCGCGGTTTCGAGCTGATGGATGCCGGTGAGAAAAATGATTTTGCACCGCGGCCACTGCGCCACGATCCGCTTCTGCAGCTCCAAGCCCGTCATGCCGGGCATGCGGACGTCGCTGAGCACGATGTCGATTTTGGTCCGGGCCAGCCATTCCAGCGCCTCCTCCGGGGAGTAAGCGCGATACAAGTCGAGCTCCAAATCCTCGATTTCCTCGATCATCTCGTAAAGCCCGTCTACGGTGAACCGTTCGTCGTCAACGATCAATAAGCGGTGCATCTCCGTTCCCTTCCTCTCTCGGAATCGTAATCGTCACCCGAAGCCCGCCTTCCGTTCCGAGGTCCAGCTTCAGTCCGCCCCCGCCGTAACGGATAATGATCCGCCGGTGCACGTTCAGCAGCCCCGTATGCTCGCTGGGCTCGGCTTTGTCGAGCAGGCCCGCCTGCAGCATGCGCAGCTTGTCCGCGTTCATGTCGTCGCCGTTATCTTCGATGACGATATCGATGGCGCTCTCCCTGGCGCGGAAGCCGACCGAGATCAAGCCGCCCCGCCGTTTGTTCTCGAGGCCGTGATTGTAAGCGTTCTCGATAATCGGCTGCACGATCAGCCGCGGAACGGGGAATTCCCGGATGCCCTCGGGCACCTCCTCGAACGCCACCTCGATTCGCTCGGAGAACCGGATGGACTGGATTTCCGCATAGGTGCGGGCATGATGGATTTCGCTGGCAAGCGGCACCTCGTCGGAACCGTCGCGCGTAATGTACTGGAAGTACTCGCCGAGATGCTTCGTGAAGTAAATGACGTTGTCGTGATCCCGCTGCTTCGCCATCCGGTACAGGATGAAATAGCTGTTATACAGAAAATGCGGGTTGATCTGCGACTGCAAATGTCTCAGCTCGGCGAGACGCGCCCGGTATTGCTGTTCGTACACCTCATGCACCAGCACGTCCAAGCGCCGCACCATGCCGTTGAACTGTCCGTACAAATAGCCGAATTCATCTTGCAGCGGGTAATGGACCTCCAGGTTGAACTGTCCCTGCTCGATGCGCCGGAAGGAACGGACGAGCCGCTTGAGCGGCATATGGATGATCAGGTAGATGCTGTAGGAGAACAGCAGCACCAGCACGACGGAGACCGCGGACAGGACGTAGAACCAGGTCCGGTACACCTGCAGCGACGCGTTGGCTTTCGCTTCGGGCACGTACATCAGGAGGCTCATATCCAGCTTGTCGGAGTAGTTGTAGACAAGCAGGTACGGACTGCCTTTCCAATCGACGGACTGCAGCTTCTCCTCCTTCCCGTATGCGCCTACCCGTTGAAAATCGTGCACGAGCTCTTCGTCGACCGCCGTCGCGCCGTTCGTAATGATGAAGGGCTGCTTGTTGCCGACCAACGCCGTCCGCCCGCCTTCGTTCGTAAATTCCTGCAGCGCCGCCTCCAGCTTGCTGCGGGAAATTTCCACCGTCAGCAGGAAGACCGGCTTCTGATTGCCGGCGACCGCCGGGTCGGGGTATGGAAGGCTGATGAAAATCCGATCATGCCAGACGAGGAACGGCGCCTCGAACCGGTTCGTCGATTTCGTCAGCGCTTCGAACTGGGCTTTGTCGAAATCGCCGATAATGTTGTTATTGGCGGACACGGTGCGATCCATCTCCGGAATGAAAGCGATTGCATCTTCGGCGAATTTACTGGACTTCTTCAATAAATCGAGCCGGCTCTTCAGCCTGAGCTGCGATTGCATTTTCTCGATTTCGGACATGACTTCCGAAGAGGACGTCAGCTTCAGCAGATCGTCGTCGTTGACGAATTCCTGCAGCTGCCTGATGACGCCGTCGAGGTCGAACTCCAGCATATTCATATAGAGCGATGATCGGGATACGAGCGAATCGGTAATTTCTTTCTGCACACGGCTGGAGCCGATCTCGTTCATGCGCCAGCCAATGATGTAGAGCGGGGTGAGCGTAAGCAAAAAGGTGAGGACAAGCTTGGGCAATATCGATAAGGAAGCCAATCGTTTCAGGATGAACAGCCTAGACACCCCCGCGTTGGATAGCTTTACCTAACTATAGCAAAACTAATGAACAAAATGTATGGTTTTGCACATAACTAACTATTAGTTAGCTGCTTGATATTTAAGTGTATCTCCATCATAATATGTAAGGTAGAACATCGTACACGTCACGCGTTCCGATACCGAATGCATCCGCGCCGTCTCATTCGTTACAAGTACAGGAGGTTTTCCGATGACCGATATACGCACGATACCGCTCGCCGTTCTTGATCTCGCGCCTGTCGTGGAGGGCGGCACGCCTGCCGAATCCTTCCGCCGCACGCTCGAATTGGCGCAGTTGGCCGACCGCCTCGGCTATAACCGCTACTGGCTGGCCGAGCACCATAACATGGCGGGCATCGCCAGCTCCGCCACCTCCGTCGTCATCGGCTACGTCGCCGGCGGCACGAAGCGGATCCGCGTCGGTTCCGGCGGCATCATGCTGCCGAACCACGCGCCGCTCGTCATCGCGGAACAGTTCGGCACGCTGGAGTCGATGTATCCCGGCCGGATCGATCTCGGCCTCGGCCGCGCGCCGGGCTCCGACCAGACGACCGCCCGCGCCTTGCGCCGCGACCTGGCGACGCACGGACAGGACTTCCCCGAGCTGCTGGCCGAGCTAAGGGGCTATTTCAATCCGCCGGAGGACGAATACCGCCCGGTGCGGGCGACGCCCGGCGAAGGGCTGAGCGTTCCGATCTGGCTGCTCGGCTCCAGCGGCTTCAGCGCGAAGCTGGCGGGCGAGCTTGGCCTGCCGTTCTCGTTCGCGAGCCATTTTGCGCCGGAGTATCTGATGCCGGCCATTCATCTGTACCGCAGCAGCTTCCGCCCGTCGCCGGCGCTCGATAAGCCATATGTCATGATCGGCGTCAACATCGTGGCCGCCGATACCGACGAAGAGGCGAAACGCTTGGCCACGTCGCAGCAGCAGCAATTCCTGAGCCTCATTCGCGGGCGTCCGGGCAAGCTGAAGCCGCCGGTCGACAACATGGACGATCTCTGGCAGCCGCATGAGCGCGACGCGCTGCAGTCCAAGTTCCAGTTCGGCGTCGCCGGCAGCCGCGCAACGGTGCAGGCCCGTCTGCAGCAGATCATCGCCGACACGATGGCCGACGAGCTCATCGTCACCTCGCAAATCTATGATCATCAGGCACGGCTGCATTCGTACGAGATCATTGCGGAAGCCGGAAATATACGTTAATGTACCCAAGCAAAGGTGCTGTCCCGCAAACGATCGCAGGCCATGGGAACATCGCGTTTATTACGCGAAAGGACCTCAACTACCACTGCCAAGTGGAGGAAGAGGTCCTTTTCGCGAAGAAATTCGGTTCTAAATGAGACTCCAACAATCAGAATCCGGCTTTTGGGACAGCCCCAGATTGTTGAGAACGATGCGCAGCTTCGAGCAGGCTCGTAGCAATAATCCGCGCCCTGGAGCACGAACGGATCCTGTCGGCGCTTCGCCCGCGTGTCATGGACTGCCGGTACCGTTGCGAGCCAGCCGGCTTCATGACGGCTGGCTCACGGCGCGTCCGATGATGCAAGGAGGTGGACAGGAGATCCGTTAATCGTTTCTTTATCACGTGTTTCCGTGTGCTCGCGGACAGGAGATCCGTTATATCGGCTGATTAGCCTGTTTTCGATGTCATTCGGGGATCTTAACGGATCCTGTGTCCGTTCGCTGCCGCAATAGCCCGATTTCGCCCCAATAGCGGAACCTCTGTCCGTCAGCTAGTCTTATTGGGGGATGCTTTCCTTTTCGCACATGCGACATAGGCGGCGATGAACTTTCTCGACAGCCTGAAGCCGCCTTGCCTAAGGCGGCTTTCCTGTTTAACCGAGCATTCCGCGCTGGGGTAACGCGATCAGGATACGCTCGGGATAGGAGAGCAATTCGTTCTAGAAACCCGCCTCGAACACGAGAATGCGCAGCTCTTCCTCCGAATCGTTCACAAGCCCGTGCTCGCCCCAAGGGCGATTGACGAACACGTCTCCCGGCTTCACCGGCGTCGATTCGCCGTCGACCGTCATCGTGCCCGTTCCTTCCAGGATGACGTACACTTCCTCGTCCTGCGCGTGTTTATGGAGGCCGATCGACGTGCCGGGAGGCAGCACCGTATAATTGAGAAACCGCAGCTGGCTCTCGAACTCGGACGCATCGAACAACGTGATGTGGCGCAGCGTGCCTGTGCCTTCATGACAATGGTCCAGCGGCTCAAGCGCCGCCGTCAGGAAATTTTTCTTCTTCATCTTTATCCTCCTTCGTCCTGGAATCCGCCGACAGCCGGGACGCCCCGCTTACGGCAGCAGCCGGTCAAGCCCGATCGCGCTGATGAGCAGACGTTCCTTCTTGCTGCCGAGCAGCTGCTGGCTCCAATCGACGAAACCCCCGTCGCCGATATCATGCTCCTTGCCCGCAATCATCGTCCTAATCGTAAATTGCATGCCCGCGTAATAGCGATTGTCGGTATTCGCCGCGCCCAGCGACAGCTTCACGCCGCTGCCGCTCGCCTCGATATCCGCGGCAATCCGGGCCACGAGTCCTTCCGCATCCCGGTAACCGGGGCGCACGCTGAGAATGACTTCGATACTCGCATCGAACCGCTCGCGGAATATCGCCCGGTACACGTCGATATGCTCCCGGAACGCCTGCATCTCGAATCCGTAACTGCCGGTATCCGCCCCTGCGGTGACCATGCAGAACAAGTGAAAATGCGGCAGCATCCCCGGCGCGTTGCCGAAATGCTGGGCACGGATATGCCTGTGCGTCGTGCAAAGCCGCAAGCGTCCCTCCCGCTTGCGCGGCTCCGCGCCGCCGCGGATCGAATCGCAGGCATGCAGCGCCAGCAGATTGGTCGCATCCGATACGACCTCCGTCCCCCGCAGGGCGGAGATTACTTTATTCTGATCGACCGTCGCCATGATCGATGCCGTGCCGAGCGGCGCGACCGGCGACAGCTGGACAGGCTCGACGCCGTGGCGCGAGGCGATCCGGAGGATATCCAGCTCCAGCTGCTTCAGGACGACCGGGTCGGCGCCCGCCGGGTGTACAAACCGATTCTCCCTGTAGCGCTTGAACAGATCGGCGGCGGACGAAGCATCCGTTCGCCCGCGAAACACCTCCAGCAGCAGCGTATTGAGCTCGCTGCCGGACAGTTCTTCCGATAACAGCCGCGCCAGATCCGGCGCAGCCAAGCGGCCAAGAACGCGTGCGAGGCCAGATGGAGATGAGGATGGAGACTCAGGCTTCATGGGCAGGACTCCCTTCGTAATCGTCTATTCCAGTCTGCCCGCACATTGAACGAAGCTGTCGAGCGTCTCCTGTCGCTGCCGGCGCAGCTGCTCCGGCGACCATTTGGCCGGAAGCGCCGCAGCCGTCCGAAGCGCCGCCAGATCTTGCTCGATCAGCAGCAGCATCCAGAGCGAGAAGACGGCGGCGAATCTCGCGTAGCTTCGCTTGAAGTCGCCGGCTGCCGCTATACCGCCGCCGCGTTCCGCTTCCGACTCCGTATCCGCTCGGCCAAGCGCCGGCTGCGAGGCCGATTGCGATTGCGCTGCCGCAATATAGCGGTCAAGCAGAAGTTCCCTCGTCTCGGCCGTCATCGTCTTCGGAAATACCGGATGCGACAAGTCCAGCACGTGATAGAGATCCCAGAACGGGCTGTTCAGATGAACATGCTCCCAGTCCAGCACCTTCACTGTGCCGTTGACGGAGCCGTAGTTGCCCAAGTGCAGGTCGCCGTGGGACAGCACCCGGCTGCTCCAGTCATCGGGCAGCCGGCCGCCGCCGCGCAGCGGTTCAAGCACCCGGTGCAGCAGCTCGCTGCCGGAAGGAATGCCGGTCAAGGCTTCCCGCAGCTCCTCCTCCCGCCGAAGCACGGTGTGCAGCAGCACATCGATCATCGGCTTCGGCCCAAGCAGCGGCGCATCCCGCAGCTCCTCCGCGGGCAGCGCATGCCACCGCGCGATCATCGGTATCAGCGCCTCGGCCGCGCTTACGTCGAACCGATGCGCGAGCGGTCCCAAATCCTCGAAAAGACACCAGCTGCCCGCAGCCGTTCCGTTATCGGCGGAAGTCGCCGCTGCCGAGGACGCGGCAGAGACCGATGTGACCGCCGCTTCCTCCGCAGGCCCTCTTCCCGAACACGCCGCCAGCAAGCGGGGATAGATCGGCGGGAAGGACGGCAGCACATGCGCGTACACCCACGCTTCCCGGCCAAGCTGGCTGTCATTGGTCAGCGGCTTCAGGATCACCTGTCCGCCGGAAGCGAGGTACAGCCGCTCCACGCGCTGTCCGTTCATGCCCGTATAGAGCGTCTCGCGCCTCTCGATCAGTCGTTCATTCAACGTGCCGTCCTGGTTTACCAATCCGCTTATCATCGTCTGCCCCGCTCCTTTGCCGCCGTCATGTATCCCATCACGGTGAAAGCTTGGAGAAATCGGCTTCACCGCCTTTCCGTGTTGTTTCAATGTTCCTTCGATGTTCCTTTAATGTTCCTTTATTGTTCCTTCAATGTTCTTTCAATGACTTTCCGGGTTTCTGCGCTCCGCATGCTACAAGGGGCTCGGTACGCCGCTCGCTCGCGGCAAGCCCCCGCTATGCTGCGCCGAATCGCCGGCCGTCCTTGCCGCCCCTTCTCCCGTCTGCAGCTGGTACATCTTGTAGTAGCGGCCTTGCAATTCCATCAGCTCGCGGTGATTGCCGCGCTCCACGATCTCGCCCCGATGCAGCACGAGTATCTGATCCGCCTCGCGGATCGTCGACAACCGGTGCGCGATCACAAGCGTCGTCCGTCCTTCGCTGACGACCTTGAGCGCCTGCTGAATCAGCCCCTCCGTCTCGCTGTCGATGCTTGCCGTCGCTTCGTCGAGTATCAGAATCGACGGATCGAACGCCAGCGCGCGGGCGAACGAGATGAGCTGCCGCTGCCCCGACGACAGCGTGCTGCCGCGCTCGACAACCTGCTCGTCGTAGCCGTTCGGCAGCTGCTCGATGAACGAGGCTGCGCCGACCTCGCGCAGCGCGCTCTTCACGCGGTCGATGGTAATGTTCTTATTATAAAGGCTGACGTTGAACTTGATGTCGCCGGCGAATAGGAACGGATCCTGCAGCACGATGCCCATATGCTTGCGGAGCTCCTGCTTCGAGTAGGTCCGGATATCCCGGCCGTCGATGGAGATGATGCCTTGCTGCGGCTCGTAGAAGCCGAGCAGCAGGTTCATGATCGAGCTCTTGCCGGAGCCGGTATGGCCGACTAGCGCCAGCGTCTCGCCTTTGCGCGCCTCGAACGAAATGCCCTTCAGCACGTTCTCGCCGTCCTTGTAGGCGAAGGTGACGTTGTCGAACTTCACGATGCCATCGGGGCGCGGCGCGCCTTTTGCTTCTTCGACATCCGTACCTTCGAGGTCCATGATCGCGAATACCTTATCCGCGGATACGAACGCCCGCTGCGCATTCGTCAGCTGATCGAAGATGCCGATGATCGGATTGAAGAGGCGGCCCAAGTAATCGATGAACGCATAGAACACGCCGAACGAGATCGCCGCCTTCGTCAGCGATTCGTGGCCGAAATACCAGATTACCAGGGCCGTGAGCAGCCCGCCGATCGTGCCGACGATATTCCGGGAGGACATGGAGAACACCCGGAACTGCTTCACCTGGTTGATGTACCTGTCGTGATTGAGCGTCTCGAATTCCAAGGTCGTCGCCTTCTCCCGGCGAAACGCCTGAATAACCGGCATGACGTTGATCGTCTCGTTGAACATCGCGTTCATGTCGCTCAGACGGGCGCGCATGATGGCGATATACACTTGAGAATATTTCAGGTGCACGTACATGATCGCTACAAAGAGAGGAGGCAGCAGCAAGGTGATCAGCGCCAGCCGCGCGTCCAGAATGAACAGCGCCACGTAAATCCCGGTCAGTTGCACGAGGCTGACGACGAACGTCGCCATGAAGCTCATGAACAGGTCGCGGATCGCCTCCGTGTCATTGGCGATGCGCGAGACGACCTGCCCGATCGGCGTGTTATCGAAATACCGGACGGGAATGCGCGAGATATGCTGCATCAAGTCCATCCGCATATTCTTGATGATGCGCAGCGCCGTCGCTTGAAGCATATAGGACTGCGTGAAATTGCAGGCGCCTGCGGTCAACAGCAGGCCGATGTACAGCCCCAGAAGCCCAAGCACGGCGCCGATGTCCTTGTCGCCGGCGGACAAATGCTTGTCGATGATCGTCTTGGCAATGTACGGGCCGCCGAGCTCGGCGCCGACGGCGCAGCACAGAATGAGCATGGCCGCGATAATGCGGTATTTGTAGACGAGCGCATAGCGGAACAGCCTGGCCGTCGTGGATGACTTCATCGCTCAATGACCTCCTGACGAATTCGCCTCGTTAGGCGTGTAAATGGTTGACGTGCCAAGGGCATCCGCGTTAGTCCTCCAGCCCGGCTTCCATCTGCTGGCGGTCCCACTGCTTCCTGTACCAGCCGCCGAAATGCATCAATTGCTCATGCGTGCCTTCTTCGATCACGCGGCCTTCGTCGAGGACGAGGATCCAGTCGGCGTGGCTGACGGCGGACAACCGGTGCGTCGTGATGAAGGTCGTTTTGCCCGCGCGTTCCTTGCGGATATTTTGCAGGATCCGGCTCTCGGTCCGCGCGTCGACGGCCGACAACGAATCGTCCATCGCCAGAATCTCCGCGTCCATCAGGAGCGCCCGCGCGATCGCGAGCCGCTGCTTCTGCCCGCCGGAGAGCATGACGCCGTTCTCGCCGACGATCGTGCCCATGCCTTCCGGCATGATCGCGATATCGGGTGCGAACGAGGCCATCTCGACCGCTTTGGCGATTTCGCCGTCCGCCGCGTCTTCCCTGCCGAGCGCGATATTGTCCCGGATCGACTTGGACAGCAGCAGATGCTCCTGCGGCACGTACGCGACCCAGCGCCTTACCTGGTCGATCGCGATCGCTTCCACGGGCACGCCCGAGATGAACAGCTGCTCCTCCGCAAGCGGATACTGCCGCAGCAGCTGCTTGATCAACGTGCTTTTGCCGCTCCCCGTGCGCCCGACGATGCCGAGCGTTCCCCCGCGCTCCAGCGTGAACGAGATCTGCCGCAGGCTCGGATGCTCGGCCGTCGGATACGTGAACGTAAGCCCGCGCATCTCGATGCTCGCCGGAATGTCCACGCGCTTGGGCTGACCGGGATCGATAACGTCGGGCTGCTGCAGGAACGACTTCTCCACGCGGTCCGCGGAAGCGTTTCCGCGCTGGAGCACGTTAATGAACTCCCCGAACGAAATCATCGGCCAAATGAGCATGCCCAGATAAATATTGAACGAAATCAGCTGGCCCAGCGAAATTTCGTCCTGGAACACCAAATAAGAGCCGTATTCAATGCCGATGGAATAGCTGACGCCGACGATCAGCGAGATGAGCGGCTGGAAGAGCGCGTTAATCAGCGACACTTCCCGGTTGCGGTCCATGACGCCGCTCGTCACGCGGTCGAATGCGGCAAGATCCTCGTTCTCCTGCACGTAGGAGCGCAGGACGCGGATGCCGGAAATCGACTCCAGCGCATGGTCGTTCATCTTGCCGAACGCGTCTTGGGCGGCGAGGAATCGCGCCCTCACCTTGCGGCCGAGGAAGCTGATGACGACGGCGAGCAGCGGCAGCGGAACAAGCGCGGCCAGCATAAGCCTGTAGTCGATCAGCGAGATCATCGTAACGATGACGACGGAGGCGCCGACCACCGTGTTGACGAGCGTCATGACGCCGTAGCCGGCCGTGTTGCCGATGGCGAGAATGTCGTTGGTGGCCAGCGCCATCAGCTGCCCCGTGCTGTTGCGCTGGAAGAAGCCCGGCGTCATCCGCGTCAGATGGGCCATGAACCGTCCCCGGAGGAGCTTCTCCAGCAGGACGGAGTTGCCGTATAGCGTCGTGATCCACACGTAGACGAGCACGTACATCAGCAGCGCCAAACCGACCAGCAGCAGCGCCGTTTGGCTCAGCTCCGAAGCCGTCAGATTGCTTTTCTGAATATTGTCGATGGTGTTGCCGATCATTTTGGGCGGTATCGTCTGCAGAAGGCTGACCGCCGTCATTAAACCGATGGCCACCGAATAGTGAAGCCATCGGGTCTTGAAAAACCATTGCAGCCGCGTAACGAATGACACGTCTTATCCCCACTCCCCTGCCCTTGCGGGCTCAGCTCTTGACTGCCTTTCCACTCCGTTCCGGCAGCCGCTCTTACCGCTTGGTCCTGCTGCCGGCCTTTCTTACCACCGGAATTACCGCGGATTGCGCCGCAGCTCCTGCCGCGCGATCCGCCGCGGGGCCCTGCGCCCCGCCAGAAACACGCCGGCCAGAATGATGACGAGCCCGGCGAGCATATTCCACTTGATCGTCTCGTCAAGCAGCGCGTAGCCCCAGATCAAGGCGGTCGAGGGCACCAGGTACGTAACCATGGAAGCGAATTCGGCGCTCCCCTTCTCCACCATGTAGTAGAACAAGATGTAGGCAAACCCGGAACCGAACAAGCCGAGCCCGGCGATCATCGGCAAATTGGTCATCGAGGTCAGCTTCGGCAACGACATCGATTCCGTCGTCAACGCAAAGACACCGCTCAATGCCGCACTGCTGAGCAGCGTGCCGTATGTAATTTGGTACATGGTGCAGCCGCGCACCGACAGCCGCTTCGACAGCTGCGAGCCGATGCCGTAACAGCAGGCGGCGCCCATCATGCCGGCAAAGCCGATGCCGTCCACCGACAGCAGCGCGCCGGGCTTAATGCCGAGCAGCACGAGCAGGCCGGCCGTGGCGATGCCGAGGCCGATCCACTGCATCCGGCCGGAGCGGCCGCGGAAGAAGAGCATGCCGATAAGCACCGTCCATATCGGCGTCGTCGCGTTCAGGATGGATGCCATGCCGCTCGGAATCCGTTCCTCGCTGAACGCGATCAGCGTCCAGGGCAGCGCCGTATTGATCGCGGCCATGACGAACATCGCGCCCCACGGGATCGTGCGGAAGCCGAACGGTTTGCGGAACGCGAGCATGATGAGCAGCACGACGAGCAGCCCGCAGGTTGAGCGCAGACAAGCGATCGACCACGGCCCGAAGTCGTGCAGCAGCATTTTGATAAAATAAAACGATCCGCCCCAGATGAGACTTAAACCAAGCAGCGCGACGTATACGGTTCTGGGCACAGGCCATCCTTCTTTCTCTTGCTATCCTTCTGTCATGCATTCCATGAATCATTCGGTGCATCAATTATTCAATCCATCAATCATTCAGTTCATTAGTCATTCAATCCATTAGTCATGCAATCCATTAGTCATGCAATCATTCATGCCATTATCCAATGTTCAGTCGCGCCGTTCCTCAGGCATCGGATCGCCCGCGGTCCGCCGGTCCGGCTCGAACCCGTATTCCGCGAGGTCGACGACGCCCGCCGGGTTGACGTAGACGCCTTCCTCCTCGAGCAGCGCCCGCTGCATGAACCGCCCTTCGTCGCTGCCGATGGCGATTTCGCCTTTGGCGTTAATGACGCGGTGCCACGGAAGCTCGTACTTCCCGCTCATGGAATGGAGGATGCGCACCACCTGTCTTGCGGCGCGCGGACTGCCCGCCTGCCCCGCGATTCCGCCGTAGGTCATGACGCGGCCGCGCGGGATGCCGCGAATGATGTTCAATACGTCTGCCGTAAAAGGCGTCACCGCTGCAACCTCCTTCGTCATGCGGCCTCAAGGCCGGATATCCTCCTAGTATAACGCAATCTTCCTGTAAATGGCACATTTATGCGAAAATATGTTCGTAAAATTTCAGCCTGGCTCCGCATCCCTTCGCCGGATTGCCGCAACGCCTCCGAAGCCTTTTTACTCCGCCCCGTGCTTTAGAGTTTGACCCTCTAATATGTTAAACTAGGACTATCCATGAGTAAGGAGTGTTATTCCATGATCAATGATTTTGAAAAGAAGCTTGAGCGCTATGCGGCGCTTGCCGTCGAGGTCGGCGTCAACGTACAGCCCGGCCAAACGCTGGTCGTGACGGCCGGCATCTCGTCCGCGCCGTTCGTGCGGATGGTCGTGAAGAAGGCCTATGAAGTCGGTGCCAAGAACGTGCATGTCGAATGGAACGACGATGTGGTGACGCGTACGAAATACGAGCTCGCTCCGGACGAAGCGTTCCTGGAGTACCCGCAGTGGCGGGCGCAAGGCTGGGAGGACATGGCCAAGGACAACGCGGCGTTCCTGAGCATCATCGCGGCCAACCCCGACCTGCTCAAGGGCATCAAGCCGGAGCGGATCGCCAATGCCAACAAAGCGGCGGGCATCGCGCTGAAGACATGGCGTTCCTACACGATGTCGGATAAGGTCAGCTGGTCGATCGTCGCCGTGCCGTCTCCGGACTGGGCGGCGAAAGTATTCCCGGACGTGGCCTCCGAGCAGCAGGAAGACGCGCTCTGGGACGCGATCTTCGCGGCGACGCGCATCAACGAGCCGGATCCGGTCGCTTCGTGGAAGACGCATATCGAGACGCTGGATACGAAGGCTTCCTTCCTGAACGAGAAGAAATATTTCGCGCTCCGCTACACCGGTCCCGGCACGGATCTGACGCTGGAGCTGGCGCCCGGCCATATTTGGATCAGCGCGGGCAGCGAGAACGCGAAGGGCGATATTTTCGTCGCGAACATGCCGACGGAGGAAGTGTTCACCGCGCCGCTGCGAAGCGGCACGAACGGCGTCGTCTCGAGCACGAAGCCGCTCAGCTACGGCGGCAACCTGATCAAGGACTTCTCCCTGACCTTCAAGGACGGCAAGATCGTCGACGTTCAGGCGGAAGAAGGGCTTGAGGTGCTCAAGAACCTGGTCGGCACCGACGAAGGCTCCGCGTTCCTCGGGGAAGTCGCGCTCGTGCCGCATCGCTCGCCGATTTCGGACACGAACATTATTTTCTACAACACGCTGTTCGACGAGAACGCATCCTGCCACCTGGCCATCGGCAAAGCGTACGCGTTCTGCATCGAGGGCGGCAAGGAAATGAACGAGGAGCAGCAAATCGCCGCAGGCCTCAATACGAGCCTCGTGCACGTCGACTTCATGATCGGCTCCGCCGAGCTCGACATCGACGGAATCCGCGCCGACGGCACGGCCGAGCCGCTGATGCGCGGCGGCAACTGGGTGATCTAGATTCTCGCATAGCCATGAATCAAGCCGGGCAGTCCTTGAATGGACGGCCCGGCTTTGTTATTTGTTATTTTAGAAACGACGTTAAAGGACAACGGGCTATAGCTCTCCCGGATGGCTATTCGTAAGCCGATATAGACGATAGGGCGCGGGATTGCGCCCGATGACGGACCGACGGAACGTATTCTTCTTGGACGGAACTTATTCTTCTATGAAGCGAAAACGGTTTCTACATGTTCCGGCCGCTGCATAAATTGAGAAGAGAGACGGCCCTAAGTACAGCCGGAATCGGAAGGAAACATTCAGGTATTCCGGCATGATTCTGAAAATAGCAAATAAAAGGGGATTGCATTCCGCGGCGGATCATCGTATAACTGTATTTAGAATTATTATTATTTAATAAATAATATAAGGAGTGAACGCAATGGATATGACGAATGCCAATGCCGGCAAGTGCCCGTTCCATCACGGCAGCTCGACGAGTCCCGCTTCCAGCGGCACGACGAACAAGACCTGGTGGCCGAACCAGCTGAATCTGAACATCCTCCACCAGCACGACCGCAAGTCGAATCCGATGGATGAGGACTTTAACTACGCCGAGGCGTTCGCCCAGCTCGACTATCATGCGCTGAAGCAGGATCTTCGTACCCTGATGACGGACAGCCAAGACTGGTGGCCGGCCGATTTTGGTCACTACGGCCCGTTCTTCATTCGCATGGCCTGGCACTCGGCGGGCACGTACCGTACCGGCGACGGCCGCGGCGGAGCCGGAACCGGCACCCAGCGGTTCGCTCCTCTCAATAGCTGGCCCGACAACGGCAACCTCGATAAAGCGCGCCGGCTGCTATGGCCGATCAAGCAGAAGTACGGCAATCGAATTTCCTGGGCCGACCTGTTCGTGCTGGCGGGCAATGTCGCGATCGAATCCATGGGCGGCAGAACCTTCGGCTTCGGCGGCGGCCGCGAAGACGTATGGCATCCCGAAGAGGATATCTATTGGGGCGTCGAGACCGAATGGCTGGGCGATAAGCGCTACACGGGCGACCGCAATCTCGAGAACCCGCTTGCCGCGGTGCAGATGGGCCTGATCTACGTCAATCCGGAAGGCCCGAACGGCAAGCCTGACCCGCTTGCAAGCGCTCGCGACATTCGCGAAACGTTCAAGCGCATGGGCATGGACGACGAAGAAACCGTCGCGCTCGTAGCCGGCGGCCACACGTTCGGCAAAGCCCATGGCGCCGGCGATGCCGCGCTTGTCGGCGCCGAGCCGGAAGGCGCGCCGGTCGAGGCGCTGGGCTTGGGCTGGCTGAGCGCGCACGGCAGCGGCAAAGGCCGCGATACGATCACGAGCGGCATCGAAGGCGCCTGGACGGCGAATCCGACGCAATGGGACAACGGCTTCTTCGAGCTGCTGCTCGGCTATGAATGGCAGCTGACGAAGAGTCCGGCCGGCGCGCATCAGTGGACGCCGATCAATCCTGCGGAGGAGCATCTTGCGCCGGATGCGGAAGATGCATCCATTCGGATCCCGACGATCATGACGACCGCGGACATGGCGCTGCGCGCAGATCCGGCGTACGAGCAAATTTCCCGCCGCTACTACGAGCATCCGGAGGAATTCGCGGACGCCTTCGCGCGCGCATGGTTCAAGCTGACGCATCGCGACATGGGTCCGCGCGCAAGATACCTCGGTCCGGAGGTGCCTGCCGAGGTGCTGATCTGGCAGGATCCGATCCCGGCCGGAAACGCCGCTTTGACGGATGCCGAAGTCGAAGCGCTGAAGACGCAAATTCTCGATTCCGGGCTTTCCGTCAGCGAGCTGGTGACGACGGCTTGGGCATCGGCAAGTACCTTCCGCGGCTCCGACATGCGCGGCGGCGCGAACGGCGCGCGAATCCGCCTTGCTCCGCAGAAGGACTGGGAAGCGAACCAGCCGCGGCGGCTCGCGAACGTGCTGGCCGCCCTGGAAGGCATTCAAGCCGCTTCCGGCACGAACGTAAGCTTGGCCGATCTGATCGTGCTCGGCGGCAGCGCGGCCATCGAGCAAGCGGCAAAAGACGCGGGCTATGACGTCACGGTTCCTTTCACTGCAGGCCGCGGCGACGCCGTTCAGGAACAGACCGACGTCGAAAGCTTCGCGGTGCTCGAGCCGGCTGCCGACGGATTCCGCAACTACCAGAAGCAGCAGTACCGCGTAAGCGCGGCGGAGCTGCTCGTGGACAAAGCGCAGCTGCTCGGCCTTACGGCGCCGGAAATGACGGCGCTGATCGGCGGCATGCGCGTCCTGGGCACCAACTTCGGCGATACCAAGCATGGCGTGTTCACGGATCGCGTGGGCGTGCTGACGAACGACTTCTTCGTGAACCTGCTCGATATGGGCATCCAGTGGAAGCCCGTGGAAGGCGGCGTATACGAAGGCCGCGACCGCAAGACCGGCGAGGTCGTGCGTACGGCAACGATCGTCGACCTGGTGTTCGGCTCGAACTCCGTGCTGCGCTCCATCGCGGAAGTATATGCGCAGGAAGACAACCGGGAGAAGTTTGTCCGGGACTTCATCGCCGCTTGGGTGAAGGTCATGAACGCGGATCGCTACGACTTGAACTAAGGCGCTCGGGCAGGGCCGCGCGAACCGAAAGCACGAACCGAATGCGTGAACCGAATGCGCGAACCGAACAGATGAAGCAAAGAGCGGTATTCCTCCAAATACCGCTCTTTGTTTATTAAAGAGGGGAACCGATGGCGGTCATATGGAGCAAGGAATCGATCGTAGCCAGAATGAAAGAAGAAGGCTTGCGCATAACCCCCCAGCGCATACAAGTCGTCGAGCTTCTGCTCGAATTGCCGCATCCGACTGCCGACCGCATTTACGAGGCGATGGTCGGGAAATTCCCGCATGTCAGTCCGACGACCGTCTATAGCACGCTCAAGCTGCTCATCGAGATCGGCATCGCCAGAGAGCTCGCGAACGGCAGCAAGTCCAGCCGCTTCGAATTGGCCGAAACGGACCATTGGCATTTTCGTTGCCGGCTTTGCGGCCGCCTATTCAACTTGGAGCCGGATAATCGCGAATCGCTGATGGCCGCCGGCACGGATCATGGCAGGTTTCAGGTCGACGGCTGCCGGGTCGAGTTCTACGGCGTATGCGCGATGTGCAGAGAATAACGTCCCCCCGCATCGGCGGTACGTTACAAGCTTAACGGCATAAACGATATCCAAACAATTCGGGCAAAATTGAGGTGGACGACTCGGACGGACGGATCGGGCATACGGCTCGGCGGATGGCTCGGGCGGACGATTCGGGCGGACGGATCTGCGGATCGCTCAGGCGGACGGCTCGGGTGGACGATTCGGGCGGACGGCTCGAGCATTATACAAGCATACGGCACTAGCATATGCCGACAGCAAAGGCCCCCTCTCGGGTGCCTTAGACTGTTGAGAATGTTCGACCCGCATATGTCGCATCTATTGATAGCAATAGTTCCCCCCTCCAAGACTGGCGGACAGAGGTTCCGTTTTTTTGGCGAAATCAGGCTATTTGGGGTAGCGAACGGACACAGGATCCGCTAATGTGCCCGGATGGTACCGAGAACATGTGAATCAGCTGATATAACGGATCTCTTGTCCGCCAGCACTCGAAAAAACGTGATAAAGCAGCGAATAACGGATCTCCTGTCCACTCTCTTGCATCGACGGACGCACCGTGAACCAGCCGCCATGAAGCCGGCTGGGTTCGAAACGGTAACAGCTATCCATGCCACGCCGGCGAAGCGCCAACAGGATCCGTCCATGCTCCAGGACGCGGTTTGCCACGAGCCTGCTCGAAGCAGCGTATGGTTCTCAACAGTGTTTAAGGCACCCTCTCAGGTGCCTTTTGATTTGCTCCGCGTATGCCGTACGACAATAGAAACGCCCGGCCCGCAGTGTGCTTGCTGCCAGCCGGACGTCCGTGTCCGATCGCGAATCGTATCTTCGATATGAACATGAACGATATCGGCTACTCTTCTTCTTCCCCGAGCGCGATATTCGGATTGAAATCCGCCACGACCAGGACATCCATGTGGCGCCCTTCGCGCAAAATCGTATCGATGACCGGCTTCTGCTTGAGCCGGCTCCAGAAGCCGCGGCCCGACTGCCCCAGGATCATCTGCGTGCTCTTCAGCTCGTTCGCTTTCGCCAGCAGCGCGTCCGGGATATGGTTCGCGGATACGCCCGACTGCACTTCGAACGTCCCGCCGAGCCGATCGGTCAACGCCTTGATCTCGCCGATCCGCTGGTCGCAGCCCGCCGAGCGCTCCCCTTCGGGGCGCACGTAATGCACATGCCATTCGGCTTTCAAACGGTGGGCGATGCGGAAGCCGCGGCGGATGAGGCGCTCGGCGTTCTTGCCCGTCGTCACCGCGACGAAGATCGATTCGTGCCGGCGCCAAGGGCCGCGCAGCGAACCGTGGCGTTCCCACGCCTCCAGCCGCTCATCCACGTCGTCGGCGATCTCCCGCAGCGCAAGCTCGCGCAGCGCGATCAGATTGCCGGTCTTGAAGAAGCCGGCAAGGGCGCCTTCCACGTCCTCGGCCTTGTAGATCTGGCCGTCCCGCAGCCGCTGCTGCAGCGCGCTCGGCGCCACGTCGATCAGCTCCATCTCGTCCGCGAGGCGAAGGAACTGGTCGGGCACCGTCTCGGTGACGGTCGTGCAGGTGATCTGCTCCACGGCATCCTTCAAGCTCTCCAAATGCTGCACGTTCATCGTCGAAATGACCGAGATGCCGGCATCGAGAATCTCGCGGATATCCTCGTAACGGTGCTTGTTCCGGCTGCCCGGCGCATTGATATGCGCCAGCTCGTCGATCAGCACCACCTCGGGATTGCGCGCGATAACGGCGGCGACGTCCATCTCTTCGGCTCCGTGCCCGCCCAGGGCGATGCGCGGAATCGACGTCAGCTTACCGATCTGCGCCTCCGTATCCGCCCGGCCATGCGCATCGACATAGCCAATGACGACGTCGATATCCTTGCGCAGCAAATCATTGCCTTCGCGCAGCATCATATACGTCTTGCCCGCGCCGGGAGCCGCGCCGACATACACCTTGAACGTGCCGCGCCGGATGCTCTCGATCTTCTTCTCGACTTCCTGTTCGCTCAGACGGCGGTACGGCTCGGAAGCCGGCTTCGGCACGGCCCGCTTCACCGGCAGCACCCGCTCCCCGTCATGCTCCGCGCGGTCGGCCATGAAGAAGACGTCGATGTTGCGCGTCTGCTTAAGCAGGCTGCGGGCGATGGAGCCCTGCCGCAGCTCTTCCGAGCGCGTCTGCTTGGAGTGACCCATGACGATGCGGGTCGCGTTAATGAGCATGGCGTAGCGGATGAGCGCGCGCGGCACCTGCTTGCGGCTGTCGACAGCGATCTCGCGGAAGCCCGCGCCGACCTTCTCGACCAGCTTCAGAATCGACTTCTTGAACGCTTCCCGTTCCTTCGTCGGCTCCTGGCTCGTATCCGTGAAGACAACCACCTGCAGATCGCCGCCCAGCCGCTTGGCGATCTGCTGCCCGCGCCGGATGTAGATCGAGCCGTTAATATGGTACTGCGCCGCGACCAGGATGCGCTCGGACGCCCCGGAGGGCCCGATGAAGCCCTGTTCTTCGCGGTATTTCTCCAGCGACTCGTTCACGCCCTCCGCCATCAGGCGCAGCGTCAGCTCCCGCAGCTTGCCGACGTTCCCCCGCTTCAGCAGCTCGGGGTCCTTCACGTTGTTCAGCCGGCCTTCGTTCAGCCGGTTCAAAATCGTCTCCGGCGATACGTCGATCAGCCGCACCTCGTCCGCGAGCTCCAGCAAATCGACGGGCACCGTGCATTCCGGCGAAATGCCGGTCAGCTTCTGCGCCTGCTCCGTCACGCCTTCAAGCTCGTAGACGTTGACCGTCGTAATGACGCTGATGCCGAGGCTCAGCAAATAGCGGATATCCTCGCGCCGGGTCGGAAACTTCGCGTCCGGACGGTTCTCGTGCGCCAGCGAATCCACCAGCAATACTTCCGGATTGCGTTTCACGATCGCATCCAAATTCAAATCCTTCTTCTCCACGTCGCCCTTCATCCAATGGATGCTCGGAATACGTTCCAAATCCGCCAGCTGCTCGACCGTTTCCGGACGGCGCATCGTCGATACGGCGCAGACGACGACCTCGATCCCCTGCTGCTTGAGCGCCTGGCCCTCGCGCAGCATATGATAGGTCTTGCCCGAACCGCTGACGGCGCCGATATAAATTTTGAGACGCCCGCGATGGATTTTAGAAATGGATAATAGCAATTCCTCCGGAGTTTTACGCCGGTAGCCGGCCATAACAACAAGCCCCTTTCCTGCCCTATACCTATAAATTTACAACTATTCCCGAAACTTATGCTTCGCCGGATTAGCGGACAGCAAAAAGAAGCCAGCGAAAAACGGCCTCTGTCTAGAGGAACGCCTCTCGCGGCTTCTTGGCACAAGAATCTGAAGTGTCCATGTTTGCACGCACAATCGTCGCCTCTCTCGGAACGCTTACGAGGTTAGCTGTCGGATTCGGGCTGGAGAGCTGCCCTACCCAAGCTTGGCGGCCGGGGCCGCCGAGCTCGGGATTCACCCCAGGCGCAAGCTTCGAAGACGTCTTCGAGCGCTTGACATGCCATTGGTTCCCCCGTTTTCTCGGTAAAGAAATTCAGCGTGTTCTGTCACAAACGTTTTTGCACGAATCGTATGTTACGCCTGCCATCGCCTTTTGTAAAGGAATTTCGCCCGCACTCCAATCGCATATGCAGGCAACGGCGCCAGATATAACGCTTACAATCGAGACGAGCGCCAGCATTCTCCCGCTACCTCGCTATATGACTGTTTTTCGCAAAAACGGGCTGCAGCGGAGGGGACAGACGCCGCATTCGCCGCTTCCGTAACGCGGCAGCGCGCATCCGCTCTGTTTCCTTGCCCCATTCGGCGCCGGCCGCCCGGGTTCAGACGTTGCCGGTCGCCATCTCGATGCCCCGCAGCAGCAGGCCGATCAGGAAGCCGCAAAGCGCCCCGTTCACGCGGATCCACTGCAAATCCTGCCCGACCTTGTCTTCGATCAGCTCGACGAGCTGGTCGTTGTCGAGACGGTCCAGATTCTCCTTCACGAACGTCCCGATCCGGGCATGATTGCGTTCGATAAGCGCTGCGGCCTGGCCCTTCAGCCATTGCTCGGCATCGTCGACCAGCGCTTCGTTCTCCTCGAACCGGTTCATCAAGCCTTCGATGAGCGGCCAGGCCCTCGCGGCAAAATCCTCGCCGTGCAGGAAGGCGATTCCCTTCTCCCGCAGAACGTCGACCAGCTTGTGCAGCTCCCCTTCGATGTCGAACGCGTTCAGCAGCTCGTCGCGCATCATGTCCAACCGGCCGGAGGCGGCCAGCTCCGTGATCAGGTGATCCAGCGCTTCTCGCAGCTTGGTCATCACGATGAACCGGCGCTGCGAATGCGGGATTTTCAGCTCGTGGATCTTCGTTAGAATGAACGATTGCAGCATCGTGCCGAGCTTGTCCTCTTCCAGGTAGCCGATGAACGCGTTGACCGCGAACGACATGAGACCGCCCAGGTTCAGCCCTTTGATCAGCGTCATGACTGCGCTGCCGAGCTCGCGGCGCATCCCTTCCGTCGCAACCCACGATTCGGCGCGCGTCAGCAGCAGGTCGAGCAGATGCTCGTCCGTGCCGTTCTCCTCGGCTTTCCGCAAGAAGCCGCGAAGCGCCGCCTCCAGATCGATCCGCCGCGCCGCAGCCTGGATCTCGGCGGCCAGCATCGGCACGAACCGCTCCGCGTCCGCGCTGCGGATCACGCCTTCCAGGAGATGCGGCAGGCGCTCGCTGTGCACCGCCGAATGGAGCGCGCCGCGGACGGCCGGCAGCAGCTGGCCCATCAGCTCGAACTGCTTCAGCTTCTCGAGCATGCTCTCTTTGGCGAGCAGCCGCTCCTCCAGCACGCGCACGATGCCCTCGGACATCTTCTTCCGGTTGCGCGGCAGCAGCGCCGTGTGCGGAATCGGAATGCCGAGCGGATGGCGGAACAGCGCCGTCACGGCGAACCAGTCCGCGAGCCCGCCGATGACGCCGGCCTCGAAGCCCGCATGCAGCAGGCCGAGTCCCCCGGAACGGAACGGAATGGTCGCCGCGAAGCCGGCCGCCATCACGCCGAGCGATATATTGGCAAAATGCTTGTTTTTCTTCGATTCGTTGGCCATAATCTTCCTCCTCGGATTGCTCCTTACAACATACCATTAGGAGCGAACCGGATGCAAAGCCTCTGTGCAGAGACCCTGATGGAAACACCGCGCTAACCGACAAATTACATCGGAAGCCGCGTTCCGCTGTCGTTTCATTTCCGAAAAGTGCGCTGGCGTTAGCGAACTGTTCGCTGCCACGGGTTGACGCTAACAAGCTGCCGGGGCTGCCGCCATCAAGCCGTCGGCTGGCGCTAACGAACATGGTGCAGTTAGCGAACGTGCGAACAAGCCGCAGACTGACGCTAGCGAACAGTGTGCTATTGCGAACGCGCGAACACGCCGCAGGCGGACGCTAGCGAACAGTGTACTGTGGCGAACGCGCGAACACACCGCAGGTGCCGCTAACGAACAGGGTGCTGTGGCGATCGCGCGAATGTGCCGCAGGCGGACGCTAACGAACAGGGTGCAGTTAGCGAACGTGCAAACACGCCGCAGGCGGACGCTAACGAACAGGGTGCAGTTAGCGAACGTACGAACAAGCCGCAGACTGACGCTAACGAACAGGGTGCTATTGCGATCGCGCGAACACACCGCAGGTGCCGCTAACGAACAGGGTGCTGTGGCGAACGCACGAATGTGCCGCAGGCTGACGCTAACGAACAGGGTGCAGTTAGCGAACGTGCGAACAAGCCGCACGCAGACTGACGCTAAGAACAGTGTGCTATTGCGAACGCGCGAACACGCCGCAGGCTGACGCTAGCGAACAGTGTGCTGTGGCGAACGCACGAACGAGCCGCAGGCTGACGCTAACGAACCCCACCGGTCTTATACTAGCCAAAATGAAAGATCGAACATGCTAATGAATCTCACACATCTTATTCGGAACAAACCACTCCTATATTAGGACGGATTGGTCAAATAACGACACTGGGATTCGTTACGATGCGAAAAGTGGTCAAAAGGGGTAATAACGTTGAATCGATTCGTTAGCGTCGATGAGGTGCGAAGAAGGCCCCGCAGCAGGCACGCTAATTCCGGGTCCAGGGGCGGAGCTCCTCCCTCATAGGCAAAGGGGACCCCAGGGGGGTGCGAAACGTTTTTGATCTAAGCTCTTCAACTAACTTCAGGCGTAAAGGAACGTAAGCACGCCCACGGTAAAGTGTGTCCGCGCCAGCGGACGAAAAACGAACCCTCCTCAAACGAAACTTCGAAGAAGGCCCCGCAGCAGGCACGCTAATTCCGGGTCCAGGGACGGAGTCCCTGGGGTCCCCCTTAAGAGAAGGGGGATTTAGGGGGTCGTGAAAAGCCTTTGAATTTGAATTAAACAGGTTGGACTAATCATGGTTGAATTAAACAGGTTGAATTAAACAGGTTGAATTAATCATGGTTGGATTAATCATGTTTGGATTAATCATGTTTGGATTAATCATGTTTGAATTAATCATGGTCGAATTTTATTGTCATTAAAAACAAAGGGGCCACAGGGGGCCGCCCCCCTACCGCTCCGCAAGGATCATCTGCCGATACTCCGTCGGCGTCACGTTCATCTTCTTGCGGAACACCTGCGTGAAATGCCGGACGTCCCCGTAGCCGATCCGCTCCGCGATGTCCGCGAGCTTCAGGCCGTGCTGCCGCAGCAGCTCCTTCGCCTGCTCGATGCGCAGGCTGATGACGTAGTCCTTGTAGCCCTGCCCCGTCTTCTGCTTGAACAGCTGGCTGAAGTAGATCGGGTTCAGGAACACGACGGACGCCACCTTCTCCAGCGACAGCTCCTCGTTGTAATGCGCCTTCAAGTACTGCAGCGCCACCTCGATCGCATGGTCCCCGCTGCCTTCGCCCCGCTCCGCGCCGGGCACGGACGCCGCTTGGCGCAGCCGCTTCACTTCCTGCGCGATCTGGTGGAAATCGGTGATGACGCCGGACGGCGTCAGATGGAACGGCAGCTTCAAATAATGGCCGAGATGCGTCTTCAGCTCCGCGAGCAGCGCGTTCAACGACGCCGGGTTCGGGAAATGAACGATCGCAAGCAGGCTCTGCCGGTCGAAATTGACGACGAAGCCGTCCCCGTACCGGTCCACCAGCTCGGACAGCACGTTCTCGATAATGAAATGCTCCAGATGCACCGGCTTGACCGCCTCTTCGATATGCGCCATCACGAGGTGGAAGTCCGGATACTTCTCGAAGATCGGCGCGATGTCCATGTTGCCGATATCAAGCCCGGAAGCGAGCCGCTGAAACACCGCCTCGCGCAGAAACTTCAAGTTCTGCCGCAGCATGGCGCCTTCGCGCGACAGCTCCGTCTCCGTCTGCGTTTCCCGCGCGAGCTGTTCCATCAGCTCGACGAGCCGCTGCTTGCCGATCGGCTTCAACAGATAGTCGCGCGCTCCGAGCCGCACCGCTTCCTGGGCGTAGGCGAATTCGGAATGGGCCGAGATGACGACCCATTTCACATGCGCGAACTTGCGCCGCGACATCTTCATGAATTCCAGGCCGTTGATGCCCGGCATCAAAATATCCGTCAGCACGATATCGACCGGCCGGCTCTCCAGGATCCCGACCGCCTCCTCGGCCGAGCCGGCCAGATGGATCGCATAGTCGGGAAACGCCCGCTTGATCGTCCGTTTGACGCCTTCGCGGATGACGCTCTCGTCATCCGCGATAAGGATATTCATAGGCATACAGAGCGCCCCCTTCCTTCTGCGGCGGGACCGGGATCGTGATGATCGCCGTCGTTCCCAGATCCCGCGTGCTGATCAATTCCACGCCGTACGATTCGCCGAACATATGCTGCAGGCGGCGCTGCAAATTAACAAGGCCGATGCCGCCTTCGCGGCGTTCCGATTCCTCGTCGACATCCCGGGCGGTGTCGTCCTTCGCCCGTTGCAGCATCGCGTTCAGGGCATCGAGCGTCTCCGACTCCATGCCGACGCCGTTATCGGCGACCATAATGCGCAGCTGGCGCTCTTCTTCCTCGATATAGACGCGCAGCGCCCCCGGTCTGTCGACGAGCGGCTCAAGGCCGTACTTCACGGCGTTCTCGATCACGGGCTGCAGCGTCATTTTGGGCACGGGAACGCGCGACCACGCTTCGTCGACGTCCACGTCGACGGCCAGCCGTCCTTCAAGGCGAGTCACGATAATCGTCAAATAGTGCTGAATCTGTTCGATCTCCTCGCCGAGCGTAACGGCCGCGCCGTCGACCCAATGGCTGCTGTAGCGGAACAGCCGCGACAGCGACAGCACGACCTCCCCGAGACGGTCATGCCCCTTCTCGTCCAGCATCCAATAGATCATGTCCAGCGTATTATACAGGAAATGCGGATTCACCTGCGATTGCAGCGCTTGCAGCTCGGCGTTCTTCTCGCTGACGGAAGCGACCTTCACCCGCTCGATCAGGTCCGCGATCTGATTGACCATCTGATTGAAGGAGGCGACCAAGCTGTTGATTTCCCGGTACGACGTCACATTGAGCGAGCCGCGGAAATTCCCGATCTCGACCTGCTTCATTTCGTTGATGAGCCGCTTGAGCGGCGACGAGAGCGTTCTTGAGAAGACCGTAGCGATCAGCACGGAGACGAGGACGAGAATCGCGCCGACGATAATCAGAAACCGTTTGGTCTCCATCAGCTCTACGTTGAGATCCCGGTCGGGCGTCACGCTGAGCACGGTCCAGTTGGCGAAAGGAAGCTGCGATGCGACGACCAGCTGATTGTTATGCTCTTCCACGACCGGAACGCCGTCCTGCGGATGCGGCAGCAGCGACAGCCACGACTCATCCGCAGAATCCGAAGTCGTCGAGAGCAGTTCGCCTTCGCCCGACATCAAGTAGACCTCGCTATGTTCGCCAAGCTTCAGATTGTCCATGGCTGACATAATCGCTTGCGGATCGGTCTCGAACAGCATAATACCGACGGGTTTATGATTGTTCAGGTCGTAGATCGGCCGTCCGAATGCGAAGACGGAGCGGTCATCCACTTGATCGATGATCGAGTGATTGAATACGCCGAGCCAAACCATGCTGCCGGTGGACGCTTTGATTTCGCCGTACCACTTCGACTCGCCGTACATGGGATCGACGACGCTGGCGAAGTTGCTGTAGTTGTAGACTTTCCCTTTATCCGTAAGGACATGAATGCCGATCAAGTCTTCTTGCGACAGGAAAGCAGCCGCCAATATATTGGTTATGGCCTGCTCATTAAAATAATCGACAGCAGGGCTGTCGACTGTGGGGTTGCTCAGAATACGAGCAAAATCATTATTGCCGATGACGGATTTCGACAAGCTGTCGTACCCTTTCAAGAGAAGATCGAACAAGCCTGCCGTCTGCGCCACGTTCTGCTTCGAGAGGTCGCTGATCTTCTGATGAAATTGCACCGTCGTCCGGTTATAGTACAGAATGCTGACTGTAAGCACGATTGCGGACATGCTGACCAAGAAGAGCACGAACAATCGATATTGTATGGAATGAAATCCGCGCGTCACCGCCGTTACCGCCCTTCCGTGCAAGCATGCCCGTTACGCGCTTACCCTTTGACCGCGCCCGCTACCATGCCTTTCGTGATGCGTTCGGAAAGGACGAAGTACACGAGCAGCACCGGCAAAGCGCCGAGAATCAGGAATGCGCCGATTGCGCCGTAGTTCACATTGTACTGGCTGACAAAAGTATATATGCCGAACGGCAAAGTTTTCAACTTCTCCGACGAAATAAACGTCGCGGCCATAATATACTCGTTCCAGATCGTAATGAACGTCAGGATGATGACCGTCATGATCGGCGGCACCGAAACCGGCAGGATAATGCTGCGGAAGATCCGGTAGACGCTAGCGCCATCCATGAACGCCGACTCTTCGATCTCAGCCGGAATTCCTCGCATGAAGCCGCTCAGAATGAAGACGGAGATCGGCGTCGAGAACGCGATATACGGCAGAATAAGCGCCCAACGCGTATCCAGGATGTGAATGTTTTTGAAGATAACCATCAGCGGCAGCAGCGTCGCCGACATCGGAATCATCATGCCCATCAAGAAGATGAGCGTAACGACCGGACCGTATCTCCATTTAAAGCGCGAGATCGCGTAGGCGACCATGGAACTGAATACGATGACGCACAGCAGCGTCACGCAGGTGACAAGCACGCTGTTGCCAAGATATTGCAAGTAATGTCCGCTCGTGTAGGCGGCTTTATAGTTAGCCCATTGCGGCGTCGTCGGCAGCGAGAAGAAGCTGCCGCCGAGAATCTGATCGTTCGTTTTAAGCGAATACAGAACGAGCCAAAACAATGGATAAATTTGCGTAACAACGAGGATCGCCAGAAGCAAATACACGACCCATTTGGAAATTGCCTTCATGATTGCCGTTCTCCCTTCTAGCTGTACTTCGCTTCGACTTTTTTGAACACGGCGTTGATAATGACCGTAACGACCAGACACAAGACAACGAGGAATGTAGCAAGCGCGCTTCCGTAACCGTATTGATAGGACGTGAAGGAGCTGTTGTACATGAGCGTCGCAATCGTGTCCGTCGCGTGCGCGGGACCGCCGCCAGTCATGACCCATACGAGGTCGAACGACTGCAAAGAGCCGATAAACGCGAGTACGATAGAAATTTTGAAGATCGGAACAGCCATCGGATATGTGATGTACCAGTCGGATTTGAAGCCCTCGGCGCCGTCGATCTTGGCAGCCTCGTACACTTCTTGCGGAATGTTCTGCACGCCCGTGAATTGAATGAGCAGGTGATAACCGAAATATTGCCACAACGATACGATATACAAGCAATACATTGCGATGTTCGGCTCCGTGAGCCAGTTGTGCGTCCAGCTGTCCAGACCTAGCGAGGTCAGAATGCCGTTCAGCATACCGCCCATTTCCGTCGGGTTGTAGACCGTTTTCCACAATTGGCCGATGATGACGGTGGACAGAATGACAGGCACGAAGTAGAGCGAGACGAGCGTGTTCGCTTTCTTGACATAACGGTTCATCAAGGCCGCGATAAACAAGCAAATCGGAATTTCAAGCATGGAGAAAACGGCGTACATCAAGGTGTGTCGGACAGCCGGCCAGAAGTGCGCGTCGTGCGCGAACATCGTCTTAAAGTTATCGATCCCGATATGTTTCGCCGTATTGATGCCGTCCCAATCCAGCGTGCTGTCGTAAACCGATACGATGATGGGAACAAACACGAGACCGATGTAAATAAGTAGACACGGCAGGACGAATACGGCGATTGTACGGGCCGGTACTTTTAAAACATTCACTGGGGTTGCCTCCTGATTCATAAGAAAGATAGGAAGAAACGAACGCGTCTGGCGCTTGGCTTCTTCATGATGAAAATCAAATGGGGGCGGAGACGCTTCTTGAACGCCCCACCCGCCATCGACTTCTTGCTGCTTGCCACTATTATTTATTCGCGTCGAACGCCGCTTGATGCTCGGCCGCTACTGCCGCCGGATCGACTTTCTGTACGAACATGTTTTGAATGCTGCTCAGGTGAGCTTGCGCTACGGCCGGTTTCATCGTGTTGTCGAACGAAATGTCGCCGCCTTTAACGCCTTTGAACATTTCAAGCAGATCTTGCGCCAATTGCGAGTAGCCAGCCGCTTTGAAGTCGCCCGTGATGATTTGACCGCTGCCGACCGCGTTCTTCAGTTCGAATTGCTTCTTCGGCATTTCCGTCATGAAGTAGTTCAGGAAATCCTTCGTTTCTTGCAGGTGCTTGCTGTTCGCGGAGATCGCGAATGCGGAGCCCGGCGCGAGCATGAATTGATCCGGATCGCCTTTGCCGTTAACCGTCGGGAATTTGAATACGCCGACTTTCGGACCTACAACGGAAGAGTCAACTGCGCCTGTTTCCCACGTGCCCATGATCATCATCGCCGCTTTGCCTGTTTTGAAGATGTTGCCGCCCGTGTTGTAATCGATGGACGTTGCGCCTTCTTCGAACGCTTTGGCTTGGATCAGATCTTGCATGGCCGTTACAGCTTCGATGAACGCTGGATCCTTGAACGTTTTCTTGCCGTCGACGACGTCTTGCAGGAAGCCCGGGCCGCCGTTCGTGCGAAGCAGAATGTTCATGAACAGGAACGAACCCGTCCAGGAGTCTTTCTCGCCTTCGGCAATTGGCGTGATGCCTTTCGCTCTCAATGCCTTCACGTCAGCAAGGAATTCGTCGTACGTCGTAGGCGTCGTTGTGATGCCTGCTTGTGCGAACAAATCTTTGTTATAATAAACGACTTCGATATTGTTGCCGTCTGGCACCCCGTAGATGTTGCCGTCGACGCTGTAATAGTCGAGCAGGCCTTTTTGGAACGTGTCTTTCAAGCCGTTCTTATCGAGCATGTCGTTCAGCGGAGCAAGCACCTTGACGTAGGGCTGCAATTGAGCGGACGGGTTGACGATCGTGATGTCCGGCACTGTGTTGGAAGCCGCTTGCGTCTTCAGCTTCAGCTTTTGTTGATCCGTATTCATGGAATCGAGCGCGATCTTCACGTTCGGGTGATCTTTCTGGTATTGATCCACGATCTCGTGCATCATTTTGTAGGAAGGCGTCGCCGGATCCGGATAAATGTTCTGGAACGTGATCGTCACGTTCTTCGCGCTTGTGCCCGTATTCGTGCCGGCATTCGTGCCGGCGTTGCCCGTATTGGTGCTGCCCGTGTTATTCTCGTTATTCTTGCTTCCGCATGCCGTTGCGCCGACGAGCAGAGCTGCCGCAGTCAACGTAAGTGCGACTGTTTTCGTAGATTTTTTAACCATCTTTAATCCCCCTTGGGTTAATATACGCTTATTATCATGTACCAACCGTTTACCAACAATGCGCGTATTCAAGGAGTGAGGTTTGCTTTTTTAAGATGATTGCTCGCGGGAGGTTTGCTTTTTCAAGGGGGCGGCACTTAAAAATGAGTTTGGCGCCCCGGCATGCTATCATAGAGGAAGGACATCATTTCGGGCATGAACCCGCTAAAGGAGATTGCGACAATGGAAGACATCCGTAATATTTACTGCGTCGGACGCAATTACGCGCTGCACGCGAAGGAGCTTGGCAACGACGTGCCGGAGGAGCCGATGATCTTCTCCAAGCCGACGCATGCGCTGCATCCGGCCACCGGCAAGCTGGCGCTGCCCGGCACGATCGGGGAGATTCATTACGAGCTGGAGATCGTCGTTCGGATCGGCTCGGCGTATAAGCCGGGCATGCAGGCGGACGAGCTCATCGACGGCATTGCGCTCGGCATCGACTTGACCGCGCGCGACGTGCAGTCGAAGCTGAAGGAGAAGCGCCACCCGTGGCTGCTGGCCAAAGGGTTCGTCGGTTCCGCCGTCCTGTCGCCGTTCCAGCCGTGGGTCGGCTCGGCGGCGTTCGAGGACTTGACGTTCAGCCTCGTCAAGAACGACGAGACCGTGCAAAGCGGTTCGCCGCGGGACATGATCTTCTCGCTGCAGCGGCTGGTCGATTTCATCGGCGCGAACATGGGACTCGGCGCGGGCGACGTCATCTACACCGGCACCCCGGCCGGCGTCGGTCCGCTCGCGGACGGCGATACGCTGGAGCTGAAGCTTGCTGCCGGCGGCAAGGAAGAGACGTTCGGTCCATTGTACGTGGACCTCGGGTGAGACGGCTATCACTGTCCTAGCCGAGATAGCCGAATCGCCGCGATAGCCGAAATCGCAATAGCCGAATCGCAAATAAGGGCCGCCCCGGCGTCATTCTGACGTTGGGGCGGCCCCTTGTATAGGTCGCGATAGCGGCGGCGAACGGGGAACGAACGGCCGAATGGCGAATTGGACGAACGCCGAATGAATCAGCCGGAACGGCGAACGTTGAATACATGCCGGGACGCGAGCGTAATGCGCAGCATTTGCTTCGTAATTTCCTCTTCCGATTGTTTCATGCCGCTCTGCAGCCAATATTTGTACACGCCGATCGCCCCGCCGATGATCCAGGCGATGAACAGGTCGTGGTCGATGTCGGCTGTCGCTTCCTTCGAGCGGGCGAACGACAAGTGGAGCGAGCGGTTCATTTGGTCATGGAGCCGGTTCGTCAGATCGGGCACGCCGCTCGTAAGCAGCATGATCCGGTAGAATTCCGCGTGCTTCTGGATATGCCGGACGGACAGCCGGATCGTATGCACGAGCTGGACGGACGGATCCGCCTGCAGCGAGCTCGGCGCGTTCTCGATAATATCGGCGTACTCGGTCAGCACCTCGTCGATCAATTCGTCGAGCAGGTCCTCCTTCGCCGCGAAATGGTCGTAGAACGTCACCCGGTTGATCCCGGCGCGTTCGGCGATTTCCTTGGTCCGGATTTCGTTGAAGGGCTTCTCGGACAGCAGCGCAATGAGCGCGTGCTTCAATTGTTTGCGGGATCGAACCGCCCGGGCATCCGATTCGTGCGCGACCTTGGTCATCCTTGTCTCCTCCACCTTGGCGCAAATTCGACAATTCCTGGTTACACGACACTTTGTCGTGAAGTGTCAGCTGTAACAAGGGCAGAATTGTTACTATTATAAGCGTTAAGACGTTCGCACTACAACGACCGCCAATCTAGGGAGGATGATTCAGAATGAAATTGCAAGGTAAAAGCGCAGTCATCACAGGAGCCGCATCCGGCATGGGCAAAGCCATGGCATTGTTGTTCGCCCGCGAAGGCGCAAGCGTCGTCGTCGCCGATATCCAGCAAGCCGCCGTGGACGCGGTCGTCGAAGAAATCGCCGCAGCCGGCGGACAAGCCCGAGGCGTGGCGGCTAACGTCACGAAGGAAGAAGACGTCGCCCGTATGATCGATACGGCGGTCGAATCGTTCGGCAAGCTCGACATTCTCGTCAACAACGCCGGCGTCATGGACGGGATGATGAGCGCGGAAGCCGTGACCGACGACATGTGGAACCGGGTCATCGACGTGAACGTGACCGGTCCGATGCGCGCGATCCGCAAGGCGATTCCGATCATGAAGGAGCAAGGACAAGGCGTCATCATCAACACGGCTTCGGTCGGCGGGCTGTTCGGCTCGCGGGCGGGCCTCGCCTATACGGCATCGAAGCATGCCGTCGTCGGCATGACGAAGAACGTCGGCTTCCAATACGGCAAGCTCGGCATTCGCTGCAACGCCATCGCCCCGGGCGCCGTCGCCACCAATATCGGCCTCGGCGGATCGCAGCCCGATCCATACGGCCTTGAGCAAGCGATGGTCGGCATGGGACTTCAGCGCACCGCTCCCGGCGAACCGGAATACATCGCGAGCGTCGCTCTATTCCTCGCTTCCGACGACGCCAAGTTCGTGAACGGCACCGTCGTGACCGCGGACGGCGGCTGGAGCGCATATTAATCGGTAATCGGGTCCCGGCCGCGTAGAATCTCGCATCGCCTGGGGTGCCGCGCCTTTCAGGGACACGACGTCATTGCAGAGACATATCCGTATACATATACGGATATGTCTACGGATATGTATACGGATATTTGCGAGGAAGGCCGGCTAGCTTTAGCCGGCCTTTTCGGCGTTGAGGTGTCGCGGAGCATATGGATTGGTCGCCGGCATATGTCGTGTACTGGGTACAGTACATTGAGCCCATTCCGACACTTCTCCGCCAATACGAGAAAAGCCAGCTGCCGGCAGCTGGCCTCCTGTTCTTGTCTTATTAGTCCAGCCTAATGCTCCGCCTCCCCGAACATCGCATGAAGGCGATCGAACAAAGCCTTCAGCCGCGGAGCGGCTTCATCGCCGAACATCAGCTTCAAGTTTCCGTTCGAATCCTCCGCCGATTGGGAAGAATAGGCGTACATGACCGGCTCGTATGCCGCGATAGCCGCATCGATATCCTCGTGGCGCACGATCGCGAGCGCCAGCTCCATCGCGTCGCGCATCGCCAAATTCACGCCTTCCCCCGCGAAAGGCGACATCAAGTGCGCCGCGTCGCCGATCAGCGTAACCCCCGGCTTGCGCTCCCACCGCAGCCCGATCGGGAGCATGTAAATCCGCCGCGGCAGCAGCAGGTCTTCGGCCAGCGCGATGTAATTGCGCAGCATGCCGTCCCAATCGCCGAACCGCTCAAGCAGCGCCCGCTTCGCCTCCGCAGGCCGGTCGAACGGAATCCCGCACGTATCGAGCCAATCGCGCGCGGCTCTGAAGCTCGCATACACCTTGATGCTCCCGTTCCCGTTCAACTGCGCGAGAATCGCTTGACCCTCGTCGAGGGCGAACACTTTGCCCCGCTTGTTGAACGCGGCCAGACCGGGATGGGCGGCGGCATCCACGTTGAGCTCGATCATGGTCAAGCCGGAGTATTCGGGGCCCGCCTCCGTCAGCAGCGGCCGCACCCGCGAGAATGCGCCGTCGGCGCCGACGACGAGGTCGACGACATCGCGTTCCCCGTTCTCGAAGCGCAGCTCGTGCGTGCCGTCCGCCAGCGGCACCGCTTCAAGCAGCTTGAAGCCGTAACGGATGCGGTCCGGTTCGAGCGCGTTCAGGAGCAGCCCGCACAACGTGCCGCGGTCGATTTCCGGACGTCCGCCTTTCTCTTCCTCGTCAGCCGTCTCGTCCATGTACAGCTTCCCGCTTTTGTCCGTCAGCCGGAAATCCTCGCCCTCGTAACGGGCGATCGCGTCGAACTGCTCGTACAATCCCGCCTCCTTGAGCGCCAGCTGGCCCGAATCTTCATGAATGTCGAGCGATCCGCCCCGCTGACCGTTCGCGTCGGCCGGTTCGCGTTCGTACACGACAGCCGATATGCCGTGCTTCTGCAGAATGAGGGCCAGGGTCAAGCCGCCCGGTCCGCCGCCGATAATGGCGATGCGGCGGTTCTTCCGCCCCTGCTTCCGGGTTGTTTCGTTCGATGGCGTTGGTGTAGTTATTGTCATAATGACCAGCTCCTTATATGCAAGATCGGTTATTGGATTGATGGATGAACACCGGTTTATCCTATCGCGATGACTGCGCTCGTTAACGACAGCCTTATCATGCCCCCGGAAGATGAACGGAATATGAACGCCGAACAGGCCGCCTCGGTACCGAGGCGGCCTGTCATCGCATACGTCGCATACTATGATTCCAATCGAGTGCCTTCCGAAGCGGCATGCCGCGCCGGACTTACCCGTACATGCTCAGCATCGTCACGCTGATGTTCTTCACAAGGTCGTCCTTCAGCTCGATCTCCATCGCGAGCTTGGCGGTTTTGTCGATATAACCGATCGTGCTCGACGCTCCCTTAACGCTCCGCGTATAGAAGTCGTCCCCGTACAGCTTTACCGCGTCCGCCTTGGCGTCGCCGAGCTTCAGCCCTTTTGCCGTCGCGGACGCCGGTCCGATCATATAGCCCATGACGACATTGTCGATCGAGGTGTACTGATATGTCTCGTACATGAAAATAAAGCTCCGCCCGCCGTCGTTCAGCGTCCGGATCGGCTTCCCCATCTGCTCCACGAGCGCCTTCTCGTCGACGCCTAGCGCGACTTGCCCGCCCTTCTCCCCGCTCAAATCCGTCGATCCGACTTGGTCGATATACGTCATCGGCGTTTCGCTCTTGCTGCAGCCCGCCAGCATGCAGGTCAACAGGACGGCGAGCGCCAGGATCGTTATTCTTGGCCGCATGTTGTGCTTCTGCTCCTTCGTATTGCCATTCTCGTTCCTTCCATTCGCCGGCAGCGGCGCCGATTCCTGCCCCGGGAGAAGCAAAAAAGGCACGAACTTGTTACAGTTCGCACCTTCTGCCCGTTCAACCTATTCGCGGCTATCGCCAATGCCCTGCTCCTTGTCGCCCGCCGGCTCATAAGCAACGACGACGATATCCTCCGACATTTCGTCGCGAAGCTCCTGCTCGAATTGCTGCAGCCTTGCCAATACCAACCGATCCAATTGCGCAGGCGTATACTCCATCCGCGTCTCCTCCTCATGTACGTTTGTTCGTTCTACGTCTCAGTGTTAGCGGGAAGGAAGCCGCTTATACAACAGCGCTCATACCGATTGGGCATCCCGGTCCCGGCAACGCTTCAGATGCGGTAAAGCGAGGCTAGGCAAGCGTTTCGCGCGGAGGCATTCATCCGGCAGCACCCTTTCGCGGTTACGGCAAATCAATGAGCATGAACCGCGCGCCTTCGGCCGAATGCACGCTCAGCCGCGCCACATCCGTCATTCGGGCGGAATCGCTTCGCCCGAGCGTATGCTCGCCGTTCAACGTCACTTCGCCGGCCATGACGAAGAGGAAGAGCTTGCGCGCGGCATCGCCTTCGTACGTCACCGTCGCGCCGGCCTCGGGCTCGGACAGATAGATCGTCAGATCTTGATGAATGCTCACCATCGATTCGCCTTGAATCGTATTCGATACGATCGGAAGCAGCGCGTTCTTCATCGCCTGCATATCGTAAGCCTTCTGCTCGTAGGACGGCGTCAGCCCTTTCGATGCCGGCAGGAACCACATCTGCAGCAAATTCGCCACCTCGGTCTCGGACGCGTTCACCTCGGAATGCAGAATGCCCGAGCCCGCCGTCATCCGCTGCACCTCGCCGGGACGGATAAGGCCCGAGCCCCCCGTATTGTCTTCGTGCTTCAGCTCGCCTTTCATGACGACCGTCACGATTTCCATATCGCGGTGCGGGTGGATGCCGAAGCCGCGCGACGGCTGGATGTAATCTTCGTTGAGCACGCGCAGCGGGCCGAAACTCACGTTGTCGGGATCGTGATAATCCGCGAACGAGAAACTAAAATTAAATTGAAGCCAGCCCAGATCGCCGGAAAAGCGGGACGAAGCCGGATAGATCGCAATCATCGGAAGCACGCTCCTTTTTCAGCCTTTTTCGCTAAAAGCATTGCCTATTCACTTACTTTATGTAAGTATCATAGTGTGACCGATTAGAACTGTCAAGGAGGGGTTCCATGCACCACTTGTATATTCGCCATACCGTCGGAGGCCGGCTGTTTCTGGATTCCAAGAAGCACGGCGCTTCGTTCGAGATCGAACCTGCGGAAGGACGGGACGGCTGGAAAATCAGCATCGCTTGTCCCGATGCGGCCGTGGCCGAAGCGGTCTGCCGCAGCCGGGACGAGCTGAATATTTTCTTCGTGCCGGAAGACGCGCCGGACCGCAAAACATGGTTCTTCTCCACGCACGGAGAGGTCGAATACGACGGCCCGGGGAAACCGCTCGTCATCTGGGCGGACGGCCGGATCGACTACAACGTCTAGCCGTTCGGCCGGGCGGACGTTGGCCGGGCCTGAGGCTGGTTGGACCGGCGCCGGCCGGCCGGACAACCGCCTCCGGATGCGCGCCGCGCCTTCCCGACCTCCGCCTGCTCCTACCGCATGCATGCACGAACCGCTATACCCAAGCCCAGAAGAAGCCGTCCCGCTCCCAAGCTGCGCGCCCGCCGTGCAGCTTCTTGAACCTTTTCTTCACGGCTTTATCGATCGATACGTTTCCGTTCTCGTTGACGTAGACGAACGAATCGCCGTATTGCTCCCGAATGTGCGACACCGCCTGATCCTGATGCAGCTTGCCTGCCGACTTCAGCTCATCGAGCATCCACCGCGCGATTTCTTCCACCGCTTGTTCTTGCTGCTCCTGCAGCTCCTGCTCCATATTCCGTCACCTCCATCATGTTGAATATCCAGTTTACCAAAATTTGTTGCCACTTTCGCCTCCGTATGTCGTATCATTCTCATAAGCGCGCCCGCAAGCCGCACGGCCCGGGCCAAGACAGAGGAGGCGTTACGATGCAAGTTGTGGAACCGCAAGTCAGGAAGCCAAGAATGCAAGTAAGAGGCATCGTCTGGGTTGCCGTGCTGGTCCTCGTGGGACTGCTTATCGTCTTCAATTCATTCGCGACCGTGCAGTACGGCAATGTCGGCCTGTACAAGACGTTCGGCAAACTGAACGACAATGCGCTCTCGCCGGGCATTCATCTCAAAATTCCGTTCGTGCAGACCATTATCCAAGTCAATGTGCAGGTGACGAAAGCGGAGACCGACACGTCCGCCTCGTCCAAGGACCTGCAGCCGGTATCGACGCATGTCGCGGTCAACTATTCCGTCGACAAGTCGTCCGTCTACAAGCTGATGAACAATATCGGCGGCTCCTTCGACAACGTCATCGTCAATCCGGCGATTCAGGAAATCGTGAAGGAAGTCACCGCCCGCTATCCCGCGGAGGACTTGATCGCCAAACGGGATATCGTCGCCGGCGAGGTGCGCGATGCCCTGACGCAGCGCCTGGCGAAATACGATCTGGTCGTGAACGACATTAATATCGTCAATTTCAAGTTCTCCGATGCGTTCGACCAATCCATCGAAGCGAAGCAGGTCGCCCAGCAGCAGGCGCTCAAGGCCGAGAACGACTTGAAGCGCGTACAGATCGAAGCGCAGCAGAAAGTAGCGCAGGCTCAAGCGGACGCAGAGTCGCTCAAGCTGAAGAAGCAGGAAGTGACACCGGAGCTGATCCAGCTGAAGCAGATCGAGGTACAGGAGCAGGCGGTGGAGAAGTGGGACGGCAAATTGCCGAGCGTCACGGGCGGCGCGACGCCGTTCATCGATCTTAACGGGCTGAACGCGGGGTCCTCGCGGGCGGCCAGCGGCGGCGGGACGGAGAATAACGCGGCCGGCGGCGCTAACGATAGCGTATCGGCAGACGACGAAGCGGCGGCGCAGAAGTAAGCGGAACAGCAATTCAAGCGAGGCAGTAAGGCGAGCGGGGCAAGCGGCAGCGGCGAGAGCGGCGGCCGCTTGCCCTGTTTCTATAACTCTCCGTACTTGGGCCTTTGCATAGGCTAGCCCTGTGAACACGGTCGTTAATGCGCGCGGCTTTCTTTCCTTGCGACCAACAGCGCGTGGTAGTTAACGACCTTCAACCCCCTGGGCGTCCGGTTCCGGCGGAATATCGCCTCGACCTGCTTCAGGCATTCCTGCCGGACGATGGCCTTCAGCGACTCCTTCTGCCCGAAGCATTTCTTGATCAGCACGTCTTCCGGCCGCGACAAATATTCGACCTCGTCGAACAGCTGCAGCTCGACCTTCGCCAGCCCGCTGTCGCAGAGCTGGCGCTCGAACTGCACTCTCATCGTGTCCAGATGGCGGTCGGGCAGCGACTGATACAAGCCCGGGAAGAGACGGCGCAGTCCGCCGTCCGTGCCGCAATGATATAACGCCAGCACCGTGCCGCCGGGCTTCAGGATCCGATGTCCCTCCGCCGTTCTATTGTTGAACAGCCACGGCCCCTTCTTCGTATAGACGACATCGAAGGCATTGTCGCGGAAAGGCAGCGGCCCGGCCGCGTCCGCCGCGAGAAAGCTCGCTCCCGCGACCTTCTCTTCGTTCGCGGTCGCGATATAGCGCTCGTTCACGTCGATTCCGACGACCTCGCCGGCTTTGCCGGCAAACCGCTTCGTAAAGGCGCCATGGCCGCAGCCGACGTCCAGCACCTGCGCGTTCTCGTCCAGGAAGGCGGATATCCGGTCCGCGAAGACGAGTTCGGCCCGAGGCTCATCGAACTCCGACTGCCACGGATAGTTGTATTCCCCGCTCTCCAAAGCTACGTTGGCATGCCACTCCGCGCTCTGCGGCGTAATCCAATCGGGATGCTGCATCGGGTCGAATAATCGTGCCGTCATTTTCAACTTCACGCTCCCATCGAGGCCATCTGCTGCTTGGCCGAATCACTGCTAAGCCCCAACCGTCCGACTGCCGAATGGTCATCCGGCTGACTTACGCTTTCCACGACTCCTTCATCCAACCGCCCAGCGGATCGAGAACGTACGCGCACAGGCTGCGAAGCGCTTGCACGGATGCTGGCCGATGCAGCAGAGATCCACGTCGCTTCGTTCAGTCGCCCTGCCCGTTGCATCCGAGCCGCGAAGGACGGCCGTTTCCGCCTTCGCGCGACCGGGCAAGTCCTGTTCCATGAACCGCTGAATCCGACCCAGCATCGAAGAATGCGAACGCACGCCAATCCCCTCTACTCAATCCATTCCACATGGAATATCATATTCCTCCAACCGGATGCAGATCGCCTTCGCCGCCTTCGGAAATCGCACGGGCTTTCATGCGAGCAACCGCGTAAAACCACTTTGTTTAGCGAATCGGCACTACCTTTGTCACCCTTGCAGGGAGGCGCCTTTCCCGCCCCGAATAAGCTAAACATATTCCAAACGAAAGCGGAGTGATTAACCAATGGGAGCTGTCAAAAGCAAAGAAGCCGCTCTTGCACTGAACGTCAGTCAGACGACGATCAAACGTTGGGCCTCCTACTATCCGGCTGTTTTTCGTAAGGACCGGTTCGGTCATTATCTGTTCAACGAGCGCGACCTGGAGCTGCTCGGGTTGATCAAGGCCGCCATCGAGCGAGGCGAAACGATGGAACAAATCAAGCTGCCGACGCCGGGCATGGAGCAGCCGCGGCTGGACGAGGCGTTCCTCGAAACGGCCGCCAGCTCCGAGCTGCTGCGGACGGCGGACGACGACATGCTGACGCGCATCCTGCAAGTGGAGCAGCGCCTGGAGCAGAAAGCCGACGAGGTCGTCAACGCGCAAATCCGCCAGCACCGCGAGGAGCTGGAGGAGCTCCGGCGCATGATTGAGCAGATCGCCGCTTCCATCGAGTACACCCGTCATCCGCTCACCGCCATGGACGAGCTGCGCAAGAACGAACCGAAGGCGCCCGCCGCCGAAAAACCGCGCAAACGCGGCCTGTTCCGTTCGATGTTCATCTGGTTCTGACCCCCGCGATCCCCTGCCGCCGATCTCCGGCCTGCGTTCGCGATATCCTTGCCCGCCCTTTTGCTCCCTTAGGGAAGCCGAAGGGCATGCTTGCGTTTAGGCCGTTTTCGTTTTACAATCCGCACAGGCAGACTTCGAGATGACTCCCTCCGCCTGCCCGCCGATAGTCATCCGCTAGCTCAAGGAGGCGTATCCGACTGAGAAGATCCATCAAGACGCAACTGATTATCAGCTTCTTCCTCGTCATGCTGCCGGTCGTGGCGTTCCTGATCGCCAACACGCTGTACGCCAAGAACGTCGTACGGGACAAGGTATCCGAGACCTATCGCAGCACGCTGGATATTTTCGGCGACAAGACGGACCGCTCCTTGAACGAAATCAGCAATTACGTCAACAAGATGGCCGTGCTCGATTACGACATCGGCTTGCTGTCCTCCTTCCCGTACGGAAGCGATTATTATTACTTGACCAAAATCCGCATCCAGAACAAGCTGCAGCGCGATATCGTGTTCTACAGTCCCGTCGATACGTTGTTCGTCTACAGCGCCAACGACATGTTCTTCAGCACCACCAGCACCTACTCGCGCTTGAAAGCGCTCCTGACCGACCGGGTAGCGGGCATCGTGAAGAGCGCCGCGACCGACAAGTCGGACAACTGGCAAACCTGGCACGACAGCCGCCTGGAGGGCGAGGATTTCCTCGTGCACGTGACGGAAGTGCCGAACAGCGCGATTTATGTAGGCGCTATCGTCCCCATCTCCGAGCTGGTGAACCAGCTGTCCATTCAGTGGAAGGACGGCGACATCGGAGAGAGCGCGATCTACAGCAACGACGGAAGACGGCTCGGCGACGATGTCGACGGCGGCTGGTTCCCGCTTGCCGATAAGCGCGCGCTGCAGAACGACCAGCCGTACCACTACGTAACGGACCCGCAGACCAAACGGCGCTATCTGGTCATGAGCCGTCCGAGCGCGCACGCGGATTTCACGACGAGCATACTCGTGCCCGAAAGCTATATTTTGCAAGCGCTTCCGTTCTACCAGAAAGCGACCTATTTCATGACGTTCGGCCTCGTGTTCATCTTCGCGCTGTACCTGCTCTTCATCCGGCATATGCTGTTCAAGCCGCTGCAGCTGCTGATCGGCGGGATGCGGAAGCTGACGTTCGGCAACCTGGACGTCCGGCTCGAGACGAACAACACGATCGAATTCGTGTTCATGGCCAACGCGTTCAATACGATGGCGAAGCAGATCAAGGAATTGAAGATCGGCATGTACGAGGAGCAGCTGCGCGCCCAGAAATTCGAGCTCAAGCAGCTCCAGGCGCAGATCAACCCGCATTTCTACATGAACAGCCTGAATATCATCTATAACTACGCGGCGCTGAAAGATACCGATTCCGTCAAGAAAATGTCGCTCCATCTGGCCGATTACTTCCGCTTCATCATGCGCGTCAACCGCGACCTGATTACGCTGGAGGAAGAATTGAAGCATATCGGCAATTATATGGACATCCAGAAATTCCGGTTTCCGAACAAGCTGTCCTGCGATATCGACGTATCTCCGTCGCTGCTGTCGCTTGCGCTGCCGGCCTTGACCGTACAGCCGTTCGTGGAGAACGCCATCATTCACGGCTTCGCCAATCACCGGAAGCCGTTCGCCATTACGATTCGCGGCCATGCCTTCCATGAAGGCCAAGCGGCGTTCCTGCTGCTGACGATCGAGGACAGCGGGGCGGGCTTCCCCGAGGAGGTCCTGAAGCGCGTCAACGACGGCGACGCCTCGGCCGTCCCGGAGAATGCCTCCGGCGGCCTCGGCATTATGAACGTTATTCAGCGGCTGCGGCTGCGCTACGAAGGAATGGCCGGCGTTCGCTTGTATACCGCGGCCGGCGGCGGCGCCGGCGTGCGCGTCATTCTGCCCATCGCCGAAGAGAAGGAACTGACGGTCGCGACTGAAAAGGAGAATGCACATGCGCTATAACTTATTGGTCGTCGACGACGAGGAAATCGCCGTCCGCGGCATCGTGGAAGGCATCGACTGGTCCGATCTGCCATTCGACCGGATTCTGACCGCGATCGATGCCGAAGAGGCCAAACAGATCTTCAACGAGCAGCCCGTCCACGTGATGATCTCGGATATCGACATGCCGATGGAGAACGGCATTCAGCTGCTGGAATGGGTCAACGCGCATTCCCCGGCGACGGAGACGATCTTCCTGACGGGACATGCCGACTTCCGCTTCGCCCAGCAGGCCGTCCAATTGGCCAGCTTCGACTATCTGCTGAAGCCGATCGACCATGAAGTGCTGAAGGGCTGCGTCGTACGGGCGCTGTCCGCGGTGCGCGAACGCGAGCGCGAAGATGCCGTCAATCAGACCTACGCCTATTATTACGACCAGTGGAACCGCCAGCTTCCGCTGCTGGTGGAACGGATGTGGCAGGACATTCTGCAGGGGCGGACCGCGTCCGTCCGCGAGCTGGAAGCAATGTTCAGCCTGTACGGGCTGCCGCTCGATCCCGGCAAGCACATCCTCCCCGTCCTCGTCAGCGTCGAGGAATGGAAGGTGGAATGGAACGCGCGCGACGAGGAAATCATGGCCTACGCGATCAAGAACGCCGCCTCGGAGATGCTGCTCGATGGCCGGCCCGGCCATGTCGTGCAGGACGGCGGGCTGATCTTCGCGCTGCTGTACGCCCCCGAGCCGGGCGATGCCGCTCTTGCGGACGCCGGGCAGCCGTCGACGCCGCCGACGCTGCCGGCGCGCGCCGGGGAGTTCATCCGCAAGAGCGGCCAATATCTCTATGCGGTCGTCTCCTGCTACATCGGCGAGGCGGTGCCCGTCGCCGAGCTTCGTCAAGCCGTTCTGCAGCTGGCGGAGCTGGAACGGACGAACGTCGGCCGGACCGGCGGCGTCTTCCGCAGCTCCGACAGCAAGCAGACGCTGCCGAAGAAATGCGGCGTCCCGCAGCCGAATGCGCAGGAATGGAGCGCGCTCGCGGAGGCCGGCAAGCTCAAGGAGCTGGAAGCGCGCATCGAAGAGCAGTTCGGGCTGCTGCAGCGCGACCAGCCGGACCACGCTTATCTGGTCCAGTATTATTACGGGGCGGTGAACGCCATCTTCCAGCTGCTGCAGCGGCGCGGCCTGTCCGTGGACGAGCTGTACCCGGGCGACGACTGGCGCGGCGGCGAGCAGCTGTTCAAGTCGCTGCCCGCCATGAAGAACTGGACGCAGCAATCGTTCGGCCGGGCGGCGGCGTATTTCGGCACCCGGGAGAAGGAAGCTTCCGTGACGGTGAACAAAGTGAAGCGGTTCATGGAGGCGAACCTGCACGAGGAGATGAACCGGGAAGCGATCGCCGGCCATGTCCATCTGAATCCGGCCTATCTCTCGCGCTTGTTCCGCCGCGAGACCGGCCTGTCGCTCACGGAGTATATGGTCGAGCTGCGCATGCGCAAGGCACAGCAGGAGCTGACGGAGACGGACGCGAAGATCAGCGACATCGCGCTCGGCGTCGGTTACTGCAACTTCTCGCATTTCGCCAAGCAGTTCAAGAAGGCGACGGGGCTGACGCCCCAGGAGTTCAGGCGCGGCTGCCGGCCGGCCGCCGCGGAATAAGCGGCCGCGTGCAGGCCGTCGAGGCGGGCTGCCGCCGACCCGGCGGGCAGCGTACGCGCGAATTAACATCGCATGCCAGAAAGAAGTCACAGGAGCATTAGCAAGGTCACGGCGCCGATAGAACCGGCGCCTTTTTTTATTTTACAATAGGCTCACATAACGGAGCTCAGAATGGATCACGAAGGGGGAAAGGCGATGGCGCAACTGGAGGCGATTCCAATCGGCAAGCCCGCACCGAAGAAACGGTCGCAGGCGCTGATGCTGCACATAAGGAAGTTCTGGATGTTCTACCTCATGCTGCTGCCCGGCGTTATATTGTTCGTGCTCAACAACTACCTGCCGATGTTCGGCATCATCATCGCGTTCAAGACGGTCAATTATACGGACGGCATTCTGCGTAGCCCTTGGGCGGGGCTGAGCAACTTCAGCTATCTGTTCAAGACGTCCGACGCCTGGATCATTACGCGCAATACGCTCGGCTACAATTCCTTGTTCATCGTGCTCAATCTGTTCATCCCGCTGGCGTTCGCGCTGATGCTTAACGAAATGCGCAGCCGGTTTCTCTCCAAGCTCCACCAGACGATCATGTTCCTGCCTTACTTCCTGTCCATGATCGTCATGTCGTACCTGGTGTTCGGCTTCCTGAGCGACGAGCACGGCTTCATGAACGGCACCTTGCTGCCCGCGCTTCATCTGGAGCCGATCCGGTGGTATTTCACCAAGGAAGTGTGGCCGTTCATCCTCCCGCTCGTCAATCTATGGCGCGGCATGGGCTATTACACCGTCATGTATATGGCGGCCATCATCGGCATCGACGAAGAATACTACGAAGCGGCGACGATCGACGGCGCCTCCAAGTGGCAGCAGATGAAGAGCATCACGATTCCGCTCATTTCCCCGGTGCTGACGATCGTCACGCTGCTGCAGGTCGGCCGGATCTTCAACGCGGACTTCGGCTTGTTCTTCCAGGTGCCGCGCGAATCGGGCGTGCTCTTCCCGGTCACGAACGTCATCGACACGTACGTGTACCGCACGTTCCTTACCGTCGGCGACATCGGCTTGTCCTCCGCGGCGGGCCTGCTGCAGTCCGTCATCGGTTTCGCCCTTGTCTTCTTCGCCAACTGGATCGTCCGGCGATTCAATCGCGAGAGCGCGCTGTTCTAGCAAGCGGCAGCGGCTTACGCCTATGCTTCCGATGCAGTTTTGCCGACTCGCCTATAGCCAGGCATCGTTCATGGCAAAACTTTTAGAAAGGAGAATTCTATGGCTCACGCAACCACCGCCTCGGCGCACGCGACATCCAATCCCAAGAACACCTTGGGCCGTCCCGCGGCTTTCGGCATCCAGCTGTTCTTCTTCATCTACTCGATCCTTTGCCTGATTCCGCTCGTGCTTCTCGTCATGGTATCCTTCTCCGAGGAAGCCTCGATCGTGCGGGGCGGCTATAAATTCTGGCCCGACCATTTCAGTCTGGCGGCGTACCGGTTTCTCGGCAACGATATCGGCCAGATCGTCCACTCGTACGGCATTTCGATTATCGTCACCGTCGTCGGCACCGCGCTCAGCATGCTGATCATCGCCTTGTATGCTTATCCGATCTCGCGGTCGCATTTCAAGCCCGGCAGCTGGTTCACCTTCTTCGCCTTCTTCACGATGCTGTTCTCCGGCGGTCTTGTTCCCTGGTATCTCGTCTACGTGCAGTTCCTGGACTTGAAGGATACGCTGTGGGCGCTGATCATGCCGCAGCTGATGTCGGCGTTCTGGGTGCTCGTCATGCGGACCTTCTTCCAGACGACGATCCCCGGCCAGGTGCTGGAATCCGCCAAGATCGACGGCGCGGGCGAGCTGCGCATCTTCTGGCAGATCGTGCTTCCGCTGTCCTTGCCCGTATTGGCTACGGTCGCGCTGTTCCAGACGCTCGCTTACTGGAACGACTGGTTCCTCAGTCTCGTGTTCATCACCGGCGACCATAACATCTCCGTGCAGTACCTGATGTACAAAATGATGGCGAACATTCAGTATCTCTCCACCAATCCGACCGCCGCCAACGCCATTGCCGCCGCGGGAGGCATGGTGAATTTCCCTAGCGAAACGGTGCGCATGGCAATGGTCATCGTCGGCATCGGTCCGATCGTCCTGGCCTATCCGTTCTTCCAGAAGTATTTCATCAAAGGCCTTACCGTCGGCGCCGTCAAAGGCTGACGCGAAGCGGAAGCGCCACAAGCGCAGCCGTTCGGCGGCACGGCCAACATCGGTTTCACCCGGGCAACCGGATAAGCATAGCTATTATCATTTGGGAGGTCGACCTTATGAAACCCATGCAACGCCAAGCTTCCGCCATACTCGTCGGACTTTTCAGCCTGTCGCTCGTTCTGTCCGCTTGCGGCAACTCAAACACAGACAAAAGCGCCGCCGGCAGCAATGCGAACACGGGCAGCGACACGCCAGCCGCAACAACCGACAACGGCGGCAAGACCGACAACCAATCAGCGGATTCGGACGCCGCCAAGCTCAAGCCTTATAAGCTGAAGCTGATTTACGAAGGTCCGCCGCAGCCGGACGAAGCGAAGGTCGAAGAAGCGCTCAACAAAATCCTGACCGCCAAAATCAATGCCACGATCGACCTCGCGCCAATCGACTGGGGCGCTTGGGACGACAAGATGAACCTGATCATCGCTTCCCGCGAGCCGGTAGACATTCTGTTCACCGCGCAGTGGAACGGTTATTCCAAGAACGTCGCCAAAGGCGCGTACATCGACCTCGGCGACTTGCTGAAGAAATACGGCCAAGGCATCACGGACTCCCTCGATCCCGCGTTCCTGGAAGGCTCCAAGATCGACGGCAAGAATTACGGCATTCCGACGAACAAAGAGCTGGCTACCGCAGCGGGCGTCGTCTACCGCAAGGACATCGCCGATGAGCTCGGACTCGACATGAGCACCGTCAAATCGCCTGAAGATCTCGACGCCATCTACAAAATCGTCAAAGAGAAGAAGCCGGACATGATTCCGCTGTACACGCAAGGCGGCATTTTCGCCAACTTCCTGACCGAGTTCGACTTCCTCGGCGACGGCACGATCCCGGGGGCGATCTCCAAGGAAAGCTCCGACACGAAGGTGCAGATGATCGAGGACTTCGATATTTACAAACGCTACCTGAAGCTGGCGCATGACTATTTCCAGAAGGGCTACATCAACAAAGACGCCGCGACGACGCAGCTCTCCAGCGGCGACGCCTACAAAGGCGGCAACGTCTTCTCGACGATCGAGCCGCTCAAACCGGGCAAAGACGCGGAAATCGCCAACGCGGCAGGCCTCGGCGGCAAGCTCGCCGAGATCTACCTGACGGGCAAAACCGTCTCCACCGGCGAGACGGCAGGCGCGATGCTGGCCATCTCGTCGACGTCCAAAGATCCGGACCGCGCGATGATGTTCATCAACCTGCTGCACACGGACAAAGAAATCGTCAACCTGCTCAACTTCGGCATCGAAGGCACGCACTATACGCGCGAAGGCGAAATCATGACGCCAACGGCGCAGACGCCGCAATACTCGCCGGGCGTCGCATGGGAGCTCGGCAACCAATTCCTGAACTACGTATGGAATACCGAAGATCCAAACAAGTGGGAGCAATTCAAAGAGTTCAATAAAGACGCCAAAGCCTCCCCTGCGCTCGGCTTCGTCTTCAACAGCGATAACGTCAAAGCGGAAATCGGCGCGCTGGCCAACGTAACGAAGCAGTATCAGAAAGCGCTCGAAACCGGCTCCGTCGATCCGGACAAAGTACTGCCCGAATACGTCGCGGCGCTCAAAGCGGCCGGCGTCGAGAAGGTCATCGCGGAGAAGCAGAAGCAATTCGACGCATTCCTCGCCAGCAAGAAATAAGCGAAGCCGACGGTATCAAGTACGACACCATGCATAACGTGCTCCGGGGGCAGCGCCGCGGCGGGTCCGCTGCCTGCCCCGGGCATGCACGGCACGGTACGAGAAAAGCCTTATCCCTAATCAACGGGATAAGGCTTTTCTCGTAGATCAACCTGCGCGCGCATCGTACAGCGGGCCGGCCCGCGCGACCGGGCGCATTAATACGTCTTGTTCGCCAGCTCCGTGAGCGGCTTGAACGTATAGCCCTGCCCGCGCGCCGCGTCAATAATGCGGCCAAGGGCGTCGGCGTTGTCCTTCGACACCGAATGCAGCAGGATGACGGCGCCGGGATGCAGCTGCGCCATCACATTGTCGTAGGCGTACTTCCATCCCTTCTGCGCGCTCGGTTCCCAGTCCCGGTAGGCGACCGACCAGAACACGCTTGTGTAGCCCTGCTCCTTGCTGACGGCGAGCACGCGATCGCTGAAGATGCCCCGCGGCGGGCGCAGGAACGTCATTTCCTTCTGCCCGGTCAATTCCGCAACCGCGGTTTTCACTTTCGCCAGCTCCGCGTTGATCTGAGCGCTCGAAATCACGCTCATGTCGGGATGGCTCCACGAATGGTTGCCGATGAGATGCCCTTCCGCGACCATTCGTTGGACAAGCTCCGGCTTGTCCTTCACGTAATGGCCCGTAATGAAGAAGATCGCCGGTACGCCCTTCGCCTTCAGCACGTCCAGAATGGCCGGCGTATAGCCGTTCTCGTATCCGTTGTCGAAGGTCAGATACAGCTCCCGCCGCGTCGTATCCCCCAGGAAAATGGCGCCGTGCTGCTGCAGGATGCCCTGGAATCCTTCTTCCTTGATGGAAGGCAGGGCGCCCCCGACGCTCTTCTTGAAGCCGAAATGGAACGGTCCGCTTCCGGGCGCCGCCGCGGCCGGACGCAGAAACGCCAGCGCCGACGCCAGGAGCAGCGCCGTCAAAATAATGATCCACTCTCGACGTTTGATCAATGTCTCCACCGCTTTCTTGTTCCAAGCTTGAACGGATTTCCCTTGTAATATGCCGCATCCTGCGGGAAATTATGTACCTGCTGCCAGCGGGGAGGCGAATACGCCCGGCGAGTATGCTACACTAGAAGGACATCCATCCGACTCATACGGAACAAAGGAGCATTCCTACTTATGGCAGACATCGTGAAAATCCGCGGCAGCGTCTTTATCGGCGGCATGCAGTGGCTTCCCGCCATGCGCGACCCGGAGACAGGCATCGTTGCGGAGTATGCGGGCGATGCGCGCGAATTCACCCCGCATGCGGTTAATACCGGCCGTTCGCGGGTCGAGCAGGAGGTCGTCGTCGATTTCGTCAAGCGCAAGCTCTTCACGTATGGAAACACCGGCTGCACGACGCTCAAACAGACGTCACCCGACGGCATCGCCCGGTATACGCAAGGCAAAGCCTCGACGGAAGGCATCCGGGTCGACGACGAAGAGTGGGCCGCAATGTCCGTGTCGTTCGTCATGCGGGCCAGCGCCGCCAACCCGCTCCGTCCCGAAGCGCCGGCCGTCGATTACGAGCTGCGCGTCACCGTGAACGGCGAAGACGGCAGCGTGGACGTCAGCGGCTGCCATGACGGCTTTCCTTGCTTTGAATTTTATAAACAAGCGGATTTCGGCGAGTTCGAGCTGCTGTACAGCCATGACTTCCGCAAGACGGGGGACACCCCTGCCGCGATGGCCGGCGACATGGAGTATCAGTTTGAACGCAAGCTGTAACGAACAGCCGATGCGGATCAGGAAGGAGGAGCGGCATGGCTATATATCGCCGGCTCGTTACGGATGCGGATTTCGAGGAAGCGATGGAACGGCAGTTCCGGCTGAGGGTCTTCAAAGATGACCATATCGTCGACTCCGGCGGCGTCATCATCCGATTCGACGCGAGCATCGTCGTCAGTCAATCCGGCGTCAGTGACGTGGCTTATCATGACCGCGCCGCTTGCGAATTTTTCGAAATTCGCCGGCGGTAACCGAAACAGCTGCAGTCCGGAAGCATGTACGCATGCTTCGGCCTGCAGCTGTTTCACTTTTTAGGGCTAGTCAAGCGCGTGACCTTCGGCGCTTATGCGACTCACGCCGGGAAGGCCGTCGAACAGACCGCTGTCAGCCGTTGGCGTGCGATAGCTGCCGGTAGCATCGGTATCGGCGTTACATGCCCGCCGCCAGACATACAGGCACCAGCGCTCTCCACGCCGCTCACGCTCGCAGGCCCGGCGCATCAAGCACGGTTACGCCTGCTCGCTCTTGCGTTTCACCGGTACGTAGACGTCCATTTGCCACAGTGCATTGCCCGGGCCGCTGCGGCTGTCGTACAGCTCGAACTCCGGCTTGCCCGCGTGCTCGTAGCCCGAATGCGGGAACCATTCGTTGAAGACGGCCTGCCAGGTGCTCTGGATCGAGGACGAGAACTGTTCCTCCGGCACCTTCGGCGTCGAGAACACCGCATACTCCGCTTCGCCGAACTCGCGGCAGACCAGCCCTTCCGGCACGTTATCGAAGCTCTCCGCTTCCATGCCGATCAAGTACAGGAACGTGCCCGTCTCCATGTTGAAGCCGTGACAGATGCCGAGCTCGACCGGGCTGTCCTTGTGCACGCGATTCGGGATCGTCTGCGACCACCCGTTGCGGATGTATTCCTGCCAGAACGCCGGAATCTGCTTCAGGTTCTCCCCGTCGTTCGTCGTTTGAAGCTCGTAGCCGATCACTTTGAATGCCGGTTTCGTCAATAATCGAAAGTCCATTTGAATGCCTCCCAAATATGGATTGTACTTGCGCTGCAGCACATTCAGCTTATCGTAAGACGGCGTCCGGATTCCCCGTCTGCGATATTCGGCCGGCGTCATGTCGAACATTCGCTTGAAGGCGCGCGTGAACGTCTCGTGATTCTGGAACCCGTGCGCAAGCGCGATGTCGAGCAGCCGCTCTTCCGAGTGGGCCACTTGATAAACCGATCTCGCCAGCCGCCGTTTGCGCACGTACTCCATCACCGTATCCCCCGCCATCACTTGAAAGACGCGGTGGAAATGAAAGTCCGACAGCAGCGCGACCTGCGCGATCCGCGACAGCGATAATTCCTCGGCGATATGCGCCTCGATATAATCGACCGCCGCTTGCATCTGCTTCAAGTAGTCCGTTCTCATGCGAGCGCCCGGCCCCCTCTCCTGTGCTGGTTTCATTGTATCGCGAATGCCCGCGGTCCTCTTGACGATTCTTGCCCTGTTAGCCTCTGCCGGGACATATGCCGCGCATACGGCGCAGCTTCCAAATATCCCCCTGTCGTTCATTGCCGATTCGTCGTAATCTGGTAGAACGAATAGACCCTGGAGGCCGCGCCATTGAATCGCTTCGCTGTTAAAACCGTCTCGCTCGCCGTGCTCGGCCTGCTTCTCGAATGCATCATCATCTCCGCCGGTTCCATCATGGCATCGCACCCGTCGTATGGAAGGATGCGTTCATCTTCATTAACAAGAAGGGCAAGCTCGTCATTCCGGCCCACTACGAGGAAACGACTGCATTCTCCGAAGGGCTCGCGGTCGTGAAGACGGAAGTCGGCGCATGGGCCGGCTCGCCTGATCAATGGGCCTATATCGACCCGCAAGGCCGTCTGGCCGTTCAGCCCGCAGCCTATGACTATGCCGCGCCGTTCGCGGGCGGGCTGGCGCAAGTTTATTTCGATATCTTCCGCGATCCGGGGCATATCGACAAACAAGGAACGACGATATGGCATCCAAGCGAATAGCGCCCGCTCAATAGCTATGCCCAATCACCATAACAGAGATCTTCTGCAGCAGAGCAAGGGCATCCACCCTATCAATCTCGCACCTCCCTGCATCTACTAGTAATAGCTTGCTAATGCGTATTCTATTATGAGGAAGAGAGCAGGGATGGGAAGATGGCTATAATGAGGAAGACGACCCGTACAGCCGTCAAGGCCGGCTCGGTTCGCAGCCGCATGGCGAAGAGCAGCCTGACTAGAACGAGGTCCGCGCAAGGAAAACCGGCGGTCAGCAGATCCAAGCAGCGCAAAGCCGCGGCAAGACAAGCGGCCGATTCGCGGAGTCGCACGCGGAACCGCCGCATGGCGGGCGCCCGGGCGACGACGACAAGGGCGGTGTTCTCGACAGGGATTCTGAGGCGCAACCCCGGCACGACGTTCGCCCTCGTCGATCTCGTGAATCTCGGCGCCGCGACCGCGAACCGCATGACCGTCCAGGTGTTCGACTGGTCGAGCGGACTGCCCGTCGCCTTGAATCTGACGCCGTGCGATACGACGAAATGCTTCGTGTCGCTGGCGCCGGGCACCTCCAACTTCGTCTACGCGGACGTCTCAGGCGTCGAGTTCAAGTATGAGGTGCGCATTACCAGAGCCGCGTTCAACCGCAACGTCGTCTTTAACGTATCGGGCCTCAGCGGGGAGCCGCTGACGCCGCAGGTCGGCAACAACGTGCTGCAGCTGCAGCTCTTCCGCGTGAAACGGCGCAATTGCGGCTGCGGGTAATCCTTCTCGCGGCACGGTCCATCGGGCCGGCTCCGGCATACACCTGTCTGCCGGAGCCGGCCCGCCTGCGGCTGTCTGCCTGGGTCCGCTCATGGCATCGGCATCTCCACGCGAACCCGATGCCAGGTCCGCTGCCAGTCTTTCTTCGCGATCCGGGCCGCATACACGCCCGCGAGCTCGGGACGGGAGAACATCGGCGTCGGCCGGACCGTCATGCTCGCGACATCGCCGATTCCGCTGGGCGCCGTTAAGCGCAGCCGATCGGCGGCATCCAACTGAAACCCCAGCGCGGTTACCGTCTCCGGGAACTTGGAGATCGCATCGACGGACGACGAATAGGGCGGGTTGCCGTTCACGACATGCATCCTCGCCTGATTCTTCACGGACCAGGGGACGCCTGGCATCCGCTCGAGCAGCTTCCGTTCAAGCGTCTTCTCCACGGCCTCGTCCAGGCAGCCGGGATCGAAGTAGACGACATCCACATCGGCCAGCGGCGTCCGTTCCGCAAACCCGTGAAGCGTGTCCCAAATCTTGGACCGGACGAAACCGGCGCATACCCACCAGTCCGGAAGCCCCAGCGACCTGGCGGCGCGCATAACGTCCATCATCCAGGCATCGCCGGCGGCAAGATGAAGGATATCTTGTTCATTCAGCATGTCGTACCCGCCTCTCAATTAAAGAACATATGTTCCTATTATAATTCACAATCGTCCGCGTGCCAACTTATTTTTCCAAATCAAAGGAACCCGCGCCGCGTCATGCCGACGCCGCTCGGGTCCCTTCTCTTCTATCGGTCATGCAGTCAGCCGCTATGCCCGTGCGATCGGAAACGCCGCCTCGATCCGCTCCGCATCCGCCGCATCCAGCTCCCAGCCGACCGACTCGATATTGTCCTGCATATGGGCACGGCTTGCGGCTTTCGGGATCGTCACGAGCCCTTCCTGCCGGAGCACCCAATTCAGCGCGACCTGATACGCCGTCTTGCCGTGCTTGGCTCCGATCGCTTCCAGCGCCTCGCGCTGCGGCGAGCCCGGCTCCGGGAAGCCTTTGCCGCCGAATACATGCGGTGCGTAGCCGAAGGGCGAGTAGCCCATAACGGTGATGCCGTGCTCCCTGCAATATGGGATCACTTCGGCTTCGATCTGCCGGTCGTTCAAGTGATACGGCACCTGATTGCAGGCGAGCGGTACGTCGCCGAGGCAGCGCTGCGCTTCATCCATCAGCGCGACGCTGAAGTTGCTGACGCCGACATGCTTGATCCATCCGCGCTTGACCAGCTCCGCCATCGCGGACATCGTCTCGGATACCGCGTATTTGTCGCTCGGCCAATGCTGCAAATACAAGTCGATGCGGTCGGTCCCCAAGCGCTCCAGGCTGCCTTCCGCCGCCCGCAGCACGCCTTCGTACGAGCAGTTCTCGGTCGCTACCTTCGTGACGAGGAAGACCTTGTCCCTGACGTCCCGGATCGCCTGCCCGACGACCCGCTCGGACCCTCCGCCGGCATAAGCCTCCGCCGTATCGATCAGCGTCAGCCCGTTCGCGATGCCGTAACGGAGCGCCTCGATTTCCTGTTGTTCGTTGCCCTTCTCCTCGCCGAACTTCCACGTTCCTTGGCCGATCACGGGAATACGCAGCTCCGTGCGGCCGAATGTTCGCTGCAGCATGTTGTCCCTCCTCCGAATATCTTAGTTCTGTTCTCCGACGGGCGGCGTGCAGATCAGCAGCATGCTGCCTTCCGGATCGAAGACATGACAGCCTCGCATGCCGTCCGTCCGTATGCCTTTCGCCGTCAGCTCCTCGAATGCCTGCTCCACGTCGGACGTTTCGAAGAAGAAGACGGAGTACGACAGCGGCATAATCGTCTCATGATGGGAGCGCGGCAGCATCAGCTCCGTCCCCTCCATGTGAGATGACAGATAGTCGTCGCCACCGGCCTCGACCTCGAACGCTCCGGATCGCGAAACGCGTTGCTGCCGTTAATCCTTTCATCCCGTCAATCGTTCACGGCTTACGCTCTTGCCCGCTGCGCCGCCGAGACCATCAGCAGAATCGCGGACACGAGATGCAGGAACCAGCCGACGAACGGAATCCAGCCCAGCACGCAAGTCACGATGCCCATGATAGAACCGTACTTCGCCTCTTTGTTCATCGCGGACAGCACCAGCGTCAGTATATGCAGCGCCAGCATGATGCCCAAGACGCTGTAGCTGCTGGCTACGACGATAATCCCGCCAACGATCGGAATCGCCAAGATAAGTTCGAACACGCCCGTCAACCATTTCATAGCTTGCGAACCTGTCATGTATATGCCCCCCGTGGTAGACTTTGCCAGTAAGTGTAACAGATTTCCCCGTCTTGCAATAGTCCGAAATCGGCGGTATGATACCGGCTATTCATGCCGTTAACCGTTCACGCACCAAACGGTCTTCTCGTTCGCAACCGCTTGAAACCCGCATGCTGCGGCGGTTCGAATGGAATTGGCGTTCCGATTGTTGCAGCAATATTGAACGACGTGCCCCTTGCCGGTCAGATAAGCCGACATGGCCGTCACGTTCGAGACGGCATAGCCGTTCCGCCGGTAATCCGCATGCGTTTCGAGTCCGATATCCACGACGGCGGATAACGGCGCCGGCGGAATCTCGTTATTGCAGCCGACGATCGATACGATGTCGCTGCCGATCAACGTGCCGTAATAATCGCGGCCTGGCGCTAACTCGCGATAGGAACCGGTTATATTCGCATAGCCCGTGCCGGATTGGAACCGGACCGTAGACGGGTGTACGTTCGATAACGCCTGTCGCGATGCATCGCCTAGCCCGTAAATCATCAAATGCTTGTCCATATCGTCATTCGCCGCGTACGGCTTTAATTGGAATCGCCGCATGTCGCTGCCGATATGCGCGTATAAGCATTGCAAGGCTTGCGTCCCGAAGAGATCGTCGGCATAGGACGCGTAGAAGCCGCGGGCAAAATCCATATCGTCCGCAAGCGCCGCGATGACAACCTCGCTATCCGCAAATTGCACGTACTTCATGGGAACATAGGCATCGGCGGCAGCGTCGTACATGTTTTCTTTATCGCCATGAATCCGTATTTCATGAAACGTAACCCTGCCTGATCGTTCCCCGTCCTGCCCGTAACGCTGCAGCCGTTCCGCTTTGATGCGACGGTAAGCCCGGTCGAACGGCATACGGCCATATTCCTCGCTCATTCCTTCCCCTCCTCGAACTCGTGTCGCCGGCCGGCGGGGATCGTCAGCCTGCGCGGCGCTCAAGATCAATTCTTCTCCAGGTAGACCAGGCCGTAATCCGCGGTCACCCGACGCTCCCTGAAGACGCGGTAGCCCAGCTTCTCGTAGAGCAGAAGGTTCTTCTCGCTTCTGCTTCCCGTAAACAATTCAAACCGCGAAGCAGGGAAGAGGCCTTCAATGGCATGCATTAGCCTGCTGCCGATCCCTTGGTTCTGCTTGTTCGGATGCACCATGAGCTTGCCGATATAACATGTCCCGCCTTGCTCGCTTGCCCGCACGGAACCGACGATAGCGCCGGCAGCAACGGCTTTCAAGACGACGTGGTCCCCGAATTGGCCGCGCAGCTGCTCCAGCGTCTGAACAAGCGGCTCGATACGGTCGTCGTCGTACCGTTCCGCTTCGCTCCGGTAAGCGAGCTTCTGCAGCAGCAATATTTCTTCGGCGTCCGCCACGGACGCCCTCTCAATCGCAGCTTCCATCTCAGTTCATCCTTTCTCGGCTCGGCTCGGCTTCGCTCTGTCTCTTCTTCACGCACCCCGACTATATTCTACTATTATTTGCCAGCGAATTCAGCACCCAAAACGCAAAGAACGGCTCTCGCCGCAATGATGCGAACAGAGAGCCGTTCCCGGTGCCTCAGGGGCAGCCGGTCCTATCGTTACATGCGCTTCTTCCACGCCTTCTCGCGTTCCCCGATCAGCGGGAATTCGCCGATGCGCAGGCGCGCGCTGCCGTACGGCACGAGCGTCAGCTCCACCGTCTCCTGGCCGTCGACGTTCGGATAGATCGGCGGCGTGCCGGCATTGTTGCCTTCCATCTTCCAGCCGCGCACGAGCTTGCCGCTGGCCCGCAGCCGCACCGGCGCCTGCGCCGCGTCGAACGGCTGGTAGGGCACGTCGAACTCGCTCGCCTCGTAGGCGCTGTCCGCCAGCAGGCCGTATTTCCACGGCGAGCCCGGGTAGATCTCCCAATCGTGGAACCGTTCGCGCTTCTGCAGCAGCTGCCAGTTCTCCTGAATCGGCAGCGCGTAGACGAGCGGCCCGCGCTCGACGCTGATCGCGTACAGGTTGCGCGACGTCGTCGTCACGTCCATCGGCAGCGTCAGCGTCAGCCGGTCGCCGTCGCGCCATTCGCGTTCGATGCGCGCGTATCCGTTAACGGCGTTAAGCGAAACGTTCGCGCCGTTAATCGTCAGGCTCGGCGCCGCGCACCAGGCCGGAATGCGCAGCGCAATCGCGAACGGCTCGCTCGCGCGGTCGAGCGACACGTCCATCGTCACCGTCTCGCGGAACGGATACTCGCCGCCGACGCGGATCGTCGCCGCGGCTCCGCCGCCCACCGTCGCGCTCACCGCGCACGGCGCATACGACACCGCCGCAAGCCCGCCGCTGCCGTCGCCCATCCAGAGATGGGCGGCGAATTTCGGCCAGCCCTGATGCATGTTGGACGTGCAGCAGCCGAAATTCGGCTCCAGGCCGAACAGGTTCGCATCCGGGCCGTTGCTCCAATTACGCGGCGCGACGTTGCAGACGATCTGATTGACCTGCTGGTCGTACTGATGCGAGGTCCAATCCTTGGAGATCGTCGCCGGAAGGGCGTTGAACGCCACCTTCTCCAGAATATCGCCGAACCGGCCTTCGCCGAATACGCGGGTCAGATGCTCCATCGAGTACATGTATTCCACGACCGCGCACAGCTCGACCCCTTGGCTCGGCCCCGTGCCGGACAGCCATTCGTCGCCCGAGAACATCCCGTGCGCCTGGCCGTGGTACGTCATCAGGCTGTCGATGCCGCGATGCACCGCGGCGCGCTCGGCTTCGCTGCCGCTCAGCTCGTAGCGGATCCCCGGCGCTTTGATGCCCATCGCCACGTTGACGACATGCGTCGTCCAATCCCACTCCTCGACTTTGCGCCAGTACGGGAAATCGTGAAACACGTCCGTCCAGTCCGTCGTCTGTTCGGCCACGATGCCCGCCAGCTCCAGCAGCGATTCATCGCCCGTGCGGCGGTGCAGCCACAGAATGCACAGGGCCATCTCCGCGCCCCGCGCTTTCGCCCAGCCCTGCAGCGGATTCGCTTCGATCGTGCCGCGGACGAAACCGAAGAAGCGGCGCAGGAACGGCACGACCCGCTCGTCGCCGGTCGCTTCTTCATACTGCGTGAACACCTTCAGCATGATCATGTAATGCCACCAGTCCTGCATTTTGTTCAGGTCGTTGTTCACCGTCTGAATCGGCCCCTGCGGCCCGAAGTTGCCGTCCGCCCGCTGGCTGTTCAAGGACCATTCGATCCAGCGCTGCGCCTTGGCGATCAGCGCCTCGTCCTCCAGCACATAGGCCAGCGGCAGCAGGCCGTCCAGGTAATACGGGCCGCGTTCCCAGCTCTCGCCTTGGCCGCCGATCCAGCCGTTGTTCGGACCGACATCGCCCCAATGCTCCTCCAAGTGCCCGGTGAAGCCGTCCGCCTGGATTTGCAGCTGGTTGCGCAGCCAACCCGCAGGCTTGACCGCGCCGAGCGGCAGCGCTTCGTAAGCCGACCTCGTCTTCGTCTTCGCGTTCGTCGTTGCCATGTATGTATCGTCTCCTTTGTCGCCATGCCATGCGGCCGGCGCGCATCATCGCTGTCCCGAATATAGCATGGCGGGCGAGCGGGAGCCGATAGCCGATGACAACATTTTAGTGACGGATTACAACATGGATGAAGCGGCGTCACCCTAGCCATATTCGCCGTAATTCCTTATACTGAGGGAAAATTGCATGCAAGGGGCTGCCGCATAATGTTCCGATTCACTTCTCCGCCCATGCCGCACTACATCACGTCAGGCGAAGACGTTTATCCGGCCGGCGACAAGCATGCCGCGCGCTCCGATATCGGCGTGTTCGACCTGCTCGTGACGACGCGGGGCTGCTTGTACCTCGAAGAAGACGGGCTCCCGCTGACGATTCCCGCCGGGCATTTCGCCATTTTGCGGCCGGACCGCGCGCATCGAACGGCGCGGCCGTGCGGCGAGGAGACGCATTTTCGCTGGCTGCACTTCCAGACGCTCGGCAATTGGAGCGAAACGGTCGAACGGGAGCTGTACGAGGCGCCGGCGCATACCGGACCTTCGTTCGTGCAGATCGAGACGTTCGTGTTCCACGTGCCGCGTTCCGGCGAGCTGCCGGCGAAGGAGATGGCATACGAATGGCTGGAGGAGCTGCTTCGCCTGCACGCCGCCGCGGAGACGGGCGCCCGCTTCAAGCAGCAGAGCATCTTTCAGCAGCTGCTGTTCCAGCTGCAAGAGGAAGGCAGCGCCGCCGCCCGCGATCCGCAGCTGGCGCTGGCGGACGAAGCCGCGGCTTATCTGCGTCGCAGCTACCGGGAGCAGGTGAGCTACAAGGAACTGTCGGAGCAGCTTCATTTCCATGCCAACTACATCGCCCTCTGCATGAAGAAGGCGTTCGGCTGCACGCCGCTCGATTATTTGACCCGTTACCGGATCGAGCAGGCCAAGCAGCTGCTCATCCATACCGCCGACCCGATCGGCGCCGTCGCCGAAGCGACCGGGTTCGTGACGTTCTCGTATTTCGTACGGTGCTTCGCCAAGCATACGGGGACGCGGCCGAAGGCGTTCCGGCAGCGGTACCGGCGGTGAGGAGCGCCGTCAATCCCGTTTACTTTCCCGCTGGCAGTATCCACGTCGCGATAACGTCCAGGTCGTGATACCCTAACTGGCCCATCCCGAAAAACGGGGTGAGAATCGCCTTTTGTCCGGTTGCGCCGCGAGTCCCCAGGAGGAATGGCTTAACCTTGTCCGCAACGGGGGCTACGCTGCCCTTATAGCCCGGATGCACGTCGGACGTATACTTGGTCTCAAACCGGAATCCGATCGATTCGTACAGCTTCTGAAGCTTGAACGCTCCCCGCTCGATACCCGCGTACACGATCGTATTTTGCATCGGGAACGCATCGTACATCCCTTTGAGAATCTGCAGCCTGTAGTTGTCGAACCGGTTGTTATAGGCGATATACTCCTGGAAATTACGAAATAGCCCGTGAACGCTGTAGGGGAATTTGCCTTGTTTCGGCAATGGATAGCGGTCGATCATGCATGTGTTCGAATCCGGCTTGTGCAGCGTGTCGAAGAAGCAATCCCTTCGCTCTTGCTGACTGATCCGCTGCCCGAGGAGGGACGGGTTGTCCAGTAACAGCTTCAACGTGGCCTGCATGCTCATCGTCAGGTCGATCGGCAGCTTTGTACGATAATGCGGATAGTCTGTAAAGCTGTTTCTCGTGGTATAACGGGACGCCGCGTCCATGTCGGTTATGCAGTAAGCGAGCTTGCCTTCATCGCCCTGGTTAGGCTGAAGCTGCTCCGGCAAGTAATAGACGGCTTCGGAGACGTCCTTCTCGAAGTCGTACCTGGACTGAATGACCGCTTCGATCGTCTCTTGACCAAGCCCTTCTTCGAAACCGACAAACACGTATTGCGCATCCTTCAGATTGCCGTATTGAAAAAACCGCTCAAATTCTCTATATTGCGATACGGATAAATGGATCGTCATCTGAACCTCCGGCGGCGGTATATTTAATAGGAATAAAGACTTAATCAATCTTACTATGTTTGTATATATTTTCCTACCCTGCTCGCATTACGGCAATTGCACGTTAGCCCAAGCAAAACGCCTTCCCGTTGAATCCCCTACAGTATAGAAGAAGTAAACGAACGGAGGGGTTTGCTTGTCCAAGCCAGGCGTATCCATCATTACGTGCACGAACCACCCGGGCTTCTTCATGAACATCCTCAATAATTACCGCAGCCAGCGCTATGAACGCAAAGAGCTGATTATTATCATTAATAAAGACAGCATCCCTGCCAACGAATGGCGAAGAAAAGCAGCCGGTTATCGCAACGTCACCATCTACCAAGTACCGGAGCGAATCTCCTTGGGCCAATGCCTAAACTGCGGCATCTGCCGCGCCAAATATCCCCTTATAACGAAATTCGACCATGACGATTATTATTCGCCCTACTATCTGAGAGAGCAGGTCCGGGCGTTCCGGCGTACGCGAAGCCCCGTTCTCGGCAAGCACGCCTGCCATGTCTACCTGGCCGCCAGCAAGAAACTGATCATCCGCTCGCCGGAGTACAAGAACCAGTATGTTAATTTCGTGCAGGGCGGGACCCTCCTGTTCAAGAAGAGCATCGTCCGCAACGTGCGCTTCCCGGATATCTCGCTTGGCGAAGACGTTCAATTCCTGCAGGCTTGCACCCGCAAGGGCTATTCCATCTACGCCACCTCTCCCTACAACTACGTCTATATTCGCCGCCAGGATAAAAGCACCCATACCTGGCGCGCGAGCGACCGGCGTTTACTGAAGGGCAGCCGGCCCGTTGCCGTGACCAAGCAGTTTCGCCGCTTGGCCGTTCGGAGCTGTTGAAGCCGCCGAAATGAAAAAGGCACCTTCATGAGGAGGTGCCTTCAGATTGTGGAGAACTATACGCTGCTTCGAGACGCTGCTTCGAGCAGGCTCGCGGCAAACCGCGCCCTGGAGCACGAACAGATCCAGTTGCCGCTTCACCCGCGTGGCATGGGCTGATGGTACCGTTTCGAAGCAGCCGGCTTTCATGGCGGCTGCTTCACGGCGCGTCCGTCGGTGCAAGGATACGGACAGGAGATCCGTTAATCGCTTCTTTATGACGTTTTTTCATGTGCTTGCGGACAGGAGATCCGCTATATCGGCTGACCAGCCTGTTGTCGATGCCATTCGGGAACATTAACGGATCCTGTGTCCGCGCGCTGCCCTTATAGCCCGATTTCGCCAAAATAACGGAACCTGTGTCCGCCAGGTCTTAGAGGGTGGATCCTTTCCTAACCCTACATGCGACATAGGCGGCGGCGAACTTTCTCGACACCTGAAGCCACCTGCATGAGGCAACAGGCGCCTTTTTCATTTTCCTATGATTCACGGATCCCGCCTGCACCTTTACGCCCGCGTAAGCTCCTCGCAAATACGCCATAATGCCGGGCCCGCCTCCGGATCGTAATGGTCGCGGATAGGCAGGGCCTTCATGCGATCGTCGAGAAAAACGCCGTTCGCTTCGTCGATCTCCATGGCAGAAGCTGCGTAGACGCCAGACTCGCAGTCCTCGCTTGCCCGCGCGTTCAGAAGCGGCGCCATCATTCTCAGATACCACGGCGAGTGCCGGGTCAACCCGGATTTGACCCATCCGGGGTGGAACGCCACGGACGCTGCACCGGTTTCTTCGAAGCGCTTGGCCCATTCGAAGGCAAGCAGGATGCGGGCGTTCATCGCCTGCGTCGCGGCCCTCATCCCGCTGAAACGGTTCAGCAGCTGAATGTCCTCGAAATCGATATGCGGTTTCTTGAGAAACCGGGGATTGCCGCCCACCGTAACGATCCGGGACGGACGGCTTTCCTTGAGCAGCTCCGTTAGCTCCCGCGTCAGCACAAAGTGGCTGAGGACATTCACCGCGAACATCCGCTCGACCCCTTCCGCAGTGACTTGCTTGTCCCAGTAGATCGCTCCCCCGAGATGGGCCAGCACATCCAGACGGTCATGCTGCCGCTTGAACGCCGTACAGGCTTCGCGAATCGACGATTGCAAGGACAAGTCCGCGACCAGCACCTCCCCCCGGTCATTACCGGTCGCATGCGCAATGTCCGCCAGCGCTTGTCTGCCGCTCGCCCCGCTCCTGCTGAGGATGACCACTTTCGCCCCTTGTCTCGCCAGCCCGATTGCCGTCGCTTTACCGACGCCGGACGTCCCGCCCGAGAGAAGAACCGTCTTGTTCGTCATCGTGAACCGCATTCCGTTCATCGCCATTACCTCCTCATGTCATCTAGAAAGTATAATAAGGGGTAGAGTGAACTCTATGGCAACACCTCAAGAAAGGCGGGCGGCAACGAATTGACGGCCAAGACTTATTCAAGCAAGCAAGTTTCCGAGGAAACGGGATTAAGCATTCATACCTTGCGGTATTACGAGCAGATCGGATTAATCGGCGGCATCGAGCGGGACGAGCATGGCTACCGCCTCTACTCGGAATCCGACCTGGCCTGGGTTCCATATCATCAAGTACTATCGGGCAATCGGCATGCCGATCAAGGAGATGCAGCAGTTCCAGCACCAGCAGGCAAGCGGCGTTCCCGTAACGACGGCCAGGCGCCAATTCATGGAGGACTACCGCTCCAAGGTGGTCGAGCAGATCGCGAAGCTGGAAGAAACGCTGCACAAGGTCGACTATAAGATCGCGTTATTCAAGCAGCTGGAAGCGGCGGAACGGCATCGGATCAGCGATCGTTCTTACGATTAGACAAGAACAGGGCCGGAATCAACGAGACCGCCGCAAACCCGACCGACCACCAGAAAGCGGCTTGATACGCATCGGCAAGCGCAGCAAGGCTTCCTGCGGTTCCGCTTGTCATCCGGTGGCTGATCACCGTCGCCAGGACGGCCGAGCCGAACGCGCCCCCAATGGTTTGGAAGATCCGCGTCGAGATGCTGGCATGCGGAATTTGTTCCTTCCTCAACCCTTCGTACGCGGATACCATAATCGGGATGAAAATGCCGTTCATGGCCGCGCCCCTCACCAGCTGAGCCGCCCCCAGCAGAACATGGCTCGTGCCCGTTCCCGCGAAGGCGAACGGCACGGTAGCCGCCAGCGTCATCACCAGGCTGGCCAGCACGATGTTACGGGAGCCGACCCGATCCGCAAGTCCTCCGATCCAGCTCCTTGTGAGCAGCATCCCGACCCCCTGGGGAATCAAGAGCAGCCCCGTCGTCAGCACGCTCTCGCCGCGCACCTGCTCATAATACAGCGGGAGCAGCAGCAGCGCACCGTTCATCACCATCCCCGAGAAGAACAAGATCACGTTCGAAGCCATGAAATGCCGGGAACGGAATAAGTGCAGATCGAGCAGCGGCGTCTGGCTCGTGCGCAGGGCATACACGATGTACGCAGCCGTCAATGCGAGCCCGGCCGCCAAAGGCACGAGCGTTCCCGCCGATGTCAGGCCGCCTGCGGAGCTAAGCTTCGAGATGCCGTAAATAAGCGATGCAAATGCCGGAGACAATAACAGAAGACCGATTACGTCGAGCCTTGACTTAGGCCCGGCAGCATCGCCTTTGGGAATATGCCGCCAGGACAGCCACAGCGCGGCCAGCATGATCGGTATATTCACGTAGAAGATCCAGCGCCAGCTCATGTTGTCCATGATCACGCCGCCGATAACCGGCCCGAGGATCGGACCGATCAGCGTCGGAATGCTAATAATCGCGATCAGCCGTCCAAGGCCGCGTCCGCCCGACGATTGGACGAGCACGTTCTGTATGGTCGGAACGAGCAGCCCCGCGCCTGCGCCCTGCAACAGGCGAAAGCCGATCAAGCTGCCGACGTTTCCCGCCAGCGAACACAACAGCGATGAAATAAGAAAAATCCACAACGAGAACAGGTATACGTTCTTCCCGCCGAACCGCCGGGTCGCCCACCCCGACACCGGAACCGCCAGTCCCATGGCCAGCACGTATCCCGTAATCACCCACTGCGTCGCCGACACCGTGCTGTGCAAGTCTACCGACAACGTATTGATCGCCACGTTGATCATCGTCGAGTCGAGCAGGGGGACGATCGCCCCGAGGACGAGAATGAGTGCCACTTTCAGAATGCCGGGGTCGATCTTCTCCTTGGGCGGCTTAGCTGCCTCCGCTTGATGATTAGCCATCATGTTTCACCTCTCCGTTTCGTTAGGGTACGGTACGTACCGTACCTTATGGAAATACAATATTATATTTCTCGCGGAAATGCAATATACTATTTAGTTAGAAAGTCTGGAAGAACGCCGACCTAGCTAATCCCGGGAGAGGAAACACGATATGAAGGAATCGCCGCATGATCGCAAGACGAATACGGAGAACCAACAAGCGGGAACATCGCGGAGACGCGGAGAAGTGCTGGAGAATGCCATCTTATCGGCGGCATGGGAGGAGCTGCAGGAGATCGGCTACTCCAAGCTGACGATGGAGGCCGTCGCCGTTCGGGCGAAGACGAACAAGACCGCCGTCTACCGAAGGTGGCCGAACAAGCCGAAGCTGATTATCGCCGCGGCGTTCAAGCATATACCCAAGCCTACGCTCGAAGCCCCCGATACGGGCAGCCTGAGAGAAGACGTCATTACCTTCATCAACGGCATCATCAAGCCGCTGCAGCTGATCGGAGCCGAGACCATTCACGGTCTGATCGTCGATCTCCACGGGGACGAGCTGTACGCGAAGCTGACGCTGCCGCCGAGAGCGACGGATCCGCTTTCCATCGCCATGACGAACATTCTGCGCCATGCCGAACGGCGCGGCGAGGTCGAGCTCGGCAAGCTGACGGAGCGCATCGTCTCCCTCCCCGTCGACCTGATCCGGTTCGAGCTGCTCACGACGCATACGCCGTTGACCGACGAGGATGTCTTCGAGATCGTAGACCGGATCTTCCTGCCGCTCGTGCGGAAGTCCGATACACAAGAACAAGGCTGAACCGATTATCGGTTCAGCCTTGTTCTTGCATCCGTGCGAGATAGCATGTCGGCATTCATCCCCCTACGGGCGCCCTGCAGCAGGCCGGCAATTAACGCAAGCTCGAAATCGCGCGCCCCCGATGGCGCATCAGCAGGAAGTAATAAACGATGTAGTACGCGAACATGATAAGCATGAGCCCCGATGTCCAGGAGCTGCCGGTTGCATACATGTTCATGCTGTCCTTGTTCAACCCGCCGTGCCTGCTGGCATCGTACATCTCGTAGAACCGGTAAGCAAACCGGCCGATGAACAGCGCCGTGACGAAGCTGCCGATCCATACATTCGCCTTGTAGAACGTTTCGGCCCCGCGCTGCTCGAACGATGTCATTGAAGCTCCGACTACACCCAGCGTCGCGCCGATCAGCACGCCCACGATATCCGATACGAGACCGATCGCGCTAAACCCGCCTTCGGCCAGAAAGACCGCCCCGATTACCGCGAACAGCAGGATGCGCGTCTTCAGTCTTCCCGCGCGAAGCTCCGTCCAGCTGAAATTGCCCTTGATTCGTTTCGCGATGCGATAGCCTACAAAAAGTACAACCAATAGGATGATTATTTGCTGCATGCTTGCTGCCTCCTTAACAAACGTTATCGATCGGTTCCTATCGTACCGCGAATCGGCTTCTCGATCGACCACCCCCGGGTAGAACCTGGCGAACGCGTCTCTATACCCGGAGATAGAGATTGCCGGCGACGCGCTCAACCGGTTTGATTTCCGGCGCCTGCCATGGCTACAATGAACGTACGAGGCGAACCGGCTGCCGCCGCGAGCAATGCCGGGAGGCGCTATTGCCGCACAAACCGCAGCCTCGGCGCAACGCAACGGGGGAGTCCGATCGCTATGCATACTCGCACCATTTTGCCGAAACTTCGGCCGATCTTCGGATTTATCGTCATCATCTCGCTCATGTACGCCAACGGCTTTTATTCGGGCTCCGCGCTCCGCAACGCCCTGGTCATCGTGATCTCCGCCACCTACGCGAGCCGGTTTATTTTCCGGGAGTTCTGGCGGCCCAAGCGGAGGTCCATCGTCTTCATCGCGCTCCTCACGCTCGAAACGGCGGCGGGCATTTACTGGTACCACGAAACCGCGCTCGTATACTTCTACGCGATCGTCGTGCTGACGACCGTCACGCAGCTGACGTTTACCCAGCCGCGCATCCCGCTGCTCGCGACCATGATCGTGATCACGGGCGTCTATACGGCGCTCGGCGACGTGAATTTGCTCACCTTCGTCTCGTTCGCGGTCATTTCGGGCTTCTTCTACTTGAATGTCCGGAGCCGCCGGCAGCGCGACAACGCCTATGAACAGAACAAACGGCATTTGGCGGAGCTTCAGGAAGCGTACGCCCATTTGCAGGAGGCCTCCGTCACGTCGATGCGGAACGCCATTCTCGACGAGCGGACCCGGATCGCGCGCGACATCCATGATGCGGTCGGGCACAGCCTGACCTCGCTGATCGTGCAGATGCAGGCGATGCGCTACATGATCGGCAAAGACCCTGCGCAGGCGGAGCAGACGCTCGAAGGGATGCTGGCCGTCGCCAGGCAGGGGCTGAAAGACATTCGCAGCTCCGTGCACGCCCTCGCGGACGACCGGTCGGTATCGGGCTTGAAACCGCTGACGGCCTTGCTGGACCGCATGGAGACGACCGCGTCGATCGGCTATTCGTTCCGGGCCGAGCTGCAGGAAGAGGATGCGACGGCGGCCGACTACACGCTGCTGTACAGCGTCCTGCAGGAGGCGGTCACGAATATAATTCGCCATTCCGGCGCTACTAATGTAGAGGTGCGCCTCTATCCGAACGCGGACCGCATCGTACTGCGCATCCGGGACAACGGCGGGGCGAAAGCGGAAACGGCAGACGCGGCAAGGGCGGTACAAGAAGGATTCGGTCTGAGAATGATGCGCGCGAAGCTCGAGGAACGCGGAGGCACGCTGACCTACGGCCTGGCGCGGCCGCATGGATTCGAAATGATCGCGGAGCTGCCGGCCGGCAGCGAGAGCGCGACGGAAACGGGGGATGGCGTTGACTGCAACATCGACGACGAACGACGGTAAGATCAGCGTGCTGCTGGCCGACGATCAGAAAATGATTCGCCAGGGCTTCGGCTATGTCATCAGCCTGCAGGACGATCTGGTACTGGTCGGCGAGGCCGCGGACGGCCATGAAGCGGTGGAGCTGGCGCTGAAGCTCCGCCCGGACATCATTCTGATGGACATACAGATGCCCGGCATGACGGGCATCGAGGCGGCCCGAACGATCGTCAGGCAGCTGCCGCAGACGAAGATCGTCGTGCTGACGACGTTCAACGACCCGGATTATATCTATGAGGTGATCCGCTGCGGCGCGGTCGGCTATCTGCTCAAGGACGCGGACGTGGAGGATATGCTCGAGGCGGTTCGCTCCGCTTACCGCGGCGAGGCCGTGTATCGCACCGACCTCGCGGCGGATGCGCTCTCCAGGGCGGTCGCATCCGGCTGCATCCTTCCCGAAGCCGGCGCGAAGCCCGCGCTCTTGGAGCCGCTGACGGAGCGCGAGCAGGAGATCTTGCAGGAGATGGCCTACGGTCTGCGCAACGACCGGATTGCCCGCAAGCTCGTCATCACCGAAGGCACGGTAAAATCCCATGTCCACCGCATCCTGCAGAAATTCGGCTGCGAGGACCGGACGCAGGTCGTCGTCATGGCGCTGCGGCACGGAATGGTGAAGTAACGGCGCCATCCCCACCCTGTACAACAAAGGGACCGTTCTCTTCGCGCGCGCGGCGCGAGCTGAAGGAACGGTCCCTTGTGTCCTGCATCTATGTCTTACAGATAGATCTCGATCACGTTGCGATCGCTGTTCAATGCCGCCGCAAGATGATCCTTGCTGACGCGCAGGCCGCCTTCGCGGTAACGATTGAACGTCGGCCGAGCCGGCATCTCCATGTTGTTCACGACGATCCGTCTGTCCGCGGCGCCCTCCAGATGATAAACGAACGCGACCGGACGATCCATGAACCGGAACGCAAACCGCAAACCGGACATCTCGGCCGGAAGTACCGGATCGATCACCAGATCGCCGCCTTCCTGACGGATGCCCAAGCAGTTGGAGATCAGCTGGTTCATGTAAATCCCCGGTCCGCTCGAATAAATCCGCCAGCCGCCTTTGACCATCGCCTCGCCGTTCCGGAGCGCTTCGAACCGCTCCTGCGCTTCGTACCGGTCGTTGAATTTGCCGTCGGAGCTGCTGAAATACGCATTGCTCTGACGGAGCTGGGCGTTCGGCACGACATCCGACAGACCGACCGGGTTGATCATTTGCAGCGCCTTCCATGCTTCGTCGCGGTACCCTAGCTTCGCCATCGCCTCGATGAAGCGGATATGGGCATGCACGTACTGCAGCCCGATTTCGCGGCCGAAATTAGCCGCCTGCTCCGCGCGCTTGAAGCGCGTGCTGACGCCGCCCGCATAAGACGCCGGACGATCCATCAGCCTTACGCCGTCCGGGAAATACAGCTTTTCCTTGATCAGCGCGTAGTGCGCCTCCGCCTGCTCCTTCGACAACAATTCGCCGATCATGCTGCGGGTCATCGGAAGCAGCCGGTACTTGATGCCGGTGGAGGTATCCTTCGGATGGAGCATCTGCTCGGCAACGCCCGGCTGCTCCATGTACAGGAAGCCCGGGATGACGTCGTCCGCCAGCATGAAGCGATTGAAGTCTTGTTCGATGCCGGCGGCCAGCTCTTTCAACTCGGCCGCCAGCTTGCCGTCGTGCTCCGCAAGCGCCGAGGACAGTCCATTGATCGTCTGGTACGTCAGGGCAACCGTCCAGCTGCTGACCATATACCGCTTCAGCATCGCGTTCGCAGGCTGCAGCGTATCATCCCAATCGCCGTCTCCGTAAGCCGACAGATGCGTGCCATGGACGAAGTGCGACCGAATGAACGCGATTTCCTTAAGGGCATGCTCGAGCAAGGACGAGCCTGCTTCCGTGAAGTCGAAGGTGTCAGCGTTCATGAACGGCACGAACTCGTCCAGAATGCCGTAATCCTTCGTCGCATGCAAGTAATCGCCCAGCACCTTCAGAGGCCAGACGATAATATCGCCATGACTCTCGTGCTGCTGGATTTTGAAGTACCGGTCGAACATGAACCATTGCGGCCAGTTGCCCGTGTCCTCGTACTGATGCGAATAAACTTTAAGCAGGATGTCGCGAACCGTGCCGTAGTTATGCGTCGCAAGGAAATACTCGACCGGCCCTTGGCACACGTCGCGCGTTCCCCAAGCCGCGCCGCCGTATTGTTCCAATCCGTGCGGCACGGAGAAATGGACGAGCATGTTGTGCGTGTACCACCAGGCCAGGGCGTTCATCTTGTCCAATTCGGCTGTGCCGCCTTCCCTGGACAGCTCGAACCCGTTCATCAATTTACGGAAGAACTGCGTATACCGCGTCTTCTCCGTATCGAACGCCTGCTCCTCGAAAGGCAGCGCCTGGCCGTGAAGCAGCCCTTGCACGGTCATGCTCCACGCGCTGCTCGCCGACAGCTCCAGCACAACGAGCGAAGCGTCGCCCTGCCGGACGTTGTCCGCAAGCGCCGTCTCGTCGCCGACGATCATGTCCGCGCCCGTTACCCGCAGCCGATAGCTCAGTTCCGGATAGGCGGAGGCGCTGAGCGCGCCCGCCGCGGCCTTGAACGTGAGGATATCCCCGCTGCGCTCCAGCTGGAACGGCTGCTCGTATTCGTTCGCGCCCATGATCACTTGATTCGTCACGATATACCGGTACGCGATCCCCCGCTCCGAAGCGACCTGCAGACGCACTTCCGGCGTATCCACGGTCGTGAAGCATGTTACGATCAGCGCATCGTCCGCTAGCTTGTAAATCCACCGCGCGTAATTGAAGCCCATCTCGAACAGCGAAGGCAGCGTCAACAGCCGGTAGACGCCGTCCAGTTCGACATAGATCCGTTGTCCGGATGCTTTCATCGCGTTGAGGGCGCTGCGGGCGTTGGAAATCATTTTGTTGAACGACGTATTGCCTACGACGAGCTGGGAGTTAAACATGCCGTACATGTAAGCCGTCGTCGTCAACACCTGATCGTTCAACCGGTCGTTGCCGCCGGTCATCAGAATATGGCCGTGCGGACGCTCGACCCGCAGCTCCTTCTCCTTCAGAACGATATGTTCATACGCCGGCGTGAAGAACGACAGCAAGACGTCTCCGTCCCATTCTTCCTGCAATCGGCTCGGGAAGCGCCGCCCGATTTCTTCGATCGGCATCGTCAGCGCGCTCAGCGGCTTGCCGACGCGTTCCTTCGGGACGGGCCTGTCGACAACGTCGCCCGCTTCCGTCCGGCGTTCGCCGACTTGCTTCCACGCCTCGGCCACTTCGTCGCCGAATGCCAGCGATTCCACCGCCGCTTCGTGATTCTCGCGCATCAGGCCGTAGAAAACGACCCGCGCGGACCCATCCAGCCGAATACGCCCGGATTGGAGCGCCGCGTAAGCGAACTCGTACTGGTATGTTTCATTCGCCAGCGACTCATGCGCCAGCCGTTCGGGCACGTCCATCTCCTTATAGGACAGGCCGAAGAATTGGAAGCCGTCCGTCGAATAGCCGGCCGCGCCGGTCAGCGCGCCCTGCTGCATATACGGAAACTTGCCGCCTTGCGGCTGATTCTGGCGGGAACAGATCACGTAACCCCGCTCGGCGTCCTTGAAGACGGAATGACCGATATATTGGGACAAGTACGCCTCATTGGAACGAACGGTGCCGCGATCGGCGAGGCCGATATCCTGGCCGTAAATCACGTCGAGCTCGGCATCGGCGCCATCGAGCGTCACGTCCCAGAACCAAATCCCCTGCTCCGTCAGCTGGAAGACGACCTGATAAGCGACGCCCCAATGCGTGCCTTCCCATTTCAAAGCCCGTTCCGAACGGCGCAGCCGGCTCGAAGAACGGATGCCGAGCAACGGAACCGCGTCGACGCCGTCCGCCGTAAACCGCCGCAAGTATAGATTGTTCAGCGCGCCGTCGATCGGATTCGCTTGCAGCTGATTAATCAGCGCGTTCCCGTTATGGGACGCCTCGTACAGATCGCCGCTGCTTAGGAACGTAAACCGATACGCGCCTTCCTCCAAGTGGATTTTCGTCTCTTGATCCTGCAGTATGGTGCTCTTGCTCTCCCGAATACTCACCTGTTGCCACCTCTTATCTCTCTATTTGCTCTCTTGTCACGAAACGCATAGCCCTGCCATCGAACTCATCGAAACGATTCGAATCATTTCCTAAACTATAACGAATTAAAAAAGCGATTTCAATACCGCTTCAGGAGGAATTTACTTGTATATTGGCAAATCGGATGCGGCTCAAGGAGGATTTATCGAAACGATTCGATATCCAGTGCCGCTTGCGCTGCGGTACGCGCTATTCGCTATTATGGAATTTCACCGATAACGCGGTCAATCAGGAAAGATCGGCTCGCTTCCGATGCATACTAGCTTTGAGTTCCGCCCCGGACTTCGCCGGCCGGCCAGCCTGGCCTAAGGGCAGATCGGCATGCCGACGCGGCCGATATTCGTTCACTTCCCTTAATTTCACTTACTATAATTGAGAAACTTTCGGATATTGCGTACACTAGAGGAAACAGAGGAATCAAGGAGGCAGCATGCATGAGTGAATGGGCACAACCGATGGAAATCGGAATCAGTACGTTTCTCGAAACGACGCCGGACCCCGATACGGGCGAGGTCATCAGCCACGCCGAGCGGCTACGGCGCGCCGTGGACGAAATCGTCCTCGCCGACCAGGTCGGTCTTGATGTATACGGCATCGGGGAGCATCACCGTCCCGATTACGCCGGAACGGCACCCGCGGTCGTTCTGGCCGCCGCGGCAAGCATGACGAAGCGCATCCGGCTGACGAGCGCCGTTACCGTGCTCTCATCGGACGATCCCGTGCGCGTCTATCAGCAGTTCGCGACATTGGACGGCCTCTCGAACGGCCGGGCCGAAATCATGGCGGGGCGAGGCTCGTTCATCGAATCGTTCCCGCTGTTCGGCTATAGCCTGGACGATTATAACGAGCTGTTCGAGGAGAAATTGGAGCTGCTGCTCGCGATCCGCGCCTCGGAGAAAGTGAGCTGGCGCGGCGGCCACCGTCCGGCGATCGATGACCTCGGCGTCTATCCGCGCTCCGTGCAGGAGCCGCTCCCGGTGTGGATCGCCAGCGGCGGCAACGCGCAGTCCGCCATTCGCGCGGGCTTGCTGGGTCTGCCGATCGCCTTCGCCATCATCGGCGGCATGCCGGAGAAGTTCGCCCCGCTCGTCGACTTGTACAAACGGGCGGCGGCGCAAGCCGGGCATGACCCGAACAAGCTGCAAATCGCGACGCACTCCCACGGATTCGTCGGCGACGATACCGACGCGACGGCCGAGCTGTTCTTCAAGCCGACGCAGGCGCAGATGACCAAGATCGGCCAAGAGCGCGGCTGGGGCCAGCCCTACTCCCGCGCCACGTACGACGAAGCCCGCAGCCTGCGCGGCGCGCTCTACCTCGGCGACGCGGAGACGGTCGCGGAGAAGATCGTTCTGCTGCGCAGGAATCTCGGCGTCACCCGCTTCTTCCTGCACGTGAACGTCGGCACGATGCCGCATAAGGACGTGCTTCGCGCCATCGAGCTGCTCGGCACGAAAGTAAAACCGCTCGTGCTGCAGGAGCTCGCCCGTCTCGAAGGCACCCGGTAAGTGCAATCGCCGTGACCGCGGACCGAACATGAATAATGACATGAAGGCTAATTCGCGTCGATGCGGGTCGGCCTTTTGCATGTTCGTTGGCGATGCTGGGCTCGACGAGAAACCAACGAAGAACGATCGATATTGAAATTATAGACAAATAATCATTTTCTATATTAACTTTCGGCATTAATTGCCGGCGTTAATTTTCGTTGTTGAGGTTTAGCCCGGTTAACGCGCCCGCATATCGGCGCGCAGCGATAAAATTTCGCGGGAACGGCGCTTGGAAGCAACCTTTCGCCCCGGCCGGCTGTCTAGTAGAAAAAGCGGATATGACATGGATAAAGGAGCGCATGCCGGTGAACAAAATAATCGTGCCGCTTGCGGCGGTCCTGCTTGCCGCCCTGCTGGGCGGCTGCGAGGGTCAGGCTCGGAAGAACGCCGCGCCGACGTCGGCGCGGCAGTTAGCGGAGCCGTCGGCGCAGCAAGCGGCGGCGAATGCGGCGGAGGCAGCGGAAATGGAGAATGCGGCAGCGAATGAACAAGCCGTTACCGGGCAATCCGGATCATGCGAAGAACCGCCGCAGACCCTAGCGTTAGCGGGGATCTCCTATGCGTTTGCGAAGCTGGACCCGGCCGAGGAGCCCGTGATGAAGCTCGGGTACGCCGCCTGCGATCAAGGCCGGTTCATGCCGGGAGACGACGGACCGGGCACGCTCGTCATTAACGGCACCGCACCGTCCGAGGGCAAGCGGAAAGCGGTTATTTTCAACGGGCCGTGGGGACGGGCATTGTATGAGACCAGTGGGGCGGCGAATGGGGCAGCAAACGGCGCGTCAGCAGACCCGCATGCCGACAGCGCCGCGGTCGCCAACAAGGACGTGCGCCTGGTCTACATGACGTTCCCGATACCGGTTCGCGAGGTAAGCAGCCCCCTGTTCGGCTCCCGCGATCAAGAACGAATCGCCGCGCTGCTCCATGAGCTCGGGGAAGCGGAGCGGGTCAACGGCGCCGGCCTGGCCTCCCCGCTGAACGGGCGCAGCACGGCGCTGAACATCGAGCTGAACGACGGACGCCTTCTGCAGGTCCGTCCGGCTTGGACATGCAGGACCGGCAAGGATGACGATGGGGATACGACGACCTCCTGCACGCCGGTAGATGACCGCATTTGGATCTCCGGACCGGACGGCGGCGCTTATTTCGCGAAGTCGGAATGGCTGTACCGCTTCGTCGGGAAGGCGTACCTGGACTGGATGCCCAACGTGCAGCCGTATGAAGCTCCGGACGCGCTTCCGGCAGGCGCCCCGTTCGCGGTACGCGGTCACGGTTCCCGCACGGATCGGGCAAACGTCGCCTTAATGAAGGGCGACAAGACGGTTTTGAATCTGCAGGCCGCCGTGAACGAGGGAGAATGGCTCGTCGAAGGGACGACGCCGGACGATCTGCCGGCTGGCGACTACGAGTGGAAGATCGATACGGGCACGACCACGTACGGCGTTGGCGTGCGCGTCTCGAAGTGATCCGGCAGGCCATCCGGCCGGCTGTGGATCCGACCGCGTTGAAAAAACCGTGCAGCCCGCATGAAGCGGGGACTGCACGGTTTTCGTCTTAGCTGCTCGTAGCTGCGCTGTACAGCACGGGGAATGCTTCGCCGTCGAACAGCTCGCCGTCGCGGCCTTTCATGAAGCCGGCGTTGAAGTGGCCGTCGCCTCTCGTGCCCGCTTTATAGCGCGTCTCTCCCGTCATGAGGTGAACCGCCATCGAGCGGCGCGCCTCTTCCGTCGCGTTGGCTCCGCTGCCGTGAATGGTCAGCGCGTGGTGAAAGCTTACTTGACCGGCCTTCATGATGATCGGCACCGTCGTGAACTTCTCGTTCTCCGGAATATCCATCGCTTCCTGCTGCTTCTCCATGTTCTGCTCGAAGAAATCGCTCATTTTGAGCAGTCCCCACTGATGGCTGCGCGGAACCATCTGCATGCAGCCGTTGGTCAGATCGACGTCGGTGAACGCCACCCAGGCGGTGATCAGCGTCGGCTCCTGCGCGCACTGCCAGTACGAGAAATCCTGATGCCAGCCCACGTTCGCCGTCTCGCGGCCCGTTCCGCGGCCCGGTTTGTACAGCAGCTGGTCATGCCACAGCCGGATCGTGTCCGCATGCATCAGCTTGCCCGCGATCGCCCCGATCGTCGGGTTCGTCGCCACGCCCCGCAGCACGGAATCGCACCAATGCGAGTTGTCGGTTTTGCGCAGGGCCCGCGGGTTGTCCGCGCCTTCCAGCCAGTTGCAGACCGGGGCGCGCCCCGTCTCGAATTCCGCCCTGTAAATCCGGTCCTGATGCTCCTTGATCGCCGCCAATTCTTCTTCCGAGAAGATCACCGGGGAAACCCAGTAGCCGTTCCGGTCAAAGAAATCCACGTCCTCCTGCGTCGGCACACATGCGCCGTTCACTTGCTTCTGTATCGTTCCCATCGTCCCGCACCTCGTTCGTTATCATAATGTCCTGCGTTATGATTATCATTTTAGATGCGCGAAGGGAGACTGTCTTTGCTTGAAGCGCGCGATAATTTAAAGCTTTTGACCATGTAACGAACTTTACATCCGTCGCACGACAGGTATACTAGATGCATTAGACTAGCAACGGGAGGCCGCGCAGCCCATGCATTCGCCCCATAAGAACGGCAAGCCGCCCTATCGCGACGCCGCGCCCTACCGGCCGCTGGTCATCGAGAACGAATGGGAGTTTCGGGCCGAGCTGCCCTTCGACGCCAAGTCGAGCAGCCTCTACTATATCGGCGAGCAGCTGATGCCGAATTGGGCGACGGCCTCGCATTATCACGATCATTTCGAGCTGTGCTATTTGGAACAGGGCCACGGCCAGTATCAGATCGACAAGACGCTCTACCAAATTCGCGCAGGCGACCTATGGCTGACCAAGCCCGGCGAGACGCACTACGGGCTGGCCGGCGAGGACGCGTCGTTCCGCCTGTACTATCTGGGGTTCAAGCTGGAGTGGGCGAAAGCGCTGGAGCCGGACTTCTATCAGCTCGGCGCGGGCCGCGTCGTCCCGGACGAAGACGGTACGATCAAATCGATCTTCGACCGGCTGCTGCGCGAAATCCGGCTGAGGCCGCGGCTCAGCATCCATATGGCGGAAGGGCTGTTCCTGCAGCTGCTCGTGACGGTGTCGCGGCTGTTCCACGATTCCGCGCAGCGGCCGGACGCGGCGCCAAGCCCGCTCGGCGCCGCCGTGATCGAAGTCATGAACCGGCTGCACGGCGAGATCCGGTACGACCACGACATCGAGGCCATCGCGCGCTCCATCCCGGTCAGCCGCTCCCATCTCGCCCGCGAGTTCAAAAGCGCGATCGGCATGCCGATCGGCGAATACATGCGCAGCCTCTGCCTCGACAAAGCCAAGTTCGAGCTGCGCGCCACGGACAAGCCGGTGACGCAGATCGCGGAGGAGCTGCGCTTCTCGTCGATCCATACGTTCAGTATTTTTTTCAAACGGTTCGCGGGGATCACCCCGTCGGAATACCGCAAGCAGGCGACCGGCGACGCGCGCCGATGAGCCTCGAAACTGCCGTACGGCGGTTCGAGCATGCAGGCGCGAGCCGGGAAGGAGGGCAACATTCGCATGAATCCTACTTTAACGCTGTCCGCCATTCAATCCATGTGCGGCCAGCTATCCTATAAACGCGGCGAATCCGCTTTTCGCGGCGGCAAAGTCGCCGTCACCTACTACGACGCGGACGCCGGCCGCTGCGAGGCGACGGTTCGGCTGCAGGAAGATTTCGAGGTCGCCCTGCGCATCGACGAAGACGGCGACGTCACGGCCAAGTGCAGCTGCCCGTCGCTCTCTTCCTATGCCAAGTACTGCTCGCACATCGCCGCAGTGCTGCTGCTGATTCACGATGCCCAGCAAGGCGGAAAGGCGCCGGGTGGGAAAGCGGACGCCGGTGGCGGGCGTGGCGGGCGCGCAGGCAGCGGCGCGGACGCGCGGAGTGCGCGCGGCAGCCGTGATGACGCGCTACGCGAGGGCGAGCTCGCGCGCAGCGGCGCGGACGACCGGGGCGCGCGCGGCAGCCGCGATGGCGCGCTACGCGAGGGCGAGCCCGCGGGCAGCGGCGCGGACGACCGAGGCACGCGCGGCAGCCGCGATGACGCGCTACGCGAGGGCGAGCTCGCGGGCAGCGGCGCGGACGACCGAGGTGCGCGCGGCAGCCGCGATGGCGCGCTACGCGAGGGCGAGCTCGCGGGCAGCGGCGCGGACGACCGGGGCGCGCGCGGCAGCCGCGATGACGCCGGCGACCGGCTCGCTCGCGGCTTGCTCGAACTATTCGCGCCGGTTCCGCGAGCCGTTCCCGCTTCGCAGACGCGTTTCGATACGCGCGAATTGCTGCCCCTCGCCTTCGTCTGCAAGCCGTTCGCTTACGGCAGCGGCGGCCGGCTGCTCGGCGTCGAGCTCAAAGCCGGCGCCAAGCGGCCGGTCAGCATCCCCGACATCCGCCGGTTCCTGCGCAGCTTAACGGACGGCGAGCCTTGCGCCATTGCCAAATCGCTCGAATACGACCCGAAGCGGCACTGCTTCAGCCCTGCCGATTACGCCGTGCTGGAGCAATTGATCGCCATAGCCGAACAGGAACGGCTGTACCGCGACACGTCGGGCGTCTATTCCGCGTATGCCGCGCCGATGAGCGGCGAGCGGATGCTGCTCGTTCCTCCGCCCGCATGGGAGGCCTTCCTCCCCGCGCTGATCGGAGCGCCGTCCGCGTCGATCGAGCTCGATAACGTCGTGTACGCGACGTTGACGCTCTCCGACGAGCGGCTGCCGCTGCAGTTCGAGCTCGAGGAACAGACGGCGGGAACCGGCTGCCGGCTGCGCATGCCCGGCCTGATGGAGCTGGCTGTCTTCGACGCCTACGGCCTCGTCCTCGCCGAAGGCAAAATCCTCCGCCAGCCGCAGGAGGCATGCCGAAGGCTGCTCGAACTGCAAGATCTGCTGCGCGAAGCCGGTACGGGGGAGGCTGACGACGCTGCGGAGGACGATCGCCTTCAGGCCCAGTCGCTGCCCCTGCCGCCCGCCCAGATCGAGACCTTCATGGAGCGGGCCATGCCAGGCCTGCTCAAGCTCGGCCCCGTGCGGATCGCGGATGAAGTGGCCTCGCGGATTACGCAGCGCCCGCTCAAAGCGAGGCTGTATCTCGATCGGATCCGCGACCGGCTGCTGGCGGCGCTGGAGTTCCACTACGGCGACCTCGTCATCAATCCGCTCGAGCCTGAGCGCGAGCGCGGCATCGGCGGTCCGATCCTGATGCGGGACGGCGAGCGCGAACGCCAGATCCTTGCCCTGATGGAAGGCGCGTCCTTCGCCAAGACGGAAGCCGGCTACTTCCTCGGCGACGAAGAACGGGAGTACCATTTTCTCCAGCATGTCGTACCGCAGTTGGAGAAGCTGCTGACCGTCCATGCCACGTCCGCGGTCCGCACCCGCATCCTTGTCGGCAGCACGCCGCCGAGCGTCGCGCTGACGCTGAATGAGCGAACCAACTGGCTGGACGTGAAATTCGATATCGCGGGCATTCCCGAGTCGGAGATCAAAGCCGTACTGAAAGCGATCGAGGAGAAAAGGCGCTACCACCGCCTGCCGACCGGCGCTCTCCTTCCGCTCGACACCGACGAGATGAAGGAGATCATCCGCTTCATCAACGAGGGGCGGCTGACGGCCAAAGACCTCCGCGCCTCGGGCATCCGCATCCCGCTGTTCCGCGGCCTTCACTTGATGGACGTACCCCGGCAGGGCGGCGCGGTCAAGCTGGACAAGGCGTTCCGCCGGCTGCTGGATAATCTGCGCAACCCGGACAATTTGGATTTTCCCGAACCGCCGGGGCTGCTGCATCCGCTGCGGGACTATCAGGCATACGGCTATCAATGGATGCGCACGCTGGCGCATTACGGGTTCGGCGGCATCCTGGCGGACGATATGGGCCTTGGCAAAACGGTGCAGGCGATCGCGTTTCTCTCGTCCATGCTGCCGCAGATCCGCGAGGAGCGGCTGCCCGCCGTCATCGTCGCGCCCGCATCGTTGACCTACAACTGGCGCAATGAAATTCGCAAATTCGCCCCGCATATTCGCGCGGTCATCGCGGACGGCACGAAAGCGCAGCGGCATGCCGCGCTTGCCGGCAGCTCGTCGGTCGATGTCGTGATCACGTCCTATCCGCTGCTCCGCAGGGATGTCGTCGAATATGCGGCGCGCTCGTTCCACACGCTCATCCTCGACGAGGCGCAGGCGTTCAAGAACGATACGACGCAGACGGCGCAAAGCGTGAAGCTGCTGCAAGCCCGCAATCGGTTCGCGCTGACGGGGACACCGGTCGAGAACCGGATCGAGGAGCTGCGGTCCTTGTTCGACGCCGTCTGTCCGGACCTGTTCCCGGGACGCAAAGCGTTCGGCGAACTGGCCCGAGAAGCGATCGCGAAGCGGGCGCGGCCTTTTCTGCTCCGCCGGGTGAAAGCCGACGTGCTGAAGGAGCTGCCGGACAAAATCGAATCCGTCCAGGCGTCCGCCCTCCTCCCGGAGCAAAAGAAGCTCTACGCCGCCTATCTCGCCAAACTGCGCGAGGAGACGCTGCGGCACCTGGACCGGGAAACGCTCAACAAGAATCGGATCCGTATCCTCGCAGGCCTCACCAGGCTTCGCCAGATGTGCTGCCATCCGGCGCTGTTCGTCGAGGATTACGCCGGCAGCTCGGGCAAATTCCAGCAGCTGCTGGAGTTGATCGAGGAATGCCGCAGCGCCGGCAGACGGATGCTCGTGTTCTCGCAGTTCGTGGAGATGCTGAAGCTGATCCGGCAGGAATTGCACCTGCGCAACGTGCCGTATTTCTATCTGGACGGCAGTACGCCGCCGCAGGAGCGCACGGAGCTAAGCAGCCGGTTCAACGAAGGCGAGGGCGACCTGTTCCTGATCTCGCTCAAAGCCGGCGGCACCGGCCTCAACCTGACCGGGGCGGACACGGTGATTTTGTACGACCTCTGGTGGAACCCGGCCGTCGAGCAGCAAGCCGCGGACCGCGCCCACCGGATCGGGCAGAAGAACGTCGTGCAGGTCATCCGCCTCGTCGCCGAAGGCACCGTCGAAGACAAAATGGTCGAGCTGCAGGAGCGCAAGAAGCACCTCATCGACGAGGTCATCCAGCCGGGCGAGGAACCGCTGTCCGCGTTGACCGAGGATGAGATCAAGGAGCTGCTGATGCTGACCTGAGCGCGGCGGCCGCAGAATGATATGAATGACAAAGAGGCCATCGAGCACGCGCCGCCTCGGCTCGGTTCGATGGCTTCTTTGTTCGTAGCGTCGTGCACCGGCTCCAGTGCTTCTTACGCACTATCAAACGGGCAATAGCTTGCCGTCCGGAAGGATCGCGGGGCTGCTCCCGGTCTCCGCGGCCAGTTTCCTGCCGTCGCGGCAGCTTTTCCGGCCTATGCGGGGCCCTCGCGGCCAATTTCCTGCCGTCGCGGCAGCTTTTCCGGCCTATGCGGGGCCCTCGCGGCCAATTTCCTGCCGCCACGGCAGCTTTTCCGGCCTATGCGGGGCCCTCGCGGCCAATTTCCTGCCGCAGCGGCAACTTTTCTGGCCTACGCGGGGCCCTCGCGGCCAATTTCCTGCCGTCGCGGCAGCTTTTCCGGCCTACGCGGGGCCCTCGCGGCCAATTTCCTGCCGTCGCGGCAGCTTTTCCGGCCTATTCGGGGCCCTCGCGGCCAATTTCCTGCCGTCGCGGCAGCTTTTCCGGCCTACGCGGGGCCCTCGCGGCCAATTTCCTGCCGTCGCGGCAGCTTTTCCGGCCTACGCGGGGCCCTCGCGGCCAATTTCCTGCCGCCACGGCAGCTTTTCCGGCCTATGCGGGGCCCTCGCGGCCAATTTCCTGCCGCAGCGGCAGCTTTTCCGGCCTACGCGGGGCCCTCGCGGCCAATTTCCTGCCGCCACGGCAGCTTTTCCGGCTCATCTGCCCGAAGCCCTGCTCAAAATCCCCCTTACCCGTACACCCGCACCTCAATCACCTGCGCGAACGGCGAGCCGTTGGTCGATTCCACCACGACCCGCAGCGCGGACGCGGCGACGACGGCCGGCAGCACGACGATTCTTTTCCGCTTGCGGTTGTCCTGAAGCCGTTCCAGCACCGTCCAGCCGCCATCCGTCAGCACCTCGATCCGGCAGTCTTTGACTAGCTCCGGCATGATCGAGAAAGGCGTCGTATGGTGATGCAGATTGATCAGATCCTCGTTCACGTCGTCGTTGAACGTCAGATGAATCTCCCGCACGCCGACGGCGGACGGCCACTCCAGCCGCAGCCACTCTTCCCGTCCCTCGCGCACCGCCTCGGACATCCACAGATGCGGACCGCCGTACGGACGCACGTAGCCGTCCACCGTTTTGTCCGCCGCGTACGCTTGCGTGCCCGGCGACAACCTCACGCACATCGCCTTGCGATTGTACGGCCCCATGCGCCATAACGTCACGCGCTGGCTGTCCGCCGGCAGCTCTTCGAACGGGAGATCGCCATGATAATCGAAGCCCAGCAGGCCGAAAATCAAGCCATCTCCCGAGCGCAGCCGCAGCTGCGGATTCTCCCGAACGACGAGAAACACGTTGCACGGCACCGGCGGGATCGGCGAACCGCTCAAATCGACCGCAGCCCACTGCTGTCCGCCCCGGGCCACGCGGCAGCTATGCCGCGATACGAAACGATGCGGGATGTAGTTCTCCGCGCGGCCCGTTTCCCACACTTCCACGACAAGCTCGGTCTCTTCCTCGGCATCGACGAGCAGCTCCACGCCGTCCAGCCGCGGGTCGACCGGTACGAGAATGCCGACCGGCTTCTCCAAGGTATGCGCGTAGGCCGCGCTCCCTGTGCCGCACAGCGGCCAATGCGCCAGCGTCAGCGTGCTGGACGCTTCAACGCTGGCGGTCCGCGCCAAATCCTGCGGGTCCGCATTGCGCAAGCCGATGACCGAGGCATCCTGCCGCAGCAGCGTCTGCTGCAGCTCGCCCATATGCTCGGCTTGCAGCGCTCGCGGCGTCACGCCCTTCTGCGCGCACAATGCCGCCCCCGTCCCGGCCGCCTCGCCGATGACGGCGCAGGTCGCCATGACGCGCGTCGTGCCGAACGCCACGTGCGAAGCGCTGATGTTGCGTCCCGCGAAGAGCAGGTTGCTCACGTTCGCCGAATACAAGGAGCGGAACGGAATGGAGTAATTGCCGTCCGCATGAAAATGCTTCGAGCCGCTCTCGGCGGCATACATCCCTTGCGGCGGATGCAGGTCGATCGACCAGCCGCCGAACGCGACCCGGTCGTCGAACGGCCGCTGCGCGACGACATCGTTCTGATTCAGCATGTAGTCGCCGATGAAGCGGCGGTACTCTCTCTTGCCCGGCAGGGACCCGACCCATTCCAACGTCATGTTGTCCGCGTCGAACTGGCCGGAGTTCTTGATATAATCCCAAATCCCGTAGATGACCGACCACAGCTCGTCGCGGATGCGCTCGTTCTCGTTCACCGTGTCCAGCTCGCCGCCCCACTCGATCCACCAGTAGTGGCAGCCGGAATCGCCGCTGCGGATGACCCGGCGGACGGGAATGCTCGTCTGCGTAATGTCTTTGGCGAACGACGGCGGCACGTACTTGATCGGACGGCCAGCATCCTTCGAGTAGAACAAAATCGTACTCCCCAGCGTGATGTCGTCCGCGATCTCCGGCGCCCAATCCTCGTTGAATTCGGCTTTCGCCTCTCGTCCGATCCGGTATTTCGCCCCGGCCAGGAAACCGACCAGCCCGTCGCCGGTACAGTCGAGCACGACGCCGCCCTCGAAACGAATCCGCCGCTCCGAGCCCATCATCCAGCCGATCACCGCGCTAATGGATCGGTCGTCCTCCGGCCCGTCCGCCTCTACTTCATGCACGTCCGTGTTCAGAAAGAGCTGGATGTTCGGCTCCGCCCGGACGGTTTCCAGCACGACGAGGTCCCAATAATACGGATTGCCTTCCATGTTGCGATACTGGTTCTCCACGAACAGCTCGCCCATAATGCCCGTCTCCCGCGCGTAGCGGTTGACGCCGTGCCCCGTCGCGCCGCACACCCATACCCTAACCTCGCTGCTGGAATTGCCGCCCAGCACCGGCCGGTTTTGCACGAGCGCCACCGTCTGCCCGAGCCTTGCCGCGGCCACCGCCGCGCATACGCCCGCCAAGCCGCCTCCGACCACGACAATATCCGTTTTGACCGATTGCTCCAACATGCCGTATCCCCTCCATCTTGAAATCACGTGTCCATCCTGATTTTCATGCTACAATGAAGGAAAGTCCTTTTGGAATAGCCGGCTTTTCGATTGCCATATCTTTATTTTCAGAGGAGATGACGAGATGCAGGAGCTTGCGGCCGCACCGTTCCCCGGGGAGACGGAATGGGTGTATTGGCAACGGAAAGAAGCGTTCCTGCTCGCCGAAGATACGTACGCCAGATGGGTGATGTTCGCGGTTGAGAGCGGACGGTTCCGGTACCGGATTCAGGACGAGGAAGGAACGGCGGCAGCGGGAGACGTCGTCGTCTGTCCGCCGGGGGCGCGCTTCGAGCGCGAGGTCGTCGAGCCGCTCTCCTTCGCGTTCGTCGCCTTCTCGCTGCGCGCGGACGATCCTGTTCCCTTGCCGCAGGGGCGCGTGCGCATCGGCGATACCGCCAGACTGCAGCAGAACCTGGAGCGCCTCAAACCAGCGCCCCCGCACGACGCTGCGGCGCAGCATGCGTACGGAGCGCATTACGCGGCGGATATTTGGCTGCAATGCATGCAGGAATGCAACCGGCGCAAGGAGACGTCCGCCGCGCCGGCTGACGCCGCCATGGATGCGGCCGCCGCATGGCTTCGGGAGCATGTGGACGCGAGATCGGCCGTGAGCGAGGCCGCCGCGCGCTGCGGCTTGACGCCGGTCCAGTTCACCCGCCGCTTCCAGCGGGTGTTCGGAATGCCGCCGCAGCCGTTCATGCTGTCGCTCCGCATGGCCGAAGCGCGCAAGCTGCTCGTCTCTACGGACTGGACGCTCGACCGGATCGCGCTCGCCTGCGGGTACGAGAACGGATTCTCGCTCAGCCGCAGCTTCGTCCGCCTGACGGGCATCCGTCCGTCAAGCTACCGGGCGCTCCATCGGCTGTAGGTTTCCGCTCGGCAGCCCTGCGTCCTGCCCATGCCTTCCCGCAGCCCGCGGCCTGCCCGACTCGCCCTGCGGCTGCCGCCGCGCCGAATAATACGCCGGAGTCCTCGCCTCATGAGCCGGCCTCGCCACCAATTAGCCGGCCAAGCCTCGCGCCTTGCCACGGCCGATGTCGCCTTCCCCGAAGCAAGCCATCCATCCATATTGATCCTATGCCTCCGACTCGCCCGAGAGCCCGCCGCATCCTATTCGTACAAACAGCCTCTGCCTAGTCCATCTTCCGCACCGCCTCACAGCCTGCCTGCCGCCAGATCGCCTCTTCTTTCCTTCGCTCCTTCTACCGTACTTCCGGCATTTCGCGCAGCTCCCTGCGCGAAGTGCGACGGCGCATGATGGCTGTCAGCCTCATGGCTCCGCAGCTCCCTTCGTTCCACGACTGAACGGCTCCATCGCCCATCAACCTTAATCCTTCATCCTTAACGCTTCATCCTTGCTCCTGTAACCAACATCCTTCGTCCATCGCGCTTCCGCCCGCCGTTCCTGCACCTGCGCCGCCTCAGCCCGGCAGCATCAAACAAGCCCGGAAAGCAAGCCCCGAAAATTTTTAGCGGGAGACCGGTTGCCTTTTTACTGTATGCGTAATATACTGTTATCATAATATACTGTTTATAAAATACACTGTTTTATGGAGGAGCGACAAAACATGCGCAATAACGCTATCGTAACGGCTGGATTACGTAAATCGTTCGGCTCGCAAACCGTGCTGGACGGCATCGATCTCGCCGTTCCGTCCGGTACGATTTTCGCCTTGCTCGGACCGAACGGCGCGGGCAAGACGACCTTGATCAACATCTTATCCACGCTGACGAAGCCTGACGGAGGAACAGCGGCCGTCAACGGACACGACATTATCGCGGGACGGGAAGCCGTCAAACGCTCGATCAGCCTGACGGGGCAGTTCGCCGCCGTCGACGACATGCTGACCGCGAAGGAGAATCTGCTGATGATGTGCAGATTATCCGGCTGCACGTCCGCCGAAGCGCGGATCCGAACCGCCGAGCTGCTGAAACGGTTCGAGCTGACCGCCAGCGCAAGCAAGCTGGTCAAAACCTTCTCAGGCGGGATGCGCCGCAGAATCGACCTGGCCGTCAGTCTCGTCGCCTCCCGGCCCGTGCTTTTCCTCGATGAGCCGACGACGGGGCTCGACACCGTCAGCCGGCGCGCCCTCTGGGATATGATCATGGAGCTGCGCGACCGGGGCATTACGATCTTCCTGACTACGCAGTATTTGGAGGAAGCCGATCAGCTCGCGGACCGCATCGCCGTCATCGCCGGCGGACGCATCGTCGCCTCCGGCACGGCGAAGGAGCTGAAGGCCCGCGTCGGCGACGAATTGATCGAGCTGCACGACGCGGACGGCGAAGTGCTCGCCTCATTCCCCACCGACGGCAGCCTGCAGCATATTCGCCAGACGCTGAACGGCCTCGCCGGGAAGGTTTCGCCGGAGTCGCGGATTATGCTGCGCAAACCTAGCATGGACGATGTATTCGTCGCCTTGACGACAACCCCGCAAATAGAGGAGGCCGTAAAATAATGACAACCGCAACGCTGCATACGAATTCCGAGCCGGACAGGGTCGCATCCTTCGGCGTCACGAACGCCGTCTTCATCGGGCGGAGCATCCGCCTCAGCCTGCGCAATACCGAAGCGCTCATCATGGCGATCATGCTGCCGGTCATGCTGATGCTCTTGTTCACGTACGTGTTCGGCGGCGCCATTTCGCCGGGCGGCGAATACGTCACCTACGTCGTGCCCGGCATTATTCTGCTGTGCGCCGGCTTCGGCTCCTCCAGTACGGCCGTAGACGTCGCTCAGGATATGACGAACGGCATCATCGACCGGTTTCGCACGATGCCGATCCGCAGCATCGGCGTCATCACCGGACATGTCGCCGCCAGCCTCGCCCGCAACCTGCTGGCGACCGGCGTCGTCATCGGCGTCGCCTTTCTCGTCGGCTTCCGCTCCGATGCCGGCTTCCTGGCCTGGCTCGCCGCCCTCGGCATAATTACGCTGTTCATTCTCGCCATCACGTGGCTGTTCGCCGCGATCGGCATGATCGCCGGTTCGGCCTCGGCGGCTTCCGGCTACGGCTTTATCCTGCTCTTCCTCCCCTATCTCTCCAGCGCGTTCGTGCCGACGTCGACGATGCCGCACTGGCTTCAGGGCGTGGCCAACAACCAGCCGATCACGCCGGTGATCGAGACGATCCGCGGCTTGCTCACAGGCACCCCGATCGGCCACAACGCCTGGCTCGCCGCCGCCTGGTGCGCCGGCATCCTGGCGCTCGCGCTCATCTGGAGCGTCGCGGCATTCAAGCGGGGATCCGGGCGCAGGTAACTCCCTGCCTTCTTATGGCCGCGTCCGCGGACGCGACCCCGCAGCATAACAAAAAGCACACCGGCTCGCTCAAGCGAGTAAACCGGTGTGCTTTTTCGGTCTTGCGGATCTTTCGGGTCTTTCGGGTCTTTCAACTTCGCTGCTAAAAGGCTTTCCGAAGAGCCGCAAGAGCTGAAAATGGCCGAAGAGCATAAAGAGCCGAAGAGCTGCAAGATATTGAAAGAATTGGAAGAATCGAAGAGAAGGGCTGACGGGCCGAAGAGCTGCAAAAGCGCAGAGAACTAAAAGGGCAGCCCCTTCAGCTCTTTCAGCTCTTTCCGCTCTTTCCGCTCTTTCCGCTCTTTCCGCTCTTTCTGCTCTTTCCGCTTCAGCTTTCACGCTCCCAGCCAGCCGTGACGCGTCTTTCACGCTGCGGACGCAGCTCCCAACGCACGCCGCTTCGCAGGATGCCGACGGCGGTTCGACCTCACTCCCATCGATCCGGCGGCATCGCCCATTGTTCTAGCGGTCCCCCGCATCCGCGGGCAGCTTCCCCCGGCGCGCCAAATACTGCTCGATCCCGTCCAAAATCCGCTCCAGCCCGAAATTCATGTCGTCCCCGACCGTGCTCTCCGACTCCCGTTCGCCCGCATAGATCCCGGACATGACGATCGGGTACAAGTCCGGATACCGCTCGGGCGTGACGAGCCGCTTCAACGCCGGACTGAACGGTAAACCCGAGAAATCCTCCGCGCTCACGCCTAACCGCGCCGCTTTGGCGATATCCCTGCTGATGAGGCCGACGGCGCGTCCGTAGCTGCTCAGCAGCAGCAGGACGGACATTTTCTCGAATTCGTCCAGCTCCAGCGGCCGCAGCGACCGCAGCACCCAATCGATAAGCCCCATGACGTTCGGCGTCACCGGCACGCCCGTAATCGGAATATCCCCGTACCACGGATGCTCGACGAACACCTGAACGCATTGCTGCACATATTCGCGCAATCCGTCCCGCCAATCCTGGCCTGGGTCGTACGGCGGGATAGGCACGTCGCTTACCGCTTCCTGCATCAACAGCAGCAGGTCGTCCTTGCTCGTCATATAGCGGTACAACGACATGGTCGTATAGCCGAGCGACTGGGCGACGCGGCTCATGGACACGGCCTGCAAGCCGTCCTGATCCGCGATCGCCACGGCGGCGTCGACGATTTGTTTGATGCTCAATTCGCCCTTGGGACCGCGCTTGCCCTGCTTCACGATGCCCCAGCTTAATGCAACGCCGGCCGGCAGCCGGCCGAGCACGTCGTCTTCGTTATCGGTATGGTTGGTCATGCTGGCAGTCCCCCGTTCCGGTCAAACGCCGAAATTGTATATGATATAAACAGTGTATCACATCCAGCTGCGAAGGGACAACGAAGCCTGCCACGAGTCCTGCCGCTATGCCCGCCGCGAATCCTTCCACCACGCCGTGAAGCGTCCGGATCAAGACGAAAGCCGAGCGTCCCTCGTGGGACTGCCCGGCTTTCCGTCCGCATTTTATTCGCGCGCGGCGTTCAATTCAATGATGTTGCGGTCGGGGTCCAGCAGGAAAATCTGCGAGAACCCGGTGATGCTGTTCCGGTTGTGCCGATGTTCGATGCCGCACCGGTCCAGCCAGGCGATCGTTTCGTCGAAATCGGCGACGCGGATCGCGAAATGCCCGTCGCGGGTGTCGATTCCGCCGCCGCGCAGCGTCTCGCCCACATGCACGAGCAGATGCAGCTGCTGACCGCCGTCGCCAATGCCGTACCAGGCGCCGGGAAAATCGAACGGCGGCCGCTGGATCTCCCGCAAGCCGATGACTTCCTCGTAGAACCGTTTCGACCTCTCCAAATCGGTTACGATCAAACTGACATGATGAATGCCTTCGTGGCGAATCATGACGCAGGCCCACCGCCTTTTTTTGAATCTAGTATAGCATGAACGGGCGTCGGCGCCTGCTGTATTTTGGCGAATTGTTCGCGCGTAATTGCCAATGGCCGCCTAATCGTCATTGCACGGAGAAACGCGAAGCGGCCGGCGCTGGGAGCGCCGGCCGCCGACCGTTCCCCGGATCCCTTCAACTATGGCGGAACAAGGGTCTTGCCGGAATGGCTACTTCACGCCCGGAAGCGAGAACAGCAGCTTCCACGTCTTGCCCCCGTCGGCCGTCCGGTAGACGGCCGGCTTCTCGAAGCTCGTGACCGCCAGATAGCCCGTCGTCGCCGAGAGGAACGACAGCCTGCCGTCGTAACCCGGCGCGGCGCCGGGCAGGTTGGTCCATGTCTTGCCGTCGTCCAGCGAACGGCCGAACTGCAAGTCGTCCAATGCGCCGCTGCCCGCGACAAGGAACGCGGCCTGCCGTCCTACGACCGCCATGTCGGTCGGTCTGCCCTGCGGACCGGCCAGCTTGCCGTCAGGCGCGACGGGTCCCGGCGCCGGACCGCCGCCCGCCGTCGGATGCGAGATGACCTGCTTCCAATGCGCGCCCGCATCCGACGTATGGAAGACGGAATACGACGTCTGCGACATGCCGGAATCCCCGTACAGCAGCACCCAGACGTCGGAACTGTCGGTGCCTTGGATCATGCCGCCCACATTGGTCTGCGAGCTCACCTTCAGCGAGTCGGTCCAATGGTTACCGCCGTCGACGGTCCGTTTGATTTCGTAGCCGCCCGCCGCGAGCACGATGATCGCCCAGCCTTTCTGCTCCGTCATGAAATGCACGTAGCGCGTATTCGGCGGCGTGGCCAGCTTGCTCCACGTCTTGCCGCCGTTCGTCGTCTTGTACGTGAACGCGCGCGTGTACCCGAAGCCCGTCTGCTCGTTCAGGAACTGAATGCGATCGAACGGATGCTGTCCCGTCGGAATCCACGTATAGCTCGCTCCGCCGTTCGTCGTCTTAAGCAGCGTGTTCGGCTTCCCGTAGGCGACTTGCGCGAGGACGTAGCCTTCGACATTGGTCAGGAACTGCATCTGCGTAAAATTCAGCTTGCCCGTGTTATAAATCGTCTGCCAGTGGCAGCCGGCATCCGACGTGCCCAGCATGAAGCCGTTGCCGGCGACGCGCCCGATGGAAGGGCCCAGAAATTGAATCGCCTGCAAATACGGTTCGGACGTGTCCTTCATCGCATGCAGCGTCAAGCCGTGGCTGTCCGTCCGGCATGCCGCCGCGGCAGCGGGCGCGGCGGCGGCGGCTCGCGGCGTGCCCGAACTCACGCCGAAGCCCGTCAGCACCGCAGCAAACGCAAGCATCGCGGCAAGCGCCCGTCTCGGCGCCGGTTTCGAGAATGGTCTCATCATAAACATCACCTCGTCCAATTATTAACCTTGTTGCGCGGTTTTCTATCTGTTTCCTTGTTTGACGCGCCGCGGTCTTGTCCGGTTGCGGGCATCTCTGTCCCAACGCGCAATTTCCGCCATAGGCTAGGATTTCCTATTCCAAGCTATGTATGTCCGGCATGGATACGTACGCCGACATGCAGCAAAAAACGGACGACCCGCGACCGTATACCGGTCCCGGATCGTCCGCCTATCGCCGCTCGCTTATTCGCCGCATAGCGGCAGCCTGCGCCGGCAGCCCTCTAATAGTCCTCGCTGATCGTCCACTCGTCGTCGTAATTATAGGTCCAGTGCCCGTCAACGAGATCCATTCCGGCTACAAGCTCATACGGGTAGGGCTCTTCCGGCGGAGACGAACCATCCGCTCCGGCTTCGGAGAACAGCACGTTCAGATGCACGACCGCATGCGCGCCCTCGATATAGAGCACGCGGGAATCGACGATAACGCTCGTATCCCGGCCGTTGTCGAAGATCGCCTGCAGCAGCTTGCCGTAGTCGTCTCCGGTCAGTTCCTTCCATCGCTGCCGGAAGCGCGGGCTCAAGAGCTCCATCGTCGCCTCGTAATTCCCGGCGTTATAGGCATCGTAGAACGCGTTCAAGTCCCGCAGCACCGCGTCTGCCTCGTCCGGACGTTCTCGCTTCAGCGCCGCCGCCGTCTCGTCCGCGTCGTCCGGCAGATCCAATCGCAGATGGTTGTAATCGATCTTCGCGATCAGCCAGCGCGCGCCCGCCCGCTGCAGCCGGTATTCCACCTCGCGCTCGGACTTCATGGCCTGCGTCTCGCTTCGCGTCACGGCCTGGAGTACGGCCCTCGCAGCGGAGGTATAGTCGATGTCGCCGAACCGGGTTTCGAACATCCGGTACGGCGGATCCATCGTTTCGGATTCATGCTCGTAATAGATCCGGTCCGGATTATCCGCCGTAAGCCGCTCCGCATGGCGGCCGGTCATGGCGGGATCGAGGAACGCGGTAACGGCCGCCTTGACGGCGTCGTCCTGTCCATAGCCCCATGCCGTGACGTTCGCCTGTTTGACGCTCCGGTCGTAGGTTACGTCCAGCTCCAGCAGCTGCCCCATGCTGCGGGCGGACACATAGACTTGTCCGCGAATCCGCCTGATTTCGTCATACAGATCGAACTCGTGCCCCTTGTACTGAACGATGCTGCTCTCCGCCTGGAAGCGCATCGTATCCTTGCCGATCGCGGCGGTAATTTCGGCTGTTGCCGGATCGTAGCCGACCTTCGCGCCAAGCGCGTCCATCATCGGCCGAAAAGGCAGCCACATGACGCCGTTCTCGATGATGGCGTTCGCGCCTCCTAATTGCTGTTCGTTGACGACGACGGCAATGCCGCCGCCCCCGGACGGCGAAGCGGCTGCCGAAGCGGCCGGAACTGCCGAAGCGGCAGCCGCCAGCGCCATGACGCCGGCGATCAGCGTGCGGATTCTCCTCATCCTATGCTCCCCCTTCTCTTCTCCCTTTTCCCTCCTACTCTACTTTAATTTGTAAAACCCGTCCATATCGGTGCGTATTCTTACACTCCCTTCACACTCTCAGCATCGTCTGTTAATACTCGGCCGCTATACTGAAGACATTCAGGGAGGCAGCCGCCTTCCGCCAAGCAAAGGAGCCGTTCCTATGTCATCCAGCCCTGCCATCGTGTACGCGTCGCGCCTCTGCGACAGCGATACGATGACGAACAAACTGATCTACCAAATCCGGCAAAACCAGCTCTCCCCCGCGCAATTGAACGACCTGCAATCCCGCTGCAGCCGCGAGCTGAACGAGCTTCGCCAGGAGCTTGACACGCTCCTGAACGAGCTTCGCGCCATCGCCGGCCGCGGCAGCCGCGAAGACGGCCAAACCGCCGCGGCAAGCAGCGCGCCGGACAACCGCACCGCCCCTCTCAGAACCGCAGCCTAACGCCGCGCAAGCCGCACATCCCACGTTACCTTCCATACCAACGAAAAAACCGGCATCCCCTGTTGATCGCTCTTCAGGCAGGAAGCCGGTTTTGTTTGTAGAACCGGGTATTGCGCTATGACCGATTCGGTCCCTATTGCTGGCTCGATTCCTATAGCTGGTCCAATTCCTAGGGCCAATTCAGTTCCTGTGGCCAGTTCAGTTCCTAAGGCCAATTCAGTTCCTGTGGCCAGTTCAGCTCCTAGGACCGGTTCGATTCCTATGGCCGGTTCGTTCCCTAGCGCTGCGTCCGCTCCGCGACGTCCCAGCGATGGGCGTACCGCGCAAGCTTAGGATGCGGCGAATGCGGCTCCTCGGAGAGCAGCAGGCGCAGCTTGACGATCCATTCCTCGAACGAGGCGTACGAGGCGAACTGATTCGCCGTCTCCGGGGTCAGGTACAGAAACAGCGGCGACGGATAGGCCTCCGCCAAATGCCGCAGCGCCGCATCCATCGGCGTGTATTTCTTGCGCTTCCCCTCGAGGCCTTCCACGGCGACGGCCACCGCCCCGCGTCCCCGCTCTTCTTCGTAACCGCGCTTCCAGCCGCGAAGCCTGTCCAGCCGCGCGTGATACGGCAGCACGGGCTCCTTCGTCATGCGCCGTACCGTCTCTTCGTGCAGCGGATAGAGCACCAGCTTGGCGAAGCCGCGTCTCTCCGCCGTCGCCGCCGCGAACGCCAGCGCTTCATCCTCCAGATGCTGGAACGTATCGTAAACGACCATCGTTCCTTTACGGTTCTCCGGCGGCGGCTCGTAGCCGAACGGCACGGTATGGGCAAGCCGGTTCATAGCGTATCCTCCTTGCGTATTGGCATGTTTTTCTAGCTTGAGTATACCCCTGGATGGGCGATTCGATGAATAGGCGAATCGCGTCTATCGCCCGTGCGCCGATCCGCTATCTCAGCGCCGCTGCGCGAACCGCGATCCGTCATTGACGCTCTATGGCGCGTGTGATACTTTTAACGCGTAAAATGCTTGCATCATACATCCTGCAGTTAGTATTAATAGTGGACACACGCTTAACGAACACAGGATAATACACGTAACGAATAAGAAGAGGTGTCCACTATGGGGGAACAACGGCAACGATACAACGAAGAATTTAAGAGACAAACAGTGCGATTCGTGCAGGAGCAAACGAAGTCCCTTTCGGATCTGAGTGAGGAGTTGAATATCCCCAAAAGTACGCTGAGTCAATGGATGACACAGTACCGACAGTTCGAAAAGGAGCCGGTGGTGAATCACCCTGAGAAAATCAAACTCCTCGAACAGTCACTAAAGGATGCTGAGCTGGAGAACCGCCGTAAAGAACGCGAGCTCGAAGACATGAAAGAAGAGCTCGCTATCCTAAAAAAAGCATTGCACATTTTCAGCAAAGCAAAGAACTAAGGTTCCAGCTCATCGACGAACACCGCTCCGAGTTCCGAGTCGAGAAAATGTGCGTAGTCTTAGGAGTATCCAAGAGCGGCTATTACAAATGGCTTGAAGCAACGCCTTCCGAGCGTCAACTGCGTAAAAAGCAGCTCACTGAAAGGATTACGTGGCACTTCTACGACTCACAGAAACGCTACGGCAGCCCGCGCATACACAATGAGCTCGTCAAAGAAGGCTGGGTCGTCTCTGAACGCACGGTAGGCAAGATCATGAAAGAGAACAACCTTCGCTCGTGCATGTCGGGGAAATTCAGAGTGACCACGACAGATTCTAAACACCAACTGCCGATTGCGCCAAACGTGCTTCAGCAAGATTTTACCGCAACGAAACCGAACCAGAAGTGGGTAGCGGATATTACGTATATCCCCTGCCGCCAAGGGAAGCTTTACCTGGCTAGCATTTTGGATTTATACACGAAGCAAATCGTAGGCTGGAAGCTTAGCAATACCATGACGACAGATTTGGTTTTGGACGCCTTGAAGCAAGCGTACGCGGCTAAGAAACCAGCAAAGGGTCTCATTCATCACTCTGATCGCGGATCGCAATACGCGTCCAAAGAATACCGCAAGCAGCTCAAGAAGTACAAAATGGAAGCCAGCATGAGTCGCAGAGGCAACTGCTACGATAACGCTTGTATCGAGGCGTACCACAGCATCTTGAAACGCGAATTGATCTACTGCAATCCTAAGTTTAAAACCCAGGCAGAGGCATACCAGGAAATCTACCGCTACCTGGAGTTCTTTTACAACCGCAAACGCTCGAACAGCACACTCGGCTACATTTCGCCGTATCTATTTGAGCAACTTTATTACGAAAAAAATGCATAATTTCTTGTCCACTTTATTGACGGAAGAGCATCCTACCCATCACGCATCCAATCGGAGGGATTTGCAGTGTTTCAAGAAGCTCGCCCGATATGGCCGACCGGCCTGTCGGAAGCAATGAACGTCACCAGCGGCATCAGGGCGCGGTTCCAGGCCGATCCGCGGACGCCCGCGCTCGTGCGCGTAACGGCATCGTCCCGTTACCGCCTCTATGTCAACGGGCTGTTCTGCGGACATGGTCCCGCAACGGGGCCGCACGGGTATTACCGCGTCGACGAATGGGAGCTGACGCCGTATTTGAGCGGCGGCGCCAATTACGTCGCGATCGAAACGGCCGGCTATAACGTCAACAGCTTCTACACGCTGGACGAGCCGTCGTTCGTGCAGGCGGAGATCGAGCAGGGCGGACGGATCGCGGCAGCGACCGGCAGCGCGTCGCAGCCGTTCGACGTCTTCGTGCTGCCGGAGCGCGTGCGGCGCGTGCAGCGGTACAGCTTCCAGCGCGCGTTCCTCGAAGCGTACGCGCTGTCGCCCGACGTGCACGACTGGCGGACGTCGGACGCGCAGCCGGCTTCGCCCGCGCAGGCGGACGCGTTCGCGGAGAAGCGACTGCTGACCCGCCGCGTCAGCTATCCCCGCTTTGCGGTCGCCGCGCCGCGAACGGTGCCGGCGACGGGGACGTTCGCGAAGGCCGCCGTGCCGCCGCCCCCATGGCGGGACCGTTCCATCGCTGGCGTCGGCCCGGATTTCAAAGGCTTCCCGCTTGAGGGGCTGGCACTCGTTCCGACCGACGAGCTCGGCGGGCTGGCGATGACCGGCTGGAATCGGAACGACCGGCGCTATGAGGGACAAGCGCTGCGGCTGCGGGCAGGCGAAACCGCGTTACTCGCTTTCGACCGCGACTTAACGGGCTTCATCGGCACGGAATTCACGGTGTCCGCGAAGTCGCGGATCGCGCTGACGTTCGATGAGATTTTGACGGAAGACGGGGATGTCGACCATCTGCGGCTGGGATGCGCGAACGTGATTCATATCGCTTGCGAGCCCGGCACGTATGCGTTCGAAAGCTTCGAGCCGTACACGCTGCAATACTTGAAGGTGCTCGTGCTGGAAGGCGATTGCCGGCTCACGGGCTGCGGCATACGGGAATACGCCAACCCCGATGCGGACCGCGGCACGTTCTCCAGCTCGGACGAGGGACTGAACGCCATCTTCGAAGCGGCGCGCGAGTCGTTCCGCCAGAACGCGGTCGACGTCTTCATGGACTGCCCTTCCCGCGAGCGGGCCGGCTGGCTGTGCGACAGCTTCTTCACCGCCCGCGTGGAGGCGGATTTGACGGGCCTCTCGGTCATCGAACGCAATTTCTTCGAGAACTACGCGCTGCCGGAATCGTTCGCATATCTGCCCGAAGGCATGCTGCCGATGTGCTACCCGGCCGATCACAACGACGGCATCTTCATTCCGAACTGGTCGCTCTGGTTCGTGCTCCAGCTGGAGGAATTCCGGGACCGCGGCGGCGACGAAGCGACGATCGAGGCGCTGCGGCCGCGCGTCGAAGCGCTCTTCCGGTACTTCGAGGGCTTCCGCAACGAATTCGGCCTGCTCGAGAACCTGGAGAGCTGGGTGTTCATCGAGTGGTCGAAGGCCAATGATTTCACCGGCGGCATCAACTATCCCACGAACATGCTCTACGCGGCCGCGCTGGAGGCGGCCGGCCGGATTTACGGCGCCGAGGCGTATGTGGAAGAAGCGGCCTATGTCAAGCAGACGGTGCGCGAGCATGCTTTCGACGGCTCGTTCTTCGTCGATCAGGCCATCGAGGATGAGCAGGGCGAGATCGAAATTACGGATCACCGCACCGAGGTATGCCAGTATTACGCGGCGTATTTCGGCATCGCGGACGCGACGGAGCTGCCGGTCTGGTTCGACAGCCTGATGCGGGATTTCAGCCCTTCGCGGGACAAGGATGCGCCGTTCGTCGCCGACATCGGCGGCATTCATCCCGCCAATGCCTTCGTCGGGTACTATCTGCGCATGGAGCTGCTGTCTCGGCAAGGCTTGTCGGCGCAGCTGCTCGCGGAGATCAACGCGTTCTTCGGCAAAATGGCGCAGCGCACGGGCACGCTCTGGGAGCATAACCGCACGGAAGCGAGCTGCAACCACGGCTTCGCCTCGCACGTGGCGCGCGCGCTCTACCGCGACGCCCTCGGCATCAAGTCGCTGAGCCGGAAGCGCGGCACGCTGACCGTCGCCTTCGCCGACAACGGCCTTGCGTCCTGCAGCGGCACGATGCCGACGCCGGACGGCGATATCGCGCTCGGCTGGCGCGTCGAAGGCGAAGCGATCCATTACCGCCTGTCGGCGCCGCCCGGCCTGACGGTCGAAATCGAGAATTGCAGCGGCAAGACGCTCGTGCGCGAACGATAATAGCTGAACAAGCGCACCGAAGCTAAAACCGAGGCTAGAGGCCGAAGCTAAAAGCCGAAGACTACAAGCCGAAGCTAAAAAGGGACTGTCCCAAAAGCCGGCTTCTGATTGTCAGAGTCCCACTTAGAACCGAATGTCTTCGAGAAAAGGACCTCTTCTTCCGCTTCGCAGTGGAAATCGAGGTCCTTTCGCGTAAAAAGCGGGATGTCCCCATGGCATGCGATCGCTTGCGGGACAGCCCTTTCGAGCTGCCCAAGGAGGTTGACGCCGTAAGTGTCGAAGGGATTGTCATACTCAGGGGACTAGAGGACGGAGGTTCCGTTATTTGGGCGAAATCAGTCTTCTGTGGTTAGCGGCCGGACACAGGATTCGTTAATGTCCCCGAATGGCATCGTAAACAGGTTCATCGGCCGAGATAACGGACCTCTTGTCCGCCAACACACGAAATTACGTGATCAGGAAGGGATAACGGATCTCCTGTCCGCCTCCGTGCTTCGACGGACGTATTGGTGTTCGCAGGATGACATCCCATGGGGTCGACTACCCGAGCCAACGCTCCAATACTTGCGCAACGCCGTCATTGTCGTTCGTATCCGTCACCTCGACGGCCAGCGCTTTCAACTCGTCCACGGCGTTGCCCATGGCGACCGCGTGCGCCGACATCCCGAACAGCTCCAGATCGTTATGATCGTCGCCGAACGCGAACAGCTCGGCGGCGCGGATGCCGTAATGCTCGCAGAGCATCAGGACGCCGGATGCCTTGGACACCGACGCGTGCATGATCTGGATGAGACGGCCTCCGTCGGTCACGATGAGCCGCGTCTTGCCGGCAAAGGCCGCCCGCAGCCGTTCGGCAGCGTCGCCGAACTCGGAGAGCAGGATTTTGGTCGCGGGGAGGCGCTTCAACTCATCCCCCGTGCATACCGTCGGCTGGTTCCACTTGCTGTAGAACGCGAGGTCCCCGATCTCGCGATTCGCGTAGATCCGGTCGCGGACCTCCACGCTGATCATCATCTCGCCTGTCTGCCGCTCCATGCAGTGCCCGATGATTTCTTCCACCATCGTCGGCTCAATCGGCGTATGGGACGCGATCCCCGCCGCCTCGTCGGCGACAAGCGCTCCGTTATAGTAGACGAACGAGGCGCCTTCCGTCAGCTCCGCCGGCAGCAGCATCCGCACCGACCTCGGCGGCCGTCCCGTCGCGACGATAATGCGCATGCCCCGTTCCCTGCAGGCCAGCAGCGCCTTCAGATTCCGATCCGATACCCGTTTCTCCGCATTCAACAGCGTTCCGTCCAGATCCAGCACAATTCCGCGCAAAGCGGCTCCCCCTTCCGAATGCAGGCTCCGGGTTCCCGTTTATTGTATGAGGCGAACCCTGAATCCCATGAACGAATATCTTTCGCCCTATGAATGATTGCTTCGAACGATCGCTTCGCAGCGCATGCAGCACGGTGCGCAACGGCGCAGCCGATTGAGCGGCCCATTGCGCAACGGCGAGTACTTGAAGGCAGCGGCTTCGTGCGCCTGGCAGCCAGGCGGTATCAACGCCGATTCCCTGGAAGCTGCGGTATTGGCGCTAGCCGTCACCGTCCCTGCATGGGATGCGGCCGCGCAACGGCAGGCGCACCCCCGCTTAAAACAAAACCAGCCCGCAGGAATGGATTTCCGCACGGACTGGCTGCAAGTATTTACGCTATTTCGCGCTTGCTTCGAGCGCGCGCAGGCCGAGCGCCAGCGAACCGCTGAGGCCGGCATTGTCGCCGAGACCCGGCGGCACGATGTACGCGTCGATGCCCGCAAGCACCGCTTCCGCGCTGACGTAGCCGTTCAGGTTCTTGCGCACCTGCTCGCGGATCAGCGGGAACAGCTGCATCTGGTGCATGACGCCGCCGCCCAGGATGACCCGCTTCGGCGACATGAGCAGCACCGCGCCGGCAACGGCTTGGCCGATGTAGAACGCTTCGATCTCCCATGCTTTGTGGTCGACGCCAAGCTCGCTGCCTTTCACTTTCCAACGGCCTTCAAGGGCTGGCCCCGCCGCCATGCCTTCGAGGCAATCGCCGTGATACGGGCAGAAGCCTTCGTACGTATCTTCCGGATGGCGGCGCGTCAGCACATGCCCGCCTTCGGGATGAACAAGGCCGTGGACAAGCTTGCCTTCCGCGTACACGCCGACGCCGACGCCGGTGCCGATCGTGTAGTACAGGCAGCTGTCCAGACCGGCCGCGGCGCCCCAAGTCGCTTCGCCGAGCGCCGCCGCGTTCACGTCCGTATCCCAGCCGAACGGCACGTCGAACGCCTTGCGCAGCTCGGGCAGGAACGGATAATTGCCCCAGCCCGGCTTCGGCGTCGTCGTGACGTACCCGTAGGTCGGGCTCGACGGATCGATGTCGATCGGTCCGAAGGAACCGATGCCGATCGCCTCGACTTCTTTATCGCGGAAGTACGCGATGACGTTCGCCAGGGTCACCTCCGGACGCTCCGTCGGGAAGCTCACCCGCTCCAAAATTTCTCCATTCTCGTTGCCGATGCCGCAAACGAATTTCGTTCCGCCGGCTTCAATCGCTCCAATACGCATGCCTTGCCCTTCCTCCTCTAGATTCTCTCTCTCAACCACGGCCAGACGACGCTCAGCGTCAAGCGCAGATTCGATAGTCCAAGTTCGTTCACGTAAGGCTCCCGTTCGCGAAAATAATCCGCGTGCTTCCCGATAATCGGCACGCCGCGCATGTCATGCGGCGCGTGCTTGTCCTTCTGCCAGCCCGGCCGGGGCCTGCCCGCGCCGCGCCAGCCGCCGAACGTGCCGAGCCTTGCGACGGCGTCGGACGGCTTCCCCGGCGCAGCCGCCGCTTCCGCGGCCGGGCCGGCGTACGCGAACAGCACCGATGCCTGCAATTCCTCCGGAATGCGGCAGCGGGGCGACCCGATCATGACGACCGGAGGCGGCGGACCGCCGAGCTGGTCGTGCAGCTGCCAGGCGGCGTGGACGGCCGCGACGCCGCCGCCGCTGTGGCCGATCAGCACGATGCGATCCGTGCTGCCCGGCTTCTCGCGCCAGCCGGCGGCGATGCTGTCCAGGGCGCGGCGGCCGCCGACGGAGCGGCCGAACCGCCCGGGGCGAAGCCGCATGTCGCGGCTGATCTCCCACAGCTGGGGCACGGCGCGGCGGCTCCAATCGCCGTAAGGGAACAGCAGCTGCGACGTTCGGACGCCGAACCCTTCTCGCTCCAGTATACCATGCAACGCGCCGCGAAGGCTTTCCATAAATAACGGCGCGGTCGCCAAACCCGCAAGCAGGTACAGCGACACATTCGGGCGCTCGCGATGCTCCGTCCTCATGCTAGGAACCCGGCTGCCCGTGGGACTTGGCGAATTTCATGGCGGCGACGATCCGCTCCATATCGCTCGGATGATCGTCGCGGAACCAGTGCACGAGCAGCGGCGGATTAACGTCCGTCAGCGTAACGACGCCCGTCTTCTGCTGCATGGATACCTCGCCCCCCGCGCTGTTCATCAGCTTCATGCCGTAGGCGTCCGCCGCGGACTCCGCGTTCCGGGAGACGGCGTTGCTGACCGGAAGCGACACGAACGACAGCACCGCCAGGATGAGCAGCACGAGCGGCAGCCCCGCCATGTCGGAACGGCCGCGGATCCCCCAGTCGTCGCCCCAGCGGCGGATGCTCCAGACATAGATCCAGCCGCCGATGAAAATGACGGCGAGCGAGGAGCCGACCGCGCCGACCGCGCTCCACTCCAGATGATGCATGGCGTAATGCCCCATCTCATGCGCCATGATGAACAGAATTTCAGGCTCCGTCAGCTGCTTGAGCGTCGTATCCCACAGCACGATGCGCAGAGACGGTCCGATGCCCGTGACGTAAGCGTTGACGGCATTCGTTTTCTTCGACATGTCGACCTCGTACACCCGATCCGCGGGAATATCCGCCTTGTCGGCGAGAGCCAGAATTTTGGCCTCCAGCTGCGGATCGGACAGGCGCGTGAACCGATTATACAACGGGTCGATAACGACCGGCTCGACGTACATCATGAACACGGTGAACGGCACCGAGATCAGCCACAGCTTCAGCCACCAGCGGCCGCGCCGCGACAGGACCCAGAAGGCGACCGCGGATACCGCGAGCATCGTCACGTACCCGATCCCGAACGAGACGAGCTTGTCCCGGATCCAGCTCGCCGCCGGCTGCGTCGTAATGCCGTAATGCCTGGACAGCCCGTAGCTGAAAATCCGCAAAGGCAAGTATAGCACGAACGACGCCAGATCCACGAACAGCACGAACAGCGGGAACCGCAGCACGAGCGGCAGTCCGCTCCGCTCCAGCGCATCGCGCCAGTTCCGGGCCAGCCCGCCGGACAGCAGGAACAAGTAGATCAGCCATTCCCACGGTATGCTGGCGAAGAAGATCCAGTTGCGGATCGGGTTGACCACCTCGCTGTCCTTCAGCTGCTGCGGCGAGAAGTACGTCGCGGGATCGGCCGGCGTGCCCTTGTAAGCGGCCGGCACGTCGTTCGGCGAGGTGTACCAGACGTACACCGCCGCCAGTATGGCGTACACGGCCGTCAAGACCAGCCATTTCAACATCGGCGAGCGTCTGCGCCAAGACTTTGCCACCTTCATCATCTCCTGCATGACCCGTAATTTGATGCACCCATCATACCATTTCGTTATGCCAAAAGGTAATTGTCCCCAGACGCCAACGAATGCGCGGCCCGTATCCCGACGAACGGCCGCGCAAAAAGCCGGCTTCTCTCGAAGCCGGCTCCTGCTCGTCGCTATTAAATAACCTCGCGCTCGTCATTGCCCGGCAGTTCCGGGAACGCGGCATGCGGCTCCGACTGGTACCAGAACACCGTCGACGCGATGTCGCTCTGCTGCGGCAAGTACCGTCCGCCGGAGCGCCAGCCGAGATCCTGGATCGTCACGCGCAGGCCGGACTCGAAACGGATCGGATCCTGCACATGCCAGCGGTACATGCCGAAGCGCGTCTGGCTGCGGTACAGCCCGTCCGGCTTGATGACCTGATGCATGCCGAGGAACGGCGTGGAGTACGTGCCGTATTCGCCTCTCGGATGCTCCCAGTTCCAGGCGCCGCCGAAGTAATCCTCCGTGCCCGTGCCGCAGATCGTCGGGAATTCCTTGTCGTCGTCCATGAAGAATTTGATTTCGCCCTCGCCCCACCAGCCGGTATTGTTCACCTGCCATGCCAGGTAGCAGCCGACGTAGTGGCCTTTGCCCTGAACGCCGTCGATGAGCGTATGCACGTCTTTATACGGCACCGGATTGCTTCTGCGCCACTGCGCATGGAAATACGCCATGTCGGATGGAACCTCCGTCAGCGCGTAGTCGATTTGGTAATACAGCACCGCCGTCTCCGTGCCCGTGTTCTCCATCGTGAAGCGAGCCGACTTGCGGAACGGCATCTGCCAGTAGCAGTTCATGCCGCCGGCCGGATTGACGGCCACCGGGAAGGAGTTGACGTTGACCCGCTCCGTCCAGCCGTTGCAGAAGAAGTCGCCGATCGGCGCTTCGACGGACGGCGTATCCTCGCCATCCCAGTAAATGCGCAGAATCATCGTCCGCCAGATGTTCGGCGCCGTCGTCATCCAAATATGCTGAATGGCGCCCGGCCCGTCGATTTCGCCCATCGTGAACGTCTTGCCTGCCTCGATGGCTACGGAAGGCGACACCTTCCAGCCGATACCCAAGTCGCGCGCGCAGTTCGCGCCCGTCCCTTCGGTCGCCATGCCGCCTTTGCCCGGTTCGCCCGTGAAATTCTCCGCGCTGATCGAACGGCTCTTCGCGTTCGACAGTCTCGCCAAATTGCCCATATGCATATCTAAGCCATTGAATTCAAACATCGTGCCCTCTCCTTTGAAGGTGATTGAAATCGCTTTAATGGGTGAATATGGGACTTATGCTATCCCGCCTTGGACAGCCTGTCAACGACTTTTCGCATGAAAGGACATGAAAACCGCAGAAGCGAGCCGAGCCGCCGGAATATAGCGGTGAAGATTGTCAGAAGAAACCGGAGACGGCATGCAATGCCGATCAGAACAACTTATAAAAAAGCGAGTAAACGCTGCTCCTGTCTTGAATTGCGGGCTAACCCAGGCACGGACATAGGCAGCAAAAAAACGCCCTCCCCGCCACTACGGGGAGAACGTCTTCAGCAGCGCGTAGAGCGCGTCCACCGACTGCATGGCGTATTCGGTCCGCACCGGCACGCCGTCCTGCACGAGCACGAGCGCCGGCACGCTGGCGATCCGCCAGCCGTCCCGGAAGGCGGGCGCGAAATTGATGTTGATCTTCGCGATCGGCAGCGCGGCGCCGGCGGCTTCGGCGATCTCCAGCATGCGCAGCGCAACCTTGCAGGTGCCGCACAGCGGCGTGTAGAAGAACACCGCCTCGCGGGGAGCCTTGTCCTTCGCCAGCCACTCCCGCTCCGTTAATTCCTCAAGCGGCATGGGGATCCCCCTTTCCATGGAATGTACGTAAGAATCACGCTGCGCGGGAATACGCTGCGCATGAGCATGCCGTGCATTGGAACCGTCCGCCCCGCGCGCTCCCGGGACGAACCCTATTCACGCTATTCGTCCCCATTCCCCGGCTTTCTGCAGCGCAACGAATCCTAGCGGCGCTATTGAGCCGATCCGTCTCCCAATTGAGCCGTTGATCCTTCATTAGCATGCGTAAGGTTCGCAGACTTGCCGGAAGCGTTCTTTACAAGCCGTTTAAGAGGCGTACGTTTCGTTCCGCCCGGCCGTCCCAGCCTCGCGCATGTTATTTTCGTCCGTAGTCCGCTTTGATCTCGCCCCACTGCTTCGTCTGCCACTTCAGCACCTTGTTGCTGTAGGCGTTCGTCTGCAGCCAGCGGACCGCGCGGTCGACCATGTCCCAGATCTCGGCGGTCGATGCGTCGCGCGGCAGCGTGGTGGAGACGTTCTTCTGCTTGACCCATTTCAGCGCGTTCATGGAATCGCTGTACACCGTCTTGCTGCTGCCCTGCTGCTTCAGCAACGCGAGCGCGTGCACGATGGCGAGGAACTCCCCGAGGTTGTTCGTCCCCTTCTTCACCGGCCCGACCGCGAAAATCACTTCCCCCGTCCGCGTGTCCACGCCCTTGTATTCCACCGGACCCGGGTTGCCGCTCGTGCCGACGTCGACGGAAATGCTGTCGTAGTCGATCTCTCCCGGCTCGTCCCCGGACGCCGCCGGCTTGCGGCGGAATTGGCCGCCTCCGCTCTTCGCGGCTCCTGCGCCCGAAGCGCTCTTGGCTCTGCCTGCGCCTTGGCCCCAATACTTCTTCCAGCCGCCCCGATAGGCTTCTTCCGCCTCGGCCCGGCTTTCGTACGATTTGAATTTGGCATCGTCGAACTTATTGATCTGCTCCTGGCATTCGGACCAGCTCGCATACACGCCCGGCTGGCGGCCGACCCAGACGACATAAAATTTTTGCTTGGCCATAACTGCACCCTCTTCTAATCGTCATTCTGACTCCGTTCGCGAAGAACGGGTTTTCACGGTTTCGACGAGCGGGCCGCAAAACCCTCTATGCCAGCCGAATTTCATCGACCGCTTCAGTGGCTGAAGAACACGATCTGGATGAAGAAGAGCACCGCGAACACGTAGAATACCGGATGCACGTCCCCGCCTCGGCCCCGGGCCAGCTTAAGCAGCGGATAGGCGATGAACCCGACGCCGATGCCCGTCGCGATACTGTACGTCAAGGGCATGAGCACGACGATCAGGAAGGCCGGAAAAGCTTCCTCCAGCTCGTTCCACTCGATCCGCCGCAGCACGTCCAGCATCAGAAAGCCGACGATAATGAGCGCCGGCGCCGTGATGGCGGGCATGCCCGCGAGCATGGCGATAACGGGCGAGAAGAACAGCGTCAGCGCCAGCAGCACGCAGACGACGACCGCCGTCAGCCCCGTTCGTCCGCCGGCGGCAACGCCTGCGGTCGATTCGATGTACGCCGACGTCGGGCTCGTGCCGAGCAGCGCGCCGGCGGACGTGCCGGCCGCATCCGCCAGCAGCGCTCCCTGGGAACGCGGAAACTTGCCGTCCTTCAGCAGCCCCGCCTGCTCCGCGACCCCGAGCATGGTGCCCGTCGTATCGAACAGCGTAATGAGCAGGAAAGTAAAGACGACGGCGTACAGGCCATGCTCGAACACGCCCCCGATGTTCAGCTGCAGCGCCGTCGCATCCAGGCCGCCCGGCATGGCGACGAGGCTCGGAGGCAGCTCCATCTGTCCCATCAGCAGCGCGATGACCGCGGTGACGAGTATCCCGATGAACAGGTAACCCCGTACCCGGTACGCCATCAGGATAAGCGAGACGACGAGACCGACGAGCGTCAGCGCCGTCATCGGCTTGGTCAGATCGCCGAGCGTCAGCAGCGTCGAGGGGGAATCGACGACAACGCCGGCATTTTGCAGGCCGATGAACGTGATGAACAGTCCGATGCCCGCCGTGATGGCATGCTTCAGGCTGGACGGTATGGCGTCCAGCAGCATGTAACGGAACGACGTCAGCGACAGCAGAATGAAGATCACGCCGGCGGCGAACACGGCGCCGAGCGCGATCTGCCACGTGACCCCGTCGTCCGGGGAAACGACGGTGAAGGCGAAGTACGCATTGAGCCCCATGCCCGGCGCAAGCACGATCGGATAGTTGGCGAACAGCCCCATGATGAGCGTGGCGACGATGCTGGCCAGCACGGTCGCGATGAAGACGCCGTGGAAGTCCATGCCCGTCTTGCTCAGAATGCCCGGGTTCACGATGACGATGTACACCATCGTCAGAAATGTCGTAATGCCGGCCATCACTTCCGTTCCGACGGTCGTGCCTCTGTCTTGCAGCTTGAATAGCTTGTCCATGCATGCAATCCTCCCGGGCGGCGAAGGCGGCTGCCTCTGCCATGTATACTTGCATTTTCCCCTATTGGCGAACGGTGTAATCTTATCCCGCGCAATGCGTCGTCCGAGCCGAAAATTAGGACTGCGTTCGGGCCGGGCGGCTGCAAGAACTGGTATAATAGAGAGCGATATCGGGATGATCGCAGCATACGAGCGCTGCGGATGCAACATATAAAACCGTCCGATCGCGGAATAGGGAGTTTGCCGAACATGGATACGGATTTTACGATAGACGATACGGCGTGGCGGAGGCTGCTTGAAGGCGTCGCCGCGCATTTCGACGAACTGACGCGCATGCGCGGTTTTCAATATTACAAGCAGGGGCGCGTGGAGTCGCTGGCGCTTCGGGACGACGGCGTTCATGTGGATGCGCGCGTGAAAGACACCCGGATGCACGAGGCCGCCATCGATCTGGGCTATATCGCCGGCAGTACATGCGATTGTTCGCTCGAACGGGGCTGCTCGCATTTGATCGCCGCGCTCATGCAATACGCCGAGCAGTGCGGCAGGCCGATCCAGGCGATCGTCAATGCGCGCGCCGGCGTTAAGATTGCGCACAAGACCGGCGACGGGATCGGGGCAGGTTCGGGTACGGGCAGGCCTGGCCCCTCGGCAGGCGCGAGTGCGGCTCGCACGGGAGCCGAACGCGGCGGGGAGCAGCCGAATGCGGGCAGACCGGCGCTTCGTTCGGGAGGTGCCGTCAGCCCCCGGCCCCGGCCGACGCTGACCGAGCAGGAGCTGACGGAGCTGTCCGTGGCGCAGTGGCATGAACGCTTCCTTCTGCGCAAAGGGCCGCTTCATATGCACGTCCGGACCGCGCAGGAAGCCGGCGCCCTGTTGGACGAGCTGCAGGCGATGAGGCCCGAGCTGCCCTATGCGCTGGAGCAGCTGTTCAACCTCCATGCGTCGCTGTTCGTGCTGGAGCAGATGGTCAAGCCGGCCCAAGCCGACTGGCGGCAGTCCGGGCTCTTCATGGGCTTCCATGCGCAGCAGGCGCTGGACGGGCTGGTCGCGCAGACGCGGCAGCTGCTGGAGGAGAAGCTGGCGCTCGCTTCCGGGTCGTCCGCCTATTGGCGGCATTTGCTGGAAACGGCTGCCCTGCTGCGGGAACGGATGCTGACGGAAGACAAGACGCTTCATTGTTTCGCGCCTCTGTATCAGTCGTTATGGCTGCACTGGCTGTCTCCCGCTTCGGCCGGAAGCAAGCCGCTGTACGAGGAAGAGCTGCAGCAGCTGCAAGCGGCGCGGCAGGCGCTGGGCAATGCCTTGTCGCCGCTCCCGTGGACGATCGCGCAATGCCTGCTGCTGCTCTTCCTGGAGCGCGACGGGGAAGCGTTCCGTCTGCTCCGCGAGCGCGGGAGCAGCCTGCTGCTGAAGCCCGGGCATCTCACGGCGCTGCTCGAGACGCTGAACGGGGCCGGGCAATGGGAGCGGCTGCGCGACTGGCTGATCGAGACCGGCCCGCTGCTGACCGGCTTCCGCGCCGACGACTTGGCCCCTTACGGGGACTATTGGTCGATCGTCGCCGGGCAATTGCCGGAAGCGGAGCCCGCCATGTGGGATACGCTCGCGGCCATGCTGCCGTTCTCCCGCAAGATCTATGAACAAGCGCTCGCGGCCCATGGCAAATGGGAACGCTGGATCGATTATCAGATCTACAGCGGCGAAGAGCCGCTCTCGTTCCGGGTCGGCGACCTGAAGCCGATCGAGAAGGAAGCGCCCGAGCTGCTGCTCCCCTTCTACCACCAAGCCGTGGAACGTTACGTGCTGCAGAAGAACCGCGACGGCTACAAAGCGGCGACGAAGCTGCTGAAACGGCTGTCCAAGCTGTATGCGCGCCTGAAGCGCGAAGAACGGTGGGAGCAGTTCTTCGCGGCCTTCGCCGGCCGGAACAGCAGGCTCCGCGCGCTGCAGGAAGAATTGCGCAAAGGAGGCCTGCTGTCGTGAGCATGGAAACCTTGAACATCCAGGTCAACCTGACGGAGCACGGAGATGCGCTCATACACGGCTCCCTCCCTTCCGCTCACGCGAGCGGGCTGTTCGTGAAGCAGCGCCTGTTCGCCTGGCATGAGCCGTCCTTCTACGGGACGGAGCTGGACATCGAGAAGCTGCAGGACGAACTCGAGCTTATCGTGCTGCCCGCGGAGATGGTCATTCCGTTCTTCGCGGACCGCCGCCTATTGATGAAGCATATCGACTGGCGGTTCGAAGGCGACGCCGCGCGGCTCGCCGCGATCGCGCCATTGCTCGAATCATGCATCGCGGAGCGCAAATACATGCCGAGCTTCGCCGCGTACAAGGCCGGCAAGCTGCGCTGGATCTGGGACGCGGAGGCGTTGGACACCCGCGCGCGGAAAGCGTTGCGAACGCTGCGCGGCGGCGCCGACGCGGACCCGGGGCAAGCGCCTGGCGCCGGCGTTTACGACAACGACGAGCGGGACGGCTGGGACGAGGAAGACGCGGCGGACGGGGAGCGTTCCAGCGGCTTTGCCGAAGGGGTTCAGGCGGCCTTCTCCGCGGCCGTATTCCTGCGCTATTACAGCTCGGAAGAAGCCGCCGGCGATCTGCGGCGGGATTTCCCGCTGCTCTTCGCGCGCGACCGCGCCGAAGCGGCCGCGGGCATGGACGAGCGCGCCTGGCTCGTCGCCGCCGGTTGGAAGGCCGACACCTTGCCGTTCCGGCCGCTTTTGCAGCTGTCGGAGCCGGAAGAAGCCGAAAGCGGCTGGCGGCTGGCGCTTATGCTGCAGGACAAGCTCGAACCGGCGAAGCTCGTGCCGGTCCGGCTGGGCATGGACGGCGAAGCCTTCGGGACATGGCCCTCCGGCTGGACGCCGCACGTGCGCGAGCGCTCCGCGTCCTGGCTCGCGCACTTGCAGGCGAGCCTGCCGTCGGAGCGCCTCGCCGGCAGCTCCGCGGACGTGCTGAACGGCCCGCTGACGGACGGCGCGGCATGGCAGTTCTTGACCGTGGACAGCCAGCGTCTCTTGACCGCCGGCTGGCAGGTGCTCCTGCCCGGCTGGTGGGAAGAGGCCAGCCGGAAGAAACCGCGCCTGCGCGCGAAGATCCGCCCCGGTCAAGGGGCCGCGGCGGGCGAGGGCGCCAAGGCAGGCGGCCAGAAATCCTTCTTCGGCCTCGATGCGCTCATCGACTTCGACTGGCGCGTCTCCATCGGCGATGCCGAGCTGAGCGAGGACGAGTTCAAGGAACTGGTCGCCCGCGGCGAACGGCTCGTCCAATTCCGCGGCCAATGGGTGCCGCTCGATCCCGCGCTGCTGGCGCAAATCCGCAAGGCGATGGCGGGCGTCGATCCGCGCAAAGGGCTGTCCTTCCAGGACGTGCTGCAGATGCATTTGCGGAACGCCAACGCCGCCGCTTTCCGCGATGCGGCGCTGCGCGCCAAAGCCGAAGGCGCCCAAGCGGGGGCAGGAACGAACGAGGAAGACGAGGAAGACGGCATTTCGGTTGAAGTCGAGCTGAATGCCCCTATGGCGAGACTGATGGATCAGTTGACCGGGCAGAAGGATTGGCCGTCGGTCGACGTCCCCTCCACGCTGCACGCGGAGCTGCGCAGCTACCAGCGCGACGGGTTCGCCTGGCTCGCCTTCCTCCGGCGCTTCGGGCTCGGCGCCTGCCTCGCCGACGATATGGGACTCGGCAAGACGATTCAATTCATTACGTACCTGCTGCATGTCTCCGAGACCGCCGCGGCCGGCGGCGAGCGGCGGCCGGCGCTGCTTGTCTGCCCGACCTCCGTGCTGGGGAACTGGCAGAAGGAAGTGCGCCGCTTCGCGCCTTCGCTGCGCATTCTGCTCCATTACGGCAGCAAGCGGCTGACGGGCGACGCGTTCTTCGATGCGGCCGGCGAGGCCGATCTCGTGCTGACCTCCTACGCGACGGCGACGCTCGATCAGGAGAATCTGCGGCGCTGGACATGGTCGGCGATTTGCCTCGACGAGGCGCAGAATATCAAGAATGCCGGCACGAAGCAGTCCATCGCCGTCAAGAGCTTCCCGGCCCGGCACCGCATCGCGCTGACCGGGACGCCGATCGAGAACCGGCTGGCGGAGCTGTGGTCGATTTACGATTTTACGAATCCGGGCTATCTCGGCAGCGCCCGCGCCTTCGGCGAGCAATTCGGCCAGGCGATCGAGCGGGAACGCGACGAGAAGCGCACGCAGGAGCTGCAGCGCCTCGTGAAGCCGTTCATGCTCCGCCGGAAGAAGAAGGATCCGAACATCATGCTGGATCTGCCGGAGAAGAACGAGATGAAGACGTATATCCATCTCACCGCCGAGCAGAGCGCGCTGTATGAGCAGACCGTCGGCGAACTGATGGAGCAGGTGAAGAAGCTGGAAGGCATCCATCGCAAAGGAGCGATCCTGTCCGCGCTCACGCAGCTGAAGCAGCTGTGCGACCACCCCGTGCTGCTGACGAAGGAGGCGGTGCCGCTGCCGGAGGACAAGGACGAGGCAGCGGCCGAGACCGCCGCGCTCATCAGCCGTTCCGCCAAGCTGGAGCGGCTGCTCGATCTGGTGCAGGAGCTGCGGGACGAGGGCGAGCGGTGTTTGATTTTCACGCAGTACATCGGCATGGGCCAGATGCTGCAGCGCGTGCTGGAGCAGGAGCTCGGCGAGCCGGTGCTCTACCTGCACGGCGGCACCTCCAAGACGGCGCGCGATCGGATGATCGAAGACTTCCAGTCGCGCTCCTTGCCGGCCGAACGGCAGCCGAATATTTTCATCCTGTCGATTAAAGCGGGCGGCGTCGGCCTGAACCTGACCGCGGCCAACCACGTGTTCCACTTCGACCGCTGGTGGAATCCCGCCGTCGAGAACCAGGCGACGGACCGCGCGTACCGGATGGGCCAGACGCGGGACGTGCAGGTGCATAAGTTCATCTCGCTCGGAACCTTGGAGGAGCGCATCGACGAAATGCTCGAGAGCAAGCAGCAGCTGAGCGACGACGTCATCACGAGCTCGGAAGGCTGGATCACGGAGCTGTCGACGGACGCGCTGCGCGACCTGTTCACGCTCCGGCGGGATTGGTCGGACTGATGGCTGCATGGGATGCACTAGATCCGCCGGATCCCCGCGCTTTGCCGCTAATGTAGTGTACGGTGTACATTACATCTGCCTGATCTGGCGCTATTCCGCCAATGTAGTGCACAGGGTACTGGGTAAAGTTGCCCGATTAGCAACTTTCCCGGCATTTTTGACGGTCTGCGGCGAATAAAGTTGTCCGAATGACAGCTTTATCGACAAACTTGCCGATCTGCGGCGGTAAAGTTGCCCGAATGGCAACTTCAGGACTTTTTTGCTATTCTGCAGCAGATGTGCGAGGTTCTTTGCAAGTCTACTGACGGGATACACTACATCCGCCGGATCCCCGCGCTTTCTGTCAATAGGCTGTCCACTCCGGATCGCCTGGCGCGAAATAAAAGGGGCACATCCACTTGTGCAGTGTAGTGTGCTCCATACCTCTTGGCCAAGCCTTCCATGCCATGCACGCGGTAAAATTAAACCCACTCACAAAAATGCCCCGCACTCGTTAGATGCTGTCTAACAAGTGCGGGGCATTTCACCTCCGTGGAATCAAGGTCCTTTCGCCTATCAACTAGGAGCTCCTAAGTCCCGCCCCTATCACGACTTCATTTTCCGCTCAAAGTCCGCCAGCGTCTGATCCCCCGCGATGAACAGCCGCTTCAGCAGGTAAGGGTTCTGCTCGCTCGTCGTCCAGCCGTCGTCGAACGTGAACGCGTAGGCGTAGCCGCTCTGCTTCGCGATGCGCATCGTCTCCTCGCTGCGCAGCCCGTACGGGTAGGCGATCGCGGTCACGCTGGTGCCGAGCTTCCGTTCGATCGCGGCTTTGGAACCGGCAATCTCGTCGCGCTGCGTCTTCGCCGTATGAAGCGGCAGATAAGGGTGCGTCCGCGTATGCGCCATGATGTCCCAGCCTGCCGCGCGCAGCTCTTTCACTTGGTCCCACGTCAAGTACGCGTCTCCGCCAACCCAGTTGGTCACGAGAAACTCCGTCGCCCGGTAGCCGTATTGCTTCAGCACGGGCAGCGCCGCCGTATAGTTGTTCCGATAGCCGTCGTCGAACGTGATGAGCACTTCCCTGCCCGTCGAAGGTTCCTCGCCCGACAGGATTGCGCCGAACTCTTGCATATCGATGCTTCTGTAGCCTTGTTCATGCAGCCATGCCATCTGCTCCCGGAACGCTTCCGGCGAGACGATATAATCGTTCCCCGCCCCGTTATCCGCGATGGAATGATAGCACAGCACCGGAATCCGCGCCGAAGACGGTTCCGCTGAGGCGAACGCGACCGTCCGCTTGAATTGCAGCAGCTGTTCGGCCGTAACGAATATCGACGCGGCCATAAACAGCAGCGCCGCGACCCAGGCCAGCCGGAGCTGCTTCTTCATCCGTCTCTCTATCCGCATCCGCTGCATCCTCCCTGTCCGCGCATCTTGTACAATAATCATACGATACCCGCACGAATAGGGGCCACTGTTACTTTTTCCTTGCGGCGCTGCCCGGACCCGGCCGAAGAAGCCCGCACCGCAGCTTTGCTGCGATAACGCCCTGCTGTTCCCCGGCCAAGCTCGAACGTGTATAATGATAAAGCTTAACGGCATGAATAATTTACAACGTACATCTAGAGGAAACCGCACACCTATGAGAATTCGAGATTGGGACCGCAATTTGAAAATCCGCCTCGGCGGAGAAGCCGCATTCAACGTTATTTTCTGGACGTTCTTCCCGTTCCTGTCCATCTATTTCACCAAATCGTTCGGCAAAGGCTGGACGGGCGTCCTGCTCGTCCTGTCGCAGCTGCTGTCGGTGCTAGGTAATCTGGTCGGCGGTTACTGCGCGGACCGGTTCGGCCGCAAGCGAATGATGGTTTTCGCGGCAAGCGGACAGGCATTCGGCTATGCGCTGTTCGCCTGGGCGGCGTCGCCGTGGACGGACTTGCCGGCCGCGGGCTTCGCCGGCTTCAGCCTGGCGAGCATGTTCGGCGCGCTCTATTGGCCGGCCAGCCAGGCGATGGTCGCGGACGTCGTCGACGAGAAGCATCAGTCCGGCGTCTTCGCGATCTTCTATACCGCCGTCAACATCGCCGTCGTCGTCGGTCCGCTGCTCGGCTCGCTGCTGTACACGGACAATCCGTACGCGGTGCTTGCCGCCGCCGCGGTCATTTGCGCGCTGCTGGCGCTCGTCATGAACCGCGCGCTCGGTGAAAGCCGGCCGGCTCATATTGCGGAACGGCACCGTACCAAAGCCGGCACGCCTTGGTACGGCGCCGTCGCCGCCCAGCTGCGCGATTACCGGGTCATCGCCACGGATCGCGTGTTCCTGCTCTTCAGCATCGCGGGCGTGCTGCTGGCGCAGACGTTCATGCAGCTCGATCTGCTGTTCCCGGTCTTCCTCAAGGAGACGGTTGCGCAGACGACGATCTTCTCCTTCCGCGACTGGCACCTGACGATGTCGGGCCAGCAGCTGTTCGGCTTGATCGTCTCGGAGAACGGCCTGTTCGTCGCGGTCTTCACGGTTATCGTCACCAAATGGATGACGATGTATCGCGACCGGTACGTATTCATCGGCGGCGCGCTCTTCTATGCCGCCGGCATCGTTATGTTCAGCGGCATGTCGACGTTCTGGGGCTTCACGGCGGCGATCGCCGTCTTCACGCTCGCGGAGCTCATGTCCGCCGGACCGCAGCAGGCGTTCGTCGCGCGGCTTGCGCCGGAGGCGATGCGCGGGCAATATTTCGCGGCGGCCAGCCTCCGCTTCACGCTCGGCCGCACCATCGCGCCGATGTCCATCCCGCTCACCGGCCTGCTTGGGTTCAAATGGACGTTCGCATTGCTCGCCCTGCTTGCCGTCGTATCGGGCTTCATCTACAACGTCATGTTCAACCAACTGGATAAGCCGCCGCGCAAGGCTTAAGCGGACTTCAGCAGAAGCTCTCCCCGGCGATTGCCCGCCATGGCTCGGGCAGATGCTGAAGGATCGCAACTCCACTGCGCTGTGACACACGATAGCTTAGGCGCCATATGCGCGCACAGAGAAAGGCTCGCGAGAACAGCAATTACGCTGCGCCAAAAACCGCAATCATATGTGATTGCGGTTTTTGGGCGATTATAACGCCTTTCCACTTTTTTGACGCTTTCCCACTCCTTTGACGCCTTTCCACTTCTTAACGCTCCTGCTCCATTGACGCCTTGCCGCTCCTTTTGACGCCTTTCCACTCCTTTAACGCTTTCGCTCCTTTTGACGCCTTTCCACTCCTTTAACGCTTGGCATGCACTGCCGCCAAGCAATTCCGCCGCACTTCACACGTCGGCTCCCTCATCCGTTCATTGCCGGCCGAAATACGGCTCCCCCTGCTCCGCTTCCGTATATACGGAAATAAGTATGACGGCGGCTTCCTCGCCGATATTGCGTACGAGATGCGGCGTGCAAGCGTTCCAGCTGAAGGAATCGCCTTCCCCGAATTCGGCCGTATCCTCCCCATGCTCGGCGTAAATTCGGCCTTTGATCACCAGATGCACCTCTTCTCCCTCGTGCGCATGCGGCGTTTCGCCCGTGGACGCACCCGGCGGCAGCTCGACCATCACCATGCGCATGTTCTTGGCGGCGCCGAGATGCTCGACCTTGAGCCGCTCCGGACCGCTCGTCGTGATCATCCGATCCGCCTTGCGCACGATCTGCATGCGTTCTTCCTTGCGCAGCAGCAAGTAGGCGAGCGGCACCTTGAGCGCATTCGCGATATTCTCGAGCGTCGCGATGGAAGGCGACGTTTTATTCGTTTCGACCTGGCTCATGAAGCCTTGGGACAGCCCGGTGTCTTCGCATATTTGGGCGATGGTGATGTTCTTGCGCTTGCGGATCGTGCGGATCGCATTGCCGATGTCCATGTACGGCTCACTCCCCTTCGAGAGATATTTGTAATACGTAATATAAATTCATATTATCAATTATTCTGTTGACATGCCAGTCATTCGGCGTTACATTAGTCATATAAAATTTAATTACCTATTACTTATATTTTTCATGATAACTTAAGGAGGCCTACCTATGACGGCGGCATTTCGGTATGACGTTCATTTGCCGGGCGGACTTGAAGAAGGCAAACGCTACCCGGTGATCTTCACCCTGCACGGCAAAGGCTCTAACGAACGCAATATGTTCGGGTTGGTATCGCCGCTCGCGAAAGATTTTATTATCATCGGCATTCGAGGCAGCCGGATTCTCGGCAGCGGGTATCAATATTACGATCTGAAGAGCCTCGGCAATCCGATCCGGGAGCAGTTCGACCAAGCGATGCGGGAACTGACGGAATTCATTGCGTACGCAACGGCCAAGTATCCGCTCGATCCGCAGCGGCGCTATCTGCTCGGCTTCAGCCAGGGCGCGATTCTCGCCATGTCGCTCGCGATGACGATGGGCGACCGATTGAAAGGCATCGTCGCGCTGAACGGGTACGTGCCCGCGTTCGTGAAGACGGAATATCCGCTTCGCAGCGTGGCGCAGACGTCGATATTCATCTCCCACGGCGAGTTCGATTCGATCTTCCCGATCGGTACCGGACGCGAGAACGCAGCCTATTTTCGAACGCTGACACCGAACATGACGTTCAACATCTACCCGACCGGCCACGGCGTATCGCCTGAGAATCAGCAGGATTACGCAGCATGGCTGCTGGAGGACGCCGGACTTACAACAGACGAACAAGAACAAGGAGTGATTACATTATGATGCCGGCTTATTTCTTCGCGCACGGCGCGCCGTCGCTGGTGCTGGAACAGCATGCCTATACCGATTTCCTCAAGAGCTTCGCGAACACCGTCAAGAAACCCAAAGCCATCGTCCTGTTCTCCGCGCATTGGGAACAGACGACGCAAACGGTCAGCCGAGCGGAGACGTACGACACGATTTACGATTTCTCGGGCTTCCAGGACGAGCTCTATCGCATAACTTATCCGGCCCATGGACAACGTAAGCTGAGCGACGACGTACAGGCGCTGCTTGCCAAGAACGGCATTCCAAGCGTATTCGACGACAAGCGCGGACTGGATCACGGCGCTTGGGCCGTGCTCAAGCTGCTCTATCCCGATGCCGGCGAGATTCCGGTTATTGCCATGTCCGTCAACCGTCATCTGACCAACGAGCAGCAGTATCAAATCGGCAGCGCGCTGGCCGAGCTGCGCGAACGGGACGTGCTCATTATCGGGAGCGGCGGCACCGTCCATAATCTGCGGCGGCTGAATTGGCGCGCGGAAGGCGTCGATGCGTGGGCCGCCGAGTTCGAAGGCTGGCTGCAAAGCAAGCTGGAAGCGTGGGATACGGCGGCGCTGTTCGATTACCGGAACCAGGCGCCATACGCGCAAGATGCGGTGCCGACGAACGAGCATTTCATCCCGCTCCTCATCGCGATGGGCGCCGGGAGCCGCAATCGGCAGGCGAAGCTGCTGCACAGCAGCTACCAATACGGCAATCTCAGCCTGAGATGCTGGCAGTTCGATTGATATGCAGCAGATTGATTGATGATTGGAAGCCGAGAATCTCCTCGCTGCAGGTGAACTCGGCTTTTTTGCCGTTCCAGCGCGCATTAACTTGAATGAAATGGAATTGACAGCTCCAATTGAGAAATATTATCATTTAACTCACGGATCTCGTGCCGAGGTTCGCGCACTCTCGACTGCCTCGAAAGGAAGTCACGACATTGAAGGATACCGCCTCAACCCCCGCGCCAACGATGCTCAAGCTGCTTCATGCATGCCGGCGCATAGGAGCGCGTAACGCTTGGCCGCCCTTGCCTTCCACGCCTCATCCCGACGATATGGTCATGCTCTTCATCATTATGCGATCGTCTTCCCGGGAGCTCGCTTCGGGCAAGGCCTATTTCATATCCGCAAATGGACTTGATGCGCCGGTTCCAGAGCTTGTGCACGCGGAAGGGTTCCGTTTCTTGATCGAACGGCAGCAGCCGATCGGCAGCCGGGAAGTCTTGTCCCTGCCCGCCGCCGCTCCTTATCTTCGCTTGTGCGAATACGTCGTCGCGCTCGCCGACTCGGAAGACGCGCTGGAGAGGTTCCGCGGTCAGATCTATTTTCAAGAGCTGCTGTACGAGCTCTACCGGCTCCGCGGCCAAGAGAAGCGGACTTCCCGAACGGCCGTGGAGCATACGCTTGCCTATATCAATAACCATTACGCCGAGGAAATCTCTATCGAAGGCTTGGCGGCCATGGCGGGGATCAGCCCGGCTTACTATATGGAGATGTTCAAGAAAGTCGCCGGCAGAAGCCCCATCGACTATCTCACCTCCGTCCGGATCGACGCGGCGCAGAAGCTCCTGGAGGATACGGGCGCGCCCGCCCGCCAGGTCGCGGAGTCCGTCGGCTACAAGGACCCGTTCTATTTCAGCCGCCAGTTCAAGCGCGTGACCGGCGTATCGCCCTCCCGCTACGCGAAGCGCAGTCCGCTCAGAATCGCTTCCCTTCATTATCCGATGACGGGACAGATGCTTGCGCTGCGGCACATCCCTTACGCGGCGCCGCTCGACAGGGAGTTCTGCCGGTTCTATAGGCAGCAGTACGAGCTGCGCATACCGGTTCATCTGCGCGACCCGGCGGTGGACAGCAACATGATTTTCAACCTTAACGCCTTGCAGGAGGCGAAGCCCGATGTCGTCATTGCCGGCGATTGGCTGTCCGATGCCGATCAAGCGGCCTTGAACCGAATCGCTTCAACGCTATATATCCCTTGGTGGGAGAAAGACTGGCGCGAGCATCTGCTGCTTGTCGGCCGTTTCTTGGGCGAGCATGCGCAAGCGGAGCGCTGGCTGGACCGCTACGACAGCCGGGCGGCGAAAATACGCATGAGGCTGAAAAAGCGGCTGGGCGAGAGCAGCGTCATGGCCATTCACGTGCAGAACGGGGGCATCTACCGGTTCGGCAGCCGGAATCTGGGCACGGTGCTGTATAACGATCTGCAGCTGAACGTCGCCGGCGGGCTGCGCATCGACAAGGTCTACGAGCCGATCACGTGCGAGCAGCTGTTGGCTTCCGATCCCGACAACCTGCTGGCGGCGGTTGCGGACGACCCGCGTTCGGCCGCATTGTGGGCAGCCCTCATGGAAAAGCCGGAATGGAAAGCGTTGAGCGCCGTTCGGGAACGGAACGTGTTCCGCATTCAGCCAGACCCCTGGTTCGATTATTCCGCCATGGGGAACGAGCGCATACTGAACGAGGTCGACAGGCTGTTTTCCTAGAATCGTCCATTCTATTTCCTAGCATCGGCCATGGTAAACGAGGAAACGGACGGGTATAGTTAGGTTCTAAGTGATAGTGATTATCAATATCAGGAGGATCCCATGCTTACGAATACCAAGCTCCGCCTTGTCATCATGCTCTCTGTCTTATCCCTGGCTTTGTTCGGCTGCGGAAACGCAAACGGCGACGCCTCGACCGCGAATCCGAATTCGAATTCGAAATCGAATTCGACAACAGTTTCATCGTCGGATAACTTGTCATCCTCGCCGTCCGGCGCTGCAGCCAATGAAACGGCAGCCGGCCAATCCGATAGCGAGACGGCTAGTCCGGCCGATCAAGCGTCTCCTCGCGCCTTCACGGACGATGTTGGTCACAAGATCGACGTCCCTGCCGACCCGCAGCGAATCGTCGCTCCGTATCTGGAGGATGCGCTGCTCTCGCTTGGCGTTACGCCGAGCGCCCAATGGTCCGCCGGAGCGCTTCTGCTGAACTATCTGCAGCCGCAGCTGAAAGACGTGCCGAAGCTGGACTTCATCAATCTGCCTCCGGAGCAGATCGCAAGCTTCAAGCCGGATCTGTTCATCGTCCCGTTCGCCGTTCGTGCCGAGAAAGGGGCATACGATCAGTTCGCCAAAATCGCGCCGACCTACGTGTTCCAGGACGCGACGAAGGATTGGCGGAAGACGCTGCTTACGCTGGGCGATTTGCTCGGCCGGACGGACAAGGCCAATGAAGCCTTGACGGCATACGATGCGAAGATGGCCGAGATCAAGCAAAGCCTGCAGGATAAGGCAGCCGACAAATCGGCAGCCATCCTGCTGATCTCGGACAAGTCGTTCTCCGTGATGCAGGATCGCACCTACAGCGGCAACGTCGTGTACGGCACGCTTGGATTCCGCGTGCCGCCGCAGGCGGAAGGAACCGATTGGAAGGAGATCTCCCTGGAGGTTCTCCCCGAGCTGGATGCCGACTATATCTTCCTGATGCAGGTCGACGGCGCCGACCCGCTGCAGAACAAGGATCTCGCTTCCGTCTATGACACATCGGTTTGGAAGAACCTGAAAGCCGTCCAAGACGGTCATGTATTCAGCGTCGACCGCGACTATTGGATTAACGCCGGTCTGATCGCAAACGAGAAGGTCGCCGAGGATGTACGGAAGCTCGTTGCCGGCTAACGCGCGAACCTAATCCCGGCCCTGGATCCAAACGGCCCAACGGCCGAGGACATGAAAACCGCGATCCCATAGGGAACGCGGTTTTTGGATTGCAGAGGACCCCTGTACTTGAATGCCTACCGTACGTTCTTCTCTCAAGAAGCCAGTCATCGAGCAGAGGAATCCCCCCACCCGGCATTATTGCCGTTCCGCGCAGCCTTCTCCGCTTGAATCTCCCGCTCTTCCACGTAATTGCGGTACGGCCGCCCGGCATAATAATCCATAATATCCCTCGCGATCTCCGGATACAGCTGCACTTGATCCAGCTCGGCGACCGGCACCCATCTAACGCCGATCTGGTTCGCGTCCGGACGTTCCGGCATGCGCGGCTCCGACGTTTCCTTCAAGCGGCAGGCGAACGTTACGCCGACGGAGTGCGTGTCGCCGTACAGCCGGTCGTTGCAGGCCGGCTGGTATTCGTAGACGAAAACGGCGGGCCCGACCTCGATATCCGCGCAGGCTTCCTCCCGCGCCTCCCGGACAGCCGCTTGCGTAAGCGTCTCCCCCGGCTCGACGCCGCCCGCGGGCAAATTGTAGTGCACGCCCTCGCCCTCGTCGTCCTTGAATTCAACCAATAAAAGATTGCCGTCCTTAATAATTAATGCGCATGCCCGAAGCCGAAATGGCTGAGTCGGCATGGTACGCCTCCCTTCGTTTTACGTTCTGCGCTGCAGCGAGAGCTGCCGAACAAGAGGTTCGGTTAATGCGGCTAACGCATGGCCGATCGCGACGCCTTCCGTCTGCGACGCTCGCTGCGCGGCCGGCACCATCGAGAGCTGCGCGGCTGCGACGCGCGCGCCGGGATGTTCCCGGGCCGCCTGCAGCAGCCCTTCGCGCACGCGTTCGAGGTACGCTTCCTTGCGGCCTGCCATGATCAGCTCGAACGTACCCGGCAGCAGGCGCGACTCGATCTGCGGCGTCTTCCCTGCGGCTGCGAGGAAACGGCGAAGCTGCCCCATCGTGCCTTCGACCGTCGCCGGATTCGTGAATACGAGAACGGTCGGCCCGCTGCAGTCCGCAATTTCGCGGAACAGCGGATCGTCGATCTTGATCACCGGCACCGGAATGCGGCGCAGAACCTCGTCGTTCAAGATCGCGGTGAAGAACGTGCAGGTCACCAAAATCGCGTCGACATGGCATCGGGCGATCCAGTCCAGTGTCTCGAACACCTTCGTCTCGGCCAGCTCCGGGGTGAAGTCCGGATCGTGCTTGATCCGGTCCAGCCCCGGATCCACGAAATGAATCAGCTCGGCCTCGTACTCGCCCAGCGCCCTGTCCATATGCTCGATATTGGAGTAATGCGCATGATAGCAGCCGATTCGCTTCATGCCGGCGCCCCTTCCCGTGTCTATGATGAATAGATGCGCTTGTAGTATAGTCGAACCCGACGAAGGAATCCATACCAAGCTGCGCGTTGACGGGGCGTCCAGCGCTCCCGCATCGAGCTCGCGAAGTTCAGATGCACATAATGACTGCCGCTCCGCTCTCGCGCATCAACCCGTTTCCCGGAGAAATTGTCGGTGCGTACAGGCGAACCGGCAGCCTATGATTCGCAATAACGCCGACTAAATCCGAATGACTTGTCCCTCGGCAGACGGCGGTTCCGTCCCTTCCCGCTCATGCGACGGCAGCGACGGCCCGCGCACGAAACCCGTCGCCCATACGACGGCGCTGCCGAACAGCGCCACGTTCATCGTGGATACCGCCCACAGCGGGAACGTATACGCCGTGCTGTCCCCCGACTGGAACAGGATGACGTACGTATTGACGAAGATCGTCACGCTGAAGCCCGCTGCCAGCCAGAGCAGGATCCGGTCCTTCAGCTGCACATAGGCGAGCAGCGCCAGCGCCGCAGCGGGGAACAGATACCGTTCGTGCATGCCCGTCGACAGCGTGAACACGCCGGAGATGAGCAGCATCGCCGATGCCGCCGCGAAGGCCGGACGGCGGCTTCGCGCATAGGTCCGCCATGCGAATAGCGTCGTCAGCACGATGAACAGCAATCCCCATGCGTGATAACTGAGCCCGAGCGCGCGGGTATCATCGGCTTTGTAGTTCAGCCCCAGCAGCGCGAACAGATTGTACCCGTTCACCGTCGCATACGGGTATTCCGAGACCGTTCCGGTGTACAGCCGGTACAGCCAGAGCGGGCTTTGGCCGAGCGAGAACGGCAGCACGACGACGAGCAGCGTCGCGACCGCGCTCGCAGCCGCGGTCATCCAGGCGCGGAGCTGGCGCATGGACACGAGTCCGAAGAACAGCACCGGCGAGAAAATAATGCCCTGCGGCTTCATCAGAATCGCCGCCATGAAGAGCGCCGACGCCCAGCCGGCTTTGCGCAAGGTCAGGAGCCAGACGGCCGCGGTCACGAGCAGCGTGAAGAGCGAATCGACTTGTCCCCAATAGGTCGAGTTGACGATGACCGCCGGATTGAGCGCGTAGAGCACCGCGACGAGCAAGCCGGTCGTATAGCCGACATGCCTCCGGGATACCGCGAACAGCAGTCCGGCCGTCGCGACGTCCGCGATCATCGAGGGCAGCTTATAGAGCAGCGCCGCGTACGAACCGAGCGAGGCGGACGACAGCAGCTTGCCGATCGCGTAGAGCACGTAAATATAGAGCGGCGGGTAGTCGGCGCTGCCGTTCTTATAGAACCCGGCAAAGTCCTCCGCCGCCTGCGACGCCCATGTGCGAAAGAAATTCAAATCGCCTTGGTGCCCCGATACCCATGGCACGACCGCGATGCGCAGCAGCAGCGCGCTGCCGAGCAGAACCCAGACGAGGCCTTTGCGGCTTTCGGCGGGCACTTCGGCCTTCCGGCGGAAGACAGCGTACACGCCAAGCGCGGCTATGGCGACGAATGCGAAGCTGTACACGACGAGGCCCGTCTTGCCATCCGAAGCAGCGGAGAACCCGCCGCCGCGTCCGCCGAAGCCTCGGCCTGCTTGGGCATCGCCGGCGCCGTCACTGCCTTGCGCATCCGGCAGGCCGAAGCCGGCTCCGCCTGAGCGGGCGCCTTGCGCCGAGGGCGCATCACCGCCCGCGCCTGCCCCGGCGCCATCCTGCGCTGAAGGCGCATCACCGCCCGCGCCTGCCCCGGCGCCATCCTGCGCCGAGGGCGCATCACCGCCCGCGCCTGCCCCGGCGCCATCCTGCGCCCAAGGCGCATCAGCACCCGCGCCTGCCCCGGCGCCATCCTGCGCCCAAGGCGCATCAGCGCCCGTGCCTGCCCCGGCGCCATCCTGCGCCCAAGGCGCATCAGCGCCCGCGCCTGCTCCGGCGCCATCCTGCGGCGAAGGCGCAACACCGCTGGCGCCCGTCCCGTCCGACGCCGGAAACTGCGGCGCTCCGCTCGCGTCCGCGCCCTGCGCCATCGCGCCGCCGCCTCCTCCCGCGAACCCCCGAGACGGCCCGCCGTTCATGCCTTGGCCGCCGGCGGAGAACCCGCCGCTCCCGCCGCCGAAGCCTTGAACCGTCGAGGCGGAGCCGCCGTCCCTGGCCTGTATTAGGGAATAGGCGCATATCCCCAACGATAGAATCAGCAGCGCGATGGCAGCGATCCGAATGAACTGTTTGTGCATGAAGCCACTCCTCTCTTCCTTCAGTCTAGGCAGGGAAGCTGAAGCGCAACTTAGCGTTACCTGATAGTTTGCTGAAAGCTTGCCGGCCGCGGAAGTCCCCGGCAAACCGCAAAAAAGACGCCCCGTCCATCCAGAGCGCCTTCCTCCTGACTATTAATCCGCGGACCTGTCAGCCACGGGTATCTCCCCTGCCGCGGTCACTCCCACGGATACGTACTCAGCAAATAATCCGCGAACTTCTTGCTCTCTTCCCTACGGTGCTTCCGCAGCTGCGTACGGTACTCGGCCGTCTCGAACAGCTTCTTCTCCTCTTCCGTCTCCGGAATGACCTGCGGGACGGGGGTCGGCCGGTTGTTCTCATCCAACGCGACGAAGGTGAGAAAGGCGGTGGCCGCGATTTTGCGCGTGCCGCTGTTCATATCCTCGCAGATGACCTTCACGAACACTTCCATAGAGCTCGTCCCCGTATGCGTGATGAACGATTCCAGCGACACCGCGTCGCTCGGCCGGATCGGGTACAGGAAATCGACGGAGTCGGTCGAGGCCGTGACCGCCGAGCTGCGGCACAGCTTCGCGACGGAGATGGAGGCGATATCGTCGATATACGACATCAGCTTGCCGCCGAATAAGGTGTTGTGGTTGTTGACGTCGGTCGGGAATACGCGCGAAACCTTGAAGCAGCGCGTTTCGCGGATGAATTTCGATTCCATTGCATTCACTTCGCTCTCTTAGAAAGTCGGGTTTCTAAAAGATCAGTTCGAGACCGGCAGCAATTCTCCTGTTTTATCCTGAATGAGTTCGGACACGGTTACGAGACGGTAGCCTCTGCGTTGCAGCTCCGGCAGGATGACCTGCAGCGCCTTCACCGTATGGGTTGAGCCCGAAATATAGTCGTGCAGCAGCACGATGTCGCCATTGCGCGCGTTCTTCAGCACTTTGTTCACGATATGACGCACGCCCGGGCTGCGCCAATCCTCGGTATCCTGATGCCAGGACCAGAGGATGGTCGTATAGCCGAGCTTACGCGCAATATCGATCATGACGTCGCTGTAATAGCCGCCCGGGGGCCGGAACAGGAACGGTTTCTTGCCGGTCAGCTCGACCAGCGCCCGGTCCGTCCGCTCGATTTCGCGCTGAATCGTATCGGGCTTGATCCCTTTGGTGAAGAACACATGATTGAACGTATGATTGGCCACCTCGTGCCCCTCCGCGATCTCCCGTTTGATAATGTCCGGATACTCGCGCACGCGATAGCCAATGACGAAGAAGGTCGCCTTGGCGTGGTACTGCTTCAACAGATCGAGAATCTGGTTCGTCGTCTCCGGATCGGGCCCGTCGTCGAACGTGAGCGCCAGCTCCTTCCTATCCAGCGGCAGCTCCCAGATGATATCGCCCCGGCTTTCATAGAACTGCCTGTCCTTCCGGGGCGGAGCCTGGAACCCCGAAAGCATGGCCGCGCACAGCGTGACGGCCAACAACCGTTTCGTAAAATGCCGCATCGTGCTCCTCCCTTGCGCTTCGGCAAGCTAGACTGCAATCTGTCTTACTATGCGGAGGAGCGCGGATTTTTATGCCAGCGCATGAGAAGTCTGCCGGTCGGGAGCAGCGGGAAGGTCGACGCGCCTGCAATCGGCAACTAAAAAAAACGCTCCGGATAGGAGCATTCGCGTCAACCGCATTTCATTCGCCGAAAAGGAACCGTTCCTGCGGCGACGCCGGCAGCGCGCGCTTCTTCCACACCTCGTACGGCTCCGGGTACGGCACGGTCTGCTGCGTATGACGCTCATCGGCGTACGGCGCTAACTTGGCTTCCAGCCGGCGTATGCAGGCCTCCAGTTCGTCTAAGCGGGCTTGCACGATTGCGTATTGGGCCGTCCAGAACGACGGGATGGCCGTTATCGTCTCCAGCGCTTCCGACCGTCGATTGCCGAAGTATTCGTCCTTGGCTGGATCATCCATGCTCCGTTCCTCCGATCAACATCCAACAATATACATATCGTAACATCTATCGACTTGAAAATGAAGCGATTTGTATCGCCATTCGGAACGCCAAAAGACCGCCGATCGCTCGGCGGTCCAACATGGAATGAAGCAGAATGAAGCTAGAACGTACAGCAACAGCGCACAGGCAGCGCAATCCGAGCCTGTTTACGACGACGTCGTCGTCCGCGGCTGCGAGGAATCGAAATGCTGCATGTCGATACCCTTCCAGATGTTTCCTGCATCGAACGTCTCCGGATGGTCGAACACAAGGAACGCGGACGGCAAGTACCGCATGCCGTATTGGCTGGACGGCTTGTTGACGACCTCATCGTCCTTCACCAGCACGGTAGAGGAGCCGCCGTCGAGATTGGCCGCCGTAACCACGTTCTTCTCCAGCAAAATCTTCTGAATGTCATATAGCGTCGCGCCGACCGAATAGCCAGGCTGGCGGCCGTCGATAACGACGAACAGGATCGTGCCGTCCTTCTGCTGCGCCATGACGGTGCGCGGCGCGATGCCCCAGCCGTCGGCCTCGTTCTTGATCAGGCCTTTGCCGTTGACGATGAACTTCGGCTGGAACGTCACCGCGTCGGTCACGCCCATGTCCAGCAGCTGCGAAGGCTTGTACCGCCCGGCGACCATGAGGCCGTTCTTGTCGATGCCGACGACGTTGACCGGCGCTTGCATCCCGTCGCCCTTATACAGCACCTTGCCGCCGGACATGACGATGCCGGCCGGCCGGAAGCCGTTGCCGTCCCAGTTCGGGTCGTCGAACGCGCCGCCGTTGACGCCGGCGATCGCGCCCGTGCGCTTGACCATGCTCAGCACCGTCTCGCCCGAACCGACGACGTTCGTCGTCGCGACGCGGATCATTTTCGGATCGTGCACGTACATGATGAAGCCTTTGAACTTCGCGGTGGAAATCTTCTCGACCTGCACGTCGCTCGCCGGATGCGAGGCCAGCGCCACGTTGTGCTCGTCCTTGATTTCCCCCATCTCGTCGAACTTCTTCATATATTCCGCGACCCGACTGTTCAGCTCATCCTGGCCGATCAGGTACTTGGCCAGATAGCGATGCTGGCTCGTGATGAGCGTGTCCGCCATCATATAGCGGATATCCGAGCCGGAAGGGGTCAAATAAAACCAGCCCGCGCCGCCAAGCATAATCACGAGCACGCCGGCACAAGCTATCGCTATCCGTCTCCGCCACCGCGCGAACGCGCTTCGCCGCTTGAATCGTTTGCTTCTATAGTTAGGTTCGAACGAAGTCGTCTCCGTTGGGGTTCTCATAACCTTCTCCTTTGCCTGAAGCTTAAGTACGTGCACGGTGAGCGGCAGCAGTCTATGCCCCGCTCGACCATCCACTATACGCTCGTTAGCTTAGGAGAAGCTGAAAATCGCCCGTGTAAAAGATGGAAGCCCGCCGAAACCCGTGCGGCTGCAAGAATTACGCTATCTGCCGCGACGCCGTCAGAACGCCGTCGGTACGTTTGCCGGGCGGGCCAATACCGACGTCGCGTCAGCATGCGCGATTCGCCTTACTGCAGCTCGACGCACAGCACATACGGTACCCGCTGAATCAGCGGCAGCAGCTTATCCGGCTCTCCGGCGGCCGGCAGCTTGACCGTGAAGTGCAATTGCAGCTCCGGCTCTGCTCCGTCAAGCCGCTTCTCGGCCTGGAAATAAAGCACCTCGACGCCGGCATCGCGCAGCGCGCGCTGCAGCGTGTCAACGGCCCCCTCCGCGTCGGCAAGCCTGACGGTCAGCTGCTCGCTTCGCGGCGCGGTGAGCCAATCGAACCGGCTGTGCAGCAGCTTCTGGGCAATCAGGATAAGCAGCGTCACGCCGATGCCGAGCACGTATAAATTCGCCGCGATCGCCATGCCGATGCCTGCCGTCGCCCATATCCCCGCCGCAGTCGTCAGTCCTTTGACCGTCTGCCGCTGCATGAAGATCATGCCCGCTCCCAGAAATCCGACGCCGCTGACGACCTGCGCCGCAATCCGGGACGGGTCGAGCGCGATGTACGGCTTTCCCTGCAGATCCGAGAATCCGTATTTGGAAATGACCATCATGAGCGCCGCCCCCGTCGCCACCACGAAATGGGTGCGAATGCCCGCTTCCTTCATCCGGTTCTTCCTCTCGTAGCCGATCAACAGACCGCAGATACCCGCAATCATGACCCGAAGCAGCATTTCATATTCTAACCGCATGGCTATCGCCTCCTTCATCATATATAAGTACGCCGAAAGAACGATATTCAAACAGTCTCGAATAGACTGCCGTCCCAAGCTTTATATGAATAGGTTTTGAGGCCCCACCTGTTCCTCGGGCGACAGGCGAACCGCGACACCGTTGTCGGCATCCCAGCTGCAATCGAACAGCATGGCATAGCTGCCATCCCGCTCAAAAACAAGCTCCGTCGGCTTGACCATCAGCTGCAGCTGCGCATTCCCAGTAATGACCGGGCCGATCTGCAAGCTGTAGTACTGCTCCAGCAGTTCGCATATTCGCCGTTCATTGTCGCTTTGGCGCTCAAGGAAATAACGAAATTGCCGCCGCTGCTCTTCCGCGATTTCTTGTCCTTTGTACGCGGAAGCGACGCAATCGATACGGTAACCGCGATTCCATAAACGCACTTCAAACGGTTTCGACCAGCCATATGCATAGGTGACTTCCCCGAATACGGGATCTACCATGCTCATTCGATACATCCTCCTAGCGATTAGACTTTATCTATCCATCTCGTTTGTTTTCTTCATCTCGGAAATGCCGCCTGTATGAGCAACGTTGTTGTGAATTTCGGAAGGCACCAATTGCATGGTTTTGCAATCGCTGCACTCATGCCAAGTATAACCGTTTTCTTCACGCCATTGCTTGATTTCGTCCGGCGAACATCCGCGCGCCTCGGCCAGCTTCTCGTCGGCCTGCATAAAGTTCTTTCTGCGCGAATCCGTGAAATCATCGATTTCCACGGTGCCTTGGGCGATTTCCGAGAAGTCCGGTTCCCCCTCTTTGAAGGAAATATGGTCGATCCCGTGCTTGTCGAGCGCTTCCCCCCACGTTATGTTCTCGGGATTATACCGCGGCAGTAACGCTTCCTTGTCCGGATACCAGTCGGAGTTGCCGCGCTCGCCGCTCCAATGTCCGCCGTTCCCTTCGATCGGGCAGCCTTTGACGTTATCCGCGTCCAAAGCGATCGGCCGATCCAGCTCTCTTAAATCCAGCGACTTGTTCGTCATTGATTTCGCGATTTCGGAGAGCGGGCACTCGTTGATCGTCGTCTCCCGAATATCCATGTACGCGTTCATGACAGCCATTCCCCGCTTTCCAGCGTGTGCTTCCGCCAAGCCGAATAGATCTCCAGCCGCTCATCATCCCTGTCAGGGAAGCTTCGCATAAGGCACTGCGCGATGCTCATCTGCCATTCTGCGGATAGCCCCGGGATTTCCCTATCGATGAATAGCCGCAGCGAAGCGTTCAAATCGGAGAATCGCTTCTCGCTTCGGATGAGCGCATCTACCGCCGCCCGCGAACCGAGCTGTCCCGTGACGAGATCCGCCGTTTCGCCGAAACGCTCGTCCTTCCACAGCTCCAACCGGTTCGTCCGCCGATATTCCTCGAGCAGGCGTCGAATGATCATCTTCATCCGCGTCGACAGATTGGTGCGATCTACGGCATCGCCGAGATACGCCAGGTCCGGTTCCGTATCCTCCGGCACCCGGCCGCGCAGCAGCAGCTTGATGAATGCCGCCTTGAAACGAGCCGTTTCCGTCCCCCTTGCCGATCCAGCGGGTTCATACCGATACGGACGCCGGTCCGCTTCGTCGAATTTCCGAATCTGGCACAAGACCGGCTCCAGCCAATCGTTCTGATAGACGACCGCAACGCCGCGCGGCAGCTTGGATATCTCGTCCAGCTGGCCGTCCTTTAATGCGGCGGACTTGCCGGCCAGTCGCCGATCCGCTTCGTCCGGCAGCCGCATGATGATCTTCGTATTCGTATTCCGAATCGCGGACATGTCGACCGCGCTGGGGGATTGATCGGCGATTATGAAGCCTTCGCCGTACGTTCGCATCTCGGCAATCGCATTCGCCAGCAGCTCGACCGACTTGCCGGAGACGCTCGGATTCTCCGGGTTCTGCTCGATCGAGGCGCGTCTGAGAATATGATGCGCCTCTTCCAGAACGGTCACGTGCTTAAGCGGAAGATTCATGCCTTCGGCATGAGTCATTCGGTGTTCGTTGAGCCGCATGATCAGCAGCCCCATAATGAACGACTTCGTCTCGAGCGAACCGACGCGGCTTAGATCGATAATGACGTTGTCGTCAAACAGTGCCTCGTTCGGCGTCTCGTCGGCCGTGAACAGCTGTCCGTTAAGGCCGTTCGTCAACGATTTAACCCGGGTAACGAGCGAACCGGTGTAGTTGCTCTTCAACTCCTGGGAATAAGCGGAGCTCTCTATGACTTGTACGAGCTCATGCTGCAAATCGGCAAAGGTCGGGAACCATTCCCCGGAGAACCGATTGCTCGACTCCGCCAGATCCCAGCCGCACACCTCATAAGCCTGCAGAACGGCATCCTTCAGCACAGCCGGCATCGCCGCGTACATCGGCCAGCATACATTGAAGATTTCGATCAGCCGATCGACATGCTCCAGCACGTGGATCCCCTTCGGAAACCGGAACGGGTTGATCCGCAGCAGCTCGCTGTACTGCGCGTTCGTCCCAAGCACGCGTACGTCGTGACGATGTCCGAATACATGCTTGTATTCGCCCTTGGCCGGCTCGATGACCATGAACCGGACATCCACGGCATCCAGCTGGCGCAGCAGCTCATAGACCGTATTGCTCTTCCCGGATCCCGTTGAACCGGTAATGAAAGTATGCATCGTCAACGTATTGCGATCAAGCCCGATGCGATTGTCATGGACGCTGCCCATATTGAACAAGCGGCCCAAGTTGATATTGTTCGCCGACTTGCTCCCTTCGTATCGGACGACGTCCTTGCCGAAATCGGCATGCTCGATGACCGGAAATCCGCTGACGGACCGCCGCGGCAGTCCCATATGCAGCGCCAGCTCGTTGCCGCTCACCAGGGAGCAGGGCGTCACCTGAATATTCCCGGCTTCGTTGCGGTAAGCGAACACGGGATGCATGAAATTCGTCACGTATTCCCGAATGCGGCTCGCCTTATCCCCATCCCGCAGGCCCCATGAATTGATGGCCGAGAGCTCGACGCCCGAATGCTCGCCCCTCATCAGCGCCTTGTAGGTGGACGCGGCCATCTCGGCCGCATACGGATTCTCGGACATGAAATACGCCGCGCATTCCCACATGCCCAAGCTTTCGAATTCCTGCAATCGCGCCAGCTGCAGATCGATGCGATCGAGCATGCCGATGATCGTTTTATCCTGCAAGGTCAGGGTCATATTCTGCGAGTCTCCAAGCTGCTGACCCTGCGTAGCCGTGCTGCTCTCGTTGACGCTGGTCGTCGTTCCCTTGCTGGTGCCCGTCGTGTCGGAGAGGCTGTCCGCCGTAGACGTCTGCGATGTCGATCCGGTTGTCTTCGTACTCTGAATAGCCATGCCCAGAACGCCCAGGCTTCCGGCAAGCACACCGCCGGCTGCGAGACTCGCCCCTCCCGTTACGGGAGCAAGCGCCGCGCCGATCATGCCTGCGGCGGCGGCCAAGCCTTTGACCGCTTTGCTGGCCCCGCTTTCTACGGAGACGGATTCGGATGTTCCGCTGCTGGAGGTTTCGGTCGTGCCTCTCGTCGAGGATTGCGTCTCGCTGAACGAACTGCCTTGAGAGCTGCCTCTCGTTACGGCTTCCGACAGATTATAGGACCTGTTCATCGCGTAGCTGACCTGACTCGTTCCGAAAGGGGACAGCTGCGTGTATATTTGCTCGTAGCCCTTGCGGATATCGGACAATTGCTGCTGCGTTGTGCCGTTCGCCAGAATAATCGCGGTATATTTCTCTCCCTGCATGGACAGCGCAAGCTTCTCGAGTCCCTGGACGAACGAATGATTCGCCCGGTTCTGCTCGTCCTTGTCGTTGGCCACGCAAGAGACCGCCGATATCGTATTGGTCTTCATCCGTCCGAGGACAGCGCGCATCTCCTCATCCAAGTAATCCTCGGTCTTGACGCCGGGAAATTGTCCGGTGATCGCGCTCTTCAAGGTATCCTTCAACGAATGCGTCGTGCGCGCCGAATCCAGGGAGCGAATGCCCATGTAGAACTCCGTCTTCGCCCCGTCGCTGTCGATCAGAATGAAGATCGCGCAGTTCGCGGAGGACAGCGCATGGAAGACGCTCGCGAATTTGTAAGTCGAATATTCATCCTTCTCGTACACCATCTCGGTAATCTTGAAGAATCGAACGTTTTCCGTCAAATTCGTCTCCAGCGTATGCGCATCCAGCGGAACGACGTCAAGCGCTTCAAGTTTGGAAATATAGTTTTTAAGAACGATGTCGTCAACGACTTGCAGGGCGGAGGCCACGCTTGCCTCGATTTGTTCATGCTGCGGAATGGGGTATTGGGACACGGCGCCCGGTTGCTGGTTAAGAACGGAAGTGCTCATAGAAACCTCCTTGGCTTGCCTTTCAGCATCAAACCGCCTCCGGCAATGGCCAGGACGACGCCGGCAACGGTAATAATCGTTTTGGGAATGGCTGCGCCAAGAATCACGACGCCGATGCCGGCTACGGCCAGTCCCGCTCCGCGGCGTATGTTCGGACCTGCGCCGCTTCTACGCGGCGCCCTCGGAATATACGCTCCACGGCTGCCTCCGCTTGTCTGAACGCGAGGCCTTGCAGTCCCGGCTGCGACTTGCGCCGAAGCAGCCGAAGCAGCGGAACTTGCTTGCAATTGCGGTTGCAGCGCCCTCCCGTCGTACAGCTGGCGGCAGATACTCTTCACCAGCGCCACGCGTTCTCTGGAGAAATTTTGAACCATCGCAACCATCTGCTCGTCCAAATCATCCTCCGTCCACAACGCGGAAGCCTGCTGCAGCAGCTCCCCGTCATGCTCGTCATATAACGCGGTCAACCGCGCCGCGGCGTATGACAGCCTTTGGTCGAAATCGGTTTGCGTCGGGTCTACCATCAAACTGTTTTTGAGCATAATTCGTACCATTAATAGATCCTGGTCGAGCACCGCTTGCTCGAATTCCTTGTTTATCGTCATGGTTGTCCTCCCCGGAAGCTTCTCGTCGTGATTTGCCAGTCGCCTAGATGTCCAAAATGCCTTGGATCCGGTCCTGAATGTTCTCCAGCCACGTCAATCGCACCTGAATGTCCCGAATCGCCTGCTCCACGTTCGTGCGGTTCACGGCGCAATTCTCGAGCTCGTCCAGCTTCCGCTGCAGAACCCGATCGAGCTCTTCGAATCTCTTCTTGAAGGCCTCCTTGACCGCATGGGCCTGGTCTTTGGCATACTTCACCGCGATCTCGTTGTTTTTTTGCAATTCCGCCTCAATGGGGGCGAAATACTTGTCTCCGAGCTCTTTTCCGTTGATATATTCCTGATCTTCGTAGATGGCTTTGCTGTAGCCGGATTTTTGGAAATAGGTCCATGGCTTATACCATTTTTTATTCTCGTTTTTAACCCATTCCTCGCCTACCTTTACGGACTCGGTCTTCGTCAAGTCTTTAAGCAGCTTCTCCGGATCGGGCGCTTTCCCCACATCGCCGCTCATCATCTCGAACGGCTTGATCGTTACGGTTCCCGACTTGACGTCCTGGGCAAGCTCGGAAATGCGCCGCTCGTATTGATGCAGCAGCTCCTCGGCATTTCGCTTGACATGATCCGTGACGAGATTCTCCAGCTTGACCTCGATCCCCGCCTGAAGGTCCTGGGTAAACTTATCGAATTCCCGCCATATGACCTCGGCTTCTTTCCTCGTAAGCTTCTTCCCTTTCGAATCATCCAGATGCAGGCGGATTTTCTTCTGCGCATCCACTAAGACCGAATTGGCGACCTGACGGATCTCTTTATCGTAATTAATGGCCTCCACGTTCGCTTTGAACTTCTTCGCTTCTTCCCCGCTCTTCAGCTTCGCGCGAATCGCTTCGATCTGTCCGAGAATCTCCTGCTCCAGCTCCCGGTTCTGCGCGATTTCCTGCTTCGTGTTCTCGAACGACCGGGCGCTCTCGAGCTTCTTGGCGAACGTATCGACGATGTTTTTGATTTTGGCCGTCTTGGCATACTTCGCCACGTACATGCGGATCGCGGCTTCGATCGGGATAATGCCGGAGTGGATCAACGCTTCCTCCTTCATCGCGTTCGATCGGATCATCCGGTCCTGCTCGTTCATGGCGGCCGCATGCGCTTCCAGCTTCGCCGTGATTTCTCTCCTTACGCTCGGCGTGAGCGGAGCATAATTCTCCAAGTGCAGATCCGGATTGCGGTTCATCTTCTTGACTTTGCTGATGGCGCTTGCGATTTCGGGATCCAGCTCATCCAGCTCGTCCTCCGACAGGCCGATGACCGGAATGTCGCTCAATTGCGTGCGGATGTCGAGCGCGGTCAACGCCGACGCCGGATAAATATTCGGATTGGCGATTCCCTTGTCCTCCAGGTATTTCTTGACCTTGTTGAGCGAGCCCGCGACATGATCCTCGCCCTTCTTGAAATCATCCAGCTTGTTGACGACGAAAATAAACCTTTCCTTCGATTGCTTGCCGCCGACGGACATGCTGTCGGCAATGTAGGACAGCAGGTTGCTGTCGTCGTTCACGCCCAGCTGGGTTGCGTTCAATACATAGAGGACGACGGTTTTCGACGACTCCGACAGCATGCGGTAGGTCGTGACTTGATGCTCCGGGTCACGGGAGTTGTTCGGTCCCGGCGTATCGACCAGAACCAGCTTGATATCGTCCGAGGAGACGAAGGGGATGTCTCCCTCCGCAACGATGGTCGAGACCTGCGGGTTGGCGTTCAGCTCTTCCATCCGTTCGAACGTCAGCTCGGGCTCGCTCGCGATCAACGCCTTGCTTCGGTCATATACCGCTGCTTGGAAGCCCTCTCGGCCGGTATCCATGTCCTTGATCTCCGTGATCGTCGCCGTACAGGCCTCTTGTCTGGCCGGCATCAGCCTTTGCCTCAGCAAGGCGTTGATCAGCGTGGATTTGCCGGCGCTCATCGTCGCCACGACGTTCACGGGAAACTCGCTGCTGCTCGCCATCTCGAATGCTTTGACCACGTCCGGCTGTTTCAATTCATCGAAGGGACCGTGCTGGATCTCCAGGAAGATATCGGCGATGGCCTGCTCCTTGTCATGCGCTTCTTTCGCCGGAATATGCTCGCAGGCGATGCGAATGCCCTTGGCTTCGGCGTCTTCCGCCACCGAGACCAAGTCTTCGTAATCCAGCAGCGTGCCATGAAACTGAACGGCGAAGCTCTTCGTATTGCACTCCTCCACCAGCCGTTTGGGCAGCTCTTCCACCCATTCCTGGAATCGCTGATTGCCTGCGTCCAACGAGCTGTTCTTCTTGATCGGCTTACCGTCGATCGTGATTTCCGTCTCGACCTTGTACGGGTTGTACTTGATATGGATCGTGCGCATATTCCGTAACACTCCTATGTATTTAGTAGGTGCCGATGAGTCTCTCCAACAACGAGATGCCCGCGCGTCTCAAGAGCGTCGCATACTTCGCGGCCGCCTCGCCGTGCTCTCCGCGGTCTCCGCTTCCGGCTTGATCGAGCCGGGACATCGCTGCCGGCGCATCGGCCGAATAATAGGCGGACAGGTCATACTCCGGCCGCTTATATTTGCGAACGAGCAGGGCAAGCTCCTCGCTTTCGTCCTCGTCCAGCTCCTCGTTATAGAGCCTTTGCTTGGCCAGGTACCCCGCGTAGGCGGAGACGGGACAGACGACGGGCTCGGGAAATCCGATCCCAATTAGATCCTGCCGCAGCGCATGCATCGTAGATGCGACGGAATCCTCGCTCGGCTTGAACTGATCGAGCTTGTTCAGCACGAACAGCACTCTATTCGCCGGCACCGTCTCCCGAATGAACGATAAGTACTTCCGGTCGTCCGTCGAGCCTATATTCTCGGCGTTCATGACGTAGATCAGCTTATCGAAGCGTTCCTCCCGAACGGCTGTATACGCCAGCTCCTTATGCTCCGCGTTCAAGGAATAATTCACGCCGGGAGAATCGATGACGCACAGTCTCGCGGATGAGAGATGCGGTGAGCGGAAATAAGTACCCACGTAACGCTTGCCCCCAGCTATCTCCGCCGGATGGCGCAGCAGCTTGTCATGCCCCGCGTTCAGATCCAGGTCGTCTTCCCATACCGCATGCAAGCCGTCCTCGAAAGGCTTGTTATGGATGTAATGCAAGCTTGCCGTGCAGGCCTCGCTTTGCGTCCGGTTCATCTTCTTGCCGATAAGCGCATTCAGCAGCGTCGATTTGCCTGCGCTCATATTCCCCGTGACCAGCAGGTTGACCGGTTGGCGGGACAGGAACTGTCTATTGGCCTGCCAGCTTTGGAACGAAGCATGAAGAAAGTCCGGGGCAGTGAAGGCGCGATCTTCATACAACGCCCTGAAGAACAGCTCCAGCTTGTTATGATAGCGAGCATGAAATAACTGTCTGAGCTCGCGCTTGATGGATGTCGTCCGCCCCGGATCTGCCATGCCGTTAATAAAGCAGCAATCCAGAATGAGCTGATACCGATACGTAAAAAGCTTGAAGGATTTCAATTGAATCGCGCCCGCTTTCTTGACGCTCCTCGAAATGTCGTGCCCGGCCGTCCGATCTGGATCGGCAGGCGCTAATTTCTTCAAGAACATGCGAAGCACTTCCCCGGCGTAGGGATCTTGAGCGGCATATTTCCGCGTCATGTAGGTCAGAACATGGCAATATGACGCTCGGTACGCTTCTTTCTCCTTGGCGACGGGGTGCCGCTCGATGTAATGGGCTATGCTTAGTCTCTCGTACTTCATGATGCTATCCCCCAATGCGTCCATAACGGCATTCTTTGCTGGACTGGACGCTCCAGTATATTCGGATCCGCAGCCGATCTCGCCTACAGATAAATCTCGTTCATCGCCCTGATCATTTGGCGAAATTCTTCGCGCAGCGGCTCCGGGCCGAGCAGTTCGACCTGCTTGCCCTGGCCGAGCAGCCAGATAAGGCAGCCTTTGCCGAATACCTCGGCTTCGATGACCGTTCCCCGCTCATCCTTCCGCAGGATGACCGCGGTCGGAAAACGATCCAGAATCGCCTCAAGCGAAGGTCCTCGAAACAAAAACCGCAGACGAACGAGCTCGCCGCCGTACATGAATTGGACGCGCTTCTTCAACTCGCCGTCTTCAAAACGCCTGTAAGCGTGCGTTCTCCCCAACCGCTTGACGCTGTCGATCCGGTCAACTCGGAAGAACGTCGGATCGTTGTATTCGCTGTCCTCAAACTTGGCAATCAAATAAAAATAAAACTCGGAGAAGACGACCGCCAGCGGATAGACGATCCGCCTTCGCTCCTCGCCGTTCATGATCGTATAGCCGATCTCGATGACTTCCTTCTTCATGATGCATTGTCCGATATCCCAGATGAGCTCCAGGAGCGGCTTGCCGTGCGTGACGGGCTCGTAGTGAAACTTCTCGTTCAGGATCAAGTCGTTAAAGGCTTTGCGCTCCGGCTTCGATGCCATGCCGCACACCGCATTAAGCAGCGCATCCATTTCGGATTTGTTGAACGCCCGGCTTTCCAGCACGATTTTCACCAAAGCGAACACCTCGATGGCCGATACGGGCTTGCCGCCGTTATTGACAAGCCGGTAGCCTTTCTGCCGAGTGTCATAGCGGACGGCCTCGCCTATGTAGCGCTCCGCGATATACGCGCGAATCTCGTTCAAATCCCGTTGAATCGTCTTCTGCGTAACCTTGAACTCATCCGCGAGATCCTCCTTGTTCAGGACGAACCCTTTGCGGAGACGGTCGTAACCAAATAGGATTCTTGCAGCTTTGCTATCATCGTTTCTCACCTGAGCACTCCTACTTCGGATATAGGCACATTATACCATTTATGTTGTTAAATTCTTAATATTATTACAAAATCGGAGAGTCGCCACCGCTCGCCGCTTGCTTGCCATCCCTATAAAACAAGCATAACGAATAGGATGGACATATATTGTACCTACGAAAAAAACAGCCGATATCCATCCTTTGCCGAATGAGCGTCTTGCAAGTAAACTTGGGTTATGCGACGGCTGTCGGCCGATCCGCAATCTCGTAATTCCATAAGGAGGATGACCGCATGAATTGTCTCGGATGCCGCATTGCGAACGGCCTTGAACCGGGCGTCAACGTTGTTTATGAGAACGAGCTGCTAACCTGCGTACTCGATATCGCCCCGTTCAATGAAGGACATTTGCTCATCCTGCCCAAAGGGCATGTGCTCGATGTCGAGGACACCGACGCCGAGACTGCGTACGCCATTATGGATGCCGCCAAGAAGCTGTCCGCCTTGCTCAAGCGGACCTTCCGGCCGGACGGCATCACGATCTGCCAGAACGGCGGCCGCTTCAACGACCTCGGCCATTACCACATGCACCTCATTCCCCGATACGAAGGGGACGGGTTCGCGTGGAGCGAACCGCTCCATCCGCACGGCGCGGAGCGGCGGCTTGCGGAGACGAGGGCGAAGCTGGCTGCGGGGCTTGGGACGCTTTAATTTACCATTCTTTCATTGGTTTGTATCACATACATCGAATGACAAAAGAAAACATAAACGGCACCCGATTGGATGCCAAAATCTGTCGTTCAAGCGGCCCACCACCGCATTGACGACACGAACCAGTTGATGCTTTGGAATGTTTTAGGACAGATTCCTTGGCAGGGCTTGGGAAACGGACATGCGATCCTTTATTTGCTCGTATTCATCGATGTTTCGCTCGCTGCCGGACAGGAGATCCGCTATTTCTGCCGAAAGCCGTATTTTTACTGCATCCCGAAGCCAATAACGCATCCTATGTCCGATCGCTGCCTCCAAAACGCTGATTTCGATCAAATAGCGGATCCTCTGTCCGTCTGCCTATGCCCGTTCGTGGAGGAGGTACGCGTCTGACGATGCATGCTGCCCGAGCGGTAACGTTGTCAGCCGCGGGCCTCGACCCGAACGCCTTTTCAGCCGCCTGCGGATAGGGTGAAGAACCTCCATCCTTACGAAGGGGCTTCCCACGGCCATCCAACGATGACTTATGGGACGGCCCCTCTATGTTGGATGTGAATGTTAACGGATTGAAATATCCGTCCCATAAAGGTGAAGACGAAGGCGTCTGGCAATGGAAAGCGATGAATAATTATCCCATGATGTGCTGTACAAGGGGATCCTTCCGGACTGTCGTATCGCTTGGGCCCATGAGGAGGTTACGTGCATCGCGTATCCTTTGCCGCGATACGCTTCCAGCGTCTCGACTCCGGCCTCCGCAGCCTTATCGCTGCTTCTCGCACTGAAACAGACCGACACAGCCATGTTGTTCTCCGTCATCATGTAACAAGGCCCTCGAAACGCCAGCTCCGATAATAGCGCAGGGAACCCTGGTTCCAAGCAGTATTGATTGTCTTCCGTAACCAAGACGGCGCCCATGTACGCCTTATCGGTTTCATGAACGGCATAAGCCGGGCCCATCCATACGCCTCTCACTTCTCTGTCCTTGTCCAGCATGCGTATCACAGTGGCAAGCCGCTCCGTTGAATCGCCCCGCTCCATGCCTTGCAGAATGTCACGGACTAAGCGCTCGGGCATATCGCTCCGGAATCGTACAATACGGCCAGCGGCGGTCTGTCCCCAAAAGAATCGGGGAGCAGGCCCGTTCGCCGGCTCATTAATCGTCGTGATCCGCCCGGCATGATCATGGTTATAGAGAACCGCTGCTTGCATGCTCATGAGCTCTAAGTGGTCGTACAAAGGCTTACCTCCTCTATTGTTTATCCGTCACCCTTTCTCTGCACGATTTTACGCCCATCAAACACCACTCGCTTTCACCATTATCTGTATCCAAGATACCATCTTTTCACAGCGGTTTGAATGGTCGCCTATTCGCAAATAAATTTCCCATTAATTACATTTTGGTATTCACAAATAGGACAATAAGTAATAATATGTAACTAAACGGACATTGGAGGGATTAGCAACATGGCTGATTTACTGACAGTCGATCAATTAGCTCAGATGCTCGAAATGCACCCTAGAACGATCAGAAGATATATCCGAGAGAACCAACTGAAGGCAACCAAGGTCGGCGGCGAGTGGAGAATAAGAATGGAGGATGCGGAAATGTTTGTCGGCAGCAAACTCGAAGCGTTAAAGTCGGACGCTATGGACGACATCCAAGCTTTCATCGAAGGCAAAGACAGCGAAGTTGAAGGTAAGCTTCAAGTGTGCACGGTGCTTGACTGCTACGTTGACACCCCGGAAGCGGTCAAAATCTCCGAGGTCATCATGTGGCATATGAATCAGCCCGACCCGTCCAGAGGGAAAGCGAAGTTCCAATACTTCTTCGACGACAAAGAGAAAAAAGGCCGGTATATCATCTGGGGAACCCCGGCCTTCGTTGGCAAAGTTCTGTCGGCCGTTGGCGAGGCAGCACAATAATACCGGATCGGCTAGGTTTACAGAAGTTTGGCGATGACCTGCTATGGCCCCTCTTCCGAGGGGCCGGAGAAACGGCAAGCGCTCGAATTGAAAGAATCTAGGCGTCTCTCTAATGCTTAACCTGTTGAATCTCCTTCCACTTCTCCTTCAAGGCATTCAAATCTTCAATGAAGATCCCTCGTAAATTAGGTCGCCTTCGTACTGCAAGCGGGTGGTAGGCGAAGCCGATCGGTATACCCTGAAACGCATGCCAGCTGCCTCGCAATGCCTTGACGCTAGCACCCTCCTTATCCGGGAATACCGCTTCCGCTACGACATTGCCGAATCCAAACAATAGCAGTGTACGCTTCTGTGAGAGCTGCAGCTGTAGATGAGGAAGACACGCCGCTCTAGCCCCCGGCTTATTGTACGCGCGTATCGGCCGGCATTTCAGCAAAACGAACGAATTCCCTTCCCGATCCTCCCGGGCTCCGGGATTATCCAGCATCATCATCAGCGAGGCTCTCGGGTTTCCTTCCCCCCAGATGACGCGAGTCCGCTGCTTCGCTAATTCGCAAAGCTCGCAATGCTCTGCACCTTCGGGGGCCTGTTCTTCAGGCAGAATTACAGCGGGATGCTCCATCTCCGTATCACCGGCTCCTTCCAATCGTAAGCAGTAAGCCTATTATGCCCGCCCCCTGCAAAAACTTGCCGTCCCTTGCGGTTCGGCTCTCTGCGCTGCCTATAACGGCAAGGTAAAGCTTCATCAAAATGGAAAGCACGCTTGACATTCGATGCGCCGCACGATATATTTTCCATGTAAAGTCAACTTTCCATCAAGGCGGTGAACGCATTGAACAACCGTTTAGAAGCAATCCGCACGCAGCGCAAAATCAAGCAAGAGGAATTAGCCAAGGCTCTTGGCGTGACCAGGCAAACGATCGGCTCGCTGGAAAACGGACGGTATAACCCCTCGATCCTTTTAGCGTTCAAGATTGCCCGCTATTTCAATATGAGTATCGAAGAAATCTTTATTTACGAGGAGGATCAGGTATGAAGAAAACGATTTCGTCTTATTTGTTCACCGTTATAGGCGCAGGGCTGCTGGCAAGCGGCGTGTTCTTCATCAAGACCATCGAAGACCCGCAAGATCTACTGCGCGTGCTGCTGTATATATGCGTTGGGCTTGGCTGCTGTATTTTCGGTCACGGCATGGGAGAAACGATCGTCCGGCTTGCCATGAAGAATAATCCCGCCGTTGCAGAGCAGCTGGAGATTGCCCAGAAGGATGAGCGTAATTTGGCAAACGCAAACCGGGCAAAAGCGAAAGCCTTCGACTTGATGATTTTCGTGTTTGGAGCCTTGAATATAACCATTGCCTTGATGGATATCGATTTAACGATTGTATTGCTCTTGGTGATTGCCTATTTGTTTATTATTGGCTACTGCACGTATTACCGGATCAAGTACTATAAAGACATGTAACGTGTTGAAAGCGAACGATGGATTATTTCACTAAAGACGTGGAAGCTGTTTTGGCTCTCCATTTAGCAAGGTTCTCCCCATGGAATCCCTTCACAATGAACCAGGCTGCCAAGCTCATCTCGTAAACGCCCACAGGAAGCGCCATCAACCCTTTTACCGCCGAATAGGGTCCGATGAGCCCGAACATTTGCAGCACGCCGGCTGCAAGTACCATAACGGCCGTAATCATTCCGAAAATCGCTAACGGTTTAGGCACAAGGCCTGTTCGATAAAGCAAATAACTATACAGACCAGTATTGATGCCCAACATGATATTCGGACCCAACATCGCCGTCCAGCGATAAATCGACTGCATCAACAGCCCTATGGGTTCGATATTGGTTTTACTTGCCAAGCCAGTTGTATCATAATATGAACTAAGTTGTAACAAACCCAATATACTTACGAGACCGATCGCGATAAAAACGGCTTCCATAAACCGAAAACAAAGATACCCTAGCGCAAGATGCTCGTTCCAATGCCGAACGTAGGGAAACAGCATGACTGCCGTACCGACAGCCGTTGCTATAAGGAAGAGGTCATTGCATACACCGATTAAGACCTCCGTTTCCGAACCATTCGCCACGGCCAGCTGCCATTGTTCTGACAAAACCGGCCCGTACAAAACAACCGCTATGATTGACGTCACTGCAGCAAGGATATAGAAAATCCCCAATATCCTTGCATTTCTTCGATCTCGGGTCATCTTTTTTGCCTCCTAAGACAATACATTTATTTGCTGACGGACGTAAGGCATACTTGCCTGCCAAACTTGCTATAAGGAGTCATTATGGACCATAACGAAGTCATCGAACGCGCTTTGCTCCACATCGAGGGCCATTTACAACAGACCTTAACCCTGGAATCCGTTGCCAATGCCTTCAACATGTCTAAATTCTATTTTCATCGGCTGTTCTCCGCTATGATGAACTGTTCGTTAAACCAATACATTCTATCCAGAAGATTGAATGCATCTTTAACCTTTATTCAGAACAAAAACAGCTCTCTAACCGATATTGCTTATCGGCTCAACTTCGGAACGCAAGCCTCCTTCACCCGCGCTTTCAAACGACAATACGGCGTAGCTCCAAGTTCTTTAAGAACGGGACTTACAACCATCTCCCCCGTTCCCGTACCTTCAGTGGTGAAGAGGCCTATCAAAAACCTTAACGGCGATATCGTCACGGACTTCACCCTGACCGAGTTCAAGGAGACCCGAATCAGCGGGATCGCTTTTGAAGTGAATTTAGCCGATGAGGATTACAAGGCGAAGATTCGCGCGCATTCGGAAATGCTGTTGAGTCATATTGATGAAACCATACATGGTCCCTGTTACGTCATTTATTCAAACTGCCAGCCCGACTCAACTCGGTTTAAGGTGCTGTTTGGGATCCCAAGCGGCATTGAAATTGATAAACCTTATTATTTCACGGTGGATGTGCCGCGAATTTTTTGCGCAAGGTTCAACTATTGCGGCGAGTTACTCGACATTGGGGATGTGCTGGAAAGCGACTATGCCAGATTTCTGAAAATTTCCAAGCAGGAAACAGCAGAGACCGATATTGAACTCATTCAAGCGTTTGATGACGTCCGCCATCTGGATTCGGCCTACCATATCTATGCGCCGATCAAAAAACTCCCTGCCGATTCCGATTTGTAAGATCGCGGATCGCTTGTCATGCCGTCTGCCCCTTTCTTTGCTCGTATTTGATCATTGCTTTACTGCAAATAAAATAACATAACGGGGTTTCGCTCGACTTTCCACATCTTGCTGTAATCAGGAACGAACACCGATCAGGCGCAAATAGAAAGCCGGGCTCCCCTGTCAGGAAAGCCCGGCTTATTCCATCAGCTTATGCGATTGTTACACCATCACTTTGCAAATATCGTTCGTGAACGCGACCGGATCCTGGATCGGCAGGCCTTCGATCAGCAGCGCCTGGTTGTACAGCAATTGCGTGTACAGGCTCAGCTTCTCGTTGTCCTTCTCCGCCGCTTCCTTCAGCGACTGGAACACCGGATGGTTCACGTTGATTTCCAGTACCTTCTCCGCCTTGATGCCTTCGTTGTTCGGCATCGCGCTCAGGATCTTCTCCATCTCGATGGACAGCTCGCCCTCGCTCGTGAGACAGACCGGATGGCTCTTCAGGCGCTTGGACGCTTTGACCTTCGTCACCTTGCCGCTCAGCAGCGTCTGCATTTGCTCGAACAGCGCCTTGCTGCCCGCTTCCTCCGCTTCCTGCTTGTCGCTGTCCGCATCCGGCTCGAGGCCGAGATCGCCGCTCGAAACCGACTTGAACGCCTTCTCCTTGTACGTCATGATCGCCTTGATCGCGAACTCGTCGATATCGTCGGTGAAGTAGAGGATCTCGTAGCCTTTGTCCGCCACCAGCTCCGTCTGCGGCAGCTTCTCGATGCGCTCGATGGAACCGCCCGTCGCATAGTAGATGAACTTCTGGTCTTCCGGCATCCGCGAGATGTACTCGTCCAGCGACACCAGCTTATTCTCCTTGGAGGAATGGAACAGCAGCAGATCCTGCAGCACGTCCTTGTTCATGCCGTAGTCGTTGTACACGCCGAACTTCAGCTGGCGGCCGAACGCCTTGTAGAACTTCTCGTAGCCCTCGCGCTCGTCTTTGAGCAGGCTGAGCAGGGTGCTCTTGATCTTGTTCTTGATGTTCTTCGCGATCAGCGTCAGCTGGCGGTCATGCTGCAGCATTTCCCTGGAGATATTAAGGGACAGGTCCTCGGAATCGACCATCCCTTTCACGAAGCTGAAGTAGTCCGGCAGCAGGTCGCCGCACTTGTCCATGATCAGGACGCCGTTGGAATACAGCTCGAGGCCCTTCTCGTATTCCTTCGTGTAATAATCGAACGGCGTGCTCTCCGGAATGTACAGAATCGCCCGGTACACGACCGCGCCGTCCGCGCTGATATGAATATGCTTCAGCGGCTTGTCGAAGCCGTAGCGTTTCTCATGGTAGAATTGCTCGTAGTCGGCATCGGTCAGCTCGTTCTTGTTCTTGCGCCAGATCGGCACCATGCTGTTGATCGTCTGCTCTTCCACGTACGACTCGAACTCCGGCTGCTCGCCCTCGGCGGCGTCCGCTTTCGGCCGGCTGCCCGTAACGTCCATCTTGATCGGATAGCGGATGAAGTCGGAATACTTCTTGACGATGGCGCGGAGACGGTACTCCTCCAGGAATTCGTCGTAGTTGTCGTCCTCGGTGTTCGGCTTAATGTGCAGCACGATTTCCGTGCCGACGGATCCCTTGTCCGCCGGAACGATCGTGTAGCCGTCCGCGCCTTCGGACTCCCACTTGAACGCCTGGTCGCTGCCGAGCGCGCGGCTTGTCACCGTAACCCGGTCCGCCACCATGAACGCCGCGTAGAAGCCGACGCCGAACTGGCCGATGATGTTGTGGCCGTCCTTGCTCTCGTTCTCCTTCTTGAACGCGAGCGAGCCGCTCTTCGCGATAACGCCGAGGTTGTTCTCCAGCTCCTCCTGCGTCATGCCGATGCCGGTATCGTATATCGCCAGCGTGCGGCTGTCTTTGTCGGCGGCAATCTTGACGTAGTAATCGGCGGCGTTGAACGCGATGCTGTCGTCGGTCAGCGCTTTGTAATAGATTTTATCGATAGCGTCGCTTGCATTGGAAATCAGCTCCCGCAGGAAAATCTCGCGCTGCGTGTAGATGGAGTTGATCATCATTTCCAGCAGTCGCTTGGACTCTGCTTTAAACTCTTGCTTCACCATGTTACGGAATGCCCTCCCCGGTATGGAACGAATATTGTTAGCACTCTAACGTTTGGAGTGCTAACCGCTACTCTTTTTATAGCATATATCCGGGGGTGAGCTCAAGTCCAATCCCGATAAAATATCCTCCATGCCGCAAGATGAAATCCGTCCCCCGGCTATGCTACAATACGAGAATTGAACCGCCAAGGAGGCTTCGCCGCACAATGCTGATCATCGGGATCGCCGGGGGCACCGGCTCCGGCAAAACGACCGTTGCGCGTTCCGTCATCGAACGGCTCGGCACGGAAGAAGTAACGTTTATTTCACAGGACAATTATTATAAAGACCATCCGCATCTGACCTTCGCCGAACGGGAAGCGCTGAACTACGACCATCCGCTCGTATTCGACAACGAGCTGCTCATTGCACACCTACGGCAGCTGCGCGAAGGCCGTCCGGCGCAGGCGCCGGTATACGATTTCACCGTTCACGCCCGTTCCGAATCCGAAACGGCCGAGCTGCGCCCGAACCCGATCGTCATCATCGAAGGGCTGCATGTGCTGTCGAACGAAGACCTGCGCCCGCTGCTCGACATCAAGGTATTCGTCGACACCGACCCCGACGTCCGCATTCTCCGCCGCGTGCTGCGGGATATCGAGGAACGCGGCCGGACGATCCAGTCGATCCATCAGCAGTACCTCGACACCGTTAAGCCGATGCACGAGGCGTTCATCGAGCCGTCGAAGAAATATGCCGACATCATCATCCCCGAGGGCGGCGAGAACCAGATCGGCATCGAGCTGCTGACGACGCTGACGGAGAAATACTTGAAGCTCAATTAGCGACTTATGCCGCGTAGCCGCGTAAACGATATATGACGAACAAGGGACCGTCCCATAATTCATCGTTAAAACATGGGCAGGCGGACAGAGGATCCGCTATTTGATCGAATTCGCCGTTTTGGAGGCAGCGAACGGAAACAGGATGCGTTATTGGCTTCGGAATGCAGCAAAAAAACGGCTTTCAGCATAAATAGCGAATCTCCTGTCCGGCAGCGAGCGAAACAGCGATGCCTATGAGCAAATAAAGGATCTCCTGTCCGTTTCCCCAACCCTGCCAATGATAGCAGGTGGCTTACGATCGCCCACAATCTGCCGAAGATGGAAGCGGTGGATGCAAAAAGACCCAAGAGGATGCAGAGCCAGGTCTGCCTATCTTGGGTCTTTGCGGTTTTATGGTTCAGAGCTGTCCCTGGTGCGCCGTTCTTCCCCAAGTCCCCTTCCCGCACAATTGCTTATTGACAGCTCCTCTCAACTCTGGGACAATGGCATAATTTACCTAGTCCCAAGCCATGAGGTGACGCAAATGGAACTGACAAGCACCGTTAACCGCATTAATGCTGCCGTTCGCGAAGTCATGCTGACGCATGCAGGCACTTCCTTCATCGGGTTAATCCTCCAGGGCTCGGCCGCGAAAGGCGGCTTTATCCCCGGCAGCAGCGATATCGACTACGTCCTGTACGTCGCGGATGCCGCCCTGAACGAAGCAGGCACGCTGCCTGCAGAACAATGCATCGCGATCCATCTCGCCTTGTCCGCTATTGACGTCGCCCCTTTCCGTTACATTCAATTCAGCGTCGTCTCGCCGCTCGCCAATCCTTATCCCGGTCCGGTGCCCGGCGCCTACAAGCTGCTGGCCGGACGATTGCCCGTTCCCGAAGCGACCGGTGCCGAGTTATACGCCGATGCCGTCCGTTCCCTGGATGCACTCGTTCCTGACCGCGCTTTCGATCCTCATCAACTGCTGGATCACGGCGAAGAGCGCATCGAACGGAGCACGCGCCTCATGTGCACGAAGGCGTGGCCGCTGGCGTTTCAATTATTAACGGCCTTACATAAGGACGGCCTCCGGATATGGCGCCTGGACAAGCTCGAAGCGGCCGCCCTGCTGGCCCGCGAGCCCGGCGTCGCCGCCGAGATGAACGGGTTCCTCGCAGCCGTTCGAGCGTATTACCCGCAGGAGCGGCCGGTCACGAAGGCGCTGGACGTTATAAGCGCCGGAATCGCGTTCAATCGCGCCGTTAAACGTCACTGGGCGTCGCTCCGAGCCGTCTCGTGCAAGCTCATTCTGGTAGAAGGCATTCCCGGCTCGGGCAAATCGACGGCCGCGCAGCATATCGCGCTGGCGATGGGCAAGCTCGGCATCGCTTGCCGATGGTGGTATGAAGAACAGCGCGGCCATCCCGTCTACGTCTACAGCGACTACGAAGGCATGCAGGCGGTGATCGGCGAGCTAGAACGGGGCGATTTCGGCGGCCTCATCGACAGGGCGCTCGCGCAATGGCGCGCCTTCGCCGCAGCCGTGCAGTCTGCGCCGGAGGCCGTCGTCATCGACGGCTGCCTGCTCGGTTATCTGACGTGGAGCCTGTTCCCTTACAATGCCGCGCCGGCGGACATTCTGCGATATGTCCGGGAAGTCGGGGCGATCCTGCATCCCCTGAATCCGCGGCTGATCTATCTCTATCCGCGCGATGTCGGGGCTGCGCTGCGCCGCATTACCGGTCGCAGAGGCGGGGATACCGAGGCGAATTGGATTCGCGGCGCAGCCGGATCGGCCTACGGGCAAGCGCGGGGCCTGGAAGGCTTCGAAGGCCTGGTCGCGTACTGGGAAGCGTATCGCGAACTGGCGGATGAAGCATTCGCCGGATGGTCGGGCGTCAAGCTGGCCATCGATAATTCGGCGGGCGACTGGCCTCGGTATTACGAGGAGCTGGAGATTTTGCTTGGCCTGAAGCAGGCCGGCGAGGCGACCAGCCTCTTCAGCCTTGCGAGCCTTACAGGGCGCTATCGCCCGACGGCCGAAGGGCTGCCTGACTGCATCATCCGCATGAACGCCGGCACGCTCATTGCGGACGGGCTTCCGCATGCCTGGCCGAACTCGCCGCTCATCGCGGCCGGCCCCGGACGGTTCCATGTACAGTCCATGCCGATGCAGCTGCTATTCGAGGAGCACGGGTTCCGCCTTGCCGGGCCCGATCTGCTGGACGGGCCGGTCGATTACCGGTTTACGAAGATGCCGTCCGAAGCGGACTGACTGCCGGCCTGCCGCATAACGGCTGGGAGGAAAAGGGGAAATGTGCTATGGTGAACGTATCCTCTCAGAGCGAACAATTCCCACGCCAACCTATTGGAGGGATTAGCCATGAAGATCGTGCCGGCCGCTGCATCCGACTATGCATACATCCGGGAACGAGACCGCCACCTCGCCGAGAGGCTGATCGCGGCCAAGCTGCAAGCGGGCGAAATCTACCTGTTCCTGGACGACGAAGAAAGCCGCATCGGCTGGCTGCGATACGGCTTCTTCTGGGACAATACGCCTTTCATGAACATGCTCTGGCTGGATGCCCCGTACCGGGGACAAGGCCTCGGCAAGCAAGCCGTTATGCATTGGGAGCATGCCATGAAGCAGCAAGGGTTCAAGCTTGTCATGACATCCACGCTGGCGAACGAGGACGCGCAGCATTTCTACCGGAAGCTCGGCTACCGCGATGCGGGCTGCCTGCTGCTGCAGGACGAGCCGCTGGAAATTCTGCTGATCAAGACGCTCGAGTAGATTCGGGAGCGCGGCACTCGAAACTCGAAGCATGCAACAGAAGCGCCGGCAGGACAGCCGCTGCTGCCATTCCGGCGCTTCTCCCCCATCCGCCTAATTTCGGCCTTACCCGCTACTGCTTCCACACATCCGCGTATTCCGCATTGCGCCTGAACTGCGCGAGCGCGTACGAGCAGGCCGGAATGATCTTGATCCCCTTCGCCCTCGCCTCGCCGACGACGAGATTGAGCAGCCGCTTCGCCAGATTGCCGCCGCGGTAGCGCGGATCGACATACGTGTGGTCCAGTATCCACGTAGCCGCATCGGCCGGCCTGTACGTAATCTCCCCTGCCTGGCCCTCCGGGCCCTTCAGTACGTAGCCGTTGCCCTGCTTCTCAGCGACGATGTCATCGGCAGACCCGCTCCCCGAGCGGACCTCATCCTCGTTTCCGTTCCCGTTCATGCAGTCCCACCTCCGGCGTAATAAAAACAATCCTGTTATTCTATACCCCGTCTGGAGGAATTTCATGCATGTCTGCGCGGGATTTGAGTCCTTAGAAGCCTTAATGGCCTTAGATGCCATAGAGACCTTTAGAAGCCTTCCTGTATGGCCGTTCTCATCTCGTCCGACAATCCCCCGAGCCGCCAGAGCGCGACCTTGTGCAGGCCGGATTTGCGTACGACGCCGATCCAGCGCTTCAATGTCGTCGAATCCGCGTACCACACCGTATGGGCGGCGCCGGCTTCGTCCTTATAGTCGAAATACAGACTGCCGCTGGCGCCGTCGCGCGTGAGCTGCCGCGCGCCGCTCGACAGCTCCGCGGCCTTCTCCTCGGTCAAAGCCGTCACTTGCCCGTTCGCCGACCAATCGAAGCCGCCCAGCGACAACGCGACGGCATTATCGCCGGGCAGCGCCTTCATGCGATTCGCCAGCCGCGCGATGAACTTGTCGTCAGCCTTCGGTCCCGGACCGCTGAAGCCGCCATAGAGGTTATACGCCATCATGACGTATTCGGGCCCTTCCGGCAGCCGCAGCTTCTCGATCGGCGCGCGGGATTCCAGCACGACGCGCAGCGACTTGCCCTGCTCGTGCAGCCGTGCGTAGAGCTCGCGGATGAACAGCGCATAATTGTTCCACGTACCGTCAGGCACCTTCTCGTAATCCAGCTCCAGTCCTTCGAAACCGTAGTTGTCCATCGCGGCGAGCAGGTTATCCATATGCTTGCCGCGGCTGGCGCCCGTAAGCATCAATCTTCGCACGAGCGCAGGATCCTTCTCCTCGGAGGAGGAGCCGTCCTCCGTATAGCGATCGTTCACCACGGTGAGCTGCGTGCCCGTCACCCCGCCGCGCCTGGCAGCAGCCAGCGTTTCCGGCAGGAGCCGGCCGTCTGTCTCGGTGAAATACAACTCGTCCTTGCTGCCGAAATAAGCAGCGAACGCCTGCACATGATCAAGGCCCGAAGCGATCGCGTCGAAATCGCCGATCCCCGCCTCCCATTGCCAGTCGACAATCCACGCGGACAAAGTAAACGGCAGCTCGCTCCCGCTCTGGACGGGCGGCGCGCCGAGCGCCGGATTGTCGGAGGATCGGTCCTTGATCGTCGTGTACAGCAGGAAGACCGCGATCGCGGCGGCGACAATCGCCAGTCCCGCCGCGGATTTCCGCCTGGAGCGGCTTCTTCTTCGCAAACCAGCCATGCCTCCCTTTCCGAGCGTAGCGTCAAAATGTGTCAATGAACCAGTCCACGGTCGTATTGAAGCCGTGCTTCACGGCGCTCGTCACGCGCTGCAGCCCTTCATTCGTATCGTGGTAGTACGGCTTCGGCGCGCCGCTCTTGTCGATGGTCTTGACTGTCACATCCGTGAACCGGCCGTCGTAAATATCGTCCTTCACGTTCAAGGCGCTCGCCTCGGAGCCAAGCGCCACGCCGCCCTTGGCGAGCGAGGCATCGATCGCGCGCCCGCTTAACAGCGTCTTGCCGTCCACCTTCACGCTCAGCTTGCCGCCCGCGAGCTTGACGTCGACGCTGCGCGTCTTCTTGATATTGACGGGAATGCCCGGATCCTCGGCAATCCCTTGCTGCGTCTGCACCTGCGTGTAGACGGCGGCCTTGTTATACGAGAGGTCCTCTTCGTCCCATGTCACGTCGCCGAGCTTGGCGCTGAACAACCGTTCCGCGGCCTGCCCCGGCTTCTTCTGCTCCACGGCGATCTCGTTGTCGGCAAGCATGACGCGCACGTATGCATCCCGCGCCTTGTCGTACCGCACATAGAGGCTCTGCTTCCCGACGACATTGCCGCCGAGCTTCGCCGTCAGCGACACGTCGCCGAGGGCGTCGCTGCCTCTCAACAACGCAAGTCCGCTCCCCCCCGGAGGAGACGTCAGCACGATCCGGTTCTCGTCGAACTCCGTCGCTCCCGCCGCGGTTTCCCAGTCGGACGCGCGATCCTGGCTGCCTTCGACGAAGGTCATCGCCTGTCCCGAGTCCTTACGGATCTTCATCAACAGATGGTTGGTTGACCAGTAGGGCTGCGGCTGCACCCGCGTCAGATCATAGACGCTGCCTTCCTTGCCGTTGAACGCCTCGCCTTCGCGGGCGAAATGCATGCTGAACAAGCTTTCGATGTTCTTCTCGTTCACGTCCGTCACGAGCGGGTTATTCCCGTTCTGCAGCGAGTTGGCGTGCATGATCATGTACAAGCCCGGCATGAAGCCGAGTTTATCCGTATAGACCTTCCGCATCAGAGCGTAGTCCTTCGTGACGCGCGCTTCCATCTGCTCGCGGTCCTCGGAAGGGATCATGTTCTCGTCCCGGATGAAATCCATCAAGTAATGGTTATAATACGCGATCTTGCTCTTCTTCTTCATTTGGCCTTCGGTCATCTGGCCTTCGAACTGCCCCGTCCGATCGAACACGTTGATGTACGACAGGCGGTAGCCGTTGCTGCCGAGCTCCCAGTACCCCGACTTCCGCATCTTCAGCATGTCCTTGGCCTGCGTGAACTTGTTCTCTCCGTCGCCGAGCTTGCTCGCATACGACAGGAAGGTCGCCTTGTCGTTGTACTTCTCCAGCAGCGGTTCGGCGAACAGCGCGGAATCGTTGCGGCCGTCCTCGAAGGACAGGAAGAGCGCTTTGTCCGGCAGCGGCTTCCCCTTCTTGTAATAATCGAGCACGTCCTGCTGGGAAATCGTCCGGTAGCCTTGATCGTGCAGCGCCTTCAACTGCCGGTTCAGCTCGCTCTTGGCAATCAGCTTCGGCGTTCCCGTGCGGCCGACGCCGAAATAGGACAGCGCGATGAAGCCCTTGTCGTTCGTCCACTTGCTTTCATTCGGCTCGCTGTAGACGGACGTATGGAACACGGCCTGGTAGACCAGCCCGGCCACGGCAAGAATCACGCCCGCCTGAACGATCGTTTTCACTGCTTTCCTGCGGTTTTTTCTACGGTAATCGAAGATCGTATCCCGTTCCCGTTCCCGTTTCCAAATCGCCATCTTCTTGCATCCCTCATTAAGAGTCGCCGGCGCCGAATCTATCGCTCCACGCCGATCCCCTTTTTATTTTTGCCCTTCCGCATTTCCCTGCGTTCGCGGGCTTCGATATCCTGCGGCGTCTCGCGCGTCCCCCAGGTCGATTTCCAGAACGTTACCCAGGCGACCGGCATTTGCCACAGCAGCACCAGCTCGTAGAAGAGACAGAACACGATGCCGAAGATCCACAGCCTGCTCTTGCGGAACAAGAGATGAGCCAGGCTCATGAGGAGCGCCATCATCAGCAGCCCCATCAGGAACGTCCCCGGGAACACGTGATGCACGATCGGCACGTAGCCGAGGTTGTACAGCACGATAATCGGCGCCGCGATCGGCACGATGAAGCCGACGTAGAAGAAGAGCGCCATGAACGGCTCCTTGCGCCAGATGAAGGCGCAGGCGCGCAGCGATTCGCGCAGCCAGGAGCGCTTCCAGCGCATCTGCTGCTTCAGGAACACGCCCGTATCCGACGGCACGATGGTGGAGCAGATCGCCGAATCCTGATAGCCGGTCCGATGCGTGCGAAGGATGAAATTCGTCATGCTGCGGTCGTCGCCGAACGTCGCGGGCTGCCCCAGGAATTTCTGGTTCAGCCAAGCTTCCTTATGCTTTAAAATCAATTCCTTGCGATAGCAGGACAGCGGGCCCGACAGACAGGATACGCTGTCGAAATAAGACTCCGCCGCTTTCATGATCCGGAACGCGATGTAATAGCGGACGGTCTGCAGCTTCGTGATCGTGTTCGTGTACTTGTTCTCCACGTCCGTGCGGCCCGCGACCCCGCCCATCCGGGGATCCTGGAACGGCTGGACCAAATGCCGGATCGCGGTCGGTTCCAGGAAGCTGTCGGAATCGACGAAGACGACCAGGTTATGCTTCGCCATTTCCACGCCTTTGACGAGCGCGACGCGTTTGCCGCCGTTGACCTCGAGGACATGGAATTTGACCCGCTCCTTGGTCGCGTACCGCTCCGCCTCCTTATGGACCAGTTCCACGACCTCTCGAATGCGCTCGGCCGACCGGTCGTTGGACTTATCGTCGACGACGATAATTTCCAGCTTCTCGATCGGGTAGTCCTGGTTGACGCAGCTGAGAATCGTTCGGTGAATCCACGCTTCCTCGTTGAAGCACGGTATGATGATCGACACGCCCGGCGTATAATGCCGGTCGATCGGCACTTCCCGATATAGGGCCCCGAACAGGTAGCGGCTTAATAGAAACGCCGCCGCCGTCAGGCTGTACAGATACAGCAGCAGATTGTATTTGAAATACAGCACGCTCTCCACGCGCATGAGCATGACGAGGCAGACCGCCACGAACAAGGCGCCGCTTGCCGTGTAGATCGAGTATCCCCACCGTTTGCGCTGCAAATAACTGGTCAACGGCTTCTCGAATTCGAACGCCAGCATCTCTTGCTGCCGGCCGTCTTCCTCGCGAACGAACTTCCGCACGAGCGTCGCGCTCAGATTGACCGACGATTCGAAGCCTTCCGGCATCGTACCGGGCGGGATTTGAAACTGCAGATTGACGATATGGCCGACGATGTACGGATAGTCGCCCCGTTCCAGCGTCACGAGGATGCCGGTCGAGGAAATATCCTTCGCCTTGCCGCGGGAAGCCGACCTCTTCCTCTGGCGCGGGCCGATCATCGTTACGTCGAAATCCGCGATATACCGCAGGCTGAGCAGCCGAAGCCGTTCCAGCTGGCTGGCGGAGTCCTGATCGCGTTCGTCGTCCGGCCCGCCGTTCCTGCTCCCCCGCCGGTCGGACAGCGTCCTGATCTGCTCGGGATCAGGCACGTTGGATAGGGTCCGGCGATCGCCGCGCGTCACTGTCAGCACCTCGACGACGTCCTTCTTCTTCCGTTTATTCACAATGACTCTACTCCCATCCTCGCGAAGCACTGATCCCGGCATGCAGCGGCTGGTTCAACGCCTTATTACTCAGAGACTCCAGTAACGAAATCCGCTGCGCTCGTATTCGCTTCGCTCATAAATCCCTCTCACGTCGACCATAATCTTCTCGACGTTCAAATCATAGAACGGCTCGAAATCGGATACGCGCATGTCCTTGAACGGCGCGTGCGGCACGGCGACGATAACGGCGTTCAGCTGTTTGAACGCGGATAATGGCGACAGCTCGATCCCGTACTCGCGATACGCCGTCCGTGGATCGACCATAGGGTCATAGACAAGCGGCGTAATGCCGTATTCCACGAGCTCTTTGATAATGTCCGTTACTTTGGTGTTGCGGATATCGGAGCTGTTCTCCTTGTAGGAGAGCCCGAGCAATCCGATCCGCGCGTGCGCCATGTTCTGCTTCTGCTTCATAAGCAGCTTAATGATCTGCTGGGCGACGTATTTGCCCATGCCGTCGTTCACATGCCGCCCGGCAAGAATGATTTTGGAATGATAGCCCGTATCTTCGGCCTTGTACGTCAAGTAGTAGGGATCGATGCCTATGCAGTGTCCGCCTACGAGGCCCGGCGCGAACGGCAGGAAGTTCCACTTCGTTTCCGCCGCACGCAGAACGGACGAGGTATGGATGCCCATCGTGTTGAACAGCATCGACAGCTCGTTCATGAACGCAATATTGATATCCCGCTGCGCGTTCTCGATGACCTTGGCGGCCTCGGCGACCTTGATGCTCTCCGCGCGGTACACGCCGGCCTTGATGATTAGCCCGTACATATCGGCAACGGTATCCAGCGTCTCCTCGTCCATGCCGGAGACGATCTTCACGATATTCTCCAGCCGGTGCACCTTGTCCCCCGGATTGATCCGCTCGGGCGAATAGCCGACTTTGAAATCGACGCCGCACTTCAAGCCCGACTCCGCTTCCAGAACCGGCACGCATATCTCTTCCGTGACGCCGGGATATACCGTCGACTCGTACACGACGACCGCGCCCTGCTTCAGCTTCCGGCCCACGAGCCGGCTCGCTTCCTGCACGTAGGCCAGGTTCGGCACGTTCCCGCTCATTACGGGCGTCGGCACGGCGACGACGAAGAAACGAACGTCATGAAGATCGTCCGGGTCCGACGTGAAATGCACGCCGCATTCGCGGAGCGCGTCATCGCCCAAATCGCCGGTCGAGTCGATGCCGGCCCGATAATCGGCGATCTTCTGCGCGTTGACGTCGAAACCGACGACGTCGACCTTTGCCGCGAACGCCACGGCGATCGGCAGGCCGACGTAACCGAGGCCGATTACCGCCAGCGGCTCCTCGCGGTCCACGAGCCGGTCATAGAGCCGTCGCTCTGCTGCAGCCACCAAATTCAAGTTCATCCAGAACAGCTCCTCAAATTATCGTGTAAGTCCGATCAAATCCGCCATTTTGACAAAAACGAAGCCTTTCTTCTTGAGCAGCCCGATTGCGGTTGGCAATGCTTCGATCGTATGAATATCGTCAAGCATATGAAGCAGGATGACGCTGCCTCCGGTCGTCTGCTTCATGACGCCTTTCACGATATCGTCCGCGCTATGCGCCGCGTCCCAGTCAAGCGTCGTGACTTCGTACATCGCGATGTCGGGGTAGCCCGCCGCGGCAATGGCTTTGGCGGTCGTATCGTCCACGACCCCGGTCGGCGGCCGGAACAGCATCGTCGGCTGCTGCTGAATGGCTTCCGTGATGACCTGATGCGCCTTGACGATGTCCGCCTGCAGCTTGTCCGGAGAGATCTCCGTCACGACGGGGTGGCTGTACGAGTGATTGGCGACGTCATGACCGCCCTCGATCATGGCCCTTGCCAAGTTCGGATTGCTTTCCGTCCCCTTCGCGCGAAGGAAGAAGGTCGCCTTCACGTCTTCCGCAGCCAGAATATCGAGAATCTTCGTCACCGTCTTGTCGGTTCCCCAGTCGTCGAACGTAAGCGCGATTCGGTTGGTCGGCGCACCGTCTTTCCGGTAATACAGCTTATAGGCCGCGTGGCTGAAATCGGGATTGATTTTGGCCGCGTCCCAGCCCGGAATCTCCTCCAGCGGCTTGCGCTCTCCTCCGTTCTCGATCAACTCATGGAGGGGAATGAGCTTGTAGCCGATATTCGACGCCGCCTTCGCGATATACGGGATCGCATCGATGACCTGCGGATTCACGTCCGTATCCAGATTGATGATGCCCCCTCGCATAATGAAACGTTCCACGTACTTGCCGATTTCGGCTGCGCTTTGCATCTGCCTGTCCTTCGGATTGATGTTATAGCTGACGACGCCTTTCATGCCGAGCTGCGCGGCCGCCAGCCGGACGTCGTCCGTGTAGTCGCCCGACTTCGTGCGCACGTACGTCGGCGTAATGCCCGTCTTCTTCTGAATGACGTCGTTGCTCAGCTTGATTTCGTTATACACTTGTTCGTAGGAGAGCTTGCTCATATCGAGGCGATTCAGCGTGTTACTCTCAATTTCGTGGCCTCTGGCCGCGATCGCCTTGGCGATGTCCGGCTCTTCCGCTACCCGCATGCCAGGCAGGAAGAACGTCGCCTTGATGCCGGAAGCATCCAGCTGGTCAAGCAGCCGGTCCATCGTCTCCGGGTCGGCCATGCCGTTGAACGTCAAGGACAGTTCCTTCCGGGCCGTATAGACGAAATCGATTCCCCGGCTCATCTGTCCGTCATAGCGCGCGACCTGCGCCTTCTTCGCCTGATCCGCTGCGGCAGGCGCTTCTTCGAATGTTCCGTTGCATCCCGCGAGCATGCCGACGACCGTCAGCATCGCGGTACCGGAGGCAAGCAAGCGGCCGGATCGTCTCGCCCGGCGCCGGAGCATCCCGATTCTCCCTTTGTGCACGTGCCAAAAACTCCTTTGCGCTGTATGCTGTATTAAGAGGTTTGCTGCCCGTTTGGCGCGAGCCCCATTAGCTCCGACATGCGCACGAACGTATAGCCTTGTCCGCGCAGCGTTGTGATAATAGAAGGCAACGCTTGAATGGTTTGGGTATCGTCCAACATGTGAAGGAGCACGACGCTGCCGTTCTTGGTGTCTTCCTTGACCGTCTGCAGGATTTGCGCACTCGTTCGCGACCGATTGAAATCGACCGGGTCGACGTCGAAATTGGCGATGTTGCGATAGCCCGTCGCGCCGACGACCTTCAGCGTCGATTCGTCGACTACGCCGGTGGGCGGACGGAAGAGCATCGTCGGCTGCTGCTGGATCGCTTCCGTAATGATCTTGTGCGCCTTGACGATCTCTTGCTGGATCTGCGCCGGAGTGATGGTCGTGATTACGGGATGGGAATACGTATGATTACCCACGTCGTGGCCGCCTTCGGCAATGGCCCGCGCCAAATTCGGATTCTTCTCCACGCCGTCGGCGCGAAGGAAGAACGACGCTTTGACCTTGTAAGCGGCCAGCACGTCCAGAAGCTTCGTGATCGTGTAGTCGGTTCCCCAATCGTCGAAAGACAGCACGACTTCCTTCTTCGGATCGTCCTGCTTGTTGTACATGACGTTGTAGGTCGCCGCGGCGTAATTCGTATTGATCCTGGCCGCGTTCCAGCCGGGGATTTGCTCCAGCGGCCTCCGCTTGCCCCCGTCGCGCATAAGCTTGTCCAGCCGGACGAACTGGTAGCCGACGTTCTTCGCGCCTTCCGCGATCAGCTTCACGGACTCGGCGATGATCTTGTTCTCCTGCGTATCCAAGGCGATAATGCCGCCGCGGTTAATATATTTGCGAATATAATTGCTCTTCTGCAGCGGGGTTTCGTTCTCCCAATTATGAAGAAACAAGCTTGCTCCGATGACCGCTTCCATGCCTTGCTGAGCGGCGGCGAGCCGGACGTTGTCCGTATAGTCGCCGAGCATTGTCCGCACGTAGACCGGCTTAACCCCCGTCTTCTTCTGAATGACGTCGCGGCTCAGCTTGATTTCATTGACGATCTGTTCATACGGCAACTTTTTCATATCGAGCCGGTTCAGCGTGTTGCTCTCGATCTCGTGGCCTCTGGCCAGAATCAGCTTGGCAATGTCCGGCTCCTCGGCCACCCGCATGCCGGGCAGGAAGAACGTCGCCTTGATTTTGTATGTATCCAGCTGATCCAGAAGCCGCTTCATCGCGGCTTTGTCGGCCATCCCGTTGAACGTGAGCGCCAGCTCCCGTTTGGTAGTGTAGACCATGGACACGGCATCGCTCGGCGTACCGGCGTACTTCACGGTTTTCGGTTGAACGAGCTGCGCATCGCTTGCGGACCGCCTGTCGCTCTTCCCCTTGAAAACTGCGCACCCGGCAACGAGCGCAACCGATAATAGCAGCAGCGAAATGGCTCTCAAGCGTTTCATGACACTCTCCTTCAAAATACGACATAAACCGTCATCACCAACACATTTTATTGTATTTTATTCCATTTTTAATGGGCCTATAGTACTATTTTAATTCACTCTATTATATAATAGCGAAATAGATTTGTAACGTTTTTTTTCGCCATTTTTTTACAAGTTTTATCCATTACCTAACCTCTCTTACCCTGAGCTGGACGGAACGCATCTGGCAATACCGTCCTCATGCTCGAAATTCGTCGCTCCTTGGCGATTCTCCGAACGGCAAAAAGGCACCTTGCCGCATGAATATGCGCCGGTGCCTTATTGCATTGTCGCAACGTATTTTACCCGTCTGCCCGATGTCTGCCCAGCAGCAGCCGAGCCAGCTCGGCGTAATTGCCCGCCTCGTGCGTCGGCTCGTGGCCGCTTTCGCGCGCCGCGCGCCGATGGTTGAACCAAATGACGCGCCAGCCGGCCTCAAGCGCTCCGATGACGTCGTTGCGCCACGAGTCGCCGACGTAGACGCTGTCGGCCGGCGTCGTGCCCGTCGCCTCGTTCACATGCCGGAAGAGCCGCGGATCCGGCTTGTCCCAGCCAAGCGCGCCGGATATGAAGCGCCGCTCCGGCGGCACGAGCTCGTCCAGCCGCATGGCGTCGATCTTGCATTGCTGATGGTTCGGCGCGCCGTTCGTGATCAGGCCGACGATCCAGCCCTCGCCCGCGAGCTTCGCCAGCAGCTCGCGCGCGCCCTCGAACATCGTAATCTCGTACTGGCAGCCGATATAGGCCGCCTGCATCGCCTCCGCCTGCGCCTCGGTCAGCGGAATGCCGAATTCCGCCAGCGTCAGCTGAAACCGGCGCATGCGCATATAGCCCGTCGCCGCGCCCGATTCCATCGCGCCCGCGCCGCCAAGCTCCAGCGACAGCATGTCGCTATGATACCGCAGGCGGTGATAGGCCGCTTCGAACGGAAATCCGCCAAGCGCAGCCAGCGGTCCCGCCGTCCGCTCCACTGCCTTGCGGAACGGAATCAAATGGTCGTACAGCGTATCGTCTACGTCAAAAAAAACGGCCCGTCGGTCGGTTATTCTCATCGATTCGTTTCCCTCGTTCTCGTCTTCGTCTTCTGTCTCCCCACACTATACGCCATTGCGGCAGCCCGGACAACGCCCGCTCCCCCGCCGCCGACGCAGCGGAAGCGAACTCCGGGCAGCACGAAGAGGGCTCCTCCAGGCCGGGCGGCCGGATAGAGCCCTCTTGTCCATCTCTCGCTTGTCGTCAATCCGGTTCCCGAACCTCCTGCCGGGGAGCGAGCTCCTCCTGCCGGTAGCGCTGCCGCCGCATCCACTGGGTCGCAACCCATTTCTCTCCGGCCGCCACCGGCATGCCCGCATGAAGCGTCAGCTCGTTCAGCCGCTCGTCCTGATAAAAATATTCGAAATAGACGGCGCTGCCTTTCCGCGGAGCGACAGCCAGCCGCAAGGAAGGAAACCATGTCTCGCCGCCCTCTTCCGCATCGTTCAAATACATCACGAGCGTGCTGATGCGATTATTGACCGCGTTGCCGGACGTGAAATAATCGACATGCGGGCGGTAGCATTCGCCAGCCCGATAGTGTAAAATTTGCAGCGGCTCCGCATGCGGAAGAGGGACGTTCATCAGCTCGGCCAGCCGTTCTTCAATGCGCCGGATGACGTCGTCCTCGCCTTCCTCCAGGAAGACGCCGCTCCCGGTACGGATTTCGCTCTCGGCCCGGGCCGGCCCGATTCGGGCGCGCCGCACGCGCCCCTGCGCCAGCGCGATCAAGGCATCGCACTCGCCGCCGCTCAGGACATTGTCCAGCACCAGCACCAGGGGTTCTCCGATGCGCGCGACGATCGGAATGTCCCGATCCTTTGTCCGGATCCGGTTGCCGCTTGCTTGCAATATCGTCTGCTCTTGCACGATCATTCGCTTTGTCCTCCATTCGGGATGGAATACCAAGGAAGTCATGAATATGCAGGCTTTCCGCTTAGCTAATCGTATACATATAGGATTCTTCGCGCTAAGCGAAAAATCCTTCCGGCACGGCAGGCAGGATCGCCGCCGGGTGATCCGGAAGGATAAATGACATACGGAAAGAAGGAATATCCATGTTGATTCGTCCCTTGCTGCCAAGCGACGACCCGGCCATCGAACGCATTATCCGCAGCTGCCTGATCGAGTTCGGGGCCAATCGGGCCGGCCTCGCCTAGGAAGACGAGAGCTTGAGCCGATTATCCGGCTACTATGCCGCGGAAGGGAGCGCGTATTGGGTCGTCGAGGATGAAGGAGCGGTGGTCGGCGGCTGCGGGATCGCGCCGTTCGCCGGTTCCCGCGAAGTCTGCGAGCTGCAGAAAATGTACCTGCTGCCCCGCATGAGAGGAACGGGCGCGGCCGCCCTTCTGCTGACTGCCGCGCTATCGTTCGCGCAGCGCCGTTATCGGCGCTGCTACCTGGAGACATTGACCGCGATGGCCGCCGCGAACCGCTTCTACGCGAAGCACGGATTCGTCCCGCTGGCAGCGCCGCTTGCCGGCTCGGAGCATTTCGCGTGCGATGCTTGGTACATCAAGGAGCTGTCCGGCAAGGCGTAACCGCCTAGCCGATCATTCCCTTCAGGCGGTCGCCCATCACCTGCAGCATGCTGCGCAGCACGTCGATGTTCTGGAAGCAGAGCGAGAACACCTGGTCCTTGTGCAGCTGAAGCAGCACCGTCGGCTCCGTCGCCGTGCAATCCGCCGAACGCGGGCCGCTGTCGATGATCGCCATCTCCCCGAAGCAGTCGCCCTCGCCCAGATGAGCGAGCGTCTCTCCGCCGCGATGCACGCGGACGGTGCCCTCGATAATCCCGTACAGCATGTCGCCGTAGTCGCCGACCCGGCAGACAGCCTCGCCCGGCGCGTATTCCACCTCGTCGACCATCTGCGCCAGACGCACGATATCGTCCTGGGATAACAGGGCGAACAGGTCGATCTTCTGCAGGATCAGCACGCGCCGCAGCAGCGAATCCTCCCCTTCCCCGGCTTCGAGCGCGGAAGCCGCAGCGGCCTGAACGGCCGTCGCGATCTGCGCCTCGGCGGCCTCTGCCGCCCCTTGCGCCGCCGTCCCTTGCGCCGCCGGCGCCGGCTTCACGCTCGCGCCCGCCTGCCGCTGCCCGTCGATCGCCGCGCGCAGCCTGCGGGAGAGCAGCTTCATCATCTCGATGGCGATGGACGAGCGGTCGAACATGACCTCGTAGAAGTCGTCGGCGTCCAGCCGCCATAGCGAACTGTCCGTCTCCGCGACCGCATCCGCCGTGCGCTCCCGGCGAATGAGGATGCCGGACTGTCCGAGCGACTCGCCGGCGCCCCGCTCCGCAAGCATCTCGCCAGCCCGATAAATGCCGACCCGGCCGGCGCGGATCAGATACAGCGAGTTGCCTTCATCCGCCGCGCGGAAGAGCGTCGCGCCGCGCTGCGCCTCGACCGGCGACAGCTTGTCCGCCAAGGCCGACAGCTCGCGGCTCGTCAACCCCTGGAAGAGCGAGAACCCGCGCAGCATGCCGATGCGCGCCATATGATCCCGAAGCGCCGCCGAAGCGCCGGGCTCGACCGCATACGCAATCGTCTGGCGCAGCCATGGGTCGTCCTGCTTCGCAAGCCAAGCCAGCTGCTCCGACAACTGCGCCTCCGTGCGCGCGGCGCCTGCCGCCTCGGACGGCGCCGTCATGATTCGCGCCAGCTCCATCCGAATCGCCCCGGTCGTCAGCTGATCCATCACTTCCATCGCGTTGGCCTGCTGCCGCGCGTCGCCTTCCGTCCAATTCGCATAGACGGCCTGAATCGTCGCGGTACCGTGAACGAGCGCGAGCAGCTGGAAGATCCGCCATACCGTTCGTTCCCGCACCTGCGAAGCCGCATCCGCCGCTTCCCGGTAGGGCTCGGCCGCGTTCAGTCCGACAAGCCGTTCCGTCAGCTGCCAGTACAGCTCCATTTCGGCGGCGGCAAGCCCTTCGATCGCGGCCGCCTGCTTCCCGGTCGCGGGACCGATGCCGCGACCGATGCGGACAAGCGCTTCCAGCAGCCGGTTCCGCAGCTCGAGACCGGAGAGCGGATAGCGCGACAGCAGCATGTCGAAGGCCGCCTGCGTCGCCAGACGCTCGAACGCCTTCGGCAAGTGCAGCGCTTGATGATCCCCGTCGAAATACGGCGCGAGCAGCGGCACGATCGTCCGCTCGTCGTACGCGGCCAGCGCGTCGATCGCGTCCTTGCGCGTTGCCCCTTGCTGCAGCCGCGCCACCAGATACGGCACGAGCTCGGGCACCTGCAGGGCGCCCGCCGACCGCAGCGCCAATCGTTTGACCCGGGGCGAGGCGTCCTGCAGCAGCGGGATGAGCGGCTTATAGAACTCCTTGATGCCGATGCGTCCGAACAGCGCCGCCACGGCGCTTCGCTCCCCCTCGTCCGTGCTCTCGAGCAGCGGCTTCAAGGCGCCGACCGCGCGGAACATGCCCTCGATGCCGTAGTACTTGATCAGCCCCGCAATGGCGGCGGATTTCAATTCCAGATCCGCTGCGTCCAAGTAAACGCTGACCGCGTCCAGGTAATCCTCCTGCGCGTAAGCCGTCAGCGCAAGCAGCGCCTGCGGTCTCGCCTCGCCTGCGGCTGCCTGCACCAGCGCGTACAGCTCCGGCTCCATGCCTGCCGGCTTCGTGCGCTCCACGTGCCGCAGCGTCTGTACGGCGACCTCCCGCTCCGGATGGCGGAGCAGATACGGAAGATGCGGCGACAGGTCGAACCCTTCCAGGCCGCGGAGAATCCGCAGCGCGTACAGCGTCTGCTGCCTGTCCGGGCTTCGCAGCGCCGACTCGAGCAGGCCTCGGCTTGCCGGATCCATGAAATCGAGCCCGGACTCGTCCAGCTTCGCGCCATCCTTCTGCAGCGTGGACAGCAGCGTCGCCAAATACGCGCCTTTGACTTTGATCGCCGCGGCGATGCAGACGACGAGCAGCGCCAGAATCAGGAAGCTGAATTCCCGTGCCGAGAGCAGCGGGGACAGCGCGATCAGGCTGATCGCGGCCAGCCCCTTGGCCCCGTTGCGCACGATGCCGTCGAGGAAGCTTTTGGCCCGGTTGCGCCATTTCGGCGGAATCGGGAACATGATGAGCTGGTTCACGGACGCGTTAATCGTGTCGCCGACGACCTTGTCGCTGCCTTTGACCAGGACGGCGGTGGCGAGCATCGGCATGAACAGCACCCCGAGGCTGCCCGCGAACAGGACGACGGGGAAGACGAGGATCGCGGCCATCACCCCGAACCGGGTCAGCAGGCGTCCCGCGACGAACACCTGCACGAACAGCCCGAGCAGCCCGGCCCAGCCGTAGAAGCTGCCCATGAAGCCGGCGAGCGCGTCGTTCTGCAATTCGCCCCCGAGGATGACCTTGAACTGATAATCGATGAACGTCAGCGCCAGAATGAGCGCCGCCGACATCACGGCCACGTACTTCAGATGCGGCACGGAAGCGAAGAGCCCGTCCTTCCCCGTCTCCTTCGCTTGCCGGCGCTTCGGCTTGGCGGACGCGGACGCCTGCGCCTTCTTATCCGTCTGCGCGAACGTCTCGGCGGGATCGCCGCTGATCCGCACGAGCAGGATGACGGCGCCGAGCGCCATCAGCTGCAGGCCGGCGTAGAAGTAGATCAAATTCGCCGTGCCGACGAGCGGCACGATGACCTTCAGCCCGAAGCCGCTCAGAATGCTACCCGTAATGCCGCCGCTGCCGACAAGCCCGATTGTCCGCTTGACCTTGCGCTGATCCAGCACCGACGGCGCAAACTGCCAGAAACAGACGATCATCAGGAAATTGAACACGTCGTACGATACGTAAATGACCGGGAACATCCAGTTATGCCCGAGCCCCGCCCCGATCCGCGTCAGGACGACGAGCAGCGTCACGGCGGGGATGAGTCCCTGGATCAGCCGATCGATGCGCACGCGCGGACTGTACCGCTGGAAGAGCAGGCCGGCCAGGATGAGCGAGGCCGCTTGCGGGAGGTACATTTTGGACAATACCGACGAGTCGAACCGGGACAGGAACAGCGCGTCCGCCGCCGTCCTCCCCACCGTCGACGCCGATACGACGAACAACAAATAGACGAACAGCAGCGCGACCTTGCGGTACTCGCCCCCATCCGCCGTCAGCCGCCCCATAGCGGCTCCGAGCCGGCTGCCGGCAAAACGTTTCATCATGCGGTAACGCCCCGTTTCATAAGCATAGTTAATGGCTCTAACTATTCCCTATGCCGGAAGCGTTTTCCTTCCGGGGCGGCAGAAAAAAATGCGGCTTGCGACCTACGGTTCGGCTCCCCGTCCCATCTCACTCCAGCTCCAGCGGCGTCAAATACACGGTTTCGCCCGCGCGCTGCCTGCGGAACGCTCCCGGCGTCACGCCCGTCCACTTCACGAACTGGCGGATGAAGCTCTGCACGTTGTCGTAGCCGATGCGCCGCGCGACCTCCTCGACGCCCAACTCGCCGCCCATGAGCAGATGCATCGCTTCCTGCTGCCGCAGCACCGCCAAATATTGGCGCGGCGACAGGCTGTACGCGTCCCGGAACACGCGGTAGCAGTGGCGCCGGCTGAAGCCGAGCCGTTCCGCGAGCGCCTCCATCCAGCCGGCCGCAATGGCCTCCTCGGCATGACGCTCCGCGACGAGCGACTCGATCGCCTTGGCGATGCGGATCGGCAGCACGTCGGCGTCGGAGCCGTCGTCCTCCTGCGTCGCAAGGGACGATTCCAGCAGCTCCATGATCGCGTAGAGGCTGCGAAATAGCTGCGTTTTGGATGCCGCAGAATCCTGCACGAGCGCCATGATGCGCCGTACCTCCGGCAGCAGCAGCCGGTTCAGCTCCTGCTCCGGCGACATCAGGAATAATTTCGCGCGGTTCAGCTTGTTCAGGAACACGGGATCGTCGACCTGCACATGCATGACGAAGAAAGCGAACGCCCCCTCCGCCCGATACGAATGCAGCATCATCGGCGGCACAAGAATGAGATGCTCCTTGCCCTGCCGGTAGACCGTGCCGCCGACCTCGGCCAGCTGCGTCCCCTCCATCACCAGATTAAGCTCGAACATCATATGATGCAGATGCCGCCGGCAGGCCCATCCGTCCGGCACGCTCCCCATCTGCGCACCGTAGAAATGCGCTTCGGCTTTCCGGTTCGGGAAATGACGCAGCCCCTTGGCCCAATCGGCGGCCTTCTCCTTCCCGATCTCCTTCGCGGTCCCTTTCTCCATCTTCATGCACGCTTCCTTCGCTCTCGGGATGTCTCATTCGGTTAACTATTGATGCCATTCACGGCCCGATTAGTTATTCATTGCGCGGCCGGGCCCGTCTATACTTGTATCATTGTCTACATTATAGAGGAGGTCAAGGCATGGAAGCTACGTTTCACTTAGGCGAGCCGGACGGCGTCATGATTCGGACGGAGGAAGGCTGGCGCCAATTGGCCGAAGGGTCCTCGGGCAGCTGGACGGCGCCGGGACTGGCGGTTTCGCTGTCCGCTGCGCAAGGGCAGGCTGTCGCGCTTGAACTGGAGGCGCCGAACGACGCCGTCCGCCTGATCAAGCTGCGCTGGACAATGAAGCAGGAAGGACGCTCCCTCATCCTCGGCGACCATTGGGAGCGCGCATACGGGGAGCTGGAATGGCGCGGCATCGTGGCGGAACGCGCGCTGCCGTGGTATTTCCTTCGCCATGACGGCAGCCGCACGGCGGGCTTCGGGGTGAAGACCGGCCCGAACGCGTTCTGCTACTGGCAGCTGGACGCCGACGGCGTGACGTTCACGGCCGATGTCACGAGCGGCAGCGAGGGCGTTCGCCTTGGCGCGCGCAAGCTGACCGTCGCGGAGCTGCTGCACGACCCGGGCCGCGAGGGCGATTCGCCGTTCCGGGCGGCGCAGCGATTCTGCCGGCTGATGTGCGACAATCCCGTCATGCCGAAGCAGCCGGTCTACGGCGGCAACAACTGGTACTATGCGTACGGCAACAGCTCGCATGAGGAGATTTTGGCGGATTCGCGGTTCATGTCCTCCCTGTCCTCGCATCGGGAGAATCGGCCGTACATGGTCATCGACGACGGCTGGCAGCTCGTCAGCGGCGCAGGCGCGTGCAATGGCGGCCCGTGGGTCGGCAATGCCAAGTTCCCGGACATGGAGCGTCTGATCGGCGAGATGAAAGAAACCGGCGTCAAGCCCGGTCTCTGGTGCCGGCCGCTGCTGACGGCGGAGGACGTTCCCGCCGAGTGGGTCCGCTATGCCGCGAGCGGCGGGCAAGTGCTCGATCCGAGCATTCCGGACGTCTTGCAGCATGTTCGCCAATCGGTCGAAACGATGGCGGGCTGGGGCATCGACCTGTTGAAGCATGACTTCACGACGTTCGATCTGCTCGGGCAGTGGGGCTTCACGATGAAATCGCGTCCGCACGCCTTGCGGCAGCCGTTCCATGACCGTTCCCGCACGACGGCGGAGATTACGCTGGCGCTCTACCGCACGATCGCGGAAGCGTCCGGAGACGCCGCCATCATCGGCTGCAACACGTTCAGCCATCTGTCCGCGGGCTTGTTCGAGATCCAGCGGACCGGCGACGACACGAGCGGCAAGTGGTGGGAACGCACGCGGTACATGGGCGTGAACACGCTGGCATTCCGGATGCCGCAGCACGGCACCTTCTACAGCCACGACGCCGACTGCCTCGGCCTGACGAAGGACGTGCCTTGGGCGCTGAACGAGCAATGGCTGCGCCTGCTGGCCGGCAGCGGCACGCCGCTCTTCGTCTCGGCCGATCCGTCGATCGTGACGAGAGAGCAGGAAGCGGCAATCCGCCGCGCGTTCGAGCTGGCAGCCGAGCCGCTGCCCGTCGCCGAGCCGCTCGACTGGCTGGACAACACCTGTCCGAGCCGCTGGCTGCTGAACGGCGAGGAAACGACGTTCGCCTGGAACGACGTGAGCGCCGAGCTGCTGGAGGAGAAAGACAACGGCTGGTGGCTGTAAAGGCTCGGCATGCCCGCTAGCAAACGAAACAGCAGCAATCCCGGACGCAAGCGATCCTGGACTGCTGCTGTTTTTTTGAGCTCACGTTCCCGTTACGCTTCCCTGGACTGCTGCCGCTGAATATGCAGACCGTCTTCCTCCGACCATTCGGCATAATAGACGGCTTGGATCCGATCCACGCCCTGCTCCCCAAGCCGAGATAGCAGCCATTCCTCGCTGCGGCCGATTTCGCGGAGCTCGCTTCGCTGAAGCATGCCCTGCTCGATCAGAATGCGCGGAAGTCCGGCCGCCGGCTTATGCACCCGCAGCTCCATTCGGGTCGGGGGCTCGTCGCCCGGCTGCTTCATCACGCTCAGGCTGCCGTTCGGTTCGAAGACCGCGAACGCGACCTCGCGCACCGTGAAGACGCCCTGCCCCCTCAGCAGCATGCCGACCTGATGCATGTCAAGACGGTTCCGCTTCATCGCTTCGACATCGATCTCGCCGCTGCGGATGATGATGTCCGGCCTGCCGTTCAGCGGCACCGACAGCCGCGGTATAAGCTGAACCGCCTTCTCCAAGGCAAGCGACAGCGCCATCCACAGCGCGAGGGCGAAGATGAGCAGCGCGAAATGCGTCCCGCGGTCATAGATCGTATTGCCGACAAGCTCGCTCAGCATAAGCGACGAGACGAAGTCGAAGGGCGTCAGCTGCGAGATTTCCTTCTTCCCCAGCAGCTTCGTCATGAACCAGAGCCCGAAGAAGCCCGTCGCGAGCTTCGCCGAAATCATTGCGTAATCCATCGCAAATCACCTCTCACAACCCGCGTCGATCGTCCGCCCCGTATCTTCTCCTCTTCAATATACACAGTAGATACACGCTTCAGGCTCGCTCGAAACAGCTGCCGGGCGGCAGCGGCGATTGATATTCGCAATGGGTCAAGAGGCGCTAGATGCCTTTTTTTAGCGATTTGTAGATATAGACCATCAAGAGCGAGAATCCGCCCACGACGGTCAGCGCGGCAAACAAACATTTCATGAAGAACAGCACCGGATCCACCTCATGCAATCATATTCATTATCATGCAATATCGGCGGGCTGCCGAACGAGATGAAGGTCTCTGGCGCCAAAACCCCGTCAGTTGTCGCTTATTATTGAATTTTTCCTATTAAAGTCCTATGACGTCTAATCCTGACACCCGCCTGAATACCTATAGAACAAGAGCCTAAAGGAACAGTCGGAAGGCAGCCAGGGGGGAACGGCAGCATGCGGATCGCGGTAGGCATCGTGCATGGCATCGGACAGCAGACCTGGGATTTCCATGCGAAATTCGCGGCAAGGCTGCAGGAGGCCATGGCGGCATTGAATCCGAGGGTCAAGCTCGTCGTCGAAGGCATCTATTGGGGGGATATTACGGACTCGTTGGAAAAGAAGCTGTGGGAACGGACGGACGCGGACCGGCTGCATTGGAACGAAACGCTGAAGCTGCGCTCGTTCGTCGTCAACTACCTCGGCGACGCCATCGCGTATCAAGCCATTCCGAAGGAGAACGACCCGTGCCCGCACGACTACATTTACGACGATATCCACGCGCGCTACGCCCAGCAGCTGCAGCGGCTGGCAAGCCGCGCGGGCGACAACGCCCCGCTGTGCATCATCGCGCACAGCCTCGGCACCATCATCTCCAGCAATTATTTCTCCGACCTGCAGTATCGGCGCATGCGGCCCAAGACGGGGGTTGCCGAGCTTATCCGCTCGAGCCGGTCGAAGCTCGTCGGAGGCGAGACGCTGACGCACTTCTACACGATCGGCAGTCCGATCGCGTTATGGAATATGCGCTTCGAGCATTTCGGGCAGCCCATCTCCGTGCCTGCGCCGCCGCTCAAACCGCTCGGCGTCGGGGAGTGGGTCAATTTCTACGACCGCGACGACATCATCGCCTACCCAATTCAGGGGTTGAACGCCGACTACGCCGCTGCCGTCACCGCGGATATCGAGGTGCGCTGCCCCGGTCCGCTGGGCTGGACGCCCGCTTCGCATAACGGGTATTTCCGTTCGCGTCCGCTAATCCGGCGCATCGTGCAGTCGCTGGATCGGATGAGCCGAATGATCCCCGGCGGGCTGCCGGGCTGAAGCCGGCCGGACTGCCCTTCGGCACGCCGGCATTTCGGCACGCCGGCATTTCGGCACGCCGGCGCCGTACCAGCGCCGGGACCGGAGGTCGCCACGCTGGCGCCGTACCCTGCGTCCTAGCCCTGCCATCTGCAGCATGCATCGCTGGCCGGTATCAGCACTGCATCTGCATGGATGGCCGGCGACGGCATCGGCAGCCTGCCTTGCAGACAGAAACGGCGACTCCGCGTCAGTGAACTGACAGGAATCGCCGTTTATCGTTCATGCCGCCTGGGGCAGCTATGCCCAGCTCATAGTCCGCGCTCATCGCTTTCGCTCCGACCAGGCCTTCAGCGACGGCAGCAGCCGTTTCGCGTCCTCATAGCCCTGCCAGTACAACGCGTCGAGCTTGGCGGAGTTCTTCTCCATCCGGCCGACTTCCAGCGGCTTCTGAGGCCGGATGACGAAGATGTCGCCGCGGGCCTCCTGATCGCGGATGTAGGCAACCTGATTATTGTAGATTTTATGCCGCTGAAGCATGATTCTCACGAATTTCGGGAACTTGGCGTAGATGCGCCGCACGAACCAAGCGAAGCGATTCGGCGATTTCCGGTACCCGGAGTCCCGCGTCAGCACGACGACATTGCGCTTGTACCCGTCCTTCTCCGCTTGCTGCAGCGGAATCGGATCCGAGATACCGCCGTCGAGCAGCTGCCGGCCGTCGTAGTTCACGATCGGGGCGATGAAAGGCAGCGAGCTGGAGGCGCGAAGCACCGTAAGCACATCGAAGTCCGGGTCGCTTTTGCGATAGAAGATCGTTTCCCCCGTTACGACATCCGTCGTCGCCGCGACGAACTCCTCGCTGCTGGCGGCGAAGGCCTGGAAATCGAAGGGCACCAGCTTATTCGGGATTTCATCGAAAATAAAATCCATGCCGAACATTTGCCCTTTCCGAAAATAATTCCCCCACGAAATGTACCGCTTATCCGTGATCATGTCGACATTGACGACTTTATTCCGGCCCTTCTGCCGGGAGAGATAGCTGGTCGCCACGCAAGCGCCGGCCGACACGCCGATAATATAAGGGAAGATGATCCCCTGTTCCAGAAAATATTCCAGCACGCCGGCCGTATAAACGGCCCGCATGCCTCCGCCTTCCAATACCAAACCGATCGATTCCATCGTTTTTGCTTCTGCCCCTATCCTCAATCCCGACATGTTAGCTAATAGTTATTTTACCTATGTAAAATGGGGGAAGTCAACGACGATTGGTTTGCTGCTCCATGGGAGCTGCAGCATTCGTCGGGAGAACGATTGGTTTGCTGCTCCATGGGAGCTGCAGCATTCGTCGGGAGAACGATTGGTTTGCTGCTCCATGGGAGCTGCAGCATTCGTCGGGAGAACGATTGGTTTGCTGCTCCATGGGAGCTGCAGCATTCGTCGGGAGAATGCCTGCGGAAAATTAATAATTCCATACCCGAATACTTGGTTTTGATGTACAATAGAACTAACCACTTCAACTTAACGGAGGCGCATACCATGGCAGCATCCTTACAACCCGACCCGTACGCGTGCATCGATGAAGTTCCGCTTCACCGGGTACGGAGCAACCAGCTGGGCATTCTCCTGAGCATCATTGCAACGGTGATCACGCAGCAGTTCTGGATTCTGATTCTGCCGCTGCTCGTGCAGCTCGTCAGCCGCACGTTCGGCGTGCGGTATAACTTGTTCGTCCGCATCCTCTCGCCTCTCATGCCGGTCAGCGCCAGAACCGAGAGCCGGGAGCTGCTGCGGTTCAACAGCCTGCTGGCCATCCTGTTCCTGGCCGTGACGCTGATCGGCGCCGCAACCGGCTTGACCATCCTTGCCTATATCAGCCTTGCGATGCTGACGGCTGCCGTCGTCTTGGCCTTGAGCGGATTCTGCCTCGGCTGCTTCATGTACTTCCAATGGAAGCAGTTCAACGCGCGGCGCCGGCTTAGAAGAAGCTAATCGAGTCATCCATACCCGACGACGGCCCTCTCTGCGGAGAGGGCTTAGCATGTCGAGAAAGTCCATGAGAAACGGACAGGAGATCCTTTATTTGCTCGTATTCATCGATTTTCCGCAAGCTGCCGAACAGGAGATTCGCTATTTCTGCCAAAAGCCGGTTTTTTGCTGCATTCCGGAGCCAATAACGAATCCTATGTCCGATCGCTACCTCCAAACGCCGATTGTGATCAAATAGCGGATCCTCTGTCCGCCTTCCTATGTTTGTTCGCGGAGCGGGTACACGTCTGACGATCCGTGTTGACTAGCGGTAACGTTGTCAGCCGCGGGCCTCGACCGAACACCTTTTCAACAGCCTGGGCCCTCTCTACGGAGAGGGCTGTTTGGTTTATCCGCCTTGCGAAGAAGCGGTCCACAGCCGCTCGCTTGTGTACAACCGAATCTGTGGATATGTGCGTAATAAAATTCAAAATACCGCAAAATAGCGCTTTTCCGCCTGTTAGCATTGTGCATAACCCTGTTGATAAGTGGATATCACAGCAGCAGGACGGACTTCGTTTCGCGCTGCATCGCCTTATGCACAACGCATATCCGTCCTCATTTTCGTTATTCACAGCCTACCGACATACCGCCATACCCCGCTATACGATAATGCGACTGCCGGCAACGCAAACAACCCCGGCTCGCAGAGCCGGGGCTTATCGTATGGATCGTAACCGTTATCGTTTGCGGATTAGTACGCGAGCGAGAACAGGCCGTTGATGTGCGACAGGTAACGCGCGTTGCTTGCTTTCTTCATCAGGGAAGCAGGCGTGCCTTTCAGCTCGATGCCGCTGCCGCCGATGGCGCCAATGCCGTCTTTGCGGCCCAGGCTTGCCAGCGTACCGGAGAATACCGGGCTGAACGTGTCCATCTTCGCGTTCTTGATTTGAGCCGCGATGTTCGCGCCTGCCAGTTCGCCCATTTGCCATGCCAGCTGAGCTGTCGGCGGGTATGGACGGCCTTCCGGTGCGAATACGACTGCGCAGTCGCCGGCCAGGAAGACTTCAGGATGCGAAGTGGATTGCAGGTACTCGTTGACCGTAGCGCGGCCGCGGTTGACTTCGATGCCGCAGCTGCCCACGAGGGAGCTGCCTTGAACGCCGCCCGTCCATACGAGCGTGTTCGTTTCGATCGTTCTGCCGTCTTTCAGCGTAACGACGTTGCCGTTCACTTCCGTGATCGCAAGGCCCGTCAGGAATTCCACGCCGCGAGCCTCGAGGCTCGACGTTGCGCGCTGAATCAGCTCAGGCGAGAAGATCGGCAGGATTGTCGGCATAGCTTCGACCAGCGAGATCGACACGTCCGCGAAATCCACGCCGTATTGACGGCAAATGCCCGGAAGCTCGTCTGCCAGCTCGCCGACCAGCTCAACGCCGGTCAAGCCGCCGCCGCCGATAACGAACGTTGCGTCCGCTTTATTCTTGCTTGCCGCGTATGCTTTGATCCGGTCTTTAACGTGATTGAATACACGGTTAGCGTCAGCAACGGATTTCAGCGTCAGGCTGTTCTCTTGCAGGCCCGGGATGCCGAAGTAGTTCGTTTCGCTGCCCAGCGCGAGCACGAGGTTGTCGTAACGATACGACGTGCCGTCGCCCAGGGATACGCGTTTGCCCGCAACGTCGATCGTTTGCACTTCGCCGACCACGACGTTGACGGATTTGCCTTTCAGCAATTTCGCCAGCGGCAATGCAACGGCTTTCTCGGCTACGTTGCCTGCGGCAAGACGGTGAAGCTCCGTAATGATTTGGTGCGAGGGAACGCGGTTAATCAGCGTGATGGTTGCTTCGTCCTCCGTCAGATGCTGACGAGCGGACAGCGCGCTAAGCAAGCCGCCGTAGCCGCCGCCTAGGATCAGTATTTCTTTTCTCATGGGTTCTCATCCTCCGTACTTCGCATAAGTTATGAATCGTCGATATCGGTTCGGTCGGTTTAGCCCTGTTGCTTTCTTTCGCCAAGGATGTCGAGGTATGCTTGGCTGAAACGGAGCATTCTTTGCAGTTCCGGATCTTTCAGCAATTTGATCATGCCGAACAAGCCGATCACGTTCTCGCTTTGCTCCGCACGGTCGCTCGCTTCGATTGCTGCCGATGCGTAGCCCTTCACTTTCTCCGTCAGCGGCTTAACGACTTCTTGGATGCCGCCTACCGTGTCTTGGATCAGGATGCGGTCGGAAGCGACCTTCTGCGCCAGTTCGTACGTTTTCGTCATCAAAGCCATCATTTCGGACAGTTTAGGAAGCTGGTCCACCAGTTGTGTCAGCGCTTCTTGCACTTCCGGCTTCAGCAGTTGATCGAGTACGTCCGATTTCACGAGCGCCGATGCATCTTGCTGCTCCAGGTTCGATACCATTGTTTCACTCATTGTATTGCCTCCTTCAGATGTAGTCACTCAGCTGCAATCATCCTGACGGATGAACCGGCGCGCCGCCGCAAGCAGCGCGGCAAGCTTAATCCCATCAAGGCGTCTGATAACGTTCACTGCCTTGGGACAGGGAACGCAGCATACGCCTATAGCGAAGTAAAGCGGTAAAGCATTCCATCGCAAAGGGAGAAATGTGAAAATAATCACAAGACGCTTCGAGTATGACAGCAGCCTTTCTTCTGTCTCTACTGTATCGCTTTTTGCCCTGCTCGACTATAGGTAATTTTAAAATTATTTTTATTATTACTATAAAAATTTTTAATCATCCCAAGAAAAAAAGCCCAGCGCCGCTAAACACGCGAGTTTCAGGCGCCGGAACGATGTAAACGCTGTTAAAAGGTTCCTGGCATACGCTTTGAAACGCTGCCATAATTTACGCTTTCCGGTAGGATCGCTTATCGTCCGCCGGGACGAAACGGTCTCGCAACGGCCGGTCGGAGCTCCCGGCGAGGTGTATCGCCGCGGGACCGCAGCCCGGTCCGGTCGACCGCAGCCGCAGCCCGGCGCTTAAATCAATTTATGCCGATACCATTTCTTCCCGCGGAAGCGCAGGATGAAGACAAGGCCCCTGACGCCCCACTCCAGGTTCATCGCGAGCCAGACGCCGACGATGCCGCCATGCAGCACGATCCCGAGCAGATAGCCGAGCGAGATCCGGAACAGCCACATCGACAGCAGCGACACCATCGACGTGAACTTCGAGTCGCCCGCGGCGCGCAGCGCCGACGGCATGATGAAGCTCATCGACCAGAGCGGCACCTGAGCGGCCGCGTTAATGAGGACGATCATGAAGATGTCGTGCTTGATTTCCTGCGGCGGATGGAACAACGCGACGAGCGGATGGAACAACGGCACCACGATCAATGCAGTAATAAGCAGGAACACGGTCGATGTCCACACGAAGAACCTTGCGTACTTTCTCGCGCCGTCGACGTCCTGCCGCCCCATGCTCTGGCCGATGATCGTAATTGCCGTCAGCGCCAGCGCGTTGGACGGAATTTGCGTCAACTGCGCGAACGAGCCGCCGATGGCATTGACCGCGATGGCATTCGTCCCCAGACTGACGATGAAGGTTTGGGTAACGATCTTGCCGCCGTTGAAGAACATTTGCTCGGCCGCGAACGGCAGCCCGACGTACAGGATTTTCCGGACCATGGCGAACTTCACGCGGATCATGTCCTTGATCTGCACATGCAGATCCTTGTTCTTCTTGACCAGATAATAGAGCGCGAACGCAGCGGCCCCGTAGCGCGCCGCATTGACGGAGATGCTCATGCCGAGCACGCCCATGTCCAGCCCGTTAATGAACAACAGATTCAACAGCACGTACGAGATGTTCATGACCAGCGACAGCACGAGCGACGCCCGCGACTGCCCGATGCCCCGCAGCGCGCCGCAGACCGCTTCCACCAAGGCGATACCGGCGTAAGACGCGCAGCTGCCAATGAAGTACGTCTTCGCTTTGGCGAATACGTCCGGCGACGCCGACCTGAACAACAGGTGAAGCGCGGGGCCGTGAAGCACGATCATCGTCAGGCTGATGCCGATCGCGAACAGCGTGACCGACGCAACGGAGCTGGCCGCCGCCCTGGATACCATGGAGCCGTTCCCGTTTCCTTTATATTGCGCCACGATGACGGTACCGCCCGTCGACACGGCGACGAAGACGCTGATGAGGAAGAAATTGAGCGAATCAACCAGATTCACCGCGCTGATCGCCGATACGCCCGACGAGCTGATCATGGCGGTGTTGACCACGTTCAGGCAGACGATGAATGCCTGATCGATCAGAATCGGCAAATAGAGCGAAAGCAGCTTCCGGTAATCGTCGATCGCTATGCGGGCTTGCATTTTGGCCAGAAACGTTTGTTTGCGCATTCGATAGGCCGGCTGAACCACGACATCACATTCTTTTTATCGGATTTGGTAGAGCTTCAGGCGAAATGGCTGCATGCAGCCTGCGGCAGAGTGTCTATTGCCATCTATTATAACAAAGATATGTGCGAACGTGACTTCAACTTGCGCCGATTCCTCGATCGACTCGCTTGAAACGGGACTTGTTGTATGTCACAATCAAGAGGATACATAGTTACGCTTCCGTTCATGTCATGCTCAAGGAAGCGATCAAGCCCCATTATTAAGGAGGTATCGTTTATCATGAAAACGATCAAACTCGGCACAAGCAATCTCGAGGTTCCCGTAGTCGCGGTAGGCTGCATGCGCATCAATTCGCTGGATAAAGCCGGCGCGGAACGCTTCATTCAAACGTCGCTCGAGGAAGGCGCGAACTTCTTCGATCATGCAGATATCTATGGCGGCGGCAAATGCGAGGAAATCTTCGCGGATGCCATCCACATGAGCGACGCCGTGCGCGAGAAAATCATTTTGCAGTCCAAGTGCGGCATTCGCCAGGGCCAATTCGATTTCTCCAAGGAACATATCCTTTCGTCCGTCGACAAGATCCTGCAGCGCCTGAGAACCGATTACCTCGACGTGCTGCTGCTGCACCGTCCGGATGCGCTCGTGGAGCCGGAAGAAGTGGCGGAAGCGTTCGATCAGCTGGAAAGCGCCGGCAAAGTACGCCATTTCGGCGTATCGAACCAGAATCCGAACCAAATCGCCCTGCTGAAGAAGTTCGTCAAGCAGTCGATCGTCGCGAACCAGCTGCAGCTGAGCATCACGAACGCCAACATGATCTCGAACGGCGTCAACGTGAACATGGAGAACAATTCCGCGATCAACCGCGACGGCAGCATCCTCGACTACTGCCGCCTGCACGACATCACGATTCAGCCGTGGTCGCCGTTCCAATTCGGCTTCTTCGAGGGCGTCTTCCTGGACAACCCGAAATTCCCGGAACTGAACGCGAAGATCGACGAAGTCGCCAAGAAATACGACGTCAGCAACACGACGATCGCCATCGCTTGGCTGCTCCGCCACCCTGCGAAAATGCAGCCGGTGACCGGCACGATGAACATCGAGCGCATCAAGGATTGCATCCGCGCAAGCGAGATTACGCTGACGCGCGAAGAATGGTACGAAATCTACCGCGCGGCAGGCAACATCCTGCCATAAACGCTTGAACGCTGCGGCGCAAGCCGCTAAAGGGCAGCCCCGGTCCATGATGACCGGTGCTGCCCTTTTTGTTATGGCGTTATGGGAGGGCATCCGGTCGTCAACAATCGGCAGCCCGGACGCCGCTGTCCGATGCTGCCGTCATTCGCTGCGCCGGCTGGCTTCACATGCCGGCGGCCGAGCCCAGCTGCTCCTGCGCGGCAGGCTGCACGAACGATTTCCGCGCCCATGCGCCGCTCTTCCAGCGCCAGAGCATCATCAGGCCCCGCAGCCATTCGTCCACGGTGAACGCGATCCACACGCCGGCCAAGCCCCACCCCAGGTGCACGCCAAGGTAGTATGCCAACGGCACGCAGACGCCCCACATCGAGAAGACGCCCATCAGCACCGGGAACTTCGCGTCTCCGGCCGCGCGGAGCGAGTTGATGACGACGATATTGAAGACGCGCCCCGGCTCCAGGATGATCGAGATGAGGAAGATGCCCGCGCCCGTCGCAATGATCTTGGGATCGTCCGTAAACAGTCCGACGAGCTGGAAACGGAACAGGGCGGTGATGGCGACGACGACGGCCGTCAGCATGATGCTGATGCGCAAGCTGCGCAGCAGCCGGTAGTACGCCGCCTTCTTCTCGCCAGCGCCCACCATATGGCCGACGATGATCTCGGTCGCGATCCCGATCGCCGTCGACAGGGCCATGAAGTACGTGCTGATATTGAACACGTACACATGCGCGCTGAGCGCCTTTTGCCCGATGATGTTGACGAAGCCCATGATCATCATGTACTGGGACTGCCAGGCGATCTGCTCGCCGGCCGCCGGCAAGCCGACGCCCAGGATCGTTCTCACATGCCGCTTGTCGAACGAGACGTAATCCTTGAGCCGGATCGGACTCGGAATGCGGCGGTACAGCAGCGCGATCAGCACGACGATGCCGATCAATCGGCTGAATACGGTCGAGACGGCCGCACCCGTCACGCCCCATTCCGGGAAGCCCATATGGCCGAAGATCAGCAAATAATTGCCCGCCACGTGCAGGACATTGACGCCGAGCGTGACGAACATGACGTCCTGCGTCCGGCCGTTCGCGCGCAGGATCGAGGATACCGCGTACGACACCGCTTCGATCCAGATGAAGCCGCCGATGAGCCGCATGTATTTGTTCGCGATGGCGATCTGCTCCGGCGCCAGATTGAGCATTTCCATGAATTGCTTGCTGAACGCGAACAGCACCAGGCTGACGAACAAGCCGAAGATGACGTTCAGCGAGATGGCCAATGCCGAGATGCGGCTGGCCGTCTCCTTCTTCCCCGCTCCCAGGAACTGCGTGACCGCCACGCTCGTGCCGATGCCGACGAAGCCGAACATCAGAATGCAGAAGACGATGATTTCATTGGCCAAGCCGACCGCGCCGGCAACATTGTCCGAAATGCGGCTCAGCATGAACACGTCGGCGCTGCCCAGCATCATCCGCAGGACGGAATCGATGAGAATCGGCCACGTCAGCGCGAATAAACTTAACTTTTTCCAGGTGGGTACGGTTTCTCCCGTTTGCTCTCTATCTCTCATAAACCGGTCGTTCTCCCTATTCTCCATGTTGAATGTCTCTATCTCTAAGACTATGCCTTCATCATTATGCCATACGGCGGTCAGGTCCCGCTTGTCCAATATTTATGCCTTTTGGTTTTAAATTTGATGAAATGGGAGGCTTTCTGTTACGATGTTTATCGTAAAGGAGCGATTCACCCTATGATCATGACGACAAAAGTGGGACGCAACGCCCCATGTCCCTGCGGCAGCGGATTGAAATACAAGAAATGCTGCCTGCCCAAAGACGAGGCCGTCCGCATCGGAGAAGCCCCCGCGCAAGCGGCGGCGGCGCCTGCTTCGAAGCCGAGCGGCAGCGAGTCCTTATACATCGCCGTACCGGAGTCGCTCGAAGAAATGAATGCGGCCGTCGACCGCATCGCATGGCCGCAGCCGCAATACGGCAGCCTGGCCGCAGAGCTCGTCCCGCATCTGGCCGGTCGTTACTCGTGGGATGAAATCAACGCGACGATATTGATATGGTTCGCTTACGCCAGAGAGCATGCGCCGATCGTGCAGAAGCCGGGCGTCTTCTTCGCCGCGCTGGAATACAGCCTGGCCATGCTGACCGGCCGTCAAAATATGACGAAGGCCGAGGTCGCTAAGCGGTACGAAGTATCCGCCGGCAGCGTGTCCAAACGGATCGGCGAGCTCGCGCCTTTCGTGGAACGCGCGATCGCCGCGTTGAACGACGAGCAATAGCCGCGGGTTCGATCGTCCTCGCGGCTATGCGCCGCGCTGCAGGGGGAGCGGCGCATAGCCGCACGGAGAAGGAGCAGTCCGGGTCATGATGCCATGACCCGGACTGCTCCTTCTTATTCTCCGGATCGTTAGCCGTGCCGATCAGATAGGTGCCTCCTTACGACGCAGGCTGCCAATACCGAAGCTTGAGCGTATAGGCCCGTCCCGAGTAAGAATACGAATAGCCGGACAACGCGTCGCTCGCTGCAAAAGCCTCCGAAATATCCGCTCGCTCATCCCCGTCATAGACTGCTTTGAAGCTCACTTCCGACAGTCGCGAAGCGATGGCGTTCGCAATATACGCCTTCAGCTCCGCTGCGCTGTGCATCGCCCAGCCCTTGTATTCGAAGTAGTCATACTTCACGGCCGTCGCGGCCGGCCATTCCGCTGCGTTCCACGTATGATCTTGGCTTAAAGCGGCATCGGTCACGTTAAAGTAGCTGTACGCGAGGCGGCCTTTCTCGTCCGGCACCGGATCGTCCCAGGTCACGTCCAAATTGTAATATTCGCCGCCGATGTTCACCTTGTTCCAGGCATGGCCGCCGCCGTTCGCCGTGCCGGTCACGATTTGCGAATCGATTCCCGCCAGCTCCAGCATGATGTGCGCCGCGTACGCATACCCTTGGCAGACGGCCGTCCCGCGTACCAGGGAACCGAACGCGCTGTATGAATCGGCAGGTACCGTATCTTTCAGGTAATTGTCGTAATCATAGGCGACATGCAGGACCAGATAATCATGAATGGCGAGTTCTTTCTCGAAATCGCTCATGCCGGGCGCGATGATCGAATCATTCGCGCGCTTGGCCTCTTCATAGATCCGCTTGGATCGATCGTCCTTGAAGATCAGCTCCCGGCCTCTATGCTCGACCGCCTCCAGCAGGTCCGATTCGCCGCGAATGTATAACGGGCCGTATGCCGACGCAACGCGGTACGCGATGGAGAATATCTGCTCCCGGGACGCGTTCGACTTCGGCTGGAACAATACCCCTTCCTTCATCTGCGCGCCTTTCAGGATGCCTGCCGCGGACAAGCGCTCCGACGCTTCCTTCGCCCAGCCGGCGATCGCGCCCGCGTCCCGGAACGACTCCGATGCGAGGCTTGGCAGTTTATCCGCCAGTCCGGCCTTTGCGATCGTATTGTAGAGCATGACCGCCAGCTGCTCCCGCGTGACCGGCGCTTTCGGCGAGAATACCCCCTTCCCCGTTCCTCCGACGAGCTCCAGCGCATACGCCTTGCGCACATCGGCATTATCGGTATCCGTAAAAGGATGCACAGTCGGCGCCGGAACGGCTCTGCCCGTCAACCGCTCGTACAAGCGGACGATTACGGCGCTCAGCTCCGCCCGCGTTATCGGCTTCCGATAATCGTCCGCAAGTTCGCTCGGGATGAGATCGAACGCAAAGGCGCGATCAACGTCCGCTTGCGCCCACGCGCTCGGTTCATAGGCATGCGCCGCTTTCGCGGCAGTCGGCGACAGCAGCAAAGCGTTCGTCAGCAGCATTGCCTTCGCCCCCCGTTTCTTGTTTGCAATGGTCATTGGGTTGTTCTCCTTCTCGTCATGACAGGAATCTGTATCTATCTCTTTATCGGCAGGGGGTTATTGTCATTTAATCCGAAAGAGGCTCTGCGCGGTGGCTCCGCCGCAAGAGACAATGATAGGGCGGCCCCGGCATGATGCTCGGAGCGGGCTTACGAGACAACGCGGAAGGATTCCGGCGTTGGCTGTGGAATTTTCCATTTCAGCTAGTTATTCCATTCTATCGATTAGGAAGGTTGACCTTATATGCCGTTAACGACGGAGGAGCAATTAGTCGATGAAATCGCGGATTGGCTGGACAGGCATTTCGCGGCCAGAATGCTGTCCGCCAGCCGCATAAGACGCGGACTGATGAACGAGAAGTGGATCGTCGAGACGAACAAAGGCAAGCTGTTCGTCAAGAGCTATCACCCCGAACGCTATAAGATGCATGATCCGGCGTTTCGCGGCAAGATCGAAAATGCGCTGCGGCTGCAGCTTCTCCTGTTCCAATCGGGAGGCGCATGTCCGGAGCCGCTGACGCTGGAAGGACGCTGCATGCATAGCCTCCCGTGCGGAAGGTATATGACCGCCATGACATGCAGCCCCGGCGCCATGGCGCCTGCCGGCAAGATCAGCGAGCCGCGGCTGCATGCCCTCGGACGAGCTGCCGCGCATATGCATAACGCCTGGGATTCCGCGGCGTCATTAGGGCTCGGAGCGGCATTGCCTCCGGAGGAACCGCTCTGGCGGTTGTCTCGCGAGGAAATGGAGCGCAGCTGGGAGGCGGGCTGGCATGAGGCCAGGGACTCGTCCGAACGCGTTCGGAGCGCGATGCACGTACAGAAGTCGATCATCGATTCGCTCGGAGAGGAAGATTTTGCGCCGCTGAACGCGGGCTGGACGCATCTTGATCTATGGGCGGACAATCTGCTTTTCGAAGGGGACGCTCTGACCGCCATCGTTGATTTCGACCGGGCACGCTATTCGTTTCCCCTGCTTGATCTCGGGCGGGCCGTCCTATCCGGCGCGCTGGACGAGCGCGGGTTCCGCAGGGATGCGGCAGCCGCTTTCGCCGAAGGCTACCGCGGCGCGCGACCGCTGCCGCCGGGGTCGATCTTGCAAGCGGTCAAATACGTCTGGTGTATTGAATCGTTCTGGTGGATCCGGCCTTCGTTCGAATCGTTCAGCGGGGTCCCTGCCCGCTTCGCCGACGAAATGATAGGCACCGCGGAGCGTTGGGAGCAGCTCGGCGACCTTCTGGGGAACGTCTAGGGAAGTTTGCAACCATCATGCCTTGCAGTCATCCTTGCCGTTAAGCGATCTGAAGCCTTGCGTGATCAATCTCGGCAAGGGCTTCATAGGCTGAATCATTCAGGAGCTTAACCGTGCGTTATAATCGACGATTCGCCATCCATAATATGGTACAATGAAGATCGTCACCGACATTTATGGCATGACTTTCATCGACGGCATCATGACGGGGATGAACCGGATCCGGCAGAACACCTAACGACAGCCATTGGCATTGGAGGCGGCGCAGCCTTATGAGCATGACTGAAGAACTCCTCGTCAAGCCCGCGCATATTGCCATCATGATGGACGGCAACGGCAGGTGGGCGACGAAGCGCGGACTGCCGCGAACAGCCGGACACTACGCAGGCATGACGACCATGCGCGCAATCATCCGGGCCGGCTGCGACATGAACGTCCGCTGCTTGACGCTTTATGCGTTCTCGACCGAGAATTGGACACGCCCGGCCGACGAGGTGAGCTATTTAATTCGTCTCCCGCAATTGTTTTTCCAAAGCGCTATGCTTGATGAACTTCTAAGTCGAAATGTCCGCATCCGCTACCTTGGCGATATTGCGCGTTTCCCGGCAGACGTCCAAGAACTGCTGCGGCATACGGCCGAAGCGACCATGGACAATACGGGCATGATCCTGAATTTCGCGCTGAATTACGGAGGCAGAGCCGACATCATGCAAGCGGTCAGAAGCTGCCTGATGGATGCCGGCTCCGATGAAGACGCCGAATTAAACGAGGAGCGGTTCGAGCGGTATCTCTTCACGAACGATTGCGGCGCGCCCGACCTCGTCATTCGCACGAGCGGAGAGCAGCGGCTGAGCAACTTCCTGCTCTGGCAGGCCGCTCATGCCGAACTGTGGTTTACGCGTACGCTCTGGCCCGACTTTGACAAGGCGCTGCTCCAAGAGGCGATCCGCGATTACGGGCACAGAAAACATCGCTTAGGGGAGCCGAGCCGCGAGCCTGATCACCGATAACAGGAGGTCGACCATGTTCTTTCTGCAAATGTCCGGATTTCCCGGATCGGGAAAATCCACGCTGGCCAAGGAGATCGGAAAGTACACCAATGCGATTATCGTCGACCATGATATCGTGAAATCCGCGTTGGTCGAAGAGCTGCCTGACGACGTCGACCCCAAGCGCGCCGGCGGGATCGCCTACCATATCGAATGGGCATTAGTCGATTATCATCTCTCGCAGCGTCACAGCGTCATCCTCGACAGCCCCTGCTTGTACGATCCGCTGGTCGAGAAAGGAATCGCGCTGGCGGCGAAGCACCGGGCGAAATACAAATACGTCGAGTGCATCCTGAACGATATTCATACGCTGAACGAGCGGCTGAGAGCCCGGGAACGAATGATCACCCAGATCGGTCCGGTCGATATCCCGGAAGACCAATGGCAAGCCGTCATTAACCGCGCCAAGAAACCGTCCGGCTTGCCGTGCATGCAGGTCGATACCTCGCTGCCCTTGGGCGAGTATATCTATGATGTGCTGTCGTACATTCACCAGTAGGCGGAAATAATGCACAATCGGGGGAGGTCGCTGCCTTGGGCTCCAGAATCATGCACGCCATTATCGCCAGTCGGATTGCGGACATGCTGCCGATCGAAGACCGAACGTCGTTCCTGGTCGGCAGCGTTGCGCCCGACGCGGTGACGACGAAGAACGAATCCCATTTCTTCCGCGGCGAGGTACGGGACTACTCGCGAAGCGTGGACTATAAAGGATTTCTGCACAAGTACCTCGCCCGCGCGGAGAGCCTGTACATTCTGGGCTATTTCACGCATTTGATCGCGGACGACGTTTGGCTGAAGGGCTTTAATCTGGCTTGGCTGAAGAACCGGATGGACGCCGACCCGGACGTCTATCCGCGCTATCATAACGACTTCCGCTTGCTGAACGGCAAGCTGACCGAACATTACGGCGTTAAAGATCAATTGCGCGAAACGCTGCTCGACGTCCCCTCGATCCTGGATATCGACGAGGTGAGAGCAAGCGAAGCGGAGGCTTTCATCCCTAGCGTACTGGGCGATCTGGACTACGAGCAGGCAGCGCTGCAGGAGCCGCTGCAGGTGTTTACGTTCGGGCAGATCGTCGGCTACATCGAAACGTCCGTGGACCTGGGGCTGATCCAGCTCCGGCGGGCAGCCCTCCTGTACCGGCTCCCCTATGCCCGCGCTTGGCTGGACTCCGGCCTGTAGCTGCGCCGGCTTCGCTGGTTCAGCCACGGCAGACCGGCCATATACTTTCATTGAGGGAGGGTGTCTATGACGCGCTTTACGGTATTCGCCGGCTGGATCATCATATTGCTGATCGAATTGTTCGCCTTCTACGGCACGATCCATCAAGTGCATGATTCGGAAGACGTGGTGTTCCATATCGTTCTGATTGCCAGCACGCTGGTCGTGGGGACGGTAGCTACAATCGTGACCAAGAATCGGCGACTCGAATAAAAGGGACTGCGGGCTCCTGCGGGCAGACCCTTCTGTGTCGTGGGCCTGATGGTAATTCCCCCTCATTGCCCGGGGCAGCTTGAACCGCCATTCCCAGGTAGTGCGGGCGGGATTCCCGCGGCTTCCCACGGCACCCGCCAGACGCGTTCAGGCTGCTGATTCCCGGCGTAGCTGCCAAAACCGTTTGGAGCAATCGGCTTTGGGGCCGGTCAGGCAGCGGCGCTGCCGCCGAAGCAAGGAAGCGGACAGGAGATGCGTTAATGGCCGGGTTTCGTTGTTTTCCCATGTGCTCGCGGACAGGTGATGCGTTATTTCGCCCAACATGCATACACACGGCGCTTCCCGGAGGCAATAACGGATCCTGTGTCCGAGCGCCAACCCAAAATACCGATTTCGAGCAAAATAACGGAACCTGTGTCCGTAGCCGATAGAGGTTATCTAGCTCAGGCGATGCAATGTCGGGTCCGATCGGCCCCTCTACCCGTAAACCGCTGTACGCGAGGCCATCGGCTGGGTCCGTTCTCCGGGTGACTTGGATCAGAATGCTGGCCCCGGACGACTCCGGCGGGCTGCCGATCCCCACGATTGCGGAGAACTGAACGCGGATGCCCCCGACCCCGACGGGCTCGACGATGTTTTAATCGCCGGGGCAGCTTGATCGGGGCAGGCGTTCATTGCGGGGATCAGGAACCGCAGTCCCGCCAGCGCCGAGTGTGCATGACGGATCCGTACGGAGATCCGCCAATTCTTGTACGTTTACCCCGTCTAGACTGTTTTCGTGCCGCGTATGATGAAGCACGGACATTAAATTCCCTCGGGGAGGATGCAAGACTATGATCCTGATCGACGTTATTTTCTTTCTGCTCGAGCTGTGCGCGCTCGCGGCGTTCTGCTATTGGGGGTGCAAGCTCCCCGGAGCCGCCTTGTGGGTTCGCGCGACGGCAGGCATCGGAACGCCCGTGCTGGTCGCCGTGTTATGGGGCGTCTTCGTCGCGCCGAAGGCCCCTGTCCAGGTAAGCGCCATGCTGCGCTTCGCTATCCAGCTCCTCGTCTTCGGCACGGCCGCGGCCGCCCTGTATGCTGCCGGACTGCATAAACTGGGGACGATCTTCATGCTGATCGCGGTCGTGGAGCTGGTGCTGTCGTATAGGCTGAAGCTGAAGCGGTGAGTCGCCAGGGGATTAAACGTTCACCGCGTTAATGATCATCATGCGGCCCATGAGGATGCGCGTGCCCTGGGTCCTCGCCGTCGCATAGGACCGCGTTGCCATGCGGATGATGATTGTCTTCCATCTGAACCGTACAGTGGCCGATATTGAGGTGGAGCAGCCGATGCTCGATCTCGCGCAGGATCGCCTGGCTTTCTTCGATCGTTATCCGCCCGTCCAGCGTCACGTGGCAGGACAGCGCATTCTTCCCGCTCGTAATGCTCCACACATGCAGATCGTGCACGCCGTGGACGCCGGGAACGGATTCGATCGTCCCCACGACCTTCTGCAGCGACACGCCCTTCGGCATGCCCTCCATGAGAATATGAACCGTCTGCCGGACGATGCCGACGGCGCCGAACGCGATCAGGACGGCGATAAGCACGCTCAGGATCGGATCGACCGCGTACCAGCCGGTGAAACGGATGATCAGCCCCCCTGCGATAACCCCTGCCGAAGCCGCGGCATCGCCCATCATGTGCAGCACGGCGCTGCGGACGTTGATATTCTCTTCCTTGCTCAATCCGAGCCCCAGGTATAAGTTCATGGCAAGCCCGACGCCGGCGCTGATGAACATCCACGTACTCTCGACCTCTTCGGGCGCTTGAAACCGCTTGACGGCCTCCCACAGTATGAGAACCGCGATCAAAATCAGCGACAGCGCGTTGACGAACGCCGCCAGAATGCCCGACCGGTGATAACCGAACGTAAAAGCTTCCGACGGCGCCTTGAGCGACTGCTTCATCGCGTACCACGACAGCCCGATGGCGGCGATGTCGGTCAGCACATGCCCCGCATCGGACAGCAGCGCCAGGCTGTGCGAGATCAAGCCGCCGGCAACCTCCACCACCAGAATGATGAAGCTGAGGAAGAACGCCAATTTCATCTTGCCGATCGGCGCATGCGTATGGAACACATCCCCGTGGCTGTGATCGTGACCATGGCTGTGACCATGGCTGTGATCATGGCTGTGATCATGGCTGTCATCATGGCCGTGATCGTGACTGCGGCCGTGATCGTGATCAGGCCCCTGAGCATGACGATGACTCATCTGCGCGTTCCCCCTTTCATCGATATGTATGTGTAAGCAGGTTTTCGTATGTAGTGCAGCCTATCGGAAGTCAGCGGTGCAGCCGGGGCGCGTCAATCGAACCGTTCGGTACGATACAATACGATGCGCATCAGAGTGCTAGTATTTCCAGAAGGATGCAGCATTACTTCGCGCGTCTGAACCCCGTTATCATATATAAAAGATGGGCCGGCGGCAGCCGACCCATCTTTTATATGACCTTCATGCTATTTATTCGACTGCGCGATGGCGATGCCCGCCGTGAAAATCTCGCACGGTCCCAGCTCCGCCGCGAACGCGGCGTTCCCGCCTTCGGCCGCGATGCGCTCGACGGTGCGCTCGAGCACGTCGCTCTTGTACACGGCGCCGGCCGCGTCAACGTTCGGCTGCGCGTTCAGCTCGGCCGCTGCCGGCTGCAGGTTGAACCAGCGCAGCATGAGATCGCCCGTCGCATCCGCGATCTTGGCCGACGAGAAGGCGATGCCCTCGCCTTCCCAAGCCAGGAAGACATGCGTCGGCGCGAGCGTCCCGGCGTGAACGCCGGTCTGGACGGTCGTCAGCGGCGTCTGATACTGATACGCCTCCGCGAACGCGCCGTTGGCGGCGCCGTCGCCTTGATGCGGCACAATGAGCAGCTCGGCCGCGTGCTCGCCGAGGCACTGCGCTTCCGGCGTCGGGAAGACGCCCCAGTCGCCGAGCTCCGCGCAGGCGCGAAGCAGCGTAACGGCGATCGTATTGCGGCCGTCGCGCAGCACTTCGTACTCGTTCAGCCCTTTGTTGGCGATCGTAAGCCCGTTCGCGCCGTCGCTGACGTCGGCGAACGCTTGCTGATGCTGCGTGTTGCTCGGGTTCTCCCACTCGGCGGCCGGTTCGTTGCTGCGGACCGCCACTTCGAAGATCGCGTCGGCGCGGTGAACGGACGCGGTCAAGTCGGTCGGGAACAGCGCGCGCACGCGGTGATCCTTCGCCTGGTTGTCGAATGTCGTACGGATGCCGACGCCGCGGCCGGAGCGTTCCAGGCTGACGACGGTACGGATCGTGAACGGCACCATTTCTTTCGAACGGCCCGCTTTCCGGTACGGATAATAGACGGCTTCCTGCTTCTCCTGCTCGAACAGCTCGTCGGCCGATGCCGGGATCGACCAGCGGTGCACGATCTCGAACGACGCGCGGTACGCGTTGTCTTCGATCAGGCGGATTTCGGCCGCCAGCCCTTTGGTCGTCAGCGCCGGTTCGTTGTCCGGCTGCTTGTACATGTACTCGTTGCCGATGTCGCCGGTGTCTTCGTAAATCAGCAGATCGGAGTACGTCCGGCCGCTCGCCAGATCCTTCACCGTCAATGTGCCGTCCTCGGCAATCTCGACGTTCAGCTTCGCGTTGCCCATCGAGCGCGGGCCGTTCACGAGCGACGCTTCCGCAGCGGCGCCAGCCGCTCCGAGCACCCACGCGTACGCATGCAGGCCGATCGCCGGCGCAACGGACGCTTCGAACGTCAGTCTTACGCGGCGCGCCCAATACGGCTGGCGGAACTTGTCGTCCGGCAGGTCGTAGCCGAACTGCAGACCGAGGTCCTCCATCGTATACGCAACGGCATTGCCGTCCGCGTCCACGAGCGTGCGGCCGGTAACGTCGACCGCCTTCATCATGCGCGTCATTTCGTTGAAGCCGATGCCGTCACGGAAATATACGCGCGCGACGTCCAGCTCGACGTCGACGACGGCGCTCTTCGCCCAGCCCGTCGTGTTGAAGACGACGATCGGCAGCGCGTCCTGGCCGAAGCGCTCGAACACGCTCGTATCGACGGCCCCTGCAAGCGCATGCTTGCTGTCGTCGACGATCGTTTCCGCGACGTGGCGGCTCTTGTCGAACCGCGTAACCATCTCGCGGTGCACTTCGTCGACGCTGCAGCCGCAGATGCTGTCATGCGGATGGTTCTGCATGAGCGTTTTCCAGGCGTAGGTCAGCAGGTGATGCGGGTAGGAAGCTAGGCCCGCCGCATGCGCGAAGGCGGCCAGCGGCTCGGCGACCTTCTCGAGGATCGTCTGCCCGGCCTGGTTCATCTGCTTCAGGTATACGCGCGCGGACGCCGTGTTCACGAGCGTAGACCAGCCGTCCGTCCGCTGGCTGCGCAGCTCGCCGCGCACGACCGACAGGTCGGTGTCCAGCGACGACCGGAGCGCCGCCAGGTAGTCCGTGAAGTTGGAGTGCACGAAGTCCGTGTCCGGGAACAGCTTGCGAGCCGTGCGGATCGCTTCCGGCAAATCCGTCTGGATCGGCTGGTGGTCGCAGCCGTTCATGAACAGCAGCTGGCCCGTGGAGGCGTATTTGCCGGCGTCGGCCAGCTTGCGCTCCCAATATTCCCGCGCTTCCGCTTCGTCCGCCGGCACTTCGTTGCCGTTGCTGTACCAGTTCGCGAACAGAATGCCGAGCACGCGCGAGCCGTCCGGTCCTTCCCAGATCAGCTCCGAGAACGACGATTCGTAGGCCGCATCGGAAACCTCGTTGTTGAAGCCCGTCGGCTTGACCCCGCGGCCGAACACCGCGTTGTCGATGCCCGCCTGCAGCATGAGCTGCGGCGCCTGGCCGATGTTGCCGAACGTGTCCGGGAAGTAGCCGACCTTCGTGATCGTATTGTACGGCGCGGCGTCCTTATGCCCGATTTGCAAGTTGCGCACGTTCGCCTCGCTGCTCGTCAGGAACGCATCCTGCAGCACGTACCACGGTCCGATGAGAATCCGGCCCTCGCGGATCCATTTCTCCAGCCGCTCCCGCTGCTCGGGACGCACCTGCAAGTAATCCTCGATAATGATCGTCTGGCCGTCGAGATGGAAGCTGCGGTATTCCGTATCCTTCTCCAGCGTGTCCATCAGCGAATCCATGAGGGCGATCAGCCGGACATGGTGCTTCTCGTAAGGCAGATACCATTCGCGGTCCCAGTGGGTATGTGAGATGATATGCGCCGTCGTTCTTTTGTTATCCGCATTTGCCATCGTGAACGTCTCCTCCCTAATCTTACGTCTCCTGATCCATAATCCTCTGCTCCGAACTCCTGCTCCTATGCGCGTCCTGCCGGCGTCGCCCGTACGTTCACTTCGTCCGGACGATATACCGCCGTAACGCGGCCCTCGCGGTCGACGGCGAACAGCACTGCCCGCTCCCGCTCCAGCGTGAACGCATACGACGCCCCGGTCGTAGCCGAACGAACCTCGATCTCCGCGTCGAACGCATACTCGGATACGAAGACGAACAGCTCGCCGTCCCGGAAACGCAAGCGCCGTCCATAGACGCCAGGCAAGTCGCCGCCTTGAAGCCACGTCATGTCGGCCTGGTAGCCGGCCGCCTCGAGCGCATGCTTGTAGAGCGCCGCAACCGGCTCGACGCGTTCGTTCAGCTCGACAGGCAGCGGGCACCAGATCAATCGGCCGCTTCCGCAGGCCGTCTCCAACACCCGGTCCGCCGACACGGCGGCCGCACCGTCTTCGCGGACGGCTTCTTTGGCCAATTGGGCGATTCTGCGCTGCCCGTATGAAACCGGATAGGCTTGCCCGCCGAGCGCCATCCGTTCTTCGCGGACGACGTTGCCCAGCACCCGCTTGCCGAACGCATCCGCAAGCCGGTCCGCCGAGCGCCAATACGCATCGAGTCCGAGCGGCCCCGTGAACAGGAGCGTCGCGCCCGTCCGGCCGACGATGTCGAGCAGCTGCGCGAACGCCTCGTCGGCGAAGTTATGCGCGGACGGCACGATGATCAGCTTCGCCGGCGCCGCGTCCAGCACGTCCAGATGGTATTCCGACACGCCGCGGAACGGCACCTTCAGCTCGTAGCCCAGAATACGCGTCAGCCGCGTCGTCGCGTCGAACGCCAGCTTGCGGTTCGAGAAATCGTTGGAGTACGGGAATACGACGGCCACGTCCTCCAGCTCGCGTTCCCGGAACAGGTCGCGAATCTGTTCCATGAAGCTGCCGAAACGGTAAGAAACGTCCGCCTCCGGCTTCTCCGTTCCGTCGGCGCGCAGCGCGCCGATATGCGACTCGTTCGCGTTGTCCATATAGAAGTTCGTGTTCCAGATCCACTGCACCGCGCCGGCGCCGCCGGTCGAGAACGCGTACGCGTACTTGCGCTCCAGCATCGCGCGCAGCTCTTCCTCGGAGCGCTTCGCGAAGCCGGCCGGCGTCTCCACGTACATGATGCCCGTCTCCTGAATGACGTTCGGCTTGTCCGCCGTCTTGGCGAAAATCCCGTCCCACAGCAGATGGTCGTTCAGCCACCACGAATGGACGGTCGTATAGTCCACCGCTTCGCCGTAGAAGAACGGCGACGGACGCTGCGCGCCGAGCCCCTCGTCCTGGCCGACCGTGACGAGCTGCCCCGGATTGCCTTCCTTAATGGCGTTAACGAGCTCGCTCGCCCAGCGGTTATGCATGTCCATCGAGAACAGCACGTAGTCGAGCCAGCGCGTGCCGCGCTTGCCTTGATGCATGTCCTGCACGTCGAAGTTGATGTCCTCCGGCTCGGGAATCGAGGCCGACGCGAAATCCGGCAGCTCGCCCGGCGTCATGCCCCAGCGCTCGCGCAGCAGCTCGATGTCGCCGTGGCGCTTCGCCAGCCACGCCGCATACGCCTCGCGCTCGAAACGATCGCGGCTCGAGCGCGGGCCGTCGGAGAAGATGCGCGGCGGATCGAACATCGACGGCTCGTTGATCAAATCCCAATCGACGTTCGTCGTCCCCGCGTGACGGCTGACGATGGAGCGGATGAACCGCTTCTGCGCTTCCACGCTGCGCGGATCGAGATACGGATTGACGCCTTCCCACGTCTCCGGCGTGAAGGAGAAGAACGTGAACGTCACCTGCAGCCCGTGCTTCTTCGCGGTCATGAAGAACGCGTCGATCGAGCGCAGCACTTCCTCGGAGGCATGGCCGTCCACCTGCATGATGTTGCGGTACGCCGTCCATACGCCCGTACGAATCCAGTTGATGCCGGCCTTGCGCATCTGCGCCATGTCGCGGTCCCATACCGATACGTTCGGCAGGAACAGGAACTTGCGCGCGACGTCCGAGGTCATGTACGTCATGCCGACGACCGGCATCGGCCGGCCGTCCTTCTCGAAATAGTCGCGTCCGCGCGTCAGCATGCCGCCCGTGCGGAGCAGCTCCTCGTCCGCGCACCAGAAGCCTTGGCGCAGCAGGCGGGTCTCGCCGGCCGCCGATCTCGCGGTGCAAGCGACGACGTAATAGCCCGGCTCCAGCTCGATCGGCATCGGAATGCGCATCAGCTCGATCGGCGCGCCGACCGACGCTTCATGCTCGCAGCGGAACACGACGGCCGCGTCGTCCCGGCGGCTCGCTTCGATCGAGAACGTCCAGCGCGTCGCCTCTCCGCCGACGCGCTCGCCGCTGCGGCCCAGCTTCTGCGCCTGCAGCGTCAGAAGCGGACGCTCGTGCGGCTCATACGAGGCGTAGCTCGGCTTGAGCCACAGCTCCGTCACGCCTGCCGCGCAGAACGCCGCCCACTCGCGCAGGGCGGCTGCGCCGCCGCGCGCGAAGAAATCCGCGCCGAGCGGCTGGTTGACGAACAGCCAGCGTCCGCCGGCGAAATCGCCCTTCGTGTTCTCCCACAGCACGGCCGGCGCCGCAACCTCGCGGCCTTCGGCCGATACGCCTTTCAGCAGCGGGTAGATATGCGCGTCCATCGGACCGGCCGAGCCCATCTGATGCGGCAGGTCGCTCGATTTGGTCACATGCGGCACGAGGTTCCACGTATCCGAGACCGGAAGCAGCGCTTCCCGTCCCTGGAACAGCGGAATCTCGTCCAACGCCGCGAGCGCCGTCGCCGGCGCGGCCTGTACCGGCAGCATCTCGTGGATGCGCAGCTGGCGATGATACGCCGTCTGCTCGGGCTCGATCGTCCATGCGCCGGCTTCCTGCCGCACCGGACGGCGGAACGGCGCCCCGCCAGCGCTGATCAAGCCGCCGCCGCGCTTTAGGAACGCGAGCAGCGAATCCCATGCCGCGCTCGGGAAATACGGCGCATGCAGCGTCATGAATACGCCGCCGTCCGCCGCATCCAGGCGGCCTGCCAGCTCCTCGGCGCCGCATACGGCGCCGATTTCGCGCAGTTGTCCCAGCTCCGCCGCCGAAACGGCCGGAGCGCCGGGAAACGCGCTGTCGAACAAAATAATCGTTGGGGTCGTTGTCGTCTCATTACCCATCGAGAAGTCCCGCCTTCATCGCTTTATAGACCAGCTGCGAGAACAAGCTGTTGGACCACGCGAACCACTTGCGCGTGAACACGGCCGGGTCGTCGGAGTGGAAGCCTTCGTGCATGTAGCCGGTATCCGCGTCCGTCGCTTCGAGCATCGCGATCATCTCGAGCTTCTCCTCGTCCGTCGTCGCCGTCAGCCCTTGCATGGACAGCGCCATATGCCAGACGTAGCCCGGAGGCGTGTGCGGGCTGCCGATGCCGCGCGCGGCTTTGCCTTCATAGTAGAACGGATTTTCTTGGCTCAGGGCGAAGCGGCGCGTGTTCTGGTAGATCGGATCGCTCGCGTCCGTATAGCCGAGGTACGTAATCGACATCAAGCCCGGCGTTCCCGCGTCGTCCATCAGGCAGTGATTGCCGAAGCCGTCGGTCTCGTACGCATAGATCGGACCGAATTCCGGATGCCGGTAGATGCCGTACAGCTTGATGCCGTAGTCGATCTCCCGCTCCAGCTTCGCCATCTCCTGCTCGAACGACAGGTCGCGGAAGACGAACTCCGCGATTTCCCGCATTTGGCGAAGGGTCACGACGGCGAACATGTTGTCCGGAATGTTGTAGTGGAAGTCGCACGCGTCGTCGCTCGGACGGAAGCCCGACCAGACCATGCCCGTGTAGTTGACCGGCATGCCGCGGCCTTCGTTCTGCAGCGTGTCGTGCATGATGCCGTTATCCCGCTCGAAGCGGTACGGCGAGCGCTCGAAGTGGAACTGCTCGCGTTTCCACAGATCGACCGCGGCGCGCATCGCCACCTTGAAATCCGCGTCGAAGATGTCCGCGCGGCCGGTTTCTTTCCAGTAAGCAAAAGCCAGACGCATCGAGAAGCAGATGGAGTCCAGCTCGAATTTGCGTTCCCATACCCACGGCGACATATCGGTCTTGTCGTCGGTGTTCCAGTGCCAATCGTTCGCCACTTCATTGAACGCGTTCGCGTACGGATCGATGACGATATTGCGCATATGGAGCTTGATCAGCCCGCTGATGATGCGCTGCAGATCGGCGTCGTTCTTGGCGAACGGCACGTAATGCATCACTTGCTCGACGGAGTCGCGCAGCCACATCGCGGGGATATCTCCCGTAATGACGAACGTCGTGCCGTTATCGAGCAGCTTGGTCGTCGTCTCCAGCGTGTTCGGGAAACAGTTCTTAAACAATCGAAGCAGTTTCGGCCGGTGCGCCAGTCTCTGCTCCGCCTCGGCCAGAACGTCTTGAACGGCCTGCGGCAGCGGCAGCGCCGGCATATCGATTTTCGGTAATCTGAATTGTTCCATGGTATGGTTTCCTCTCTCTCTTTCTTATCCATAACTGACATTACCTTTATCGCAAACGACTGTCAAACCGCGTCCGGGAACCCCCATGCGGCACGGACTGGGAGGCCGAACCGCCTGTCGCGCAGCCGCACTAAAGAAAGGCGACACCGCCGATCCGCCAAGCGGAGGAGGTGTCGCCCTGAGAAGCGCCGCGAACGGGAAACGGCGATTATTCCACCGGTGCCGGTTCGCTGAACAAATGCTTGTAACGCTCGTAATCCGCCCGCTTGCACTCCATCGTCAGACGGGTGCCGTTCGGCTCGTAATCGGTCGCCTGCACATGCGCGTTTTCATTAAAATACGCGACAAGTCTGCCTTCCGCGAACGGAATTATGACGTCACATTGAACATAATCGTGGAAAATATTTTCTTTGATCTGTTCGACAAGCTCCTCCACGCCCGCTTCTTCCTTGACGGAGAGGTAGATCTTGCGGCCCTCGATCCGCGGATACCGTTCGCCGGTCAGGTCGGTCTTGTTGTAGGCGTACACCATTGGGATATGGTCCGCGCCGAGCGCCTTCAGCGTCTCGTTCGTCACTTCGATCAGCCGCTCGTACTCGAGGTTGGAATAGTCGACGACCTGAACGAGCAGGTCGGCCTCGGCGACCTCCTCCAGCGTCGAGCGGAACGCTTTGACGAGATGATGCGGCAGCTGGCTGACGAAGCCGACCGTATCCGTCAGCAGGAACGACTTGTGATCGGGCAGCTCGATGCTGCGGACCGACGTCTCCAGCGTGGCGAACAGCATGTCTTTGGCCAGCACCTGTTTGTTCGAGTCCGGCATGAAGCGGTCCAGAATCGCGTTCATCAGGCTGGATTTGCCCGCATTGGTATAGCCGACGAGACAGACGACGGGCACGCCGGTCTTCCGCCGCTGCTTGCGCTGCACCTGGCGCCGCGCGACGAGCTTCTCCAGCTCCGAGCGCAGCGCGGAGATCCGCTCTTCGATGCGGCGGCGGTCGAGCTCCAGCTTCGTCTCGCCCGTGCCCTTGTTCTTCATGCCGGAGCCGCCGCCTTGGCGGCCCAGCGATTCGCGCAGGCCGACGAGCCGCGGGAGCATGTATTGCAGCTGCGCGACTTCGACCTGCAGCTGCGCCTCGTGCGTCTGCGCGCGGTCGGCGAAGATATCGAGAATGAGCAGCGTCCGGTCCATGACCTTCTTCTGCAGCGCCCCTTCCAGGTTGCGCAGCTGGGACGGCGACAGCTCGTCGTTGAAGATGACCGTCTGGGCGCCCAGCCCTTCCGCGAGGGCGTTCAGCTCCTCGACTTTGCCGGTGCCCAGGTAGTGGGAGGCGGTGATCTTGACCGCCTTCTGCGTCAGCTCGCCCACGACCTCGATATTGCACGCTTCCGCAAGGTTGCGCAGCTCTTCCATGGAGTAGGCGAAATCGGGACGATCGTTCAGATTCACGCCGACGACGACGGCTTTATTATTGACGGCTTGTTGTTCCATATAGGGGAACCCTCCTTCGTAATGGGGAATATTCGCGGAATAACAATAAAACGCACGGGCTTAAGGGCCTGTGCGTTTCGCGGCAACGAAAGAGAGGAACTGAGGATCCGGCGCGGTCTTCGAACAGCGTTCCGCTATTCGGTCGCGAACGGGCAGAAGGCCGCTTCGGGGCGCGGGTCGACGAAAGAAGACCGCCTGCCGGCGAGTGCTTGCGTTCGATGCGCTTGTCGAAGTGTTAAAGGCTGGCGCGGAAGCCCGCGCCCTTCCGGCGGCGGAGCTTCTCGCGTCCACTGATGCATGGGTTACCTTTAATGGACAGACCTATCCTGAGTCCTCTGCACGCAGGCAGAGCCTTGGCGCTATTCGATTAGCCGCGCAAAGTACGAACCCGGATAAAATCTATCACGCGTAACCCTCCGTTCCATCTGAAATTAATGCCATCTTAACATACGGACAAGCGGGAATGCAAACAACTGGAAAAAGAATCGCGGCGATCGTTCGCGCTTCCAACGGATTGAAGCACGGCAGAAGGGTGCGGCGGAGCAAGAACCTGTTACGGATATTCCGACCTGCCTGAGGATCGTTGACGTCGAAATCGCGCTTATCGGGTTCGCAGCATAGAACCGCCCCCGCCTCTTCGCTCAGGAACGCAGCCGGACGCGGAGCGCGATGAACCGGCGCAGCTCCTTGCGGTGCGTGTACGCCAGCAGCAGCATGCTCGCGAGCCAACAGGCGAGAATGGCGCGGGCATAGCCGGCGACGAGCAGGAAGACGCCCAGGAGCAGCATGCCGAGCACGACCTGGAACCCGTCCGCCTCCGAGCCGGTCGGCCGGCCCCTCGTCAGCAGGCGCGAGCCTGCAAGCAGCACCGCGAGTATGACGGCATAGGCAAGCGAGGCCGCGAAGCCCGTGAGCGCGCTCCATACGCCGAATGTAACCGCGATCGCTTTGCCTCCCCGCCACCGCATGAAGGGCGAGAACGCGTGCCCCATAATGGCGGCCGCGGACGGCAGCACGAGCCCGAAGCCCGATACGGTGCCTGTCGCGACGAGGCAGGCCAGCGGCACGTAGCCTTTCAGGAAATCGAGCGCAACGCCGGCCAGCCCGTGCGCGTAGCCGGCCGCGCGCCATAAATTCAGCGCCCCGGGGTTGCCGTCGCCGACTTCCTTCAAATTCTGCTTGGCCTGCAGGCCGAGCCAATAGGAGAACATCAGGGAGCCGGACAGAAACGAGACGAGCGTCCACAGAATGATCATTTGCCGCGGCCCCCTACCTCGATGCGCCTGCCTTTCCAGGCGACGCGCCTCAGGAACACGACCTGGAACGCCGAGTACAGCATCACGAAGAGGAAGAACGCGGTGCTTAGGACATGCAGCAGCGGCATCCAGCGGCCGAACCGGCCTGTATAGCGGACGAAATAATAGATCTGCGCGGTATACAGCGCGAACCCGATAACAAGCGGCAGCCACAGGGAAGTCCAGAGAAGGAACGGCGCCGCCTCGGATACGATCAAGCCGATCAGCCACACGGCGACGAGCAGCGTCGTGCGGACGTTCAGCCTGCCCGTGCTGAGCACGGCCCCTTTGCCGAAGCCTTCGATTTCGCTGCGAATGCCGCTCGGATACATGCGGAAGGACACCATGCCGCGCCCGATAAAATTGGTGACCGGTATGCCGGCCTCCCGGTACTTGGCGCCGAGATTCAGATCGTCGAGCAGCTCGGAGCGGATCGCTTCATGGCCCTGCGCCCGCTCGTAGTCCGCGCGGGTCGTGAGGATGCAAGAGCCGTAGAGCCCCTTCCTCGGGTTCGTCCGTTCGAACGGCGACGTGAAGGCGAACAGGCCCAGCAGGTTCGGAATGAGCGCCAGCTTCTCGTGCGGTCGCTCCGTAACATGGAACGGCACGACGGAAATCACGCCTCCCTCCTGCTCTCTCGCCGCGAGAAGCGATTCCAGCGCGGCCGGGGCGAGCCGGACATCGGCGTCCAGGAACGCGATCAGATCGCCGGATGCCTGCTTATACCCGTTCCAGACGGCCCAATTCTTGCCCGTCCAACCCGGCGGCAGCGGCGCGCCCTCGACGACGGTCACGCCATAGAGCTCCGCGGCGGCTCTCGTCCGGTCCTCCGAATGGTCGTCGACCACGATGATCTCGTACGGCTGCGCGGTTTGCTCCCGGAGAGAGGCTAACAGATGGGGCAAATTGCGTTCTTCGTTCCTGGCCGGAATAATGACGGACAGCTTTGGCTCCTCCTTCAGCCGAGGATCGCTGCGGCGGCGAAAGGGGATCGTACTGCGGCGGAACAGGATCAGGCCCGTGGCGCATGCGCCCGCGAGCAGCGCGGCGATCAGCAGGTTCATCCTCTCACCTCCTTCATACTTTAGGATATGAATCTAGCATTCCGGATATGGCCTTCAGGACTAGAAACTTATGTAAAGGGTCAGGGAGACGGAGCATTCTTCATGATTCCATTGCCGTATTCGCGTCCGATGGAACGAACGGACTCCTATGAGCCGCACGACCTATTCGGGCAGCAAATGTTCTTCCTCTTCCGTTCGACACGCTCGAGGCGAATCCTGCAACCGCCCCGCGGCTGCGGGCAGCAAACACGCGCCGCGCCAAAAACCTCAACCGCATCCGGTTGAGGCTTGCTCGTTCGTCGGTTATTGCGGGAGCGCGCAGGCAATCGGCAGATCGGACTTGCGGACGTCCATGCCCTTCTGCAGCTTCGCCTTGCTATGGCCCCCCCCTTGCATGTCAGCTCTCTGCGATCAATAGGTGCGGATGATATTCTCGATGCAATCCATGAGCTTATTGAATTCGGCCAGCGCCTGCTCGGGGTCATGCGCCGCGATGCCCGCAAACATCGTATGATGGTACTCGTAGGTGGCGTCGAACAGCTTCCCGTCGCCGAGCGGTTCGTTGAAGAATCGCTCGTACAGGCTGGATATCGATTCGAGCACGCTCGCCAGAATCGGATTGGCGGCCGCCTTCATCACGCCTTTGTGAAAGTTCAGGTCGATCCGGGAAGTCGGCTTGCCCGCTTCCTTCAATTTACGGTACTCTTCCAAGCAAGCCGTCAGCTCGCTGATCTGCGCCGGCGTAATCTGCTTCGCCGCCAGCTCGACCGCCTTCCCTTCCAGCGCCCGGCGCACGTCCAGGATCGAGAGCAGGAACCGCTTCTCCTTCTCGATCTTGATCTTGCCGCTGAACCGGTATGTATCCACGTCGCGGACGTAGATGCCCTTGCCGTTAATCACGGTAATGATCTCCACCGCCTCCAAGTAGCGCAGCGCCTCGCGGAGCGAAGAGCGGCCGACGCCGAACAGCTGCGTCATGACCTCGACCGATGGCAGCTTGTCGCCTTCCTTCAGCCCTCTTTCTTCAATCAGGTTCTGGATTTCCTGCGATATCAATTCCGGCATCGTTTGCCGCTGGACTTTAGCCATGTCGCTCTCCTCCCCGTCTCACGGATCCAGCATCGCTGGTCTGGTTATAGCTGCAAATCTTGCACGTCCGCCCAGGCCTGCTCCAGATCCCGGATCAGATCGTCCGCGCTCTCCAAGCCGATATGCAGCCGGATCAGGCTGCGCGCCCCGGGCGAACACAGGTCGCCGGCGGGATTGACCGTCACGAGCGATTCGAACCCGCCCCAGCTGACTCCGATCTTGAAGAAGCGGAGCCGGTTCGCCCATTCCCGCATCTTCTCCGGCGATTCGGCCGACTCGAACGAGAACAGGCCGCTGGAGCCGCCCATCTGCCGCGCGGCCAACTCGCGCTGCGGGTGCGAGGGAAGGCCGGGGTGGTTGACCTGCTGCACGTAAGGGCGGCCGAGCAGATGCGTCGCGACCGTCAGCGCGCTGCGCTCGTGCCGCTCCATCCGGAGCGGCAGCGTCCGCAGGCAGCGCGTCAATTGGGCGGCCGTAGCCGCCGTCATGATGCCGCCGAACAGCATGTATTCGTCCTCCGCGATCCGGCTCATGAGCCGCTTGGCGCCCATTACGACGCCGGCGACGCTGTCGCTCTGCCCGGAAATGTACTTCGTGACGGAATGCACGACCAGATCGATCCCCAGCTCCAAGGGCCGCTGGAATACCGGCGTCGCCCAAGAGTTGTCGACGATGGTCGCAATGCCCCGGCTGCGGGCAAGCTCGGCGCAGGCCCGCAGGTCCTGCAGCTGGAACAGCATCGACGTCGGGCTTTCCAGGTAGATCAGCTTCGTCTCCGGCCGAAGGGCCGCGCGGATGTTATCCACCGAACGTCCGTCCACCAGCGTCGAGTCGATGCCGAAGCGCTTCACGTACTGGGTCACGAACATGCGCGTCGGGCCGTACGCCTGATTGACGCAGACGATATGGTCGCCCGTCTTGACCGCCGACAGAATGGCGGCCGTGATGGCGGCCATGCCCGAGGCGAAGCACTTCGCCATCTCCGCATGCTCCAGCTCGGCCAGCTTCTCCTCCAGGTAAAGCACCGTCGGATTGCTGCCCCGCGAATAAACGTGATGCGTCTGCGCATCCTGCGCCGCCTGCGTGAACTTGTCGTACGTCTCGAAGGCGAACAGGCTCGTCTGGTAAGTCGGTACATTGATCGATCCATGATGGCGTTCATCGACGGCATCGTGGGCTACCGACGTATAATGCCATTCCCGGTCGTTCCTCTCGTTCATCGTTCATGCTCCTCTCCTTCGCCTTCTCGGGCTTAGCCTTTGACGGCCCCCTGCGTCAATCCGTCCACGATGAAGCGCTGCGCGATCGCGAACAAGGCGATGGTCGGAATGACGGACAGCACCGTTCCGGCCGACATCGCTCCCCAATCGACGTCGAATTTCATCACGAACGAATTCATCGCCACGGGCAGCGTCTTCAAAGACTCGTCGTCCAGGAACAGCACCGCCATGAACAGCTCGTTCCAGTTCTGCACGAACGCGAAGATGAACGTGGCCGTGATCCCGTTCACCATCACCGGCATGATGACGCGGACGAGCGCCGACAGCCGGGAGCAGCCGTCGATCATCGCGGCCTCTTCCAGACTCGACGGAATCCGTTCGAAGAAGCCCTTGAGCAGGATGGTCGAGAACGGAATCAGCCCGACGGTATACATGAGGATGAGCGAGGATCGCGTATTGATTAGATCCATCTTGGTCATCAACAGGTACAGCGGCGCGAGCGACACGAACCCGGGCAGCATCTGGGTCAGGAAGAAGCCGAGCATCACGTTGCGGTGGCTGCGGAATTTGAACCGGGCCAGTACGTAAGCGCTGAGCACCGCGATGCAGACGACGATCGCGGCGGCGCTGAGCGAGATCAGCAGGCTGTTGGCGATATAGATGTGGAACTTCGAGATCTTAATGATGTTCACGTAGTTCTGGAGCGTCATGTGATCCGGCCAATAGCGCAGCGGGAAGGAGAAAATCTCCTTCTGCGGCTTCAAGGACGTAATGACGATCCAATACAGCGGGAACACCATCACGACCAGATAGAGCGCCAGGAAGACGACCTTCGACCCTTTCAACATTTGTCGTTTCATGTTAAAAGTCCCCCAGTTTCTCGGATCGCGTAATCGTGAGATAGAAGATCGTGTAGAGCAGCAGGATGCCGATCATGACGATGCCGATCGCCGAGGCCGCGCCGTAATCGCCGCCGTACATGATTTTGTCCAGCATGAGCGAGGACAGAATATGCGTCGAACCGGCCGGGCCGCCGTTCGTCAAGCCGTAGATGATCGACGGGTCGTTGAAGATCCAGATCGCGCGCAGCAGCGTCGTCGTAATGACGGTCGGCATGATGTAAGGGAGGGTAATGTTGAGCAGCTTGCGGGCGCCGCTCGCGCCGTCCATGCTTCCCGCTTCGTAGAGCTCCGACGGCACCGATTGGAGCGCCGCCAGCAGCATGATCGCGAAGAAGGCGATCCCGTACCAGACGTTCGCGATGATGACCGACGACATCGCCCAGCTGGGGTCGGACAGGAAGCCGATGCGCTCGTGGATGATGCCCAGCTGCAGCAGCAAGTCGTTGATGACCCCGATCTGCGAGTTGAACATCCACTTCCAGATCAGGCCGATCAGGAAGCCTGACAACGCCCATGGATAGAAGACGAAGCCTTGGAAGATCCCGCGGCCGCGGAACCGCTTGTTCAGCAGGAGCGCGACGGTCAGGCCGACCGTAAACTGCAGAATGAGCGAGATGAAGACCCAATAAGCCGTATTAACGGAGGCATGCTTGAATTTCGCGTCCTGAAACATCGTCTTGAAGTTGTCGAGCCCGATAAAATGCACGTTGGTCAAATCGAATAGCTGGTAGTTCTGAAACGCCATGACGATACCGCGCAAGAACGGGTAGTAGGTGAAAACGAGCACCAGCACGAGCGCGGGCAGCAAGCTGAGAAAGATGAATCCACGCGGCGAATTGCGGAAGCCGCTCCGCATTCGCTCGATAACGGAAGCCTGATCCCCTTTCATGAACCGCACCACCTTCTTAGGAGGATTAAACCGTAACGATGGGTGGCTGCGCGCCACCCATCGTCCACGAATCATCGCTTACTTATTTCAAATTCGCCCGCTGATCCGCCCAGAACTGATCCCACTTCTTGAGCGTGTCGTCGATCGATACGTTGCCGAGCAGCAGCGACTGGCCGGTTTCCATGGCGACCTGGCCCCATTGGCTCGTGCCCGGATACTTGGTGTTGGCTTTCAGGTTGACGAATTCGTCCGGCTTGGCGGACATCTCGAGCAGCGACTTGTACATGTCCGTCTGGAAGAACGGATCCTCGCTCGCCGTACTATGAATCGGGATGAGCGCCGTCTTCTGGGCGAAGTACGTGTTCTGTTCCGGACTCGACAGGAAGGCGATCAGCTTGAACGCTTCGTCCTTGTGCTTCGAGTAGGACGTAATGCCCCAGCCGCCGCCGCCCGTGGCGGTGAACGCCTTGCCGCTCGGACCTTTCGGCATCGGCGCCGTGCCGATCGTGTTGACATCCATCTTCTCCATCAAGGCCGGAATGGCGTCAGGATCCTGCAGCAGGATGCCGGTAACGCCCGACGTGAACGCCTGCACCTGCTCCTGGTAGCCCCAGTTGATCGAATCCTTCGGCGAGCCTTCCTTGTACAGCTTGACGTACAGCTCCAGCGCCTGCTTCGCTTCCGGCGTGGAGAACATCGTCTTGCCGTCCTTCAGGAACATGGAGTCGTCATGGTCGATGTTATTGAAATTGTAGTTCAGGATGATCGTGTCCGGAACGCCGTTCGCGCCTGCGCCGCCGCGGAACGAGAAGCCGTAGCGGTTCTTGCTCGGATCCGTCAGCTTGATCGCGGCCGCCACCATCTCTTCGTAGTTCGTCGGCGGCGCTATGCCCTTCTCCTGGAACCAATCCTTACGGTAGAACATCTGGCGCTGATACATGCCGTTCGTGATGAAGTACAGCTTGTCGTTCAGCGTCGCAACCGTTTTGGCGACGTCGACCTCGGTCGCGTAATCCGGCCAGTTCTTCACGTAATCGTTAAGCGGCTCGAGATAGCCGTTATTGGAAAATTCGGAGACGGTCAGGTCCCGCACCTCAAGCACGTCGAGGTCTTGCTTGGCTCCGAGAATCGTCTTGATCTTGTTGTCGGCTTGGTCGAACGGAGGCGAGATCAATTCCACTTTGATGTTCGGGTTGGCATCTTCGAACTTCTTGATCATTTCGTTCAATACGGTCGTACGCGCCGGGCTCGTCAGACTCTCGATCATCCGCAGGGTGACTTTCTTCCCTGTGTCGCTCTTGCCGCCATTGCTTTCCCCGCTGCTGCTGCCGGCGTTGTTGTCGCCGCAGCCGGCCAGCACGCCCATGAGCAGAATGCCCGCCGTCGCGCCGAGCAACATCGTTTTCTCTTTTTTTGCCGCCATTGAAATAGCCTCCTTTTCGAATAACAAGCCGTCAAACCAGACTGTCATGAATCCCCTCGTCATCCAAGCATATACTCCGCCTGTCTGATAGGTTTATTGTAAATGAAAGCGCTTTATTCTACAATACCGTTTTCTTTTAATTTCGAATTTTATTTTTTTTCCGACTTCGCCGGAGGCGTATCGGCAGGGACGCCAAGAGGCAGGGAGCGTCTCCGCCCCTGCCTCTCCATGATCGTTCCGTCCGCATTCCTGGTCTCTCCCTCATGGCTGCGTGTCTAGAACCGCTTGGAACGCCTCAGCACAAGGCCGGAAACCGCGAGCACGAGCAGCGCGCAGCCCACGATCGCAAGCGCCTCGTTGCGCCGGTTCCGGTTATGCTCGGCCCCGTCCGCTTTCGATGCGTCCGCGTTCTCGGCCTCGGCGGCGGCCGCCGGCTTCGCATCTGGCCGGGCGTCGTTCATCACGGCCGGGTCGCCTCCGGGCGCGTCCGCATCCGCCGAAGCGCCAGCCGGCATGCTTGCCGGCGCTTCGCCCTGCGTCGAGATGCCGGTCACGGTGGAGGACGTCTTCTTCAGCTTGTAGGGAACCGTCTCCCCGCTCCAGAAATGGAAATTCAGCGTCACTTCCTCGTCATCCTTCAATTGACCGAGAAACTCCGGCTTCAGCTCAATCTGTCCGCTCTGGTAATCGGGCGTGAACGCCAGGTCGAACTCCTTGTACGGCGTCCAATCGTTGGGTCCGGCGTTGCCGCCTTCCTCGTAGGTCGCTTCCATCGTCGCCAGCCGGTCCCCGTTGAACTGCGCCGGAATGCCGACGAGCGAATCCGTGCCGTCCGTGCTTTGCAGCACCGGCGTATCGTACGTAATGACGCTCAGCTTCCAATCCGCGCCCGCGGAGAAGGAGCAGGTCAAGTTGGCGTTGACGCCCGTCGCTCCGTTCATCAGCGACTGCAGCAGGCTCGCTTTCAGAATCAAATCCTGGCCTTCGAGCGCATAATCCGTTCCGTTAACCAGCGTCTTGCCGCCGTTCTTCAGCGCGGCAAAGGTATTGCCGTTCAGATTGAGCGGGATGCGGATATCCGCGGGCGCCGCGTTCGCCTTCATGAACACCGCATCGGTTTGCGCCGTGGAGGAACGGCTCTTCATCCCCGCCATGATGATGCGGTACAGCTCTTCATCCGACCACGTATAGCCCCGTCTGTCGAAATGCTGGCCGTTGTCCCACAGCATGAGCGGGAAGCCTTTCTCTCTCGCATAGTAGGTCATGTATTCAAAGAACTTCAGCACTTCCCCGTGCTCGACCGATTGCAGCGACTTATCGAAGCCGAGGAGGCCGAATTCGCCCACGACGACCGGAATGCCCTTGACGGACAGCGTGTTCGCTACGCGATCGAACGTGTCGATAAGATCCGTCTGCGCTTCTTGGTCGAACGTCGTCGCTCCCGCGATATTGACGCTGAATTGCCAATAGCCGTAATAGTGGAACGTCGCGATGAGGTTCTTGTCCTTCAGGCTCTCGATTGTCTTGAGCAGCTCGTCGAGCCTGTCGCTCTGCGAGGCAGAGGCCGCTATGGTGGGCAGCACGAGCGGCCGCTTCGCATTATGGCTTCCGGAAGCCCGCACGGTATGAACGAACGTCGTATTCAGCTCGTTCAGCATCGCGAAATAGACCGGCGAGTCCTTGTTCCAATCGTCGGAGAAGCGCGGCTCGTTGATGCTCTCGAACATCAGCTTCTCGGGATAATTCTCGAAATACGCGGCCACCTGCGTCCAGATTGCCTTGAATCGCGCCAGCACGTCGTCATGCTGCGACTCCATGTTCATGACCCAGCCGGAATCGTGATGCATATTGACGATGACGTACAGGCCGGCGTCGAGCGACCAGTCCACCACTTCTTGAAAATGCCGCATGAACGCCGGATCGATCGCGTAATCCGGTCCCGAGCCCAAACGCTGCTCCCAGGTGACCGGAAGGCGGATGCTCTTGAACCCTGCGGCGGCGATGCCATCGATCAATTCTTTCGTTACGGCCGGATTGCCCCAGGAGGTTTCGTCGCCGCCCGTGGCATCGAACGTGTTGCCCAGGTTCCAGCCGGGCTGCATCGCATCCACGGCGGTTTGCAGGGCGCTTGCCTTCGCCGCGGGAGCCGCTGCCGCGGCAGGCTCTTCCGCGAACATGGAAAGCAGCGTAACCGATGCCAGAACAATCGTAAGAATGAATGGCGCTAAACGTTTCATGGATGGAAGGGCCCTCCTCCGCATTGAATTGTATCCGCTTACAATGGATAGGTTAAGTGTACCGCCTGGGAGGGTATTTTGGAAGGTGATTGCTGTCATTTTATTGGAAACTGCCGCATCGGTCGCCGGATGCCGACCCTCGGCACTTAACGTCGGGACACCGCCTCGCCGCTTCGCGACATACGAAAGCCCGGCCGCGCGGGACCGGACTTTGCTGCGGCTTATCGGCGATCCGTAATCGCTTCAACGCCTGTTCTTCGATAAGAATACATGCTCGCGCTTGGCCTTCTGCTTCTCCCGGTCCTGTTCGATCTCTCCCTTCAGCCGGTTCAAACAAGACGCGCACAGTTTCCCCTGCCGGGTCGGCTCCGCGCACAAGTCGCACGCATCGGCCAAATTCGGGTACTCGTACAGCTTCAGCCGGCCCTTCCGGATCAAGGCACGGATGCGCTGCACGGAAACCGCCGCCTTCTCGCCCAATTGATCGTTAGCCAGATAACGGTCGCGCCACAGCGCCTTCTCGATCGCTTCGATCTCCCGGTCCTCGCTCGCCGTGCAGCTCGCGCACAAATTGCGCAGGTTCTTCTGAAACACGTTTCCGCATTCGGGACAATGGGCAATATTTAGTTCCTTGGACATTTTCATCGCCTCGCCATTACTGGTTCTATTGGACCAATAATAGCATGCGCAGGAACGGTTTTCCTATCTTTTTCTCCGCTTGCGAGAGCCGATCAGCCCATTGCACGGAATCCAGTTCTTCACAAGCCCGAATTAACGATCCGCTAACAATTCGCCGTTATACTGATCCTACGGCAGCAAGCCAAACCCTTCATCGCAGAAAGGACCGAGGCATAATGGGCATTCATGCATATTTCCAATCGCTGACCGACTTGGAGCGGATCATCCGTTGTCCGGGCAAATTCAAGTTCCAGGAGCACAGCGTTGCCGAGCATTCCTGGAAAGTGGTCCAATATGCGAAGACGCTGGCCGATATCGAAGAAAGCCACGGCGTCGCCGTCGACTGGAAGAAGCTCTATGAAATCACAAGCAGCCACGACTACGGCGAAATTTTCATCGGCGATATCAAGACGCCGGTCAAGCACTACTCCCTGGAGCTTCGTTCCATGCTGCAGCAGGTCGAAGAAGGCATGGTCGCGCATTTCATCGACGAGCATATTCCCGAGACGTTCAAGTCGATCTTCCGCAGACAGCTGCGCGAAGGGAAGGACGATTCCGTCGAAGGGCAAATTCTCGAAGTCGCCGATAAAATGGATCAAATCTACGAGGCGTTCGCCGAGCTGCAGAAAGGGAATGCCGAGCAGGAGTTCATCGTGATGTACCGGTATGCGTTGATCAAAATCAAAGGCATCCGGCTGCACTGCGTCGATTACTTCCTGCAGCACATTCTGCCCGACTTGGTGAGCGAAGGGGCGCGTTCCCCGATCGACATCGAGCGGATTACGAAGGAAGCGCTGGCTTCCTGAGCCGGACGCGTCGATCCGCCGCCCTCGGAGCATCCTCCGCGGGCGGCTCCGGCTCAGAACTTGGACCCAAATTCAAGGGCGCTCCGTCAGACGCCCTCCATTCGGTATCATCACTGAAGCTTGCCTTCGCGCAGCAATTCGACGGACTTCTCAATGCGCCGCTGCCTTGTTTCGGCGCTTTTGGCACCTTCGATATTCAATACGAACCGACGCTTGTTGCTGTACGACATCCCTTCGAAAAACTGCCAGGCACCTCCGTGGCGTTTGAGCGCCTCCGCAAAATCATCCGGCACGCTAACCTCGCGCGGCGCGGTGTCCAGTTCGAGTTCGACCTCAATTTCATCCCCTGCCTCGATGCCTGCCCCTTCGCGATTCTCCTTGCTGACCCCCAGCATGAATTTCCCGCCCATCGATGCAATCGAGCTGCGATAGGTATAAGAGCCAATCGACACTTTGACTGCCGGCTTCTTCCCCCCTCCGAGCGCCTCCACGATTTCATCAGGGACGTGAATGCCGGTAGCTGTTTTCTTGCTGAGCTGAAGCGTAGTCATAAATTTCATGATCGAGCCCTCCTCGGTTCATTTTCATTGCGATAAAGATGAATAATCATCCTCCAGTATAACGACGATCATCTTCTAAATTATACCCTATCGACCAAAAGGGTGGATTCAAGCGGGCAACGAAGTTGACATCACAAGTGAAATCATTTATTTTGATCATAGAGTATCTTGATTGTCGAGATAAATATAAGGAGGATTCGCTTTTGTCAACCACGGAATCTGGGCAGCCCACCGAGCAGCAGGAAAGCCTAACGATAGGTATGCGCGGCATGGGAACAAGAACGGTACTCTACCAGCAGCGTGTCGCTGCCGCTTTAGGACTTTACAATAATGATTTTTTGTCCGTTGACATTCTGTATGAGAAAGGGCCTGTCACCGCCGGCGAGTTATCCAAACTAACCGGACTCACGACGGGCAGCGTCACCGCCTTGATCGATCGACTGGAGAAAAGCGGCTTTGTGCGCAGGCAGCCCGACCCCAATGACCGTCGCAAAGTAATTATCGTCCCGCTGTACGAGGATCAAGAAGCGGTCCGCAATATATACCTGATGCTCCACGAGGCCATGATCAAACTGGCTTCGTCCTATTCGGATGAAGAGCTTGCGCTCATTACCCGGTTTTTGCGCAGAGCCAGCACCGTTCTGGAGGAACAAATTCATATTCTAAACGATAAGGGTTGAGTCCAATGGCAGTACTGCTTCTATACGCTACGAAGACAGGAGCAACGGCGCAATGTATAAAGGTTCTATCGGAAGAGATTCCGCAGTGTACGATTTGCAATCTAGAAGCGGACAAGGCAGCTATCGAGGATTTTGATCGTATTATATTAGGTGCCGGAGTCCGGGACGGAAGAATATACAAACCGCTTCGCGACTTTATCAAAAAAAATCATGCTGCATTGCTGAATAAAAGAGTGGGGGTTTTTATTTGTAACGAGAAACCCAAAGAGACCGAAGATATCCTAGAGCGGAATATCCCCGCCGCGCTGAAAGAAGCCGCTATCTGCATGGAATCGTTTGGCGGTTATAAGGCTTATGCCGCGCCGAAAGAAGGTGCCGATCCATTGAAGGGGATTTTCGTAGATCGGATAAAAGCTTTTTCCGAAAAGTTTAAAACATAATCTTGTACAGATTGACTATTAAGGGCCTGCCTGTGTCGGCAAACCCTTCGTCCTTGTGTCCACATTGCCTATTCGCCTAACAACAATTTCTCGAAGCAGAGATACGGCAGCTTCCGCATCGGATAACGGATCGCGCCGACTTCGGAATAGCCGGATCGCCGATACATGGCAACGGCTCCGGGATTGCCGGTATACACGTCGAGCCGGACGCTGGTGCCGCCCGAGCGCATCGCATGCGCCTCGGCGAACCGCAGCAGCCGCTTGCCGAGGCCGTGCCCCTGGCGGTCGGGATGCACCGCGAGCCGGTGAATGCACGCCGGATTGCCGGCCATGTCGAGCCATGGCAGGGCGTTATATTTCCCGCTCTGCCGGCGGTCGACCACGACGGCTCCGATGATCTCGCTCCCGTCATGGATGCCGAACGCCGTTCCTCTCCGCACGTCGCCGCCGATCACGAACCGGTTCGGATAGAACCGGTCCCATTGCTTCACGCCCGCACGGATCAGCGCGGCGGACACTTCGCGGTACAATAAGGCCAATCGCTTCGAATCCCGCAGCGTTAGCCGAACGATCTCCATTCGTTCCCCTCCTTCTTCTTCCCTGTGCGCGATCCCGGTTACGCTCCGTTCTGCTTGATCGCCGTCAGCCTGGCCGCGGCATGCCTGCGATATACGACGGTCCAGAGCACGGCGGCGCCGATGAAGCCGTACAGCACGATGTTCGAGAACGCCAGATAGCGCTCCGTAGACATATGGTAGACCATGTATACCCGCACGATGGCCTCCCCCGTGAGCATGATGCCCCATACGACCGTCATCAGCCGCATGACGAAGCGGAAGTATCCATACATCCAGTTAGCCTGGAAATCGGCGCCGCTAATGAAGCGCGCGGCCAGATGGTACATGAACGGCCGGCGCAGCGCGAGCGAACCGAGGAAGACGAGGCCGACGCCCGCCGTAATCAGCGATTCCCGGATTAGCAGCATCTTCTCGCTGCCTCCCAGCAGGACGAGCGCCATCGTCAGCAGGAACGTGAAGAGCATGAGCGCCCCGAACGCGTCCAGCTTGCGGTGTTTGGCCAGGTGGACGATGTTGTCGGCGAGCGGGACGAGCGTCGCGATCGACAGCGCGGCCAGACTGCTCATGTAATCGGACAGCCAGACGTACAGCGCCCAAGGCACGACACCGTTGATCAGAAGCGTGAAGACGACTAGCATTCGTTTCGACATTTCATCCGACTCCTTCGATGGATTGGGCGGCGCTGCGGCTGCGCTTGCCGAGGTACGTTTCGGTGATGCCCAGGTTCAACGCGATGGCCAGATAGACGGCGAGCGGAAACGTAACGCTGCGCGGCGCATCGATCGTCAGCTGGACGATGCCCAGCACGATGCGGAAGGTGACGAAGACGAAGGTGATCGCGTAGCTGCGGAGCATCCATCGCCGATGGCGCGCCACGTTGCGCTTCAGGATGTATCCGATGCCGATGGCCGTCGTCCCGAACCAGAACACGTCCAGCACGAGGAAGGCGATCGTCGACGGCGTGCCCCCGGTCGCATAGAGCGCGATATAAGGGACGACGAGCACGTTCAGAAGAATGGCCGCTCCGTAGAGCCTGCCCAGCAGCTTATGCCTTACCGGATGGCGGCGGCTGCGGTGCGTCAGTTGATATGCGCCGATCAGCAGCGCGGCAATCCCGAGCAGGATGTGGGGATAGAAGAATAATTTCCATACGGCGTACGGGAACGAGGCATCCTGCAGCTTGGCGGACACCATGCCCGCCTGGCTCGGCTTGAAGATCGCATATTGAAGCACGATATAGAAAGTCAGTACGTACGCAAGCACGTAGAGAACGGGTAAAATGATTTTCCTGTTCAGCATCGTCATCGAACGCTCCTTATCCCAATGCTTTGGTCATAAAAGCAATCAAGTCCTGCACCGTCATGCTGCCTTGCTCTCGCAGAATCGTATTCTGCACCCGCATGCCGTAGGTGAACATCACGAGCATATGCGCTACTTGCGCGCCGTCGACCTCTTTCGGAATCACCCCATGCATCTTGCCGACATCGATCCAGCCCGCGCATGTCTGCAGCGTGAACCGGTACATGTCCTGCACGATGGCCTCGACCTTCTCGTTGTCCATCTGGCTGAGCAGGTAGATGAAGATTTTGTTCGTCACGTCCTGCGCGTTTGCGGAGCGAACCATGCCTTCGGCGATAAGCTGCAGCGGGCTGCCGAGGCCCGACGTATTCGGACTCGCCACCACTTCGGCGAACCGCGCATTGATTTGCTCCACGCGCGATTTCAGCACGAGGCCGAACAATTCGTCTTTGCTGGAGACGTAATGGTAGATGGCGCCTTTGGACAATCCCGTACGCGCGATAATGTCCTGCAGCGTCGTCTGCCTGCATCCCTTCTCTTGGATGAGCGCCTCGGCGGCATCCATGATCGTTTGAAAGCTTGCTTTGACAGCTGACATAATGTGTACACTCCCTTTTTTAAACCGACCGTCGGTCTCTTTAAGAAAAGACTACCATACCGACCGACGGTTTGTAAATAGGCTGCTTTGCGGTTTTTGCAAGCTGCCTTCTCGTCGTCGACCTGCCGCATACGAAAGCCGCATCCTTGTACGGATGCGGCCAGGCAGTCCCATAAGTCATCTTAGGTGACTGTGGGAAGCCCCTTCTTAAGGATAGGATTCTTCATTCTATCCGCAGACTGTTGAAAAATGTTCGGGTCGAGGCCCGCGGCTGACCGCGTTAGCGCTAGGGCACCATGCATCGTCAGACGTGTGCCTCCTCCACCAACGGACTCAGGCAGGCGGACAGACGATCCGCTATTTGATCGCCATCGGCGTTTTGGAAGCAACGATCGGACACAGGATGCGTTATTGGCTCCTGGATGCAGCCAAAAACCGGATTCCGGCATTAATAGCGCATCTCCTATCCGGCAGTGAGCAAATAATCGATGCCTACGAGCAAATAAAGGATCTCATGTCCGTTGCCCATGGACGTTCTCGACATGCAGCGACCAGTTGCGGTGCTTGATGCAGAAGAAGGCGGTACGCGAGAAGCTTTCCGACGAGTAGGGCAATGCCCTTGCGGTCCGGAGGGTGCATGAGCCGGAACGTCTATTCGGACAACTGAAGAGCAACCTGGGAATTCCGGCGGTTCCTGATTCGAGGTTTACCGGAAGCACGCTTAGGGGCGGGTGGCGGTCGGTCGCTCACAATCTGCTAATAGTGGCGGCGGTCGATGCAAAAGACCCAAGACGATGCAGAGCCAGGTCTGCCCTTCTTGGGTCTGTGCGGTTGTACGGTGTTTGGAGCCTCTCCTAACTTGCTTACGGGACAGCCCCTAGGCCGGCGGAGGCGAACCTCGCCGTTAGACATTCGGCATGGCATTAGTCATTCGGCGCATTAGTCATCGTCATCAGGCAGGTATACGTCCGATAATTTGCCCGGCCGATAGTAGGGATAATCCAGTTTGCGCTGAATCGTCCGCGCCGTCTCTTCGTTCGTTAACGATTCGATCAGGTACAAGCCCAGATCGATCGAGGCCGATACGCCGCCGCCCGTAAACGTATCGCCGTCCCGCACGCCGCGTGCTTTCACGACCTCCGCGCAATAAGGAGTCAGCAATTCATAGGCGGAAGGATTGGTCGTCGCCCGCTTTCCGTTCAGGAACCCCGCGGCCCCCAGCAGCAGCGCCCCCGTGCACACCGATACTTTGTACCGCACGTCGCGGGCGCTCCGGATCCACGTCACGAACGCCGGATCATGCCGCAGCTCTCTGGTAGGCATGCCGCCCGGAATGAAGATCATATCGTAGCCGGACAAATCCGGATTAACCCGATTCATCATTACTGTCATGCCCCGATCGTCCGTGATCGTTTCCTTGTTCGCGCACAGATCCCATGAGACCCCTTCGATGACATTCAGAATGCCCAGCCAGGATACCGCTTCATGGAAGCCGATGAAATCCAGCGTCGTCATCTTGTCGAACAGGATATACGCAATCTTCATCCCGTCACCCGCCCTTTCGGAAGAAGTCCGCGCGCTCCATGAAGTACTCCTCGACCTTCGCTACGATCGGACCTCCGTCCGCTTCGGACTGCCGCTTGGCCTCCATCCATTCCGGGTCTTGCCTGAATCGCTCCCATAGCCGCTGCCGCTCCGCGATGTCGGCATACGCCATTAAGTAATAGAGCTTGGGCTGGCCGGCGGCATCGATCCAGAAATCGACCACCTTCATGCCCAGCCGCTCGAAAATCCCGAGCGTATGATCGGCGAAACGGTCCCGAATCGCGTTCATCCGGCCCTCGTGTATCGTATAGATGCGTAATTCGAACATGTTCTCATTCGCTCCTTCGGCTCATTCATCGTCATTCATGATCATGATTCGGTATGATTCGGTATGATGCATAAATTCGCCAAGATGTATAACGACAGGACAGGCTTGCGAACGTCGCTGCTGGCATCCCCCCTTACAAGCACAAAGAGGCAAGGGATACGATCCCTTACCTCTGCCCAGGCGTACGGCGTACCGATCCGCATGCTCCCCCGCGGTTCGCCGCGTTCGCCAGTTACATGCAGTCGTTAAATTATCTGAATACTATCACGATTCCCAAATGTTAGTCAATCGGTTCTTCATTCGGTTTAGATCAGGCAGGAAAGGATAGCCTACGAACAGAACAAATAGCGATGTCCCATACTTAGGAGGCGAACATGGGAAAAGTCGTTCATTTCGAGGTTCATGTCGATGATATGGAACGCGCGAAGACATTTTACGGGGAAGTATTCGGATGGACGTTCGAGAATTGGAGCGAGTATGCCGGCATGCCTTATTTCGGAGCCGTTACCGGCGACGCCGACGCCATGGGCATCAACGGCGCTTTGGTACAGCGCCGCGGTCCCGCTCCGCAGCCCGGCCAGCCGGTGAACGGCTTCGCGTGCACCATGGGCGTGGCGGATTACGACGCCGTCGAAGCGAAGATCCTCAGCCTGGGCGGCAAAGTCGCCCTGCCGAAGTACGCGCTGCCCGGCATGGCGTGGCAAGGGTATTACCTCGACACGGAGAACAACGTCATCGGCATCCATCAGCCGGACGCGAACGCGAAGTAAGCTTCGCCGCGCGGCATGTCCCCGAATAGACAGACGGAACAACCGCATCCCGACACGGATGCGGTTGTTCGGTTATTGGCATTCATGGAATAGCTAGGCTTCCTTTAGAATCATTAATTATTGCTGGCATAATGCAATTCCCAGGGAACGTCCGTACTCTGCATTTCGATGACGTCCGTATAATCGTTAAGCTGATAATCGCCCCGCTTACGGTCGGACAAATATGTAAAATGCACTTCGACCCTCGTCGGATCCTCGAGACTTACCTTGGCGTCGGTCAGCTCGAAGCTCGTTGCCTGAACGAACAGGTCCACCGCGGCCGCATCGTCTCCCTGATCGAGGTATTGCCCGAACTTGTCATACACGTCTCGATCGCGGTAGATCCCCGATTCCGCATCGTCGTCGAGATCGAAGACGATCGCCTGCACGAGCTTGTCCCTGTCATGCTTGAAAATCAATCCTTCGCCCAAATACCGCTTCGCCGTCGACGCGTATTTCAGGAAATTGGGTAGATTGCCGCTGACCGCGGCTTCCGCGCTGCGGTCGAGCGCCTCATACAGCTCATGCTCGCCGAAGGACAACGCATCGTCATTGAACTCCGGGTTCACGTCCAGGTCTAGGAACGGCGAGAGCGTGCTTGTCTTGATCGTCAGCCATTCATCGGAGGTTATGGTCTGCTGCCCCCTGTTCTTCTCGTCGAGCTGCGCCATCACTTCCTTGCCCAGCTTCAACAGTTCCGGCCGGATGTCTTCGTCGCTCTTACCTGGCTGCATGCGGAACGTTAATGCGTCTCCGGTCTCTTGAGCGGCTGCACTCCCGGAACTGCCGGAACTATCGGAACGCTCCTGATGCCCGGACATACCGCGGATCTGAGCCGAGCATGAGGTCAATAAGCATGCGCACAACAGCAAAGCGAGAACAACTAACGGTTTCATTTTCAATTGCAAGTCTCCTTCAACATGGGGTTCACGCGGATGATCGCTATCCCTGGCCGTTCCACATGTATATCGGATCGTCACAGCCGATTTTCAACCCTCGCGGCACAAAACCCAGTCCCCTTGCGGACTGGGTTTTGCATGCATTCTATCCTTAAGCGAAGCGCATAATCTGCTGCCGGAACCGATCCAGTTCGACGACCTTGCCTTCCAGCCTCGACTGCTCGGCGGCGAACGCCATCAGATGGCTCTGCACCGAATGCACGGCCGAGGTAAGGCCTACTCCTGCCCGGCCTGCCCCATTATCCTGGTCCCTCCCATTGTCCTGGCCTGCATCATTGTCCCGGCGCGCGCGCACGAGCTCCGCGAAGTCGCGAATGAGGCCAAGATCGCCGCCCCCGTGGCCGATATGCCCGCCCGGCATTTCAAGCCCGATCCGCTCCGGCTTGCCCGCGCCGAACCGGATCAGCTCGATTTCGTTCTTCTCCATGGCGGCGCGGATTTCGCCCTGCGTCCCCATCAGCTTGAGCGTCCGGCTGCATTCCTGCGTGAAGGCGCTCATCGTGAACACGGCCGTCACCGCATTCGCGAATTCCATGTTCACGACCTGATGATCGACGACGTCGTTGTCGCAGCGGTACACGCACCGTCCGTATGGGCCCGTCCGCAGCGCTTCCATGCGCGCCTCGCGGCTTGGATCGTCGCTGATCGCGAGCGCCATCCAGCCCGGCTCGTCGCCCAGATAGACGTTCGGCGCGTAATACAGGCAGTTGTCCGCGGCCGGACAGCCGTCGGTACAGCGCGCCGGCGCGCCGGCAGGCGCATGCTCGGCCCGGAAATGCGACAGCGCGCCGAACGACGACAGCCGCACGCAATCCGCTCCCGCCAGCCACAGGAGGATGTCCATGTCGTGGCACGACTTCGCCAGAATCATCGGGCTGGATTCCGCCGCATTGCGCCAATTGCCCCGCACGAAGCTGTGCGCCTGATGCCAGTAGCCGACATTCTCGTTATGCTGAATGGACATGAGCTGTCCGATCGCCCCGTCATCCAGCAGCCGCTTGAGCGTGCCGAAGAACGCCGTGTACCGCAGCACATGGCATATCGAGAACACGAGGCCGGCCTCCGCCGCCTTCTCGCCCATGCGCACGCACTCTTCCGGGTCGGGCGACATCGGTTTCTCCAGCAGCACGTGGTAGCCCGCGTCCAGTGCCTTCATCGTCGGCTCGTAATGCATCTTGTCCTGCGTGCAGATCACGACCGCGTCCGCCAGTTTCGGCCGGGCCAGCAGCTCGCGCCAATCGCGGAACACCAGGCTATCGCCGATGCCGTGACGCCGGCTGAACGCCTCCGTCCGCGCCGCGTTCGGATCGGCAACCGCCACGACCTGCATCCGGTCCGGATGGTCAATTGCGTAATTCGTATAAATCTGCCCGCGCAGCCCGGCGCCGATCAGCGCGACCGTGATTTTCCCGCTCTTGGTCTCCCCCATTGCCCGCTCCACTCCTTGCGTATACGGCTTTGCAAATGCCGACTCTCAATTCCGCCTATTCCTTTACTCCCCTTACTTCCATTACTTTCTTTACGTCATGCTCCCGCGCTATTCCTTCACGCTGCCAACCGTAATTCCCTTGATGAAGAACTTCTGCAGGAACGGGTACACCAGCATAATCGGCAGCGCGCCCAGGAAAATTTGCGCCGTCCGCAGCGTCTTCTCGCTGATGCTCTCGAGCCGCTTCAGGTCGTCGAGCGATATCGCCTGCTTGTTGATGGACGTCACGAGCGTCGACAGGTAGCTCTGCAGCGGATAGTGCGCGGGCGAATTCATATACAGAATCCCGTCGAACCACGCGTTCCAATGCCCGACGACGGTGAACAGCGTTATCGTGGCCAGCGCCGGCAGCGAGACCGGCAGATAGATGCGCCACAGCAGCGTCCAATGGCCGGCGCCGTCGATCGTCGCGGCTTCGTCCAGCTCCTTCGGGATGCCTCGGAAGAAGTTGAGCAGCATGACCGCGTTCCAGACATTCAGCGCGCCGGGCAGGATGAGCGCCCAGATCGTATCGAGCAAATGCGTCTCTTTGACGATGACATACGTCGGAATAAGCCCCCCGCCGAAAAACATCGTCACCGCGAAGAACCACACGTACAGCGTCCGGTGACGGAATTGCGCGTTGCTCCGCGAAAGCGGGTAGGCCGTAATGACGACGAACAGCATATTAATGGCCGTACCGAGCACGACCCGTTCCACGGATACGCCCAGCGAATGGATGAATTCCGCCTTCTGCCCGAGATACCGGTACGCTTCCAGCGAGAAGCCGACCGGCCACAGGCCGACCTCCGCCGCCGCGGCCGCCGTCGTCGAGCTCAGCGAGATCGCGAGCATATGGATGAACGGCAGGATGCCCAGCGCCAGAATGACGGTCAAGAATACGACGTTGAAGACCGTGAACAGCTTACGGCTCCATGATGCTTTGTAGACCATGCGAATGCTCCTCCCGCCCGCTAGAATATCCGATAATTGCTGAACCGGTAGGCGAAATAATAGGACACGGACACCATGCCGAGCGAGATGATCGACTTGAACAGCCCGATCGCCGCCGCCGGCGAGAACTGCTGGCTGAACAAGCCAAGCCGGTACACGTACGTGTCAATGACATCCGCTTTATCGTACACGATCGAATTATACAGAATCAGAATTTGGTCGAAGCCCGCGTTCAGCACGTTGCCGAGGCTCAGCGTGGCGAGCAGAATGATAATCGGCGCCATGCCCGGCAGCGTAATGTGCACCATCTGCTTCCACTTGCCCGCTCCGTCCATTTCCGCCGCCTCGTACAAGTTCCCGTTGATCCCCGCGATCGCGGCGAGGAAGACGATCATGTTGTACCCCATGCCCTTCCACACGTCCGAACCGATAATGATGCCGCGGAACCAATCGCCGTCGCCCATGAACATGATCTGCGGGATGCCAAGGCCGTGCAGGATGGCGTTAATCGGCCCGTTCAGCGAGAAGAGATCCAGCAGGACGCCGCCCAGCACCGTCCATGACAGGAAGAACGGCAGGAACACGCTCGTCTGCACGAACCGCTTGAACCAGTCCTTCGTCAATTCGTTCAGCAGCAGCGCCAGCGCCAGCGGCACGATCAGCCCGAATACCATCTTCAGCACGGAGATGACGACGGTATTCCAGAACACCTGATCGAACTCCGGCAGATGGAAAATATAATCGAAATTTTTCATGCCCGCCCATTTCGACTTGAAGAAGCCCTGCAGCGGCTGGAATTTCTGAAACGCCATCACGATGCCGAACATCGGCCCGTACGCATACAACAGCGTGATGATGACGCCCGGCAGGAGCATCAGATGGAGCGGCAGCTCCCGAAAGGGACGTTTGTTGCCGATCGCTTCGTCCTTCATGATCAACGGCCTCCAGTGAGATGTTTTATCGCCCCGCCCGGGACATGCATGCACAAGGGAAAAAGGGAGCGGGCCGCAATGGGAGCTCGCCGCGTCCCATCCTCCCGCTCCCCTTCTCCGGCCGCGGGTTCTCTATGCTGCAGGGTTACTTGTTCTTGTCGTACCACGCGTTTACTTCGTGCGTAATATCGTTGCCGCCGAGCGCTTTCCAGCTGCTGACGAACTTGTCGAACTCGTCGATTTTGGCCGAGCCCATGATGATCTTCACGAAGGTTTCGTTCACCAGCTTATCCAGCTGGGCGCCTTTGTCGATCTGCGTCTCCGTTGCCGGGCCGTAGTATTCGTTGTACACGAACTGCTTGCTGTCGCGGATTTGCCGGGTCAGGCCCCAGCCGCCGTTCTTGTCGACGCGGCTGTTATACAAGCCCCACACGGCGCCGCTCTTATCGCCGGACAAATATTTGTTCGCCGCCTCGAGCACCTGCTGCGAGTTCGTATAATACGGCGTCTCGGTATCCTCGACTTCCTTCAGCTGCTTGTCGAGGGCGTTGTTCACGTTGACGTAGATGTTCTCGATATCCGTCGGGTTGTAGATCCGCGGCACGAACCAGTTGTACACGTAGCCGTTCTCCGGCTTGTTCGTCTCGAAGTTCTTCTTCGTGTTCTTCTCGATGTAGAAGTTGGCCATCTTCACGACGGCTTCGGGATTCTTGAATTTCTTGTTGGCGGCGACGATATGCCCCATGCGCACGGTCGGAACGAGCGATTTGCCCGGTTCGCCGCTAAGCGATGGAATTTGCAGGGCGATCCAGTCCGCGTTCGGATCTTTGTCCTTGTTCAAGTTGAGCGGCCAGTTCGCCACCCACCATTCCCCGTAGGCGATGCCCACTTTGCCGGCGATGATGTCCTCGCTGATTTTGGTCTCGTCTTTCAAGCCGAATTCTTTGTCCAGCAGCCCCTTGCCGTACCACGCTTGCAGCCGGGCGAGCGCGTCCTTCGTCTCGGGCTGGATTTCGCCGGCCGCGAGCTTGCCGTCCGCGTCCTTCGTCCAGCCGCCGACGTACGAATTGAAACCGTTGAAGAAGCCCCGCGCATCGAATGCCCAGCCGACGACCGTCTTCGGCAGCGTCATGCCGTACGTGTCGTTCTTGCCGTTCTTGTCCGGGTCGTTCTTCGTGAACGCTTCGGCCACCTTCTCGAGCTCGTCGATGGACTTCGGCGCCTGCAGGCCGAGATTGGTCAGCCAGTCCTGGCGAATCCACAGCAGCTGCGTCGACAGGAACGGCTCCTCGAAGCCGGGAAGCGCATACAGCTTACCATCCTGGGATACCGACTTCATCGCCGCGCCGCCGTCGGACTCCATGAACTGCTTCAAGGTCGGGGAGGCATACTTCTCGTAGGCTTCGGTTAAGTCGGCCAGCACGCCTTGATTCTTGAACTTCTCGAAATTGCGCTGGTCCAGGTCCATCACGTCCGGCAAATCGCCCGAGGCGATCGCGATCGAGAATTTCTGTTCGAATTGATCCGCGGGCACCGTCCACAAATATTTGATGTTGATGTTCAGCTCGTCCTTCAGGTCCTTCAAATACGCATTCTTGTCCGGCGTCAGGCCGGCCGGCGTCTTCGGATCTTCCGGCGGGTTGTAGCCGAGCACCTCGGTCACCGTAACCGGCTCCGCGTATTTGCCGAGCGGATCGTTCGCCGCGGCGGCGTCATTCGTGGCGTCCGAGCTTGCCGCAGAGTCGTTAGCGCCGTTCCCGCTGCTTCCTTTGTTGCCGGCATCCGCGTCGGATGCGGCCGGCGCGGGTTCATTCGCCGCGTTGTCGTTCCCGCATGCGCTTAAAGCCGCGCTTGCCGCCAGCATGCCTAACAACACCAAGCTTGCTTTGCTCTTCCCCATTCAAGCTCCCCCTTTTTCTTATCGACGAAGGTGATTGCGCTTTACTGTTTCATCATATATGCCGGCCTATCGAGGGAACAATGCCAAGATCTTTACCTGCTTCCGTTCTGTTTACTTCCTGCTCTCAAGTCCGTAGGCGTCCCGGTATTCCTGCGGCGACATGCCTGTCATCTTGCGGAAGAACGCCGTGAAATAGGAAGGGGATTCGAATCCGAGCCGCAGCGCGATTTCGCCGATCTTGGCCGGCGATTGGACCAGCATGCCGACGGCCGCCTCGGATTTCGCCGTATTGATATAGTCGGAGAGGTTCCGGCCCGTCAGCTGCTTGTAGCAGCGCGATAAGTACGACGGATTGAGGAAGACCGACTCGGCGATGCGCGCCAGGGACAAGTCGCCGCCCAGATTGTCATGAATGAACCGGTGGATGCGCTCGCATAGCAGATTCTCGCCCCGCTCCACCCGCTCCCGGCGGCGCAGGCAGATCGACGCCGCCAGCTGCGCGAAACGCCGCTGCGCGTCCTCCCATTCGGCGGGCAGCTCCGCGCCGGGGAGACTCGCCAGCAGAAGGCCGCTGTCGGCTTTGTCGGGGTAATCGGTATCGTTCATATGCGCCGCGACCGTATGCAGCAGCGCGTAATACCGCTCCAATCCCAGCATGTAATGGCCGGCCATATGGCTTCTCAAGCAGCCGAACAGCTCGGCGGTCGTCTCGGCCGCAGCCTGCTCGTCTCCCGCCTGAAGATGCTTCTGCAGCGCGGCGACGCTCTTGTTGAAATCCGTCGCGCTTGCTGCCGCCGGCCTCGCCGTCTCCGGCTTGTAGACGTCGGAAATGCCGAGGTCGAGAATGGCCATCTGCTGGCCGTAATACGCGAGCTGCTTCATGGCGGTCTTCAATTGCTCGTACTGTCCGCCGATATCGGTCCATTCGGACGCGCTTCCGCCGATGCCGAAGGACACCGACAGGCCGAACATGTCGCGGCAGTCGTTCTGCACCGTTTCCAGAATCCCTTTCATGTAGGTGATCACGCCCCGCCAGTCCGTTCCGCCCGCCGCATCCGCGAATGCGGCAGCCGCCTTCTCCGGTTGAATGAACCAGACGAGCTCCGAATGATGGAACACGACCCGCTCTTCCCTCAACAACGCGGACAGACGATGCGCGAACAGATTCTGAATGGAATAGAGCACGTCCATCTTCTTCGTGTAGGACAGCTGTTCATCCCACGCGTCCGCCCTGCCGATGACCATCAATACGGGCCTCCCTCGGTCAAGCCGCAGCTCCAAGCCTGCAAAATGCCACTCGCCCGCGATGTCCGCCGCCTGCTCCCCGAGGAGCAGCGCTTCGAAGAACGCCTTCTTAAGCAGCGGTTCCGCGGCGGTCATCTGCTGCTGCGCCCGCGCAAGCAGCGCCCTTGCGCCGTTCTCCTCCTCCAGCTTGACGATCGCCGCGTTCACGGCGGCCGACACCGGCTCAATGCCTTCCGTCTTCAATATATAATTGTCCACGTTCCGGCGGATGGCCGTATGGACATACTCGAACTCGCTGTGGCCGGTCAGCAGGATCATCCGGCAGCCCGGCCAGTACAATCCGATCTCGTCGATCAGCTGCAGCCCGTTCTTGCCGGGCATGCTGATGTCGCTGATCAGCAGGTCGATCTTCGTACGCTTGGCGATATCGAGCGCTTCGTCCGCGGAATACGCCTTGCAGATATCGAGCTCCGGCTGCGTCTCCTGAAAATGCTGCATCAATCCGTCCACGATCGACGGCTCGTCGTCGACGAGCAGTAGTCTGTGCATGACATCAAACCCCTCTCTCGCTGAAATGGATGACCAATTCCGCCTTCAAGCCGCCATGCTCGCTGCGCGTCACGAACACGCCGCTCGATTCCCCGAACTTCAGCCGGATTCGCCTGCTAACGTTGACAAGCCCCGTTTTCTCGTGCGCCTGCGTGGCATTCGCCAGCTTGGCCTGCAGCGCGCGCAGCGCCTCGTCGGGCAGTCCGCCCCCATCGTCCTCGACGGCAATGCGCAGCACCTCGCGTTCGAACGTCGGCCGCACGTACACATGGCCGCGGCGCCGGCCGTTATCGAAGGCATGCTCGAACGCGTTCTCGACGATCGGCTGGACGATCAAGCGCGGAACCCCATAGGCGCAGCTCGCTTCCGGCAGCTCGCCGGCTTCCACCTCGATGCGGTTGGAGAACCGGATGCTCTGAATTTCGCAATAATCGAGCGCGTGCTTGTATTCGTCGGCGAGGGTCGCTTCGTCCTTCCCGCTGCGGGTGATGAACTGATAATAGCTGCCGAGCCTTCGCGCCATTTCGGACGCCTGCTCCATGTCGCCGCTGCGGCAAATCATGTAGATGTTGAAGAAGCTGTTGTACAGGAAATGAGGATTGATCTGCGATTGCAGCTGCTTCAGCTCCGAATGCTGCAGCGCGATCTTCTGCTCGTAATTCTCGCGAATGGACTGCTTCAGCCGCTGCACCATCTGGTCGAGATTGCGGTACAAATAGCCGAACTCGTTGTTGGGACGGGAGTCGATCGGCAGCAGCAGGCTGTCCGCCTCCAGCAGTTTAAACGGCACGATAAGGCGCTTCAGCGGTTTGTGGATCATGAGGTTCACGGAGAACGAGAACAGCACGATGATGGCGATCGAGACGACGGACAGGACGATGTACCAGACGTTGAACGTTCGGAGCTGACCTGTCAGTTCGTTCTGATTGAGGTAGGTGTACAAGGTAAGGCCCTGCTTGCTGATGTGGCTGTAGGTGACGACGTAGATTTGCTTGCCGCTGCGCACGGTGAAGCTCTCTTCCGGCGCTGCCGGCTTCCGGGCGGCGATGGCGGAGATTCGCGCTTCGATCAGCCGGACAACCTCATCCTTCGTCTTGAAGGAGATCCGGTTGCGGAACGTCTCGTCCGCGAGCAGCGCTCCCGAGTCGCCGTAACGATCGACGAGCGGCCGCAGCGTCTCCTCCAGCTTGTCGACGGACAGCTGGAAATAAGCGATGATCCCGCCATTGTTCGCCGAGGCGAGGAAGAAGAGCTTGCCCCCGCTGTAATAGAGCGGTCTCGTGGGCGCCAGCTCGCTATATCCGGAGATGATGCGGTATTCGGCGTTCGGCACCGGCGTGATGCCCGTCTGGGTCGAAATCGTCCTGCCGAAGGACTTGATGTACACGCCGACATTCACGAGGTAGTCGCTGGCGTTCAGGTTGGCGACAAGCCTGTCCTTCACGCGGTTAACCAATTGAATGCTGTCGAACTCGTTGATCTGTTTGCCGAGAAAATTCAGTTTCTGCAGCTCGGGGTCGTTCAGCAGCTGCAGCTGCAAATTGCGGATGAACGACATCTGGTCGTCCAGCTGACGCGAATAGAAGCTGACGTTGGTCTGGTTGGAGCTCGTGATGTCGCCTTTGACGACCTTCTGCCCCTCCGCGTTCATCCATAAGTTGATCAAGCAATACGGAATGACCAGCGCCACGAATACGCAAATGACCTTCTGATACACATGCAATTTCGCCCATTCCGCCAACGGCTTCACGGCTCGTCCCCCTTTGTCGGCCATCATTTAGGATGATTAATTATACAATAGGGTGAAATATTCGAGTAGATGTTCGGACGATGGACAGGAACCGAGATTTTCCGCATACCGCTAAAACAAATTCATCTGGACTTTCAACCGATTATCTCAGATGAATACCTTCTTCCGTTTTCCAAAAGCCGACCGTATCGTCGGCTCAGCATGTAGAGAACTCATGTTTGATGACACGGAATGGCTCGTAAAACCTGAACGGCTGACCTCGGACTGTTCTGGCGACCGCATCCCCGTTCCCCGGCTTAGACAGCTCTAGCTGTTTGGCTCACATCGCTTCAGGAGCGATAGGCAGCGGCACTGTCTGCGAAAAGCAACGAAAAGCATTGCATCCGGGCAGGAGATCCGCTATTCGCCTGTTTTCATGGCTTTTTAAATGCTCGCGGACATAGGATCCTTTATTTCGTCAAAAAGGCAGACTTTCGATACTCTCCGGAGGCAATAACGAATCCTGTGTCCGTTCGCCATCCCAAACCTGCCGATTTCCACCAAATAACGGATTCTATGTCCGTTGCCCCTGAAGACGATCTAGCCGGCATGGGCAATGGCGAAGAACCGGGTACTTTCTCGTCAGCCAGAGCCAACCGTATGGTCGGCTTTTTTGACTTCGTTTTCATTCTCTTTCCCTGCAACTGCATGCACGAGAACGCGCCGTTCATTCGGAAACGCCGCAGGAACGGGCATCCCGAAATCCTACAGCTTGGCAACGAGGCCCTTAACGAAGCGGAAGAGATGAACCACCGGGCCTCCGGCGTCTTCCGCCGCTGCCTGATACCGGAGTGAACGGGAACGGTATCCCCTTCCTCAATTGCGCGTTTAACCTCCAGCACTTTGTGCGGATCGTTGGGCGTCCTTTTATCGTATCGGCCCCCATGCCGCGCTAAGCTTATGTTACACTACACTTGTACAGCCCAGAAGGCTTGAGTTCCTTGGGCCTGCCGGGTGATTCGCCTGCTTGAAATCGATCGCCATTTGCCTCACAAGAAGGAGGATGCGCCGACAATGGAGACGCCATGCTTAATCATCGACGCGAGACGGACGAGACGCAATATCGCGCGGATGGCCGCCCGAGCCCAAGCGCTGCATGTGCGGTTAAGGCCGCATGCCAAGACCCATAAGCTCCCCTCGCTCGCCGCCGAGCAGATCGCGGCCGGCGCGGCCGGCATTACGGTGGCCAAAGTATCCGAAGCCGAGGTCATGGCGCAGCACGGCATCGGCGATATTTTCGTCGCCTACCCGCTCGTCGTGCCGAGCAAGATCGAACGGGCCGCGAAGCTCAGCCGCCAAATCCGGTTGATCGTCTCCGCCGATAGCTACGAGGGCGCGCTGCGCCTGTCCGAAATTGCCGGGCGGCAAGGCATCGTCCTCGAGGTGCGCCTGGAGGTCGATACCGGGCTCCGGCGCACGGGGACGCCGCGCGAGCAGGCCGTGCAGCTCGCCTCCCGCATTCATGCGCTGCCGCATCTTCGGCTCCAGGGCATCTATACCTTCCGCGGCCCGCTGCTTGACGGCCGGTCCACGCTGGAGCTGGAACGCGCGGGCGTTGAAGAGGGGATGTGGATGGCGCAGCTTGCGGACGAAATGCGGGCGGCGGGCATTCCCGTCGAAGACGTCAGCGTCGGCTCGACCCCGACCGGCCTATATGCCGCATCGGTTCCGGGCATCACCGAAATTCGCCCCGGCACGTATGTCTTCAACGACGCGATGCAGACCAGGCTCGGCGTGTCGTCCTGGGAGGATTGCGCCGGCTCGATTCTGGCCACGGTCGTGAGCCGGCCAAGCCCGGATTACGCGGTCATCGACGGCGGCAGCAAGACGTTCGCCACGGACGTGCAGCCGAATACGGAACCGCTTCTGCTGCAGGGCTTCGGCCGCGTGGTCGAATGGCCGGATGCGGTGCTGGAACGGATGACCGAGGAACACGGCATGCTGCGCCTCCTCCCGCATCACGAGCTGAACGTGGGCGATCAGGTGCATATCATCCCGAATCATATTTGCAGCACGCTCAACTTGCACAACAAGCTCTACTGGGTGGACGGCGACCTTATCGAGGAACGGCCGATCCTGGCCCGCGGCATGCTGGAATAATCATTGCGGACCTGGCATGCTTGGGATCGGCTGTCGAAGCAAGCTTATTGAAACAAACAAGCTGTTGAACGGTCGTGCCCGGTAGGCCTAATTGGTACTTATACGGTGCGATTATATGTGATTATCCTTGATCAGGAGGAACACCAACCATGTCTATTATCGAGAACCGCTTAAAAGAACTCGGCGTCGGGCTCCCAGCCGTCGGCAAGCCGAAATTCAGCTATATTCCGGCCAGCCAGACCGGCAGCCTGCTCTATCTGTCCGGCCAAGACTGCCGCATCGACGGCGTGCTGATGCACGAAGGCAAGCTGGGCGCCGAGCTGACGATCGAGCAGGGCCAGGCGGCGGCGCGTCAAGTTATCATCAACTGTCTCGCCGTCATGAAGCATCATCTCGGCGACCTGGACCGCGTCGTCAAGATCGTCAAAATGCTCGCCTTCGTCAACAGCGCCCCCGGCTTCGCCGATCAGCCCTATGTCGTCAACGGCGCCTCCGACTTCTTGATCGAGGTGTTCGGCGAGCAAGGCAGACACGCGCGATCCGCGATCGGCACCAGCGACCTGCCTTTTCATACGCCCGTTGAAATCGAGCTCATCGTCGAAGTTCGCGACTAACCTCGCGGCTGCTTCCGCGATGAACAACGAATCCCTCCTGGCATGGCCAGGAGGGATTCGTTGTTCACACCTCGTAATGAACGACATTAACTGTCCGACGACCGCGGCACGTAAGCCGTAAACCCGAATTGATCCAGCAAAAACTCGCCGCCCGCAGCGTACGTGACATTCGCCTTGATTTCACCGATATACTGCGGCTCCAATACCCCTTCAACGGCAACCCCGACAGCGGCAATGAGCTGCAGCCCCTGCCGATCCGCTGTGAACATGACGACATTGCCGTACCCAAGCCGGTCTTGAATATGGTCTGCGCCGAAGTCCGCCTGATACGCCTTCAAGCTCACCTCATGCGGCTGGCCGTCCAGCGTCAACTGCCCGAACAGCTCGCCGTTCCGGCTCGTTTTCTTGAACTGAATCGCCTTCTCCAATTGGTTCAAATAATCTTCGGGAACAAAACGATGGTCCAGCACCTGCTGCCCCGCGGGCATGTCGACCCCGCGATACTCGACGACATGCAGCTCGTAGAGACTAATTCCGGTGCCTGACCCGAGATCCAGCACGGCCGCAAGCTCCTCCTGCCCATCTCCGTCGTAATCCTGTGCCTGAAGCACGGGCATGACATTCCTCGGGGTTTTGTAGGTCCAATCCATCTGCTGCCGGAGCTCGCCGATCTGCAGTTGCGCGTTGCCCTCCGAGTCCGTGTACAAATAAATGCCCTTCTCCGGCAGCGAGGCATCCGGCTCCCTATTCGTTGGTTCGGGGTCATGCTCCACTTTCGCCTCACTGGCGGTAGCATCGTCCGTAATCGTCATTCCGCTTACGCCTTCATGACTCGCAGCTTCGTCGGTAGTTGCGGCTGCGGCGTCCTGCTGCCGTACCGTTTCCGGTGAGTGACTTCGCTCTTCCTCGGATGCACAGCCGCCCAACAGCATCAAGGCCGCCGCGCCGATCGCGGCAACGGCCCGGGCTGCTCCCTCATTGTGCCTCATCATGCTTCTGTCCCACCATCCTTCTGCATGCCTTTCCCTCTTAACGCTGCGCTGCGGCTAATAGTTGCAAGCGCACAGCAAATCCACTTCCCGCCGTAAACGACAAAAAAGCCCCTATCCGCGCGGATAAAGGGCTTCTACATACAAAAAGCTGCATCAGGATTGGCATCTGCGACAGCTAGCTAGGAAGTTGAAACGATGTAAGGATACTAAAATGAATGGTCGGGATGACACGATTCGAACATGCGACCCCCTGGTCCCAAACCAGGTGCTCTACCAAGCTGAGCTACATCCCGCAATCGACATTGAACCAAGCAAGGCGCCACCCAGATTCGAACTGGGGGTCAAGCTTTTGCAGAGCTATGCCTTACCACTTGGCTATGGCGCCGAAATAAATAATGGAGCGGAAGACGGGAATCGAACCCGCGACCCTCGCCTTGGCAAGGCGATGCTCTACCGCTGAGCCACTTCCGCAGATGGTGCGGTCAAGAGGACTCGAACCTCCACGTCATTGCTGACACTAGAACCTGAATCTAGCGCGTCTGCCAATTCCGCCATGACCGCATATGTGTTGGTGCGGTTGATGGGACTCGAACCCATACGCCCGGTGGGCACTACCCCCTCAAGATAGCGTGTCTGCCAATTCCACCACAACCGCATATATGAAAAGTGAGCCATGTAGGACTCGAACCTACGACACCCTGATTAAAAGTCAGGTGCTCTACCAACTGAGCTAATGGCTCAAAGCAAATGGCTGGGGATCTAGGATTCGAACCTAGGGAATGACGGAGTCAAAGTCCGTTGCCTTACCGCTTGGCTAATCCCCAATGAAGATGGTGGAGGATGATGGATTTGAACCACCGAACCCGAAGGAAGAGATTTACAGTCTCCCGCGTTTGGCCACTTCGCTAATCCTCCATAAAACTGGTGCCGGCGATAGGAGTCGAACCCACGACCTACTGATTACAAGTCAGTTGCTCTACCAACTGAGCTACACCGGCAAAATGGCGGAGCCGACGGGATTCGAACCCGCGGTCTCCTGCGTGACAGGCAGGCATGTTAGGCCTCTACACCACGGCTCCGCGTGAAAATATTTCGGCATGATGCCGAAGGTAATTGGTTGCGGGGGCAGGATTTGAACCTGCGGCCTTCGGGTTATGAGCCCGACGAGCTACCGGGCTGCTCCACCCCGCGATAGTCTAAAGGATTTCATGGTGGAGGCTGAGGGGATCGAACCCCCGACCCTCTGCTTGTAAGGCAGATGCTCTCCCAGCTGAGCTAAGCCTCCATGAAAAGTTAATCCCAGGTTCTCCGAAAAGACGTCGGATTAACCTTCAAAGCGCTTCTGCGCCTTATGGGAAGTTATGGTGACCCGTAGGGGACTCGAACCCCTGTTACCTCCGTGAAAGGGAGGTGTCTTAACCACTTGACCAACGGGCCTTATTATTAGGGGCTGTCCGAAATAGAACCGGAACAACCTTCAAGCGCCACTTCACTTTTCAGGGGTGAGTATGGCGGAGAGCGAGGGATTCGAACCCTCGATACGCGGTTAACGTATACACGATTTCCAATCGTGCTCCTTCGACCACTCGGACAGCTCTCCAGAAATGGCTCCCCGAACAGGACTCGAACCTGTGACAACTCGATTAACAGTCGAGTGCTCTACCAACTGAGCTATCAGGGAATAATGAGTAACAATGATGGCGGAGCCCAGCATGATCGAACCGCTGACTTCCCGCTTACAGAGCCGGCTCTGTAGCCACTTGAACTAAAGGGCCAATAAAAAACCCACTGCAAGGTGGGATGTCTTCAATCGTATTGAGATGACACCATAAAAAACTGAATATGATTTCATGCAAAACCTTTAGCTGGCGTCTCTGGCAAGAGACATTAGGATAAGCCCTCGACCGATTAGTATTCGTCAGCTCCACGCATTGCTGCGCTTCCACCTCGAACCTATCAACCTCGTCGTCTTCAAGGGGTCTTACATACTGGGAAATCTCATCTTGAGGGGGGCTTCACGCTTAGATGCTTTCAGCGCTTATCCCGTCCGCACTTGGCTACCCAGCGGTGCTCCTGGCGGAACAACTGGTACACCAGCGGTGCGTCCATCCCGGTCCTCTCGTACTAAGGACAGCTCCTCTCAAATTTCCTACGCCCACGACAGATAGGGACCGAACTGTCTCACGACGTTCTGAACCCAGCTCGCGTACCGCTTTAATGGGCGAACAGCCCAACCCTTGGGACCTACTTCAGCCCCAGGATGCGATGAGCCGACATCGAGGTGCCAAACCTCCCCGTCGATGTGGACTCTTGGGGGAGATAAGCCTGTTATCCCCAGGGTAGCTTTTATCCGTTGAGCGATGGCCCTTCCATGCGGTACCACCGGATCACTAAGCCCGACTTTCGTCCCTGCTCGACTTGTAGGTCTCGCAGTCAAGCTCCCTTATGCCTTTGCACGCTTCGAATGATTTCCAACCATTCTGAGGGAACCTTTGGGCGCCTCCGTTACATTTTAGGAGGCGACCGCCCCAGTCAAACTGCCCACCTGACACGGTCCCTGTACCGGATCACGGTACCAGGTTAGAACTCCGATACGATCAGGGTGGTATCCCAACGATGCCTCCACCGAAGCTGGCGCTCCGGCTTCCTAGGCTCCCACCTATCCTGTACAGATCGTACCAAAGTCCAATATCAAGCTGCAGTAAAGCTCCATGGGGTCTTTCCGTCTTGTCGCGGGTAACCTGCATCTTCACAGGTATTAAAATTTCACCGGATCTCTCGTTGAGACAGCGCCCAAGTCGTTACGCCATTCGTGCGGGTCAGAATTTACCTGACAAGGAATTTCGCTACCTTAGGACCGTTATAGTTACGGCCGCCGTTTACTGGGGCTTCGGTTCATAGCTTCGGGTTGCCCCTAACCACTCCCCTTAACCTTCCAGCACCGGGCAGGCGTCAGCCCGTATACTTCGCCTTACGGCTTCGCACAGACCTGTGTTTTTGCTAAACAGTCGCTTGGGCCTTTTCACTGCGGCCCCCTCGGGCTATTCACCCTACCGAGGCACCCCTTCTCCCGAAGTTACGGGGTCATTTTGCCGAGTTCCTTAACGAGAGTTCTTCCGAGCGCCTTAGCATACTCTGCTCGCCTACCTGTGTCGGTTTGCGGTACGGGCACCTTCACCTGGCTAGAGGCTTTTCTTGGCAGCCTGAACGCATGACCTTCGCTACTGCAATTTTCGCTCCCCATCACAGCCCAGCCTTAACGATGCGCGGATTTGCCTACGCACCAGCCTCACTGCTTGGACGGGCATCCATCAGCCCGCGTCACTATCCTTCTGCGTCACCCCATTGCTCGTAACGGCTTACGGTGGTACAGGAATATCAACCTGTTGTCCTTCGACTACGCCTTTCGGCCTCGCCTTAGGTCCCGACTTACCCTGAGCGGACGAACCTTCCTCAGGAACCCTTAGGCTTACGGCGGACAAGATTCTCACTTGTCTTTTCGTTACTCATACCGGCATTCTCACTCGTGTATTGTCCACCAGTCCTTACGGTCTGACTTCAACCCATACACGACGCTCCCCTACCCCTGATGCAAAGCATCAAGCCATAGCTTCGGTGGTGTGTTTAGCCCCGTTACATTTTCGGCGCAGAGTCACTCGACCAGTGAGCTATTACGCACTCTTTAAATGGTGGCTGCTTCTAAGCCAACATCCTGGTTGTCTTTGCAACTCCACATCCTTTCCCACTTAACACACACTTGGGGACCTTAGCTGATGGTCTGGGCTGTTTCCCTCTTGACAATGGATCTTAGCACTCACTGTCTGACTCCCGGTTATAAGTACATGGCATTCGGAGTTTGACTGGACTTGGTAACCCTTGGCGGGCCCCGCACCCAATCAGTGCTCTACCTCCACGACTCTTGACACCGAGGCTAGCCCTAAAGCTATTTCGGGGAGAACCAGCTATCTCCGAGTTCGATTGGAATTTCTCCGCTACCCCCACCTCATCCCCGAATTTTTCAACATTCGTGGGTTCGGGCCTCCAGTGCGTGTTACCGCACCTTCACCCTGGACAGGGGTAGATCACACGGTTTCGGGTCTACGTCCACATACTCATTCGCCCTATTCAGACTCGCTTTCGCTGCGGCTCCGGCTCTTCACCTTAACCTTGCATGGGAACGTAACTCGCCGGTTCATTCTACAAAAGGCACGCCATCACCCCTAAATTGGGCTCTGACTTCTTGTAAGCGCACGGTTTCAGGTTCTGTTTCACTCCGCTTCCGCGGTGCTTTTCACCTTTCCCTCACGGTACTGCTTCGCTATCGGTCGCTAGGGAGTATTTAGCCTTGGCAGATGGTCCTGCCGGATTCCCACGAGGTTTCACGTGTCTCGCGGTACTCAGGATCCGTCTCGGAGAGTGCAACATTTCAAGTACAGGGCTTTTACCTTCTTTGGCCGGCCTTTCCAGACCTGTTCGTTTACACTACACCTTTGTAACTCCATGTGAGACGTCCTACAACCCCAAGGAGCAAGCTCCTTGGTTTGGGCTAATCCGCGTTCGCTCGCCGCTACTGACGGAATCACTATTGTTTTCTCTTCCTCAGGGTACTTAGATGTTTCAGTTCCCCTGGTATGCCTCCTTGTTACCTATGTATTCAGTAACAGGTGACTGGACATTACTCCAGCCGGGTTTCC
>NZ_CP048209.1:467500-537500 GCF_010119935.1 Paenibacillus lycopersici | reverse complement strand
CCATTCGGATGCGGTCGGGCGTCACAGGCAGCACTTCTTGTATTTCTTCCCGCTGCCGCATGGGCATGGATCGTTTCTGCCGACTTTCGAGGATGCCGAGGGGAATTGAACCACGTTGCCCGGCTTGGCCTCTTGGTTCCGCATTGCGCTCAGCTCATCGGGCGTATAGCCGCGAGTCGACCACATTCTCGTCGTATTATGCACCTGAATAATGAGTGGCATTAACTCATCGAGCTGCTTCTTGCTCAAGTTTATCGATCGGTTCTCGAACTCCTCCATGATCACGCCAAGCGGCTCTTCCATCGCGCACGCAAGCTGAATATCGTCTACGAGCGCGTGAGCCAGCCGCTCGGATTTGCCCAGTCGCTGCACAATATAATGTTTCAGCATCTCCAATTGCGGCGTCATCTCGAAATAATCGATATCCGCATAACGCAGCAGCTCTTCTTTCGGAGGAATGTAGTACGGCTTGTCCTTCACGCTCTCCAGGAAAGCCTCGTAATCGTCCAGGCTCTCGCCGTCCAAGTTATCGCTGAACAGCAGTCCGCGCTGAACGTTCCAAGTCAACAGCTTATCCGAGACCGACGAACGAATCCGGTTGAATTGCGATTCCGTCAACTGGCTGCCGTTCTGCTCGTTGATGATCGCAATGACCTTGTCGACCGGGCAGATCCCGTATAGGTTGGCCGCAGCTTCGATATACCGCAGCACCAGCTGGTGTTCGCCGCGTTCCTTGCGGAAAGAAGGTTGATGGAGTTTCCCGAACGCGTCCTTGACCTCCGCAGGCATGGCAATGAACAATTCGTTCCGCTCCATGAAGCTGAACACCAACCCTTTATCCATCAGGAACAAGTACGCATCCAGCATAATGGCATTATCTTGAATGGACGGGACTTTCAAAAGCCGGCTGACGAGTTCCCATTCCTTCGGCTCTGCCGCAATGAACGCCGCACGTACGTATGCCGGCTCCGCAATCCGCTCGTAAAGCGCATCCGCAAGCTCCTGCTTCTTCAGCTTGGAGCGCCCTGCCAACGCACAGTTCGCGGCAATGAAGCTAAGCCGATCCTTCGTCATCAGCGCGAAAATATCTTTCAAGCCGGTCACGACCGGACCTTTGATGGCATTGCTCTGGTTCAACCGCTGAATTTCGTTCTGTATTTCTTCCATACCGTAATAACTCCTTTACATCTTAAGCAACTTCTCTTAAGCAACTTCAACGATTGTACCCTAATTCGGGATGCATGTGAAAGGATTGGGGAAATTAGGCAATGAATATAGAAGCGCACCCGGGATCCGGATGCGCTGTTCGTTCGCGTGAAGCTGTCGTTATACGTTCGGAATCTGCCAATCGATCTCTTGAAGTCCCGCAGCGCGCAGAAACCGGTTCGCCCGCGAGAACGGCTTGCTGCCGAAGAAGCCCCTGTGCGCCGACAACGGACTCGGATGCGGCGAACGAATCAGCAAGTGCTGCGGGCCGGTAATCAGCTCCGCCTTCTTCTGCGCATGGCTGCCCCATAGGACGAACACGACCGGCTCGGGCTTGGCATTGACCGTCGCGATGACGCGATTCGTAAACGTCTCCCAGCCCTGCTCTCTATGCGAATTGGCTTGATGCGCCCGTACCGTCAGCACGGTGTTCAGCAGCAATACGCCCTGCCGCGCCCATTTCAGCAGATGCCCGTTATTGGGAATATAGCATCCCAGATCATCCCGAAGCTCTTTGAAAATATTTTGCAAGGAAGGCGGCGAATCAATCCCCTCCTGGACGGAGAAGCTCAGTCCATGCGCTTGTCCCGGCCCGTGGTACGGATCCTGTCCGAGAATAACCACCTTCGTATCGGCCAGCGGCGTATAATGCAGGGCATTAAAGATATCGTATTTATCCGGATAAACCGTCGTCGCCCGGTACTCGCCAACCAGAAACCCGCGAAGCCGCAAGTAGTAAGGCTCCGAAAATTCCCGCTCCAATTCCGACGACCAGTCGTTCTTCAAGATAGCCATGCGCAGCCCTATCCCCTTCTGGAGTAATGATGCCATAGATGAAATTATAGCATAACTCGTCTCTGTCATTAATTAGGTATGCTATTGCTCGACTAGGGGGCGCTGCGACAGGCCGAGGTCAAGCGCTAGATCGCGGAGCATGTCCTCCCCGTTCCGCGGCATTCCGATATGATACCCCTGCAGCATGTCGCATTGAAACCGGAGCAGCATGTTCGCTTGCCGGGCCGTCTCTACGCCCTCTGCGACCACTTTCAGATCAATCGTATGCGAAAGCTGGACGAGCGTTTTCATGAACAGTCCGTCCTTCTCGGACTGCAGCATGGATGCCACGAAGCTTTTGTCAATCTTCACATAGTCGATGGGAAGCAGCTTCAGATAGTTCAGCGAGGAGTAGCCTGTGCCAAAATCGTCCAAGTACATCCGCACCCCGATTTCCTTCAGCGCCTCCAGCTTGCTCCGGCTCCCCTCGAAGGAATTGATCAGCACCGATTCCGTCAACTCCAGACCCAGCCAGTCCGGCTTCAATCGGTTACGCGCCAGACAATCCTCCACATGGTTCACGAAGCCTTGCTGCGCAATATCGTTCGCGGATACGTTGATCGTGACCCGTATGCCCCGGTCGCGGCCCGCGTTCAGCTTACCGGCGAAGCGGCATGCCGCTTCAAGCACCCACTTGTCCAGCGGAACGATGAGTCCGGTCTGCTCCGCCGTTTCAATGACGGTCTGGATGGGCACCCCCGAGAGTGCGGGTGCTTGACACCTCAGAAGCGCCTCCACGCCCGTAATGCGCCCTTCCGCGCAATCAAAGATCGGTTGGTAATGGAGCTCGAATTGCTGATTGCGCAGCGCCTCTTTGATGCTGCGCTCGATATTGGCCTTCTGAGTGATTTGCAGCTGTATGCTGTGATCGAACAGGCAATACTGATTTTTGCCCTTTGCCTTCGAATGGTACATGGCCATATCCGCCTTCTGCAGCAGCACTTCGAACGTTACGCCGTGCTCCGGATAGAAGGAGACGCCAATGGACGCGGAAACGTGGCACATCTGCTTCTTATGATAGATCGGCTCGTCCATGGAAAGGATGAACCGCTGCAGCGCTTCCTCTACCATCGTCTTGTTCTCCACATTATGCAGCACTAAGACGAATTCATCGCCGCCGATGCGCGATGCATACTTGTCGGCGTACGCGATCGCCTCCAACCGCGAGGCGACCTCGATCAGCACTTGATCCCCTGCGGAGTGGCCCAGCATATCGTTGATCGTCTTGAAGTTGTCCAAGTCCACATAGATGACCGCAATGCCTGAATGCGGATTTCCCGACAACGCGTCCGCGGTCGTTTCCAGCAGATGCCGGCGATTGAGCAATCCGGTCAAGGAATCGAAATACGCAAGCCGGTATATTTTATCGTTCGATGCGCTTAATGCTTCGTCGCGCTTGCGAATTCCTTCCGTCATCAGATTGAAGCTATGGGAGAGGCTGCGAATTTCCTCGTAGGTATTGATGGTTGCGTGCACGCCGTAATCGCCGTGTTCGACCGATTTCATTAAGCTGACCAGCCGCTGCAGCGGCGCGATGCCCTTCAGTACGAAGTAATACGTAACCAAACCGAATAACGCCAGGCAGATACAACCGGTGATGAAGACGGGAAATAGGACATTCCACACATGCGCGTTGATTTCCGTCATGCTTACGCCGGTCGCGACCGCCATGCCGTTCTCGCGGACCAGATTCAGCTTGAGATAGTACGGCTTCCCTTTGAAGTTATATTCGGTCGGCTCCGCTTGCGCCATGCGCGCGACAGCCCCAAGCCGGTTGCCGAAGGGCCTCTCCCCGATGGCGAAATTATCCGTATCCGCCAGGATGGTACCGCTTGAGCTCAGCAGCATGACAAAGCCTTGACTCCCGATTCTGGAGCCGCCGATATACCTGCTGATCGACGATAAATCGAAATCGACCGCGAGCACGCCAATGGGATCTCCGTCCGGAGACCAAATCATGCGCGATGCCGTAATGATGATTTGCTGATTGAAGTAGTCCAGATAAGGGTCGGTCCACACCGGCTCTGTCCCGGATCGTTCGCCCAATTCGTACCATACTTGCTCTCTGGGGTCGTAGCTGGCCGATCGTGCCACGGAAGGCGCGCTGTACAATGCTCCGTTCTTTAATCCGAGCTTGACCGAGCTGCTGTTCAGGATCGTCTGCTGCATCGTTTGGAGTATGGCGTTCAAGTGGGACGGTTCCATTGTCGTCGCCGCATTCATCGCGTCGTCCGTCAGGGAGAATTGAGCGAGGAATTGATTGGCGCCCCGGATCAGATTCTCAAACTGCAGTCGGGCCTGCTCCAGCTTGAGCTGCGATTCCTTGAAGTAGGATTGCTTGAAGTTCGATTTCGTGTTCTTAAAGGATGTGTACCCGAAAGTGAGGATGACCACCATGCCAAGGCTTAAGATCAAAGCTGTGGCCATGAACTTGATGCTATTCCATTTCAAAGTATGAAACCCCTTTGCGCTTGTCTCGGCGCTTATTTCTTTCGCAAGAAATTATCGATGATGAACGGCTTGCCCAGAATGTTCGATATATTGCTTATTTCGTTGTACTGACGATCCTGAGCCTCCACGTATTTCTCGATCTTCGCATCGAACACTCGAATCGCGCCGGGAGATTTCCCGTGGATCGTTAACATGGCTGTCTTGAATGTAGTCTTCGCTCTGCCGGACAGATCCGCTCTGGCCGCGAAGGGAGAGCCCGGGATTTCGCCGGATTGCCAGAGGATGCGGATATCCCGTTCGTCGTACCGGCCCGATTCGATGTATTTCTTCAAGGTCAAGTCCTCCATCGCCCCGGCATCCGCTTGCTTGGACATGACCGCCGTCAGCACCGCGTCGCGCGATCCGGCATAGACCGTATTCGTGAAATAGCGGGCCATATCGATATGCCGGCTGCTGAATAAGGAGTACGGCAGCACGAAGCCGTTCTTCATCGCATGAATCAAGCCGGCATAGTCGCCCGGAATCGTCGTTATAATTTCGATAGCCCGTCTCTTCTTCCAGATACGCTCTGATCGGTTCGAAGCCGGTACGCATCGTCTCCGGATTGCCGGAAGGCACAAGTCCGATCGTCAATTGCTCCGGTTCATTGTGAAACCCAATGAAATAGTAACCTATCCCTATGAACGCCGCAATGAAAATTAATAAAATGAGTCCGCGTTTCATTGGCTCCCCCTGCTCGTTCCCGACCGCAATCCGATTCGCCCGACCGCCAATTAATCCCATTCATCATACCAAAGGTTCATTCGCACATTGTAAAATATGGACGGAAATTGTTACGAAACCATAAAAAGAGAGGCTTGCGGTTCTCTCTTGGTCGACATAATGGGCCTATTCGACCTATAGGGCGCAGTCCGTAATGGCCGCGCTTCCGGATTGCTCTGGCGAACCGTCCCGTCTTCGCTGCAGCTTCACGCCCGCTGCTGCAAGGAGGAATGCGCTTCGCCAGCCGCGTATTGCCGCTGAAGCCGGCAATCGGACCAGCCTCCGATCATTCCGCAATGCATGCCTCGATGGCGGCTTTCCAAGAAGCTTGCCCGCTTCACTTGGTACAGATCATAGACTTCCTGCGACGAGCAGGATCCGCCATTAAGTAAACCCCCGTAGGCGCTGCCGGACGAGAAGAACTGGAGCCGCGGGGCAGAGGGGATGCATACGATCTGACGACAAAATCCACAACCGCAAGCGGCTGTGGATTGGTTGTGGATTCATCTGTCGGCGCCGGTTCGATTCAAGGCCCATCGGGTTAGAGCGAGCTTACCGTCGTTCCCGCCATCATCTTCTTCACCGCATCCTGAATCGTATTGGAAGAAATGGCGAATCCGATGCCTTGCGCCTCGGCGTTGACCGCGGTATTCACTCCGATCACTTCGCCTTTCGTGTTAAGCAGCGGTCCGCCCGAGTTGCCGGGATTAATCGAAGCGTCGGTTTGCAGGAGATGCTCGTATTGATGCGGGGACCCGTCGTCCTCCGTGACCGTAATCGGGCGCTCCTTCGCGCTAAGCACGCCCGTCGTCATCGTGTGATCCAAGCCGTACGGATTGCCGATCGCGATGACCCAATCGCCGATATTCGCTTGATCCGAGTCGCCGAAGCTTAGCGCCGGGAAGCTTGTGCCGTCCGGATTCTCCACCTTGAGCACCGCCAAGTCCAGATCTTCGTTCGCATTGACGACCTTCGCCGTAAGCGGCGTATCGTATCCGGGCACGGTCACCTTAAGCTCCTCGGCATCTGCAATCACGTGCTGATTCGTCAGGATATAACCGTTCTTATCGAAGAAGAATCCGGACCCCGTGCCCATCAGCACGGGATCCTGGCTGCTCTGCGCCGATTGCTGCCGGCTGCCCGGCCATCCGCCGTTCCTGCCGTAGAGATTGAGATTCGACCGGTTGCTCTCGATCCCGTAATTCGCGATCTCCACGACCGCGGGATTCGCTTGGTTGAATACCGTAGCGAAATCCTCCGTCGAGGATTGGAGAGAAGCCGTCTTTACTCCGGCAGCGGCCGAATGAGAATCGCCGTTCGCGGCGGCCGTCTGAACGACGCCGGCCGTCCCGCCGCTGAACAAATTCAATCGATCGGATGTATAGGCCAGCCCGCCGATCATCAGGGCGCCGGCAAGAAAGGCCGCCAGAATCGATGGGGCCGACGTTCGTCCGCGACGGTTCGCGCCGCCTCCCGAAGCCCCTGTCCCGCCCTTCGCCGCGATCGCGTCTTCATACCTCTTCTGCAAGGCGGCCGCCTTCCGCGAGGATTCGTAGCGATATATCGTCAGACCTTCGTTGGCGTGATCGAATTCATGGTTCATGTCCTTATTGTCGTTCATTAGAATCATCCTCCCGTGTTCTGGATGACTCCATTATGCGGAACGATCCTAAAAGGAAGCTTAAATCTACCTAAAAGGTTGCTGAGAATCTATCGAAAATTATCCCTTAAGCGAATCGATTCGCTTCGGGATCGTCCATATCGTAGCCGAAGGCGTCGAGCGCCTGCCACAGCTCGGGGGCAATCGGGTAATTCGCGAGCTCCACCGTCTGCGCGATGCGTTCCGGTTTGCTCATGCCGACGACCGTGCTCGTAATTCGCGGATCGCGAAGCGAGAATTGAAGCGCCGCGGCAGCCAACGGCACATCGAATTCCCGGCACGTATTGGCGAACGAACGCGCTCTGTCCAATACGATCGGCGAAGCTTCGCTATACGCATAACGGGCGTAAGCATCCGGACCTTTGGCCAATATGCCGCTGCCGTAAGGAGCGCCGTTGATGACGGCGACGCCCATGCGGCTCGCAGCCTCAAGCAACGGCTCGGCCGACCGATTGAGCAGCGTATAGCGATTATGGGTTTCCACCGCGCTGAACGCTCCCGTCTCTACATAACGGATGAGCATATCGATCGGCCCGCCGGATATGCCGATATGATCGATGACGCCCTCTTCTTGAAACTTCCGCAATACCGCTAACGGTCCGCCGGTTCCCATGACATTCTCGAAGGTGGTATGCTCGGGATCGTGGATATATACGTATTGCAGGCGATCCAGACCCAGGCGTTCGAGACTTTCTTCGACGGAACGTTTGATCTGTTCGCCGCTGAAGTCGCCTGTCGCGAAGTCGCGGTCGGCCTTGGTGGCCAGCACGTAACCCGCCGGAAGTCCGCCGTTCGCTTGAATGGCCTTGCCGATCCGCCGCTCGCTCTCGCCCAAGCCATAGGATGCGGCCGTATCCAGGAAGTTGATCGGGCTCTCAAAGGCGGTACGCAGCGTCACCAACGCTTGTTCTTCCGGCGTGCCGTATTGAAAGGTTTCCGGCATATCCCCGAGCGGAGCGGCTCCAAGGCATAGCGGCGTTACGAGCAGGCCGGTACTGCCCAGCGGCCGTTTGGTTAATCGTGTGTTCGACATTGTGCGGTCCTCACTTTCATAGCTGTCTGCCTTACAGCGATACGCCCAAATAACCCCGCGTTAATTGGAAATCGATATTGCCCTGCCGGTAGAGACGCGGCGCATACGTATGCTCCAACACTTGCTTGCCGCGCTCGAGAATTTGATTCGCCCATAAAGCCGGGCTGCCCGAGAGCACCAAGTCGATATCTTGTTCATGCTTCTGCAGCATAGCCTGCTCTGACGTGATTTGCAGCATCGGGACGAACGGATGCGTCTGCATCGGACGATTGCCGATCAGCGCAATCACGAGTTCCACGCCGGTCGCCGCGAGTCCCGTGACCGTCTCCACCCAATGCGTCGTCGGCGTCTCCATGATGTGGAATCCGCAGCGGCGGACATGTTCCCCGTAGGCGACGGACGGCTGGACTTCCGACGAAGCAAATAGCTGTCGGCGGAATGAAGCCGCGGCGAGCAATCCGCTATTCTCAGGCACGACGACCACGCCTCCCGCTCCGGCAATCGCCTTGGCCAGCGCTGCCAGCTGCTCGCCGGCATCGTAGGTAATGGCACCGTCGCTCATGATCCCGATACGCAGTCCTTCCAGTCCGACGGCCGCCTTCTCCGCAGGCTCGGCCGCGGCTAATCGGTCGGCGAACCACGCCTCGACCTTCTCGCTCACCTTGGCGATTCCGCCGTCGAGCTGGATGCTGGCATAGCCGAGCCGGCTCGCATCCACGCCGTTCACTTCCATCTGATGGCGCATATAATCGTTGTGCGTTTTCTCGCAGCCATGCTCCAGCAGCAAACAATGCGCCACCATCGGATGCGTGATGTAGCCGAGCATCGTGCGGGCGAATAGCGATTCCGCCGGCCCGCCCGACGTGCCGCAGCCCTCCGTATGCGCCAGCGCGACAAAGCCCGAGAGACCGGACTGTCCCGCTCCTTGCTCGTTCAGCCGTCGCGTAATCATGCCCGCGACCTGCCCGGCGCAAAGGCTGGTCGGCACGATCAAGCCGATATTGTCGCTGGATAGCCGATCACGCTGCCGGGTAAAGGTAAATTGGATCGGGTTCGCCATCGCCGCGGCATCCTCCCGGATCTCGATCGGCGCTCCGGTCGGCGCGGGAGCGTGCAGCAGCGTCTCCAGCCGGCTCGTATCGTTCTGCTGCCAATTGCGCCAAATCTGTACCTGGGCATGCCCCGCCTTCTCGCCGACGCTCCGCTGGCCGGAGGCGATTCGGATGGCCAATTCGAAGACCTCTTGCCCCAGCTCATCCATCGGCTTGCCTTCCAGATACTGCCCCGCGTTCACGTCCATATCGTTCGACAGCAATTGGAAGCGGCGCGTCGTCGTGACCACCTTGACCGTCGGCACGTACGGGAAATTGGTGATCGAGCCATTCCCCGTCGTAAAGAAGATCATGTTGCAGCCTGCGGCCACCTGTCCGGCGATGCTCTCCAGGTCATTCCCCGGACTGTCCATGAAATAGTAGCCGCCATCCTTCATGAGCTCCCCGTATTCGGTTGCGAAATCGATCCGCGTCGCAGGGTCTTTCTTCATGGCGGCGCCTATCGATTTGAGATAGATGTTGTACAAGCCGCGATACATGTTACCGCCGGACGGATTGCCTTCCGCGCTGGTGCCGTGCCAGGACGTACGCTCCTTGAACCGGTCGACAAGCTCCAGGAATTTGCGCGCGGTTTCCACATTGCGTACTTTCGACAGGATATAGGGCTCCGCGCCGATCAACTCGTCGGTTTCGGCCAGGCTGGCCGCGCCGCCGTAACGCACCAGCTCTTCCGAAATCCAGCCGAGCAGCGGATTCGCGGATACGCCGGAGAAGGCGTCCGAACCGCCGCACTGCAAGCCGATTCGCAAGTGGCGGATGGATTCGGGCGTCCGCTGCATCGCATTGACCGTCGGCAGCCACTCGCGCACTAACGCTTCGCCTGCGACCAGCTCCTCTTCGAAGCTGCTCGCGAGCGATACGAACTTATGCAGCACGTCGTCGATCGGGTAGCCATGCTCGCGCGCATACGCCTCCACCATCTTGTTCGTGATCGATTCATTGCCGTAATCGACGAGCAATACCGCGCCGACATTCGGATTGACCATGAAACCGGCGAGCGTTCGCAGCAGCAAGTCCGCGTTATTCGGCTTCGAAGTGCCGCCCTCCGTATGCGCCGCGGGAACGATCCCGTCGATATTCGGATAGTGCCTGCATTCGTCCTGCAGCCGGGCGGCAAGCTGTCTCACATAGCTGCCCGTCTGCGAGGTGGTGCCAAGCAGCACGATGTAGTTGCGCGTGCCTACCCCGCGGTCTTCATGGCGGCGATATCCCATGAAGGTGCGCGTCTCCGTATAGGTCGGCGATGCCGGGGCAGGCCGGAAGTTCGCCTCGTCCAGAATATAAGGATGAACCTGATCCGCGAAATTGGGCTCGGGCGGCAGCGAGAATGCCAGCTTGCGCACGCCTAGCGCTCCCAGGACGGTAGCGTTGATCACGTAATGGCCGGGATCAATCGGCTTCAGCGCCACGCCGAAAGGCAGCTGCCACGAAAGCAGCTCTTCGCCGGGAGCGATCGCTTGGACCGCGAATCGATGGCCCTCCATCACCGTGCAATCCAAAACGAAGGATTGGCTTTCATACCGTATGACGGTACCGGCGTTCAATTGGCGAATCGCAACGGCGCAGTTATCCCCGGGCAGAGGAAGTCTGGCCACTTCTTCAAATTGGTAAACGACATCCATCGATGATCGGCTCCCTTGACGTAAATTTCCTACTGACATGCAATTGAGTTATTTCCTGCGTCATCCGAACGCTTGGTATGGAGACGCTTTCAAATTATCTATTATTATAAGGCCAACTTGCATCTTTGGTAAGATTATATCACGAGAGTCGGATTCCGGTTGTCTTAGTGAATAGGAATGGGAAAATAAAAACAGCTGCTTGATCGGATTCGACACGCTCATCCAGAAAGAGACAATTATCATCGGAACATGCTATTATCGTACTAATTAAACTCTTTAGACAGTGAGGAAGAGCCTTGAATGGAAAAAATTCTTGTTGTTGACGATGATCCTCAAATCCGCGAAATGATCCGTACCCATGTCGAACAGTCAGGTATGATCGCGTTCGAAGCCGTATCCGGGCGACAAGCGATCGAACGATTAGAGTCAACGCCGATCGATGTGATCGTTCTGGATCTGATGATGGAGGATAGCGACGGCTTCAAGGTACTCTCTTACTTGCGCAATCGTCGTTTGAACACGCTGACTATCGTGGTCAGCGCAAGAAGGCAAGAGCAGGATAAAATCACCACGCTTGGCCTCGGCGCCGATGATTATATGACCAAGCCATTTAGCCCCATGGAGTTGATCGCCCGCATTCAAGCCGTTCTGCGCAGGCGTTATCCGGTATCCGCCCACACGTCTGTCATCATTCGTTTGAACAAGCTCATTCTCGATGTCGATAATTATTTCATGCTCGTTCATGACGAGAAGATAGCTTTGACTTCGGTCGAGCGCGATTTGATGCAGCTCCTCATGAAGAATCCCGACCGCGTGATGACTAAACTCGAAATCTATCGACAAGTATGGCAGCATGAACATTATGACGATAACAATTTAAGCGTGTACATGAGCCGGCTGCGCAAGCAGCTGGAACGTGCGGACTCTCCCTGGGCGATTCAAGCGATACGCGGTGTAGGTTATCGTTTGACGGGAGTCGAAAGATGATATTAAGGACCAAGCTATGGCTGTTGCTCGTTGTCAGTGCCGCCCTCAGTATGGTATTGTTCGGCTATTCATCGGTCTGGATCGGTAAGATGGCGAATAAGGGCTATGCTCTGTTCGAGCTGAACCCGCTCGCGCACGCTATTGTGGATTCGATAGAGGAACGGCCCGAGCTGGGGAAGGACACGTTGAAGTCGACTCTGGATCGCGCCCATGAAGAACATCCCTCCATCCGATTTTTGTGGATGGACGATAACGGACGGCCCATCTATGATACCGCGGGACTCAATCCAATTTTTACGTTTCATGATCTAGCGCTGCTTATGCAGAATATGCCGGAGGGATACTTAAAAAACGATGAAGTACATATCCTCACTCCGGCATCCAGGGACGGGCAATCGTATTTCATGCTCCTCAGCCTTCCTGCCTCCGCGATGAAGCAAGGCGAGATGTATTTTCTGATTCGTTCGCACAAATCTCTTTTGACCTTGGTCGCTCCGCTCATTTTGTCGTTCTCGATTCCATTCCTGCTTGGTTTATGGATTTTCTCCAGAATTAATAAAAGAATCCGCAAACTAAACAACGCGGTGAATCAACTGAACCTCCAAAGCCATTCTCCTGTTGCGGAACTAATAGATCGCTCCAAAGACGAGCTTGGCCAGCTTACGAGGCATTATAATTCGATGGCCCAGCGAATCCATTCCCAATTCGGAGAAATCCAGCAGTTCGAGAATAAACGCAAGCTCCTTCTATCTAACCTGTCGCATGATTTGCGAACGCCCCTGACGACAATGCTGGGCTGCGCCGAGATGATTCGCACAGGCAATTATACGGACCAGCAAGAGCTCCAGACCAGGGCCAAAATCATTCTCCAGCGCTGCCGATATATGGACAAGCTGTTGGATCAAATGCTTGAAGTCTCCCGTCAAGACGAGGAAGTCGTCGCTATTCATCTGGAGAATCATAATTTATCGGAGATCATTCGTAAAATCGCGGTGGAATACATCATGATACTCGATGGAGATCAAGTGGAGTTGGACGTCGAAATGCCCGATGCGGATATTCATCTCCTTATCGATGCTCCGCTTATCGAGAGAGCATTGCGCAATCTCATGGACAATGCGCTCCGATATGGCAAGGATGGGCACTATCTCGGCATTGAGCTGACAGCGGACGATCAGGCAGCTGCCATCATCGTTAAGGATAAGGGCAAAGGAATTCCCGTCGAGCATCAGAAGCACATCTTCGAACGCTTCTACCGCGTGGACGGCAGCCGAAAGGGAGAAGGATTGGGAATCGGCTTATCTATCGTCAAGGATATCTCCCTGGCCCACCAGGGCACTCTGGAAATGAACAGTATACCGGACGCGGAAACGACGTTTCGGATCCGGTTACCTATCTCTCCGCCGATTTAGACGACTTCCCGCGCTCTCTCGTCAAGCTGGGAACGACCGCTTGCAATCGGTCTGAAATCTACCGTAACAAAATCCGCATGAATCGGGGACTGCCGACTCATGCGGATCGTATTGAATCTCATTTAAATGTCTAACCATCCAAGCGCTTGCAGCGTTCTAATAATAACGGCCGCCGCTTGCTCGCGCGTCGTCGTCTCCTTCGGGCTGAACGTATCCGCACCTGTTCCTGTCATGATGTTAAGTCGTATCATCGTCCTCACACTTTCCAGGTAGGCCGCTTGTATGCTTCCGACATCTTGATACGCTTCCAAATCGACATATTTACCGGGGATCGGAACATGCTCCATCGTCAATGCGGCCGCCAACATGCTCGCCATCTCCTCGCGTGTCAGCGGTCGATTCGGCAGAAAAATCCGACCGCCTGCAAAATCCAACAGTCCAAGCGACTTTGCATCCACTACCGCTTCGGAATACCATGCGTCGGGCTTTACATCGTTATAGGGTGACGAGCTGTCAGCGGAACCGCCGCGTCCTAATGCCCGAACGAGCATTGTAACGAACTCCGCCCGCGTTACCGTTCGAGCCGGTTCGAACTTGCCATCTCCCGTACCTTGAATAATCCCCTTCGATGCGGCCAGCTCAATGAGCGGCTTCGACCATCCTCGATTAACATCCTTAAAACTTATTGCATGGTCCACTACGACATAGACACTATTCGAGTAAGAGCGGATCAACGCGTACGTTAGCCCGTCGATCGATACGGTTCGGGCAGGGACAAACTCGTACTGCTTCGTCGTTTCGTTGTAGCGGAACGCGCCCCATTGCTTCGGCATGCCGCTAACGCGCCCGGACAATGGAAGGATTCGGGTAATCGCCTGCGAGAAGCGCTCCACCGTACCGATCGATTGGCCCGTCTTCCTATTCACGATCTCCAGGTGAAAATCAACCATATCGCTTATCGCTTCACCACCCGGCAGGTCCTCTTCAAGCGCGGACTGAAGGGTTGGATCCTCCGATCTATCGGTCAATACGAACTTGAAGCCGAGATCGGCAGCCTGCAGATTGTACTTCGCCATCCATTTCGGCAATTCCGGAATGATTAATGCTAAATCGACCGGTACTTGGTAGCTCCCGTATGGCGTCTTCAATTCGAGATAGAAACCGGGATTCTGTATGGCCAGCTCCGTCAAAACACTCGCGGGAATATTAACAATGACGACACCATCTTGCGGCGTTGCTTCAAGCGCAGCGTATGGCTGATTGGTATCGATGTCTTCCAAATCGAATTCTTGCCCATTCAAATCGATAACCGGCTGATCGTCGACCAACGGGATGTTCACCGGCGGCATCGCTCCCCCGCCTATGGCAGGCGCTGCAGCTCGAGCGATCTTGACCTTATACGTATTCGTTACATTGTCATTTGTCCTGACGATGATAGCAATCTCATTGCTCCCCACGACCAGCGGGAGTGAAAAAGCTGCCGTACCGCTCGACATATCGAATGGTCCGCCTATGAGCGTTCCGGAGCTATTATAGACACTTACCGTCATCTCGCTCATGTCTTCATCAGGCGCCTCAATCGTAACTGTCACGTTATCGACGCTATTGTCCACGCTTGATGTATAGTCGGTTCTGAACGGTTCGAACCCCGGGCTTAGCGTACCGTTCGATAAGACTAACCCGCTTAAATCCGCACCGTTGCTGAGTGCTGCCCGCGTTACCGTAACCGTGTATGTTCTGGACACGCCGTCCTGCGCCGTCACGAGGATCGAGATCGTATTGCTCCCTACGCTCAGCGGAAGCGATGGCGACTCTGCCCCGCCGGTCAACGGATGCGGCCCGCTCGCTAATGTACCGTCACCATCATAGACGCTTGCCGCAGCCGTGGCATTGGCAGCATCCGAGAATGTCGCCGTCACCGTGATGCTGCTCACGCTATTGCCCACGGCTGCCGTATACGTTCCCCCGAACGCCGGGGTAAGCGTGCCGCTCGATAACGTTAAATGACTCAATTCCGCGTTGCTGCTTGCGCCTCGCGTTACCGTTACCGTGTATGTCTTCGTCGTTCCATCCTCTGCCGTAACCGACAGACTAATCGTGTTGCTCCCTACGCCAAGCGCCAGTGACGGCGATGCCGTGCCGCTGGCTACCGGCGACGGGCCGCTTACCAACGCTCCGCTTCCGTTGTACAGGCTGACCGTAATTGTTGCATGCGACGGATCCGCTGCCGTCGGCTTAATCGTAACGCTGCTAACGTTATTGTCCACGCTCGCCTTGTACGTCCCGGGAAGGAACGACGGCGTTAACATGCCGCCCGACAACTCCAAATCGCTCAAGTCCGCGTTGCTGCCCGCTGCCCGCGATACCGTTACGGTGTACGTCTTGATCGTTCCATCCTCGGCCGTGACCTTCACCGCGATCGCATTGCTGCCCGCTGCCAGAGGAATTGTAGATGTTCCCCCGCTAATGATCGGTTCATCATTCACGCTCACCGCCGCACGGCCATCTTCTGTCGTCGGCGTCAATGTGATGCTGTTCACGCTGTTTCCTACAATTGACGTATAGCTGGTCGTATCTGCATCGAACACCGGGCTTAGCGTACCGCCTGACAGGATCAGTCCACTCAAATCCGCACTGCCGCCCAGTGCCGCTCGCGTCACTGTTACCGTATACGTTCGAAGTGAGCCGTCCTGCGCCGTCACGAGGATCGAGATCACGTTGCGCCCTACGCTCAGCGGCAGCGATGTCGACTCTGCCCCGCTGGCCAGCGTATGTGGACCACTCGCTAATGTACCGTCATTATCATAGACGCTTGCCGCAGCCGTGGCATTGGCAGCATCCGAGAATGTCGCCGTTACCGTGATGCTGCTCACGCTATTCCCCACGGCTGCCGTATACGTTCCCCCGAACGCCGGGGTCAATGTGCCGCTCGATAACGTTAAATCACTCAATTCCGCGTTGCCGCTTGCGCCTCGCGTTACCGTTACCGTGTATGTTCTCGTCGTTCCATCCTCGGCCGTAACCGACAGACTAATCGTATTACTGCCTACGTCAAGCGCCAGTGACGGCGATGCCGCACCGCTGGCTACCGGCGACGGGCCGCTTACCAGCGTGCCGCTTCCGTTGTAAAGGCTAACCGTGACCGTTGCATGCGCCGGATCCGCTGCCGTCGGCTTAATCGTCACGTTGCTTACGTTATTGCCCACATTCGCCTTGTACGTTCCAGGTAGAAACGATGGCGTTAACATGCCGCCCGATAGCTCCAAACCGCTCAAGTCCGCATTGCTGCTCGCTGCTCGCGATACCGTTACGGTATAGGTCTTGACCGTTCCATCCTCGGCCGTGACCTTCACCGTTATCGCATTGCTTCCCACGATGAGCGGAAGCGATGCGGAAGCTCCGCCGCTGGTCACCGGCACGTCATTCACGCTCACGGCTGAACTGCCGTCAGCTACCGTTGGCTTTACCGTAATACTGCTCACGCCATTGCCTACACTTGCCGTATAATTGGTCGTTTCTGCCCTAAACGTCGGGCTTAGCGTGCCGTTCGACAGGACTAACCCGCTTAAATCCGCATTTGAGCTTATCGTTCTCGTTACATTGATTGTATAAGTCTTCGTCGTTGTTCCATCCTGCGCCGTCACATCGATCGTAATCGCAGTAATGCCGACCGCAAGCGGAATCAGTGGTGACGCAGCGCCATTCGCAACCGTCGCCCCGTTCACCTTTACAGTCGCCATTGCATCCGCCATGGTTGGCGTCACCGTTATTTCACTCTGGCTTGCATTCGCTGTATAGCTCGTTATGTTTGGGGCGAACGCCGGACTTAGCGGGCCGCCCGATAACGTCAGTTGACTTAGATTGGCGTTACTGCTGCGCAATCGCTCGATGGTTATCGTGTATGTCTTCGTCGTTACGCCATCCTCTGCCAAGGCCGCTAGCGTAATCGTATTACTCCCTACATCCAGGGTGATATCTCCCGACTGGGATCCGCTAGCAACGCTCTCTCCGTTTACCTTCACCGTTATTAAAGAATCCGACGTCGTTGGCGTCACGCGAATACTGCTAACCCCATTAACGACACTCGCCGCGTATTCAAACGTGCCGGGTGCGAACGCTGGGCTTAACGTACCGCTCGACAGCACGATATTGGTTAAACTCGCATCGCTCGAAGGGATGTAAGTGACTTGCTTGCGTATCGCATAGTTGTATTTATCGGCAATATACATGTCCCCGCCGCTAGACATTGCCAATCCGGCAGGCCCGTCTATTTCCGCAAGTTTACCTGGAGCTCCATCCCCCGAATAACCGGCTGTCCCCGTTCCCGTTATTGTCATGATTATGCCGTTGGGTATCACTTTTCTAATCCTGTTGTTGTCAGTATCGGCGATATACAAATTCCCGCTGCCGTCAACTGTTATACCTTCCGGTTCATTCAATTGCGCATCAACTGCCAAACCGCCGTCACCTGAATAGCCATCGGTACCAGACGTCCCTGCCACAGTGCTAATATTACCGCTTATATCTACTTTCCTTATCCGATTATTATACGTATCGGCAATATACAGATTGCCAGCGTCGTCTACCGCCACTGCATTCGGATAATATAGTCTTGCGTCAACGGCTGGTCCGCCGTCGCCCGAATAACCACTATCATCGGATCCCGCTACCGTCGTTATGAAGCCAGTCGTATCAACCTTCCGAATCCGATGATTGGATGTGTCGGCAATGTATAAATTCCCGGCACTATCTACCGCCACCCCGCTTGGACTGCTTAGCGCAGCATCAACAGCCGGGCCGTTGTCGCCGGCATAATCGCTGCTTCCGGTTCCCGCGATCGTGGTAATCACGCCATCCGGCGCTACCCGCCGTACCCTATTGTTATATTTATCGGCAATATACAAATTACCGGCACTATCTATCGCCACTCCTGCCGGGCTGCGCAGCTCGGCTTCGACAGCTTGCCCTTCGTCTCCGGCATAACCATAATTGCCGTTTCCCGCCACCGTACTGATAGACCCGTCAGTTAATACCTTGCGTATCTTGTTGTTGTCCGTATCCGCGATATACAAATTCCCGCTGCCGTCTACAGCTACCGCCGACGGGTTCGATAATTCGGCATCGGTAGCCGAACCTCCGTCTCCCGAATCGCCATAATTGCCTCCGGCAAAGGTATAAATCTCTCCGCCGGTCCCTGCAAAAACACGTGCGTCTCGGATCGGAATCAGCCCTGTTAATAGTTCTGTCACTAGTAAACAAACCGCAAACAGCATCAACAAGCGACGAATTTTAAAGCCCATAGCATCTACCCCTCCGTCTTTGATAATTACCATTAATGAACATAACATTGGAAAGATAGGCGACAACATTAATGAATTCTTAAAAGAATTTGAGTGGCCTGTGCGCAGTAGTCACAACGCGGTTGCGCTTAAAAAAGAAAAAGCGCCTGCCTCTCGCAGCATTTCAACGAGAAGATGAAGAAGGAGAACGTCCAGGTCTATTACGATTGCGAATTTATCGGCGTCGTTCACGAGGACGGCCGGATCCGGTCGGTCATCGTCTCGACGCGCGAAGGGCTGAGGGCGTTCGAGGGCGAACGGTTCATCGATTGCACGGGCGACGCACGGGTGGCGATCGATGCGGGCGTTCCATACCGTACCGGGCGGGACGAGGACAGCCTGACGCAGCCGATGACGCTGATGTTCACGATGCGGAACACCGGCAAGCCGGTGACGCCCGTGCCGCCGGAGGGCTGCTACGTCTACAACGACGTGTCCGACCTGCCGCAAGGACGCCGTCGACGCTAATGAAACAAGCCGGCTTCTGGCCGTAAACCGCCAACGCTAAAGAACCAAGTTAACGCTATTTACTTCTATTGCCGTTTTTCTGAATCGTAACGAATCCTAATGACGTTAATGGGCGTTTCAGCTTCACTTGGGGGGCATTCCCCCCAAATAAGCCGTCTCTGATTCGTTACTTTCCTCCGGGAAAGCAATAGAGGCGAATAGGATGCTTACGATTCGTTAACAATTTTTGGGATTCCATGCTTTCGTAGCAGGCGAATGCTGTATTCCCAGTCCACCGACAGTGAACAGGTGAATGCTGTACTCCCTGTCTGTCGACAGTGAACACAAACCAATCACCAAGCCTATGCTTCCGTTGCTGGCGAATTGCGAGATGGACAGCGCTTCCGACGCACTTCACAGGATTAAATAAAAAAGCCCCCGCAGCCTAAACACCTTTTTCGAAGTGTCCAGTCTATGGGGGCCGGCTTACTCGGTCTTTCTAAACTATTTTAACGAGAAGCCAGTTGAATTTGGTCGTACGCCCAGTAAGCGGGAGGAACATCTCTCCATGTTACTGAAGCGGTATGCCGGGAGCCTGTAATCCCCAGCATTCGATTGACGATCGTTACCGCCTCAGCTCGCGTTAATGGCTGATCCGGGCGGAACATCCCATCCTTATACCCGCTCATTAATCCCTCTGCCTGAGCCGCGCCAATGGATGCGGAAGCCCAGTGCTTCGCCGTATCGCCGAAGGCAGCCGGTTGGGCTTCAAGATGCCTGATACGGGCGATCATGTCCGCGACTTCCGCACGGGTAATCGGGGAGTCCGGGTGAAATGTACCGTCCGGGTAGCCGACCATGAACTGATTCCCCACCATAGCTTGAATGGATTGCATCGCCCAATAGGTTGAAGCCACGTCCGAATACGCTTTCCAACCCTCTGCGCTTGTCAACGGAAGAATTCGTGTCAGCATGGAGGCCCACTCTGCGCGGGTGATCGGACTATCGGGACGGAACGTGTCGTCCGGATAGCCGTTCATATACCCTCCGGCGCTGCTGCTCGCAGTATGGTTATTGGTCATATCGAAGCTCAATTCCACGATCGTCTGTCCAACGTGAATGACGCCATTGCGAATATAACTGGTATCCCCGTGATTCTCGTCTCGCGGATCCTTACGGCTGTCATAGGTTTGATAACCGTCTTTCTTCGCAATCATATAGTAGTCCCCGTCCGGGAATACCATCCAGCCGTAACGTCCATCCGTTGTACTGATTTGCGGATTGCGATTTTGGTTGGGATCGAACTCCGAAAGCTCCGGCAATGCAACAAGCGTATCCGGCGTTCTTCCCTTGCTGCGGTTCAATTCCGTGTCTGCCCAGTAGAGCTGGGCGTTCACATCGGCAATCGGCTGCTTCGTCACATGATCGGTAATCACGCCATACGGATCGATCAAATCGAGCTCCATCGAGGCCGTTCCATTGGCATGCACCGTTAATTTCCCTGGCTGTCCTGCCAACACTTGTCCGTCTGGGGCAATAACATTCATGACGAGCGAATATTGTCCTGCTGCGACGTTGCTGCCAATGATAAACTGACCATCCGGCCCGATCGTAATATCGGGGATACCGGTCCCCCCCGGCGCCGCCGAAATCTTAACTTTCAAGGTCACGTTAGATCCTAGCATCTTCGTTAAAGCAGCTGGACTGTTGGAATCCGTTGTCACTTGTCCAACGATCGGGTTAGAGCTATGAGAACTGCTCCCCTGTTTGAATGAGGCAATCGCTTGGTCCAACTGTATTTGCACATCTTGGGTCGACTTATACCCGGATATCGGTTTGTTGTCTATCAGTCGTTGGCATACTTGATCCTGCACGTCATCCGTTAATGCATGATACGCATCGTAATGAAGGCTTGGCTGGTCGGTATCACCGACCAGTAACGTCCATAACGAAAATGAATCTGACAGGCTGTTCAGATTGATCATGAACGATCTTTGCTGCATCCCGCTCGCAAACGTATCGCGTAAATCAGCGATGCTGGAATACCCGGCAGGGGGGCGATTGGCGATTAACCAATCGGCGAGAAAGTCTTTATCCGCCTGTTTAAAGGTCGCGTAGTCATTAAATCCCGCCGAAACGTAAAACAGGGTATCCTTGTAGGCAACCATGGCAGATTCCATCGTTGTGATGTCCGTTGGGCGATTAAATGAATTCAGACCTGAATCGTCCGGGGTTGCAAAAGCGGATACGGGCAGGATCAAGGTTAGAATCATGGTCACGCTCACGAGCAGTCGTTTGAGTACGTACGTAATGTTATTCACCCTCTTCAATAAATAGAAACGACATGCCTAAAGCCTGCTAGGATGGAAACGCCCCGGTATGAAGAACGCTATTCTTCATACCGGGCGCTGACGATTATGGCGTGTGCAGCCCAATTAAGGCATACGATAGCGGGAGCTTATTCCATTCGCCGGCCTCCGAGTAGGTTTGCGAGCCGCTCCAGATCCCCGACTTCCGAATGAGTGTCCCGCCGCCAGGCATAAACTGATCATGCGAGGCCGGGTCGCCTAACACGTCGACGATTTGTCCGTTCTTCTTCAAGACGTAAGCAACCACGTTGTAATTGGCCGGATCATACAGCATCGTGTCGATGTTATAATACGTTGCGTTGGTCAAATCGAAAAAGTCCTCGAATATGGTATCGATTGCGATGTAAGGGTTGAACCAATACGGAGCCTTTGGACCCTGTGTATTAATGAGCAGCATTGGATTAGGCTCGATGACCAGCTTATTCGTTTTCTTCATCCATTTGTAGACATCAAGCTCATAGCCAGCCCCATTGTCCGGTTGATTAATAGCGCCATTGTAGTACATTTGAAGCGCTATCCTCCCATTCCCACCGTCCAAGTATTGGGAGAAGTACAAGCCTTGGGGACCCTGAGCATCCGCAACCACGCGAATGACGGCTGCTTGGCCATCTGCGCCAATTACCCATGTGTACATAGGAAGCGTATTAAGCGCGAGCGAAGTGCCTGACATGGCGGCAGGTCCCGTAAAGGTGGAATCCGGTGTTCCCATATACGTCGTGAATGAAGTCTGTCCTGGGAAAAGGGTAGATAAATCGTACGATAGAGGATCTTTGACCCCTTGCTTGGTGTGTACCGTAATCATCCCGCCAGGGACAAGCGGTGCCGTGCGTACCGTAAACGTGTACGTTCCGATGCCGCCGTTACTATCGTCGGCCGAGATCGTAACCGTCGTGCTCCCCGCCTTAATACCCGGCGAGAGCGTCAAGTCGCTGCCATTTACAGAAACCGCAGCCGCATCGGAGTCTGCGGCAGTAGCCGTGAATTGCAATATATCGCCGTCTTCGTCTTCAAACAATTGCGATAGATCGTAGGTTCGCGGATTGGTAACCCCGGACGTTAACACTTGTTCATAGATGGCAGCAACGGCCGTCGGCGCATGATTATTCGAAGCTGCGTTTACCGTGACCACGAAGCTAGTTGCAACCGTTCCTCCCTGCCCGTCGTCCGCCGTCACGTTGATCGTACTCGTTCCTTGGGCAAGCGGTGCAAGGGTTAATGTATGGCCCGAGACGTCGGCGGTTACCTTGTTGGGGTCAGACGAAACAGCAGCGAACGTCAATGTGTCTCCGTCACTATCGGCAAAGACCGTGCTTAGATCTAGAGTGGTGTTGCTTGCTCCCACTGTCGTCGTTTGGTCTGAAACAGGATTGGCAACCGTAGGCGCATGATTCACCGGCGGTGCTGCGTTTACCGTGACCACGAAGCTAGTTGCAACCGTTCCTCCATGCCCGTCGTCCGCCGTCACGTTGATCGTACTCAATCCTTGGGCAAGCGGTGCAAGGGTTAATGTATGGCCCGAGACGTCGGCGGTTACCTTGTTGGGGTCAGAGGAAGCAGCAGAGAATGTCAATGTATCTCCGTCACTGTCGGCAAAGACCGTGCTTAGATCTAGAGTGGTGTTGCTTGCTCCCACTGTCGTCGTTTGGTCTGAAACAGGATTGGCAACCGTAGGCGCATGATTCACCGGCGGTGCTGCGTTTACCGTGACCACGAAGCTAGTTGCAACCGTTCCTCCTTGCCCGTCGTCCGCCGTCACGTTGATCGTACTCGCTCCTTGGGCAAGCGGTGCAAGGGCTAATATGTGGCCCGAGACGTCGGCGGTTACCTTGTTGGGGTCCGACGAAACAGCAGAGAACGTCAATATATCTCCGTCACTGTCGGCAAAGACCGTACTTAGATCGATGGTGGTGCTGGTAGCCCCCACTGTCGTCGTTTGATCCGAAACAGGATTGGCAACCGTAGGCGTATGATTCACCGGCGGTGCTGCGTTTACCGTGACCACGAAGCTAGTTGCAATCGTTCCTCCTTGCCCGTCATTCGCCGTCACGTTGATGGTACTCGTTCCTTGGGCTAGCGGTGCAAGGGTTAATGTGTGGCCCAAGACATCGGCAGTTACCTTCTGGGCGTCCGAGGATGTAGCAGAGAACGTCAATGTATCTCCGTCACTGTCGGCAAAGACCGTACTTAAATCTATGGTGGTGCTGCTAGCTCCCACTGTCGTCGTTTGATCCGAAACAGGATTGGCGACCGTTGGCGCATGATTCACCGGCGGTGCTGCGTTTACCGTGACCACGAAGCTAGTTGCAACCGTTCCTCCTTGCCCGTCGTCCGCCGTCACGTTGATCGTACTCGATCCTTGGGCAAGCGGTGCAAGGGTTAATGTGTGGCCCAAGACATCGGCAGTTACCTTCTGGGCGTCCGAGGATGTAGCAGAGAACGTCAATGTATCTCCGTCACTGTCGGCAAAGACCGTACTTAAATCTATGGTGGTGCTGCTAGCTCCCACTGTCGTCGTTTGGTCTGAAACAGGAATGGCAACCGTAGGCGCATGATTCACCGGCGGTGCTGCGTTTACCGTGACCACGAAACTAGTTGCTATCGTTCCTCCATGCCCGTCGTCCGCCGTCACGTTGATCGTACTCGTTCCTTGGGCAAGCGGTGCAAGGGTTAATGTATGGCCTGAGACATCGGCGGTTACCTTCTGGGCGTCCGACGAAACAGCAGCGAACGTCAATGTGTCTCCGTCACTATCGGCAAAGACCGTGCTTAGATCTAGAGTGGTGTTGCTTGCTCCCACTGTCGTCGTTTGGTCCGATATAAGATTGGCGATCGTAGGAGAGTGGTTGGCCGAGACAATAACATTAAAACTGGTCGTTGTCCTTCCCGCGTTGCCGTCATTTACAGCAATTTGTATTTTGCCTGTTCCTGGTGACAGCGGCGTTACTGTTAATTGAGCGCCACTTACGGCTACCGATGCAATCCCTTTGTTCATGGATACCGCGGTGAAGCTCAAGGTGTCCCCGTCCGCATCAGAAAAGTAGGGGCTTAAATCGATTAGAACGCTGTTTTGACCTAAAGTAGCAGCTTGATCGATGATTGGCTTCACTACGACTGGCGCATGATTCGCATTAGCGGCGAAAGCTACGGGAACAGCCCCATTTAAGATCGCAAGGATAGCACTGCCGCATAATGCCTTTTTGAATTTCTTTCGTGAAAGCAACGGATTTCCCCCTATAGTGCTACAAATTCAATCCCACTTGAAAAACCACGGCCACGACGAACGAATCTTGTTGAACGATAAGGCTGACCTTATTGGACTTCCTGGAAACTGCGATTTTATGACCTAATTATACCAATAATTCGACATATTTCTACAAAAATATTCGACGGTGTTCTACCAATTCCTTTATAACTGTGACACTGTCATAGCTATACTTTCAGCAATCATCGCTTGAGCTTTCCTCAACGCAAAAAAAGCCAGCCGTATGCGGCTGGCTTTCATGTTGAGGGAGGCGAGCCGTGGCTAATCCAAACCATCTTCGTTGAAATCGACGTGTATGATTTCATCCCGGCTACAGGCCGCCTCCAGCGTTGTTAAACATCTAGCTTAACTCTTCATAACTGGTTACCTTTGTTTTAAAAGCGGTAAATCCGCCATCAACAGATAAATACCGCCGGTTAAATATACGTCTTGAGCTAAATACAAAATAAAACGAGCGATATCCTCGGGCTCGGCAATACGCGTCAAATGCAGAGACTCTATGGCCCGACGCGACTCGGGAGCCGACAGCCATTCTTGTTGTACCTCCGATGTACCACCGTCTTCGCTTCTGATTTTTGCGCATGCGCTACTCCCCTCCTTATTGGCGCAGACGGACTTTTTCCAAACAGTCGATACATCTTTCCGGAAGCCGTAAGCCATCGCTCATATAATAATCCGTTCCTCAGCGCATCAATCACGTTACGTATCTCAGTTTGAACTTTCTTGGAATCGACATGTTCCCACAGCGTCAGGAAAGGAATGTACTTCTTATAAGGGCAGCTTACCGCTCATCATTATTTGCAAAAATCCGGTATGAATCATTTGATCCACTTTATCCATGATCTGCTCCAATGAGAGATCCTTGTAATATCCGTATGAAGGATTCCGTTCCAGCCCCAACTCCAGCAGCTTTCGTTCTTTCGAACCCTTTAATACCTTCGATAGCAGAGTACGCCCGCCTCCGGCAATAATATCGTCGGCCGCTCGCAGAATTGCTCTCAGTTCGTGCTCCGGCCATGGCAGATCTTTAGTTCTCATTGGAGATTCCCTCCGTTCATCGATTTGCTTCAATTGTTTCGGCCTTTATCTCATAAACAGAATAACGCAAAAATCAGGCGACCAGCAAATAATCTGCCAATCGCCTGAGTTCATCTCCAAGTCAATTTTCAACTATAGCCCAATGTAGGGTGAGAGCTGTATCCCATACCGCTTGCGTATTCCCCAATCGCGCCAGTTCTTCATCCGTGAACGAAACGTCTCCGAAGGTCGAAGCTTCAACGCCTCTACCCCGCCGAACCTGGATCAAGCAAAACATGACTTATGTTGAAGTTCTTTTCCTCGATAACGAATCGTTACCTTCACCAAAGGCAAGCTGTACAGCATGTCAATTTTTAATCTGAGGCCGCGTAGCCCTGCCCATTTCTCACGAAGCTTAAGCGTATCTCACGATGTATGAAAAAAGACATACTCACGGTAAGGCTGCTCCCCGATGCAATTCATAATAACGCTTCATGGCAACTGCGGGATCATCAAAACGATCAACTAATGCGACCTCTTCAATAAGGCAGAAAACCTTCCGCAGAACGAGACTTCAAAGCCTCACAGACCACCCACTCGTCTGGAATATATCATTCTGCAAACGGACTCTCAGACAACCCCAGCGCCACACGTAAGAAGTTCAGATTCGACCTTTCCGGATTCATTCGGTATTGCTCATATTCCTTTTTCCTTACGAGTATTTCGACGCTCTCTTCGGGGTATCTCTCTTGCTCATCGCATACCCAATCTGTATTATCCGAAATAGGCGGGGATGTAGTTGGCAGCGTCTGAATCGTTAGAAGTCTTCTCACCTACGGTACGATATTTTCATTGCATCAGAAACGCATTCCTTCCCCTTCCCTCCAACTCGTCCAGATACCCTAGCAGCGTACGGAAACGGGAGTTAGAATACTCCATCAACTTTCGATATTCCTTGGAGGTCAACTCAGGATTTCGTAATCGGATGGCTTGCAGCCTATTCATTTCCGTTACATCATAATGTGTCTTATGCACCATGAAACTTGAAATATAATTGCCAATGGATAGCTCAGACAAGTTTTCACTGCCATTCCAAGCAAACAGCTTGATTTGACTCTGAAACCGATCAACATTGTTTCCTTGGGATAGAAAGCGATAGATCAGATCGCTTTTAATTCGAGCAGCATCCGACTGCCCCGTATAACTTTGCTCCATCAGGAATACAACGATCCCCATAAAAGCATCTATGATTTGCAGTGGGATAGACGCATGGGAATCTTCGGACTCAACAGATACGATCTTATATCTTTTGTTCCGGTATACAGAGTGGGCATTCATCTGCTCTTTAATTTTTGAATGCAGTCCAAGTGCATCGTACTCATCATTGTGGTCGATTTTAATCTCGACGTCCATTTGATCGGTGAGTTGGCGAGTGACACCATAGAATAGCCGCTCCGGTATTTTAATATAGAACAGACTCCTTAATTCCATCGTCGTTAAGTTTAATTGCTTAGCAATGGATTGGGCTTCCATGTTGTTGACAACGAGGAGATTAAGATTGATTTCTTGGTTAATAATATGATTAAGAACTCTGAAATACTTCTCAACATGCTTATCATGATTGTACTCTCGAAAATGCAATTCGCTCTTGGTTCCTAATTTTTCGAAAATGTCTTGAACGGAGCGAACTATTTCCGTCATAACTTGTTCATTGCCACCATACGCCCCATAGTATGAATACACTTTGTCAGGTTGGTCTATCTTATTGGCCTCATCAAAATAGATCCTGTAGCTCATCCTACACATCCTATATCCATCATTGATTATGCAATGTCTATGAAGTCAATACTGCAGTCAATCCTCGCTTGACTTTCTACGACATACATAATATCATGATTATACAGAAATACTACGGTTGGGTATAGCTTTCTCAGCTTCGCTAGCAGAGCTGGCTATACTCATAAGAAACCCTTCTCAGCCTCGTTGGCAGAGCTGGGTTTCTTTTTTTAGGTAGCAATCGGCTTCATTTCCTCGCTATACACGCCAGCACTGCAACATATCCTTTCCGAGATTCCTCGGATTCATGTCCACGAACGCTACAAACCCAGCAACGACAATGTTTTCGAACCGCTATGTATACCGAGAATGCAAAAAAGACACCTGACACGGTGTCTCCTCTGATAGGTTTGGTGGAGGCGAGGGGATTTGAACCCCTGTCCGAAGACAACGCCACACAGGCTTCTACGGGTGTAGTCACGGTTTTGATGTCACCCTAGGAACTCCCCGTAACCGGATTCCCTTCGGGTCAGCCTGATTGTCTTCTTCCGTCGACCCCAGGCGGAGACCGAACGGCGTATCCCACTATATGTTAGCCCCTAGTCTAGTCACATGGGCGATGCTAGGTAGGAGCACGCTAACAGGTTATTAAGCTGCTAAAGCGTAGGATTGTTGTTGTTTGCCGTTTAATAGGCTTTAGCGTTGATGAAGTGGACGCGTCCCCACTACCCGCAACCCATGCTCGAACTATCCCCGTCGAATCCATAAACGCCCCCAATATCGCATAAACGGCGATGATCGCTCCGTTTAGCAGGTGAGACGCTCCGACGAATGAAATGATGCCGCGCGTAACGGCCGGACATCGGAATCATCTGAGCATGTTATAACGATCTTGCTTGCTTCGTTCGTTGCTCACTTAGTATAACACAGGTTGTACCCTTGTGAGCCAATGTCTTGCTGGAAACGATGGGGACGTTCTCCACGGCTTCCGATTGCCTCCTTACCGCACGCCATCGCGTTAACGGGCAACCTTCTGCTTCTCGCGAAGCGCGCGTTGAATGTCGCGTTGCGCATCTTTCTTCGCCGCCGACTCGCGCTTGTCGTACTGCTTCTTGCCCTTGCCAAGGCCGATCAGCAGCTTCGCGTAGCCGTTGCGAACATAAATCTTCAGCGGCACGATCGCATAGCCCTCTTGTTTGGACAAGCCAAGCAGCTTATGAATCTGCGCCTTATGCATCAGCAGCTTGCGGGCCCTTGTCGGGTCGGAAGGATTGTTTCGGTTCCCCTGTTCGAAGTAGCTGATATGCATGTTATGGATGAAAATCTCGCCGTTTCGGATGGTGGCGAACGCATCGCTGATATTCGCCTTGCCCATACGGACCGACTTGATCTCGCTGCCCATCAGCACCATGCCCGCTTCGAAGGTGTCCTCGATGAAATAGTCATGGGAAGCCTTCTTATTCTGCGCAAGCAGTTTGTCGTCGTTCTTCTTCGCCATGCCGTTTCACCTCTTCCGTAATCGCTTCGTAAGCCTGTCTCCTGCCGGAGCAAAGAACGGACTTCTAACCGCAGCTAGAAGTCCATTGTAGCAACTTTGCGAACCGAAATCAAGAATGGGGAAAGCTTCCGAACGCCGCGTCCTACTTGCGTTTCTTCCGGACGAAAGCCGCCGTCGCATTACCGCCGTCGCCGGATTTCTTCTTGCGTTTCCGCGCGCCGCCGGCTGTACCGGCGGTTTCGCCGCCGCTAGCATTCGGCGCCGCTTGCAGCTGACCGCCAGCCGAGCCGCCACCACCGCTGCGGGGCTTCTTGCGGCGGGAGCCGGTGCCGCTGCTCTGATCGCCGCCGGCACCGGCATTGCTGCCGCCGGCCGCCGCCGCGCTCAAGTCGCGCTGGCTGCCTTGGCGGTTGCTTCGTCGACCGCCGCCGCCGGATGACCGGCCCGCGCCGCCGCCGAAGCCGCTGCGGTCGCCGCCTGAACGACCGCGGCCGGAGCCGCCGTCGCCGCGTCTGCCCCGCGAGCGGTTCGCGTCGTCCGGATCTTCGCCGTAGTCTTTCAACGAGCCCGCGTTGCGAACAGGCAGGCCCCACATGTCGGTGCGGACCGCTTTGCGCCGTTCGCCGCGGCTGCCTTCGGAACCGCCGCCGTTCGCCGTACCGTCGCCGGCGCCGTCATTGACGCCGAGGATACGATCCAGATTATAATCGTCCTCCGGCTTCCACGCCCGCTGCTCGCCCCTGCCGCGCGGCGCCGCACCGGCGCCAACGTCCGCACGGGCCGGCTGGCCGCCGCCAAGCTCCTCGCGGCTGCCGCGCCTGCGGCCGCGCCGCTCCGCAGCGCCGCCAGCGCCGGCTTCGCCGCGCGCCGGCCCACGGCCCCGCGGGCCGGTGCCCGCATGCGCCGCCGCGCCATCGGCGCCGCCGCGCCCGCTCCGCTGCGCGGAGCCGCCATCGCGGCCGGCTTCGCCCCGGCCGCCTCGGCCCTCGCCGCGCGCGCCGCCGCTGCGCGGCTCGCGCCCCGCGCTCCGCTGCGCGGAGCCCGCTTCGCGGCCTGCTCCGCCACGGCCGCCTCGTCCGCCGCGCGCAGACCCGCGCTCGCGGCCGCCGAACCCGAGCTCGCGCGCCACGTCGCCGCTGTCCGCGCCCTGCTCCAAATTCTCGAGCATCGCGAAATCGATTGTATGCTCATCCATATTGACGCGTTCCACGCGAATACGCACCTCGTCGCCGATGCGGAACGTCTTCGACGTCCGCTCGCCGATGAGCAGCATATGCTGCTCGTGGAAGTGGTAGTAATCGTCCGTCAGCTCGCCCAGTCGGATAAGCCCTTCGACCGTGTTCGGCAGCTCCACGAAGATGCCGAAGCTCGTCACGCTGCTCACGATGCCTTCGAATTCCTCGCCGATTTTGTCCAGCATGTATTCGCATTTCTTGAGCTTCTCCGTGTCCCGCTCCGCATCGACGGCGACCCGCTCCCGCTCAGACGATTGCTGCGCGATGTCCGGCATCTTCGCGGCAAGCGCCTCGATCCGCGCATCCGGCAGCGTGCCGCCGTTCTCGAACACCTCGCGCATGACGCGGTGGATGACCAGATCGGGATACCGCCGGATCGGCGAGGTGAAGTGCGTGTAGAACTCCGCGGCAAGGCCGAAGTGACCCAGGCTCTCCGCGTCGTATTTGGCCTGCTTCATCGAACGCAGCAGGACGGTGGAGATGACCGTCTGCTCCTTGGAGCCGTGAACGTCCTCCAGCAGCGTCTGCAGCGCGCGCGGATGAATGACGCTGCCGCCCTTGCCTTTGATCGCATACCCGAAGTTCGCCGCGAACTGCACGAAGTGCAGCAGCTTCTCCTGGTCGGGATTGTCGTGCGTCCGGTAGAGGAACGGCACCTTCAGCCAATAGAAATGCTCCGCGACCGTCTCGTTCGCCGCAAGCATGAATTCCTCGATGATCGACTCCGCGATGGAACGCTCGCGTTTCACGATATCGACCGCTTTGCCCGACTCGTCGACGATGACCTTCGATTCGACGAAGTCGAAATCGATCGCGCCGCGCTTCATGCGCATGCCGCGCAGCCGCATCGCGAGCTCCTCCATCAGCTTGAACGTATCCACCAGGTCGGCATAACGCTCGGCCACCTCTTCGTCTTCGCCCTGCAGGATCTTCCGCACGTTCGCGTACGTCATCCGCTCCGTCGTCCGAATGACGCTCGTGAATACATCGTGGCGCACCCGCTTCAGCGTCGTCGCGTCGAATTCCATCTCGCACGACATCGTCAGGCGGTCCACCTTCGGATTGAGCGAGCAGATGCCGTTCGACAGCCGGTGCGGCAGCATCGGGATGACCCGGTCCACGAGGTAGACGCTGCAGCCGCGGCGGTACGCTTCTTGATCCAGCGCGGAATTCTCCCGCACGTAGTAGCTGACGTCCGCGATATGAACGCCGAGCACGTAGTTGCCGTTCTCCAGCCGTTCGATGTTGACCGCGTCGTCGAGATCCTTGGCATCCTCGCCGTCGATCGTCACGATGACTTTATCGCGCAGGTCGCGGCGGCCTTGGCGTACGATCTCGTCCTCGGTAATCGCGTCCGGCGCCGCTTCCGCTTCCGCCATGACATCGTCCGGGAAGCCCTCGGGAAGCTGATGCTTGCGAATGATGGACAAGATATCGATGCCGGGATCGTCCTTATGGCCGAGCACCTCGATAACTTCGCCTTCCGCGGCCGACCGGCCCTCGGGATACGAAACGATGCGCGCCACGACCTTCTGCCCCGTGACCGCGCCAAGAAATTTCCCCTGCGGGATGAAAATATCGCGGTTCAGCCGTTTGTCGTCCGGCAGCACGAAGCCGTAGGCCTCGTGATTCTGGAACGTGCCGACGATTTGCGTGACCGCGCGCTCCACGACGCGCACGACCTCGCCTTCCATGCGGCCCCCCGCCGCGCTCCGCGACGTGACCCGCACAAGCACGATATCGCCGTTCATCGCGCTCTTCAAATCATGGGCGCCGATGTAGACGTCCCCATGCCCCTTGTCTTCCGGGATCAGGAAAGCGAACCCTTTCGCATGCGCCTGAATCCGCCCGCGCACCAAATGCATCCGTTCGGGGACACCGTAACGGTCGCTCGCATTGCGCACGATTTTCCCCTCGTTCTCCAGCTCGTTCAGCAACACCAGGAACGTCCGGAACGATTCCGCGTTGCCCGCTCCGCCTAACTGCTTGTCCAGCTCTTGGTAAGTCAACGGCTTATACGTCTGCTCGCGCATATAATCAAGGAGCTGCTGCTCAGTTATCATTCTTTTCTCACCTCATAATACCGCGATGCCGTCCATCCACAATTGCAGCAGTCGGTTAGTAGATTATCATATACCATATAGTATACACGAAAGCGGGAACGACCATCCGCGCCTGCTCCCTTACCTGCTCCCTTATTTACAAAATTACCCCAAAACATGCCATGTTAACATCTTCCACCGTCAAACGGCACTAAAAAAAGCGGGCCGAAGCCCGCTTTCAAGGTTGTCATTAAGTTTTCACCAAATAGGCAACAACAAGCGCCAGGATGAAGAAGCCCGCTGCAACACCAACTGTCAAACGCTGCAGGAACAGGTCCAGACCGCGTGCTTTCGTTTTGCCGAACAAATGCTCTGCACCGCCGGAGATCGCGCCGGAAAGCCCTGCGCTCTTCCCTTTCTGAAGGAGAACGACGCCAATCAGCGCAAGCGCGAAAATAACGAGCAAAATTTTAAACGTAACATCCATGAGTTCCACCTCCTGCACAAGGAGCAAATTTGTCGTTTGCCGCTGCCTTGTCGATAGAGGGGACAAGACCTAGAAACAGCACTCTCATTGTATCACAGGGGGAAGATGAATACAAGCTAACAGATTTTATCCTTCTGCCAGCGGATGGATTCGTCGAACGGCAGGAACTGAAACTCCTCCCGTTGCCAGTAGTACATCAGATCCTCTCGCGTCCAGCCCTCGTACAGCTCCTCCCACTCGAACGGCCCGTGCGGCATGAGCGACGCGTGCTCGATCGGCTGGCTGACCGGCTGATAACGCAGGTCGAGCGACAGACGGACGCGTCCGGGCTCCCGGTTCGGCAGCGCCTTGTGCACCGTCAAGCTGTGAAAAATGATCATGTCGCCCGCTTCGTAATCGCCCTCCGCCCACTCGTAGCCGAGATTGCACAGAATCGTCTCCAATCCGCCGGCGCCTTCGGCCGCCGTAACGCCGAGCAGGCCGGCCTTGTTGCTGCCTTCGAGAATCGAGAGCCCGCCGAGCGAACGCGGCACGTCGCCCATCGGCGCCCAGCAGGTCCATGTATCGGCGCTCCCTTGAATGTGCAGGAAGTCCTGGTGCGGCGGCGTTACTTTCAGCTCTTCGCTCGGCAGCATGATGCGGGCGATGTTGCGCGGATGCGGGAAAACCCGTTCGCCGAACAAGGCGCCGAACATCGCGAGCAGCTTAGGATGGTGGGCGAAAGCATGAAATTGTTGCAGCTTCTGCACCTTATGGTACACCTGCCGCGTCGTGCCGATCCCGTTCCAGTTGACCTCCTCCTGCGACAGCGCGTCGATGACCGGCTGATTGCCGATGCCGTCCAGCAGCGGCCGACCGGGATCGAGCAGTCCTTCCTCTTGCAGAATGCCGAGCAGCAGGCTCCTCATCTCCATGATCTCTTCCCGGGCGAAAAAGTGCTTAAAAAACAAGTATCCCTTCTCCGCCGCGACTTTCCGCAGCTCCTCCGGCTGCGTCAGCAGCGGCGTTGCGTCCTCGAATGGCCGTGTGGCCGGTTTAGTTGCCGGATCCATGCCGATCCCCGCCTTTTCGTTTAGGATGATTGAAGATGACCGGCATGAATCATTCCGCACGGGCGGTTTAACCATTGCCGACCTTATGCGCTCATTGTATGCTTATCGCAATAAGAAGTATTTGCAATCGTTCGATGATCTTTTAACGCTGAACGATAGATTGCAAACGCATTCGCGAGGTGAATCCATATGCTTGAGCCTGCACGCCAAGGCATCCCGGATCGGCCGGTCACAATTGCCTGGGAAGCGCTGCAGCCCGTCGTCCGGTATGCGAACCGGATGCAGTGTCTGCCCGGCTTCAGCTTCGGACCGCGGGTCATTGCCGAGCATCAATTCATCCTGGTGGCGGAAGGACGGGGCGCTGCCTCGATACAGGGGGCGCATTACGAAGCGACGCCCGGCTGCCTGTTCTATTACGGGCCGGATACGGTGCATCGCTTCGTCGCGGACGAGGATAGACCGTTCCTGCTGTACGGCCTGCACTTCAGCCCGACCGGGGAGTATACGGCGCAGGACGCGGCGCTCTCGATCCGGGAGGCATCGTTCGATCCGGCGATAGACGAGCGCCGGGATAACCGGATTCGGATCGGCAGCGGCGGCAGTGAAACGTCCGATGAAGAAGCCTTGGTGCTGTCGGATTGCCGTGCGTTATCCGTAGAGCGGTTCGAGCCCCGTTTTGCCCGGATCGCCGAATGCTTCGGCATGGAAGAGCGGTGCTTCAAGGGACCCATGCTGCGCGGCTTGCTGCTCGAGCTGCTGGCCGCTCTGAAGCAGCATGAACGGCTCCCCGGACATAAGGAACCGGTCCCGCCGCTCATCGGCGGCATCGCCGAACAGTTGAACGCCCGCGCCCGCGAGCGGTACAATCATCGCTGGCTCGGCGAATGGAGCGCCTACCATCCGGATCATATCGCCCGCCTGTTCAAGGCGCAGCTTGGCGTCACGCCCTACGACTATTTCATGGGCCGCAAGCTGCAGCTGGCCAAGGACCTGCTTGCCCGCTCCGACCTGCCGCTCCTCGCCATCGCCGACGAGCTCGAGGCCGGCAGCATCCACAACTTCACCAAATGGTTCAAGCAGCATGCCGGCCTCCCTCCGGGCAAATATCGCAGCGTCAGCCGGTTTATTTGATGCGCCGAATCATTCGGGAGCAGGCTGCCGCGCAGCCTGCTCATCCTCTTATGCGTCCGGCGGCGATAGGCGTTATGCGCAAGGCGGGCGCCGTTCCTCGCGCCTTCTCCCGCTTCTCCGCCCGCAACGGCAAACGGCTGCAGCCCGTTACGCACGGGATGCAGCCGCTTCTATTGCACGCTAATTGCGCTATGACTTCCAGTTACTACTTGCGCGTAGGATCGCGAAAAAACCCCGCCGCTCGAGCAGTCTCAAGCGCGGGGCCCGCCAATCGATTAGAATCCGTTCTCGCGGAAGAAGTCCAGGCTCAGCTTCGCGCTCTCAAGCGACGATTGCTGGAACTGCTCCTGCTCCACGATGAAATATTCGATGCCGGCTTGCTCGGCGATCGCCAGCACGCCCTTCAGGTCGACGACGCCTTTGCCGACTTCCGTATCGCTGCGGCCGACGCCGAAATCTTTAAAATGCGCCAGCGGCACGCGGCCGGCATAACGCTTCACATAATCGACCGGGTTCTGGCCGCCCATATGCACCCAGCCCAGATCGAATTCGGCGATCAGGTAGTCCGGGGATACTTTCTCCAGCAGCAAGTCGATGATCGGCTTGCCTTCGACTTGCTTGAATTCGAAGTCGTGGTTGTGGTAGCCGTATTTCAACCCGGCCGCCGTTACCTGCTTGCCTGCCGCTTCCAGGATGCCCGCCAGCTTGTCGACGTCGGTCATCGTCGGATTCTCCGGCAGCGGCGCCCAAGGCGTTACGATATACTTAAGGCCAAGCTCCTTGGCATATTCGATTTGCTTGTCCAGGTCGGCGGCGATTTTCTCCGGTTCGCCGAAATTAAGCCCGACGTGGGAAGAAGGCGCTTCCAGTCCGAGCTCGTCGAGCAGCGCCTTCAGCTCTTTCGCCGGCGTGTTGTAGTACCCCGCGAATTCGACTGCCGAATAACCCATTTCCGCCACTTTGCGGATCGTGCCCAGAAAATCCTTCTCCGTCTGGTCGCGAAGCGTGTACAATTGCAAGCTGACTACCGGTTTTGCCACCATATCCACCTCAATAATAAGTATTGTCGATCGCGTCTAGCTATAGAAAGAGGAGAGCCGCAGACGCTGCGCCTGCTTCTCTCCCCTCATTATGCGCCGTCCCTCCCGGCGAAACTACCGCGCCTTTTGGGACATTCTTTTGTTTTTTTGGCTTCTGCCCGCGCCTTCGAACCCGATAAACCTTAATTATTTGAAGTTTTTCAGGTTGTAGAACGCGCTCTTGCCGGCGTATTGCGCCGTGGAGCCCAATTGATCTTCGATGCGAAGCAATTGGTTGTATTTCGCAACGCGGTCCGTACGGGACGGAGCCCCCGTTTTGATTTGGCCGGCGTTCGTCGCAACCGCGATGTCCGCGATCGTGCTGTCTTCGGACTCGCCGGAGCGGTGGGAGATAACGGCCGTGTAGCCGGCGCGTTTCGCCATTTCGATGGCGTCGAACGTTTCCGTCAGGGAACCGATCTGGTTGACTTTAACGAGGATCGAGTTGCCTACGCCTTTCTCGATGCCGTCGGACAGGCGTTCCGTGTTCGTTACGAACAGATCGTCGCCAACGAGCTGCACTTTGCCGCCCAGCTTGTCGGTAAGGAGCTTCCAGCCTTCCCAGTCGTCTTCGGAGCAGCCGTCTTCGATCGTGATGATCGGATACTTGTCAACCCACGAAGCAAGCAGGTCCACGAACTCGGCGGACGTGAACGAACGGCCTTCGCCTTCGAGGTGGTATTTGCCGTCTTTGTAGAACTCCGTGGACGCAACGTCCATGCCGAGGAATACGTCTTCGCCCGGCTTGTAGCCAGCGCGCTCGATTGCGGAGATGATCGTCGTGATCGCTTCTTCGTTGGAACCAAGGTTCGGCGCGAAGCCGCCTTCGTCGCCGACTGCCGTGTTCAGGCCTTTGTCTTTCAGAACCGATTTCAGGTTGTGGAAGATTTCGGCGCCGATGCGAAGCGCTTCTTTGAAGCTGTCCGCGCCGACCGGCAGAACCATGAACTCTTGCACGTCGATGTTGTTGTCGGCATGCTCGCCGCCGTTGACGATGTTCATCATCGGTACTGGCAGCGTCTTGGCGTTGAATCCGCCCAGATACGTGTACAGCGGCACGTCAAGCGCATCTGCTGCTGCGCGCGCGCAAGCCATGGATACGGCGAGAATCGCGTTGGCGCCAAGGTTGCCTTTGTTGTGCGTGCCGTCCAGCTGGATCATCTTGCGGTCGATCAGCACTTGGTCCAGCGCGTCCAGGCCGATGATTTCAGGCGCGATGATCGTGTTCACGTTCTCGACGGCTTTCAGCACGCCTTTGCCGAGGTAACGGGATTTGTCGCCGTCGCGAAGCTCAACGGCTTCGTATGCGCCCGTGGATGCGCCGGATGGCACGATTGCGCGGCCTTTGCCGCCGGACTCCAGCACGACTTCGACTTCAACGGTAGGGTTGCCGCGGGAATCAAGCACTTCGCGTGCATATACGTCAGTAATGATAGACATGAACGAAACACTCCTTCGGATATTTATCGTTTAGTTGCGGCCGGGCGCGCCGCTCATGGCGCAGCCGAACCGCACTTGGTCGTTATCGATTGTACTGTATCTACCCGCCTTGGACAAGCGACTGGCCGGTCATTTCTGCCGGCTGCTTCAGACCCGCGAAATGCAGGATCGTCGGCGCGATATCCGCCAGGATGCCGCCTTCGCGCAGCGCTCCGACTTGCTTCGTTACGATGAACGGAACCGGATTCGTCGTATGGGCCGTGAATGGACGGCCTTTCTCGTCGATGACCATATCCGCATTGCCGTGGTCCGCCGTGATGAGGCATACGCCGCCTTTGGCCAGCACCGCTTCCACGACTTGTCCCAAGCACTCGTCCGTCGCTTCGACCGCCTTGATCGTCGGCTCCAGCATGCCGGAGTGGCCGACCATGTCGGGGTTGGCGAAGTTCAGGATGATGACGTCTTGACGGTCGGCTTCGATTTCTTTCACCGCTGCCGCCGCAACGTCGTACGCGCTCATTTCCGGCTTCAGGTCATAAGTCGCGACTTTCGGCGAAGGGATGAGAATGCGCGTCTCGCCCTCAAGCTCCGTATCGCGGCCGCCGCTGAAGAAGAACGTGACGTGCGGGTACTTCTCCGTCTCGGCGATACGCAGCTGGCGCTTCTTGTTCTGCACGAGCACTTCGCCGAGCGTGTTGTCGAGGTTCTTCGGTTGATACGCAACATACCCGCCGACGGTTTCGCTGAACAGCGTCAAGCAGACGAAGTACAGGTCCTTCGGCGCTTTCGGGCCGCGCTCGAAGCCGCGGAAGTCTTCGTTCGTGAACACCTGCGACAGCTGGATCGCGCGATCCGGACGGAAGTTGAAGAACACGACCGCATCGCCCGATTCCACGACGCCCACGGGGCTGCCGTCTTCTTTGACGATGACCGTCGGCATGACGAACTCGTCGAATACCGATTTCTCGTACGATTCCGTTACCGCCTCGATCGGGTCCGCGTATGCCGGACCTTCGCCGTACACCATGGCGCGGTACGATTTCTCGACGCGCTCCCAGCGCTTGTCACGATCCATGGCATAATAACGGCCTTGTACGGTCGCGATTCGGCCAACGCCGATTTCCGCGATCTTCGCCGTCAGCTGTTCCAGATAGCCTTTCGCGCTGTCGGGCGATACGTCGCGGCCGTCAAGGAACGCGTGGATATATACGTCTTCCAGCCCTTTGCGTTTCGCCAGCTCAAGCAAGGCGAACAGATGCGCGATGTGGCTGTGAACGCCGCCGTCGGACAGCAGGCCGTATAGGTGCAGCTTCTTGCCGTTTGTCTTGGCATGGCGAACGGCGCCAAGCAGCGTTTCGTTGGCGAAGAATTCGCCGTCGCGGATCGACTTGCTGATGCGGGTCAAGTCCTGGTACACGATCCGGCCTGCGCCGATGTTCAAGTGCCCAACCTCAGAGTTGCCCATTTGGCCGTCCGGCAAACCTACCGCTTCGCCGCTCGCCGTGAGCGTCGTATGCGGATAAGTCGCCCAGTACCGGTCATAGTTCGGCTTGTTCGCTTGCGCGACCGCGTTGCCCGTCACGTCGTTGCGAAGGCCGAAGCCGTCCAGAATAATCAGTGCTACCGGTGCCGTCATGTTACTTCGCCCCCTCGACAAGCTGGATGAAGGAAGCAGGCTCAAGGCTCGCTCCACCTACCAAGGCGCCGTCGATGTTGGATTGACCCATATATTCGCTTACGTTGTTCGGTTTTACGCTGCCGCCGTATTGGATACGGACCGCATTTGCCGTTGCCGCGTCATACAGACCTGCGACCACGCCGCGAATGAAAGCAATAACGTCTTCCGCGTCGGCGGACGTCGACGATTTGCCCGTTCCGATCGCCCAGATCGGCTCGTACGCGATAACCACTTCAGCGGCTTGCGCCGCGGACAGCCCTTGGAAAGCCGCTTCCGTTTGCACTTTGCATACGTTCTTCGTTTGCTCGGCTTCGCGCTCTTCCAGCTTCTCGCCGACGCAGACGATCGGCGTCAAGCCGTGCTTGAAGGCCGCTTGCACTTTCTTGTTCACGACTTCGTCCGTTTCCGCGAAGTACGCGCGGCGTTCGGAGTGGCCGATGATGACGTATTTCACGCCGAGATCCTTCAGCATGATGCCGCTGATTTCGCCCGTGTACGCGCCATTGTCCTCGAAGTGTACGTTCTGCGCGCCAATGGCGATCGAAGTGCCTTTCGCCGCTTCTACAAGCGCCGGCAGCGTCGTGAACGGCGCGCAGATGACGGCCTCGACGCCGTCGACTTCCGCTTTGCCTTTCACGTCCGCGAAGAATGCAGTCGCTTCGGAAACGGTTTTGAACATTTTCCAGTTACCCGCAATAATCGGTTTACGCATAGTCATTATCGCTCCTTCGGCTTACTCTTGCTTACGCCTTATTTATCGTTCAATGCTACGACGCCCGGAAGCGCTTTGCCTTCCATGAATTCCAGCGATGCGCCGCCGCCCGTGGAGATGTGGTCCATCTTGTCGGCCAGGTGGAACTTCTCGGCTGCCGCAGCGGAGTCGCCGCCGCCGATAACCGTGTAGCCCGCCGTTTCCGCGCAAGCCTGCGCTACGGCGCGCGTGCCGTGCGAGAACGGTTCGATTTCGAATACGCCCATCGGTCCGTTCCAGACGACCAGCTTGGAGTTCTTGATCACGTCCGCGTAGATTTCGCGCGTTTTCGGACCGATGTCGATGCCTTCCCAGTCGGCCGGGATGCCGTCGACGTCGACGATCTTCGTGTTTGCTTTCGCGCTGAACTCGTCCGTAATGACGATATCGACCGGCAGCAGGAATTGCTTGCCGAGGGATTTCGCTTTCTCGATGAACTCGAGGGCCAGATCCAGCTTGGAATTGTCGCACAGCGATTGGCCGATTTCATGGCCTTGCGCTTTGAAGAACGTGTAGGACAAGCCGCCGCCGATGATGATGTTGTCGGCGATTTCGATCATTTTGTTGATGACATCGATTTTGTCCTTAACCTTGGAGCCGCCAACGATTGCCGTGAACGGGCGCTCAGGGTTCAGCAGCGCTTTGCCGAGCACGTCCAGCTCTTTCTCCATCAGCAGGCCGGATACGGCCGGCAGGAAGTGCGCGATGCCTTCCGTCGACGCGTGCGCGCGGTGAGCGGCGCCGAATGCGTCGTTGACGAACAGGTCGGCCAACTCGGCAAAGGCTTTCGCCAATTCCGGATCGTTCTTCTCTTCGCCTTCATAGAAACGAACGTTCTCGAGCAGCAGCACGTCGCCTTCTTTCAGCTCGGCTACCTTCGCTTTCACCGCGTCGCCGATCGCTTCGTCGGCTTTGACGACAGGCTTGCCCAGCAGCTCGGACAGACGCTCGCCGGCTTTCGTCAAGCGCATTTCTTCCACGACTTGACCCTTCGGACGGCCCAGGTGGCTCGCCAAAATCACTTTCGCGCCGTTCTCGATCAGATACTTGATGGTCGGCAGCGTCTCGCGGATCCGCGTATCGTCCGTAATCGCTCCGTTCTCCATCGGCACGTTAAAATCCACACGAACAAATACACGTTTGCCTGCTACTTCTACGTCGCGCACACTCTTCTTGTTCATAAGCAGAATTCCTCCCGAGTACCCAAGCCGCCGCAAGGCGGAAAAAAGGTCGAAGTATATTTATAATTCTCCATGCTATCCATTCCGCAAGCCAGCGGATCTCTTGTCTATGTGTAATGGCCGCGCAGCGGCCGTGCTCTTGCGCTTCAGCGGCGCCTCGGGCGCCGTGCCGTCCCGGTTTCAGCAGGGAACCGCCATACGCCCCCGCGAAGCCCCGCAGGGCGGAGCGACAAGGGCGTATGGCGGGCCCCCGTAAACCACCGCGAAGGAGCTACCGGGGCAGCTCCTTCGCCAAACATCGGGTGTTCAGAGGGGAGCCTCGGAAGCCCCCTTACGCAAGGGAGCCTCGTGGGCTGACCGTCCTCTTACAGACCTTTCGATGCGATATATGCAGCCAGGTCAACGACGCGGTTGGAGTAGCCCCACTCGTTATCGTACCAGGAAATGACTTTCACCATGTTGCCTTCGACAACCATCGTCGACAGCGCGTCGATCGTGGAGGAAGCCGGGTCGCCGTTGTAGTCGCTCGATACGAGCGGCTCTTCGGAGTAGTTCAAGATGCCTTTCAGCGACGTTTCGGAAGCGGATTTGAACGCTGCGTTCACTTCTTCAACCGTAACGTTGACTTTCAGCTCGGCAACGAGGTCCGTAACGGAAACGTTAGGCGTAGGAACGCGCATAGCCATGCCGTTCAGTTTGCCTTTCAGCTCAGGCAGTACCAGGGATACCGCTTTTGCAGCGCCTGTCGAGGAAGGAATGATGTTTTCTGCTGCAGCGCGGGCGCGGCGCAGGTCTTTATGAGGCACGTCCAGCACGGATTGGTCGTTCGTGTAGGAGTGAACCGTCGTCATCATGCCTTTAACGATGCCGAACTTGTCGTTCAGTACTTTCGCGAACGGAGCCAGGCAGTTCGTCGTACACGAAGCGTTGGAGATAACCGTGTGCGAAGCCGCATCGTATTTGTCTTCGTTAACGCCCATAACGATCGTGATGTCTTCGTTGGAAGCAGGTGCGGAGATGATAACTTTCTTCGCGCCGCCTTTCAGGTGAAGCTCGGCTTTTTCTTTCGCCGTGAAGATACCCGTCGATTCAACGACGATTTCGGCGCCTACGGATGCCCATGGAAGGTTCTCAGGATTGCGCTCGGCAAAAACTTTGATTTCGCGGCCGTTCACGATCAGTGCGCCTTCTTTGGCTTCGACAGTACCGTCAAGCTTGCCGTGCGTCGTGTCGTACTTCAGCAGGTGAGCCAGCGTGTTCGTGTCCGTCAAGTCGTTGACAGCGACGATTTCAACATTCGGGTTGTTCAGCGCTGCGCGGAATACGTTACGACCGATACGACCAAATCCGTTAATACCAACTTTTACCATTTTAGTTTCCTCCTAGACATCATTTCATTTATTTCAAGACGCGGCCGCGGACAGCCGAAGCTATCCCCGATGCGTCATGATAACGCCGCTGTTCGTAATCATTCGCTCATTCATTCATTCATGCAGCTAATCCGGTTTCTTGTCGATGATCGCCGCGATTTCCAGCGCAGCCGATTCATCCGTCACCAGCACGTCATCATGGCCGAAACGCATGACGGCGGCAATGGCCTCGCCCTTGCTTCGCCCGCCCGCGATCGCGATGACGACTTCGGTTCCCATAATGTCTTCCAGCCGCAAGCCTGCGGTCAGCATCTTGTGCACGACGGCGCCGTTCCGGTCAAAATAATACCCGAACGATTCGGCGAGCGCGCCTTCCGCTGTCATAGCCTCGACGACCGTGTCGTCCACGCGTCTGCGCCTGGCCATTACCATAGCGTCTCCGATGCCGTGAATGACAATGCGGGCCTTGCGGATGACTTCCACGATTTCGCGCACGTTCGGTTCCTGCATTAAGGACGTATATGCTTCTTCGCCTAAATGGTCAGGCACGTGAAGCATCCTATACTGCGCTCCCGTCCGCTTCGCCATAGTGGAAGCGATGGTGTTGGCCTGGTAATCCAGGCTCTCGCCGAGCCCGCCCCGCGCCGGGACGAACAGATTCCCTTTGAGCGGCGTCTGCGAGGTCAGCTGGTTCGCCACCTGGGCAAGCGTCGTTCCGCCCGTAACGGCGACGACATCGTTGTTGCCCATTGCCTTCCGAAGCACGCTGCAGCCGGCTTTGCCAAGCTCCCGCCTCGTGACCGGCGACTCGTCCGCGTCCCCCGGCACGATGACCACTTGCTGCAAGCCGAAATGCCTGCGGATCTTCTCTTCCAGCTCGGACAAGCCGAACATCGCTTTGTAGAACGGCTCCATCTCGTCGAGCAGGCGGCGGCCGGCTTCGCTGATTCGCATGCCGGCGGCATCGATAATCAGCAGCTCTTGCGCCTTCAAGAAATCCGTTTCCGCGCGGAGCACCCGCTCCGTCATCTCCAGCGAGGCCGCAAGCGAGCGGCGGCCGATCATATCCGAGAGCATGACCTGGCGGAGAATCAGATATCTCTTGCGCATGACGACAAGCAAATCCGGCAGAAGCTGTTGTTGTATGGCGATGAGATCGTGCATAGTCAACATCCACTCCTGTTGCAGAAGAGCTGGGGCAATTCGAATTGAGACATCAATCAATCATCATGTGAGACGTCATTACCGTGGACGAAAAATGTCCCGCATGATCATTTTAAGTCCCACTTATATTGTAACCCATTCGATTCTTGGGGGCAAGGTCGGTTTGGCGATTGAAAACGATTACTGTCACGATTTACTCAAAATTATTTTTCGCACCGGCCTTGCTTTTCTGCTCGTAATCCCCTATAATCATATTTGCTGTCACAAACGCGCCCGTGGTCCAATGGATATGACGTAGGCCTCCGGAGCCTGAGATCGAGGTTCAATTCCTCGCGGGCGCGCCATTTACTTCTCGATTGATCTTAGTTTATATAAACGGATCGTACATTTACATAAACGCAGGGTCTTCCGACGTATCGGGAGGCCCTTTTTGCATGCCTCATTGGCCGTTCGCCACCTCAACCAGCATCTCCAAATCCGTCCCGGAGTAACCTTGCGACTTCCGGACTTCCGCAGGAACGCGTGCCGCTTCGAAGCGCTGCTTCGCGGCGTTATCGGAGCGCCGAATGCCTTTGACTAATGATTTGACCTTCTTTGACTTTTAAGTTTCTTTCCGTTATGATGAGTGTATATAAGCAGCACATCACAACCACTACCGTTCTAGGAGGGAAATACAAATGGAATCGATGAATTTCGTACCTATGGTTATCGAGCAGAACAACCGCGGAGAGCGCGCTTACGACATTTACTCCCGTTTGCTGAAGGATCGGATTGTATTCCTTGGCACGCCTGTCAACGACATGGTCGCCAATTCCATTATCGCGCAGCTGCTGTTCCTTGCGGCCGACGATCCCGACAAAGACATCTCGCTCTACATTAACAGCCCTGGCGGTTCGGTCTCGGCAGGTCTTGCTATATTCGATACGATGAACTTCATCAAGCCGCAGGTGTCGACGATCTGCGTCGGCATGGCCGCTTCCATGGGCGCCTTCCTTCTGGCGGCCGGCGCCAAAGGCAAGCGTTACGCGCTGCCTAACAGCGAAGTAATGATCCACCAGCCGCTCGGCGGCGCGCAAGGCCAGGCGAGCGATATCGAGATCCGCGCGAAGCACATTCTGAAGACGCGCGACACGCTTAATCGTATTCTGGTTGAACGCACCGGCCAGACGCTGGAGAAGATCGAGCGCGACACCGACCGCGACTACTTCATGTCCGCGGCGGAAGCCGCAGCCTACGGTCTCGTCGATAAAGTCATCGAGAAGCTGTAAACCCGGTTCGCCGGAACCGAGAGAGCGCTAATCCATCGCGGATTAGCGCTCTTTTCATTCCCTTAACATTCAACACTCTTACCACACGACGACAGTTTTGTCAACTACTATTCAACCCGTTGAATGATTAGGGACGTTGCACGGGAATCATGTTACGATAAACTAAATCATTCCATATCCACCTTGAGTTAGGTTGCCGTTACTATGCCGTCATTGAAATCTAAAAAACGGAGTTGCACACGCATGAAACTTACGAACCCCTTCGCAAGCGTGCGAAATTTCATTCGACCCAACCAACCGAACACCGCCTATGCACCTTATGCACCTGCGTTCGAACCGAATTTTCAGCACGCTTCCGCTAATGAAGCCGACACGCAGAATTTGTTTTTACCGATGCAAGACAGGTCTCTATTACTGCGCCCGCTCAGCGACACTCACTTAATCGAAGTCTATCAGGAAGCTAAAGCGATGCAGCTTTCGGAAGAGTTCATTGCCTTAATCGAACATGCCATCGAACAGCGCGGTCTGAATGTCAACACGGAACGCCAGTCACCGGCCTAGACCGTCCGAACTGCCGGTTCGGCGGACGTCATGAATGTCTGAGCTCATCATAAAGGCAGCCCCTTCTCCGACCGGAGAAGGGGCTGCCTTCTTAGCTTCTTGCTTATTGCATTTCGTACACGACGGTAATGTCGGTGCTGATCGTAATCTCGCCGGCCTGTACGCTTGTGCTCGCCGAATCCGCCGCTGCATTCGTCGCTGCCGCCATTTCCGCCTTGCCGTAGAAGATCGGGCCGCTGTTCGCGCTGTTCTGCGTGATGGTCAGCACTTCCTTCACTTGCTTGCCGGCCGCTTTCGCCAGCGCCTCCCCTTTCGCCTTCGCATTCGCCATCGCTTTATCCAGCGCCTGCAGCTCGTATTGCTCTTGTTTCTCTGTATCGAACTGCACGCCGTCCACGCGATTGGCTCCCGAAGCCGACAGATCATCCAGCAGCTTGCCGATGCCATCCAGGTTACGGGTCGTCACTTGAATGTTGTGAACGGCCAGATAGCCCTTGATCTTGCTCGTGCCGTCCTTGCTGTTGTATTCATATTCCGGCTGCACGGAGAATCCTGTCGTCTTGACGTCCTTCTTGTCCGTCTTGTACGTATCGTACAGCAGCTTCGTCAGTCCCGCGAATTGCGTCGCATTCTTCGACTGCGCTTCCTTCGCCGTAGCCGCTCTCGCTTCCACCGCCACATTCAAGTACGCCACATCCGGAGCCGCATCGATCTTCCCGGTGCCCGCTACCGTAATCGTGCTCTTCTGCACGATCGCGCCGTTGTCCACCGCGTACGCCGGCTTGACGCCATGTCCGCCGGTTCCGAACATCGCGCCGACGCCGACCGCCAGCGCCAATGCGGGCACAAGCGCCCACTTCGGTTTCATCATCATCATTTTGCTCGCCCCTTTTACCAGGAATAGGTGTTGCATACCTACTAGACGCGCTTGGCGCCGCCGATGTTGCGAGCGCTTCAAAAAGTTCCCGATCGCCCGGTATAAACAGAAAAAACCCCCCTGCGGGAGTTTCCTCATCATCGAAACGAACGGCCTGGAACAGCCGGTATGATCCTAATTATTGGTTCTCGAGCTCTTCCTTGCTAACCAAATTGACTAAAGCGGTTACAGCTTGGTCGGCATCCGAACCTTCCGCGCTTATCGTCACTTCAGTACCGGAACTGATTGCAAGGCTCATAATCCCCATAATCGATTTTGCGTTCACTTTTTTATCGTCTTTCTCTACGAAGACTTCGGAAGAAAACTTGTTCGCTTCCTGAACAAAAAGTGCGGCCGGTCTTGCATGAAGACCCGTCTTCAGTCGAACGACAACCGGATGCCTTGTCATGGAAACCTTACCCCCTATACGAAATTCAACCCTTACATGCAAACTAACGTCATTTTACTCGTTATTATACCACTTATACGCCTTGTACACTAGCCTTTGCCTAACCGTTCCTAATTTTTTCCGCAAGCTCGTCGATTTTGCGCAAGCGGTGGTTAACGCCGGATTTGCTCACTTTCCCTTTGAGCATCTCGCCGACTTCCGTTAAGTTCAGGTCCGGATGCGCCAGCCTTATATGCGCCACTTCGCGAAGCTTCTCGGGCAGCGATTCGAGCCCGATCTCCCGTTCCAGCAGCTTAATATTATCGATCTGACGGACAGCCGCCCCGATCGTCTTATTCAAATTCGCCGTCTCGCAGTTAACGATCCGGTTGACGGAGTTGCGCATATCCCGCATGATTCGGACATCCTCGAACTTGAACAGCGCCTGATGCGCGCCGATGATGCTGAGAAGCTCGATGATCTTCTCGCCCTCTTTCATGTAGAAGATGAACCCCTTCTTCCGTTCGATGCAGCGGGCATTCAAGTCGAACTTGTTCGCCAGCTCTACGAGCGCCTGACAATGCTCCTCATACATCGTGGCAATTTCCAGGTGATACGAAGAGCCTTCCGGGTTGTTCACCGAACCGCCCGCCAGGAAGGCGCCGCGCAAGTAGGAACGCTTGCAGCACGATTTGCGGATAATCTCCTTATCGATGCCCTGATTGAATACGAATCCCTCGGAGACGATCTTGAGCTCGCTCAAGATCTCCTGCACTCTGGCCGGAATCCGCACGATGTAGACGTTGTTCTTCTTCAGCCTCATTTTCTTGCGAACGAGCAGCTCGGTATGCACCGCGAACTGTTTCTTGATGAGGGAATAAATCCGCCTTGCGATTGCTGCGTTTTCCGTCGATATATCGAGGATGACTTTCCGGCTGGACAACGAAACCGAACCGTTCATGCGGATTAGCGCCGACAGCTCCGCCAGCTCGCAGCATGGATCCGCTTCGATGAGCGTCAATTCTTTTTTGGTTTGTCCCGCAAAAGACACGTACCCTCACCTCTTTCGTTGCATCCAGTTTTCCACAAGCTGATAGATATGATGACTCAGCCTTGCCGCGTCATGCCGCAAATAGGTGCGGAACAAGACGAGCTTGTCGGCAATGACCTTATAGCCCCGCCGCGTCACTTCTTCCAAATCCAAATGAACCGCTTTGGCGCCCATTTCGGCGTATTTCTGCTGCACCTGCTCCGGAATTTCGCCATCGTTCACGATGACGTAATCGAAGAGATGATGCCCGATATGCGCGTGAACCGCCGCCAAATGGTCGCTGACCGTGTAATCGTCCGTCTCTCCCGGCTGCGTCATCACGTTGCAGACGAAGATCTTGACCGCTTCCGATTCCACGATGGACTGCGCCAATTTCGGGACGAGCAAATTCGGAATGATGCTCGTATACAGGCTGCCGGGGCCGATCAGAATCGCATCCGCTTCCCGGATCGCCTCGACCGCTTCTTCCAGGGGCTCCACGTCGGCCGGCTCGATGAAGACCCGCTTGATCGCCTGGCCGGCTTTCGGGATATTGGATTCCCCCGTGATGATCGTCCCGTCGACCGTCTCGGCCTTCAGGACGATCGCCTCGCCGGCTGCCGGAAGCACGCGCCCCCGGACGGCCAATACCTTGCTCAGCATGCGGACCCCGGAGACGAAATCGCCGGAGATATCCGTCATGGCCGCCAGCATGAGATTGCCCAGGCTATGCCCCGCAAGCCCTGCTCCGGAATTGAACCGGTACTTCAGCATGTCGGAGAGCAGCGGCTCGACATCCGCAAGCGCGATGAGCACGCTTCGGATATCGCCCGGAGGGGGCATCTGCAATTCGCTCCGGAGGATGCCGGAGCTGCCGCCGTCATCCGCAACGGTAACGATGGCGGTAATGTCGAGCGGCTTCTCCTTCAATCCCCGCAGCATCACCGATAAACCCGTGCCGCCGCCGATAACGACGATCCGAGGCTTCTGTTCTTGTTGTCTATGCTCCGTCATGTTTCGCCTCAGCTCCGATCACGATCTGCATCCCGATGGCTGACACGCACGATCTCCGTATCGCTGCTGCCCAGCATGCGGCCCAAATATTCCGCAATGGCGACCGAGCGGTGTTTCCCCCCGGTGCAGCCTATGCCGATGACGACTTGGCTCTTGCCCTCCTTGTGGTACAGGGGGATCAGGAACTGGAGCATATCCAGCAGCTTCGCCAGGAACGTCTGCGTCTCCGGCCACTTCATGACATAATCATACACTTCGGGATCCTGGCCCGTGCTCGGACGCAGATGGTCCACGTAATGCGGATTCGGCAGGAAGCGGACATCATAAATCAGATCGGCATCGATCGGAATGCCGTATTTGAACCCGAAGGATGTCACGTTCACCGAGATCGTGCTCAGGTCGGTATTCGTGAACCGGGACTTAATGCGTTCCTTCAAATGCGCCGGCTTCAGGTTGCTCGTGTCGATCACCTGCGTCGCCCAGCCCTTCAAGTCCTCCAGCATCCGGCGCTCCAGCTTGATGCCTTCCAGCGGCAGCCCTTCGGACGCCAGCGGATGCATCCGGCGGCTTTCCTTATACCGCTGAACGAGCACGCTGTCCGTCGCGTCGAGGAACAAGATTTCGTATCCGATCGTGAAATGCTCCTTCACGTAGTTGAGCGATTCCGACAATGCCGTGAAGAACTCGCGCCCGCGCAAGTCGATCACGAGCGCCACCTTGCCGATTTTGCCATTGGACTGCTCGATCAGCTCGGCGAACTTCGGAATAAGCACCGGCGGCAAATTATCGACGCAGAAGAAGCCAAGATCCTCCAGGCTTTGCACCGCAATCGTCTTGCCGGCCCCCGACATGCCCGTGATGATGACGAGTCTAGCCTTCGCCGTTCCCGCTTCCATCGTCAATCCCTCCTCCTCCTGACCGAACGCGCTGCCGCCGGTCCGGACGGCGCGCGTCGCATCAAGCCAGCCATAAGCGCGCGGACGACAGCTTGAACGCAATCGGTTCGAAGAAAAAAGCCGCCGCCGCCCTTGCGGGCAGCGGTGCGCGATTGTTCCCTATCCGATCCCCCGGTCCGTACGCGCGTGAAACGCATATACGCACTGTCCTGCCCGGGAGCCGTCACCTCTTCTACTGTCTATTCGCACGCGGATGAACTCGCGATTAAGAACGAATAATAAGACCTGCCGCGCCGACGACGCCGGCATCGTTGCCGAGGATCGCAGGGACGATTTCAACGCCCTCCTGCGCCATATCCGGAGCCGTTTTGCGGAACACCTCGCGAATTTGCTCGAACAGGAACTCGCCGGCTTTCGACACGCCGCCGCCGATAATGAAGCGCTGCGGATTCAGCACGACCGCTACGGCCGCCATCGATTTACCCAGGTAGAACGCCGCGCGGTTCACGATGCGCGCCGCCGCTTCATCGCCGGCCTTCGCCGCGTCGATGACATCCTTCGCCGTAATATTCTCCACGAACGACAGCGAAGTGCGGTCACCGCGCTCAACGGCGTCATTCGCCATGCGAATGATGCCCGTTGCGGACGATACCGTCTCCAGGCAGCCTTTGTTGCCGCAGTTGCACTGGATCGCTTCGAGATCCGGCACGATTGTCATATGGCCCAGCTCGCCGGCCATGCCCCGGAAGCCTTCCACGATTTTGCCGCTGATGATGACGCCGCCGCCGACGCCTGTTCCGAGCGTATAGCATACGCAGTCCGAGATGCCGCGGCCCGCGCCTGCCCATGCTTCGCCGAGCGCCGCCACGTTCGCGTCATTATTGACGAGCACCTTCTTGTTCAGCTTCGCTTCCAAAATATCTTTCAGCGGTACGTTCTCGAAGAACAGATTGACCGATTTATGAACGTATCCGCGCGGGATGTCCAGGAATCCTGCGATACCGATGCCCACGCCCTCGACTTGATCCCATTCGTACGGGGACTGATCGACAATCAGACGGGCATAAGCCGCGATGTTCTCGCAGACAATATCCGATCCCTTCTCGACTTCCGTCGGTCCTTCATACGTCTGAAGCAGCGCGCCCTCGATATTGCAAATGCCGACTTTAATGGACGTACCGCCAATATCCACACCAACCACGATTTTCTCTGACATGAATGGGCCACCTCTATAATTAAGATAAGGGAATTGTGATGCTTTCGTTCCAACTAAACTATAAGCGAACGCTTCCAACCGGTCAAGGTGAAACGGCCAGTGCCATTGCTGGCGGCGCAGCGCGTTTCATTCCGAAGAAATTCAAGCTTACGCAGAAGGCGAAGCTTATACAGGCTTGAATTTCAAGGTGAAACGGCCAGTGCCATTGCTGGCGACGCGGCGCGTTTCATTCCGAAGAAATTCAAGCGTACGCAGAAGGCGAAGCTTATGCAGGCTTGAATTTCAAGGTGAAACGGCCGGCGCCTTACGCAAGCGCGGGACATAGGCGCGCTGACATGAAGCGACGCTGTTCGGCAGTCCGAACAGCGTCCTGTTGCATTTCCGCGAACTGCTCATCGAGTGCTCTTACAGCGCCTGGCTCCAGTCGTGGACGGCGTGTCCCTCCAGGAACTTCTCGCAATCCAGCGCAGCCATGCAGCCGCTTCCCGCAGCCGTGATCGCTTGGCGGTACTTGTGATCCTGTACGTCTCCGCAAGCGAAGATGCCCGGGATATTCGTTTCCGACGTGCCCGGCTTCACGACCAGGTAGCCCGTCTCGTCCGTATCCAATTGGCCGTTCAGGAACTTCGTGTTCGGCGTATGGCCGATCGCCACGAAAATACCGTTCGTTTCGATGACTTCTTCTTCGCCCGTCGCGTTGTTCTTAACTTTCAGGCCCGTTACGCCCATCCCGTTCGCCACGACTTCAAGCGGCGTACGATCAAGCGCCCAGCTGATTTTGCCGTTCTCGCGGGCGCGGTCCTGCATGATTTTGGAGGCGCGCATTTCCGGGCGGCGATGAACGAGCACGACTTCCGAGGCGAAGCGCGTCAGGAAGTTCGCTTCTTCCATCGCGGAGTCGCCGCCGCCGACAACGATGATCTTCTTGCCGCGGAAGAAGAAGCCGTCGCAGGTCGCGCATGTGCTGACGCCGCGTCCGACGTTCTCGCGCTCGTTCGCGATGCCCAGGTACTTCGCGGACGCGCCGGTCGAGATGATCAGCGCTTCGGCCTGCAGCTCGCCTTGACCTTCCACTTGCAGCGTGAACGGACGCTTCGACGTATCGACGGCATTTACCCAGCCGGTACGGAATTCCGCGCCGAAACGCTCCGCTTGCTTGCGCATGTTCGCCATCAGATCCGGACCCATAATGCCTTCCGGGAAGCCCGGGAAGTTCTCGACCTCCGTCGTCGTCGTCAATTGGCCGCCCGGTTCGGGACCTTCAATAACGAGCGGGTTCATATTGGCGCGAGCCAGGTAGATGGCTGCCGTCAGTCCAGCGGGGCCTGTTCCGATAATGATTGCTTTGTACACGAATGTTGCCTCCTTTGTGCGATTGAGCTCCCTTATTCGCGGTGATCCGCCAATGCCGGGAAAATCATTCTCATTTTCTCTTTGATACCGCATATTTCATCAATGCGCTTGGCGCATTTGCTGACGGTCGCGATCGAAACGCCGTAACGCTGCGAAACCTCATGGTACGATATTTCGCGGCGGTGCATTTTGGCGGTCAAGTATTCCAGCGCGGCGGCCCAGCCCTCCACCTTGCCGAACTTCGGCACGTCGGGATAGACGCGCGACAGGAATTCGATCCACAAGGTAAGCAGATCATGCTGCTGCACCAGGTCGTAATGCTTGTTCATGCGCGCGAGCGCCGCTTCCAGCACCGACTGCCATTTGTCTTCCCAGATCGGCAGACGGGACGGCATCCGGCTGTGCTCGATGACCGTTTCCTCGCCCTCCAGTATGGCATGCAAAGATTCGTGCACGCCGATGGAGCGGAGCACGAAGATGGCGATCCGCTTCAAGTAATCGTCTTCCTGCGGCTCGATAATGAACTCGCGCAGCGCATCCTTCACTTCGTTGTCGGCAATCATGCCGAGCGCTTGAATGACTTGCAGCTTCGTATGGCGGTCGCCGTGGCGCAGCGCCCAGAAGAAGGACGAGCGCACGAGCGGATCGCGCTTCATATGATCCGGCAGCGATTCCGTCGACTTCTCCCACAGCCTGAACTGCTCCTCGAACGGAAGATGATAATGGTAACTTGCCGGCGCCGCATGCTGGCCGTTCTCCATCCGCTCCAGCTGTTCCAGGTAATAGCCGGGCACATGCGACTCGGGATCCAGCTTCTTCACCTGCTGCCACAGCCGGCGCGACTCATCGTAACGGCCCATGTTGCAAGCCGCAACGGCCGCATAATGGAACAAGCAAGGATCGGATTTCAGCGCGCCGTCCTTCAAGAGGCGCATGAAGTGCCGGTAAGCTTCGCCGTGTTCCCCTAGAATGCCCATCGTCGTAGCCAGCTTAAACACATGCTCTTGATGGAAAGGAACGGTCTTGCACAGCAGCTCGACCAGCGGCGCAAGCTCCTCCTTGTCGCCGGCATGCTGGTAGAAGATCGCCAGGTTGCACAGCGCGTGCAAATTGCCGGATTCCAGCTCCAGCACCTGCTTGATCGTCGCCATCGCCTTGTCGAACATGCCCATGTAATAATAGGCCAGCGCCAAATTGTTCCGCGCCGCGAGGAACTCCCCGTTCTTCTCGACGATGCTTTCGAGCAGCCGGACCGCTTCCGCGAACTTGCCATCTTCCAGCATCGCCCTAGCGCGGTCATGCTCGAAGAATCCTTCGCGCGCCTTGATGAACGCAAGCTTCGTCGGACGCTCCAGCTCGTAATGGAGCAGCTCCATCATTTCTTCCGCTTCCTCGAGGAACTGCCCTTCGGCGTCTTCTTCCAGATAGCGCACGAGAGAGTCCTCGGCCGCTTCGTACATCTCCATGTTAGCGTAATTGTTCGCCATATAAAAATGACATTCCGTCATCTCGGGATCGAGCTCGTTGACAATCGAGTCGAGGATCCGGTTGGACTCCTCGTAATTGCCCATCTCAGACAAAATGCCCGCCATATTGCAATGGTTGACGGGATTCTCCGGCTCGTATTCGGCCGCGCGCCGGAAATACTTGAGTGCCTTGTCATAATGATATCGGTCCATGGAACGAACCGCTCGCTCGAAAAAGTACGTTGCGTCCCACTGAATCGGAATGATCTTGGTGCTGCGGTCGGCTAGCGCAATTTTCTTTTCTTTCATAACACAAGGCACCTCCTTAGGCTGCATACCCGAGCTGCGAACGCAGTTCGCGACCAGGGTTGGCTGCATACCCGAGCTGCGAACGCAGTTCGCGGCAAGGGTCGGTTGCACGGGCGAGCAAAACTCGTATATGCATCGAATTTAAGCACGTTAGTACGATCAGCCCCATACAAAGTTTCTACGATTATACCATAGCGCGGCCTATCCTTACACGAAAGAATATGTGGCAAATCGCGGGCGCCGGCCCGCGATTCGCGAAGGTGGCCGCCCGCGGCGGCCGTATTTGCGGGCATTGACCGGCGTCGCCGGTGCTAGATGCCCGCGTTTTTGAAGAGCGTGCTGATGGAGCCGCCTTCGATGATGATCCGCGTCGTTTCCGCCAGGATCGGCGCGACCGACAGCACTTTGAAGCGATCCGAACGGTTGTCCGGAATCGAGATCGTGTCGGTGACGATGACTTCTTTAATATTGGGATGGTCCAATCGCTGCAGGGCAGGGCCCGAGAAGAGCGGATGCGTAGCGCATACGTAGACGTCCTCGGCGCCGCGTTCTTTGAGGCCTTCCACGACATTCACGATCGTGCCGCCCGTATCGATCATGTCCTCGATAATGATCGGCGTGCCGCCCTCGACATCGCCGATGACGTGGGTGATGGTAGACTCGTTGTGGGCATGGCGTTTCTTGATCATGATCGCGAACGGCGCGTCCAGATAGTTCGCCAGCTTCTCCGCCGTCGAAGCACGGCCGGCATCCGGAGACACGACTACCGGATTCTTGATGTTCTTCGCCTTCAGGTAATCGCTGATCAGGTCCAGGCCCGTCAGGTGATCCACCGGAATGTTGAAGAACCCTTGAATCGCCGGCGCATGCAGGTCGATCGTGATGATGCGGGTCGCCCCGACCGTCGTCAATACATCGGCAAGCATCTTGGCTGAGATCGGTTCGCGCGGAGCCGCCTTGCGTTCCTGCCGCGCATAACCGTAATACGGCATAATGATGTTGATGGTACGTGCGGAAGCACGCTTCGCCGCGTCGATCATCACGAGCAGCTCGACAAAGTGATCGTTGATGGGATGCGAGAACGACTGCACCAGGAACACGTCGCAGTTACGGATCGTCTCCTCGTAGTGCACGTAGATCTCGCCGCTTTTAAACCGGGACACTTTGATTTTACCGAGCGGAAGTCCGAGCTCTTCGCTGATTCGTTGAGCCAATTTGGGATTCGAGGAACCCGAGAAAATACGCAGCTTGTCGCTAAACAACATAATACCCTCCTGAGCGATTAGACCACTAAATTGATAAGCTTCTTCCCTTCCGCTAGGGCAGGGAAGCCGAACAGAAACGACTACCGATTTGGGTATCCGCAATACCGCTTTGTTTCGACAACTTTCATTATACATGGAAATGATCATAATTCAAAAATCGATCTCTAGGGATTACCCGCCATGTATCCGGTTCAACGGGCTTCTCTCGTCCCTATTCGGCTTCTGTCGCGGTTTGTCCCCGCATTGTTACATGTCCGGCGGGCCGAACGCGACAGAACCGAGCTTGCTGGCCGCAGGCTCGGTTGCGATGGCCGCCTTCCCGGCGCAGCTTACGCGGAAGGCTTCGTTTTATTATGGCGGCGTCCGAGCTCCGTCATGACTTCGTCCAGCGACAGGCCGCGATCGCGCAGCAGCACCATCAGGTGGAAGATCAGATCGCTCGTTTCGCAGCGAAGCTCGTCGTTGTCTTTGTTTTTCGCCGCGATGATCACTTCAGCGGATTCCTCGCCGACCTTCTTCAGGATCTTGTCGACGCCCTTCTCGAACAGGTAGGTCGTGTAGGCGCCTTCCGGACGCTCGACGTACCGCTGCGCGATCGTCGCTTCCAGCTGGTTCAGCATCGCGAAACGGTCGCTCGACTGCTGGAATGCGCTTGCGCCCGCTTCCGTGCCTTTCACGCCCTGGATCTCGCCCGTGAAGCAGCTGTACGAGCCCGTATGGCAAGCCGGGCCGTTCTGTTCCACGCGGACGAGCAGCGTGTCGCCGTCGCAATCATAATGCAGCGATACGATGCGCTGCGTATGGCCGCTGGTCGCGCCCTTATGCCAGAGCTCGCTGCGCGAACGGCTCCAGAACCACGTTTCTCCCGACTCTACGGAGAGAGCGAGCGATTCCCGGTTCATGTATGCCATCATCAGCACTTCTTTGCTCTTGACATCCTGTACGATCGCCGGGACCAATCCCGCCTCGTTCCATTTGATCTCCGCCGCCGCCGCTTCCAATGTTTTGCTCGTGCTCATCGAATCTCGACCCCTTTCTGCCGCAAATCGTCCTTCACTTCGCGGATCGTCATCTCTTTATAATGAAAAATCGTTGCCGCCAGGCCTGCGTCCGCATGGCCCTGCAGGAACACGTCATGGAAATGCTCCACCTTGCCCGCGCCTCCGGATGCGATGACGGGAATGCCGAGCGAATCCGACACCGCCCGCGTCAGCTTCAGGTCGAAGCCGTCCTTCGTGCCGTCCGCGTCCATGCTCGTCAGCAGGATTTCGCCGGCTCCGAGCTGCTCCGCTTCCTTGGCCCAGGCCAGTGCCTTGATGCCGGTCGCCGTCCGTCCGCCGTGCGTGTATACTTCCCATTCGCCCCACGCCGGGTTGAACTTCGCGTCGATCGCCACGACAATGCACTGCGAGCCGAACTTCTTCGCCCCGTCCTTCACGAGCGACGGGTTCTTGACCGCTGCCGTATTGATGCCGATCTTGTCGGCGCCCGCCCGCAGCAGCCGCTTCATATCGTCGACATGCGAGATGCCGCCGCCGACCGTGAACGGAATGGTGATTTCGCCGGCCGTCCGTTTGACGACCTCCACCATCGTCGCCCGGCCTTCCACCGAAGCCGAAATGTCGAGAAAGACCAGCTCGTCGGCGCCTTCCTTATCGTAAATCGCCGCCAGCTCGACGGGGTCGCCGGCATCGCGCAGGTTCACGAAGTTTACGCCCTTCACGACGCGCCCGTCCTTCACGTCCAGACACGGGATGATCCGTTTGGCTAACATTGAGGTCACCCCTCTCTTAAGTTAATGGTATGCGCGAGCCTGGCCGTGCAGGCGAATCCCGGATTACCGCATGCCGGACCGGCACAAGCCGGGCAAGCGGCATGCCCGTTTAGCGCGCGTCCGCTTCAATAACGCTCGGTTCGCGCACGCTCGTAAGCGCCAGGAAATTGCGCAGCAGGCTCATGCCGAGATCGCCGCTCTTCTCCGGATGAAATTGCATGCCGTACACGTTGTCCCGGCCGACGATCGCCGTCACTTGCCCGTTATAGTCCGTCGTCGCCAGCAGATCGCTCGCGCGCTCCGGCTTCACATGGTACGAGTGCACGAAGTACACATGCCCCTGCTCGAGTCCGGCGAACAACGGCGTATTCTGACGGAACTCCAGCTTGTTCCAGCCCATATGCGGCACCTTGAAATCGCCCTTGAACCGGATGACCGTACCCGGGAGCAGGTTCAGCCCCTGATGCGGACCGTATTCCTCGCTCTCGCTGAACAGCAGCTGCATGCCGAGGCAGATGCCGAGCAGCGGCTTGCCGGACGCCGCGTAGAAGCGCGTCACTTCGTCAAGGCCGGTATTGCGCAAGTTCTGCATCGCGTCGCCGAATGCCCCGACGCCCGGCAGAATCGCGCCGTCCGCTTCCATGATCGTCTTCGCGTCGGCCGTGACGACCGCCTCGCAGCCGAGCCGTTCCACCGCCTTGCTGACGCTGTGCAGATTGCCCATGCCGTAATCGATGATCGCGATCATCTACAGCACTCCTTTCGTCGAAGGCACTCCTTGCACGCGCGGGTCGATGCTTGTCGCCTCGTCAAGCGCGCGGCCAAGCGCCTTGAATACCGCTTCGATCATATGGTGCGTATTAAAGCCGTAATGCACGATGACGTGCAGGTTCATACGGGCCTCCATCGCCAGCTTCGCGAGGAATTCATGGACGAGCTCCGTCGTGAAGCTGCCCACTTGCTGGGACGGATACTGCGCGCGATATTCGAAATGCCCGCGATTGCTCAAGTCGATGACCACCTGCGCCAGCGCCTCGTCCATCGGCACGAATACCGATGCATAGCGCTTGATGCCGCGCTTGTCGCCAAGCGCCTCGCGAATCGTATGGCCCAGGCAGATGCCGATGTCCTCGACCGTGTGATGGTCGTCGATCTCCACGTCGCCGCGGGCTTCGACGGTCAAGTTGAAATGGCCGTGCTTGGTGAACAGGTCCAGCATATGGTTCAGGAACGGAACGTCCGTTTCCAGCTTGGAGATGCCCGTACCGTCGATGCCGAACGAGAGCTTGATGTCCGTCTCGTTTGTTTTGCGCGCCACCTCGGCTGCGCGAATTGCGTTATCCGCCATAGTAAGCAACCTTCTTTCGCGTAATATATCGGGACTGCTCCCTCGTCTAACGCTCCCGCTCCAGCCGGATCTCGATGGCTCTCGCGTGCGCTTCCAGACCCTCGTGGCGGGCTAGCGCAATGATTTGATCGCCGTTTGCCATCAGCGCGTCCTTGCTGTAATAGATCAGGCTCGACTTCTTCACGAAATCGTCCACGTTCACCGGCGAGGAGAACCGCGCCGTGCCGTTGGTCGGCAGAATGTGGTTCGGTCCGGCGAAATAATCGCCGACCGGCTCCGAGCTGTACGGACCGACGAAGATCGCGCCCGCGTTCTCGATCCGGCCCAGCAGCGTCATCGGCTCGGCCGTCATGATCTCCAGGTGCTCCGGCGCCATCCGGTTGACGGCGGCGATCGCCTCGTCCATCGTCTCGGCCAGCAGGATCGCCCCGTAGCCTTCGATGGACTGCCTTGCCGTACCTTCCCGCGGCAGCGTCGACAGCTGCTGCTCGACTTCCGTCGCCACGGCGTCGGCCAGCGCTTCCGAGGCCGTCACGAGAATGGCCGACGCCATCTCGTCATGCTCCGCCTGCGACAGCAGATCCGCCGCGACATAGGCGGGATCCGCCGTTTCATCGGCCAACACGACGATCTCGCTCGGTCCCGCGATGCTGTCGATCGCCACGACGCCGAACACCGCGCGCTTGGCCAGCGCGACGTAGATATTGCCGGGTCCGCAAATTTTATCGACCGGCGGGATCGTCTCCGTGCCGTACGCGAGCGCGGCAATCGCCTGCGCGCCGCCGACCCGGTACATTTCCTTGACGCCGGCTTCCGCGGCCGCGACGAGGATGTACGGGTCGATGCCCGTTTTGCCACCGGTCGCGGGCGGCGTCACCATCACGATCTCCGGCACGCCGGCTACCTGCGCCGGAATCACGTTCATCAGCACGGACGACGGATAAGCCGCCTTGCCGCCCGGCACGTAGACGCCGACGCGCTTAAGCGGCCGCAGCAGCTGGCCGAGCATCGTGCCGTCCGGCTGCACGTCCACCCACGACTGCCGCAGCTGCTTCTCGTGGAAGGCGCGGATATTCGCCGCCGCCTGGCGGATCGCCGTCAGGAAGTCCGCATCGACGCGGTCGTACGCCGCCTGAATCTCTTCCTCCGTCACGCGAAGTCCCGCGGCGTCCACTTGCACCCGGTCCAGCTGCTCCGTGTACCGCAGCAGCGCCGCGTCCCCTTCCGTCCGAACCGCCTCGACGATCCGGGCGGCCGTTTCGTTTTGCTCCGGTGAACCGTAGTCCACTTTGCGCGTCAATCCAAACTGCTCCGCTCGCAGCTTTCTCATGCCGCATCGCTCCTTTCGCACTTGCGCTCTATAGGGACGGCAGGCCTCTCGGCCTTACGTTCCAGTTCATTTACATGCCCGGCTTCGCCGCGATCGCGCTCTGCAGCTTGTCGCACAGGCTCTGTATGGCTTCGTTCTTCATCCGGTAGCTGACGCGGTTCGCGATCAGCCGGCTCGTAATGCCGAAGATCGTCTCCATCTCGACGAGACCGTTCTCGCGGAGCGTCTGGCCGGTCTCCACCATATCGACGATCCGGTCGGCCAGCCCGATGAGCGGCGCCAGCTCGATCGATCCGTTCAGCTTGATCACCTCGACCTGCTGCCCCTGCTCGCGGAAATACTGAGAAGCCACGCTCGGATATTTCGTCGCGACGCGGGGATGGATGACCGGCTGCCAGTCCGGCAGTCCGATGACGGACATCCGGCACTTCGCGATGCCGAGATCGAGCAGCTCGTAGACGTCCTTGTTCTCCTCCATCAAGACGTCCTTGCCCACGATGCCGATATCCGCCACGCCGTATTCCACATAGGTCGGCACGTCGACCGGCTTCGCCATAATGAACGACATGCCCGCTTCCGGCAGCTCGATGATCAGCTTGCGCGTATCGTCGAAGTCGCTCGGAATCGGCACGCCGGCTTCCCTGAACAGCTTCGAAGCTACTTTATAGATGCGGCCCTTCGGCATCGCCACCTTCAACAGCTCGCGTCCCGAATCGGCCGCCTGCAAATTCTCCTGATTCATGTCCGCCTACTCCCTTTCCCGGCTGCCGCCGAAGTAGGTCAGCAGCTTCGTAAATGCAGCGCCTTTATAGCGCAATTCCCCGTCGTTCGCGCCGGCTGTCTCGGCTTCCCGCAGCGCTTGCCGCGCATCCGCATCCACGCGCTCCGTCACGACCGCGGCGGCCGTGCCGCTCTCGCGCAGCGTGCGCGCCTTGTCGAAGGCCGCCGCGCGGCCGTCCGCATCGTACGCGATCAGCACGCGCTCGGCGTTAGGCTCGCCGCCGGCGCCGATCAGCTCCAGAATCCGCGTCGTCTTGAGCGCAAACCCCGTCGCCGGCGCCGGACGCCCGAACTGCTGAAGCAAGTTATCGTAACGGCCCCCGCTCGCCACCGGGAAGCCCAGATCGGCGGCGTAAGCCTCGAACGTCATGCCCGTGTAATACTTAAAGTCGCCGATCATCGTCAAATCGATCAGCACATGCTCGCAGACGCCGTGCGCCGCCAGCGCGTCCCACATTTCGCACAGATGGCGAATGGAGGCCTGCGCCGTCGCATCCAGGCTGAGCGCCAGCGCTTGGCTGCAGATCTCCTGGCCGCCGCGCAGGCGCGTGATGCCCTCGAGCTCGCTGCGCATCGCATCGGACAGCGTGAGCGAGCGCAGCCGCTCCCGGTAGCCGACATAGTCGCGTCCGAGCAGGAACGCCTTTAGCTCCTCCTGCGCCTCATGCTCGCCGGGCAGCGCCTCCTCGAACAGGCCGTTCAGGAACCCGACATGGCCGATGGCGATTTTGAACCGGCTTACGCCGGCCGCTTTTAACGAAGCGATGGCCAGCGCCACCACTTCCGCATCCGCATCCGGGGATGCGTCGCCGACGAGCTCTACGCCGGTCTGGAAGAACTCCGCCTCGCGGCCGGCTTCTTCTTCGATCGCCCGGAACACGCTCGCGTGGTAGGACAAGCGGATCGGGAATTGCACGTCCTTCAGGACGGAAGCGACGACCCTCGCGATCGGCGCCGTCATATCGGAACGCAGCACGAGCGTCGTGCCGCGATTATTGAGCAGCTTGAACAGCTTCTGGTCCGATGTCGAGCTCGCGACGCCTACCGTGTCGTAATATTCCATCGTCGGGGTCATGATTTGCTCATAGCCCCACGAGCCCATGCAAGCGAGCACTTGATTTTCGATCTGTCTCAGCTTCGTCACCGCATGCGGCAAATAATCCTTAACCCCAATCGGTTTTTCGAACACCTTCGGTTTGGACATTTATTTTCACCTTCAGCGCTTTAGTTTGTTAACGTGTTACCATATTACCATACTGCCAAAATAAAGGATTAGTCGTAATGATACCACGGTCGTATTATTCCGTCAATACGGCGTCCGCCATCAGCCCGCGTTCTTGTCCGCGCCCCGCCGCCGCTTGCGAAGCATTCGCCGGCCATGCTTGTCCTCCCAAGCGTTCACCAGCAGCTTCGCCGAGACGATTGCCAGAATCGCCGTGCCGAAGGCGCCGAACTCCAACAGAAACCGGGAAGCATCGCTTCCCGGTTTCTGCATGCCCGTGCCCTCTTTCATCAAATCGATCAGCGCGGTCGGATTGTCCTCCTCGCCGCCGGCGTTGACGCGGTAGCCGTTCTTCTGCCCGTAGGCGTTGATGCCGCTCTTGACCGTGAACGTGATGTCGATGCCGAGCTTATGGCAGAGGCGAAGCACCGGCATCGAGTACGCTCCGTACGGGAACGCCAGAACCTTGTCTTGATTGCCGAGTCGCTGCGCCAGAATCGTGTCCGCTTTCGTCAGATCGGTCTTGACCCGGTTCAGGTACTCCTTCGTCGTCTCGCTGCGCTTCAGCTTCTTCACGTACATCGGCGCTTCCAGCATCGGCAGCTGCTTGCCGCCTTTGCCGTCATGTGACGCGTAGGCATGGGAATCGAACGTATGGTTATAGAAATCGTAGCCGTTCCGGTGCATGTCCTCCACCTGCTGCCAGGTCACCTTCGGAATGCCGACATGCTTCGGATTGCCGACCGTGTTCACGATCAGGAAGTTCGTCGCCGGCACATGAAATTGCTTGAGCACGGGGTACGTGTCCGTGTAGAACGATTCGTAGCCGTCGTCGAACGTCATCAGCACGGCATTGTCCGGTACGGGCGCATCCTTCAGAATAAACTGCCTGTACTGTTCCATCGTGATCCAGTGGAAATTGTTCCGCTGCATCAGCGTAAGCTGCTGCTTGAATTTCGCCAGCGAAAGCGCCTTGTCATCCTGCGGCTTAGCGGCCACTTCATGGTACATCAGCACGATCACGTGATTCCGGTAGTAGACGCCGTGCGGCGTATCCGCTGCGGCGCTCCCCGCAATCGAACCGCTTGGCGACGGATGGCCGGCCGCCACCGGCCGCCGCGAAGGGCCGCGCTGCTGTACGGCAGCGGCGGAGGACGAATGCGAGAATTTCATCTGCATATAATACCCGCCTGTCAGCAAGGCGCTGAAGGCAACCAATACCATCATCAAAGTCGCTTTCCGATTCATGCCGTCTCACCGGTCCCTTCGCTTCTGAATCTCCTGCATCGGATTGCCGCCGACGAATGCCCCGGGCGGCACATCCTTGTGCACCACCGATCCCGCCGCCACGACGGCGCCGTCGCCGATCGTAACGCCCGGCAGAATCGTCGTGTTCGCGCCGATCATGACGCTCGAGCCGATGCGAACCTGACCGAGCCGATACTCGCCGATCAGATACTCGTGCGTCAAGATCGTCGTATTATAGCCGATAATCGAATTATCTCCGACCGCGATTTTCTCCGGGAAAAACACGTCCACCATCACCATCAGCGCAAACGCCGAGTGGCGCCCTACCTGCATCCCGAGCACATGCCGGTAAATCCAATTTTTCACCGGCAGTGAGGGACAGTAGCGCGCCACTTGTATGAATAGAAAGTTGCGTATCACCTTCCAGCGGCTGATGGTCCGGTACACCTGCCAAAGCGCGTTCGGCCCTTCCACAGGATAACGTTCCACGTTTCTCACAACGATTACTCCAATCCCGCTATGGCGTAGAGATCGCGCATATCGTGGATAATATGGCGCGCGCCGTTCTCCTTTAGCAGCGCTTCGCCCTTGAGCGACCAGGCCACGCCGACGGATGCGACGCCCGCCGCCTCGGCGGATTGAATGTCGACGACGCTGTCGCCGACCATCAGCGCTTCCTCGGGCCGGATGCCGAGCGCGTCCAGCGCCCGCTGCACCGGCTCCGGATGCGGCTTCGGATGCGTCACATCCTCGATCGTTACGATCGCTTCCGGCACCACGTAATCGTACAAGCCGACATAGCGCAGGCCGCGTTCGGTCGTCAGCCGGATTTTGGTCGTGACGATGCCGATCCGGATACCGGCCTCATGCAGACGCGCAAATACATCCTTCACGTACGGAAAAGCCTTCACGTATTCGTCATGCAGCTGCAAATTCACTTCCCGGTAAGCCGCGACCAGATCCTCGACCTGCTCGCGGCCCGAGAACAGCCGGAATTGCTCCGCCAGCGGAAGTCCCATGCTCGGAATGATATGTTCCCGGTTAAACTCGGGCGGAACGGTGCCTTTCAACGTTCGAAGGAAGGACTCGATGATCAGCTCGTTCGTATCCATGATCGTGCCGTCCAAGTCGAACAACATTGCTTTCAATTCAGTCGTCATGCCGGTCGAGTTGCTCCTTATTCCTTGATGCCGGAATTGCCTGCGCCGTCCACGGAATCGCCGCTTGAATGCTCAAGAGGCTTATCATCGGATTGGGCGGAAGCGCGTGCAGACTCTTCCGCGCCTGCAGGCCGTCCGGTCTTGAAGTTAATGATCGGATCGTTATAGCGTTCCGAAGCCGCACCCGAGCGGCGGCGAATGAAGATCATCGCGATCGAAACAATGATGAGCAGTACCGCGAGCAGCTGCGAGACGCGAATATTGCCGTAGGTTTGGTCCAAGAAGCCTTGCTTGAAGCCGAACGCCTTCATCGGCGACCAAATCCCGTTCAACAACGATGCCGCCCAGTCCGCGCCGCGGAAAGCCAAGCTGTCCGTACGGAGACCTTCGACGTAGAAACGTCCAAGGGAATACCAGATGAAATAGGCAAACAGCAGCTCGCCCGCCCGCAGGAACGGTCGGCGGCGGAGGATGAAGAAGATCACCAATCCGAGCAGGTTCCACAAGGATTCGTACAGGAACGTCGGGTGATGGTAGATCCCTTCGACATTCATTTGATTGACGATCCAATTCGGCAGATGAAGCGTATGGCGCAGGAAATTCTCCGACACCTCGCCGCCGTAGGCTTCTTGGTTAACGAAGTTGCCCCAGCGTCCGATCATTTGGCCTGCGATTAGCGAAGGAGCGCAAATGTCGGCGACTCGCCAGAAGCTGTACCCCTTTTTCCGGAAATAGATGATGCCGCAGGCGAACGCCCCGATCAACGCGCCATAGATCGCTATGCCGCCGTTCCATATTTTGAAGACATCCATCAGATGATGCTTATACTCATTCCATTGAAACGCCACAAAATATATGCGCGCTCCGATAATGGCCGACGGTACGCCGAACAGCAATAAATCCATGAAGAAGTCCGGCGACAGCCCGAAGCGTTTGCCCTCCTGAACGGCAAGCAGCAAGCCCACGAGCGCGGCGGTCCCAAGAATGATGCCGTACCAATGCACGTTGATCGAACCCAGCGAGAACGCAATCGGATCTAAACGTAATCCAAACATGCCGTATCAAGGCTCCTTTACTAATTATCCGTAATGGTGAAACAGATCAACGCCCGCGTCAGGACTCAATCGAAATCATCGGCATCTTCCGCGATCGTTTCCGTCAGCTTGTTCGTGAACTGCAGCGCGGCATTGTAGCCCATCCGCTTCAGCCTGAAGTTCATCGCCGCCACTTCGATGATGACGGCCAAGTTCCGTCCGGGCCGAACAGGCACGGTAACGATCGGCACATCCGTATCGATGATGCGGGTCGTCTCTTCATCCAGGCCGAGACGATCGTACTGCTTGTCTGCCTGCCAGTTCTCCAGCTTGATGACCATGCTGATGCGTTTGTTGTTCCGTACTGCGCCCGCGCCGAATAACGTCATGACGTTAATAATGCCGAGACCGCGAATCTCCAGCAGATGGCGAATCAATTCAGGCGCCGTGCCGTGAAGCTGGCCGTCCGACGTTTGCCGAATCTCGACGGCGTCGTCGGCTACGAGCCGATGGCTCCGCTTGACGAGCTCGAGCGCCGTTTCGCTTTTGCCGATGCCGCTGCCGCCTGTAATCAGCATCCCTACGCCGTACACGTCCACGAGAACGCCATGTATCGTAGCGGAAGGCGCCAGCTTGCGCTCCAGGAAATTCGTGATGCGGCTCAAGAAAATCGTCGTCGCCGTGTTGCTGCGCAGCACCGGAATTTGCCGCTGATTCGACTGCTCCAGCAATTCCGCCGGCGCATCCAGTCCCCTTGTAATGATGAAGCATGGCGTCTCGTCATCGAAGAGCCGCTCTACGCGGTCGATCCGCTCTTGACTCGTGAGCGTATCCATGAACGTAATTTCCGTTCTCCCGAGAATCTGCACCCGTTCCTTCGGGTAATAATCGAAATAGCCCGCCATCTCAAGTCCGGGACGCGACAAATCGTCCAGCGTAATGCTGCGTTTCAGGCCATCCTCGCCACTCAAGATCTCGAGCTGAAATTGACTCACGAGATCCGATACCTTCACTTTCTTGCCCAATTGATTGGCCTCCTAACAAATCGCAGCCAGCTACGAGTGATTGTATATAAATTAATCCAGTTGTATTCATCCTATAGGAAATAAGCACCGAAAGCAACGCCTAACCAGGCAGTCCGGCCGACAGTCGGGGATCCGGCAGCAAAGCAAAAAGGCCGCCCGATTGATTCGGACGGCCTCTGGTATTAAAGGAATGCTTATGCTTCGAATACGTTCAGTTCGCTTTCTTTGTCGAAGATATGAACTTTGTTCATATCCAAAGCGAGTTTCACGTTCGTACCTTCTTTAACGCCGGAACGTCCGTCGATACGCGCGATAACCGTATCTTTGCCGAGGCCGTTCAGGTACAGGTACATTTCGTGACCAAGGTTCTCGGCAACTTCAACGTGAGCGTTCACGATCGTTTGCGGGGAAGCCTCGATGAATACCGGCTCTTCATGCAGATCTTCCGGACGGATACCCAAGATGATCTCTTTGCCGATCAAGCCTTTTTCACGCAGCAGCTGCGCTTTGCCGTCTGGAACAAGAACATCGATGTTCGTCGATTTGAAACGAACGGCACCGCCGGCTTCGTTCAACGTACCTGTGATGAAGTTCATTGCAGGAGCGCCGATGAAACCTGCTACGAAGATGTTGACCGGGTGGTTGTACAGCTCTTCCGGAGAAGCGGCTTGTTGAATGATACCGTCTTTCATAACGACGATACGGTCACCCATTGTCATAGCTTCGATCTGGTCATGCGTTACGTAGATAACGGTCGTTTCCAGACGTTTAGCCAGTTTGGAAATTTCCGCGCGCATTTGACCACGGAGTTTAGCATCCAAGTTGGAGAGCGGCTCATCCATCAAGAATACTTGCGGCTCACGAACGATTGCACGGCCGAGAGCGACACGCTGACGTTGACCACCGGACAACGCTTTTGGTTTACGGTCAAGCAAATGTTCAATATCGAGAATTTTAGCGGCTTCACGAACGCGTTTGTCGATTTCCGCTTTTTTGAATTTACGAAGTTTAAGGCCGAACGCCATGTTTTGGTAGACGTTCATGTGAGGGTACAGGGCGTACGATTGGAATACCATCGCGATGTCACGGTCTTTAGGGGCAACGTCGTTAACGAGACGCTCGCCGATGAACAGTTTACCTTCGGAGATTTCTTCGAGACCTGCGATCATACGAAGCGTTGTGGATTTACCGCAACCGGATGGACCGACAAGAACCAAGAATTCCTTGTCTTTAATGTCAAGGTTGAAATCTTTAACCGAAGCGAGATCACTACCCGCATATTTTTTGTAAACGTGCTCTAAGCGTACACCAGCCATTTGTATTTCCCCCTAACGATTATTGTCTTTCACTACATTTAGTTTATATCAGCACTGTCCAAATGACTATGCACATACTATACAAAAAAATTAAGCCCTTTTCGTCACTTTATACAATAGTAAAATAATTTTCACAAGTACCGCGTCCCGGAACTGCCGTACATCCAATTCCGTCTCCTGCTTCAGCTTGTCCAGACGGTAAAGCAGCGTATTGCGATGGATATACAGCTTCTTCGCGGTTTCGCTTACATTGCAGTCCAGCGCGAAGAACGTTTCGAGCGTCGTTAGAATCTCAGGATCCAAGAAAGCATCCGTCCGCTTCAACGTCTGCTCCACGAATTTGATGCGGTGGGCTTCGGGAATCGTGTTCAACAGTCGCTCCAGGTGAAGCAGCCAGGGCAGATGGATGTTCGAACCAAGGTGAAACGCCCTGCCAAGATGAACCGTTTCCCTGAGAAGCGCCGTCGTGCCGACAATGGAATTAGCCGGCGAGACCGGATGGGACACCGCCAAATGACATTCCCCGATCCATTCGCTTTCGAGCATCTCATGCAGTCCGAATGCGATCGATGCCAGGCTTTCCTCCAGCGATTCTTCTTCCTCTTCGTCGCGCTCGCCCGCCTGCGCATCGCTAATGAGGGAAGCCGGGCCGAGAATCAGCCACTCCTGTTCCTTCAATGGAATGATCTGCACGTCTTCCGCCAGAAACGTACGCAGCAGCTTCTCCAGCTCGCTGAAGCCCGACACGCTCGGTTCAGACTGTTCGCATACGAGCAGGAAAGGAATCATCGTCGAGAACAATCTGCCTCTGGAAATCAGCCGGTCCGGCAGCAGCAGCTTCGGGTCGCTTGCGTCGAGCTGTTCATCGATCCAAGCGCCCAGCTCCCTAGCATACCGTTCCGATTCGCCCATGCCTACATAATCCTTCGAACGATCGGCAAGCATCTGGGACGCCGTCCAACCGATCAGACGCAGCTCTACATCGCTGAAGGGCTTCCGGTTCACTTCTAGAACATGAACCGTATCGGCCTCCTGTTCAAGCGCGAACCACGCGACGCCTTCGGGACCGTTAACATACTCGCCAATTGTAACCGCATTCGTTTTGTCCTTCGTCAGTTGATCTTGCAGACGACGGCCTTGTTCGCTGCTAAGCAGAAGCCAGTCTTGTAATGGGAGCCTATGCTCTCGAACCGGGCAATCCAGAACAGCTTGCAATTGCGTTATCCATTGTGCATCACTCATGGCCTTGCCCCTATCCAATGCACATCATCGTGCACGTTTTTAAAAGATTAAGAAAGGAGAAGTTTCATCCTATTAAAAAGAACGCTTACGGCAGTTTCACCTTGTCGACAGTATATCACAAAAAGGCGCTTTATTCAGCTTAACGCAAGCAGCAGGATCAGCGATAGGAGAGAGAACAAGGCAGCGACGAGATAGATGAAGGAAACCGTTTGGATCTGCGTGAGGCCCCAGCGCATGAGGACATGATGGGTATGGAGCTTGTCGGCGCGGTGCAGGCCCTTGCCCGATATCAATCGGCGCAGCATCACGACGGCCGTATCCAATATAGGCACGCCGAGCGCCAGCAGCGGCACAGCCACCGTTACGAGCGTTGCGCTCTTGAATGCGCCGTCGACGGCAGTAACCGCCAGCGCATACCCGAGAAACGTCGCGCCTGCGTCCCCCATGAAGATCCGTGCCGGATAGAAATTGTAGAACAGGAACGCCGCGCAGGCGGCAACCAGAATGATCGCGAGCAGCGCAGTCGGGTATTGCTGCTTAATAAGCGCCGCGATGAACAAGGTGAAGGAGGACAAGGTCGCCACCCCAGAGGCCAGCCCGTCCACGCCGTCTATAAAATTAATCATGTTGATTAAAGCAAACACCCAGATAATCGAACTCACGACGCCCAACCAATACGGAAAGAAAATCATGCCGTGCGGGCCTGTAAGGCCTTCGATGCGAATGTCGAACAGGAGCGGTATTGCCGCTACGCCCATATAAGCGATCACACGCGGCCATACCGGGAAGTCGGCGCCGCGCGACTTCGCCGCATCGTCCATCAGCCCGACTACGACAAGGATGCAGCCGCCGATACTAATCGTCATACTGAGCGGCGTTATGCCTTGAACAATAAACATCGTTGCGATAACGCCAATGTACAGCGCCGCACCGCCCATAAGCGGGATAGGCGATTTGTGGATCTTACGCGCGTTTGGCCGATCGACAAAACCGAACCGGATCGCATATGTCCGGAGAACCGGAACGAGTATCGCTACGATTGCAAAACAAACAAGTGCAGCCACTCCGTACTTCATGCTGTGACAGACCCCCTGAATCGACATCGCTGTGCTTTTTCATGTCTTTGGGTTCAGTTTGCCCTCGGCAGGATGAAATACTCGGCTTTGCAAACATCAAAAAAACCTGCAGGTCTAAGACCGGCAGGTTGTAACTGGCGTCGAAATGGTGAGCCATGTAGGACTCGAACCTACGACACCCTGATTAAAAGTCAGGTGCTCTACCAACTGAGCTAATGGCTCTTGCTGTAAATGGTGGAGGGCGATGGATTCGAACCACCGAACCCGAAGGAAGAGATTTACAGTCTCCCGCGTTTGGCCACTTCGCTAGCCCTCCATGCATATGGCAAAAGGCGTTAGCCTCTTGAACATAAATGGTGGCTCGGG
>NZ_CP048209.1:265000-460000 GCF_010119935.1 Paenibacillus lycopersici | reverse complement strand
CTCTTCTTGCGCTTTCAGCATTTGCTCCTGCATCTTCTTCACTTGCTTCATCATTTGATTCATGTTGTTCATTGTCTGATCACTCCTTGGGTTAGTTTATGCCGTTTACGATTAGCCGGCTTATTTGTCTTCGATGACGACAAGATCCTCGCCGAAGAGCTTGACGGCTTCTTCGACCCATTCGGGCTCCGGCGGCGGTCCGCCTCGCTCGTCTTCTTGCAGCAACGTCAATTCGTCGGCGGGAGCCGGCCCCTTCTCGGAGGCCGTCTGCCACTCCTTGAGCATGACGGTGGCGAGCCGAACCGGGCGATTATACACTTCGTGCAGAACCCGCTCGATCACTTCGCGGTTAGCGGGCTTCTCCGTCGTCTCGCGATGGATCGAGTTCTTGAACGCGACCAGAATGGTATTCTCCGCCGCGGACACGGGCTCGCCGTTCACGAACCAGGCATGCGTGGAAATATTGTGTCCTTTCACGCGCTGCAAAATATCGGCCCACTTCATGCGTACCTGCCCCGAAGCTTGACTCTCCGCCGCCGCAAGGAACGGATCCAGCTTCACCCGGGCAATCGAGCCGCCCATTCCTCCCGCGCCGCTTCGGGCTCCGAAATTGTTCGTGCCCTTGCCGCCGCCGCGCGATGCGGGGCTTGCTTGCGCCTGTCCCGCGCCGCCGCCTTCCGGGCGAACGCCGGACTGCAGCAGCTGCTCGATCTTGCGCTCCAGCGTGTCGATCCGCTGCTGCAGCCGTTGAACCTCGCCGCCGGGCGCTCCTTGCGAAGCCGCTTCGGGCGCAGGCGCATCCGCTGGCGCGGATGCCCGTCCGCCGCTCGTATCCTGCAGCGTGCAGATCTTCATCAGCGCGACTTCAAAAATCGTTTGCGGCAGCGCGGCATGGCGGATTTCCAGCTGATATTGATTCAGCACGTCAATCATCCGGAACAGCAGCTCCGAACTGAATGAAGCGGCCATCGATCGGTATTTGTCCTGATCGACTATGCGCTCGGTCGCCGCTCTCCCTTGCGGAGCCAGCTTCAGCACAAGCAAATCCCGGAAGTAGTATACGAGATTCTCCAAGCACTTGTCCGCGCTCTTGCCCGCCTGCATCAAGCCTTCGACAAGCGGCAGAATCGCGCCGGCATTGCGGTCGCGGATCGCTTCCGCCAGCTGCTCGAACTGCTCGGCCGCAAGTCCCCCCGTAACCTCTACCGCATCGCTCAGCGTGATATGTTCTCCGCCGTAAGCGGATACCTGCTCCAGCAGGCTGATGGCATCCCGCATGCCGCCGTCCGAAAGCCTCGCGATGTACGCCAGCGCATCCTCGTCCGCCGAAATGCCTTCTTCCGCGCAAATTCGACCCAGGCGCTCCGTCTGTTCCGGCAGCGAAACCTGCCGGAAATCAAAGCGCTGACAGCGCGATATGATCGTGGCGGGAAGCTTGTGCGGTTCGGTCGTGGCCAATATAAATATGACATGCGCCGGCGGCTCTTCCAGCGTCTTGAGAAGCGCGTTGAACGCTTCCGACGTAAGCATGTGAACTTCATCTATAATATACACTTTAAAACGAACTTCCGACGGGGCATACCGGACTTTGTCCCGAATATCCCGGATTTCATCGATCCCGCGGTTGGATGCGGCGTCGATCTCCACGACGTCCATCACGGTGCCTGCCGTAATTCCCCGGCACGCATCGCAGACGTTGCACGGTTCCGTCGCCGGTCCCCGTTCGCAGTTGATCGCCTTGGCCAATACTTTGGCCGTCGTCGTCTTCCCCGTCCCGCGCGGTCCGTTGAATAAATAAGCATGCGAAACCCGATCCTCGCGGATCGCGTTTTGAAGCGTTTGAATAATATGCTGCTGGCCGACCATGTCCTGGAACGTCTGCGGACGCCAGGCGCGATATAAAGCGATATGTGACATCGAGTCCGTTCCTTTCGGTGTTGATCGTCCCGGCCGTACAGGCCTTCAATCTATTATACACGATGCCGCCAGCCAAAAAAACCGTGCGCGTACCGGAATTTGCGATCTCTGCCGGCATGCCGACGCTATCGTTCCCCGCACGGGAACCCGGCATTCCGCGGCAACAAAAAAACACCCTGCATGACTCATAGAGTCAATTCGGATGTTAATGTCCTTATTAATTAGGACCGTGCACCAATCCTCGATTTAAGCGGCATGGGCGGAACGCCCGTTCCCAGCTCGGGCCAAGCACTCCTCCGGCACATGAACGGACCTGCTTATGGCTGCTTCCTTCCGGACCTGACCCGTTCACAAGCGTCCATTGCGGAGGACCCGGCCGTCAACACTGTTCCGGGGCACCAGCCCCACAACACAAAAACCTACGATTGGAATTCAACCTCGCTACAGCGGATTGCGAGTTACAGGGCACCGCTACCTCCCCGTCTAGCACGGCAGAGATAAGTATAGCTTGTTCGCCGCAAAAGTGCAACTGCCGATTCGCTGGAAGCCGCGTAATCAGCGCGTCATATTAACGTGGACGTTGTAGCGAGGCATATTCAGCCGCAAGACGGCAAGCGCTTCTTCCTTGACCTTCGCGCTCGAATAGCCCTTCTTCGGCGTAATCGTCACGTACATATCGGGTGCCTGGAAGACGATCATCACCTTGCCCACGCCCGGCACCTCCTTCACCTTCGTTTGCGCGAAATCGCCGTCGGAATCCTGATTCAAGAATTGGCCGTTGCGGTTCGGCAGATGCGGGTTGCTGTTCGATAACCCCATATATCCGTCATGTCCGTATGACTTCGCGTTGTAATTATTGGTCGCGTTCTTATTGCCGCAGCCGGCAAGCGCGACCGCCGCCGCGAGCGCGAGCGTGCCCAGCAGGAAACGTTGGCTTGACATAAAAAAACCTCCCTTTATCCAATAGGATGGCTGAGGGAGGTTCTTGTATTCTGCTAATTTCCGGCAATGAAGGCCGATTAGGCTTAGATACCGTATTTCTTCTTGAATTTGTCGACGCGACCGCCGGCATCCAGGAACTTCTGCTTACCCGTGAAGAATGGGTGACAAGCGGAGCAAATTTCTACGCGCAGGTTCTGTTTGATCGAACCGGACTCGAAGCTGTTGCCGCAAGCGCAAGTTACTGTCGTGACGTGGTATGTCGGATGAATACCTTGTTTCATCTCGTTCACCTCTTTCTGCCCTGGATCAACAGGCGGACCCAGAGTTCTGTTACAGACAAATTTGATTATAGCACGGCCGTTCCCGGGAAGCAATGACTTTTCGGTGCGTGTCCGGCCTTTGCGAATTGGCAAATAATCCTTACCGGGACTGGTTCAGCGGCGCCGGAGGCACGTGCGTGTACGATCCGATGACGACGCCCGGAAGCTCGTCCGCGAAGATCTCCAGCATCTGCTTCATGCCGTAAATTTCGCCCTGCGCCTTCGGTATAAGCGCCAGGTAGCTCTCGGGATCGATGTTCAGATTCCGCATCTGAATCAGCTTCAGCCCGGTACGCTTGACGAAGCCGAGCATCGCCTCGATTTCCTCCTCGCGGTCGGTGACGCCCGGGAAAATCAAATAGTTGATCGACGTGTAGACGCCCTTGTCCGCCGCGTAGCGCAGCGACTTCTCCACGTTCGCAAGCGTATAGCCGCGCGGCTTGTAGTAGGTGTTATAGTGGTCGTCCAGCGCGCTGATAGTGCTGACGCGCATCAGGTTAAGGCCGGCGTCCACGATGCCGCGGATATGGTCCGTCAAGCCGGCGTTCGTATTGATGTTGATATAGCCCATCGACGTGCGGCTGCGCACTTCGCGCATCGCGTCGATGATGATCCTCGCCTGCGTGGAAGGCTCGCCTTCGCAGCCCTGCCCGAAGCTGATGATGGAATCGGGCGCGTTCAAGTGCTCCATCATCACATCGACGAGCTCTTGCACGGTCGGCTTGAAATTCATGCGCGTCTGCGGCGCAGGGAATCCGCTGTCGTCCGGCTGTTCGGAGATACAGCCGTAGCAGCCGGCGTTGCAAGAGAACGAAACCGGCACGGCGCCTTCCCAGCGCTGCAGGAACGTATTGGACGCGGTCAGGCATTCATAGCCGAGCGCGCAATTCGAGAGATGCTGATACAGCCGGTTCTCCGGGTACTTGGCAAGCAGCCGCTCTACGCCGACGGTCAGCTCCTTCGGATCGCAATTGAGCGGATTCCAGCGCTCGGGATCGTCGCACTGCTGGGCGGCAACGTGAAATGCGCCGTCCTTCCATACGACGGCCGAATAGCCGAACAAAGGCAGCTTCTGCTCCTTGTCCGTCTTCATATAACCGGGAATGCACAGCCGGGTAAAGCCTTGCGGCAGCAGCGCGCCGACGGCCTGGTAATTGCCCGGCAGCGGACGCATTTCGCCTGACGCGGCATGGATGCCGATCGGCCGCGTATGCGGCAGGCCGACGAGCGTCGCGCCGTCCGGCAGCGGAATCAGCTCGTCTTCCATCAGCTCCACGACCATGTCGCCGCTGCGGCCGAGGGCGATCCAATCGGGATGATCGAACAGGTTGCCATGTTCGTCTGCATATACGAGATTCATGATGCACCTCCAGAAAACACAAACTGCAAGATCTAATTAAGTTAAATCCGTTCTAGGTCACCGTCGTGGAACGCGAGGCCGGACGCCGGGAAGTGCCGTTCGTTCCCCCGCCGGACGCGCTGCCGCCGGCGCTTGCGCCCGACCTGCCTCGCGGCGCAGGCGGCGTAGTGCCCGACGTATCGAGAGAAGCCAGAAACTCCTCGTTGTTCTTCGTATCCGCCAGCTTCTTCAGGAAGCCGTCGATAAATTCGATGGAATCGTTCATGTTCTTCCGGATCGCCCATACTTTGTCGAGCTGCTCCTTGGTCAACAGCATTTCTTCGCGGCGCGTACCCGAGCGGCGGATATCCAGCGCAGGGAAAATCCGGCGGTCCGCCAGCTTCCGGTCGAGATGCAGCTCCATGTTGCCCGTACCCTTAAATTCTTCATAAATGATATCATCCATACGGGATCCCGTCTCCACGAGCGCGGTTGCCAGAATCGTCAGGCTGCCGCCTTCTTCCACGTTCCGCGCGGAGCCGAAGAACCGTTTCGGACGATGGAACGCCGCAGGATCGATACCGCCGCTGAGCGTACGGCCCGAAGCCGGCACAACCAGGTTATAGGCACGCGCAAGCCGCGTGATGCTGTCCAGCAGGATAACGACGTCCTTCTTATGCTCGACCAGCCGCAGCGCGCGTTCCAATACCAATTCCGCTACCTTGATATGGTTCTCGGGCAGCTCGTCGAAGGTCGATGCGACAACCTCGCCTTTGACGGAACGCGACATATCCGTCACTTCCTCCGGGCGCTCGTCGATTAGCAGCACGAACAGCTCGATCTCGGGATTGTTAATCGAGATGCTGTTGGCGATTTCCTTGATGAGCTGCGTCTTGCCCGCTTTCGGCGGAGCGACGACCAGTCCGCGCTGTCCGAGACCGACCGGGGCGAGCAAATCCATGATGCGCGTCGAAAGTTTGGACTGAGCGGTTTCGAGAACGAGTTTCTTCTCGGGGTAGAGCGGAGTCAAGGCTGGAAAATGAAGGCGTTCCGCAGCATGTTCGGGGCTTTCTCCGTTAACGGCATTGACCTGGAGGAGGCCAAAATAACGTTCATTTTCTTTGGGGGCCCGGCATTTGCCGGAAACCACGTCCCCCGTGCGGAGATCGAACTTGCGAATCTGGGAAGCCGAAATATAAATATCCTCCGGGCTTGGCAAATAGTTGATCGGCCTCAGGAAGCCGAAGCCTTCCGGTAAAATCTCGAGCACGCCCTGCATAAACATAAGGCCGCTTTGTTCCGCTTGCGCACGTAAAATCGCAAAAATCAGTTCTCTCTTCTTCAGTTGGCCGTAGCCCTGAATTTGGTGCTGCTTGGCCAGCTTATAAAGCTCCGTGAGCTTCATCCCTTCAAGATCCGCGATCTGAAGTTCGGACATAATATGATCACCACTTCTTCTTATCAATATTCATGACAGTTAAGCTTCTTCCATCATTGCCGGAATCGGACCGCTCTATTCGGAGCGGCTCCGCGAATTGCTAGAAAAATAGAAACAGGACTACTCGCGCCAAACATCCCCGCCGAGCATGCGCAAGTTCTCGACCAAATTATCGTAACCGCGGTCGATGTATTCGACGCCCGTGATCTCCGTTACGCCGTCGTCGATGGTAAGCGCGGCCACGACGAGCGCGGCGCCTGCGCGCAGATCGGCGGCGCGGACTTTCGCGGCGTTCAATTTGCCGCCTTCCACGATAGCCGAACGGCCCTCGACCCGTATGTTCGCGCCCATGCGCGTTAGCTCGGGGACATGCTTGAATCGGCTGCTGTACACATAGTCGCTCAGAATGCTGACACCTGTCGTTTGCGTAAGCAGGCTGGTCATCGGAGATTGCAAATCCGTGGCGAATCCGGGGTAGACGAGGGCTTTCACGTCGATGGCTTCATATGCCGGCTGACCTACGATGCGGATGGATTCATCCATCTCGTACACATGGACGCCCATCTCTTGAAGCTTGGCCGTAATGGCCTCCAAATGCTTCGGAATGACGTTGTCGATCAGCATATCGCCGCGCGTGGCCGCGGCCATGATCATGTAAGTTCCCGCTTGAATCCGGTCGGGGATGATGGAATGGCGGCAGCCGTGCATCCGCTCGACGCCTTCAATCCGAATCGTTTCCGTCCCGGCCCCTTTGATTTTTGCGCCCATGGCGTTAAGAAGCGTAGCTACATCTATAATTTCAGGCTCTTTCGCCGCATTTTCGATAATCGTGAAGCCTTTGGCCCGCGAGGCGGCAAGCATAATATTAATGGTCGCTCCGACGCTGACGACGTCCAAATAAATTTTCGCGCCGCGAAGCTCTTCCGCTACGATGCGGATGGAGCCGTGATCGTTCGTAACCGTCGCGCCCAGCGCTTCAAAGCCTTTAATATGCTGATCGATCGGACGAGGTTCAAAGTTGCAGCCGCCGGGCAAACCGATCGTCGCTTCCCCGAAACGTCCGAGCATGGCGCCCATCAAGTAGTAAGAGGCGCGCAGCAGCTTGACTTTCCCGTTCGGCATCGGCTTCGATGCCATGGCCGATGGATCGATGACGATGGAGTCGCCGCTCCATTCCACGATTCCGCCGAGCTCTTCCAAAATCTCGCTGTACACCGCCACGTCGCTCAGATGAGGCAGGTTATCCAGCGTCACCGTTGATTCCGCCAATATCGATGCGGGCAGAAGCGCAACGGCGCTGTTCTTCGCACCGCTGATTTGCACGGTGCCGCGCAGCGGGCGTCCGCCGCGTATCATCAATTTTTCCATCGGTCTTCGTTATCCTCCCATCCGGTGAGAGCAATGAAACGATCAGCGGCGGATGCGGATGCTATAAAGCAAGCGCACCATCCTATCAAAACGTTCTTGAAAGGACGGGGCGCCTGCCCAATTACGCCTTCGCGGCTGTTCTATTCCCTTGACTATCGGAAGTTAAGCTTAGCAGCTGCTTGCAAGCGAAGCCATGCGCTTGACTACGCTTGCATCTCGCTTCTGTTCTCGCACCCGGTCATTATACCACATCCGGCATGCGTTTGGTACAAGCGTCGGCAATCCCCGGACGCCTCAATAAAAAGGCGGGACCCCGTCATTAGGATCCCACCGCGTACCAGCCGCCGGACTCTCCGCTGCGCAGCTGCATGTTGACAGCAAGACGCATTTCGTCGATGTCGAACGGCTTCGTAAAATGCATCAGCGCGCCGTGATCGGTCGCCTCTTTGATCATGTCCAGCTCGCCGTAAGCCGTCATCATGATCACCTTGATGTCTTTGTTAATCGCTTTGACATGCTTCAAAATCTCCAGTCCATCCATGCCTGGGATTTTCATATCAAGCAGCACCAGATCCGGAGACTCGTTGCGAACGATTTCCAGCGCGAGCTTGCCGTTCGGCGCCTGAAATGTCGTATACCCTTCGCTGCTGAATACTTCCATGAGCAAAATACGAATGCCGTTCTGATCATCGACAATCAAGACTTTCTTGTTTTCCAACTTGAAACCCTCCTAAGAATGCACGACAATCAATCGCCACGGTTGGATTGGAATATCAGCTTACTGAATTCGCCTCCAAGCATCCAGTTTCCTGCTTCAGCTGGAAATTTAGTCCTGACAGTCGATGTCAGTTCTGTCTTCTTAGCGCTCGGCCGTTTGAAGAGCGGCGCGAACGAAACCGCGGAACAGCGGCTGCGGACGATTCGGACGGGACGTGAATTCCGGATGGAATTGAACGGCCAGGAACCAAGGATGCTCCGGCAGCTCCACCATCTCCACGAGGTGCCCATCCGGCGACGTGCCGGTAATTCTCAAGCCCGAGGCGACGATCGTTTCCCGATACTCGTTATTAAACTCGTACCGGTGGCGATGACGCTCGTACACGAGCTCGTCGTCGTATTCGCGCTCCGCGAGCGAGCCGGGCGTCAGCTTGCACGGGTACAAGCCGAGACGCATCGTGCCGCCCATATCCTCGATATCCTTCTGGTCCGGCAGCAGATCGATGACCGGGTACGGGGTAAGCGGGTTGATCTCGGAGCTGTTCGCGTCCTTGAGTCCGGTCACGTGGCGCGCGTACTCGATCACGGCTACCTGCATGCCGAGGCAAATGCCGAAGAACGGCACCTTGTTCTCGCGCGCGTAACGGATCGCTTCGATCTTGCCTTCGATGCCGCGGTCGCCGAAGCCGCCCGGAACCAGAATGCCGTGCACGCCCTGCAGGTGGTCCGCCACGTTCTGTTCCGTCAGCTCCTCCGCGTTCACCCAGCGGATCTTCACGTCGGCGTCGGCGTCGAAGCCGGCATGGCTGAGCGATTCCACGATGCTGAGGTAGGCGTCGTGCAGCGCCACGTACTTGCCGACGATGGCGATCTCGGTCGTCCGGCTGAGCTGCTGCACGCGGCGGACAAGACTCTCCCATTCGGTCATGTCGGGCTGGTTCGTCGTCAGTTTCAGATGGTTGACGACGATTTCGTCCAAGCCTTCTTCGCGCAGGTTAAGCGGCACTTCATAGAGCGTCGACGCGTCGCGGCATTCGACGACGGCCTGCTCGTCGATGTCGCAGAAGAGGGCGATTTTGCGCTTCATGTCTTCGGCCAGCGGATATTCCGTCCGGCAGACGATGACGTTCGGCTGAATGCCGATGCTTCTGAGCTCCTTGACGCTGTGCTGGGTCGGCTTCGTCTTCACTTCGCCGGCCGCTTTGATATATGGAATAAGCGTGACGTGAATGTACATGACGTTCTCGCGTCCGATGTCGCTCTTGATTTGACGGATCGCTTCCAGGAACGGCAAGCTCTCGATGTCGCCGACCGTGCCGCCGATTTCAGTGATGACGACGTCCGCGCCGGTCTCCTTGCCCGCCCGGAACACGCGGTCCTTGATTTCGTTCGTAATGTGGGGGATAACTTGTACCGTCCCGCCCAAGTATTCGCCGCGGCGTTCCTTGGAGATGACGGTGGAATAGATTTTGCCCGTCGTGACGTTGCTATTCTTCGACAGGTTAATATCGATGAAGCGCTCGTAGTGACCCAAGTCGAGGTCCGTCTCCGCGCCGTCGTCCGTGACGAACACTTCGCCATGCTGATACGGGCTCATCGTTCCCGGGTCAACGTTAATGTACGGATCGAATTTCTGAATGGTCACTTTCAGTCCGCGGTTCTTGAGCAAGCGCCCGAGCGAAGCCGCCGTAATCCCTTTGCCAAGCGATGAAACGACACCGCCTGTTACGAAAATGTACTTAGTCACTGATGATACCCTCCACGCCTGTATGGTTATGATATAGGTTCTCCCAATTCCCGCAGAAAAATGGTCCATAAAAAAGAAAAAAGTGACACCCGTATAAACGGGGCACTTTCTAATTTTGGCTTATTGCCTTATGTCCGAACTTGAAGCCCAAACAATAGTTTAACCGCTGCGATACCGCCTGTCAAGGTGAAACGATCATGCCGCTTCGGGCGTCAAAATGCGCCCCCGGCATGGGAAATCCGGGTGTGCCGTCGGAGACGATACCGATGCCGGCCCGGGTGCCGGCGCTCCTTCGGCAGGCAGCCTGCGGCGCGGTTTACTTGCCTTCTTCCTCGTCTTCGTCGTCGAAGTCTTCTTCGCCCTCTTCTTCCGAATCGAGCTCCTCTTCTTCTTCCGCTTCGATGCCCTCTTCTTCGATTTCCTCGTCGTCGATGATGACTTCTTCGTCCACCTCGGCCTCTTCCTCGGCGTCGTCGAAGATCTCCTGATCCTCGTCGTACGAATCGAAATCGTCGTCATCGGACGTGTACGTATCCTCTTCCTCGTCCGTGTACGTGTCATCCTCGTCGTCTTCGTCGTTGATGATGCGCGAACGCTTCGCATTGCCGACCGGATCCTCGTTGCGCTCGACGGGATACCAGCGCTTCAGTCCCCACATATTGCTGCCGACGCAGGCGAAACGCCCGTCGATGTTGATTTCCGTATATACTTGCGCAATCACTTGGTTGATTTGATCTTGGGACAAGCCCCGGATTTTTGCAATTTCCATCATGATGTCGCGATAGTAAAACGGCGTATTCGCCGCTTTCAGCAATTCAAATGCCAAGTCGACCATCGGCATTTCCTTGATGCGTTCCGGATCGATTTTCAAGACGATCTCGCTGCTCATTAGGGACACTTCCTCTCATGTCAAATTGCCTGCCATTCGCAAGCAATCCATTATCAAACTATAGTAAAACCTATTTTATCTCAAAAAGCAAGCACGCCCTCCCCTAACGACGGCGACAGGCGGAATTGACGCGTTCCTCCAAAAAACAGCGCGCTTAAAAAAAAGAAAAAGCGAAGGGGAGCCCCTCGCTTCGACTGTATCCTTCCGGATTGGCGGCAAGCGCCGGCACCGGTGGCAAGAGTCCGGATGGACTCTTGATTTATACTATGTCCCCGTACGGCGAATGACACGGTTTGCAGCCTAATTCTGCGAAAAAAGGCAAGTTGCTCATACAGCTTGTTACCCTCCTTCATACAATACTTCAGCATGATTCGCCATGGAGGGGAAGCCAAATTTGGACAGATCCGCAATTCTCCGCCTGTTGCATAGCGCGACGTCTCCCGCCGCATCCGCCGCCAAACGGCGGATCGTCCGTTTCCGGCAGCACAGCGACTATGAGCGCTTCCTGCTGGAATGGTCGAACTTCGACAAGGATCCGGACGCTATGGCCGCCATCCGCCATCTGCCGTTCATTGAAGCCTTCTCTCTCCCCGTGACGAGCGAATTGCTGGCTGCCGCTCCTGCCGGCGGCATCTGGGTCGAGAACGATCCCCAGGTAGCCGTCCATGCCGTCGTCCATAAGCCCGCCTCCCGCGAGAAGGGCATTCCGTGGGGCGTGCAGGAAATCAGAGCGCCGCAAGCCTGGAGCTCCACGACGGGTCACCGCGTCAAGGTCGGCATCATCGACACCGGCGTCGATTTCAGCCATCCCGACTTGAAGCAGTCGCTTGGACGCGGCATCAACCTGCTCAACCGCGGCACGCTGCCGCATGACGATAACGGCCATGGCACGCATATCGCCGGAACGATCGCCGCCGCCAACCAGGTGCACGGCATGATCGGCGTTGCTCCCCGCGCCACGGTCCATCCGGTCAAAGCCTTCGACCATAACGGGAGCGCCTTCGTGTCCGACATCGTGCTCGGCATCGATTGGTGCGTGCGCAGCGGCATGGATATCGTCAATATGAGCTTCGGCATGAAGACCCGCAGCAAGTCGCTGCTGACCGCCGTCAACAACGCGTTCAACGCCGGCGTCATCATCGTGGCGTCCTCCGGCAACGACGGCAAACGAAAATCGATCGATTATCCCGCCCGATATCCGCAGACGATCGCGGTCGGGGCGACCAACCGGCTGCGGCGCATCGCTCCGTTCAGCAATCGCGGCATGTACATTGACGTCTACGCGCCCGGAGACAAAATCCTCTCCTCCTGGCTGCGCGGCAAATACAACGAGATGAGCGGCACGTCGATGGCCACCTCCCACGTCAGCGGCGCGATCGCGCTGCTCTTGGCGTATCGGCCCGGCATGTCGCCGACGGAAATCAAAGCGGTCGTCAAGCGCTCCATGCTGCCTTTAAGAGGCACGAAAGCCCCCCGGCTGACCGGAGAGCTTGACGTGATGCGCATGCTGCAGGCCGTGGAACGGTAGGTTCCCGGCCTCGCAGCGTTATTAGGCTTGCGGCGGACAAGCGGTCGGCTTGACGCGCGATGCGATGCGCGATGTAAGGAAAGCTTAGCTGGCGGAGGGGCCGTCTCATCGGCCTTTGGCTCCGCCGCCGCCGCTTGCTTACATGCGCTCCGGCGCGGATACGCCGACCAGCTTCAGCACGTTCGCGATCGCGACGCGCGTCGCGCCGAGCAAAGCGAAGCGCGCCTGGGTCTGCGCGGCGTCCTCGGTGATGACGCGGTCCGCGCGGTAGTAGCTGTGGAACTGCGACGCCAGCTCGTATACATAACGGATCAGGCGGTGCGGCGCGTACTGCGACGCTGCTTCCGCGATTTCAAGCGGCAGCTCGCCGATTTTGCGCAGCAGGTCGAATTCATGCTCGGTCGTCAGCTGGCTCAGATCGACTTGATCAAGCGGCAGCACGGCAATGCCCTGCTCCTCGGCCTGGCGGAAGATGCTGCAGATCCGCGCATGGGCGTACTGGACGTAGAATACCGGGTTCTCGTTCGAGGTCGAAATGGCCAAATCCATGTCGAAATCGAGATGGGAATCCATGCTGCGCATCGTGAAGAAGTAGCGGATCGCGTCCGTGCCGACTTCCTCCGTCAAATCCTCCATCGTGACCGCTTTGCCGGTTCGCTTGGACATTTTGACCTTCTCGCCGTTCTGGAACAGGCTGACCATCTGGGCGATCAGGACGACCAGCTTCCGCGGATCGTTGCCGAGCGCCTCCATCGCCGCCTTCACGCGCGGGATGTAGCCGTGGTGGTCGGCGCCCCAGATGTTGATCATTCGGTCGAAGCCGCGTCCGTATTTGTCGCGGTGGTACGCGATGTCCGGCGTCAAATACGTGTACGAGCCGTCATTCTTCACGAGCACGCGGTTCTTGTCGTCGCCGTACGGCATCGTGTTCAGCCACGTCGCGCCCTCTTCTTCGTAGACTTGGCCGCGTTCGCGAAGCGCCTCGAGCGCCTGCTCGACTTGGCCCGTCTTGTAAAGCGAGGTTTCGCTGAACCATACGTCGAAGTTGACGCGGAATTCCGAGAGGTCGCGCTTGATCTTCGCCAGCTCGCGCTCGAGGCCGTAATCGCGGAAGAACGCGAAGCGCTCTTCGTCAGACAGCGACAACAGGCGGTCGCCTTCGGACGCGGCCAATTCCTTCGCGAAGCCGACGATATCCTCGCCGTGGTAGCCGTCCTCCGGCATCTCGGCATCCAGCCCCAGCACCTGCTTGTAGCGCGCTTCGATGGAACGCGCCAGATTGGCAACCTGGTTGCCGGCGTCGTTGATGTAGTATTCGCGCGTGACGTCATAGCCTGCAAAATCGAGCAGGTTGCAGAGCGCATCGCCTACCGCCGCGCCGCGGGCATGACCGAGATGGAGACTGCCGGTCGGGTTGGCGCTGACGAACTCGACCTGGACGCGCTGTCCGCCGCCGGCGGCGACGCGGCCATAATCGGCGCCTTGCTCCGCCGTCTGGGCGACGACCGGATACAGGTAGCTGCGGTCCATGCGGAAGTTAATGAAGCCGGGACCTGCGATTTCCGCGCTCTGGATGGACGCCTTCGCCGTATCCAGGTTGGCGATGATCGCTTCCGCGACTTGACGCGGATTCTTCTTTGCCAGCTTCGTCAGCTGCATGGCCGCGTTCGTCGCGAGATCGCCGTGCGCCTTGTCCTTCGGCACTTCCAGCACGAACACCGGCAGGTCTTCGCGCGCGGCCAGCCCGGCCGCCACGGCGGCGTCGGCGATCGCGTCTCTCACTTGCTGGTGAAGCTGTTCAATTACATTCGGTTTCATTCGGAATCATGTCCCCCTGTATAATAGTAAATGATCGACTCGTCTCGTCCGGCTCAGTTCTCCTCGGCGCGAAGCCGGATCTTGAAATTGCCGATCGGCTCGCCGCCGACCAGCAGGCCGTAATGCCATTCCAGCAGAAGCGGCAGCTCCGGCTCCCGCCGTTCCTCGCCCGGACCGACGTTCAAGCCATCCCCGAACCGGACCTGCAGCAGGCTCGTATCCGTCTCCAGCGAGAACGCCGCATGCCGCGACTCGTACCGCCCGCTCCGGCGGACGCCGGTCGTGAACAGCTGCTCCGATTCCACGGCGCCGCGCCGGGTGATGCTGAGCTCGCCATCGCGCCATCGGACGATGGTCCGCACCTCGCTGCCGCCTTCGGTCTCCGCGTATTTCAGGAAGAACGCGCCGCCCTTGCGGTACCATTCCCCTTCAACGGCCGTACGCTGCTCTTCGCCGTCGATCTCGCTTTCGAGCGCAATGCTCACGTGCGCCTTGTCGTTCATCGCTTTCGTCCCCCCGTCCTTGGTTATACTTCACACTATAGCAGGCGGACTGTTAATTTCAACCGGCGCGCTCTTGCGGCAGCCCCCGTGCCGGCAGCGGCAATCGTTCCGGAGAACAAGAAAACCCCCGTCTCAATAAAGAGACGGAGGTTGGATTCCGCGGTACCACTCTTCTGGCTGCGCGATCCGGCATCATGACGGATCGAAGCGCGCCTCTCGAACACGATAACGGCGTGACCGGACCGGCCTAGCGCGGCTGCCTCGTGAAGGCTGATCGCGGTTCAGTCGATCGACTCCCGGGTGCGTTTCCCCTGCTCCGCTGCGCCGGCTTCCACCGTCCCGGCTCGCTGCTGTCAGCGCTGTGCAAGCTACTGTCCCGTTCTTCGTCTATGGCTGTTATTTTCCCTATTATATGCGACCTTGCAGAAAAAGCAAGCGGCAATTGTCACCGCAAGTACGGAAGCAGCGCGCGCCACGCCTCGATCCGGTCGGCGGTCGAACGCATCGTCTTCGTCGGGATCGGGCTCGTCGACGGCAGCTTCAGCTTCGTCAGCTCCGCCAAGGCGGGATGGGTCTTGAAATACTTCATGAACGTATCATGCGATTTCGTGCCGTTGAAGATCAAGCAGCGGATGCCGGGAAATTCCGCGATCAATCCCGGCAGGTCGTTCGGAACCTCCGCGCGGATATTGGCGTCCAGGCTGCCTTCCCGCTCGCAGGATTCGATAACGTCCCACATCGCGATGCCGTGCGAAGCCGCGAACGCAAGCCGATCCTCGTACGCCTCGTCCGGTTCCAGGCCGAACAGCCCGTAGAGCACTCCCCACATATGGTTGCGCGGATTGCCGTAATATTGGTTCGCGGCGATGGACGCCCGGCCCGGCATACTGCCAAGGACGAGAACCGCCGCGCCTTCGCGGACCATCGGCGGGAAAGAATGTACGCGCATCGGCGCATCGCCTCCTCTATCCTTCGAGCTTAACCGGAGAGCCCGCTTAAGCGCAACAGGCGCGCAATGCCGGCTATAGACTGTAGGCTTGTCCGACGCAAGCCGGCGCACCGGCCGCAGCCGAGCCGCGCTTACAATTGGGGCGAGCCCGGCGGGAGACCGCTCAGCTTCTCCAGCCGCTGGCAGATTTCATGCTGCCATTCGACGTCCCCGATCATCGAAGCGATCAAGGACAAGTTGTGCAAATTGGCGATCTGTCTGACGTGCATGGCGTTGACCGCGAGGCAATGCTCGAAATCCGCTTGTTCTTCCCCGGTCAGATGCCGGAATCCGCGAATCGTCCACAGCTCCGCAAGGCGTTCGTGTATGGGCAAAATGGTCATGCGCTTGCGCCTCCCTCTATCGTCTCACACTAGTATCCAGTATGACCAAAAAAGAAAGCTTCCAAGCGCCGTTCGAACGACTTTCGGGAACACGCGGCGAATTCGAACGGAAACAGGCGCTCTGCTCCATTCTATGTGGCGCGCGCCGGCGCGGCACGGCCGGCGGTCACAAAACTAGACGACGCTCGTATATCGCGGATCGCGATGAAGCGCCCGACAGCGAGCGTGTTCATGACGCGGGAACCGCATCGATAAAGCGCAAAGCGCGCAAAATGAGCGAAATCGAACGCAAACGGGCGCAAAAAACGCCGCAGCCGTGCATGAAGCACGACGGCGGCGATTCGCGATGTTACTTAATGAAGCCAAGCAGCATTTCGCGGATGACCTTCGCCGCGACGATCTGCGTTTGTTCGGTCGGATCGTAGGCCGGCGCGACTTCGACGAGGTCGCAGCCGATGACGTTCACGCCGGAGCGCGCGATCGCGTGAACCGCGTCGATCAGCTCCTTGGACGTGATGCCGCCGGCTTCCGCCGTACCCGTGCCCGGTGCCGCGGACGGATCCAGCACGTCGATGTCGATCGTCAGATAGACGGGACGGCCGGCCAGCTCCGGAAGCACCTTCTTCAGCGGCTCCAGCACTTCGAACGGATAGAAATGGATGTTCTCGCGGGCAAACTGCCACTCTTCGCGCGAACCGGAACGGATGCCGAACTGGTACACGTTCTTGCCGCCGATCAGATGGGCCGCTTTGCGCAGCGGCGTGGAGTGCGAGAGCGGCTCGCCTTCGTACTGCTCGCGCAGGTCGGCATGGGCGTCGAAATGGATGATCGCCATGTCCGGATACTTCTTGTACACCTCTTGGAAAATCGGCCACGAGCACAGATGCTCGCCGCCGAGGCCGATCGGCATTTTGCCGTCGGCCAGCACGCCGGAGACGAATTCGCCGATGATGTCGAGCGAGCGCGCCGCGTTGCCGAACGGCAGCAGCAGGTCGCCGGCATCGAAATAGACGATGTCTTCAAGGCTGCGGTCCAGGTAAGGGCTGTACTCTTCCAGGCCGATGGACACCTCGCGGATGCGCGGAGGGCCGAAGCGCGAGCCCGGGCGGAACGATACGGTAAAGTCCATCGGCATGCCGTAAATGACCGCTTTGGACGATTGATAGTCTTCCGAGCTTAGAATGAAGACGTTGCCGGAATATTTCTGATCTAGTTTCATGGTCGGTTGGGTTCCTCTCTTCCGCTTCGTCTGCTTACTTCACGAGGTCTTCTACAAATTTCGGCAGCACGAACGCCGCTTTGTGGAGACGCGGAGAGTAGTATTTGGTATCGATCTCAGGGATGCCGGACTCGTCGACCTCGAGCGGATCGTACTTCTTGCTGCCCATCGTGAACGTCCACAGGCCGCTCGGGTACGTCGGCACGTTCGCCCAGAACACGCGCACGATCGGGAACACTTCCTTCACGTCGCGGTTGACGTTGGCGATCAGATCCGGCGTGAACCAAGGGTTGTCCGTCTGCGCCACGAAGATGCCGTCTTCCTTCAGCGAGTCGTAGATGCCTTGGTAGAAGCCGCGCGTGAACAGGTTGACCGCCGGGCCTACCGGCTCCGTCGAGTCGACCATGACGACGTCGTATTCGTTCTTATGGTCATGGATATGCATGAAGCCGTCGTTGACGATCACTTCGACGCGCGGGTCGTCCAGGCCGCAAGCGATGTTCGGCAGATATTTCTTGGAATATTCGATGACCTTGCCGTCGATGTCGACAAGAACCGCTTTCTCCACGCTCGGGTGCTTCAGGATTTCGCGGATCACGCCGCCGTCGCCGCCGCCTACGACGAGCACCTTCTTCGGATTCGGGTGCGTGTAGAGCACGGGATGCGCCACCATTTCATGGTAGACGAACTCGTCCTTGTCGGTCGTCATGACCATGCCGTCCAGCACGAGCATCGTGCCGAACTCTTCGGTTTCGATCATATCGAGCTTCTGGAACTCCGTCTGCTCGCTTACGTACGTTTCTTTGATTTTGGCCGTGATGCCGTATGTCGGGGTTTGCTTCTCCGTGAACCACAACTCCATCGGTTAATCCCTGCTTTCTCTGTATGTATGGTTGCCTTGTTTCATAGGGTCAAATGTTTCAATCTGTATTATAAGTTAACGGGGAGAAAAAGCAACCGTCTGCCATTCCCGCACAAAAATTTCATACCCCGCTTCGTCCCGTTTGAATAGCATGCCGCTATGTTTTCCATACTAATTGGATAGCGATGGTAACTACGAGGAGGCATCAGGGATGGGCTGGTATCATTTCAGGCGGGGCGGCGGCGGTAAACGCGGGCTGCCTCTCGCCGTTTGGGCCGAGCGGTGGATGCCGCTGCTTCGCAGGCTGCGCAGAGGGCTGATCTATGCAGGCGGCATGCTGCTCGTTCTGTTCATGGCGGCCTTCGGCTTCTTATATTACTTGCGGGTGCAGGCGCTGCCCGCTTCTTCGGTCAGCCAAACGTCGCAAATGCTCGACGCGAGAGGGCAAATCATGGACACGTTCCATGCCGGGGAGAACCGGCAGTCGGTGCCGCTGAAGAACATCTCGCCGTATCTCGTCGAGGCGACGCTGGCGATCGAGGATCAGCGCTTCTACGATCATCTCGGTTTCGACCTGAAAGGCATGGCCCGCGCCGCGCTCGTCAACCTGGAGCACTTCTCGCGGCAGCAGGGGGCCAGCACGCTGACCCAGCAGCTCGCGCGGAATCTGTACCTCACGCACGAGCGGACATGGTCGCGCAAGCTGAAGGAAGCGATGTACACGGTTCAGCTGGAGATGCACTACTCCAAGGACGAGATCCTGTCCATGTATTTGAACCAAATCTATTACGGCCACGGCGCCTACGGCGCGGAGGCCGCGTCGGAGCTCTATTACGGCAAGCACGCCTCCGAGCTGACGCTGGCGGAGAGCGCCATGCTCGCCGGCATTCCGAAAGGGCCCAAGTACTATTCGCCCTACATGGACATGAAGAACGCGAAAGACCGGCAGCGGACGATTCTGCAGACGATGGCGAACCAAGGCATCATTCAGCAGAGCGACGCCAAAGCCGCGGGAGCGGAAATGCTCCAGTTCGTACCGCTCGGCTCGAGCAGGCAGACCGGCATCGCGCCCTACTTCCGCGATTACATCCGGTATGTCGCGGTCGACAAGCTCGGCATCGACGAGCGGCTGCTGAACGAGGGCGGCATCCGCATCTACACGACGCTGGATCCCGACGCGCAGCGCGCCGCCGAGGAAGCCGTCGCGGCCGGCATCCCGGAGGACTCCGAGCAGCAGGCCGCGCTTATCTCCATCGACCCCCGCACCGGCTACATCAAGGCGATGGTCGGCGGGCGCAATTACAAGACGAACCAATACAATCGCGTGTTCGCGACGACGCGGCAGCCGGGATCGTCGTTCAAGCCGATCCTGTACTTGACGGCGCTGCAGCAAGGGACGCTGACGCCGGTGTCCCAGTTCAAGAGCGCGCCGACCGTCTTCACCTACGACGACGGCCGTCTGACGTACGCGCCCAGCAACTATAACAACCAATACACGAACGGTCTCATCGACATGCGGCAGGCGATCGCGACCTCCGATAATATCTACGCGGTCAACGCCATCATGAAGGTCGGACCCGCGAACGTCATCGATATGGCGCGCAAGCTCGGCATCGACAGCTTGATGAAGCCGGTGCCGTCGCTCGCGCTCGGGACGTTCCCCGTCAGTCCGTTCGAGATGGCATCCGCCTTCGGCACGTTCGCCAACGGCGGCGTCCGCGTGGAGCCGACGGCGATCCTGCGCATCGAGGACAGCAAAGGGGAAGTAATCTACGAGGCGAAGCCGGCGCAGACCGCCGTCGTCGACGCGGCGCATGCCTACGTGCTGACGAGCCTGATGGAGAGCGTCTTCGACGCGGGCGGCACCGGCAACCGCGTCTCGGCGACGATCAAGCGGCCCGTCGCCGGCAAGACCGGCACGACCGCGACCGACGCCTGGCTCGTCGGCTACACGCCCGAGCTGGCCACGGCGGTCTGGGTCGGCTACGACAAGGGGCGCAAGCTGGCCCCGGTGGAAGCGCACCGCGCGGCGCCGATCTTCGCCTCCTACACGGAGAAGGCGCTGTCCGCGGTGCCGCCGAAGATCTTCCCGCTGCCGGACGGCGTCGTCTCCGTCTACGTCGATCCCGAGAGCGGCAAGCTGGCCGGCAAATCCTGCCCGAACCGGCGGCTGGAATCGTTCGTCAGCGGCACTCAGCCGGTGGAGGTATGCGGCGCGCACGGCGACACGGCCGCATCCGCGAACGGCGACGGCGACGCGAAGGCCGCGCAGACGAAGGGCTGGTGGAAGCAGTTCAAGCGCTGGTGGTCGAACTAGCCTATCTGCGAACGGCCGTACGTTGGCTGCTTGAAACCGACTATGCGGCGTATGAATAGGCGAATAAGGCGAATGAGCAGGCGTATGAATGGATGAAAAAGAAGGCTGCAGGCGGGATGACCGCTTGCAGCCTTCTTCGCGTCCCGGCCGTCGTCCGGCAGCCGACCCGCGATTGATCGGCATTCGCTCAGCAGCCATTCCCGGACAATGAGCGAATGCGGATCGCGCTTCGAGTCCGGCCTCTTACGCCGGCACGCCGTGCCGGACAAGGACGCGCTTCACGGATTCGCTGCCCGCCGCCTGTTCGGGCAATGGCACGCCCGCATCGACGAGAATCTCCGCCACCGCGGCGTAATCCCCTGCCGGATCTTGAAAATGAAGCGATCCCCAAATGCAGCTGTTCAGCGGCGTTCCCCCGAATTCATTGCGAATGGCGATCGAGGCGCCGCGTTCGGCCAGCAAGCGGACGATCGCCGCGTCGCCGTGCAAGGCGGCGCGATGAAGGGCGGTCATGGCGGAGCCTTCGGGACGCGCATCCGCGTCGAAACCGACATCCAGCATCAGCCGAACCGCATCCGCCCGGTGCTCCGCCGCGGCGTCCGCGAGCACGCCCCGGTCTTCCGGCTTCAAGGACCGGATGAGCTCCGGCTGCTTCCCTAGCAGGAGCCGGACGGTCTCCGCGTCCGCCTGCATGCAGGCGAACAGAAAGCGCTGCTCGTCGGAACTGTACGACAGCAGCAGCTCCGCTATCTCCTCCCGGCCGAGGCGGCCCGCAAGGAAGAGCGGCCTCGCGCCCGGGCCGATCGCGTACGCGTAGATATGCTCGCCGGGGGCGGTGAATTCCCCTTTCCCGACCTGCGCCTGAATGGCGTCCGGATCCTCCTCCAGCAGCCGGCGCACGAGCTCGGCGTCTCCCAGCTTGCACGCCATGAGCATATCCGGCTTGGCGCCGCGCGCGAGCAGATGCCTGCATTTGTCCGGCTGATTGACGGCATACTGCGCCGGCGTGCCGTTGTGATCGATATCGCGCATGTCCAGATCGGCTCCGCGTTCCAGCAGGAAGTCGATCACGTCCGGCGATACGGCCGCATGCAGCGGAACCTGTCCGTCCGGCCCGCGACGGTTGACGGCGTCCGGATCTTCATCGATCATCCGCCGCAGCGTATCCAGCAGCCCCAAGGCCGCCGCGGCATACGGATCGACGCGGGCTCCCCGCTCGATCAGGTACCGGGACAAGTCGTAATGGTCATGATGCAGCACGCCGAATCCGCCCGCCCACCAGCGGCTCCGGGCATTGATGTCCGCGCCGTGCGCCAGCAGGACGTCGACCATGGCGCGATGGCCCCCGCCCGCGGCAACGACGATGGCCGGCGCGTCGAAGCTGAACCAGGGCTCGTCAATCCGCCCGGCAAGCGGCGGATGCTGCCGCAGCAGCCGTTCAACCGCCTCCGGGTCGTTATGCTGGACGGCCTCCTTAAATTGCGCGATGACGGCGGCGTCCGGATTCTCCTGCGTAACCTTCGAGTCATCGTTCCTATCGGTCATCGTATGATCAAGCCTCCTTGTTCGGATGTCGCGCTGCGCCGAATAAAGCGGCTGCGCAGGCGTTATGTCCATGCCTGTTGTTACGTTCAATGATATGACAATTCATCCCGCAATGCCATCGAAAAGACGGACAGGCGTAATCGAGCCCTCGCTCCCATGCGGCGGCTCCGGCTCATAAATAAACGCCCCCGACCCGGTGTTCCGGTTCGGGGGCGAAGCGTACCCGCAGCGATTAGCCGTTGGCGAGCCCTTTCTGATAAATCTCGATATACTTATCCAGCTGCAGGCCGTCGAAGCCTTTCACGTAGCTGTCCCAATTCTTGTCGATTTCCTTGCTGCCCGTAATGAACTGAGCCATGTTCGAGTTCACGTAGCTCATGATCGTCGTCTTCAACTGGGCGGCCACTTCCGTATCTTCGAGCGGGATAAAGGTTCCGGTCGGGTACATTTCCTTGGATGCGTACGGTTCGTACTTCTCCGATTCCCGCTTCAGCCTTGTCTCATAGCCGCCTTCCGCGAGCGGATCCTGCTTCGACGTCCACGAATTCCGGTACTGGTACGTCCGCAGCGAAGGGCCGATTTGCTCCCAGCCGTCGTTATGCACCGTCTGGTTCGGATCTGTCGGGATGAGCGTATATTTCGCCTGCTTGCCGTCCATGTCCAGCTCGCCTTCTTTGGCCTTCACCCAACCCTTGCCCTCCACGCCGTGCTCTTCCAGCACGATTGCTTCTTCCGTATACAAGTAGTCGGCGAAACGGATCGCGGCGATCTGCTGCTCTTGCGTCGCCTTATTCGTAATCGCGAACTGCGAGTTGCCGATGCCTGCGAAGTTCGGCGTCTGCTGCACGCCGTTCGGCCCTTTCAGCGGCGGGACGGTGACGTAGTCCTTATGCCGCGGATGCTGGTCGTCCGGTCCGAAGGCATAGCTGATGAGCGCCGTCGTAATCGAGCCCATGATGTTCGGATCCTTGTTGCCGAGCTGTTGGATCGCGTCCGCGTTCTGGGTAAACGCAGCCGGATCGATCAAGCCTTCTTTGTACAATTTGTTCAGGAACGTAAGTCCTTGCTTCCACTCGTCCTTATTGGCGACGAAATCGACCTTGCCGTCCTTCACCTGCAAATAAGTGCCCGAGTCCTTGTCCGCATGGTCGTCGATAATGAAACTATCCATAATGAAGGCGGCGATATTGCCTGCCCACATCTCGTCGGAGCCGGTAAGCGGAATCTCGTCGGCTTTGCCGTTGCCGTTCGGGTCCTTCTCCTTGAACGCTTTCAGCACGGTATAGAGCTCATCCGTCGTCGTCGGCATTTTCAGGCCGAGCTTGTCGAGCCACGCCTGGTTGATCCACAGCTTCTGAGCGAAATTGCAGTGGTAGCATTCATTGATTTGCGGCAGCGCATAGATGTTGCCGTCCGGCGCCGTAACGGAGCCTTTCACGTACGGCAGCTCTTCCATGATCTTCTTGAAGTTCGGCGCGTACTTATCGATCAGGTCGTTAAGCGGCACGAGCACGCCTTGCTTGCCGTATTTCATCTGCTCGTCCTTCGTCAGGTTGCCGTTCAAGATCACTTCCGGATAATCGCCGCCGGCCAGCATCAGCTGTTTGCGGTCGTTCAGGGCATCGTTCGGAACGAGATCCCACTTGATTTGAACGCCTGTCTTGTCTTCCACGAATTTCGTGAACAGGTTGGTCTCCATATTCTCGATGCTCGGCAGCTGCGGCGCGAACATATTCAGCGTGATCGGTTTCTTCACGATCGGATAGTCGCCGACCGGATTGAACCCGTCGTCTCCGGCGCTTGCCGCCGCGTTGCCGGATGCGCCTCCGTTCGCGCTGCCGGACGCGTTCGCCGCCTTGTTCGCCGATGCGGACGAGTCATTGGATGAAGAATTCGAATTCGAGCCGCAGGCGCTTAATAAGAGTGTGCAGATCATAAGGGAAATGAGCGATACCGATACGGCGTGTTTTCCTTTTTTCAATGAAAGATCCCCTCTCTTGGTATGACAACCCATGTGCAATTGGTACTCGTCGATCCATTATTGCGGCAAGCCATCCTTCGGGCAAGCGGCCCCATCACCTCCCTTAATGGTACGGATCACGACCGATTACCCTTTGAGCGACCCGATCATGACGCCTTTGACAAAATGCTTCTGCACCAGCGGATAGATCACCAGCATCGGGCCGCTGGCGACGACGATCAGCGAATACTTGAGCAGGTCCTTCAGCCCTTGCTGCTCCAGTACCTTGTTCACGTTGCTCATCATCGACGGATCGATCGTATTGAGGATCAGAATGTTGCGCAGCACGATCTGAAGCGGGAACAGCTGCGGGTCCTTCAGGAAAATCAAGGCATCGAAATAGGCATTCCAATGTCCGACGGCGTACATCAAGGCCATGACGGCCAGGATCGGTTTAGACAGCGGCAGCACGATGCTCGCGATAAACCGCCAATCGCTGCACCCGTCCAGGCTGGCGGCTTCCGTCAGCTCGTCCGGAATCGTCGACTGGAAGAACGTGCGCGCCACGATGACCTGGAAGACCGAGAGCGCTCCGGGCACGATCATGGCCCAGCGCGTGTTCAGCAGGTGCAAGTTCTTGACGACCAAGTAATAGGGAATGAGCCCCGCGTCGAAAAGCATCGTGATCACGATCAGCACCATGATGAAGTTCCGGCCGACGAAAGTCTTCCTGGCCAGCGGATAGGCCAGCATCACCGTCATCGCGACGTTCAGCAGCGTGCCGACAGCCATATAGATGAGCGAGTTTTTGTAGCCGATCATGATATGCGGATCGCGGAAGATCGCCTTATAGCCATGCAGCGAGAAGTCGACCGGGAACAGCCAGACTTTGCCCGACGTGACCGCCAGCGGCGAACTGAAGGAGGAACTGACGATGTAGATCAGCGGCGCCACGACGATAATGAAGACGACGCTCAGGAATACGTAGATTCCGGCCAGGAACAAGCGGTCGCCCGCCGCCTCCTTGATTGCGATTTTTCGTTCCATATACTGCAACCCCTTACCATAGGCTGGAATTTGAAATCCTTCTCGCCGCGTAGTTCACTGCAACCAGCAGCACGACGTTGACGACCGAGTTGAACAAGCCGATCGCCGTCGAGAAGCTGAAGCTTGCCGTCAGCAGCCCGACCTTGTACACATAAGTGGAAATGACCTCCGAGGTGCTGAGGTTCAATGTATTTTGCATCAGATACACCTTCTCGAAACCGAGCTTCATCACGTTGCCCATATTCAGAATGAGCAGGATGACGGACACCGGAATGAGACCGGGAATATCGACATGCCGGATTTTCTGAATGCGCGAGGCGCCGTCAACCTTGGCCGCTTCGTACAGCTCCGGGTTGATGCCCGCCAAGGCCGCGATATAGATGATCGCGCCGTACCCCGTGAATTGCCATACGTCGGACCACACGTAAATCGATTTGAACAACCCCGGTATGCCCAAGAAATTGGTATCGTGCATGCCGAGCGCTTGCAAGCTCTTGCTGATCACGCCGACGTTGGGCGTGAGCGTGACGATCAGAATCGACACCATGACGACCGTCGAAATAAAGTACGGCGCGTAGGTGACGAGCTGGACCGTCTTCTTGAACTTGCCGTTGCGGATCTCGTTCAGCGCAAGCGCCAGCAGGATCGGCGCAGGAAACCCTACGAGCAGGCCGTAGAAGCTGATGCCCAGCGTGTTTTTGATCAGCAGCCAGAAGTTCGGCGAATCGAAGAACTGCTTAAAATATTTCAGCCCCGTCCATGGGCTTCCCCACACGCCCTTCACGACGTTGTAGTCCTTAAACGCGATGATGGCGCCCGTCATCGGAATGTACTTGAAGATGACGATGTAGAGCAGAGGCGGAATAACAAGCACGTACAGCTGCCAGTGGCGCGCGATCTGTTTCATCGTTTTCCAGTGAATATAGCCATGCATAGTCGATCGGCCCTCTCCTTTCAAATTCGTTTGGCCTTCCTGCGGTGCTACTCCATTAAGCCAGCAGAGATGCTGCTTGCGCAATAAACAAGAATCAGCGCTTAAACCGTATTCACAAACCTCGCAAAAAAGCGGTTCCGCTGTTGCCGGAACCGCTCGTTCACTCCCGTATCCATGCTCCCGATAAACCGTTTTCGCCCGCAAACCGTTTTCATCTGTCCGCTTGCGGCGCCAGTGCCGCCCGGAATTCGCTCGGCGTCATCCCCGTCACCCGTTTGAACACGCGGCTGAACGAAATATTGCTCGCATAGCCGACCCGTTCGGCTACGTCCTGCACGGTCGCCTGCGTCTCGGCGAGCAGCTTCTCCGACTCCTTGATGCGGATGGCGATCAGGAAGTCGACGAATTTCTGCCCCGTCTCCTCTTTGAACAGTTTGCTTAAATATTTGGCATTCAGATGGAAATGCTCGCTTAAATAATCGAGCGACAGGTCCGGATTGGCAAAATGCTGCTCCAGATATTTGCACACTTCCCGGATCGTCGCCGCATGCTGACGGCTCGTCTGGGCTTCCCGCAGGCGCTCGGCGAACGATTCGAGGATTGCCATCGACCGGTCGCGCATCTCCTCCAGCGTATGAAAGGCTTGCACGCATTCATTCATCTGCGGTAGCCCCTCCTCTTCCCACATCTGACGGTATTCGCGGCTCATCCCCGCCATTTCGCTGCCCAAGTAATAGATGCAATAATTCATCAGGCTGATGATCTCTTCTTTCGTGAGCACGTACTCCTTCATCAGGTCGAACAGTTCGCGGTAGCCGCTCTGCCAATCCTCCATCCTGCGGAACGACTGCAGGATTTTGCGGATGAAGTTCAACTGCGAGAACACGGCCTCTTGTCCGCTGCTGATTCGCTGCTCCGATGTAATGATGCGGTTCTCGCCAAGCACCGCTTTATAATTCAGCGCCCGAAGCGCTTCTTGAAACGCCTTCGGAATGTCCTGGAATTTGCAGGCTGGCTCTCCGACGCCGATGGTTACCGTGATCTTCAGATTGGTCGCCGTCCATGTCCGTATGTCGTCAAGCAGCTCCAGCGTTTGCCGCTCGTCCGGCCGGGCTTCCTCCTCCGTCCCGAACAGCATGACGCTCAGCTGCGAGGCGGACATCCATTCGCTCCACAGCCTGACGTCATGCTTCGAGGCGATTTCCTGTGCCACGCTTCGCAAAGCGAACTTCAGCAAGCTTTGATCGCGCAGGGAATAGCCGTCGTTGAACCGGTCGTATTGGTCCATCTCGATGACGAACACGCCCAGCAGCCGAGAAGGCTCGGGCAATTGCAAGTACGCCGCTTCTCTCAGCCACTCTTCGTTCGTAAGCGTGGATCCCCCTTCCATCAACCGCTGGAACAAGTAATACGCCCGCAGGGGCAGCCCTTCCTTATGCGACTGCTGGTACTGGCTGTTCTCTTCGATCATGTACTCCAGCGCCCGCTCGATGAACGAGAACTCGTCCCCGACGCCGCCTTTCGTCATCGTACCGGCGAGCGGGCTCGCAAAGGCGCGGATTTTAGCCGTCACCTGCTCGATCGGCTTGTAATTGCGCCTCGTTACATAGATCAGCCAGACAAACGCTCCGCTCAACATGATGATGCCGATCAGGAACCAGACCTTGTTCAGCTGCGATACGAGCTGAATCATCCGGCCGTGCACGACGCCGCTCTGGAACGTCCAGCCGGTATAACCCGATACGAAGCTGGCGGATAAGGCCCCTTGCCCCTGAAACCGCTTGAACACCGCGTTGCCCGCGGAGTCCTGGACCTGGATAAAGCTCGTCGTGCCGTCATATAACTCCGAAACCATCTTGGAGAGCGATTCCGTTGCCACATTAACGACGATCAGCCCTTTCTCCCCCGTTATGAACGGCGCGGACCTTACCAGGCTGACGACTTGCTTGCCCTCCTTGACGGAGAAAGGCCGGTAAATTCGCGGCCCCGTCCATTTTGGCGAAGGGCTGTTCAGGTATTGCTTGACGAACGGCTCGTCCGAGAAATCGCTTAGGCGCGCGCCCGTCGCATCGCTGAGCACCGTCTGGTCGCGAAAACGCACCAAATAGATCGAATCGATCAGCGGCTCGGACACCATCAAGTCCCGCATCGCCTCGACCGCCATCATTTTGGTATAGACGTCGGTATCGTTCGGAGCATTGAAATAGTTGAAAAACTCCCGATTGCTGTCGATCTCCATGCTTCTCAGCATCATCGTGTTGTCGATCGTTTTGAGCGACGAATCGGTCAAACGCACGGCCTGGATGGAGAGCGTTTCATTCGCCTTCAACGCCTCGTTCCGATTCTGTTCGTTCAGCAGCTGGAAAAAAATGAAGAACGTGAGCGTGACGGTGATGAACAAAATCGGCGAATACGAAAATAACAGCCGGTAGAACCATTTTTTTCGCATTGCTCCCCCCTCTTTCTGAAATGAAAGATCCTTAAGGGGCGTACGGCGACGCCCCTCAAGGATCTTTCAATTAAATCGTCGCGATTCGAAATCCGATTGCAATCGGCGTCTCTGCATCTTGATCCGGTTCCGGCAGCCGCACCCGGTATCCCTCGCTCGTGCGGGCGAAGGCAAGCGCCTCGCCGCCGCCCATGACCTCGATTCGCCGGACCTCCTCAAGGTAAGGAATCGTCAGCTCGCGGGCGGGCGTTGCCTGCGGATCGCGATAGATCCGAAACGCGTATACGGTATCCGCTTTGCGCGTGAATGCCCAGTCGCCCGTATAGTACGGAGCGCAAATCCGCGTGCCGTAGACGCCTTCCCCGTATACGTTCAGCCATGCGCCCAGCTCCCGGATACCTTTGATCGCGCCTTCCGGCAGGCGGCCGTCCGGCTGCGGGCCGACGTTCAGCGCCAGGTTCCCGCCTTTGGCCACAACCTCCAGCAGCAGACCGACAAGCTGCTGGGCCGATTTATACCGGTCCTCGTACTTGAACGAGAAGGACGTCCCCAGCGTAATGCAGCTTTCCCATGGAATGTTCATCGGTCCGTCGGGGATCGTCTGCTCCGGCGTCACGATATTCTCGTACGGGCCGCCGACCGTGCGATCCGCCGACAGCAGCCATGGCTGCCGCTCGCGGGCCCTCTCGACCAATTCCCCGAGGCGAATATCCTGGGGCACCCTGCCGCCGTCGCGAACCCATCCGGCATCCAGCCACAACACGTCGATGCGGCCGTAGTCGGTCAGCAGCTCCGTTAGCTGCCGATGCGTAAAATCAACGAATCGTTCCCACAGCTTCGGCCGCTCTGCCGGATCGTAGGATGGCCCGCGCCATGTCCGGTTTCCCCTTGCTGTCCCGGGAGCCCAGTAATGCGGAGTATGCCAGTCCGCCTTGGAGAAGTACGCCGATACGGCGAGTCCTCTGTTACGGAAGGCCTCGAACAGCGCCTTGCATATATCCGCGTTCGGATGCGCGTGAAACGGGCAGTCCGGCGACGTCACCCGGTAGTCGGTCGTCGCCGTATCCCACATGCAGAAGCCGTCATGATGCTTGGTCGTGAACAGCAAATATTTGAAGCCGTTGTCCGCGGCCAGATCGGCCCAGACATCCGGTTGGAACCGGATCGGATTAAAGGTACGGTTTAAATCGAAGTACTGCCGCTTGAACGCCTCGCCGTCCCGCTCCCAATCGATCCCTTCCCGGGACCAGTCCGCGTCGTCGTCGCTCAAGGCCCAGGACTCGACGATGCCGAGCTGCGAATACGGGCCCCAATGCATCATGAGGCCAAGCTTCTGATCCTTGAACCATTCCAGCCTCTCCAGCAGATACGCATCCGCCGGTTTCACATACTCTTCTTCCTTGCTGAAATTGTGCACGCCCGTCTGTACGACCTGCTCTTCTTGCCCGTTTGCGTGGCCTGTATTTTCGCTCATGAACGGTTATTGCCCCTTTGCCGGAATGTCGTTACGTAACCAAGGTATACCTGCCATTCCGCCCGGCGCAATAATCAATAATCGCATCGCTATCCGTTTTCATCCGACGCGCGAACTGCGGCGGTATTCGGGCCATACGCTGCGCCGCTCCCCCTAATGGAACGCGCTCGGGGGGAATTCGCAGCAGTTCGCGGCAGCCTCCGATTGAAAGCGCTTGTAGGATATGCCATATGCCGGATGTCGTATGCCGCCAGACCGGCCACGTTCATCATTGTATCAAGCAAGCTCCATTTGCACCATCACTTCTATCTAACGTACCGGCGAAATTCGACATGACCGTATTATAGCCCGGGAAGCCGGCCGGATGACGAACGGGAATGGTATGCCGGATGGCGTGACATGATAAATAAAGAAAGGCACCAAGTGGGGTGCCTGCCAGATTCCGGATTCCCGGTCGTTATGAAACGGCGATCCCTTGCAGCGCGCTCATGACGGCCTTGATGTCCGGGCAATGCATTGTCGGTAGTTGACGAATTTCGCCAAATGCGAGATTATAACATGTAGGGCTCTGAACGGGCTTGTTCCGCTCCGCCCGGGCGGAGACGGATCGGCTCCGGATCGGACCAACGGACGGCAGTACGTTGCTTTGCTATAGAGAACCAAATTGAATAGGTGTAGGAGGAAATTAAACATGGCATTGGAATCAATGAAGGGCATGCTTAACAAAGCACTCAAAGAAGGTTATGCCGTAGGCCAGTTCAACATCAATAACTTGGAGTGGACGCAAGCGATCCTCGCGGCGGCTCAAGAAGAGCAATCCCCGGTGATCCTGGGCGTATCCGAAGGCGCGGCTCGTTACATGGGCGGCTTCAAGGTCGTTACGGCCATCGTCAAATCCCTCATCGAAGAGATGAAAGTCACCGTTCCGGTTGCGATCCATCTGGACCACGGTTCAAGCGTGGACAAGTGTAAACAAGCGATTGACGCAGGCTTCACGTCCGTCATGATCGACGCGTCGCATGATCCGTTCGAAGAGAACGTTCGCATTACGAGCGAAGTCGTTGCTTACGCGCATGAGCGCGGCGTTTCAGTTGAAGCCGAGCTCGGCACTGTCGGCGGCCAAGAAGACGATGTCGTCGCGGACGGCGTTATCTACGCGGATCCGAAAGAGTGCAAAGAGCTTGTCGAGCGCACGGGCATCGATTGCCTCGCGCCTGCTCTCGGTTCGGTACACGGCCCTTACAAAGGCGAACCGAAACTGGGCTTCAAAGAAATGGAAGAGATCTGCCAAACGATCCAGCTTCCGCTCGTGCTTCACGGCGGCACTGGCATCCCAACCGAGCAAATCAAGAAATCCGTTTCGCTCGGCACGGCGAAAATCAACGTTAACACCGAGAACCAAATCGCGTTCACCAAAGCAGCTCGCGCCGCTCTGGCCGCCGACGCCGAAGTATACGATCCGCGTAAATTCATTACGCCGGGCCGCGAAGCGATCAAAGCAACGGTTATCGGCAAGATCCGCGAATTCGGTTCTTCCAACAAAGCCTAATTCAACCGCCTGCATATAAGCCCGACCGCAAGCTGCGACGGGCATGTCCAAGCCGCTTCGGCGTCATCTACGGATGACGCGGGGCGGCTTGTTTGTTAGGCCGCTCGCCGGATGGCCATGCTATCCGGTTCGTCGTGCATGACGGACCTTACGCATGCGACGGAGAGCCGTACCACAGCTCCCGGAACGTTTCGCTGGAAGCGAGCAGCTGCTCGACCGTGCCCTCGCTCTCGATCCGGCCGTCCTTCATGACGATAATACGATCGGCATTCGCCAGCGCGGAGCGGCGGTGGGAGACGACGAGGCAGGCGGCGTTCCCGCGCCCTTCGAACAGCCGCTCCCACATCTTCTGCTCCGTCTCGACGTCGAGCGCGCTCGACACGTCGTCGAATACGTAGAGCTCCGCTTCCCGCACGAGCATGCGCGCCGCGGCGGCCCGCTGCATCTGGCCGCCGGACAGCTTGACGCCCCGCGGGCCGACGACCGTCTCGAGCCCCCGATGCAGATGGGCGATGTCGTACTCCATGACGGAGTCGTGCACCGCGCGATCCAGCGCGCCTCCCTCGTCCCGGTGGCCGAGCAATATATTGTTGCGCAGCGTGTCGCTGTACAGCCGCGGGATCTGGGCGGCGTACGCGCTGTGCGCCGGCGTGAAGAACGTGCCGGGATCCTCGACCGGCTTCCCGTTCCACGTAATCGTTCCCGCGTCCTTCGGCAGCAGGCCGAGCAGCGCCCGGATGAGCGTCGTCTTGCCGGAGCCGATCGCGCCGGTCACGACGGTGAACGAGCCGCCCGCAAGCTGAAAGCTAATATCCTCGATTCCCCGGCCGGTGTCGGGGAACCGGTAGGACAAGCCCGATACTTCCAGCGCCTGCAGCGGCTCCTGATCATGCGGGCGCCGGTTCTCCGCGTCCGCCGTCTCCGCGTCCGCAGGCCGGCTGCCCTTGCGAAGCAGCAGCGTGCCCTTCGCGACGAGCGCCTTCGGAGATGCGCCCTGCAGCAGCTCCAGCATCCGCGCCAGCGCCACGGTCATCAGCTTGAAATACGTCATGAACTTGCCGACGTTGGAGATGACCTGCGTCACGAACGTCAAGTAGTACACGAACAAGGAGAAATCCCCGACCGTAAAGTCCCCGCTGCGCATCTTCGTGCCCGCGAGCAGCAGGATCAAGCCAATGCCGAGGTTGACGCTGTTCGAGAAGACGGCGTCCAGCGCTTCCCCGAACAGCTTATCCTTCAGCATCGTCTTGCGGCGGTCTTCGCCGAAGCGCCGGAACCGCTCGATCACGCGCTCCTCCGCGCCGGCGACCTGAATCGCCTGCACGTTGCTGAACATTTCGCTGATCGCGCCCGTTACGCGGGCCGTCGATTCCCGGCTGGCCCGCCGGTACTTCTGCAGCCTCGAGGTCGCCAGCTGCGCCACCGTCACGACGATGACGAGCGGCAGGAAGACGAGCAGCGTCATCTGCACGTCGATCTTCAATAGTATGTAGCTCGATACCGCCGCGAAGCAGGTCAAGCCGAACACGTCGACCGACCAGCTGACGGCTTCCTCCGTCTGATCGACATCGTCGCGGAAGTAGCTGATCGCCTCCCCCGGCGACACCGGAATCGCCCGCGCGCCGGGCTGCTTCAGGATATGCCCGAGCAGGTTGCGGCGCAGAATCATCGCCATGCGGAAGCGGTACTGCACGTCGGTAATGCAGCCGACGTAGATCATGGCGACGCGCGCCAGCGCTGCCGCAACGAGCAGCGCGATGAGGCCCCATGTGCCGATCTTCAGCGTATCGTCGCCCGTCAGCGAGTCGAAGAACTGCTGCAGGATCAGCCCGGGCGCGATCGGGATCAAATAATGAATCGTCCACGCCAGCGCGTTCAATGCATACAGCAGCGGCCGGAACGTGATGAGCCGGATCAGGAATTGAAACGTCGTCATGCGAGCACCTCCTCAAGCCCCGTCGCCAGCATCGCGCTGAAGCGCGACTTCGGATCGGCCGCCAGCGCCTCGCGCCGCCCCGACTCGATCACGACGCCGTTCTCGAGAATCGCGATCCGGTCGGCGCGCTGCACCGTCGCCAGCCGATGCGCGATAATGATGCAGGATCGGTTCGCGAGCAGCTTGCCGATCGCCTCTTCGATCCGCTGTTCCGTCAGCGGGTCCAGGCGGGACGACGCTTCGTCCATGATGATGAGCCCCGGGTCCGTCAAGAAGACGCGGGCGAAGGCGAGCAGCTGCGCTTCCCCGGCGGACAGCCTGCCGCCGCCCGAGGCCAGCATCGTGTCCAGTCCTTCGGGCAGCGAAGCATACCAGCCCCCGAGTCCGAGCTGCTCCAAGACGGCGACGATGCGCGCGTCGGGCACCGTCTCGTCGTAGAAGGTCAAATTGTCGCGGACCGTGCCTTCCATGATCTCGATATTCTGCGTCACCATGGCGACCCGCCGGCGCAGCCCGCTCAGCTTGTATGCCCGAATGTCGGTGCCGCCGAGACGAACCGTGCCCTGCTGCGGGTCGTAGAACCGCAGCAGCAGCCGCGCGATCGTCGACTTGCCGCTGCCGGTCCGCCCCAGCAGCCCCAGCACCTCGCCCGGCGCAAGCTGCAAGCGCAGCTCGCTCAGCGTCGGCTCCTCCGCGTTCTCCTCGTAGGAGAACGTGACGTCGTCGAACGCGACCGCGAGCGGCCCTTCCGGCAGCGGCGCGCCGGGGCCGTCTTCGATCCGGGAGCGCGTCTCGAACAGCGACCGGATGCGCGAAATGCTGGCGTCCGCCTTCTGGAGATCCTCCATTTGCGTGCGGATCTTCTCGATCGGCTTCGACAGCAGCTCCGTGTAGAAGAAGATCAAATACACGGTGCCGAGCGAGATCGCGTCCGTCTTCCATAGATACGCGCTGATCGCGAACGCCATCGCGTTGCCGAGCGTGAACACGATGATCGTCGTGTTCCACATGGAGGCGAAGCCGAGGAACGCCCGCTGCCGCACCCGCAGCATGCTCGGGAGCATGCCGTAGAACCGGCTCATCACGAAGCCGGCGGCGCCGTTGGCCCGGATGTCCTCCGTGCCTTCCATCTGCTCGCCGATGAACCCGTACAGCTCCGCGCTCGCCTGGCGCCAGTCCTTCCAGAACGCCCCGTTGTACTTGCGGATCTTCTGGATGATGAAGACCGCGGCAATGACGAACAGGGTCATGCCCGTTCCGATCAGCCAGCTCTCCCGGAACAGCAGCGCGATGATGCCGACCATGAGCAGCAAGTTGCCGAGCAGATGGATGATCATGCTGGAGAAGAAATTCGCGAGCGCGTTCACGTCGCCGTCAACCCGCTCGATAATGGCGCCCGACGTCTGCGACTTATGGAAAGGCATGTCAAGCGACAGGCAGTGCGCCGCCAAGTCGCTGCGCAGCTCGTTCGTCGTCTTCCAGCCGAGATTCTCGCTGAAATACGCCGCCAGCACGGAAATGCCGCCCTGCAGCACGGAGAAGCCGATGAACAGGCCGGCGGCGACGAGCAGCGGCTGGAGATCGCTGCCCGCCTGAGCCTTATCGATGAAATAGCGGATAATCTGCGGATTGACGAGCTGCAGGCCGATCATCAGGATGAGCAATGCCGCGAGAATCCATAAGGTTTGCCGCTGTGGCAGCAAATAGCGCCGGAGCAGGTCGGCGTATTGCCCGCGGACCTTCGATTGCCGGTTCATGCCGTATCCCCCTAAGTATAGAACATGCGTTCCTGTTGGATAACTATACCATAGATCGGCGTCATTCGAACAGGGGTCGCCGCGTACGCTTTACCTCCCCGGCCGGCCCGTATACGCGAATATAGCCTCCACCGCTTGACGATACCCGCCCGATCGCCGGAACGATTCCCCGATCGCCGCGGCGGCCGCCCGATAAGAAGCGCCGCTTGACACGCGATCCGCGGCCTCTCGCAGCTGTGCGGCCGTCAGGCCCTGCATCCGCAATTGAACGCCTGCCCCGGTACCGGCGACCTGCCCGGCGATGACCGGCTGATCCGCGCCTTGCGGGATGGCGACAAGCGGAACCCCGTAATACAGCCCTTCATGGACGCTGTTCATACCGCCATGCGTAATGAATGCGTCCGCGTGCCGCAGGACGTCCGTCTGCGGAACGTAACGGCTCACGATGAAGTTGGCGGGAATCTCCCCTAAATCGGATAGCCGGGTACGGCTTCCGACGGACATGACGACCGTATATGCCGTGTTCCCCAAGGCTTCGAAACAAAGCCGGTAAAAATCCGCCGCCAGGTTGAACACGGTGCCGAGCGAGATGTAGATGACGGCCTTCCCCTCGAGCGCGGACAAGTCGAACGGTTCCGGCGTGTAACGCGAAGAGATGGAGGGGCCGACGAACGCATACGACGGGTCGAACGCGTCCCCGTCGGGCTGAAACGCCCTCGTGGTATAGACGAGAGTAAGCGGCGCGGGATTGCACCACGCTTCATAGGGCGAACGGATGTCCGCGCCGTATTGCTCCTTCACCTTAGCGACAAGGCCGCGATAGGTATCATATAGAGGCTCGGCTATCGGCGCCGGGACTTCCTCCGCGAAGGATTGCATCATCGCCTCGAAGGAAGCCTCGGTCTGCGCGAACGACGTGCACGAGCAAATCGCGGGAAGCTTAAGGATTTGCGCGAGCAGGCGCCCGCAGCCGAACATGGAATCGTGGATGATGTAGTCGAACCGCTCCCCCCGGATTTGCGCAAGAACGGCCGGAATCACGATATCGGCCGTAAGCAGCAGGCCGTTGATGCGCTCGAGCACGTAATTTCTTCCGCCCGAGATGAACGCTTGAATAAACTTTTGGCCGTCAATGGTCAGCACGGAAGCGCCGGCCTTCTCCAGACGCTCCCGGAACGCCTCTATCGCCACGTACACGACCTCGTCGCCGCGCGACACAAGCTCCCGCACGACGCCGATCGTTGGATTGATATGTCCCTCCGACCCGCCGTTAATAAACAATACGCGCGCCATATCCATCACTCCTTTGGTAACAATTCGTTCTACTTAAGGTTTATACACGGGATCGCCGTTCCCTGCCATGAGAACCGGAATGGCATCCCATTCATCATAGTATACCGTTCGATTATCGCCAAACGGCCCTTGCCCGCGGCGCATCGTGCCTGCTCCTTCCAACACTTGCCGTCCCGCGGAGGCGCGCGCCGGATCTACTAATGCGCCCGGCGGCATAGCGCAAGCGAATACCCTCTTCGAAGCAAAACAAAGCCGCATCCACTGAGCGCGAAACGGATTACGCTCGATGATACGGCTGTTGCTTATCCCTGTCTATATATACCTATTGCCCGACGCGCGACTACCCGCTCCGCGATCCAGAACGAGCCGCAGCCTGCCTGGCCGGAGCGCCGGCCAGTCTCGCCTTCGCCGCTCGCTAGTTCAACTGCCGCTTGATGAAATCGGCGAATTCGATGCCGAGCTTCCTGCACGCATCGAAGTCCTCGATGCCCGGACACCGGTCCGCCTTGACGGTCCGCTGCATCACGGCGGCCCCCCGGTTCTCAAGGCGCTTGGACAGCATGTCGCCCGCCACGGCGAAATAGCGGTAAGAGGAGTCCCCGCAGCCGAATACGGCGGCCCGCTTGCCCGACAAATCCATGTCGCGCATTTCGTCGTACAAGTCCAGGAACTCATCCGGCAAATCGCCGTCGCCCCACGTGTACAAGCCGAACACGAAGTTATCGTAGACGTCCAGATCGGACGCCGAAGTATCGATCGCTTCCTTGACCTCCACGGCCACGCAGCTTTCCAGCAAGCCTTCCACGACGCTGTCCGCCATATCTCTCGTAGTGCCGGTCATGCTGGCATATACGAGCAGCACCTTAGGATCCAATTCGTTCACTCCTTCAGCAATTCTCAATTAATTGATACTGATAATCATTATCAATTAATTCATAAGCATTGTCAACGCGATCCATGCTCCGTCCTATATAAAAAAACGACTGCCCGCTCCAATCGGAGAACGGACAATCGCGTTCCTTCCTTGCCGGTAACCCCCGGGCTGCCCGCTCCGGTACAGCCGTTCCCCGGGAAGCCGCATCGTTCAAGAGCCGGCGGCCCTTATACGTTCAGCGCTTCCTTCAGCTTATCCGACGAGCGCTCCCACCATTCCGCGTTATGCGAGACGAGCAGCTTCTTGAGCGCCTGCTTCTCTTCCGCGCCCAGCTCATCGAGCATGAAGCGCCGCTTGATGGCGTAGTCGAGGTTGTTCACGTGCTGCGCGAGAATCTTCCAGCCGCGCCGCGCTTCCGAATCGACCAGCATCGGGCATGCCGTCGCCCCCGCATAGAAGGCGCCTTCCTCGTTCCGGTCCACCGCGACCCATACGATCCAGCACGGGCGGCCGTTCGGCACGTCTTCCTTGTTCGTGCTGAACTTGATGCCGCGTTCGATCTTGCTCTTCGCGTGCATCGCGCCGACGTCGATGTAGGCCTCGCCGTTATCGATCATGACGCAGGCGACGTCGCTCAGATCGATCGTCCCCGCGCCGAACCCTCTATGTTCCTTATTGCTCACCACGTTGAGGGAAAGCGACTTCTTCTCTTTCTTCTCCGGCGGCCGCTGATTATTGTCCTGCTCGCTCATCCTATCGTTCAACTCCTGTCCCAAGGTGAAACGGCTGTCGCCGTCCTGCTTGCGGCTTGCCGCGTTTCATTCCGGAGAAATACAAGCGTATCTATAAGCCGAAAACTTATAAAGGCTTATATTTCAAGCCTTCCTCGAAAGCCTTGAATTCCGCGTGCGGCGCGGCTTCCGCCATTCCTTCGAACCCGTCCGCACATTAATTCCATTTTAGCTAATAATCCCGGAAAAGCAAACATATACATGCTTTAGAAGCTTGTCAACGGGAGGGAATCATGTCATGAATCCACGTTACGCCAAACGTATTCTGCTCTTCGCCCTCGCCGCCGTCATTATCGGCGTCACGGCGAGGCAAGGGTTCGGGAATGCCTGGGTCTCGCAATATACGTTCGCTTCCGTCCCCGCGAAGCAAGATGGCGCCCCTAAGCAGGCAGCGCCGCCGGCCCCGCAGGAGCCGGACAACGTCATGCAGCCGAAGCCCGTCGCGCTCAGCAAACGCGTCACGGAGTACCACATCGACGTCACGCTGCAGGAGAGCACGCACATGCTGCAGGGCGAGCAGTCCGTCACGTGGACAAACCCCGGCAAACAGCAGGTGTCCGAGCTGTATTTTCACTTCTATCCGAACGCCTTCCGCTCCAAGGACACCACCTTCATGAAGGAGTCCGGCGGACAGCTGCGGGAGGACAAGGCTACCGCGGACAGCACGGGCTACATGAACCTGCTCTCGCTCCAGACGACGGAAGGCTACAGCCTCCTGCCGCGCCTGCACTTCGTCCAGCCCGACGACGGCAATCCGAGCGATCTTACGCTGGCCAAGCTTAAGCTGCCGACCCCAGTAGCGCCGGGAAAGAGCGTCACGCTGCGCATGAAGTTCGAGGTGAAGCTGCCCGAAGTGTTCGCGCGCATGGGCTACGCCGGCAATTTCGTCATGGCGGGCCAATGGTTTCCGAAGCTGGCCGTGTACGAGACGGCGGGCACGAGAGGCCGGACGACGGAAGGCTGGAACGTGCACCAGTACCACGGCAACTCGGAGTTCTACAGCGACTTCGGCATCTACAGCGTGAAAATCAACGTCCCTTCCGCTTACAAGGTGGCCGCGACCGGATTTCAAGCGAAGGCCTCCGTCGTGAAGGACGGCCGCAAGACGTATCAATTCTACGCCGACGACGTGCACGACTTCGGCTGGTCCGCTTCCCCGGACTTCGTCTATTACGAAGAGCCGTACTCCACGACGGGCGTACCCGGCGTGCGCATCAAGCTGTACCTCGATCCGCAGCACGCCGATTTGAAAGACCGCTACATGCACGCGGCCAAGTCGGCGTTGGCCAAATACGCGCAGTGGTACGGGGAATACCCGTATACGACGCTCTCCATCGTCGTCCCGCCCAAAGGCGGCAACGGCGCGGGCGGCATGGAATACCCGACGCTCGTCACGGCGTTCTCGGCGGAGAACAGCAACCCCGGCTACGACCTGGAGCGCACCGTCGTGCATGAGATCGGCCACCAATACTGGTACGGCATGGTCGCCTCCAACGAATTCGAAGAAGCGTGGCTCGACGAAGGCTTCACCTCCTACGCCGAAGACAAAGTGATGGAGAGCGAATACGGCGTGGCGCCGAATCTGCCCGTGGAATCGAGCTATATGACCGATCCCGCGCCGCTGAAGCAGCTGTCCTGGTCGTATCAAAGCAACAACCACTACGCCGAGAACGTGTACATCCGCGCCAAGCTCGTGCTGATCGGCATCGAGAAGCAGGTCGGCGAAGCGACGATGCGCAAGATCATGCGGACGTATTTCCAGAAGTTCAAGTTCAAGCACCCGTCCACCGCCGATTTCCAGAAAGTCGTGGAGTCGGTGACGAAGACGAAGTGGAACGACTACTTCAGCCATTTCGTCTACGGCGACGCCATGTCGGACTACTCCGTCGCTTCGATTCACGTCAATCCGGTCAAGCAGGACGGGAAGCAGCTCTTCGAGAACGTCGTGCTCATCAAGAAGAGCGGCGGCAGCGTTGGTCCCGTGACGATCATGCTCCATTTCGCGGACGGTACCGTCATGCCGAAAGTATGGGACGGCCAGGACGCCCACATTCAGATCAAGATCGTGCACAGCGCGAAGCTGCTCTGGGCCGCGGTCGATCCGCAGAACGACAACGTGCTCGACAACAAGCACATCAATAACTTCATGAAAGCCGATCTGGACGCGAAGACGCGCACCCGCTGGAGCGTCGGCCTCTCGAAGCTGCTCGAGACGCTGTTCTCCTCGCTTGCCTGGTAATCCACTATGAATGAAGGAGGTGACCTCACGAATGAAGACGCATATCAAGCAAGGCTGGCAATTGACGACCAAGCACTTCTATATCATCATCCTGCTGTTTCTATATGAGCTCATATGGGGCTTCTTCCTCTACCGGACCATCGAAGGAATCGCGGTTCCGCTGCTCAAACGGTTCCCCGACTCGTATGCGGCCAGCAGCAGCGCGATCTCCCTCTTCTTGACGGAAGCGCAGTTTCAGCTGATGAAGACCGATCTGATCCGCCCGTACGCCCTGCTGTTCTGCGGGCTGCTGGCCGGGCGGATGATCGTCACGCCGTTCCTGAACGCCGGGCTGTTCCACTCGCTGCATCATGCGAACGACGAGAAAGGAACGACCTTCCTGAAGGGCATCCGCAAAGCATGGAAGCCGGTCGCCCTGCTCTACCTGGCGGAAACGGCGCTCACGCTCGCGCCCGCCGTCTGGCTGCTGCCGAATGCGCTGAAGCTGCTCTTGTCGAGCGGATCGCTCATCCAATTCGCGCAAGCCGCCGGGCCTTGGGCAGGCGCCTGGCTCCTCTGGGCCGTTCTCGTGCACCTGCTCTTCCTCGCCATGCAGTTCGGCGCGGTGACCGGCAGCGGCTCCATGCGGGCGCTCTGGAGCGGCATCGCGAACCTCGTCCCGTTCGCCTGCATCTCGTTCCTGATGTGGGGCATCGGCGCCCTGCTGAGCGTGACGGTCGCCTCCGTCTCGCTGCTGTGGGCCGGCTTGCTTGCGCTCATCCTGCATCAAGGCTACCAGCTGCTGCGAACGATCATGAAGGTGTGGACGGTCGCCGCCCAGTACGACGTCTGGCAGTCGAAGCAATCCTGAGCGGATGCTTGCCCTCCGGGTAGCTCGCCGGACTGGCCGCCCGCAACCGCCGGCACCGCCCTTTATGCGGCTGAGCCGGCAAGCCATTATGCGTCCAACGCACCATGCGCCTATGAGCCCCTTCGGTCCCGAAGGGGCTCATTCATTGTAGAGAAATCCAGGTTTGATGACACGGAATGGCTCGTAAAACCGGAACGGCAGTCCTCGGGCTTCTGGCGGCCGCCTCCACATTCCCCAGCTTAGATTAAGGAGAGTTGGCAGCAGCACTGTCTTCGAAGCATTGCATCCGGACAGGAAATCCGCTATCGGCCCCTATTCATGGTTTTTTTATATGTTCGCGGACATAGGATCCTTTATTTCGTCAAAGAGGCAGACCTTCGATGCCCTCCGGAGACAATAACGAATTCTGTGTCCTTTCGCCAGCCCAAACCTACCGATTTCCACCAAATAACGGATTCTGTGTCCGTTGCCCATGAAGACGATCTAGACGGCATGGGCAACGTCGAAGAAACGTATACTTTCCCGACAGCCTGTAGCCCCTTCGGTCCCGAAGGGGCTATTTTGGCAGTTCGCGGAGCGGCGGCCGCAGACAAGATGCAACAGAACGTCTCCAACGATCCGACATCGTGACGAACGCTTCAAAACATCCCGAAAACGGCGCTATTATACGAAAATGAGAAATAAAAGGTTGCACTCTAATAATTTTAATTTGTGAACAAAAGGTGAACTCGGAAGGAGATGCGACAAAATGATCGAATAATTCTCCCTGTGAAATGAAAATTTTGCCGAATTCCCATATCGGGAAACGGGGGAACCATTCTGGGTGAATTGATCCCGACAGGCGCATGAGCTCGAGCGCGCCTGCCAGAGGCGATCATAGGGAGCCTTCAACCGAACCCCACAGCTAACCTCGTAGGCACTGGAAGGAGTTTCCCGTTTTGAAGAAGTTCTCCGCACTTTTGATCGGACTCGCGATGCTATTCGTATTCCAAGCTGGCAGCGTTTTCGCCAATTCGAAGATGGATGGCGTCATCAGCGATCTGATCGGCACGCCCTACGTTTACAGCGGCACGACCACGAAAGGGTTCGACTGCTCCGGATTCACGATGTACGTGTTCAAGAAACTCGGCGTCGACATTCCGCATGCGTCCCAATCGCAGGCTCGGCTGGGCAAGAAAATCGCCAAGGGCGATCTGATCCCTGGGGATCTCGTATTCTTCAATACGACAGGAAACGGCATCTCGCATGTCGGCATTTATGTCGGCGACGGCAAATTCGCGCACGCTTCTTCCAGCAAAGGCGTTACGATCAGCGGCCTGGAAGAATCTTATTATTCGAAGCGCTACGTAACCGCGCGCCGCGTCATGAGCCCGCAGACATTCGATAAATATGCCGACGATCCTTCCGACGAACCGGGCGACAACGATTCCGATTAATGCAAGACGATGAATTACATATGTTCGGCGGAAGGGCAGCCCTCTCCGCCGGCAATGCAGGCAAAGCCGCAGCCGCTTCTCTCCCGGGACAAGCAGCCGCGGCTTTGCTTGTTGACGGCGCCTAGGCCCGCTCGTAGCGGACCCACCAGAAGGTCGGGCCGACCTCGACGTCCAATGCCCTGGCGTGCGGCATGAACAAGTCGCGCAGCTGATCCGGCGTCTCGCAGCCTTCGCCCCGGCGGTCCGCCAGCACGACGGTCGCCCCGGACTCGAGCCGGTCATGCCATGCGTTCAGGAACGACGCCCGCTCCTCGCCCGTCAGCTCCCCCAGGCAGAAGCAGGCCAGACCGGCCTTGAACTTCTCCTCCACCGCACTCAATTCCGCCTGCTTAACCGCCACCGATACCGGCGTCTTCAGCCGCGGCGCCCTCGGCCCCGCGACGCGCAGCACGCGCCTGCCGGCAAGCGTATCTTCCACCGCGTCCTCCAGTCGTCTCCATTCCGTGAACCGCTTCTCCAGGCTGTCCCGCCATTTTGCCATCTTCTCGTTACCTCCCGCAGCCTCAGCACCGTCGCTGATGTAAAACTATATGTATGCGCATGAGCTTGCTTATTGACCTGTCAATTGGCTGCGTCGCGGTTTATTCGGGCGTCTAGAAAGGAATCGATTGCGACATGATGAATACTAGCATGATAGAGTAGGCACTGTGATCTCGCCCATCGGTTCTTCCCATCGGTTCTTCCATGAACAAATAAGGAGCTGTTATCCGCATGAACTCTTCTTCCGATGCCCTCGCGGGCTTCCATACGACGCTGGCCGGCTGGTTCACCCGGACCTTCGGCGAACCGACTCCCGTCCAGCAGGACGCCTGGGCGTCCATCGCCGCCGGCCGGCATACGCTGATCGCCGCTCCGACCGGCTCGGGCAAGACGCTTGCGGCGCTGCTGCCCTGCCTCAGCCGGCTCGCGCTGGCCAAGGAGCAGGCCGCGGCGCAGGACGAAGCTTGGTCCGCCGGCGTGCGCGTACTGTATATTACCCCGCTTAAGGCGCTGAATAACGACATCCAGTATCATTTGGTCGATTTTATGAACCGCATCGAAGCGTACGCCGCCGAAGAGCCGGGCGGCGCCTGGCCGGGCATGCGGACGGCCGTCCGCACCGGCGATACGCCGCCGCGCGAACGGGCCCGCATGGCCAATCGGCCGCCGGATGTGCTTGTGACGACGCCGGAGTCGCTCTACCTGCTGTTGACGTCGGACAAGGGCCGCCGCATGCTGCGGATCGTAGAGACGGTCATCGTCGACGAAATCCACAGCCTCGCCGGCGACAAGCGCGGCGCGCATCTGTCGCTCTCGCTGGAGCGGCTGGCTGCGCTGTCGCCGCATGCCGTGCAGCGCATCGGCGTATCGGCGACGCAGAAGCCGCTGTCGCGGGTCGCCCGGTTTCTGGGCGGATGGGCGCCGGAACCCCGCGGCGGGTTCGGGAACGGTACGCGGGATAGCGCTGCGCTTGAGGCCGGCGCGAAGATGAACGAAGAGACGGCATTGCAAGACGTTTCACTGGACAGTGCTGCCCGTGGAACCGGCGCGATGAGCGGCGAGAAGACAAGCTCCGGCTTGACGCGGGCGGAGACGGGCATGCGGGACGGTGAGCAGGATGACGCTGCACGCGAGGCCGCCGACATGCGGTCCGCGGCCGGGGTTATCCATCCGCTTGGCTACAAGCCGCGGCCGGTCGCCATCGTGGAGAGCGCGATGGTCAAGTCCATTCAGGTGCGCGTCACGATGCCCGACCTGAGCCAGCCCGTGCGCTCCCGCGACGGCATCTGGCAGCCGATCGTCGAGCGCATCGCCTCGCTGATGGAGGGCATGCGCTCCGTGCTGCTGTTCGTGAACAGCCGCCGGCTGTGCGAGCGGCTCGTGCTGCGCCTGAACGAGCATGCCGGCCGCGAGCTGGCCCGCGCCCACCACGGCAGCCTTGCCCGCGAGCGGCGGCTCGAGGTCGAGCGCATGCTGAAAGCCGGCGAGCTGCGCTGTCTCGTCGCCACCTCGTCGCTCGAGCTCGGCATCGACGTCGGCCACGTCGACCTCGTCATTCAGGTCGACTCGCCCAAAGCCGCCGCCGCGGGCATCCAGCGCATCGGCCGGGCGGGCCACGGCGTCGGCGACGTCAGCCGCGGCTATATCCTCGCGCGGCAGCGCAGCGAGCTGCCGGAAGCGGCCGTGCTATGCCGCAATATTACGCGCCGCGACATTGAAGCGATCGAGCTCCCGCACGAACCGCTTGACGTGCTGTCGCAGCATATCGTCTCCATGACCGCGGCGGCCGAGACGACGGCGGAGGCGCTGTACGGCCTCATCGTGCAGAGCGAATGCTACCGCACGTTCCCCCGGGAACGGCTCGTATCGGCGCTGAAGGTGCTGGCCGGCTTCTACCCGTTTGCCCGCCCGCTCGTCGACTGGGACAGCGACACGGACAGGCTGCGCAAGCGCGCCAATACGGCGATGGCTTCCGTGACCGGGGCCGGCACGATTCCGTCCACCTCCAATTACCCGGTCCATCATGCCGACAGCCGCGTCCACCTCGGCGAACTGGACGAAGAATACATCACGGAAAGCCGCCCCGGCGACGTGTTCCAGCTTGGAACGAGCTCGTGGATGATCAGCCGGATCGAGAACGACCGCGTGTACGTGCAGGAAGCGCCGAACCGGTTCAGCGAGATCCCGTTCTGGAAAGCCGAGGCGAGCAGCCGGAGCGTGGAAGTCGGCGTCCAGCTCGGCGCCTTCCTGGAGCGGCTGGCCGACCGGCTCGGGCCGGCGCTCCCGTCGGAGGAGCCGGACCCCGCGTCCGGCATGAACATGGAGCGCGAACGCGAAGAAGCCGCCATCGCCTGGCTGGATACCGAGTACGGGCTCGATCACGCTTCCGCCGGGCAGCTGATCGACCTGGCGCGGGCGCAGCAGCGGACGGTCGGTCTGCCGACCGCGCGCCGGATCGTGATCGAGCATTACCGCGACCTGTCCAACCAGACGCGCATCATCATTCACAATCCGCTCGGGCGGCGTTTGAACCGGACATGGCTGTTGGCGATCCAGCGGCATTTTCAGCGGCTGCTGCCCTATTCGATGTACGGCAACGCCAAGGACAACGGCATCGAGCTCGTCGTGCCGGAGTGGGACGCCTCCTGGCTGCAGACGCTGTGGCAAATTACCGCGGCCAGCGCGGAGCCGCTGCTGACGGAGGCGATCACGGGCTCGCCCCTGCTCGCCGTCGCGTTCCGCCGGATCGCGGAAACCTCGCTCCTGCTCTCGCGCAGCTTCACGCGCACGCCGATCTGGCTGAAGCGGCTGCGGAGCGAGGAGCTGCTGAAGCAGGCGCTGCCGTATGCGGCGCATTTTCCGTATTTGGAAGAAGCCATGCGGGAATGCCTGCATCACTACCTGGACACGAACGGACTCGTCCGGCTGCTGGCGTCCATCGCCGCGGGCGATGTCGCCGTGTCGGTCAAGGAAGTGAACGCGCCTTCGCCGTTCGCCGTCCATTACATCTCGGATTACGCGACGGCGATGGTATACGAGGGCGACGGATTAAGCGAAGCGACGCAGCTGCAGCTGCTCAGCGTCAGCAAGTCGCTGGCCGGAGAATTGTTCGGCCAGGACGCGGTACGGCAGGCGGTCGATCCCGCCGTCGCCCGCGAGGAGGAGGCGCGGCTGGAGGCGGTGCGCCAGCCGCCGGCCAGCGCGGACGAGCTGTTCGGGCTGCTCAAGCGGCGCGGCGATCTGTCGCGCGAAGAGCTGGCCGCGGCGGCAGGCCGCGATGCGGACGCCTGGCTGGCGGCGCTCGGCTCCACCGGGCGGACGCTCGAGCTCGACTTCGGACGCGGGCAGCGGCGCTGGATCTGCGCGGAAGAGCGCGAGCTGTACGCGGCCTTCCCGCAGAGCGAGGCTTCGATCGCGTTCGTCGCCGGCCGCTTCGCGGATCATCGGCTCTCCTTCACCGAAGCAGAGCTGCGGGAGCGCTACCCGCTGCTCTCCGCCGAGGACGCCGCTCGCGTCGCGGATACGCTGCTCGCGCTGGACCGCACGGAGCACGCGCCGTTCGCGGACGACGCGGAGCGGATCTGGACGAGCCGCAGCGTCGCGCGCCGGCTCATCCGGCTGACGCTGGAGCAGGCGCGGAAACAGGCGGAAGCGATCGATCCCGTGGACTGGATGGCGCATATGTCGCGGCTGCAGCATGCGCTGTCGGGGACGCAGCTGAGCGGCATCGACGGCTTGCGGCTCGTCATCGAGCGGCTGCAGGGCTTCTTCCTGCCGGCCTCGCATTGGGAAACGCTCATCTTCCCCGCGCGGGTGACGGGTTACCGCAAAGATGACCTCGACCTGCTCTGCGCCTCCGGCGAGGTCATCTGGCTCGGCCGCAAAGCGGACGGCGAGAAGGAAGGGCGGATCGCCTTCTTCCTCGCGGAAGCGAAGCCGCTCTACGCGCCGGTCATGCGGCAGGCCGACCGGCCGGACGAGGCGTCGAAGCATCCGGAGCTGCTTCGGCTGCTCCGGACGGGCGGCGCGAGCTTCCTGACGAAGCTGAGCCGCGAATACGGCAAAGTCCCGTCGGAGCTGCTGGCCGACCTGCTCGACCTCGTCTGGGAAGGCGCCGTCTCCAACGACCAGTTCGCGCCGCTGCGCCTGCAGCTCGCGACCAAGGGCAAGCAGCTCGCCCGGACGGGCTCCGGTCTCGGGCGCTGGTATTGGACGGGATCGCTGGCGGATGCCGCCGAGGAGGCCGAAGCCGAGCCGGGCCGCTTGGGCGGCATGAGCGGGCCGGGCGGGCTGGACGGCATCAACAATCCGGGCGGCAAGGCAGATGCCGCCGCCGGCTTCGGGCGGGCGGACGCCGTGACGGGCGGCAGTCCGCTCGGCACGGCGGCATCGGCGAACGGGCTGCCCGCCCCGGGCGGAAGCCCGCACGGCGCAGAGCGGGCGGACGCCGGCGGCACGTACTCGCTGGCGAGCGACGGCGGCGACGGCATGGCGGCTCGCGAGCTCGGCGCCGAAGCGCTGCGCGCCGTCAGCTCCGACCTGTCGGAGTCGGCGCTCCACTGGACGCAGCATCTGCTCGACAGCTGCGGCATCGTGTCCAAGGAGCTCGTGCAGCAGCTGTCGCCTTTCGCCTGGGACGAGCTGATGCCGGTGCTGAAGCAGCTCGAGCAGTGGGGCGTCGTGACGCGCGGCCTGCTCGTGGAAGGCGCGGGCTCGCTGCAATTCGCGAGACGCGCGGGCCTCGACGCGGCGCGCCTTCCGCCGCCGGAGCAGGATGGCGCCGCCATCACGATGCTTGCGGCGACGGACCCGGCGAACCCGTTCGGGCTGGCCGCGGACTGGCCCGCCGCGCGCGGCTCCGGCTTCGCTCGCAAGAGCGGCAGCTTCCTCGTGCTGCAGCGGGGCGAATGGCGTTACTGGCTGGAGAGCAACGGCAAGCATATCATCGAATTGACGGCCGGGCCGGAGCCGCCGGACGAGCTTCCGGCCGGGGCTTCCGCAAGCCGACGACAGGAAGAGGAAACGGCCGCGGCCCTGAGAGAGGTATTCCGCACGCTGCTGCGCCAACAGAAGCTGAGCAAGATCAAGATCGAGCGCTGGAACGGCGTGCCCGTTGCGGAATCGCCGGCATCCGGCATGCTGCGGGCGCTGGGCGCGGAGCGCGATGGCCGCTCGCTCGTCATCTGGCCGAGCGGCCTGCGGTAGCCGGACCGCCGCCAGCGCCCGGGACGGGCCATCCCCCGGCAGCCAGGCATCATCCGTACAGCGGGAAGGCTGCCTGGCCGGCCTGTTTTATACGTCTATATACGCTTATAACAACCGGGGGCATTCGCCTTAATCGCACGACTTACCAACCTAAGGAGGAATCATTCATGAATCATGCCATCGCCCAACGCAAAAGAGAGCTCGAAGCCTACCTCGCTCCGACCACGATCGATCACGCCGAGCTGAACGCCTTCTGGGACGCCGCCCTCAGCCGTTATGACGGCAAGCCGCTTGACGTGCGGCGCGAGCGAACGGAGTCGCCTTTCAACGGCGTGACGGTCGATCATCTGACGTATCAAGGCTTTGACGATACGCCGATCCATGCCTGGTTCATGGTGCCGGATGTCGGCCGCGGCGCGGACGGGGCACGGAACCCGCTCCCCTGCGTCGTTCTCTTCCCCGGCTATACGGACGACCGCGGTTACCCCGAGCGCCATGCAGGCTGGCTGCTTCAAGGCTATGCCGTCCTGGCCGTGGACGTCCGCGGGCAAGGCGGCGAAACCGGCAATCACCTGCCGCTTCGCAGCGGCGCCGTCAAAGGCTGGGTGTCCGGCAATGTGCTGGAGCCGGAGCGCTCGTACTACCACGCCATGACGATCGACGCGGTCCGCGCGGTCGACGCCGCCGCGGCGCAGCCCGAAGTCGACGGGGCGAGGCTCGCCGCCGTGGGCGCCAGCCAAGGCGGCGGCCTGGCGCTCATCTCCGCGGCGCTGAATCCCAAAGTTACGGCAATCGTCGCGGATATTCCGAACCTGTGCCATATGGATTTCGGCGTGCTCAACTCCAGCAGCTCGCTCGCGGAGCTGGCCCAGCATCTCAAGCGCTACCCCGAGCGGCTGGAGGCGGCGCTGCATACGCTCGCCCACTACGACATGCTGAATCTCGCTCCGCGGATCAAGGTTCCCGTGCTGATGTCCGTCGGCTGGAAGGATCCCGTCTGCATGCCGGAGACGGTCTATGCGGTCTACAACCGGATCGAGGCGGACAAAACGATCAAGGACTACCCGTTCAGCGGCCATGAAGTGAGCGAGGCACAGAACAGGGAACGGATTCTTTTCCTCCGCGAGCGGTTTCGCTAGAACCCGCCAAAACTAGCGATAGACGGGGTTTCCCGTTCCGCTATAATGGAAGTAATCGCCTGCCTTGCAGCGGGAAGAACCTCCGATGTCCGCCGTGCGCAGCGGGCAGCCGAGGTTCTTCGCCGCTTGATGGCAGCCGCATTAACGGCTCGCAGCGAACGGCTGTCATCCCGCCATTCTGCAATGCCATCAGCGCATGAACGGAAATGCTGAATGGCCAATGTACGGCATCGGGATGCCGATCGCGAACCAATAAAATAAGCCGGCAGCGGCCGGCAGGAGAAACGTGAGGAGGGATTCCGTGATCAAGCGCACGCTCGGCGAAATTTCATCCATGGCCGGCGGCATTCCGGCGGTTCCCGGCTCCGCGAACGTGGGCATCCAAGGCGTATCCATCGATACGAGAACGCTGCGGGCGGGCAGCTTGTTCGTGCCCATCGTGAGAATCGACGACGGCCACAACTACGTGAGGAAGGCATTCGAAGAAGGCGCGGCCGCTTCGTTGTGGCAGGCGGACCACGGACCGGCGCCTGAAGGATATCCGGTCATTGTCGTCGAGAATACGCTATCGGCCCTGCAGCGTCTTGCGCGGTCTTACCGGGAACGGCTCGGCTGCACGGTCATCGGAATTACGGGAAGCAACGGCAAGACGACGGTGAAAGACATGGCCGCTTCCCTGTTAAGCTCCGCCTTCCGCGTCCACAAAACGCAAGGGAACTTCAATGGCGAATACGGACTCCCCCTGACGCTGCTGAGCGTGAGGGAAGATGCGGAAATCGTCGTACTGGAGATGGGCATGAGCCAAGCGGGAGAGATGCGCGCGCTATCGGAAATCGCGAGGCCGGATATCGGCGTCATTACGATGATCGGCGTGTCCCATCTGTCGAACCTCGGGTCGCGGGAAGGAATCGCCGCCGCCAAGCTGGAATTGCTCGCGGGTCTGAATCCGGACGGAGCCTTGCTTATCAACGGCGACGAGCCGCTGCTGACCGGGCCCCTTGCAGGGATGGACTTGCCGGAGACGCTGTCCGTCATTCGCTTCGGCGAGTCGTCCGCCAACGATTATTACCCGCTGACGATCGACCCGCAGCCGTCCGGGTATTCGTTTACCCTGAACGACTCCGAGATGCTCTATTCCGTACCGCTGCTCGGAAGGCACAATGTGCTTAACGCGATTGCGGCGATCGCCGTGGCGGATCGCTTTCGGATTGCGCGTCAGGACATTCAGTCCGGCCTGCTTCGGCTGGAGGTTACCGGCATGAGGATGGAGCGAATCCTCTCCCCGAATGGGTTCTTGATTATCAACGATGCCTGGAATGCGAGCCCCGTATCCATGAAGGCCGCGATCGACGCCGTATCGGATCTGGAAGGCTTTCGCCGCAAGGTGCTGGTGCTTGGCGACATGCTGGAATTGGGCGGGCAAGAGGTCGAATTTCACGAAGCGGTCGGCAGGAGCATCGACAGGACCAAGATCAATGCCGTGCTTACCTTCGGCACCGTCAGCCGCCATCTGTCCGGCGTTCTCGCCGCATCGCAATTCGACGGCGTTCTGCAGCATTTCACGTCCAAAGAGGAGCTGATCTCGGCCTGCAGACGGCTCTTGCGGCCCAATGACGTCGTGCTCGTGAAAGGATCGCGCAGCTTGAGGCTGGAGGAGGTTTGCGACGCGTTGACCAAGCCGTGGCCGGGAGCGGACCCTAAGCCCTGACGGCCCGCCAAATCGTTCACGCTGACGGTCGATACGCGAGAGATACGGGACGGAATCGTGCACATTCCCGGCGGTGACGAAGGCATGGGTAATCAGGCAGGCTCGTGCCAAACTGCGTCCTGGAGCACGAACCGGGGGCCTGTTGGCGCTTCGCCTGCGTGGCATGGACGGCTGTTACCGTTCCGAACCAGCCGGCTTCATGACGGCTGGTTCACGATGCGTCCGTTGATGCAAAGAAGCGGACAGGAGATCCGTTATTCGCTGCTTGATCACGTTTTTCCGTGTGCCCGCGGACAGGAGATCCGTTATAGCGGCTGATTAGTATGTTTTCGCGATCATTCGGAGGCATTAACGGATCCTGTGTCCGTATGCTGCCCCGAAAGCCCGATATTGCCAAAATTAACGGAACCTCCGTCCGCTAGCCTTCGAGAGGGGAACTTTTCCTTTCCATAGATCTGGTCCATAGATCTGGTCCACAGATCTGATTCATAGATCCGGCATAGGCGGCGTCGAACCTTCCCGACAGCCTGGCCGGACTCCCGTCGGAGTCCGGCTTCTTTCATTTATCGCGCCGTTCCCGCCACCACGCCGTCTGCGGATAGCGGTCCGCCATGGCGTCGACCGTCTCTCCGATCCTCGGTGTCGCAATCCGCACGCCGCGCGCCTCTGCAGCCTTGACCGCGCGCTCGACGGGATCGTCCCATGCATGGAAGCCGAGCGTAAATGCCGCCCAATGAATCGGAACGAGCAGTCCGCCCCGGACGTCGAGATGCGCCTGCACGGTCTCCTCCGGCATCATATGAATGGCCGCCCAGCGCTCGTCGTACTGGCCGCACTCCATCAGCGTCAGGTCGAACGGCCCGTATTTGTCGCCGATCTCCTTGAAATGCGGGGCATAGCCGCTGTCGCCGCTGAAGAACACCCGGCGGCGCTCGCCGAGTATCGCCCATGAACACCACAGCGTGCCGTTCCGGTCGAACAGCCCTCTTCCCGAGAAATGCCTCGCCGGCCCGCAGGCCAGCGTCAGCCCGGCGACCTGCGTCTCGTCCCCCCAGCCGTGCTCCGTGATTTTGCCGGGGTCCACGCCCCACCGGACGAGCCGCTGCCCGACGCCGAGCGGAACGATGAACCGGCGGGCTTTGTCGCGCAGCTTGCGAATCGACGCTTTGTCCAGATGATCGTAGTGGTCGTGCGACAGCACGATCGCATCCAGCATCGGGAATTGCTCCGGCGCGAGCGGCAGCCGCTGTCCGCTGTACCTTTTGCTGCCGACGAACGGCACCGGCGAGGGCGATGCCGAGAGCATCGGATCGAACAGCAGCCGCTTGCCCTCGAGCTCCAGCAGAAACGCGGAGTGGCCGAACCAGGTAGCCCGTACGCCGTCTTCCGGCGTCTCCGCGGACGGCGACAGCGGAACGACCGGGATCGGACCCGGCGGCCGGCGCCGCGCGTCCTTGCGGAGCGCGTCCCGAAGCATGCTGACGGTCGACCGGAAACCGGCCCCCATCGAGGTTGGCACTAAATTCTCATACTTCGCTTTGCGTGTGGATGCCATATCCGTTCAGTCCCCTATCTGCCGTGGAATGCCTAATGGAAGCAAGTATAGAGGAGCCGAATCGGGGAGTCAACGGACGCCGGACAAGTTGACACCTCCCCTGCATCCGGGTACAGTAAACCCAACATGGCATAGAGTAGAGGAGCTGTACGGGAATGAAGCTGGTGTCTTGGAACGTCAACGGGCTGCGCGCCTGCGTGACGAAAGGATTCATGGATTATTTCGCGGCCGCGGACGCGGATATCTTCTGCCTGCAGGAGACGAAGCTGCAAGCCGGCCAAATCGAGCTGGAGCTCGGCGAGGCGTACCATGCGTACTGGAATTACGCGGAGAAGAAGGGCTATTCCGGCACGGCGGTATTCACGAAAGCCGAACCGCTGTCGGTCCGCTACGGCATGGAAGAGGATTACGAACCCGAGGGCCGGATGCTCACGCTGGAGTTCGAATCGTTCTATCTCGTCAACGTCTACACGCCGAACGCCAAACGCGATCTGGCAAGGCTGGATTACCGGCTGGAGTGGGAAGACCGTTTCCGGAGCTATCTCGTGGAGCTGGATGCGAAGAAGCCGGTCATCGTCTGCGGGGATTTGAACGTCGCGCACGAGGAGATCGACCTGAAGCATCCGAAGCCGAACATGGGCAACTCCGGGTTCACGCCGGAAGAGCGGGGCAGGATGACCACGCTGCTGGAGGCGGGCTTCGTCGACTCCTTCCGCCATTTCTATCCCGATCGCGCCGACGTCTATTCGTGGTGGTCGTATATGCCGAAGGTGCGGGAGCGGAACGTGGGGTGGCGGATCGACTATTTCCTCGTATCCGCACGGCTTGCATCCGCGCTGACCGACGCGCAGATCCACTGCGAAGTCATGGGCAGCGACCACTGTCCCGTCGTATTGGAGCTTATGGATCAGGCGCTTACGGATCAGGCGCTCGCGGATCAAAGCGCGGCGGCCCAATAGAAGCGTCAGGCAAGCACACACGTCCGTCAGACAAAAGGCCCGCCGATGGCCGCGGTATCGTACCGCAGCCCGGCAGGCCTTTTATATTTGGCATCACGGACACGGCATCGAAGCGGACACCGACAATACATGGCCCGCTCCGAAGGCATTCGCGTCGTTCAATTTAATCGCCGGCGCCGTCCCACTCCCGCATGAATCGCTCCACGTAATCCGCCATATAAGCATGCCGCTCCTCGGCGATGGCTTTCGCGGCCGCGGTGTTGATGCGATCCTTCAGCTTCAGCAGCTTCTCGTGAAAATGATTGATTGCCGTGCTTTTCCCCGTCCGGTACTCGCTTGGCGTCATCGCATCGCGCGGCTGCAGCGCCGGATCATAGATCGGATCGCCTTTCCACCCGGCATAGAGGAACGTTCTGGCGATCGCGATCGCGCCGATGGCATCGAGCCGGTCGGCATCCTGCACGACCTGCCCTTCCAGCGTCCGCATCGGGGGATTGGCGCCGCCGCCAAAGGACATGTTCGCGATAATGTCCATGACATGCGCGCGGTCTTCGCCGCTTATCGGCCGGGCGTCAAGCCAATCCCGAACTTTGCGCAGCCCGCTCTCCTTGGAGTCGTTCAGCTTCTCGTCCGCCACGTCATGCAGCAGCGCCGCGAGCGAACAGACGAACCGATCCGCTCCTTCCCGCTCGGCCAGATGATTCGCCATCCGGACGACGCGGTGAATATGCCACCAATCGTGGCCGGTGACATCCCCGCCAAGCTCATAACGCGCGTACTGCTCCGCCGCCGCGAGAATCTCTTCCTTCGCCTCCGTTGTCATTCCGGCATGCCTCCTTTATTCCGCTAGGCCGCGGTTCTGAAGCTCGCGCCATACCGTCTTGTTGCTGTACTGCCGCTCGGAGCTGATGTCTCTGCCGAACCATGCCGGCGGAGCGAATGCATGCGCCTCCTCGATGGAATCGAATTCCACTTCCAGCACGGTCAATCGGATCTGGTCGTAGCAGTCGATTTCCACGACGCGGTCGCCCCATCGCGCCGTAATGCGATCCTTCGTCAAGGGGACGAGCTCCCGGCCGCTCGTGAGCTGCTCATAGATTCCCGGCGTAATCCCGTACTCGATCTCCTCCCGGGACAGCCCGTTCCCCGCCTTGAACGTATGCGTGTATTCAACGCCGCCCGTCGCCGCGTCCACGAGCCGCCGCACGCGCACCTCCTGCTGCTCGTCGATCGCCAGATACGTCTGATCGATCCGCTGTTTGGACAGCACCGTCAGCACGCCTTCCCGGATCAGGCCGTCCGGGACATCCGGCAGCAGAAACTTCCGTTCGATTTCCAAACCCATACCCTACAACTCCTTGCCAACCATAGAATGAGCTTATTATACCATTCGGGCAGAGAGCGCACACGGAGCGCGGATAACGGATTGAACTGTGAAACCGGATGCCGTCAAAGCTCCCGATATCGGCCGTCCGACAATCGGCGATTCCTATCATTTACAATTGCGGCGCGCGGTATATACTAGTATTGCAAACGCATTCATACCGAAACCAAGCGCTGGAAGAAAGGGGACTCATGAAGCGATGAAGCTTTCGCGGCAGCAAGTCGATTTTTTCAATGTATTCGGTTTTCTGAAATTGCCCGGTCTGTTCCGGGAGGATATTCAAGCGGTCACGGAACAGTTCGAACAGGTGCTGCAAGCCTATGAGAAAGTGATGGGGGCCCACGACGGGACGAAGCGATTGATGGTGCCTTGCGTCGATTCGAGCTATTACCTGTCCGGCCTGCTGGACGATCCGCGCATCGTCGGCGCCGCCTCTTCGCTGCTCGGGGACGACTTCAATTACTGGGGAAGCGACGGCAACTACTATACGGGCGACACCGGCTGGCATCCGGACGGGAACGAGCCCAAGTACCTGCATATCAAGCTGGCCTTCTACCTCGACGAATTGAACGGCGAGAACGGCGCGCTTCGCGTCATTCCCGGCAGCCACCGCGAGACCGACCGTTACGCGTTCGATCTGATGCGGACGCTGCGCAGCCCCGAGGAGCACTTCGGTCTGCACGGATCCGAAATTCCGGCGCAGGTGCTCGATGTCGTGCCCGGCGATCTGCTGATCTTCAATCATCGCACCCTGCATTCGGCGTGGGGAGGCGGAACCAAGCGGCGCATGTTCACGATGAATATGTGCGAGCGCTATAAGGAGGAGGATCTCGGCTTCCTGCGCAAAATGATTCTTCCGCATGTCGGCGCCAACGTCAGCCGCTACTACGGCGACGCGATGCTCGAAACGGCCGGACCGGAGCGGATGAAGCATCTGGAGCAACTCATTCACCTCTGGGACTGGGACGCCGTGACCAAGGATAAGCCGGCCTTCCAATACTTGAAAATATAATTACCCGGATGCCGGCGCCGACGCGTTTCCCGCTTCCCGTGACATGTACCCCTCCCGCCCGGCATATGCTTTCTTGAATGCCACTGAAACGGGGGGGAAACGAGGATGAACAGCAATGTGCAATATGCGGTCTCGGTCGTTCAGCAGTTTATACCGTACGGCGCAGAGCTGGCGGCGCTGTCGCGGCATGGCGGCATGCCGGCGGTCTTGTTCGCCGACATCGATTACGACTTCAACGTGGAGCTACTCGCGCTTTACCGTTATCAGGGCGAGCAAAGCCTGATCGTGCTCAAGAACAACGGCGGCCATTGGCGGATGTTCGCGCATGCCGACGGCAAAGGCGTCTACGTCGCGGATGTGTCGGCGGCTCCCGTCGCCCGGGCCGGGCAGAACAGCATTCTGATCGGCTGGCAGCATGAAGACGGCGAGGTCGAGCTCGATATTCTGCACTGGACGGGGGCGGGCCTGAAGCGCATCGTGCCGGACGGGATCGCGTACGACTGGCTCGAGATCGAGGATATGCCGGCCGCGAACGGGCCCGACGGCAAATGCGAGCTGGCGCTCTGGCTGCAGGACTCGGAGCAGTCGTACCGGATCGAGACGTACCGCTGCGAAGAGAGCGGCGGTCTGGTGCCTGCCGCCGACGTCCACCCGTACTATTTCAGCAAAGTGGCGTATTACTACGAGCAGCTCGCCCATCAGCAGCCGAACGTGCCCCTGTACCGCAGCGTTCTCGACGATGCGCTGCAGAGAGCCGGCGGTTCCGGCGCCGATTCCGATCCCGCGCCCGCTCCCGAACCTGCTGCGGCCTTCGCTCCGGAAGGCGATTGAGCGCCCGCTTGGCGCGCAAGGACTGCCGGCCGCTCGTCTTCGACTGGCAGCGGCGCTTGCATGCGCCTTACATGCGGCCTGAATGGACTCCCTGGCCCCCGGCCGGCTCCCGGCCGTCGTCCAACGCGAAGAACCTTCAACCCTGCGCTGTCACGGGGCTGAAGGTTCTTCGTCGTTCATGCAGCGGACGCGCAAAGGCGCGGGGGATCTTGTCCGCCGCGCCCTGCCTTACGCTGCTCCGACTATTCCAGGTACATGTTCTTCAGGTTCGCGCGCTCTTCCTTCGTTACGCCGAGCCCCTTCTCGATGAACGCGTCGATGGAGCCGTACTTCGTTTTCATTTCGTCCAGGCCGGCTTGCAGGAATTCCTTCTGCACGCCCATCAGCGCCGTGAGCGCCTCGATCACGTCAGGATCCTGGATTTGCTTCTTCATGGCGTCGATTGCCGCCTTGTTGGCGTCGGCGCGGTATACGTTGCTGAGCAGGTAGTCGTTCATGACCGTCTGCTCGTCCACGCCGAGCGTAAGCAGGATCACGGCCGTGCCGAATCCGGTGCGGTCCTTGCCGGCCGTGCAGTGCTGGACAAGCCCGATGTTCTTCGGATCGTTCAGCAGCTCCATCAGCTGCTTGTAGAACTTCGGATTGTCGACCATCTGCTTCTCGCCGGCTACCATCATGGCCACGGCGGACGCCTTGTCCTTGAGCATGCCTGACGCGATCATGTCGTTCAGGTTGTAGCCTGCGCCCGGGTTGCCTTCGTCGGTGCGCACGTAGCTCATGCCGGCGATCTTCGGATCGGCCAGCGCGTTCACTTCGGCGTCGGTACGGTAGTCGACGTCCGTCTTGATGCCCATGCGCTGGATGTAGGCCAAGTCGGCCGTCGTCAGGTGGCCAAGCTCTTCGCCGCGGAACAGCTTGCCCCATTTGACGGTATGGCCGTCGGTCGTCTTGTAGCCGCCAAGATCGCGGAAGTTGAACGCGCCCTGCAGGTTGACTTTGCGCTCGGCGGTCGTAATCGTGTCGCCGTTGCCGCCTTTGACCAAGAAGTACACGCGATAGCCCGGCTTAGGGTCGGCCGCGACGTATCCGCCGAATTTCGTATAGGTGCGGGCAAGCAGCTTGCCGTTCTTCTCGATATTGTCCGGTGAAGTGCTCCAGTAGACTTTGGCCGCGCCGAGATCGGCGTCGGTCTTCCAGTGAAGAACGAGCTGGCCTTTCGCGTTGCGATCCACCGTCGCGCTTTGGAACTGGCCTGCTTGAACCGGCGCTGCGGCTGCGGCGGATGCGGACAAAGGCAAGGCTGCGGAAAGCAGGATGGATGCACCCAATACGGCTGCGGAAACTTTTTTGACTTTGGACACGAATAATTCCCCCTCGTAAATTACTTGTCCAAAGTATACGAACCGACTGTTCGCCGAGCGTAAAGGTTTGATGTAGTTCTTATTAAGAAATGGAAAAGGAATTGAAATCCATGGAATCCGCATCCATGCGAGGCTGACGGCCGCCATGCGCCGTCACGCCTCGCGCGGGGAGCCGCGCGAGGTGCCGGACGTACGCGAGCGAAGGAAGCCGCCCGCGCGGCCCTTCGTCCTACTGCAGCAATGCAGCCACGGCGGACGCTTCCTCGCCCCCGGCGACGGCATGCGCAAGAAGCGGAATGCCGTGCGGTCCGAGCGCTTGCTTCAGCTCCGGCCGATCGGCGATCATCGCTTCGACGATCGCCAGCTTGCCCAGCATCGCGGCCGCGAACAGATCGAGCCGCGCGCCGCGTTCCAGCAAGTACAGCGCGATATCCCGCCGGCCCATATGGGCCGCGGCGCCGAGCGCGGTTTCCCAATCGCCGCCGCCCCAGTCCCAGGCCGCGTTAAGCAATCCCGGCTCCTGCTCCAGCAGCTGCTGGACGCGGTTCAAATCCCCATGCGCGCTGCCGACGAACTCCTTGACCCATTCAGGCGCGATTCCTTGGTTTGGTTCCATGTGCGTCTTCTCCTTTAACGTTGGATTAAGCTTGCAATAATGCGGCCGTATCGGGATGCTCCCGCATCACGGCCAGCTCGGCGGCCGTGCGGCCCTCGTCCGTCAGCGCGGCACGGTCCGCCCCCGCCGCCAGCAGCAGCGGAATCATGGCGTTGCGTCCGAAATACGCCGCGACATGCAGCGCCGTATAGCCTTGCCGCCACTTGCCTCGGCATACGGCGTTCACGTCAGCGCCATGGGCGAGCAGCAGCTTGACCACGGACTCGTAGTTCCCTGCGATCGCCGCATGAATCGCCATGTTGTTCAAATTGCCGTCGCGGCTTCTTGCGTTGACGTCCGCCCCCTGCGCCAGCAAATACTGCACCGTCTCCTCGCTGCCGAAATGCGCCGCGAGTCCGAGCAGCGTATAGCCGTCGCCGCTGTAGCTGCCGAGCAGCTCGGGCGATTGCGCGAGCCATTCCGCGACCCGCTGCAGGCTGCCTACGGCCGCGGCCTCGTGAACGGAGAGCTCCGCGCCGTGATCGAGCAACAGCTGTTTGATCGCTGGCGCCCGGTAGTAAGCGGCCATCAGCACCGCGGTCTCGCCGTCGTCGTTGCGCGCATTCGCAAGCGATGCGTCTTGGCCGAGCAGCGCGGTAACCTTCTCCAGCTGGCCGCCCTTGACCGCATCGACCATCTCGCCGCGCAGCCGCTTCACCTGGTCGGCCAGCGACCGCGCCTTGACCAGCAGCTCCTCCGACGCGCCGAGCCCGACGTTCAGCAGATGCGACACCGCGCGCGACCGGTTGGACTCCAGCCCGGATTCGACGAGCAGATCGACCGCCTCCAGCGCGGCCGCGTCCAGCCGGATGGACAACACCATGCTTTTCTTGCTCTTCGGTGACATTGGTTTCTCCTGCCTATATTGTTTGTAATTTTTATTACAAAATTACAATAACATAGATTCCCTCGTTTTTCCATACGCAAGTTTGTTGCTCTCCTTGCGCGTTCATCGCATCGATCAGCTCCGCAAGCAACGCGCCGACTGGCATAAGCACGCCAAAAAGCCCGCGAACGCGATGCCGGCGAGGCATGTCCGTTGCGGGCCATTGACTCCGCCTGCCGAGACAGGCAGATCCTATAGACTACGAATGAATTACTTCACGATGAGCAGCGGCAGCTTCGTATGCTGCAGCACGTAATGGCTCACGCTGCCGAGCACCATTTCGCGGAACGCGCCGAGCCCCCGGCTGCCCGCTATAATAAGGTCGCATTGATTGCGCTCCGCATAGCCCACGATCGTCTCGCCCGGGCTGCCTTCAAGCAGCTCCGACTTCGCGGACGGCAGCGACGCGATCCGCTCGTTCACCGCTTTAAGCCGTTCCTGGGCCTCGCCCAGCAGCTCATCTTGAACCGCGGCCGGCAGTGCCATGACGGAATCGGCAACCGCGATCGGCGTTACGGTATACACGTAGAGAACCGTCAGTTTCGCTTCCGGATAATGCCGCACCATCTCCATCGCGTGGTCCAGCGCCCGTTCGGACGGCTGCCCGCCGTCGTATGCAACCAGAATATTCGTAAAACCCATCGTAACCCCTCCTTCGAACAATGCTATCCGATATATATTACCCATCCTTGGAACGACTTTAAACACGCCCCGCGCGGCCATTTCTCCGTCCGATCGCATGGCCTCCGGACTCCAAGAAGACCGGCCATCCCTTCACCGCCCCCTTCGCGCGTCGTCTCGATTCGCGCCGGAAAACCGCTTGCCGCTCCACGGGCTTGGCCTCATAATGGAAAATAGTTCTAGGCAATTATTCGATAAAGAGCCATTATTCCAGGGAGGCATTCGCGTTATGAGGTTCATTCCATCCGCAATCATCGCCATTCTGCTCTGCTGCTCGGCTGCTTGGCCGGCCGCTGCCGGCGAAGCAGCGCCCGCGCCCCCCGTGGCGCTGTACATCGACGGGACGAAGCTGGCCGTCGAGCCGATCTTGAACGATAATTCGGCGTACATTCCGGTTCGCGCCGCTATGGAGTATATGGGCGCACAGGTTAGCTATGCCGGCAGCACGATCACGGTAACCCGCGGGACAACGACGGTCGCCATGCAGCCGAACGCGCCCGCGTTCACGATCAACGGCATAAGCATGCTCGCCACGGCCTCGCCCATGATCATCGGCGGCAGCACCTACCTGCCGATCCGCATGTTCGGCAGCGCGTTCGGTTATGACGTGGAGTACCAGCCGGCGGCGCGCGCAGTCGTGCTGCATACGCCGGGCGAAGACGCCGTCGTCTACGGCTTCGCCGGCGATGCCGACGGCAGCCCCATTCGGAACGGCATCCTGCATCTTCAGCCTTCGGCGGCCGGCGCTCCGGTCATCGACGCGCCGATCCATAACGGCTTCTACCGCGTGAAGGCAGCTCCGGGCGCGTATGCATTCGCCGGCTTCGAAGACCTCGCCTCGGGGGAGAAGCTGAAGACCGACGCCGCCCCCTTCACCCTCGCGGCGGGTCAAACGGTATTCTATCCGCTCGCTCCTTCGCAAGCCGGATTCAAGGTGACGCTGTACAAGACCGACGGAATGCCGGTCCGGAAAGCGACCGCGACGTTCAACACGTCCCACGGCGCGGTGGACGTGAAGATCCGCAACGGCATCGGCTATTTGGATTTCCACGAACCGGGCAGCTATACTTTCAATTATTTAACGATCGATGACGGCTCATCGGAGCTTCTCGACATTTATTACCCGTTCAAGATCGAAGGCGACGGTACGGCCGGGCCGCTCGATCTCACCGCGCATACGCCCAATATCGTCGGCCAAGTGTCGAACGAGGCCCCGTCCGGATACGGCAGCATGGGAATCTTCGACGACAGCGACAGCAGCGAGCCGGGCAGCAATTTCGTGCAGCCCGCGCCCGGCGGGGCGTTCGCCTTCTACTTGCCGGACGGCCGCTATGAATGGTCGGACTATTACGACGGCGGTATCCGGGAGCACTTCGACGTGCGGCAATCGTTCATCGTCGCGAATGGCGTTCCCGACCGCGCGCTTGCCTGGAGCAAGCCGGCGATCAATCTCCAAGGGACGGCGGCAACCGGCGAAGGCGAGCAGCTAAGCGGCGGGTACCTCTATTTCCGCGATGCCGCGGCCGGCAAAGAATACGGCGCGTGGGTGCAGGACGGCAGGTACGCCTGCTATGTTCCGGACGGCACGTACGACCTGGTCTACGAGCAATTCTTCGATGGCCGCTTTCAACTGCGCCGGAGCGCTCCGGTAACCGTTGCGGGCGGCAAGCTGAGCGTGTCCCCCGATCTGGTGTTCGATATCGCATAGAGACGGGTAAACGAAGACGCGTCTCTTTCCTTAAGCAGGAAGAGGACGCGTCTTCGTTTCTGAGCGGCGGCGCTAGTAGCCGAAATCGAGCGTTTTCCCCGTCTCGGCATACGTCTTGATATTGCTCAGAATCATCGGCCAGCTTTGCTTCGTGTTCTCGTAGGACGGATGGCCGTCCGTCCAGCGGTCGTTGACGAGCGTCAGCTTCGTAACGGCGCCGACGGTTTCCAGCGTCAGCGTGACGCGCGTTTCCAGTTCCGCGTGGTTGTCGCGGTAGGAGGGACCCGGATGCTCCGTATAGCTCATCCGCTTGTTCGCCTCGTACTCCAGCACCTCGCCGTAGACATGCACGGTCCGCTCGCCGTCATTGCCCGGTCCGACGTAGGCGTAAGGCGAACCGATTTCGAACGTGGACTCCAGCACGCTGCCGAAGAAAATCGCTCTCGTGCCTTCCGGCGTAACGAGCGCGTTCCATACGTCCTCGGGCTTGGCCCCGATATAAATGTCATAGCTTAGATCGTTCATCCTTGCAGCCTCCATTCGTCAATTGAATTGCATTGTGCGGATTGAAGCGAGCCGATAGTGTCAAGTGTAGACGAGAATGGGACGACGCGTATTGTAAAAACGCGACAGCCGTTCCAAAAGGAGGCCATAGCATGAGCGAAAGCGAAATCCCGCCGACCGACCGCGGCATCTTGAAAGCCGATGCGGCCCGCAGCAAATTCACGCTGCGGCGCTTCGAGCCTTCGCCCGACCTTGCCCCGTTTATTGAACGGTTCTGGACCGTCCGCTGGGATCTAACCGGGCTGGCGCCGTATTCGCAAGTCATTCTATCGTATCCGAACATTAACGTCTCGTTCGAGCGCGACCATAACGGGCCCTTCGCCGGCGTGTACGGCATCCCGCAGAGTACGTATACCCGCCATCTGCAGGACGAGGGCGAGGTGCTGGGCGTCAAATTCAAGCCCGGCGGCTTCTATCCGTTCTGGAAGCAGCCCGCGGTGCTGCTGACCGGCAAGACGCTCGACTTCGCGGCGGTATTCGGCGCGGACGCGCGGGCGGCGGAGACGCTGCTGTTCGCCGAGGAGACGGACGAAGGGAAAGTACGGCTGGCGGAAGACTTCTTCCGCTCCCGCATGCCCGAGCGCGACGAAGCCGCCGAGCTCGCCGGAGACATCGTGCAGCATGTGATCGACCACCGCGATGTCGCGAAGGTCGAGATGCTGGCGGATCGGTTCGGGCTGAACAAACGGTCGCTGCAGCGCTTGTTCAGCCGCTACGTCGGCGTCAGCCCGAAATGGACGATTCAGCGCTTCCGCCTGCAGGAGGCGGCCGAGCTGATCGAGAAGAACGGCGTACCGGACTGGACCTCCTTGTCGCAGAACCTCGGCTTCTATGATCAAGCGCATTTCATCAAGAGCTTCAAGGCGATCGTCGGACGATCGCCGGAGGAATATAGCCGGGAGCTTGGGCGCGGGTAGCCGGACGCGGCATCGCAGCCCGACAGCCGCGCCCAAGCGGTGCCCGGCCCTTCCCTCGCTGCCTCGCCAGCTCTCCCTCCCCCCGCCGCCTGCTCCCGCTACGGGAGCAGGTCCGGCTTCACCGGATCCCTGAAGAACAGCCGCATGACAAGCTCCGCCAACAGCAGGAGCAGCGCGATCGTGCCGTAAATGGCGGCGGTGTAGCCCGCCTCGTACGATAAGCCCATCCACTCGCGCAGTACATACGCCAGCAAGTGCGTCGACATATTGGTGAAGCAGAACGCATAGCTGCGCACCATCCAGCGCCGATGCGCCATGACCCGCTTCCTGCGGATGCTGATGATGGCCAGCACCGTAAAGGCCGGCCAAAGGATGTTCAGCATATTGAATGCGATGCTGGCCGGCTTCCCGCCCGTCGCATAAGGCGCCATATAGCCGGACGTGACGGATACGGCGAGCACGGAGACGAGATACGCGTAGCCGTTCCCCTTGTGGAAACGCCGATATCGGCGCAGCACCCATGGCGAGAAGTTAACCAACCCCGATATCATCGCCAAACAGGCGAAACCGAGATGAACCCGCATGACGCTCAGCCAGACGGGCAGGTCGACGAGACGGGCCGGATTGTTCTTATGGCTGAGGAATCCCGCCGCCTTGGGGTCGGAGATCACGTTCGCATACAGGGCGTAACCAATGAAGAGCGCCGCAACAAGGAGCAGCAGCAAGTAAGGCAGTTTTGTTTTGGGCATTGAATGAGACAACCTCGCTTAAGATGATGGGTAATCGACGATGAGCCGGCATTGCGGCGCATGGCGGAACGGTGAAGGCGATAGCCGCGCGAATAGAGCCGCCCCGATTAAACGGCGCAAGATCAAGATAGCCCTCCCTCTCCGCAAGCGCCCTTCGAACCGCAGCCATCCGCTGCCTGTTATGGCATCCAATCTTATGCTAACACAGTTGCGGGCTAGGGAAACTAGACCTCCGCACAGGCCCGCTTCCGACTTAAGCCTGAACGCAAAGATCAATCGTTGCCGCCATCTTAACACCGCTTCGCATTATTTGGAAGAACGCGCCGTGGCTGCGGTTACAGGATGAATGGCAAAGCGATTGCGGATACTAACGGACGTTGGGGATTCGAGACAACCAATATGTCTGTATTGACATAAAATATAGTTTGGGTACATAATAATTCGCATGCGAATTAGTTACGGAGGAAGCCGAAATGGAAGAACAGCGGATCGTGGACATTTTTCAAACTTATCGCGAGATTAATCAAGCCTTCTTCCAAATCTTATCCAAAGCGGCGAGCAAGCATAACTTGACCGCCCTCCAGCTCGTGGTGCTGCGCGTCCTGCATGAGTATCCCGAAATCCGCGTGTCCGAGCTCGCCGAGAAGCTGAATCTGGGCAACAGCACGACGAGCGGCATCGTCGACCGGATGGTGAAGGCCGATATGGTGGAGCGCGAACGGACGAAGAAGGACCGCAGAGCCATGACGCTGACGCTGACGGATAAAGGCAAGGCGCTTTGGCGCGAGACGGACGCGACGCGGTTGAACATGATGCGTCCGCTGCTGTCGCTGTCCGAGCAGGATCATCGCGAGCTTAGCCGGCTCCAGAACGAAGTTTTGCGCTTATTAAAACAATCCAAGGAGGAAGCTTAAGCCATGACAAGTATGGTATCCAATCAATTGCGCAAAGGGCCGATTATGGCCTCCTTGCTTATCGCGGCGTTCGTGGCGCTGCTGAGCCAGACCGTGCTTAACGTCGCGCTGCCGAAAATGATGGCGGACCTTAAAGTGGGCGAAAGCACGATTCAATGGCTGTCCAACGGCTACATGCTGGTGAATGGCGTGCTCGTCCCGATCAGCGCTTATCTCATTAACCGCTTCACGACCCGGAGGCTGTTCCTGGTCGCCTCGTCCTTATTCGCCATCGGAACGATTATATGCGCCCTGTCGGGCGACTTCAGCTCCCTGTTGGCCGGACGTCTCGTGCAGGCATGCGGCGCCGGCATTCTGATGCCTCTGATGACGATCGTCATCCTGACGATCTTCCCCGTCGAAGAGCGCGGCAAAGCGATGGGGCTGATGGGCGTCGCCATGATCTTCGCGCCGGCCGTCGGACCGACGCTCTCCGGCTGGATCGTCGAGCACTACGACTGGCATGTCCTGTTCTACATCGTGTTGCCGCTCGCGATTGTCGCCGTCGTGTTCGGCGCGTTCTCGATGAAGGACGTCATCGTGACCTCCCGTCCGAAGCTGGACATTCTGAGCGTCATCCTGTCCACCCTTGGCTTCGGCGGCCTGTTGTACGGCTTCAGCGAGGCCGGGACGGCAGGCTGGGACGCCGTCGAGGTTATTACCTGCCTGACCGTAGGCGCCATCGCGCTCATCTTGTTCGTCGTCCGTTCGATTTTCCTGAAGGCTCCGCTGCTTGAGATGCGCGTCTTCAAGTATCCGATGTTCTCGCTGACCGCGCTGATCAACGCCATCATTACGATGGCGATGTTCTCCGGCATGATCCTGCTGCCGATCTTCCTGCAGAACATCCGCCACTTCACGCCGCTGGAATCCGGCCTGCTGCTGCTGCCGGGCGCCATCCTGATGGGCATCATGTCGCCGATCACCGGCATGGTCTTCGATAAAATCGGCGCGCGCTGGCTGGCCGTTATCGGCCTCGCGATTACGACGGTCACGACGTACGAATTCAGCCATCTGGAAGCCGATTCGTCGTACAATCACATGATGCTGTTCTACACGCTGCGGATGTTCGGCATGTCCATGCTGATGATGCCGATCCAGACCGCCGGCCTCAACCAGCTGCCGCGCCGCCTGAACGCGCACGGCTCGGCCATGTCGCAGACGCTTCGGAACGTTTCCGGCGCGCTCGGCACCGCCATTCTCGTGACGATCATGACGAACAGCGCGGCCAATCATGCCAAGTCGCTGGCCATCGCGGGCAACGTCGATCCGACCGATCAAGCGAAGATGGGCGAAATCGCGCAGCAAGCGACGATTTACGGCATTAACCAATCATTCGTCGTCGCGACGTGGCTGACGGTCGCCGCGCTCGTGCTCGCGTTCTTCATCCGCAAGGTGAAGCCTGCCGAGGAAGGGGTACAGATACCGGCCAAGTCTGCTGCGGCTGCGGAAGCGGCGCCTGCGGCGGAGGCAGCACCGGCTGCGGAGCCGGCCGTGAGCCCGGTCCGGCCAAGCGCGGATCAACATAGCGCGGACGGCGAATTCCGCAACGCCATTCGCGGGTTTATCAAGACGCCCGAACCGGAGCAAGACAACGAACAGTTTAACGATGATGAGTATCGGAATGCGATTATTCGGTTAAAGGGTAATGCTAAGGATGACGACCATCCGGAAATGAACGACAAAGCCTATCGGGAGTCGCTTAAGAAGCTGAACGGATCTCTGAAAGAAAACGAGTGAGGATCGACGCTTGATTTCCTAACCATGAGAGGAGCTTAACGATGAAAATTTATATTGTCTACGACAGCGAAGCCGGTCACACGGAACAACTTGCCCGCTCCATTGCCAAAGGGGCGGAACGCGTTGAAGGGGCAGAAGTTTTCATTAATCACGTCAAGAAAGCGAACGTCAAGGATCTCGAACAGATGGATGCGATCATATGGGGATGCCCGGGACACTTCGGCACGATCAGCTCCGGCATGAAAGAATGGATCGACAAGCTCGGTTATTTGTGGGCGCACGGTACGCTGGTCGATAAGATCGGCGCCGTGTTCTGCACGACGGCAACCATTCACGGCGGGATCGAGGCGACCTTGCTGAACCTGATCACGCCGATGCTGCACCAGGGGATGATGATCGTCGGCCTGCCGGCCAATATTCCCGAGAACGCGCTGTACGGCAGCTATTACGGCGTAGGCGTGACATCGCCCGTCGAAGATACGCATGATGCGCTGAGCCACTCGCTTTTCTCGAAGGGGCTCGCGCTCGGAGAAGCGCTGGGAACGCGCGTGGCCAATACGGCCGCCGTTTACGCGGCAGGCAGAAAAACGCAGACCACCTAAATTAAACGACGCAAGAGCGCGGTCCTCCGAGAGGGCCGCGCTCTTGTTCGTTTCACGCTGCGGTTGAATTCGCTTATTGGATCGATTTGATTTTGCGGCCGAGCTTGACGATTCCGATGCCGAGCAGCGCGAAGACGAATGCGTAGATCGCCAGCACGGGCAGGACGATGCCCCATAAATGGGTAGTGATGCGCGGCACCAGATTAATACCGTTCACGCTCATCAGCATCAGGTTAACGAAGAGCATGACGACCATCAGACGGCGGATGCGGTTGTAGTAGTCGACAAGCGAATCCCGGTCCGAATACAGCAGCTGCTCCTCGTCCGGCGCCCAAGGCTTGCGAAAATAGAACCACATCGCGCCGCAGTTCCCCGCGTATTCCCAACCGGCGTCGCGGTAAAGCGCCATGTAGTCGTCCCGCTTCTCGCCTTTGCCCAGACCTGGCTGGTAATCGAGGCGGTACGTATACCGGACGGTCTCGTCGCGTTCGAACATGCCGTGAATCAAGCCCGCCTTCTTCAACTGCAGGCCCTGCCGGGACAAGTCGTTGATCCACTGCTCTTCCTTCTCGTGCTGCCAGCTGAACCAGATACGATACCGTTTCTCCGTTGTTCCCGTTGGCTTCCTCATGCCCTTACGCCTCCCCCGCATTCACGATTCGCCGCCCGGCGGCGAGGAGCTCTTCCAGCCGCTCCAGCTCGGCGGCCACGACCTGCTTGCCGTCGACCGTGACGGCATACATTTTACGTCTCGGGTCCGTCCCGTCCGGGACGGGATAATGCTCGATCAGCCCTTTGCCAAGCAGCGTGTTGAGCGCGGTATACAGCGTTCCCGCGCCGAGCTTCACCCTGCCCCCGCTCATCTCCTCGGCGTCCTGCATAATGCCGTAGCCGTGCGAAGGCTTCGCATAGAGCGCGATCAGAATGTAATAGAACGCCTCCGTAAGCGGAAGCATGCTTCTCGAATCTGCCAATTCGGATGCCCTCCAATTGTATCGAGTATCGATATATCGTATATTGATACATTATCAAATGATATATCGAGTGTCAATATAGTTTTTGGAAAAAGGCGGCTGCGGATACAACACCTGCCCGCAGTGTCTTGCTCATGCAAAAAAGCACATTCCCTCTCGGCGATCCGGCCGGCTGTCGCGCGGATCGGAACTCGAGAGGAAACGTGCTTATGACGAATCGGTAACCGTTTATTCGATTGGCAAACCTGTCGGCACCCCTGCGGCAGATGCGGTTTAACCGTGCAGCGCCGCCTGGCGCTTATAATGATCTTCCAGCACGAGGCAGGCCATCGCTTCGATGACGGGAACGACGCGCGGACAGATGCACGGATCGTGCCGGCCTTCGGTGCGGATCACCCGCTCCTCCCCGCCGACGGTCACCGTCTGCTGCGGCACGGAAATCGAAGACGTCGGCTTGACCGCCACGCGGAATACGATGTCCGCTCCCGTACTGATGCCGCCCAGGATGCCGCCCGCGTGGTTGCTCGTGAAGCCGTCCGCGTTCATGCCGTCGTTATGCTCGCTGCCGAGCATGCCGGCCGACGAGAAGCCCGCGCCGAACTCGATGCCCTTCACGGCGCCGATGGACAGCATCGCCTTGGCCAGGTCCGCGTCCAGCTTATCGAATACCGGCTCGCCGAGGCCCGCCGTCGCGCCGCTGATCCGGCATTCGACGATGCCGCCGACGCTGTCTCCCTTGGCCGCAAGCGTCTTGATGTAATCCTCCATCCAGACGGCCGCCTCGGGATCGCATGCCCGGACGTTGTTCTGCTCGATGATGTCCGGCCGGAACGTCCGGCAGGCAATGCCCCCGATCTCCTTCGTATACGCGACGACGCTGACGCCCCTGCCCTCCAGCAGCTTGCGGGCGACCGCGCCTCCGGCTACGCGCGCCGCCGTTTCGCGGCCCGAGGCTCTGCCGCTTCCACGGTGGTCCCGGATGCCGTATTTCTTCAGATACGTATAATCCGCATGCCCCGGGCGGAACGTCTCGTCCATGCCGTCGTACGCGCTCGGCCGCATGTCCTTGTTGTCGAGCATGATGCACAGCGGCGTCCCCGTCGTGCGTCCTTCGAACATGCCCGAGACGATGCGAATCTTATCGTACTCCTTGCGCGGCGTCGTAACCGCCGACTGCCCCGGTTTGCGCCGGTCCATCTGCGTTTGAATATACGCCTCGTCGAGCTCGACCCCCGGCGTAACGCCGTCGACGATCACGCCGACCGATATGCCGTGCGATTCTCCGAACGTCGTGATTTTGAAACGATCCCCAAATGTACTTCCCGCCATCTTCCGGCACCTCCGCAACGATTTCCCTTTCGATTAAGGTTGATTATAATGAATGGGGAATAATAAATGAAATCGTAATTTCGATAGTTTGCCATAGAGGTGATTTATATCAGCATCCGACTTCATTTGGAGTGGTACCGGATTTTCCTGCATACGGCGCAGGCCGGCAATCTGACGAAAGCGGCGCAGGAACTGCATATCACGCAGCCCTCGGTCAGCTACGCCATCAAGCAGCTGGAGGACGGACTCGGGGTCAAGCTGTTCGACCGGCTGTCCAAGGGCGTCGCGCTGACGCCCGAAGGCGCGGACTTGCTCAAGTTCGTGGAGCAGTCGCTGTCGCTGCTCGATGCCGGCGAACGCAAAATGGCCTCGCTCCGCGACCGCGCCTCCGGCGAGCTGCGCATCGCGTCCAGCGGCCCGATGATCAAGCACCTGCTGCTGCCTTCGCTCGACCGGATCCGCGACGAGACGCCGGGCATCGAGATTCGGCTCTATCAAGGCAAGACGGCCCAGATCGCCGCCTGGCTGCGAGAGAACCGGATCGATATCGGCCTCGTCCATCTGCCGATGGGCGACCCCGGGCTGGACGTGCGGCCGCTCGCCGCGATCCAGGACTGTTTCGTCGCGGGGCCGCGCTACCGGCATCTCGCGGACCGGCCGCTCTCCGCCGCGGAGCTGGCCGCGCTGCCGCTGCTGCTGCTCTCCGGCGGCAGCAGCACGCGGCAGTTCGCCGAGCGCTGGTTCGCCGCGCACGGGCTTGCCGTCGATGCCGCGTTCGAGCTGAACAGCACCGACATGCTCGTCGAGTTCGCCCGGCGCGGTTACGGCGCGGCCTTCGTGACGCGCGCGTTCGTCCGGCGGCAGCTGCAGGACGGCGAGCTGTTCGAGCTTCGCGCGGCGGAAGCCATCCCCGAACGGCGGATCGGCCTTGCGACCCGGCGCGGCATGTCGCTGCCGGTGATCGGGCAGCATTTTGTCGCGCTGCTGATGGAGCAGATGTAACCGGAATAAGGGAGCCTCGGCGATACCGTACGGATGTAGCCGGGACGAGCGACCCCGGCGAGGCCGTTCGGATGCGGCAGGGACGAGCACCTCCCCGGCGAGGCCGTACAAATGCGGCAGGGACGAGCGCCTCCCCGGCGAGGCCGTACAAATGCGGCAGGGACGAGCGCCTCCCCGGTGAGGCCGTACAAATGCGGCAGGGATGAACGCCCAATGACGCCGTGCCCTGTTTCGCGCGGAGACCCGCATCCGTTCACGCGCGCCATGCGGTTCAGAAGCCGCGGAACGGCTCGAACGCCACTGACAGCGGCTTGCCCGTCCGAACGTCGTAGTCTACCGACACCAGCAGCACCTCATTGCGGCCGCCGCGCACGATCCAGAAGCGAAAAGCCTGCCTTGATGCCTGCTTGCTCAAACACGAACAGCCGAACGGTTTGTACCCGCGAATTTCCGCATCCGGATATCTGCCCTTCGTGGCGTCGGCGGCATAGCGCCCCCATCGCCCGTAGGCCGGAATAAGCGCATCGGCTCTCTCGACGAGCGAAGCATGCGCCCGCTTCGGGCTATCCGCCGTGTCGACCGTCACGTATACGCCGAATTCCCTGCCGGCTTCCCGCATCCAGAATTTATAGACGAATTGCTTGGGCGACGGCCATTCCGACTTGCAGCCGACGTACAGCAGATCGACCATGGAAGCATTCGGGTAACGTTGTCTCGCCGCCTCTCTCGCCGCGCCGATCCAGCGGATGTATTGATGGTAGCCGTCGTCGGGGTGATATTTAGCCGGAGCCGAAGAATGCACCGATGCGGGGAATGAGACAGCCAGCAGCAGCAGCAAGAAGACGAAGGCGATCATACGCCGCATGCCGATCTTCCTTTCCTGGTTATTTGCGGCTAGTATGCCACCCGTGGACGCCAAATATCGGCCTTCAGATGCACGCTCCTTGCCCGCCCCGTCTAACAAGCATAATGGAAAGATAAAAAATCGATTTGGCTGTATACAAATGTATACCTATCGATTAAAATAAGAACTGTATACATGTGTATGCAAAATCATAATGGAGGTATTCATATGACCAATCAGGATAACGGCCAGCCGGACAACGACCGTAACGACGACGGCGGATTTCAGCGGGAAGACGAGCGCGGATTCGACCGGGAAGACGAGGGGCGCAGCCCGGCAAGCGAGGCGGCGGTTGAAGGCAGAGGTTCGATGCCGGATATGAACGGCCTGCGGCACGGACACCGGGGCAGAGGGCATCGTCACGGCGAGCACGACGAACATGGCGGCCGCGGCAGGCATGGCGGCCACGGTCACGGACGGGGAGGACATTACCAAGGCGCCCAGACGTTCCGCCGAGGCCGCGCGGTCGCGTTTCTGGAGGAATTGCGCGTCAAGCGCGACGTTCTGCGCGCGCAGTTGAACGATCCCGACATGGGCATCATCAAGGAAATCGTCAGCGGCGAACTGAAGGCCGTGGATGAAATCATCAAGCGCTTCATGCATACGTTCGAACTGCATGAGACGGTTGAATGAGGATAGACGAGGCCGCGGCGGCATGCGGGCTCGATCCGATCGGACCGCGGCGCGCTCGGCTTGATCGAAGGCCCGGACATGGCAGCCTCGCATTCAAGGCGCCGGCGAGCGTCAGCGGCGCGCTCGATTCTCACGACCGGCACTCGCCGCCCCCGGGCGATAATCAGCCGCCTCCCTCTGTTGGCACGGCGCTTCCGCTCTGCAGCCGGTCGATGAACTCGCGCAGCGCGCGCGAAATCCACTTCTTCGGATGCATCACCAGCTGGAGCGCCAGCCGAATCTCGGGATGGGCGAAAGGCAGCGCGGTCAGCTCGCCGCGGCGGATCTCTTCTTCCGCCGCCATCCGCGGCAGCAGCGCAATGCCGTCGCCGGCCATCACGCAGCGCTTGATGGCCTCGGGATTGCCCAGTTCCAGACCGATGCGGAACGGGACGGCATTGGCCCGCAGCACCTTCTCCAGCATCAGCCGGTAATTGCAGCTCGCTTCGCTCATGAACCATTCCATGCCGGCCAGCTCCTCCAGCCCGACAATGTTCAGCCGCGTCAGCGGATGCCGCGGATTCGCAATGAGCACGAGCGGCTCCTCCCGGAACGCGCGCCATGCCAGCTGCGGATCGGCAGACGCGCCGGCGAGCAGCAGCCCCGCGTCCAGCTCGCCTTCCCGGACCTGCTGGACGATGACGTCCTCGCGATCCGGCTGCAGCCGAATCGTCAGCTCGGGATACGCCCGCCGCATGGCCTGCACGTACGGCGGGAGGCAATACGACGCGACGGAATCGATCGTCCCGATCGACAGCGTTCCTCCGCCCTGGCGGGCCAGCCGCTCCTTCGATTCCTGGTACAAGTCCAGCATCTGCACGGCCAGCTTGAGGAGCTCCTCCCCCGCCGACGTCAGCCGCAGCCCCCGGCCGAACCGTTCGAACAGCTCCACGCCGTATGCCTTCTCCAGCTTCTGAATTTGGGTCGTCACGCTGGACTGCGCATAGCCAAGCTCCTCCGCGGCCCGGGTGAAGCTCTGGCGAAGCGCTACTTCGCGAAAGGTTTGCAAGTACACCAAATCCATGTTCACACCGCCCAATCATCATTAATATTGATTCCAACTATCATTTATTATAGATAACTCCGATGCCCATGCGCCATGCTATAGTGAAGCTGCAACTCCATCACGAAAGGTGCGGATCGTATGAAAGCAGCGGAATTACAGGGGATTTTCGTCCCGGCGGCAACGCCGTTCACGCAAGACGGAGCGCTCGACGAGGCGTCCTTCGACCGTTATGTCAGGCATTTGCTCGCGCATGACATACAAGGCATCGTCATCAACGGCACGACCGGCGAGTCGCCTACGGCAGCCTGGGAAGAGGTCGAACGCTTAGTTACTCGCGCCAGAGCTGTCATGGCGGAGACGGGGCACGCTCTTCCGATTATCGTCGGCACCGGCACCAACGACACGCGGACGACCGTACGGCGAACGGAGCTGGCCCGAAGGCTTGGCGCGGATGCCGCCCTCGTCGTCGTACCGTACTACAGCAAGCCGTCGCAGGCCGGCATCGTCGAGCACTTCCGGCGGGCATCGGAGACGGGCCTGCCCGTCATCGCGTACGAAGTTCCTTCCCGGACGGGCGTGCGTCTGCAGCCGGACACGGCCGCGTCCATTCTGGCGCTGGACGGGGTCATCGGCCTGAAGGACAGCTCCGGCGGAACGGAGCTGCTCGAAGCGCTGGCCGCGCGCACCGGTAAGCCGGTCCTGTGCGGGGAGGACGCGGATTTCCTCGCGATGCTGCGCCTCGGCGCGGCCGGCGGGATGCTCGCGTCGGCCAACGTGCGGACGGACGCGTTCGTCCGCGTGTACCGGCAGATTCGCGGCGGCAGCGCCGAACAGGCGGAGAGGACGTTCGGCGCCCTGCTCCCGCTCATCCGGCTGCTGTTCGAGGAATCGAACCCCGCGCCGCTCAAATGGCTGCTCGCCGCCCAAGGCATAATCGCGTCCGATACGCTGCGCTTGCCGCTGATGCCCGTCTCGCCCGCTCTTCAAGCGAAGCTGGCGCAAACGCTGCGGGAGCTGTAGCCTGCGATGGGAGTGCCCGCGAATTCCGGGGGCGGCCGCCGGAAGCGCACCCGGGCTTCCGCCGCATTCAATGGGCGGAATGGACCGTACGAATTCGCGGGCTGCCCGTTGGGACTCGCGAATTCCGGGAATCGGCCGCCGGAAGCACCCGGGCTTCCGCCGCATTCAATGGGGCGGAACAGACCTTATGGACTCGCGGGCTGCCCGTCGGGACTCGCGAATTCGAACCAAGAGGTGTACCTAGTACACTACATTGGCTGGATCTCGGCGGCGGATCCGAGCCATGTGGTGCATCCCGTGCACTACATTCGCGGGATTTCGGCGGATTCGAGCCAATGTGGTGCACTCCGTACACTACATTGGCGAAATCACGGCGGATCCAAGCCATGTGGCGCATCCCGTGCACTACATTCGCGGGATTTCGGCGGATTCGAGCCAATGTGGTGCACTCCGTACACTACATTGGCGAAATCCCGGCAGATTCGAGCCATGTGGTTACCCAACTGGCCCCGGCTGCCTGTAAAGCTGCCCAAAGGCAGAAATTCAGCGCCCCTAGCGGCCAACTGTTCTCGACCGCCCGTAAAAGTGCCCAAAGGCAGGATTCCGGCGCCCAACTGGCCCCGGCCCAGCAGACTTGCAAAAATCCTTACACACTACATTTCCAAGTGGGGAACTCTCCTTTCGTCGGCGTTCGCGCAATCACGCCTCAAGAGAGCTCTCATTGGTTATAAAGTTTTTCCACGCTTCGTGGCAGGCTCTTTGCAAAGCTACTGCCACGTGGTGTACCTCGTGCACTTCATTGAGGAATATCGGCTGATTCGAGCAACGAGGTGCACCCTGTGCTAACTCCCCCACGAATAACTAGCGATACGCTGTCTGAGGGAGGTAAAGCTGTCCGAATGACAACTTTATCGGCATTTTTGCCAATCTGCAGCGGATAAAGCTGCCCGAATGGCAACATTATCTGTATTTTTGCCAGTCTGCAGCGGATAAAGCTGCTCGAATGACAACTTTATCGACACTTTTGCCGGTCTGTGGCAGGTAAAGCTGCCCGAATGACAACTTTATCGACACTTTTGCCAATCTGCAGCGGATAAAGCTGCTCGAATGACAACTTTATCTGTATTTTTGCCAGTCTGCAGCGGATAAAGCTGCTCGAATGACAACTTTATCGACACTTTTGCCGGTCTGCGGCAGGTAAAGCTGCCCGAATGACAACTTTATCGACACTTTTGCCGGTCTGCGGCAGGTAAAGCTGCTCGAATGACAACTTTATCGACACTTTTGCCGGTCTGCGGCGGGTAATGCTGACCGAATGGCAGCTTTCAAATTTAGCCAAGACGTTTTTGCTATTCTGCAGCAGGTGTGTGAGGTTCTTTGCAAGTCTACTGGCGATACGCAACTTTCAGCTGGAGTATGGATCCCCTGCAATTAAGCTTACAGCTTCTCGCGGCAGCGTCATTCCCCGCCTACAATCACATAAGCGAACTCTACAGCCCGCATGCTTCGCACGAATTACGGTATTGCGCTCTGCTCTCCCCCGTGGCAGGGATAGCCTGCATGGGGCACGGACTAACAAGGCGCCTTAGCGGCGCTGCTCATGCCAAGAATGTGGAGGCGCTCGGAGCTGCAGCAGCAGAGGCCCGTCCACCGCCGTCCGCTGCGTCAACTACTGCCCCACTCGCTGCAGAACGCTCTCAACAGGCTGCCATTAACGGTACCGGCAGGGCCGGGCAGACCAGCGACATCGGGCCGTCAGCCCTCGTCCCCCCCATTCGACAAAATCCCCCGCATGATTGTCGAACGATAGACCATGTGGTAAGATCTTCCTAAAATCTACTACTTGGAGCGTGGGTCTGTCTTGAAACAATCAGAAACGCTGCACAGCCGCAACAAATTACTCGTTTATATCATATGGGCGATGCTCGCGCTCGGCATCACGGTCGATGTCCTAACGGGCGCCCCTATGCGTTCGATCGTCATTCTATCGCTCGTCGGCGGTATCACCGGCGCCGCCGCGACGGTGCTGACCTTCAAACGATGGCTGTCCGGCTACATCATGTACATGATCTCCGCCATCGTGACCGTGCTGACCCTGCTTCTGATTATGACAGGACCGATCTGGAGCACGTACCTGCTGGTCTACGTCAATCTCGGAATCATGACTTTATACAGCAACTCCCGCCCTATCGCGTTCTCGGCAGTTTCGGGCGCGGGCATGACGGTTTACCTGTTCCTAAGTCCTTATTCGGCCGACCTCTTCGGCGATCAGGACATGTTCTCGCTCCTCATGTATCTTGTTCTGTTCGCGGCGCCGCTCTATGCCTCCGCCCGGTTCAGCGAGCGGCTGCAAACCGAAGTATTCGCCCAGCGCGAAAGCGCGATCCAGGAGAAGAACCGCACGCAGGCCATCGTCGACCGGGTCGCAGGCTCGCTCGGCACGCTGAATGCCTTCAGTTCCGGCTTGAAAACGAACATCGCCGCCACAAGCGCCATTTCGGGCGAAGTGACGTCGTCGTTCGGCGATATTACGGGCAGCATCGAGACGCAGACGGCCAACGTCACGGATATCAGCGCGTCGATGCAGATGTCCCGGCAATCCGTCGCTTCGCTTGCGGACCTGTCGACGGAGATGCGGGAGCTGTCCGCCAGCTCGGCGCAGCTGTCCCATGAGGGCAGCGGCAAAGCCGAAACGCTGGAGAAGCGGATGAATGAGGCCAGCGATACGATTCGCGCGTCCGCGGACTTGATGATCGAGCTGCGCGGGCAGACGGCGGCGATCGGCGATATCGTCGAGGCGATCAAGCATATTTCGGCGCAGACGAATCTGCTCGCGCTGAACGCCGCCATCGAAGCGGCCCGCGCCGGCGAGCACGGCAAAGGATTCGGCGTCGTATCCGCCGAAATCCGCAAGCTTGCCGAATCCTCGCAGCATTCGACCGAGGAAATCGAGACGATTCTGGAGATGATCCGCGAGAAGGCCGGCGATGCCGCGGAGCAGGTGGATCACGGCCGGGCCGCTATCATGGAAAGCAGTTCGGCAGCCATGCAGGTCGCGGCCGCCTTGCAGGCGATCGCCGGCAATTCGGGCGAGGTCGAACGCCAGTCCGAGGAGGTGGCGAACGCCGCGGGCGACCTGCATCTGCGTTATGCCGGCATGGCCGACCAAGTGGCGGTCATCGCGGCGCTCACCGGCCAGAACATGAAGGCCATCCAGGATATCGCCGGCAGCATGGGAACGCAGGATGCCCGTATCGCCGAGGTCATGAACAGCTTCCTGCAGCTGGATCAGCTGACAACGGAGCTCAGCCGCATGGCCGGGCAGGAGAAGTAGGCTCCGGCAGCGATCGGCCGGACTGCCGCGAGCCTTCAATAGAACGAGCAAGCAACGAACAAGCGCCAGCCGCCGGATCGATTCCGGTGACTGGCGCTTGCTCTTCGTTACTTCGTTATTCACTGTCGGCTCAACTATTTTATTTCCAGCAGCTTGTCGGACAGCGTGTCGATCTGGCCGAGAATCGAGACGGGATCGAAGTAGAAATAGGTTTTGTAATCGACCGGCACGACATGGCCCTGCTTGACGGCCGGCAGGCTCTGCCAGACCTTGCTGTCCGTCAGCGCCTTCAGCTGCTCCTCCGTCGTCTCGGTGTAGCTCGAGAGGAAGATATAGTCCGCGTTCGCGATTTCCCCCAGCTTCTCCATCGACACTTCCTGGTACTGCACGCCGTTGTCGATGACGTTCTTCTGAATCCAATCCGGCGCCTTGAATTGCAGCGCGTTATAGATGACTTCCCCGCCGCGGCCGTAGTTGTCGCCCATGACCGCAAGCGTCTTGCCGTCGATTTCGACCAGCGCCGCCGTCGTGCCCGGCTTCAGCTTGTCTTTGAGCTTCTCTCTGGCCTGCGCGGCCTTATTGTCGTATTCCGCCTGCCAAGCGTCCGCTTCCTGCTTCCGGTTCAGCAGCTCCCCGAATTTCTGCACTTCCTCGTGAATGTTCTTGGTTGAACCGTATTCGACGAACAGCGTCGGCGCGATTTTGGACAAGCTGTCGTATTCATCAGCCAGCGTATCGTTAATGACGATCAGATCGGGCTTCAGCGACAGGACCTTCTCCACGGACGCAGGGGACCCGATATCGGTCATGGCGGCCTCCTTCTCCTTGAGGAACGGGCTGCCCATCCACCACTCCTTGCTGCCCCCGATCGGCTGGATGCCGAGCGATAGCAGCGTACCGTGATAGTAGCCCGCTACGACACGCTGCGGGTTCGCCGGGATTTCAATATCGCCCTTAACGGTATGTACGATACGGGTAGCCGCTTCATTGGCAGCCTCGTTGGCAGCTTCCTTATTCGCAGATCCGTTGTTCGCACTCGCGCCGTTGCTGGCACCGTTGTTGGATGCGTTGCCCGCGGACGCATCATTCGCGGATTTATTATCCGTCTGTGCGGCTGCGCCCCCTTGCGCGGCATTGCCGTTCGACCCATTATTGTTGTTCCCGCAAGCGCCAAGCAGCGCAGCCGCCCCGACCAGCGCGACCGCCAGCATGGAAAATCGTTTGAACTTCGACATAAACATGTTGCTCCCCTCGGTATTGATAATCATTCTTGACTGAATGATAACAATTCTCAATTGGATCGTCCATGCACGTTCATGACGAATGATGCGCACGATTATGATCTCAGCAGCCGGAAGGCCTCCTCCAGCTGGACTTCGAGCGAGAGGGCATCGCAGCCGTAGAAAATTTTCGGATCCGGCATGTATACCCTCCCGTTCCGGACCGCATCAAGCCCAAGCCATGCGTCGGAGCGCATCCATGCATAGCCGTCCGGATACCACTGCGTCCGGTAATCGAACACGAAGATGCGGTCGGCGGCGAAGCGGGGCAGCTCTTCCGGCGCGATCGGCTTATTCGGCGCCTTGCGGTCGATCAGCTCGCGCATGACCGCTTCCGGCGGACGCAATCCGAGCGCGTCGTACAGCACGAAGCCGCTCATGCTGGTCGTGCGGCCGTAGACGTACAGCCGTTCGGAGACGATCTTGAGAATCGTCGCCGTCTCCTTGCGCGCAAGCAAGGGAGCGAGCGCTTCCCGGCACGCCGCGGCGCGCGCATCGAACCGGCGCACCCACGCTTCCGCCTCGGCGCGCCGGTTGACGGCGTCCGCCAGCAGGAAGAACGACTCGCGCCAGCCGTCGTCCGTATCCGGCAGGCGGAACACCGGCCCGTAACGCCGCAGCCGCTCGAGCTCCTGCTTGTCCGCCGGACGCGCCAGAATGAGATCCGGCGTCCTTCCTTCCGAATCGCGAACCGCCGGCGGCTCGAACGCCTCGAACTCTCCGATCGTTCGCATCCCCGACAGATCCCCGCGGGCTTCGTAATGGCCGCGCATCCACAACTCGAGCGCGCCGGCCGCCGGCACGATGCCAAGCGTCAGCAAATTCGACGTAATGTGGCCGGAGAGCGAAATATACGACTTGGGGCTGTCGCGGTATGCGGAAGGCGCGTGGCCGGTGAGCTGTTTGAATTTGCGGCTGAAATAGGGCTCGCTGCGGAAGCCGCACAGCCCGGCGATTTCGCCGATCTGCTTGCGCGGGGCAAGCTGCAGCAGCTCCTGCGCCCGCCATATCCGCACCCGGCGCAAATAATCGACGAAGCCGAGCCCCGTCTCGCGCCGGAACGCGCGGGAGAAGTGCGCCGGGCTGACGCCGATCGTCGCCGCCAGCCGATCGCGCGTCACGTCAAGCCCATAATGGTCGTGTACGTGGCGGATGGCCGTCCCGATCCAGCCCGAACCTGGCGCTTCGCCCGCCGCCGGTCTCGGCTGGAAGAGCGAGGCCAGCAGCTGGCAGCATGCCAGCTGCACCCGCAGCGGCTCGCAGGCATGCACGCCCGGCTCCGTCGCCGAGCGAAGCTCGTCGGCCAGCCGTCCGATGCGGCCCGGCGAGGCTGCCGGGATCTCGCCTTCCGTCCAATACGGACCGGCAATCCGGGCATAACCGGCGCCGGCGTTCATGCTGTCCGCCTGCGCGAACGACGCGAACGAGATCCGGTCGAGCAGCAGCGGCTCGTCGTACGGATTGGCGACATGCATGCCGGTCCCGGCCGTCCAGTAGAAAGCGGCGCCGGCCTCAAGCGCATACGCGCGCCATCCCAGCTGCAGCTCGCCGCGCCCCCCGCGCACGAGCAGGATCATATCGGCATCCGTCACGTTCCATTCGCTCGGCGAGCCGGGCGCATGCACGAGCCGATGCATCCCCAGGAACGCGAAGGCGGGAAGCGCCGTCGCGGACAATCCCTCCGCAGGCGCGCCTTGCTGCGCCGCGGGCGAGGGGCCGGGATATTCGCCGGCGCGCAGCACCGCCCGGATCCGATCGGCTTCCGCGTCGGTCAGCGCGCCGAGATGCTTCTCGATCCGATGCTTCACGCGGCCGTTCTCGTCCCGGTACGCCGAAACGATGCGATAGTAGACATAGACGCCGCCGCGCTTGCGGATGATCTGTTTCTTTAAGAACATACGATGCCTCCTGCACGTAAATGGTTAGGGACTTTCTTCGAGACATCTCGAGACATTACGTAGGGACTAAATCGTAAGGGCTAACTCTACTTTGCCACATCAGACGGGGGGAAAGTCAAGTTAAAGCCGTTGAACCGTTCCGATACGCCTTTGTATACCATGCCCGATATAATATTTTTCATTGACGTTGAGAATCATTATCAATACAATGGGTAAAAAGCACTTTCCCCGCAAAGCGGAAAGTGCACACCCTATTGATAGACTGGAGAGCGGCAAACGTGAAATTATCGACGCATTCCCCTCAGCCCCGCGCAACCGGGGCGTCGCAGTCCGCACAGGACAACCCGCTGCAGGACATCCATTCCCGGCCGCGCACGGCCATTGCGACCATCGTCCTGGGCCTGCTGCTCCTCGTCGCCGGCATCGGGATTTCCGTCTCGTTCGGCGCCGCGGACATCGGCTTCCTGACCGTATGGGACGCCATCTTCCACTATAATCCGGATCTGACGCCGCATCAGATCATCCAGGAGCTTCGTCTTCCGCGGGTGCTCGGCTGCGTCATGGTCGGCGCCAGCTTCGGCGTGTCGGGGGCGATCATGCAGGGCATGACGCGCAACCCGCTCGCGGATTCGGGCTTGCTCGGCTTGAACGCGGGCGCGGGCTTCGCGCTGGCGATCTGCTTCGCCTTCTTCCCGGGGCTGCCGTATGCCTACCTGATCCTGTTCTCGTTCGTCGGCGCCGCGCTCAGCGCCGTCGTCGTATTCGCGCTCGGCTCGCTGGCGGTCGGCGGGCTAACCCCGATCCGGCTCTTGCTCGCCGGGGTGACGCTGACCGCGCTACTTACGGCGTTCAGCGAAGGCCTGCAGCTGTATTACCGCATCGGCCAAGACATGGCCTTCTGGTTCGCCGGAGGCGTGGCCGGCACGAGATGGATTCATCTCAAGATCATGTTTCCGTGGATCGCGATCGCTCTCGCCGGAGCGATCGCCCTGTCCCGGTCCATCACGCTGCTCAGCCTGGGCGAGGATATCGCCAAAGGGCTCGGGCTCCGCTCCGGTCCCGTGAAAGCGGCCGGCACGATCATCGTCGTCGTGCTGGCAGGCTCCGCTGTATCGGTCGTCGGCGCCGTCTCGTTCGTCGGCTTGCTCGCCCCGCACGTGGCCCGCAAGCTCGTCGGCATCGATTATCGCTGGATCATCCCGGCATCGGCCGTTCTGGGCGCGGTGCTCGTCACGTTCGCGGATCTGGCCGCGCGCACCGTCCGTCCGCCGTACGAGACGCCGATCGGGGCGCTCATCTCGCTCATCGGCGTTCCCTTCTTCCTGTATCTCGCGAACAAGGAAAGGAGGGAGCTGTAAATGCGATCCATCGAATTGTCACCAGCCGAGCTGCATAAGCGCAGAAGGAATACGATTGTCGTGCTGACGCTGTTCGTCTTGATCATCCTGACCTTCGTCCTCAGCATGGATACGGGCTTCATTCGGCTCTCGCCGCTCGATCTGCTGCGCACGCTGTCCGGTTCCGGCACGGATCAGCAGGACCTGATCCTGTTCGACTTCCGCCTGCCGCGCATCGTCATCTCGATCCTGATCGGGGCCGGGCTGGCCGTCTCCGGCTGCGTGCTGCAGGCGATTTCCCGCAATGCGCTCGCCGATCCCGGCATTCTCGGCATCAATGCCGGCGCCGGACTGGCCGTGCTGACGTTCGTCGCCTTCTATTCGTCGACATCTTCCGCCCCGGCGTTCATGCTGCCGATTCTGGCGTGGATCGGCGCCGGAGTCGCGGCGTTGCTCGTGTTCCTGATTTCGTTCCGCAAACACCAGGGCTTGTCCTCGAACCGTCTGCTCATGAACGGAATCGCGGTCAACTCCGGCATCTCCGCGCTCACCATCGTCATCTCGCTGCGGCTCAATCCGGAACAGTTCCAGTTCGTCTCGACCTGGATGGCCGGCAGCATATGGGGCAAGGACTGGAACTTCGTGCTGTCGCTGCTGCCGTTCATCGTGGTCCTGCTGCCGTTCGTCTTCTACAAGGCGCATACGGCCAATGTGCTTAACCTGGGGAACGCGATGGCGACGGGGCTTGGCGCCTCCGTCAACCGCGAGCAGCTGCTGCTGCTCGCGGCGGCGGTCGGCCTCGCGGGATCCTGCGTCGCGATAAGCGGCAGCATTGGCTTCGTCGGCCTCATCATTCCGCATTTGGCGCGCAGGCTCGTCGGCGCGCGGTACCAGATTCTGCTCCCGACGACCGCGCTCGCGGGCGCGCTGCTCGTGCTCGCGGCCGATACGCTCGGCAGATGGGTGTTCCAGCCGTCGGAAATTCCGGCCGGGCTCGTCGTCGCCGTCATCGGCGCGCCGTACTTCATGTACCTGCTTGTCCGCGCCAAGTAATTACCGCTGCGTTTGCGGCATGACAAATATGGACGATCGCGCGTTTCCCCGTGTCCATATTTGTCATGGCTCCCGCGTTCGGTTTTTCGTATAATCTAACCGATAATGATTATCATTCTTTATAGAAACGAAGGGGACTCGAAATCATGCGAACGAGAAACAACCGCACGCTGCTGTTCGGCGCGCTAATCCTGCTGTTTACGTTAGTGCTGTCCGCCTGCGGGAGCGGCAACAACGTCAATAACGAGACCGGCGGCAGCCAAGCGGCCGACAATACGAATGCAGGCAATGCCTCGGCGAGCGGCAATGCCGCGAACGAGACCGAAGCCGGCAATGCCGCGAATACGTCGGCATCCGGCAATACCTCGAATACGCCGGCAGCCGGCAATGCCGAAACGACCGTTTTCAAGGATGCGCTCGGCCGGGAAGTGACGATTCCCGTGCATCCGCAGCGCGTCATCACGACGCAATATTTGCCGGAAATGATCGCTGTCGGCTTTAAGCCCGTAGGCGCGGCATCCCACCTGCTGACCGGCTTTACGTCGATCAAGGACCAAATCGCCGGCATCGAGGACATCGGCGCCGCGAACGAGCCGAACGTGGAGAAAATGCTCGCGCTCAAGCCCGATTTGATCATTGCGGCGGAGTGGAACAAGGACCAGCTTGATAGTTTGAGCAAGATCGCGCCGACAATCGTCATTCAATGGGACGGGAAGGACGCGTTCCAGCACATGACCGATGTCGCCGGCGTGCTGGGCCTGAGCGACAAGGCCGACGAGTTCAAGCGGAATTTCGACAAGAAGACGGAAGACGCCCGCGCGAAGCTCGCCGAATACGTCAAGCCTGGCGAAACGTTCGGCGTCGTCGTTATCGGCGGCTACGAGCAGAAGCAGCTGCGCGTGTACGGCAGCGGAAACGTCGGGTATACCCTATTCGACGCCCTGAAATTCCCGATGACGGACGCCGTCAAGACGGAATGGGCGAAGGGCGATAACGGCCAGGGCCTCAGCATCTCGCTCGAGAAGCTGCCCGAATTCGCTTCCGCGGACCGCTTGTTCCTCGTTCAATTCGATAACGATCCGGACTTCATCAAGGAAGTCGACGCAAGCAGCTTGTGGAAGAACCTCCCTGCCGTGAAGAACGGCAAGGTGTATACGCTCGATGACGGATTGTGGTTCTCGTACGACGTCATGTCGATCAGCGCCCAGCTTGACGATGCCGTCAAACTGCTGGCAAAATAACCGTTTGGAAACAAGGAACAGGTTCTTCGGCGATGCCGGAGAACTTCTTTCTTTACGGGGAGGAATCGGAACATGCTGCCGTATATCTACGTCTGGAACGGGACGAATCGCATCGCCGGCGAGGAGCTTCGCGGCATGCCCGCCGCGGAAGAGAACCGTTACCGGCTGCTCATCGCGGTGCGGGGAACGGGCGCGATCCGCGCTGGCGGACGGGAATATCCGCTCGAGCGGGGAGCCTGCATCGTCCTGATGCCCGGGTGCGGCTGGCTGGCGTCCGACCCGGCGGAAACAGGGCTGATCGTGCTGGCGACAGCGTTCGAGCGAATGCGCATGAACGTCGAAGCAGGCCCGCGCGCCAGGCAGGATGAACGGCAGCCGTCGGGAGCTGCGGCGTCCGACGACCCGGCGGAAGGCGTACCCGAAGACGCCGCGTTCGACTGGGAGCCCGCCGAAGGCGCATGCTTCCCGAAGTCGTTCTCCCGGATGGAGGAGCTGGTTCTGGCGCTGTACGACAACGGAGCGACGGCGCACGGCGTTCGGCTATACGGCAAACACGCTCTATTCCAGGAGCTGATCTACCTGCTGATGTCGGAGGACGCCGCGTCCGGCGAACGCCGGGCGGTTCAGGCCGTGGAGCGGAGCATCGGGCTGCTGCGGCAGTCGCCGTCGCCGGATTTCACGCTGGCGCAGCTATCCGAGACGGCTTCCCTGTCCCCGCGCCGCTATTCCCGCATTTTCCGCAGGCTGACGGGCCAGAGCCCGATCGATTATCAGAACGGCCTGCGCATCGAGCAGGCGAAACGGCTGCTGGCGACGACCGATGCCGCCGTCCACCGGATCGCGCACGACATCGGGTTCCGCGACCCGTTTCACTTCAGCCGAAGCTTCAAACGGCATACGGGCGTTCCCCCGCGCCTCTATGCGCGGCTGAGCAAAGCGGACGCCAAGCTCGTGTCCCTGCAATACTTGGGCGACATGCTGGCGCTCGGCATCAAGCCCGTCGGCGCGCCGAGCCAGCTGCTGGCTTGCCGCTTCTATGCCGATCGTACCGAAGGCATTCAGGTCGTCGGCGAAACGGTCGTCACGCCGGATTTCGACAAGCTGGCCGCGATGAAGCCCGACATTATCGTGACGTTCGACGGCCATCATGCGCGCGAATACGCGCAGATCGCGCATACGGTCGATATTTCGTGGCAGCTTCCTTTCTTCGACCGCTTCCGCCTGCTTGCCGACAAAGTCGGGAAGGCCGAAGACGCCGAGCGCTGGGTAGAACGGTACATGCAGCATACGGCGGCATGCAAGGCGCAGCTCAAGCCGCAGCTGGAAGCCGGTCATACGGCTTCGCTGCTCTGGATGCAGGGCCTCCCCGCCACGTTCCAGGCGTATCTCGACGTCGGCGTGCTCTTTCGGGATTTGGGCATGCAGGCGCCGCCGGCTATCGCCGCGATGCGGCAGAAGCCGAATCATCCGTTCAAGACGGACATGCCCCTCGACATGCTGGCCGCTTGCGCCGGGGATCATTTATTCGTGGCGGTATCCCCGGACGCCGAATCGGAACGCGAATTCCGCAAGCTTGCCGCCTCGCCGCAGTGGCAGTCGCTTCGAGCCGTGCGCGAGGGAAGGGTATACCGCCTGAGCAGCGACTGGATCCGGGAAGATCCGCTGTCAATGATCGCCCAAATGGACGACGCGGTACGCTGGATGACGCAGCGCCCTGAGGCAGAAGCGGCCGCATCCGTATATTGACACGGCCGCAGCCGCAGTAACTACTGGTTGCGCCGGGCGGATAGCTGTTACAATGAAAGAAAAGGCGCCCCTGCCCGGCATCGATCCGGCAGGGGCGCCGGAGTGAAGAGAGGATTCATCGTTACCATGTCCCAGCAAGCACTATCGTCGTCGCTGTCCCATTCCCCTGCCGCGCTTTCCAGAGGCCTGCTCCTGCTGATGGCGCTGGCCGCCGGCATGTCCGTAGCCAATCTGTACTACAACCAGCCGCTGCTGGCCGACGTCGGCCGCGACTTCGGCGTCGGTCCCGATGCCGTCGGCTTCATCTCGACGTGCACCCAGATCGGCTACGCGCTCGGCATGTTCCTGTTCGTCCCGCTCGGCGACATCAAGGAACGCAAAGGACTCATCACCGTTCTCCTGTCCCTCGTCTGCGTCTCCCTGATCGGGGTCGCGACCGCGCAAAATCTGCCGTGGATCTATATCGCCAGCTTCGCGGTCGGCATCACGACGGTCGTGCCGCAAATCCTTATTCCGCTTGCCGCGACGCTCGCGGCGCCCGGGGAGCAGGGCAAGGCGGTCGGCACCGTCATGAGCGGCCTGCTGTTCGGCATCCTGCTGACGCGGACCGTGTCCGGCCTGATCGGCGGCACATGGGGCTGGCGCTTCATGTACGCGGTCGCCGCTGCCGCGATGCTCGCGCTGCTCATGCTGCTGCGGATGAAGCTGCCGCAGAACCGCCCGATGGCCAACATCCGCTACGGCCAGCTGCTCGGCTCCATGGGCAGCCTCGTGAAGCGCTATGCGACGCTGCGCGAGTCGGCCCTGATCGGCGGGGCCAACTTCGCCGCCTTCAGCGTGTTCTGGACGTCGCTGTCGTTCTACGTCGAAGGCGAGCCGTACCGCTACAGCAGCCAGATCGCCGGCCTGTTCGGCCTCGTCGGCGCAGCCGGAGCGCTCGGCGCGCCGGTGATCGGCCGCATCGCCGACCGGCTGCCGCCGAAATGGATCATCGGCCTGCTGCTCGCGCTCAATCTCGTCTCCTACCTGCTCTTCGGCGCATGGGGCGGATCCCTGTGGGCGCTCATCGTCGGCGTCATTCTGCTCGATCTCGGCGTGCAAGGCGCCCAGGTCGCCAACACGGCGCGCATCTATGCGCTGGAGCCGGCGGCGCGCAGCCGGATCAACACCGTGCAGATGGTGACGACCTTCCTGGGCGGCGCCGTCGGCTCCACCTTGGGCAGCTATGCATGGCGGCACGGAGGCTGGCACGCCGTCTGCCTCGCCGGGGGCGGCTGCGTCCTGTTCGGCTTCGCCGTCTGGGCGCTGCATCGGCTGCGCCGGGAAGCGCCGGCCGTCTCGTAAGACGGCGGCATGCGCAGGCGCTGCCGCTCGATATTGGCGGCTGGACGATTAGAGTAACCGCCCTACCGCGCATCGCACGCGTCCAAGCGCATGCAGCAAAGGCTCCCGCACGCAATCGATGCAATCGCACCGGTTCCTGCGGGAGCCTTTCTATATGATCGATCAATTAGCAAGATGTCGCTTCTGCTATGCCGCTATCGCCGGAACGCCGCTATATCGCTTATCGCTGTCTCCGCTTTTGCTAGGCCATTGTCGCTAGATCACCTACATCGCTATGCCGCGCTCCCTACCGGGCATTCTCCCGGGCGGCCTCTCTCGCCAGCCGGCGGCGCACCGCCCCGAGCGCCGGAAGGGCGCAGATCCGCACCACGTAGCGGTCGAAGCCCTCCGCCAGCACATCGTGCTGGAACTCCGTCTTCGCGCGCTTGTAGCCGGCGCGGGCAAGCCGTTCCCGCAGGATGGCGTCCTTCGCCAGCCGAACGATGCTGCCGGCGATTTCGCCGACGGATTCCGGGTCGACCAGAAGGCCCGTCACGCCGTCCAGCACCGCTTCCGATGCCCCGCCCGACCGGCCGGCTATGACCGGAACGCCGGCGGACGCCGCTTCCAGATAGACGATGCCGAAGCCTTCCGCATCGCCCTTCTCCAGCTCGCGGCTCACCATGATGAATTGATCGGCCAGCCGGTAATAGCCGTTGACCCGCTCGCTTCCCTGCACGCTTCCCGCGAACACCACCGCGTCCGCGACGCCCGTCGTCCGGGCCAGCTGCGCAAGCCGCTCCCGATCCGGTCCGTCCCCGACGATAACATAGACGGCATTCGGAATTCGCTTCAGCACGTCCGGCAGCGATTGAATGACCCGGTCATGGCCTTTGCGCGTGACGAGCCGCCCGACCGACAGGATGACGTACTTGCCCTCCAAGCCGTGGGCGCGCATCAGCGCCTCGTCGGCCGGCCCCTTCTCGTACGCGCTCTCGACGCCGGGATTGACGATGCCGATCCGGCGGGGATCGACCCCGTACTCCTCCACGAGCCGCTTCGTGAACCGGCTGTTCGTCAGCACGCCGTCGGCTTTGCGCATAATGAGCTTCACGACCGCGTTCAGCCCGATAAACCGGCGGAACATCAGCATATCCATGCCATGGGTCGAAATCATATACCGCCTTCCGGCGAACACTTTGAGCAGCAGCCCGATGAACCCGATGAGCACGTACCCATAGATGGTGACGTCCGGATCATGGCCGCTCACGGTCTTCCGCACCTGCCGGAACAAGCGTCCCCAGCTGGCAAAGTCGACGCGCTCGTCCCGGAGGAAGCGCCCGCGCACGACGCGGTACGGCTGCCCTTGGTCGAAATCGGCGCAGCCGTCGTATTCCGGGGCGACGACGGTCATGTCGTGCTTCGTGAACTTCGACAGATTGTAATAGTAGTTCTGCATGCCGCCGATGCCCGGCGGGAACACGCCCGTGACGAGAACGATTTTTCTACGGTTTCTCATAAGTCTTCACCCTTCCCGTCATGTGGCTGACCGCTCTCGCGATCGCCCAGAACACCGCTTCGGCCATCATGTTCCACAAACGCGCGATGACGGAGATATACAATGCGGTTTCGGCGCCAAGCTTCAGGGACAAGAAATACACGAGGAATCCTTCCCGTACCCCAAGCCCGCCGGGAAGCGGGCTGAACAAGCCGAGCAGCCAGGAAGTCGCGAACGTCCCGGCGGCGTAGAGCAGCCCGATGCTGCCTCGGCCGAAGCTGTTCGTCAGCATCCAGAATGCGATGCCCATAATGAAATGGCTGCCGAGGAAGCAGAACAGATAACCGAAGAACCGGCTGCGCGATAAGCCGGCGTCCGAGCGGAACGCTCCCGTTCCCGATCCCCGCGCGAAAGCGGCCGTCATCTTGCCTGCCGCCCGCTGCAGCCATCTCTGGCGCGAGGCCCGCATGAACAGCCCGCGAACGATAGCCGAGCTCTTGTCATAATAGACGTATGCCAGGACGAACGCGGCAAGAACCAGCGCGATGCATAGAGCGGGGGCTATATCCAGGCTGACGAGCAAAATGAGCGCATAGCAGAGCGCCGCGGAGACGAGCAAAATGTTCTCGTAGACGATCGCCGCCAGCTGCGCGTCCAGCGGGACGCCCGCGCGCGAGGCAAGCACGACCCGGCCCGCGTAGTTCCAGAATCCGCCGGGGAGATATTTGCCGAACTGCGAATCGATAAAGATCCGCAAGCCGTTCAGCAGCGGCAGCTTCGCGCCTTCCCCGTTCCGGACCGCCTGTTCCCCGGCCGCGTTCACGATCAGCACCCAGATGCCGGCTTGCAGCATCAGGAATAAAGCAAAGACGACCATGGAAGAATAGAACTGTAGGTTGGCATGGATCAGAAACGACTCGAGATCCGCCAATTTGAGCGGAATGCTCCGTACGACGAAGAAGAGAACAAGTCCGACAAGGGCGGCTTTGACCGCCGTCGGCAGCAGCCTCCGCATAACCGCCACTTCCTCACCACCTCCCGGCTGGGCAGACGCCATCCTTCAATGATAAACCGGAACTATTTGCGTAATGTCATCCGAAATGCCGACTCCAATTAAATTCAGACCGCCCGCTTCGAATGCATAAAAAGCCGCCGCGGGAACAGGTCCGCGACGGCTTGCGAATGCTTCTATTCTCTGGCCTGGCCCAGCACGCCGAGCGGCAGCCCGGCTTCGTACAGCGCCAGCGCCTCGTCGACGACCGCGAAGAAATCCGCCTCGGGATGATCGGCGCAATAGAGCTGCACCGCCATCATCGCGCCCACGATAGAGCCGGCGAACAGCATCACGTCGAAGTCTTCGCCGGATCGTCCGAGGCGGTTCGCCGACAGCTTCGCGATCATGATCAGCATTTCGTTCATCTGAATGAGCGAAGCGGCGCGCAGCTCGGGGACGGTCATCATGAGTCCCATCCGTCCGCTGAGCGATTCCTTCGCTTCGGGCGACATGCTGCCGAAGCCCTCTTGTATGGCTAAGCGAAGCGCCCGGATCGGACTTAATTCGGCCGGCTGCCGCAGGAACGAATCGATCATGATCCGATCGTCGTCGTCCTCGAGCACGAGCGCTTCCTTCGTCGGGAAATAGCGGAAGAACGTGCTCGGCGAAATATCGCTCGCTTCCGCGATCTGCTCGATCGTCGTCGCCGCGTAGCCCTGCTCGCGGAACAGCCGCAGACCTTGCTGCTGCAAGGTCAGGCGGGTCCTTAATTTCTTCTTCTCGCGCAGCCCCATCTTCGCGGGTTCCGGTCGTTCCGCAGACATGGCTTTTCACCTCTTATCTCATAGTGCCCGAATTTAGCCTTGAACTTCCGCTACAGGTCCGGATTCGTCCGCTGCCGCCGCTTCCGTCTCCTTGTCGGTCGATACCTTCAGCACTTCCCGCTTCAGGAACAGACATACGACGACGACGAGCAGCGCGAAGCCGAACGATACCCAGTACAGATGCTGGAACGCTTCGGAGAAGATGCCCTTGATCTGATCGATCAGCGTCGGATCGAGATCCTTCGGAATGCCGCCCTGCGCGGCATGACCGATCGCCTGCGCCTCATCGGCAGGCAAGCTGCCGGCAAGTTTGCCGACGCCCGAACTGATGTTGGCGGCCAGCAGGCTGCCGAAGATGCTGACGCCGATCGTCATGCCGAACGATTGGAACAGCGTGACCGACGTCAGAGCGACGCCGCTGTTTTCTTTGGCCACCGACTCCTGCACGATCAGATTGTTATTGAACAGTACCCCGAAACCGAGTCCGAGGATAACAAAGTAGCCGACAAGCGCAATGATGGCCGTATTCATGTCGACGCCGGTCATCAGGAAGAACGCCAGCGCCGGCAGCAGCATCGATACCGCAAAGATGTTGCGGTACGGCACTTTGGTCATCAGCCGTCCCGAAATGACGCTGGCGATTACGGCGCCGACCATGAGCGGAAGCGTCAAATAACCGGAAGCGATCGGCGTCAGGCCGAGCACGTTCTGAGCGAAGAACGGGAACGAGGCAAACGCACCCATGACCCCGCAGACGAGAATGAAGACGATGATGGACAGGACGACGAACGTCCGGTTCTTGAACAGATGCATCGGCAGGATCGGCTCCTTGGCCTTCCGTTCGACGAAGACGAAGACGACGAGCAGCGCAGCGCCGAGGACCCACAGGCCGATCAGCGTCGGCGAGCTCCAAGCGTACCCTTCCGTCTCGTGCAGGACAGGCGTCAGCAGCAGCGATACGATCGAGCAGACGAGCAGGAACGCGCCCGCCCAGTCGATGCTCGCGTCCTTGTTGCCCTTCGATTCCCGAAGGCCGGCGGACAAGACGAACGCGGCCAGGACGCCGACGGGAATGTTGACCCAGAATATCCAATGCCACGAAATATGCTCCGTCAGATAACCGCCGATAAGCGGACCGAGCAGCTGCGGCACGAACATGATCGCGCCGAACACGCCTTGAATCTTGGCCCTCTGCTCGACGGTGAACGTATCCCCGAAGATGACCATCGCCAGGGGCATCAAGCCGCCTGCGCCAATACCTTGAATACCGCGCCCCAGGAGCAGCACCGGCATATTCTCCGCGAAACCGCTAATGACGGAGCCGGCGATAAACAAGCCCATGCTCAGAATATAAATTTTCTTGCGGCCGTACAGATCGGCCAGTTTGCCGAGAATCGGCATGAAAGACGTCATGGTCAGCATGTAGATGCCGGCCACCCAGCCATACAGCGATAAGCCGTTCAAATCGCGGATGATCGTCGGCATCGCGGTGCTGACGACCGTCTCGTCGAGCTCGGCGAATATGATCCCGATAATCAGGCCGATCATGATAAGCGCTTTGTTGTTCGTTCGCGTCAAACGAAATCCTCCTCTTGGTTCGCTTAATGACAGTCTATGCAAAATGATAGTTACTGTCAATTGGAATAATGTTTTAAAATCATTCATGCTGGCTGCTTGCGATACGGTTGAGATTACCGGATATTTATGAACGGAAAATGAACGCCTTCATCCGAATCCGCGAAGCCCGCGTACGCTGACGCCGATGCCGTTCCTGCCCCTGCGGCATATCATGATCTCATTACGTCTGCCGAATGGAGTTGAAGCGGTTGTCCGTCCCCATCCAAGCCGGGATAAGAAGAAGCAGCACCCCGATCGATGTCGTGATCCCCGCCATCGAGAAAGATTTAGTCACGCTCCCTCACGTCATAGACGCCGTTAGAAGCCAGGTCAAGCATCCCATCGGCAGCTTCATGATCGTCGCGCCGAACCGGCCGCGGATGCGGAATTTATGCGCGCGCAAGCGGTGCCGGTTCGTCGACGAGAACACGGTGCTCCCGATCACGAAGCGGAATATCCGCTATGGCTCGAAGAAATGGGAACGCTCCGGCTGGCTGTTTCAACAATTGCTGAAGATGGGCGGCGATAAGCTGGGCAGGTCGGGCTACTTCCTGGCGATCGACGCGGATACGGTGCTCGTTCGCCCGCATGTATTCCGAAGCGGCGGTAAGACGCTGTTCTATTGCCGCCATTGGAGCCAGCCCGAATATTTCCGGACGTATCGGAAGCTGATGGGCAGGAAAGCCTCCGCCCCCGTCTCCTTCGTCACCCACTACATGCTGTTCGACAAAGCGAAGCTTCGGCGAATGAAGCAAGTCATCGCGGCGAAGCACGGGATGAGCTGGTACGGCGCGATATTGAAGAAGATGGACCGCACGAAGCCGTTCGCGTTCTCCGAGTTCGAGACGTACGGCAACTTCCTCTATTCCCGGAATCCGGGCGGCGTCGCGCTCCGAAAGGCGCTGAACAAGAGCCTGTCGACAAGCATCTCGCGGCTCACGCCGCAGCGGAGGAAGGCGCTCGCGCGGAAGTACCGCTCGGTTTCGTTTCATAAGCGCAAGGGCTACTCAAAGAAAAACTGAAAATGGGAGGGGGGTTGCGGCTTGCGGATTGTGCTGCTCAGCGGCGGCTCCGGCAAGCGCCTGTGGCCGCTGTCGAATTCGATTCGCTCGAAGATCTTCCTTAAGCTCCTCCCGTCGGAAGACGGTGGCAAGGAGTCGATGATTCAGCGGGTATGCCGGCAGCTGGACGATGCCGGCCTGCTTACCTGCACGTCGATCGCCGCTCATCGCAGCCAGGCGGAAATCATGCAGAACCATGTGGGCGGCCGCATTCTCTATCATGCGGAGCCCGAACGGAGAGGGACGTTCGCGGCGGCGGCGCTGGCCGCAAGCGACTTGCACGCCAAGGGATTGGCGGCGGCGGACGAGACGATCTGCGTGCTTCCGGTCGACCTGTTCGTGGAACCGGCATTCTATCGCATGCTGCGCCAATTCCCCGCGGTCCTCGCGCAATCGGGCGCGGACCTGGCCTTGCTCGGGACAAAGCCCAAGCATCCCTCCAGCCAATTCGGCTACATCGTGCCGCGGCCAACGGACGGGAGCGAGCCTTCTTCGCAGGCCTATCGCGACGTGGAGCAATTCGTCGAGAAGCCCGAGGAAGCGCTGGCGCTTCGCCTGATCGAGCGGCAAGCGCTATGGAACTGCGGCGTGTTCGCCTTCAAGCTGTCGTTCCTGCGGGCTCATATGGAACGCGCAGGCCTGCCTTTCGATTATGAGCAGCTGATTCGCCGTTACGGGCAGCTGCCCGACGTCAGCTTCGATGTCGCGATCGCGGAGAACGCGCAGCGCCGCGTCATGCTGGCCTACGGCCGCGACTGGCGGGATCTCGGCGATTGGAATACGCTCCCCGACTATATGGGAAGCCGCATCGTCGGGCCGGGCTACCTCTCAAGCGACTCCGACCATACGCATATCGTCAATGAGCTGGCTTGCCCGATTCGCGTCATCGGCCTCTCCAATACGATCGTCGCGGCAAGCCCGGACGGCATACTCGTCGCGGATAAAAGCCAATCCAACCGGATCAAGCAGCTGCTGCAAGACGAGCTGCCGACCCGTTACGGGGAGAAACGATGGGGCAGCTGTCTCGTGCTGGACGAAAGCCCGGCCGGCGGCAGCGACGCCGGCGGGACCGATGGCATGCCAGACGGACGGCCAGAAGCGGAAACGTACACGTTGACGAAGAAAGTGGACCTGCTGCCCGGGCGAAATACAAGCTATCACCTGCATCGGCGGCGGCGCGAAATAAGTATCGTTCTCTCCGGCACCGGCGAGTTCATCCTGGAGTCCGCGCACAGGCATATCCAAGCCGGCGACGTGCTGCAAATACCCGCCGGAGCCAAGCACGCCGTCAAAGCGGTTACGCCGCTGACGTTCATCGAAATCCAGTTCGGAACGCCGGCGGCCGAAGAAGACATCGAGCGCTTCGCCATGACTTGGGCGGACATCCTTCAGGCGTGACGGAAGCGGCCGATGGGCGGCGTCTTCCGCTTCTATTCTAGCCGGCGGCCGACCTCCCAGTGATAACCGAACGGATCGGCGAGGCGGCCGATGCGCCAGCCATGCCCTTCGCCGACCGGCACGATCTCGGAAGCGCCGGCCCGGATGGCCTGCCCGAAGACGGCGTCCGGGTCGGCGACGGTCAGAATGAAGCGTATCGGCCCGCCTCCGTTTCCGATGCCGGCGCCGGCATCCGCCTGGACCCAGAATCCCGCCTCTCCCACGGCGAGCTCGGCGATGACGGGCCGACCCTCCCCGTCATCCAGCCGGTACAGCTCGGCCGCGCCGAAGGCGGCTTGGTAGAAATCCACTGCTTTGGCCGCATCATCGACCGCGAGCCACGGGGCGATCGAGCTTTTGAACGGCCTATTTTCCTTATCGTCTTTCATCATGTTCATATCCCTCCTACTGAACTTAAACGCATATGGGCGCGCTATTCGCGGTGCGGCTATGCTATAGGGTACATTCTACGCCGACGGTGCGATAGCCTGCGTATGAAGCCCATCGATCTTCCATCGATCTTATAGATAGGGCCAACGGACTGATTTTGCCGGCGGCACGCTCTCGGTCAGGGAAATATAGTAAACTTAGGAGGCGATGACGGACAAGCATTACGCGAAAGGATGATAATATGCAGGAGAACCGACCTACCGAAACCAGACAGCGATCCAGAGCCGCGCGAGCGCGGGAGAAGAAAGCCGGATCCAGCGGGATTATGCTGACGACCGGCGCTTTTCTGATCGTCGTATGCGTCATTTTGTACGGCGTATACGCTTCCCATAAGAATTCCGGGCCGAAGCAGCTGGAGGCCGCCAAGCCGCCTGCGGCGGACGTCGGAACCGGATCCGGTTCCGGCTCCGGCAAGGCGGAACAACAAGGGCCATCCGGGCAGGACGCCGGCTCGAACGCCTCGGGCGGCTCGGGCGGCTCGAAGCCGCAGGATACGTCCGGCGGCTCCGCTGACGCGGATAATGCCGGGCAGCCCGACGCCGCATCAGGTGCCGGCGGCGGCGCTGAAGGAAGCTCGGCGGGCGACGATGGCGGCGCGAACGCCGGCGGGCAGCCGGATGGCGCTTCGGATGGCGCCGGAGGCGCGAACGGCAGTTCCGGCGCCAAGGACGCCGCCGGCGGAACCGATGCGGCCAAACCCGATGAACCGGCGAAACAGCCGGCGGAGACAGCGGGCGGCAAAGCGTCTTCGACATCCGGCCAAGCGGCGCAATCGAAGCTGCCGACGACCTACGTGGTGAAGAAAGGCGATACGCTGTCGACGATTTCGCTTAAATTTTATCATTCCAAGCAGTACGTCGCCTTCTTGGCGCAGCGCAACGGCATTGCGTTCGTGAACGACATGAAGGTCGGGGACACGATCCGGATTCCCGCTTTGACCGCCGGCGCCGGCTCGGTGAAGGAAGGCTCGAAGAGCGGGGATTATTCCAAGGTCAAGCTTCCGGCCACGTACCTCGTCCGCCCCGGAGATACGCTGTACCGCATATCCGTGCTGTTCTACCAATCGGGCAGCTACGTAAGCTTCCTTGCGAAGCAGAACAATCTCGACGAGAAGGAAGGCTTGAAAGCCGGCGTCTCGCTTCAAATTCCGGCCAAGCCGGCCGCGAAGTAACCGGCGCTGCGCACCGCGGGTGAACCGCGACGTACCGCGGCGGCTTGCGCCAATCGAACGCCCTCGCTCTCCAATCGGGAGCGAGGGCGTTGCCTGTCGAGGGGCCGCGCCAGCACTGCCCGCCTCCCTGCAGCGTAGTCAGCGCGGCCATCCGTCATTTGCCGAATTGGCCGGAATGGAGGCCGGTAATGTTAACGCAGCCGCTGGCGCCGTTCCGTGCTGCCGGGTAACCGAACGCAGCCGTTGCGGAGCGAATCGGAACGTACGCCGCATTGCTTCGCGCCTTCGTCCCTCTTCATTCGGAGGCCTGCGATGCACGCTGCACGCCCTGCAGCTGCTCCGCTTTGATATGGAAGGTCCACGGCCCCCGAATAACGACATGCGGCCGGACGAGCTTCAGCTTCACGTAGCGGCTGCCTGGCTCGGCTTGAAATTCCATATATACGATTGCGCCTGTCTTCTCGTCCAGCTTCGCCATGCTGCTCAAGGCGTCCACGCTGAAATCATACAGCGACGCGGGGGCATGCTCGTCATAATGCAGATCGAGATAGAGACGAATCCCGTTCGGATCGCCGGCCGTCCGCTCGACCTTCGTAATCGTGACCGGGAATCCGGCGATCTCGAACGTTTGGTTTAACCGCTCGTTCGCGGCGGTCGGCACGCGTATATCGACCTCGTCGTCATACGTGGCGCTGACCTCGGGCAGCGTCACCGTATAGCCGCTGGCTTGCGCCGACAGCGGGAAATCGAACTTATCGGCCGGGCTGCTCAAGCCCGGGATTTTCTCGATCGCGGCCTCCTTGCCGGTATCGTCCGCGACATGAAGCTTCAAGCGCTCGTCGTGCATGTAGACGCCGTCAATGCCGTAATCGAGCATGCGATAGTCGGCGCGCGGCGGCGTGACCATCGAGATCAGCGCTTTATCGCCCTGCCTGTCGGCGATAAGCGTTATCGGCAGCCCGTTCGCCGTGACCGTCTCGCCCAGATCGGCATAGCTGCCCACCGACTTCGCCCGCTCCAGCGTCACCTGCACGTCGATGTCGGGATTGACCGGGAGCCGCATGACGATATGCCCCTTCAAGTCCAGCTTGCCCTTCTGCCAGAACGAAGCATTCCACTCGGAACCGCCCCATGTCGCCATCGAGCGGCTCACCTGGAAAGTCGCGCCCTGCTCGTTGATTAAGGTGACCGATTCGAACTGCCGCGCATTGCTGCCCGCCATCGTGATATAGGTCATGTTGGCATCGGATTGGAATCCGGTAATCAGAATCCGGCCGCCGCCCGTCTCGACGGTTATCGGCTGCTTCAGCACATAACGCTCCGCTTCCGCGTTCTCCTCCTCGACGACGCCGATTCCGGGGACGAACTGCAGCGCCTTCTGGATGGACGCCCATACTTTCGTATGATTCATCAGCAGCGCCGTCAGTATCAAGATGGCTGCCGCCGCCAGGACCGCCGCTGTCCGGCGTTTGGACCGGCTCCTCCCGCGAAGCCTGCTCGCCCGCTTCTCCCGCGCTGCCTGCATGACGCCGAGCCGGCTCCGCTCGCCGAGCTCCGGCGGAATCGGAACGGCATTCAGCCGCTTCTTCAATGGATTGTCGTCAGGCATATGCATCCTCCTCGTCCTCCGCCCGCTTGCGCAGCTTTCTTAACGCCCGGTAGAGCAGCGACTTGCACGTGCCGAGCGGGATGTCCATCATTTCCGCTACTTCGCGGATCGTGTAATCGTAATAGAAGCGTAACAGAATCACATGCTTCTCGTCCGCATTGAGCGCCTCGATCCAAGCCTGCAGCGAAAGCGAGAGCGGCAGATCCTCGTCCTCGCCGGCAACGGCCATCGCCTCGGCGTACTCCGGCCTCAAGACCGCCTCCTGCTTGCGCTTGCGGAGCAGGTCGACGGCGCAGCTCATGGCGATTTTGATGAGCCATGTCTTGAAATAGTTCGGCTCCTTCAAGCCTCCGATTGCTTTGAAGGAGCGATAGGCCGTCTCCTGCACGATATCGAGCGCGTCCTCCGGATTGCCCGCATACGCGTACGCCGTGCGGTACAAATCCGCCTCATAGTGTTGAAACATCGCCAAGAACGCCGTTTCGTCGCCCCGCCGGGCCCGCATGACCCGATCAATGATTGCAACCACCCTCTTCGCTTGTACGTCTGCATCTAATCATTAGACGCGGGAACGTTCCGTTTGGCTTCATTCGATACCAACTTTTCGTACGCCGGGATCGTTCCCCGCACTCGCCCAACAATTGGAATGGTTGTGGTATACTGGCATCACCATTACGCGGAGGTGCTGATCATGCTCCACAATCGTTCCGTTCCGGCAAACATTATACTGCCTCATATTTACTATGAAGACGTGGCTGCGGCCTCGGCTTGGCTGCGGGAGGCGTTCGGTTTCGCCGAACGCTTCCGCTTCGCGCTGCCGGACGGCACGCCGCATGGCGCGCTTCTCTATCTCGGCGAGGCGTGGGTCATGCTCAAGAGTCCGGGGCAGGGGGCGACCAGCCCCGCCAGGCTGGGCGGCTGCACGCAGCAGACGATGATTCTCGTGCCGGACGTCGATGCGCACTACCGGCAAGCGCTCGGCGCGGGCGCCCGTATCCTGGAGGAGCTCCGGGATACGGAGTATGGCGAGCGGCACTACGTCGCCGCCGATCCCGAGGGGCATGCGTGGATCTTCGCGAAGCATGTGCGCGACGTCCATCCCGAAGCGTGGGGAGCCGTGCTCGCCGAGTCGCCGTAAGCCCGTCTGCGCGACGTGACGCAAGGACGGCCGCAAATTACTGGCCGGATGCCCGGGGCATCCGGCTTTTTGTCATGCCGCGCTCCGCCTGCCCCGATGTCATGCCATACTCGGCTTCCGCCTGCCCGATGCCAACGTTCCCCTCTCCGTCTACTCCGACATCAAAGTATAGTAGGTATCCCTCGCCTCATTAATGCAAGATATATTCACTACTTTCAGAGATTTCAGGGAACTTCTATACTAGAACTGGGCTTTCACGAAGCCGACAATTCAGATGAAACGAGGCGAAGTTGCGATGCAATATCGGAGATTGGGCGGCAGCGGTCTGAAAGTAAGCGAGATCAGTTTGGGCAGCTGGCTGACCTACGGCGGCTATGTCGAGAAGCAAAACGCGGTGAAGGCGATCGAAACCGCCTACGATCAAGGCATTAACTTCTTCGACACCGCAAACGTGTACGAGCGCGGCGAAGCGGAAATCGTCGTCGGCGAAACGCTGCGGAACTATCCGCGCGAATCGTATGTACTGGCCACGAAAGTATTCGGCAAAATGGGCGAAGGCCCGAACGACCGCGGCCTCTCGCGCAAGCATATTACGGAACAGGCGAACGCCAGCCTGAAACGGCTTGGATTGGACTATGTGGACATCCTGTACTGTCATCGTTTCGATCCGGAAACGCCGGTGCAGGAGACGCTTCGAGCCATCGACGACCTGGTACGCCAGGGCAAAGTGCTCTACGTCGGCATCAGCGAGTGGACGGCGGCGAACATTGCCGAAGGCTTGGCGGCGGCGGATCGTTATTTGCTCGACCGGATCGTCGTCAACCAGCCCGTTTACAATATGTTCAACCGCTATATCGAGAAGGACATCATCCCGATCAGCGCGCAGAACGGTATCGGACAAGTCGTCTTCTCGCCGCTCGCGCAAGGCTTGCTGACAGGCAAATACAACTCGGCGAACGACATGCCGGCGGACAGCCGCGCGGCCAAGCTCGATTGGGTGCGCAAGAGCATCAGCGAATCGGCCATCGCCAAAGTGCAGCAGCTCGGCGCCGTCGCGTCCGAGCTGCAAATCACGGTCAGCCAGCTGGCGCTCGCATGGATTTTGCGTCAGCCCAACGTCTCCAGCGCCCTGATCGGCGCAAGCCGCCCGGAGCAAGTGACGGAGAACGCCGCGGCGTCGGGTATCGTGCTGCCGGCCGAGGCCCTGGAACGGATCGAGAGCATTCTGGCCTAGACGAAAGGCCTTCGGCATTCCACATACGTATTGTGCATGCAATATTCAGGAACACAACAAGAAGCGGCAGAAAAGCCCGCAAGGAGGAATAACCTATGGCGAAAGTCGTCGTGACCGGCGGCAGCGGCATGCTCGGCCGTTGGGTCGTCCACCATTTCGTGGAGCAGGGCTACGAAGTCGTGAACGTGGATTCGGTCCGTCCGCAGGAAGAGGCATGCCCGACGCTGCTCGTGGATTTGAACAATCTTGGCGAGGTTTACAACGCGCTCGCCGGCGCGGATGCCGTCGTGCATCTGGCCGCCATTCCCGCCGCGCATATCCGGACAAGCGACGTGACGTTCCAGAACAACGTCATGTCCACCTACAACATTCTCGAAGCGGCCGCGGGACTCGGCATCCGCAAGGCGGTCATCGCCTCCAGCGAATCGTCCTACGGCGTCGTGTTCGCGGTCAACCGGTTCGGCCCGTCCTACGTGCCGGTCGACGAGGACCATCCGCAGCTGCCGCAGGACAGCTACGGCTTGTCCAAGGTCGTCAACGAACAGACGGCGGACATGTTCCACCGCCGCACCGGCATGCAGGTCGTCTCGCTGCGTATCGGCAACGTCATTCCGCCGGAGCGCTACGCGCTGTTCCCGTCCTTCATCCACGACTCGGCCCAGCGCGACCGCATTCTGTGGAGCTACGTCGATACGCGGGACATCGCGGAAGCGTGCCGGCTTGCGATCGAGAAGGACGGGCTCGGCTCGGTCGCGATCAACCTCGCGGCCGACGATACGAGCATGGCCATTCCGAGCAGGCAGCTGCTTGCCGAGCAGTTCCCGGAGGTGAGCGAATTCCGCGAGCCGATGAACGGCTTCGAATCGCTGCTCAGCAACGCGCGGGCCAAAGCGCTGCTCGGCTGGACGCCGAAGCATGCCTGGCGGAATTACGTGACAGAAGCATAAGACAGGCAGCACGAGGATAGGACGCTGACAGTTCAACGGGGCTACGATACGGAGGAGGAATACAGGATGAATTATCGCACACTAGGGAAGACGGGCTTGAATATCTCGGAAATCGGCTATGGCGCATGGGGCATCGGCAAATCGAGCTGGATCGGCGCTTCCGATGACGAGTCGCTGCAAGCGCTGAACCGCTCGATCGAGCTCGGGCTCAATTTCATCGATACCGCGCTGGCATACGGCGACGGCCACAGTGAGCGGCTGGTCGGCCAAGCCGTCAAGGCGCACTCGCAGCCGATCTACGTTGCGACCAAGATCCCGCCGAAGAACGGCAAATGGCCGGCGCCATCCGGCATCTCGCCGGATGACGCATTTCCGGCGGAACATATCATCGCCTGCACCGAGCGAAGCCTGAGCAACCTCGGCCTGGAAACGATCGACGTGCAGCAGCTTCACGTCTGGTCCGACGAATGGGTCGGCCGCGGCAGCTGGCTGGAGGCCGTGCAGCAGCTGAAGGAACAGGGCAAAATCCGCAATTTCGGCGTGTCGATCAACGACCACCAGGCAAGCAACGCCATCAAGCTGATCGAAACCGGCGTCGTCGACACCGTCCAGGTGATTTACAACATTTTCGACCAAAGTCCGGAGGACGGGCTGCTGCAAGCGTGCGAGAAGCATAACGTGGGCGTAATCGTCCGCGTGGCGCTCGACGAGGGCGGGCTGACGGGGCGCATTACGCCCGATTCGACGTTCGACGCGAACGACTTCCGAGGCAGCTACTTCCGGGGCGATCGCAAGCGCGAGGTGTACGACCGCGTGCAGGCCATCGCTTCCGATCTCGGCATCGCCGTCCACGAGATGGCCGAAACCGCGCTGCGCTACGTGCTCAGCAGCCCGGCCGTCTCGACGGTCATCCCGGGCATGCGCACGGTCAGCAACGTCGAGCGCAACATGCGGGTCGGCGACGGACAAGGACTGTCCCAAGAGAAGCTGAGCAAGCTCAAGGGACATCGCTGGGACCGGAATTTCTATCAGGGCTAGCATGCTGCGGCTGGTGTCCGAGGGGGAAGGGACTGCCTGGGTGGGCGCTTGCGCCGCTTCGGGTGGGAATTCTTCCCCGGCGGGAGCTTTTGCGGGCGCTTGCGCCGCTTCGGGCGGGAATTCCTTCCCGGCGGGAGCTTTTGCGGGCTTTGCACCGCTCCGAGCGGGAATTCCTTCCCGGCGGGAGCTTTTGCAGGTGCTTGCGCCGCTCCGAGCGGGAATTCCTTCCCGGCAGGGGTAAAGTTGTCAGAATAACAATTTTCCAGCATTTTTGCCCGTCTGGAGGCGGATAAAGTTGCCGGAGCAGCAACTTTATCCGTATTTTTTCAGTCTGTGGCAGGTAGAGTTATCAGAATAGCAACTTTTCCGGTGTTTTTACCCGTCTGAGGCGGGTAAAGTTGTCGGAGTAGCAACTTTTCCGGTGTTTTTACCCGTCTGAGGCGGGTAAAGTTGTCGGAGTAGCAACTTTTCCGGTGTTTTTGTCCGTCTGAGGCGGGTAAAGTTGTCGGAGTAGCAACTTTTCCGGTGTTTTTACCCGTCTGAGGCGGGTAAAGTTGTCGGAGTAGCAACTTTTCCGGTGTTTTTACCCGTCTGAGGCGGGTAAAGTTGTCGGAGTAGCAACTTTTCGACTGATTGCTTTTCTGCGGCAGGTGCGAGAGATTCTTTGCAAGTCTACTGCTGGGCGGGAGCTTTTGCAGACGTTCTCGCCCCTTCGGGCGAGAATTTCTGCCGCCCGGGAGCTTTTGTGGGCGCCGCGCCCCTTCGGGCGAGAATCCCTGCCCAGCGGCAGCTTTTGCGAGCGCCCGCGACGCTTTGAGCAGGAATTGCTGCCGGACGGCAGCTTTTCGGCCGCCCACGCCGCTGCAAACGGAACCGCTTGCCCGCCCAGCCGGGTCAGGCCGCACGCAGCCTAATAAGCCGAGCGAGAACGGGAGCATGCTCCCGATTTCCCGCTCGGCTTGTTGGCTTCCAGAAGCTCCGCTGAACTAACGCGCCTGCCCCCCGGCTCTCCATCCGCGCCCTGTTCCGCCCCTAATCAGTTAATCCAGGTTTCCGACCAGTACGCCTTCATGAAATCGAGCAGCCGTTCCAAGACTTTCACCCCTAGCGCCTCGGCTTCCTTGGCCGTGCTGAGCAGCTGGACCGCCTGTTCGGCGACTGCCGGGTCGCCCGGCTGCCCGCCCTGGGGAAAAGGGAACAGCTCGCGCATCTCAACCAGAGCCGCAGCCGTCTTGGCATAATGCACCGCCGCCTCCGCAGCCAATTTTCGTACCGTGCGCTCGATCACGTTCGCTCCATTCCAGCGGATCGCGAGCTCGCTTAGAAATTGCGCGGCATATTCGCGGGCATCGCTGACGACCGCGATATTGTAGGCATTGCCGAAGGGATCCGCTCTCTTGCTCTCCATGCAGGCGATCCAGGCATCGTATCCGGCAAGGCCGATCCGGTACTTCCCTTCGAAAATATGCTGCCACTCCCGTCCCCGCGCATGATCCGCGATCATATCGAGCGCCATGCGCAGCGTCTCGTATTTGGAGTGGGGGAGACTCTCGTTGATGGTCGTCACCCAGAGCATATCCCGCTTCTCCACGAAATCGGTATACGATATCGTCCCTTCCGTCGAGACATCCTTGGCGTGAAAGACCTGCTGCTCGTCATCGTAACCGTAGATGAGCCCGAACTCCGGCAAGAAGAGGTCGAACCCGATGGCCGGAATTCCCCGATCGATCGATTGCTGAATTAAGCCAAGCACCTTCTCGACCGTTTCCGGCATATAAGGCTTCACCGTATCCGAGAGATTGCTGATAAACCCCAGGTTGCACAGATTGCGCCGAATCAGATAGCCGCCCGGAAACATGGTGGGACCCGCGACATCGATATGGTCGGGATCGATGTTGATTCGGAAAGCATGCCCGGTAATGCCCATGACGTCGACTAAGGAGTAGTGCTGCTTGTCCGTGTAGGAGACGGCGCCGTGGATCGCGGCCGCGGCGCTCGTCCATGTCTTCGTCCAATCCTTTAATGCAGGGCCGTTGGCTTCATTCATGCCGCTTCTCCTTCCAATCGAAATTTGCGGGTTCACATTTGCGGGCTGCGCAAAATATGGACCCGCCTCTGCCCCGTCTCGGCCCGATGCTTCACATACAGCCGAATGGCGAAGCGGATACGCTCCTTCTGAACCTTCGCCCGGGAACGGGACAACAGATTGTACACGTTCGCGGTCGTCGTGTCGAACAATCGGGCAATCTCTCCGGGCGGGAGCTCGCCGAAGAAATGCGCTTCGAAGACGTGACGCTCGCGCTTGGTGAGACCGTGCAGCAGCGCCCGCAGCTGCTCCATTAATTCCATGCGAAGCATGCCGCCGGCCATATCTTCGCTGTTGTACGCTTCTCGGACGGCGGACCGGGACATCCGGAACAAGATCCGGTCGATATCTCCCCAGTCCATGGCATCGCTTTCCCCGGCAGCGTGATCGTCCGAATAACCGCTTTGCGCGGCGAGACTGGCGAAAGTCCGTTCTTTGCCGTACGGCCCGCCGCGGCGAAGCTTCATATACGCCTGATTGCGGATAATCGTCTGCAGCCAGGGCAGAAACCGGCGGGTATCCGCCAGCGTGCCGATGTGCAGAAAGGCGCGAATAAGCGCATCCTGTACGATGTCCTCGGCCAAATACGCGTCCCTCGCTATGCGGTTCGCCCACCCGTAGGCTTCGGCCCGGTGGGCCCGAACCAGCTCGCCGAACGCCTCTTGGTCCCCTCCGCGCGCCCGCTCGACCAGCTCGCGGTCGGCATGCTTCTTGGCCGCGTTCGCGGCCTCGGTCATTGGTTTCGTTCCGATCAACCCATTCATCTCGACATGCGGCATCCTACTCCTCCTGTCCCGGATAATGCATAGATGCCATAGGAAGCGGTAACCTATCATCTTGAGCATGGAAATAAAGAATCCGCGCAAATCGCGGATGGAGTGGAAGTATGCCCTGTCGTCCCTGTCGTCCCTGCCGTTCCTGCCGTTCCTGCCGTTCCTGCCGTTCTCGCCGTTCTCCGAGCTCGCTCTCATGGCTCCGCTCGATGCCTGTCCATTAACGGCGCCACCTGTTACATTCTCTTGCGCCGCTGCAAATCCTGCATCATAGGCAAAGACCGGCCGAGCCCCGAATAGGAGCATTGGCCGGTCCGATTCCGTTCGCTTCGTTCCGATTCGATATGTTGCCTTACCTGCCGCTTAGGAAGCGACGGGCAGCACGCCCCGTGGCTCCAGCTGGCCGAGCAGCGCGCGTACGGCCGCAGCCGTATTGGGCGCTTCTTTGCCATAGACAGCAAGGGCCGATTTCACATGGTTCACGTACTGCAGCTCGTACGGATTGCCGAGCGACAGCAGCGCGTAGCGCTTCTCCCGCTTGTTCAGCTCGTCGATGACTGCCTGCGTATCGCCCCAGCTGAACTGGCTCGCCGCGTTGCGGAACTGATAGGACGCCGCAACGACATAATCCGCCGTGTCGATCGCAGACAGCGCCGACGCATTCGACGCGCCCGGCTTCATGATGACGGCTTGCGTCTTCAGCCGCATCGAAGCGCCCGCCTGCGCCAGCTGGCTCTCGAGCTGTTGCGCCTGCTCTTCGTCGGCCGCGACGATAACCACGCGATCTCCCGTTCGAATGAGATCCGCAAGTTTCCCGTCGCGACCGGCCAGCAGCGTCACCGCGCGTTCCGCGATCGTCCGCTCCACCTGCCGGTGCACGTCCGACCCGATGACGGTTTTCACTGCCGCAAGCCTGTCGGACAAGCGCTCTCGCTGCTCGAACAGCCCGTACTTCGCCTTGAGCGACAGGATGCGCTTCACCGATTCATGTATGCGATCCGCCGGAACGGAACCGTTCCGAATCGCCTTCACCAGCGCTTGCTGCGCGGCGGCCGGGTCCTGCGGCATGAGAATGATGTCCACGCCCGCATTCACGGCCCGTTCCACGGCCTGCGATTCGCCGAAATGCTCCGCGATGCCGTTCATCGTGAAGGCGTCGGAGATGATAATCCCTTTGAAGCCCAGTTCCTCCCGCAGAAGGCCCGTCAGCACTTTCTTCGACATCGTCGCAGGAATCGGCACGCTGCTGCCGTCCTTCAAGGAGGCGACATGCGTGTCGTCCACGGCGGGAAAAGCGATATGCGCGGTCATGATCATATCCACCCCGCCCGCAATGGCGGCTTTGAACGGCTTCAGTTCCACTGCGTCCAGCCGGTCGCGGTCATGCATCAGCACGGGCAGACCCAGATGGGAGTCCACCGTCGTATCCCCGTGCCCCGGAAAATGCTTCACCGCCGCGATAACGCCCGCTTCCTTCAGCCCCTTCATCGCCGCAAGGCCGAGGCGCGACACCAGGTCCGGGTCGGAGCCGAACGAACGCTTACCGATGATCGGGTTGTCCGGGTTGCTGTTCACGTCCAGATCCGGCGCAAAATTCAGCTGCACGCCGAGCGCCTTCAGCTCCTCGCCCGTCAGCTTGCCCGCCTGCTCGGCGAGCTCCGCGTCGCCAGTTGCGCCTAGCGCCATTTGGCCGGGCAAATTGGTGCCGCCGGGAATGCGCTTGATGACGCCGCCCTCCTGGTCGACGCCGAGGAAGAGCGGAATGTCGCCCGCCTTCGCTTCTTCCGCTTGCAGCCCGTCGGTCAGCGTCGCCATCTGCTTCGCGTCGACGATGTTCTTGTCGAACAGAATAAAGCCTCCCGGCGCCTGCTCATGGACGATCGCCTTCAGCCCGTCGTTGACGGACGTCGTCGGCTGCCCGTTCCACATGCGGATATCCGGCATCAGCATCTGTCCGACCTGTTCATTGAGCGTCATGTACGACAGCAGCTTATCCCAATCCTTCGCTTGAATGGCCGTCTCCCGTTCGAAACGGATGATCCGCGTCATGAATACCGTGAACTCCGCCCGCGTCACGGACCGATTCGGGCGATACGTGCCGTCCGCGTAGCCGCCGATCAGGCCGTTCGAGCTCATGAGGCGAATCGGCTCGGCCGCCCAGGACGTCTCCGCGTCGGAGAGCGGCATCGCCTGATTGCCTGCCTTCAGCGCGTAGGCGCGGGCGAGGAAAGCCGCCGTCTCCGCGCGGGTGACCGGCGCTTCCGGACGGAAGGTGCCGTCCGGGAATCCTCCGGCCAGCCCTCGTGATGCCGCCGCCGCTATCTCCCGATAGAACGGATGCGACGGCGGGACATCGGTATAAGCGGCGCCGCTGCCGGCTGCCGGGAGTCCCTGCGGGTACAGCTCCCGCACCATGAACGCGATCGCCTGGGCGCGGGTAACCGCTCCGTCCGGGTTGAACCGTCCGTTGCCGTAGCCGGCCACCGTTCCGCGATTCGATAGATACTGAATGCTGTCCTCCGCCCACTGCGCGTGCTGCAGATCGGTAAACTTCTCCGCCGCGGAGGCGCCTCCCGCCCAGATGCATAACGAGCCGAACAGCACTGCGGCTATCCCGACCGCGGTTGTTTTGAATGTCATCTCGCTTCTTTCACTCCTAATTACGATAGATTGCCGTGTACCTTATACGCCGGCAAGGAATGAAAGGTTGCTCGGGCGGAATGATCTGCCAATGGGATCGGACCGCGGACATGACAAAAAAGCCGCAGCGGCATTCCGCTGCGGCTTCCTGTGCGAAGCGCCGAAGCTCGCACGCTTCCTCTGACGGCCGGACTTACAACGCGCCCGCCGCCCGGACGATCTCGTCCGCCCGCTCGTAGTCTTCTTCCTCCACGATCGCGACGAGCATGATATCCCGCCCCGTGACCCGATTCTCGGGACCGCCCGAGCTGTACCCGCTTGCGCTGACGCTGGAGCCGGCCAGGATGCCGGCATCGGGACCGTCGAAGTCGCCGCCGAGCGTCAGATAGCCCAAGCCGGGAAAATCGCCGGTAATGGTCGCGCCGAGTTTATCCAGGCTCTGAATGCCGAGGCCCGCATAGCCGTCGATCCGTTCGATCGCATAGTCGACCAGCTTCAGCCCGCGAAGCTGCTCCAGTGCCGCTTTCGCTTGGTCGGGCGTATTGAAATAGGCGAATACCGTTCGTTCTGACATGATAATCCCTCCGGTGCGCGATGATGGCATACTTGGCAAATGACCCCAATAGTGTGCGCCCCGCTCCGAAGAACTATGCGCGGAGGACAGGACGGCGCATCGGACGGCTGCCGGCAAGCTAAAGCCGCCCGGCAGCCTGCAAAATCGCGATCGCCGCACGCTCGCGTCGTTCCGGGTCCCCGCTCCGCATCGCCGCTTTCAGGATGTCCAGCGCTTCTCGAATCGTAGCTTCGTCGATCGGCATCGTGCCCCCTGGCGCCGCAGGACGCGTCAGCAGCCGTTCCAGCTCCTCCATGTCCAGCGCCCGTCCGAATTGGCCGATCTCTCCGTCCTCGGCGAGGAAGGCGAGCAGCTCCGGGTGCAAGTCTTCGCGCTGCAAGCTCCGGATCCATGTCACGCCGCGCCGATGGCCGCTGCGATCCTCGTCGTTGTCGAATTGTTCGATGTAGTAGTAGTCGCCAAGGTCGCCGAGCGCCATCCGCTCGCCGTCGTAGGCAATGATATGATCGCCGTCCTGCATGACTTGCGCGAAAGCAAGAAGCTCCTCCGCCCGCCGCTCCAGTCCCTGTACGCCCGGGCTCGGCGCCTCTGCCATTCGCCTGACGATCTCCTCCAAGCCCAGCGAGCCGGCATCGCCGATGCCCGGCATTCCGCAGCCGATATAGCAATGTTCCAAATACTCCGCTAAGCCGCCCGCCCCCGCAGCGCCGGCTTTGATCCGAAACAACCGCATGCCTGTCCCTCCTTCTGTATCCGTTCGCCAGTACCCTTTGGTGGCATAGAGTGTATCGCAATAAGCCTTCGGGAGCAACCTTCCTCTTCCTAATCGCGCCGCGGAATGGTTTAATAGACAAGCAATCCGGTAACGATGAATGAAGTATGCCAAGAGGAGGAAATCAACATGCCAACCGTACAAATCGAAGGCAGAGCGCCCGTTGAAGCTCAGGAAGGCCAGAAGCTTGTCCTTGCGCTGGAGGACGGCGGAATCGATATCCTTCACCGCTGCGGCGGGAATGCCCGCTGCACGACGTGCGCGGTGGAGATCGTCTCCGGAAACGCCGGCGGCATCGGCGAAGCGGAAGCGGCCGTTCGCGCGAACAAAGGCATCGAGGACGCCTCCGTCCGGCTGTCCTGCCAGGTTCACGTACATGGCGACCTGACGGTCAAGCTGATCAAGACGACGGCTTCGACGGGCTTGGACGCCGGCCCGCGTCCTCAAGACTAAGGCGCGGCGCTGCAGTCAAGGCTGCCTTGGCTGCGGGCAGGCAAAGCAGGCCGAGCGCTCCCCGCCCGGGGAGGCCGGCTTTTATCGCATGATCAGGTCAGCCGGAGGATTCCTGGCTGGCCTGTTTTTGCGTTGGCGGGGCGGTCGGACCGTCGGGCCTGGTGGCGGCCGTGGACGCCAAGGCGGTATGCTGGGCGGCGGCCGTAGGCGCCGTGGCGGTATGCTGGGCGCGGCCTCTGGCCTGCGGGCCGGCATCGGGTGGCCTTCATCAGCGGCGGGCCCCGCCCGGCAGCGCCGTTTGAACCTCGCCGGCCGGCGTGCTAGACTCGAATAAGCAGCATGCCTATGCGTTTGTTAACCTTTTACAACCCATAACCGATCTTCTGCCCGATACGGTTGCGCGACGGCATAACGGCCGCTCGCCCTACGAATCGGCATCGAGCTTATAAGGAGGCTGCCTTAACGTCATGACGCGCATCGTCGATATTCCTTCTTCCCGGGTTTCGAACTTTTTCCGGTTCCAGCGCGATCCGCTCGGCTTTCTCGTCGACGCCTTCCCGCTCGGGGACGTCGTCTCGCTGCGTACCAGCTCGTTCCAGCCGACGTACATTATCAACTCGCCCGACTTCGTGCAGGAAATCCTCGTTCTCCAGGAAGACAAGCTGCGCAAAGGCCGCAGCGCCGGCGTGCTGCGGCGCACGATCGGCGACGGCCTCCTTACGGCCGAGCGCGAGGCGCACAGGCACCAGAAGCGGTATCTGACGCCGGCCTTCTACAAAGAACGGATCAACCGCTACGCCGAGGTCGTCATCGAGGAAACGGAGCGCCTCGCCGACTCCTTGACGGACGGCGCGCCCGTGCCGATCCATGACGTCATGATGCAGCTGACGCTCGGCATTATCGCCAGAACGATGTTCCACACCGAGCTGGCGCGGGACAAAGCGGCGCTCGCCGACGCGGTCGACGTCACGATCCGCCACACGGCAAGCACGATTTTCTCGCCGGTGATCCTGCCGTTCGGTTGGCCGACCCCGGGCAACCTCGCGCACCGGCGGGCGATTCGGACGCTGGAGGGCATGGTATACGGCGCGATCGGCGCCGCCCGCCGCAATCCCGGGGCCTATGCGGACAGCCTGCTCGGCCTGCTGCTCGACACGACGGACGAAGACGGCCGGCCGATTGCGGATACCGAAATCCGCGACCAGATGATGACGATGCTGCTGGCCGGCCACGAGACGACGGCCAACGCGCTCGTGTGGGCGTGGTATAGCTTGGAGCGCACACCGGACGCCGCCGGCAAGCTTCGCCGCGAGCTGGATGCCGTCCGCATGCGGGAGCGTAGGGACGGGGAGCGGCGAACGGGTTCCGATCTCTATCGGGAGCTGACGTACGCCAGGCACGTCATTCAGGAGACGCTGCGGCTGTACCCGCCGGCGTGGGCGATTCTCCGGGAATCGGCATCCGGCCTGGACATGCTCGGCGACCGCTTCCCGGAGAGGAGCAGCTTCTTGATCAGCCCCTATGCGATTCACCGCAGCAAGGCGGTATTCGGGGACGCGGAGGCGTTCCGCCCCGGCCGGTTCGAAGACGGCGCGGCCGGCTGGGCGCGCTTCGCGTACTTCCCTTTCGGCGGCGGGACGAGAGGGTGCATCGGCTCGCAGTTCGCGCTGATGGAGGCGGTGCTGATTCTCGGCACGCTCGCGGAGCGGTTCGACTTCGTCTCCGTGCCGGGACAGGGCGACGCCGTGCCCGAGCCGCTGGTCTCGCTTCGCATCAAGGGCGGCCGCATGATGATTCCCCGCCGCAGAACCGCAGGCGGGTCCGTAAGCCGAGCGGCTGCGGCATCCGCGCCGGCCGAAGAAGCCGCGGATGAGTCTTCCCCCGAGTAGAAGCAAAGGCCGGGAACGGCCGCGTTGCTCGAACGCGGCGATTCCCGGCCTTCCTTATTCCGGTGTCGTCTCCGGCCTTCTCCGACGAACGATCCCGATTCTGAACCCCGCATGCATCTTCCTTCCGGTTTACACGATGCTGTTCATCCGGGCCTCGAGCGCCGCCCGCGCTTCGGTGCCGGCGATCTCCTCGAACACCGCCATCCCGGCGCTCAGGTTCGGCTTGCGGTTCACGTTATGGGCATCGGTCGCGAGCGTGTGCGCCAAGCCCGCTTCGATCAGCCAGCGCCCGAACTGCTGCGCTTCCGGCCCGTTCACCCCGATCAGGCTGTCCGCCGACACCTGCGTCCAGATGCCGAGCTCGATCAGCCGCTGCAGAAGCGCCGGATCCTCGCGGAAGAAGAAATGCCGCTCCGGATGCGCCAGCACCGGCCTGACGCCGGCATCCAACAGCCGCTCGACGATCTCCGGCGAATCCGCTTCGTAGTCTGTCCAGCGCTGCTCCATGAGGAGATGGCTCTTCTTTCTGCCCAGATGCCGGTAGTCGCCTTGCTTCAAATGCGCTTCGATGAATGCCTTGTTCTCCAGCCGAAACTCGTTGCCCGGATGAAGCCGGATAGCGACCCGCCGGCGATCCAGCTCCGCCTGCAGCTCTTCCAGCTTGCGCTCGACGATATCCGCCGTGATAAGAAACAGCTCGTTGAAATGCGGCGTTGCGATAATGTCCCGAATGCCGTCCTCATATGCGATACGAGCCATGGCAACCGACTCTTCCAGATCCTTCGCGCCGTCGTCGACGCCGTGCAAAATGTGGCAATGAATATCGATCATAGCAGACACCTCATCCCTTTGTTATCGACAACGCGCACTCCCGCCCGGGAGGCGCGCTGCCCCTGAATGCTCCCTTGCGCTTGCAGCCTACCTTCGTTTTCTCATCATATACCAATTCCGGCAAGGACTTAATAGATCGCCGAAAAAATAATCCGTTCGCGATTCGCGGCTCTATCCGCCAGAACGGATGTTTGGTAATATGGGGTCAACGAAAACGCGGAAATTCATTCCCATGTAAATGCAGGTGAGCGCGCATGAAGACCATGACCATTGAGGAACGGGACCGGATCTTGGCGACCATGAACGACGAACAGCGCCATTTCATCCACCACACGCTTGAGCGAGGGCGCAAAACGGTGTTCGCCCGCTTGCTGGCCAAGCGAAAAAGCCAATTCATTCCGGACGACGCGACTTACGAGGAAGTGGAAGCGTTTCTCGACGAGTGGGATTACCTGGGGTTTACCGACGGCGGAGCCGTGTCGGCGGCAACCCGCTGCGAGTGCGGCCATCCGCTGCGCTACCAGCATCACGTCTTCCACCGGCCGACGAACACGACCCGCCACTTCGGCATTACGCATCTGCAGATGCATACCGGCATCGACGCCAAGACGATCACCGCCATTCAAGCCGGCTTCGACGTGCTCGACGAGGAGATGAACGAGATCATCGTCAAATTCAGGGACGGCTGGCAGCTGGCCGACGCGGTATTCCTGCCGCTGCCGGAAGGTCTGGAGCTGCCTGGCGATATGCAGGCGCATCTGAATATCGGGCTTCCGCTGTTAGCCAGACAAGCGCTGCGGCTGCGCAACAAGATCCGCCAGCACACGAGCGAACGGGAGACGGCCAAGCAGGCTTCCGGAACGTCCGCTACCCGCTCGTCCTTGAACAGGCTATACGAGACGCCGTCCGGTATCAGCGCGGAGAACGATCAATTCTCGCTGCTGTTCGACGAACTGCCGTCCCCCGGCCAGGCGGCGCTTGAAGCGGTACGGTCGAGCGATCCGCTGTTCCTGCCGCCGGCAGCGAGGGAAGTCGTTGACCGCGCGCTGGGCATGCGCATGCGCATCAGCGCCGCGGCCGTGTGCGAAAGCTTGATCGAACGGCGCTTGGCGGACGATACGCGCTTCCTGAGCGGCAAGCCCCATATCCATACCGCCGTCTCCGCGTACCTGGATCTTCAGGTCGAGGCAGGCAAAGCCCGCCTATTGGAACGCTCGTGGGAGGATCGCATCTATATCGGGCTGTAGCCGCCAGCCCGACGTCCAAGGCGCCAAGGCGCAGGCTGGCGCCGCGCTTGGCTGACGGGGTTGACCGAGCTCGATGCCCGCGGCGGACGGCATTCTGCCGCCCAGGCAGCGCCCGCCTGACCGCACATGCCGCCTGGCTGCCCGCCCGCCTGCCTGCACTTACCGCCGGCTATCCGTCCGCCTGACTACATATGCCGCCGGCTATCCGCACACCTGACTACACATGCCGCCGGCTATCCGTCCGCCTGACTACACATACCGCCAGCTACGCGCTCACCTGACTACACATGCCGCCGGCTATCCGCACACCTGACCGCACATGCCGCCGGCTATCCGCACACCTGACCGCACATGCCGCCGGCTATCCGCACACCTGACCGCACATGCCGCCTGGCTACCCGCCCGCCGGCATGTGGTCGGCATGCGTCGACCGGTTGCGCCCGCCATGCTTGGAAGCATAGAGCGCCAGATCGGCGCGATGCAGGATCGTCTCCTCCGTATCCGCCGCCGACGCGGTCGCCGCGCCGATGCTGATCGTGATCCGCTGCGCTTCCCATGCCGCGTCGGCGGCTGCGGCACGGTACGCCTCCGCCCGAAGCATCGTCTCCTCGCGGCCGGTTGCCGGAAGGATGGCCACGAACTCCTCGCCTCCGAACCGCGCGACGATATCGCCCGCCCGGGACAGCGATTGCAGCAGCCCGGCCAGATTCACAAGCATCCTATCGCCTGCGGGATGCCCGTACGTATCGTTGATGTGCTTGAAATGATCGATATCGAAGATCAGCAGCGAGAACGGCTCGCCCGAAGCCCGGAAGGACGCGAGATTCGCAAGCAGGCTCTCCTGGAAATGCCGCCGGTTGCGAAGTCCCGTCAGCGGATCTGTCGAGGCCATCGCTTCCAGCCGTTCATTGACGAGCATCAGCTCTTGCTGCTTGCGTTCATACTCTGCATGCAGCTGCTCGAGCCGCTTGTTCGCTTCGTTCGTCGCCCGATACAGCTCTTCCAGCCGGCTCTTGGTCAGGAGCATGTCCTTCTCGTATTCCATCCGCTTGCGCATCAGCAGCACGACGCAGTCGATCACCGCGACGCCGCCGCGTTCCTGCCGCACGCCGTTCAACAGCACGGGCACCTCTTCGCCCCCGCCCGTCCGCAGCGAGAAGCACATTTCGTTCACATGCCCGTACAGCCGGATGTACGGGTAGAAGTACGTATGGAAGAACAGCTTGTTCGTGACGGACATCGCGGATTCGATATGGCGGCCGAACAGCTCGTCCCGCTCGCAAGCGAGCATATGCGCGAACGTCTGGTTCACCGACAGAATAATGCCCGCATCCGAGAGCGAGACGTAGCCGCAAGGCGCCGTGTCCAATTGTATATCCATGTTGGCGACCGCCTTTCTATCCCGCCCTATGCGCCGGCCAAATACGCATGGATGACGCGGGCGGTTTCTTCCGGATGGCTCAGATGCGGATAATGCCCTCTGGCCGACATCCGTTCAAGCTTGCTGTTCTTCAAATGGTCATGCAGGTACTCTCCGACCTCCGCCGGCGAGATGCTGTCGTCCGCGCATTGCACGATGAGCGTCGGCACCTCGGACTGCTGCAGGCTGAGGCGGCAATCCGACATGAACGTCACCTCCGCGAACTGCCTGGCAATCTGCGGATCCCGGGAGCAGAAGGCTTCCTCCAGTTCCGCCGCCAGCTCTGTCCGTTCCGCATTCTGCATGACGATCGGCGCCAGATAACTGGCCCAGCCGATGAAATTCATCTGCATCATCGCGAGCAATTCATCGATATCGCGCTTGTCGAAGCCGCCGTAATAGTCCGGCAGGTCGTTCATGTACCGCGGAGATGGCCCAAGCATGACGATGCGCTCGAAGTAGCGCGGCTCGCGGATCGATGCGAGCATGCCGATCATGCCGCTGACCGAGTGCCCGACGAAGATAACGTCGCGCAGCTCGAGCGCTTCCATAACATCCAGCACGTCCTGCGCGTAACCGTTCAGGTCGCCGTATTTTGCGAGATCATACGCATCGAGCCGGGATTTGCCCGAGCCCACGTAATCGAACAGCACGATCCGGTACCGTTCTTCGAACCGCGGGACGACCAGGCGCCACATGGCTTGATCGCAGCCGAAGCCGTGGGCGAAGACGATCGTTTGGCTGCCGTGGCCGAAGATGTTGACATTGTTGCGTTCCAAGACATTATGCGTCATGGCGCAGCCCCCCATCTCTTGAACTTCACATTGTCTCTATTATATCGGGATATGGCGAATTTTGTTGAACCGACTGCCTGTTTTGTCGATCTTCAACTTGAACGCCAGCCCGCTTCGGACCCTATCGATCCGGATATCACGCCGAACAAAAGAAAGAAGGGCTGCCGCGAGCAGCCCTTCATCCTTCAGCTCTTCTTCATGTTCTTACCCTACTCGCGGTGCAGCGTATACTTGTTCGCTTTGCTCAAGCGCCGCACGAGCGCGATTTCTTCCTCGGACAGCGGCGGCGCGCCGGCAGCGGAAATATTTTGCAGCAGCTGCTCGCGCGAGCTGGCGCCCGGAATGACGGTGGCGACAGCCGGATGGCTGAGCGAATAGCGGATCGCCAGCTGAGTCAAGCTCCGATCTGGGCCGGTCAACCGCCCCAGCTGCTCGCGAAGCGCCGCGAGCTCCCCCGGCTCGTAATCCGTAACGGGCTTCGACGGCTCGCGGCCGGCCGCCAATGCGCCGCTCGCGAGCGGCCCTCGGGCGATGACGCCGATGCCCTTCTCCTGCAGCAGCGGATACACCGTCTCCTCGCCGCGCCGATCCACGACGCTGTACGGGCTCATGACGCTGGCGATGCCGGAACGCGCGGCGTATTCACGGATCACGTTCGGGCGGATCGACGAAATGCCGTAGGCACGGATGACGCCCTCTCGTTTCAGCTGCTCGAATGCCTCGATCGTCTCGTCGACGGAATCGTCCAGCGTGCCGCCATGCAGCTGGTACAGATCGATGTAATCCGTGCCGAGCCTGCGCAGGCTGTCCTTCACCGCCGACAATATGTACGCCTTCGACGGATCCCAGCTCCAGCCCGATTGCCCGGGTATCCGCCGGTTGCCGACTTTGGTAGCGAGCACGACCTGCTCGCGCCGTCCCCGGATGGCGCTGCCGACAAGCTCCTCGTTGCGCCCGCCGTCATAGAGATCGGCCGTGTCGAGCAGATTGACGCCCCGTTCCAGCGCCTCGTGAATGATCGCGACGGCCTTCTGTTCCTCCGTCCCCAGCGACATGCAGCCTAGCCCGATCTCGCCGACGAGCAGGCCGGACCGGCCGAGTTGGTTCATTTTCATGCAGGGTTCCTCCCTCTATCAATGGATGATTCATAGCTATATTGTAGCCGATTGCGAGGCGCGCGGTCAGCCGTTCCTCCTTCCGCCTTCTTAGAACCTCCCCATGAATGAAAGCCGTCATGACCGCATTGGCCGATTTGACCATTTTCTAACGGATGGAAACGCATTACAATAGATTGGAAACGCATTCACGGGAGCAGTAGGCTAACCGGACTGAATGCAAGCTTGATAACTTGATAATCGAGAAGGAGGAGACGGACATGGCCACGGCCAAAGAAATGTTCGAAGAGCAAGGGTATGTGATCCTGAGAGGGCTCTACAGTCCGGAAGAGGCCGATGCGCTCAAAGCGGAAGCGGCGGCCATCATGGCGCGGCACGGCGTCGACAAGAGCGGCGTGTTCCTCGGCTTGACCGCGGAGAGCCCCCTGTTCAAGGAAGCCGCGCAGACGCCGGAGCTCGCCAAGGCGTTGAAGGAGATTATCGGATCGTCCGTCGTGTTCATGAACGACAAGCTCGTCTTCAAGAACGCGAGCACCGATTTCGGTTCGCCGTGGCATCAGGACTATTCGTACTGGCACGGCAGTCACAAGCTCTCGGTCTGGATCGCGCTGGACGACGCCGATGAGTCGAACGGCTGCCTGCGCATTCTGCCCGGCTCGCATGCGGAGACCGCAAGCCACAACGGCGAAGTCGCGGACGATAACGGATTCATCTATCGCCTGAACGAAGCAGATATCGATGCGGAGCGCATCGTCGATTGTCCGGCTGCCAAAGGAGACGCCATCGTGTTCCACGACTTGCTGCTGCACGCTTCCTATCCGAACCGCTCCGGAGCCGACCGTTGGGCGCTTATATCCACGTACAAGGACGGCACCCAGCCCGATCCCGAATACGGATGGGCCAAGGCCGCTTTCGTATTAGAATAGACAGAAGGCACGGCGGTATCCCGTCGTGCCTTCTTCGTTAAAGATAGAGGAACCCGTGCGTCAGCGGAACAGGCGTCAAGAAGCAAGCAAACGGACAAGGGATTCGTTATTAGCCGGATTGCATTGATTTTCGTGCGACTTGCGGACAGGAGATTCGCTATTTCGCCTGAATGGCCGCGTTATAGCGCATTCCAGCGACAATAACGGATCCTCTGTCCGGTCGCCAGCCCCAAAACACCGTTTTCGACAAAATAACGGATCGTCTGCCGCTTCCCATAGAGACGAGCTTGCTCAAGCAGCCTAAGCGGCATCGCAGGCGAACTCGCGCCCGGCAGACTGGCAGACGCAGTGGTGACGCGGTGGTTTTCGCGCCCCGCAGAACAGCCGGCGCGGGGCTATCACGCCCCCCGCAGACTGGGCGGACGCGGCTTTCGCGCCTCGCAAAACGGCAGGCGCGGGGCTATCACGCCCCGCAGAGCGGGCAGGCGCGGGGCTTTCGCACCCCGCAGACTGGGCAGGCGCGCGGCTATCACGCCCCGCAGAAGCGGCAGGCGCGGTGGTCGCGCCATGCCTTCGGTTTCTGCGTCGGAAACGCCGGCAGAACGGCCGGCCCTGCCATACGGGTTCGCGATTCAAGCGCCGCCTGATCGGCACGCTCTCCATTCGCTAATCAATAGCTCTTCCGGTAATCCACCAGATTCCGCAATTCGCCGGCAGCGCCCGAGTAATAAATCCGCAGGTTGGAGGCGAAGAGGTTGACGAGCCGCTCCGTGTTGCGAACGGTCAATCCGCCCGAATTATGCGGCGTCAGAATGACGTTCGGCAGCGCCCAGAGCGGATGATCGGCCGGCAGCGGCTCCTGCTCGAACACGTCGAGCCCGGCGCCGGCGATAACGCCGCGCTTCAGCGCCTCGACCAGATCTTCCGTGCGCACCGTGGCGCCGCGGCCGACGTTGATGAAGTACGCGCTGCGCTTCATCGCGGCGAATCGCTCCGCATGGAACAGGTGGCGCGTCTCGTTCGTGAGCGGCAGGATGTTGACGACGTAGTCCGCCTCCCGTAACGCATCGTCAAGACGCGACGTATCATAGACGACATCCGCTTCCGGCATGCCGCCGCCCGAACGGCGGACGGCGACGACGCGCATGTCGAACGCGCGCGACAGCCGGGCCACCTCGCGGCCGATCTCGCCCGCGCCGACGATGGCGACCGTGCCGCCGTTCATCTCGGCAAGCGTCTTCGGGCTTTCCCACAGGCCTGTCCGCTGATTGTTCACGGCGGCGGCGATGCCGCGCGACAGCCCCAGCATCATGGCGACGGCCGTCTCGGAGACCGAACGGGCATGAACGCCGCTCGCGTCCGTCAGCAGGATACCGTGCGATTCCAGCGCGTCCAGCGGCAGGTTGTCGATGCCCGAAGACATGCTTTGCACCCAGCGCAGCTTGCCGTCCTCCGCCTTGGCCGCCTCCAGCACCTTCGCATGCCAGCCGAAAATCACTTCCGCTTCCCGGAACAAGCGGTCCTCCAGCTCGGACGCCCGGCCGAACACGACCGAAACGCCCTCGGGCGCGGCCTGGCGGATCGTCTCTTGTTGCTGCGCGGTGAATACGTCTAAACAAAGCATCACTCTCATCGGTTGGTAGACCTCCTCTTATGCGGTCGGAACGCCGGATGCTCTGGCTGCCCTCTACCTCTATTAGAAGCGCCGGTTCCGCCGCTGGTTCATAATGCCATTCTGTTCGCAGTATACGTTGCCGGCCGGAATTGTTCAATGCCTCATTCGGCGGCGGCGCGCATCGAAGCGTCCGCGCTAATGCGCGCTAAGTATGTCTAGGATGTGGAAACGCCGGTAACAAAAACAGGCGGAGGAAACATAGAATGATTTTAATCTATATCTAATAGTGATACACTAGGAAGGAGCATTGATCCAGAAAAGATGTTTGACCTGATCGCGCCCCGGCTTGCTGCGGCGCTTGAAGCACGATTACGCCTAACATCCTTTCTGCAAATCATAGGATATAAGGACGGTAAACATGAAATGAGCAACTCACAAAAGAAAACTGACGTTATCTTAATTGGCGCGGGCATCATGAGCGCGACGCTTGGCGCGCTGCTGAAGGAATTGGCGCCCCACTGGGAAATCACCGTGCTGGAGCGGCGCGCAGCCGCGGGAGAAGAAAGCTCGAACGAATGGAACAATGCCGGAACGGGACACTCTGCACTATGCGAGCTGAACTACACCGTCGAGAAACCGGACGGTTCCATAGATATTAGCAAAGCGATCAAAGTCAACGAAGAGTTCCAGGTATCGCGACAGTTCTGGTCTTACCTGGTGAACAGCAATCTGATCAGCAACCCGCGGGATTTCATCGTGCCCGTGCCGCATATGAGCTTCGTGCAAGGAGAGAAGGACGTGGCCTTCCTGCGCAAACGGTTCGCGGCCTTGTCCGCCAACCCGCTGTTCAACGGCATGGAGTTCACGGAAGATCCGGAGAAGCTGAAAGAATGGGTGCCGCTCATGATGAAGGACCGCGCGGTGAACGGACCGGTGGCGGCAACGCGAAGCGAATCCGGAACGGACGTCAACTTCGGCGCGCTGACGCGCATGCTGTTCGACCACTTGAAGAAGCAGAACGTCGAGATCAAATATAACCAGAACGTCGACGACATCAAGCGCGACGGCGACGGCGGCTGGACATTGAAGGTACGCAACGTCGAGTCCGGCGGCATCGAACGCCGCACGGCGAAATTCGTCTTCATCGGCGGCGGGGGCGGAAGCCTGCACCTGCTGCAGAAATCCGGCATCGCCGAGGGCAAAGGCGTCGGCGGCTTCCCGGTCAGCGGCCTGTTCATGGTCTGCCAGGATCCGGCCATCGTTGCGCAGCATCGCGCGAAAGTATACGGCCAGGCGCCGGTCGGCGCACCGCCGATGTCCGTGCCGCATCTGGATACGCGGGTTATCGACAACAAGGAATCGCTGCTGTTCGGACCGTTCGCCGGCTTCTCGCCGAAGTTCTTGAAGAACGGCTCCATGCTCGATCTGATCAAGTCCGTCAAGCCGCATAACCTCGTTACGATGATGGCGGCCGGCGTGAAGAACATGCCGCTTACGACCTACCTGATCAAGCAGGTCATGCTGTCCAAGGAGAAGCGCATGGAAGCGCTCCGCGAATTCGTTCCGAATGCCAAGGGCGAGGACTGGAGCCTGCTCGTCGCCGGCCAGCGGGTGCAGATCATCAAAGACACCGCCGCGGGCAAAGGAACCCTGCAATTCGGCACGGAAGTCATCAGCGCGGCCGACGGCTCGGTCGCGGCGCTGCTCGGGGCTTCTCCGGGCGCATCCACTGCCGTTTCCGTTATGTTGGAAGTCATAAGAAAATGCTTCCCGCAGCATATTAAGGGATGGGAACCGAAGCTGATCGACATGATTCCTTCTTACGGCATGTCGCTGCTGAAGAATCCGGAGCTCATTCGCGAGAGCCATATCGCAACTGCAAGGGCGCTCGGCTTGAACGGCGCCGAGGCTGGCGAAGCCGGCCAGAACAACGGCGGCGGATCGGAGAAGAAAGTCCGCAGAACGGTATCTTAGGTTCGCTTGCGCGAAACGGCGATTGCACGAATCGGCGATTGCATAACGTTAATTGGCTAATAGCAATGATTAAATAAGCGGCAGCCGGGACGAAGGGACTTTCCCCTTTGCTCCATGGCTGCCGCTTTGTCGATCGCGTCTGGTCAATCGGGCGAGCTTCGCTCTGAACCCGGCTGACGCCGACTTATGCCCGCGTTATATGGCCTGCTCGATTACGCCCTTCTCCGGGTCGAAGATCAGCATCTTCGTACCGACCTTGTCGATGAAGAAGCGGTCATGGCTGACGGTCACGACCGCCCCGGGAAAGTGGATGAGCGCCTGCTCCATCACCTGGATGCTCGTCAAATCCAGATGGTTCGTCGGCTCGTCCAGAATAATAACGGCCGCGCCCGACAGCAAGCATTTGGCCAGCGCGACCCGCGCCTTCTGCCCCCCGGACAGGCTGCCGATGAGCTTGCTCAGGTCCGCCTCCGAGAATTGAAGCATGGACAGGAACTTATGAACCTTCTTGCGCGGCGCTTTCAGCCCGAGTCCGAACGTATTCACCGCATGGCTGACGGTATCTTCCGGATCGAGCTCCTCCCACATCCGGTTGAAGTACGCGTAGTCGACGCCCCGTTCCCAGACCACCTCGCCGGACTCCGGCTTCTCCTGGCCCGTGAGCGCCTTGATGAGCGTCGATTTCCCGCTTCCGTTCGGTCCCGTAATGACCAGGCGGTCCTCCTTCTGAATGTCGAAGCTGACGCCCCGAAAGATCTGCCGTCCTTCGTAGGTCTGCCCGATGCCGATCACGTCGCACAGCTTGTCCGGGAAGCGCAGCTGCTCGTAAATATCCGTAATGAGGACGTTGACGGGGTAAGGCTCGATCCGCTTCTTGCTGTCCGCCAGCTTGCGGGACAACCGGTCCTGGGACGACTTCCGGCTCGCGCGGCCGTCGATGGCATCCGCCTCCATGAGCAGCAGCTCTTCTTCCCACTCGAACTGGCGTTCCAGCTCCTTCCGGCGCATTTTCTTCTTGCGGATGTAGTCGGTGTAATTCCCTTCGTACTCCTGAAAATGATAATTCTCGATCTCGATCGTACGCGTTATCACCTTGTCGATGAACTGCCGGTCGTGCGACACCAGAATCATGGCGCCCTTGAACCGGTACAGCCATTGCTCCAGCCACGCGATGCCCTCGATATCCAAGTAGTTCGTCGGCTCGTCGAGCAGGACGACGTCGGGCAGCTCGATCAGCATCTTCGCAAGCGCGGCGCGGTTGCGCCAGCCGCCCGACAGCTCGTCGACCGGCTGATGACGCGAACGGTCGTTAAATCCGAGCTTCGTCAGCACCGTGTTGATCTCCACGGAGACGTTCCACCCGTCCAGATGATCCATCTGCTCGAACAGCTCCGCCTGCCGGGCGAGCAGCGACTCCATCTCGCCGTCGTCCTGAACCGAGCCGAGCCGCTCGCCAACCTCCTGCAGCTCCCGCTCGATCAGCGCCACCTGCTCGAAGCATGCCTCCAGCTCCTGTTGAACAGACAGCCTTCCGCTCAGCTCCGAGAACTGCGAGAAGTAGCCGATCTTCACCTGCGGATCGACCTCGACCTTCCCCGACGTCGGCTCCTCCTTGCCCAGGATCAGCTTGAACACCGTCGATTTGCCGGCGCCGTTGCGGCCAACCAGTCCGACCCGCTCGCCCCCGCTCAGGCGGAAATACACCTCGCGGAATACAAGCGCGTCCTCGTATTTCTTCGTTACGTTCTCCAATCGGATGACGCTCATCGGAGGATCCCCTTTCTCTTGCCGGCTCTTTTGCTCTATTATACCATTCGCAAGGCGCGCTTCCGAATAGCGCTTGAGAAGCGGCAGCTAACCTCCCTCCCGTGTAACGCCGAGGTGGGCGGCTGCATAGGATACTCCATGTTTACCTATGGAGGTTTTCCGACCATGAGCTCAAAAGCAAACACGGCTCCTCAAGAAACGAAGCCGATCCACCATGAAGTGAAACCGTCCCATCATCCGATGAAGCCGATCTATCAATGCGACGACAACGTTCATCAAACGCTGCGGAACGTCCACGATCAGCTGCATCGGCTTTGCACGAGCCACATGCACCGGCTCGTGAAGGTGGAGCTGATGGACGGCGACGTCTTCGAAGGCCACATCGTTCACTGCGACAAGGGCATTCTCGTGATCTGTTTGAACAATGAGTACGGCCACCGCGGCTTCTTCCCGGGTCCGGTCGGACCGAATTTCAACAACTACGTCCTGCCGCTGGTGTTGTTCAACCTGCTTGCCATCTCGCTGCTCTAATAAGCGGCGGGCAGTCAACTTACCGAAGGAGTGATCAGCATGGCCTTTATGCCGCCGACCGGACCGCAAGGCGCCCAGTCGCCGCCTTCCTCGCCGCCGCCGCAAGCGCCTCCTCCGCGTCCGCTGGGCGCATCGACGCTTGCCGTCGATCCGGGCGCCATTTCCCGCTGCATGTTCCGCATGACGTACGTTTGGCCGCGCAGCGGACCGGGCTTCTGGTTCTTCCCGACCTTCGTCGGCCGGACTTCCGTCGCGGGCTTCCGGTGGAACGGGTTCTTCTGGATGTTCACCGGCATCGATCTGCAGCGCATCGATGCGTTTACTTGCGTCTGAGGCGCACCGCCCGAAATCGGAAGCCCCGCCGCTGCCGGCGGGGCTTCCGGCCGCAAGGGCCTCCCTTAGCCAGGGAGTGACAAATAGGCCAATAGTCCTATATTTCAAAGGAAGTTTATGGGGTAGATTGATTATTAGGAATATGCGCCTGCGTTGGTTGGATCGAACGTCGAATCGGCTCTGTTCTTCCCGAATGATGGACAAGCCGCGTTCCCAGGTTATACGAAAGGCAGCATGATATGTCATTTCAAGGCAAAGCCGGTGTAGCTTTATGTCCATATTGCTGGATTCCAAAACCATCATGTTATCGCTTGGGGGCGGATACCTCTTCGCCTTGATTCTCGTCGTCGCTTATTGGAATAATCGTACGAACGCCTCGTATGCCAACGCGTTTATCGGGGCGAAGTTTACGCAAACGCTTGCCTGGTACGCGTTTATTCTTCGTGGCTCCATTCCCGATCTGGTCTCCGTCTCGCTCGCCAACTCCGCCCTGCTTATCGCAACGCTCTGGGAAGTCATCGTGCTCATGCGCCTGCAAGAGCCGCTGCATCAACGAATCAAGCTCGCTTATCTGACCATGGCGATCCTGGGCATCGCCGGGTTCGTGCCCGTATCGTTCACGCAGCCCGAATTCGTCCGTATCGCATACTGCTCTGCCGTGATGCCGCTCATCCTGGCGCCGGCTTGCCGCTTGGTGTGGCGCCGTTCGTCGACGATGCTGATGCGCTTCATGGGTCTGCTCTACCTGCTCTTCATCGTGGTGAATGTAAGCCGCGGCACGGCTGCGCTGCATGCCGCCGACTGGACAAGCTTCTATACGCCGAGCGCCTACCAGCCGCTGATCGTCGCCGGGATGATTATCGTCATCGTGCTGGGGAATACAGGCTTCGTCCTTCTGCTCAAGGAGCGGGACAACCAGGATCTGCTGCGCCTGGCCAGCTATGACGATTTGACGGGCGCCCTGAACCGCCGAACGTTCACCTCCCGCGCCGAACGGCTGCTCGCCATGTGCGCCGGCAAAGGGCAGGCGGTCTCCTACCTGTTGTTCGACATCGACAATTTCAAAGCCATCAACGATACGTACGGCCATCATGCCGGGGATCTGGTGCTGCAAAATCTCACGGCGGCCGTCGAGCCGCATCTGAGCCGGACCGATCTGTTCGTGCGTTACGGGGGAGACGAGTTCGGCATCCTGCTCCCCGGCATGGACGAGTCCGAATCGAGCGAGCTTGCGGAGCGGATTCAGCATTCGCTCGCGGCGACGCCCGAGCTCAGCCTGCCGACCGCGTACACGATCAGCATCGGACTGATTACGGTCGTTCCCGGGCCGGCTACGCGTCTGGAGCTGCTGTACACGTCCTGCGACAAGGCGCTCTATGCCGCCAAGCGTAATGGCCGCAACGGCATTGCCCGAGGCCAGACGACCGAGCGGAACAGCGTATTGGCATGACGATGCAAGCCCCGGCCTTCGATGAAGGCCACCGTTTCGAACCGAATAAGCACCGCGAATCGTTCAGCGTTTGAACGTTCGGCGGTGTTTTTTCGTTTTTCCGCGTCCGGTCGGCAAGATGTTATTGACAACCGGGCAGCCAGCGCCTATGCTGGGTTTGTGTATTTATGTTGATTTGTATGGAGATGATTGCATTTGTTTGCAAACGAACGCTATGCAGCGATCGTGGAGCTGCTGGAGAAGCAATCGTCGGTCACGGTCGCCGAGCTTATGGAGCTGTTCGGCGTCTCGATCGAGACCGTGCGCCGCGATTTGGCGCACCTGGAGCGGCAGCAGGCGCTCGCGCGCGTGCATGGCGGCGCGGTGTCCCACAAGCAGCGCAAACCGTTCGCGAAGCTTGAAGCGCGGATCACGGATAATACCGCGCTTAAGAACCGGCTCGCCGAGATTGCCGCACGGTATATCAGCGAGAACGACATGATCGCCATCGACTCCGGCAGCACCGCCATGGAGCTGGCCGCCGTCATCAAGGGCCGGTTCCGCCAGCTGACGGTCGTCACGAATTCCCCGGAGGTGTTCGGCTGCCTGAGCGGCGCGGAAGGCATCGAGCTTATTCAGATCGGAGGGCGCTACCACAAGGACGAGAAGGCGTTCTACGGGCATATGGCGCTCGACGCGATCCGCCGGCTTCATTATGCCAAAGTATTCATATGCCCCTCCGCCATTTCGCTTCGGCACGGCGCCAGCGAGTTCGTGCACGAGCTGTTCGAGATTCAACGGGCCTATATGCGCAATGCCGACGAGATCTTCCTGCTGGCCGACAGCTCGAAGTTCGAGACCGTCGCCGCCGTCAAGCTGTGCGACTTGTCGCCGTCCCTCATGCTGATCACGGATGACCGGCTGCCCGAGAATGTGCTTACGCTGTATCAGAAGCAATCGCTGCGCATTATCAATCACTGATTTCGCATGATCAAACACGAATAAGGAGTGTGCATGATGAACGAAAAAGTATTGCTGATCCTGGTTGACGGCATGCGCCCTGACGCCTTGGCCGCCAGCGGCCATCCCTTTATCGAAGAATTGAAGGCGGCCTCCGGTTATACGCCGCAAGCGGCGACGGTCATGCCCAGCGTCACGCTTCCCTGCCATATGTCGCTGTTCCACAGCGTTCCGCCCGAGCGCCACGGCATCCTGGACAACGTCTATACGCCCCAGGTCCGGCCGATCGCCGGGCTTTGCGAGCAGCTTCACGCGCACCGGAAGGCATGCGGCATGTTCTACAACTGGGAGCAGCTCCGCGATCTCAGCCGCCCGGATTCGCTTGCGTTCAGCTGCTTCATCGCCGGCGGCGCCTATACGTACGAAGCGACCAACGACATGCTGACCGACCAGGCGATGCACTATATCGAGACGCAATCGCCCGACTTCGTCTTCTTGTACCTGGGCCTCGTGGACGAGGTCGGCCACAGGCACGGCTGGATGTCCGACGCCTATATCGAATCCGTGCACGCGTCGTGGTCTTCCATCGAGCGCATCGTCCGCTCCTTGCCGCCGGAATACGCCGTCGTCGTTACGGCGGACCATGGCGGCCATGACCGCACGCACGGCACGACGATGCCGGAGGACATGACGATTCCTCTATTCATCAAGAGCCGCCGGATGCCTCCCGGAACCGTAATCGAACAGGCGAGCATTCTCGATCTTGCGCCGACCATCGCGAGTCTGAACGGCGTGCCAAGCCATAAAGACTGGGAAGGCCGATGCCTGCTGTAGCCTTGTCGCGCCGCCGATCGCTGGCCTTCAGCCTGCTGTGCTGCCTCGTGTATTTCACGAGCTACATGACGCGGCTGAATTACGGGGCCGCGATCTCCGAGATCGGCGATGCCCTGCATGTGTCCAATCAGCTCGCCGGCATGGCCTTGATCGGCAGCTCCGTTGCCTACGGAATCGGGCAGCCCTTATTCGGTTTCGCGGGCGACCGGCTCTCTCCCAGGCATATGATCGCCGTCGGGCTTGCCGGCACCGCGCTGCTCAATGCGGCGGTCGCCTGCACGGACAGCATCGGCCTCATCACCGCGATCTGGTGCCTCAACGGCCTATTCCAGGCGATGCTGTGGCCGCCGCTCGTGCGCATCATGACGCAGACGTTGTCGCGCGAAGCCTACAACAACGCGAGCGTCGGCATCGTCGCCGCGGCTTCCGCCGGCACGATCGGCGTCTATTTGCTCGTTCCGCTGTGCATCGTGTTCGCCGGCTGGCGCCTGTCCTTCGTCATTCCAGCCGCGCTGTCCATGCTGGTCGCCGCGGTCTGGTTCGCGGGGGCTGGGAAGTTCTCGCCTTCAGTGAGCGTCAGCAAGGCGGCCGGCGAAGCTGCGGCTAGCGGAATGGAAGCCGCCGCGATAGAGATTGAGGCGGCGGGAACCGCCTCGGCGCGGGGCGACGCGGCTCAGGAAGGCACGGCGACCGCCGACGCGATGCCAGCCGCCGCGAATCCGATCGACGCAAGGCCGGCATCGGCGAAGGCCATTACGCTCATCATGGCATCGGGGCTGCTGCCGATTCTGCTGGCGATCACGCTGCAGGGCGCATTGCGGGACGGCATCACGACATGGATGCCGACCTTTATCGGCGACACGTACGGCTTCGGCAACTCCTCCGCCATTCTGAGCACGGCGATCCTGCCGCTCTTCACGATCGTCAGCGTATCCGCCGCCTCCTTCGTGCAGCGCATCCTCCGGAACGAGGTTCGCACCTCCGCGCTCCTCTGGACCGCCGCCTGTGCCGCGGCCGGCCTCCTGGCCGCATTCTACGACGCGAACGCCGCAATCGGCATCGCGCTGATCGCGGTACTGACCGGCTGCATGCATGGCGTGAACATGATGCTGATCAGCCTGCTGCCGATGCATTTCGCCAGCGCCGGCAAAGCGTCGACGATTTCGGGCATCCTTAACGCGTTCTCCTACCTCGGAAGCGCAAGCTCCATATACGGCATTGCCGCGCTAAGCGAGGGTTACGGCTGGCGCATCACGATTTGCGCCTGGTGCGTAATGGCCATCGCGGGCATGATCCTATGCGGGGCGTGCGCCAAGCGCTGGAACCGGTTCGCCGCCGAGGCAGCCGGCAGCCGCCTCTGATTCACCGGCTCCCTCTGCTCGTCCGGCAGCAGAGGCATGCCGTACAGCCGGCAGCGCGCACTTTCGCCGCTGCGCCCATCCGCACCAAATCAAAGAGCAACGGGGACTCCCCGTTGCTCTTTGATCAGATTGTTGAGCACTATGCGCTGGCTGCTTCGAGCAGGCTCGTGGCAAATTGCGCCTGGAGCACGAACGGCTCCTGTTGCCGCTTCGCCGGCGTTGCATGGACTGCTGGCACCGTTTCGAACTAGCCGGCTTCATCACGGCTGGTTCATGGTGCGTCCGTTGATGCTGAGGAAGCGGACAGGATTCCTGATAGCTATTCACTTGGGCCGTTTTATTCGTCTTTTGATCACGTTTTTCCGTATGCCCGCGGACAGGAGTTCCGTTATTCGCTTCTTAATCACGTTTTCCCGTATGCTCGATGCTCGCGGACAGGAGATCCCCTATTCGCCTCATGATCACGTGTTTTCGTGTGCTCGCGGACACGGAATCCGTTATATCGGCCGATTAGCCTGTTGTCGATGTCATTCGGGGACAATAACGGATCCTGTGTCCGTGCGGTGCCCCAAAAGCTCGACTTCGCCCGAATAGCGGAACCCCTGTCCGTTAGTCTTCGAGGGGAATCCTTTCCTTTCCTTTCCGTACATGCGACATAGGCGGCGTCGAAATTCCTCGACAGCCTGGAAGAGCAGCGGCCCCCCCCCGCTGCTCTTTGGCTCAAGACGGAACAAGCCCGGCCGCTTATCGCGTTCTCCCATACTGCTTGCCGTAACGGACGATGGTCCGGTACAAGCTCTTGTCCTTCAGCGACTTCAACGCGCTGAAGCCCGGCCGGGTATTGACCTCCAGGATCCACAGCCGCCCGTCGCGGTCCAGCGCCACGTCCAGCCCGAGCTCCTTGAAGCGGCCGCTGCGGCGTTCAAAGCAGCGGGCCGTCCGCATGCCGAGCGCGGCAAGCCGTCTTTTGTACCGATTAATTTGCTTCGGGGTGCATCCCGTGCGGCGCAGCGTCGGATCGATCTTCGCGAGCGTGCCGCCTTGATGATAGTTTGTGACGATTTTGTTCGGCTTGCCCAGCTTCACGAACATGACGCTCGGCACCCATTTCCCGTTTCTCGTTCGCTGCACCACCATTCGCAGGTCGAACGGCCGGCCGCGCGAGGTCTGAAGGGCGATCCCCTTCTGGAGCAGGTAGCTCCGGCCGCGGGCGATCCGCTTCAGCCTTGCATACAGCGCACGCGGCGATGACGCCTCGAACGTGCTCAGATCCTTCCGGATCTGGAACCTGCCGGGCCCCAGCCGCTTAACGCGCGCGATCCCGTTGCCCCCGGTTCCGCCCGTCGGCTTGAAATACACCGTCTTATAGCGGGCGGTCATCACCTCCAGCGACGAACGGGTGAAGCGCTTCGTATCCGGAACGGACCGCCGCAATACGCGGTCCGACCTTAACCATTTGGTCTTCGTCCATTTGCTCTTGACCGACATGCTGCCGGTGGCTCTTCTACGCATCGTGTCCCTCTCTCCTTCGCGCCTTACGGGATAGATTACTTATATCCCGCCTTAACGGACACGGCGGCTGTCATGGCCGCGAAGGAACCCACCGGCCTATATTTATCCCCAGCTCGTTCGGCGCCCGGCAGACGGGATACCGCTCGTCCCTTCGGTTGTCGTCCCGGGTGTCGTCGAAACGGCCCGTTTGTGACCAAGCGGTCCGCATGCCGCCAAAAAGAGACGGCCAACGCAAAATTGGCTAGTTTACACCGGATATCATACCTCTGTATACTGAATAGAGATTTTCCGCGCATACTGAATACTGGACAAACCCAAATCCTAGGAGGAATTTCAACGTGCAACAGAAGACGATCAAAATCGGCATTGTAGGATACGGAAACCTCGGCAGAGGCGTCGAGAAAGCCATCGCCCAGAATCCGGACATGGAACTGACAGCCATCTTCACCCGCAGACAACCGGATCAAATGAGCAGCGCATCCGGCGCCCGCTTCGAACATATTTCGGCGGCCGAGCAATTCAAGGGCGTCATTGACGTGATGATCCTGTGCGGCGGCTCCGCGACGGACCTTCCGGAACAAACGCCTCCGATGGCCCGCTTGTTCAACACGGTCGACAGCTTCGATACGCATGCGAAAATTCCGGAATTCTACGAAGCCGTCAATGCGGCGGCGCAGGAAGCCGGCACGCTCAGCATCATCTCCACCGGTTGGGATCCGGGCCTGTTCTCGCTTAACCGCCTGCTGGCCGAAGCCATTCTGCCGGAAGGCAAAGACTATACGTTCTGGGGCAAAGGCGTCAGCCAAGGCCACTCGGACGCGATTCGCCGCGTGCCCGGCGTTAAAGCCGGCGTGCAATACACCGTGCCGGTGCAAGACGTCATTAACCGCATCCGTTCCGGCGAGACGCCTGAACTGGCGACGCGCGAGAAGCATCTCCGCGAATGCTTCGTCGTAGCCGAGGACGGCGCGGACCAAGAAGCGATCACGGCAACGATCGTCAACATGCCGAACTATTTCTCCGATTACGATACGACGGTAACGTTCATTACCGAAGAACAGCTGAAAGCCGAGCACCAAGGCATGCCGCACGGCGGCTTCGTCATCCGCAGCGGCGTTACCGGCGAAAGCACGAAGCAAATCATCGAATTCGGCTTGACGCTCGAGAGCAACCCGGAATTCACCGCAAGCGTGCTGGTTGCATGCGCTAGAGCCGGACACCGCCTGAGCCAAGAAGGCCAGAAGGGCGCCAAGACGATCTTCGATCTTCCGATCGGCTATTTGTCGCCGAAATCGGCTGATCAGCTTCGCCGCGAGCTGCTCTAATAGCATATTTCAGACGAACTTGCCATTCATTAATGGCAAGTTTTTCTTTTTGTTAGGATAAATGTATTTTATTATCCCTGAAAAAATATATTGATTGGTATTCTCGTTCTCTCTTGATTACAATGTTTAAAAATACAAAGAATGTTGAGAAAAATGCAAACCCACACCACAAAGGAGCGTTGTTTATATTGACCACCGTCATTTCCGAAACACAATTGGCAGCCGCAACCGAGTATGTTCATGCCGTGTACGACGCAGTCGTGAAACGCAATCATCATGAGCCGGAATTTCATCAAGCCGTCTTCGAAATCCTGGAATCCCTTATTCCTGTCATCGCCAAACGTCCGGAGTATCGCAAGAACAACATCCTGGAGCGTATCGTAGAGCCGGAACGCGTCGTGTACTTCCGCGTCCCTTGGGTAGACGACAACGGCAACGTGCAAGTAAACCGCGGCTTCCGCGTTCAATTCAACAGTTCCCTCGGCCCTTACAAAGGCGGCCTCCGTTTCCACCCTTCCGTAAATGCCAGCATCATCAAATTCCTCGGATTCGAGCAAATTTTCAAAAACAGCTTGACCGGCCAACCGATCGGCGGCGGCAAAGGCGGCTCGGACTTCGATCCGAAAGGCAAGTCGGATAACGAAGTCATGCGCTTCACGCAAAGCTTCATGACGGAGCTCTTCAAGTACATCGGTCCTGAAGTGGACGTTCCTGCGGGCGACATCGGCGTAGGCGGACGCGAGATCGGCTATATGTTCGGACAATACAAGCGCATCCGCGGCGGCAACCCGGCCGGCGTTCTGACGGGCAAAGGCGTCGGCTACGGCGGCAGCCTAGCGCGTACGGAAGCAACCGGCTACGGCTGCGTGTACTTCGTAAACGAAATGCTGGAAAGCAAAGGCCTGTCGTACCAAGACAGCACCGTCGTCGTATCGGGTTCCGGCAACGTCTCCATCTACGCGATCGAGAAAGCGCAGCAGCTCGGCGCTAAAGTCGTAGCGTGCAGCGACTCCAACGGCTACATCTACGATCCGCAGGGCATCAACCTGGAGACCGTGAAGCAGCTGAAAGAAGTGAACCGCAAACGGATCAGCGAATACGTGAACGAGCACCCGCATGCGGTATACACGCCGGGCTGCGAAGGCATCTGGACGATTCCTTGCGATATCGCCCTGCCATGCGCAACGCAGAACGAAATCGACGCGGACGCGGCGAAACTGCTCGTATCCAACGGCGTGAAAGCGATCGGCGAGGGTGCGAACATGCCATCCACGCTGGATGCGATCGAAGTGTTCCTGGACAACGGCGTGCTGTTCGGACCGGCGAAAGCGGCCAATGCCGGCGGCGTTGCGGTATCCGCGCTGGAGATGGCACAAAACAGCATGCGCCTGCACTGGTCCTTCGAAGAAGTGGACAAGAAGCTGCATGACATCATGAAGAACATCTACAACCAAAGCGTGCAAGCAGCCGAAGAATTCGGCCATGCAGGCAACCTGGTCGTAGGCGCGAACATCGCCGGTTTCATCAAAGTGGCTGACGCGATGTTGGCCCACGGCGTTGTATAAATATACATTCGGCAATTAGAAAGACCGCTTCCCGATTTTCCGGGAAGCGGTCTTTTTTTGAGGCATGCGATGAATGCGAAGAGAGGGACGAATGAAGTTCATGTCACGATTTCCACGCTGCTAATGTGATTCCTGCAATGGATGAGGTTCTTTGCAATGAGTGGGGTCCTTGCAATGAGTGGGGTCCTTGCAATGAATGAGGCTCTTGCAATGAATGAGGCTCTTGCTGGCTAAAGCGATTCATCCGGCTAGAGAATGGTCACCAGCGCTTCGGCCTGCTGGCCCAGTCTTCGCTCGCCGATCGCAATATCGGCGGCGATCCGAGCCCGTTTCACGCGGATGCCTGCCGGCGCCGTCAGCGCGAAACGCACCGTCGCCGTCTCATGCGGCTCGATCTCTTGCTGCAGCGCCTCCATGTCCAGCTGCCAGTCCGCCGGCACGATGAGCTGCACGGTCGCCGGCTCCCGGCGCGGGAACGGATTGCGTACCTCCACCGCGATCTCGACCGTCTCCCCGCCGCGCGCTTCGATCTGGTACGGCCTGATCCAGGCGCCGGCCCCTTCGGCTCCCAGATCGAACGTATCGAGCGGCAGCAGTTCTTGATGCACGCGTTCCAGCCGTTCTCCGTTCGTTCTCAACTGCTCGATATACCCCTCTTCCACCCACAGCGGATCCCAATGACCGGAAATCAAGACATCCGGCTTAAGCTTGGCATACAGCTCCGCGCTCCGTACATAATCGCCCGAACGAAACCGGTTCATATATACGTAGTTATTCAAATCCGCGTTGTCGCCCTGCTGATCCCCGATCGCGAGCACGCGTTTGCCGTCGGCCTCGAACGAAATCGCGACCGCGTACAGCGTATGGCCCGGCTGCTCATGCAGACGGAGCTCGTACTCCTCCCATACGATCGGCTGATCGAGCGGCAATCTGCGATCTACCGGAATCGGGTCGTACCAGATGCACGGCACGTCAAAGCGCGAAGGGGTTTCGAAGATGTCGGCGAAATTGTCGGCGACCCACGTCTCCGTGCCTTCCACGTCGCGGAGCAGGTTAAACCCGGCGATATGATCGTCATGGTAATGCGTCGGAATGACTACGTCGATCTTGTCCACGCCGTAGCGCTCTTTCAGGTAAGCGATCGGGAGCAGCGAGGGCCGGCGCGAGGCCCGGTCCGCCCCCGCATTGAAGATGCTTAAGAGGCCGGTATAGCCGTAATCGATCAAGAGCGCTTTGCCGCTGTCCGAGAGGAGCACGTAGGAATTGGCGAAGCTGCGCGCGTTCCACAGCAGATGCGGCGTAATTTCCCGGAACTCCGGCTCCCGGTACCGCTCGAGCTCGCTATATTGGCCGCGGACGCGCAGCAGCTCCTCCATCCGTTCGATCAACGGATCGATGGCGGAATACGGCTCCGGCATGATGGCGCCATGGGACGGGAGCAGCATGTCGAGCCCCTTGCCGCGCAGCGCCGACAGCGAGACGATCGAATGGATAACGCCCTCGCAGCCGTTATACGACCATTGCGTCGCGGACATGGACCAAACCTTGCCGGGACCGGCGATCAGATCGCCCGTGAAGGCGATACGCTTGCCGTCCAGCTCCGTCTCGAGCGTAATCGAGCCCGTCGTATGGCCCGGCGTCGGAACGACGTCGAACGCATATCCGCCGAAGACGTGGCGCGAGTGGTCCTTCAGCGTGCCGGCGATCGGGATCGGTTCGAGCAGAGAGAACTTGTCCTGGCGTACATTATAATTGTTATAGATGCCCCGTCCATGCCAGTGAAGATCGACCTGCGCGGACAAATCCTGCTCGTGGTGGGGAACCCAGACGCGCGCCCCGGCCGCGATCGCAAGGCCCAAGCCTTGACCCTGGTCCCGGTGATGGTGCGTCATCAGCACGTCCGTCACGTTGTCGACGCCGATCGACGCCAATTCATCGAGCACCGCGCCCGATCCGAAATCGATCAGCACGGCCTTGCCGCCAGTCTTCAACACATACACATGGCATATGTCCTCCAGCTGATAGACATGCGCGGAAATTTGCTTCAACATCGTTTATTCCCCCTGAACGTCGTTTAGTCGATCGGTCATATAGTCGGTTAGTCGATCGGGCCGTTCATCGCCCGGCTGCCGTTAGCCGTCAGATTGCAGCATACGCAGCGTCTTCACGATCTCCTCGTCGAGCGCGCCGCCCCACCCGTCCGGAATTTGCGGTTTGTTGATCAGATGAAGCATGGTCGATACGTCGGCCAGCCTGGATAGCGCGTACCAAGCTTCAGGCAAAGGCTCCTTCGCCTCGCTGCTGTAGCCTTCATAGAAGGCGGCGATTGTATCCTCGCCAATATAGCGCTCGACCTTCGTTCTCGTTCGGAAGAACTTGCCGATATCGTAGAAGACCGGCGCCGAGAAACAATATTCATAATCGATAAAGCAGGGCTCCATGGAAGGCGTAACGATAATATTGGAGAAAATAAAATCGCCGTGCGACAGCACATGCTTGGCGGCGATTCGCTCCGCCATCGCGGCATGATCGTCCAGGAACGCGAAGCATGCCTCTCTCGTCGAAGGCTGAATATGCGTGCCGGCAAAGCCGTCCAGCAAGGTGCGGTACTGGTTCGCGAACGGCTCGAACAACCGCGTCAATTGCAATTGCTCGTCAAGCAAGCCCGTATCCGGATATTCCGTACGATGCAGCAGCGCGAGCGAACGGCCGATCCGATGCGCGAGGCGGTCGGGAAATCTGCCGTTCCCGGCAACGAAATCGCCCAGCGTCGATCCCTCGATATACTCCATGATGAGGTAGGAATACGGAATCATTCGTTTGCTGTCGTCGAAGCGATAGATCCGCGGAACGCGCAGCCACGCCTTCGCATAGTCGTAAGCCGCCGCTTCCAGTCGGCCGTGATCGTTATTGGCGGGGTAAATCCGCAGGACGTACTTCGCGCCGCCGTCTGTCTGAACGGCGTAATTGCTCGTGCTCATGCCCTTCGTCAGCGGAGCGATTCGTACAATGCGCGCTTGCCGGTCCAACGAGGCAAACAGCCGTCTCACGGTGTCTTCGGTTAACGCTTGAAAGTCGAACAGCCTGACCGTATCGCTCACTCCTGGCTTCCTCCTTGGCTTATAGCCTGCAGCGGCGCATCGGAACTGCTCCGCGGCCGCCTCTTTAACTATTTCGCAAAACCCTGAATTTTCCTTCCAACCTGTGCGAAATCTTATCCGAATTGCGATCCCTCCGCGCACGCAAATAACCCTCCCGAGTGTTCGGAAGGGTTCTTGCTAATACTAATAACGCCACTGCAACGATCCGCGGATTCGGATTATCCGTTCGCAGCCGCGGAGCCGCTAGCCGGCATATCCGCCGGCTTCGCGACGAGCATGCCGACGAGGCGGCCAATGCCTTGCGGCAGGAAGAAGTTCAAGACGAAGACGACGCAGAAGGCGACGGGCCATGCGGTCATCCAATGGCCGGCGAAGCCTGCGCCGAAGCCGCCCATGGCAACGGCGGTCATGACGAACGAGAGAATGAAGGTCATGATCAGCGACATGGTGAAGACATAGGCAACGAGCGACGCCAGCTTGGAGCGGGCCAAACGGCTTGCGAACCGCCTTACTCTGGCCGGAAGCACGACATTCAGCGCCAGCGCGACGACGAAAGCAACGCCCCAATCCTTCATCCATGCGCGCGCGAAATGCGAAATGAAGCCGCCCTCGAGCACGTAGGTCATAATGCCGGACATAATAAACGTCAACGTGACGGTCATGACGAGAATAAAGGCAAGCTGGCGGTGCTTGGCATGGATCCTCATGGTGTGTACCCCCCTCGATTCATGGAACGTATGATCAGATCACTATAACGTACTCCTTTTCAAAGTTCCAGTGACAATTTTATCGATGAACGCGCATGCATGCCCATCCCGTTCGCTCTCCTGCGCACTTGCCCGCCCGCTCGACGGCGGGCATGCCAAACACACCGCCAAGCCGCATGGTTGCTTAGCGGTGTGTGCATTGGTCTTGATCCCCGGCGCATTACGCCTTGCGTTCGGCGCTCATATGGCGCAGGCCATCAGCACGTTCCCGTCGGGATCCCGGAACCAGATCACTTCTTCGTCGCGGTACACGACCTCGACGTTGAGCTGTGCAAGGAAGCGCTGCGTTGCTTCGATATCCGGGGACGTCAGGCTGAAGAGCGGCTGAGACGTCGGTTCGGCCTTATCCGCGCGGCGCAGGAACAGATTCGAGCATTGCCGATCCTGCAAGCTGAAGATATGGATATCCGTGCGGACGGTATCCGGGACCGGCAGGCCTAACAGGCGGCAGTACCATGCGGTGGATGCCTTCACATCCGTAACGCTTACGAACACGGCGGGAATAATCGGTTTAATCGGCGTTCGAATGCTCGTCTGATCGCTCATTGCATCGTCCTCCCCGACAGAATCAAGTTTGCCGTTCAGCACTTTGAATGCTTGCGGAACCAATAGCGGTCTATACCCTTCGGAATCCTTCACGAAGCGGCGATCATGCCGATTCGACCTGTTCGCATGTCCAGCCACGAGTATCCTCCTATCGCCCTCGAGTCTAGCTTCATTATACCGGATATTCCCAAATGCTTTGTGTCCTTTTTTATCAATTTGCCGCTTACCGATTTGCCGTCCCGGAGCCGGCGCCGTCCGCGAACAGTTCGCGCGTGAACCGGATCCACTCCCTCGTCGCCATGGACAGGTACCCGTCCTTCCGCCAAGCCATCGCAAGGCGCCATGGAATCACCGGCCGGGTGAGCGGGATCGCCCGCGCCAGGTCCGGGCCGAGCCGCCGGCACATCGTGTCGGGAAGCATGGCGACGCCGAGCCCCGCGCCGACGAGTTCCCCGATGAAGTCCCATTGCGAGCTCTCATAGGAGACGCGCGGCTCGAAGCCCGCGTTCCGGCATTCGCCGATGATTCGGTCATGCAGCGCGAAATTGTCGTTGAACAGAATGAACGATTCGCCCGCAAGCTCCGCGAGCTCGACCGCCGGCCTGCCGGCAAGCGGATGCGAAGGCGCCACGAGCACGTTCATCCGGTCGTCCACGATCGGATACGTCTCGAACATGGCGGCATCGACGGGAAGCAGGACGACGCCCGCTTCCAGCGAGCCGTCCGCGAGGCTTTCCTCGATCTTCTTGGCCCCTTCCTCCACAAGGCGAAACGCGATGCCGGGATAACGCTCCTGGAACCGCTTAATGACGGCCGGGAAGAATCGCGCCCCCGCCATCGGAGGCATCCCGATGCGAACGGTGCCCTTATCCAGATAAACCAGTTCGTTGAGCTCGGTGACGAGCCCGTCGAACAGCTGGAGAATCGGGCCGGCATGGCGGTAGATCGTATCGCCCGCGTCCGTCAGCTTGACCTGCTTGCCGTCCCTGACGAAGAGCTCGACGCGCAGCTCCTCCTCCAGCGCTTTGACGATTTTGCTGACGGACGGCTGCGTGAGGTGAAGCGCCTCGGCGGCCTTGGTGAAGCTGCGCCGGCGTACGATCTCGGTGATGCATTGCAGATGACGGATATCCACGGCTGCACCTCCCTTCTATGTATTCCGATTATGAATGTAAACAATTCAATATATTCATTTTACGCATAGATAGCCAAAGCGTATACTGTCCTTCATAAGCGATAAGCACCGGGTTCGCGCCGTTCAGCGGTTCTCGGCATAATGGCAAACAAGCAAGGGGAAGGTATGCAATGGTTCGAAAATGGCTGCTAACGCTGGCGCAGGTCGTGCTGTTCATCGCGCTCGCCCGCCTGTCCGACGCGCTGGTTCATTGGCTGCGGCTTCCGGTGCCGGGTGCAATCGCGGGTATTCTGCTGCTGTTCGCGCTGCTGAAGCTGAAGATCGTCAAGCTGCACTGGATCGACCGCGGGGCCGATTGGCTGACGGCGGAGATGCTGCTGTTCTTCATTCCGGCGACGGTCGGCGTCGTGAAGTACAAATCGCTCGTCGTCCACAGCGGACTCCGCATTGCGGCGGTCATTCTGGTCAGCACGCTCGCCGTCATGGCCTGCGCCGGCTGGATCGGCGAGAAGGCCGCCCGGCAGAGGGGGAACGCGGAATGTTAAGCGCCGTCTGTTGGCTTCTGTTCACCTATATGGTGTATCGGGGAGCCAAGCGTTTATACCGCCTTTATCCGAAAATCTACTTGACCCCGCTCATCATAACCCCCGCGGTCGTCATCGCCGTCCTTGAATCGTCCGGCGTCCGGTTCGACGATTACGACCGGGGGGCCGGCTGGCTGAGCGACATGGTCGAGCCGGCCACCATCGCGCTGGCCGTGACGCTGTACCGGCACTTCGGCGCGCTGAAACGCAACGCGTTCGCCATTTTGGCGGGCGCAGGCACGGGAGCGATCGCCGCGATCGTCTCGTCGGCGGGCCTCGCCTGGCTGCTCGGGCTGAAGCCGAGCCTTATCGACAGTCTCGCCCCCCGCTCCGCGACGACGCCGATCGCGATCGCCGTCGCCGGTTCGACCGGCGGCGTGCCGACCATCACGGCCGTCGCCACCCTGGTCACGGGCATCCTCGGGCTCGTCTTCGGGCCGCTTGTCGTCCGGCGATTCCGCATCGAGAACCCCGTGGCGCGCGGTATCCTGTTCGGGACGAGCGCCCACTCGGCAGGCATCAGCAAGGCGCTTGAATACGATGCCGTATCCGGCTCGGTGGCATGCATCGCCATGATTCTTACCGCGTTCGTCACCCTGCTCGCGACGCCATGGCTGCTCGCGCTGCTGCCATGACTTGCATGTACGGCAAGGGAAATGAAAGCAGCAGCATGAGCAAGAAGCCTCGGCGCGCAGCCCAGGCTTCCATCTGTCCTTAACCGCCCTCAATCCCCGCCGAACAAATCGCCGAAGACGTCCATGACGCTTTTCTTTTTCTTCTTATGCGGGTAATGGCCGCGGCCGGCTTGCTTGTCGTCGTAATGCGGCTGCCGCGACGGGTACCGGCGCTTCCGATCATCGTCGTCGTCGCTGTAGTACCACTGATTGTAATCCTGACGAGCCTCCTGCACGCCTTGCATCAGCTTATCCAACTCTCCGCGATCCAGCCATACCCCTTTGCAGGTCGGGCATATATCGATGAGAATGCCGTCCTTCTCCACTTCCCTCATGCGGGTCGCTTCGCACACCGGACAATTCATGCGGGCCTGCACCTCCCTCATCCGTCTCGTTTACTCTCCTTCATACGGATCAATCGGCGCGCGGTTCCACGCTTCGCCGCAGCAAGGCGTGCCATTCTCTCAGCATTCGCAAGGCTGCCGCCTCCAGCTCCATGATCTCTCTCAGCCTGCCCGCGCATTGCTCATGATGCCGAACTTCAAATTCCCGCGGTTCCGTGTACGGGTAAGCATGCTTCAATACGTTGAACTTCTCCGAAATCTCGCTATATACGCGAACGAGATCATCCAGCGGCTCCTGCTGCGCGCCGGCTCGCTTGCCTTTCATCTCGGTCAAGAACAGCACGGCATGACTCCTGGCTTCACTGAGGATTTCGACGAAGAGGCTGAAATAATACTTGTCCAGCCGGCCGCTCTCCAGCGCCGCCAGCCAATGCGCGTATGCCCGGGCGCCAACGAAATACGTTTGGCCGAACGATTCATACGACCCGCCGTCGTTCAACCGAATGACGAACGCGAGCGCTTCCGTCAGCGATGCCGTCTCGTCCGCCGCTTGGATCGGCTTGGCCCAATGGAGAGAAACCAGCCCGCTTGCGCGATCCGCATCCGTTCCGGACGATCGCCGATCGGTTACGCAATGGACGCACGGGCATAGGCTTAAGCCCAGCCGATCCCATGGGATGACGTCCTCGCTGTGCTCGTACCCCGTATGCCATGTGTACGTGCAATAACCGCGGTCGTCATGCGCATAGACGATCGACGTTTGGTTGCCGATGTCGATATTCTTGGCGAAGACCGGCTGTCCCGCGCCGATCGCCCGTTTCGCCTGCGTCCATGCCTCGGCTTGCAATCGGCGGAAAGCCTCGCCTTCGGCATACGCGTGAAGCCCTGCGACGTCCACGCCGATATGGCGGGCAAGGCGAAACACCTCCGGCTCCGGCGGCCCCCCGTTCGGTTCGTCCATATTCGCGTTCAGCACATGCAGAAAGGCGAGGCCCGTCATGCCATAGATCCGCGCTGCGGTTACGGGCAGACGATAATAGTCGGCAACGGATTTCATCGCCCCGACCAGCGAGGCATCCAAACCGCTGAACGCGTAGTGGTCCAGCTTCACGATCGAATCAGATTGAACCGCTTTACCCTCTTGCACGAGCACCCCTCCACTGTTGGCATCCTATCCTATTGTTGTGTTGCGGTTGAAAGCAGTTTAATCATAGCATAGCCGCTCTGACATTATTTGTCATACCGTAATAATTTCATAGAACGGTCGCGGCAGGGAGACGCGCAGAAAGGGATAGCGGCAGGCCCCCGATAGTGATATAGTAGGGGGCAAAAAGTAGGCGGATCGCATATGCTCAGTATCGCCGATTTTGCGGCATGCACGGGGTTGAACCCGAGCGCCCTTCGATTCTACGAGTCCAAGGGGCTCCTCGTCCCTGCCGAACGGCTGGACAACGGTTATCGCCGTTACGCGGCCAGCCAAATCAGCCAGGCCAAGATGATCAACAGTCTCCGCCAATCCGGTATCGGCTTGCACGAGATCGGCCGGTTCCTGCATGCCGACGAAGCGAGCCGGGCCGTCTTGCTCAAGCAGTGGCGCAGGGACACGGAAGCGCGAATGCTGTCCGTTCAGATCGCGGCCTCGTACTTGAACGGCATTCATCCGAGCATCGGCAGTCTGCACTTGGCCCGCTGGGAGGAACCCGTCTCCGTTCTATGGCAGCCGTTCCTGTTGGACAAGCCGGTGCGCTCCTACTCGGAGGCGCTGGAGCAGGCGTCCGCCGGGCTTCGCGCCTGTAAGGTTCAACCTCAAGGCGCCAGCGTCATCCGGGTCGCCGAGTCTCTCCGGCATGCCATCCGGCTCGAGGTCGGCTTCCCGGTCAAATCGGCCGGCCACCCGCAGCTCCCTCCCGGTTCGTGGATCGAAGTCATCCCGCCCACCTTGTTCGTGACCGTCGATTGCGCCTGGGACGACATGCATGTCTGCATGCGAACGATCCGCTATCTGGCGCGATTCGGCTTCGAACCTTCGGGCAGGCGGCTGGAACGGCATTTCCCGCAATTGCCGACGTACGAGCTGATGATTCCCGTATCGCAGTCGCGTTTTCCGCTTGACCTTCAAGCAACTTGAAGGTTTATACTGCAGCTAAGAAATCCCATTTCAAGCCTAGTGGAGGTATCGTCGGTATGGTTGCATTGCAGTTGGATGATTTTGACGGGGGCTTCATCATTGCTCCCTGGGAGCGATTCAAGGAACTGGTAACGTGGTATCGGACTCATCTCGATCTAGAGGTTACGTACCAGGAGGATCATCCGGTCGAGCGCATGGCCACGCTCAAATTCCCGGCAATCGGGGCCATTCACGTGAAATCCGTCGAACACGACCATCCGCATTATGCGGTCGATTGGGGGCGGAACGGCAACGTTCGCTTCTGCTTCACGGCGCCCGACCTGGAGGCGGCTCATGCCTATATGCGCGCCCACAATATCGAAACGACGGACATCGACAGCTCGGGATTCGGCCGCCGATTCGACTTCTATGACCCGATCGGCAACCGGCTGACCGCGATCGAGCCGGAACCCGGCACGGAAGATTTTCTCGCCAAGGCCCCCCATGCACGCTTCGCTTTCCAGGCCCTCCCGCGCTTCGGCGTCGGGAACTTGCAGGAAGCCATCCGATGGTACGAGGCCAACCTTGGCGCTAAAGTAGAGCAGCTAAGCGAGGACGGCGAGTCGGCCGCCATGGTCATCTGCCGCGAGGGCTGCCCGGTCTTCCTCGAGACGCTGCCGCCGGATTCGGATGCTCAGTCAGACAAGCTGACCGTCGCCGCGAGGCCGTACTGGGTCATTCGCAAGAAGGCCGACTTCTACGCGTCGCACAATCGGCTGAAGGAGCAGGGCCTTGACGTCACGGACGTCGCGGGCAACCCGAAATACTTGGTGCTCTTCCATACCTATGACCTCTACGGCAACCAGATCAATGTGTGGAGTTACGAGGACTGTTAACCCCGCTAACCATGCATGCCATAAAAGGCCAGCGCTCCCGGTATGGAGCGCCGGCCTTGCTAACCTTGGCGTTCCTTCTGCTGCGAGGTGCCTTATCGGATTAATCGCTTGCTAGCGAGCCTGCGCCTTCATTCCCGTTCCAGCAGCTCCAGCATTCGGGCAAGCAGCGCGACGCCCTCCGTCTCCGCTGCCTTCGCTTCCTGCAGCAGCGCGATCGCCCGGCTTGCCTCCGCCTCGCTGCCCGGCTCGCCGCCGTGCGGGAACGGGAACATCTCGCGCATGGCCGACAGGCTGCCCGCGACCACGGCATACCGCTCCGCCGCTTGGCGGGCCAAGTGACGCAGCGACTCATCATCCTGCCCTTGCCCTTGCCCCTGCTCCGGCTCCAGCTCCGTCCCATTGTCCGCCAGCTCCCGGAGGAACTGCACGGCGAACTCGCGCGCATCGCAGACCTTGCCCGTATTGACGGCATTGCCGAACGGATTGGCGGTTCTCCGCTCGAAGGCGTGTATCCAGGCGTCGAACGCGGCCAGCCCGTTGCTGTGTCCCGCGCTCTCCTCCTCGCGGAACTGCTGGACATGCGCATGCTCGAGCGCAAGCTTCAGCGCGCCCTTGAGCATCGTGCGGCGATCGACGGACTTCGTGTCCGTAATCGTCAGCACATACAGCTCCGTCACCTCGCCGCGGCCCAGCTTCTCGTAGGGCAGCTCGCCGTCCCTGCGGACATCGCGGCATTGCAGCATGCGGGCCTCGTCGTCGTACCCGTAGATGACGCCCCACTCCGGGATGAACAGATCCCAGCTTAATGCCGGAACCCCCGCGTCCAGGCTGGCGTGGATCATCTCCAGCGCCGTCTCGAGCTCCTCGGGCGTCGGCGAGACATGATTCTGCCTGCCTGTCGTCCGGACGGCATACCCCAGATTGCGCAGCGCTTCCGCATGCCGCAGCTGCCAGTCGAAGAAGGAGTAGCTGCCTACCTCGACTTCCTCGCGATCGATGATGATGCGGAACGCATGCGCGGTCAGACCCATAATATCGGTGTGGGATAACCCCTTATTGCCGGTGTACCGCACCAGACTGTAAATGCTCTCCGTATCGGTGTTGCGGCTCCATGTGAAATCGTGTCTTGGACTTCCTGCCACTATTCATCACCCTTCCATGCGATTCGAATACCCGGGGGAGCCAGAAGCTTCCGCTTCGGCTTGCCGAGTGCCCTTCGCTGCTCAATGTACATGCTGACGTGGACGCGGATTCGCTCGTGCTGCATCTTCGTCCGGGCACGGGATAGGCTGTTGTAGATGCTGGCCACCGAGGTATGGAGAAGGGCCGCGATGTCCTGGGGCGGGAGCTGATCCAGGAAGAACCGCTCGAAGACGTCCTTCTCGCGGCGCGTCAGGCAGCGCAGCAGACTCCGTATGCCGTCGACCAGCTCCTTGCGCAGCAGAGCCTGCGTCGGGTCGGTTGCCTGCCGCGCCGACTCGAGCGCGCTTTGGCCGAGACGAAACAGCACGTCGTCGATCGTGCGCTGCTCCGCTTCCCCTCGTGCGGAGCGGACTGCCGCGGCATCGCTCGCCCGAGCGGGCACCGTCCCGCGCGCGGCGGACCCCGCCCAGGCCGTGAACGGCCGCTCCTTGCCATGGGGCCCGCCCCGGCGCAGCTTCATATAGGCCTCGTTGCGCACGATCCGCGACAGCCAAGGGGCGAACCGCCGTTCATCCACGAGCGAGCCCAGCTTGAGGAATGCTTTCACCAGCGCCTCCTGCACGATATCTTCGGCCAAATGCGTATCCTGCGTCAGTGTCCGCGCCACGCCGACCGCCCTTGCCCGATGCCGGCGCACCAGCTCGCCGAAGGCGTCCGGATCGCCTTCCCTTGCCCTGGCCACGAGCTCCTGGTCGCGCTGAGGCTGGTTGTCCGCTTGCAACTGATTCCCTCCTTTGTCCACATTATTGTAGATGCCGGGGCGTCGGCATTTCTAACCGGACGGTGGCTTATTTGCATTGGCTATCGAAGCAGAGAACGCAAAGAGGGCCGCAACAGGCCGCTTGCTCCCGGCTTGTCGCAGCCCCTATGCCCGCGTCCGGCGCGGTCTCCCGGTTCAGTCTTCCCTCTCGCGATCGGACAGGCCCTCGCAGGAGACCCTATCGCCTTAGGTCGCCTTAGATCGCCTCAGATTGCCTCAGCTTCGATGTTCATCGTCAGTCGCCGCCGCCGAATACAAGTACGTATCCGTCCGGGTCCTTCACCGCAAACTCTTTCCACTTCATGCTCCCCATGTCCTCGATGACCGGTTCGTAGGCGATGATGGCGCCGCTTGCTTTGAACTCGTCATACAGCGCTTGGACGCCGTTCGAATCCGAGTAAGCGTAGGTATCCCAGCCCGATGGCGGGCCGGTCCAGCCGTGCGGATAGTGGCGCGGCGACGGATGCGCGTTCGGGCGGACGTCTTCCGCATTCGCCGCTTGCTGCAGGATGAATCCTACGCCTTCGCGTTCCGTATGTCCCCATTCGTCGACGGTAAATCCCAGCACGTTCGAGTAATAAGCTTGTGCCCGTTCGTAATCGGAAACCAGCCTGACCTGCAGCGCGTGCTTAATTCGTGCGCGTTCAACCAATGGAATCAGCTCCGTTTCAAGGGATGAGTGATGCTAACCCATCTAATGAAGGCAAGAATCCCTTCACCCAAATAAGTTCTACCCCGACCATAAATATCCTCTCCGGCGCCAGCCGCATTCCTCGTCCCTTGTTGGCGCGCCGTTCGCGGGAACGCCGAAGCGGTCTGCGGCAGCCGCCCCCCCGGCACCAGTCGCAGACCCCCCGCATCCGCGATTGAACGCGGATATTCGGTTTTGCTTCACTCGTGGATCAAGCAAACTCCCCGATATCATGCTGGCCGACGATCAGTTTCGTCGGTTCCAGATACACGCGCGTGACCACCGGCTGCGTGATCAGGTCGATCTCGATATCGACGACTTTGAATCGGGCGATCTTGCCCTCTCTTTTGTCGTAGACAACGTCGAACTCCTTCAACCCCAATTGATGAATCACGACGGAGGAGCCGATCGACAGCGCTGCCGTCTCGTATTCCCCATGCTCGAATACCACTTCCGAGATGATTTCCTCGTCCATATCCACGATCTTGACTTGCTGGCAAACCTGGTAGTGCATGCTTACCCTCTCCTTCCATTCCTCGATGTCGACGAACCCTATGTATCATTCCGTCACTCATCTCTATTATCGGAAGGTCCGGGCGCGCTTTACAGACTTATCCAGCATAGTCGAGCGCTCGTGCGGCATGTTGATTCCATGTTGGCCTTGTACCAAGAAATATCGCTTACTCTTCCGTTCCCTTGTCTGTGCCGCGTATGGCTAATCGATACAGACCAAGAACAACGGGATTAGCCTGCGCAAGTCCTTCGCGCAGAAGGTCTTTTAGCGCCTGATTGACGTCAGTCGGATTCACCGAAGCATCGGGAAGCCGTTCGGCAATCTGCACCGGTGTCTGCCATTCGGCAGTCAATGCCGATAATACGGATTGCTGCAGCGGGGTTAAGCTCATCTCGTTCTCCCCTCCTTTCATCATCCTTATAAACGGCGATGACCGCGACCAACCAAGCGACAGTATGCAGCACATATTATGGTTTTGTTAGTTTACCATATTTCGCTACGCGGCCTGTTGAACGGCTTCAAGCTCTTCGCGGATCGATCGGAGCTCCTGGATCACTTGGTTAAGAACGGCTTGCGGCGGATTGAATCGAATGTGTACCTTACTCCCATTCCTTCTGATCATCCAATCCCGCAATGCCTGATCCATGTATAAATCGCAGATTGCATCCATATGTTTGGCGGCTGCCGCCAGTTGTTCCTTATTCATGAACGGCAGCTTCGTTATGAAGCCGTCTACGACGCCCTTGTACTCGCTGTCGAATTGCTGCAAGAATGCGAGATCATCGTCATACGGCTCGTATTTCGCCCGGAATTCGTAGGTGGGACTCATGATGGTCGAATCTCCGGGCGACGCCAATAGCCGATACGCGCTCAATTGTTCTTGGCTAACAGGAGCAAGCTTATCGCTCTTGGCCGCCAATTGAACGACGAGGGCTCTGAAATTGCCCAGCTTCTTCTCCCTGTCGATGAACTCGTTCATCAGGATGCCTTTTTCAAGCGCGACCCGGTTCGAGCGGCCATCGAAATACGCCTTCGCCAAATAGGCGTTTACAATAAGCGATAGAAAAAGGCAACACGCGATCACGCCGTTCTTGCTCATGCTCTCTACCTCCTCCCGCCATTCCTGTGCCCTCGCCGGGCTTGTCGGATAGCTGATTCGTTGACGGACGCTCGCTCGGCAAGCGCTCCCTTCAATCGGCCGGGAAGCCTCATGAACGCTTGAACGATGTCATCTGCATCCCGGCATTACGGCATGCCCCCGCCTGGAGTGGGAGCCTTCTATGTCTATTTCGATAACGACTTCTATGTACCCTTTCTCGGCTGCTTGTATCTGTTCATTGACACTGAGAATAATAATCAATTAGGATCAAAGCAGAAGGTAATGAGAGGGGTACCCGCATGGCGTTACATGACATGAAAGCAATCGGGGCGAAGGGGGCGGACGAAGCATCGCCCGGGAACGCCTGGTTTCTATTGCAGGAGGGCATTCGCGAGCAAGAACGCAAGGCAAGCCGGATCATCTATCCGAACGCGCCTTCTTATATGCTGTTCGTGGCCGGGGAATCCCGCGGCCAGATCGTGATCGACGGCGTGCTGTATCCGCTGCAGCCGGGAGCGGCCTTCATCGCGGTCCCGGGGCAGCGGGTGGAGACGCATTACGAGATCGACGGCGCCTTGCAATACCGCTTCCTCTTCGACGTCGTCGGTTCCGATGAGGACGTACGGGCTGCCGGGGCGTGGCTGGCGGAGCGCCGGAAGTGCGGCGTGCCGGGGGATGCACGCGTGCCGGCGCTGTGCGAGCAGACGGCCGAAGGCTGGCGCGCGGCCGATCCCGTCGACAAGCTGGCCGGACAAGCCGGATTCCTGGAGCTGCTGCATGTCCTGCTCAAGAAGCAAGGGGATCAAGGCGAGGCGCTTGAGCGTGCGCACGGCTATCTTCGGCGGCATTACCGCGAAGCGATGACCGTTGATGATCTGGCGGGCGCAGCGGGCATGAGCCGCTATCACTTCATGCGCTCCTTCAAGGAGCGATTCGGCCAGAGCGTGATGGAGTTCCTGGCCGAGCTGCGGACGAACGAAGCGAAGCAGCTTCTGGAGACGGGCATGCCGCTGCGGCGGGTAGCGGAAGCGGTCGGCTACAAGGACCCGCTCTATTTCAGCAGCCAGTTCAAGAAGCAAGTCGGCCTCTCGCCGCGCCGCTATCTGGCGAGCCGGGAATGCCGGGTAGCCGCCTATAGCTGGCCGAATATCGGCCAGCTGCTGACATTGGGCATCATTCCGCATGCCGCGCCGATCGACCAGAATTGGTCGGACGACTATCGCCGCAAGTATCGGTTCGACGTCAAGGTGCCGCTCAGCCACGACTACGAGTTCAACTGGAAGGCGCTGCTGCGCGTGCGGCCGGACCGCATCGTCGCGCTCGACGAAATGATCGTGCCGGAGGAGAAGGCGAAGCTGACCGCGATCGCGCCGACGCTGTTCCTGCGCTGGCACGGGGACAGCTGGAAGGCCCATCTCACTCAAGTGGCCCGGTTCATGGAACGGGAGACGGAAGGAGCGCACTGGCTCGCCCGTTACGAGGAGCAGGCGGCCGAGGCTCGGGAGCTTGTCCCCCTGTCGTTGCGCCGGGGACCGCTGCTCATCCTGAACGTATGCGCCCGGGGCATGCAGGTATGGGGCAAGCGCGCGGGAACGGTGCTGTACGACGACCTGGGTATTCCGCATGCGCCGGGCGTCGAGCGAATCGAGTCCACCGAATTCGTAACGGCGGCGCAGCTGCAGGCGTTCGATGCCGACGCGCTGTTGGTGACGGTCATGAAGGACCGCCAGTCGCAGGCGGAGTGGAACCGGCTGCAGCGTACGCAGGAATGGGAAGCGCTGAAGGCCGTGCGCGAGCGCAATGTCTGCCTCGGTCCAGACTGGAACTGGCTGCAGGAACCGATTCTGGAATATACGGCAAACCGGCAGGGGCAGCTGCTGCAGGAGCTTGTCATGTCATTTCGTGCGCTCTAGATCGGCAAACACGGCATCATATCGTATTCCAATGGAGGCGAAAGCTTCTTATACTAATTAAGTGATAATGATTCTCAATATCAATTTGGAGGGATCACCTTGTTTCAAACAGAGAGAGCCGCTGGCACGCGCCGAAGCGGCGTTAACACCCGTATGCCGCTGCGCGGCATTGCGGCACTGATCGTCGTCGTGCTGGTCGCGCTGCTCGCCAGCGCATGCGGAAATAACAACAGCAACAGCAATGCGGGCGGAGCGAACGCCGGCGAATCCACGCCTGCGCCCGCGAACGCCGGCTCAAGCGGGCCCCCGCCGGCTGAAGAAGCGGCGACGAAGACCGTTAAGCACTACTACGGCGAGACGGAAGTGCCCGCGCATCCGCAGCGCGTTGCCGTTATCGGTCTCGAAGACATCGCACTGTCGCTCGGCGTTCCGCTCGTGTATGCGTACGGCTTCGAAGGCTACTACTTGTACGACCGGCTTAAAGCGACGAACGTTACGCTGTCCGACAGCCCGGACACGAAACCGAACCTGGAGAAGATTCTGGCGGCTCACCCCGATCTGATCATCCTGCAGGGGTATTTCACGGATGAAGCGGGCTACAAGGAATTGAGCAAAATCGCGCCGACGATTGCTTACACGCCGGCCGACTGGAAGGCGAACATCGTCGCGATCGGCGATGTTCTCGGGCTGGCGGACAAGGCGCAAGAAACGATTGCGGCTTACGACGACAAGCTCAAGCAAGCGAAGGACGCGATCGCGGCCGCAGCCGGCGACCGCAACTCCGTGGTCTTCCTTCGTCCGTCGGATAAGGACCTGCAAGTGTTCTTCCCGAGCTTCGAGCCGCTCCTCTATAACGATCTGGGCTTGAAGCCGGATGCGAGCATCGACGAGTTCCAGAAGGAATCGGAGGACGATTGGGGCATCAATACGTCGCTTGAGAAGCTCCCTTCGATTACGGCCGACTATGTATTCGCCATCTACGGCGGCTCCATCAGCTCCGAGGACGAGTTCCAGAAGGAAATGGCGGCTTCCACGGAAGTCGAGAAGCTGAGCGTATGGAAGGCGCTGCCTGCCGTCAAGAACAATCACGTGTTCAAAGTATCGGCCAGAACCTGGATGTCGTCCGGCCCTATCGCCAATGGCTACGTCATCGATGACGTCAAAGCGGCGGTGACCGGCGCGAAATAAGCGAATAGCCTACCGAGAGGCCCCGTACCCGCGAAGGGGCGGGGCCTCTCGACGGCAGGAAGGAGAATGACCGCATGGTACGCAAGTTTTTCGCTTATTATAGACCCTATCGAACGCTGTTCCTGGTGGATTTCTGCTGCGCCGTGTTCTCCGGGCTGCTGGAGCTCGGGCTTCCGCTGGTCGTGAACAAATTCGTGGACGACCTGCTTCCCGGCGGGGACTGGTCATTCATCTTCTGGGCGTGCATCGGCTTGCTGGCCATGTACGGCTTCAACAGCGTACTCCAATATATCGTCACCTACTGGGGCCATCAGCTTGGCATCAACATCGAGACGGACATGCGGCGCAAGCTGTTCAACCATGTGCAGAAGCTGTCGTTCCGTTTCTTCGACAATAACAAAACCGGGCATCTCATGGCGCGCATGACGAACAATCTGATGGATATCGGGGAGATGGCGCATCACGGTCCCGAGGATCTGTTCATTGCCGTCATGACGCTGGTCGGGGCGTTCTCGCTCATGCTTGCAATCAACTGGAAGCTGGCCGTGCTGTCGGTTATTGTCATTCCCGGGCTGATCTACTTGTCGCTGTACTTCAACAAGAAGATGATCCGCTCCTTCCAGCGAATGTTCAAGGACATCGGCGAATTCAACGCGCGCGTAGAAGACAGCATCGGCGGCATTCGCGTCGTGCAGGCGTTCACGAACGAACGGTACGAGAACGCGAAGTTCGAGGTTAACAACGAGGCTTACCGGCAGACCAAATTCGAATCGTACAAAATCCAGGCCAAAAACATCTCGACCAGCTACCTGCTGATGCGCTTCGTCATCCTGTTCGTGCTTATTTGCGGGACTTGGCTGGTCATTCAGGGCGAGATGACAAGCGGCGATTTCGTCGGCTTCCTGCTGCTGTCGAACGTCTTCCTCAGTCCGATCAACAAGATCAACGCCGTCATCGAAAGCTATCCGAAGGGAATGGCCGGGTTCAAGAGCTACCTGGATCTGTTGGAGACCGAGCCGGACATCGCCGACCAGCCGGATGCGATCGAGATCGGACGGCTGCGCGGGGACATCCGCTACGAGGACGTCTCCTTCGGCTACGAGAACGAAGCCAAGGTGCTGAACGGGATTAACCTGTCGATTCGCGCAGGCGAGACCATCGCGTTCGTGGGACCGTCCGGCGCGGGGAAAACAACGCTGTGCAGCATGCTGCCGCGCTTCTATGACGTGCAGGATGGCGCCATCTTGATCGATGGCATCGACATCCGGCGGATGAAGCTGGAGTCGCTGCGCAGGCAGATCGGCATCGTGCAGCAGGATGTGTTCCTGTTCGCGGGCACGATTCGCGAGAATATCGCCTATGGGGACTTGGACGCCGACGAGACGGCGATCTGGGAAGCGGCGCGGCGCGCCAGGCTGGACGACTTCATCCGCTCGCAGCCGGAAGGCATGGATACGGTCGTCGGCGAACGCGGCGTGAAGCTCTCCGGCGGACAGAAGCAGCGCATGGCGATCGCGCGGATGTTCCTGAAGAACCCGCCGATTCTCATCCTGGACGAAGCCACGTCCGCGCTCGATACGGAGACCGAGCAGGCGATTCAGCAGTCGCTCGCGGAGCTGTCCCAAGGCCGTACGACGCTGATTATCGCCCACCGGCTGGCGACGATCAAGAAGGCCGACCGGATCGTGGTCGTGAACGAGCAGGGCATTGCCGAAGAAGGCATGCACCGCGAGCTGATTGCGGCGGGAGGCGTGTACAGCCGGCTGCATCAGGCGCAGTATGAAGGTGTTGAATAGCAAGGGCACGAGGCTGCCGGCCGGGGATGAATGACAGGCTGGCAGTAATCGCAAGAGCCTTGAATCCGCCGTAAGGCGGGTTCAAGGCTCTTTTTGCAAGGGACGCGGCATGACGCCGGCGAAAGGCCAAGTGAAGCGAGGCAGCACCCTACGCATTGTAGGTGGCTGAGGCTGCACGTTCATGGTACTAATGCTTGAGAAGGCTCTGCTTATTCGCGATTTTGTAATCGAGCACGTTCAACACTTTCTGCAGCTGATCTATCTGACTTTGGAGCTTTGTCCTGTACGCCAGCACTTTCTCGTATACTTCGGGCGTGGACACGATATCTTCCGCGTAAGAGAGCGAAGCAAACGCTTTGATATCCTTGAGCGGAACCCCCATCTTCTTCAAGCAAATGATGAGCTCCATCAATTGCAGGTCTTCCTCGCGATACATTCGCCGGCCGTTCTCCCGCCTCTTCGCCCGTGGAAGCAGTCCGATCTTCTCGTAATAGCGGAGAGCATCCTCGGTCAATCCGGTCATTCTGGCCGTTTCCTTAATTGAAAACGTGGCGTCACCGCTCATTCATTACCACCCTACCCAAACGAAATAACCTCACCAAGGGATAGCGCCTTGCTCGTTGAAGAAGCCGCCTGTCGATCCGTCCTCCGCAAGTGTAGCATAGCGGACAATGATCCGGGAACCTTGTTCCGGCGTCAGATCGCCGTAACCATTATTGAAATCGGTCGCGACGAAGCCAGGGCAAACGGAATTCACTTTAGCAGGCGTATGCTTCAACGTAAAAGCAAGATGGGTGGTGAGCTGATTCAGCGCGGCTTTGGAGCTGCTATAAGCCAGTGCCTTGAGCGGGTAGACGCCGCTGTCCGGGTCGCTATGCAGCGCGATCGAACCGATGGAGCTGGAGAGATTGACAATTCGCGGGGCATCCGAACTTTCGAGGAGAGGAAGCATCGCCTGGCTGACGGCAAATGCGCCAAAAAAGTTCGCAGCGAAGGATTGCTGCAGATCAGCCAAGCTTAAGTCCGCGAATGGATGCCGGTCGCCAATGCCCGCGTTGTTAATCAGCACGTCCAGTTTGCCATAGTTCGTTGCGATTGTCCGGGCGGCTGCATCGATGGTTGCCTGAACGGTGACGTCCAGCTCGATAAAATGCGCATCCATATTCAGCGCCTGCAGCGCCGCTGCCGCTTGCGTCCCCTTCTCCTTGCTTCTCGCTCCAATCAGAACGGTATAGCCCAGACCTCCCAATTGACGGGCCGTTTCGTAGCCAAGCCCTCTGTTGCCTCCAGTAATCAAGGCTACCTTACTCGCGTGTACAGGCATTCACTCTCACCTATCCTTCCCCATTGTGGAGCGCAATGACGGGTATCAATACGCTCTTGTTCATCGCAAGGCTCATGTTACAACTTGGTGCGAACACCAAGTCAAGCGATGAATGAACAGGACGGGAAAGATTATTTGGAGAAAGGTTTGTTCGCTAATCTCTCCGTACGCTCGTCTCGAATCGGGTTGATTAATAGCGAAATCAAGGAAATATGCGGCTCCTGCAGCGAGGCTGTCATGGAGGGATCCTCCTCCGCCAGCCGGTCGTTATTTTCATTCAATGATTGATAAATGCTATACAGCAGTCCCATTTGAACTCTCCTTCGCAATAGCCTGCACCAACTGTTCGCCGAAGCTTCTGCAGACGGTTTTCTCTTCCGCGTTCGGCGATAATTCCACTTTCAGCCCCTCCAGAACGACATCGGATCCCCGCTCGGACAATTTGCGAATCAGAATATCGACGGCGACGCCGTACTCCAAGTAGTTTGAATCGCAGGAACCGAATACTGCAGATTTCGTGCCGGACAGATCCACCCCGTTCATGTCCGCATAGAAATCGAGGAATTCATCCGGCAGCTCTCCGTCTCCCCAGGTATAAGCGCCAAGCACGATGCCGTCGCAGCCGAGCAGATCGGAGACTTGAGCATCCATTACCATTTTGACGTCCAGCTCGCCGCCGGCCGAACGTATCCCTTGCGCAACGGCCTCTGCCATTTCTTCGGTGTTTCCCGTCATGCTTGCGTAAATCATAACGATTTTCGCCACGTTGATAACGCTCCTCTCCTAATCGCGTGAAAAGACGATGGTTCGGGCTCTTGTTGATTAGACCTGCTGTCTCGATTGCACTCACAGTATAATTGATAATGATTATCATTGTCAATTACTACACATGCAGTGAAAATTAATTTACCAGCGCCGCAGCATAATGTCATTTTCTGCTTGCCGAGCGAAGCCGTATCCCCTATAATCATTAATTGATAATGATTATCATTATTAATAACGATTCAAGAACAGGAGCGTCATCATGAACAAATCCATTCCGCTCGTGCTTGCACTCGTGCTGCTGGCCCTGCTGGCATCGGCATGCGGACAAACGCATAAGCCCTCGGATACCAACGCATCGTCTGCGGGAACCGACTCCGCTGCTTCGGCAAACGAAGGGACGGCGGCGGAGCCGTCCAGTTCCACTCATACGTATACGGACTACAAGGGCCGGACCGTCGACGTACCGAACGATCCGAAGCTGCTGGATGAAATCGTCAGCGTCATGGGACGCTGATCGCTCCGTTATATACGGTATTAGCCATCTCCCTATCTTCACGTTGACTCGGCTCATAACGAAAGGAGCAGCGGACGTTAACGTCTCCGCTGCTCTCTTTGTTGAACTAACGCTCGCAATACCATTTGACATCATCTTCTCAATTTCCAATAATCCCCTTACAATAAGATAGAACAAGAAAGGGGGATTTTACCGATGAAATATTTCTACTTATATGTCGTGCTTGCATTCATGCTCATCCTACCTGTCGCCTCCATAGGTATCGAGTTGGCGGGCCGTGAATCCGTCGCTTTCGATATGTCGCTGATCGGCAAATGGTTCTTGTTCTGGGCTGTCGGCGTCCGGTTATTTACGGCCGGATTGCGGCAAGCGCTGAACCCGTCCTTTACCGCCGAAGCTATCTTCCATATCAAGAATGCGGAGGCTCATCCGATTGTCCGCGAACTCGGCTTTGCCAATCTCTGCATAGGGCTCGGCGGCGTCCTCTCGCTATGGCACCCAGACTGGCGAATGGCGGTAGCCCTTATTGGTGGCTTATACTTTGCACTTGCCGCGCTCTTGCATATCGTCAAGCGCCCGGTTAGCGCGAACGAGACGATTGCGCTAGTATCGGACTGGTGGATCACACTGCTGATGGATGCCTACTTGATCTATCATTATCAATGACAAGGTAAAGGTTCTCAAGTGCCGTCAATATCAAGGGTGAGGCCCGCTGACGCCTCCTGCTCCAGGCGCTCGCTTGCGGCTTTCTCGCGCGCTAGCGCCTGATCCAATTGCTGGGCGATCTCGTGCAGCTTGTCGGGAATGTCCTCGTCTTTGGCGTCAAGAAGCGCGTCGAACCGCTGTTCCAACGGCGCATCCCACGCTTTATAAATATATGGACTGTTGCTGAGAGACGTAATTGCCGCGTAGTCCATTTCCCCCATGAATACTTGTTCCATCGCATGTTCTCCACGATTGCCGGCTTGTTCAATCGTCTTGCTCGTCGGGTAAAACCCCTTGGCTAGTTCCTTCGAATCCGCATTGTCCGTCAGCAGCAAGTAGGCCATGAACTTCCACGCTTCCGCCGGGTGTTCGCTTTTGGCGGAGATGCCATATCCCAATACATCGAGCGGATTCACCCGCTTCCCGTTTTCGAAGTACGGCAGCGGCGCAACGCCGAGCAGCGACTGGCTGTCTCCTTGGAACCCCCGATACTGTACCCCCGCACCGTTAACGGTCATTCCCGTGCCATAACTTCCGAATTGCTCGAAGGCATCGACGGCCGTCTGCGGACCCCGCTTGTTCGGATCGTCCTTGTAGTAAGCATTCAGCCACTGAACGGCGCTAGCGGCCGCCGGGCTGTCGAGATAACCGACCGCGGTCGTTCCGTCCTTGGACAGCAACCCCGTTCCCAAGCTTCCGATCAACTCGTCGAGCGTCCATATGTCGTACGGCAAGATAGAGCCGAACGGAGCCTTAAGCTTCTTCGACGTTTCTTTGAACTGTTCCCAGGTCCACTCCCCTGTCGGATAAGGAATTTGCGCATTGTCGAACAGTTGCTTATTGTAATACACCACCACCGGGAACGCCGCGTAAGGAAGCAAAAGCAGCTCTCCATTCACCGTCGTCGTATCCAGCAATCCCTGCGGGATATCGATTTTGACTGACGAATCGGCAGACTGCAGTTGCCGCAAATCTTTCAACAATCCTTGATTCGCCACGGATGCAAGCCTGAACTGGGGCAGCGGCATGATGTCCGGCGGATGGTCGCTTTTCAGCAGCTTGGTCGGATCCAGATCGACAGATTCCGAGCCGGGCTTCAACGACGCGTATGCCAACTCGATGGTCATGTTGGGGTTCAGTTCGTGAAAGTGTCGTGCCGCGTTCTCATACGTAATGCTGGTCGGATCCTTCTGGATAATCGGTAATTGAATGCGTATCGTGACGGGATCGTCATTCCGGGCCGTCAGATTGCCGCCGCTGCATGCGGATAAGAGCAGCATCGCCGCAATCGGGGGAAACAGGATTCTATACGTCCGGCCACCGGCTTGGGAAGGGTTTTTCGACATAGGCTAGCATCATCCTCCGTAATCAAGGTATTGATTCCAGGCCTACTGTATAAGATTTCCATGAAATGCGCATGAAAAAAGAAAAGAAGCGGCGCTCGCTCGCCCGCTCCTGCTCCTTGAATGCTGCAGTCATGCACGTACCGGAAGCTGGACCGTGAACGTGCTTCCGACGCCGATCTCGCTTCCCGCCGTCAGGCTCCCTCCGTGGGCGTTCACGATCCATAGGGCGATGGATAATCCCAGTCCTGCGCCTTCGCGCGACCTGTCACGCGATTTATCCGCGCGGTAGAACCGGTCGAAGATGTTCGGCAAATCCTCTGCGGCTATGCCGATCCCGCTGTCCCTGACAATGATCGTCACGCGATCCATTCCCGGCTGTATGAACAGATCGATCATGCCGCCGGGCACGTTGTATTTAATCGCATTATCCAACAAGATGACGAGCAATTGTTTGATCCGCTCCCTGTCTGCCGTCAGACACACTTCACCGACTGTTTGCGCGGCCGCTGCTTCCGCCGAACTTTCGGCCTCGCGGACTCGCAGCGTAATTCCTTGCATCACTGCCGCCGTTCGCATCGTCGCGGCCGTTTCCCGAACAATCCGCGCCACATCGATCCGTTCCGGAAGAAGTTCAATCACGCCTGCGTCGCTCCGCGCCAGCGTAAGCAAATGATCAACCAGAGTTTTCATTCTCCTGATTTCTTCCTTCGCGCAGCGCAAAGCTTCTTGATGGAACGGCGACAGCCGCTCCTCCTGCTCTTGCACGATTTCCACAGAAGCGTTCAACACCGTAAGCGGAGCGCGAAGCTCGTGAGAAGCGTCCATCGTAAAATCGCGCAGTTTCCTGTACGCATTCGCGATGGGGATCATGGCTCTGCCCGCGAACAGATACCCCAGTAGAACGGCGACGAGCAGCATTCCGCCGCAGAGCGCGAGCAGTATCGCGCGCATTTGACCGAGCACGCGGGTATCGTCCGTCGTATCCTTGCCCATATATAAATAACCGAGTTGGTTGCCGTATTCACGAACGGAAGCAACAATCATCTCGTAGGTCCTGCCCTCGTACGAAGTATGCGAGAATCGTCCGTAATCCGGCGATGCCGCGCCGGGCACACGCAAACTCCAGCTCGCAATATCTTCCCCCGCCCACTCCTTCAATGTTGCGACGAACGATTCCGGCACGTCGGAGCCGCTTGAAGGGGCTGCCCCCGTGCGGGTCACGAGCGCGAATTCGTCATTGGACAAGAAGCTCCAGTCCACGTACAGGGTAGAGGAGAAAGCGAAATGCATGCGTTCGCCGGTCCGCAAATCCATCCACTCGATCCGGTCTTTCGAAAAGTATCCGAGCGCCCGGTTGTACGCCTGAGCCAGCGAAGCCTCGGTTCGCTGCTCGAAGGTATGGACGAGCATATAATAGAAAAATCCCGCCAGGCTTATGAGCGTAATCGCGATCAAGGCGCTGTAGAGTACCGTCAACCGCAGCCGCGACTGTCGAAAATGACTGAATCCCTTCATGGCGCCATCCTGTACCCAAACCCGCGCACACTCTGGATAAGCTGCCGTCCATGCGTATCGCGGATTTTTTTGCGAAGCAGCTTGATCGAGGCATCGACGGCATTCGGAGTCACTTCGGCATCAAGCCCCCACACCTGATTGAGCAACTGCTCGCGGTCAAGCACGTTGCCGGCATTGCTCATAAGATAAGAGAGCAGCTGGAATTCCCGCCGCGTCAATTGAATCGGCGTACCGCCGCGTTGCGCCTCGAACGTGCGCATATTCAGCGTAAGATCCTGGACTTGCTTGATCTCTTCGCGCCAATCCGCAGCCTTTCTTCTTTCCAGCACGTGAAGGCGGGCGAACAGCTCGTCGAAGTCGAACGGCTTTATCACATAATCGTCCGCCCCGGCCATTAAACCCTCTACCCGATCGGAAACCGCATCCCGCGCAGTCAACATCAATATCGGCGCCCTATCGCCCTTGCTTCTGATTAATCCGCACAACTCGACTCCGCTATAGGAGGGGACCATCCAATCCAAAATATAAAGTTCGTAAGGACTAATGGAGAGCCTCTCCAGCGCCTCGGCACCGTCCATTACCCACTCCGTCCGATGGTATTGTTTGTTCAGCTTGTATTGAATAAGGTTTCCAAGCCGGCGGTCGTCCTCAACCAATAAAATTCGCATGGCGGCTCCCTCCTGCGCCTATAGTCGTCCTTTCCATTGTATACGAATTAAATGAAACGAACATGAAAGTTTCGTGGTACTCTTCGTGTAAATAAGGAGGTGAAAAGCTATCGACGGGCGTAACGGTCGCTCCGCTCTGAAAGTACTTCCAGAGCGACTGTCACCAGGGTTGTTGACCTCGCGTTGACGCCATGAATAGAAAAATACATCGCCGGGGCTCGCGGGCCACTTGACGATGTATTCACAATCTGTATAGTGTTATGCCTTACTCGGTTGTTCTTCATTTCCGATGGATATTGGATTGTCACCGTAAGAAATCCAATCGCTCCAGCTCCCCGCATACAACCGCACATTGCTAAAGCCCGCTTCCTGCAGAGCAAGCACGTTCGGGCATGCCGTCACGCCGGAGCCGCAGTAGACGATGGTCTCCCGGTCCTTCGGCAGGCCTTCGAAACGAGCCGCCTGCTCGTCCGCGCTCTTCCATTTGCCGCCTGCTCCCTTGCCATCGGACCAGAGACGGTTGATCGCGCCGGGAATATGACCGGCTGCCTTGTCGAGCGGCTCGACTTCGCCGCGATAGCGCGCGCCGTCGCGGGAATCGATTAGCGTCACGTGCTCATGGCCCAGCTTCTCGCGGACCTCGTCCATCTCGACGAGCATATTATGCTGTACCGTGGCCAAGAACTGCGCCGGGATGAGCACCCGCTGCTCGGCATTCACCGGGAATCCGGCGTTCACCCACGCCGAGAACCCCTCATCCAGCACGTACACCTCTTCGTGGCCGAGGTACTTGAGCAGCCACCACAGGCGCGAGGCCATCGCGCCGCCTTGGTCGTCGTACGCGACGACGCGCGTGTCGTTGCCGATGCCTGCGCGGCTGAACGTGCCCGTCAGCTGCGCGATATCCGGCAGCGGGTGGCGTCCGCCGTGCTCCTCGATCGGCGCGGACAGATCCTTCTCCAAGTCCAGGTACACCGCGCCCGGAATATGGGAAGCCTCGTAGGCCTCCCGTCCAAAATCCGGCTTGCCGAGCTGGAAACGGCAGTCGACGATCACGACGTCGGATTCATACATGCGGGCCAGCAGCCATTTTAACGATACGATACGATTCAAGCGTTCATCCGCCTTTCATAACGAGTTTGCTATAGCTGCATTATACATCATTCCGCGGCGGAGCGCCTTTCGCAGGACGAGATCGCGTTCATAGCCTTGCTATAACGAGCCATGGCCGCCCGCTAGGAACCTCATACACGCAAAAAGCCCCGGCTCCCTTCCAGCCGAGGCTTGCGCATGTTCGATCCTTGTATCATACGTCCCGCGCCCTACTTCTTGAACGCCTCCAGCAGCATTCGCGCCTGCTCATCCAGCTGCTTCTCGATCGAAAGCGGATCGCCGGGGAGGAAGTCGTTGACGTTCACATGAAACACGTGACCTTGCTTGACGGCCGGCAAACTGCGCCATACCGGCTCCTTCTCGAATTCCTTCTGCAGCTTCGCATTGTCGCCGCCTTCCTGCCAATCGAAGACGCTCAGGAAAATATAGTCGGCCGCGTAATCCGGCAGCGTCTCCAGGGACAAGCCCAGGTAGGACGGCTCCTTATCCATCACCGCCTCCTGCACCTTCGCCGGCGCTTGCAATTGCAGCGAGTTGTACAGGCTGAAGGTGCCCCGGCCGAACAAATTGCCGAAGAGCTCGATCTGGCCTTTAGGCCATGCTTCCATGACCGAGAACGTCGTATTCGGCGGGATGAGGCCGGCCAGCTCCTCGCGGTATTTCGCCGCCTTGGCCTCGTACTGCGAGATCCACTGCTCCGCTTGGTCAGGCACGCCCGCGATATCGGCAATCTCGCGCAGCTGCTCGAACATCGTCTTGGAACCGTAGCTGATCACGACGGTCGGGGCGATCTTGGCGTATTGATCGTAGTTTTGGACGCCGCCCTGATCGTTCGACTGAAGAATGATCAGATCCGGCTTCAGGCTGAGCGCTTTCTCCAGGGAGATCGTATCGCCCAAGTCTTCGATGCCCTCGGTCAGCCCGAGCGGCTTCAGGAACGAGGATTCGCTCAGCTGGCCCAACTGGCTGGTAGTCGTGCCGACCGGCTTCACCCCCACCGCCAGCAAATGCCCGACCAGCTGGTTGGCCAGAATACGCTGCGGATGGGTCGGAATGGTTACCTCATGCCCCTCGTAATCCTTGAACACCCGGGTAGTCGCCTCGGAAGCGGCCGTATCGGCACCGGCAGAAGCGGCCGTATTCGAGGTTGCTTCCCCATTCGAGGCAGTCTCGGTTTTCGGATCAGCCGCCGCGTTCGCATTGGCTTGGGCATTCGCAGCCTGTGTGGAATTAGCTGCGGTATTCGCATCGTTCGAAGCGCCGCAGGCGCTCAGCACGACGGCCAGCAGGAAGCAGGCCGCGATGAGGATGGTGAATCGGGAATAGGTTTTCATTGACGAACGCCCCTTTTTATTGATAATGATTTTCATTTTCAGTTATGAATTATAGCCGATCCCTTGCCCTCTGAACATGGACGATGATGCTCGATCTTCATGGATAATGATGCCTAGCGCAGCTGCCCGCCGGCCGGGCTTACGCCGTTCCGAAAATCGCCGGAACGGCGCGGAGGAATTTCTCCTGCGTATAGGCGGAATAATCGAACCACGGCCATGTCGGGATCGGCGTAACCCGGCTGCTTAGCGAAGCGCAATGCCGCTTCCATTCTTCCGAGCCGGAGAAGCGCTCCCAAGCCGCCTGGACATCCTCGTTGTCCGAAAGCATGAGCAGAATCCGGTCTGCCTCAAAGCTTGCCAGCTCCCGAACCGGCACTTCTTCCCGGCGGCGAATTCCGGCGGCACGGTCCGGCTGGACAATCCCCAAATCCTCGTACAGCACGCCGGCAATCGTCTGACGCCCATAGACATAGCAGCCGTCCTTGCCGCAATGCGCCACCAGAACCGTGTCCCCGCCTACAAGACGCTCCGTCTGCTCACGCGTGCGGGCGGCCAGATGATCGTATCGGCGCAGCCAGCTCTTCGCCTCTTCCGGCATACCCAGAAATTCCGAGACCAGATGCAAATGGCTTCGCCATTCCTCCCCCTGCCACGGGATAAACAGCGACGGCGCGATTTCCCGTAGCCGCTCCTGCTCCTCGGGCGGCAGAAAAGCATCCACGCCGATGATATAATCCGGCCGCGCGGCACGAAGCGCGGCGAAATTAAACTCGTATTCGTGGCTGAGCGTCGTGACCACGTCGGTCCGGTATTTGCACCGGTACTGGTCCGTCCAGCCGTGGTCCATCGGCGCGATGGCCGGAACGATCTGCAGCGCCAGCAGCTGCCCGATATTGGGGAAGCTGTACGCCGCGATTCGCCGCTGGCGGTTGCGGATATAAGTAGCCGGCGGGATGCCGACCTGCTGCTTGAATTTGCGAATAAAATAAAACTCGTCGTGGTAGCCGACCTGCCTGGCAAGCTCGCGCATCGTAGGCTTGGCTTCTTCCAGCAGCCGCTTCGCTTGATCGATGCGAAGCTCCGTTAAGTATTCCATGACGCTTACGCCATAACAGGCCTTGAAGAGCCTCATATAGTAGTAACGGCTGAGACCGGCCAGCTTGGCCAGCTCGTCGATCGTCAGATTCCGGTCGAAGTGTCGCTCCATGTACGCTTTCGTCCTATTCAGCGCGGCATCGGCCGCCTCCTGTACCCGGCCGGCGGCTTCTTGCATCAGGCCCAGCAGCCCGTAGAACGCCGCTTCCGCCCGGAGCTTTCCCGGCGCATCGCCATTCCGCCAATTCCGTAACGCCAGCTCGCATAGCCGGATCGCCTCGCCGGCATCGGAGAACCGAACTTCCCCGGCCAGGGGAAATGGGCTGTCCCCCTCGGTCAGCCGGGGTCTGCCGTCGTTCCCGGTCTCATCGACCACATCGAACCGGAATACGGCCAGCTCGCTCCTGCCGTTCGGGTCGGACTGCATCAATTGGCCCGGCAGACAGACGAGCGCATGGCCAGGGCGTAGCTGCAGCAGGCGCCCGTCCAGGGTCAAACGCGCCTCGCCCGCGACGGCAAGCAGCAGCAGATGCGATGGCAAATAGCCCAGCGGGTGGCTCCACTCCCCGGGCCCGATCTCTTCAACCATGCGGAGCTTCAACCATAATCCGTCCAATGCCGTCCACGCTTCCTTTTGATGTAGTCGTTGTCTAGGAAGATTTTAAATGATAATCATTCTCAGTGTCAACGCAGTTCTCCAGTTCCAGTTCCAATACCAGTCCCCGCCCCAGTTCACCGTTCCTGTTATTGCCCCACGACAAAAAGATACATCCCACGGATATCTATCTATCCGCATGATGTATCTCTCGTTACCTGCATTTTCGTTGCCTGCACGAATGAAGCGTACGGCAGCGCCAGCCTTCAGCTACTCCGCGTTCAGCGTCGCGGCTGGCCGGAACACCAACACCCGCGACTCCACCGGCTGCAGGTCGTCGAACGACAACCCCTCGCCCATCAGCTCGGCGCCCGTACGGACGATCGTCGCGCCCGTATCCGCATCCTGCAAGGCGTACCGCTGATCCGCTTCCAGCCCCTCGAGCACGATGCGCGCCGCTGCCTCGCCGTTCGAAAGCCGGAAGACGAACAAGCAGCCCTCGCCCGTCTCGTCCCGCTTCGCGTATTGGAAGGCGTTCCAGCCTGCGCCCTGTCCGCTCCGGTCCGCCTGCGGCGTCAACCGATAATACGCCCCGCCGCGTATCGCGTCCCGCACATGCTCCTTATAGAATGCGATCTGCTCGCGCATCGCATCGAGCGTCCGCGCGTCGTACTGCTCCAACGGATGCGAGTAGCCCGTCGTATGCAGCATCGCCACGCGCATGTGGAACTTGAAAGCAGCCTCGCTCAGGTCCGGATTGCTGAAGTCCATCGTCGGGAACGGACGCGCGTCGCCTTCCCCGCATGTCGTGGACCATGCCCAGTGCAGGCAGCGCTGCGGCGGCAGAATAAGCGATGCGCCCCAGAATACCTGCAGCTGATGCTCGGAATAATCGGGATCGCTGAGGAAGCTGACATGCATCTGCTCCATCGTGCCGAGATCCGTGCGCAAGCCGCCCGAGCTGCAGCTCTCCAGAACGACTTCGGGGAAGCGCTCGCGAATCTGCTCAAACACCCGATAGAGCCCTTGATAATGCGCGTACAGCCCGTCCTCCGGCCCGTGGCCGTGACCGGCGCAGTTGCAGCCCTCGCCCGGATCGAGGTTAAAATCGATTTTGATCCAGTCGCAGTCGTAGTCCCCGATCATGCCTGCCAGCGTATCGTACGCCCAGCGCTGCGCTTCCTCCCCGCCCAGGCACACATAGCCCAGGAACGCGCCGTCCCGCTCCGCCACGAACTGCGGATGCGAGCCGCGCAGATCGGCTTTCACGCCAAGGCCCTCGATCTCGCACCAGAGGCCGAACTTCATGCCCTTCGCGTGTACGTAATCCGACAGCGAACGAATCCCGCTCGGGAAGCGTTTCCGGTTCACCTTATGCCAATCCCCGCGCACGTCGTACCAATTCTCGCTCTCGTCATCGGAGCCGAACCAGCCCGCATCGAGCGTGCACACCTCGACGCCGATCTCCGCCGCACGGTCGACGTTGCGTTTGAACACCTGTTCGTTGATCAGCTTGTCCTCGTACGACCACCAGTGATTCCATTCCACGGGCAGCAGCTCGGAGAGCGCATTGCGCGGCGCAACCGACTCATACCACGCGTGGAACTGCGCGCTGATCTCGTTCAGCGAGCCTGCTGCCGACGCCGCCCCGATCACCTTCGGCGTCTCCCACGTCTCCCCGGCAGCGAGCCGCTTGGCAATGGAGTTCTCGGCGAGGCCGCCGCGAACGGCGAACCCGTCCCCGGACGCGGAAGGCTCGACCTCCAATGTCCAGTTGCCCGACCAGGCCACGGTATACGCGTACACCGCCCCGCTCTGACCGTAGACCAGCAGCAGCGGGTGTACGTCGGCGGATGAACGCCCTTTGCGGTTCTCGATGCGAACGCTTCCATTCACCTCGACGCTAACGGGCGTATGCTCCTTCCCCCAGCCGCCCGTATAATAGACGGCCCGAACCGCGGCATCGCTGACGAATTCGTCAAGGCTGTATGCCTCGCGCACCTCGCAGCCTGCCGAAGCAAGGCAGGTGAATGACGCCGTATAGACCGTAGCGCCCTCTGCATGGCGCACGGCCGTATACTCGCGTTTCATTTCTTGCTCTACTATCGTCACTTCACAGCACCTCCGCATAATCCTCTCACAAGGCAACGCTGAAATCCTAAGATAATCCCAACAAATACCAGCACGCAGAAGACAGCCCGCATGCACCCAGAAGGCGGCCCGCATGCAGCCGCGGGCTTCGCCGCCGAACCGCGGACGGCAGCGGCCGCGCCGGCCGCCGTCCCATGATCCCCCTCATTGTACACTGCGGCATTTGAGAACGCTATACTTATCCGTTCGGCTGCGCCGCCATGTCCTTACGCCGCCGGCGCAGCCTTCCCTGTTCGCCGACGATCAGCCCCATGAGCAGCAGCAGCACGGCCGCGAAGCCGGTGAATTGCCACATGGCGGTGCTGATATCGTAGGCATCGAGCAGCCAGCCGGTCAACTTCGGCAGCAGCGCACCGCCCAGACCGCCGCACGCGATGAGGATGCTCGTCGTCCGGTCCACCTTGTCCGGGAACGCTTCGTTCAAGTAGACGAGCGCCATTGCGAAAATCCCCGCCATCGACAAGCCCGTCGCGATGATCAGGACGGTTGCGCCGACCGCTTCGTTCAGGAGCGATAACACGGCAAAACCGGCCACCGTGAATACGCAGCACGCAAGCAGGAAATTCCGGTAGCCTACCCGCCCCGTGATCCGCCCCACGAACAGCCTGCCGAAGGACATGGCCGCCCAGAACAAGCTGAGGCTGATCGTAGCCGAAGACGCGCTCATGCCCGCTTTCCGTCCCATGATCGTCGGCAAGTAATTGGCGAAGCTCATTTCGAGCCCGACATAGACGGCGAAGAACGCCGCTCCCAGCAGCAGGAGCCGGAGATCCAAGCGGGCATAGCCGAATCGCGGCGCCTTCGCGGGCTGTGCAGCGGCCGCGATCTGCGCCGCCGCAGTCTCCGCTGCCGCCCCGACATCCTTGCCGGCCTCCTTGCCGGCGGCCAAGGCGGCTTCGCGCTGGCGCCGGTTGCCCATATGCGCCTCCGCTTCGCCCAGCGGCGTGAACAGCCACAGCGCCAGTACGACCGCGGCCAGCACCGCAACGGTTCCGAAGGTCAGCAGCCAGTGGCCCCGAAGTATGAGCCACGCCGCTGCAGCCGGAAGCGCGAACGCCCCGACGCCGAAGAATACCTCCAGCAGCGACATCGTCGAAGCCTTGCGGTCTCCCAGGGTATCGATGACCAAGGCCCCGATGCACGCCTCTCCCATACCGAAGCCGAAGCCCGCGATCAGCGCCAGCACGAGCATGACCCACCAGCCCGGTTCCAGCGTATAGCCCGCTTCCGCCACGGTGAATCCGACGAAAGCCAGTACGATCGAAGCGCGCCGGCCCATATTGCCGATCAGCCATGGCGCGAGCAGCACCCCTGCCAGGAAGCCGAGGAACTGATTCGTGATCAGTTGACCGCCCGTCTCGTAATTAATCCGATAGTTCAGAACAAGCTGTTCCATCACGGCGCCTACCGCGACATGTCCCAGGCCGATGGCCAGATAGGACAGACAGCCGAGTATAATTAATTTGCGCATCGTCAACCACCTCTCAGCGCAACATTATAGCACCCGTCCATTGCTTTTGGATAGCGCCGCGGACGGACTTTTGCCTCGAACCGCCCCTCCTCCGCCAAGCGCAAGCTCACCGCGGAAATCGCGCTTGCTAATTGTCCGCGTTTCGCCGACAATGTGTTCGAACGATAATCACCGATCAAGGAGAACGCGATATGTCCCATTCCGGCCGAACGGTCCCGCAGCAGCGCTTCAACGTCATTCCCCTCTCGGAAACGCTGGCCGAGCAGCTGTCCGCCTGGCGGTACGAGCCGCCCTTCGATTTCTACAACTGGACGACGTGGCAGGTGATGCTGGAGCTCGGCATTGAGTTCGGCGATCCCGATATCCGCAACCGGCAATATGCCGCCGTAACGGACGCGGACGGCCAATTCATCGGCTTCGCGCAGTTCTTCCCGCTGCTTGGGCTGACGCGGATCGGGCTTGGCCTTCGGCCGGATTTATGCGACCGCGGACTCGGCGTCCCCTTCGTACAGGCCATTGTGGCGGAAGCCGTGCGCAGGGCGCCGGCCGACGAGATCGACCTCGAGGTGCATACGTGGAACGTACGCGCGATCCGTACTTACCAGCGGGCCGGTTTCGCGATCACCGACACCTACGCGAAAAAGACCCCTGCGGGATTAGTCGACGTATATTGCATGTGCTATCTCCCGGACGAGGCGCATTAGCGGCGTTCGGCACCCGTTTACAATTTCTTCGGACGGCATCGTGCTAAATGCCCGCGCAGGCGCATATCCGTAATAGTGTCAGACGCGTCGTCAAGACACTCAAGGAGGCGGATCCAATGAAAGTTTTGAACATCATCAGCTTGATTGTTCTCATTCTCGGCGGTTTGCAATTGCTAATTGTGGGGCTTTTTGAGTATGATGTCGTTTCGGAGATTTTTGATGGGTCAGATTCCGTCGGAGCCAAAATCGTGTTCATCATCATCGGTCTCGCCGCGCTGTACAGCCTGTCCTTCTTCTCGAAAGTTACCGCAGAGGAATAACCCCTCACGCCGCCCATGGCTGCGATGCCGTCCATCCCCGCGGCAGTTCCCATATTCGCAAGCCCGCTCCCGGCGCCAGCGCGCGGCGAGCGGGCTTTTCTTATGCCTGCCCAATCGCGCTGGCGCCGGAGCGGCAGCAACGAGCAACGGCAAAAACGCCGATTACCGGTTTCCGGCAATCGACGTTCGATACGCTTCGTTATACCGCTCGGCGGACTGCATATCCAGCTCCGTCAGCCCGCCCGCATGCCAGGTCGTGAGCCGCAGCGTCACTTTCTTGTAATCGATGGCGATGAACGGGTGATGGTTCATCGCTTCCGCGATCTCGGCGATCCGCGCCACGAACGCGATTGCGGCAGGAAAGCCGGCGAACCTGTAGCTGCCCGCGATCCACTTCTCATCCTGCCGCGACCAGCCCGCGAGCGATGCAATCGCGGCGTCGGCCGCCTCGGTCGTCATTTTCTCCAGCTTCAACATACCCGCCCGCCTTCCGCGCGTCAGATTAAGCGGATGATCCGGCTCTCCTTCTCATCCACCGACACTTCAATGATATGATGCTTCGGACGATAGGTCACGACGCCTCTGCCGACATGAAGCACCGGGTCCTCGCCCAGCGCGTAGAACACGTCGTCTGCCAGCGCTTCCATCAATTCCAGCTGCTGCGCCCGCTCGAGCTCCTCCCACTCCGTCGTGTCCATTTCGAAGAACAGGTAGCCGTCGCCGATATCGTACATCGCGTCCTTCAGTTCAACCAGGATATCCTCGTACTCTCTCGCATGCTTTACGCCCATAACCGATTACTTCCTTTCCGCTTCTATTCCCTTCCTCATACTCTCTATTCTACACGAATTGGGACGAAAACTCCTAAAACATCCAATTTGCTCTAATCTACGGACGTTTTCTGACGATAATAAAGATGTGTGCACAATCGCGAGATTCGCCATCCGCACGATCCCGTTCTCCAGGGCTTGAACGGCGACTGCCGGTTCATCATAGTCTTCATTCTCAAATACTAGACGAGGTGTGTCATGGAAAAATCTACTGTTATTGGTATCGTTCTCGGACTAATCGCCGTTCTGCTCGGTATGACGCTGAAGGGAGCGCCGATCGAAAGTCTAGTGAATCCGGCGGCATTTACCATCATTATCGTCGGAACAGCAGCCTCGTTATTCATCGGCTTCCCAATGAAAGAGCTCAAGAAGTTTCCGAAACTGATCAAAATGATTTTCGTTCAGCAGAAAATGCTGCCGCGCGAAGAAGTCATCGCGCTCTTCATGGAGTGGGCAACGATCACGCGCCGCGAAGGCTTGCTCGCCTTGGAATCGAAAGTCGACGAAATCGAAGACCTGTTCCTCCGCAACGGCATGCGCATGATTATCGACGGCAATGACCAGGATCTCGTTCGCGACGTGCTGCTCGAAGACATCGCCGCGACGGAAGAACGCCACCGCGCAGGCGCGCTGATCTTCTCGCAAGCCGGCATGTATGCGCCGACGCTCGGGGTGCTCGGGGCCGTTATCGGCCTGATCGCGGCGCTTGCCGATATGAGCGACATGGGCAAGCTCGCCCACGCCATCGGTGCGGCATTCGTCGCTACTCTTCTAGGTATATTCACCGGATACGTTTTGTGGCACCCGATCGCCAATAAGCTGAAGCGCCTGTCCAAGAACGAGATCGAGCTTCGCCTCATGATGGTAGAAGGCCTGCTGTCCATCCAGTCCGGCGTTTCCACCATTGCCATCAACCAGAAGCTGTCCGTCTTCCTGACGCCGACCGAACGTTACCAGTTGAGCCAGAGAGGAGCGGAAGCGGTTGAGCAAAAAGCATAAAAAAGAACATCACGAGGAACATGCCGACGAAACCTGGCTCATTCCGTATGCCGACCTGCTGACGCTGCTGCTTGCGCTGTTCATCGTGCTCTACGCCATGAGCACCACCGATACGAAGAAATTCCAAGACATGAGCAAGGCCTTCAACATCGCGTTCAACAGCGGAGTCGGCATATTGGATAAGTCCTCCGTCGTCTCGGACGCCTCGATGATGGAGAACAGCCAGAATACGAGACGCCACGAGGACACGAAGGACATGTCCAAGGAGAATCGCGAAGCGCTCATGAAGAAGGAGCAGGAGGACCTGGAGCAGCTGAAGAAGCAGGTCGACAAGTACATCCAAGCGAGCGGCCTGACTTCGCAGCTGAACACGAAGCTCAATCAGTCGCAGCTGACGATTACGATCAGCGACAGCTCCCTCTTCGCGCCGGGCAGCGCGAAGGTCAAACCGGAATCACGCAAGCTGGCCAATGAAATCTCCAACATGCTGACGAAGTATTCGGATTACGAAGTCGTCGTCTCCGGCCATACGGATAACGTACCGATCAACAACGCCGAATTCGAATCCAACTGGGAGCTCAGCAACATGCGGGCAACGCGTTTCATGAACATCGTGCTCGAGAACAAGAAGCTGAATCCGAAGAACTTCAGCACGGTCGGCTACGGCGAGTACCACCCGATCGCCAGCAACGACACGGCGGACGGCCGCGCCAAGAACCGCCGCGTCGAGGTGTCGATTATCCGAAAATTCACCGACGCGTCCAAAGCCGTGTCCGTCTCGACCGCGACTACAACGGCCAAGTCCTAGAACGGCGTAAGCGAACGCCTACGGCACGCGCAATGCATCAACCTATACGCACTACATGCAGAAAACCCGCCAGACGCAGTCTGGCGGGTTTTCTTATTCGGAGCTAACCGATTACCGGGGCAGCGACAGCTCGATCGATTTGCGGACCAGCACGTCCATCGCGTCGATGCTGACCTTCCTCGTCTCCTCGCTCAGCTTAATGATCGACAGCTCCGTGCAGGCAATGATGACGCAGCTGCAGCCGTCCTTCTCGACCATTTCGCGAATGATGCCTTCCAGCTTCGCAGGGTCGCTTGCAATCCCGCGTTTAATGTCTCCGTAAATGATATTCATGACCTGCCGCTGCACGTCCATGTCCGGCTCCTGCGGAATCATGCCGTACCTCCGGGCCGACTCGCTGTAGATGCCGCTGCGGAGCGTGCCGTTCGTCGCCAGAATGCCGACCTTGATGCCGCTGCCGAACGTATCCGCAATCTCCCGCATCGTCTCTTCGATCATGTCGATGATCGGAATCGTCGTCATGGCCTGCATTTCGTTGATGTAATAATGCCCCGTGTTGCATGGCATGACGATATTCGCGACTTCCGCGTATTCCAGCAGCCGGATATCCTTCTCGATTTCCCGCAGAAACAGCTCGCCGCTGTTCTCCAGAATGACATGGGTCCGATCCGGCAAAGAGGCATGGTTCAGAATAACCATATCGATATGGTCCTGATCCCTGTCGGCCGGCGTATTTTCGATAATCTGATCGATGAAGACAGTCGTGGCTTTCGGTCCCATGCCGCCCAGAACACCTAACCGTTTACGTTCCATGTTTCAACCTACTTTATTCTGAAATATCGTTCGTTTGTGACCTGTAACCTAGCGGCCTTCGTTTGAATCAACGCGCTCCAGCAGCCCAAGCGCGATTTCCGCGCCCGGATCCATGCCCTGGCAGCCGGCGAGCAGAATGAGATCGCCGCGTCCCGCTTGCGCCAGCGCCTGGCCGATCGCATCCGGCAGCTCATCGTACAGCTTCACTTCGATGCCGGCTTCGTTCATGACGTCCATGAACATGTCGGCTTCCTCGTCCGAAACCGTATTGTGACGGTTCACGTGCGATTGGCTTCGCGTGGCGATCAGCTCGCGCTTCTCCAGCCGCTTCAGCCAGTGCACGATCGACTCGGCGTTCTCGCGGTTGATGATCGGTCCGCGCGCGCCGCGGATGGCGTACACCAGATGGAACTGCTCGTAATCCATATACTTCAGCGTTTCCAAGGTCACGTCGATATTGCCGGGATTGGCAAAATGATCGTCGACGATCGTAAATCCGTCCTCGTAGATGAACTCGAACCGGCGCTCTACGCCGCCGAACGTGCGCAGCGTCTCTTGAATCGTCTCCACGGATACGCCGCACAGCAGCGCGATGGCGATCGCCGCCATCGAGTTATAGACGGAATGCAGCCCCGGAATGCGCAGCTCCACGCGGAATGCGCCGGGCGCGATCGGCACGCCGCTCTTCGTGTGGAACGGCTTCAAGACTTCCACGGTGAATTTCGCCCGTCCGGTGGACAGATCCAGATCCTTGCAATGCAGGGTGCCTTCGCTGCTCTTCATGCCGAAGGTCACGACTTGCGCGCGCGTCTGCGTGACGAGGGAAGCCGCATGCTCGTCATCCAGGTTCAGCACGGCGAAGCTGCCTTCGCCCGCTTCCCGGATCAAGCGCGACTTGGCCGCGAAATACTTCTCGAACGTGCCGTGCGAATCGATATGCTCGCGGCTTAAATTGTTGAAGCAGACGATATCGTAGTTCACCGATTCGACTCGGTGCGTCTCCTGCGCAGCCGAGGAGACTTCCATGCTGACGTGCGAGACGCCGCGATCGGCCATCTGCTTCAGGTACGATTGCAAATCAAGCGATTCCGGCGTCGTCAGCTCGGACGGAATGCGCTCATCGTCGATCTTGATGACGACCGTGCCGATCATGCCCGTCTTGAAGCCGTGCCGCTCCAGAATGGCGTTCGTCATATAGGTCGTGCTCGTCTTGCCGTTTGTGGCCGTAATGCCGATCATCGTCATCTTATCCGCCGGATGGCCGTAGAACGCGCTTGCCAGCTGCGCCATCGCGATCCGGCTGTTCGGCACGACGTATTGCGGCACGTCGATGTCGGGCTGTATGTATTCCACGATGGCCGCGACCGCGCCCCGCTTCGCCGCATCGCCCAGAAATTGATGGCCGTCGGTGACATAGCCCTTGATGCAGATGAACAGGTCGCCAGGCGATACCTTCTGCGCATAATAGGAAATACCGGCGATCTCCGTCTCGCCGGCGCGATAAGCTTCCGTTACTGTCGTTGCATGCAGCAAATCCTGCAGTTGTGTCATAGCAATGGTCCTTTCTTCGAAGGCTGAACGCCTTGCGCCTTGTTCCCGGCGTCTAGTAGAACCGCCCGTCGGGGCGTCCTCTTGAAGCAGGACTCGACTGCATGTCCGAACCGCCAGCCACCTGATGCGAGCCCGGCTTCGAACCGCCGGCGTCAACGCTTATCCGGTCTCGTGATGCGTATTATTATTTTCTAAAAACCTCTATGCAAAGTGCGGACAATCCTTTATAATTTTACTTCATGTTTTATAGGATGGCAAGATTGAACCCGCCCTCCCCGCTTGTCCGGCGGGCTTCCCGTCTCTTGCAAATCGCCTGCCGCAGGCAACTAAAAAACCAACATCACAAAGACGATGAACGTCGAACCGATGTTGGTTTTGTCGTTATTTCCCGGGAAAAGACGGGCTAGCGCTCGCTCATTTGATAATCCAGCAATTCAAACAGCTCGTTCAGCTCGCTCTTCGTCAGGTCCCGCCACTTGCCGTTCGCCAGCTGGCCCAGGTGGATATTCATGATCCGCACCCGGCGAAGCTTGCGGACGTTATAGCCGAAGGTCTGGCACATGCGCCGGATTTGGCGGTTCTTGCCCTCCGTTAGCGTAATCCGGAAGACGCGGTCGGATTCCTTCTGCACCTTGCAAGGCAGCGTCATGGAGCCGAGAATGCGCACGCCTTCGCTCATCGCCTTCAGAAACCGCGGCGTCACGGGCCGGTCGACCGTCACGATATATTCCTTCTCATGCTTGCCTTCGGCGCGAAGAATTTTATTCACGATATCGCCGTCGTTCGTAAGCAGTATGAGGCCTTCCGAATCCTTATCCAATCGGCCGATCGGGAAGATCCGTTCCTCATGCGCGATGAAATCGACGATGTTGCCTGCAACTTCCGCTTCCGTCGTGCTCGTAATGCCGACGGGCTTGTTCAGCGCAATATACACGTGGCGCTTATGCTCCCCGATCGGCTTGCCGTCCACGCGTACGTCATCGCCATGCTCCGCCTGGCTGCCGAGCTCGGCAACGGCGCCGTTAATCGTCACTTTCCCGCTTTCCACGAGCTTGTCGGCTTCGCGTCTGGAGCAGTAACCCGTTTCGCTAATAAACTTGTTAATCCTCAACTGACTTATTCACCCCGCACTTTGGTGCCTCGTCTTTCGGCGACTTGTTGTTATTGTATCATTTTCGTAAATTCTGACGTAAGGTGCAAGCGTTTCTTGCGGGACAGACGCAATATTGCGCATGAAAGCGGCGACGTCCTCGGCATGAACCGGCCGATAGCCCCGCAGCGGACCTTGCATCAGCAGGCTGAGCGCCGGACCGAGCAGGACGGCTATCTTCTCGCCCAAGCGAAACTCCTCCCGCTTCCCCAGCAGCAGCGAAGGCCGGACAATGTGCAGCTCGGGCAGCCCGATGACCCTTAACGCCGCTTCCGCTTCGCCTTTGACCCGATTGTAGAACACGGCCGATTTCTCGTTCGCGCCCATCGCGGAGACGATGATCATTTTGCTCGCGCCGTGCGCCTTCGCCCATTCTCCCAGCGCGACCGGGTAGCCCAGATCGACTTGGCGGAACGCCTCCTGCGACTTCGCTTTCTTGATCGTCGTGCCGAGGGCGCAGAATACGACGTCCGCTTGGATATCGTTCAGCGCTTCGTCCATGCGGTCGAAGTCCGCCGTAATGACATGCAGTTTATCGCGCGGCATCTCCAGTCCCGGCAGCTGAGGCAGCGGCCTGCGCGCGAGTACCGTCAGCGACCTGCAGCGGTCTTCCTGCAGCAGCTGCTTGAGCAGCTGAAACCCTACGAGTCCGGTTGCGCCCGCCAGAACCGCGCTGTAGCCCTCCGCTTGCGGCATGCCCTCACCTCATCTGTATCTATTGTACATGAACAAGCGAATCCCTGCTTGATCGCTATTTTCATATTATTCCTTGTACAGAGGGAGCGTAATCAGCACCGTCGTGCCTACGCCGACTTTGCTCTCGATTTCAAAATGGCCTTGGTGGCTCTGGATAATGCGCTGGCTCACCATTATGCCGAGGCCCGTCCCCGCATCCTTGTCCGTGTAGAACGGATCGCCGAGCTTGGCGATCTTCTCCTCCGGGATGCCGACTCCCTCATCCGTAATGGATACGCATACCTGACCTGCCTGATGATGAATCGCGATGGCGATCTGGCCGCCTTGCGGCATCGCCTCCATCGCGTTCTTGAGTACGTTGATGAACACCTGCTTCAATTGGTTCTCCTCGCACGCAATCCGGCAGTCCCCGTCCCCGAACTCGGTCGCGAACACGACGTTGCACAGATGCGCCTGGCTGTCGAGCAGCGAGATCACGTCGCCCAGCGTGAAGCGGATGTCCTTCACCTCGAACCGCGTTGCCTGCGGTTTCGCCAGAATCAAGAACTCGCCGACGATCAGATTGATCCGGTCCAGCTCCGACAGCATAAGATCGACATGCCGCGTATTCAATTTCGACGTCTCCAGCTGCAGCTGCAGGAAGCCGCGAAGCGTCGTCAGCGGGTTACGGATTTCATGGGCCACGCCGGCGGCCAGCTGTCCGACGGTCGTCAGCTTCTCCGAGCGGCGCAGCAGCTCTTCCATCTTATTGCGGCTCGTCATATCGCGCGTAATGCTGGCGATCGCGTGCACATTGCCCAGCCGATCGCGGATCGGCGATGTCGTGACGCTGACGGAAATCCACTCGCCGGACTTCGTGACGCGCGTCGTCTCCCAAGCGGACAAGGGCTTGCCGCATTTCAGCTGTTCCATCGCCTGCTGCTCTTCTTCCCGCAAATGCTCCGGCGCCAGCGGGAGCGCCCGGCCTACCGCCTCTTCCGTCGTATAACCGTACAGCTGCTCGAACGCCCGGTTGACTTGGGTGATCCGGCCGTCCAAATCGACCACATGGATCGCATCGGTCGTATGATTGATGAACGATTCGAGGTACTCCTTCATGGAGCGGTTCTCTTCGAACGCCATTTTGAGCTTCGTCATGTAAATATTCAAATTCTTCGACATCGCATTGACGCGCTGCGCGAGCTGGCCGAGCTCATCCTTCCGTTTGACCTCGATCGCGCTTTCGAACCGTCCGACGGACACCTCGTTCACCTTCCATAGAATCGAACGAACGGGACGCAGCATGATATTGGACAGCCAGTAGCTGCAAATAATAACGATGCATAATAAGGCGGCGGAGATGTAAAGCTGATTGGAGCGCTGTTCGTCCATCAGCCGCATAAGCGGCTTTTTGTCGAGCACAAGGCCGATGACGTAGGGGCTGGGATCCTGAACGAGGATGAAGCTTTTGATCACATCCCGGTTATGTATGGTGGTATAGCGGAATATCCGCTTCTCCTTGGTCACTTCCTTCACGTCGGACGCATCCCGCTCGCTGCCGTAGGTGTAGGTGCCGAACGGCAGCGGCGATCCTGTAAGCTCCTTGCTGCTGATGAAAGAAGGAATGTCCGCGTTCGTCGCATCCCCGCCGAACAGCGCCGGGTTAAACCCCGTTACTTCCAGGATCGTCGGGTTGGCGGCTTTCATATCGTCCAGAAAAGCCGTCGTGCTCGCCATTTTCTCATAATCGCTTAGACGATCGCTCTCCATGTAGCATCGTATGATGTAATCGAGATTACCATTGGTATAGAAGGACTCCTGTCCCAGCTGGACGGCTGTTCCGGCAACCGAATGACTGCTCGGTCCCGACCAGAATTCGAAATTGCCGTCGTTCTGATCCCGCGCGACTAACTCGCGCTTCGGCCATGTCGAGCTGATGGCGCCGATTTCGCGGGGGTTGGTGGAATTCACGATGGCGTAGCTCTCGCCGTTTCCTTGCATAACGGACAGCCCGGATACGCCAATGCGGGACGCGACGAGCTGAAGCCGTTCGGGGGTGATGTCCCTGGCATGCGGCGGGAGCTGTTCGGCAGCGGAATAGGAGGTCATTCTCAATTTATCGAGGAGGACCGACAGTACGAACTCATTCTCGCTCGTATTCTGCAAGACATCGGCGGCGATCTGTTTCGTAATGGAAGTCATATCGCGCTCGACATCGGATCGCAGATTGACCTCCGTGGAATATTCATTCAAAATAACATTGAGCAAGAGCAGGACGAATACAATCAGCGAAATCATAAGCGATAACTTAATCTTGACCGACAATATGCGACACATCCCTTATTCCAAGCTTGTGGATACTCTCTTCTTTTGGATCATACCATACTTGTAAAAAAATGAAAGCAAGCACTGCGCTATTCCGTCGAAGCTTGTCGCGCTAGGCATTATCCACCTGTTGATAAGAGAATGGATCCTACTTTATTTCGAGTTATACACAGTTTTCGGTGATATTCACAGCTATAATTAAGGAGTTGTGGGCAAACTTGTGAATAATCCGAACTTATCCACAATCTTATGCACATGCTGTTAACAACGAATATTTGTTCGCGGCACAATTCGCGTTTTATCGACAGTCGATGCAGGTCGAATGTGCGCCATTCTACGCTTAATGGAGGAATACCACTTGAATGAAACGGACTATTTCCGCGAGGAAGACTACATTTGGATGCAGGCTGCCATCGCAGAGGCCAAGAAGGCGGAAGCGCTCGGCGAGGTTCCCATCGGCGCCGTCATCGTGAAGGACGGTGCCATCATCGGCAGGGGCCATAACTTGCGGGAGACCAGCCTGGACCCGACCGCCCATGCGGAAATGATCGCGATTCGTGAAGCAAGCAGGCACCTCGAAGCGTGGCGCCTGCTTGATTGTACGTTATATGTCACGCTTGAACCGTGCCCCATGTGCGCGGGCGCGCTCGTTCAAGGCCGGATTCGAAAAGTAGTGTACGGCACAATCGACCCGAAGGCCGGTTGTGCCGGTACATTAATGAATTTGCTTCAAGAGCCGCGCTTCAATCATGAGACCGAGCTCGTCGGCGGCTTAATGAAGCAAGAGTGCGCGGATTTGCTTACCCGGTTTTTCCGTCGTTTGCGAGGGCGCGCCTAGCATCGTACCGAAGCCGTTCGTCCTTCTGGATTTGCTGCAGCATCACGATCAATTGATCCGCCTCTTCGCTTATGGCCAGTACCTCAGGGTCGGTTAAACTTCCGCGTGCCTCGGCCATCTCAAACAACCGCATGCGAAGCACCTGTAGTTCGTGGAGTAACGTGATTTTGTCGTTCATGACGCCCTCGGGACAGCTCCTATCGCATCATCGTATGTTACAGTTAGTAACAACTCCATTATATACGCTTACGGTTGTAATTTTTGTAAAAACTTGTCGATTCGATTCGCCGATATTCACGGAATATATCGACACCCTTCAACATCCTATGTGAATAAAAGCCTATTCCACTCGTTCTCAGGATCTATTCGCCATCGTGACGATGCCTATGGCATAGAGCATGAGGTCTAGGCGGTTCCGCCTGGCTGCATGTCCCCTCTACTCCGCTTCCATCCTCTTCCTGCATGGATGTTGCGCCATCCTCGCCCTTCATGCTATTATTAACCTTGCCGCGCGCCCGTAGCTCAGCAGGATAGAGCGACAGTTTCCTAAACTGCAGGTCGTACGTTCGAATCGTATCGGGCGCGCCATTATTACAAAGCCCGCTTCCATAATCCATAACGGAATATCGGTGGAACTGTTCGCCTTGCGCGGAGAGCATATAAAGTGAAGGACGATCTCCTGCGGAATAAGCGCAGGAGTTTTTTTTTCGCTTCGATTAGCAAAAGGCGCTTCCCGGAATCCGGGAAACGCCTTTTCGTTCGATTAGTCCGTATAGGCCTTATCGACTCCATATGCAGCCTGTTCGCTTGTGAATCCATCAAACTCCAGCTGGTTGATAAGCTCCTTCTTCGAGAATGCCGTTAAATCAAGGTAATCTTTCGCTTTTTTCGCGGCTTGCTCGTTCCAATCCGCACCTGCTTGGTCAACCGCATATTTGGCGTCTTCATCAGAAAATCCGTCGAACGCTAATTGTTTTATTAAGCCGGTTCTGGAGAAGGAGGTTAAATTCAAGTAATCGTTCGCCTTACGAACAGCATTACGCTGGCTCGCCGTTTCCTTCGGCGCTGCGTCGGCTTCGGCTTTTGCCTTTGCATCAGCGTCCGCTTTCGCTTTCGCATCAGCATCGGCTTTTGCCTTTGCATCAGCGTCCGCTTTCGCTTTCGCATCAGCATCAGCTTTTGCTTTTGCATCGGCGTCCGCTTTTGCTTTCGCATCTGCATTCGTTTTGTCTTGCGCCTTAGCTTCAGTATCGTCAGCATTCGCAGAAGACGCTTCTACAGGAGGCTGAGCCGCTGCTCCGCTAGCACCGTCTGCGACGCCTTCTTTAGCGTCAGGGCTGATGATGCCCCCGATAATTATGACCACGAACGCTATCACCGCAAATAGAAGCGTCCTCTTGCGTGTAAGGTTTGCAGTAAGCTTACTCATCTTCGGGTTAATCGTAACAATCAGCGATACGATGAATCCGATACTACCGATTGCAATTAATACTCCGCCCATTATATAAATCCCCTCTCAATCGTGTAAGGAAATGGTAGCATATTGTCCCAGAAACATACAATAAAAATTGTGTAAAAAGTCGTGTATTTTTGTAGAACCTTGGAACCAGTAACGGCCGATTGAGCAGATTGGCCTAATCGATTCATTCATGAATAGGCAGCATTTACACTAGAACATATGTACGGTATGATCGTCTTGCATAGATATCCCAATACAGAATCCGGATTGCACGATTAGGTGACAGTAGGTGAATCTTATTCGGGGAGCGTGTCTATATGGACAAGAATGCCGTTCATCGTACAAACATTATAGGCGGCAGTGAGGTTGCCGCGCTATCGGTCGACATGGATAAGCGCGTTATTCATGAAACCAACAGCTTATTTTGGGATACGAAAGGAACTGAAGTTCTAGGCGCAACCTCGCTTCCCTTCTACGGGGCCTTTATCTCGGAAGACAGCTGCCGGCTTCTAGGCGATGTCTCGGGGAAGCGGATGCTGGAAATAGGCTGTGGCAGCGGTCACTCCTTGCAATACCTGGGGAAGCGCAACGCCTCAGAGCTATGGGGTATGGACATATCCGAAAATCAAATCGAAAAAACAAGGGAATATTTGAAGGCGCACGGTCTTTCCGCGAAATTGATCTGTTCGCCCATGGAAGAGGAATGCGGCATACCCGAGCATTATTTTGACGTTGTTTATTCGGTTTATGCGGTAGGCTGGACAACCGATCTTGAGGGGACGTTTGGCCGGATTGCTGCTTACTTAAAAAAAGACGGCGCGTTTATTTTCAGCTGGTCCCACCCGATACACAAATGCGTGGTTGAAGAAAATAATACGCTTGTTTTTAAAAAATGTTATTTTGACGAATCGTGGTATTCGTCGTCTCTTGACGAAAGTACGCTGACGCTATCGGACCGTACACTATCAACCTATGTGAATGCCTTGGCACAAGCGGGCTTCGTAATCGAGCGGATGATTGAGCAATCGGAGGAGGAGCTTCTCCAAGCACACAATAACAGTACATTTGCCCAAAAGGCAAAGATGCTCCCCGTGACTTTTGTCATCAAGGCAAGAAAGCCGTAAATAGTTGACAACGCAATGGGCGCTTCCGCCTTGGCGGGCGGTTCGAAATTTGCCGATATGGCAGCGACAATCGCGAAGCTGAACGAATGAACGACAAAACACGACCTCTAGCGGATTGAAGAAATTCCAACTATCGCCAAACGGCTAGATTCATAGTAATATAGTCCCTGTATGAAATAAGGAGGGGACAAAATGAAGAAATGGAAAACAACGATCGTTACAGCCTTCCTGGCCGTCTTGCTTATGATTCCGGCCGTGGCTTATGCCGACAATGCTCCTGATTTCACCGATGTGGATGGTACATATTGGGCTAAGGATGCTATCGACAGTCTGGTTCAGTTAGGGGTGGTCAAAGGGTTCGAGGACAACACCTTCAAACCTGGACAGCCCGTCACGCGCGAACAGTTCGCGCAGCTGATCGCCCAGGCCTTCTATCTCGATCTGCCAGGGAAAGACGCCCCGCAGACGTTCCGCGACGTCTCTTCGACACGTTGGTCCTTTCAGGCCGTCGAAGCGGCCAAGGACTTCCTGACCGGCTATTATCCGCCGAATGGCAAAGCATTCTTCGATCCAGCAGCCAAGGCGACCCGCGAGGATGTCGCCGTAGCGCTCGTCAAAACGATGAACTACCAGCCGGACGATCTCGAAAATCCGTCTATACTGGATCGTTTCTACGACGGCGACGACGTTTCGCCGAACCTGCGTACCTACGTGGGCATCGCCATCCAAGAGAAGCTGATGTCCGGCTATGAGAACAATACGATTAAGCCGGGCAGCCCGGTCACGCGCGCCGAAGCGGCCGCACTCATCTACCGCGTCATAAAAGGCGCCTCCAGCGACGGCCAGGCTGCTCTGGAACTGAACGTCGACGCCCCGGAGACGACGACGTCTCCAACATTCTACATCACCGGCGACGTAACCAAGGGCGCGAAAGTCTTTATCAACAGTAAGCAGGTCGACGTTGTCCAAGGGCAATTCCGGGTAGGCGTCCAATTGGAAGAAGAGGGAACCTACACGTATACGATCTCGGCCCGGATGGCAGGCGGCAAGACGGAGACCGTCAACAAGAAGGTCGTGTTCGAGAAAGGAGCGCCGACGCTTGAAGTATCGGGCGTTCCCGAGCAATCGGACAAGCAGACGATTAACGTATCCTGGAAGGTTAAGGATGCCAACGACAGCTATCCGACCGTCTATCTCAATGGCAAGGAGCAATCGCAATATTCCAGTTCTGCCAGCGTTGAGCTTGTCGAAGGAGATAATGTTATTATCGTCAAGGCGGAGAATGCCGCCGGCAAGACGACCGAAGTGGTCAAGCACGTCACCTTCAATGTTGGCGGCCCGACTTTGAACGTGGGCGATCTGCCGGAGACGACCGACAAGGAAACGGTCACCGTCACGTGGACGACATCCGACAAGAACGATTCCTACCCGGATGTGTATGTCAACGACGTACAGCAGTCGACCTACAGCAACTCGACTACGGTCAAATTGAAAGAAGGCAGCAACACGATCGTCGTCAAAGCGACGAACGAACTCGGAAAATCGACGAAAGTAACCAAGACCGTTACCTTCAATCCCGGCACGTCTACACTGAAGGTTGGCGATTTGCCGGAAACGACCGATAAGGACTCCGTTGCCTTGACATGGACGATCAGCGATACCAACGACTCCTCGCCAACCGTATTCGTGAACGGCGAAGAACAAAGCTACTATTCCAATAGCAAAACCTTTGCCCTGCAGCCTGGCGCGAACACCATCACGGTACGCGCAGTCAATAAGCTCGGGAAGGCAACGGAGATCACGAAGACGGTGACGTTTAATCCGCCGGCGCCAACCCTGACGCTCATTCATGCGCCGGAGACCGCTTCCGCGAACAAGGTAACCGTCAGCTGGACGGTATCGGACAAGAACGACTCCGGTCCGGTCGTCTATGTAGGCGAAGAGCAGCAATCGTACTACACGAATTCGACAACGCTAAATCTGAACGAGGGCACGAATACGTTCAAGCTCTCGGCTACCAATAAGTACGGCAAGACGACCGAAGTTACGTATACGGTAACGTACGCGCCGGCCGCAACATCCTAATGCCTGAACGGCCCGACGGGCCAGACAGTGGGCATCTGATAAACAACAAGAGAGAACCGCGTGATTCCATTCACGCGGTTCTCTCTTGTTACGGCGGGTGAACATGAGCCGGGATCACGGCGCCAGAGAATCGACGGGCACGGCATCTTTCGGCAGCTCAAACTCAAAATCAACTTCCTTATTCAAATTCTCTTGGTAGAGTTGAACATGCATATCCAGTTTCATCCCCCCAGCACTATCGGTCGCCTCCACTTGTACATCGCCCGTCTCGGATGTGAGGTAACCATCGATTAAGCCCGCGGTCAGCTCGGCCTTCCGGATCGTATACCGCTGTTTTACGGTTTCCGCCGTCAGTTCCTTCTTCGCGGCCTCAAGCTTCTCCTTGCTCAGCCCGAATGAGCCAAGGACCGCCTCATTCCGGAGCAACAGGTCGAGTACCTGCGGAATCGCCTTGCCGGCAATGGCGCTAAGCGCCGCATCCGCATGCTGGCCGTCAATGGCGACGCGCACATAACGATCGGGCTTATACCCGGATGGCGCATCATGCACCTCGGAGGCGTCCGGCTCACTGAAGTACGTGTTCGCATCCAGACTGCCTGCAATAGCTGCGAATGCTTCGGTCCCCAGCTTCGGAGCGCCGCCGTCCAACGGATTCGCCCCACCCTGTTCTGCCGCCAGCTTCTTCGCATCGATGGCGACGAACCGGCCGGCAATCGTGTCGGGAATCGGCATGCCCGGTATCTGCGGTACCTTCACATAGATACGCTCGGCCGTTACAATGACCGGTATGTTCAGCGTCAGCTTGGCGTCGCCTGTGCCGAGCGTAACGTCCAGCACCATGTCGGTGCGCGCAGGATCCTGCTGGACTGTGCCATGGACCTTGATCACCGCTCCTTTCAACAAGATCGGGAGCGCCATCATCAGCATCGCGTTCTGGTTCGAGACGGTTCCCGCCGCCCGCGGCAGCTGGATATCGTTAATTGTGAGTGTACCCTGGTATGTGTATGCGCTCGCTTGGCTGGTCTTCATAATGGCGTCCGTTAAGGCTTCCTTCGGCGAGCTCGATGAGCTGCAGCCCGCAGCCGCCGCCATTGTCGCGATGAGCAGCACAAGCGTGCCGCGTTTCCACCTTGTCATCCGCTGCGTCCCCTCTCCTTGTACCTCCTCTCATTTTACCTAATCCGGCAAGGACCCGAAAGGACCAATCCGGGCACACACTAAAAAAGCCCGCTGCGCCGGGGACGTTCGGCGGCAGCGGGCCACATGTAGGAATAATGGCTTCAGCCTTGCGGATTATGATGGCTGACGTGATTCGCTTGCTTCGTCTTCTTCGAACCCGACAGCGGCTCCTGCGGCTGCGCGGAACGGGACTTGGCTTGCTGCCCGTCGCCTTCGAACGGATTTTGCACCGGCACGGCTTTCGGCTTACCCATTAGCGTTCATCTCCTTCGGCTTCGTTAACTGCGGGAGTGGAACAGATCGGATGGTTCGTCATGGTTCAGCTGATCCTGATGACGGCGGTCATTCGTATCCTGCTGCAGCTGCTGCGCATGGTGGCTGTTCACCGGATTTTGATCCAGGTCCTCGACGACGTTGCTTAGATTCTTATCGGCGGTTCCTTTTGCTTTCGTCACGCTTCGCACGCTCCTGTCCAGGCTAGAGGTAGGTTGCATACCCGAGCAGTCAGCGCAGCTGACGACCAGGGTTGGTTGCATACCCGAGCAGTCAGCGCAGCCGACGACCAGGGTTGGTTGCATACCCGAGCAGTCAGCGCAGCTGACGACCAGGGTTGGTTGCATACCCGAGCAGTCAGCGCAGCTGACGACCAGGGTTGGTTGCATACCCGAGCAGTCAGCGCAGCTGACGACCAGGGTTGGTTGCATATCCGAGCAGTCAGCGCAGCTGACGACCAGGGTTGGTTGCATATCCGAGCAGTCAGCGCAGCTGACGACCAGGGTTGGTTGCATATCCGAGCAGTCAGCGCAGCTGACGACCAGGGTTGGTTGCATATCCGAGCAGTCAGCGCAGCTGACGACCAGGGCTCGGCCAATCTAGGCATGCGTCAGTTCATGCAGCGCCTGCGCACATTCATGGATGTGACGCGTATAATCTTCCACCAGCTGCTGAATGATATCGGTACGTTCGTCGATCGACTTGCCGTCCTTCTCCACATCGACAAGCGTCGTTTGGATTTCGCGGCTGTCGACATACGTCACTTTAAAGTCAAAGCTGTACATCTGATGCCCCGCCGTATGAATCGTCACGCGCAGCGCTTTAGGGTCGGCTTCGTCGGCCATGACTTCGGCACGGTCCGCCTTCTGCATGGTGTCCGGCAGCGTACGCTGCCAGGCCGCGGTCAATTCCTGCTGATTGATGGACAATTCGTCGCGTTTACTCATTTGACTCACCACCTCCATGCGGATAATATGCGGTTTCGGCGCCCTTTTTATGCGGTCCGGGAACGATGCAAGAACTGCATAAATCAGCGGTTTCACAGCGCGCGAGCCGCCCGGTAACGACATACCAAAAAGCGCTCCTGCGAATTCCATTCGCAAGAGCGCTGTGCGTGTCCGTATAGAGGTGGCGGAGAGAGTGGGATTCGAACCCACGTGGGCTTGCACCCTAACGGTTTTCAAGACCGCCCCGTTATGACCGCTTCGGTATCTCTCCATCCATAATTCGACCTGTTGCAAGGTCACAGGAGGTATTGTACCATAGGCCAAATTGATTAAGCAACTCGAAAATCAACAACCCGACATTCGAGCAGCCTACCGGAAGCCGATGACTTCGATACCGCCCATGTACGGACGCAGCACTTCCGGCACGACGACCGTCCCGTCCGCCTGTTGGAAATTCTCCAAGATCGCAGCGACCGTGCGGCCGACAGCCAGACCCGAGCCGTTCAGCGTATGCACGAATTCCGGCTTTCCTTTCGCTTCCGGACGGAATTTGATATTGGCGCGGCGTGCCTGGAAATCCTCGAAATTCGAGCAGGACGAAATTTCGCGGTACGACCCGCCGCTTGGGATCCAGACCTCCAGATCGTATGTCTTGGCCGACGTAAAGCCCATATCGCCCGTGCAAAGCGTCAGTACGCGGTAGGGAAGGCCCAGCAGCTGCAGCACCTTCTCCGCGTTCGCCGTCAGCTTCTCCAGCTCCGCATACGATTCCTCCGGCTTCACCAGCTTGACCAGCTCAACCTTGTTGAATTGATGCTGGCGGATCAGCCCCCGCGTGTCGCGGCCGGCCGAACCGGCTTCCGAGCGGAAGCACGCGCTGTAAGCCACGAAATTCTTCGGCAGCTCCTCGGCGGATAGAATATCCTCCCGATGGATGTTCGTAACCGGCACTTCGGCCGTCGGAATCAGGTAGTACTCCGTACCCGCCACTTTGAACAGATCCTCCTCGAACTTCGGCAGCTGCCCCGTTCCGATCAGGCTGTCGCGGTTAACGATATACGGCGGAAGCACTTCATCGTAGCCATGCTGATCGCTATGTAAATCCATCATGAAGTTAATGAGCGCGCGCTCCAGACGGGCACCGAGACCGCGGTAGAATACGAAGCGCGAGCCCGTTACCTTCGCTGCGCGTTCGAAATCGAGAATGCCCAGATCCTGCGCCAGCTCATAATGAGCCTTCGGCTCGAACGCAAACGCCGGCACCTCGCCGTGGCGACGAATTTCCACATTATCTTCCTCGGATGCGCCGACCGGCACGCTCTCATGCGGCACGTTCGGGATCGCCAGCATCAATTCGGCGGTCTCCGCTTCCACCGCGCGGATTGCTTCGTCCAACACTTTGATCCGGTCGCCTACCTCGCGCATTTCGACGATCAGCGCTTCCGCATCACCGCCGCTTTTTTTCAGCTTCGCGACTTCTTGGGAGACGACGTTACGACGATTCTTCAGCTGCTCCGTCTCCTGCAGCATATCGCGCCATTTGCCGTCCAGCGCTGGGAAGTTGGCAATCAGATCAAGCGGCTTCCCCCGGTTTACGAGCGCCTGCTCCACCTTGGCAAAATCATTCCGTAGCAGTTTTACGTCAAGCACGATTATAGTCCCCTCTCGACTCATCTTTATCTAGTATCATTGTTTCCAACATGGCGGGCCCTCCAAACCGTCTCCCTGCTGAAACCCACCCGGCTATCGGGGCGGCAAGCGGCAGCCTAATCCGGAAAGCGGCCATTACGGCAAAAAGACTGCGCTCCCGCAGTCTTCAGCCTTTATTCTTTTGCCGCAGCGGCTTCTTTCGCCATGTCCAGGAAATACGCATGCAGACGATAATCGTCCGTCAGCTCGGGATGGTACGACGAGGCCAGCAGATGGCCCTGCCGCGCGGTCACGATTTCGCCGTTGTAAGTCGACAGCACGTCGATGCTCGGCGACACCTCCGTAATCAGCGGCGCACGAATGAATACCGCGCGTACCGGTTCATCGATGCCTTTAACGGGCAGATCCGTCTCGAAGCTTTCGCGTTGACGGCCGAAGGCATTGCGGGCAACGGTCATGTCCATCAGCCGCAAATGCGCTTCCTCCTGACCTTCAATCCGCTCGGCCAGGACGATCAGCCCGGCGCAGGTGCCGAAGATCGGCTTGCCCTGCTCCGAGAACGCGCGAATCGCTTCGATAAAGCCGTACTTGCGCATCAGCTTGCCGATCGTCGTGCTCTCGCCGCCGGGAATGATCAGCCCGTCGAGGTCCTGCAGCTCCTCGGTTCGCTTGACGGCAACGCCTTCGCCGCCTGCCGCTTCAATGCTCCTAATATGTTCAGCAACGGCGCCTTGCAGCGCCAATACGCCAATCTTCATCGCTTTACCGCCTTCTTGGATGATCTTACAGACCGCGGTCCTGCATGCGTTCGGAAGACTGCAGTTTCGAAATTTCAATGCCTTTCATCGGCGTGCCCAAGTTCTTGGACACTTCCGCGATCAGCTTGTAGTCCGTGTAATGCGTCGTCGCTTCGACGATCGCGCGAGCGAATTTCTCCGGGCTATCGGATTTGAAAATACCCGAGCCTACGAACACGCCGTCAGCGCCCAGGTGCATCATGAGCGCGGCGTCCGATGGCGTTGCTACGCCGCCGGCAGCGAAGTTCACGACAGGCAGCTTGCCTGTTTCATGTACGTCGAGCAGCAGCTCGTACGGTACGCCAAGGGTCTTCGCTTCATGGTACAGCTCGTCCTTGGACAGGTTTTGCACTTTACGGATTTGGCCCGTAATCAGACGCATATGGCGAACGGCTTCAACGATGTTGCCCGTTCCCGGCTCGCCTTTCGTACGGAGCATCGCAGCGCCTTCTTGGATCCGGCGGAGCGCCTCGCCCAGGTCCTTCGCGCCGCACACGAACGGAACCGTGAACTCGCGCTTCGAGATATGGAACACTTCGTCGGCAGGCGTGAGCACTTCGCTCTCGTCGATGTAGTCCGCGCCAAGCGCTTCCAGCACGCGAGCCTCTACATAGTGGCCGATACGCGCTTTCGCCATAACCGGGATCGATACGACCTTCATGACTTCCTCAAGAATCGTCGGATCGGCCATGCGGGCTACGCCGCCGGCAGCGCGAATGTCGGACGGTACGCGCTCGAGCGCCATAACGGCCGTTGCGCCTGCCGCTTCGGCTACCTTAGCTTGCTCGGCGTTCATAACGTCCATGATGACGCCGCCTTTTTGCATTTCAGCCATACCGCGTTTTACGCGCGAAGTTCCTGTTTCCATGGTGAATCCTCCTAAAAGTTATTGCGATGCTTCGCCTTGATGAAGGGCTTCCGCGAGCGAACACGCCCTCCGCAAGCATACGCGTCGATTTATGCTTACCTCCGAGATCCGGACTAGCTCTAACCATTAATTTTACAGCATCCGCGCCCAATCGACAACCATGAAATCATACTAAAACGGTTGCCTATACCGCATCACGACGGCTTAAAACAAATCCATGATGCCTTTGAACAATCCGGAAATAAAGCCGCCCAAGCCGCGGAACATCAAGCGCCACCAGCTGGCCTTCTTCACATCCTCGGACGTGACCAGATTAACCGTTTTCTCCAGCGTCTGACCGGTATCCGGATCCTTGTAGGCATACGTCGCCGTACCGACAACCGTGCCGCTTGCGATCGGAGCCACCAGCTTGCCGTCGTCCTTCAGCTTCACTTCGCTGACCGTTACGTTAGGCGTGCTGTTCTTCTTCACCAGAAGCGTTACGTCGGTTGCTGTCATAATCGGCACTTCTTTCGAAACGCCCTTCTTTATTTTGACCGTCTTGTTCGTTTCTACAACCGATTTCGGCGCAACGAGCGTCTTTTTCTCGAAATTATCGAATCCGTAGTCGAACAGCTTGGCCGTTTGAATGAAACGGGCCGATTTCGAAGCGGTATCCATCACGACGGAGATCAGACGCAGATCGCCGCGCTTCGCCGTCCCCGTGAAGCAGTAGCCCGCAGCGCCGATATAGCCGGTTTTCATGCCATCCACGCCCGGATACGCATATTGTTTGAAGTTCGGAATCGATTTGTTCGTTTCGAGCATCCAGTTCAGGTTGGTCATCTTGTCCTTCTGACGGAACATGTAGCTCGGCGTCTTGGCGAAGTCCAGGAATTCCGGATGCTTCTTAATGAGGATGCTTGCGAACTTGGCCAAGTCGCTTGCCGAGATGACCGTCGTATCCGCAAGACCCGTCGCGCTCGTGAAATGCGCCGTTTTCAGTCCGAGCGCCTGCGCCGTCTCGTTCATCTTCTCGACGAAGCCTTGCTCGGTGCCGCCAATGCGGTCGGCAAGAGCGATCGTAGCATCGTTCGCCGATTGAACGGCCATCGCCATATATAAATCCTTCACCGTATGCTGGTCGCCTTCGGCCAAATAGATTTGGGAGCCGTCCGGCGGAATGGAAGCCGCTTCTTTCGTCGCCGTCACCATATCCGTCAGGCTCAAGCGGCCTGAGGAGATCTCTTCCAGCACCAGGTATTCCGTCATCAATTTCGTCATGCTTGCCGGCGGGAAGGCTTTCTCTGCATTAACCGCGTACAGTACCTGTCCCGAGTCGGCATCTATGAGAATCGCTGAACGAGCCTCTACGCCAAGCGGGTTGGGCGTGACTTCCACTTTGTCTGCGTACGCGGCACGCGTTCCAATATTCGTCGTAAGCATCATGGCAATAACTGTCGCGCAAATGGTCGGTACAAAGAGTACCCGTCCCTTCTTTCGTTTCAACGTCTTCTCTCCTCTTCTATCATGAATATCATAAAATCACTCTAGTATTGTAACACAAAGCGAGCCATATATATAAAAAGAAAGGCAGGAAAGCGGCGAAATCCACCATCTTCCTGCCTTGTTGCGACTTATGTCCTATGAAAGCCGAAGCTTACAGAGAGTAGTTTGGCGCTTCCTTCGTAATTTGCACGTCATGCGGATGGCTTTCGCGCAAGCCCGCGTTCGTGATACGAACGAACTGCGTATCGTTCTTCAATTGCTCGATGTTTTGCGCGCCGCAATAGCCCATGCCGGAGCGCAGGCCGCCGATCAGCTGATGAACCGTATCGGCAAGCGGCCCTTTGTAAGCGACGCGGCCTTCGATGCCTTCGGGTACGAGCTTGTTCTCGTTCTCCTGGAAGTAACGGTCCTTGCTGCCTTCTTTCATGGCGCCAAGGGAACCCATGCCGCGGTAAACTTTGAACCGGCGGCCTTGGTAAATTTCCGATTCGCCCGGGCTTTCTTCCGTACCGGCGAACAGGCTGCCGATCATGATCGCGCTGGCGCCGGAGGCGATCGCCTTCGTTACGTCGCCGGAGTACTTGATCCCGCCGTCGGCGATAATCGGAATATTGTATTCGCGGGCCACGGAGGCACAGTCGTAAATCGCCGTGATTTGCGGAACGCCGATCCCTGCGATAATGCGCGTCGTACAGATCGAACCGGGTCCCATGCCGACTTTAATGACGGAAGCGCCGGCTTCGATCAGCTCGCGCGTGCCGTCGCCAGTCGCAACGTTGCCCGCGACAATCGTCAGATCCGAATATTTGCTGCGAAGCAGACGAACCATCTCGATGACGTTCTTCTGATGACCGTGCGCCGTATCGATGACGAGCACGTCAACGCCGGCGTTAACGAGCGCTTCGGCACGTTCGGGCGTATCCTTCGCGATACCGACGGCCGCGCCGCAGAGCAAACGTCCCTGCGGGTCCTTCGCCGCATTCGGGAACTGGATCGCCTTCTCGATATCCTTGATCGTGATGAGGCCTTTCAGCGTATTCGTCTCGTCAACGAGCGGCAGCTTCTCGATCTTGTGCTTCTGCAGCACGACTTCCGCTTCCTGGAGCGTCGTTCCCACAGGCGCCGTGACGAGGTTTTCCTTTGTCATCACTTCGCTGATTTTCATGGAGAAGTCATGAATGAAACGAAGATCGCGGTTCGTGATGATGCCGACGAGCTTCTGATTGCCGTCCACGACGGGCACGCCGGAAATCCGGTATTTGCCCATCAGCTCTTCCGCATCGTACACGTGGTGATCGGCCGTAAGCGAGAACGGGTTCGTAATAACGCCGCTCTCCGAACGCTTGACACGGTCGACTTCCTCCGCCTGCCCCGCAATGGACATGTTTTTATGAATAATGCCGATGCCGCCTTCGCGAGCCATGGAAATCGCTAATTTCGCTTCCGTTACCGTATCCATGCCGGCGCTGATCAACGGGATGTTCAGCTTCACTTTCGAGCTAAGCGCAACCGACACGTCGACCTCTCTTGGCAGTATCTCCGACTTTCGCGGAACGAGCAGTACGTCATCAAAGGTCAAGCCTTCTTTGGCGAATTTATTTTCCCACACAGATCTGTTCCTCCTCAAACGTTTGCGTGCCTGATTCAAGCGTCCAACCACACGGTTTCGAACGGGCCCCGCGTATATTATTAGAATAGTAGCAGAGGGGTTGTAGGCTGTCAAGGTTGCGCCCATGACAGAATGGTGTCATGACGACGAACGATATTCGTACCTGCAATTGGAGCTCCACAGCAGAAAGTCATATATCCCCTGATCGCGTGCAGCCTGCACCTGTTTGTTTATCTGTTCCGCTCCATAGGTCTGATGAGGGTGTACCCACTTCGCCGTAAAGCTTTGCAGCCATGGCCGTATTTGCGCCGTCGACGCATTGCCGCTCTGCCGCAAAAGGGCGTTCCGGCGGTTGGCGTCTTCCATCGCTTGATGGATAATGGCGTACGGGCTTAGATCCGGCTGCTTCACGCCGTACATGCCCGATGAATAGTGGGATGGATACGTCATCGGCGAAATGACGTCCACCGATCCGGAAATCAGCCGCCACGACTGCCCGATCCCCATATCATTCGTCGCAGAGGTAACAAGTCCGAATACATCCGCAGAGACTCGGGCGCCTTGGGCATGAATCTGCTTGCGTGCACCGCTCAGGAACGAAGCGATCACTTGCGCCTTCGTCTTCCCTTGCGGATCATGATACTGAACCTCCCGGTCCACCTTGCCTCCATTATCGGGAAACCGCACATAATCGAATTGGATCTCGTCGAATCCCATCGCTGCCACTTCTTCCGCTATGGCAGCGTTATATGTCCGAACCTGGCGTTGGAACGGATCGAGCCACACCTTCCCTTGCACGTCGCGCCATACGCCGCCGGCCTTCTTCTGGAGCGCCATCGCCGGATACTGCTTCGCGTAAAGCGGATCCTTGAACGTTACGATTCGGCCGATGACATAGATGTTTTTCGCCTTCAATTTGCGGATTAGACCGGCAATATCATTGATTGCCACATGGCGATCCGCACCAATAGCCTTAACGGCAGGCAGAGCTGAACGGTACGTGAGCTGTCCGTAGTCGTTCTTCACATCGATCACCATCGCGTTCAGATCGGTGTGATCGATTAATGCAATCAAGCGGTTAAGCCGCTGCGGACTGCCCGCGACCCAACCGGACACATAGATGCCTCGGACCGGCTGCTTTCGCTTGGCTGCGAAGGACCGGCCTGCAATGGCCTGCTTGGAATCGCCTTCAATGGCTTGATGAGGCGTTTCTCGACTAACCGGGCGGCTGGAAGCTCCGCCGCTTGACGCATCTTTGAATTGAAATTTCGTTATAGGCGCAGCCTCGCGCGTCTTCAACGGATGAATGTGAAGAGACTTCGACGATTCAGTCGAAGGCTGTGACGGTAATGGCGGCAGCATTTCATGGCCCTTGTGAATCTGGCCGCTGCAGCCCATAATGCCAACGATGCCCGACATGACCAGCATGACACCTTGTAGACGCTTCAACATCCTCATGCTCAACTCCCATCACCATGCATTACCTGTAGTATGTTCTCTCGAATGGGTAGTGTTGTGAAGGAGTTATCGCCAACAATGGATGAAATAAACAACAAAAAACCGACTGCAATCATGCAGTCGGTTCATCGTGCTTGGCAACGTCCTACTCTCCCAGGACCCTGCGGTCCAAGTACCATCGGCGCTGAAGGGCTTAACGGTCGTGTTCGGGATGGGTACGCGTGGTTCCCCTTCGCCATCGCCACCAAACGGGCGTCTTCCTTATCGGAATGCGCGATGTAACTCAGAGCTTTACACCCTGAAAACTGGATACGAACCTTTGCGAAGGTCTTTCATTAGCTGAAGAGCATGCATGTTGGATAAGCCCTCGACCGATTAGTATTCGTCAGCTCCACGCATTGCTGCGCTTCCACCTCGAACCTATCAACCTCGTCGTCTTCAAGGGGTCTTACGTACTGGGAAATCTCATCTTGAGGGGGGCTTCACGCTTAGATGCTTTCAGCGCTTATCCCGTCCGCACTTGGCTACCCAGCGGTGCTCCTGGCGGAACAACTGGTACACCAGCGGTGCGTCCATCCCGGTCCTCTCGTACTAAGGACAGCTCCTCTCAAATTTCCTGCGCCCACGACAGATAGGGACCGAACTGTCTCACGACGTTCTGAACCCAGCTCGCGTACCGCTTTAATGGGCGAACAGCCCAACCCTTGGGACCTACTTCAGCCCCAGGATGCGATGAGCCGACATCGAGGTGCCAAACCTCCCCGTCGATGTGGACTCTTGGGGGAGATAAGCCTGTTATCCCCAGGGTAGCTTTTATCCGTTGAGCGATGGCCCTTCCATGCGGTACCACCGGATCACTAAGCCCGACTTTCGTCCCTGCTCGACTTGTAGGTCTCGCAGTCAAGCTCCCTTATGCCTTTGCACGCTTCGAATGATTTCCAACCATTCTGAGGGAACCTTTGGGCGCCTCCGTTACATTTTAGGAGGCGACCGCCCCAGTCAAACTGCCCACCTGACACGGTCCCTGTACCGGATCACGGTACCAGGTTAGAACTCCGATACGATCAGGGTGGTATCCCAACGATGCCTCCACCGAAGCTGGCGCTCCGGCTTCCTAGGCTCCCACCTATCCTGTACAGATCGTACCAAAGTCCAATATCAAGCTGCAGTAAAGCTCCATGGGGTCTTTCCGTCTTGTCGCGGGTAACCTGCATCTTCACAGGTATTAAAATTTCACCGGATCTCTCGTTGAGACAGCGCCCAAGTCGTTACGCCATTCGTGCGGGTCAGAATTTACCTGACAAGGAATTTCGCTACCTTAGGACCGTTATAGTTACGGCCGCCGTTTACTGGGGCTTCGGTTCATAGCTTCGGGTTGCCCCTAACCACTCCCCTTAACCTTCCAGCACCGGGCAGGCGTCAGCCCGTATACTTCGCCTTACGGCTTCGCACAGACCTGTGTTTTTGCTAAACAGTCGCTTGGGCCTTTTCACTGCGGCCCCCTCGGGCTATTCACCCTACCGAGGCACCCCTTCTCCCGAAGTTACGGGGTCATTTTGCCGAGTTCCTTAACGAGAGTTCTTCCGAGCGCCTTAGCATACTCTGCTCGCCTACCTGTGTCGGTTTGCGGTACGGGCACCTTCGCCTGGCTAGAGGCTTTTCTTGGCAGCCTGAAATCATGACCTTCGCTACTGCAATTTTCGCTCCCCATCACAGCCCAGCCTTACGATGCGC
>NZ_CP048209.1:195000-260000 GCF_010119935.1 Paenibacillus lycopersici | reverse complement strand
CGGGTTCGTAATAAGATCCACGTAACGCTGGCGGTAACGAAGTTCGACGTCCTTCAGGCCATGGAATTTGTCGGGCAGCGGAAGCAGCGATTTGGACAACACTTCGATCTCTTTGGCTTTAATGGACGTTTCGCCCGTATTCGTCTTGAACACGACGCCGCGAACGCCGATGATATCGCCGATGTCGAGCATATCGAACGCTTGATATTGCGTTTCGGGCAATGTATCCTTGCGCACGTAAATTTGAATTTTGCCGCTCAAATCCTGGATATGCGCGAAGCTGGCTTTGCCCATGCTCCGCTTCTGCATGATACGGCCCGCAACCGATACCTCGACGTCCTGCGACTCGAGATCTTCCTTGCCGAGCTCATCATACGCATCGATGATTTGCTTGGTTTGATGCGAACGCTCGAACTTGCCTCCGAACGGGTCGATGCCGAGGCCGCGCAGCTCGTCCAATTTATCTCTCCGAATCCGCAACAGCTCGCTCAATTCTTGTTCCTGCGTTGTTCCTTGCTCCATCACGACTCACTCCTTCTATTCCAGCAGGCATACGGTCACGCCGGCTGTCTATTACAGCATGGTTCCTATTCGTTCAAGACAGAGCAGCTTCAGCGGCTGCCGAAACCGCCGTATATTTGAAAAAAAGCTTCCACAAGGAAGCTTTCTTGAAAGGCATGCCCGTTTATTTCTTGATATCGACGATTTTATATTGAATAATGCCGGCAGGTACGCTGACCTCCACGATGGTTCCTTTTTTCTTGCCGAGAATCGCTTTTCCAACCGGACTTTCGTTCGAAATCTTGTTCTTGAGCGGATCGGATTCCGCCGTGCCTACAATCGTGTACTCCATCGAATCGCCGAACTCCAGGTCCTCCACCGTGACGATGGAACCGATGCTCACGGTATCGATGTCGATCTCGTCGTTGTTGATGATACGCGCGTTGCGAAGCATCTTCTCCAGCGTAATAATGCGGCCTTCGATGAACGCCTGCTCGTTCTTCGCATCCTCGTACTCGGAGTTCTCGCTGATATCCCCGTATCCGATCGCCACTTTGATCCGTTCGGCAACCTCGCGGCGCTTGACGGATTTCAAGTTCTCCAGTTCGTCCTCAAGCTTATTTAGACCGTCCTGTGTAAGAATAATCTCTTTGTCGCTCATGTGACCATTTCTCCTGTCGTGTGGCTTTTATTCATACGGCGTATGAATTCACTGTTACTTAATATATTACGCTCCATGCCCATGATGACACCGCGCAGTAAGCAGTTCGACACTCCCAAACCCCAGGCGGACGGTTTGTTATTGGAAGATTATATTTCAACTTTATCTATATGTCAACGAAAGCCAAATCCTAAATGTAATCGCTTAACTTCGCGGCGCGCAGAGGCCCCTTCCGGTTCCCCTGCGCAGTTGTCAATGATATACCGCTTCGTCCCTGTTCGATGCGGCCGCCGCTACGGGCGTCTCGCTCTTCTCGCCCAGCGATTCTACAAAATCCGCTAAAATCCGCACCATTTTGTCGCGCGTCGTCTCTTCCATGATGACGTCCTTCACCCGCGCCGCGCCTGGAACGCCCTTCAAATACCATGCCAGATGCTTGCGCATTTCGCGGACGGCCACCGCTTCTCCCTTAAGGTTAACCAGCCGGTCCATATGGAGAATGGCCACGTCCATCTTCTCGCGGGGCGTCGGGTCGCTGAGCAGCTCGCCCGTCGTCAAATAGTGCACCGTGCGGTACAGCATCCACGGATTGCCCAGCGCGCCGCGGCCGATCATGACGCCGTCGCAGCCCGTATGCTCAAGCAGCTTCTGCGCATCCTCGGGCGTGAACACGTCGCCGTTGCCAATAACGGGAATGGTTACCGCCTGCTTAACATCCCTTATAATATCCCAATTGGCCGTGCCGGTATACAGCTGCTCCCGGGTGCGCCCGTGCACGCTGACCGCCTTGCCGCCCGCGCGCTCGACCGCCTGCGCGTTCTCGACCGCAAAGACATGCTCGCTGTCCCAGCCGATGCGCATTTTGACGGTGACCGGCTTCTCCACCGCCTCGACGACCGCCGAGACCATTTCGTAGATCTTGTTCGGGTCCAGCAGCCACCGGGCGCCGGCGTCGCATTTTGTGACTTTCGGCACGGGGCAGCCCATGTTGATGTCGATAATATCCGCATTCGTCTGTTGATCGACGACTTTCGCCGCTTCCACCAGCGACTTCCGGTCGCCGCCGAAAATTTGCAGGCTGAGCGGCTTCTCGCGCTCGTCGACGTAGAGCATCTCCATCGTGCGCTTGTTGCCGTGCAAAATGGCCTTGTCGCTGACCATCTCGGCGCAGACAAGGCCGGTGCCGAATTCCTTGGCAATCAGTCGAAAAGCCGGGTTGCACACGCCTGCCATCGGCGCCAACACGACTCTATTCTTCAGCTCGATGTTTCCGATTTTGAGCATGGACATCCTGTCTCCCTTCTGATTCGCAGAGGTGGTTGTTGGTTTTCGTTGATTTGCCGGGCCCTTACGACTCGGCGGTTAAGTCGGAATAGCTGACGCCGAGCGCTTCCGATATCCGCTCAAGCAGCTTCGGATCCGGCTTGCGCGTGCCGCGTTCCAGAGAGCCGAGCACGGCAACGGATATCTCCAGCTTGGCGGCCAGCTCTTGCTGCGTGTAGCCCTTCAGCTTTCGGAATGCGCGGACGCGCCCTGCCAATTGATCGTATTCCATAGCGCGATTCCTTCCCCTCTGTCCTGTAACGCTTGCTGCGCCAAGCTCGCCGCCCGGCTGTAAAGCGGATGTCCCGCTTCCAGCACATCGGCCAGCGGAACGAGCACGAATGCCCGTTCCATCATGCGCGGATGGGGCAATGTCAATTCCTCGCCGGTCATGGCGACAGCTTCGTAGAGCAGCAAATCCAGATCGATCGTGCGCGGACCCCAGCGTATGTCTCTCGTGCGGCCGAGCTGCTGTTCCATGCCAAGCATGGCGCGAAGCAGCTCGATCGGCGCAAGCGACGTGGCCAGGGCGGCCGCCATATTGAGAAAGGCCGGCTGATCGATATAGCCGACCGGTGCGGTTTCGTAAACAGCCGATACGCGAAGAACCTCGATGTCGGGATGCTGATCCAGCATATGCAGCGCATCCCTGAGGAGCCCTGCCCGATCCCCGACGTTGGAGCCTAATGCTATGTAGGCTGCGCTGTTTGACCCGTTCAACCGATTATCGATTCCCGGCGGGTTGTTGAGTTCCATGGTCATCCCGCTTTCTGCAAAGTTCCACCGTCACCCCGTCGAAATAAATTTCGAACGGCGGATGCGGCTTCGTTACGGACACCGTCACTTCATTTACACTAGTATAAGCGTCGAGCACGGCCGATGCAATGTGACCGGCTAAAGCTTCGATCAGCTTGAACGGCGGGCCTTCGACTATCGTCTTCACGAACGCGTGGATCTCGGCATAATTTATCGTCGCTTCCAGGTTATCCGTATCGGCGGCCTCCGCCAAATCGAGCAGCAGCGTCAAATCGACGATAAACTGCTGGCCGAGCTTGTTTTCCTCCGCAAAAACGCCGTGATACCCGAAAAAGCGCATGCCGCGCAGCGTCATTTTATCCATTGTACCGCCTCCATCCATTCCTATTCATCTATCGGGTTAATCTAACGGCGGCTGCTTGCCGGCCGGCCATCGGTTCATGAGCGCGGGTAGACGACGGCGTCGGTCATCCTCGCCGTTTCGCGGTTGCCGCGCACGTCGTGCACGCGAACGAGCTGGCAGCCCTGCGCGACGCCGAGCGCCGTCGTCGCGGCCGTGCCGAATACGGTCTCTTGCGGCGTCTCCAGCCCCAGCGTATCGCGGATGAACTTCTTGCGGGATGTACCGAGCAGTACGGGATAGCCCACGGCCGTCAGCTTGTACAGCTGGTTCATCATCGCCAGGTTGTCCTCGTACGTCTTCGCGAAACCGATGCCGGGATCGAGCCAAACGTTGTCGTCCTTCACGCCCGCCGCGCGGGCGATCGCCACGCTCTCCCGCAGGTCGGCAATGACGTCCGCCGCCAAATCGGTATATTCGCGGTCGCGGCGGTTATGGCTGATAATGACCGGGCAGTTGCAAGCCGCCGCAACCTCCGCCATCTGCGGGTCGCTCTTCAAGCCCCAAATATCGTTGATGATGTGCGCGCCGGCTGCAAGCGCCTGCCTGGCGGTCTCCGCTTTGTACGTATCGATGGAGAGCGGCATGGCCGGCAGCGCTTCCCGAATGGCGCGTATGACAGGAAGAACGCGATTCAGCTCTTCCTCCAGCGGCACCGCCGCAAAGCCCGGGCGCGTCGATTCTCCGCCGATATCGATGATATCCGCTCCCTCGTCCGCCAATTCGCGCGCATGGCGCACGGCGGATTCCACGTTATTGTAGCGGCCCCCGTCGGAAAACGAGTCCGGCGTCGTATTCAAAATCCCCATAATCAAGGTGCGGCTTCCGAGTTCCAGCTTGACGCCGTCCGCAAAGGCGTATGTCCGCCGGTACGGCCATTGGCCGCCCGTTTGCTGCCGCAGCCATGTCTGTTGCTTGTTGCTCATCGGTTGGTATCCTCCCGGTAAAGGGACAGCAGCCGTTCCGCTATCGGTCCGGCCTGGCCGGTTCCGACGATCCGTATGCTTCCTTCGGTATTCCTAAGCGTCGTCACGGGCACAAGCTCCTGCACGGAATTGGTGACCCATATTTCATCCGCTCGTTCTAACTGTTCCCATGTATAATGCCCTTCCTCTGTCTCCATACCCTCCTGCGCGGCAAGTTCAAGCACCCGCATCCGCGTGATGCCGGGCAGAATGCCCGTCGAGATCGAGGGCGTATGGACGCGGCCGCCGCGGGCGAAAAACAAGTTGCTGACGATCCCCTCGGACAGCCAGCCTTCCCGCGTCAGCATCAAGCCTTCCGCGCCGGGGGCGGCTCCGGCTGCCGTTAATTCCCGCTTCGCCAATATATTATTCATATAATGCAGCGATTTTAATCGGATCTCCCCCTCGGGCGTATTGCGGCGGGTCGCGAGCTGCGCCAGCTCGCGACCGGACCGGTACAGCTCCGGACTGGCCGCCGGCAGCGGCTTGACGAGCAGCAGGACGTTAGGGGCCTCATAGTCGCCGGACGGCAGGCCGACAATGCCCTCGCCCGCCGTCACCGTCAACCTGACGTACGCTTCGGACAGCCCGTTCGCAGCCATCAGCTCGCTCAGCCAGGCGCGGATCTGCCGATCGTCCGGCTCGTAATGAATGCCGATCGTCCGGCAGCCCTCCGCAAGCCGCCGCAAATGACGCTCAAGCAGATACGGTCTGCCCCCGTAAGTCCGGAACGTCTCGAACAAGCCCATTCCATACAAAAAACCGTGATCGTAGACCGAGATCACGGCTTCCTCCTGGCGCTTGATGCTTCCGTTCCATCCGATGTTCATCGCGCCGCGCCCGCCCGCATCTGGAGGAAATTGCGCAGCAGGGTAAATCCGTGCTCCGTGATGATCGATTCCGGGTGGAATTGCACGCCCTCAATCGGATATTCCTTATGGCGAAGTCCCATGATTTCGCCCTCTTCCGTCTCCGCGCTGATTTCCAGGCAGTCCGGCAGCGTCTCCCGCTTCACGATCAGCGAGTGGTATCTCGTCGCCGTGTAAGGCGATGGAATACCGGCAAAGACGGTGCGGCCGTCATGGAAGATCGGCGATGTCTTGCCGTGCATCAGCTTCTCCGCGCGCACGACGTCGCCGCCGAACGCTTGTCCGATCGCTTGATGGCCGAGGCAGACGCCGAAGATCGGGATCTCGCCCTTGAACCGGTCGATCAGCGCCAGGCTCACGCCTGCTTCGTTGGGACTGCAAGGCCCCGGGGAAATCAGAATATGATCCGGCTTCAGCGCGGCAATGCCGTCCAGGTCGATCTCGTCATTGCGTTTCACGACGATCTCCTCACCCAGCTCGCCCAAGTACTGCACCAGGTTATACGTAAACGAATCATAGTTATCAATCACCAATATCATGCGCGTTTCCTCCTTCGTTCACTTCGTCGCTGCGGTCGCGAGCACGAATCCGGCTGCGGGCGTTCAACCCGGCTCAGCCCTGTTCCTCCAGCCACCGCTCGCTGTATTGTATCGCCTTCCATAGCGCCTTCGCCTTATTCATCGATTCGAAGTACTCGCGTTCCGGCACGGAATCGATCACGATGCCGGCCCCGGCCTGAATGTGAACGACTTCGTCCTTCACGAGCATCGTGCGTATAATAATATTAAATTCCATATCCCCGTTGTAGTCAATCCATCCCATGGACCCCGTGTACGGGCCGCGCCTCGTCGGCTCCAGCTCTTCGATGATTTCCATGGTGCGGATTTTGGGAGCGCCGGTAATCGTCCCGCCCGGAAACGTCGCGCCGATCACGTCGTACGCATCCTTGCCTGCCGCCAGCCTGCCCTCCACCTGGGAGACGAGATGCATGACATGGCTGTAATACTCGATGACCATCAGCTCTTCCACCTTGACCGAGCCGTAAGCCGAAATCCGGCCGAGGTCGTTGCGCTCCAGATCGACCAGCATGATATGCTCCGCCCGCTCCTTCTCCGTGCCGAGCAGCTCGTCCGCCATCCTGCGGTCTTCCTCTTCCGTTCTCCCGCGCCGGCGCGTGCCCGCGATCGGCCTCGTAGCCAGCTTGCCGTCCGCGAGCTCGACGAGCAGCTCCGGCGAAGCCGATACGAGCTGAAAATCGGGGGCGCTCATGAACCCCATATAAGGAGAGGGATTCACGAGCCGCAGCCACTCGTACAGCTCGCGCGGATCCGCCTTCGACGGACGGTCCTGACGCTGCGACAGGTTCACCTGGAACACGTCGCCCGCCGCGATATAGTCCCGAATGCGTTCCACTGCCAGCTGATACGCCGACTGGGCGAACGGCGACCGAATGCCGGCAACGGGTTCGTCATCGACGCGCGCTCTTCGCGATTCGATGAAACGAACGCGTTCTTGCTGCAAGGCGCCCGCCTCTTCCCCGGCTTGGCCCTCGGCGAACGCCGCCCATTGCGCCATCATCCTGTCTGCCCGGGCGCTTGCTTCCGCGTACAGCGATTCCAGCATCGCCCGCGAAGTTGCCGCCGTTACTTCCGTATGAACGGCGGCATAGAGCTGATGCAGCTCATGATCGATGATCCACAGCTCGTCCATGCGCATAAACAGGTAATCCGGCAAGCCGAGATCGTCCTGCGCCTGCTCCGGCATGCGCTCAATGGAGCGAATGACATCGTAGCTCCAATAGCCCGCGCAGCCGCCCGTCCATTTCGGCGCTCCCGGCACGCGCGGCGCCCGGCGTCCGCCCATCCAGCCGCGCACCGCTTCAAGCGGCTTCAGCCCATAAGCCGTCACATGGCCGGTCGCTTGGTCGACCGCCTCGCCGCTCGCGCCATTGCCTCGAATCACCGACGCCGGCCGAAGCCCCAAGTACGTATAGCGGCCGGCCTTCCCGCTCTCTAATACGAAGGCGTAGGGAGCCGCCGATGCCGATTGCCAAGCGGCTTCCCACGAGGCGGGATGACCGCGGTCAGCGCTGCCCAGAGGGCGCTTGATAAGGAGCGGCAATGACGTGAAGCCTTCCGCCTGCCAATCCAGCCAATCTTGAAAAGCCGTCCGTTCCATGTTCGTGCCGTCCTCCGCTTCTACTTCCGTTCCGCAAGAGCGGTCGCTCTTTGTTGGAAGCTAGTATACCGAAATTGCATGGAAAAGGGAAGCGCGAAGAGACCGCGCCAAAACGTGCCTTCGATCCGCTTACTTGCCCCATGCAAAAGAGGACCTTCGCCGATGAAGGTCCTCTTCCGTATGTTCGGCAATGGCCGGAATTAGTTCTCGAAGTTGAACAGCGGCGTGGACAGGTAACGTTCGCCGTTGGACGGAACGACCGCAACGACGCGCTTGCCTTTGCCCAGCTCTTTCGCGACTTTCAATGCGGCGAAGATTGCAGCGCCGGACGAAATGCCGCACAGAATGCCTTCTTCTTTCGCAGCGCGGCGAGCTGTTTCGAACGCTTCCTCGTTCTCGATCGCAATGACTTGATCGTAGATGTCGCGGTTCAGGATTTCAGGGATGAAGTTGGCGCCGATCCCTTGGATTTTGTGACCGCCCGGATTGCCGCCGGACAGCAGCGGAGATGCCGCCGGCTCAACCGCAACGACGCGGATGCCAGGGAAGTTCTCCTTGAGCACTTCGCCTGCGCCGGAGATCGTGCCGCCGGTGCCGATCCCTGCAACGAACGCATCCAGCTTGCCGTCAAGCGAGTTGATCGCTTCGACGATTTCCGGACCCGTCGTTTCGCGGTGCACTTTCACGTTCGCTTGGTTCTTGAATTGTTGCGGAATGAAGTAGGAAGGATTCTCGGCTTGCAGCTCTTCTGCACGGCGAACAGCACCGTTCATGCCTTCTGCTCCTGGCGTCAGCACAAGCTCTGCGCCATAGGCGCGAAGCAGGTTGCGGCGCTCGATGCTCATCGTTTCCGGCATAACGAGAATCGCTTTGTAGCCTTTCGCCGCAGCGACCATCGCCAAACCGATACCGGTGTTGCCGCTCGTAGGCTCAACGATCGTATCGCCCGGCTTGATGCGTCCTTCTTGCTCGGCAACCTCGATCATGCTGATCGCGATCCGGTCTTTTACGCTAGCGCCTGGATTCTGGTATTCAAGTTTCACGTAAATTTCCGCGCTATCCTCAGGCACCAAACGGTTCAGACGGACAAGCGGCGTATCCCCGATGAGTTCTGTTACGCTTTGTACAATTTTAGCCATGAAAAGTAGCTCCTCCTTATTCCGACTAAATCAGTTGGTTTTGCTACTATCTTATCAATTCCCCCCAGTAGTTGTCAATAGTCAGTTTGGGAACGACAGGCTGTCGGCCCCCGTTCTACGGGATGACGACGGCGTTGTATTTGGTCAGCAATCCGTCCTCGATCGCCTGTTCGCCGTTCAGCTTGGCGATGGCGAGCTCGGTGCGCGCCTTATCGTGCATTTGTTGTTGATCCAGCTGCTCTTCCGTCTTCTTCTCCGTGAGCCTGATGATCGCCTGACCCTGTTCCACCTTGATCGGTCCTGCCGTCTCGCCGACCTCCAGCTTCTTCGCCGCAGCCAGCAAAGCGGGATCTATGATCGGATCGTCGGCGTCGATATAGCCCAGATCGCCGCCCTCGGGAGCCGTATCCGCATCGATGGAATAGGTCTGCGCCATCAAGCCGAAATCTTCGCCGTCCTCCAGCTTATCGAGCACCCCGTCGGCCGCCTTCCCGGTATCCGTTACGATCCAAGAAACGCGCAGCTGCGTATGCGCTGCGAATTCCTGATCGTTCTCGGCGATATACGCATCCTCCTCGGCCTCGCTGACCGAGGCCGTTCTCACCGCGATCTTCCGCAGCAGCAGCCTGTACTTCGCATCTTCTCTGATGTCGTCCGGCGTCAAGCCCAGCTGTTCCTTCATGGCATCGTAATATTCCTCTTCGCTGCCGTATCCCGCTATGGCAGAAGCCAGCTCCTGATCCAGCTCGGCGCTTGTGACCTGAAGCCCGTAAGCCAGCGCATCCATGCGAATCGCGGCGCGCACCATCAGCGTTCGCAGCGCGAGGTCGCCATACTGCCGCCGCAGCTGATCGTTCAATTCCTTGACCGTGATCGATTCGTCGCCGACTTTGGCCGCAATCGGTTCGGACGGTTCCGCGGAGGGCGGAATGACATTGTGATCCTGCGCATTGCCCCGCGGCACCTGCGGCTTCTCTTTCGGCGGCAAGAGCACGCGGAAGACGACGATAAACGCCAATATCATCAAACACAATGCTTGAAGCAGCACGATGCGCTTCAGCACCCGGTCTTTATTCATAATTGCTCGGCCTCCGATTAATGCATGGTCCATGCATCGTTATTGCATCGGTCTCGGCTTCGCCTGTTCGAGCAGCATCTCCAGCTGCGGTTGGTCAAATACATACTTCTCGTTGCAGAAATGGCACTCGACTTCAGCTTGTCCGTCCTCTTCGATGATCTTGTTGAGCTCATACTCGCCCATGCTGATCAAGGTGCGTTCTACGCGCTCTCGGGAGCATTGGCATCGGAAGACGATGGTGAGCTCGTCCATGAGCTGCACGTCTTCGCCAACAATCCGGCGCAATAATCCTTCCGGCGTCTCGCCCTGCTCCATCAGCGTAGAAATCGGCGGAAGCGCGGCAAGGGCCGACTCGAGCCGCTCGATCTCCGCGTCCGGCATGCCCGGCATGACCTGCACGATAAAACCGCCTGCCGTGATGACGCCGCCATATTCGTCGACCAGCACGCTTAGGCCGACGACGGAAGGCGTCTGCTCGGACGTCGCGAAGTAATACGTAAAGTCTTCCGCCAGCTCTCCCGAAACAATCGGCGTGCTGCCGCGATAAGGCTCTTTGAGTCCCAGATCCTTAATAATATGGATGTAACCCGAACGGCCCACGGCGCCCGCCACGTCGAGCTTGCCCAGCGCATTGCTTGGCAGCAGCACCTCGGGATTGTCCGCATAGCCGCGAACCTCTCCGTCCGCGTTGGCGTCCACGACGATTTGCCCGACCGGTCCGTCGCCTTTGACCTGGATGGTCAACCGTTCCTTGCCCTTCAACATGGCGCCCATTATCGCCCCGGCCGTAGCGGTGCGTCCCAGTGCGGCCGTAGCCGTCGGCAGCGTCCGATGCCGCCTGCGCAGTTCCTCCACAAGCTCCGTCGTCTGCACGGCAAATACGCGAAGCTGCCCGTTCCATGCGGTGCCTCGAACGAGGTAATCGTGCTTTGTTGTTCCCTGTACCATGTTCATGGCCTCCTTACCGGCATGCTTGTCTCTCTATGATGAATATACCGTCATGCGACAGCGCCCATTATTCCTGATTGCGCTCGTAAATCATTCTCAGGCCTTCCAGCGTAAGCAGCGGATCGACCTCTTCGATCGTCTCCGATTCCGCAGCGATCAAATCAGCCAAGCCGCCGGTTGCAATAACCCGGGGCTTGACATTGAATTCTTTCCGGATGCGGTTCACGATGCCGTCCACCTGACCCGCATAGCCGTAAATGATGCCGGCCTGCATGGACGTGACGGGATTGCGGCCGATGACGCTCTTCGGCTTGACCAGCTCGATGCGCGGCAGCTTCGCGGCGCGCTGGTACAGCGCCTCCGTCGAAATGCCGATGCCCGGCACGATCGCCCCACCCAAATAATTGCTGTCCGCGTCGATGTAATCGAACGTCGTCGCCGTGCCGAAATCGACGACGATCAGCGGCGCGCCGTATTTCTCGATGCCCGCCACGGAATTAACGATCCGGTCGGCGCCTACCTCGCGCGGATTCTCGTAGCGGATGTTCAGCCCCGTCTTGACGCCCGGCCCGACGACAAGCGGCGATTTCCGCATATATTTCAGGCATAGCTGCTCCAGCGTGCGCATCAGCGGCGGCACGACGGAGGAGATGATGACGCCTTGAATTTGCTCCAGCTTCACGCCCGCGATCGTAAACAGGTTGTGAATCATGATGCCGTATTCGTCCACGGTCGCCGAGCGGTTCGTGCTGAGGCGCCAGTGATACACCAGCTTGCGCCCTTGATAGATGCCAAGCACGATATTCGTGTTGCCAACGTCAACGACTACGATCAAGCGGTGACGCCTCCTTTTTTGCCATGCAAGTCCAAGCTGATGTCGAGCGACTGGAACGAATACGTCAAACCGCCGACCGAAATAACGTCCACGCCACATTCCGCGATCCCGCGAACCGTGTCCAGCCGGACATTGCCCGAGGCTTCCACGATCACATGCGGAGCGCGGGCCTTGATCATCGCGGAAGCTTCGCGCATCCGATCATGCGGCATGTTGTCGAGCATGATAATGTCGGCGCCGCATGCGATCGCCTCTTCGACCTGCGCCAGCGACTCCGTTTCCACCTCGATCTTCATCGTATGGGGAATGGCATGACGCGCCGCCTGCACCGCGCCCGTAATGCCGCCGGAGCCCTTGATATGATTGTCTTTGATCATGACGGCATCATACAGGCCGAACCGGTGGTTGAAGCCGCCGCCCACGCGAACGGCGTATTTCTCCAGCATCCGGTGCCCAGGCGTCGTCTTGCGCGTATCCACCAGCCGCGTCGGCAGGCCATCGAGCGCATCGACGAATGCGCGGGTCTTCGTCGCGATGCCGGACAGCCGCTGCATCAAGTTGAGCGCAAGCCGCTCGCCCGTAAGGATGCTGTGCGTGCTGCCTTCGACTTCGGCGATCACGTCGCCTTTCGTCACGGCATCGCCGTCTGCCCTAAGCGGACGGAATTCAAGCGCCGCGTCGACAACTTCAAAGACGAGCCGCGCAATCGGAATGCCGGCCAGAATGCCGGGTTCTTTCACGTGAATGACGGCTTTCGACTGGCTTCCCGCAGGAATGGTCGCCCAGCTCGTAATGTCGCCGGAACCGATATCTTCGGCAAGCCATGCCCGGATCTGCGCGCGCACCGCATCGGCGTTAACGCCTCCGGCCGCGGCCAACGATGGTTCAAACATGTTCGATCGTCTCCTCTGTTAAGCCGCGCTCCCGATGGAGCACGACGTGCTTGCGCCAAGCCTTATCGTCCCGTTCCGGGAAATCCTCGCGGCTATGCGCGCCCCGGCTCTCCTCGCGGGTGATGGCGGCCTTCGTCGTCAACATCGCGCAGGTAAGCAAATTCGCAAACTCGTATTCTTCGCGTTTCGTGATAACCGACCGGAAAATCGAGCTCAGCCGGTTCAGTTCTTCGGCTCCCTTATGCAGTCCGCGCGCATTGCGCCTCAAACCAGCGTAACGCACCATGATCTTCTGCAGCTTCAACCGTTTCTCGACGGCCGGCTGAATCGGGGTCTCGTGCCGTCCCAGCGAATTCATGCCCAGCCGTACATCCTCGTCTTCAAGCGGCGCCAGCGTGTTAATCCGCTCGACGATCCGGCGTCCGAAGACGATCGCCTCCGACAGCGAATTGCTTGCCAGCCGGTTCGCGCCATGCACGCCCGTCGACGAGCATTCGCCGCAGGCAAACAAGCGGGACAAATTCGTTTCGCCGTTCAGATCGGTTTTGACGCCGCCCATCATATAATGCGCCGCCGGCGCCACCGGAATCCAGTCCGATGTCAAATCGAGCCCGTAATTCAGGCAGAATTCATAGATGTTCGGAAAACGGTGCCGTACCATATCGGCCGATTCATGCGTGACATCCAGGAAGACGAACGTCGATTTGGTCGCTTCCATCTCGCTGACGATCGCCCTGGCCACGACATCCCGCGGCGCAAGCTCGAGCTGCTCGTGATACTTCTCCATGAACCGTTCACCGCGGATATTGCGCAGCACGGCCCCTTCGCCGCGGACGGCTTCCGATATCAGAAACCGCGGCGCGCCCGGGTAGCAAAGCGACGTCGGATGGAACTGCACGAATTCCATGTCCCGGATATCGGCGCCTGCCCGGTAAGCCATCGCGATGCCGTCTCCCGTCGCGACCTCCGGGTTGGTCGTATACCGGTACAATTGGCCCGTTCCTCCGGAACAGAGCACCGTCGCTTTGCCGCGCACGATGAGACGCTGCCCGTCCGGCTTCTGCACGAGCGCGCCGACGCAAACGTTTTCGTCCGTAACCAAATCAATGACAAAATGATCGTCCCACACTTCGATGCGGGGGTTGGCCACCGCTTTCTCCGATAGTGCACGAACGATCTCGAATCCGGTGGCATCGCCGTTGGCATGCAGAATACGCCGCTGGCTGTGCGCCCCTTCCTTGGTAAGCGCGAATTCGCCGTTCTCGACATCGAACTTGGTGCCCATCTTCACCAAATCCTCGACGCCCTTCGTACCTTCATGCACGAGCACGTCCACCGCCTCGTCCGAACACAGTCCGGCGCCTGCGATCAGCGTATCCTGGCGGTGATAATCCGGCGAGTCGTCTTCGGAGATGACCGCCGCGATGCCGCCTTGGGCATAACGGGTGTTGCTGTCGAGCAGCGATTTCTTCGTAATCATCAGCACGTCATTGTCATCGCTCGCTTTAATAGCGGTAAAAAGACCGGCGATGCCGGCCCCGATGACAATAACGTCTTTGTAAACAACCGGCAGCTCTTCGAGCCGCTCGTCGACAAGGTAACGTGGAATCATAGTCGATGCTTTCCTCTCTTCGGAAAGTAGCCCCCGCATCTTACTTCACCTGCAGCATTCGTTCCAGGGATAGACGAGCTTTGCTGGCGACATCTTCCGGTACGTAAATCTGAGGCTGCATCGTCTCCAGGCATTTGACAAGCTTCTTCAAGTTGTTGACCTTCATGTTCGGACAGACCAAATACTTCGTTGCGAAGTGGAATGTCTTGTTCGGGCTGTCAAGGCGCAGCTGGTAACCGGTTCCGTCCTCGGTGCCGACGATGAACTCCTGACAGTCGGATTCCTTGCAGTACTTAATGATCGCGGTCGTGCTGCCGACAAAATCGCCAAGCGCCACGACTTCCGGCCGGCATTCCGGATGCACGACGAACTGCGCGTTCGGATGCTTCGCCTTCATCTCCTCGACGTCTTTCACCGTCAGCATATCGTGGGTGTTGCAATAGCCTTCCCAGATGATCATCTTCTTGTCGGTCTTCTGCTGGACGTAGTGGCCCAGGTTCTTATCCGGCACCCAGATGATTTCTTCGGCATCGACCGAATTCACGACACGCACCGCATTGGCCGACGTGCAGCAAATATCGGTTTCGGCTTTGATCTCGGCGGAAGAGTTGATGTACGTAACCACTTTCGCGTTCGGATGCTGGGCTTTGAGCTTACGCAAGCCGTCGACGTTCACCATGTCGGCCATCGGGCAGCCCGCGCGTTCGTCGGGGATGATGACCGTCTTGTTCGGCGCAAGGATTTTGGCGCTTTCGCCCATGAAGTGAACACCGCAGAACACGATGACATCGGCGTCGGTTTCGGCCGCCTTCTGGGCAAGCAGGAACGAGTCTCCCCGGAAATCGGCGACTTCCTGAATTTCGTCACGCTGATAATAATGGGCGAGAATAATGGCATTGCGTTCTTTCTTCAGCTGCATCAAACGTTCCCGCAGTTCGCGGTTTTGTTCCGCTTTCCGCTCGAGAGCTAATGCTTCCATGGCTTCTTCTCCTCTTTTCACTAACTTTGTGAACAGATGCACAAACTCTGCCATAATAAAACGGGCGATTCGCCCTGATGTCTGTTTGTGCAGCTATATAATCGAGAATTGCGAGTCGCGCGCAGAAGAGCTGCCATTAGCATGCCCTCTTCGCCAAACCCTTGATTCACAGTCGGTGTTACAAGTGATTAACATTTAATTTACACAAGGCGCGGTATGCTGTCAACATACAAAAGCGGCCGTTTTGGCCGGTATTGGCAGGTTTACGCGGATTTCGATCGCACGCATCCCCTACGCTTGTTTCTTCTTGGTTTCCGGCCGCTTCATCGCCGATTGCGCATCGCGGATAAGCGGCAGCTCGTTTCCTTCCCGCAGCGCCTGGCTGAAGAACGCGGATCGCCACTAACGACAACAAAGGCTGCCCTTCGCGGATCGATCCGCGATGGACAGCCTTCTCGTTCTTACGCTTGTGCATTATGACTGCTTCGAGCCGTCGTCGTTGCCGCTGTCCGGATCGATCGGAGGGCCGATATCGCCGGCTTCCTTCGTCTGGATGCGCACTTTCACGCCGCCGATCGTGTCGACGATCGGTTCGCCCTTCGGCTCCTCGGTCGCCGTTACCGGTCCGCCCGTAGAGTCGTCTGCATCGCCGGCGATCGAGCCGCTCTCGATCAAACGCTTGATCTGATCGATGTCCAGCGTCTCTTCGCTGAGCAAGGTTTGCGCGATCAGATGCACTTCCTTGCTCTTCTCGGTGAGCAGCCGCTTCGCTTTATCGTAGCAGCCCTGAATGATCGACTGCATCTCTTGATCGATTTCGTAAGCAATGGCATCGGAGTAGTTCTGCTCATGTCCGATGTCTCTGCCCAGGAACACTTGCCCTTGCGAGCTGCCGAACTGCATCGGGCCGAGCTTGTCGCTCATGCCGTATTCCATGATCATGCTGCGCACGATGCTTGTCGCCTGCTTGAAGTCGCTGTAGGCGCCTGTGCCGATCTCGCCGATGAAGATTTCTTCGGCTACGCGGCCGCCGAGCAAGCCCGTGATCTTATCGAGCAGTTCCTGCTTGGTCGCCAGCATGCGGTCTTCCTTCGGAAGCATGATGACATAGCCGCCTGCGCGTCCGCGCGGGATAATGGTTACTTTATGAACCTGATCGGCATGCTCCAGGAAGTAGCCGACGATCGTATGGCCCGCTTCGTGGTAAGCGACGATCTTCTTCTCGCGGTCGCTGATGACGCGGCTGCGCTTCTCCGTGCCGACAATGACGCGATCGATGGCATCGTCCACTTCCAGCATGCCGATGTCTTTCTTGTTGCGGCGGGCCGCAAGAAGAGCCGCCTCGTTCAGCAAATTCTCCAGATCCGCGCCGGTGAAGCCGGTCGTGCGCTTCGCGATCACATCGAGCTTCACGTCGCGAGTGAGCGGCTTATTGCGCGCATGCACTTTCAGTACCGCTTCGCGGCCTTTCACGTCCGGACGGTCAACCGTAATTTGACGGTCGAAACGGCCTGGGCGGAGAAGTGCCGGGTCAAGAATGTCCGGACGGTTCGTCGCCGCTACGATGATGATGCCTTCGTTCGCGCCGAAGCCGTCCATTTCAACGAGGAGCTGGTTGAGCGTTTGTTCCCGCTCGTCATGTCCCCCGCCGAGTCCGGCGCCGCGCTGACGGCCGACGGCGTCAATCTCGTCAATGAAGATGATACAAGGCGCGTTCTTCTTCGCGTTCTCGAACAGGTCGCGTACGCGGGATGCGCCGACGCCGACGAACATTTCCACGAAATCGGAACCGGAGATGCTGAAGAACGGCACGCCCGCTTCGCCCGCAACCGCGCGCGCAAGGAGCGTTTTACCGGTACCCGGAGGTCCGACGAGGAGCACCCCTTTCGGGATGCGTGCGCCGACGGCCGCGAACTTGCGCGGATCCTTCAGGAACTCGACCACTTCGACAAGCTCTTGCTTCTCTTCGTCGGCACCAGCCACGTCCTCGAACGTGACGCGTTTCTTCTCTTCGTTATATAGACGGGCCCGGCTCTTGCCAAAGTTCATCACCTTGCCGCCGCCGCCTTGGGCTTGATTAATGAGGAAGAAGAACAGGATGAAGATTATGACGAACGGAATGATCGACGTCAGGAATGTGAGCCAGATGCTCTGTCCTTGCATCGGCTTGGTGTTGATCTGGAATCCGTTCTTGGCCTGCGCGTCGTAAACTTCCTTGACGACGAACTCTTCGACGTTGGAGTGGGTGTAGAATTGGTTGGAGTCTACGTTCTCCGGCTTCTTCTTGTACTCACCCGTAATCAAGTACGAATAGCCGTCGAACTGATACTTCAGCTCCGCGATATTATTGTTCTGCAGCTCCGTCCTGAATTGGTCGTAGCTGAGCTCGCTGCTGGAATCATTTTGGCTGCTGATAAACTGGAAGATCCCGACGGTCACCAAAAAAATAATCAAATAAAAGCCAGTATTGCGGATGATCCGATTCATCCCCTACCTCCTCTCAAGACGCAAAAAATAAGTGGACCCTGGAGAGGAGCCCCCGTGTCGGGAGCCGCCCCGCAAGGCGAATTGCATCTTCGCTTGCTTTATTTCTCGTAAACCTCGGGCTTCAAAATGCCGATGATCGGCAAATTGCGGTATTGTTCCGCATAATCGAGCCCATACCCGACGACGAACGCGTCAGGGAGCACAAAACCTTTATAGTCCGCTTCCAGCTCCACCTTGCGCCCCGCCGGTTTATCGAACAGCGTGACGAGCGTGATGGATTTGGCGTTGCGGCGCTCAAGCACGTCAATGAGGTAGCTGAGCGTAAGCCCGCTGTCGATAATGTCTTCGACAATAAGCACGTCTCGTCCCTGCACCGATGCGTCAAGGTCCTTGATGATCTTGACGACGCCGCTGGTCTTGGTCGATTGTCCGTAACTGGACACGGCCATGAAATCGATCTCGAGCGGAATCGTGATTGTCTTTACCAGATCTGCCATAAAAATAAATGCGCCTTTAAGCACGCAGATGACAAGCGGATTGCGTCCTTCAAACTCTTGGCTGATGGTTGCGCCAAGCTCTTGTACCTTCTGCTGAATCTGGTCTGCGTCGTAAAGCACCTCTTGAATGTCGTTCAGCAATACGGGCCCTCCTAATGTTTCTTGCCTATACTTATGAATGGTTCCGCGCACCTTATTCGGACAATTGGTCATCCGGTAAAATTCGACGCAAACCGCGCTTTCATGCGAATGACGCGTTGTGTCGAATCGGTAACCGGCGCCAGGCTCGACCTGCGGATGCCCGGAATCCATAGCACAGTTCCATTGGCGTCGGCAACGATCGGCACCGTCTCGCGGCGCGAGGGAGCAACACGATCGTCAACGAACATATCTTGTACTTTTTTGGTGCCGTTTAAACCAAGCACCGCCATACGGTCCCCGGGCCGCCGGTTTCGTATCGTGAGCGGGTAATGAAGGGCGTCGGCATCGAACAGCGCCTCGAGCCGGGTTCCCGGTCTTCGCGCGGATGCCGCCGAAGTTTCTTCGAACGTCAATATCCCTTCCGCCTCGGGCAGCTCCAAGGCAGCGTCGCCTCTTGCCACCGCATATGCGTATCCGCCCGGGGAGCGCTTCTCCCCTCGATCCGGACGGACAAAGAGCAAATGATCGTACTCGCGCACGAAACGGATTCCGCCGCCGGCATCGAAGCTCCACGTCGCGGCTCGGCTCTCCGAAGCTGCATGCCGCACCGTTTCGACGATGTCGAACGAAGTGGATTCCGCTTCCAAGCCCATATAGTTCAATATTAGTTTAATCAATCTCCTTTGTAAAGCGACGTGCAGACCGAGCAGCGCTTTGCGATTTAATTGGCATCCCTCGCGGTGCGGCAGGACATGGCTTTCGTAAACCGCCTTCGTTTCTTGCGCCAGCCAGTCGTCTTCGGCCGTCGCCAGCTCCGCCAATCGCACGAGCGACTGCGGGAGCTGCGGGTTGAAGCCCGACAAGTACGGCAGCATATCCAGGCGGACAAGGTTGCGGAAGTAATGCCGCTTGCCGTTGCTGCTGTCATGGCTGTACGGGATGGCCCACATTTCGCAGTAGCGCAGGATGTCTGCCTTGTATCTACGCAAAAGCGGCCGAATAAGTTCCACGTTTTTTTCGTATCTTGAAATGGGAATCCCGGCCAGGCCGCCGATGCCGGTTCCCCGCACGACGCGCATGAGCACCGTCTCCGCCTGGTCGTCGGCATGATGGGCGAGCGCGATGCGCGACGCGCCGTATGTATGGGCGACGCGATGAAGGTATTCGTAGCGTTTCTCGCGTGATGCCGCTTGGCCGTTCATGCGAGATTCTTCTATATAAGCAGGCATATTGATATAAGTAGATTCGCAAGGAACGCCGAGCTCGGCGGCGTAGCGCCGGACCGCTTCGGCTTCGTTCGCGGACTCCTCCCCGCGAAAGCCGTGATCGACATGGGCGGCAACGAGGCTCAGGCCTTCCGGACCGGACAGGCGATGCAGCAGATGAAGCAGCGCCATGGAATCCGGTCCGCCGGAGACGGCCACGACGACCGCGTCGCCCCGCTCCCACAATCGTTCTTCCCTGGCAAGTTCGATAAGATCGCTCAACCATTCGTCCACTGCGTTCATCCCTTCCTTCTCGTCTTGTTGCCAGTCACAGCGTCGATCCGATGAACATGATGCGTGATAATGCGAGGAATGGAGCAAGCATTCGGCCGATACGCTCCCGCCTACAGCCCGGAGCGCAGCAGCCAATAGACCGTCATAGCCAGGACAACCGCCGATAAAGCGAATAGCCCCTTCATCCAGCCCGGGGCGGGAGCGGCCGCATCGGAACGCTGGCGGCCCGGCCGGCGCATCAGCTGATGCCAGGACGCGGCGGCTTCGCGGGCGCTGCCGAACTCGCCGTACAGCGCCTTGCGCAGCCAGCCGCTGAACGGCCTCAGCTGCGGGCTCGTCGCCGCGAGCTTCGCAAGCTCTTCGTGCGTCCGCATCTGCGGAATCAGTCCCGCCGTCAGCTGCGCCAGCCTGCGGCCTTCATGCAGCTGCACGCAAAGAACGGCGAACGAGAACAGATCGTAGTCCGCGTTCGCCGTACGCGAGCCCGCATTCCAGTAGCCCCGGTCGTAGATTTCTGTAAACTGCCGCACCCCTTTGCCGAAGGCGGTGGCGCCGCCGTAATCGACCAGCTCGGGCCGCCCGTAATCGGCGACGATGACGTTCTCGACCTTCAAATCCCCGAAGGCCCAGCCCGCCTCGTGCAGCTCCGCCAGCTTGCCCAGCAGATGATAGCCGACGACGGGAAACCATTCCTTGCCCTGGCGCTGCAAGTAATCGCCCAGCGTCATGCCTTTGATATACCGCATGACGTAGAACGGATAGTCCTTCCCGTCCGAGGCCTGGTAATCGTCCACGTCGACAAGGAACGCGCCGGACTTGCCCTGCTTTTGCTTCTGCTTCGCGATCGATTGGAGCACGTTGACTTCGGACTGCAGGTCCACGGCGTCGGCGCCGATCTTCAGCGCATATAAGTATCGCTGCCGCTCTACCAGAAACACTTTGCCGTTGGCGCCCTCCCCGAGCGGCCTCTCGACCCGGTAAGCGCCCTGCTTCCACTTGCCCCGGACGAGCGTGCCGCGAGGGAGGCTCCAATCAAACGACGTAGTCACTCATCATCCCGTCCGTTTCATCATTCTTCCTACTACCATAATCGGCTTTCTGATAAAAATCAATGACATGCAAAATCGCCGGCCCCGTCGGCGTCGTGCCGCGCATCTGCAGGCGCGGGAAAATCGCGTGCACGCCGCCGATGTCCGTCGTCCAGTCCAGATCCATTCTGCAGTCCTCGCCGTAGGAGGAGCCCGGAAAATGAAACACGGACAGCTCGCTTCCGCCCTGCCGCGATTTCAAGCTGATGGCCAAGTCCCGGATCGCCTCTTCGACGGCATGCAGCTTCGGCTTCATGCTGGCGCTGGCGTCGATCAGCAACGCCACGCGCAGCTTGCTCGTCTCGCTCAGCTCGTCGATGACGCGGACCACCTCGCCGCGCTTCTCCGGCGGGAGCTCCTCGATCGAAGAGGTGCCGAGCACTTGCTTCAGCTCGCGGTGCACCGCATGCTGAATCGTCTGAACGACGGTCTTGCGCGTCAGCATCTGCACCGTCTGCGACAATTGACGCGTATGGGACAGCCGGCTCAAACCGCCGCCGGCTTTGGCGATTTCCTCGATTTCCGTCGTGCCGAATTCGGCAAGATCGCCATCGACGATGCCGACGACATTGACCGTAATGCCGGCGGCATGAGCTTCGGCTGCGGCGATGACGGGGCTTACGCCTACATTGGAACATCCGTCGGTCACTAATAGAATCTGCTTCATTGTTCATTCCCCCACTTGCATGAGATTCAAACGCTGGCGAAGGCTAGCACTCGTTCTATCAGCATTGCCAGATTCGAGAGGGGATAACCCTATTTCGGATCGAAAGACACGATAGGCGGCGGCCGGCGGGCAGCTCTCCGGTCGTCTGCGGCGCGCATGCAAAAAGCCCGCCGAATGAGGCGGGCTTCCGCTGCGCAGGCCGCCGCAGCGGCCCTGCTATCATTGATCCCACAGGATTGCCGGTTCACGTCCCGGCTTGAACGGTATGACGGTCGTTCGTTTCCGCTGCCTCTCGTCGGATACCGGCTTCGGCTTCGGCTGGCTGGATACAGCCTTCAGATGAAGCTGGCCGGCTGGCGGCTCCAGCTGATCCCCGCCGAAGAGCGGCTGCGGCTGCGGCTGCTGCTTAATCGTGCCGAACAGCGGTTTCTCCAGGGCCGCGCCCTTCATCTGCTTCCGGATCTCCGCGATCGGATCGAGCATGCGCGCCTCCGGCGCGCGCGGCTTGTTCTTATATGTGACGGGCGGCTGCTCGTGCGTCCATACGTGGATCGGAACCGTCTCGCGCGCCCGTTCATCCGGCATGCGCTGCTCCTTATCGCGAGCGCGGCGCTGGCGGGCATTCCTTCGTTCCAATGGAATGACCTGGGCCCTCTGCACCGCCGCTTCGGTTCCTCCGTCCGCTGCCGTTCCGCTGATGTCGGGCTCCATAGCTGGCTTTTTGCTTCTATTAAAAAATGCGTTTCGCATGAATTTAAAATTGATCATTTCAGCTCACCGTCCTTGGACGCTCGACCGTGGTTCTACCAGGCCAGCGGAATGTAGCCCACTCGGGCTGATGCTTGTCCACTCTCGCGACGACAACCGTCATATCGTCCACAATGTCGCCTTTGTGGTGCCGTACGACCGTATCCAGCAGCGTATCGGCGATTTCCTGCGGGTGATCCGTCTTGATATCGTGAATGATGCGCTTCATCCACATTTCCTTGTTCACGGCATATCCCGGCGCATCGTAGACACCGTCGGTCATCATGATGAGCGTGTCTCCGGGCTGTAATTGAACGCGTACCAGATCTATGTCAATGTCCTGCAAAATCCCTACCGGCAAATTGTTGGCCGAGATCGGAATCACTTCGTTCCCGCGCTTGATAAAGCTGGGCGTTGATCCGATTTTCATGAAGGTGGTCTTCGCCGAATACATGTCGATGAGAGCGACATCGACCGTCGCGAACACTTCGTCCGAGGAACGGAGCAGCAATACGGAATTGACTGACTTGATGGCCAGCTTCTCGTCCATGCCGGACTGCAGCAGCTGCTGCAAAATCGTGAGCGCCGTGCTGCTTTCCTGCTTCGCCCGCTCGCCGTTGCCCATGCCGTCGCTGATGGCTACGGCAAATTTGCCGTTGCCGAGCTCGACGGTGCTGAAGCTGTCTCCCGACAGCAGGTCGCCGCCTTTGGCGAGTCCGGCTACGCCGGTTTCCACCTCGAACGCCTTGGCCGTCCCGAAGATAACCAGCGCGGCCGCGCCGTCCCTCTCCGGAAGCCGTTCCGACATAACGGCGATCGGTTCGCCCAGAATGTCGGAGAGCAGCGGCGCGATAATTTTGCGGCACTCGTCATAGCCTTGTCCGAAGGTGTGGTACACCTCGATCTCGACATTTCCCTCCTCCAGATTAATGACTTCAATGCCCTGTATCGATAAACCGAGCCCCTCCAGCGCCTCTCGGATCTGTTCTTCCTGCAAATGAAGCTGCTGCCCTTCCCGCTGAATCTCCCTCGCCAAGTCTTCCATGACCTGCGAGACGCCGGACAACTGCTCCGCTACGAGCTGACGCGAATCGTTCAGCTGTTTCCGCCATTGCATATCGTGCTGATACAATTCATACTGCTGCTGCATAACCGTGAGCACCTGATGCGATTTGACGCAGTGCGTGCTCCACTCCTTCGGCACCTCCTTCGGCCCGACACGCCTTCCCTCCTCCACCGTGCTCATCATGCTCGTCATCATGCGGTACGTTTCATAAAATTTCCCCTCCCAACATAAGTCTTTCCGATGGCACGTGCTGCATGTCCGCTCTGCGGCTGCATTCATGAAGTGGCCGACGGTTTCTTCCTTGCTGTCCTTCGCTTCCCGGTCGCCGCCGAATTGCCCGAAGCTTCGGGACAGCTGGCGGAACACTTCCGAGAATTGCGCAACCCGCTGCGCCGTCACATCCCGTACGCGCTTGGCGTACTCATGCTGGGATTTGACATGTTCCTGCGTGCCTGGCACGTATTTGGAAATGATGCGAATAATCGATTTAGGCGTTGCCAGCAGCATCGCTGCCGCAACGACGGACTCCCAGGTGGAGTTCATGACATCGGCCTGATTGCCGATGTAGATCGAGAGAATGGATGCGCCGAGCAGCATGCCGAAGGCAACGGCCATTTTGCCGCCTTCGCGCAGCAGCCCGGCGAGCAGCCCGGCGAAGGCGAGCAGGCTCATCTGCACGATCGCGTTGGTATCGGCCAGGCTTAGAATCAGGCCGGCCACCACCCCGACCGAAGCGCCAAGCGGCGCGCCGCCGACCAGGGCGAACAGCAGCAGCATGTAGCGCGACAGAATATGCTCCACCGACAGCCCTTGCACGACCCAGCCGACCGCCCCCGTCATGATGGAAGCGAGCATGATCATCAGACAGATGATTTCTTCATTCTTCAGCGCCGACGTCTTCTTCGTAAACGTCAGCACCGGGATGGCCTGTACGAATACGAGCGTCAGCACGAAGCCGAGGGAAGCCTCCACGCCGACCATCATCAGCTCGTACCAGCCGAGCGTGCTCTGAATGACGACGCCGAAGAGCCGAACGAGCAAGGTGGCGATGAACACGAGCAGCGGCGCGTAGGAGAGCTCGGCCCGCTCGTAGGCTTCCAGCCCCTTCATGAGCAGATAGACAACAGCGAGCTCCATGGCGATCCATATCGGATCCGGCGCTAACGCGAACCAGCTCCCGGCGATGATCGAAGCGGCGACCGGCAAGAACAAGTCCCGCCTGAGGAAATAAATAACGGTGAAGTAAGCGACCGCGAACGGGGTCAGCGATTCCAGAATAACGGCTCGTCCGAGCAGGAAGCCGACGGCCATCAGAATGAACGTCCACTTGCGCGAGGCGATCAAACCCGCCAATTGAAAAGCGCCGGTGCGCTCCAACCCTTTATGAAGCGCCGACTGAACGAAGCTTGTCTTGCGCACGCCGGGGAACATCACGACTTTCGGTTTGACTGCCATGGCGAGTAGCACCACCCTTTTCGAAATAATGTATCGCCATTATAGAATCGTCCGAGCAGGAAAGTTTGTCAGAAAGCGTTGTCACGAACAAAGTTTTTTCCGACAATTTCGCCGCGGCGGGCGGCGCCGTGTCGCCGCGGCGCCATCCCTTGAATCCCGCGGGGTTTCCGATGGGCTGCGTCGTCCCGTCGCCTTCGTTTTCAACAAATTATGGGGCGCGTCCATATCGGATTCCTGACAAATCGCCGTCCGAACCTGTCGGGATTGCGTGAGAACAAGGGAAAACTTTTTGGCGTGGGCGGGTATATTTATTCGATCTGCCGCATATTAAAGGCTTGCAATGGGGAATCAGGGAGGGGAAGCAGGCCGGAAAATCAAAAAAGACAGTGCCCGAGGGCACTGTCCGACTTCATGCTATGCTATTAAACGCGCTTCGCTCCGCGTCCGCCGCGTTTGGATTCGGTGTTCTTCTTCAAAGAGGACATCCGCTCTTCGCTGTCTTTCAGGAAGCGAGACACTTTATCCTCGAACGATGGCTTGCCGTATGCTGGCTTGCCGCCGCCGGCTTTGTTGAATGGACGACCGCCGCCGCCGCCACCGCCTGGACGATTGAAGCCGCCGCCTGGTCCGCGATCGCCGCCGCCCGGACGATTGAAGCCGCCTGGACGATCTCCGGAACGCTCGCGTTGAGGAGGTACAGAACCTTCTGGCCGGTCGATTGCTTGTTTAATGGAAAGCCCGATCTTTCCGTCCTTGTCTACGTTAATGACCTTGACTGTCACGATATCGTCCAGCTTCAGGTGATCCTTAACGTCCTTGACGTAGTTATCGGCAATCTCTGAGATGTGAACTAGCCCTGTGACACCTCCCGACAAATCGACGAATGCTCCGAAATGCGTAATGCCTGTCACCTTGCCTTCTAACTTGGCGCCCACTTCAATTGCCATAGGTAAAAATGTTCCTCCCTAACCGTTATGCGAAGCTGCTTGCTTCGTGATCCGACGTCCTTGCGGGCTGCCGGCAAACAGAATGATGGTAAGCCGAAAAATGCGGTTACTTAAGGTGATTATACCCGAACAATAGAAGCAAGGCAACAGACGGATACCCGTTTCTGCGCCTATCTATGGCTGCTGAAGCACCTCGATCGGCCGTTCGCCCTTCTTGACCATGCCGAGCTCCTGCGTCGCCTTCAGGCTAATGTATTCCGGATCGTTCAACCGTTTCACTTCAAGCTTCAAATCCTCGGTTTTCTGGGCAGCCTCATTAAGTTTCGACTGGGCAGCCGCCAGCTTCTGCTCCGCTTTTCCTTGATGTTCCAACTGCGTGATGAATGTATAGAGCGCCCAGCCCATGAAAAGCAAGACGAACATCAGCCATATTTTCAATCTACGCTTCGTGCCCGTGCGTGCGGACGATGCGTTCGCGTTTGCCGTTGCCATCTCATGGACCTCCTGACGGTGGTGTTAGTCTTCCTTCTTCTCGTCCTTGCGGCTCTTCCGGCGCTGCCAGAATCCGCGAACGGCGCCGACGCCGGCCTTGAACCTGTCTGGGATCCGCCACTTGGCAATCATCGGATTCATCCGGTCGTCCCACCAGCGGAATACCGGTCTCCACAGCGGCTTCGTCATCCAGGCCAGCAATAGCCAGAAAGGACGAACCAATTGTACCACAATTCTGAAGAGGAAAATAGTAAACACCCTGAAAAAGGCCAGAAGGAGCTTCGCCAGCCTGTACAGCAGGATGAACGGTTTGACGATCAGCAGATTGACGGTTTGGACGACAAGCTTCGCGATCGCGCGGATCGTCCGGATAAGCAGCTTCACAAGCCGCACGGTAAGCTTGCTGAACAGCCAGTAATAACAGCCGATGCCGAGAAGAAGGCCGAGAAACACGTAGAGCCGCACTTCGCCGTGATTGCTGGAGGACAGCACCTGGAACACGGCGATCGTGGCGGCGATCCAATAGAGCAGATCGAAGACCGGCACCCAGATGCGGCTGATCCGCAGCTCGTCCGACACAACGCGGTAACCGTCGAAAACGATGCCCATCCCGATCCCAGAGAGAAGCATCGTCATCATGGTCAGCCATTGAACGCTTAAACTGACGTTCACTTGAAGATCTTCCCGAACAGGCCTTTGGATTTCGCGGCCGTGCTGCCGTCCAAATACGTCAATGAATGGACAAGCCCCTCAATGGCGACAAGCCCCTGCTCCAGGCTTAAATGCTTCATGTGCAGATTCTGTCCGCGAATCGCCAGGAAGCCCAGCTCCGTTTCCAGCAGAAACTCTTCCACGTCGAAGCTCTCCACGTTCATCACGCCGGTAATCTCAAGGATCTTGCGGTTAAGCATTTTGATTTCCTGGCGCTTCTGTCCCTTGCTCCCCTGCTCCATCATTGCCCCGTCCCCCTCCTAAGAGCGTACTGGTAACTGAGACTAGCCTATGGGCGAAGGAGGAAGTTTAGAACCTGTCCTGCCGCAGCATCTGCCCCTGCATGCACGGGCGAACGCCACTCCATCCCATTCATCCAAGCTCTCGGCCGAGGAAGGACATAGAATAGGGAGTAAAAGGGCAGATAAGGAGAGAATGCGAGGATGAAAGCAAGCAGGCTTAAGGAAGTACGGCGGTCGCGGTCGCGGAAAACAGGACATGCGCACAAGCAGCGGTCAGCTGGCGGAAGGACGGCCGCGGCAATGGCAAGCACTCCTCGAGCGGCTGCCGGCACAAGCGCCTTGGGCGGATCGACGGGAGAACAGGCGCCGCGCTTCTCGCCTGCCGTCCGTGCGATAACTCCGACTGCGGTCGGCGCGGGAACGGGGCCCGAAGGCGCAAGCGCCGCGCCAGGCTTGGCGGAGGGCGGTCTTCCCGGAGGCATGGGCGGAAATTCGGCTGCCGCTCCGGTTACGGGCGACGATGGGAGCCAGGCGGCAGCCGGTCCGGTTCAACCGGCTGAACAGGCGCAGTGGAACGCGGCGAGCTATAAGCCCGAGACCTGGTTCACCCGCATCGGCGGCATGGAAGGCATCATGGCCGGCATGTCGAACGCGCAGAAGCTGTACGGGATGTACAAACAGATCCAGCCTATGGTGAAATGGCTGAACGGTCTCGGCGGGGGCGCGACGGCCGCCATTCAATCCGTGGCGAAGGGCGCCCCGCGCCGCCGAAGCGGCCGAGGCGGCAAGCCGTCGGCTTCCGGCGCGCGCAGGACGGTTCGTGCCGGGATGAAGAACCGGTAGCATGGAAGGATGAAAAGACGGCCTACCCGGCATCGCGCCGGGTAGGCCGTCTTCTTTATTGCCGTCTTTATTGCCAGTCCATTTTGTCAGGCTGGCGCGATTCTTCTTTCAGCAAAGTATACATTCCGCTCGCCTCGTCCTTCTTGGTCGTCTCCACGATTCGCTCGACGCGGACGGTGACGATCTTCTGGCCGTATTGTATCTTGAGCTCGTCGCCGGCTTTGACGGTGCTGCTCGCTTTGGCTTCGCGGTCGTTGATCCAGACGCGTCCTTGTTCGGATACGTCCTTCGCGACGGTACGCCGCTTGATCAAACGCGATACTTTGAGAAATTTATCCAGACGCACTTACTTGATCGCGTCCTTCAGTTTATTGCCGGCTTTGAATGCAGGAACTTTCGATTCCGCGATCGTGATCGGGTTGCCCGTTTGCGGGTTGCGGCCCGTGCGGCCGGAACGCTTGCGAGTCTCGAACGTGCCGAAACCGATCAATTGCACTTTGTCGCCGCTCGCGAGAGCGTCCGTCACTTCGCCAAGGAAGCTGTTCAGGACAGCTTCGACATCGCGCTTCGTCAATCCGCTTTTTGCCGAAATGTTGTTCACCAGATCCGTTTTGTTCATCGTGATAATCCTCCTAATAATCCAAATATAGTTGTAGGCAGTTTGAAAGCCGCCGCATAGCTTGATTTCCTCAACGTACTATTCTGCTTGGTAGCAAATAAATCCTGCCTGACTGGAAAATATTTTTGCGCTTTTATGAGGAAATAAGCCGAATTTTGCCGAATCGTTCGAGATTTTCTACGGAAGCCGCTTCGCTTCCTCCCAGAATCGATCCATCTCTGTTAAATCAGTTTGGTCAAAGGTTCGGCCGCTTATACGAAGCTGCTCTTCAATATATGAAAATCTCTTCTTGAATTTCATATTCGTGCGGGCAAGCGCTTCTTCCGGATCGGCATGAACGAATCTCGCGGCATTCACCACCGCGAATAGTAGATCGCCCAGCTCGTTCGCCTGCTCGTCGGCGTCCTTGGCCTCGATCGCTTCGCGGAGCTCGTCGAGCTCTTCGGCGATCTTATCCAGCACCGGCTCGACCTGATCCCAGTCAAAGCCGACCTTGGACGCTTTCTTCTGCAGCTTGTACGCTTTCATGAGCGCGGGCAGATCCGGCGGAATGCCGTCCAGCTGAGAGGCTGCGGCAGGATCGATGCCCTTGCGGCGCTTCTCCTCGGCCTTCATCTGCTCCCAGTTCTTCAGCGCCTCCTGCGCATCGCCTGCCGCCGAGTCGCCGAACACATGCGGATGGCGGAACAGCAGCTTCTCGTTCAGCGTCTGGATGACGTCGTAGACCGTGAACGTGCCGACCTCCTCTTCCATCTGGCTATGGAGCATGACCTGCAATATGACGTCGCCGAACTCCTCGCGCATGCCGTCGGGATCGTCGTTGTCGATCGCTTCGATCGCTTCGTACGTTTCCTCGATGAAATTCTTGCGGATGGATTGGTGCGTCTGCTCCATGTCCCACGGGCAACCTTCCGGTCCGCGCAGGATCGAGACAATCTCGTGCAGCCGTTCGAAGCTGCGGTTGCGCAGCGACTCGTCCGTGGAGCGCGGCAGCCAGATGAGCGACAGATTGCCGTAGCCCGGCGTCCGGTCGAGCTCATACAGCGGCACAGTTACGATTCGTTCTTCCCCCGGAACGCCGAGCGCATGTCCGATCGTCACGGGATAGTCGTCCGGCAGCAGCTCCATGAGCGTCAGCTTCACGTCGGACGCCGTGAAGGCGTCGTACACTTGGCCGATGACGGTATGCAGCTCCGTGCGGATCAGCGACGGCTTCAGATCGGCGGCGTCCAGCAGCTGGAACCCTTCGATCGGGTCAAAGCCAAGCCGCGTGAACGCCTGGTCCAGGAAGCTCTCGCCGCCGAGGATGTCGAGCCTGACTCCGTGCTCGGGGCAGCGCTCCCGGAGCAGCTGCACCGCCCGCTCCGCCACCATCGGATGGCCGGGAACGGCGTAAATGAGGGATTGTTTCGCTTGGGCCTGCTCGATCAGCGCGTTCGCGATCGCTTCATAGACGTCCGGAAACGAGTCCAGCTGCTCGTAGAGCGCATCGAACGATTCATAGGCCAGGCCGTGCTCGGCGAACAGCCGCATCATCGGATGCTTGTCCGTGCGCACGTAGCGGTGCTCGGTCTCCTGCAGCCTGCGCCATACGCCCAGCGTGAGCTGGTCGGCGTCGCCGGAGCCTAGGCCGACGACGGTGATAGTCGATTGCATGTATGTATTCCTCCTTTATGGGGTTTGGGCGAGTTGGTTATTCGGTGCCTGCGGCGCCGGGTGCACAGCTTGGCGCCGGGTGCGCGGCTTGGCGCCGGGTGCGCGGCTCGGCGCCGGGTGCGCGGCTTGGCGCCGGGTGCGCGGCTCGGCGCCGGGTGCGCGGCTTGGCGCCGGGTGCGCGGCTCGGCGCCTCCGGAGTGCGCTGCGCGCACGGGCGCCGCAGCGCATGGCGGCGCGCTGACGGCCTAGGCGCCTCGGGGCAGCAGGCGCCAACGGCTCAAGCGGGCGGCGAGCGCATCGCCGCCCGGCAGCGCGCGCAGCTCGCGCGCGGTAACGCCGCCGAAGCGCAGCACGGCGGCGGCAAAGGCCGCTCCGCCGAGGGCGGTGCCCCCGAGCGCGAGCGCGGCCGCTGCCGCCCGCGGCGGCAGCGCAAGGCCGAGCAGCGGAGCCCCGCCGCGCTCGGCCAGGACCAGCACCGCGGCCATGCACGCGAGTGCGAGTCCCATGCCCGCGGCGCGCCGCGCGGGCATCGCCGCGCCGGCGGCGCGGCTGACGGCCGCCGAGCCGAGCAGGGCGGCCGCCGTGAGCGCGGCGATGCCGGCGCAGGCCGCGCCGACGGTGCCGAGCGCCGGCACGAGGGCGGCGTTGAACGCCGCCTTCATCGCAGCGGCGGCCAGCATGAGCAGGGCGGGGGTGCGAACCGCCCCCAGCCCTTGAAGCACGGCCGCGGCGAGCGCGCTGACGGTGCCCGCGAGCGCCGTGCACCCGACAAGGGCGAACGTGCGCGTCCCGGCAGCGTCCGCGTACAGCATGACATTGATGGGCTCGGCCAGCAGCGCGAGCCCCAAAGCCGCGGCTGCGCCGATCCCCCACGCGGCGCGCAGGATGAGGGCCGCCTGCTGCCGGACAGCGGCTCCGTCGCCGCTCGCGCGGGCGCCCGCCAGCGCGGGAACGAGCGCCCCGCCCATCGCGCCGGCAACCATGACGACCAGCTGCACAAGCGGCTGGCCCCGGCTGTACAGACCGAAGAGCGCCATCGCCTCGTCCTGCGCCAGACCGGTGCCGCGAAGCAGCCGCGGAACGGTGAACGCGTCCACGACGTTCAGCACGGGCACCGCCAGCGCCCCAAGCGTTACGGGGACGGCAAGCCAAGCTAGCCGCCGCATCAGGCCAAGCAGCCCTGCCCCGCGTTCATTCGCTGCACGCTCAGCCATAGGCCCGCGCGCAGCTGCGGGCCCCGAGCCGTCTTGCTCCGCTCGCGCTTGCTGCATCTCCGTGCGACGCGCCTGCTGCCGCCCGGACGTCCCCTCCTGTTCCAACTGTCCGAGCGCCACATGCTTATGCTCCGCCTGCATCCCGGACGCTTGGACATCCGTCTCATTCGGATCGGCTCTGTCTCCGACCCGCCCATCCGGCCGGCTGTCTCTGTCCGCCAGCTTGTCCGCTCGTCGTTCCCGCAGCCAATAGGCCGCGATGACGATAAGCCCGGCCAGTCCGCCGATGGCCGACCCTGCCGTCGCGCCCGCCGCAAGCCGGTCGTCCGGCCAGCCGAGATGCCAGCCCAGCATGAGCAGCAGCAGCATGCCGGCGACGCGCACGGTCTGCTCGGACAGCTGCGATACGGCCGAGGGCAGCATCTGGCCGCGTCCCTGATAATAGCCGCGGAACGCGGCCATGGCCGGGGCAACCCAGAACGCCAGCGCGGAAGCGCGCACCGCGGAGGCCGCCGCGTCGTCGCCGAGCCAGGCGGCGACGTTCCGCGAACCGGTCCACAGCAGCAGGAACCCGGCCGCGCCTCCGGCGGACAACAGCCAGACGCTCGCCGTCAGCACGCGCGACGAGCCTTCCCGATCGCCGGCCGCTTCCCGCTCCGCGACGAGCAGCGACACCGCGACGGGGAAACCCGCCGTCACCATCACGAGCAGCAGCTGGTAGAGCGGATAGACGGCGTTGTAGATGCCGAATACCCGGTCGCCGGCAATGTTCTGAAGCGGAATTTTCTGCAGCGTGCCAAGCGTCTTGCTAGCCAGCATTGCAATCCCCATCACCGCGGCGCCCTTCATTAGCCGGGGGCCGCCGCCTCCGGCGTTCCTTCTCCGACCGCCAGGCGCGTTCGGGCTGTCGCCGCCGGCTCGCCTAACCTCGTTCCGCTCGGCGCGTCCGGATCCGTCTTCGGATCGAGCCCCGACCAGCGGGCCGCCGTAGGGCTCTTCTATCCGCGCTGCGAAGCCCCCGCCATTCCCCGCCGCGGCTTCGGCCCGCAGACCGTCGCCGCCGGTCCGCCCCGCAGGCACGGCGCCTTCGCCCGCAGCCGCTCTTCCGGCTTCGGGCCCGCTCTCCGCCGCCGCGAGCCGTTCTTCCGCATCGCCGCGCAATGCCGAACGCCCGCTCCCCGGCGCGGCTCCGCGGATCTCCGCTTGCTTTTGCTTCAACTTCCGCACCTGCCTGTCTCTTCTCCTGTCTCCATTATACCCTAAACGCAGACGCGATGAGTCCGGACGGCGGCAAGAAACGGCAGACGCGGCCGAGATTACGCGAGGCAAGCGCCATGAATCGCAAAAAAGCTTCCCCGAAGGTATCTCCTTCAAAGGAAGCTGCTGCGTTATCAGGTCTCTAATTCCAGCCCGCCGGCTATGCTATTGCTCCATTTGCTTCGCCAGGAAGCCGGCGGCGGTTTCCACCATTTTCGTTTCCATCTGCGACATCTTCACCGCTTCGTCCTTGCTCAGCAGCACGACCGTTCCGATCGGATCGCCCCCGGCCACGATAGGCGCCGCCACGAAAGAGCTGAACGTCTCGCCGATATCCTTCACGACCTCGAACGAGCCGCCGCCGGACTCCACCACCGTTTTACGGTTGTCCATGCAGCCTTCAAGCATCGAGCCGATCTGTTTCTCCAGGTATTCCTTCTTCGGCGCACCGGCCACGGCAATGATGTTGTCACGGTCCGTGATGAGCGTAATATGGTTGGTGCTCTCCGACAAGGACTCCGCATACTCCTTCGCGAAATCGCCGAGCTCGCCGATCGGGGAATACTTCTTGAGGATGACTTCTCCGTCGCGATCGACGAAGATTTCAAGCGGATCGCCTTCGCGAATACGCAAGGTGCGGCGGATTTCCTTGGGAATGACGACCCTGCCGAGATCATCGATACGACGGACAATTCCAGTTGCTTTCATGTTCTAGTTGCCCCACTTTCCTTGAAGGTTTTGAATTCGACTGGACAATTGTACTGCTGATGCACTGCCGGCCAAGCTTTATTATTCAAGAGGAGAGAATCCTTGAAAAGAGGTGTTGATCGAACTGACCATAGTATTCATCCCCTCCCATTTTCTTATGCATTGTGTAAACGCCGCACGTCCCGCCCGAAACACCGACGGCGGCATGCTGCCGGAGAATGACGAAAACCGCCCCTCCCGATCCGGAGAGACGGTCCTCGCATGGACAAGCATCCTGCATTATTCACGATCGCCGAAGCGATCGTTGCTTACAGAAAAGCGATGCACACCGGCTTCACCGACGCGAACGCGTCTCCGGTCGGCTGCAGTCGTCCGGTTGCCGCATCGATCCGGAACGAGACGATCGAGTCGCTGTCTTGATTGGCTGCCAGCATGAATCCTCCATCGGGCGAAATCGCGAAGTTTCGCGGCGTCCTGCCTCCGCTGGACATGATTTCGACAAGCTCGAGCAGCCCGTTCCCGTCCTGCGCGATCCGGTAGACGGCGATGCTGTCATGCCCCCGATTGGATGCGTACAAGAAGCGGCCGTCGTTCGATACATGAATGTCCGCGCAGGTGCTCTCGCCCTCGAACGTCTCCGGGAGCGTCGGCACGGTCTGCAGCAGGGTCAGCTCGGACGCCTCTCCCGCGTAGCCGTATACGGCCACCGTGCAGTCCAGCTCATGGACGACATACAGCCGGTCGCCCGCCGGATGGAATGCCATATGGCGGGGCCCCGCTCCGGCGGCCGTCTTGGTCGCATGATGACGGACCAGCTTCCGCGCTTCATGGTCGATCCGGTAATGCACGATTTCGTCGGTCCCCAGGTCGGCCACGAGCGCGAAGCGATTGCCCGCATCGATAATCGACGAATGCGGATGCGGCGCTTCCTGCCTGTCATTCCTCGGCCCGCGTCCCTCATGGACGGCTTGGTCGGCAAGCGTCAGCGCCCCGTCTTCCCCGATCGCGAACAAGCAGACGTTGCCGCCGGAATAGTTCGTCGCGATCAGCAGCCGTTCCTTCGCATCCAGCGTCAGGTGGCATGGCGACCCGCCCAAGGTGGACGTCTCGTTAATGGGCGACAGCGTGCCATGCCCGGCGTCAATGGCGAAGCTGAACACGCTGCCGGGCTCCGCTCCCGTCTCGCTGACGGCGAAGAGACGCGTCCCCGCCGCGTTAACGGCGAGGAACGAAGGGTGATGTATGCCCGCCAATCCCGAGCCCTCGGCCAGTCCGCCGTTATCCAGCAGCCGCATCGCTTTAATGCCTTCCTGTTCCTTCGTCGCGTAAGAACCCGTATAGAATTGTCCCATGTTTCTTCCTCCCCGCGTTCATCTATTGCAAAACAAGCCCAACCGTTCCCGGCTGGGCTTGTCCGACAACCACTGTCTTCGAAGTAAAGCCGATCGCTTATTTGCTTTCGGTTTTGCTCTCGTTCCCGGCTGCATCGTCTTTCTTATCGGTATTCGTCGTGCCTGTGTCGGTCGTGCCGCCGTTCGTCGTACCGCTGTTTTTGCCCGAATCCGTGCCGGTACCCGAGTTCGTCGTGCCCGTACCCGAATCGGCCGCTTTCGGCAGGCTGATATTCGTGATCAGGCTCGGCAGCTCGTCCGTCATGTACGCCTGCAATTTCGCCGATCCCGCTTCCTGCTTCAGGCCCGCCTTGTCCGCGTCGGACAGCTTGTCGAACGGCGTAGGCGTGCGCTTCTCGACTTTCATGACGTGATAGCCGTACTGCGATTGAACCGGATCGCCGACTTTGCCGATTGCCTGCTTGTTGGCCGCGTCCTTGAATTCCTGCACCCAGCCTTTCGCCTGCTTGTCCTCGTACAGACCGCCGTTCTCCTTGGAGCCGTCGTCGTCGGAATATTGCTTCGCGAGCTCTTTCCAGTCGCCGCCCGCGTCCAGCTTCGCCTTCACTTCTTTCGCTATCTTGAGCGCGTCCTCGTCCTTGCGTTTCTCGGCGCCCGTTGTCGGATCGACCGTGGCGATCAGAATATGGCGGACGCTGACGATATTGTAATCGTCCTTGGTCGATTCATACTGCTTCTGCACTTCGGCGTCGGTCACTTTGCTCTCTTCGTCTTTCATGATGCTTGTGATCATCGTGTAGAAGTGACGGATGTCCGCCTCTTTCAGGCCGGCGTCGTCCGCCTTCTTCTTCGTATCCGCGTCGTTCGCGAACACCTGCTCCACCTGTGCGTAGAAGTCGTCGATATTCTTCTGGTCCGCATCGCTCAGCTTTTTGTCGGAGAGGGGCTTGTACAGAATTTTATAGCCGATGTACTCCCGCAGGAACTGCTCCTGCAGCTCCGGAATGCTCAGATACGCTTCCGTCTGCGGTTGCACGATGCCGAAGAACGTGGAATACTTCTTGAACTCGGTGTCCGTGACGGTGCCGTCCTTGTACGTCGCGATGACCTTGCCCGCCGCTTCCCCCTCCTCCTTCTTCTTGCCGCAGCCTGCCGCAAGCACGACCACGAGCACGGCGACAAGCGCAAGCAGGATCGTTCTTCTTGCCGGTTTAATGCGTAACATCCTGTAGTTCCCCTTTCGATTGGATAGTATCTTTATACTGCGTCAAAAACCGTTCCAACAGCTCCAGCTTCAGCTCTACGGACAGCCCTTTGCCGCGCAGCAGCACGGCCGGATGAGGCTCTTGTCCCGGAATGCGCGCGAACCTGTTCTCCAATTGCAGGCAGATGCGGTCCACCTTCTTCGCATCGAACCGCTTCTTCTCCCGTTCCGCGAATTTAAGCGTAATATCGTCGCCCTTGCCGCCGATCTGTTCGATGCCGCAAATCGCGCCGTACACCTTGAGACGGGCCACGGACAGCAGATTGTCCACCGACTGCGGCAGATCGCCGAACCGGTCGACCAGCTCGTCGCGCAGATCGTCGCCTTCTTCGAAGGTGCGGACCGCGGCGACCTTTTTGTAAATCTCTATCTTTTGTATGCTATCGTAAATATAAGAGGAGGGCAAGTAGGCATCGATGCTCATATCGATCGACGTGCTCACTTCCTTCGGCTGCTCCTCGACCTCGCCGCCCATTTCGGCTTTGCGCTTGGCGATCTCGTCGGCCAGCATTTGCGAATACAGATCGAAGCCGACGGACGCGATGAAGCCGTGCTGCTCCGCGCCGAGCAGGTTGCCCGCGCCGCGAATCGACAAGTCGCGCATCGCGATCTTGAACCCGGAGCCGAGCTCCGTGAATTCCTTGATCGACTGCAGTCGTTTCTCGGCGACCTCCGTCAGTACTTTATCCCGCTGGTACGTGAAATACGCGTACGCGATCCGATTGGAACGTCCGACCCGGCCCCGCAGCTGGTACAGCTGGGACAAGCCCATTTTATCCGCGTCGTGCACGATCAGCGTGTTGACGTTCGGAATGTCGACGCCCGTCTCGATAATGCTGGTGCTGACGAGCACGTCCGACTCCCCGTCGAGGAAGTCGAGAATCGTCTTCTCCAGCTCCTGCTCGGACATTTGGCCGTGGCCGACCGCCACCCGCGCATCCGGCACCAGCGCGTTGATCTGCTCCGCCATTTGATAGATCCCCTGCACCCGGTTGTACAGGTAGTACACCTGTCCGCCGCGCGCCAGCTCGCGCTCGATCGATTCCCGCACGAGCGACGGGCTGTATTCCACGACGTACGTCTGCACCGGGAACCGGTTCTCCGGCGGCGTCTCGATGACCGACAAGTCGCGCACGCCGAGCATGGACATGTGAAGCGTACGCGGAATCGGCGTCGCCGTCAGCGTCAGCACGTCGACGTTCGTCTTGAGCCGCTTCAGCTTCTCCTTGTGCGACACGCCGAAACGCTGCTCCTCGTCGACGATGAGCAGTCCCAAATCCTTGAAAATAACGTCCTGCGACAGCAGGCGGTGCGTGCCGATCACGACGTCCACCGTGCCCGCCTTCAATCCTTTCATCGTCGCCGTCTGTTCCTTCTTGGACCGGAACCGGCTTAACACCTGCACGTTGAACGGGAAGCCCGAGAACCGTTCGCGGAAGGTCTCGTAATGCTGCTGCGCGAGAATCGTCGTCGGCACGAGCACCGCGACCTGCTTGCCCTCGATCGCCGCCTTGAACGCGGCGCGCACCGCCACCTCGGTCTTGCCGTAACCGACGTCGCCGCACAACAAGCGATCCATCGGACGCGGCGTCTGCATATCCTTCTTGATCTCCGCGATCGCGCGGAGCTGGTCGCTCGTCTCGTCGTACGGGAACATCGCTTCGAATTCCTGCTGGTACGACGTATCCGCCCCGAAGCCGAACCCGGACGTCGCCTGCCGCTCGGCGTACAGCTTGATGAGCTCGTCGGCGATATCCTTGACGGACGACTGCGCCTTGCTCTTCACGCGGGTCCATTCGCTGCCGCCCAGCTTATAGACCTTCGGCTCCTTGTCCTCGTTGCCGACATACTTCTGAATCAGGTCGATCTGCTCGATCGGCACGGACAGCTTGTCGCCGCCCGCGTACATGATATGCATGTAGTCCTTGTGGATACCGGCAATCTCCAAGGTGCCGATGCCCATGTATTTGCCGATGCCATGGTTCTGGTGCACGACGTAGTCGCCGACCTTCAGCTCGGTATAGCTCTTGATCCGCTCCGCATTGTCCATCTTCTTGTCGAGGCGGCGCGCCTTGCGCTGCTTCTGCGAGAACATCTCGCCCTCGGTGATGACGATGAGGTGCACGGACGGCAGCTCGAACCCGCTCTGCAGGTTGCCTTCGATCAGGATCGGCGGCTCGATGCCGTAATCCTGCAGCACCCGCCGCATGCGGTCCATCCGCTCCGCGCTGCCGGCGAGCATCATAACGGTCGCCCCCGCCTTGCGCCACCGCTCCATCTCGGTTTTGAGCACGTTCATCTGGCCGTGGAAGTTCTGCATCGCGCGGCTGACGACGTTCAGGATGTTCTGCGGCTGCGTATGCGGAATTTGGCGCAGGAACAGCGACAGGAACAGCGTCGGGAACGGACGGTGGAACAGGACGTCGTCCGACGGGCGCGCCAAAGCAAGCGCCGGAAGCGCTTTGCCGTTCGTCATCAGATGCGTCGACCATTCCGCTTCGTCCCGCTCCAGCTGGCGGCCGGTTTCGATCAGCCGGGTCGGCTCGTCGTAGATCAGCAGCGTATCGCTTGGCACATAATCGAATAAGGTCTGCCGCTCCGGATAGAGCAGCGAAATATATTTATAGAGTTCCGGAAAATACTGATGCTCCCGCAGCTTCTCGATCTCGGCCCCGATCTCCGCGCGCAGCCGGTCCTTGGCCGTGCGGTCCGTCATCTTCTGCAGCTGCTGCTCAAGCAGCTCCGACGCATGCTGCGCTGCATTCTGGAACCGGCGCAGATCGGCCGTCAGTTCCTTGCACGGCGGCACGGTGTACGCGTCCAGCTTCTCGATCGAGCGCTGGTCGGAGGAGTCGAACGTCCGAATGGAGTCGATTTCGTCGTCGAACCATTCCACCCGGTACGGATGCGGCGACGTCAGCGGGAAGAAATCGACGATTCCGCCCCGGACGCTCATTTCGCCCTTGCCTTCTACTTTATCGACGCGCTCGTAGCCGAGCTCTACCATCTGCCGTAAAAACGCTTCCAAAGCTAGCGTCTCGCCGACCTTGACCAGGATGCGCGCGTTCGCCATGAAGGCGTTCAGCGGCAGAAAGCGGCGAACGCCGGAGAACGGCACGACAACGATCCCGCGAAATCCTTGCGACAGCCGGATAAGCACATCCATCCGCTGGGCAAGCACTTCCGGGCTCGATATCGCCGATTCGGCGGCGACCAGCTCATTGGCGGGGAAGAGCAGCACTTCCCCCGGCGACAGACATTCCACGAGATCCTCTGCGATCTTCTGCGCCGCGAACATATTGTGGGTGACGACGAGCATCGGGCGGTCGAACTCACGCTTGAGCGCGGCGATCATGACCTGCCGCGACGAGCCGGCCAGTCCCGAGACGAGCTGCTCGCGCATCCCTTTCTTGATTCCGGATACGATGGAGCCAAAATCCGTATCCGCGGCGTAAGCTTCCAATAATGCTTTCAAGTTAGCGGCACCTCGTTTCATTCCAAACCAAAACCGTTCCTGGGCAGCGTAACGGGAAGAAGCCGCCTGCGCTGCCGGACGGCGGCGGGCAGGCTCTATCCCTTCCTGCTATTGCGGCGGCAGGACCGCGCAACAGGCTTGTTTCCAATAGATCAAAAAAGAAGCCTCAGCCGTTCGCCAAGGCTCTTCTATCGCGCATCACTGCAGCGGATTCACCACGAGCAGCAGCTCGGGATTGCTCTCGATCGCTTCACGGCAGTAGTCGCATACGACGTTGACCGTTACGTCTCCATTCGAGTTATACGCTATTATATCGCTGCGCTCTTCGGGGGTCAAGAAATGGAAACCCAGCTGCGCCTCCGAGACATGCGCGTTGTCGATCGAGCCCATGGGCGTTTTGCAATGCCGGCAAACGTAATTCACAGCCATATTTATGCCTCCTGAGTGGTCGTTATACCCTGGCCAGCGAACTTTCTCTGATCCGCGAGCTTCTCTCAGCGTTCAGTCGTACGTTCCCGTTCGCTCTCCGGGTATGCATCCTATCCTCAGTATGCCCGCGCCCGCCGAAATTTAACGGTTATATTTGGCCATCGTCCGCTCGAACGGATTCGTCAGCGCGAATTCGACCGCGTCGCAGCTCTCTTCCACCATCGTCTTCAGCAGCTCGTTCTCGCTCTTCGGGAAATTCGAGAGGACGTAGTCCGAGATAATCATGCCGTTCTTCGGACGCGAGATGCCCAGCCGAATCCGGTTGAACGTCTGCGTGCCCGTATGCTGAATAATCGATTTGATGCCGTTGTGCCCGCCGGCGCTGCCCTGATACCGCAGCCGGATTTTGCCCGTCTCCGTATCCAGATCGTCATAGACGATGATGGCATCCTCCAGCTCGGCCTTATAATAGTCCATGAACCCGCGCACCGTCTCGCCGGACAGGTTCATATACGTCATCGGCTTGATCAGCGCCACCTTCGTGCCCGCGACATGTCCTTCGCCGATCAGCCCCTTGCATTTGCTCTGGGTTACCGCGATGCCCCACCGTCTGGCCAGCTCGTCCACGACCATAAAACCGACGTTATGCCTTGTTCCCTGATAAGCGGTTCCGGGGTTGCCGAGACCTACGATCCATTTCATGCTGCAATCGTCAACTCCTATAAGTAATCTTAGAATTCCCGATAAGAATCCCCGAAAATTTTCTTCGTCCCCCATGCAACGAATCATCAGCCCAAATGATCATATGTATAGTGGCGGCGTACTGCCGAACTTCGTATGCAAAGGGGCGTTTAATGCGATGTATGTAAACGGACAGCGGATCTACGACGACAGCCATTTCCAGGATCATCGTGATTGCAACGTGCCTGTGCAGGTGTATTGGCGCGACGTGCACCATGATATCGGCTTCGTCGACGAGATCAGTTCATCGTACATCAAGATGAATAATATTTTCTACAGCCGCAAGCAATTTACCTTCGTCTCCAGGCCCGGCTACTGAAAAAAATAAAGGGGCTGCGCCAGGCAGCCCCGATTAACCCGATCATGCTATTCCGATTCCGAGGTGTGCACGGCCATCTTGGCGCCATGCGACCGCTCCGCGGCTGCTTCCGCTTCCTCGGCCGCTTCCTCCGCTTCTTCCGCGGTCAGGTCTTTCTGCGGCATGAGGATGGTCACGACGACCTGATCGGCGTCCATCCGCGTCGTTACGCCCGCAGGCAGCTTCAAGTCCCCGACAAGCAAGTTCTCGCCGATACCGAGCCCCGCGACATCGACTTCGATCGCTTCCGGTATCCGATTCGGCAAACAATGAATCTCCAGCTCGTGCAGCATGGCCTGCAGAATGCCGCCTTCGCGCACGCCTGCGGAGTCGCCGGCCATATCCAGGCGCACCATCGTCTTGATCTCTTGATTCATATTCACTTGATGAAAATCGACATGCAGCACGTTTCGCGACAGCGGCTCGCGCTGTACCTCCGTCATCATGACGGGGCGCTTGCCCTCGCCGGGAATGTCTAGCTCCAGCAGGGCATGGGGATGCGCCCGGAGCAGCGAAGTGAGCTCCTTCTCGCTCACCGCCACATGGAGCGGCTCCGTTAGTTGCGTGCCATATACGACGCCGGGAACGCTGCCTCTCTGCCTCATCTGGCGCAATTCGCCCTGCGTGCCGGTTTTCCGTTGTTCAGCCTGAAACGGGATTGCCATGGTGGAAACCTCCTTGTACAAATCGATTTCCATATATTCATACCCATTCCGGCACGGAATTAAACGAGTCCGCATGACGCGGCGGCGCCTCGGCAGCCGTCGGCGGACGCGCAGAAGAGCCCCGGGCATCGGAGCGCCCCGGGGCTCGCGGCTTGTGCAGCGCTTCTGCCCAAGCTGCCGGCCGTTCTTCGCTGCCGGCCGTTATTTCTTCGATTTCGCTTCCTTCTTCGCCTTCGCGCGTCCGCGCAGCTTCTCGGCGTAGCCCGGCTTGTTGACCTGGCGCTCGCGCGCGATGGCCACATCGTTCGCGGGCACGTCGTTCGTGATCGTCGAGCCGGCCACGACGTACGCGCCGTCGCCGATTTTCACCGGAGCGATGAGGTTGACGTTGCTGCCGACGAAGGCATTGTCGCCGATTTCCGTCATCGCCTTGTTGTACCCGTCGTAGTTGACCGTAATCGCGCCGCAGCCGACGTTAACGTCTTTGCCGACTTTGGCATCGCCGACATAGCTGAGATGCGATACTTTCGTGCCGTCGCCCAGCTCCGCGTTCTTGATCTCGACGAAATCGCCGATTTTCACGCCCGTGCCGAGCTTCGAGCCCGGACGAAGATAGGCGAACGGACCGACGGCGCTCTCGTCGCCGATCGCCGCTTCCACGGCGACGGACTGCTTCACCGTGACGCCGTTGCCGATTGTCGTGTCCGTGATGTCCGCATTCGGGCCGATGACGCAATCCTCGCCGATCACCGTCGCTCCCCGCAGCACCGTCCCCGGATAGATAACCGTGTCGGAACCGATCGCGACGTCAGCTTCGATGTACGTCGCGGCCGGATCGATGATCGTCACGCCGCCGAGCTGATGCTTGCGTACGATGCGCGCGCGCATGAGCGCTTCCGCTTCGCCCAGGCCGACGCGGTCGTTGACGCCGATGCCCTCGGCGAAATCCGGCGTGCAGTAAGCGCCGACGGTTTCCCCGGCGTTCTTCAGGATTTCCATCACGTCCGTTAAGTAATACTCGCCCTGCGCGTTGTTGTTCGTCACTTGGGCAAGCGCCCGGAACAGCTTCTTATTATCGAAGCAGTACATGCCCGTGTTGATCTCCGTGATCGCCGCCTGCTCCGGCGTGCAGTCCTTCTGCTCGACGATGCGCAGCACGTTGCCGGCGTCGTCGCGAATGATGCGGCCAAGGCCCTGCGGATTCGGCACGACCGCCGTCAGCACGGTTGCGGCCGAACGGGTCTCCGCATGGATGCGCAGCAGCGACTGGATCGTCCCCGACGTGACGAGCGGCGTATCGCCGTACAGGATGACCGTCGTGCCTTCTTCGCCGCCAAGCAGCGGCTCCGCCTGCTGGACCGCGTGGCCGGTGCCGAGCTGCTGCTCCTGAAGCACGATCTCAACGTCGCTTCCGAGATAAGCGCGAACGGTTTCCGCCCCGTGCCCGACCACGACGACGGTGCGCTCGCAAGCAGCGTCCTTGACCGTCTGAAGCACATGCGCCACCATCGGCTTGCCGCAAACGGGATGCAAGACTTTATATAATTTGGATTTCATGCGTTTTCCTTGACCTGCCGCAAGGACGATAGCCATTACTTTCACCGAATGTTCCTCCTGCCCCGAGCCAATTGCGGCTCATATCAATGCTCTACTGAATATAGCGTATCCCGGGGCAAAAGAAAAGAGAGCCGAACGGCTCTCTTCCTCTCTGCCCCAATATTCCCAATTTAAGCGCCTTCTTCAATAACTTCTTCTTCCGTGGCCGCACGCTCGTACTCAGCAAGAACGGCAGCTTGGATCTTCTCCCGTGTCGTCGAAGAGATCGGATGTGCGATATCCCGGAACTCTCCATCCGGCGTACGCTTGCTCGGCATTGCCACGAACATACCATTGTTGCCGTCTATCACGCGAATATCGTGAACGACAAACTCATTGTCAATGGTAATGGAGGCGATAGCCTTCATGCGACCTTCGGAATTTACTCGGCGGAGTCTAACATCGGTAATTTGCATCTGTGTTCACCACCTTTGCCTATCGAAGACTTGGTGTATACTTCCACACAGCAATACGATTTCCTTCATAGTTCTGGAAAATAATTGGCTGAATTTTAAATATTTTTTTAAATGAAAGATTATTCTATTTTATTCGACTTCAATCGCTACAATCAGTTCAATTTCGACAAGGACATCCTTCGGAAGCCGCGCCACCTCTACGGTTGAGCGAGCGGGCTTATGATCGCCAAAGTAGGAAGCATAGATGGCGTTGACGGCCGCGAACTGGTCCATGTCTTTGATGAAGACGGTCGCTTTGGCAACGTCGGCGAATGTCGCGCCCGCCTCGGTTAGCACCGCTTCCAGGTTGCGGAACACTTGATGCGTCTGTTCCTCGATGCCGCCCTCGACGAGTACGCCGTCCGCGTTCAGCGGAATTTGGCCGGACGTGAAGAGCAGATTGCCGAGCTTGATCGCTTGCGAATAAGGTCCGATCGCTGCAGGAGCTTTCGTAGTCGAGACGATTTGCGGTTGTTGTTTCATCGTTCAATAACCTCCGTTAGTTCTCAATGGGATTGAAATAGTTGCCCGGGACGACGGTCGTCTGCTTCGTCTTCATGTCCACGGCCGTCAGTTTGGCGAGGGACACATAGTCCTCCAGCAGCCGCTCCTCGGTATCGAGCTCGCCGGATTCCACGAACACCCCGACGCCCGCGACCTTCGCGTTGAATTCATAGAGCAGGTCCATCATACCTTGAATCGTGCCGCCGGCTTTCATGAAATCGTCCACGATCAGCACCCGCGCCCCTTCCTTCAGCGCGCGGCGGGCCAAGGACATCGTCTGGATGCGCTTATTGGAGCCCGAGACGTAGTTGATGCTCACGGCGGAGCCTTCCGTCACCTTGTTGTCCCTGCGGACGATGACGACCGGCAGGTTCATGCATGCCGCCGTCGCATAGGCGAGCGGGATGCCCTTGGTTTCCACCGTCATGATGACGTCGATCTCCGCGTTGGCGAAAGCCGTCGCGAACATGCGGCCGACATCGGCAAGCAAGCCCGGCTGGCCCAGCATATCCGTCATATATAGATAACCGCCGGCAAGCACGCGCTCCGGCTGCTCCAGCTGGCGGCATATGCCGTTCATGATGGATAAGGCCTCGGCGTCAGCCATCTTCGGCGTATACTTCACGCCGCCGGCAGCGCCGGCAAGCGTATGCAGCTCGCCAAGTCCTTCTTCTTCGAACACTTCTTTAATAATGGCCAAATCCTCGCTGATGGACGACTTGGCAGACTGATAACGATCTGCAAATGCTGTTAGAGAAATTAACGTATGGGGGCGCGTAAGTAAGTACTGCGTCATTTCCACTAACCTTGCACTCCGTTTTAATTTCTTCAAACCGTACCCCCCCATGCTAAATCCGAATATTATAAAGTCAATATACCATTTTCATACGGATTTAATCAAGATTTACGTAGGCTTTATGTTAGCATTCTTACCACATAAACTTCTTTACAGAAGCCGCGCAGCCCATTATAGATGCGGGACACCTTGGCCTCCTTGCTTACCAGGCCGAAGACGGTCGGGCCGCTGCCGGACATGAGCACGCCGTCGGCGCCCAGCCGCTGCATGATGTCCTTCATCTGCAGCACTTCCGGATGCAGCTGCAGCGTGACCGTTTCCAGCACGTTGCCGAGATTCGCGCACACGTCGGCGAAGGATCCTTGTGAAATCGCTTCCACCATATCTTGGGTCGAAGGATGCTGCTTCAGCTCCGAAGCGCGCAATTTCCCGTATACGTCGGCTGTCGACACATTGATCGGCGGCTTCGCCAGAATGACCCAGCATTGCGGCGGGTTCGGAATGCGCTCGAGCTTCTCGCCGCGGCCGCGCGCGATGGCCGTGCCTCCCGTTACGCAGAACGGCACGTCCGAGCCGAGCTCCGCGCCGAGCGTGCACAGCTCGTCCTCCGAGATGCCGAGCTGCCATAACCGGTTCAGTCCGCGCAGCGTCGCGGCCGCATCGCTGCTCCCGCCCGCAAGGCCCGCGGCCACCGGAATGTTCTTGTCCAAATGAATATATACGCCCTTGCGAACGTTATAGCGGTCCTTGATCAGCCTGGCCGCCTGAAAGGCCAGGTTCTTCTCGTCCAGCGGTATGTATCCGGCCTGGCTGGATATAAAGATGGAGTCGCTCTGCAGCTCCTCCATTTCGAGCCGGTCCGCCAAGTCGACCATCGTCATGATCATTTCGACTTCGTGAAAACCGTCTTCGCGCTTGCGCATGACGTCCAAGAGCAGATTGATCTTGGCCGGCGCCTTCTCATAAATCTTCATGTTCGATTCACCCGTCCATTATCGTTAAACTTCACATATTATAACAAAAGGTCATAAGAAAAGCTAAGATGCGGACGAGTCGGCTGACGCCTCCTCTTCATCTTAGCCCGTCTTCCCGCTGTTATTGGAACATGTGGGGCGATTGCTGCCGCGCATTCGCCATCGCCTGCTGCATATAAGGCGGCACGGTCGATGCGGCCGCGCCCGGATTAGGCTGCGCTGCGGCATAGGATTGCCCTGACGCATAAGGCTGCGGCGTCGGCCGATAGCTCTGTGCGGGCGGCGCCTGCACCTGCGCGGCTTGCTGCTGCGCCTGGTACTGCTTCGCCGCGGCCTGCTCCGCGATCTGAATCGCTCGCTTCACCATATTGCCGGCGTCCTTCGCCTTAATGCCTCCCCAGCCTTCCTTCTGGACGGTGTCGTAAAATCCAAGATCCCTGGCCAGCTCCTTCTTCAAATCCTCGCTCATCGTGCCGCCTCGTCTTCTCGTCATCCTGTTCGTCTCCTCCTTGGAATCGTCATGGTACCGTTAGTATGGATGATTAGGACGTTCTCAATTCCGGCGAAGCCGAAGCCGCAGCGGCCGTATGCGGACAAAAAAAATGCAAGCAACCCAAACGCTCTCGCGCTTGCCGTTGCCTGCATCTTAAATAGAAGCCAAACTTGCCGTTTGATTTGCTACTGTATATAGGTAATGCGTACCTGACCATCGTCGCTGTCAACCATCACTTCAACGGATTCCGTCAAAATATCGGCATAGCTGTAGGACACGCGCTTGAACGCATGCTGTTCCTGATCAAGTCTGACAATAAATACAGAAGGGTAGATTTCTTCTAATACACCGGTCCGTTCAATAGTCTTTCGACGACCACCGTTTGCACGAAGACGTATTTTGGAGCCGACGTGGGTTTCCAAACTGCGTTTAATCTCCAATAGCGCATTTTTAGCCATTGTGCACTACCACCTCTTTCCTTGTCCATTATAACCAAGGAGAGGCGATTTGTCAAAAAAATTTAATTATAACAGCGGATTTAATAAAATGTCAATATAAAAAATACTTATTTTTTCGACTCCCACTTTATTTTATCCCGACTTTTGTAACTTATACGATTGCCCTGTACAAGGCCACTGCGGCTGTTTATACGGTCGCTTTGACGCCCGTTAACGTCTGCGGTTTCGGAAGCCCCATCCGGTACTTGCCAAGCGTCTCGATACCGCCCACGCCGTCGATGCCGCTGATCGTCCCGTGGATCACGTCCGCCAGGTTGATCGTTTCCCGGATCGGCGTGTAGCTGGCTTTAATCGCGATGTACACCGGATCGAGCGCATGGATGAGCACCCGTGCCGGGGAACTGGCGAAATTCGATCCCGACTGCAGCAGGGCCTCATAATGCGATTGGCATGCGCCCGCCACGACGACCAGGCTGTCTTTGTTCTTCTCATACTCGCGCGCGATGCGGACCGCGTCGACGAAGTTCTGCGAGTTCTTGTAGGAGGTCAAGTTATGCAGGTCATTCGGCTCCCGGTTCTTCAGCACGCCGTCGTGACCCGTAATGACGATAATATCCGGCTTGATCTGCGGAAGCAGCCGCAAGACCGCCTCGGCCATCTGCGACTCGTGCACGTATAAGCCGTGGGCGGGTACGCGCATCGACGTGTATAGCTGCATGCTTTTCTTCATATAATTCAGGTCGCCGTCCAAATGCAGCACTCTGCCGGGCACCTCGAAATAAGGCTGGTTCTGATTCTGCGCGCGCAGCAGCTCCCGCTGAATGATTTGCTGCTGGCGCTCCTCCTGCATGCGCTGCGTCGATTCTCCGGCCTTCTGCCGCGCCTGCCGGATCGCGACGGGCAGATCGCCGTCCTTGACGACCGCTAAATCCGACAAGGGCGCATCCGCCAGCAGACGATAGTCCGTACCCTTCAGAATCGCCGTTTGCTGTTCAATTATCGCAACACGAAAAAGGACGTCCCCGCCATAGGATTTGCGGACGACCAGGTCCCCTTGCATCATGGGCAAATCACCTCTTCGTCTATCCTATGGGAAGACGCCCCCGATGGTGCGCTTCTTTGTCATGTTTTACGGGCATTTCCCCATGAAAGCAGCCGTTCGTTCAGCCGGGCAAACCCGCTTTGCGCAGCGCGTCGCTGAGCGCCGCGAATTCCGCCAGCGACAGCGTCTCGCCGCGGCGGGACGGGTCGATGCCGCAGCTCTCCAGCAGCGGACCCAGCCGTTCGCGGTTCGCCTTGCCGACGAAAGCGGTCAAATTGTTCGCGATCGTCTTGCGCCGCTGGGCGAAGCACGCCTGAACGGTCCGGAAGAAGAACGCTTCGTCCTCGACGTCGACGGGCGGCTTGTCGCGCAGCGCCAGCTTGATGACCGCCGAATCGACGTTCGGCTGCGGAATGAACACCGTATGCGGCACGATGCAGACGAGCTCCGGCTCGCAGTAATACTGCACGGCGACGCTCAGGCTGCCGTACTCCTTGCCGCCCGGCTTGGCGGCCATGCGCTGCGCCACTTCCTTCTGAATCATCACGACGATATTCTCGAGCGGCAGCTTCTCCTCCAGCAGCTTCATCAGAATCGGCGTCGTCACGTAGTACGGCAAGTTAGCAACGACGCTCACGCCGCCGAGACCGGCGAATTGCCGTTCCATCAGCGCGGGAAGATCAAGCTTGAGCACGTCGCCGTGCTCGATATGCACGTTCGGCGTATCCGCCAGCACGTCCCGCAGAATCGGGATCAACCGGTTGTCGATTTCAACCGCGGTGACGCGTCCCGCTTCCGAAGCCAACTGCTGCGTCAGCGCGCCGATGCCGGGGCCGATTTCGAGCGCGCCTTTCGTCTTATCGAGATTCGCCGCGCCGACGATCTTACGCAATATATTCTGATCGATCAGGAAATTCTGACCGAGACTCTTCTTGAACGTAAAGCCGTACTTGGCGATGATATCCTTCGTACGCTTGGGCGATCCGACTTCCGCCGTCGCCTTCGATCCTTCTGTCATGCCTTATAGTCTCCTTCGCTCTCCATCGTTTGCAGCGCGCGCTGAAATTCTTCCCGCGTAATCCGGAACGTCGAGCACCGTTTGTAGAACTGCTTGCCGTTGGCATAGCCGATGCCGAGCAGATTGCCCATGATCAGCCTGCGCTCCGACGCCTGCGGATGTACGAGCAGGCCGGCCTGCATGAGGTCGTCCATCGTCACTTCCGCGAGCCCGCCGGTCTCCGCGGTCGCCTCCGTCCGCAAATTCGCCAGCGCATGGCGGATCGCTTCGGGGGAAGCATTCTCCACGCCGATATCGCCTTTATAGAGCGCCTCCGACTGGGGCAAGAAGGCATGCTTGCAGCCGGGCACGCGCTGCGCGACGATTTTGCGGATCCGCTCCCCGGCATGGTCGGGATCGGTGAAGATTATGATTCCCCGCCGTTGCTGCGCCAGCTCGATACGTTTCAGTACCGCCTCGCCGATGGCGGATCCGCCCGTTTCGATCGTCTCGGCCTCTACGGCGCGTTTGATGGCCACCGTATCGTCCTTGCCTTCGACGACAATGATTTCTTTGATCATGGTAGCCTGTTTCCTTCCCTTCTAACCGTGCATTTCAACCTGACGACGAACATGCAAAAAGAAGAGGCATCGCCTCTCCTTATCATGGCATATTTAAAGCTGAATTACGATATGAATGAAGAAGAAACGGTTTCGTCGGCTCCGTTCCTGCCGCCGCTTCCGATCGTCAGATTCGAGCCGAACGCAAACCGGGATCTATAGAGACTCCGGCTTTTTCGGTCCCAGCACGTATACCGTATAGCCCCGCTTCAAGCCGAAACGGTTGGCGTACGATTCGCTTTCGAAATAAACGTCGATCTTGTTGCCCTTGACGGCACTGCCCGTGTCTTCCGCGCGGCGGAAGCCGATGCCTTCAATATAGACCCAGTAGCCGATCGGAATGACCTTCGGATCGACCGCGATCGTACGGCCTTCGGTGACCCGCGTTCCCGATGCGGTAATGCCGTACTCGGGGTGGCTCGTTCCTTTGCCCGTCGAAGCGACGCCCGCGGAATAAGCCGTGAGCGTTACGTTCTTGATCACTCTCTTCGGGCTGAACGTCACGCCGCGTTTCGTCATCGTCGACGTATTGGCGTTGGCGGACAGCGTCGTTACCTTCGGCTCCGGCTTCTTCGTCCCGATCGAGACGACTTGACTCACCGCCGGCTGCGGCGTCAATTTCTCGACGAGCGATTGGGACACGAGGACGCCGTCGGCGTACACCGTCTCATAACGCTTGACGACCTTGCCCTGCTTGCCTTGACGGACAAGCTTCTGTTTCCCGAGCGACATATTCGCATCGTTCTTCTTCACGACCGTGAACGGCACGTCATAGGACGTCTCGGAATATTTTTTGTCGATCCGGGTGACCGTGACGGTCATGTTCGGTTCCAGCGCGGCCGTTAGCGAAGGGAATACCTTGTCTTGACCGCGAACCGCTATATCTGCCTGATCGATCGCCGCCTGTACAGTTCTTTCTGTCGTGTACAACGTTCTTGTTTTGCCGTCAGCCTTTACAATAAGCGGAACCGCTTGATCGATGACGATCCGGTCGCCGTCGCTTATTCCGCCATCCAGCGGCATCGACACTTTGTCGTGTTCGCCGATCGTAATGGCTTGTTCATCCAGTAGGCGTTGAAGGACCCATTGCTTCGTCGATACGATAGTTTCCCGTCCATTCAATACTACGGAGACATGCTTATCAGCCGTTCCGTACAACAACACCAGAAACATGAAAGTCATAGCGATTGAGATCATGGCGCTTAGCACAATTAAACGCACATTCTCATGCTTCCATCGCAATGCGAAAGACATGCTGGATGATCGTTTCCCATGGGTGTCCTTAAGCTGGAGTGCTCCCACTTCTTCGGTCCTCCTTACATAGCCCCGCCGCCTTGTTATGCATGATACTAGACGCGACTATTGAGTATTAGCGTGCATAGCACGCATTTTCCGTCTTCCCCCCGGCGCCGCCTCCACGAAACACTCTATGTCGTCAGTTTGCGCATTATTCAAACAAAAAGAAGCCCGACGACAGAGGATCTGGTTCGTGGCTTCCATCGGAAAATGGCAGCATAAATTGCTTACACGAGGTTGATCTCTCTTATTGACGCTTGCGAGGTTAGCTGTCGGATTCGGGCGTGAGAGTCGCCCTATTCGCCCGGGAGGCCTTAGACCTCGATGCCCCGACGCGAAATTCACCCCAAGAAGAATTTCCATGCCTCCGCTGTCCGTAACGATACAAACAGTTTCAACATTTGGTTCCCCCGCTCTCCGAAGACCGGAGATTAAGCGATTAATTGGAAAACGAATACAGGTTGTGTTGCTCTGAAATGAATGATACAGTCTAGCGCAGCACATTGTAAAGAACTGATTAATGACGATTTTAGTGAATTTCAAGGAAATATCCGATAAAATGAAGCGATTCTCTGATCAAAAATCATTTTTTTCACCGGATTCCTCCTAAATGCTTACTTTCACTCGCATTTTCATTAGATTCCAAAACATCTCTTTGCATTCTCCGTCGTAATTTCCCCAATTTCAACTAAAGATTTGTTTAAAATTTCGGCCATCGTGCTTGCTACAAGACGGACGAAAGCGGACTCGTTGCGTTTCCCGCGATGGGGGTGAGGAGCCAGATAAGGCGCGTCGGTCTCGATCAGCAGCCGGTCCAGCGGTACCTTGGCCATGACTTCTTTCGGCACCCGTGCGTTCTGGAATGTAAGCGGTCCCCCGAAGGAAATGTAGAAATTCATATCCAGGCATTGCTTGGCCGTCTCCCAGCTGCCGGAGAAGCAATGCATCACGCCCCCGACATTGCTTGCCCCTTCCTCGCGGAGAATCCGAACGACATCCTCGTGCGCGTCCCGGTTATGGATGACGATCGGCTTGCGCTTCTCTTTGGCCAGGGCGATTTGTTGGCGGAACGCGAGCTGCTGAACGTCCTTCGGCGACGTATCCCAGTGGTAGTCGAGGCCGATTTCCCCGATGGCGACGACTTTGGGATGGTCGCAGAGCGAAGCGATCCACTCGAGATCCTCCGGCTTCATATCAATACTGTCGACGGGATGCCAGCCGACGGCGGCATAGATGAACGGGTACTTCTCGGCGAGCGCCATCGTCGTCGGAATCGTCTCCCGGTTAAACCCGACGTTAATGAGCTTATGTACGCCCTCGGCCAATGCTCGTTCTATGACCTCTTCGCGGTCTGCGTCGAATTTATGCGAGTCCAAATGCGTATGCGTGTCGATTAACATAACGTTGCGCGGATCCCCTTTCTACATTAAAGCAAATAATTCGCGTATATTCGCGGGAAGAAGCTGCGCCGATTCAAGCAGCGGTTCTTCCGGGTAATACAAGTGGTACTTTCCCTGATGGATGCCCGTGATGGAGCGGACGATATCGGAACGGCCGGAAATTTCCGACAATTGATCCTCGCCGGACAACAGCAGAATCGGCGGTTTTTCTTCTTTGCCCGCGTTCCTCGTCTTGCCCGGACGATAAACATGGTAGGGCATGTCATACGGAAAGTCAATTTCCAAGTGATAGTCCGGATGAAGGCCGATGGAGAGGATTGCGCTGCGGATGTCCTGCCACAGCTTCTCGTCGGGCCTGTCCATCGTAACGTATTTGTACAGCCTTCGATCCAGGAAACGGCGACATAGGTCGGACAGCACGGGATCCGGCTCACTGGCCCATGCCGCAAAGGCCGTCTGGACAAGCGCTTCGTCCAGCGCCAGGTAATCGCCGATATCGATCGTACCGGTAATCAGCTTCTCGAGCGGAGGCATCATCCAACTAAAGTCATAGCCACCCCCTTGAAGCTCCTTCGCTCTGCGAAAGATTTGCCTGAGTATGATTTCCGAGCTTCGCGTCACCGGGTGAAAATAAACCTGCCAATACATTTGGTACCGAGACATCAAATAGTCTTCGACGGCGTGCATGCCGCTTTCTTTGACGACGATCCGTCCCTGATGCGGCCGAAGCACCCGCAGGATCCGCTCCAAATCAAAGGTGCCGTAGTTCACCCCCGTAAAGTACGCGTCCCGCAGCAAATAGTCCATCCGGTCCGCATCCATTTGACTCGAGACAAGAGAGACGACGATCGGTTCATGATACGTTTTGCATATGACCGCGGCCACGCGCTCGGGATAGGAAGGGTCGAACGCCCGAAGCACGCGGTTGATTGCGGTGTCCTCGAGCAGAATGCGGCACGTCCAGGCTTCATGATGCGTTTCGAAGACATCTTCGATGGAATGGGAGAATGGTCCATGCCCGATATCGTGAAGCAGCGCGGCGCAGAGCGCGACGAGCTTCTCTTCTTTCGGCCAGCCGGGATACCCGCTTCGTTCGAACTGCGAAATGATTTTGCGCGTAATTTCATATACGCCGAGCGAATGGGAGAATCGGCTGTGCTCGGCCCCGTGGAAAGTCAGATACGAGGTTCCGAGCTGCCGGATGCGGCGCAGACGCTGAAATTCGCGGGTGTTGATCAAATTCCAAATCAATTGATCCTGTACATAGATGTACTTGTGAACCGGGTCCTTGAATACTTTCTCTTCAGGCAGACGATCTTTGATGGCATCTCCCGTCATTTCCCACACGCTCCAATCGTTCGTTATTTCGACATAATTGTCGAACAGTTGTCGAATTGTGTCATAATTCTATTTCCAATATGTACGAGGTTGTTGTACTATAATAAGTATAATTAAATGCCATAAAGTAGAGAACTACTGGCTGTTATCGCTCTTGTTCGCCATGGAGAGCGTGTTGACTATTATGGGAAACGTTGGTATTATTAAGACATAAATTGCTAGAATTTTGTCGAATCGTGGCGACTGTATAATATGGAAGGGGAATGATTGCAAATGATGAAGTCTACTGGTATCGTTCGGAAAGTTGATGAGCTCGGCCGTGTCGTAATTCCAATCGAATTGCGCCGTACGCTCGGCATCGGAGAGAAGGACGCCTTGGAAATTTACGTGGACGGCGAACGCATCATGCTGAAGAAATACGAGCCTGCCTGCATCTTCTGCGGCAACGCCGAGAACGTCGCTTATTTCAAAGGAAAAATCGTCTGCAACGTTTGTTTGACGGAAATGCCAACTCCGATTACAAAATAAGAGACAAATCAAAAAATATAGGTTATAATGGTATTATCGAATTTGTTAATTCTAACCTTTTTCATACTCCTTGATGCCTTCCTGGGCCAGCATGGCCAGGAAGGTCTTTTTTTTTATTTCTTCATTACTTCATTATAGACGTCCCGCTTCTGCAGCCCCCGGTCGAGCGCCGTACGTTTAATGGCCTCCTTGCGATCTCCGCTAAGCGTCTCGTAATGCGCGACATGCTCTTCTAAGCTCAACGCGGTCCACCACATGGTTTCTTCTTGCTGCGCGGCGGCGGCTTCTTCGCCGCTCAATCCTGCGATGACGATGCAGTATTCGCCAAGGGGCGGATGCTCCTCCAGCCATGCGATGCATTCCGCTATCGTCCCGCGGACGATTTCTTCATGCCGCTTGGTCAACTCCCGGACCATCGCGATTCTTCGATCGCCGAGCACCTCCAGCATGACCGGCAGCGTCTTGGCAACGCGATGCGGCGATTCATAGCAGATCAGCGTCTCTTCCTGCCGCTGCAGCTTGGTTAGCCAAGCGGCAAGCGGTTTGCGTTCGCGGGGCGGAAACCCGGCGAACAGGAATCGCTCCGTCGGCAGCCCGGAGACGATCAGCGCCGATAACGCCGCATTGGCGCCCGGGACCGGCACGACCGCAAGCTGCCGCGCCGCGGCCGCGGCCGCCAAGTCGGCCCCCGGATCGGAGATCGCCGGCATGCCGGCGTCGCTCACGAGCGCAATCGACTGCCCCGCTTCCAGCAGCCGGATCAGCTCCGGTCCGCTCGCCTCCTTATTATGCTCATGGTAGCTGACAAGCCGGTTGTTGATTTCGAAATGCGCCAGCAGCTTCCTTGTCTGCCTCGTGTCCTCGGCGGCGATCAGATCGACCTCCTTCAAGATCCGGATCGCCCGGAACGTCATGTCCTCCAGATTGCCGATCGGGGTGCCTACCAAATACAATGTACCCCCGGACTGTCCGTTTGACGCCCCGGCCGTTTGAAAGCTGTGCTGTACGATCATTTGCCTGTCTCCTTCGCAGCCGCGCTCGCTGCTTGTTCTCCATAATAGATCCGCATTAATTCCTCGTTGTACTGCCGCTGCTCATTATACACGATAAGCGGCGGAAGCATCCGCAGCTCCGGCTTGGCATCCCGGACCGCCTCGATCAGCACCATGTTCGCTTCCGATTCCGCGCTCGGATGAACGAAGCGCATCCGTTTCGGCTCGAGCTTCCATTTGCGCATCGTCTCCATGATTTCCGCGAGTCTGGCAGGCCGATGCACCATTGCAACCCGTCCGCCCGTTCGGACAAGCCGCGCGCAGGCGGCGACGATGTCGTCCAATGTGCCCTTGCGTTCATGGCGGGCCATGGCGAAATGCTCATTCTCGTTCTGGTCTCCCGTCCCGGCCGGCATGTACGGCGGATTAACCGTCACGACATCGTAGATGCCATGCCCTCTCTGCTTATGGAAGTCGCGCAAATCCCCTTCGTACACCTTGATGCGCTCTTCCAATCCATTCGCGGCAACGCTTCTGCGCGCCATATCCGCCAGCCGCGGCTGGATTTCGACGGCGTCGATCACCGCTTTCGTGCGCGTTGTCAGCAGCAGCGGAATGACTCCGTTACCGCTGCATAGATCGAGAATCCTCCCGCGCGGCGGCACCGCGGCGAACCGGGCCAGCAATACGGCGTCCATCGAGAAGCTGAACACCTCCCGGCTTTGAATAATATGCAATTGATGCGTCAACAAGTCATCCAGTCTTTCGCCTTCTGCCAATACGACGTCTTTCCCCATGTGATATGCTCCTTAATCCGATCATCTCTAATATGCAAACAAGACCCTGTGTTAGAGGGTCTTGTCAACGAACCGCGCCGTGATTCGGCCGCGTAGAGGCGTCCTATTAATCTTTATTGAGAAACGAGAGGCAGAACAAGCAATCGCCTTCCGTACGCAAATGCCCATAATACAAATTACAGATATGAAATCCTTCATGATACAGTCTTGCCAAATTATCATATCCTTGGCCGACCGCCGAAGGATCGCCCGTGATTACCGGTTCCTCGCTCGTTTCGGCTTCGTCGATCGTCTCCGGAACGATAGCCGGTTCCGGCTTGCTCGTCGCATGAACCGCCGTTTCCCGCTTTAATACTTTGCGCAGCTGACCGTTTTCTATGCTGAGCCGGTTATTCTCTTCAAGCAGCGTCTTAATCTTGTGCTTCAAGGAACCAAGCTCCGTATACAAGCTGCCCATATGCGCTTCCAAATTGCTGATTTCGCTAAAAATGTCTTTTTTCAAGTTTCCACCCCAAGGCTATGCAGCTTCGGATTTCACATGGCCGGATCCGGCCTTACTTTACGACGACATCATCAAGCGGTAGTTCCTTCGGTTTGCCGCCGACATCGAACAATTGCACATACACCGATTTGGAGCCGGCATTGATGCCCGTTACTTTGCCTTCCCCGTAAGAGGTGACGACGATTTTGCCAATGGCCGGAAGCTCCTCGCGGATGCTTTCGTAATTGTCGTGCTCGTACTTGAGGCAGCACATCAGCCGTCCGCATAAACCGGAAATTTTCGTCGGGTTCAGCGACAAATTCTGATCCTTCGCCATCTTGATCGATACCGGCTCGAAATCGCCGAGCCATGTCGAGCAGCAGAGCACGCGCCCGCACGGACCGATGCCGCCCAGCATTTTCGCTTCGTCGCGAACGCCGATCTGCCTCAGTTCGATCCGGGTGCGGAATACGCTGGCCAGATCCTTAACCAGCTCGCGGAAGTCGACCCGCCCTTCGGCCGTGAAATAAAAGATGATTTTATTGCGGTCAAACGTAAATTCGACATCGACCAGCTTCATCTTCAGCTGATGATCGCGAATCTTCTCCAGGCATGTCGCAAAGGCGTTGCGCGCCGCCGACTTGTTCTCTTCGACGATTCTCGCGTCATTGTCGCCCGCGATGCGGATGACCTTCTTCAACGGCAGGACCACGTCCGATTCACCGACTTGCTTCGGTCCTACCACGACTTTTCCGTATTCAATCCCTCTTGCCGTCTCCACGATGACATATTGCTCCTTGTCCACCTGGAAATCGACGGGGTCAAAGTAGTAGATCTTGCCCGCTTTCTTAAAACGGACACCGACGACGGTATACAAGTATTCAACCCTCCTGTACGCGGATGAGCAGCTGCTCAAGCGCCAATTGCGCCGAAACGTGCGCACGGATGCGTTTGCCCGCTTCCAGCGTGTACTCCATGCATGCCACCCAGCCCTCGGCCGGACGCGCATAGGCATGTTTGCCAATCCAATCAAGCTGATCTATAAAAACGAGCGACTCATGTCTTCCGGCTTGAAAATGAATCATATCTTTGTACCACAGCATCAACAATGACAAAAGAAGCTGCGGCTGTTCACCAAGCTCCGTCTTCATGATTTGCTGCAAGGACATCATCGCCGCGGTGAACCGGTTCAGACTGTCCTTTCCCAATTGTATCACTACGTTTCTCATTTCTGCAAACCCATTCTGCTGGATAAGCGCCCTGCACGCATCAAGGCCGGAAGCCAGATGCACGGCGGCGCGGACTGGCAGCTGGGGCAAGCCCTCATTCACGAGCGCCTGCAGCATCTCCTGCGGGGCAAGCGGCATGAACGGAACAAGCTGCGTACGCGAGCGGATCGTCGGCAGCATCGCTTGTCCGTTCTCGGTCAGCAGCATCGCCACGACGGGCGAGCCCGGCTCCTCCAGAAACTTGAGCAGGCTGTTGGCCGCCTGCAGCGTCATCGTCTCCGCCCGCTGCATAATGTAGATTTTTCGGGCGCTGCCCGTATTCCGATAAGCGAACTCTCGCTGAAGCTCGCGAATTTGGTCGATTTTAATGGAACTGCCATCCGGCTCGACGATGTGCAGATCCGGTTGGTTGCCATGCTCGAATTTCCGGCATTCCAGGCAGCGGCCGCACGCATCGTCCCCGCTCTCGGTGCAGAACAGCGCCTTCGCGAAAGCCATGGCCATCTGCAAGCGTCCGCTTCCCGCCGGCCCGCTGAATAAGTAGGCATGCGATACTTTGCCGCTCGTCAGCGCGTACTGCAAGATCCGTTTCGCCTTCGGTTGTCCGGCAACCTCTGCAATGCTCATTACGCCATATCCTTTCTGTCAGGTGAACCCGGTGCCGCCGCCCATTGATCAGCGCAGCGCGATTCTACTTGCTTGATTTGAAAAAGAAGCGGCTTTCGCCGCTTTCCGTTAGAAAAATAAATTGATCAGCATGCCGCGAATATCGCCCACCGATTGAAGGAGCTGCAATCGCCCTTCTTCGCTTTCCAGCAGCTCGTCGCCCATGGCGACAAGCGAGGCGTCGATTTCGTCCAGCAGCTTATATCGTTTCGTGCGGCCGCGCCGGTCGAAACCGCGCGACTCTCGCAAGCCCACGCCCCGTCTGACGGTATCCTCGAGAAACTTCTTGACCATTTGACGATAGAGCTTCAGCTCCCTGACCGTCATCGAGCGCGCCAAGCGCTCCCCTTGATTATGAATATCGTTCAGCTTCTCCTGAAGCTGCTCGATCGTCCGCTGTTCGTCCTGAACATTCATAACGTCCGCGAAGCTTCTGACCGCAGCGGGCCTTGCGCCGGAATCCGGGCGCGAACGATCGGCGCCCAGAGGCCGCCAGCCGGGATTGATCTTCATCGTATGCTCACGCCCAATCAGAAATGTTCGAACCGTTCGACAGGAACGACGAATACCGCCGCGCCGCCAACCTGTACCTCGACGGGGAACGGAATATAGGAATCGGTGGTGCTTCCCATCGGAGAAACCGGAGAAACAAGCTGATCGCGAACTTTACAATTGGCACGGATCACATTCAACACTTCATGAACGCGCTCATCCTCGATCCCGATGATAAAGGTCGTATTGCCTGCGCGCAGGAACCCGCCCGTACTCGCGAGCTTCGTCGCCCGGAATCCCTCTCTTACGAGTGCATTTGACAGTCGATTGCTGTCCTTATCTTGAACGATCGCAATAACTAATTTCATCCTAATCCCTCCTATTATACTTCCAGCTGGAAGAACCGCTGCCGCCTTCGCCCGGCGGCGAGGCATGCCTTATTCCGAAACAATCGCAATGCAATTATGATTCCTCTATATATTATTTGACATGGATTGTAAAAAATCCTTCATAACCGCGCATTTAGTATCGAAAGAACATCGTTTAGGACGGATTCGGGCGCTTGCTCCGCATCGATTCGGACGATCCTTCCGGGATCGGACTCATGGAGCTGCCGGTAGCCTTCTCTTACCGCCTCATGGAAGGCAAACCCCTCCAGATCAAGCCGGTTCACTTCCCGCCCGTCACCCGCATGGACGCGTGCCAATCCGACCTCGGGCGAAATATCCAGCCAGAACGTCAATGCCGGCATATGATCGCCGATGGCGAATGCATTGACGGCACGGATTTCATCGATGCCCAGCCCGCGCGCATACCCTTGATAGGCCAGGCTGCTGTCGATAAACCGATCGCAGATGACGATCGCCCCTCTCGCGAGCGCGGGGATCACTCTCTCCGCCAAATGCTGGCGCCGCGCCGCCGCATAGAGCAAAGCTTCGGTGCGCGGATCCATCGCGGTATGGTTCCGGTCCAGCAGAATCCCGCGAATCTGCTCCGCGATCGGAATGCCGCCCGGTTCTCTTGTCGTCAGCACATCCCTGCCTTGACAACGAAGCGTTTTGGCGAGCTCGTCGATCAATGTCGTTTTTCCTGCACCTTCGCCGCCTTCAAACGTTACAAACAAACCTTTATCCAATTGCCGTACTCCTCTGTCTGTTAGTACCCTAATCATATCAGAGCCAACCAATCGCGTAAATCCGCTATGCTTCTGCAATAACGGCTATCGTTCGCATCGCCGAATCGGCAGCGCCCTGACATCTGGCCCCGTCGGCGACGAGCCGTTCAATAATCGCGATGACATCGGCGGATATCCGTTCGCCTTCATACAACAAAGGAATGCCTGGCGGATACGGGATTACGGCTTCCGCCGCATATCTTCCCTCCGCTTCTTCCAGAAGGATGCGCTCCGTACCTGTGCCTCTGCAGGAATGGGCGCCATGCCTGTTGAATCTGACAGGCTCCGATATCCGGGATCGCGCTGTCGAATGCTGCGCCGCCTCGTCTATCGGAACTAACGTTTCATTAGCATTGTCATTCGCGTCATCCAGGATGGCCAGCAGGGCATGCTTCAGTCTATCCACGTCTTCGAATGTCGCCGCCATTCCGAAGAGCAGGACGACATAGCTGGAATCGGCCAGTTCCGCATAACAGCCGTGAGCCTCCAGCCGCTTCTGCAGCTCGAACCCCGTCCGTTTGCCTGCCGCGTCGCATAGCGCGATGCGGAGCGGATCGACACGCACCCCATCCGCCGTTGACGCAGCAATACGGTAACCGCCCTGCTCCTGCATCCATGCCCGGAAGACAGCGGCAGCGGCCAAACCTCGTTCAAACATCCCTGGACCATGCATATCGATCATTGCCCGGGTAATATCAAGCGAGGCGAGGATCGGGTACGAAGGACTGGAGCTTTGGATCATGCGCAGCGCTTCGGCAACGGCCTGCCGCGGAATCCGCTCGCCTTGCAGATGCAGCATCGCCCCCATCGTAAGCGCCTGCAGCGTCTTATGCGTCGACTGAACGACCGCATCCGCGCCCGCCCGAACGGCCGATTGCGGAAATGCCGGATGGAGCCCGTAATGGGCGCCGTGCGCTTCATCGACAAGCAGCATTTTGCCGTAACGGTGTACAAGATCGGCGTAGGGCTCAAGCCGGGCATGAAGCCCATAGTAGCTTGGGTTGGTTAAGAAGACGGCCTTCGCCTCCGGATATCGCTGCAAGGCCTGCTCCACGAGCGCAAGCGAAGGGACAACGTCCAGACCGTTCGCCGCATCGCGTTCCGGCATCAGGAACACCGCCCTGGCCCCAGCCAGCTTCAATCCGTTCAGCACGGATTTGTGCGCATTGCGCTGGACGATCATCAGATCGTCGGGCTCGCATACCGCAAGCAGCATCGCCAAGTTGCCGGCCGTGCTTCCGCCCACCAGGAAGAACGTCTGCTCCGCCCCGAACGAAGCGGCAGCTAGGCGCTGCGCTTCATCGATGACACCCGACGGTGCGTGAAGATCATCGGTCATCGACAGTTCCGTGACGTCGATGTTCATTACGTTCGTTAAGGCTTGGAGGGCCTGCAGCGGAACGCCGTCATGGGCCATAACCGATTGCCCGTATTTGTGACCCGGAACGTGGAAGCTAACGGGATTCGCCGCATGAAGCCTAGTCAGTGTATCGAACAATGGGGCATGCCAGGTTTTGTTGGTTTTTCGTTGGCGCAATGCTATATTCCTCCGGTTCCATCGCATTTCTATCCTTCCATCATAATGGATTCGGAGACCGACATAAACCCTTGCCACGGGCGTATACAAAATAATCCCGAACTCTCCCGCATGACATGCTTGACGAGAAAATCAAGGATTAACGGCGGCCGGCTATCGGCAGTTAGGCGTTATTTTGAAGCCAGATGCGTCTAAGCTGATGAATGAAAAAAGGGTATTTCTCATCCTGTACGTCCGTCTGCACCATCTCAATCTCGCAAGTATCGCAAATAAAACCATCGATGATCCGTATGCCTTCCTGCTTCGCGATTCCGCAAATCATGCATACGCTGACCGGAGATTCTTCCGTCATTTCGCTTCACCTCACCCATGGGCAAATAAGTCATTGCTTCTAGTATGCCACAAAGTCTAGCAACCTATACGACTTTCATAGCCCATTTCAAATAGTAATACAGTTTATGTCGAAACGCCCAGATCGGTGACTGAATGCTTGTACTTCTTTGGGAAGGAAGTCTACATAATCCCGCTCTAAAATCCGATACATGGTGTACAAGGTGATACGGCGCGACACAGGCGCATTCATTGCAGTTGCAGGCAGAAGGGACGGAGAAATGATCTATGCGGGGAACGCTCGCCGAGCAAGCACAAGCAACGATTTATCAATACCATCTAATGAAGAAGGTCGTCGTGCGCGGTGAGCTCTACCGCAGTTATCTGTGCGCGATAGTGATCCTTGCCGCTTTCCTCGTCCTCATGTATCGGCTTGAGGGCGTGAAAGCATTCGGCATCGGCATCCTCTGCAGCCAATTCATTCACTTCATTATTATCCGCTTGACGCTCATCCGTGTCGATGAACCCGATTATAGACGGTGGGGCTGGCGGGTATTAGGCATATGGATCGGTTATATTCCGGTAGCCTATATCGAACTAGGGCTGTTCCGCCGCGTGCACCGTCATATCTTCTGGCTGGGCATTTGTGCGATCGCCGTATTGTATCCGTGGACGAATGAAGCAACCATGATCAGCCTGATGATGTGCCACTTCTGGTTCCTTGCGCCAAGGCTTGTCACCCTGACAAGACTGCGGAAGTCCAAACGGGATGGCGTGATCAAGATCACGGCCAACGAAGTCAGCTACTATCATCGCTAATGCGCTCCATCGAGCGCAGATGACGGCAGTTGACTTTTTTCACGTGGAACAATTTGAAGAACAACAATGGATGAAATAAACAACAAAAAACCGACTGCAATCATGCAGTCGGTTCATCGTGCTTGGCAACGTCCTACTCTCCCAGGACCCTGCGGTCCAAGTACCATCGGCGCTGAAGGGCTTAACGGTCGTGTTCGGGATGGGTACGCGTGGTTCCCCTTCGCCATCGCCACCAAACGGGCGTCTTCCTTGTCGGAATGCGCGATGTAACTCAGAGCTTTACACCCTGAAAACTGGATACGAACCTTTGCGAAGGTCTTTCATTAGCTGAAGAGCATGCATGTTGGATAAGCCCTCGACCGATTAGTATTCGTCAGCTCCACGCATTGCTGCGCTTCCACCTCGAACCTATCAACCTCGTCGTCTTCAAGGGGTCTTACGTACTGGGAAATCTCATCTTGAGGGGGGCTTCACGCTTAGATGCTTTCAGCGCTTATCCCGTCCGCACTTGGCTACCCAGCGGTGCTCCTGGCGGAACAACTGGTACACCAGCGGTGCGTCCATCCCGGTCCTCTCGTACTAAGGACAGCTCCTCTCAAATTTCCTACGCCCACGACAGATAGGGACCGAACTGTCTCACGACGTTCTGAACCCAGCTCGCGTACCGCTTTAATGGGCGAACAGCCCAACCCTTGGGACCTACTTCAGCCCCAGGATGCGATGAGCCGACATCGAGGTGCCAAACCTCCCCGTCGATGTGGACTCTTGGGGGAGATAAGCCTGTTATCCCCAGGGTAGCTTTTATCCGTTGAGCGATGGCCCTTCCATGCGGTACCACCGGATCACTAAGCCCGACTTTCGTCCCTGCTCGACTTGTAGGTCTCGCAGTCAAGCTCCCTTATGCCTTTGCACGCTTCGAATGATTTCCAACCATTCTGAGGGAACCTTTGGGCGCCTCCGTTACATTTTAGGAGGCGACCGCCCCAGTCAAACTGCCCACCTGACACGGTCCCTGTACCGGATCACGGTACCAGGTTAGAACTCCGATACGATCAGGGTGGTATCCCAACGATGCCTCCACCGAAGCTGGCGCTCCGGCTTCCTAGGCTCCCACCTATCCTGTACAGATCGTACCAAAGTCCAATATCAAGCTGCAGTAAAGCTCCATGGGGTCTTTCCGTCTTGTCGCGGGTAACCTGCATCTTCACAGGTATTAAAATTTCACCGGATCTCTCGTTGAGACAGCGCCCAAGTCGTTACGCCATTCGTGCGGGTCAGAATTTACCTGACAAGGAATTTCGCTACCTTAGGACCGTTATAGTTACGGCCGCCGTTTACTGGGGCTTCGGTTCATAGCTTCGGGTTGCCCCTAACCACTCCCCTTAACCTTCCAGCACCGGGCAGGCGTCAGCCCGTATACTTCGCCTTACGGCTTCGCACAGACCTGTGTTTTTGCTAAACAGTCGCTTGGGCCTTTTCACTGCGGCCCCCTCGGGCTATTCACCCTACCGAGGCACCCCTTCTCCCGAAGTTACGGGGTCATTTTGCCGAGTTCCTTAACGAGAGTTCTTCCGAGCGCCTTAGCATACTCTGCTCGCCTACCTGTGTCGGTTTGCGGTACGGGCACCTTCACCTGGCTAGAGGCTTTTCTTGGCAGCCTGAACGCATGACCTTCGCTACTGCAATTTTCGCTCCCCATCACAGCCCAGCCTTACGATGCGCGGATTTGCCTACGCACCAGCCTCACTGCTTGGACGGGCATCCATCAGCCCGCGTCACTATCCTTCTGCGTCACCCCATTGCTCGTAACGGCTTACGGTGGTACAGGAATATCAACCTGTTGTCCTTCGACTACGCCTTTCGGCCTCGCCTTAGGTCCCGACTTACCCTGAGCGGACGAACCTTCCTCAGGAACCCTTAGGCTTACGGCGGACAAGATTCTCACTTGTCTTTTCGTTACTCATACCGGCATTCTCACTCGTGTATTGTCCACCAGTCCTTACGGTCTGACTTCAACCTATACACGACGCTCCCCTACCCCTGATGCAAAGCATCAAGCCATAGCTTCGGTGGTGTGTTTAGCCCCGTTACATTTTCGGCGCAGAGTCACTCGACCAGTGAGCTATTACGCACTCTTTAAATGGTGGCTGCTTCTAAGCCAACATCCTGGTTGTCTTTGCAACTCCACATCCTTTCCCACTTAACACACACTTGGGGACCTTAGCTGAT
>NZ_CP048209.1:0-190000 GCF_010119935.1 Paenibacillus lycopersici | reverse complement strand
TGCTCTCCGGAACAACGACGTCCATGCCGATAACCTCATCCTCATCATCGGAGTTGATGCCTTTAACCCCTGTCGCCGAGCGTCCCATCGGACGGACGTCCTGCTCCGAGAATCGAATGGACATGCCTTGGCTTGTTCCCATGATGATTTCTTGATTGCCGTCCGTCAGCTTGACCCCGATCAGGTCGTCGTCCTCGCGCAGGTTAATCGCGATCAGGCCGACTTTGCGAATGTTCGCGTAATCATCGAGCGGCGTCTTCTTGACGATGCCATTCTTCGTCGCGAAGAACAAGTAACGATCCGGCTCGAACGATTCGACCGGAATAACGGCGTTGACCGTCTCGCCCTGCTCGATTTGGAGCAGATTGATAATTGGCGTTCCCCGCGCGGTCCGGCTCAGATCCGGAATCTCATAGGCCTTCAGCCGGTACACCTTGCCCTTATCCGTAAAGAACAATAGGTAATGGTGCGTGTTGGAAACGAAGAGATGCTCGACGAAGTCGGTATCTTTCGTATCCATGCCGATGACGCCTTTGCCGCCCCGCTTCTGGCTGCGGTACGTCGTAACCGGCAGTCGCTTGACGTAGCCGGAATGCGTAACCGTAATGACGACGTCCTCGCGCGGGATCAGATCCTCGTCGAGAATCTCGTCCTCGCTCGTCATCAGCTCCGTACGGCGCTCGTCGCCGAACTTCTCTTTCACTTCCTCAAGCTCGTCGTTGATAATTTGAAGCACAAGCTGCTCATCGGCCAGAATCGCTTTGTACTCGGCGATTTTGCGCAGCAGCTCGGCGTACTCGGCTTCGATCTTGTCGCGTTCCAGTCCGGTGAGTCGCTGCAAACGCATGTCCAGAATCGCTTGCGCCTGATCGAAGCTGAGGCCGAATCGGGAAATCAATCCTTCGCGCGCTTCTTCCGTCGTCTGCGAGGCCCGGATCAGCCGGATAACCTCGTCCAGATTATCGAGCGCGATGCGCAAGCCTTCCAGGATATGAGCGCGGGCTTCGGCTTTCTTCAGATCGAATTCCGTACGGCGGCGAATGACTTCAACCTGATGCTCCAGGTAGTAGTAAAGGATGTCGCGCAGATTGAGCGTGCGCGGCTCGCCCTTCACGAGCGCCAGCATATTAAAGCCGAAGTTCATCTGCATCTGGGTGTGCTTGAACAGGTTGTTCAGCACCACCGTCGGCGTCACGTCGCGGCGCAGCTCGATAACGACCCGCATGCCGTTGCGGTCGGACTCGTCGCGCAGGTCCGTAATGCCTTCGATCTTCTTCTCGCGGACAAGCTCGGCGATCTTCTCGACCAGGCGCGCCTTGACGACCTGGTAAGGCAGTTCATGCACGATAATGCGCGCTTTGCCGCCATTCTCCTCGATCGTCGCGCGGGCCCGCATCGTCACGGAGCCGCGTCCCGTCGTATACGCCTGGCGCATGCCTTCCCGGCCCATCACGAAGGCAGCCGTAGGGAAATCAGGACCTTTGATGTACTCCATCAGCTCGATCGGCGTAATGTCGGGCTGGCGGATCATTGCCTGAACGCCGTTAATGACTTCGGTCAAGTTATGCGGCGGGATGTTCGTCGCCATGCCGACCGCAATGCCGGTCAGGCCGTTAACAAGCAGGTTTGGAAAACGCGCGGGCAACACGGTAGGCTCTTGCTCTTCGCCGTCGTAGTTGGGCGCGAAATCGATGGTCTCCTTGTTGATGTCGCGCAGCATCTCCATTGCGATCTTGGATAGCCGCGCCTCCGTATAACGCATCGCCGCCGCCATATCGCCGTCGATCGAACCGAAGTTGCCGTGGCCGTCGACAAGCATGTAGCGAAGCGAGAAGTCCTGCGCCATCCGTACCATGGTCTCATATACTGCAGAATCGCCGTGCGGATGATACTTGCCGATGACTTCGCCGACGATTCTGGCAGATTTCTTATAAGGCTTGTCCGGCGACATGCCGAGCTCCGACATCGCGAATAGAATCCGGCGATGCACGGGCTTCAAACCGTCGCGTACGTCCGGCAGCGCGCGGCTGACGATGATACTCATTGCGTAATCCATGAACGACTCGCGCATCTCGGTGCCGATATCGCGATCCCGCACTTGCTGGCTGTTCTCTTCTGCCATCGTAAACCTCCTAGAGTTTGCTTATGCTTAAGCTTCTCAATGACGCTGCCATCGCATCATTGACGAGCTGGAATAATCGACAAACAATACTGGTATCCTTATAGTTTCGGCTCATTCTCGCTATCCTTAAACGTTTGCAAACCCGAAACTTGCCCGAATCGCGTTCCTTCTCCCAAATCTTCGTCGGCCTGGGTGAATACACGCTCCAAATCCGAATTTCCGCCATAGACTAACATGGTTATGCGGTCATATAAACCGTCGAATAACGTCGGAATACGGCAAATCCTAAAAATAGGCATTATCTCTATTATACCATTGATTTCAGACCGTGTCTCCTGCGGGAACGGTATTCCGTTACCCGATCGTCAACATGAAAGGTGGGGCCACGTTGGCCATCCAGCGCGTGAAAAGCAAATGGGCAAAAACGAAAGTGCTGCTGCTTTCGGAGACGCTGCGCGAGCGGATTCCGGTTACAAAGCGCTGGCAGATTCAGCAGCTTGCGGCCATGCTCGACGAACATGGCATGGTGTACGTCAAGCCGGACCAAGGGACGTTCGGACTAGGCGTCGTTCGAGTTGAGAAGGTGTCGGACGCCGAGTACACCTATCAATCGGGCACGCTTTTGCAGCGTTTTCCTTCCTTCGACAAAATGGCTTCCTCGCTGCAAAGCCGTATCGGAAGCCGCGCTTATTTGATTCAACAGGGGATCCCGCTCCTGACCTATGAAGGATTGCGCTTCGATATCCGCGTCATGGTGCAGCAGAACCCGAGCAAGCAATGGGAAACGACCGGCATCATCGGCCGCCTCGGCCATCCGCAGAAGATCGTCACGAATTACCACAGCGGCGGCGTTATTATGGCGTTCGATCAATTGATGCAGCCGTACATGTCGCCAACGCAAACGGACAGCTACAAAATATGGATGGCCGACATCGGCGCGTCCGTCGCGCTTCAGCTGCAGACCCGCTATCCGCGGCTGAAGGAGATCGGGATCGATGTCGCGATCGACGAATCGTTCCGTCCCTGGATCCTGGAGGTCAACACGCTGCCGGATCCGTATATCTTCCGCAAGCTGAACGATAAATCGATGTTTCGGCGGATACGCCGCTGCTGTCTGGCTTACGGCAGGCGCATGAAATAACGACAAGCCGCCCGGTTGCCGGACGGCTTGTTACTTGAATCATGCATCCCGCTCTAGGGCGAGACCGCAATTAAATATCGAGGTTCTTGACAAATTTCGCGAACTCTTGGATGAACTCGCGGCGCGGCTCCACGTTGTCGCCCATGAGCGTTTCGAAGATGTTGTCGGCTTCGATCGCATCCTCGATCGTCACCTGGAGCATCGTCCGGCTCTCTGGATCCATCGTCGTCTCCCACAGCTGCGAAGCGTTCATCTCGCCGAGACCTTTGTACCGCTGTACGTTGACCTTGGCTCCCTCGCCGAATTCGGCGATGACGGCATCGCGTTCCTTCTCGCTTTGCGCATAGCGGACCACTTTGTTCCGTTCGATCTTGAAGAGCGGCGGCTGAGCGATATACACGTAACCGGCCTCGATGATTTTCCGCATGTAGCGGAAGAAGAACGTCAGCAGGAGCGTGCGGATATGCGCGCCGTCAACGTCGGCATCCGTCATGATGATGACTTTGTGATACCGCGCCTTGGAGAGGTCGAAATCATCGGCAATGCCCGTTCCGAGCGCCGTTATAATGGCGCGGATCTCCGTATTCGACAGAATCCGATCCAGACGCGCGCGCTCGACGTTGAGGATCTTACCCCTGAGCGGCAAAATCGCCTGGAAGTGGCGGTCGCGGCCCTGCTTCGCGGAACCGCCCGCAGAGTCGCCTTCGACGATGTAGATCTCGCTGATCGAAGCGTCGCGGGACGAACAGTCGGCGAGCTTGCCCGGCAATGCGCTGACTTCCAGCGCGCTTTTGCGGCGGGTCAGCTCGCGGGCTTTGCGCGCGGCTTCGCGGGCGCGGGACGCCGATAACCCTTTCTCGACGATTTTCTTCGAGACAGCCGGGTTCTCATCCAGAAACTCCTGGAACTTCTCGGCGAAGAACGATTCGACGATACCGCGCACCTCGCTGTTGCCCAGCTTCGTCTTCGTTTGACCCTCGAACTGCGGCTCCGGGATCTTGACGGAAATAATCGCCGTCAGCCCCTCGCGGACGTCATCGCCGGAAAGATTGGAGTCGCTGTCTTTGATGGCGTTCATTTTGCGGGCGTATTCGTTGATGATCCGCGTGAGCGCGCTCTTGAAGCCGGATTCGTGCGTGCCGCCTTCATGCGTATTGATGTTGTTGGCGAACGAATAAATATTCTCGGTGTAGCTATCGTTGTATTGCAAGGCAACCTCGACCTGTATATTGTCCTTGGAGCCTTCCACGTAGATGGGCGCTTCATGCAGCGCCTCGCGGCTCCGGTTCAAATACTTGACGAATTCGATGATGCCGCCTTCGTATTTGTACGTGTGGGATACGCCCGTGCGCTCGTCGGAGAGCGCGATTTCGATGCCTTTATTCAAGAAGGCCAGCTCGCGGATCCGCGACTGCAGCACTTCGTATTCGTACACGAGCGTCTCGGTGAAGATCTCGCTGTCCGGCTTGAACGTCGTCGTCGTACCGGTTTCGTCCGTTTCGCCGATCACTTGCAGGTCGTATTGCGGAACGCCGCGGCGATACTCTTGGCGATGAATCTTGCCTTCCCGCTTGACGGTTACTTCGACCCATTCCGACAAGGCGTTCACGACAGAGATGCCGACGCCGTGCAAACCGCCGGATACTTTGTAGCCTTCGCCCCCGAATTTGCCGCCCGCATGAAGCACGGTCATAACGACTTCAAGCGTCGACTTCTTCAGCTTGACGTTCTCCCCGACCGGAATGCCGCGCCCGTTATCGATAACGGTGATGCTGTTATTCTCGTGAATGATAACCTCGATGCGCGTGCAGAAGCCTGCCAGCGCCTCGTCAATGCTATTATCAACGACTTCCCATACGAGATGGTGAAGTCCTTTGCCGCTAGTGGAGCCGATGTACATCCCCGGGCGTTTGCGTACGGCTTCCAGCCCCTCCAGAACTTGAATCTGGCTTTCGTCATACGTATGCTGATTCGATGTCATGCTGGGTTTCACTGCTCCTCTCAACTGCCCTGGTCGCGAACTTCCGCTGCTCGGGCCTGCATCCTACTTGCCATTTTGCATCCTGAATGCCCGTTAACCCTCTAACTAGTCGCAAAATGGTGCGATCGTTTCTTCAGCGTTGAGGACGAGATGGGCGAATAATAGATTTTCTGCTCGGTGACAACGATCGATTTCGCTTCTTCTTCCCCTATGATTTCAACGTCCTTCCGCTTGCGGGCCTGCGCGACGAATTGCTTGGAAAGCTTGGAGGACTGCTCGATTGAAATGTCGAAAATCGCCACGAGTTCCGCGGCGCGAATAATCTTCTCTCCGCCTAAATGGATATACATAAAACCAACCCTCCGCTTCTTCGTCACTTGCGTATTACGGCACCACGCATCCGTTCTGGACCTTGTAGATCCGCGCGTCATGCAGCTTGCCGGTATTCACGCTCTCGAGTCCCGTCGTCGTTATGAACGTTTGCACTTTGCTCTGAAAGGTTTCAATCAGCTGCGTCTGCCGGTGCTGGTCGAGCTCGGACAATACGTCATCGAGCAGCAGCAGCGGGTACTCGCCGATTTCTTCGTGAATGAGTTCGATCTCGGCCAATTTAAGCGAAAGCGCGGTCGTTCGCTGCTGTCCCTGCGAGCCGTAAACCGACGCTTCCTTGCCGTTGATAAAAAAGGCGATGTCATCACGATGAGGACCAACGAGCGTCATCCCGCGACGAAGCTCCTGATCCTTGACTTGTGATAACTTTATCATAAATTGCTCAAATAAAATAGATTCTTCTTCGGTCGCGTCGCTCTCGAAGGAGGGCCGGTACACGATGGTCAGCTCTTCGGACCCGGCCGTGATGCCGGCATGGATCGACTGTGCCCACCGCTGAAGCTTCTCTATGAAGTTTTGCCTTTTTTTCACAATTTTAACACCGTATTCGGCAAGCTGCATGTTCCATACTTCCATCATCGCCGGATTGGCGCTTCCGGGCAGCGTTGCCTTCAAGTAATTGTTGCGCTGCTGCAGCACCTTATGGTACTGCCCGAGCGCATGCAAATAACCGGGCTGCACCTGGCCGATTTCCATGTCGAGAAACCGACGGCGCACGCCCGGCGTGCCCTTCACAATCTCTAGATCCTCCGGCGCGAACATGACGACGTTCAGCGAACCGACGAAATCGCTCAGCTTGCGCTGTTCCAGTCCGTTGATCCGCGCTTTCTTCCCTTGCTGGGACAGCGCGAGATCGAGCGTCACGGTGCCGTACCGCTTCTCGACCTCGCCCCGGATGCGGGCTTCGCTCGACTGCCAGCCGATAAGCTCCTTGTCTTTGCTCGTCCGGTGCGACTTCGTCAAGGCAAGCACGAGAATCGCTTCGAGCAAATTCGTCTTGCCCTGCGCGTTGCGCCCGACGAACAGATTCACCTGGCTGTCCGTCGTCAGTTCAATCTGTTCGTAATTGCGGTAATTGTGCAGCTGAATGGATTGTAATCGCACTGTCAGGCCTCCCGGTCATCGCCGGCAAAACAGCATCTTGCCGCATTACCGTTTCACAATCGTAAACACGCCATGTCCCTTGATGTCAACCTTGTCGCCGACATAAAGCTTGCGTCCGCGGCGGTTGTCCGGCTCCCCGTTAACGACAACCTCATTCTCTTGCAGGAAAAACTTCGCCGCGCCCCCGGTATCGATGCAGTCCGATAGCTTCAAGAACTGGCCGAGCGCAATGTATTCCGTCGAAATGCCAATTTCCTTCATCATGTTATCTCCTCGTTCAACCCGTCGTCCGATACGGCAGGATGAGATGCAAGCTGTGCGAATGATCGGTCGGCTTGATAATGATCGGGCTCATCGAACCGGTGAAGCCGATGAATAAATATTCACTATCGATGACCTTCAGCGTATCGAGCATATATTTGGAGTTGAAGGCGATGCGCAGCTGCTCGCCCGTCATTTCTTTCGCTTCCAGCTGTTCCGTTACGCGGCCGAGCTCCGTCGAGCTGGACGAAATTTCGATCGTTCCGTCCTCGGACGTGACGAGGCGGACGATGTTCGTTTTCTCTTCGCGCGACATCAGGTAGGCCCGGTCGATCGCGTCGGTTAATTTTTTTGTCGGCAGGACGAGTTCTGTTTTGAAATGCTGCGGAATAATCTTGGAAGTATCCGGATACGTGCCGTCCAGGATGCGGGAATAGAACAGCACGTGACCGACTTTGAACAGCACTTGATTGTCCGCGACGACGATATCCACATGTGTATGATCGTCCGGCACGATTTTCGACAGCTCGTTCAGCGTCTTGCTCGAAATCACGACATTGGAGAACCGGTAGCCTTCTGGCGTATCGATCGACGCGATGCGGCTGGCGAGCCGATGACGGTCCGTCGCGACGAATTTCAGCTGGCCTTCCGCCAAATTCCACAGCGTTCCCGTCAAAATCGGCGTTTGTTCGCTGGTCGACGCGGCGAAAACGGTCTGGCGGATCATCGATTTCAGCAAATCGCCGGGAACGGCAATCGATTCGCTTTGTTCGATAGTCGGCAAGACCGGGAATTCTTCCGGATCCAGGCCAACCATCTGGATATCCGTGGAACCGGAGCGAATCATCGTTTGAAACTGTTCTTTTACTTCGATTTCGAGATCGTCGGAAGGCAGCTTCTTGACGATTTCGACGAAAAATTTAGCCGGCAGCACGACGCTGCCCGGTTTCTCGACTTTCGCGATCACGAACTCGCCGTTCTCGACAGGAATAAAGCTTTGAATGGAAATGTCCGTATCGCTAGCGGTTAATGTAATGCCTTGGTGATTGACGTCGATTTTGATGCCGCCGAGAATCGGAATGGCCGGTCGTGCCGACGATGCCTTGGATACTTGTTGAATCGCGTCGTTCAGCTGGTCTTTGCGGATCGTTAATTTCATGAATCGTCACTCCTAAAGGGCAGGGATCACGGCTGCGGAAGCGGTGTCGTTATCACCCGTATTTTGATGATGAATGTTTTAAAAAAAGTAGTAGAAGTCGTAGTAGGGGCGCTGAATATGTGGATAAGTACAATTAACACGGATAAAGCAAGCCTATCCACATGTGTATAGCGTGTGCATAGGCTTGCCGGTTAAATGTTGAAGACGTGAATAACTTTCAGATACAAGCGCGTATTAATTGTCGAGTTATACGCAATCTCGTAACTCTCCGGAATGAATCGCGCGACGCCGCCAAAACCGGCGTCAGCCGTTTCGCCTTGGACAGCGTTATCCATCGTTCTTCTTATTCATATTCAGGTATGGTTCTTGATCTTCTCCGTCAGCGTCTGAATGATCTTGAACAGCTCCGCGTCGGCTTTCAGCTGCTGCGTGATTTTCTCATGGGCGTGAATGACGGTCGTATGGTCGCGTCCGCCGAACGCCTCTCCGATCTTGGGAAGCGAGTAATCCGTCAGTTCCCTGGACAAGTACATCGCGATCTGCCTTGGGAAAGCGACGGCCTTCGTCCGTTTGCGCGCCTTGAACTCCTCCAGCTTCAGCCCGTACAGCTCCCCGACCTTTTGCTGAATGTCCTGCATCGTGATCATTTTCGGCCTGCTTGTCGGAATGATGTCCTTCAACGCCTCGGCCGCCAAATGCGACGATATATCCTCGTTAATGAGGGAGGAGTAAGCAACGACCCGAATGAGCGCGCCTTCCAGCTCGCGGATGTTCGTGTCGATCTGGCTCGCGATGTAGACCATCGCTTCGTTCGGAATGTCGAGGTTCTCCGCCTTCGCCTTCTTCCGCAAAATGGCGATCCGCGTCTCCAGGTCCGGCGGCTGAATATCCGTAATCAAGCCCCATTCGAACCGCGAACGCAGCCGTTCTTCAAGCGTCGGAATTTCCTTGGGCGGCCGGTCGCTGGAAATGACGATCTGCTTGCGTTCCTCGTGCAAGGCGTTGAACGTATGGAAAAACTCTTCCTGCGTCTGTTCTTTGCCGGCCAGAAACTGAATATCGTCGATGAGCAGTACGTCGATGTTCCGGTATTTGTTCCGGAAGCTCTCGCCGCGGTTGTCCCGGATGGCGTTGATGAATTCATTGGTAAACTTCTCCGAAGACAGGTAAAGCACCCTCGTATTGGGATTATGCTCTAAAATATAATGCCCGATCGCATGCATGAGATGCGTCTTGCCAAGGCCGACGCCGCCATAGAGAAAAAGCGGGTTATACGCTTTGGCCGGCGCTTCGGCGACGGCCAGGGACGCGGCGTGCGCGAACCGGTTGTTGGCGCCGATGACGAACGTATCGAACATATATTTGGGGTTGAGCATATGCGTGTAAGGCTCTTCCGGTCCGACTTGCACCGGCGGCAGCACGACAGGCTGAATCTCGGCCGGTTCGGGCGGTTTATTCTCTTCGATTACGAATTTAATGTCGTATTGACGCCCCAGGAATTCCTGCAGCGTTGTCCGCACAAGCTTGGTATACCGGCTTTCGAGCCATTCGGCGGCGAAAGTCGTCGGCGCTGTCACGACAACCACGGAATCTCCGCTAATTGAAGCTTTCGTGGCCTTAAACCAAGTATCGAAGCTCGGCTTGCTAAGCTTGGTTTGAATGATAGACAGCACCTGTTGCCACATTTCGTGCGTATGGCTATCCACAAATGGTCACTCCTTATCCAAATCGCCGAAAACGGCGCTATCCTGCTGAAAATGTCGAATTCGTGGAATTCGTCCGCAATTGCGTCCACAGTATTAAGGGATGGAAAACGAAACTTATCAAAAGGGGATGAATGTTGTTCACATTGTTATCCACAGGCTGTTAATAATTTTGCGGGGGGATTGGAGTCATCCACACAGAAAACATATCCATCATAGCAAAATAACCCTTGATATTCAACGATTGCGGCCATTTTATCCACAAATTCAATAGGTTGTGTATAAAACTTATTGACAACACTAGATATTGTTAATATCTTGTTACCAGTTCGACATAATCCGGGAAAGTGCGATAAATTCATCCACATGTTATTAATTCGGCGGCGCCAGCGTGTCTACCGTTAGTTTATCCACAGTTTGAATTTGCCAGTCGTGCCGGCAGCCGTTTGGCAGGAGCGATGGTTGACTTTTGGGTGCCTGCATGGTTAAATAAAAAAAGGCGTTTTTTTCGGAGAATGCTCATCGTTCGATTTTTCTTATCGACCTTGCAGCATCCTCGTAAAGGAAAACCGGCGATCGCTAATCGTACTGACGATAAGAAATAGCATGACGATTGAGTACGGATAGGAGGTGCAAGGATCAATGAGACCTACATTTAAACCGAATGTAAGCAAACGCAAGAAAGTTCATGGTTTCCGTAAACGTATGGCTTCCGCTAATGGACGTAAAGTGCTGAGCGCCCGTCGTAAGCGGGGAAGAAAAGTACTGAGCGCGTAATTTTAAAGACCACTTTACGTGGTCTTTTTTTCATTTATATAGGCGATACTATTCGTATTAAAGGTTCGGTGAGGATGCGCCGTGCAAAAAAAGCTGCGTTTGCGTAATCGCGAAGATTTCAGCCGGATCTACCGAAACGGCAAATCGTTCGCCAACAGCCAGTTCGTCGTGTACTGGTCCCGCCAGCATAAAGCGGAACCGTTCAGGCTCGGCGTCTCGGCCAGCAAGAAAATCGGCAATGCCGTCGTGCGCAATCGCATGAGAAGGCTTGTGAAAGAGATCGTTCGCCACCAGGCGGGCAAGATCTCCGAACAGCTCGATTTCATTCTGATCGTACGCAAGCCCGCCGTCGGTCTGGGCATTAAGGAACTTGAGAAAAGCGTGCTCCACGTCTTGAAGCGGGCAGGGCTCCTGAAACAGAATCGCTGAGCCTTGAAATCGCTTTACCGGGGATGCAGGCTTGTTTCTTTGTACCATAATATGTGATATAGTTTACGTGTATGATTTTGCAACGACTGCGCCGACGATCGGCCAGCGCTTATGGTGCTCAGAGAGGAGATTTACATGTTGTCCCGTATTTCGAAAAAAACATGGTTAACGGCAGCTTCATTAATTGCCGTGATGTTAATCTTGAGCGGTTGTTCGTCTTCCCATACGCCTGTTTCCGTGGATGATTTGTCGCACGGCAACTTCTGGCAGCGGAATGTCGTTTACTACTTCTCGCAGGCACTCGAACATTTCGCGAAATGGTTCAACGGCGAGTACGGCATCGCGATCCTGCTGATGGTGGTTATCGTACGGACGCTGATTCTGCCGCTGACGATTAAGCAGTACAAGAGCTCGAAGGCTATGCAGGCTTTGCAGCCGGAACTGGCGAAATTGAAAGAGAAGCACAAGGACAACCCGCAGAAGCAGCAGGAAGAAACGATGAAGCTGTTCCAGCAGCATAAGGTTAACCCGCTTGCCGGATGTTTGCCGCTGCTCGTTCAGATGCCCGTGTTCATCGCACTGTATAATTCGATCTATATGAATGAAAACATTCGTGAGCATACATTCCTCTGGCTGCAGCTTGGCGAGAAGGACCATACGTACATCCTGCCGATTCTGGCAGCGCTGACGACGTTCATCCAATCGAAGATGATGTCGTCCCAGCAGAAGACAATGCCTGCCATGCAGGGCATCATGCTGATCTTCCCGGTTCTGATCTTCGTCATGGCGATCAGCTTCCCGTCGGCGTTGCCGCTGTACTGGATCTTCAGCAACACGTACACGATTGTGCAAAACTACTTCCTTTACGTCCGAAATTCATCGAAGACTAAGGAGAGTGTCCCTGCGAAATGAAGAAAATCATAGCATCGGGCAAAACGATCGAAGATGCTGTACGACAAGGCTTAACGGAATTGCAAGTATCCGCGGAACGCGTGAACGTGACCGTGCTGGAGAAGCCGAGCAGGGGGCTGTTCGGTTTGATCGGAGGACGAGCGGCGAAAGTCGAGCTCGTTCTTATTCCGGAGGCGGCGCAGCAGCCTGCGGTTTCGGTGTCGGCCGTTTCGGCCGCTTCCGCTCCGAAGGCCGATGCGCCGGCCCCGGCCGTGAAAGATGCAAAGGATGGGAAAGATGCGATCCTTGAAACGGAACGATTCATTATTGAAGTGGCAAGAACGATGGGACTGGATATTACGATCGCTCGTCACGATTCAAGGGATGGATTGGTTCTCGCATTATCCGGCGGCGGAGATCTCGGCATGCTGATCGGCCGTCGCGGCCAAACGCTTGATGCTTTGCAATATTTGGTCAACATCGTGGCCAACCGTTATTCCAACAGCCATTTGAGAATCGTGCTCGATGCCGAAGATTTTCGCGATCGCAGACGCAAGACGCTTGAAGATTTATCGGATCGCCTGGCAGGGCATGTCATCCGGACCCGCAAAGAGGTCGTCCTGGAGCCGATGGCGCCCCATGAACGCAAAATTATTCATTCGCAGCTTCAAAACCATGCGAAGGTGAAAACATTCAGCAAAGGAGACGAGCCTAACCGGCGCGTTGTCATTACGCTGAAGTAACGATGCATAAGGTTGGATTCCGGCAATGGCTCCTGTGGTCATTGCCCGTTTTTTAGGCGATAAAACCTACCTCTAAACGCGGTCGCTCGTCTCGATTGGCCGCGATAGGGGTTTTCTCATTTTGTGACAAGTTAAGAGGGAATGATCATGATGATGCAAGACACGATTGCCGCCATTTCGACAGCTGTCGGGGAGGGCGGCATTGCCATTATCCGCGTCAGCGGACCGGATGCGGTGAAGGCTTGCGCGGCTGTATTTCGCTCGAAGTCGAATATTGCCGATGCCGACACGCATACCGTACACTATGGCCATATCGTAGATCCGTACTCCGGCGAAACGGTCGAAGAAATTCTGCTTACGGTGATGCGCGGACCGCGTTCATTCACGGCGGAGGATGTTGTCGAACTGAGCACCCATGGCGGCGTGGTAGCCGTTAAGCGCGTGCTGGAGCTGCTGCTGCGTTCCGGCGAAGTCCGGCTCGCGGAGCCAGGCGAGTTCACGAAGCGGGCGTTCCTGAACGGGCGGATCGATCTTACGCAAGCGGAGGCGGTCATCGATCTGATCCGCTCCAAGTCGGACCGGGCGTTCACGGTGGCGCTGAAGCAGGCGGAGGGCATGCTGTCCAAGAAGGTGAAGGCGCTGCGGCACGGGTTGATCGAGCTGCTTGCGCATATCGAAGTCAATATCGACTATCCGGAGCATGATGTGGCGTCGATGACAAGCGCGTACATCCGGGAACGGTGCGGAGAAGCGTGCACGGAAATCGATCGGATGTTAAAAACGGCTGCGGAAGGCAAAATATTACGAGAAGGCATCGTCACGGCCATCGTCGGACGTCCTAATGTCGGCAAGTCATCGCTGCTGAATGCGCTGGTGCAGGAGAATAAGGCGATCGTGACCGACATTCCGGGAACGACGCGGGACGTGATTGAAGAATATATTACGCTTGGCGGCATTCCGCTGCGGCTGCTCGATACGGCGGGCATCCGCGAGACGTCCGACGTCGTGGAGCGGATCGGCGTCGAACGCTCGAGAACCGCGCTGGAAGAAGCGGATCTCATTCTGTTCGTGCTGAATGCAAACGAGCCGCTGCATCCCGACGACCGCGAACTGATGGAGAAGCTGAACAATCGGCCGGTCGTGGTGCTGCTGAACAAGACGGACTTGCCGGTCGTGCTGGATACGGCTGAGATCGAGGATCGCTTCCCGGCGGAGTCGATTGTCCGGATGTCCGTATTGACGGAGCAGGGGCTTGACGAGCTGGAACAGGTGATCAAGCGGATGTTCTTCGGCGGCGAGCTGGAGTCCGCGGATTTGACGTACGTCAGTAACGTTCGGCATATTTCCCTGCTCCGTCAGGCGCGTCAATCGCTAGTGGACGCGATGGAAGCGACGGAAATCGGAATTCCGATTGATATTGTGCAAATTGATGTGCGAACGGCTTGGGAGCAATTGGGCGAAATGATAGGCGATTCGGTAGCTGAGTCATTGATCGATCAAATTTTCTCTCAGTTCTGTTTAGGTAAATAATATTGTCCGATGGGCAAGGAGGGATAGAGAAATGGGATACCATGCAGGTGATTTTGATGTAATCGTTGTAGGCGCCGGTCATGCGGGCTGCGAAGCGGCACTGGCATCGGCCCGTATGGGCGCAGAAACATTGCTGCTGACGATTAATTTGGATATGGTGGCGTTCATGCCGTGCAATCCGTCGATCGGCGGGCCGGCCAAAGGGCATGTGGTACGGGAGATCGATGCGCTTGGCGGCGAGATGGGGCGCAATATCGACAAAACGTTCATTCAAATGCGGATGCTGAATACGGGGAAAGGGCCAGCTGTTCATGCTTTGCGCGCGCAAGCCGATAAATTTCTATATCAGCACTTCATGAAGCAGACGATCGAGGAAACCGATCATTTGACGCTTCGTCAAGGCATGGTGGATGACCTTATCATTGAGGATGGCGCCTGCACGGGGGTTATCACGAAGACGGGCGCGGAGTACCGGGCAAAAGCGATTGTCGTGACGACGGGGACCTATTTGCGCGGCAAGGTCATTATGGGCGAACTGATCTATGAGAGCGGACCGAACAACCAGCAGCCATCCATTAAACTGTCGGAAAGCTTGCGCAGCCTCGGCTTGCAGCTGGTACGATTCAAGACCGGCACGCCGCCGCGCGTGCACGGGGATACGATTGATTTCTCGAAGACGGAGATCCAGCCGGGAGACGAGAAGCCGAAGTTCTTCTCGTACGAGACGGAATCGTCCGATAATGAGCAGCTGCCCTGCTGGTTGACGTATACGTCGGAAGAGACGCATCGCATCATCAGCGACAATTTGCACCGCGCGCCAATGTTCTCCGGCGCGATCGAAGGAACGGGGCCGAAATATTGCCCGTCGATCGAGGATAAAATCGTTCGTTTCGCCGATAAGCCGAAGCATCAGATTTTCCTGGAGCCGGAAGGGAAGAATACGTCGGAATACTATGTCCAAGGACTGTCTACCAGCATGCCGGAAGACGTGCAGCTGAACATCCTTCGCTCCATTCCGGGATTGGAGAACGTCGAGATGATGCGTACGGGTTATGCCATCGAATACGATGCGGTCATTCCGACGCAGCTATGGCCGTCTCTGGAAACGAAGCTTGTACCCGGTCTGTTCACGGCAGGACAAATTAACGGCACGTCCGGTTATGAAGAAGCGGCAGGGCAAGGGATCATGGCCGGCATCAATGCTGCCCGCAAAGTACAAGCGAAGCCACCGGTGATCATCGATCGTTCCCAAGGCTATATCGGCGTACTGATTGATGACCTCGTGACGAAGGGGACGACGGAGCCTTACCGGCTGCTTACGTCCCGCGCGGAATACCGCCTGCTGCTTCGCCATGACAATGCAGATCTGCGTCTGACGCCTACCGGTTATGAAATCGGCTTAATCTCCGAGGCGCGTTACCATAAATTCACCGTCAAGAAAGCGCTGGTGGAGCAGGAGATCGAGCGGCTGAAGAACGTAAAGGTCCGCCCGGATGAAGAGGTGCTTGCACTGATGGAAGCGATCGGTACGGCGCCGCTCCAGCAAGCGACGGATGCCCTATCGCTGCTGCGCCGCCCGGAAGTGATGTATGAGCATATCGAGCGGTTGTCGCCATCGCCTGAAGCGCTGACGGATGATATGAAAGAGCAAGTGGAAATCCAAATCAAGTACGCCGGTTATATCGAGAAACAGCAAATTCAGGTGGAGCGGCTGTCCAAGATGGAGAAGAAGCGCATTCCGGAAGATATCGATTATATGGCGGTCACGAACTTGTCCAAGGAAGCGAAGGCGAATTTGTCTACGATCCGTCCGCTCTCGATCGGACAGGCTTCAAGGATCGGCGGCGTCACGCCGGCCGATATTTCCATCCTGCTTGTCTATTTGGAGCACTATAACAAGGTTGTAGCGGCACGGGGGTAAACATGAATTCGACTGAAACCTGGTTTGTGGAACGGCTTCAGGAGCAGGGGGTGGCGCTATCGTCGCTCCAGCTCCAACAGTTCCAGACCTATTATGAACTGCTCGTCGAGTGGAACGAGAAGATGAATCTGACGGGCATTACGGAACGGGAAGCGGTATACGAGAAACATTTCTTCGATTCCATATCGCTTTCATTCTTCGTGGATTTGAAGGATGTATCGTCCATTGCCGACATCGGCTCCGGCGCGGGCTTTCCCAGCCTGCCGCTCAAAATCTGTTTCCCACACCTGCGCGTAACGATTGTCGATTCGCTGAACAAACGGATTCAGTTTCTTCAGCATGTCGTGGAACAGCTCGGACTTCAGGACGTGACCTGCGTACACGGGCGTGCCGAAGATATTGCCCGATTGCCGGCTCACAGGGATCGGTATGAGTTGGTTACGGCAAGAGCAGTAGCGCGGTTAAGCGGATTAAACGAGCTTTGTCTCCCGTTTGCGCGCAGAGGCGGCGTGTTTGCCTCCATGAAGGGAGCCGACCCGGACGAAGAAGTGCAGGAAGCGAAGCGAAGCATAGCGGAGCTGAAGGGGAAGCTGACGAACGTCCATCATCTCAAGCTGCCGTTCGAGCAGTCTGACCGTCATATTATCGTGATCAGCAAGCTATCCGATACACCTGCGAAATACCCCAGAAAAGCAGGGCTGCCATTGAAGCAGCCGATCGTGTAGCAGAAGAGCCGCACAAACTTAAAATGTTTCACGTGGAACATAGGACAACGCGATATTTGTTCGAATTATGGAACTGTCAAGCAGGAAATCAACTTACAGCCGACGAATATTTAGTATAACGACAAACTCGGCACTTTGAAATCGGGTGGTATGTTGACGCTATGAAAGAACAATTTTCTCGTTTATTCGGTTTGGGCGATCAGAAGAACAATGCGCAAGACGAAGTGAAACAGATTCCGATCGCAGACGTAGATACCAGTCCTTATCAACCGCGGACGGTATTCGATGACGACCGTATTGAAGAGCTCAGTCAAACCATTCGGACGCATGGCATCATTCAGCCGATCGTTGTTCGGCTGCGTAACGGAAGGTATGAGATCATTGCCGGTGAGCGCAGGTACCGTGCCGTTAAAAAGCTGGGAATGGAAACCGTCCCTGCAATTGTCCGCGAGTTCAATGATTCGCAAGCGGCTTCGATTGCTTTGATCGAGAACCTTCAACGCGAAGGGCTCACTTCCATTGAAGAAGCGGTTGCTTATCAGAAGCTTATCGATCTACATAACTTAACGCAGGAAAGCTTGGCCCAACGTCTCGGCAAGAGTCAATCGACGATCGCGAACAAAATCAGGCTGCTTGGTTTAGGGGATACCGTGAAGAATGCGCTGATGGAACGTAAAATTACGGAACGTCACGCCAGAGCACTGCTATCTCTTAGCTCGGAAGAGTTGCAACTGAAAGTGCTAGACGATATTATTACTAAAGAGCTTAATGTGAAACAAACGGAAGCGAGAGTCGCCTTCTACAATGAAACGGTCAAGAATGCGGCTAAGAAGGCGAAACGGATATCGTTCACGAAGGATGTCCGGCTTGCGCTGAACACCATTCGCCAATCGATCGATATGGTGTCGGGTACCGGGATGCAGATTAAGACCAATGAACAGGATTTCGAAGACCATTATGAGATCGTCATCAAGATCCCTAAACGATAATAGCATCGCCGACAGCCGTCCATTACAGGGACGGCATCGTCATTTTGTCTATGGATTGGAAACATTTGTTTCCATAGCTGCGGTGATAGAGTAGTAGGGTCGCATTAAGGAATATAAGCCGTTATAAGTTGTCTATTTGTAATGAAGCTTGTATTTCTCCGGGATGAAGCGCACAACGCCGCCATATGGACGGCGCTAGCCGGTTCAACTTGTTCGGATTCAATAAGTTATCAGCATAGAGGTGAACAGTTTGGCGAAAACGATTGCAATTACGAACCAGAAGGGCGGTGTCGGAAAGACGACGACGTCCGTTAACCTTGGCGCTTGTCTGGCTTCTCTGGGTCGGAAAGTGTTATTGGTTGATATTGACCCACAGGGCAATACGACAAGCGGTATCGGAATCAATAAAGCGGACGTTGCGCATTGTATTTACGACGTGCTTATTAACGATGTGCATCCGAATGATGCGACCTGTCAGACGAATATCGAAGGGCTGAATATTATTCCGGCTACGATTCAATTGGCCGGTGCAGAGATCGAGCTGGTGCCGACCATTTCTCGCGAGCAGCGGCTTAAGAAGTCGCTTGCGCTTGTGAAGAATCAATACGATTATATTCTTATCGATTGCCCGCCGTCGCTTGGCATCCTGACGATTAACTCGTTGACGGCATCGGATTCCGTCATCATCCCCATTCAATGCGAATATTACGCGCTGGAAGGCTTAAGCCAGCTCTTAAATACAGTTCGTCTCGTGCAGAAGCATCTGAATACGTCGCTTCAAATTGAAGGCGTGCTGCTGACGATGTTTGATGCGCGGACCAATCTTGGCATACAGGTGATTGAAGAGGTCAAGAAGTATTTTCAACAAAAGGTGTATCAAACGATTATTCCGCGGAATGTGCGCTTGAGCGAAGCGCCGTCGCATGGACAATCGATTATTACGTATGACCCAAGGTCCAAAGGGGCAGAGGTGTATCTTGAACTCGCGAAGGAAGTGATCACGTATGAGCAAGCGGCTAGGTAGAGGACTCGATGCGCTTATTCCATCGCTTTCTGTCAGCGAGGAAGATAAAGTGATTGAAGTGCAGCTTGCGCAACTGAGAGCGAACCCTTATCAGCCTCGCAAAACGTTTGATGATGAAGCGATCAAAGAACTGGCCGAATCGATCAAGCAGCATGGCGTTATTCAGCCGATTATCGTTCGTACGGTTCTGAAAGGGTACGAAATCATTGCGGGTGAACGCCGCTTTCGGGCGTCTCAGCTTTGCGGCAATTCAACGATTCCGGCTGTCGTTCGTAATTTCTCGGATATGCAAGTCATGGAGATTGCTTTGATCGAGAACTTGCAGCGGGAGGATTTGAATGCAATTGAACTATCGCTCGCGTATCAGGCGTTAATGGATAAGTTCAACCTGACGCAAGAAGAACTGTCCATGAAGGTCGGCAAGTCGAGATCGCATATTGCGAATTTCCTCCGGCTGTTGTCGCTGCCGGAGCAGATCAAAGAAAATGTTTCACGTGGAACATTATCTATGGGTCATGCGAGAGCGATTGTAGGCGTGAAGGAAGATCGACGCAAGAAAGAATTGGCTGAGTTGACGATTGCGAATGAGTGGAGCGTCAGACAGCTGGAAGAAGCGATCAAGAACTTGGATCAACCTGCGCCGGCGAAGACCAAAGAGTCAGCCGCGAGCAAGAAGAAGGACCCTTATATTAATGAGGTGGAAGAGTCGCTTCGCGATCGATTCAAGACGACCGTCAAAATAAAGCAGCAAAAAGAGAAAGGGCGCATCGAGCTGATGTATTATAACAAGCAGGATCTGGAACGTTTGCTCGAGCTGCTGCAGAAATTATCGTAATCCAATACTCGCATTCTATATAGCATACTTGATGGCAGGATTTGAAGCAGTGCTGCCGATCGAGTATGCTATTGTTAGGATATAGAGGGAGGGCGAGAAGATGGCGGATAAGACGGATGAGAAGCCGTTCATATACCTGGATCATGCTGCCACGTCGTGGCCGAAACCGGCGGCGGTCATTCAAGCGGTTAAAGAAACGATGGAACGAGACAGTGCCAACCCGGGCCGTGGCAGCCATGCGATGGCCGTACGGGCAAGCCGCATCTTGTTCGATGCGCGCAAGTCGCTGGCTAAGCTGTTCAATGTCAAAAACCCGAACGATCTTGCGTTTGCGTTGAATACGACCATGGCATTGAATATGGCTATTAAGGGTCTTGTAAAGCCGGGCGACCATGTTATCGCTACCGCGGTGGAGCATAATTCCGTGCGAAGACCGCTGGAGTATCTGAAGCGACTCGGCATTATCGACGTTACGTATGTAGAGCCGGACGAGCAGGGACAAGTGGATGCGAAGGACGTTCAACTGGCGCTTAGGCCGAATACGAAACTGGTGGCTGTCAGCCATAGCTCCAACCTGCTTGGGTCGATCTTGCCCGTAGCGGACATTGGGGAAATAACAAGGCGAAGCGGCATTAAGCTGCTGGTGGACGCCGCGCAAACGGCGGGCATTATGGAAATCGATGTAGAAGGCATGGGGATTGACCTGCTTGCTTTTCCGGGCCATAAAGGGCTTCTGGGGCCGCAAGGAACCGGGGGGCTGTATATACACCCTGAAGTGGATTTGGAGCCTCTCCTGCACGGCGGGACGGGCAGTCAATCGGAGTCCATCGAGCAGCCTTCCGTGAGGCCGGACCGCTATGAGGCAGGGACGCAGAATACCGCCGGTATCAGCGGGCTCAGAGCGGGGGTACAGCATGTACTGCATGAGACCGTCCAAAAGATCCATAATAATGAGTGGGCGTTAACGCAGCGGATGATGGAAGGGTTAAGCGCGTTGGAGAACGTTCGTCTACTTGGGCCCGAACAGGGCAAGCCGAGAACGGGAATCGTGTCGTTCGTCATCGACGGCGCGGATCCATCGGAAATCGGGTTTATTCTGGATCAGCACTATAATATTGCGGTACGCACCGGATATCATTGTACGCCATTGGCGCATGGGACAGCCGGTACGCTGGAGACCGGAGCGGTTCGAGCGAGCGTGGGGTGCTTCACAACTTCGCAAGAGGCGGAGACCTTCGTGGAGGCTGTGAAAGAAATCGTTCGACATTACAGCTAAGAAGCACGGAATGGGAGAGAATCAAAAACATGGATCAATGGATTGAAAGGCCGTTCGATTGGGTCACGGTCGGACTGCTTGTCGTCGTCCTCTTGCTAATCATTCGCAATTTTGCATTGGGCAGCAAATTGAAGAAACTGAGGAAGAGCTACACGCAATTCATGAACGGAAACGGCGTGGAGGGATTGGAAGACATCATCATACAGATGAAGGAACGGCTGCAGCAGCAAGATGAGCAGCAACGCAGTCTGAAGCAAACGGTTAACGGGCTGAGCGAGACGTTGAGGAAGAAGAAGGGCAATATCGGCATTCATCGCTACAACGCTTTTGCGGAACGGGGAAGCGATCTGAGCTTCTCGGTTGCGCTCATTAATGACGAGAAAGACGGCATGGTGCTAAGCGGCATTCATGGACGCGATGAAACGTTCGTCTATGCGAAACCGCTAAAAGAGGGACAGTCGGCATATGCCCTGACCCCCGAGGAAATCGAAGCGATCAATCTGGCCTTGCAACAGGAAAAGTAGCCGGACGCGCGCACTTCATGATGGAAGCGAACAAGCTGTGCGCAATGATGTCGGACATGCGCATGACCAGATGAAGGCGAGTATTCTGCAAGACGAAATATTCCATGAACCCGCCCACGTTCACGATGCCGGTAATGTGAATGTCGCCGACGGGAGGAAGATCCTTGTTGACCCCTGCACCTGGCCGCACGGGGCCCGTGCCCACTTGGATGCAGCCGACGCTTGCGGCTTGACCGAGACAAGCATCGATGCCGATGACGAACGGCTTGCCGACATGGCGGTTAATATCCATCAACGTCTCATCCAGGTTCATCGCATGCACGGGCTCTTCGAGCGTGCCGTACAGATCGAAATACGGACTTCTGTATTTGCTTAGCGAGGTGCCGACGAGCGGGCCGAGGGAGTCGCCTGTTGAACGATCGGTGCCGACGCATACGACGACGATTCGGCGATCGGAAGATACGTTGTCGAGCAGATAGGTCATGCGATTGATAAGCAGTCCGGTGATGTTGGGCTCCGTATAAGGCACTTTGAGCGGCGTTTCTTTCATCCCTGGCAGTTTCATAGATTCCCCTCCCGCAAAGCTCTATGAATAATCGGCAGCGAAGCAGAACGCATCCGGATTAATAGAAGGCTGCTCTGACGCTTGGTTACTAGTATATGGATCGGACAACCATTTTATACTTGCCGCGGGAGGGAATCTTCAATAAAATCAGTCAGGAGGCGAGGGCCGTGCTGATCGCGTTCGACTCCACCCAGCAGGCGCTGCGAGCGGAGATGCTATTAGAATATGCGGAGATTGAAATAGATATCTGTCCGACGCCGAAGCAAATTACGGCCGGATGTGCACTATCAATTCATTTTCCCGAAGAAGATTTGGCCGCCGTTCACGAGGTGATCGTACAGGAGCGGGTAGAAATCCGAGGGATCTACAAGCAGGTGGCGGATCATTACGAGGCTGTCGAGATATAGAGAGCGAAGACAGCGGCCGTAGCGTATAACTGAAGAGGAGGAGCGGATCGAGATGGAGAGAAAGCAGTTCGAGCTGGGCGACATCGTGCAAATGAAGAAGCAGCATCCCTGCGGCACGAATGAGATGGAGATCATCCGCATGGGCATGGACATCCGCATCAAGTGCGTGGGCTGCAAGCACAGCGTGCTGATTCCGCGGGCGAAGTTCGAGAAAAACATGAAAAAGGTGCTTCGATCCGCCGCGGAACGGCAGCAAAAAGAGGGAGAAGAAGGGCCGTCGGCAGCGGAATAAAATATTTCAAAAAAGGCTTGCATTCGGACAAGTCCCGTGATAAGATAATCCTTGCTGACTGACAAACACACATATGGAGAGGTACCCAAGAGGCCCAAGGGGGCTGACTCGAAATCAGCTAGGCGTGTCACAGCGTGCGTGGGTTCGAATCCCACCCTCTCCGCCATTAACCCTTTCAAAGCACAAAGCGATCCGATGCGGATCGCTTTTTTTATTGTGCGCACCCGAAGGCAGGCAGCTCGATAAGAACATGTACGCTTTCGGCGGAAGTACAATGAAAGGGCACAAGCGGTACGGTGCACCTATCCGATGTCAATTGCCGGTCGCAGCCGGTTCTCGATCGAGCGATTGCCGGACGGGCGTTGCTTGCACTAATGAAGTTCATGCGGCATGCGGCGATGTCTTTATGAAGACAGGAAAAAAGGGCTCTTGCGAGCCCTTTTCCCGACGGTGGTTTTGTAGAATACAGTCATCACAAAGCTTTCGGTAAGAAACCTCGCGTGTGTTACAGACAAGTGTCTTTAGCACAACCCTCCGCTTCTATGCTGAGTGGACAGAATCTCCTTGAGGTTCAAGCACATTGACGTTCAATGGAACCACACCTCTCAATGCACCGTCACGAATTATAATGCGCCAAGCCCGTCCGATTTATACGCCGCTATTCAAAAAAATCAGTGCATCCTTTTCCACTTGCGGTCTTTGTTCGACGTATCGGGGAATTGGTCGCCTTTGTTCAAATGCACTTTCTTCGGATTGTTAACGCCCATATGGAACGAAGCCTCGCCGATCTCGATGTACGTTCCGTCGTTCGGGGCGCGGTCGCCCGGCCGGAATTCCGTCCATTCGCCCATTGCTGCTGCACCTCCATTTGATGTCTGCTGCCGCGATTTCAGGGGGGAACCCCGTTCGTTAGTTTGCGCACGACGCGGTTTCGGCATGAACGGAAGAATGAGGGAGGGCTAGCAGCGATTCCTTACTTGTCAAGCGGGTTATAAATTTGATATAGTATTCAAGTATGCGAGAAAGCTTTATTGCTCGCTCCTTGCTCCCGCATGGGGGCCGCATAGTCCAAGAGGAGGTGAATCAAATGCGCAAATACGAACTGATGTACATCATTCGTCCGGAAGTGGAACAAGAAGCAGTTCAAACGCTGACTGAAAAGTTCCAAGCAATCATCGGAAACGGCGGAGAAGTCACGAAGCATGACGTGATCGGTAAGCGCCGCCTTGCGTATGAGATCAATAAGATTCGTGACGGCATTTACGTGCTCGTTCATTTCAACGCAACGCCAGAAGTTGTGAATGAACTTGACCGCGTCATGAAAATTACGGATGAAGTTATCCGTTTCTTGATCACGAAAGATGTAGCTTAATTGTTAAGTCGCATCGAAACGCAAGCGATGTTTTGATTGGAGGCGATAAACGATGTTGAACCGCGTTATTCTCATCGGCAGATTAACAAGGGATCCTGAAATGCGCTATACGCCTGCAGGCGTTGCGGTAACGCAATTTACGCTTGCGGTGGATCGCCCGTTTACAAGCACCGGCCAAGGCGGAGAACGCGAACGCGAGGCGGATTTCATTCCGATCGTGACGTGGCGCCAGCTGGCCGAAACCTGCGCCAATTACTTGCGCAAAGGCCGTCTTGCGGCGGTCGAAGGACGTATCCAGGTACGGAATTACGAGAACAACGAAGGCAAGCGCGTCTATGTGACGGAAGTTATTGCCGATAACGTTCGCTTCTTGGAATCCGCTAACCGGGACAACGGTCCACGCGAAGATAATGGCGGCGGCAATTACGGCGGCGGTGGCGGCGGAAACTACGGTGGAGGCGGCCAAGGCGGCGGCTATGGCGGTAACGGCGGCGGTTCGCAAGGCGGCGGACGTTCAGGAGGCACACCTCGGAACAACAACGGCCGTGATCCATTCTCGGATGACGGGCGCCCGATCGATATATCGGAAGATGATTTGCCATTCTAAACGAAAGGACGGATGAACATGAGCTTCAAACAAAGAGATGGTGGCGACGAGCGTCCAGAACGTAAGTTCGGCGGCCGCAAAGGCCGTAACAAGCGCCGTAAAGTATGCTTCTTCACCGCTAACAAAATTACACACATTGACTATAAAGATACGGACCTGCTTCGTAAATTTATTAGCGAACGCGGCAAAATCCTGCCACGCCGTGTAACTGGAACTAGCGCGAAGTACCAACGCCTGCTGACGATCGCGATCAAGCGTTCGCGTCAAGTTGCGCTGTTGCCTTACACAACGGAATAGATGTTTGATGAGAGAGGCAGCCTTCGGGCTGCCTTTTTGCGTTGGCCGGCAAGCGCGGGCGCCGGCCAACGCGATTGCTCATGCCAGACTCATATCCGGGCATCAGAATTTCGCGGCTTGCTGCTCGGCGAAGTCGCCGATAATCGGCAGCTTGAACCATCGTCCCTGAAGCGCAAGGAGCATTAAGGCAACCCATAGAACAAATGACAGCGGTGCTAACAATACGCCAAGGAACCAGCCGATAATCGGGATGAAGCCGAGTACAATATTAATGACGAACAGCGATAAGGACAGCATGATGGATTGCATGGCATGAAACTTCACGAACGTGCTTCGTTTCTCCAGCGCGAGAAACAGCAATCCGGTCACGATCACGCCTAAGTAACAAAGCAGCCCTACGATCTTTGGGTCAATGCCGGTCGACGAACGATCCGGCGCAAAACGCGGCGCAAGGATAAGCATGCCCCCTTCCCTATTGTTAGGTATGTATTCATTTGGCGGGCGGACTATGCGGATCCGCTTGAACTTTCGGTTTCCTTGTTAGCGGCGTCCAGTTTTGCTAATGATTTGTCTTGAACGAAGTGGAACCTTCCTCTGAAGCGAACCGTTTAGAATAGGGTGCAGGCGTGTAATAGAATGGCGGAAGACAGGAGCATAGCGAGACAACATGACGAGACCTCGAAGAAGAAGAAGACGTTATAGATGGCTGGCCGCCTTGCTTGTGCTGCTCGTCGCGGGCGGAGCGACGGCGTATTACAATCGCGGCGCACTGGCGCTATGGGGATTCGATACGTTTCTGTCGGATCGCGTGGAGGAGAAGCTGGAGAAGTCCTACAAGCCCCTGGAGGGCCGCAAGCCGGTCGAGACAGTCTATAAGAAGGAGCAGCCGTTCTCGCTGCTGCTGCTCGGCGTCGATCAGCGGGATAAGGAGATCGGACGTTCCGACACGATGATCTATACGGTCGTCAGACCGAGCGACGGCGCCATGCTGATGGTTTCCATCCCCCGGGATACGTACGTCGACATCGTCGGGAAGAAGACGAAGGCAGGCAGGCAATGGGAAGATAAAATCACCCATGCCTACGCATTCGGCGGCACGAAGATGTCGATGGAAACGGTCGAGAAGATGTTTGGCGTACGGGTCGACCATTATGCTACAATAAACTTCAAAGGCTTTCGCGATGTCATTGACGCGATGGGCGGGATTGCGCTTCCCATTACGAAGGATCTGGTCAATGACGATCCCGATCACGAGAAGTTCGTGGTGAAAGCCGGGAAAGACGTCTACAACGGCACGGAGGCGCTGAATTTCGTTCGTTACCGGGAAGACGCCGGGGGCGATACGAGCCGCGCAGGACGCCATCAGGTGTTCCTGAACGCGATAATGAACAAGGCGTCGAGTGTCGGCCAGTGGTCGAAAATTCCGCAAATGATCGACATCATGGGCAATAATTTCAGCACGGATTTGACGCCGGCGCATATGCTCGACCTTGCGAGAAGCATGCTGCAAAGCGGCAGCCGCTCGATTTACAGCCATACGCTGAAGGGCGAAGGCCATCGCAAGACGGCACGCGGCGCCTGGTATTATTTTGCCGACGAACAGGACTTGGCGGCGTCGAAAGCGCTCATTAAGGCCTGGCTCGATCCGGCCAGCACGAAAGCACAGCTGCCGCTTCCGGAGGAGAATCAGCAGAAGAATAAACAGCAGCCGGTTGCGCCCTTGTCGGCGAAGCCGGGCACATCCGTGAAGAGATAACGGCAGCCAAGCGGATGAAAAGGAAGGAAGGTGGGCAACGCACGCATGAACATTGCATTTTTCCTGTTGCCGAAGCAAGAAGTGGTGTGGCTGACGCTCGACGCCACGCTGCGCCAGACGCTTGAACGCATGGAGCATCACCGCTATACGGCGGTTCCGATCCTGGATCGCGACGGCGGCTATGCCGGGACGCTCACCGAAGGCGATCTGCTCTGGTATATGAAGAACAACCCGCAGCTCACGTTCGATCAGACGAACAAGGTCAAGCTGTCCGACGTGCAGATGCGGCTGACCAACAAGGCCGTGCAGATCGACGCGAACATGGAGGATCTCGTCTCCCTGGCGAAAGTGCAGAACTTCGTTCCGGTGGTAGACGACATGAACCGGTTTATCGGCATCGTACGCCGCAGCGACATTATCGATTATTGCGAAGCACTCATTCTTAAAGCACTTCATATTCAGCAGGAGACAGCCGCCGGTTAAGAACCCGATAGCAGGCAGTGCTGGTGCCCATAGACGCCGTCCTCAAGCTCGAGGGCGGCGTTTCTAACTTCAACGGGGGTGCGGATTCTACGGCAGCGGCGTCGTCCGAGGCCGGGTACTGGACAGGGTCTCCTGTGTTGCCGTACATGTTTTATGCTATAATGGGGAGTAAAGCTTAAGGCTGCGCACTAGTAACTAAAGCAAGAGGTGAACGGGTTGAAAACCGGTGTAAGATCGATGCTTTGGAGCGCCGCGGCATTGTTGCTGCTGCTCGCCATCGCCGTACCGCTCATGAACGTGCTTGTGTCCGCGCTCATGATGGTGCCCGTGGTAATTTTGTATACGACGCTGCCCGTGCGTTCCTTTGCCTTGCATATGGCTGTCGTGTACGCAATCGGAACCGTACTATTGGGACCGGTCGCTTTGATCGTCGGACTGTTCTTCCTGATCCCGTCCGTCATCATGGGACACTTGTACCGCAAGGGCGTGCCGGCGCGCACAACGCTGACGGCCGTCGTGCTGACGCTGCTCGGCTTGTCTTTGCTGCAGCTGATGCTTGCCGACCTGTGGTTCGACTTCTCGCTGATTCGCGAGATTCGCACGACCATTACGGATCTGGTCGACAACCTGAACAGCGACGGATTGATGCCAAGCACGTGGACGGCGGAAGTAACGGAAAGTTATATTCGGAGTTTGATTCATGCCATTCCGATGGCGCTTATTGTTGTCTCGTTCCTCTATACGGTCATCGCGCACGGAATCGCGGGCAGGATTCTGCGCGCTTCGGGCATTGCCGTTGCCAAGCTGCAGGCACCGCACCAATGGATGCTGCCTCGTATTTTCGTCCTGTACTATTTGATCGTTCTTCTCGCGGACATGGCGGTGCCGAGCGACGGAACGTCGTTCATGGCGGTCGCGCTCCACAACCTGCAGCCGCTGATGCAAATGGCGTTCACCATTCAGGCGATGGGCTTCTTCTTCTACGTCGCGCACGAGCGCAGATGGAATAAAGCGATTCCGGTTCTTCTGTCCGTCATCGTCGTGTTCTTCCCGCCGTTAAGCTGGATTGGACTGTTCGACGTCGCGTTCCCGATCCGAAGAGCGTTCAAGAAATCGTAATGCAGGAGCGGAGTTAACATGCCGAGGTTTCTAATTAAACGATGGCACGGCATGCACCACTTATGGGCGTTCGTGCTGATGTTGTTCATGACGATCACGCTCGCGACGTACGAATGGAAGCTGGGCGTGATCGGGCTGGCGTTGTCCGGCGCCATCGGCGTATATTCCGTGATGGCCGAGCGGGCGTTCAGGCGGGATTTGAAAATGTACCTCGGCACGCTGTCCTACCGCGTGAAGAAGGCGGGCCAGGAAGTGATCAGCGATCTGCCGTTCGGCATTATTCTGTATAACGAAGACAAGACGATCGAATGGCATAACGCGTTCGTGACGAACATGCTGGAGCGGGAGTCGGCCGTGGGCGAATCGCTGAGCGACTTGTTTCCGACGCTGTCGCAGGCGAAGGAACGCGAAGGCACGGTGGAAGCGGCGATCGGCAGCGCCATCTATGAGCTGCAATTCCGGTTCGACGAGCGGCTGCTGTACGTGCGCGATATTACGAAGCAGTGGCAGCTGGCCAAGCGGTACGAGGAAGAGAAGATGGCGCTTGGCATCGTCATGATGGATAACCTCGAAGAAGTGACGCAGGGGATGGACGACCAGCAGCGCAGCACGCTGATGTCGAAGGCCACGGCCGAAATTACGGAATGGGCCAACAAGTTCCACGTCTATCTGAAGCGGCTGACGTCGGACCGCTATCTGGTCATGACGGATCAGCGCACGCTGAAGCAGCTGGAGCTGTCGCGCTTCGTCCTGCTGGACGAGGTGCGGGAGATTACGGCCGACAATAAAATCCCGATGACGCTCAGCATCGGCTTCGCGGCCGGCGCGGACAGCATCGTCGAGCTGGGGCACTGGGCGCAGACGAGTCTCGACTATGCGCTCGGGCGCGGCGGCGATCAGGCGGCCGTCAAGGTCGGCCAGCGCCAGTCGTTCTACGGCGGCAAGTCCAACGCCGTCGAGAAGCGGACGCGGGTGCGCGCGCGCGTCGTGGCGCATGCGCTGCGGGATTTGATGCGCGACAGCGACCGCATCCTCATCATGGGGCACAAGATGCCCGATATGGACGCGGTGGGCGCGTCGATCGGCGTGCTCAAGGCGGCGCTGCTGTTCAACAAGGAAGCCTACATCGTGCTGGAGGGCGTCAATCCGGCCATTCAGCGCATGATGGAGATGCTGCGGGAAGACGAGCGCATCGCCAAGCGGTTCATTACGCCGGACCAGGCGCTCGGCATCGTGGACGGCAAGACGCTGGCGGTCGTCGTCGACACGCATAAGGCGTCCATGGTCAAGGAGCCGCGCCTGCTGTCGCTGACGGACAAAATCGTCGTCGTGGACCATCACCGCCGCGGCGAGGAGTTTATCGCCAATGCGATGCTGGTCTATATGGAGCCGTACGCGTCATCCACCTGTGAATTGGTGACGGAGCTGCTTCAATATATTCACGACCGGGTAGCCCTGGATATACGGGAAGCGACGGCGCTGCTCGCAGGCATTACGGTGGATACGAAGAGCTTCTCGCTCCGCACCGGCTCGCGGACGTTCGAGGCCGCCTCGTTCCTGCGCCGCAACGGCGCGGATTCCGCGCTCATCCAGCGGATGATGAAAGAGGATCTGGCGGAGTACATCAAGAAAGCGGAAATGATCAAGCAGGCGGAAATCGTCTATGAACATATCGCCATCGCGGTGACGGAGCAAGGGAGACAGTATTCCCAGCTGCTCATCGCGCAGTCGGCGGATACGCTGCTGAACATGACGGACGTCCTTGCGTCCTTCGTCGTCGGCGAGCGGCCGGACGGCCTGATCGGCATCAGCGCCAGGTCGCTCGGCCATATGAACGTGCAGGTCGTCATGGAGCGCATGGGCGGCGGCGGTCACTTGACCAACGCCGCCGCGCAGCTGGAGGGCACCGTCTCGGAAGTCGCGCAGCGCCTGAAGCAAGTGCTGCAAGAAATCGATAAGGAAGAGGGGCTATTCGAATGAAGGTAATTTTTCTGCAAGACGTAAAGGGTCAAGGCAAGAAGGGCGAAATCAAGGATCTGTCGGAAGGCTACGTACGCAACTTCCTGTTTCCGAAAAATCTTGCGAAGCCGGCATCGGAAGGCAACGTAAAGACGCTGGACGCGCAGAAGGCCGCCGAGCTGCGGAAGAAGGAGCAGGAGAAGGCCGACGCGCAGGCGCTGGGCGCCCGCCTGGAAGCGATGAAGGTCGTCGTAAAGACGAAAGCCGGCGAAGGCGGCCGTCTGTTCGGCGCGATCACGAGCAAGCAGATCGCCGAGGCGCTGGAAGCGCTGGGCGTGAAGGTCGACAAGCGCAAGATCGAACTGGAGGAGCCGATCCGTACGCTGGGCGTCACGCAGGTACAGGTCAAGCTGCATCCCGAAGTGAAAGCGAAGCTGAGCGTTCATGCCTCGGAAGAATAATTACGAAGGAGTCAGGGAAACGATGAGCGATGAGCTGACGATGTTCGACCGCGTGCCGCCGCAGAACATGGAAGCGGAGCAGGCGGTGCTGGGCGCGGTGCTGCTGCAGACGGAAGCGCTCATTACGGCAATGGAACGGCTGCGGAGCGAGGACTTCTACCTGCCGTCGCACCAGTTGATCTATGATGCGATGGTCGATCTCGGCGAGAACAATCAGCCCATCGACCTCGTGACCCTGACGGCTTATCTGCAAGACCGGCAGCAGCTGGAGGAGATCGGCGGCGTCAGCTACCTGGCCAAGCTGGGCAATGCGGTGCCGACGGCGGCAAACGTGGACTATTACGCGCAGATCGTCGAAGAGAAATCGATGCTGCGCCGGCTGATCCGCACGGCGACGAACATCGTATCGGACGGCTATGCGGCCGCGGACGATATCGGGCTTATGCTGAGCGATGCGGAATCGCGCATCATGGAGCTGTCCAACCGTCGTTCGAGCAGCGGCTTCATCTCGATCCGCGACGTGCTGATGGAAGTATTCGAGCGGGTCGAGCATCTGTATTCCAACAAGGGCGGATCGACGGGCATCCCATCCGGGTTCGCGGATCTCGACAAAATGACGTCCGGCTTTCAGCGCAACGATCTCATTATCGTGGCCGCCCGGCCGTCCGTAGGGAAGACGGCGTTCGCGCTGAACATCGCCCAGAACGTCGGCGTGCGCGCCCGCGAGACGGTGGCGATCTTCAGTCTCGAGATGTCCGCCGCCCAGCTGGTGCAGCGGATGATCTGCGCGGAATCGAATGTCGATGCCGGCCGGATGAGGACGGGGTATCTGGAAGGCGACGATTGGGAAAAACTAACGATGGCGATCGGTTCGCTGTCGGAAGCGCAAATCTATATCGACGATACGCCCGGCATTACCGTCGCGGATATCCGGGCCAAATGCCGGCGCCTGAAGAAAGAGCGCGGGCTCGGCATGATTCTGATCGACTACCTGCAGCTCATCCAGGGCCGCGGCAAGGCGGGCGAGAACCGGCAGCAGGAAGTATCCGAGATCTCGCGTACGCTGAAGCAAATCGCGCGGGAGCTGGAAGTGCCGGTGATCGCGCTGTCCCAGCTCAGCCGGGGCGTCGAGCAGCGGCAGGACAAGCGTCCGATGATGTCCGACCTTCGGGAATCCGGTTCGATCGAGCAGGATGCCGATATCGTCGCGTTCCTGTACCGGGACGATTACTACGACAAAGAGTCGGAGAAGAAGAACATCATCGAGATCATCATCGCCAAGCAGCGTAACGGCCCGGTCGGCACGGTCGAGCTGGCGTTCCTGAAGAACTTCAATAAATTCGTCGGTTTGGACCGGTCGCATCAGGAGCCGGGACAGGCGTCGTAGCACTGCTTGGCGCGTTCCCGTCATTATATTTCTATTTCCGAACAATTGTAGGGGCAGCCCTACAATTGTTCGCTTTTCGTTGACTTTACCGGACTAAACCAGTAAACTAATAATGCTGCCGCTAAAGGGCAGTCTTGCTCCCGTTAGGAGCGGGCCTTGCTGCCGGTCACGGGCAGCCATTCGATGCGTTTGATCGGTTTGTTTGCGCGCAAAACATGTAATGGGGGTATATCCATGTCAACGGTAGTTGTAGTCGGCACCCAGTGGGGAGACGAAGGCAAAGGCAAGATCACCGATTTCTTGGCGGACGGCGCCGATGTTGTAGCCCGGTACCAAGGGGGCAATAACGCAGGCCATACGATCATGATCGGCAATAAGAAATATAAGCTCACGATGATTCCATCCGGAATTTTCAATGAAAATAAAGTGTGCGTCATCGGCAACGGCATGGTCATCAACCCGGCTGCCCTGATCGACGAAATCAATTATATACATGAGAACGGCTTCTCGACCGAGAACTTGAAAATCAGCGACCGCGCGCATCTGATCATGCCGTACCACCTGGTGCTGGACGGCTTGGAAGAAGAGCGCAAGGGCGATAACAAAATCGGCACGACCCGCAAGGGGATCGGCCCTTGCTACATGGACAAAGCGGCGCGCAACGGCATTCGCGTGGCCGATCTGATGGACGCCGAGGAGTTCGAATCGAAGCTTCGCCGTCTTATCGTCGAGAAGAACCAAGTCATCGAGCAAGTGTACGGCGGCGAGAAGCTGGACGCAGACGAGATCCTCGGACAGTACCTCGGCTATGCCGAGACGCTTCGGCCGTACGTGACGGATACGTCGGTCGTGCTGAACGACGCGATCGACGGCGACAAGCGTGTCCTGTTCGAAGGCGCGCAAGGCGTTATGCTCGATATCGATCAAGGCACGTACCCGTACGTGACGTCGTCGAACCCGACCGCAGGCGGCGTCTGCATCGGTTCCGGCGTCGGGCCGTCGAAGATCCAGCAAGTCATCGGCGTGGCGAAAGCCTACACGACGCGCGTCGGCGACGGCCCGTTCCCGACGGAGCTGAACAATGAAATCGGCGACCTGATCCGTGAGAAGGGCCACGAGTACGGCACGGTTACCGGCCGTCCGCGCCGCGTCGGCTGGTTCGACACCGTCGTCGTCCGCCATGCGCGCCGCGTCAGCGGCATTACGGGCTTGTCCCTGAACTCGCTTGACGTGCTGTCCGGCCTGGAAACGGTCAAAATTTGCACCGGCTACAAGCTGCGCGGCGAAGTCATCACGCATTACCCGGCAAGCCTGAAGCTGATCTCCGAATGCGAAGCGGTGTACGAGGAGCTGCCGGGCTGGAGCGAGGACATCTCGAACGCGAAGACGCTGGAAGACTTGCCGGCGAATACGCGCCGCTACGTAGAGCGCGTCTCCGAGCTGACGGGCATTCCGATCGCGATCTTCTCCGTCGGCCGCAACCGGGAGCAGACGAATCCGGTCATGCCGATCTATGTCTAAATACGAACGAACGAGTAGAGGATGGCGAGTAATCGCCGTCCTCTTTCTTTTTTGCGCTCATGCGCGAATAGGTGAATGCTTCGTCCGGCCGCTGCCCATACTAAGCAGTACGGGCGAAATGCCCTTGCCAATCTAGCAGCCTGACACGGATTGGTGTGCATGGCATCGCGAGACGCATATGCAGCATTCAGCCGTTACTAGGCGGCGGCAGCAAAGGGTGATAGGGAATGTGGAAGATTACGGGGAAAGTAGCGGCGGCCGTCGGCAAGCTCGTCGCAGCGGCGCTGCTCGTCAGCTTTCTGTCCATCTGGACGACCGGCTATGTCGTGAACAGTTACGTGGAGACGCTGCTGAAGCAGTTCCATATTCCGCTGGAGGAACAGCCGTTCGCGCTCAGCGGGCTGTGGGGCGAGATGTGGGGGGCCGATCCCGGCGCGAAGCATGACGCAAATTCGAACACGGCGAACGCATCCTCGAGCAAGGATGACGCACCGGCAGCCGGGAGTCCATCCGGGAATGCGGCCGGTCAAACGCCGGCGGACGGCGCAAGCGGGAAGGATGCCGGGAGCGGCAGCCAAGGCACGACATCGACGGATAGCGGCGGCCAGGGAAGCGGGAACGACCAGGAAGCGGTGGATGCGTTCGGAGACTTGCCTGAAGGCCAGATCAGCGACATCGGCGGCGGAACAGGCCCGAAGGGCAACAGCGCAGCCTCGGGCCAGGAGAGCGGCGCGGGCGCAAGCGGCTCGTCGAAGGACAGCGTGGCCATGTCAACGGACGATATCAATGCCGTCAAGTCGCAAATGAGCGAGGCCGACAAGGAGCAGCTGTTCGGCGTCATGATGAAGAAGCTGCCGCAGGACGCGATGCAGCAGATATCGAAGCTGATGGAAGACGGGCTGACGGAAGAGGAAGTGACCCAGGTCAATCAGCTCATGGCGCAATATTTGGACCGCGACGAATACGACCAGATGTCGTCAATTCTGAGCAAATATTAATGTGGGGTAAAGGGGCGCTTGGTTGAACCTGCCTGTCGCGTTATGTTACAGTAGAAATCGTGATTGACAATGTAGAAAACCGTTGTCGAATATACTCACGATTAGGAACTATAACGCGATAAGGAGACGATCATGACCATTTTTACGGACAAGGGTCGATTCCGGAAGGTGTGGCGTACATTCCGACAGACTTTTCGGCGCGCAACCTCTAATGAAAGCCATTCAAATCCAGATCCAGATAGAGAACAGCAAGCAACGCGTCGCCTGATGCGCAAGAAGCCGCTGCTGGCTGCCGGAGGCGCGGCCGTCGTGCTGGCGGTCGCGGCAATGAGCGGGACGCATTACGTGAAGGCGCATACCGTGGAGTACCTCGAAGTGTATCAGAACGGGACCCTCATCGGCGATGTCAGCTCCAAGGAGCAGGTAGCGGAGCTGATCGACAACGTCAAGAAGAAGCTTGAAGCGGACAACGCCGGTCTACATATGACGCTTGAGACGGGTAAGATCACATACGGGGATAAAAGCGCTTACAACGCGAAGCCGGAGACGACGGCGACGCTCCGGAAGCTCGAGAGCTCGTTCACGTCCCATGCGACGGGCGTCGCGCTGGTCGTCGACGGCAAGCAGCTAGGCGTCGTCAAGGACAAAGCGACGGCCGATGCGCTGCTGAAGCGGGTGCAGGGCAAGTACGCGCCGAAGACCCAATCGGCGAAGACGGAAGTGACGGCGCTCGCTTATTCCGCCGACGGAAGCGTGAAGTCGAAGACGGCGCTGAAATCGGTGAAATTTGTCGAGAAAATCTCAACGGGCGACAAGGACGTTCAGCCTACGGACATTGCCGACCCGGAACAGCTGTATTTGCAGCTCATCAAGGGCGAGGTCAAGCCGAAATCGTACACGGTGCAGGAAGGCGACTGCGTCGGCTGTATCGCCCAGAAGTTCAATATTTCGCCGCAGGTGATCTACGAGCGCAACAAATGGATCAAGGACGACATGATCAAAGTCGGCGACGTGCTTGATCTGACCGTGCTGCAGCCGGAAGTGACGGTGGAGACGGTCGAGAACGTGACGGAGACGGAATCGATCGAGCCGAAGACGGTCTATCAGAAGAACAGCAACATGAAGTCGGGCGAACAGAAAGTCATCCGCCAAGGGCAGAGCGGCAAGAAGCAGCTCGTCTACCGGCTCGTGAAGCAGAACGGCTACCTGATGAGCGAAGAGCTGATCAGCGAAGTCGTGCTGGAGCCTTCCGTTCCGGCGATTATCATGAAGGGCACGAAGGTGAACCTCAGCGAGGGCACCGGGCAATTCGCCTGGCCGGTATCCGGCCACCGCCTGACCAGCTTCTTCGGCATGCGCTGGGGCGCGCTGCATCGCGGCGTGGACATGGTCGGCAGCCATAATATCAAGGCCGCGGACAACGGAGTCGTCACCTTCACGGGGACGCGCCCGGGACTCGGCAACTGCATCATCATCGACCATAAGAACGGGTACGAGACATGGTACGGCCACTTGAGCAAGATTCAGGTGAAGAAAGGACAGACTGTCAGCCAAGGCGAGCAAATCGGCATCATGGGCAATACCGGCCACTCCTTCGGTACGCATCTTCACTTCGAAATTCATAAGAACGGCCAGCTTCAAAACCCGCTTAAATATCTATAAAGACATCATGCAACTATGAAACACCGTCCGGCCCTCACAGGGCTGCGACGGTGTTTGCGCTATAAGGGGGAATTCGCCAGAATTCGCCTAAATCTCCCCTGATATGAGGGAACTTTCATTGGGAACGCGCTGCGCTCCTATGGTAGAATATAAGCAGATTGCGAAGCGACAGGCGGTGTAGCGATGCACGGAAAAATATTAGTGGTCGACGACGAACAACCGATAGCGGACATTATAAAATTCAACCTCGAGAAGGAAGGGTACCAAGTCATCTGCGCGTTCGACGGCGGAGAGGCGGTACGGCTCGCGTTCGAGGAATTGCCGGATTTGATTCTGCTTGATCTGATGCTGCCGGTGAAGGACGGCATGGACGTGTGCCGCGAGGTGCGCACCCGGCTGCAGACGCCGATCATCATGCTGACGGCGAAGGACACGGAGCTGGACAAGGTGCTGGGCCTCGAGCTCGGCGCGGACGATTACGTGACGAAGCCGTTCGGCACGCGCGAGCTGCTTGCGCGGGTGAAAGCGCATTTACGGCGGACCAAGAGCGAGCCGGCCGTAGCGGCCGCGGCGGGGGGCAATGCCGGCGCGGATACGCCGGTGGCTGCGGACAAGCAGGGGCTGGCGATTTTCAATTTGTTTATCGATACGGATATGTACGTGGTGTACAAGGACAATGAACCGCTCGACCTGACCCACCGCGAGTACGAGCTCGTGTATTACTTGGCGCGCAACAGCGGCAAGGTGATGACGCGCGAGCATCTGCTGCAGGCGGTATGGGGATTCGAATATTTCGGCGACGTGCGCACCGTGGACGTGACGATTCGGCGGCTTCGCGAGAAGATCGAGGATGACCCGAGCCGTCCGGAATACATCTTGACCAGGCGCGGCCTGGGCTATCTGATGCGCAATCCGAAATCCGGAGGTTTCGGCTTCGGATGAACGGGGGCATTCGCTTTTTTCGCACCATTCAAGTCAAGCTGATTATTATCTACGTGCTGCTGATCCTGATCGCGATGCAGCTGATCGGCGTGTATTTCATCAGTACGATGAAAACCTCGCTGACCTCGACGTTCACGAACAATATGAACGAGCAGGCGAACCTGCTCTCCGATATCGCGGCGCAGACGCTGTCCAACGAGCCGGATAAGCTGGGCAGTCCCGGCGACCAGACGCGGGAAGAGTATCTGGGCCTGCTGGTGCGCAACCTGTTCAGCCTGAACGAGGCGGAGATTCAGGTGATGGACGCGAACGGCAAGGTGCTGGCGACTTCGTCGCAGTCCCATCAGTCGTATATCGGGAAGAAGAACACGTCGCTCGCGGTCAGCCGGGCGCTCCAGGGCGTCCGCGACATCGAGGAGGAAATCATCGACGAGGACGGGGTGCGCAAGAAAGTGATCGTGAAGCCCGTCTATTACAGCGATAAAATCGTCGGCGCGGTGTATCTGACCGCCTCGATGAAGGAGATGTACCGCACGGTCGACCGGATCAACCGGATCTTCATGTCCGGCATGCTGTTCGCGCTCGGTTTGACGGGCGTGCTCGGCATTCTGCTCGCGCATACGATCACGAATCCGATCAAGGCGTTGACCAGGCAGGCGGCCGGCGTGGCGGAAGGCCGCTTCGACCAGCAGGTGCCGGTGCTCGGCGACGACGAGATCGGGCGGCTCTCCGAAGTGTTCAACAACATGACGATGCGTCTGCGCGACGCGCTGTCGGCCAACGAGGAGGAGAAGGAGAAGCTGGCCTCCATCCTGGCCAACATGAGCGACGGCGTGGTCGCCGCGGACGAACGCGGCTATGTCATTATCTCCAACCGCAGGGCGCTGGAGATGCTGCGCAGGGAAGATTGCGAGGGCGTCCGGCTCAGCGAGCTGTTCAATATGGAGAATACGCTGCCGGCGCTGCCAAGCGGAAGCGACCAGCCCGCGGCGCTCTATCACGTGCATTCCGACGGCGGGGAGGACGAGCTGCTGCGCGTGACGCTGACGCCGATCCATCGCCGGGAGCATGGAATCTCCGGCACGATCGCGGTGCTGCAGGACATTACGGAGCAGGAGCGCCTGGAGCAATCGCGGCGCGAGTTCGTCGCCAACGTCTCGCATGAGCTGCGCACGCCGCTCACGACGATCAAGAGCTACGCGGAGGCGCTCGACGAGGGCGCGCTGGACGAGCGGGAGCTCGGGCTGCGGTTCGTGGGCGTCATCCGCAACGAGACGGAACGGATGATTCGGCTCGTCACCGACCTGCTGCATCTGTCGCGGCTCGATTCCAATCAGGCGCCGCTGCGCAGGCAGCAGACGAATATGCCCGAGATGCTGGAAGAAGTGGCGGACCGCTTCTCCTTCCAGATGCGGAAGAAAGCGATTCGCGTCTCGGTGCGCGTGGAGGACGGCATTACGACGGTCTGGCTCGACCGCGATCAGATCGACCAGGTGCTGGATAATCTCGTGTCCAATGCGATCAAATATACGCTCGACGGCGGGCGCATCGAGATCGCGGCGTGGCGGGTCCATGCCCGGGCCGGCGGAGTCGACGACCAGGGCAGGATGCAGGCCCGAGCAGCCGGCGAGGCTGGCGACCAGGGCAGGATGCAGGCCCGAGCAGCCGGCGAAGCTGGCGACCAGGGCAGGATGCAGGCCCGAGCAGCCAGCGAAGCTGGCGACCAGGGGCGGCAGGAGCCGGCCGCGATCGCGATCAGCGTGAAGGATACCGGCATCGGCATTCCGAAGCGGGATCTGGGCCGGATCTTCGACCGGTTCTACCGGGTAGACAAGGCCCGCTCGCGGAGCATGGGCGGCACCGGCCTCGGATTGTCCATTGCCCGGGAAATCGTCAAAGCCCACGGCGGCACGATCTCCCTCGATTCCGAGCTGAACGAGGGCACGACCGTGACGTTCGTGCTCCCGCTGCTGACCGGGGGTGAGCCGGCATGATCGATAAAGCGAAGACGATTCTGCTGACGGCGCTTGTTATCCTGAGCCTCATCCAGAGCTATCTGCTCGCGTACAGCATGCCCGGTCTCGGGATCACGACGCAGCAGCAGCAGGGGTACGTGAAGGTGCCGATGGGGGAAGAAGCGAAGGCCGAGAGCGTTATTTTTCCGGAGGACATGGTGCTACATCTGGGCAAGTCGAAGCATACGGTGCTCTACCCCGATTCGAATTTCTATAATCTGATCTTCGACAAGATCAAGAGCCGGGAGTTCAAGGGCTTCCAGCGGACGACCGCAACGGCGGCGGATTGGAACAGCATTCGCGACCACGATCAGGGGCTCGAGCTGCGGTTCGGGAGCGGCGTGCCGATGGAGCTGCTGAGCAAGGTGTTGAAGCTGGAAGGCGATACGCCGTTCATGAACGACGTGGTGGACCGGATCTGGATCTATAAAAGCAGCGAGCGCGACGAGGTGCGGACGTACTTCTTCAGCGCCGACAACATGACGGTGTACGAGTCGGTGAAAGCCGACTTGACCGCGCAGGACGTACAGATGTACGTCGGCTACGGCGAATATCAGGTCAATTACAAACGGATCAGCACCGATCTGTATCTGCCCGAAGGGCCGGTGGAGTCGCTGGCCTCGACCGTCGGCTATGACAGCTATACGCCGATCGAAATGCAGAGCTATCTGTTCAACGATCCCGGCGTGACGCGGGAGATCAGCGACCGCAACGGCTCGCAGATCTATACGGACGGCAAGCGCGGGCTGCAGATCGAACAGAACGGACGCTGGCTCAGCTACACGGACTCCGTCGCCGTCCAGAGCCGCGGCGACAACCAAAGCCAGAACGTCTACGCCGCGATTCAATTCGTCAATCAGCACGGCGGCTGGGACGGGCTGCACCGTTTCGTGTATGCCGACTTGTTCGGGGACGCGCAGGTGCTGAAGTTCCAGCAGTACTATGGCTCGTTCCCGCTCGTGCCGATGGATCCGTTCCTGTTCGGCAGCATGAAGCTGCGCCTGCAGGACGGCGTCGTCTCGGAGTACGAGCGGTCCATGCTGACGCTGAAGAAGAAGGCGGACAAGCGCAGCGTGCGCTGGCTGCCCGGCGGCGAACTGCTGGCGAACGCGTTCGCGCAGTTCGAGCGCAGGTCGGAAGTCGTGGCGATCTACCCGGCGCTGATGGTTACGCCAGGGGATGGCGATACGCTCCAGTTCGATCCGATCTGGGCGGTGCGGCTGGGCGACAATACGCAGGCGAAGCTGCTTGACGCGATCCCGGGCGGCTACAAGCCGCTGCCGGGCGAGCCGGGCGGCGCGCCGCTCACGGAGAAGGAAGGCAATGGCGCGACGGGCGGCCAGGGCACAGGCTTGGCCGTCGGCAGCGCGGCCTTGGGCATTCCGTTCGGGCAAGGGCTCGGCGTTCCTGAATAGGCGGTTCGCTGGCTTGGTCTACCGTTCATCGGCGGAGGCCGGAGAAATGCAGCCATCGCATGTGCCGGACGGCGCCGCGGGCTGCATTGGCGGCCGTCCGGGCGGACCGAATCGCCTGTCGGCCTTCGAATGATTGGCGTGTGGGGGCTTTGCGCGCGTTGATCGCGGGCCGGTCCGGCGCCTACGTACGCTTACGTAATAGAGGCACAGTTTGGAAAGGCGTGGTCGGAATGGACTGGGGCAGGGCGAAGAGTGTGCTCATTATCGCGTTCTTGCTGCTGAATGTCGTGCTTGGGTACCAGCTCCTGTCCAGTTTCCGGGAGCGGCCGTACACGAGCGCGGACGTCAATGATCTGCGGCCGGAGACGCAGGCGCTGATGAAGGAGAAGCAGATCAAGCTCGGGACGAGCATTCCTTCGGAGACGCCGGATTTGAAGGATCTGACGTTCCGGGTGAAGGCGGCGAAGCTGGGGCTGGGGGAACGGCATGAGCTGGAGAAGCCGGTCGACAGCAAAGTGGCTTTCACGCCGAAGGAGCTGAAGGAAAGCCTAGGCGGCATCATCCCGGATTTGGATAAATATACGTTCGGCGAGTATTTGGAAAGCGAGTTCGTCTTCTACCGGGTGGCCGAGGGCCGTCCGATGTTCGACGTCAAGCTGGAGCTGTTCTACAGCAATTTGAAAATCACCGCGTACAAGCAGGATCTCATCGAGCTGCTGCCTTCGGAGAAATCGACGCCGCAGTCCGTGCTGCCGGCCGCGAAGGTGGTCGCGAGCCTGATCGAGAACAAGAATCTGCTGCATAACGGCGCGGTCATCAAGGAAATCAAGCTGGGCTATCACGGGCAGATCTTCAACTCGGATACCCAAGTATCGGCGCCCACGTGGCGCGTGCAGCTGGAGGACGGCGGGCAGTACTACGTGAACGCCATCAGCGGCGAAGCGGTTACGGAATAATCGGCATTACGGGAGGCCGTTCGGCCGGCATGGGGCGGCGGGCGGCTATGGGGAAAGGACAGGTTTGGGGAGTATGGGACTTCGATTTACGGTACTGGGAAGCGGTTCGACGGGGAATGCGACGATCGTGAAAGGGCAGGACGCCACGGTGCTCGTGGACGCGGGCTTAAGCGCCAAGCGGCTCGATGAGCTGATGCGGGAGCAGGGCGTGGCGGGCCATGAGATCAAGGCGATCGTCGTGACGCATGAGCATTCCGATCATATTAAGGGACTTGGCGCATTGGCCCGAAAATTCAATGTGCCCATCTACGCCAACGAGGCCACTTGGGGCGCGTTGGAGCGGCATGTGGGGCAGATCGGAAGCGAGCAGCGCGTCGTCTTCGAGACGGGCGAGACGCTGCAATTCGGCGCGCTGCGCACGACCTCGTATGCGATCTCGCATGACGCGGCGGAGCCGGTCGGCTATGTATTCGAGGAGGACGGGCTGAAGCTCAGCCTCGCCACCGACCTCGGGTACGTGAGCGACAAGGTGCGCCTCATGATCGAGGATTCCGACGTGCTCGTGCTGGAGTCGAATCATGACGTGAATATGCTGCGCATGGGGCGCTACCCGTGGAACATCAAGCGGCGCATCCTGAGCGATGTCGGACACTTGTCCAACGAGGCCGCGGGAGAAGCGCTCTGCCAGCTGATGACGGACCGGACGAAGCGGGTGTATCTGGCCCACCTGAGCCTGGATCATAATCTGATTGATTTGGCGCGGATTACGGTGAATGATGTATTGGAGAGCAACGGTTTCTTCTTCAAGCGGGACGAGCATCCGCTGCGGGAAACGTATCATGACCGGCCTACGGCATGGGATGAAGTGAGGCGGAAATAAGCTCGTCCAATTCGGCGTCGAGCGAGCGGACCTTCAGCTCCAGCTCCTCCGGCGCGAGAAGGCCCTTATCGATCAGCAGCTCGGTGACGGCGCTGATGGTCAGCAAGGTGCGGTAATGGTCTTCCTTGAGATCGGCCAGCTTGGCTGCGAGGTTCAGCTGCTCCAGCGCTGCGGATGCTTTGCGCGGCATGGGGTTTCCTCCTTTGGTGGAACGGGATTGGGTTGGGGCCTAACGATATATTCGGGAGATCCGGGTGGTAGATTCCGCGCCAGCGATTCTCCCTGGCGGATGAACCGGGCGGGAAGCACGCACGCTAGCGGCGTATCCCATCTACTACCATTGTAGTCCAATCTACCGATATCATTCCTAGATTCGAAAAATAATGATCTTGATGTCCCCGGGCGTCGAGAGGAGCGATTATAGATGAGCTTATTCGATGATGATTTTTATTCGACGCGGATATCGCGGCGGGCACGGGCAACGTTCCAGTCACAGCGGGAGCTGCCGTTCAAGCGCCGGGGCTTCCGCTGGACGCCGCTCAAGGTCGCGGTGATCTCTTCCGTCATCAGCGCAGCGGCCGTCGTGCTCGTATTCGCGCTCTTTACGGGATTCGACCGCCACGAGAGCACGGTCAGCGCAGTGGCGGGCGTGACGAAGGTGGGCATGAACGACAGCGATCCGCTCGAGAAGACGATCACCGCGGCCGCGAAGGTGCGGCCGGCTGTCGTGAGCATCATTAACGAGCAGTCCAGGCCGGTTACTTCCGGCGGCGCTGCTCCGGACAAGGACAGCGCCGCCGGCGCCCCGGCCTTGGAGCAGGCGGCGCTGGGATCGGGATTTATATTCGAGAAAGTGAACGGCAAGGCGCATATTCTGACGAACAATCACGTCATCGCCGACGCGGCGGCCGTCAAAGCGGTGCTCAGCAACGGCGACACGCGGGATGCGAAGGTCATCGGCAAGGACGACATTACGGATCTCGCGGTGCTCGAAATCGATGACCGCGGCATCGATACGGTAGCGCATTTCGGGGAGTCGGACGACTTGCGCGCGGGCCAATGGGTCATGGCGATCGGCAATCCGCTCGGCCTCAGCGATTCGCTGTCCATGGGCATCGTGAGCAAGACGAAACGGATCATTCCGATATCGCTCAGCCAGGACGGCAATTATGATTGGGAGCAGGAAGTCATCCAGATCGACGCGTCGATCAACCAGGGCAACAGCGGCGGACCGCTGATCGATCTGGACGGCAACGTCATCGGCATCAACAGCATGAAGATCGCCGATTACGGCGTGGAGGGCGTCGGCTTCGCGATCCCGTCCCATCAGGCACTGCCGATCGTGAAGAGTCTGCTGGCTTACGGCAAAGTGAAGCGTCCGTACTTGGGCGTGTATACGATGGACCTGGCGCAATATTTCGCCCAGGCGGCGGCAGCCCAGGACGACGGCATCGGCAGCGGAGCGACCGGTCCCAGCGGCGGCCAATCGGGCGTGGACGGCTTCGCGGGCGACCATGGCGGATCGCCCGGGGACGAAGGCAGCAGCAGCCAGCCGCCCGTTGGCGACGACGATACGATCGTCGCGCCGCGCAGCGACTTGAAGCTGCCGGGTGACGTGCAGGACGGCGTCATCGTGCTGCAGGCGGTCGGGCCGGCCGAGGCGGCGGGCCTTGCCTTCAACGATGTCATCGTGAAGCTGGACAATCAGCCGATTACGAGCACGATGGATCTGCGCAAGTATCTGTACGGCAAGAAGCATATCGGCGATAGCATCGAAGTGACCTTCTACCGCGACGGCAAGAAGCAGACGGCGACGTTTAAGCTGGAAGAGAAAACGGAAGACTAAGCGATAGCATCGCGAAGACGAATCAGCCCGTGCGGCCCGGAAGCGGGACTGCGTTTGACGGGCTGATTTTGCTTTGCGTACAATAGAGGGTATACGCTTAATTCAGAGCTGGAGGAACGGTCATTTATGTATTGTGTATGCAAAGAGCATGTAGAGCTGGCAATCGATAAATTCGTGGACGAGTATGAGGACGCGCCGGACATCGTCGATCTGGTCACGACGAAGTTCGCGGAATGGGACCCGCCCGTCACGTGCGAGATGGGGCAGTGCGATCATATTGCGGCATATCTGGTGGTGTAGCCGATGCATATTCAAATTGCGGCGGTCGGGAAGCTGAAGGAGAAATACCTCGTGCTCGGGATCGCCGAATACGCGAAGCGTCTGGGCCCGTACGTGAAGCTCACGCTCACGGAGGTCGCGGACGAGCGGGCGCCCGAGACGATGAGCGCCGCCGAGGAAGCCATTGTGCGCGAGCGCGAGGGTGAGCGGCTGCTCGCGACGATCAAGCCGGATGCGCATGTGATCGCGCTGGCGCTGGACGGGGAGCTCTGGTCGAGCGAGGACCTCGCCGGCCAGCTCGATTCTTTAGCCACGTACGGGCGGAGCCACGTGGCTTTTGTCATTGGCGGGAGCAACGGGCTCGCGCCCGCCGTCCTGAAGCGCGCTCAGCAGAAGCTCAGCTTCGGGCGCATGACGCTGCCGCACCAGCTGATGCGGCTGGTGCTGCTGGAGCAGGTGTACCGGGCGGTGAAGATTAACCGGGGGGAACCGTATCATAAATAAATGTGAAATATTCGACGTGTAAGGAAGCTCATCACTTCCTTCTTGGGGGTGTTGCGAGGGCTTTTTGGAGTTGGTTGATTGAGGAATCTTTAGCTGAATGTTGAGATTGATGTTCTTTAAGTCCCTTTCAGGGGTTAGGGTAATATCATTGACCAATGTCTTTAGAAAATGCTTTTGCTTGTCTACATCAGATTGGGAAAACACATTTGCAAAGTCCGTTATGATTTTCAGGATTTCTTTCTCGGGTAGTTCTGCGCTACTATCACCACTTAGTAAAAACTGAATTTCTTCACGCTTAGATTGAAGCCGTTTAGCATCCTGTTCAATGGCTTCTTTTTTGCTTTTAAACATTTGACTGTCGATAATGTCTGCGTAGAACAGTTGGAAAGTCTTATCGAGATTGGACTCAATTTTGGCTAGCTCATGCTCGATTAACGCTAGCTCTTTCTTAAGAGGAGCAATTCGCTTCTTCTTATCTGTGTTTACATTCCTAATAACTTCTCTAATGATTTCGGGTTGCTGTATTGATGTGGTGAGTCGTTCTACTACTTTTTTCTCGATTATCTCTGCCTTAACCGTGTTTGAACTACAGACAGAAGTTCCTTCCCTCTGGTAATAATGGTTTTTCTCACGTATGCTCTCTCATTCGCAGGATTTCAAGTGCATTGGACAGGTGACAGAAGCTAGGCAAGGTAGCCGACTCCCCAAGCAAAGCGCAGGCGGGCATGCGGGAATAGAGGATGCCATAGAAGCTCCTTTGCTCCCTGCTCTGCTGCACGTTTTCTTCACGCTGGCTTGAGGGTTCACCATCCCATGTCTCTACGGGTCTACGCCCTTACCTTCCTTCGTTATACCTACCCAAGCGGTGAAGTCCGATCGCTTTTATTTGACGGGTCTGTGCCCTTGCGGAACTTCCATTCGGTACTCCGTGCTTTCTTTTTCTATCCCGCGAATGGGACAACATACGTAAGTGACGGGGGTTCGCTCTTCAGACTAGGTCGCGTTTCGCAGCGGGGCAGCCTTTTGTTCCTGAAAGGCTTCGCCGCTGTGTGCAAGGGCAACCAGAATGCGGCAGAGCTTGCCCACAAGCTTCAACACCGAGTGTATGCCTTTCTGACGTAGGGTCTTGATGTTGTACGTATGCCAGCGTTTAAAACCCGCATGGTTGCAGAGCAGCATCATGACCGCCAGGTACAGATATTTGCGCAGTTGCCTTCGCCCTCGTTTGGCAAGTTTCACTTGCCCTTTGCAGGTGCCGGAGCTGCGCTCGGCCAGGTTCAGCCCCGCCAGCGCCAGTAATTGCTGACCATGGGTGTAGCGCCGCAGATCGCCAGTATTGGCAAGGATCACGGCCATGAACCAGGGGCTGAGTCCGACTTCCTGCAAGGGACGCAGGACAGCCGGCGGTAGTCGCTCCAGCAGGGCGGCGATTTCCACATCCACCTCGGCTTGCTGAGCCAGTAGATGCTCATACCGCGCAAGGAGCCGTTGAATGCGCCGGCCAAGTTCCGCTGCCTCCGTGACTCCGATGGAGCGCCCGGCGGCCAGGAGCAACTGGCTGGCGATTTGGATGCCCGTTGTTCCTCCAGCTCGCTTCAAGCCGCTCGTCCGCCACCCTTCGATCAGCTCGGGGAGCGTGTTGGCAAGGATGTCCGCGGGCAGGGGGAAACTGCGCAAGGTCGCTCGTGCACGACTGCCGTCCCAGTGTTTAAAGACCGACCAGAATTCCGGAAACACCTGATCGATCGCCGTCTGAAGTTGATTGTCGATGACGGTGAGGGCATCGCTCATCGCCTCGCGTTCATTGACCAAGGCGTGCAGCTGCCGGTAGACCGGATCGTGAACCACCCACTCCGTGTAGTACCCGCGAGAGACGACGTCGCCGATGGTCACGGCGTCCTTTGCATCGTTTTTGGAAGGTTTGTTATCTCGGTTTTCTTTATTCCGTTTCGTCGTCAGCGGATTGACCAGAACGACGGTAAGTCCTCGTTTACGCAGGGCGAAGGCCACATTGAGAAAGTAATGTCCCGTCGATTCGGCGCCGAAGATAACTTCCGTAAACCCATACGCCCGTTGCAAGTCCTGTACCCACCGCAGCAAGCGTTCAAGGCCATCGGCATGATTGGAGAAAACGAGCTTGCGGCCTTGCTGGATCCCGCGCAAGTTCACGGCAGCTGCGACATGCGTTTCTTTGGCAATGTCAATTCCGACGATAAGATGCTGAGGGGTAATTTTTTCAATCCGTTGATTAATGGCGTTCGATGCGTTAAACTTCATGGTATGAGTGTCCTCCTGGTGGATGATGGCGATTAAGGGCTCTGACCCGTTACAATCCATCTTACCAGAGGCACTCTTTTCTGTTCCAAGGCGATTTCTTAGCCTCTACAGGAATTTTGTAATGGAAGTTACCGCAAACATAATTTCTATAATGCACTATACCGCTCTTTATCTGTCGAGTATGATTAGTGCCAACCATTCCCGCACCACATTTTGGACAGCGCAGGAAGCCTGCTAAGGGGAACTTTCCGGTATAAAGTCTACTTGGTGTAAATGTCTTTTTATTGATTAAGTCTTGGGCAGTATCCCAAGTTTCCAAAGATATGATTGATTGATGCTTACCGTCTACAATTAGAGGTTCCTGTGTTCCTTTTCTTCGCTTCTCATTCCAATTGTTTTGCTTGTTCCATCTTATCTTCCCTATGTAAGTGGGGTTATGAAGTATGGTTCTGATTGAGTTCACAGAGAAAGGATTGCCATTCTTACCTGTGTAACCCTCATGATTCATTTGATTAGCAATGCTTTTCAAACCTTTGCATTGGCAATAAAGTTCGAATATCTTTTGAACAATAAAGGCTTCTTTTTCATTAGGAATTAGCTTTCCTTCTTCAATGTCATAACCTAGAATTGTGCCTCCACACCATTCACCTTGTCGGGCTTTTTGACGCATTCCGAGCTTAACATTCTCGGCTAGTTGATTTCTTTCAAATTCTGCAAATGTGCCAAGCATTTGAAACATAGCCTTACCTGATGGAGAAGATGTATCAAATTGTTCGGTCATGGAGATAAAACCAATTCCCTGTTTTTGAAGTGTGCTTACGATTTGAAGCAAATCGATTTGAACGCGAGACATTCGGCTTGTTTTCCAAACGATTACATTCGAGAAAATGCCTAGTCGAGCATCTTCTAATAGTGATTGGATGCCTTTTCGACCCTGAATGCTTTTACCGCTGATTCCTTCATCACGATATTCTTTGATGATGGAATAACCTTTTGCTTTGCAAAAGCCTCTTAGGTTCTCAAGTTGGGCATCAATAGAATACCCCTCTTCTGCTTGTTCCTCTGTACTGACTCGTACATAGATGGCTACTTTAATATCCTTCATGTATCCCATTACTCTCCTTGTTTAATTAATTCGATTTCTAATCTAATTCGTTTCAGCAATCGTCGTATTTCAACATCTGTTATTTCTAAAACTTCGCTGATGGTTTCCCCCGCTCCAACTACGGTAATAACGCAATTCGATTTCTTGCTTTGGTTTTCACTATTAGAACTAGCAACTGATGAAACATCTCCAATTTCAAATGGCTCAATATCGGATAGATTGTCATAGAAATCATCATAGAAAATCTCTTGATGTACTCTGAAGTACTTCGCGATGGCAATAACCGTCTTATAGGACGGGTTGGTAATCTTCCCTTTCTCGATTTGTAATATGTTCTGTGGTGTTACACCTGCTTCGTTGGCTACTCTGCTTGCGGAGTAGTTTTCTTTGCCATAAAGCTCGATAAGAAATTCTCGAATCATTCTAATGCGCGTTCCTAGTTTAGAGACCTTTAGTTTTTCGAGTTCTTCCTTAGTAATAGTTCTAACTTTCATATCATCACTCCTTAACTGTTTGAATTAATTTTACAACAACACACCCCAAATTAGCAAGTATAAGTGATTTAAATGTAATTATAATTGGTTTATCCTTGTGAAAATCGAGGTTCATGTGTAATAATGTTATATATAATAACTTATAAGTTATATTGGTGGTGATAGAATGCAAAATAAGACTGAAGCAGATGCGGCGGTTCAAAACAAGGAACTTGTCTCCATTATTAGTCAAATTGTTATCGACTTCATTAACAAGAAGCCAACGGAACAAGTTGCAAATGAAAAGTAAAACTCCAGTAGGTTATCTGCTGATGACATAGATAGTTAATAGGAAAGGAGATGACTAGGGATGAATAGACAACACAACTTTAGCTGTAGGTTTAACGAGAAATATCTTAGACACATATTAGCCGTCGAGAGATACTCCAACCTAAGCGCACGAGAGTATTTTGAGAAATGCATGGAGAGACATATGACTGAAGAGCCTGTCATTGTGGAATTAGCTCGTAATATCGAGATTGATGAAGCCGAATAAATAAGGGTTTTCCTAATGTGAAATTGGCAGTGATTTAATGGATAGTTTGCCATTGGTCGATTAGGGGGGATAACAAATGCATTCACGAAACAAGATACAACCTAGATGGTTGTCTCTTTTGTTGGTGTGAAAATATAAAAATATAGACATAGCATATTTTTTCGATATTAAGCAGTTAAGTATATGAGGCAGGTCTCGGATGCCCTGCCGCATTGTTTCAATACTCCAAATGAGATAGTTGGTCACTATCTCATTAACGTGCAATACATAAATATATAAGATGAAGGAGAGCAAATATGGAACTAATTTGCATAGGTCGATATGAGCATAATGGGCTGATTGCTTATGTTGCAAGACAACAAATTATCTACAACCGCGAACAGTCTATTTATATCGACATAACTGCGCTAGCAGACAAATTGAAATTGACAAAAGACAGGTTGAATACGCTTATTAACAGTAGCATTCAAGCTAAGAACTCGGTTTCAAGAATTAAGATGGGGAATACAGATAGATTTGTATTTGGTATTAAGACGACGGGGCTAAATAGTCTATATAGTATTCTAACCGAACAAGTCGATGGTTCAGTATTGAGGTTGATTAAAGATGAAATTAAGCAACTTGTATCTAATATTGCAGGTGTAGGGAGGTAAAACGCATGAAGGAAGGACAGTTTCTTAAGTTGGGTACAAAAGCTCGACAATATATAAACTTCAAAAGTAAAGCCACAGGACAAAGCATTTCATTAGTTGTGGAGGACTTAATCGAGCGTGACATGATACTTAATTATGAGGTATATACACGCATGGAGGAGTTTTTCAAATCAAATACAGATTATCATTCAGAATGATTATATATAGATTATATGAAATCGGTTTGTTACTTGGGTATTAAGCCAAGTTGTAATACAACATAATATTGACCGTGAGCCTTGTGAGTCTATCCCTTGCGGTAGGGGAATGAAATATGACTTACAGATAATCCAGACGCTTGACCAAGGTACACTTGGGTACTCTTATAGAGTTACGACGAGGGCGGATGTTCCGTGGATGGTGACCACCCCGAATGATGGAGCCGCTCTGCTTCGGGACACTAACGGGTTAGAGCCGGTACTAGCGGTATTCAGAAGTGCTGGATAACATCCAGCGACCGTCCTGCGATGCGACTATGTTGCCACTGGAAACTGTGGAGAGACGACATAGTCGTATTTGAGGTATGCAACAAAAGGGGTGTGACTCCCCGGCGCGTAAAGGCAGACCTGATGACGCCCATTACATAGATAATGATAAGTGAAGAAAGCGAACGAACAATCGAAGCCACTCCGATGGGAGTTGAGTTTATACGCTTACCCTAAAACATAGGGTAAGGGTTGCTATGCCCATTTATGAGTATCACAATAAGCAACCCCGTCTCACTCACTTCTCTCTGCTCTCCTCAGGGAGTTGAGGAAATGAGAAGTACATTATTATCGTTCTGATTCCTGTTATACGATTCTTGAACGATATGAATCCAGCCATAAATTGCTTTTGTTCCGAGCATCGTAAAAGGATAAAATAGAAAAACTGTATCTTAATATGATTCAAAAAAGTATAATTAAATAAGAACACCCGTTCCTTTCTGTCGCGTTAATAGAAAACATGAATTATTTATAAGTATGACTTTTGCAGGATTTTGTCGTTATAACACGAACTTAAATTGTAATAAAGTGTAGAGGGAGTTTCGATATGCCAGACAATGCAACGCTGCATACTGATGAAGTTAAAGATGGGTACTTAATTGACTTTATCTCGGGTAAGATGGTCAAAGATACACCTGAAGAACGTGAAGCAGTTCAAGTTTTTTCCGAGATTCTTGTAAAAGATTACGGTTATCCTAAAGAGCATATTCAGACACGCCCACAATGGCGTGTTAAGGTCAGACCTTCTGATAAAAAGAAAGAGTATCCTATTGATATTGCTGTCTTTGACAATTCTAATAAGCACGAAGATGATATATCTATCATTATTGAGTGTAAAAAGAAAAATCGGAAAGATGGCAGGAGCCAACTTGAAGATTATTTAAGATTCTCAAAAGCAAGAATGGGAGTCTGGTTTAACGGGGAGCAAAGGCTATTTCTTGTAAAGACTGAAAAGGCAGGGAAAGTTCTTTTTGAAGAAATACCGAATATTCCTCGTTATGGGCAAAGGCTTGAGGATGTTGGGCAATTTACTCGTAAAGATTTGAAGCCAGCAACAAATCTAAAGGTTGTATTTAAAACAATCCGAAACTACCTGGCTGCAAATGCTGTTGGAGCAACAAGAGATGAAATCTTTGCACAACAGCTTATTAACCTTATATTCTGTAAGATTTATGATGAGAGATTTACAAAGTCAGGGGATATTGTTACTTTCAGAGCGGGCATTGATGAAGAAGATACAAAAGTAAAAGAACGCGTCGTCAAACTGTTTGAAAAAGTTAAAACGCAGTATAGCGATGTAATTGAAGTTGCTGACTCAATTACATTAGATGCTAACAGTCTAACTTATGTTGTTGGCGAACTTCAAAACTATTGTCTTGTAGACAGCGAGCGTGATGCTGTTGCCGAAGCGTTTGAAATCTTTATTGGACCATCACTTAAAGGACCACAGGGACAATTTTTCACGCCTCGAAATGTAGTGAAAATGATTGTTGATATGATTGACCCTTCTCCAACTGATAAGATTATTGACCCTGCCTGTGGTAGTGGTGGCTTCTTGGTTGAGGCACTTAGATATGTATGGAATAAAGTTGAAGCGCAAGGTACGGAATTGGGATGGCCGGAGCATGAAATATTTTCAGAGAAGCAAAAGGTTGCCATCCGAAACTTTCGTGGCATAGATAAGGATAGCTTCTTGAGCAAGGTAGCCAAGGCTTACATGGCTATACTTGGTGACGGGCGCGGGGGAGTCTTCTGTGAAAACAGTTTGGAAACACGCGAAAATTGGTCATCAGCAACAAGAGGTGAAATTAACTTTGGTGGATTTGATGTAGTTCTTACTAATCCTCCATTTGGGAAAAAGCTAGCAATTGATTCTGAAGATATCCTTAGTCGATATGATTTAGGTCATGTTTGGAAAATGAATGATTCAGGAGAATTTGAGAAGGCAGGAAGACAAGAAAAACAACCTCCGCAAATATTATTTATTGAGCGTTGTTTAGATTTGCTAAGAACAGGTGGCAAAATGGGCATTGTGTTACTTGAGAGTACATTTGGAATGCCTAAATACCGTTATGTGGTCGATTATTTAACCAAGAGAGCAAAAATAAATGCCATAGTTGCGATGCCAGAGGATTTATTCCAACCGCATACACATGCTAAAACTTGTGTTGTTATCTGCGAGAAAGTTGATGAAGTCCCGACAGAACCTTATCCAATCTTTATGAGTGAAGTCGAATGGTGTGGACATGATAGCAGGGGGAACCCAACCTATAGAGTCAATGCTGATGGAAAGAGAGTCCTGCTCGATGATACGGTTAATGTTGCGGCTATTTATCACGACGGGAGAAGAAAAAGAAAATGATAAGTTACTGGATTAATTCAGACCTAATCTCCGACAGTATTTTTATCCCGAAATACTACAACCCTGAACTAATTGGGAAAATAAACGCTTTACAACCAACTCATAGTTGCATGAGCATTAAGGAACTATCAGAGAATGGAATAATACAGTTCTATACTGGTCACGAAATCGGAAAGAATGCTTATGGCACTGGGGACATTCCGTTTGTAAGGACATCGGATATTTCCAATTGGGAGATAAAAACTATCCCCAAACAAGGTGTAAGCAGAGATATTTATAATGAGTTTGCATCGGTACAGGACGTTCAAGAGGGAGATATACTGTTTGTCAGGGACGGAACGTATCTTATCGGAAATAACTGCTTTATAACCAAAGTAGATAAGGAACTTTTGTTTCAATCGCATATACTAAAAGTCAGGGTACTTAAACCTGAATATATTGAGCCAGAACTTCTGTTTTTGCTTTTTAATACGGATTTAGTTCAAGAGCAAATTAGGTCGTTTCAATTTACTGCCGATATTATTGACACAATAGGTCAGCGTTTTAATGAAATCATTCTACCAATACCTAAGGACAGAGCCTTTAGGACAGAAGTAGTTACAAAGTTACAGAAGGCTCTATCAGAAAGAGTTATTGGGAAGGCATTCATTAAACATATGCCTAAAATAATTGAACAGGTATTGTTAAATGATGATATTGATGAGATTCGAAAGTTAGAAGCGTTGAGTATTGATGAAATCACATCACTAATTACAACTGAAACCATTACATCGGAATTTGGTGGATTCAATTGTTTTACACTCACTTCTTCGCAGATAAAAGATTCTATTTTCATTCCTAAATATTATGACCCCACAATTGAAAAGGAACTTAAGGAACTAGAGCATAATTGTGAGCTAGTTAGTATGGGTGAACTTAAACAAAGTGGTGTTATAACGTATTATACAGGCGATGAAATTGGAAAAATGGCTTATGGAACAGGGAGTATCCCGTTTATAAGAACATCAGATTTTTCAAATTGGGAGATAAAGCATAACCCTAAACAAGGTATTTCAGAGGAAATATACCAAGAATACGCAACAAGAGAAGATGTTCGGGAACACGATGTTCTCTTGGTAAGAGACGGTACTTATTTGGTGGGGTCGTCATGCATTATTACCGAGTATGATGCTAAATCCTTGTATTGTGGTGGTCTATACAAAATAAGATGTAATGATTGGAAGCGTATTGACCCATTTTTGCTCTTAGGTCTACTTAATTCCTATATCGTAAAGAGGCAAATACGTACTAAGCAGTTTACAAGGGACGTAATTGATACTATAGGTAACAGAATTGATGAAGTCGTCATCCCGATTCCAAAAAGCGAGATGACGAAGAAGAAAATTAGTGATTTTATTAAGAATATAGTCGAGACTAGAATACATTCTCGTGAGGAAATTTCCTCACTGGCAAGGAAAGTTATCTAAATTGAATAAAGAACAAATTCACACATCAAAGACCATCGTTTCTGTTGGCTTTGATGTTGTTTTTTTGGAGGATGCTATGAAGAAGGGGTCAAAAGTAGTATGGGATAACCACTTTGAAGAATGCATTAAGCAAGGATTAAATGTTGAGGTATGGATGAAAGATGAAATGCAGGATAGTGGGAGAATCGAGTCATTTTCAAAAGAAAGCTTCAAAATAGATGGTGGTTACTTCCTTAGGAATAATGTGCTGATTCTAGTCGAATAGGCCGTTTTTTGTGCTTGACTCTGCGACAGGTGAATTAAAGTTGAAGAGTTTTTCTAAGATGAAAACCCCCTCCCCCTTCACAGCCTCATCTCGCTGCATGTGGTGTGCTACAAGCTTAAGGGTGATTGAATCCGTAGCTTCAACCTAAGGCGCTACAAGCCACGCTACAAGCCACTACAAGCGAAAGTAATGGATACACTATCAAAGAACAAAGCCTGCCGCATTTCACGACAGGCTTGTAAGTTTTCACATTTAGAGCGATACGCTGAACCGTATCATAAGTAGGGCGAAGTTGTAGCTATGAATTATTTAAAATGCTGCTCCATCGCTTCAAGACGAGGAAGCGACACGCCGAGGTTGTGTGCTTCAGCCAAAATATCGTTGGGAAAGTGGGCGAAAGATTCTTGCGAAATGTAGCCTGTTCGCTCCATTCTTTCCATAATGGCCGCGGGCACTGAGTTGCCTTTTAGTATTTTAAACGCAGCATAACCGATTAATCCGGCCGGCAATCGCATGGCAAAGGACGTGCCTAATCCGACTTTTCCCCCTTTGGCTGTTATCATGGGAAGCATTTCGCGCATGAGCCTGATTGCTTTCGCTACTTTTTTCGGTGATTGATAGAGGTTGCGGTAGCCTCCTTCTTTTAATGCTTCCGCAGCCATTCCTGCATTCATAATAAAGTGGAACCAATACCAGACGCGTATATCTTTCTGCCAAGAAAACGAAAAACCCGCTTGCCGGAAAAGCTCCACTACGCTCCGATGCCTCGGTGCAGAAGCAGCCGTTGCTTCGGTTTGCAAATAAATCGATTTAAGGAAACCCCCTTCAAGCTTGTTAGGGCTGCTAAAACCTCCGCCGGCACCAGGAAAGCCCCATATGATCTGCCCCATAGGCAATCCCTCCGCAAATTCGCGAAGATCTTTCCATACATTATTGAAGATAAGTATGGTTGCATTCCCTACATTCGGACCAATGACTTTCACAACATCTTCAAACTGATTATGATTAACGCTCAGCACGATCAGGTCATACGAATGATGGGGGCTAAGCTCCTCGATCATTCGAATAGGCCATTGTTCCTTTATAGGGACGCCTTTTAAACTTGTGCGGCCGTCCAATAGATCTAAATCTATGAAAGGACCGAATTGTTCCTTACGTCCCGGGCGGACGTAAAACTCCACTTCATGTCTCGCCTTTTCCAATGCCCATCCATATTGTGCAGAGATGACGCCACGACCGAACATTAATATTCTCATAAAGGTTACCCCCAGATTAGTTTTTAAATTAAGTAAGTCATATTTAAAAATAATATATCTGAGAGGATAATTTATGTCAATTTGTTTTTAAATATAACGCATAATGTTTAAAAACTAAGCAGAGTATGAGATAATAATGATATCCATGTTCAAAGGGGTAAACACGTGAATAAATACGAAGCCAGAACGAATAAGAAGAAAGACGCAATTATTCAATCAGCGCTTGAGCTATTCCGAGAAAAAGGCTACACGAATGTCAGTATTAATGAGTTAGCGGCGACCTCAGGAGTCTCCTCCGTGTCGATCTATAATTATTTTGGAAACAAGGAAGGGCTAGTTAAGGAATGCATGCGAATTCTGATTCGGGAAACGACGCAAGCCGTAGAATGCCTGATGAAAGAAGAGGTTGGCTTCAAAGATAAGCTGTTACGAGCTGTAGCGCTATGCGCCGAAATGCCGAATCAACTATTGGATCGCTATTTCTCTAAGGAAGCGATAGACGATAAAGTGTTTATCCAGTTATTTAGTGAAAGCGCGAAAGAAATTCGGATGGATATACTAAGCGTATTCATTGAGAGCGGCAGAGAGGAAGGGTCAATCGACTCCTCAATCTCTACAGAGACCGTGTTGGAGTATTTGCAAGCCATAGCCGGTATACAGGATCAATGGGGAACGGCTTCCGAATTTAGAACGAAAGCCGACGAGTTGTACAAGCTTATGCTGTATGGGCTAATCGGCCAGATCTGCTGACGAAGCATATCAACTACTTGCAAGAGCAAATCACGCATCTGCAATACGTAGAGCGCATCGCAGCCGAACGGAGGGCCATTTATGCCGATAGGCTTCTTCCCTTCCACTCGGCGGATTAAACAATAAAATGTTGCAGAGGTCTATCAGGGGCTCCCCGAGGTGAACGGGCCAACCTGTTTTTCTGACTTCGTACGACTTTCGTAGGACTACAAAAGCCTATTATTCGTTCTATCATGTCTTGATAGAGTCGAATAATAGGCTTTTGTCTTGTTACGCGAAGATCTCGCGCATGAACCCTTGCAGGAGGCATGAGGATGAACACAAGAAGTAGTGATGTGAAACGTAAAAAACGGGGTTGGATTTGGATGCTGCTCATCAGCATGTTTGTTCCCCTGTTGCCTACGCAGCAGGCTATGGTGGAGGTGGCTGGCGTTTAGGATTGGCAGCCCGTAGGCAGTACGGATTTCTCGGGAGGAGTTGTTGCTTATGCATCGACAGTGATAGACAGCAGCGGTACTCCTTATGTGTAAGCGTCAAACCCATTACACGTGCGCACATCCCCAAGTATCACCGGAAATAGCCATTTAACGCTTGGCAAATAATAATGAAGAAGGTGCATGAGTCATATGCGAGGGAGTTTTTCAAAAAAAAGGAAGTTGACGATTAGTCTGCTCGCGCTGGCACTGATTTCGCTAGGTTCGTGGGCAGGAGGTCATATTCGGGAGGCGAATGCGGATGTATCCGGAGATTATGTATACGCAATAAATGGCTCAGTCGCAACCATTACAAGCTATACAGGAACGAATAAAGTGATTAATATTCCTGCTTCGCTAGGTGGATATCCAGTTACGGGCATAGGAGATAAAGCATTTTATTATAAAGGCTTAACGAGTGTAACGATCCCGAACAGTGTAACGAGCATAGGAGATGAAGCATTTTATTATAACGGCTTAACGAGTGTGACGATCCCGAATAGTGTAACGAGCATAGGAAAATCTTCATTTTATCATAACAGCTTAACGAGTGTGACGATCCCGAACAGTGTAATGAGCATAGGGTCTTCTGCATTTTCTGCTAACAGCTTAACGAGTGTGACGATCCCGAACAGTGTAACGAGCATAGGGTCTTCTGCATTTGCTGCTAACCACTTAACGAGTGCGACAATCCCGAGCAGTGTAACGAGCATAGGGGATTATGTATTTTATTCCAACAGCTTAACGAGTGTGACGATCCCGAACAGTGTAACGAGCATAGGAGTTTATGCATTTGCTGGTAACCCATTAACGAGTGTGACGATCCCGAACAGTGTAACGAGCATAGGAGTTTATGCATTTTATCAGGACAGCTTAACGAGTGTGACGATCTCGAACGGTGTAACGAGCATAGGAGATCATGCATTTGATTCTAACCCATTAACGAGTGTGACGATCCCGAACAGTGTAACGAGTATAGGAGCTTATGCATTTTATCATAACAGCTTAACGAGTGTGACGATCCCGAACAGTGTAACAAGTATAGGAGCTTATGCATTTGCTACTAACCAATTAACGAGTGTGACGATCTCGAACAATGTAACGAGCATAGAAGAAGGTACATTTGCTACGAACCAATTAACGAGTGTGACGATCCCGAACAGTGTAACGAGCATAGGACGTGCTGCATTTAATACGAACCAATTAACGAGTGTGACGATCCCGAACAGTGTAACGAGCATAAGAGGGTATGCATTTTTTATTAACCCCTTAACGAATGTGATTGTTGAAGGCAATTCAACAATAATAGAAGTTAATGCGTTTGATTCCTTAGTGGATTTTTCGGTGATAGCTTTTGACCCTTCATCAGCGAAGACGTATGCTTCTGCGAATGGGAAAAAATTTATAAATATATTGTCTGCCGGGGTCAGCTATGCTCCAAACGGTGTATCCGAGGGAACACGAGCTAGTTCAACGAAGGTAACGGTAGTCGTACCTGCTTTGATCTCATTAGTTAAAACATATTACCAATGGTCTACATCGGTAACGGCACCAGAATGGGGGCCAGACGTGGAGTGGGTGGAGTTCACGAGCGGAGAAACGATTTCAACGCCGCCGACTGGAGGCGCGTGGTATTTGCACGTTCGTGTTGACGATTTGAATCCGGCTCATGGCGCAGGATATGCTTATTCAAATCCGTTTAACATTGTTTCTGTGCCGAGTGCTCCGACTGGCGTAACGGCAACTGCAGGGAACGGCACGGCGACGGTGAGTTTTACGGCTCCGGCGAGTGATGGGGGAAGTACGATCACGCTGTATACGGTCACGTCGAGTCCAGGGAATGTAACGGAAACAAGTACGACCGCGGGTCCGATCACGGTCACGGGGTTGACGAATGGCACGGCGTATACGTTCCAAGTCACGGCGACGAACTCCGTAGGCGAATCAGTGGGATCGGCCGCATCGGCGAGTGTGACGCCCGTCGCGCCGATCGGTGTGCCGGGTGCGCCGACTGGCGTAACGGCAATTGCAGGGAACGGCACGGCGACGGTGAGTTTTACGGCTCCGGCGAGTGATGGGGGAAGTACGATCACGCTGTATACGGTCACGTCGAGTCCAGGGAATGTAACGGAAACAAGTACGACCGCGGGTCCGATCACGGTCACGGGGTTGACGAATGGCACGGCGTATACGTTCCAAGTCACGGCGACGAACTCCGTAGGCGAATCAGTGGGATCGGCCGCATCGGCGAGTGTGACGCCCGTCGCGCCGATCGGTGTGCCGGGTGCGCCGACTGGCGTAACGGCAATTGCAGGGAACGGCACGGCGACGGTGAGTTTTACGGCTCCGGCGAGCGACGGGGGAAGTGCGATCACGCTGTATACGGTCACGTCGAGTCCAGGGAATGTAACGGAAACAAGTACGACCGCGAGTCCGATCACGGTCACGGGGTTGACGAATGGCACGGCGTATACGTTCCAAGTCACGGCGACGAATTCCGCAGGCGAATCAGCGGCATCGGCCGCATCGGCGAGTGTGACGCCCGTCGTGCCGATCGGTGTGCCGGGTGCGCCGACTGGCGTAACGGCAACTGCGGGGAACGGCACGGCGACGGTGCGTTTCACGGCTCCGGCGAGCGATGGGGGAAGTGCGATCACGCTGTATACGGTCACGTCGAGTCCAGGGAATGTAACGGAAACAAGTACGACCGCGGGTCCGATCACGGTCACGGGGTTGACGAATGGCACGGCGTATACGTTCCAAGTCACGGCGACGAATTCCGCAGGCGAATCAGCGGCATCGGCCGTATCGGCGAGTGTGACGCCCGTCGCGCCGATCGGTGTGCCGAGTGCGCCAACTGGCGTAACGGCAACTGCGGGGAACGGCACGGCGACGGTGAGTTTCACGGCTCCGGCGAGCGATGGGGGAAGTGCGATCACGCTGTATACGGTCACGTCGAGTCCAGGGAATGTAACGGAAACAAGTACGACCGCGGGTCCGATCACGGTCACGGGGTTGACGAATGGCACGGCGTATACGTTCCAAGTCACGGCGACGAATTCCGCAGGCGAATCAGCGGCATCGGCCGCATCGGCGAGTGTGACGCCCGTCGCGCCGATCGGTGTGCCGAGTGCGCCGACTGGCGTAACGGCAACTGCGGGGAACGGCACGGCGACGGTGAGTTTCACGGCTCCGGCGAGCGATGGGGGAAGTACGATCACGCTGTATACGGTCACGTCGAGTCCAGGGAATGTAACGGAAACAAGTACGACCGCGGGTCCGATCACGGTTACGGGGTTGACGAATGGCACGGCATATACGTTCCAAGTCACGGCGACGAATTCCGCAGGCGAATCAGCGGCATCGGCCGCATCGGCGAGTGTGACGCCCGTAGCGCCGATCGGTGTGCCGGGTGCGCCGACTGGCGTAACGGCAACTGCGGGGAACGGCACGGCGACGGTGAGTTTTACGGCTCCGGCGAGCGATGGGGGAAGTACGATCACGCTGTATACGGTCACGTCGAGTCCAGGGAATGTAACGGAAACAAGTACGACCGCGGGTCCGATCACGGTCACGGGGTTGACGAATGGCACGGCGTATACGTTCCAAGTCACGGCGACGAATTCCGCAGGCGAATCAGCGGCATCGGCCGCATCGGCGAGTGTGACGCCCGTAGCGCCGCCCGTAGCGCCACCCGGAGTGCTGACCGTCGCGCCGATCGGTGTGCCGAGTGCGCCGACTGGCGTAACGGCAATTGCAGGGAACGGCACGGCGACGGTGAGTTTTACGGCTCCGGCGAGCGATGGGGGAAGTGCGATCACGCTGTATACGGTCACGTCGAGTCCAGGGAATGTAACGGAAACAAGTACGACCGCGAGTCCGATCACGGTTACGGGGTTGACGAATGGCACGGCGTATACGTTCCAAGTCACGGCGACGAATTCCGCAGGCGAATCAGCCGCATCGGCCGCATCGGCGAGTGTGACGCCCGTAGCGCCGACCCGAGTGCCGATCGGTGTGCCGAGCTTCAGCGATATTCAGGGACATTGGGCAGAAGCTAGCATCAAGCAAGCGGTGAGCGACGGCATCGTCAATGGTTACCAGGACGGTACGTTTAAACCGAATCAAACCGTCACGCGTGCGGAGTTTGCGGTTATGCTGATAAATGCGTTAAAGCCGCAAGTTGAAGGAACGGCGCTGACGTTCACGGATGCAGCGGAGAACGGAGCATGGGCGCAGAAGGCAATCGCGCAAGCTGTAGAACTTGGCATCATCAAAGGGGATGTAGACGGCAGTTTCCGCCCGAACGCACCGATTACCCGTGCGGAGATGGCTGTCATGCTCGCAAGAGCGCTGAAACTGGATGTCAAATCGGTTGACGCAACGGAATTCGCAGACGACCAAGCCATTCCGGCATGGGCGAAAGGTGCAGTGGCCGAAATGGAAGCGCAGGGCATTGTGCAAGGCAAAGGGGCAAACCGGTTTGCTCCTCAAGACCAAGCGACAAGAGCAGAGGCTGTAACGGTTCTGCTGAAGCTGCTGGCACAACAGAGCCAATAGAAGAACAAGAGTATCGTGTACGCGAGATGATTAATGGTCAACCCTTTCCCGCCTTTGCCTTCAAGCAAGCACCATGAGATAGTCCTCCTCAGAACCAATCCGAGGAGAATCATCTCCTCATGACGCGACAGGTTAACGGCAGCGACGACGACCATGGATGCAGTTCATCGCGTGTGACCCTGTCGTGGGGATCTATCGCTATAGCACCTGTCGCAAAGGGGCCTTTTCCGATCAAGGGAAGGCCCCTTTTGTGCTGCTCGGGCCGAGGCTTGTGGAATCCAGGGAACTCTGAGAATATTCCAAATAAACAATTATTGTGGTTAAATTAGGATAAGGAATACTCCTATATCTAAATAGATAGGACTGCATGATCATTAGACACGATGAGCGGTTGTATTCTTACCTCGGTGGCGCACGATTAGAAATCGTGAATTTCATACAACTGGCGAATGGGCTAGCGGAGTTGGTACGACGCGAGCATCAACAGGCTCCGATCATCGGCTGTTTGAATCCCGCTAATATAATGGTGACGCAGGACGGCGGTTCGGCACGCTTGGCTGAAAGCTTAGAATGGCAACGGCCGTATCTTGCCCCCGAGCAATCCGGTAGATTAGGCCGCGTTCAGGATGGACGCAGCGATCTGTACGCATTGGGCGTTATGTATTACGAGGCGCTAACCGGCCGGTTGCCATTCTTGCCCGATAACCAAGAGGATTGGGAATCCGCGCATATTAGGAAGGTTCCGCATTCGCTGTCCGAGCTCCGGCCGGATGCGACGGGACCGATAGAGATGGTTATTGCGAAGCTGCTCGCCAAATCGCCCGAGGATCGCTATCAGAGCGCTTACGGGCTGCTTGACGATCTGCAACAGTGTCGGAAGCTGCTGACTGCAGACGGCAAGTTGTCACCATTCGAGCTTGGCCGATTGGACGCACGGCGTACGTTACGCTTCTCGGAAGCGCGGTACGGCCGAGAGGATGCCATAAGACAACTGGAATCCGGGCTGGAGATGGCCATAGGCGGAGGTCAATCGCTGCGCTGGGTCGTCGGCGAGGCGGGGAGCGGCATAACGACGCTTGTTCAGGACTTGCGGCATATCGCAATACGGCGTGGGGCACGCTTCGTGGAAGGTGTATCTTCGGCATCGCGGCAGTCCGATACCTACGAACCGTTGATTCAAGCCTTGCGTCAATGGATTCAGCAATTGTGGAGCGAACCTGCCGAAGTCTTAGAGAAGGTGAAGGAAAGACTGCGGACCGAATTCGGCCGGGAACAGCGGACGATCGCAGCGCTATTGCCCGAAGCCCAGCCGCTGTTCCGGACACTGGGGACAATATCCGTCGTCGAAGATGAGGGGGAAAATAATAGACGCTTTGGTTTCATACTCCCTAGACTTCTTCGTTGCTTGACGGAATGTCTCCCTGCGCTTGTGCTGTTCATCGATCGCTTGGAGCATGCCGATGCAGGCACGCTTGAAGTATTGCGCGAGTTAGCGCAGGGGAAGGCCGTATCGGGGCTCCTGGTTATAGGCGCTTGCGGTATCGCACTCGCGCGCCGGGAGGCTAACGCGACGGCGGCTTCTTGGCTTACGGATCGGATGAACGACTATCCGGAGGAGCGGGTAGCGCTGCTGCCGCTTGGCTACGAGGAAGTCTGGCGTTACATTGCGGATACGCTGCACGATCGCTCCCTCCGCACCCGCCTGTTGGCCAGGGCAGCGTACAATCGTACGGGAGGTTCCCCGAGAGAACTGCGCCGTCTGATGGAAGACTGGCTTATGGAGAAGAAGCTGGCTTTCGATGATTGGAATCGGCAATGGACGTGGGATGAGGACGCCGTGCGGAGCGCGCCTAATGCACAGGCCGATCTTCAGCGGATGAACGAGCATTACGCCAAGCTTCCGGAGGATTCGAAGGCACTGTTAGCGATGGGGGCAGCGATTGGCTCCTCCTTCGGGTTGTTGCTTCTAGCGGGAGCATCCGGGTGTCTACCCGAGGAGGCAATGGTCAAGCTTCGCGTCGCGGAGACGGAAGGAATCGTCGGATGCGAAGATCAGAAGATGCCGCCGGGCAACGGTCGGGATCGTTCGTATGTATTCTTGCATGACCATCTGCGGCGGTTGGCCTATGCCTGCGATGCAGAGCGCAACGCGCAGCGGCATTGGCGTATCGGTCAGTTATTGAGAAGCGATCTGCAGGAGGGAGAAGGCGCGTCGCTGCTGGCGGCGATCGACCATCTGAATCTGGGCGTCGCGGCGATGCCGGAGCGGGAAGCCAAGCAATTGGCAGAGGATAATCTGCAAGCCGGATTGATGGTTCTGGAGCATGCCGATTATGCATTGACGATACGCTATGCCGAAACCGGACTTCGACTGTTGGGAGAACCGAAGGAAATCGAGTCGGGATCGGCGTATTACCGTTTGAAGGTCATGCAATCCTGGGCTTTGTATATGCGCGGCGAGAGGGTACAAGCGCGGGATTTGTTGCTGGACTTGAAGAGTCGCGGCGAGAGGTTAAGCCGGGCCGAACGTGCTCGGATTTGGACGGTGCTCATTCAACTCCATGTGTTCGAGAACGACGGGTCTGTCATTCGGTATGTCGGCGACGCGCTAAGGGAATACGGATGGAAGATTAACGCGCATCCTTCCGTTCCGTTGACCATCAAGGAATTGCTGCAGACCCGGTTTGTATTATCCCGCAAGCTTCGTCAGCTTCCGTCTCGCCATGCTCATCCGGATTCGGATTTCGAAGCGCTGTGCGGCCTCATGTTGGAGCTTGCTTTTCCCATGATCGTATACAGTCCGGCAGCCTCCATGGTGTTGTACGCCCGATTCATTCGTTATGGAATCGGCGAGGGAATGAACGAGGCGCTGGTCTGCCTCATCGGGATGTATGAGGTTCTCCTGCAAAGGGCGCTTCCGGGCTTCATGCGAGGCTCCTTGTTCAACGAGTTGGTGAATCTGCCGGAGCTGAATTTATCGACTTCGCGCTACGGATATCGGTTGGCGTACATTAAAGGAATGTCCGTCCAAATGGAGAATCCCGCAGAAGGCTGGTCCTATCTGGAGCAAGCGCTGCGCCGGGGATTGGAATCCGGGGATAACGGCTTCGTCAACATGTCCGTCGTGACTTGCTTCATTACGCACACCGGCGACGTGTACAAGCTCGAAGCGTTACTGGATTACTTCGCCAAGCGCGTGCGGCCTAAAGCAAATGAGAAGACGACGGAGATTGCCCTCATTGCCAGCGGCTATGCGGCCGCCCTTCGAGACGAAACGAAGATGGAGCGGTTCATCGCGATTCCGAATTCGGGCATCACGCCAAGCGAATGGCAGTCCGACGACAACTTCAGTTATTGCTGTAAGCTGGAAGCGGCCGCCGTGTCCGGTCGTTACCGGGAGGCACTCTATTGGGCTAAGCGAGCCCGGGGCAATGAGATGGGGGCAGACTGGGTAAGAATTCGCAAGCATCGCGTGCACGAGACGTTGGCATTAGCTGCTTCCTATCCTTACGCAGACTCGCGCGAACGCAAGCGCATTAGGCAAGCGCTGCGCAAGCAATTACGCAAGATGACGAGATGGGAAGGATACCTCGGCGTGAACTCCTCCGCGCATAAGCTGTTACAGGCGGAGTGGGAGAGGATCGCAGGCAAGCCTAGCGATGTGCTGAACGAATACTGGTCGGCGGCCAAGCAGGCGAGAGCGGAGAAGAACGGGCTCTTGGAAGGCATCGCTTGCGAACGGCTGGCCATCTACTATGAAGAGGAGCTGCTTAGCCGATCGGGAGCCATGGTTGCGATGCTGGATGCTTGTGCGGCCTATTCCCAGTGGGGCATTACGCACAAAGTAACGCAGATTCGGCGGGAACGTCCCGATCTGACGTCTAGCGCTTCCAAGACCTATGATGCGTTGGGATGGGGAGTAGATGACCGTGCAAGCCTAGGCTTGCCGCAGCCGGACGATTGGGTAGCGCAAGAAATTGCGGCGAGCGGGGATGTAGGGCTGCGGGTCGTTATAGGCAACGACGCAAGCGAGGGCGAATGGCCGGCTCAACTTCTGGAGGCGGCGCTGCGCCAGACGGGGGCTGATCGGGGGCTGGTCGTAAGCTTCGGCAATGATGGCTTCGCAATCGAGGCGCGACTGGACGCGATGACGACGTTAGGAGCGTCCGCGTTGTATGCGGAGAGCGTACTGCGACACACGATGGGGACGAAGGAACCGGTCGTGCTTGCCGATGCGTACTTGAGCTATTTTGCGAAAGATGCCTATTTCACGGAGAAGGGTCCTCGATCGGTGCTTAGCATGCCGCTTACTGTCCCGGGGGAGAAGGCAGCCTTCGCTCTCTATCTAGAAAATCGGCATGTGTCGAACGTATTCGCCAGCCGAGACGTAAGCGTGCTGGAGTGGTTGGCGACCCGAGAGATCTATCGCAGCCTGGTGGCGAATAAGCATGCGGCCACAAGCGAGGCGTACGTTGCTCAAGAGGCAAGATCAGAGTCGGATGCTATCATAGAGCCGCTAACGGCACGGGAATCGGCAATCTTGTCCGCCATCGCGGCGGGCCTATCCAACCGGGAGATCGCGGAGCAATTCGACATTGCCGAGACGACGGTGAAGACGCATACGACCCGGATATTCGGCAAGCTGGGCGTGAAGCGGCGCGGGCAAGCAGTCGCCCGTGCCAAAGTGTTAGACTTGCTGTAATCATTCATTTTTTCTCAGACATACGATGTTCGTAGGACTACAATCTCCTATATTTCACTCTATGCTACTGGAATAGAGTCGAGATGTAGGAGATTTTAGTATGGCCTGTAGACCGATCAAGGGAGTTTGGGCGATAACGGAGATGCGAAGTTAGCTCAATTGAGCTATCCTTATGGAGTAGCTGCGGACAGCAGTGGGAATCTGTATATCGCAGATCTTACTAACTCTCAGATTCGAAGAGTTGAAGCAGAACCAAACGTGAAATGAGCGGGCTGGACGCTGCTCAACTACTGAAGCTGTTGGCGCAAGAAGAAGATACGCCTACAATCGTTATTTCTGCGGCCAATGGGAATGCGGACGAAGTGAATGTAACGCTCACCGGAGATGTTGTACAAGCATTAGGGAACAAACAGGCTATACTGGAAGTGCAGACGCCAAACGGGACCTACAGGCTTCCGCCATCCGAACTTGCGATTGAACGCGTATCGCTCCTCCCGTCAACTTCGCGGTGACCGCCATGTACAATGGCCTGACCATGGCAATCGATTCATTCGCTTCCTACGTGGAGCGTGAGATTCCAGTGCCGGACGGTGTAACGCCGAGTCAGGTGACGACTGCGATTATCGTCCGTGCGCTTATTTTGGCGTATAACGAAGTTCTTTACCCTTACCACAAATGGTTTATGAAAGTGCTGGAGGGCGTTGCGAGCAAACCCAATAATCTTTTTCAACTGATGAATAACGTATTGCAGCATAAATCGAAGGAAAGCCTCGAAACCTTGTATGAATGTGTGACGCAATTCTATGAGTGGCCTCGGTCAGAGAAGGGCTGGCATATTCGATTTATGCTGGATAGCGAGTTGAACTGGATGACGGGACATGTGCCAGTTGCTGATCTATAGCACTTGATTATAGATAAAATACAGAATGCTCTGTAAAGGACGCCTAATTGAGGCGTCCTTCCTTGTCGCCCTATAGATGATACGGTGAACCGTACCATAAGTGACGGCGAAATTTGTCGAATAATGTTTATGTTGCATAATTACAGGCAATAACTGTAATCTTATAGAAACATCCAAATTTTCGAGGTGTTATTATGAGCGAGCTATTTATTCCAATTGCTTACGAAGATATCATTAGTAATTTTCCAAGTAGTGAACTTGATCTCAAATTAATGGAATTTGTAGAGCCTAACGCAGATATGGAAATAGAGATAAATACCCTCTGCTTAGAAACAAGACATTCAGGTAAAATTGTATTTATTTTAGGTAGACCAGGAACGGGAAAGTCAACATTCATTCATTCTCTTAAGTGGAGACCTAATATTTCATTAAGAACTCTTGTATCAGTGGACGCTGCTGAAATAATAAAAGAGAATAACCTTTCTGAATTACTGGATGAAATAAAGAATATCTCATTGGAAGCGATTGAAAAGAAAGATAAGGGGCCAACAGCGTTAATAATCGATTATCTAGAAGATTTACAGGGCTTTGAAGAGGGAAATATTAAAAGCTTTTTCCGAAACCTGAACGGTGTGCTGAGAAAAAGCCCGTTATTAATAATTTGGCCTGTAACTGAAAAACGTGAAGTAGATGCAATGTTAAGTTATGCCGAAAGTGTTTCGGGTACTTTATTTTTAAAGGGAAAAGAAGTCCTAGCTTTTACAGGGCCTCATACCGACAAATTTGTCGACATTGCTAAGAGAACGTTGTCAGTTCTGAATGCAGGCAAGGAACTGGATGATTTTAATCTTATACATGAGGATCTCGTTGATACTCTTATTGCAGTTTTAAAACTGCCCAAAATTGATATTAATTTGAGAGAGTACTACAAATTACTAAAAACACATTGGCAACAGAAGTCTGGGTACTTACGTGATATTAACTCAAAAATACCGAAACCTACTGAAGTTTGGTTTTTATTTGCATACAAAAATGCAGAAGACATTGTTGCCCAATTCTCTAGAAAGACAACAAGAATTGAAGATGCATGGAGTGTTATTACAGACCGTTTCTCGGAGTATATTGACAATAATAGTCAGAGAAAAGAGGCATGGAACGCTCGGCGTTTACAGCTAGCATTTTATGGTGCACTGAAGACCAGAGTAATGTATATGCCTACAAATACCTTAGTATCTATTCTAGCTTCATATTCTGAACATGCAGAACTAAATAAATTACTTGATTCAATGAATATTCCCGAAAATTGGGGGAATAAGTCAAAAGCAATATCTTCTTTAAAGAGATCCCCTATGTACCGCCAGCTTGTAGGTGAAGTTTATCCTTCTGGTAAGCGGAAGGGGGGGCCAACAGGTGTTGCACTAGAAAAAGCTGAGCCGATATTCGGTAAAGTTGTGAACTGGATTAGCACTGCTGGAAGTGATAAGGCATTAAACAAAGGTATAAGCATTGCATTGGGGGATGCAGGGATTGGAAATTCCTCATCCGAAAAACCACATCCATGGATTCCAGGTATAATACCTGATATATTTATTGATCTCCCTGATAAACAAATTTGTATTGAGTTTCACTATACAAATAAAAGTGAACCGTATGTACTGGCAGATTACGTCTTAAAGAAACTTGATGTATACGTTGCACAATTGACAAGCTTAATAAGTTTGAAACTTTAAAATAAGGGGTGAATCGGGATGTTTAAATTCTGGTTCACCCTATCTAATTGTCTTTACAGATATAATACTTGTATCTTCCACTGCTATATGGAAACGAAGTATGAGCTAACAAAGGGGCAAAGAACGGTAAATTGGTGTTCGGGGACCGCGGTGGTTTTTACCGAGGCGCAGGCTGCCTTTTGTTTCGATCAGGATCTAATAGCGAGACGGGACACTCGATTTTGGCAAGGTGTTGCTAGACAAAGGTCTGCTAAGCACATTGCTGAAGGTCGACATCGTCGGGATATCAGCATTGTTCCCGAAGGGAATGACGTTGTGGATACAATCCGAGGTATGGGAGGCATCGAGCTCGAAGGGCAGTTGGTGAAATCATCGGAATAGTAGAATTGCAGAGGAGAACTCACAAGAAGGCACCCAATCGAGTGCGCCTTTATTTTCGCTCTTCTGATGTTACGGTGAACCGTACCATAAGTGAGGCGCATTTATTTTAGCCGAGAATGTAAATGAACATAATTGTCTAACATCAGAATGTCAAAACGAGTAGAATACTAGACGGGGGGTGTTTTTTTGCCAGGAGATAAATCATTTAATACGATTTTTGATCAGATTCGGTTATTAAAAAATCGGGGATTACAGATTAATAATATAAGTTCTGCTAAAGAGCATTTACAAGAAAAGAACTATTTCGACCTTATAAATGGCCATGAGACATTATTACTTGATGCTCCCAGACAACCAATTAAAAAATATACTAAAAAATCATTTGATAATTTTTTAAGACTACATGACTTTGATAGACAATTCTCAAGTCTAATTCTAAAGAAGATATCAGAATTTGAAATAAAGTTAAAAACTACAATCGCCTATCACTTTTGTAAGAACCACTGTTCAACATTAGGGGATAACAACAACTATATAGACATAAATTATTATAGCGTTCCAGGACTAACTGATGGTCCAAAACAATATGTCAGTTTTTTTTACAATTCCAATGATCAAGAAAGAACTCATAAATTATTTAGAAGTAATTACAAGTATAAAGGAAAATTTAGAGGTACTTTTAATGGGATTGTTACGTATCAACCTTCAAAGACTATTCTAGAAGGTATTTTTACTGGGCGTTTTGGATCATTCTCAATAAGAGAAATAAAATCAGGCCGCTGTATGTTCAAAAATTCAAACCAAACTGCACTTTTAGCTGCACTACATACAGCCAATATGATTTCGGGGTCAACAGTATCCCTCAACATTAATATACAAAGAGATGAAACAATACAAGGTTTAAACTACATCGATGATTGTAAATTAAAATACTCATATATAAATGAGTATAATAATCCTCCATTTTGGGTCGTTATTAAAACATTAATGTTAAACGACTTGATAATATTAATGTATGGATTTAAAAAGCGTACTCTTGATGCGATTTTAAGAGATTTTAATATGAAGCCCTATGAGAAGGAGAAATTCTTAAACTCTCTAGAGATAATAAGAGAGTTGCGAAATTCTTGCGCACACTTTGAACTGATAAATAGATTTAGAACGTCACAGAACTTGAAAATAAATAATCATCTAATTTCTGATTTACACTTGTCACCTATGAGGTCACAATATGTGATTAAATTATTCGACGTATTAAAGGTGTTAAGAGCTTTCATTGATCTATCGGAATTAAAAGTGTTTATACATAATTTTTGGAACAACGAATTTAAATATGGTAATGGCCAAATTACTGTAGCTTTATTTGATAGGATGGGAAATTCTAATGTAAATGATTGGGTTTGACATTTGCACGAATATAAACTAATATTAACTCATATAATAACGAGTAGCCAAGACGGCGTGTCAAGCTTGCGTAGCTTGCTAAAAGTCCCTAGCCACCTTATCCCAAAGATAAGGTGGCTTTGTATTTAGAATCTAACTCCAGCTAATTTCAAATCTTTGTTATAATGCTTTGCTGATAAATTCAATTAATGCAACTACCGCTGCGCCGAATTGCGCAGTTCCGTTAATAACCCGCAGCCCCTTTAAAGCTGTATTAATAAATCCTTTTCTTGGAGAGGAGCTTTTTGTTTCTTCTCTGATTACTTCAATGTTATCAGTTATCAGTTCTTTTTCTTGAGGAGAAAGATCGTCAGTGATTGATTCCAACACTTTTGAAATCAGGCTTTCCAATTGTATGGCATCAATGCCATTGTTTTGAGTTGCATTTAGAGTACTGTTGTCATTGGCCACATTAACTTGTGCAACACCGCCATTAAGATTAATCACAAATTTCACATCCTCGTCATATCCCATTCTTATTCCTATTTCTGTAAGATAACCTTCAATATAATTTACAAAGGGCAAAATGATACGATTACAAAATTCTTTAACTGAATCTTTTGCATCACTTGCGTAGTTGGAAGCTATATCGTAATAAAAATTATGGAAGTTTCCGGCAGCGTGTTTAAGATACTGATACGTGTAAGAGATTTCTTCTTGTTTGGTGTCACCCATAGAATAAAAAGCAGTTCCCCGTTCAATAGGCTCAAAATCTTCAATTCTCACATGTTCTTGGACATATTCTGAGATTATTTCATTCTCGTCAATGAACCCAAGAAACTTCTTCAATAGGGGCATGCCTGTTTGTTGGTTACATGTAATCAGGCGGTTAGCTATTGTTCGAAACTCCATAGACATGATTTTTAGTTGTTTTTTATCAATATTCTTCATACCTCACTCCACAAAAGGGGCAGTAGCTGCCGCATAGTATGTAAATCGGTTTAATCTTGGCTTCGCGCTTACAGCATGGGTATTTAATAACTTCAAGTGCCTCTATACCATAATTAATTGGATATTCTTCTTCATGCGTTGGTTTTTTGCCTGCCTTGAAGGAAACAAAAGAGCCTTTAAACTTTCTTTCCAGTTGTTTCAATTCATTGTGTATTAAATCGTAAGCATAATTTCGGGTTTTCTTAAAAGCTAACTCTAATACATCATCAGTAAAATAATTTTCAGCCTTTAAACCGCAACTAGGACACCATATTTCTATAACATCATCCGCTTGATAATCACGTGGACGAACTTTAAAAAATTCTCCACATAGTGGACATTGCAATAATACAAAGCCCTGATCGTCAGCAGGTATTGAAACTTCTCCTATTATTATGCTCATCTATTTCCTCCTTCCGATTTTTGAGTAAACAAAAATAGAGGTATCTGTTTAATCCTCTGTATATCCGTAATTTTTACAACCCCATTATACCAACAATATCCAAATATATATAGATCGCACCTTATGAGGAGGGAGCCAGTCCAATGGGCGGAAAAGACTGGCCAAAGTGTTGATCTTCTACAGCGAACTGGTAGAAGTGTTTGTCATTCAGTTTGCTCACTACAAATTAGAAATCCGCTGGCAAGCTAGGCTGTTTTGCGATATATATTCCTCGAGAGTAGGTTGGGTGCAGATGGGGTGACATCTCCAGTTTGAGTGAATGCTCTGCGCCGATGCGTCAGATTCGGCAAGTGTTAGAGAGGAGCTTGAACGATTCGCCGTTTGAGTGTTACGCTGAACCGTATCATCTATAGGACCAAATGATAACGGCGACACTATTGAGACAAATGCTCCCAACAATATGTAGGAAATTTCGTACTGGTGTCGAATGTATACCTAATTACATAATTTCCGTCTTTATTTCGGAGGGTACGCCGATGATTGCAGCAACAAAGATGCACATCCCTCATGAACGGCATACTTTGGTTACCCGTTCGGGTCTGCTTCATCTACTAGATGAGGGAATGGGTGCGAAGCTGACGCTCTTATTCGCTCCGTCCGGCTATGGGAAAACGACGGCGTTAAGCGAATGGGCCAAACAAAGCGGCAAGCGGGTTGCATGGGTATCACTGGCTAAGCAAGACGATCACTGGATCACATTCTGGAATACGGTCATCGCTTCGATCCAGCATCGTGTCGACGGCTTTGGCCGGACTGTTTGGCCGCTGCTGGCTCAGGGGCCCTCTGCGTCTTCCGCGTCGATGGAGCCGGCAATGACTGCGTTGCTGAACGAGTTGAATCAACTGCCAGATGAATTGGTCATCATGTTTGACGATTATCATCTGGTGGCGATGCCGGCCATCCAGAAGTCGATGAGTTATTTGCTCGAGCTTCTCCCCAATCATATTCATCTCTATATCGCAAGCCGCAGCGGCCTTCTCTTCCCGACGACAAGATTGCTGGCGAAAGGTGATATGCGGCGAATTACGATCGAACAACTGCGGTTCCAACCGGAGGAAGTATCCGATTTCTTCCGAGAGACGACAACATTGAACCTGTCTGCAGAGCAACTCCATATCCTGCACAACCAAACAGAGGGGTGGATTAGCGGCTTGCGGCTTGCGGCGATCTCCCTGGAACGGAGCCGCAATTTAGCCGAATCGATCCGTCAATTCAGCGGTCATCAGCAGCACATAGCCGATTACTTATTCGAAGAAGTTATTCGCGATCTGCCGGAGGCGATGCGCGATTTTTTGCTGCAAACTTCGGTGTTAAGTCAGATGAATTACGCCTTGTGCGAGGCGGTGATTGGTCAGGCGGGAGGCCAGCAACAGCTGGAACAACTGGAACGGCTTCAGCTATTCATTATTCCGTTGGACAATCAACGCGGCTGGTATCGCTATCATCATCTGCTGTCTGATTTTCTACAGTCGATGCTCACCCGAACAAATCCTGAGCTGTGGGTTCAGGCCAACGTGCGTGCCGCGCAATGGCTCGAAAATAATGGCTTTGTTGAAGAAGCGGCAGAGCATTATTTGGCGGTACGACATTATGAAGGTGCCGTTCGCCTGATCGAGGGTCATCTAAATGAGCTGCTGATTAGTGGCAAAAACGTCGTGGTTGCTCGTTGGGTGATGCAAGTGCCTGAGCAATATGTATCGAACCGGCCGTCCGTTGAGCTTTTTTGTCTGTATGTCATGGTTGGTATCCGGCAGTTTAGCAGTATTCCGGATCGAGCGGAACGGCTTCGAATCCGTTTCGAAGCGATGAAGAATCTTATGGACGCTGACGTATGGCGCGCGACAATGGGAGAAATCTATTACATTTGTGCTTCTGCTGCCTACGTTGCCAAAGACCTTGCCAGCACAGTCGAATATTTTATTCTCGGTGATGAGTTTGCACCGGAGCAGAGCTTGTTTATTCAAGGCGGCAACAATAGGCATTATTCCGTCGAAGAATTCGATGACCATCTGAGCTACATTAACGACTATCATGGCGCGGCGCAACTTTTCACCAGGATGATAGATCATTGGCGGGAACAGGTAAACCATCCGTATGCTTCGCCAATGTATGCTTCATACGCCAAGCTATTGTACGAGTGGAATCAGTTAGAGGCGGCAGAAGGTTGGATCAACCGCATACAACGTGCTAAAGGATTCGCACCAGTTCCTCGCAATCTATATCAATTGGATGTTGCGGCTTCGAGAATTCAACAAGCGAGAGGACATTCATTCGAAGCTGCGATGCTGCTAGAACAACTTAAGCTGAAGATCGACTCACCCGATTATGAAATCTTCCTGCGCAAAATCGAAGCGGAACAGGCGAGCCTGGCGGTGCGCCAAGGCGACTTGGCGTCTGCTCAGCGGTGGTTGAAGCAATGCGGGATGTCGTACTCGGACGAAACAACGCTGGACCAAGTGCCCGAACAGTTGGCTCTCGTTCGCGTGCTTGCCGCCTGCGGACAATTCGAACCGGCGCTATCTCTCGCAGAGCGGCTGTATCATCTATTGACGAAGGAAGACCGTCTGCGGGACCGCATTCATATTCTGATTTTGCAAAGCATGGCGCTATATCATGACGGTCGGATTAAGCCGGCGCTGGCGAAGCTGGATATCGCTCTGCGTATCGCGAGGCCGCAAGGGTTCATCCGCAGCTTCGTGGACGAAGGCTCGGCGATGGCGGAGTTGTTGTCTATTTATGTGCAGTCCTATGGAGACAAAGGTACGGGATCAAAGGAAGTTTCCAATTATGCGAGTCTCTTACTGCATGCGCTCAGCGATCACCGTGCTTTACCACGAATGAAGATTCGATGTTTTGGAAGGTTGCGAATAGAGACGGAGAACGGCACTGCAATGAAGTGGCGGACATCCAAAACCGAAGAGTTGATGGCCTTTCTCCTGCACCATCGCGGTGAGGCGGTGAGCAGGGATCGGATTCTCGATTCTTTGTGGGGAGAGGTACAAGTTGACCGGGCAGGGGCCCAGTTTAATACGACGGCTCACTATTTACGCAAGGCTTTAAGCCAAATCGGCCTTGATGGCATCGTTCAGTATGTGGAAGACGGTTACCGAATCGATATGGGCCAGTTGGAATGCGATTTCGATGAGTGGGATCGTCTGCTGGCTGCTCAGACGCAGATCGATGACATGAAGCTGCGGGACTTTGCCAGTGAGCTTGTTCAATTATATGGAGAGGGCTATATGGCAGGCACTTCGTACGAATGGGCAGAGCCGATGAGAATGCGCTTGGAAAGCGAGTACGTCGCGATCTTGATTCGTCTCCATGAACGTGAGAAGGAGAAGGGTCAATATGATGCCGCTGGGGAATTGCTGAGGCAGGCGCTTGCGCGCGATCCGTTGAATGATTATATTCATGAGCTGCTCATTCGCGTGCTGTTGTTGGCGGGTGACCGCTTCTCGGCGATCAAGCAATATGAATCACTCCGGAAGATGTTGCTGACCGAGTTCGGGATGGAGCCGAAGGAAGCGGTCAGGAGGTTGCTAGATATGAACTAAAGCATTTTCTTCTAGGAGGGGAGCCTCCCTCCGTCATCTAGGATGACGGGGGGAGGCTTCTTTGCTAGGAGCGAATTGTTTAGAGGTTGTTTAGATCGGTCGTGCTATGGTGTAGAAAAACATCGAATCTTGCTGGATTTTAACATGATATCGGAAGGATGTTGAACTTGAACAAGGGACTTAAGCGAACGATTAGCTTCATCCTTTTAGTTTCCATGTTGGTATCGTTAATGCCAATGGGGGCGCTTGCCGCTCCAACAAGTGGGGTTGCGCCTACAGTCTCCTCTACTAAGCCAATAACATGGCATGATGCATCACAGAATGCAGGGACAGCGCAAAATACATTTCAAGATGTTAAATCAACAGATTGGTTCTATGATGATGTCATGTATGTGCAGCAGCATGGTATATTCACGGGTATGGGACAAGGTACCTTCTCGCCCAAAGGTACAATGACTCGCGCCATGTATGTAACGGTGCTTGGACGAATCGCAGGCATCGATGTAAGTAAATACACCGCTTCTGTATTTACAGATGTGCCGCTGACCGCTTGGTATGCACCTTATGTGCAATGGGCGGTTGAGAAAGGCATTACAAGCGGCACGGATAGCTACGCCTTTGCACCGAACGCGACGCTATCAAGAGAACAAATGGCGACGCTGACTTTGCGGTATTTTGAAAGCGAGAACATCGCTTATCAAACGGACGCCAGCGTAATGACGGAACCAAATGACATCGCCGACATTTCTCCTTGGGCGGTCGATGCGGTCCTCAAGCTGTGGCAGGCAGGCTTGCTTACCGGAGATGCAAAAGGCAACTTCAATCCACACGCCAATGCAACTCGTGCTGAAGCGGCTGCTTTTTGCATGCGCAGCAACGAAGTTGTAAAGGTTTGGGCGAGCCAGAATCAAGTAGGTCCAACGCCAACGCCAACCCCAACACCAGAGAACGAGAATGCTAGCAGCGGTGGCGGCGGCAGTAACTCAGGAAGCTCCAACGCGGCTACTTATACCATTACGTTTGAAACCAATGGCGGCTCGGCTATTGCTAGCCTTAAGCTTCACAAAGGTGATGCGCTGAGCAATCTGCCGGCTCCAATAAAGCAAGGATTTATATTTCAAGGTTGGTATAAGGACAGTGCATGGACACGAGTACTCGTCGAGGGTGAGCCAGTCACCGGGAATATGACGCTGTATGCCAACTATATGGCAAGCGTCGATAGGGCCGTGGAGAGTATTCCAAGTGTAACGGTGCTGGATCAGGCGCCAACCTTCACCATCGACGTGACCGATGCGACAGGCAGCATGACGGCTGCTCAAGTGCAAGCGGGTATGACGTTCGATTCCTCGGCGAATCCCGCGTTTGCGGGTATTGTCGTCACCGGCGCGAAAGGTCAATTCAAAGTAACATCCGCGGCCCAAGGCGGCAAATTCGAGGAAGGGAACACGTACCAACTCACGCTGACGGACACCAATCTGTCTTTCCAAGGTCAAGACGCAACAACAACCATCTATGTGTTTAGCATCGCTAAACAAGCAATCATGCATGTACCGCTGAATCCGGACATGATCTATCTATCATTCGCGGACGTATCGAATATGATACTAGATGGCAAGGATGTGGACTCCCCCGCGATTCCGGTGATCACGACAGGGGTAGGCGATAGCGAAACAGATCTAAATGCGGCGAATTCGAGTGGCGGTACTTTCGATTATACCGGGAGTACGGTGATTCAAGCTGGTGATATCGTCGCGATCTATGAAGGGGTTCGTCCTGATCTGCGTACCGCGGAGACAAGCGATACCGATAACGGCGAGGTCGCTTATGTACGGATCACAGCGATCAATGGCAACACCTACATCTATATCCATGCGGATTCCAAGAACGTGATGACCAAACCGGATATTCTACCCGTGAGTGAGGCAGCGGACACAGATGGAGACGCAACGAACCATTCCATCACGGTAGAGCATGCCACGATGAACTATAGCGACAGTCAGTATGCGCCATTGGGTCTGAATGAACTCACTGTTGTCAATGCGGGCGACTTTATCGCCTTCTACAACGGTGAGTTCGATAGCCAAGCCACTTCGGCAGGTTATGGTCTCATCACGTCGATTACACATGACGCAGAGATGGATATCATTACGTATACCGATGCCACACTGGATCAAGTCACGAGCGCTCTGGATGTCTATCAGCAACAAGCGCTTGATGGCGATCAGTTATTGTCCGATGCGGATGTCGCAACGTTGGAAGGGCAAATCAAGCAGCACGCGGTAGCTAGCGGATTCGTCGTTCAAGCTGCTGATTATCTGTCTGACTTGGCGTTGCACACCGACAGTTTCAAGCAGCAGTACGATGCGCTTGCGCCAATGGCTGCAGAAAGCGCTGGTTCCAAAGTAGACGTGGAAAATCTGACCGTCGTACCTTCTATAAGCCGTACGCTGACGAACCTCTCCGGATCTGGCGTAAGTGTCTCTCTTCAAGTGGGCGCCGATATCGTCATTCATATGAACGACGAGAGTGACATCGTCATCCACCTGACCGCGACTTTCGTCGAAGAAATGCGCTTGGATCTCAGTATCAATGGGGATACCCAATGGCATTGGTATTGGTTTATCCCGATCCTCGATGATTATATCATCACGGCTAACTTGGATGCCTATACGTTTACTGGGATCAACATCACGGCTGAGATCGCCACCGTCGCGCCTGATCAGTTGGAGGATGCGTTAACGGACTGGCTGGAAGCCAAGAAAGCCGGGAGAATAGGGGAAGTACAGGACATCGCGACAGAGCTCCAAGCGTTGATTGAGGGTGTGCAAGATACCGGAGTAGACGCGACGACATTGAAGGCTAGGTACCAAAGCATACTAGAGGACGAGACGGAATGGGTCCCATTAATTAACAAAGAACTCGTTGATAAAAGGGTAAGAGTGGTCATCGGAATCGTTGAGGTCAAATTTTCAGTAGACTTCGTTGTCAGTGCCAATGTGAATCTGACGGTGGGTGTTGATTTCAGTTATAGGAGTGCCAAGCGGTACTCGGCCACAGTGCGCATTTTCAGTTTCACAGGCAGCAGCAGCACCGTAAGCTTGTCCGGCGACGGGGATTACCAGTTTAAGTTTTATGTCCTAGGTACGCTCGGATTGCGAGCGGGTGTTAAGGTGGAATTGCAGGCAGGTGTTGGAAGTGTCGATTGGGATAGCATTGGCATCTCCGTTGAGCCCGGCGTTTACTTGAATTTGTGGGGCTTCTTCTATTACGAATTGAAGAGTTCGGGCGGCAAGAAGACCACCGCGTCTCTCGGCGCCCTGTATCTGGAACTTGGCATTTACTTGGAGTCCGAAGTCGGGGCACAGTTGGGCGATGGTTTGCTCTCGGCCAATGTGCCGCTGTACGACAACACCTGGCCGCTTCTCTCGGTGGGGTCGGAAGAAAGTATCGATGACTTCGCCTACTCACAGGATGATGCGTTGGCTATCAAGCTTTCGGGAGATACGACCAAGAGTATCACATTACCATCCGGTATTTTCACGATGAGTGTGATGAGCATGACAACCGGGGACACATACTCGAAGGCTTTCGACAAATCGAATTTCACTATCACGGTAGATAATACGAACTTCACGTATGATTCTAAGACGAACACGCTCAAGCCGACTGATCCAAACCAGAGTGCCGCTAGCGGAACCATGACGGTTAGATGGAATAACGCGCCTCTAGCTTTCACTTCATCCCCTATTCAGCGCACATATGATTTGACGTGGACGAAATATTCAGGCAACAAGGCGCTGGTATTTAATGCACAAACCGGAGGGCTGTTAACCTACATTTTTGCGGCGTATAAAGACAACATTACAGCTCCGTCCGATCCTAAATTGCCGGGATATTCTTTTGAGGGCTGGTATACCGCACCTGAGGGCGGCACGAAGTATACCGTTCCTGCTACCATGCCGGGGGAGACCGTCTGGCTCTACGCGCATTGGGCAGTGAGAACAGATATGCCGTACACGGTGGAGCATTATCTAGTCGATCCGAACAGCGGGTCTGCATCGCTCGCTGCGACTGAGAACTTTACGGGCACAGCCTTTACGGAGATTACGCTTAAGAATACCGACCGATTCAAGGCCCAAGGGTATGTATATTCCTACTTTACGGGAGGAGCTGGCGTAGGTTCAAATTACAAAGCGTACATTAATGGGTACGGTACGACAGCGGTTAAGGTTTATTACGTGCGTGATACGCGAGTGATGACTTTTAATGCCGGCTATGCTGGCGGCCAAACCGTTACGAATTCATTGCAAATAGGGAAGGCCTTCACATGGAGGCCTGCGATATCCAGACCGGGTTATACGCTGGTTGGATGGTTCAAGTCCGACGGCATAACATCCATTCCGGGTACGGTGCCGGAGCAAGATACCGCATACACCGCGAAGTGGCAGGCTAGAAACGATACCTCTTACAAAGTCGTCTATTTGCAACAGAACATGGTTGTGAACAATCAGCTTAAGCCGGTGCTAAGCGATACCTACACCGTAGTCGACCAGCAGGATTATATCGGCACAACGGATACCGCAACGATTACGGCAGAGATTAAGAGCTATGAAGGCTTCACCTTTAACAGCAGCAATCCGGCCACGCTTGTGTCAAGTACCATATCAGGTGATGGATCGACTGTTCTAAGGCTGTACTACACACGCAACATGTATAAAGTCACCTATGACCTGGGCGGCAGGGCTTTCGTTGGGGATACGGACGACCCCTATGTATTCACTTATCCGTATGGTGCTACTGTAGGCAGCGTAGCCACCATCAATAAGGCAACGGCCCAAGGATCGGGGGAGATACTCACCGGATGGACACCTTCCCTCCCAACTACGGTGCAGGCGCATGATATGACTTTCATCGCACAGTGGAACTCGAAGACGGCATCGTATACGGTGACCCATTATAGGCCGGATACAACGGGGCAATACACCATAACCGAGAAGGAGACGTTAAGCGGTCCAGTAGGTGCAACGGTCACTGCAACACCGAAGAGTTATGAAGGCTTCACGGTTGACTCCGCCGTGACAGCTGCAGTTGCATCGGGTACCGTCATCGATTCGACGAGCAGCCCGCTCCAATTGAAGCTGTATTACAAACGCAACAGCTACAAGGTGACGCTCGATCCCAATGGAGGGGTCGTCAATGGAAGGACAGGCAATTACACCTTAAGTACGCTATATGGGAATTCCCTTTCCTTTATAAATCTGTTGTCCACTACAAGGGCAGGCTATGCATTCGCGGGCTGGTCCCCTGCTATACCGACGACAATGCCCCTTGGAGATGTCACTTATGTCGCACAGTGGACGCCTGATTACACGATATCTAAGGTTAGTATCGACAATACAACCCCCGCAGTAGGGGACACCCTGAATGCCAATGTAACGATGGGTGATGGTAATGCCGCCGGCAGCCGCGTGACGTATCAATGGAAAATCGAAACGGCAGCAGGAAGCGGAACGTATTCGAATGCCACAGGTACGGGCAATACAACCGCGAGTTACACGGTCGCAACAGCGGACAGGGGCAAGAAACTGCAAGTGGCGGTGACAGGAGTAAGCCCGATTGTCGGCACGCAAACCGCAACGACCGGCGCAGTGTCCGTTCCGATCACTTCTGTCACGATCGGCAATATGTCCCCAGCCTTTGGCGATATCCTTACCGCCAGCGTGACCATGGGTGATGGCAGTGCGGCGGGTAGTCAAGTGACGTATCAATGGCAAGTCGAAACGACAGCAGGCAGCGAAACGTACACGAACGCTACCGGTTCGGGAAGTACAACGGCGAGTTACACGGTTGCGGCAGCAGATGAAGGCAAGCAGCTGCGAGTTGTGGCGTCGTATATGGGTCGAGCGGTTGGAGCCGTAACGAGCGAACCTACAAGTGCGGTAGGCGTGTATATCAAGAGTGTCGCCGTCAACGACTCATCACCTCGAGTCGGCGATACCCTTACAGCCGCTGTAACGATGGATGATGGCAATCCTGCAGGCAACCGCGTGACCTATGAATGGATGGTACAAGATATAGTCGGAGGCGACCGGTACGTGTCTGCGACCGGTGCAGGAAGTACAACGGCGAGTTACACGGTTGCGGCGGGGGACTTAGGGAAGAAGCTGCAGGTTTGGGTGTACGGTGCTAATGAAGGGCTCGGAATGGTGATGAGCACAGCAACGAACTCTGTGCAGGAGGCCGGGTCAACTTCCGAGTCGCTTCCTGAATGGATCTCCAGCTCCGGAGCATTAGATTTGGATTCAGCGATTGTCACGGTCGTATCTTCAACAGAAGTATCCGTAAGCGGTGCTACGCTGACGGATGATTGGACCCTCCCGGAAGGCGTAACGCTAAGCATAAGTGATACGATGCTGAGCGGCCACACATTGACCCTTGCGGAAGGCGCGACGCTGAATGTGAGCAACTCTACGCTCGATGGCAATATTGAGGTTTCGGCAGGCGCGACGCTGAATGCGAGTAATACGACGTTGGGCGAAGGCTATTACTGGAACGTCTTGGATGATGCTACATTGAATGCGAGCGGTACAGTTACGCTGGCTATGGCCGCAACGCTTATCGTTGACGGCACATTCAATATTCTAAGCTCGGCGACTGTAGTCAATGACGGCACAATCACAGGCTATGACGGCACCGGCGTCATCACGAACAATGGCACGATCACGAACAATAGTTCCATCACGAACTCCGGCATGATCACGAACGGCAGCTCCATCACGAACTTCGGAACAATCACGAACTTCGGAACAATCACGAACAACGGTACAATTGCCAATACGGCCGACGCGATATTCAATGACTCCGGTACGTTCACCGGCGACGCTCCGATCACAATTTAACTAGATCGCTTGGATGACAGGATGAAGGGGCTTATCCGATAACGGAGAAGCCCCTTTCCCTATAACCAACGCTGGAGGTCTATCATGAAGCAGATTGGCACCATAAGCTTGGTCCTTACGTTGCTGTTTGGGGGTCTAGCCACATCATTGATAGCGGCTACGTTGCCAGCATCGGCAATACAACGCGTCTTGTCCAACGATAGCGGCACGAACTTCGCGACGCGGATTTTGGATGATCTCAACGCGGTTCGGACCGCTATGGGGTTGCCCACGGTCAAGCTCAACCCGTACCTCACCGAAGCAGCCCAGAACCACGCTGTTTACATGATCGCCAATGTCTACTACAACCACGATGAGAACCCGCTCGGTCAAGGATTCACAGGTGTGACTCACGCCGATCGAATCCACGCCGTCGGGGGCGATACATCGATCCCCACTTGGGAGATTATGACCGTGGACGAGAGCGATCCGCACGCCATTATTGAGGAGTTTCTGAACACGGCGTACCACCGCGAGCCATTGATTGCACCGGAAGCCACGGAGATTGGTGTCGGTATATATGGCAGTGCCGTTGTCATCGAGATCGCTTGCGCAGCCAATACTATGGGATACGCCACGTACCCTTACGATGGTCAGACCAACGTTGTCACGAGTTTCTACGGGCATGAAATCCCCAACCCCATCGAGCCATTCGGCGCAGCTCGGTCAGGGCAGATTATTACGATCAAGACCCCTTATCTGCTGGAAGGCATAGATGTAACCCTTACCAACAGCGCAGGCGAACCAATACCGTTCTTTAAGCCTTTTACTGCATCGAACTACTGGCATATCATTCCGAAGTCTCCTTTGGCGTACAACGAGACCTACACCGTCTCGGTAACGTTCACGCCTTGGGCGGGTTCCGACGCGAGTAAGACCTTCAACAAGACATGGTCCTTCACCACGGAGAGCGACGCCGCTTCATACAGCCAGAACAACATCGGTATCCAGCTCAACGGCACCTATATAACGGTAAATCCGAAGCCTCGAATAATGAATGGCAGCACATTCATCCCGCTTCGCGGGGTATTCGAGAAGCTAGGTGCAACCTTATCCTATAACGCGAAGGACAAGTCCATCGACATCATCAAGGACAGTACCACAATCCACCTACAGATCGGCAACAAGACCGCCACAGTCGACGACAAGCCGATCACCCTAACCACAGTCCCATTCACCGACATGAACGGAACTACATTCGTGCCTCTCCGCTTCGCAAGTGAGGCACTAGACGCTGCGGTAACGTGGGACGCCGCAAACTGGACTGCCGTAATTCATTCAAAGTAGCAGATTCGCACTTATGAGGGGCAATAGATGTTACGGAGAACCGTACCATAAGTGAGGCCTTAAGAAGTAGCGTTGTGGAATAGAATAATCGGCGCTAACTAAATAGTATCATATTTTGACACATTTTATAGATAGGATAGCTCTATCAAGTAAACAAACAAGCAGGGGGAATGCGGAATGTCCAATTTCGTTGATTTCAAAAATGTGTCTACGGCCGGTCTTGAATCTTCGCCGGTAGCAGAAGCACTGGCTGGTATGCGTGCGAATGAAGCCCGTTATTTCATGAACAAATACCAGTACGAATTTACGACCGTAACAGCCGCCGAAAGCCAGGAGACGCTTGATTATGTGAAACGAGTTTTGAAAGAAGAACGTGGTCTTGAGTTTGCTGCCCAACCGCTGGAAACATCGCGTTTTCAAGTGGGGAATATCAAGTGGGCCTTTGTGTTTTATGAGGACGGATTGGCGATCAACGTACTGTATACGGTGGATGATCCTAAGAAGCGGGCCGTAGGGTTTAAGCTATCCGAGGGAATGGAAATCCCCAAGGAACTGGAAGAGAAGAAGTTCAAATTCGCAAGACAGAAATCCAAACTGGCAGGAACCATTCGGGGTACGTTTTTCGTCATTAAAGGGGAATATTGAAGTCACCGGGCTAACTGGCTAACATAAAGAAACACGTATGGGCCGGATGCAATTGCTGCGTGAGTGAGGGGCTATCTCGGACAATGGGAAAGCCCCTTCCGCCGTTGGATCAGCAGAAGGGGCTTGATAAGCAATAGTATTCTTCAACGAATAGGAAATCCTCTCATTTTTGCTTTGCTAAAGATTTTGCTCGATAGATACAGGCATGCAGGCGTCTTTGATAGCGTCCATTAATAATAACGACGCCTTTCCTAAGAACTTTTTATCTCTACATACAATGCCTACGCCGAGTACGGGGTCCAGGTCGACGAAGGGTCTAATGACCGAGGAGCCCTCGAGTTCCAATCCGCTGTAAATCGGAACAATACCCACGCCCAATCCTGCTTTCACCAGCTGTTGAATCACGAAGAAGCTTCCAACCTCGACGCAAGTGAAAGCGTGCTGACCGGTTGGACGGAACGTCGTCTCCCAGAGCTCCCGATAGATGCAATTCGATTCTTTGACCAGCACGGTTAGTCCCGCGAGGGCGCTCGCCGTGATGCCATCCCGATCGGCTAAGGGATGATTCACATTCACCATAACCCCTAGTCTCTCCTCGATTAGCGGCTCAAATTCGAGCAGGAGATTCGTAGACGGGGCCGAGCATATGCCGAAGTCCAATTCGCCGGCTCGAACCTTGTCGATGATCGATTTGCTCCCGCTCACCTCCATGGTTAACTCCACGTTCGGACGCGTCTTGTAAAAGTCGGCTATCACGGCCGCCAGCCTCTGGCTTGCGATGGGCTCGATGGCGGCGAAACGAACGGCGCCTTCATCACCCGACGCGATATCGTAGACGGTCTGCCTGATGACGCCGATCGACTTCAGCAAAGCCGATGCTTCATGCTGGAGCCATTGGCCGGCTTCGGTCACGATCACGCGCTTGCCGTCGCGCACGAATAAAGCAACGCCCAGATCCGCTTCAAGGCGCTGAATCTGAAGGGTAACCGTAGACGGGGCATATTGGAGTTCCTCGGCAGCCTTCTGAAAATGACCCAGACGCACGCAAGCCTCGAATGTTTTCAATGCTCGAAGATCCATGGTTATCACCCCTTGTTTAAGAAATATGAACAATCCATTCATTTAATTCAATTTTACAAAACTTCCCCATAAATTTACACTAGAGATATCAAATTATTTTAGGGGGAGATGGGAGAATAGGTACGAAATCTGCATTCAACCGGGTTACGCTGTGGGCATCGCTTTTGTTTGCTGTCATTCTCGGCTTCTCGCGTCTCTCTTATGGGATGTTCTTGCCGGGGATAAAGAGGGAGATTGGGGGGAGCTACAGTCTGCTGGGCATATTGGGCACGGTCAATTTTATTGGGTATTTGATCGGAACATTATGTCTTCCGCCTCTCGTCTCACGGTTCCCGGAGCGCAAGCATGTCATCAATCGAATGACGTGTCTCCTGCTCGGATTGGCTATGATCGGCTCGGCGTTTAGTCATCATTTGGCAGAGCTCGGGCTATGGCGGTTCGTCATTGGCTTATTCTCGGCTTTCGCGACAGTGTTAGTCCTGTCCATCGCGTTGGATGTTGTTCGACCGGCGGAAAGAGGCGTGGCGTCGGGTCTAATATGGCTAGGCGGTTCCGCCGGCATTCTCATGACGGGATTATTCGCCCCCTTCATCATAGATCCTTCGCGCTTGGAGGGCTGGCGATATGCGTGGATGGCTATGGGCGTGTTTGGCGTAATTGCCGCGATCGGTTTCGAGCTCGTCACTGGAGACCGGGTATCCGCGCCTATGTCCTCGCCAAAGGAATCGGAAACGCGAGACCAAGAACGCGTAAATGTGTACCGTCTCCTGTTGCATCCGAAGAAGCTGTTGTTCCTAACCGGTTCTTACTTCTTCTTCGGTTCAGGCTACATCATCTATTTCACGTATTTGATTCCTTATCTGGTGAGTCAGGGCATTCCGTCTCTCTATGCCGGGTTGATCTGGTCCGGTATAGGATTTGCGGGTTTATTCAACGGATGGCTCGGAGGGAAAGCCATCGACCGCTGGCCAAGCGGCTATACGCTTGCAACGGGGTTAGCATTGGGGACGATCGGCGTGATTGGCGTAACCGCCAATCATATGATTGTTACGGCATTGGGCGCCGTTACGATAGGGTTGGTCTCCTTTATTACGCCTCCGCTGATGACGACCGCGCTGCTGCGACGTCATGTCCCGCATCATGCCTATACGGCATGCCTCAGCTTAGCCACTGCCTTTTTTGCTTCCGGGCAGATAATAGGTCCCATCATCGGGGGCGTTGCGGTTGAAAGGCATGGCTTGCAATCCGGCGTCGCTTCCAGTGCGATCTTTATGGCGATAGCCGCTTTGCTGGCTGGCGTGCATGGACAACGATATCGAAGGCCTGCAGATCAGGGTGTTCCTGTCGGTGACTAGAAGATGTACAACGGCGACAACAGCTTTTACCATTGCCGATCAAATGGGCTCGATTGAACCTCGAATAGAATAAATAGGAGTGATGACAAGATGCTGAATTCCGGTCATAACGGCGCGGCAGCAAGGAAATACTTTCATTCGGGCCATGTTCGGCTTTCCTACCTTGATTATGGCGGAGATAGCGAGAAAGTGCTCGTTATGCTGCATGGGTATATGGCGAATGCGAGATCATTCTCCAAGCTGGCCGCGCGTTTCGGAGATTGGCGGGTGATTGCAATGGATCAACGCGGACACGGCTGGAGCGACCATTCATTCGAGAAGGAATACGCCAGGGATGATTACGTGGGGGATATTCTGAATCTGGTTCAGTCGGAGCTTGGAGGACGGCCGGTCACAATCTTGGGACATTCCCTAGGCGGGTTGAATGCCTACCAGTTCGCGGCCCGTTATCCTGAATTGGTGAATGCCATTATCGTCGAGGATATCGGCGCGGAGATTAACGCCGACTTCTCCTTTGCCGACAAGCTGCCCTTCCGATCGGCTTCCTTACAGGAGCTGAGAGAATCGCTTGCAAGCGCAGGGCTTAGAGCCATCGATTATTTCGCCGAAAGCGTGTTGGAGGATGAATCGGGATGGGGATTCCGAACGGATCTGAAGGGACTGCAAGTATCCGTTCCCCAATCTAATGGCATCTGGTGGGAGGACTGGTTAGCATCGAGCTGTCCGATCCTGCTGATTCACGGCGGGAAGAGCTTCATTCTGGGGACGGAACAAGCGAGAAGGATGGAAGCGAGCAGGCCCAATACCAAGCTGATCGTGTTCGAACAGTGCGGTCACGGTGTGCACTCCGATGATTTAGACGGATATTATCGGGCGGCAAACGATTTTCTTATGGAGCTGAACTAAGAGCACGAACAGATCCTGTTACCGCTTCGCCGGCATGGGACGGACAGCTGTAACCGTTTCGAACCAGCCGGCTTCATGACGGCTGGTTCACGGTGTGCCCGCCGATGCCAGGAAGCGGACAGGAGATCCGTTAATCGCGGCTTTATCGCGTTTTTTCATGTGCTCGCGGACAAGAGATCCTTTATATCGGCTGATCAGCATGTTTTCAATGTCATTCGGGGACATTAACGGATCCTGTGTCCGTTCGCTGCCCCAATAAGCCCGATTTCCCCTCAATAACGGATCCTCTGTCCGCCAGTCTTGGAGAGGGAATTTTACCTTTCAATAGATGCGGCATATGCGGCATCGAGCTTGCTCGACAGCCTATGCACCCGAATGGGCGCTTTTGATTTCTACACCTTGTTGTCCTCCCGCAGCTGATCCGCGAATCATGCCGATCAGTGCGCTTAGGTCCTCCTCCACCGAAAATTCGCGAATGATCGTTGTCGGCAAACCATCGGCCATGCGCCAGACGAAGTTGTACAGTGCGGGCTTTCCCTCCTTTACTCGACGAAGAACGACCGATCCGTGATCGTCATACACGGTCGTGGCCACGTACTGCACGTCTTCAGTCGTTCCGAGCGTCGATCCGCCACCATCCTTCAAGCGGCGAAAGGTCAGCATGAACTGTTCCTTCGTAATCGAGACGGTCTGCCCGATCTTGTCGGTCCGGATGTTAATGAAATCAGGTGCATAGGTCGCATCCAGCCTATCCAGGTCCAACACAGTCCCGGCTTGAAAATAGCCTTCCATTGCTTCGATTAACGAGTTGCTCTCCATGTTCATCTCTCCTTGGGTTCGATACGATTAATAACAACTTAGAACGCTTATGTGAACGGAAGATGAAGGGCAAACAAAGAAGGCCGCTGAGCAGCTACCGTCACGCGTAAACGCTGTGAGCCCTTCAAGCGATAGACCTAACTTTTTGAGACCGGAAAAGGAGGAGGAGGATGTGAACAAAACCGAGCGGATGTTGGCCATCGTCATTGAGCTGCAGCGCAAAGGCGTGCTCCGCGCAGAGGATTTGGCTGCCAAGTTCGAGACGAGTATCCGCACGATTTACCGTGACGTTCAAGCGCTAAGCGAAGCGGGCGTTCCGGTAGCGGGTGCGCCGGGGATAGGCTACTCCTTAATGGAGGGCTACTTTCTCCCTCCTGTCAGCTTCACGGCGGAGGAAGCGGTGGCGCTGCTCATCGGGGCGGACTTCGTCGAGATGAGGCTAGATGCCGAGTATGGCGCGAAGGCCCGCAGTTCGCAGGAGAAGATCGAGGCAGTTTTACCGGAGAACGTACGCGAGGAGACCGAACGGATCCGATCGGCGATTCGGCTGCTGAATGAGAGAGGGGGGAGAACGCGCAGGCTGGAAAAAGAAACGTTCGAGCAGTTGCGCCAAGCGATCCTGCGGAAGCGAAGGGTTCGTTTCCGCTACTCCAAAAACTTGCCGGACCCGGACGGCCATCGTCATAGCGAGCGAACGGTCGATCCTTACGGGCTCGTCTTCTCCCAAGGGGTGTGGATGCTTGTTGCGTTCTGCGGGCTGAGGCGCGACATCCGTCACTTTCGGTTATCTCGCATGAACGAGCTTGTCGTACTGGAGGATTCGTTCAGGATCGTTCCTGGATTTCGCTTTCAGAATCACCGGCCAATAGACGATCGGAATGTGACCGTCCGGATGTTGGTCGACCAAGCCGTTGCGGACCGGGTTCAGGAATCGGACAATTTCTATATGGAGTCGTTCGAGCCGGGGGAAGAAGGCTGGCTGGCGACATTCCGCGTCCGGCGGGTGGAGGACCTTCTTCAATGGACGCTCGGATGGGGCGCAGCGGTTCGTGTGCTGGAGCCGGAATCGCTGCGCGAACGGGTGCGCGAGGAAATCAAAAAAATGTTTGAACGCTACTGACAAACTGCTGTCAGCAGCGTTATAGTATGCTGGATTCAGCTTAAGCATAAAGGAGCTGGGTTCGGCAATGGATACGAAAGAAACGCTGCGTAAATTCGAGGAGACGGTCAGCGGGTATATTCGAGAATTGGATGGCACAAGTCTTGAGCAGCTGCTGTGGAAGCCGGCGGAAGACGAATGGTCGCTTGGCCAGATGTTCATGCATTTGATCCGTTCCGCGCAGTTGATGCAGTTGAGGAACGCCGCATTGTGCCTTGGACCGGACGGCGGCCCGGAAGTCTCAAGAGCGGGGAAGACGAAGCCGGGCGAGGATTTGTTCAAGACGGGGAGCTTCCCGCCGGATCGAATCCGAGTTCCCCCGTCCCCGCAATATACGCCGCCGCAGCCGGAAAGCAAGGAACAACTGGTCGACGGGCTGCGGGATACGGTACGCCGGATGGTCGAGATCGAACCGTTGATTGCATCGAAGTTTGCTCCGGTTACCCAAGTACGATTAGAACCCGGTAAGGGGATCGTTCGAAATACGGTTCTCCATCCGCGATTCGGGGGATTGAACGCGTTGGAATGGTTCCAACTGATCGAGATGCACTATCGCCATCACTTGCTCCAGAAGATGCGTCTGGACAACGCATGGAGGGAAGCGCACGGGTGAGCCTGGATGGCAAGCGGAATTGGGGCTATCGTGCGGTATACGCATTCTCGCCGGTGGGCAGAGATTAAGCCTGCATAAGGCACCTTCCGGGTATTCGTTTGATTGATATCGAATGAAGGATCATCGGCGCAGGTTACAGTCCCAGATGAAGCCTGCGCGTATTGTTCAATCCGTCGAGGCCGGTAGGATCTTGCGAGACCTTGTACTGCACGAACTGTTCGGCGCTGTCGGATGTGCGCAGACGCAGCGGCTTTTCATCCATTTGCATTAATTGCAGCATGACCTCCGCTACCGATTCAGGCGTCTGCGGAACGGTGGTACGCTTCGCGAAGGTATCCATGTAACGCTGGAGAATGGGCTTGTACTCATCCTCGAGAATGCCGCCGGTCTGCTGCAATTGACTCATGACGGTCTGCGTGAAGTTCGTAGCGATCGCGCCGGGCTCCAGAAGTGTAATGTCGATGTTGAACAGCGATTTATAGTAAGTGGCCAGGCTCTCCATCAGACCTTCTACAGCGAACTTGCTCGCGCAATAGATCTCGTTGAACGGTTGGCCGACCAATCCCCCCACGCTGGAGGTGACCACGATGTGGCCGGCAGAGGCCAGCCGAAGCAAAGGAAGCGCCGCGCGGATCGTATGCATGACGCCATGCACGTTCGTGTCGAACAGACGCTCGATGTCCGCTTGATCAGCTTGACCCAAGGCGCGCAAATAGCCGTATCCCGCATTGCAGAATAACACGTCCAGGCGTCCCTGCTCCCGATCGATCCGTGCGAACGCTTCGGCGAGGGATTGGGGGGACGTGACTTCCATCTCGACAACATGCAAATGCTCGATGCCGGCATACAGGGCTGTGTCGCGCTCGGGATGCCGCGTACCGGCGTAGACGATCCAGCCTTCCTCGGCAAATTTGCGGGCTGTCGCCAGACCGATGCCGGAAGAGGCTCCGGTAATCGCGATAATGTTGGCCAATGTACTCACTCCTTCGGTTTCCCTTGACCGTCAGATCAGATCAGAGCCGGACGTGCTCGTCCGATATCGTGCCGGCAGGGGATGTCAGAGCTATTATAGACGATATAGTCCGCAGAAAAAAATTCCCGCTAAGCTTCAGGGGTTCAAGAAAAAGCCCATGCCACTTGCGCACAAGAATACGCGATTCTCAGAAACAGCTCACCGATAATTTGCTCGTGAACGCGAAGGGCGAAAGCTACATCGGCTATGCCGACTATGCGATCTCCGTGTTGGACGAGATTGAACATCCGCGGCATGCGAACGAACGCTTCACAGCCGTGGGCGAAGCCGAATAGCAACGGAAGCGGGGATTTTCGCTTTACTTGATTCTAACGACTACCTTTCCTTTAGCTCGCCCGCTTTCAAGATATTTCAACGCTTGCGGCGCTTCCTCAAACTTAAATACCTGATCAATGACGGGAATAATGCGACCTGCTTCAATCCATTCCTTGATCTTGGTTAATTGCGTTCCGCTCGGTTTCATGAACAGGAAATGATAACTCGTCCGAGTTGCCCTCTCAAGGGCCGTAAGCTTACGACTGACGAGCGAGAGAAGGGCCGTCTTCCACCAACCGAGCCGTGTTTCTTGGCCGAATCTTGCGTTTGGCACGCCGGAGACGGAGACGATCTTTCCGTTCGGCTTCAGGACTCGAAATGATTTCTCCAAGGCCGCGCCCCCTAAAGTGTCAAATACGGCATCGTATCCCGAAAGCAGTTCTTCGAAATTCTCGTTCCGGTAATTAATGATTCGATCCGCGCCCAGCGATTTCACCAAATCATACCCTTTCTCGCTCACCGTAGTGGCGACATAAGCTCCCATTAATTTGGCCAGTTGGATGGCAAAGGATCCTACGCCGCCGGATCCGGCATGAATCAGAATCTTCTGGCCTTGTTGAAGGTTTAAAATATCGTAAAAGGCTTGATACGTCGTCAGTCCGACAAGCGGGATCGATGCGGCTTCTTCAAAGCTCAGGTTCCGCGGCTTCAGTGAGAGATCATCCCGATGAACGGCTATATAGTCGGCTAATGTCCCGATTCGGCCTTTACGGGGCCTTCCGTAAACTTCATCGCCGGGTTTGAACTCGTTCACCCGACCGCCTGCCTTGACGACAACGCCGGAGAAGTCGTTACCCAAGATTAAGGGGAAATCATACTTCAGCAGCAGCCTTGCTTTTCCTTCTTTTACTTTAAAATCGATCGGATTCAAGCTGGCTGCATGAATGGCGACCAAGACATCGTATTCGCCGATGACAGGCATGGGCCGTTCCGCCATTAGCAAGGGTACATCTTTCCCGTATTTCTCAATGATCATGGTTCTCATCTTTTATCGCTCCTATTATGATTATTCGTTTAAACATATAAACGTATATGAGAAAAATAAATCCGGCGGGTGAGTGCCAGATTGAGAAGATCAAGATGAGGTACACTGAGCTTCGACTGCCGCGATTAATGATTTGAGTTGCTCCAGCGGTTGGCGCAGCGTCACCGCGTAATAATTTTCCACGTTCTTTTTCTCGTAACTAACGAATCCGGATTGTTTCAGCACCTTCAAATGATGGGAGATGGCCGGCCTGGACAAATTGATTCGGTCCGCAATCGCGTTGACGTTAAGTCCGGATTTGTGCTGTGCCAGCAGCAGAATAATAGCTTGACGGTTCTCGTCTCTCAGTACGTCCAGTAAAGGAATACATGCTTTAAACTGCTGCATGATCTGCTCGATTTCCTGGCTCATTCGCTCCGCCCTTTCCGTTTATCCGTTTAATCGCGTAAACATAAGTATAACCATTTTGTTTTAAAAAACAAGCGTTACAGGCAGATCATCTAATGAAAAGATCCAGAATCATGTTATCGGCCAGTTGACTTTATGAGAAACACCGTGGTACATTGTGTATGCACAACATGCACAATTTAATGAGGAGGTACGATATGCTGGCATTAGACATTCGAAGCTTAACGAAGAGCTATCCTAACTTTCAGTTGAAGGACGTATCGTTTCAGCTGGAGAAGGGCTATATTATGGGCTTTATCGGTGCCAACGGCGCGGGGAAAACGACCACGATCAGATCCATCTTAAATATGATCCATATCGATGGCGGCGAAGTATGCATTCTGGGCAAGAACATCGCGGAGCACGAACTGGAATTGAAGCAGGAGATCGGCTACGCATTCGGCGGTGTCGAATACTATACGCGCAGCAAGATGAAGACGCTGACCGATGTCATCAAGAAGTTCTACGCGAATTGGAATGAGGACATCTATCGCAGCTATCTGAGAAGATTCAAGCTGGATGACAACAAGAAGATCGCCGAATTGTCAACGGGCATGAAAGTAAAGTACAGCTTGGCGCTTGCCCTGTCCCATGGCGCGAAGCTTCTCATCCTGGATGAACCGACAAGCGGGCTCGATCCGGTCGCAAGAGACGATTTGTTGGATATTTTTCAAGAACTCGTCCTTGACGGCGAGATCAGCATCCTATTCTCGACGCACATTACGTCCGACTTGGAGAAAGTCGCCGACTATATTACCTTCATTGAGAACGGGCGAATCATCGCCAGCGCGGAGAAACACGATTTCATGGAGTCTTATCGGTTACTTAGCGGCAGCCAGAGTCAGTTAGAGGAAGTGAAGGATAAGTTGATTTCCTGCAAAATCAATTCATTCGGCTTTACGGGATTGATCCATGCCGAAGACTTCGATCCATCCTCCACGATCAAAGCCGCCACGCCGAGTCTCGAGGAGATCATGATTTATTTCGCGAAAAAGGAGGATATCCATGTATAACTTGGTGATGAAGGATTTTAAGCTCGGAATCAATCCGTGGTTCTTGTTATTTCCTTTCGTAATCAACGCTTTAATGCTCGTTCCCGGTTGGCTCTATTTTATTATCCCGCTGTATTTCTGTATGATTACGATACCGAATATCTTTGGCGGACTGAGAACGCAGAACGACTTGCTGTTCACCACGATGATGCCCGTTACGAAGAAAGACATCGTGAGGGCAAGGGTGACCGTTATTGTCGTCATGGAATTATTGCACCTTGTCACGGCGATGATCTATGGGATGATTACGCTGCGCCTATACCCGCATCTGACCTACTACTTCTTCGCCCCGCATATGGGCTTCTGGGGACTATGCTTTGTCATGCTCGCGATTTTCAATCTGATCTTTATAGCCATGTATTACAAGACGGCGTATAAGTTCGGCGGGGCAGCGACCGCAGCCATTGCCGGCGCGACGCTGTTTGCCGGAGCTGCGCAATGGGTCGGCATCCAGAGCCCGTGGGTGAAGGATATCTTCAATGGTTCCGGCGCTGACAATACGGCGCTTCAATTATCCATTCTGATCGCGGGCATTGCGGTCTTCATTGCATTCACCATAATGGCCTGTCTCATTGCGGCAAGACGATTCCTGAAAGTGGAGATAATATGAATGTAGCCATCTCGAACTCATCTGAGAAACCGATTTATCAGCAGCTTTTCGAACAAATCAGCGCCCAAATTCTTAAAGGCGAGCTGGCAAGCGGCTATTGTCTGCCGCCCATCCGGCAGGCCGCCCTGGAGCTTGGGGTAAGCGTCATCACCGTCAAGAAGGCGTGGGAAGAGCTCGAGCGAAGCGGGTTGATCCATACCGTCACGGGGAAGGGGTGTTTCGTAGCCGAATTCACCGCGGAGGAAATGCGGCGAATACGCAACGAGATGGTTCGGAAGCAGATGGAGTACGATACCTTATACTATAAATCCTTCGGCCTCACCCTTGCGGAAGTGATTGAGATTATGCAAAAAATGTATGAATAGCCGGCCGGTATGCCGCACGCGAATGCAGGTCCCCTATAGTGGTTCAGCGAAAGGAAGACCACAGCTTCCGATACTGCAGCGGCGTCAATTGTTCGTGTTTCTTGAACATGACAATATAATGGCTCACGCTTTCGAAACCGACCTCTCTGGCGATTTGTTCGATCGAATAGGCCTGCTTGCCGATAAGCAGCGACTTGCTGGCGTTGATCCGCTCGCGAATGACGAATTCGATCGGCGAGCAGCTCATCCAGCGGCGGAACGAGCGGGAGAAATGGGATTTGCTCATGTTGACGCGACGCGCCAATGCCTCAACCGTGATTCGCTCGGCGTAATGCTGCCGCATGTACGACAAGGCAGGCTCCATCTGCTCGCCGTATTCGGACGCCGGTTCCGCATGCATTGGCGCCGAGCAGCCGGACACGAACAGCTCGGTCAGCAGCTGCGTGATCGCCAGCGAAGCTTGCGCCTCGAGATCCGGTTCGCCGCGGCGCATTCGCTCCAGCAGCCGCTCTTGCGCACGCATGTACGATCGCGGAACGCGCAACACCGGGCCGTGCCTTTCGTGGATCGCGTTAACGAACGGCCTGGCTCCCGGTCCGTCGAAATGAATCCAGCCGACGTCGAGCTGCTCCCCTGGAAGCGCTCCGTACTTCTGTGCGTCCATGCAATCGATCAGGAAGACGTCGCCCTCCTCCAACGCGTATTCCTTCCCGCCATAACGGATAAATCCCTTTCCGGCATAGGCGTATTGCAGCAAGAAGCTGTGCAGACCCGACCTGTCGATCAAGTAGTTATCTTCGTAATTCCACCTGCCGATATGCTGCACGTGCAGAAAAATCGTTTGCGCGAGCGGGCTTGGGGTATAGGCTCTCATCTCGTAGACGGCTTCGCTCATGGCGATCGCGCCTCCTTATAGCATGATTCTTATATTATTAAGCATAATATCGTCACCAATCAGGCGCTGTCAACGATTATAATAGGGCTGTAACGGTTCGATTACGATAATTCGGAGAGGATCAGCGCGAATGAGCAAATTAAGGATGGGTTACATTGGATGCGGTTTCATGGCACAGAAGGTGCATATTCCGAACATCCTGCTCTTGCAGGAAAGCTGTGAATTGGTCGCCATTGCGGAAGTGCGAAGCGAGCTTGGCAGAAAAGTGCAGCAGCGTTGGGGCATTCCGAAGCTATATCGCGATCATCTCGAACTGGCGGCCGACCCGTCGATCGAAGCAGTCGCGGTATCCGGGCATTACGCCAACCAGGGCGAAATTGCCATCGACTTGCTGCGGGCGGGGAAATACGTGTTCCTGGAGAAACCCATGGCGATCATGCTTGAGCAGGCGCAGCGGATCGTGGAAGCGGAGCGCGAGAGCGGTAAACGGCTTATGCTCGGCTACATGAAGCGCTTCGATGCCGGGAACCTGCTCGCCAAGGAGATGCTGGAAGGCTATCTGTCATCCGGAGAGATGGGTGCCGTCCGCTATATCCGCAACTCGGGCATCCTGAGCGAATGGACGGCCGGGCTCGACACGCCGATGGAGACGACGGACGAGCCGATGCCGCAGACGGACGTCCGCTGGCCGGACTGGCTTCCGGCCGAGCACCGGAACGCGTATATCGGCTATCTGCAGCAGTATACCCATAACGTCAACTTGCTCAGATGGCTGACGGGCGCGGGCGACCGGGTTCAGGTCGTATCCGCGAAGCTTGACGTACAGGCGAATTGGGGCGTTGTCGTGCTCGAGGTGAACGGCGTGACGGCAACCATCGAATCGGGCAGCTGCAGCGGGCACGAGTGGAACGAGCATACGACGATCTATATGGATGGCGGCTGGATTCGGCTGGACAGCCCGGTATTGCTGCTTCGGAACGTGCCTGCAGGGGTGGAGGTCTATGAGGGCTTCAAGCCGAATAAAGAGACGCGGAAGCTGTTTCCCGAGAACGGACGCACCTGGCCGTATAAGGAAGAGATGCGCCATTTTATCGAAGCGGTCCGGAACGATCTGCCTTTCGGCGCGCCGGCTGCAGACGCCGTGAACGACGTAAGAGTCCTCGAGGATATTTTCAAAAAACATTTGGAGTCGATGGCGAAGGCGCAGTGATGTCTGGCCGGCTCCATGGAGAACGACAGGAATCCAATTGTCGGGTATGATGTAGGTATAATTCGTTTGCTATCAACTGCATAATCGAGAACAGGTGTCTGATCGGCGAGCGTGCTTGCCGTTCTGACTTAACAGGGAAGTTCGGTGCAAGGCCGACGCGGTCCCGCCACTGTAACGGAGGAGCAAGCAGCTCAACCAGCCACTGATCGACATGGATCGGGAAGGCCGCTGCCGCGCGAGGATTCCGGAGCCAGGAGACCTGCCTGTTCTGACAGCACTGCTGTACCTACGGGAGATAGGGAGGTGTTAGATGAACCGTCATAAGGTGCGATTATGAAGGCGTCTTTCCCTATGTTCTCTCAGAGGGGAAGACGCCTTTTACCGTTGTGAGCATTTGCAACGAGTCAAGACGTGTATTTAAATGATAACAAGGACGCAACCGAGGCCTATGTAGGGGTCTACAAGTGAAGGGGTATTCCAATGACCTTGCAGCAATTGAAATATATTCTGACCATCGTTAGCTGCGGCTCGATCAGCGAAGCGGCGAAGAAGCTGTTTATTTCGCAGCCGAGCTTGTCCACCGCGGTGAAAGAAATCGAGATGGAAGCCGGTATTGAGATTTTCCTTCGATCGTCCAAGGGAATCGTGCTATCGAGCGACGGAGCGGAGTTCTTGTCCTACGCCAGGCAAGTCGTGGAGCAAGCCGAGCTTCTCGAGCAGCGGTACATGAACCGTAAGCCCTCGAAGAAGCTGTTCTCGATCTCGACACAGCATTACGCCTTCTCCGTGCAGGCTTTCGTCGGGCTGCTGAAGGAGCTGAACGTGGACGAGTACGAGTGCACGCTGCGCGAGACGCGTACCTACGAGATTATCGAAGACGTACGGAATATGAAGAGCGAGCTCGGCATCATCTATATGAGCGAGTTCAACCGAAAGGTCATTCAGAAGATATTAAAGGACAACGAGCTGCGGTTTCATCCGCTGTTCCAAGCGGAAGCGCATGTCTTCATCAGCGAGGAGCATCCGCTTGCCGCCAAGTCGCTGCTGGACATCGAGGATTTGGACGACTACCCGTGTTTGGCCTTTGAGCAAGGGGATTATAATTCCTTTTACTTCGCGGAGGAAATACTCAGCACGCGAACGTACAAGAAGAAGATACTGGTCAGTGACCGCGCCACGTTATTCAACCTGCTGATCGGGCTTAACGGCTATACGATTAGCTCGGGCGTGCTGAATAAGGATCTGAACGGGGAGCAAATCAAATCGGTACGACTTCGTACGGACGAGAACATACGGGTAGGCTACATCGTGAATCAGAAGGCGAGCTTGAGCCAGCTGGCCTCGGCCTATGTGGCGAAGCTCAAATCCGTCATTGCGGATTTCGGCTATCCGATCATAAACCAAGAGGATGAACTCGACTGAGTCCATCCTCTTGTGCGCTATTGCAGCGTTGCTCGGACTTCTTTGGCTGCCTGGACAAGGTTTTTCAAGCTGGCCCACGTTTCCGTGACGCCGCGCGTTTTAAGTCCGCAGTCCGGGTTGACCCACAGCTTGGACACTTCGATCTTGCCCAGCATGCGGTCAAGCCCTTGTTTAAGCTCGTCGATGCTAGGAATCCGAGGCGAGTGGATGTCGTATACGCCGGGGCCGACTTCAGTACGGAAGCCGCATTCGTTAATCGCATCGATGATGGCCAGATCCGAGCGCGACGCTTCGAACGTAATGACATCGGCGTCCATCGCATCGATATCGCGAATGATGTCGCTGAACTGGCTGTAGCACATATGGGTATGAATTTGCGTTTCGGCGTTAACGCCGCTGTGTACAAGCCTGAAGGCAGGAATCGCCCAGCTCAGGTATTCGCTCTGCCAGTCCGAATGACGCAGCGGCAGCTTCTCTCTCAGTGCGGCTTCGTCGATCTGGATAATCTCGATGCCGTTGGCTTCGAGATCGAGTACTTCGTCGCGAATCGCAAGACCGATCTGAAGAGCGCTTTCCCTCAGGCTGATATCTTCGCGAGGGAACGACCAGTTCAGGATCGTTACCGGACCCGTCAACATGCCTTTGACCAGCTTGTTGGTGCGGCTCTTCGCGAACGCCGAGTATTCGACGGTCATCGGCTTGCTGCGGCTAATGTCGCCCCAGACGACCGGCGGTTTCACGCAGCGCGTTCCGTAAGACTGCACCCAGGCGTTCTCTGTGAAAATAAAGCCATCCAAGCATTCGCCGAAGTATTCGACCATGTCATTGCGTTCGTACTCGCCATGGACAATAACGTCGAGTCCGATCTCTTCCTGCTGCGCGATGCACTCCGCGATCCGATCAAGGTTGAATTGCTTGTACTGCTCCTCGGTGATGCTGCCTTTCTTGAAGGCTGCGCGGTTGGCGCGGACTTCGGCGGTTTGCGGGAACGAGCCGATCGTTGTCGTAGGCAGCGGCGGCAGATTGAACTTCGCTTTCTGAATGGCTTCCCGCTCGGCGAACGCAGGCAATCTCGTGAAGTCGGTATCCGTCAAGGCTTCAACTCGCTTCTGCACCGAGTTGTCATTTGCAAGACGCGAGGCGCTGAACAGCTTCTCGTTCTCCGTATACAATGCGGAGGCTTCGGGACTCGCTTGCTCCAGGATCGACTTGAGTTCCCCGAGCTCGCGCAGCTTTTCTTCCGCGAACGCGAAATATTGCTTATTCGCCGCCGTCAGCTTCGATTCGTTCTTGATCGTGTAAGGGACATGAAGCAGCGAGCATGAAGTGCCGAGCACGACTTGGCCGGCATGCTTGCCGATCTCGCGAACGAGGGCGATCGTCTGCTTATAGTGGTTCTTCCAGATGTTCTTGCCGTTGATTACGCCGGCGAACAGCACCTTGTCGCTTGCGAAGCCATGCTTGCGCACGAGGTCCAGAGACTGCTTGCCCTCGACGAAGTCGATGCCGATCCCGTCGAACGGCAGCGCTTGAAGCGTCTGATAGCAGTCGCGAACGTCTCCGAAATACGTTTGCGCGACAACGTTTACGCTGCCTTTGGCGGATAGGATGCCGTTATAGAGCTCCGTGAACAGCGCAGTATCTTCCGCCGTCAAATCCGTTACCAAGGCAGGCTCGTCCAGTTGCAGCCATGCCGCGCCATGCGCGTTCAATTGGTCCAAGACAGCCGTATACGCTTCGACAACCGCAGGCACGAAATCCTTCGCTTTCTTCGACCCGGTGAATCTCGCGAGCTTGAGCAGGGTGAAGGCTCCGATCAGTACGGGCTTGGTTGCGATGCCGAGCTGCTTGGCTTCCGTAAATTCGTCGAACAGCTTCGATCCGGCCAGACGGATATTTGTCGTATCGTCGATTTCAGGCACCATGTAGTGATAGTTCGTGTTGAACCATTTCTTCATCGCCAGCGCTTTTACGTCGCCTTTGTCGCCTTGATAGCCTCTTGCCATGGCGAAGTACGTCTCCAGCGGGCTTAGGCCGAGCGCCTGGTATCTTGGCGGGACGATCCCAAGCAAGCAAGCCGTGTCGAGCAGTCCGTCGTAGAAGGAAAAATCGTTGGACGGAATGAAATCGACGCCGTTCTCCTGCTGAAGCTTCCAGTGTGCCGATCTAAGCCAAGCCGCGGTTTGCTGCAGCTCTTCGACGGGAAGCACGCCTTTGAAGTATTTTTCGGATGCGAATTTAAGCTCTCTAAGCGCGCCGACACGCGGATAGCCGATAATGGATGTTTTCAACGATAACAGCTCCTTACGCGATATGTTGGATTCATTATAGAGCGTGAAGGCTGCTATCGGTAAATACTTAAAAGCTATGTAGAAGCATAGCTTTTGGCTATAGTCTAGCTATGAAGCCTGAAGGCGCAGTTTTGGATCGGATCCTTCATTCGTATCTGTACCAAATGTTGGTGATCAATACGGAGTAAGGATGGGCTACCAGGGAATAATGCCTTCTCGATTCGAAAATGTCCCGGTCGGCCCGGTTTTATCGATGGCAGCCATTCTTACGACGGCGTCCGTCGCTTCTTGCATCGATTGAATCCCATGCTTGAACCGTTCCCCGGTGTTGGTTGGGCCCGGATCTATGGCGTTAATTTTTATAGCGGGAAGCGTTTTGGCATATTGCACGGTAAGCATGCCGACGGCTGCCTTGGATGAACAGTATGCAAGGGCGTTCACCTTGGACTCGATTTTGTCGGGATTCAACACTTGTCCGAACGAGCCAAGGCCGCTGCTTACATTTACGATGACAGGCGCCTCCGATCGCTTTAGCAAGGGGAGGAAATGATGCGTAACCCGGACGATTCCGAATACATTGGTATCATAGACGTGCAGCATCATGTCCGCTGTCAGATCCTCCGGCTTTGCATGCGGTCCAGGGATCCCCGCATTATTGATAAGCACATCGATCCGGCCTTCCTTGTGTTCGATTTCTTGGGCGGCTTTCTTGACCGACGCGTCATCCGTAACATCCAGAACAACATAGTCCACGCCCAAAGCTTCCGAAGCGATCTTTCCTTTGTTTTCATCGCGCGAGCTGATATACACTTTGTGTCCGAGCTCCTTCAAACGTCTGGCCGTCTCATACCCCAAACCCGTATTTCCGCCTGTTACCAATGTAACTTTCATCATCATCACGCTCCTTCTTGCTAAGAAGCGTACTACCTTCCGTAATTGTTGTCAATTTAATTGTTGTACTTTTAACTGTTTATTGGTTTAATCGTTATGGTATGATTTCTTAAAAAGGAGCAAGCATGATGATCAAGGGAACTAATTCTATTTCCGAGCAAATTCACCTTTTGCATATTTTGCAAAAGCATTATATTCATAAGCAGCTAAGCAAAATAGAGCTTAATGAGATACAAGCACGAACATTAAATTATGTATTAACGTATCCCGGGGTTATACAAAGAGATTTGGCCCAATATTTAGGGAAACAGAATGCCACAATTACCAATATTTTAAAAATTTTGGAGAAGAGGAAGTATATCAAACGCGAAATCACGGCAGGTAATGAAAGACAAAAGGAATTATATATTACCGAGGACGGGAAAAGGCAAGCCGAGTTCATCCAGCACATATTTTCGGATCTGGAGGACATTATATCAGGCGCCTTGCATGACCTGGAGAAGAGTAATGTAAAGGATGGCTTAAAAAAAATAAGCGATCATTTAAAGCGGCATACGTAATACGAACATTGCTTGCGTCCGGAATTTCCTCAGTTGCTTCTAACCCGTTTCTGTCCGAAAAGACGCACGCCGCCTGTTAGACGGCGTCTAACAGGCGGCGTGCGGTTCAAGCGTGACACAAGCGCGACGATTATTCGGCTTCGCCTACAACGGTGAACCGTTCGTTCACATGCTGGGGATGTTCGATTTCGTCTAGCATGGCAATCGCGAGGTCGGCGTAACTGATGTAGCTTTGACCTTTGCTATTGAGAATGAGCTGATCTTTTCCCGACTGATACGATCCCGTCCTTTTCCCTTCGGGGTCAAAGAAGGCGGCAGGGCTAATGTACGTCCAGGAGACGAGGTGTTGATTTTGCAAATCCTCCAGGTTTTTTCCCGCATTGAATGCCGTGGGATAGATCGCTTTCGGGAATTCAGGCGTGTCCATCAATTTGATCGTTTTCTCTTCATCGACGAACAGGCTTCCTGCGCCGCCGACGACGATTAACCTTGCATGCGGAGCATCTTTCAGCGCTTGAACCAGCAATCTGCCCACGCCGATATATAGATGCTCCTCGCCCATAGGCGCTGAATACGCGCTGACGACGACGTCAAGGGGTTGAAGATCGGATGCGGTAATAGCAAAGAGGTCTTTCTCGAGTACGCTCGCTTTCGTATCTCCAAGCTTCGAGGCGTTTCTCACGATAGCCGTTACTTCATGTCCTCTGTTCAATGCTTCGTTCAAAATACGAATTCCGGCTTTGCCCGTGGCGCCGATGATCCCGATGTTCAATGTTCATTCCTCCAGTTGTAGGGTTCTAACTTGCTGCGCGGTTCTTATTCTCATACTATTAGGTTAGTCGGATTTTTGTAAGTAGGCATATTTTTATGACATAGTCATAAAAACAGGACCATGTGCAAAGGAAGGTTGTTTACGATGGCTCGAACGTCATTCGAGGGAGAAATTCCCGAAGAACAGATCAAAGTTTGCCCTGTCACGGATACGCAGAACATCATCGCGGGGAAATGGAAAATTATTATTTTGTGGCATTTGCAAGAGACGAGACGGTTTGGAGAGCTGCAACGATTAGTTCCCGGCGTCTCCAAAGGAATTCTGACCAGTCAGCTAAGGGAGTTGGAACGGGATCACATGATTCACAGACAAGTGTATCAGGAGGTGCCGCCCAAAGTAGAATATTCCTTGACGGACGGGGGAAGGAATTTCATACCTATCTTGGAGAAGATGGGCGAATGGGGCAAGAAATATGCGACCGGCAAGATGGCGGTTGAAGAAACCGCGAAATGAGCGTCAAGCTTGAAGAGGTGACGGAGGATGAAGCCGAAGATTCTAATTGTCGAAGACGAGACGAGCATCTCCATGGTGCTGAAGGCGTATCTGGCCAAAGCCGGCTATGCGGTGGAGCAAGCCTATAACGGCGATCGGGCAATGTCATTGTTCGAGTCCTGGGAGCCGTCGCTGGTGTTATTGGATGTCATGCTGCCGGTCATGGACGGATGGTCGGTTCTGCATCGTATTAGGCAACGAAGCGCTTGTCCTGTCATCATGTTAACGGCGCTCGGCGATATTAACTACCGGCTGGAAGGACTGAACGGGGGCGCCGACGATTATTTAATCAAGCCCTTCATCGGGGAAGAGGTTGTCGCTCGCGTGCGAGCGGTGTTAAGGCGGCTGCCGCAGGTGGCGACAGAGAATACGGCGATCTTCGGCAATCTGAAGGTTGATTTTCATTCGCATACGGTGACGCTCAACGGGGATGAGGTTCATTTGACGCCGAGGGATTTATCGCTGTTTCTCTATTTGGCCAGCCATCCGAACCAGACATTCGATCGCGGCCAGTTGATTGACGCTGTATGGGGCAGGGATTACATAGGCAGCGATCGAGCCGTCGACATGGCCGTCAAACGCATTCGCCAAAGCCTTGTGGAATGGTCCGCCGGAGACGGAGGGATCATTACGTTGAAACGATTGGGGTATCAATTCCGTGTCCAAGCGAGAACGTAGAAGCCTGCTCTATTATTGGTCGATCCGGTACTTCTCGATCTTATTCGTCAGTATCATGATCCTTGGTTTGCTTGCCATGTATCTCTTCTACAGGAACGCGATATCCGCCCAATATACCGCTGTGAAGAACATGGCGGGCGATCTTGGGGCCATCGCCAACGATAATCAGGGGAAGCTCCCCGAGATTCCCGATATGGAGAAGTTCTTAGCCCATCTAGCCGCGGGGCATAATCTTCAAGGCAGACCCATCATGTTCATTCTTGATCGGGATGGCCATATTGTTCAACAATATCCCCCCGTTGCGCCAGAGGAAACCGAACGGATGATGACCCGAATCGCCGATATTATGTCCGGGGATGCTCATGTGATCAAACTGGAAGCCCGACAAGGCCAAGAGCCTTATTTGGTAGGCGCCTATCCGATGACTGTCGAATCGGGATTCGCATTGTACATGGCCCCTGAGCGTAATGCGCTGGAAGGCATGTTTGCTTTTAGATATCAAAGGTGGATGCTGCTGGCGTCCTTCTTGTTCATAGGCTGGGGCATCGTGCATGTGATGACTAGAAGATTGATCAAGCCAATCCAGGAGGCGGCCAGTGCAGCGAAGCAAATTGTGGCCGGCAATTATAAGCTGCAATTCAGACACGATTACAAAGAGAAGGAAATCCATGAGCTCGCGCATTCGTTCCAGGAGATGGCGGATCGGCTCAATCGCTTGGAGAAGCTTCGCACGCAGCTGCTGGCGGGCGTTACGCATGAATTGAAGACGCCTGTTACGGCCATCAGCGGGTTAGTACAGGCGGTCCGCGGGAAGGTAGTCGAAGGGGAAGAGGCGGAAGTATTCCTGGATCATTGCATGAATGAATGCAATCGTCTGCAGAAGATGGTACAGGATTTGCTGGATTTCAACAGCTTTGCAGCGGGCAATATTCATGTGCATCATGAGCGAGTCGATATGCAAGCGATGCTGACCGATGTCATAGAGCGATGGAGCCGCGTGCAAGAGCGCCAGTCGATTGAAGTGAAGCTGGAAGTGTCGGTTTCGGCCGCGGACCTTCGATTACTGACGGATCCCAATCGTATCGAACAGATTCTTATTAATCTGTTGAATAACGCGAGAGATGCAATAGCCGCGGGCGGAGTCGTTATCGTTCGTCTGGATACGACCGATCGTTATTGCCATATTAGCGTTCACGATACAGGAGGGGGGATTCCCGAAGCCGGGCAGAAGGATATATTCGAACCGTTCTATCGCGGTGCGGATAAGCGGACGCTCGTACACGGGCTCGGCCTCGGACTGCCCTTCAGTCGGATGATCGCGCGATCGTTGGGCGGCGATCTGGTGTTGACGCACAGTTCGGCAAGCGGTTCAATCTTTGAGCTCATTCTTCCGCAGGAATCATAATATGCGATGAATACCATAAACAACATTTTCATCAAGGCTATCGTTCCTGATGGAGAGGTTGTTTTTTTTCGCCCCTAAACGCAAATTTGTGCATATTCTGACATCCGACTGACACGCCGGAATGGTAGTCTGTGACTGCTTCATACTATTTTCAGGATAAAAGGAGTAGTTGGCATGGGTATGTGGATTGGGTATATCGTACTAATGGTGCTGATTGGAATAGGCGCGGTCACGTTATGGGCGGTATGGAAGCTGATGCATCCTGCGCGCAAGCCGGTACAGCTTGCTCCCGACGAAGAGGGGCTGCAATATGAATCGATCGCTTTCCGAAGCCGGGATCAAGCGGTCAATCTGAAGGGCTGGTTCCTCCCCGCCGCCGGCTCGCCCAAGATGACGATTATATTCGCGCACGGCTACAGGAGCAATCGCCTCCAGAAGAAGGTTGCCGCGCTCGAGCTGGCCAAGTCTCTCGTTCAGCGTCATTATAATGTGGTCATGTTCGATTTTCGCAATTGCGGGGATTCCGAAGGACGGTTAACGACAATCGGGCTGGATGAACAACAAGACATCCTGGGCGCCGTTGACTGGTGCCGGACGTTCTGTAAGGGCCCCATCGGCTTAATCGGGTATTCGATGGGCGCGGCCGCATCCCTCCTGGCAGCAGCGAAGTGCGAGGAAGTATCCGGCGTCATCGCGGACAGTCCGTTCAGTGACTTGAACCGGTATTTGCTGGATAATCTATCGATATGGTCCAAGCTTCCGAAGTACCCGTTCTCCCCGCTGATGGTGCTTGCCATTCGTTTCATTATGAAGAAGAATCCGCAGCTCGTTAAACCGATCGTATCGATACAGCAGATTTATCCTCGGCCGGTCATGTTCATTCACGGGGATCAGGATGAGACGATCCCGTGCGCCAACAGCGAAATGATGTCGCAGCGGTTCGCCGAAGCATTCAGCTACTGGAAGGTTCCCGGAGCCAAGCATACGGGCTCTTATAAGTTGTATCCCCTGGAATATACCAATCGGGTCGATCGTTTCTTCGATCGACTTGCAGGAGGCCAGTCATAACATGAAATCTCAAGCGCGAATTACGGCGATCGGCAGCTATGTCCCTTCCAAAGTGCTGCGAAACGCGGATTTGGAGCGAATGATGGATACGAGCGACGAATGGATCGTGCAGCGAACGGGCATACGCGAAAGGCGTATCGCGGCTAAGGACGAGTTCACGAGTCATATGTGCATCGGGGCGATCGATGACCTTCTCAGGAACTATGAAGTATCGATCATGGATGTGGATATGATTCTGGTAGCCACCTATACGCCGGACTTCCCGACGCCTTCCGTCGCATGTCTGATCCAGCACCATTACGGGATCCCGGCTACGGGAGCGCTCGACGTTAACGCTGCCTGCACGGGGTTTGTTTATGCGATGAACATGGCGAACGGATTAATAACCAGCGGGCTTCATCGGAAAGTTCTGGTGGTCGGCGCGGATACGGCATCCAGAATAATGGATTATTCGGATCGTACTTCCTGCATCTTATTCGGCGATGGAGCGGGCGTTGTGCTAATGGAAAGAGCGGAGGGCGCGGGGGCGTTGATCACGCAGTATTTTGGCTCGGATGGTCATGGAGGCAGCTATCTCTATCGCTCGGGCCTAAGAAACGAGCTGTCGGGAAATCAGCTTGCCAGCGACGGGATGCTGGTGCAGAACGGGCGGGAGGTGTACCGCTTTGCCGTTGGGACGGTGCCGCAAGTCATACATAGAATTCTGGACCAGGTCCGCTGGCGTGCGGATGAGATTGATTGGTTCGTTCCCCACAGCGCCAATCTTCGCATTGTCGAGTCCATCGGCAAGAAGATCGGGATTCCGATGAGCAGGACGCTGCACAGCTTGGAGTATTACGGGAATACGACGGCTGCCAGCATTCCGCTTGCCTTGAGCATGGGAGTCAAGTCGGGTCAGGTCAAGACGGGAGATCGGCTGCTGCTGGTCGGCTTCGGCGGCGGATTCACCTTCGGCGGGATGATCGTGGAATGGACATTAGCGACCCGGGCTGCTGCCCTTCCGGCGAATGCGAATACGACGGGCGCTTTCCCGGCAAGAGCAAGATGCACTGTCTGAAGAAGGGGCCCGGATGCTTCATTTCGCGGCTTTGAACGGGGAGGCCACTGAAATGGTTATTCACTGAACGGTGCGTCGCTCCCCTTTACGGCCAATCACTTTCACCCACGTTTGTTTAAACATGAGCTCCCCATGATCCATGAAGGGAAACATACCCGTCCGATTCGTCGTGGAATTTATATCGGCAATCAGGTTGTCTTTGATCACAGTGCACGTTTCTTCGTTTGTTTGGGTCAACGCTAGCCATCTGTTAACGTTAACATCGACTGCGACGGTTTCTGCGACGGTAACATTCAATCCGTTGTGCTCGAACAACGCCAGTAACCGGGATTTCTTCAGGCAATAAGTATGGGAGGGGTCTCTGAGCCTAAATCCCGCAAAGCTTGCATCGAACTGCACGCCAGGCTGCTGGATCAGGGCGACATAGAGGCGATCGGTCTACGCCTGATTCTCTCCCGTAACTTGCCTGTTCCTTAACCCTGTCGCCGCAAGCGAGCCATGTTGGACCAGCTTCATGATGATGACCGCGATCTCGCGAGGGGTCTGTTGCATGCCGCTCTCGATCCAGTACGAGATAATGCCCATATTGGCGGATGCAATGAAGGTGATCAAATAATCGCGCGGCACGAGCATATTGTCATCGCTAGGCTGCCTCTGCGCCAAGCGGGCGGCGATGTGCTCTTGCATGACCCTCCTGAATTTGACGATGTAACTCGAGTTGCCGTGCGGGCCGATCATCAGCCTGAAGAAGTAAGCTTCGCGACTGAATTCCTCGAGCAGCGCAATAATCTTCGGATAAGGCTCTCCCCGTTCGGAGAAGCGCATCATCTCCACGACGTCGATCTCGCGCATCGCCTTCAGCACCGAAGCGAACACTTCATCCTGCACCTTCTGCAGCATATCGGGCGCATCCTGGTAATGCAGATAGAACGTGCCTCGATTCACATCCGCGCGGTTGGCGATATCGGTAACGGTGAGCCCCTGCACGCCGTTCTCTTCAATAAGCTCCAGCATTGCATTGCGAAGCAGACGCTTGGTGCGCAATTGTCTGCGATCGATTTTGGGAGCCATGTAAATCCCCACCTTTTTGAAGAATGTTATTTATACTCAACAAAGCCCTTGCGATTTGCTCATTAGTGAACACTTACGCCTGATATTGACGATTGAATTGTATTCCGTCCTCATTATAATTAACGTTACGTGCAATAATCAACATTGTGTGCATTAAAAGAGTGGGGAGAGAGTTAAGTGGCGATATTCAGACAGAAAATGCTGTGGTTGGGGTTCATTGGCGTAGCGGTCGTCGTCATGGTGTTCGGGCTGGCGATGATGGGATCGGTACTCGGCGCGAAGCCGAAGAATATTCCGGTTGCGCTGGTTATCGAGGATAAGGCGGTTACGCTTCCCGATGGCAGCGAGCTCCATATCGGGGCGGCAATCAAGGAGAAGCTGCTGGCCAACAAGGCGCTGCCGATCGTGTGGCACGAGGCGGCTACCGAAGCGGAAGCGCGCACGGGGCTGGACCGGCAGGACTACTACGGGGCGTTTATCCTTCCGGAGGATCTAAGTGCGGGCATCGCCTCATTCGCAACGGGGGAGCCGAAGCCGGCTACGGTTAAGGTGATCGGCAACGAGGGCATGAACGCGCAGGCATCGACCGCAGTGAAGCAGGTGCTCGGGCAAGTGTCGCGCATGCTGAGCGCGGAGTTGTCGGGCCAGCTGCTCAGCCAAGCGGAAGCGAAGTCTTCGGTTATGCCGGTTAGCGCGGCTAAGGCCATGCTGAGCCCCTTTGCGGTGTCGGAAGAAACGGCGCATCCGGTAGGGCTGAACAATGCGAGCGGCAACGCGCCGGGCATGCTGACGCAAATCATGTGGATCGGGAGCTTGGTCGTCAGCATCATCCTCGCGCTCACAGGGCGGAAGGCGAAGGAATCCGGGGCTCGCCGGGTCGGCGTGCATGCGGTACAGTTGATCATTGGAGCGATCTTCGTGTCGCTTGTATCGGGCTATCTGGTGTGGATGGCGCACTCGTGGTACGGCATGGTCGTCGTAGACGTGTCGAACACGTGGTTCATGCTGCTGTTGTCGGGCATCGCGTTCTTCGCCATTCAACTGACGCTGCTGAGCTGGCTCGGGATGCCGGCCATGCCGGTTCTCGTCCTGCTGATGTTCTTCTCGCTGCCGGTCGTGAACATGGCGCCGGAGTTCCTGTCGCAGACGACGCAGGACTGGCTGTACGCGTGGACGCCGTTTCGGTTCGTGGCCTCGTCGCTTCGCGATTCCATGTATTTCAGCGAGGTCGGCGTGACGAGCGACAACATGACGGTGCTGTGGTCGTTGATCAGCGTCGGCGCGGTGCTGGTGCTGCTCTCGGCATTCAAGCCGCAGCGAGTTAAAGCATAGGTTGTAGTAAGCTTCAAGCCCATGTGGCTTGATACAAGAGAACAGTCCGCCCTAAGCCGGCATTGCAGCCGGCTTAGGGCGGACTGTTCATTGTTGATCTGCTTATCGTTGCAGCTTATCCATCCATGCAATAAAGTTGGCTATAACAGAATCGATGAATTTCACCGTGTTCTCGTCGATCAGGCTGCCCTCGGCGTCGAATTTCGTATGCGCTGCGCCTACGTATACTTCATTGCCGATGAGCACGGGGGAAGCCAAGCCGCCGGCAAACAAAATATCCCGCAAATGCATTTGCGCTTTAACGGTTCCTAGAATGCCCAATGACGCCCCCATAATGAAGGAAGGCTTGCCGATCATGACTTTGTCAACGCGGGACAGCCAGTCGATGACATTGACCAAGACGCCCGGAACCGTGCCGTTATATTCAGGCGTCAGCCACAGCACGGCATCGGCCGATTTTACTTTGGCTTTGAAGTCGATGACCGCTTGCGGCGGTTCATTCTCGGTATCTTGATTGTACATCGGAATGTCGTTCAGGGTTAGAATCTCGAGATCGATTCGTTCGGCGTACCGGTGTTTGACGAATTCGGCTAATTGTTTGTTGTACGAATTTTTGCGGATACTACCTACGATGGCTGCGACTTTCATTTGATTGACCTCCAATGATATCGAATGTGTCGGTTGTTTTAGAACAGACCGTTTCTATAATCGCGATAGGCTTGTACGATTTCTGCTTCCGTGTTCATGACAAAAGGGCCTCTGGCAACGACGGGCTCGCGAACCGGTTCGCCGGCGTATAACATAACGCGCATCTTGCTTGCGGCTTGAATCTTCACTTGGCTCGGTCCGGCCGGATCAGCGGATCCGAGCCATAGCACCTGTCCTTTCGCTCCTGCCGCAGCGTCGGCTCCGAAGGTGCCCTCGCCTTCCAGGACGTAGAGGAAGCCATTATAGCTTCCCGGCAATCGCGGAGTGACGGCCGCTCCTGCTTCGAGGTTGATTTCCAACATCGTTACCGGAGTTATATTGACGGTACCGGCGATTGCATCGCCGTAAGAGCCGGAGAATACCCGGACTTCGGCGCCGTCCTCCTTGACGACAGGCATATCATGCATCCGTAGATCCTGATATTTGGGCGGGGACATCTTGTGCGCCGCAGGAAGGTTCACCCATAATTGAAGAAGATCGACTTCTTCGTCCTTCGCCGCGTCTTCGACATGCTCGACGCCTCTCCCTGCGGTCATCCATTGGGCATCCCCAGGCTGAAGCACCCCTTCGCCATGCTTGCTGTCATAATGGTTAAGGCGGCCGTCAATGAGGAAGGTGACGGTTTCCATTCCGCGATGGGGATGAAGACCGAATACGCCGCTTCGCATGCGGTCATGTGCCATAAGCAGGAACGGGTCGTATTGCTCCCAATTATCGGGCTCCAGCACCACGGCCACCGTATGGATGTCGCTATTGCGCCGGAATGCGGGCGTACGTACGCTTTCGATGCTGCGTTCGCTAACAGATGGATGGGTCAAGGCTTGATCTCCTCCTTGCAATAGGATGGGTGGATACTAAAATGAATGTGAACGGGTTGTTTGTATTGTATCCTGTTCGCTATGAATGATGAAGACGGCACTTGAATGTTACGGGGTTACTATAATGTAACCTTATAGGGAGGTTGTGAAGTGAATATAGAGCCCGGCAATTGCAAAGTCGCGACGGCGCTGGAGGCCATTGTGGGAAAGTGGAAAATATCGATCATGCTGAATTTACTTGATAACCATACGATGAGGTTCAGCGAATTGCAGCATGCGATGCCCGGCGTTACCAGGAAAATGCTAACCGCCCATCTGCGCGAATTGGAGGAAGAAGGCCTTATTAAGCGCGAGGTCTTTCCTCAGGTTCCTCCGAAAGTCGAATATTCCATGACGGAGTACGGCGCCACTCTCAAGAACATCCTGGCGTTGCTGCATGAATGGGGAGAATCCCACCTGGGGAGGAAGCAGCAAGGGTAAGTTCAAGCAATGAACGGCTGTGCCGGGTTCACGTAATCAGATAGACTGGACGATGGCTGGAGCTTGTATGACGCCGAATGACATAGAAGAGGCCCGGTTAGCGTGGAATACGCTAATACGGGCCATTTTGGATGCTTCTATATTCTGCTCCTAAGCAAGAATACGTGCATGCACCGGGTTAAACTTTAAACTGACCGACCAGCGCCTGCAGTTCTTCGGACATTGTAGACAGAGATGCGGCAGACGAGGAGATCTCCTCCATGGAGGCCAACTGCTCTTCCGCGGAAGCCGATACGTCTTGAGAGCCGGCGGCCACGAATTTCGAGCCCTCCGAAATCTCTTCAAAGGCATGCACGATCTGCTCCGCGCTGGCCGACATTTGCTGCGAGGCCGCGGAAACCTCCTGGATCTGACTGGCAACCTGGTCCACATATCCCTTGATCTCTTCGAAGGTTCCTCCGGCGGCATGCACGACGCGGATACCCGCGTTAATTTCCTTCGTGCCGTTCTCAACCGAGCGAATCGTCTGTTCGATGCCGGTCTGAATATGCATAATCAGCTGCGTAATCTGTTCGGCGGATTGCGAGGATTGTTCGGCTAGCTTGCGCACTTCGCCGGCCACGACCGCGAATCCGCGTCCCTGCTCACCCGCCCTTGCCGCTTCAACCGCTGCGTTTAGCGCGAGCAGGTTGGTTTGAGCCGCGATATCGGAGATCACGTTGACAATCTGCCCGATTTCTCCCGAGCGCCCGCTCATTTCTTTCACGCCAACGGCAAGCCGATTGAACGACGTTTGAATCGAGCCCATTTGTTCCTCCGCCGATTGAATGGCGCTGTTGCCCTCCAATGATTTGTGGGCGGCTTGCATCGAGACAGAGGAAGCCGTCTGCATGTTCGCGGCGATTTGTTGTACCCCGGCCGACATTTCATTCATGGCCCGGACGCTTTCTTCCACGCTGTAGGCTTGTCTTTCTGCGCTGCCGACGACCCCTTGAATGGCGGAGGCGATGGTCTCGGAAGCTTGGCCCGTTTGCATTGCGCTTGCCGTCAGTTCCTCCGAGGAAGCAGCTACATGCTCGGCGCTTAGACTGATTTGTTCGACCAGATTGCGGAGATTCTCCTTCATCTGATTAAAGGATCCGGCCAGTGCGCCAATTTCATCCCTGTTTTTCACCTGAATATTGGCTGCGGTGATGTCGCCGGAAGCGATTTTCTCGGCAACGTTGTTCAGAGCGACAATGGGTTTGGATATCATGCGCGAACAGAAATAACCGATCGCGACCGCTAAGACGAAGGCGATGATACTGAAGGCGGACACATTCGCAATGGCGCCCTTAACCGTCTCGGTATTGCTTCGGCTTCCTTCATCCATGAGCTTCTGCTGTTCGCCGGCGATTTCGTCTGCTACCGGTTCCAGCTGACTCCCTAATGGCAGCACTGCATCGTTGTAGAACGCCATCGTTCGGGCCGAATTTTGGTTGTTCTCAACCATTTGAAACAGTTGATCTACCTTCTGCTTGAACAGAAGGTTGAGGTCGTCCAGCTTTTTTAGCTTCTCTTTATCCGTCGCTCGCTGGGCTAACGTCATCGTTTGGCTGACGAGCTTAGACAGATTGTCATTGGATGCTTGAAACGTATCTTTATACTCCGGTTCCTTCGTTAAGAGATAGCCGCGCAGTCTGCTGGTTTGTTTGGCGGCTTCCGCTTGCATGGTTTGAGCATTGGATAAGATCGCTGCTCGTCTCTCAATCAAATCGGAATAGGAGTCGTCGATTTTCTCGAGGTAAAAAAATGAGATCCCGCTCGTAATCCCCATCAGGATCGCAATAATCGCAAACGCCCCTATTAACTTTCGACCGATTGTTAATCTTCCAGTTCTGACCGCCATGATGAGCACCTCTTCGTGAATGTTGGAGGGATTTGCCCCCGGAATCGGGCTATGGAATAAGTCGCGCGATCCCATAGATGGGTGTGATCCCCTGATAACTTACCAAATAATAGTGTAAAACGGCCATAATAGCAACCAAAAACAACCAGATTATGCCCGGTTTCGAGCGTAATGTCGAAATATCGCCATTTCTTGACAGTATTGATGTCGAGTTCTGTAGTGCCGTAAAGAGCGATCGGTAAACCCGTATTTGGAAGAGGCAGACGGTACTGTCTTCAGAAATAAAAAAAGGCACCCGGGAAGGTGCCCTTCAATTAGCCCATGCTGTCTTTCGTTGCCTCATACAATTGGGCTGCGTGCTTGTCGACTTCATCGCGCGACATGCGCAAGCGAGCCACGGACGAACCGTATCCGATTTCCGCCAGGCCCTCCTCCAAACCTTTCATAATGCCGTCCGCAAAGGCGTCCAGCGGTTCGCCGTGCGTATGCAGCCCTGCTCCGCCCAGGTCGGTGTTTACCGCAGGGGGAGCGACCTCGATGACCTCGACGGAAGTCTCGGACAGCTGATGCCTCAGGCTCATTGTAAACGAATGCAGCGCCGCTTTCGTTGCGGAATAGATCGGCGCGATCGCAAGCGGCGTATACGCAAGCCCGGAGGTTACGTTAATGATGGCCGCGTCTGCTTGCGCTGCAAAGAACGGAGCGAACAGCATGGCAAGATGGAAAGGCGCTTCAATATTGGTCGTGATTTCTTGATTGAAGTACCCCCAGTTATGCTTCGCATCGGCTTTCAGCAGATTCATCCGTTGTTGGATTCCCGCATTGTTCACTAACACATTCACGTCCGGATAGTTCGCCGTTACCCAGTCGAACAATGCGATCCGTTCGGATTCGACGTTCAAATCGCTTACGCGAGTGACGAGAGCCGGCAATTTTTCTTTCGCTTGGCGAAGGACATGTTCCCGTCGTCCGGTGACTATAACGGTGTTGCCGGCCTTCGCGAAGCGTTCGGCAAAAGCCAGTCCGATTCCCGCGCTCCCGCCTGTAATGAGGATGGTATTCCCTGTCAGTTTCATGATTGTCCTAACACTCCTAGATCGTTATGGCTTGCGTAGCGATTAATTTTGAAGTCGATCCCTGCTAAGGATTCGGTCATCAGCGCGATTTCCGCCAGTACGGCCTGTTTGTGCCGCTTCATCATGGCAAGTCGGCGTTCAATGGTACTGTCTCCTTGCACGACCCAATCGATATACTGTTTGATTTGGCTTATGGGCATATGCGTGTTCTTTAGGCATAGGACCGTCTCAAGGAGCGCCAGTTGATGCTCTGAAAATAATCGTCTGCCCGCCGCATCGCGTTCAATGAGCGGCACCAGTCCTTTCTTCTCGTAATAACGCAAGGTGGATTCCGGAACGTGCAATTTCTCCGCAGCTTCTTTGATGGAACAATAGTTCATAGGTGACCTCCGCATGGGCGCTTTCCTGTCGACAAGAATTAGGATACGACTTCGACCATGGTTTAAGTCAAGGGTGTCCGCTCAGGAACATTTTCGATTGTTTCCGATGGATCGAAGGCCGGCCATTGGCGATTGCCGTGCGAATATGATGTGTTTTTCGGCTATAATGGCAGCAGGATATACAACGGAAGACAGGAGAGATACATATGGCCAATACGGATAAGTTTGAAATGATCGCCCAGACGTATGACACGCCCGAGCGAATCCACATTGCGCAGGTATCGGCAGATGCCATTCGCGGCTATTTGATTGACGCCAAGGACAAGCACGCGATCGACTTCGGCTGCGGAACCGGGCTTGTCGGCATGAACCTGCTGGACGAGTTTCGGTCGATGCTGTTCCTGGATACCTCGCCGAACATGATTGAGCGCATCCGGCATAAAATCGCGGATGCGCATATTCATCATGCCGCCACCTATTGTTTTGATTTCGAGCAGAATGATTCTTCGGATTTGCGTGCCGATTATATCGTTATGGTTCAGGTTCTGCTGCATATCAAGGATGTCGAATTCGTGTTGACGCGGTTATTCGATGTTCTCCGGGAAGGCGGTCATCTGCTGATCGTGGATTTCGATAAGAACGAGCAGGTCGTCTCCGACTTCGTGCATAACGGATTCCATCAATCGGAGCTGGCCGGCCTGATGGCGAGCATCGGGTACAAGGACATCCGGTCCGAGACCTTCTACCGCGGAAATCGGCTGTTCATGGGCCAGGATGCGTCGATGTTTATTCTGGATGCCCGGAAGTAAGCTCGGCCTCATCCCTTCGCTTGCACGCGGATTCGCTCAGTGACGCGATCGCCTAACAAGGGAGAAGCCTTGGACAGGTAGCCAAGCACGATCGCGAGCGTGTCGGCGGAGATGCCGGCAAGATCGGCGGCCAGGTTATCGACCAGGTGATCCTGCTGCAATGGCGCCAGCGAGCGGTAATACTGGCCGGCCTGCTCGAAATCGTCTTGCTTGGGAATGTCCGCCCGCATGAGCTTTCCTTCCACGAATCTCCCGTCGCCGCTGGTGACAAGCGATTCGGGCGTCCAGTGCTGCTGATGGTTGATCGGAATTTTGCGGAACTCCGGACCGAGCCGCTGCCGCTGCGAGTCCGAGTAGATGTTGGCGCGGCCCTGCAGCATTTTATCGTCCGACAGCTCCGCGCCCTCCAGCAGGTTGGTCGGGGAGAAGGCGAGCTTCTCGACCTGCTCCTTGTAGTTATCCGGATTGCGGGTCAACACCAGCCGGCCGACCGGCTGCAGCGGGTACTGCAGCTCATCCCACACCTTCGTATCGTCCAGCGGATCGTAAGGGAGCGAGGACTCGTCTTCGGGATTCATCAGCTGTACGTACAGCCCGTATTCCACCGTTTTGCCCGCTTGCAGCGTATCATATAAATCCTGGCCGGCATAATCCGGATTCTCGCCGGCGAGCCGGGCCGCTTCCTGACGGTCGATATACTGCTCGCCCGCCAGCGGCAGCCAGTGGTATTTCACATAGGTACGCACGCCCTGCGCGTTGCGCCAGACGTACGTATTGACGCTGTGGCCCGGGATGTGCCGAAGACTCTTGACGGTGCCCGCGTCGGAATAGAGCCGGACGAGGAAATGCATCGCTTCCGGCGCCCTTGCAATGAAGCTCCAGAACCGTTCCGGATCGATCAGATTGTTGACGGGCGACGGCAGGAGCGCTTTGATCGCCTCCGGGAAGCGGATGGCGTCCCGGACCAAGAACACGGGGATATGGTTGAACACGAGGTCGAACACGCCGTGATCCGTATAGAACTTGGTGGCGAAGCCGCGCACGTTGCGCGATGTATCCGGCGTGCCCTTGTTGCTGACGGCCAGGGAGAATCGGACCGTGACCGGGACTTGCTGACCCGGCTCCTGCAGGAAACAGAGCCGGGTATGCGCGGACATGGCATACAAGGTTTGAAAGTAGCCGAAGGCGCCGAAGCCTTTGACATGCACGGGCCGCTCCATCAGCCGCGAATGGACGAACGTCTCCAGCGTTTCGTGCAGCACGCTGTCTTGTTCCAGCACGGGGCCCCGTTCGCCCACCGTCTGCGAATGCATAGCGGCCGGCGCATCGCCCGACCGGCGTTTCGGCCGTTCTCCATGGTTCTCGTTCATCGCTCTACCTCCTGTATGGTCATGCGATTGATCTGCCATATACAAGGTATGAGGCGCTTCCGCCCGAATATGACAGTGCGCGTCTACGATGACGTGCCGCATTTCGCGTATATGCAGCCGATACGGCGGCCCGCCTCATTGCCTATCGGGAGCCGGAGGGCGGATGCAAGGCGGCGAAGCCGTTGGCAGGTACTAAAACTCATGCTATTGTGGAAGCATGGAAATAGATGGCGCGATTCCAGCGTTGGAAGCGAGTGAGGAAGAGAGGTGTTCGACATGCCGGCAAGCAGTCTGAATCCGCAGGTTGATGCATTCGTGAGAACGGCGGCGAAGTGGAAGGAAGAATACGAGAAGCTGCGAGCCATCGCGCTTGACTGCGAGTTGGCCGAGACGTTCAAGTGGATGCATCCGTGCTATACGTTCCAGGAGAAGAACATCGTGCTTATTCACGGGTTCAAAGACTACTGCGCGCTGCTGTTCCACAAAGGCGCCTTGCTGAAGGATGCGCACGGCATCCTGATCCAGCAGACGGAGAACGTGCAATCGGCGCGCCAAATCCGGTTCGCCAACGTGCAGGAGATCGTGGACTTGGAGCTCACGCTGCGCGCCTATATCTATGAGGCTATCGAGGTCGAGAAGGCCGGGGTGGAAGTGAGCTTCAAGAAACCGGCCGAATTCGCGGTCGCCGAAGAATTCCGGCAGAAACTGGACGAGCTGCCGGCGCTGAAGGCGGCGTTCGAGGCGTTGACGCCGGGGCGGCAGCGGGCGTACCTGCTGCATTTCTCCCAGCCGAAGCAGTCCAAAACGCGCGCGTCGAGGGTCGAGAAGTACATGCCGCATATTCTGGCCGGCAAGGGCCTGAACGATGAATAGCGGCCGGCGAAGCCTGGAAGGGTAATGCGGAGCAAGTACGACGCGGCCGAGAGGCCGCGTTTTCGTCGTGGCAGGAGCAGAGCAGGCGTTGACGAGGATCCAGGCTAACAGGAAGCGGAGGAGAAGACGGATGGGCAGTGATACGAATCCGAACATGCCGGACGCGGCTATTTTGAAAGCGCTTAACGCCAAGGTGGAGGCTCCGCTTGGGGGAAGGCTCAACCGGCATTGGCTGGTGAACGTTAATCGGGAACAGCTGGTGCTGCGCCTCTGGCATGGCGGAGTCCGGATGGACGATATCGACTACGAGGCGAAGCTGCTTCAAGGCATCGCCGGGCTGGGCTGGCCGGTTGCCCCTGTCATCGGGGAGCCGATCGCGCAAGACGGACAAGTGTGGGGACTGTTCCCGTTCCTCCGGGGCGAGCCGCCGTCCGTCGACAATCCCGCGGCCGAGCAGCGCGCACGGGGCCGCCTGTTGGCGCAGTTCCACCAGGATCTTCTGCGGCTTGGCGCGTTCGGCCAGCGGAGGGGCTGGCGGCGCTGCGAAGAGATCTTGTTCGATGAAGGGCTGGATCGGCTGCTGTCGGCGCATGAGCAGGAGCGGCCGGAGGAAGAGATGCGCATGCTGCGCTGGCATTTGGAGCGCGCGCGGAAGCGGGCGGAGGGGCTGCGGCTCCATGACCGGCCGGGCATCGTCACCCACGGCGATTTTACGACGTGGAACCTGCGCTTCCAGGGGGACAGGCTGACCGGGATTCTCGATTTCGAGCTTGCGCATTGGGATCACCGCGTCGGCGAATTCGCCCTCGCGTGGAGAGGCAAGTACGACGAGGTCATACTCGGGTACGACGAAGTATCGCCGCTCGAGCCCGACGAGTGGGAGCTTATCACGCCCATGTGGTGGGCGGGACTCATCGAACTGGCCTGCAATCACCTGAAGGAGGGCAGCTGGGACGATGGCTGGATGATCAGGAAGCTGCTGGAGCGCTCGCCGCTCATGGGCCCGGACGCCGTCCCATACCGTTGAGCGCCGCCCGTCTCGGCAAGGAACGGGCGGGCGAAGCAGAGGGTGACAGCGCGGCTGAAGCCCGTCAAGCAGAGAGACATCGCGTCCGAACCGCGATGTCTCTCTGCTTAATGGCGCTATATCAATCGTTCAATGTCAGCTCGACGACCGTATCGCGCTCGTCCGGGAGGGGGTACGTGAAATGCTCCGGCTGCGCGAAGTTGAAGAACGCGTCGTCCGGGTACAGCTTCGCGTTCCACGGGCGCGTCACGAACAGCTCCGAGCCGTCCGCCAGCAGCCGCGCGCGTTGGACGCGGTCGCCGAGCCCGGCTAGGTTAACCGGGCCCACGCTCTCTTCGAGCACATGCGCGTACAGCTTATTGCCCTTGCGCGTGTAGCGGCCCCAATCCGGCTTCGGCAGGTCGGCTTCGCCGCAGCCGTAGATGCTGTCGCCGTTCCGGCGCAGCCATTCGCCGACTTCGGCCAGAACCGTCAGCGACCGCTGCGGAATTTCGCCCGCGGCATCCGGACCGACGTTCAGCAGCAGGTTGCCGTTCTTGCTGACGCACTCGACGAGCTTGCGGATGACCGTCTTGGCGGACTTGTACGTCAGGTCGTTGGCGCCGTAGCCCCAGTTATTGTTCAGCGTAATACAAGCCTCCCAAGGGATGGAATTGCCTTGGTCATCCGTAACGCCGCGCGGCGGAATAATCTGCTCCGGCGAAGCGAAATCGCCCGAATACAGGCTCGGCTGCTCGGTGTAGATGGAGCCGCCTTCCTCGCCGCTCGCCTCGAGGCGGTTGTCGACGATCAGATGCGGCTGTTGGGCGCGGATCATCTCCATTAGCTCGGTCGCCCGCCATTTCTCGCCCTTCATCCCGTCATAGGAGAAATCGAACCACATGATGTCCAGCTTGCCGTATTCGGTCAACAGCTCGCGGACTTGTCCGTGCATGTAATCCAGGTATACGCCGAACCGTTCCGGGTCGCGCTTGTACGCTTCGTTGTCGCGCATCGGGTGAATGCGGTCGCCGTAAGCCGGGTAATCGGGATGATGCCAGTCCAGCAGCGAGTAGTACAGCCCGACCTTCAGCCCTTCCGCCCGGAAGGCGTCGAGGAACTCCCGCACCAGATCCCGGCCGCACGCCGTACGGGTCGACTTGTAGTCGGTCAGCTTGCTGTCGAACAAGCAGAAGCCGTCATGATGCTTCGCCGTCAGCACCGCGTATTTCATGCCCGCTTCCTTCGCGGTCCGTGCCCAAGCCTTCGGATCGTAGCGCTCCGGATTGAATTCGTCGAAATACTGCCGGTAGTCCTCGCTGCTGATGCGTTCGACGCTCCGCACCCATTCCCCGCGGGCCGGGATGGCATACAACCCCCAGTGAATGAACATGCCGAAGCGATCCCGAAGGAACCACTCGGTACGCTCGGTGCGCTGCTGAATAAACGTTTGACTCATCGTCCATTACCGCCTCTCCATGGATTCTGCGTGTTGGTATAAGTCTAGCAATGATCGGCGCTAAGCTATAGGCACTAAGTTAATGTATATAGGGATCAAATTAACTTCTTCGCCTGCGGTTCTTCGCCGACGGGGCCCTGGGCCGGGGAGCGCGGGACCGCCTCGCTGGCCGGCTGCTTCTTGCGCTTCACTTCGCCACCGCTTGCGCACACCTGCCGCCGGCGTGACGGCGGGCGTGATTAGCGAGTCGCCCGCCCGGCGTGCTAACCTGTGCATGCGGCATCCGCACACTCCCGGCTGCTCGCGCCCGGTACCCAAACGGGGCAATGTTTGCTATACTAATTGATAATGATTATCGATATCAATAATGCGAGGTGCAGGGCATGAACGCGAACCAACGCGAAGCCGACCGGGAAACGCAGATAGAAGCCGCCGGCATCGATGGACTGACCGCCAGGCTGTGGGACGTGGAGATCGTGACGGGGGTGACCCGAATCGAGCCGCAGCTGACTTCGCAGGACGTCTTGATCGTGCTGTTAAGCGGGGCCGGCACGCTTATACGTGACCGGGACATGCTCCCGATGCGGCCGGATACCGTGTATTGCTCGCCCGGAGACAGCACCTTCGGCATAGAAGGAACGAGCGGGGACCATGCCGTCGCCGTTATTCGGATGGGGCTGTATCGCGCGGCGGCCCGGGACCAGAGCCGGCTCGTGCGCGATCGGGAGCATACGGCCGCGCTTTGCTGCGAAGGCGTCGCGCTTGCGCAGACGGGCCGGGCAAGCAATCTGTGCCGAACGATGAAGGAGCAGCACGGCCACGAGGATCCCGTCATGCGCTGGCGTGCGCAGCTTACGCTGCAGGAGCTGCTGTTCGAGCTGTTCTCGACCGCCCGCAGGCCGTCCAGGTCGGATAGCCGGGACGCGCTCGAGCAGGCAAGACGCTATATGGACGAGCACTACCGGGAGGAGCTGTCGATCAAGCGGCTGGCCGGCGTCGCGGAGCTGAGTCCGAACTATTTCGCCGACTTGTTCAAACGCCATTACGGCGTAAGCGCAATGGATTACGTGACGCAGCTCCGGATGGCCAAGGCGAAGAAGCTGCTGGTCTGTTCGGACATGCGCCTGAAGGATATCGCGCATGAGGTCGGCTATGAGGACGAGTTTTATTTTAGCCGCAAATTCCGCAAGGCGGAGGGCGTATCGCCGTCCGCTTTCATCAAGAAACGGAGAAACAAGCTGGCCGTGTACGGCTCGGCGTCCATCCTGGGCTATCTCATGCCGCTGCAAGTCGTTCCTTTCGCCGCGCCCCTGCATCCGAAATGGGCAGGTCATTACTACAGCATGCTCGGATCCGACATTACGGTTCATCTGGACGCGTTCCGCCAAAATCAGCATAAGACGGCGAATTTGCAGCGGCTCGCGGAAGCACGCCCGGATCTGATCCTGTGCCCGGCCGGGGTGGACGCGAAGGAGCGGGCGGTCCTGTCGGGGATCGCGGAAGTATATGAAATGCCCAAGCCGTCCAATGATTGGCGGGCGGGACTGCGCACGGTCGCGGAGCGGCTCGGCGAACGGGCCGAAGCGGAACGATGGCTGGAAGCCTACGAACGGAAAGTGCTGCACGTCCGGGAGGAAGCGGGAGACGGATTGAACCAGACCGTGCTGACGGTCCGGCTGTATAAGAACCAGTTCTATGCGTACTGCAACAGCGGCATGGCGGATATGCTATTCGGCAGTCTCGGCTTGCAATTCCCGTATGCGGGCGCGCGGTTCCCGTTCGACCGTCCGCTATCGATCGCGGAGCTCGACGAGGCGGGAGCGGACAGAATTCTGCTGCTCGTCTGCCAGGAGACGGAGACGCTCGAGGGATGGAAGGCGCTGCAGCAGTCGCCGGAGTGGATGTCCCTGCATGCCGTCCGCGGCAACAGGGTGCGGATCATTCCATCCGACCCGTGGCGGGAGTATTCGCCCAGCGCGATCGAGCGCATGCTGGGAAGCATGCCGGAGCTGCTAACAGGAAAACGTCCATCATTATTCGGGATTTTGTCCATGGTCGAATAGACGGATATCGATTACGATCGATACCAGTGAGATTCATTCTCAATTAGAGAAGGCCATGAAAGGGGAATTCCATTCCAATGAAGAACACGATACTCGCTTTAAGTCTGCTCGTCCTGCTGTCGTTAATGGCGGCATGCGGCAATAATAACCCGGCTTCCGACGCCGGGACGGGAAATGCGGCCAACACAGCCGATGCAGCCAATGCGGCCAACTCGTCCGCGGCGGGCAATCAGCCGGCAGAGAACACGACTGCAGAGACAGGGAACCAGCCGGCGGAGACGGCGGAGGAGCCTTCCGCCGCAACCAGGACGGTGAAATACTTGGACAAGGAATACGTGCTGCCGGCGAAGACGGAGCGCATCGTCATCACGGGCGCGGTGGAAGCGATGGAAGACGCGATCGTGCTTGACGTGAACCCTGTCGGCGCGATCACGTTCTCCGGCGTCTTCCCTCCGATGTTCCAATCGATTACGCAAGGAACGGAGTCCGTCGGCGAGAAGATCGAGCCGAACTTCGAGAAAATCCTATCGCTGAAGCCGGATGTCATTCTCGGTTCGACGAAGTTCAAGCCGGAGGTGGCCGAGAAGCTGGAGAAGATCGCGCCGACCATTCCGTACTCCCACATCGCGACGAACTGGGAAGCGAATTTGCAGCTGCTCGGCGAGCTCAGCGGGAAGCAGGAGCAGGCCGCGAAGGCGATCGCGGATTACAAAGCGGATCTGGAAGCGGCCAAATCGCAGCTCGGCGATAAGCTGAAGGGCAAGAAGGTCGTGGCGGCGCGCATTCGCGGCGGCGAAATCTACATTTATCCGGCGTCGGTGTTCTTCAACCCGGTGCTGTACGAGGATCTGGGGCTGGACGTGCCGGCAGAGGTAACGGCCGCGAAGGCGCAGGAAGCGGTCTCCGTCGAGAAGTTCGCCGAGATGAACCCGGACTATATGTTCATCCAGTTCGCGGAGGACGAGAACAAGGACAAGCCCAAAGCGCTCGAGGAGCTGCAAAACAACCCGATTCTGAAGAACGTGAGCGCATTGAAGAACGGCAAGGCATTCGTCAACGTCGTGGACCCGCTCGCGCAAGGCGGCACGGCGTACAGCAAGATCGAATTCCTGAAAGCCGCCGTCGCCAATCTAGCCCAATAAGTTAGGAAGTCGCGTATGAGAACGGTGAAGAAGCTGCCGGCCGCCATCCTGATGGCTGCGCCGGCAGCCGCATTGCTATTGATTGTCCTATCCGTCCTGTACGGAGCGAAAAGCATATCGGCCCAAGAGATCTGGGCGGCGGTCTTCCATTTCGACCCCGGCAGCATGGACCATCAGATCATCAGGGCCTCCCGCCTGCCGCGCGTCGTCGGCGCCATGCTCATCGGCGCCTTTCTTGCCGTATCGGGAGCGCTGATGCAGGGGATGACGCGGAACTACTTGGCCTCTCCGTCGATCATGGGCGTATCCGACGGCTCGGTGTTCGTCGTTACGCTGTGCATGGCGTTCCTGCCGAGCACGGGCTCGGTGAGCTTCATTATGCTGTCCATGGTCGGCTCGGCCATCGGCGCGGGGCTCGTGTTCGGGCTTGCCTGGCTTATTCCGCAGGGGATGTCGCCGGTGCGCCTGGCGATTCTGGGGACCCTTATCGGAAACTTCTTAAGCGGCGCCGCGGCAGCCGTATCTTCCTATTATCAGCTGTCGCAAGGGGTGAGCTTCTGGTACAACGCCAGACTCCATCAGATGGATCCGTCGCTGATCAAACTGTCCATTCCGTTCGCGGTCGTCGGCCTTGGGCTCGCGATGGCGGTGTCCGGCTCCATAACCGTGCTGTCGCTCGGCGAAGAAGTCTCGGCCAATCTGGGCGTGCGGACGAAGCTGATCAAGGGGCTGACGATGCTGGCCGTCGTCATTCTGACGGGCGTCTCCGTCGCCCTGGCAGGGAAAATCGCCTTCGTCGGCCTGATCGTTCCGCATATCGCCCGGTTTCTATCCGGCGTCGATTACCGCTGGATCGTGCCGGTGTCCGGCGTGCTGGGCGGCTTGTTCCTGGCGCTGTGCGACCTGCTATCGCGCTTCCTCAACGATCCGTTCGAGACGCCGATCGGGGTTGTGACCGCGCTGTTCGGCGTTCCGTTCTTCCTCTATCTCATCAAGACGAGGGGAGGAGGAAGCCGGCATGCGTAACGGCGCCAACGCACGATTCGCTCTTGTCTTCGCCGGCCTGCTCGCCGTCATCGCCGCTTCCGTCTACCTGAGCCTGACGAACGGCACGTTCGACCTGTCCGTCGCGGACGTGATGAAGACGCTGCTGCGGCTTGACCGCGTGCATGAGCATGAACTGGTCGTATTCGAATTCCGCCTGCCCCGTATCGTGCTGGGCGGTCTCGTCGGCTTCGCCCTCGGCGTGGCGGGAAGCGTCATCCAGGGCGTGACGCGCAATGCGCTTGCCGATCCCGGCATTCTCGGCATTAACGCGGGAGCCGGAATGGCGGTCGTCTTGTTCATGCTGCTTCTGCAAGGAGAGATGAACACGACCGGCTGGCTCGCCGTGTTTACGATGCCGTTGTTCGGCGTTGCCGGAGGACTGGCGGCGACGGCGATGATCTACGTATTCGCCCGCAGCCGGGGCGGCGGTCTCGATCCGCAGCGGCTGATTCTGGCCGGTATCGCCATTTCCTCCGGTTTCGGCGCCGTCACGCTGTACGCCTCGCTAAGGATGAACGCGCGCGATTTCGAGATGGCGGCGGTATGGCTGACGGGGAGCATCTACGGCGCCGACTGGAAGTTCGTCGCGATGATGCTGCCGTGGCTGCTCGTGCTCGTGCCGTTCCTTTGGCTGCGGGCGAACGTGCTCGATCTGTTTCAATTGCAGGAATCAAGCGTCAAGGGACTCGGCGTATCCATGGAGCGGGAGCGCAATCGGCTGCTGCTCGGGAGCATCGGGCTCGTGAGCGTCAGCGTGGCCGTATCCGGCAGCATCGGCTTCGTCGGGCTGCTCGGCCCGCATATCGCGAGAAGGCTTGTCGGTCTGAGGCACCGGCTGAGTCTGCCGATCAGCGGCCTGGTCGGGGCGGCCATGGTGATTGCCGGGGACTTGATCGGCCGCTCGGTGTTCGCGCCGGCGGAGCTGGCGGTCGGCATCGTCATCTCCATTATCGGCGTGCCGTACTTCGTCTATCTGTTAATCAGGGCGAGAAAATAAGCTGCGCAAGAGAGGAGCCTATCCGTAATGGAAAGATATTCGCATCTCGTGGCGGCCGGACGCAAGCTGCTCGTGTACGTGCCGCCCTCTTACCGGACGGCGCCGGATACGCGCTATCCGGTTGCATACGTACAGGATGGCGGCGAGCTGTTCGACAGCTGCGTGAATCAATTGGAGCATCTGTTCCGGCAGGGCAAGCTGCAGGAAACGATATTCGTGGGCGTCGCGTCCCCGAATCGCAATGACGACTACACGCCTTGGCCCGCCGAGGCGCTGCAGGAAGGCAAGCCGTCATTCGGCGGCGGCGGACGCGCCTACGTGGATGAGCTGGCGGACATCGTCAAACCGTATATCGACGGCATCTACCGGACGCTGCCGGAGGCGGGGCATACGGCGATCATCGGCGGCTCGCTGGGCGGGCTCGTCGCGATGTTCGCAGGGTATTGGCGTCCCGATGCGTTCGGGCGGCTCGGCCTGCTGTCGCCATCGTTATGGTATGACGGCGCGCTCCGGTACGTCGAGGAGCAGCCCGCGCTCGCAAGCTCGCTTCGCGTCTTCATGTCCGTCGGCAGCTGCGAGGGCATGTACAAACAGAATGCGCAGCGACATATGGTTCCGCATACGAAGCGGGCCTACGCGGCCTGGATGTCCAAAGACGAGGACGGCGGCCATGCGAACCGGCTGCGCTTCATCGTATCCGACGGTGACACGCATGACTTGCTCAGCATGGCGAGACGGCTGCCCGAGGCGCTAGCATGGTTGTTCCCGTCCGGCCGCGCGGAGGAGCGTTCGGCGCAGGCGGCGTTAGCCGATGCCGCGATCGAACGGATGACCTACACGATACCGGGTACCGATCAATGGGTCATGCGCGCGGCGCGAACGGGCCGCGAATACCGGATCTATACGTACGTGCCGCCCGGGCCGCCGCCCGGCCAGGGCTACCCCGTGCTGTATTCGCTGGACGGCAACGCCTCGTTCGGGTCGCTTGCGGAAGCGATGCGGCTGCAGGCCCGCCCGCCGCACGGCTTCGAGCCCGGCATCGTCGTCGGCATCGGCTACGATTCGGACGAGCCGATCGTGTCGGAACGCCGGTTCTACGATTATACGGAGAAGGCCGATCCGGCCAAGCTCCCGGAGAGACCGAACCGCGCGGCGTGGCCGGAGACGGGTGGCGCGGACGGCTTTCTCGCATTCATCGAAGAGGAGCTGAAACCGGCGATGGAGCGGCGGTTCCCGATCGACCGCGAACGCCAGTCGCTGTTCGGCCATTCCCTGGGAGGCTGGTTCGCGCTGCATGCGCTGGCGGAACGGCCGGAGGCATTCTCCGCCTATATCGCGGGCAGCCCGTCGATCTGGTGGAACGGCTCCGCGATCCTCGATCGCTTGCCGCATGCGCTGCGCCGCCTGCAGGAGAGCGCCGGGTTGTCCGGGATGGCGCTCTATATCGGCATGGGGGCGGACGAGAAGCCTTCCATGAAGGCCGACGCCGAACGGCTGCACGCGCTGCTGCAGCCCTGCCGGGCGGGCGGCCTGAGGCTTCACTACCGCGCGTTCGAAGGGGAAGGGCATGTGTCGGTCGTGCATCCGATGATAAGCGATATGCTGCGGTTTACGATGCGAAGGGAGGGTGAGCGGGCATGGAGTTAGCGCAGCTCATGAGGGATAGGCGTTCGGTGCATCGGTTCGAGCCGAAGGAGGTTCCGGTCGATCTGGTGCTGGAGCTATTGGACACGGCGGTATGGGTGCCGAACTATCATATGACGCAGCCTTGGCGATTCATCGTCAGCTGCGGGGTAGGCAAGCGCCGCATGGCCGAAGCGGTGCGCGGGATGAAGGAGCGCAAGGAGACCGACCCGGCCAAACGCCAGGCGGCCGGACAGCGGTTCTACGATAAAATCATGGCGATTCCGATGATCATTACGGTGGTGATGGCGGAGGATGCCAACCTGATCGTCCGCGAGGAGGATTATGCCTCGACCAGCTGCGTCATTCAGAACTTCGGTCTGCTTGCCTGGGAGCGGGGAATCGGACTCGTCTGGGAGACCTACCCCTGGCTGCTGGAGCCGGCATTCCGGGAAGCGATGGACATCCGGCCGGGCGAGAAGGTCATCGGCAATCTGCACGTCGGTTATCCGGCTCAAATCCCGGCGGCGCAGCCGCGCATACCCGCAATCGAGCGCGTCACGATCTACGGCTGAAAGCCGATCGCGCGATTAAGCGGGCGGCCGCTCGGGCGGGGACGGTCGTGCTTACGTTCCGGGCGCTGTCCGGGATCAGCGAAATGCTTGACATGACCTGTATATTGGTATACATTCGTATACATAAGTGATTAAGTGTATACGAATCTAACCGATTGAATGGAGATGAAGCAGATAATGTCCGTCCATGATCTGATTAAGAGCCGCCGCACGGCCAAAATGTTCACGTCCGCCCCGATTGCCGAGGGCGACCTGTTGGCTTGGCTGGAAGCGGCCAGCTATGCGCCGAACCATCGAATGAACGAGCCGTGGGAGCTGCGGGTGGTCGGCCCGGAGACGCGCGCCCGATTGCGGCACAAGAGCGACTTCGGCGGCGCGCCGGTCGTCCTCGCCGTCTTCTCCAAGCCCGGCGCAACGCCGTTCGAGCGGGACGAGAACGTCATGGCCGTCTCCTGCTTCGTTCAGAATCTGCTGCTCGCCGCCCATGACGCCGGCGCCGGCGTCTACTGGTCGTCGCTTGGCGCGCAGCCGCACAATCGCGAGATTCTCGGCGCGCCGCAGGATTATGATGTCATCGGCGTGCTCGGCATCGGCTATCCGGCGGAGGTCCCCGTCGCGAGACCGCGGACGCCGATCGCCGACAAGCTCGCGTATCTGAAGTAAACGCCTAGACCGTGCTTCGGATCGCTTCGTACCGTTTGGCGAATAGATAACGAAGAATTGCCCAGCTGCGGTTTGCCGAATCCTAGAATGAACGAAAGGGCTGTCTTCGAAGGTGGATCGACCATCTTCGGAGACGGTCTTTTCTTGTTTCGTTCATTGGAGCGGGTCAGGCCATACAGATCGACAGGTCGTTCTATGAACGCCGGCGTTCGCGAGTTTTCGGATCGCGGGGTCGTGCTCCGGGATGATTTTCGCTATGATAGACCATAGAGAACGATTCGAGAGACACGGGAACGAAGGAGCCTGACCTATCTATGCAAGCGAACACCGGGAAGCTGCGCGCTTCACAAAATCCGTATGTCCTTATGCCGCTGCTGCTGCTCATGTGGGGGTCGCTGGCCGCCGTCGGCAAGCTGCTGCTGCGTCAGATCGACAGCTATCATGTGATGTTCTACATGTACGGCTTCGCGGTCGCCGCCTTTGCCGTCATCATGCTGTTCAAGCGAAGCAGACGGGGACGCGCTGACTTCGATTCCACAGCAGCGCGGCCGTACGTCTGGACGATCCGATCCGCCGCGCTGCTGCTGGCATGCGGGCTGTTCAGCTTCCTGTACGATTTCCTCTACATGCAGTCGCTGTCGCGGATTCCGGCTGTCGAAGCCTCGATGCTGAACTACCTGTTCCCGATCTTCATCGTGCTCTTCGCCGTGCCGATCCATAAGGAGAAGCTGAACCGCTTCAAGCTGCTGTCGGTGGCGATGGGGTTCTTGGGGACGGTGCTGCTCATGACCAAGGGAGACCCGGGCAGTCTGCACCTCACGAACCCGGCCGGAGACGCGCTCGCCATTCTGGCGGCGGTCTGCTGGGGGCTGTTCACGAATTTGGCCAAGCTGAACAAGCAGGATATGCTGATGAGCACGTTCATGATGACGGTCATCGCCTTCCTGCTGTCCGCCTGCAGCCTGTTCGCCTATTCGAATCTGACGCTGCCCGCTCCGCCTGCGCTGGGCGGCGTGCTCTGGCTCGGCATGAGCAACATCGTCATCGGCTTCTTTCTCTACTTTCAGGCGCTGCGTTATTCGCCGGCTTCGCTGGTTGCAAGCTTCACGTTCTTCACGCCGTTCGTCACGCTCGCGCTGATCGTGCTGCTGCTGGGAGAGAAGCCGACGACGACCGATTATGCGGCCGCGCTGCTCATACTGGCCAGCGTGCCGGTGCAGCAGATCGGCAGCAGGATCGCCGCGAGAGGGAAGGGACAGCTCGCCGGTTAATGACGGACGGCGCAGTTGCTTCTCCTGCGGAGCAGCGGTAAAGTAGGTACAAGCAGCCATGAGAAGGAGACGACTTATGAACACCAAGCTTGACAATCATTTTATGCTCAGCGACGGCGTCGCGCTCGAAGATACGATGTTCGGCGCGCTGGGCATGCGCATTGCCGAATGTACGCCGGATCGCGTCGTGGCCACGATGCCCGTCGGTCCGTCGACCAGGCAGTATTTCGGCGCCCTGCACGGCGGCGCATCGGTCGCGCTCGCCGAGACCGCGGCCAGCGTAGGCACGTACCATTTGATCGACCGGGAACGCCAGATGGCCGTCGGCATGGAGATCAACGCCAACCATCTTCGTCCGAAGCTGGACGGGATCGTCACCGCCACGGCGACGCCGCTGCACAAGGGCCGGACGACGATGGTATGGGACATCAGGATCACCGACGAGGAAGACCGGCTGATCTGCGTTTCGCGCTGTACGGTAGGCATCGTTCCGAAAGTCCGTTAACGGCCTGTCCGGTATCCGACAGCTCCTTCGCTCGCTTGAGCGAAGGAGCTTTTTCTTGCTTTCTTGCCGTAGAACGGGGCAAAAGCAGCGGACCGGCCCTAAAGCACGGATAGCAGCCAACAGCAAGAACCGAGGCGCCCGCGAGGGCGCCTCGGATTGTTGAGAACTATACGCGGTTTCGAGCAGGCTCGTGGTCAACCGTGCTCCGGAGCACGAACGGCTCCTGTTGGCGCTTCTCCGGCGTGGCACGGACTGCTGCCAGCGTGTCATGGACTGCTGGTACCGTTACGAACCGACCGGTTTCATGACGGGTGGTTTCGCGGTGCGTCCGTCGATGCAAGGAAGCGGACAGGAAATCCGTTATTCGCTTCTATATTACGTGGTTTCGTGTGCTCGCGGACAGGAGATCCGCTATATCGGCCGATTAGCCTGTTGTCGAGGCCATTCGGGGACATTAACGGATCCTGTGTCCGTGCGCTGCCCCAAAAGCCCGATTTCGTCAAAATAACGGAACCTGTGTCCGCGAGACTTAGAGGGAGCCTCGTTGGAATCCATTCCCTTCCCGTACATGCGACATAGGCGTCGTCGAACTTTGTCGACAGCCTGAGGCGCCCGCGAAGGCGCTTGTGCAATGCCGGTCGCGGTACAAACAATGGATTCCGGCAGCCGTCGTATTTCGCGTCGACTTTCATCGCCTGCTTTCACGCCACCTTTCATGGCGGGACTGCCTGCCATGCAGGACCATCGGCCCATCTCTGGCAGGGAATGGAATCCATGCGGTTCGTCCTAGTCAAAATCTAACGTTTGTTGACTGCGGTCTCATGTTTGTTGTCTGGAATGAGGCGTCCGGCTTTTTTAAAATTATAACAGTGAGATCGAGTTCAGCTGAGTCAAACGTGGAAGGGTTTTCATGCGCCCGTAGACCGGTGCGCGTGACTGAGAACGCTTAACGCGAGACGCGGTTCGCTGACGGCCGCATGGCCAGCGGCGAATGTGCTTCCCGATAATTGTACACACTGATCACGAAATAAACGGAAGGGGTGGATTATATGGACAAGGTGAAAGCGCGCAGAAGCTTGCGGCCTCGGTGGCGTACGCAGGATACCGAGCTGACGCTTCTGGCTTTGCCGACGACCATTTGGTACATCTTGTTTTGCTTCTTGCCGATGTTCGGCCTGATTATAGCTTTCAAAGATTTCAAAATCCATGGAGGCTTCCTGAGCAACGTCATCCACAGCAAGTGGTCCGGCATCAAGAATTTCGAGTTTCTGTTCAAATCCAACGACGCATGGGTCGTCATCCGCAATACGCTGGGTTACAACCTGATCTTCATTATTCTGGGCATCGTAGTGCCCGTCACGCTGGCGCTGATGGTCGGTCAGCTGCACAGCCAGAAGGCCGGCAAGATTTATCAGACGCTGATGTTCCTGCCGTATTTCTTATCCTGGGTCGTGGTGTCCGCCATCGTATGGGCGTTCCTCAGCTTCGACAAAGGGATTGCCAACCAGTTCCTGGCCAATATGGGCAAGGATCCGGTGAACTGGTACATGGAGCCGAAATACTGGCCGTACTTCCTGGTGTTCATGAACGTATGGAAGGGCTTGGGCTACGGCATGGTCGTCTACTTGGCGACGATTACCGGCATCGACAGCACCTACTACGAAGCCGCCGTTATCGACGGCGCATCCAAATGGCAGCAAGCGCGTTTCATTACGCTGCCGCTCATGAAGCTCGTTATCGTCATGATGTTCATCCTGGCCGTCGGCCGGATCTTCTACACCGATTTCGGTTTGTTCTTCCAGGTGCCGCGGGATTCCAACTCGCTGTTCAGTGTCGCGACCACGGTCGACGTGCTCGTGTACAAACAACTTAAAACCGCTACGGTAGGCATGGCTTCGGCTTCCGCATTCGTACAATCCGTGATGGGTTGTGTGACCATTCTGATTGCCAACTGGATCGTTCGACGTGTCGACCGAGAGAGCGCAATGATGTAAAGGGGGATCCGAGAAATGGCATCAAGAACCAAATTCGAATCGGGCCTGGATAAATTCAACCGGGTTCGGCCGGGCACGAACGTCGTATTCAATCTGATCTTTATCGTCCTGGCGCTGCTGTGCCTGATTCCGGTCATCGTAGTGCTGTCCATCTCGTTCTCGAGCGAGGATTCGATCCGGAACAGCGGGTACCATATCTTCCCGACGGCCTTCTCCGGCGAAGCGTATCACTATATCGCGCAGCAAGGAACCATGATCTCGAAGGCGCTCGGCATCTCCGTGCTCGTTACCGTGGTCGGCACGGTGCTCGGCGTCATGCTGACGACGTCGATGGGATACGTCATTTCCCGGCCGAATTACAAGCTGAACGGGCTGCTGACCTGGATCGTCTTCATTCCGATGGTATTCAACGGCGGCCTGGTGTCCAGCTACTACATCAACTCGAACCTGTTGGGGCTGAAAGATACGGTATGGGCGCTCATTCTGCCGCTCGCCGTCTCGTCTTTCAACGTGATTATCTGTAAAACGTTCTTCCGGAGCACGATTCCGGATGCGCTCATCGAATCCGCCGAGATCGACGGCTCGAGCCAGCTGCGCATCTTCTTCTCGATCGTGCTGCCGATTTCGCTTCCGGTTCTGGCGACCATCGGATTGTTCCTGTGCTTCGCGTATTGGAACGACTGGTTCCAATCGATGCTCTACATCAACAACCAGAACCTGTACTCGCTGCAGGCGCTGCTGAACAGCTTGATGTCCAACGTGGACGCGCTGGCGAGAAACGCTTCCGTCATGGGCGTCAGCTATGCGGAGCTTGTCGCCAAAATGCCGAAGGAATCCGCGCGGATGGCCGTCGCCATCATCATCGTGCTTCCCGTGGCCGTCGCTTATCCGTTCTTCCAGAAATATTTCATTTCCGGTCTGACGGTCGGTGCCGTGAAAGGCTAATCCATTCGCTATAAGCCCGGCTTCTGCCGGGTTTATAATAAACCGCAACAAGCAATAAAGCGGGGAACAAGACAGAAAGATAATCAAAAGGAGGAACAGTACCAAATGAAAAAGACAAAGAAGCAATTGCTTGCGCTCAGCGCCGCGGCACTCTTGACCACGGCTCTTGCGGGCTGCGGATCGAGCTCCAATAACGAGACGGGCAACGCGCCGGCCAACAATGCGGGTACGAACACGCAGAACGAGACGGGCAGCAAGCCGTCCGGCAACGTACCGACGCTCGTATGGTGGACGATCGGCGGCCAGGTGCCTGCGAACTTCGACAAGGCGCTTGCAGCAATGAACGACTACACGGCCGAGAAAATCGGGGTGAAGGTTGACATCAAGGTCGCAAGCTGGGGCGATTGGGATACGAAAATCAACACGATCGTGAACACCGGCGAGCCATTCGACATCATGTTTACGAATAACAGCAAATACAACCAGCAAGTGGCGATGGGCGCGTTTGCCGACCTGACCGACATCGTGCAGAAGGATACGCCGGATCTGTACAACCTCATTCCGCAGAAGGTTTGGGACGGTACGAAGATCGGCGGCAAAATCTATTCCGTACCGACGTACAAGGACTCCTCGCTCACGCAATACTGGGTGTTCGACGACAAGTACGTACAGAAGTACGGTATCGACACGACGAAGATCAAGTCGCTGCAAGACCTCGACAAGCCTTTCCATGACATGAAGGCCGGCGAAGGCAAGAGCTTCTACCCGCTGTCCTTGACGCAGGGCGACGGCTTCAACGGCTTCTTCAACAGCTACGACGATCTGACGCTCGGCCTGCCGCCTGTAGGCGTGAAAGTCGACGACGCATCCCGCAAAGTGGTATCCGTGCTGGAACAGCCTGACGTTATGGACGGTCTGAAGCAGCTGCACAAGTGGTACCAAGACGGCATCATCAATCCGGACGCTCCGACGAAGACGGAAGCGAACAAAGGCCGTCCGTTCTTCGCGGCGCAAGCGTTCCCTGGCGCGGAAGCGACATGGCAGATCAACGAAGGCGTAGCGAAATACGACATGTTCCAAATCTTCGGCCCGATCTACACGACGAGCACGATCCAAGGCTCCTTGAACGCGATCTCGGCCAACTCGAAATATAAGAGCGAAGCGCTGAAGTACCTGCAGCTCGTTAACACGGATCCGAAGCTCCGCAACATGCTGGCATTCGGCGAGCCTGGCGTCGACTACAAGAGCGTGGACGGCGAGAAAGTCGTTGAGCGTACGACGGATACTTGGCCGCTGGCTGCCTACACGCAAGGTACGTTCTTCGACCTGGCCGTAACGAAAGGCGCGCCTGTCGATCAGTGGGATCAAGTGAAGAAGCTGAACGAGCAAGCGACGTCCTCCACGAACCTCGGCTTCGCGCTCGACATCAGCAAACTGGGCACGGAAGTCGCCAACACGAAAGCCGTATGGGATAAATACCGTTACGAGCTGATGACCGGCGCATCCGATCCGGAGAAAGTCGTGCCGAAAATTCTGTCCGAGCTGAAAGCAGCCGGCATGGACACAATCACGAAGGCCGCGCAAGAGCAAATCGACGCCTACTTCAAATAAGACGCATGCAGTATCCAGCAAAGCCCGAACGGAGTCTCCGTTCGGGCTTTCTGGCACGACTTGCGGGATCGCCGTGCTTGCAATTCATCGCATGGACGGTATATGGTGGAGCCACAAGGGGCGACGGCATCAGTCTATTGCAAAGGAGACGCCGCATGCATTCATTTCTGCAAATCAAGATTTATCGCGGCAAATTCATCGCCTATGCGGTATTCGTCGTATTCATCGGGCTGACGCTCGGCGCGGTCACCTGTGCGGTCCTGCTGGATCAATGGGTGGGGAATGCCCGGAACGAAGCAGCGGGATCGTTCGCTCGCGCGGAGAGCGCGCTGCAATACGATGCCGACCGCATCGAGTCGTTCATGCAGCGGGTCTATTCCAACAGCGGGCTCGTGACCGACATACGGTGTTTCTTGGGCAACAACGCGGAGGGCTACCTGACGAGCAGGCTGCAGGAGAGTCATTTTAACCGCGCGCTGGTCTCTTTTCCCGACGACATGAAGTCATTTCTGAGCAACGGCGGGCAGGGGGACATCACGCAAGTCAGTCTGCATACCGAGCAAGAGGGCAATGTCATTCGTTTCGACAATAACGGCAACACGAGCTTTCAATTCCGTCTGCCGAATACGGACAGAACGTTCAACGAGACGATCCGCAGCGGGTTCGTGTACCGCAAGAAGCTTTCCGATCCCAACCAGATCTCCCGTCAATTGGGCGAGTTTCGCTTCCTGGTCAGCAGCGACCGGATCTTCCAGGCCGCGCCCAACTACCCGCAGAGCGAGACGGCCGCCGTCAGCGCATCCGGAGACATCTACCGGATTTCCGGCAGCGGCTCGGACGGGGCGGATCTCGTTCGCCGGGCGACGGCGTCAGGACGCACGCACGGTTATTTGAGGACCGGTTTATTGGACCGGGCGTATTTCGTCACGTATCGATCCACGCAGTTCGATTATCAATTCGTCAGCATCGTCAACGCCTCTTCGCTGATCCGGCAGAAGCTGAGCGTGCTGCTCATCGTGTTTCTCATCATGCTGGCCGCCATGATCAGCGTGCTGCTGCTCATCGTGTACAACCTGCGCGAGGACGCGAATTTCCTGAGACGGATCATCAATTCGATCGGCCGCGTCAAGACCGCCGATTTCACGCCGGTCAACCCGGCGCGTTACCGGAGGAACGAATACGGCATGATCGCGCGGGAGCTGGATGACATGATCCACCAGCTCGACAAGCATATCCGCACCAATTATCTGTTGAAACTGAAGCAGCAGGAGACCGAGATGAAGGCTCTGCAGCATCAAATAAATCCGCATTTCCTGTACAATACGCTGGAGGTTATCCGCTCCTTCGCGCTCGGCAACCGGGCGGACGACACGGCGGACGCGATCGCGACGCTCGGCGCGCTATACCGCGACGTGGTCAAGAACGAGAACATCATCCCGCTCGGCAGCGAGCTGGATCTGCTCCAGAAGTACTTGAGAATTATGGAGTTCAAGTATCCCGACCGGTTCTACTACCAGTTCAACGTGGACAAGGCGCTGCTGGCGCTGCCCACCGTGAAATTCTGGATGCAGCCCTTGGCGGAGAACTTCTTCGTCCATGGCTTCAACCCGGAGAGCGAATTCAACCTGCTCGTCGTCAACGGCTACGAGGAAGAAGACCGCTTCGTGCTGGAGATCGCGGACAACGGCAATTGGATCTCCGACTCGCGTCTCGCCGAGATCCGCGCCAGTCTCTTGCGCACCGACGACGCGTCGACGGAAAGCATCGGCTTGCACAACGTGTACACGCGGCTGCGTTTCTTCTATGGACCGGGCTTCAGCATGGCGATCGACAACAACGAGGAAGCCGGGGTCAAAATAACCATTATCCTGAGCAAGGAGGCGATGAACGATGTATAAGCTGCTGATCGTAGATGACGAGCCGCAAATCCTGGAAGGGATGAAGCGGTCGCTGGACTGGGAGAAGTACGGCTTCGGCCGCATCGAGACGAGCGAGACGTACGAGGGCGCGATCTCGAAGGCGGTGGAGTTTCTGCCGGACCTGGCGATCTTCGACGTATGCATCGGCAAGTACCGCGGCTATGACGCCATCAACAAGCTGAACGAGCTGCGTCTTCCTTCGAAATACATCATCATGAGCGGCTACGGCGATTTCAAGTACGCGCTGGAGGCCATCCGCTGCGGCGCCAAGGACTATCTGCTCAAGCCCGTGGACCGGACGCAGCTGCAGCAGGTTGTGGAGAAGATCATCGTCGAGGACCTGAACGGCACGCTCCAAGGGGTGGAGCGCGACGATCTGGATACGGACCCCGTGCTGGGCATGCGCTACGACGGCCTGTCCAAGCTGACGAACCGCATTCTGCTGATCGTCAAAGCCGAGTACGCCCAGAACCTGACGCTGAAGTCGGTTGCCGAACGGTTCCGGATGAACGGCACGTACCTCGGCCAGTTGTTTCTGAAGGAAACCCAGATGAAGTTCTCGGAGTATCTCATGGCATACCGGATGCTTCGCGCCCGGGAACGGATTCAGTCCACGGACGAGAAGATCGTCAGCATCGCGCTTTCCGTCGGCTACCCGAACCTGAATTATTTCTATTCCCACTTCCATGCGTTCTTCGACAAGTCGCCCTCGGATATGCGGAGAAAGGAATAGCGCCGGATGGGACAACTAGGGAAAGGGCGTCAGCCAAAACGGCGCCGTCTGGCGGCCTCCTTCATGCTCGTCCTCATGCTGCTGTCGGTAACGGGCTGCTTCTCCGGAACCGACGTCGGCGAGCAATCGGCGGCCGGCGGCAAGACGGTCAATTTGATTTATTACACGATCGGGGATCCCGACAAGGACCTCCGGATGGTCAACGATAAGATCAACGAGGTGCTGGCCAAGAAAATCGGCGTGACCGTCAGCTATATCAAAGTGCCCTGGCAGGAGTATTCGGATCGGCTGAATACCCTCGTATCGGCAGGCACGCCCTTCGACATCGCCTTCGCGACGGAATATACGACCTATGCGCAGCGCGGCGCATGGCTGAAGCTGAATAATTATTTGTCGACCGTAGGCAAGGAGATGTACGACACGATCGAGCCGGTATTCTGGGACGGCATGCGGATGGATGACGGCGGCATCTACGGGGTGCCGACCAACAAGGAGGTCGCCGTGCGCGATCAGTGGATGTACCCGGAGAAGCTGGTCAAGAAGTACGGCATCGACATTTCGAAATACACGACGCTGGAGTCGCTGGAGCCGCTGCTCAAGATGATCAAGGAGAAGGAGCCCGCGTATCAGCCGATGGAGCTGGATAAGGAGTCGCAGAACTTCTTCGCCCTCGACGGCTACGAATACGTCTCGGAGAAGACGCTGCCGCTCATGGTTCAGGCTCTGGTTCCGGGCTCGCAGGTCGTGAACATCTTCGAGACGAAGGAAGCCCGGAGAATACTGGACATTCTGCGCCGTTACTATGTGGAGGGATATATTAACGAGGACGCCGGCATGCGGGAGAGCCAGGGGCTGAAGCGGGGCGAGCTCGTCTTCTGGAAAGCCGCGGGCGGCGGGCCGCTGTCGGAGAACAGCTGGAGCAAGGACCGCGGCTACAAGCTGGTGGCCTACCCGGTCACGCCTGCGCTGATCACGACGGAGTCCATTCGGGGCGGGGTCATGGCCGTCAGCGCGGACACGAAGCATCCGGTCGAGTCCATCAAGTTTCTGAATCTGCTGAACACCGATCCCGAGGTGCGCAACCTGTTCAATTTCGGTATCGAAGGCGTCCACTACACGCTGGACGCCAAGGGACAGGTGGTGCCGATCCCGCCGAAAGACAATCAGGGCAATCCGATTCCGGACGCTTCGCCGAGCTATGCGGGCGTGCAGTACACGCAGGGCAACTGGTTCATTCTGAAGACGATGGGCGGTCAATACCCGGATCCGCTCGATAAGTGGGATCAGTTCCGCGCGAGCAACAAGCAAGCCGTGAAGTCGAACACGCTGGGCTTTACGCCGGACTTGTCGCGCATGCCGATTCAGATGGAGAACATTCAGATGGTGTGGAACAAATATTTTCCGAGCCTGATGACCGGCAGCGTGAACGTCGATACGGTGCTGCCGAAGTTCAATCAGGAGCTGAAGCAGGCGGGCATCGACGAGGTGCGGATCGAGGTGCAGCGGCAGCTCGACGCCTGGCGTGCTGCCCACAACACGGCGAGCGCGCCGACTGCCGGGGGCTGATACCTCGTCTGCCGGCATGCGGATGCCCGAAGCGCAGAGGCGCCGGCGGCAGTTGGAAGACCCCTTGTTCGAGGGGGTTCAGGCTGTCGAAAAAGTTCGACGCCGCATAGGCCGCATGTATGGGAAGGAAAGAATCTCCTCCAAGATTCGCGGATTCGCGGACAGGGGTTCCGTTATTTGAGCGAAATCGGGCTTTTGGGGCAGCGCGCGGACACAGGATCCGTTAAGGTCCCCAAATGACCTCGATAACAGGCTAATCAGCCGATATAACGGCTCCCCTGTCCGCGAGCGCACGGAAAAACGCGATCAAGAAGCGAATAACAGATCTCCTGTCCGCTGCCTTGTTTCGACGGACGCACCGTGAACCTGCCGTCATGAAGCAGGCTGGTTCGAAACGGTACCAGCAGTCCGTGCGATGCCGGCGAAGCGAAGCGGCAACAGGATCCGTTCGTGCTCCAGAGCACGGCTTGCCGTGAGCCTGTTCGAAGCCGTTAACATTGCTCGACACTCTGAAGACCCCTTGTTCCAGGGGCCTTTTTGGCGCTGCCGCAGCTGATCGAACTTGTTCATCTATTCCGTTCCCTTCGCAAAACCGGCCGGATTGTCTTATACTATACCCATACATGTATACTGACTGGAAGGGCAGGGGATGGACGTGGGCTACCGTTATACGAACGAAATGAAAACCCGGCTGAGACGGATCGAAGGCCAGATTCGCGGCGTGCTGCGGTTGATGGATGAAGAGAAATCGTGCAAAGACGTCGTGAGTCAACTGTCCGCGGTACGCAATGCCTCCGATAAAGCGATCGCGCAGATCGTCGCGGAGAACCTGCAGCAATGCCTGATGGAAGAACGGGCGGCGGGCAACGATACGGACAAGCTGGTGAAGGAAGCCGTGGAGCTGCTCGTCAAGAGCCGTTAATCGCCGGGCTTGACGGAGCGGTTCAGCATGGCTCAGCGAAATGGGAGGATCGGTTTGGAGAATAGCGCTCTTGTATCGGCGGCACGTAGTGCGGCGTAAGCAGGAGGGCTATTTGTTGTCCTGCTCCGGACATATACGCGCATCAAGAGGAAGCGGTGACAACTAACAAGAATGGATTTCTGTCTGCGAGCCGGCTGCGCGCTATGTTATGATGGGGGAAAGGGAGGTTCGGCAGAATGACGAACGATCAGCCGTTGACGAGAGAAGCGATACTGGACGCGGCGGAGCAGGCGCTGCGGCGATACGGGCCGGACAAGACGTCGGTAGTGGACGTCGCGAAGGCGCTTCAGGTGAGCCACGGGACGCTGTACCGTCATTTCGCCAGCAAGGCGGCGCTGCGCGAAGCCGTGACCGAGCGCTGGCTCCGCCAGTGCATCGCCGAGCCGATGGAGGCGTCGGCGGGCAGCCAGCCGGGCACGGCGGCGGAGCAGGTGCGGGCGTGGCTGTCGGCGCTTGCCGGCGCGAAGCGCAGATACGCCGCGGAAGATCCCGAGATGTTCACGATGTACGCGGCGGTGACGCAGGACGCGGCGGAGCTCGTCGGGCGGCATGTGGACCGCCTGATCGGACAGCTTGCCTCCATTATCGAGCGCGGCATGCAGGAAGGGCAGTTTAAGCGGGGAGACGCGAAGCGGGCGGCGCGGGCGGCTTTCCTCGCGACTTCAAGGTTCCATCACCCCGCGCATGGGCAGGAATGGCTCGCCGTATCGGCGGACGAGGACTTCGAGGCGGTCGTCGACCTGCTGCTGTCGGGGCTTGTCCGCGAGCAGGCGTAGGGAGCGGGCGCTGCGGGAATGCGCTGAACGATCAAGAAGGGAGAACCTCGATCGATTGCGAATGAGGGCTCTTCCTTTTTTTGGTGTTATGAATGACAAGAATACGATAATGTCACTTGACGATTGTTTGCGGTTGGACCTATAATCGACGCATAGATACCGATTGTTGGAACGAACACTAGCATAAAGGAGAGATTCACCATGACGACTCCCATGAATATCCGCGCGGCGCTCGTAACGGGCGGTTCGGGCGGCATCGGCCGCGCCGTCGCCGAACGGCTCGCGAAGGACGGCATTGCCGTCGGCGTCCATTACGCCGGCAACAAGGCCAGCGCCTTCGATGCGGTCGCCGCCATCGCTGCGGCAGGCGGCCGGGCAATCGCCGTCGGCGGCGACGTGGCCGAGCCCGGCGACATGACCGCGGCCTTCGAAGCGGTCGAAGCCGAATTCGGCGGCATCGACGTCGTCGTGAACACGGCCGGCATCATGCTGCTGTCGCCGATCGCGGCGCTGAATCTTGATGATCTCGACCGCATGTACCGCACGAATATCCGCGGCACCTTCGTGGTCTCGCAGCTGGCCGCGCAGCGCGTGCGGAGCGGCGGGGCCATCGTGAATTTCTCGACCTCGATCACGCGTACGCAATTCCCGACCTATGGCGCATACGCGGCGAGCAAAGGAGCGGTAGAGGCGATGACCATGGTGCTGGCCCGCGAGCTGCGCGGCAAGGAGATTACCGTCAATACGGTAGCTCCCGGACCGACCGCGACGCCGCTGTTCCTGCAGGGCAAGAGCGACGCGGACGTCGAACGTCTAGCCCGAGCCGCCCCGCTGGAACGGCTCGGCACGCCGGAGGATATCGCCGAAGCGGTCGCTTTCCTTGCCGGCCCGGGACGCTGGATCAACGGCCAGGTGCTGTTCGCCAACGGGGGAATGGCGTAGGCCACGGCTGGCGCAGGGCTGATAAAGGCCTGCTGCGGGGGCCCAGACCGGCCTTGCAAGACGGGCCGCGGATTTGTAAGGTAAACCCCCGCGCAGGTGAATATGCAGAAGCCCCCAGTGATGGACTGGGGGCTTCGGTCTATGATGAGCCAATAATAAGCGTGCATTGCGCGTCGTGCGTTATTCGTATTGGGCAGGGCGCTGCATTTCTTCGCCGATCGCCGCCAACAGCCGCACCATATCCTCGCGGTTCACTTCGCCGATATTGCCGATGCGGAACGTATCCGCATGCGAGATTTTGCCGGGATAGATGACGAAGCCCTTGGCTTTGAGCTTCTCGTAGAACGCCTTGAACCGGAACGACCCGTTCTCCGGATACAGGAACGAAGTGATGATCGGCGATTGCAAGCCATCCGGCAGCAGCGTCCGGAATCCGAGCGCCCGCATGCCTTCCGAGAGCGTGCGCTGGTTCTCCGCATACCGGGCGTTCCGCCGGGCCACGCCGCCTTCTTCCTCCAATTCGCGCATCGCCTCGTAGAAGGCGCGGACGACATGGGTCGGGGACGTAAACCGCCATTTGCCGTTATGATCCTCCATCTGCTTCCACTGGTCGTACAGATCGAGCGAGAGGGAACGGGCCTGGCCGGCGCACTGCTGCAGCCTCTCCTTGTCGGCGATGACGAAGCCGAAGCCCGGCACCCCTTGAATGCATTTGTTCGCGCTGCTGATCAGATAATCGATAGCCAGCTCGTTCAGCTCCATCGGAATGCCGCCGAAGCTGCTCATCGCATCCACGATGTAGACAAGACCGCGGCGCTTCGCGATCCGGCCGATATCGGCGATCGGATTCAGCATGCCGCTCGTCGTCTCGCAATGGACGACCGCCGCGTGCGTAATGGCCGGATCCTGTTCCAGCGCCGCTTCGACCCGGGACAGATCGATCGCGGCGTCTTCGGCGAACGTCAGCACGGCCGCATCGATGTTCAGGACTTCCGCCATCCGGGCGATCCGCTGCCCGTAGGCGCCGTTCGCGATCACGAGCAGCTTGCCGTTCTTCGGAATCACCGTGCCGATTACCGCTTCGACGGCGAACGAGCCGGAGCCTTGCATCAGGACGGTCGTGTACCGGCCGGTCCGCTTCGTTGCGAGCGCGACGAGCCTGGAGCGGATCTCTTGCACCAGCTCGTTGTATTCGTTATCCCAGGTGCACCAGTCTTTCAGCATGGCGGCCTTCACTCGTTTGCTCGTGGACAGCGGTCCAGGGGTCAGCAGCAAATACGGGTTGTTCTCGAACTGTTCGATGTTCAACGGATTGCCTCCTCTTGGTTTGCCATGCGGGCATTGATGCGTTCGATGACGTCCGGCAGGCCGGCGATCGAATCGATGACGTAATGGGCGCCGGCGCTCAGGAAGCGCGACTTGACGATATTCATGCGTTCCTCAAGCTCCTCGGGGGAGAGGGCGTTCACTTCCGCTTCCGACAGCCCGAGCTCGCTGCCGCCTTTGACCACGCCGACGCTCCACATGCCGGCGTTCAGCCCCTCTTGAATGTCGCTGATCGTATCGCCGGCTTTCACGTACGCTTCCAGCGGATAGACGCCGAGGTTCATCGCGTTCCGGTAGCACATCCAAGGATGCGGCCGTCCGGCGGGAGCCTCGTTCGGCGTGACGAGGGAGTCCGGCGTATAGCCCTTCTTGCCGGCTTCCGGCGCGACGATGTCCATCATGCCGCGGGTGTAGCCGGTCGTCGAGCCGATTTTCAGGCCGAGGGCCCGCAGCCGGCCGACCGTCTCGAGCGCGCCGGGAATCAGATCCGTATAGTGAGGCAGCACTTGCAGCTGCAGGCTTTCGAAGTCGCGGTACAGCTCGTCGATGTCGGCTTCCGCCGGTTCGTCGCCGAAGCGCGCCTGCCAAGCCGCCGCGATGCGCGGCATGGCGCACAGCGCCGCAATATGGTCGCGCTTGAGCAGGCCCATCGGCTTGCGGGCTTCATCGGTCGCGATCTCGATACCGCGTTGGCGGAAGACGGCGATGAATACGTTGAGCGGCGCGAAGCATCCGTAGTCGATGACCGTGCCGGCCCAGTCCAGAATAACCGCTTGGATCTTGCCGTTGTAATCAGTTCTCATACGTAATTTCCCCTTTTCTCGTGTTGGCGACGGATAACAGACGGTACAGCCGGCTCGCCCATGCAAGCGGGCGGAAGACGGCGACGATGCATAAGCAGACCAGCGTCATGAGCAGCATCAGGACGGCGAGGGCCGATCCCTGATAATAGTAGCCGCGCTCGACATAATGCACGATGACGATCGGGGCCGTCGCGAAGCCCGGCGGGTAGACCATCATCGTGGCGCCCAGCTCTCCGATGGAGAGCGCGAAGCAGAGCGCGAAGCAGGCGCGCAGGCTCGGGAAGAGCAGCGGGAGCGTCACCCGCGTCAATCGGCGAAGCGGCGAGGCGCCGAGACCGGCGGCCGCTTCCGCGAACGAGGCGGGCAGCTTGTCGAGCGCCGCGTTCATGATGCGGTAGCAGAACGGCAGGGCAAGCAGCAGCTGCGCCAGCAGGACGATGAACGACGAGCCGGACAGGTCGACGGGCGGCTTGTGATACGCCATCAGGATCATTAGGCCGATTACGACGCTGGGTACGGCATTAGGCAGCAGGAGCAGGAAGTCGATCAGCGAGGCCAGCGCGCCCCTCAGACGTTTCTGTATGAACGCCGCCGCCGTGCCGATGATGCAGGCGAGCAGCGAGACGGACAGCCCCATCCACAGGCTCGATCGCAAGCTGGCATAATCGTCCCGGCCCAAGGCCGAGAACCACTTCCACGTATAACCCGATGGAAGAATCGTGTTCGTCCACTTCTGCGAGACGGCGGAGAGGACGATGACGACGATCGGCAGGACGAAAATAACGAGCGCGGCCAGCGTGACGAGAATCGCGATCGCTCGCCCCATCGGGCCGGCGGAATTGACGGACGGGCTTCGGGCGATGCCCTTGCCGTTCATTTGCAGCGAGGCGGTCTTCAGGCTCCGCTGCATCAAAGCGCGGTACAAGGCATACAGCGCCGTTACGACCAGGAGCATGAACATGGCTTGCACCGCCGCGCCGGGCAAATCGAGATTGATCATCGCCGTATTGTAAATGGAGATGGGCATCGTGGGCGATTTCTGCGAGCCCAGCACCAAGAGAATGCCGAATTCATTTTGAATCATGAGGAACGCCAATATAATGCCTGCGCTAATGCCCGGCAGGGCAAGCGGAGCGACGATCTTGCGGAACACGCGGGCTGGGCGCGCGCCCAAGCTGAGCGCGGCTTGATCCAGCGAAGGGTCGAGCATCTCCAGCACCGCGAGCGTCGGGCGGATCATGAACGGAATGTAGTACGTCGCTTCCGCCGCGATAATGCCTTTCGGGCTGTACAGGAAGTCCAGCACCGGCTGGTCGGTATGCATCAGGCGGTTGAGGAAGACGTTCAGGCTTCCGTGCGCCCCGTACAAATAGATCAGAGCGAATGCGATGAGAAACGAAGGAACGGCAACCATCAGCTCCATGAACCGGACGAGCAGGGCGGATCCTTTGAACGGCGCATAGTAGAGCGCGAAGGCGATGCCGATGCCGATGACCGCCGCGAAGAACGTGCTCGTCAGCGAGATGCGCAGGGACGAGCCGACGGCGTGCCACCATGACGAAGATTGCACGATTTCCGTGAAACCCGAATGATGCGCGTCCGCCTGCGAGAACATCTGGCTGAACAGCGAGCCGAACGGGAAGAGCATCATGGCGAACAGCAGGACGAACAAGACGAGCACGGATATGGCGCTACGCTTGAACATAGCGGCAATCCTCCTCATTGAACGATAGCGGAAGGATCGTGCCGGCCGCAGGAGGCGAAGTCCGGCGCTGCCATTCCAGCGTCAGATGCCAGTCGCCGCAGCCTTCGGCGCGCGCCTGAACGCGGTAGAAGGAGCCGACCCACTCGCACCGCTCGACAGTGGCGGCGAGCTTGACGTTCGCGCTGTGATCGTTGCGGATATGCTCCGGACGAATGAACCGCTGGCCGGCTTCCGGCGGCGAGCCATACCCTTCGAGCCAAGCGGCGGCTTCGGCCGGGATGACGTTGGCAATCCCCAGGTAGCGGGCAACGTACAGGCTGTCGGGCCGGTCGTACAGCTGTTCCGGCGTGCCGAGCTGTTCCAGCTTGCCCTCGCGGATGAGCGCGATGCGGTCGGACAGCTGCAGCGCCTCTTCGCGGTCATGGGTGACATAGATGATGGTCAGCTCCGGGAAACGCCGGTGCAGCTCCATCAGCTCCTCGCGAAGCGCGACCCTGAGGTTCGTGTCGAGCGCGCTGAGCGGCTCGTCGAGCAGCAGGATGTCGGGCTGAATCGCCAGCGCCCGGGCCAGCGCGATCCGCTGCTGCATGCCGCCGCTGAGCTGTCCGGGATAGCTGCGCGCATGGGCTTCCATGTGCACGAGCTTCAGATACTCCTCGACGCGTGCATGGATTTCGCGACGGGGCAGCTTGCGCTCCCGGAGGCCGAACGCGACGTTCTCGAACACCGTCATATGCGGGAACAGCGCGTAATGCTGATGAACGAAGCCGATATTGCGTTTATGCGTCGGCATCCGGCCAAGCTCCTTGCCGTTGACCCAAATCTCGCCTTCGTCGATGGACGCGAAGCCCGAGATCGTGCGCAGCAGCGTCGTCTTGCCGCAGCCGCTGTTGCCGACGAGCGAGAGGAACTCGCCGCGCGGCAGATCCAGCGAGAACCGGTCGAGCACCTTCTTGGCCCCGTAGGAAACGGAGATGCCCCGGAAAGAAAGGCCGGGAGATGAAGATAATCTCCCAGACCCGGTTGCAGCCTGATTATTTTGGAGCAACGACGTCACCTTGTTTGTTGTAAGCATGGAGTACCTCCGCTTGCCATTTGTCTTGCCAAGCCTTCTGTTTCTCGATGACATGGTTCCAATCGATGTCGAGCACTTGCACGCCCTCCAGCTCCTTCTGGATCGCGTCGGCTTTCTCGCCGCTTCCCGTCACGTCGCTGCGCACCGACATGCCGTAGATATCGTACGTCTTCTCTTGCGCGTCCTTGGAGAGCAGGTAATCGATCAGCTTCTTGCCCGTCTCCGCGTTCGGGCCGCCCTTCACGAGGCCGATCGCGTACGGATCCTCGAACGTCACCGGCTGGCCATCGTTCGTCGCCTTCAGGAACAGCGGCTCGAGCGACATGTTGCCGCCCGTCTTGTCCTGCATGTCCATCTGCAGGTCGCCGTTCGCGACTTTGATCTCCCCGCGGTTGATCAGCACGTCGAGGTAGCCGGTGCCCTTGGTGTGGAATTTCACGTTCTGCTCCAGCTTCTTCAAATACGTGAATGCGCCGTCTTCGCCGAGCATCTTCTCCAGCATGATCAGCACCGCCATGCCGTCGCCGGCCGTGATCGGGTTGGAATACGCGACGCCGTCCTTGTAATCGGCGGTAAGCAGATCGTTGAACGTTGCCGGCGGCGTCTTCGTCAAATCCGGGTTATAGGCAAAGTTGATGTAGTTGTTCATGAATGCCGTCCAATAGCCGTCCTTGTCTTTGCGGGCGTCCGGAATCGCGGCGTCCTCCGTCGACTTGTAGGCTTGGAGCAGCGAAGCTTGCTGCGCTTGTTGAATGAACGGCGGCAGGATGACCGTTACGTCGGCTTTCGGGCTGTCTTTCTCGATCGTCATGCGGTTCATGATCGCGCCGCTGCCGTCCGCCACCATATTGACCTTCACGCCGTTCGCCGCTTCGAAGGCCGGAAGCACTTCTTTGTAATAATCCTCGAGGCCGTCCGCGGTATACAGCGTGACTGTGGAAGAAGATTTGGTGTTCGAGCCGCTGCCGGACGCGGCATTGTCGGCTCCGTTCGCGTTATTGCCCGCTTGTCCGCACGCGCTTGCGATAACCGTCAGTCCTGCCAATGTCCCCAGCAACAACGTTTTGCTTTTCGTTTGCATGATTCTTCTCTCCACCCTATCATTTGTTATGGCGTACCTATCAACAGGCTCTATCATAGCGCGGGTTTGTAAAAGCAATATTAAATCCAAGTAAATATTATGTAATGTATTGTTTTTAGTTTGTTTTTGTTGTGTTTTGGCTAGAAAGCTTGCTACTATTGAATCGTAATCATGGATCAGTCGATTGATTAATCAGGCACTTATATTGGCAGCAGGAGGATGCGGATATGTCGCTAATCGGAGAGAGACGGAAGATGATTATCCTGAATCAATTGAACGCGAAGGGCCAGGTCAAGACGTTCGACCTGGTCAAGGAGCTCGGGGTGTCCGCGGAGACGATCCGGCGGTACTTGGAGGAGCTGGAGGCCGAGAACCGGCTGAAGCGCAAATACGGCGGGGCGATCAAAATCAACCTGGGCGCCGAGGAGCCGTCCTACTTGAACCGGGAAGTGCTGAACGCCGAAGAGAAGCGCCGGATCGGCCAAGCCGCCGCCGAGCTTGTGGAAGACAACGACATTATCTTCATCGACGACGGCACGACGCCGCTCCAAATGATCGCCTATCTGACGAACAAACGCCATCTCACCGTGCTGACCATGTCGATGCCGGCCTTGCACGCGCTGATGGACTATCAAACCAAGGGACTGTTCACGGGGGATATCTACTTCATCGGGGGCAAAGTGAACGTGATGCATTCGCGGGTAACGGGTTCGATCGCCGAGCGGATGGCTTCGCTGTTCCACGTGGACAAAGCGTTCATCTCCATCGACGGCATCGTGCTGGACAAGGCGATTACCGCCTTCGACGCGGAACGGGGACAGCTCGTGAGCAAAGTCATCGATAACGCGAAATCGACCGTTGTCATGACGGACAATTCGAAGATCGGGCAGGTACGCCTGTTCAAGATGGCCGACTGGCGCCAAGTCGATCTCGTCATCAGCGACGTCGGCCGCCCGCCAGGCTGGGAGAGCACGCTGGACGAGCACGGCGTCACCTGGATCGAGGCGCTGTAAACCGGTCGATAGACCTTAATCATGGACGCTTCCGGAACCGTGGAACTCACGGGGCCGGAGGCGTTTTGGCTTGAGGCGGCGGCATCGCGGCAGGATCAATTCGCCGGTTCGCCGTTATTCGGGGTGTGCTATGATAAGAGGGCAACCAAACCATGAAATTCGGGTGATACGATGAATCCGATCACGATCGGCATGTTCGCGCACGTGGATGCGGGCAAAACCACGTTCGCCGAGCAGCTGCTATACCATACGAACAGCATCCGGGAGCGGGGCCGGGTGGATCATAAGGATGCCTACCTCGACAGCCACGACATCGAACGGAACAGAGGCATTACGGTTTTCGCGGATCAAGCCGTCCTGTCTTATAAGGGGACGACCTATTATTTGATCGATACGCCGGGGCACGTCGATTTCTCCCCGGAGATGGAGCGGGCCGTCCGGGTGATGGATTACGCGATACTCGTCGTCAGCGCGGTGGAGGGCATTCAGGGCCACACCGAGACCGTCTGGCAGCTGCTGCGCAAGCATCGCATTCCGACGTTCTTCTTCATCAACAAGATCGACCGGGTGGGCGCGGACGCGGAGCGGGTCTTCGCGGATATCCGCATGCATCTGACGCCGGATGCGTGCATGCTGGACGGCGCGCTGGGCGGCGGCCAGGTCGGCGCGGCCTTGCAGGAAAGCATCGCGGAGCGGGACGAGCAGCTATTGGACGCGTTCCTGGCCGGCTTGGGCGACCAGGCCTTCTGGCTGCGGGCGCTGCAGGAGATGATTCGCGGCCATCGGCTCTTCCCGTGCGCGAGCGGGTCCGCCTTGCAGGATATCGGCGTGATTGAGTTCTTGGCGCTGCTTCATCTGCTGACGACGGCGGCTTACGACGAGGCCGCGCCCTTCGGTGGGCGCATCTACAAGATTCGCCATGATGCCGGCGGCGCCCGCTTGGCCTACATCAAGGCATTGAGCGGCACGCTGAAGGTGCGCGACGAGCTGAGCTACATGAGCGGCGGCGAGCGCCTGCGCGAGAAGGCGACGCGGCTGCTGCTCGTGAACGGCAGCAAGTCGCAGGCGGTCGACCGGGTATCGGCGGGCGATCTGTTCGCCGTCGCCGGGCTCACTGAAGCGGAGGCCGGGCAGGGCGTTGGCTGCTACTCGGACACGGACAAGCTCGTCTACGAGCTGGTGCCGACGTTGACGTCGCGGGTGATGTTTCCCGCTACGCTGAACGTGAAGGACGTGCTCCGGGCGTTTCGCATGCTGGATGCCGAAGATCCGTCCCTGAACGTGATCTGGGAGGAGAGCCTGCAGGAGATCCACATTCATGTCATGGGTCTCATTCAATTGGAAGTGCTGGAGCAGCTGGCGAAGGAACGGTTCGGGCTGATTGTCTCGTTCGGCAAACCGGAGATTCTGTACAAAGAGACGATCGCGTCTACGGTGAACGGCTACGGGCATTTCGAGCCGCTGAAGCATTACGCCGAGGTACATCTGCGCATCGAGCCCGGGGAGCGGGGCAGCGGCATCGCGTTCGCCAATGAATGCCACGCGAACCAGCTGAGCATCGGCAATCAGAATCTGGTCAAGACGCATCTCTGCGAGCGGGAACACCACGGACTGCTGACGGGGATGCCTTTGACCGATGTCCGGGTGACGCTGCTGACGGGCGCCGCGCATAACGAGCATACGCACGGCGGCGATTTCCGCGAAGCGACGTTCCGCGCCCTGCGGCAAGGGCTGGAGAAGGCGGACAACGTGCTGCTCGAGCCGTACTACGATTTCAAAATCAAGGTCGAGCTCGATCATCTGGGCAGAGTGCTGTCCGATATTCAGCGTGCCTCCGGCCGGTTCGACCCGCCGCAGACGACGGCATCCCATGCGGTCGTCGCAGGCACGGTACCCGTCGCGACGTTCATGGATTACGGCACGGAGCTGGCGTCGTTCACGCATGGCAGGGGCAGCGCGCAGTTCGTCTTCGGCGGGTATGACCGATGCCATAACGAGCGGGAAGTCATCGAGCGGAAGAATTACCGGAAGGACGCGGATCCGCTCTACAGCTCTTCGTCGATTTTCTGCGCCAAGGGGCATGGGTACACGGTGCCGTGGGACGAGGCGGAAGCGAAGATGCATTTGTTATAGCGGCGGTTACGGGCAATCATAGGCGCGTTGAATAGGGGAAAGGGCTGTTCCACAAGCCGGATTCTGATTGGCGGAGTCCCGCTCAGAACCGAATTTCTTCGAGAAAAGGACCTCAACTTCCACTTCGGAGTGGAAGTTGAGGTCCTTTCGCGTAATAAGCGGGCTATTCCCATGACATGCGATCGTTTGTGGGACAGCCCCTTCGGGCCGCCCTGGAACGTATGATGCCGTATGTGCTGGGAGGATCGTCAACTTTAGGGGTAGAGGACAGAGGTTCCGCTATTTTGGCGAAATCAGCCTTTTGGGGTAAGCGGTCGGACGCAGGATTCCGTTAATGTCTCGGATTGGCATCGCAAACAGCTTCATCAGCCGATATAGCGGATCGCCTGTCCGCCAGCACACGAAAATACGTGATCAGGAAGGGTATGACGGATCGCCTGTCCGTTTTCGTGCTTCAAAGGACGTACCTTGCGCGTTGAGATGTGGTTTAATGGCGTGCGGCAGCTGCCGAAGCGGAAGATGCCGCCTCATGCTTCCGGTCCGCCAACAGGCAGACGACGCTGAGCAGCAGCGCGAGGCCGACGAGCGTCGCGCCCACCCACGGCAGGGACGTCAAGGACAGATGCGTAATGACCGCTCCCCCGATGAAAGCGCCCGTGGCATTGCCCAGATTGCCGGCCGAATGGCTCGTGGTCGAGGCCAGCGCCGGCGCCGACTGCGCCAAGCCCATGATTCGAACCTGCATCCCCGGGAATACGGCGAACGAAGCGGCGCCCCACAGGAAGATGGTAATGACGGCGGCGACCGGGCTGTGGACGGTGAACGCGAAGATCGTTAACATCAGGCAGATGACGGCGTAGATGCCGATAATGGTCGGCATCAGCTTCCAGTCCGCCAGCTTGCCGCCGATCATGTTGCCGATCGTGACGCCGCAGCCGAACAGGACGAGAATCCAGGTGACGCTATGCTCGGCGAAGCCGGTCACCTGCACGAGCAGCGGGGTGATATACGTGAACACCGCGAACAGGCCGGCATTGCCAAGCACCGCGATGACCAGGAACAGCTGCAGCCTGCGGTTCGCAAGCGCGGCGATCTGCTGGACGATGCCGGCGCTCTTCTCCTGCTTCAGGCGCGGGATGAAGAGCATGATGCCGATCAGCGTGACGACGCCCATCAGCGAGATGGTGCCGAACGAGGCCCGCCAGCCGAGATGCTGGCCGATGAACGTGCCGAGCGGGACGCCGATAATGTTCGATATCGTCAGGCCGGCCATCATCATGGACACGGCCCCGGCCCGCTTGGCGGGCGGCACCAGGCTCGAGGCGATCACGGCGCCGACGCCGAAGAACGTGCCGTGCGTCAGCGCCGTCAGCATGCGGGCGCCCATGAGGACGGCATAGGTGGGCGCAACGACGGAGATGGCGTTGCCGAGAATGAATAGGCCCATCAAGAAGCATAACAGCTGCTTCTGCGGGATGCGGTGCGTCAGCACCGTCAGAATCGGAGCGCCGACGGCGACGCCGAGCGCGTACATCGTAATCAGTTGGCCGGCGGCCGAAATGCTGACATGCAAATCTTGCGCGACATTCGGCAGAATGCCCATAATGACGAATTCCGTCATGCCGATCGCGAACGCCCCGACGGTCAGCGAGAGCAGCGGGAGCGAGGACGATTGGCGTGCGGCGGGTTTCGGCGCAGCGTGCGTAGATAATTCCATCCTGAATTCACCTTCCAAAAGCGTTAGTCATGAAGCTGATGCGGCAGAGGCGCGTACGCGCGTATGAACGCGTATGAATATGAATATGAAACCATCCCATTATTCTGTTGGTTTCCGGTCAATTAAGCAAGCGAATTCCGGACGATTACAATTATTTCATACGCGCGCACAGGGAGCGCATCGCCGCCGGTCAGGCCTCGGAGCGAGATCGTAGCGGCGGCGGCTACCCGGGCGAATAGAGCCAGCAACAGCCGCAACACCTCAAAAAGACCCTGGAACTAACTCCCAGGGTCTGCGTTTATAAAAAAAATTGCGCGTCAAAGCGCCGATGTGATATAGTTAGTGAACTAATGCCTAAGTTATTATATTATGGCATAGGTAGTTCATCTTATCTACAAGTTAATTGTAGCATGAAAGCTTGCAGGCTGTCAAATGATCTTTTTCTTCTCCAGGCCATACGGATAAGGAGCGTGTTCAGGACGATGAGGAATGCAGAGGACTGGCGGCAGGAGCAGGAGCGGCTTGATTTCGTTACTGGCAGGCTGCGCGCGAAGATCGCGGAGCTGGAACCCGAGGCGGATCAGCTGCACGATCAGGCGGCGGACATTCGCAAACGATTCTGGGAGGAAGTGACGGTCAACACGAGCAGTCACGAAGACTTCGAGGAAAGCTATTTTACGGTCAGGCAGCAGGCCGCGATATTGTCCGAACGGGAGCGGACCCATCGTCTGCTCGTGCAGCAGTGGCGGAATTTGAACCGCCTGCTGCCTTCCCCGTACTTCGGGCGCATCGACTTTCGGGAGGACGGCTCGGCGGTTAGCGAGCAGGTCTATATCGGCGTTTCCTCGTTCGTCGACGAGGCGAATTTGAGCTTCCTCGTCTATGACTGGCGTACGCCGATGGCGAGCATGTACTATGATCATTCTCCGGGGCCGGCCGCGTTCGAAGCGCCGGGCGGGCGCATTGCCGGCGAAGTGACGTTGAAGCGGCAGTACCGGATTCGCGACGGGCGGCTGCGCAATCTGTTCGATGCGAGCGTCACGATCGGCGACGAGCTGCTGCAGGCGGTGCTCGGCCAGGGCGCGAACGACCAGATGAAGAGCATCGTGGCGACGATCCAGAAGGAACAGAACGCCATCATCCGCGACGACCGCAGCCGGATGCTCATCGTGCAGGGCGCGGCCGGGAGCGGGAAGACGTCGGCCGCGCTGCAGCGGGTCGCGTACCTGCTGTACAAACACCGCGAGCGGCTCAAGGCGGATCAGATCGTGCTGTTCTCGCCGAATCCGATGTTCAACAGCTACGTCTCCACGGTGCTGCCCGAGCTTGGCGAGGAGAACATGCAGCAGACGACCTTCCAGGAATACTTGGACTACTGGCTGGGATCGGCGTATATGCTGGAAGATCCGTTCGATCAGCTTGAATACGTGCTGGCCGAACGGTCGGCGCCCGGCTACGAGGCCCGGCTGAGCGGCATCCGGCACAAATCGTCGGAAGCCTTCCTTCGGACGCTTCAGCGCTATGCGCTGCGTCTGGGAAGCGCGGGCATGCGCTTCCATGCGATCCGCTTCCGGGACCGCGAGCTGATCGGCGCCGAGCGGATCGCAGCGCAGTTCTACGGCGGCGGCAACGGTGACGCTTCCGTCCGGCTGGACAATCGCGTTACCGCGCTCATGGAGTGGCTGCTCCGGGAGCTGACGGCGCTGGAGCGATTGGAACGGGAAGCCGATTGGGTGCAGGAAGAGCTCGATTACCTGGATAACGAGCAGTATGCCAACGCTTATCAGGCTCTGAACCGCGAGGAGGCGGTGTTCGATTTCACCGAGAAGCTCGTCCAGCTCTACGGCGATCTGCCCGTAAGACGGCAGCCGGATGACTTCGACTACGCCCAGCAGGAAGAGGAGCTGCTGCGCCGGTCGGTCGTGAAGGAACGGTTCCGGGCGGTGAGAAGGAGCGTGCGGCGGCTGGCGTTCATCGACATGAACGGATTGTACGCCCAGCTGTTCGCGGACGGCGTCTATCAGGAAATCGCGGGTGAAGAGGGACTGCCCGCGCACTGGCCGGAGATTTGCGGGCAGACCGCCGCGAAGCTGAGCCGGCACGAGCTGTTCTACGAGGACGCGACGCCGTACTTGTATTTGAAAGAACTGGTCGAGGGCGTCCGGACGAACACGGACGTACGGCATATTTTCGTCGACGAAGGCCAGGATTACTCGATGTTTCAATACGAGTTCCTCAAGAAGCTGTTCCCCCGTGCCCGCATGACGGTGCTTGGCGACTTCGGCCAGGCGATCTTCACGCAGAGCACGGAGCTGCGCGAAGCGGATTCGCCGCTCGTCCGGCTGTACGGCGAGGCGGACACGACGCGGTTCACGCTCGTTCGCAGCTACCGCTCCACCCGCGAGATCGTGGCGTTCACGAGGGCGCTGCTGCCGCAAGGGGGAGAGATCGTCCCGTTCGAGCGGAGCGGCGGGAAGCCGACGCTTGCGAAGACGGCCGGCGGCTGCGAGGCGGCGCAGCGCATGGCCGCGGATGTCGCCGCGCTGCGTGCCGAAGGGTTCGCCTCCATCGCCGTCATCACGAGGACGGCGGCGGAGAGCGACGGCGCCTACGCGCAGCTGGCGGCTGCCAGCTGCGAGGCGCTGCGGCTCGTGACCAAGCATACGCCCGTCTTCGAGAAGGGCACGATGGTGATGCCCGCTTATCTCGCGAAAGGCGTGGAGTTCGACGCCGTGCTCATCTTCGATGCGTCCGCGCGGACGTATCGTCACGAAAGCGAACGCAAGCTGTTCTATACCGCGTGCACGCGCGCGATGCACCGGCTGCTGCTCTATTCGGCAGGCGAATGGTCGCCATTCGTACGGGAGCTGGATGCTTCCTTGTACGAGGCTGCGCAATAAGGCAGCCGCTCCAATAAGGCCGGTTTGGAATAAGACTGAATTCTGAATAAGGGCGATCCGAGTAAGCGTGAATCCCAATAAGACTGAATTCCCAATAACACTGAATTCCCAATAAGACCGTCTTAATGAAGCCTGAGCGCCGACGCCGGTTGCCGACAGAGATGCCGACGCCGGGTCGGCGTTCTTGGCGGAGGCTCCGTTTGCTTGATTTACGAGGCTTCATCGCAGGTGTATCATCAAGAGAGCGATGACGAGGAGAGGATCCCGATGCCTATGGACCGATTAGCGACAAGCATGACCGACCGCGCCGAAGCGAACGCCGCCCGAATCGCGGCGTTGTTCCCGAGCGTAGTGACGGAGACGAGAGACGCGGAAGGCCGGGTTCGGCTCGCCGTCGATTTCGACCTGCTGCGGCAGGAATTGTCCGGCGTGCTCCTGGAGAGCGGCAAGGAACGCTATCAATTGACGTGGCCGGGGAAGCGGGAGACGATCCTGGCCGCGAACGCGCCGCTCAAGCATACGCTGCGTCCCGTCATGGCGGACAGCGTGCACTGGGACAGCACGCGCAACGCCTATATCGAGGGCGACAACCTGCAGGCATTGAAGCTGCTGCGGCATTCGTACGCGAACCGGGTAAAATGCATCTACATCGATCCCCCGTACAATACCGGGAAGGACATGATCTACAAGGACGACTTTCGAATGGACGCGGACGCGTACCTCGAAGAGTCGGGGCAGGTGGACGGCGAAGGGAATCGGTTATTTCGCAGCACGGAATCGAGCGGCCGCTTCCACAGCGATTGGCTGTCGGAAATGTACCCCCGGCTTAAGGTCGCAAGGGATATGCTGCGCGAGGACGGCGTGATCTTCATCAGCATCGACGACCATGAAATGGTTAACCTGAAGCTGCTCTGCGACGAGGTGTTCGGGGGCGGCAATTTCGTGGCCAATCTGATTTGGGCCAATAAGGAGGGCGGCGGCGGATCCGACAGCAAGCATTTTCGCGTGAAGCACGAATATATTCTATGCTATGCCAAGTCGCTGTCCGATCTGGTCATTAAAGGCATCGGCATTTCGAATGCGGAACGGTACCGGCTGCAGGACCAGCACGCGAAGAGCCGCGGCAGCTATTATTTGCAAAAGCTGAACCAAGCCAGCATCCGGTATTCCGCCTCGCTCGACTACCCGATTACGGCGCCCGACGGAACGCGGATCATGCCTGCCATCGGCAGCAAGCAAGCCTGCTGGCGCTGGTCGAAAGCGAAGGTCGAATGGGGGCTGGAGCACGACTTTATCGTGATGAAGAAGGATTATCAAGGCGAGTGGCAGGTGTACACCAAGCAATATATGCACGTGGACAACCACGATCAGCCCATCGTGAGAACGAATCGGCCGCTGGGCTTGATCGAGGCGTATTCCAGCACGCAGGCGTCCAAGAAGCTGGAGGAATTGTTCGGGGCCAAAGTGTTTCACTATTCCAAGCCATACGAGCTGATCCAATACCTGCTGTCGCTGACAACCGAAGGGGACGACCTGGTCGTCGATTTCTTCTCCGGCTCCGCGACGACGGCGCATGCGGTCATGCGGCTGAACGCCGAAGACGGCGGCAGCCGCAGCTATATCATGATTCAACTGCCGGAGGCAACGGCCGAAGGCTCGGAGGCGTACAAGGCGGGCTACGTCAATATTTGCGAAATCGGCAAGGAGCGCATCAGACGCGCCGCGAACAGCGTGAAGTCGGAGACCGGCGCAGCCATCGATTACGGCTTCCGCGTCTATCGGCTGGACGACGCGTACATGGAGCGGGGCGGACGGACATCCGGCATGGAGGATGAACCTGCGGACGGCGCTTGGCTCGTTCAAGCCCTGCTGGAGCTCGGGCTTGAGCTGACGCTGCCGATGGGGACGAGGACGATCGAAGGCCGGACGATCCATCAGGCTGCCGGCAACGTGCTGACCGCCTGCTTCGGCGAATCACTGCCGGAGCCGGTCATCGAAGCGATGGCGCGGCAGCAGCCGCAATACGCCGTATTCCGCAGCCGTTCGTTCGCGGACGCGGCCGCCTGCGGCCGCGCGGAGCAGCGTTTCGGCATGCTTTCCCCGGGCACGGCCATACGGGTACTGTAAAGGAACGGCGGCGATGCGGCAGGGCCGAGCCTATCCCCGAATCACCTTGCCGAATGCTTCGACGATATCCGGGCGATAGAAGCTGCCCGCCATCTTGCGGATTTCTTCGTAAGCCGCCTGCTTCGACATGACCTGCCGGTAGGACCTCGGCGTCGTTATGGCGATGAACACCTCGACAATCCCGAGCATTTGCGAGAGTGCCGGAATTTGATCGCCTCGCAGCCGGAAGGGATATCCGGTACCGTCGACCTTCTCATGATGGTATAAGAAGACCTGCTCCAATTCCTGAAATCCGGGGACGCCGGCGCAAAGCTCCTTCGCCATATAGCAATGCTCCTGCACCACTTCAAGCTCGAATTCGGACAGCTTGCCTTCCTTCTCGAACATATAATCGGGGAGCTTCACCCGGCTTACGAAGTGAAGCAGGGACAGAAGCTCGATCTCCCACTCCTTGGACAGATCGCCGCCGTAGGCTTTCCAGAGCGATTTCATCAAGCCGCTCATGTCGTTGATTTCCTTGCGCGAGGTTTGGGTCTTGCGTTCCCCGACCGGAATGAAGCATTGCAAGGTATTCAGCACCTGCTGTCGCTGCCGATGGAAGGACCGTTCTTCATTCTTCTTCTGCTGCTGATGCATGGCGATCAGGATGACGCCCCCGAGAAGCGCGCTCCCGACGACGAGCAGCAGCTGCACAAGGGCGGAAGTCGCCGATGCGACGGCATTCATACTCGCGTAGGCCGGAACGAACAAGATGAACAAGGCGCAATATAGGATATACGCTCCGGCGGCAACCAGGTAGTCCCTGAGCGGCACGATCATGCTGATGACGACGGGGTACAGCAGAAGAACCTCTACCAGGCGCCCGTTGAGTGCCGGCGCGTACAGCGAGACAAAGACCGTCAGCAGAAAAACGTACCAGACCGAGACAAGCTTGCCCGTCCTGCCGTTGGCGGGCAGCTGGCGCTGTACGCCGAATATTCCCCAGGCGCTGATTGCGGCGGCCAAGGAGACCGATAGCTGCTGCAAAGTCCCGTAATCGCCGCCGAGACTTCGATCCAATAAACCGATGAGGGCCAAACCGAATGCGATGCTTCCGATTAGCGCCGTCAGCATTTGCTGTACCGGCATAGCAAACCAAGCCTTCCTTCTCATGCGCGCGGCTCCCCGGAACCGGCGAAATCCATATTCGCCTTAGACTGGTAGAAGCGGGAGCCGTCCATGACTTGTTGGATCGCCTGCAAAATTTGTTCAGGGTCGGTATCTTTCATCAAATACCCGTCAATCCCCGCTTGCATGGCGCGATAGATATCTTCGCTCTCGTCGAAAGCCGTCAAGATAACGATCTTGAGGCATGGATGCATGGCTTTCAAATGGCGTGCACCCTCAATGATGGATATACCGGGCATCTTCAAATCCGTCAGCAGCAGATCCGGCGACAGCTCCAATGTCCGCTCCAGCGCCTCGGATCCATTGACCGCTTCGCCTACGATCGAATAGCCGCCGCAGCAATCCAATAAGAGATGAAGTCCCTGCCGGGCTTGCGGACGATCGTCCGCGATGACTACTTTATACATATGCCATGCTCCTTTCGCGCGGAATGGCGGCCGTAATGGTCGTTCCTTGGGCGGGCTGGGATTGTATGCTCACCGACCCGTTGAGCGCTTTAATGCGTTTGGTCATTCCCGCGATACCGAGCTTGCCCGTAAGCTCGATCTCGTCCCAATTCATGCCTGCCCCGTCGTCTCTGACGAGAACGCTCCATTGAACGCTCGTTACCTCCAGCGTGACCAGCAGCTTGGCGGCTCCGGCGTGCTTCATGACATTGTTGACGGATTCCTCGATGAAATGATAGATGGCTTCTTCGATTTCGATCTTCTCTTGGGCGACCCAGCCGTTGCTTCGGAAGTCGAGCGCGATGCCGCTGTTCGCTGTCGTGCGCTGCAGCATGTTCTCGATCGCATCCCGAAGATTGAAGCGCCGCTTCTCCCCCTTGAGGTCCACGATGAATGTACGGATATTCTGATGGCTTTCTTTCACCTTGGTTTCCATCTCCGACAAGATGGGCAAGGCCTGGCTCAGATTCTCCTTCTGCACGGCGCTCTTAAGCTGAAAGAGCTGAACGGAAAGGAAGAACAGCTCCTGCGCAATGCCGTCGTGGATATCCTGCGCGATTTGGTCACGCTCGATTGCCGCCGCGCGGGTCCGGATGTCGTCCATCCGGGTCATGACGTTGCAATGATTCATGAATTTCATTCGGACAAGCTGGATGTAAGCGATTTGAAGCAGGGACAGCTCCTGCTCGGACGCTTTGACCAACAGCCACCCGTAACCGGTACCGTCTTGCTTCTGCAGCTTGCGGACGTAGAACGGGATCAGCTCGCCTATGGGAGACGGCAACCGAATATAGGCCTTGGAGGCATCGCGCATGTCCCGAAGGGAATTGGCGAAGTACGCATGCATCCAGCTTTGGTTCGGTTCATGGGCGGCAAGCGTCGCGCTTATGCAGATCCAAACCTCGCGTCCGCCCAATAGCTTGCCGAGCACGGCCTCCGTCTGTCGTACCGCCTCCTGAAAATCGGATTGGGGCTCCAATTCGGCCGAGGAGCAGATACGTGCCAAGCTTCGCAAATGGCTGTTCAAGACGCGGGAACTCCGGTGCACGGCGATGGCGACGGCGAAGAAGATGCCGGCATAAATCACGTATATGGCATGAGCTTGAAAATAGCCAGCAAGGGGTGTTTGATCGAGAAGTCCGGCGATAACGGGCAGCAGCAGCACATAACCGGACGAGACGGCATAGAACGGCTTCCAGGACAGATGCCTTTTGAGCAGGAAGAGATTGAACAGGCCGTAGCCGACGAACGGTCCGTCGATCCCGTCAGCATGCGCGACAAGGTAGATGCCGAAGAGAAGATCAACCGGGATCAAGGCCGCGGCGAGCTTGCGCGAGGCGCGCAGGTGCAGCAGGCTCGTAGCGGTCAACAGGCTGACGGCTGCCAGAGCGAAGGCGGCCGAGCGGTCTCCGGTTAAGTACTGGACCAGAAGACCTAGAACGAAAAGAACGCATCTTATGCCTATTACGGCATAAATCGTGTTTCTTCGATGTAGATACGACACGAGCTGTTCCCCTAATCTATTTTTATAGTAGTCAAATAGTCGCGAGTGATATAAAATGGAAATTGATTCTATTAGAGGATAAGTCGGCTAATTATATCATAAATTGAAATGTTCCTGGGAGGTAGTTGCATGACTGCTATCATCATTCTCGATGACCATCCGCTGGTTCGGCAAGGGATTCGTATGATCGTAGGGACGAACAGCAAGATGGATGTCGTGGGAGAGTCGTCGAATACGAAGGAAGCCTTGGCCATGATGGAGCATATGCACCCCGACCTCGTACTCGTCGATTTGAACTTGGGCAAGGACAACGGTCTGGAATTCATACAGCAGGCGCGTCGTCTCGGACATTGCAGCAAGTTTCTCATCTTGACCTCCTCGATGACCGGCAGCGAGCTTAAGCTTGCGCAGTCGCTCGGCGTGGAAGGCATTTGCCTGAAAGAGGCGCTGCCCGAGGATCTGTTGTATGCAGTCGAAGCGGTTGCAAGAGGCCGGAAGTTCTACGATCCGGTGTTCATGGATCATATGATGGCGCCTTCTGCGGAAGCGGACGCGTTCTCCGAGCTGACGCCCAAAGAACTGGAAGTTCTGGTATCGCTCGGCAAGGGCCGTTCGAACAAAGAAATCGCGAGCGAGCTGTTCATTACCGAGTTCACGGTGAAGAAACACGTTAGCCAGATTCTGTCCAAGCTGAATCTGAGCGACCGGACGCAGGCGGCGCTGTACGCATTATCCAAAGGGCTCGTGCAGTTCGAACCCGTTCATCTGTAAAGGGTCAAGAATGTGAAGCAATTCACTGGCGACATACCAGTGAATTGCTTTTTTTTTATAGCTTTAAAGGCTTGGCGATGCCATGCATCGGCCACAGCGAGCAGGCCGCGAAGCCTCTGATCTCGGAGCGGTCAACCTGTCCGAGCTGGGGGTCCCTGCTGTCCAGGCTTTCGCCAAGGTCGCGGTTGTCCCCGACGACGAAGACGTTCCCGGATGCGACGACGGTTTCGGCCATGTCCTCGGACTTGCCGTAGGTATAGAGCTCCGTGAGCGGGTTGCCGTTGACGTAAATGACGCCGTCCGTAATCGCGACGCGGTCCCCGCCGACGGCGATGATGCGTTTTACGATCTGATAGCCCAGCTTACTGGAGTCGATGATGACCACGTCTCCGTATTTCGGTCCCTTGAACAACATCGCCGCTTTATTAATGAACAGGACGTCGCCGTTGGTAAGCGACGGGTTCATGGAATTCCCGGATACGCGATCCAGGCCGATCAAGTTATTGGCGACGATCAGAATGACGATTAGAATAACGAGCAAGCGGATCCAGCCCCAGACAGCCTTCATAGGCGAGACGGATTTGGCGACTTGCGATGGTTGTTGGATCTCTTGCAGGTTCTGCATGGGCATCGTTCACCGCCTTGGCGTGATAAGGTTGCTTGCCGTATCATTACGGCGCAGTGACGGCGGCATTCTCGGCCGGTTGTTGGTTCTCTGGAGCAGGCGGAGCTGTATTCCCGGCCGGCTGTTGGTTCTCTGAAGCAGGCGGAGCTGTATTCTCGGCCGGCTGTTGGCTCTCTTGAGCAGGTGGAGCAGCGTTCTCGGCCGGTTGTTGGTTCTCTGAAGCAGGCGGAGCTGTATTCTCGGCCGGTTGTTGGCTCTCTTGAGCAGGCGGAGCAGCGTTCTCGGCCGGTTGTTGGTTCTCTGGAGCAGGCGGAGCTGTATTCTCAGCCGGTTGTTGGCTCTCTTGAGCAGGCGGAGCAGCGTTCTCGGCCGGCTGTTGGTTCTCTGGAGCAGGCGGAGCGGCATCCTCGGCCGGCTTCGTCTCCTCTTGAGCAGGCGGCGTATACGTCAGTGCCGGCGGCGCGTAGCTGCCCGAGAGCGAATTCATCGCCTGAATGGCGCTGTCCGTAATGGTTTGTAATTTGCTCAGAATTTGATTGCGGTCATCTTCGTTGCTTATGTTCATCGATGCAATCAAATCGGCGGCATGCTGTTGGATGGTCTGGATATATTCGGCCCGCTGCGCTTCCGTGAACGCGTCGATTTCCTGGGCGGATGCCTCAAGTCGCAGCTGCAATTCTTTTTTCAACTCGGCCTTCTGCTTCTCTGTCTCGCTTTGGACGGATTGCGACAAGCTTGTGACCGCGAGATCGGTTTTCTTGTCGAACCAGGACTTAAGCGTACCTGCGATGTCGACGTCCGCGTAAGCAATCCCCACTGTTGCCGTGAGGGAGACCATTGAAAAAACAATACCAGCTGCGACTTTGCGATTGAAGCTTTTGCGCGCTGCGCCTTCCTTGTTCGTGAACCTCATCCCGGATCGGTCCTTTCTGTCACGTTCTTGAACCTATAAGGGGGAAGCCCTGCTGCCAGGGCTTCCTTCCGTAGGTCGTCTATTGGAACGGCTTAGTTATCGATTTCGTTAGCGACGATATTGTCTAGCTCGGACAGCGCAGTGTTCAGGACCGTTTGGCCTTTCGCATTGATCTCATCGATCGCGGCGTTCACGCCGGCCTGCGTCAGTGCGTCCAGCTGCGTTTCAAGAGCGTCCAGCTGGGCTTTCAGGTGGTTTTGGAGATCGATCGCGGCTTGGTTTTTCTCGCCTTCCAGCGCACCGTTCAACGCTTGCTTCACTTGATCGATTTTCGATCTCAATTCGGCTTTCTTCGCGTCGACCGTAGGAGCCGTTTCCGTGTCGAGGCGGCCGAGGTATACGCCTTTGTGGTTCTTGATCGCGTTATTGATATCCGTCGTGTTTTGAGCGCCGGCTTTAGCGACGTCGCCGTCGGTTTTCGTGTTCTCTGTCGATACGAACGCGTCGAACTCGGCAGGCATGCTTGTCAGAATGGCGCCTTTCGCCGAATCGAGCTGGCTGCCGTATGCGGCCGTTTGGCTCGTGACGGAAGATTTTACGTTCGCGATCTGCGCGTTGCCCGCGTCGCGGATGTCTTGGCGCGCCTTGCCGATCGCGGTTGCGACCTTCCCGTTGTGCTCGTCGATCTTGCCCGATTTATAGGTGGCGAATTCGCCCGTAATAACGCCTTTAATCGTGCTCGAAGCTTTATCGTACCAGTTGTGGAGCTGTCCGCCTGCATCCGTTGCGGCGAATACGGTTCCCATCGATGCGAGCATACCTACTGCGACTACCCCTGCGGCTACTTTCGTTTTCATGAATTTCATCGTTCATCATTCTCCTTTGATTGGTTAATGGTTGGGTGCGGCGGTTAATTGCTGCGTTAACTCGTTGATCGTGTCCTCTGCAAGCTGATTAAGCTCTTCGGCGCTCGTGCGGGCGGCGTCATCGACGTAGCTGTCGAATTCATGCTGCAAGTCGAGGCCTGCAGTCAATCCGTCCTTCGCGGCACCGATTTGATCCATGTACGAATTTCCGGCAGCCTGTACTTGCTTCGTTAACTCGTCGATACGGGCTCTTGCCGTCTTCGAAATCTCGCTCCGGGAACCATTCGCCAGTTCCTCCGACCGTTGGTTCAGCTTCGCGGCGGCTTTCGTCCTTTGCTCGGCGGCAGATGCGTGCATCGGATCGATAACTTGCTGCGAACGATTCCCGTACCAATGGCGCAAAAGCGAGCCGATGTCTGATTTCGCATATACGCTGCTTGTCGCCAGGATGGCCGAGAGAGCCGCCGCGGCGGTAAGCAGCAGGATGGTCTTTCGTTTCATTGCGGCGGCCCCCTTAACGGTAATCGTGTTCGTTAAGGCAAGTATAGAGGATGTGACGATCTGTCACGTCAGCCGACGGAGTAATCTTATCGGTCGACGTTAGTGTAGGAGGAAGGTATACTTTCGTACCAGACGAGGACGTTCCCGATGACGAAGGCCCATGGAACAAGAAACAGCCCAATGCCGGCGGAATGCCGGGATTTGGGCTGTTGGAGCATGCGTATTTGCGTATTATCGAAGGCTTAAATGTGAACTTCCTTCGCGGATGCATGGTGTGCGCCATAGCATACGGAAGAAGGGACGCTTACGGATAATAAATGATGGCTTGATACCGCAGCAGGCCCTCGCCGGCGTTCCGGTAGATATGCGGCTGATCGGCCGCGAACCGCACCGCGTCCCCTGCGGGGACATGGTAGGAATTGTCCTGGATGTCGATCACGAGCAAGCCGGACGACACCATGACATATTCCTCGACGCCCGGGCTGTGCGCCTCCGATACATGGGTGGAGCCCTCGTCCATCTCGACCGCGTACACCTCGAATTTTTTGGACGGGTCGAAAGGGAACATCGGATACGAGCGGAATCGTCCGTCTTCCTCGAGCAGCGGCTCGATGTCCTGCCTCTCGATGACCGCGACCTCCGCAGGCGGCTTCTCGATCAGCGAAGTGAACGACAACCGCAGCCCGTTGGCGATCTTCCAGATCGTCGAGATCGTGGGGCTCGTCTCGCCGCGCTCGATCTGCCCGAGCATCGCTTTGCTGACGCCGGTCAGCTCGGCGACCTTGTCCAGGCTCAGCCCCCGCGCCTGACGGACGCCCTTCAGGTTCTTGCCTAGCTTGATATGAATCTGTTCCATTCGCGCCTCCTGTACCGGTCTGTTATACAACATTGTAGCCGATGGCAGATGAAAAGTCGAAAATGCATTGTGCGTTATATCGCACATATGTATAATATAAAATAACTATAACGGAAGGCCAAAGGAGAAATGACCATGTCCAGTCCATCATTGTCGTTGTTTTTGCGCAGCAGTCTGGAAGAGTTGAAGCAGAACGGACTTTATAACGAGATCGACGCGCTTCAGGGCGGCAACGGTCCGATGATTCAGATCAAGAACCGGCCGCTGATCAACTTGTCTTCAAATAATTATTTGGGCTTGGCCGGCGACGAACGCCTGATTGCGGCCGCCGAGCGGGCGCTCCGCCAATACGGGGTCGGCGCCGGCGCGGTGCGCACGATCAACGGCACGATGGATGTCCACGAGGAGCTGGAGGAGAAGCTGGCGCGCTTCAAGCAGACCGAGGCAGCCATCGCGTATCAATCGGGCTTCAACTGTAATATGGCCGCGATATCCGCCGTTATGGATGCGGGCGATGCCATTCTCTCCGATGAGCTTAACCATGCCTCCATCATCGACGGGTGCCGCTTGTCCAGGGCGAAGGTTATTCGCTACAAGCATTCGGACATGGAGAATCTGGAACGACAGGCCAAGGCCGCGAAGGAGTCCGGCCAATACGCCAAAATCATGGTCATCACCGATGGCGTGTTCTCGATGGACGGCGATATCGCGAAGCTGCCGGCTATCGTCGACATCGCCGAACGATACGATTTGATCACGTATGTCGACGATGCGCACGGGTCCGGCGTGCTCGGCAAGGGGGCCGGCACGGTCAAGCATTTCGGCTTATCCGACCGGGTCGACTTCCAGATCGGCACCTTGTCCAAGGCAATCGGCGTTGTCGGCGGTTACGTCGCGGGGAGACGGGAGCTGATCGAGTGGCTGAAGGCGAGAAGCCGGCCGTTCCTGTTCTCGACCGCCGCGCCGCCGGCCATTGCCGCCGCATGCGTCGCCGCGCTTGACATATTGACAGGCAGCGCGGAGCTGCAGGAGAGACTGTGGCATAACGCCGCGTATTTTCGTCAAGGCCTGGAACGAATCGGCTTCCGCACCGGACCTACCGAGACGCCGATCATTCCGTGCATCATCGGGGAAGAGAAGCTGACCCAGCAGTTCAGCCGCGAGCTGCGGGAAGAAGGCGTATACGCCAAAGCGATCGTCTTCCCGACCGTACCGAAGGGACTTGGCCGAATCCGGAACATGCCGACCGCCGCGCATACGACCGCCATGCTGGACGAGGCGCTGGGCATCTACGAGAACGTGAAGAAGCGGATGGGGCTGAAGGAATAAATCCGGCATTGTCATTGACTGGAGGAGGATCCGAACATGAAAACGATTCTGATCACCGGTTCGTCCGGTCAAATCGGGAGCGAGCTGACGACGAGGCTGCGGAAGATCTACGGTGCACGTCATGTCGTCGCAACCGATATTAAGCCGGGCGGCAGCGGCCTGGAGCAAGAGGAAGGGCCGTTCGAAACGCTCGACGTGAACGACCAGCGCGCGCTGCACGACGTCGCCGGCAAGTACAAAGTCGATACGATCATCCATTTGGCGGCGCTCTTGTCGGCGACGGCCGAGAAGAGTCCGCTGTTCGCCTGGCACCTGAATATGGGCGGACTCATCAATGCGCTCGAGACGGCCAAGGAGCTGCAATGTCAATTCTTCGCCCCGAGCTCGATCGGCGTGTTCGGTCCCGCTTCTCCGAAGGATTCCACGCCGCAGGTGACCGTTCAGCGCCCCGTGACCATGTACGGCATCAACAAAGTGGCCGGGGAGCTGCTGTGCGACTATTACTACGCGAGATTCGGCGTCGATACGCGCGGGCTGCGCTTCCCCGGCCTGATCTCGTACCTGACCCCGCCGGGCGGCGGCACGACCGACTACGCGGTGGAAATGTTCTTCGAAGCGGTCCGTTCGCGCGCGTATACCTCCTACATCGGGCAAGGAACGTTCATGGACATGATGTATATGCCGGATGCAATCGATGCGATCATCGCGCTCATGGAGGCCGATCCGGCGAAGCTGGTCAACCGCAATGCCTACAACGTATCCGCGATGAGCTTCGACCCGGAGCTGCTGGCCGCCGAGATTCGCAGGTCGATTCCGGATTTCCGGTTGACCTATCAAGTCGATCCGGTTCGGCAGCAGATCGCGGAGAGCTGGCCGGATCGGCTCGACATTACCGCCGCCCGGCAGGAATGGGGCTTCCGGCCGAGCTACACGCTCGAGCGCATGGCGGTGGATATGCTGGGCCATGTCGCGGCACGGCTGCCTGTCGATCATTCCATTATTGCAGGAAGCTCTTGTTCTTCCGGTACCGCCCCGGACGGATGCCGGTCTCGCGCATGAACGCCACGCTCATATATTCCGTATGCTTGAATCCGGCGCGTTCGGCGATGGCGGCCAGGGGGAGCTTGGTCTCTTCCAGCAGCCGCTTGACCAGCTTCAGCTTCACGGACAGGATCTCATCGTGGGGCGTGCGGCCGAGCGCCTTCTGGAACCGGCTTTCCAGCACCCTGCGCGAAATCCCGAAATGGCCGAGCAGGTCCTGCACCTGGATATCCTCGTGCGCGTGATTGCGGATGAACCGGATGGCGTCGGATACGATCTTGTCCTCCACGGCCAGCACGTCCGACGAGAGCCGCACTTGAATGCGGATCGGCTCGATCAGCTCGATCAGGCTGCCCGGCGCCTCGCCCGCCATCATGCGGTCGAGCAGCTCCGCCGCGCGGTAGCCCGTCTTCAGCGCGTTGGTCTGAATGCTCGATAACGGCGGATTCGACAGCTCGCACAAGAGCGCATCGTTGTCGACGCCGATGACGGCCACCTCGTCCGGAACCGCGATCCCCGCAAGCCGGCAGGCTTCCAGCAGCTGCTGGCCCCGGATGTCGTAGCATGCCATGATGCCGATCGGCTTCGGCAGCCCGCGCAGCCATTGGAAGAACGCGTCCTTGCCGGCATGCGGCGGCTGCTCGTGCAGGGCGTCGGACGGGGTGTCGTAGCTGTGGCAGCCGAAGCCCTTCGAGCGAAGGTAGTCCTGGAAGAACGTTCCGCGATACGTCGACCATTGGAAGCGGGAATCCCCGTAGAACCCGAAATGCTTGAAGCCGCGCTCCAGGTAATGATCGGCCGCCATGATCGCGATGGAGCGGTCGTTCGTTTCCACGCAGGGCAGCGAAGGGAGCCGTCGGGACGCGCTGAGGTCGATGGCCGGCAGGCCGGATTCCCGAATGAAGCGCGCCGTATGCTCGTTCTCGATCCGGGCGATAATGCCGTCGCCGTGCCAATCGTTCAGCCACGTCAGATCGATATGGTTCCGGCCGTATTCGCCCAGCGACACCGACCAGGACGCATGCTCGCGGAGATAGGCGTTGACGCCGCTCAGCAGGCCGCGCGCGTATTCGTTGGACGTCTCGATCAACAAGGCGACCTGCTTGCGTTTCGACGGCGTGAATAAACGCATTCGTTCAGCTCCTTACAACCCCGTATAAGTGCATATCCGATGTGAAAAATCTCATTTCCGAAACAAATAATCGCATCGACATTCCTGTCCGTTAAGCATAGAGTAATAGTTATTAAGAGCGCTTACAAGGAGGATGAACCGAATGAGCCGTAAAATTCACGTTGCGATCGTCGGACTGGGCTTCGGCGCCGAATTCATTCCGATCTATCAGAACCATCCGCATACCGAGATGTACGCCATCTGCCAGCGAACGACGGAGAAGTTAAATCAGATCGGCGACCATTTCGGCATTGCCGTCCGCTATTCCGACTTCGACGAGATGCTGAAGGACGGGAACATCGACGCCGTTCATATCAACTCCCCGATTCCGAATCACGCGGAGCAAAGCATCAAGGCGCTTCGCGCGGGCAAGCATGTCGCGTGCACCGTGCCGATGGCGACGACCGTGGAGGAGTGCCGCCGGATCGTCGAAGCGCAGGAGCAATCGGGCAAGAATTACATGATGATGGAAACCTGCGTCTACACGCGCGAGTTTCTGTACGTCAAGGGGCTGCGCGATGCCGGCAAGCTGGGGCGCATCCAGTTTCTGCGCGGGGCGCATCAGCAGGAAATGGCCGGCTGGCCCGGCTATTGGGAAGGGCTGCCGCCGATGCATTACGCGACGCACGCGGTCAGTCCGCTGCTGGCGCTGGCCGAGCGGGAAGCCGACTTCGTATCTTGTCTCGGATCGGGACGCATCGCGGACAGGCTGACGGAGAAGTACGGCTCCCCGTTCGCCGTCGAGTCCGCGCTGTTCCGGCTGCGCGACTCGAACCTGGCGATGGAAGTGACGCGTTCCCTGTTCGAGACGTCGCGCGAATACGTGGAGAGCTTCGACGTGTACGCGGATCGGATGAGCTTCGAATGGCAGCAGCTGGAGGGCGAATCGCCGGTCATCTTCACGGGCGAGAAGGCCGAGCGGGTGGAAGTGCCCGATTACGCGCATCTGCTTCCGGAAGGAATACGCAAATATACGACCGAGGGCGTCTATGACTCGGCCGGGAACGTTCACCTGTCCTTTACGCAAGGCAGCGGACACGGCGGGTCGCACCCGCACTTGGCCCATGAGTTCATCATGAGCATCGTCGAGAGCCGCCCGGCATTCCCCGACGTGTACACATCGGCGAACTGGACGTGTGCCGGCATCTGCGCGCATGAATCGGCGATGCGCGGCGGCGAGCAGGTCAAGCTGCCGAAATTTCGCTAGACGATGAAGGAGGACCGGCGATGCAGACATCCCGATTAAGAGCGGAGCAGACGGCAGCGCGCCTACGGATTTATCGCGGCGAGGAGACGGTCCCGATGCTAGAGCAGCACGCTCCCGCCGGCAAGCGGCCTTACATCCATCCGCTGCTGGCGCCGGACGGCAACGGCGTGCTCACGGAGGACGTTCCGGCCCACCATCCGTGGCAGCACGGGATCTACATCGGGCTGAACGATGTGAACGGCGTCGGCTTCTGGACGGAAGGCCTGACGAACGACCCGAAGGACGGCAGCTTCCGCCCGCTGCCGCTGAAGCCCGCCGTCATCGACGGACGCCGCGCTGCCTGGGAAGCGGAGACCGTCTACCTGGACCCGGAAGGCAGGCCGATGCTGACGGAATTGCAGCAGTGGGAGCTTCAGGATCAAGGGGACAGCTACAATCTTGATTTGCGTTGGTCGCTGACCGCGATGATCGATCTTACCTTCGGCCAATACGCCTATGGCGGGCTGTTCTTGCGGATGCCGTACCGGGACGAGCTCGGCGGCCAGGCGCTGAACAGCGAAGGCCAGGCGGGCGGCGAAGCGGAAGGACGGCGCGCGCGCTGGGTCGCCTGCTGCATGCCGGTCGAAGGCAGGGCGGATCAGGCCGGTCTGGCGTATATGGATCATCCGGGCAATGCCGGGCATCCCGTGCCATGGCGCGTCGACGGCCAGCTGGGCATTTCGCCGAGCCGGTGCATTGCGGGGCCTTGGCAGCTGGCGGCGGGCCGGACCGAAACCGCGCGCTATCGGATCGCGGTCTTCTGCGGCGAGCCCGATCCGGCCGCGCTGGATGCATGCTGGGAAGCGTTCGCGGGCGTAAGATAAATTCGGTAATGGAAGAGGAGAGGGTATCACTATGAGAAGCGTTATTATCGTTCATCCGCGATTCGAGGTCGTATGGCCTTGGGCGGCGGACCGTTTCCATCAGCTGTTCCTGGCGCAAGGGACCGTCGAATTCATCCGCCTTCCCGCGGATGAGGCGGGCACGCTGGGACAGCTCGTCTCGGACCCGGGAAGCGTCGCGCGCCTGGTCTCGCTCTCGGTGGACGTTACGGCCGATTGCCTGCGCGCCTTCACGGGCCTGAAGGAAGCGGTCTTCCTGACGGGGCCGTACGGCGATTCGCTGCCGGAGGAGCAGACCAAGATGCTGAAGGATGCCGGCGTCAGGCTGTACGGCCACGGCAGCGAGGGATTCTGGGGGCAGTCCGTGTCCGAGTTCGCCCTGGCGCTTACGCTGTGCGGCTTGCGCAGAATTCCGCAGACCCATCACGAGATCATCGCGAACCTGCAGCCATGGGATTACGATCCGCCGGGCGGGGTGCGTTATCCGCCGGTCAGGGGACATCAATTCGGCGACGATCCGAACTTCACGAGCGGCACGGTCGAAGGCAAGCGGATCCGCATCGTCGGCGCGGGCAATATCGCCTCCCGCTATGCCAGCTTCGTGCATATGCTCGGGGCCGACGTCGCCGCCTGGGACCCGTTCGCGACGGAGCCGTCCTTCCACCGGACGGGCGCCCGCAAGGAATGGCATCTGGACCGGCTCGTCCGGGATGCCGAGATCTTCGCGCCCATGGTGCCGCTCACGCCGAAGACGCGCGGGCTTGTGACGGCGGAGCTCATCCATGCGCTGCCGAAGGGCTGTCTGGTCGTATTGGCGACGCGCGCCGACATCTGCGACATGCAAGCGGTCCGCGAGCGCGTATTGAAGGACGAGATCAGCCTCGCCGCGGACGTGTTCGACATCGAGCCGCTGCCGCTGGACGACGAGCTGCTGGGCCGGCATAACGTCGTGCATACGCCGCATAACGCAGGGCGCACGAAGCAATCGAACGAGCGCTGGGCGGAGATGCTGTTCGATCAGTTCCTTCCGCAATAAGGTCATTATAAGCAGGTCAAGCGACTGCTCCCGGAGTGCTCCGGGGGCGGTCGTTTGTTTGTCCGCTGAGGGGGAGAGACGCGCTGCAACACTTGTCGCGGATTAGCATTATGCCCGGCATGTATTTATGTTAAGTTAATAAAGACGGTTTGCATAATTGCATCAGGGCAGAATGCTGTACGGAAAGGATGTCGCAATTTATGTTTCGAACGAAATCGGCTGTCCTCGGACAGCCCTACTACGCGAATTACTGGCTGTCGCGCGTGCTGTCCGGCACGTCGTTCCAGATGCTCGCCGTTGCGATCGGCTGGCAAATGTACGAGCTGACGGGCGATGCGTACAGTCTCGGGCTGGTCGGCCTCGCGCAGTTCCTTCCCATGGTGCTGCTGACGTTCGTCGTCGGCCATGTCGCTGATCGCTTCGACCGCCGCCTGATCGTCGCCTGGTGCCAGACGTCCGAGAGCGTCGTCGCCGCCCTGCTGCTCGTCGGCAGCATGGAAGGCTGGCTCGGCAGGGGAGAGATTCTGGCCGCGGCCGCGCTGCTGGGCGCCTTCCGCGCGTTCGAGGGGCCGGCTTCCTCCGCGCTGCTGCCGCAGCTCGTGCCGAAGAACGTGCTTCAGCAGGCGGTTTCATGGAGCACCTCCGCCGGCCAAACCGCGCAAATCATCGGACCGGCGCTCGGCGGCCTGTTGATTACGGCAGGAGCCAATTACGTGTATGCGGCATCTGCGGTCGCCTTGTTAGCAGGCGGCCTGCTGACCTTCGTCATTCGCGTGACGCAGAGCAGGCAGAAGGTAGGGCCCGCCACGCTGCGCTCCGTGTTCGACGGGCTGATCTTCATCTTCCGCAAGCCGGTCATTCTCGGCACGATTTCGCTCGATCTCTTCGCCGTGCTGCTCGGCGGGGCGACGGCGCTGCTGCCGATCTTCGCGCAGGATATTCTGCGTACGGGCGCGTGGGGGCTCGGCCTGATGCGGACGGCGCCGGCGGTCGGGGCGCTGCTCATGTCGTTCGTGATCGGCTACTACCCGCTGAGGCGGGCCGTCGGGCCGATTCTGTTCGCGGCGCTTGCCGTCTTCGGCCTGTCCACGATGCTCTTCGCGGTATCGAAGAGCCTGCTCCTGTCGGTGGTCGCGCTGCTCTTGATCGGCGCGTCGGACGTGGTCAGCGTCGTCATCCGGTCGTCGCTCGTGCAATTGCAGACGCCGGACGAGATGCGGGGCAGGGTGAACGCGGTCAATTCGCTGTTCATCGGGACGTCGAACCAGCTCGGCGAGTTCGAATCGGGCACGTTGGCCGGGCTGCTCGGCACGGTGCCGGCCGCGTTCATCGGCGGGCTCGGCACGCTCGCCGTCGCCGGGCTGTGGATGGTGCTGTTCCCGTCGCTCAGAAGGCTGCGCTCGCTGTCGGAGCAATGACCGCCGTGCGGCGCCTGCCCGGCGTAAGCGTGCCGGCGGCGCTAGTGGTAGGAAGGATCGATAATTGCTTGCCGGATATCCGCATGCGTCTTCATGGACGCGTTCGGAGCGGCAGACGGGGGGCGGGACTAATGGAAGAAACAAACGGCCGGCATCTCGAAACACGCCATGCAAGCGGGATGGGCGGCTCAGGCAGTCTGGGCGGATCCGGCGGAGCAAGTCCGGCGGACGGCTTGGACGGCTCGGCCGGACCGGTCGCGGCAATCGGCAAGGACGACGCATTCGGCCGGTTTCTCAGCTACGTGCTCCGCCATAATCCTGCGGCGGCCGGCATCGCGCTGGACGCCCATGGCTGGGCGGACGTGCAGGCGCTGCTGGCGGGCTGCGCCCGGGCCGGGAAGGCGATCGACCGCGACGCCCTGGCGCTCGTCGTCCGGGAGAACGAGAAGCAGCGCTACAGCTTCAATTCGGACGGGACGAAGATCCGGGCCAATCAGGGCCATTCGATCGCCGTCGACGTAGAGCTCGCCGAGGCGGAACCTCCCGGGCGGCTGTATCATGGCACGGCGCGGCATCGGCTGCCGGGCATTCGCGAAGCGGGCATACGCAGACGTTCCCGCCGGCACGTTCACCTGACGGACGACGTGCGCACGGCCATCGAAGTCGGCAATCGCCACGGGGAGGCGGTGCTGCTGCAGATCGACGCCGCCGGAATGCGCCGGGAAGGGCATCGGTTCTACCTGTCGGCCAACGGCGTATGGTTGTGCGACTATGTGCCCCCGTCGTGCATTGCAATCGTTCCAGAACATGAATAGGCACGGTCGGCCGCAGGTCTCCTGCAGCTCGCCGTGCCTGTTCGTCTATTGGGATCCCATATGCTGCAATTGCGGTCTCGCGGCGATTACCCGCCGCTTGGATTCGACTCCCGAGCGGCATATATCATGGATACGGCGCCCGCCCGCGTAAGCGGCTCGGAGGGATTGAAGCTGGCGCCGGCGCTGCCGTCCGTAAAGTCGTCCAAGATGCCTTTGCGGAGCAGCGCGGCGACCGCTCCCCGGTCGGCGCCGGAGATCGCGTCGCCATCCTTGAAGGCGGAGACGTCGGTGCCCGTGAGGTCGAGCTTCAGCAGCGCGGCGATCATGACGGCCGCCTCCTCGCGGCTAACCGCCTGCTGAGGGCGCAGCTCGCCGCCGTCGGCATCGATGTAGCCGGCTTTGACGGCTTTGGCGAATTCGCCGGCATACCAATCGCCGGCATGCAGATCCGGCGATGCTACCGGCACGGAAGCGGTCAAGGCGAAGGCCCGGTTGACGAACGTCACGAATTCCGCCCGCGTAATCGATTTGCCAAGCCGGCTCGTGCCGTCGGCATAGCCGTGCAGCCATCCCTCCGAGAGCCCCTCCTCCAATCTCGATCCCGCCCATGGCGGCCGGTCGTTCTCATGAGCCGCGCTTGGGGCGGCGGCGTAGCCGGTAACGGCATTCATCAGCGCAGCCAGCAGGCTGCAGGCAAGCAGGAAGGCAAGGTTCGGACTCCGTCGGTTCATTGGCATCATCGCTCCCTTGGAAGACTTCTTGCGCTCTCATTGTAAGAGATCGGGCTTGCGGTGACTGTCGAAAGAAAGCGGTGAAAGCGCAGTCATTCGCGAGCGGCCATCGAGTGGCTATTAGGACATGCCGCTTGGCGACCGTTGTGCCTCTATGCGATCCGCGTGAACACGCGGGCGCCCGCGTACATGAGTCTTCGTAACCGTCCGCGAAGGATTATGAGGCCGGGAAGCGAATATAGAGGTGGATAGGCTTAACGATTGGCATTCTCATTTCTTTGCGGAGGTGGCGTATGAAAGCGCTGTTTATCGGAGGAACGGGCATAATCAGTTCCGCGATCACGAAGCAATTGTCGGAGAACGGGTGCGAGCTGTACGTGCTGAACCGGGGCAACCGCAGCGGCAGCCTGCAGGAGAACGTGAAAGTGATTCAAGCGGACATTAACGACGAGGCGCGCGTCGCGCAGCTCGTCGCGGATTTGCAATTCGATGTCGTGGCGGATTTTATCGCCTTCCATCCCGCGCAGCTGGAGCGGGACTTCCGGCTGTTCAACGGCAGGACGAAGCAGTTCATCTTCATCAGCTCGGCGTCGGCTTACCAGAAGCCGCTGTCCGATTACCGGGTGTCCGAAAGCACGCCGCTCGCCAATCCGTACTGGGAATATTCCCGGAACAAAATCGCGTGCGAAGAGTATCTCATGAAGCAGTACCGCGAGAATGGCTTCCCGATCACGATCGTTCGGCCGAGCCATACGTACGACGAGCGCTCGATTCCGCTTGGCGTGCATGGCGGCAAAGGGTCGTGGCAAGTGGCGAAGCGCATGCTGGAGAACAAGCCCGTCATCATTCACGGCGACGGCACGTCGCTGTGGACAATGACGCATAACGGCGATTTTGCGAAAGGCTTCATCGGTCTCATGGGCAATCTGCACGCTATCGGCGAAGCGGTGCAGATCACGTCGGACGAGACGGTCACCTGGAACCAGATTTACGCGGCGATTGCCGATGCGCTCGGCGTGAAGCTTCAGGCGGTGCATGTGTCGTCGTCGTTCCTGGCGGCCTGCAGCGATCAGGATTATACGGGCGGTCTTATTGGGGACAAGGCGAATTCCGTCGTGTTCGACAATTCGAAGCTGAAGCGGCTCGTGCCGGGATTCGCGGCAACCACGCGCTTCGACCAAGGGATCAAAGCGACGGTCGAGCATATTTTGGCGCATCCGGAGCTGCAGATCGAGGATCCGGCGTTCGACGCCTGGTGCGATAAAGTGATTGACGTCCTGCAAGGGGCAATCGCGAAGTTTAAGGAATAGGAAGATACCGAGAGCTTAGCGCGGCGATTCGGATCTCGAATCTGCCAGTCCTGCAGGGAAGCGCGGGAAGATTGGCATCGATGGACTGGCAGCGGCGGAACCGTTCATAATCGAGCGGCGGCGGTTCGGTATCCGGACCGGCCGCCTCTTTACGGGAGAGGGGCTATGGCAATGTCGGATCACAATCAAACGTATTCGTTTCAGCGTCAGGTTCAAACGTATTTGCATGCGGACGTCGTCGTCATCGGAGGCGGTCCCGCAGGCGCGGCTGCCGCGATCGGCGCGGCGAGATGCGGGAAGAAGGTCGCCCTGCTGGAGAAATCCGCGCAATTGGGCGGGATGGGAACGCTGGCGGGCGTCAGCATCTTCATGCCCGTCGGCAACGTGACCGGCATCTACCGGGAGATTATTTCGGAGATGCTCGCGGAGTATCTGCCGGCGGACCACGATCAGTCCATTGCGCCGCAGTACTCGCCTTTCCTGCTGCGCCAGTATTTCAACGAGAAGATGAAGAAGGAGAACGTCCAGGTCTATTACCATTGCGAATTCATCGGCGCCGTTCACGAGGACGGCCGGATCCGGTCGGTCATCGTCTCGACCCGCGAAGGGCTGCGGGCGTTCGAGGGCGAGCGGTTCATCGATTGCACGGGCGACGCGCGGGTGGCGATCGATGCGGGCGTTCCATACCGTACGGGGCGGGACGAGGACGGCCTGACGCAGCCCATGACGCTGATGTTCACGATGCAGAACACCGGCAAGCCGGTGACGCCCGTGCTGCCGGAGGGCTGCTACGTCTACAACGACGTGTCCGACCTGCCGCAAGGACGCAGGCTGTATTGGGAGCAGAACAACGACGGCTCGCTGCTCGTGAACATGTCCCGCGTCAAGGCGAACGGCGCGAAAATCGAGGACAGCAACTACGCCGAGACGGAAGCGCTGCGGCAGGTGTTCTCCATCGCGAATTATCTGCAGCGGACCGGGTTCGAGACATACGCGCTGACGCATATCGCGCCGCAGACCGGCGTCAGGGAGACGAACCAGATCGAAGGGCTCTACACGCTGACCGAGCAGGACGTGGTGGGCGGCGCCCGGTTCGCGGACGTGGTCGCGCAGACGAACTACGAAATCGACATCCACAGTCCCGACGCGAAGAAAACGACCGACGAACGCAGCGTCGACGGGTACGATATTCCGTACCGCTGCATGGTGCCCGAGGCGTTCGACAACCTGCTTGTCGCAGGCCGCTCCATCTCCGCGACGCATGTCGCCATGTCCTCGATGCGCGTGCAGGCGACCTGCTACGCGCTCGGCCAGGCGGCAGGCGCGGCGGCGGCGATTTCGCTCGACGAAGGACGGGCGCTGCGCGATGTGTCGATGCGGGCGCTGCACGGCGAGCTGGAACGGCAGGGCGTGCGGTTCGCGGGGCAGCGGGCCGGCAGCGTGACGGCGGAGTAACGATAAGGTTCAAGGCGGCGCCGCATAAGCGCTCAGCCATCGTACGAGAGCAGTATGCCGAGACAAAACCGCTCCCATTGGAGCGGTTTTGTCTATTTTCGTTTTCGTGCAGCAGGTCGCGGAAGACGGCGTGAATCGGCCCGGACCTTGGCTGCCGGGTCTCGCATTCAGGATTTGCGAAAATAGTTCATAATAAACGCGCGCAGCAGGTCGGCCGACGGCGACAGCGTGCGTCCCTTCAGCCAGGCCAGGCCGATCTCCCGGCGGCAGACCGGTTCCGTGACCCGCAGCTTCTTGATCTTGCTCGGCGTAATGCCGGTGAACGCGGGGATGAGCGTCACGCCGATGCCTGACGAGACGAGCACGGATACGGTGGCCACGTCCTCGCCTTCGAAGACGACGCGAGGCGAGAAACCGGCCTGCCGGCAAAATTGCTCGGTCTGCGAACGCATGCTGTAGCCTTTCTTGAAGCCGATGAACGGGTCGTCCGCCACCTCCTCCAGCCGGATCGACTCCCTCGCGGCGAGCCGGTGCTTCGCCGGCACGTAAATATACAGCTCCTCGTCGAGCAGCTTCGTCCATTCCAGCTGGCTGCGCAGGTCGATCAGGCCGAGAATGCTGAGGTCGGCCTCGCTGTCGAGCAGCTGCCGCACGATGCCGGCGGTCGTATTCTGGAACAGCTGCAATTTCACCTGCGGATAGCGCCTGTTGAAGCTGCCGATGAAGTCCGGCAGCAGGCTCAGCCCGAAGGTCATGACGAACGAGAGCGACACGGTGCCGGTGTACGGGTCTTTCAGCTGCTGGAGCTCGTTCACGCCGTCCTGGATTTCCTGCAGCGCCTTCTCGACGCGCGCCAGGAACAGGCGGCCGTAAGCGTTCAGTTTCACGGAGCGCCCGACGCGATCGAATAATGGAACGCCCAGCGTTTCCTCCAGGTGGGTAATCGAACGGCTCAGCGCGGGCTGCGAGATCGCAAGCCGCTCGGCCGCCCTCGTGAAATGCTCGGACCGGCCTACCGCGCGAAAATATTCAAGCTGCTGCCACTCCATTTTGATCGCGGCCTCCTTCGGCGAATTGGTTACCAAAATGCATGATTCGTATACCAATAATAAATTGGACGTTATGAATTGTCGAGGCGTACACTAGGAACCAGCCAGAAACACAAGGTTGGGGGTTGTCATCGCATGGCGTTTATGGAAAAAGGAAGTGCTGCCTACCGGCGGACGCTGTTCAGCATACTCCTCGGCAGCATCGTGACGTTCGCTGTTCTATATAGTCCGCAAACGCTGCTTGGAGAATTCTCGAACGAGTTCCATGTATCGCCGTCCGCGGCAAGCATGGTCATCTCGCTGTCGACCCTTTCACTGGCGTTCTGCATGATGTTCGTCTCGGCGTTCTCGAACGCTTGGGGGAGGAAGCGCATCATGGTCGCCTCGCTGTTCGCGACGTCGGCGCTGGCCATTCTTACGTCGTTCGCCCATAACTTCCATCTGCTGCTCGCCTTGCGGTTGCTGCTGGGCATCAGCCTGTCGGGTTTCCCGGCCATCGCCATGACGTACTTGAATGAGGAGATCGCCCCGGGCAGCATCGGCAAAGCCATGGGCGTCTACGTAGGCGGAACGGCGATCGGCGGCTTCGTCGGCCGCGTCATCGTCAGTCTGCTGACCGATCTGTTCGAATGGAACATCGGATTGCTGGCGGGCGCTCGGCGCGTTCAGCCTCGTCTGCAGCCTGTTGTTCTGGATCTGCTTGCCGCGGCCGCGGAATTTCAAACCGTCGGGCATTTCGTTCCGCCTGTGGCTGGACGGAATGAAGGGCGGGCTCGCGAACGGCAGGCTGCTGCCGATTTACGCGGTCGCCTTCCTGCTCCTGGGCGGCTACGTGACATTGTTCAACTATATCGGCTACCTGCTGGGCAAGCCGCCGTACGGCTTGAGCCAATCGGTCATCGGCATGCTGTTCGTCTTCCAATTGGTCGGCTCGTGGAGCTCGTTCCTGTTCGGGAAGCTCGCCGACCGGCATTCCCGCGCGGGGCTGATCATCCTCGGCGTCGTCCTGGCGCTCGCGGGCGCCGCGCTCACGCTCGGCGGCAGCCTGGCGCTCACGATCATCGGCATGATTCTGTTCGCCTGCGGCTTCTTCGCCGGCCATACCGTCGCCAGCGGCTGGGTGGGCGTCATCGCGCCTCGTCCGCTCAAAGTGTACGCCTCGTCGCTTTACTTGTTGTTCTACTACTTGGGCTCCAGCCTGCTCGGCACGACGGGCGGCGCGTTCCTGACGGCCTACGGCTGGCATGGCGTCATCGGCCTGATCGCCGGCCTGTTCGCGATCGTCGTCATGCTTGCCGCGGCGATGACCGGTCGTTCGGCCATCGGCCGCGTCGGGGAGCAGCGATAAGACGCGGCGCGGACAACGAGCTTAAGCCGACGATCAACCGGCCGTTGCCGGCAGCGCTTCGCCGAGGTACAATAGGAGCTGCAAGTCAGTTGTTGAAGTAAGTCAAATCCGAAGGAGGCGGGAATATGAAGCGGAAGACGCGTTCGCTGCATGTCGGCAGATCCGGCCCTTCTATTCCCGTTTCGCCCTACACCGAAGCCATCATGGCTTCGGTGTTTTTTATTTTCCGGAGGTGGAGCAGATGGCCAGGTATCGAAGAGTATTGATCAAGCTGAGCGGCGGGGCGGTTGCGGGGAGCTCGGAGTTCGGGTTCGCTCCCGAACGGCTGGAGCATATCGCGACCGAAATCATGTCGGTCGCAAGCCTCGGCGTCGAGGTGGCGATCGTCATTGGCGGCGGTAATATTTTTCGCGGCAATATGGCGGAGTCGTGGGGCATCGAGCGGGCGGAGGCCGACAATATCGGCACGCTGGCGACCGTCATTAACAGCCTGATGCTCCGCGGCGTATTGAAAGCGCGAACCGGCAAGGAAGTGCGCGTCATGACGTCCATCCCGGCGACCTCGGTGGCGGAGCCGTATATCCGGCTGCGGGCGATCCACCATCTGGAGAAGGGCTATATCGTCATCTTCGCGGGCGGGAACGGGCAGCCGTTCGTGACGACCGATTACCCTTCGGTTCAACGGGCGATCGAAGTGAACTGCGAGGCGCTGCTGGTCGCCAAGCAGGGCGTAGACGGGGTGTTCGAAGCCGATCCGAAACGGAGCAGGGAAGCGAGGAAATTCAATTCCCTCCATTACAATGACGTGCTCCAGCGGAATTTGACGGTCATGGATCAATCGGCTTTCATCCTGGCGAGAGACTACAAGCTGCCGATGCATGTCTTCAATTTCGACCGGCCGGGATCGATGCGGGAGATCTGCGAAGGGGCCGATATCGGGACCGTTATCGGCGACGGCGTGGGTCTGGAGTTCGAATAGGGGATTGCCGCGCTCATTCTTTGGACCTACGGCGGCAGCCGGGCCTTGGCGGGCGCCGGCTGTCTCGCCATGTCTGCCGAAATCGCCGGGAACGGGCGGAGAATGGCCGTTTTAGGGAGACAATTATCGACAAGAAAACGGAAATGGTCTACAATACTAGTAAAATCGTTCCTAATTTTTGTCTCTATTCTTGATTGCGGCGCAAGTCCCGCAACCATCGATCCGTGCTTCCATGCGGCTTTCCCGACTCGATCATTCCTCCTATATTACAAGCCGGCTATCATCCACTTCCCTCGGCAGCTATGCGACTACATAATATTTTCGAATGATTCTATTGTCCGACCAGGACGAAAACGCTACAGTAGTAGGATACGTTTCTATTTAGAATGTACCGAAACAGGCTCGGAGAAGCGATAGAGCGCTTTCACGTCGGCTAGTAAAAGGGGGGCTATTAATGATGATACGAACGGAAAAGCCCGAGTTTATTGTACAATCGAATCGGTTTTGCGAGGAGATTGGCATGGACTCGAAGACTATACCTTTTCCGCAGAAGATTTTGACGCCGTCCGAATTAAGCGCGCTGAGGGAAGAGTACGACGAGATCCTGTCCGTCGTCAGCTTCTTCGGCGAGAAGGTGCTTCAGCTCCTGGAAGGGACGCCGCTCTTATTGTCGGTTTGCGACGACCGGGGCTTCGTCCTGCATATGATGGGCGACGAGACGATCCGGAAAACGATTCACGACCTGGGCATCAGCCCGGGCGTCCAATTCACGGAAGCGAGCATGGGAACCAACGTCGTTAACCTGTCGCTCAAGTACAACCAGTCGCCCATCGAGCTGATCGGCGACGACCACTACCACGAATATTTGCACGGGAGCGCCTGTTACGCCGTCGCTTTCCACTACACGGACGTCAACGACCTGCTGGGCACCTTGACGATCATGACCGCCAAGGAATTCAAGAACCCGATGATGGTCACGATGCTGGCCACGACAGTCGACTCCATCGAACGGGAGCTGCTGCTGCGGAAGCAGAACCAGAAGCTGAATATCTTGAACCAGATCATCATGGACAATACCCGCAACGGCATCGTGCTGACGAGCCGGGAAGGCGAGATCATCACGTACAACCAGTACGCGGAGCTGTTCACCGGCAGGCCGAAGGAAGAGATGCTGGGCACGGAGGTTCGTTACCTCCCGAGCATGGGCGAATATATCTACGATGTGATCCAGAACGGAACGACCTTCGAGGATATACAGATGAGCTTCGAGCATAACGAGAGCGAGGATCGGCTGGTCTGCCTGTTCGACGCGTTCCCGCTCTATGACGAGAAGAAGAAGCTGCTGGGCGCCTTCGGCCAGTTCAGAAGCATTACCGACCGGGTGAAGGCCGAGGAGAAGTACAATTACCTGGCGAATCACGACGATCTGACGAAGCTGCCCAACCGGCGCTGCTTCAAGGAGAAGGTCACCTCGATCATTCAGCAGCTGCAGGAATCCGGCCAATCCGATTCCAGCAATCAGGTGGCCGTCGTCTGCCTGGACCTTGACCGGTTCAAGATCATCAACGATACGCTCGGCCATTCCAGCGGCGATACGCTGCTCGTCATGGTGGCTTCGCGGCTGCAGGAGGTGCTCGCGCCGAACGAACTGATCGCGCGGATGGGCGGTGACGAGTTTATGTTCGCCTTCTCCGGCGAGAACTGCGAGGCGGCGGCGGTGATGCGGGTCAAAGACATTCTCGGCGTGTTCAAGGAACCGCTCAATTTGAACGGCTATGACTTCCATCTGACGGCGAGCGCCGGCATCTCCATCTACCCGAAGGACGGCCGGGACCTGGAAGAGCTGATGATTACCGCCGATACGGCGATGTACAGCGCGAAGGGCAGGGGGCTCAACACGTATGCCCTCTATTCGCCGGACATGAACATTACGACCCGCGAGCAGATCGTACTGGAGAGCTCGCTTCGCAAGGCGATCGAGAACGAAGAATTCCGGCTGTTCTATCAGCCGCAGGTCGATATCAGCACCGGGGAGCTGAAGGGCGTGGAAGCGCTCGTCCGCTGGATGCATCCCTCCAAGGGCTTGATTCCGCCGAACGATTTCATTCCGATCGCCGAAGAAACGGGCTTTATTCATCAGATCGACACGTGGGTGCTGCGCACCGCCTGCCGGCAGAACAAGAAGTGGCAGGATCAGGGATTCCCGCACTTCCGCGTCTCCGTCAACCTGTCCTCCATGGAGTTCCTGGACGACGGACTGGTCGACGTGGTCAAGGAGGCGCTGAACGAGTCGGGTCTCGATCCCAAGTATTTGGATCTCGAAATCACCGAGACGATGACGATGAATGTCGACCACGCCATTCCGATGCTGCGCAATCTGAGCTCCTTGGGCATTCAGATCAGCATCGACGATTTCGGAACCGGCTACAGCTCCTTGAGCTATCTGAAGAATTTCTCGATCAATCGGCTCAAGATCGATCAGAGCTTCGTGCGAGACATCAGCAAGGATGCGAACGGCACGAATATCGTAAGCGTCATTATCGCCATGGCCCATAGCATGAATTTGGAAGTGGTCGCGGAAGGCGTGGAGCAGAAGGAGCAGCTCCGTTTCCTGCAAGTGCAGAAATGCGATGAAGTTCAGGGATATTATTTTAGCCGGCCCATTCCCGCAGAGGAATTCGAACAATCGTTTCCAGAGCTCATAGCCAAGGTGAAGAAGCTGTACTGATATCGATTAGGGGGATTACGTGCAATGCCGACAGTAAGCAGTGTTCTCGTGAAGCATTTGTCCAAGTGGGGCGTCACCCACGCATTCGGAATTCCCGGCAAGCCGGTAACGCCGCTCGTGCTCGAGATGGATCAAGCGGGCATAACGTTCGTGCTCAGCAAGCATGAGGAAGGAGCCGGCCTCGCGGCTGCGGGCTATTCGTTCGCAAGCGACGGCCTCGGCGTCGCGGTCGGAACGGCCGGGCCGGGCGGCATCAACATGCTGACCGCCGCCGGACAAGCGCTCTTCACCAATTTGCCCGTGCTGTTCATTACAGGCTCGCCTCCGATCGGAGAAATCGGCAAAGTGCTCGGCCAGGACAGCACGATGTTCGGCACGGACCTTGTCAAGATGTTCGAGCCCGTCACGAAGTTCAGCGCCCGCGTCGATCGCGGCGAGCTGCTCCGGAATTACCTGGAGCATGCGATGGACCGCGCGTTCTCCGGCGTACGGGGGCCCGTTCACCTGTGCATCCCGACCGATGTGCTGTCGGAACAGATCGCGGATTTCGACCTGACGCTTCCGGATGCGCAGTCGACGACGATCGCATCGAATTTGGACATGGCGGCCTCGCTGCTCGCCGAAGCGAAACGTCCGCTGCTGCTCGTCGGGGGCGCGCTGCACGCGCTGCGCGCCTACGGCGAAATCGAGGCATTCGCCGACAAATGGTCGCTTCCCGTGGCGACGACGCCCGGAGGCAAGGGCGTCTTCCGTACGGATCATCCGCTGCACCTCGGTCCGTATGGCCTTGGCGGCAATGTCCTTACGGAAGCGTATTTGCGCGAAGGCATCGATCTGTTGATCGTCGTCGGGAGCCAGCTGAGCGATCTGGAGATCCCGGGCCTTGCGCCGCCTTGCTATCCGAAGCATGTGCTGCATTTCGACCACGATTCGCGCTTCATCGGCCGGGCGCTGCCCGTGCCGACGACGCCGGTGCTCGGCAATATCCGCGCGAATTTGCAAGCGATACTGCAGTTCGCCGACGCTCGCGTGCCGGCAAGGACGCTGCCGGGAGCGTACATACTGGATGAAGCGGCGGCCGCGCTGGAAACAGGGGACTATCTGAGCGGCCGGCAAGTGATGGAGGTGCTCCGCGAGCAGCTGCCCGCGGATACGCTGATGTACGGCGATGCCGGCAGCCACTCGTTCTACGCCATCAAATATTTCGATATTTACGTGCCCGGCACGTTCTATTTCGAAGAAGTATACGCCACGATGGGCAGAGCCATCGGTTATTCGGTAGGCGCCAAATTCGGCGCGCCGGAGCGGACCGTGGCCTGTCTGACCGGCGACGGCTGCATGTTCATGAACGGCACGGAGCTGTCGACGTCGGTCAATCACGATGCGCCCGTACTGTTCCTGGTGGCGAACAATGCGAGCATCGACATGGTCGACAAAGGCATGGCGCGCCATCTGGGCAAGGCGGTCGGCACGACGTACAACGTCCCGCTGGATGCGGCCAAGTTCGGCGAAGCGCTGGGCGCGCGGGGCTACCGCTGCGAGACGGAAGACGAATTGCGGGCGGCGCTCGCCGATGCGCTGCAATCGAACCAAACCTGCGTGATCGATATCATCATGGATCCGCATGAAATCCCTCCGACGATGAAGCGGGGATAAGGAGGAATCGGTATGGTACCGGAGCAAACGAATCAAGAGCGTTATGAAGTCGGCATACGGACGCTGCAGACGATGGTCGGCGATCAGGGCGTGCAGATGATCAAGCAGCTCGGCGAGTTTTTCCCCGACTTCGGGCATACGCTGGTCGCCTTCGGCTTCGGCGACCTGTATTCGCGCGAGACGCTCAGCTTGAAGGAACGGGAGATCATTACGATTACGTCGCTGATCACCCAAGGGGCGATGGAGCAGCTGCCGTTCCACGTCCATGCGGCGCTCAACGTCGGCATGCGCCCGCAGGAAGTGCTCGAGATCGTCCTGCACTGCGGCGGGTATGCCGGGTTTCCGAAGGCATGCGGCGCACTGAACGTGGTTCAGAAAGTATTTCAGGAGCGGAACATCACGCCGTCTGCGACTTAATAAGCAGCGGTGTACTGGATCAGGAAGAGGAACGCCAACGCTTCATGTCGCATTCATGACCGATACGCGTGCGATATGGTTCATCCCCGTCGACTCCGCATGGAGGACGGGGATTTTTTGCGTCCGCGGACAAGCCGGCGGCGAACGGCAGGGACTCGCGCAAGCAGCCGGAAGGCGCCTTCGCGGGTCCTTTGCCGTATTGGCCGCAGACCGGCAGGGCTTCGCGTTTTTCCCCGCCTTTATTCGCCCGCTTGGTCATATTTGATCCGTCCGGAAGCGGCCGGTTTTCCGATCAAAAACAACACATTGTCCGCTTGTCAGGCAAGCTTGTCAATCGCCCGCAAAGCCTGTCGCCATGCGGGTTTGAAGCATGCTCAAAACAACATATTTACGCTGGCTTAATACTTCCGCTATCGTAGCGATGAAAGCGTTAGCACGGTGCCGGCATCGCAGCGGCGATCGCCGGGATGAGAACGTTATCATTCGCAAGATCAGGAACAATATGGTGAAAGGAGTGATCCTATGCAGGATACAACAACGGCCGTTGTAAGCGGTTCCGTATCGAAAGCGCGGAAGGCCGGGAAGCGCTCCGGGCGCGCATGGTCATGGAAAGGCATTATTCAGAACTGGGAGCTGTACCTGTTCATCGCCCCGGCGCTAATCTACTTCCTGCTCTTCTGTTACGGGCCGATGTACGGCATCCAGATCGCATTCAAGAATTTCATTCCCACGAAAGGGATCACGGGAAGCTCCTGGGTCGGTTTCGACCATTTCGTCCGCTTCTTCCATTCCTATTATTTCTGGGACCTGTTATGGAACACGCTCAGCATCAGCTTGTACTCGCTGGCGGTCGGGTTTCCGATCCCGATCATTCTGGCGCTGGCCTTCAACGAGGTTCGCAACGGGTTCTTCAAGAAATTGGCGCAGACGGTGACGTACGCGCCGCACTTCATATCGATGGTCGTCATGGCGGGCATGATCATTACGTTCCTGTCCCCGTCGAACGGCATCCTCATTCATATTATTGAAGGACTCGGACTCACGGCGCCGGACTTCCTCACGGATCCGCGCTGGTTCAAGACGATGTACGTGTTCTCCGACGTGTGGCAGAGCGCGGGCTGGGGAACGATCATTTACTTGGCCGCGCTGTCAGGCGTCGATCCAGGGCTTCACGAGGCCGCCATCATCGACGGCGCTTCGCGCTTCCAGCGCGTGCGCCACATCAATATTCCGACGCTGGTGCCGACGATGACGATCCTGCTCATCCTGAGCATGGGCAGCCTGCTCGGCGTCGGCTTCGAGAAGATCCTGCTGCTGCAAAACCCGCTCAACATGACGTCGTCGGACGTGATTTCGACCTTCGTCTACCGCTCGGGCCTTGTGAGCGCCCAGTACAGCTTCTCGACGGCGATCGGCTTGTTCAATTCCGTTGTCAACGCGGTGCTGCTCATTGTCGTCAATCAGGTTGTCCGCCGCGCGAGCGAGAACAGTTTGTGGTAGGAGAGGGGGAGCATCATGCTATCGGGCGTTAAAGAGAGCGGTCGGGACAAACTATTCCTGATTTGCAATTATATCTACGTATTTCTAGCGTTTGTCATCGTGTTCTATCCGCTGGTCTACATGGTCAGCGCATCCGTCAGCGATCCGAAGCTGGTCGGTTCGGGCGAAATGTGGCTGTGGCCGAGAGGCCTTACGTTCGACGGCTATAAGCGCGTGTTCGACAATTCGAACATTTGGGTCGGCTACGGCAACACGATTCTCTATACGGTCGTCGGCACGGCGATCAACTTGGCCGTGACGCTGCCTGCGGCGTATGCGCTGAGCCGCAAAGATTTCGTCGGCCGCAACCTCTTCATGGGGCTGTTCATGGTGACGATGTTCTTCGGCGGCGGTCTTGTACCGACGTACCTGCTCGTGAAGAAGCTGCACCTGGTCAACACGATCTGGGCGATCGTCCTCCCGTCGGCCGCGTCCATCTGGAACATTATCGTGGCCCGCACCTTCTTCCAGAGCAATCTTCCGAAAGAATTGCAGGAGGCTGCCCAAATCGACGGCTGCACCAACATGCGGCTGTTCGTGAAAATCGTGCTTCCGCTGTCGATGCCGATCATCGCGGTCATGGCGCTGTTCTACGGCGTCGGCAACTGGAACAGCTACTTCTCGGCGCTTATTTATCTCAATGACGCGGACAAATACCCGCTGCAGCTGGTGCTTCGCCAGATTCTCGTGCTGCAGGAAATGTCCGCGCAGGGCGGCGGAGCGATGGACGCCTCCACGGCTGCCGCGCTGAACAACAAGGCGGAGATCGCCGCGCTCGTCAAATATGCCGTCATCATCGTGGCTACGCTGCCCGTCATTGCCATCTATCCGTTTTTGCAGCGTTATTTCGTTCAGGGTGTTATGATCGGTTCAGTCAAAGGCTGATCCGGTCTTACCATAATAGGCACCAAGACAAAAAAGGGAGTTGTTGTCATGAAAAAGATTCGCAAGGCATCATTGATTCTCCTAAGCCTCACGGCATCCGCATCGCTGCTTCAAGCGTGCGGCACATCGAACGAAGGCAATAACGGCGCGGCGAATGCGGGCTCGAACGCAAACGCAGGCGCCAACGCAGGCACCGACGCGAACGAGAGCGGCGTCAAGAAAGACGGGTTCCCGATCGTGGACAAGACGGTCACGCTCAAGATGATGTCGCAGGATGCGGGTATCGCCGATTGGAACACAATGCCGGTCATGCAAGAGATGGAGAAATTGACCGGCGTCCATATGGAGTATCAGCTTGCGCCGATCGACA